>CAYVQY010000025.1:0-1511 GCA_964452755.1 uncultured Prosthecobacter sp. | reverse complement strand
ATTGAAATTTGATCTAGATTAAGTAAAAAGCCAGAGCTAACACTCTGGCTTTTGCTTTTTTAGGAGGTTCTATGAAGCCCATACTTTGCGTCTTCGCGCTGATCCTGTCCGGCTGTGTGACGATGAAAGACTTTGATCACTCTGTCGAGCGCCTTAATGCTCGGTCGAAAGAAGAAAAGGTCATGGCCTCACCGAAAGAGGCGGGCCCATCAGCGGTCAAAAGTTGCGTGAAGGCCAATGAAAAAGATCAGTGGATTGTGAAGTTGACCGATCAGGATCCCATCGTAAAGCAAGACGACAAAGGGCACACGGGCTACTTTAAAGTCGCCTGCTTAAAGCAGCCTGAAAATCGCAATCCCAAGCTAAAAATCACCGGAAAGCACGTTGGTGGTGGTTATGGAAAAGCCTTTTTTATCGTACCCAAAGTCAGTGTTTTTGATCTGAATTGGAATCTGATTGACGATAAGGTTCCTTACCTTCGCCACAATAAGTGGACGGGTCACCTCGAGACAGAAATGGATCTTTCGAAATCAAAGAGCAAAGAATTCTATGTGGTAGTTGAGGGCGACAATCGGCACGCTAAAGCCAGACTTGGAGAATACAGTCAGTACTCCTATGCGGTTGTACCGATCGCGGTTGATATTGAAATGCTGACCTTCCCGACCGGTGAGATCACTTTGGAATTCAGCAAAAAATGACGCATAGTTTTCCCCCTTATAGAATCACCGTTACCCTCATAATATTCTCCTATGTCCGAGAGCCTAAAAAAAATCGCAGTCATGACCAGCGGGGGCGATGCCCCTGGGATGAATGCCGCTATTCGATCGGTGGTGCGGACGGCTTTGACCTCTGACCTTGAAGTCGTGGGCATCGTTCAAGGATATACTGGAATGATGCAGGGGAAATTCTCTGCGCTCACTATGAGTTCGGTCGCCAACACCATTCAGCGCGGCGGAACGATTTTAAAATCTGGTCGATGTCCTGAATTTCACAAGGCCGACGCGCGGGCAGTAGCCATTCAAAATCTGAAACAAGCTGGTGTTGATGCCTTGGTGGCCATTGGTGGCGACGGTACTTTTCAGGGTGCGCATCTTTTGTCCGTCGAACATGGCCTGCAAGTGATCGGCGTTCCCGGCACCATCGACAATGATATTTTTGGAACCGAAGAAACCATTGGCTTCGACACCGCTATAAACACAGCACTTGAAGCCATTGATCGTATCCGCGACACGGCCGCTTCGCATGATCGATTATTTATTGTCGAAGTTATGGGCCGCGATTCCGGCTTTATTGCGATCGACGTGGGGTTGGCCGGCGGTGCCGAGGAAGTTTTTATTCCAGAGACCTTGGCCAACGTTGATCAGGCCTTGCAATCAATAAAGCGCGGTATCGCGCGCGGAAAATCATCGAGTATTTTGGTCGCCGCCGAGGGACAAAAGGTCGGACGCGCCTATGACCTCGCCGAACAAATTCGTCGCAAGGGCGGTTTTGAGGCTAAGGTTTGTGTTCTT
>CAYVQY010000024.1:0-1533 GCA_964452755.1 uncultured Prosthecobacter sp. | reverse complement strand
AACGCAAGGAATATCCGATCTCGATGCGCCTGCCCGAGGCGGATGTCGCAATGATTGATCGCGCCGCGAGCCTGCGCGGTCGCTCGCGCACTGATTTCGTGCGCGATGCCGCTGTGCGTGCGGCGGAGGAGGTTGTCATGGAACAGGGGCTGATCCGGATGAGCCCCGAAGGTTTTGCCCAGTTCATGGATGTGTTGGCGCGCCCTGCCGCTCCGGTTCCGGAGATGGTGGAAATGCTGAGGCGTCCCGCACCATGGGAGCCCGGCTACGTGGCGAAGCGGTAAGTCCTTGCTGCTTTCCGGACCCGAGCCACTTTCCACCGCTCACGATGTTTCTGCGTTTTCCTGCGGCAAGCCGACGCTTGACCACTGGCTGAAGACGCGTGCCCTCTCCAATCAGCAGAAGGGCTTTACGGCCGTTCTCGTCGTCCATGAGGCCGGTCGCGTGGTCGGTTACTACGGCCTGGCGCCGACCGCCGTTGTGCCTTCGGTCCTGCCGCGCTCGATCCGGACGGGCCAGCCTCCCAACCCGGTCCCCTGCATGCTGCTGGGCCAGCTTGCGACCGATACGGGATGGGCAGGCTTGGGCATCGGGACCGGTCTTGTGAAGCACGCCCTGCAGCGCTGCGTTCAGGCCGCTTCGCTGATTGGCGGGCGAGCCTTGCTAGTCAACGCGGTCGACGGGGAGGCCGCCGAGTTCTGGAGGCGGCGAGGCTTCGAGCCGTCCAGGGATGATCCCTTGGTTCTGCTGCGTTCGATCGGCGACATTGCGGCGTCACTCAGTGAGTGAAAGCCTGGCTGGAGATGCGGCCAGATTGACCAGGATGAACCAAATGAACAATGGTGAAGACCATCGCGGTCAACCCCAGTTATGTGACTGCCATGGTCGATGGGCTCGCGTTGGACTGCCTGCTGGAATCGCCTTCGCAATCGTTCGCTGAGGGGGAAGGCTATTGTCGGGAAGACCGCCCCGCAAGGCGCTCGTCGAGGACCGGTTCGTCCCAGTTACGCGCCACACTGAGCCACTTGTCGATCACCGCCTGAAACTGGGGCTCGGCGAAGCAGGTCTGGAAGGTGTAGAGGCGATTGACCACCTGGCGCATGAGGTCGCGCATCTCATCGTCGTCGAGCCGCGACACGGTCAGCCAGGGGATGCGATTGCCGTCGGCGTCGATGACGAAGACATCGGAATAGTCGCCGGTCTTCGTGACCGGAACCGGGCCAGCATGCAGTTCCTCCAACACGCTGTTGCGGATGCAGATCATCGCCATCGCCTTGGCGAGCGTGGCCGCTAACTGCTGTTCTTCCTTCCGGTCCATTCCGTCCCCCGGATCATTGTTTCGATACCTTGCGATATGTCATCGGGCACATTTTTCATTTGGCAAGGCTGTTCGCGCGCGCGGCTATATCTGCTCATTGCGCCATGAGGGCCTCGAACGGTTCGGCATCATCAAAGAGCAACCCGTCCTCGATCACCCGCCGAAAACCGGCGGATGACCTGATAGGCTTTCGACAGCGACGTGCCGGCCTTGAA
>CAYVQY010000023.1:0-2313 GCA_964452755.1 uncultured Prosthecobacter sp. | reverse complement strand
GCCAAAGATCGATATGTAGTAGTCAGTTGCTTCTTCTGCCTTTCCGCACACATCACCTACAAACAACAGTGACGGCATGATGCGTGGACGTGCCTCACCTTCTGGTTTTGTGAGAATGAGTTGCCAGGAGACACCGTACTTGTCCTGTATCCATCCATACTGCTCGCTAAATGGGTACGACTGGAGTGGCATGAGGATAGTTCCTCCGTCAGAGAGTGCCTGCCACATCTCGTCGATTCGTTCTCGAGCCCTTGTGTCTTGAGAAGGATCGAAGTTTACCATGAAGGAAATAGACGGATTCTTTTGGAACAGCGGACCTGCACTGATTGCCTGAAACTCGTATCCCCAGAGCTCGAACGATACGACATCACAATCACCTGACGGTGTATCTTTTATGACTGATGTCTGCATGACACGAGACGAATCCCCAAAGACCTGCGTATAAAACTGCGATGCCTCTACTGCCTGTGTATCAAACCATAGGTGTGGAACAATATGTTGCATAGTATTATGTCTTACTGTCACAGTTGAACATCCACTGCACGCCAAATTTGTCAGTGCATGATCCATAGTAGTCACCCCAAAACATTTCCTGAGGTTCTGTCTCTGTGGTTCCCCCTTCAGACAATGCATGAAAGAGCCTGTCTGTCTCTGTGCGTGTGTCAGGCTGGAGATTGATGTAGACGTTGTTCCCTTGGTTCAGTGTCATTCCCATGGATTCCAGAATATCGGTTCCCATGAGAACAAAAGAATCAAGAATAGGTAATGCGACATGCATGACACGTGTCTTTTCTTCGTCAGAGAGTGTAGGTGCGCCTTCGTACGGTGGAACGTCACCCATGCGACTGATACCACCTTGGAATTCAGTACCAAACACAGATTTGTAAAACAAAAATGCTTGTTCAGTGGTGCCGTTAAAATTCAGATAGATGCTCACCTTTGCCATATTGAGATTCAGATGAATAGACGGTATTGGGAGGAAGGCTAGTTACTTTTTGCGAGGAGCGATGTGTAGCGTGCGCGATTCTGCCACAAAAAGAAGATGTTGAGGAGGAGTAGTACGTTGCCCATGACTGCGCCTGCGGTAAAGAGTCCACCATCAATAACTGCGTGAAAGGCAACGATGTTCACAGTAATAGGCAGAACAAGGTGTGAGGCGAGTGCCATGCGATTTGTGTTGATGAGTCCGACTGCGTTAGCACAGACGACTCCCATGATAACGGTGATGTATCCAACGTTCATCATGGCTATGATAAAGTTGTATGCCTGCTCGTTTGTGTAGAGGTCTGCTGTAGGGGCTGGAAATACATTCAGTGCGCCGACGACTGGCATGACGAGGATGAGTCCAAATACGATTCGGGCGAGGATGGTGATGATCTTCATATGTGTATGAATAATAGAATTACACGCATATTGTACCGAGGTTTGGGGTGGAGTGCAATAAGTTTTTCATTTTGGCGGAGAGGGGGAGATTCGAACTCCCGGTTCGTTTTGACACGAACACCGCTTTTCGAAAGCGGCACATTCGACCACTCTGACACCTCTCCTAGGGCATGAATTGTACTTAGGAAAGTGATTCTTGTCCAGCCAGAAGAAGAAACGGCAATACCCAAAACAACACTGCCAAATCATTTTTTATATACGGTGAATCGACGAGCCCTGTCACAAGAATGACTGTAATCACGGCGACAAGTGCCGGCGCTGCTCTGAGTCCTTTTGTATATAGTCCCACGAGAATAGTGACAAACCCAATAAGACCGAGAAGCCCTAGATTCACCCACATGGTGAGAAAGATATTGTGTGGATGATGAAAAATTTCTATACCCTCACCGTTTACTAACGTGTGGTAGGGAGCAATACGTTCGTCATACGACGAGAGACCTGCGCCGAGGAGAGGTCGGTCTTTGAGAAATGTGATTGTTTCTTTCCATATGGCGACGCGTATCTGCCCTGATCTGTCACCGAGGAAGACTTCTGTCCGAATAGATGCGAGTGCAGGCAATGTAACGAGCGCGAGGAGTGCCACGACACACATGCCGACAGTAGGCCAACGAGTTTTTTTGTGGTAGAGGAGAAAGATACCGATGCCAGCGAGTATACCAATCAATCCTCCTGTAGACTTGGCAAAAAATACTGCCAATATTCCTGCCGGGATGAATACAAGAGAAACTAGAAAATTGAAATTAGAAATTGCCTCCGAACCTAAAAAATTTCCAGTTTCCAGTTTCCAGTTTCGTCCCCATATTTGTGTAATACGTTCAAATATAGTAGAGATAGCAAAAACAACAATCGGCGCCAAAAACAATCCGACAC
>CAYVQY010000022.1:0-2413 GCA_964452755.1 uncultured Prosthecobacter sp. | reverse complement strand
TCGGGCGCGTGGATTGAAACGTGCCGCTGCGCCCGCTCGCCACATCCAGCCGCTGTCGCGCCCCTCTCGGGCGCGTGGATTGAAACGGTTTGGCGTGAGCGATCCCGTAGCAGCCAACGGGTCGCGCCCCTCTCGGGCGCGTGGATTGAAACTGCGAGCGATACGACGCGCTTCAGTATTTCTGCGACGTCGCGCCCCTCTCGGGCGCGTGGATTGAAACAAGGCGCTGTGTGCGCAGGGGCAGCAGACGATTGCGTGTCGCGCCCCTCTCGGGCGCGTGGATTGAAACTGCGACGAGACGCTGCATTGCCGGCCGGACCGCAAGTCGCGCCCCTCTCGGGCGCGTGGATTGAAACGCCTCCACCCGCACCCAGCGCGCCAGCGCCTCCAGTCGCGCCCCTCTCGGGCGCGTGGATTGAAACAACTCGTCATTTTCGAGCCAGACGACCGTCCCCGCGTCGCGCCCCTCTCGGGCGCGTGGATTGAAACTTGGCAAGCGTGCGCAGGCCGGTGGCGAGGTCTTGTCGCGCCCCTCTCGGGCGCGTGGATTGAAACTGCCAAACCATCCACAGCGGCCCGCGGGACGGCTGGTCGCGCCCCTCTCGGGCGCGTGGATTGAAACTTGGCAAGCGTGCGCAGGCCGGTGGCGAGGTCTTGTCGCGCCCCTCTCGGGCGCGTGGATTGAAACGAGAAGGGTTTTCTGCATCCAGGCGGGCAGAGCGGGTCGCGCCCCTCTCGGGCGCGTGGATTGAAACTCCTGAACAGCGTGCTCTTGCCGATCCCCATGCGCGTCGCGCCCCTCTCGGGCGCGTGGATTGAAACGCGGCCCTGCAGATGCTCGAGTTGGCGCATGGCCTGTCGCGCCCCTCTCGGGCGCGTGGATTGAAACGTGCCGCTGCGCCCGCTCGCCACATCCAGCCGCTGGTCGCGCCCCTCTCGGGCGCGTGGATTGAAACCAAGCGCGGTGATCCGGCGTTGTGTGGCGGCGATGGTCGCGCCCCTCTCGGGCGCGTGGATTGAAACCGGAGCGCAAGCCGGAGAGCGCGTATGCGCGGCTGGTCGCGCCCCTCTCGGGCGCGTGGATTGAAACAAGCGCAGCGGCACTGACCTGACCGGCGAGGGCAAGTCGCGCCCCTCTCGGGCGCGTGGATTGAAACTCCAGATACAACGGATAGGGTGAAGGCCATCGATTCGTCGCGCCCCTCTCGGGCGCGTGGATTGAAACTTCTGCATCGCGCCGGCCACGGCAAAGGCAATGCGGTCGCGCCCCTCTCGGGCGCGTGGATTGAAACTTCTATTACGCGCGGCTGGTGGTGGGCACGGACGCGTCGCGCCCCTCTCGGGCGCGTGGATTGAAACAACTGCTGCGCGTTGCTTGCGATGAACCCGCAAAACGTCGCGCCCCTCTCGGGCGCGTGGATTGAAACCGGGCGGGTGAACCCGGGCAACATCAAGGATCAAGGTCGCGCCCCTCTCGGGCGCGTGGATTGAAACGCCTCCACCTGCCACACGATCGGCACGCCCTGCGCCGTCGCGCCCCTCACGGGCGCGTGGATTGAAACTCGCACCATGAGATCATCGCGTCGAACGGGTCCGGTCGCGCCCCTCTCGGGCGCGTGGATTGAAACTCGAACATCCGCGACGTGGTGTAGCCGAGGTAACCGGTCGCGCCCCTCTCGGGCGCGTGGATTGAAACTGCGCTGCAAGCAGGCCGTTGGCATTCTGCGCGAGTCGCGCCCCTCTCGGGCGCGTGGATTGAAACTTGTCTTTATCCGAATAGATGGAAGGGCGAAGAAGTCGCGCCCCTCTCGGGCGCGTGGATTGAAACGGAAAGATGCATCCTGCGGCCATTCGGCCCAAACACGTCGCGCCCCTCGCGGGCGCGTGGATTGAAACAGTTTCACTGGACTGTCTTCAGCGCCTTCGATCGAGTCGCGCCCCTCGCGGGCGCGTGGATTGAAACTGAAGACCTGGCGAAGATCCCGCTCATCCTCTAGTCGCGCCCCTCGCGGGCGCGTGGATTGAAACTGCACCGCGAATCGCGGCGATTTGTGGCGATACCGGGTCGCGCCCCTCGCGGGCGCGTGGATTGAAACATGACTCGCGAAGAGGCGTGGGCTGTTGCTGAAGGTCGCGCCCCTCGCGGGCGCGTGGATTGAAACGTCAATGCCGTAGCGGCGCACCGTTGCGTGCCGGCGAGTCGCGCCCCTCGCGGGCGCGTGGATTGAAACTTCAGCCATACAATGACCAGAGCAACCGCCCACAGGTCGCGCCCCTCGCGGGCGCGTGGATTGAAACACAATCTGCCGTTCTTGGTTGAAGTCGGTCCGCAAGTCGCGCCCCTCGCGGGCGCGTGGATTGGAACGAATCAGTAGCCCTGAGGAGTGCCGCGCGAACCCCGTCCGGCCCGCCT
>CAYVQY010000021.1:0-2640 GCA_964452755.1 uncultured Prosthecobacter sp. | reverse complement strand
TCCCATCCTCACGGCCAGGGCCCCTGCGATCGGGTCTTCAGCTCCAAAGCCCATCGGCAATTTCGCGGGCGATCATCGCGCGCGCCTGCATCATCAGATCATCACCTGACGTGTCGATATGGCCGTAGAACCGGGCACGGCCGCCATGTGCGGTCCATTCGGCGTAGCGGCAATATTCGCGGGCATCGAGCCGGAACACCCGCATGTCTTCGGCCCAATGGGGTTTCGGCTCCACGACGACAGCGATGCCGTCGCGGGTTTCTTCCCAGGGTAGCGTGCGCTCCGATGGGGGATTTTCGTGATCCTCGCGGAAGATCTGATCGATGTCGATCATGGCGGGCATGAGGGCCTCCAAATGAAAAAGCCCGGTCGCAAGGACCGGGCAGATTGCAGATACGGAACGGAGGTGACGGGGCGACCGAAGCCACCCCGTTTGAGAGTTATTCAGCGGCGACCATGTGCTGATCTTCCTCGTCGTCGGTCGGATCGTCCTCACCGTCACCCGAGAGGAAATCGGGCAGATCGTCGGTTTCAGCGTCGGGGGTCTGCGCCACGTCCACCTCGATATCCGCATCCACCATGCGCAGCGGCTCGGGCAACCAGCCGGTATCGGCCAGCAGGCGCTCGGCTTCTTTCGCCATGTCGCCCTTCTTCAGATGCCCGATCAGTTCGGCGGCCCGGTCTCCTGCACCCTCGCGGACGGCCTCCAGAATGCGCGGCTTGGTCACACGACCGAGGTAATTGCCGACCGTCGGCTGCCAGCCCACCGCAACCATGTCGAGACCGGTCGAACGGGCGAGCCGGTCGGCCTGCAACAGGCGGATGTCCAGCCCATGTTGGCTGACACCCATGCCGCTATAGGGGTTCGGCTTCTCATGGAGCGCATTGACGCCGAAGCTCACGCAATGAGCGAGCAGGTCCATGCGGGACCCGTCGTCCAGATCGACCAGCCAATCCCAAAGCGCCGCATCATCGGCCGGGATATGATCGCCCCAGCGTTCATGCCGGTCCTGGATTGCCTTGGCCGAGACGCTGTCGCGCAGATCCTCGGCCTGGGCCGGGAAATGCACCTCGCGGACCTGCGCCTCCAGGCAGCCCTTGGTGGAATGCGGCAGGAAGCAATCCGTCACCAGCCGGTGCAACAGCGCCGTCATGGCGACATGCGGGCTCGATGCCACGGCATCGCGCAGCGCCAGCGTGCGATGCGCGGTCAGCTCGCTGATCAGCCGGTCGGGCAGCGGCTTGATGGCATCGGTCTCATCCTCATCTTCCGGCTCGGGGGATTGGCCGCCGAGCGTGATGACCGCGCGCTGGTGGCTGATATCCGGTTCGGCCCGCTGGAGGACTTCCCCGGTCTCGGGATCGATGATCTCCGCCTCCGGTTCCACCGGCGCTTCATCCTCGGGGCGAACATAGCCGCGCTCGACCAGCACGGTGCCATCGGCATCAATGCTGACGAAAACGCCCGCCTTACCGATCTGATCCGGATCGAAGGTCATCGGACGGCGCTCGAAAGCCTCCAGCGCCTGCTCGATCTCGCCCAGACGGGTGTCGATCTCGTCGGGCAGTTCGTCGGCCTCGGCATATTCGGCTTCGAGCCGGTCATATTCGTCGCGCAGCGCCTCGCGGGTGGCGCGCTCCTCCTCCGTCAGATCGACCGCGGTGCCGACAAGCTGCCGCAACCCATGATCGTGGCCGTAGGGGAAGGTCATGGCGACCTCGATCCACTTCCAGCCCTCGGCGGCGATGGTTTCCGCTTCCGCCTTCAGCTTTTCGCCCACCAGCCGGTCGAGCAGCACCGGGTCCTGAAGCCAACCGCCATCGTCCTGCTGGAAGAGATCGCGCAGGACGCAGCCACCGGCTTCCTCATAGGCGTCAATGCCGACAAACACTGCCCGCTTGTCCGACGCCCGCACCGTGGTCTCGGTCAGCAAGCGGCGGATGGTATAGGGCTCTTTCTGCCAGCCGTCCTTGATCGCCTCCCAGACCTGTTCCTGGCGGGCATGGTCAGAGCTGACGGTAAAGGCCATGAGCTGTTCGAGCGTCATGCCATCCTCGGCGTAAGTCTCGAGCAGCGTGGGCGAAACAGATGCGAGGCGCAGGCGCTGTTTCACCACCTTGGCATCCACGAAGAAGGCGGCAGCGATGGCTTCTTCGGTCATGCCTTTCTCGCGCATGGTCTGGAAGGCGCGGAACTGATCGAGCGGATGCAACGGGGCACGCTCGATGTTTTCGGCCAGCGATACCTCGTCGATCAGCACATCTCCGGTCGCTTCCGACACCACGCAGGGCACCGGCGCGACCTTGGCGAGGCGCTTTTGCTTGACCAACAGTTCCAGCGCTCGGAAGCGACGGCCGCCGGCGGGCACCTCGAACATGCCGGTCTCCACGCCATCGTCATTCAGCACCGGGCGGACATGCAGCGACTGGATCAGGCCGCGACGGGCAATGGACTCGGCCAGCTCATCGACCGAGACACCGGCTTTGACGCGCCGGACGTTGGACTGGCTCAGAACCAGCTTGTTGAACGGAATGTCGCGCGAGGACGACAGGGTGATCTTCTGAACGGCAGTGGCCATGTCAGTTGCTCCATGACGGACGCCGGGGAGCCTCTCTCTCCGGCTATCAGCCCGTCACGAA
>CAYVQY010000020.1:0-4545 GCA_964452755.1 uncultured Prosthecobacter sp. | reverse complement strand
CGCCGTTTTCCGCTGGCGGGCGACGAGAGTAGTACATCTCCGAATCCCTGCAACCTCCATTTTAAAGTTTTTAACACTGCCGTTCGAATTCCTTCGGTCGGGCGGCCCTTCTTGGCGGAGACTGGGGCGGCAAGCCTACAACGATGATTGCGCTTCGTGACGCTTTCCGATAAACAGAATGCATGGTCCGCCCCCGCAAAAAGTACACCGTTCACGATCTCCGTAAGCTCAAAGGCCAGCGCTGCCTTACCCACATCCATGTGAAGTCGCCGGAGGAGGCCGCCGCCGCCGAGGCCGCAGGCATCGACCTCATGAGTTGCAGCTTTGATTCCCCGGAGGCGCAGGCGCGGCTGCCGCTGCTCGTTGCCGCCGCACCCGCCGCTTTCCTTTCCGGCTCCACGCCCCATGGCATGGCGACACAGGAGGAGGCCATTCGTACCGGTTTTCGCGCTCTCGAAATGGGTGCCAGCTCCGTCTATTGCTCCGGCAGCCCGTTTCTCATCGAAGCCATGGCCCGCGAGGGCATTCCCGTCGTTGGGCACATAGGCATGGTGCCGCGCCATGTCACCTGGACCGGCTACCGCAGCATCGGCAAGACCGTGGATGAAGCGAGGGCGCTCTACGGCAAGATGAAGGATCTCGAAAACGCGGGCGCATACGCCGCAGAGATCGAGATCGTGCCGCACAATCTCGCCACCTGGCTCTGCAAGCAGACCACCATGCTGCTCATGTCCCTCGGCTCGGGCACCGGCTGCGACACGCAGTTTCTCTTCTCCTGCGACATTCTCGGCGATTACGACGAGCGCATTCCACGCCACGCCAAGTCCTATCGCAACTTCGCCGAAGAAAAGCGCCGCCTGCAAAACGAACGCATCGCGGCCTTCGGCGAATACATCGCCGATGTTCAAGAAGGCCGCTTTCCAGAGCGCTCCCACCTCACTGAGATGGACCCCAAGTTGCTCGACGAAGTCGTGCGCTCCATTCCGTGAGCCTGGCACATTGCTCATTTTCAGGCCGCCCCCGCCGGAATCAGCCAAGACTCCCGCATGGGGCTCTGCATCCCTGCAGCGTTGAAACGCATTCCCATCATCGACTCCCACACCGGCGGAGAGCCGACGCGTGTGGTGCTTGGCGGGGTGAGCGAGTCCGAGCTCGAAACCTACCGACGCGCCATCATCTGCGAGCCTCGCGGCCACGAGGTCAT
The DNA here is from genome assembly GCA_964452755.1 of uncultured Prosthecobacter sp. Classification (GTDB taxonomy): domain Bacteria; phylum Verrucomicrobiota; class Verrucomicrobiia; order Verrucomicrobiales; family Verrucomicrobiaceae; genus Prosthecobacter. Next base: position 3,341 of record CAYVQY010000020.1, on the reverse strand, counting down.
CGTCGGCGCCCTGCTCGTTGAACCTCGGGAGCCCTCCTGCATTGCAGGCGTCGTCTTTTTCAACAACGTCGCCCGGCTTGGCATGTGCGGTCACGGCATGATCGGCCTCATCGCCACACTGAAGTACCTCGGGCGAATCACCCCCGGCGAGCACCGCATCGAGACGCCCGTCGGCATTGTCACTGCCACGCTGCATGATGATGATCGCGTCAGCATCCGCAACGTCGCCTCCCGCCGTAAAGCGAAGGACATCAAGGCAGGCGGCGTGACCGGGGACGTCGCCTATGGCGGGAACTGGTTCTTCCTCGTCTCCGATCACGGCCTCGAACTCACCAGCGAAAACATCCCCCGACTGACGCAGGCAGCGCTCGCCATCCGCGAGACCGTGCATGCCGCAGGCTTCCCCGAAGTCGATCACATCGAGCTGCTCGGCCCGCCACACGATCCGGCCAATCACGGCCGCAGCTTCGTCCTCTGCCCCGGTGGCGAATACGACCGCTCTCCCTGCGGCACCGGCACCAGCGCAGAGCTCGCCTGCCTCGCCGCCGACGGTCGACTCGCCCCCGGCGAGGTCTGGCGGCAGGAAAGCATCATCGGCAGCGTATTTGAAGGCCGCTATGAAAGCGCCGCCGATGGCATCATCCCCACCATCACCGGCCGGGCCTTCATCACCGCCGAAACCACCCTCATTCTCGATCCCGCAGATCCGTTCCAGCTTGGCATCGCATGAAAAGCCTTCTCATCCTCGCCATCGCCACTTCGTCCACCCACGCAGCCGACTTCGACCTCGCCCTCAGCCTGCCGCAGCGCACGGAGAACCTCGTCTTCCGTGACCGCATCAAGGCCAACTGGCAGCCGAATGGAGAAGCCCTCTGGTATCGCGTGCAGACAGGACCGAAGTCGCACGAGTTCGTGCTCATCGACACCGCCACCGGCTCGCGCAAAACCGCACCCACGCTCAAAGAACTCGGACTGCCGGAAAAGCAGCCTCTCAAGTCCTCCACAGCCAAAATCGAACTCCGTCCCACAAGGCGCACCGGTGAAGAATCAGGGCTGAAGTTCATCAACCAGCTCGATGAGGATCTGGACCTCTTCTGGATCAATCAACAGGGCGAGCACGTCAGCTACGGACGCATCCGCGCCGGCAGCACACGCCAGCAGCACACCTTTGACGGCCATGTCTGGCTCATCACCAGTCGCACCGGCGAGCATCTCGCCGTCGTCGAGGCTGGCCCGACGATCCAGTCGCTGGTCATCGACGGAAAAGGCATCTCCCCTGCCCCCAAAGAGCCCAAGAAGTCCGGGCGAGGTGTGAAATCACCGGACGGCCAATGGTCGGCCATGTTCGAAAAGGAATTCGTCCTCCTGCATCACGAGAAGTCCGGCCGGCTCGTGCGCATCAAGGTCGATTTCGCCACCGCCATGCCCTTTCGCGGCAAAGCCGTCTGGTCCCCGGACTCCCGCGCCTTCGTCCTCAACTGCGCCCCGCCGCTTCCTGTTCGCCAGGTCGGCTTCATCGAATCCACGCCCAAAGACCAGCTTCAGCCGCGGCTGCGCGAGTTTCAGTATGCCAAGCCCGGCGACCCCATGCCGAAGCCCTTCCCCGTCATCTTTCGCGTCAGCGACACCGGCTGCGAATGGACCCGCGTGAAGTCCGACCTCTTCCCCACCCCGTTTCTCAACGCCGAGTTCTTCACCGTCACCTGGTCGCCCGACAGCAGCGAGTTCCACTTCGACTACAACCAGCGCGGCCATCAGCTCTACCGCATCCTCGCCGTCCATGCGCAGACCGGAGCCGTCCGCGTCGTCGTCGAGGAAACATCCAAGACCTTCATTCACTACTCCGGAAAAAGCTGGCGTCACTGGCTGCACGACACCCGCGAACTCATCTGGATGAGCGAGCGCGACGGCTGGTGCCACCTCTGGCTCTACGACGCCAAAACCGGCCAGCCGAAGCACCCGATCACAAAGGGCGCATGGCCCGTGCGCGAGGTGCTCCACGTCGATGAGACAAAGCGCGAGGTCTGGTTCCTCGCCAGTGGATTGCGAAAAGGCGAGGACCCCTATCAGCAGCACCTCTGCCGCGTGAAGCTCGACGGCAGCGGCTTCACCCGGCTCACCGAAGGCGATGGCAATCACCGCGTCGAATTCTCACCGCAGCGCGACTGCTTCATCGACTCCTGGTCGCGTGCCGATCATCCCCCCGTGCATGAGCTTCGCCGCAGCGGCGATGGCAGCCTCGTCTGCACATTGGAAAAGGCCGACGCCTCCGCCCTCCTCGCCGCCGGTTGGACCCTGCCGGAGCGCTTCGTTGCCAAAGGCCGCGATGGCAAAACCGACATCCACGGCGTCATCATCAAGCCATCCCGCTTCGACCCCGCGAAAAAGTACCCCGTCGTCGAAAACATCTACGCCGGGCCGCACGGCGCCTTCGCACCGAAGGACTTCGGCCGCCTTCTCGGCCATCACACCATCGCCGAGCTCGGCTTCATCGTCGTGCAGATGGACGGCATGGGCACCAACCATCGCGGCAAGGCCTTCCACGACCTGTGCTGGAAGAACCTCAAGGACGCCGGCTTCCCGGATCGCAAGCTCTGGATCACCGCCGCCGCCGAGGCACGTCCCTGGATGGATCTCACCCGCGTCGGCATCTACGGCGGCAGCGCCGGCGGTCAGAACGCCATGCGCGCCCTGCTCGACCACCACGACTTCTACCACGTCGCCGTCGCCGACTGCGGCTGCCATGACAACCGCATGGACAAAATCTGGTGGAACGAGCAGTGGATGGGCTGGCCCCTCGACGAAAGCTACCCGCGCAGCTCCAACTTCGAGGACGCCCACAAGCTTGAAGGACGGCTCCTGCTCATCGTCGGCGAACTCGACACCAACGTCGATCCCGCCAGCACCACCCAGGTCGTCGGCGCGTTGCAGAAGGCCGGCAAACAGTTCGACTTCATGCCCATCATCGGCACCGGCCACGGCGCGGCCGAGACGCCCTACGGCTCCCGCCTGCGCATGGAGTTCCTCGTGCGGCATCTCCAGCCCTGAGCCTGCGCATCGTCGCCCCCCAAGGAGTGACGCGATCGCTTCGCGGCTGCGCAGCCTGGCGTCATGTGTGAAACAGACTGCCAGCCTGTGTTCATCCCCCTTCCCCCAAGGAGTGACGCGATCGCTTCGCGGCTGCGCAGCTTGGCGTCATGCGTGAAACAGACTGCCAGTCTGTGCTCCTCCCCATCGTGAAACAGACTGCCAGCCTATGCTAGTCCCCCCCGCCCACAGGCAGGCAGCCAGAAGTGTTCTGAGAAAGTGTCTCAGCTTGGAAGGATCAAATGTGGCAAAAT
>CAYVQY010000019.1:0-6057 GCA_964452755.1 uncultured Prosthecobacter sp. | reverse complement strand
CATCTGCGCCGGATACCCCGGAGGAGGACCGTAGCCGGGCGGTGGCGCGTAACCCGGCGGGTAACCCGCCGGCATCTGCGGCGGATAACCGGGAGGCGGGGCATAGCCGGGCGGGTAGCCCTGCGGATAGCCGGGCATCTGCGGCGGATAGCCCGGCGGCGTCACATACCCCTGTGGCAGCGGCTGCGTGGCTCCCGGATCGGGCTGCGGCGTGTTCGAAGGCGGGGTTCCTGGCGGCGGCGGATTCATGGCGTTCTAGGATCGATTTCTCGTATCATGACTGGCGCCGCCAAAATAGACAAGCCGATTCTGTGCGCCCCACCCGCCCAATTTGGACGCTCAAACGCCGCTACAAGCGCCTCAATCCGTCCTCCGTCATCGGATTCGGAATCTCCGTGTCGATCTCGTCGATGCGCGCCAGCGTCTCCGCGTCGAGCACCAGATCAGCGGCAGCGAGGCTTTCCTCCAGTTGCGCCACCGTCGTCGCTCCGACGATGGTCGAAGCCACAAAATCATGCTGCCTGCTCCAGGCCAGCGCCAGCGCCGTCACACTCACACCGAGGTCGGCGGCAATCACCTGCAGCCGTGCCGTCGTCTCCAGGCTGCGCTCGTTCACAAAGCGTGCGGCCATCTTCTTCTGCCGCGGTCCGCCGTTTTGGATGTAGTCCGTGAAACGCGCCCCCTTCGGCAGGGCGCCTCCATTGTACTTGCCGCACAGCACGCCGCCTCCGAGCGGCGAGTAGGGCAGCAGACTCACGTTTTCCTTCCGGCACACCTGCGCGAGCTCGTTTTCGCAGCGGCGGTTGATGAGCGAAAAGTTGTTCTGCACCGACGCCATGCGCGCCAGCCCGTGCTTCTCCGCCTCCCACAGGTTCTTCATCACGCCCCAGCAGGTCTCGTTGCTGCTGCCCCACGCGCGGATTTTCCCCTGCTCGATCAGCATCGTCAAAGCGGTGAGCGTCTCCTCCTGCTCCATCCCGTGATCCGGCCAGTGCGTCTGATACAGGTCGATGTAGTCCGTCTGCAGCCGCCGCAGGCTGTCCTCGCAGGCCTGGAAGATCTGCCGCCGGTCCAGCGCCGTGAAACCGCCGCGGATCGGCGGGCGAAACCACCCGTGCCCGGGGCCCGTCACCTTGCTGGCGACGATGATCTCCCCCCGCGTGCGGCCCTTCAGCCACTTGCCCACGATCTGTTCGGTGACGCCGAAAAGCTCCGCACTCGGCGGCACGGGATACATTTCCGCCGTGTCAAAAAAGTCGATCCCCGCGTCGATCGCCCGGTCCATGATCGCAAACGACGTCTTCTCATCGGCCTGCAGGCCAAAGGTCATCGTTCCCATGCAGATATCCGTGACGACGATGCCGGTGCGGCCAAGACGGTTGCGTTTCATGCCGGGATGCTAGCAGCCCACCGGGACGCCTGCCAACAGGAATGGCGCGTCATGCCCGCTTTGCGCCTTCTTTGCGGCCCTTGAGGCAACGGGTGCGTGAAATGCCCGCCATCTTTATCATTGTCAGTTTTCGGGCATCATGATAAAAACCACGCCTTCCGTGAAATTTCCCGCTCTCGCCGCCATCTTGAATCTCTGTCTGTTGGGCCTGCTCTGTGCCGAAGAGCCCGTCCTGCCCCGTGCGCTGGAACCGGCGACCCATTTTCAAAGCACGAGTCGGGGAGTCTTCCTCAAGCCCACCAAGTCGATCAAGCCGCCCGTGACAACGGTAGCGGCGGTGCCATCGCCCTCGATCACCCAATCCCCCACGGCGGAAACCCGCCTCCGCCGCCTCGTCGTCGTGTCCGGCGACATGACGCCTGAAGCGATCCGCGAGGCCATCATCGCCTGCGGTCAGTCCCGCACTCCGGTCACCACCATGGGAGACGTGAGCGCACCCGCCCCCGTTTTGACCGACCTCGCCGGACTCTTCGGAACCACCGTGACGGCGGACACCCAGAAAAAAGTCCTCGAAACGGTCCGCAAAGGCATGGGTGCCTCATCCAGGCCCCTCAAGAGCGCCGAAGTCGTGGGCTGGATCCCCGGTGAGGGAGTGATGGCCGTCCTCGTGCATCCTGAGAGCTGAAACGCTTCATGACGAGCGACCCGACCACCCCTGAAATCCCCCGGGTCCTGCTCGCCGAGGAGAGCCTGCCCTTCCGCAGGGTCATTCGCGAGGCACTGACGGCCTTTCGCGTTTGCGAGGTCGATGACGCGCCCTCCGCCGAACGCGCCTTCGAAATGGCCCTCCGCCGCGAGTACACCCTGTTTCTATTTTCCCTGCCGCTCCCGGACATGCGGGGCGACCTCCTTGACCGGCTGCTGAGCACCGCCTACCCGCTCGTCCATGCCGCAGCCCATGCCGCCCCGCCGGTCATTTTCCTCGTCGGTACCGCCGACGCCATGCGGCTTCAGGGCCTGCAGCGCGATGTGCGCATGCGCGGCAGCATGCCGCTGCCGCCGAAGCTCGACATCCTGCTTTCCCTGACCGCCAAACTGCTCCCCGAGCGCACGCACACCACCTTTCCCCCCCATGTTTCCTGACGCCACCCGCCGCAGTGTGAAGATCTGCGGCATCACACGCCCGGAACAGGCCGCAGAAATCTTCGCCCTCGGGGCGGACGCGGTGGGCATCAACCTTTGGGAAAAATCCAAGCGCCACATGCCGCTCGCCACCGCCGAGGAAACCCTGCGGGATGTGGCGACCCGCCACGCATTCGTCGCCGTGCTGGTGAATGCCGAAGACCGTCTCCTCAAAGCCGCCGAAGCCAGCGGCTTGTTTCAAGCCCTCCAACTCCACGGTGACGAAACACCCGGAGACGTCGAACGCCTCATGAACCGCGGCGTGAACGTGATCAAAGCCCTGCAGGTCCGCGACGCCGCATCCCTCGCGCAGATTGGCCAGTTCCCCTGCACCGCCATCCTGCTCGACGCCTACAATCCCGGAACCTACGGCGGCGGCGGCCATGCCTTCCCATGGGAGCTGGCCGTCCGAGCCCGCGAAATGTTTCCCGAAAAACTCATCCTCCTCTCCGGCGGCCTGCAGCCCCGCAACGTGCGCGAGGCGGTCCAGCAGACACAGCCGGTCGCCGTCGATGTCGCCAGCGGCGTCGAAACACAGCCCGGGGTCAAAGATCTCGCCATGGTCGCGCAATTCATCGCCGAAGCCCGCCAAGGGTGGTGAGACGCTTGAGACCTCCCGCGCCGCGCATCATCGAGCGGTGGATTTTCGCCCTTGCCGCGCTAAAACATCGCCACCATGCAGCCCGACATCCTCCGCGTCCGAATCTCCGCCTTCACGGGCTTTCTCGCCATCCTGCTCGGTGCCATGGGCGCCCACGGACCGCTGCATGAAAAGCTCAAAGCCGCAGGAGAGCATTCCCACTGGGAGACCGCCGTGCAGTACCATCTGCCGCACGCCGTCATCCTGCTGCTCCTCGCCGTCCTGCCCCCTCCACCGCAGGGCCCGTCGCGATGGGCGTGGCGCATGATTCTCCTCGGCGTCACGCTCTTCAGCGGTTCTCTCTACCTCCTCGCCTTCACCGGCGTCAAAACCCTCGGCGCCGTCACACCGCTGGGCGGCCTCAGCCTCATGATCGGATGGCTTCTCACGGCGGTCTCACTGGGGAAAAGAGAGGAACACAAATCTATCTGAACACGACATGAAAAACCCGTTGCGTCAGGTTTGATGCTTGCTCCTATAGCGGCCCTCCAATCAGAGGCTCGGTAGCTCAGTCGGTAGAGCAGGGGATTGAAAATCCCCGTGTCGGCGGTTCGATCCCGTCCCGAGCCACCACTCATTATGAGTGGTTTGGCGGTCAAAATGACCGTTCTCCTACGCAAACAGGGCTTTTTGCACACCTGCTTTGGCGTCCGCCCACTCCACCGCTCATTTTCCATTCTTGCGTTTTCTGTTGCTTTCACGGTCAATTTCGTGTTCTGTTTCGTGTTCCATCTATGAAGACACGACGCTCCGCCGCTCCAAACGAACTGATTTGCGCCTACGGCACCGCACGGTTTTATGCGCTCAAGAAGCCAGAGCGGCCCGGCGCTCGGGGTCCAAAGCACAAACGAAACTGGCAGGTACGCTTTCATGTGGCGGGCAAAACCTGGGAGGAGACGGCGGGGCCATGCTATCCTGTGGCGGATGGTTTGCGGGCGGTGAAGTTGTGGGCGGAGACGCGGATGGCCTCCGAACTGGCGGCGGCGAGAGCTGGCAAGTTGGATGAATATTGGGCGATGGTGCGCCCGCCCAAGTCTGTGATGCTGGCGGAGCTGGGACGGGTGTATCTGGCGAATGTGCCGCCAGGAAAGAGCGATTACGTGAAAAACTGGCAGCGTTTGCGGTCGATCGCGTGTGAGATCACTGGCCGAGAAGAGGATGCGATTGAGGTTTCTGAGGGGGTTTTCTCGCGTGCGAATCTGCTGGGCTGGGTGCGCATGCGGCAAGAACACTGGCGGCGGGGCTGGGCGCGGAAGGGCGGGACGCCTGCTGAGGGTTGGTCGTGTCTGCGGCGGGATCTGGCGGCGAACAGGCTGCCGGAAGACACCGCCTGGCCGCGGGTTGAGGAGATGGCTGATCACGAGGAGATTTTGAAGGTGCTGGCGAAGGGCGTTTTTCCCGGCGTGGATAAGACAACGGAGATGGAGTGCAATACGACCATCAAGACCTACCTGCGGTGCGCGAAGGCGGTGTTTGCAAACAACCGGGAGTATCTGGTGGGTTTGGAGCTGCCGGTGTTGAGTGAGTTTTTACAGTTCAGCGTGGATCTGCGGGCACCGGAGGGCCACCGGGGAATGGACGCGGAATCGGTGGAGCGGCTGCAAAGGGATGCTGAACGCCTGCAAACTGAGGAGCCTAAGGTGTGGGCCTGGGAGGTTATTGTGAGCTGGACGGGTGCCCGACCGGTGACGATCAAGGCGCTGAAGGGGGATGCGCTGACGGTGATGCCGGATGATTCCGGGATCATCACGCTGCCGGCGGCGAAGGGTGGTGTGCCGGTGAGAGTACCTGTGGATGCGGCGGCGGCGGCAGCCCTGTGCGCGGTGCGCACGGCGGACAGCCTGCTGGGTGCAAGGCATAAAACGGAGGGGGATGAGATCTGGCGGGCCTACAACGCCTGGCTGACGAAGCATGGTGTGAAGGGCACGCTGAAGAGCTACCTGAAGCGGCATGGGAGACTGCAGCAGTGGCGTAATGAGCACGGTGTGGAGGCAGCAGCCGCTGGCGGTGGCCACCGGACGACGAGGATGGTCGAACGGAAATATACGGAGGGCGCGAAGGTAATGCCGATGATGGCACCCCTGCAGGCTACTGGTTGAGCCTGTGCTTGCATTCCGGGCTTGCAAGCAGGGTGCTTGCAACGTGAGAATGCAGGCATGAAGTCTCTGCTGTGTGCGATGCTCTCTGGCGCGGTGCTGCTGCTGGCGGTTCCGAAGAAGCCGGTGGGGCCGTGTGAACCCTATGCGGAGGTGTGCCGGCATTGCACGGACTGTTCGCAGTGCAAGCATTGCGCGGTGGACAAGGGCAAGTGCAGCGTGTGCTGGAAGAAGTAGGTCACCGTCCCCGAACGAGCCAGAGTGTGACGCGACCGCTTTCCTGGAGCCCGGGCTGGACGGTGCCGAAGAAGCTCGCGCCTGAGCGATGCTCCTGGATGCCGCAGTAGAGCACGGCGGATCTCTCCAGACGCTGCCAGCGGTCGGGATAGCCTGGACGGAAGGGGGTGAAACAGCGCCTGAAGAGCGGCAGATGCCAGCCGTCGATCTCAAGCCGCCAGCGCCAGCCGTCCGCGTCAACGGTCAAGCATTATATGTCATTATGAATTCAATGTCAGTATGGCTTATTTTGAGGTGAAAAGACCTCGCTTCGCTTCTTCTGAGGCTACTTTTAACGAATCAGCGACTTGTTTGCTGTACAGGAGGCTTCGCCCTTCCCTTCGAATTGGGGGCGGTGGCACCATTGCCTGCCTGTTTGGGAGCGCCGCTGGCATCACTCGATTCAGTGGGGACTGGACTTGAACGATGCGAAATGCCGCCTGGCTGAAATCCTCCTTGGGCTTGCGTGTGCT
>CAYVQY010000018.1:0-15768 GCA_964452755.1 uncultured Prosthecobacter sp. | reverse complement strand
CGATCAGAAGATCGGGCGGCTTTTTTTATTCACAATTTCAAACTGAGACAGCACCACATGCTAGGTGTCGGTGCCGATTGATTATGGGGAGTGGAAGTTCAGTTGGCCGTCATGAAGCTGCCGCCATGAGGTTTGCCTGCAACGAAGCCCTCCGGCGTTTGAGAGTGGCGGGCCTGACGCTGCGCGGCACGTCTGGCTGGACCTTTGGCGGCACCGGCGAGTCCGTGCAGGTTCAGCGCTCCGCGACCGGGCGTGCGGTGCCAGTCGGCTTCGAGAGTCTTTTGGACGAGAGCGCCATCCATGGCGGTTTCTTCAGCGAGGAATTCAAACAGGCACTGAGCAATGACGTGGAGGGCGATCTGATGCGTGCGTCCGAGTCTGGCGTGCAGCCAGTCGCTGAAGCGGAGGAATTCGTCGAAGGGCGATCCCGCCTCCCGCCACAGGAGGCGTAAAGTTGCCGTGAAGTGACCGCTGTTGGCCACCAGATCCCAGTAGCGGGCAAAGCGGCGCATGCGCTGCATGTCGGCAAAGGAGATGTCGTGGGTCTGTAGAATCTCGTAGGGCGGATGCGGGGCGTAGAGCATGCCGTGCTCGGCGTCGTGGCGGACGATGGGCGTGCCGCGCAGTCGCTTCAGGATGCCGACTTGGATCTCCTGAGGCCCCAGGCGGACGAGACGGTCAAAGCCGCGCCCGAAGCTCCCGATCCCCTCACCCGGCAGGCCGACGATGAGATCGGCGTGGATGTGGACGCCTGTTTCCTCGCGCAGGAAGCGGAAATTCTCCTCCAGGCGTTCGAGATTCTGCCTGCGGCTGATGTTCTTGGACGTGGCGTCATCGAAGGTCTGAATCCCCACCTCGAACTGCACCGCGCCTGCGGGAAACTGGCGGATCAAGGAGCGCAATTGCTCCGGCAGCCGGTCCGGAATCATTTCAAAATGCAGAAACAGGCCCTCGCGCCAGCGGTCCAGGAAGAACTGCAGGATGCCGGTGCTCGTCGGCAGGTGCAGATTGAAGGTGCGGTCCACAAACTTGAACTGCGTGGCGCCGCGATCGAGCAGGCGCTGCATTGATTCGAGAAACCCGTCGAGCGGAAACGCCCGCACCGGCAGGTCCAGCGACGACAGGCAGAACTCGCAGGTGAAGGGGCAGCCCCGCGAGGCTTCGACATAAACGACGCGCTGCGTCAGATCCTCTTCCGTGTAGAAATCGTAGGGTGACGCCAGCGCGGGCAGAGCCGGCAGCTCCGCCGCAATGATCCTGTCCTGCGGGGCGTCGCCGCCGAGAAGCGACCGGCACACTTCGGCAAACTTCACATCCGCCTCTCCGGTGATGACGTGGTCCGCCAGCGCGACGATCCCCTGCCCTTCCGTCTCATACGAAACTTCGGGGCCGCCGAGAATGATGATCAACTCGGGACGAATCCGTTTGAGCAGCGCGACCACGGCGGTCGTCTGCTCGACATTCCAAATGTACACGCCGAAGCCGACGATGCGCGGTTGCCTGGAGAGAACGGCCTCCACGATCTCCAGCGGCTGCTGATGAATGACAAACTCGCACATGCAGCTGCGCTCACGCAGATCGCCGAGGTTCGCCATGAGGCAGCGAAGCCCGAAGGAGGCGTGAATGTACTTCGCGTTGAGCGTGGCGAGGACGATATCCGGCATGTGCGCTGCAGAGTGGCGAGTGCCGAGTGCGGGGCAAACGCCACTCGCGAGCTTTTTGCCTTTCCTGCTTCGCAAGAAACGCCTTCTCGCGCTCCTCGACGAAATACATCACCGGGGCAGGCACGCCATTTCTCGCGGGCAAACAGGCGAAAATGAAGACGTGGAGTCCCCTTCCCGGCGGCTGCCTGTGACGAAGGACGTCCCAGGCAGCCGCGTTTCCCCGCCTCAGACAGTCGCGGGTTCCCATCCGCCGCCCGCGATGTGGCGTTGGATGGTGTGACCCTCGTCCTCGATGGCGAAGAGGTGGACCCAGCCGTTGTTCACGAGCTGGCTGACGCTTTCGTGCTTGGCGATCACGGCGTCGATGTCGGCGCGGTTCGCCTCGATGAAGACACTGAGCCTCACCGGCTCGTGCATCCACTTCTCACCATCATGCACGCTTTGCAGCGGCAGGCCCGCCTGCAGGTCCCCGCCGTTGCCCTGCTGGATGCCGAAGACGCCCACCACGTTGTGGGTGACCTTGTTGCCACTGCCCCAGAGCCGGTTGTTCACCGTGCTGGCGTAGTATTGCATGTTGATCCAGTTCGCCACGACCATGGGCGCGGTCATGATCAGTTCGAGCGTGGACTTCTCCGTGTCGGCGGCATGGTTGTAGTTGTGCAAAAACACCCGGCCTCCGAGGTTCAGCCCCCGCGTCCGTTCCCGCGGCGCGGCGATGAAGGCCGCGTTGCCGGCGAGTCCCCACTCGGGCCGCACCTCGGACCAGTCGAGACTTTTCTGGATGACGCCCGCCGCGAGCTCGCGCCCTGAGGCTCCGCCCAGGCCGAGGGATACGGCCCGCTGCGCCCGCGTGTGCTGCGTGGCGGTCTGGAGCCACCCCTGCACCGTCTTCAGCTCCCCGCGATGAGTGGCGGGGACGTTCCGGGTGTCAAAGAGGGTGATCTGATCCGTGGTGGTGTCATGCAGCGCGGCGATGAAGTGCGTGTCCCCCGGGATGTGGATGCCATGACCTTCCAGACCGGCACGGATCGCGGGCTGGTTGAGGATGGCGGCGGCCACCTTTGCGTTCGAATCTCCCGCGTGACCTCCGCAGGCGCCGCAGTCGAGACCGGCGGCATAAGGATTGTTCGTGGTGTTGCTGCCGTGGCCGCAGATCATCACGAGCGGCGCGAAGTTCGAGGTCAGGCCCATGTTCTTTAAGGCGCCGAGTGCGAGCTGGAGTTGGTCCTCCGGCGGGATGCCGGCATCGGGCAGCGTCTCGTCGAGCAGATCATGACCGTGCCTCTTGTGCTGGTGGAGGTTCGGCGCTGTGCAGGAGTTGCAGGTGTGAGCCTCGGCCTTCCGATCGAGCTGGAAGCCGTCCTTCACCAGCTTCCATGCGAAGCCGACTCCGGCAGTCTCGACAAAGCTGAAGCAGCTCACCGCGGAGGTCCGGAAGGCGCTCCAGGAGTGGTTCAGCCTCCTGCCCAGTTGCATGGCCCGCAGCCTGTTCTTCTCCTGCACGGGCGTGGCCTGCGGCAGGTGCTCGCGCACCCGATACTTCGGGCTGAAGAGCACCGGCACCTGCGAGGTTCCCTTCCGCTGACCGAAGGGGACATGCTCGATGGGCATGCCGAAGAACCCGGCAAACCCGAGCGTCTCGATGCCTTCGCCGACGGATTCCAGCGAGCGCCGCATGACCTCGGACCGCACGTCGATGCAGAACACCGCCTGCAGCGCCGGCCGCGCCCTGCCGATCTTCCTCGCACCGGCGGCGGAGACGAGCTTGCCGCAAAGTTCGCGCTGAAAGCCGATCTCGAGCGCGGAGTGCCAGAGCAGCAGATTCCGCATGCCCGCAGAGTCGGACTCCCCTTCACCGGCGGCGGCACCGCCAAGCTTTTCCCGCAGCCCGGCGCCGTCGTATTTCTTCAGCAGCGCGACTTCAAAGACCAGCCGCACGGCCAGCAGGTCGTGCAGGGATTCGTCGCGGGTGCCGTGCATGGCCTTGTCCCGCACGCGGAACTGCACGTAGCTGCTCCAGCCGGGCAGCGTCATGAGCAGCCGGTGCAGATAGTCGCAGGCGCCCGCCTCGTTCATGCCCAGGGTTTCAATCAGGAGAGGGAGGGCCTCCGCGGAGGTCTCCGGCAGATCTGCCACCAGGGAGCGGAAGCCTTCCAGTCCGAGCAGTTCCGGAGTGGCGTCGATCATGGCGGCCTGCCTCCACGCGGCGAAGAGCGGCAGCTTCTTCCACGGCATCCGCCATGCCGACTGCGATTCGTCGAAGTAGGACGCGCACCACTTGGAAATTTCCTCCGTGACCACGGACGGCCAGCCGGCGGGATGCTCCCCGCTCACGATGTCGGCGACGGATAGCACCTTGCCCTCACAGAATCCCGAGGGGGCCTTCACCCACTGGAGGAGTTCGGCGGGAGAGGTGTTCGCACATGCCTGCGAGATGGCGGCGGAGAGGTCCGGACAGGTGATCCGGCCGATCTTCAACTGCTCCCTGAAGTAATCGACGGACATCAGCATGCCCTCATGGCTGACGCGCCGCATGAGGTCGCAGACCTCGGCAAAGGGCTTGCCGACGAGGCCGACGAAGGGATTCACGGCGACGAAGCTGTTCAACGGCCAGAGCGGCGGAATCCGCAGGCAGGCGAGGCGTGCCGCGTGGGTCCAGTTCGGCTTGTGGGAGGTGGTGGTCAGTGGTGCGAGGGTAGAGGTCATGATGTAAGAAGGAGAGGTGTTTGAAATGAGGCGGATGGGTTCAGGCGTTGCGTTTCTGGACATAGCGGCCAAACAGGGTGCCCAGGTAGAAGCCGTTGCTGGCGTGGACGTAGAACCTGGCAAAGAGCGGACGCGCCGACCACACGGGCAGTTGCGACTGGAAGACCAGCACGCCGAGGAAGAGCAGGCCCACGAAGGCCATCACCGCATACTCCAGGGCGCTGCGCTCCGGCGCATACTCCGGCAGCACTCCGGCCAGAAGGTGTTCGAATCCGCTGTGCAGCGCCAGGCAGACCGCCGTGGCCGCCGCCGCGACGAGCAGCCCCCAGCCGAACAAGCGCAGCCGCATGCTGCTGCTCCACAGCGTCCACAGCATGTAGGCCAGCGCCATCACGAAGACCGCGATGAGAAGCATCTGCCCCGGATCAGAATCGATGCGCAGGCCGAAAAGCGCCCCCATCCCGCAGCCCACGGCCACCGCCACGAGCATCGAGGCCAGCACCACCACCGGATGCGCGGATGTCCTCCCCGTCGGCACCCAGGCGGACTTCGCGATGTTTACGATGCTGCCGCTGCTGAGAAAGGCATGCGCCTTGTAGAGCGAGTGCGCCACGATGTGCAGCATCGCCAGCGCAAAGGCGCCCAGCCCGCACTGCAGCATCATGAAGCCCATCTGCGCCACCGTGGACCACGCCAGCGATTTTTTGATGCTCGTCTGCGTCATCATGATGACCGAGGCAAACAGCGCCGTGAAGGCACCCACCAGCGCCAGTGCATTCAGCGCACCGGGAGACTGCGTGATCAGCGGGCTGAGGCGCACCACCAGAAAGCCGCCCGCATTGATGATGCCCGCGTGCATCAGCGCCGAGACCGGCGTCGGCGTCTCCAGTGTGTCAGGCAGCCAGGAGTGAAAGGGAAACTGCGCGGACTTGATCAGCGCCGCCGCCACCAGCAGGCCGCAGATCCACGACATCGAGGACTCCCCCTGGTGTGCGGCCGATGCGGCGAAGATTTCCCGGAAGTCCCAGCTTCCGAACACCCGCCACACCAGCGCCATGGCGGCCAGCAGGCACACATCCCCGATGCGGCTGACGATGAATTTCTTCCGCGCCGCCAGCATCGCGCCGGGCCGTTCCGGGTAAAAGGTCAGCAGCTCGTGCAGACACAGACTCGTGGCCACCCAGGCCGCACCGAACATCAGCAGATTCGGCGAGACCACCAGCACGCTCACCACACCCAGCGTGAGCAGCAGCCAGCGCGAAAAGCGCTCCTGCCCGGGATCACCGTGCAGGTAGTTCACCGAGTAGCGGGTCACCACCACCCCCAGGAAACTCACCAGCACCAGCATCATCACCGACAGCGCGTCAAAGTAGAAGCCCAGCTTGAAGGGCCCCGCCGCGGCCAGCACAAACTCCGCCGGCCCCGACAGGGCGACGATCCCCGCCGCGATCAGTGCGGCGGCCAGCATGGCCCTCGCCATGCGGGCGACGCTGACCGCCGTCGTCCGGGCGTCGGCCAGAAGTCCATGGAGGAAGGCCAGGGAGATGATGATCAGGGGCGCGGCCAGGGCCGTGGGGGAGGCGCTGTGCGCGGCGATGTAGGAGAGGATGTTCGTCATGGGATGATGTTTTGTGGGCGTTGCCGCCTGTGGGCGGCGCATTCATCCCGGGAAAAGCGGATTCGCTCCAATTCATGTTTTGGCATTCATCGTTCGCTTTGCTAAATGTCAGATCATGGCCTTCCTGAACTACCACCACCTGCGCTACTTCCGCGCCATCGCCAACGAAGGCAGCCTCACCCGCGCCGCGCAGCACCTTAAACTCTCCCAGTCCGCGCTCAGCGTGCAGCTCCGCAGCCTGGAGGACGCCCTCGGCCAGCCGCTCTTCGAGCGGAAGCACAAGTCCCTCGTGCTCACCGAGGCGGGCCGCATCGCGCTCGACTACGCCGAGTCCATCTTCCGCACCGGGGAGGAGCTCGCCGACATCATGCAGAACCACGCCTCCGGGCGCCGCAAGCTGCTGCGCATCGGCGCCGTCACCACGCTCTCGCGAAACTTCCAGATGTCCCTGCTTCGCCCCCTCATCGGCCGTGACGATGTCGAAATCATCATCCACTCCGGCAGCCTGCGGGAGCTGCTCTCACAGCTCCAGGCCCACACCATCGACCTCGTCCTCTCCAACATGCCGGTGCGCCGCGACGCCGAAACCGGCTGGCACAGCCACCTCCTCGACGAGCAGGCCGTCAGCCTCGTCGGCAAAAAAAAGCGCGGCCAGCGCCCCTTCAAGTTTCCCGACGACCTGCGCGACACCCCCCTCATCCTTCCCACGCTGGACAGCAGCATCCGCTCCGCCTTCGACCTCCTGCTGGACAAGGAAGGCATCCGTCCCCTCATCGCCGCCGAGGTCGCCGACATGGCCATGCTCCGCCTCATGGCCCGCGAGAGCGGGGGCCTCGCCCTCGTCCCGCCCGTCGTCGTCAGGGACGAGCTCGCCAGCGGCACCCTCGTCGAGCGCCACCGCTTCCCGCAGATCCAAGAGACCTTCTACGCCATCACCCCCAGTCGTAAATTCCCCAACCTCCTCGTGCGCGACCTCCTCACCGCCCGCACCCCCGCCCCGCCCAAACGCCGCTGACCCTCACCGTGACACAGGCTCCCAGCCTGTGCTCCCCCCTCAAGGAGTGACGCGATCGCTTCGCGGCTGCGCAGCCTGGCGTCACGCGTGAAACAGGCTGCCAGCCTGCCCTCTCCCCTCAAGGAGTGACGCGATCGCTTCGCGGCTGCGCAGCCTGGCGTCATATGTGAAACAGACTGCCAGCCTGCCCTCTCCCCTCAAGGAGTGACGCCATCCTGGCGTCATATGTGAAACAGACTGCCAGTCTGTGCCCTTCCCCCCCGAGGAGTGACGCGATCGCTTCGCGGCTGCGCAGCCTGACGTCATATGTGAAACAGGCTGCCAGCCTGTGCTAGTCCCCCCACCCACAGGCAGGCTGCCTGTCTCACGTTCTTCACCGTCCTCACGGCCTCTCCATCGGCCTGCGAGAATCTTTTTCCTCCCTTGCAATGGCGCTTCCCTCAGCCACCGCTCATAGGCGGGGGTGCCATTCTCTTCCGCGCTCCGCCGCTTGCGGGCGGCTGGGTGGCGGTTGTGAAGTGAGCGTTTCGGCTGTCAACGTTCACCCCCCTGTCCCCTTCCTGTTTTCCTGCTGCTTTACCGCCATGAGTGAACTTCGTTGCGTCTCGCTCTTGAGGCTGGCAGAGTCACAGATGTCAGCAGAAATTCGCATCCCTCAATAATAAATGACAGAAATAGCAATGACCCGAACAGAGCGCCGATCATTAGGGCGGTTCGACACGCCAAGGCCTCTTGCCCAAGCGGTGGCTGACTGGGCTGTGAGGTCAAAAAATGATCGAATCATCGAGCCAAGTTCAGGAGGTGGAATCATCGTTCAAAGCATTGCATCACGGCTCAGAGAGCTTGGAGGAGTTCAAGTGGGCAAGCAGATCGTGGCTTGTGACATTGATCCTCGGGCTCTGTCAGAGACGTCACGATGCACCTCCGACACCCTGCCAACGCTCGTGCTCGGCAACTTCCTCGCATTAGGTCAGGAACAACTTGGGGAACACAAGTTCGAAGCCGTTGTTGGAAACCCACCCTATGTCCGCCTGCACACTATGGATATGGCGTCCCGTGAGGCAGCTCGCCGTTCGCTGCCTGAGGGACATCGGCTTGATGCTAAAGCAAGTCTCTGGGCATACTTCCCCATTCATGCCTTCAAGTTCCTCAAAGCAGGGGGACGTATGTCATGGATACTTCCAGAGACCCTGTTACACTCGGATTACGGCAAGCAGATGCTTCGTTGGGCGGCTCAAAACTTTTCACGCTGCATTGCGGTCAGCTTGCGAGAACGGTGCTTTGAGGTTGATGGCGCTAAGGAGCGGGTGGTCATTCTTCTCCTAGAGGGAGCGGGAACACCGGCTGTCCGGGAGACTGAGATGGTGGAGTATCAAAGTGCAGCCGAGTGCATCAATGCGTTGGCTCGAATGGCACAAAATGACAGCCCCGGCCTTCCTCAGCTAAATGGCCACGCGGTTCCTCATTTGGTTTCAAGTGAAGCGGCCGCCGCCGCTGCTGCGCTTGAAGAAAGTGGGGACTTCACCCGACTGGGTGATCTGGCAACCATCCGAATTGGAGTCGTCACTGGTGACAATCGATTCTTTGTGATGAGTGACCAACAGCGGAAGGCCGCCAAACTCAATGCCAGACATTTTAAGCCCGTCGTGAGCCGATTCGCGGATTTGGGGGATGGATTGGAGCATGGTCGAGTTGTCGTTAGACATGGGCCTTTCGATCAAGAGACACGCAACTTGCTCCTCTGCCCGAAGCCAGAGAGCATCGATAAGAATCTTCTCTCGTTCTTGGCTGGATATTCCGAAGATGAGATCAAGAGCAATAAGACCATGCAGAAACGCGCCCACTGGCAGTGTCCCGCCCTTGGGCAGGTGCCACACGCATTTCTGCGATACATGGGTAAATCAGCACCGCGATTGGTGCTAAATACAGCCCAGAGTTACTGCACGAATACAATTCATGGCGTCTTCTTCAAAGATGGTATCACGCAGGACAAACAGCGGGCGATATGCTTGGCACTTCATTCAAGCTATTGCCAACTCTCCGCTGAGTTTGAAGGACGGCAATACGGGTCGGGTGTTCTGAAACTCGAGCCGTCCGAAGCTGCGCGATTGTCCGTCCCTGCATCTGCCAGCGTCCTCGGCGCATTGGCAGGGAAGTGGAGCCAACTTTCAAAGCGGGCCATGAGAGACGGCTGGGAAACCATTGTTGGAGAGATCGATCAGATTATTCTTTCCAACTCATCGAAGCTCGCAAAAAATCTGCCACTGCTTCGCGTGAGAACGATTCTCCAACGTGTCGGGCAACGAAGAACAGGAATCACTTTGCTGACGGGGGATGAAACGCCTCGATAGCGCTCCCTTGATTCATAGCTGACTTTAGATCATCGCAAAACGGTTGCCAAAGGGCCATCTCAGCCTTCTTGACAAGACTCTTCCACCAATTTTGTCCCACGAACCGCGCAACACTCGCACATTCTTGAAACTCGAGGAACGCGGCGTGCCACAATAACGGCGTGCAATACGGAAGGCTTGGCAACCTCGGTTTATCCAAGCCATCGTTCCAAGTTACACCGAGTTTCGTATTGTGTGTTTTCAACGCTCTCCCCCCTATCTGGATGTGTGGTGATGGCTTTCGCTCATCGGCGTCCACATCAAAATCGAGGTCGAAATGAATCTTCACCTCACACGAGGCGGCTTTGGCGAGAGCTAGAAAATGCGTCACTTGACGCTCCTTGGGAATAAAGCTCGGGACCAATCTCGTTCCTAAATACATCCGATCAAAGTGCCCTCTATTTCGTGGGCGACAGTCACTTACATCAAAGCATACAATGACATTAAGTAGATCATTTCCGCCGGAGTTGAGAAACGTGGCTGCGTTTGCCAAGGCGGCAGCAACCGTATGACTCCAATCACCCGGCAATTCCGCGCCTTTAAAGTGGTGAGCGCAAGACGAAAGGCTGGAAAAAAACTCAAGCTCGATCTTCGAGATTACACTGTATTCTCGTTGTTTGGTTAAGGAGCCGCTCATTCGGTTTCATCAAGTTTGAAATGGCGGCGTGCCTGAAATCCGAATGGTGGATTGGCGTCTGCTTCATCTATTAGAGTGTCCTTTAATAACGCAGGAACTCGCTCTTTCAGACGGCCCTCATTTTTTGAATCTTGATCCTTATAGGCAACGCATTCTGGCGGTTTATCACAACCCTGACGACCGTATGTTTTTGCGAATAGTGCTGCGATCTTGGGCTTCTTGACGCCAAGCGACAAGAGCAGTTTATCTCTAGATTGCGCTGCCGGACCAACCAGTCCCTGACCAATCTGTTTTTCTGCTGCTCCCCGCATTTGGCAGACCCACCACCGAGGGCGATCTGAACAAGCAAGTGCTCCGGTATAGCGGGCGCTAGCGAATGCATCAGCCGCATACTCCAAAAACGCTTCCTTCTTGATTCCCAAAAACGTCGCTGCCTCAAGCTCGTCAAACAAGAAACCTAGCTCGCCTTGAAATTGATGCCAAATCCACCGTGCGGCAGCGTGAGGGCTCTCATCGTCCCAATCGCCTCGCAGCGCGGGTGGAATTGCCACCCTCAGCAATTCAGTTGCCTCTTTCGGTGCCTTGGTCAGCTTCGTCATGAGGTCCAAACCGGATGCCGATTTGTCCCTCTCTCTCGCCCGCCAAATCGCGCTATAACCTTCAAGTAGTGCCTTCAGCTCAAGCAACGGTGGCTTTCCAGCTAGGAAGACCTTCCGGCTAAAGAAAGCCAAGAAATTCTCCATTCGAAATTTTGGAACTTCCTTTTCTTTTTCGAGGCTTACACCAATGATGGGAATGGATGGTTTCAGCGAGCGCAACTGCGCAGCCCACGTTGTGCCATATTCAGAACCGGCAAGCGCGCCAACGTTGGTCAGCTTATAGTCCATGAGAACACCGCATGTTTTCGACTCGTCCAACTCTGCGATGAATTCCGCATAGTCTTTATGAGCAGAGAACAGCTTCACTTCGAAATCCACGACGAGACCATCCTTGATGGCTTTCGCGTTCGGGCCGTGTGGCGTTCGGCGGGAATTTTGATCATGTGCATCGTCTATCCAGTAAAGGGTCTTCATTGCTTATGGTGCTTTGAATTCGAGATGAAGGCAGGTGGACCACCCAGCGGAAGGATTAACAAACATGGCAGAGCCATCGTGACGCTCGAGAACACCTCGAACGATAGAAAGCCCAAGACCAGAGCCTTGTCCCAGCAATTGCCGTTCAGACTGATCAAGACGTTCCTCAAGCGCATCGTAAAGCCGGGCGGAAGGATCAGACACAAGAGGCATAAACACGGTGCTTCGCTCGTCAGAACTGAGCCCGATTCCATTATCTTTTATATCTAGGAGCACCTTCTTTCCCGCTCGGTAACCGTGCAACTCAACAAGTGACTTCCCACTGCCACCAGCGATGACTGCTTTGATAGAATTGGAAAGCACGTTCAACAGGATTGCCGCAAGCTCACCCTTCAGCATCGGACCGACGAGAAGTCCCTCTGGGATTCTTGAGGTGATGTCGATGTGGTAGGTGTCGCTCACGCGCTTAAAGCGAGCCACCGCTCTTTCGACGTTCATCGCAAGGTCGAGACTTGTAGCTTGAGCTTTTCGATCAAGAACGCCCATATCCTGGGTCAAGTCCGCAAGAGCTTCGAGACTCTCTTTAGATACAGTAAGCGTTTCCAAGACTTCTTTGCATCGCAATTTCAACGGCCCCTTGAACTGCTCTACAGCTTCACGCAACTCGGCGGCGAGTGAGTCTAAAGTGCTGGCAAGGAACTGAACCTCATGATGATAAAGAAGGCTGAGCGTGGCCGCTGATGCGACTAGTTGGAAGCGAACCAAGTCTGAACGAGTGGCCTTGAACTCAGCCTCTAAGAGACCTGCCGCGCTAGCAAGGTTCTTCACTTCGTCGGCTGTTATCGCCGCTGGATCCTTGCGAAGTTGTTGAATCCCGTGGCGAAGGGCACGAAACGCGAAACTGCCTTGCTCACTAGGAGCTATAATTTTCCCCCCTTGGGCCTTTTCTAACTCATGACGGAATTTTGCGATCTTTGCTCGTTCTCGTTCCTTCACAGCGAAGTCACGCCAGATCGTCGCCCAATTTATGCAGTAGCGAGCGAATCGTTTCAGTTCGTTGTAGGTCGCATTGTCCACGAAGCCCTGACGGTCAGCCCTTTGTTCAAGTCCGCTTTGCCTCTCGCTCACATCCACACCGCCAAGATAAGCCTTGCTCGATAGACTGCTCAAAAGGACCCTTCCAGGATCGAGTTCAGGGGAACGGCTTCTGAGTGTTTCAACGAAATCGATCAATTCATCCGGTGCACGGCCATGACGGCGTGCCCGATCTTTTTCGATTTCCAACCAATCATCGGTTGCGTCGCCAAACGGAAACACCCGCATTCCTTTGTGTCGAACTTGCACCCCGCCCCATGCAGTGAGGATTTCATTTAACTTTCCCATGGGCACCAGAGTTTCATCTCGGTTCCATCCTTGTTCCTCGACGAAAATTGCGAGCTTTAGTGACGCATGTCGGAGATGCTTGAACTTAAGACCACTGTCATGGGTTTGATTGCCAACCGGAGCATTGGCCTCGATGGCACAGTGAATGTGCCCATCCTTTTCGATATGCGCTGTGAGGAGTGCCCAGCCAGCATTCATCAATCGGTCCCGAACGTCGATAGCAAAAGCGCCGTCTCCGTCGTCGAGGACACCCGCAATTTCATGACCATGCTCCAGGCTCGGAGCGTCCAGAATGACACGGAAACCGGGATCATCTTCGAAGCCCTTGCGCTTGGCTCCAGCGTTCGCCGTGAGCGTCGCCAATTGGCGCAACAGGTAGTTATAGCTCCGTTTATCTTCGAGATGACGCCATTCGATTGTCTTGTGTCCAGACATGATGAGCTTCAGCCCGGTGTTCCCTTTTGGCGTGAGGGTTGTGGTGCCATTGACGTTCACGGCACCGACATCTGTTCCAGGGCTGAATTTCGTCCAATCAATATCAAGAACGTTGTGCTCAATACCTCGCTCGACCTCGGCTGAAGCCTCTACCCGGACCTGCGTCCCTAGACGCCTCACGCAAAAACGGCCGATACCTTTGTTGCCGCTCAGGGGGCGTCCAAAGCGTTTGGATCGCTCCTCACTCCCCTTGTGGGTGTTTCCGATCCTCATCCAATAATCCTGAATCTGTTGGAGATTCATACCACAGCCGTTGTCGCTGACTTCGATTTCAGGTCCGCCATTCACATTTTCTCGGATTATCACCCGAACTTCGGTGGCATCGGCGTCGTAGGAATTCTTGACCAGCTCCGCGAGCGCCACATGGGGCGTCGTGACCAAACGTTCACCTAGCTCTTTGAGGAGAGCACTATCCACGGAGAAGGTCTTACTGAATTTCGACATTACTTCGATAATCGCAGCAGGGTAGATGATGGGTCAAGACGCGTTTTCATTCACAAGACAGACGATCTTGAAAATCCGGCAGTTTTCCGGGACAAAAAGCGCACTCCCTCGTCAAAGAAATTTTCTTTTACTGAGTATTAAAACATAGCTTAACGGACAGCCTCAGGTGGTAAAGTTCGAGGCAGGGCTGGGGGTTCGTAGGGTGGAAGGACGGGGGCTTGTGCTTTGAGAATCAAGGGGATAGGTGGAACGACGAGGGTGAAACTAAAGCATTCCTTCAGATTTTTCTTCCCGTCCCGGGGGATTTGTGCTGGAATCCGCGACCTCCAACTGCCCTGCCTGTCATGCGGACCGCCACGTCTTCATCACGGAACCGGACTGTGCGCCGGGAGGAAAAGGTTGGCAGCGTGCGGCGGCGGCGGGGGCCGGAATTCCCCATCTCCCGTGCGGCGCTGGTGCAGAAGTGCCGGGACGACGGGCATGACCTGCTCAATGCGGGCGTGGGACTGGCGCTGATGGATCTCATGAACGAGTTTCACTGCAACATCCTGACCCTCAACCGGCTCTCCGGCGTGGCGCGGTCGATGATCAGCGACATGCTGGCGATGAAAACGGTGGCCACGCCAAACACGGTGGGAAAGCTGGCTCGGGTGTTTCGCCTGGAAACGATGGAGCTGTATCTGCTGGGGCAGTTTGCCCTGTGCGCGGAAATGCCTCCATGGAGGCATCGACAGATCGCGGGCAAGAAGGGACACTGCACCCATGAACGCGAGCCCTGACTCCCCTACCCCGCCTCCGGCGGCGGCGCAGGCACGCCTTTCTTTGGCGGAGGCAAGCCTTGGCGCTCTTCAGGCGTGCCTTTCTCCGACTCAGGCTCGCCTTTTTTCGGCTCAGGCAGGCTTTTTTCTCCTGCATGCCTGCCTTTTTTCGGCTCAGGCGAGCTTTGGTGCCGCTCTGGCTTGCCTTCCTCCGGCTCAAGCTCGCCTTTATTCCGTTCAGGCTCGCCTTTTTTCCGTTCAGGCAAGCCTTTCTCCCACTCAGGCGGGCCTTTTGGGCGTTCAGGGCTGCCTGGCTCGGGCGCTGGAGCGCGACACTTTCCCGCAGGCCGCCCGGACGGCGGCTGGCCTGCCCCCTGCCCGGCGCTTTGCCGCCGGATGCCGTCCTTTCGACGCCCTGCAACCCACAACCTAACCTCCGGGAGGAACTCCAGTGGCCCGTTTTGACCAAGGACTGCGCTACGACAGCCAAGTCTTCTTTGATGCGACGCCGCCTGCTCCACCCGCCAACCACCCTAAACGTATGGCCAGAGTGAAACTCGAACTGGACGGCAAGAACGCCCAGGAAGTACTAAACGCGTCCACCAACCACATCACGGCGATGGGCAGCCCGGAGGGCCTGGCCCTCTTCACCACCCCCGCCCCAACCGTCGTCGCCTACGCCGTCTTCCATGACGCGCTGGCCGCCGGCCTGGGCACCATCAGCACGCTGGAAGGCCAGCTCACCGCCGCCCGCAACGCGCTGCCTGGACTGGTGGCCGACCTGAAGGCGGCCATGGAGTCCCGCGCGAGTTACGTTGAGGGGGTGACCAACGGCGATGCCGCCAAGATCCCGATTTCCGGCTTTGCCGTGGCAGGTTCCACCGCGCAGCCCATCGGCCCGCTGCCACGCCCGGAAGGCGTGAAGGCGGTGATGGGCTCGTATCCCGGCGTGATCAAACTGAGCTGCGATCCAATCAAGGGCACGCAGACCTACATCATCGAGTGTCGCGAGCATGTGGACGGCATCCCGTGGCAGCAGGCGAAGGTGAGCACGAAGAGCCGGAACGAGATCACCGGTCTGATCAGCGGGAAGATCTACGCCTTCCGCATCGCCGCCGTCGGTGCCGCCGGTCAGAGCCCCTGGAGCGATGAGGCGGTGTGCATGGCTCCGTGAGGACTCGCTGCGCTCGTGTTTGCGGTGGTTGGCCAAGGCAGGCTGAGGCGGACTCACGTCCGCTGCTGCGAACCTCGACCACTCGGGAGCGCCGACGACTCGTCGGCTTTGAGGAACAGCCTGGGCGACGGATCGTCGCCTCTCCCCAACCGACGCCCCCTGGCGACTGCGCAGCCGCGAAGCGAACCCGGGACTGCAAAACAGCGAACCGAGAACTGATAGCTGAGAACGCCTTACGATCCCAGAACGGCCTAAAGGCCGAACTACGAACAGCGAACAGCGAACTTCTACCTCCAGGCGGACAGGAGTGTCCGCGCTCCCTTCATCCCTCATCTCCCATCCCTCATCCCCCACCACCATGCCCTACGATCCCAACTACCCACCGACCAACGCCCCGCTGGAGTCCGCGCC
>CAYVQY010000017.1:0-16433 GCA_964452755.1 uncultured Prosthecobacter sp. | reverse complement strand
CGCGACTGCCGACGCGACTCGCAACGCGACTTACAACGCGACTGCCGGCGCGACTTACAACGCGACTGACAACTCGACTCGCAACGCGACTCGCAACGCGACTGACAACGCGACTGAAAACGCGACTGCCGACGCGACTCGCAACGCGACTCGCAACGCGACTTACAACGCGACTATCGGCGCGACTTACAACGCGACTATCGGCGCGACTTACAACGCGACTGCCGGCGCAGCGAGTGCTTGCGTCGCTCTGGCTGGGGCACTTGGTCTGGCGTGCTCTAAGCGGTGGAGTTCAAATTATCAGGGAGGGGCCTATTGGGCGGGCTATGAAAGCTATCTCACCGCCATGCGCGATATCATCGGCCTCCGGCTGTCCGAACATGAGAAATATGTAGCCTGGGAAAGATGCGCTATCGCTGCGCCATTCCGTGCGATGCACGAAGAATTCTGCATCGTCTCTGACTTTCCAGAAGTCCTGAAAGTCGATGACGAAAACAGGCCGCATTGTGAGACCGGCCCCAGCCATAGTTGGCGGGATGGCTGGGCTCTCTATCACTGGCACGGTGTTTCCATCCCGGCCGAGTGGATCGAGGACAAGAAAAATCTGACGGCCAAGACTGCTCTAACGTGGCCGAACATCGAGCAACGGCGCGCGGCCTGCGAAATCGTCGGCTGGGATCGGATTCTCTCCGAACTGAACGCGCGTGTCATTGACGAGGACGATGATCCTCAAGTTGGAACACTCGTCGAAGTGAGCCTTCCAGATGCCGGTGAGGAGCGGTTCCTCCGCGTTGTATGCGGTACGGGCCGGAAATTCGCGCTGCCAGTTCCCAGAACAGTTAAGAGTGCCGTCGAAGCTCAGGCATGGACCTGGGCCCTCGATATGTCAGAGTTCCAGAAACCAGAAATTCGCACATAGAAAAGGACTACGGACATGAAAGCAAAGACATTCGAGAACATCTGCGCACAGGGTGACGTATTGATCCGCAAGGTCAGCGCTATCCCGGCAACCGCCAAGCCGGTTGCCCCTGAAAACGGCGCTGTGATCGTCACTCACAGTGAGACGGGGCACCATCATGCGATGGTTCTCGATCGAAAGAGCAAGACGCCCAACGTGGAGATGTTTCAGGATCCCGCGAACGCGCTGTTAGCCTGGATCAAAGTCAATCGCCCCACGGTGCTGGAGCACCAGCGGCCCCACGACACCCATGCTCCGATCAAATTTGCAAAGGGCGTCTACGAGGTCCGCCGACAGCGTGAGTACACACCTGAAGGCTGGCGCCGCGTTGCAGACTGAATTGGCAGTGGGGGAGGGATTGTCTCTCCCCCATACCAACAATACCAAGCACGAGGCCCCGCATGACCACAGACCTTTTCGACCGGCTCCAGACCATCAAGGACCGCTGCGATGCGCACCTTGAGAAGGCCGCCAAGGCCGCAAAGCGGCTTGAGACGGAAATGGCCAATCTTGAAACCGAGTTGCTGCTTGCCGATGCGCTTGCGGCCCTGCGCCTCGTCTCGACGCGCAACATGAGCGAAGGCCAGCGCAATCAGATTGCCGGGCTGAAAAAGAGAATCACGCAGGCGCTGGAGAAAGCCGCATGAGATCCGCATGGCACCATGATCCGCGCATCAGGCTCACAGAGCAGCAGATCGCCAAGTTATTCTTGGAACGTCACGGCTGCTGCCGCGAGTGCGGAAGGAAGCTTGGGCCTTCTGATAGTTGGATCGTTGAGCACGTCATCGCGCTGGAAAACGGCGGAACCAACGATTGGGACAATCTTGGTCTCACATGCTCGTGGTGTAAACCCATCAAAGATGCGCGGGACCATGCCCAGGCCGGCAAGCAGCGCCGCACATCGGCAAAGCATCTGGTTTCCAAGAGCATGCGGAAACGGTCGAAACTTCGGAAACATGACGGCATGAAATACGATTGGGCGCAAGGACGGTACGTCAAGGATGAATACTAAGCCCACCCATGCGAGCGGCTTGAGATAAGAGCTGGATCAAAAACCCGCACTCCGCCCGCTTCATAGCCAGGGGGGACAGGCGGATTTGTAACGACCCAAGAGGGCGCAACACCTGTGCGGGCTTCGACCATTTCCAAAATCAGCGTCTTGTCGAACAGATCTGCGCTTTCTGGCCATGGCACGGGATTGCCGTCGGCATCGAGCGGGAGAGGACGCAAGAGGTTGAGAGCCGTTGCGCCCCTATACACGATGTCGAAATGGAACCCGTCGCGCAGCAGTTGCTCGGGGACTTCGTTGCCCATATCATCCACAACGGTATTGCCGGTCAGATAGGGCACAGAGCACGGGGCAATGCACGCATCGACCAAGGGCAACCAAGCCCCGTTTTCAACCTTGATAATCCCAAGGGCCGTTAGCATGGCTTCTGCGTGGTCTTTGCTGAGAGCCCAGCATGTCACATGGATGTCCATTCTTGGTGCCCTCCCGTTATGGTGTTGATAGAGTGACGAGCGACGCATCGCTAGGACGGCCTGGGACGTACATAACTTCTCGTATTTCGTTGATCCACCCCTCCGTGCCAGCCGCATTTGTTCCGATTGAAAGCCGGTTAATTCCAGTCGGGATAGATGCTGAGGTGTCGGCAACAACCGCCGCGCCGTCCAGAGACCCTGCAAAATCGTTGACTTTGTACCCAATCGCAAACTTGAAGGGGGATCCGGCAGTGATTGTTCCCAGCGACGAGTTTACTGTCGTCGAGAACATGTACGGATTTGTAGAATTATTCATATACATAGCCACCAAGCGGCTTGACAGACCGCTTTCGCCAAGCTCGATCGGTGTATTGGCCAGACCTCTGTAACCATATCCAAGCGACATATAGACACCGCCCTCTGCAGCATCGAACGGGAAAATAGTCGTTGCGCAATAAATGAAATCGTTGGCTCTCGTCACAGCAGCAGAGCCGGTGACTATGGGTGACGAAATTGTCGCTGCGGCTTCATGCTGGAAATACATAACGTCAATCTCATCTCCGCTCGTGACAATGCGCAAGCCTACAGTCGGATTTGTGCTGGTGACGGATGCAATGTTAAGCCGCGTCCATGACGATGTGACGGAAACGGTTGTCCATGTGGACCCGTTGTCCTGCGTCATGTCTATATTGCCTGATCCCGTGCGGCGCTTGATATAGGCCGAGGTAATCCGGGCTGACGACGCCGACGTTATGGCTTGCAGCACGGTTGCGTTCGCTGCCGTTGCAGTGCATGTCGTGGCTGAGCTTGACGCTCCGTCTGCTCCCGTTGCGGTCATGGCCGTGGACATATTTGATTTAGTCCAAGCCGCGTTTGTAAGATCATTGGAATACAGCGCAAGATTCGTCCTTGCCTCTTCCCTTACTAGCGCTTTAACTGTGCCGTCAGTGTTATACTCAACGGGGAGGTCAAAATGGGGGTTATAGACGGCAGCGGCAGTCGTGGCGACGTATTTACCAGGGGATGAGGAAAGTTCAACTTGAGCGCCCCACATGTAGACACCAGAAACACCGTCGCCTGTGTAGCTTGTCGTTGTTCCCGTTGACACAAGCCTGATCTGATAGTTTCCAGTGGCTGTCGAAGACGCAGTGTTGACAACAGAACAGCGATACCAGCCGTTTCCGACGCTTTCAATAGATGCGGTCCCTGCGACTTGATTCGTAACCGTTCCACTTGAAATGTTGAACGTGCAATCGATGCTAATGCCTGCGTTATTGTAGAGCGTGACAAGCGTTCTGCCGTTTGGCTTCAGATAGCAACTGAAGGTATAGATAAGCCCTGATATGACAGAGATAGACTGATATGTGCGATGATCTCCAGTCGATGTGTCTTCTGTCTGAAGGTCTGCTGTTGCAGTTCCATCTGGAGAAGTCGTTGCGTCAACTGTTGAGCCAGACCCAAATGCCAGAAGACCTCCCCTTGTCCACGTTGTCTGAAATGTCTGGCTTTGCAAGCAGATGTTATGCGCTTCACTAGAGACGTAATCTATGGCTTGCGATCCTGCGTTACACATCGCATGGCAAATATAATATGTGCCTGATGTGGTGCGCGTTGCGCTCGCATCTGCTGTTGCTGTTGAGACGATAAGCGCGCCTGTCGTGGACGCTTGCGAAGCTGTCAGGGTGAGAATGTAATAGCTGTTTGTGGTCGCGGTAATTGACGATGAAATATAGCTTGCGGTTCCCGTCGTGGCGGCTGTCCCGGTTGCAACCGTATCGAGGTTATACCATTGCTGCACGCCGTTCGTGAACGTGCCGCCAGAGGTTCCGAACGCAAGCCGCACCCAAGTCGAATTTCCCTTTTTGATCTTAACGGAAATCGTATAGGGGACGTTTGCAGCCGTGGTAAACGCGGTTGTCGTATAAAGGACGCTTGTTGCGGTGTTGCTTTCAGTGATGAGCGAAGCGGTTGAGCCGCCGTCTGCATCGGTCTGGCCATAGGTTGAGGTAACAGCCGTGCGCGTCCAAGCGCCAGATCCGAAGCGGTTGGACATGGGAAGAAGATTATGCCTGCAAGGCTTGATATAGCCGTCTGCCTGCATCAGCCTTTTGCCGGTCGAGACAGGCCCGGTGTAGGAAGTGAAAGACCTCGTTTTGAAGAAGTCCTGAACGCTGTAACCGTCTCCTAAATCACTATCCCAATCGTTAGACGGCGTGGTGCTATCGGTGATCTTCAAAGACGGCGCGGCGCTGTCAAAGATCATGCTGAAGCCTTCCCCGCCATAGGCCGCAAGCAGGGCAGCAGCAGACGAGCCCGACAAATCCGGCGTATCGACAACGCCGCCTTTGGTGCCGAAATTCGTCAAGCTAAGACCAAGTCCAAGCATTTAGATCACCCTCGCAATTTCAATGACGGACGCTGCCACCAGGCACCAGTAAAACACCCTCGTACCAGGACACATCGCCCTTATTTCAGAGAGGAAGCGAGCGTGGCCACGAGCGACCAGGGAACCTTGTCGAGCGCTGCTGCGATCACCAGGGCGATGCCGGCTCCCGCCATGACGTAATCCCTGGGGCTCCATGAACGGGAGGGTGCGGGTGGGGCCGTAGTCTTTTTCAAATGATCCACGTCCATCTCCACGCGGGTAAGTCGCTGCTCGATGCTGAGGAGCCAGTTGAGCGGCAATCCGTGCGATCGGGTCATCCATGGGGCGCTTTCGTCCAGGGTTTGAGGTCTGTCAAAAATCCGAGGGGACTACGCACACGGAAGCATGCTCAACGTCTTAAGGGTAGCTCCAGCCTCGCAGAGCTGCTTCCTGCGACGAGTTCAAACCCTCATAGCCGACCCCGTATTGATCGAGCGCGCGCCGGTTCAGGTCTGCATAATTGATGTCATCCATCATCCTGAGCATGTTCGGATTGCTCATCGCTTCATCGATGGCGTTGGAATAGGCAACCGGACGTGCTGCTTCCATGTTCGGGCGGCCCATGGCAATGCCGCGCGACATGGCGTTACGGGCAACCCCGCCAAGCGCGTTCCCGCCATAGAGCGCCATCAGCCCGGTCAGGGCATCGGACTGGTTCTGGGAATCGCGCGGATCAGGCATGGTGCCAGCCGGCGTGTTCATCAGGCGGAAAAGCGCGTTGACCGGCTCTGTCACCATATTCGGCATGGCCCATCCGCCAGCCGTTTCGCCTTGCTGGTTGGTGTACTCGGCCAGGAATGGGAGCATGGCAGGACGGTGGGTCAGTTCCCAGCCGTCGTAGCTGTTGGCAGGGACCGGTGCGCCACGCGGGGTAAAGGTGTCAGCCATGGATTAGCCCTTGCAGATGCTTGTGAACACCTTGTTATGCGCGATAACCTCGCGCCGGGTCTGGGCGGTGTCCTTGGAACTGTTGGAGATCGGGCGGAAGACCTTACAGCTCCCGTCAATCCCTTGTGTACTTGTCGCGCAGCCGGTCAACAGGGACAGACTGAACAGAGCGGCGCACGTCATCAGCTTTTTGCGCATTGGCTTCGACCTTCTTTTCGATCTGGGCAACAACGCGGGACGCGCCCTGTTTTTCATAATGACGAGCAAAGCCGAACCAGACCGCGAAGACCATTGCGGCAATCGCAGCCCATCGGCCAAACGGAGTGATGAGAAATGGAATGATGGACGCGATCATGGGGCGGCCCTTTTCTTCGACCAGAGCCAAAACCCGCCGATAGAGACCGACAGCGCGCCGGCCAGCAGCGGCTGCGACGCCGCCCAATCCTTCAAGGTCCATACCTGCTCCCCTATGGCTTTCCAGGCCGAGACGTTCATTACGCTGTCGGCGATCTCAGGCGGCACGCCAGGAATCGGCAGGCCTGGAATGGTCTGCGTGGCGACAACGGCGGCGGTGCTGGCTGCCGCCGCCACCGTGGCAGGCTTGGCGGGCTCTGCCGATGCGGAAACCGTTTGCGGCATGAAGGGTTCTTCGGGCTGCTGTGCGGGTTTTTGGAACAGCGCGGATTCCCGCGTGCGCCTCGAAACGAGGCCAGGAAGTGTCTGTCCCTGTGCCTTCACATAGAGAAGGAAAGCCTTTGCGGTTCCAGTCCTGTCGCCTTTGTTCAGCCGGGCGACGAGTTTCTTCAAATTCGCAGGGCCGCAGTTGTAGGAAAACGAAACCAGCGCATCGAACTCGTTCTGCCCGATGGGCACCGTCACGTACTGCGTGACATAGGATTCGTGCTTGGCGAGCTCCTTTCTAAGTTCGTCCCGCGCCTTCTCCTCGGTCCACACATCTCCCATTTTGACCCCGGACGTGCATCCGTAGCCGATTGTCGGAATGTCGTACTTCCCGTTTCCGAGATAGGTCTGGTATGCCGTGCAATCGCCATTCGACAGCTTCTTATGGTAGCCTTCGAATGAGCAAATCAGCCGCACCCCATCCTCGCTGATCTTCATTCCTCTCCCCCCGTGATCTGATCGAGACGGCGGAAACTCTCCTGCTGCGCGGACACCTGCCGCTCGAGCTCGGCAAGCTTGGCCTTCAACGCGTCAACGTCCTCCAGAGGTGCAGCCTCGACAGGAACGCCGCCCTTGGTGGCCCGGTAGGTCTCCAGAGCGTCCGCAGAGGCCTTCACAGAGGCCCGCTTGGCGGCTTCTGCGACTTCCCGCTCCCGGCGGACCTGCTCGTCACGGGCGATGGCGTAGGGCTCCAGAATCCAGCCGAACGCCGCGCTGAAATGCGCCTCGTCGATCGGCATGTCGCCGGGCCTGATGTTGGGCCGCATCGCGTTGCCGGTCACAATGGTGCGGTATTCGACATGACCCTGTTTGCTGGCCGTATCAAACTGCACCGCCGCGACATCATCCCACTTCGTTGACGGATCGCCGTCGAACACGCTCCAGTCCACATCAGGCAGCGGCACGGCCACGCCGTCGCAGATGACCGTCTTGTCCTCGACTACGATGGTGATTTGCATGTCTGAGCCTCGATAAGTTTTGCGTCCTGCTGTTTTGAGAGTTCCTTGGCCCGGTATTCCGGGTTGAAGACCATTTCCCGGAACTGGGTCATCGCGGAATGCGTGCCGTCCGACTGGCGCAAGACTTCGCCCTGGAGGAACAGCACCAGGTCATCCACGCAGCCCCAGGCCTGACGCTCCTTGCCCGTGAACGGATCGGCTCCCGGAAGCGAACGCCATCGGTTGCAGGTTCCGGAACAGACCAGCTCCCGGCATTTTTTCTCAAACGCCGTGTGGTGGCAGAGCTTGTCCTTGTCAGGGAGTTCGAACGTCATGATTTTTGTCCGATCACGGCGCCGACTGTTTTGACGGCCATGTTGAAGGCGTTCATGGTCAGGGAGTGATTGTGCGCGGTCCCTGACCCCGTCGATGTTGCCGTGAGCGTCGTACCAACGGCATTGCTGCCGCTATCCATATTGAGGTTGTCGCCGGAACCGCCAAACGCAACGGGCGTTCCGCCGTTCGCCGCCGTCACGGAATGGGTATGCGCCGCCGTTTTGGATGTTGATGGCGTATCGTTGCCGATCGTGCCGGTCAGCGTCTGGCTGGCAAACAGGGTACTGACGGCAACCGAGCCCCCCGTTGACACAGTGTCCGTCGTGAATGCCAGAATAGCGTCGTTGTAGGTGCTGCTCGTTTCCTTGGTCCAACCCGTCGGCGGAGTCGTTTGCTGGAACAGAATGCGCGCACCGGCTGAAAAGATGTAACCCGCCGTGCGCCATTCTCCCAACAGATCGGCGGTCAGATCGCTCCAATCGATCTGGCGGTTTCCGGCTGCAGAGGCGATGAATGCCGAAAGCTTGTCGCCTGTGGTTAGCGTCGTGACGGCGGACAGCGCGTTAGGATTGCGCACATAGCGCACATCGGCGGCATCCTGTGTCAGGAAGCTGCCGCCCGCCGTGCCGGAGGCCACGACGGCGCCCTTGACGTTGTCGTGCTCGGCAATAGTGATCGCAGCCGAGACAATCGCAATCTTGTAAGCATTGGTGTCGGTATAGACCAGCGTCTTAGTGGTGGACCCGTTCGACGTGACCGGGTATCCTGCCGAATCGGTGTACACGGTCGATCCGAGCGACACCGTAAGATCAGCATCGGCATAGACGAGTTTGGGCGTGGTTGTTCCAGCCTCGTAAAAGCTGACCTCGCAAGAGGCAAACGGCACGCCGGATGTATCAATGAGGCGTTGACCAGGGGTGAAGACTGCTACGGCGTCTGCCATGTGCTTGCGTTCCTGTCGATGAGAAAGAGAACGTGAGAGACCCGGAACGCTACAAGGGTTTCAACGCGCTGTTATTGCCGCCGCTGCGCTTCCAATACGTCCTGCCGCGTGATCGTGCCTTGCAGCGGTGGGCTTCCTTGCGACATGTACCCACCAACGGCGGCACCAGACGCAGGAATGGCAGCTTCGCCAAGACGCCCCATGAGAGCGCGAAGATTGTTGATAACACCGGGAACTCTGGCGACGGATTGGACTGCGCGGCGCATGGCTTGCGGGTTTTGGCTGACAAGCATTTCAGCGATATTGCGGGCCATGCGTTCGTTTAAGGCAACCTGACCGCGCCGCGCCCCAAACGTGAGGGCAGCGATTGTCAGCGCCTTCGGATCAAGAATATTCCCGCCACTGGCCAACATGCCGGCACCGCCAGCAAGGCCCAGTTCAACAAGCTGCCGCGCTGTTGTGGAATTGCCCATGGCAAGGCGAGGAAGATCCATGATGTTCTCGACGTACATGAACGCTTCCAATTCGCGCGCCCGGCGCGGTCCCAATGCAATATCGAGTTTGGCCCGTTCCGCCGTCGAATTGGCGATGCGTGCCACAATATTGCGCCGGTCTGGATTTGCCTCGATATTGTGCAGGAAGTCGCTGACGAAGCCCTCGCGGAAAAGACGTTGTTCTTGCGGGTTCATGCGCTGGACCATGCGTCCGACCGCTGCAACGTCGTGCCGCCCTTGGCGCGCGAACATCTGACCCGCTTCAAGAGCGTTTTCGACGTTGAAATAGTTCGCCGCTTGACCGCGCGCCGCTCCATATTCAGGAACAATCGTGTCGAGATGTTCGCGCAAGCGTCTGGCCATTGTGCCAGCATCCGACGCCAGCGCGTTATCGCCAGATCGCGCCGCCTTCCCTCCAATGGCATCGAGCTGACGCTTCACAGCGTCCCAATATTGCAGGTTGGGATAGGTCGGAACGCCGTTTGGTCCTTTGGGAAAGAAGAGCGTTCCATTCTCAAAGCGAACACCAGGATTGAACCCGCCATAGCCTTCGATCACAGCCCGGTCTTTACCGCGTGAGACAGCGGCCTTCATTGCATCTTTGAAAATGTCTGAGCTGATCAGGTTTTCGATTTCAGGCGTCCATATCTCACGGTCGCCAGCATGGAGCGCCGTCCGATACGCGCCACGGTTGGCGTTGCGGGCAAGCTGCGCAACAGCCTCTTGCGTGAGGGACGCATTCCCAGCCCCAGAGACAAGTTCATTCTGGGGGATGAGGCCGCGCACAAACTCCGCAACGCGAGGCGTTTGCCCCTCGAAACGGTCATTCGTCATACGGTTGAGGACCTGACGGGCCTCTGGTGAATTGTTCGCCGCTGACCGTGCAAGAGCGCGAACAGGCTCTCCCCCTCCTGCAATAGCGTCAATGTTGCGAAGCTCATCGCCTGCCCGCCCGGATTGCAGAAGATTGATAACCTCTTGGTCTCTGGCTTGGTTCTGAGGTCCCAACACGCGGTTTGCGGCGGCTTGAGCTTGCTGGCCAGATGTCTGAGCTTCGAGAATGCGACGGGCGGCTTCGCGCTCAGGTGTCAGCGCGGATGCGACGGCGTTACGGACAGGCCGGGCGGCGGCTGAAATTCCAGCCAGAACCGCCGGGGCAGCGCCGCCAAAAGCGCCACCAATCATAGACCCGCCTGCTGCACCCTCCAAGCGGTTCTGCACCCCGCCTTCGCTCATGCCGAAGCCATAAGCCCCGCCATACGCGGCTCCACTTGCGGCACCCGATCCCATGCGCGACGCCAGACCCGTTCCAGCGATGCCAACGCGCTGGCCAAGGTTCGTCAAGGCCTGGGCGACGCCAGGAACGCGGGCTGCCCCGGCGGCAACGCCACGGGCGACACCCATGGGGACGGCGAACATTCCGCCGATCTCGCCGCCATAATAGGCAACAGGATGCTCTTTGGCCGACGCATCAACGCGATCCCTGACGGCAGCCAAGTTTTCATCATAGGACGATCCGAACGTCTTGTCGGTCGTGGCTGCATCATAGGCCGCACGCGCGCCAGCTTCTATTTCATCTCCCAGTCCAAACACGCTTTGGCCAAGACCCGTCAGGAATGCACCTGTGGCACTGGTCTTTTGCTGGGTGAGGGTTCCCCAATTTGATTTCAGTTCCTCGACCTTTGTCCTGATCATGTCATTGGTCGCGCCATCTGGAGTCGTCAGCTCCATTGTCTTTCCGTCCGGCCCGGTGATCTCGAAAGTTGCCATTTATTTCACCTTGACCGTGAAGCCGTCGCCAACATCAAAGACGCCGCTTTGAGCCGGGGGCGCTGCGTTTTCCTGCACAGTCGCGGCTTGCGGTTTCGCCGCATCCGTGCCTCCCCCTGGCTTGTAGAACGTGCCGCCGCGAAGTTCCGACGCGCGTTGCTCGTTGAGAGACAAACGGTTGACGGCAGCGCGGCGAGCACGTTGCAGAATTTCCTCTCTAACGGCCATCGGCTTGCCCGATGACCCCTGAAGGTCTAGCAGGATTTTTCGTTCGCCCTCGGTCGGGTTCCCACCAAAAATGGCTTTAAGGCTTGTGAGGGCCTGCCCGACAATCGCGTTGTCGAAATCTATGGTCGCTTGAGAGCTTTCCGGGCTTGAAATAAAATCAGGTACCAATAAATCCGGCAAGTTTGCGCCAGCAGAAGCGCGCGCCCCAGCACCCCACCCTGCATTTGCTTTCGGGTTTAGCCGTAACGCTTCATCGATAGCCTGAACTGCGGAACGGTTCGTGCCAACCATATCGTCGGCTTCAAGGATCGCTTTTTTATCCGTTGCCGTGAGGCTCTGCTGATCTTCACGCGGGAGCTTGCCGGTCAGGACGTATGATTTGAATGAATCTGAGTTCGGATCGATGCCAAGGGCTTGAGCCTGCGTTGAGCGTTGCGCGAATAAATCGTTATCCGATGACTTGCGGTTGACTTGCTCAATCTGCGCCCGTTTGTAGTCCATATCGAGCCGCTTGGCCTCGACGTCCATGGGATCACGGAACAGTCCAGCTTGCGCCGCCATCATCTTAGGCCCGGTGCGATAATCCAGTTCTTCCGGGGACAGGCCGTCCGCACCATGGCTCTGAACAATCCTCTGCCACGCCGCCTGCTTTTGTGGGCCATCTGCCATGGCGTCGATGGCCATGGCCCGCTTGCCCATGTTCTCGACATCCTGCTGTTTCCATGTGCGCTGGTAGTTCTGCGCCTGCAGGTCATGCGATTGCTTGCGCATGGCAAGCTCGTCCTGCTGCATCGCATAATTACGGTTCTCGTTCTGCTGCCTCTGGATCCTCGTCAGCGCGTTGCTGACCGGCGTCAGGTCCAGCAACGCATTGCGGGGATCGAGTTGAAGGGCGGGAAGCTGCGGCATCTGTCACGTCCTCACTTCGTTTTCGGAATGCCGTTGAACGTGCCGTAGGCATTGACGGCGGTGCCCAGCAGGCTCATCAGGTTGTTGCCGAGGATGCCGCGCGAGGCGGCCTGCGCGTTGCCGAGGTTGATCCGGTTGCCGGCATTGGTGATCGCCTGATCGGTATCGAGCCCCGCCTGTCCGGTTCCGTAGGTGTACGCAGTCGCCGCGCGGTTGCCCTGGATGTTGGCGAGATCCGAGCCCGTCTGCATGCCATACTGCGCGCCCTGCTGGCCCTGGTTGGCATAGAGGTTCGCCAAGCTGCCGGCCGTTTGCTGGCCCTGGCTCTGCAATCCTGAAAGCCGGTTGAGATAATTGTTATAGTCCTCGGACCCGCGCCGAAGGCTCTCTTGCGCCACCGCTGCCGCTGCCGCACCAGATCCGCTCAAGCCGCGCGCGTTCAGCGTCCGCATCAGCGCCTCGTTGGCGAAATCCGCGTTGGCATCTCGGAACGGATCGGCCTGATAGTTTTGCTGGAAGGTCTGCTGCGCCGCTGCCCCGTTGAGACCGAGCGCATTGCCGTACAGCGCGTTCGCGTTCTGCCCGGTTTCCGAATAGGGCTGATAGGCCCCTACGGCGTTGTTCGTGCCGCTCGCCAGAGACGACAGCGCGTTCTTGTAGCCGGTGTTGACATCCGTGCGGGCCTGCCCGTAGGCCTGATTGGCCGTCCCGTAGCCGGAGGCCAGATTGTTGCGCGCGGCGCTGTAGCCCTTGTTCACCGTCGCGGTTGAATCGGCGTAGGCCCTGTTCATGTCCCGGCGCTGGTCGCTGCCGGTCAAGGATCCGAAGAAGGACAATCTAGGTCTCCATCATCTAAAAGACGCCGCACACGCCGTTGCACCGGCTCCCGGGCTTGTATTGATCCGCACCGTTCGCGGACTTTCGGCAGCCCCCGCCGTGTAGGTTGCGCCGGTCATCCACACGCCTCCCGTGATGGCGTCGTGCTCTTCCGTCATGCCCGTCCAGGCAACCGCGTTGGGCATGATGCCAAACCCGCACGCCACGCTGCGCGAGGAAACATCAAGATCTAGGATGTTCGTCGTGCCAGATGCGTAATAGGCTTCGGCATCAACTGCTGTTGCGGATCGCAGGTAGTACGCCGTCCAGACCCCGATCCAGCATCCATCAGCCGTTCCGGTATTGACGACGATGCCGGCGGTCGTGCCGCTCGCAACCGTTCGCGTGAACATTTTTATTTGGGACTCGACAGAGGCCCCGGAAGACGACCTTATCGCCGCTCCGCTGATCTCCGTCGCCGAACCGCCCGCAATCGTGCAAGTCGCGCTCGACGCCGATGAATTGATGTAGGCAACCGCCACGATCACCAGCCTTGAATTATGAGCCGCGCCAATCGGCTGCGACGAAAAGGTGTAGCTGCTGGCGGACGTTAAACTGCCCGTAATCGTCTGAAACGCGATCTCAGGCAGACGCCCGCTGCTCATCATAACGATCATGGTATGGATCGCGTGTAGATGATGGCAAAATCAAACCGAACTGGACTTGACGCGGCAGACACGTTGATCTGCACATAATTGCCAAGCGACACGGAATTATTCGCCGTTGCCGTCCATGTCTGAATCGTCCCCGTTGATGGCGAGCCCGAGCACCCTGTGATATTCGTGCCGCTATTGATGAGCGCAAAAGTCAGAGAGCCAGACTGCAAAAACGTCCTGATAGATAAAATCGTGCAGGAAAATGGCACATAGATGCACGGATCGTAATAGGCGACTTCTGGATACAAGATGCTGCCCGCCATCGCATCCGTGACCGTCAGCGTTCCGAACGCAGGCAAGGCCCCAGCGCCGGCTGAAACAAGAGGATGGCCAGACGTGCCGGCTCCAACCTGCTGCACATCGCCGGTTGCTGTCGTGCCGCCCGCGACCAACTGGTAGGTGCTCAGGCTTGCAACACCCGTTCCACCATTGGCAACGGGCAGAACGCCGGTTACCTCACTGGCCAGATCGGTATCGAGCGCGTTATCCGCCGCGAGATCGTTGTGCGCGCGGGCCAATTCCTGCAGCAGCTGATACCAGGGCTTCTCGACCAGGACCGGCTTGCCATCTGGCCTTATGATCGGAACGCTGGCGGCCGGGATATTGACGTTGGCCATCAGGCTACCAATCTGTCCGCATCGATGTTGATGCCTGAAATCGCCCGCGCAACAGAAGCCGAGCAGGCCAGCCGCAGCGTGCAGCCGTTCGGCCCGAACATACCGAGCCGGTAGGTTTTCAGCCGTCTCAGCCGGTCTCCCGCAACACCAAGCGCAATCCGGCGTTCCGCCCCGAACGTCTGTCCGCCATCGTTCGAAGTCGAGACCATCAAGACGGGGTTTGCGTTTTCATCGAGCGGCCCGCCCGTGCCAACGCCCGGCACCGCATCCACGAACAGCGCATTGATCCGCATGCCATAGGGGGCCGAATGCACCACAGGCGGGATCATCTCCATGATGATGGGTTCCCCGCCTTCGGTCGCCACGTCTCGGTCCACCCGATAGATGGCGCCCGTCTGGTAATCCCCGATCAGCGTCATGCCCATCCAGCGCACGGCATGGGCCCCGCGCCAGTTGCTCCGCTGGAAGCTCTTGCGTTCCGACCACAAGCCGGTGCGCATGTTGTAGCTGATCGTCCAGCCATCGCACGTCCAGGCCAGCCAGGCATGTCCCGTCGTGGTGTCGTTCCAGCCGTAGCCGTAGATCGTCGTTGTCGCGCTGGAGATCGTGCGTTCCTGCGCGTGTGTCGAAATCCTGCGCCCAGAGTAGCCGTCCTGAATGCGCACCGTCCCGTCATTGGCGATCCAGGCCACGGCGCGATCGAGCTGCACCACGGTTTTGGCCCCGGCGCAGCCCAGATTGATGGAGGAAATCGGCACGAACGGAAACCCGCCGCTGCCGTCAGGACTGTTGGCCCACCATTCCACCGTCCGCTCGCCGAAGATCATGGCGTCTCGCTCGCCGCCAAGGGCAAACAGCGTGTTGTCGGGTTGCCGCTGCGCCCGGCCGAAATCAAGCGGGGCTATCGCGGTGCCGTTGTCTTCGCCGGAAATGAACACCCGGTCAAACGTGGTCGGGAACAGGAAATATCCATCCAGCACCGACACGGACACCGGCGGCGGCAGGTCGGCATCCGCTATCGTCGCAATCGACGTGCCGGTGATGATGCGCCCGACGCCATCCGACACCAGGGCCACTTCCGGCGTCGGTGAGCGCCGGTTTGAGGCGAGATAGACATCGCCGTCACCGGGAAGCGTGACGATGGCCGTCTGCACGCCAAGGCGGCTGATCGCCGTCACATTGCGCCCGGCGACCACATAAAGATAGTCATCCGTCGCCAGCATGGCGCGCACGCCGGTCACGCCTGAGGCCGTTCCGGTACTGGGCACCGTGGTCCAGACGTCAAGACCCGAGTTGGCATAGACCGTCCAAGGGGCCTTGGCATCGTCGCCGGTCTGCTCAACGTAGCAGTTGATAAGACGCGCCGAGCCTTCCATCTTGAAACGGGCGTTGTTGGTCTGCGTTGCGATGGAGACGGGGACGAGAGGCATATCAGTAAAGCGCCCAGATGTCTGACGCCGTGCCTCCAGACCAGACTATAATCGAGATGGGGTTATATCCTTGCTGCAATGGCAGGGACGTTATCGTGTTGCCAGAGGCATCAATGCCGGTAAAAGTCCCAGCCGTGCCGCACAACAGCGCCCGGCAATAGCCGCCAGACAAGGCGCTTGCAGATTGGGTCAGCTTGACGATTTTGCCCGATGGGCGCGATTCAATGCTCATTGATCCCTCTTAGCTATTCGGCTGTGACGCGCCGCCAGATCCAAACCACAGTCCCATCCGTAATCGAGGCCGCTTCACCCGTAGGCCCGCCTGATGCAGCCGACGTTCCGCCCGTCACGCACTCGTACAGGTTCTCGTTATTGATGACGTACTGGCGCGGCTCATAGTCCGTCAGAGCTTCCCAGGCTCCATAGTTTTCAGGCTCTGAAATGATCAACCCGTCAGCCCAGAACGGCCCCGTGTTGCTCAATGCGCTATCAAAGACGCTTTCAGGCACAACGAAGTGCGCGGCTTCGATCTGCGCCATGCCGTCTTGGGCATCCTTGGCAAGCACAGGCCCTACCGTTGCGCCGTATTCCTCCGACAACCGAACCGCAAGAAGAGCCACAAGAGCTTGCTCGTAGCGGTCTGCGTAAGTTGCAGCCGTTGACG
Source organism: uncultured Prosthecobacter sp. (assembly GCA_964452755.1). Classification (GTDB taxonomy): domain Bacteria; phylum Verrucomicrobiota; class Verrucomicrobiia; order Verrucomicrobiales; family Verrucomicrobiaceae; genus Prosthecobacter. The sequence goes on along the minus strand of CAYVQY010000017.1, from coordinate 138 downwards.
GAAGGCCAGATAGCCCGTTGAGGTTCCAGCTCGCAATCATGGCGCTGAGTGCTGTCGTGGCGTCAGACACATCGGTAGCCGACGCGCTGTCTCCTGACTGCACAAGGCCAAGCCGCTTAAGAGCCCGTTCCGCTATTT
>CAYVQY010000016.1:0-49401 GCA_964452755.1 uncultured Prosthecobacter sp. | reverse complement strand
CCAGGCGGCATTCATTCCTCCCTCATGCAAATGGTTCTCAGAACACTTCTGGCTGGCTGCCTGTGTCACGATTTTTCCCACCGGTTTTGGCGGAGCGGCTCCAACACAACTACGAAAGCCGGTTGCGGAAGTCCGTGTAGCCGAAGCGGCGCACGACGCGGTATTCCTTCGTCGTCGAATCGTAGATCGCGATGTCGGGATGCGGCACGCCGTTGAAGGTCGTCGTCTTCACCATCGTGTAGTGCGCCATGTCCGCGAAGACGAGACGCTGCCCCACCTTGAGCGGCTCAGGAAACGAAAAGCCCATCAGCACATCGCCCGCGAGGCAGCTCATGCCGCCCATCTTGTACTCGTGTGGAAACTCGCCCGGCATTCCCGCACCGAAGATGCGCGGGCGGTAGGGCATCTCCAGGCAGTCAGGCATGTGCGCCGTGGCGGAGAGATCCAGGATGGCGGTGGGCAGCACATCGCAGGCGGCATCGCTGGATTCCTCTCCATCAAGCAGGTCGTTGGCGTTTACGCCCAGGATGTGTATGTCGATGGGGAAGATGGTTCCCTTCTCGTCTCGCAACATGTTCGCAGGACGCGCGTCGGCGATTGTCATGCCATCGATGGAACGAAAATAGGTGTTCTCACGCTTCTTGCTGAAACCCTGGCCGCTGAAATAGGCGTCGATCTGCTCTTCTGAGGCCTGATCGGCCGCGATAAACGGCTGGCTGGTCAAAAAGCATATTCCATCCGGCTCCTGGAGAACACCTTCGAAGCGCCACTCAAAGCCAAGCAGTGCCTCGTAAGCGAGCAGATTTTCCAAGTAAGCCAGCGCCTCTCCCCGTGCGCCAAAGTTCGGCGGCGTTGTCAGTTTGATCACCCGGTTACAGGCTTGGTCGAGGAGCACTTCATGCTCCGCTCCGCCCTCGAGTTGGGCAAAGCTCGCCGTGCGGACTTCAAACACCGAGGGGGAAATCAGGCAGCCGTGGGCTTGCGCCCACGCAAGAATCGATTCGGTCTCGGCACGGAGCCGTTCCGCCGCATCTGCGCGATCATTTCTTCGCGCGTCATCTTGGAGGCGGCGATAGAGTTCTCGCGCAAGGCTTCTTGCATCGCTTGGCGTGCGATAGGAGAAAGAATCGGCTGGGCTTTGGGCATGGGTCAGTGTGGTTTCGGGTTTTGAAATAGCAAATGTCGTTTTCCGCGCACCGATGATGTCCTGCACCTCGGTGATGAGATAACCCGTGTTCAGGCCCGCAGCTTCGCCAGGCTCGATATAGACTTCCTTGCCCCACTTCTCGCGGAAAGTGCGCAGCACGCGGATCAGACGCTCCACATCGTAATCTTTACGCGTGATGTGATGGCCGCCGCCCATGTTCACCCACTGCACCTGCTCCAGCAGGCGGGGGAATCGCTTCTCCACGGCGGCCACGGTGCGTTCGAGCACATCAGAGTCCTGCTCGCACAAGGCATGGAAGTGCAGGCCCTCGACGCCGGTCAAGTCCTCGCCTTCGAGCGACTCTGCGCGGATCCCCAGCCGGCAACCTGGCGAGCACGGGTCGTAGAGTGAGACCTCCACCTCGGAGTGCTCCGGATTCACGCGGATGCCCGGACTCGGCGCATGCCCCACAGCCTTGGCGGCATCCAGCATCGGCTTGAACTTCCGAAACTGCGCCATCGAATTGAAGCTCAGGTGATGGGCGATGGGGATGATCTGCCGCATCTCGTGTTCTTTGAAAGCCGGCGCATAGACGTGCACCTCCTTGCCGAATTCCGTGGCCAGCAGCGCCTCGTTCAATCCGCTGGCGCAGCAGCCGCTCAGGTACTCCCGCATGATCGGAAACACGCTGAACATCGAGAAGCCCTTCAGCGCCAGCAGCACCTTCGCGCCGGATTCGCTCTGCACCTGCGCGAGCTTCTCCATGTTCTTGCGCAGCAGTCCCGTCTCCACCACGTAGGCGGGCGTCGCGATGGTGCTGATGTCGAAAGCCGGATACGGCTGCTCGTAAACGTGCGGAGGCGTGAAGTCGGTGGAGGCCATGAGGGAAATGACGAATGAGGAATGTAGAATGACGAATCAATGTCGAAGCCCGAATGACCAACAACCGAGCTTCGTCTTCATGCGCATCATTCGTGTTTTGGACATTCGGACTTCATTCGTCATTCCTCATTCTGATTTCGTCATTTCTTAACGCACCACGCGTGCGCCGCCGCCGCCCATCGTCTTCTCCACTTCCTTGCGGGTGGCCATGGAGGTGTCGCCGGGCGTCGTGGAGGCGAGAGCACCATGCGCGGCACCGTATTCGACGGCCTTTTGCGCGTCGTTGAACTCCATGAAACCAAACTGCACGCCGGAGGCAAAGCTGTCACCACCGCCGACGCGGTCGAGGATTTCGAGGTCGGGATACTTGCGGCTCTCGTGGAACTGGCCGTCGTGCCAGAGGATGGCGGACCAGTCATTCACGGTGGCGGTCTTCACCCCGCGCAGCGTGGTGGCGGCCACCTTGAAGTTCGAAAATTCCTTCACCGCCGTCTCGATCATGGCCTTGAAGGCATCGAGCTCGATGTTGGAGATGTTGTGGTCCACGCCCTTCACCTCAAAGCCAAGCGAGGCGGTGAAATCCTCCTCATTGCCGATCATCACATCCACATACTTCGCGATCTCGCGATTGACCTCCTGCGCCTTCGCCAGGCCGCCGATGGTCTTCCACAGCGACGGGCGATAGTTCAGGTCGTAGCTGACGATGGTGCCGTACTTGTTCGCCGCCTTCACCGCTTCGACGGTCAGCTCGGCCGTGGTGGCCGAGAGCGCGGCAAAGATGCCGCCCGTGTGGAACCAGCGCACGCCGAGTTTGCCAAAGATGTGCTCCCAGTCGATGTCGCCCGGCTTGAGCTGCGACGCGGCGGTGTTGCCACGGTCAGGATTGCCCACCGCGCCGCGGATGCCGAAGCCGCGCTCCGTGAAGTTCAGACCGTTGCGCACCGTGCGGCCAATGCCGTCATCCGCACGCCACTGGATGAAGTCGGTGGCCACGCCGCCCTGCATGATGAAGTCCTCGATGAGATGGCCCACCTCATTGTCCACAAAAGCGGTCACCACCGCCGTCTTGTAGCCGAAGCATTTCCGCAGGCCGCGTGAGGTGTTGTACTCGCCGCCGCCCTCCCAGGCCTGGAAGTTGCGCGCCGTGCGGATGCGGCCCTCGCCGGGATCGAGACGGAGCATGACTTCGCCGAGGGAGATTTGGTCAAAGGCACAGGATTCGCGGGGTTTGATGGGGAGGCTCATGGTTTTGAAAGGGGCCGGGATCATGCCTGAAAATGGAAAGCTGTAAATCAGGAATGCCACCCCACGCACCTCCACCTCCTCTCATGGTGTTCAGCTTGGATTTTGTGCGGGCATTGAGAGCAGCCGGCAGTGCCACCGCCGCCTCCCAAAGACCTCCGGACGATCAGGTCACACCGCTGGACCACAGAGCCATGCGATCAGGTCCCTCCGGGCGAAGGCTTGAGAACCCTCCCCCCAAGCCCCTCAGCCCAAGCCGCCCATGCCCGGGCAGGACGAGTCTGCCTCAGGGCAAAATGAGTTTGCCTCAGGGCAGAACGAGTCTGCCTCAGGGCAGACAGGCGCTGCCGTGCGACGATCTTGGAGCACCCTGCGTTCCACGGCTTGCGCACCGTTCCGATCGTGGCGGGCCGTGGGCCTGATGGGCTGGTGCTCAGCCACGGCGCGATTTTCCCACAGACCGCCACACGCAACAGGGGCCTAGCCCGCATTTCTCGCACTGGCGGTGCTGTAGTCCGCCTCTGCGAGGCGGAAAGCCAGGTCAGAGACCTGGCCTACAGGCCACAGGCTGACACACTGCCTGGAGAGAGTGTGAGAAATGCAGGCTAGAGTTGCCCACCGCTCAGGAAGCAAAGAAAAGCCGCCCCTCATCCTCGGGCAGCAGGCACCGAAGCATCAGCCTGACCTTCTGCGCCAGTTCCGTCCAGCATTCCGCCAGCCGAACGAGCCCATGCGGACGGGTGCGCCGGGCGTTCACATGATCCGTTGCGTGCGGGAGGAGGGCGGGGTGTCTCCGCGCTCCACCCTGGCCCAGAACGGGTGGCACACGCCGCTGCGGCGCTCCGCCTCCGGCAGGGAGATCTGGGTGATGTCCTCACGGATGTGGCGCATCGCCCGTGCATGCTGCCGTTCAAACTCCTCCACATCCAGCGCCTTCGCCCACCGCTTCCCGGTGATGCAGCCCCGTTGAAAAACACGCTTCCTGCTCATGTTCGCGGTGGGTTGTTGGCCGCAGATTCCACCACAAATCCCTCAGCACGGGAAGAAAAACCGAAGAAGAACTTTGCGCCACCCCCTTAGCTATCCCTATCCCTTTGATTTTCAAAGCATCGCTGCCTGTCCCTCAGCCCTCTCCACCCGCCCCTTCGCCCTTCTTGGAGCCTCACCCCTTGCCATCAGCAAGCGCCCGGGGTTAAGATAAGAAAATCCTCCCGCATGCCCGCGCTTCGCAGTAACTTCACCCACCTTCGGGAGCACGATGAGCAGCTTCTTCGTGTGGGCATGCTGGCGGAGAAGTGTTTTGCAGAGGACCCAAACACCTGCCTGCTCAAGCTCCGCCAGCTCGCGGAACTGCTCGCGCAGATGGTCGCCAGCTTCGTTGGGTTGCTCGACAGGCCGGAGCAGGGCCAGTTTGAGCTGCTCGGACGCTTGCGTGACCAGGGCATTGTGCCTCGGGAGATTCACCAGCTTTTCACCGAGGTGCGCATCGCGGGAAACGATGCCAATCACAAGCTCAAAGGGGACCACAAGACCGCCCTCACGGTGCTGAAGCTCGCATGGCAGATCAGCGTCTGGTTCTCAAGAGCCCAGGCTCATCTCTACATTAAAGACATCAAACGTTTGCCGGTTCCGCTGCCGCCGCCTGACGAACAAGCCGAAATCGTCCGCCGCGTCGAAGCGCTGTTCGCGCTGGCCGACCGGATCGAAGCCCGCCTGACGGCGGCGCGAGCCCAAGTGGAGCGGCCTGCCCCCCGCCACCCTCCACAAAGCCTTCCGCGGCGACCTCGTCCCCCAAGACCCCAACGACGAACCTGCCTCCAAGCTGCTGGAGCGGATGAGAAAGGCAGGGGCAGAGCCCAAAGTTCTGCGCAAGAAGTCACGCTAGCGCACCGGCAAGACTCCCCTACAATCCCGATACCTATGGCTCGCAAAAAGGAACTCCCCACACTCCAAGTGTCCCAACTTGGGCCGATCAAGTCTGCCAACATTGATTTTGGTGATCTCACCGTGCTCGTGGGTCCGCAAGCCTCGGGGAAAAGTGTGCTGCTGCAAACGCTGAAACTCATGCTGGATCACCGTTCCGTCAGCGGAACGCTCCGCCGTGAGGGCTATGACTGGCAGGGCAAGTCAGATCGTTTTGCCGAGCTTTTCTTTGGCGAGGGCATGGAGAACCTCTGGACAGCCAAGACCCAGGTGAAGTGGAACGAAAAAGCCGTCACGCTTTCATCACTGGCAGCGAACAAGGTCAGGGCAGAATCGAAGGCTTCCTTGTTTTACATCCCCGCCCATCGCGTGGTGACGCTGAAAAATGGCTGGCCCAGGCACTTCGGCGATTACAGTCCTGGTGACCCGTATGTGGTGCAGGACTTCAGTGAACGTCTGCGAATGCTCATGGAAACGGGACTCGGACGCACTGGAGCGATCTTTCCCCAAACAGGACGCCTGACAGAGGCAACCCGCACGCTCTTGAAGCGCGGCATCTTCGGCGATTTTGAACTCAAGCAGGAACTGAGTGGCTTGCAAAAGCGCCTCGTGCTGCAACGAGGGGCCGAAAAATCTCTGCCGTTCATGGTGTGGTCCGCAGGCCAGCGGGAGTTCAGTCCGCTGCTCCTCGGTCTTTACCACCTGATGCCTGCGGGTAAGGTCTCACGTCGCAAGGGAGTGGATTGGGTGGTCCTTGAGGAGCCTGAGATGGGCCTGCATCCACGTGCGATCACGGCGGTGCTCTTCTTGGTGCTGGAACTGCTTCATCGCGGCTATCGGGTTTGTCTTTCGACACACTCGCCTCATGTGCTCGATCTCTTGTGGGCGCTGCGGGTGCTCATCGAGAAGAAAGCCGAACCGGAATGGGTGCTCAAACTCTTCAATGTGGGGAACCTGCCAAAGAACAAGGAGATCGCGGCAAGTGTGCTGACGAAGGTGATCAAGGTTCACTACCTCGACCGGGAAGAACCCAGTGCCCAAGACATCTCGCGCCTCGATCCCGATTCGGAGTCGGCTCATGAAACGAACTGGGGCGGTCTCACCGAGTTCAGTGCGAAGACCGCCGATGTGATCGCTGATTTTGTGGCCAATCACCCCTAGTTCACGGATATGGCCCGACGCAGACCTCAAAACGGCAGCAGCCGTTCCGGAAATAAGAAAATCTTTCGTGCCGCTGTTCTGGCGGCGCCAGCCATTGCCGGTGCATTTCGGGAAGGGGTCCAGGCGTTGACCCGGGAACACAGGCAAGGACTAAAAAACGCACAAGTCGCCACCGGCAGCATCGACTTGGACGCTGCGTTGCGAACAGACTATCCAAATGACCACCGCTGGGACTATGGCATCGGGCTACCTCTCAACACCCAGACGGAAAAGGTGCTTTGGCTTGAAGTGCATCACGCCGCCAGCGGGGAGACAGAGCGTGTGATCAAGAAACTCCAAGCACTGAAAGAGTGGCTGGCCGCGAATGCTCCCGCACTGGCTGCAATGCCTCGTGTCTATGTCTGGCAGCTAAGCAATACCGAAAACAACCCCAATGATCGACGCAAGCGCAACGCGTTGGCTCAAAGACACGGCTTGCGTCGTGTGCAGGGCATGCTGGATCTCGCAACGATCTAAAACTTCACACTATGTCCCTCTGGCTCATCCGCGCAGGCTCCCACGGCGAATTTGAACCCAAGTTCCTCGAAGAGAACCGGGTCTACGTGACCTGGCTCAATCTTGCCCACGATCTCCACAAGCTGGAGAGCAGGGAGGCTTTGATCGACCTCCTGGAACCCCTCGATCCAGGCGGGAAGCTCAAGAAGCGCATCAATCATGCCTCCCAGATCTGGCCCTTTGCCCACACGCTGCAAAAGGGCGACTGGGTGGTGCTGCCGCTCAAGACGCAACAGAGCATCTACATCGGCGAGATCACCAGCGACTACCATTTTGAACCCAAAGGACCGAATCCCTTTTACCACTGGCGCAGCGTCAAGTGGATCGGCGAGGCCATCCCCCGCCAACGCTTCGGTCAGGACCTGCTGCATTCCTTTGGAGCCTTCCTCACCATCTGCCAGATCAAACGCAACCATGCCGAGGACCGCGTCAAGGCCATGAAGGCCAGCGGCTGGGGCGATGATCCCGGTAAGAAGGGGCAGATGTTCAAGGCCAAGGCCGAGTCCGCTGAGATCGACGATGAAGAACTGGCCGACGATCTGGTCGATCTGGAACAACAGGGCCTCGACCGGATCGCCACCATGATTCAAGCCAAGTTTGCCGGACACGGCCTCACGCGTTTAGTGGAAGGCATCCTCAAAGCCCAAGGCTACACCACCTACCTCAGCCCCGAAGGTGCCGACGGCGGTGCGGACATCCTCGCTGGCATGGGAGCCCTCGGCTTTGGCACCCCGCAGCTCTGCGTCGAAGTGAAGTCCGAACTCAAGCCCATCGACCGCCCCACGGTGGACAAGCTGCTCGGGGCCATGAGCAAGTTCAACGCCCCGCAGGGCCTCTTCGTCGCCTGGGGCGGCTTCAAGGGCAATGTGCAGAAAGAACTGGCCCAAAGCTTTTTCAAAGTCCGCCTCTGGACCCAGAAGGAACTTCTCGACGCCCTCTTCGCCCACTACGACAAGCTCGACGAAGATCTCAAAGCCGAGCTGCCGCTGAAACGCATCTGGACCGTGGCTGCGCAGGAGGAGTGACGCGGCAACCCGAGGGCGAGAGGGGCGGGTGGCGGTGCTGACGTCCGGCGGGCGGCAGGCCTTGGGGCGGAAGGAGGGCCCTCAAGGGACTCCATTGTTCCGGAGAGGAGCCGGGGCTTTGCCTTTTTTCGGCCCGTCCCCAGAGGGGACCGGAGGTCCCCGGTCCTTGGTGAATGGGCTTCAAGAGAGGACGGAGGTCAAAAAATCAGAGGCCTGAGACAGAAATCTTTTTCCTTCTTTAGGCTCCCGCGCTCCCAGCGCAGTCGGGCGTTGACCCATGCTGGGTATGTGACCTGTCTTGCCTCCGACCCGCGGCTAGGCTCTCTTTTTCGGCCAACCAGAGCAGACAAAAGATGGGGGCCAAAAATGGGATCTGATTGTATGTCCCTGATGTTTTATCTTCCGGGTTGGCGGCTTTTTTCTGCGTCCGCCGCCTCTCGGCTCCCCTGCGGTGAAGTCTTCGCTGCCCTGGGGCCACGCCCTTGCGGGCGCAGCTAGGGGGAGAGAGATAGACCCAATCTGTGGCATGCGCTGCGCCCGCATCGCGAGAGGACTCACGGAATGCGGGCTCGGGCGGGTCAGAACGGATTGGCGCGGGCGATGGGTTCTTTGCCGGCGAGGTAGCGGGTGAGGTTTTCGACGGCGCAGCTGGCCTGGCGCTGCACGCTTTCGTGGGTGCGGCTGCCGATGTGCGGGGTGAGCACGGTGCCGGGGAGGCCGAGGAGGGGATGATCGGCGGGCGGGGGCTCCTGATCGAGCACGTCGGCGCCGTAGCGGATTTTGCCGGCTTTGATGGCCTCGACGAGCGGGGCGAGCGAGATGAGCTCTCCGCGGCCGGTGTTGACGATGACGGCACCGGGCTTGAGCAGGCCGATGCGGCGGGCGTCGATGAGGCCCTTGGTCTTTTCGGTGAGCTTGGTGTGGAGGGAGATGAAGTCCGCCTGCTGGAGGCCCTCATCGAGGTCTTCGACGCGCTCGAGATCGTACCAGCGGGCGAAGTCTTCCTCCCAGTAGTTGGCGTAAACGAGGACGCGCAGGCCGAAGGCGCGGGCGCGGGTGGCGACTTCCTTGGAGATGCGGCCGAGGCCGACGAGCAGGAGCGTTTTGCCGCAGAGTTCGTTGCCGGTGATGCGTGTCCAACTGCCGCCAGCGACGTGGTTGGCTTCAACGACGAGATTGCGCACGACGGCGAGCAGGAGGGCGAAGGTGTGCTCGGCGACGGTGGTGTGATTGACGCCCGGCGTGAAGAGCACGGGAACCTTGAGGTCGGTGGCGGCGGGGACGTCGATCTTGTCGAGGCCGATGCCGTATTTGGAAATGACTTTGAGGCGGGGCAGGGACTTCTGAATGACGGCACGGGTGAGGGCGTCGTCACCGCAGAGGTAGGCGTCGAAGTCGCCGGCGAGTTCGAGCATGCGGCTCTCGGGAAGGGGACCGCGCTCGCGGACGATCTCGAATCCCGTTTTCTCCAGCATGTCGTGATGGATGCCGGGAGTGTCCTGGAAAGACGTGGTGGTGAGGAGGACGCGGGGGGGGCTCATGCGCAGGGTAGGGGTTGGATTCAGGGGTGGAAGGACCTGCATCGTGGCAGGGAGAAAGCAGGCCGCAAACACGATATGCCTGGTGCAGTCAAAATTTGTGATTGGCCGAGTTCTTCATGTTTGTCCTGATCCTTGTCATAATCTCCTCCGAGTGGTCGGGAGATGAGGACAAAAAACAGGACAAGGATGAGGATCAATCACGAAATGTGATGATGCGCCGTATGGATTCGACGCGTGACCTTGCGAAGAAGGGGCTCACTCAAACCGGATCACATACTCGCCTTCCTTTTGCAGATGCAGGCGGTCGCGGGCGGCGGTTTCGAGGTAGGCGTTGTCGTCTTTGATCCACTCCATGCGGCGGAGCAGCTTGTCGCGATCGTTGCGGAGGAGGTCGCGCTGCTCGCTGAGTTCGTCCAGCTTTGTGCGCATGGCGAGCTGGGTGTCCATGGGGTGGTAGGTCAGCACGTAGATCACGGGCGCCACCAGCAGCATCAGGACATAACGCGCCACCTTGAGAACAGCACGCATCCATGAGACCCAGGGGCTCTGGGGTTCGGATACGCGCTGTTCCCGGATGTTCATGGCGTCTTAGACCTTCATGCGACCGCCAAAGATGGCGTCTTCACCGAGCTGCTGCTCGATGCGTAGGAGTTGGTTGTATTTGGCGATGCGGTCGCTGCGGCTCATGGAGCCGGTCTTGATCTGGCCGCAGTTCGTGGCGACGGCGAGGTCGGCGATGGTGTAATCTTCGGTCTCACCGGAGCGGTGGCTCATGACGGCGGTGTAGCCGTGGCGGTGGGCGAGATCGACGGCGTCGAGCGTTTCGGTGAGGGAGCCGATCTGGTTCACCTTCACGAGGATGGAGTTCGCCACACCGAGGTCGATGCCCTTCTGGAGGAATTCGACATTGGTGACGAAAAGGTCGTCACCGACGAGCTGGGTGGTGGCACCGAGTTCCTTGGTGATGATGTCCCAGCCTGCCCAGTCGCCTTCGGCGCAGCCGTCTTCGATGGAGATGATGGGGAACTTCTTTTTCAGCTCGGCGTAGTAGGCGACGAGTTCGGCGGCGGTGCGCTCGGACTTGTCGGACTTCTTGAAGACGTACTTGTTCTTCTCCTTGTCGAAGAACTCGGAGGAGGCGACGTCGAGGGCGATGAAGATGTCCTCACCGAGCTTGTAACCGGCCTTGTCCACCGCTTGGGCGATGACTTCGAGGGCGTGGTCGGCGCTCTTCAGCGTCGGGGCAAAGCCGCCTTCGTCACCGACGGCGGTGCTGAGGCCAAGATCGTGAAGGATCTTCTTCAGCGAGTGGAAGACCTCCGCTCCGTAGCGCAGGGCTTCGGAGAAGGTGGGGGCGCCCTTTGGCATGATCATGAACTCCTGGAAGTCGATCGGCGCATCGGAGTGCGCACCACCATTGATGATGTTCATCATCGGGACCGGGAGGACCTTGGCGTTCGGGCCGCCGATGTATTTGTAGAATGGCTGGCCGAGCTGGGTGGCGGCGGCCTTTGCGGCGGCGAGGGAGACGCCGAGGATGGCGTTGGCACCGCACTTGGACTTCGTCTTCGTTCCATCGACCTCGAGCATGGCCTTGTCGAGACCGACCTGGTCGGAGGCATCGGCACCGATCAGGGCGTCAGCGAGGTCGTTGTTAATGGCATCGACGGCCTTGAGCACGCCTTTGCCGAGGTAGCGCTTCTTGTCGCCGTCGCGGAGTTCGAGGGCTTCGTGCTCGCCGGTGCTGGCACCGCTGGGGACGGCTGCACGGCCGAAGGCACCGCCTTGCAGATAGACATCCACTTCAACAGTGGGATTGCCGCGAGAGTCGATGATTTCGCGCCCGATGATTTCGGCGATGGTAAGGTCGTCCATGAGAGAGGGTATTTAAGTTTGGTTAATTAAGGCCGAAATTGCAAGATGGAATCCTGAAAACTCCGGGGCGTGCTTCATACACGGATGCAGCAGGCGCTCAAACGGTAGTTTCGGCACGCATCGGCAAAGCAGCTTCCGGGCCGTATCGAGACCGTTCTGTCAGGCAAGCAGCTCCTCCAGCTCTCCCTCGCTGAGGCCTTCCATCATCGGTGCTTGATCGTTGAGTGTGGCCTCCACGAGGCCGCGCTTCTGCGCCTGGAGCTTGAGGATGCGCTCCTCCACCGTGCCGCGAATGGCCAGGCGGTAGGCATTGACCACCTTCGGCTGGCCGATGCGGTGGGCGCGGTCGATGGCCTGGGCTTCGACGGCGGGATTCCACCAGGGATCGGCGAGGATCACGGTGTCTGCGGCGGTGAGGTTCAAGCCGTAACCACCGGCCTTCAGGCTGATGAGGAAGACGCGGCACTGCGGATCTTTTTGAAAGCGCTCCACCTGCGCGGCGCGATCCTGGCTGCTGCCGTCGAGGTAGGCGTGGTCGAGATTCCCCGCCTTCAGCCGCTCCCGCATGAGCCGGAGAAACTGCACGAACTGGCTGAAGACGAGCACCTTCCCGCCGGATTCGAGCGCTGACTCGATCTGGTCGTGCAAAGACGCCCACTTGCCGGAGAAGTCGTCGAGCTCCAGTCCGGCCAGCACCTCCTTCTGCACGCCGGTGAGCCGCAGATCGCAGCAGACCTGGCGCAGGCGGAGCAGGACGGTGAACATCGTCATCTTCGCCCCGCCCTGACCGGAGCGGCGGCGGGCGGCTTTGATCTCCTCGCGGCCTTCTTCGAGGATTTTGCGATAAAACTCGGCCTGGGCGGCACTCGGCGTGCACCACAGCACCTGCTCGATTTTTTCCGGCAGGTCCTTGAGCACCTGGCGCTTCATGCGGCGCAGGAAATACGGGCGCGTGAGCTTTTGCAGCCGGAGGGCGGCGGCCTGACCGGCTGGCATGTCCAGCCCGGACTGGATCGGGCTTTCGAAGCGTTCTTTGAAGGATTTGTCGTCCCCCAGGTAGCCGGGCAGTGTGAAGTGGAAGATGGACCACAGATCGCGCACGCCGTTCTCCAGCGGTGTTCCGGTCAATGCGATGCGCCCGTCCGCCTTCAGGCTGCGCAGCGTCTTCGCGGCATCGGTGTCGGGATTGCGGATGAAGCTGGCCTCATCGAGCAGGATGAGGCGGAAGCGCAGCGCCTGGTAGTGCGGCGCATCACGCACGAGGAGCTGGTAGGAAGTGAGCACCACGTCGTGCTGTGCGAGGGTCGCGAGGGTTTTCTCCCTACCTGTTCCCTGAACGACGAGCACCTTCAGGGAGGGCGCGAAACGCTGGAATTCCGATTGCCAGTTCGACAGCAGCGACTTTGGGCACACGACCAGCACCGGCCCGGCATCCGCTTTCGCTGTTTGTTTCAAACCGAGTGCCAGCGCGATGCTCTGCACCGTCTTGCCGAGGCCCATTTCATCCGCCAGCACACCGCCGCGTCCCTGCATCACACGCGAGGTCATCCAGCACACGCCTTCCATCTGGTAGGGGCGCAGCATGCCCGCGAGATCGCCGATGCGGCTGCGGATATCATCCGGCGTGACGATAGACTGCTCCGCCTCCTCAGCGCCGAAATACGCTGCATGCGCCCCATGCACACGCGCACCTTCCGGCGTGAGTTCCAGCGGCACGTCGCGGAGGGATTCCTCCATTTCCTCGACCGCAGCCGTGTCCAGGATGTAGCGCTTTCCATTCGCCTGCACCGAGCGCTGTCCGGAGCGCACCAGCCGCAGCACTTCGGCACGTCCGAGGCGGAATCCGTCGCCGGATTCATAGGCAAACTCCATCCCCAGCCAGTCGCCACCACCCGTGCGCCCCTCCTGCGGTGTGAAGCGGGTCTGCGGCGTGATGCGCTGGATGCCGCGCGTCACGTTCCGCCAGCGCTCACCTTCGACGACGGTCGCCACGGTGCGCAGGTGCGCCATGTCGGAGGCAAAGAAGCGCAGCACCGCCTCGCCGCCCTGCAGGCGCCAGCCCTGCGTCGTGTCAGGCTTGAATCCCAGCGCCTCCAGTCGCCGCACCATGCGGCCTTCCGCATCCCAGTTGCGCACGAGGAAAACGAAGCCGCCTTCCTCGTCCTGAATGGGAAACAGCGACGCCGCGCTGCCCTCGAGCCTGCCCGATGGCACCACCGGCCAGCGATGCTGCGCATGACGTGCGTGCAGACGCAGCTCGACATTTTGCAGCGAGCCTTCGATGTGAATTTCGAATTCGCAGGGCACTTGTGAGACGTGAAAGCGCTCCAGGCCGTCCCGCAGATCCATCTGAAAGCATTCGCTGAGCCGCTCGCTGTGCTCCACGAACCAGCGCAGGGGGCGCACCGCAGGCTTCTGCGTGAGCTCTTGTGCCAGCGACGTTAGTTCGGGGTGATCCGCAGGCAGGCGGAAGAGCGCCCCCGTCTCATGACAGATCCACCACGCGCCGGTGACGGGCCGCTGTGCCTCACCTTGCAGCCGCAGGCGCACGCCGCCCGCGCCGTCAGGGGCCAGGGTCAAAGGCAGGCGCGTGACTTCCGCAGCGACGTGCAGTGGCCGCTCCTTGCCGTTCGGCTTTCCGGCAAAGACACGCGGATGATCCGCCAGCGTTTGCAGAAAGGTGCCCAGCGCTTCACCCCGCAGTGAAATCGGCAGGCTCTGCGCCTCTCGCACGCCCTGTCCGGCCAGCCAACCGGCGAAGCGTGAGGTCTCCTCGTCACCGCCCGCCTGGAATTTCACAAACACTCCCACCGGCTCCCGCAGTTGGCCCTGCAGAATCGGTTCCGGCAGATAAATCGAAAATCTCCCCGGCACGACGACCGCCGGCATCTCCTGCGGCTTCGCGACGGCCCGTGTCGCACTGGGCTGGGGTGTCGCAGGACGCACGGGAGCATTCTTCTCCTGCAAATGCGCCAGCACCACCGCGATGGCATGCTCGCAGATCTGGCCGCTGCGGCGCGCATGCGGGCAGGTGCAGAGGCTCTCCACATCCGTGCGGCTGCGGATGCGCAGGCCGGAGGTGAACTTCGTTTTCCCTGATCCTGCCACGCCGCGAATCAGTCCGCCCTCGGCGCTCGTCGCCGATGCCATTCCGGCGTTCACCAGGCCTCGTGCGGCCTTCATGACCTGCCATCCGCCGATTTCACCGAGCCATTTCTCTGTGATTTCCATTTCTTTCTGGCGTCTCCCATGGTTTCTCGCCAAAGTCTAGCGCCAAGTGCCTATGCGCATCGTTGCTATTTCCAACCAGAAGGGAGGGGTCGGTAAAACGACCACCGCCGTGAACCTCGCCGCCTGCCTCGCGCAACGCGGCGTTCGAGTGTTGCTGATCGATCTCGATCCGCAGGCCAACGCCACCAGCGGTCTCGGGCTCGCTCAGGAGGAGGGCGGCAGCCTGTATCCGGCGCTCGTCGAGGGCACCGATCCGCGCGACGCCATCCGCAGCACGAGGCTGCCGAACCTTTCCATCATCCGTTCCCATCAGGAGCTCGCCGGCTGTGAAATCGAACTCGCCCAGTCAGGGAACCACCTCGCCCGCCTTCGTGACGTGCTGGCTCCGCTGCGCGAGTCGGGACATTTTGACTACGCCATTCTCGACACGGCACCCTCGCTGGGCGTGCTGATGACCGGTGCGCTCGCCGCCGCCGACGAACTGCTGGTGCCCATCCAGTGCGAGTACTTCGGCCTCGAAGGTCTCTCCAAGATCGTGGGCATCACGCAGCAGATCCGCGACTGTGGTGCAAATCCGAACCTCCTGCTCGAAGGCATCGTGATGACCATGTTCGACGGCCGGGCGAACCTCGCGAACCAGGTGGTCACCGACGTGCGGAACTACTTCGCGGAGACGGTCTATCAGACGATCATCCCGCGCACGGTGCGCCTTGGCGAGGCTCCGAGCTTTGGCAAAAGCATCATCGAATACGAACCCACCGGCAAAGGGGCGATCTCCTATGGCGAACTGGCGGATGAATTCCTCGCCCGTCGCCGCAGCCCGGAAAACACGCCGCAGCCTGCGGCATCCTGATTTCGGGGGGGGCTCGAATGGATTCCGGACCCGGCATTCGCGGACGCGGTGCGGGCTTCAATCCCGATCAGCGCTTCACTGCGTTGCATCTGGAGTATGATCCAGGTGAGTCACCGGATAAGGTCGCGACGAAATTTTTCCGCGATCACTCGACCTCGGTCATCTCGAAGCACAGCAGCCCCGATCTGCCCTTCGATGCCAGCCTGAATCCCTACCGCGGCTGCGAGCACGGCTGCGCCTACTGCTACGCCCGGCCCACGCACGAGTACCTCGGCTTCTCCGCCGGTGTGGACTTCGAATCCCGCATCATGGTGAAGGAGGACGCCCCGGCGCTGCTCCGTGCCGAGCTGCTCAAGCCATCCTACAAGCCGGTTCATCTCTCCCTCAGCGGCATCACGGATCCGTATCAGCCGATCGAGAAAAAACTGCGCGTCACCCGGGGCTGCCTGGAGGTGCTGGTCGAGTGCCGCCATCCCGTCGTGCTCATCACCAAAAATCATCTCATCACGCGCGACATCGACCTCCTCTCCGAGCTGGCCCGTCATCACGCCACAGCGGTTTACATCTCCATCACCACCCTGGATGCGGATCTCGCGCACAAGCTCGAACCCCGCGCCTCCGCGCCGAAGATGCGGCTCGAAGCCATCCGCCTGCTGCATGAAGCTGGCATTCCCGTCGGCGTCTCCACCGCGCCTATCATCCCCGGTTTGAACGATTCAGAGCTGCCCGCCCTGATCGAAGCCGCACGCGCAGCGGGGGCGCAGTTCGCCGGCTACACCGTCGTGCGTCTGCCCTTTGCCGTGAAGGATGTCTTCCGTGCCTGGCTCGATCAGCACTTTCCCGGCATGAGGGACAAGATCCTCGGCCGCATCGAGGAGACGCAGGGGAAAACGCTTTCCCACGGTGAATTCGGCAAGCGCCTCAAAGGCGTCGGCGTCTGGTCGGAGCAGATCGCCGCGCTGTTCCGCGTCTCGATTCAACGCGCCGGCATGCTGCATCGCCGTCCGGCCGTCAGCGCCGAGGCCTTCCGACGTCCGCGCGATCCCGGCGGTCAGATGGAGCTGTTTTGATGCAGGCTACTTCGGCAGGACCGTGAAGCCTTCCTTGCTGTCCTTTATCAGCCAGCCCGCAGCTTCGAGTTCCTTGCGCAGTGCATCGGCCCTCGCCCAGTCCTTCGCCTGCTTCGCGTCCCAGCGCTGCTGGGCCATCGCCCGGATGTCCGCAGGCACATCGGTCGCAGCTTCGTCGAGCACGGGCGGCAGGATGATGCCGAGCGCCGTCAGCATGAAGTGCAGCCCGCCTCGCGCCGCAGCGGCTTCGTCGTCCGTCAGCGTTGCGGGTTTGATGTTGTTCAGCGTGCCAAAGATGCCGCCGAGCGCCCCAGGAACGTTGAGATCCTTGAGCAGCGTGTCCCAGGCGTCTGCAAAAGGGCCGGGACCTTTGGCATCCACCGCACGTCCGCGGTTCAGCGCCTTGTCAGCCTTCGCCAGCTTCTGCAGCGCCTGACGCGCCGAATCGAGGCTGTGCATCGTGAAATTCAGTGGGGCGCTGTAGTGGCCGGAGATCAGCACATAGCGCACTTCGACGGCGCTGTAGCCGCGGCCGGCCAGATCTTCGAGCGTGTACAGATTGCCCAGGCTCTTGCTCATCTTCCCGCCGTCCACCATGAGATGCGCCACATGCATCCAGTGATGCGCGAATTTCCCGTGCGTGCTACAGCAGCTCTGTGCGATCTCGTTCTCGTGATGCGGGAAAATCAGATCCACGCCACCGCTGTGCAGGTCGAAGTCCTCCCCGAGGTACTCGAGAATCATCGCGCTGCATTCCAGATGCCAGCCCGGACGGCCCTCGCCCCAGGGGCTGGCCCAGAAATTCTCACCGTCCTCCGGCTTGCGGGCCTTCCACAGCGCAAAGTCGGTCAGCGAGTCCTTCGTGTACTCGTCATTGTCCGTCGCCGAGGCTCCTTCGCTCGCGCCGAGACGCAGCTCCCGGTCCTCCAGATGGCTGAGCTTGCCGTAGTCCTTGAAGGATGACACACGGAAATACACGCTGCCGTCCGCCGCAGCGTAGGAGTGGCCCGTCGCCACGAGTTTTTCGATCATCGCGATCTGGTGCGGAATGTGGGCCACCGCGCTCGGCTCGATGTGCGGGCGCAGCAGGTTCAGCGCATCACAATCGGCATGGAACTTCTCCGTCCAGCCCTGGGTAAAGTCGGTGAGGCTCTGTCCCGCCTTCTGGGAATCGCGGATTGTTTTGTCATCCACGTCCGTGATGTTCCGCACATGCAGCGTGGGCGTGCCCGCTGACTCGACGACGCGGCGCATCACATCCTGGGCCACGAAGGTGCGGAAGTTCCCGATGTGCGCCGGGCCATAGACCGTGGGGCCGCAGCAGTAGAAACGCAGCGTTTTGCCGTCAAGAGGCGTCACTTCGCGATCCGAGCGTGTCAGGGTGTCATGGAGTTTGAGGGCGGGCATGAGGGCAGAGAAATTGAATGACGAATGCGGAATGTCGAACGCCGAATGTCGGATGACGAACTTGGTGTGAGGAAGCGAAGCCGACCCAACTTCGTCATTCGGGCGTCTGCGGAACCATCACTTGCTCTTTGTGCCCGGGGGGCGTATCCTCAGTTCCCAACTCCAAAACGGGGGCGTACCGGTTTCGACGGGTAGTCTTAGTTCGGAGCTGCATGCCGAGGATGATTCGTTGGCCTCGTTAAACACCGGATCAAAAACATAAATGTGAACTCTAACGAGCTCGCCCTCGCAGCTTAAGCACTGCGACATCCTTCAGGCAATGTCTGGTAGCCTGAAGGATGACACCACCAGGCTGGGCTGATGGCCGGGCGACCGGGTCACAGTCGAGATCAAACAGGACGCTGGGTGAAGAGTAGGCCGTCTCAAGCCGCCTCCCACCGAGACCAAACATGAGACTGAGCATGGAGAAGCTACGGGCAACGGTTATTCGGACAGGGGTTCAACTCCCCTCGCCTCCACCATTCTTTTTGACGCTGGGAGCCTTGATTTATGAGGCTTCCAGCGTTTTTTTGGGCTTGCGTCGATTTGGGCTAAATGCGGCTGTTTTTGGCCTTTTCTGGCCTTAATTAGTGTGTAAAAGTCAGTAATGACAACCCCCAAACTGCATGCCGAGACTGTGTCTTTTGGCGGCATCACAGCACACATCAAGGAGCGCTCGAACGGGTTTTACAACATCTATTGGAGAGAGGCCCGGAAGCCGCGATGCACCACGAAGGTGAAGCTGGATGGCCCGAATGGGGCGAAGGAATTCGCACGAAAGAAGGTCCGGGAACTGGCGGGCAAAGCAGGCTCCCGCACCGTGCTGCAGATCGAGGCGGAGGCCATCGACGGGCTGAAGCAGATCGTTGGTGCGCGGTCGCTGGCCACCGTCGTGGAGCAGCTCAAGGATGCGGTGAGGCAAACCGGCGGCTGGGATCATTTGATGAGGTCGGTGGACAACTACGTGAAGGCCGGACATGGCACGCTGGACCGCGCACCGGCATCTGTCGCGGTGCCGCGATTCTTGAAGCTCTACAAAACCGGCTTCTACAAGCGTGGGCTTCAGAAGGAGCTGAACGCGTTCGCAGAAAGGTATCCGTCGGTCTCCATCGCGGACATCGATGAAAGTGTGTTGCGGCCGTGGATCGGCAGAGAAAATGCCGACGGGTCGCCACCAGGCTGGCGCTACTTTAATAATCGCCTGGCCACCTGGAAGACTTTCCTCAACCGCTGTCGAAAGTGGCGCATGCTGCTGCGCGATGAGGACCACGCGGGAGAATTGATCGAGCGAATGAAGAAGGTGGAACGCATGCCGCCGATCTGGGAAGTGCCGCTGGCGAAGAAGATCCTGCGTGCCGTGATGGATGAACTCAACGAATCCCTCACCTACCTGGTGACGGGCTGCTGGATGGGACTGCGGCCGTTTGAGATGGGGCGCGTGGTGCCGGGGAAGTGGGATTGGGAGCGGGGTTATCTGAACATCGATCCCGAAGTGGCGCAGAAGGTGATGCAAGAGCGCTTCGTGCCGATTCCGGTGAATGTGCGAGAGCTGCTGTATGAGCGTCTGACGCAAGAGCAGGCCTTCTGGGGAACCCGACAAGGGCGACGGCCGGCGAGGCACATCGTGCGCAGTGATGACCAGGTGTTCATCTCGCGATTGCTGCGCGACAGAGGGCTGCTCGATAAATGGCCGCAAGACGTCATGCGCCACAGCTACATCAGCTACCGCCTGGCCCAGGGGCATGGGCCTGGGCAAGTGAGTGAATGGGCGGGCAACTCAGAGCGGGAGATCCGCAAGTCGTATCGACGTCCGCTGCGGAAGGAGGACGGGGACCGGTGGTTTGGGATCGGTTTGTGAGTTGACGGCTGGTGGTTCGCGGTTCTCAGTCTGCGCCATGAAATTCACCAGCGAATTGCGGCAGATCATTGCGATGGCTTTTATCGTGCTCCTCGGAGTCGGAGCCTTCTGGCTGGCGCGTGACTTTCGGGTAACGACACCTGAGGCTTCAGCGCCCGTCGATCCTGAAATCACCGCGTTGAAGGAGCATGTGTCGAAAAATTTTGCGGACCCGGATGCGGAGGTAACAGAGATCACGGAGCCGGTGTTGTGGCACAACGAGCGCTGGCGCGCGGCCACCATACGGGCAGTGAATGCGCAGGGCGGGCGCGTGATCGACTCCTACACTGTGCGCTTCAAAAATGGGTCCGTGGACCTGATGAAGACGATGAAGGAAATCGCCCGTGACTGGGGTGGTGCGGACCCGGACGACACGATCTTGAACCTGCAAGGCTTCGCGAAGGCGCTCGATGAAGTCGAGCGGATCGATGTGCGCGAAAAGAAGAAGGGCGACTGAGTGAGTTTTACTTTTTGAAACACACGGAGCATTTCCCGCCGAGCTGGGCACAGTGTTTGCACTGCGAGCAGTCCACGCAGTTCACACATTTCTCCGCGTAGGGCATGCACGGGCCGATGTTGCGCCGCTTAGCAGGTGCCGTGAGGGCGATGCCGGTCAAGGCGAGCGCGAGGCCAAGGGCGGGAAGGAGAGACTTCATGCTTTGAGGACGAAAGGGATGATGTTGAGCGGCAGCTCGGGGTGATCGCTTGATGGCTTCAATCCTCGGTGCCGTTTTTGTCTCCGTAGGCCGGCGGATCTTCGGCGACTTTCTGCTGGTTCTGGACGCCAGAGGCGAAGTCCGAAATATTTGTAGCTTTCTGAGTTTGCGTCTTGCCTTCGCTTTTCAAAATCGCGCCGACGTGGTTGCGGATGGCTTCTTCGTAAAAAGTTTTGAGACTGGAACAGCCGACGATGTCCATGGCGTCGAGGATCTCGGCGAACTCGCTGGCGGTGAAGGTGACCTCGAGGCCTGCGCTCATGTCTCCGGTGGGATTCTTGAGACGGTCGATGGCCTTCAGCGCCCATTCGGGGAAGCCTTTAGAAAACCAGTTGTCCAGCGTGCCCTTGCTGGCTCCGAGCTCACCGGCCAGCTTTTCGCGGTCGATTTTATTGGCGCGCATCCAGGCGAGGATGTCGCCCTTCCGGGCTTCGTGTTCGGCTTTGCGGGCGGCTTCAGCGGCCTTGTCTTTGGCGTTCATGATTCGTGAATCTCATCTTTTTTCACGATTCGTCAATTTTTAACTTGAAAGTCTCATTCTGGATGAGTAAATCTCACCCACGATGAAAACAAACATTCTGGATGACCTGGAGCTGGACGACGCCACGCGAGATGCGCTGAGCCGCGAGGCGGTGAGGCAGCAGCGGCCTGTGGCTGAGCTGGTGCGCGAGATCCTGCTGACGACGGCCCGAACGATTAAGGGCCGCATGAAGCCGACACCACGCCGCCACAAGGCAGCCGCCTGACGAATTCCCTGCCCGCGTGGGCCAAGACGCGGGGTCGAGGTGCCAGGCCGCAGACATCGCGGTCGGAGAGTGGATGGGGCGAGAACCCTGCCAGCGCCGGAGCGGATCCACAGCTCCTACCACCCGACGGGGAAGCGCCGGGCATTTTCAGAACGGCTCCGATGAGCCGGGACGGGGCAAACAACCAAACGACACGAGAGATGAAGCTGCTGCTGCAACAACAACTGGCCCAGGCGGGGGCCGTAGCGAGGACGCTGCGGAAACCGGCGGGGGCGGATCTGAAACTGACAGGGGAGCTGAAGAGCTTCCAACCCTGGCTGGACAAGGTCTGGCAGATGGCGCGCAAGCGCTGACTGCAAGCAGCCGGATGCGGGATGGACACCCGCCACGGCACTCTCGAGCACCAACACAAGGAAAACTGCATGAGCCAAACGACCAAACCGATCTGGGACCAATGCGAAACGCTGCACCTGCGCGGTGCGCTGGTGGCGCTGAACAGCCTGCTGGCCAAGCTGCCTGAGACGAAGCGCCTGAACGTCGCTGGACGCCGGACCTGCGACAAGGCCTGCGATGCCCGCAACGCGCTGCGGGAGCTGCTGGCGGAGCACGCTGCAGGTGGTCTGAACCTGCAGGCCTTCGGAGACTGGAAGCCTGTGGGGAAAGGAGGGCGCGAGTTATGAGCGCAATCACCCAACTGAGCGTCCAGATCATCAAGAGCGTCCTCATGAGCCGGAAGGACCTTTGCGAGACAACGAAGGAGTGCGCGGCGGCCCTGGCGACGCGAATCGTGGAGTGCCTGAACCTTTCCGCGATGAGCGACCTCGTTCTATTTGAGCGGGCGAAGCAGGTGGCCAAAGGCTACGGCACGAGAAATGATGACCTGCACACGCTGGGCCAGCTCATCACGGGAGCGATCTGCTTTGCGGAGACGGCCCACATTCAGGTGACGAGCGCGAAGCCGGTGCCGGAGTGTTTCAAGCACAAGGATTGGCCGTGGGATGCTGCGACTTTCCATCCAGAGCAAGACGTCGTGGGCAACCTTGTGAAGGCGGCGGCGATGCTGATCGCAGAGGCGGAGCGCATCAGCCGGGAGCGCGGCGAGATGACCGCGCAAGAGCCCGTTGATGAGATGCTGCTGGCTTCGCAGATCACGCCGGGCATCGAGCTGGCGGTGAAGCAGGACAAGGTGGGGAAGTTCATCGCCGCCGTCTCAGCCTACACGCAGGCCGTCCTGTGCGATGTGAAGCCGGAACGGCTGGAGGAGGCGCTGAAGGACATCGAGCGCACGGATGCCGGGCAAGGCGCGGCGATGGTCGAAGTCCAACGGACGATCTGCGCCTGGGTGCGGGCGGAGATGGGGCTGATCGGTGATCCGGCTTACGTCGAGATGATTGAGGAGAAGGGAGGGCAGGCGGCATGAGCTTTGAACCGATCCAGACGGACAGCCGGCGGAGCCTGGGGGCGCGGTTTGCGTATTCGGTGCGCAAGGCGAACACGAAGGCGACGGGGCGGCTGAGGATCTCGATCTGCGCGGAGGTGATGCGCAAGGCGAACTTTAGCGATGGCGACCGGCTGAGGCTGGACGTGGATGCCGAGGCGGGCCTGGGACGCCTGGTGCAGGTGATCACGACGGGCGGCAGTGTGCGGCGCGTGGAGCTGCGCAGCCCGAGCACGGGGCGCGGACACTACGAGCTGCCCTGGACGGGCGCGGTGCCGCTCCATTTTCCTGCGGCGCAAATCATGACGGAGCTGGAGGTGGTAGAGATCAAAGCAGGCGAGGTGACGTTTGATCTGGCGAAGCCAACTGCGGAGACGAGCGCTCCTCTCAAGAAAGGAGGCGAGGCATGAGCAACCGACTTTTTGCGGCGAACTGCCCTGTGACGCATTGCGCCCCGAAGCGTCTCAAGCGCACCTGGGGCCGGATGCTGCTCGATGTGCTGATGCTGCTGGCTCTGGCTGCGTTGTGCGGCTGGCTTTGGAGCTGTGTGAGGCATGCGGCGACTGAAC
This sequence comes from uncultured Prosthecobacter sp., assembly GCA_964452755.1. Classification (GTDB taxonomy): domain Bacteria; phylum Verrucomicrobiota; class Verrucomicrobiia; order Verrucomicrobiales; family Verrucomicrobiaceae; genus Prosthecobacter. The sequence goes on along the minus strand of CAYVQY010000016.1, from coordinate 26,084 downwards.
CGACGGCTCTTGTTGCACAGCAACAAGGCTACTTGCTGGCGATGGCTCCGGTGCCTCTGGCGCAGGGGATGGCGATGGGAGGGATGTTGGTGGCGCTGCTTCTGATGGTGGCCTGGGCGGGGCGTAAGAGCGCGGCGAATGAGCGGGCGGCGGCGAGAAGATGGGACGCGGAGATTCTGAAGTCGAGACGGCAACGTGAGGCGCGGGAGAGGGTGTGGCGGGAGGCGAGGCGGAAAGCGAAAGATGAAGGCTCAAAGATGAAAGCTGAAAGGCGCTGGACGGTGGGGCCGCTGGAGGCGCTGAGTGAGCCGGAGCCGGAGCCGGACGATGCGGAGGCGGAGCTGCGGTGGTCGGCGGTTGATTCGCACAGGCTGGCAGCCTGTCTCACGCCGCAGGAGGCGGGGACGGTGGCCGTCGGGCTGGAGGATCTGCGGAGGATCGTTTCGGCGCTGGCGGTGGAGACGTGTTCGGCGCGGGATTTTTTGCTGAAAATGGAGCGAAGCCTCGACGAGGATGACCGAGAGGATCTGCGGCGTCTGGCGGTGGCGAGTCTGCACCAGTGCGTGGGCTGCCTGAGCGGGCTGATGGAGAGCCTGCAGGCCGGGAAGTCGGACGCGACGCAGCGCGTCCCTACCGAAGGAGGGGTGGCATGAAGGCATTTGTCACCATCCGCACGGACAGCCTGGTCATCTGCGAGGCGAGGCCGGTCGAGGCCCGGACGACGATGGAGGCGCTGCTGGCGGCGCTGCATCATGAGACGAGCGCGTATGCGCATCTGCGGGATCTGCCGATGGCGAGGCTGCGCATCGAGGTCTGGCCGGAAGGCGAAGAGCAGCGGATGGAACCACGAAGCCTGAACCAGGAGGCGGGAAACGCATGAGCGGGCTCTACACGGTGGCGCAGATCGCCCGTTACTTTGGCTCGCGCCCCCAGGAGGTGGCGCGGATGATCAAAGACGACGGACTGCCCGTGGTCGAGCTGCCGGGTCCGGCGCGACTGGTGAAGAAGATCACACTACATGGGCTGCATGGATGGATGGCAGAGCGGCACAGCGGGACAACTTTCATGAGCGTCGAGCAACTGGCGGCTGAGATCGAGGCAGCGCAGAGCGATGCGACGAGCGACGGCATGCTGCAGCTGCAACTCCGCAGCGCGGTGGAGGCGGTGTTTCAAGCCATCTCACGCGAGATGAGAAAGGAGGCCGCATGATCGACATCGTCAAGCTGGCCGGAAAGGTGAATGAGATGATGGCCGATGAAGGCGCGGAGTCGAACGAGCAGTGCGCAGCGCTCATCACGGCGCTGGCGCTGGTTTTAGCGACCTACAAAGCGCCGCATGTGAGCACGGCGCTGCTGACAGAGCGGTGCGTGGATCACCTGCGCAGGGCCATGCGCATCACGCACCAGGCGAGGGAGGCGCTGCAACCGCACGGATGAGCCTGGCGACCGATCTGACGCAATGCCAGGCACGGCTGGCTGAAGCCGGACGCAAGGCGTCGGGCGAGTGCCGTCGGTTGCGGGGGATCGCGCCGGTGGAGATTTATGACGAGCTCATGTTGCATCTCTGCGGAGTGGCGGCCTGCGCGAATGATCTCAAAGTGCTGCTGGGCACGCTGCGCATGATCGGCGAGCTGGAGCAGCGGCCGGCACCGGTGACAGCGGAGTCGCTGGAGCTGGCGCAGTGCAGGCAGGACACTGCGGAGACGCTGGAGCTGAGCCAATGCGGCCGCGGCGGGCTCAAGCCCGAACTACGAACGAGCGAGCGGGATCGGATGATCGACACGCTGCACAGGGCGGGGGATTACAGTTTGGATGACGAACCTGAACAGGCTGGCAGCCTGTTTCACGGAAAGGAGGCGGCGTGAAGTGGGATCGCGTGATGGCGCATGATGCGCGGATCAACGGCGTGCTGCGCAAGGCGTATGACGCGGGCGGCTGGACGCCGGTGGAGGACCACACGCCGCTGGATGCGCTCATGGAGGCGGAGCCGGAGTTCGACATGCATGCGGAGGGGCCGGAGGGCGAGTGGAGCTGGCCAAGCGAGCAGCAGCCGGATCTGCATCTGCAAGCGCTGAAGCGCGAGGAGGCGGCACAGGTGGCAGCCTGGGCGCGGGAGCAGCAGATGCGATGGCTGGCCGGGGGCGGTATGCATCCGTTCCGCATCGTGCAGCGGTTCTTCGCGATGTGCTTTGTGCGCTACGGCGATCTGATCGGCCCGCTGAACGGGACCACGCTGGCGGAGATGCTGGGGCAGGGGCGGGCGGCTTTTAGCATCGTGATGCGGGAGCTGTTCGGGCGGCCCTGCGAGTCGAAGCTGGGCGTGAATGTGAAGGTGGCAGGGCAGAAGTCGGCCGCCTCCAGCGCCGTCTATGCCGCCAATGCGAAGCTGCACAAGCCGCGCCAGCAACTCGACACGCCGGACCTGGATGACGCTGACGAGTCTGCCCTGAGAGCCGATGACAAAAGCGCGGCGGTGGAACGGCTGCGCGAGGCGCAGGCCGCGCATGAGAGGCGCGAGATCGAGCGCGATGCGGCCGCGCATCTGGCGATGACGCGCCGGGCCAAGGATTCAACAGAGGATATCCCGCAGCGGGACATCCCCGCCAAGAAACGCAAACCAAGGAAACGACACCACGAATGAAACTCGAAGACAATCATGAACCTGTTGTGCGGCGCTTTGCGCTGGCGCAGATCCACCCGGACAAGAACGCGCGCGAAGAATTTGACGCCGAGAAGCTGGCTGAGCTGGCGGACTCACTGAAGGACACCAAGGGGGTGCTGCAACCGCTGCTGGGTGTGCTGCGCGAGGATGGCGGGGTGGATCTGATCGCCGGGGAGCGGCGCTGGCGTGCGAGCAAGCTGGCGGGGCTGCCGGATGTGGAGGTGAAGCTGGTGCAACGTCCGAGCCGCAAGGATCACCTCAAATGGAACCTGGTGGAAAACCTGCAGCGCGAGAATTTGAAGCCGCTGGAGAAGGCGAAGCGCATCCAGCAGATGCTGGAGCTGGTGGATGAAAGCAGCGGCCTGCCGATTTACAATCGCGCCAGTCTGGCTTTGGAACTGGGCATCTCCGACAGCAGCATCGGCAGGCATGAGGCGCTGTTGAAGGCCTCCACGAAGATCCAGAAAGCGGTGAATGACGAGGGGCTGGACATCGAGATCGGATCTCTCATCGGGGCGCTGCCGGCTTCGCTGCGGGACCGGGCTGAGAAGGAGATCGTGTTTCGCAACTGGGGCGGTCCCATGAAGCGTGAAGAAGCGATCAAGCATGCGGCGACGTATCGGCGGGATCTGCGCAAGGCACAGTTCGACAAGAAGGATGCCGAGCTGGTGCCGGATGCTGGGCCGTGCGAGGCGTGTCCGTTCTTTGGGCTCAATCGCGAGGATGTGGAGGGCAAGGTGAGGGGCTACACCTGCCTGAATCCCGAGTGCTTCGACAAGAAGCAGCAGGCCCATGTGAACCGCGTGGCGGCGATGGCGGAACGCGAGGGCACGAAGGTGCTGGGACAGACAAATACGGACCGGGTGTTTCAAAGCTGGAACAACCAGGTGAATCCCTCCAGCGGCTACGTGGACCTGAAAGACGAGCCGGATGCCTACCTGCTGAAGGACGGCAAAGGCAAGGCGCCGAAGTGGGATAAGCTGCTGGACGGCAGTGGTGTGCCGGTGGTGGTCGCCTTTGACCACGAGGGCCGAGTGCGGCGGCTGGTGGAGACGAAGCTGGCGGTGGAAGCCGCGAAGCGCGGGGATCACGCGGAGAAGTTCAAGCCGAAGGCCGGCGAGGATCTGGAGACGAGCGACGACAAGAAGCACGCGGCGCAGATCTCGCGGGCCAAGAACAAGGCGAGCGCGGCGGCGCTGCTGGAGGGCTGCTGTGCGCTGCTGGAGGCCTTTAGCGGGCAGCGGTGGACGCGGGAGGTGCGAGTGGCCTTTCTGGAAGAGATCTGCAACAGCGGCGGCCACACGCGGGACGATCTGGAGCTGCTCTGCCGCATCCTGCAGCCGGACCTGAAGAGCGTGCCGAACCCGCATGAGAAGCTGGCGGAGCTGGTGGAGCTGCGGCTGCCGACGGACACGGGCCTGGATGCTTTCATTTTGATCGCACGCAACATCCGGCACATCCGCTACCAGGGCTTTCATCACATCGCGCAGAGTGCGAATATGCAGGCGTATTGCGAGTGGGCGGAGTTTGACGCGAAGAAATGGAAGGACACCTGTGCGCAGCGCGAGAAGGATGCCGAGCGCGAGGTGAAGGCGGCGATCCGGGCGAAGGAGAAGCCGGTGAAGAAAGGGCCGGCGAAGAGCGACAAAGCGGCGGATGAGATCGCGAAGGGGAAGGTTGGACATCCGGTGCGCTGCTTCGCGGCGGCCGATGCTGTGGGCATGGTGCAGGCGATGACGACGGTGCTCGTGCAACCGAGCAAGCCGAACGAGAATGGCGTCTTCAACACATCGCAGGATTTCAAGATGACGGTGGGCAAGCGGACGAGTTTCACGATCCGCATCGCGGCGAGGAAGATGGAGAAGGGGGATGACTTCGATGTGGGGTTCTGCACGGGCTACGCATTCGAGTGCGGTGAAGCGTTGCGCGGTTCTGGCGCACCGAAGGACAGCCCAGTGCATGGTATTCTTAGCGCGGCGCTGCTCGACGAGGCTGAGGATCTGCGAAGGGCGCTCAAGGGACATTCAAGCAAGGCGGCTGCAGACGCACGGGAGGCGATCAACGAAGTGATCAGGCTGCTCAAGGTGCAAGCAGCCAAGGATCGGGCGGCATGGAACGCAGAGCACAATCCGCCGGACGATAGCGATGGGCCTGTCATGACCGCAGCGAAGCGCGGCATCGTATCAGGCACTCCCGGCCCTGAATGGATGGAGGCATTCGAGCCGGAAAAGAAACTGGGGCGCGGGCCGAGAGGCAAGAGCGACAACGCTAAAGACTACGCCGCGGCTGCCGCCAAAAAGCGACAGCCTGCGAAAGTGGTGAAGGGCATGAAGGAACTGGTCGAGGACTGGCAATCGAAGGCGGATGACCCAAAGACGAAGCCTGTCTGGGAAGACTGGAGCATCGGCGACTGGCTGGAGAATGCGAAGGAGGTGGCGTCCGGGCGGAAGAAGATCACGGATTTCATCGGACAGACGCCAGACAAGACGACGCCTGAATTCATCGGATGGACGGCCGCCCGGGTGAAGCTCTACAAGCTGGCGAAGAAGGGGAAGGGCGCGAAGTGATCCGCAGATTGCGCCGATGACACAGATTTCAGAAACCAACAACAAAACCAACACGATGACACTCTCACTGACTTTGCCTAGCCGGATCGGCCAGGCGCTCAAGAACAAGGCGGCGGAATTCGACATGCAGCCGCATGACTACCTGAAGCAAATGCTGTTTGCCGGGGCGATGAACAAGGACGGCGTGCTGCTGAAACTGGAACTGCCCGCACCGGAGAACGATCCCGCACAACCGCTGCTGCCGCTGGGAGGGGGCGAGCCGTGACGAAACCCGAATGAGGAATGACGAAAATAAATCGTGAACCTGCCCAACTTGAATGACCATCGTTGAGCGAGCCCGAACGCTGCTGGAAAAATGCATCCCACCCACGCAATGCGGCACGTCGTCGTGCCACAACACGACCTTTCGTGCCGCGAGCGTGCTGGTGTGGGGCTTTGGCCTGACGCCGGAAGACGGCATGGGGCTGCTGAAGGAATGGGCGGCGAGAGGATCGCACAAGTGGCGTGACAACGAATTGCTGCACAAGCTGACGTCGGCCCTGCATGCGGGGCACACGAAGCCACGCGGACATTTGGTCGATGAGCACGATGAGCGCGGCGAGATCCCGGAATACAAGGCTCCTGAAGCTGCGAAGGAGGAAGCGCCGAAGTATGATGCGGAGGCGCTGAAGCGTGCGCAGCGCAGCGACTGGAAGGTGGACGAGAAGTGGCTGCGCGAGCGGTCGCCCGTCGATCCGAAGGGCGTGGAGTCTGGCGCGTTCTTCGATGCGATCTACGATGCCGGTGACAAGGTGATGGTCTTCACGGATCTGCGCAGCCAGGGGAACTTCATGCACTGGGCGGGCAAGGGCTCGTATGTGCTCGGCAAGTCGCCTGACATCAAGGCACGGCCGGCGAAGCTGCCAGACGGCGGGCCGCAGGGCATGTGGTTCCTGATTCAACCGTGTGACGGCCGCTGGTATCCGGTGCCTGGGAAGACGACGCTGAGCCGCCGGAGCCAGCGCAGCGTGGTGAGCTGGCGTTTCATGCTGCTGGAAAGCGACAAGGCGCCGATGTGGCTGTGGCTGAACGCAGTCGCGCAGATGAAGCTGCCGGTGGTGGCGATCGTGACGAGCGGCAACCAGGGGGCGCATGTGCTGGTGCGCGTGGATGCGGCGAGCAAGGCGGAGTGGGACGCGATGCGGAAGAGTGTGCTGCCGACGCTGACGTGCCTGGGGACCGATCCCGACGCGCTGAAGGCGCTGGTTTATATGCGCCTGCCTGGTGCCTACCGTGAAGGCAAGATGAAAGGGGTCGATGACGGGACGGGGAAGCGTGTGACGCGCTTCGTGCCGTTTCACGACGGCCGCCGCATGCAGCGGCTGATCTATTTCAATCCGCGGCCTGCAGCGCTGGGTGACTGCGCTGCCATCGGGGAGGCGATGACGCACCTGTATGAGTGATGCGACGGCGGATGGACAGAATGAGAAGCTGAAGGCATTGGCGGCCGGAATGCGGACGGTGGCGGAAGCGGGCGGAGTGCCGGTGCCGGCAGAGATCGCAACCGATTGTTTGACACTTTGGTTGAATGAACCGGTGCAACATCTCGCACCGAAGGTCGCCGACTGGCTGAGGTCGGGCAGGTTTCAACTGTATCGACGCGGGACTCAAATCGGCACCATTGACGAGGGCAGTGGCGAATGGAGGGAGATGGACGCGCACCGCTTCCGCACCTGGCTGCCGAGCCAGGCGTGCGTGAAGCTGGTCTCACGCTGGGACAAATCGGGAGCCATCGAGGAGGGTGAAATGGACCTGCGCACGGCGGAGACGATCCTGCGCTGCGATGCGATGCGGACGCTGCTGCCGGAGGTGGAGCGCATCAATCCCGTGAAGATGCCGGTGATGCGCGACGTGCTCGATGAGCGCGATGAGCCGAAGCGTAAGGACTTCAGGAGGATCGAGCTGCTCAACCAGGGCTACGACGCGGCCAGCAAGACGTTCACCATTCGCGGTGGTCTGGATTTCCGGGAGGATGCGACCGAAGCGGAGGCGGTGGGCTGGTTTCACCGGCTGCTGAAGCATTTCGAGTGGGGCGCTGGTGGTGGTGCCGGCGTCCACATGGCGGCGCAGTTCTCCGTTTTTGCATCGCTGCTTTTCCCTGGCAAAGCGCCGATGTTTTTGTGGAATGCGAACATGCCAGGCAGCGGCAAGAGCCGCCTGGGCAAGCTGGCGCTGTGGGCGGTGTATGGCGACGCCTCGGCCGCGATGAGCGACATCGAGCAGCGGGATAAATTCCGGGAGGAACTGAACTCACGGGCGCAGTTCTTTGAGCCTTACGTCTTTTTTGACGACGTGGATCTGGGCGGGAAGACCTTCCGCAGCTCGGATCTGAACCGATGGCTGACGAACGACACCTGGGCCTGCCGTGTACTCGGAGGCAAGGACTGGTTCAAGGGGCCGCTCTATGCGATCACGCTGATCACGGCGAACCGGCTGAAGCTGAGCGAGGATCTGCAGCGCCGCACTTTGATCTGCGACATCTTCAGTCATTTTAAGAGCGACGACCGCGTGCTGCCTCCGGACACGATCATTCTGGATGACGAGTTTTTCCGTGACGAGAGCAACCGTGAGAAGGTGCTGGCCTATCTGTGGTCGGTGATCAAGGCGTGGGATGATGCCGGCCGACCTGGTGTGCAGGAGAAGCCGCTGGCGAGCTTTGAGGGATGGTCACGTGTGATCCCGTCACTGGTGGATCGCTGTCTGCTGGCGAGTCCGCTGACGAAGTTTGACGCGCCGGACACCGGCAACGCGGCCGGCCGTGAATTCGAGCAGCTCATCAAGCTGGTGATCCGCCGGTATGGGGATCGAGAGAAGAAGGTGAGCGTGACGCTGGCGCAGATCGTCGGCGTGGCCAGGCTCAACAAGATGTTCAGTGACCTGTGGCCACGAGGCGTGGGTAGCATCGAGGACGTGCTGGCCACCGTGGGTGACAAGGGTGGATTCAAGGCAGAGTCGAAGAAGAAGGATGAATTTGGACTCGAGGCAGACGCGACGGATGCGGACAAGCATGATCAGGCGGCCGAGTGGGTGAATCCGTCGATCCGGTCGAGCTGGGGGAAGAGGCTGAAGCGTGACTTTGGCGACGGCCGATACTTCCGCGACGACCGTGGAGACGTGTGGGCCTTTGGCGACCGTGAGAGCACCGACGCGGCGAGCTACCTGCTGCAGCTCGCGAAGGGGAGTTAGGTCTAAAGCGGCGTAGTCCGCGACGTGAGGGCGGCATTGAGGTGCCAGTGGGTGCGAGTCACTGAGCGCAGCAGCGGAGCCGTGGGTGTGCGTATGGCCACAGAATGCCGCCTGGTCGCTCTCACACGAGGCGTGATGCGGACGCGGCAGCGCGGCGCGTAGCGCCGGACTGATGGATTGGAGGCTGTGAGGATTGGTGCGTCTGACCTCCCCAAACCCCACCTATTTTATTTTTCAAAACCTCCCAAAACCTCCCGCACCTCCCGCGAAAGTCTCAACAATGAGAGAGAGTAAGGCGATGAAAACCGAAAAAAAACGCGAACCTCCCAAACCTCTGCTGCTTTTGCCTTAAACCTCTTTTGCTGGAAAACACTGATTATGAGAGCCATTTAGGCAGGTTTGGGAGGTTTGGGAGGTTTCCAGCTTTTGAGGGTGGTGTATAAAAAACAAAGGCATTTGCATCTGTTGCCCTCTCACCTCAAAACCCCCGACGAATTACACCCACCCCGCCCCGGCAAGGAATCTTTTTGCACCCCACCCCCCATTTCATGCGGGTTTAACGTCCCTCAGCCTGTTTTCACATGGGAAAGCTTGCCCGACTTTTGCACCGATACTTTGACACCGGGCCGGTGGCATGTCTGATCGTGTGGCAATCTTGAGAATCGAACGCAAGGCGCTGGCTGAACTCGGCGAGCATGCTGAATTTCTGCGGGAACATCCAAGTGACGAGTCTCCAGAGATCTCCGCTCTCGATGGTTCGCTTGATCACGACTACTTCGCGCCGCTGATCTGGAATGAGCGCAACGGCATCCTAGTGGATGGCGTGAAGCGAAAGCACCGTCTTCTCACTCTCGGCTTCAGCCATGCGGACGTGGGCGTGGTGGACTACGATGAGGCCACGCATCTGGCACGGATGAACGCCGCGAATAACCACACCGGCTCTTGGAACAAGGAGTTGCTACGCGAGCTGGCCAAGAGAGTGAGCGAAGCTGGTGTGCCGCCTGAGCTGGGCATGTGGGACGCGAAGTCCCTGGCCATGCTGCTCGATCCGCCGGTTGTGAAAGACGATGATCCCGAATCGCTTGTGAGTAAAGCCGACGAGCTGCAGGCGAAGTGGCAGGTGAAACTTGGAGACCTCTTCCAAATCGGAGCACATCGGCTCCTGTGTGGCGACTGCACCCAACCAGAGAACTGGCAGATACTGCTCGATGGCCAGCTCGCGGACATGGTCTGGACCGATCCGCCCTACAACATCGCTTACGATCATATCCAGGATCGCCGCAACGATCTGCGTGCCGAGCCGGGCCGCAAACCGCAGACCAAAGCCCAGGCCATCCTGAACGACTCGATGAAACCAAGCGCCTACAAGCAACTGCTGCGTCAGGCGTTCAAACGAGCCTATGAGCACTGCAGTCCAGGCGCGGCCATCTACATCGCGCACGCCGACATGTGGAGGGTCACAAATGAACTCGCCGCCAAGCGTGCCGGGTGGACGCTGCGCCAGAACATCCAGTGGGTGAAGAGCGCCTTCACGCTGGGCATGCAGGACTATCAGTGGGAGCACGAACCCGTGTTGTATGGCTGGAAGCCAGGCGCGTCCCACTACTGGCAGGGCGGCTACCGTCAGAGCACCGTGATCGATGATGGTGTGGGAAAACTCGCCAAGCTGAAAAAGAAGCAGCTCCTGGAAGTGATTGACGATCTGCTCAACAGCCGGAACACGACAGTGATTCGCGAGCCGCGCAATTCCAGCAACGGTCTGCACCCGACGATCAAGCCTCTGCACCTCGTCGCCCGGCTGATCTGGAACTCCAGCCGCGAAGGCGACATCGTTCTCGAATGCTTCGGTGGATCCGGAACAACGCTTGCAGCTGCGGAGCACGTCAACCGGAGGGCGGTCGCCACCGAACTCGACCCCAAATACTGCGCCGTGATCCTGGAGCGCATGTCCTCGCACGGCCTCACCCCCAAGCTGCTCGGCAACCATGCTCCAATCGAGTGACTTCCCGGCGCTTGAAGCCATGAGCCTCACATCGGTCGCCGGACTCGATGACCTGGCACGCGCCACAGCCCAATTCACGCTGCCAGAAAATCGCTTTCACCGCCATGAGACCAAGGCCAGGGACAAACGCCGGAGGCGCGGGATTAAAAAACTGATCCGCCCTGAAAATGCGCGAGCCATCCTACCGTTGCTGCCTGAGCATCCCGACGAACGGTTGCACTGCGTTTTGCGCGGTGACTTCGTGCTCTGCGAGTTGATCCCGCTGATCATCGCGCATCGCGGCGCCTGCTCGCATCTGCGAGTCGCCACGCTCGGATTGTCGGCGGCAAACGCAGAGCAGCTCGCCAATCTGTTCACGGCCGGCTTGATCGGCGAACTGACCATCGTCGCTTCGCACTACTTTCAGCAGGTCGATAAAACGACCACCTACCGCCAGGTCTGCGCGATCCTGGCGGGCAAGGCCCGCATCGTCATCACGCGGTCGCATGCGAAAGTGATCCTGCTGCCCACCACCGCTGGCGACTACTACATCATCGAGGGGAGCGCGAACCTCCGCAGCAGTGACAACCTTGAGCAGATGCTGGTCATGAATGACCAGGAGACACACGACTTCCATGCCGGATGGATGGACGAACTGGCCCGCGATCATGTCCCTCGCACCTGACATCTCGCCGGATCTGGCAAAGCGCGGCCTCGAAGCCGATGCCCGTAACACGCTGACCAACGTGGCCCACGGCGACACGTTGCCGGAAAGCAAGCGACAGCTCCTGCTGTCCGCTCTCATCAGTGAGGCGAAGCCCGAGGAAGTCGTTCAGGCGAGGATTCACGCCATCCTGCTGCGTTTCGCCGACGGGAAACGCCTCACCAAAGAAGAGCTGGCGGAGATCGCGCACCTGCTGCCGCAGCAGCATGCTCCTTATTCAAAGTCGCTCACAGAAGGGAAACACAGGCGGCCATACAAAGACTACGAGGCCACCTACGGCAAAAAGGAGCGCACCATCAAATGGTGGGTGACCCAGGGCAAGACGGCGGTGGGAGGCGCAGATCTGCCGCCGCTCGATCATCCGGCTGAAATGCCGATCTGGTGGGACCGGGTGATGAAGCAGCGCTGTCCTCAGAGCGTGCTCGAAGCGGCGCTGGTCGCCGCCGGTAGCTCCCCGCAAACACCCAAGGCGACGGCCAATGGCAAAGCTCCGTCGGTCGCCTCTGCACCATCGCCAGGCATGCCGCGCTTTGAGACGCCTACCGTCACGACGCAGGAACAGAACCTGCAGCACCTCAAAGAGCAGCTCGCCCGTGTGAGGCACGAGCTGCTTGAGGCGCAAAATGAAAAACCGTCCGATCAGTCCCGGATCGAGGCAAAAGAACGCAAATGGCGCGAGCTGCGATCCGAGGTGGACAAGGCCGAGGAAGCCGTCTTCAAAATGCGCAGCAAGCAGGGCAAGCTGATCGACATCGAGCAGCTCGGCTCGGAGCTGCTGCCCATGCTGGTCACTGTGGCGAACTCGATCCGTTCCGTGCGCACGCGCATCAAGCCTCGGCTGGCAAGCGCCAAAACCGATGAGGAAGAGGAAAAACTCTGGCAGGAGGGCATCGATGAATGCTTCGCGGAACTCATCGCCGGGGGATTCATCACCCGCGAACAGCTTGCCCTGGCCGCATGACTGAACTCCGGTCATGGCTCGTCGGACTCTTCAGCCAGGCGTTGCGGCCGCGGCCGAAAGGCAGCGTGAAGCAATGGGGTATCGACAACGTCCGTCTCAGTTCGGAGGAAAGCTCCGGTTCCCCTGGTCCCTACAACCCGGATCTCGAAGGCTGGACCACGATCCTCTACGATTTCATCCAAGATCCGCGCTACGACGAGTGCATCGTCCTGAAGCCTTCGCGATGCGGCTACACCCTCGCTTGTTTCATCATCATCTGCTGGTGGTTCGTTCACTTCAGCACCAATGCCATCTTCTGCATCGACAACGCGAAGGAGGTCAAGAAAATCAGCAAGAAGCGCGTCGTTCCGCTGATCAAGAGCATCGATGCGCTGAAGGACGTGCTGCCAGCGAACGAACGCCAGCTCACCCTTGAGACACTCTACCTCAAAGGCCGCACGCTGTTCATGGCCGGCGCTCAAAGCGTTTCATCGGTGACGAACAAATCGGCTTCACTCGTCATCACCGATGAGCTGGACCAGTTCCGTGAGTTCGCCAGTGGCGAAGCAAACGCGTTGGAGCATCTGCGCGACCGCGTGATGGACGTGCCTGGTTCGAAGAGCATCCACGGCGGGAAGCCAAAAAACGCGGAGGACATTCTTTGGAACGAGTTCCTCACAGGCACGCGCCACCGTATGTTCGTTCCTTGTCCGCACTGCGGGCATCAGCAGACGCTCGAGTTCAAGCAATTGAAGTTCGACCACTGTCGCGATGACGACGGTGCCTTCGACCTTCAGCGCGTCTTGACGGACACCTTCTACGAATGCGTCAACCCCGAGTGCCGGCACACCGGCCCGCACTTCGGCCGCATCAATGAGTCCGACAAAGCAGCCATGATGATGCGCCGCGAGTGGCGTCAGACCAACTTCGGCCAGGACGAAGACAAGCCTGAGCCGCGCAAGATGTCCGTCCACACCAGCCAGCTTTACAGCCTGCGACCGAAGATCACCTGGTCCGCCATCGCGCTCCATTTCATCAAAGCGCAGAAGAAAGGCGGCCGTGCGCTCGCTCACTTTTTCCGCACGCGTCTCGGCGAGCCTTTCCGTGAGAAGCAGACCATCATTAAAGGTGAGATGGTCCGCGCCCTCGCCAAGGATAGCGCCTACCGTCACGGCGAGGGCCCGGTGGTTCCCGCCGTCATCCTCATGGCGGTGGACGTCCAGATCGACTGCAAGAAATGGGTCAAGGTGGCCTTCCTGCCCAGCGGCGAGGCCTTCGTCGTTGATTACGGCGAGTGCCTCACGTTTGATGATCTCTACGAAGTCGCGGAAAACCCGGTGAAGATCCTCGATTGGGGCGATGTGCCGGAAGACGAGCGGATCAATCCCATCGTGCGCTACATGTGGGTCGACGAAGGCGACGGCGACAACAGCACCAAAGACGTCCGCGATTTCTGCGTGCGTCCGCAGTCGCGCCGTCATCCTGTTGAGGGCGGTCACTGGATCTTCCCGTGCAAAGGAGCCGGCGGCCATCAGATCAAAGGCGCGGTCGATGAGCGCAAGCGCGACGTCGATGGCTACGAGTTCAGCGGCTACCACGTCAGCCACAATGAGTTTGCCACCGAACTCTACCTGCAACGCATCGCGAAGCATGACGAGATCCTCGCGGCTCTGGAAATCATGCGGAAGCAGCCGACGAAACACATCCCGCTCCCGGCTCCGCGACTGCACCTGATGCGCAATCCGGACGAGGAATTCGTGAACGAGCTGTGCGCCGAAAAACGCCAGCTCAAGAAAGTGCGCGGTCGCCTGCGTTGGGTGTGGATCGATCCGACAGACCCGAACGACTTCGGCGACGCGGTGAAGTATTGCCTGGCCATGTGGCATTTTATCCGCGCCGACTTCGGCTGGGAGCCGCCGGACGAGGAAATTGAGGAAAAGAAGTCGAAGGAACGTGAATACATCCTGCGAGAGCGTGTGCGAAAGCTCACGACACCGGGCGGTGAACTGAATTGACAGGCTTACACAATCACAACCGCTTGCGTATGCCGCCACCGAAACCCACCGCTCAAGACATGCAGGACGTGATCGACTTCGCGCTAAAGCGCGGCATCCGCGCAAAGTTTTGGGATGCGCAAAAGCTCTGGCTGGTGTTGGCTAGGGAAACCGATGGCCCGGAAGAAGCCCCAAACCAAGCCGGAGAGCGATCCACCGCCCGACCTGATCAAGCAGGTGATGGCGGCGATGGGGCGTAAAGGAGGCAGCGCCAAAGGGCTGCGCAAAGCACGCACCAGTGAGCAGGCGCGGGCTGCCGTGAAAGTTCGTTGGGACAAGGCCAGGGCGGCCAAGCTGCCGCCGCAAGAGCCTGAATGAGGTTTTGACACACCGGGCCTGACACATGCCCGCCGACGTCGATCCTGAACTCCTCATCGAAGCGATCCTGATGCACGTCGAGGATCTCGGCGAGGCCATCGGACCGAACTGGCTGCGTGGCGAGTTTGACCGCGTGCTGGAGGCTGTCATGGCCGGCGCTGAGTTTGTCACCTCTACGAGCTTCCAAGGTGCCAGCAGCACGGCTACGCAAGAAGTTCCTGCGCAGCAGCTCCTCGCCGTCCTCACTCAGGCACGCAAGAGGCTCCATGCGGAAGAGAACGGCAGTCCAGCCGCCGGTGCCATGCTGATCCCTCGCTTCACTGAATTCCCGCTCTCCAACTTACATGGCTAAACGCAAATCATCGCGGATCACGGCCGCTGCCACACTTCCCGCCGTTTCCACCGCCATCAATACCGGCGGCGGCGTGCGCAGCGCCCCCACGCAGAACATGTGGCGCAACTGGCGTGCTGAGACGGCCGCCCTGCGCCGGGAGCGCATCCAGAAAAGCCGCTTTCTGCAAGAGGCGCTGCCGTTCATCGGCTACCTCGTCGAACAGCCTGTCGAGGAAGCCATCGGCGACGGTTTGGTGCCGACGAGCGAGAGTAAGAATCCTCGCTTCAAGAAAGAGGCGACGGCCTACTTCGATCTGTGGGCGCGGTCGAATGCCATCGACATCCGCCGCCGCTTCGACTTTTACACCGTGCAATCCATGCTCGGCAAAACAGTGTCGGGCGATGGCGAAGTGCTCGCTCTGAAAATCGCCGACAATCGGCCCGAGGCGATTGCCCGTCCATTGAGCGACACCAGCTTCCGCCGCCTGCAGCTCCAGTTCCTGACCACGGACCAGATCGGCAACGGCGTGGGTTTTGGCCGCGAGTTTCTCGCCAATGGCTCCGACCTCTCATGGGACGGGGGCATCCAGTATGATGCGCTCGACATCGAGCGCAGCTATCGAATCCTCAAGCAGACCAGCGGCAGCACGCTGCCGAGCATTGCCGCCTACGACCAGAAACCGGCCTCGCAGATGCTCCACATCTTCGATGACCGCACGCTGAACCAGCGCCATGGCACGCCCTGGCTCTTCAGTGGCGACCGGCCGCTTTTCGATTCCATCGACATGCAGGCGGCGGAAAAATTCGGCAACAAACTGCGACAGTATTTCATCGGGGCCATCACCACGCCGACGGGCGACGTGCCTGCGAGTATGCGGCCGCAGATCAAAAAGGGAGAGAAGACCGAAGGCGGCGTCACCTCCGACAACGGCCTGCGCTACGTCGAGCTTCCGGGCGGCGTCTCCATTCCCGTGTTCAAAGAAGGGGAGGGGATTTCATTCTTCCAAGGCCAGCCGATGAGCATGGCGGAGATCATTCAGCGCTGCTGGAATGAGGCGGTGTATTGCATGAAGCTGCCGCCGGAATACATGATCGGCCTCGAGAAGCTCGGCAGCGGCGGCGTGCGGGCCGTGCTGCGCAAGGTGCAGAAAGCGTTCAACCGCATCCGCCGCGTCATGCGCGAGCAATTCTGCCAGAAGGTATGGGAATGGGTCATCGGCGATGCCATCGAGCGCGGCGAGCCGTGGACGAAAGACGAAAAAGGCGGCATCACAGACGACTGGCGGCTTGTGAATTGGAAAGGCGGCATCGATCCCAGCATCGACGCGGGACGCGATGAGAACGCGGAACAGCGCAAGCTGCAGACCTTCACCGGCACCATCGAGCAGTATTGCGACAAACTCGGCCTCGACGGCACCAGCGTCCGCCATGCCCGTCTCGCCGAGATCGCCGACAACATCCGCGAAGGCGCCCGCATCGGGCTGCCCTGGTTCATGTGCGTCGATCCGCAGACCGTCCAGTCCATGACCGCCCTCGCCCAGCAGATGGGCATCGATGTCGCCGAGCTGGTTAAGCAGATCAAAGTGTCTGAGTGAGCTTCCGGAATTCCGGAAGCTGAATTGAGCCGCCGATATCCCGCAGCGGGATATCGGCGCTTTGACACCCGGCGCAGACCATGCGCCACGTCCACCCCTTCCACATCACCGCCGCCGCCGCCCCGGCCAAGCAAGAAAAATGGTTTGCCATCAAGGCCGTCGCCTCTGGCGCGGAGCTTCGCCTTCGCGGCTACATCGGCGAGGCATCGAAATACATTAATTGGGAAGGCGAGGAGTATGAAACCGGTGGAATGGGAACTCTGAAGGAATTCGAGGACGCGCTCACCGCCTTGGGGGATGTGCCGCTCATCACCGTCTATCTCACCAGTGAGGGCGGCGATTTCCCGACCGCCGTCGCCATCAGCTCCATTCTCGCCCGCCAGAAAGCGCGCATCGTCTGCATCATCGACGGTTACTGCTATTCAGCCGCGCCGGTCATCGCCTGCGCGGCCGATGAGATCCGCGCCGCGAAAAACGCGCTGCTCATGATTCACGATGCCGAGTTCTGGTGTTCCGGCGCCGACATCGCCACGCTCGAACAGCACATCGCTACACTGAAAGCATGCAACGATTCAATGGCAGCCGCTTTCGTCGGCAAGGCCGGCGGCACGCCGGAGGAGTGGATGGCCCGCATGGTGGCCACGACGTGGATGACCGGCAGCCAGGCCCACGAACTGAAGCTCGTCGATACCCTGCTCGATGAAGTCGCGCTCTCCGCCTACCAGCCGCTCGCCCGTGTCACGGCCGCCTACCGGCCGCCCGCCGAAATCACCGCGCTGATCGACACGCCGCCCGTCACATCGCCCACGACGCCACCCGTCTCCACCATGAAGCCCACACCTGAACTCATCACCGCCGCCGCCGCCTTCGGCATCACGCTCACCGCCGAATCGACGGAAGCCGATGTCTCCGCAGCCCTCACCAAAATCACCGCCGCCGCGAAGCCTGCGGAGAAACCGGCCCCGCCGCCCGCCGCTCCGATCACGCTCGAACAAGTCACCGCCGCTGTCGGCACCGCCGTCACTGCCGCCGTGAAACCGCTCGAGGAAAAAATCACCGCGCAGGAAAAAGAAATCACCCACCTCAAAGGCGTCAAGGATCACGGCCTCGGCAAGTCGGAAGGATCTCCCACCGCCGCTGCTCCTGCGCCGGTCGCAGGCGCGAAAAAGGACGGCGAGGAAGATCCCGCCACTCCACGCCAGCGCTCGGTTACCGCCCTCGGCAAGCTGCCTGTTTTCAGCGGCAAGTAATCCACAGATCACCACCCAAGCAAATCTCCACTCCATCATGAAACGCAATCCTCTCATCCTCGCCTTCGGCTTCATTTGCTCGCTGCTGCTCGTCTCCACGGGCCATGCGTATCTCGGTTTTCTCACCGCTATCATCACGCCGGCCGCCGCCACGCCGTGGCAGCTCGCCAGCGGGGCCTCCTGCTTCAATGGCATGATCACCTCACTCGAACTCGCCCGCCTGAACTGCGGTGAAGCCGTGCAGGGCTTCGTCGAAGAAAGTGCCGGTGAGGTTCCTGAGTTCAACCTGTTCCCGGCGGAGCAGCTCGGCCCGGGTGAGCTGAAATACGAGACGCTGATTCGCACCGGCTATCCGACCGCAGCTTTCCACGACATGGGTGGTGGGCACACTGTCACCAAGTCGGCATGGAAGAATGAAATCTTCGAGTGCTACCCGTTTGGCGGCATGGTCCAGGCCATCAAGCACATGGCTGACAACAACAAGCGAGGCGGGGCCGCCGGGCTGTTCGCGGCTGAGGCCGCAGGCATGACGAAGGCGTCCATGTTTGCCATCGCGCAGCAGATCTACGGAGGGCGCACCGTGGGAGCCAAGGGCTTCCCCGGACTGAAGAATTTCACCGCCTTTGGCACGACCTTCACCGATCCTCTGACGGGCAAGGTTTACAGCCTCTACATCAACGGCAGCACGGGTGCGACCGCTGGCACGGGTTCCTCCATTTACATGATCCGCTTCAACCGGAACGGCCCCGGCCAGATCCCGAACGGTGTCACGCTCACCTACGGCACCGGCAGCGTCTTCAACATGGAAGACCCCACGATTGAGACGATGGAAGATCCAAACGACGCCACCAAGAAGGTGCGCGTTTACACCTCGGACCTCCAGGGCTTCGCCGGTCTCATCATCCCGAACCAGCACAGCGTGCGCCGTATCGGCAACCTCTCCAGCGACAGCGGCAAAGGTCTCACGGATACGCTGCTCGGCACCGCCTGGGAATCTTGGCCGCAGGGGCTCAAGCCGGACGTGATCCTCATGTCCGCCCGCAGCCGCCGCCAGCTTCAGGTTTCGCGCACCGTCGTTCTCAACGGTAGCGGCACCACTCGCCCGAACCAGCCTGCCGAAGCCCCCGTGCCGGTGGACTACAACGGCTGCCCCATCGTCGCCACCGACGCCATCCCTGACACGGATGCCATCGAAGTCGCCGCCGCCTCCGAAGAGTAAACCCTGAACCATTCACCCCTCTCCTCCTCATCATGAGTGCCGCCAATGCCAACACCATCCGCCGCCTGGCCGATGCGAACCTCACCAAGACCAAAGCGCTGCCCGCCGCCGCCGCTACCAATTACACCGATTTCATCGATCTCGGTTCCACCGTTCTCGGCCCGATGGCTGACGAAATTGAAGTGCTCGTTCAGATTGAGGGGACCCCCGACCTCGTCGATGACAAAACGATCACGCTGACGCTTCAGGACAGCGCCGATGGCGTCTCTGGGGCAGCCATCGCGTCTCTGGCCACCTTGGTCCAAACGGGCGCGGGCGGCGCAGGCGCGGCTGCCAATGAACGGCGCTACAAATTCCCGCCGGCCACGCGGCGTTATGTCCGCCTTGGCGCGACCGTCCTCACAGGCGGTGGCGACAACACCGCGAAGAGCTACACGCTCAAGATTCTCGCCAATGCTTGATGCCCCTCCTTGATCTACTCGACTCATGAAAGCCATCTACCATCAGGACGCCACCACGCGTGTCACGCTGGACGTTCTCGAACAGAAAAACGGCCAGGTCACCCTGGGACGTGAAAAAGAGATCCTCATCTCCGGCGTTCCCGTCTCCAAAGACGGCGCTCCCGGCACTTGCACCCTGATCGAGTCGGAAGACCCGAAGAAGTCCGCCAAAGCCGCCGCTGAAGCGGAAGCCAAAGCCGCCGCCGAAGCGGAAGCCAAAGCCGCCGCCGAAGCGGAAGCCAAGGCGAAGGCCAAGAAATAATCTCCTCCGTCCTCGCGGAGTGTCATGCGCCCGGCGCCGTGCCCTTATGGTTGGGGGCACGGCGCTTTTTTTGTGCTTTGACATCTCGAGGCAACTATGAATCCCGCCCTTGTGAAAGCCCGCCAGCGTGCCCAGACGGCAATGGAGCGCGACTACGGCGGCAGCTTTACCCTCGGCGGCACGAGCTACACCGGCGCGGTGCATCTCGATCCCATCAATCGCGTCATCAATGACAGTGGCAATTGGGAGAGCCGCCAGACACTTCATGCGTCGGTTCTCAAGACGCAAATGCCGACGCCGCCGGAGCGCAATGCCATCATCCTGCATGCCGGTGTGTCTTACCGCGTCCATGGCGAGATCGGCGGTCAAAACGCGGTCGATGTGGCCTGGCAGATCACCGCCTCGCGCAAGCTGCCTTCCCCGTCATGAGCACGCTGGCAACGCGAGGCATCCGTGGCATGGACCGGCTGCGGCAGCAGCTCCGCAGCTATCCGCGCTTCGTGCAGGATCAGGAGCTGGCCCTGCTGCGCAAGCATGCGCGGGCGCTGATTAGCAGCAGTGGGTCGAACAAAGGCATGGTGCAGATCATCCCGCCCGCGAGCATGGACCGCGCCGTCTTCGGCCAGGCGGCGAAGAAGCAGGGCGAGGCGAAGGTGATGGGCGACATCTGGAAGGTCTATGGGACCACCGCCGATGTTTACAAATTGATCAAGGCGAAGAATCCAAAAGTTGCCGCCGGTTACTGGGCCGCAGTGAAGCGTAAAGACTGGGCCGCCGCCAACGGCATCGCCCGGCGTCTCGGCATGCCTGCCGTTGTCGATTTCACGAGCGATGATGGTAACGAGCATCGCCAGCGCCGCCGCAACGGTGTCGTTACCGGCAAGCACAAAACTCTTTACGTCACCGATGCTCGCTACGTCCGCGCCTACATCCGCATGAAGCAGCGCAATGTCGGCATGCTTGCCGCGGCGCTCGTGAACAGTTATGATGGCAGTGAAGGTCCTCTTGCCGGTGTGCCCGCGTGGATTGCCCGTCATAGGGGTTCATGGGGTGCGGCCAACATTTCGCGGCTGATCGAAAACACCGGGTTGAAAATTAGGATCAGCGTCGATGGCGGCTCGCTGAACAGCACCTTGCAGCGCTATTTCAATACGGCTCAACTTTTCCGCCTCTATGTCATGGAACGCGAGGCACCCCACGCCCTCCGTGCCGCCGCCAAAGCCGCCGGTCTCCTCCGCTGAACCACCGTCAACCACGTCAACCACCGTCAACCTCTTCCATGCTCACTCAACCCGACCTCCTCTTCGTGGATATTTTCCACGGCTACCTCGACACCGCTGCCTCGCGCGCCGCTGGTGTGCCTGCTGCTGCCGATTGTGCGCTGCTGAAGATGGACGGCGATGCGGACGACAAGGATCCGCGCATCTGCCTCACGGTCGAATGGGAGGGCACCGGCATCGCCAAGCAAATCAATGTCATCGCCGTAGCGCGTGGCACGCAGCCGCGTTCGGTCACCGGTCCCTGGCTGGCGAAAGTCGGCGAGCGCATGGCCGACGAAACGGCGCTGCTGGCCTACATCGCCACGCTGCCAGCCGAGCAGCGCCAGGGCTGGCAGTTTGAGCATCTGAGTCCGCCGATGCCGGGCCGCATCCTGCGTGAGGAGGGCGGCGTCTCGGAGAGCGGGATTGGCGTGAGGATGCTGATCACGATGCCGTGATTTGACACGCGGCAGATCTCGTCAGCTCACCACTCCAGCTCACCACTCCAGCTCGCCACTCCACACCTCCATGAAACACGCCCTCCGTTCCCTCCTGCTCGCGACCACGCTCGCCTTCACTTTCATCATTCCGACGCTGTCACAGGCGACGGATGTCAGCATCACGGCCTCCAGCTTCCTGCCCAGCTCCGACGCCCTCTATGCCAACGGCATCGCAGGGGAGGCCATCACCATCGGCCAGCTCGTTTATGAATCGACCTCCGACGGTCGCTACTATCTCGCCGACGCGAATGTCTCCACGAAGTGGAAGGTGGCGGGCATCGCCTCGTCCACGGCCGCTGCTGCAGGCCAGTCGCTTTCCATCGTCTATTTTGATCCGGCGCTCACTCTTGGCGGCACGCTCTCCATGTCGGTGCCGGTCTATGTGCTGAGTGCCACGGCGGGCGGCGTCGCTCCGAGTGCTGACATCGCGGCAGGCTGGTATCCCGTGGTCCTCGGCGTGGCCACCAGCACCACGAAGATGCAGTTCAATCCTCGGCGCATTCAAGGCACGGCCGTCGCTGTCGCTCCCTGATTGGCATCACCATCACCGCAACTCCAACACTCCACGATCATGGTCGAACCACTCATCGAACACGGCATCAAGCCGAACTACGGCATCCAGGACGAGGAGGGCCTCATGGTCACCGACGTCGGCTGGAAGCCGATGCGCGACAACGTCACGCGCAAGGGTGACAACCGCGCCGTCGAATACTCCCGCTGGGAGGATCCTCGTCTGGAAGGCAACATCAAAGGCCGGCCCCGCCGCAATGCGCAGGGCAATGCCTTCGGTCTCGGAAACATCCATCCCGGCGTGGCCGTCGACCTCGCCAACGTGGCCGATGGTGCCAACATCCACGGCTTCACCATCGACGACGACAACGTCACCGAGGTCGGGAATCCGGCCCGTGACAGCACCGATGCCGATGGCACCACGCTGGACACCCCCTTCACCTACCGGCCCTTCATCCCCAAGCCCGCCCCGGCCGCATAAGCTACCCCGCCCATAGAGGCCCGGCCGGACGGGCATCAGCCGCAAGGCAAGGTCGCAAGACCATCCGGCAACCTTCTTCCATTCAACTCTCATTGGTCATGTGTTTTGTTGCTTCATCGCCGCATGCTGCCGCCTCCGGGCGGCCATGCGGCGATGTTGTTTTCACACGCGAGCATGCCCGCGCCGAGTGGTCATTTTTTCGACTGCAAAAACGTCGCGGCGTTACCTTCCGGCGTCTTTGGGCGCTGCATTACGCCCGCGTGCGAGGCTGGACAGACCACGGTCCTTTGATCATCAATCCATGAACGAACCTCCATTGATAACGCACGGCACCGGCCGCTTCCCACCGCCGCGAGTCATCGCTCAATCCATGCATTGCGACCATGGCAAACACGGCGATCTGAACAGGTTCACAGTGACATTCGTCATCGAGTCGTATGATGAGCGGGTCGAAGCCACTATCGCCGCAGTTGCCAGCAATGGTTTGTCCAACACCAAAGGCGGACACCTCAGCATCGACTTCCTGAAGTCGGAAACCGCGAACTGCGAACCGCGAACTGCGAACTGATATGTGGTCCACCGCTTCCACCAAACTCGCCGCCGTCTATGCGGGCCTCGGCTTCGTCGTCACCACGCGTGAGACGGAAATCATCGAGCTGCACAACCGCATCAACCTGCGCTACTTCGTCAGCGCGACGAGCACGGTCCGTCCGGCGCTCGACCGCGACCTGTTGCGCGAGCACTGGGAGACGGGCGGCCTGGCGCAGATGGATCGCTTCCATCCGTTTCTCTGCGGCATGGCGGCCGTGAAAAACATGGCCGCGCTGCAGCGCTGGCAGAATGCGGCCAACGTGAGGATGCGCCTGGTGCTCAAAGGAGCGCTCTATGAATACGAGGCCGGCGAGGAAGACTCGCGTCTCACACTCGCGACGGAATGCATCCGCAACAAGGACCTGCCGCTCATGGCTGCCATGGGCGTGCTGGGCTTTCCGGTCATCGACACGGAGGGCGAGGCTCCGCGCCGCCTCTACATCCTGCCGAATGCCGGACTCGATCCGCTGCAGCGCAAGGCGGTGGATCTGGTGAAGCGGGCCGATCCCGCGAAGCTACCGCTGGCTCTCGAGACGGAGAATCCGGAGCATCCGCTCTGCCTGGCCTACAACGGTGCCTACGCCTTCGCGAAGATGGCAGCGCACATCCGCAGGCTAAACCGCAACGTGTTGCTCAAGGCACCGCGCTCGAAACGCCGCGCCCTGATTCCTGAAAATCCGTCCGACGTCCTGCTCGATGAAGTGGGCCGTCATTTCCGCATCGAATAGCCATGCCCTCAATGTCCGAAAAAGCGCGCAGCGCCAACATGATGACCGCCACGGAGCGTGATGACCTGATCGCCGCCGGCTGGCACGTGGAGGTCGTCGAGAGTCTCCGAGTGCGCGGCTTCCGGCCCTGCAAGCCGGACTACGTCTCCGCCCGATTCGAGGGCATCGACATCAGCCGCACGATGGGATTCCTCCGCCAGACCGCGCTGCCGCATCTGCACATCACGGTGCCGCGTTATGCGCAGGCCGTCGATGTCATGGAGGCCATCGATACCGCCATCGCCGCGGCCTCCCGTCGTGAAGGCCATGAAGCCCTCGCCGGCCAGTTCATGCGCTTCTTTGAGCAATGCCGGAACTGGAAACCCTCGCCCGACCTCGCCGCCCTCGAATCCCGCCTTTCCGCCCTCGAACAAAGAACCAAGAACGAAGCACCATGAACGATCAACCTACCCGCGTCATCCTCGCCGATGAAGACTCCGACATCGCCGTCGAACGGCAGGCTGAGACCCAGCGTCAGACCGCCTTTCAGGGCGCGCATCAATGGCATGGCATGCCGCTCAAATGGACCAGCTCCCGTGCGTCTCGTTACCTGTGGCTGAAGCTGCCCTCGCCCCGTCTCGCGGACGATACCCTAGCCGCGATCCGCGCCGCCCGCGAGGCACCGGAGGACGCCACACTCCAGCACCGCGCCAATGAGCTGTATCAGCGCGACACGTCCGGTGATCAAAGCCACTACCACAACGCCACCATCATTCTCTACCTGGCCGCGCATGACCCGAAGACCTGGCAGTCCTTCGCGCATGACAAGGCCCGCTTCATCGCCGAGATCGAAGCGTGGACGGACGAGCACATCACGCCCGACGAGATCTACGGGCTGGCGGACGTGACCAATGAGCTGCTCGCCGCCGCCGAGTCCACCCGCGCCATCGTGCGTCCCTCGGCTCGTGGAGCCGAAGAGGAGGGAAACTAGCCCACCCCTTGGAAGAGGCGATCTACATCGCCACGCTCGCCAAGGGGTGCCCCGCGCTCTTCATGAGGTCCGACATGACCGCCTATGATTACATCCGTCACGAGCTTCCGCTCGCGCAAGGTCACGCGCTCATTCACGCGCTGCGCATCCTGGACGGCAACGTCATGATCTGGCCCCAGCTCCAGCTCTCACGCATCGGGCGCTGGTGGCAGCGTGTCCGTGCTCACTTCCGCCGGCAGCGTAAGAGGCCGAACACCCAGGATCAGCCGACCAATCCCGCCGCATGAAAGCCCCGATTCACGAAGAACCTCCACAGGCGGGATTTGGTCGGCCTGCATCCGATTGTTCTGTGACGGTTTACCGTCTCGTGCTTTCGAGTGCCGACTGGCCGCGCGAGACCCGCACAAAATGGCAAGAGTCGCCCGATTTCACGAAGGCTTTAGCCAAGGCAAAAGAACTCAATATTGAGACACGCATCGAATCGCAAACCGTGTCTGATGGAGCAATAACCTCAGATAATGGGTGGGCCAGCTTCGCTTCACAGAACGCCGATGTGCTGGCACCCGCTGGCGAGAAAACTTTAACGAAGCCCCAAGATGACTGATACCAATACACTCAAAGAAACCCCGAGTAGCGGGTTGCTCCAGCCACGCATTGTTCGCTTTGTCGAGGGGATGGGCCGCAATGAGGGCGAGGAGAAGCAATGCTCCCACCTCTACGCGGTCTATGATAACGGCGACTGCCTCCCGATGTGCCGAAAAGGTTGGAACCGTAGCGACGGCGAGGGCTTCTCAATCTTCCGTGGCCATGTCGGGGCGCGAGGAATCTGCAAAGTCTGCCAGCGAAATAAGGACGCCGGGAAACCGGGTGTCGAAGCAAAACCGGGGAGCCACAAGACGAAGTGGCTCTGAAGCGAACAAAGAGCTCGGCAACTAGCGAGCCTGGGCGAGTCGGTTTGCCGCAGCGGCAGTTCGGCCATCTGTGGCATCTGCGAAATCTGCGGATGATTGACACCGGAGGCAGGGAGTAGCCCGCTCTTCCATTCATCCCCATGGCCGCCGTTATCGAATTTGGATTCAATGCCGCCCCGGTTTTTTCCGGAGTCTCGAAAATGGATCAGCTCCTGCAGAGCACGGATCAGCGGCAGCAGCAGCGCGGGCGGCGGATGCTGGCGGACGGCCGGGCCCAGCTCGCGCTGCTCGAAGCCCAGATCGCCGGCAACAAGAAAGAGGCCGCGTCGATCCAGAATCGCATCAGCCTGATGGAGCGGATGCGGAAGATCCAGCAGCAGACCAACGTCTCGCAGCGCGAGGCCTACGTTCTGGCGCAACGTTCGTCCGGCCTGGCCGCGCTGGCGGGCAGAGGCGGCCGCAACATGAACATCGGCATGGCCTCCATGCAGATGCAGGACATCGC
>CAYVQY010000015.1:0-51478 GCA_964452755.1 uncultured Prosthecobacter sp. | reverse complement strand
CGTGGGCAAGATGACCTCATCCCGTGGGCAAGATGACCTCATCTCGTGGGCAAGATGACCTCATCCCGTGGGCAACATGATCTCATCTCGTGGGCAAGATGACCTCATCTCGTGGGCAACATGACCTTAGATCATGCTCAGAATGGACTCACTTCCGAGGTCAAACGACCGGAATCACCCCCAAAGTGAGCTTGAACCCTCCAAGAGACTGTTTATATGAACAGCATGCAGGCCAGCTTTGCAGGAGGCGTCCTCCACAGCACCGACTACTTCAGCTCCCGTGACCATGACGAAGGGCGCGCCTGGCTCGTGCTCTCCGGTCGCGACTGGCATGTCCTGCTGCCGCGCTGTCCCGCCGCCCGCCTCACCGTGGCCCATGCCCGGCCCGTCACCGACTGCCACGAGCTCGACGGCTGGCGCTGGCGGCTGGAACTCGGCGGCTGGCACCTCCCGCTGCCCCGCCGCCAGATCCTCAGCACCCGCCCGCCGCTGCCCCAGCCCTACACCTGCTCCGAGCGCACCCTCACCCTCTACACCGGGGAGGTGAAAGCGACCTCCGGCCAGTCGGTTGACTCCACGGCTCCCCGCCGTTTCGGAGCTGGCGCTCCAGACGTTCCGTCTGTCTCCAAAGCGTCCGGTCCCTCCGCATGGGGTTTCGGCTCCCTCCGGATCGGCGTTCAAATCCACGCCACCTGCCGCCTCCGGCTCGTGCGCGACACCCGGCGCGGGGAAAAGTCGCAGGACGCCCAGCGCCGGCTCTCCCGCTTCCACCGGCAGCGGCCCGGCGACCCATGACCCGTAGCCAGTGGGCAGTGGGCAGTGGGCAGTGGGCAGTGAGCAGTGAGCAGTGAGCAGTGAGCAGTGAGCAGGAACCACAAACCCACCTCCCGTCTTGCCATCCGATTCATCCCCGGCTTGGATAGGAAATTCCTCCCGCCATGCCTCGCTCAGACGTGCGTTACGACCTGCCCTCCGCTGCCCCGCCCTCCGTGGTCCGGGAGGACCACATCGAGTCCGGCTTCATCGGCAAGCTCCAGGGCCTGAAATACGAGTATCGCCCGGACATCACCGACCGCGCCTCGCTGGAGCGTAACTTCCGGGCCAAGTTCGAGGAGCTGAACCGCGTCCGCCTCACCGATGCCGAGTTCGCCCGCCTGCTGGATGAGATCGTCACCCCGGATGTCTTCACCGCGTCGAAGACCCTCCGCGCCATCAACAGCTTCACCCGCGATGACGGCACGCCGCTGAACTACTCCCTCGTCAACCTCAAGGACGGGTGCAAAAACCACTTCGAGGTCGTCAACCAGCTCCGCATCAACACGGACTACAGCCACCACCGCTACGATGTGCTCATCCTCATCAACGGCGTGCCCTGCGTGCAGATCGAGCTGAAGACTCTCGGCGTGAATCCCCGCCGGGCCATGGAGCAAATCGTCGAATACAAGAACGACCCCGGCAACGGCTACACCAAGACGCTGCTATGCTTCCTCCAGCTCTTCATCGTCAGCAATCGCGACAAATCCTCTGAAATCGAGCACACCCCCCGTTTGTTTGATGGTGAAACCGAACTGAGCTTGGTATTCTGAGCATATGAAAATCAAGGCCATTGAAGCACCCAGAGGTCGTCATGAGGAACAAGCATTGTTCCTCATGAATGCGGTTGCGGCTGATTTCGCGGCTTCGACTTTGTGGTGTCGCTCGGAAATACCGCACTTGGTTGACGCGGCATGGTGCAGTCCCCAGCAGCAGGGAGGTATTGCCTGATGGCTGCCGCACCCTCCAGCGCTGATCCGCGTCCACTGCCTGTGCGGCTCGCAGCTTACGGATGCACCAGTGATGTCATCATCCGGCTGGATGAAAAGCTCTCTGCTCCCAGCCAACTAAACTACCTCGACCTGTTGCCCAAGCAGAGCAACCACACACCAGTGCTCACCGCCGTCGCAGAGCATCAAGGCACGGCGTTACTGTATCTGGTGGACGCAAGTGGGGACGTGAAAAGCGACGCGGAGTCGCTGGCCGCTGTGCGCCGTCAGCTTGCCAATCGAAGCGATCCGGCGTGGCTCGGCGTGGTGCGTCCCGGCTCCCTGGAAATCTTTTCCATCGGCTTCCACGAAAATGAGATCGCGCTCCCGGTCAGAACGATTGAAGAAGGCAGCGTAACGGCACCGCTTTTCTTCCAAAGTCTCGTGCATGGCACCTTTGAGGAAAACCACCGGCTGCGTGGCACGGATTACGTGTTCCGAAAGATCTTCGACCTGCTCACGCAGACAACCAATGAGTTTGTCCCAACGGATGGCAAAGGTCGGCTTGATGCGCTTGAAGTTCTTTCCATGGCTGGCAGAGCGCTGTTCTTCCGCTTCCTCATAGACCGCCGTATCGTGCTCGATCACGAGCGCGACGACATCTGCCCGGCTGCGACGGAACTGAAAGACGCCTTCTTCTCGGCGGAAGCAGCAGCGCAAACATCCGCGTGGCTCGACAAGACCTTCAACGGCGACTTCCTTCCGCTCATCGACGAAACCATTCCAGCCGAAAACCGCGGTGCCCGCGAGGCCGAGTATCTTCGCTTCTACAAGCGAACAGAACATTTAGTTGGGCGCAGAATCTTCCGCCATCTCCAGGCCATCTTGCGCGGCTGGGAAGCTGTTGGCGGTGACTTTCAACCCGAACTCGACTGGGGCGAACTCGATTTCGCGCACATCCCCGTGGGCGTGCTCAGTCAGGTGTATGAAAGCTTCAGCCATCGCGCCGACCCGCTCACCGCGCGTGATACGAGTGTCCACTACACTCCGCGCACCATCGCTTCGCTCATGGTGGACGAGGCGTTCGCGCCGCTGAAAAACAAAGCTGAAGCCAAGGTTCTCGACCCTTCATGCGGCGCAGGGATCTTTCTCGTGCTCGCCTTCCGTCGGCTCGTCCGTGAGCAATGGAATGGTGGCGAACGGCCCAAGACCTCAGTCATCCAAGACATTCTCTACAATCAGGTGCGGGGCTTTGACATCAGCGAATCTGCCCTTCGCCTCGCTGCGCTCGGCCTCTACATCACCGCCATCGAACTCAACGCCAGTCCGCGCCCGCCGCACGCGCTCAAGTTCCCGCGCAACCTGCGCAACGAAGTGCTACATCGCTTCGGCCATGAGGAACCGAAAGACGCCAAGGCCGCCTCATTCACACTCGGAAGTCTCGGCCCGGAAGTTTCACCGGATTTCAACGGAACCTTCGACATCGTCATCGGCAACCCACCGTGGACGCGCCTGCGTGATGAGAAGAACGAGGGCGAGGAAGAAGAAGCGAAAGACGAACTCAAATCCGCCACCAACGCTCTCAACAAGCAATTCACAGAAATCGGACGCCGAGTGCTCAAGGCACGTGGCATGGAGGAGTTGGCGAAGCGTTTCCAAAACCCCGACAAGAATCCCGACCTGCCTTTCCTCTGGCGTGCGCTGGAGTGGGCCAAGCCGGATGCCACCATTGCACTAGCTATGCCTGCGCGGCTGTTTGGACGCACGAGTGGCAAAGGCTTCGAGGCATGGCGGGCCGTGCTCCGTAGCGTGGAAGTGACGGGACTCATCAACGGGGCGGATTTGCGAAAGACTGCCGTGTGGGACGGTATCGACATGCCTTTCTGCATCTTCTTCGCCCGCAATGCAAAGCCCGCTCCCGACCACCGCTTTCGCTATGTCGCGCCGAGCTATGAACCCGGCCTCAACGGTGGCGGGCGCTTCCGCATTGATTACGAAGCCGCCCAGACAATCAGTGCCACCCGCGTGGAGAAGCAGCCGTGGCTACTCAAGACGCTATCGCTCGGAACGTGGCTGGATGTGGAGGTGATGGAGGGGTTGGTAAACCCTGAACTCAAGACCCTCATTAATCGATGGCTCGAATGGGACGAAACCGGTAAACAAACGGGCCAAGGGTTTATTCTTGGCGGGCCTAATTCACCTCAGAAGTTTGTGAGCTTTCTGGGGAAGTTGCCGGTGTTCACGCCTCCAGAATGCGGTTTTGAAATCGAATACTGCACACTGCGCACCTACTCCCAAACCTTTGGCTCTAATAACAAGGGGGAGGTTTCCGCCAACATGCCGCGCCGTGAAGAGTTGTTTCAGTCACCTCTGGTAGTCATCCCGCAGTCGCCAGGTGACGACAATGAAGGGCCAAGAGCCTACCTCTGTAGTCAGCAGCTCGCCTTTTCTCAAAGCTACTACGGCTACTCCTGCGCCGGGCATCCCGAGGCCGACACGATCGCTGCGCTCATTTACCTGCTGCCGCACTCGACCCTCTTCGCCTACTTCTGCTTGATGACCAGCCGCCGGAGCGGCTTTGACCGGCAGACGTTCAACAAGGAGGAGTTCGACGCGCTGCCTTTCCCCGACCTCAATGCACTCCCCGCAGCGGACAAGTCCACCATTCGCAGCCTCGCGAAGCGTTTGCAGCATGACGCGAAAAAGCCCTGGAAGGAAATCAATGAATTCATCTTCAGCCTCTACGGATTGGATGCTGATGCTGTTCAGGTCGCGGCGGATACACTGTTCGCCGCTGCATCGTATCGCAAGGCGGGCCGCGCCGCACTCGACCGCACAACGGGCGACACGCGCGCCGATTTCATCACGACGCTGCGTGACGAACTGGAGCCGTATTTCGATGTCTGCGACGAGCACGTTGCCGTGCGGGAGGCGAAGTTCCAACCAGACACTTGGCGCGAGCCTTGGTTCTTCCTCACCATCTCTCGCGAGGCCGACTCGGTGCCCATCAACCCTAGCCTGATGAAGAAAGCGATGGAGGCAGCCAACCAGCGTGGATGCAGCCGCATCATCGTCCACGCGCCCGGCAAGCGCGGCCTCCTCATCGGTCTGCTCAATCAGCGCCGCTGGTGGACCGTCACGCGCGCCCGCCTCTGCGCTCAACACATCATCCGCGAACGTCTCGGTGCGTGCGGTCTCCCCGAGCACGCATGAGCGCAGCAGATACAGCGGGCTTCTTCACGCTTGGCGTTTCGCCTGAGCGTTATCACCTCCCGCATCCACGACTCGGTCTGCCGGTCATCCTGCTCATTCGTCGCGTTCTGCTTCGTGCCTTCGAGCTGCTGCGTGAAGAGAATTACAACCTCGCTGAAGCGTCCGAAGACCAAGTCACCGCTGCACTCCGCAGCACTATCGAAAGCAACCTCCGGCAAAGCGGCGAGGTGAGAGGGTTCAATCGACGCACCTTTGAGTTCATGGTGCGGCAGGGACAATGGCAGAACTACAACGGCACTGTCCTCACCAAAACACCCGATTTGTTTTTCAAACTCCGAGACGATGAGAACCTGCGTGCGAGTGTGCTCTCCGAGTTCGATGGCCTTTTTGTCGAGGCCAAGCCTATTGACTCCACGCACTATGCAGGAAGCGACTACTGCGCCGACGGCCTCATCCGTTTCATTCGCGGCGATTATGCGTGGGCTATGCAAGAAGCAATGATGCTCGCCTACGCCCGCGATGGCAGAACCATCGCCGGGCATTTGATTCCCGAAATGGCGAAAGCAGATCGAATGACCTCACTTGGCACGCTCCAGCTTCCTATACCTTGTCAAGCCAGCACGGCTGCCGCCAACGCCGAAGCAGAAGCCATTCACATCAGCCAACATCGTCGCAGCTTTACCTGGCCCCACGCCAAAGGCCCAGCCACAGACATCACGGTGTATCACCTCTGGCATCGCGGCTCGGCATGAAGCGGCAGAGCCTAAAAGTCCACAACCGCAGAATGAACGCTCCCAAACCGCTATCCAAACCTCGGTTCGAGGCACTGCTATATCGGCGTTCTCCATTCACATGGTATCTCTTCAAAGAACTGGAATGGTGGAGCACCGAAGACGAAAGCCTTATCGCCGCCATCACCCTCGACGGGATTGATGATGACTTCGCCTACATCGTGCTTGGCCGGGACGAAACTGGGGTCTTTCGAGGAGTTGCCAACCATGTCTCCTTTCCTACGCAAGAGGAAGCCCGTGCGGCAATGCTTTCGAAGATGGAGGAACTCTCCAAAGATGGCGCACAGGAGTTCCCGCAGGAGGACAACAATCGAAAGAAGCATGAGATTCTTGTGCCGTGTGTTCCCGACACGAAACTTCATTCGAGCTTCAAAATCATGATGGCGGAAGATGGTTACTCGCCAGCTCGTGGAATTATCAAAGAGCTATCGTTCGCCTTTACCGACCTCGACGGGAACTATCGGAAAGATTTCCAGACCCAAAATTTCGATTCACGGCTGTGGGAACTCTACCTCTATGCAGCGTTCTACGAGCAACACTTTCACATTGACGACAAACACGCGGTGCCAGATTTCATCATTGAAGGACCTGAGGGCAGGATTGCAGTGGAGGCAGTTACGGTGAATCCCACGAGCGGCGTCGAGCCACCCAATCCGAAGACGGTCGAAGAGGAGAAAATGCTGTGTCAGGACTACATGCCGTTGAAATGGGGCAGCCCTCTCATGAGCAAGCTCGGCAAGAAGTATTGGGAGAAGGAGCACATCAAAGACATACCGCTGGTCTTTGCCATTCATGACTTCCATGGCCCCGGCAGCATGGTATGGTCCTTCCCCGCGCTGAGCGATTGCCTTTTCGGGATACGCTGTGGCGATGACGGCAAAGATTATCCGGTGGAGAGCTATTCATGGGATACGAAGAAAAACATTCCCGCAGGCTTTTTCCGCCAACCGGGTGCCGAGAATGTCGCCGCAGTTCTCGCCTCAAATGAGGCCACGCTGACTAAATTCAATCGAATGGGCTTTATCGCCGGCTTTGGAAATCAGGATGTCTTTATCGGACGGGAAGGAGCGAGGCTTGACTTGGAGACCAACAAAGGTGGCCGTTTCCGTTACCAGACGAAAGTTGGCGAAGTCAGCGAGGTGTGGTCCGACGGCTTGTGGGTTTTCCACAATCCAATGGCAACGAATCCTATTCCGCAGTCACTTTTCCCTCATGCTCTCCATGTATTTCTGGATGGCCACGGACAAAGAAACTACTGGAGCAAGAAGCGCTATCATATTATCCGTTCGACCACTCAGATTATTCGATCCCCGGAATCCTCGCCCGCATGAACATGCTGCTGCATGGGGTGAAGGACACGGAGTTCGACATCTTCCACGGCGACACGCTGCTGAACGAGTGGGAGATGATGCGCGAGCTGAACCCGGCGAAAAAGCCGCTCTTTGACGCCATCGTCGCCAATCCGCGGTTGATGAACGCTCCCGCGTTCACCCTTCGGGCTGCCTAGCGGCAGTCTGTCTCGCTCCGCTCGGCTCAGCTACCGCTGGGACCCGAGTGTGAGCAGCAAGGGGACAGGGGGACGCGCCCGCCTATGCGCGTCATGAGCAGCGAATGCCGTTGCTAGGGAAGAAAAAGATTCTCGCAGGCCGATGGAGAGGCCGTGAGGACGGTGAAGAACGTGAGACAGGCAGCCTGCCTGTGGGTGGGGGGAGCACAGGCTGGCAGCCTGTTTCACGCATGACGCCAAGCTGCGGAGCCTGTTTCACATATGACGCCAGGATGGCGTCACTCCTTGAGGGGAGAGCACAGGGCTGGCAGTCTTTTTCACGCATGACGCCAGGCTGCGCAGCCGCGAAGCGATCGCGTCACTCCTTGAGGGGGGGAGGGAAGGGCACAGGCTGGCAGTCTGTTTCACGACGGGGGGCGGGTTTATCCGGAGGTGGTCGGGGCTGGCCGGTCGTCTGAATGCCTGAAGCTCGAATCCTCCCGTGATGGAAGAGCCCGTGAGAACATTCTCCGGGAGGATGGTGCGCAAGCGGCCCCTGGATCAACTTTGACGGAATTTCTGTCCAAACCGGCATCGATCGAGACTAGGTTTCATGCATCGCCATGTCTGACACCGACCGCACCCAGGAATTTCTCGAACTGCTCACGCGTCACGACCGTGCGCTTGGGGTCTATGTTTACAGCATGGTGCCGCAGCCGCATGATGCGGACGACATCCTGCAGCAGACGAAGATGATCCTGTGGCGCTGCTTTGATCAGTTTGAGACGGGGACGAACTTTCTGGCCTGGGCGCGGAAGACGGCGTTTCACCAGGTGCTGACGCACCGCCGCCAGAAAAAGCGCGAGGCGACGCCGCTGAGCGATGAAATCCTGGAACTGCTGCACGACGAGGTCTCAAAGCTCAGTGGAAACGGCGACCGGCGCGGCGACGCGCTGCGCGCCTGTGTTTCCAAGCTGCCGGCGGCGCACCGCCAGCTCATCACGCTGCGCTATTTCGAGGATCTGGAGATCGACGGCGTGGCGGAGCGCATCCGCAGCACGGTCGGCGCGGTGTACCGGGCGCTGAGCCGCATCCGCATGAATCTGATGACCTGCGTGGAGAAGGAACTGAAACTGGAAGGAGCCGAAGCATGAAACCCGCCGATGAATTTCGACTGATGGAGCTGTCCGAGCGCTATGCGGATGAAAAGCTCAACGCGGAGGAGACTGCCGCGCTGGAGGCTGAACTGCGGGACAGTGCCGAGGTGCGGGCGTTTTTCGCGAAGGCCCTGCATCAGCGGGCCGAACTGACTTTTGACGCGTCCTGGCATGCACAGGCGGCGGTGACAAAGCCCGCCGCAAAGGCGGTCTGGTGGCGTCATGCCATCACGGCGGCTGCGGCGGCCTGCGTGACCTTCAGCCTTGTCTGGCTGATGAACGGCCGCGACGGCACGGTGGCGACGCTGGTCCGCGCGCAGGAGTGCCAGTGGGCGGGCAGCAGCCTGCCGACGGTGGAGGGTGCGCGGCTGAAGCCCGGACTGCTGGATCTGATCGAAGGTCTCGCCGTGCTGCGGTTTGACAGCGGTGCGGAGCTCGTCCTCGAAGCACCCGCGACGGTCGAAGTGCTCGACGACATGAACTGCAAGTTGCGCCGGGGCACGCTGGTGGCCGAGGTGCCGCCGCAGGCGAAGGGATTCACGATTGACACGAAGGACGCCAAAGTCATCGACTGGGGCACGAAGTTCGGCATGAGCGCCGACGAGGACGGCAAGTACATGGTGCGCGTGCTGGAGGGCCTCGTCGAAGTGGATGACAAGAACACCGCCGGAAGCCGGAAGCTGGAAAAGGGCGAGGGTGTGGACCGCGGGTGGTTCAAAAACCAGCTCGCCCCGGGAGTCGCCAGTGCGCCGGAACCCAGCCGCTGGCAGCCCTCCAGCGTGATCGACTCCGGCGACGGCTGGCAGGCGATCACGACCGCCTTTGGGCGGGGCAAGGACAGCTACATCCAGCTCTCCGAGAAGCCGGCGACGGACTTCGGCAAGCATCCCTTTTTCCGCGTGAAACACAGTGGCGGGAAACCCTCCCTGAACCGCAAGGGCTACATCGCCTTCGACCTGCGCCGGTTTGCGGGCCGCGAGATCGAGGATGCGGAACTGGTGCTCACTATCGATCCGAGCGAGCTGGGCTTTGCCAGCTTTGTGCCGGACAGCACTTTTGCCGTCTATGGTCTGCTCGACGAAACAGCCGACGCCTGGACGGAGGCGGGCCTGAACTGGCAGAACGCCCCCGCCGGTGCGGAGAGCCATCTGCCGAATGCCGAGATGGTGACGCTGCTCGGCAGGTTTGAGATCGCGCAGGGGGTGAACCGCGGCACGCGCAAGCTGCGCGGCAAGGCGCTGGCCGAATTCCTGAATGCCGACACGAACCAGATCGTGACACTGATCATCTGCCGGGAGACCGATGAAACCGCCGATAGCGGCCTGGTACACGCCTTTGCCACCAAGGAGAATGACACCCGCTCCGCACCGATGCTGAGAGTGAAGGTGAAGTGAGTGACCGACCGCCGGACTCCGGCGGGTGCGCCTACGCTGCGCGGATCTTGGTGTACGGATTCCCCTCGTTCATGTCGATGCGTTCGGGGCGGCCTTTGTGGGTGTAAACGAGGCGCGTGTGGTCGATGCCCATGAGGTGGAGGATCGTGGCGTGCAGGTCGTGGACGTGCAGCTTGTCCTCCGCGGCGCGGAGGCCGAGATCGTCGGTGCTGCCGATGGTGGTGCCGGCTTTGACGCCGCCGCCCGCCATCCACATGGTGAAGCCGGTGGGATTGTGGTCGCGTCCGTCGCCCTTTTCACTCATCGGCGTGCGGCCGAATTCGCCGCCCCAGATGACGAGGGTCTCATCGAGCAGACCGCGTGACTTGAGATCGCGCAGCAGTCCGGCGACGGGTTTGTCCTGCTCTCCGCAGTACTTGGTGTGGTTGGATTCGATCTTGGCGTGAGCGTCCCACTTGCTGCCGCTGCCGTGGTAGAGCTGCACGAAGCGGACCCCGCGCTCGACGAGGCGGCGGGCGAGAAGGCAGTTGCGGCCCATGACCTCGGTCTTCGGATCATCGATGCCGTAGAGTTTTTTGATGGCTTCCGACTCGCCCTTGAGATCGACGGCTTCGGGCGCTTCCGCCTGCATGCGGAAGGCGAGCTCGTAGGCGCGGATGCGGGCGTCGAGCTCGGTGTTGTCGGAGCGTGTTTTGCCGAAGTCGCGGTTGAGCTTGTTGAGGAAGGCGAGCTTGCCCTGCTGGCGCGAGGTGCTGATGCCTTTCGGCGTGGCGAGATTGTCGATGGGCGTGGTTCCGCCTTCGAATTCGACGCCCTGATAGGTGGCGGGCATGAAGCCCGCGCCCCAGTTGCGCACGCCGTTGACGACCTGTGTTTCGGTGTCCTTGATGACGACAAAGGCGGGCAGGTTGCGGTTTTCCGTGCCGAGTCCGTAGTTCACCCAGGAGCCGAGGGAGGGGCGGCCGCCGAAGATGCTGCCGGTGTTCATCTGGCAGACGCCGCCGGCGTGATTGATGCCGTTGGAGACGCAGGAGCGGATGACGCAGAGTTCATCGGCCATCTGCGCGGTGTGCGGCAGCCAGTCGGAGATCCAGAGGCCGCTCTGGCCGTGCTGCTTCCACTCGCGCTTGTCGGCGAGCAGCGGGGCGCGGCTTTCTCCCATGGCGGTGATGACGGTGCCGAAGCTGTCCGGCAGGGACTGCCCCTGGAGCTTTCGCAGCAGCGGCTTGGGATCAAAGAGATCGAGCTGGCTGGGGCCGCCCTCCATGAAGAGGAAGATCACGCTTTTGGCCCTGCCGATCTTGTGCGCGAGCCTGGCCGCCTGCGGCACGCCCGGTGTTCCTGATTCGTCACCGAGGGCCGCCATGAGCGGTGATTCGCCCATCAGCGCGGAAAGTGCCAGGGCGCCAAAGCCTGCGCCGCCGCGGCGGAGGATGTCGCGACGGTTGGTGAGGAGTTCGTGGTGGGGAAGGGGTGTCATTGCCGAATGTAAGGCGTGGTGGTGGTGTCTTTGGACAGAAAAGATACGCGTGGAACCGCCGAAGTTCGTCAAGGATGGCGGCTTTTGCCCTCCCGGAACATCCTGTCTCGTTCCTTGTCCTTCTCTTCGACCTTTCATGAGCGGAGTGCGCGACATCGGCGATCGCCAACGGTCACTTCCCGTTCTTGAAGGCATACAGCACGCCATCGTCCGCGCCGACGAGGATGTAGTCACCCGCGATGGCGGGGTTGGTTTTGACGGGGGCACCGATCTGGTAGGAGAAGACTTCTTTGCCGGTTTTGAGGTCGAGGACGTAGAGGTAGCCGTCGTCGCTGCCGAAGAGCGCGACTTTACCGGCGCAGATGACGGCACTGCTGTCGATGCGGTCGCGGGCGCGGAATTCCCAGAGCTGCTCGCCGGTGACGCGGTCGATGGCGTGGAAGCGCTTGTCCCTGCCGCCGACATAGACGCCTTTTTCCCAGATGGCGGGCGCGGCGTAGTACTCGAATTCGCGCTCTCCATATTCCCAGACCTGCATGCCATCCTCGATGCTGTAGGCGCCGACGCGGTTGCCGTAGTGGCTGACATAAATGACGCCATCAGAGATGGCGACGTTGTTGCCGATGTAGGCGCCGACTTCGATCTGCTTTTCCTCCTTGCCGGTCTTCACGTCGTGGACGTGCAGGACGCTGTCGCAGCCGCCAAAGACGACCTTGCCGTCGCCGATGGCCGAGCCGCCGTTGATGTAGTAGCCGGTTTCAGCGGCCCAGTCTTTTTTGCCGGTTTTGGCGTCGAGGCAGTAAACGTTGTAGTCGTAGGAGCCGATGACGATCTTCTGTTCCTTGGTTTCCGGATCCGTCCAGACGTTGGCGGCGGCGTGGATTTCGGCGTCGGTTTCAAACTTCCACACCTCTTTGCCGGTGTCGGCGTTCCAGGCATAGACGAAGCCGTCCTGACAACCGGCGACAACGAGTTCGCCGGCGAGAGCTGCGGCACCGTCGAAGGCGCCGTGCGCTTCAGCCTTCCAGAGCTCTTTGCCGGTGGCGAGTTCGAGGCAGCAGAAACGACCGTCCTTGCAGCCTACATAAACCTTGTCATTTCGCACGACGGCGCTGGAGACGAGCATTTCGGACTGGCCCTTTGGTTTGTCCATGAGCTTGAACTGCCACGCGAGTTCGAGCGGGAATTTGAGTTCGACCGGCGATGTGCCGGTCATCGCCTCATTTCCCCGGGAATGAATCCAGTCGGCGGATTGCGCATGGATGGCGGCGGAAAGGAGGAGAATGAAAATCGAAGAGCGCATGAGTTTGGACTGTGAAACTGGCCCGGGATACGCTTTGTTTCAAACAAGCCGATGCCTGACCACGATCTTCAGCAGCCACCGCCGATACCGCCCGACCTGGAGAGCGAGTACGAGGAGCGCCCGTTCCAGAACTGCACGCGCTGCGGCGAGTCGCTGCCGGATTTTCCCGGCGGGTTCCAGATCTCAAAAGCCTACAAGCGCGGCGAGTGCGTGATGGAGTATGCGCTGTGCGACCACTGCCGGAACAAGATGATGGAGGAATTCTCCGATGAGTCGAAGCGGCGGCTGGCGCAGTTTCAGGATGAGGAGGTGACGGTGGATCGCGGGCTGGACTCGTGCGCGGTGTGCAATGCCGACCGAAACACGCCGGGGATGGACGACTTTGTGATCACGGGCGTGTGCGAGGGCTTTTCCCTGCTGCACAGCGTGATGATCTGCGGGAAGTGCGGTGACACGGTGCAGGGGATGATTTCGCAAAAGACGCGGGACACATGGAGGCGCTTCGTGGACGACAATTTCCCCGGTCCACCGCCGGTGGATTCACTGCCGGAGCCGGACGAGACAATCACGCGCACACCGATGCCGGTGCTGACGAAAATGTGAAGTTGCGACGATCGGACGTCGCATCCGCCTGCGTCAATGGCCGCAGCTTTCGTCGTCGTCGGGCGGATCGGTGTCTTCGATCTTGGCGGCGGCCTTGAGTTCGGCGAGGAAGGCGTTGAACCTTTTGTCGCGGTGTTCCTCGGTGAAGCGTACTTTGACGTCCTCGACGACTTCGTCGAAGGGTTTGGCCACGGACGGCCTGCGACCGGTCACGGTGCAAACGTGAAAACCGAGCTGGGTGGTGAAGACGGGGCTGATTTCACCTTCGCCCATGGAGAAGGCGATGGTTTCGAATTCCTCCATGAATTCGCCGCGCTTGAACCAGCCGAGGTCGATTTGCTGCTGCTGTTCGGAGCGGTGTTCCTCGGCCACTTTGGCAAAGTCGGCGCCGGCGAGGAGCTCGGCGCGGATGTCGCGCATGGATTGATAAACATCCTGGCGGCTGGTGGCGCCCTCGAGACCCTTGGTGATGTGAGAGACCTTGATCTCCTCGTCGGTCATGTAGTGCTTGAGGTTGGCTTCGTAGCAGGCCCGGAGCTCGGCGTCGGTGGGGACGGGTTCGGGCGCATAGACTTCCTGCAGGGTCTTGTCGAGCCGCACGCCGCCGGCGACGTTGTCACGGACGAGGGAGGCATCCTTCACAGGGACGCCGATGCTGTGATAAAACTGATCCTCACCACCCGCTTCTTCGATGAGTTTGCCCAAGCGGGCGGTGATGTCGTCTTCGGCGACCTCCGGGAAGCGGCGGCGGCTCTCCTGGCCGAGCAGGGCGCGGGAGGTGAGATTGTCCTTGGCCATGCCGCGGAATTCGGGGTCGCGTTCGCAGCAGGAGACCTGGAGGGTGCGTTCGAAGTGTCCTTTGATGTGGCGGAACTCCGCTTCAATGATTTCGTCGTCGATGGTTTCGCCGTTGATGATAAGAGCCATGGGCGGATCATGGCGAGGCTGGCGCGGGGGCGCAAGGTTTGACAAGCAACAAGGCGCGGCCTAGATGCGGAAGACGCGCAGGCTGATCGGCATGAAAACTGCGCAGTGAAGCCACGTTGCCTACCATGATGAG
The DNA here is from genome assembly GCA_964452755.1 of uncultured Prosthecobacter sp. GTDB lineage: Bacteria > Verrucomicrobiota > Verrucomicrobiia > Verrucomicrobiales > Verrucomicrobiaceae > Prosthecobacter. The sequence goes on along the minus strand of CAYVQY010000015.1, from coordinate 37,249 downwards.
ACGCATTCAAATTTTAGTGACGACCACCGCCTTCAGCCTCCTGGCGAGCTGCGAAAACCAGGTGGTGCGGGCCATTCCGATCAGCCCTAGTACAACCCAGTACATGGCGCAGGGCGATGGTGCCGGCGGCAGTCAGCCGGTGATGATGCCGTCCCAGCCGATGCCGGTGGTGACGACGGGGCCCGCGATCCGCGCGGAATCCTACCTCCTGCTGGACGCCCGCAGCGGCCGCCACCTGGCCGGCAAGAACTTCGAAACGGCACGGGCCGTGGCCAGCACGCAGAAGCTGGTGACGGCGCTGGTCGTTCTGGACACCGGAAACCTCGACAAAATGGTGCGCGTGCAGGCCTCCGATGTTGCGGTGGAACCCACGCGGCTTGGATTGAAGCCGGGAGAGGTCTATTCACGACGGACGCTGCTCTACGCCTTTCTGGTGAAGAGCTGTAACGACATCGCCAACGTCCTGGCCAGGGACAATGCGGGCAGCGTCAGCGCTTTCACCGCCAAGATGAACTCGAAGGCGCGTGAACTCGGCTGCGCGAACTCGTATTTCAAAAACGCCCACGGGTTGACCGTGCCGGGGCAGCATTCGACCGCCCGTGACATGGCGCGGGTGGCGATCGCCGCCTACCGCAACAGCATCATTCGCGATGCGGTGAAGCGGAAGTACTACACCTTCCGCAGGAATGACGGCAGAACCGTGACGTTGGAGAGCACGAATGACCTGCTGGGTGTGATGCCCGAGTGCAACGGCATGAAAACCGGATACACCGTGGCCAGCGGACGCTGTCTGATCTCCAGTGCGGCCAGCGGCGGGCGGGAGGTGATTCTTGTCCAATTGGGGACCAAGACAAAGTACATCTGGGATGATGCGCGGATCATGATGTCGTGGGGGCTGCAGCGCCTGCGTTCGGAAAGTGGATTCGCCTTTCTGCGGTGATTGAAATTTGACGCAAGCACCGGTTGCGGCTGTTCTTTCCCCCTTCCACAGTTCCTTTCTTCCCACCCGAATTCACGACCGCATGCCGGCCACGACCCTCGTTTGCCCCCACTGTGAAAAGACCGTCGAGATTCAGGTCTCTTCGGTCACTCGATCCCGCACCTGTCCGGAATGCGGCGAGATTGTGATGTTGCAGATGGCGGAAAAGAGCACGAAGACGAAGCGGCGGGCACTTCTAGTCGGGCAGGGAACAGCCCCCGCTGAAGAAGAGGATGCCGCCGCCCCGCAGACAGCGGCTGTCCGCGGGATGGAGCCTTCGCATGAACCGAAGCCGATTCCGGGTGACGCGTTTGACCGCATGCGGAAGGATCCGGAGGTTCAGGAGGCGCGGCGCACACTGTTGATCGGGCTTGGGGTGGTGCTGGCGATCATTCTCGTGCTGGTTTTGATTAACTTGTTGCCGTCATCCGAGGAGAAAGAGACGGGAGTGGATCGTTCCGGCGGCGGCCAGTCCACCGTGGAAGAGTCTTCCGGGATGGGGACGAACGGGTCGCAGCTTACCCGTGAAGATCTCCAACAGCCCCGCGATTCCAACAGCCTTGTTTTCCGTCCGCCAGGCCAGAAGCAGCTAAGAACCGGTGCGGCTGCGCCAGTGCCCGGCATGAGCGCCAATCTGGCGAAACTGGCTGCGGGGCAGGGCGCCGTGGAGAAGTTTCTCCAAGCGGCGACTTGGCGGGAGCGTCTGGCTTTTGTTCGCAAAGCCGGGAGTGTCGAGGGCGTGATGCGCAAGTTTTACGAACAGAACGCCGACAGCCCGACTCCTTTCGATTCGCTGGTGGAGGCGACGGAACTGCCGAGCGGTTTCACCGAGCACACGGTCGTCCTGGCAGGAGGCGGCAGGAGGCTGGCGACAGTCGAGCACACATCCCAAGGACCGCTCGTTGACTGGGAGGCTTTTATCGGTGCCGGAGAGATGGGCTGGTCGGAGTTTATCTCCAGGCGGCAGGTGCAGCCTGCCGCGTTTCGCGTCCTCGTTTCACCAGCCGGGCATTATGAAAACGGGTTTGGCGATCCCCGATCACTGAAATGCTACAGCCTTCGAAACATCTCCGAACCGGGAGCGAAGGTGCTCTACGGCTATCTGGACCGGAACAGTCCGATGGCCCGGGAGATCGACCACTGGTTGGAAAAAAATCCGGATGAGACTGTGATGATGATCCTGAGCCTGAAATTCCCTCTGGATGCGCCCGCCGACTTTCAGGTATGGATTCACCGGTTCATTCAGGCTGGTTGGGTGGTTCGCTAGGTTTAGCGCAAGATTTGATAAATTTTTCGCAGGAACTGCAAGAAGCCCTACCTGCACCCGTAGTTCACCGCGATTTTAGCAATCAACACCCCCAAAACACTCATGAAAATGCACCTCAATTGTCAGGGCAACCACCTGGATCTTCGTAGCGGCGCGAGCCGTCGTGATTTCCTCTACGTCGGTATGCTTGGCGGCATCGGTTTGACTCTTCCGGATCTTCTGCGCCTGCAGGCCGCGCCGGTGATGCCTGACGTCGAATCCTTCAAGGCTGTCGCTGACTCGGTCATCCACATCTACCTCCCGGGCGGCATGGCCCAGCACGAATCATGGGATCCCAAGCCTTTCGCCTCGCCTGAGTATCGCGGCCCGTTCACCCCGATCAAGACCTCCATTCCCGGCGAATACGTCGGCGGTCAGTTCACGAACATCGCCAAGATCATGAACAAGCTCACCGTCATCCGCTCGATGACTCACGGTGAAGCCGCTCATGAGCGCGGCACGCACAACATGTTCACCGGTTACCGTCCGAGTCCGGCGATCAAGTTCCCCAGCTTTGGCTCGATCGTTTCTCATGAGCAGGGCAGCCGCAACAATCTGCCACCCTACGTTGTGGTGCCGAATCAGAGCGTGCCTGAACAGGGCACCGGCTACATGAGCAGCGCCTACGGCCCCTTTGCCCTCGGCAGCGATCCTGCGGACAAAGGCTTCAGCGTTCGTGACCTGTTGACTCCGAAGGATGTGGATGCGAAGCGCTTTGAACGCCGCCGCAATCTCCTGGGCACCGTTGACGAGCACTTCAAGTCCGTGGAAAAGTCCGACGCAATCAGCGCAATGGACAGCTTTTACCAGTCCGCCTACGGCCTCATCAGCAGCCAGAAGGCCCGTGAAGCTTTTGATCTCACCAAGGAGACGGATAAGCTTCGTGACGAATATGGCCGTGACCAGGCCGGGCAGCGTTTCCTGCTTGCTCGCCGTCTTGTCGAGGCGGGCGTGCGCATGGTTTCCGTCACCTACGGCAGTTGGGACCATCACTCCAACATCAAAACGTCATTCGAAAGGCAGGCTCCCAGCTTTGACAAGGCCTTCGCCCGTCTCATTCGCGATCTCGACGAGCGCGGCATGCTCAAGCGCACGCTGGTCATGGTCAGCTCCGAATTCGGCCGCACGCCGAAGATCAACGGTACTAACGGCCGTGACCACTGGCCGCGCGTGTTCTCCGTCGCCATGGCCGGAGGCGGCATGAAGGAGGGCTACATCCACGGTGCTTCCGACGCGCTCGGTGGCGAGCCCGACCGCGACGCGGTGGGTCCTGAAGACATGGCCAAGACCATGTATCGTCTGCTCGGCATCAATGCTGAAAAGCGCATCATGTCCGACGGCGCCCGTCCGATCGACATCGTCAACGGCGGTCGCATTCTCACGGAAGCGCTGGCCTGATCAACGAATGTTTTAAACTCTGCGGAAGCCCGGACAGCGATGTCCGGGCTTTCTTTTTTACAGACTCAGGTGACCCAGGGCCAGCAGGCCGTAGTAGGTGTACTCGCAGTCCAGCGTGTCATCGGTCCAGTTGCCGTGGAAACCGCCGGTGGCGTTCCAAAGCGAATCGACAAAATCAAGGCAGGGCTCCTTCAGCCTCGAAAAGTCGGCCTGCACCGCGTCCAGCGCATGCAGGGCCACGGCGGTGGAAAGTAAATCCGGCAGAGGCGCGGCAGGAAGGGCCAGAAATCCGCCCTGTGGCAGACATTGCCGCATCAGCCAATCCACCGCCTCCGCAGGCGGCGCAATCTCCATATGACGGTGCAGCGCCACCATCGCCGCAGTGGCCGTGGTTGAGCCGACGGGAATGCCGGGTTCGTTCGACCAGGCGCCGTCGCGGGTTCTCAGGCCGCCCATGCACTCCACCAGCCGCCATGGTTCAGGAGGAATGCCGCCCAGATCCTGATAAGCGCCCCATGCCAGCAGGCAGCCGTAGGCACTGCCCTTGAGACGGTTGGGAGCCTGGTGATAGCCGCCGTCCGGGCAGCGAAAAGTTTCAATGCGTGCGGCGAGCGCCTCACGGGAGGGCGGCGGCAGGGCCGCGAGGCCCGCGTTTGCCCAGCACCGTGCCAAACAGCAGAGGTGGACAAAATCCAAGCCCTCACCCGTGTCAAAAGGAGTGAGCCAGGGACGCACGTCCGGGATTTGGTTTGGATCGACCGAAAGTGCCTGCAGCCCCTCCAAGCCGAACACCGTGTAATACAGATCCGGCTTGTCGTCGCGATCAAGGAAGCCGCCTTCAGGCGCGATACGTGTGCGGTAAAACGCCTCCACCAACGGAGCGGATTCTCCGAGGAGTTTTGGCGCCAGTCGCGCGACTTGCAGCATTTCGAGGCGAAAAGACATGCCGGATATGAGGCGTCACGCCCGGGTTTGGCCTGCGCCGTCGATCAGATACTTGTAGCTGCACAATTCGGCGAGCCCCATCGGCCCGCGCGCATGGAGCTTGTCCGTGGATATGCCGATTTCGGCGCCAAAGCCGAACTCTCCGCCGTCGTTGAAGCGGGTGCTCGCATTGTGCAGTACGACCGCGCTATCGACTTCGTGCTGGAAGCGCTCGGCGGCGGCGCGATCTCTTGTGATGATGCTGTCCGTGTGGTGAGAGCCGTGTTGGTTGATATGCGCGATGGCCTCGTCCAGACCGCTCACGGTCTTTACGGAGACGATGAGATCGAGGTATTCGGTCGCCCAATCCTCCTCGGTGGCCTCGGTCGCGGGTACGCCCATATGCTTCAAAGCGGTGCCATCGGCCCGGATCTCGACCTTGGCCGCCGAGAGTTCCCGGCCGAGCAGGGGATAGAATGACTCGGCAATGTCGCTATGGACGAGAACGGTTTCCAAGGCGTTGCAGACGCCCGGTTTCTGGCACTTGGAGTTGACGACGATGTGGGCGGCCATGGCCTGATCCGCGTCGGCGTGGACATAGACATGGCAGATGCCGTCGTAGTGCTTGATCACCGGCATGCGGGCGGTGGCGACGACTTTTTCGATCAAGCCTTTGCCGCCGCGGGGGATGATGAGGTCGAGGTACTGGTCCATCCGGGCCATGTGCTCCACGCTGGCGCGGTCGGTGAAGGGGATGAGCTGGATGCTGTCCGGCGGGAGACCCGCGCGCTCCCCGCCCGCCTGGAGGGCGGCGGCCAGGGCGCGGTTGCTGTCGATCGCCTCACTGCCGCCTCGGAGGATGGTCGCGTTGCCAGTTTTGAAGCAAAGGGAAGCCGCGTCGCTGGTGACATTCGGGCGTGATTCAAAGATGATACCGATCACGCCGATGGGCACCCGGACTTTGCGGATGTGCAGCCCGTTCGGCCGCGTCCAGTCGGCGAGTTTTTCGCCCACGGGGTCGGGCAGGTTTGCCACTTCGCGAACCGCGTCGGCGATGTTTTGCAAGCGCTTAGGGTCGAGTGTCAGCCGGTCGATCATGGCCTTCGAGAGGCCGTTTTCACCGGCGCGGGCCAGATCGAGGGCGTTCGCGGCGAGGATGGCTTCCTGGCGGGCTGTTATTTCATCGGCCATCGCCCGGAGGATCGCGTTTTTTTGTTCACTGGAGAGCTTGACGAGGGCATGGGAGGCGGCACGGGCGCGGCGGCCCATGTCGAGAATGGCGGACTGGATTTCATCGTCGGTCATGGAGAGGAGGCTCATAAACCGGAAGCCCGGATAAAACAAGGGGCCGCACCATTTTGGGGGTTGCGTTGCCACCTTGACGCATCGTTAACCAGAACTTACTATCCAATGATGAAAGTCCCCCCCTCTCTTCGCCTGCCAACAATTCTGGCAAGTGCTGTTTTGTTCCTTGGTCTGGCGACCCCCTCCAGTGCCATCTGGCCGTTTTCGGGGAAGAAAGACAAGGAAGTGCCCACGGCGGACCAGCGCAGCTCCCAGGAAGTGGCCGCAGCGGCTCTTCTTGCCGAGGCCCGGCTAGCTCACAACGCCGGCAAGGCAGGGAAAGCACAGAGCCTTTATGAGCAGATTGTGAAGCTCTATCCCTTCACCCCCAGTGCTGCGGAGGCAGCCTTCCAGAAGGCGCTGATCGTCCGCCACACGGGGCGCATGGATGATGCGTTCGACGCCTTCCAGATGTTCATCAAAGAATACCGGGACAGTCCCCGGTTTGCTGATGCCATCGAAAAACAGTTCGAGATCGCCGAGGAAGCGAAGGGTGGAAAAAAACAACGCTCCCTGCTTCTGATGCCGATGCGCATGAACGCCTCGGATGTGATCGAGTTTTACGAGCAGATCATCAAGAACGCCCCTTTCGGCAAGTATGCTCCACTCTCACAGTTCAGCATAGCGGAGATCAGGCAGGACCTTAAAGAGAAGGAACTCGCGATTTTGGCCTATCAAAAGGTCGTGGAGAACTACCCCCGCACCTCGCAGGCTGCCGAGGCGCAGTTCCGCATCGGTTCCATTAGCAACATCGCCGCCCAGCGCAGCGAGGACGCCTCGAACCTGCTCGCCGCCCGTGACGCGCTGCGCACCTACATCGCCGCGAATCCCGGTGGCGAAAGAAAGCAGGAAACCGAGATGATTCTCTCCCAGGTGAACACGGCCGAGGCCAACCAGTCCCTGGCGGTGGCGAAGTTTTACAAGCGCATCGACAAGACCAGGGCGGCGGCCATTTACCTGAACGAGGCGCTGAAATTTGGCTCGCCCGAAGTCTCCGCTGAGGCCCGGGAACTTCTCGCCGAACTGGCGGCCACAGACCCGGACGGCGTGGCGGCAGCCCAGCGCGCCCCCGGCCAGGATTACACGGCGCTGACCTCGCAGAATCTCAAGTCTCGCGATGACTATGTGGGGCCGCTGGCTCCTGAACTTGCCCGTTTGGGAAGGAAACCGCAAATGCGTACGGGTGATCCCGGTTTCGTGCCAATTCCCTTGCAGGAACCCACCCTGCCGCTGCGTCCCGACGCCGTTGCCCCGGGTGCCGGATCCCTTCTGCCTCCTATCCCTGAGACTGAAAAGCCAGCGTTGCTCCCGGTGCCACCTGCGCCCGGCGGCCCACCTCCCGTTCCCCCGGCTCCTGCGGAGGAGAAGCCCGCGTCATAAGCCTTGCACGGCCGGTTCTGCACGCCATCCTGACTTTCCATTGTCTTATCCTCCCGGATGAAATCGTTCCATTTTCTCCTCCTGCTGGCCTTTGTTTGCCCCGTTCTCTCCGGTTGTGCGGGCTACTCTCTCGGAGCACAAAAGCCGCAGCACCTGCGCCATGTCACCAAGCTGGCGGTTCCGACGTTCAAAAACCAGACTCTGGAACCCAGGTTGGCCGTCCTGGTCACCAACGCCGTGATCAAGCAACTGCAAAACCACGGTTCCTACGAGATCGTTGCCCGTCGCGACGCCGACGCGGTTCTTGAAGGCGTGATTCACACCATCACCCGCTCACAGTTTCGATCGGATCGTAACAACATCCTCCGCACATCGCAGATCCAAGCGATTGTTACTTCGAACTACGCCATCGTTGAGACCGGCTCGGGTGCCACTCTCCACAACAGCACAGCCAGCGCCAACTCCTACATGATCCTCGACGCGAACATGCAGCTCTCGGAAACCCAGTTGTTGGAAGACATCGCGCAACGTATCGCTGGCGATGTTGCGGACCAAATTTCGGAGGGCTGGTAGGAGGAGCATCCGGTCGCCCATGTCTTCTGACGCCGATCAGGAGGGAACCCCGAAAGGGCAACCCTCCCACGATGAAAGAAGCCTCGAAGCGGCGGTCGCCCCCTCCGCGCTCACGCCCGGTCTGCACCTCGTCGCCACGCCGATCGGGAACCTGCGTGACATCACCCAGCGCGCCATCGACGTTCTCCGCAGTGTGGCGGTGGTCGCATGCGAGGACACGCGTCATTCCGGCATACTCCTGAAGCATCACGGCGTCCGTGCCCGCCTCCTGAGTTTGAACGAGCACAATGAGGCCCACCGCATTCCCCAGCTTCTGGAGATGATCGCGGAAGGACAGAGCGTGGCCCTCGTTTCCGACGCCGGCATGCCCACCGTTTCCGATCCGGGCCAGCGGCTGGTGGCGGCGACGGTCGCCGCTGGGCTTCATGTCGAGACCATCCCCGGTCCCAGTGCCGTCCTGGCGGCCCTCGCGGCGTCCGGACTCCCCACCACGCCATTTTATTTTGGAGGTTTCCTTCCTCACAAAAAGGGCGCACGACTGAACGAACTCACCGCCGCCATGGGCCGCGAGTGTACCAGTGTTTATTTCGAGAGTCCCTACCGGCTGGTGGACACCCTCGGCATGCTGGCCTCGGTCGATCCCGACCGCCGCGTCGTCGTCGCCCGTGAGTTGACGAAGAAGTTTGAGGAATTCCGACGCGGCCCGGCAAGCATCCTGCTAAAGGATTTCAGCGCCAAAGCTCCCAAAGGTGAAATCACCCTCCTCATCGCACCTTCCGACCCGCCGAAATGGCTGACCTGGTGAGCCGCGCCCTTTCCCCCGTCTCTTCTATGATCGACACCTCCGCCACTCAAGACACCGCCGAGAGCTTCAAGCGCTCCATCACCAACCACCTCCGCGTCACGCTCGGCGCCTACGTTGAGACCGCCAGCGAGAACGACTGGTTCGTCGCCACCTCTCTCGCCGTTCGTGACCGCGTCATGGACCGCGCCACACAGTCACGGACAAAGCATCGTGAGCTCGGCGTTCGCAGGGTTCACTATCTTTCCCTTGAATACCTCATGGGCCGCCTGCTCGAAAACAATCTGCGGAACTCAGGCACCTACGACGCCGCCAGGCAGGCACTGGCGGAGCTGGGCAAGGATCTGGACGCCCTCGTGCAAAAGGAACCGGACATGGGCCTCGGCAACGGCGGCCTCGGGCGTCTCGCCGCCTGCTTCATGGATTCCCTCAGCAGCCTGGACCTTCCGGCCATCGGCTATGGCATCCACTACGAGTTCGGCCTCTTCCGTCAGGAGTTTGTCAAAGGCAAACAGGTCGAGCATCCCGACGCATGGATGCGCGACGGCAGCCCTTGGAAGATCGCACGTCCCACCTACCGTCAGGCAGTCCGCCTGTACGGCCATGTGGTGCAAAAATTCGACGAGTTCGGACAGCCCCACCACGAGTGGATTGACACCAAATGCCTCCTCGGCCTGCCGTGGGACATTCCCATCGTCGGCTACGACAGCAGCACGGTGAACGTCCTTCGTCTCTGGCAGGCCCAGGCCGACGAGGACTTCAATTTCCAGATCTTCAACGAAGGCAGCTACGTCGATGCCCTTCGTGAAAAGGCGCTCGCCGAGACCGTCTCCAAGGTCCTCTATCCCAACGACGCCACCGAGTCCGGCAAGGAACTCCGCCTTGTGCAGCAGTACTTTTTCGTCGCCTGCTCTCTGGCCGACATCGTCCGCCGCTTCAAGGGCGGCTACAACCTCCCCTGGAGCGAGTTCCCCTCCAAGGCCGCCATCCAGCTCAACGACACTCATCCAGCCGTCGCCATTCCCGAGCTCATGCGCATCCTTGTCGATGACGAGCGTCTTGAGTGGACCCAGGCCTGGGACATCTGCCAAAAAACCTTCTCCTACACCAATCACACCCTGCTGCCCGAAGCGCTGGAAACCTGGAGCACCGACCTCTTTGGACGCGTTCTTCCTCGTCACCTCCAGATCGTCTTCGAGATCAACCACCGCTTCCTCAACGGCGATGTCGAGGCCCGCTGGCCCGGCGACGCCGAGAAAAAAAGAGCGCTCTCCATCATCGAGGAGCGAGGCGGCAAGCACATCCGCATGGCCCACCTTTCCGTCCTCGGCGGTCATGCCACGAACGGTGTCGCCGCACTTCACACCCGCCTCCTCTGCGAGCGGCTGTTTCCCGAATTCCATGAGCTCTACCCGGACCGTTTCCTCAATCTCACCAACGGCGTCACCTTCCGTCGCTGGCTCGACGTCTGCAATCCGGAGCTCTCCTCCCTCATCACCGAATCCATCGGTGCAGGCTGGCTGAAAGACGCCTCCAAACTCCGGGAGCTCGACCGCTTCGCCGACGATGATTCCTTCCGCCAGCGCTTCCAGGCGATCAAGCGTGGCCACAAGGTCCGCCTCGCCAAGATCATCGAAGACACCTGCGGCGTCAGCGTCAGCCCCGACGCCCTCTTTGATGTCCAGATCAAGCGACTCCACGAGTACAAGCGCCAGCATCTCAACCTGCTGCACATCGTCTCCCTCTACCGGAAGATCATCGCCAATCCGAACATCGACATGGCGCCCCGCGTGTTCATCTTCGGCGCGAAAGCGGCACCGGGCTACTACCTGGCCAAGAACATCATCCACGCTATCAACGCCCTCGCCGCCAAGGTCAATCATGACCCCCGGGTCGATGGCAAGCTCAGGGTCATCTTCCTCCCGAACTACGGCGTCTCCCTGGCAGAACGCATCATTCCCGCCGCCGATCTCTCCGAGCAGATCTCCACGGCCGGCAAGGAGGCATCCGGCACCGGCAACATGAAGCTCGCTCTCAACGGCGCACTCACCATCGGCACGCTCGACGGTGCCAATGTCGAAATCCTCGAAGAGGTCGGCGACGACAACATCTTCATCTTTGGTCTCACCGTTGAAGAAGTTACCGAGCTCCGCGCCAAGGGCTACAATCCCTGGGACTTCTACTGGGGCAGCGAAGACCTCCGCCTCAGCCTCGACTGGCTGGCCTCCGACTACTTCACCGGCAATCAGGACGAGTTCAAACCGCTCCGCGACAGTCTTCTCGAGCACGGCGACCCCTTCCTCGTCATGGCCGACTACGACAGCTACGCCGCCGCCCAGCTCGAAGTGGACAAGGCCTACAAGGACCAGCCCCGCTGGCAGAAAATGGCCATTCACAACACCGCCCGCGTTGGCAAGTTCAGCAGCGACCGCACCATCCTCGAATACGCGGAGAAAGTGTGGAAGCTACCCCAGGTCCAAGTCTAGCGTCGCAAGCTCCCCACAAGGAGCGACGGCAGCCTGCTGTCGTAGTTGACCCCAGGGTGGTGTCACTCCTTGTGGGCGCTGGCATTCATTCCCCCTTTAGCATGGAAAGCAGGGCGTGAAGAGCACTGCCCAGAGGTTCCGTGTCTGCGCAGGCAGGTTCTGCACGATCGCAGAATCTCTCTGCACGGCGGCAGAATGATCGGGCATGGGTGCCGGGACATTCTGCGGTGCGGCAGCCACGTTCTGCAGCGGCAGCGGATGATTCCGCGTGGACGCAGAACCGTTCTGCTGCGGCGGCGGATGATTCTGCACGAGTGCAGAATCGTGTGGCGGTGGCGCAAAGCCGATGTGCAGCAGCGCGAAATCGCTCTGCACCGGCACAGAACGGTTCGGTAGCGGCAGTGGATGATTCTGCACGAGCACAGAACTCTTCTGCACGACGACAGAACCTCCCTGCGACGCTGAAAAGCGGGGGAAAACGATCCGTGGAGCGCGGAATCAATCTGCCCGGCGCAGAATCGCTCGTTTTCGGGGCCAATCCCTGCCCTCAGGGCGCTTCAGCGCTCGGGTTCAAAGCGGCGGCGCAGTTCGTTGAAGTAGCGGCGGATCTGCTCGCGACGAGCCGGGGGCAGCGCGGATTCATCGAGGGCGGCTTCTTCCGCCTCGATGGCTTCGAGCGCGGTCTCGGTGGCGGAACGGGTGCCGGTCTCGGTGCGGGGCGCACCCTGGACACTGCGCACGGTGCTGCGGCCTTCGTTGTTCTGCTGGGCCTGCACGACGCTTTCGGCTCCGCTGGCCTGCTTGGCGGTGGGGGTGTTGTTCAGCTCGGCCTTGCCGACACCGGGATCTCTGCCGGAGCCGGGAAGGGCGACGCTGATGGAATTTTCACCGGGGGCTTCGTCCGGATCTCCGGGCATGATCATGATCGGGGCATTCGGGTCGGGTGGCGGGGCGCCGGGGATGGGCGCGGTGAGCATGGGCTGGCCGTTGGAGGGCTGCCCCTGCTGACCGGGGCGTCCGGGCTGGCCCTGTCCCATGGTCATCATCTGCTGCTGGCCCTGACTGCCGCCGGGCTGGTTCTGCGGCTGCATCTGGTTCTGCTGCCCCTGCTGGCCGATGCCGGGCGGGGTGAGGCTCTGCTGCGGATTCTGCGCCTGGCCGACCTGCGGGGCGCTTTCGCCCTGGTTGCCGCTTTGCCCCTCCTGACCGGCCTGGCTCATCTGCTGCATGGCACCGCCGGTTTCGCTCTGGCCTGCGATGCTGTTGCCGGAGTTGCGGAGCTGCTCGGCGAGCTGCTGAAGCTCTTTGCGGGCCTGCTCGCGCAGCGATAGATCGCGAAGCTTTTCGGCGAGTTTTTGAAATTCCTGCCCCGCAGCGGGGGCGTCCCCTTGTTTCATCTGGTCATCGGCGGCGAGCACGTTGCTGCCGACGGTGCGCTGGCGGTCGGCGTCTTCGGCCTCGCGTGCGACGTCCTGGAGGGTCTCGCCCATGCGCTGCCTGGCCTCGGCACTGAGCTGGGGGGATTGGAGCTGCTTGGCGAGGGAGTCGGCGGCTTTGGCCGCAGCCTCGGTGTTCTTGGCTGCGACGGCGTCGCCGAGATCCGCGGTGTCGGTGTGCTGGCGGAGGGCTTCGACGAGTTTGTCGGAAGCCCAGTCGTCTTTGCCTCGGCCCAGTTCGTCGGCCAGTTTTTCGGCGTCACGCGCACGGCGTTCGAGATCGGCGAGGACGCTGCGCGCGTCCTTGCCGGCGGCATTGGCGAGATCCTGCGCGGTCTTTTCGAGCTTCTGCTTGAGGTCCTCGACCTGTTTCTGCTCGTCTTCGAGAAGGCCGGTGAGATTCTTTTTCTCCCAGTCGGTTTGGGCGAGCTTTTTGGCTTCGTCGGCGGCTTTGCGGGTCATTTCCGCGTCCATGGGAACGGCATCGGAAGGCGGGGCGGTGACGATGCCGATGAAGCTTCCGATGATGGCGATCAGCAGCGGTAGGGCGAGCCAGCGGTCGGGACGCAGCGGCAGATCCCGCACGAGGGCTGGCAGCGCTGCTGGGAGGAGCCGACGCTGGGAGGCGATGTGGGCGCGGGCGGAGTCGGTGTCTTCGTGGCGCTGCTCGAACCACCACGCGGAGGCAAAGGCCTCCCGCCGACCCGCGGCATGATCCCACAGCGCGAGGGCACTGAATTCTCCCGGCCGCTGCCACCACGCGTAAAGCAGCGAACCGGCGAGCCAGATCAGAAGACCGAGCCAGGGCATGAGCAGCGGTGATCCGCGCAGCATGGCGAGATTGAGAAGCACGAGCACCAGCGAGGCCGGGATCAGCGTCATCCGCAGCACGGAGAACCAGCGGCGCAGCACGACCCAAGCCTGCACCTTCCTGGCCACGGGGGCGAAGGCGGCTTCGGCGGAGGTGACGGCTTCCATGGCGCTCAATACATCGAAAAACGCGCAGCGAGCGAGCAAACTTTGCCGCCGCTGCTGGATTTCACGCTGCCGTGAAGGTGGCCGCGTTTACGCGAACTTGGTGACGCCGGGCATCGGCAGCGGCGTCGGCTCAAAGGAGTCGCCGAACTGTAGACCGTCCGGTGCCAGATCCTGCTTGGAGGACATCATGGCCAGGGCGATGCGCTCCGGCGCCTTGTCCTTCTTCGCTTCTTTGGCGTCCTTGGCGGCGGGTGCCGGCGGCGGCGCGTCGTCTTTCCATGAGATCTTCAGGCCGGTGTAGACGGCTTCGCGGCCCATAATGCCGACCAGGGTGGAGAGCATCATGCGGTCGCCGTTGTTGATGACTTCGCCTGCGCGGATGGCGGCGAAGAGCGCGTCGTGCTCGGCCTGGTGCATCTGGCGTTCGCCTTCGCGGTGGCGCCAGCGTTTTTCACCCTCGATGAAGGGGAAGGGGCCACGGCCCATGACGAGCCTGCCCTTGGTGCCGTGGACGACGTCGGTCACCTCGGCGTGGGTGCCGCGCTGCTGGCGGGAGGCGAAGTGCGCCTGCACGCCGCCGTCCCATTCATAGGTGACGTGGAAGTGATCGAAGATGTTGCCGCCTTCGGCTGGGATCTGGCGGCCGCCGGTGGCCACGCAGGAGACCGGCGGGGTGTCCTTCATCGCCCACACCACCTTGTCGATGCTGTGCACGGCCTGCTCGACGATGCTGTCGCCGGAGAGCCAGGAGAAATTGTACCAGTTGCGGATCTGCCACTCCACATCGGCCATGTCGGCGGGGCGGCCGGAAGCGGGCGGCATGGGCTTCACAGGGCCGGCGTGGTAGCAGGCAAAGATCGTGCTGATGTCGCCAATGTCGCCGCCGTGGACGCGCTTGTAGGCCTCGATGCGGGAGGCGCTGTAGCGCCAGCAGAAGCCGGCCACGAGATTGATGTTCTTCTCCTTGGCCTTGCGCACCGCTTCCATGGCCACGTGATAGCCGGCTGCATCCACGGCCATCGGCTTTTCACAAAAGATGTGCTTCCCGGAATCGACGGCGGCGGTCAGGTGCTCGGGGCGGAAGCCGGGAGGCGTGGCCAGCAGCACCACGTCCACGTCGGTGGCGAGGAGTTTTTTGAAGGCGTCGAGGCCGGTGAAGCGCATCTCCGGCGTCACATCGACGCGGTCGGGGAACTGCGTGGAGAGGTTCTTGATGCTGCTCTCGATCTGCGTGTCGAAAGCGTCGGCCACGGCCACCAGCTTCGTGTTGTAGTCCGCCGTCAGCGCTTGAGCCGCCGCGCCGGTGCCGCGACCACCGCAGCCGATGAGCCCGACGCGGAGCGTCTCATTCGAGTCCACCTTCTGCTGCGCCCGGAGCGTCGATGAGGCGGTGAGGATGGCGGGTGCGAGCAGGGCACCTCCGCTGGCGTTGAGAAAGCGGCGGCGGGAGAAGGCGGAGACGGCGTGGTCAGACATGGGTGGGAATGGAGTAAAGGGTGTAGAGTTCGCCACGCAGAGGGCGATCCTTTCACCCGCCGGGCAATATCCTCTGCGCGGCGTGGTTTCAACGTCGCCGTGCGAACCATTTCCGGATCTCCTCCACCCACAGCACGACACTGCCGATGAGGCCGAGGAGGAAGAAGTCGGCGAAAGGGATCGGGACGGTGTGGAAGATGTGATTGAGCGTGTCCGTGTAAACAACGAGGAAGTGCAGCACATTGCCGAGCACGAGGCCGCCGACGAGCCAGGAGTTCTTGAAAAGGGTGAGATTCAGCGACGACTGGAGCGCACTGCGGCAGTTCAGCACGTTGAACCACTGGCAGACGGCCAGCAGGGTGAAGGTTTCGGTCTGCACCAGGGCAAAGGGCGCCCCGGTGGACAGCCGCCACACGAAGAAGCCGAAGGTGACCGCCACCATGGTCACGACCATGAGGATCAGCCGGAAGAACATGGGCCGCGCGATCAGCGCCTCGCCCGAAGGCGTGGGCTGGCGGCGCATTTCATCCCCCTCCAGGCCTTCCATGATGAGGTTCACCGTCACGGTGCCTTCGGTGACGATGTTGATCCAAAGGATCTGCACGGCGGCCAGCGGCAGCGGACAGCCGCTCAGCAGCGCCAGCAGCAGCACGATGACCTCCCCCAGCGACGTGGCGAAGAGATACAGCACCACCTTCTTGAGGTTCTGATACACCAGGCGGCCTTCCTCGATGGCTTTGACGATGGTGGCGAAGTTGTCGTCGGTGAGGACGATCTTGGCGGCGCCTTTGGCGACTTCCGTGCCGGTGATGCCCATGGCGACGCCGACATCGGCGGCGGCCAGGGCGGGGGCGTCGTTCACGCCGTCACCGGTCATCGCGACGACTTTGCCGCGGGATTGGAAGGCTTCGACGATGCGCAGCTTTTGCGCGGGATGCACGCGGGCGAAGACGGAGATTCTGTCCAAATTGGCGCGCAAGTCCTTTTCCGTCATCAATTCGAGTTCGTGGCCATCCACGGCGATGTCGCCGGGCTTTGCGATGCCGAGCGCAGTCGCGATGGCGAGTCCGGTGGCTTTGTGGTCGCCCGTGACCATCACGGGGCGGATGCCGGCCTCGCGGCACTCGACCACTGCCGCCTTCACCTCGTCACGCGGCGGGTCCATCTGGCCCAGCAGTCCGAGGAAACGCGCGCGGCCTCGGAACGGTTCGAATCCGGCGGCTTCGTCCATGTCGGCACCCCGCCATTCCGCCACGGCCAGCACGCGCAGCGCCTGCGCGGCGAGATCTTCGGCGGCCTGCCGCACCTGCGCATGATCCAGCGTGCCGGGATCACAAAGCTCCAGCAGCATCTCCGGCGCGCCTTTGAAAACGATGCGCGCACTCTCTCCGTGGCCATGCTGCGTGGCCATCATCTTTGTTCCGGCATCAAAGGGGATTTCCGCGCAGCGCGGATGCTGCCGCCGCAGCGCGGCGGGCTCCATGCCGCCTTTGTGCGCCGCGGTGAGCAGCGCGGACTCCGTGGGATCTCCCAGGGCGCGCCAGCGCGTGTCCTCGGCATCGGGCGGCACCAGTTGCGCATCATTGCAGAGCACCACGGCCTCCAGCAGCGCCTTCACGCCGCCGTCGTTCTCCGCCGTGATTTCCTCACCCTCGCTGATGAGGGAGCCTTCAGGGCTGTAGCCCGCGCCGCTGACCTCGATCCGCCTGCCATCCGGCAGCAGCAGGGCGGTGACGGTCATTTCGTTTTTCGTCAGTGTGCCGGTTTTGTCGCTGCAAATGATGCTGGTGGAGCCCAGCGTCTCCACGGCGGCGAGACGGCGCACGATGGCCCCGCGCCGCGCCATGCGCTGCATGCCGATGGCCAGCGCGATGGTCATCGCCACCGGCAGGCCCTCCGGCACCATCGAAACCATCTGGCTGATGGCGACCATGAAGATCTCGGTGAAGGGAATGCCGCGCAGCATGCCAAAGGCCAGTACCAGGGCAAACAGCACGATCGCCGCCATCACTAGCCATTGCCCGAACTGGTGCAGCCGCAGTTCCAGCGGCGTCCGGGGATCGGTCGCGCTCGAAGTCAGCCGTGCGATCTTGCCGACCTCGGTTTGCAATCCTGTGGCGACCACCACCGCGCGGCCGCGCCCCGCCGTGAGGTGGGTGCCGGAGTGGATCATGTTGGAGCGGTCGCCCAGCGCGGCGTCTTCCGGAGTGGCCTCGGTTTGTTTCGGCACCGGCAGCGATTCGCCCGTCAGCGCGGCTTCGCTGGCTTCCAGGGACGCGGCTTCGAGCAGCCGGGCGTCCGCACCCACGGCATCGCCGGCGGCGAGCAGCAGGATGTCCCCCGGCACCAGTTCGCGGGCCTCGATGACGCTTTCCCTGCCGTCCCGCACCACGCGCACCTTCAGCGCGGACATTTTTCGCAGGGCGGTCATGGAATGCTCCGCGCGGCCCTCCTGCACCGCTCCGATGACGGCATTGACCAGCACGACGACGAGAATGACCGCCGCATCGCTCGCATGCCCCATGGCGAAGGCGATCACCGCCGCCACGAAGAGGATGTAGATCAGCGGGCTGGCGAACTGCGCGGCAAACACCTTCCACATCGGCTTGTGCGCGGCCTCGGGAAGTTCGTTGGCGCCGAATTCCTTCAGGCGCGACTCCGCGACGGCCTGCGACAGGCCGGCCTGCGAATCGGACTGCAATGAATCAACAGCCTGCTCATTGGAGACGGCGTGCCAGTGCTGGGCGGAGGGCGGCATGCGGCGGCTTTCTTATGCCTCCTTCAGCTTCACCACCAGGACGGAGCAGGGCAGGCTCGTCAGCACCCGTTCGGCGGTGGACCCGAGCAGCAGGTAGTGAAGGTTCGACCTCCCCCGCGCACCGATGACGATGAGGTCGGCACCGGTGGTCTGGGCGTGGTCGGCGACGCCCCGGCCGACGTTGCGGTCCTCGTGCAGGGATTCTTCCGCCGGGATGCCGGGTGCGGATTCCAGCACCTGCTTGTGGAGCAACTGGCGCAGGCCGGCCGTCTGCTCTTCGCGGCTCGGCACGGCGGCATCCGGCATGCTGAGTCCCGCCTCGCCAAAGGGAACCATCATGGGCAGCAGGGCGCCGGGATCCGCCCAGACGTGCAGGAAATCCACCCCCGTGTTGTCTGCGAAGGCCAGGTCCCGCGCGGCTTCCGCCACCTGCGGGGAATGCGTGGAGAAGTCGAGGCAGGCGACGATTTTCGTGAAGGCCGTGTCCTGCCCGGCGCGGACCAGGAGGACGTCGCAAACCGATTTGCGGGCGAGCTTGGCGGAGACCGACCCTGCACCGGCGGGGCTGTCTCCCGCGCCGGTGATTCCCGCCACGAGCAGGTCCGCATGCAGGTATTTGGCATGCTGGAGGATTTCATGCAGCGGGTGCCCCACGACGAGCGTGACCTCGTGTCCCGGCGGCAGCGGTGTCTGCGCCAGCCAAGTGTCGAGAGCCTTCCGCCCGCCTTCGACAGCGACCCTGGAGGCGGAGTCGAAGGGTTCTCCGCGGCTGTCAGCCAGCGCGGCGAGGGCGTTGGAATCAATCACATGCAGCACATGCAGCTTGGCATTTTGCCGGAGGGCCATGCGACCGGCCTGATGAAGGGCGGAGCGTGAACCGGTCGAGAAATCGACCGCGACGAGGATCGTGGTGGATGATGCATTCATGGTGTGTAATTAATGGAGTTCTCTAGAGGATACGAAGTCGGAAGGCGGGATGATGCACCGCTGCGGCAGATGCCAAGATGGGAGCGCTGGAGGCCAATCCCGAGACGCCGCCGCGCGGAGTTGGAAATCGGGTTGCCTGCCAGTCGCGCGATGCTCCAGTGTCCGGCATGAGTCGCTCTCGCTGTTCCTCCATTCCTCTTGTCGCCGGTGCCGCCGTCGCCCTGGTCACCATCCTGCTCTCCTGCACCACCGTTCCAGACATTGGCCGCAGTTCCATCAACTTCATTCCCGGAGCCCAGTTGAACCAGATGGGGCTGACGGAATTTGAAAAGATCAAAAAGGAAAAGAAGCGCTCCTCCAACGGCACGCAACTCGCCGCCGTGCGGCGCGTGGCCGACCGCTTGAAGCGCGTCGTGCCGATGCCGAATGCGCAGTGGGAGTTTGTCCTGTTTGAAGACGGCACGCCGAACGCCTTCGCGCTGCCGGGCGGCAAGGTGGGCGTCAACACGGGCATCTTCAAAGTGGCGCGGAATGACGAGCAGCTCGCGGCGGTACTCGGCCATGAGCTGGGGCACGTCGTGGCGGGTCACAGCGGCGAGCGCATGAGCACGGGCATTCTCGGCGCGGTCGGCGTGGCCGTGCTGGATGCGGCGCTGGGTTCGGACCGCAGCACGGGCACGCGGGCCGCCACTAGCGCTGCGGCGGGCGCCGCCGTGGGTCTCGGCATGCTGAAGTTCAGCCGGGGGCAGGAGTTGGAGGCGGACAAGCTCGGCGCACTCTACATGGCCCGCGCCGGTTACGATCCACGGGAGAGCGTCCAGCTCTGGCAGAACTTCGCCGCGAACCGCGAATCAAAAGGCGGCCGCACGCCCGCCTTCCTCAGCACGCATCCGCTGGACTCCACGCGCATCGAGAGCCTCCGCGCCTTCATGCCGCGGGCCTTGGCGGAGTATCGCTGAGCATCAGCGCCGGGCGCGGAGCTCCTCGCGGAGTTGCTCCACCTCGTCCATCAGACGGGTCAGCAGCTTCAGCGCCTTGAGATCCATCTCGCAGGATTCTCTCAGGTGCTCGATGCGGCGCAGAGAGCGCACGGTTTCGTCGTCGAACTCCTCACGGATGAGGCCCTGCTCCTGATAGTGCAGGATCGTCTGGGTCGAGACACCGGTGATCTCCGCCAGGATGTCCAGCGTGTAGGTTTGGGGATGCGTGTCGTCCATGTCAGGCGCGCGGGTTGAAGGTGGAGACGCTGCGCAGTTGCGCCCATGCGGCCGACTCGGCGTCGGACAGACCCGCAGGCAGCACCACATTCAGCGTCACATAAAAGTCGCCGCGCTCACCGGTCTTGCCCTTGGGCAGTCCGCGTCCGCGCACGCGCAGGTTTTGTCCGTTTTCAGCGCCGGCGGGAATGCGCACTTTGATGGAGCCGTCCAGCGTGGGCACCACGATCTCCGCTCCCAGCACCGCCTCCCACGGCGCCACATCCAGCTCGTGATAAACGTCCGTTTCACGCGAGGTGAAGTCAGGATGCGCCGCATGCCGCACGCGCAGGTACAGATTACCCGCAGGACCGCCACCGCTGCCGGGCTCGCCCTGGCCGGGCACGCGGATGCGCCGCCCGTCCGTTGCGCCGGGCGGGATGCGCACCTGGAATTCGTGCGTCTGCACCGCGCCGGTCTGCCGGTTCACGCTTTGCAGGGAGATGGGGCGCTGCGTGCCGTGCATGGCCTCCTCCAGCGTGACCATGATGTCGCCCTCGATGTCGTGACCGCGTCGTGGTCGACCGGCCTGGCGCGGCGGCCCCTCCGCGAACCCTTCCGGAAATCCGTAGCGGTTGCCGCCGCTGAAGTACTGCTCAAAGAAATCGCTGAAGCCCGTGCCGCTGAAGTGGAACTCCTGCGCGTTCCCGCCGGTCGGACCGCCCGGCGGCGGTTCGAATCCCCCCGGGTCGTTCCAATGCGCCCCGAGCTGGTCGTACTTTTTCCTCTTTTCGGGATCTCCCAGCACCTCGTAGGCCTCGTTGATCTCCTTGAACTTCTCTTCGGCGGACTTTTTGTCCGTGGCGGTGTCGGGGTGGTACTGCCGCGCGAGTTTGCGGAAGGCTTTCTTGATCTCGTCCTCGCTCGCTTCGCGCGAGACGCCGAGCGTGGTGTAGTAATCCTTGAACTGAGCGGGCATGGTGGATGATCGGCGATTTTCAGTGAGTTGTCATTGGCCTTGGTGCTGCATTCCTTGGGTTGTCGAAAGCCCCGCCCCCGGCGGCGGCATCCGCTCCTCACGGCCACAGCAGCAGGATCAGGGCGCCGCCAAGCAGCGAGGCGCCCAGTCCCAGCAGCAGCGGTTTGAGAAAGGAGCGTGCGCCCAGCACGGCGGCCAGGCTCATCTTGAAAACCACGTTCGCCATCCCGCCGACGAGTATCATCCGCCACGCGATGGAGGCCTCCAGGTGCTCGCTGCTCACCAACCGCGAGGTGGACAGCGTGATGGCGTCCATGTCCGTCAGTCCCGACAACGCCGCCGCGAAGTAAAGCCCCGAGTGCCCAAAGTGCTCCCGCGCCGCCGCCACGACGACGAGCACCAGCGCGTAAAGCAGGCCAAAGAGCACCGCGCTCTTGAGCTCGGAGGGCGGCGACTCATCCGCCGCATTCTTGCCCTTCTTTTCGGCCATCCGGTGCGCCACGGCCGCCACCAGCCCGAACCAGAACATCATCGCCAGCAGCGGCGGCAGCATGGTCTGCCAGTGCCCGGGCGCGGCGATCGCCACCTCCGCCATCACCCGCACAAACACCACTGCGGAAGCAATCAGCGCGATGGCCGCCAGGCAGATGCCGCAGGCCCCGCGTTCATGGCTGCGCCGCGCCACGCTGGCCGTCGTCGCCGTGCTCGAGATCAGCCCGCCAAAGAGGCCCGCCAGCGCCGCCCCCTTGTTCCCGCCGAGAAACTTCT
This sequence comes from uncultured Prosthecobacter sp., assembly GCA_964452755.1. Classification (GTDB taxonomy): domain Bacteria; phylum Verrucomicrobiota; class Verrucomicrobiia; order Verrucomicrobiales; family Verrucomicrobiaceae; genus Prosthecobacter. Next base: position 15,539 of record CAYVQY010000015.1, on the reverse strand, counting down.
GCGCCAGATACGCCGCCAGACTGATGCCCACGATCAGCACCACCATCAGCCAGATCGCGAAGGGATTCAGCACCCCGAGGTAGCCCATCTCCCGGTTCGGCAGGGCGGGCAGGATGACCAGCCCGGCCAGCACCAGCCGGGAGATTTCCCGCAGGTCGTCCTCGCCAATCAGCCGCACCATGCCGTGCAGCCGCTTCTTGCTCTGCAGGAGCACCATCACCGTCCCCGCCGTCACCACCGCGATCATCCGGTAGCCGTGTACCGTGATCACGCCGACGGCAAACATCACCAGCAGCGCCATCTCCGTCGTCAGGCCGCTGTCCGGCCCCTTCTCCCGGAGGCGGGAGAGGTTTCCCAGGATCACCATGCTCGTGAAAGCCAGAAAGGCCGAGGCGATCACCCACCCGCTGTAGGCGAAGCCCATCACCCCGCACAGCCCCCCGAACAGCGACGCCAGCGCAAAGGTGCGGATGCCCGCCACCGGATTCTGCTCCCACTCCCGCTGCAGCCCCACCAGCAGCCCCAGCCCCAGGGCGGTGGCGAGGGACTGCAGAAGTTCGGTCGGGTCGGTCACGGGGATCATGATGAATGAACGATAGCGCAGGGATGTTTCACACGCACTTGCCAGAGCGGCCATCCCAGTCCAAGAAACGTTCCTCCTACCACCGCCCATGTCCATCTGGAACCACGCCAACCCGCAGCTCAAAGACCTCGTCGCTTACGAACCCGGAAAGCCCATCGAGGATGTGGCGCGCGAGCGCGGGCTGAATCCTGCGGACATCGTCAAGCTCGCCTCCAACGAAAACCCCCTCGGCCCCTCGCCCAAGGCCGTCGAAGCGATGAAAAAGGCCGTCGAGGAAGTCCACATCTACCCGGACGGCGCCTCCTGGAAGCTGCGCAACGCCCTCGCCGAAAAGTTCGGCCTCGACATGGGCAACATCATCATGGGCTGCGGCAGCAACGAGGTCATCGAATTCATCGGCCACGCCTTCCTCAAACCCGGCGACAACATCATCACCGCCGAGCACGCCTTCCTCGTTTACAAGCTCATGGCCAGGGTCTTCGGCGCGGACACCATCGAGGTGCCTGATCCCGGCTACGTCCACGACCTCGACGCCATGGCCGCCGCCATCACGCCGCAGACGAAGGAAGTCTTCATCGCCAATCCGAACAACCCCACCGGCACCCTCGTCACCCAGGAGCAGATCGACGCCTTCATGGCCAAAGTGCCCGACCACGTCGTCGTCGTCTTCGACGAGGCCTACTACGAGTTCCTCGACAACCCGCCGGACACCCTCAAGTACGTCCGCGAGGGCCGCAACGTCGTCGTCCTGCGCACCTTCTCCAAGATCCAGGGCCTCGCCGGCACCCGCGTCGGCTACGGCATCGCCAACAAGGAACTCATCGACGTCCTCCAGCGCACCCGCCAGCCCTTCAATCTCAACTCCATCGCACAAGCAGGCGCGCTCGCCGGTCTGCTCGACCAGGAGCATCAGGACAAAACCAAGCGCATCACCGACGAAGGCCGCGCCTACCTGCAGCAGCAGTTTGGGGAGATGGGCCTCGAGTACATCCCCAGCTACGCCAACTTCGTCCTCGTCAAAGTGGGCGATGGCAACGCCGTCTTCAAAGCCATGATGGACAAGGGCGTCATCGTCCGCGCCATGGCCGCCTACAAGCTCCCCGAATGGGTCCGCATCTCCATCGGCACCATGCCGCAGAACGAGCGCTGTGTGGAGGTCATGAAAGCTGTGCTGGGGAAGTGAGGCTTGTCAGTCAGTGGCTCGTCGTTCTGGGTTCTGGGCTCGTAGTTCGGGGTTCGCTTCGCGGCTGCGCAGTAGCCCGCGTTTGGAGTCAACGAAACAGGAGAGGCGGGCTAAAGACCGAACGACCAACACGCCTACCTCTTCAGCGGCACCCCATCCCACAGGCAAGGCTGCCTGTCTCACGCTCCGCCCCCAAGGAGTGACGGCATCCTGCCGTCACCCATGACGCCAAGATGGCGTCACTCCTTGTCATCTTGTCATCCCGTCAGCGATAGAGCGCATTGATCAGCTCATCGATCTTGTCCACGATGGCCTGCACCTCGAACTGCTGGGGGGGATCGCTCACGATCATGGAGAGCAGGCTCACGCTGTTCACATTGCTGCTGGTGCCCGCGATGGCGTCGCTGAGCTGCTGCGGGGAGACCTCTCCGGGCGGGCCTTGCGGTCCCTCCGGCCCTTGAGGTCCCTGCGCCCCGTCGGCCCCGGCGGGGCCGTCCGAACCGACCGGTCCCTCCGGGCCTTCCGGTCCGGGCGGACCTTCCGGCCCCTGGGGTCCGGCAGGGATGGCGTCGATGAGGTCTTTGAGCCCGGTGAACTGCTCGCGCATCGGCGCGGACTCCAGCGGGGCGTTGGTCGGTGGGTAGTTGGGATCGTAGGGCATGGCGGCGGTTGGTTGGTAGTTCTCGGTTCGCTGTTCTCGGTTTGTAGTTCGGCCTTTAGGCCGTTCTGGGATCGTAGGGCATCGTGGGGAGATGAGTGATGAGTGATGAAGGGATGAAGGGAGCGCGGGCACTCCTGCCCGCTTCAGTTGTCAGTTCGCAGTTAGCCGTTTTGCAGTCCCGGGCTCGCTTCGCGGCTGCGCAGTCGCCAGGGGGCGTCGGTTGGGGAGAGGCGACGACTCGTCGCCCATGCTGTTCCTCAAAGCCGACGAGTCGTCGACGCTCCCGAGTGGTCACGGTTTTCGGGGAATGAGGGAGGGCAGACCTCCGTGTCTGCCGACTTCGGCCAGCCGGGAGGCTTGCCCTCCTTGCATGACTAGGTCACGACGATGCTTTGCACCGGGCTGGCGGGGCCGTCGCCGCCGTCGTTGTAGGGCACGGCCTTGACCTCCACACTCTGGCCGGCGGTGAAGCCGGTGAGGGTCTTCTCCAGTCCGTCCGCCGTGCCGGAGTTCACAAAATCGTCGTCCAGGCCGAGGCGCTTCGTCAGCAGGCGCGTGCCGGTCATGCGCGTGGCGTAGCCCCACTCCGCGTGGATCTTGCCCGCCGCCGGGGTGGTGAGCGTCAGCGTGGCGATGCCCTCCGGCGCGGCCGGGTGGGCCGGGATGTTCAGGCCGAAGGCCTCCCAGCGCGTGTCGTCGTCGGCGATCAGCGTCTCCAGCTCGGAGATCAGGCCGCGCACGCGCTTGCGCAGGGCGCGCACCGCGTCATCGCGGGCGCCCAGCGCGGTGGCCTGCGCGTCGGTGGCGTCCGCCACGCCCTGCCGCGCGTCGGACATCGCCGTCCACGCGGCGGTGCACAGCGCGGCGGTGGCGCCCATGTCCGCGCTCTCGCTGGCGGGCATGGTGGTGAAGTAGTTCTTCAGCGCGTCCAGCAGGGTGAAGCGCTTGTCCTGCGTCGTCGGCAGCTTCGTGGACTGGTCCGGGAAGCCGGTGGGCTCCCACGCCGTGCTCCAGCGCTCCCCCAGCAGCTGCTTCAGCCGCAGCTTGCAATTGTTGATGCAGGTGATGCCCGCCTCGTCGGCGGCCTCCAGCGCGGCATTGGCGGCTGAGAGTTCCGTCTTCTTGAAGCCGAGCTGCGTCTCCGTGGTGGACAGCGCGGTGATGGCGGCGCGCATGGCGGCCTCCGTGTTTTGCAGGATGCCGATCGCGCCTTCGTAGGTGGCGCAGCCGTCCGCCATGCGGTCGGCGAGGGCCCGGAGCACGTCCGGATTGTGGGGGGTGGGGTTGGAGGCCATGGTTCGTCGGTTGAGTTTGCGTTTCGGTTTCGGGGCGGTCGGGAAAATCGGTGGTGAGGAAGGCTGGTCCCAGGATCCGCTGTCCCAGCTTCCGGAATCCCAGTCAGGCATGGGGGTCGGTGGTTGGAGTGCGGGGGTGGAGGGCAGACATCCGCGTCTGCCGACTCCGGCGGACACGGCGGACCGCTCTCCGGATCGCAGGGATGCGAAGCGTCCGACCGATCCTCAAAGTGGAGAAGCAGCGGACGCTTTGCGTCTGGCCGATCCTCAGAGTGGGGAAGCAGCGGACGCTTTGCGTCTGGCCGGTCCTCAAAGTGGAGAAGCATCGGACGCTTTGCGTCTGGCAGGTCCTCAGAGTGGGGAAGCAGCGGACGCTTTGCGTCTGGCCGGTCCTCAAAGTGGAGAAGCACCGGACGCTTTGCGTCTGGCCGATCTTCAAAGTGGAGAAGCAGCGGACGCTTTGCGTCTGGCCGGTCTTCAAAGTGGGGAAGCAGCGGACGCTTTGCGTCTGGCCGGTCCTCAGAGTGGGGAAGCAGCGGACGCTTTGCGTCTGCATGTTCCCCACCTCACCCGGCGCCTGGCGGGAGAGCCGCCCCTCGCCGCGTCGCGGGGCGGGGGTGATCCTGGGGAGGTGGCGCTCGTTCATGGGCGCATTCTCCCACCGCCCGGTGCGGCGTAAATGACGCTATGGAGTCACTTCTGCGCGCAGGGTGTAGTGGCCCAGCAGGCGGAACTCGATCGCCAGCATGCCGAAGGGCAGCCCCAGCTTTCCCGCTGTGTCATTGGTCATCACCGCCTCCATCAGCAGGATGTCCCGGATCATCGATCGTGCCACGCCGGAGATGTCATGCAGCTTCTTGATCGTCAGGTGGAAGCGCGTCATCAGATCCATCAGCGCCAGGGCCTCCCCGGCGCAGAGCATGTCATGCGGCTTCTCCCGGCAGCGCCGGATGATTTCCTCGCGAGAGATGGGAAAGACCGGCTCCCGCCGCGACCGTGGTTTCCGGGTGCCCGCAGCCTTCCGGCGTCGTCGCCGGGCAGAGACAGAAGACGCCTTCGCCTGCATGATCTGCGTGGGGGTTGGGACCGGAAGAAAAGCAAAAACCGGGATGACTTGGAAGCCTAAAAATGCAAGCTTGCCCTAGCCAAACACCCGTCAAACCGCCCGCTGAATTATCGTTTCCTACCTAACCAACTGAAGATGAGAGCTATAGCGCTCTGAAGCGCCCGCCTCCAGCCTCCGCCACCCGCGAAAAAAAATCCCCACCCCACCCCGCTTTTGTCCCACCCTCCCGCCTAAAATCGGCCTTTGTTTTCCCATTTTCCCGCCATGAACCGCATTTACCAAGGACGTGTCACAAGGGTGCAGATCCCTGCACCCGCCAAGACAGAAGAAACGAATGGCCGAAAGAAGGAAAAGGGGCCGAAAAAAACGGAGTGGATCGACCTGCCCGAGGGCGAGGCCGCGCTGTGGCGGCATCATGAACTGTTTCAGGATGCGGTGAATTTTGACACTGTTGCTCTTGCGATCATGGCGGAAGGAGCACGTGACTCCAAAGGAGAGTTGACCTCGATGGGATCATTCGCGGCACAAGTGAAGGAACGATGGGAAGACTTCACTCACAAAGGAAAGAAGAGAGAAGGATTGCGTCGGTCCTTGAGCCGGACGCTCGGCATCACTCCAGAGGAAACAACTTGGGAAGAGTGTGTGAAGCGGATTTTCGGGCACGTGTTGAAGCAGTTTCTAAATCGTCATTTGTCAGGTGACGTGCCGGTGGATGTGCTTCATGGAGTGATGGCGGAAATGTTTCCTGCAAAAAGCCGGGGGCTGAATCCGCAGAAGATGGCGCGTGGTGACTGGCCTTGGCTTTGCTGGAATCACGCGAGTGGCGAAACGCCTGCCAAGGCTTACTACCGGAAGAATCATGGGATCAGTGACTTCTTGCTGGAGTTGTTTAACGCCGACCAGCCAAGGCTTAGGAAACTGGCGCAGAGGCAGGTCAACGAAACCTATTTGACCAGCGTGATTGAGGACGATGACAGTGATGAGGAAGGAGAATCCATCCACGAGATTGATGATGAATATCAACCCGAGCAAAACGATAGCGCAACAGATGGCGTCGAGCGGTTCATTGGCAAAGACGCGATTGTGAAATGGAAGGCTTGTGTGGCCACCATGAGGAAGCTGGCTTTGGACATCGACTTTGCTGATGCATTTGCACTGCTCGGTGGCGATCTGTCAGCCCTTGAATCTGCATTGAAGGAAATTGAGGACGAGATCACAACGAAGGAGGCCGAATGCTTGGAAAAGCCGGAAGCATTATCGTTCCAGAAGTGGGCCACGGGAGGAAAAGGCAAGGACAATCCAGCGGTCGAGATGTTCGTGTTGATGCATCTGAGCGAGGCAAAGAAAGAAGTTGCCACCGCGTTGAAGGCGCGGCTGATGCCAAGGTTTCTGCCTCGCCTGCTCAAGGATGATCCATCGGCCTACATTGACTTTGTGGATGCGAATCGTTTGTGCGGTGAAGAAGGCGAGAAGGACGAGAACTTGAAAGGCAAAGAACCGTTCGCGAAGGTTAAGAAGGTCAGGGAAAGCGTAGCCAAGTCCGCTGCCCAAGCTGCCAAGGAAAAAGGCAAGCTAACTGAACAGATTGAAGAGCCACTAAAACCGTCCCCGTGTAGCAATTACATACAGGCCATCCGTGACAAGTGCGGCATTGTGTTTCCTGGCTTCACCGCCATCAAAGGATTCCTGTCGCTGCGCCGGGACGAAGCCAAGGAGGGCAAGTGTGTGGCTTGGGAACCGGGTGAGACTGATTGGAAGGAGTTTGAGTTTGCAGCGCTTGAGGAAGCTTTGAAGGCACCGAATCAGATCAAGAAGAAGACCGATGAGAGAAACAAGGAGAAGGCAACTCTGGAAGCGACGGAAAAAGCTTACCGCGGTGCTGGGCGGGCGAAGTCTTCGGACGATGACCAGGGTGATGATGATCACATTCCGGGTTTCAAGGATGACTCGCGGTTTGCCGTCATGGAAGAACTGCACCGAAAACTGGCGGTGGCAGACGGAGTTACGGAGGGGGAAGTCCACACTTACGGTTTCAGCCAGGCCGCGCTGCGCGGATATGAAGAACTCCGGGAAGATTGGAACAAGCATGTGGAGGCAGGGGAGGCATTCACCGAGGCAAAGCAGCAGGTGCTCAGAGACAAAGTGCTCAAGGATCACCAGAAGGTGCATCGTGATGATGTGGGCGCTGTGCTGCTGTTTGAGAAGCTGCTGGAAAATAACTACTGGTGCCTGTGGCAGAATCCGACGGTTGAGCAAGAGAAGGAGCGGAAAGAGAAGAACCACTCCGGCAACATGGTCCGCGACTACATGCGATTCCTGGAGGTGAAAGAGCGCGTCGAAGAACTCAAGAAGCCGGTGAAATACACTCCGGCGGATGCCGCGCTGTCGCGCCGTCTCTACGATCTCAAGGGGGGCTCACAAGGCGGCTTCAAGCATGGTGGGAATGTAGACGGCCTGTGGTTCGAGACGCAGATTGCCATTAATCGCACTCAGGGCGGGAAGTCGTTTTATCAACGGCAGGAGGTCAGGATTCACTACACCGCGCCGCGCTTGCTGCGGGATGGCTCGCGAGCGCTGAAAGAGCAGGAGAATCTAACGGCTGCGAATTGGATGCAGCCCATGATGAAGGCGTTCGGCATCCCCGAAGCTCCCCTGCATGATCTTAGCAAGCACGCAGTTTCGCTAATGCCAGATTGGAAAGCCGACAGTCGAAATCCCGAGCCGGATCGTCTTCTCCTGAACTTTGTTTTGCGAGTCAAGGAGGATGAAGCCATTGGGAAGCTGCGCAAGATGGGCGGCCGGGAGAAGTGGCACTGGAACATGCAGTTTAATTGGAACGGCGACGGACATGACGCCACTTTACGTTGGCCGCACGAAAATTGGTCAAAAGTGACTGCCAAGAAAGGCTTTCCCGGAAAATGGTTTGAGGTGGTCGGGCTGGATCGTTTCCGAGTGCTCTCGATTGATTTGGGGCAGAAGCAGGCTGGGGCCTTTGCCATCGTGGAATTCTCATGTTGTTTCAGCCCCCAGGACAAGAAGAAGGCTCGATTCGTCGGCAAGACTGATAGTGCAAATGGTCCGAAACACTGGTATGTGCGTTTGGTGCATACTGGATTGCACAGGCTGTAAGGAGAGGATGCGCGGGTGTATCGGCCTGAGTTCCAGAACGGTAAACCAGTCGAAGGCACGGAGAAATTCCGTGAAGAACTGTCCGGCTCGGCAGGACGCGTAGCAACCGCAGCCGAGAGCAGCCAAGTTGTGCAGCTAGTGGATGAGATGAAGCAAACGGATTTGCTGGATGAGGATTGCCGCACGCAAGAGCAGGTGCAGAGCGCGCTCTTTTATCCCGAGCAGAATTTCAAGCTGATGGTGGCTTTACGGCGGGCGCAATCGTTTGCAGCCAAGCTGCATCGCTGGTGCTGGTTTCTGGCTCCGAAAGAGGAGAGAGAGGATCAAGACGAAAGGCGGCGGATTGCCATAAAGGAAATCGCCGAGGCGGACGCGCACGCATGGCTGCCCGAACAGGCACATGCGCTCGCAAAGGCCGAACATGAGCGCATCAAGGACAAGCCTGATGAGAAGACGAATGTTGATGTGCAAATCGTCACCGAACTGAAGGACTCCCTTAACGCCCTGCTGCCGAAAATGCCTGCATGGCTGGAGATCATCGCCAACCGCATCTACCGCTCACGCCGTGGCTGTTTCACCTGGGGGAAGCATCCAGACAAGACTGAATGCCATCTGCTGGCCTTCCAAGAATGGACCAAGGAGAAACAGAAGTCGTTGAGCAAGGAGGAAAAGATGCTGGCCGGACAGCGCGGTCTTTCCATTGAGCGCATTGAGCAAATGGAGGAGCTGCGGAAGCGCTGCCAGTCACTCAATCAAATGCTTCGCCGTGACATCGGTGATGCTCCGCCGCGTGGCAGAGATGACTCGATTCCCGATCCATGCCCGACAGTGCTCGCAAAACTCGACGACATCAAGGAACAGAGGCGGAACCAGACGGCTAACATGATCCTTGCTGAGGCTCTTGGGCTGGGGTTGGACACGCCGAAGTCAGACATCAAAGCGGCTAAGAAAGCCTTTCTCGACGCAATCAAAAACGGTGAACCTCCCGTGCAAATTAAGGAACTCAAGACGACCCTAGCCATATTGAGGCGAAAAGCAGAAGCACAAGACCTTCACGGAGAGTATACAAAGCTCAATGACAGAGGGAATCCCGCCGCAGATGATCAGAACTGGCGCGGTGTTGTCGATTTCATTGTGATCGAAGATTTGAGCCGCTACAAAACCACTCAAGGGCGCGCTCCGCGTGAGAACAGCCGCCTGATGAAATGGTGCCATCGGGCGATCCGGGACAAGCTCAAGGAGATGTGCGAGCCATTTGGTATTCCGCTGATTGAGACTCCTGCGGCGTATTCATCGCGCTTCTGCTCGCGCACAGGTGTTGCCGGATTCCGTGCCAGCGAGTTGTCACCTGCGATGCTCAATGAATCCAAATGGCGCTGGAGGATTCGGAAGCGGGATGATGGCAAAGAAGAAACCAAGGAACAAAGGCAGCGACGTGAGCAGTGGGAAAGCCTTTATGCCGAGGTCAGCCGCATCAACGATGGCCGTGATGGCGCGGAGGGTAACGAGTATCGAACACTGCTGGTGCATGACGCGGGAGGCAGTGTCTTTATCCCGATCTCAAATCTGGATGCCAGATATGTCCGGCCTGCAAAAGACAAAGCGAACCCCAAGAAGCCAAGGCCCATCATCCAGTATTTGCCGGTGCGGCTCGAAGAAAGCCAGATGCACCTGCCGAGATTGATTCATGCGGACATCAATGCCGCCGTGAATCTCGCGCTGCGGGCTGTGGCTGATCCTCGCGTGTGGAGTATTCATTCACGCCTTCGGTCGGAGCGGGAAGCCGGAGATGGTAAGGCAAAACCAAAAACCAAGAAGAGCACGCCAAAGAACAAGACGGAGCAACAGCCGACCAATGATCAGGCGGTGAGCAAACCTGATTGCTTTTTCACGAGGGAGAAACGTAAGCATGGCGAATTGGAGGGAGATAAGCGTATCCAGATTGTCACACCCAAGGTTTTCAAAGCTTTGGAGAGAGCTGAAGCCGCAACAACTGAGGAGAGAAAAAAGCGGTGGCGAAAGCTGGCAGACAAACTTGCTCTCAAGGCTAGTGAGAGCCGCCATCCAAACTTCTTTGCTGACGTGGCAAATCTTCGTGGAACCCATTGGGGTGTTGCAAAGCTTTATGGAAATGGAGCCGGAGAACATGAACCAGTTCACCTCGTGTCAGGAAAGGCCATGTGGGGCTACGTTAAACGCAGGTCTTGGTCGCGCTGTCAGGAAATCAACGCCGCCCGCATCAGCGCTTGGGAGGCGAAGGCCGCGAACCCCGACCCCGCCGACCAGATTCCGATGACTTGATCCCCCTCCCCCATGAAGCTACGCAAGCTGCTCCTCAAGACGATGAACGCCCCGCGGAATGTGCGGTTTGCGGAGCTGTGTCATCTGGCGGAGGCGTTTGGCTATGTGCTGGACCGGGTCAGCGGCAGCCATCACATCTTTGTCCATGCGCGGACGACGCGCCCCCTCAATCTCCAGAATGACAAGGGCAGGGCGAAGCCGTACCAGGTCAAACAGTTCCTGCGCGACATCGAGGAGTTTCAGCTTACGATCCAGGAATGACGATGAAGAGCGACTACCACATCAACCTGTTCTACAGCGCGGAAGACGGCGGCTACATCGCGGATGTGCCTGACCTGAAGTCGTGCAGCGCGTTTGGAGCGACGCCGGAGCTGGCGCTGCATGAGGTGCTGGCGGCCAAGGCGGCCTGGCTGGCGGCGGCGAAGAAGCACAAGAAGCCGGTGCCCGAACCGCGCTACCGCCCGGCGATCTATGCGCTGCCAGCGTGACGCCTGACGGCGCTCTGAGGGGCGCGGCTACAGGCATGATTTGACAGGCGGGCTTATAGTACCCGCCGTCATGAATGCCGCCGCCCCGATCCAGACGCAGGATGATCCCATCTCCCTGCAACCGCCGCTGCCGGTGCGCCGGCTGCACAACTTCACCTACTGCCCGAGGCTGTTCTACTACCAGTGGGTGGAGAACCTGTTCGAGGAGAATGCGGACACCATCGCCGGAAGTCATGTGCACCGGAATGTGGACCGGCCGTCATCGTATGCGGAGGAGAAGCAGGCGGCGCTGGCGGAGGGGCTGCCGGAGGGTGCGCGGCTGCGCAGCCTGAAGCTGGAGAGTGTGGCGCTGGGGCTGCTGGGCGTGGTTGATCTCATCGAGGGGGATGCGGAGGGCGCGGCGGTGGTGGATTATAAAAAGGGCAGCGCGAAGCGCGGGGCGAACGGGGAGCGGGTGGCGAAGGAAAGCGACGCGGTGCAGGTGATGGCGCATGCGCTGCTGCTGGAGGAGGAAGGCACGCGGGTGACGCAGGGGTGGATCTATTATGCGGAGGACAAGCGCCGGGTGCCGGTGGACCTGACCGCCGAACTGCGGGAACAAACGCTGAAGGCGCTGGCGGATGCGAAGGCACAGGCAGCGAGCGGGCACTGTCCGCCGCCGCTGGTGAATGATCCGCGCTGTCTCTACTGCAGCGCCTATCCGATCTGCCTGCCGAATGAGAGCCGCTGGTGGGCGGCGGGCTTTGAGGAAAAGGTGGATGACTCGCAGATGGCCTTTGTGTTTGAGGGGCTGCCGGAACGGAACCGCATTCTGGCGAATGCACCCGCAGGTGCTCCCGAGATCAAGGAAGCGCCGAGGCCGGATGGGGATGCGGGGGAGATTCTGGTGGTGCAGACGCCGGGAGCGCAGGTGGGACAGCGGGGCGACATGTTCACCGTGAGCCTCAAGGGGACGGTGGTGCAGAAGATGCCGGGAAACCAACTGCGGGCGATCTACCTGTATGGCGCGGTGCAACTGACGGCTCAGGCAGTGCAGACGGCGCTGGAACTGGACATCGACGTCTCGTATTTCTCACCAGCGGGAAGATTTCTCGGCATGCTGCGCGGACTGCCGACGAGCGGCGTGGATGCACGGATGGGGCAGTATGAATTCTTCCAGAAGGAGGAGATCCGCCTGCGGCTGGCGCGGGAGATCATCCGCGCGAAGATCCACAACCAGCGGGTGCTGCTGATGCGCAACGGGGACGCACCGGAAGGTGTGATCAAGAAGATGGCGGAGCTGCGCGACGGTGTGGCGGAGGTGACGGACCGGACGCAGCTGCTGGGCTACGAGGGAATGGCGGCGGCCTTTTACTTTGAGCATTTTACCAGCATGCTGAAGAGTCGCGGAGAGGCATGGCGCTTTGACTTCCAAGGACGGAACAAGCGCCCGCCGCGTGATCCGGTGAATGCACTGCTTTCCCTGGCGTACTCGATGCTGGCGAAGGAGCTGACGGGCGTATGCCATGCGGTGGGGCTGGACCCGTTTCTGGGCTTCCTCCATCAGCCGCGCTACGGACGCCCCGCGCTGGCGCTGGATCTGATGGAGGAGTTTCGCCCGCTGATCGCGGACAGCGTGGTGATCTCCCTGATCAATCGCGGGGAGCTGGGTGTGGAGGACTTTGTGCGGAGTGCAAACGGGACCTTCCTGAAAGACGGCGGGCGGCGGGCCTTCTGGGAAGGCTATTTTCGCCGGATGGACACGGAGGTGAGCCACCCGGAATTCGGCTACAAGATGAGCTACCGCCGCATGCTGGAGGTGCAGGCGCGGCAGCTCTGGCGCTACCTGCGCGGAGAGGCGGCCAGCTACCATGGTTTCACCACACGCTGAAGGAGGACGATCATGAGAACGCGATACCTGGTGAGCTATGACATCTGCCACCCGAAGCGTCTGCGCCGGGTGGCGAAGGCGATGGAAGGCTACGGGATAAGGCTGCAATACAGCGTCTTCGAATGCGCGCTGGACGAGAAGCGGGTGAACAAGATGAAGGCGGAGCTGCAACCGATCCTGAACCATGACGAGGACCAGGTCTTGTTTGTCAGCCTGGGGCCGGAGGACAGCAGCCACGGTCTGAGGATCGAAGCGATGGGGCTGCCCTATCTTGTGCGCAGCCGGGTGACGATTGTGTAGTCCGCGATTCCGCTCGCTGGTCAGATTTGCACTTGCGCTCGCGGGGGATTCCGCCAGCATTGGGACGGCCATGTGCCGCCGACCACCTTTCCTCCGTCATTGGGAAGGCAAGCTTCTCCAAAAACGTGCCGGGCTATGGGCACGGATCCTTGAAATCGTGACGACTGATTTTTGCGGCGCTCCTCGCGAGCGCGACAGCGCTGGGCGTGTGCCCACATCGCGCTCGCGAAGGGCGTCACACCATAAATTTAACGCATTGACGGTACGATTGAATGTGTTCCACACGAAGCGCTCGCGGAGCCACAGGTTTAAGCAGGGCTTTTCAAGTGTTCCACGTTGCCGCTGCCTCAGTCGCCACGATTCAGGAGAGCTTGAGACGGATCCACTTCCCATGATCGCTCGCATCCTCCTTCTTGCCTCAGTCGCCACGATTCAGGAGAGCTTGAGACGGGAGGAAATCTACCGGAACGGCTACAGGAAGGACAAGCCTCAGTCGCCACGATTCAGGAGAGCTTGAGACGGTACCGCGATCTCTCCCAGGATGAAGAGGTGCGGCTTCCAGCCTCAGTCGCCACGATTCAGGAGAGCTTGAGACGGGATGCACAGTGAGCAGATAGGCTGCTTCTTCCTGCGGCCTCAGTCGCCACGATTCAGGAGAGCTTGAGACGGCCGAATCGTGGCCTGCTCGCCTTTCTCAACGAAGCAGCCTCAGTCGCCACGATTCAGGAGAGCTTGAGACGGACGCACCGCAGTGTCGTCATGACCACGGGCGGTGGCCTCAGTCGCCACGATTCAGGAGAGCTTGAGACGGACGCCCGTGGTGGCAATTTTGCCGCCTGCAGCCTGGCCTCAGTCGCCACGATTCAGGAGAGCTTGAGACGGGCTGCCTCTCTCGACTGCTCATCCGAACACAATTGCCTCAGTCGCCACGATTCAGGAGAGCTTGAGACGGAGGCTGCCGGGCGGGGGGGGCGGCATGGCGACGGGGCCTCAGTCGCCACGATTCAGGAGAGCTTGAGACGGTCGCGGAGCGTGCGCTGGCCAAAGAGGCGGCGAAGGCCTCAGTCGCCACGATTCAGGAGAGCTTGAGACGGTCCACCGTTGCGCCTAGAGGATCTTCCAACGTGAGGCCTCAGTCGCCACGATTCAGGAGAGCTTGAGACGGAGGTGGTGATGGCGGCGATGTATCGGATGCAGGAGAGCCTCAGTCGCCACGATTCAGGAGAGCTTGAGACGGTTCCCCCCTGCGGTGCTGCTGTGCGCTCGCTGAAAGCCTCAGTCGCCACGATTCAGGAGAGCTTGAGACGGACAATCACCCCGAACCCGAGGAGCGCAGCGACGCGGCCTCAGTCGCCACGATTCAGGAGAGCTTGAGACGGGCCGTCTCGGCGAGCTGCAGCGCCTCGGCGCGGTCGGCCTCAGTCGCCACGATTCAGGAGAGCTTGAGACGGGAGGAGCTGCAGTCCTTCAGCCCCTCCGCGCTGGAGCCTCAGTCGCCACGATTCAGGAGAGCTTGAGACGGGTGTGGGGTGGTGTTGGCGTTGTGGGTGTCATGGGCGCCTCAGTCGCCACGATTCAGGAGAGCTTGAGACGGGAATGCCGCTGCTGCCGCATCAACCTTTGCCGCGCGCCTCAGTCGCCACGATTCAGGAGAGCTTGAGACGGGACCTCGCCCCGGACGCCGGTGCCGCGTTGGAAAGCCTCAGTCGCCACGATTCAGGAGAGCTTGAGACGGGAAAGAAGGCCCGCTGGTCCCGGGCATCGCCGGAAAGCCTCAGTCGCCACGATTCAGGAGAGCTTGAGACGGGTCGCCGGAAGAACCGTTGATCTCCTTCTCGAAGCGCCTCAGTCGCCACGATTCAGGAGAGCTTGAGACGGGAGAAGCTCAAGAAGCAGCTCGCCGAAAAGCCCGGCCTCAGTCGCCACGATTCAGGAGAGCTTGAGACGGAAAGCATTGCTCATCAGCCTCGGCTACCTCAAAGGCCTCAGTCGCCACGATTCAGGAGAGCTTGAGACGGTACCAGACCACCCGGCTTGGGCGTGCATGGGTGCAAGCCTCAGTCGCCACGATTCAGGAGAGCTTGAGACGGACCGCCGGGACGACGCTGGGGGCTTTCATGCCCGGCCTCAGTCGCCACGATTCAGGAGAGCTTGAGACGGGTCGGCATGGTTTCGTCGATTCTGATGGCGATGCTGCCTCAGTCGCCACGATTCAGGAGAGCTTGAGACGGGACGAGCATCAGCGTCGCATCATGCTCGACGATGGCCTCAGTCGCCACGATTCAGGAGAGCTTGAGACGGTTCGGAGCAATGCGGAGCCATTGCGGCGGCGTTGTGCCTCAGTCGCCACGATTCAGGAGAGCTTGAGACGGCTTCTCTAGCCAGCCTCGGCAATTGTAGTCTGCCGCCTCAGTCGCCACGATTCAGGAGAGCTTGAGACGGCAGCCCTTTACAGACTGGCCTTCGTAGGATCTTGGCCTCAGTCGCCACGATTCAGGAGAGCTTGAGACGGCACTCGACGCTGACAAGGTGAAGACCGACGGCATCGCCTCAGTCGCCACGATTCAGGAGAGCTTGAGACGGACCCGCGAATCAGCACACAGACGGCGCGGCAATGCGCCTCAGTCGCCACGATTCAGGAGAGCTTGAGACGGGTCTTGGGT
>CAYVQY010000014.1:0-74961 GCA_964452755.1 uncultured Prosthecobacter sp. | reverse complement strand
ATCAATGCGCTCTATCGCTGACGGGATGACAAGGAGTGACGCCATCCTGGCGTCACTTGTGACAGCTGGAAGCCGTCGCTCCTTGGGGGCGCTGGTTCTCGTTCTCGTTCTCCTACTCGTCCTCGAAAGGCGTGCGGAGTGGGGTGCGGAGCGGTCTCGGAGTCGGGACCGGTTCGGTCCCGACTCCTTGAGGACGATTTGAAGTCGCCGGGGACTGCGGATCCGGACACTACTCGTGCCGCAGCGCTTCCACGGGGTTCATCTTGGCTGCGCGGCTGGCCGGGTAGATGCCAAAGGCGACTCCGGTGAGGACTGAAATCGAGAAGGCCAGAGCCGGGGACCACATCTTGATGACCGTCGTGACCCCGGCGAACTCCTGCACGGCGATGGGGATGGCCAGACCCAGCACGACGCCGAGCACGCCGCCGACGCCGGCGAGCAGGACCGTCTCGATGAGGAACTGCACCACGATGTCCGCCTGCCGTGCGCCCAGCGCGCGGCGGATGCCGATCTCGCGCGTGCGCTCCGTCACGCTGGCCAGCATGATGTTCATGATGCCGATGCCGCCGACCAGGAGCGAGATGGCCGCGATGCTGCCGAGGACGATGCTGAAGATCTGCTTGGTGCGCTCCGCCTGCTTCAGCAGCTCCACCGGCACGATGATGCGCCAGTCCTCCTTCTTGTGATTCGTGCTCATCAGGTGGCGCACGGCCTCCGCGCGGCTTTCCACCTGGTCCACCTCGTCCACGCGGATCACCGCCTCGTGGAATTCCACCTTCTCCGCCTCAAAGCTCCCGGTGCGGTAGCGGAAGAAGGTCTCCCCGTACTGGTCCATGAGTGTGGAAAAAGGGATCATCAACTGCGCCGGTGCGCTGGTGGGTGCGCCGGCGTCCGTCCCGACCATCTGCCCCTCGTCCTGGAGCACGCCGATGACCTTGTAGTAATAGCCTTTCACGCGCACGGATTTCCCCGTGGGGGTGGACAGCGGGAACAGCGTGGTGGCCAGGGTCTGGTTCAGCACGCACACCGGGAGCCGCTCGGCCATTTCCAGATCGTTGAAAAAGCGTCCCTGGATCACCTCGCGGTTGCGCATCTCCGGGTAGATGGGTAGCACGCCCATCACCTGCCCGTCCATGCTGCGGTCCAGATTCCAGATGTTCTCCGTGATGAAGCGGCTGGGCACGACCACGCGGATGCCGGGCACCGTCAGCCGGATCTGCTCGATGTCCCGCGTGGTGAGCCCGTACTCGCTGATCAGGCTGCGCGACTCGCCGCTGGAGCCCTGGCCGTCCGGCGGCTTCACGCTTTGCAGGATGATGTTCTGGCTGCCCAGCTTCCGGATCTGCTCCTGCGCCTCGTGGCTGGCCCCTTCCCCGATCGCCAGCATGGCCACGACCGAGGCCACGCCGAAGACCACGCCCAGAGCGGTCAGGAATGAGCGCAGCTTGTGCAGCCAGATCGTCTTGATGCCGAGAGAGACCGTCCGCCACAGGTGCTGGGGCGAGGCGACGAGACGTAGTACGGGATGCCGGGCGAGAAAGGACATGTAAAAAAGGGGGCCAAGACCAACGCCCTCCCGCCCTGAAAAATTGCCACGATCTCCTTCTGCGGACGGAAGGCGGACAACGCAGGCCGTGAGGTGATGAAGGTGACGCGGGGGCTGTTCCTGACGGGCTGGAGTGCCACGACGGGATGCCGCTTCACCCCTTCGGCTGGATTTCCAGACCGGAGAGCCACGGGGCGGTGATCTGCGGGGGCATGCCGCCGAAGGGCTGGTAGGCGGGGAGCTGGATGATGCTCATGCTGTGGGCCTGGGAGGCGATGAAGAAGAGGGCATCGGCGCAGTCGCCGGTCTGGATCATGGCGTTCATGTGCTCCGGGCTGGGCTGCACGGGGCGCATTTTCACCAGCGGGGTGTTGGCCTCCCCCGGGGCGTATTCGGAGAGGACGATGCCGTGGGCGCTGAGCTGCATGCGCGCGGTGAAGAGGATGCCGTGGACGGCCCACTTGCTGGCGGTGTAGGGCACGCCGGCGTAGGAGTCGAAACCGTGGCCGGCGGTGGAGGAGACGACGACGATCCTGCCGCCGCCGTTGGCCGCCATGGGCTTGGCGACGGCCTGGATCATGTTCACCACGCCGAGGACGTTGATGTCCATGACCTTCCGCCAGCTCGCCTCACTGGTGATTTTGGCCTCGTCGGCGTGCGCCAGGAAGCGATCCGGCGTGTTGATGCCGGCGGTGTGGATGAGGGCGTGGGGCGTGCCGTGCTTCAGCACCTCCTGCATGGCGGCGGCGATGCTGGCGGTGTCCGCGACGTCGCAGACGACGGGGTGGATGTTCGGAGAGAGTGCGGCGCTCTCCCGCAGCGACTCCAGCGTGCGTCCGAAGACAAAGGTCTTCGCCCCGGCTTCGGCGAAGCGCCTGGCCGCCGCCTGCCCCATCCCGCCGCCACCACCGGTGACGATCACAATCTTGTCGGTCCAATTTTGATCCATCGGCGGATGCTATCGAGGCGCCGCGGTTCGTCCAGCCTGCGCCCCCGGCAAAATGAAGGACTCATTGCGTTCCCGGCGAATGCTGACACGATCTCATGAATGACGCGTCCAGAGTCAGCACCACGCCGCCTGCCAGTCCTGCGCCTGTTCTGCGCCGGACTGCTGGCAGTGGGCACGGCGGCGATGGCGCAGCCGGAAAAGGCGCCCGCCGTGCCGGTGACGGCCTCCGCCGAGGCGGGACGCTCCGGCGTGGCGCTGACGGCGCTGGGGGAGTCCTTCCGGCAACTGGACCGCGAGCTGAAAGCGGAGCGCGACAAGCTCAAGGCCGCGCCGACCCCGGACGAGCAGGCGAAGGCCGAGGCGAAGCTGCGGGAGCTGGGCGCCAAGCGCGAGTCGCTGCTGAACGATCTGGAACTCGTCGTCACCGGCTTTGACCCGCAGGATTTCACCAGCACGACCAGTGAGGAGCTGGACCTGCAGATCGAAACCCGCGAGCTGCTGCTGCCCATCGTCCAGGAACTCAAGCAACTGACCGCCTCCCCGCGCGAGGCTGAAAGCCTGCGCAGACAGGTCGCCTCCCTGCAACAGCGCCGGGCGCTGGCCGGGGAGGCCGTGGGCAGGTTCGAGGAACTGCTCACTCATGAGACGGACGCCACCCTTAAGCCCCTGCTGGCCGACCTGCTCGCGACGTGGAAGAAACGGCAGAACGACGCCGAAACCGAGCTGGCGGTGGCCGAATTCAAACTGGAGGAGCTGGAGGTGAAGCGCGGAGGCGTGCTGGGCGCGCTGCGTGACATGACAAGCGGATTCTTCCGCCAGAGGGGGCGGAACCTCGTCATGGGAGCCTGTGCCGGACTGCTGATCTACGGGGCGCTGCGGCTGCTCTGGCGGCGGCTGCAGCGGCTGCCAGCGCTCATGCGCAAGAATCGCACCTTCGGCGTGCGCATCGCCGCGATCTTCTACCACTCGCTGACCGCACTGCTTTCGGTCTTTGCCGTGCTGCTGGTGTTTTATCTGGCGGGAGACTGGGTGCTGCTGGGCCTGGCCTCGCTCTTTCTCATCGGCATCGCCTGGACGGGAAAACAGACGCTGCCGGCGGTCTATGAGCAGGTGAAGCTGCTGCTCAATCTCGGCTCCGTGCGCGAAGGCGAGCGTGTCATCTACAACGGACTGCCGTGGGAGGTGCGCCAGGTCGGCGTCTTCTCTGAACTGTGGAACCCGGCTCTCCACGGCGGCCACGTCCGCCTGCCGCTGCGGGAGCTCTCCGGCATGGTCTCGCGCCCCGACGAGGACGAGCCGTGGTTTCCGAGCGCGGTGGACGACTGGGTCATCTTGAGCGACGGCACCCACGGCAAGGTGGTGACGCAGACACCGGACTGGGTGCAGCTCGTCCTGCTGGGCGGCAGCCGCCGCACCTACCCGACACGGGCCTTTCTCGAACTGTGCCCGGAGAACCTGTCGAAGAGCTTCCGCGCGCGCACCATCTTCGGCATCGACTACCGGCACCAGTCCATCAGTACCACGGAGGTGCCGCAGAAGCTCGCGGAGCATCTGGAAAAGGAACTGCGTGCGCTCCTCGGCCCGGACCATCTCAAAAACGTCACCGTCGAGCTTTCCGAGGCGGGCAGTTCGTCCCTGAACTACACCGTGCTGGCGGACTTCTCCGGCGCCGTGGCCCAGCGGCATGCCTTCATCACGCGCGCCCTGCAAAAGCTCTGCGTGGACGCCTGCAACGAGAACGGCTGGAACATTCCGTTCCACCAGATCACCCTGCATCAGGCCGCGCCGCCGCCTGCCGCCGGGGCTTGACGGAAATCCGCCAGCGTCCGCTGAAATCCGTCAAGACGCCGTGAGCGGAAACGATGATGGCTGCGCCCGCATATGAGCAAAAACGTCACCATCATCGGCGCAGGCGTCATCGGCCTCTGCACGGCGCTGTACTGCGCTCGTCGTGGGATGCGGGTGACCGTCGTCGAGAGGAAGCCGCGTGACCGGGATGGATGCTCTTTCGGAAATGCGGGGATGATCGTGCCGAGCCACTTCATCCCGCTCGCCGCGCCGGGAATGGTCGCACTGGGCCTGAAATGGATGTGGAACCCGGAATCGCCGTTTTACATCCAACCGCGGCTCGATCTCGATTTGCTGCGCTGGGGCCTGCACTTCTGGAAAGCGGCCACGAAGGCCCGCGTCGATGCCGCCGCGCCCGTGCTGCGCGATTTGAGCCTGCTGAGCCGCGAGTGCTTCGACGAGATCGGACTCGAATTCGGTCTGGTGAAAAAAGGACTGCTCATGCTGTGCAAAAAACAGCAGACACTCGATGAGGAGGCGCACATGGCTGAGAAGGCAAACGCACTGGGCATTCCCGCCGAAGTGCTCGATGCGAAACAAACGACCGCACTCGATCCCGGCGTGACCATGGATGTCTGCGGCAGCGTTTTCTTTCCCCAGGACTGCCATCTGTCCCCTTCCCGATTCATGGCGGCACTGGAGGCGGAGTTGACGAGGCTCGGCGTTGAGATCCTCTGGGAAACGGACGTGTGCGGCTTCGAGGTCGAGAATCACACCCTGCGAGCCGTGAACACGTCCCAAGGTCTGGTCGATTGCGAGCAAGTCGTGCTGTGCAGCGGCGTGTGGTCGGCAGAAATGACGCAGAGTCTCGATCTGAAGCTGCCGATGCAGGCCGGCAAGGGCTACAGCCTCACGCTGAGGAATCCACCACAGCTTCCCGATCTGTGCAGCATCTGCACGGAGGCACGGCTGGCCGTGACGCCGATGGATGGCACGCTTCGCGTCGGGGGCACGATGGAGATGGCGGGCATCGACGAATCGATCACGCAGCGCCGTGTGCGCGGAATCACGCGGGCGTTTCCGCGGTATTTTCCCGTCTTCGATGAAAAGGACTTCGCCGAAGTGAAACCCTGGAGCGGCCTGCGCCCCGTTTCACCGGATGGCATGCCCTACATCGGCCGCGCGCAGCGCTGGGAGAATCTTACCATCGCCACCGGCCACGCGATGATGGGTTTGAGCCTCGCTCCGGCCACGGGAAAAATCGTCGCTGATGTGCTTTGCGGCGAGAAACCACCCGTGGCGCTCGACTTGATGTCACCCGACCGCTTTGCATGAAAATCGCCACCTTCGTCATCCTCATCGCTTCGACCGCCGCTCTCGCTTTGGATCGCCCGAAGCTTCAAATCATCAATGCGGGTGAAAAGACCGTGGAGGTCTTCTGGATCGCGCCGGATGGCAGACGGGCGCCCAATGGAAAAATCGAGCCGGGAAAGGACCGCATCATCGGCACCACGCTGGGGCATCGTTTTGTCATCGTGGATGGTGAAAAAGAGATTCCTGTCGTGAGCCGGCTGCCGGTGCAGGCCTTCCGCCATGACCCGCTGGCGAAAGATGGCGTCCCCGCCTTCTACACCCAGCTCGTCCACGCCCATGGCTATCCGATCTGCGGCTCGGCGAAGGTGAATCCGTATGCTTTGAAGGAGGCGGCGTATCTCGCCGACCTCATGCTCGCGAAACGTCCCGATGTGAGAGAGGCCATGATCGCCAGCGGATCGAGGCTGTGCATCCTGGCGCATGATGAATTCACGACCGACCAGCCGGAATGGGCGTGGCTGGAGAAGGTGCCGGTGCCCGGCTTCGAGAGCATGTCCATCAAAGACTACCGCGATGCCCGTGCTCGCGGCATGGGTGGCAGCGCCACGGATCCGTTTTGCTCCTGCGGGGAGGAAAACCTCCTCGCCTACGAAGGCGACCCCTATTCCACCGAGTGCATTTTCATCCATGAGTTTGCCCACAACATCCACCTGCGCGGTCTCGCGAACGTGGACGCCACCTTCGACAAGCGATTGAAGGCCGCGTTTGACGCTGCGATGCAGGCCGGGCTGTGGAAGGGCAAGTATGCCAGCGTGAACCATCATGAGTACTTCGCCGAGGGCGTGCAGAGCTGGTTCGACAAAAACCGCGAAAACGACCACGACCACAACCATGTGAACACTCGCGCCGAGTTGATGGAGTACGACCCCGCTCTCGCCGAACTGTGCCGCGAGGTGTTTGGCGACACCGAACTGAAGTACACCCAACCGACAACGCGACTCACCGGGCATCTGGAAGGCTATGATCCGGCCCATGCGCCCCAGTTTGTCTGGCCGGAACGGCTCACGAAGGCCAAGGCCGCCATCCGCGCAGCGGCGCAGAAGCGCTCGGACAGTGCGGCGAACACGAAGTCGCACGACGAACGCCTCATCTCAGGCTGGAAGGTGCATGTCAGCACAAAAGTCGATGCAGCGCACCTGGCCAAAGCACTGCCGCTTCTCCAGGCACAACTCGATGAGACCGTGCGTGTCGTCCCGGCCAAAGCCGTCGCCGAATTGCGCAAAGTGCCCGTGTGGATCAATCCCGAATATCCGAAGGCCCGACCGCGTGCCGAGTATCATCCCGGTGCCGGATGGCTGCGAGACAATGACCGTGATCCATCCATGGCGAAGGGCATCGAATTTACCAATGTGCGCATCTTTGAGGAGGAGACGAAACGCATGCCAAACTTCGCGCTGCATGAACTCGCGCATGCATATCATGATCGTGTCGTACGCATGGGCTTCGCCAATCTGGAAATCAGGAAGGCCTACGAGACCGCCAAAGCCAACGGCAGCTATGACAAGGTCGAGCGCTGGCACGGCAACGGCAAAGGGAACACCTTCGAAAGGGCCTACGCAATGACGACACCGCAGGAATACTTCGCCGAGACCTCGGAGGCGTACTTCTCACGCAACGATTTCTTCCCCTTCACACGAGAGGAGTTGAAGAAGCACGATCCGGGCATGTTAGCGCTTTTGGAGCGACTGTGGGGCACGCAAGACAAGTGAGAATGCAGGAGCCAACTCATGCCATCTCTGCCTCTGGAAAGTCATCGACTTCCCAAGCCGGCTGACCACACGCGATGGCGATCTGATGGAGTTGGCGAATTTCGTGTCGCGAGAAAAGCAGGCCAGCGTTGCGGGTGCATTTCTCCGCCCAGCGTGCTTCGAGTTCGCCGGGCAGCAGACAGTGCTCGTTGCCGTGCGAGAGGATGTCGTGGAGGACGGCCTTCACATTTTCAGCTTGAGAGATGCCTCCGGAGAAAGCGCCGGACGAGAGGGCGTCTGGATGGATGACCTGGAAGTAGAAGCATGGGGTTTGCTTCGTGCCGGAAATGGGCTCGCGTCCGCGGATGGTGGGCAACGAGCCGCCAATGAGTGCGGCGAATAGTTCATCTGCCAGGGCTAGGCCGTAGCCTTTGTGCTGACCGAACGGAACGAGCGCGGCCACTTTCGATGGATCGGTGGTCATGCGACCGTCTTTGTCGAGTGCGAGATCGGGCGGGAGTGATTTTCCTTCGCGGGCGAGCTGCTGCACGCGACCGAGCGCGATGACGGACGTGGCCCAGTCGATCACGATGGGAAAACCGACGGCATCGGTGGTGGGAAAGCCCCACGAGTGCGGATTCGTTCCGAGCGTGGCGTGTTTGCCGCCGAAGGGCACGACGCCGGTTTTGGCGGAGGTGCAGTTCGTGTAGGCGACGTAACCGCGGCGCGCTGCCTCCATGACATAGCCGCCGCCCCAGAGGTAATGAAACGCATTGTCCACGGACACCTGGCCAATGCCGTAACGATCTGCGAGCACGATGCAGGTCTCGATGGCCTGCTCGGCGACAGGCTGGCCGAGTTTTCGATGCGCGTTCCAGAATTCGGTGGCGGCGAAACGCCCCGGCAGTTTTTCAATCACCGCACGCGGCACACAGCCGCCGACTTTGGAGCCGAAGTGATCGTCGAGGCTCACGGCCTTGATGCCGTTGTGCGTGCGCACGCCATGCCACGAGGCGCTCTGCGCGATGCGCACGGCGGACTGGGTTTCGTCCTCGGCATAGCCACGAGCACGATACGCGGCGGCGATGGTGGCGTTGTGCCGATCCACCGGCACGACGTGCATGATTTCATCTTCGGCGTTCATGGATGGCTTTCTTCTTTCGGGGGGCGATGCCCCAGACCAAGGCCGAGAATGATGAGCGCACTCACCGTCATGGAGGCGGTAAGGACGTAGATGCCGATCGCGAACGAGCCGGTGCTCTTCTCGATGCTGCCGAGCAGGTAGGGCCCCATGAAACCGCCGATCTGGCCGATGGAGTTGATGAAGCCGATGCTCGCGGCAGCGGCGGATTCCGTCAGGAAGAGGCTGGGCAGCGCCCAGAAGGCCGGCTGGTAGCCTTTCACGCCAGCGAAGAAGACCATGAAGCAGAGGATGGTGAGAACGAGATTGCCCTTTGTCAAAGGCGCGAGTCCCAGCGCGATAAGACCGATGATGATGGAGAATGCGGCGTGGCAGCGGCGCTCGCCGGTGCGGTCCGAATTCCAACCGACGAACAACTGGCTGCCGAGTGCCAGACACGGCGGCAGAATGACCAGCCAGGTGATCTCGTTGAGGTTGAGCGAGTACCACGCCTTCAAAATGCTCGGGAAGAAGAACTCGTAACCGTAGTTCGCCGTGACGCTGCAGCAAAAGGCCAGCGCCAGCAGCAGCACCTTCGGATTTCGCAGCGCTTCGCCAAGCGACATGCGCTTGCCTTTGGAGCGCTGCGCTTTTTCGAATTCAAGTTGCTTTTCCAGCGCTTCGCGCTCGTCATCGGCGAGCCATTTGGCCTCGCGCGGCCGGTCCGGCAGCATGAAGAGCACGACAAAGCCGAGCAGGACGGCGGGAACGCCCCAGAAAATGTACATCCACTGCCAGCCTTCCAACCCGAGGATCTCAGGGTGATGAATCGTCACACCGTTGACGACTTCGTCAGTGCCGATTTGCAGCAACAGGTGCGAGATTTTAGGGCTGACGATCTGCGCCACCGGCGTCGCGATCAAAAACAGGGCCACCGCACGGGAGCGGTCGCGATTCGGAAACCAGTGTGTCAGATAGACGATGACGCCGGGAAAGAAACCCGCCTCCGCGAGACCCAGGGCGAAGCGCACGCAGTAAAACTGCATCGGCGTCGTCACGGCCGCGGTGAGCGCGGCGAGGATGCCCCACGTCACCATGATGCGCGACATCATGCGCCGTGCGCTCCAGCGCTCGACGAGCAGCGTGCCCGGCACTTCGAGCAAAATGTAGCCCCAGAAGAACATGCCCGCACCAAAGCCGATGACCGCGTTGTCGAAGTCGGGCAGGTCCTTCGCCATCGTCAGCTTTGCGAGGCTCACATTGGCCCGGTCCACGTACGCGATTACGTAGCAGACAAAGAGCAGTGGCAGCAGACGCCAGTACACCTTGTTTCGGGCGCGATCCAGGGCGGAGTGGTCGGTGGTCGGGTTCACGGTGGGCTATCGTTCAAGGGGGGTGTTTTGCAACGGGTGGTTAATGGCCTCAAATTAATGCCAGCAGCTTCAAAAACCATCGCCACGAGTCGCAACGTAGATGAAAGAGCTGAGCGGCGAGCGGCTTTAATCTCGCGGCCGGTCAAATCCCCCTTTCATGGCTCAAACATCTCCCAAAATCCTCTTTCCTTTGCTGCTGCTCGGGCTGTACGCGCCGTGCGTGTTCGCGGCCGAGCATCCCGGTGCCGCGCTGTACAAAAAACTGTGCCTGGAATGCCACGGCGCGAAGGGCGAGGGCGTGAAGGACAAATTCGATGAACAACTCATCGGCGAGCTGTCGGTGGAGGCGCTGGCGCGGAAGATCGACCGCACCATGCCTGAGGATTCGGAGCACCTCTGCGTGGGCGAGGAGGCGAAACAGGTGGCGGATTATGTCTATAAGGCGTTTTACTCGCCAGAGGCGCAGGCTCGCGCCAACCCGCCTGCGAAGGATCTCAGCAGGCTCACCATCGCGCAGTATCGCGCTTCGGTGACGGACCTGATCGGGCGTTTTCGCATGGGACCCGGCTTTGACCGTCCTGTGACCGAGGAACAGGGACTGAAGGCCGTGTATCGCGGAGTGGAGCTGCCGAAGCCCGGCGAGAAGGCCGTGGATACGACGCCGAAACAGGGCATCAAGAAGAAACGTCCGAACTACAAGCTGGAGCGCGTCGATGGCCAGGTGGCCTTCCATTTCGGTGCCGGCAGTCCGGAACCGGAGAAGATGGAGGCGGAACAATTTGAAAACCGCTGGGAAGGCAGCGTGGTGGCCGAGGAGACCGGCATGTATGAATTCGCGCTCAAGACCGAGAACGGCGCCCGTCTCTGGATCAACGACACCAAGGAGGGCAAAGCGCTGATCGACGCTTGGGTCAGCAACGGCCCGCATGTGCGCGAGGAAAAGAAAAGCATCTTCCTCGTCGGCGGACGCTCCTACCGGCTGGTGCTGGACCACTTCAAGTTCAAGGAGCAGTCCTCCTCCATCGAACTGCGCTGGAAGCCGCCGCACGGCGTCGAGGAAATTATCCCCAAGCACGCGCTGCGCACGGACAGGCCGCGCGAGCTCATGATCGTGAGCACGAACTTCCCCGCCGACGACCGCAGCTTCGGCTATGAGCGCGGCACGTCCATTTCCAAGGGCTGGGACCAGGCCACGACGGATGCCGCCATCGCCACCGCCGAGCATGTGGAGGAGAATTTGAATGAACTCGCCGGCACGAAGGACGGGGCCGCCGACCGCGACGAGAAGCTCAAAAAATTCGCATTCACCTTTGTCGAAGTCGCCTTCTGCCGACCGCTGAGCGAGGAGCAGAAGCAGCTCCACGTTGAATCGCACTTCAAAACGGCCAAAAGCGCGGATCAGGCCGTGAAGCGCGTCGTGCTCTTCGCGTTGAAGTCACCGCAGTTCCTGTATCCCGAACTGCGCGAGACCGAGAAGCCGGATGACTTCACCGTCGCCTCTCGGCTGGCCCTGAGTTTGTGGGATTCCATCCCTGACAAAAAACTCGCCCAGGCGGCCGCAGCCGGGAAACTGCGCACGCCCGCGCAGATCCGTGCCGAGGCCATGCGCATGCTGCCGGACACGCGGACGAAGGCGAAACTCCACGGCTTCTTCCATCACTGGCTTGAACTCGAACGCGCCGAAGGCAATGCCAAGGATCCCAAGGTCTTCCCCGGTTTTGATGACAACGTGCTGGCGGATCTACGCGAGTCGCTGCTGGAGTTTCTCGATCAGGTCGTGTGGAGCGAGAAGTCCGACTACCGCGAGCTGCTGAAGGCCGATTACCTGCTGCTCAACGACCGCCTCGGAAAATTCTACGGCAAGCCGGTGAAGGGCGGCGATTTCCAACGCGTGTCGTTTGATCCGAAACAGCGGGCGGGTGTCGTCACGCATCCGTATCTGCTCGCTTCACTGGCTTCCAGCCGCGCCACCTCGCCGATCCATCGCGGTGTCTTCCTCACGCGCAACATCGTCGGCCTCTCGCTGCGGCCACCGCCTGAGGCCGTGGCCTTTGATGAGAGCCATTTCAATCCCAAGCTCACGATGCGGGAGAAGATCACCGAACTGACCCGCAACAACACCTGCATGTCCTGCCACTCCACGATCAACCCGCTCGGCTTCAGCCTGGAAAACTTCGACGCCATCGGCCGCTGGCGCACGAAGGACAACAACAAGCCCGTGGACCCGAAAGGCGAATTCGCCGACGACGAAGGCCGCACCGTGCGCCTCACCGGACCGCGCGACATCGTGAACTACGTCGCCGGCAATCCCGCCGGTCACCGCGCCTTCATCCGCCAGCTTTTCAATCACTTCATCAAGCAGCCGCCGCTCGCCTATGGCACGGACACGTTGGAATCACTCCAGCGCGGTTTTGCCGCCTCCAACTGCAACGTGCAGAAACTCCTGGTCGAAATCGCCCTTGTCGAGGCGCTGGACGGACTCCCAGACGCTGCCATCACTCAAGCTAAGAAGTAACACGCCATGAAACATCTCCACCGCCGCCAATTTTTGCGCGACCTCGGCATCTCCGCCGGGGCGCTGCCCTTCCTCGCCGGACTGCCCAGCCTCACCGGTGCGCCTGCCCCGCAAAAGCGGCAGCGTTTGATCATCATGTTCTCGCCGAACGGTACGCTGCCGAACGAGTTCTGGCCGGACCAGCAGGGGGCGGACTTCAGCTTCAAGACGATCCTCAAGCCGCTGGAGGCCTACAAGGACCGCATGCTCATCCTGCACGGCATCGCCAACAAGGTGCGCGGCGATGGCGACAGTCACATGCGCGGCATGAGCTGCCTGCTGACCTGCGACGAGCTCATGAAGGGCAACATCATGGGCGGCGGCGGTAATCCAGCCGGATGGGCCAGCAACATCTCCATCGACCAGGAATTGAAGAACTTCCTGCAAAGCCGCGCCGAGACGAAGACGCGTTTTGGATCGCTGGAGTTCGGTGTCGCCGTGCCACAGCGTGCCGACCCCTGGACTCGCATGAGTTATTCGGGCGCGAATCAACCCGTCGCGCCCATCGACGACCCTCATCAGATCCTGAAAAAGGTCTATGGCCGGATGAAGGACAAGGACAGCCTCGTGAGCATCCTGGATGACGTACGCGAGGACTTGAAACGTGTCTCATCGAAGCTCAGCGCCCGCGACAAGTCGCTGCTCGACCAGCACATGACGCTGGTGCGCAGCATGGAGCAGGATCTGGCCGAAGCCGACAAGCAGGGCAAGCTGCTGCACCCCGTGCCCGATGTCGATCCGAGCATCGAACTGGTGAACGACAACACGCCGCAGATCAGCCGCATCCAGATCGACCTGCTGGTCAATTCGCTGGCCAACGACATGGCGCGCATCGGCACGCTGCAATACATGCGCAGCGTGGGCATGGCGCAGATGCGCTGGCTCGGCGTTCAAGAAGGTCATCACAGCCTCTCGCATGATCCCGATGACAAAAAGGATAGCTACGAGAAGCTGATGAAGATCAACACCTGGTTCGCCGGTGAATTCGCCTACCTCGCCAAGCGCCTGGCCGAAACGCCCGAAGCCACCGGCGACGGCAGCATGCTGGACAACACGCTCCTCGTCTGGACCAACGAACTCGGCAAGGGCAACAGCCACACGCTCGACAACATCCCCTACGTGATGATCGGCGGCGGATTCGGCTTCAAGATGGGCCGCAGCCTGAAGTTCGACAAAGCCGCGCACAACCGCCTGTGGATGTCCGTCGCACAGGGGATGGGCCACGACCTGCAGACCTTCGGCAAGAAGGAGCTCTGCGTGGGCGGAGCTCTGGATTTGACCGCCTGATCGCGTCAGGTGGTGCCGGACGCGCACGTTGAAGGTTTCCTGACTGCAGCATCACAGTTGCCCTCACAGCGAAGCCGTCCAACATGCCGCCCTCCATGCCAAAACCACTCATCGCCGTCACCATGGGCGACCCTGCCGGGGTCGGTCCCGAAGTCTGCCTGCAACTCCTCGCCAACGAAGAAGTCCGCACATTTGCCACGCCGGTCATTTTCGGGGATGCGCGCCTCCTCGCGCGCTGCGCCCGCCAGACCGGCCTCCCTGCACCGGCCCGTATCATCAGCGAAATCGAATGGGGCGAAAAGTGCGCAGGCATCATCGATCCCTGCGTCCTCGATGTCTTCGGCTTTGATGCGGAGGGCTTTCAGCCCGGCACAGTCAGCGCAAAAACGGGCGCGGCAGGCTATCGCTACGTCGAAAAGAGCATCGAGGCGGCACTGGCAAAACAAGTCGCCGCCGTGGCCACCGCGCCGCTGAACAAGGAAGCGCTGCGGGCTGCGGGGATCACCTATCCCGGCCACACTGAAATCTTTGCCGACAAGACCGGAGCAAAGCGGGCCTGCATGTTTCAGTACAGCGACGAAGTGCGGGCCAGCTTCGTCACCGTCCACTGCGGCTATCACGAGGTGCCCGGGCTGCTGACCACGGAGCGCATCCTCGACGTCATCGAGCTCACCGCCGATGCCATGCAGCGCATCCGCGGTGCCAAGCCAAAGATCGCCGTGCTCGGCCTGAACTGCCACGCCGGCGAGCACGGACTCTTCGGCAACCGCGAGGAGGAGAACATCATCATTCCCGCGATCGAGGCCGCACGCGCAAAAGGCATCACCATTGAAGGACCTCTACCGCCTGACACCGCCTTCCTTCCCGCGAAGCGCCGCAGAACGGACGCCTTCATCTGCATGTATCATGACCAGGGTCACATCCCGCTGAAGGCGCTGGCCTTTGACACCGCCGTGAACACCACGCTCGGCCTGCCCATCATCCGCACCAGCGTGGATCACGGCACCGCCTGCGACATCGCCTGGCAGGGCAAGGCCAGCGGCAGCAGCCTCGTGGAAGCGGTGCGACTGGCGGTCAAGATGGCGACGTGATGATCGCGATCATTGCCGACGATTTCTCCGGCGCCGCCGAGCTGGCGGGCATCGCGGCCACTCATGGCTTCAAGGCCGAGGTGCAGACCGAATTCGATCCCGACAGCGATGCGGAGGTGATCGCCGTGGATACGGACACGCGATTGAAAACGGAAGAAGAGGCGTCCCGCATCACGGGAATGGTCACTCGGCGGATTTTGCAGCGACGACCGCAATGGATTTACAAGAAGACCGACTCCGTCATGCGCGGTCATGTGCGTGCCGAGATCGAGGCGATTCTCGACGCGACCGGACTGAGCGAATGCCTTTTCATTCCGGCGAATCCGTCCAAGAACCGCATCATCGTCGGCGGACGATACTTCGTAAACGGCACGCCGCTGGACCAGACCTTCTTCGCCCATGACTCGGATTTCCCGAGGCGGAGTTCGGTGGTCCGGGATCTGCTGGGTTTCTCAAAGAGAATCCGAGTGCCCGATGCGGGCACTCCGGCCGATTTGGAGCAGGATCTCGATGCCTCCACGCTCGCGGCAGGTGCTGCGGACTTCTTCACGGCGAGGCTTCGAATGCATGGGGTCAAAGAAGCGCCGCCTTCAACGGCAATGGCCGCCCCGTTAGGCGATCCCTCCGTGCTCCTGCTTTGCGGCAGCCTCGCGGCCTGGGACTGCGGACGTGCGGACGAGATGAGGCGGCGCGGCTTCACCGTGCAAACGACGACCGAACCCCTGCCGCCCGACATCTGGCAGCGGACGCGCAAGCTCATGCTCGCCATCGGCAGGCCTGCCCGCGCCGACGGAGCGACCTTGACTGAACAACTCGTCGAAGCCGCCCTGCCGCTCGTCACCGGACAGGAGAACCTGCGCATCGGACTCGAAGGTGGCGCGACGGCGATGGCCTTCATTCGCCGCACGCGCTGGACGCGCTTTGAAGTGATTCCGGAAGGGCATACCGGCGTCGGAACGCTGCGCCCGCCCGGCGGCCCGATCCTTTGCGTCAAACCCGGCAGCTATGCCTGGCCGGAGGGATGTCTTTAGGCCTCTGAAAGACTTGCATCCCCCATGCCAGCGGCAGGATTCCTGCTCATCGTACAATTTTACTTACCGCCTCAAGCTCCGGAGAGAATGCCACACGGCCCGCGTTTGCTGGGGTTGCATCCTCTTTGTCAGCCTGTCGCCCCTTCCCTATGAACCTCGCCCTTCGCCCCGCCACGCATGAAGCTCTGGAGCGTTTTCGCCTGCGCCGCCAAAAACTGCTGCAGGCACGCGCCATTCTTTGCGGGCTTGCCGTCGCCCTCGCCACCTTCGTGGTCATCGCCCTGCTGGACCGCGCTTGGTTCATGCCGGACGCCCTGCGGCCTTGGGTGACGATTCTCGCCTACGGCGTCGCCGTTTATGCAGCCTGGAAGGTTGCCTGGCGGTTCATCGACCAGTCGAGTGGAAAGGAGGGCACAGCCCGACTCATCGAGAGCGCGGAGCCTGCCCTGCGCGACCGCATCCTCGCCGCTGTCGAACTCGCCGACCCGCGTGATGGAGAAGGCGTGAAGGACTCTGTCGAGTTCCGGGAAAAACTTCAGGAGGACGTCGCCGGTGCCGTCGAAGGCATTGACTGGAAAAGCCGCCTGCCGGCCACATCGCTCAAGCCCTGGTTCCTCGCCACAGCCGGAGTGATGGGCGTGGTTCTCATTCTCTGCTTCGTCCCCGGCCTGCACCTCGGCGGCTTCATGGCCCGCGCGGCACTCCCCTTCGCCAACCTCGAGCGCCCCGCCTCGCTCAAGATCAAGATCCTCGAACCTGCGAAGGCCGACGCCCTCGCACCCATCGGCTCCGAGGTCCCGCTCATTGTCGAAACCGACGGCGCCACGCCCGAGGTCGTCACCCTGGAGTTGCAGGCGGCAGGGGCCAAGCCGCGCCGCAGCGAACTCGCCGCTATCGGCGCCACGCGCTTCGAAAGCATCCTCCCCGTCGGTCAGAGCGACCTGCGCTACCGCATCCATGCCGGGGATGCCATTTCCACCTGGCGCACCATCAGCGCCCGCCCGCGGCCGCGCGTCGTCGAGTTTGTCAAAACCATCGTCCCTCCCGCCTACACCGGCGCCAAGGAAGTCACCGTCACGGAGGACCATGGCGATCTGGAGGCCATCGACGGCTCCACCGTCAAGCTCACGCTGAAGACCAATCAGCCGGTGGTTCAAAGCGATCTTCTGCTCAATCCCGAAACCTCCGAAAAATCCACCTCGCTGGCGACCCTCGTCGATGCGCGGCGCATCGACGGCGAACTCACCGTGCGGCCGGAAACCCTCACCTGGCAGGTTGCCTTGAAGTCTGAAGAGACCGGCTTCACCAACGAGGAGAGCACGCCATGGCGCATCATCAGCATTCCGGACCTGCCGCCCACCGCGCAGATCAATGAACCTGCCCGCCAGATCGAACTCCTCGCCGATGAAGCCGTCCGCATTTCCGGCACCGCCACCGACGATGTCGGCCTCGGCGGCGTCAAGCTCGCCCACGCCATCAATGGCGCCAACTGGACCGAGTTGGACCTGCCCTTCACCGCCTCAGCCAAGGAAGCCCCCGTGCAGACACTGCTCCCGCTCCCTCCTCTCGGCGTGCGTCCAGGTGACGCCGTGATCTTAAAGCTCATCGCCAGCGATCTGAAAGGGCAGAAAACCGAGTCACAGCCCGTCCGCGTGCTGGTCCTCGAACAGACCATCGATCCACGCCAGCGCCAGTGGGCGGAAAGTCAGCGCAGACTCGCCCAGCGCGCCGAGCGCCTCAACGAGCAGGCCCACGAACTGCGCAAGGAAATCGAGCAGGTGCGCAAGGTCGATCGCAACGCCCGCAAAGACTCCGACTCCCCCAAGACCGAGGCTGAAAGCGCCCTCGCCGCCGCCCAGGAGAAACTCGAACGCGTGAAGGAAGAGGCGGACGAAGTCTGGGAAGGTTTGAAGGAAGCCTCCCGCGACGCCTTGAACCAGCTCGACGCCGCCGAGGCCCAGCTCCTCGGTGAACGCCTCTCGCAGATGCGCAGGGAGAGCCTGCAGGAGCTCGAAAAGCTCAACAGCGGCACCATCACCAACACCGATCCGCTCAAACGCGCCGCCAGCGAAGCCGCTTCCACCGCCAATCTCCTCGCCGACGCCACCCGCGCCTTCGCCGCCGAGGACGCCGCGAAGATCGCCGCCAAGGAATCCCAGCAGCTCCAGCGCCAGTCGAAGATGCTCACCGAAAATGCCCTCGCCGCCAATCGCGACGCCGAACAGCGTCCGAAATGGCAGGAGCAGCAGCGCGCCCTGATGGCGCAGGCCCAGACCTTGCAGAAGGACCTCCGGCAGCTCGATGAAGCCCAGGGCGGACGCCAGCAGAAGCAGCTCCAGGACCTCGACAAGAAGATCACCGAAACGGCGGAAGACCTCGCCGCCAGCCTAGACAAAGCGGACCAGACCAAGAGTCCCGAACATCTTTACGGCGCCTCCGACAACATGCGCAACCGCTTGCAGCAAACTGCGGACGCCACCCGCGCCATGGCCGAACAGAGCGCAGGAGAAGCCGCCAAGCGCCGCGAACAGTTGAACCGTCTCGACAACCCCGCGCTCGCCAAGCTCGAAGAAGCGCGGAACAATCTCGCCTCCGCTGAAAACGAGGCCCGTACACCGCCACGCCAGAACAAGAAGAACGAAAAGGAAAACGAACCTGCGGTCGAAAAAGCGCAGAAGGATCTCGCCGAAGCGGCCAAACAGCTTCAGGACCAGGCCGAACTGCGCGAACAGAATCAGGCCACCAACACGCAGGCCGCGCTCGACATGAACCGCGCCAGCCGCGCCGCGGATGAACTCGCCCGCCAAGTCGTCGAAGCCGCTCAACTACCGCAACCAACCGCTGAGGAAGCCGAAAAGGCCCGCAAGAGCAAGGCGCCGCCGTCAGAAGCCGAAAAAGCGCTCCAGAACTTGAAGGATCAGGCCGCCCAGCTCGCCCTGGCCACGCGGGCGCTCGATGCCGACGCCCTCGCACAGGATGCCGCGCAGGCGCTCGAAGCCGCCCGCAGCGAGTCCATGCGCCCACAGAACCAGCAGGACGTGGCGCAAACCGAAGCGCAGGCCCAGGCCGCCGCCGAAGCCCTCAAGCAACTGCCGGAGCAGCTCAACCGCGCCCGCCTTGCCGAAGCCCTGCAGAAGGATAATCCGCAGGCCGCCAACGAACTCCGCCAGACCGCCCAGCAGGCCGCCGACACCTCGCGCCAAGCCGCCGAAGCCAACAAGCAAGTCGCCCAGCAGGCAGCGCAGCAGCAGCCCGGCCAGCCCTTGAACACCGAACCCGCCCAAAAGGCCACCGCCGAGGCGCAGATGAAGGCCAACGAACTTGCGGCCCAACTTCAGCCGCAGGTCGAGACCGCCCGCGAACAGCTCGCAGCCATGACCCCGGGACTCAGCGAGATGATGAAACGCGTCGCCGAGGACCTCAAAGAAACCCAGCAGGAAACGCAAACAGCCGCTAACGACGCCAAAGCCGAGAAGCCCGTTGAGGAAGTCGCCGAAAAAGCCCAGGAACTGCGCCCCGAAGCCGCGGAAAACGCCGAAAAAATGGCATCCCTCCAGGCCGCCCTCCGCCAGGAAGCCAACGCGGCCGACCTGGCGAAGAAGCCGGACGCCCAGCTCGCCCGCACCGCCGATGTCGCCCTCGCGCAGATGCAGCAGAAGACGCCGGAGATCGCCGAAAATCTGAAACAAGCCGCGCAGGCTACGCAGAGCCAGCCGCAGGCCAAAAACCTGCAGGCCGCCGCCGACGCGCAGCAGCAGACCGCGCAGGCGCTGGAACAGATCGCCCAGAACATGGAAAAGATGGAGCAGGGCCAGCAGCTCAGCGAAGCCGAACTCGCCGCCATGCAGCAGATGGAGCAGGATCTCGGCGTGCAGGAGCCTTTGGATGAAGCCTACCAGCGCGCCGAGGAACTCGCCCAGATGGCGCAGGACGCCACCCAGGACCCGCAGGCCGTGCTTGCCGCTTTGGAAAAGGAACTGCCGAAAAACCCTTCCATGCAAAAGGCGCTGGCCGATGTGGCCAAAGGCGCCGCCCAGCAGGCCGAGCAGGCCGTCGCCCAGGAAACGAAGCAGGCCGTCCAGAACGGCATGGCGCAGAAACAGGCCGCCAACGACCTCGCCCGTGTTTCACGCCATCAGGAACGCCTCGGCGACAAGGAAGCCGCGCAGCAAGTCGCCCAGGCCAGCCAGCAGCTTGAGCAGGCCGGGAAGCAGGCCGAAGCCACCCAGGCCAACCCCGTTCCCAATCCGCAAGCCTCGCAGCATAGCCAGGCCAGCGCCGCTCAAGCCGCCAAGGCTGCGGAAGCCACCGCCGCGCAGACGGCTCCCCCTCTTTTCGCCTCTCCCCTCGAACAGCTTCAGGGCCAGATGCTCGCGCAGGCGCTCGACCAGCTCGACGCGCAGCTTCACCCCATGCAGGGAGGCCAGCAGCAGGCCCAGGACGGCCAGCAGCAGCAACAAAACGGACAACAGCAGGGGCAGCAGGCGCAGAATTCATTGAACCAAGCCCAGCAGGCCCAGCAGCAGAGCATGGCCGATTCCCGCAACCAGGGCCAGACTCCCGGCCAGAAACCCTCGCAACAGCAGATGGCGCAGAATCAGCAGCAGCAGGGCCAGAACACCCAGGCACAGTCGGCAGAAGGCGGGAACCAGTCCATGGAACTCACCGACGGCGAAGTCGGCCAGCTCACCGTCCTTGCCAAAGGCGACTGGGGCCACCTCCCGCAAAAGATGGCCGCCGACCTCACCGAAGCCACTCGCAGCGAAGCCGCCCCCGAATACCGCGCCGCCATCGAAAGCTACTATAAGGCGATCGCGCAAAAGGCGCGGAAGTAGGCCCGGAATGTGAGCCGTCAATCTCGGGGCGTCGGCTTAACACTTGCTACGCGCTGCTGATCACGGCACCGCGATATCAAACAGGCAGGCTGCATACCTCACTTCGAGGTCGCTGATGCTGCGGACTTCCGTGTCTCCGTAGGTCTTGCACTCGGCAGGCAGCTGACTTGAGGAACCCGGCGCGATGCGAATGTTCTCGTGATCCACCTCGCTTTTAGAAATGCTGCGGTCCGAGTAGGTGTTCCGCTGCCGCTGCTCCCAATAAAGAACGGTCTTCAGTCCTGTAAGGGGCCAAGGCGACAGGTTTTTAACCTGAAGGGTATGAGTGGCGCTTCGTTTGACCTTGTCCCATGCCCCCGGCTTGACCTGAATGTCCACAAACCCTCGCCAAAGAATACCCTTGAGACGGGGCGGCCAGAGAACTCTGGCATCCCGGGTGGAAGTGGTGAGTTCGCGTCCGCCACCCTTCGCAACAGCTTCATAGGATGAGGTGTTGTAGTCATAGTCTTCTCCCCACTTTTTCATGGAGACATACGCCGAGCCGTTCCAACGTTGAAAATCGAATGTGATTTTCGTTCGGACGCGGTACTCCACCTCCTTCGCCGTCCTCACTGCGGCGACCGATGATCCTCCTCCCACAATTTTCCCGCGCGAACGCGAGACTTCTGAACCCACCCGTGTAACGGAAGCATCCTCGTGATATACAAAGCGGTAGGGCATTCCGACTGTTTGCGCCGACTTTAGGAAAAAGGCGGGCTTGGGCGTCTGGCTATATGTGGTGAAGTGAACTTCCACCTCTTCGATCCTTTCTTTTGCACCGATCAGTTGAGCACTGAGAGCAGCCACCACATTTTCCTCGAACTGCTTTTTTAGTACGTCGGCAGGTTGTTCTAAGTCGTTGACCAAACGATCGAAGGGCCGATTAGTTTCCACCCACACTTCAACCTGCGCCTCCGCTGCAACAAACACAAAGAAGGAGAGAAAAGCAGAGACTAGTTGAGGATTCGCTTTCATAGTGGCCAAACTGGATCAGACGATAACGACGACGCAGATCACCCGCTCAGGCCAGATCCCGATTTGGAATGAGGCAACCAACCCTACGGGTGCTCCATGTGATATTAAGTGTTTTATGCTGCCAAATGCGGATCAGTTTGTCCATGTCCAATTTATGAAGCGTACAGGGTTCGAAACCGGCAGCCTCCTAATCAGGACCCACCGTTTGGAAAAAGATTCCCCTTCACCGCCCGAGCACCAGCTTGGCGAGTGGTGGAAGATCGACAACCGGAAGTCTCGCCTTCGGACGGGGCGGGGTCTGGGAGGTGGAGGTTGCAGTGCGTTCTCACTGCGCTCCCTTGCAGTCCCGTGGAGAGCGAGAGGATCGCGCCATGGCCGGTCTTTCTCCATGAAACCTTTTGTCCAACTCGCCGAAGCGCGCACACCTGACGGTGCGGAACTGACGCTGCATGCGCATGACACGCATTTCTACCTCCGCGTGAATCGTCAGCCGCTGATGGGCACCAACGCGTCGGAGTCCGAGAAGGTGCTTGCGGAGCTGGCCTGTGCGCGGCTTTGCGCCAGGGACGATGTACGGGTGCTGATCGGCGGGCTGGGCTTCGGCTTCACGCTGCGGCGGGTGCTGGAGCGCGTGGGCAAAAAGGCCTGCGTGCAGGTGGCGGAACTCCTGCCGGAGGTGGTGACGTGGAATCGCGAGCATCTTGCCTCGGTGAACGGCCTGCTGCTGGCGGATCCGCGTGTCGAGGTCAGCATCGAGGACGTTTATCAAGTCATCGCCCGCTCACCGGCTGCGCACTTCGACGCGATCCTGCTGGACGTGGACAACGGCCCCGTGGCGATGGTGCAGGACGGCAACGCGCGGCTTTACCAGGCGGAAGGACTGGCCGCCATCACGCAGGCGCTGAAGCCGAAGGGCCGCGCGGCTTTCTGGTCGGCGAGCACGGATCAGGCCTTTGCCAAACGGCTGGGCAAGGCGGGCTTCAAGGTGGACATCGTCGCTGCGAAAGCCTACCCGCAGGCGAAGCGCAAGACGCACACGATCTTTGTGGCGGACCGGAGGGGATAAGGCGAGGCCCGGGGATGCTCAATCCGTGATTTCTTGACCGCCACCCGACGGCGCAGACGATTCGACGCCCCCTTTCATGTCCGGCAGCGAGTCGATGTAGAGTGCCTCGACCTTCTCCCGCGCCCAGGGTGTGCGGCGCAGGAAGGTGAGGCTGGACTTGATGCTGGGGTTCCAATTGAAGCAGTTGATCGGGATCATGCGGCCAAGCATTTCCCAGCCGTAATGATCGACGAGCTGCGTGACGATCATCTGGAGGGTGATGCCATGGAGCGGGTTCTTGGGGCCGGCGGCGTGCATGATACGGAAAAGGAGGGTGGTCGGCGGAGTCGCGACATGGATGCTACGATGATGACTCCGCCAAGTCCATGGTTTCGCGTGAAAACTTGACCCGCTTCATGCGGCGAGTCGTGTCTTGATTGGCGGTGCTGCGCATCTAGCTTGCCACGTTCAACACTCCTTTTATGAGCCCCTTCGATGAATTCAGCCAATGGATCGGCAGCCTCAACGCCCAGATGGCGGCGGAGTGGCTCAAGAACCTGGAATGGAGCCGCGTCGTCCCGGAGATCACCGGCAAGTTCATCGGATTCCTGCTGGGTTTCTTCGCGAGCTGGCTGCTCCTCTTCCGCCGGCACCTGAAGGCGCTGGACCGCCTAAAGCGCGGCGACTCTGACGACGTGCTCTTTCAGGCGCACTTCCTCGCCTCAGTGCCCGGCTCGGACAAATGCGTGCTGATCTTTCGCAGCCTGATGCCGAGCACCACGGTGAACGACCTCTACGACAATCCCGCCGCGAGGAAAATCGTGCGCGAGATGGCGGACTTCACCTCGTTGAAGAATCCGGTGCTGCGCACGGAGGGCCGGCTGGGCTTCGAAGTGTTAAACGATGCCTTCAACCACATCGCAGGTCATCTCGCCACGACACCCTTTGCCCGCGAGACGTGGTTGTTTGCGATGACCTGCGAGGACCGCCAGGTGGTGCGTCGCAAGTGCGTGCGCTGCTTCCTCATCCGCCCGGCGGAGCTGGAACTCTTCGCCAACTGGCAGTGGTGCCGGATGAACGTGCTCTGCGAGCAGCCGTGGCACTGGTACCGCATCGTCGCACTGCACCAGATCGCCCAGCAGTGGCAGCAGGAGGAAAAGGCCGCGCAGAATCCTGCCGCCGAAACCCAGGGCATGCCGCTGGTGGACAAGCACGCCACGCATCGCCGCATCCGCCCGCTGTCCGCCGGAATCTTCGCCAACGAAAAACCGGTGGGTGAGCCTGTCTCGATCCCGTGGACCGCGCAGGAGTGGGAGCTCAAAAAACTCGGCCTCGATCTCAAAGAGTCTCACGCCTGAAGGACTTCACTCCTCCGGGAACTCGCCGGTCTTGGCGGCTTGGACAGTCCTGGCCTGCTCCTTGGCATTGAGTGTGTCCGTCTTGACGTAGTCACCGTCAAAATACGCCCGCGCACCGTGGTAATAGCTAGTGTTGGCACCGATGATCTCCAATCGCCGGTCGCGCAGGATGAAGCTGAGATTCGTCTCGGGATCGCCGTCCTTGTCCCCTCGCCCCTTGTCGCTGAACCAGCCGATGCGCTCGTTCCATGCCGCGACGCCCGAGAGGCCGCCGGTGTGCGAGGTCGGACCGCGTACGCATTTCATCACGAAATGAATTTGTCCTTCGGTTTCCACGATGTCGATGCGGCCGCCGTGACTGTCGGTCCATACACCGGTGAGCGTCTCGTCCGGCGCCCATTCACGCACGAGGCCCTTCAGCCACGCGGTGCGGTCATCGGCCAGTGAAGCAGCGGCTTCGAGATACTCCGGCGCGTCGAGCGGAAGATCCTCTTGAGAGTCGGCGCCGGTGTACATCGGCGATCGGGCGAGGTAGTCGCGATGCTCCACCCACGCACGCTGGTCTTCCTTGAGCTTGTTGAACTCCGCCTCCGGCAGCGCGGCTTTTGCCACAGCCCACGCTGCGTTAAGCGCCTTGTCAGCTTTCTCGTAAGCCGCCTTTGCCTGCCGGGGGGGAAGTGGTTGATCCTGAGCGAGGGCGGCAACGCAGATGAAGAGAGGGATGAGGCGGAAGACATTTAGCATGATGCCGAGGATAGCCGTCACTTCCTCCATGTCCAAAAACGTCTCAGCAGGATGATGAGGCTGAAGACTGCGGCAATGGCCGCAGTGAGCCGCCAGTCGGGTTTGACCGGCGGTTCCGGCTCCGGACTGGCGGACTGGATTTTAACCGTCTGCGGCAGCAGGTCGGCGATCTCGCTCAGTTCAGGCAGCTTCTGTCCTGGCATGGACTGCTCCTTCACCATCTTCTTCCAATCCACCGCCATCACGATGTCCACGCCGGGATTCTGCTCCTTCACCTGGCAGGAGCAGGAGCCGATGAGGAACTGCGCGGCGTGATCCACGGTCTCCACCTTGATCCCTTTCCCGACCAGGGCGTAAAGCACCCTGCCCTGGCCGAAGATCGGAAACACGATCGGCTCATCGAACTCGCTCAGGTCGGACTCGCTGGCGAGCAGCATCGCTACGAAGGCCGCCTCCGCCGGATCATCGCGTTTCACCTTCAGAGTGGAAAAGGCTAGGCGCAGGCCATCGCCGGGAATGGAAACCAGGCCGTTCTTCACGTCCTGCTGATCCAGCGCGGGCAGCTCCATGACGCCGGAGAGGTAGTCGAGCCGTTCGTCGAGGAACTTTGACGCTTCGGCATCTTTTGCCGCATCCCCGCTCTCCAACAGCACCCACACCGCGCTCTCGCCATTGCCAAGACGTTCGGCGATTTCCTTTCGTGCCGGTGAATCGACGAGCAGCGCCGCATTCGCCGCGCTGTATTCCGCCGACCAGATGACTTCATCATTCCGCATCGACGCCGGCTGGCGCAGCTCGATCTTGAGCGTGTCTGCCTCCGTGATGCTGAAATTCCCCGCCAGCTTTGTCCCTTTAGGCACAGTCACGCGATACGCGTCCGCCGCCCAATGCTCCAAGGCATAGCGAAACACCGGCACCGAGCATGCGAAGGCAGAGGTGGAGGCGAGAAGAAAAAAGACAATGAAACGGCGTGGCATGGATGTCAGACAATACGCGCTCGTTCGGATGAATTCGCCATCACCATGCGTTTTAATCCAACCATGCGCCTGCTTCTTCTCCTCCTAGCCCTTTCCACCGCCAGCGCTGACTGGCCGACTTATCTGCACGATGCCTCGCGCGTCGGCGCCACGACGGAGGCGGTTCAACTGCCGCTGCAGCCTGCATGGACCTTCGAATCACCGACCGCGCCGAAGCTGGCGTGGGCAGGCGAAGACGGGCGAGTGATCGAAGGGCACGAACTCTTCAACCGCATCCGCTTTGACGATGTTTTCCACGTCGCGATCAGCGGTGGGCGCGTGTTCTTCGGCTCATCGGTGGATGGCCGCGTGGTCTGCCGGGATCTTGCCTCCGGCGAGCAAGTGTGGTCGATGTTCACGAATGCGCCGGTGCGCCTGGCGCCTACGGTCGTGAATGAGAGGGTTTATGTCGGCTCGGATGACGGCTATGCCTACTGCTTCGACGCGGCCAGCGGCAAGCTCGTGTGGAAACTCCGCGCCGGTCCGCATGACGAGCGCATTCTCGCCCGCGGACGCATGATCTCGCGCTGGCCTGTGCGCACGGGCATCCTTGTGGACGACGGCATCGCGTATTTCGGCGCAGGTGTGTTTCCGCATGAGAAAGTCTTCATCTACGCCGTTGAAGCCGCCACGGGCAAAGTCGTCTGGAAGAATGATGCGATCAGCGAAAAGGACGCCGGTCGCAATGACCTCTCGCCACAGGGTTACCTGCTCGCGACGAAGGATACCCTTTTCGTTCCCTCCGGTCGCTCCCTCGCGTCCGCCTTCAACAAAAAGACGGGCGAATACCTCACGACTCCGGCGCCTTCCTGGCGGGGAGATGCTGGCGGCCCCATCGGCGGCACGCAGGCCTTCCTTGCGGACGATCAAATCTACGCGGTCGGCGAGCACCACATCCTCGCGCTTGATCAGGAAAAGCAGAAGTCCGGCTTCGGCTGGTTCGCCGGCACCCAGATGACTCTGGCAGGCAATATGGCCTACATGGCGAACGGGGAAAAAATCACCGCCGTGGACCGCATCAAGCACGCCGAAGGCACGCGCGTGCGCCACGGGCACGAAATGGCCATCGCCAAGCTCAGTAAGGATCTGAAAGCGCATCCGGCGGTCGCTGAAGCCAAAAAACTGCAGGCCGCCGAAGCTGCTGCGCGAAAGGTGAAGGACGATCCAGCCGCCTTTGCCAAGGCGCAGGCCGAACTCGCCGCGATCGCCGCCAAATACGAACCTCTGCGCGTTGCCTACAAAGCGATGCAAGACGAAAGCGCGAAGCACAAAGCCGACCTCGCGAGCTTCGCGGATGCTGGCGTCAAATGGACGTTCGATTCGCCGCATCAGTCCGCCTTGATCCTCGCGGGACACACTCTTTTCGCGGGCGGAAAAGACGAGGTGATCGCCATCGACACCGAAACCGGCAAACTGACCTGGAAAGCCGCCGTGGACGGCGAAGCACGCGGATTGGCCGCCTCGGACGGACATCTCGTCGTGAGCACGACTAAGGGCCGAGTGCATGTTTTTGGCCAGAAGGCCGGTCTGCCGACTTTGAAGGCCACCAACATCATCACCGACCTCAACACGCAAAAAGAGGCTGAGGCCATCTTGAAGCAAACTGGCGTCAAAAAGGGCTTCTGCCTCGTTTTGGGCGGAGGGGACGGCAAACTGGCGCTTGAACTGGCCAAACAGAGCGAATTGATCGTTTTCGGGGTCGATGCCGATGCTGCGAAGGTCGCGTCCGGACGCGAGTGGC
Organism: uncultured Prosthecobacter sp.; assembly: GCA_964452755.1. Classification (GTDB taxonomy): domain Bacteria; phylum Verrucomicrobiota; class Verrucomicrobiia; order Verrucomicrobiales; family Verrucomicrobiaceae; genus Prosthecobacter. Next base: position 47,407 of record CAYVQY010000014.1, on the reverse strand, counting down.
TTCTCCAAAGCGGCCTCTACGGCCCACGCGTCACGCTTGACCATATCGACCTCTCGCTGATTCCCTACTCCAGTTATTTCGCGAATCTGATCGTCGGTGACCCCAGCGGTATCGCTGCGGACGTCGCCCGGCATTTGAAACCCATCGGCGGGAAGTTCTGCTTCAAGGCGTCGCCGCAGGCCGACTCATGGCTCGCCGCCACAAAGCTGAGCGATGAGAAAGCGAAGACCTCGAGCTCTGACGGCTGGACGGTGCTCACCCGCGCGGCATTGCCCGGCGCGGGCGACTGGTCGCACCAGTACGGGAACGCGGCCAACACCAGCAGCACCGACGACCGTCGCATCAAAGGCGGCCTCAGCGTGCTCTGGTATGGCGATCCCGGTCCCGGCCAGGTGGTGAACCGCCATGACGGCGCGGTGGGACCGATCTCGACCAACGGCCGCCTATTTGTACAAGGACAGGACAGCGTGATGGCCTACGACGCCTACAACGGCCAGTTCCTATGGGAAACAAAGAACCCCGGAGCGATGCGCACAGGCGTCTATAACGCCCGCGAACCCGGCAACATGGCCGCCAGCGACGACTTCCTCTTCATGCTCATGGAAGACGAATGTCTCCAGTTCGACGCCGCAACGGGCGCAGTCGTCCGCACCTTGAAAATCCCCGGCGCAGGCACCAAGAAGGACCTCCAGTGGGGCTACATCGCCTATGAAGACGGCCTTCTCTACGGCACGGAAACGGAACGTGTCGAAAAGGCCAGCGAAGTCGCCCGCCGCGGCAGGAACGCGTCCATTTCGACCGATAAGATCTTCGCCTACGATGTGAAAACCGGCGCGCTGAAGTGGAGCTATCAGGGCAAGCACATCGCGCATCAAACCGTCGCCATCGGCGATGGCAGCGTGTTTTTCATCGATGCCTCGCTCACGCCGGAGCAGCGCCAACTGATGCTGGCCCAGGACAAGAGCGAACTCGCCAAGCTCACCGGCAAGGAGCGCGAACTCGCCGAGGACCGCGTCAAAAACAACGACATGCGCATGGCCGTGGCGCTGAACGCGAAAACAGGATCCAAAATGTGGGCGAATCCGGTCGATGTGACCGACTGTAGCGAGATCGGCATCGGCGGCGGTGCCTTGACGCTCATGTACCACAACGGCCACATCGTGCTCGGCGGTGCGAACGCGAACGGGCACTACTGGACGCAGTTTCTGAGCGGCGAGTTCAAGCGCCGCCGCCTCGTCGTGCTCGACGCGAACAAAGGCGACAAACTCTGGGCCAAGGATGCCAACTACCGCCACCGCCCCATCGTCATCGACAACGAAATCATCGCCGAACCTTGGAGCTACGATCTCTACAGCGGCAAGCAAAAGACCCGCACGCATCCCATCACGGGCGAGGAGTCCGCATGGATGTTTGCGCGTCCCGGCCATCACTGTGGCGCCATCTCCGCCACTCCAAACATGATGTTCTTCCGCTCCAAGTTCACCGCGTTCTATGATCGCGATGCCGACAGCGGCACGGAGCACTTCGCCGGCCACCGGCTCGGTTGCTGGATCAACACGATCCCCGCCAACGGCCTTGTCATGATCCCGGAAGCCAGCGCCGGCTGCGTCTGCCTCTTCTCCATCGCCAGCACAGTCGTATTTGAACCACGGGAAGACCGCATGAACTGGGGTGTTTACAGCGCCGACGGCGCCTCCCTGCCGGTACAGCACATGGCGCTAAATCTCGGTGCTCCCGGCGATCGCCGCGACGCGCACGGCAAGCTCTGGCTCGGCTATCCGCGCCCCAGTTCCCGTGCCGGCATCGACCTGCCACTCGACTTCAAACCGCAGTATGTCACAGGCGGCGGTGACTACAGCCTCAACGAGGAAAGCCATCCCATTAGCGGTCACGACACGCCCTGGATCTTCACCAGCGGCCTGCAGGGCCTCACCAGGATGGACATTCCTGTTCAAGCCAAGGACGCCGCGCCCACGACCTACACCGTTCGTCTCATGTTCGCGGCCCTTGAAGGCGACAAGCCAGGTCAGCGCGTCTTCGATGTCAAACTTGGAGGCAAGCTTGTTCTCAAAGCCTTCGATCCCGCGATCCGCAAGGGTGCGATGGTGGAGGAATTCACCAATATTCCCGCCACGGAAAACCTTGTCTTAGAACTCATACCGGCCAACCCCGGAGGCTCGTCTGTCATCAACGGACTCGAAATCCTGCATACTAATGCTGAGGAAATTCGAGGCGGAATGGCAGCGAAGTAAAAGCGGCTGCACCGGTCATAAGCCATGGCCACATCACGCTGCAACCCGTATCGGCCACAGAACAAACAGAAGATTTACTTTTTAGAGAAGTTAAATCTCAATATTGATTCATAAATTTGATAAAAATGACACATTTAAGATTGAATGGTTTTGGTGGATGATCATAATGACTCAAATCCAAAAGGGTTCGTCATTATGCAACGCAAAACAAAGAATCTTGCGAGAATTGTCACTGCTGCCATAGCATGCGGAGGCTTCAGCCTTGCAGCGAACCTCGTTGCAAGCGACCCGTTTGAGAACGTCTTGATCAAGTATGACTTCAACACGCTCAATGCAGACTGGGATTCCAACGTTCCCGCCTACTGTGCGCCATGCGTCTGGACGACGGACCTTTCACTCAACTCATTGAATCAGGGACTGCACTATGGCGGTCCGGACGGCGGCAAGTTTCGCTACTTTGAAGGCTGGGACTCAAGCTATAATTATGACCTCACTCGTACCGACTTGAGTCAGGCTGTGAGGACCCTGTCATACGACGTTTTCGTGCGGACGAACTCCATTGCTGAAATCGCAGGCGTCAGCTTCGACTGGCAACGCCCAGGAGCCTCCACAGTGGACAGTATTCAGGCATCCATCTTTTGGGAGGATTCCGTCGGCGCGATTCAGCACCGGACCTCCGGCCCTGTCAGTCTGACCGGCACGGGAACCTGGAACAATCTGAGTCTTTCCTTTATCTCTGGTTCCAGCCCCCTGCCCACTGGTCTCGAAACCTCAGGTCGCCAATTCCACGTTGAACTCTATGCCTTCGGTCAAAGTGGCGACGCGCTGTTCCTGGACAATGTCATCCTGAATGGCGACTGCGCTCCGATCCCCGAACCAGGCGGTGCGATCCTGATCGCAGCAGCCGGCTTTTTGTTTTTGATCCGCCGCCGACTCCGGTAGGCTTTCAATAAGCAGTCACTCATTTTGAATAACAGCCGCAGATTTATTCTGCGGCTGTTTTTTGTCAGACGTCCGGCCAAACGGTCGCTGTAAATTTTGGGTCAACTATTTTTTTTGCATTGTGAAAAAGTTCTCATTTCTTGGCGTTTGTCCCCTCATGAGAAAAATCTCCCTAATGAGTTTAGCTGTCTCCTGCATCTTTGGCTCCGCTTTGGCTGCCGGGAAGATTGACACATCTAAAGCCGCTGCAGAAATCGACTCCGTGCTCCAGGCTGACTGGAAGAAGAACGGACTCAAGGCCAACCCGGCTTCTGACGACAACACGTTCGTTCGCAGGATCTATCTGGATATCATCGGACGCATCCCCACCACTCGGGAGACGGAAAAATTCCTGAGTTCCAAGCAGGAGAACAAACGCGCCAAGCTGATCGACGAACTCCTCGCATCCGAGGCCTATGTTCAACATGCCTTCAACTACTGGGCCGATGTGCTTCGCCTTACCTCGAACGGCAATCAAACGGGTGGCATCACGGGTGCTGCGTATGCGAACTTCGTCAAAGGCAGCCTGCGGGAGAACAAGCCCTACGACCAGTTTGTCCGCGAGATGATCACCGCGCAGGGCAAGGCCTGGGAGAATGGCGCCATCGGCTACTACATGCGCGACCGCGGGATGCCACTGGACAACATGGCCAATACTACCCGCATCTTCCTTGGAACCCGTATTGAGTGCGCCCAGTGCCACAACCACCCCTTCGACAAGTGGACGCAAATGCAGTTCTATCAAATGGCCGCTTTCACATACGGTGTTCAAACCCAGGATTACTATGGCGGCACGATGGACGAAGTTCGTGACATCCTGAAGGAGCAGGAGAACGAGATCAGGGCCAGGATTAAGGAGCCGGCACGCCCTCAGCGCTTCAAAGCCGCCCGAGGCATGACGAAGGAGGAAATCGCTGCGGGACAGAAAAAGTACGAGCTCGAGATGAAGGAGTATGAGCAGAAGATGGTGGTCGTGAACAAGCAGCGCAACGAGGCGCGTGACGCGCTTCGCAAGGAGCAGCGCAACTACCAGGAGGCGATGACCGACGTGCGCAACACCATGCGCTACACCTCCGTCAGCACCCGCGAACGCCTGCCGAGTCTTCCTCACGATTATCAATATGCGGACGCCAAGCCCAAGTCGTCCGTCGCCCCCGCCGCAATGATGGGCCATGAATGCAACGTCCTGCCCGGAGAAACCCAGTTGCAGGCCTACGCCCGCTGGATGACCTCCCCGCAAAATCCGCGATTCACCACCGTGATCGCCAACCGCCTTTGGAAGCGGGCCTTTGGACTCGCCCTCATAGAACCTCTCGACGAGATCCTTGACACCAGCGTGCCGATGATCCCCGAAGCCCAGAAGCAGATCGAAAAACTCGTCGTTGATGTGGGTTACGACATGAAGGCCGTCATGCGCGTGCTCTACAACACCAAGGCCTACCAGGCTCAGGCTTCCCGTGAAGAACACGCCCCCGGTAATGTCTATCACTTCACCGGCCCGCTGCTTCGCCGCATGAGCGCCGAGCAGATGTGGGACTCCTTCGTCACCCTGATCAATCCCAGCCCTGACATGGTCAACGAGGCAAACCGTGAGGCCATGGAACAGCGTATTCTCCAGGCGAAGAAAATTGCCGACAGTATCGAATCCCTCACACCTGAAGAAGCTCTCGAGGGTCTTAAAAAAGCAGCCACCATCTACGGTAGCAACCGCAGCCGCACCGAAGTACAGCAGAAATTGTATCTGGAAGCTCGCGCCGCCTACAAAGAGGCAGCCGACAAGGCTGACATCATGCCCGAGGGGGCCGCCAGAGATGCCGCAATGGCCGAAGCAAAAGCCCTCGAAAAGAAGTACCGGGACATTCGTAGCGAAGTCAGCAGGATTCAAAACGAAGGACGCCGCGTCACTTTCAGCGAGGTCATCGGTGTCGGCCAAAAGAAACTCTATGAAAAAGTCACCGGCAAACCTTTCCAGACGGTTGCATTGAACACCAAGACGTCCTCCAAGAACGATGATTCCGCCCCGATGATGATGAATGGCGGCGACATGATGATGATGACTAGCAGCGGGAAAGCCGAAAAGGTTGTGATCCCGGGGTACGACCGCAAGGAACTGACCAAAGAAGAGAAAGATGCGGTCGCAGCGAAGCTTCGCGCCGCCTACGAGGAGGAGGCCGAGTTTTTCGGCATTCCCGAGAAGGAACGCAAATCCTACGTTAACGCCCGCAGCCAAATGGCGAAGCTCAACCTCCGTGCGGCCGAACTTGAAAGCCCTGCTCCCCGCGGACATTACCTGCGTGAATTCGGTCAAAGCGACCGTGAGACCATCGAAAATGCTAACGACGAGGCCAGCGTGCCGCAGGCCCTCGCCATGATGAACGGAAGCCTGCTGCCGCAGATCATGAGCAAATACAGCCAGTTGATGCTCACCATCAACAAGGCTGCATATCCTGACGACAAGGTCGAAGCCGCCTACATGACAGCGCTCTCCCGCAAGCCCACGGCCCGTGAGAAGGAAGTCTGGCTCGCTGCGCAGGATAACGGGCTGAACACCATGGAAGACCTCATTTTCTCCCTGCTCAACACCCAGCAGTTCATTTTTATCCAGTAAGAGACAACAAAACCAACAAAACACCACGCGCACCCATGAAACAGGAACTCGCATCCGCACTCCTTCGCTCCGGCGAAATCACCCGTCGCGACTTCGCTGCCAAGACGGCCAGTTCCCTTCTTGGGGTTGGTCTCCTCGGCAACTCGCTCACTAGCAAGTCTTTTGCCGCCTTCGAGGGCTCCTCTAAGCTCAAGCAGGCTGCCACCGCGAAGAACGTCATCTACCTCTACATGAGCGGCGGTCAGTCTCACATGGACACCTGGGATCCGAAGGAGGGCGTGGAAACCGCCGGCCCCACCAAGCCGATCAAAACCAGTGCCGACGGTGTTCGCATTTCGGAGTACCTGCCTCTAACAGCGCAGCAAATGCACCACGCCACGGTCATCAATTCCCTGACTTCAACCCAGGGTGCCCACGAGCAGGGTAACTACATGATGCACACCAGCTACGAGATGCGTGGCACCATCCGCCATCCCGCCATGGGGGCTTGGCTGAACGTCTTTCAGGGCGGCGGCAACAGCACCCTCCCAAATTTCGTCTTTGTCGGCAACGACAGCCGCCATCCCGGCGCCGGATTCTTCCCCGCCGCCCAGGCTCCGCTCTTTGTCAGCAATCCGGAAAACGGCCTCAAGAACATCAAAAACAATGCTCCCGAGGACAAATTCCAGGCGCGCATGAAACTCGCCAACGAACTCGACAAGGATTTCCGCTCGGCCTTCCCTCATCGCAACGTGAAGGCCTATTCCGACATGTACGATGACGCGATGGCCATGATGAAGTCGGAAGATTTGAAGGCCTTCGACCTCAATGAAGAGCCAGGCGAGCTCCGCGCCGCTTACGGTAGAGAGGCCTTTGGCCAGGGCTGCCTGCTCGCCCGCCGTCTTGTCGAGCGCGGCGTGCGTTTCGTCGAAGTTTCCCTCGGCGGCTGGGACACCCACAATGCGAATTTTGTGGCCGTCCCCGAACGCTGCGAAACGCTCGACAAGGCCCTCTCAAGCCTTGTCGCCGATCTTTACAATCGCGGTCTGCTTGATGACACCCTCATCGTTCTCAACTCCGAATTTGGACGCACGCCGACGATCAATCAGAACGCAGGCCGCGACCATTACCCGAAAGCCTTTTCAGGAGTCATGTTCGGCGGCGGCGTCAAGGGAGGCTACACCTACGGCAAGACCGACAAGGAAGGGCGCGAAGTCGTCGAAAACAAGGTGCGTATCCAGGACTTCAACGCGTCCATCGCCTACGCTCTCGGCCTGCCCCTCGACCATGTGATTTACAGCCCCAGCAAGCGTCCGTTTACGATCGCCGACAAGGGACAGCCCATCACCGAGCTTTTTGCGTAACGCTTTTCAGAAGCCAACTTCCACGAACACGCGACGCTTCGCCAGCGTCGCGTGTTTTGTCTTCACAGAAAAGCCACGCCCGCATTCACCATGAATCAAATCGACCTCAAAGACAGAGTGGCCATCATCACCGGTGGCGCGCGCGGTATCGGCCTCGCCATCGCGAAGCGCATGCTTCAATCAGGAGCCAACGTGTGCTTATGGGACATGGACGCCGACGCTCTCACTGCCGCCAAGACTGAGCTCACCTCTCTTGGAAAAGTTCACACCGCCACGGTCGATGTGACGAGCCTGTCTTCGGTTGAAGCCGGGGCCGCGTCCACCATCGGCGCTTTCGGGAAGATCGACATCCTCGTGAACAACGCCGGCATCGCCGGAACGAACGCAAAGACCTGGGAAACCGATCCGGCTGAATGGCAGCGCGTTATGGCGATCAATCTGAACGGCCCGTTCCATTGCTGTCATGCCGTCGTACCGCACATGCTCAAGAATGGCTATGGCCGCATCGTCAACATCGCCTCCATCGCGGGCAAGGAAGGCAATCCGAATGCAGCGCACTACAGCGCATCAAAGGCGGGCGTGGTCGCCTTGACGAAATCGCTCGGCAAGGAACTCGCCACCAGCAACATCATCGTGAACGCGGTGACGCCGGCGGTGATCGAGACGGACATCCTGAAGCAACTCACACAGCAGCACATCGACTACATGCTTTCGAAGATCCCGATGAACCGCTTTGGCAAGAAGGAGGAAGCGGCGGCCCTCGTGGCTTGGCTGAGTTCGGAGGATTGCTCGTTCACGACCGGAGCTGTGTTCGATTTGTCCGGCGGCAGGGCGACCTACTGATCATTTTCCGCTGAAGGGTGCGTATTCAGCGCATGTCCCTGATCACTGACGAAAACGCAAAGCCTGGATCGCTCGACTGGCAGCTCACCCGTATGCGCCTCGAAAAGACCGGGGGCTTTCGCTCGCCGGTGATCGAAGGCTACTGCTCGCGGCAGTCGGTGAGGGCGGGAGAATCGCTCGACATCTTCGTCAGCACGAAGCCTTCAGCGAATTTCAAAATCGAGGTCTTCCGGACCGGCTACTATGGCGGGCGTGGGGCTCGTTTGATGACGGCTCTCGGCCCGTTTGAAGGCAAAGAACAGCCTGTGCCTGAGATCGGCGAGAAGCGGCTGCGTGAGTGCCGCTGGGAGAAATCCACATCGTTTACGATCCCTGCAGATTGGGTGAGCGGTGTGTATCTCGGACGGCTGACGACATTGCCGGATGCTCGTAATGCGGGCTTTAACCCGTCCCCGGAACGGCCTGAAGGCCGAACTACAAACCTAGAGCCCTACTGGCAGAGCTACATCGTCTTTATCGTCACCGACGACCGGAAGGCGGACATCTTGTTTCAATGCAGCGACAACACCTGGCAGGCCTACAATCGCTGGCCGGACGATTATTCGCTCTATACCGACCCGAAGGGCAATCAAGGTTCGACGGCGGATGTGAGCTTTGACCGGCCCTATGCGAAGTATGCGCAGATTTACGAGAACCCGCAGTCCGTGGGCAGCGGTGAGTGGCTGTGCTTTGAATTTCCCGCCGCCTACTGGCTGGAGAAGGAGGGCTACGATGTGACCTACTGCTCGAATGCCGACATGATCATCCCGGATCACGGTTTGAAGTGCAAAGCCTTCATCAGCATCGGCCACGATGAGTATTGGGACATCCGCCAGTATGAGAGTGTGGAAAAAATGAGGAATGCAGGCGTGAGCCTGCTCTTTCTTTCCGGCAATTCTGTGTGCTGGGTCACGCCTTTTTCTCCAAACGCCGATGGCATGCCGAATCGCCGCATCTTCCGAGGCGGGCCGTATGGCGGTGACTACACCTACGCGGTAAATCGCGAGAAAAAATACGGACCCTATCCGCATCGTGGACCGGATGAAGGCTATCTCATGGGCGTGCGTAACATCAGTCCGGTGAACGGCGGCGGTGACTGGTTCTGCCTGGAGCCCGATCACTGGGTCTTCGAAGGCACGGGAATGAAGAAGGGCGATTCGATTCCCGGCATGATCGGATGGGAATACCACGGTGACCCGCCCAAGGATCTGCCTGGCCTCGAGATTGTCGCAGGCGGCACCTGCTGGCAGGGCGGAAGTAATCCACAGCAGTGGCAGGCGGTGATCTTCGATGGTCCAAAGAGCAATTTCATCTTCAACGCCTCCACCATCTGGTGGGCGCAGGGCTTGAGTAAACCGCCGGGTCACATGCCGGTGTGGAGCCATTACTCACGTCCGCACGGCACGGACAAACGCGTACAGCGCATCACGGCGAATCTGCTGAAGCGTGCGGTTGGAAGATAGTTTCCATTTGTCGCGACAGCGTCCTGGAGCTTTTCGCAGGCATGGCGACATTTGAAAGCACCTGAGGACCGGCGCATTTCAAGACGCTTCCGCGCTCGTTTCAAGCCAAGATGTCCTTCGCAACCTCACCATGCACGTCAGTGAGGCGGAAATTTCTTCCCGCGTAACGATAGGTCAACCTCTCGTGGTTGATGCCGAGCAGATGCAGCACCGTTGCGTGAAGGTCATGCGTGGTGATGATGCCAGTTTCGGCGGTGTTGCCCATCTCGTTGGTGCTGCCGTAGGTGAAGCCGCCTTTCACGCCGCCACCGGCCATCCACATCGTGTAGCCGCCACCGTTGTGGCCGCGACCGTTGTAGGATTCGTTGTCGTAGCCGCTGCCACGGCCGAATTCGCCGCCCCAGAGGATGAGCGTGTCCTTGAGCATGTCGCGCTGCTTCAGGTCGGCGATCAGTCCGGCAATGGGTTTGTCGATGGACGTGCATTGACGGCCCAGACCTTCGCGCAGGTTGTTGTGATGATCCCAACCGCCGGAGGTGAGCTGGATGAAGCGCACGCCTTTTTCCGCCATGCGCCGCGCCATCAGGCATTGCGTGCCGAATCGTTCGGTTTCTCCATCGTCGAGGCCGTAGAGATCGCGGATGTGCTGCGGTTCCTTGTCCAGATCGAGCACGTCGGGCACGGAGGTCTGCATCTTGTAGGCGAGTTCATAGGACTGGATGATGCCTTCGATCTCCGGATTGCCGGGATCGCCACTCAGGAGCCTTTGGTTTGCCTTTTGGATGAACTCGATCTGCTTGCGCTGCTGCGCGTCGCTGAGGCGTTCGTTGTAGAGGTCGGGCACGCCGCCGCCGCCACTGCTGAGACGGGTGCCTTGAAACGTGGCGGGAAGAAACGCCGAGCCGTAGTTCATCGCGCCGCCGTTGTCGGCAGCCGGATTGATGGTGACAAAGCCGGGCAGGTCCTCCGCCTCGGTGCCGAGGCCATACACGATCCACGCGCCCATCGAAGGCCGCACAAAGGTCTCGCTGCCGATGTGCAGCGCTACGGTGGCCATCTGATGCGCGTTTGTACGAGTTTGCATGCCGTTGAGGAGGCAGAGATCGTCCGCGTGCTTCGCCAGTTCGGGAAACGCGTCGGAAATCATGATCCCGCTCTTGCCGCGTGGTTTGAAATCGAACACCGAACCCATGTACTTCGACACCTTCTGCGCTTCGGCTTTCGCCAGCTCCGGCTTGTAATCAAACGTGTCCAGGTGGCTCGGCCCGCCCTGCATGAACATGAAGATCACTCGTTTAGCCTTCGGTGCGAAGTGCGGAGGTTTTGGAGCCAATGGATTGATCGTCTTCGGCGGAGCTGCAGCCGATGCCCACTGCTGATGCAGCGCATTAAAAGCCAGCCAGCCGAATCCGGTGCTGGAGGTTTGAAGGATGGAGCGGCGGGTGGTCATGGCATCATTTTACCAAGGATTGAGTTCAAAAGACGTACCGAAACTCCGCTGTGCCCAGGAGAGCCTGAACGAGCGTTTGGTCGTCCAAATCTCTCGCGTCGGCCATTTCTTCGGATGTCGGCTGGCGACCCAAAACGAGCTGGTAAATGGCCTTCACATCCTTGCCGGATTTGTTCGCGATCTCAGCGGAGAGTTCTTCAACAAGCGGGTTGTTCATGAAAAACAGTGCCTGAGGGGCCACGGTCGTCACATCGCGCTGGCCTTTGATCTGCGTAGGGCCGGGGAAGTCGAAGGTGCTGAAAAGTTCGGGCGTGTTGTCGCGAATGACGGGCAGATAGATCGTGCGGTAGTTGTCCTCGACACTCAGAAGGCTGCGCGTGACGCCATGACGGCCTTTGCCACCGGTGCCGGCGATCTGGATGCCTTCGGGGCGGTCAAAGGTGAGCCTGCCGGCGAGGTGCAGCAGCGTGTCGCGCAGAGGCTCAAGTTCGAGGCGACGCGGTGACTGCCGCCAGCGTAGCTTGTTGCCCGCGTCGGGATGTTCGGGATTGCCGGTGCTGGCGAGGCGGTAGGTGCGGCTGAGCATCATCTCACGGATCATTTTTTTGATGCTCCAGCCATTCGTGACAAAACGAATGGCGAGATGGTCGAGCAGCTCGGGATGCGTGGGGTCGCTGCCTGTGATGCCGAAGTCATCCGCAGTCCTGACGATGCCTTCCCCGAACAGATGCTGCCAGATGCGGTTCACCATCACGCGGGAAGTGAGCGGATGCGTGTTCTGCGTCATCCATTGCGCTAGTTCGAGACGGCCAGAGGAGTTTGCCGGAATCTTTGGCAGCGGCGGCAGCGCGGGCATCCTCATCGCGCCGCGATGAGGCGCGTCCTCTCGCTCATAAGGATCACCGCCGACCGCGAGTTCGCAGTCGCGAACCTCGTCGTCGATGACGCCCATGCAGAAGTGCGGATCGCTGTCATAGCGGATGGTTTCCTTCGGATTGCCGAGTCCGCGCAGGTCGTCCATCGAATGCAGTCCAGTCGGCAGTTGCTGAGGAGGGCCGATTGCCTCATCGAGCGTCGTGGGCAGATCGACCAGCGCCTCCGGGCTGACGTATCCACCGCCGAACGGCTCGCTGCGGTTCGGCGTGCCGCTCAGCGTGCGGCTGCTGTAAAAGATGCCGGCCAGCGCATAGTAGTCCTTTTGGCTCACCGGCTCTGTTTTGTGATCGTGGCAACGGGCGCAGGCGAGTGTGAGGCCAAGGAAGGCGCGCGAGACGACATCGATCTGGTCATCGACACGGTCGAGCACGAACTGCTCATAGCTGCCTTCTTGAACGTTCACACTGCCGAGTGCCAGCATGCCGGTGCCGACGATTTGATCGCGACGTTGCAGCACCGTTTTCGCGGGAAGCAGATCTCCGGCGATCTGCTCGGCGACGAAGCGATTGTAGGGCTTGTCGGTGTTGAAGGAATCGATCACCCAGTCGCGATAACGCGCGGCATAGAGGAACGGAGCATTCCAGACGCGGCCCACGCTGTCCGCGTAGCGCACCACATCGAGCCAGTGCCGCGCCCAGCGCTCGCCGAAGCGATCGGATTCGAGAAAGGCATCGACGACTTTGGCAAAGGCGGCGTCATCCGGCGCGGCGTCACGCACAAAACGGTCAATTTCCTCCTGCGTAGGCGGTAGGCCGCGCAGGTCGAAGGATGCACGGCGGATCAGTGTGTGACGCGAGGCATCGCCGATGGGATGCAGGCTTTCCTTCTCCAAACGAGCAAGGATGAAGCGGTCGATGTCGTCTTTAGGCCACGCGGCATCGCGCACCTGCGGAACCGTCGGCCGCATCAGGCGCTGGTAGGACCAGGGCGTGGGGTTTTCGTATTCCTCAGCGGCTTGAGAAGAGAAACAAACAGTCAGAACTAACAGCACGCTGATTCGTTTCCCTGTAGCCATGCCGCTCTGCGGCAAAGATGTCCAAGGCGCGCTCATTTCGCGCCTCCTTTAACTTTCAGCCACGCACTCAGCGCCTTCACGTTTTCGATGAAGTCCAGGCTGTGGATCACGCCGCCTGCGGGTGACGTCTTCTTGCCTTCGGCGTCACGCATCCAGCCGCGTTCAGTGTCGGTGGCGATCCAGAAGCCGTCGGGTTTTTGTTCGCTGAGGATGGTGGCGATGTCGGCGTCGGTGGGCGGTGAGGACCAGCGCTCTTTTTCGACTCGGGGGAAGATGACGGCCTCGCCCCTGCCAAGTTTGCGACCGATGGCTTCGATAGCGTCGAGTTCGCTGTCCCATTTCCAGCCGTAGTTGGAGGAGGCTTTTTTGTCGGAGTAGGTCAGTTCAAAGCCCCTGCCGCCTTCGCCGCGCTCGAAATAGAGCGGCTTGTTGGTTTGCAGCTCGTAGTAGCGGGCGATGCGGCCGTCGGGCAGCAGCGATTGGCGCAGGTAGGCCAAGGCACGCGGCAGCAAGGCGAGGTATTTTTTGTCGCCCGTGGCTGCGGTGAGTTTCAGCAGCGCCCACATGGCGGACTGTGATTCACGGCCGCAGAGGGCGCTGGGTTCAAACTGGCGGCTCCAGGCAGGATGCATGTCGGTATCGTATTGCTGCGCCCAGGCGGGCTGGGGATCGGGCATCTGCGCGGTGATGAGGAAATCGCCGCCACGTTTGGCGGCATCGAGATACTTTTGATCACCACGCAGCCGCCAGGCGAGCAGGAGCGTGTCCATCAACGTGGCGTGCGTGTTGTCGTTGAGGACGTAGCAGCCGGTGAAGTCCTTCGGCCACTTGCGCGGCCAGTCGGCGGGATAGCTGGCGGGTTTGACGGGATATTTGTCCGCAGGTGGTGGCGAGGCAGGCCAGGTGTCAAAGCCTGCGCTCCAACCGCCTGCCGGATACTGCGTGCGGATGATGGCCTCCAGGGCGTAATCGGCGGCCTCTTTGATCTCCGCGTCCTTGCCGCCGAGCGCATGATCGACGCGCACGAGCAGACGCGTGGCCGCTTGCGAGACATCGTCGTCGAAGGTGGAGCCGTTCGTGTCTTTGTTGTCGCGTTGCCGCCAGATGTGCCAGCCTCCCTCGGTCTGCGGGATTTCTTTCCGTTCGATGAGTTTGCCGTCGAGATCGCGGCGATACAGCCATTTCGAGCGGCTCTTCGCATCGAAATGTCCCGAGTAATCCCAGCCGCCTGAGGCCAATTGCGTGCGCGAAACCGCCTTCGCCGCCTCCACGGCGGCTTGGAGACACTTTTCATCCTTCGTGGCCTCATAAGCATCCAGCATCGCCATGCCGACCGCCGGTGTGCCCGGTGGCTGAATCCAGATCGTGTCAGGTCCGGGGATGCCTTCCGCTTCACGCAGCGTGAAGTCTGCACTGTAGCGGTAAACATAGCCGCCGTGGGACGCCGCGTGGGAGTGGTAGAAGCTGACGGCTTTGACCGCCGCTGCGGAGACTTCGGCGGGTGTCTCGGCTCCGGCGAGCGGCGGAATGACGAGGACCGAAATCAGAATGACGAAGGAATGACGAAGCGCGAATGACGAACAAGACATGGCGAGGCTGTTGAAGGGTTCGATTCGTCATTCGGATTTCACTCCTCATTCAGAATTCGGGCTTCGTCATTGGCCGTCAGCGCCACTTCATGGGTGCACTGACGACGACTGACTAGCGAGATGAGGTTTGATTACTCCGACTTGATCCCCACATTCTTGTTCCCGTTGTCACGCACGGCGTCGATGATTTGATGGAGGGACTTGAGCGGGGTGTCGGGATCGCCAGAGACGACGACTTTGGCTCCAGGATGCTCAGGGAGGAAATCTTTGAGATATCCACGGAGTCCGCTAATGGGGCGCTCTTCCCCGTTGATGAGGATGGCGTCGCCGCTGGCGGGCACGTGCATGGTGATGGTTTCGCCGGAGGATGTGGCGCGGTCGCCATCGCGTGCGCCGGTCTTGCGAGCGCCATCGCCCTCGCGAGTTCCGGTGCGCGGACGGTCTCCTTCGCGCTCGCCGGTGCGGGGTCTGTCACCATCACGAGCACCCGTTTTGCCTGCTCTCTCGCCATCGCCCATACCAGGCTTCTTGGTGCCTTCGCCATCGCGTGATCCGGTGCGAGGTTTGTCGCCATCACGTTCGCCGGTTTTGCGGGCGCCATCACCTTCGCGCTCGGCGGATTTCCGTGCGCCACCTTCGCCTTCGACAGATCGGCGGGCAGCGCCGTCACCTTCGCGCATGCCGGTTTTTCTTTCGCCGCCTTCGCGTTCGCCGGTGGCGGGTTTGCCGGTGGCGGGTTTGCCGGTGGCGGGTTTGCCGGTTTCAGCACTGCGCGGAGTTTCGCCACCGCGCACCTTTGGCGGGACTTCTTTTTCAGCCGCACGGGCGGTCGTGAACGAGTAGCAGACGAGGACGCTGAGGGTGATGACGAGCAGCGTGTGGAGCACGGGCTGGCGGGTGGTTGGGGTGGCGATCATGAGGATGCGTTGGCGCAGGGTGGGATGGTTGCGCACACATGGAGCCAACCCTGCAATGGCCGGTGGTGCGAAGAAGGTTTCCTGGATGCGCAGCAGTGTGTGCCCGTAGTCGAGCCGCTCGGATGGTGCGAGAAGCTCCAGAGCACCAGCATCACAGCGCAGCTCGCGATCGGCCTGGAAGCGGCTGACGACGAACCAGACGAGCGGATTGAACCAATGCAGCGCCTGCACGGCGATGGCGGCCCAGTTCCAGAGGAGATCGTGCTGCTTCACGTGCAGCAGCTCATGCAGCATGACATGACGCAGACTGCGTTCGTCGAAGCGTGTTTCCCAATCCTCCGGCAGCAGCAGTTTCGGCTGGCGGATGCCGACCATCGCGGGCGTGGTGCCAGACGGCATGAGGACGATGCTGACGGCTTGCTTGAGGCCCGCTTTATGAGCAAGGCTGGCGACGAGCGCACGAAGCACAGGAGCGGTGGCACGCGGACGGCGGCGAAGGGCGCGGTTAAAACGTGTCTGGCGAATGATGGCGACGCCAACGATGGCGATGACTCCGACAAGCCACACGTCGAGAAGGAATTGAGGAATCGAGATGGTGGAGCGCGAATGTGTCGGCAGGCCACTCGCCATTTCTACGGGGGCGGTGGGTGTGATGGCGGGGTTTGTGAACTGCTCTGCCTTGGGGAGATCAGGCGGGTAGGCATTCGCCATACTCGCGCTCCGTGGGAACAACGCGCCGAGGCCGAAGCCTGCCGGGATGAAGGCGGGGAGCATGAGCTTCACTCCGACCAGCATCCACAGACCGATGCGCCAGGCGGGACTTAAACGCATGCCGAGCATCAGACGCAGACCGAGAACGGCGAGAATGAGGATGCTGGCCTCCAGCGAGGTGCGCAGAAGCCAGTGGAGGAGGGCGTCGGAGTTCATGGCGATTTACTTTTTCAGTTTCTTTTCGGCCTGGGCGAGCACTTCACGAAGTGCGGCGAGGTCGTCTTGCGAAACGTCTTCACGCTCCATCAATCCGGCAACGAACGGCGTTAGACGGCCGTTGAAGACACGATCCAGGAAGCTGCGGCTTTCCTCGTGCTGACACTGGTCCTGTTCGACTGCGGGCGAGTAGCGGAACTCACGCCCCACGGCCTCGACGGCGAGCGCGCCTTTGTCGGCGAGGCGGCGGATGAGGCTCTGCACCGTGCGCGGCTTCCAGTGCAGGCGGCCTTCGAGTTCCTTCACCACTTCGGCGAGCGTGCTGGTGCCGCGATCCCAGAGCACCTTCATGACGGTCCATTCGGCATCGGAAATCTTCGGGGCGGGAGGAGCTGGTGTGCGGCGTGCCATGCTTAGGATTACAAATGTGATCCACGGATTACGCATGTAATCCTATCTGGCAAGGGAAATCTTTTCCGGTTCAGATTCAGGTGTCAAAGGCCCAACTAGCGCTTGCCCCGGCGGTAAAACGCAGCACAAAGCAAACACATGGAAAAACTCATCGTTCACGGGGGGCGACCGCTCAAAGGCCGCGTCAATATCAGCGGCTCGAAAAACTCATCGCTCCCCATCCTCGCGGCCACTCTGCTGACGAAGGACACCTGTACCATCCGCCGCGTGCCGGACCTGAGCGATACGAATTACATGGTGCGAATCCTGGGTGAACTGGGCGCAGAGGTGGAACGCGCCAGCGGCGTGGTGGTGGTGAAGGCGGAGAAGATCAAGTCCGTGGCGCCCTACGACCTCGTGAGGAAGATGCGCGCCTCCATTTGCGTGCTCGGGCCGCTGACGGGGCGCTTGAAGAAGTGCAAGGTCTCCCTTCCAGGCGGCTGTGTCATAGGTGATCGCCCGGTCGATCTGCATCTCAAGGGCCTCGAAGCACTCGGGGCGCAGATCACCGTGGACGGCGGTGACATCTTTGTGAATGCGAAGAAGGGCTTCAAGGGTGGCCAGATGAATCTCATGGGCAAGCACGGCTCAACCGTGCTCGGCACCGACAATGTGATGATGGCCGCCGTGCTGGCCAAAGGCACCACCATCATCGAAGGCGCCGCCGCCGAGCCGGAGGTGGAAGATCTGGCGAACTTTCTCATCAAGATGGGCGCGAAAATCGAAGGCGCAGGCACGAACAAAATCACCATCGAAGGGGTGAAGGAACTCCACGGTGCCGAGCACGTCGTGATTCCCGACCGGATCGAGGCGGGCACGTTCCTGGTGGCAGGTGCCATGCTGGGTGATGGCGTCACATTGAAGCGCGTGATGCCGCAGCACATGAAGGCCGTGACGGACTGCCTGAAGCAATGCGGCTTCCCGATGGAGATCACCAAAGACAGCATCACCATCCATCCGAACCCGAAAGCCAAGGGCTTTGACCTCACCACGCTCTGCTATCCCGGTTTCCCCACGGACATGCAGGCGCAGTTCTGCGCCCTCGCCGGTGTCATCGACGACACGAGCACGATCACGGAGACCATTTTCCCACAGCGTTTCATGCACTGTGCGGAAATGAAGCGGATGGGCGCCAACATCGACCTGCAGGGTGCCACGGCGCGCATCCGCGGCGGCTCGCCGATGAAGGGCGCTCCGGTAATGGCCTCGGACCTGCGTGCATCGGCGGCCCTCGTGCTCGCCGGCCTCGTCGCCGAAGGAAAGACGGAGATCAACCGCCTCTACCACATCGACCGCGGTTACGAGCATCTCGACGACAAGCTGGCCGGCCTCGGCGCTGAGATCGAGCGGGTGAAGGAGTGAAGCGGCGGTCTTGCACCGTTCCGGCTGCGCTCTAGTTTTCGGTCATGGACACGACCAACACCTGCCGCTGGGGCATTCTCGGGGCTGCTTTCATCGCGCATAAAAACTGGCAGGCTATCCGCGATGCGGAAAACGCAGCCCTTGTCGCCGTGGCGAGCCGTGACCTGCGACGCGCTAAGGCTTTCATCACGGAGTGCCAGGCGAGCGCGCCGCACCCGGTGGAGCCTGAAGCAATGGACAGTTACGACGCGCTGCTGGCGCGAGCGGACATCGATGCCGTCTATATCCCGCTGCCTACCGGCGTGCGTAAGGAATGGGTGCTGCGGGCGGCGGCGGCGGGAAAGCATGTGCTGGTGGAAAAACCGGTGGGCTGCGAGGCCCGGGATGTCGCGGAAATCATCGCGGCGTGCGAGAGGCACGGCGTTCAGTTTATGGACGGCGTGATGTTCATGCACGGCAGGCGGTTAAAACGGCTCCGCGAGGTGTTGGATAACGACCTGGGCCGCATCCGCCACATCGCCACACAGTTCAGTTTCATGAGCGACGATGAATTCCAGCGAACCAATATTCGCGCCCACGGAGCACTGGAGCCACTCGGCTGCCTGGGGGATCTCGGCTGGTACTGCCTGCGCTTCACACTATGGGCGATGAAGTATGCCGTGCCGACGCACGTCACCGGACGCATCCATGCGGAGACGAGACAGGGCGCGGACACTCCGCGCGTGCCACTTGAGTTTTCCGGCACGCTGACTTTTGCCGATGGAGCGAGCGCATCGTTTTATTGCTCCTTCACTGCCGCGCACGCCCAGTGGGCAATGGTGAGCGGCAGCGGCGGACTGCTGCGCGTGCCGGACTTCGTTCTGCCGCACGCCGGTGCGCGGACGCGCTTCAGCGTGACGCGATCAGAGTTCGTCATCGACGCCTGTCAGGCGAACATGCACGAAGGCGAAACAGTGGAAACGCTGGCTGAGCCGAGCAACAACGCGCCCGGTTCGCAGGAATCGGCCATGTTTGAAACCTTTTCGAGACTCGTGCTTTCGCGGCATCTTGATCCGCACTGGCCGCAGATCAGCCTGCTGACCCAGCGTGTGCTGGATGCCTGCCTGGCATCGGCGAAACAGTCAGGCAGTGTCGTGGAAGTGTCCGCCTGATCAGAGGTCGAGCACCTTGTCCATGCGCTTCGAAACATCGGCCAGGTAGTCCCAGTCGCCCGCCTTCACTTCCGCCGCCGCCCAGCCGGTGTAGTCGATGACCGCAAGTTCCTCCCGAACAGCGGGCCAGTTGATGCTGCCCTCACCGAGGGGCGTGTCGAAGGCTTTGCGCATGCCTTCGTTGGAGGCCTTGGTCAGATCGTACTCCTTCACATCCAGCTTCTGGCTGCGTTTGCCGAGAACCTCCGCCCAGTGCTCGGCGACGCCCCAGCGCATCATGTTGCCGATGTCGAAGTGGACCTGGACCCACGGGCTGCCGACCTCGTCAATGAAGCGCGCCATGTCGAAGGCGCTGATGAGGAAGGTGTTCCAGACGTTTTCTATGAGCACCTTGATGCGCTGCCTCTCCGCGTGGGCGGCGGCATCCTTCATTCGCGCCACCGCTTCGGTCCAAGTCTTTTGGAGCGACTGCTCCGCCGGATAGTTGAGAACAAGGAGCATGGACTCGGCGCCCAGCTTCTTTGTCAGATCAACGCCGGCTTCGAGTCCCTCGCTGCGACCACCGACCGTGCCATCGATGATCAAACCGCTCGCCTCGCTGGCGGCGACCCATTCATGAGCGTTCTCCATGGTGACATGCCCCAGGAGACTCGGCTCGACGCCTTCGTAGCCGCAAGAGCGCAACTTTTTGAAGGCATCGGTCAAGGACATTCCTTCCGCCGCCTTCTGAGCCATGCTCCACTTCAGGGACTTGTGGATCTTGCCGGTGAACTGACCCGCCTTCGCGTTGATAGCAGGCAGGAGGGAGGTGGAGGCAAGAGCACGGAGGAGATTTCTGCGATTCATGTGGCATGCATAGGTGAAAAAGCGGAGCGGCCAATGGTGAAATTCCACGACCTGGGATTCGCCGAGTCTCCGCGCATGCCATGGTTGCTGGCAGATGACCAGATAAACCTCCTTAACGCCGCAGTCTTGCGATGCTCACGGCGTTCTCTGCGATGGCGATGGCCTTGTCCTGAAGCTTTTCGCCGATGTACTGCTGACGAAAAAGGACGCGGCAGCGCGAGCCGCCTTTTGCGAACGTGATGCCGAACTCGGTGGAGCGAATGTGAGTCGGGGCATCGGTCAGCTCATCCCAGCCGTATTTCAGCGTTTCTCCCTGGAAAACCTGGGTCACTCCCTCCGCCGAGAGCGTGACGGAATAACCCTGCGCCTGCCAGCCGAGCCAGCCTGCCGCACCGCCGATCACAATCATGACGAAGCCCAGGGCGATGATGTGGCTGATGGCCTTGACCCGCCCCCAGAATCCTCCGCGGCCAAACTCCAGGGCAAAGAACTCCACGCGTACATACATCTTCCGAATGAGGACGAGCGCCGAAATCACGAGGAGGGGGGCAAGGCCCAGCAGCCCCCAGACATACATGTCTCCGATCTGCAGCATGACTCCCTCCGGGACGTCCGTGCCCTTGGTCAAAAACGGCGATGGATCGATCCAGTTGGTGATGACGGATGCACTCATGATGTTCGATTTTGATTTACCCGGTGGCAGCCGCAGCCGTCAAGCACCGCTTTTCCCCGGTGTTTTCTCCCGGATGAACGACTTCACGGCTTCAACGTCGGCGGCGAGCGGCCAGGTTTGCAGCGGCAGCGACTTCAGCACTTCGAGGGAGGGATGCGTGGGCTCGCTCCCGGTGGCCCGCGCGACGACGTCCGGAAACTTGGCCGGGCTGGCGGTGGCCAGCACGACGCTCACTCGATCAGCGGCCATTCCGGCAAAGGCGCAGGCCGTGTGCGGGTCGATCACATAGCCCGAATCGCTCCAAACCTTTGCGATCGTTCGCTCGATCTCATCGTCATCCATGCGCGTGGAGCGCATGCGGGTCTGCGGCAGGGAGATTTGCAGCGATTCTCCGGATTTGATCTTCCCCATCACCTCGCGGACGCGTTCCGGGTTTTCATCCAGGAGGTAATAGAGGAAACGCTCGAAGTTCGAAGCGGCCTGAATGTCCATGCTGGGGGCGTGACTCGGATGCACGTCACCCTGACGGTACTCGCCGCTGGTGAAGAAGCGGTGCAGGATGTCGTTGCGGTTCGTCGCCACACGGAAACCGCCTGCGGGCATGCCCATCCGCTGCGCCAGCCAGCCGGCTAGCACATTGCCGAAGTTTCCGGTAGGAACGACGTACTCGACCGTGGCGCGGACCTCATCCGGCAGCCTGAGGCTGGCCCAGATGTAATAGACACACTGCGCCAGCACGCGGGCGATGTTGATGGAGTTCACGGCCGAGAGATTCACAGCCCCCGCGAATGCGGCGTCGCCGAACGTGTCCTTCACCACCCGCTGGGCGTCGTCGAAGGTGCCGGGAACGGGAATGGCGAAGACGTTTTCAGCACCGGTGCAGGCCATCTGTCGCTCCTGCAGCGGCGCCACGCGTCCGTCGGGATACAGGATGAAAATCGTGATGCCGTCACGACCGAGGCAGCCGTGAATCGCGGCCGATCCGGTGTCTCCCGAAGTCGCACCGAGCACGGCCAGGTGCTTGCCTGTGCGTTCCACCTGACGCTTGTAGAGCAGACCGAGGAGTTGCAGGGCGAAGTCTTTGAAAGCGAGGGTCGGGCCGTGAAAGAGCTCCAGGACGTAGGTTTTAGCGCTGATCTTCTTCAGAGGGGCCACCTCGGGGGAATCAAAGCGGCGGTAGGCCTCCGCTGTGAGCTGATGCCACTCCGCGTTGCCGATTTCCGGTGCAAAGAGCGTGAAAAACTCCGCCGCCAACTGCGGATAGTCCAGCTTTGACCATGCGGGCAGGAGGTCGGAGATGTCGGGAAGGGTTTCCGGCAAAAACAGCCCGCCATCCGGCGCCAGCCCGGCTTCAACGGCTTCAGAAAACGTGTGCGGCTTCGTCTGGCCGCGTGTGGAGAGGTAATGCATGAACAGGTTCGGTCGGAGGCTGGCATTGATGCGCCGGAATCGCGGAGACTCAACGGCAGTCTTTCGCCACGCCTCCCCCGCCCCTTCACATCAGTACCGGCATGAAGCCGGGACGCCTTGACAGTTGCAGAGCCGCCGAGCACTGGCAGGATGAACGCATGCCGAGAAGCATCGCGATTTTTGGAGGCAGTTTCAATCCACCCGGGGTGCATCATGCGGCGATCGCACGGCGCCTCTCGGAGGTGTTTGACGAGGTGCGGGTGATCCCCTGCGGACCGCGTCCTGACAAGCCGCTGACGGGCAGCGTGCCATCGGTCTATCGCGCCGCGCTGGCGGACATCGTGTTCGGCGGCATGCCGAAGATCTCGGTCGATTTGAGCGATTTCGAGCAGGAGACCTTCACCAGAAACCACGAACTGCAGTCACGCTTCGAAGCGGAGGGTGAAATCTGGCATGTGGTGGGAACGGATCTAATCGAAGGCGGCGGAAGAGGCGAATCCCTGATCCAAAAGACCTGGCAGCGCGGCGAGGATCTGTGGGCTCGGGCAAATTTCGCCATCCTGCGCCGGCCCGGTTACCAGATCGACACGCGGGACCTGCCTCCGCATTCCCGCGAAATCGACCTGGTCATTGACGGTTCGAGCACGCTGATCCGCGAGCGCCTCAGCAGCGGCAAAAGCGTGGAACAACTGCTGCATCCCAGGGCACAGGCCTACATCGAGCGCTACGGACTCTACCGGGCACCGGTGCCTGGAAACTGGGCGCGCGGGACGCTGCAGGACGCAAAGTTTTTCCTCCAGGCGAACGCGGAGATCGAGAAGGTGCGGGAACTGAGCGAACCGCTGACCGGCAAGAATGTCGCAGCCTGCGACGCCGACTTCATCAGCGTCGTCGGCGGGGACGGCGCGATGCTGCGCAGCATCCGCGAGCATTGGCGTTCGAGGCTGCCTTTCTTCGGGATCAACGCCGGACATCTGGGCTTCCTGCTCAACGCGCCGGAACAGGTCAGCGTCGCGGATTTCCCGCCCGGGGATGTCATTTTCCGTCAGTTGCCGATGCTCTTCCTCGAATTCGAAGACGAGAACGGCCAGACAAAAACCGCGCACGGATTCAACGACGCATGGATCGAACGCGCCACCAGCCAGAGCGCCTGGCTTGAGGTGACGGTGAACAACGTCCGGCGCATCCCGAAACTGGTCAGCGACGGCGCCCTCGTGGCCACGGCGGCCGGCTCCACCGCCTACGCACGCAGCATGGGCGCCCCCCCACTGCTGGCCGACACCCCCGCGTGGCTGCTGGTGGGCTCGAACGTGTTGGAACCGGCGCACTGGCGCAGCGCCCTGCTTTCTCCGGACACCACGGTGGAAATTCGCAGCCTCTCCCCCCACAACCGCCCCGTCCAAGCCTATGTGGACGGCGAAAGCATGGGACGCGTGGTGGCGCTGCGGGCGCGGCTCTCGCGGGCGGCGGCGGCGGAGCTGGTTTTCTGCGCCAGTCACGACATGGCGGAAAAAATCGCCCAAATTCAATTCGGAGCCTGAGCGGATGATCGCTGCGATTCAAAAGGACGACGTCCTGCTGGCGGACATGGCCGCCGCTTCGAATTCTGACGACACGCTGCATGTGTGGTGGCTGGGCCAGAGCGGGTTTCTAGTGCAGTGGGCCGGGGAGAGGCTGCTGTTTGACCCCTACTTTCCGACTCCCTGACGAATAAATACGCCCACACCGACAAGCCTCATGTGCGAATGACTGAGCGCTGCATCGATCCGGCCCGCCTCACCGGCATCACGCGCGTCACCGCCAGTCATGTACACACGGACCACTTGGACGGCGAGACGCTCGCACCGTTGGCAGCCTCCAACCCCGGTTTTCGTCTTTATCTGCCGCATTCGATCACCGACGAGGCGGAAAAGCGGCTGGGAGAAAAGGCTCATGTCAATCTTTGCCCCATCGGCGATCATGATTCCTACCATGAGGACGCCTGGGAGTTGCACGGCGTCGTGGCGAAGCACAACGAAGTCCTGCGCAACGAATGGGGCGACTGCCACTGCACGGGATTTCTCGTGAAATGCGGTCCGTTTACGATCTACCACAGCGGCGACACCCTCTGGCATGACGACATCGTCAAAGTCCTGCGGGAAAACCGCTGCGACATCGCCTTCCTGCCGATCAACGGCAACCGGCCTGAGCGCCGCGTGGCCGGCAATCTCAACGGAACAGAGGCCGCGGCCTTGGCAAAGGCCGGAAACGTGCGCCTCGTCGTCCCCTGCCACTACGACATGTTCGAATTCAACACGGAAACACCCGAGGAGTTCATCCGTGCCTGCGAGCGCCTGAACCAGCCCTTCAAAGTGATGCGCTGTGGAGAAAAACTGGCGCTTGAGGCGGAGGTTCGTGACAGGCCGCCTGAAGACGATCACTTGGCGATGGGCTGACCGGTGGCGGTCCAAGCGTCGAAGCCGCCTTTGAGGAGCAGAATGTTCTTGAACCCCATCGCGTGCATTGCGACGGCCACGCGCTTCGCCCGGCCACCGATGGCGCAATACACGATGCAAGGTTTCGTCTTGTCGAGTTGGGAGATGGCATCGAGCGTTTTCTGACCGTGGAAGTAGTCGTGATGGAGGGAGTTCAGAACATAGCTCCGGGCTGAGCGCTCCTCCTCCGTGCGAACGTCGATAATCACCGTATCCGTGTGCTCGACCAGATAGCGCTGTACATCAGCCGGCTCGATGAAGCGGACCTCTGAGGGGAGAACGACGGCAGGCGGCGTGAGCCCATCCGGACCGCTCTGGGCGCAGAGCGAAGCTGTCAGCACCAGAAAGCCGAAAAATAAGGGTAAATTCATGGGGGCAACGTTTGAATTATCGTTATAAACCAGACCATAGAGGATGGAGTCGAAGGTAAATTGTCAGAAAATTGTGAAAATTATAAATTTAATGTTGCGCTGGATTCATATAACAATTATAACTTCCATAATTCGATGCTGAGCAACTCAATCGGGCTGCTCGCCTCGAAGCAACACCAACAGCCAAACACACAGACAACACAATGAAAAACATCAAGCTCAACACCTCCCGCAAGGCTGGCTTCAGCCTCGTGGAAATGCTCGTCGTCATCGCCATCATCGGCATCATCGCCGCGATCGCGATCCCAAACATCGGTAACCTGAACGACAGCGCCCGTGACGCTGCCGCCAAGCGCAACGCCCAGACCGTCGCTTCCGTGCTTAACGCCGCCATCGCTGCTGGTGTTGACACGACCGGCTGGACCACCGCCAACCTGCTCGACAAGGCTCAGACGGGCGTTTCCCCGACTGACGGCGCCTTCCAGGGCAAGACCTTCACCTCTGGCCCCATCGACGACGATGAGGAAACGAAGGTGGGCGGCTACCTCACCTGGGACGACACCAACAAGCAGGTTCAATACGAACCCGGCTCGTAATTGCCGCTCTGATACGTCGCCCGGTTCTATGGTCTGACCAAGATTTTCGGACGATCCACGTCCGCCGGGGAGGAGACTCCCCGGCGGTTTTTTTGCGAAACCCCACGAACACAGCGCCTGAAAGACATGAGATTGCAGAGGACATCGATCCGTGGACACGGATTCAGCTTTGTGGAGGCGATTTTCACGATCGCGATCATCGGAATCATGTCTTCCCTCGTTGTGGCGGCCATTTCGAACGCTTCGCGTGACGCCCACCGGGTCATGTCACGACAGCAGCAGGCCGCCGTGCAAAGTGCCCTGACGGCGTGGGTCATGGCCCAGACCCGGGTCGGCAGCACGGCCCAGGTGCGCGGACTCGAAGACATCCGCTCAGGCTACAACGCCCTGGGAACGACCTCTGCCCGCTTCAATCTCCTGGTCCCCAATCCCTCCTCCCCGGATCCCAGCGCCCGCGTGGGCTTCCTGGACCAGACCACTGCGGATCATTTTTTGGACTACACCACGGGCACGGAACGACTGAAGACGGCCGCACTAGAGAACGCCAAGCAGTACCTCACCCTCCCCACCTGGCAGAGTGCGGATTTCCCGAGGGTGGATCTCGTCAACGAATGACCCAGCTCATGACTTTTTCCCTTCCAGTGCCCCGTTCGCGGCGTTCGGCCTTCTCACTCGTGGAGATGATGGCCTGCGTTTCGATCATCGGGATCATCGCCTTCATGGCGATCCCCTCCGTCACCCGGATGCGGGGGGATAGTGAGCGCAATCTGTCGATCGCGCGCGCCGAGGCGCTCAATCTGGCGCAGGCCAGCTTCATTCAGGTCCGCGGGCGCACCCAGGCCTCACTGGAGTGGTCTTCAGCAGGCAGCGACCAGGCCAAATACAATCTGCTGCGCCCCTATCTCAGTTTCTCGGAAACCACGCTCTCCGCCTTCATGCCCAGCGGCTACACGGTAACTTTTCCCAACAGCATCACGACCATGACCAAAGCCGCCCTGAGAGGGCCGACAGGAAATATTTTCTACTAGTTTTTCATGCTGCGACCCGCATCCAGTTTTCCGCAACATTTCACGCACTCCACTTTTTGTGCGCGCGTGTCTTACTACGGCTACTCGGTCACTGAGCTGGTGGTCGTCATCTCCATCATGGGGGTCTTGGCGGGGATCACCGTAGGTTCGTTCAACCAGTTTCTCGGCGGAGCGAAGGACGCGGTCGCGGAGGAGCGGGTCGAAACGCTCAATCAGGGGCTGCACCGCTTCGCCCAGCAGAACTACGAACTGCTCTTCAATCCAGTGAACACCGCCACGGCGGATGAACTGGTGATTCTGCGCACGCTGCAATACCGCCATGAGAACCCGAATCGCGCGACTGTCGGCTCCCCCTATTTTGATCCCCGCTACAACCCGGCCGCCAGCAGCTCCCTGTCCGACTACCGCATCCGCTGGACAGGCAAGAACTATCAACTGCTCAAACCCGGCACGCCGGGAACCGGAATGCTGATGAATTTCGAAGGCAAGGACTTCACCTCCCCTTTCGACTTCCCCCCGAATTTCAAAATGGCCGGCCGCTGATTCCCCCGCCGCCCGCCTTTTACCCGTGCCATGCCTGCCACCCTCCAGATTCCGGTCACTCAAACGCCAAAATCATTTGGCGCTGCGAGTAATCCGCCTGACGCGAATATCCAGGCCAAGCTGACCTCGATCATCTCCGTCGAAGGGCTGGCAATGCAGTATGGCATGATGCCCGTGACGCTGCTGCGGGAGAGCTGCTCTCCAGAAGCCGAGCGCGCCGTGCGCAAGCTCGGCCGCGTGCCCTATGTGGCAGATCCGTGGCTGCCGGTGACGATGATCGGCCCGCTGCTGGTCATGGCACATCACAACCCGAAGGCCGGCGACCTGTGGGGCGTTCCTCCCTTCCTGACCATCCGGGTGCTGATCACCCAGGATCAGTACAAGAACACGCTGCAGGACCTGGTGAAGCGTTTCGGCCAGATGCCGATCTCCCAGTCCAACGCGATCGAGCAGCTCCAGCCTCCCGTCTTCAAGGACCTCGGCCTCGAGGGCAGCTTCAAGTGGCTGCTCGAAAAATACCCCTACGAGCCGGCGGACATCACCAAGCTCACAGGCTTCTACGAGGACCAGAAAGGCAAGTCGGAAGACCTCGGCATCACCCATTTCAACGTGGTGCAGCGGAATTTGGGCGTCGCCCTGCATCATCTCGTCAGCGGCTGCCGGGACTATGTTTACAGCGCGTCGGAGGCACCGCGCCAGAGCTTCTTCCCCATCCCGCTGCTGGAGCGCCACAACGTCTATCCGCTCTTCATCGGCAAGCATGTGGTCTTCATGCTGAGCGAGAGCACGGACTGCTATGCCTTTGAAGACGAGTGGCTTTCCATGGGCCATCCCGCAGTGAAGATCGTGCCGGTCATGGCGGACCTCGCCAGCATCCGTGAGGCGATCAACCGCGCCGGAGCGGTGTTCGACCCGAATGCCGTCGCCTCCATGGAGGGTGCCAGCCTGACCGTGGCCGACGATTCGTCCGTGGTGGAAATCTCCCCCGAAGACATGGCGCGGATCAACCCGCAGAGTCCAAACCATGAGCCGGAGCAGCTCGTCCAGTGGGCGCTTTTCACCGCGATCCGCTGCCGGGCGTCCGACTTGCACCTGGAGAAGTTCTACAGTTTCACCCGCTTCCGCGCCCGCATGGACGGCACCATGAAGACGATCATGACGGCCCCGGAAAGCCAGTTGAACCGCTTCGTGGCGCTGATCAAAAACTACGCGGGGATGAATCAGAGCCGCGCCGAGTGCCAGGACGGGCGCATGGCGCTTTCCATCGGCCGTCGCCGCGTGGATGTCCGTGTGGCCGCCGTCCCCACGCGCCGCGAGTTCCAGAAGGTCATCATGCGTTTCCTGGACAAGCAGGACGGCGTGAAGCGGCTCTCCGACTTCAACCTGTCCCAGCGCCAGATCGACATCCTCAACCGCACCATGCAGCGCGACCAGGGGCTCGTGCTCGTGACCGGTCCCACCGGTTCCGGTAAAACGACGACGCTCTACGCCCTGCTCAACAGCGTGAACGACGAAGGCGTCAACATTCAGACGATCGAAGACCCCATTGAATACGAAATCGAGGGCATCAATCAGACGCAGACCAACAACGCCCGAGGCCTGGACTTCGCCAACGGCCTGCGCGCCCTGCTCCGCGCCGACCCGGACATCATTCTGATCGGTGAATCGCGCGATGCCGAAACCGCCGGCGCCGCCGTGAACGCCTCCCTGACCGGGCACTTGGTGCTGACCACGCTGCATGCGAACGATTCCCTCCGCGCCGTCTCCCGTCTGCTCTCCATGGGGGTTGAAAAATACCTGCTCGCCGACTCCCTGGCCCTCAGTCAGGCCCAGCGGCTCGCCCGCCGCCTTTGCAGCTACTGCAAACAGCCGATGCAGGCGCCTCAGGATGTCCAGGAACTGATGGCCAAGCAGGCCGTGATCACCCAGCCCCTCAGCACGCCCATCTACACCGCCCGCGGCTGTGACGAGTGCCATGGCACCGGCTATGCCGGGCGCGTCGCCCTTATGGAGCTCTGCGAGGTTAACAACGAGCTCCGCGACCTCGTCGAGGAGGGTGCCCCGCTGAGCGCCATGAGAGCCGCCGCCTTCAAGAACGGCTTTCGCTCACTTTATCAAGAGGGGCTCCAGCAGGTCATCGGCGGAGCCACCTCCCTCGACGAGATCAAGTGCCTCTCCTACACCGCCATGTAAATCCCAACCATTCCCCGCCATGTCACCTACCACCCAGCATCTCCCCCGCGAATTCGCCAGCCGCGCCGTCACACGCGTGCTCATCGTGGATGACGAAACGCACGTCCTGGCCGTCGGCAAGGCCATGCTCGACGCGCACGGCTTTGAATCCACCCCCGCCCGCAGCGGCGAAGAAGCACTGGAATGCCTGCGAACAGCGATGGAAAACCTGCAGCCCTTCACGGCGGCCATACTGGACCTCACCATGCCTGGCAGTGCATCCGGCTTCGAAGTTCTCGAGGCGCTGCACGCTTGTGATCCAGATCTCCCTGTCATCGCCTGCAGCGGCTACTTTCAGGATGATGTGAAGGACCTCTGCCAAGCTATCGGCTTCACCGAGGTGCTGCATAAGCCCTTCAGCTTTGACTCCCTCGGCCTCGCCGTCCGCCGCGCCATCGCACAGCCGTCCGAAGCCCAGCCTGCGCAGGAAGTCCTTCCCGCATGAAATTCAATTTCCAGATCGCCAACCGCTTCACCCTGCTCGGCATGTTTGCCGTGATGGCCGGGGCGGCGACGACAGCCACCGGATTCCTCTGGCAGGAGTTCATCACGCTGCGGTTCGTGCAGAACTCCTACCTCGGCGCCGTGGCGCTGGCGGGTCAAATGGAGTTGAACCGCCAGGCTCTTTCCGACGGCGAAGTCACCGGCGTGGCCTCCCTGACCTGGGAAAACGAAGCGCGCATGCGCATGCGTCTGCAAACCGTGGAGATCCCCCCCGCTCTTCAGACGCTCGGCCTCGAAGTGGAGGTCGTCGCTCCTCGCCAGACGAGCACCCAGGGTGCTCCCGTGGTCAAATCCCCGCCCATCACCATCCTGCCCATCTGCTCCAAGTGCGTGATCCAGGATCCGACCCCGAACCACATCGACAGCCTTATCTACCGGGTGATGGCAGGCACCAGTCTGGTGATTGACGACACCAGCGAATCCCGCGAGCTCGAGATCAATGGCAGCGACCACTGGCTCATCAGCGCGGCCCCCTTGTATGCGAAGAGCGGCCATGTCGCCGGAGCCTTCATCGCCCGCCAGCCGATGGTGCAGTTCCGCCATCTCATCAGCATGCAGCGCCTGATGGTTCCCATCCTCGGCTCCTGCGTTGGCATCCTGCTCGCCCTGTTCGGCTTCTACCTCGTCGGCTGCCGCATCACCGTCAAAACCAGGGCGCTGGTGAACGCGTTTCATGCCATTCGTGCTGGGAATCTGAACATACGTGTGCCAGCCCGCGGCCGTGATGACCTCGATCTTGTGCAGGAAGAGTTCAACGGCATGGTGGAACGCCTTCAACAGGAGGACCACCGCAAGCACAGCCTGCTCCTCGAATACGAAGCCGCGAAACGCGAAGCCGAAACGGCCACCGCCGCCAAGGGCAACTTCCTGGCCAACATGAGCCATGAAATCCGCACGCCGATGAACGGTATCATCGGCACTACAAGTCTGCTCATCGAGATGGGACTCGACCCGGAACAGGAGGAACTGGTGCGCATGATCCGGTCCAGCGGTGAATCCCTCCTGCATGTCATCAACGACATCCTCGACTTCTCCAAGCTCGAGTCCGCCAAGATGGACATCGAGAAGCTGCCCATCGACCTCGAAAAGCTCCTCGCCGAAACCACCGACGTCTTCTCCCACAAGGCTGCGGAGAAAAACATCGAACTCAACATTCACATCGATACCGCCCTGCCCCGCCGCGTCTTTGGCGATTTCCAGCGCGTCAAGCAGGTGCTTGTCAATCTCGTCGGCAACGCCATCAAGTTCACCGAACACGGCGAAATCCTCCTCCTCGCCCGTCAGGTCGCGCGCCAGACGCCGCAGGGTGACAAGACCTTCCTGCATTTCTCCGTGCGTGACACCGGCATCGGCATCGCGCCGGACAAGATCGGCCACCTTTTCCAAGCCTTCAACCAAGGGGACGTCTCCACCACCCGGAAGTACGGCGGCACAGGCCTGGGCCTCGCCATTTCAAAGAAGCTCGTCAAGCTCATGGGCGGTGACATCAGCGTGGTCAGTGACGAGGGCAAAGGTTCCGACTTCTTCTTCGAACTGCCGCTGCAGGTCGCTCCGGACGACGAATCCCGCGAGGAGGAGGTGGGCTGGATCGACGTCGTCAGCGGCCGTCCTGTCGCCGTGTACAGCTCGCATCCCACCACCCTGCAGGTCCTCAACCAGTCGCTCATCCAGTGGGGCATGAGCGTCAGCACGCTGCGCCACTTCAGCATCGATGCCCTCGACGACGTGATCGAAGAGGCGGGACTCTTCATCCTGGACGTCACCGGCCTTCGGCACGAGGAGGCGCAGCCATTGCTGGACGCAGCCGCCGCCCGCGGCACCGCCATCATCACCATCATGCCGATCACCAGCGCGAAGCTCAACCGGGGGCGCTTCACGCCTCCGGAAGGTGCGCGTCACACACGCCTGTCAAAACCGCTCAAGCGCCGGGAACTCCTGCGCAGCATGGCGGAGCTCTACCGCAAACCGCGTCGCGTCGTGCTCGCCCCCAGCGCCACCGCTCCCGTCGGCACACCGCCGTCCAATCCCATGCTGAGACCCGTCGGCACGCCACCATCGGAACAGATGCCGGTCAACGGCTACACCCCGCCGCCGGGTTTCACGCCGCAGATGCCGATGCAGGCCATGCCCATGATGCAGCCGCAGATGGTCCCTCAGCAGCCCGAGGTCGGGCAGCCCGCAGCCTTCTACGAACCGCCCGCACCCAGCTACGGCGGATCTCATGCCGCATCCGGCGGGCACGACGCTCAGATCTCCCACTCCACGAACAAGGCCATTGCCCGTGCCGCCAAGGCGGATGTGGACAACTTTGCCAGCCAGAATCCTGCGCGCATCCTGCTCGTCGAAGACCAGCCGCTAAACCAGAAGATCTCCACCATGCTCCTGCAGCGCCTCGGCTATGGAAAGGTGGACATCGCCAACAACGGCCAGGAAGCCGTAGAAATGGTCGCCCAGGGCGGCTATGACATCGTCTTCATGGATCTGCAGATGCCCGTCATGGGCGGCATCGACGCCACCCGCGGCATCCGCGGCAACTTTCAGCTCAAACGCCAGCCCGCCATCATCGCCATGACCGGCCACGCCCTCACCGGGGTTAAAGAGGAATGCCGCGAAGTCGGCATGAACGCCTTCCTCACCAAGCCTGTCAGCCTCGACGACTTCCGTCGTGTCATCCCTCCCTCCCTCGCCGTGGAGGCCTCCAAAATCCCGATGACATTCTGACGCAGTCCGCGCCGCCGGACTCGGCGGCAGAGCACGATAGCCACGGTGACATTCCTCCGCCGCGCAGTTTGTGCTTGCCTCCGCTTCGGAATTTTGAGACGAAGGATGGAACAACCCATTATTTCTTCATGAGTGCCAACGAGGCTGCGCCGGTCCCCCTGCAACTTTTCACCCTCAAAGACGGACTCGTCTCCAGTGACGGCGATCAGGCTGCGGTGGACGGATTCGCCGCCGATTTTCAAGGGCTCCGCCACTTCGGCCTCAAGATCGGTGACTGTCTCGATCTCGGCGCACCTTGGATGGGCACTCTTCAGGAGGAGGACTTCTCCCTCAATTACGCCTATTTCGACGCCGGCACCGATCCGCAGGATCCCGGCGCGGGAGCGCTCATCGGCGAACGCATCCCCATGTTTGAACTCCTGACCCGTGTTAACTCCACCGAGGCCTAATCCCATGGCTGCCACCATCACCCCTTCCCTCCGCGCCGCCCTCGAACGTCTCAAGCACGCAGGTGCCGTCAATGGACTGCTCCTCGGCTGGCGGCGGCAGATCCTCATCAATCTCCTGCCCTTCGAGGAATTCCGTGCCGAGCGCCTCCTCCAGGCCATCTACGACGCCCGCGCCCACTTCAACAGCGGGGGAGACCGCAACGTCGGCACCTTCTGGTTCGGCTACGAAGGCGTCTTCGTCCTCGCCCTTCTACAAGGCGAGTGCCTGCTCGTCACCCTGCACACACAGGCCTCGGAGGTCGATTTTCTCCGGCGTGCCGGCCTCACCTTCCTCGACGACACCCAGCTTCTCGTTGAAGCCCTGCTCAATCCCGCCCCGGAAGACGAGGCAAGCCGCGAAGACACACAACTGCTCGGAACTGAGCGCACGGGGGATCGTCCGCCGGAAAAATCCGGCTCCACCAAGATCATTCCACGCCGTGCCTGAGAGCTTCTCACAGACCGCCCCTGCTATATGGACCTAGTCGCGTAGGCAGGTGCAGCTCTGCTCCATCCTCCGTGGAAGGAACGATACCGTCACTCCTTCAGCGGTTGCGGGTGTTGCGGACGCGGGCGGGTGCGGCACGGCGACGGCTCAGGGCGAGAGAGCGCTGAAGGGTGGAGCACTGCTGCCGGGAGGCCTGCAATTGATCTTTGAGCGATGCAATCTCGCTGGAGAGGACTTCAGCACGGAGGGTCTCAATGGCGGGAAGCGTGGGCACCTTGGACTCGGCGGCGGGTGCCGGGATGGCAGAAGGAGGAGGCGAATCAGCCGCGGGGTTGGCGGCTGGAGCCTGCTTCAGACTTTCCCCCAGTGACTTCAGGAGACCGGCCTGGGTGCGGGTGGTCTGCTCTCCCTTGGCGTCAAAGTCAGCGCGCAGGGCGTCGAACTGGCGCTGCATCTTTTCACGCCAGGAGCGGGAGTCATGCTTGATGGCTGCCAGGTCGTGATGCAGGGCGGAACTCTGCTTTTCCATGCGGGAGATGTCACGACGCATGCGTCGGTTGGCGCGGAAGAGCAGGAAAAGGCGAACGACGGAAACGGCGAGGAGGACTCCGACGATCCCGAGCAACAGTTTCAAACTCGAATCGTTCAAGGTGATGTCAGGCAGCATGGGGCTTTATGAAGCAGACATCGTTCCAAATCAACGCCCCGAGTGGTTCTTCGGTTTCGCTGAATTTCAAGACCGCCGAGTCAGAAGCACCATCGGGTCAGGAAAGTGATGGCAGCGGGATGAAAGGTCTGGCAGGACTAGCAGCCGTTGTGGCAGTTTTTTCGACGACCTGCGTCTCTGAAAACGAGTCGCGAAGCGTGTCGAGCGCGCGGGAGTGTTCGTTAGCGGCATCAGTGCGACGGGTGAGGTCGGCACGGAAGCCGTCCATCATGCCCTGTACCAGCCCGCGCCAGGCATTGCCATCCTGACGAGCGGTAATAACGTCCTGATGCTGCGCCACGATGGTTTCCTGCAAAATCCTGCACTGGTTCTGCAGCCGCCCATGTGTGCGGAGAAGAAACACGATCCGCAGCATAAGAAGGAGCAGCGTGGCCGTTAGGAAGAGGAGGATGGTGCTCAAAGGGGGCAACTCGGTGGGAATTTGAAGCCAGGACATAAGGCAGTTTCAGCACGTTCTGTTCCAAAATCAATGCCGCCCTGAGCGGAGTCGGCGGCAGACAGCCTTTTTACTTCACAATGAGAAACCAATGTGGGAGCCTGCACTTTCAATCTCTTCCATGTCCTCCCCGCAAGCTTCCCGGATCATTCCCGGCCTGATCCTCGGCGCACTGAGTCTGCTCAGTGCGTTTTTGCTGTTTCAGGTCCAGCCCATCATCAGCAAGTTCATCCTGCCGTGGTTCGGCGGCAGTCCCGGCGTGTGGACGACGTGCATGCTGTTCTTCCAGGTGATTCTCTTCGCGGGCTACGCCTATGCGCACACGCTGACGCTGCTGCCGCGCAAGTGGCAGGGCGTCATCCACGGCCTGCTTCTGGGCACGGCCATCGCGCTGCTGCCGATCGCGCCGGGAGAGGCCTGGAAACCGACGGGCGACGAGGATCCGGCGCTGCGCATTCTCCTTTTGCTGCTGGCGAGCGTGGGTCTGCCATATTTTGTGCTCTCCAGCACGAGTCCGCTGGTGCAGGTATGGTTCACACGGACGACGGGCGGCGGCAATCCCTGGCGGCTGTATGCGCTGTCGAACGTCGGCTCGCTGGCGGCGCTGCTTAGCTATCCGCTTTTCTTCGAGGTGAACTGGGACGTGGTGGAGCAGACGACGCTTTGGTCGGTCGCTTTCGGCGCGTTTGTCATTCTTTCCCTCTCCGGCATCTGGATGGACCGCACGCACGCAGTGGCAGTGGCGGCGAAACCGTCGGAGGAGATCGACCGGGCGGCAGATCATCCGGGCTGGTGGAGGCGCGTGCTGTGGGTCCTGCTGCCGGCGCTGGCCAGCAGCGTGCTGCTCGCTGCGACGAACCACGTCTGCCAGGACGTGGCGGTGATTCCCTTTCTGTGGGTGGTGCCGCTCAGCCTCTACCTGCTGACCTTCATCATCTGCTTTGAGCACGAGCGCTGGTATGCGCGCGTGCCGGCGCTGTGGGTGCTGCCTGCACTGGCGGTGGTGTTTTACACCTGCACGCAGGAAAATCTAGAGAAGGCGTCCTGGTGGCACTTCTACTGGATGCCGAACTACCTCTGGGAGCTTGGCTGGGCTTTCGGCGCGATGTTCCTCGCCTGCATGGTCTGCCACGGTGAGCTGACACGGCTGAAGCCGACGCCGCGAAGGCTAACGGAGTTTTACCTGCTGATGTCGGCGGGAGGGGCGCTGGGTGGACTGTTCGTGAGCCTGGGAGCACCGCGTTTCTTCACCACCTTCGCGGAATGGCCGATCAGCCTCATCGCGGTCTTCGCGCTGGCGGCGCTGGTGCTGCTGCGCGTGCTCTGGAAGGTCAGGTCGGCATGGGAATGGGTGATCATGGCCGTGATCGTGCTGCTAATGGCGGCGGAGGGCTGGTGGCTGAACAAGGAGGGCGCCTTCAAAAAAATGAGCCTGGTGGAAATCCAGGGCGACATCCAGTCGCAGGCGTCGATGCCGCCGTGGATCATCGCGACGACCGTTGCGGTGATCGCATTGTGCGTCCTAATCCTCGCCGCCCGCTGGATGAAACGTGGTGTGCGTGCGGCGCTGGTCTCAATGCTGCTGCTCGGCGCACAGTTCACGGTGACGATCATGGCGATGTGCGACTTCGGCTTCAACACGGACGAGAAGCTAGAGCGCGTGCGCAATTTTTACGGCATGCTCTCCGTCACCGAGGACTACGACAGCGGTCTCGGCGCACCCTACCGGCAGCTCACCAACGGTGCGATCGTTCACGGCATGCAGAATCTCGGCGAAGGCATGCGTGACGACCCGACGACGTATTACGGACACCAGACCGGAATTGGCAAGGCTCTCGACAGCATCAAGGACAAGCCGGATGCGCGGGTCGGCGTGGTGGGCATGGGCGCGGGCACCGTCTCCTGCTATGCGCAGGACGGCCAGACCTTCCGCTTCTACGAGATCAATCCCGACGTGGTGCGCATTGCCCGGAATCATTTCACCTACCTGGAGGATCTGAAGTCCCGCGGCGCGAAGTTGGAGATCGAAATCGCCGACGCACGGCTGGCGATGGACCGCGAGCCGGACCAAGGCTTCGACGTGCTGCTGCTGGACGCTTTCAGCGGCGACTCGGTGCCGGTCCATCTGCTGACGCTGGAGGCCTTTAACATCTACAAGCGTCACATGAAGCCGGACGGCATCATCGCGGCGCACATCACCAACCGCTATCTGGTCCTGGCACCGGTGATCGCAAAGATCGCGCGCGAGACGGGCTACATGACCACGCGAATCGCCACGGAGAGCGACGGCGGGGACCACGACTCCACGGACTACATCCTGCTGACGAACAACGGCCCCTTCCTAGCCGATACGCCGGAGGATCTCGTCGGGGACGAGGTGGAGCTAAAACACGACGTCCGGCTCTGGACGGACCGCTACCACAATCTCCTGCGAATCCTCGACATCCCGCAAAACGTGGTGCCCTGGGAAGAAGAAGACGATCCGGACTTCGACGATGCGTTCGAGGTGGGGAACTGACAACAGATGTTTGCCATCGCCCCGGAACGCGCCATTTTCCGGGTTCCCGTGATGTCTCCCTCCGATCCCGTTCCAACGCCACAACAGCTATTCCGCTGGTTGGACAGCGGAACGATCACCCGCGAGGAGTTCCGCAAGGCGATGGCCGTGCATACAGACGAACTGATCGAGGAGATGGAAGAGGCCTACGCCAACCCGCTCGTCGCCAAGTTCAACGAACTTCTGAACCGCCGCGAAGCCTGGAAATGGAGCCGCAGGCACGGCGAGGCCGTGATCCGCGAAATCCTCTGCGCCCTGATGGACGAGGAGCGCTTCCTTCCGGCAAAGTGGCTGTGGAATGCGGCCCATCCGCATGTACCGCTGCACTGCTTCTTCCGCACCCGCGCCCTGCCGATGATGCGGTTTGTGGAGATGCACGTCCAGCCGCAGGCGGTCACGCTGATCATCGAGCACGGTGGAGGTGAAAACGCGCCGCATGTGCGCGAACAATTCTTTCTGCGCCGCAACCGCAGCACGCAGCTTTTTGTGGAACGCCGCCTGCTGCTCTGAAACGATCCCTTCCCCGCCCTGCCCCCTTCATGTCCGCCGCCACCAAGAGTCTCAGCCTGTTCGCCCTGGTGGTCTTCACCGTCGTCTCTCTCGCCTTGGCCGCCTACTACCGCTTCCCCGCCCTCGGAGAACGGCCGATGCACACCGACGAGGCCATTTTGGCGATGAAGTCCGCCGAGTTTCAGGAGACGGGCCACTTCGCCTACGATCCGAAGGATTTTCACGGCCCGGGCCTGCACCACATCACCAAGATCTGGGCAAAGCTGGCGGGCTGGGGCGACGTCACCACCTGGACGGAAGCCGGACTGCGCACGGTGACGGTGATGTGCAGCCTGCTCCTGCTGCTGACCACCCTGCTGATGCGGGACGGACTGGGACGTCTGGCGGCTGGCTACGCGTTGCTGTTCATGGCGGTGGCGCCGATGGAGGTTTATTACGCGCGGTATTTCATCATGGAGGTGCCCCTGGTGCTGCTCGTGACGCTGAGCATCGCCGCGATGTGGCGCTGGTCGCAGGGCGGGCGCACGCTCTGGCTGATCGTGGCCGGCGCAGCGCTGGGCCTGCAACATGCGACAAAGGAGACCTTCGCCCTAAACGTCGCCGCCGGCATGGCCGGACTGGCTGCGGCAAAGATCGTCGTCGGGAACTTTACTCCGAGGCAAACCGGCTTCTCCATGAGCGCACGAAAAAGACGTGTCTCCAAACCCTGGCTATGGGTGCTGATCACCGCCGTAGTGACCAGCATCACGATCTACTCCGGCTTCTTCAAGGACTGGCAGGCTGTGAAGGACAGTGCCCTGACCTACCTGAACTACCTCCAGCGCTCCGAAGGCAGTGGCCACGAGAAGCCCTGGCACTACTACATCACGCTCATCTTCTACCGGAAAGACACCATCGTCTGGAGCGAGGCGATGATCGGCTGCCTCGCGCTGGTGGGAATGGTGTACGCCTTCATCGGCAATCACATGAAAAATCCGTCGCGGCAGGCCTTCCTGGTCTTCCTCTCGATTTACGCCCTGGCGCTGTTCGCCATCTACTCCTTCCTCTCCTACAAGACGCCGTGGTCCATCCTCAGTGGCGAACACGCGCTCATCCTGCTGGCGGGCGTTGGTGCGGCGGCGATTTCCCAGACGATCAAGGGGAAGTTTCCGCGTCTCGTTTTCCGCATCGCCATCGGCGTCGGTCTCTACCACCTCGTTTACCAGGCAAACCTGGCGATCCATCGCTACTCGGCCGACTCGCGCAATCCGTTTGTCTATTCACACACGTCGAGCAACCTGATGCGCCTGCGACCCATCGTGCGCGAACTGCAAAAAACCGCGCCGGATGACGCATTCAACGTGCTGGTGGCCAATCGCGACGCGGGCTGGCCGCTGCCGTGGTACTGGCGGGACATCAACTCGGTGACCTACGTCTCCGTCCTGCCTGAAAAACTCGACGCGCGCGTCATCGTGGCGGAGCCGGAGATGCAGGCGGACATCCAGGCAAAACTCGGTGACAAACCCTACGTCATGCAGGGCCCCTTCGGTCTGCGTCCGGGAGTGCTCCTCAACATGTGGGTCGAAAAATCCCTCTGGGAACGCTACATGCTCAACAAGCAACAGGAGGCCACCTCCAGGTGAACGAGACGGCACCCGCGCAGCACCATCGCTTCACCTGTCATGCGATGGCCACCACCTTCGACGTGATCATCAATCACGCCGATGCCGACGAAATCTACGCCGCGCAGGCCGCCAATGCCGCCTTCGACGAGATCCGCCGCCTAGAAGACGAACTCAGCCGCTTCCGCGCCAGTAGCGACATCTACCGTCTCGGCCAGCTCAAGGCGGGTGAAAGCATCCTCGTCGGTATGGCCGCGTGGGACTGCCTCTCGCTCGCCAAGGCGATGCATCGTGAAACCGGCGGAGCCTTCGATATCACCATCGGCCCGCTCATGAGCCTCTTCGTCACCCGCGACGGTAATCCACGGCAGGTCAGCACTGAAGTCCTCGAACAAGCGCGGCAGATCATCGGCACTCATCTCTTTGACCTCGAAGAGGAAAGCATGCGCGTCACCGTGCATGCCTCGAACATGATTTTCGACCTGGGCGCGATGGGAAAAGGCTACGCGCTCGACCAGTGCGCGGATTTGCTCCTGGACTGGAAGATCCCCAATTTCGTCCTCAATGCCGGAGACAGCACCATCCTCGCCATCGGCGCTCCCGCCGACAGGGATGCTTGGCAGATCACCCTCGGCGGCGGAGCGCGGCAGCTTCCGCTCACCCAGCGCGCCGTCAGCGGTTCCGGCTTCGCCGTGCAGGGTGCGCACATCATGAACCCGCGCCTCTTCCAGCCCGTCCCTCTCAAGAACCGCCGCACCTACGGTCTCGCTCCCACCGCTGCCCTCTCCGACGCCCTCTCCACCGCCTTCATGGTCATGGAGAAGGATGAAGTCGAAGGCCTGTGCGCGAGGTACAAAGGTGTCGAGGCGCTGGAACTGGAGGCGTAGCGACCGCCACGTTGACGACGGTTTCGAGCCGCGAACAACTCAGAGCGGCTGGTCGTAGATGTGCTGAAAGACCTGCGCTGCGTAGGGGTCGATGATGGTGATGCCATCCTGTCCGAAGCGGGCGGTGACGGCGGCTCCCTTCCCTTCCTGCATGTATTTCCAGTTGAGATCCCGCACACGGGCGGCGGCATCGACGATGGCGCAGGTGATGCGCGCTTCTTCCGCCGTGGGATAGATCTCCGCGAGTGCGTCGCGGCTTTCATTGGCGAACTTCACGCGGCAGATGGCGACAAGACCGACAGTGAGGCTGTCAACTCCGTAGCCGATGTAGCCCTTGCTGCCGTCCGGACGCTCCACCTCGCGGGTGAAGTGATTGTTGCTCGTGCGGGAGCCGCCGCCGGCGTTCCACCAGCGGAAGCCGCGATACTGCTGGTCGCTCTCCACCTTGCCATCGGCACCGACGATTTCGTGTCCCTGATTCACCGGCCCTTCGAAGTCTGCCGGCGTGACCCAGTTGTTGTTGAAGCAGATGGACATGCCGTTGTCGAAATCCACGCGCACCTGCACGGCGTCGAAGGCGTTGATCCCATCGCGTACGAGGCGCTTCTTCTGGCCCACGGCGGAGAGACTCACTGGCTTCGACTTGTAGTAGCTCCAGATCAGGTCCGTCCAATGCGGGCCGACGTAGCTGAAGGGATCACTGCTTTCCACCCACTTGAAGGTGCTGGTGCTGACCTCGAGCGGCTCTTCAAGGTAAGCCGTGCCGTAGAGCGGCGGACCGATGCGGTTCTGAATGTCATCACGAATGCGCAAGTGATCAGGGTCGTAGCGCTTGTGCATGTCCACGGCGACGATGAGGTTCCTCTTTTGCGCGGCGGCGATGATCTCGTCCGATTCCTGAATGGAAAGGCACATCGGCTTCTCGGTCAAAACATGCACTCCATGCGCCAGCGCGGCCAGAATCGGCTGCGTGTGCAGGTGATCCGGCGTGGCCACGGCCATGACGTCAAGGTCGGGAAAAGCGGCGAGTATGGCGTTCCAGGGTTCATCGCCGTGGAAAGCCTGAGGCTCGTGTCCGGTGATGTCTTTGAAGGCTGCGGCCGCCTTTTTCGCCGAACTCTCGCTGCGGGTGGCCACCGCCACGAGGTCAAACTTCACAGGGGCGAGGTCACGCGAGTATTTGTCCAGCCCGACGCGCGAGAGCTGCCCCGAGATACCGAAGCGCTGCAGGTCCGCATACGCGCGCGCATGCACATCTCCGCCGAACATGCCGGCACCGACAAGGGCGATCTTGATCGTCTTTTCCATGTCATTCATGGAAGGCGGGACAAGGCCGGGCCGCAAGGCCTGATGATGGTACCCGAGTGCCGTTTTCCGGTATGAATGGCAAAAGGCGTCACGCACGGACCGAGCCGGAGCTGCGGCGGTCGTCGCTGAAGAAGTTCTCCATGCGCTGGCGCAGGTCGGCGTAGAAATTTCGCGACATTTCTTCAAGGGCCTCAACCGTGTGGCTCACACCATTCGAGGCGGCCTGTTCGCGTGCGAGACGGTTCTTTTCCTCAAACTCTCGCTCCAAATCCATCAGGTAGGCGAGGAATTCCTTCGCGGCACGGGCGCGGTCCACGCCGTTGATCAGACCGCGTTCGAGCGGCTTGTTCTGGGTGAGATTAAGCAGCCTGCTTTCACCCAGCTCCTTCATCTGGCGGCTGAATCCGTCCAGGAAGGCCTTCCGCTCACCCTCGTAACTCGTCTCCTCGCGATCCAGGAGCGTGTCATACGGTCCGGGCTTGGAGAAGAACTTCACGATCAGCGGAATCGTATCGACGAGCATGAAGAGCATCGTCAGCACCAGATAGGCCACCAATGCGAAAGTGCCGCCCTGCGCCCCCTTCTCAAAAAGCTCATGCAGCGCCAGCGTTTGGGTGAGGATGTCACGCCGCGGCTCTCCCCGGATGGCGGCGATGCGCATGTCCTCGTCCTTCACCAGTTGGCCGATCTCGGTGTGCAGGTTTTGGAGCTGCAACAGCAGCGCGTCGATCTGCGTCTTCAAGGTTTCGCGAATGGCATTCTGCTGGCCGACAAACTGATCCGCCTGCTCCAACTGCACCTTTTGCTTTAGCGCAAGGATGCGCTCCTGCTCCGCCTTGGTGGCGGCGGCCTCTGCTGCCGCCTTTTCATCCAGTGCGGAATTGACACCATCCTCTGCCGCCTTGATCTCTGCCACCAGAGTCACGCGATTCTTGGTCATGGTATCCAGGACACCGCTGAGTCGTCCCGACTCAGCCCGGCGCCAAGTGAGTTGGTCCTCCTGAATGCTCTTTGCACGCGGACCGAGGCCGACGATGCCGCTGCGCTGCCCGTTCACTTCACGCTCGAATTCGGTCTGCCAGTGGTTGAGTTCCTCGGCGATCTTCTGGTAGTCGGCGCTCAGGGTCGCCATCTCTTTCTCCAGGGCTTCGAGACGCGCCTTCCCCGGAGCCACCGCATCGGCGATTTTGGCTTCGCGTTCGGCCTTGGCTTTCTTTGCGTCGTCGCTGAGCGGCGCTTCGACCGGCTGCCCCTTTTCGTCGAGGAACTTGGCGCTAAAGGTCGCGTTCCATTCTTCACGTTGTTTGGCGATCTCCGCCTCCAGCGTCGTGACGCGGGACTCCACGGCGGCTTTTTGCTGCTTGGCCGTTTCACGGGCCGCTTCGATCTCGTCCTGGCGATGCTTTTCAATGACGGAGGTGACGGTGTCCTTGAACAGGAGCAGCGTCAGCGGATGCGAAATGGTGATCCCCATGAGTGCCGCCACCACAATGCGAAGCGAGAACTGCGCCGCTTTGCGGAAGAAACCCTGGTAGGCGCGATAGGTGGCGAGCAACGCACGGTCCACCGTCAGGATGATAAAGGACCAGACGAGGGAAATGGGTGCAATGATCCACCAGTTTTCCGTCAGCGTGGAAAGAGC
Source organism: uncultured Prosthecobacter sp. (assembly GCA_964452755.1). Lineage (GTDB taxonomy): Bacteria > Verrucomicrobiota > Verrucomicrobiia > Verrucomicrobiales > Verrucomicrobiaceae > Prosthecobacter. Next base: position 4,079 of record CAYVQY010000014.1, on the reverse strand, counting down.
GTAAGCGCAGGCGATAATCGCAAAGGTTGAAGGAACCAGCACCGTGGCACCGAATGCGACGTACTTTCGCCGCTCCCAGGCCGGACAGGCATCGAGGTTGTCGGAGGAGGCTGATGAAAGCCAGAAGAAGACGCGTTCGATGCGTTGCAGGAAGTTCATGGGCGTGAGGGGTGCCGTTGAGGCAGTGTGCGGGTGGGACCGGGGTTGTCAATCCATGCCGCCGTATTATTGAGGACCTATGACGCCCGCCATCGACGAAGCATTCATCTGTGATTCCGTCCCGGCGGAGATCATGGACCGGCTGTGGGCGGCGGGATGGAGGCATTTCGGCAGCTACTTCTTCCGCTACAGCACCCAACCTGCGGAGGACGACAGCCCCCAGACCATCACGCCACTGCGCATCGACCTGGAGGCCTGCGACTTCCGAAAAAGTCAGCGCAGGGTCCAGAAAAAGAACGCCGATCTCCGCAGCGAGATCACGTCAGCCCGGATCGATGACGCCCTGCGCGGGATGTTTGTTCGCCACAAGCGGCGCTTCACCCGCAACGTCCCCGAGGCGCTGGAAAACTTCGTCGGGCCCGCGCCTGAAAGCGGACCTTGCGAGTGCCGCATGGTTCGTGTCTTCGAAGGCGAACGCCTCATCGCCGCCAGCTTCCTCGATATCGGCGAGCATGCGGCGTCGAGCGTCTATGGGCTCTTCGAACCGGAGCATGCCAGGCGCAGCCTGGGCATCTTCACCCTGTTGCTGGAGATCAACCACTGCCGCCAGTCCGGCCTACGCTGGCTCTATCCCGGCTACGCCACCCACGAACCCAGCGCCTACGACTATAAAAAGCAGTTTCGCGGCACGACAGCACTCGATTGGTGCACTGGCGAGTGGCAGGCCCTAGCTTCGGCTTAGCGTCGAATGTGGAGGAAAAGGTTCACGCCCTCCGGTTCCCACTGAATCTCGATGGAATCCGCCGCTGCGCCCGCTTCGAGGGCAAGTTCGCGCAGACGGTCGCGCGTGCGGTGCTGCAGCACCCAGTCGCCCATGAGTTCCATGTAGTCGCGGCTGGGATTGAAGTCGGAGAAATTCCCCACCACCACTTCCCCGCCCCGGCGCGTCACCGCCATCAGCGCTTTGAGCAGATACACAAAAGAACGGTCGGTCAGGTAGTCGAACAGGCCGGCGGACCAGACCAGTTCATATCCCTTCGCCGGAAGGAAGCGCAGAACGTTGCGATGATAAAACTCCATACGATCGGCAAACGGGGCACACAGCTTCCTGGCGCATTCGATGGCGTGAATCTCTGCATCGACGCAGTCGAAAAATACTTCGTGCCCGGGATTGCCGAGCACCCATTCACGCACGTCACGCGCCGGACCGCTGGCAACATTGAGCACCCGCATCTGCGATTTCGGCCGGCCTTCCGAGTGGGCGTCCAGCAGTTGATGAAAGTAGGACTTGCGGTTTCGCACCGCCACGGGCGCGGCCTGTGCGTGAAAGTACAAGTCCCACCGCCGCAGATGAGCTTCGGGAGCCGAGCGCAGGGTGTATATGGCGTCGATCATCTCGAAGTCGCCACTATAGCCATATTTTTTCCCAAGGGCTCTCGACTGCATGGTGCCCTGGAGGTGCCTATGAGTGATGTCCTGGGCGTAAGCCAGTACGTCGTCACGTGCAATCACCCGGGCGCGTACGGCGTCTCCGAGCAGTCGCAGAGCCCGGTTCATCATCGCATACTCCCCCGGCATCGGCCCGCCACTGGCAATGAGTTCCCGAATGAGGTCATCCAGTTGGATGAGAGGGGCCACATCGTTCTTGCGAACAGGAGGGCGGTTTTGGAGAACGAGGGGCGGCATGCGCAGGATAACGGAATTGGTTGATAGTAAACCATTGTTAATCAATCGGGAAGCAAAAAAAACGGCTCATTCCACCTTCTGGCCAGACGACTCCGCAATGAGCGCTCTCAACGTATAACTGCACCGTCATCAGCGCAGCGACTCTAGAAGTCTCTGCGATCACACGGCCCGTCTTTTCCGAAATTCGCCGGGCGTGATCCCGTGCCGCTTTCGGAAGGCTTCGGCCATGTATTGCGGATGCGTGAAGCCACAGCGCGCGGCGATGGCATCCAGGGTGAGTTCTGTCTGAGTCAGAAGCTTTTCCACGGCGGCAAATCGCATGCGGTTGATCTCCTCGCCCGGACTGCGACCGATCAGCGCCTTCATGCGCCGCTCGAGGGCCGTGCGAGAAAGCGCAGCTTCGCGGGCCACGGCGGAGACATCGATCTGCTCGGTGGCTTTTTGACGGATGAACCTGAGAGCGGCGGCAATGCGGCGATCTTCCACGGCGACGATATCGCTGGATTGACGGGTGACGATCTCTCCCGGAGCGTGCAGATGCTGTTCACCGGGAGCGGGAATGCGGATTTTCCTCATCCATTCGTCGAGAACGCGCGCCGCGTCATTTCCGACGGCCTGACCGCGCAGGCGCACACTGGAGAGCGGCGGGGAGGCTGTCTCGCAAAGCATGTTGTCATTCTCCGCACCCACGACTGCCAATTCCTCCGGCACCGCGATTCCCGCACGGCGCGCCGCATCGAGCACCCAGAAGCCGAGCTGGTCATTCACCGCGAAGACGCCAACCGGCTTCGGCAGTTCACCCAACCACACGACAAGATCGCTCTGATGCTGATCCCAGTTTGCACCTTGGGGCTGAAACACGGGAGGCTCGGAGCCAAAACCGCGCACGGCTTCGCAGAAACGTTCACTGCGCTCGATAAAGAATGCCTCGCTCGGATCCTGAACACAAGCAAAGCGCATAAAGCCGCGGTTGCGGAAATGCTGGGCGACGCGGGCGCCGACAGCGCTGTTGTCGATACCGACAAACGGGAAAGAGTGCGCCAGCACGGAGGTTCGCATTTCGACCACGGGCAGCTTGGTGGCCTTGAGCTGGCTCAGCATTTTATCATCCAGCGTGCGGGAGAGAATGCCATCGCCGGACCAGTTTTTTAGCCATTCGGGGAAGCTGCTGCGCAAGTCGCGGGGCTCCAGATAGAGCGACCACACCTCGTGCTCCGCCACATAGCGCCGTATTCCGCGCACGATGTCACGCCCGTAGGAGCGTGAGGTATCAACAAGAATGGCGACCTGGGGTATTCGGACGGACATGGGAATGTCAGAAGCCGCACGCCCCCGGGCTGCGGTCACTTGTCAAAAAATGACGACTCTTCGCGATCTCCGACCTTCAGGTAGCGGTAGTAAACTTCGAGCTGCAGCGTGCAGAGAACCTGACGGTAGAGCACGTCGTTGCGATCGCCGCCCGAAGGCCAGTTGGCGCGTCCGGCCTTGAAAGATCCATCCGACTGCTGGGCTCCAAGAATTTGGGGAAGAAACTGCTGATTGTAAAACTTCCAGTCGTCTCCGCCCTGCTGGAAGAAAGCCTGGGTGTAGTAGTACCAGCAATAGAGATTGCAGTTCTTGTTCCAATCTAGCGGTTCGTCCGTGAGAAAGTCGCGCAGGAACTTCATGCCCTTTTTGATCGAGGAAGTCTTGTTTTTGGCCATCGTCTGAAGGCCGAGAATGCCCACGCCGGAGAGGCTCCACTGGTTGTAATGCGCATCCCGGTTGGTGGTGCCGAAGCCGCCGTCTTTCGTCTGCTTGGATTCAAGGTAATCCACCATCTTTTTTATGGATGAATCAAGGCCATCGATCTTGAGGCTTGTGTTCTTCGCCGCCTTGAGAGCCTGAAACTGCCAGCCGGCCACTGAGAGGTCTTCACGACCTGGAGAGTAGCCGCCGGTTTCACCGTCATAGACCCAGCTTCCGCTTTTCTGCTGGTTGTCGATGATGATCTTCACGCCTTTTTCAAAGGCTTCGCGCATGCCGGGAAGGCTTTTGCTGCCGAGTCGGGCCAGGGTGTACATTTCGCCCAGCGCATACGTCGCAATGCCGTGCTCGTAAACGGGCGCGTTGCCCTTGGTGGCAAGACTGAACATGCCATGCTTGTTCTTTTTCTGAGCCTCAATCAAAAACAGGATCGCCTTCATCACGTTGTCGCCGTAGAACGGCGAATCCGGCGTCTCGCAGCGCCCCAG
>CAYVQY010000013.1:0-93306 GCA_964452755.1 uncultured Prosthecobacter sp. | reverse complement strand
GGCCCAGGGCGTCAAGTTTGTGGAAGTGAAGGCGGGCAAGGTGACCACCAAAGTGGCGAAGCCCGAAGCGCAAGACGGCAGAATCAAAACCGGTGAACGCACCGACAAAACCCGGCGTGATCCCGCCGCACTGGACAAGCTGCGATCCGCAGCGGCCAAGGGAGACGAACGGGCGCAGGAAGAACTCAGCCGCTGGTTCATGGAATCTGCGGCTGCCGCATAAAATGCAGCAAAACCATTTTCACCCATTTCAAATTTATGATCGTTCATCAAGGCACCCAGCGCGAAATCAAACCTGACGTTTACGATGTCATTCTCGGCAAGTTCAAACCCTCCGCCGCTCCGCTCTTCAATCGTCTGAAGCGGCTTGGAGACTCCCCAAACGCCACGCTGTTTCAGTGGCCGGCAGACAAACGCGACACCCCAAGCACAGCGGGAGCTGCTGAAGGCAGCCGTTACGACCAAAGCAATGTCAGCAACCACGGCAACCGCGACATGCTTCTTGGGCGCATGCACTACATCAAGGAGTTGATCGGTGTCGGCGAAGTCTCCGAAGGAAACCAGGTTTATGGCACCGGCGGGAAATCGGAGTTCGCCTATGAAATGGACGGGGCGTTGATCAAGACGATCGACAGCGCCGACTATGCCATTGTGGGCGGCCAGGAAAGCCAGGCCGGCAGCAAGACGGATGCGTTCCGCACCCGTGGCCTGGAACGTCTGATTGTGGACACCGCCGGCATTGCCGTGCAAACCGACAGCACCACGGTTATTCCAGCCGCATTCCGCCCGGCTGCCGGCCAGGTGCAAAGTTTGACGGTTTCCGGCGGCGACTATGAGCTGACCGAAGATGCCATCAATGAACCTTTTGAAAGCGTTTTCAACGTGCTCAAAGCAAAGATCGACATGGACGTGTGGTGCACGACGAAGTTCAAACGCAAGGTCAGCAAGTTCAATCTGCTGACTCCGACAGTCACCGACATGACCGTTGTCCGCCGCTTCAACCAGAGCGCCGCGGACATGAAAATCGTTGCCACGGTGGACACCTATGTCGGCGATTTTGGCACCGCGCGTTTTGATCTGGAGCCCTGGATGCGCACAGATACCGACACGCAGAAGACCGAGGCCTTTGGCCTGGAAATGAGCTATGGCGGCCTCCGCATGCGGACCACCCCAAGCGTCAAGACGCTGCCGGATCAGGCTGCGGGCAAGGAAGGATATGCCCAGTGCATGTTTGGTCTGCAACTCACGCCTCTGTTCCAGGCTGCCTGGCGCCGGGACTCCTAACACTCCCTCTCCCAGAGGATCACGCCGAAACCAGCTCCATGAGTATTCGTCCCCTGCGCATCAAACTTAGCGATTCCGCGTTTCAGGAACTCGTCGCCACGCTTGGCGGCAGTGCCTTTCACGCCAAACGCTGGTTGGATGAAGCAGAAGTTCGATGCAATGTGGAGCTGGTGGAGGCCCTGGAGGAACAGGCCATTGTCAGCAAAGCCAATCATCAAGCCGTTCATCGTCCGCAAGACGGCATGGGGCAGTGCATGATCCGTATGAGCCGCAAGCTGACGCACTGGCTGAGACGCTGGCAGAACATGCTTTTCGAGAAGGACGAGCAGTTCATGAAAGCGCTGATGCGCGACCCTGATCTCTGCCTCCGCCCCCAGGTGCAGCAAAAATGCACACTCATCAAGACGCGCTACTTAACGCCCTTTTCCACCATCACACCAACATGAAGTTCTCAATCCTCATCCAAGGCAACGGCGAAGCGCAGACCGGCACCGAAAACGCCGCCGACATCGCCGCCAGCAAACTCGTCAACGCCTTGCTGGGCGGACGCCACGCGCTCACCCATGCCAGCATCATCCTCGACGACACCAAGCGGCTGCCGCTGGTGGGAGGCGCGGCAGCGCATGAAGTGCCGGAAGGCATCGCCACCGCAGGACTGGCAGAGCTGCCAAGCGAACTGAAGAAGCTGGACAAGAAAGAGCTGCAGGCGCTGGCGCTGTCACTACGCGCCGAACTCGATGCCGCCCGGGCAGATCTGGAGGCGCTGACTGTACCGACCACCGAGGCACCCGCAGAATCGACGATTGTTCAAGCTGACGACGACTCCACTCCTGATCCGACCGAATAATGGCCCGCACTGCCACCACATTCGTTGCACTTTTTGACGAGTTCACCCAAGCGGTGAGATCGGTGGCCGGTGCATCGGTGGTGGATGCCGCTTTGAAGGCTACGCTGGTTCGGCATCTGAATGCAGCCTATCGCAAAACGTGGCTGTTTGATGGCACCGAATGGGAAGACTCTTGGGAAGAAGGTGCGGTGAGCGTAACGGATGGGTTCATTGATTACGCCGACATTGACGATGCGCATGTGTTTGTCTTTTGGAGCGCTGATCCCCGGGCCAATACTGCAGCGAAATACATCCAGACCGGGACCAGCAAAGCAGGCATCTGGGTGGGCACCGACTGGAACAGCGGCGTGTATGGTTTCTGGCGTCCTGTTTGTCCGCAGTGGGACGGTTCCAGCACGTCACAGAGCATCATCACGGCGCTGAAAGATCCCACGATAGCCTTTGCAGAAGCCGAATACTATCGCGCCAGCGGTCAGCACCAAACCGCCGCGATTCGGCGCAAGGATGCACAGGATCTGTGCGACGAACTGGCCGGCATTGAATTTTCCCGCGTGCAGGGCCGCTGGTGGCTACGCCGCCGAGACCACTGATTTATCCTGCCAACCTCTCACCTCTCCACACCATGCCCGGATCCGTCCATCCCAAAGGAAAACACTATGTCACCACCGAGAAAGGCGAGCTGCTTTATGTGGCCCAAGGCAGCGGCAAGCTGCTGCTGCCGACCGGCGAATTTGTGCAGGTGAAGCGTGCTTTTGTCGATGCCGCCACAAACGACACCACCGCCCTTTTGGCGGCCGTAGCTGACCGGGCATTCCGCATTTTGTCGCTGATCCTGTTGCACGGAGACACCGCTGGCACTGTCACGCTCAAAAGCGGCGAGGATGCCATCTCCCCCGTTTTCTCCAATGCCGCCAATGGGGGCATGGTGCTGCCGCTGAATCCGCACGGTTGGTTTCAGACGAATGCCATCAATGAGGCGCTGAACATCACGGTTTCCGACAGCTCGAACTGTGGCGTGATCATCAACTACATCGAAATTCCGCAGGAATGTTTTGACCTGCTGTAACCCACCCACCCGCATCCCGATCCAGAACAGAACCGCATGAAAACCACACTCGCCCTCCTGGCGCTGCTTTCGCTGGCGCTCACCTCCGTCAATGCCGCCACCGTCACAGGCCGCAGCGCCAAAACCACTCCAGCCGGAACGGAGAAAATCCCCATCGACGACAGTGGCACGGATAAATACATCGTGATCAGCAACCTTTTCGGTTGGAGTCCGCCGATCACCACGCCGGTCATCACCAGCGGCCTCACAGCCAGCGGCAGTGGAGCCAATAACTTCAGTGGCAGCACCGGCACGTTTCTGACCAGCACCGGTCTGAACACCTTTGGCGGCAGCGGCCATGCCTTCGCGGCCAAATTGTATCCGTCTTCCAATGACGGTGCGGCGCTGGGAGATGCCACGCACAATTTCAGTGACTTGTTCCTGGCCAGCGGTTCCCTGATCAATTGGGCGAACAGCAATGTGATTCTCACGCATTCCAGCGGAATCCTCACGCTTGGCACCGGAGAGCTGCGCATCACGACTGCCGGCACGAACAGCGCCAGCGTGCCTACGCTGGGCAGCACCAGCACGCTGACCAACAAGACGCTGACTGCGCCCGTCATCAATGGTGCCAGCAGCGCCAGTGGGAATCTGGATTTCAGCGGCAGCAGCGGCACTTTCAAAACCAGCACAGGAGTGAACACCTTTGGCGGCAGCGGGCACACCTTTGCCAGCGGCATCACGCCCGTGAGCAATGATGGCGGGGCGCTGGGATCGACCTCGCTGAGCTGGAGTGATTTGTTTCTGGCCAGCGGCGGTGTGCTCAATGTGGCGAATGGCAACTGGGTGGCCACGCATACCAGCGGCATCCTGACCGTGGGCACCGGAGATCTGCGCATTACGACCGCAGGCACCAATGCCGCCAGCGTCGTCACCGTGGGCGGCACGCAGACGCTAACCAGCAAGACGCTGACTGCTCCCGTGCTCAATGGTGCCAGCAGCGCCAGTGGGAATTTTGACCTCAGCGGCAGCAGCGGCACATTCAAAACCACGACTGGAGCTGCCACCTTTGGCGGATCGAGCAATGCCTTTACCGCCAGTCTGCTGCCATCGGCCAACGATGGCGCGGCTCTGGGCAGTGCCACGGTTTCATGGAGTGATTTGTTCCTGGCCAGCGGCAGCGTGATCAATGTGGCCAATGGCAACTGGGTGGCCACGCATACCAGCGGCATCCTGACCGTGGGCACCGGAGATCTGCGCATTACGACCGCAGGCACCAATGCTGCCAGCGTCGTCACCGTGGGAGGCACGCAGACGCTGACGAACAAAACGCTGACCAGCCCGACCTTGACCACTCCGACTCTGGGGGCGGCCATCGCCACCAGCGTCGAGTCACTGACCGGCGGACTGATCTTTGAAGGAGCCACGGCTGATGCGCACGAGACCACGCTCACAGTGACGGACCCGACAGCAGACCGCACCGTCACAATTCCAAACGTGACCGGCACAGTGATGCTGAGCCAGGCCAGCACGGCGGTATCTCTGACAGCCGACAACCAGACCGTGACACCCGGCAGCGCCAGCGTCATCCAGCTGGCCAGTGACAATGCCACAGATACCAACCGCACGTTTACCTTGAGTGCGACAGGTGCCATTACCGGCCAGATTTATGTGATCATCGGCCCGGCCACGAATGCCTGTGAAATCGCCGACACGGGCATTCAGGTGCTTTCCGCCACCTGGAGCCCCGCCGCTGGCGATACTCTGACCCTGTTGTTCGACGGCACCAATTTCAACGAGTTGTCACGCAGCAACAACTGAGCCGCCTGATTCACCCTTTTTCCCGCCCACACCCATGCGCCGCTTTGGACCACCGGAACCGCTCCGCTCCCACATGATGATGATGGGCGCGGGGCCGTCCGGCGGTGGTGGCGTGCCGTGGTCACCGCTGGCGTTGTCGCCGCTGATCTGGCTGGATGCGACGCAACTGGGGCTGGACGATGGCGATCCTGTGGCGAGCTTCACGGATCTGAGCGGGAATGGGAATCATTTCGTCCAAGCCACCCCAGCCAACCAGCCAATCTTCCGCACGAGTGGGATCAATGGGATCGCCAGTGTGCAGAGTGACGGCGTGGATGACAACATGACGTGTGGCGGCATCGGGGCACAAACGACATGGTGGGCATTTTTGGTCGCTCAACAAACGGCAATTAACACTGGCGAAAACACCTTTTGGGCCATCGCTGACTACCCCAGCTCCACGCTTTATAAGCTGCTGGAAAAGTCATCTGGAGCTCATGGAGTGGCCGGTATTTACATGAATGCCAATCCTGTCATGCCTGGGTTCTCTGCACCCAATATCGCCGGCATTACGTTTAGCGCATTAATTCGAGGGTCAGATACAGGGTCTGTTAGTAATTTTGACGACGGAGCCACCGGCAGTGGCGTGGCGAATTGTTCACGCGCCGACGATCTGATGCGACTGTTTGGCCGTGGTAATGGCAACTACGCTCCGGCCTATGGTGGCGAGTTGGTCTTTGGAGAAGGCACACTTTCCACGGAGAACGAAGACCTTTTGTGGGCCTACGCTAACTCTAAATGGGGGACCAGCATCCCATGACGACCCGCGCCCTTGTCATTATCGAAGCAGATCACCTGGCCGATGCGCGGGGCATGCTGTTGCAGCCACCGTTCAATCACTCTGCAGAGCAGGCGGCGACGACGTTTGTGCCTGCGGGATCGCCCACGGGGGATGCACCGGCCACGCACTGGTGGCTGTCCAGCGAGATGAGCGCCGAGGCGTGGGCTGCCTGCCAGCAGGTGTGCGCCAGTCTGCCATGGGCGCAGTGTTCGGACTATGACAGCACACAGGCCCCGGCTTACCCAAAGCAAAAGCTCAGCGAGTTGGGGCTGCAACCCATTCATTCCGTCATTTTGCCATGAGCCACGACGAGTCATCCGCCATTGACGCCCTTCGTCAGACGATCCGCTGGTTGATCGGTGGGATCGCCTCGCTCCTGGCCGGTGCAGCCTTCGTCGGCGGCTGGGTCGCCACACAAGAAGGCCGCATCGCCAACCTCCAAGAAGCCGACCGCCAATCCGTCTCTGACCGCCTCGAAATCCGCACTCGCCAAAACACCCAGGAGGCCAGCATCTCCGCCATCCGCCAGGACACGGCAGTGCAAAATAAGGACCTTCAATATATCCGCGAAGCAGTCACCAAGATCGAACGAGCACTCACGCAATGAGCATCTTCCGCTTCTTCAAACCCAAGCCTGTTGCGAACCGGCGCATCCTGACGGGTGAAACCGTGGCGATGATGCTGGCGCATGCTCTCCAGGGTCAGAAGGCTCCGAACTACCGGCATGTGGGAACCAAAGCCCGCATGGCGGTGACGACGCGGGAGATGATCCGCGCTGCAAGTGACCGCAGCTACAAGCCCTGGCAGAAAGACCGGTGGGAGTGCGAGCAGCAGGCTTTGGAATTGGTCCAGGAACTGCAAAAGCTCGCCGTGGCAGAAGATTGCAGCCATGCGGCCGGGATCCTGATCGGCCTGCGTGCCGATGATCCGACGCCGGACGAGCGGCAGGATTTCCATGTGTGGGTGTGGGCTGTCGTCGAGTCCGCACCAGCGCCGCGAGTGGTGCTGTTTGACGCCACGGAGCGGGAGTGGGCGGACATCCCGGACGTGAACCAGATTCATTTTTCCTTTGCATGAGACACCGACTGAGACGGCAGGATGCCGTCACTCCTTGACGCTATGAGCACACCGACCATCATCATTTGCATCAACGGGATTCGCACGAAGCCGGGTCAAACGGACGCGTGGACGGATGAGATGGCGGCGGCGCTGAACCTGCGGACGCCGCCGCATGTGAAGACGGCGACGTTTGAGTATTACAGCACGGCGCTGTTTCGCTGGATGGGCCAGCGGAGCCGTGCGGCGGAACTGACGCGGCGCTGCCGCCAGTATGCGGAGCAGGGTTTCCGCGTGGTGCTGATCGGCCACAGCAACGGATGTGACCTGATCGCCCGGACGCTGAATGCGGGCGTGCCGGTGCATTCGGCGCATCTGTTTGCAGCAGCGGCTTTTGAGCGGGATTTCACGCGGGCGATCGCGTCGGGAGTGATCGGACGCCTGCACCTTTACGGCAGTCCGAATGACGCGGTGCTGAAGCAGGCGGAGTGGAGTGAACGCCTTGTTGGCTGGCTGGGTCTTGGCTACGGCAGCCTGGGGCTGCGGGGCAAGGAATTCGCGACGCAGTATCCCGCGCATGTGCGGGATCACAGCATTCCGGTCTATGGACACTCGACGTGGTTCGTGAAGGGATCGCTGTTTGAGAAGACGGTGAGCATGGTGCTGAAACATTTCACGGAGGATCTGACTGAGTTATGACAGCCCCCCGCCAAAAACTGCACCGTCTGAGAGACAGCGCCTACACCGCATGGGGGCATGGACTGACCAGCATCACACGCCTGAGGGGAACGGAACTCTGGGCGCGGCAGGACCTCATCAACCGCAACTCCGCCGAACTCGTAGCCGCCATCAGTCGGCGGCTCAGCGCTGACACCCCATGAACATCTGCCTCGACCCAGGACACGGCATGAGCAATCGCCGCCGAGGTCAATATGACACCGGCGCTGTCAGCGCAGACTGCACCGAAGCGGAGATCGTCATGGACTTCGCGAACCTTGTTCGTGCGCAGCTCATGAAAGCGGGGCACCGCGTGATCCGGACGCGGGTGAACGCGAAGGACCCGGCGCCGGTCGGAGCGCGGGCGGAGATCGCGAAGGAGTATGGCTGCGATGTTTTGATCAGCCTGCACTGCAATGCAGCCAATGGCCGGGCGAGCGGCACGGAGACGTTTTACCGGGGCGCGGGCAACAAGGCTCTGGCTGAACGATGCAATGCGGCCATCGTGGATGCGCTGGACACGCGGGATCGCGGTGTGAAGACGGAGGCGCAGAGCCAGCACTCGCGCCTGGCGGTGCTGAATTTTCCGAAGGCCGTGCTGATCGAGCTGGCTTTCATCGACCACGCCGGGGATCGCGAGCGACTGCAGGACGATGCGCGGATGCGGAACGCGGCGAAGCAACTGGCGGAGGCCATCACACTTTAGAGACGGCAGGATGCCGTCACTCCTTGAAACTTATGAACTGCGACGAACAACTTTTAGCGCTGGGCTTTGAGCGGCTGGGGCCGGATGTCAGGTGCGCGGACGTGACGCTGTGGCTGAAGTCGGGAAGCCCGGACATCCTCGTGACGCAGACGCGGGAGGACACGCACGCGGACGACGCGGTGCGGATGATCTACGCCGCCGCCACTCGGGACAAGAGCGAGGAGCTGGCGGGCCGCTGGAAGGCCTTCCTCGATGCGCTCCGTGCTCCGGATGTAAACGATCTCTGGACGCAGGCGCGGCAGCTGCAGGTGGAGCGGCAGGCGGCGCAGATCAAGGAAACGAGCATGCCCCGAACCGGCTAAAGCCGGGACTACACAACGAAGAACCATTCAACCTGAACAACTATGGCGCGATACACCATCAAAGACGACAGCGGGCAGACGCTGCAGGAAATCACCGGCGTGCTGGACCCGGTGGAACTGACCGCCGTGGCCACCACCAACGGCAGCAACCTGATCACCGTGACCAGCACTGAGGGCGTCTTTCCCGGCATGGCGGTGAAGTGCCCCAACCTCCCGCGAGGCGCCTTTGTCCATGCGGTGAAGAGTGCGACGGTGCTGGAGCTGTGGGCCAGCGCATGGAACGCCACCACGGGCGTGTTCACGACAAGCGCGGCGAACGCGCAGGCCACGGCGGACGGCACCGAAATGACGGCTTTGGCGCTGGGCTTCGATGCGGGCACCCAGGTGGTGACGACCTACGCTCAGGGCACCTGGCGGAACACGATCCGCTCCAGCGCTGCGGTGCCGGTCTATCCATCCGATTCGTTTGAACCCAGCTCTCCGGGATCCGTGCAGATTCCCGCCTACCTGACCAAGCTGACGTCCGACTCAACGGTGACGGATACCTTTGCCCTGACTCCCACGGCGACCATCCTTTCCGACGAGGTGAACGCCACGCCGCTCAAACGGCACAACGGCGAGCCCTGGGGCTGCTTCATTTTCGTCTGCACGGCGGGCCACCAGAGCATGGTGCCGGCCGATCCGCGCCACAGCATCTCTTACGCAGGCCCCGGCGCCTAAAGACTCATGCCAATCGAAGCCAGAGAGACGACGCATTTCTACACGCTTCCCACCGAAGACGTGGCGGAGGATGTGGCCGTGCTGAGGGTGATCGAATCGGCGATCCGCGCCGATACGGTGCGCACGGTGGGCACGGCGCTGAAGGATTTCATGCCCGACCAGCCAAAAGGGGATGCGATCGATCGCGGGTTTGGTGACTACATTCTGACCCGTCCGGGGCCGAAGGAAGACGGCTACCACAGCTATTTCTTTGCGAAGCCGAAGACGGCGGCGCAGATGGCGGTGCCTTTCCGCAGCACGCCGCGGGCGGAGGTGATTCCATGGCCGACGATGATGAGGAATCTCCACGGCGGCATGGCGCGGCGGATCGCCTTCCGGGAGGCGGATGTGTTTTACGACAGTCAGATCAACAATGAACGCACCGTGCGGGAGTTTGTGGACAAGTATGAGAAGATCCCCGGCGGGCAGTATGCCACGGAGATCGTCGTGGAGGAATTCCAAAGCCCGACGCCCTGGCCGCAACTGGAGGTGCAGACACTGGTGACGACGACGGTGCGCTACTTTTACAAAGGCACGCAGCTCAGTCTGGACTGCCTGCATGACGATGTGACGATCCCTGAGCAACTGGCGGACTTCGAGCTGGACGGGGACTTTGGCAATCCCGGCGCCCAGGAGCAGCCGGCGGGGCAGTTCTTCCCGGCCACCAGGCCGAAGAAGTGGCAGCCCTATGTGCTCAGCGACGACCAGGAATTCCGCAACGGACTCTATTACCGCGTCCGGAAGCGCGTGGTGCGTCTCCCACGCCTGCCGAAGGCGATCCGACTTTAACAATTCAACCCTTCCCAATTTATGGCCACTGCATCCCCACTGAACCGCCGCTACGCCGAGATGCCTCCGCCCGGCGGCAACACCACCGTGATGAGCAATGCCGGCAGCCTGGCGAACCGGGCACCGATGCAAATGGGCCGGCCCATGACGCCGGAGCGGCGCATGGAGCAGATGCAGCGGCGAGCGCTGACGAACGGCGATGACCGCACGGTAACGGACATCGCCCGCTTTCAGAGCTTTCAGGGCCTGCAGCAGGGATGGCAGCAGCGCCCGCCGCCACAGAGGCCCATGGTGACCGGCGGGCCGGGCATGCCCGCCTTCGCGCCGCCTGCGCTGCCAGGAGAGCCGATGGCTCAGAGCCCCGGTCAGAGCATGGCCGCCCCGCCACAGAGGCCCATGGTGACCGGCGGGCCGGGCATGCCCGCCTTCACACCGCCTGCGCTGCCAGGAGAGCCGATGCCGCCGGTGGTCTTCAGCAACATGATGCCACCGCTGCCGATGGCCAGCCGACCCGGTGTGCCGGAAGTGCCACGGGGGCTTGAGAACATGATGCCCGGGCTGAACAGCTTTGACCCCAAGGCCCCGCTGCCGCCCAGCACGCTGCTGGGGGGCACGGGCGTGCCGACGCCGCCGATGTTTGGCACGGCACCCCTGGCCGGCACCGATCAAATGATGATGCTGCAAAACGGCATGCCCACAGGCAAGACGGTGGCGCGGAGTGCGCCCGCCAAGCCTGTGCTGAGCAATGCGCAACTGGCGAAGATCCGCGCCGCAGGCATGGAGCACACGGGCGAATTCACCGCCAATGGCGAACCACAACTCCGCCCCATCTCCGAGGGCAACAGCTCCTGGCAGCTCACCGACATTCCCGGACCGATGATCACCGACCCGGTGACAAAGCAGCAGGTGCCGGGACCAAGCCGCAAGGTGCAGGTGAACCGCATCACCGGGGAGTATCGCGAGATCAAACCCGAAGGCAGCGCCGGGAAGGCCGACGCATCCCCCGCCACACCCCAGTCACCGAGCTGGATGACCTGGCTCAATGAGAAAACCGCGAAGTGATCCCCGCCCGCCATGCCCCTTTCCGCCGATGACATCCCCGCCCTGATCGAGAGTGAACCTTTCAAAGCGCTGCCTGCCGAGGAGCGCGTGCGATTGACCGAGGAAGCCCTGGCCGAAGGGGCGGACAGCCTCAAAGGCGCATGGGATCAGGAGAGCTACCAGAAATGGGGACAGTTTGCCAGCAAGGTGCGTGAACAGGTGGCAGGCAGTGAAACGATGATGGAGAAGGCCGGCTGGGCTGCCGGTGTGGCCGCGCAGGGGGTGAAGGACATGGGCACCATCGTGGGCACGGCGGCGGTGGGACTCTCTCCCGTGCTGCCGGTGCAGGGCAAGGCCGAGATGCAAATGCCGGGCATGACTCTGGGAAAAGCCATGGTGACCAACATGGCCGGACTGGTGACCGGCCAGGCGGAGAAGCTGGTGCGGGATGTCAAACCGGTGCAGAGCGCCCTGGACGAAGTGAAGCGCGGGATCGACAACGGAGCCTTCTTTCAGCATCCGGACGGCCTGCCGGGCTGGCTGGACGAGGTTCAGGGGCATGTGGCGGGCGCTGCCAGCCGCTACTACGGCCCGTCCTTCAGCGAGTGGTCGGAGCAGAACGGCCTGATCACGAACCCGGAGAACGCGCAAC
Organism: uncultured Prosthecobacter sp.; assembly: GCA_964452755.1. Lineage (GTDB taxonomy): Bacteria > Verrucomicrobiota > Verrucomicrobiia > Verrucomicrobiales > Verrucomicrobiaceae > Prosthecobacter. The sequence continues at coordinate 81,407 of CAYVQY010000013.1, read as the reverse complement.
TGCTGAACACCTACCTGCGCACCCGCTCCCCGCAGGCGTGGACGGCGCTGCAGAAAAACATCGAGCGCACGCCCGCCATGGCCCAGATCGCGGAGAGACAGCGGCAGACCAGCAACGAAACGACCCTGGGCCGGGCACTGGCACCAGAGGCGCGCCCCATGATCGCCGAGGCCGCCGATCCTGCGGAGATCATTCCCGGCATGTTCGCCGCCCGCCAGGGCGCCCGCGCCGTGCAGCGTGGCGTGGGAGCCATGAACCGGGCGAAGACCGTGGGCAAGGGCGTGGCAGCCGAGATGGCCAGTGAGCAGATCAGCGGCACGATCAACGATCCGAACTTGAGCCTGGCAGAGCGCGGCGAGATCGCCAAACAAACGATTCTGGCCAGCCTGGGCATCATGGGCGCGGGCGCGGCCGTGGGTGCCACGATGAACCGGCTGCAGCCCGGACAGACTGAAACTCCTGATGGACTACCAACAACGCAAACGCCGGGCGCGGCTGGAGCCGCCGCGCCGCAGAATCCTTTTGACGGGCCGATTCAGCCGCCGCCGCAACCGACGGAGGACGGGGGGACAGTAGGCGGTGGGACCGTGGGACAGCCTGCCGGTGGGCCTCTGGGCCCGCAGCCAGTGCCGCCGTTTCAAGACAACCCGCTGGGCACGCTGGCACCGCAACCTGCGGGCGGCAATGTGCTGGTGGATTTTGGCATTCAGCGGACGCCGGAAGCGCAGGCCGCGCTGGAAGCCGAGCAGGCAGCGAACGCCGCCAGCCAGACCAAGGCGCAAGGGCAACTGAACCAGTCGCAGCGCCGCATGCCGCTGATCCCAGACAACCCGCTGGGGTATCGCGACATCCTGGACTATGTGAACGACAATCCTCTGTTCATTCCGCGCAAGGATGCCGAGGCCAGCCGGAGCGGCGATTACGACTGGGCGCAGAGCTTTGAAATGCCGCAGTATTACCGGAAATTTTTGGCCAGCAGTGAGCGCGGCCACTCCGCCGATGTGCTGGCTCAGATGGCCTACGATGAAGGCTACATCTCCGAGCCGACGCCGGACGCGCTGATGAACCAGATGCAGAAGACCATGCGTGAACGCACGCAGTTTCGTCTGCAACTGCGGGAGCGCACCCAGGAAGCGAAGCAGCAGGAAAAGCAGGCGACAAACTTCGAGCGCTCGCAAACCAAGAGCGCAGGCAAGGAGTTCGTGGACTTTGACAGCCTGAAGCCGGGGGATCAGGTGACGATCGAGAACGAAGACGTCATCGTGCGAGACATCGAATACGATGCCGATGGCATGCTGACGAACATCGTGCTGGAAGACGGCCCGCGCTTTGGCGTGCTCAGCATTGATCCGCAGAGCCGTGAAGGTTTGCTGGTGAACGCCTTCAAGCCACGGGACAGCGGCGGTGGCACGCGCCCGCCCCTCGATGAGGACATGCCATTCCTGCCCCGGAACCCAAACTTTACGGCGCGGGCGAATGTGGCAGGAGCTGCTGCAGCCAGCGCAGGACTGCGAGGGCCAACAGCAGCAGCACAAACGCGTCCGGCACGGGCGGCAGAGAGTGTTTCAGCATCGCCGTCAGAGTCGGGCTTCACCGCGCAACTGGCAAGCGCCTACCGCGCGGCGGCGCGTGGCAGCAGCTCCCAGTTTGTGCCGATCCGTGCCGTCTATGAGCAGGCGCAGAAAGCGACCCCGGGCCTGACCGTGGAACAGTTCATGGACGAACTGCAGAGCGCGGATCATCGCGGCGAGGTGCTGCTGGAAGTGCCGGAGAACGCCAGCACGCTGAAGGAGGCAGGGCCGTTCTCCCTGCGCATGAGCAGCGGCGTGCCTGCGACGAACATGACGATCCCGCAGCCCAAGGAGGAAGTGCTGGCGATGCCGCGTGGCCGTGCTACGACTGGCACCATGGCATCCGAATCCGGGGCCGCCCAAGCTAACACAGAGCCTTCGCCGGGCGGTCTGACTGAGGCGGAGTTTCAAAAGTTGGTGTCTTTAGAACTGTTTGATGATGCAACTAAGTCGGAGGCTCAAGCGGAAGTGGCAAAAGCGGGTCTGAAATGGAACAACCTTTACCCCAAGGCAAAAGCAGCAGCGACACGCCTCATGGATCAAATTGCAGCTTTGCCTGGAGTCTGGAACCATCCAGATGCAAATAAATACGATTACCCACGGGCAGTGATGCACCGTTTAACGGCGCTTTCACAAAGTGATTTTTATGCAGCACAAACTCCTGGCTATGAGAGCCTGAAAATGGGACTTTCAGAGGCTAAAGAAGCCAATGAGATGAGCGCAGATATTCGTCCTTTTGTGTTGTTTCGCGGTGAAAATGAATTTCCAGGCGTGGCAAACATGAAAGTGCTTCCAGGCGACGCCAGTGGAGTCTCCAACAGCATTTATCCATACATTCAAGCCACGCTTACGAATGGGGCTAAATTCATCAAGAAAATCAGGGTAAGCGATCACGATCAAGTCTCGGACCGTGCGCCGCGATACTATGCCATAGACCTACGCATGCCGCCGCGCCAAAAAGGCGAGAGGAAAGCCAGTTACGAACGTCGGATCACAGATGCGGCCAGTGATCAAATTGAACAAGCGGCGCGTGAGAAATGGCAGGACCAACACGAAATCATTAAAAATGCCACTCCGGTTTCCCAGAGTGGCATGGAATCAAGCGCAATGCTTGGTGAGCGTGGCGGCGTAACCGTCAGAGACTCACAGCAGCCCGAAGGCGCTGGAAGTATTCCACAGTCTTTCTCCGCTTCTGTCAACCCTGAATCCTCGCGTGCTGCAGGTGGCACGTCGGAGGAAGTGCTGGCGATGGCCGCGCCGGGGCGGGCGGGACCGCTGCCGACGATGCACACGGCGGGCCTGCCTGCCGCAGATCCGGGCGGGTATCCGGCAAGTCCCGCGCCGCAGATGCCTGCGGGAACCCAGGCCTGGAGCGGCAAGGTGCAGACGCTGCATGGCATCCGCCAGTTTCTGCTGAACAAGATCGGCCTGCCTGCGGTGGGCGTGCGGCGCTTCACACAGCACGCGCTGGGCATTTACAAGGCGAAGCCGGAGACGATCCGACTGCAGGCGATCAATGACATCCCGGTGCTGTCGCATGAGATCGGTCATCACATTCATTACAAGCTGCTGACCAAGCGCCCGTCCGCTGCCTCCTTGACTCCGGCGGAGAGCTGGGATGGACGCTACGACGCGGAGCTGATGCCACTGGGCCAGGTGACCAGCACGCCGGAATACACGCCGGACATGGTGCGGAAGGAGGGCGTGGCGGAATTCACCCGTCTGTGGCTGACGAATCCCGCGCTGGCCCGTGCGCAGGCACCCAGCTTCAGCGCGTTCTTTGAGAGCGACCTGCGGGCGCGGCATCCAAAGGTAGCGGAGGCTTTGCGCGAGGCGCAGGGGATGATCGCGGATTACATCGCCATGCCGGCTTTTGAGAAGGCGAAGGCGCAGGTGGTGTTTGATCCGGCGGCGGAGCAGGCACGGAAGCCGATCGGGCACATGCTGAAGGATGTGTATGCGCGCTTTGTGAACACGCTGCAACCCGCGCTGGACGTGACGCGGCAGGCGGCGCAGATCGACCCGACGCTGAGCCGGGAAGCGGCGGACGTCGAGATGTGGATGGAGAATCATCGCGGCGGCTGGGCGGGCAAGGCGGGCCGGGACATCTTTGGTCAGCAGACGGACCTGCATGGCAAGGTGGTGGGCGAAGGCTTGCAGAAGATCCTGAGCGGACTGAAGCCGGGCGAGGCCCCGAACTTCTCCGCCTACCTGGCGCTGAAGCGGGCAAATGAGATCGAGCGCAGCGGCAAGCGCAGCGGCTTTGAACAAGCGCGCCTGCCAGCGGCGGAGATGAAGGCTCTGGAGGCACGCTTTGAGCCGATGCGGCAGAAGCTGATCAAGTGGCAGCGGAACGAGCGCGATCTGCTGGTGCAGTCCGGCCTGCTGGATGCGAAAAGCGCGGCGGCCATGGACGCGGCGAATGCCGATTATGTGCCGTTTTACCGCCTGTATGAGAAGCTGAACGGAGTGAGCTTTGGCCCGGAGGGCAGCAAGAACGCGGGCGGCTACGTGGACCTGAACAGCGGCATCCGGGCGCTGAAGGGCAGCGACCGGGCAATCATCGACCCGCTGCAGTCGGCGATGAAGAACGCGTTCATGTTCCGCAAGATCGCGGAGCAGAACCTGATCGGCGTGAAGTTCTTTGACCTGGTGCGGCAGGTGCAGGGCGGCGGGCAGTGGGGCGAAGCGATCGCGCCGAAGATGAAGCCGAATATCACGCGCCATGAAACGGTGGTGAAGAAGCTGATCGACGAAGGCGTGATCAAGGATGAGGGCGATCTGCCCTCGAATGCGGACCTGACGCTGAGGCTGTTTGAAGCCGTCACGCGGCCCGACACGAAGAACGGCGAGGTGATCGTGTTCAAAGACGGCAAGCGCGAGCACTGGGAAATCAAAGACCCGCTGCTGATGCAGGCGCTGAAAACCGCCGATGCCGATGCGGTGAAACTGGGCAACTTTCCGAGCTTCTTCCTGAAAATCTTCACCGCGCCCGCCAAAGCGCTGCGCTGGGGTGCCACGGGCGGCCCGTGGTTTGCACTGCCGAACCTGATCCGCGATCAGGTGCAAGGCGGAGTGTTTTCCCAGAGCGGCGGAGGCCGTCCGGGCAAAAGTTTCATCCCGTTCTGGGACGGAGTGAAGGGCGGCATGGAGATACTGCGCAAGGGCGATGCCTTCGAGAAGTGGAAGCAGGCGGGCGGAGAGTTCGCCGGACAGGTGACGGGAACGAAGGCCTTCACGCGCTTGCTGGAAGAGGCGCTGCCGCAGGATCCGGTGGCGCAACGGGCGCTGCAGGGGCTGGGCGATCCCAAAGCCTGGCTGGGCGGCCTGCGCAATGCGCTTGACCTGGTGGGGGCTTTTGGACGCTTCACCGAGCAGGCCACCCGACTGGGAGAATTCATGCGGGCCAAGGAAGCCGGAGCCAGCGACATGGCGGCGGCGAATTTCAGCAAGACGCTGAGCCTGAACTTTGCGCGTGCAGGTGAGGTGAGCCGGGTGCTGAACCAGTTCATTCCGTTCTTCAACGCGACGGTGCAGGGGCTGGACCAGTTCATCCGCATGCACGCCGATCCGAAGACGCGTGGCACGGTGATGATGAAGGGACTGATGTATATCACGGTGCCGTCGCTTCTGACCTGGGCGCTGGGGAAGGATGACGAGGAGATTCAGAACCTGCCGGACTACCGCAAGAACCTGTTCTGGAACATCAACCTGAAGCCGCTGGCGAACGCGCTGGGCATGCCGGAGAAGGGTTTCATCCTGAGCCTGCCAAAGCCGTTTTTGCTGGGGGCCGTCTATGGAACCAGCGTGGAGCGTGCGCTGGACTATGCGACGGGCCGCGATCCGAACGGCGCCCGCAAGGCGGCGGCCAACATTTTGCAGAATACGATCAACCCGCTGGAAATCGCCACGAGCGTGGCCGGCCTGCGTCCGTTGATCGAAGCGCAGACGAACAAGAGCCTGTTCACGGATCGTGACATTGTGCCGCAGGGCTACCAATACCTGCCAAAAGAGCAACAATACAGCACCCTGACCAGCGAGACGGCCAAGACGCTGGGACGCTGGACGGGACAGAGCCCGATGATGATCGACCACCTGCTGCGGGGCTACTTTGCCACCAGTGCGCAGTTTGGCACGGCTGCGATTGATTACGGCATGGCGAAGCTGAGCCTGGCCGATGTGCCGGACGCTCCGAGCCGCGGACTGACTGAAACGCCGCTGGGAAAACTGGCCGGACTGAACCGATTCACCGGCACGCCGTATGCCAGCAATGCCTTCGTGGGACGTTTTTACGAGGCTGCCCATGACATGGAGGGCAAGCTGGCGGTGCTGAGCAAGCAGGCCGAGCAGATGACCACCGATCAGCAGCGCCAATGGTGGGAGTCCAACAAGAGTGAACTGGGCTGGTATGAACGCACCGTCAACTACGAAACCGGCCGCACCGGCGCGGGTGACGTCCGTGCCGCCATGCGCACGATGAGCGAGATCAACGCCGCGATGAAGGACATCCAAGCAAGCCGCGTGATCAAGCCCGACGAGAAACGATCCCGCATGATCGAGCTGTCCCAGCAGCGCAATGAACTGGCTGAACGTGCCTACAAAGCGCTGTTCCCGCCGGAGGTGGTGAAGCGGCACTGGTGATGAGTTGACAGGGGTGGTAGGGTGTGGGCATGAACAAGCCCCAACACGCCGCCCGATGGTGGCACATGCCCGTCGGCATCGTGGTCATGATTCTGGCCATCTTCGTCAGCAGTTGGATTATCAACGTCACCCTCGCTGCGATTGAAGGCAGCCTGGTGGAAAGCCTGCTGAACTGGATCAGCCATGCCTACTTGTGGCTGGCTGGCATCGCCGTGTTTTTAACCATCGTTGTTACCGCCAGCAAAAGATAGCCACATGGCGATGCTCAAGGTTTTGGGGCTGGGTGGACGCTGAAAATGCTAGCCGTTTTGTGTTCCGGCTTCTATTTTTGGCCTGTGTGCATTGATTTTTCAGGGAATCTTTCGTCATGAAGCTGGGATTGAAAATCCCCGTGTCGGCGGTTCGATCCCGTCCCGAGCCACCTCTCGCAATGAGAGAGCGGCGATCCAAGATCAATTCCTCAATCCGGTGAGCCGAACCGAGCGCAGCGAGATTGACGAGGCGTAGCCAAGCCGAAGGGAACGCAGCGAATCAAATAGCCAAAAAAGGCAAAGCCCCGGTCCCTCTTTTTGAATCCTTTCGTCTCTTGGGGCCATCCGAACCGCGAACGGCCCCGCTTGGCAGAAGCCGCCTCCCTCCTTTGTGCGGGGACACTTCTCCGCATCGGTCCAGCTTGTTACGCCACGTCCTGATACAGATACTTCTGGAAGCCGGCGAACGATTGCCCCACGTCGTCGCCGAGGTCTTTGACGGCGTCGGCGATGGAGTTGTGGTACTTTAGCTTGAGCAGTGGTGACAGCTTCTCCTGATCCAGCTCATCCACCCCGCTGCTGATGTAATGCGAAAGCACAAAGTCGAGAAACACCTGCTGCTTGCTGCTGAAGTGCGTGCTGATCTCCACCTTCGCCTTCTCGGCGCGCTGCTCGCGGGTCAGGGGCGGCAGGCAATAGGCCACGTAGGCCAGCACGTCGAAAAGGTCGCTCTGCGGCGCATCAATGATGCTCTGCATCTCCGTCAGCACGTCCTTCTTAAATCCCTTCTCCGCCAGGCCGTCGAGCAGCTTCTTGCGCGTGTCCGGCTGGCTCCAGAGCGTGCGCAGTTCGTCCTCGTCGTGGAAGAATTCCGGCAGCCTGCCATACAGCAGCTCGATGAACTGCTGCGCGCTCATCGGCGTGCCGTCGGGATGCCAGAAGGTCGTCATCATCATGTGCTGGATGGTGCGCTCCTTGCCATCCGCCAGCTTCACCTTCGCCTTCTTCGTGCAAACACACGGACGTTGTTTGCACTTCGGGCAAGGACACACGCAGGGCCTCTGTCCGCATTCAGGACAAGGCTCCGGCGGCTTCACCTCGCACACGCAGGGATACTGCCCACACGTCGAACACTTCTCAGGTTCTAAAATCTCCCCGTCCCATTCAGGATCAAGGAAGTGCTGGTATGCCTTCACGAAGTCATAGATCGTGAAGTAGTCCTTCCCGTCGAAGAGGCGCGTGCCGCGGCCGATGATCTGCTTGAACTCGATCATCGAGTTCACCGGGCGCATCAGCACGATGTTGCGGATGTTTCGCGCATCCACGCCGGTGCTGAGCTTTTGCGAGGTGGTGAGGATGGTCGGGATGCTCTTCTCGTTGTCTTGAAAGTCCCGCAGATGCTGCTCGCCGAGTTCGCCGTCGTTGGCGGTCACGCGCTGGCAGTAGTTCGGGTCCTTGCTGGTTTTGGTCTGATTGATCAGATCCCGCACCAGCAGCGCGTGCTCCTGACTGGCGCAGAAGACCAGCGTCTTCTGCGTCTGGTCGATCTGGCTCATGAACAGCTCCACGCGCTTCCGCTCGCGCTCTTTGATCTCGATCTTCTTGTTGAACTCGCTCTCGCCATAGAGCTTGCCCTGCTCCACCTCGCCTTCCATGACCTTGTCATCCGGCGTCCAGGTGTATTCATCCAGCGTCGTGTTGATCTGTTTCACGCGGAAGGGCGTCAGGAAGCCGTCGTTGATGCCGTCCTTGAGGGAGTAGGTGAACACCGGCTCGCCGAAATACTGGTAGGTGTCCACGTTGTCCTTCCGCTTCGGTGTCGCCGTGAGGCCGAGCTGCACCGCCGGCTGGAAGTAGTTCAAAATGTCCCGCCAGGTGCTCTCATCGTTCGCGCCGCCACGATGGCACTCGTCGATGATGATGAAGTCGAAGAAGTCCGGCGGGTATTCTCCGAAATAGCCTTCGGCCTTTTTGACCTTGCCCGGCGTCTCATACTTCACGGGCGACTCTGGCAGGGTGATCACCTCATCCACATCATCTCCGGCACCAGAGCCTGCCGAAGCCAGGAACGTCTGGAAGATGGTGAAGAACACGCTGCCGTTCTTCGGCACCTTGCCCTTCTTGCGGATGTCATCGGGCTTGATGCGCACCAGCGAGCCGGGATTCGAGTCCTCAAAGGCGGAGAAAGCATTGTAAGCCTGATTCGCCAAGATGTTCCGATCCGCGAGGAAAAGGATGCGCGGGCGGCGTGTGGGCTCGCCGCTGCGGTTCCAGCGGGCGTGGAAGAGCTTCCACGCGATCTGGAAGGCAATGAAGGTCTTGCCGGTGCCCGTGGCGAGCGTGAGCAGCACACGATCCTTCCCAGCACCGATGGCCTCCAGCACGCGCTCGATGGCCGTGTCCTGATAGTAGCGCCCCGGATGCGAGCCGCCTTTGTCCTCGTAGCCGATGGCGGCAAAGCGATCCCGCCACGCATCCGGCTTAGCAAAGGTGCGGTTCCACAGCTCCTCCGGTGAGGGATAGGCCTCCACATCGCCCTCCTCGCCCGTGTGCATGTCGATGCCGTAGATGCCTTGGCCGTTCGTGGCGTAGGTGAAGCGGATGGCCAGCTTTCCGGCGTAGTCTTTTGCCTGGCCTACGCCTTCGGTGATGGCTTCCGAGACCGCCTTCGCCTCCACCACGGCCAGTTTGGTGTTTCGGTATTCGAGGATGTAGTCCGCCTTCAGCACCTTCCCGCGCCTGCCTTTGCCTTCGAGGCGTCCGGGGACGATCACATACTCCCGCCGGATACGGCTGCCATTCATGCCCCAGCCCGCCGCCTTCAGGGCGGGGTCGATCAGCTCGGCGCGGGTTTCGGCTTCGTTCATGGGGGCACACCTTTATCTGCTCTTGCTGGAAATGGGAACTCCCCAAATGCGGATATCGATGGGGATTATTCCTCCCGAACCCAGCACAAAGTTATCTGAACGCGCATCCCCCATCCAGACTTCGAACTGTGAATCCACGCCGACCATTTTCCATAGCCAGCAAGACTGCTTCACCGCGACGGCTCCAGCTTCGGCAAGAAATTGATCCACTTTTTCTTGGGTAGGATCAGGATCACCGAGAATGAACTTCTGGCGGGAAACTATCTGCCCCGACTCCGTCATCCCGATGGGAACGGGAGCGGTGGAAAAGAGTTTTTCCCACCAACGCATTCGCAAAAGGTATTCCTCAGGTGTGCTGTCAAACTGATGGATTCGGCCTTCGATGATCTCGTAGTAGTCACCGTAGGTCCCTGGCAGGGTGATTTTCACGACTTCACTCTTTCGTTCGTCAAAGAGCACCCGGTGCTCGGAACCTTCGGCCAGCATGGGCAAGCACAATTCAGTCCATTCGGTGTGAGGACAATCCTTCACCCATCCCAAAAGCCGCCCAGCCTGCTCTGTCTTTATTCGCGCGATTTGACCATTACGGTCTTCACCTTCGATTTCTGCATTTGCTCCAAGGCTTGGGACAAGGAAACCGAGTGCGGTTGTGCTGCCACGGCAGCTTTCACACGGCCACGCACGCCAGCGAAGGCACGCAGCGTCCGCCGATCCAGAAAGATTTGTTCTTTGGTTTTCAGCATGACTCATGAGTAATTCGCTGGGGGATCAGGGTCAAGCATTCATCCTGCAAGGCAGGGCGACGTGACTTGTCCCTATTTACGGCAAGTGGCTGCATCCGTAAAGAGCGCAGGCCTCCAGTGCCCTATCGTCCCTCATATACCACCACCTCCGCGCCCTCCAGATCACCCAGGATGGACTCGATCAGCGGGCGCACGGTGTCCCAGTCCAGGCCGCCGAGGCCGCAGCCGAGTTTGGGGAGGGCCACGGAGCGGATGCCTTCGGCCAGCAGGACGTGGCGCAGGTCGTGCAAGCCGGCCTCCACCCATTCCAGCCGGGAGGGATGCCGCCAGTCCTGCTTGGTGGGGAAGTTGATGATCCAGCGCGGTCCCTCCGGTGTTTCGCGGCGGGTCACAAACATCCGTCCCACCTTCACCTCACCCGTTTTGCAGGCCGCGGCGTAGGCGCGGAAGTTCTCCGGGAAGCGCTGCTTGAATTGCAGCGCCAGCCCCTTGCCCATCACGCCCACCGTGTTCACAGCGTTGGTGATTGCCTGCTCAGGAGCGCGGAGGAGGTCGCCTTCGGTGTAGCGGATCATTGAACGTGCAGCTTAATTTGGGTTTAAGTCCAAGATACATTTGCCCAGCAAGGGTCTGCTCCCAGAAGCGTTTCCAACTCATGCCTTTTTGCGACAGGAACCACTAGAGATCGAGTCGAGATACATGCGGACAGATATGCCGCAACTTCAGTGCGTAGCCATACGGTGAAGTCCTTTGCTTCGTTTTCCAGTTCCTTGAGGATTCCCAAACTCAGGCTGCCCTTCACAGGATCAATTACCTCGCCGACCACTGTTGTTAGCCCTAGCTCCTGAAACTTGCCGTGATCATTGTTTGTGACCAAACCGCAATTGTGAGACAACGTATGGCGCACTTGAAAGATACCCCGCAGTGTCTTAACACGCCCAGCCTCTGGGTTAGGTTTCATTTTACGGTTGTAACGACGCTTTCCGATAAGCATGTCAGTTGCACCATCAACATTATCCAGGTCGTGAAACAGCTCGTGCTCGAAGACAAGTGCGGGCACCAATCCAGATGTCACGGTATTACCAGTGATTGCCCATAACTGCTGTGCATTAATCCTCACAATCCGATCAGGTGAAGGGTGGACAAATGGCTGCAACACAGCCCCAAGCCGTGTGAAAGTGGTTTTGTAAAATGTCTCAAATGCATTGATCGCTTCTAGAAGTACCAAGTGATCCGCATACCATCGATATTTTATAAATGTCGCCTCTTTTGCGCCAGTGGGCCCCTTGCCTTTGATTGTATTTTTGAGTGTGTGAACCTGATTTTTAAGGTCCACAATCTTTTCATGACGATCTTCGATCCAGTTCAAGAAGTTGCCTTGGTGGTTAAGTATCCCAATAAACTGTTCGAGCGGGTTTCCGGCGATTGAGGCGAGGTGCTTAACGTTCGCAGTGGCACTGGTTGCGATAATGGTCAGCTCGCCAAAACGCTTGATGTTTTTTGAACCTTTGGTGCGCATAATTAAGTGTTCTACAGATCTCCACTAAACGCCTGATGCAGCAGGCTCTTCTTCAGCTCCTCCAGCGCCGCCAGCTTCCGCTCGTAGAGCGCCGCGAGGCGCTGGGTTTCGGCACGGAGTTCTGTGGCAGCTTCGACGATGGCTGCTTGAGCCTGAACCGGCGGCAGCACCACAGGTAGCTCCTGAATCAGGCCCATGTTCAGGCCTGCCATGATGGCTCCTTTGGCGTGCTTAGCCAGGAACTCCTGTGACTGAGGTGAATGCAGGAAGTAAAGGTGCAGATAGCCTGGAAGACATTGTTTCCGATCCAGCGTGATGCAGCAGATATGCTTCGTGTTAATTGCTGTCGGGATGTCATCCGGGACAATCGCACAACGTCCACATGTGCCCATGATCGTAATCAACACGTCTCCGGGATGCACGGTGTAGCGTTCTAGCTGGCGATACTTCTTTTCCGTGATGAACCTGCTCTTCCCCCAGCGAAACTCATTGGCAACAGCATTGTCGATGCCAAGCACGGCGACGCCTTCATCGACGAATTCACTGTGAAGCAGTTGGCTGCCAAAAGGGCCGGTGCGGATTGAGCCTTTCAGCGGTGCGGCAATCTCTTTCACCGTCTTCTCCACCCACCCCGGCCCGCGCTGGGTGAAGACGGCGTGGAGGTGGCTTTCGAAGAGGGCGCGGGCGTTTTGGAGGTTCGTTTCGGCGTGGGCGCGGGCGGTGGCGATCCCCGCCATCGCCTCGTCCAGCACGCCGACGATCCGCTGCTGCTCGGCGAGTGGGGGGACGGGGATGGGTATCTCCCGAAGGTTTCCTTGATTAAGCTTTGGAACCGTCAGACCTGAAACGAACTCGCTGAGGTCTGAATGGTTGAGGTAATGAACAAGCCAATTATCGAGAATCGTCTTCCGATGTGGGCGGAGAACGTGAGCATGGTTATTGACCCAGCACTTTCCTTCGACGCAGAAGGCGGTGTTGTCGCCCGACGCCCATTTTGCACCATCTTCACCGACAAGAACGAGTGGCTCATTGAAAATGAAATCGCCAACGTAGTCCACGATGCCCGTCGCACCATAGTAGGGATACTCCCCGCTCGTGCGGTCGCGTTTTGTAATCGGCTTGCGCTGGCTATCCAGAATGTCGCACAGCGCACCGAGAGGCTTGTTTTCCCACTTCTTCATCCCAGCATCCCCCTGATGTTCCCGAGCACCTCCGCGCTCTCGGCATCCAGCGCGGCGATTTCTTCCAAGATGGCCTGCGGGCTCCGGTGCTGGACTTCGCCTCCGCCGTTGGGGTTTTTCACGGAGAGGTCCCAGGTGGTGGTGTCGATGTCTTTGACGTCCACGCTCCAGCTTTTCGCCGAGTCCTCGAAGGTCCGCTGCCGGTCGATGAAGTCGCTGAGGTCGGCATCGTTGAGCGGGTTGGTCTTCCCCATGTTCCGGCCGGGGTCGAGCTGGTAATACCAGACCTTTCGCGTCCGGGTGCCCTTTTCAAAGAAGAGCACGACGGTCTTCACGCCCGCGCCCTGGAAGGTGCCGCCGGGGCAGTCGAGCACGGTGTGGAGGTCGCAGCTCTCCAACAGATGCCGCCGCAGGCTGACGGAGGCGTTGTCGGTGTTGCTGAGGAAGGTGTTCTTGATCACCACGGCGGCGCGACCGCCGGCGCGGAGGATTTTGATGAAGTGCTGAAGGAAGAGGAAGGCCGTCTCGCCCGTGCGGATGGGGAAGTTTTGCTGCACCTCGGGCCGCTCCTTGCCGCCGAAGGGCGGATTCGCCAGCACGATGTCGTAGCGGTCCCGCTCCTGGATGTCGGCGAGGTTTTCCGTGAGCGTGTTCGTGTGGATGAGGTTCGGCGCCTCGATCCCGTGCAGGATGAGGTTCATGAGGCCGATGACGTAGGCGAGGGACTTCTTTTCCTTCCCGTAGAGCGTGCGCTCCTGCAGAGCCTGATCCTGGGCGACGCTGCGCTGCGGATGCTCGCGGCGGAGGTAATCCACCGCCTCACAGAGGAACCCGGCGCTGCCGCAGGCACCGTCGTAGATGGTCTGGCCCAGCTTGGGGGCCAGGACGCGGATCATGGCGCGGATGAGGGGGCGCGGGGTGTAGTATTCGCCGCCGTTGCGCCCGGCATTGCCCATGCGCTTGATCTTCTCCTCGTAGAGGGCGCTGAGCTCGTGCTTCTCGCTCTGGGAGCGGAAGCGCAGCTCGTCCACATGGTCGATGATCTCGCGGAGGTTGTAGCCGCTGGTGATCTTGTTTTTCAGCTCGCCGAAGATCTCGCCGATCTTGTATTCGAGCGTGTTCGGCCCGGTGGCCTTCTGCTTGAAGCTGTGGAGGTAGGGGAAGAGCTTCTTATCCACGAACTCACGCAGGTCATCGCCGGTGAGCGCGGCATCGTGGTCGAGGCTGCCGTCCTTTTTCTTCGGCGCGGCCCAGACCTCCCAGCGGAACTCTTTTTCCAGCAGGTGGGTGTATTTCCGCCCCTCCAGCGCGGCCTCGGTGGCCTTGTCCTGCTCCAGGCCGTCGAGGTATTTCAGGAAGAGCAGCCAGGAGGTCTGCTCGGTGTAGTCCAGCTCGGTGGTGCAGCCGGCCTCCTTCCAAAGGATGTCGTCGATGTTTTTGAAGGCCTGTTCGAACATGCGGGTGGGTCTTTCAATCAAGCCGGGATGCAAACGGCTGGCAAGGTGGGAACGAGAGGGGGATGAGTTGGTTGTTCCTGGTTTCCCGTTCGCGGGGCGCGGCGGCCAGTCCCACCCCGGGAGTCGGACGGCACAGCAGCGGGACATCCGCGCCGGGACAGGTGCCGGCCCCGGTTTGCTGTTCGCGGTAATGGCGGTAGGGACGCGGGCCTTACTTTTTGCCCGTCTTGGCGGGCTTGGGCGGCGGCGGTGCGACGTAGGGGGGATTGGTCATGGCGCCGGGGGCGGTTTCATTGAGGTTCGGATAAACGTCCGCCTCGATCTCTCCGAGCGCCCACTTCACACCGCCGACGAGGATGCTCTGGAAGACAGGGTTCGTCCACACGTCCTCCCGGTGGCCCATCGCGGTGTACCAGACGCGGCCGTCGCCCTCCTTGCGGGCCCAGGTGCTGGGATAGGCCGGGCGCTCGTACTCCTTGCCGGTCATGGCGGGGGCGTCGATGACGCTGAGGACGTGGATGTCGGGCGTGAAGTCCTTGAGCGAGTACCATTCCTCCTGGAAGCCGTATTCCGCGCCGACGTTTTCGAAGCCGGGGAATTTGGGATTCGTCACGGTGTTTTTGGCGACCTGCTGGGCACCATGCTTGATGAATTCGCCACCGAGGAAACGCACATACGCATCGGCCTTCTCACCGTGGTTCAGATAACGCTCCGGGCCTTTCTGCGATTCGTTGTCGGTGTGGAAGGTGTCACTGGCGGAATGCGTGCCGATGAAGCCCCTGCCGCTTTTGACATAATCGAACAGCGCCTGCTTCCCCTCTGCGGACATCGGCGGATTTTTGTCGGTGCCTTCGCTGCACAGGTCGCCGGTGGTGTAGAAAAACACGGCGTCGAATTGAGCGAGGTAGTCTTTGCCAAACTTGGAGCCGTCCTTGGAAAACTCGAAGTCCCAGCCGTTCTTCGCGCCGAGTTCGAGCAGCACCTTTTCCGCGAAGCTGGGCTTCCCATCCTTCCAGGAGATGACCGCATGCTCGTAGCCGCTGGATTTTGAGAAGAAGAGAATCTTGCGCTTGGCGGGGGCGGCGGAGAAGGCCGCGCAGCAAACGGCGGCGGCGAGGATCAGGGGAGCGGCGAGGCGTTTGAACATAGGCGGCGATTCTGGCGGGTTTTCGAAAACAAGGCAAGGCGGCGTTGCGTGGCTTGTCATTTCACGAGTGCCGGGTACGATGGCCGCAATGACGCGCCGCCTCCCCTGCTTATGCCTGCTCCCGCTCTGCCTCCTGCTGTGCCAGTGCGGTTCGAAGGCGGGGCTGAAGTGGGAGTATGGTTTCGTGCCGGGCAAGACGGGCATCATCATCGACGGCAAGGCCGTGCCGCCGGCCAATGCTCCGGCGGACGTGCTGCGGGCGATTTCGGCGGGGAACAGCATCTGCCGAAAGCCGTACCGCCGCGGCGGGGGGCACGCGAAGTTTGAAGACAGCGCCTACGACTGCTCCGGCGCGGTGTCCTACGTGCTGCATGCGGCGGGAAAGCTGGACGCGCCGACGGTTTCCGGCGCCTTCCGCAGCTACGGAAAAAGCGGCGAGGGCAAATGGATCTCCGTCTATGCGCGCAAGGGGCATGTGTTCATGGAGGTCGCGGGGCTGCGGTTTGACACGGGTTACAGCGATGCCGACAGCAGCGGGCCGCGGTGGAGCACCCGCTCCCGCCCGACGAAGGGCTACACCGTCAGGCACCCTTCCAACCTGTAGCCGGAAATGTTAACCGCCGAAGCCATCGTTTACCGCCCCAACGTCGCCGCGATCCTGCAGCGAGAGAACGGAGACATCTTCGTGGCCGAGCGCATCAACGTGCGCGGCGCGTGGCAGTTTCCCCAGGGCGGCATCGACGAGGGCGAGGACGCCGAGACGGCCATGTTTCGCGAGATCGAGGAGGAGATCGGCATCAAGCGCGAGCTGCTGAGCATCCTGGAACGCCGGGAGGGCTACCGCTACGCCTTTCCGAAAAAGCGGCTCAAGTACGGCATCTACGGGGGGCAGGAGCAGATCTATTTCCTGTGCCGCTTCCTCGGAGAGGACAAGGACTTCAATCTCGACGCCACGCACCGCGAATTCGCCGGGTTCAAATGGATCAAGCCGTCCGAATTTCAGATGGCCTGGGTGCCGAGGTTCAAGCAGGCTGTTTACCGGCAGGTCATGCTCGACTTCTTCGGGGTGGAGTTCATCTGACCTCGTCAGTTGAGTCCGTACCGGCGCAGACCGGCCACTCGTGGTCGTGACCAGCGCATCTTCGAGCGCACCTTCGGCGGCTGCTCAACCAGGAGCGACACCTCGAACCCGAAGGATCCATCGCTCCGGCGACGGGCGGACACTGCGGCCACCAGCCCCCTGAGCAGCACCCATTCACCGGAGAGGCCGGGCTGACAGCGCAATCGCCAAATGGCGGGCAGTTCGGAATGCCGAATCCGGACCTGAATCTCGGCACCGATGTCGAACCGGCGACGCGACCAAAAAATCAGCCCAGCGGACGAAACTTCGCAGAGCTCGACGATGGCCTGGCGTGCTCCGCACGACGGGCTTTTCCCGTGCGCGGAGTTGCCTGGATGATTCTGGCCGTGCTGAGCCATAAGCTTCGCGGAACAACGCCGGAAAGAGGCGCACGGGCCTGCGAAAGTCAACACGGGAGGCAGCGGCGGGCTCACTTCGGCTGAATGCGCAGCGAAGCGGGCTCTCCGCGCCCAGACCCAGAGATCACTCGTCGCCGTCGGAGGAGGCAGGGGGCGCTTTCTTGCCGGAACTGCCCGCCTTTTTCTCGGCGAGTTTGTCTTTAACGGCAGCTTCGATCTCGGCATACACGGCCACGTCGTTGCGCAGCGCCTCCTTCGCGGCGTCGCGGCCCTGGGCGAGTTGCGTGCCCTTGTAGCTGATCCATGAGCCGCGCTTTTGCAGGATGTCGAAGTCCATCGCCAGATCCAGCAGCGAGCCGACATTGGAGATGCCTTCGTTGTACATGATGTCGAACTCGGCCTCAGTGTAGGGCGGGGCGAGCTTGTTCTTCACGACTTTGACGCGGGTGCGGTTTCCGGTGACGGTGCCGTCGGTCGTCTTGATCGCGCCGATGCGGCGGATGTCCACGCGGACGCTGGCGTAAAACTTGAGGGCCTTGCCGCCGGGGGTCGTCTCCGGGTTGCCGAACATGACGCCGATTTTTTCGCGAATCTGGTTGGTGAAGATGCAGGTCGTGCGGGCCTTCGAGATGATGGCGGTCAGTTTTCGGAGCGCGGCGCTCATGAGACGCGCCTGGGCGCCGACGGTGCTGTCGCCGATCTCGCCTTCGAGTTCCTGGCGGGTGACGAGGGCGGCCACGGAGTCGATGACGACGACGTCGAGCGCGTTGGAGCGCACGAGGGTCTCGCAGATGCGCAGGGCTTCCTCACCGGAGCTCGGCTGCGAGACGAGCAGTTCGTCCATCTTCACGCCGAGACGGCGGGCGTAGTTCGGATCCAGCGCATGCTCCACGTCGATGAAAGCCGCCAGCCCGCCGGCCTTCTGAGCCTGGGCGATGACGGTGAGAGTGAGCGTCGTCTTACCGGAGGACTCCGGTCCGTAGATCTCCACCACGCGACCGCGGGCGAAACCGCCGACGCCGAGCGCCTGGTCGATGAGCAGGTTGCCGGTGGGGATGACCGACACGTCGGCAATGGTGTCCTCCCCCATGCGGAGGATGGCACCTTCACCGTAGTCCTTCTGAATCTGCTGGATGGCGAGGTCGAGATTACGTCCCCGGGCTTCAGCGATCTTGTCGGGCTTGGAGGCGGTGGATTCGGCGGATTCTTTGGGGGCGCGGGCCATGGTGGTGTGGAGTATTGAGGTGAATAAAAGCTGTTCGGTCGAACAGAAAGCGCATTTTAAGAGCAGGGTAAAGCATTTTCACCGGCGGCATGAAAAAAAGTTCCCTCCCACTCCCCCTCCCCTCCAATCTCCTCGTTCAGGGCAGTTGAAACTGCTGCATCATGCCGCCGTAGTAGCCGGTCATCATCGTGATGATCCGGTAGGCCACATACATGACCACAAAGCCATAGGCCACCTTTGGCAGCCACTGCGAGGCCCGCTGCACGGCATCCGCGGCCTCGATGCTCTCCGCCGCCGCCCAGCGGTTCATTTCGTGATCCAGCGTCCCGGACTCCTCTGCGGTCGCGACGGCGTGGACGAACACCATGGGAAAGCCGTGTACGTCCGCCATCGCGCCGGCGATCGTCTCCCCCGCCGCGATGCGCTTTGCCGCGTCTTCCGAGGCCCGCGCCAGTTTCCCGCTATGGGAGGCCGCCCCCGCGAGCTGGATGCACTCCGTCATCCGCATGGCCGCCAGAAGGCAGGCGTGAAACACCTGCGAAAAACGCGCCAGCGCCCAGTGCCGGCGCACGCTGCCGATCAGCGGGATGCGCCCCAGCCAGGTGTCCACGACGGCCGAGCGCGCACCGAGGCGCGAGAGCCAGCGCCACATCAGAAAGAGCGAGAGAATGATCAGCCAAAGAACCGCCAGCGGCATCAGCGCCGACCGCCAGGAAAAGGGTTCCCCGTTCATCGACGCCGTGACCACGCCCGGCAGTTCCGGCAGGATGATGCCCATGTGCGCCAGCACCAGCGGATAAATCATCGCGCTCATCGCCTGCCGCATGGCCACGTCCCAGGCCTCAAAAAAGCGCGCCAGGTGGCTGAAGGCATCGTTCAGCCGCCCGCTGCGCTCCCCGGCGTCGATCAGCGCCAGTTCGAGCGTTCCCACAAAGTGCCCGCTGTACTCCCGCAGCGAGTCGGTGACCCCCTTCCCCTCCTCCAAGCCGCGCTGCAACCCCTGCAGCCAGGTGCGCCGTGCGTGCGAGGGCTGCTGCCGCAGCAGCAGGTTCAGCGAGCGGTCGATGTGGAAATCCGCACCCACGAGCTTGGCCAGTTCGCGATACAGCAGGGCTTTTTCCGAAAGTTTCATGCGACAGGACGAAAGCTAACGCGCCGACCACCGCAGCGGCGAGCGAAAAAACATGCCGCGTCCTTTTCTTCTCCATTTCCCGCTTCTCAGACCTCCACCGTCTGCCTATCGTCTCCGCACATGGCCCTCTCCCGACAACCCGAACAGACCCCCGACGAACGCTGGATGCACCTCGCCCTGGACGAGGCGCAGCGCGGCGTCGGCCTGACCAGCCCGAACCCTCCCGTCGGCGCGGTCATCGTCGCCAAAGACAAAGTCATCGGTCGCGGCTTCCATCGCAAAGCCGGCGGTCCGCATGCCGAGGTGGAGGCCATCCTTGCCGCAAAGCACAACCACCCCAAGCTGATCAAGGGTTCCACCATCTACGTCACCCTCGAACCCTGCTCCACCCACGGCCGCACACCTCCCTGCACCGACGCCATCAAAAGCGCCGGCATCTCCCGCGTCGTCTATGGCGCCCGTGATCCCAATCCCGGCCACGCGGGTAAAGCGGACGCGTTGCTCAGGAGCGCCGGAATGGCCGTCACCAGCGGCATCCTTGAAGGCCCGTGTCAGGAAATCATCCGCCCCTTCAGCAAGTGGGTCACCACCGGCATGCCCTTCGTCATCGCCAAGGCCGGCCAGAGCCTCGACGGCCGCATCACCCGCCCTGCAGGGGAAAGCCGGCTCATCACCAGTGACTCCGCCCGCGCCCACGGCCGCCGCCTGCGCTTCCGGGCGGACGCCATCCTCGTCGGCGCGGAGACCGTGCGGCAGGACAATCCGCAGCTCACCCTGCGGGACGGCACCGGCGGCAGCGACAAGCAGCAGCCCTGGCGCGTCGTCCTCACCCGCAGCGGCAGGATTCCCGACGACTGCCACCTGCTTACCGACGAGTTCAAGGACCGCACCGTCATCATCCGGAACCTGGACCTCGAGGACGCGCTCCTGCTTCTCGGAAAGCAGGGCGTACTCACCGTCCTCATCGAAGGCGGCGGTCTCGTGCTCGGCCAGGCCTTTCACCAGGAGCTCGTCGATGAGGTCTTTTGGTACATCGCGCCCCGCTTCTGCGGCGACGGCCGCCCCTCCCTCGCCGGCTATCCCCTCTCCCCCTCCGTCGAGCTGAAAAACGTCTCCGTCCGGCCCATGGGGGACAATGTGCTCATGCACGGTTTCCCGCACTGGCCGGCCAAGCATTGAGATGATTCGGGAAGACGGGATCGGAAGGAATCATGCGCCTGCAAGCCCTGCCCATGCCACCCGACGCGCGGTTTGTCGATTGAACGGAGCGCCGCAAGCATGCAACATCGCCCCAGACCGAATGACCGCCCCCAACCTCGAGACCATCGCCCTTATCGCCGGGAACGGCATTTATCCGGAGACTTTTGTCCATGCGGCACGAAAGGCGGGCGTCAAGAAGCTGGTGGCGGCGGCCTTCACGAATGAGACGAAGCCGGAGCTGGCGGGCATGGTGGATGCCATCGAGTGGTTCCGCGTGGGGCAACTGGGAAAGATGATCGCCTTCTTCAGGAAGCAGGGCGTGACGCAGACGGTGATGGTGGGCCAGATCGCCCCGAAGAACCTCTTCGACCTGCGCCCGGACTTCCGCACGCTGATCATGATGGCAAAGCTGAAGCAGCGGAACGCGGAAACGCTCTTCGGCGGCATCGCCAACGAGCTGGCAAAGGACGGCATCACGCTGCTGCCCGCGACGACTTTCCTCGAAGACCTCATGCCAGCCGCCGGCCATGTGGCGGGGCCGCAGATCAAAAAAAGACGCCAAGAAGACGCGGAATACGGCTTCAAGATCGCCAAGGAAAGCAGCCGCCTCGACATCGGGCAGACTGTGGTGGTCAAAAACGGCACCGTATTGGCCGTTGAAGCGTTTGAGGGCACCAACGAGGCCGTGAAACGCGGCGGGGCGCTCGGACGTGGCGGGGCGACGATGGTGAAGGTGTCGAAGCCGAAGCAGGACATGCGCTTTGACGTGCCCGTGGTCGGGCCGGAGACGATCCGCACGGCAGCGGGGGCGGGAGTGGACCTGATCGCCGTGGAGGCGGGCATGACGCTGCTGCTGGGGCGGGAGGAGGTGCTGCGCCTGTGCCAGGAAGCCAAGGTGAGCGTGGTGGCCCTGGGGTGATTTTTTTCTCGCCTTTCAGCCGCCGAGTTGGTCTAATGGAAGTGGATCGGAGGAAATCTCCCCCGGTCCGCATAACATCATAACACAACCCATAAACGCACTCATACCATGAAAACGAAACGAAACCACGGCTTCACTCTGATTGAGCTGCTCGTGGTGATCACGATCATCGCGATTCTCGGCAGTCTCGCGATGTCGCAGTTCACCAACGCGCAGAAGACCGCCAACCAAATGAAGGGAGTCAGCAACGCCAAGCAGATCATCATCGCGCTGAAGCAGTTCGCGGCTCAGAACAACAGCATGTATCCAGACTCGATCAGCCCGAGTCAGGGAGCGGCCGGCGGCGTCGCCCAGAACTCGAACGACGCCTTTCGCAACCTCTTCATCGAAGGCATCGTGACCGACGAGCGAATCTTCGGCTGCCCCGGCGGCTACAACTCGATGGATCAGAACAACGTCGGGCAGGCTCCCGGCTACAGCCTCGCGCTGCAACCCGGTGAAAACCACTGGGCCATGACCCGCGGACAGACGGACACGGCGGTGGGCAACATGCCCATCGTGTTTGAAAACGCCGCCACCAACAGCTGGCCCCCGCAGTGGAATGTGGACAAGGCTGGTCAGATCGCCCCCGGGCGCGCCTGGGCCGGTGGCCAGATCATCGTCGGACGCAACGACGGCAGCGTCGAAGTCGTCCAGCTGGCGGCGAAGCAGGGCATGTCCCCGCCGCGTCAGTCCGGCGGCTTTGACATGTTCACCCAGGCTTCCCAGGGCCAGGTGCTTGGCATCCTCAACATCATTCCGCTGGGCGGCGTCGGCGGCGGCGGCGGCAGCAGCTATGGCGGCGGCCAGATGCCCGGAGGTCTTCCAGGCGGACTGCCAGGACAGCCCGCACCTCTTCCAGGTGGTGGCCTTCCCGGCGGTGGTCTCCCGGGACAACCCGGCGGCCTGCCTCCTTCCCCGCTCGGCCAGTAAGCTCGAAAGCTGATTTACGATCCACACCGCCGGACGCCCTCGTGCGTCCGGCGGTTTTTTGTGGGATGTAACGTCGGATCGAGGGGTAAAAGACTTGACCCTTCCGATGCTCCTTCGCTTACTGTCTTCGGACATGCTCCACCGTCCATAACCGCTCTCCTCTCCCCCGAACTCAATGCCCGGCTACGCCAACCTCCCTTCGCGTTTCTTCCGAGCTCTCAAAAGCTGCCTCTTCCTCGCCGCGACCCTGCTCGCGGCGGTTCCGGCCCGTGCGGCCTTTGACACGGTGATCCTGGATCCGGGTCACGGCGCCCACGACCGGGGCGCTGCGATCGGCTACGTCTATGAAAAGCATCTCGCCCTGGATACGGCGAGGCGTGTGGAGGAACTGCTGAAGAAGCAGGGGCTGAAAGTCATCATGTCCCGCAGCCGGGATGTCTTCATCCCCCTCCAGGACCGTTCGGCGCTGGGCAACAGCAAGGGCAACGCGATTTTCGTCAGCATCCACTACAACTACAACCGCAGCGGCAGTGGCTACGGAGCGGAGACCTACTACCACTTCTCCAAGAGCTACATGCTGGCGGCCTACATTCAGGCCTACCTCGTGCAGCGCACGGGAATGACCAATCGCGGCGTCAAGAGCGCCGGCTTCCACGTCATTCGCGCCACCACCAGGAATCCGGCCGTATTGGTCGAATGCGGCTTCGTGAGCAACTCCAGCGAACGTGCACGGATGATGACCGGTGAATATCGCAAGCGCATCGCCGAAGGCATCGCGCAGGGGATCATCGCCTTCAGGAAGTCGAAGTAGGCATTCGCCGGAAGCGCAGCGGCTTTCTCGTTCTGCGAAGCGCTCGCTCCCCTTCGAAGGCATGATCACTTTCAGGCCGCCGGAGCCTTTTCCGCGACGGGAACTTCGATCTTGGAGTCTTTCGCCTGACGATCACTCCAGGCCAGAATCAACCCGTAAACCAGCAGAGCCATCTGGCTGCCCCAGTAGCCGTAAATCTTCGGCCATGTGCCGTCGGTGAAGCCATAGGCGTGCAGGCCCACGCCGAGCTGATTCACGCCGAACCAAGAGAAGATGACAATGCAGCCGAGGATGAGATTGCAGCAATGCAGGCCGACCTCGCGAATGTAACCGCCAAGGCGGGCATGCAGGATGACGAGGCACATCAGCACGATCATGAGCGCACCGTTTTCCTTCGGGTCCCAGCCCCAGAAGCGGCCCCAGCTGTAGTTCGCCCAAATGCCGCCGAGAACCGTGCCCACGAGCGAGAGGAAGAGGCCGGCGGCGATGAAGCCGTAGGCCACGCGCGTCAGGAAGCGGCCGTCTTCGGACTTTGGCCCGATCTTTCCAAAGAGACGCTGAACGAAATAGATCATCGAGATCAAAGCCGCCACCATGCAGGCGGCGTAGCCGAGATTGATCATGGGCACGTGCGTCGAGAGCCAGAAATTGGTGATCAGCACCGCCTGGAGCTGCTGCAACGTGTCCGTGGCCTCGGAGGCCTCGAACTGAATGGCCAGAAACATGCAGGCCGTGCCGCCGACCGCAGCGACGAGCAGTCCGATTCCGCGTTTGGTCATCCACTCCGCGATCAGTCCGAACAACGCCACGGAGCTGCCGATGAAGAGGATGGTTTCGTAGAGCGTGGTGATGGGCGGACGCTCCATGATGATGCAGCGGACCACCACTCCGGTGACGGCGTAGCCGGTCGCGGCCAGCAGCAGCACCCACGCGGAGATCTTTGTCACCTTTTCCAGCTTGGAACCGGGAGCCACCCAGGTCAGGGCCACGGCGACAAACCCCACCAGGAACAGCCATTGCGCGTAGAAGAAGTAGTCCGCCTTCATGGCACTGCGCTCCAGGGCCACATGCCTGGCCTCACCACGCGCCTCGGCGGCGGTCTGGATTTTGGTGAGCAGCGACTTGGCGGCCTCCTTGAACTTCGCGGCGTCGGGAAGCGCCAGATAAACGTCCTCATAGGCCGCCAGCCAGGCCAGTTGTCCGGCATCGACCGCTTTCTCCCCGTTGATGGATTCAAAGATGATCTCACCGGGACCATGCCACACCTCGTCGCTCTTCGGCCCTGGCGGGAAGATGCGCAGTTGCTGCTCGGGATTCCCGCTCATCATGGCGCCCAGTGCGCCCTTGCCGAAATCACGAAACCACGGGATCTGCATCGGCGGGCCACCGCTGCCGCGCACGGCTTCGGCGATCGCGTTGAGACTCTTGGAAAGGCGCACGGGCCTTTCGATGGCCGCAGGCAACTTGTCGGCCTGATCGCCCACCGGTGCGCGCACGAAATCAAAATGTCCGGTGATCATTTCGAAATCGAGGAAGTTTGAGGCGAGCTGAACGATCATGCGCTGCTCCGGCGTCTGCTTCTTTGCCGGAATCTCGCGATACTCGCCCATCTTTTCCATCAACGTCTGCCGGGCGGGCTCAATGTCGTTGAAGCTGTACTGGTCCCGCTTGGCCTTCGCCGTGAGGCCGAGTTCGGTGATCGCGGAGGAGTTGTCCACCTTGAAAAGGGGCACGGTTTTCGCGATGTCGGGCCGAAACCAGCTCATCAACAGCCATTCCATGGCGTTGAGCTTCACCGGCTTGCCGTCTTCCTTGGTGATCGGCTTTTGCGTCGCGGGATCGACCAGCGGTTTGCCATCCGACATTTCGCCATTGTCCGTCAGCCAGATGCTGCGGCGGGCGCGGAAGCGCAGCAGGCGGTAGCTGGCGACGTTTTCCAGCGGCTTGATGCGCCCGGATTCAAGCACCGGGATGGAAGCGAAGGTGTCCACGACCTCCGGGTCACGAAACAGGTCCAGCGAAGGAAGTTCGGCGGCGACGAGGTCCGAAACCGCGAACAGTGAGACAAGGGCGAACAGAAAGGTTTTCATGGCATTCAGCGGTGGGAAAGAATCAAAGCAGCTTCCACATGGCGAGCGCGAAGGCCGCGTTGAAGGCGAGGATGAGGCCGATGGAGAACTTCCACGGCTCCACCTTGATAAAACGTGCCAGCATCATCAAAAAGTGCAGGAGAAGCCCCTCGGCCACGATGATGCAGGAGATGAGCGGCCAGTGGTCGGACGGGTTTTCCACGATCTGAAAGCCCGAACGCTTCACCCCGCTGCCACTGCGCGTGCCATCGTCAAAAGTCTGCTGGAACACCGCGTAGCCGGCGCTGCGCACAGGTTCGTTCATGGTGATGACCCGCTTCTCCTCGCGCCCGTCGGCGATTTTCGTCACCCAGCTGGTGAAGCGGCGCGCACGCTCGGTGCCGGGATGTTTTTCCTGCTCCGTCTTGTCGAGGCGGATGGCGAAGGGCAGCTTGTAGGTGCGGTGGTCAAGCGAGATCAGAAACTTCTCCCCGCCGAAGCTCACCGTCCACGGAGCCGCGGCGAATTCCCACAGAAGCCCCTTCTGCTCCTCTCCGGACTTTTTGTCCCGGGCGATGGCGATGCAGGCGCTGGCGAGTTGCTCGTCAGGCAGGGCCGCGCCGGATTCGTCGAGGGTGCTGATTTCCTGAATGTAGTAGCCGTCCACCGCGTCGCTGCGGTCACTGGTGGCGCGTTTCGGCTGGGCATGCCGCTTCCAGTTCGTGATGACAAGGTCGAAGGGTAGGCTCTCGTGCGTGAACGCACGTTTGTCGCCGCTCCTGAGGTCGCTGTACTCTCCATCGCCGATCACCAGGGCGCTGCGCGGACTTTCCTTACCGGCGGCGACCTTTTCGATCTCGATCACGCGTTCGTGGAAGCTGCGGAACTCGTCACTGACACGGCCTTCGACCAGCTCCAAGCTGCCCTCCTTCGCGAAGTGATAGCTTACCGCCCCTGCGGCGATCATGAAAAGGATGGCGAAGTGGGAAATGATCACGCCGATGGTCTTCGGCGACTTGCGAATGCGCACGATGCCGCCCAGCAGCAGGTTCACAAACAGCACCGCCATCAGCGTGTAACCGCCGGGCAGGATGTAAATGGGGAGCACAATGTCCCCGATGTCGAAATACGCGTTCAGCGCCAGCGCCCGCCAGCAGGCGCCAATGTCGATGCGATCCACAAAGAGCGATTCAAAGTAGCGCGCCTGGCTGGCCACGAGTCCGTACTCGGCCTGTTCCAGGGTGCCTAAAAACGTGAGCAGCAGCAGCAGCGCAAGCGTTGCGGTCGCAAGGCCAAAGCTGGTGAAAAAGGCGAAGAGTTTCGCCGGTAGGTTGGAGGAGGAAGAGGACACGGAAGAGAAAGACTATTGAGTAAATCCGAATGACCAAGGGAACCCGAATGCGGGCCGCCGAGGTTTTGTCATTCTTGGGGCAGGTTCGGCTTGATGGACTGGCAGAAGGCGTCAAACGCCGCCGCGTTCTGCTCTACCAGCGCCTTCGGCCCGGTGAGTTTGACAAAAATCGTGGCCTGCTCCGCACTGTGAATCAGACCCAGCATGCGGTATCCCGATTGCGCCTCATCGGCTCCGAAACCCTTGAAATCACCGTCGAACGCCACGAACGAGGCGTCCCTGTTGAAGAACGGCTTTGTCGGCAGGTTCGCGATCTCCTCGGCAGAGTAAGGCGGCTGCCCCATCTGTCCTCGCCAGCGGTTCACGTTCGCCTCCAGTCCACCGCCAGAACCGGGCATCAGCGTAATGTAGCACTCCCCTTCGCCTCTGGGTCCGAAACGCAGATCGACCAAGCGCATCCCCATCGGATCGGGCTGACCGGACTCCGTCCAGCCCTCGGGCACAGTCCAGGTGAGCAGACTTCGGAAATCGGGACGCGCCTGCGACTCCTCTCGCGCATCGTCATAGAATCGCGTGGCGCTGGCGATGTCGATGTTCGGCGCGGGAGCGTGGCTAGAAATCTCACGCGTCTCCGTGATGGCCACGCTTGCGCCGGGGCGACCACAGCCGACAAGCGTGAGGCTACACGCCAACAGCGCACAGCATGACAGGGGGTGTTTCATCGTGAAGGAACGCATGGGGGAATGGGATGATTAGCAGCATCCTCGGTGATTGCCACGAAGATACGACGTGGCACGGCCTGAGGATGTGAAACGGCAGGGCACTATGAGAATGACGCCAAAACGGCCCCACCCCGGACAGCTCGCGTCACGAGTTTTTGTGATCCGCGTGGCAGGCTTTGCAGTTCACGGCCTCCTTGAAAGCGGCCACTCCGGAAGCGTCCTTCGCCTGGATCTTCTTCACCGCGCCGATGAGGGTCTGGCATTTTTTGACCCACTCGGCCTTGTCGCCCTTCGGCGGCGTGGCGGCGCACATGTCCTGATAAACCTTGAGCAGCGTGGCAAGGTCCGCATCGGTCCCCTTCCCCGCACTCACAGTCTTGCTGATGGCATCGTCGGGCTTGTGATACTTCTTCATCGCCGTCTTGATGACATCCTTGTCTGCGGCGGCAGCCTTGGCGGGAGCGGCCTTCGGATCGGCCTTCTTAGGTTCCTCCTTCTTCGCGGGAGCAGCAGGTGGCGCCGGTGGCGGCGCGGTCAGCTTGGCGATTTCCGTTTCGCTGAGGCCCACATTGACCTTGAGGCCGGGAAGCTTGCCTTCGAGTGCCGTCGCACCGCTTTTCGTGACGCCGGTCTGCCAGACGAAAAGCTTCTTCAAAGCCTTGGCGGCAGCCAGCTTGGAGATTCCGGCGTCGGTCACCTTGTCACCGTAGAGGTTCAGGTATTCCAGCTTCGGAAGAGCGCCGAGCTTCGCGAGGCCGGCATCGCTGAACTGGGTGTTTTCGAGGTGCAGGCGCTCGAGATTGACCATCTTGACCAATGTGTCGGCAGCAGCGTCGGTGACCTTGCTGCGGGCCAGATCCACCCAGACGACGTGTTTGGCGATGGGGGCGAGCAGGGCGAGTTCCTTGTCACCGAACTTGTCGGCGGCATTGATGACGCCGAGGCGGAGCTGCTCGGTGTCCTGAGCCAGCGGCATGAGCGAAGCGTTGAGCTCTTGCATCTTGCCGGTGATCTCGGCGACCAGTTTTTTCTCCGCATCGGTCAGCGGCTGCGGCTTTGGTTTCTCCTCCTTTGCAGGGGCGGCGACTTTCGGCAGTCCTTTGGCAAGAAGCGTGGCGAGGGCTCCCTCGACTTCGGCGGAGGGCTTGGCTGCGGCAACGGTGACGGAATCCGAAGCGCCGGTTTCGATCCACCATTTCAAGATCGCGAGCTCTTCCTTGGTGAGTTGGGGCTCGTCGCTCGGCGGCATGTGGTCGTCGTCATCGGTGGGCAGATTGGCGCGGACCAGCAAGAGGCTGTCCTTGGTGTTCTTGGGGATGACGGTCGTTTCACCGTCGCTGCCGCCGAGCATGATGGCAGCAAAGGTGTGCAGTTGGAGCTTGCCCTTTTTCTTCTCCTCACCGTGGCAGCTCACACACTTGGCCTGCATGATCGGGGCGATGAGATCGCGATACACGACGGCCTTTGCCGCGAGTGCGGGATCGAGCTTGGCGCCGGAAGCGGGTTTCGCGGCGGCGGGTGCGGGTTTGCCAGCCTCAGCGGGTTTTGCGGCGGCGGCTGGAGCAGCGGCTGCGGCAGGTGCAGCAGCGACGACGGCGACCGGCTTCGCGTCGTCCTCAGCCGTCCAGCCATTGTTGATGTGGGCTTGCGGAAGTTTGGCTTTCAAGACGGCCACACCCGCCTTTGTCACGCCGCTCTGCCAGAGATAGAGCGCCTTTAGCTTGCCCAGCCCCGCGAGTTTGGCGATGCCGGCGTCGGTGACCTTTGTGCCGTAGAGGTTCAGGTACTCCAGCGCGGCGAGTCCCTTGAGATGATCGAGACCCGCATCGGAAATGGCGGTGTTTTCGAGATGAAGCTCCTGCAGGTTCTTCATGGCCGCGATCTTGGCCAGTCCGGCATCCGTGACCTTCGTGCGGGCGAGGTCGAGCGAGGACACCTTGTCCGCGATCGGCGCAATGGCATCGAGCCCGGCGTCGGTGAACTCCTTCGCCACGTTCAAAGCGGTGAAACGGTAGGTCTTCGCATCGGCGGCGACGGGCATGAGCGAAGCTCCGGTCGCATTGACTTTCTGCATCGCGGCGGCGACGGCGGGATCGGCGGCTTTCTTGTCGTCGGCGGCGGTCGCGCTCAAGGCGAGGGCCAAGGCGAGGAGGAGGAAGGAGGGTTTCATCATGGGGCGGGTTTTGTAAAAACGTTGGTTGGAGGCGATGAACAAAGTCGAAACCAGCCATCGCTGAAGAATGGCAACGAGGCAATACGTCCCTTCAACGCCGAATTCGTCATTTTAACAGAGCTTCGGCGGTCGCCTTCAATTCTGCGGGAAGTGCGGCCAGATCGACCTTTTGGGTACTGCTGGCCCCCTGCTGAATCCACCACTGAACCAGGGCGGACTCTTCCTTCGTGAGTTGATCCTTGCCTTCGGGAGGCATGTGATCGTCGTCGTCTTCCGGGAGAAGAATGAACTGCATGCTGACGCTTTCCTCCGGCTTGCCGGGCACGATGTTTTTATCGCCGCTGTTTTCCCCGCCCTGCATCGTGAACTCGTAGGTGTCGAGGCGGAGTTCTCCCTTCTGCTTCTCCTCTCCGTGGCAATTGTTGCACTTGGCCGCGAAGATGGGCTGAATGAGATTGGCAAAGACGAACTTATCAGCGGCACCGGGCGCAGGAACCGGAGTGGGAGCCTCAACTTTCGGCTCTTCGGCAAAGCTCAGCATCCATTTCTCCATGGCAATCATCCGGCTCTTGAGCGGCTCGGGAGCATGCTCGGTGAGGTACTTGCTTCCGTGACTCAAATTGCCGCCGAAATGGGCTCCGAGTCCCATCACCGCGAAGCTGAGAAAATACAGCGCCCGGTAAGCGCCGAGCAGTTCCGAACTTCCCCGTCCCATGGCCGTGATTCGCGCCACCAGCGCCAGCAGGACGCCCGCCGTGCCGATGATGCCCATCGTCTGGTGCAGGCTGAAATTTCCTCCGGCGTAGCCGCCCTCGCGCGAGAGCATGATACCCGCCATCACCGCCAGCACCGCACCGAAGGATCCTACGATCAACGTCAGCAGGGCGGCGTCACCATACCTTGCCTCCCCCTTCGCCCGCAGGCAGAGCAATTCCAGGAGGCAGAGCAGCCCCAGCGCTCCGATGGGCAAATGCAGAAGGACGGGATGGAACCTGCCGACAAAAAGAACGCTCTCCGCCGCGTCCGCCTTCGGTGCCTCATACATGGGCGGGAAGAAGAGCAGGCCCAAAACAAAGACCACGATCAATAAAACGGCCAGAGTCCACGCAAGGGTGAAAGACTTCGGTTCATCGGCGACACTCGCGGGCTGAGACATGATTGTGGGAATGATGAAAGGATTTGGATATGACCATTCCAACAACGGTGGAGCAATCCATTATTCATCACCAACCTCATGTCGGAACCGGGGGTTCACATGGCGTATTTTGCGAAAAACCGTGCCAAATAGCGGCTCCCTGCCAAAAAATCCCGTATTGCAAAGCCTTGCATTGTCGGGCTTGGTCCTGGGTCGTCCTCTCGAAATCATGTGGCAGGAACTCACCACCCTCTGGTCCAACATCCGTGATCCGGAGTATCTCCACCTTCTGCTGGAGCCGCTGCCGCTTTTCGGACTGGGCTTCGGGCTGACCTTTCTGATTGTCTCCTTCATGTTTGGCGAGGCGCGCAGCCGCATGCTGGCCCTCTTTGTCATCTGCGCCTCCTGCGCCAGCGTCTGGCCCTATGTGGAGCTGAGGGACAAGGCGACACCGAGAATCCTGGCCACGAGATCCCCGGAATATGCCCAGCTCATCCGGGACCAGACCCAGCGGCGCCGGGACTGGTCGTGGCCCTATTACTTGATGACGCTCCTCAGCCTGAGCGCCCTGGCGGCCTCGCGTTCACCCAAGGGCCGCCCCCTGCTGCTTGCCGTCGTGATCTTCGGCGCGGCGTTGTTCTGGTTCAGCATCTGGATGCACAAAAAGGAATGCGAGGTGTATCACCGCAACATTGTCCGTTTCATCCCCGTGCGTTGAAAATGTCTCGTTACGTTACTTGAGATACTTCTCAAAAGCTGCAGGCAATGCCCCCTTTCCGCCCAGATCACGACACACCATGGCGAGAGATTTCGCCTGTTTGGCGAGCTTTTCGTCCCCCGGAGCCGCCTGGATCTTCTCATCCGTCAGGCGCAAGGCGGCGACCGTCGCCAGTCTCAGCAGGGCCGCATTGCTGCCAAGGTCGAGCGTCAGCGCACGGTGGTAGTCGAGCAGCGCCAAGTCGGGCTTTTTCTCACCCTGCTCATTCCAATGCGCCCGCAGATAGCACAACTCGGCGAGACGCGCCGAGCGCACCCTCTTGAACGGCGCCTGGGGCAGGTTCATCGGATTCGCGTCCTCAAACTTCTTCAAGAAAACGCCCAGAGACTGCCAGTCCTTCTTGCCCAGCAGCGCCCAGCCTTCGAGATCGACCAATTCTTCAAGATAAAGCGGGCCAAGGCTGAGGGGATTTGCCAACTGCTTGTCCATCGCCGCCCCAAGCGCCTCCAGCTTGCCCAGCGCCTTCAGGCACAGGAACTGGTGCAGTCGCGCCAGCGAGCCGTAGCCGTCCTGCATGGGGACGATCTTCACATGCTCGTCGGCAATCCTGGCAAACATCCCTTCCGCGGCAGCATACTGACCACCGACGTAGGCCTGCATGGCCGCCGACCAGCCGGTCGGCTCCTGCACGGTGATTTCGCGAATGTTCGCCAGCGGCAGCTTGTAGCTGTTGCCGCCGTTGGCAGCGGTGCTGATGAAAATGCCGTCCTTGTCAGCGGAAACGAGAAACGCCGCCGTGGGCTCGCCGGACTGGGAGGTGATCTGGACGGAGAGCGTGTCGGCACGCAGGATGCCCGAAACGGGAAGGAGGAAGATGAGAGCGAATTTCTTCATGATTGAACCTCACGACTATTCGCGCACGCCCCACAGGCCCTCGTCGGGATGTTCGGGCTCGTTGAGCTTCTTGCGCAGGGTTTTGTAGTGCTCCTTGGCTTTGAGGATGAAAGGGCCTGCGATTTCGTGGTTCGACAGCTTGTACATGCGTGAGACGGTGTCCTTGATCAGACGGAAGGCCTTGTCGTCGTTGCCCTTTTTCATCTGGATCTCCGCAGCGCGGAGACGGGCTTCGGCGGAATACTGCACCACGTTCTCCAGCGGCGGCCCCACAAACGGCGTGTAGGCCTCCAGCGCCTTGTCGGTGTCGTTGAGGTTTTCGTAGCACCGGCCCAGCGTGTAGTAGCACTCCGCCCGGGTGCGGGTGAAGCGCTTGTCCGACGCCATCTTCAGCAGCGTGTCGGCGGATTCCTGCCACTGCTTGCGATTGAAGTAGATGCGAGCCTTCTCGATCATCGCTTCCTCGACGTACTCGGGCTTGTCCTGCAACTCGCGGATCACCTGGTCGAAGGCGGAAACCGCCTCCTGGAAGCTGCCCGCCTCCCCGGTCTTCGCCAGCACGCGGGCCTTGCCCATCAGTGCCAGGGGGTAGTGCTCCGACTGACCGCGGTCCATCACCGCCTTGAACCATTCCAGAGCCTCCTTGTCTTTGCCGCGATCCACCAGGTCGCGACCGACCTTGACCAGAATGTAGGAGGAGAGCTCGTCCTTGTTGAAGGTCTGCAGCTCCTCATAGGCCACCTGGATCTGTGCGGCGCGTTTCGGGAACTTGTCCTTGTAGCCGTCGTTCTCCAGCAGGTCGATCTTCGCCATGTTCAGCCAGGCGCGAAGCGTGTTGTTGATCTGCGCACCATCCTTCGGCACGAAATTCGTCAGACGCTCCAACAGCGGCTCCGGCCCGACGATTTCCAAATAGTTCTGCGTGTAGGAACCGATCGCCTCCTCAATGCCTGTGCCGGTGTCGCCGCTGCCAAGCCGGACGATGACCTTCTCCAGAGCATCGAGCGCCTCCTTCCCGCGCTTCGCCTCCTTCAGCGCTTCGAGCGAGCCGACAATGACCTCCGCATCGTAAAATCCGCCGCTGTACTTCGCCATGTAGTCGTCGTAGTAGGTGATGATGTCCTTCGGCTTGTCGAGCGCCTTGGCCACCCGCACGAGCTGCACAAGGACCCGGCCGACGATGGCCTTGTGGGCGTCGCCCTCCATCGCCTCGCCGAGTTCACGCGCCTTCAAATAGGCCGTCTCAGCCTTCTCGTTGGCGTTGAGCATGAGATTCGCATCACCCCGCATCGCCAGCGCACGGTCCATGTCCGGCAGATCGGGCCGGCGCTTCTCCAGAGAATCCACCACCGCGAGGCATTTTTCATACTCGGCGAGCTGGAAATGGGTGGTGGCGCGGTCCAGCAGGGCGAAGCCGATGTACTCGGATTCAGGGAAATCCTTGTCAAAGGCGTCCAGTTTCGGGCCGGCCTCCTGCCACTTCTTCATCCGCACAAGGCTGGAGGCCTCGAAGTAGCGGGACGCCTCCTTGAACTTGCTCTCCGGAAAGCGCTCCGCATGCGACGCCAGCTCCTTCTGCGCCTCCTCGGTGCGGCCGAGGTTGAAAAGCGACGCTCCAATCACGAAATCGGTGAGATCACGGTCCTTCGACTCCGGCGGCAGCGACTTGCGGATGTTTTCAGCCAGCTCGACGGCCTGCTCATACTCCTTGGAGAAAAACACGTTCTCCAGCAGCAGCGTGTTCACATTACCGGCGAACTCGTGCTGTGGGAACTCCTTGCGGAACTGCTCTCCGAGTGTCTTCGACAATTCCTGCTGTCCGGAGGCGAGGGCCGTCCGCATCGCGCCGAAGAGCATCATGGGCCGGTGCGAACTCTTCGGCGCGGCGGTGATGCCGTGCGTGTAAATCGCGTAACCTGCGGGAAAATTCCCCAGCCGCTCGTAGCAGCTCGCG
This sequence comes from uncultured Prosthecobacter sp., assembly GCA_964452755.1. Lineage (GTDB taxonomy): Bacteria > Verrucomicrobiota > Verrucomicrobiia > Verrucomicrobiales > Verrucomicrobiaceae > Prosthecobacter. The sequence goes on along the minus strand of CAYVQY010000013.1, from coordinate 47,276 downwards.
AGTGTGAGCATCGCGATCCAGTCAATGCCGTCATCGTTCTGCCACTCCTTCGTGTATTTTTCGATCTCCTTCTGCAGCAGCTCGGGCACGCGGCCGCTGTAGCGAAGCGTGCGCAGTTGCAGGTCGCGGACGATCGCGCTGCTGTCCGACATGAGGCTGAGGAGCCGGATGGCGAGAGTCTGCTGGTTGTTCTCCGAAGCCGCGCGCGCCAGGCCTAGCAGGCGGCCGTTGAAGTCAAACCGCGCCATGTCAAAAGGCGCGAGCTTCAACTTCGGACCGTTGGCGTCAATGAACTCGTGCGCCTGCTTCTCCGTGGCCGCGTGGTCGGCATCCTTCGCGGTCCAACTGTCCAGCAGAGAGAGGAAGGCGCGAAAGACGCCGTCCACCTTCGGTGCCACGCCGCCCGCTCCGGTGATCAACTGATCGAGCAGCGCCTTCGCCTTGTCCGGCATGCCCGCCTTTGAGTAGCAGGAAGCCACCTGCACGCGGAAAGCCGCTTCGTCGTAGTTCCCAGCCGGCGCCGGATTGCGGGCAAAGGCCTCATAATCCTTGATGGCGTCCTCGTAGCGGCCGAGAGCCTGCTTGATGATCCCCATTTCCAGCAGGGACAGCTCCCACACCGGATTCATTTTGTCCTTGGGCGTGTCCTTCGCGTTCTTACCCTCGTTGTAGCAGGTCTCGTAGGCTTTGAGGGCGTCCTCCAGGCGCTTCAGGTTCTTCAAGCAGAAGCCGTAGCGGTAATGCATCACGCCGAAAGCGGGTCCGAAGTCCTGATAGCCACTCGGCCCGTACTCCTTCATGATCGTCTCCAGCGGGATGAGCGCACCCGCCCAGTTTCCCTCCTCCATCTCCGTGCCGGCCTTTTCAAAGAGCGTCTGGATGTTCAGATCCTCCTCCTGCGCCCGCACTTGTAGTTGAGAGGCGACCAAGCCGACGAGGACCAGCGACGCGAACAGAGAATTGCGAACAGAAAACAACATGGCTACTTCCCTTTCTCAAAACCCGAGAGGGTGATGGTGGTGATGCCGACCCGAGCCAGCGCGTTCATGAGATCCACGAAGCGCTGCTGCTTCGCGTCGTCGTCCGAAGCCACGATGACCAGCGGCTGCTTGTCGGTGGCATCCGTGAGCTGCTTGTAGCGGTCCAGTTCCGCCTCCATCTGGGCGTCGTCCGCCATCACCTGCTCGGCGATGGTGATCTGTCCCGCCGCCGTGAGGCGGATCTTGAGCGGATCGATCTGGATGCTGCTGGCCTTGCCGCTGTCAGTCGGCATCTCCATGCTCAGATCAGACTCGCGGGGTTCCAGCGTGGAGGTCACGAGGAAGTAGATCAGCAGCAGAAAGCTCACGTCGATCAGGGAGGACATGTCCAGCGCGGGCTCCTCGATCTGATCGGTAGGAAAGCGTTTCTTGGTGGCCATTCGCGTTCGTGGAAAAATGAGGTTACTTTTTGGCCGAGGGGAAGGCGCTGAAAATGACCGTGTTCACCCCCGCGTCTCCGGCGGCCTTCACCACCTGCTTCGAATACTTGACGAGGCTGCGCTTGTCGCCGCGCAGAAGGATTTTCGGCGTCACCCCGGCTTCAATGTCCTCCTTCTGGCGCATCACATATTCGGTGATCGCCGCCATGTCTGGGAGGGGTTCCTTGTCGCGACTCGCCCCGCCGAAACCACCGTCTTCATAGACATGAACGACAATTCGGCCCGCCGCCTGCTCCGGCGGACGCGCATTGGGTGCCACGGGGATTTCGACATTCGGGTCGATTTGGTTGGTCAGCAGTCGGCTGCTGACCATGAAGAAAAGGATCAACTGAAAGACCATGTCGATCATCGGGGACGAGTCCACTTTGGGCTCGTCCGTGATGCTCAAGCTGGCCATTTTCTGATTCATCGGCGTCGATGGGATGCGTTTCCGCGAAATGGATTAAATACTGATGCCTTCGGGGATCTTCGCCGCCTTAGCCTCGCCGTGGGCGGAGTTCACGCAGGCGTCCACCATTTCGGTACCGGCGGCGATGGTTTCAGCCACGAGATCATTGAGGCGGTTCTTGAAAACGAAGAACAGGGCGAGACTGGGAATCGCGACGAACAGACCCGCAAACGTTGTCAGCAACGCCACCGAAATGTCACCGGCCAGCTTCGCGGGTTCCGCGCCGCCCGTCTGGGACAGCACCTCGAAGGCACCCACCATGCCGACGACCGTGCCGAACAGACCCATCATCGGCGCGATCTGCGCGAGCACTGAAAGGTATCCCACCCACTTCTGGTAGGGCCGCACCTCGTTGATCGCGAAGTCGGCCATGGCACCCTCGACATTCTCGCGCCCAAGCGTCTCCCCCTTCGTCACGTCGAAATGCGGCAGGGCCACCGTCATCATGCGCCCGAGAAAGGTCGGACTCTGCGCCGCCGTCTCGATGGCGCTGCGGACGCGGCACTGGTGCATCAGGTCCAGAAGCTGCGTCCGGAGAATCATCGGGGCAAACCGGGCCTTCGACATCGTCATCAGGCACAGCACTGAGAAAGTGATTGTCAGCACCGAGCAGAATCCCAGCGGAGCCATGAAGATGCCGCCGTCCGCCACCCACTTCTGCCACCAGGACTTCGGAGCGACTTCGGCTCCATCCGCTGCACCGTCCGCCGCCTGCGCAAGCAGATCGGGGGTGAATACGAGCGTCAGACCGAGTGCCAGGAGAACAAATGCGGTGCCGCGATGGCGCGAAATCAGGGAGAGTGACGGTTTAATCATGGCGTGAATCTTTAAATCTCAATTTGTGGAAGCTATTTCAACGGTTCACGCCGCATGGTGCAAGGCGGAAATGCCAAACCTGGCAAAAAGTTCCCGACTTCACCCGGTGATCATGATATTTCGGTCCGCATCGCATTCGGACTTCGACATTCCCCCGCCCTTCGGATTTACTCATCCGTCATTCTTTGCCCCCCTCCGCCCCTTATGATCTCCGATCTCAAAGAACTCCCGCAGCGCAAGGCCTCCGGCACGAAGGTCTCCGTCCTCACCGCAGGCGACTACCCCACCGGGCGGCTCCTCGACGAAGCCGGGATCGACCTCATCCTGGTCGGTGACTCACTCGGCATGGTCATCCACGGTCTGCCGGACACCACCGGCGTCACCATGGAAATGATGATCCTGCACACCGCCGCCGTCTGCCGCGGGGTGAAACGCGCACCCGTCATCGCCGACCTGCCCTACGCGAGCTACCGGAGTCCGGACGAGGCAGTCACCAATTCGAAACGCCTCATGAAGTGCGGAGCCACGGCCGTGAAACTCGAAGGCGGCTTAGACGTGCTCCCGCAGGTCAAAGCCATCATCGCAGCCGGCATTCCCTTTGTCGGCCACATCGGCATGCTGCCGCAGAGTGTCAAAGAAGAGGGAGGCTACAAGAAAAAGGGCAAGACCAGCGAGCAGATCGAACGCCTCATGGCCGATGCTCAAGCCCTGGATGAAGCAGGAGCCGCCGCCATCGTACTCGAGAGCATGGTGGCGGACGTCGCGACGGAAATCACCCGCCTCGTCCGCGCCAGCACCATCGGCATCGGAGCGGGCTCGGACACCGACGGCCAGGTCCTCGTCACCCACGACCTGCTCGGCAACTTCCCCTGGTTCCGCCCCTCTTTCGCCAAACCCCGCGCCGATTTCGCCGCCGAAACGCTGCGTGCCGCGAGGGAGTACATCGAGGCGGTTCGGCGCGGAGATTGATTCATCGCGTCAACCCGGATGAACCGCCTGAATTAGGTCTCTCCAACGAAACGATCGATGATCAAGCCTCGGGTGAAATTCATTCGAATGCCCGTGTCTCTTGTCTGGAGGAGCATCGTCGAGTTCCAACCCATTGTTTCGGCACGCTTACATCACACTCGTTAACAATGAAGCCGCGCCGCGCTCTGCACGCTCTTCGAGAACGAGTTCGAACTGCGAACCGCCCACCCTGTCACTCCGGACCGGAGAGCAGGGGTGGAAATCCCTGCGCCTTGCACTTCTGCCGTCAGACTTTGGTCAATTGACGCCGCAAGCTGATCTGCACGGCGGCGATCATGACGGCGATCATGAAGAGGATCATGACGCTGTTGATCCAGAGGGTGTTGTACTTCGTGTCGAAGTATGTCTTCCGGGTGCCGAAGAACACGTTCGGACTAGCCTTGCGGCGGTAGTCCTCGCGCTCCATCTCCGCCTTGGTCACAAGATCCAGCACCTTGCGGTTCACATAGATTTCCTCGGCGCTGACGCCGTCGTTCTGGTCCAGCATGCCCTCCAGCAGCGGCTGCTGCATGCGCCCGCTGAGGACGGCCTCGCGGATGGATCCGAGGCGCTTGGAGATTTCCCGCGGATTCTCGGCATAGAGTCCCGAAACAACGGCCAGCGACTGCTTGGTGAGCTCCAGTTCGTGGCGCTGCGGATCGGTCATGTTCACGCCGACCGGCGGCAGCAGGGACTGGATGCGCTCGTCCAGGAAGTCCTGGTTCCGGGTCAGCGGGTTGAGCTTTGACTGGGCGATGATGACGCCCTCATAGGACCAGCGCAGGGGCATGAACTGGCAAATGAAGGGCACCTTCAGCTTGCTGGCCTCGTCCTCGTCGTTGCCCGCCTTTTTGAGCCAGCGACCGACGGAATAAACGAGGTCGAGGTTCTTGTTCATTTCCTCGTACTTGATGAGCGCCCCGCCGAGGATGATCTGCGGGATGAGGATCAGGGGGATGGCGTTCACCGCCGTGCGGCTGTCGGTGACGATGCTGGAGATGAAAAGCCCCAGCGCGGCTCCGGTGAGGGCGGTCAGGAACATCCACCAGAGGTGAATAAGGAACATGTCGCGGATCTCCAGCACCCAGTTGCCTATGAGCAGATAGATGACGCACTGGACGAGCGCAAAAGCCCCCAGCGTGATGATCTTGCCGCAGAGATAGTAAAACGTGCGCAGGTTGTGATTGCGCTCCCGGCTCAGCGTGTGCCGGTCGCGGATGATCTCGTCAGCGCTGTTGGTCAGGCCGAGGAACATGGCCACCACCAGGGTCATGAAGAGGTAGGTTGGGATGTGGAAGGCGGTGGCGAAGGAGTAGTTCGCCTCCTCGGAGTACTTCAGCACCGTGGCGATGAGCCATGCCAGCAGCGGCGCCTCCAGCAGGGTGGTGAGGAGGTTGGTGCGGTTCCGCAGCTTGCTGAGGAAGGCCCGCTTCAGCATCGTGGAAAAAAGAATGCTTTCCTCCCTGAAGGTGTGCTTCGGCGGCTTCGGCACGGCCCTGTTCCGGCTAAAGCTGTGGCTGTCCTCGCGTTTCGGTCGAGCGATAAGATTGGTACTGCCCGGGGCGAGTTGCTGCCGCGCCATGCTCTCCATGATGAGATGGCGTTGGTAGGAATCCCGCCAGAAATTCGGCGGAAACCGCCGTGCGGCCACGAGATGACCATCGGCGCTGCGTTCCTGGATGATGTCACCGCTGATGTCGCGCAGCGGCGTTTCCAAAACGTCGAAGACAAAGTCGGGCGTCAGGTTCTCAGGCGGCGTGGCATCGGCATCACCGACCTGCCCGGTTTCGGTGTGATACACACGCCAGAAATACTCGATCATGCCCTGCGGCGTGCCGAAGTAGGCCATCTTCCCGCCCTTGTCGAGGAGCAGGGCCTTGTCGAACATGGCCAGCAGACGGGAGCTGGGCTGGTGGATGGAGGTGATGACGATCTTGTTGCGGGCGAGGCTGCGGATGATCTCCAGCACATGCTCGCTGTCCTTCGAGGAAAGACCCGAGGTCGGTTCGTCGAAAAGGTACACGTCGGAGATGCCGATCATGTCCAGGCCGGCATTGAGGCGCTTCCTTTCGCCGCCGCTGAGGAACTTCTGCTGCGGAGTGCCCGCCAGTCGCTTGCGCATGTCCGCGAGACCGAGCTCGGCGAGCTTTGCCTCGACGCGCTTGCGGCGGTCCTCCGTCTTCAGGTGCGGGCAACGCACCGCGACGGAGAAGTCCAGGTTCTCCTGCACACGAAGCAGCGGATCGAAGGCGTCCTCCTGCGGGATGTAGGCGATGTAGGGCGTGACGTTCTCCAGATTCTCGTAGAGCGGCAGGCCGTTCATGAGCAGTTCCCCGCCCTTTGGCTTCAACTGGCCGCCGAGGATGCGCAGCAGGGTGCTCTTGCCGCAGCCGCTGGGACCCATGACGCAGATCATTTCCCCGCGGCGGGCGATGAAGCTGACGCCGTCCTGCGCGGTGTCGCGGCCGTCAAAGCGGTGGCTGAGCTCGCGCACCTCGATCTGGCGGATGGTGTTGCGCTCCTCCTCAATGATGCGGTCGGCGAAGTGGCAGCGAAGGTACTGTCCCTCACCGAGCGTGATGGTGTCGCCGTCGTTCAGGGAGATGCGGTCGCGCACCGGAATCTGACCGATGTAGATCGGACGCGAGGCGCGGAGCACCTCCAGCACGCCGGATTTCTGCGCGTAGTTGCACTCAATGCGCAGGAGGATCTCACCGTCGGTTTCCTCGGAAAGAAGAATATCCCCCTCTTCGAGGAGTTCCGGCTTGTTGGAGACGAGGTAGGTGTTGCGGCTGCCTTCCAGACGAAACTGGCCGCCGAACTCCTGGGCGCGCAGTCGCAGGTCACGCAGGGAGATTTCCACCTCCCCGTGGGCGATGATGCTGTCCTCCACGGAGGCCTCAACAGTGGTGCCCGCGCTAAGAACGACGCCGTTCAGCGTGGCCGGCGTGGTGCGCAGTGCCTCCACGGTGACGCCGAGGCCGAAGCTCAGCCGCAGATTCGTGCCGCGCGTGCGCTGCGGGGCGATCTCCGCGCTGCCGTTCTCCGTGAGGGTGAGGTATACCTGAGTGCCGGAGAGCGTCTTCTTGGCGTTGAAGTAGGAAATGAGATCGTTGTAGTCGAGCGTGACGTCCTCCAGCACCACGCGCTCGCCGGGATAGAGACGGGAGAATTCACCCGGCGGCTGCCGGCGGCTGCGCACGAGGATGGCGATGTTGCCGGTGTTCTTCAGCAGCACCAGATTCTCAAACCGGAACGCGATGACGGAGCAGTCCGCGGACAGCGAACGCAGCAGCACGTCGCAATTTCGTGAGGAGCCGATGCGCAGCGTTTCGAGAAACTGCGCCCCTTTGCCCGCAAATCCCTCCTCCGGCGGCCGGTCTCCCGCATTCAACTGATAGACGATGTCGATGGCCTGGGCGGCGATGCCGAGGTTCGTCATGAAGAGGTAAAACTCCACCATCTGCCGCTGATTGTGCTGCGAGCGGGAGATCAGCAAGTAAAGCTGCACGCCGAGGAGGATCTTCTGCTCAGGCATCAGCGTGCCGCCGAGCTCCTTCGCCCTCCGGGTCAGGTCCTGCGGCTGCTGCAGCGCCTCAAAGTAGAGACGGCGCATGTCGGCATAAATCGCCTCCGGATAGTCGTAGCGCAGGTAGCCCAGGCTGGATTCGACTTCCTCCTCCTCGATGTTGCCGTCCAGCTTGCTGAATCCCGCAAACACCTCGATGAGCACCGGCAGCATGGTGTTCGCCGTCGCGGCGGAAGCCGGCGAGCCGCCGTCCCTGCCGTTCCAAAATCCCGCCAGCCTTTCCCGCGACCACCACGGCTGCCCCGACAAGCCATCCGAACGTGGGGCGGCGGATCGACCGGGTGTGGAGGCGGACTTTTTGGGATGACTCATGCGGGGTTTGCGTCCGCGATTATGGAGTCCGTTTCGGCAAACACAACCCATAGACGCCCGCATTCAGGCCCTGCGAGGAGGAACACGGGCCGACTTCACGGGACGCTGTCATTTCATCGAAACAAAAACGACACACTGACCAGCCGTCACGCAGACCCGGCGAGGTCATTTGCGTGCGGATGAATTACAGTCTTTGCCTTTGGCAACCAGCCCGCTATCGTCTTTTTCAGCATGGCAGCAATCAACAACGAGCCGCGCATCGAACCGGCGACCATCGAAGACCTCCCCCAGCTCGTGGAGCTGCTGGTGGCGCTATTCAGCGAGGAGGAGGACTTCCTTCCCGACCAGTCCAAGCAGGAGCACGGCCTTCGTCTCATCCTGGAGCAGCCCAGCCGCGGGCGCATCTTTGTGCTGCGCACCGACCACATGATCCTCGGCATGATCAACCTGCTCTTCACGATCAGCACCGCCGAGGGCGGCCTCGTCGTGCTGCTGGAGGACTTGATCATCCACCCGCAGCACCGCCGGCAGGGCTACGGCGGCAGGCTGTTGGAGAGCGCCGTGGAATTCGCGAGGGAGAAGCAGTTCAAGCGCATCACACTGCTCACCGACCGCATCAGCGCCCACTCCCAGTCCTTCTTCCAGCAGCACGGCTTCCAGTTCTCGAAAATGATCCCGATGAGGCGAACCTTGGGCGCCTCCTGAATCCGCGTCAGGCATGCCTTTGATCATTGCATTTCTCACCAGCCCCTCAGGCGACACCGCGCCGGTCCCCCGCCAGTGGGCCGAGGCCTCGGACTGGTTCGTGATCTTCACCCTCTCCACGCTGTTCTTCCTGCTGGGCGCCTTTGCCGTGTGGGCCTGGATAATCTGGCGCCGCACGACGAAGCCCGAGCCGCACGTCCGGCTCCTCATGGAGTTGGAGAATGAGCAGGGACGCGAACGGCTCGCCGCCTCCAGCCGCGATCAAGAAAGCGACGCCGCCCCTTGGGAAAAGCCCTCCGACTGGTGGAAAAAGGAGGACGACTGACGCCAGTAATGAGCGACGGAAAATCACTCTTCCACGGCTGGCGTGCGCGGACGCATTTCCTCACGCGCGACCGCCGCTTTCTGCTGCGCACCTCGGCCGCCATCATCATCGTCGGCCTCATCGCCGCCAGCATCATCGTGATCGGAAATCAGCCGCCGAGTCCGCCCGAACAAGGGCAGCGCCGCACAGCCGCGCAGATTCGAGTTCATCGCGAGTACAATGAGCTGAGGCATGCCGACGCGCCGCGCCCCCGCGATCTCGCCCTCTGGCTGCGCCTGCTCCTGGGGCAGATGGAGAGGGACTCGGGGTGGGACGAAGCGCAGTCGCCCCTCACCGAAAAGAGCCGGATCGACGGCTACGAGGTCACGCCCCTGATTCAACAGCACAGCACTAGCGACGCGCCAGCCGGCCTGTTCGGCGATTTTTTGGCCGCCGCTCTAGGTGGCGATGCGACCACTCTTCAACGCCTGCGTGACCGCCTGGAGGCAGAACCACCTCAAATGCTCGCCGCCGAACTCTACGGCAGCGTGCAAAAACGCCTGGGGAATGCCGACGCCGCCATGCACGGTTTCTATGCCGAGGGGCTGCACTTCCCGGATGCCGCCGCCGCGCGGGAGGAGGCGCTGCGGCTGGCCGTGACGCTGCGGAGCCTCGACACACTGCGCGGAATTGCGGCGCAGCCCGGCTGGATCGAGGACTGCCACCCCCTGCTCCAGCACCACGCCGGGGCTCTGCTCGGGGATGTGTGGATGCAGTGGCGCGGCCTCGTGCATCACCGCCTGAATGAAGTGCCCTACGGAATGCTGGCGCTAGCCTTCTTCGTGGCCGCACTTTGGTACTTCATCCTCGTGCAGCACAGCGACCACGCCCGCTGGCGCTGGGCGCGGCCCATGCCCGCGCTCATGGCCGGCGTGTGCAGCGTCTGGCCTACGCTCACGATCCTCGCCTACCAGGAATACACGCAGGGCATGACGGCCGACGCCCCCTTCCCTCACGACTTGATCTACTACCTCCTCGGCGTCGGCCTGCGGGAGGAGGGCTGCAAGCTGGCGCTCTTCGCGCTCTTCCTGCCCTGGCTGCTCTGGCGGCGGCAGCCCGGACTGGCTCTACTCACCGGCGCCTTCGTAGGTCTCGGCTTCTCGCTGGAGGAAAACATCGGCTACTACCAGGACTTCGGCGGCACCATCGCGTGGACGCGCTTTCTCTCGGCGAACTTCCTGCACATTTCCCTCACCGGCATCTGCGCCCACAGCCTTTACAACATGCTGCGCACGCGCTTCGGCACGGCGGACGAATTCATCGCCACCTTCGCGATAGCCGTGGCCGCGCACGGCGGCTACGACTGGCTCGGCACCGGCAGCCTGGGCGACAACGGATGGCTCTCCATCATTGTGCTAGTGCTCACCGTCTCGCGCTTCATCGACCTCCTCGCGGCTGAAACGAACCCATCCCGGCTCACCATCTCCCCCCGTGCCGTCTTCACCTTCGGCTCCGCCGTGCTGATCGCCATCTCGTTCGTGCTCGGCGCGTGGACCTCGCAGTCCATGGAAGGTGTCGCCCGTGCGGGCCAGGAATCCCTCGGCATGGTGCCCATCGCGCTGCTTTACTGGCGGAAGTTTGAGAACATCTGATTGTGGATGACCTCCGGATCATGGGCAGCAGCGGCGTCCCAAGGATCTCGCGTGGGTTCAGGGCGTTCTTGATGCGGCGGTCATTTACCTTGAGCTGCTGACGGAACTGCATGAAATCCATCTCATCCTCGCCGCCGACCGTGCCACAGTCAGCCGCTCTCTCGACTCGGCATGGGGCCGCCTTTCATTTTCCACGCGTCATCATGTCTTCTGAATTTCTTGAATCCTCAAGAGTGAAGACTCGCTCGTAGATTCCGATCCAGCCATGCGCTTCGAACGCCTCCAAACCATCGCCACCAGCGTCGTCAAATCCGCCCTCACCTCCTTGCCGGAGGACCTGCGCGAGGAGGCCGGTGCCTGCCGCATCGAGTTCTGCGAGATGGACGCGTTGATCGACATCGACGAGGATCTCGATCCCGACCTGCTCGGACTCTTTGAAGGCAACGCCCGCTGCGATCCCCTGCCGCAGTCACCCGACGAGATGCCGCACATCCGACTTTTTCTCGACAACCTCTGGGACGAATGCCGCGGCGACCTGGCCACCTACCGGCACGAGGTTCGCATCACCTTTCTCCACGAACTCGGCCACTACCTCGGCCTCGACGAGGAGCAGGTCGCGGAGCTGGGGCTGGCGTGATCAATAGCCGGGCTTGTCCGTGACGACCGTGGTTTCCGCGATGAGGTCGTGAACGCAACGCTTGTCCTCCCGGAAGATGAAGCATGCGTCCACAATGCCGTAAAGCGGCACGACATTGACAATGACAAAATTCACAACCGCCCGCAGCCAGAAAGCCTTGGCGTAGCCCGCCGGTTGACCGTCTGGAAACGTAACGACACGGATGCCAAGCATTCGCTTCCCGATGGTCTGGCCGTATCGACCGAGCCATACGGCATTCCAAATGAGCAGTGCCAGCAGGCACAGCCCGCAAGCCAGAAACCAAATCAGTGAACTGGTGGGGAATGCGGTTTCCAGGGTTCCCGAACTTTCGGCCTGCGCTATGATCATGATTCCCGGCATCATCGGAACGATCAGCACGATCATAAAAATAATCTGGTCAATGATCGCCGCACCAAGGCGCACTCCGCGGGATGCGAGGTTGAGCTGGCCGCCGTCACTACGTTGGCCTGAGGCGAGGCGTAGGGATTGAAGACAGCCGGGGGAACGGACGGAGCCTGTGCCGCAGAGGGTGAAGCGGAGGCTCCGGGCATTGCAAAACGCGAAGTTACCAGCGCCCACTCCGCCATCCCCTCGGTCCAGCACAGGTCTGTCCCTCGAAAAGTCCCCGAACTCAGACCGGACTGAATGTCATGCTCGGAATGTACTCCCAACTGCTGACCGTCACGGGCGACATGGTACTGGCTCATGGCGGCTCTTCTAAATTCACGGCGGCGGATTGTCCAGTTGGTTTCCTCGGCCGTAGAGTTCAGAGCTGCCGCCTGCCATGCAGCGCCTGGTACAGCGTCAGCTCATCCACGTGGTCCAGCCCGCCGCCGGCGGGCATGCCCTGGGCGAGGCGGGTGACGGAAATCCCGGCCGGGCGAAGCAGATCCGCGATGTAGCTGGCCGTGGCCTCTCCCTCCACGTCGGAGCCGAGGGCGATGATGACCTCCTCGGTCTGCAGATCGCGCACACGCTCCACAAGCGACTCCATGCGCAAATCCTCCGGCGTGACATTGTCCAGCGGCGACAAACGACCGCCAAGAACATGATAGAGTCCCTGAAACGCACCGCTGCGCTCCAGCCTCAGCACGTCTGCCGCCTCTTCCACCACGCAAAGCAGCCGCTGCTGCCTGCGCGGGTCTTGGCAGAGCAGGCAGGCGTTTCCGCTTTCAATGAAAAAGCCGCACTCCGGACAGGGCACGATGCGCTCCTTCGCGTCATTCAGCACCTGCGAGAGCGCCGAGATGCGCTCGTCACGCATCTGCAGCAGCCAGATCATGAGCCGCTCAGCACTGCGCGGCCCCAGGCCCGGCAGGGACTTGAGTTGCATGACCAGTCGCTGGATGGCGGGTGGGTAGTCGATGCGCACGGCGAAAATCAGGCTGTGGCCAGCTTGCGGGCGTGTTTCGGCGTCTCCTTGTCGGATGCGCCCCTCTCCTTGGATGCCGCGTCGAGTCGCTCCATGAAGTACTTCAGCGGTGCGTCTTCGCGATCCTCAATCGTGGCGCTCTTGAAGCTCTCAAGCGCCTGCTTGAGGTCCCCCTTGCGATACTGCACCACGCCCTGCCAAAAGGCATCCCGGGAGCGAGTCTCCTGCTCGCTCAGGCTACCCTTTTCGCCGAGGAGTTCGTAAACCTCGCTCATCTGGCTGGAGCCGGCCGCGCAGACCATTTCCATCGGACGCACCTCGGCGCTGTCTTTGACGAGGGCATAAGTGCGGGCGCTGATGAGCACCCGGCTGCCGTAAACCGCGTTCAGCACGGCCAACTGGGTGGAAAAGTCGATCACATCCCCGATCGCGCTGAAGCTCTCAAAGTGGCTTACGCCGAAAAGGCCGCAGACCGCCGGGCCGGTGCTGAAGGCGACGCCCACCTGCGCCTTTTTCCCGAAGCGCTGCTCGATCTCTCGCGTCACCACTTCCAGATGCGTCCGCAGCACGGCGGCCACCTGCACCGCGTGCAGGGCGTGATGCTCGTCGGAGAGCGGAAACCCGAAAAAGACGCGCACCTGACGCGCATCGCAGTCGTCGAGGTAGGCGCCGCGGGCGATGAGAAACTCGGTCACGCTGCGCTGGAAGTGCGTGGCCAGTTGCTCGAACTGCGGAGCCTCGATGCCCGTCGAAAGCTCGGTATGGTTCAGCAGGCGGCAGGTGAGCACGGTGATCTCACGCCGCTCCGTCATCTTGGCCGGGTTGTTCTGATCGGCCAGTTCCTCGAAAGCCCGTGTCGAAAGCCTGCCCACGAAGTATTCGCGCATGACATGGCATCGGTAGGCATTCACCGAGCCGCCGACCGCGATCCCCGCAATCCCGGCGATCCACAGCGCCAGCGAACCGGACACCGGCTCGAACAAGATCCCGCTCATGGCCATGATGCATCCGAAGGTGGCCGTGAGAAACGTGCCGCCCAGAAGGAACGCGAAGCGCCGCCACTGCGACGGCATCTCGATGCAGACCCAGGCCCCGGCAAACGCCAGCAGCGTGTAGTAGCCGTATTGCAGCCACACCAGGTGCTTCAATCCCGCCGGCGTCAGGATGAAGCCCCGCGCATAGAGCAGCCCGAACCACTCGACCGTGCTCTTGAAATATCCGAAGTGATAGAGCGCCAGCAGCGGGATGCAGACCAGCACGCCGATGAACATGGCTGCAACATGGTTACGATTCATGAGAAGGAGTGTCGGGGGTGACGTCGATGATGTTGGAAGTGGCAGGCTCAGCATGCTGGCGACAAGCGCGAACGACAAGTTCACTGACGAACTTGTCGGGATCGGCGATGGCTTCGGAACTCAGTGCAAACCGCGTTTCTCCCGTGCTGCGGGTGACGAGTTTGAGGCCGAACGGGTAGTCCTTGAAAAGCCTGGCGCACATGGCCTCGACGCTCATGCCCTCGCGCTGCGCCCGTGCGGCAATGGCGGCGATGGCCGAGGCGTCAAAATCGAGCGTGAAACCGTGCTCGCGCTGAAAACGCTCACCGAAGGCCCTGATCTCGTCCGCATGCGCCGCTCCCAGCTCGACCGCCAGACTGGCGGCCTCCGTCCGCGCCGCGGCCAGCACGGTCTCTGGATGGTTCACCAACGCGGCATCGATACGCAGTGTCGGCAGACCGAGGCTGGGCATCTCGAATTTAAAATCACGCAGCACCCGCTCCCAGGCGGTCACCAGCCCGCGGGCGCCGGTCTTTTCATCCGCCGCGCGGCTGGCGATCACCCGCAGCGCATCGTCCTCGAACTGCGCCCTCACGCCGTAGGCGGCGAACTCACGCTCATACTGGCGGATGAGGCTGCCCTCCGAGTTTTTCATGATCTGAAACATGTCGTCGGCGCTCAGCGGATCGCAAACCACGCGCACCGGCAGGCGGCCGATGAACTCCGCCTCAAATCCGTAGTCGATGAAATCCTTCGTGAGCACCTCTCGGAACAGATGCTCGGCGGCGGGTGCCTTCATGTCCGAGGAGACGAAGCCGATGGACTTCCGGTTCGTGCGTTTCTCGATGATCTTGTCCAGCCCGCCGAAGGCTCCGCTGACGATGAAGAGAATGTTCCGGGTGTTCACCACCTCGCGGCCCGTGCGGCCCTTCCGCGTGTCGAACATCATCTGCATCTGGCTGCGGATGTCGTTCGGCGCGTAGAGCGGCACCTCGGTCTCCTCCATGAGCTTCAGCAGCGCCGTCTGCACGCCGCGCCCGCTCACGTCGCGCCCGAGTTTATCCGGACCGCTGCTGAGTTTGTCGATCTCATCGAGATAGATGATGCCGTGCTCCGCCAGTTCGACGTCGCCATTCGCCTTCGCCACAAGATCGCGCACCAGATCGTCCACATCCGCGCCGACATAGCCGGTTTCGCTGAACTTGGTCGCGTCCGCTTTCACAAAAGGCACGCCGATCAGATCCGCGATGTGTTTGACCAGGTAGGTCTTCCCCACGCCCGTCGGCCCGATGATGATGACGTTCTGCTTCGAAAACTCCAGCCGGGCTCCCGACTCGCCGGACTCACGATCCTCCCGCAGCATGCGCGCATGGTGGTAGTGGTCGCACACGGCGGTGGCCAGCACCTTTTTCGCCTCGTCCTGGCGGATCACAAAACGGTCAAGGTGCGCCTTGATGTCAGCCGGCTTGTAATTGAACTCAAATGCCTCGCCATAGTCCTTCGGCGGTTCGCCGCCCTCCGATTTTTCATCGCCCTCCCGCCTTTCACCGGGACCCTCGACACGCGTGAAGAGCACCTGGCCGCCGAGGGTGTTCTTGATGAACTCCTCCAGCTTGCGCGTCACCTCCTCCGGGGAGGTCGGACTCTTTGGCTTGTCGGCTTCATCGGGCTCTGGGGGGATATCACTCATGTCTGCCTCAGTGTTGGCGAGACAGAGCCTGCTGACAAGCGGCACGATGTCTGCTCACGATGCCGCCCATTTGGCGCTTTTCAGGGTTGCACGACTCTCGCGACATCCCATACTCCGCCCCCGCATTATGTCCGCACCCGTCAAAGTCGCCGTCGTTGGAGCCAGTGGTTATTCTGGAGCCGAATTGCTGCGCCTGCTGCTGCGGCATCCGCATGCCGAACTCGTCGCCGTCACATCGCGCTCTCTTGCCGGGAAGCCGCTGTCAAAAGAATTCCCGCGTTTCCGCGGCGTGGGCCTCGCCGACACGCTGACCTTCACCGCGCCTGAAGCGAACGCGCTGAAGGAAGCGGGTGCCGAAATCGCCTTCCTGGCGCTTCCGCACGGCGTTTCCGCCGAATACGCGAAGCCGCTGCTCGAACTCGGCCTGCGCGTGATCGATCTCAGTGCCGACTTCCGCCTGCGCAGCGCAGCACTTTATGAGGAATTCTACGGCCATGCCCATCCAGCGCCCGAACTGCTGGCCGAAGCTGTCTATGCCCTCCCGGAAGTCCGTGCGGACGACATCAAGACCGCGCGGCTTATCGCCTGCCCGGGCTGCTATCCCACCAGCATTCTCCTGCCGCTCATCCCCCTGCTGAAGGCCGGACTTCTCGCCGAGTCACCGCTCGCTGTCGCCAGCATGAGCGGTGCCAGCGGTGCAGGCCGAAAAGAGAGCATCCCCCTGCTCTTCTGCGAGGTTCAAAACAGCGTGCGCAGCTACAGCGTGCCTCTTCATCGTCATTTGAGTGAAATCGGGCAGGAGCTCGCCATCGCCGCCGGGCGTGAAGTGAAGCTCTCGTTTGTCCCGCACCTCATGCCCACGCACTCCGGCATCTGCACCACGACCTTTGCGCAGTTGAAGCCCGGCGCCACTGCTGAGCAGGTCGGCGCCGCGCTGCACGCCGCGTATGATGCACAGCCCTTCGTGCGCCTGCTCGGCGCGAACCAGTCTCCCGACACCAAGAACGTCACCGGCACCAACTTTGTCGATATCGGCTGGTCCTACGACGCCCGCGCGGGACAACTCATTTTGATGAGCACGGAAGACAACCTCGGCAAAGGCGCCTCCGGCCAGGCCGTGCAAAACATGAACCTCGTCTGCGGTTTCGAGCCGACCGCGGGCCTGCTGAACATCTGACATGCCACACAGACACGACTACGATCCCTGCGAGGGAAGAACCCCGTTCAAAGTCATCAAGGGAGGAGTGACGGCGGCGAAAGGCTTCCGCGCTTCCGCGGTCTCTTGCGGTATCAAGAACCCCGAAGCGACGCGCCTTGACCTCGCCCTCATCGTCTCCGACACGCCCACCGTGACGGACGCCGTCTTCACGACGAACAAGGTCCGCGCCGCCTGCGTCCGCGTCTGCCTGCAGCACATCAAGGATAACGACACCCGCGCCATCATCGCCAACAGCGGCAACGCCAACGCCTGCACCGGCGTGACCGGCATCCAGGATGCCAAAGCCATGACCAAGGCCGTGGCGGAGCAGCTCGGCGTGAAAATGCGCCAGGTCCTCGTCTGCTCCACCGGCATCATCGGCATGCCCATGCCCATCGACCGGATTCTCGTCAAAGTGCCGGACGCCGTCGCCAAACTCCAGCCCAAAGGCTCCGACGACGCCATGCACGCCATCATGACGAGCGACACGAAGCCCAAGTCCTTCGCCGTCGAGGTTCCCTGCGGCGAAGGCAGCTTCCGCATCGGCGGCATCGCCAAGGGAGCGGGCATGATCTGCCCGAACATGGCCACCATGCTCTGCTTCATCACCACCGACGCCAAGATCGGCAAGGATGAGCTGAAACGCAGCATGCGCTACAGCGTCGAAAAATCCTTCAACTGCATCACCATCGACGGCGACACCAGCACCAACGACACCGTCATCGTCATGAGCAACGGCCAGTCCGACGCCCCGACGATCAGGCGCAACACGCCCGAAGCCGAGCTCTTCCGCTGCGCCCTCCACAAGGTCATGCTCGAACTCGCCAAGATGATCGTCTGCGACGGCGAGCGCGTGACCAAGTTCGTCGAAATCCGCGTCCGCAACGCCCGCACACTCGACGACGCGCGCAAGGTCGCCGAAACCGTCGGCAAATCCCTGCTGGTGAAGTGCTCCTTCAACGGCGGCGACCCCAACTGGGGACGCATCATCCACGCCGTTGGCTATTCCGGCGCCCGCATTCGTGAGGAACTCATCGACATCTACTTCGGCGGCCTGCAGGGCTGCAAAGGCGGTCTGGCGACGAAAACCCCCATCGCCGAAATGGAGAAGGTGGTGGCCGAATCGAAGTTCACGATCACCATCGACCTCAACCTCGGCACCAGCGGCTACACGGTCTATACCAGCGACCTTTCGGAACAGTACGTCGATTTCAACAGCTCCGAGTACAGCGCCGCCGTACACGCCAAGCGGCAGCGCGGGCTGGCATAGCCATAGTCGCTTATCCATCAAGGGAGCGTGGACTCAGAGCATCCCACCCACGGACCGGCAGCCCATGCGGATTCGCCCGCGCCAAAAGGTGTGATCCCCGATCTGTGCGCCTGAGGCCGCCAGCGCCTCGTCAAAGGGCAGGAAGGGAAAGGCCGTCAGCTTGCTCTCCAGGTTGCAGTTGAAGACCTTGAAGCCTGCCTTCTTGAACTGCGGTTGCAGCTCTGTGAACCACTGTTGCAGTTTCGCATAGGTGCTCATGTTCCCCTTCACCGCATGCGGCGTCCGCCCTTCCTCGAAATGGTAGCGCTTCGTCGCTGACATGTCGAAGTCCACACCCAGCAGGTACACATGGCGGAAGCCCAGCAGATGCAGGATGCGCAGGGAGGCCAGCAGCACGCTGCGCCCGCCGCCCCACTTGCCGTGGTTGCCCCAGTTCACCGTCTCCTCGTTCAGCCAGCGCGGCGCGTGAAATTTCTCGTTCCGCCGGTAGCCCGCCACGTTCGGGCAGTCGCCCAGCTTCAGCTTGGACGCCTCCCAGCGCTGCACCCAGTCTTGATCCGTGTGTACCAGTCGGTTGTCCCACAGACCTTTTTCAAAGTGGGACATCGGGGCGAACTTCAGGATCGTCGGGTCCAGCCACATGGAGAGGCTGAAGCGCGAGGGTTCGTCCACCGTGCAGTTCGCGTTCCCTCGGAAGGTCCGCGCCCCGTTGTTCAGCGTCATCACCCAGCGCCGGTGCAGCGGGTTCAGGTCCAGCGCCGCCACCGAGGGGCCGTTCGCCATCAGGAAGGCATGCCCGCCGCGGTACTGCCCCTCCAGCGGCAGCACCGCCCCGGCCCGCGTGTAAAAGAAGGGCACCTGCTCCCCGAGCTGCCGCACCGGCACATCGTTTTCCTCCCGCCATTTGGGTGAATGCAACGCGGTGAGGTCAGGACCGTCTTTGGCGAGGGATCGAGGGGGAGTCATAGTTGGGATCAGGAATTCGTGACACGCCCCGTTGGCTTATGCGTGGGAAGCTGTTTAAAGTCATTCGTCGCTTGCATGGGTTTCATCTGCCTGTAAACAAGCGGCCACATCGTCAGGTCAGTCGCACGCCTACCGACAAACGCCGGGGGATAGAGGCGTTTGATACAAATCGGAGATTTGCCCCGCAGGGGTGAACCTGCGGGGAACAGACGAATCAACTGCCCCGAGGTGAACGCCCTGCCGCGATGAGCGGCATGCTCCACTGGCCGACGGAGGAGGAGGCCACGCGACGCGTAGTCCGAGTGGAACGAAGACAACATGGCATTGGCGTGTTTAGTAGGAAGTAAGTTAACTTTACTCCGCCAACAGCGTCGCAAGTTCTCGGAAGAATCGTCAGTCACGAGGGTGAAAGCGCAGACGGACCTGATTCCAAGTGAGCTTCTTCAACAATAGGAGTGTTCAACACCGAGAAGCTCCCCTGACTTCGTTTTCTCAAATAGGTTGGCACGTTCAATTCTATTGGTTGGCGCGTAGGTTCATTTTTTAACTTTTTCTGCCTCATGATTCAATCTACTTATGAACCATTCTATGCCATCTACAGCATCATGTCCGGCCTTGCGTCCCATAAAGTAACCAACGCAAAGATATAATAGAAGGACTGAAATCAGCACCATAACAACACATTTAGTTATTTTCAACGAATTCATTATCATACTATTTTGGGCAAACCCAATTGAATTTTGAGAGAATGCTTTTGACTTTTTTTATTGTTTCAACCTTATCTAATAGTGCATCTTGCATGCCTTTTTGGACTACCGAATCTGGGTATGGAGATAGAGTTGCGTCAGTTCCTATTAGCACGCCATTGTTGTCAAACACGGCATAAGATGCTACTACAGATCCAACTTTGAGACCCACGTATTCATTTATATTCCAAGTAAATTGATATTTTATACTTTTGGAAACAGAAATTCGTATGGCCTTGTCACTACAGCAAATTTCACCTCGTGTGTCATAAGGAATAGTAACCGGTGGCTTGATGTAAAATGTATCTGACAAAAGTCCTCCAGGACCAGTTAATTTGGCATTTACTGCGACAACCTGACCTTTGGAGCAGCAAATAATAATACGCCCAGATCCATCTAAATCATGCTTGGTGCCACCTGCGGGTGGAACTGGATATGGATGAACCGGTCCCAAAGGTGGCAGTGGAGGAGGCAATGGAGGTTGTGGAATGGGTGGATATATGCCCTGAAAATGCTGCCACATCATTACTGGATTGTCTAAGCCCAATAAGTCCACTTGATTAACGGTGCTGTTCTGACACATCTCATACAGATTCAATCCTCCTCTTTCCGCAATTGGGTCTTTGAATGTCCATCTTCCCAAATAAGGTGCGTAACACCTATAACCGTAGTTCATCAGCCCGCTCTCCACATCCAGGAACTGCCCCTGGAACGCAAATTCCATCCCGCTCTCGCTGCCGCTGCGTGCCGTGAAGTCAGGGTTCAGTATCGTTCGTACTCCGAACGCACTGAAAGCATAGCGCTCCTTCACCACACCACTGCCATCCGTGATCGCCGCCGGATTGAAGTAGTCCATCAAAATGTAGCGCGTCTCATTGAGTGTTGCGCCTCCCACCGCACGGTCTCGCCGCACCAGATCATCCCGGTGCCGCGCTCCCCACAGGTAGCTCATCGCCGCCGTGGTTTCAGCGTCTTTGCGCTCCTCCACCGGACGCCACACATCATTGTAGTAGCTGTGCAAGGTGTCTTCACCCACGGCTCTCGTGACTCGTCGATGCGTGCCATCATACGTGTAGTTCCCCACCACCGTCCCGTTGTTCTTCACGCGGGTGATCCGACTCCACGCATCCCAAGTCAGTTCGAGTTTCCCCTCCCAGTCCCCTGCCGCGTCTGGGGACATTTGCCGCATCCGCCCCACGCGGTCGAGGATCATGTTGTGCGGATTGTCTTCGATCTGCGTCAGCCGGTTGCCACGATCATGCACGCGGTGCTGATCGAGGGTGCTTACCCCGTTGGCGGCTGTGTGGTAGCCGCGCCAGTTCCCGGTGGGATCGTAGCCCCAGTTTTCCGCGCTGGCAGGAACACCGCTGATGGCGGTGGCGTTCAAGTTGAGGTTGCCGCGTGCGGCGGCGCTCACCTGACTGAGCGAGTCGTAGTTGTACTGCTGGTCCTGCATGTCCGTCAGCGGGCGCTTCTGCCAGGTGCGGCGGCTGTTGCGGTCAAAGCCGTATTGGATCTGTTCGAGCGTAGTGGGCATGATTCAGAGGTGGTTGGCCGAAAGAAGGAAAAGAGATGAAAAAAACCGTGATTTTTTCGGCGAAGGATCTCTAAGGTTTTACTTCAACATGGGAGGATTCTGAACCGACAACCGTCGAGGAACGGAAACGTTTGAGACAGTCCTCAGGACTGCCCCAGAGGGGTGAACCTGCGGGGGATTTTCTGATTTCATATCCCTAAATAGGTTGGTTTGTCCCGCGCTATTAGTTGGCGCGTTGGTTCATTCTTGGGGAGTTGGTTCATTTTTTTCTAAACTTACAAATATAAAGAACCATTGCCGCAGTCGCCAAAGAATACGTGGCCACCTTCAATAAAAACAAACCATATGATCTTTGATCGTAATATCCTGTAATAAATGATGGTGTAAATGCAACAAGAGTCGTCAAAATGACACTCCAAATAATCATCTTGGTATTCTGCCTGTTAAAGCATGCAATGACATTCAACACCAAGACAACGATTACGAACAATCGCACACCCCAAAAATAGAAAGCCACATCTGGTGCCAAGCTCATGACCTCTATATTAGATTATCACAAGACCAATCATTAACCGGTTGGCGTGCTCGCTGCATTGCTGCCTCGCGTGCTGTTGCAACACCTGCCAAACCACCTTCGGTACTTTGCTGAATAGCATGTAAGGCCGCTGCCGCCGCCGCAACCTCATTTCGAAATACGTTCAAAATATACTCTTTCAACTTTCTCGATTTCTGATCACAAGTCAATTCTCTCGCACTACAGCACCGACTCCTTGTCAGATGAGACGCCAAATTGATTACGGTTGCTACAACGTGAACTGCGTGAGCCGCCTCATGTTCTCCAATAATGATCGCTTCAGATGCTGGCATTCTCCGTCGAAAACTATGTGGGTATAAAAATCGAGGACTAAAACCTGGGGCTATTTGGTTATCAATCGGCACCCCTGGCGCAGGAACATATCTCGTTATAGATATACTTAAGTGTTTGATCTCCATGTTGCAGGCACCATCGAACTCACCACCACCTGTGCCATTCGCGGACACTTCCACGTCGAAACCTTCAACTGTTAAACCAACGGCAGAATTTGGTGTGACCTGAAATAAACCCGGAACTTCTGGCGGATTTTTCTGGAAGGATTTGAACGCATTGGAAAACAGCAAATTAATAACGTCTGTCCCCCATTGCGTTGGTATTGGAGCTGTCTGTGTTCCCCAATCTATTGCGTGACGGAACCTCTCTAAGCCTAAAAAATCCACATGATTCAGTGATTCATTTCCCGCGAATCCGTACAGATTAATTCCGCCCTCCTCCCCAATCGGATCCTTGCAGGTCCAGCGTCCGAGTTGCGGTGAGTAGTACCGATACCCGTAGTTCATCAGCCCGCTCTCTCCGTCGAGGAACTGCCCGTGGAACGCGAACTCCATCCCGCACTCGCTGCTGCTGCGAGTTGTGAAGTCAGGGTTCAAGATTGTGCGCACTCCAAACGCGCTGAACGCATAGCGCTCCTTCACCTCACCCGCTGCATCCGTGATCGCCGCAGGATTGAAGTAGTCCATCAAAATGTAGCGCGTCTCGTTGAGCGTGATGCCGTCCACCGCGCGGTCACGCCGAACCAAGTCATCCCGGTGCCGCGCTCCCCAAAGGTAACTGATGTTGGCAGTGGTTTCAGCGTCTTTGCGCTCCTCCACAGGACGCCACGCATCGTTGTAGTAGCTGTGCAACGTTTCTCCATCCACCTCACGCGTGACGCGGCGATGCGTGCCATCGTAACTGTATTCACCCACCACCGCGCCGTTGTTCTTCACACTCGTGATCCGGCTCCAGGCATCCCAGGTGATCTCGAGTTTGCCATCCCAGTTCCCTTCCGCGTCCGGTGACATCTGCCGCATCCGCCCCACACGATCCAGGATCATGTTGTGCGGGCTGTCCTCAATCTGAGTCATCCGGTTGCCACGGTCATGCACGCGATGCTGGTCGAGTGTTGAGGTGCCGTTAGCGGCAATGTGATAGCCGCGCCAGTTGCCGGTGGGATCATAGTCCCAGCTCTGCACTACGGCGGGTGTGCCGCTGATCGCCGTCATGTTCAGGTTCAGGCTGCCGCGTGCGGCGGCGCTGACTTGGCTTAGCGCATCGTAACTGTAGTGCTGATCCTGGGTGTCGGTGAGCGAACGGCGCTGCCAAGTCCGGCGGTTGTTGCGGTCAAAACCGTATTGAGACTGTTCGAGTGTGGTGGACATGGCGAAGAAGATTTTTGTAACCACTAATGGTCACTGATGGACACTTATGGTTCTGAATCCGACGAGATATTTGATCTTGATGAGTGCAGATGAGTGGTTTTTTTGTTGTCCGGGCTCAGGCATTCGGTGCGCATTGGGGCGGTCGTAAACCGCGAGTGTGAAAACGCTGACAGCGAGGACTTCATGAGGCCGATTCAACATAGGAGGGTTCAGTACAGACAAACGCCGAAGGATGCAGGCATTTGAGACAGTCCACAGGATTGCCCCCAAGGGGCGAATCTGCGGGGAGCAGATGAATCAACAGCTTTCCTGATTTCATTTTTCCCAAATAGGTTGGCCCGTTCAATTCTATTAGTTGGTGTGTGGGTTCAAAATGCCGCCTCATCTATAACTTAGGAAAATGATTGATTCATTTGATGACAAGACCACTATGTAAATCAAAGTGCCATCTTTTTCGCAAATCCTTACATAAACCCGATCTTTCCAACTCGCATTCTGGGCCAACAATTTTCTACCTATTAGGTGCTCAACAAGCTCAAGCTCGTTTATTCTAGCCAGCTCAATCTTCTTGAATTTATCCTCAATAACTTGTTTAACCTGTAAATCGATTCCAGAAACCTTCACGACGTATTCGTTTTCCCTCGTCTTTTGGCTATCATTCAACACGTATACTAAAGTAGTATGGTCTATTACGCCTTCATCAATCAATTTTTGTTTCAATAAATTCTCCGTTTTCTTTACACACTGCGGTAAAAATATCACACTAATTAATATTGATATAAGTCGCATCTTCATAACAGATTATGTCTTTTCTGGGCAACAAGAACCAATTCCGTTTAATGTCCAACGAGCCCTAATAACATTCGCGCTGGGGGCAATTTTATTCAGAAAATCAGAGGCTCCATCTCCTGGTTGATAACCTAGCGTGTCGCCAACCTGAAATATCGCCTTCCACCTAAATTGAATATTTCCATCTGCGTTCGGTGTTTCATATTCGATGTCAATGGGAACTGTTACATTAAGCGTAAACTTTCCCAATACGTTGGTAGTCCACCAGTCATTCTGTCCCTTGTCACCAAACATGGTATCACCCCAAATGGCACTGGACATTTTTACTCTAACGCCAAACTGAGGCCAAATTGCTTTTAGCAGCGGCGCAGTGTATGGCGATTTACGGCAATTCTGAACTACCCAAATATTGACTTGGCCAATAAAAAATGTCCGCGCTTCAGTTATTAAATTATAGTAGTTTTGTTCAAACCATTTATTTTCTCCCAAAAAGTCTCCTTCTTGATGGTTATCCAAATGATCAATTTCATCAGGTTGGTTGTCGACAATTTTAATTGGATATGAGGCCAATCCTAAATGATCGACCTTGTTTGTTGGACAATTATCCGTAATCTGATAAATGTTTATTCCACCCTTTATACCAATCGGATCCTTACATGTCCATCGTCCAAGTTGAGGCGAGTAATACCGGTAGCCGTAGTTCATCAGCCCGCTCTCTCCGTCGAGGAACTGCCCCTGGAACGCGAACTCCATCCCGCACTCGCTGCTGCTGCGAGTTGTGAAGTCAGGGTTCAAGATTGTGCGCACTCCAAACGCGCTGAACGCATAGCGCTCCTTCACCACTCCACTTGCATCCGTAATCGCCGCTGGATTGAAGTAGTCCATCAGCACATACCGCGTCTCGTTGAGCGTTGTCCCACCGGTAGCACGGTCTCGCCGCACTAGGTCGTCCCGGTGCCGTGATCCCCACAGGTAGCTCATACTCGCGGTCGTCTCACTGTTCTTGCGTTCCTCCACCGGACGCCACGCATCGTTGTAGTAGCTGTGCAGTGTTTCCCCGTCCACCTCACGCGACGTGCGCCGGTGCGTGCCGTCGTAGGCATATTCACCCACCACTTCGCCGTTGTTCTTCACGCTCGTGATGCGGCTCCAGGCATCCCAGGTGATCTCCAGCTTGCCGTCCCAGTCCCCTTCCGCATCCGGGGCCATCTGCCGCATCCTCCCCACCCGGTCGAGGATCATGTTGTGGGGGTTGTCCTCGATCTGTGTCAACCGGTTGCCACGATCATGCACGCGCTGCTGGTCGAGTGATGTCGTTCCGTTGGCTGCAACGTGGTAGCCACGCCAGTTGCCGGTGGGATCGTAGTCCCAGCTTTGGGCACTCGCAGGAACACCGCTGATGGCCGTGAAGTTGAGGTTCAGGCTGCCTCTTGCAGCAGCGTTCACCTGGCTGAGCGCGTCGTAGTTGTACTGCTGGTCCTGCGTGTCCGTCAGCGGGCGTTTCTGCCAGGTGCGGCGGCTGTCGCGGTCAAAACCGTATTGGATCTGTTCGAGAGTGGACATGGCTTAGAAGGGATTGGCCGAAAGAAGGAAGAGAGATGAAAAAAACGGCTGAGTTCATTTTTTGAATTCTTTTCTCTCTTTCGGCGATGAAAGTCAGGTGATCGGGGTCATCCAGTTGATGTCCACGGTGAGACCAAAGCGGTCGTAGCCGTTGTAGGGATCGCCAGCGTCGCCGTTGGGCTGACCGGCCTGCTTGCGGTAGTCGCACATGAGGTCCGGCTCGGGATAGGCCAGGCGCACCTGCCAGTTCCGGCCCACATAGCGGTATTCCACGAGGTTCTGGCTCTCCCCAGTCACCTTCTCCGCGCTGACGCGGTTGAGATGGTCGTCCATGGAGTTCGTGGCTCCATAGTGGTATTCCACCACGCGCCCGTTCGGATAGGTCACCGACACCTTGCGCATCTGATTGCCCGCTCCGCTGGTGAACGCATACTGCACCTTCGGCGTGCTGCCATCGACGGCTCCCGCATGGCTCTGTTTGTCCGCCACCAGATTGCCGAAGGCGTCGTACTCATACGCGGTTTCGTTCACCAAGGAACCTCCGCTGGCCGCGTCGTAGCTCGTCACCTTGGCGGTCAGGCCCCGCTGATCGTAGGTGGTGCCGATGCGCAGCACGTCATCGTTCAATCCAGCGGCCAAGACTGTCACGCGGTCCGCCGTCGGGTTGCCCAGCTTGTCGTAATCGTACTCATGCGTCGTGCCATCCGCGTCCTTGAACGCGGTTTGCTGGCCCTGGCGGTTGTAGCGGTATTCGAGGCGGGAGTACACGCCGTCAGGTCCATCCGACGCTGGCGCGGGGCGGTCGTCGCTCTCGGGGTAGATCTTTGTGCGCATCAGGCCGTTGCTGGCGATGGCGCTGTCGGCCAAGGTGGTGCCGAAGAGCCAGCGCGTGACTTGATTGCCGGTTTCCGCGTTCACGAGCGTGAGTTTATTCAACTGGCCGCTGGGATGCCAGCCAAATTCGGTGACGCGGGGTGTTGGATGGGGTGGATAGGGTGGATTGTTGCATGAGCCAGACGGGGATGAGGACATCCCCGCTCCTTGGGCGATGCCTTCATGCAGGCTGTGGCGCGGGCGCATCGCCTGGTCCGTGACCGAGATCGCGGACGGTGCGGGCGGCGTGGTAGCCTGCCACGAAGGTCTTGTCGGAGAACTGCTCCACCAGGCCGTCGAGGCTGGTGAACACCTTCTCCACCGCATTGAAGCGCTCCCGCAGCTTCGCCGTCAGCGCCTTGCGCGTGGCGATGGACTGCTGCGGAGCGCTGATCACCGCCTCGTAGTCGTCCGCCTCCTTCCTGCACGCCGCCACGCTGACGGCGGTGATGCCGCACTCCGCCGCGGTATCCGCATGCGGCCCGGCCAGGAGTCCCTCGGCGACGCGGATGACCTCACGCGCATTGGCCAGCAGAGCGGCGTCCCGCATGCCGCGCCAGGCGCTCTTCGAAAACGCGCAGCGGGCGGCGTCCGCCTCATTGCCCATGCCGCCGCAGCACTCCGCCACCGCCTGCCCGAGAACGAAGGCCACGTCCTCCAGCTCCTTTTCCTCCCGCGCCTTGTCCTTCGCCGCACCTTTGATCACCGCGCCCTGCTGCTGGCAGAACTCCGCCAGCGCCGCCACGGCGGTCCCCGCCTCCGCCACCCGGCTGGTGAAACGCAGCGGCGGCAGGCCGTCCCACTTCGGCTTGTTGGCCGAGGCGTTCAAAAAATCGAGTGTGGTGCGGAAGGCACCGAGGCGGTTGGTGAATTCGTCTTTCATGGTTTTCTATTGGGTTCGCTGTTCACGGTTCTCTGTTTTCAATCAATCGGTGGTGGCCCTGAATCGGTGGGGAAACCCGGAATGGTCCGCCGACCGGCAGATTTTGGCCTTCGACCGGATCGTTTGGCCGCCCGACGCGGCGATTTGAAGGGGCGACCGAGCCATTTGGATAGGCGACCGGGTGATTCGGGAGTCCGACCGCGCGATTTGGAGAGCCGACCGCGTCGTTTGGGTCTTCGGCCAAGGCATCCGGGCGTCCGCCCGCTTGATTTGGATTTCCGACGGGGCCGTTGGACCCTCCAACCGCACGACTTGAACCTCCGACCGCCCGGTTTGAAACGGCATCTTGACGGTCCCCGGCGTCAACCGTGGCGAACCGATGAAGTGCTGGAGAATCCACGTCATGATTTTTTGCGAATTTCCAACAAGATTACGACAAACGAGCCTTTCGATTCAATCAAACAAATGATTATAATACATTCATTTCTTAAGCTTCAACAATTCAAGATCCTGATTTTCAACGAACTTAGTCGCGTGGGGAAATTTTCTCGGCCTAGGAAGCGACTGAACGACCCGACCTTCAACCGGGGGTTACCACCACTTTGGCGGGGGCTTGAAAAGCCCGGTCCGGGGTCAATTAAACAGCGGGAGTAAGTGACAGCATTCAAACGATCGTTTGACAGTTCGCCTATTTTCAAACACTTGTTTGAAAACATGGCGACTAGCTCCTCCGACGACTCAGGCACCCGCGAGCGCATCCTCCTGAAAGCGGGGGAACTCTTTGCCCAGAGGGGCTTTGAGGCCGTGTCCATGCGGGATCTGACCCAGGCGGCCGAGGTGAACCTGGCCGCAGTGAACTATCACTTCGGCTCCAAGGAGGCGCTCATCGAGGAGATCGTCACCCGCGTCATTCATCCGATGAACGAGGAGCGCCTGCGCATGCTGGACGCCGCCGAGGCCAAAGCCAGGCCGCAGCCCGCGCCCGCCTGCGAGATTGCGGACGCTTTTTTGCGTCCGGTGATCCGGATGGTTCGTCAGTCTCCGCTATCGGAAATGCTTTTTTTCAAACTCATGGCCCGCTGCCTGGTGGACCGCACCGTGATGATTCCGGCGGCGGCGATGTTCCAGTTCGAACAGATGGCCAAGCGCTTTGCCAAGGCCTTGAGAAGCGCGAATCCCTCGCTCAGCCACGCCGAGGCCTGCTGGCGGCTTAATTTCACCGCCGGTTCCCTCATCAGCACGCTCGCCCATGCCGATCTTGCGATGCGCTTCGCCGGAGAAACCGACAACCCGCCCGACTCGGAAACCCTCGTCCGTCGGCTCGTCGCCCACTGCACCGGCGGCCTCACCGCCCCCGCCGCAGCCAAGCCGAAACGAAAAGCGGTACTGAAGGCGCTCCTGCTGTCATTCGGCGCACTCTTTCTGCTGAGCGCCTGCAGCGGCCTGATGCCGAAGTCGCGGCTGCCCGAACTCGATCTCGGCGTTCCCGGCACCTGGGCGGCGGGGAAAGAGGCGCGGGCGGGCGTGGATGAGCAATGGGTCAAACGCTTCCACGATTCGAAACTCGAGGCGCTCGTGAAAGAGGCGCTGGAGAACAACCGCGACCTCAAAGCCGCCGCCGCCCGCGTCGAACGCGCACGCGGCCAGACGCGGCTCGCGGGCGTTGCCGGCAATCCCACCGCCGACCTCCAGTTCACGCCGCAGCGGACCAAGCAGAACTTCATCGGTTTCCCCTTTGGCGGCGGCGGCGTACCCAGCAACATGTTCAACACCTTCGGCCTCTCCCTCCCCGTGACCTGGGAGATCGACCTCTGGGGCCGCATCCGCGCCGGAAAGTCCGCCGCCTTTGCCCAGGGTGAAGCCGCCGAGGCCGACGCCCGCGCCGCCCGCGCCTCCATCGCCGCCGGCGTTGCACGCGCTTGGTTTGCCCTGTCTGAAGCCCAGCTCCAGCTCCAACTGGCCCGGGAAACCCAGTCAGCGAACGAAGCCACCGCCAAGGCTGTGCGCGAGCGTTTCAAGGCGGGCGATGACCAGCAAGGGGCCGCCTCCCAGCTCCGCATCGCCGACAGCGATGTCGCCAACACGCGGGCGGCCGTCGCGGAGCGGGAGCAGCAGCTCGAAGCCGCGAAACGCCAGCTCGAAGTCCTGCTGGGCCGCTACCCTTCTGGAAAAATCGCCAGCAGCGCACGCCTGCCATCACCGGGCGGCACGCCGCCTTCGGGATTGCCCTCTGAACTGCTCCAGCGCCGCCCGGACATCCTCGCTGCGGAGCGCCGCTTTGCCGCCAGCGGCAGAAGCCTTTCGGAGGCGAGACGCGCCGTCTTTCCCCGCCTGAGCCTCACCGGCAGCGGAGGCACGAACACCGGCGAACTGGGCCAACTCCTCAACAGCGACTTCGGCGTCTGGCAGATCGCCGCGAACGTCATTCAGCCCGTTTTGGCCGGCGGCCGCATCCGCGCCGAAGCGGACATCCGCCGGGCCGATGAAAAGGAGGCGCTCGCCACGCTCCAGCAGACCGTTTTGGACGCCTTCAGCGAAGTCGAAACCGCGCTCGCCAACGAACGCCACCTGGCCTCCCGCGAGCAGGCGCTGAACGAGGCGGTCCGTCTCGCACAGGAGGCGGACCAGTCCGCGCGGGCCGACTACGCGCAGGGCCTGGGCGACCTGCTCACCGTGCTGACGGCGCAGACACGACTGCTGCAGACACGCGCCCAGCGCATCACCGTCCAGCGCCTGAGGCTCGAAAATCGCGTCAATCTTCACCTCGCCCTCGGTGGCGACTACCAGCCGCGTCCGCAATCCCAGCCATGAGACCCCTTGTTTCCATCCTTCTCGGCCTCGGCATCCTCGGTGCCGCCGCCGGAGTCGTTTTCATCCTCGTGAAGAACAAGCCTGTGGCGCAAAAGGTCGAGCGCGTGCGGTCCGTTCCGGGCGTGAAGGTCATGATCGCCGCGAAGCGGGATGTGACGCTGCAAATCCCCTCCCAGGGTCTCGTGAACGCCATCCGCCGCACCACGCTGGCCGCGCAGGTCGGCGGTCGTGTGGAGAAAGTGACGCGCTTCAAGGTGGGCGAGCGTTTCGCTGAAAACGACGTCCTGGTTGAGCTCGAAGCCAGCGACTACCGCAGCGCGATCACCCAGGCGGAATCCGCGCTCGCCGAGGCCCGCTCGGCCTTGATTCAGGAACAGGCGCGGGCCGAGCAGGCCATCCGCGACTGGAACAAGATCGCCCCCGGGCAAAAGCCGACCGATCTGGCCTCGCGCAAGCCGCAACTCATGAGCGCGGCCGCCCGCGTGGACGCCGCCGAAGACGCCCTGGAGCGGGCGAAGCGCGATCTCGACCGCACCAAGATCAGCGCCCCCTTCGCCGGTCGTTTGAGCGCCACCTACACCGAAATCGGCTCCTATCTCCCGCCGGGAACCCGCGTCGCCGACTTTGAGTCCACCGGCCGCTACGAGGTGCGCCTGCCCGTCTCGCTCGACGATCTCGCCTTCATCAAGTCGCAGCAGAACGGCGTCGTCACGCTGAAGTCGGAGATCGGCGGCGAGGAGCTGACCTGGACCGGAACCGTCGTTCGCACCGAGGGTGAGGTCGAACGGGCGAGCCGCTCCGTCTATCTCGTGGTCGAACTCGCGGAAGATGACCGTCCGCAAAACGCCTTTCTCAAACCCGGCCTGTTTTTGCGGGCCGATGTCGAGGGGCGCGTTCTCGAAGACGTGTATGAAATTCCGCGGCTCGCCTTCCTCGACGAAAGCCACCTGCGCGTCGTTGGCGAAGACGACAAACTCCTGAAGCGCCCGGTCAAAGTGGTGCGCCGGACGGCGACCACCCTTCTCGTGTCCGAGGGGCTGAAGGACGGCGACCGCGTCTGCCTGACCAGCCTTCCCGCCACCATCGAAGGCATGCAGGTCAGAGTCACCGAGACCGACGGCGCCGCTCCGGCCGGAACCCAGCCCACCCCTTAATCCGAGACCGACGCCATGGAAAAAGCCATCTACTGGTTCTCCAGAAACCACGTCGCCGCGAATCTGCTGATGCTGGCGGTGGCGGTCATGGGCTTTTCCACCTGGGGAAAGCTCAAGAAGGAGATCTTCCCGGAAACGGCCGTCGATGTGGTGCTCGTCAGCATCCCCTACCCCAATGCCACGCCGGAGGAGGTCGAGCGCGGAGTCTGCGTGCCGGTGGAGGAGGCCGTGGAGGACGTGAACGGCGTGGACCGCATCAAATCCACCGCCTCGCAGGGATTCGGCTCGGTCGTGATCGAGGTGAAGAGCGGCTTCAAGGTGCGCGATGTCATGGACGACGTGAAGACGCGCGTCGATGCCATCACCAACTTTCCGGAGGAGGCGGAAACGCCGACGCTGGAGGAACTGGTACTCAACGCCGAAGTCATCAGCGTGGCCGTTTTCGCCGAGACGGACGAGAGCAGCCTGCTAGAACTCTCCAACCGCCTGCGGGATCAACTGCAGGACCTGCCGGAGATCACCAAGGTGACGCTGGCCAACAGCCGTCCGTATGAAATCGGCATCGAGGTTTCCGAGGAAACGCTGCGGGCCTTTGGCCTCACCTTTGACCAGGTGGCCAGCGCCGTCCGCGCCAGCTCGCTCGACCTGCCGGCCGGGTCCGTCCGCACGGACGCCGGCGACGTGCTCGTACGCACCGAATCGCGCCGCTACCGGCCGAATGAGTTCGCCGACATCACCGTCGTCACACGGCAGGACGGCAGCCGGGTGAAGCTCGGCGAGATCGCCAAAATCGTGGACGGCTTCGAGGAGATCGACATCGAATCCCGCTTCAACGGCAAACCGGCCATGCTGCTGCGCGTCTTCCGCACCGGCGACGAGGACACGCTGAAGGTCGCGGCGGCGGTGAAGCGCTACATCGCCGATGTGGCGCCATCCGTGTTTCCCGAAGGCGTCTCGTTTGAAATCTGGAAGGACGACTCCAAGTACCTCCAGGGCCGGCTCGACCTTCTTGGGCGCAACGCCGTTCTCGGCTTCGCTCTCGTGCTCGTCGTGCTGTCATTGTTCCTGCGCCCCGTGCTCGCGTTTCTCGTCGCGCTCGGCATTCCCGTATCGTTCATGGGCGCCCTCATGCTGATGCCCTGGCTGGGCGTGTCGATCAACATGATCTCCCTCTTCGCCTTCATCCTCGTGCTCGGCATCGTCGTGGATGACGCGATCGTCGTGGGTGAAAACGTTTACGAGCGCATCTCGCGGGGCGAAGACCCGAAGATCGCCGCGCCTGCGGGAACGCACGAGGTCGGCGTCGTCGTCATCTTCGGCGTCCTGACAACGATGATGGCCTTCACGCCGATGCTCGGCCTCAGCGGCGTCAGCGGACGCATCTGGCCGAACATTCCCCTCGTCGTCATCCCCACCCTCGCGTGGTCGCTGCTGCAGTCGAAGTTCGTCCTGCCCTCCCACCTGGCATTGCTGAAACGGCGTGATCCTTCCAAGACAACGCTTTCCGACAAACTCCTCGGCGGCGTGGACCGCAGCCTGAAAGCCTTCGTCGGCGGCATCTACCGCCCCATACTCGATCTCGCCATGCGCTGGCGCTATGTCTCCACCTGCGTCTTCATCGCCATTCTGACAGTCGTCGTCGGCCTCGTTGGAAGCGGCTGGATCAAATTCAATTTCTTTCCCGATGTCGAGGCCGACGTGATCATCGCCCGCCTCAGCCTCGCCGACGGCGTCTCCTTTGAAAACACACGCACGGCCGTGAGAAAAATCGAAGCCGCGTCCGCGCAGCTCAACGCCGAATACCGCGAAAAGTACGGAACCGACGTCATCCGCAACACGCTCGCCAGCGCCGGTGTCCAGCCCTTCCTCAACGGCTTCGAAGCCCTCGCCGGCGCGCCAAAGGGCGATCACCTCGGCGAGGTCACCATCGAACTCATCGACGGCGCGGACCGCATGATGAGCGGCGTGGAAATCGCGTCGCGCTGGCGCGAACTCACCGGCCCTGTCACCGGTGCGCTGGACCTCACCTTCCAGACCCAGGGCGCCGCCGGCGGAAACGCCATCGACCTCGAACTCACCGGCAACAACATTGAAAGCCTCGAATCCTCCGCCGAGATCATCAAGGAGGCTCTCGCCACCTACAACGGCATCATCGACATCTCCGACAACAACCGTCCCGGCCAGCGCGAACTCAAGCTCACCATCAAACCGGCGGGCGAAATCCTCGGCCTGCGTCTCTCCGACGTGGCCCGCCAGGTGCGACAGGCCTTTTACGGCGACGAGGCGCAGCGCCTCCAGCGCGGCCGCGACGAGGTCAAGGTCATGGTCCGCTACCCGGAGGCCGAACGCCGCTCCATGTACAACCTCACCGAAATGAAAATCCGCACCGCCGACGGCGCCGAGGTGCCCTTCAGCGAAGTCGCCGAAGTCACCATGGGCCGCAGTTCCTCCTCCATCAAGCGCGCCAACCGCCGCCGCGCCGTCACCGTCACCGCGGACATCGATAAAACCGTGCCGGATGCCAACGCCAACGAAGTCGTGGCGAGCCTGACGAAGGACCTGCTGCCGCAGGTTCAACAGCGCTACCCGGGGGTGACCTGGAGCTTTGAAGGCGAGCAAAAGGACCAGCGCCAGTCCGTGGGCGAGATCGGCCAGAAGGCGCTCATCGCCCTCCTCGGCATTTACGTCCTGCTGGCGATCCCGCTGCGCTCCTACATGCAGCCCTTCATCGTCATGAGCGTGATTCCCTTCGGCCTTGTCGGTGCGGTTCTCGGGCATGTCGGCATGGGCTTGAACCTCAGCATCATGTCCATGTGCGGCGTCGTCGCGCTCGCCGGCATCGTGGTCAACGACAGCCTCGTCATGGTGGAGTTCGTGAACCGCGAAAGGGCGCAGGGCCACAGCCTGCGTGAAGCCGCCCTGAAAGCGGGCATGCGTCGCTTCCGCCCCATCCTGCTCACCACCGTGACCACCTTCGTCGGCATCATGCCCATGGCCCTGGAAACGGACATCCAGGCCCGCTTCCTCATTCCCATGGCCGTCTCGCTCGGCTTTGGCATCCTCTTTGCCACCTTCATCACCCTCTTCCTCGTGCCGGTCATCTATCTCATCATGGAAGACGTCGGCAGACTCCTGCGGCGGCTCCTGGGCATGCCGCCCGCCGCCGCTCCGGAGTCCGGCACGCCGGAGATCACGCTGTAGGCTCAGAACTCCTGATCCCGGCGGAAAACCGGTGAACTCCCGAACGCTCCAGTCCGACTCGTTCACCTGCCCGTCCTCGAAAGGCACCGCTGGGTCAAAGCTGGATCATTCGTTATCCATGCGTTCCATCAAGCATGGCGCGTCTGGCGCACGGGTTCAGGCTGCCTGGGGCTGGCTGGCCGACGCACGACGGGCGGCCGGCTCGCCATTCACGATCACCCCCGACCTCAACCTCGGCACCAGCGGCTGCACCGTCGATATCAGCGACTTTTCGGAACAGTACTTCGATTTAACAGCTCCGAATACAGCGCCGCCGTGCATGCAAAGCGGCAGCGCGGCCTGGCTTGACTGGGAGCGTCTCCCATGTCGATGGAAACGGTCCTTGTTTAGAATTTAAACTCCGATCCCGGTGGATCTGCCTGATCAAGGATCAAACATTGAGCCGATCTCATTTTCAGCCCGACATGGGAAAGCAGACGCCGCTCTGACCGAGCAGATGCTTCACCGGCTATGTGTTTGAGCGATCACGCATTTCCCCTGCACATTCCCAAACGGCCTTCTCGAAGCCGCCCACCCAATTGGAGCCTCGTTAGTCATGCCGCCACCTTGTCCGCCGGGCACAGGCACATTCAGGCTCGTCGGATGATGCAGAAACCCTTCCCGGATTTGTTCCAGCGCTCCCCCACAAAAACACCTTGGTGCCTGTCGAGAAAGTCATCCACGCTCCGGGTCACGCTGTCGATGCGGGTGCCGTTCGGTGGACCGGAGCGATAATCATCGACCATCATGATGCCTTCCCTTGTCATGAACGGTGCCACGGACTCCAGGTCGTGCATGCAACCCTCATAAGAATGGTCTCCGTCGATCGTCGCCAGATCAATCCCTTCAGGAAACTCATGCACCAAGAAGTCCGGACACAGAATGTCCCGTGAGGACTTTTCAATGACTCGCCACTGCGGAAAAGTTTCAGCCAGAACTGCTGCCATCCGCCTTCCGTACGGTGCTTTGTAGTCGAGATCGAGGTCGATGCTGATCATTCTCTCGACCTTGCCGGAATGGTGCAGCACGCAGGCGGCCGAGCGTCCCGTGCAAAAGCCGGTTTCCAGCACGCGCCGAGGCCTCAGTTGTTCGCAGATTTCCGCATACTTGTCGGCCTGGTCGCGGTTGAGATGACCGCGTGCGCACCAGAGCCTGGTCTCATAGACCTTTTTGCTTTCCTGCTTGGGCGCTGACTCCGATTCGGCTTCTTGATTCCGTTGTCTTCCGGACGCTTTGACGTGGCGGGCCAGTTGGCGGTCCCCGGCGGGTGCCCACTCACTTAAATCCGCGAGATTCTTGCGCATGACTTCATCGTAGGCGGCCACCCACTTGTCCGAGTGAAAGGGCAGCCCTGGACGGCAATGCTTGCGACCATGGTAGTGGATGATCCGCGTCTCCGGCAGGTCGGGATCATCATGGCGGCAGGAGCGGTTCCAGCGTCCG
The DNA here is from genome assembly GCA_964452755.1 of uncultured Prosthecobacter sp. Classification (GTDB taxonomy): domain Bacteria; phylum Verrucomicrobiota; class Verrucomicrobiia; order Verrucomicrobiales; family Verrucomicrobiaceae; genus Prosthecobacter. Next base: position 11,260 of record CAYVQY010000013.1, on the reverse strand, counting down.
TCCAGAATCCGGTGCTTGTGCCGGTGCAGCATCATCTGGCAGCTCACTTCATCTGGAATGAAATGCTCGCGCCCCTGCTCCGCGACGTCATGCCACTCCTTGAAAATGGACGCCCCCTTGCAGAAGGCCATCACTCCGGTGTTGATCGCGGGACCAAATTGGCTGGCGGCATCCAGATCATCCGGCAGGATGTCGGCCCACTTGCGCAGTCGCGCTTGAATAATCCGGCCCTGCGTCCGCCACTTGCCGAGTTGAGCCACGCAAAACATCCCGCGTTCGGCCAACACAAAAAGCTCGTCAATCGGCCCCACCACCAGGGTGTCGGAATCGAGCGCCACCGTGGTTTGATAGGGCGTCCCCAGATGCAGACGCGTCTTCGCAAGAAAAGGCGCGTTCTTGCCCGGCTTCACGCCGGATTCCCAGCGCACGACTTCGGCGTCCAGCGCCCCGCCAATCTTTTCGCAAAGCGGATGGGAGGCTTCGCCTTCCGACAGCAGCGTTACGGGCCCCTTGTAGTGCTCGCGCAGCGATGCCAGCGACACCAGCAGCCGGGCGGCGCAACTCGTCCCGCTGTTGTAGTAGATCACCCCGCGCCAGTTCCCGCCTCCTGGTCGGATGGCGCCGCGCCTCTCCGCCCTGATCCTCCTGCGCCGCGGCCTCTGGTGTTTCCATCCGAACGGCGACATTTTCGCCCGTACATGATGGAGCCCCATCCGCACCGCGCAGTACGACATGAAAGTGTCCTGTGAAGGCACCGGCATCCTGCCGTCAGGCCCGCACAGTGCGGCCACCTCCCGCGTCCAGTCCGTTCTGCCGAAGAACAACCAGGAGATGATCCGCGGATGCCTGACCATCGACGACTCGCTCGTATACGGCAGGTCCAGTCGCCGCGTCCCGGCAAAGGCGGGCAGCCCGTCCGCCCAGTCGTCCAGGACATCCATCACATAGCGGGGCTTGGAGTACTTCCAGCCGGGGGCGATCAGAACCGGCAGCTCACCGGCTTCGTTTGCGGCAAACCACTCCGGATTGAGCCACAGGCCCGGTCCGGTGGCGACCACATCGGTGTCGAGTTTGAGATACCACGGTGTTTGCACCTCCCTTGCCGGTACATGCACGAAGCCCGTCAGCATCTTCTCCCGCTGGCTGTGCGCATTGGGTAGGTCCCACGGCACAAACCGCACCTGGGGGTGGCCGCTCATGAAGGCCATGTCCTCCGGCGCGACTTGTGCAGCATCGTAAAAGACCACGCAGGGCATCGCCCGCAGTTCCGGTTTGAACCTCATCCAGCCGGGCCAGACCAGTTTCAGTTCCTCCAGATGCGCGGCATCCGCGCCCAGTATCAGGGTGATGTCTTCGAGTTTCATAGGATCAAACCTGGCACCATCCGCCCAGCCTGGCCGTGGCGGATGCGATGCACGCCGGGCAGGTTCACAGGCAGGCCTCCGCCTCCCAGCTCACGGCGGAACCACACATCCTCGTGCGTGCGTTTCCATTCCGCTCTCGGTTGCTGCGCCCGGCGGCTGTTCTTCAAATACCCGTGCTCCCGGCAATAGTCGCCACTGACGATCTGGATGCCGCCAATCGCCCGCCGCATCCGTTCCGGCTCGAATTCGGACACCGGCACGCTCACCAGCCCCTCCGTCTCCCGCGCCCGTTGGATGCACGCGTCGCCCAGATCGTGGGAGCGGTGCCCCATCACCTCGCGGGGAAAGATCAGTCGGGCCTTCGTCCCACCGAGGCGGGTAAATGCCTCCCAGCAGGCCGGGGTGAACCAGTAGTCCGCATCGCAGAACCACACCCAGTCCGCCTGGGTCGCCAGCGCCGCCCGGTTGCGACCGATGGACCGCCTGCACAACTCCGCCATCGGCAGCGGCATCCAATTCCAGGTCACGCCCGGCACCGCCAGCGTTCCGAACCATGCCAGCGCCTGCGTCGTCTCATCGTCCTCCGGTGTATGACACACCGTCGCCGTCACCTGCACACCGTCCGGTGGAGGTCCTTGCACCAGGCTGCTCAATTGATGGCGCAGCAGCGTGGCGTAGCGGTAGCAGTGGGTTACCACCTCGATCTTGAGCGGCTCCATCATACACTGCCAGCGGTCGAAGCCACCGCCTCGGGTTTCGGTTTGGCAGGAGTTGCGGCGGCTCCCTCCGGGCTGCTCGCCGCCACCTCGGCAGGTCCGGCGGAGGCGGCTTTCTTCTGCTCCGCCGCCCGCGTGTACATCCCCTCCGTCTTTTCCCGGGTGTGATCCCCGATCTGTGCGCCCGAGGCTGCCAGCGCCTCGTCAAAGGGCAGGAAGGGAAAGGCCGTCAGCTTGCTCTCCAGGTTGCAGTTGAAGACCTTGAAGCCTGCCTTCTTGAACTGCGGTTGCAGCTCTGTGAACCACTGTTGCAGTTTCGCATAGGTGCTCATGTTCCCCTTCACCGCATGCGGCGTCCGCCCTTCCTCGAAATGGTAGCGCTTCGTCGCTGACATGTCGAAGTCCACACCCAGCAGGTACACATGGCGGAAGCCCAGCAGATGCAGGATGCGCAGGGAGGCCAGCAGCACGCTGCGCCCGCCACCCCACTTGCCATGGTTACCCCAGTTCACCGTCTCCTCGTTCAGCCAGCGCGGCGCGTGGAATTTTTCGTTCCGCCGGTAGCCCGCCACGTTCGGGCAGTCCCCCAGCTTCAGCTTGGAAGCCTCCCAGCGCTGCACCCAGCCTTGGTCCGTGTGTACCAGCCGGTTGTCCCACAGGCCTTTTTCAAAGTGGGACATCGGCGCAAACTTGAGGATCGTCGGGTCCAGCCACATGGAGAGGCTGAAGCGCGAGGGCTCGTCCACCGTGCAGTTCGCGTTACCACGGAAGGTCCGCGCCCCGTTGTTCAGCGTCATCACCCAGCGCCTATGAAGCGGGCTCAGGTCCAGCAGTCCCACCGACGGCCCGTTCGCCATCAGAAACGCATGCCCGCCGCGATACTGCCCCTCCAGCGGCAGCACCGCCCCGGCCCGCGTGTAAAAGAACGGCACTGGCTCCCCAAGCTGTCGCACCGGCACATCGTTTTCCTCCCGCCATTTGGGTGAATGCAACGCGGTGAGGTCAGGACCGTCTTTGGCGAGGGATCGGGAGGGAGTCATGGTTGCAGTTGTGAATCAGGAATTTGAATCAAGCCTCGTTGGCTTATGCGTGGGAAGCTGTTGAAAGTCATTCATGGCTTGATACCGCCTCATCTGCCTGCAATTAGAGCACCACATCGTCAGGGTAGTCGCATGCCTACCGACAAACGCCGAGGGATAGAGGAGTTTGAGACAAATCGGAGATTTGCCCCGCAGGGGTGAACCTGCTTGGAGCAGGCGAATCAACTTGTTTCCGAAACCGACCAGCACCCGCGTCCGGCGGCATCTCGGAAAAGTGATCAGGGACACAAACGCCGAAGGATGCAGGCGTTTGAGACAGTCCACAGGACTGCCCCGCAGAGGTGAGTCTGCGGGGAGCAGACGAATCAACTGCTCCGAGGTGAACGCCTTGCCGCGATGAGCGGCCCCCGCCATTGGCCGACAGAGGAGGAGGCCACACACCGCGTAGTCTGAGTGGAACGAGGACAACATTGCATTGGCATGTTTAGTCAGAGTAGGTTTTCTTTTCTCCGTCAGCACCGTCGTCAGTTCCGTGAACGATTTGTGACCACACAGTGTGAGAACGCTGGTCACGAAGACTCTGAGGAGGCCGCTTCAACATAGGAGGGTTCGGAACCGAGCAGCTTTCCTGATTTCATTTTTCCAAATAGATTCGCATGTTTAATTCTATTGGTTGGCTTGTGGGTTCATTTGGCTGGCTCGTGGGTTCACGGATTGTCCGCTTTATGCTCCGGCACTCTTTTGCCAAAAACAGATCCCATTTTATTAATGGCTTCCAACGCTTTTTGTATTTTTTTATCACTGTGATATGCGTCTCTGAACTCTAATTTCGTGTAATACAGATCAAACATATCTAATTCTGCTAATGTTAACATGTCCCTCTCTCCGCTAAGGGCCTCCCCCATACTGATTAACATTTTCTTTTCATCGGCGGACAGGCTCATAAAATTATTTTTGGATTGTTGGCAAAAGTTGCTCTGGTTTCAATATTGGTTGATTGGACAAGACGCTGTTGGGAGTCGGAAGCGCCGCTTCTTCTATGTTTTTACAAACCCACCCTGCACAATTGTAACCTATCTCATTTGTGAGTTGATAATTTAGATTCCAATTCAATCGAATTGCTGCGATCAGTATAGCCAGAGTTTCTGGACATACGCTGTAAGTTTTGGCAACAACCGCCCCCTGATGACCAGGAAGGCCGGGTTCATCCGTTCCTGTGCCAGGTACAACTTGGCGCGCTGACGTGATTGAAGCGGCGTTAGTGAAGCCATTTACCGAAGGTCTTACCGGTCCCACATAAGGCACAGGAGAGCTTTGTGGTAATTCTATTGCAGCATGCCCCACTGGATAAGGATCCCCGTTTCCACGCGGAACCACCCATAATTTAACATGACGTAACGAGATACATTTGCATCTTCTTTTTGCGTCGTCCACGCAGTTCCTCGCACTAGCAACTTGTGTGTCCCCTGGACAAGTTAAAACGAAATATAGAAGTAAACTTAAACGACCAAGCGGTATATCGGTAGGACTATTGACAGGTACTGGTGTTTGCGGAGTCGGCATTGTCGGCGGCTTTGGCAACCGACTAGGATCAATAAACGGGGGTATAAAAGTTGGATCAAATAGTCCAAATGCATCCACGCTGTTAACAGCATTATTTCCGGTCACACCATAAAGATTGAAGCCCCCTCTTTCTCCGACAGGGTCTTTGCACATCCACCTTCCAAGCTGCGTCGAGTAATACCGATAGCCATAGTTCATCAGACCGCTCTCCACATCCAGGAACTGTCCTTGGAACGCAAACTCCATCGTGCCCTCGCTGCTGCCGCGAACCGTGTAATCAGGATTCAGGATGCTGCGCACGCCGAAAGCGCTGAACGCGTAACGTTCAATGACTGTTCCACTCTCATCGGTGGCCGCCGCCGAGTTAAAGTAGTCCATCAAGACATACCGCGTTTCATTCAGCGTCGTGCCTCCCACCGCGCGATCTCGCCGCACCAGATCATCTCGGTGACGCGCACCCCAGAGGTAGCTGATGCTGGCAGTCGGCTCGGCGTTCTTGCGTTCCTCCACCGGTCGCCATGCATCGTTGTAGTAGCTATGCAGGGTTTCACCAGCCACCTCACGGGTAATGCGACGATGGGTTCCGTCATAGGCGTATTCGCCCACGACTTCACCGTTGTTCTTAACACTCGTGATCCGGCTCCACGCGTCCCAGGTCAATTCGAGTTTGCCATCCCAATTCCCCTCCGCATCCGGTGCCATCTGGCGCATCCGCCCCACCCGGTCCAGAATCATGTTGTGCGGATTGTCTTCGATCTGCGTCAACCGATTGCCACGGTCATGCACGCGGTGCTGGTCGAGGGTTGACGTGCCAGCGGCGGCGCTGTGGTAGCCGCGCCAGTTTCCCGTGGGATCGTAATCCCAACTTTCCGCGCTGGCAGGAACACCGCTGATCGCCGTGGCGTTGAGGTTGAGGCTGCCGCGCGCAGCGGCATTCACCTGGCTGAGGGTATCGTAGTTGTACTGCTGGTCCTGCATGTCCGTCAGCGGGCGTTTCTGCCACGTCCGTCTGCTGTTGCGGTCAAAGCCATACTGGCTGCGCTCAACAATACTGCCATCGCTGGTTTTGATCCAAGGCATGTCCACCGTGCGGCCAAAGCGGTCGTAGCCGGAGTAGGGATCTCCAGCATCGCCGACCGGCTCACCGGACAGCCTGCGATACTTCAACTCGACTCCAGGAGCAGGATAAGCCACGCGCACCTGCCACGCTCTGCCGCAGTAGGTGTAGTTCACCAGTTCGTCGGTTTCTCCGGTGACTTGCAGCGCGGACACGCGGCCCAAGTGATCATCCATCGAGTTCGCCGCGCCATACTTCACTTCTACCACGCGAGTACTCGTTGGATAAGTGGTGCTGATTCGCCGGACACTGTTCTTAGTTCCGCCTGACTCGTAACTGTAATTCACCTTCGGCGTGCTGCCGTCCACAGCTCCGTCGTGACTTTGTTTGTCGGCGGCAAGTTGGCGGAACGAGTTGTATTCCAGGCCCACTTCGTTTACGACGGAGCCGCCGCTGGCCGCGTCGTAACTCGTGACTTTCGCTGTGAGGCCGCGCTGATCGTAGGTGGTGCCGATGCGCAGCACGTCATCGTTCAATCCGTCCGCCAGGGCCGTCACGCGGTCCTCTGTCGGATTGCCCAGCTTGTCGTAATCGTGCTCATGCGTGGTGCCGTCAGCGTCCTTGAACGCGGTCTGCTGGCCCTGGCGGTTGTAGCGGTATTCGAGACGGGAATAGACGCCATCCGGGCCGTCCGCCGCCGGGGCGGGGCGGTCGTCGCTTTCGGGGTAGATCTTCGTGCGCACCAGACCGTTGCTGGCGATGGCGCTGTCGGCCAGCGTCGTGCCGAAGAGCCAGCGCGTGACTTGATTGCCGGTTTCCGCGTTCACGAGCGTGAGTTTATTCAACTGGCCGCTCGGATGCCAGCCAAATTCCGTCACGCGGGGGGTGGGATGAGGTGGATAGGGTGCGGCTGAACACGCTGAAGCGTGAACAACGTACGGGGAGGCGATGCCTTCGATGAGGCGGATGCGGCGGCCCGCCTGGTCGTTTTCCCAGCGGGTTTCGATGCCCATGGGGTCCACGACGGCGTTGGCATCGCCGCTGTCTTTATACCGATTCGTTGACACCAGGATGGTGTCACTCCTCTGCGGTGCCACTTCGCGGCGTGTGGGCACGCTGCCGCCATTGGTGCCGTAGTCCGCGCTCACTCGCGGACGCCCGAGCGCATCGGGCCAGGTCATCCCGTAGGTGTCGCGTGACTTCGGCTCAGTCTGCGGGCCGTTGAGCACACCGGTGCCGGTGGCATCATCGAAGCGCTGCTTGCGCGTCTGCATGATCACATTGCCACCCCGGTCATAGACCACGTTGCTTTGCTCGATGACCGTGTCATCGACCACGCTGTTGTCATCACCCGCAGGCACGCCCGCCACACCGGGGCGGCAGCACAGATAAGACACCTTGGGCCTGTTCAGCTCGTCATAGACGGTCTTGGTGAAGGCTGTGCTGCCCGCCTGCGACTGCTTGATCACGTTGCCGACGATCTCTAAAAACGTAAGGAGCAGGCGCTGTTGAAAGTCATTCATGGCTTGATGCCGCCCCATCTGCCTGTAAACAAGCCGCCACATCGTCAAGAAAGTCGCATGCCTACCGAAGTTGTTTCCGAAACCGACCAGCACCTGCGTCCGTCGGCACCTCGGAAGAGTGATCAGGGAAAGCGCATTTGAGGAGGGCTTTGCGCTGGCATGTTAAGTTAGAGTAGGTCCACTTAGCTCCGTTAACAGCGTCGTCAGTTCTTGGAAGCCCCCCCGCCACTCGTGCGCAAACGCAGGCGGCCTGGAATTCCAAAAACGGCTTCAATAGAGGAGTGTTCATGGCCGAGAAGCTGTCTTGACTTCAAATTCCCAAATAGGCTGGCATGTCCCGCGCTATTGGTTGGCTCGTGGGTTCATTTGTTTAATACTGGAATCAGTTTCCCGGTGTCATTTTCAATGATGTATATTGTTTTAGAACTAATTCTGGGAGAGTTCACCGCGAACCTAAGCGATGTGCCATAAATTGTTTCAATAAACGGCATAGATCCAGTTGGATGATTTAACACGTCCCCACCTGCCAAAATAAATTTTGATGGGGTTTGATGGGTCGCGAAAAAATCCATCATGCCTATTATCTTGCCGCTAATTATTTTGCCATCTTTGTAATGATCAACAATGATCCCCCGAGGACGGGCGTCCAATGAAAAATAAGTAGTTAATGCGCTTATTAATGCGCAGACAAAAAAAATAAAAGCGACAAGAAGTCCAGTTTTTAACTTTATTTTCATTTCAGAGCCGGTTTATTACACAGGTCAAAAATACCTTGCATTAAAGTCCCCAATCGAGAGTCAACGAGGTCTACGGTAGGGCTACTACCATTCTTTTTTGTTTTATTATAATCATCCAAACCTTCCACAGTTCCAAATCCATCCCCATGCCCCAACGCGCCACTCCCAAGGTAACCTCCAATTAACCCTGCCATTGCGACTCCAACTGCATTAGCATCCTTGTTAGACTTAGCCGCCTCCATTGCTTTCATTGCTCCCTTGGCCGCCCCTTTTTCGCCTGGCCATTCTTTGAATGGCGCATGCGCGGGCGAAGTAGAGTCCGAAAGAGCATGATAGGCGATCGCTACATGATTGAGCGCAGCTTTTATCTGCGCACAACGTACGTCATTGGTAGCAGCAGCATTCGCAGATTTCAATTTTATCTCGGCCATCGCAATTTGTTGATTAACAATATCATTCCACTGTTTTTCCGCGGCCTCCTTAGTTTGCCCAGGCGCCCTCATTGCATGATAGTTTGCAAACGGTGTTGATTGCATTATGCCTAAAATACCTAGGGTGATGGGTTTGCCGTTTTCTTTCAATCCATCCAACATATTACTACCTGAAGTAATAATGTCTGGTGGATATAAACCCGGGCAGCATTTACATTCCTTTGGCCACTGCCTTTTGGTAACCCAGTCTTCAATAATTTGGCGATGAGCTTCAGTTCCCCAAAGGCCCAATAAATCAACTAGGTTAACGGGCTTATTGCTTGCAATTCTGTATAAGTTTCTACCGCCACTTTCCCCAATCGGATCCTTGCACGTCCACCTCCCCAACTGCTGCGTGTAGTAGCGGTAGCCGTAGTTCATCAGCCCGCTCTCCTTATCGAGAAACTGCCCCTGGAATCCGAACTCCATTCCACACTCACTACTGCTGCGCACACTGAAGTCAGGATGCAAAATCGTGCGCAGTCCGAAGGCACTGAACGCGTAGCGTTCCGTTACCGCACCGGTCTCATCCGTGATCGCTGCCAGGTTGAAGTAGTCCATCAGCACATACCGCGTCTCGTTGAGCGTCGTGCCGCCCACGGCACGATCACGCCGCGCGAGATCATCCCGGTGACGATCTCCCCACAAGTAACTGATAGCTGGCGTGGCACCAGCATCCTTGCGTTCCTCCACAGGCCGCCACGCGTCGTTGTAGTAGCTGTGCAGCAACACCGCCTCCACTTCACGAGTGGTGCGCCGATGTTGACCATCGTAAGCATACTCACCTACCATCGCACCGTTGTTCTTCACACTCGTGATGCGGCTCCAGGCATCCCAGGTGATCTCAAGTTTGCCATCCCAATCTCCACTGGCATCAGGAGCCATCTGCCGCATGCGGCCCACGCGATCCAGGATCATGTTGTGCGGGTTGTTCTCGATCTGGGTCAGCCGGTTGCCACGGTCATGCACGCGATGCTGGTGCAGCGTGGTCGTGCCGTTGGAAGTCGTGTGGCCTCGCCAGTTGCCGGTGGGGTCGTAGTCCCAGCTTTCGGCAGCAGCAGGAACACCGCTAATGGCGGTGGCGTTGAGGTTCAAGCTGCCGCGTGCGGCGGCGTTCACCTGGCTCAGCGCATCATAGCCGTACTGCTGGTCCTGCATGTCGGTGAGCGGGCGTTTCTGCCACGTCCGTCTGCTGTTGCGGTCAAAGCCATATTGGCTGCGCTCGACAATGCTGCCGTCGCTGGTCTTGACCCACGGCAGGTCCACCGTGCGGCCAAAGCGGTCGTAGCCGGAATAGGAATCACCGGCATCGCCGACGGGTTCGCCGGACAGACGACGATATTTCAGTTCCAAGCCGGGCGCGGGGTAGCCTACGCGCACCTGCCACGCTCTGCCGCAGTAGGTGTAGTTGACCAGTTCGTCGGTTTCTCCGGTGACTTGCAGCGTGGACACGCGGCCCAGGTGATCATCCATGGAGTTTGCCGTTCCGTACTTCACTTCCACCACGCGGGAACTCGTCGGATAAGTCGTGCTAACTCGACGCACGCTGTTCTTGGTGCCGCCGCTTTCATAGCTGTAAGTCACCTTCGGCGTGCCGCCCGTCACCGCTCCCGCGTGGCTTTGTTTGTCAGCCGCCAGTTGCATGAACGCGTTGTACTCCAAACCGACTTCGTTCACCACGGAACCTCCGCTCGCCGCGTTGTAGCTCGTCACCTTCGCGGTGAGGCCACGCTGGTCGTAGGTGGTGCCGATTCTCAACACATCATCGTTTAATCCAGCGGCCAGCACCGTCACGCGATCCGCCGTCGGGTTGCCCAGCTTGTCGTAATCGTATTCATGCGTGGTGCCGTCGGCGTCTTTGAACGCCGTCTGCTGCCCTTGGCGGTTGTAGCGGTATTCGAGGCGGGAGTACACGCCGTCGGGGCCGTCCGCCGCCGGGGCGGGGCGGTCGTCGCTTTCGGGATAGATCTTCGTGCGCATCAGGCCGTTGCTGGCGATGGCGCTGTCGGCCAGTGTGGTGCCGAAGAGCCAGCGCGTGACTTGATTGCCGGTTTCCGCGTTCACGAGCGTGAGTTTATTCAACTGGCCGCTCGAATGCCAGCCAAATTCGGTGACGCGGGGGGTGGGATGAGGGGGATAGGGTGGATTGTTGCATGAAGCACTCGGGGACAGGGATGTCCCCGCTCCTTGGAGGCCTTCGATGAGGCGGATGCGGCGGCCCGCTTGATCGTTCTCCCAGCGGGTTTCGATTCCCATGGGGTCCACGACGGCGTTGGCATCGCCGCTGTCTTTATACCGATTCGTTGACACCAGGATGGTGTCACTCCTCTGCGGTGCCACTTCGCGGCGTGTGGGCACGCTGCCGCCATTGGTGCCGTAGTCCGCGCTCACTCGCGGACGCCCGAGCGCATCGGGCCAGGTCATCCCGTAGGTGTCGCGTGACTTCGGCTCGGTCTGCGGGCCGTTGAGCACGCCGGTGCCGGTGGCGTCATCGAAGCGCTGCTTGCGTGTCTGCATGATCACATTCCCACCCCGGTCATAGACCACGTTGCTTTGCTCGATGACCGTGTCATCCACCACGCTGTTGTCATCGCCGCTCGGCACACCGGCCACACCGGGACGGCAGCACAAATAAGACACCTTGGGCCGGTTCAGCTCGTCATAGACGGTCTTGGTGAAGGCTGTGCTGCCCGCCTGCGACTGCTTGATGACATTGCCGACCAGATCATACCAGCTCTGGCCGGTCAATGTGCCGGTGACATCGCCCGTGACCGGATCAATGCCATCGGT
>CAYVQY010000012.1:0-105808 GCA_964452755.1 uncultured Prosthecobacter sp. | reverse complement strand
GCTGGAATGAATGTGGGGGGCGAGGTCCGGCCCGTCCGCCCACCCCCTCCCCCCCCTTCAACAAAGAATCATCGGCTATGCAGCTAGCAACGAGACAGCAATTACTTACTTGCTTCATTTTCAGCGATTTGTGAACGGTTCACAGGAGCTTTAGAATCTCCCGACAGATCAAAGGTGTCATTTTGAACACCTGCCAAGGCGAGTGGGACCGATTCGCCGCCGCTTTTCGGAATAAGCTCCGCCTCAAATACCATTCCACCGTGCTGTTCGAGCAGGTTGCGCAGTTTCGCCCGCTTCGGGTCTTCCTGCTTCGCACCCTCAAACCTCATCGTGTGCCCCTCTCCCGACATCTGCAGCCAAGCGTCAGAGAGAAGCTTGTAATCGAGCGCCGAGAGCTTTCCAGATGCTGCCTTCTCCAACAGTCCACCGATTGCCGCGTCCATAACCAGCCCGAGCTTCGCCGCCTGTCTTAATTTGAACTCTCGTATAGGCTCCCGCCGTGTCGCTGCGATCGCAGCCACCGTCTCCCAGCACACACCTTTCCCACATGCCTCGGCAATCGCCTGATACGTCATGCCCGGCAGCGTCAGTAACCAGGTGATCAGGTTCACCAGCTGCGGATGCTGCGCTTCCAGACGCGAAACGTCATACTTCCCGCGCAAGCCCTCGCCCAGATCGACGATCTTCTCCTCGATCTCAAAACCCAGTTCGGCACGCTGCTTCGTTTGCGTTTCCGTGGCCGGCGCCTCAGCGACGTTCTCGGCAGCGCGGACAAAGTCCCGCGCCACTTGACTCGGCAGCCGCTCAGCCATCCTTCTGCTCCTTCGCTGGAAAAAAAGAACCGGGGCGGGACGGACCGATCCGCAGGACCAACCGCTTCTCGATGCCATCCACATACTTTACCGGGATGCGCACAGATCCCGGCCCACGTCCGATGCGGCGATGCGGCAGCACTGGCTTGTCATCCGAGCACAACTCCTTGAGCCAGTCATAAATGGTCCACTTCGACTTACCCAGGGCAACCGCTGCCTCCATGACCGAACAAGTCGGCTCCGGCCCCTCGGGCCGTCCGCGTTTCCGCTTCTCATGTGTCTTCTCAGCCATCAGTTGGAAAAAGAAAAGGGGGCCGGGCTCAGCGCGGCCCCAGAGGCCACGAATCATCATCCAGGCCGATTGCCTGCATGAGCCAGTTAAAGGCACGCACAGCGCACCAGATCAGCGGCAGGCACACACAGGCACCCACAGGCACCCACAGCCCAGCAAAAAAAGAAGGCGGGGGCAGACATCACACCGCCCTCCTCATCGCGTCGAAGTGCATCCACTCATCCGCTGTCATCGCGTAGATCGTTTCGCGGTGCGCAAACGCCCGCGACTCATCCGGCATCACGGCCGCCACACGCGGCCACACACCATCGTGCACAGCCTCAAAGTAAAGCAGCTCAGGCGAGATGCGCGGTAGATCACGGCACGCTGCCGCCATTGGTTGCGTCGGAGCATCCAGAGTGGTCATTTTGGAAAAAAGAAGCGGCCCGCACGGCTGGGTGCCGTGCGGGCCGTTGTGTCAGTCGTTGTCTTGCGATTCACCCTCAGCAGTGAACCACTCCATCAATCCCGCCGCCTTGAACGCGTCCGAGATCGCATCGTAAAAAAAAGGGGGGGCGCCGCCGCCAGGTTCACAGCCGAAGGCCAACAGCACGGTCAGCACGTCCTTCTTGATCGACCAGTCCAGGCCCACCAGCTCCAGCAGACTCACCGGCTTCCCGTTCCAGGCGGAATAAAGCAAACTGCGCAGCTTGTAGCTCTGCCCCGTCTTTGCTCCGCACACATCTACCAGCCCGGGCAATGCCACGCGGGCGTACTTGATCATCCCCCGCTGCTGCTGCAGCGTGCGCTTCAGCTCCGCGCCGAATTGATCAGCCAGCCCGCTCACGCCGCCTGCGCAGGCTTGCCCGCGCCCTCCGGTTGAGGGTTGCAAATCGTCGCCTCAGGCGCAGCATCACCGGCATGATGCACTTTCCCCCCGGGCAGATCGTCCAGTTCAGCGACAACGCCCAGATCGCTGCCTACGCCAAAAGTCTTGGCATCTTTGACCAGCTCGTTGGCAGTTCCGGCCTCGCGCACGCCGCCAGCAGCCTCATCCATCGCGATCATCCCACTCACTGGCTGTGCTTTGTCTGCATCACCGGCATGCCCGATGGAGACAATGGTCTGCTCCTCTGCGGCTTTCCCAAAAGCACCCACACCATTCAGCAAGTCGCCGCCGGGCTGCACAAAACCCTGCGTGACATCGGCTGCGCCGACATTCAGATTCGCCAGTAACAGCGCCATCAGTGCGCTCTTGCCGCGCTGCGGCCTGTCTCCGGAAAGGTAGATCACGCCGCCGCGCGCACATCACGGTCCGCGCCCTCCGGTTGAGCAGGGGGCAGCGACAGAAAGCCAGCACGCATCGCGCTGGCATCCAGCGTCTTCTTGATCGCCTGTTCAGGCGTCAGATGCTCCTGATTGCACAGAGCAATAATAAAATCCTTCGTCCGCTCCGGAAGCGACGCCAGAGGAATAGGAGGCAGAGCAAGTGTTGAAGCACTCATAATACCTCTGTAATACCCCTTCAGATTCACTTGTAAACTTAAAAGTGAATCTTCGGTGTAAATTTACTGGTGTATTATCCCTTTTGAGGTATTGAAGCCATGTGAAAGAAGAAATCAAAGCATGGCTCAAGAAGACAAATCGTGATCGATACTGGCTTGCCGAACAGCTTGGTATCAGCAAAAAGGCCGTCGATAACTGGCTTTCCTCGCCCAAAGAAATTCCACTTGGGAAACAAAAGCTCATTGAGCGCATGATGCAGGAAGACGAAGCCGCAGAAGCTCAACGCCGCCTCCAATTGCTTCCACAGTCCCAGATCTTCAGCATCGAGGTCGATTTGCCCACCTTCCGAGCCTACAGCGCCGCCGCGTTAGCAGCGGAAAAGACGCTGGAACACTGGGCCATCGCAGAGCTCAATGCCGCCGCCGAACATGCAGCCGCACAAACGCCCGGCCATGCAAACATTACCCACTTTTCCGCGTCATCCCAGGTCAACTCGGAAACCCTCAAAGTCGCCGAAGAGCCCACATCCTACCGCACCGACAAAAACGGCACCGAGGACTGAGCCATCACCCTGAGCTTCCGCTCAACATCATTCCCGGCCCATGGCATTCACCAGCGCCAGACACCACACAGCGGCCCCGCCATCGAGGAACCACCACAGATCCCGCGTCAGATGCACCTTGAACACGGGATTAAACAAAATCGCCACGGCTACACAGCCCCAGGCCCACGGCTCACGTCGCTGATCAAACAAGCGCGATGCCATCACCGTCATCACTGCGCAGGTCACTACGCGCACCAGCATGAAGTAAGAATACGGCATCCCAGGCAGCATCGCAGCGAAACAAACGCAGGCAGTGCCCAGAAGTAAAACGGCCATCAATTTCGGGCTCATGATCAATCTTTTCGGTGGCGATCCGCCGCGGAGTAGATCGCTCCGATAGCCGCAAGACTCCCCCAAAAAATGACCATGTCACCGATGAACCATCCCCATCCAGCCCAAAGCCTTTCCTGTCCAAACATGAGTCGCATAACCCATGGGGAGAGGGTTAGCTCGCGCCCAAGACCATCACACGTCACGTCTGTGTGCGGGTTTGAGGTGGTCATCATGTAAGCCATGAAGCCAGCAATCAGCAGTGCAATGAACCATGCTATGCAGATGAAGTTTGCCAATTTTGCTATCATACCGCAAGTCCACCACACCCGCTCCCCAGCGTCAAGCCTCCTTCATCCAGGCTCGTGCCATGAAGACCCGGTGCAAATTCAGGCGGATCCGGCTTGATTCTGGCACAAAGCATATACTGTTCATGTAAACAGTGTATGCAACTCGAATTCAACGGCAGCTCTCTGACCACCGACTACTACTCCTCCGCCGATTTCGAAAGGCTCGTACCCTGGTGTTACGTCTCGGCATCCACCTGGCACATCCTGCTCCCGCACTCCCCCAGACGTCGGGTCGCCAGCATCAGGGCCATCCCTGTCACCGATCGCAGCGACGCGGACGGCTGGCGTTGGCGGCTTGAGATCGACGGCTGGCATCTGCCGCTCTTCAGGCGCTGTTTCACCCCCTTCCGTCCAGGCTATCCCGACCGCTGGCAGCGTCTGGAGAGATCCGCCGTGCTCTACTGCGGCATCCAGGAGCATCGCTCAGGCGCGAGCTTCTTCGGCACCGTCCAGCCCGGGCTCCAGGAAAGCGGTCGCGTCACACTCTGGCTCGTTCGGGGGCGGTGACCTACTTCTTCCAGCAACCTTCATGATTCTTTATCGTGTCACCAAAAAGACTTGGACACTGGTTATTTTTTGTGTCACGTTTAAGCATGGCAAAACTAGGACGTCCCACGATACCCAAACAACAACGCAAAGCTGAGTTCATCAGCGTGCGTCTGACTCTCGCGGAACGGCGAGAAATCGAAGAATCAGCTGAGAAGGACGGCACCCCCACCACCAAATGGGCGCGTGAAGTTCTCTTGGCAAAACACCGCACCCTCAATCCCACCGCTCAAATGATCACAGTCACGCTCAACGAAACTGAACTCGAGATCCTCTACCGCCAAAAACCCTCGGAGAAGAGGAAAGGCGGCTGGCAGGGCCTTCTTGTGACTCTGCAAGAGCTGACCAACGAGAAGAACGGGGAGATCACTATTCCTCCGATCATTATGGAGAAGATTTCACGCTACGCCTTCGACTACAAGCAAGGCGGCTGGGAAGATCGCTTAAAGGGCATATTCGAGCGCACGCTTGGCCCGCGTCTTGACGGCAATTTGTGAAATGTCAGAGAACGTGATGGGTTTCTCCTGCCAGCCTCGGGAGACGTGAATTGCCCCGAGCTGGAAACCCGACTGCGGAAATGACTCTGGCATTTCCACCAAACAGATTTCCTTGATGCCAAACCCGGATTCTCGGATGTCGCGGATTCGCGCCTTCGTCCAAACGTGGTTGACCGTCATCAGAAAGACAACGTTGTCTGCAAGGTTCATTGCGTGCTGGAGGAAGGGCCGAATCTGGCTCCATGGAGGGTTGGTAACGATCCAATCAACGCGCTTTTTGTAATCAAAGAAGTCCACGCCTTCGGAGATTTCACACCACTCGGCGTCTTTTAGGTAGCGGTGGAAGTGCCCTTGGCCCCGGCATGGCTCCAAGATGCGCCCTGAGGGGTTGAAGTGCTCCACGATACGTTTAGCGAGATGTAGAGGTGTCTGCACCACATCGTTGCTGTCGTAGTTTCTGTTGGGCTGGAATTTCATGGCCACCTTGGGTACGACAAGCCCAAAAAAGTACAAGCAGAAATGTCGAATTTTTATATTTGTACTAAAAGCAGCAATCGTACCAAGTGACATAACTAATTTCTCGGCGGCGACTGGAACAGTTTTTTGGGCCTGCCTTCCACATCGGTGACGCTCGCGGCATCAAGGTCAATGCCCGTGTTGCTCACGATCTCGTAGTCCTTGGATGAATCGGTCTCGATTTCAATTTCGGACGAAGGAATCTCGACGTACTGCCTTGGTGTTACACCGTGTTGATCATCATCTGAGGTTCCCCACTCCAGCACGATCAAGTAGTTCTCCTCTTCTCGCACTGCATCCAAGACCATTTCCTCAACTTGGCCTCCATGCTTGACTGCTATCAAGCATCTCAATACGGAGTCTTCAATCATGCGCAGGTGGGAGGGGGATGCATTTCTCAATCAAAACCGCCATCGTTCTTAGCTAAGAAGCTTCGAATCTATGCGACGTTTTGCGGCGGCTTCACCGTAGAGAACCACGAAACATGCGCGCTTCGCCAGTCCTGGCCACTTTTTGGAAGACACGCGGAGTTTCTGCCATCTGGAGATGATCAAGTGTTTTATTCTAGAAGTCACGCCCAGATCGCACCGGCTCTCGTAAATGAAATCATTTATTGTGGTGCACAGGTCGTTTGCCATCTCATCCCAGAACAAATGTTCACCTCTCAATTGGTTGGGGTTACGGTTGTGGCGCCTTCGGATCTCCGGATATCGAATTAATGAGCTTTCCAAGATCGAGAGTGCCCGATCTGACAACATGTACGCCGAGGTGTTTTTAACTTTTACCACGGTATTGAGTGTCCCCTCAAAGGAACACTTGAATTCGTTCAGGTCGTCGAATGCGTTGATTGGGTTTTCCAGGAACTCATTTTCGTCTTCGAATCGCTGAGCTAAGGTCACACAGCAACTCCGGCATGATACCAAGGCATGAATTGCCTCCGCATACGCCTTTCTCTTCTCATCCCACCACTGGTTTGAACGATAGGTTCGCAACGCGAGCCACCCACCTACGGCGACGCTCACGATCGTAGTGCCACCGCGGATCATTTCGGTCGTCAAAGAAAAATCATCCATATCATTTCTTCCAGCACACCGAGCACTTCCCGCCGTTCTTCGCGCAATGCTTGCACTGCGAACAGTCCGTGCAATGCCGGCACACCTCCGCATAGGGTTCACACGGCCCCACCGGCTTCTTCGGAACCGCCAGCAGCAGCACCGCGCCAGAGAGCATCGCACACAGCAGAGACTTCATGCCTGCATTCTCACGTTGCAAGCACCCTGCTTGCAAGCCCGGAATGCAAGCACATCCCTGCAAGCTCCAAATGCACGCCCCTGCCAGCGAGCCCTCGGTGCCCACATCATCCCTCCATCAATCGCCGGTAAATCTCGCTCTCGCTTAAGGGTTCAAGCGTGCCCAGCATCCGCGCGTAATTGCGCTCCGTCGTGACACTCGTACTGTGGCCGCCCAGGGCAGCCGCCTGCGTCGCATCACCGCTCGTCATCCGCTCCGCCAGCGCAAAGTGGCGGAACTTGTAGTTCGGACGCTCCACATCCACCCCGATGCTGCGCAGCCACGACGGATGATCCCGCTCCACCAGATTGCGGGCCTCAGTCGGCGTCCGGCCTCCGATCAGAGAGGTGTCGGTCATCACCTCTCTCATGCAGGCCAGCAGATCCACCGGCACCCAAATGTGTCGCGGCTTGGCATTCGCCCCCGCCTTCAGCAGAAAACCCTCCCCTTCCCGGTTCACAATATTGATCCTCGTCCGCTTCTCAGCCTCCTGACACACCTGCTCCAGCCAACCTGGCCGCGCCGGGAAAATCTCCTCCGGACGCAGCGCAAAACGCATCAGCATCTGATTCACCAGCCATACCCGTGGATTCGTCTGGCGCAGCTCCGGCAGTCCATTCAGGATCGCCAGGTAATGCTCTCGCGTGAACTCCTGGTGCCCCTTCGGCACCAGCACCGCAACCTTCGTGCTCAAAAACTCCTTCAGCGGCGGCAGACTCAGCCCCCGCAGAAACGTGTCCCGGCTCTTCTGTCCCAGGATCGAGCGGGCCGCATTCAGATAATTTCGAATGCTCGTATTGCACTTCATCACCGTCCGCGTGTCCAGCGCTGGAAACACCCCGCGCTCCAGCAGCTTCCGCAGCGTCGCATTCTGCGTCGCCTCCGGCCACACCGTCCCTGCAGCCAGTCGTCCCGACTTGAACTCCGCACGCAGTTGCGCCCAGCCCTCCGGAGGCATCGCCCCGCGCTCATGCCAACCCCGGCGGCCCGCCTCCTGCCACAGCTCCGCAAAATCAAAGCAGACTTTCTTCGTCAAGTCCGCCCACGTTTGGCGCTCCGGCTCCTTCCCCGTCGCCACCTCGACGATCGTCCGCAGATAAGACGCACGCTTCCGCGCATCGCTCGGCCCGCGATCTTCATACACAGCCAGCACTTCCGGCAGCGGCGTCCACTCCTCAGGTCTCCGCATCGCCTCCAGCTTGCCGATCGCCCCCGTCATCAGCAGATGCGTCTGCGTCCTCAAAAACTCCACCGCCCACGTCCGCGGCCACTTCTGGCAGCGGCAACTCGAGCGCTCCCTCATCACCCCGCCACACTCTGGCGGCAGCCCTAAACAGCGCTCGCAGATCGGGAACACCACATCCTCCGGGCCAGACTTCACCTGCACCGGCCGGCCCGGCAGATAAAACTTCAGCACCCAGTTCGGATCAAAACACGGCACTCCCGCTGATTTCCACCTCCCGCGAGGCTTCGCCTGCCTGACCATTGAATAAGAACCGATGTAGTCGCTCATAGTGCTAGCCCACTGCTAGCCGCATAAAATCCCCAAATCAACCCAAAACAACACAAATAGAAAAGGCCGTATAGGCGACCCAACATCAGCCGACCAGGGCAGAAGCCAGCCCGTTTCCCAAGTATAGACCCATATTTCCGATTGAAACACACATGTCGCGTGTTGGTTACCCCGCAAGGATTCGAACCTTGAACGAGAGAATCAAAATCTCCTGTGTTACCATTACACCACGGGGTACTCGGCGGGTGCCGCGAGCGCGGACAGTAATGCCATCATCGAACTGTGCAAGGACGGCTTGCAGGCGGGCTCAACTCACTTCCCCGCACCCACCTGCCGCAGCCATTCCTCCAGATTGTAGTAGTTCGTCACGCGGCTCACTCGACCGTCCCTGATGTCGAAAAACGCTCCCACACGCAACCGATAGCGCTGCCCCTGAGCGGGCGGCAGCCCGTCGTCGGTGGAGAGGTACTCCCCCTCGATGAAAAACTCCGCTGCGGCACGAGCGCCGTCCTCCGCAGCGAACACCGCCAGATCGCAGACCTGCTCACGGTAGCAGCGGTCCATGCGCTCAAGGAAGGCCTTGAAGGCCGCCTTCCCCCTCTCCACGCCGCCTTGGTTGATCTCGTGCGCGATGTCGTCGGTCAGCAGATCGAGAAACCCCGCGCGGTCGCCGGCATTGAAGGTGTCGTAGTAGGCCTGGATGAGATGAGCGGCCTGGGAATGTGGAGTCGCCATGTGCTGAGCCAGCTAGACCGGGCGGGATGGTTCGTCAAATTGCAAAGACGATGGCAAAATCCCCTGTTGCGGCAGGGACACACTCCGCTAATCATCGCAGCCTATGTTCTCCCCCGACATACTGCGGAATACCCCCCGCGTGATGCTTTTTGCCGCCGTCTTGACGCTCTTTTCGGCCTCGGCCGCCTCCGCTCAGTCGGCGGTCATGGTCGTGGACGCCTTCAACAAAAAAGTACACGTCGCCGGCAACGCCTCCGCGAAGCGCGCTGTCGGAGGACTGGCCAAGATTGCCACGTCCATGGTCACCCTGGACTGGGCGGAGGCCTCCGGCGTCGGCGTCGGCGTGCTGGCCACAGTCCCGACCTACGCCTTTCAGATTTCAGACCGCGGCACCATCGGCCTGCAGCCCGGAGACCAAGTCACCCTGCGCGACCTGATCTATGCGACAATGATGTGCAGCGACAACATCGCCGCGATTACCCTGGGGGATTTCGTGGGACGCGACCACCTCTCGCGCCTCGGCCGCAGCGGCCACCCGATGGAGGAATTTGTGCGGCAGATGAACCAGCTGGCCAAACGCGAGGGCGCGCGCGGCACGCGCTTCACCAATCCCCACGGCCTGGAAAATTCCCGCCCGCAGCCCTATTCGACTGCGGCGGACATCGCGCGACTGGCCGTGTACGCCGTGTCCCGCCCCGCGATGCGCTTTTACACGAATCAAGGCAGCCGCAGCATCACTATCTACCGCAGCGGAGAGCCGACGAGCGTGAGCATTAGCAACACCAACCAGCTTCTCGGCGTGGACCGGATCGACGGCGTGAAAACGGGCCACACCGCACAGTCGGGCGGCTGCGTGGTCATCTCCGCGGAAAAGCCCTCCAGCGTTCAGGTGCAGGCTGACAACACCAGCCTCATCTACCGGCACCGCATGATCGTGGTCGTCATCGGCTCAGCCAATCCCTTTGTCGAAGCAAGGACGCTTCTGCACCAGGGCTGGTCGGCGTACGACCGCTGGCTGGCCGCCGGACGTCCGATCACGGAAAAGCGCCAGATGCTCGATCATTTTTGAGATCGGGACGGCGCGAGGCACCTGACGTGCCCCCACCGATGAACCTTAACACCCAACACCTACTTTTATGCGAATCGGCATTTTGAACAGCGGCGGGGACTGCCCCGGACTCAATGCGGTCATTCATGGCGTCGTTGGCGCCGCCCACACCCACGGCTGGGAAGTCGTCGGCTTTCGCGACGGATTCGAAGGCCTGCTGCCACCGGGAGACTACATGATGCTCGACCCCGATAAAACGGTCGGCATCATGAAACTGGGCGGGACCATCCTCGGCACCACCAACAAGGGGCACTTCGTCGCCAAGGTGGGAGAAGGCAATGTGGCTCAGGTGCCGCCGGAAATCGTGGAGAAGGCGAAAAGCACCCTGCGCCACCTCGAAGTCGGTGCGCTGATCGTTGTCGGCGGTGACGGCAGTCTCACCACGGGCTTGCAGCTTTACCAGATGGGCATCCCGGTCATCGGCGTGCCAAAAACCATCGATAACGACATTCAGGCCACTGCGATGACCTTCGGTTTCGACTCCGCCGTGGCCGCCGTCGTGGACGCGCTGGACCGCCTACACACCACGGCTGAAAGTCACAAGCGCGTCATCGTGCTCGAAGTCATGGGCCGCCACGCCGGCTGGATTGCTCTCTACGGAGGCATGGCGGGCGGAGCGGATGTGATCCTGCTTCCCGAAATCCCCTTCAACCTCGACGAAGTCGCCAAAGCGATCCGTAAGCGCGACGCCGCCGGACATCACTCCACGCTCGTCGTCGTAGCCGAAGGCGCCCGCCTGGAAGACGGCGAACTGCTGACCAAAGAACGCGTCGGGGCCAAGGGAGAAGACCGCCTCGGCGGCATCGGAGAGTATGTGGCGAAGCACATCGAAAAATCCACCGGCAAGGAGACCCGTTCCTGCACGCTCGGACACCTGCAGCGCGGAGGCGCTCCCACCGCGCTCGACCGCATCCTCGGCGTCCGCTTCGGTGCCAAGGCCGTCGATCTCATCGAAAAAGGCACCTTTGGCCGCATGGTCAGCTACCAGCACTACCAGGTGGGTGATGTGTCCATCGAAGAAGCCGTCCACCAACTTCGCCTCGTCAACAAGGACAGCGAAATCGTCAACGCCGCCCGGGCGATCGGAATCAGCTTCGGCGACTCCTGAAAACGAAAACGGCGGCGATGAAAAAATCATCCCCGCCGGAAGTCGTCAATCAGAGGCTCCGTCTCAGGCCAGCGCGGCGAGCTTCTTGAGCAGCGCATCTTTGGACTGAACACCGACGACCGTTTCCTGTGCCTTGCCGTCCTTGAAGAAGACGATCATCGGGATCGAGCGTACGCTGAACTGCGCCGCCAAGTTGGGACTCTCGTCCACGTTCACCTTGCCGACTTTCACCTTGCCTTCCTGCTCCGTGGCCAGGTCGTCCAGAATCGGTCCGAGCATCCGGCAGGGGCCGCACCATTCAGCCCAGAAATCCACGATGACGGGCACGGTGGAAGAGGAGATTTCGGATTCAAAATTTGCTTCGGTGAGAGTGAGGACTGCTTCGCTTGCCATGATAGTTTTTGATTCGGGGGTTACGGATTCAACGAGCGCACGCTGGCATTGGAGACCGTCGAATCAACGAAAGATTTCAAAGGCACGCGCTCCGCGCATGAAAAATGGTGCGGTTGAGACCGGTCCGACAGCCTTGGCAGCGATTTGACTCGGTCCGGAAATTCAAGGAATTCACAATCTGTTCACAATCCGGACTTCCCTGTAGAAGAATGTGAAAAACTCTTTCTTGCCATCTTGACGGCCACCGTGCTGACTCTTGCTCCATGAAACGCAGCGATGGGTTCCCAGGCCTCACCGGTCGCCGCTTGAAGCTTTTATTGCGCAGTTTGTGTGAAGCGGCGCATCGTGATGTCTCGCGGCTCACGCAGCATGAACAGGTCGCCGTTCATCAGCTGCGGCAGCGCATGAAGAAAATCCAGGCACTGCTGCGAATGGCCGTGGATGCCGTCGACGAACAGACCCTGCACGCCATGCGGCAGCACATCCGCGCCGTTAAAAACGCCTGCGCAGTCAGTCGCGACGGAACCGTGCGAAATGAATTGATCGACAGGCTGGCCAACCGTTTTCATCTGCCGGACGCCAGCTTTCCGCGTCCGGCGCGCAAACACTGCGGCCGTCCTTCCGCCGCCTTCATCCGCCATCAGTTGCTTGCGCTGGAACAGCTCGTCGGCATGGCTGGCATCGAACATCTCGCCGCCGAGGACATCCTGATGCGCCACGCACGCTGCTACCGCCGGGGGCGCAGGCTCATGAAACAGATCGCCGAGACGGCGGACGAGCCTTCCCTGCACCGCTGGCGGCACCGGGTGAAGGATTTGTACTTTCAGGCACTCGTCCTCCGCCATCTCCCAGGTACGCGTAAACGGATCAGACGCAGCCGCAGGCTCGGCTCCCTGCTGGGCCGCGATCACGACCTCGCCGAGTTTTCGCAGGAGCCCGCTTTCCGCTCACGCCGCGGGCCATGGCCGGAGATCATTCGGGAACGGCGGCAGGAACTGCGCAAGCGCTTCCTCGCACTCGCTCAAAAGCTCTACTCCCCGCCTGGCGCCCGTTACATGCAAAGCTTTCTCGCGGACTGATCACAGGCCGGCGATCCGGCGCGCGTCTTGCACGAGGCGCAAAAAGCGCCCGCGTTCCACGTCCTTGCCGGCTGACTTCTGGGCCAGCGCGAGCACCAGCTGGTGATCCAGGGCACCCGTCTGCTCCGCCCCGCGCATCAACAGGCCGAAACCGACCACGGACGCCTCAAAGAGAAAGTCATCCCGCGCATTCTCCAGCTTGAAGCCGCGGTCGATCACCCGCAGCCGACTTCCGTCAAACGGCCCCACGGTCTGCGAGGTAAACTTCACATTCGGCAGCGTCACGCTGGCAATCTGGCGCTCGTGGTTCACATCAGCCGCGCCGTTCGGAAGAAATTCGTACCAGACCACATGCTTCCCGGCCGTGCGCAGTTCACGCGCCGCCTCGTGGCGTTCGCACAACATTCGGAACTCCTTCACGTTCGCCGCGTCAAAGGTGATGCGCAGAGGGAACTCGCCCTCGCCGGAGATCACGGCAGGCTGATCCGCCGGGAGCTGCACCACAATGCGCAGCAGACGATGCCCGGGATTCCAGGGACTCGCGGCCACCTCCGCCTGCCATGAATGCACATAGAGGTCTTTGGAATGCGCAGGCTGCTTCGCTTCCGGCTTCCCATCCCCCGTGCGTGGCGAGGCGAAAACGCCCTCCTTCGACGTCTTGGGCGGCTCAGGTTTGAGCTGGGCGGGCCTGAGGCTGTACTGGTCCACCGGCTGCTTCGTTGTACTCACAAACCTCGATTTCCCGGCAGCCATCGCGAATCCCATGTTTGGTATGACATTGGATGGGCCTTTTGCCACCGGGGCGGTGGCCTTGACGATCACGGGTTCCTGTTTGACCGGCGCAGGGTGTGCCTCTGCAAGCACCAAAGCCGGTGCTGTTTCTTTCGACTCGGGCACCGAAACCGGCGGCACACTCATTTCCGAAGGAGAAGCCTCTGCAAAGACCGGCTGCGGCTCTTCCGGCACATTCGTTTCCACGATCTTCGGCTGTTCCGCCTCCGGCTGATCGTCGACAGTTTCACTGCCCGCCACAGGCGGAGTGACCTGAGGCCCGACGGACCAGCCTGCAAAATAAGCCGCGCCCATCAGCGCGAGCACCGCCGCAGCCTTCAGCAGCCCGCCCACCACCGGCCAAAACAAGGAGCGCGGACGCGGCGCCGGCTGGCGTGGCTGCAGAAGCTGTACTCGGCGCGGCAGATTGGCCGGGTGCAGCACCGCGTGGCGCTGCTCGTGAGTGAGCCGCGCCTGCGAAAGTGGTGCACCGTGACGCAGCGCGTCAGTCACCGCCTCGATCTGTTCAAGCTCGTGGCCTGAGGCGGGAACTTGCGCGAGGGATTCATGTACGGAGGCCGCCTCCTCGGCGTTGAGCTCGCCGAGCACGTAGGCGGTGAAAAGTGGGTTGTCCTGGGGATTCATGAATGATGATGGGGAAGTTGGTCGGCGAGTTCGCGCCCTAGGGACTCGCGCAGTTTTTTGATCGCGTGATGCATGATGAAGCCCACGTTGCCCACGCTGAGGCCCGTGATGCCGGCGATTTCCTGATAGGAGCAGTCGTGCAGAAACTTGAGACGCACGACCTCGCGCTGGTTGGGGCGCAGTCGGTCCACGCAGCTCCAGACCTGTTCGTAAAGCTCGTGCATGTCGGCAGTGTCCGAAGGATCCATTTCACGGTCCGGCGCCGTCTCCATCGCCTCCTCGTTGCCGAGTTCCAGACGGTGCTCCTTGCGCAGGATGTCGAAGGCCCGGTTTCGGCACACGGTGAAGAGCCAGGATTTGAGGTTCTCCCGGACACGATCCGGCTCCGTGAGGTAAAGCTTGAGCAGGGCGTCCTGCACAACGTCACGCGCCTTCTCAATGTCTCCACTGAGAATGCCGGCGGTGTAGGAAATGAGGGCGCTTTCATGCTGGTCCAATGCCCGCCGCACCAACACGGAGGCTTCGTCCTGATCGTGATGGCTGGGCATGCTTTGTTTCACAGGCGGAACGGGCGGACACGGGGAAAAATTAGACTCCCTCCGGTTAAACTGCCGCCAATTTCAGTCTTGGAAACCGCAATTTTCGCAGCACCCTGATGCACAGCCGGCCATAGACCGGCATCACTGCAACATTAGCCGCTGAAAAATAGCGACACGCAATGCAACGCAGCTCAAGCCTGACAGCCCCTGAAGCCAAGACAAGATGGTGGCACCTTTTGTCATCCATTGTCATCTTACCATTCCCGCAACATCGCCAGCCCGTCCCGATTTCTTGGAGCCAGTGCCAGTGAGTCGAGCAGATGACGCTTGGCCTTCGGCGCATCGGCTTCTTTGAGCAGTACGGCGAGTTCGAAGTGCGTCTGCGCCGCGCTGCCGGGATCGAGGATGAGCAGGCGCTCGCAGGCGGCGACGGCCTCGGCGGATTCTCCGAGCGCGGAGTGAGCCTCGGCGAGCGCCCGTTGCGGGGTGACGAGGAAGGGATTGAGCGCGGTGGCCCGCTGCGCGTTCGCCTTCACCTCAGTCCAGCGTTTCTGCGGCAGGTCGAGTTCGATAAGGCGCAGGAAGGCACTTTGTGCGCTCGATGAACGAGCGACGATTTTTCGCAGGACGGCTGCCTCGTCCTCGATGCGCTTCAACTGGCGCAGCGCCATGACCTTGAGCTCGTAGCCGCTGTCCCCGCCGAAATCCTCCGGCAGCAGGTGAATGAGGGTGTCGGCCGTTTTGACAACCTCCGGCCAGTTTTTCTGCGCCACCATCTCCCGTGCGAACTCGCGCAGGGCGGTCAGATTGTTCGGATGCTTCTTCACAAAATCGGCGAAGGAGCCCGCCTCAAACGGGTTAAGGTCCTCCGCTTTCGGTTCCTCCCAGTCGGCTTTGACACCGAAGCCGAGCGCCCGCCCCCGTATGAACTTCGTGAAACCTTCTTCAATGGCGTCAAGGTCGTCCGTGTTCGCGGCGATGGCGTCGTTGATGCGTTTCCCGGCGGCGAGATCGCGCAGGATGCCCTGGAACTTCTCCTTGCCGAATTTTTCCAGCAGATACTCGACGACTTGGCTCGATTCGAAGTAGGCGAACATCAGGTGATCCTGCGTCTCCGGATTCATGAAGGCGCCGCTGAGCCGCGAGACGGGTGTGAGCGTCTCCTCGTCGAGCACCATGGCGCGGAAGGTCGCATCCATCGGCATGCCCCAGGCGGGATCACGCTGCCGCTCCTCATACACGCTGATGCCCTCGCTCAACCAGCGCGGCATCTTGTTCTTGGTGACGGTGAGGGTGATGACGTGGCAGAACTCATGCCACAGCGTGCTCTCCCAGTTGTTGCGACCGTGCGCCAGACTGCCGGGGCTGTTCATCGTCACCACCGTGCCGAAGCACACGCCCAGCATCCCCTGCCCTCCCAGTGCGCCGAAGGTGCGAATGGCGAAGTCCTGCTGCGCCCCGAAAAACTCCACCAGCACCGGGCGCTTCAAGTCCAGTCCGTATTTTTCGCACAGCACCTTCCTTGCGTCGCGCAGCAGCGCCAGCGCCCGCTCCCCGTAGATGGGCCACTCGCGCTTCGGCATCTTGAGGATGAAGTCCTCGAAGGACTTCGTCACATAGCCGTTCATCTCCTTCTCCAGCAGGCCGAGATTGTGCGCCTGAATGTTGTAGCCGTCCTCCTCACGGATGGCTGCGGCGAGCTTCCACGCCTCCTCCTCTTCACCAAGGCGCAGCAGATCATGGCAGAGCTGCATCTTCGCCGGCGGATACTTCGGATCAAACTCCAGCGCCTTGCGCTGATGCGCCGCACTCTCCGCGAATCGGTAGGCGCGCGACAGGCAGCGCCCGATCGTGTGATCCACCTCCGGATTGCGCTCCCGGCGCTCCAGCGCGGCACCACGCGCCGACTCCATCTTCTTCGCGTCGGCATGAAAAAGATGCGCCACCACCGCCCGCAGCGACCACGCCAGCGGATGCTCTCCATCGAAATCCAGCACCCGCTGCACCGCCGCCTCCGCCTCCACAAACTTCTCCCCGCCGATGAGCAGTTCCGCGCGCAGCAGGTGGGAGGCCTTGTGATTCGGATTCAATTCCAGCGCCTTCTCCAGATTCTCCACCGCCTTCTCGCGGTCACTCGATTGAAAGGCCTTCGCCAGTCCGAAGCGCAGCTCTGCCGTCTCGCCGTGCGCCTTCAATCCGGCGCGGAAAACATCCGCCGCGCGTTTCGCATCGTCCTTGTCCAGCGCCAAATGTCCCTCAGCCAGATACGCGGCCTCCAGCTTCGCGTCCTTGCCCTGCGCCGCCTTGAAATACTGTGCGATCACCTTCTGCGCATCCGCGCCCAACACCAGTGCCGCCCTGCCCAGTATCACGGTCTCCATTGCGGTGCGATCCTTCGCCGGCTTCGCCTTCGCCGCCTCGTTGACGCCTTTCAGCGTCTCAGCCATGACCTCCGCCTTTCCCAGCGCCCGCGCGAAATCATGCCGCAGCATCAGAATCTCGAAATGCCCCGGAAATACGACGAGCGCTTCCGCTGCTTCATCCAGCGCACGCTCGAACTGCCCCAGCTCGACGAGCGCCTTGAGCCGCATGATCCGCCACTCCGGCGACTTCAGCCCCTTCTCCACCGCCGCCTCACCGATGCGGGCCACGAGTTCATACTCGCCCCGCGCCAGCAATTCCCCCACCGGCCCGAGGTTGCGCTCTTCGAAGATCTTTTCGAGGTCGATCTGCTGCGCATGGGCGGCGGAACCGATGAGAAGCAGGAAAGCGATGAACGGGCGCATGATTTCAAATCGCGTTCAAACACGAGCTTCTCGCACGAGTTGTGCCATTTGACGGGCCGACAAATCGTGGGCCCATTTTTCTTTGAATGGCGACGAGGCATCGTCACTCCGGATCACGCGAAGAGGCTGGTGATCGGCTGTCCCTTGTCGGTGACGGTGAACGGGCGCTTCGTGCTGCTGTAGAGGACGAGGTCGAGCGGCAGGCCGAGGGCGTAGGCGATGGTGGCGTTGAAGTCGGGCACGCCGACTTTGTTCTCGGTAACTTCAATGCCTTTGTCGGTCTTGCCATACACCTGACCACCGGCGATGCCGCCGCCCCAGAGCACACAGCTGAAAGCCTTCGGGTAATGGTCGCGGCCATCGTTCTGATTGATCTTCGGCGTGCGGCCGAATTCGGAGGTGAGAACAACGAGCGTGTCGTCCAACATGCCGCGGCGGTCGAGATCCGACAGGAGTGCGCCGAGGGCTTGGTCGAGGTCGGCGGCGCGTTCCGGCAGGCGCGCATAGATGTCCTGATGCATGTCCCAGCCGCCAAGCGTCACTTCCACAAAGCGGACACCGTGCTCAAGCAGGCGACGGGCAAGAAGGCAGCCTTGGGCAAAGTTGCCATCGCCATAGGCGGCGTGCGCTTCATCCGATTCCTTGCTGAGGTCGAAGGCGTCGAGGTCTTCGCTCTTCATCACCTTGATCGCGTCCTTGTAAACTTCCGAGTAGGCTTTGACGCCGTTGTAGTTGTAGGTCTGGCGGAAACCTTGGTCGAGTTTCGCGGAGAGGCCGAGGCGGTAGTCGAAGTCCGAGTCACTCAGGCCGGCAGGCTTGTGACTGTTTTGCAGCCCCTTGGCAGGATCGTTTAGCACCAGCGGCTGATAAGCGGCTTCGAAAAAGCCGCCACCGGGATGCTTGCTGTCGCCCGTGATGATGACGGAGCCCGGAAGGTCGGCGTTGCCCTTGCCCTGGAACTTCTGCAGCCAGGCGCCCATCGACGGGTGCCGTGTGGCACCGCGCATGGTGTAGCTGGTGTGCTGGAAGTAGTTCCCCTGCGCGTGCGCACCCTGGGTGGAACTGAGTGAATTGATGATGACACCGCGGTGCATCATCTTCGCAGTCGTCGGCAGGTATTCGCTGATCTGCACGCCATCAGCGGAGGTTTTGATGGCCTTGGTGCTGCCCATGGTGTCAGCGCCAGGCACCACACCGAAGGTGTCGAGGTGCGTCATGCCGCCGGACATGTAGAGGTAGATCACGCGCTTGGCGGTGGCGGCCTGTTTGGCCTTCGAGGCACCTTCAAACGGAGCGGCAAATCCGCGCGGTGCGAGGGCGCTCATCACGGAGACGCCGAGGCAGGTCTTGGCGATGTTTTTGGCGAAGTCGCGGCGGGAGAGATCGTCGCAGGAGTTGAGCAGAGCTTTCATGGGAATGGAGGCGGAGGGTTTTGATTACTGGACGAAAAGGAACTGCGATCCGGTGATGAGGGCGTGGGTGACATCGGCCACGGCTTTGTCACCACGCTCGCGGGCGACTTGATCGAGGATGGCCTTTTCGTCGTTGTTCGGGTGGCGGCCAAGGAAGGCGAGGTAGATGGTTTCCAGCTTCTGCGGCGTGGTCTGCGCCTTGGCGAGTTCCTGATTGAGCTGCGATGCAGGGCTGTTCAGGATGTCAGCCACGGGGCCGTTCAGCAGCGTGAGAGCCTGGGGAACCGAGGCTTCATCCGAGGCGTTCTGAATCAACTCGCGGTCGCTCTGACCGAAGGTGCGCAGGAAGGTGCCGGGGCGTGCCGGGCTGGGCTGTTCGCTGGCGCGTGTGGCCAGGCTGACGTCCTTGCTGCCGGTGCCTTTCTGGAAGTTTTTGATGAATTCCTTCCGCTGCTCCTTGGTCATGCTGGCAAGCTGCTTTGGATCAATCTGCGGGCGCTTGGTCTGCGCGGTCGTTTTTTGCGGATTGTAGCCTTTGCGGAGGTCGGCGGCACGATCATCACCGACGAGGGCGACCAGGAAGTCGCGCTCGGTTTCCTTGCGGAGTTGCTGGGCATCGCGGGCGAGTCTTTTGGCCATGTCGGCAGTGTCGCCGCCCTTTTCTTTCGCAGCGGCCATCTGCGCCTTCATTTCATCGAGCTTCTTCTGATTCGCAGCGAGCTTGTCGGCATTCAGTTTCGCGATCTCGACCAGTCCCGTCGGTCCCTTTTCCTTGATGGTGCCGAGGAACATGGACAGGTCGTCGAGATACTGGTGCAGGCGCACATTCTCCGCATCGACGGCATCATCGACATTGCCGCGCGTGAGAGTCACGAGCGAATCCCAGATCTGCTCGGCGCTCATGCGGCGGAGAACGGGTCCGGTGAAGTGATAGGTTTCTCCCAGCGGCACTTCCTCAGTGGTGGCCGCGCGCTGGTAGGCGTCAGTGTTGTAGATCACGCGAAGGAAGGATTTGAGCGAGTACTTCTTCTCGGTCATCAGCGCCGTCAGGTAATCCATCAGCGCCGGGTTGCTGGCAGCGGTGCTGTCCGTGATCTCATCCACAGGCTCGATCAAACCAACGCCAAACGCCTTCTTCCACATGCGGTTGGCGATCACGGTGGTGAAGCGTGGATTTTCAGGATTGGTCATCCAGTCGGCAAAGGACTGCAGAGTGCTCTCTCCGTCTTTCTTCACCGCCTCGGGACCGAACATGGCCTTCGGCTCCACTTTGTCGCCGGGCTTGGCGTCGCTGTATTTGTAGTCATGGGGCAAGGTGGGCAGCTTGCCTTCCTCCCACTCGGCGCTGGTGTAGCGCAGCGGCTTCATGACGTCCTGCATGGCCTGCTTGACCTTCTGCATGTCTTCGCGGCTGATGGAGGCGGTCTCCGTCTCCTTGGCGGCCTTTTTGCGATCCGCCTGCATTTTGGCAATGTAAGCCTTCCGCTCTTTCGGGGTCATGCTGGCGAGCAGCTTCTTGTCGAACTCCTGCTTCGGCTTTTCGGCCTTGGGATTGAATCCACGGCTGCGCGTGTCCATGCCGTAGGTGAAGGCGGCCATGTGGTAGTAGTCCATCTGCGTCCACTTGTCGAAGGGGTGGTCGTGGCACTGGGCGCAGACCATGCTGGTGCCGAGAAAGACCTGCACGGTGTAGGCGAGGTGGTCGAGCTTGTTCTCATCCCGCTGCCAGAAGCCGATGCTGCCGCTGTCCCACACGCCGCCGTCGGTGGTGAGGAGATTGCGCACCATCTGATCATACGGGGTGTTGTCCTTGATCTGCTTTTTAAGCCACTCTTCATAGGCTTCAGCGGTCAGGCGGCCTTTGACGTTGTCGGACAGGCGAAGCACATCCGCCCAGTAGTTGAACATGTGGCTGGTGTAGCCATCGGAGGCCAGCAGCGTGTCGATCAGCTTGGCACGCTTCTGCGGATCGGAAGACTTCAGGTAGGCTTGGGATTCTTCGACGGTCGGGATGCGTCCGGCGATGTCGAGATACAAGCGGCGCACCAGCACCTCGTCAGAGGCGGGGGGATTGGCCTTCAGACCGGCCTTTTCCCAGTCTTTGGCGAGCAGTTGGTCGATCTTCTGACTCTCCGACAGCGTCGCTGCCTGAAGCGTGGCGGCGGTGAAGGTCAGGCACGCGAGGAGGAGGTGGGGGGTGTTCATGGGATTACAGTGGTTCCGGCGCACAAACGTGAGGCCTTTGACAATCTTAGCATCATTTGTGTGCTGCAACCGGGCCGGTACGTTATGGTTGCAAACAATCCACCGCCAAAGCCATGTCGATCCGCCCCTTTATCATCTGCCTCGCGCTCGCTCTCACCCTGCCCAGCCTTCACGCGGCCCCCGAGCCGACACCCACGCCCAAACCAGCCCCGGCGAAGCCCGAACCGTCCAAGCCTGAGCCGAAACCCGAGCCAAAACCGGAACCAGCTCCAAACAAGCCCGAGCCGTCTCCGGCGCCTTCATCGAAACCGCCAGCCACCGAAGCTACGAAGACTCCGGCTCCGCCCCAGGACACAAAGCCCAACGCGCCGGCCGAGACCGTCAAACCCAAGCGCAAAACGGTGGCGGAGTTCACCAAGGATTTCAAACGCGTGGACGGCCTGTTTCGCACCTACCTCGATCACGAGAAGGGCATGCTCTGGCTCTACATCGCCAGGAACCAGATCGGACCCGAGTTCATTTACTTCAACCACAGCGTGGACGGCCCCGTGGGAGCCGGGCATAACCGCGGGCGCTATGGCAGCTCGATCATCTTCACAATGAGGAGCATTTTCGGGCGCATTGAATTCATCGAGCAAAACACCGCGCTCTACTTCGATCCGCAGCAAGCACTCTCCAAGGCGCGGCACGCGAACATGAGCCCCGCCATTCTCGCCACCGAGACCATCGCCGCAGAGGACGACGGCGGGGTGCTCGTCGCGGGAACCAACCTCTTTTTGCGCGAAACCCTGACCCAGGTGAAGCACGGCGGTGAGAAATCACTCCTCGGAAAACTCTCCGAGCCGAAGACCAAGATCATGCGCATCAACGGCTACCCTGGAAACACCGCGGTCATCGCCGAGTACGTCTATGAAAACCCTTCGCCCTCCGGCAAGCACGACGAGGACATCACCGACCCGCGCTACATCACCATCCAAGTCCAGCACACGCTCATCGCCATGCCGGACAACGACTTCAAGCCGCGCCTGGACGACCAGCGCATCGGCTACTTCACCCACAAGATCACCGACATGACCAGCACCGACGCAGCGCCCTACCGCGACGTCATTCACCGCTGGAACCTGGTGAAACAGAAGCCCGGCACCAAGCTCAGCGACCCCGTGCAGCCCATCGTCTTCTGGATCGAGAACACCACGCCCGTCGAATTTCGCGACACCATCCGCGCCGCCGTCTTGAAATGGAACGAGGCCTTCGAAACAGCGGGATTCAAAGACGCCGTCGTCGTCAAAGTGCAGCCTGACGACGCCAAGTGGGACGCGGAGGACATCGCGCACAACGTCCTGCGCTGGACCAGCAGCGTGAACCCGCCCTTCGGCGGCTACGGCCCCAGCTTTGCCAATCCCCGCACCGGCGAGATCCTAGGCGCCGATATCATGCTGGAATACAGCTACATCACGAAGCGCCTGCTCACGAAGAAGCTCTTCGACGATCTCGGACTCGCCACCGAGCAGGATGTAGGCGCAACACCGGCCGACCCGCATGCCTGCCTCGCCTGCAACTGCGCCCGGCACGGCATCCAGTTTGGCCAGACCATGCTCCGGCTGCAAAAGAGC
Source organism: uncultured Prosthecobacter sp. (assembly GCA_964452755.1). Taxonomy (GTDB): domain Bacteria; phylum Verrucomicrobiota; class Verrucomicrobiia; order Verrucomicrobiales; family Verrucomicrobiaceae; genus Prosthecobacter. The sequence goes on along the minus strand of CAYVQY010000012.1, from coordinate 83,239 downwards.
GACCGCATCGAGGTGGATCGCCTCGTGAAGGAATCGCTCTACTACCTCGCGCTGCACGAGGTCGGCCACACGCTCGGCTTGAACCACAACTTCCGCTCCAGCCACCTGCACGGCATGCAGGACATCCACAACGCCGAGATCACCGGGAAAGTCGGGCTTACCGGCTCCGTCATGGACTACCCGCCGGTCAACATCGCGCCGAAGGGTGTGAAGCAGGGCCAGTATTTCACCACCAAGCCCGGCCCCTACGACCACTGGGCCATCAACTATGGTTACAGTGAAGCTCTTGAAGATCCCATCGAGGAGGAGAAGCGCCTAGAGGCCATCGCCGGCCAGTCGCACAAGCCGGAACTCGCCTTTGCCAACGACGCTGACGACATGCGTGGCATCGGCAAGGCCATCGACCCGCGCGCCATGCTCTTCGACATGAGCAGTGATCCCATCGCCTACGCCGAGCAACGCTGCGAAATGGTGAAAACCGAGCTTCCAAACGTCCTCAAAGACGTTTCCGATCCCGGCAAGAGTTGGCAGGAAGTCGCGCAGGCCTACGGCACCCTCACCAAAGACGCCGGAAACGTACTCGCCGCCGTCTCCCGCTATGTCGGAGGCGTTTATGTCGAGCGCGTCGTGCAGGATCAGGCCGAGGGCGTGCCGCCCTTCAAACCCGTCGATGCGGCCACGCAGCGACGCGCCCTGCAGACACTCGGCAGGTACGCCTTCGCGCCCGACACACTGGCCGCACCGCCCGCCCTCTACGCGCACCTTCAGCAGCAGCGCCGGGGCTTCGATCACGGTGACTCGACGGAAGACCCCAAGATCCACGACATCGTCTTCCGCATCCAGACTTCGCTCCTCTCCCACCTCCTGCATCCGCTCACCCTGCAGCGCATCCAGGACAGCGCCTTGTATGGAAATGAAGTCTCCCTCGATGAGGTGCTCTCCTCCCTGACCACCGCCATTTGCACCGGAGACGATCCCGCGAGGCCGGTCAGCACCATGCGCCAGAACCTGCAGCTCGACTACATCACCCGCCTTCTGAACATCGCGCACACCAGCACCCACTACCACGCCACGCAAAGCAGTGCGCTGCTCCAGATCGAGCGCATCAGGAACATGAACTTCGCCAACACGCCCGCGCACCAGCTTGCCATCAAATACCGCATCCGCCGTGCGCTGGATGAGAAGTGAGCGAACGCGCGATGATCATGCGTACTCTCCCGCATGAAAACGCTTACGCTGTTCTTCTGCCTCATCACCACGATCTCACGCGCGGGTTTGTCCGACGAGTGGACGCTATGGTCGCCGCGTGATGAGGCGACACCGCAGTCTTCCATCAACGTGAAGGGCGGCTTCAATGGCAAGAGTACCCTCGTGCTCGAAACCGGACCCGGCGAGCACTGGATCGGCTGCTGGACGCGCACACTGCCCGTCGAAGGCGGAAGGCATTACCGCTTTCACGCCATGCGAAAATTTTCCAACGTCCCCCTGCCCCGCCGCAGTGTCTATGCGCGCGTCGTCTGGCAGGATGAGCAAGGCAGGCCCGTGACATGGGACGAACCCGCCACGCAGGGCTACGCCGCCGGCACCCCGCCGCGTGCAGAGCCGGAATACCCGAACATCCCCGAAAGCGAGGCCAACCAGTGGGGCTCTTGCGAAAGCATCCTTCATGCACCAAGCCGTGCGAAGCAGGCGAAGATTGAACTCTATCTCCAGTGGGCCGGCAACGCGCGTGCTGAATGGAGCGACGTCTCGCTCTCCGCCGTACCGGCACCCGCTCCGCGCAAGGTCCGCCTGGCCACCGTCCACCTCCAGCCGCGCGAAGGCAGGAATCCCTCCGACAAGCCCCCGCAATACGCGCCGTTCATCGCCGAAGCCGCGAAGCAAAAGGCCGACCTCATCGTCCTCGGCGAGACCCTCACCTACTACGGCACCGGCAGGAAGATGCACGAATGCGCAGAGCCCTTACCCGGTCCCAGCACCGAGTACTTCGGCGGGCTCGCCAAGCAGCACGACCTCTACATCGTCGCCGGTCTTGTTGAACGTGACGGCAGCGCGATCTACAACACCGCCGCACTCATCGGCCCCGATGGAAAACTCGTCGGCAAGTATCGCAAAGTGACGCTGCCGCGCGGCGAGATCGAGGCGGGCATCACCCCCGGTCACGACTACCCCGTCTTCGACACCCGATTTGGCAAAGTCGGCATGATGATCTGTTACGACGGCTTCTTTCCCGAAGTCGCCCGCGCCCTCACCATCCGCGGAGCCGAGGTCATCGCATGGCCCGTCTGGGGCTGCAATCCGCTCCTTGCCAAAGCTCGCGCCTGTGAAAACCACGTCTATGTCGTGAGCAGCACCTACACCGATGCCGCCAAGCGAGACTGGATAATCTCCGGCATCTTCGACCACTTTGGCGATGTCCTCGCCAAAGCCACCGACTGGGGCACCCTCGCCATCGCCGAAGTCGATCTCGGCGCGTCCACCCACTGGCACAGCTTGGGCGACTTCAAAGCCCAGATCCCCAGTCACCGGCCGGCGGCGCTGAAAGAGTAGCGCCGCTACCCGCGATGGCGTCCTGCGTGGCTTTAACCTCTGAATCGCCTGCCCGTCTGGAACCAAGGAGTCTGCATTGCTTTCAGCACCTCAGATCACTGTTGAATAACAGCAGCCGTGTCCTGATTGACCTTTTGGCCGGAGGGATCGATCACGTTCACCGTGACAAAGATGATGATGTTCTTGGTTTCCGTCTCGGTCGTGTGTGTCCGGAAGAACCGGCCGACAAAGGGCAAGTTTCCCAATACGGGAATCTGATCGTCCACGTCCGTTCTCCGCTGAATCTTGGCGCCACCGAGCACCACCGTGGCGCCGTCCCATATTTTCACCGCCGTGTTCACCTTCTGCGATTTGAAAACGGGCTGAAGGATGAAGTTGGGGGTGATCAACTGCTCCGGCTGGCTGATGGGCACATATCCCGTTGTCCCGATCACTGTTGCCGCTGCAGCGCCGAATTGAATGGGCAAAATGGATTGAGATGCGGGAGAGAGAATCGGCGACCCGTAGTTGATGAACCCTTCAAACTCCGTCAGTTCGGGGCTGATCGTCAATTCGACAGTGCGCCCATCATCCGAGATGATGGGTTCCACATCCACAAGCACTCCCGTCTTGCGCATTTCGAATGCGGTCGGGGTGGTGGGTGTGGCGATCTGCTGACCACCACCACCTCCTCCACCGCCAAGATTGAGATTGCCGCCCCCCCCCTGCGGCAACTGTGGCGGGTCAAATTCTGTCGGGTAGATGAATTCGCGAATCACCTCCACGGACGCCTTCAAACCGTTCTTCGTGGTTACGCTGGGCGAGGCGTTAACATCGACGCCTTTCTTCTGGGCAAGTCCACGTAGAACAGTCTGAAACTGAGGATCCGTGAAAACACCGGCAACAGACAACACCCCCGGGGCAACAGAACTGTTCGCTGTCGCCGAACCGGTCCGCAGCAAGCTGTTCAAGGACGACTCACCTGTTGCAAAAGATCCCGACCGGAGGCCTGACGTAATGGGGCCTCCGCCCGTGGGAAAAATCGGTGTCCCACCGGGCGCGGCACCAGCCCCCAGAGGCACAGGACCGGCAAGAGCACCTGCAATCGGAAGCGCTGGGAAAACCTGCACGTTAACAGGAGGTGCAGCGCCGTTTGAAACGAGAACAGGAACGGTGCTGAAGTTGCTGCTGAAGGGATAATTGCCCGACTGATGAGGAATCCCGCTGCCTGCCGTCCCGCCGCCAAAGAAAAGGTTGTTGCCGTTGGTTCCCACCCCGCCAAGCAGCCAGTCGAAGCCGAGTTCGTCGAGGTTTGTCTGGCTCACCTCGATCATCCTCACCTGCACCACCGCCAGCTTTGGCGAAGCCTTGCTGGCCTGTTCCACCAGGAGTTCGACCATTTCCATGTTTTGCAGGGTGTTGCGAACGGTCAGCGTGCTGGTCGCCTTGTTGAAGAAAGCGCTTGTACCTTCGGGAAATGTGACCCCGCGCGCTTCCAGAAAGTCCTTCGCCGTCATCCTGCGGATCGTCAGTGCGCCACCTGCCGGAGCAGACTGGGCGAACGGGTCTGTCGGAGCCGCGCCAGCATCCGTGACCGGCGCACTCTGAATGAAGTCCGGTGGAACGCGAAAGCTGCGGGAGATCATCGAGTTTTCCCGCTCGCTCTGCGAGACAAAAACCACGGCATTGTCATCCACCTTGTAGGAGACGCCGGTCATTTCAGTGACGTAACGGATCACCTCTTCGACTGGAACATTGAAAAGGTCCAGACTGATGGGGGTGCTGCGGCTTTCCGGCGGCACATTCATGACAAAACTGATCCCGGCACCCTGCGGGTCCAGATCCTTGCTGCGGACACGCAGCAGTTCTGTCACCTCGTCCAATGTCGCTCCTGAAAACTCGACGCGGGGAAAAACCAGCGTCCTCAGCTTTTGCACAATGGCCTCGCGTCCGCTCGCCTGATAGGCTCTGCCCTTGGCGCTGGCACCGAACAGCGCGCTCACGTCCTGATCCGATGGCGGCACCGGATCCTCCCAGGCCTTCCCGACTTCACCCAGCATCTTGGCGCGCTGCTGATCGTAGGCGGCTTTGAAATAACGCCGACGGTCCAAGTCCGCCGCCTCCATGCCACGACGCGCGGCACTGTTGTAACGGTCGATGCGAAGCACCTCCTGGTAGGTCGCGACGGCCTTGTCATAGTCACCGATCTCGCGGAAGGAATTCGCCTTCACGAGTAGTTCGCCGACATTCTTGACGTTGGCGATGTGCTCCTCCGTCAGCGCCGGCGGCCAGCGCTCGGGATCGGAAAAGAGCTTCTGCACGGCGATGACCCGGGCGTCTTTCGGCGACACGACGAGCAGGCTCTCTAGCAGCTCAGCCGCAGCCTTGCCGTTGCCCTTCGTCTGCAAAGCCCTTGCGTGTCCAATGCCGGCAAGCACCTGGCCGTTCTGAGCCGCCAGTCGCGCCTCCTGCGTCATCGGCGTGACGGGCAGGGATTCGCGGCTCTTTTTGAAGACCTCCAAAGCCTGCTCAAACTTTTCCTCCCCCATCAGGTCGTAACCACGCTGGATGTCGCTGATGGCCTGATTGGCCAGAGCCGTGCGACGCTGGGTCTCCTTGGCGGCCAGCGCCTCCAGGGAGCGCACACCCTGAGCCGAAGCCGAGATGATCATTCCGACCAGAAGCCATGCGGCCAGCCACGGGCACATCGGTTGAAGACGCCGGACGGAGGGCAACGAAGAGAGACGGGAGGGACTCGGGAGCATTAAGAGGCTTGGAAAAGTCAGGTTTATAACAGGCAGGTGCGATTCGCCCAAGCATTTTCTGCCTCGATTTCGCGCCGAACGGTTGCCCAACCGCACTCCCGTGCTCTGATGACTTCCTCAACCCACTCCATTCATGTCGAAAGCCCCCATCAAAGTCGCAGTCACCGGCGCCGCCGGTCAAATCGGTTACGCCCTTCTTTTCCGCATCGCCTCCGGTGCCATGTTCGGCCCGGATCAGCCGGTGATCCTACAGCTCATCGAAGCTCCTTTTGAGAAAGCCCTCCAGGCACTGCAAGGCGTCGCCATGGAACTTGACGATTGCGCTTTCCCGCTGCTTAAAGGCATCGTCCAGACCTCCGACCCTGCCGTCGGCTTCAAGGATGCCAACTGGTGCCTGCTCATCGGTGCCAAGCCCCGCGGTCCGGGCATGGAGCGTGCCGACCTGCTCAAAGACAACGGCAAAATCTTCATCGGTCAGGGACAGATCATCGACGCCGTCGCTGCTGACGACTGCCGCGTGGCTGTGGTCGGCAATCCCGCCAACACGAACTGCATGATCGCCGCCTCCCAGGCCAAGCGCCTCACGCCGGACCGCTTCACCGCCATGGTCCGCCTCGATCAAAACCGCGCCCAGACCCAGCTCGCCCAGAAGGCCGGCGTGGATCTCACCGAAGTGAAGGACATCTTCATCTACGGCAACCACAGCCCCAGCATGTTCCCCGCCTTCGCCCACGCCACCATCGCTGGCAAACCGGCGGCCGAGGTCATCAACGACCATGCCTGGCTCGAAGGCCCCTTCTGCGAAACCGTCGGCAAGCGCGGGGCGGCCATCATTGCCGCACGCGGGGCCTCTTCGGCAGCTTCCGCAGCGAATGCCCTCGTCGATCACGTCCGCTCCCTCGTCACTCCCGGCGCGATCCATTCCATCGCTGTGAAGAGCAACGGTCTCTACGGCTTCGATCCCGAAGTCTGGGCCGGCATGCCCGTGCGCACCACGACTCCCGGCAGCTACGAAGTCATCACCAGCTATGAGATGGACGACTTCGCCAAGTCGAAGATCGCCGCCACGAATAAGGAACTCGTCGATGAGCGCTCCTTCGTGGCCGACATGCTGAAGTAGTCGTCTGCACTTCCACCCACGCCCCATGCGCCCTCGTGGCCCATGGGGCTTTTTTCTGGCAAAACATCCCCGCAGCCCGCGTTCACTCGCCATGCCCTTCACCCGACGCGACATCCTTCAGACCACCGGCTGCGGCTTTGGCTACCTCGCCTGGCAGGCGATGGCACAGAGCCAGGCGGCGCTCGCGAATCCGCTCGCTCTCCGAAAAGCCCATCATGCGCCGAAGGCCAAGCGCGTCATCTTCCTCTTCATGCAGGGCGGCGTCAGCCACGTGGACTCGTTTGACTACAAACCCCGCCTGCTCAAAGACGACGGCAAGATCATCGACGTCGAGGATTCGCGCATCGTCGCGAAGACCGGCAAAGGTGCGCCACAGCGCGTGATGAAGCCGCTGTGGGACTTCCAGCAACACGGCGAATCCGGCCACTGGGCGTCCAACCTCTTCCCGCACATCAACCAGCACATCGACGACCTCTGCTTCCTGCACGGCATGCACACGGAAGGCGTCGCCCACGGCCCGGCCACACTCTTCCTGCACACCGGCACCACCAGCTTCATCCGCCCCAGCATGGGTTCGTGGATCATGTATGGCCTGGGCGCGGAAAACGAAAACCTGCCCGGCTTCGTCACCATCAGCCCCAGCCTCGGCAACGGCGGCCCGCGCAATTACGGCAACGCCTTCCTCCCCGCCGTCTTCCAGGGCACACCCGTGGGCCGCAGTGGCCTTCCCGCGAAAGAATCCACGATCAAGAACATCGCGAACACGATCTGGACCCCCGAGCAGCAACGCAAGCAGTTCGACCTCCTCGGTGCCCTGAATGCCGAACAGTCCGCCCGTGCGATGCCCGGCGACACCGAGCTCGACGCCGTCATCCGCAGCTACGAACTAGCCTGGCGTCTGCAAAGCAAGGCGCCCGACGTGCTCGACCTCGGCGGCGAATCCGAGGCCACGCTCAAACTTTACGGCATCAATGAAGAGCCCACCGACAACTACGGCCGCCAGTGCCTCATGGCCCGCCGCCTCGCCGAGCAGGGCGTGCGCTACATCCAGGTCAATTACGGCGACAACTCCAACAACCCCGCCTGGGACCAGCACTCCAACCTCCCCAAGCACGGCGACCACGCCGCAGCCGTGGACAAACCGATCGCCGGTCTGCTCTACGATCTCAAACAACGCGGACTGCTCGAAGACACCATCGTCTGGTGGGGCGGTGAATTCGGCCGCACGCCCTACGCGCAAAACAACGGCACCGGCCGCGACCACAACCCGCTCGGCTTCACCGTCTGGGTGGCCGGCGGCGGCTTCAAATCCGGCTTCTCCCACGGCGTCACCGACGACATCGGCCACATGGCAGTGGATGGAAAGGTCCACATGCACGACCTGCACGCCACCATCCTTCACCAGCTCGGCCTCGATCACGAAAAGCTCACCTTCCGCCACGCTGGACGCGACTTCCGCCTCACCGATGTCCACGGGCATGTGGTGAAGGAAGTGATCGCTTAAAGATAAGCCAGACAAGAAGCCCGAACAGGCTCACGGGGACTGCGGCGCATGCATGCGTGAACGGAACTGCTCTACGGTGCGTTTTGTCTCACTCACCATGCGCACGCTTCTCTACCTCGGTCTCATCGTCGGTTTTCCGCTCCTGGCGGCTTCGCCCTTTCCTGAAAAAACACCAGACACGCCGGGCAATAAGCTGCTGGACCGTTACTTCGCGGAGCAGACGCGCGAGATCGCGGCGAACAACGGCGTGGGCCACGTCCAGTCGGCGGAGGAGTGGGAAAAGCTCGCACCGGAGTATCGCCGGCAGCTTTTTGACATGCTGGGACTCGATCCGCTGCCGGAGAAGACGCCGCTGAAGGCCACGAAAACCGGGGAGCTGAAGGGCGAAGGCTTTGTCGTCGAGAAACTGCACTTTCAGTCCGTTCCGGGCCTCTACGTCACCGCGAACCTCTACCGCCCGGAGAAGGTGGACAAGCCGCTGCCGACGATCCTCTACGTCTGCGGCCATGCGAACGTGGTGAAGGAGGGCGTGAGCATGGGCAACAAGACGGGCTACGAGCACCACGGCACGTGGTTCGCCCGCCACGGCTACGTCTGCCTCATCATCGACACGGTGCAGCTCGGCGAGATCCGCGGGGAACACCACGGCACTTACAGCAAAGGCCGCTTCTGGTGGTGGTCCCGCGGCTACACACCGGCCGGGCTGGAGGCCTGGAGCTGCATCCGCGCCCTGGATTACCTCGAAACCCGCCCGGAGGTGGACAAGGAGCGCTTCGGCGTGACGGGCCGCAGCGGCGGCGGTGCCTACTCCTGGTGGATCACGGCGCTGGATGACCGCATCAAGGCCAGCGCCCCCACCGCCGGCGTCACCGACATGCAGAACCAGGTGATCGACGGCTGCGTGGAGGGCCACTGCGACTGCATGTTCTTCCAAAACACCCAGCGCTGGGACTTCGAGCGCATGGTGGCCCTAGCCGCCCCGCGCCCCCTGCTGATCTGCAACACGGACAAGGACCGCATCTTCCCCATCGACGGCGTCTTCCGCATCTATCAGAACGTCCGCCGCATCTACGACCTCCTCGGCCAGGAGGCGCACATCGGCCTGCAGGTGGCCGAAGGGCCGCACAAGGACGTGCAGCCGCTGAACATGGGCGCTTTCCACTGGTTCGAGCGCTTTCTGAAAAACGCCGACACCATGCAGGTCATCCACGAAGGGGCCGCGAAATCCCAGGATCCCGCGACCCTCCGCGTCTTCACCGACCTGCCGAAAGACGAGCGCAACACCACGATCGACGAAACCTTCGTCCCGGTCGCCAAGGCCCCCTCCCCCGCCACGAACGAGGCCGATTGGAAAAAACACAGCGGGGAGTGGATGCAGGCGCTGAAGGAAAAAGTCTTCAAGGGCTGGCCGCAGGACATCGCCTCCGTCCATCCGCACAAGGACGGCAGCGCGGAACTGGAAGGCATCCGCATGAGCGCCTACGACTTCGAGAGCCAGTCCCCCTACCGCCTGCGGATTTACCTCGTCCACCGCGACGGGCTCCGCCCGGAGGACCTGGACCTCGTGGCGCTCAACGTCCTGGACGAGGAAGGCTGGGACGACTTCTGCGCCACCTACCACTCCCGCTTTGGCAAACTCATCGAGGTCTTCCCCGGTGCGCCGGACGACGACGAGGCCTTCGAGCAGGAAAAGAAGATGTTCACGAACTTCAAATGGGGCATGGCCTACGTCTGCCCGCGCGGCGTCGGCCCCACCGCCTGGACGGGCAGCGAAAAGGCCCAAACCCAGCGCCTCCGCCGCTTCTACCTCCTCGGCCAGACTCTGGACGGCATGCGCGTGTGGGACATCCGCCGCGCCATACAGACGCTCCGCGCCGTCGGCGGACTGCAGGAGACTCCGCTCTGGCTCCAGGCCCATCGTGGGATGGCTGCCGACACGCTCTACGCCTCGCTTTTTGAAGAAAACATCACCCGCCTGGACCTGCACGACCTGCCCGTGACCCACAACGGCACCATCACCGGCGATCCCGAAGCCGTCGCCCCGCCCCTGCTCAATGTCCTCCGACACCTCGACCTGCCGCAGGCCGCCGCGATGGCCGCCATGCGCAGTCGCCTAATCATTTATTCGGACAACAAGTATGCCTGGGATTACGTCTCAACCGTTACTAAAAACCTCAACAAGGAAAAGCAGCTCCAAATCCGCGAGCCGGTGAAGCCGGAGTGACAATGTAACGTTTCAAACCGGACACATCAGCCGAATGGGGAGCAGATGAATTTTCGAATCTGCCCTATTCGGCTGACGCCTCCTTTACTCATATTCTTCCGCCATTCACCGACTGACTGAGAGCCGAGAAGACGCCTCAAATGTAACGCTTTGATAGCAGATTCATCACCCGGCCTCAAGGTTATTAACAATCGTAGTTCGTTGAGGATAGAAGATTTACGCAACCAACTCAGCCACGGCATCATCCACCGCTGTATCGAGCACATCGAGCGCCTCTTCCAGCGCCTCTAATGTAACGGTCAGAGGCGGACAAATCTTCACCGTCTGGCCCCAGGCTCCGACCGGGGCGAAGAGCAGCAGGCCGCGCTGGTAGCACAGCTCGATGATCCGGTGCGCCAGGTCATGATCCGGCGTCTTTTGCCCCACTTTCACCGTCTGTAGGCCCGCAACGAGTCCGGCGCAGGTGACGTGTCCAATGACACTTGAATGACGCTTCTGGATCGCCTTGCAACGCTCGTGCAGGATCGGCCCGAGACGCGCTGCGTTGCCGGTGAGATCCTCGGCGAGCAGCTTTTTGATGTTCGCGACGGCGGCGGCGCAGCAGACCGGATTGCCGGTGTGCGTGCTGGTCATGCTGCCGGGCGGAAACTGATCCATCAGGTGCTGGCGGCCGATGACGGCGCTCAGCGGCATGCCTGAACTGATCCCCTTTCCGCAGCAGATGAGGTCCGGAGTGACGCCGTAGTGCTCAAAAGCCCAGAACTTGCCCGTGCGGCCAAATCCCGACTGCACCTCGTCAAAGGTGAGCACGACCTGATGCTCGTCGCACCAGGCGCGGAGTTTTTCGATGTATTCGACCGGCGCGAAGTCAGGACCGACGCCCTGGTAGCTCTCCATGATGACCCCGGCGATGTTTTCCGGCTTCATGCCGCTGGATTCGACCGCCTTCAGAAATCCGTCAAAGCTGCTGTCGCCCTCCCAGTAGCCGTCCGGGAAGGGCACGTTGATGATGGCCTTGTCGAGATTCACGATCCACGATTTCTGCCCACTCATGCCGCCGGCCTGCTGGCTGGCCAGCGTGCGGCCGTGATAGCCGCGATCGAAGCCGATGATGCCGATCTTCGACGTGCCGCCGACCTTGATGCCGTGCGCTCGGCTGAGCTTGATGGCGCACTCCGTCGCCTCGCTGCCGCTACTGAGGAGAAAGACCTTTTTGAGTCCTTCGGGGGCCACCGAGGCGATAACCTCCGCCGCCTGCAGGCGCTCCTCGCTCGGGAAGACGTAGTTGTGGATGAGTCCGCTGTTGATCTGGTCGATCATCGCCTTGCAGATTTCCGGAGCCGCATGGCCCGCGTTGGTGACCAGCACGCCGCTGCTCCAGTCCAGCCACTGGTTGCCGTATTTGTCGAAGACATAGATGTCCTGCGCCTTTTCCCAAATGATGGGCGGCATGCCGCGCATAGAGAGTGGCTCCACTTCCCGCATGCGCTCCAGCATGGGAACGCTGTCCGGATGCGGAATGGCCGAGACAATCCGGCGATGCTTGGTTTCGACGAGGGGTACGGTTTGAGGAACGGTGCTGAATTCTTTGCCCATGGGCTGAGCATGGATGCGCCGCAGGGGTGCTGCTACGCGCTTTGCGGCAGGTCGCGGTATTTTTGTGCGCCGCTCGAAATTCGCCATCCCTCATCACGAATCGACAGTGAAGAAGTCCCGCAGGGCAAATTTGAGTAACGCAGAGAAAGTTGCATTTACTCATCATCAAACCTGAGTCAGAAAAGACCATGCGCCGCCCTTGGATCAAAATTGAAGTCTCCACCCCCGACAAGCCGGAAGTCTGTGCCATTTCCACCCGCCTGAAAATCTCCGAGGATGCCGTGATGGGAAAACTCGTCCGCTTCTGGTCCTGGCTGGAGATCAACCGTGTCAACCCTGACGATCTGGGCGTTACTTTTGAGTTTCTCGACAAACTGGTATCCAAGAAGGGCTTCGCTGCCGCCATGGAGGAGGCCGGTTGGCTCAAGACCGAGGGCAACGTGCTCTCCCTGCCCAAATTTGCCAAGTACAACGGCAACGACGCCAAGGTCCGAGGCCTCACCGCGAAACGGGTGGAGCGTCACCGCAAGCGCAAACTCGCCGCACAAACGGATGAAAGTCCAACGCCCCAGCCCAAGAAGAAAAAGGTCGCCGCCAGTCCAGAGACCGTTCCCCCGGCAGACACTCCCCAGGAGGCCATTCCAGAAGCCCTCCACGATCTCAACGAGTCGGCGCCCTCCCCAGCCGATGTAACGACGCCCCCACCACCACCCGAGCTTTCCGAGCCGGAAATCAGCGAGCCGGAGGTCGCTGAAGCCGACGCCGCCGAGCCAGAATCCGCCGAGTCCATTCCAGCGGTCATCGCGACCCTCGACTCCACTCTTGAAACAGAGCCACAGCCCAAGCGCCGTTCAAAAGCAGACCGCCAAAACGACGACCAGCCAATGCTCTTTTGAGTCAGGAAGGCGAAAACCGCCTCCGTAGGACGAGTGTGGCGATAGCCCGCTCGTCTCTCCGCCTCACGCAGCCCCAGCCCCCCTCCCCCTCACTGCCGGGCAGTCTTCCTCCCTCCCGGCCTCAGGCTCACGGATTCTCCGCGCTGGCTTGTGGTTGCAGCCTGCCCCGTTCGCCTGCGGGCCAGTAGGCGCCGTCTTCGATCCATTCCCTCAGCATGCCGATCTGATCGCCGGTCAGGCTGACATCGGTGCGAGGCATCATCTTCGGATGCGTGCCGCCGCGCTGCACGGCACTGACGAGCAAACTGCAGTCGGGATCCTCCGGCAGGATGTAGTCCCGCCCGCTGGCGCTGCGGGTAAACGCCGTCTCCCGGCTGGTCAGATTCAGCGCAGGCGGGGGCATCGCCCCATTGTGACAGCTCAGGCAGTGCTGCTGCAGCACCGGTTTGACCTGTGTGAGAAAATATTCCTCGCGATCTCCGGGACGGACGGCGCAGGCGGACAACAAAACGACAAGGAGAAGGGAGGCACGCATGATGGACATCCTATCAACGCTGCACCGCGATGGCTATGCGGACCTTGCGCAAAAATGGGCGAGACCTTGACGCGAGCCGGGGACTGTGGCGGGTTGATCCATGAAGCCCCCCTCCCACCCCAACGGCCGCTGCCGCATTGTTTTGACCGGTGGCCCCGGCGGCGGCAAGACCACCGCTGCCGACCTCTTCCGCCGTGAGATCGGCGAGCGCGTGATCCTCGTGCCTGAGGCCGCCACCATGGTCTTCAGCGGCGGCTTCCCCCGCTCCACCGAAACGATGGCCATCCACGCGGCCCAGCGGGCCATCTACCAGGTGCAGCGCAATCTCGAGGATGTGCAGGCCGCCCTCTACCCCGAGCGCGTGCTGCTCTGCGACCGCGGCACCGTGGATGGCGCCGCCTACTGGCCGGGCGAGCCGAAGCAGTTCTTCCATGAGGTGGGCACCTCGCTGGAGACGGAGCTGGCCCGCTATGACGCGGTGATTTTCTTCGAAAGCGCCGCCGTGGGCGGCATGGGCATCGAGGGCGGCAATCCCATCCGCAACGAGTCCCTGGAGGAGGCGGTGAAGCTGGATCAAAAACTGCGCGCCCTCTGGTCCAAGCACCCGAATTTTGTGCTCGTCCCGCACAACCCCTCCTTCTTCAAAAAGATCTCCTACGGCCTCGCCGTGCTCGAAGGCATCGTCAGCGACCGAGACCGCCGGAAGCAAAGGCGAAAGAAGAATTGATCCCGCGACCCTGGTGCGCGTAATGAGACGCACATGAGAGTCGAACTCGTCAACACAGGCACCGAACTCCTCCTCGGAGACACCGTCAACACCAACGCCGCCTGGATCGGCCAGCAACTGGCCGCCTTGGGCATTCAGGTCGCCCGGCAGACCATCGTCCCAGATGGAGCTATCATCCGCGTGGCCATCGCGGAGGCGGCGCAGCGGTCGGACGTGGTGCTCGTCTCCGGCGGTCTCGGACCGACCAATGACGACCTCACCCGCGAGTCCACCGCCGAACTCCTCAGCCTGCCGATGGAGCTGAATGAGGGCGTCCTGGAGCATCTCAACGCCTACTTTTCCAAGCGCGGCAAACCGGTGACCGAGGCGACGAAACGCCAGGCCATGGTGCCGCGCGGAGCCGTGGTGCTGCCGAATCCCTTCGGCACCGCACCCGGCCTCTACTTCCCCGCTGCCCTCGGCGAGATGCTGGGCTGGAACGCCCACATCTTCCTCCTTCCCGGGCCGCCGCGTGAGCTGAAGCCGATGATCGAAAAAGAAGTCGAGCCGCGCCTGCGCGAATGGCTGCCGGACGGTGCGTCACGCCGTGTGCTGTATCTCAAAATCACCGGCATCGGCGAGTCGGACATCGTAGAGGCCGTCGAAAAACGTCTCGAATGCGTCCCCGGCCTCGACCTCGGCTACTGCATCCGCGGAGGCGATGTGGATGTGCGTCTCGCCGGCGCACCGAGCAGCGTGGATGCCGGCGCGGGCATCGTGCGCGAGGCCTTTGGCGACTGCATCACCTCCGAGGACCGTCGCATCATCGAAGAAGTCGTCGTGCAATTGCTCGCCGAGCGTGGCGAGTGGCTCGCCACCGCCGAATCCTGCACCGGCGGCACCATCGCAAACCGCATCACCGACGTGAGTGGTTCATCCCGAGTGTTCGGCCACGGCTGGGTCACCTACGCGAACGAAGCGAAGCAGCAGCACCTCGGCGTGCCCGCTGAGTTAATCGAAAAACACGGCGCTGTCAGTGCGGAAGTCGCCCGCGCCATGGCCGAAGGTGCCCTGCGCGTCGGCGGCGCTGATCACGCCATCTCCGTCACCGGCATCGCCGGCCCCACCGGCGGAACGCCGGAGAAACCCGTCGGCACCGTCTGGATCGCCCTGGCTTCGAAGAACGCCGACACCTGGGCGGTGAAACGCTTCTCCCCCGGCGCCCGCGACCGCTTCAAGCTCCTCACCTCGCAATACGCCCTCGACATGCTGCGGCGCAGGCTGCAGGGACTCAACCTACGGACCTAGGCAAACAAGAGCCGCGACAGTATCGCGAGCCTATCAGAAGCATGAGTTGGTGCGGGAGCACGGGGGGGCGACAGGCGCTGGAGTGGCTGGCAGAGAAGCTGGAGATGAAATCGGCAGCGAATGTGAGCCAGCAGTTGCGGCGTCATGACGTTAAGGCTGCGATCAAGAAGATGCCTGATGAATTGAAACACTTCCTGGCGGAAGCTGATGCCACGAACACATGATTGCGAACTTTCTGTCAGCCAGTTGCACCCCGTTTCCCGTGGGTGAGGTGCTCGTCATAGTCGGAGAGGCCGTCGCCGTCGCTGTCGGCTACGTTGTAGGGGCATCAGTTGGAGCGAGACAACAAAGGTGGGCGTACTCTGTCAACTATCGCCCCCCGACCCCTTCCTGCGCCGGGGGCGGGGGCCGAAGAAGATTGGCACGGCACATCATCCTTTCGTCAACATTTCACTCCGTTGGTGCATCGGCAGCCATTGGGGGACGCCACCCGCATCGACGGTGAATCCGTAGCTCTCATTGACCTCGATGAGCAAGGCGGAGGCTGCCTGCGGATCCCAATGGATCACGCATTTCTGCAGCGCCTCACGTTCCTCCGCATTCAGGCATGAAAGAAGCGCCTCCGAAGACGAGGGCAGAGAGTGCCGGCAATCATTCAAACGGCGAATTTCCCCAGCCAGCTTCCAAACCACGGGCTGGATGCGCTCGGCCTCATTGTAGTCCACCACCCACCATGAGCGATAAACAGAGAAACCGGCGAGTGCCAGGAGCACCAGGCCCCCAAGGCTCAACAGAATCACGACAGGAGCCTTCACGGGCGGACAAGAGCCGTCAAAACTCGCCGCGGAAGACGCAGCGGGCGTTGGGGGTTTCGTGGATGACGATTTCGCAGAGGCCGGGGAGTTGGGGCTCGAGTTTTTTCCACAGCCAAGCGGCCATGTACTCGATGGTGGGGTTTTCGAGGCCTTCGATCTCGTTGAGATAGGAGTGGTCGAGGCGGTCCATGATGGGCTTCATGGCGCGGGAGATTTCGGCGTGGTCATAGACCCAGCCGATCTTCGGATCGACCTCGCCTTCGACGGCGATTTCGAGCTTGAAGGAGTGGCCGTGCATCTTGGTGCACTTGTGGTCGCCGGGGAGGTTCGGCAGCGTCTGGGCGGCCTCGAAACGGAAGTCTTTGATGATGCGTGCGCGCATGGCGGGGTCAGTTCGCGGGTGGGGTGGGAGGGATCGCAGCCGGGGCGGTCTGGGGTGGCAGGAGGGTGAGATTGAGCCGGTAAACGGAGCCGTCAAACGGCGTGCTGTTCGGAAACTCGGCGGATTTCAGGATGCCGAAGCTCTGCCCGACGGCGATGCCGACCTTGGGTTCATGCGGGAATCCGGCCTCAAAGGGCGCTGTTCCGAGCGATTCGCTGTGTCCCGGCACGGCGATGGTGATGACGCCGCCGAGGTCAATCTGGGCGCGAACATTGACGCGGCCTTTTTCAAGGACGCCTCCGCTGATGCTGGTGGATTTGCCTCCGACGAACACGGTGAGGGTGGGCCGGGAGGCGACGAAGTGCAGCGCGTAGCCGGACTGCGCATCCCCCTGGGCCAGCAGGGTGCTGTACTGATCGATTTCGGGGTCGAATTCAAAGGCCGCGTTGATGAAGACTCCCCTGCCCTTCAGTTTCGGCGCTTCCTCGGCGCTCAGTTCATCCCCGATGTTCAAAGTCAGATCGACGGAACCGGAGGGACTGGCGGCGTGGACGATCTCCTCCGCCGGCCGGACGGCGTTTTTGAATTCCTTCGGGAAAAAGCCGGCCAGCCGGACCTTTTCGGCGATGTGCTGGACCTGGTCGGCGAGGTTAGTCCACTCGTGCGGGTCGTTGTCATGGTCGTAGAGCTCCTCGCTGCCGTCGGCATAGCGGATGTAGCGCCAGCGCTCGTCACGCGCGGCGTAGCCGGCCTTGGCACCACCGCCCATGCAGGTGACGGCGGGACGGTCGCGCTTCGCGGCGGGATCAAGCAGGAGCGGCTTGAAGCTTTTGCCGTCGAGATGCTCCGGCAGCGGCACCTTCACCAGATCGCAAAGCGTGGGATAGAGATCGATCAAGGCGACGGGCTGCGAGGAGGATGTGTCCGGCTTGGTGACGCCCGGAGCGTAAACCGTGAGCGGAATGTGCGTGGCCTCCTCCCACAGCCTGCCTTTGTGCCACATCTGTTTTTCGCCGAGGTACCAGCCGTGATCGGAGGTGAAGACGATGATGGTGTTCTTGGCGTTGGGCCCCTTCTCCACGGCTTGGAGGATCTGACCGAGCATGGCATCACAAAAGGCCACGCTGGCGAGGTAGCCGCGCACGGCGTCCTTCCAGAGGTTTTTGCCCGTGATCAGGTCATGGTGCCCTCCGGCGCGGGGCCGCGCAGCGGGCGGGATGTCTTCGAGGTCGTCCGCCTTCACTTCCGGCAGTTGGATGGAGTCCGGCGGCAGGGCGTCGAAGTACTTCTGCGGCACATACCAGGGTGAGTGCGGGCGATAGAGACCGAGCGCGAGGAAGAAGGGGCGCTTCGGTTTCTTGGAGAGGAAATCCGCCGCGAAATCGGCGATCTGGCCGTCGTCCGTCTTTTCATCAGCCACGTCGATGCCACCCCAGTCCCAGTGCCAGATGTCGAGACCGTTGAAGTTCCGCCCGGTATGCACAGGCAGGTCGGGAATCTGCACGCCAGCGGCTGGAAAGCGCTCGTCCCAGGCTGAGTCGAGCTCGAAGCCGCGCCGCCCGCCGTGCCAGCCGGCCAGCCGCCCCTCGGGTCCGCCGTGGTTGGCGTGGAAGATTTTCCCGGCGGCCACGCTCGTGTAGCCGCGAATCTGGAAGTACTCGGGCAGCGTGGGCTTGCCCTGCACCTGCACGCTGCGCCGCCAGTCCTGCTCGTTTCCGAACACGCCGCTCGATGAGGGCAGCATGCCGGTCATGAGACTGGTGCGGGAGGGATTGCACAGGGCGTAGTTGCAGTGGGCGTTGGTGAAGCGCATGCCCATCTTCGCCAGCCGGTCCATGTTCGGCGTGAGGCTCTGCGGATGCCCGCCAAGCCATCCGGCGTAGTCGCGCAGATCGTCGGCGATGATGAAGATCACATTGGGCTTCCCGGAGGCCGAGTAGCTGCGCGGCTTGGCCTTGGCGGTGGCCGCCGGGGCGGCAAGGGGCAGCAGGAGCGAGGTGGCGAGAATTCGGAGCAGAAACGGCATCACGCAAAGCTCGCACGCACCGGCGGCGCTGTCGAGGCCGGGACTGCCGGATGAAAGCGCGGATCAGATCCAGCCGCGCAGGCGATAGACCCACCAGCCGACGATCTCGTGCATCCAGATTTCGAAGACGAGCAGACTGGTGGCATTGGGCACGCCGACCCAGCGCAGTTCACGCCCGCGCATTTCCGCGCTCTCGTAGTTGCAGGGCACCGGCAGCACGGGGACGCCCGCCTTTGCAAAGACGGCCTGCGTGCGCCGCATGTGGTAGGCGGAGGTCACCAGCGCGACCCTTTGCCAGCCGTTCTCCTTGACCAGCGCGGCCACTTTGACCGCCTCATCGTGCGTGTCCTGGCACCCCCCGAGGCTTTCCACCGGCACTTGGGTCAAATCCCAATCGACAAGCCAGTCACGGGCACCGTCCGCCTCGGAGATCCGGCCTCCATCGGCCGTGGTGAAAATGCCGCCGCCAATGATGAGCCGCCGTCCCTTCCCCTGCTGGGCCAGAGCAACCGCTGTGAGAAGCCGGTCCGCGCCTCCTTTCATGTGCATGCCGGAAGGCTCCGTCGCGGAGGGCTCCAAGCCGCCGCCGAGCACCATGATGGCATCGCACTCCGGCAGCGCAGCCAGATCCACAGGCGGCCAGGTCTTCTCCAGGGAAGCCAGCAGCATGTGGGGCACGGGCAGGGCGGAAAGGGTCGTCAGGATCAGCCAGGTGATGCCCGGCAGCAGGGCGGCGCGCCAGTTTCTCTTCCGCAACGGCAGCGCCGTCATCACGGTGAGGATCAGCCAGGTGAGGCCGATGGGTTCGAGAAAGTCGGCGAGGGTTTTGAGAAGGACGGTCATGTGCGGCGCTGGAGGCGGAAACTAAGGGCGGCGATCAGGAAGGTGCCCGCGATGAGAAGCGTGCTCAGGGCGTTGATCACCGGCAGGCTGCGGCTGTTGCGCATCATGCTGGCCACGCGCAGCGGCAGCGTGGTGGTGCCGGGACCGGAGACGAAGAAGGTGATGACGTAGTCGTCCACGGACAGCGTGAAGGCCAGCAATCCGCCGGCGAGGACTCCGGGCAGCAGCAGCGGCAGCATCACTTTCCGCACCGCCTGCGCCCGCGTGGCGCCGAGATCACGCGCGGCATCGAGCAGGGTGAAATCAAAGTCCTGCAGCCGCCCCAGAACGACCATCGTGACGAAGCTCAGGCAGAAGGTGACGTGCGCGATCCAGATGGTCAGCAGCCCCGTTTCGACACCGGTGACGACGAACAGCGCCAGCAGCGACATGCCCATGAGGATGTCCGGCATCACCAGAGGCAGTGTCACCAGCATGGAGTGCGCCCCTTGCAGCCAGGAGCGGAAACAGTGCAGCGCACAGGCCGCCAGCGTGCCCAGCAGCATCGACGCGAGCGAAGCCGACAGCGCGATCTTCAACGTCACACCGAGAGATTCCCAGACCTCGTCGGCCCCCCACAGCTTCTCATACCAGCCCCAGGTGAAGCCGTCCCACTCGCCGCCAAAGCGCGAGGCGTTGAAGGAATTCACCACCAGCACGATCAGCGGCGCGAAGAGAAAGGCGATGACGCCGAGCGTCAGCAGGGCCGGAACGCGTGACCTTTTCATGCCGCGTCCTCCTTTCCACCAAAGCGCTGCCAGGCGGCGACGACGAGCATCGGCAGCAGCACGGCCACCATCAGCGCGGCGGCCAGGGCGCTCGCCTGCGGCAGGTTCCGGTCGGCGAAGACACGCTGCTGTATCTTGTTCCCCAGCATTTCATCCGAGGCTCCACCGACGAATTGCGGAATCACATACTGGCCCAGCGAGCAGACGAAAACCATCACCACGGCGGAGAGAATGCCGCGCCTGACGCCGGGCGCGAACACCTTCAAAAAAGAGCGCCAAGGCCCCGCTCCGAGATCACGCGCCGCATCCAGCAGATGGAAGTCGAACTTCTCCGCGGCAGCATAGAGCGGCAGAATCGCGAAGGGCAACTGCGTGTAGATCATCACCAGCAGCACCGCGCCCGCGTTGTTCAGCAGCAGGGCGTCCTCCGGCGTCAGATGCAGGCTGACGAGCAGCTTGGTCAGCACGCCCTCGGGATGCAGCAGGGACTTCCACGCGAAAATACGGATGAGGAAATTCGAAAGGAAGGGAACGACCACCAGCAGCAGCAGGAACTGCCGCAGCCTCGGCCCCACGCGGGCCATTTGAAAGGCCATCGGCAGCGCCAAAGCCACGCACACCAGCGTCGTCGCCGCGCTCAGCCACAGCGTGCGCCACAGGATAGGAAGCCATGCCGGATCACGCAGCGCTTCGATGTTCTCCCACGTCCAACCCGCCCCCACGCCGCCATGCAGGTCCGCCGGACGAAATGCGGTCACGATCACCAGCACGGCGGGGATGATGAAGAAGACGCCCAGCCAGGCCAGTGAAGGCAACGTGGTCAGCCATTCCTTCGGGCGATGCCGCACGCCGCTCATGCCCCCCCCTCCAGCCGCACCACGCGGCCCTCGTCGGGATGAAAGCTCATCCACACCTCGGAGCCCCGCTCCGGCTCGATGCCGCCGCCGTTGAAACGGCTGCGCTGAAGCTGGGCGATGACGAGATGCTCCCCCGCGCGGATGTGGTAGCGGGTATGCGAGCCGAAGTAGGCGCTGTCCTCCACCACGCCGCGAAACGCGTTCACCCGGTCATCACTTTCCGGGCGCTTGAGAGTGAGGCTGATCTTCTCCGGCCGGATCATGATGCGCACGGGCTCGCCGGAGGAAACGAGACCGCCCCCCAGCACCAGCGGGCTGCCGAGCCCCTCCACCCGCACGCGGACATAGCCTTCGTGCTGCTGCTCCACGGGCATGCCGGTGAAAAAGTTGGCATCGCCGATGAAGGTGGCGACGAAGCTGGACTTCGGCGTTTCATACAGGGCTTCCGGCGCGTCCACCTGCTCCACACGGCCCGCATTCATCACGGCGATGCGATCGCTCAGGCTCATCGCCTCACCCTGGTCATGGGTGACGTACACAAAGGTCGTGCCGACCTGCTCATGAATCTCATTCAGCTCGACGAGCATGTGCTGCCGCAGCTTCAAATCCAGCGCGGCCAGCGGCTCGTCCAGCAGCAGCACCTGCGGCCGGTTCACCAGCGCCCGGGCGATCGCCACTCGCTGCCGCTGCCCGCCGCTGAGCTGGGAGGGTCGTTTCCGCGAGCACTCGGTGAGGCGCACCAGCTCCAGCATCCGGTCCACGCCGCTGCGGATCTCCTCTCGCGGTCGGCGGCTCATGCGCAGGCCGAAGGCCACGTTTTCCCAGACGCTGAGATGGGGAAAGAGCGCATAATTCTGAAACACCGTGTTCACCGGACGCTGCTCAGGCAGCAGGGCGGTCACATCCCTCCCGCCCAGGAGAATGCGCCCGCTGTCCGGCGTCTCGAAGCCGGCCAGCATCCGCAGCAGCGTCGTCTTGCCACAGCCGCTGGGACCGAGCAGGGAAAAGGCCTCCCCCTGCCGGATCGAAAGCGACACTCCGTCCACGGCGCGCAGGGGGCCGAAGGATTTGGAGACGTGGTCGATGACGAGAAAATCATCCATGCGGAGCGGGTGGGAGGGCGGAAGGCCGTGAAGGGAAATCTAGCCCGGAAACAACGAATGTGGCAAGGAGCTTGCGGGATTCGGTGGAACAGGCGAGCGTACCTTTAATGCCCAACAGCTTGGAAATCATGAAGCTCCTGGAGGAAGACAGCTCCAGCACCCTGCACCTCGCCCGAGACGCGTCCGGCGCGGAATGCCGCATCCGCCGCTTTAAGACGCAAAAGCCAGAGGAAATCGAGGGTTTGAAAGAGCTCTTCACCCAGATCTCCGCCCTGCCCTGCGAGCAGCTCATGAGGGTCGAAGACTTTGGCCGGGACGCGGAGGGCTTCTTTGTGATCATGGCCGGCCCGCCGGCCGGCGAGACCCTGGAAAAGCTCCTGGAGCGCGGCCCGCTCACGGAAGAGGAGTTCGAAGCGCTGGCCACGCAGCTTCTCGACGCCCTGGACACCCTGCATGAGCACGCCCAGGTCCACGGCAGCCTGCGTGCGGACTATGTCCGCATCACCGGCTCTGCGGCGAAGAACTGGCGTGTCACGCTGGAGGGCTTCGGCCAGGGATTCGCCGTGCGCGGGGAGGCCCGCGACGCCCAGGTCCGCGCCTTTCGCTGCACCGCCCCCGAGCAGTGGGAGGACGGCACCACCCGCCGCCGGACGGATGTTTACGGCCTCGGCTGCGTGCTCTACGAGGCGCTGGCTGCCCGCCCGCCCTTTGACAGCAAGTCTTTGAAGGAACTGCGGCACAAGCACATGGTCCACGACCTGCCGCCCCTGCGCAAACTCGCACCCCATGTCCCCTCCTGGATGTGCGCTTGGGTCATGCACCTTCTCGCCGCAGATCCGGAGCAGCGCCCCCGCAAGGCGGGCATCGCCCGGACGCTCTTCGAACGCCGCGAGCCGCCGAACCTGCCTGAGCTGCCCCCATTGGAGAAACCGCCGGAGGTGACGACCGAGCCGACGCCGACCGCCGCCCCTCCCGTCCCCGAAATCGCCTCGGCGGCCATCCCCCTGCCCAATGCGCAGTCGATGAGCCGGCACGTCACCTCCAGCACCATCCCCATCGCAGCCGGTCCGCATGTCACCCGCGGTGTGCGCATCAAGCCGGGGGAATCCGCCATCAACCGCCGCACCTTCGCCCCGCCGCGCAAGCCGCCCTCCTCCCGCTCGAAGAGCAGGACGCCCATGATCGTCGCCGCGACCGCCATCCTGGTGATGCTCCTGGTCTTCATCATTCCACACTGCCGCGGCTCCCTGAACGCGCCGCCGCCGCTCGCCAAAAAACCCGTCCAGGGCAGTCAACCGAAGAAGCCGGGCGGGCCGCCGAAAAAGTAACAGCGCAGGGCTCCTTTCACCGGCATGGCGCGGCGGTGTCAGCACCCGGCGTGCTCGCACGTTGCAGCACTTCCCGTCCGGTACACTTGCGGCGGGAATGCTTTCCTGATAGCACAGCAGCCCTGAACGAACTCGCATGACACGCACCGGCGCCCTCCTCATCGCACTCAGCCTCCCCGCGCTCGCGGCGCCGCCCCGCGAACTATTGGAGCGCTACTGCATCAACTGCCATGACGCCGATCTCCAAAAGGGCGGGCTGGACCTCGGCTCCATCCTCGGAGAAGACATCACGAAACACGCCGATACCTGGGAGGCCGTCGTCAGGCAGCTGAACGCGCGCCACATGCCGCCCATCGGCAAGCAGCGCCCGGACGACGCGGGCTACGAAGCCGCAGTGCAGCAGCTCACGGCGGAGCTCGACACGCAGCCTCCGCAGCCCGGACGCGGCCCCGCCCTGCGCCGCCTCACCCGCGCCGAGTATCAAAACGCCGTGCGTGATCTCCTCGCTGTCGAGTTCGACGCCAAGGCCGCCTTTCCCACCGACGAGATCAGTCACGGCTTTGACAACATCACCGTCGGTGACCTCCCACCCGCCCTGCTGGACCGCTACATCTCTGCCGCTCAAAAAATCGCCCGGCAGGCCGTTGGCACCTCGGACAAGCCGGAGATCACTACCATCCGCGTCCGCCCGGACATCACCCAGGAGTCTCATGTGCCCGGCCTGCCGCTAGGCACCCGCGGCGGCGTGCTCATTCCCCGGACATTCTCACGCGAGGGCGACTACGACGTGAAAATCCGCCTCCAACGCGACCGCAACGAACAGGTCGAAGGCATGAGCGGCGAGCATGAACTGCAGATCCTCGTGAACCGCGAGGTGAAGGCCGAGTTCACCGTGAAGCCCGCGAAGAACAAGAACTACGAGATGATCGACGCGCACCTCAAGGCGCGGCTTCACATCCCCGCCGGCCGGCACGACATCGGCGTGACCTTCCTGCCGAAAGGCTCGCCGCTGCTGGAACGCTTGCGGCAGCCCTACAAGTCCAGCTTCAACCTGCACCGCCATCCACGCCTCTCGCCCGCCGTATATCAGGTCACCATCACCGGTCCCTACAACGCGAAGGATGCAGGCGACACGCCGAGCCGCCGATTGATCTTCGGCAGCGGCTCCACCGATCCCAATGCCGTGCTCACGCCGATCATGCGCCGTGCATGGCGGCGTCCGATCACCGACGATGACCTCGCACGCGTGCTGCCCTTCGTTAAAGCAGCCAAAGACTTTGAGTCCGGCATCGAATCAGCTCTCGCCGCCATCCTCGTCAGCCGCGAATTTCTCTTCCGCACCGAGGCCGACCAGCCGCAGTCACCCTATCGCCTCACCGATCTCGAACTCGCCTCGCGCCTCTCCTTCTTCCTCTGGAGCAGCCTGCCGGATGACGAGTTGCTCTCCCAAAGCCCGCTCGATGTCGAGAAGCAGGCCCGCCGCATGCTGCGTGATCCGCGTGCGCAGGCGCTTGTCACCAACTTCGCCGACCAGTGGCTCTACCTGCGCAATCTGGAGTCCATCACACCCGATGGGCGATTGTTTCCCGATTTCGACCACAACCTGCGCGAATCCCTCCGCGCCGAAACCAGCCTGCTCTTTGAAGACATCGTGAAAAACGACCGCAGCGTACTCGAACTCCTGCGCACCGACCGCACCTGGCTCGACGAACGCCTCGCCGCGCACTACGGCATCCCGCACATCTTTGGCGACCGCTTCCGCGAGGTGAAACTCGCCCCCGAATGGCAGCGCGGAGGCCTCCTGCGACACGGCAGCATCCTGACCGTGACGTCGTATGCCACGCGCACCTCACCTGTCATTCGCGGGCACTGGATTTTAAAGAACCTGCTCGCCACCGAACCTCCGCCACCACCGCCGAACGTGCCCGCGCTCGATGGCGTGATCTCCGAGAGCCTGCCCATTCGCGAACGTCTCGCCAAGCATCGCGAGATGGCCGCCTGCGCCAGTTGCCACAACCTCATGGACCCCGTCGGCTTTGCCCTGGAAAACTACGACGCCATCGGCCGCTGGCATGCCGGTGCCGATTCACGCGGCGGCTTTGCCGGCGGCAGCGAATTCGACGGCGTCGCCGGACTCGAAGACGCGCTCCTCAAGCGCCCCGAGCTCTTCGTCACCGCCCTCACCGAAAAACTCCTCACCTACGCCCTCGGCCGCGGCCTGGAGCCGCATGACGCGCCAGCCGTGCGGAAGATTGTGCGAAGGTCAAAGGAGCACGGTTGGAAATTTTCCGAAATCATTGTCGGCATAGCGACCAGTGTTCCGTTTACCATGAGATCCTCCGAGCCATGAGCACCTTCACCACGCGCAAGTCCCTTTCCCGCCGCACGCTGCTGCGAGGCATGGGTGCCACGCTGTCGCTGCCGTTTCTCGATGCCATGGTGCCTGCGGCTACGGCGGCGAGCCGCACGGTGCAGCCCGCAAAACGCATCGGCTACATCTACATCCCGATGGGTTGCGACCAGTCGCGCTGGAATCTCGGCAAGACGGACACGCTGGATGAGCTTTCGCCCATTTTGAAGTCGCTGGAGCCGGTGAAGCAGCACTGCTCCGTCATTTCCAATCTCGAACTCGAACCCGCCTACCCGGGCACGCACGCCACGTCGAACGCCAGCTTCCTCAGCGCCGCCCGCGTGAAGCACACGGAGAGCAGCGACTACTGCAACGGCACCACTGCGGACCAAATCGCGGCGAAGGCCATCGGGCAGCAGACCCAGTTGCCATCGCTAGAGCTGGCGATGGACTTGATGCAGGTCGTCGGCCAGTGCGACAACGGCTACGCCTGCGTCTATCAAAACAACCTCTCGTGGTCCTCGCCCACCACGCCGCTACCCGCCGAGGCTCACCCGCGTCTCGTGTTTGAGCAGCTCTTTGGCGATGGCGGCAGCAAAGCCGACCGCCAGGCCGCACTGAAGCGCCGCGCCAGCCTGCTGGACTTCGTCAAAGACGACATGACCCGGCTCGCGAAGCAGCTCGGCCCGCAGGACCGCGACCGCGTGAATCATTACCTCGACAGCATACGCGAAGTCGAGCGCCGCATCGAAAACGCGGAAGTCAGCATCGCCGAAAACGAGCTGCCCGACCTCTCCCGCCCCACCGGCGTGCCCGCGAGCTACGCGGAGCACGCGCGGCTCATGTTTGAGCTGCAACTCCTCGCCATGCAGGGGGACGTCACCCGCGTCATCACCTTCCAGCTCGCCCGCGAGACGAGCAACCGCAGCTACACGGAGATCGGCATCAGCGATCCGCATCATCCGCTGAGCCATCACGGCAACGATCCCGCAAAGATCGAGCGCCTGTCGAGGATCAACGCCTTCCACGTCAGCCTCT
Organism: uncultured Prosthecobacter sp.; assembly: GCA_964452755.1. Taxonomy (GTDB): domain Bacteria; phylum Verrucomicrobiota; class Verrucomicrobiia; order Verrucomicrobiales; family Verrucomicrobiaceae; genus Prosthecobacter. The sequence continues at coordinate 56,547 of CAYVQY010000012.1, read as the reverse complement.
TCGCCGAATACCTCGCCAAGCTCGCCGCTACGAAGGAGGGTGACGGCTCGCTGCTCGACAACGGCCTCCTGCTCTACGGCAGCGGCATGGGCAATCCGAACGTCCACGACCACACGAACCTCCCCATCATCGTCGCCGGCGGCGCGAATGCCGGTGTGAAGGGCAACCGCCACCTGCGAAACGACCAAACCATCCCGCTCGCCAACCTGCACCTCACGCTGCTTGATAAAGCAGGCGTGAAGTTGGACAAGTTCGGCGACAGCAGCGGAATCATCGAGGTTTTGTAGCGGCTGTCAGCACCTCATTTGGATGCTGGGGAGGACACGCGCCTGCGGCGCTGATGCACAGGGAATACCCCGGTAAAAAATTTGGGGCCGGGCGGCTCCCGATTCCGCCCGGCCCCTGGTTTGATCAACCTCAACTAAAGCCTGCCGTGAAGCAGGGTTTCAGTGAACAACCAATCACTCTCAAGACTCAGCCCGTGGAGAGCTTTTTGAAGGCTCCGCACAAACTGTTATGGGGGTTAGTCAGGCGGGGTGGCAGAATGTTGAAAATACTTGAGAAAAAAGTTTTCTCCCCCGCCTTGCCCCCGTTTATCAGCCCTCCGCGATGACCGACCTGCCAACCTTAACCGACGAAGAACGAGCCATTTACGAATGGCAAATGTGGGTGCCCGGCGTCGGTGAGGAGGGGCAGCGCCGCCTCAAAGCCGCATCCGTCCTGATCTCGCGAGTAGGAGGGCTCGGCGGTCTGGTGGCGCTGGAACTGGCGGCTGCCGGTGTCGGCAGACTGGTGCTGGCTCACGCGGGCACGGTGAGACCCGGCGACCTGAACCGCCAGCTTCTGCAAACCCATGACAGCCTGGGCAAACCGCGCGTGGAGTCGATCATTCGCCGCCTGCGGGACTTGAATCCCCGCTGCGAAGTCGTCGCCATCGCGGAAAACGTCAGCGAGTCCAACGCGCAGGAGCTTGTGTCCAGGGCTGATTACGTCGTGGATGCGGCCCCGCTCTTTGAGGAGCGCCTTGCGCTGAACAGGGCCGCCATGAGCGCCCGCAAGCCCATGGTCGAATGCGCCATGCACACCCTCGAAGCCAGCGTGACCACCTTCATCCCGGGGAGGACGGGATGCCTCGCCTGCTATGTGCCTGAGGTTCCGCCGACCTGGAAACGGCAGTTTCCCGTGTTTGGAGCCGTGTCAGGTACGGCCGCATGCATCGGAGCGGCGGAGATCATCAAGCTGATCACCGGCATCGGCCAGCCGCTCGGTGGGGAAATGCTCTCGATAAACCTTTCGAGCATGGACTTCCGCAAGGTGCGCCTGCCACGCCGCTCCGACTGCGCGATCTGCGGCTGAATCAGCGGGCGACGTAGTCAAGCACGCAGACCTTGTCGAGAAGCGGCTTGAGGGTGCCGACAAACTCCTGATGGGCGGCGTGAGGTAGATACACTTCCAATCCTGCCTTGTCGGCAAAGGTCACAAAGAAGCAGTGGGTGAAGCCGTCGTTCAGCCCCTCGGGACTCACATTGGTGCCCCACTCAAAGCCCTTCACGGTTTCAATTTTCCCGGCCAGTTCGATGAAGGCCTTCTCGATGCCATGAACCTGGTCAGGAGTCGCGCTTTCCTTGAATTTGAAGAAAACGACGTGGCGGTAAGGGGCTTCGGCGGCTGGGGCGGCGGTCATCAGGACGAGGATGGTGAAAAGAGCGGCAAAAATCGCTTTCATGGCGGGGCCAGGATGGCGAGGGGCGGCGGCGCGTCAATCGCGGGCGAAGTGGGTTGCACTCCGGTATGGTAAGTGCTTCTGACTGTGACTCCGCCACCCCGACCTGTATTTCACCTTCAATCCGACGACACATGAATCACTGGGACCGTTTTCAAAAACACTTCGTCCGCTATCCGAACCTCGGTTTCACCATCGACATCAGCCGCATGGCCTTCGACGAAAGCCTGTTCTCCAGCATGGCCGACCGCATCGAGGGAGCCTTCAAGGACATGCGTGAGTTGGAAGGCGGTGCCATCGCCAATCCGGACGAGGGCCGCATGGTGGGCCACTACTGGCTGCGCAACTCCAGCCTCGCCCCTGATGCCGCCATCAAGTCCGAGATTGAAGACACTCTCGAAGCGACCCTGAAGTTCGCCGCGGACGTTCACGCAGGCTCCATCACCGCAGCCAACGGTGAAAAGTTTTCCCGTGTTCTCGTTGTCGGCATTGGCGGCTCCGCTCTCGGACCTCAGTTGGTCGCTCAAGCCATCGCCCCGGTGCCGCCGCCGATGTCCATTTCATTCTTCGACAACACGGACCCGGACGGCATGGACAAGGTCGTCTCCGAAATCGGCGGCGAACTCGCCACCACGCTCACCCTGGTCATATCCAAGTCCGGCGGGACCAAAGAAACCCGCAATGGCATGCTCGAAGCCGCTGCCGCCTATTCGAAGGCCGGGCTCGACTTCTCCAAGCACGCCGTCGCCGTCACGGGTGTCGGGAGCGAACTGGACAAACACGCGATTTCGCAAGGCTGGCTCGCCCGTTTTCCCATGTGGGACTGGGTCGGTGGTCGTACGAGCGTCATGAGCGCCGTCGGCACCCTGGCGGCCGCGCTTCAGGGAGTCGATGTGCCGCAGTTTCTCGCCGGTGCCGCCGCGATGGACATGGAGACACGGTTGCAGCCGGTCGGTCAAAACGCAGCCATGCTGCTCGCCCTCATGTGGCACCATGCAGGCAAAGGCCGGGGCCTGAAAGACATGGTCGTGCTTCCCTACAAGGACAGGCTGGTGCTTTTCAGCAAGTACCTGCAGCAGCTTGTCATGGAAAGCCTCGGCAAGGAGCATGACCTTTCAGGCAAGGTGGTGAATCAGGGCATCGCCGTGTATGGGAACAAGGGCAGCACTGACCAGCATGCGTATGTGCAACAGCTGCGTGACGGGGTGAACAATTTCTTCGCCACCTTCATCGAGGTGCGCAAATCCCGCGACTCCCAAAGCATGGAGGTCGATCCCGGCTTCACCAGCGGTGACTACCTGCAGGGCTTCCTCCGCGGCACCCGCAAAGCCCTCGCCGAAAAAAGCCGCGAGTCCATCACCCTCAGCATTGGTGAATTGAACGCCTTCAGCCTTGGCATGCTCATCGGCCTGTTTGAGCGTGCGGTCGGCTTCTACGCCAGCCTCGTGAACGTGAACGCCTACCATCAGCCGGGCGTCGAGGCCGGCAAGAAGGCGGCTACAGAGTTCCTCGAACAGTTGGCACGGGTGGAATCCACGCTGGCCGCAACCGCCGAAGGTATTGAGGTTTCCAGCCTTGCCAGTCAGCTGGGACTCGATCCTGAGGACGTCTTCCACATGACGAATCATCTGGCCGCAAACGGTCGCGCCCGCCTGATCTCTGCCGGGGAGAGCCCCTCGGAAGACATCTTTGCAGCAGCGTGACAAATCCTTGTTTGCGCCCGGAAGCCTGCGCTTTATAGATTGCAGCAGGACTTTAACCCGTCTCAACGCCCAGCGGCATGCGCGAAATCCCCATCCAATATCAGATCGCCTGTGTGATCCTGACGGCCCTGTTCATCTGGACCTTCAGCATCGCCCGCGAACCTCGCGGTTGGAGGCGGCTTTTTCAGTCTTTGTTCTCGCGTTCGGAGTCGTTTTCCGTGAACAGAAACAAGGTCATCGACGAATCCTTGAAGAAATACGGCATTGTCGTCGCGATGGTCATCCTTGTCGCCGACGTCACCTGTTTCGTGATGGGGGTGACCCATCCGTTCAGGGAAAAGGCCCGGAATCTCTCCCCGGCACAAATTGAACGAATGAACGAAATCAACAAGCTCAACAGCGGATCGACGAAATCCCCGCTGCCCTGATTCTTTTTTAGCAAGGCACGACCTTGGTGTCCGCCGCATGATCGTGCAGGCAGCGCCGGTCCGGACGGAGCACCAGCCCGTAGTCCACCATCATCAGTATGGGCCCGATGAATTGCACGCTCTGGATGATGGCGAAGAGGAACCAGCGCACCAGCACCACCCGCAGGAACCCCGCCCGGCTGCCGTCGGAGCGCACGATGCGGATGCGGCACAGCCATTTTCCGATGCTCTGCCCCCGCATCGTCAGCAGCACCACATTGCCCACGAAAAGCAGCATGATGAGCCAGCTCATCGAGGTCAGGGTCGCATTGCCCGCCTCCTGAAGCTTGATCATCTGGCGCTGCAGCACCTCCATCACCGCCGCAGGGTCTTCCTGCACCGCCTTGATCTCCTCCTCAAAGACACCGTCCATCATGGCCAGCAGGATGATGATCATCGGCGTCAGCAGCATGACCCAGTCGATCACTTTTGCCAGGAGTCGGCGTCCGGGCGTCGCCAGTGCCTGCTGCAGGCTTGGCTCAGGCTTGATCACTGTGAAGGGAACCGGCTCATCAGTTGCCGCATCCTGCTCTTCCTGCGGATTGATCTCCCTCATCCTGGCCTCCAGAGTCTGCCAGTCTGACATACCCTCCGTCCAGCAGAGATCGCTCGATTTGAACCGTCCGTCACGCAAGCCGGAGCTCACCTCCAAGTCGCTGAAGGTGCCGAGCTGTTCTTCGCCGCGGGCGAGATGGTATTTCATGGGGTTGCAGGTTGCCGACGGGCGTATGCTTGATAGCTGCTAACCACCCGGCATCAAGCCCCGTCTCCCGATTTGAAAACCATCCTCCGCGTCTTCTCCTACCTCCGCCGCTACCCCCTCCTTGGCGGAGCGCAGATCTTCTGCGCCATCACCGGCACGTTGATGGTCATCGTCTTCCCCCACATCACGAGGGAGGTGCTCGATGTCGTGGTGCCCGGCCGGCAATGGGAACGCCTCACACCCTTGGCCCTGTGGGCGCTTGCGGCCTATTTCGCTCAGCACTTCTTCAATTCTTTGCGCATCCAGCTCAACAACACCTTCGAGCAGATGGTCATCTTCGACCTCCGCAGCGACATTTACCAGCGACTCCAGACCCTGCCGTTGCGATGGTTCGACAACCGCCCCTCCGGGGACATCATGACCACCGTTGCCGAGGATATCCCCTCGGTGGAACGCGTCCTCATCGACGGGATCGAGCAGGGACTCGTCTCCGTGCTTCAAATCGCCGTCGTCGGCGTATTCATGTTTCAGGCGGACGCCACACTCACCCTCTACGCGCTGATTCCGCTTCCGTTTCTCATCGCCGGCGCACTCGCCTACACCAGGACTTCGCGCGATCGCCACCGCAAGGTGCGCAAAGCCAGCAGCGCGATGAACTCCCTCCTGCAGGACAACGTTTCCGGCATGCGGCAGATCAAAGCCTACGCCATGGAGCGCGAGGAGCACGGGCGCTTCAATCGCGCCAGTGATGCGCTGCGCCGCGCCACCCTGCACGTCATGCGCATCTGGGCCGTCTATCGTCCGGGCATGCACTTCCTCACAAGCATCGGCATGGTCATAGTCCTCTGGGTCGGAGCACGCCAGCTCATGGAGGGACGCATCCAGGCGGGAGACCTCACCGCCTTCCTCCTGCTGCTGAAATTCTTTTATGATCCGATCGAGAGCCTTCACCAGCTCAATCAAATCCTTCAATCCGGGCGGGCTGCGGGAGAGCGCGTTTTTGACATCCTCGACGCCGAGCCGGAGGCGGACACCCTGGACGGTCGCGAATTGCCCGCCATCAACGGCCATGTGCGCTACGAGAGCGTCAGCTTCAGCTATGCCGGCAAAACACCCACGGTGAAGGACGTCTGCCTGGAGGCGCTTCCAGGCCAGACCATCGCCCTCGTCGGCCCCACCGGTGCGGGCAAGTCCACTCTCATCAACCTCCTCACCCGCTTCTACGAGTACGATCACGGCGTCATCACCATCGACGGCACCCCTGTGCATGAACTCAACAAAAACTGGCTCCGCAGCCGCATCGGCTACGTCACCCAGGAGGCGTTCCTCTTCAACGGCACCGTCCGGGACAATCTCATCATCGGACGACGCGACGCCACCGACGACCAGCTTTGGACGGCACTCGAAAGCGCCAATGCCGACGCCTTTGTGCGCCGTCTGCCGCAGCAGCTCGACACCCATGTCGGCGAGCGCGGCGTGAAACTCTCCGTCGGCGAGAAGCAGCGGGTCAGCATCGCCCGCGCCCTGCTGCGCAATCCGCCCATCCTCCTGCTCGACGAAGCGACGGCGAGTGTGGACACCGAAACGGAGCGGCAGATCCAGGAGGCCCTCGAACACCTCATGGCCCACCGGACCAGTTTCGTCATCGCACACCGCCTCAGCACCGTACGAAATGCCGACCGGATTTACGTCCTCGACCGCGGTCAGGTCATCGAGGACGGCACGCACGACCAGCTCATCGGCCAGGACGGCATGTATGCCCGCCTCTGCCGCACCTCTCTCATTGCCACGGGGGAGTCCGGGCAGTAATCACTCCGCCTCGGCGGCGGGCGTCTCGTCTTCGGGTTGCGGTGCCGGAGGCGGAAGGTTGTCGATGATGTTGAGCAGCGGCACGCCGCGTTCCACTGACTTGTCCAGACGGAAGAACAATTGCGGGCTGTTACGGAGTTTCACCCGCTTGTAAAGATCCCGCTGAATCGCGCCGCGGGCGCGTTTGAGCTTCTCGATCGCCGCCTCCTGCTGGTGCGGCTTTCCGATCACGCCGACGAATACGAAGCACTGTCGCATGTCCGGCGTCACGTCCACTTCGTGGATCGTCACCAGGCAGTTTTCGAAGCGGTAATCCTTCTCCACCACGGTGCAGAGTTCGCGGCGAATGAGCTCGCAGACTTTTTTGACTCGGAGGGACATGAGGAGGGAGGTGGGGTAAACGCAAGAACGAACGCCGACGGATCAACCGACGGCATCCGGATCTTCCGAAAAGATTTAAAGAGTCTGGGCGATCTTTTCGAGCTCGTAGCACTCGATGACGTCGTTCTCCTCGTAATCGCTGAAACCGGAGAGCTTGATGCCGCACTCGAGGCCATTGCGGACCTCGTTGACCTCGTCCTGGAAACGCCGAAGCGTCTCAAAGCCGCCGTCATAGACCGACTGGCCGTCACGCAGCACGCGGGCGCGCTGCTTGCGGTCCATGCGGCCGTCCGTCACCACGGAACCGCCAACGTAGCCACGGTTGACCTTGAAGACCTGTTTCACGCGGGCATGTCCGACGACCTTCTCGCGTGTGATCGGATCCAGCAGCCCCGCCATCGCCTCCTTCACCTGGTCGATGAGTTCGTAGATGATGGAGTAGAGCTTCACCTGCACGCCCTCACGCTTTGCGGTTGTGAGAGCCTTGTTTTCCAGTTTGACGTTGAATCCGAGAATGACGGCATCCGAGGCGCTGGCCAGCAGCACGTCGGATTCGTTGATCGGCCCCACTTCCTGGTGCAGAAGCTCCAGGTTGATCTTGTCGCTCTTGATGTCGGTGAGACATTTCGCGATCGCTTCGACCGACCCTTGAACGTCACACTTGAGCACGAGTTTGAGCGCCTTCTTGTTGCCCTCCTCGATGCTGGCAAAAAGATGTTCCAGAGTCGAGCGCCTCGGTGTTTGCAGCTTCTTCTGGCGTATTTCCTCAAGGCGCTCCACGCTGAGCTTCTTCACGTCGCGCTCGTTCTTCATGACGACGACTTCGTCGCCCACATGCGGCATGTCGCTGAAGCCGATGACCTCGCAAGGCATGCCCGGGAGCACCTCCTTGATGTTTTCGCCGCGATCATTGATCAAAGCCTTCACTTTGCCCCAGTAGGGACCGCAGATGAAAGGCTGCCCCACGCTGAGAGTGCCCTGCCCCACGATGACCGTGGCGACGGGACCTTTGCCGGCCACCATCGATGATTCGATCACCGTGGCCCGGGGATCCGCCTTGGGATCTGCCTTCAGTTCAAGCACCTCCGCCTGCAGGGCCATGGTATCGAGCAGCTCCTCCAGACCAGCACCGCTCTTCGCAGAGACTTCCATGCACTCGATCTCGCCACCCCAGTCAACCGGAGCCAGTCCGATATCCTGCAACTGACTCTTGACGCGCATGACGTTCGCGGTCGGCAGATCGCATTTATTGATGGCGACCATCAACTGCACATTGGCAGCCTTGGCATGCGCCAGCGCCTCCTTGGTCTGCGGCATGATGCCGTCATCCGCAGCGATGATGAGAACGACGATATCCGTCACATGAGCCCCGCGGGCGCGCATGGCTGAAAACGCGGCGTGACCCGGCGTGTCGATAAAGGTGATCGGCTTGCCGTGGTGGAAGATGCAGTAGGCTCCGATGTGCTGAGTGATGCCGCCCGCTTCACCCGTGACGACCTGCGTCTTGCGTAGGGCGTCGAGCAGGGACGTCTTCCCATGGTCAACGTGTCCCATGAACGTGATGATCGGGGCGCGAAGCTCGAGCTTCTCCTCTTCCACTTCTTCAACAACCTGCGGTGGAGGCTCGACGATGACTTCTTCAACCTTGTGAACACCACCGCCTTTTTCCCGCTTTTCACGTTCCAGCTTGAATCCGTGCTTCTCGCAGATTTTCTCCGCCACTTCGACATCAACGGCCTTGTCAGCGCTGGCGAAGACCTTGAACGCAATCAGATCGGAAATGATCTTGAAGGGTTTGAGCCCCATCTTCTCCGCCAGATCCTTCACGATGATCGGCGGCTTGAGGTGGATGATCTTCTCGCCGTTCTCACCGATCTCAAACTCCGGCTCGGCGGCTTCAGGCGGCGGCGCGTGGACGATGGGCACGATCACCTTCGGAGTCGTGTCCTCTTTCAGCAGGGAAATGGGTGGAAGTGCCGTCTGAGTCGCGGCTTCGACAGGCTTGGGCCGGCGCTTCTTGGGCTTTTCGTCATCCTCAAAAAGATTCAACGCAGCGGCCTTCTGCTCGTCCACCGTGGGCTTGGCCGGTCCCTCCTCTTTCGGAGCCTCGACAGGATCTTCTTCCTTCGCGCTTTTCGCCCCCAGTCGCGGCAGTGAGGCGCCGCCATCCCTGCGCTTCGCCCGAACCTTGGGCTTCTCCTCCTCAATCAGCGAAAGCACCTTTCCTTTGGCCGCTTTCTTGGCCTTGCTGCTTTCGACTGGCGCTTCCGTCTCAGCCGGCTCTTCGGCGGCTGCCTTCTGCGTTTTGGAGGATGTGGACTTGCTGGGCATGAGAGTTGGGTGTCGGACGAGCAGAGCGGCTTGCTGGCTGGGCGGAATGGTTGAGGTTGGCGGTATAAGTGTTCATGACGGCACGGGTGCTACTCCGCTTGAGGCGCGGAGGAGTGTGCCTTGGCTTTTTCGTAGATCTCTGCGGCGACGGTCATGTCTCCCCCGAGAACTTCGGCGATGTCTTCCATGTCCACTCCTGTTGCCAAGGTGGCGAGATCACCCATGCCACCCTCGGTGAGCAGTCGGGCGACTTCATCGGAAATGCCGAGAGCCTCCACGAGATGATGCACGGCACTTCCCATCTGGCCTTCAAAGACCTCCGCCGCATGCTCGTCCTTCTCGATGACAAGATCCATGCCCACCAAGCGCGAGGTCAGGCGGGCGTTTTGCCCGCGACGGCCGATAGCTTTGGAAAGATCCTCCTCGCTGACCGTGAGTCGCGCCTCCTTCTTCTCGGCATTGACCTGGATGCTCATGACCTTGATGGGCTTGAGCGCTTCGCGGATGAATTCGGCCGGATCAGGCTTCCAGCGGATGATGTCCACCTTCTCGTTGTTCAGTTCACGGACGATGTTCTTCACGCGAGCGCCGCGAAGACCTACGCAGGCACCCACTGGGTCTACCTTTTCATCCTCGCTGTGAACGGCCACTTTCGTGCGGTAACCCGCCTCCCGGGCGATGCTCGCGATTTCGACCGTGCGATCGCCGATCTCGCTGACCTCAAATTCAAACAGGCGACGCACAAAATTCGGATGCGCACGGGAGAGAATGATCTCCGGGCCGCGGCCGCTGTCTTTTTCCACGGCTTTGACGTAGAAGCGCATGCGGTCTCCCGGCGTGTAGTCTTCCGTGGAGACGCGCTCCTTGGTCGTCATCACCCCTTCGAACTTGCCCAGATCCACGATCACGTCGGACTTTTCAAAACGACGCACCACGCCGTTGACCACGTCGCCCGTACGGTCCTTGTACTCGTCGTAAAGGTTCTCCTTCTCCGCCATTCGCAGGCGCTGCAGCATCGTCTGCTTCGCCGTCTGCGCGGCGATGCGGCCCATGTTGTTGGGCGTCACCTCGATTTCGATCTCGTCGCCGATCTCGGCGTCCTTTTTGAACTTCTTCGCCTTGGCGATCGGCAGCTCCTCCCAGGGATTAGAAACAGTCTCTACCGCCAGCAGCTTCGCGAAAGCCTTAATGCTTCCCTTGTCGGGATCAATGTCGATGCGAAGTTCACGCGCAGGGCCAATGCTTTTTTTCGAGGCCGCGAGCAACGCCTGCGATAAGGCCTCGACCATTTTGTCTCGGTCGATTCCTTTCTCTTTCTCGTAATAGTCGAAAAGGGCTTTAAGTTCGCTGATCATAAAAAAAAGGTGATGCCACCAGACAAAAAAGAGCGGGGAGAAACCCCACTCTCGCCGAAAAACGCTAATTCTGTCCGGGAAGGACGCGGATCATACGAGTCCCTTGCCCTTCATCAAGCGGAAAAAGGGGGCAAATCCCGCCCGCAACCGGGTAAAAGCTGTAACGCGTCTTCAAAGTCGGCGGCAGGCTGCGCATCCGGATCTGCGTTGCAAAAGTCAGGCCGCCCGGGACTTTCGACCGTTCGCCGGCAGCCCGTTGAGCATGATTTTGCCGTTCTTCGCATCGGCTTCTACTTTCTGAAGTTTTTTAAGAAGCAGGGGCCACTGCTTCTCTTCAACAATGAACCCTACGCAGCGGTCGGTGCCGCAGCGGCAAGGATGTTCGTCCCAGCTTTCGATGTCGAAGCCGTAGTTGTAGGTGAGCTCTTCTCCGGCCTTGATCTCGCGCAGGGAGTAGATCCAGATGCGACCGCGAATCACATAGGCCTCGCAGTTTGGAGCGCAGGAATGGTTGATGTAGCGGGCCGGATTGCGGCCCTTGGCGCCGTCGAGGTCGTAGCGCTGATTCAGCGTGAAAATGTAAACTGCGGCGCCGCCGGACTTCTTCGAGCGGTTGATCAGCGCATCACCCCGGCGCTGGGACTCGGCCTTGGTGATTTTTTCGCCGGTGTACTCGATGATCGCGGTGTCGCTGGGGATGTCGGTCCGGGCAAAAATGCCGCGGTTGTGAATGGAGGAGGAGCGGACGGTCCAGTAGCGTTTCTTGGTGTCTTGAGGCATGGGGGTCTGGGGGCGGAGCCTGATGGCAGCGCATGAAGTGTGCCGGGCGGATGAATTGTCAACCCATCCCGCAGGCGTCCGAAAATTGAGTTTTCCAACGCCGTTTTTCCGGTTGCCGCCGTGAAGGGGTGCGCCTTATTGCCCGCCCTTCAACCGCCACCCCCCCACAGAACGATCATGCTCGAATTCTTCCGCCGCCATCGCGGTGCCTTCCTCATCACGCTGACGATCATCATCATCATCTGCTTCTCCGTTTGGGGCGTGCCTAGCCGGGACCGCGACGCCCCGCGGAAGGCCCAGGCGACGGACCTCGCCATGACCGTCGCCGGATACGACTACACGATCGGCGACGTGCAGCGCGCCCAGCGCTCCATGCAGTTCTCCCAGCAGTTTATGCAGTCCTACGAACTTCTGGCTGCATTGATGCAGCTCTCGGGCGGCGGCGGATTTGGCGGCGGCGGAGCGGACATGCTCGTCAACCTGTTTGTGGCACGCCGTCTAATGGACGATCTCGGCATTCGCGTGAGTGACGAAGAGGCGCGGCTGGCCCTCGAGCAAATCCCCGCGCTGCAGACGAACGGTAAGTTTGACGTCTCCCGCGGTCAGCAGTTGGAGGAAATGGCCGCATCAATGGGGTTCGAACGCGAAGACCTGCTCGGCATCATGAAAGACACCGTCGGACTCAGGAAGCTGCAAGCCCTGGTCACCGCCCCCTATGTGGCATCGACCGAGGCGGCTAATAAGCTCTATGCCAGCAACTACCACACGTTCAAAGGCAGCAAAATCACCTTTGAAACCGAGACTTTCAAAAAAGCGGCCAAGGTGACCGACGAAGAAATCAAAAAGTACTACGAAGAGAACAAGGAAAACTACAAGACCTTCGAGAAACGCTCGATCAGCTATGTACTGTTCGAAAACCCAAAGGATCTGGACAAGAAGCCGCTGGAGGAGCGACAGAAGGCTCAGAACGACCAGGTCCAGCGCGTCAACACCTTCAACGACCTGACGATGAAGGAAAAGAAGAGCTTTAAGGAGGCCGCCACACAGACCAAGGAAAAGGTCGTGACCACCCCTCTTTTCAGCGTGGGCGAACCGCCGGAGGCGCTCAAAGACGAGGCCAACCTGATCGAACTAATTTTCGCCCGTGCCGCAGACTCAAAAACGCCGCCCGAAGCGCTGGAAGGCGTCGCAGGCTGGTATGTGTTCGATCTCGTCAAAGTCGAGGAGTCGAAACCGCAGACGCTGGCCGAGGTGACTGACAAGATTAAGGAGGTTCTTCTCACCCAAAAGGCCGACGAGGAGCGCAGCAAGGCGGTGAATGACGCCCGCACCGCACTGAATGAAGGACTAAAAGCCGGAAAGAACATCACCGAGCTTGCCAAGGAAAAGAAACTCACCCTGGAAGCCCTGCCGGATATCGACATCGCCAATCCTCCCCAGGAAGTCCCCAACTCCTTTCTCATCGCCCAACAGGCCGCCAAGACGCCGGTGGGCAGCGTTTCCAACGCGGTGGACTATGACAAGGGCACGCTGCTGATCTACGTCGAAGCCAAGGAACTGCGCAAGCGCCCGGATGCGGACGCCGTGCGCGCAAGCCAGGTGGAAAACCTTTCCCGTCAGGAGGCCCAGCGCCTGTTCAATGCCTGGTTCGCCCGGAAGAAGGAAGAAGCCAAGGTGCAGATGAAAATCGGCGCCGCCTGAACTTGACGTGCATGAGCGACACTGCCCCCGGCGCTGCGGAAGACCTTTTCGACGATGCCAGCGGGCATGTCGCGCTTGGTGAGTTGCCGGAGGCCATCGCACTCTACCGACGTTGCGTGGAGCTTAAGCCCGACTATTTCGACGCTTGGCACGCCCTTGGAATGGCCCTCTTGCGCAACGGAGAGGTCAAAGAGGCGATCGGCGCGGGCTTAATGGCGACCACGCTGCAGCCCAACGACCTCCTAGCCTGGACGGCGCTTTCCCAGATGTATGTCGCCGACAAGCGGATCGCCGAGGCGGAAGACGCCAAGGGAAAAGCTCGCATCCTCTCGCTCGGCGGGAAGGTGGTGAAATAACCGCCTGAGGCCTCCCGGATTTCGGCGTTCGACATTCCGAAATCCGCGTTCACCTTTGCAGCCATGTCCCACGCCCAAGAGCCCCGCATCCCGCTGCTGCCCACGCTGATGACAGCCGGGAACATCCTCTGCGGCTTCGTCGCCATCCTTCAGATCTTCGACGGCAGGCACTACGAGGTGAACCTGCACTACCATTACGCGATCGTCTTCATCCTGCTGGCCTGCGTGTTTGACGCCTTGGACGGACGGGTGGCGCGAATGGGCGGCACGGAGAGTCCCTTTGGCCGGGAGCTCGACTCCCTGGCGGACATCGTGAGCTTCGGCGTGGCCCCCGCCCTGCTGGTGCATGACATCGTCCTCAAGGAAATCGACACGCCCAAGGGGCTGGGCTGGCTGATCTCATGTGTCTATCTCGTCTGCGGAGCCATGCGCCTGGCCCGCTTCAACTGCCTGGCCGCCATGGACACCAAGAGCAGCAGCAAGAGTTTCCGCGGCTGTCCGATTCCTGCGGCGGCGGGCGTGATCTCCTCCCTAACCCTGCTAATCATCTGGCTGGACAGCAACGAGCGGGAAATCGGCCATTGGAAATACGTTCTCGCCGGACTCATGGCGCTGCTTTCCTACCTGATGGTCAGCGATCTCGAATACCCCAGTTTCAAGGCGGTGAACTGGCGCACGAAGCGTTCGTTCCACTGGGTCATCATCAGCATTGTGGTCATCGCTTTCACGGTCATGAACTGGCATTGGATGCCTTCGATCATCTTTGTCAGCTATCTGCTCTACGGACTCGTGCGCCCCTGGGTCTCCCGCAGGTGGCGGCAGGAAATCGAAATCGAGGCCGAAAACTCGGAACTCGATCCCGATGCAGAAACGCTGGCCCTCAACGGAGAGAATGAAACCCTTCGCTCTCGCACGACCGACCCCGCCGCGCAGATTTGAACAAAATCGTTTCACAATCGCCCCGCGCGGGTAATTGAACGTCACCGACACGTTCATGGCAGATTTTTACCAGCACGCCCGCGTGCCCACGCTTCACCACCTCGCCCACGCGGACAGCTCCGAACGCGAGCAGGAGATGCTGGCGTGGGCCAGTGAAAAACCCGTCGCACTCCTGCTGCCCGCGCTCTACGCCGAATGCGAGCGTCCCGCTCTGCCGCGCATTCTCGAAGAAGTCTCGCAGGCGGGGCACGTCTCCGAAGTCGTGCTCAGCATGAACGGCATGGATGCCGCGGAGCATGAGCGCGCCCTGCGCATCTGCCGCCAGCATCTGCGCGGCATCAGGGCGCATGTCCTCTGGAATGACGGCCCCCGGCTGACGGCCGTTTACGAAAGAATGGCGAAGACCGGAATGGCCGGGGCGCATGCGGGGAAAGGTTCGAACATCTGGATGGGTGTCGCCTACCTCCATGCCCGCGGATTCAACGGCGTCGTCGTCAGTCATGACACGGACATCCTGAACTACAGCCGAGATCTGCTTTGGCGCCTCTGCTACCCTCTGCTGCATCCGGGCATGGGCTACCGCTTTGCCAAAGGCTACTACAGCCGTGTCTCCGACCGTCTCTACGGGCGCGTGACCCGCCTTCTCGTCTTTCCGCTCGTGCAGGCCTTCAGGGATGTCCTCGGTGGCAGCCCCCTGCTGGAGCATCTCGACAGCTTCCGCTACCCGCTTTCCGGAGAATTCGCGGCACACATGGACGCCGTGGAGAACTTCAGCCTGCCCGGCGGCTGGGGGCTGGAGGTATCGATGCTTTGCGAAGCCCACCGCCATCTGCCGGAAGGGCAGCAGTGCCAGGTGGACCTCGGCTTTCACTTCGAGCACCGGCATCGCAGCCTCGCGCACGACCAGATCGGCGTGAACGAACCGGGCCTCGTCACTGCTGCCGCAGACGTCGCCCGCTGCCTCGCCTGGCAGGTGCTGCGTGAATCCGGAACTGAATCCGCGGACAAACTCATGCGCCCGGTGATCGACCGCTACCGCATCCGGGCCGACGAATGGATGTGCCGCTATGAGCATGTCGCGCAGCTCAACGGCTTGACTCACAACCGGGAAGAAGAATGCGCCGCCATCGACGCCTTCGGACGCGCCCTGGACAACATGCTCAACGCCGTGAGCCGGGACGGACTGAAAGTTCCCGCCATGCGTGACACTCCGGCAAAAACCCTCGCCGCCCTTCCAGGTCTGGGCGAAGACATCGTTCTCAGCACGGCGACGTTGTGACGCCCCGCCCGCACCGGGATTCGGCCCGTTACCGCTTGAAGTTTGTTCTGACCGTGAACATTCGGCATCGTGCGTTCCTCATCGTCCAATCAGGCACCAATCCTGCTTAGCCAGACCCCTCATCCAGCCATGTCCGAAACTCCGCCCCCCAACCTTCGCCAGCACGGTTTTCAGATTCTCGAAGACGATCTGCGTTTTCTGATGAATGCCTTCGCCACCGTGCTGAAGCAGCTCGGCGAACCCGACCTGGCCGACTGCCTGCCCTGGGTCGGCTCGGGAGCCCCCAAGAAGACCAGCCGCTCCCTCGGCCAGGCGTACTCCATCGCCTTCCAGCTCCTCAACGTCGTGGAGGAACGGGCAGCCTCCCAGATCCGCCGCCTGCGCGAGAAAAAGCATGGTCCCGAGTCCGAAAAGGGACTCTGGCCGGACAACCTGAAGCACCTGCAAAAGCTGGGGCTCAACCAGGCCGACATCCTCGCCGCGCTCCAGGACGTCTGCGTCGAGCCGGTGCTCACCGCTCATCCCACCGAGGCGAAGCGGGAAACCGTGCGCGAGCTGCACCGCGAGATTTACAGCCTCATGAACCGGCATGAAAACCCGGCCTACACACCGCGTGAGCAGGCCCGCCTGCAGAGCCAGCTCCGCACCCAGCTCGAAAACCTCTGGCGCACGGGCGAGATCCACGTGACCCGGCCCAGCATCGAGGCGGAGCTGCAAAACGCGCTCTACTACCTGCGCGATGTCTTCCCCGAGGCACTGGCCCGCGCCCACACCCACCTGCGGGAGGCCTGGCAGGCGGCCGGATATGACGCGGCGCAGATCGACGAGCTGCCTCCCCTGCTCCGTTTCGGCTCCTGGATCGGCGGCGACCGCGACGGCCACCCTTTCGTGACCGCCGACGTGACCCGCCACGCCCTTCAGACCATGCGCAGGAATGCCCTGCGCGTGCAGCGCCGCGCCCTGGAGTCTCTGGCTTTTCACCTGCCGCTGAGTTCCCTGTTTCAAACGACACCGCCGAAGCTCACGGAGCTGATCGCCACGCTGACCGCCCAGCTACAAAACGAACCTCAGGTGGACATCACCTACATTCTGGAACGCAACAAAGAGGAGCCGTGGCGTGCCGCCGTGTATCTGATGCGCGCCAAGGTGATGCTGGCCATCGACACCCCAGGATCCCCGGCCGCCTACCGGAAGCCGGAAGACCTGCGGGCCGACATCGACACGCTGGCGCAGACGCTGCTGGATGTCGGCGACTCCGCTGTCGTCGAAGAGCAGATCGTCCCGCTGCGCCGCACTCTCAGCGCTTTCGGTTTCCACTCCGCCGCGCTCGATGTGCGGCAAAACTCGGCCTTTCACGAGAAAGCCATTGATCAGCTCCTCCGCGCCGCCGGAGTGCTGGATTCCGGCTCCTTCATCGAATGGAGCATCGAGGATAAACGCGCTCTGCTCGACCGCGAACTCGCCTCCCCCCGCCCCTTCCTTTCTCCCGGCATCTCCGCCGGGCCGGAGGCCGACACCGTCCTGGCCTGCCACCGCGTGCTGGCGGATCATCGCGCCCAGCATGGCCGTGCCGGCCTGGGCTCGCTCATTGTCTCGATGACGCGCTGCGTGGAGGATCTGCTCATCGTTTACCTCCTGGCCCGTGAGGCCGGACTGATGGAATGGACCGCCGAGGGGCTGGTCTGCCCGCTGCCCGTCGTGCCCTTGTTTGAAACGATGGGAGACCTCGAAGCCGGTCCCGGCATCGTCGAGGCCTTCCTCTCCCACCCCGTCACGCAGCGCAGCCTGAAGGCGCAGAGCAGCGGCGGCACGCCCGTGTTTCAGATGATGGTCGGCTACTCCGACTCGAACAAAGACTGCGGCATCGTGGCCAGCCAGTGCGCCCTGCACCGGGCGCAGCGGGAGCTTTCGGAAACGATCCACCGCCACGGCATCCGCCCCATCTTCTTCCACGGCCGGGGCGGCACGGTCGGCCGCGGCGCTGGCCCCACCCACTGGTTCATGGAGGCGCTGCCCCACGGTTCCCTCAGCGGCGGCATGCGCATGACCGAGCAGGGGGAAACCATCGCGCAGAAGTACGCGCACATCAGCTCCGCCGTTTACAATTCAGAGCTGCTCATCGCCTCCGCCACCGCAGCCACGGCGCGCCATCGCAGCACCGAATCGCGCGCGCACCCCGCGCTCGAACCGCTTTTCGACAAGCTCGCCGCCGACAGCCGGGATGCCTACCGCGCCCTGCTGCAGGCCCCGGACTTCATGAAGTTCTACCGCCAGGCCACGCCGATCGACGCGCTGGAAAACTCCCGCATCGGCTCCCGACCCGCCCGCCGCACCGGTCAGGCTTCGCTCGACGATCTCCGCGCCATTCCCTGGGTGTTTTCGTGGACGCAGTCGCGCTTTTACCTCCCCGGCTGGTTCGGTGCGGGCAGCGCCTTGGCCAAACTCAAAGCCGACGCCCCCGAAAGCTACGAGACCCTGGCCGCCGCGATCCCCGGCTCCCCCTTCCTGCGTTACGTGCTCACGAACATCGAAAGCTCCCTCGTCAGCGCCAACACCGGCCTCATGCGCGCCTATGCGGACCTCGTGGAGGACGCCGCCGTGCGGGACCGCTTCCTGAACACCATCCTCACCGAATACGAGACCACGCGCAGCATCATCGACGACCTCTTCCACGGTACTTTTGAAGGGCGCCGTCCACGCCTCGCCTACACGCTGAACATTCGCGAAGAACCGCTCAAAGTGCTCCACCAGCAGCAGATCGCCCTGCTGCGGGACTGGCGGGCGCTCGTCGCCGCCGAAAAGACGGAAGCCGCGGATGCCATGATCTCCGATCTCCTGATCTCCATCAACGCCATCGCTTCTGGATTGCGCACCACCGGCTGATCCTAGCGGGTGGTCGGCGGCTGATAACGGTAGAACACCTCCAGCATCAGCGTGCAAAGCGTCGTGCAGAAGATGTCGGAATCATTCTTGGCCTTCCGTGCGGAAGCATGATGCCAGTGGCCGTCCGGTTGCTGGTTCTCCAGCACTTCCTTTTGAAAAATGGCATTCCAGCGATCCCAGGCCGCGCCGCCGAAATTGAAAGCCGCCTGCGTGTTGTAATACCAGGCGTACACATCGGCTCCGGCCCATCTCTTTTTCCCGTAGGATTCAAGGACGACCTGAAGTCCTGCGATGATCGCCAGGCGGTGCTCCTCGTGATCAAACATCTGCAGCCCGAGAACGCCGGCACCTGTGAGGGACGCCTTATCAGCCGGCTCCTGGTAGCCGAAGCCGCCCCTCGGGCCGCGCATGCGCAGCAGGAAACGCTCGGTCTTCCGAATCTGTGCTTCGAGCGTCGGGAAGCGCAGGCGCGTCTGCCTGGCCGCCTTCAGCGCCTGATACTGCCAGCCCGTGACTGACACATCTCCGCCCGTTCCCTGATGATAATTGTACAACCATCCGCCGTCTTCCGTTTGCCCTTCCAGGATGATCCGGACACCACGGTCAAAGGCCTCCGCCACCGGCCCGAGGTCCTTCTGACCAAACCGCGCCAAGGCGTAAACCTCTCCCAACGCATACGTGGCGATCCCGTGCTCGTAGCAGGCGGGATTCGTGCGCGGCACCACCGTCATCATCCCCGCATTCTTTGCGGACAGCAGCGTCAGAAACCCGACGCCACGCCGCACCACGCGACCGTAAGCGGCGGACTCCGGCGTCTCGCCATGACCGAGAAAGCAGAGCACGGCGAGGCCCGTCATCGCACCCTTGTAGGTCCTGCCCCAGGAGCCGTCCGCATTCTGCACGCTCACCAGCCAGTGCAGCGCCCGCTGCACTGCATCCTCAGCACCAGGGAGTCCGCCCGTCTTCATCAGCAAGTTTAAACGCATGTCGGAACTGAAACGATTTTTCATCGCCGCAGGCACGCCCATGCCGCCACCGCCGCTGAAGACCGCCCGCGCCGCACCCAGCGTCATCGTGGGCGAAGGCACCCTGTCGGTGATCGGCGGCAGCGTCATCGTTCCCCGGGTTGAGAAATCCAGAATCGAGGCCGGTGGTGGCACGGCCATGGAATCTGCCGACGCCGGCATCAGCTTCGACACCTTTGCATCCTGCGCGGGCGGCCCGACCTCCGTCAGCGCCATGATCTCAGCCGGCGGTGAAGGCGCACCCATCTCCACCACGATCGCCAAAAAGCCGATCAGCAGGAGATGAACGCTCATCGCCAGCACCAGAGCCACCATGAACCGCAGCACCAGGTAGCGTGGCCGCGCTTTGACGGATGGCATTGGGGTTTCCATGAATATCTACAGCCATTCCGTGCTGACAGGGTGACTGTCGAGATCAATCAGCGCGTCGGGTTTAAGGACCACGGATTAAAAACCACGAATGTCCGGCATCTCGACCTTCGTCATTCCTCATTCTGGTTTCGTCATTGCCTTCCCCGATACTCTCCCGGTGCCACGCCGACCCAGCGCTTGAACACGCGGGAAAAGATCGCCGCGTTCGCGTAGCCGACATTCGCGGCCACGACTTCGAGTTTGTCGTTCTCCGTCTCCAGGAAACGCCGTGCCTGCTCCATGCGCAGACAGGTGAGGTGCTGCATCGGGCTGCGGCCCAGCTCCTTCAAACACAGCCGCCGCAGATGCTCCGGGCTGCAATGACTGCGATGCGCCAGCTCGACGAGCGTCCAGTCGCGCATCAGATCCTGTTCGACATCCGCCCACAACTTGGCCACCCGCGGCTCCTTGCTCCGCCATGGCTGAGCGATGCGGCGGATCGTCGCGTGCAGCAGTTCAAGCCAGTGGTGCAGCATTCGCGCCTCGCGCTCCCCTTCCCACTCGGCACGCACTCCGGCGATGATGCGTGCAATCTCGTCGGCGTGCGCCGTCGGCATCACCGGCGACGCCGCACCGACCACGGGCGTGACAAAACTCGGCTCGTCGTAGCGAATCCACGCGAAGCACCAGCGCTCGCGGCCTTTTGCCCCGAAAGCGTTCAGCACTCGAGGCGGAGCCAGGCAGACCATGCCCGGCCTCACCCGCTGCCAGCGTCCGTCGAGCAGGATCGAGCCCTCGCCGCTCACGCAGGCGAGCACAAAACTGCCCTCCGGCTTCATCCGCACTCGGCGGTAGGGCGGCAGCGCCTCGTCCATTCCAAAGCGGGCGATGCGGTGGATCGTCATCTCCACGCACTCCCGCGCCTCCACCACCCATCGCCGCGTCTTGGGGCCGTCGATGGTGGTTTCGTGCAAATCAGCGCCGGAATTCATAAGGGCATTTAATCGCCTTTCGTCACCGCTGTCACGCACAGGTGCATTTCAGGCATGACACCGTGCATGCGATCCTGCTAGCCTGCCACATCACCTCCGTATTTACGCCATGCGCATCGCCCTCATCTTCGCTCTCAGCCCATTGCTCTTCACAGCCATCCACGCCGAGCCAGTGCCTCTCTTCGACGGCAAAACGCTCGACGGCTGGGACTTTGATCCCGCCATGTGGCGTGTGGAAGACGGTATCATAACCGGCGGCTCCACGACGGAGAAGATCAAAAAGAACGACTTCATCAGCACGAAGAAGTCATTTCAAAACTTCGAGCTGAAGCTCAAAATCAAGGTCAGTGGCGATCCGAAGACCGGCATGCTCAACAGCGGCATCCAAATCCGCAGCGTGCGGGAAGGCACCGCCATGAGCGGTTACCAGGTCGATTGCGGCGCAGGCTGGTTCGGCAAAATCTACGACGAGCACCGCCGGAACAAGGTCATCTGGGCACCCACGCCCGAGCAGCAGGCCGAGCTCGACAAGGCCATCGACGTCTTCGGCTGGAACGAATACCGTATCCGCGCCGAAGGACCGCGCATCCAGACCTGGATCAATGGCGTCCACTGCATGGACTACACCGAGACCGATCCGAACATCGCACTCGACGGCCACATCGCCCCGCAGGTGCACAGCGGCGGCGTCTGCCTCGTGCAGGTCAAAGATGTCACCATCGAAGAGCTGCCCGCCACGCCCGGTGCGCCCACGTGGAAGAGCATTGGCGGCCTCGAAGGCATGAAGGCCAAACTGCCGCCGAAACCGCAGGCCGATGCCGCGAAGCCGAAGCGCGACATCAGCTACAACAACATCCAGGGCACCGCTTTGACCGCGCAGGAACAGCTCAAGAAGTTCAAACTGCCCGAAGGCTACGAAATCGAGCTCGTCGTGCAGGAAAGCGAAGGCCTCGGCAAATTCGTCAGCGTCTATTTTGACCAGCGCGGCCGCATGTGGACGCAGACCGCGCTGGAGTATCCCATTGATGCCAATGAAAACCCCGCCGCCGCCGAGGCAGCATACAAGGCCCACGGCAAGGACAAGGTGCTCGTCTATCCGCGGGAGTCTTTGAATGGAAAGATTCCCGCGGGTGGACTCAGGAATCCAACCGTCTTCGCCGACGGTCTCGCCATCCCGCTCGGCATCCTGCCCTGGGGCGCCGGTGACACCTGCTACGTGCAGCACGGCCACGATTTGAAGCTCTACAAAGACACGAATGGCGACGACAAGGCGGACTCCTTTGAGGTCATCCTCACCGGCTTCGGCGTGCAGGACAGCCACCTCTTTCCGCATCAGTTCACGCGTGCGCCCGGCGGCTGGATCTGGATGGCACAGGGCCTTTTCAACAACAGCAAAGTCCGCAAACCCGGCAGCGATGTCGTCGTCGATTGGCCGAAGTGCAGCATGGCCCGCATGCGGCCCGATGGCAGCGATTTTGAGGTCACCAGCACCGGTCCGAACAACATCTGGGGCCTCGTCATCACCGGCGAAGGCGAGACCTTCATCCAGGAAGCGAACGACTACGGCTACCCCGTCATGCCCTTCCACGAATACGCCTACTACCCCGGCGGCATGGCCGCGTTGAAGAAGAGCTACCAACCCGATTTCCCACCCGCCGCCGAATTCCGCATGGGCGGCACGGGCTTGAGCGGCCTCGCGCTCATCGAGTCCGGACCACTGAAAAGCAGCCCTGTTCCTGCGGAACAGGGAGCCCTTGTTGCACAGCAACAAGGCAACTCTGCGCCATCCACCTATTCGATGGCCGTCGCCAATCCCATCATCTCGAAGATTCAAACCCTCGCCATGCATCGCGACGGCGCGTATTGGAAGCTCGCCCAGCTCCCCGACCTCATCACCTGCGACGATCCCTTCTTCCGACCCGTCGCCCTCACCAACGGCCCCGACGGCTGCATCTACATCGTCGATTGGTACAACAAGATCATCTCCCACAACGAGGTGCCAAGAGCGCATCCCGACCGTGACAAGACGCGCGGCCGCATCTGGCGTGTGAAGCCGAAAGCCGCGAAAGGTGAAGTCCCTGACTTCACCAAACTCAACACCGATGAACTCATCGCCCTGCTCGGCACGGAGCCCGTCGGCAGAGCGCATCTCGCCTGGCAGACCCTCGCCGATCGCGACCTAGAGAGTTTGAAGCGTGCAGAGCATTGGAGCACTCAGGAGTATCGCAACGGCGGTGCGAAGGACGAGATTCTCTCAATCGGACGCGCGCTGTCCGATCAGGAATCCGTTTCCAAACTGATCACCTTCGCCAAACCCAGCCTCCCCAACGGCCCCACCATTCAATCCTCCCGCAGCCCTGCCCAAGTCCCGGCACGCGAGGCCTACGACCGCGAGTTCGAGCGTTTCCTCGTTCGCATGTTTCTGGAGCGTCATCCGGAGGTCGTCGCAAAGTTCCTCGACTCCGAAGCCGCCGCGAAGCTGCCCGTCGAGGCCCGCGTGCTCGCCTCACTCGCGTTGGAGCCGAAGGCCAGCGCCTCGCGTGTCGCGAAACTGCTCCCGCAGCTCGACCGCGCACCGAATGACGAAGAACTCCTCCGTCTCGCCCAGTTCCCTGACGAGCCCGGCGTCGGCGAGGCTCTCCAAACACTCCTCACGAACGAAAAGTCCCGCGCCGCCGTCGCCGAAAAGCTCCTCGCCCGGCGCACGGCGCTCGATGCCGCGAAGATCGCCCCGCTGCTCACGGACGCGGCCCAAGCAATGCTCGGCACGTCGCCCCAGCTCGCGTTGCAACTCATCGGCGGCTTCCAACTCACGAGTTTGGAAGACGAACTCGTGGCGATGCTCAAACCAAGGAGTGATGGTTTCCAGCCATCATCTGAGACGGCTGGAAGCCGTCACTCCTTGTTGAACACCCTCCGCGATCTCCGCAGCGGCGAAGCCGAACTCTTTGCCACACTCGCGAAGTCCGATCCCGATCCCCTCACCCGCGATGCCGCACTCGAAGCCCTCGCCGCATCCCGTGCGCCCGATGCCACGGCGCGCCTGCTCACGCTGTATCCAGAACTCACGCCCGGCCAGCGCAAGGCGGCGCTGAACACCGTTTCCAGCACGAAAGCCGGAGCCAAGACCATCGTCACCGCCTTGCTCGACAAGACGCTGCCGCAAAGTGATCTCGATGGCCCCACTGTCGAGCGGCTCGCCACCGTGCTCGGCGATGATCCCGCTCTCGAAAAACTCCAGCAGCAGCTCGGCGGCATCTTCCGCGAAGTCTTGCTACTCGACGGCCAGGAAACCGCGTGGGTGGATGCGAAGATCACTCTGGACGGACCCTTCACCGTCGAGACCTGGGTCCGCCTCGCACCGAACATCGGCAACCAGGACGACATTCTCGGCGCACCCGGAGGCCCTGAGATGAACTTCTTCGGTTCCAAGTTCCGCGTCTTCGCCGGCCCTGAGCTGCGGGACGTCGCCGTCGCCACCAAACCGATGACGCCCGACTTGTGGACGCACATCGCCATCACGCGCGACGCGAAGGGCATCATCCGCATTTACCAAAACGGCGAACTCGACGCCACCTCCAGCAAGCCCGCGCCACTCAAATGGGAAAACTGCCGAATCGGCTGGAGCGGACCCAAAGGCGGCACCGAAGGTGCCATGACCGAGTTTCGCGTCTGGAACCACGCACGTACACCACGGGAAATCCGCGCCAACTTCGACCGCATCCTCGAATCCGCCGAAGGCATGACACGCTACGATTCCCAATGGGGTAAGCCGGGCAAAGGTGCCCGCATCGCCAAGACCATCGACACACCGCCGCTGCTCACCGAGGAGCAGGCGAAGGCGCTCGACTCCAAGTTCGCCCAATACAGCGCCCTCGCGCCGAAGGGCGACGCCGCCAACGGCAAGGTGCTCAGCGCCCTGTGCATCGCCTGCCATCAGATCGGCAACGCAGGCGGCCAGATCGGCCCGAACCTCTCCGGAGCGGGAGCGATGGGCCTGGAGGCCGTGCTGCGCAACATCCTCACGCCGAACGCCGCCATGGAGCCCGGCTACCGCATCTTCCGCGTCGAGATGAAAAATGGCGATCTCATCGACGCCTTCTTCGTCAGCGAGGACAAGGACGCCACCGTCGTCCGCCAGCCCGGCCTGCCCGACCGCCGCATCGACAAGAAGGACATCCGCAGCACGAAGTACATCCGCCGGTCATTGATGCCCGAAGGCCTGCTCGACGCGTTGCAGGATCAGCAGGTGGCCGACTTGCTCGCGTATTTGATGACGCTGAAGGGTTAGCGTGCTTGTGGTTTGGGGTTCGCTTCGCGGCTCCGCAGCAGCCCGTTCTGGGTGACTTGGTGAGTCGAGGAACGGGCTGAAGCCCGAACTTCGAATCCAGAGGCATGCATTCCAATCTTGACGCCTCGACGAAGCCGTTCGATTTCGCATTCATTCCACGATGATCGAGTCCCCGCCTCCCTTCGCCTGCAATGAACGCATCGCCGCCCACCTCCGCCTTTTGCGGGACAGTCACCTGCGCGTGACCGGTCGGCCCTTGGGTGATGCGGGCTGGAGGGAGCTCGACGGCAGCGCCCTCTGCGCGGCGTTCTGGAATGCGGATGTCGTGATCGCCTCCCACGGCACGGAGGAAGATCCTGTGTTCAACTATGGCAATCACCGCGCACTGGAGCTGTGGGAGACGGACTGGCCGGCCTTCACCGCGATGCCCTCCCGCTTCACGGCGGAGCCGGTCCGGCGGGAGGAGCGTGCCGCCATGCTCGCCCGCGTGACGGCAGACGGCTTCATCGACGATTACGCGGGCATCCGCATCACCACGCAAGGCAGGCGGTTTAAAATCCATCGCGCAACGGTGTGGACCGTGCGCGATGAAGACGGCGTCCGACGCGGGCAGGCGGTCGTCTTTTCCGAGTGGTCGCCGCTGTGAAGCGGAAGATCACGCCTCCAGCTTCCACGGACCGCGATACTCGCGACCGAGGAGTTTGGCGGCGTCGGCGTCTCCAATGATCTCTTCCTTGGCCGGATCCCATTTGATGGAGCGGTTGGTGAGGAATGAAATGAGGGCGAGGTGGCCGGGCACGGCGCTGCGGTGGGCGGTTTCGACGGGGGTGACGGTGGGCTGGCGGCTCTTCACGCAGTCCAGGAAGTTGCGGTGATGGCCCGGTGTCTCGTAGAGTCGGGTCTTGATCACGTCATCGCCAAGCTTTGGCGCTTTGGCGGCTTCGACGATCTTGTCGCCTTCGCGTTTCTTGATGATCTGTTTGAAGGCGGGATTGGAGCAGTCGTAAGCGCCGCGGTTCACATAGACCCAGCCGTCCGTGCCGATCCACTTGGTGCCTTTATCGATGTCCTTGTGACCACCGGCGATGGTCATGGTAATGTCTCCGGCATACTTCGCCTCGGCGCGATACTTGGTGGCGGTGTTCCAGATGTCGGTGCGCGGCGGCATGTCCACCTGGATCGGGCTGACCTCCGTCGGCCCGCCACCGTCCATGCCCATGCCCCAGTGGGCGATGTCGCAGTGGTGGCCGATCCAATCGAGGAGCTGACCGCCGCCGATGTTGTAGTCCCAGCGCCAGTTTTTGTGAATGCGGCACTCGATGTAGTCCTGCATCGCCGCGGGACCGATCCACATCTCGTAGTCGAGCTCGGCGGGCGGTGGAGTGACGCTGCGCTTGTCGCCGGTCTTGGCAAAGTCGTTGTGGCCATCCGGCAGGCCGACATGGACCTCCTTGAGCTTGCCGATGAGACCGTTGCGGACGATTTCAGCGCCGATGCGGAAATTGTCCTCGCTGCGCTGCCAGGAGCCGGTCTGCCAGATGCGTCCGTGCTTTTGCACGGCTCTCACGATGGCCTGCTGCTCGGCGATGGTGCGTGCGAGCGGCTTCTCGCCGTAGATGTCCTTGCCGTTCTTCGCGGCTTCGATGGAGGTGAGGGCGTGCCAGTTGTCCGGCAGGGCCAGCATGACGGTGTCGATGTCCTTGCGGGCCATGACTTCGCGATAGTCGTGGTAGCCTTTGCAGTCCTTGTTCTTGTAGGCGCCGTTGACGGTGTTGAGGGCCTTTTCGAGGTTGCGCTTGTCGATGTCGCAGGCGGCGACGATCTGGCAGTCCTGCTCCTGGAGAAATTTGGCCGTGTTTCCCGGCCCCATCATTCCCCAGCCGAGGACGGCCATGGTGATCTTGTTGGAGGGGGCGTTCTGGCCGAGCACGCTGGCCGGAATGATGGTGGGAAAACCGATGGCGGCGGCGGTGCGGCCGATGAACTGACGACGGGAGGAGACGGGGATGCGTTTCATTTGAATGGCTGTGAACTGAGGCGGTTTTAATCGAAAATAACGCGGCAAGTCCAGAAGCAAATGGCGGCGGCATTCCATAAAGCGCCCGCACAAGCGGGGCAGCTTGCGCGTTGACATTCGGACCACCCGAACCGAATTCGCCATATCACTCCATCCAGCCCATGCTTCGCTTTACACTTTTCGGTTTCCCCATTTTGATCCACTGGATGTTCTGGCTGAACACCGCACTGATGGGCGGAGCCCTGGGCGCCAGCTCCCCAGGGCAGTTGCGCGGCCTGCTGGCGTGGATGGTCGCGGTGCTGCTTTCGATTTTGATTCACGAACTGGGTCATGCGCTGACGATGCGGAATTTTGGCGACCGCAGGGTGGGCATCGTCCTCTACGCGTTTGGCGGTCTGGCCCAGGGGAGCCGGCACCTGACCCGGCGCGAAGATGTGATGATCACGGCGGCGGGACCGGCGCTACAGATTCTCGCCGGACTTGCCGCAGGCTGGACGATCACCGTCTGGCGGCCGCCATCACTCTGGCTGCATCAGATGCTGGACAGCTTCACGGCGGTGAGCCTCTTCTGGGCCCTGCTCAATCTTATTCCCATCATTCCCCTGGATGGAGGCCGCCTGTGCGCGGCCGTGCTCGGACGCGGCGAACAAAGAACAGCCATAAAAATCAGCCTCGCCTGTGCCGCCGCCCTGGCACTGCTGGCGTTTCAGGACGGCCTCTGGCTCGGACTGCAAAATGGCGTATTAAGCCTGCTTCAGGTGGACGTTTACACGCGCGTCGGCGGCGGGCTGTTTGCGCTGCTGGTCTTCGGAATGCTGGCGTTCAACAATTGGAAAGCCCTGCGGAACGAACCGCAAATCCCGTGGATGAACGCACGATGAGTCCCCTCCCCAACGTTGTGAATTCCATGCGCGTCTGCCTGCTGCTTTTCTTTGTTTCCCTCGTCTCTCTTCCCGCCCAGGTGCCGGGACAGGAATTGATATCCCCACAGGTGAAGGCTGCCGTGGACAAGGCGGTGGCATGGCTGATCCGCCAGCAGAAGACGGCCGGCTTCATCGTTGACGAGAAATCGGACTCCAAGCCGAAACGCGGGGATCTGCCCTCCCACAGCGCCGCGATGACCTCCCTGGCGCTGATGGGCCTGGCCTCCGTCGGCCACATGCCGAACGATCCCACGCCCGAAGGGAAAGCCTGCGGACGCGCGCTGCGCTACGTCGTGGAAGGCATCGAGCCGGATGAAAACGGCTACCTGGGACGCAGCGACCGCTCTCGGATGTACGGGCACGGCATCATCACGCTGATGCTGGCGGAAATGATCGGCCATGCGCCCGATGACGCGACGGACAAGCGCATGCAAGGCATGCTCAAGGGAGCGGTGCAGCTCATTCTGCGGTCCCAGCAGGTGCCCAAGAGTGAAGCCAATCGCGGAGGCTGGCGCTACGAGCCAAGCTCGAGCGACAGCGACATCTCCGTCAGCGTCTGGCAGGTGATGTCCCTGCGGGCGGCGAAGAACGCCGGCTTTGATGTGCCAAAGGAGGCCATCGACAACGCCGTGGCCTACATCAAGCGCAGCTACCGCGTGGAGCGGGACGCGAACGGCATCCCGCGCAGTGACGCCGCAGCCTTCAGCTACGAGCCCTACGGCGGCAGGCAGACTTTTTCGACGACGGCTGCGGGACTGCTCTCCCTACAGGTCTGCGGCCAGTATGAGACCCCTGAAGTCGTCGGCTCGGCGAACTGGCTGCTGAAATCCCCTCCCGAAATCAACGAACCATGGTTCTTTTACGGCTGTTACTACTACGCCCAGGGCATGTACCAGCGCGGCGGTGATCACGCCGCCGTGGCCCGGCAGAAGACCGAGCAGACGCTCATCGGCTCCCAGTCCGAAGATGGGAGCTGGTACCCGCGCAATGGCAATGAAAAGAGCGCGGGCGCCGTTTACGCCACGTCACTGGCCCTGCTGAGCCTGTCCGTGCATCACCATTTCCTGCCCATCTACCAGAAGTAGAGGGATCAGACGGCGAGCGTCTTGTAGAGCGCCAGGGTCTTCCGGGCGATGGACTTCCAACTGAAGTGGTCCTCGGCACGCTTCCTCCCCGCCAGCGCCATGTTCCTGCGCAGTTCGGGATCGGCCATCAGCTTGTTGACCGCCGCAGCCAGATCCCGTGCGAATTTGTCCGGATGCACGGCCTCGAACGGACTCTCGGTCTGCTGCTCGATGGACACGAGGCAGCCCGTTTCACCTTCGACAACGACCTCCTTGATGCCGCCGACGGCGCTGGCGACCACGGCGGTCTCGCAGGCCATCGCTTCGAGATTGATGATGCCGAAGGGTTCGTAGATGGACGGGCAGACGAAGACGTCGGCATGCGAGTACATGGCGATTTTTTCCTCCACCGGCAGCATGGACTGAATCCAGACAATGCCGGGGCGCTTCTTGCCGGCCTCGGCCACGGCGGCCTCCATCTCCTCCTTGATCTCGACGGTGTCCGGCGCACCGGCGCACAACACGACCTGGAAGCCCGGCGCAAAATGCTCGATGGCGCGGACGAGATGGATGATGCCCTTCTGGCGCGTGATGCGGCCGACGAAGAGAACATAGGGCTGGCCGGGATCGACACCGTGCTTGCGCAGCACTTCGGGTGCTTCGACCTTTTGATACTCGTCTAGGTCGATGCCGTTGTGGATGACGTGGAGCTTGTGCGGATCGAGGTCAAAGAGGCGCAGCAGATCGTTCTTGGTCTCCTCCGAGACCGCGATCACCGCGTCCGCCATGCGCAGCGCGGTGTTTTCAAGCCAAACGGTGAAGTCATAGCCGTGGCCGAGCTGCTCCCGCTTCCATGGGCGCAGCGGCTCCAGGGAGTGAACGGTCAGCACCATCGGCACGCCGTAGTTGAGCTTTGCCAGGATGCCGCCGAAGTGCGCGTACCAAGTGTGCAGATGCACGAGGCTGGCGTCGATCCCGCTGGTGTTGAAGTCGAGGCAGCGCTGCAGGGCGCCAAAGACGGACTTGAGATTCAGCGGGCTGTCCCAGCCCGTGGTGTCGAGGCTGTAGCCCTTCACCCGAAGATTTTCCGACTCGCTGTCCTGGTCGCCAAAGCAGCGCACGTCGATTTCGATCAGCTTGGCCAGCTCGCGGGAGAGATACTCGACGTGGACGCCGGCGCCGCCGTAGATGTGGGGGGGGTATTCGTTGGTGAGGAAAAGGGCTTTCATCGGGAAATTGGCTGGGAAAAGGATGTGGCGGCTTATTTGCCCTGCGACTGCCACCATGCGTCGATGGCGGGGATGTCGAAGATGCGAAAGCGGCGTTTGATGCGCTGTTCAAGCGCGATCTGCGCATGCTTGGCGACTTCGAGGGAGGGATCCTCCTTGATGGCCTGGATGAGTTTGGCGTTCGTCTCGGGAGCTTCGCTGCCGAGCAGCAGGAAGCAGACGCGCACCCGGAGCTGCCATGGCTGCTTGTGGTCCGCCAGCAGCGCCAGCAACTCGCCGGGTTTCACATCGGCCTCTTCGCGAACGCCCTTGAAGAGCTCGGTCACGGGCAGGCGGTAGCCGGGGTCATCCCTGGGAATGAACTCGATGGACCGCACGGCCCGGAGGTACTCGGCTTTGGCCGCCTCCTGAATCTGTTTCGAATCGGGATCGACCATGGCTTCGACCAGCGCCTGCAAGGGCTCACGCATGCCCGTCGCGATGGCCTCGTCGGCATACTGGGTGAGGCGGTTGCGCTCCTTCAGGAAGATGAACTCGGCCTGCGTGGGTGTGATCGAGGGCGCGGCATCGGCGATCCGAGACTCTCCCGCTGCTCCGGACACCGGTGCGACAGGTGCCGGGGCGAGCTTCGGATCCTTCAGCACGCCCGAGATGCGCTCCAGAGACTCGCGCGTGGTCTGCTTTGTCAGAAGTTGCTCGCGCCTGAGCACATCCAGCTGCTTCTGCAGCGCGGCGATCTGCTCCGAAGCTTCCGCCAGCGCCTTCGCCTCCTCCTTGTTGTCCGCTACGGGAGCCGGTGGCACCGGTGCTCCGCCGGCCAGACGCGCTTCGATCTCCTTTTGGGCAAATTCCTGCGCCAGGAAAAAGACCGCGCACCCAATGACCACTGAAGTCAAAATGGACATCACGAGATGACGCGTGGTCAGATGGGCATGACGCATGTTGGAAGCGTGTGCGCGCGGCAGCCAGGCATCCCCGGCGGACTCCAGCTTCTCAACGGCCTGCTCGGGCGGCTCCATCCAGATGGCCTTTGCAGCGGAAGGCTCCACATCCTGGACCTTGTCGAGAAGTCGGGATCTTTTGCTTGATGTGTCGTCTGCCATGAAAAGGGGTCTTAGATGTTGCCGGATGTCGGTTGCCACGGTGAACAAACAAGGGCAGCATTTGCCCGTCAAACAGGACCATGGCAACCGAAACTCCATCTTCCCAAACAGGCACCGTCGTCCCGCCGGAGGAGGTTGCCGTGGCCGGCGCCCCGTCTGCGCTCCGGCTGGCGCTGCTTTACGGCATTCCGGCGGTGCTTGTGATCCTGTTCCTCGTCTGGCCTTACCAGCACTGGTTCTTCAACCGCCGCGAGAGCATCCTCGCAGGCTGGTTTCGCTGGGTGAGTTGGCAGAAGGACTGGCAGTTCTGCCTCCTCGTTCCCGGCATTGTGGGCTGGCTCATCTGGTTGAAGAGAGAGTCCCTGCGCCCGCTGCCGCTGGTGGGCGACTGGGTGGGCGTCGCTCCCCTGGCGGCAGGCTTGTTCTTCTACTGGCTGGGTTACAAGGCGGACACCGGCTATCCCGGATTCCTGGCCGTGCAGTTGATCCTCGCCGGCTTGATTCTGCTCCTGGCCGGACGCCGGTGGATGCGGGCTTTGTTTTTCCCGTGGCTGTTCCTCTTTTTCACCTGGCCGATGCAGCCGCTCGAAGACTCGGTGGCCTCCCCCCTGCGGCCACGCACGGCGGCCATGGCCTCCACCCTGCTCAACCTGGTCGGCGTACCCACGATCAGCGAAGGCTCCGCCCTCCAGTCGGCGGCAGACCCAGCCACCGGCAGGTTGGTAGGGGATGCGTTCAGCCTCGATGTGGACGCCAAATGTAGCGGCATCAATTCGCTCTTCGCGCTGATGATGATCTCGGCGCTGCTCGGATACCTGGCGCTGAGGCGTCCGCGCTTCCGGCTGCTGCTCTTCGCCCTCTCCATCCCGCTAGCCGTGGCAGGGAATGTCGTTCGACTGCTGCTGCTGGCGGTCGGCACGCTGCAGTTGGGATCGGACGTCGCCGTGGGCCAGCGGATCGGCGACCACCAGGAAATGTCCCTCTACCACACCTTTGCCGGCTTCGCGGTCTTCGGAGTCGCACTGGCGGGCATGTTTGCTCTGTGCTGGCTCTTTGAAGGGCGCGAGATGAAGACAAATCTGAAAAGACACGCGAGTAAGATCGCGGCGGGATCGTGGTTCGTGATACCGCTTCCCGGCCGTACGCTCCGGCACCTCGTGGCAGCGTTCGCACTCCCTCTTCTGGTCCTCGGCTTGTGCGCAGCCACGAATACCGGGTTCCATGCCTCCAATCCGGGTGTCGTGCTAAAGTTGCCCATGCAGATGGACGACTACCAGGGTCGCGAGTTTGACATGACGGCGCAGGAGAAGGACCTGCTGGACGAAGGCGTGCGCCTGACGCGGGCGGTCTATGGCTCGGCGGCAGGTCGGCAGATCATGGCCACCGTGATCCTCAGCGGCTTCGAGAAACGCAGCCTGCACCGGCCGGAAGTCTGCCTGCCGAACCAGGGCTGGACCATCGTGGACCGCACGCAGATGCCGCTGCGCCTGCAGGACGGGCGGGAGATCACCGTGATGATGATGCGCATCTTTCGCGATACGGAGCCACAGCCGGGAGTGCGCATCCGCACCCGGGCGCTGAATTTCTACTGGTACATCGGCTCCGACGGCACCTGGTGTCCCGACCACTACGAGCACGTCTTTCTCTCCTACTTTGACGCCGTGTTCCGCAACATCCAGCATCGCTGGGCCATGGCCTCCTTCTATGTGCCGGTCTCCGAACAGCCGGTCGGAGCCGAGGATCCGCTCGCGGAACTCAACGCCATGGAAGATGCCCGGCAGTTCATCGCGAAACTGGCACCGAAATTCATGCGCACCGGGGACGAGCCAACGGCCGACGAGGTCAGCGACTCAGATCCTCCTGCATCAGCACCTTGAAGCCCGCCTTGGCGAGCACCTTCGGACCGAGATCCATCTCATCAAGGTGCAGCGCCAGCAGCGGCCAGTGATCCGGACGCACCAGCAGCGGATAGCTGAAGTCGATGTTCACCTCCGCCACATGCAGCGCCGCCAGTGCATGGGCGAGCGAGCGGTCGCCGCCACGCAGTTCCACCACCGTCACCGGACAGATGGCGTGCGGAATTCCTTTTTCGATGAAGAGCATCTCCGCCGTTTCAGGATCACTCGGCACCACCCGCAGAAGCGACACATCCGTCGTGTCCTGCAGCGACAGGCCGAGGACGTCGATGTGATTCTCGGCGAGGAGCTTCACCAGGGACATCAGGGAACCCACACGATTGTGCAGGAAAATGGACAACTGCCGGACCGGCGTGCCCGACGGGTTCAGTTCGTCCTTTTGTGGCTGCGGTTTCGAAGTGGTCATGGATGGAAAATCATGCTCAACCTGCGGGGCCGGTCGCCGACCGCCTCTCGTCAAACAGCGTCACCCGCAGCGGGATGCTTGCCAAAACGGCGTCTCCGTGATGCACGAGCCAGCGGTGCAGTCCCTGCCGCTCAAATTTCAGGCGCTGCAGCGTGAACACCAGATTCCGTGACACAAAAGGGATGAAGGACGACGGAAAAGCCACGTCGATGACCGCAGGCATAGCCGGAAGGCACTCTTTCCCGTCGGGATCGACGCAGCGCACCACGAACTCGTGCTTCCCGGCGTCATCCGGCATGAAGACCACGCGCAGCGCGATGGAGCACTGGGGATGCACCACGGGAAAAACCTGGGCGCAGAGCGTGTCGAAAGCGCCCTGAATGCAGAGCTTGCCGTTGTAGTCGGCGGCGAAATCGCAGACAGTGGCGAGTTGAATGTTCATCTCTGTGGGCTTACGCGCAGGGTGCGAGGTTAGTCGCGTCCAAAAAGCCGTTTGAAAAATCCACCGATGGTTTTCTTCTCCGGCGGCGGCGGCGGGCGTATTTGCGGCGCGGCTGACGAGGACGGAGAATCTTTAACCTCCTCCTCCACCACCTCGGCTTTCGGCGCGTCCTTCACCGCCAGCAGCATCGGATCATCCGCAGGCGCCTTTTCAAAAATGTTCGTGAAGACCTCGCGAACGATCGGCGCGGCCTTGGCGCCTCCGCTCACCGTCTCCCCCGGCTCCCCCTCATAAACGACCGCAAAGGCGAACATCGGCCGCCCGGCGGGCAGGAAACCGGTGAACCAGGCCAGGTTCTGATCCTTGGAGATTCTCCACTGCGCAGTGCCCGTCTTGCCGGCGATTTCCGCGTACTTGATGCCGGCGGAGCGCCCCGTGCCGCCGCTGCCGTTGACCACCGCCACCATGCCGTTGATCACCGTCTGCCGGTGGTCGGGGTTCAGATCGATCCGCTTGCGATCCGCGGGCTCGTAGGCTGTCACGACCCGGTCGGAAAGATCCTGCACCTGGAGCACGAGACGCGGCTGCGGGATGCGCGTTCCATCCCCCAATCCGGCCATGCACTGGCAGACCTGCAGCGGCGTTGCGAGCACACGGCCCTGGCCGATGGCCATGTTGGCGAGGTCCCCCGACTGGATCTTCACCCCGAGATTCTGCACGGACCACGCATTCGTCTGCACGAACCCCTCCCCCTCCGCCTTCAGCGGGATGCCCGTCCGCTCGCCGAACCCCAGCCGCAGCGCCATGTTGGTGATCGGGTCCGCGCCAGAGTCCAGCGCCGCCCGGTAGAACCAGGTGTTGCAGGAGCGCTTAATGGCGGTCAGTACCGTCATCGAACCCTCGGCGTTCTTGTTCCAGTTGTGGAAGACGCGGTTGCCGATCTGCATCGCCTTGTCGCAGTCATAGTAGGTTTTAGCGTCCACCTTGCCACTCTCCAGCGCCCCCAGCGCGGTGACGATCTTGAAGGTGGAGGCCGGCGGATACTCGCCGCGGAAGGAACGAGGAAAAAGGGGCAGGCGCGGGTCTTTCAGCAGCTCCTGGTAGCGCTTGCTGGCGATCCCCGGCACGAATTCATTGAGGTCGAAGCCCGGATTGCTCGCCATCGCCAGGATGTCGCCGTTGGTCACGTCCATGATCACCATCGCTCCGGAAGTGGTGTGTTTCTTGAGGGCGTTTTCGGCGTACTTTTGAAAGTTGTAGTCGAGGGACAACACCACGTTGTTCCCGGGAATCGGATTGCGCCGAACGTCCTCGGAAAGACGCTTGCCGTCCGGACTGAACAGGACGTTCACGATCCCGGGCTGCCCTTTCAAATCACTGTCAAAGGCGGTTTCGATGCCTTCCCTTCCTTCCATTTCCTCAAACACAGGATCACCGTCCGCGATGGGCCCCACCGGCAGAGGCCGCGTCTTCCCCGTGTAGCCAATGATGTGGCACGCCGTCGCCCCCTGCGGATAGTGGCGCAGGTAGGCGGGCTGGAGCACGAGGCTCTTGCCCATGACCGGCTTCAGCTTTTCCTCCATGTCGGGGGTGATCTCCACATTCAGTCCGTCCTCCGTCGAAAACACCAGAGGCAGCCAGCGGCGGTGCTTGTAGTGCATGAGCACCTTGTCATCAGCCAGCGACCACGACTTGCCCAGCACCTGGTTCGCGCCGTCGATCGCGTTCCTCGCGAAAGACGTGATCTGCTCGTCGGAGGCCCCTTCCATGAACGGCATGACCAGCGCCAGATAATTGGCCGCGCGATTCTGCGCGAAGGGGATGCCGTTGCGGTCAACAATCTGCCCGCGTGGAGCCGGCACGCTCAGCGTCAGCGCCCGCGCCTCGCTCTGCGTCTTCCAGGAAGCCTTAAGGTCCTGCTTGACCGGAGCCGCAGGTTTCGTCTCCTCCTTCGGATTTTCGATGACCGGCTGCGCCTTGAGCACCACCTGGGCGCCGCAGGTCCCGACGAGGGCCAGGAACAAGCAACAGGCGGGAACAACGGTGCGCCGAAGGCGGAATGGCAAGTGACTCATGAAAGGAGAAATGAAGCGCGGAATCATGCCGCGCATCCACCTCCGGAACATGCCCCCCGCCCGCAAGGCGTCAAGGCACAGCTCGTCTCCCGGATCAGGAGACGGAAGGCCCCCTTCCCCATGCCGAGGCGCGGAGCTTTGCAGCTCGGGATGAGGCGGCTGAATTCGCGACTAAAAACCGTTTGCCGAAACGGGGCTGCCCGTTTATAACCTCGGCCCCCGGAACTCGCGCGGTTAGCTCAGTGGTAGAGCATCACCTTGACATGGTGGGGGTCACAGGTTCGAACCCTGTACCGCGCACCATCCGGCCACGCTCCGCAATGTTTCTACAGCGGCCGACTCCCGGAGCAAAGCTTGGGACAAGCGCCCGCTGGCTTCTTTTCGATTGCCGCCGACTCATTGACGGGCATACTCGCCCCACGGTATCCAGTCGGGGATATAGCTCAGTTGGTAGAGCGTCTCGTTCGCAATGAGAAGGTCAGGGGTTCGAATCCCCTTATCTCCACCATCCCGACTGTCACCGATCAACCATGATGAGACTGTTCATTCACGCCGCCGCCGCCCTGAGTTTGGTTTCTTGCGCCACGAAGTCCCTTGACCGCTGCCCTCCAGGCACTCCGGGGATCATCGTCGCCGCTCCGGTGGAGTGCACGCACAAGAACGGCACCCTGATCCTGCCTGCGGGCTCTTACGTGGCCGAGGCGCAATCCCCCAAAGGCATCTACTACGTCGCACCCGAACCTCTCAAGACGGATGGCATCCTTCGCCATGGCCGCGAGCGCGGAGGACTTTTCATCGCCCATGAAGGATGGCAGTGGGCCTGGACCGGACATCCCGGCTGGGAGGTGGATCAAAGCGCCACGACCATCACCGGCAAGCGCGGCATCATCATGCCGACGCACTACAAATTCGAGCCCTTCGTCAGCTACCAAAAGGCAAAGCGTTGAATCTACGCGACCGGCCCCCGTCTGAGAACGGGTCATGCACCGGCAACTCCACCGATCCCTCTTTGCAGCAGCGCTCCTTCTTTGTTTCGCAAGCAGTTGCACCACTGCTTATGACGCACAGGGGCGGCCGCGACAGGTCGTGGATCCCACCGCCGCTCTGATCGGCGTTGCCATGGTCGGACTGATTGCGTACGGAATTGCAAATGCCGACGATGATGATGACTGTCATCGTCGAAACCCGGGATGCCGCAATTCCCGATACCGAGACGACCGCTGCTGGCACCACTAATTTCTGACCGCGTCCGTATCAATTCGCCCGCTGGATGCGGGCCGGAACGTCGTTGATGGAAAAACCCGCCTCCCGCAGCGCGTCCCAGACCTTGACGAGGACGCCCAGGGCCGCAGTGGTGTCCGCCTCGAGTTCGAGTTTCATGCCTGGCTTCGCCTCCTTAAGCGACGTGATGGCGATGGCGAGTTTGTCGATCTCCACGGATTCACCGTCGAGAAAGATCTTCTGATCCTGGGTGATGCTGATCGGCACACGCGCCTGCGGCGTCTCACTGGTGCCGCCGAGGGACTTGGATTCCGGCAGGGTGATCTTCACCTGCATCTTGTCCTTTTTAAAGGTCGTGGTGGCGACGAAAAAGATCAGCAGAATGACCATGATGTCGATGAGCGACACGATGGGAATCGTCGGCACGGGGCGGCGGCGGGGGCGCAGGTTCATTTCGGCAAGATCACGCTGAAGGACGCTGCACCTCGAAGTGCTGGTAAAAGTGCTGAATGGTCTCCTGCATGATGGACTCGACCTTCACGGCCAGTGCGTCCACACGGCGCACGAAATAGGTGTGCAGCAGCACCGAGGGCACCGCGACAAAGAGACCCGCAATGGTGCAGCGCAGGGCCACGCCGATCTCGGTCGCCACCGCAGCGGTGTCAGGCCCGCCCTCGCCGCCGGCGCCGAAGGCTTCGAACATCCCGACAAGACCCGCAGTGGTGCCGAGAAGACCGAGCAGCGGAGCCACCGTGACCATGACCTCCAGCAGCGGGATGCCCCGCTCCAGATTGTGAATCTCCTCACGGGCCTTGATCTCGCACGCCGCATGGCATTCCGCCTTGCTGGTGAAGGCGCCGCTGATGGCCATGGCACCGAGACGCGAGAGCATGGAGCCGTCCTGTTCCAGAAATTCCTGAAGAGGTCGAATGTCCCCCTTCAACGCGTAGTTCGGAATCGAACGCAACTGACTGGTGACAGCACCGGGGAGAATGATGTGCTCACGCAGTTGCAGCCAAGCGAGGATCGCGGCCGTGATGGCGGAGATCGAGCAGATGACGAGCAGGGCCATCACAAAACCGCCCGTCGCCAGGAAATCGTAGATGTATTGGAGGCCGGATGATCCGGTTTTGTCGGCAGCTTCGGCCAGCAGCGGGGCGGGCGTGAGGAAGAGGTCAGTAAATGAGGACATTGTAATCAATTTTCAGGCGCTCCTGGTCATTCATCGGGAGCGAAGGCAGGACATCGGTGGGAATCGGCGGAATCTCCGCGTCACGGATCGCCTGCAGAGTGAAGCCGGTGAGAACAGGATTGGACTCCTTGTCGTTCACAACACGGAGGTCTTCAACTTTGCCCTTCTTGTTCACGTAAAAGGTGATCTGCAGGCTGCCATAGGTCACACCGTCACGACGCAGGTGCCGGTAGATGTGCCACTTCTTTTCCACCTGCCCGGTGACCTGGCGGATGTAGCGCCCCTTGGGAGACTCCTCGGCATCCACGGATACCTGACTGCCACGGTTGGAAAGCGTACCCTTCGTCTCCTGCACCCGGGTAAAGGGAGTGAAGGCGTTTGGATCCTGGTTCGGTGTCGTGCGGGTCACCGGTTCAGGCTCCATGACGGGAATGGCCTTCGGAATCGGCTGCTCCGGCGTGGGAGGAGGCGCCTGGGCGACCTCGCGCTGCTCCGGCATCTTCATCTCGGGTTTCACCGGAGCCGGCGGCGCTGCATCGGCGGCCTGCGCCTTCTTCAGCTCAATGGTCAGGCGATTCTTTTCGATCTTCGCCAGCGCTTTGTCGGCCTCCTCCATCATTTTGGTCAACGGAGTCGATTCAGGCACTGCCTTGGCCACAGCCTGCGGCGGCGGAACCTGAGGCACCGGCGGAGGCGAGGCATCCTTCGGCTTCAAAATGGAGGCGGGAGCGGGAGGTGATGGAGGCTGCGGCTGCAGCATCGCCAGCGCACCGGCGGGAGTCTTCGCTCGGGCGTCATCCTTCAGTTCGCCGTCCTTGTAGTCGCGATCCGCCAAGTCCATGGTCGGGAGTTTGAGCCCATCCATGGTCGGCAGGGGTTCCGTAGCGTCAGGAGATGGGGCCTTGATCGTCGCCCCCGTCGTATTCCGGTCGGAGATGAAAGTCGCGTTTTTCGGCGCCGCCGCCTCGGGCGCATTCTGCGAGGTGCGGATGTAAACCTCCTTCTTCGGGGGCGGAGGCGGCTCGGGGGGGCGCATTTCCGGTTCCGGCATGATCTGCTCGGGAAAGAGAAAGGTGACCTCCTTTTCCTTCGGCTGTGCCATGGATTGCTGCAACAGCTTCCGCGCCGCCTCCCCGGCAAACATCCACGCCAGGATCATGAACAACAGCCCATGCAACACCAGCGAACCGGTGATGGCGATGCGGAGGTTTTTGTCAGGGGCGGCGGTCACTAGGGGAGAAGCTGCATAGTGCTTTCCCGCGGACTGGAATCAATCGCTGATTGAGATCACTTCACGACAGCCTTGAAGGCGACCGGGATGATCAGGATGGCCAGGATGTTCACCACCTTGATCATCGGATTCACGGCGGGGCCAGCGGTGTCCTTGTAGGGATCACCCACGGTGTCACCCGTGACGGCGGATTGGTGGGCGAAGCTCCCCTTCCCGCCGTGGTTGCCTTCCTCGATGTATTTCTTCGCATTGTCCCAGGCGCCACCGGCGCTGGTCATGGAAATGCCGACGAACAGGCCCGTGACGATGGTGCCAATGAGCACACCGCCGAGTGCCTCCATGCCCACGTAGGACATGCCGATGACAAAGACGAGAGGCAGCAGCGCCGGGACGATCATCTGCTTCAGCGCGGCACTGGTGACGATGCCGACGCACTGGGCGTAGTCGGGAATGTCTGTACCGTTGAGGATGCCGGGCTTGGCGGTGATCTGACGGCGCACTTCGAGCACGACCGCACCTGCGGCGCTGCCGACGGCGCTCATGCAGAAGGAGGTGAAGAGGAAGGGCAGCAGGCCGCCGATAAACATGCCAATCACGACCTCGGGATTCATCAGGTCAAAGCGGATATCCGGGGCAACTCCGCCTACAGGTGTGAGAAATGCCTTCAAGTCCTCGACGTAGGAGCCGAAGAGCACCATGGCGGCCAGACCGGCGCTGGCGATGGCGTAGCCCTTGGTGACGGCCTTCATGGTGTTGCCCACGGCGTCGAGCTCGTCGGTGATCTTGCGGACACCTTCCGGCAGGCCGGACATGACAGCGATGCCGCCCGCGTTGTCGGTGATGGGGCCGAAGGCGTCGAGGGAGATGATGATGCCGGAGAGGGAGAGCATGGACACGACGGCGATGGCGATGCCATACAGCCCGGCGAGGTCGAAGCAGCACCAGATGGAGGCTGCGATGGCGAGCACTGGCAGAAGCGTGGCATGATTGCCGATGCTGATGCCTGCGATGACGTTGGTGGCGTGGCCGGTCTCAGAGGCCTTGGCGATCATGCGGACCGGTTTGTGGTGCGTGCTGGTGTAATAGTTTGTGATCCACACGACGAGCAGCGTCATGACCAGCCCGACCACGGCGCAGTAGAAAATGTTCACGCTCGGTACGTCGATTTCGCCGATCTTGAGAGTCGCGCCGAAGATCGAAGAGGTGGCCCACCAGAACAGCCCTGCAGCCACCACGCCGGAAACGGCCACGCCGCAGACCAGCGCCGCCGTGGCTTCCTGCTTCACAAAGTTCACCCAGCCGATGCCGATCAGGGAAGCGATGATCGCCAGCCCGCAAAGCACGAAGGGATAAATCACCGCCGCATCGCTGCCCACGGTCAGGTGGCCCACCAGCACGCCGCCGATCAGGCTCACCGCATAGGTTTCAAACACGTCCGCCGCCATGCCCGCGCAGTCGCCCACGTTGTCGCCCACGTTGTCGGCGATGGTCGCCGGATTGCGCGGATCGTCCTCATTGAGATTCTGCTCGTTCTTGCCGACGAGATCAGCGCCCACGTCCGCAGCTTTGGTGTAAATGCCGCCGCCGAGCCGGGCGAACACGCTAATGAGGGAGCTGCCGAGAGCCAGACCCACAAGCGAGTCGATCGCATGCTTCGCCGCGTGCTCCGAGCCGGCGGTCATGCTTTTCACGACCAGATAAAAGACTCCCACGGAGAGCAGCCCCAGCGCCACGACCAGCAGGCCCGTCACCGCACCGCCGTTGAACGCCACCTTCAGCGCCGAGTGGCTGCTGACAGAGGCGGCCTGCGCCGTGCGCACGTTCGCGCGAACCGCAATCATCATGCCGATGTAGCCGGCAGCCAGCGAACACACCGCACCGACCACGAATCCCGCCGCCGTGATGCCGTCGCGCAGATACCACACAGCCGCAAAAATGATCACGGCAATCACGCTCACCGCCATGATCTGGCGATCGAGATACGCCTTTGCGCCCGACTGAATCGCACTGGCGATGGCATGCATTTTCTCATTGCCGGCATCCGCACTGACGATCTTTCGAATCAAGATCAGGGCGACCACCAGCCCCACAATGGAGAGAACGATGGAGAGGGCGATTCCGTTGGTTTGCAGAAATGAGGGAGGCATGTGAGAAATGGAAGCGTGAGGATGGTCCGGATCGGGTAAAGCCGCGAAGTCTAACGAGTCGAAAAAGGGAGGCAAGGACTTGCTCCATTTTTGTGCGGCGCTTCCCTACGCTTGGGAATGCGCAGCCCTTGCAGTTTTCGCTGTTCTGGGGCAAATGGCCCCAAAATGAACCGCCGTCGCTTCACCAAAACCGCTGCGCTGGCGCTCATACCCGCCGCATGTCACAAGCAGCCTGCAGCCCTGCCCGCCTTCAACACGCTGCACAATCTCGCAGCACACTTGCGTGCAGGCGCCACCACTCCCGCCCTGCTGGTGGAGCACTGCCTCGATCGCATCGCCCGGCTTGACCGCAATGGGGAGAACGGAATCCGAGCCGTCCTCGAACTGAATCCCGACGTTCACCTCCTCGCCGCGACCTGCCAGCCCGGCCCATTGCACGGCCTGCCCATCCTGATCAAAGACAACATCGAAACCGCCGGAGCGATGCACACCACGGCGGGATCACTCGCGCTCATGGACCACCGCCCGGAATGCGACGCCCCGCTGGTCCGGCACCTGCGGGAGGCGGGCGCGATCATCCTTGGCAAAACCAATCTCAGTGAGTGGGCGAACATTCGCTCACCAAACTCCACCAGCGGCTGGAGCGCCCGAGGCGGCCTCACGCGCAATCCGCACAAGCTCACGCACAGCGCCAGCGGCTCCAGTTCGGGTTCGGCCGCGGCAGTAGCTGCAGGGCTGGCTCCGGCGGCGATTGGGACGGAGACAAACGGCTCCATCATCAGCCCGGCCAGCGCCTGCGGCATCGTGGGATTCAAACCGACCGTCGGTCTCATCAGCGGAGCAGGCATCATTCCCATCACCCATCATCAGGACACCGCAGGTCCGATGACGCTCACGGTGCGCGACTCCGCTCTGCTCATGCAGGTCATGGCCGATGACTTCAAAGTCGAGCTGAGTGCAGACGCCCTCAAAGGCGCACGCCTGGGTGTATTGCGAGGTCAATGTGGCAAGCATCCGCAGGTGCTCGCGCAGTTTGAGCAGTCCTTGGAAAAGATGCGCGAAGCCGGTGCCATGATCATCGACAACGTCGAACTTCCGCACGCCCGCGAATCAGGCGGCCTGTCGTTCAAAGCGATGCTGATCGAGCTGCGCACCGATTTGAACGCCTACCTCGAACGACGCGGCGGCGACGTGCGTTCCCTAGCCGAATTGATCGCCTTCAATGAAAAACATCGCGACACCGAGATGCCGCACTTCGGCCAAGAGTTTTTTGATGAGGCCGAAAGGTTCGGCACGCCGGAGATCATCACTATGGGTGAAAAAGCCCGCACACTTGCCCGTCGGCTCGCCGGACCGGAAGGGATCGATGCCGCGCTTCACTCGCACGATCTCGACGCCTTGATCTGCCCCACCAACGATCCCGCCGGTGTCATAGATCTGAACAAAGGCGATTCGCATGGCCGCGTCGCCAGCACACCAGCCGCCGTGGCCGGTTATCCGCACCTCACGGTTCCAATGGGCTTCGTGGACGACCTGCCGGTCGGCTTCTCTTTCATGGGCACCGCTCAGGCCGATGCGAGCATTCTCGCACTCGGTCATGCGTTTGAGCAGATCTTGCCCGCACGCCGCGCACCAGCCTTCGTGGCAGGATAAGACACATCTTTGCCTGCAAAATCGCCGTCAGGCAGGCCGTAGCATTTTCATACCGGCCAAAGACACATTCATATCATCATGCGCAGCCCCAGCATCCAGCTACTAGCCCTACTCGCCGCCCTTTCCACAGCTCAGGCGGCCCAGCCTGTCCAGTTCAACCGGGACATCCGCCCCATCCTCGCGGAAGCCTGCTTCCACTGCCACGGTCCTGATCCAGGAACGCGGAAGGCCGGTCTGCGGCTGGACACCGAAGCGGGGTTTTTCACCTCCAAGGACGGCGAGCCGCCCACGGTCATCAAAAACAAGCCGGAGACCAGCGCCCTCTTTCAGCGCCTCATTTCGACCGATGAGGATGAGATCATGCCGCCGCCGGAGTCGCACAAGACGCTGAAACCGGAGCAGATCGCGCTGGTGAGGCAGTGGATCGCCGAGGGTGCGCCCTGGCAGCCGCACTGGTCGTTCATGCAGCCGGAGAAAGCGGAACAGCCTCAGGTGAAGGACAACGCATGGGTGAAGACCCCGGTGGACCGCTTTATCCTCGCCAAACTCGAAGCCGCCGGCCTCGAACCCGCGCCCGAAGCGGACGCACACACGCTGGTGCGCCGCATCAGTCTCGACATCACCGGTTTACCACCATCACCGGAGCTTCTCGCTCGCTACTGTCCGACCGGTCCGACTCGTCTCACGGACGCGCAGATCT
Organism: uncultured Prosthecobacter sp.; assembly: GCA_964452755.1. GTDB lineage: Bacteria > Verrucomicrobiota > Verrucomicrobiia > Verrucomicrobiales > Verrucomicrobiaceae > Prosthecobacter. The sequence goes on along the minus strand of CAYVQY010000012.1, from coordinate 12,159 downwards.
CCCAACTCGTCGATGAACTCCTCAAATCCCCCGCCTACGGGGAGCATCGCGCACGCTACTGGCTGGATGCCGCACGCTACGCGGACACGCACGGTCTCCACTTCGATAAGGAACGCGAGATCTGGCCCTATCGTGACTGGGTCGTGAAGGCCTTCAATCGCAATCAGCCCTTCGATCAGTTCACCGTCGAGCAGATCGCCGGCGACCTTCTGCCGAAACCCACCGATGACCAGCTTGTTGCCACAGGTTTCCAACGCTGCAACATCACCACCAACGAAGGCGGTACCATTGACGAGGAAAACCTCGCCAACTACGCCAGCGACCGTGTGCAAACGCTCGGCTGGGTTTACATGGGCCTCACCACGAACTGCTCGCAGTGCCACGACCACAAGTTCGACCCCATCACACAGCGCGACTACTACTCGCTCGCGGCCTTCTTCCGCAACACGACACAGGGGCCAAAGGACGGCAATGTGAAGGACGGCAAAGGCCCCGTACTCGTCCTGCCGACAGACAAAGATCGTCCGCGCTGGAATGCGCTTCCTGCCGAGATCGCGGCTGCGAAGACGAAGCAGGATGCCTCACGCAAGGCCGCCAAGGCTCCCTTTGATCAATGGCTCGCCGGCGCGAAACCCGAAGACCTCGACAAGGACGTGCCCAGCAAGGGCATGGTCGCGCATGTGCCGCTCGATGAAGGCGCAGGCAGCGAGGTCACTGGCGTGTGCGGCAGCAGCAAGACCTTCAAAGCCGTCGGTGAAGTCACCTGGAAGCCCGATGGCAAACTCGGCCCCGCGCCCGTGATGAAACCCGGCGGCACCTTCGAGATCGGCGACGCGGGCGATTTCGAAAGGGATCACGCCTTCAGCTATGGCGCGTGGGTTCGCGCAGGACGCGCGGGCGTCTTCGGTGGCATCCTCGCCCGCATGGATGAAAAGAACGGCTATCGCGGTTGGGACCTCTGGCAAAATGACACCTCGCTCTCCGTTCACATCGTCAGCCAGTGGCCGAAAGACGCGATCAAAGTCAGCACCGCCAAACCTGCGCTGCGCCCCGGCGTTTGGCAGCATGTGTTTGTGACTTACGATGGCAAAGGCAAGGCCGCCGGCGTGCGCATTTTCGTCAATGGCGTCGAGACACCGGTGAAAGCGGAAACCGATGCCCTCAAAGGCAGCGTCAAGACAACGACTCCCACGCGCATCGGCCAGCGCAGCCACACACAGTTCTTCACCGACGGCGGCGTGCAGGACGTGCGGATTTACGACCGCCAGCTCGCCGCGGCCGAGGTGCTGGCGCTGTCCAACGTGGGCCCGCTGCAGACCATGCTCGCCGCTCCGAAGCGCGGTGCGAAACAGCAGGAGGCGCTCTTTGAGCACTATCTCGTGACTCGCGATGCCGCCTATCAGTCCGCCTTGGCCCTGAGCACCAAGCTCACCAATGAACAGGACGCCATCAAGGCCCGCAGCCCGCTCACCCACATTCAAGAGGAGCGCATGGACAGCCAGCCGATGGCCAACATCCTCATGCGCGGCCAGTACGACATGGTCGGCGAGGAAGTCGAAGCCGCCGTGCCTGCAGCTCTCGGCAAACTGCCCGCCAAGGCGCCGAAGAACCGCCTCGGTCTCGCGAAATGGCTCGTCAGCGCGGAAAATCCGCTCACCGCTCGTGTCACTGTGAACCGTTTCTGGCAGGAACTCTTTGGCAGCGGTCTGGTGAAGACGAGCGAGGACTTCGGCATCATGGGAGACGCCCCCACGCATCCTGAACTGCTCGACTGGCTCGCCGTCGAGTTCCGCGAAAGCGGCTGGGATGTGAAGCGCTTCTTCAAGATGCTCGTCTCCTCCGCCGCCTATCGTCAGGCCGCGCTCATCATGCCGGAGAAGATCGAAAAGGATCGCGACAACGACCTGCTCAGCCGCGGCCCGCGCTTCCGCATGGATGCCGAGATGATCCGCGACTACGCGCTCGCCGTCAGCGACACCTTGTCGCCGAAAATGGGCGGCCCCGGCACCATGCCCTACCAGCCCGTGAACGTCTGGGAAGTCGTCGGCATGGGCACGGAGAAGTACACACAGGACAACGGCGAAAATCTCTACCGCCGCACGCTTTACAACTTCTGGAAGCGCACCGCCCCCTCGCCGAACATGGAGGTCTTCAACGCCCCCACCCGCGAAGTCAGCTGTGTCCGCCGCGACCGCACCAACACGCCGCTGCAGGCGCTCGTCACCATGAACGACCCCCAGTTCATCGAAGCCGCCCGCCACCTCGCCCAGCACACCTTGAACAAGGTGAAGGGAGATGACATCGCCAAGTTCACCGCCGTTGCCGAGCGCCTGCTCTGTCGCCCGCTGAAAGCCTCGGAGACGCCCATCCTCACCGCCAGCCTCAAAGATCTGCGTTCGCACTACGCTGCGAATGCCGCCGATGCCGAAGCCCTGCTCAATGTCGGTGAATCCAAGGCCGACGCCAAACTCCCCAAGCACGAACTCGCCGCCTGGACGATGCTTTGCAACCAACTCATGAATCTCGACGAAGTCCTCAATAAGTAACCGGTCATCCACCGCGGAATATGAACCAACGCAGCCGACTTCTTCTCACCATTCTCATACTCGCCAGCTTAGTGGTGGCTGTGGGCTGGTCCCTGCTCGCCGTCGGCTATGAAGCTGCCGTGGCGATCACAGACTCGCGAGGCAACGAACTCGGCTTCAACAAGCCACTGACGCTAGAACTGGCTTGTGGCGTGGTTATGGCTGCAATGAGTCCTGCCTCCATTCCACACTGGCACATCGCAGGTTGGTCGCTGATCTGTGCCGGGATGCATTGCTGGGCACTCGCGATCATTTGGACCCGCCGACGACCAAAGGCATGGCACTACGTCTGGTTCGCGGCGCAGACCGCATTGTTCTATCCGGGATTCATCGGCTTACTCGGCTGGCCCATGCTAATTATCATCAACCAGTCATGGGACGGTGAGACAATCTCGGACATTGCCCCGATCATAATGTCCGCAGCACCTTGGCTTCCTGTGACCTGGCTTTACCTGTGGATAGAGCGAAAGCCCTCATCTGCCCCCTCCGAAATCTTGAATCTGAAAACCAACGCCACTCCGCTATGAACCTCCTCCAAGAATGGAACACCTTCCAAACCCGCCGCCAGATGTTTGCGCGCGGCAAAAACGTGCTCGGCGGCGCGGCGCTGGCCTCGCTGCTCGGTAATTCCTTCGCCAACGCCTCCCCCGGCGCTCCTGGGCCTCACTTTGCGCCGAAGGCGAAGCGAGTGATCTACCTGCACATGGTCGGCGGGCCGTCGCAGATGGACTTGTTCGACTACAAGCCGCAGATGCAGGCCTATTACGACAAGGACCTGCCGGAAAGCATCCGCAACGGCCAGCGGCTCACCACCATGACCAGCGGACAGGCGCGATTTCCGATCGCTCCGTCGAAGTTCAACTTCGCCCAACGCGGTCAGTGCGGCATGTGGATGAACTCTGACCTCCTGCCCTACCTCGCCAAAAATGCCGATGACATCTGCTGGATGCGCTCGCTGCACACCGAGGCGATCAATCACGAGCCCGCGATCTGCGCCATGCAGACCGGCAATCAGATCACCGGACGCCCCTGCCTCGGCTCCTGGGCCTCGTATGGCCTCGGCTCGATGAATTCGAACCTGCCGACCTTCGTCGTGCTCATCGCCACGCCGACGAACCGTGAGCAGGAGCAGGCCATCTCCTCCCGCCTCTGGTCAAGCGGCTATCTTCCCGGCGAACACGCCGGTGTTTCCTTCCGCAGCAAGGGCGACCCGATTCTCTTCATCAACAACCCGCCCGGCGTGCCCGACAGCGTGCGCAAGCGCACCATCGACGGCCTCAACGCCCTCAACGAGATCAACTACAAGGAAGTGGGGGATCCCGAAACGCACACGCGCATTCAGCAGTATGAAATGGCCTTCCGCATGCAGGCCAGCGTGCCCGAACTGACCGACATCAACAGCGAACCCGAGCACATCTTCAAACTCTACGGCGACGAAGCGAAGAAGCCCGGCACCTTTGCCAACAGCGTGCTCATGGCCCGCCGCCTCGCCGAGCGCGGCGTGCGTTTCACCCAGATCTATCTCAACAACTGGGACCACCACCGCAACGTCGGCGGGCGCATGCCATCGCAGTGCAAGGACATCGACCAGCCCTGCCATGCCCTCATTGAGGATCTCAAACAACGCGGCATGTTCGACGACACCCTCATCATCTGGGGCGGCGAATTCGGCCGCACTATCTACTCCCAGGGTGGCCTCACGAAAGACAATTACGGGCGCGACCACCACCCGCGCTGCTTCACCATGTGGATGGCCGGCGGCGGCGCCAAAGGCGGCACCATCTACGGCGAGACCGACGACTTCAGTTACAACATCGTCAAAGACCCGCTCCACATCAGCGACTTTCACGCCACCGTGCTGAACCTCCTCGGCTACAACCACGAACGCTTCACCTACAAATTTCAGGGCCTCGACCAGAAGCTCACCGGCGTGGAGCACCGCAAGGTGATCAAGGAGTTGATCACCTGATCATTTCGATTTTGGCCGGTTCCGATACTTCTCAGCCAGACGCGTGTGACGTGACTCGAGCGATTGCTCGGCACCGCTGATCCACAGGTGCTTTACCTGCGTGCGGATGTCGAGGATGTCACCCGTGGCGGCAAACAGCGAGGCATCCTTGCCCGATTCGATGCTTCCAAGTCGATCCTCGACGCCATGAATCTGCGCGGGAAAAAGCGTGATCGATGCCAGCGCCGCGTCTGCGGGCAAACCAAACGCCGCGGCCTGCGCGGCGATGTAGGGCAGATTGCGTTGGCCGGAGGCGCTCGCACGATCAAGGCCCTCGCTGATCGCCACGCTGACACCCGCCTTGTGTAGAATCGAAGGCGCGGAGAACTGCACATCGTAACTGTCGCTCGCGCGCACCGGCAGCGTGAAGACTTCGGTGTAAATCACCGCGATCTTCCGCTTCGCCAGTTCCTCGGCGTGCATCCATGCGTCACGCCCTCCAAAAAGCACGATGCGCAGCATGGGGCGCGATTCGCACCATGCCAGCGCGGCTTTGATCTCACGCTGGCCGTTCGCGTGGATGATGAGCGGAACCTCGCCGCGCAAAGCAGGCTGCATGGCCTCCCACGCGGGCACTTTGGCCTCCTTGGCATCCCGTTTTCCCCAGGCCTCCGCATCCGCAAAGAAGCGCTCGATCTCGCGCACCTTCTCCTTCCGCTCGCGCGACTGCTCTTCGAGCGATTTGAAGTCATCTGGAGGATTGGGGCCGGGAATTTTCAGCGAATGGCCCGGCCAAACCAGATGCATGGCCGTGTGACGGCGCACGAGCATGTCCTCAATCGTCCAGCCACGCGCCGCCATCATGCCGGAGCTACCGGTGATGAATTTCCCCTGCGGCACCGGCGCGAAATGCGTGATGCCATTCGCCCGCGCCACGGGGATCAACTCGCTGTCCGGATTCACCGCATTCCATGACTCCACCTCCGGCGTAAATTCACCCGTCTCCCTGTCGTCCACCGCCGCACGCAACGCGGAAATCTCCACGAGACCCAAGTCCGTGCCCGCGCTCACGAGTCCGGGATACAGATGCATGCCTTTCAAGTCAACCACGCGGTCTGCCTTCTCCTCAATCCGCGCCGCCACCGTCGCGATCTTGCCATCGCGAATGAGCACGTCGCCCGAATCCAAGGTGCCATTCGCCACCGTATGCACCGTCGCGCTTCGCAACAGCAGGGTGTCCGCATGCGCGGTTCCGAGCGCGAGGATGAGAAATGAAATCAGTTTTGCCATGAGAGGGACCTTTCCATGCAGCAGTCCACGCAGAGGTGGTTCTGGCGTTCTTCGAGGGTTCTAAAAAAGAAACGAGCCTTGGCCTTTTCATCGCCGTCTTTGTCATCGGCGCTACCGGAAGCGAGTTTTTTGGCTTTGGCGATCAAGGCGAGCCTTTCGGTGTTTCGCGCCTCGGCACGGCGTTTGGCGGCCTCGCGCTCAAAGTACTGCTTTCCATCAATCCACGTCTGCAGACAGATTGAGGCCGTGGAGAGCGGATGGCCGCTCCAAATGGCGAAATCGCCGTCCTTGCCGGGTTCCAATGATCCGACTTGCTTGTCGATGCGGAGCTGCTTCGCCGGGTTGATCGTCACAAACTTCAGCGCTTCCTCCTCGTTCGTACCCCCGTATTTCACCGCCTTCGCAGCCTCCAGGTTCATGCGCCGCGCGTGGTCGGACGAGTCGGAGTTGAAAGACACCAGCACGCCGCGCTCGCGCATGATGCTGCCCGCGTGCGGGATGGCATCATACACCTCCAGCTTGTAGGCCCACCAGTCGGAGAAGGCGGACGCACCCGCGCCGTGCTTGGCGATCTCATCCGCCACCTTGTAGCCTTCCAGGATGTGCTGCAACGTACCGACGCGCACATTGAAGCCCTCCATCACGCGCAAAAAAGCGAGAATCTCGTCCTGCCGGTAGCTGTGACAGTGAATGAGGCGCTCACCGCGGATGATCTCAGCCAACGCCTCCAGTTCGAGGTCTCGCCGCACCGGCGGCCCGTCCTTTTTCGCGAGCGCCGCCATGTAATGCTGCGCAGCGGTAAAGCGGTTCGTATGAAAGGCGGGGACACCCATGCGCGACTGCGGAAAACGCGATTTGAAAGCATCTCCCCAGCCGGATTGCTTCACATTCTCGCCGAGCGCGAACTTGATGCCGCCGGGAGCGTCCTTGAACTTCAAATCCTCCGGCGCAGCGCCATCGCGCAGCTTGATGACGCAGTTTTGACCGCCGATCGGGTTCGCGGAGCCGTGCAGGAGATTCGCCACGGTGAGACCACCGGCGAGCTGCTGGTGAATCGTCTCCGATTCGGAGTTCACGACGTCGCTCACACGCACCATCGCCGTGGAAGGCAGCGTGCCCTCATTCACCCCGCCCATGATCATACTGTGACTGTGGCAGTCGATCAGGCCAGGCGTGACGTGGATGCCGGGGAGGTCAATGACGTGCGCCTCCTTCGGCGCTTTCTCGATGGAACCGACCGCCTTCACTTTCCCATCGACGATGAGCAGGCCCGCGTTTTCCAGCCGCCCCATGGGGCCGCAGGTCCAGATTGTCGCGTTCCGGATCCAAACCACTTTCGGAGTCACAAGCGGACCGCGGTCACTCTGAGCGGCAGATGCGGTGAGAGTTTCTCGATCCTTGGACTTCTCTTTTTTGGAGTCGCTCTTTTTCTCCTCTTTGATTGAGGCGGGAAACAATCGCCCATCGATCCACACCTCGCGTACGCGAGATTTGTCATCAAAGTAGCCGCCGTTCTCAACGACGGTGAGGTTGGCGATTTTCCCAGGCTCGATGGTACCGAGTTGATCCGCCACGCCGCAGATTTTCGCAGGCGCCGTCGTCAAAGCGGCGAGCGCGTCCTCCGTGCTGAGTCCCCGATCAACGGCAAGACGCACGTTGGCGCGGAAAGAACTGTGTTTCGCCAGTCCATGCGTCGAGAGCGCGATCTCGACGCCCTCGCGCCGCAGCAGCGCGGCATTTCCCGGCGCGTGATCCCACGCGCGCAGAGTTTCAAAGGGCACCGCCTGCCAGTCGTCCTCCTCCGGCATCTTTGCCACCTCGGGAAAATCGATCGGCACGATGAAGGCCGCCTTCGCCGCGCGCGCCAGCTCCGGCCGCCGCCATTCCTGGCCGCAGGCGAGCAGCACCGGCTGCAAATCAAATTCACGCGCCAAATGCGCAACCCGCTCAACCATCAGGACGCTCGCTGGCTCAAACAGCACTGGCATCTTTTTTTCCGCCGCAGGCAGCAGCGCTTCCAGGGATGTGTCCACCTTCGTTCGCGGACGGTCCTTCGGATGCTTCGCAAAATGCGCGTGATCAGCCGCCTGATGCCGTGCATCGAGAAAACTCTGCCTCACCACAGCAATCACTCCCATGAGCGAAGCCGGGTACGGCTTCGGCTTGTCTTCGTCATCATCCTGGCCTGAGCGCGGCGAGTCGATGCTGATGTGCTGAAACGTGTCCGGCTTCAGGATCGCCACATCGGGGTCACTGGAAGCCAAGGTCACAAACGTGCTCATGCCGCGGATCACACCCGTGTCCGGCACGAAATTCGCCGCCGTGAAGCCTTCGTTGCGCAGCGCATCCAGCGACTTCTGCGTCGGCGAATACTCACGCGCCATGCGCCGCTCCGGTGTGACCACCGACTTCGCGCCCGGACCGCCCGCGGCTGAGTTCACGCCAAGAAACGGCGCTGCGGCCCCGGAGGTGAGCACGTCCTCATTCACCGGAGGCCCTCCATCAGCCGGCACTTCGCGCGTGGACTTCGCAAAGCTCACATGTGCATCGATGAAGCCCGCGTAAATCGTCGCGCCCGTCATGTCATGGACTCGCGCATCGGAGGGGATTTCGATTTTCGCACCCACAGCCACGATGCGCCCATCACGCAGCAGGATCGTGCCTTTTTCGATCTCTGAGCCAGGTTTGATCACGATGCGCGCATTTGTCAGCGCATGGCTTGATGCCTCCAGCGGTCGCAGGCCGGGTGGACGGATCAAATCGAGTGCCAGGCCCGGCGTGAGGAGAGCGAAGAGTATGAGAAGACGTTTCATGAACTGCTATTGAGAGATAACCGGCAGAATCAGCCGCGAATCATGCGCGCCGCCATGATGTACTGTTTGCGTGGCTGTTTCGAGCCTGGCGTCGGCATTTTGATCCGCCGCGGTGTTGTGATTGCGGTCGTAGTTCGGGAAATCGCTGCTGGTGATGTCGAGACGGATGCGATGGCCGATTTGAAACTCGTTCGAAGTCGGACGCAGCTTGATGCGATACTGCACGACCTCGCCCGGCGTGACGAGTTTCGGCTTGTCGAGACCGTCGCGGTAACGCGCGCGCACCATGCCGCTGGCGATGTCTCGATTCGTGCCATCAGGTGCCACATCGATGAGACGCGCGAAGAAGTCCGTGTCCGGGGCGCTCGACTCGGCATGCAGCACGACCTCGGGATACCCGGTCACCTCAAGCGCGGCCTGCAGCGGCTCTGTTTGATACACGAGAATGTCCTGCCGCTTCGCCAGCGGCGCCTGGTCGGCCGGCGTGGTGAACATGCTCGCGCCCCAGAGCGTGGGAACCGGATCATTTGGGTCGTAGCGATAGCTGTCGCTCCCTGCATCTGGTGATTCCATAACAAGAGCGCCATCCCCGCCCGGCGTGTTGGCCTTGCCACCGCTTTCCAGGTAGAGCGCGTGCGCCTTCGCGCGTGCGGGCGGCCACTCTTGCTCGTCACGCCACTCATTCCGTCCCATGACGAAGATTCTCACCGGTGCGTCCTTGTCCACCCCGGTGGACTTGCCTTTGAGCCAGTGATCGAACCAGCGCAGCTCTGCCGCCCGCGTATCGAGCACCGCCTCCTTGCCGAAATCAACCGTGCCCACCTTTCGCCCGCCGCTTCCTGTGTGACTCCACGGACCGATGATCAGACGCTGGCCATCGCGGGCGACTTCCGTCTTCCCGACGCGGCGCATGGCCTGGTGCATCTCGATGCCGTCGTTGCAGTGATCAAACCAGCCGCAGATGTCGAGGTTCGGCACGCTGATCTCCGCGCATTGCTCGACAAACAGCCATGGATCGCGATGCGGCTCCCGCAGCCAAGCCTGCACGGCGCCCTCTTCGTGCTCAAAGACGTTCTTCGGTAAATCCATCCACGGCAGGAAGTGCAGCAGTCGCTCATGTTCGCCTTCCTTCCACAGCTTCACCATCTCGGCCTTGGTGGTGAATTCCTTCATTCCCATCTTCGCGCGCATGTCCGGCGCCATGCCGGTGAAAAACCAGTTTAGTCGGCGCCCGGGCCGGATTGTGCCCGGACCTTCGAGCTGCGTGAGGCGCGCGGGGATCGACCGCGCACACATGCATACGAGGGACGGGGGACGCAGCGGGGCCAGCCGCCATTGCAGGAAGGCATTGTAACTCACGCCGTAGGTCCCGACCTTCCCATTCGATCCCGGCAGCTTCGCCGCCCACTCGACCGTGTCGTAGCCATCCTCCGCATCATGCGTGTCGAACCGGTAGAAGGATTCCCATCTGCCGTCCGAGGCATATCGCCCGCGCGCATCCTGCGTCACGACGATGTAGCCCGCATTCGCATACGGCTCGCCTTTTTGTGCGTCCTTCCCATACGGCGTGCGCAGCACGAGCACCGGCCACGGCCCATCGCCACCGGGCCGGAAGACATTCGCTCTTAAAATGACGCCATCCCGCATCGGTACCTCCACGTTATTTTCGATCTGAACAGCCTGCGCGATGCAGGACCAGGCGGCGAGGATCAGGAAGGGCGGCAACTTCATGGTGTGACTTCCAACGTCTCACTGCGAACGATCTGTCTGCATCACCCGAAACTTCCCCGGCGCGATGCCGGCGTAGCGGCTGAAGTGCCGCGTGAAGGCGCTTTGATCGCACCAACCGGTTTCGATCGCGATGTCGGCTAGTGACATGTCCGTCTCACGCAGGAGCCGCGTCGCCTCATCCAGGCGGAGTTTGTGCAGGAGTTGCAGCGGACTCATGTGAAACAGACGCTGCACGCGCTGCTCGAATTGATAGACGCTCAGGCCCGCCTTCTTCGCGATATCTTCAATGCGCAGGCTTTCAGCAAAGTGCTTTTGCATGTGTCTCAACGCCGCCGCGAGTTCGGCAAAACCACTCGCCTTGTCGCTCGGCGCATTCAAATCCCGCGAGATGCCGGTAACGCCGATGATGCGGCCCTTCGCATCCTTCAGCGCATGCTTTGTGGTCAAGCACCAGCCCGCCTTGCGTCCAGGATAGATGTGCAGTTCGAGCTGATGCCGCACCGGCTTCCCGGTTTTCAATACCTGCTCGTCCTGCCGGGTATAAGTGGCCGCCAGCGCCGTCGGAAAAACCTCCGCAGGCCGCTTACCGATCAGCTTGGCCTTGTCACCACTCGCGCAACGATCCGCCAAGGTTTGATTCACACGCACATAGCGCCCCACCGTGTCCTTGATGAAGAAGACGACGTCCGGCAGTTCGTCGAAGAGCGCATCCGCGAAGCCGTGCGTGGCGAATGGATCGTCCTGGGCGGTCATTTTGCCTGAATTGGCAGCCGTCCGGCCAAAAAGCAATCAAGACCCTTTGGCGGGAGTATCTCATCATTTAATATGACATCCAACCCATGGTCCGGCGTTTTTCCAGCAGTCCTCACTCAGTTGCATGCAGATCAGTCGCTCGATCTCGCGGCCTCAGCGCTGCATTGGCAGGCTCAGATCGACGTCGGAGTCTCCGGTTTGATCGTGTGCGGCTCGCTGGGTGAAAATCAGTGTCTCCAGCCGGAGGAAAAGCGCGCGGTGGTAAAGCACGCCGTTGAAGTGGCCGCTGGCCGTGTGCCGGTGATCAGCGGTGTGGCGGAGATGAATACCCGCAGCGCCATCAGCTACATGCAGGACTGTGAAAAGCTCGGCGCATCCGGCTTCATGATCATGCCGCCGATGGTTTATAAGAGTGACCCACGCGAGACACAGCACTGGTTCCGCACGCTGGCGAAGGCCACGCCGTTATCGTGGATGCTCTACAACAATCCCGTCGGTTATCACACCGATGTCACGCCGGAAATGTTCGGCGAGCTTGCCGACATCCCAAACCTGCACGCCATCAAGGAGAGCAGCGCCAACACGCGCCGCATCACCGAGTTGCGCAATCTCACCGGCGACCGCTACCGCATCTTCACCGGTGTGGACGATCTCTTCTTGGAATCCGCCATCCTCGGCATCGACGGCTGGGTTTGCGGCAGCGGCATCGCCTTCCCGAAGGAAAATCAGCAGCTCTGGGACTTCGCCAAAGCGGGCCAATGGGACGAGTGCCGCACGCTCTATCGCTGGAGCCAGCCGCTCATGAAACTCGATACGCACATCCACTTCGTGCAATACATCAAGCTCCTCTGCCAGGAAACCGGCCTCGGAAAAGAATGGGTGCGAGAACCGCGGATGCCACTCTCAGGTGCTGAGCGCGAGCAAATCCTCAGGGTCATTCGTGATTCGCTGGCAAAGCGACCGGCCTGAAGGCAATCAATAGCGGGGGGGGAGCGCTCAGCAGTTCCCGTCGGTTTGTCCTGGTGAGCAACCGGTGCTC
>CAYVQY010000011.1:46584-127613 GCA_964452755.1 uncultured Prosthecobacter sp. | reverse complement strand
CGCGAATGGCGTTGGCGAGCATGTCGCGCTCGGATTTGCTCTTCTGCTGTTCGTAAACGAGGAGCGGCTTTTCGAGTTTCGGATATAGGGCGGCGAGTTCCTGTTCCAAAAGGCTGACCTGGGCATGCTGGCAGCCGAGGCTGAGCACGGTGGCACCGGCGACGTTCGGATGATGGATGTATCCGGCGAGGATGCGGCAGAGCGCCTGCGCATCCGCACGCGTGCCGCCGCAGCCGAGGCCGTGCTCGAGGAACTTCACGCCGTCGATGTTCTTGAAGATGCGGGCGGAGTCCGCCGCCGTTTCCTCATCGAGCATGGCGGCTTCGATTTGCGCCTTCGACGCGCCTTCGCGCTGCATCTGCACGAGGCGATGCGCGAACTGCTCATACGGCGAGGTTTTGTCATAACCGAGGCTACGGGTGAGCGCCTCGCGCATGAAGCCGAGGTTGCGATTTTCACAGAAGACGAGGGGGATGACGATCCAGTGGTTCGCGGTGCCGGCGGGGCCCTGACTGCGCTTGAAGCCGTTGAAGGTGCGCCCGGCCCACTTGGAGACATCCGGCGGCGTCCAGACGTAATCGCGCTGCTTGCCACTGAAGGCGGCGGTGGCGTGGACGATGTTGTGCGTGTGCACGAGCGCCCCGGTGGCGATGGGCTGCGTGGCCCGGCCGACGGTGACGCCATACATGGTGATGAGGTCGCCTGCTGCGAAGTCCTTGGCGGAAAACTTCTGCTTTGCGGGGATCATTTCGCGCAGCGTCCAGCAGTGGCCATTGAGGGAGACTTCGGCGCCTGCTTCGAGATCGCGCAGGGCCACGATGAGGTCGTCGGCGGGGTGGACTTGGAGGAGGGCGGTCATGGGAGAGGCCGGAGGGATAAAGCGGGGTGGTGGGAAGGGAAGGGTGAATTTTGATCTTTGCTCTTTGAGGCGGAACGGCTTAGATCGCTGGCATGCTCGAAATCAATAATCTCTCCCACGTGGTGACTGGCAGGAACAAGGAACCCCTTCGTGTCCTTGAGCAGGTCAACTTCATGTCTCCGGGCGGTCATGTGCTGGCGGTGATCGGCCCTTCGGGGAGCGGCAAGACGACGCTGCTGCGCGTCATCGCCGGACTGGCGGAGGCGGAGGCGGGCAGCATCACGCTGCGCGGGCGCGACGTGCTGAAGACGCCGCTTTATGCAAACCAGCTCGGCTGGGTGCCCACGGGTGACGACAGTCTGATCGAGCAGCTGACGGTGCGGGAAAATCTCATGAGCGCGGCGATCCTGCGCGGAGCCGGGCGGACGCGGGACGAGCTGCTCTCCCGCGTGTCGCATGTACTGGTCACGGTGGGACTGGAAAACATCGCCACGGAGCGCACGGCGGATCTGGCACTGCCCCAGCGGCGGCGGCTGAAGCTGGGGATGGCGCTCGTGGCCGATCCTGTGATCGTTTTGTGCGATGATTTCACCGTGGGGCTGGATGTGAGGAGCGAGCGCGAGTTTGAGGCGCTGCTCAAGCTGGTGGCCAGCGACCGGCCGGACCGCATCGTCATTCACGCCACGGACTCGCTCGCCAACCTGAGCTCATACGACACCGTGGTGGTGATGCATGAGGGCTACGTGGCCTTTCACGGTCCGGCGCGCGCGCTGCCGCACTACTTCACCGTGCCGACTTATGACGAGGTTTACGCGCGGCTGGCGAAGCGGCCCGCGCAGCGCTGGGGCGACTCATGGATGAAGCATCGTGACGCCTACTACGCGGCCTTCAAACTTGGGGACGACGCCAAGAGCCTCTCCGCCGCCGAAGAAGATCCCGGCGACGAGGACCGGACGATCATCATGAAGCAGACGGATGAAGCCGAGCAGGAAGAAAAGAAGAAGTCCTCCGAGTTCGAGGTGCGGCCGATCATCCCGCTGCCGGGCAGCTTCAGCCAGGCTCAGCATTTGTTAAAGCGCCGCTGGACCCTGCTGCGGCGCACGCCGCGGGAATGGGTGACGCATGGCAGTCTGCTGGTCGGCATGCCGCTGGTGGCCATGCTCCTGCTGCTGCCGAATCTGAAGCTGATCAAGGAGGTGCGCGCCGGAGCGGATGCGGCGGACGTGCTCTGGCCGGCGTCCCATGCCGTCTCCATGATCGTGCTGCTGCAGGTCCTGCTGGTGATGTTCATGGCGGTCAGGCTCGGAGCGCGGGAGATCGCGTCCCGCCGTGCGGTGTTCGAGCGCGAGCGCATCGGCGGAGTGACCGCCTGCGCGTGGCTGCTGGGCTCGCTGTTTTTCCTGATTCCGATCATTCTGGTGCAAAGCGTGTGGATGGAGATGTTTCTCGACATCATCTCCGGCGGGCTGCCCGGAACGCAGGGGGGGAAGCTGCTGCTGCCTGCGCTCACCGGCGTGGCCTTTGCGACGATCTGCCTGGGCATCTCCGCCAATTCCAGCACCAGGGAGCGTGCCCACAGCGCCTGCCTGACCGTGCTGTGCGTGAATGTTCTCCTTTCGGGTGCTCTCCTCGGCCTGCCTCAGGCGCTGGGGCATGTCGTTTATCCGTTCATCACGGCGCACTATGGCTGGTCGGGCATCATCGACTCGCTGAAATCGACGGCGTTCTTCGAACCCATCGACCTGATGGTGAAGACCTGGTTTGCCACCTCGCCGCTGGCGATGATCATGCTCGGCGTGCATTTCGTCGTCGGCGTGGCGTTGGCTTTCGTGGGGTTGGGCCGGCGGGCCTAGTGCTGTGCGGTCGAAATGGCTTCGCCGTCACACGGTCAAGGGCGCAACTCTTGACGCTGCCGGACCGTTGACCTTCCGCCCCCCTGTCTTTCGATTCTTCCTTTCCGCTCTCATGCCGCTCAATTTCATCCGCTTCAAACACGCCCGCTTTTCCGCCCGTTTTCCGGATACCTTCCGCTATTCGCGTTCCCACTACTGGATGGCTCCCGTGGAGGGGGAATCAGATCTTTGGCGCGTTGGCTTCACGAAATTCGCCACGCGCATGCTCGGGGAGCTGGTGGACTGCGAATGGAAACCCGCCGAGGGCGGTCCGGTGGCTCCGGGTGACAACGTCGGCTGGGTGGAGGGCTTCAAGGCGGCGTCCGATGTTTACTGCGTGATGAACGGCGCCTTCGCGGGTGGCAATCCCGAACTCAAAGTCGATGCCTGCATCGTGCGCAGCGATCCCTACGAGCAGGGCTGGCTCTACTCCGTGCGCGGCGAGCCCGAACCCGAATCCCTCGACGTTCACGGCTACATCGAGCTCCTCGGCGGCACCATCCAGCGCATGGCGGAGGAAGGCCACGGTGAAGAGGGGTCGAATGAGGAATAAGCCGGTCATCCGGTCTTTCTCCCTCACTTCCCGCTCACATTCTTCAGCGCCGCGAGACCCTGCAAAACGCGCACCTTTCCGCTTCGCGCACGACGCGCGATGTTCTCAAAATGGTCAAAGTAGGGCACCTTGTCCTTGTCCTGATCCTTGCCGATGAAGATGACGAAATTGATCTGCGGCTTTGTCTTGCCCTTGTTCTGGTAGTGTAGGCGGACGGCATTCTGCACCTGGTCTTCGCGCATCTCTGCGGTGATGGGGATGCCGCCGGGGCGTGAGCGCGGCGCCCTGAGCCCCATGTCGCGCCAGACCTCGCGGATGCTGATGATGACGCGCTCGGGAATCCCCTTGGCCTTGCGGGCCGCGTTTTCCTTCTTGAGCCAGTCCTGGCCTTTTTTTACGGCCTCCGCCCATGCCGCGTCATCTTTGTCCGTCCATTTCATCTGCTTGAGCAGCTTGGCCGTCTCCTCCGGAGGTCGCGGCGTGGTCATGCTGCGAAAGCCGCTGGTGATGATGAACACGGCGTCCACATCCGTCTCCAGCGCATACTGGACGGCCCGCAGGTAGCCGCTCAGGTAACGCGCCTCCACGGGCTTCACTTCGCTGCTGACCGTCTGAATGGGATATCCAATCGACCGAAGGCCGAGCTTTTCGAAGTCGCGGTTCACAGGGTAGAGCCAGTCCTTGATCTTCTCCTTGTTCGCCGTCGTCGCGGGCAGGAGCTTTTCCGAGTAGGCGGAGACGGCGCTGCCTTCGTAGAGGATGACGTTGAAATAGGTGTCCAGCCCGAGCTTCCCGATCATGCCGGCGATCTCGTTTTTCACGATCTCATAAG
This sequence comes from uncultured Prosthecobacter sp., assembly GCA_964452755.1. GTDB lineage: Bacteria > Verrucomicrobiota > Verrucomicrobiia > Verrucomicrobiales > Verrucomicrobiaceae > Prosthecobacter. The sequence continues at coordinate 123,477 of CAYVQY010000011.1, read as the reverse complement.
CCGGATAGCCGCCACGCGGATCGGTGAGCATGTAGCGCTCCGCGTCGATCAGGAAGGCCACGCGCTTGCCCTGCGACTTGATGCCGAAGAAGTTCACCTGTGAGGTTCCCTTCGGCGAAAAAGGCATCGCAAAACTGGCACCGAGATCCGTGGTGGCGATGTCCATCGCGATGGGGCCGTCGGATTTTGACTCGAAATCCGGCAGCGCAATGGAGGAGATGCCCGCCGCCGTGATCGCCCGCGCCGGAGCCGCCGCAACGGTGGTCGGTGTGGGCATGGCCGTGGGAGTGACCTGCTTCGTCTGCGGTTGTTCTTCGGAGGTGTCCGGTGCCACGATGCCCACCAACTCCGCCACGGGCGGCTCCGGCACGATCACCACCAGCAGGGCCAGCAGGGCGATCAAAATGGCATGCACGACGAGCGCCACGGTGATCGCCGACGCCTTCTGGACGACAAGATTTTTGCGCTTCGGAGTGATCAGTGGCGGCGCTTCGAGAGGCGCCGCTTCAGCCGGTTTTTCCTGGGACTCGGCCTGCGGTGCCGCTGTCACGGCGACGACTGTCTGTTTTGTCGCGGGTGCTTCGGGTGGTGGTTCAGCCTTCGTCTCTTTCGCGACATGAACCACGGTTTGATTGGGCCGGGCTTCGGTGACTACGGGTCCTGCGGAAGCTGGTACGGTCTCGGGTTCGTCTGCCGCCATCGCCAGCTCGGGAGCGGACTCATCCTCCTCGACCACGACCTCCGCAGCCTCCACCTCGGGTTCCTCAATAACGACCGCGGCGAAGATTTCCTCCTCTTCTGACTCGACGGGATCGGCTTCGGGCGTCGTCACAGGTGTGCCGATTCCCACCGCAAGTCCTTCCCTCGAAAGCCAGTCGAAAAGGTCTTGGGCGTCCCCGCATTTCCCGGGATCGAGCGCGGCGGCCACCACGGCGAAGCGGTGGGCCTCTTCCGGTTCCTGGCGCGCCTGATGAATCCGCGCCCGCACAAGAGCGGCATCTACATTGAATTCGTCCTGAGCCAGCGCCCGGTCGGTGAAACGCATGGCCAGCTTCGAGTCCAGTCCCATCACGAGTTTGGCGGCTCTCAGCACGGAATCGATGTCCGGCGGATCCTTCGGCGCGGTGGAGATCAGCACCGCCGCCTGCTGGCCGCTGCCGTCACGAACCAAAGCTTCCGCGAGTTCGAGACGAACCGACCAGTCCGCCGGGGCACGGCGCAATTGAGCTCGAAGTTGGTCCACATTGGCTGACATGCGGGAAATTCAGCCCATTTCCCGATCCGAAGGCAAGACTATTTTTTACTCCTTGAGCGCCGGGATTGCCGAAGGGGGCATTTCTGGCTACTGCTCGGTATGTTCGCCGCCCGCCTCGCCGCCCTCGTTTTTGTCTGCTCACTCCTGGTTTCCTGCCAGGGACTCGCACCGCAGGTTTCGCAGCCGCAGGTGGCATACGGCGGCCCGTTCATGCTGGGTGTCGATGTCCTTGCCTCGCGTGGCTTTGACCTGATCCGCGGCAAGCGCGTCGGCCTCATCACGAATCACACCAGTCTCACCGGGCGTGGCGAACGCACCCGGTCCGTCTTCCAGCGCGGTCTCGGGCCGAATCTCGTCGCGCTTTATGCGCCGGAGCACGGCATTGATGGCTCCATCGGTGCCGGCATCCATGTCAGCACACGACGCGACAGCGTGACCGGCTTGACGATCCATTCGCTCTACGGCCCGACGCGCAAACCCACGCCCGCGATGCTCGCCGGCATCGACGTGCTCGTCTTTGACCTGCAGGACATCGGCTGCCGCAGCTACACCTACATCAGCACCATGATCGTGGCGATGGAGGCCGCGGCGGAAAACGGGAAGCAGTTCGTCGTGCTCGACCGGCCGAATCCGCTCGGCGGCTGGCGTGTGGAAGGTCCGCCGCTGGAGGAAAAGTGGAAATCCTTTGTCGGCCAGATTCCCGTGCCCTATGTGCATGGCATGACGGCGGGGGAGCTGGCCATGATGGCCTGCGCACGCGGCTGGGTCTCGAGGGTGCCGCGTCTCGACGTGGTGAAAATGCAGGGCTGGACGCGCGGCATGACCTGGCAGGATACCAGACTGCGCTGGCATCCCACCTCGCCGAACATCCCGCATTCGATCTCCCCCTTCTATTATGTGACTACGGGCATCCTCGGTGGCGCGACCTCGGTCGATATCGGCATTGGCACGGAGGAGCCCTTCGGCTACGCTGGCGGCGCAGGGATCAATCCGAACGCCCTCCTCGCCTACTGCCAGCGCCTCAACACGCCCGGCGTTACTTTTTCCCCCTACTCGCGCAATGGCTTCGGCGGCGTCCGCATCCACATGAGCCCGCGCAACACCACTGACCTCACCGCGCTGGACGTGCTCCTCCTCGCCGAGATCAACCGCCTCTCCGGCGGGAAAGTCGTCAGCCGCATGAGCGGATCGAAGCTGAACCTCTTCCACAAGGTCTATGGAAGCGAATCCCTCTACAACGACCTCCGCCGCGGCGTGCCCGCCACAAGCATCGTCGCCCGCTGGCAGAGCTGGAATCAGAGCTTCCGCTCGCAAAGGCAGCGTTTCTTGCTTTATCCTTGAGCGCCCGACCCGAAAACTCATGGAAGACCTCGCCATCGCCCGCGCCTGCGCTGAATACGCCGACGAAAAAAAAGCTGAAAACATCCGCATCCTCGACCTGCGCGGCATTTCGCCCGTGATCGACTACTTTGTGCTCTGCACCGCCCTTTCCGCCCCGCAACTCCGCGCCGTCCGGGATCACATCGAGGATGAAATGAAGGAGCACCACGGCCAGCGGCCCCTCTACCGCGACGGAAACTACGAAAGCCAATGGATCATCCTCGACTACGGCAATGTCATGATTCACGTCCAGACCCCCGAAATGCGCGACTACTACGCGCTTGAGGAACTCTGGGGTGAAGCGCCCGAAATCACGCTCAAGGAAGAAACGCCCGCGTCCAAACCGTCAGCGAAGAAACCAGCGGCAAAGAAGGCTCCCGCCAAAAAGGCCGCCAAGAAGAAGTAGGCATCCTTTTCGACCCCGCGAGCGGCAGGCTTGCGCTGGCGATCGGCTTTCGCTACAACAGCGGAAATGAACGCCCGCGTCCTGCTCGTCATCGTTTCCTGCTCCCTCAGCGTCGTCACCGGCCTTGTCATCGCCCGCGGCGGCGGTGCGGCAGTGAATGTGCGACAGCGCCCGCTCATCGGCCTCTCGATGGACACGCTCAAGGAGGAGCGCTGGCAGGTGGACCGCGATCTTTTCACCGCCGCCGTCCAGGCCGCCGGTGCCGACGTCCTCGTGCAGTCCGCCAACAGCAACGACGCCGTCCAACTTCAGAACATCGAAAGCCTCATCACCCAAAAGGTCGATGCGCTCGTCATCATCCCCCACGACGGCGCGGCGATGGCCAAGGCGGTCGATCTCGCCCACCAGGCGGGCATCCCCGTGCTTTCCTACGACCGCCTTATCACCGGTTGCGACCTCGATCTGTATCTCACCTTCGACAACGTGAAGGTCGGGGAGCTGCAGGCAAAGTTCCTCGCCGATCGCGTTCCGGCGAACGGTAGGCTGCGTCTCATCCGCATCTACGGATCTAAGACCGACAACAACGCCAAGCTCTTCAAAGAGGGCCAGGACAACATCCTCCAACCGCTTATCGCCGCCGGTCGGGTCGAGGTGATTTTTGAAGACTGGGCGGATGACTGGAAGCCCGAGAACGCGAAGAAAATCACCAACGCCGCCATCACCAAGAACGGCCCGAACTTCGACGCCATCCTCGCCAGCAACGACGGCACCGCCGGTGGTGCCATCCAGGCGCTCACCGAGGAGGGAATCGCCGGAAAAATCATCGTCACCGGCCAGGACGCCGACCTCGCCGCCTGCCAGCGCATCGCGCAGGGGAAGCAGGCCATGACCGTTTACAAGCCCATCCAAAGCATCGCCACCAAAGCCGCCGAGCTCGCGCTGAACCTCGCCCGCCGGAAACCGATCGCCGCCCGTGATGCCGTGAACAACGGCCAGACCGATGTTCCATCCGTGCTGCTCGACATCGTCGCCGTCACGAAGGAGAACCTCCGCGAAACCGTCGTCAAAGACGGATTTCGGAAGGAAGCGGACGTGTTTCAATGACCCTCACCATGATCCTCCGAGCACACAACATCACGAAGCGCTTCCCCGGTGTGGTCGCGCTGAAAGACGTGTCCTTTGACCTTCGCGAGGGCGAAATCCACGCCCTCTGCGGTGAGAACGGCGCAGGCAAGAGCACGCTGATCAAGCTGCTCTCAGGCATTCACCCACACAGCAGTTACGAAGGCCGCTTCGAGGTGAATGGCACCGAGGCGCAGTTTGACTCCATCAGTGACGCCGAACGCATGGGTATCGCGGTCATCTACCAGGAACTCGCGCTCGTCGAAGAGATGACCGTGGCCGAAAACATCTTCCTCGGTCGCGAGCCGCGCCGCTGGGGCGCGTTCATCGACTGGCCGCGCATGTATAGCGAGGCGCAGGCGCTGTTGGATCGTTTCAAGGTCGTGCTCGATCCCGCCGCGCCGGTGCGCACGCTCGGCGTGGGGCAGAAGCAACTCGTCGAGATCATCAAGGCGCTCGCCAAGGACTCGAAGATCCTCATTCTCGACGAACCGACCGCCGCGCTGGCCGAGCACGAGGTTCTGATCCTGCTCGACATCCTGCGCGACCTCCGCCAGCGCGGCATGGCCTGCATCTACATCTCCCACAAGCTCGATGAAGTCTTCGGCATCGCCGACCGCATCACCGTGCTGCGCGACGGCACCACCGTGGGCACTCAAAAGGCCGCCGAGACCGACAAAGCCGACGTCATCCGGCAGATGGTCGGGCGGGAGCTGGGGGATCTCTTCCCGCGTCGCAGTTCCGAGCCTGGCGAGGTCATCCTGCGTGTCGATTCGCTCGCCGTGGCTGATGCCGAGAGCGGCTCGACGCGGCTCCACGACATCAGTTTCGAATTGCGGGCTGGCGAGGTGCTGGGCATCGGCGGTTTGATGGGCGCAGGTCGCACGGAGCTGCTCATGCACCTGTTTGGAGCCTGGGGGAGCTGCGTGTCCGGCAGCGTCACGCTGCGTGGACAGTCGCTGGCGGGCCGCACGCCCGAAGCCATCATCCGGCAGGGGCTCGTGCTCGCCTCCGAGGACCGCCGCCGTTACGGGCTGCACCTGGAGCATGAGATTGGCTTCAATCTGTCGCTGTCCTCGCTTTCCAGCGTCACACGCGGAGGATTCATCCAGCGCAACGCCGAGATCCGCCGCAACCAGGGCATCTTCGATTCCCTGCGCGTGAAGGCCACCGGGCTCGAGGCGATCGTGGGGAAACTCTTCGGCGGCAATCAGCAGAAGGTCGTCCTCGGCAAGGCGCTGCTGACCGAGCCTTCGGTCATCCTTCTCGATGAGCCAACCCGGGGCATCGACGTGGGGGCGAAGTTGGAGATCTACGAGATCGTCAATCAACTGACCGCCGCCGGCAAAGCTGTCATCCTCGTCTCCAGTGAACTACCCGAACTGATCGGCATGAGCGACCGCATTCTCATGCTCAATGAAGGTCGCATCGGAGGGTCCTTCACCCGCAGCGAGGCGACGCAGGAGAAACTGATGGCCGCGGCCATGGGAGCATGAAAGTAGCCTTGTTGCTGCACAACAAGGACTCCCTGTTCTGCAGGAACAGGGCTACTTTGCGCTGCTGCTACCCGGTCTTAATCAAGCATGATGCAAGATGTTGATTGTTGAAAACTGCCTCCAAATTGACCGTTGCCTTGATACAACCATGATTCGATCCCTCCTCACCTCCCTAGCCCTTGCGGTCGCTGCCAGCGCCGCCGAGACGCCGAACATTGTCTTCATCTTCTGCGACGATCTGACCTGCCAGGCCATCAGTTGCTATGGCGACAGCCGCAAGCTGCTCGAAACGCCGAACATGGACCGCATCGCCAAAGAAGGCATGCGCTTTGACCGCTGCCTCGTCACGAACTCCATCTGCGGCCCGAGCCGTGCGGTGATCCAGACCGGCAAATACTCGCACGCCAACGGCTTCTATAACAACAGCAACAGCCGCTTTGACAGCTCGCAGCCCACTTTCCCGCCCGTGCTGCAGAAGAACGGCTATCAGACGGCCATCATCGGCAAGTGGCACCTCGGCAGTGATCCCGTGGGCTATGACTACTGGCACATTCTGCCGGGACAGGGCGCCTACTACAACCCGCCCATGATCGACAACGGCAAGCAGGTGAAGCACGAGGGCTACACGAGCGACATCATCGGCGATCTCTCTCTCAAGTGGCTCGACCAACGCGACAAGTCGAAGCCCTTCATGCTCATGAGCCAGCACAAGGCCCCGCACCGCGAGTGGGAGCCGCCGCTTCGGCTGCTCGGCTTTGACAACGACCGCGTCTATGAAGAGCCGGAGACGCTGTTCGACAGCTACAGCGGCCGCAGCAAGGCGGTGAGCGATCACGACATGGGCATCGACCGCACGATGACCGATCGCGATGTCAAACTCGTCGCTCCCGGAAATCTGACCCCGGAACAGCGCAAGCAGTGGGATGCATACTACGAACCCCGCAATGCGAAGTATCGCGAGGCCGCGCCTACAGGACGTGATCTCGTGAAGTGGCGCTACCAGCGCTACATGCACGACTACCTCGCCTGCGTGAAGGCCGTGGACGAAAACGTCGGACGCGTGCTCGACTACCTCGACAAGAACGGCCTCGCGGAAAACACCGTCGTCATCCTCAGCAGCGATCAGGGCTTCTACCTCGGTGAGCACGGCTGGTTCGACAAGCGCTGGATCTTTGAAGAGTCGCTGCGCACCCCGCTCATGGTCCGCTGGCCCGGCGTCATCAAGCCGGGCAGCACGAACGGCCGTATCGTCAGTCTCATTGATTTCGCCAGCACGTTCCTCGACATCGCCGGCGCACCCAATCTTTCCGACGTGCATGGACGCAGCCTCGTGCCGCTCATGAAAGGGGAAACGCCCGCCGACTGGCGCAAGTCGCTCTACTACCACTACTACGAGTATCCGGTGCCGCATCGCGTGCGCCCACATTACGGTGTCATCACGGACCGCTACAAGCTCGTGCACTACTACAAGCCTGACGTGGACGACTGGGAACTCCTCGATCGGGAGAAGGACCCGCAGGAGGTGAAGAGCTTCTACAACGACCCCGAATACGCCGACACGGTGAAGGAGTTGAAAGCCGAAATCCTGCGCCTCCAGGCAGAAGTGAAGGAAGACATGCCCCCACCCCGCTCCGCACACGGAAGAAAGCCTTTCGACGGTGAGGAAAATCCACCCGAGCAGCCAAAGAAGGGCAACGCCGGAGGTCCCAAGAAAAAGAAGGCGGAGGCGAAGTAGGCGCTGTCGCGCATCCATTTGAGCGGGGCGAATCGGGCATGCGGTTCGCCCCGTTTTGTTTAAAGCCCCATTGTCTTGTTCACATACCACTCGAAGAACTGCGGGCCGTAGAAGACCCAGAGCGTCGCACCCATCGCCAGGTAGGGGCCGAAGGGGATCTTGGCGCCCCACTCCGCCCTGCCGGTGATGCGGTGGACCATCGCAAACAGGGTGCCCAGCACGGAGGCCGCCAGCACGGTGAAGAGCACCGACTGCCAGCCGGTGAAGGCACCGATCATCATCAGGAAGAGCACGTCGCCAAAGCCCATGGCCTCGCGCGGAATGACGACTTGCGTGGTCTTGGCGGTCAGCTTCGTGACCCCTTCAAGCGGGAATTCTTCAAGGCTGCTCCCATCACGCACCTTCAGCTTCTCCATCCAGAGCTCTGCCGTCACGTTTCCAAAGGATCGTTCATTCACCTGAAGCGCATTGCAGGATACGACCATGCGGTCACTGTTGCGCATGAAGAGATCCGCCCACTCGTAGGTGTGTTCGCCGAAGACCACCACCGGCGGCTCGTTCTCGTCCGGCTGCGTCACCTCCCAGGTCTCCTCCTTGGTAAAAACGAACTTCTTCCGACCAAAGGCAAGCTTCCCGAGTTCCACCACGATCCACAGGCCGCCCAGGCCCAGCGCCGCGCTGACCAGGGAGAGGATCAGCCCGTTCACATGCTCGGTTTCCCCCACAAGTTCAGGCACCCACGATGCGGCCAGCACGCCGACGACCGTCCCGCCGATGGTGATCGTGTGCGGCAGGATGAAGTGGTCAATGTCGATGAACGTCCCCGAGATCAGCAGGCTCATGAAGACCCACAGACACAGCACCTGCGGTCCCCAGACGCCGATTTCAAGCCACGGGTCTGGATGAGTCGCGCTCGCTTGGGGAAATAATTTGAGAAACACGAGATAAAACATCACCCCCGTGAGCAGCTCGACGAAGAAGTAGCGCACGGAGATCCCGCCGCCGCAGTTCGCGCACTTGCCGCGCAGCTGCAGCCAGCTCAGCAGCGGGATGTTCTGCCACATCGGGATCTGATACTTGCAGGACGGGCAGAAACTGCGGCGCGGCTTGTTCACCGAAATGTCCAGCGGCAGCCGGTAGATGACCACGTTCAGGAACGAGCCGATGCCCGCCCCGATGTAGAAGGCCAGAAAGTGCAGCAGGGTGTTGAGGATCTCGAATCGCGTCATGACGGATGGCTGGGTTTGCAAACTTGGCCCGCCGTGCCTGAGTACGGAAGCAAAAACTCCTCATGGCCCTCGTTTCCCGGTACTTTCTTTTTCTCCTTTGTCTTCTCACATCGTGTGCGGCGCCCGAGGAACTTCGCAGCGCCCTGGTACCGAGCCGCTCGGTCGAACTCGCGGCCAACTATGATCTCGTCGATGTCCGCGCCTTCATCCCTGGCATCGCGATCGACCTGCGGTACACCACGTCGCGGAATGTCGCCAACCGCGCCATCTATCCCGCACGGATGCCCTGCCTGCTGCGGATCGAAACGGCGGAAAAACTCAGGACCGCCCAGGTGCTGCTCCGCGCCCAGGGCTACGGACTGCGCGTGTGGGACGCCTATCGTCCGCCGGAAGTGCAGGAGGAACTGCACCGGCACGGTGGAGATACAGGCATGTTCCTTTCTCCGGAAACCGGCTGGAGCCGGCACTGCGGCGGCATCGCCGTGGACCTCACGCTCGTCGATGCCCACGGAACGGAGCAGCGCATGCCGACTTACTTTGACGAGGACTTTGCCAACGCCAGCCGCGATTACCGCGGCCAGGATCCCCTGGTGCGGCGGAACCTGCAGATCCTCCAGGGGGCGATGAAGCAGGCCGGATTCACCCAGTTGGAATCCGAGTGGTGGCACTTCGACGACGCGGACTACGTCTCCAATCCCCAGCCCGTCGTCTTCGGCCATCAACTCGCCATCCCGAAGCTGTGAGCATCCGCAACGACGCCACCTTCACCGTCATCGACGAGACGGACGGCTACATCGTCGTCAACAAGCCGGCCCCGCTGCAGATCCATCCCGGCGATCCGAACGGACCGCCCACGCTCTGGCACCGCCTGTGCGATCTCCTTTCGTATGAAATCGCCAACGGCGGCCAGGTGTCGATCATCAACCGCCTCGACCGCGAAACGAGCGGCGTCGTCCTCGTCGCCAAAAACCACGAACTCGCCCGCCTCTTCGGCATGGCGATGCAGGAGCGCAAGATTCACAAGACCTACGCCGCCCTCGTTCACGGCCGGCCGGAGTGGGATGAAAAGCTTCTGGATGCGCCCATCCTCAGCGCACGCGAGGTCGGCACCTCCGACATCTGGGTGAAGCAGATCGTACACGCGCAGGGCGCTCCCTGCCGCACATCGTTTCGCGTGATCGAGCGTTTCGAGTGCGACAACGGAAGGTTCGCACTGATCGAAGCGAAGCCCGAGACCGGACGCATGCACCAGATCCGCGTGCATCTGCACCACCTCGGCCTGCCCATCGTCGGTGACAAGCTCTACGGTCGCGACGACCGCTGCTACCTGGAGTTCATCGACACCGGCTGGACGCCTGCATTGGAGAAAAAACTCCTCCTTCCAAGACAGGCGCTGCATTCCTCCCGCCTCGAACTCAACCTCGAAGACTTCCCCTCCTGCTGGGAAGCGCCCATCCCGCCGGAATTCCTTCTGTAGATTCGAGTGGCACTCGAATCCGAGCGTCCAGAAGGCTTCGATTGCCAATCGAAGCTACGCCCAGCGCCGCACACGGCTGTCGAGCTGAAACACCTGGCCGCTGACGTTTTTCATCGTGTGAAGGAGTGCGATGAAGCGTGCCGCATCCTGAGGCGTGTTGAGCCGGCCCAGCGTGTGCGCATCCATCAATCCCGCGCGAAATGCCGCATCTTCCAGCAGATGCCGCGTCATCTTCGTCTCCAAAAAGCCGGGCAGCACGCAGTTCACCCGCACATTCCGTGCGCCATACTCCTGTGCCATGCTTTGCGTCAGGCCGATCAGCCCCGCTTTCGCCGCCGCGTAGTTCGCCTGACCCGCCGGACCGCTCAGGGCGGAATACGAGCCGACGTTCACGATGTGTCCGCGGCGCCGCTTCGCCATCAGCTTCACCGCTGCCTGGGAAACGAGGAAAGCGCCTTTCAGATTCACATCGAGGACAAGGTCGAAATCTTCACCGGACATCTTCAGCATCGACGCATCGCGAGACACGCCCGCATTGTTCACCAGAAGGTCAATCTGCTTCAAACCTTCGAAAAACGAGCCGATGGAGGCCTTGTTCGTTACGTCGACTTCAGCACGACCGGGTGCGACCACCTCAAAACCTGCAGCTTCGAGTTCGGCGCGAACGGCCCGTGCAAGGTCGCCTTCACCGCCGGTGATGAGCGCGGTGGGCTTCATGACGGCGTTCCCCATCCGCCTCCGCCGGGTGTTTCGATGATCACGCGGTCGCCCGCCTCGGCTTCAAACGTCGTGCAGGCATCCAGCAGACTGCTCGTGCCCTCGCGCAGCAGCATCTGGCTGCCGCATTGACCGTGCTGACCGCCGTGCAGGCCAAACGGGGCCTCCACGCGATGCTGCGTGAGCAGGCTCACCGTCAGCGGTTCCACAAACTCGAACTCGCGGATCACACCGTCGCCTCCGCGCCACCTTCCAGCACCGCCGGAGTCCCTCCGGATGGCGAACCTCCGCAGCCGCACGGGATAGCGCTGCTCGATGATCTCGGGATCAGTGATGGCGGTGTTCGTCATGTGCGTGTGCAGCGCGTGCGAGCCGTCGTGGCCGTCTCCGGCCCCGGAACCGCCCGCGATGGTTTCGTAATAGCCGAAACGACCGCCGCCAAAGAGGAAATTGTTCATCGTGCCCTGGCTGCAGGCCTGCAGGCCGAGCGCCCTGATCAGCGTGTCCACGAGACGCTGGCTGACCTCCACATTGCCACCGACCACTGCGGGACAGTGCGCTGGATCTTCCGAGAAAACGGGATTGAGGAGAGAGACGGGGATGAGGATTTCAAGGGGCTCCATCAATCCTTCGTTCAGCGGCAGGTCTTCCTGAAGCATGAGCCGCATGACATACAAAACCGCGCTGCGAACGATGGCGGTGGTGGCGTTCAGATTGCGCGGGTGCACTCCCGAGGTGCCATCGAAGTCGAGAATCAGCTTTCCTCCGGCCTTCCGCATCGAAACGGCAATCCGGCTGCCGTCGTCGAGCTTTTCGACAGCAGAGATCGCATCCGGCAGGCGGTCGATCTGGCCGCGCATCACCTCTGCGGAGTGATCCAGGATGGCGCTCATCGTTTCGAGCAGCGAATCACATGCCAGCGCCTTCAAGCGCTCCACACCATGCAGATTTGCGGCAAGCTGGGCGTGCAGATCGGCGAGGTTGTCGGCCAGATTGCGCGTGGGATGCCGTGCAGAGGTCAGCAGCATGCTGATCTCGTCAAAACACGATTGCCCACCGCGAATCAGATGCCGCGGAGAAATGACGACGCCTTCCTCGATCAGACACGTCGCGTTCGCGGGCATCGAACCCGGCGTGATGCCGCCGATCTCGGCATGGTGGGCACGATTGGCGATGTAGCCGATCAATCCGCCGCCGGAGTCATGCACGGGCGTGATGAGCGTGACATCCGGCAGGTGCGACCCGCCGAACGCAGGATGATTCGTGATGATCGTATCCCCCGGCAGCATGGACACCGCTTTCGCGACTTCGCGGACGCATACGCCCAGCGCACCGAGATGCACGGGAATGTGCGGAGCACTGGAAAGCAGCCGCCCCTGCGGATCCAGCAACGCGCAGGAGAAATCCAGCCGTTCGCGGATGTTTGTGGAGATGGCGGTGCGGCAGAGCAGCGCGCCCATGTCGCTCACGATGGAATGAAAACGGTGCCGCAGCAGGTCGCGTTCGAGCGTGGGTGCTGACTGCACGATTTGATCACAGCGGAGGACATGCCCGAAACCTTCGACGTGCTCGACGTTCCAGCCGGGTGTGACGACGATGGTGGAGAAGGCGTCCTGGATCAGCGCAGGCGTGGGGGAGATGGATGTTTTTCGCGTGAGGATGGTGGAAGCAGCCGTCTGAGCCTCTTTGATGATGACGCGGATGCTGACGAGTTCGATTTCGCGATTGGCAGGCGGCGGGTAGCCGAAGAGTCGCTCGTAGGCTTCGCGGTAGAGTCGCGGCAGATCCGCGGCAGCCTCAAACTCGATCTGAATCGGCGTGTCCTGGCCCTTGAGGCGGAGCTCGGCGAGCTGCGTGACATGGTCAGACAGATCTGACTCGTCGGACAAGTCGAACGGATCCGACAAAAATGTGGTCAGCGGAATGCGAAACTCTTTCTGCTCGATGCGCTCCGGCACCGCCTCCTGCAAGCCGACGGCGCTGAGGATGCCCGCGTGCTCGGGGACGAGAATCGTCTTCATCCCGAGCGCCTCTGCCACGGCACAGGCGTGCTGAGGTCCGGCACCGCCGAAGGCGAGCAGCGCGTGATCGGCGGGATCGTAGCCTTCACCGATGGAGATGCGGCGAATGGCGTCCGCCATGTGCTCGACGGCGAGGCGGAGCAGCGCATCGAGCAGCTCGGTTTCCGTCAGGTCGCCCTCAGTCTGCGCGTGAAGTTCACGCAGGCGCCGCCTTGCAGCGCCGAGATCGAGCGGGATCGGGGCCTTCGCGGGATCAAAGCGACCGAGGAGGAGGTTCACATCCGTGATGGTCAGCGGTCCACCCTTGCCATAGCAGGCGGGGCCGGGATTGGATCCCGCGCTTTCAGGACCGACGGCGAGTCCGTGGTGCGTCATCTGACAGATCGACCCGCCACCCGCGGCGACGGTCTCGATGGCGACGCAGGGGGCGAGCAGCCGCATGCCGGCGACTTCCTGCGAGAAGCGGTAGCCGGGGTGGGTGTCGATGCGGGCGACGTCGGTGCTGGTGCCACCCATGTCGAAGGTGATGATCTTCGTGATGCCGAGGCGGCGCGCCGCATTGGCAGCGCCGATGGCACCGCCTGCGGGACCGCTGAGAAGCATGTCCTTCGGGCGGATTTCTTCGGCGGTTTTCAAGCCGCCGGCACTGGTCATGACCTGCATGTCCGGAGAGACGCTGCGAATGCCATTGAGAAACGACTGCACGGGCGCGTGCAGGTAGGCGTCTGCCACGGTGCTCTGCGTGCGCGGCAGGAGTTTGGCAAAGGCTGCGGTCTGGTGCGAGAGCGTGAGATGCGTGAAGCCGCATTCGCGCAGGATCGCCGCGACTCGCAGCTCGTGCTGCGGATGCGCGTGGCCATGCATCAGCGAGACTGCCGCGGTGGTGATGCCTTGGGCGATGCAATCCAACGCAGCAGCGCGAACAGCGGCTTCATCGAGCGCTTCCAGCACCTCTCCGCCGACGCTGACTCGCTCCGGCACCTCGCATGCGAACTCGTGGAAGACCGGACGGGGATCGTGTCGAAGGGCAAAGAGATCGGCGCGGCGCTGGTCGCCGATCTGCAGGAGGTCGCCGAAGCCCTTCGTGATGAAAAGCGCGATGCGGCCGCCTTTGCGCTCCAGCAGGGCGTTCGTCGCCCGTGTGGTGGCGATGCGCAGACTCAGCGGCGGCAAAGCGCGGCCGGGAGGCGTGTTGGTGAGGATGCGCGCGCCGAGAACGGGCGCCTCCTCGCCGGTTGTGATTTCCAGCAGCGTTCCGACGGCCCAAGACGTGGATTGGTCGAGCGTGATCGAGTTCGTGGCCGCGTCGAAGCTAGTGATGCTGCGTGGCGTGTCACCGCCGACCGGCAGAATGCTGAAACCAACGAGGAAAGCATCAGGCAGATGGGGAAGCCCCGTGAGCCGAAATCCTGTGTCCACCCTGACCTGTAGTATCGCTCTGAGGAGACCTGTGGAGAGCAATTTGCAGCGCGATTCGCGCCCCTGCGGGTCCAGCGCATGGCAGTCCGTGAAGGTGCCGCCGGTATCGGCTGCGATTCGCCATTTCACGGAGCCTTGGGAGGTTCGCCGACGGTGCCGAGGTCCATGTCCGGCACCCAGCGCAGTTCTTTGAAGGAGTCGAAATAGGGGGCGCAGGCCGGGCCTTTGAAGACGGCCACGCCGCGCTGCACCCATTCGTTGGCCTTGGCCGTGTCTCCCAGGTCGAATGCCAGCGCAGCCTTGCTCATGTAATAGGCGGGCGTGTCGTCCATGAAGGTGAAATTGTCGGCGATGACCACTTCGGCGTTCTTACGGCGGCCGAGCTTCAGTTCGCACAGCGCCCGCTTGTAGTGAACGAGATGGCGGATGACCATCGGCAGCTTCGGGTAGTCGGTGGTGATTTGGGTGAAGGCCTTCAGCGCGGCTTCGAAGTCGTGCTTCACGAATTGGAACTCGGCGAGATTGAACTTGGGCAGCGGGCTGTCCGGTTGGAGTGCGGCGGCCTTTTCAAACTGAGGAAGCGCTAGGTCGAAGTCGCGACGCCGTGGCGCGAGGTAGATGTCGCCGCGGAGGGCGTAGATGTCAGGGACTTGAGGCGCGAGCTTTTCAGCCGCCTCCAGCTTTTCCAGTGCATCGGTGTATTGATGCTGAATCCGCAGGTCGCGGGCTTCAGTCAGCAACTTTTTGACTTCGTCCGAGACGGGCTGCGGTGTGTTGGCCGGCGTTTGGGCCTGCAGGGTCGGGGTGCCGAGCGCGAGAATGGCGAGGAGGGGGCGCAGATTCATAAGGGATGCTAGTGCGGATTGGGGTGTCAGGCAAGGCGGGTGCGCATCTGGGTTTCGGCACCATCACACATGACACGCAGGCTGTCGGGGCTGATCCACTCGGCTCCAAGCGACAGAATCGTTTCACGCACCATGCCGTCAGCGGAAACAACCCGCATGGGGCGCTCCGCGGCGTATTTCGCCACGAGTCGCTCGATGATGGTGTCTGCGGTGGTGCCGGGGTCTGCGTAGATGATCTGCAGTCCTTCGGGTTCGCGTTCCTCGTTGGTGCCCTGTCTGGCGCCGTCAAAGACGACCACGACCTGAGTACCGGTCATGTCCTGGAGGTTGCGCAGGCGCTTCAGGAGCTCGATCCGGGCGAGATGTCTGCGTGATGCAACGCGGTGCTCGCGCAGCAATTCCGGCCAGGCATGAATGACATTGTGGCCGTCGATCAGCAGGTAGGTGAGCGGGGCTGGCATGTCAGTCAGTTTCAAGTTTCAGGTTCAAAGTTTCAAGCGCTGCCTCGTCTCGGAGACAACTTGAATCTTTGAACCCAAAACTGGGAACCCGGCTCAAGCCGGAATCGCCCGCGCCTTCTCATACTCCTCATTGATGACACAGAGATCACCGAGGGCGTCCTTGAGCGGATCGATTTCCTTCGCGCTAAAGCCGAGGTGCAGGTGCCTGCGCCATCCTTCGGCGTGCTCGAACTGCCCGGATAGCTGGCCGATGGCGCGGGACGCCTCGTCCATGCTGATGAGGTAGGAATCCATGCCCTGGCTGACATCGAGCCAGTGCTTCTGGCTTTCGTGCGCGGCCAGCGACTCGCGTTTTTGTCCGTGAACACTGGTCGTGTCCACATAGGAGCCGGCCATGAGTTTCTGGCGAAGCGGATCACACAGCCCGTGTGGCATGGCGTGGTAAACCGTTACGTCGTGCAGGTAGGCGTCGCGCTGCGGATCGGTCTGGAAATTCGGGATGCAATGAGCAAACGCCGCGGTCACTGCGAGCCGGCTGGCGGCCATGTGATCCTCCATGTAATCGGCGGGTGAGTGCGTGAGCACGATGGAGGCCTTGGACTCGCGCACCACGGCGGCCACCTGCCTCAGATACTTCACCTCATAGGTCAGTTCCAGATCGTCACAGACAGGCGGATAAAACGTCGCACCAAGAATGCGGGCTGCTTCCCTGCCTTCTTCGAGGCGCTTCTTCGCCGTCGTCGGTCCATCCATCTGCACCGAGCCACCATTGCCCGTGCACAGATTCATGTAGTGGATGTCCCAGCCGCGCTCCTTGAGCAGCAGCAGAGTTCCAGCGGCGACGAATTCGATGTCGTCAGGATGGGCAAAGATGGCAAGTGCGGAGGGCATGGTGAAGATCAAGGGGCGGGGGACTAGCCGTTCTTGGCGAGGAGCGCCTTGGCGGCTTTTTCGATCTTCGGCAGCAGTTTGTCGGGCAATCCGGTGAGCAGCGGCAGAACCGGGCCGGTCTGGGCCACACCCGCGAGTTCCACGGCGTGATGCAGCACGAGGATCGGACTGTGCGCATTGCGCAGGTCTTCGAGGGCGACAAACTCTTCGCGGATCGCCTCGGCAGCGGCGTAGTCCTTGGCCAGGATGGCCTTCAGCAGCGCCGTGGAGCGGGACGGTGCCACGCACACACAACCCGCAGTGAATCCGGCCACGCCGAAATCACGCATGTGAATGATGGACGGCTGCTCACCGATGCCGCTGATGACGAGGTTTGGATCCACCAGTTTCAGGAGTTTTTTCAGATACGGATCCTTCTTCGGGTCCTCCTCGACGATCGCGTATTTGATCCAGGAGATCAGCCCGTCATTCACCAGTTCCGCAGCGAGCTCCGGTGTGATGTAGGCACCGTCCTTGATGTACAGCACGGCCTTGATGCCGGACTTCTCGACGAAGTGGCGCACGGCGGTGGCCACACCTGCGGGTTTCGACGGGAAGAGCGTCGGCAGTAGCATGGCCGTCGGGAAGGCGAACTCGCGCAGGATCTTCGCCTGATCCATCGCCGTGCCATACATCGGCCCCACGGATGGGACGATCCACATGTCCTCAGGCGACAGATCCACCAGCATTTTCAGTAGCGCGTGGTACTCGCTGACGGCGATGTTGTACAGGTTCGCATTGCCCCCGTAGAGCAGCGTGCGAATGCCGCCCTTGTACATGTGCTTGATCAGGCGGCTGTTCTGGGATTTTGAAAGAGACAGGTCCTTGTTCCTGCACAGCGGCGGCACGGCGATGACGGAGGACTGCAGATCTTCGAAAGTGACGGGGGAGGTTTTCATGAGTTGGCAAAGGAGCGCGGACAGCCGGGTCTGCAAAGGAAATCAAAACAGGATTCCGAGTCGTTCAAAGCCCCTCGATAAAGCTCAGCAGGTCCGCCATGTCGCCCACGGTCATGCCCTGCTCCAGGCCTTCCGGCATGAGGCTCTGACCGGTGGAACTGCTGCCTTTGATGTCGGCGCGTTGCAGCGTCTTTTCGATGCCGCCCATCATCTTCAGGGTCATGCTGGAGGCGTTGTCGTTGGTAATGATGCCGGTGAAGGTCTGGCCGTCCTTCGTGTTGACCGTGTAGGCGATGAACTGCGACGCCACCTCCTTGTGCGGCTCGAGGATCGCCGTGAACAACGCGTCGCGGCCCTTCGTTTTCACCGTGATCAAATCCGGTCCGACCTGCAGGCCGTTGGCGCCTGCTTTGTGGCAGGCCATGCAACGCGCCATGTATTGCGCCTGCCCCTTCGTTGCATCTCCATTTGCCGCGATCGCCGGCTGGAACTTCGCCAGCACTTCCTCGCGCGACGGCGGAATCACCGACGCCAGCGCCACCTTCGCCGCCGCGGCCACTTTCGCTGACTTGTGATGAATGAGCGCCTGCACCTGCGCCGCTGAAAACGCCTCCGGCGTCACCACCTTCGCCTCCAGCAACGCGACAGCACGATCGTCGCGAGAAAGCAGCGCTTCGAGTGCAGCCACACGCGCTTTTTCGCCGTAGTGTGGCCAGTTGTCGATCAAAGCAGTCGTGACTGTGGCCGAACTGTTCTGCGCCAACACGCGAATTGCGGCGGTTTGAATGGCGTCGGGCTGTTTCTCGCTCAAACAGGCGATTAAGGCATCGAGAGATTCTTTTGATGAACTCACGCCCAGAAGATTGATCGCATCGAGGCGGCTTGACTGACTGGCCTGCGCGTTCATGGCAGTCCCCGAGGACTTTGCCAGTATCGCCGTCACTTTTCCGTCTTTGTCAGCCTTGCTCAAGCTGCTGCCGGACTTGCGCAATCCATCACCAAGTGCTTTCACCCAGCTTGCCTTCACGGGTTCGGCGACCACCGCATCAATGAGCGAAGCTCTCGCGGTATCATCCTTCGCTTCCGCTGCTGCGAGCATGATGAGCGTCTCCACCAGCGATGGCGGCAACTTTTGCAAATCTCCTCGAATCTTGTCAAACACGCCTCGCCCCGCATCAGCAAGAACCGCCGCGCTCATCCATTTTCCGTCCGGATCTGAGCGGATCATTTTCGCGATCCAGTCATCGCGGGTGGCACTCTCTGATGCCACGAGTGCGTTGACGAACCGCACGCGTGGTGATGGATCCTCCGCCAACACGGCCATCGCCTTCTTGCTCACCAGATCCGAGCGGCGTAGCGCCGCCTCACGGAGTTGCGCATCGGAATCCTTGAGCGCATTCGCTACTATGGCTTCTGTCAGCGCCCCCAAGCCCTCCAGCACCCCGAGCGCATGCAGCTTCGCCAGCGCGTTGTCACTGCTCAGCACCTTTTCCAGCATGGGAACGGCGGCTTTGTCCTGACGCTCGAAGAGAAGGCGCTGCGCGGTGTCGCGATGCCAGCCGTTGGGATGCCCCAAGAGCGTCACGAGCTCTTCCGTGGTCGCGCTTGCGATGTTCCCTCTCCGCTCTTCGCCCTTCGCTCTTTGCCACCCCTCCGGCACGATGCGGTAAATGCGACCACGGTCGTTGCCATTGTTGAGGTCGATGTGCTTTTTGATCTCGTCGGGAATGCTCCAGGGATGCTCAATGACCTCGCGATACATGTCGCAGATGTGCAGGCAGCCATCAGGGGCATTGGCGAAGTTCACGGTACGCACCCAGGTGTCCTTGGAGGCGGCGAATTCGAAGCCGTGCTCGTCGGCGGGGCGCTCGCCGACGAGGCTGATGCCGTCGGCGCTGGGTTTGATGACCTTGCGATGCACGAGCTGTCCGCCCGCGTCGCCGGTGAAGCTGTTGTTAACGAACTCAGGCCCATAGGCGTCGCCGCGATAGATCGTGGTGCCGGTGGCACCGGTGAAGTAGCCGCTCACACGTCCGCCGCCTTCGACCACGCCCTTCACCACACCGGCGATGCGCCAGCGCGTGCGGATGATGCGCCAGGGCTCGTCGGGACTGATGCGAAACACCTCCGCCGCTCCGCCATCGGCTGCGATGCTTTCCTTTGCGCGCGGCATCGGGTAGTAGGGATTGCGATTCGCATACTTCTCGTCGTAAACCCAGTATTGCAGGTGGTCGCTGTTCGAGCAGCCGAACTTCCGACCGTAGTTGTCGAAGCTCATGCCATACTGCGCGCCGCCGCCTTCGAGTCCGAACTCATGCGTCAGCGGATCGAACCAAAAGTCCTTCCCGCCGAGCTCGACGCCCTTCAAATCCGGCCGCTTCAGACAGGTAACGACGCCACGGTTGCCACCGCCGGCGAGCAGGTGAATGCGATTGTCCTGTCCCCACTGGAAGCTGTTCATGAGGCCCTGCACGTTGAGGATTTTCAACCCCGTGCCGAAGCCGGTGAAGACCTTCTCACGCACCTCGGCCTTGCCGTCGCCGTCCTTGTCTTCAAAACGCCAGATGTCCGGCGTGGCGCCGACGTAGAGTCCGCCGTTCGCCCAAATCACCGCCGTGGGCCATGCCAAGTCGTCGGCGAAGACCTGGCTCGTCTCATAGTAGCCGTCGCCGTCCTTGTCCTGGAGCATGGAAATGCGACCAAGGTGCGGGGTGACATCGCGCATCTCGCTGTAGTCGATCATTTCGCACACGAACATGCGCCCGCGCTCGTCGAAGCAGACGGCGATGGGATCACGCACCTGTGGCTCATGGGCTGCGAGCTGGAGCTTGAAGCCCTTTTTCACCTGCCATGTGCCGATGGCGTCCTTTGGCTCCACCGCCGGATAACGCGGCAGATCCTTTGCCGGATCAACCTCCACCGGGTTCTTGGTTTCGCCGTAGGCCTTGGCGTAGGTGGTCTTGGTCTTGATGCCGTCCGCCTGGGCAAAAAGCGGCGAATGGAGGGCCAGCAGACAGAAGAGAAGGCGGTTCATGCCGAGATCATACGGAGCCCCTCCGCAGCGTGAACAGCCGAAAATTCCCCATCGTGGTATTCTTGTGATGACGCCGGGTGGGATTGGGCAATGATGGGGCGATGAGATTCCGTGATCAACGCCGCCCCGAAACCGCCCCCCGGCGCCCGTATTTCACGCCGCGCAAGAGCATGGGACAGAACTTCCTCCAAGACGAGGAGGTGGCCCGCTGGATTGGCGACCAGGTGCAGCCGGACGGCGCGGATCTCGTGGTCGAAATCGGTCCGGGCATGGGTGCTCTGACGAAGCATCTCGTCGGCAGGCCGAAGAAGCTCATTCTGATCGAGAAGGATCGCCAGCTCGCGCCGGAGTTGCAGGCTCAGTTTGAGGGGCGCGATGATGTGGAGATCATCCACGACGACGCCACCCGCATCGACCTCCGTCCCTGGTTCCGTCACGGGCCGCTGCGCCTCGTGGGAAACCTGCCTTACTCCGTGGGCGGCGAAATTTTGAAGCACTGGCTCACACCGCCCTCGCCGGTGGGATGCGCGGTGTTCATGCTGCAAAGGGAAGTGTGTGACCGCCTCGCCGCGACCTGCGAGGACGACGCCTACGGGGCGCTCAGCCTGCTGGTGCAGAAGGACTGGAATGTGGAGATGCTGCGCATCGTGCCGCCGGAGGTGTTTGTGCCGAAGCCGAAGGTCGATTCCGCGATCATCCGCCTCACGCCGCGTGATCCGGCCACGCTGCCGGTGTTTGATCACGTCCTGTTCGACCGGTTGGTGCGCATGGGCTTCTCCCAGCGACGCAAGCAGCTCAAGAATCTGCTCCCCGAGGCTCCCGGCGGCTGGGAGGCGCTGATTCAAAGCCTCAACGTCTCACCCACCGTGCGCGCCGAGGCGCTTTCGCTCACGCAGTGGATTCAGATCGCCCGCCACTACGAGCAGCGCCATGAAGCCGACACCGGACAGAAGGCCGGGGAGATTTTCGACGTGGTGAACGAGAACAACGAGGTCGTGGGCCAGCGAACACGCGGCGAGGTGCATGCGAGCAAACTGCTGCACCGTGCGGTGCACATTTTTGTCATCAACAAGCGCGGGCACATCTATCTCCAGCAGCGCTCGCATTTGAAGGATGTCTCGCCGCTGAAGTGGGACAGCAGCGCAGCCGGGCATCTCGATGCGGGTGAGGATTACGCCAGCGCCGCAATTCGTGAAACACGCGAGGAGATCGGCATCGACGTTGGAACCACCGAGGTCGCCGCGCGGATCCTCGCAGGCGACAACACGGACCACGAATTCGTCGAGCTCCACCTGGCGCGTCACGACGGCCCGATTCGCTGCCTGCCGGAGGAAATCGCCACCGGCGAGTGGTTCAAGCCGGAAGACATCGACGCATGGGTCGAGGCGCGGCCGCAGGACTTTGCGAAGGGTTTTGTGACCTGCTGGAAGGCGTGGCCGAAGCGTCCGGTTACCGCAGCGTCCGCGGAATAAAAACGGACTGCATCCCCGCGGCTTTGGCGGCCTCGATGCCACTGTTGCCGTCTTCCAGCACCAGGCACTCGGACGGAGGGATGCCCATGCGCTCGGCGGCCAGGAGAAACATGTCCGGCGCGGGCTTGCCCTGCTGCACGAGTTTAGGAGTGATGATGTGCTCGAAGAGATGAATCAGCCCCGTGGCCTCGAGGCAGCCGCGCACGGTGGGCTCCTCGCTGCCGGAGGCCACTGCCATAGGGAAGAGACCGTGGAGCGTCTTGGCAAATTCGGCGACGGGGCCGATGGCCTGCACTTCCGGGATGCGCCGGCGGAAGATCTCCATCTTCGCCTCATCGACGCCGACGGGATCGACGTTCGCGCCGTGCTTCTCGTTCAGGATCCTGACCACGTCCTGCTCCTTGATGCCGGCGTGCGCGTAAAACACCTCCTCGGTGAATTCAAACGGTGCGTCATGCAGCTTCAGCGCTTCAACCCATGCGATGTAATGAAGAGGCATCGAATCGACGAGCGTGCCGTCACAGTCGAAGATGTAGGCTTGGAACGGGTAGTCGGGGATATCGATGGGCATGATGACAAAAAATTAGACACCGCCGGCGAGCGCGGAGCCGCGGACCAGAAGATCGAGGAATCGCTCCTCGAAGGCCTCGTCGCTTGTGACTTGCATGAAGTCGATGCGGTGGCCGGCGCATTCCCGGGCGAGGTTTTCGGAGAAGGCGTCAAAGGTTTCGATGTAGCGCTGCACATCGCGTTTGGTGAGCCAGAAACGGCGGCGTTCGCCGGATTCGACATCGGCAAGTTCGAGTTCGCCTTCGAGTTCCGGCTGGCGTTCCTCGGGGTGGACGATCTGGAGGAAGTGATTTTCTCCGGGCCATGCGGAAACACGGGAGACGGCCTCCGTCGCGCTGCCGATCTCATGGCCGAAGAAGTCGCTGATGACAAAGATAATGCCGTAGCGCTGCTTGCCGGGGCGGAATTCCTCAAAGCAGCGCTTCATGTTCGTCAGGCCGTCAAACTTCAGCTTGGTCACCGCCTGGATCACTTTTTCGATGTTGCCCTGGCCGAGGAGCGGTGGGAGTTCCTGCCGCACGGTGTCGCTCATGGAATACACGCTGACCCGCTGCTGGGCGCTGAGCGCCAGATAGGCCAGCGCGACGGCGAAACGCAGCGCCTGCCGCCGTTTTTCGGGAAACGGCCGGCTCATCGACGTGCTGGTGTCGAGCACGATGTGCAGGTTCAGCTCCTGCGTTTCCTCGTAGAGACGCACGAAAAGCTTGTCGAGCCGCGCATACAGCCGCCAGTCGATGGCGCGGTAATCCTCACGCGGCGTGTAATGGCGGTAGTCCTTGAACTCGCGGGTGAAGCCGGTCGCAGGTGTGGATTGCGATCCGCGCCGCATCAACTGCCGCCGCTTTCTCAAGCGCAGCGCCAGGACGCGGAGCCTGTCCAGGAAGGAGGCGTCGAAAAGGTCTTCGCGGTCGAGGTCGGCGGGCATTCGATGCTGGTCGCGTCGGGTTTATGCCGCCATCTGCGCGGGCGTTTTGATCTGGTCGAGCAGCTTGGTGATGATGTCGTCCACCTTGATCTGCCCGGCCTCGCCTTCGAAGTTCAGGATGATGCGGTGGCGCAGGGAGACGTGTGCGATGGCGCGGATGTCGTCCGTGGAGACGGCGGTGGCGCCGTTGAGGGCCGCCCAGACGCGGGCACCGCGAATGAGTGCCTGCAGGCCGCGCGGACTGGCTCCATAGCTAACATAGCGTTTCACTTCAGGCAGGGCGTCCGGCTGTTCGGGGTGGCTGCTAAGCACGAGACGTGAGGCGTAGTGGGCCACGGGATCGGCCACTGGCATCTGGGAAAGCGACTGCTGAATCTCCATGAGCTGCGGGCCACTGGTCAGATTGGCAAGTTTCGGCTCGGTGAAGCCGGTGGTGCGGCGGGAGATTTCCACGAGGGAATCGAGGTCGGGGAAGGGGACCTTGATTTTGAACATGAAGCGGTCGAGCTGCGCCTCCGGCAGAGGGTAGGTGCCCTCCATTTCCATGGGGTTCTGCGTGGCGAGCACGAAAAAGGGCTCCGGTAGCAGGTGGCGCTCGCCGCCGGTGGTGACGCAGCGTTCCTGCATGACTTCGAGCAGTGCGGCCTGGGTCTTCGGGGTGGCTCGGTTGATTTCATCGACGAGCAGGAGGTTTTTGAAAACGGGCCCCTTTTCGTAGCGCAGCGTGCGGTGGCCTTTTTCGTCCTCTCCGACGATGTGGGTGCCCAGGATGTCCGCTGGCATCAGGTCGGGAGTGCACTGCACGCGACCCGGCTCCAGACCGACGACCTGGGAGAGGGTGCGGACGAGGTAGGTCTTGCCGAGGCCTGGAACGCCCTCAAGCAACACATGGCCACCGGAGAAGATCGCCACCAGGACGTCGCTGAGCAGTTCATCGTAGCCGACGATGGCTTTTTGCATCTCGGCTTTGAGACTCTCAAACAGGGAACGAAAGGCGGCGTGGTCAGGCATGGGCCGATTGTCGCAAGCCACCCTGCCTGCGCAAGGCGGTTGTCGTTGCGGGGTCGGATTTCGCGGACGAACCGGGCCGGCGGAGGCGGAGTGGACGGGCGTGAGCTAAATCACTTCTCGGGCGCTGTTCCATTCCCAGCGGCGGCGTCATGCGGCTCGTCGTCGTGGTGATCGTCCTGGTCGTGCTTGTCCTCGCGGGGGTCGTGACCTTCATGATGTTTGATCTCGGAATGGTCGGTGACGCCCTTGAGGTGGGTCTTGAATTTGCGGTGACGCT
Source organism: uncultured Prosthecobacter sp. (assembly GCA_964452755.1). GTDB lineage: Bacteria > Verrucomicrobiota > Verrucomicrobiia > Verrucomicrobiales > Verrucomicrobiaceae > Prosthecobacter. The sequence goes on along the minus strand of CAYVQY010000011.1, from coordinate 98,796 downwards.
GCTGCTCCGGCAGGGGGCTCATCTGCATGTTGATGTTGCGTCCGGCCATGCGCGGCTCCTGATCACAGTGACCCATGGTCTTGAGGTCTTCCTTGATCGTCTGCGCCAGTTTGTGACCGAGTTCCTGATGGGCCATCTGACGGCCGCGAAACTGGAGCTGGATGCGCACCTTGTGACCTTCGGCGAGGAAGTCTTCCGCGTGGATGATCTTGATCTGGTAGTCGTGCGGGTCGATGCCGATGCGGAACTTGAGCTCCTTCACCTTTCCTGCCTTGTGGTGCTTGTGAGCTTCCTTCTTGTGCTTTTCCTGCAGGTACTTGTACTTGCCGTAGTTGACGATTTTGCAGACGGGCGGATCGGCGTTCGGCGCGACTTCCACCAGGTCGAGTCCGTGGTCCTTGGCCATGCGAATGGCCTGATGAGTGGGCAGGATGCCGAGCTGGTGCTGGCCTTCCTCGACAATGACCCGGACTTTTGGTGCGCGGATGCGCTCGTTGACTCGCGTCTGGTCAAAATAGCGCCCGCGATTGTTGCGGTTGTTTCCGCCTGCCGGGCGATTGCCGCCGCCGCCACCTCCGCCACCACTACCCGGACGAAAAGCTCCAGAGGGGGAACTCCCTGCGGGACGAGGACTTGCCGGGCGGGGACCGGTTGGAGCCGGGCGCTGACCCGCTGGCGGGGTTGTTCCAGCCGGCGCGGGGCGCGGGCCTCCTGCGCTTTGTTGATTCTGCGGGCGCGGGGCAAAGTTGCCGCCGCTCAATTGTTGGAATGGGTTGCTTATGGGGTACCTCCAGGTGTGTTCGTAACTCCAGAAGACGCACCAAAACGCCTCTGGAAAATTTTCGGGCTGCGACGCTCTACGAACATCATAGTCAGCACGGATTCGCCCCCGCTGTGTGCGCATCCTCCAGATCCCGGACATGCGGGACGAGTGAGTACGACAAATAAAACATCATGCGGGAAAATCGAAAGGTGGGCGCTGCTTCACTGAAAAGCTTCGGCTCTTGTTTTTAAACGCCCGCCACAGATAACGACTTTCACCTCTTTCGGCAAGCCTATTTATCGCACCCGCGACGGGAGACTAGTGGTCCTTCGCGCAAACGGTGCAGACGAAGCGGTTCCCCCTGTCGGGGAGTTCGTAGCTTTTCCCGCCGCAGAACGGGCAAACCACCGCCACATGCCTCCTCACGAACCAGCGTGTGAACAGGGCGACTACGATGAAGCCGACGAGCATCAGGATCATCACTGGCACATGGTAGAACTCCAGCCAGCCCGAAAACATGCTGACGAGTCCGCAGAACAGGGCTCCGGCCACGATGGGGCCGAAAAAACTGAGAGCGAAGTGCCGGGCGGCGGTCATTTGGGATGTACCTTACAGGGACGTAGCATTCTGCAAGCCCTGCCTCATCGCGTCGAGCGGAGCGCATCGCTCAAACCAGTGCTCAAACGAGATGGCACCCTGGTGCAGCAGCAGGCTTAGACCGTCCACCACCTTCGCTCCGGCGGTGCGTGCGTCCGCGAGCAGCGGAGTTTCTCCGTCGGCTCGGTAAACCATGTCGAAAACCAGGTGCTTCGCCGTCAGCGCCCCGCTTGGCACCAGTTTGGCATCGCCAGGCTTCATGCCCAGTGACGTTGCGTTGACGATGAGGTCCGCCCCTGCTGCTGCCGCCGCCACTTCCCCCTCCTCCAAGGGGATGACGGAGACCTCGGGACAACGGCCAAAGGCGCGAATCTCCTTGGCCAGGGTCTCGGCCTTGCCCGTGGAGCGGTTCACGAGAACGAGCTTCCGGCATTTCTCCAGTCCGCACTGGACGGCTACGGCGCGGCCCGCACCACCGCCGGCGCCGAGGATCATCACCCTCAGCTCTCGCACTTCGACGTCAAAGGCCTCCTTGACACTTCGCAAGAACCCTGGGCCGTCCGTGTTGCGCCCGAGCAGTTTGCCGTCGCGGATCACCAGTGTGTTCACGGCGCCGAGGGCGGCGGCGAGTCCATCCACTTCATCCACCGCCGCCAGCGCCTCGAACTTGTGCGGGATCGTGATGTTTACACCCAGAAATCCGCATTTTGCGAACTGCCTGAAGGCCTCGCTCACACGTCCTTCGGGAACCTGCACGCGGATGTACTGCGCGTCGATGCCGCAGGCCCGCAGGGCTGGATTGTGCATCTGCGGACTGCGCGAGTGGGCGATGGGATCTCCGATCACCGCCAGTCGCGCCGGCGGCGTGAAACGCCCCGCATCCCAGTCCATGAGTTCTTCAAACTTCAAATAGTCGCCCACGCGGCAGTCTTGCTGCCGAACTTTGCCCCTGTCAAAGCCGGGCGCAATTTTCCCCTCGACATCCCGTTTCAACCGCGCTGCAATCGCATCCCGTTCCCACCATCCAACCATGAAACTGTTTCTTCCCCTCCTCGCCCTCGGCGTCACTGCGGCGGTCTTCCTCGCCCAGGCGGCCGATTCCGCCGTCAAACCGCTGCGCGTCCTCATCGTCGCCGGCGGCTGCTGCCACGAATACGACAAGCAGACGGTCGCTCTGAAAGAGGGCATCGAGGCGCGGCTCAACGCCATCGTCGATGTCGCCTACAACCCGGACACCACCACCTCGGCCACCTTTGAGATCTACAAGGCCAAGGACTGGGCCAAGGACTTCGACGTCATCGTCCATGACGAGTGCAGCGCGAACGTCACCGACCCGGAGTATGTGAACCGAATTCTCGAAGCCCACAAGGCCGGGAAGCCAGCCGTGAATCTCCACTGCGCCATGCACAGCTATCGCTGGGGGAACTTCAAGGAACCGGTCGTTGCAGGCGCGGACAACTCGCGCTGGTATGAATTCATCGGCATCCAGTCCACCGCCCACGGTCCGAAGGAGCCGATCTCCGTGACCTACACCGACAAGACCCATCCCATCACCCAGGGACTCGGTGACTGGACCACCATGAACGAGGAGCTCTACAACAACGTTCAGATCCTCGGCGCCAAGGCCCTCGCTTCCGGCGTCCAGATCGTCCCGCCGAAGGCCAAGAAGGGCGAAAAACCCGCCCCTGACGCCAAGTCCACCGAGGCGACCGCCGTCGTGGCCTGGACCAACGAGTACGGTCCGAACAAGACCCGCGTCTTCTCCACCACGCTCGGTCACTACACGGAGACCGTCGCCGACGCTCGCTACATGGAACTCGTCACCCGCGGCCTGCTCTGGGCCACCGGCCACATCAACGAAAATGGCCAGCCCGAGCAGGGCTACGGCAAGTGAGTTCGCCTTTCATGCCTTAGTGCATCCTGAAATGCCCGGCGGTCACCCCGTCGGGCATTTTGCATTTTTTCTCTCCCCTTCAACGTTGGTTCAGCCCTCATCCGCCATGCGCCTCCTCACTCTCTTTTTCCTTTCTGCTGCAGCCATTGTCTCCGCCGCCGATCCTGTCCCCGGTCATTCAGCCCATGGTGAAGCCTTCAACGAAGGGCCGCGCCAGGCGGCGGTGCTCATTCCCGGCTGCGGGGATGCGGTGAAGTTTCCCGTTTCCACAAAGAATCCGGAGGCGCAGAAGTTCTTCACCCAGGGCGTTGGCCAGCTTCACGGCTTCTGGTACTTTGAGGCCGAGCGCTCCTTCCGTCAGGTCGCCGCGCTCGATCCCGACTGCGCCATGGCCTACTGGGGCATGGCGATGGCCAACGTGAACAATGAGAAACGCGCCAAGGCCTTCACCGAGAAGGCGGTGAAGCTCAAGGACAAGGCCACTGCGCGTGAGAAGCTCTGGGTCGCCGTGCTTGAAAACCTCTATAAAGACGACAAGCGCGACAAAAAACAGCGGAGCCTCGACTGCATCCGCGACTTTGAAACCCTCGTGCATGAAGACCCCAAAGACATCGAGGCAAAGGCCTTCCTCGTCTGGCGTATCTGGTTTTCCAAGGGCGACGCACCCATCTCCAGCCACCAGGCCGTGGACGCGCTGCTGGATCAGATCTTCGCCGCCACGCCGGATCATCCCGCCCATCACTACCGCATTCATCTGTGGGACGGAGCGAAGCCCGTCCGCGCCCTCGGCTCGGCGGCGCAGCTCGGGCAGGCCGCTCCCGGCATCGCCCACATGTGGCACATGCCGGGTCACACCTTCTCCAAGCTCAAGCGCTTTGACGACGCCGCCTGGCAGCAGGAGGCCAGTACCCGCGTCGATCACGCCTACATGATGCGCAGCTTTATCCTGCCCGACCAGATTCACAACTATGCCCACAACGAGGAGTGGCTCGTGCGCACCTTCAACGAACTCGGTCGTGCGCAGGACGCCATCGGCCTCGCCAAAAGCCTCATCGGCAATCCGCGCCACCCCGCCAACAACATCCTCAACAAATCCGGCACCTCCGCCAGCTACGGCCGCACGCGGCTCATCGACACGCTGACCAAGTGGGAGATGTGGGAGGACCTGAAGGCTTTCGCCACCACGCCCGCCGGGCATCCGTCGCACGATGTCACCCGCCTCCGCGCTCTCGGACTCGCCGCCTATCAGCTCGGAGACGCAACCCTCCTGGCCTCCGCCTTGAAGGAGCTCGAAGCCGTCAAGATCGAGACCAAGCCGGACGCCGACAAGGAGACTGACAAGAAAACCGAGAACAAAGTCGGCACTGACAAGTCCGCCAAATCCGGAGACGGCAAGGGCAAGCCGCAGCCCAAACCCGAGGTGAAGGCCAAAAGCAACGCGCTGGCCGAACTCAAGTCCCTCGCCGCCCTGCTCGACCCTAAAAAGCCAAAGGCCGAAACCTTCAAACTCCTCGAAGACCTCAAGACCACGGACATCCCGAAGGACCGCCTCGCCCGCTGCTGGCTGAAGATCGGCGACAAAACAAAGGCCTTCGAGCTGACCAAAAACTTCACCCAGGATCTCGCCGGACTCGCCGCCAAAGCTGAAGTCCTCCATGCTTGCGACAAGGCGGACGACGCCGCGAAGACCTTTGAGCAGGTCAAAAAACTCGCCTTCGCCATGGACCGCGACCTGCCCGTCTTCAAGCGCCTGACCGCGACCTTTGCCAAAGACCCGAACTGGCCCGCACCCGCTCCGAAGCGCACGGACAGCGGCGTGCGCCCCGTCTTGAGCACCCTCGGCCCGGTGCATTGGCAGCCGCCCGTCGCCCCCGTCTTCGATGCCCTCACACTCGACAACGAACATGTCAAAAGCAGCGACTTCACCGCGAAGAGGCCCACGGTCTTCATGTTCTATCTCGGCTACGAATGCGGCCACTGCGTCGAGCAGATCCAGGCTTTCAGCAAGGCCGCCGCCGACTTTGACAAGGCGGGAATCCAGCTCGTCGCCGTCACCATCGAGCCGACGCAGGTGGCCGGGAACATCCGTTCCAAGCTGAATCTGAAGCCCGATGCGCCGCTGCCTTTCCCCATCCTCAGCGACAGCAGCCTGGAGAGCTTCAAAAAGGTCCGCGCCTACGACGACTTCGAAGGCGACAACCTGCACGCCACGATCCTCATCGACCGGGAGGGCCGTCAGCGCTGGCAGGACATTAGCTACATCCCGTTCACCGACACGAAGTTCCTGCTCGAAGAATCCAAACGCCTGCTGGCCCTGCCGCCGGAGTCCTGAAGTCAGTTATTTCCCGAGCAAGAAGGCGATCAAGTCCGCCATCTGCTCCTTGGTGATCGCGGCTTCGAGGCCGACGGGCATGAGGGTGCGGTCGAGGGATTTCATCTCCTTGATGGCGTCGCGGGAGAGCGTTTCCCTCGCCCCGCCCATCATGGCGAGCACGACGCTGTCACTGTTTTCGCTCTGAATGAGGCCGCTAAGCGTGCGGCCGTCCTTCGTTTCGATGGTGTAGGCGCTCCAGCGGGCTTCGAACATGCGGTTGGGATCGAGAATGTCGGAGAGCAGGCCCTCCGGCGGCTTCACCTTCACATCCGAGAGCGGCGGGCCGACATCGACGCCCATGTCGCCGTGCTTGTGGCAGGTGATGCAGATGGTGGCGAAGACGGTCTGACCTTTCTTCGCATCGCCATGCATCGTGGTGGCGGCCATGTAGTCCTTCACCACGGCGGCGCGGTCGCTGCTGGCTTCGCCGAAGAGTTTCTTGGCGAGGTCGGCCATCTCGCCCTTGCCACGCTGGTAGCGCCAGCGCGTCTCGACATCGACCCAGGCGGTGGGGAATTCGCCTTTGTCCATGCGCTTGAAAAGTTCGAGCGCGGTGGTGCCATTCGCGGTGAGGATGGGCACGAGGTCGCGCTTCAACGCGGGGCCGGCTTTGGGTAGCAGATCGTAAATGAGCGGCGCGGTGCTGGTGGCGGAAAATTTCTTCAACAGGGCCACGGCGGCGGTGGTGAGTTCGTTGGGCTGGTTGGTGGTGAGCAGGTTTTTCATCACGGACTCGACGGCGGTCCATTTCCGCGAGGCGAGCAGTGGCAGCACGGCGAGGCGCTGATCGAGCGGTGCCTTGGAGTCGGCGAGGATGGTATCGATCTTCGTTTGAAGCGCTGCGATCTCCTTGGCGGCGTCTTCGTGGCCTTTCGGGAGCTTGGCCAGGCCTTGGAGGAGGGCGGGTTTCCACCAGAGGAGTTGGCCGGGCTCTTTTTGCAGGAGGGACAGTGCGGATTTCACATCATCAGCTTCAGCGTCGGCGAGAGAACCTGCTGCAAAGGTGCGAATCGTGGCGCTGCGAGTTTCGGAGAAGGTGCTGAAGAAACTGTCACCGAGCTGGCTGAGGATGCGGCCCATCTGCTTGCTGGAGACGCTGGCGACCATTTTGGCCATCCAGGGATCGTCGGCGTGCTTGGTGAGGATGGCGGCGAGTTCCTTGGTGTCGGTGATGGTGGGGATTTTGAGGAAGAGGGAGCGCTCGGCGTGCTCTGGGAGTGACGGCATCTTGCCGTCAGATTGTGATGGCTGGCTGTGTAGCCGCGAAGCGAACCCATCACTCCTTGTGCCCTTCGGCACCACGCGCCAGATGCGGCCGTGGTTTTCGCCCTGGCGCATGTCGTTCGCTTTGACGAACTCCTCGGGGAAGAAGCGGGCGTGGTCGATCCAGCGGCGGTAGATGTCGCAGATGTAGATCGCGCCGTCGGGGCCGGTGGTGAAGTTCACGGGGCGGCACCATTCGTCGCTGCTGCGGAAGAACTCCGTGCGATCACCGACACGCGTGGCTTTGAGCGAGGCGCCGTTGGGTTCGACCTTGTAGCGCGTGACGAGCTGGCCGGTGGGATCGGGCACGAAAACGTTGTTGCGCAGCTCGGGCATGAGATCGCCGCGATAGACGCCGAGGCCGCTGCAGGCGGTGTTGGTGCCGGCGTGCGCGTCGGCGGTGGTGTGGGTGATCTGCAGCGGATAAACACGCGTGGCGGCGCCGGGTATGGCGATGTCCTCATGAACCTGCGTGATGCCGGCGTGCGGATTGCGCAGCATGGCCTCGTAGGGCATGACGGTGAACATGAGCGGGTTGCGGTTCGAGCAGTAGAAATGGTGGCCGTAATCATCAAAAGCGCCGCCGTACTGGCCGCGTCCGCCGGTGGGCGAGATTTTGCCGGTGCGCGGATCCCATTTGAAGTTGGAACCGGGCACGCCCACGACGTCGGTGGGGGCGTCGGCGGGATAGATCTCCTTGGCTTCGAGGCCGTTGTTGAAATGCACGCAGCCGTCCGGGCCCCAGCGCGGGGCGCTGACCTGGAGCTGGCTGTGCTTGGGATTGAAGCCCTTGATGAGCGGCTTGATCTCGTCGGCCTTGCCGTCGCCGTCGGTGTCCTTGAGAAAGAGCACCTGCGAGCGCGTGGTGGCGATGAGCCCGCCGTTGTAGGGCAGGAGGCCCTGCACGTTGTCCATGTGATCGGCAAAGGTCACCGCCTTGTCCATGCGGCCGTCGTCGTCTTCATCGGTGAGGAGCTGGATGCGTGAGAGCCAAGGATCGCCGGGATTCGGCGGTCCGAGCGGGTAGTCGCGCATGTCGGCGACGAACATGCGGCCTTTTTCGTCCCAGGTGACCTCCACGGGGTCAAGCACGAGCGGTTCGGCGGCAACGAGCTGTACCTCGTAATCACCGTCGAGCTGGATGCGCTTCTGGCTTTCTTCGGGCGAAAGGGCTTCGCTTTGCCCATCACGCACCGCGCCGATGTCGCTGCCGCCGCTGGCCTGGATGGCGCTCCACTTTTCTTTGAACTCGCCGAGCGGATACAGCTCGTAGCGACGCACGATCATCTCAGCACCCTCGGTCTGGAGGAGGATTTTGCCTTCGCTGGGCTTGCAGTCGAAGGCCTCGTTCACCAGCGCTCCGTTGACGAAGTATTGCAGCGTGTCGCCCTTGGCGATGACTTCGAGGCGGTTCCACTCGCCGGGCGGCGATTCGACATCGTTTTTGCCGCGAAAACCGCGTTTGTCGGCCCAGTCCTCGTCGCGATGTTTCCAGTTGATGCGGCCTTTGGTCACGGTCTGGCGCGGCTCGCCCTTCTTCCAAATCTTTTCCTTGTCGCGGTCGAGTGTGAACTCGGCGGAGAGGGAGGTCGTGAGCTCCGTGCCATCGGCGAGCTTCGGCGAGAGCACGAGGATGTCACCCACGCCGCCTTCGATGATCTGTGCCTCGATGCTGGCCATCCAAGTGTCGCCATAAGCTCCGTGCGGGCCGTAGGAGTGCAGGAGGATGCCGTTGTCCTTCGCAGCGTTTTCACGCTTGCCCCAGGTCTTGGTGCCCCACTTGAATTCGATGACGAGATGGTAGTCGCGGTAGTTATCCTTCGTGGCGACGTAGCCGTAGCCACGGCCGGAGATGTTGAAGGTTCCGTCCTTGGCAAAGGTCCAGATGTCCTTGGGATCATCATGGAAATCCATCTTCGGATTCACATGGTGCTCGACGTTGCCGGATTTGATGACTTCGAGGAGGTCGATCTTTGTTTTGACCGGCTGGGCAGAGAGGACGGATGCTACGGAGAGGACCGAGATGACAGATGTAAGCAGGCGCATGGTGAGCATACGTTTAGTACGGCGATTAACTGGCTGTGCCAGACGCGAATACGGCCAAGTTTGGTGCTTTTGTGATGATGGTTTGTGGATCACTCCAACCCTCTGGTGCGATCACGGCTGCCTCGCATGGTCAGGGCGGAGCCTCTCACCGGAGGCTGTGGCGTGAGCGCTGCCAGAGTGCGCAGAGGCATACGATCAGCATGAGGGCGGTGCGTGAAGGTTCCGGCACCAGCACGATGGCGATGCTGCCATTCGTGGTGAAAGCGCTGATGTCCCAGCCGTAGCCGCTGCCGAAGACGTCCGGCAGGTCCAGTCCCGCTGCTTCGTCGCCATTGCCAAAGAGCAGTCCGGTGTGGATGAAGCGGCTGTCGAAGGTCGGCAGGGCGGAGAGGCCGGACCAGTCGAGGAGATTGAAGGTCTCCTCAGTCATAGGCGTGTACGCGAGGGCAGAGACGGTGAGGTTGCCGTCGAAGAGCAGGGTGTTGGTGCCGGTCCCGACGAAATTCAGCAGGTCAGATGTGCCACCGGGATCAATGCCGAGGAAGATGCTGCTGCCGGACTGGAAATCGAAAGCGTCGGAACCCGAGACGGGTGTGAAGGTGAGCGTGCCGTGGTTTTCTTGAGCGATGCCTTCGCCCGCATGAATCGTGGCACCACTGGTGGCGGTGAAGTTTGTGCCCTGAATGACACCCGCACCGGAGAGCGTGCCGCCGAACAGCACACTGACTGCGCCCGTGCCTGTCGTGCCGCCTGCGCTGATTTGCAGCACACCCTCACTGATGCTTGTCGCGCCGCTGTAAGTATTGGATCCGCTGAGCACCTGCGTGCCTGCGCCTGTCTTCGTGAGTGCCAGCGTTCCGTCCGTGCCCGTGCCATCTCCGTTGCGCAGGATGCCGCTGAAGGTCTGCGTGCCGGAGTCGACGTTGACGGTGAGCGTGCTGGTCGCGGCGCTGCCGGATTCGTTCTCCACGATGCCCGCGCCGCTGGTGCTGGCGAGGCCGCCCACGGTTTCGTTGCGATTGTTGAGGCGGAAGGTTCCGGCATTGGCACCGCTGCCATTGAAGGTGATGACGCTGGTGTCGGCGATCTGGTCGCTGTTGACGAGCCTGAGGACGGCCGCGCTGCTGCCATCACCGACAGCGATGTTTCCTGCGATGGCGTCGATGCCAGCCGTCTTTGACAGGTCCAGTTGCCCGGCGTTGACGTGGGACATTCCGGTGAAGGTGTTCGCGGAGGCGCCGGAGAGCGTGAGCGTGCCCTCGCCGGTTTTGGTCAGTCCCCCGGACGTGTTGGGCGTCGTGCCCACCACCCCGATCTCCGCCCCGCTGCCGCCGCCGCCAATCAGCATGATCGTGGGGGCTGAGGTGTAGTCCACGCCGGGATTGCTCACGACGATGCCGGTCAACTGGCCGTAGCTTGCGCTGGTGGGATCGAGATCGACGACGGCATAGGCGGTGGCTCCTGATCCGCCGCCACCGCTGATCTCGACGTAAGGTGCGCCGATGTAGCCGCTGCCGCCGGCGGTCACCGGGATGCTGGAGACGCCGTCGCCAGTGGGTGCCAGCAAGGCATCCGAAATCGTGGAGGTGAAGCCATTGGTATTGATGACCGCGCCGCCGGCGAAAGCGCCGAAAGCGCCATTGACATAGGTGGTGACGGATCCGGTGCCTCCTGAGCTGGAGGTCGAGATCACTGTCGAGGACGCAGATGCACGGAACTCGCCGCCATTGAAGTTGATGAAGGCCTGCAGGGCTGCCCCCGTGTTGTTGTAGAGGATGAAGCGGTTGTTGATGAAGATTCCGGCGTTGAGATTCACGGAGGCCGTGCCGAGGGCGCTGGCGTTGTTTTGCTGGGCCAGTGTGACGGTTAACGTGCCGTTGTTCACCACACCGCCGGCCACGGTCATCACGCCCTGGGCGGTGCTGGTGGCGCTGCCAGCAGTTCCGCCGCTGCGAAAGGCGAGTGCCAGGGCCTCCCCCGTGCGCACCACCTCACCGCCGGTGACGGTGAACTCCCATCGCTCATTGCGGAACATGATGAAGCGCGAGGTATTCAGTGTTCCGCCATCCACCCGCAGTATGGAGGTGGAGGCTGCAGTGGTGCCGTCGATCGAGTCCACGCGTTGCGTGTTGATGATCCCTCCTGATAGAAAGAGGCCGCCGTAACCTGAGCCTCCCAGGCTGATGCCTTGCTGGGTGCTCGTGGGGCTGACGTTCAGCAGGCCACCCGTCATGACGAGCGCCCCCTTGAAACTGGAGGATACGCCGACGGAGAGCAAGCCTGTGGCAAAATCCGCCCCGCTGACGAGTCGCAAAACGGCAGGCGTGGAAACGGATCCGACGGAGGTGCTGGCTGTAGCCGGTGGAATCGCAGTCATACCCGCTATTTCGAGCACGCCGCCGCTGACAATGATGCTGCCACCGATGCTGGCGTTGCCGGAGAGCCGCAAGGTGCCCGGCCCCGCTTTGGTCATGGAGAAGGCTCCAGCAGTGGTGGTGATGGCGGAGGTGATGGTGAGATCGGCCAGCGCATTGCTGCTGTCGGCGATGGAGAAGGTCCGCGATGAGGCTCCGAGGTCGAGCGTGCCGCCGGTGATCTGTGCGCCGAGCGGGTTGTTGTCCGCGTTCAGTGTGAACGTGCTGCTGCTGAGCGTGAGCAGGCCGCCCGTGCCGATGTTGACAATGCCCTGGCTGGTGGCCGTGGAAGTGGGGTTGTAAAATGTCACGGCCCCGGCGGTCCAGGCCAGTCCGTTGAGATCCAGCGTGGCCTGTCCCGCGCCGGCGGCGGCGATGACGAGGGCGCTGCCGGAGCTGATGACGTTGTCCGCGCCGAATCGCAGGCTGCCCGCGTTGATCGTGGTGGTGCCGGTGTAGGTGCTGGTGCCGCTGAGGATCTGCGTGCCTGAGCCATCTATGATGAGGGACAATGTTCCCGCTAGCGTGCCGTTGCGCAGGATGCCGCTGAAGGTCTGCGTGCCGCTGTTGTTCAGGGTGAGAGAGCCGCTGGTGGAGCTTTCGTTTTCCACGATGCCTGCGCCACCCGCACTGATGAGACCGCCGAGGGTCTCCGTCCTCCCGTTGAGGCGGAAGAGGCCGGCGTTGGCATCCAGCCCATTGAAAGTGATGACGCTGCTGTCGGCGATCTGGTCGCTGTTGACCAGCCTGAGAATGGCCGCAGCGGCGCCGTCTCCGAGGGTGATGTCACCTGCGACGGCGTTCACACCGGTGGTTTTGGACAGCGCGAGTTCACCCGCATGCACACGGGTCAGGCCGGTGTAGGTGTTGGCATCCGTGCCGGAAAAAGTCAGAACACCCAGGCCGATCTTGGTGATCCCGCCATCGATGGCGCTGTCCCCTTCAAGGTCCGAATGCGTGAGGCTTTTGGCGATGCTGACGTCGAAGTCGTTGGTGTCGATGATGCCGCCGCCGTCGCGGACATTGATCGTGGTAAGGCTGGTGCTGAGTGTCATCACCGTGCCGTTGGCCTTCAGTGTGCCGCCATTGAAGTTGAAAATGGACGCCGCCGCCGAGCCGCCAGTGATCGCGCGGTTGGTCGCCAGGGTGCCGCCGTTGAGATTGATCGTGCCGGTGCTGGTCGTGTTGCCCGCCAGATTGGAGCCGAGCAGGAAGAGACCGGAGGTCGTGCCAGTCTCGAACAAGCCAGTGCCAGACAGGGTCATGATGCTGGCACCGCTGCCTTCCGCATTCGAATAGCCCGCACCGATGCGTACCAGTGAATTGCCGCTGAGGATGACCTGGCCGCCGGAGATGTTCATGAAGCCTTGCGCGTTGGCATTGCCCCGGCCAAGCACCAGTCCCGCTGACGAGGTGCCCAGGGTGAGCGTGCCGGCGGTCACATTGAAAGTGGCGCTGCTGGTCTGGCCGATGCGGAAGGTGGAGCCGCTGCCGCTAAAGAATCCGACGCCTGAAAAGTTGGTCACGCTGTTGCCGGAGAAGCCCGACTGGCCGGTCGGAATCAAGGCTGAGGTGCCGAGTGTTCCGGTGATGTTCAGCGTGCCACCGAGAACGTTGAATCCTGCGGCGCTGTTGTAAACGTCACGCGTCATGCTGCCGGAGAAGGTGAGGACGCCGTTGCTGACGTTCAGCGCTCCGATGTTGGTGATCGACCCGCCCAGGACCGTCGTGCCCGCTCCGCTTTTCGAGATGGCAAAGCCCTCTGTGCCAGGGAGTGAGCCGGTGCCGCCACCTTCGATGCTGCTGGTGCCTTCCAGCGTCAGGTCCCCCGCGCCGCCAAGGCTCAAGGAGGTGGACAGCATGATGCCGGCGTCGATGGAGACCATGGTGCTGGCATTGGTCACGGTAATGGCACCGCCGAAGGTCAGCACATGGCCGTTTCCTTCCAAGGCGTAGTCGGTGGTGTTGAAAGTCATTCCAACGACCGTGATGTCATCCTCCAGCGTCACCGTGCCTGCCGTGCCGCCGAAGAGCGCCAGGTCGTTGCCGGCATTGTTCCATGTCTGCAGGTTCCCTCCATTGTTCCAAAGCAGAGCGCTCGTGCTCCATTCTCCTGTCCCGCCCGTCGCGCCTCCGGCAGTGCCGTCGGTGTCCCACGTCAAGGTAGCGGCGCTGAGCGGGAAGAATGGCAGCAGCACCAGCATCACCAAAGTGATGGAGGAAACAGCGCCACGCGACCCTTGGGGGAAAGGGCAGAGGCGTTTCATAAGGAGGTACCTTCTGTTTAGCATCCCACGGGCCAGCCTTCGACGCAAAGTTCATGCTTTCTGTGCAAGGGGCCTGCTTTGACTCAGGATCAGGCCGTCTGACGCACCTGATAGACCGATGGCACGCAGATGGTTTCGTGATGACCGGACGCTGCATCAGCAGCGATTTCATCGCGCACTCGAGCTGTCGTGTCACCGGCAACGCTGTGGCGGTGGGTGAGGCCGCCGGTTAAAAGGGCCGGTGCTGTGCTCAGCATTCAAGGCCTAACCTCAATCACGAGTTCAAAATGTCCGGGAATTCACATCATCTGCCCCACGCCTTCAACCCCGTCACCGGCAGCAGCGCATCGGCCGCCGTCCGCCACTCGGGCGTGCCGGCTTTCTTGAAGATCTCGTGGATCAGCTTCGTGCTGTGGGGTGTGACGATGGAGTTCGGCGCGTTGCGCCAGAGGCCGAGGCGCAGTCCGCCCTCCTTCGCGTGGTCCACATGACGATGGTAGATGAAGGCGTCGATGGTGGGTAGCGTCTGGATTTTCTCCCAGGCATAGGCGTAGGCGGCGGCCTGGAGCTTTTCGCCTTCGGGATTCAGCAGGGTATGAAAACCCTGCTCGCTGAGGATGACGCGGCGCGGCTGTCCCTGCCAGAGAAGTTCGGGCTTTTCGAGATGCTTCGGCAGCACTTCGAGATTCTTGAAGGTGACCTTGTTGCTGTCGTCGTCATGCGTGACGTTTTTGTCCGCCCAGGCGCGGGGATTTCCGAGGTTCTCGGGGTAGGGATGCCAGGCGACGTTCCAGTCGAAGTCTCCGCGCTCGCGCACGAGGCGCGCGAAGGTGTCGAGGAAGTCACGTCCAGGCGTCGACTCCTCGGGGCTGACGTTGTGCATGCGGCTGGCCCAATGGTGATCGAACGAGGCATAAGTGCGCGCATGCAGCGAATGCCTTCGGATGGCGGTGTGCGCGATGCGGAAGGCCTTTTCGTACTCACTAGCGGCGGTATCGGGCGTGACGAGGCCCATGTTGTTCCAGAGAAAGTGCGAGTTCACCTCGTTGCCGATGATCCAGCCCCAGACGCGGCCGTGCTCGGGGTGCTCACCGCTCCAGCGCTCCGCCAGCATGCCGGTGACGGCTTCGAGGAAGCCGCTCACGGTGTTCATCGCTCCGACGCTGAATTCGTAATCCCGCCGGTGCCCGGGATGCAGGGCGACGGCGTCCTTTGCCGGGTCTTTGGACGGATAGGTGAGCAGGATGGCATAGACGAGCACGCCTTTGTCCGCGAGTGGCCTGATCTGGCTGTCTAATGACTGGAGGTAGTTCTGATTGAAGGCGAATTTGCCGGCGGTGGGCTGCGCTTTCAGATCGAGGAGCGCCGTGAGATTCACATTGATCCCGGCGTGATGAATGCCCAGCGCCAGGGCGTCATCGACCATCTGCACCTGCAGACCCTTCTGGTTGGGCGGCGTGGGGAAGGGATCGGTGTTTTGTGCGCTGACGGTTTGCGCAAGGAGGATGCCGAGAAGAAGATGTCGCATGAATGAGAAGCCGATCCATCCACCCGCACCCGACGAGGAGCAACCGCTAGCTGCGTGCGAACGCTGCGGCCGGCCGGGCGCGGCGAAATTCGGCGATGAATTCATCTGCGACGACTGCTACACGGCCTGCGGGTCGTGCTGCGCCGGTGAGGAGGATTAGCCGACGACCGGTGCGCGCTCGTAGCGGCGGAATTCGAGGTCGCCGGTGGTTTCGAGGATTTCGGCGAGGCTGAAGAGGTGCTCAAAAGGCGGGAGCAGGACGTCGCCTTCGTAGTCCTTCGTGATGTAGGTCAGGTAGAGGCCGTCGCACTGCGGCAGGAGTTCCTCAAAGACGCGTGCTCCGCCGATGACGAAGACGGTTTCGGCATCGCCGCAGACCCGGGGCAGTTCGGAGACGCTGCGGATGACGCTGACGCCCTCCCGCGGCTCCATGGTGCTGCTGAGGACGATGTTTTGCCGTCCTGGCAGCGGCCTGCCGATGGAGTCAAAGGTGGCGCGGCCCATGAGGATCGGGTGGCCGAGCGTGGTGCGCTTGAAGAACTTCAGGTCTTCAGGGTAGTGCCAGGGCAGTTTGCCCTCGCGTCCGATGACGCGATTGGCGGACATGGCGACGATGGCGATGAGGCGTGGCATTTTTACCAGAGGTCGATGGGCTGGTGCGTGTCGGGCCGGATGAGTTCAGTTGCGGGAATGGTCTCGGCGAAGCGGTTCGCGAACCAGTTCTGCGCGGACTCCTCGCCGTGGACCATGATCAGCTTCTTCGGCTTCACTTTTTCAGCGTAATCGGCGAGCTGCTCGCGCGTGCCGTGGGCGCTGAGGTCGAAGCTCTCCACACGGGCGCGGAGGGGGATGGCGGCGAGGTCGCGGGACAGCTTGATCATTTCACCCTGCTTGGCGTTGCGGACCATGTAGCCGGGAGATGTGGGGTCGGTGTAACCGACGAAGGCGATGGCGTTGCGCGGGTTGTCGAGGAACTTGGCGGCGAACTGATTGCTCACGGTGTGCTCGGTCATCATGCCGCTGGAGAGCGCGTAGAGGGAGCGCGGGCTGGAGACGATCTCCTGGCGCTTGCGGCTGTTTTTGCGCGGCACGAGGAGGTCCGTGTCTTCGAGCAGGCGGAAGCCGGGATAGCTGCGGCGGCTGCGGGAGGCGTAGTGGTCGTAAAGCACGGTGACCTTCGTGCTGAGGCCGCCGATGTAGAGGGGCATCAGTGGAATGAGATCCTCCTGATGCAGCTCGTGCAGCATCATGATGACCTCCTGCGTCTTGCCGAGGGCGAAGACGGGGATGAGCAGGGAGCCGTTGGCCTCGTGAGTGTCGCGAATCAGCGCGGCGAGGCGCTCCTTTTCGCCCTTGCGCGAGTAGCCTTCCGGGCGGGAGAAATCGCCGCGCGTGGTCTCCATGACGAGCACGTCGATCCCGCTGGTCGGGAAGCTGGCGGCCTGGCAGATGGTCTGCGCTTCAAAGTTCACATCACCGGTGTAGAAGAGCGTGTTCGAGCCTTCACGAATGAGGACGCCGGTAGAGCCGAGGATGTGGCCGGCATCGTAGAGCGTGGCCTCCAGGTTCGTGTTCGGCACGGTGAAGGGGCGTTCGAGGTCGCGGTAGATCCACTGGGCGCGGATGCCATCCAGCTCGCGGTGGGTGAAGAGCGGGTACTCGGTGATGCTTTCCTCCTCGCGCTGCTTGGTCATGACGTTGACCGAATTGTGCAGCATGCCGGAGGTCAGCTCCCCGGTGACCTCGGTCATGATGACGGGCGTGTTCGGCTGCTTGCGCTGCAGCACGGGAAGGGCGCCGATGTGGTCGTGGTGCGCATGCGTGATGAAGATCGCATCGGCGGAATCATGGGCCAGGGGGCCGAAGTCGGGCAGCGCGTCGTAGCCGACCTGCTTGGGGTGCATGCCGGCGTCCAGCACGACACGATGATCCCCGGCTTCGAGGAGGTAGGAATTGGCGCCGATTTCGCGACGGCGCGTCAGGTTGCGGAAACGCATGCGGTGGTTTTTTTGGAGAAAGGGAGGGCGATACTAGGGGCGTGGCAGGCATGCACAAGGCCTAATTGCCCCGGAGAAATCACTCCCGGCCCTCGCTCACCGTCCAGCCGCCATCCACGGCGAGGACCTGGCCGGTGATGAATTTGGAATCCGGCGAAAGCAGCATCAGCGCGGCGGCATCGCAGTCTTCGGGATGGCCGATGCGCCCGCCGTCGAGGGGCTGCTTCGTTTTCACGAAAGCCATGATGTCGTCATTTGTCGCGGCGCGTTTCGACATGGGTGTCTCGACCAATGCGGGAGCGATGACGTTCACGCGGATGTTTTGCGGCGCGTAGTAGGCGGCGATGGACTTGCTGAAGCCGATGATGCCCGCTTTCGCGGCCGCGTAGGCGTGGGAGGCAAAAAACTTCGGCGATGGTGAGTAGCCGAGCACGCTGGCCATGTTCAGGATGACGCCGCCAGTGCCTTGCTTGATGAATTGACGCACGGCGGCTCGATTCGAGAGCACGACGGACTTCAAATTGAGGTCGAGCGTGTAATCGAGCCCCTCGTCCGTGAGTTCGTGCAGCGGGCCATCGCCTTTCGAGCGCCCGCTGCCGCCCGCGACGTGGTAAAGCGCGTCAAGCCGATCAAACATCGCCACCGCACGCTCGGCGGCTTCGGGCGTAGAGGCATCGGCGGCGAAGCCGCGTGCCTTCGCTCCGAGTTCGGCCAAAGCCGCATCGACATTCGCCTGCGTGCGGCTGGTGACGACGACATTGGCTCCAGCGGCGACGAGTTTCTTCGCGGCGGAAAGGCCGAGGCCCGTCGTGCCGCCCGTGATGAGGATGTTTTGGCCGGAGAGAGAGGACATGGGGAGTGATGCGTGAGGGGTGATGCGTGAAGCCGAAAAGAGCACCGAACGTGGTTCACGCATCACGAATCACGCATCACGAATCACCGCTCACTTGCACGACCCGCGTCGCGCGGCACGTTCACTGCCCACCATGAACACACGCCGCACTTTCGTCCGCAACCTCTCCGCTTTGGCTTTTACGGCTCCGTTGATGGCGGAAACGCCGAAAGTGAAAAACAAGGTCTGCTTTTTTACCAAGCATCTGATTGGCCTGAGCTACGACGACATCGCGGGATTGGCCGCCGAAATGGGCGTGGATGGCATCGAGGCGCCGATCCGCCCGAAGGCGGGGCACATCACGCCGGAGCAGGTGGTGGATGAGTTGCCGAAGTTCGTCGGGGCGCTCAAAAAGCAGAACCTCGAAATGATGATCATGACCTCCGGCATCAACGAGGTGAGCGCGGAGCAGCGTACGGAGGAGGTCCTGCGCACGGCGGCGAAGCTGGGCGTGAAGCGCTTCCGCATGAACTACTTCAAATACGACCTCAAGCAGCCGATCTGGGACCAGCTCCAGGCCGTGCGGCCGAAGATCAAGGATCTGGTGGCCCTGTGCAAAGAGATCGGCATCCAGCCCATGTTTCAGAACCACAGCGGGCAGGATTACTTCGGTGCTTCAGTTTGGGACATCTACTCCATCATGCGCGAGTATCCGGCAGCGGATTTCAGCTTCGCCTTCGACATCCTGCACGCCACCTGCGAGGGCGGCAAATCATGGCCGCTGGAGTTCAATCTCGTCAAAGACCACATCGGAGCGGCTTACTTCAAGGATTTCAAATGGGAGGGCCGCAAGCTCGTCACCGTGCCGCTCGGCGAGGGCCAGGTGGACCCGAAATACGGCGAGATGCTCATGAAGACCGGCTACAGCGGCCCGATCTCCCTCCACGTCGAGTATCTGACGGGTGATCCCAAGGACGCGGCGGTGCTAAAGGGCTTCCGCGAGGCGCATCTGCGGGACATGAAAACGCTGAAGGGCTGGCTGGGCTGGGCGTGAGCCGCCGTGACCTGCCGCCATGCACCAGAATGCACGTCGCAAACGGCCCACTGCCCTCCGGCACGAAAGCGTCGAGCGTCAGCGAAACCTCACCCGCCTTCGCGAACTCGATGTCCTGCTTCAGGCCGGGGAACGTGAAGGCTTTGTCGGCGGCCTGGAGCGTGACGGAGAGCAGAAGACTGAACAGGACGGCGAGTTTCATGGCCATGTCTGAACGAAAACCGTCAGTCCATCCTCACACCGACTTTCCTTCCGCCCCCCACGCGTCGAGCAGGACGGCACCATGCCCTCATTCTGCCCGGAACATGGGATCATGTCACACGCGATATAAGATTATCTTGCCCGCGACATGAGATCAGATTGCCCACGAGATGAGATCATGTGGCCCGCGAGATGAGGTCATGTGGCCCGCGAGATGAGGTCATGTGGCCCGCGAGATGAGGTCACATTGCCCGCGAGATGAGATCATGTTGCCCGCGAGATGAGATCATGTTGCCCACGATGTGAGGTCATGTTGCCCGCGAGATGAGATCATGTTGCCCACGATGTGAGGTCATGTTGCCCGCGAGATGAGATCATGTTGCCAACGATGTGAGGTCATGTTGCCCGCGAGATGAGATCATGTTGCCAACGGTATGAGGTCATATTGCCCTCGATATGGGGTCATGTTGCCCATGAGATAAGGTCATATTGCCCTCGATATGAGGTCATTTTCGGCAAATATGACCTCATTTTTGAGAAAAGGAGGCTAAATCCCGCTCTTATTGCGACTGGAAGCCTTTGTTGAGATTTGGAGGGTCTTCCTCTCGCGGTGGGAAATTCGGTTTACGTCCAGTTCACCGCGGAAGCGATTGTTTGGGCCATGGGTAAAGATGGGGTATCGCGTGGGAGCTGCCCACCTGACTTTTGAACCCAGGCGACTCGGACCGCAGTTCAGGGAATGCCCACTTTCGCTTCGCCAAGCACGTCACTCGCCGCGACCCACAGCGCCTCAGGGGGAAGGCTCCAGCCAGAGATCCAAGTCTTTGGTGAAGCGAGGTTGCGAGTAAAGCATCACGGCATACCCTCCGACCACCAGATAGCGCACTTCATGGTTCGCGAACGCTTGGAGCAAGTCTTTGAAATCGGAGTTCATCAGGGTCTCTCTTTTGCGTTCTCCACCAGTCTTCCACAAGTTCCCATGCCGCCTGCCGGATGGCCGCCGCACCTTGTTTCTGCCAATAAAGGATGTTTTGCACACGCATGTCATCCAAGCTGGAGCATTTCATGGCGTGCCAGCCTTCGCGTGCGGGTTTCGGGGCGATGGATTGCATGGGACGGAGGATAGTGGACTGAATCCAAGATGCAAGAAGGCGGCTGATTTGCCTCAGCCGCCTTCGCGTTGATGGGATGTAGCGGACAGGAGTGTCCGCGCTCCTTTCGGATTACCCGATCACTTCAGGCCATTCGGTGTGGAAGAACTGGCCTTCGGGCTTGTCCACGCGCTCGTAGGTGTGGGCACCGAAGAAGTCGCGCTGGGCCTGGAGGAGATTGGCGGGGAGGCGCTCGGCGCGGTAGCTGTCGTAGTAGCCGAGGGAGGCGCTGAAGGCCGGAACCGGGATGCCGTTGAGCGTGGCGATGGACACCACTTCGCGCCAGTTCTGCTGAGTCTTGCTGAGCACGTCCTTGAAGAACGGGTCGAGCATCAGGTTGGCGAGGCTGGCGTTGTTGCGGTAAGCGTCGGTGATGCGGTTGAGGAACTTCGCGCGAATGATGCAACCCCCGCGCCATATGCTGGCGATGCGGCCGAGGTCGAGGTTCCAGTTTTTCTTTTCACCGGTGCTGCGGATGAGGTCGAGACCCTGGGCGTAGCTGATGATCTTGGAGGCGTAGAGGGCGTCGTGGACTTTCTTGACGAGTTCCTTCTTGTCGGTGGTGATGTTGACGGTCGGGCCGGTGAGCTGGGTGCTGGCGGCGACACGCTGCTTCTTCTGGCTGGAGAGGATGCGGGCCTCCACGGCGGCGTTGATGGTGCTGATGACGACGGCGTTTTCGGCGGCGTTCAGCAGCGTCCACTGGCCGGTGCCTTTCTGGCCGGCTTTGTCCACGATGAGTTCGACGACGGGCTTGCCAGTTTCCGGATCCTTTTGTTCGAGGGCCTTGCCGGAAATCTGGATGAGGTAGCTGAGGAGGTCGCCCTCGTTCCACTCGTTGAAGATGGCGGCCATCTCGTCGGTGGTGAAGCCGGCATGCTTGAAGATGTTGTAGGCTTCGCAGATGAGCTGCATGTCGCCGTATTCGATGCCGTTGTGGATCATCTTCACATAGTGCCCAGCACCGCCGGGACCGATGTGGATGACGCAAGGCTCGCCATCGACCTTGGCGGCGATGGATTCAAAGATGGGCTTCATGACTTCCCAAGTGGAAGCAGGGCCGCCGGGCATGATGGAGGGGCCTTTGCGGGCGCCTTCTTCACCGCCGGAGACGCCGGCGCCGATGAAGCGGAGGCCTTTTTCGCTCAGATAAGCGTCACGGCGCTCGGTGGTCTGGTAAAAGCTGTTGCCGCCGTCGATGATGATGTCGTCCTTGGCGAGGAGGGGGATGAGCTGCTCGATGACGGCGTCCACGGCGTCTCGGTCGGTGTCCTTCACGGCGGTGGATTTCACCATGATGTGAATCTTGCGCGGCAGGGCGAGGCTATCGACGAACTCTTCGAGGGTCTTGGCACCGACGAGGGCCTTGCCGGGGTGTTTGGCGATAAATTCGTCGGTGACGCTGGTGGTGCGGTTATAGACGCTCACCTGAAAGCCGCGGCTTTCGACGTTGAGAACGAGGTTTTGGCCCATCACTGCGAGGCCGATCAATCCGAAGTCACTTTTTTTGCTCATATTTATAGGGGCGGCAGACATACCCGCCCCCTCCGGCTTGGCAAAGAGGATTTTCCTCATGGCTGCCATGAGCGCGATTGATGCAAACGGCCCTTTTTGTGATTGTGCCGCGTAGCGGGCTTCTGGTATTCCTCGAAGGGCTCAATTCCCCCCCATCGCACCATGCAATATCACATCGCCAAGAACGGAGAGAAGTCCGGACCGTTTGCCAGGGAGGAGGTGCTGAGGCGTCTTGCTGCCGGGGAACTCAGCGGGAGCGACCTGGGCTGGCACGAGGGCATGGGCGAGTGGGAACTGCTTTCGAAACTGCTGCCGCCGCCCGGTGCCGCGCCGGTCTTTGCGCCGCCAGTGCCGGGCGGGCCTGTCGCGCAGTCGCAGGCGTCCACCTGCGGGTTGAGTATTACCAGTCTCGTCTGCGCTCTTCTGGGCTTCCTCACTCTGGGCCTGACGTCGATCGTGGCGATCATCACCGGTCACATTTCACTTTCGCGCATCAAAAAGTCTGCCGGGACGCTGGGCGGCAAGGGCCTGGCCATCGCAGGTCTCATCATTGGCTATCTCATGATTGTGATCACCGTGCTCGCAGTTGCGGGGTCAATCATGCTCTCAGCCTACACAAATGCCTCGCAGGCCGCCAGTCAGATAAAGGCGGTCAGCAACGCGAAACAGATCGTCATGGGCATGAAGATGTATGCGGCGGACAATGACGGCAAGTATCCGCCCACGCTTGAGGCGCTGATCGAGGAAGGCATCCTGTCTGACGAGAGGCTGTTCGAATTCCCTCCGTCCATGAAGGTGCCCGGTCAGGGCTGGGAGTATCTGGGGGCGGGACACAGCGACAGGTCTCCAGGCAACACCATCGTCCTGCGAAGCCGGAAGGCGGACCGCACCCGGAAGATCGTCGTCGCCCGCAGTGACGGCTCCGTCGAGGTCGTGAGGGAAAGCGAGCTGCAGTGAGGCCTGCTCCCGGCTGCATAGATGCGAAGCGCCTCCGCTTCGCCGGCGGATGATCTTATTGCAGTTGGGCGACGGCGGCATCGAGCGTCGCGGCGTCCTTGATGCTGATCACGTTCACTGATTTGTCGATCTTGCCCATCAGTCCGGCGAGCGTGGCGTCGGGGCCGAGTTCGATGAAGGTGGTGTGACCGGCGGCGACGAGGTGCCGCATGCTTTCCACCCAGCGGACGCTGCCGGTGACCTGGCTCGTCAGGGTGGCGCGGATTTCCTCGGGCGTGGCGACGGGGCGGGCCTCGAAGTTGCAGATGACGGGAACGCACGGGCTTTGGATGGGCGCGGCGGCGAGGGCGGCAGCGAGTTTGTCCTGCGCGGATTTCATCAAGCGGCTGTGATAGGCACCGGCGACGGGCAGGGGGATGGCGCGCTTGATGCCTTTGTCCTTCGACTTGGCGGCGGCGTCCGCGATGCCTTCGGCGCTGCCGCTGAGGACGATCTGGCCGGGGGCGTTCAGATTCGCGACATCGACATCGCATTCGGCGGCGAGTTCGCGGATGGCGGATTCTTCACCGCCGAGCAGGGCCAGCATGGCGCCCTTGGTGTTTTCGCAGGCTTCCTCCATGAAGCTGCCGCGCTGGAAGACGAGACTGAGGCCGGTGGCGAAGTCGAAGGTGCCTGCGGCGGCGTGGGCGGTGAACTCGCCGAGGGAGAGACCGGCGGTGGCGGTGATGTTGAGCCCGGGGATTTTTTCCTTCAGCACTTCGAGAATGGCGAGGCCGTGCGCGTAGAGCGCGGGCTGGCAGCGGCTGGTTTTCGTCAGTTCCTCCATCGGGCCTTCGAACATGACATTCGTGAGCGAGTGGCCGAGGGCTGCGTCGGCCTGGTCAAAGAGAGCGCGGACGGCGGGGTAGGCTTCGGCAAGATCTTTGCCCATGCCGACTTTTTGGGCGCCTTGACCGGCGAAGAGGAGGACTGCGTTCATTCTGGATGCTGGTGGGTGGTTGCTAGATGCGGGGTGTGGATTGAGCACGGTCAGTGTGGCTGTGCAAGTGTTCGCAAAGCGTCGGCTTGCTGCAAAACGGCGGCTTCAAGGAGTTCGGGACCGCGCTGCATGGCTTCGGCGAGGGGCATGTCGGCGGGTTTGATGGCGCAGAGAAGGTCAAAGCGGGTGCGGAGCCGGTCTTCGGCCTCGACGGCTCCGGCGAAGGCGGCGACGGGCCTGCCGAGTTCGCGGGCGAGTTCGGCGACGCCCATGGGGCCTTTGCCGTGCAGGGTTTGCGCGTCAAGGCGGCCTTCGCCGGTGATGACAAGGTCGGCGGCGGAGATGCGGTCGCGCAGGTGGACGAGATCAGCGATGAGGTCGAAACCGCTGGTCAGTCGGGCCCCGCAGAAGCTCATGAGGCCGAAGCCGAGTCCTCCGGCGGCTCCGGCACCGGGAACGTCTCGATGATCGACGCCGAGATCGCGTTTGATGATGTCCGCGAGGTGCGCGAGGCGGGTTTCGAAGAACTGGAAGTCCTGCACGCCCTTCTGCGGTCCATAAACGCGGGTGCAGCCCTGCGGGCCGAGCAGGGGATTGTTCACGTCGCAGGCGACGAGGATTTCCGGGCTCGTAGTTCGGGCTTTAGCCCGTTCGGACGGGCTAAAGCCCGAACTACAAACGATCTTGGCGAGCCTGTCCATCTTTGCGATGACGGGGGCGAGTTCCGCTCCAGCGGCATCCAGGAAGCGAAAACCCAGCGCGGCGGCCATGCCGATGCCGGCGTCGTTCGTCGCACTGCCTCCGATGCCGATGACGATGCGGCTGGCGCCGCGGGCGACGGCATCCTGGATCATCAAGCCTGTGCCGAAGGTGCTGGCGGAGGCGGGATCAAGCGTGCGGTCGCTGACCATGGCCAGACCGGAGGCGGCGCTCATTTCCATGACGGCCTCCAAGTGCCCGGCATCTCTGACGAGGCCGTAGCGCGCGGTCACGGTGCGGTTGCGGGCGTCCCGGGTGGTCGTTTCGACCCATTCACCGTTCAGGGCGGCGATGACGGCCTCGGCGGTGCCTTCTCCGCCGTCAGCGATGGGGCAGAGGTCGCATTCGACATCCGGGAGGGTTCGGCTCAGGGCAGATTCGATGGCGGAGGCGGCTGCCGGTGCGGCGATGGAACCTTTGAATTTGTCGATGGCAATGAGGACGCGCATGAGCCGTGCAAGATGGCGAAAGCGACTGCTCTGCCAAGCCTGGGTGCTTTCTGGATTGTGGGTGGTGGAGCCGGAGGATGTCAGAAACCTGTAAAAATGCCCCATTTCACCTTGCTTTGAGTTGTAGTTTATTATTAAATTTATGGAAACTATGTCCATGTCAGCTCTGGCAGAGGTCGGCACTCCGTTGATCGCCCCCAGTATTCCCCGCTCGAAAACCGTCGCGGCAGGTGGTGCTGCGTCAAGAGCGGAGCGGTTTGAGCAGGAGCAGATGGACCTGAATCTGCGGAATGCGCGGATGGGAGCGTGGTTTGTGATGATCCTGGTGCCTTTGTGCTGGTTTCTGGACTGGATGGCCTATCCGGAGCGGACGGCGGAGTTTCTCGTGCTGCGCCTCGCCTGCGCGGCGAGCTGCGTGCCGCTGCTGTTGGCGCTTAAGGGGAATCTGGGTCGGCGGTACTGCCGCGCCTATCCGGTGATCCTGCCGCTGCTGCCGGCGCTCATGATCTGTTTCATGATGTATCTGAGCGGTGACCCCGGCTCGGGATACTACGCGGGGCTGACGCTGTGCATCGTGGCCACCGCTTTTGTGTTCCACTGGACCTTCCGCGAGATCGGGATCACGCTCGGACTGGTGCTGCTGGCCTACTTTGCCTCGACGATCCCGAATCTGCAGCATGAGGACGATCCGCGCATGCTGGGCATCTGGGTGAACAACACGGGCTTCATCCTGCTGAACTGCGTGGTGCTGTATGTCGGCAGCCGTCAGCATCATCTGATACGGGCGCGGGAGTTTGCCAGCCGCTGCCAGGTGGAGGAGCAGCGGGAGGAGCTGGCGGCGCGAAACGACGAACTGGTGGAAACACTGAACCGCCTGCGCGAAACCGAAGCCCAACTGGCCCAGAGCGAAAAGCTGGCCTCCATCGGCCGGCTCGGGGCGGGGATTGTTCACGAGATCAACAACCCGCTGAACTATGTGAAGTCGGCGATCTACCTGCTGAAGAAAAAGGGCAAGCTCATGCCGCCGGAGGTGGCTGAATCGGTGAACCGCATCGCGGCGGACATCGGCGAGGGCGTGGACCGAGTGTCGGCCATCGTCTCCGACCTGCGCACCTTTGCGCATCCCGAGAACCGCGGATGCCGCCCCGTGGACCTCTACGAAACTTCGCGCAAAGCACTGCGGCTGCTGGCCAAGGAGATCTGCGACCGCGGGGTGACTCTGGTGGACGAAATCCCCGAAGGCATCAGTGCGCAGGCGGATGAAAACTACCTCATCCAGATTCTCCTCAACCTCGTGCAGAACAGCCTGGACGCCCTGGCGGGCCGTGAGGGAGCTACGATTCTGCTCCAGGCCAGAGAGACCGCCGCAGGCGTCGATCTCATCGTGCGGGACAACGGCGGCGGCATCCCCCAGGAACATCTGTCGAAGATCTTCGACCCGTTTTTTACGACCAAGGAAGTCGGGCAGGGGATGGGCCTGGGGCTGAGCATCTGCTTCCGCCTGATCCAGCAGATGGGAGGCGAGGTGAAAATCGACACCGCCGTAGGAAGTCACACGCAGTTCACCCTTTCCCTGAAAAAACCTGAAACCATCTGATCGTCATGCCGTCGTCAATGCTGTCGCCCTACCACATTCTTTACGTCGATGACGAAGAGAAGGCGCTGCAGTACTTCAAGGAGATCTTTGAGGACGAATACGTCATCCACACCGCCACGAACGCGAAGGACGGCTACAGCATCCTGCAGCAGTACGGCCCACGCATCGGCCTGCTGCTCACGGATCAGCGGATGCCGGGACACAGCGGCGTGGAGCTCATGGAGCACGCGAAGAAGCTGAACCCGAATCTTGTCCGCATCCTGGTCACGGCCTACACGGACTACCAGGCCGCCGTCGATGCGGTGAACTCCGGGCGCTGCTTCCGCTACCTGCACAAACCGTGGGATCCCGAGGAGCTCTCCAGCGTTTTGAAGCACGCACTCGAATACTACCAGGCGCTGATCGAGAGGGAAATGCTCCTCGCCGAGAAGGCCGAAACCGTCCGGCACATGCTCTCCTCGGACAAGGTCTCCGGGCTCGGGATTCTGGCCGAGGGACTGAATCACCATCTGCGCAACGCCCTCACCGTCGTCCGCGCCTTTGTGGATCTGGCGCCGATGAAGCTGATGGAGGAAATCGACGGCGCCCGCCCGCGCGATCCCTCCTTCTGGCTGGAGGTTCAGAACCAGGCCCAGGGACAGATCGAGCGCATCCAGTCCCTTCTGGCCCGCCTGGCGGAGGCTTCCCACGCGCGAAATGTCAACCGTCTCGACGAATGCAGCCTCAACGGCGTCCTCGCCGAAATGCTGGACCTTTTTGCCGGCCAGTTGCAGGATAAGGGCATTCATGTGGATATGGAGATCGACCCGTCGGTGCCGACGCTGAAGGTCAACGGCGGACGTTTCCGGCAGATGTGGCGGCTCATTTTCATGGAGGAGATCACCCACCTCGTCTCGGGCGACAGCATTCAGATCAGCGCCAGGATCAAAACCGACCCCACGGGCAAGGACATGCTCGTCATGTATGTGCGCGACACCGGTGCCTGGGAGGGGGCGGACAAGCCCGTGAACCTTTTCGATCCCTTTTACACCCGCAGTCGCAAGCCGGACGACTTCGGAGTGAACATGATGGCCTGCTATGTGACGATGCACCTGCACGGCGGCACCGCCGAGGCGCGTCCGCTCAAACCGCGCGGTCTGGAACTCCGCCTCAGCATGCCGCTCGATCCCGCCGCCGAGCCGAAGGAGGAGGAGGACTTCTTTCGTGAACTCATGAATCACGAAAAACGATGGCAGCAGCGCGAGGAGATGATCGCGGCATAGAGAGATCCCGGCCGGCCTTCAAAGACCGGCTCAAGGGGACAAGGCGTGATTTGCGGTACTCAATGCCGCCAATTATGAACAGCCGGACATGGAAACGTAACGTCTGGTCAAATTCAGCCTCAGTAGGCCGCGCCGTTGATTCCCAGCAGTTGGATTTCAAACACCAGCGTGCTCATCGGCGGGATTTTGGGGCTGGGGCTGCTCATGCCGTAGGCTAGGTGGGGCGGGATCGTGAAGCGGAACTTGTCGCCGACTTTCATGAGCTGCACTCCCTCCGTCCAGCCGCGGATCACGCCGTTCAAGGGGAAGCTGATTGGCTCGCCGCGCTCCACGGAACTGTCGAAGACCGAGCCGTCGAGCAGGGTGCCGTGGTAGTGGACGTTCACGGTATCCGTGGCCTTTGGCGAAACCGTGCCGCTGCCGCGTTGCAAAACCTCAAACTGCAGTCCTGACGCGGTGGTCTGCATGCCGCCGCCGACGCTGAAACTCGGAGTCGGCGATGGCTCGGATGCGCTGGCAGGCGGGAAGGTGGGTGTCTTGCGCTTCGGATCAGGCGTCTGACTGCAACTGAGAAGGAACAAGGTGGGAACGACGAAGAGAAAGGAACGTGTCATACAGGGTGGAGGCGTTGCGACGCCAGTGTCTCGACTTGCCCCCGGCGGTCAAGTCGGCATCTGCCATGCATGGCTGGAGAGCATTGAGTGGAAAATGACTCGCCCATTTGAAGAAGATGATAGCACGACAAGGAGCCGGGGCGGCCCGCCCCGGACTTGGCACCCTGATGACCGAAACGTCGAGGATGGGGCCGCGAGGCATGCGAAGACAGGACCGGGCCGGTCCTGCTCCTTGGGAGGACGTAAGCAGGCGAAAGCCCTGTTCACTGCACCATGAGTTTCGCGACCTCTTCGGCGCTAAGTGCCCGGTCAAACACCGCGATCTCGTCCATCCGGCCTTCCCAGTTGTTCTCGTTGTCGCTGCGACCACCGAAAAACACGGCGGGGATGCTGACGGCGGTGGCTTTCGTTTCGATCTCCAGGCTGCCATTGAGGTAAACACGCGCCTGATCGCCCTCCCGCACCAGCACGACGTGTTGCCAGGTCCAGCGTGGGATCTCCGTCTTGCCGCCTGCATTCTGGAAGATCAGCCGCCCGGTGTTTCCACTGGTGCCGCCGATGCCAAGATGTTCGCCGAAGGAGCTGGTGCCATGGTTGTGATCGCGGGAGTAGAACCAGCCGTTGACCTCGCGCGCATCGTTCGGCAGGCCGTTCCAGATCCACATGGAGACCGTGTAGTTCTCTCCGAGTCCTGCCACGTCGGCACACAGACGACCGCCGACGAAGTGTGGTGCACGATTCACCTCGCCAGCGCAGAACTTGTCCGAATGCGGGCCGTCGAGGTAGTAGGTCACCCAGGCTTCATAGGCGGCATCGCGATGATTCTTCGTCGCGTCTTCGGCCAGAGGTCCGGCGAACTCGTTCAACCGCCACCACGCAAAAGGCTTCAGTGCGGAGATCGCCTTGGCGGCCGGGCCGTCGCTGAGTTTCCACGGCTTGCGCGGCTTCTGACTGACGGTTTCGAGCAATGAAATCGCGGCCTGCGTGATCTTCGGCTCCGCCATCACTTCGAGTCCGGCGGAACGGGCCGCCCAGGTGTTGTAGCCGCCGAAGAGGTGCTGCTCGGGCGGCGGGATGTAGCCGTCGCCGCCGTTGGCGAGTTCGATGACGATGTTGTGGGGCAGGGGACTCGCGGCTTTGATCTTCAAACCGGTGATCGCGTAGGTTTCGTTCGGCGTGGTGGCGATGCCAATGTCGCCGATGCGCAGCGCCTGCACGACGATCTCCGTCTGCTGCTTCTCATGCAGCATGATCTGCTCGCGCGCATACACCTCCGGCTGCGTCTTCAATGGGCGATCTCCCAACTCCGCCATCATGCGCTGCGCCCATTCGAGGCGCTGCTTGTCCGGCACGCGATACTTCAGCGTCATGCGCTTCTCCGCCATCGCCACATCCACGTCGTCGCGATACTCGATGCCCGCATACGCCTTCATGGCGATGTCGAGCAGGCCGTTCGTGTACTCTTCCATCGTCGGCTTCGGACGGTCCTTCTCGGGTACCTTGTAATCCACACGGTAGATGTCGCCGCTGCAGCCGTGGGACATGATGCCGACCATCTTGCCTTCGGGATCGATGCGCTGACGCAGGCCGTTCGAGAACAGCCCGAAGTAATCCGCACCGATGGCTTTGTCGCCGAAGTAGTGCATGGAAAAGTTGCCGAGCACGGCGATGGGCTTGCCGTCTTTGGTTTGAATCGAGATGAGCGACAGATCCGGATCCTCCGGGCCCGATTCGCCGGTCACGTCATCCCAGTTGCGTCCCGCATGCATCGTCGCACGCACGGTCAGATTGCCGAAGGGATCTTCGGCGATGCGATCGGGACGTTTGATCCAGCGCCGCAGCGCGGTGAACTCAGCCGCATCCGCTTTGGCGAAACCAATGCGTGCCGGTTTCAGCTCCGCCTGTGCCGCCGCGATGGCCTCGACCAGTTTCTCCTTCAAAAAGGGCACGTAACTCGGGTCCGCGTCCGTTCCGAGGCAGCCCATCGATGCGGGCACCGAGTGCGCATGCGTGGCGGAGATGAGCATGCGGTCCTCCGGGATGCCGGTCTTCGCCGCAGCCATCTTCTTCGCATCGTCGAGCACGTCCCGGCTCATCATGCAACTGTCCACCACCACGAGGGCGATCTGCGTCTTCCCATCGGAAGCCACCATCGCCCGCGCATTCACCGGCGTGAAAATCTCCTCCGCGTATCGGCTGATCATGCCGCCATTCACCAGCACCGGCAGCTTGGGAGGACTGACATCAATCACGGCGGCACCAGCCTGAAATTCGGCGCGGACGGATGATGTGACGAGGAGAACAGCGAGAGGAAGGAGGCGGCGGAGCATGATCCAGAACATACGGTCACGACGGATGGACTCTTCCTTGTGAACCCTGATGCCGTCACTCGCGAGTTGCCTGCGGTCTGGCAGTGAGGACAAGGAGTGACGCCATCCTGGCGTCATCTCCGACGGCAAGATGCCGTCGCTCCTTGGTGCTAACTTTGTCGTTCGGGTTCGTAGTTCGGGCTTTAGCCCGTTCCGGATTCCAGCGCATTCAAACCCGGACTAAAGCCCGAACTACAAACCGGCGTCACTCCTTGGCCATCTTCAAATACGCCTCCGCGTAGCGCTTGCCCAATTCTCGGTACGCAGCGGAGTCAAAATGCACCTTGTCGCCTTTGTGCAGCAGTCCCTCGGCGCGGACGAAGGCGCTGCGCGGCACTTCGTTGGGAAGGTCCTGATGCGCCTTGTCTACGATCGCCTTTTCGGCACTCCACGGAGCCTCCGCAAACTTGCCCATCTGGCCCGCGATGAAGGGCGCGTCGGGCACCTTCACGAGTTCGCGCAGACGCTTCACCAGATCGTGCAGTTTGGCCGCGTAGGCTTCGGCGAGCTCTGGCTTGGAATCGCTCTCACCCTGATGCCAGAGGATGCCTTGGATCGTGCCCGCCTTCATTGCGATCTCGACGCGTTTCACGGTGTCATCCCAAGGATGGCTTTTGGTCGGCGGATAAAACACACCCGGCTGCCAGGAGTCGATGGGCGAGCCGCCCACCGCGCAGGGGATGAGGCCGATGGTGACGCCCGGGTTCGCATCGGCAACGAGCTTGCCGAAAGTCTTGCCCAGGCCAACGCCTGCGGCTGGCTTGTCGAAGTGCAGCGGATCCATCGCCGGCACCCACTTGCCCTCCTTGCTGAGCATCAGCACGCGCGGGTCTGCCACCTTGTCCTGCGCCTCCACGACGCCACGCCCGGCCATGTTCGACTGGCCGACAAGCAGGAAGAGCTGGAACTTGTCCTTGGAGGGAAGGGTGACGTCTTGTGCGGCGGCGAGGCCGATGAAGGCGAGAAGCGGGAGAATGAATTTCATGGTCGGGTGTTACTGGAGCAGCCAGTCGGCGGCATTGCCATCAGGATCTTTGCCTTCGCCCTTCACGCGTAGCGGATGCGATGCGTTGAGTGAGAGCAGGCCCGGCAGGTCGAGATACTTCGAGCCGCCGGGAAGAAACATCGGATCACGGTAGTCGAGCACATTGCCAAAGCGGAAACCGTGCGTGTCCACCGCGGCGCGATCGACGGCTTCTCCAGCGAGCGCACGCGCGGCGACGGCGATGGGACCGGTCTGCGGGCCGAAGGAGGCGAGGCAGACGGTCTTCGGACTCGGGTGCGAGCCGACCTTCGCGTTGCGCAGGAAGCTGACGAGCGTGAGCACGTCATGCGTGCGCTGGGCGAAGAGTGCGTGATTGTAGCCATGGGTGTAGCCGGCAAATTCGCGCGGATTGGCC
This sequence comes from uncultured Prosthecobacter sp., assembly GCA_964452755.1. GTDB lineage: Bacteria > Verrucomicrobiota > Verrucomicrobiia > Verrucomicrobiales > Verrucomicrobiaceae > Prosthecobacter. Next base: position 66,514 of record CAYVQY010000011.1, on the reverse strand, counting down.
ACGACGCGGGTCTGTTTCACCGGTTCACCGCCTTGGAAAAGCAGATCGACACCCAGCACGGCGGCACCACCAGCGATGAGTTTCTTCACCTCGTCGTTTTGAATGCCGGACTTGCCCTCATCATCCAGCCAGATGACCACGCGGCCGTTCCAGTTCTTCGGATACAGCCATGAGACGTTCAGCTCCTCGCCGTGGGTCTTGTTGCTGAGCGTGCCGGTCATTTCCAGATGATCGCCGCGATCCTGCTTGTCGCCGAGCGTCCATTCCACCTCGCCCGCTTTGTCATAGGTGCGTCCGATCACGACTTCCACCGCCTCGCGCAGGACCTTGGGATCGGCGTCGCGCAGTTGTTTTTCCGCGTCTTCCTTGAGCCACTTTAGCAGGCTGCGTTCGAACTCGGGATCGCCCGCCTTCGGTGCGGGATGCTTGTCGTCCCACACGGTGAGCTGCTTCTTCGTGAGCGGTTCGTAGTCCTTCTCGATCACGGGGGAGGGGAAGCCCAGTTTGAAGTGCTTGTTGATGAAGGTGTAAAAGGCGCTGCGGGTGACGGCGTTGTAGTTGTGCGGGAAGTGCTCGCCGCGCACCAGCAGCACGTTGTCCTTCTTGCCGTAGGTCGTGTAGAGCTTCTGCAAATCGGGGAAGCCCTTCGTTGCCATTTCCTTGGTCCAGTCGTTCGCCGTGTTCATGCCCTGCGGCTTCGGTGCAAAGAGGCCGGCAAACTCGACATTGCCCGTGTTGATCCGCAGCAGGCTGGCGTTTTCACAGGTGCAGCCGCCTTGCATCGCGGTGCTGACCATCACGCAGGGAAAGGAGAGCTTGATGCGGTCGTCGATGGCCGCCAGCAGCATCGTCTGCGTGCCTCCGCCGCTCGCACCGGTGATCGCGGTGCGCTCGGGATCGACCTCCGGCAGCGAAAGCAGGAAGTCGAGGCCGCGCACGGCATTTAGCGTCTGCAGGCCCATGATGGATTGCAGATGCGACTCCGCCTGAGGGCTGTAGAGGCCCCAGTTCTCCGTCGTGTTCATCTCCGGGCGCTGTTTGGCGAACTTGTGCACCACTTCGCGGGAAAGCTGAATCGAATCCGAATCGCTCAACATGTCCCACTGCCACACGACGCAGCCCATGCGGGCGAGCTGCACGCAGAGCGACTGGAAGATGCTCTTCCCTCCGCGCTCGAAACGTTCCCCTCCGGCGGCGATCTCCGCGCGCACCTTGTCATCCGTGCCCATTGAGAGCCGCGCATCCTGCCAGTGACCATGCGCGAACATGATGCCCGGGACCTTGCCCTTGATCTCCTTCGGCTTCCACAGGCTGCCGGTCACGTAGAATCCGGGCGCACTCTCGAAGTACACACGCTCCACGGTGAAGCCATCGCCTTCGACCTTGCCATGAATCACTGGATTGAGCGGTGTCTTGGTCGGCATGGGCCACAAACCTTCCGCCACGAGGATCTGCCGCCGCACCTGCTCCCGCCGCTCATCCCACTCGCTCAAGGATGAAGGCGGATTGAAGGGGAAGTATCCGTTCAGGTCTTTCGGCGGTTGAAGGCGGATGTCTTCGGCCCGGGCGGCCACGACGACGAGCAGGGACAGGAGGAGCGTGGATTTCATGGTTGGAGAATGCCGGAGACTGCTACGGGACGACAAGCGAGAAACTTCAGGAAGTCACGAATTGCCACGCGGAGGGACAGTTTTGCGTTTTCAGTCGCCACTTTGCGGCTATTCAAGCTGCCAACCATGACCCACGCCGAAGCCGCCGACCGCGCCGCCTTTCTCAGCGCCGAACTTCACCGCCACAACCGCCTCTACTACGTCGAGGCGAAGCCGGTGATCAGCGATCAACAATTTGACGCCTTTTTGAGAGAGCTTGAGGAGATCGAGGCGCAGTATCCCGATCTACTGACGGCTGACTCACCCACGCAACGGGTTGGTGGAGAGCCAATTGAAGGATTCAAACAAATCCAGCATGAGGTTCCGATGATGAGCCTCGATAAAGCATACTCGGAAGGCGAATTGAGTACATTTTTTGCGCGCATGCAAAAAGAACTCGGACGAGACAGCGTGGATTTTGTCATCGAACCCAAGGTTGATGGTGTTGCCATAACAATCCGCTACGAAAACGGCGTGTTAAAATACGGGGCCACACGAGGAGATGGCCAAGTGGGAGATGACGTTACAGAGAATCTAAAGACGATTAAATCTGTGCCTCTTCGTCTGCCCAAAGATGTTCCGCAGACTTTTGAAGTGCGCGGAGAGGTCTTCATGTCAAAGGAGGGCTTTGCCAAACTGAATCAGGAGCGTGAGGATGCTGGCGAAGCTCTTTTTGCGAATCCACGCAACTCCACCGCGGGCACCTTGAAGCTGCTCGATCCAAAGGTTGTTGCTAAACGCCCTTTGGATGTTGTGTTTTACGGCTTGGCTGATAATGCCGATATCCCTGTTCAGTCACAAGCAGATGTGCATGAGCTCCTTGAGCAAGCTGGGTTGCGCAAAGCCAAACTCATCTGGCATGCGGACAGCGCCGAGGGCCTGCTTTCTGCCATTCGTGAGCTTGATGAAAAACGCAAAACCTTGCCCTACGAGACCGACGGTGCCGTGATCAAGGTCAACAGCTTTACTGACCAACGCAAACTGGGAGCAACTAGCAAATTTCCGCGTGGAGCAATCGCCTACAAGTACAAGCCGGAACAAGCCGAGACTAAAATCCTTGCGGTGGATATTCAAGTTGGCCGGACTGGTGCTTTGACGCCTGTCGCACGCCTGGAACCCGTACTCCTGAGTGGCAGCACTGTGAGTAATGCCACATTGCATAATTTCGAGGAAATCGAGCGCAAGGACATCTGTGTCGGCGACTTCGTGGTGATCGAAAAAGCGGGCGAGATCATTCCGGCGGTCGTCGAGGTCAAGAAAGAGCTGCGTCGAGGCACCGAGCAGCCTGTTCTGCCGCCGACGAAATGTCCCGGATGTGGTGCGCCTGTCTTCAAAATTTCAGGGGAAGTTGTTTTGCGGTGCGAGAATCCAGGGTGTGGTGAGCAGCTTATTCGCAGGCTTGAATTTCTCGCAGGCCGACTCGCACTCGATATCGAGGAACTCGGTGGGATCGTTGCTGAAGCGCTGGTCAAATCTGGAAAGATCAAACATCCTCTTGATATCTTTGAATTGTCACAAGAAGACCTCGCGACACTCAATTTGGGGACAGATGAATCCCCAAGGGTGTTTGGGGGTAAAAATGCCGAGAAAGTTTTGTCAGCTCTCGAGAAAGCCAAATCGCTGCCTCTTCATCGGTGGATATTCGCTCTTGGAATCTACGAGGTAGGGGCTTCGACAGCTAAAGAGTTAGCAAAGCATCACACGACATTTCTAGAACTAGCCGAATCAACGCTTCTGGCAGACCTAGTTCTTGAAAACGAGCTTGAGCTGAAGCGATTAGAAGTCAGCCCAACGACGTTCAAAAACAAAGTAAAACCTTCCGATGAACGCAATCGCTTACGAGAACTTGAAGTCCCGATCCGCAAGGAATTGATCACCGTTCAGGAGCGATTAGTTGCTTGTGGGTTTGCCAAGTATTCTAGCGGAGAGCAAAGTTCATCAGACCAGACCTTGCGCAAGATTTCCGCGCCAGTTGGCCCTGTTGCGGCGAAGGCTGTTCTGGATTTTTTTGCTTCCAGGGCTGGCATGGACACGCTGAAACGGATCAATGCACTCGACATAAAGCCAGCAATCGTTTCATCCCCGGGCGCTCTAAACGGTCCTCTTCGTGGACAAATTTTTGTTCTCACTGGAACGCTCGAGTCAATGAGCCGTGAGGAGGCTGGGGACCGAATACGTGAGCAAGGTGGATCCGTTACTGGCTCGGTAAGCAAAAAAACCTCATTTGTCGTAGCTGGTGCTGACCCTGGTTCCAATAAAATTGAAGGTGCAAGAAAGCACGGAGTGCCGTTACTAAATGAAAAGAAGTTTCTGGAAATGATCGGGCATACGTCGGTGCCTACAGGGCCAAAACTTCGCGAGGATCTTTTTGATAGCTGAAATTCACAGACGACCACACGAATCATGCAAACCACCTTTCACGCCAAGAGCAGCTCGGGAGAGCCACATAATGTTACATTTAGCATTATCGAAGGGCGTATGACAGTCAGGTGCAGTTGTAAGGCAGGCCTGATGAATCAGCAGTGCAAGCACAAGCGAGCGCTGGTTTCTGGTGATCATGAGATGCTTTTTGATCAGAGTCAGGCTGAACTATTGCTGCAAATCAAGGCTTCTCCAGAATTCCAGAGTCTGGCTGACAAGCTGGCGCTTAAAGAGGCGGCACTCACTGAGCTTGAACGTGAAAAAGGCAAAATCGCCGCGAAAGAGAAGTCAATTAAGCACGATATCGGACTTCTTTTTGCTCGTGGTGAGAACTGAAACCACCTGCCTACTCGCTAGCAAGGAAGTGGGCAGCAAACTCGACAAAGCTACCAAACTGGAGGCGGAGTTTCGGGCGATGCTTTGACGATGTTTGCAGAAATCTTCATTCGATGGGTATCATGCCTTGGGATAAGGTCCCAACGTGAAAGCACTGCTCACCTCCTCAATTCTCCTCTTGCTGTTGATTCCTTCTCTCCATGCGGAGCCTCAGGTCTTCCTGGATCAGACGAAGGACGTGACGCCTCATCTGGAGTGGAACCGGGAGATTGTGACCAATAAAGGTGGGAAGTTCACGTTCACGGTCGAGTCGCAGGGGCCGGTCTCGATCATCTTCCTCAGCGGCAAAGGCTACCAGGCCCTGCTGGCGCGAAACGCGGATGCCTTGGAACGGTCGGATATGATTCTCAACCTGCCGTCGGTCCCGACTCCCTATACGAGGACGGTCACGGCTCCGCCCGGGTCGTCCTGGTTCATCATCGAGAACCTGTCCGACCAGAGCGTGAAGATGCGGCTGAAATGCCAGGTCCCGTGATCGATGGCTGCTCATCGTGTGCGTCCTCAGGGCGTGCGCGGGCCAGGGGGCGTTTCGGGCGATGCTTTGACGACGTTTACGACAGGGAAAGCCGAAGAAGCGACGGCGATTTGCCGCCTTCCGTGACGTCAGCATGGCGTCACACCTTGCTGAAGAAGCCGATCTGCGACGCGATCGGCCCGGGCGGCGGTCGCGCAGGCAGGTTCTGCACGACGACAAAAGGTCCCGTTGCCGATACGGAATCATCCGTCATGGCAAGTGAACCCTTCTGCATCCCGACAGGCTCCTCCGGCAGCGGCAGCGGACCATTTCGCACGACGATTAAGACATCCTGCAGGGCAAGTGGATGATTCTGCACGGTGACAGGCCTTTTCTGCATGGGCGCGCGTCCATCCTGCGACGTTGCGGAATCATTCTGCACGGGTGCAAAACCATTGTGCACGGGCAGCGGAAGATTTCGCACCGGCACGGAGACTTTGTGCACGACGACAGAGACATCCCGCGATGGTGAAAAGCGGTGGGAAATCATCCGTGGAGCGCAGAATCATTTCGCGCGGCGCGGAATCGCTCGTTTTTGGGCCCGTTTTGAGGTGGTGAGTCCCGACCACCATGCTCTCGAGAGTCCTAGCCCTCGGCTTCCGCTTTGAACGCCTCCAGCAGAGCAGCGAGCTGCTCTGACTACGAACGGTGAACCCTGTAAATTTATCCACCACCAGCCACGCCTGTCTTAACTTCACCCAGCGCACCACCGCCTCTGACAAGGGAGTTCAACAGACAAGGCGGCTTCGGTGCGCATGTGTTTCCCGGCCCGGGAGGCGTCTCATGCCGTGACCGGCAGCGGGGGGGCTCCGGCGGTTCTCACCTTGGGATTTCTGTTTTTTTTCGCAGCGGACAATATCGGCGGGAATTGATGGCAGTGGGGGCGGTTCTGGCAAAAGTGGGGCTGCTCATCCGTGAAGGACTTTCGTTTGCGGTGCGGCACTGCACATTACCGCATGAACCTCATCCAAAACGGCCGCCAACTTTCCGAACAGTGGTACCTGACCAGGGAGCACTGGCGCGACGCCAAGGCTCAGGAGTTCGAAAAGCGCTACCTGGAGCCGCTGCCCGGCTTGATCAGCAAGACGAACACGATCATGAATGATCTGGAAACCCTTCTGAAAAAGATCCGAAAAGACTGTGAACAGACCTACTGACCTGAGCGCCTCGCGCATTCTCAACCTGCACGATTCCCTGCGCGATTCGGTGGCCGACTTTGCCGCCCGGGGTGCGCGGATCGCCCGCGAACTGCGCTCGCGACGCTACTCCGCGGAGCAGGCGCATCTCCAGCAGCTTGAGGAATTCGACGCGCAGACGGCGGGTGCGACGGCGGCCATGAACGCGGAGTGGGATGCCTTCGCGGCGAAGTTGACGCAGCGTCACGCCGACAGGGCGACTTCCTTCAAGCGCTACGAGGACCGCATCCGCCGCGACCTGCCGGTGATGACGCAGAAGGAGCGGGAGCGGTGGCTGGGGACGCTCCAGATCCAGCGCAAGCAGGCGGAAGCGGACAGGATCCGCAAGCAGGCGCAGGCCCGCGAACTGGCCAATGCTCTGCTGGAACGGCTGGAAAAGGTGATGGCACGCATGCTGACGGTGCTGAAGGCCACGGGCGAGCATCTGCAACGCAAGGAGAACGCGAAGCCGGAGCCGCAGATCGCCCTGCACGACATGACGGCGCGTGTCGAGGGCATCGAGCGGCACGCCACGCTGCTGGAGGAGCAGCTCGAAGCAAGCAGGGCCTCCGGCCTCAAGAAACTCTTCACGCGTCCAAAGGTGGACATGGGCCAGCTCAGCCGGGCGGTGCTGGACTATGAAAAGTGCGCGGCGGAGATGAACGCTTCACGGGATGATGCGGAAGCCGTGATCGAGGCGGAGTTTCAAAAAACGGATGCGCGGATCACGGAGGACTGGGATCGCGCCGACGAGGTGGCGGAGAAGTATCGCAAAGCGATGCTGAAGCGCTTGGAGACGCAGATCCCGGCCTGCCTGGCCAGGAACGAGCGCCTTCGCGAACGCAACCTTTTGAGCCTGGAGGAGCAGAGGGAGGAGCATCTTGCAGAAGAAGTCCGCGCACCAGCCGCCCTGCAGCGTCAGCACCTGCTCGAACAGCAGGTCGCCGAGCTGGCCGCTGTCGAAGAGGAGGCGCAAAGACGCTGGCAGGCCCTGCAAACCGAGTGGGAGGCCAAGGTTCCGGCCCTGCTGGAACAGATCGAAGCCGCCGCCGCCGTCTCGAAGTCCAGGCCCTGGAGCGCGGACTACGCGCCCCCCACGGACTTTCCGGACGCGTGTCGTTTTGGCGACCTGTACCTCGACCTGGGCAGCGATGCCGCGACGCTGGAGAAGGACACGCCGCTGCGTCTGACCGGTCACGAAAAGCTGCGACTGCCGCTGGCGCTGGCCTTTCCGCAGGATGGATCGCTGCTGCTCGAAACGGACGACGACGGCGGCGCGTGGGTGCCGAGCGTGATGAACGGCCTGATCTTCCGCATCCTGCGCAGCGCACCGCCGGGGAAGGCGCATTTCACCATCATCGACCCCGTCGGCCTGGGGCAGAGCTTCGCCGGGCTGATGCATCTGGCGGACTACGAGCCTGCTTTGATCAACCGCCGCATCTGGACGCAGCGGGACCACATCGAGGAGCGGCTCGCGGAGCTGAACGAGCATGTGGAGAAGGTCATCCAGATGTACCTGCGCAACGAGTTTGCGACGATCACCGAGTACAACGAGCAGGCGGGCAGCGTGGCAGAGAAGTACCACTTTCTCGTCATCGCCGGACTGCCGGCGTCCTTCAGCGAGACGGCGATGGCGCGGCTGAAGAGCATCCTGGCCAGCGGTCCGCGCTGCGGCGTCTTTGTGCTGGCGCACTGGGACACGCGCCAGGCGCTGCCGGAGGGACTGACGGCGGAGGATTTGAGGAAACACTGCGTGCGCATCGTGCGCGAAAAGGGCGCGGTGAGTTTTGGCGGTGTTTCATCGCTCACGCTCGATCCGCCGATCAGTGATGAAGTGGCCGGTGCATTGGCGCACCGGATCGGTCAGGCCAGCATCGACTCGAACCGCGTGCAGGTGCCGTTCGCCGTGGTCGCGCCGCAGGAGATGTGGGTGGAGAGCACCACCCAGGAGCTGCGCGTCGCCATCGGCCGGACCGGCGCCACGAAGCTGCAGTACCTCGCCATTGGCAAGGGTACGAAACAGCATGCGCTGCTGGCGGGGAAGACCGGCTCCGGGAAATCGACGCTGCTGCACATCATCATCACGAATCTGGCGCTGACCTGCAGTCCGGACGAGGTGGAGTTTTACCTCATCGACTTCAAGAAAGGCGTCGAGTTCAAGTGCTACGCCGACGCGAAACTGCCCCACGCGCGTGTCGTCGCCATCGAAAGCGACCGCGAGTTCGCGCTGAGCGTGCTGCATCGCATCGACGAGGAATTGAAGCGTCGCGGCGAGCTTTACCGGAAGGCGGGCGCGCAGGATCTGGCGGGCTACCGCAAGACGGCCGGCGTGGAGCCGATGCCGCGCACGATGCTCATCATCGACGAGTTTCAGGAGTTCTTCGTGGAGGACGACTCGGTGGCGCAGGGCGCGGCGCTGCTGCTGGACCGCATCGTGCGGCAGGGCCGTGCGTTCGGCATTCACGTCTTTCTGGGGTCGCAGACGCTGGGCGGCGCTTACACGCTGGCACGCACGACGCTGGGGCAGATGGTCATCCGCATCGCCCTCCAGTGCAACGAGGCGGATGCGGCCCTGATCATGGAGGACGGCAACACGGCAGCCAGGATGCTCTCGCGGCCCGGCGAAGGCATCTACAACGACGCTGCGGGTGCGTTGGAGGGGAATTCACCCTTCCAGGTCGTCTGGCTGGCCGATGAGGAACGCGACGCCCATCTCGCCAAGGTCGCCGAACTCAGCCGGGAGCGCGGCTTTGCGAAGCAGCGGCCCATCGTTTTCGAAGGCAACATGCCCGCGGACGTGCGCGACAACGCGCCGCTGGCCGCATGCCTCGAACATCCGCCGGCGAAGACGCCCGCCGATCCGCGCGTGTGGCTGGGTCTGCCGAACGCGATCAAAGGGCCGACGGAGGCGGTCTTCCCGCGTCAAAGCGGACGCCACCTGCTGCTGGTCGGCCAGAACGACGAGGCGATCGCCGCGATCCTGGGCCTGGCCATCATCGGACTCACGGCGCAGCATCCGCCGGAGCGCCGACCCCATTTTTATCTGATCCACAGTGCGCTGACAGACACGCCGGACTGCGACTTCTTCGAAACCGCCGCCGCGCGAACCGGGGCGAAGGTCTCCCAAGGGCATGAGGCGGCGGATTTCATCGCGGAGATCCACGCGGAGATGAAACGCCGGGCGGATGACGGCAGCGCGGGCGATCCGCCGATTTTCCTGCTGATTCACGGGCTGCAGAAGTTCCGCAAGCTGCGCTACGAGGAGGATTTCTCCTTTGGTGGCGACGACACGCCGAAGCCGGGCAACCAGCTCAATGAGATCATTGCCGAAGGTCCGCCGCTGGGCATCCACCTGATCACCAGCCTCGACACCCTGAACAACGTGAACCGCTGCCTAAGCCGCAAGGCGCTGAGCGAGCTGGGCATGCGGGTGCTTTTCCAGATGAGCGCGAACGACTCGGCCAGCCTGATCGATTCGCCGAAGGCGGGATCGCTGGGATTGAATCGCGCGATTTTCTACTCCGAGCACGAGGCGCGGATGGAGACCTTCAGGCCCTTTGCGCTGCCGGGTTCGGATTGGCTCGCGGCTTTGCCGAAGGTGTGAGCGGTACTCAGGCCGCTGCGGGCAGCGTCTTCAGCTTGCCATTCTCGTCGAAGTCCAGCTCCTTCTCGATGCGGAGGTTGTTGACGATGTAGGTTTGGCGGTCGGGCGTGTTTTTGCCCATGTAGAAGGTCAGGAACTCCTTGATGGACTTGTGCTCCGGCATGGTGACGGGCTCGAGGCGCATGTGCGGGCCGATGAAGTGCTTGAACTCGTCCGGGCTGATTTCACCGAGGCCTTTGAAGCGGGTGATCTCCGAGGTCTTGCCGCAGAGGTGGATGGCGCGCTGGCGCTCTTCGTCGCTGTAGCAGTAGAAGGTGTCCTTCTTGTTGCGGACGCGGAAGAGAGGCGTCTGCAGGATATAGAGATGCCCTTTGCGCACGAGTTCGGGGAAGAACTGCAGAAAGAAGGTGATCATGAGCAGGCGGATGTGCATCCCGTCCACGTCGGCATCGGTGGCCAGCACGACGCGGTTGAAGCGCAGGTTTTCGAGGTCCTCCTCGATCTGCAGCGCGTTGGCGAGGAGGTAAAACTCCTCGTTCTCATAGACGACCTTGCGGGTGAGGCCGAAGCAGTTCAGCGGCTTGCCGCGCAGGCTGAAGACGCCCTGCGTTTCGACATCGCGGCTCTTGGTGATACTGCCGGAGGCGCTGTCGCCCTCGGTGATGAAGAGGGTGCTGTCGTCGCGGCGCTTGTCCTTCGTGTCAAAGTGGATGCGGCAGTCGCGCAGCTTCTTGTTGTGGACCTTCGCCTTGCGGGCGTTTTCGCGGGCGGCCTTCTGGATGCCGCTGATCTCCTTGCGCTCCTTTTCGTTGGATTCGATCTTTTCCTGCAGCGCCTTGGCCACGTCCGCGTGCTTGTGGAGGAAGTTGTCGAGCTGGGAGACGACGGTGTTCAGGATGTGGGTGCGCAGATTGCGGCCGTCGGGCTCCATGTGGGAGGAGCCAAGTTTCGTCTTGGTTTGCGACTCAAAGACGGGCTCCTGCACCTTCACGCTGACGGCGGCGATGATGCTGCCGCGCACGTCGGCGGGGTCGTACTGTTTTTTAAAGTAGCTGCGGCACTCCTGCACGATGGCCTCGCGAAAGGCGGCGATGTGCGTGCCGCCCTGGGTGGTGTGCTGGCCGTTGACGAAGGAGTAGTACTCCTCCCCGTAACCGGTGCCGTGGGTGAAGGCGATCTCCACGTCCTTCCCGTCGATGTGGATGATGGGATACTGCGGCTGCTCGGTGAGCTTCGAGCGGATGAGATCCATGAGGCCGTCTTTCGACTTAAACTTCTCCTCGCCCGCCGGGGTGCGCAGGATGAGCGTGAGGCCGGGGTTCAGCCAGGAGTAGAAGCGCAGCATCTCGCGGACGAAGTCGAAGCGGAAGTGCGTGTCGTCGGCAAAGGTCTCCGCGTCGGCGCGGAAGGAGATGCGGGTGCCGTTCGGTTCCTCGCAGGGCTTCGGCTTGCCCATGTCGTATTCAACGAGGCCCTGGCTGAACTCGATGGAGCGGGTCATTTTTTCACGCACCGCCTGGATCTCGAAGAACTCGGAGAGGGCGTTGACGGCCTTGATGCCGACGCCGTTGAGGCCGACGGAGCGTTTGAAGGCCTCGCTGTCATACTTCGCGCCGGTGTTGATCTGCGCCGCGCACTCCAGCAGCTTGCCGAGTGGAATGCCGCGGCCATAGTCGCGCACGGTGACGGTTTGATCCTCGGTGATGTCGATTTCGACCGTGTTACCGAAACCCATGACGTGCTCGTCGATGCAGTTGTCGATGACCTCCTTCAGCAGGACGTAGATCCCGTCCTCCGGCAGGGAGCCGTCCCCCAGCTTGCCGATGTACATCCCGGGGCGCAGGCGGATGTGCTCGCGCCAGTCGAGGGACTTGATGCTGTCTTCAGTGTAGTTGTGATCGGGGGAGGCGGCCATGGATGCTGGGTGAAAATCAGGAATGAAACGTCGAGATGCCAGAAGGGGCGGGGGGAGTCAAGAAGCTGTGTTGCTTTGAACACTCACGGCAGCCCCCACGCCGCCCGGAGCGCCGCGTAGTCCGCCTTCGGCAGCAGCACATAGTGCGGGGACGCGGACGTATCAATCCAGCCGAGCAGCCGCACGAGGTCGGTCTCGGCCATGGTCGTGCAGCCGGCGCTGGGCGTGGTGGGGCCGCGGCGGACGTGGAAAAAAATGGCGCTGCCGTAGCCCGGGGCGGTGGGCTGCTGGTTGTGGCGGATTTCGAGCATCCACTTGTAGGCGGAGTCGCCGAGCCGCATTTTCTGCTTCTCAAACCAGGGAGGAATGCCCTGGCGCGGATCGATGCGAACGTGGCGGTTGTAATAGGGTGAGTTCGAATCATCCACATAAGCGTCCCAGGGGCCCACCTGGATGTAGGGCCAGCGCGCGCCGCGCGGAGGGGTGGTGGCGTAGCCAAAGAGGCTGCCGAGCTGGAAGACACCCGCCGGGGCGCGCCAGTCCTTTTCGACCTTGGCGGGAATGCCGTTGTTCGGCGGCTGAAAGACACCGCGTCCCCAGGCGAGGCCCTTTTTGCCGAGCATGACGGGCACAGGCTTTCCCAGGACGGGCTGCCAGGGCTCACGGCTGGAGCCGCGCTGCCAGCACTGCAGGGTGGCGGTGTTCGAATTCCAGGTGTCAGCCCGGGCAACGATGACCTGACGCACGGCGCGACCCAACTGGGCGTGGCTCAGACCGGGAGTGATGAGCCAGAGAGCTGCCAGGGCGAGTGCGAAGAACGCCTTTTTTTGATGGCAAAGTTTTTGGGATTGCATGGGAGGCCAGTTTCCGAATATAAATTCAATTAATCAACCCTGCCGGGTTAATTGGATTCAGGTTTTGGGGGTTTTTTTCCTGAGTTCCGAGTTCCGGCAGGGTTGTTTTTTTCCTGCGATCCGCCCTCGTTTGATCTGTGTGATTGATTCGCTCATGCGGCGCTCTATGGATGAACGCCATGAACTTTCGGTGCCAGAGCATCCTTTTCGCAACTGTGGCCCTGCTGGGCTTTTCCGCCTGCTCCAACACCTCCGTGGTAACTTTGAGCTATGTCCCCAGGGCCGGACGGGTGGTCCAGGGCTCGCCGGAATTCACGGTGACCGCCTTCCGCGATCTGCGCCGGGTACCGCCCCAGCAGCTTGGTACCGTGCGTCTGCCGGTCGGCCCCAAGGTGGACACCATCCAGACGCGGGTGCCTGTCAGCACCATCGTCTCGAACGCCTTTGCCTACGCCCTGGAGGTGCGCGGCATGGCCGCCGCCGACAAGCAGGCCCGGTACCGGATCACAGGCGACGTCCTGGACCTGCGCGCCCAGCTTTTGGTCCATCCCTACGGCTACGCCCGCCTGCGGGTGAACATTCTGGACGCCGCCTCCGGGCAGACCCTTTTCACCCAGATCTACGAAGGCGAGCGCCAGAGCACGGCCTACCGCCCGGGTTCCGGCTCGCCGATCCCCGTGCTCCAGGAACTGACCTCCCGCGCTCTTCAGGATGCGGTGGACAAGGCTCTGGATGATCCGGCCATGCGTCAGCGTCTGGGCGGCGGAGCCGCCGCCCGTCCGCGCTACGCGCCGGGAATGCTGTAGGCCCCGCCCCTGACCAGGCGGCGAAAACGCCACATCTCGCAGAGTTCAAGCCGGGCGCATGGAGCAACCGGCCAAAAGCCCTCGGAGACCCGGAAGCGCTTCGGAGTGCGATGATGGCAAAGCTTCGCTCTCCTATTGCCCGACCCGCAGGATGTCGCAGGTGATGAAGATGGCCTGGAGGATGTCCTCCTTCTCGAACTCGGGTTTGCCAGTGGGTTTGTAGAGGGAGAGCAGGCGGGCGGAGCCGTCGATGATCGTGATGCCGGTGGTGGTCTTGCTGACGAAGTAATCCGTGAGCGGGAATTCGAGTCGGCGGCCCTGGGTGTCGAGGATGTGCTCGCGGTGCTCGAAGGGCGCGGCGGTATGGAATTCGGGGGCGATTTGAAGTTCCACCAACTGTCCGTCAGGGCCGACCGTGGCTTCGAGTTCGACCTTGAGACCGACGTTGCGGGTTTCGGTGATGATTTCGGGCGCACCTTCCTTGCTGATGCGCACATCGGCGAGCGCGGTGTGCTCCATGCCCTGCTGAGTGCGGGCGATGACGCCGGGCTTGGTCTCGATGCGGTTGGTGCCGAGTGATTGCGCTTCGCCCTTTCTCACGGCGGCGAGGAGTTCGTCGAGTTCGGCGCGGTGGTTGCTTTTGCTGGCGGCTTGAGCGGTGAGACGGCGCAGCAGCGGGCCGGGCGCCTGGATCATGTGGGTGGTGACGGTGACGGTTTTGGGAGCTAGTTTGGCAAGCTCGTCCAAATAGGCCTCAACCTTCGCGAGGTTTTGCGGAGTGTTGCGGACGATCAACGTGGAGTTGGCAGGATTGAACGCGGCGCTGGCTCCCTCTGGGAAGTAAATGCCCTTTGACTCGAGAATACTTGGACGTCTGCGTTCGGTCCGGTCTGGGGGTGTTGCGGCAAAAGGGTCGTCTATAAGCTGGCCAACTGCCGTCTCACCGAGTTTTGGCTCTCTGGTCAGAAAGTCCGGCGTTACCTTGTAAACGCGTGTTTCGAGCCTCTGATTGTCTTGAATGTCAGATGCGGAATCCGGTTCCTCACCACCGCCCAGAGTGGCGAGGAATGATTCCACCCGGCGCAGGTTCTCGGAAGTGTTGCGGACAATGATCAGGCTTGTCGGGGGACCGTAGTAAACAGATGCACCACCAGGAAATTCGATCCCTGCTTCTTTGAAGACCTGCATGGCGCTTTTGTTCGTGTCGGGAGCTGGCTCCATCAACTTGAGCAAGGCGGATTGATTCACACGAAAACTTCGAGTGAAAAGCCTGCCGGGGTCCACCAAAACGCGGCTTGGATTTTTCGCCACCTGCGGCACCACATCGCATTTCAGGAACGTGGCCCAGAGTTTGCCTTCGGCGTCTCGGCCGGTTGGCTTGTGGAGTGAGACGAGTTTGGTGCCGCCTTTGGTGAGGGTGAGGGAGCAGTTGGTTTTGAGGACGTGGAAGTCGGTCGCTGGCATGGCGAAGGGCTGGCCAGAGGCGGGATCACGAAAGTGTGCGGCGCGTGTTTCGGGAGGGGCGGGATGGAGTTCGTGGCTGAAATTGAGCTCCACGGTGTGCCCGTCCGGGCTGAGGTAGGGATCGACCTCGATGATGGAGCCGACGTCGCGCATCTCGAAGAAGATTTCGGGCTGGTTCTTGTCGGTGATGGCGAATTCGGAGATGAAGATATGCTCGCGAATGGATTTGAGCGAGCCGCGAAGGCCGGATTGGGTTTCGAGGAAGATGGAGTCGATGAAGCGGGCCTCGCCGCGGGCGGCGGCAGCTTCCGCGGTGGTGAACATGGCGGTGTCATCTGCGTCTGCGGCGGCGGATTGACGTGCGAGGTCGCGCAGGAGTGCCGCAGGGGCCTCGATGGTGTGCAGGGTGAAGGCAGCGGTCTTTGGGGCGGTGGCTTCGGCGCGAGCGAGCAAGACACCGATGGCCTCGATCGCTCCAGGTGTGTGGGTGACATGGAGGTACTCGTTTTTCTGCTCCAGGACGGATCCCATGGGGAAGGCGATGCCATGTTCTTTCTGCAGCCATTCGCGCAGCGGAAGCGTGGAGTTTTCCATCAGGGATTCGAGCATTCCGGGTGGTGCGCGGAAGGCGACAGAAGTCATGCCGGGCGGTGCCGCCTTCAGTGGCGGCTGTGGTTGTGGAAATGTATCGACACGGCGAATGGTGGTGGTGAGGAAGGCGGCCCAAAGGACATTGGCTTTTTCATCGGCGAGACCGACGGGCTTGGTGACGCCGACGATCTTTGTGGCTCCACTGCTCGTGTGGAGCGAGGTTTTGAATTCGGCCCCAGCGGTGAGAGAGAAGGGGAATTCGGCTTCACGGGCGGTAAGTGGATCGGTGACGCGCATCTGTCGCGTGTTCGGTGAGACGGGATGGAACTCGACGACGAGGTCGTTGTCGATGGTGAGGCTGTCGGGGGCGAGTGTGGGTCCGACTTCGAACGTGAGGCCGAGAAGGCGCCTGTCCCAGGAGGCATTGGCGCGGCTGTTCGTGTCGAGGCTGAAAAAGCTGGCGTGAACATGCTCACGCACGGCGTTGGTGCTGCTTCGGGTGCCGGATTTGGTTTCGAGGAAGGCATCGGCGACGACGCGGACGCTCGAGCCGGGGTTTTTGGCGTAGTCGAGCAGGGTGGTGAGTTCTTTGTCGGCGTTCGCGGTGCGAGAGGCGGCGGCATTGACCCGACGGATGATTTCTCCCGGACCTTCGAGGATGATGAGCTGGTGGGCGAGTGTGACGGGCTGATGAAGTTGAAGCACCTCTACGAAGGCTTCGACGAGATCGAGGTTAGGCGTTACATTGGTGACGGTGAGCAGGCTCGTGACGGGATTGAAGAAGGCGCTGGTGTCTTCCGGGAAAGTGATGCCTTGGGCTTCGAGGATTTGCTTCGCGGTTGATGGCTGCTCGTCGGGTGATGGAGCCACGCCAATCGGATTGAGTGGCGGAGATGGAGCGTCCAGAGCGAGATGACCGGCAAAGAAAAAATCAGGCGGGACTCGGAAGGTGCGCGTGAAACGCTCGGAGTAGGCCTGTGCGTCGAAAGCAAAAGCAAGCGCGAAGATGAGAACCAAGCTTCGGAACGTCATGCCCGGGAGATTACCGGAAGCGGTGGCGGCGCGTCGAGCGTGAAGTGGCACTTCTGGGTGGTGAGTCCGATCTAAAGTCGGCGGTCTTGAAGAGATGACAAAAAATGAGGGGCAAAAAATCGGGGGCCGGGATTGGAGGCTTGGGAATTTTTTGCCCCTGATTTTTTGTCTATTCCCCGGCCCGCAGGACGTCGCAGGTGATGAAGATGGCCTGGAGGATGTCTTCCTTCTCAAACTCGGGTTTGCCGGTGGGTTTGTAGAGGGAGAGCAGGCGGGCGGAGCCGTCGATGATCGTGATGCCGGTGGTGGTCTTGCTGACGAAGTAATCCGTGAGCGGGAATTCGAGACGGCGGCCCTGCGTGTCGATGACAAACTCGCGATGCTCGAAGGACGGGGCGGTGTGGAACTCGGGCGCGAGCGTGAGTTCGACGGTGGCGCCGTCTGCGCCCACAAGGGGCTCGAGTTCGAAGACGAGGCCAATCATGTGCATCTCCTGTTTGAAGAACGGCTCGCCTTTCTCGCTGATGCCGACCTCACCGACGGCCTGGTGCTCGGAGGCCTGCTCGGAGGTGGCACGGGCGCCGGACTTCGTCTCGATGTGGGCGGTGTTGAGGTGCCGCACGGTGCCGGTCTTCACGGCGGCGAGCAGTTCGTCGAGCTCGGCGCGGTTGTCAGCCTTGCTTGCGGCCTGCGCCGTGAGACGCCGCAGCAGCGGGCCGGGGCCCTGGAGGACATGGGCGGTGAAAGCGACTGTGATGGGCGGATCCCAGAGGATCGTGTCAACAAAGGCCTCCACGAGATCAAGGTTCTCGTTGGTGTTCTTCACGAACAGGATGGAGGCTGCGGGATTGAAAACGGCAGTGGCACCTTCGGGAAAGAAGATCCCCAGCGACTCCAGAATCATCTTGGCGGTCTTGCGGGCGATGAGTCCACTGCCGTCGCCAGCTGGTAGTGGAGCAAACGGATCAGTTGGCGCCGCCTCACCGCCGCCAATTGTCAAAAAGTCAGGTGGCACCCGGTAGCGTGCCGTGTTCCAAGACTTGGGATCGGTCGATGGAGCATCTCTCCGTTCCGGCTCTTCCTCGACCGGGCGGGGCTGCGGAACATGGGAAACCAGATCGCATTTCAAAAACGTGGCCCAGAGCACATCGGCGTCGGCGCGGCCGGTGGGCCTGTTGAGGGAGATGAGCCGGATCCCACCTGCGGGCATCGAGATTCCCGTGACGGTTTTGGTGGAATGGAAATCGACGACGGGCATTTCGAAGGCCTTGTTAGACGCAGCGTCGCGGAAGTGGTCGCGGCGTTCCTCGGGTGGAGCGGGATGGAGTTCGTGCGCGAAGGTGATTTCCACGGTGCGACCATCAACGCCGACGGTGGGTTCGACTTCGAAAATGGAACCGACGGGACGCATCTCGAATGCTACCTGAGGCTGGCCCTTCGCATCCGTGCCGAATTCAGACAGGTAAACGTGCTCGCGTTTGGACTCCAGGATGGCGCGGTTACCGGACTTGGTTTCGACGAAGCGGGAGTCGATGAACTGTGCCTCGCCACGCTCCACGGCTTTCTCCACGGCGGCGAACATCGCGGAGTCATCCGCCGTGGCAGAGGGCTTCAGCGCCCACCCCCGCAGAAAGGCTGCGGGTGCCTGCACGGTGTGGATGGTGAAGGCCACGGTCTTCGGGAACTGGTTGAGCTGGTCTTCGATCACCATGGCCATGCGCTCGATGTTGTCCGGCGTGTTGATGACCTGTGCGGCATCGTCGGTGAGGTGGATGGACGCGCCTTCGACATGCGGGACGCCGGAAGCCTCAAACCATTTTTGCAGAGGCAGTGTTCTCGGAGGCTGGCCAGCCTCGTCAAAGACCATCTCTTTCAGGAGCAATCCGCGCGGCATTGGAAGTGCGGCGGCCTTCATCCCGGGCGGCACTGGACGAGGCGGGGAGAAGTCGGCAGCCTGCGGAGGAACCGGCTTTTGCGATGTGTGCACCGTGGGTGTGACAAAGGCCGCCCAAAGGATGTCGTCGTTTTCCGCAGGAGTGCCCACGGGTTTGGTCACGCCGATGAGTTTGACGCTGCCGCTGACGCTCGAGATTCCGGTGACGAAGTGGGCCGCGTGCACCTCAGTGGTCGGAAACTCAGCGGTTCCGCCGGTCACAGGTTCAGTGACGGTGACCTGCCTTTCAACCGGAGGTGCGGTGTGCAGTTCCAGACTTAGGGTGGACTCAATGGTGACGCCGTCGGCGCCCAGTGTCGGCTCATAGGCCAGCCGCAAGCCGACATGCCGCATCTCCTGAGCGACGGACGAGCGGCTCTTCGCATCCATTTCAAGTTCTGAGGCATAGATGTGCTCCCGGATCGCATCCGAAGAAGCGCGGGTGCCGGACTTCGTTTCGAGGAAGGCGTCTCCCACGACGCGGACGTTTGACTTTGGATCGTTCGCTTGACCGAGCAGGGTGGCGAGTTCTTCTCTGGCATCCGTCTTGCGCGAGGCCGCTGCGACCGCCTGCCGAATGACTTCTCCCGTTCCCTCGATCACGGTGACGGAGCAGGCAATGACACGGGGCGTGGGTCCGATGATTTCAGCGACCAATGACTCAACGAGGTCGAGGTTTTGCAAGGTGTTGGTCACGGTCAGGAATCCGGTGACCGGATCGAAGGTGGCTCCGGCACCGGCAGGAAAGGAGATGCCGTAGGCCTCGATGATCTCACGGGCAGTCTTGCGCTCTGGGGTTTGCGGAGGTTGCTCAGGTGTCGCGGCGAATGGATCGGCTGGCGCGGTGACTCCAGCATCTCCGCCGCTGGTGCCGGGGTAGTCCGGTGGGATTCTGAAAGTGCGTGTGATGAGCGCAGGGGAGCCTGCGGACATGTTGGCGGCGGCGTTTTGTGAATCGATGAATTTGCGGAGGCGCTCGAGGTTGTCCTCCGTGTTGCTGCAGACGATTTCACCGTTGGGACCGTGAAAGACGGAGGAGCCCTCCGGGAAGGCAATCCCGGCCTCTTCGAGAAGTTGCTTGAGCGGCTTGCCTTGGCGCTGTCGTCCGGCAAAAGGATCGGAGCCGGAGGGCTTGTCCAGATCCGAGTCGGGCAGGAAAGCAGGCGTCACCTTGAAGCTGCGGGTGACCATCTGCGGGTTGTCCGCAGGCAGTTCCGTGGCGAAGGCAAGCGCAAGGAGCAGCAAAAGAGTGCGGGCACGCGATGACATGCCGGTGATATTACCGGGAAACTCGACGGTGTGTCGAGCCTTCTCCGTTGGTCCGGGCCTTTCGCGTTGTCGCGGGCGGAGACAGTCGGCGTGGCGCAAAGAACTGACTGTCAGTGTGTTGGATTCGGCGGAGTCCTTGCCAGATGCGGACGACCTCTTCAAGAATCCTCCCGCTCAATGCTCTTTTCTGCCGGAAGTGCGCGTGATTCCTCCGGAAGTGTGCGTGGTTCTGCCGGAAGTGTGCGTGGTTCCGCCGGAAGTGTGCGTGGTTCCGCCGGAAGTGTGCGTGGTTCCGCCGGAAGTGTGC
>CAYVQY010000011.1:0-46484 GCA_964452755.1 uncultured Prosthecobacter sp. | reverse complement strand
GCGTGGTTCCGCCGGAAGTGTGCGTGGTTCCGCCGGAAGTGCGCGTGGTTCCGCCGGAAATGCGCGTGGTTCCGCCGGAAATGCGCGTGGTTCCGCCGGAAATGCGCGTGGTTCTGCCTGGAATGGACCGATCTCCTGTGCTCGGAGGCGCTGATGGGGATGGGAGGCGGACCAGGGCGTTCGCGCTTCGCTCCCAGTGGGCTGATGCCATACCGCGATGGCCGGTGAACTCAGAGCGTTTGATGAATGCGGCCCAGCGCCATGAGGATGTAGCTGGTGGTGAGCACGGGATCGCTTTCCATCCAGCGGCCTTCGGAGTTGGCCCAGGAGCCGTCGCCTTGCTGGAGGCTGAGGAGCTTGTGGGTGATGTCGGCGCGCCAGTCGATGAGCTTGCCGTCCTTGGTCTTGATGTAGTCGATCTGGGCGATGCTGAGGGCCTTGCTGAGGGTGTGGTAGTAGTAGTAGAGTCCCTGGGCGCCGAGGCCGGGGTTTTCGTCGGCGCTGTAGTTGGCGCTGATCCAGTCGATGACGGCTTTGACGCGGGGGTCGCTTTTGTCGAGGCCGGCGTAGATGAAGCTGAGAAGGCCGGCGTAGCTGATGCTACCGTAACTGCGCAGGGAGATGGTGCCGTCGGGATTTTCCACCTTGGCACCGCGGGTTTCGGTGGGGTTGTAGATGAAGCCGCCGGCGTCTTGCGGGTCTTTGCTGACCCAGCTTGATTTGTTGCTTTCGGGACGGTTCTGGCAGCGCTGGATGAAGTCGATGGCGGCCCCAAAGTTAAGCTGCGGCTCGCCTTTGGCAGCGTCGCCTTTGTCGGCGAGGAGGGCCTGGGCGTAGTAGAGGGCTTCGAGGGCGAAAGTGGTGTTCGACAGGTCGGCGTGGGCGGCTTTTTCCTCGCCGTAGCCGATGCCGCCGTCGGTGGGGTTGTCGTTGGTGCCTTTTTCGTCGAGGTCGAGCTGGCGGGTGACGAGGTAGCGGCGGGCTTTGAGCATGACCTCCTCGTTTTCGGGCTTGGGATTCAAGAGCAGCGCGGTGAGGGCGATGGCGGTGTTGTAGGTGGCGCGGGCTTTGATGCAGATGCTGCCGTCGGGCTTGGCGTGGCTGATGAGGAAGCGGGTGGCTTTTTCGATCTCGGCGGGCACGGGGTCACCGGGTTGGCGGTTGGGATCGAGCATGAAGCCGGTGATGGCGAGACCGGTGATGGCGACGGGTTCGACCTCTCCCCACTGGCCGGTTTCCTTGTTCTGACGAGCGCGGAGGAAGGCGAGTCCGCGCTCGACGCCGAGGCGCAGCTCCTGTTTGAGAGACTCATGGCGCGGTGCCTGGGTGGCGGCCTGACCGAAGGCGGCGGCGGTCGCGAGGATGAGGAGGAAGGCTGGAAGTTTCATGATGGAACCAACTGGATGTGAAAAGACGGCGGCGTCAACGGTCAAGGAGTCGAGGTGGTCAAGATGGGACGATTCTTGACCATGCCTTGACGGGCCTGACCACTTCTTGACCGGGCGGGGGGGAGGGATCGAGGACGAGTTCGAGTAGGGGGACGAGGACGACGCCTATTTCGCGGGGGAGGGTGTGATGATGAGCGTCACCTTTGTTTCCTCGGCGGGGATGTTGTCCGGCATACTGATCCAGAGGTCGTCGCGGTGGTTGCCTTTGGCGGCGGAGTTGATGATGGCGAGGCGGTCCACGTAGGTGGAGATGATCGAGCCGGTGATTTCAGCGACGAAGCCTTCCTGGTCGATGCGGGAGCCGTTGAAGATCCAGGTGTCGAGGTCGGGCGGGGTTTTTCGCTCATCGATGTTCTGGATGAAGTCGGAGAGGGGGACGCGCTTGGTTTTGCCGGCTTCCTGCCACTCACAGTGGATGGCGAGGCGGTTGGCACCGGGCTTTTCAGGCGCGGTTTCTTGTTCAGCAGGGTAGGGGAGCTCTTCCTTGGGGTCGAGTTTGTCGAGGATGCCGAGGGTGGCGGGCTGGTAATTAGCGAGGAGGAGGGCGAGCTGGACTTGGGTGGGCGTGACGGCAGTTTGCAGGATGGTCTCATGCACTTTTTCACCCGCCTCGTGGCAGAGGGCGTACTCGATGGGCAGCTTCTGATGGAGGATGGAGCAGGGGATGCGCAGCTCGCGGGTGGCCGCGGTGATGCGGATGCCGTTGAGGTCGAAGACGCCGGGAGAGGTTTCCTTCAGCATCTTTTTGGCCTCATCGAACTGCACTTTGGCTGCGTCCTTGGTCGGGGCGGGTTCCTGAGCGTGCAGGCTGCCGACGAGAAGAAGGCCGAGAAGGAGGATGGTGGAATGACGAGCGGGCATGGGCGGAGGTCTTGCTGCTTGGAACGCGATTGCGAAGGGCATCTTTGCGAGAACGAACCTGCAGAAGAAACGACGCGCCTGATGATCACCGGAAAGCTGCCAGCGCTGCTGACGGCGATGAAGTGATCAGAGGCCCGGGAACTTGTAGGTGCCGACGCGGAGTGCCTGCTCGACGTTTTTCGGTACCACGGCGAAGGGTTCGATTTCGTAGGCTGGCTGCGGTTTGAAGTCCGGCTCGTCGCGCATTTTCAGGATAATCTGCAGGGCGAAATCGACCAGCGCCGGCTGAACGACGGTGGCGTCGATGTCCCCCATGCGGACGAGTTCCATGCCGCGCTTGGTGCCGGTGAGGCCGTCCGTGCCGATGATGAAGATGTTTTCGCGCTCCCCGGCTTCGATGGCGGCCTTGGCGGCACCCATGGCGAGCGCGTCGTTGTGCGCGAAGATGACGTCGAACTGTTTCTGGAGGCGGAAGGCTTCGGTGGTGCGTGCGGTGGCGTTTTCAGGTTTCCAATCGGCTGGCGCGTCGTGGACGAGGATGACTCCGGATTCTTTTTTCAACGCGTCGGCGAAGCCTTCGGCGAGTTCGTTGGTGGGGAAGCTGTCTTCGACGCCTCGGATCTGGACGACACGACCGGCCGTGTCGGTGCCGCCTTCTTCCGCAGCTTTGCGCTTGAGTGCTTCGAGGACGGTCTCCGCAGCCACGCGGCCGAGGCGGCGCTGATCGCTGAAAACGATGCTGGTGCAGCCTTCGTCGAGCATGCGCTTGTCGAGGCCGATCACGCTGACACCTGCGGTTTTCGCCTCAATGATGAGCGCTGCGAGGGCGGGCGGGTCGATGGGACTGACAAAGATGGCGGAGGGCTTGGCGGCAATGGCCGCGCGGAACTGCTCGACCTGTTGAACGGAACTGCCCGCCGCATCGTGGACGACGAGTTCACATCCCTTCTGGCGTCCGACCAGCATGGCGAGGCCGTCACGCTGAAACTGCTGCAGAGGTATGCGGGTGTCCTGGAGAAGCAGGACGATGCTTGTTCTCCGTGCGGTCTTATCGGCTTCCGGAGTGTCGGAGGTGCGGCCGACGACAAGAGGCGGAGGCGTGGAAGGCTTGGCCGGTTGCGAAGGCGCCGCGCCTGATTCCGGGGCTGATTTTTGAGAAAGAGACTCTTCGCGGTCGCAGGAGACCAACAAAGCGCAGGCGAGGAAGAGGAAGGCTCGAATCATGGTAGGTAGAGGAATCATTGGCAGGAAAGCGCAGCCAGCACAAGCGGCGGAAACGTCTCATGGCAGCGCGGGAGATTCACAGACCGCAAAAGGCGGTCATTGTTCAGCTATTATGATGGATGATGGCCGGCGATTGACGGCTTCGGCCAAGGAGACCGGACTTCCAACCTCGTTGCGGGTGTCCCGTGTGATTCACCGTTTGGTGGCCGAAAATCGAAGGCGAAGCGGTATTTTCGCACAATATTCGAATCCCTGCTTGATGCGCGGGGTGTTTTGCTGATAAAACGCTTAAAATACCGCAACAACCATTCCCGAAATGAAATTCATCGCACTGGCAACCGCCATCTTGATCACAACTCCGCTTCTCCACGCCCAAGCTCCCGCAGGAGAGTCCGCACCCGAGATCAAGGCCAAGGTCAAGAATGTCAAATTGGCCGAGCAGCAGACACCGATGTTTAATGTCGGCAACGTGCGGGACAAGCGCTGGCGGCCAAAGAACTGGATCGAAGTGGACGTGGAATTCGAAATCGATCTTCCCCAGAAGGCGGGAGGCAACAAGGGAACGTATCCGGCGCTGACCCTGAATCTGTACTTGGCGCTCAATCACAAGGACGTCGATGGCAAGCGTACGGTGCTCGAAGGCTCCCTGAACTTGGTCAATGTCCCGGCCGGTGAAGAATGTCACGCGCTGGCCTATGTATCTCCCGCCACAATGAAGCTGATCTTCCTGAAGGACAACGTCCTCGTATCGACGGATGTGCAGGGCTACGGAGTTGAAATTGTTGCGGAAGGTCAGCGGATCGCGGGTGAATCAAAGCCGGTCAGCGGCCCCTGGTGGGAGGCTTCCGACCAGTTGGCGATTCAGCAGGGATCCATCCTTCACAAGTCGCAGACTCCATTTGCGGTGCTGTGGGGTGATTACGACATACCCGTGCGTCCGAAATGAGCGGTCAGAGGCATTGAATCCCGATAGCGAACTCTATTTATAACAGCATGGCAGACTCCAGTAATATCGCCGTCATCAACCTCGGCTCCCAGCGCGTCGGGGGCGCAGTGTTTGGAAAAAGCTCAGGAGGCGATCTCATTTTGAAGAGATACGCCATCGTGGACATGGATGGGGATCCCTCCGTGGATGTCAGCCGCCTGCCCCAATTGAAGGTGGCATTGGACGAACTGGTGGCCAAACTCAAAATTCGAGGACACAAGGTCTGGGTCTCCGTCCCGGGACATCCGGTCTTCAGTCGCTTTGTTAAACTGCCGCCCGTGCAAGGGGACAAGTTGGCGCAAATTGTTGAATTTGAGGCGCGTCAAAATGTGCCGTGGCAGTTGGACGAGGTGTCATGGGACTATGAAGTCGTGGGCGACTCCGAAGCACTTGAGGTGGAGGTCGTTCTGGCTGCCATGAAACGGGAGCCTCTCAACGAGATGCACGAGCAGGTCAGCCTCTGCGGGTTGAAGACTGCCGGTGTGGACGTGGGCCCGCTCGCTCTGTTCAATGCCTTCCGCTACAGCTACCCCGACGTTGGCGAACCGGCTTTGGTGATCGATCTTGGTGCACGTTCGACGAATCTCATTTTCGTGGAGGAGGGACGCTTCTTCACCCGCAATCTGCTGATCGGTGGAGCGGCCGTGAGCAACGCCATTGCCAAAGAGTTTGGCATAACCTTTGCCGAATCCGAGGCACAGAAGTGCAGCCAGGGATTCGTTGCCCTAGGCGGGGCGGTGGAAGACCACCCTGACGAGGGCGTGAATGCCATGTCGAAGGTGATGCGGAATTCGATGACGCGACTCCATTCCGAAGTAATGCGCACCATTACGTTCTATCGTAGTCAGCAGGGGGGCAGCGCCCCTCAGCGCGTATTCCTTGCCGGCGGAGGAACCGCGATGGGCTACATCGCCGAGTTCTTCTCCGAAAAACTCAAACTGCCAGTCGAAGTGTTCAACGGCATGCGCGGGGTTCAGCCGGACCGCGGGGTCAACCTCGAAGAGGTCCAGATCGACGCGCCAGCCATCGGCGAACTGGTCGGTCTTGCCCTGCGGAGTGCGGGCGCCTGCCCGTGCGAGATCGAGTTGGTTCCCGATGCGGTGGCTTCCGCCCGTGATTCCGCACGGCGTGCTCCGGCGCTGGTTCTTGCCGGTTTGTGCATTGTGGCTGCGCTGGCGGCCGCGCTTTTCTGGTTCAACCAGGCGGACAAATCCCTGCAAAACCGGATGGTCAGCCTGCAAACAGAGAGTGCAAGGCTGACCGGCATTTCGAATCAGATCCGGGGGCTTGAGGCGCGTCAGGAAGAACTCAGGCAGCGCAGCCTGCAGTTGGAGCAGGCCGTCACGGAGAGATCCTGGTGGGTGCGCCTCCTCAACGAGGTGAATCAGCAGTTCGAAAACGATTTGCTTTGGCTGACGACGATCGAGCCTCTGCAGGATGGTGAACCGCTCACCGCATCCCTGTGGGGCAGCGACAACAGTGCTCCCCGGCAGAAGTCCGCCGCGAGCACCGGGCGGGCGCCCGCCCAGCCGGTGTTTGAGTTGCGCATGCAGGGTCTTTACCGCAGTAACAGTGAAGGCGAGCAAAAAGTCGTCTATGATTTCGCTTCCAAGCTGGCCAAGCTGCAGTCTTTCGACGTGCCCGAGTTTGAAACCAACCGCGACAAGTATGTGAAAGTGGACAGTGGCGTCGAAGGAGATCGCTACGCCTACCAATTCGAAATTAAAATGCCCCTCCGTAGCCCCATTAAATTCAAGTAAACCCTCATGGACTGGATTCGAGAAAACAAACCCCTGGCCGCGATCATCGGCGTCTTCCTGGCAATTTCCGCAGGGATCGGCTACATGGTATTCGACGCGTGGACCCGTTTCACGGCAAGCAAGGAGACCTACCAGTCTCTAGGCGTGCAGATAGCCACTTTGCAGAGTGCGCGCCTTGCCCCTACGGAGGAGAATGTGAAAAAAAAGCAAGCCGCCGTGGAGGAGTATGCCGCGAGCGTCAACAAGCTCGGAGGTGCGCTGCTCATCCTTCAGCAACCGCTGAAACCGGTCAAAGACATCGAATTTCAAACCGACCTGAAGGCGAAAATCGCCGAGGCTCGGAAGAAGGCCAAGGTTTACAAGATGACGTTGCCGGCGGAGTTCGCCTTCGGTTTCGATGAATACACGAAAAGTCTGCCAAAGTCGGCCGAAGCGGCTGCGGAATTAGCCCTTTATCTGGACGCTATGGACGAACTGCTCAATTTGTTCATGAAGTCGGGGGTTTCCGCTGTTGAGCAGTTTGAACGCTCGTCTTTGCCGGTCGAAGCCGCTCAGGCACCGGCCGGTGGGGCGGCAAGGCCTGGAATGAACCGAGCGCCCGCGCCCGCTTCCATCGTCTCCTCTCGTCAGGCCTCGGTGGTATTGACCGCTGATCAGGGTGCTCTTCAATTGGTCGTCAGTCGCCTTGCCAACCCTTCCGAGATGCCGTTCTTCAGCAGCCTGCGTTTGGTGAGAATCGAAAACCAGCGCTCCGAGGGGCCCGTGAGATCCCAAGTGACGCTGCCCGAAGACGCCCCAGGTCTCAATGAGGGCGATCCGAGTGGCGGCGGAGGCGCAGCAGCCGTGACCGCCGAAGGTGCACCTGCCGCCTCAAATGAACTTAGACCACCGGATCCCGCCGCTCCTGACTCCGTGCCGATCATTGGGGAAGAAAAACTCAAGGTTCGTCTCGATATCGATTTCCTGAGATTTGATGACGCCGCCAAAGGTGTGGCAATGGCCCCGGGCCGTTGATTGATCATCAATCTCCCCTCTTTAATAGTAATTAATATCTACCATGCAGAACAGCCAGGGCAGCTACGAAAAAACCACTCTGATTCTTTGCTCTCTTGCAGCGCTTGGGGTCGCCGTATTCTTGGTGCTTCAATCGCGGGCGTTTGAGGAAAATCTGACGCTGCCGAATGGCATGTCGGCCAACAATCCCAATCCTCCGAACATTGAGGCCGTTCAGGTGGCGATTGACACGATTAAAAAGAAATATTCCTGGGTGTCACCCGAGCGGAATGGAAAACCTGTGCCGCTCAACAAGTCCGTCCTCCTGGTGATGAAAGAGGGGCAGTTGTTCGACCTCACCCTGCCAGAACCGAAGTTCCGCGAGCCGATGACCAACGTCTTCCTGGTGGGGGACCGGAACAAAACCCCGCCCGAAGATCAACTGCCGCACATCTTCTCGCCTAATGTCGGTGATTTGGATGCAGACGACGACGGCTTCTCCAATCTGGAGGAGTTCGAAGCCAAAACGAATCCCCGTGATGCCGGTTCCATGCCGCCTCTCACTGACAAGCTGTTTCTCATCCAGCGCATCAGTCACGACTACACCGTCAAACTCGTCAGTGGCGACGGGAAAACCTTCCAGGTTCAGCGTCTTGAGCCCCAGCCCCGTGCCAGCAAGTTTGTGGCGGTAGGAGAGGAGTTTGGTTTTGAGAGAGGTGTGACCCGCTTCAAAGTGCTTTCCTCGAAGAAAGAGCAGATTCAGCATCCCACGCTCGGTCCGATGGAAGCCCAGTTGCTCAAGATCAAGGATCTCTCCACCAACAAGGAGTTTGAACTCATTGAGAAGGGTGACGAGGTCAATCTGGCCGAATACGAGGCCGTTTTCGAGTTTAGGTGGAAAAAGCTCAGCAAAATCGCCGGGGTTCGGGAGGGCAAGACCTTCGTGCTGCCGGGAGTCGTCAAGACCTACCACATACTGAAACTGGAGGATTCAAAAGCCATCATCGCTCCTGACGAAAAGGGGAAACCCTCCACTCAAACCATTGAAATTAAACAATGATGACCTTCCCCGCTTTTTTCCAACGATCTCAAAAAATAGCTCGCCAAAGTTCCACCCGCTCTGTTAAACACATTCTTTCGTCACAAAATACTCTGTTAGTTATGTCCCTCCAATCCCGTCTGGTCTTTTCCCTCGTCGCTCTGACTTCGCTTCCCGCTTCACTCTGTGCGCAGGGTGGCACGGTTTCGAATATGGCTAATCGTGAAATCGCACGCCGTTATGCTCGTATCGAAGATGCAAGGACGGCCATGGATCGTGGAGACAAGTCCTACAGTGAGGGGGATTTTGAATCCGCCCTCGGTTCCTACAAGGCGGCGATTGACGCCCTGCCGGCAGCCCCCCTGACACGGGACTGGCTGGATCTCGCCAAACTGAAGCACGCGGACTGTAGTGTCATGGTTGCCCGCGAACGCGCCAAGGAAGGCAACTACGACGAAGCCCGTCAGTTGCTTGACGGAGCACTCGCTGCAGTTCCGGGCCATCAGGGAGCGACGCTTTTCCTCTCCCACCTTGACGACCCTGACCGTTGGCCGCCGGCGCTTACCCCTCAGCACATCGAAAATGTGGGCAAGGTTCAAAAGGGGTTGGTGCTTGCCAATAGTTCGAATGAACTCGGTAATTATGATACTGCGATCAGCCAGTATCAGGACGTGCTTCGCACGGACCCCTACAACAGCGCTGCGCGCAGGGGCATGGAGACAGCTGAACGCAAGCGGATGGAATATTTCAAGGCCGCATACGACCACCAGCGGGCTAAGATGCTGGCCCAGGTGGATGAAGCATGGGAGGACAAAGTTCCCGTTACTGGCGCTGCAATTCAGTTCGACTACGGTGCGGGTCGCAGTCCGGGAGCCTTTCTGACCGAAAAGATGAATCGAATCATTTTCCCATCGGTGAATTTTGCTGGTGCCACTATTGAGGAGGCCATTGAATATCTGCGTGTCAAAAGTCGCGACTTGGATACGACGCCGGATGCAGCCGGAGTGAAGGGCGTCAACATCATCCTCCGCACGGGCGATGCTCCGAACAATGCCTCAATCAGCCTGGATTTGACCGATGTCCCCATGTCTGAGGCCTTGCGTTACGTCACCGAGCTTGCCCAGATGAAATTCAAGGTGGAAGCGCATGCGGTCTTGGTGGTGCCACTCTCGGAAGACGCCAGCCAGCAGTACACTCGAAGCTACCGCGTTCCGCCGGATTTCCTGACCATTGGTGGCGGAGATGCGGGAGGCGGAGGTGCTCCCGCTGCACCAGCCGATCCTTTCGCCGCGCAGCCAGCTGGCGGTTCTGCAAG
This sequence comes from uncultured Prosthecobacter sp., assembly GCA_964452755.1. Classification (GTDB taxonomy): domain Bacteria; phylum Verrucomicrobiota; class Verrucomicrobiia; order Verrucomicrobiales; family Verrucomicrobiaceae; genus Prosthecobacter. Next base: position 36,859 of record CAYVQY010000011.1, on the reverse strand, counting down.
CGGACTGATTGCACGTAAGAACGCCAAGCAAATCCTAGAAGCTCAAGGTATCACCTTCCCCGAAGGTTCTTCGGCCAGCTTCAACCCAGCGACTTCCCAGCTTGTCGTGCGCAACACACAGCCGAACATGGATTTGGTTGAGGCTTTTGTTGACACCATCATTCAGAACGCGCCGAAGATGGTTGTCATCACTTCTAAATTTGTTGAGGTGACACAAAAGAATACAGAAGAGCTTGGTTTTGACTGGCTGCTTGGCAGCGTCGGCACCAATGGAAACAATCTTTTCTTCGGGGGCGGCACGGCAGGCACTGGAAACGCGTTCAACAATGCCGCTTATCCATTCACCAGTAACTTCAGCACCGCACCGGTCAACGTTGCTGGTCCCCCCCCTGGTGGCACTGTTCAAGTATTTCCTCCGATTCCCATCGCAGGTGCTTTCGCCGGTCCTGTTCCTCTTGGTGCGGGCTTGGCTCCGAATGGTACGCCAATATTCCCGACCGGGGGAGGGCCGATCACCTCGGGCCTGCGTTCGGGCAACTATGCCATCAACAACAGCAGCATTGACAATCTGTTGACTAGTGGATCGACGACGGGTGTTCAAAGCGTTGCTCCCGGAATCTTCTCAGCGGCGGGTATATTCTCCGACCCACAATTTCAGACGGTCATTCGAGGGCTCAGTCAGAAAAAGGGCGTCGATCTGATGAGTGCCCCGAGTGTGACGACGAAGAGTGGCACGCGTGCCACCATGGAAGTGACTCGTGAATTCATCTACCCGACCGAGTTTGATCCTCCGCAGCTCCCTCAGGGTGGTGGTGGTAACGTCAACCTTGGTGGTGGTGGTGGTGGTGGTGGACAGCAGATCGCCACGCCAACCACACCGACGGCCTTCGAAATGCGTCAAACCGGTGTGCGTCTCGAAGCTGAACCTACTGTTGGGGCCGATGGCAATACGATCGAGCTGACTTTGGCTCCCGAGGTTGTCGAGTTCGACGGTTTCATCAATTACGGTTCGCCGATCCTCTCTCCCTCGAGCCAGACGGTTCTGCCGATCCAGTTTGGTGCTGCTGGTACGACGGTCGTTGGTACCACGGGCTATATCCCAATCAGCCAGCCGGAACGCTTGATCACGCCGAACATCATCAATCAGCCAGTTTTCTCTGTCCGCAAAGTCACCACGGGCGTCTCAATCTGGGACGGTCAGACGGTTGCTCTCGGCGGACTGATTCGCGAGGACGTACAGGATGTGGAGGATAAGGTTCCCGTGCTCGGCGATCTGCCGTTCGTGGGCCGCTTGTTCCGCACTGAATCCGAACAGCACTTCAAACGCAATCTTATGATCTTCGTGACTGCGCACCTGATTGATCCTTCCGGTCAGAGGGTGAAGAGCAGCGAGCCTGCGGGTCCTGCCACGGCTGATGCCGTTCCCGGCAATCCCTTGCTCCCTGCGGTCAATCCCTGATTCGACTCTTGAGAATTTTTGAAACAGGTGGATTCAAGTAATCCACCTGTTTTTTTTTGATATGAAGTCCTGGATTATTACCGGAGGACCGGCTTGCGGGAAAAGCACTGCTGCCGGTCTCCTGAAAAGCATTCTGGGTGAAGGGGTGCGATTTTTCTCGGCGGATGAGCAGGTGCAGGCTGCTTTCGAAATGCCCGGGGTGCAAGCTAGGTTCCGGCAGGAATTTGGCCCGCTAGGCATGCCAGACCTTGATATCCCCGCGATCCGGGCATGGCTTCGCCAGAATGTCCTGCCAGACTCGGGCCTTCGGGCGCGCTTGGAGGCGATTCTACATCCCTCCGTCTTTGAGGGGCTGAGGGAGTCCAGAGAGGCTGCCCGGCGTGCAGGGATGAATCTTTTCCTTGCGGAAGTGCCCCTGCACTATGAGACTGGCACCGCAGTTTCAGCAGACTTCGTCATCGTGGTGGCTTCCAGCCGGTCGGTGCAGGTCAGGCGGATGATGGAAACCCGGGGCCTGAACGAACTGAACGTTCAACAGTTCCTCGATGCCCAATGGCCCATCGAAGCCAAGGTAGAAAGAGCGGACGCGGTCATCTGGAATGATGGAAGCGCCGCCTCTCTTGAAGCCCAGGTGCTGACGCTGGCAAGTCCACTCTTGCAAGCATGAACGAACAATCACCCGAATCCCAAGCCGCCCCTGCAGCCGTGCAATCCGAAGAACCGGTGTCAAATCTCGGAGCACCGGTCCCGTCGTCCGAGACGACGGAGGACCAGTCTCCCGAACAGGCGAAGACAGACGGCGCACAGCCGCCGTTTCCGCAGGAGGTTTCCATCAATCAACTCCAGGAGTCTTCGCTCGCCGAACTGCAGACCCTGGCTGAAACCGTCGGTTTCAGATTCAATGCCAGCCGCTCCAAACACCAGATCATTTACGACCTGTGCGCATGGCTGGCGGAGCACAAAACCCGGCTCGTCGTCGAGGGCATCCTGGAAGTCGGACCTGACAACTTCGGTCTTATCCGCTATCCAAAGTACAGCTTCACGCCACTGCCAGAGGACGTTTTTGTTCCGCTGTTTCTGGTCAGAAAATTCAACCTTCGTCCCAGCCAGAAAATCACCGGCATCGCGAAAGCTCCGAAGGATCGCGACAAATACCTCGCCATCGACCGCATCACGGAAGTCGAAGGCATGCCGATCGAGCAGTGGGAGCCCCCCGCAGATTTCGAGAAGCTGACGGCCACGTTTCCCAATCAGCGCATCATCCTTGAGACGGCAAGACCCTGTCCCGTCAGTGCCAGGATTCTGGACTTGGTGGCTCCCCTTGGTAAAGGGCAGCGCGGACTCATCTGCGCACCGCCGCGCTCTGGCAAGACCGTGATCCTCAAGGACATTGCAAAGTCGATCGTCAAGAACCACAAGGAAATAACCCTCATCATCCTGCTGCTTGACGAGCGTCCGGAAGAGGTGACCGATTTCGAGGAAAGCGTAGAGGGCTGCGAGATTTACAGCTCCACATTTGATGAAAGCCCGAAGCGCCACAGCCAGGTGGCCGAACTGGTGCGCGAGCGTGCCTGCCGCCTGGTCGAGATGAAAAAGGATGTTGTCATCCTCCTCGACAGCATCACGCGTTTGGCGCGCGGCTACAATTCCATGCAGGGGGGGAAAGAGGCCCGCATGTCGGGAGGAATGAGCGCCAAGGCGCTGCTGAAGCCGAAAAAGTTCTTCGGTGCCGCCCGCAATGTAGAAGAGGGGGGGAGCCTCACGATCATCGCCACGGCTCTCATTGAAACCGAGAGCCGGATGGACGAGCTGATCTTCGAAGAGTTCAAGGGCACCGGCAACATGGAGGCCACTCTTGACCGTGAAATCTCCGAGCGCCGCATCTTCCCGGCGCTGCATGTGCTGAAGTCGGGCACCCGTCGTGACGACCTGCTCTATCACCCCGACGAATTCCGGCGCATCACCCAGGTGCGAAAGCAGCTCGCCGCCGTTCCGGCCGTGGATGCGCTTGAAACGCTCATCCGCAACATCAACAGGACCAGCAATAATGCTGAAATCCTGATCATGGGACTGAAATGAGCGCTTCCGCACAAGTCCCGTCGGACTACGAGTTCATTGACACGCCGGCAGCTCTGGAGCGCTGGATCGATGCTGCGCGTCGGCACCTCGCCTCAGGGAATGACAAGCGCTGCTGCCTCGACACCGAGGCTGACAGCCTGCACCACTACCACGAGAAGCTCTGCCTTCTTCAGATCAATTGCGCCGGCCTCTATGCCTTGGTGGACCCGCTGGCGATCTCGGATGTTTCCATCCTTCTGGAGCTCCTGGATGCTCACGAGCTCTGGTTTCACGGCGCCGACTATGACCTGACCATGCTGAGGCGCACTTACGGCTGGAGTCCGAGGACCATTCGGGACACCCAGATCGCGGCGCGTCTGCTCGGAGCTCGCCAGTTCGGCCTCGCGGCTCTAGTGAAGAACAACTTTGACATCGAACTCTGCAAAGCATCCCAGAAGGCCGACTGGAGTCGGCGCCCTCTGCCGGCCAACATGCTTTCCTATGCGGTGGATGATGTGCGCTACCTGTTGCCGCTGGCGGACCGTCTCGTCGCCGGACTGCGTGAAAAGGGTCGCGAGGAATGGTTTCACCAGAGCTGCCTGACTCTGCAGGATGATGTGGCCGCTCGTGACAGCACCCCTCGTCAGGACCCATGGCGGGTGCAGGGCTGCGGTCGACTGCATCCCCGCGGTCTGGCGTTATTGAAGGGCATGTGGGAATGGCGCGAAGGCATCGCCAAAGAGCGCGATCTTCCCTGTTTCAAAATCATGTCCAACAAGCAGATGGTCGCCTATGCGGAGCAGTATGAGGCCGGGCAGCCGCTGAATCCTCCGAACGGCTGGCGTCCCCGCTGGAAAAAAGAGCTTCTCGAAATTGCGGCAGCCACGGCGGCCTCCGACCCCGCAGCTTGGCCCGCCCGGCCGAAGAAGACTAAGGGGCGCCTTAGTGACCAGCAGCGCGACATGATCGACAAACTCTGTGCTCACCGCGACACGGTGGCCGCCCGCCTGGAGATCGAGCCCTCGCTCCTGGGATCTCGCAGCACGATGGAGGACCTTGTTGTAGATGGCAGGGTCGATGACCACCTCATGGACTGGCAGCACTCGCTTCTCGCCACCGGTATTGAGATGGTTCAGTCCTGATGCGTTTCCGCTGCGCCGAGCTCACGGTTTTTGCTTTAACCAGTCCGGCAGGATGATCTCGGCGCTCTTCACCGGTGCGGTTTCGCCTTTCCAGACAAATCCGGCCTCTTCAAAGCTGGAGCGGTTCTCGCGCAGGAATGCCAGCAGACGGCGCCCGAGCTGCTGGTGGGGGGAGTCTGTGCGCACGGCGAAGGGTTGCACCGCCTTCGATTTGTCAGCAGGGAGGGACACGGCGTCGAAGTGCTCCATCGCGTTCTGGATGTTGATCTTGTAAACCACGGCCGCATCCAGCGATCCGGTGCGCATCTGGTTCACCAGGAAGTCGCCTGTAGGCACCTGCGAGGATGCGTTCCTGCTCACGCCCTCCCAGAGATTCATCGACTTCAGCATCGAGCTGGTGAGAAAGCCCAGGGTGGACTGCTCCGCATTGCAGAGGCCTACGCGCAGCCCGGGGCGCGCGAGGTCGGCCAGCGTGCGAATGTTCAGCGGGTTTCCTTTCGGCACGGCGATCACGATTTCGGCCTCCGTAAGCATCACCGCTTCCGGGAAGTGCTGCGCCACCGGCGGGACAAAGCAGACGTCGCAGGCGTAGTAAACATCGGGAAACTTCGGGTCGCTGCTGTCCTCCATCGTCTTCATCGCCGCGCAGAGGATGCCGCAGCCGTTGTAGGTGGTCGTGATGTCGATTCCCTCCCGCGTTGCGAACTTTAGCAGCACCTTCTCGATTGCCGGCCGGTTCACCCCGCCGCTGTAGAGGATCAGGTCTGGACGCGGCGTCCATCTGTCCCCAGCCACGGCCGTGAAGCCATGGCTCTTCAGCACGGGCACGCCCTTTTCCGGCGCCGCCAGGTAGCGGGCAAACTTCATCGCCTCGGCGGGCTGTTCGCAGGACTCCAGGACCGTGGCCGTGACAAATTCGTCGTGCCTGGCCAGCTCCGGCACGCTGACCGCTTCGATCCCGTCGAACTGCGGCACCGTGGCGTCCCAAAGAATGGCAGCGTCCACCGCTCCCAGCGATAAGTCCGCCGCGATTTCCGTCACCGTCGGTTTCATCACCGCCGCCTTCGCGGCCAAGGCGTCCCATTCCGCTCCGAGCAGGCTTTTCGTCACCCGTCCGATGCTGGCCGCCTCTGGATTTGGCAGGGCGAGTTTGACGCCGTCCCGCTTCGCTGCGGTGAGGTCGGTGATGTTCTTCGGATTGCCCTTTGCCACGGCGAGCACGGGCTTCTGCTTTGCCAACTGGAACTCCTCGCGCGTCACTCCCTGTTTTTTCGCGTCGGCCAAGGAGCCGTCATCCGCAGCGATGAAAAGATCCCCCTGCTTCGCGATCCTGATCTGGCTGAGCAGCGTGCCCGTGCCGCCATACTGCAGGCGTACCTCGGTCCCTGTCTCCTTCATGTAGGCCTGGGCGATCTCTTCGACGGGCTTCTTCAGGCCGGCGGCGCAAAAGACGGTCAGGGGCTTGGAGTTTCCCCGGGCGGGCTTGAGGGAAATCCACGCGGCGACGGTCAGCGCGCCGAGGCAGAGGAGGATGGCAAACTTCTTCATGGGCTAATGGAACGTTTCCGGCGGACTCCTTTGGTCACAATTTGTGTGTGCGTCCCTTCCAACGCTGGCGGAAACCTTCCCGTGAAGAAGGCTCGGCACGCTCTTTCCAGGAGGAGGGAGGAAGTGCCGTCAGGCGGGGACGAGGGTGATGTCGTAGCCGTAGATTTCGCGGAAGAGGTCGCACTTCGAGTTGATGGCGATCTGCTCGACGGTGGTGTCATCGACGCCCTGGGTGAGGAGGCTGAGGCGGGAGCCTTCGGGCCGGAGCTGGATGGACTTGATGCGCTGGGAGTGAGAGCGGTCGAGGGCGTCGGCGACGCGGAGGAGGGCGGCGAGCTTCAGCACGGTCATGCGCTCTCCACGGCTGAGGTCGGCGAAGTGAGGGTGGCTGGGCTCGGGATTGTAGCGGCGGTGGTAGCGGGCGAGGAGGGCCACCATTTCGCGATCCTGGGTGCTAAGGCCGAAGATTTCGGTGTGGAGGAGGATGTAGAGGCTGTGCTTGTGGTGCTCCCGCGGACTGATGAACATGCCGACCTCATGAAGGGTGGCGGCGACGCGGAGGACGAGCTCGTATTTGGGATCGAGGCCGTGGAGGTGCTGGAGCTCACGGAAGAGCTGGCGGGCGAAGTTGGCGACGTGGTCGGCGTGGCGGCGGTCGGTCTTGTAGCGGGCGCCGATCTCGTTGACGGCCTGCATGACTTCTTCCTGGAAGACTGCGGTGCGGGAGCCGGAGGTCATGAGGTCGAGCATGAGCTCGAGCTGGAAGTCGCCCTCAGGCACCCAGAGGGAGTCGTCTCCGAAGCGGCGGGCGAGGGCGAGGTTGGTCTGGAGGGCGGGGATGATGCCCTCCCCTCCGGTGTAGTGGACGTGGAGCTCGCGGACGAGGTCGTCGGGATTGAGGCGGGCGAGCTTGTCGGTGAGGGTGGCGAGGACGCCCTCCTGAACGCGGTGGGCGCCGTGGCGTGCTTTGCCGAGGAGGGGCGCGACGCTTTGGATTTCGGCACCGATGGCGACGTGGTTGTCCACTTTCACGTCGGCGTAGTCCTGGGCGAGGTGATCGACGACGCCGCGGATCTGCTCTTCGAGGTGGAGAAGCTGGTGCGGGGTTTCCTCGTCATGGAGGGCGACGGCTTCACGGGCGCGGAAGATGCCGAGGCGGTAGTTGCTGTAGGCGGCGAGGCGGCCCTGCTGGAAGTAGATGGCGCGGGTGTTCCCGGGGCCGATGTGGGTGACGAAGGTGTTGCCCTGGGCGAGGGTGGGGTTCCGCTGGAGGAGGCGGTGGGCGATCTGATAAACGAGGCGGGTCATGTTGCCGTCGTCGATGAGGCTGGGGACGACGCCGCTGTTGACCTGGAGGCGGTTGAGGAAAATTTCGTGGTTGGCGGCCTCGGCGAGGATGTTGGAGGTGAAGAGGCGGAGCTGGGAGGTGGGGATGCCATACTCGCGCATGGACTGGAGGTAGTCGCGCAGGATGGCGGCGGCCTGGTCCACGGTGCCGCGGGTGATGGTGCGGCTCCGGAAGATGTCGCGGGCGACGGGGAGGGGGCGGTCGAGGCTCTCGACGCGGGTGAACTTGCCGTCAGCATCCTGGCGGCCGATGACGAGGGTGACGGAGGCCGCGCCGATGAAGATGACGGCGTGTTCCGGTGGCGGGGGCGTGGGGGCGGGGTCGCTCATTGCTTGTTCTCTTTGCGCAACCACGCCACGGCACCGACGGCGACGGCCTGCCCGCCGAGCTTGGCGAGGGAATATTTGATGCCCCGGGCGAGTTCCGGGATGGCGTGGCGCTCGACCTCTTCCTTGAGGAGGTTGAGGTAGAGTTCGGGGAGTTCCTCGACGAGGCCACCACCGAGGGTGATGCGGTCGGGAGCGAGGAGATTGACCACGGTGGCGACGCCCATGCCGAGGTAGCGGATGGCATTGCGGAACATGACCATGGCGGCGTCCTCACCGCCACGGAAGGCGTTGGCCAGTGCCTTGCTGCGGATGTTGCGCAGGGCACCTTCGGTTTTCTTGTCGAGTTCGGGAAGCTGCCCGCGGTAGCAGGCGAGTCCGGCCTGGGAGGCGAGCGCGAGCCTGCTGGTGAGGTCTTCGAGGGTGACGGTGCCAAAGACGGGACTGCCGATGTGGGTGCCCGGGAAGAGGATGTTTCCGAGTTCCATCGCCGAAATGGAGCGCCCCATCACTAGGTGCCCGTCATAGACGAAGCCGGCACCGACGCCGGTGCCGGGGAAGACGCCGAGGAGGGAGCGCGCACCTTTGCCTGCGCCGATGGCGTATTCGCCGAAGGTGCCTGCATCCACGTCGTTGAGCACGGCGACGGCGCACTTGAATTCGGTCTGCAGCAGTTTGCGCAGGGCCATGTTGGTCCAGCCGAGATTGGGGGCGAAGACCAGGATGCCCCGGGCGGAATTCACCAGGCCCGGGCAGCCGATGCCGATGCCCTGGATGCCTGCGGGGTCCACGCCGGCGGACTGGATGGCTTCATGGATGGCCTTGAGGATTTTTCCGCGGCCTTTGGCGACGCCGTCGGAGCCGTTGGTGGATTTGCGGGCGGAGCCGAGGACGTTGTAGTTGGCGTCGAGCACAGAGGCCATCATCTTGGTGCCGCCGAGATCGAATCCAATCCAAAAGGGGACCTTGCGAAGCTTTCCGGGAGCCTTCTCCTTGGCGGCGCGTTTGGCGCGGGCGGGTTTGGGTGCTTTTTTAGGTGCCATGCTTTTCAAGACACACGGACTTGGCGGAATCGGCAAGCGACATTCATCCGGCGTGAGAAAAACAGCCCGGGCCTGGCGGTGTGCGTTCAAGCCGCCCTGGGGGACCTACTCGACGGCTTTGGCCTTGAAGACACCGTCGCCGACGATCTGCAAAAGGGCGACGCGGGTGATGTAGAAGATGTCGGGGTCTCCCTTGACCTGGCCAAAGTAGAAGGCTGTTTCGGCATTTGGCTGGGTGGGGGAGAAGAGGATCTCGACCTCGCGCACGGGGCCGTCCGTGGTGCCGGGTTCGCCGAGGACGATCTGGATGGTGAGGAAGGGGGTCTTGAGGGCTTCGATGGCGTCGCTGCGGTCGGCGGCCCAGTCCTGCACGGTGAAGCGGGCGAGGTTGCCTGCGAGACGGTCGGCTTTGACGCGGTCGATTTCCTCGGTCACATCGCGCCCGGCGCGGGTTGCCTTCCACTGGGCGGTGACGGGGTTATAGTCGAGTATGACGGGTGCGTTGGCGCCGAGGGCGAGGCTGATGCGGCGGAGGGCGAAGGTGGTGAAGCGGAGGGCACCGAGGCCTTTCCACTTGATGCCGTCGGTGGGAATCGCGGGCAGGAGGGAGGCCTCGATACGGTAGATGAAGGGTTCGTGATCGTACTTGGCGAAGAACTTGGTGCGTTCTGGGTTGTGGCCGAAGAGGAGTTTCACCGGCTTTTCGCGGGAGGGCGTCCAAGTCACGATCTGGAAGGGGTCGTCGAGGCCATATGGGGCGAGGTCGGCGGCGGTATCGGCGGCGAATTCTGCGATCTCGTGGGTGTTGAGGGCGTTGAGGCAGCGGGCGACGCGCTCGCCGTTGGCGGGGTCCCAGTTGCCGTGGCGGAGGAGATACCATGAGCCGGCCTCGCGGCGGAGGCTGATCTCGGGATGGGTCTTGCTGGTGATGGTGATGAAGTCGAGCCGCTCCCCGTCAACCTGGGCGAGCAGGTGGTCGCGCAGGTCGTTTGGCTTGACCCAGAGGGCGTTGATCTTGCCTGCGGCGACGGTGAAGGAGGGATCGCGGAAGGAGGTGGTGGCGCCGGTGGTGGGTTGCTTGGAGTCGGCGGGTTTTTTGAGGGTCAGTTCGTAGCTTTGTTTGCGGGGCTTGGACTCGACGATGATTTTGATCTCTGCGGCGGGGCTGGCGGGCGCCTCGCCCTTTTTGGATGCACCCGAGGGCGTGAGGGCGGAGTCCTTGGCCTCGGCGATTTCGAGGTTGAGGATGGTGGAGAGGAGCTCTGAGATGCGTTCCTTGCTGCCGCGAGTTTTGAGCGGCTTTTCGAGCATCCAGGAGGCGTGCTCGTTTTCGCGGGAAAGGACGATCTGGCCGGCGGGCTGGACGAGGGTGATGCCGGTGATGACCTCCGCGGGGAGGCGTAGGAGCTTGGGATCGCGCCAGGAGGGAGGGGGGATCTGCAGGACGAGCGGTGCTTCGCACTTGGAAAGGTACCAGGCCATTTCGTTCTCCTCGCCGGGCAGGCCCATGTAAACGCTGTTTTCCACGACGGCAGGTGCGCCGAACCAGCATTCCTGGAGGACCTTGTCACCCTCCAGCAGGCGCACCTTGTAGCGGGGCTTGTCGAGGCCGGTCTTTTCCCACTCGCCGTCGTCAAACTCGCTGCGGTGGATCTTTTCGATCCACTCGATGCCGCCGAGGGTGATGATGAGGGCGGCGACTTTTTCAGGGTCGGCCAGGTCGGTGAAAGGGGACTCGATGCTCCAGGCGTGCCCTTCGCGCACAAGAGTAAGGCGGGTGTTTTCGGCGGTGACGACTTCGATGCGCGTGACCTTGTCCTTTTCCAGCGGAGCGGGGCCGCGCTTGATCTCCCTCAGCTCGACGGCGGAGGGGAAGTAGCGCTCGATGCCGAGTATCAGGGCGCCGAGGGAGACGACGAGGAGGAACAGGATGAGGGTGGTTCGCGCACTCATGGGATTGTGGTCATGCCGAGCGCCGGGAGGTCCAGACCATGAAGCCGAAGACGAGGACCAGGGCGGGGAGCGCCATCGAGGTGACCCAGAAGATCAACTCGTGCTGACGCCGGGTGAGCTGGATGCGGTAGGAATGCTTCGGCTTTGACATGATGCCGGCAAGTTTTTCGCGGCTCATGAGCCAGTTCAGGCAGGCGGCGGTGAAATCGCGGTTGATGGCGAGCATCGTCTGTTGGTCGAGAATGGCCGCATTCGCCACGACGACCATGCGTGCGCTGTCGGCGCGTTCGCTTTCATCCTGGAAGGCGCCGCGCTCGACGGCGGCGGCGAGGTAGATGGGAGGAACGGTGTCCGCCTCATCGACGATGGGCAGCTCGTCGAGGAACTGCGTCTCTCCCCAGTAGCGGGGGGAGGCCTTCATGAGCGGGGTGACCTTCACGGAGCGCTCGCGCAGGGCGGGATCGTCCACGCGGAGTTCAAGAGATTCCGACTGTCCGGCCAGGGTGATGCTGGAGGAAGTGAGATGGCGGGTAAAGGACACGTCCTTCAGGAACTCGGCCTGCACGGAGAATTCCTTCCGCGCTCCGGTGCTGGTGCTTTCGGCCAGTAGGACGCGGTCGCCGCGCGGGCGGACTCCGGTCGTGCTGAGCAGAGCGTCGAGGCGTGCGGTTTCAGCGGCCGGGTCGAGCATGACGAAGAGGCCGGCGCGCTTGCTCTCCCAGTAGTCGTGAATCATGACCACCTCGCGCTCAGAAAGGTCGTAGCGCGGGGCGATGAGAAGCAGGCCGTCAAAGTCCTCGGGAATGTGGCTCATTTCGGCGAGGTTGGCCTGCACGACTTCGAAGTTCTGCTGCCTGCCGAGATTGGTGATGGAGGTGAAGGCGTCTCCGAGCTGGGCTTCGGAGCGGCTGCCTTTGCCGACGACGTAGAGAAAGCGGCGGACACCACCCTCCACGACGGCGATGAGGGCGGAGGTGATGGCATCCTCCCCGCGAAACTCGATGATCTGCCTGTTGGTGGCGGTGCCGGACTCGCGGATGACGAGTTCCTCCTCGGTGATGAAGCGGCGGTTGGTGCCGCAGCGCAGCAGCACGCCGTTTTGGGCGAAGGAGAGGCCGGTGTCGGCCTTGAGCTGCTCGGCGCGTTCGATGTCGCGGATTGGGTCCACGGAGCGAACCTTGATGCGCTGCCGGCCATGGAGGCGGTACTCTTCCAGAAGGGACTGCACCTCGCCGAAAACCTTCGAGTCGCGACCGAAGACGATGTGGATCTCGACGTCGCGCGAGAGACTGTTGAGGTAGTTCAGGCTGAACTCGCTGAGGGTGTAGTCCTGGCCCGGGCTGAGGTCCCAGCGCCAGTAGTGGCGGTAGTTCAGGCGGTTCACGCCGACGAAGAGCGCCAGCGCGAGCAGCACCTGAATCAAAACATTCAGGCCGATGCCGCTGCGCTTCGGCATTTCGCGGGCGGGTTCGGTCGGGAGTTGAGACGGGGAATCCGGCATTTCGGTGGGATCAGGGGCGCCAGCGGCGGAATTCGACGACGTGGTGGGTGAAGCTGAGGAAGAGCAGCGAGAGGCTGAGGTAATAGACCAACGGGCGGGAGTCGATCAGCCCGTTGGTGAAGATGCGGATGTGCTCCGTCGCGGCGAAGTAGCCGACGACGTTGACGACGGTGTCGGAGAGCTTGCGGCCGACGACCATGATGAAGATGCCGATGAGAAAATGCAGCAGGCTGAGCGTGAAGGAGAGGATGGCGGCGACGATCTGGTTCGAGGTCAGTGAGGAGGCGAAGCAGCCCACGGCAAGGTTGAACATGCCCATCACCACCAGGATCAGGTAGGCGCCCTGCTCGGCCCCGGAGGGGACCTCCACCGCGCCTGCGCTGATCCATTCGGCGAACTCGAAGTTCAGCAGACTGGGAATCCAGAGCATGCAGTAAACAATGACCGAGGCGAGGTACTTGGAGCCCACCACCTGCCAGGCGCGCACCGGCGCGGTGAAGAGCGTCTCCAGCGTGCCGAGCTTTTTTTCCTCGGCGAAGAGCCGCATGGTCAGCAGCGGGAAAATGAAGAAATAGGAAAGCCAGAACCACATGGCGTGGAAAGTCCAGGTCACGATGGAGCCTTCGCTGGGGGCGCTTTCCAGGATGGACAGGGCGGCGCGGAAGGCGAAGCCGTTGAGAATCATCACCAGCGCCAGAACCACATAGGCCACGGGCGAGACGAAAAAGGCGTGCAGCTCTTTCTTGAGCAGAATCCAGAAGATCCTCATAGGATGTGCGTGGGAATGTCCGAGGGTGCGCCGGAGTTCATGGCGAACTCGACGAAGACGTCTTCGAGGGTCGGAAGTTGGCGGTGCATCTCGCGGATGCGCCAGTTTTGTTTCATGGCGAGGTCGAGGACGGCGTCGCGAACGTCGTGTCCGGGTTCGATGCGGAGGGTGAAGCGCCGCCACGGCCGCTCCAGCGGTTCCTCTTCCACGATCTTGCGCACGCCGGGCAGGGGGGCGAGGATTTGCGCCGGTTTGCCCGGGGCGTCGAGTTCGACGTGCAGCAGCGTGGTGGAGCGCATCTGGGCGGCGAGATTTTGCGGTGTGTCGTTGGCCCGGATACGCCCGTTGTTGATCATGACCACGCGGTCACAGGTCTGCTCCACTTCGTGCAGGATGTGAGTGGAGAGGAGGACGGTGTGCTTGGATTTGAGATTTCCCAGCAGGTCTCGCACATGGCGGATCTGCACGGGGTCCAGGCCGTTGGTCGGCTCGTCCAGGATCAGCAGCTTCGGCCGGTGGACCAGCGCATCAGCTAGGGCCACGCGCTGGCGGTAGCCTTTGGACAAGTTGCCGATGAGGCGGCGGCGCATGTCGTTCACGCCGGTGAGTTCCATGACTTCGCCGACGCGTTTTCTCATGGCGAGGCCGGAGAGGCCCTTCAGCTCGGCCCGGAAGCGCAGGTACTCCTTCACCCGCATGTCGGTGTAAAGCGGCGCCATTTCCGGCATGTAGCCGACGGAACGCCGCACATCGAGCGACTGCTGAAAAACGTCAAAACCGGCCACCCGGGCGCTGCCGGAGGTGGCGGGCATGTAGCCGCTGAGAATCCGCATCGTGGTCGATTTTCCCGCGCCGTTCGGTCCCAGGAACCCGACGATCTGCCCCGGCTCCACCTGAAACGAGATGTTGTTCACCGCGATACGACCGGCGTACTGCTTGGTGAGGTTCTGGACATCGATCATGGGCGGGAGATAGGGGCGAAATTAAACCTTATGCGCGTCTGAAAGACAATCCGCAATCAGGCATTCGCAAAATTGAATGATCCGGACATCGGATTCAGAGGCTTGTGATCGGAGAAGGCTGGTCTTATCCTCGTTTTCGAATGTCATTCTCCCTCCGAGGTTTTCCCTGGCGCTACGCCGTCTATTTTGTGGCTGCCTGCTACCTGTTCCTGGACCTTTACGCCTGCCGGGGGCCGCTGCACGCGCGGCTCATGGCGGGCCGCGGATCCTCGGCGGAAGGGAAGGGGGGCGGGACGGCGGCGGAGGTCTATGGGCGGGCACTGACGCGGCTGGAGCTAGAGGAGGGGCTGCGGGCGCATCTTTGGCAGCGCGGCGAGGACTGGAGCGCGCTGAGCCCGGAAGCGAGGAGGCAGGTGCGCTGGACGGTGCTGGAGAATCTGGTCAACGACCGCATCATCCGCGCCTTCCGTATCATGAACGGTCTGAACACCGTGCCTCCGCTGGCGGCGGCGGAGCGCGAGTCGGATTTCATGCGGCGTCAGTTCGCCGATGACGCGGAGTATCCCTCACGGCTTGCGGCGATGCAGGAGACGCAGGCGTCGCTGGATGAGGAGATCCGCGATGCGCAGCTCGACGAGCAGTGGATTGCCGAAAAGATCGCCCACCGTCTGGCCGAGGTCACGGAGGCGGACGCCCGTGCCTGGTATGACGACTACCGTGAGACGCTGCGGATTCCCGCTGCGTCTCACGCGGCGCACCTTTTTCTGAGCCGGCAAGACAAGGCGAAGCCGGACCGCGACGCCGAGATTCTCGCGATTCAGAGTCAGTTGGACGCCGGGGAAATGACCTTTGCCGAACTCGTGGCGCTGCATTCCGAGGACGAGCGCACCAAGACGCCGGGCGGTGATCTCGGCTGGTTCACCCGCGAGCGCATGCCGGCGGATTTCATCGAAGCGGTGGAAAAACTGCCGCTTGGAAAAGTCGGCGGCCCTTTTCCGACGAAGCTCGGCTGGCATTGGATCCTCGTGAAGGAGCGGCGGGAATCCCGGCTGCCGGAGTTCGCGGAGGTGCGGGACGAGATTCTGGCGCTGCTGACGAGCCAGCGGCGCGAGGCGGCGGTGAAAAGTCTCGTCGGCGAGCTGAGGCGGCGCTCGCAGGCTCCCACGCAGTTCGTATTTTATCACGCGCAGGTCATTGACCAGGCGCAGCCTGCGCCCTAAGTGCCGGGCATGAAGCAAAACGTCGGCGTTCTCGGTCTCGGCATCATTGGCAGTCGTGTGGTGGAAAACCTGCGCACGGCGGGGCATGAGGTCTTCGTCTGGAGTCGCAGTGCGCGGGCGGTGCCGAACTTCCTGGCCTCTCCGCTTGAAGTCGCCGAAGCAGCCGGGATCATCCAGATTTTCGTGCGCGACGGCGAGGCGCTGCTGGAGGCCGTTGAGGACATGAAGCCCGCACTGAAAGCCGGGCATCTCGTGATGAACCACGCCACCGTCAGCAAGAAGGCCGCGCTGAGGGCTGCGGCCCTCGTCGAAGAAACCGGGGCAGCCTTTCTCGATGCGCCCTTCACCGGCAGCAAGATGGCGGCGCAGAACGGCAAGCTGACCTACTACATCGGCGGCAGCGATTTGATGCTGGAACGCGCCCGCCCGGTGCTGGAGGCCAGCGCCGCCAAGATCCTGCCGCTTGGTGCGGTCGGCGATGCGATGGTGCTTAAAATCGTCACCAACCTCGTCTCCGCCGTCATCGTGGAAGCCGTCTCCGAAGCGGCGGCGATCACCGCCGCCAACGGCGTGCCGCTGGAGCGCCTGCACGAGGCGCTGGAGGCGAACGCCAACTACTCCACCCTCATCGGCATGAAGCTGCCAGCCATCATCAAAGGCGACTTTGAGCCGCACTTCAGCCTGCGCAACATGCTCAAGGACGCCGACTTCGCCCGCGAACTCGCCGCCGAAGCGAAGCTCGCCGCACCGGCCATCGACTGCGCCGCCGAGGCCATGCGGCGCGGCGTGGAGGAGGGGAATGGTGATCTCGATTTCAGCGTGATCGGCAGGAGGTAAGCGTTGCCAATCACTGCTTGCCGATTCGCTGAGGGAACGCTTTGATACTAAATCATGAACAGCCCCCATCAGTGGAAGAAGATCATTGTTCCCACGGACTTTTCGTCCTGCTCCGAAACGGCGGTGCGCGCCGCAGCCGGCCTGCGGCAGGCTTCCGGCGCGGAAGTCCTGCTCCTACATGTGACCGAGCCCGCGCATGCCGGCTTGCGCGTGCAGACCGGCGACCTGCATGAAGCGATGCGCAGGGAAGCCGAGCTGAAGCTCAAAAAAGTCGCGGCGGAAGCCTTCGCGGATGACGCGAACGTGCGCGTGATGGTGCAGCAGGGACATCCGGCCGAGACGATCTGCAAGACTGCGGCGGAAGAAAAGGCGGACGCGATCATCATCCCCACCCACGGTCATTCCGGGCTGGCCCACATGCTGCTCGGCAGCGTCGCGGAAAAAGTCGTGCGTCATGCCAAATGCAGCGTGCTGGTCGTGCGGGAGTGATTTTGCAGATTCCCGACCCACTGCGTTCCTCATGATACTTTCTGTTTCTTACCTCGTGGCAGGCGTCGTGCTCGCCTGGTTCGGCGGAGAACTCTTTGTCAAAGGCGGCGTCGGTTTCGCCGAATGGGCGCGGTGGCCGAAGGCGGTGGTGGGCGTGACGGTGGCGGCCTTTGGCACCTCGTCGCCGGAGCTGATGGTCGCCGTCAATGCGGCGATGGACGGCGTACCGAATATTTCCCTGGGGGACGTGCTCGGCAGCAATGTGGTGAACATCTCGCTCGTGCTGGCGGTCGTTTTGGCGGCGTCTGGCATGAAAGCGGAGGACGATGGCATGTGGAGGGACTGGACTGTGGCCCTCGTGGCGCCTGTTGTTCTCTATGGTCTGCTGTGGGACGGCTGGTTCTCCCGTGTTGATGCCCTCCTGCTGCTTTGCGGATTCGCTGTGTGGATGGTGGTCGTCATTCGCCACGCCCGGGCGCATGCGCGGAAGCAGAAGGGGCCTCGGAACAAGGAGCCGCCCTACAAGGCCGGTTTTTTCATCCTCGCCGGTTTGGGAATGCTCATCGTCGCGGCGAAGTTCGTTATCGTCGGAGGAAAGGGCGTCGCCGAGGTGCTGGGCTGGAGTCCTTTCATCGTCGGGGCGGTGGTGGTCGCGGCGGCCACCAGCACGCCAGAACTGGCCACCACGCTCGTTTCGCGGATGCGCGGCCACCATGATGTCGGCCTGGGTAACATTCTCGGCAGCAACATTTTCAATGCGCTCTGCATCGCCGCCGTGGCTGCGCTGATTCACCCTTACCCTGTGAAACTGCCGGAGATCCTGCCGAGCCTGGCCTTCGGCGTGCTTACGGTGCTGCTGGTACTTCCAGGACGAAGCGGAGTCCTCCGCCGCTGGCGCGGCGTAGTCCTTCTGGCGCTTTACGGAGGCTACCTGCTGCTGACCCTCAACCAAAACAACCCCGCGACCCACTGATGACTGCGACCCCCGTCGAAATCCTCGCCACCTGCCTCTTTGGGCTGGCCGTCCTGCACACTTTTTCAGTGAAGCGCTTCGCGCACTGGGCTCATGCCTACCCGAAGGGTTCGATCCCGGAGAACCTCCTGCATTTCCTGGCGGAAACGGAGGTCGTTTTCGGCCTCTGGGCGGCCGCGCTTTTCACCGGCATCATGGCCATGCAGGGCAGCGTGCATGACGCGGTCGTTTACATCGAGAGCCTGAACTTCACCGAGCCGAAATTCGTCCTCGTCGTCATGGTGGTGGCCGCCACGAGGCCGGTCGTGCGGCTGGCTGAGGCGATCATTTCGTTTCTCGCGCGTCTGCTGCCGTTCAAGGAGGGCATGGCCTTCTACCTGGCCGCGCTCTCCTTTGGCGCCCTGCTGGGCTCGTTCATCACCGAGCCTGCGGCCATGACGCTGCTCGCCATTCTTTTGAAGCGCCGCTACTTTGATCGCGGCATCAGCACGCGGCTGGCTTATGCGACGCTCGGCGTTCTCTTTGTGAACGTCTCCATCGGCGGCACGCTCACGCACTTCGCCGCGCCGCCGGTGCTCATGGTCGCGGCCAAGTGGAACTGGGACACGCTTTTCATGCTCACCCATTTCGGCTGGAAGGCGGTGGCGAGCTGCGTCACCTCCACGGCGCTCATTGCCTTCGTCTTCCGCAAGGAGCTTCTCGCCATCGAAACACAGCATCACAACAGCGGGGAGGTTCCTCACTGGCTGACGGCTCTCCATGTCTTTTTCCTGGCTCTGGTTGTCGGCTTTGCGCATCACCCGGACGTGTTCTTCGGGATCTTCATGATGTTCCTGGGCCTCGTCACCGCCACACGCGAGTACCAGGACAATCTGAAGCTCAAGGAAGGACTGCTGGTGGGCTTTTTCCTTGCTGGCCTCGTCACCCTTGGCTCGCTTCAGTCGTGGTGGCTCAAGCCGCTCATCAGCGGCCTCGACGGCGCCACGCTCTACTTTGGCGCCACGGGACTCACGGCTCTGACGGACAACGCCGCGCTGACCTACCTCGGCTCGCTGGTCGAGGGCATCTCGCCGGATCTGCAATACGCGCTCGTCGCGGGTGCGGTCACCGGCGGCGGACTCACCGTCATCGCCAATGCGCCGAATCCGGCCGGCGTCGGCATCCTTCAAACGAGCGAGGTTTTCAAATCCGAAGGGATCAGCCCGCTCGGCCTGCTGCTGGGAGCTCTGCCGCCCACGCTGGTCGCGGTTGTCTTCTTTTGGTTCCTTCATTGATCCGCGGCAGCTTTCCCGTTTGCCAGCTCGGCGCGAGCCGCTAGCCTCGGGCGCATGGAACGTTTTATCGGCCTTCTTGGTCTGGCGGTGTTCGTGGCGCTGGCATGGGCGTTGTCTTCAAACCGACGCCTGTTTCCCTGGCGCGTGGTGCTGATGGGACTGGCGCTGCAGTTGATCCTGGGACTGATGCTGCTGCGCACCTCGGCGGGCAGGGGCTTCTTTGCTCTTCTGGACAAGGCGTTTCTGAAGCTGCTGAGCTTTGCGGACGAAGGCATGGGCTTCGTCTTCGGAGCCATCGGCAAACCGGCGCTGATGGGGCCGGTGTTTGGGCCGGAGAATGGCGTCTCGCTCGCCATCCTGGTCACCGGCAGCATCATTCTCGTCTCGGCGCTGTCCTCGCTGCTCTACCATTACGGCATTCTACAGATGGTCGTCAGAGCCGCGGCCTGGGTGATGCGGCGCTTCATGCACACCAGCGGCAGCGAAACGCTGGCCGCCGCGGCCAATATTTTCATGGGGCAGAGCGAGGCGCCGCTGGTCATCAAACCCTACCTCCCGTGCATGACGCGCAGTGAGCTGATGTGCCTCATGGTCGGCGGCATGGCGACCATCGCCGGCGGGGTGCTGGCGGCCTACGTTTCCTTCGGCATCTCCGCCGGGCACCTGCTCACGGCTTCCGTCATGAGCGCCCCGACGGCCATTGTGATGGCGAAAATCCTGCTGCCTGAAACGGAGGTCAGCGAGACCGCGCACGGCGCCCACCGGCCACTGGAACGCGAAACCGTCAACGGCATCGACGCCCTCTGTCATGGCGCGAGCGACGGTATGAAGCTGGCCGTCAACGTCATCGCCATGCTGATCGCCTTCGTCGCCGTGGTGGCGCTGGCGAATTACCTGCTCTCCCTCGGACTGCGCGCGTTCGGTCAAGACGTGGCCCAACCGATGCAACTCGTGCTCGGCTGGCTCAATGCGCCCTGCGCGTGGCTGATGGGCGTGCCGTGGGAAGATTGCGGCAGGGTCGGGGCACTGCTCGGCGAGCGGATTGTGCTCAACGAATTCTTCGCCTACCTGAACCTCAGCGGAGAGGTCAAGGCGGGGGCCATCTCCCCGCGCAGCGTGCAGATCAGCACCTACGCGCTGTGCGGCTTTGCGAACATCGGCAGCATCGCCATCCAGATCGGCGGCATCGGCGCGCTCGTCCCGGAGCGCCGGGGTGAACTGGCCATGATCGGTCTCAAGGCGATGGTCGGCGGGTTGCTGGCATGTTATTGCACCGCTTGTGTTGCCGGGATGCTGCTGTGATGCCAAGAATGAAGTTCTCATGCCTGACGCCGCCGGCCTTCACGTTTCCGACCTCCGCTTTGCCTATCCGGGCGATGCGTTTCGGCTGCATGTGCCAAAGCTGGAGATTGAGGCGGGGCAGACGCTGGCGCTGGCCGGACCGAGCGGGGCTGGGAAGTCCACGCTGGTGCGCCTGCTGACCGGTTTGCTGACGCCGGCCTCGGGCAGGGTTCGGCTGGGGGATTCGCAGGTGGAGGCACTGAGCCATGAGCAGCGCCGGGCTTTCCGCCTGCGGCATGTGGGCCTCGTGTTTCAGGACTTCGCCCTGCTCGACTACCTGACCGTGATCGAAAACATCCTGCTGCCGCATCAGTTCAAAGGTGCGGCGGATGCGGCGGTGCGCGAGCGTGCAAACGCACTCGCCGAACATCTGCAAATCTCCCAGTACCTCGACAAGCGCGTCTCGCAGCTCTCGCAGGGTGAGCGCCAGCGCGTCGCCGTGGCGCGTGCGCTGGTGCATGAACCGCGTTTCATTTTCGCCGACGAGCCGACGGCATCGCTCGATCCCTCGCGCGGCCGGATCGTGGTGGATCTCATGATCGAGGACGCCCGCAGGCGCGGTGCCTGCCTGGTGATGGTCACCCACGACCCGAACCTGCTGCCGATGTTCGACCAAACCGTGCGCATGGAGGACTTTCTGAAGGCATGAGCGCCGCCTTTCAGCTCGCGGCCCGCTACGTCCTGCGGCACCGCTTTCAGAGCGCCCTGCTGGCCGGTGCGCTGGGCCTCGTCTTCACGTTGCCGCTCTGTCTGCGCGTTCTGATCGACCACGCGCAGCGAGAGCTTCGCGCCCGCGCCGCGGCCACGCCGCAGATCGTCGGCACGCGCGGCAGTGCGCTGGACCTGATGATGACCGCGCTCTACTTCAAGCGCGAAAATCTCACCGCGCTGCCCTTTGGCGCCGTGGCTGAAGTGCGGAAGAATCCCAGCGCTGCCGTCATCCCGCTGCACGTGCGCTTCGTCGCGCAGGGAGCGCCGATTGTCGGCACGGAACTGGACTACTTCGCCTTTCGCGGCCTGCGCATCGCCGCCGGCAGGCAGATCGTCCGGCTCGGAGACTGCGTGGTCGGTGCGAACCTCGCCCGGAAACGGAAACTGCAGCCCGGCGGGCACGTCTTCTCCACGCCGGAACTCGCCTTCGACATGGCGGGTGTCTATCCTTTGAAGATGCGTGTCATGGGTGTCCTCACTCCAAACGGCACGCCGGATGACGACGCTATCTTTGTCGATCTGAAGACTTCCTGGCTCATCGAGGGCCGCTCGCATGGCCACGACGACCTGCAGAAGGATGAATCTGTGATCCTGGCGCAGGAGGATCACAACGTCGTCGGCAATGCCGCCGTGCGCATGTTCAACGAGGTCACCGACGCCAACATCGCCTCCTTTCATTTTCACGGCGACCTCGCCGAGTATCCGATCAGCGCGGTGATCCTGCTGCCGAAGGATGCGAAGGCCGAGGCGCTGCTGGCGGGGCAGTTCGCCCGCTCCAGGGACAAGCAGCTCATCCGCCCGCAGGATGAAATGGAGGCGCTGCTGGCCCAACTGGTGAGGCTGGAGGGCTTCGCCGCGAGTGCGCTGCTCCTCACCGCCACGGCGGCGCTCTTTGTCACCGCCCTCGTCTTCGCGCTCTCCTTCCGCCTGCGGCGGCGGGAGTTTCAGACGCTGGAGGATGTCGGGGTGTCGCATCGTTCGCTGTTCACGGTGAAGGTGCTCGAAATCGCCTTCATCGGCGTCGCCGCGGCCGCCATCGGCCTGCTGCTACTCTCCGCCGCCTCGCTTGCAGCGCCGCATCTGCTGCGCATGGCGCTCTGAGCCGCCGGTTGCAAGCCCTGGCGTTTTGTGGGATGAATTGCCATGCCTCTGGAAGAAATCGAAAAGCAAATCGCCCAACTCAGCCCTGAGGAACTCAAAAAGTTCTCAGCCTGGTTTGACGAGTACATGTCCGACGAATGGGACAGGCAGATCGAGCGCGACGTGGCGGCGGGGAAGTTCGACAAGGTTTTTGCCGAGATTGATGCCGACGTGAAGGCCGGGCTGGTGAAGCCGCTATGAAGCACAACACGCGGGCTTCTTTTTGGCACTCTCTGGAGCGGCTTCCTGCCGAGATCCAGGAACTGGCGCACAAGAATTTTAAGTTGATGCAGGCTGATGAGCGACACGCTTCAGTGCGCTTGAAAAAGGTTGGCCAGCTTTGGTCAGCCCGCGTTGGCGAGCACTACCGGGCTCTGGCCAAACAGACGGATGTCGGGCTGGTTTGGTTCTGGATCGGCCCGCATCACGAATACGACAAATACCTCTAAACCTCCGTGTCCGACCCTCTCGACGCCCTCATTCACGCCCTCGACGTCCATCCCGAAATCGGCGCGGAGGGCCGCGTGCTCTTCATCCGTGCACGGGAGCACCCCGCGCTGGAGCATTTCTCCGGACGCCTGATGTGCCAGCAGACCTGGAAGCCGCACGCCGACGAGCTGCAGGCCGCCGGCCACCGTGTGGAGCGCGAGGCGCACGGAATTTTCCCGCTCGTCCTCGTGCTGCCGGATCCGCAGCGCGACCTCATGGTGGGGGATATCGCGCGCGGCTACGACCACCTCGCACCCGGCGGCACGCTCATGGTTTCCCAGCACAACGATGCCGGCGCCAAGCGCTGCCAGCAGCACCTCGCGAATGTCGCGGGGGAGGCGCAGGCCATGTCCAAACATCACAGCCGCGTGGTCTGGGCGGTGAAAGACCCGGCCAAACCGTGGAACGAGGAAATGCTCCAGCAGTGGCGTGAAGGCGCGGCCATGCGGCGCATCCTCGACGGTCGCTTCTGGTCGCGTCCCGGCCTGTTCAGTTGGAACCGCATCGACGAAGGCTCGGCCCTGCTCGCCGGGCATCTGCCGAAGACCCTGAAGGGCAATGTGGCCGATCTCGGCTGCGGCTGGGGCTTTCTCAGCGACCACCTTTTGCGCGAGTGCCACGACATCGACAGCCTCGACATCTACGACGCCGACGCCGACTGCTTCGAGTGCGCCCGGCGGAATCTGGGCCTCGTCATGACGAAGGTGAAGGCCAAGCCGCACTGGCAGGACGCCACGACCCTCATCGGCAGTCGAAAGTTCGACGCCATCGTCATGAATCCACCCTTCCATGAAGGCAAGCACGCGGATTCCCTCATCGGCCTGAAGTTCATCGCCACCGCCGCCCAGGCCCTGCGCAGCGAGGGCGAGCTGTGGCTCGTGGCGAACCGCCAACTGCCCTACGAGAACCTGCTGAACGAAACCTTCGGCAACGTCGAGAAGATCATCGAGAGCGGCAACTACAAGGTCATCCACGCCTCCTATCCCACCGTGCAGCCGGTCTTTGAACGCCGGGGCAAACGTCGGCGTTGATGCTTCGTCCCACGAGCGCTAGCGGCCGGGAATGACCGCCTTCGAAGTGCGGTCGCCGACGATGAAATGACCCAGCGGTTGCTGCCTGCCGTCGCGAATGAGCCAGACCGCGCCGGGGCGCGTGGACTGGCGTTTTTGATCCTTCGCAGTGATTTTGCCATAGGACTTGGGTTCTCCGGCGGGCGTCATCCAGCAGAGTTCGACGGATTGCCTGCGCTCGTTGATGAAGATGACGTCGAAGGTGCCTCCGTCGGGTTTGGAATGGGGCGCGGGTTGGTCGGACGAATGCCACTTCAGCTCAGGCAAGGAGACGACGGGGACTTCAGGGACCGGGACGGCATCCTTCGGCGCGTGCGTGCGCAGCTCGGCGAGTTTCGCGGCGTGTTCGGGCTTCGCGGCGAGATTGGTCCACTCGTGCGGGTCACTGGCGATGTCGTAGAGTTCTTCATCCCCGTTGCGATAATGAAGATAGCGCCAGGTGCGGGCGCTCACGGCATACTCGTCAGGATGGCCGAGTTGCGTGATGGCGGCGTGCGTCCATTCGGCGTTCGGATTCTTCAACAAAGGCACAAGGCTGTTCGCGCTGATGTTTGCCGGCGCCGGGATGTCGCAAAGGTCGGCGAGGGTGCGGTAGAGATCGACGAGTGACACGGGCTGATCGCAGACGGCGCCTTCTTTGCGGCCGGGTTCGCGGATGATCAGCGGCACGCGGGTGCCGAGACGCCAGCCGGTGTACTTCTGCCAGTGCTCCTTCTCGCCGAGATGCCAGCCGTGGTCACTCCACAGCGCCACGATGGTGTTGTCGCGATGCGGGCCGCGCTCCAGCGCATCGAGCACGCGCCCGAGCATCGTGTCGGCGAAGTGAATCGCGGCGAGGTAGGCCTGGATGGCCTGTTTCCACTGGCCGTGTTTTTGGATGTGCTCGAAGTAGCGGTTGCGCCCGATCTTCTGCCCTGCCGGGGGCACGTCCTCCAGATCGTCGGCTTTGAATCCGGGGCCGGGCTGGATGCTTTCGAGCGGGAACGGTTTGAAATATTCCTTGGGCACGAACCACGGCTCATGCGGCCGGTAGATGCCGCAGGCGAGGAAGAAGGGCTTGTCATGCTCGCGAGTGAGCTGCTCGCCGATCCACTTCGTCACGCTGTGGTCGCCGCCGAATTCTTCATCGGTCACGTCGAGTGCGGCC
Organism: uncultured Prosthecobacter sp.; assembly: GCA_964452755.1. Classification (GTDB taxonomy): domain Bacteria; phylum Verrucomicrobiota; class Verrucomicrobiia; order Verrucomicrobiales; family Verrucomicrobiaceae; genus Prosthecobacter. The sequence goes on along the minus strand of CAYVQY010000011.1, from coordinate 12,059 downwards.
CAGTCGGTTTCCACATACTGCCAGGGGCCGCCGACGGGCAGATTCACGGGCCGCTTCTTGGGGTAGAAGGTCTCCGGCAGTGGATTGTCCTTCGCCTTCGCGGGGAAGTAGTCATCCCATGACGGCGGGTCGATCATGTAGTGCAGCAGCTTGCCCGCACCGGCGCTCCAGTAGCCGTGATTCGCAAAGTGCCGCGGCATGAGCACCGCGTCCGGCAGCACGTCGCGCATTTTTTGCCCGTTGTGATACAGCCCGGAGCGCTGCGGCGGCAGACCGGTGAAGACGGCGGTTCGCGAGGGGTTGCAGGAAGGCGCCGCGCAGTGCGCATTGGTGAAAAGCACGCCGCTTTTCGCCAGTCGGTCGAGATTCGGCGTCTTCGTCTGCGGATGCCCGCCGAGGCAGCCGACCCAGTCGTTCAGGTCGTCGATGGAAATGAAAAGTACGTTCGGCCGGGCTGCCGCGTCTCCCGGCGCGAGGGTCGGCAGCATCCATGCGAGAATCAGGAGGAGGGCGGGCGGCTTCATCGGTCTTGGTGGTTAGGCTTCATTCTCCTTGGCTTTCCGCTTCTTTTTCGGCTTGTCGGGGTCGGCCTGCGGCTTCGCGGCCTTCAGCAGCGACGCTTTTTGATCCCAGGGGATCGTGCGGCTGAACAGCGTCGGATACCTCTCGTAACCGTGGCCGGACATCATTCGCTGGGAGATCTTTGCCAACTCCTGGTCGTAGAGTTCGCGCATGGCCTTGAGTTGCTTGGCCTGCGGCGTGTTTTCGGCGGTGTTGAGCATCTCGATGCCGTCGCTGGAGAGTTCAAAGAGCTCCTCCGTCGCCTTCATTCCTTCCGCATAGTACCAGTGGATGTACTTCCAGCCGGGCGTCACGACGGCCATCGACTGCGCCGATTCCGCGCCCCAGAAATTGAAGAGCGGCAGGTGGTCGCGCACGCTTCCATCGGGCTTCGTCAGAAGCGGCTGCAAATTCCGGCCGTCGATGCCATCGGGCGCCTTCACGCCGGAGAGCGCGAAGATCGTCGCCGCCATGTCCACGTTCGCCGTGATGGCGTCGCTGACCTGGCCGGCGTGCTGTTTCGGAAGGCGCGGATCGTAGATCACCAGAGGCGACTTCGAGCCCTCCTCATACGGCAGCACCTTGTCGCCAAAGCCGTGCGAGCCGCTGTTGTAGCCGTTGTCGGAGGTGTAGATGATGACGGTGTTCGCGGCCAGCCCTTCACGCTCCAAACCTTCGCGGATCATGCCCAGCGCTGCGTCCACGCCGGTGATCAGCGCATAGTACTTCGCGGCGGTGCCGTCGTAGTCGTCGAACCATTCGCGGTAGCCGGTGGCCGCGCGGCTGGTGTGCGACTGCGGGGAGAGATGGCGACCGTTCTGCACGCCGTAGTTCGCGGGGCGCGTGAAGGTTTTCCCCTCGTAGTGCTTCATGTCGATGGGGTCCGGCGTGAAGGGCAGGTGCGGCGCCTTGAAGCTGATGCTCATGCAGAAGGGCTTGCCGCTGTCCTTCGCCGACTTCATGAAGTCCTGCGCCCACGCGCCATACGCGCGCGAGCAGTGCGGGTACTTGTCCGCGTAATGGGCGATGCCCTTGTTCTTCGCGGTGACGTAATCCGTCTGCCCCGGGCCGCCCGCCCACGCGTCGAATTTCTTCTCGAACACCTCGAACTTCTCCCCCTCCAGCTCGAAGCCGATCTTCCCTGCGAAGCCGGTGAAGTAGCCCGCCTGCCGCAGCTTTACCGCATAGGATTGGTCAAAAAAGCGCCTCTGCAGGTCGCCGTGCTCAAAGTTGCAGCCGTGCCGGTATTCGTAGAGGCCGGTCAGCACGCAGCAGCGGCTGGCCATGCAGATGGAGGTCGTGTTGTAGTGGTTCGTGAAGCGCGTCCCCTCTTTCGCGAGCTGGTCGAGGTGCGGCGTGACGATCTCCTTGTTTCCATAGCAGCCCGCCGCGCGCACCGTCTGATCGTCGGAAAAGAGAAAGATGATGTTCGGCCGGTCCTCCGCGGACAAAGCGGCGGTGGCGAGCAGGGAAAGGAGGAGGTGTTTCATGACGAGGCGGGCGGGGTTCAACGGGCTCGGTGCGGCATCATTGCAGAAAGCTTCCCGCGCATGAAGTCCGAGGCGGGCGCGACTCACCGGGCTTTCCGCTCAGCGATTCGCAGCCAGGGAGCGCAAGGCAGGCGGGTTCCGGTCCGCTTCGATCTGCTTCATCGTCTCCGCAAGGGTTTGGATCTGGGTTTGCAGGGACTTCGCCTCGGAGTGCGCCCGCAGGTCTTTCTCGAGCTGGGCCAGTTGCGGCAGCAGGGGCATGGCCGCGCCGCCGTAGGCCTGGAGGGCTTTGAGACAGCCTTCGATGCGCTTCTGCTTTCCCCAGCGCCCGATTTCCATTACTTCGAGGCACAGCGGCAGCCCCTCGGCGATGTGATGCTGCGCCAGCACTTCCAGGCCGCTGATCCGAATGCCGTCGGCGAACATCTCTCCGCTCGGCGCCGGATTCACGACGGCCTGGTGGATCGCGGGCAGCAGCGGCGTGATGTCTTCGCTGGAGAGCTTGGAATAGAGGTTGCCGATGGTGCTGCGGGCGCGGCCGTCTTCGTTGTGAAGCCCGGCACGCACCGCCTTGTAGAGCGCTTCGCGATCGACGCCGTCGAGGGAGCGCTTCAGCAGGCCCTCGCGCCGGTCAAACAAGGCGAAAGAAAGGTAGCGCTGCTGCATGCCGCGCGGGTCGTTCTCCCGGTTGTCCTGCGCCAGCAGCGTGAGCAGATCTGGCAGCGCGACCATCGCGGCATCGCCGATGGCGGCGAGGGCATCGGCGGCCTTGATGCGCAGCCAGAGGTCGTCCGCCTGCAGGGTCTTTCGCAGCGCGGGTACGGCGGAGGCGGCGCGTTTCCCTAGTGCGGCCATGGCCTGGCAGGCGCCGATGCGGGCGTGCAGATCGCCGCTTTCGATCAGCTTCAACAGACGCGGCATCGGGTCGCCAGTGCGCCCGGCGAGCGTCAGCGCGGAGCGGTCGCGCACGACGGGCGACCAGCTCGCGAGCCCGGCAAGGAGCTGCTCCTCGCTGCGCCCGGCGTAGGCGGCGTGTTTCACTTTCGGACTCCAGCCACGACCATCTTCGATCAGGCCCTTAGCAGTGGCTGCGTCCACTTTCGCCGCGAGGCTGGGCTGTTTTCCCGTGAGGTGGATTTTTCCAAGCGGCTGCGCATAGGCCAGCATGTAGGCACCGGTGGCGTCCCAGTTGTGATAGCTGTCCGGTTTTTCCTGCGGCTGTCCCTGATGCGCAAAGGTGCCGTCCCAGCGCCGCGCGAGATCGAAATACCAGCCGAACTCCGCCATCCAGGCCCCGCTGGCCTGCGGGCCGGAGAGTGCCACGCCGGGCATGGCCCAGAGCAGGTTGAAAAAATTGCCGGTGTGTCCGCCGTCGCGCTCGGCTCCGTGCGAGGCGACGCACATGCGCGAAAAGTATTCGGCGGCTCCCGCCTCGCCGTTGAGGTTGAACATCACCGCCGCCATGCCGTTCTTGCCGTTGTCGTCGTGCGTTTGAAACCACGGATGATGATCCCCGTAGGGCACGCTGCCCTTGCCGACATAGAAGCGCAGCAGGAGGGTGCTTTTGGCGATGGCCTCGTCCAGTTCGGGATGCGCCACGCCGGCCTTGCGGGCGAGAATGAGCGAGGTGGTGAGCGGAATGCCCGGCGCGTTCATCATGCCGTAACCCGCGAGCCGCTTTTCTCCCGGCGTGGTGAAGCGGTGCCCCCACGAGCCCACGCCGCTCTGTCCGTGCACGATCTCCATCGTGATGCGCTGCATGTCCGGCACAAAGGTGCGGTCCCCGGTCGCCAGCGTGTATTCCGCCAGCAGGAGGTTCACGGGACCGTAGAACCAGGAGTGCAGATCGCGCCGCTGCGGGTCGGAGTACTTCGCGGCCACGGCCACCTGATCGCGCACCAGCGGCAGATACGCAGGATTCCCGCTGGCCAGCAGGGCGAGCGCGTTGAGTGCGCGGACGATGCCGTTTCCCTCCTTCGGATTCGCCTTCATCCTCCGCGCCAGCACCTCGCAGGCCTGCTCCAGCAGCCGCTGCGACTTCGGACAGTCGAACGGAGCCGTGGCGGAGTAGCTGCCGAGCACGGCGAGCTTCACCGTGTTTGTTTCGGTTTTTCCAGCACGCCAGCGCATCAGCGTCAGGGCTCCGTCGGCCGCCTCCGCGGCGCGGATCGCCTGGCCGAGTTCCGTGCGCGGATCAAAGGAGAAAGCGTGTCCGGCCACGCCGAGGATGACATCTCCGGGCGCGAGAACGCCTTCGGCGGGAGAGCCCTTCTCGACCTGGGTCACATAGATCTGCCGTGCCTCGCTCGTCTCCATTTGGTTCGAGTAGATCCAGCCCCGGGCGCCGGTGGGACCGAGATTCCAGTCGTGCTTGGCCTTCTCGGGAATGCGGTCTCCGCGTGTGAAATCAGGCGCCGGTCCCGCTGCGGCCTTTCCCGCCGCTGAAACGGAAACGGGAGCGAGCAGGGCGATTGCGAGGGGGAATGGAAGAAGTGCGTGTTTCATTGGAATCACTTTTTGAGCGGTTGCAGTTCAACCATCGCCTCGGCCAGGCCCTTGCCGATGCCGCCGAGGATCTTCGCGCTGCCGAGGTAGTGGTACTCGGCGTTCGAGACGCCCTTGTCGAGGATCAGGCGCTCGCGCTCACTGAGGCCCTCGTTGCGCATCTTGTCGGTCAAGGCACGTTCCTCGGCAGGTTTCATCTTGCCGTCCTTGGCGAGCTTCTTCGCCTGCTGCTTGATCGTCTCTTCCTTGGCTCGCGCCGCTTTCAGCTCGCGATCCCAGTAGTTCTCCGTCAGGACGGCGGCCACGTTGCCTTTGAACTCCGGCAGCTTCGCAGGCGCGGCCATCGCATCGCGGATGCTTTGGTGCGTGGCCTTGTAGCGCTGCTGGTCGGGACCATACTCCGCCGTCGGTCCGCCGACACCGATCACGCCGATGACGAAGGGTAGCTTCGGCGCGTTCAAGTCCTTCCGCACGTCGCGGATGAAGTGGGTCATGACCTCGCTGTAGGCGTCGTAGCCGCCGGGCTTGTCGCGGTTCGGGTAGGTGCCGCCGTCCACCATGTCGTTCCAGCCCTGGAACCACGCGAAACCGGCCAGCTCATGGCCCTGCGCTGCATCATATCCCGGCACCACGCGCTTGATGTCGGCGAGCACGTTTTTCACATGCTCGATCATGAGGCGGTAATACATGCCTGTTTCCTTCTCCTTCTGCGCCTTGATCGCGGCGATGTCCTTGCCCTGCTTTTTCAGGGTGGCGAGCTGGGTCTCATTGAAAACGTAGGGGCCGGCGCTCGGCGGGCGGAAGTCGGTGTTCAGACTCTTGCCTCCCCAGGAGGTCTTGATGATCAGGATCGGTGCCTCCGTGCACTTTTGCATGGTGAGGCCAAAGGTGAATTCCGGCCCGATCTTCGGCCCGTTCTGGCTCGCCCCGAAGCCGGCGGTCAGCTTTCCCGTCTGCTCGGCGTCCGCGCAGCCGATGGAGGAAATCCACACGCGCTCGCAGACTCGCGGCTTGCCATCCGCTCCGAGCATTTCATCCAGCATCGGCTTCGTGGCCGGGTCCATGCCGATGTGCTCGAAGGTGCTGACCTTGGCGTGGCCCTGCATGTTCGACTGTCCGGCGAGGATGAAAACCTGCAGCGGTTTGGCGGAGGAGGAGAGCGGCGCGGCGAGCAGCGCGGCCAGAGGGAGAAGCAGCTTCATCCTGCCAGTCTTGGCGCGACCCCGCCCCCTGTCTTGTCCATGTTCCCCTCCGAGGCCGCGAAATCCGACCAAGCGCCACTATCCCTCAAGGAGCAGGACCGGCCCGGTCCTGACTTTCCACCCAGCGTCACCCATCCTCGACGACCCCACCCAGCCCGGGGCGAGCCGCCCCGGCTCCTTGATGCCGCCCCGCCACCCAAGGAGCAGGACCGGCCCGGTCCTGACTTTCCACCCAGCGTCACCCCATCCTCGACGATCCCACCTTGGATTGCGCTCAATCCCACCTTGGATCGCCCTCAATCCCACCTTGGATCGCCCTCAATCCTACCTTGGATGGCCCTCAATCCCATCTTGGATGGCCCTCGATCCCATCTTGGATTGCCCTCGATCCCATCTTGGATCGCCCTCGATCCCATCTTGGATCGCCCGCCACCCGAGATCGGATTTGAGAAATCCGACCTCGGAATCGGCAAATCCGGGGAAAAACACGGTTATCGCTGAATTTTTCCCTCAATTCCACCTTAGATCGCCCTCGAGCCCCCCCCCTTGAAGAGTCCCCCCTCCCAGTCAGCATTGTCCCCCCGGCTCCCATCCGCAGATTTCGCCGATGGCACCGATTTGGCGGAGGAAACAGGCCCCTTGCGCCCACTGCCACACCTCCTGTTGATCATGGTTGACGGTGTTGGCCGCAAAAGGGCCAAGATGGGGAAAAGCCCGATCTCCCTGCGTGGCGCAGAGCTTCGTTCCTTGCCTTTCCTACCGCACTCCGCTTTCATAGCTCCCCTACATAGGTAAATCATTAAAATGCCGACTCCTGAAGACCTTGCCAGCCAAACCATTGAAGCGCAATTGCGAGCGGCGGGCTGGGCGGTGCAGAGTTTGGACGAGCTGAATAAGTCGGAGGCTCACGGATTGGCGGTGTGTGAGATGCAATTCTTCGGCGGTCCTGCCGACGACATCCTCTTCGTGGACATCAAAAGCCTCGGCGTGGTCGAGGCGAAGAAAGCGGGCACCACGCTCTCCGGCGTCGCCGATCAGAGCGCGCGCTACACCCACGCCCGAAAGTGGATCCCGCAGTGCTGGTGCGATTCTCTGCTTTTCACCCACGAGTCCACCGGCATCGAGACGAACTTCCGCGACCAGCGCTCCCGCTTCCTCCTCTCGCCAATAAACACCAAATCGTTGCCAAAGTCGAAGCCCGCACCACCTCCATCGTCCACCTCGAAGCCAAACTCGACCGCCAAATCACCCGCTCCAACCGCCTCCGCCAATCCACGCTTGCCACTGCGTTTTCGGGAAAGCTCAATGTGACAAGTACAATATCCCCCAAATGAGTGCAATTCACCTCGCCCAAGTCGCAAATCGAATTAAAGACCAATTCGCTGAATTTATCGATCGAGGGGACCTTTCGGAAAGCGACCCAGAGGTCGACATGAAGATCCTTTCGCGATGCCTAGCCGCTCACGCCGTCTTTATGCGTTCAGGGTGCACTGAGGTCGACGCAGCGAGAGCAGTCACCGATGGCGGTGATGATCACGGTCTCGACGCAATCTATTTTTCACCCACAACAGAGAAGCTCTTCCTGGTTCAATCTAAATGGATTAGGAGCGGTAGAGGCGAGCCTGAAAGCGGTGATGTTGCCAAGTTTTGCGCAGGTGTCAGGGACTTGATCAATTTGGAAAAAGATCGATTCAACTCCAAGATTCAAGCCAAATGGGACTTAGTGGATAAAGCCGTTACATCTTTTGGAACACGGTATGAGTTGATTATCATTTACACGGGGATCAATACCCTCGCAGGACCGTCCACCCAACTCCTTGATGACCTAGTCGACGAACTCAATGACGCCGAACCGGTGGTGACATTCAGCGCGCTTAACCAAACCCGGATCTACGCCTCTCTTGCTAGTGGAGTATCCGGCGACCCTATTGAGTTGGAAATTGCGCTGAGTAATTGGGGTATGACAGATTCGCCTCACAAAGCGTACTACGGCGCAGTGACAGGGGCCGAGGTCGCCCAATGGTGGAAAGACAATGGAGACAACCTTTTCGCTACGAACCTACGGAAAATGTTGGGGGCAACCGAGGTGAATCGCGAAATTCGGGCAACGATCGATCACCGGCCTGAAGATTTTTGGTATTTTAACAATGGGGTTACCATTGTTGCAAGCACAGTCACAAAGAGCATGGTTGGTGGGGCCTCCCGGGAAATTGGAACATTTAAAGTTTCCGACGCGAGCGTTGTAAATGGGGCGCAAACAGTTAGCACCATCGGAAAGTATACTGCATCTGGAAGAAATCTTGAACACGTGAAGATTCCGCTCAGAATTATTTCACTTGAGCATGCAGGTGACCAGTTTGGTTTCGAAGTGACGCGTGCCAATAATCGACAGAATCGAATCGAGTCGCGTGACTTCGTCGCACAGGATCCCGACCAGCTTCGCCTTAAAACAGAGTTGGCACTCGAAAACATCAATTACAACTTAGCTAGGTCAGAAAGTTTTGACGCAAACGACAAGGCTTTTGATTTGGCTGAAGCCACGGCAGCTCTAGCATGTTTGAATCCTGATTCAGGGCTTGCTGTCCAAGCCAAACGGGAAATCGGTCGGTTTTGGGCCGATCTCTCAAAAGCGCCCTACAAGACGATTTTCAACCCGACGGTGAACGGCATTACCGTCTATCGAGCGGTGGTAGTGCTTCGTGAAATTGAGGCTTGTCTCCTATCAACGATCAAGGGACTCGGAAAGCGCAGTGGGCGTGACTATGGCGTGTTAGTTCACGGCAATAGACTGATCGAATCCCTTGTGTTTGCTGCGATCGACGCACGGAAAGTCACTGATGTCAGCCGGCCCTTTGATATCGCTGCGGAAGCTCCCACAATTGAACTCAATACGACCAAGATGATTGGATTCCTGACTTCCGAAGTCGAGAGGCTGTTTCCTGGAGGATTCCTAGCTACGGTGTTCAAGAATCCTGCGAAATCGAAACAACTTTACCAGTCTTGCCTCGCGCTTCTGTCGCAACCAGAACAGGCAGTGCCTACCCAAGACTTGTTTGATTTATAGCTGAATAATGAACGACTCCTCCGCCATCGCCTCCAAAGTCTGGAACTACGCCCACGTCCTCACGAACGCGGGGGGCGGTTACGGCGACTCCATCGGGGTGCGAGCCGCACGAGCGTTGATCACCTACCTGCGCTTCTTCAAGCTGGCCAACAAAGCCCCCGAAGACTTCGAAGCCTGTCATTTGGGTAGGGCGGGCAGTCCCTTGCCCGCCGCTTCCGGCGCTGAAGGGACTCAGCGCCCTACCTTGAGGACCGCCAAGCGCTGGGAGCCGAGGCGCAGCCGAGACAGCCGAAGGCAAACCGACCGCTTCAAATGCTTCACCTACGACAGATCGTCTCGCGGGACAAAGCCAACCTCGACATCCTCTGACTCGAAGATGAGTCCCTCGAAGGCAGCGACAACCTCCCAGCCCCGCGATCCTCACGACCGAAATCGTCGAATTCCTCGAAGCCGCGCTGGCCGAATTCCGTGCGGTGGAGGAAGCTTTGCTCACTGAAAAATAGACCCTCAACTCAGCCATGTCCGTTCCCAGCTACCAAGACCTCATGCTTCCACTTCTCCGCGTTCTCAGCACGGCAGGACGCGAGCTTCATCAAAAAGACTGCACGCGGCTGATTTCCGATTTGTTGAATCTCACGGAGGAGCAGCGGCAGGAACGCCTGCCCAGCGGCGTGCAGACCTACGTCCACAACCGCACTGGCTGGGCCGGATGGTACATGCAGCAGGCGGGCTTGGTGGAGAAGCCCAAGAAGGGCTTTCTCCGCATCACGGATGAGGGATTAAAGCTCCTGGCCACGAATCCGGCCACCATCGACAACAAGCTGCTGGCGACTTATCCCGCCTTTCAGGAAAAGGTCATGAAGGGAGGAGGCGAGGGTGGCAACGAGGGAAAAGTAGCGCCTGTGCCGGACGAACTCACGCCTACCGACCAGATCGAGCACGCGCATCAGAAGCTGAACCAAAGCCTGGCCTCCGATTTGCTCGATCAGATGGCGAAGATGGACCCCTACAAGTTTGAGCAACTGGTGGTCGATCTCCTTTTTGCCATGGGCTACGGCGGCTCACGCGCCGAGGCGGCACTGGTGACGCAGAAGTCGAACGACGAAGGCATCGACGGCATCATCAACGAGGACAGGCTGGGGCTGGACGTGATCTACGTGCAGGCCAAGCGCTGGCAGAGCACGGTGGGACGCATCGAGGTGCAGAACTTCGTCGGTGCGCTCGTCGGCAAGCACGCCCACAAAGGGGTCTTCATCACTACGAGCGACTTCCACAAGAACGCCATCGAGTACGCCAAGACCGTGCAGCACAAGGTCATCCTGATCAGCGGCCAGCGGCTGGCGGAACTCATGATCGAGTACGGCGTCGGCGTCTCCACCGTCCGAACAATCGCGCTCAAGCGGGTGGATTCGGATTACTTCGAGGAGAGCTGAGGCTCGCTTTTTCCTCTTTCGTTTCTTTCGGCCCATCCAATCAGAGAGTGACGCGATCTTGGCGTCAGGGTGGGGCGGACGGTAAGATGCAGCCGCTCCTTGGGACCACGCCCTTGCGGGCGCAGCTGCGGGGAACAGAAAAACCAAATCTGAGAGCCTTCCTGAGCCGAGTCATCGAGACAGACGAAGTCAATCTGTGGGAGATCACCTCGGCAGGAAGGGGGACAGGGGGCGATATTTGACAGCCGAGACGCTCACTTCACAACCGCCACCCAGCCGCCCGCAAGCGGCGAAGCGCGGAAGAGAATGGCACCCCCGCCTATGCGCGGTCGCTGAGGGAAGCGCCATTGCAAGGGAGGAAAAAGATTCTCGCAGGCCGGTGGAGAGGCCGTGAAGACGGTGAAGAACGTGAGACAGGCAGCCTGCCTGTGGGCGGAGGGAGGAGCACAGACAGCCTGTTTCACTTTCGCATCCGCTCAGGAGGGCAGACCTCCCTGTCTGCCCAAGTCCCAGGTCGGCAGCACCGGAGCGCTGCCCTCCTGCCGCCGTTCAATGACCACCTTGAAACAAGGCGTCGTCCGTGCTGGAAACCATCTTCGATCTCGTAAAGTCTGGGCTTGGGCATGAGATTGCTCCATTCTACTAATTCAAAGCAACCACCGACAGATGACGAACCTTGACAATCCTTTAGATTTGAGCAGCTTCATCACTTATGAAATCGAGTCTTCGAGTTCCTACGATGAGATCAAACGGCATCGGATCTTCATTCAAGACAGCTTGGACGGGTCGCTGGTTGACAGGGGTCTCGGTTTTTTTCCTCCTGTCCGTCGGGTCCAATGCCGCTGTGACGGTTTATGAAGGCTTCGAATACAACAGTGGTGATGAGATTAACGGACTCAATGGAGGAACAGGCTGGAGTGGTGCGTGGAATTCCACGCTGCATGCGTCCGCCGCCGCAACGATTTCGGGAGGCACCATCCTCGTCTCCGACGGAGCCGCACCACCGACCGGCGGCATTGCCGTCATCAACATCACTTCCGGCATTGGCCCGGCGACGATTGATCGTGATCTCTCGTCAGCCATCAATACCGACAGCGGCGGCACCATCTGGTTCAGCATGCGCTACTTGAAGAGTGATGTCACCAACAACACCTTCGGCGAGACCTCGCAATTTTTCAGACTGCTGGACAGCAGCGGTGAGGGGATCATCATCGGCCAGAACAATTCTGAAACGGCCATCATCGAGCTGGATGGCACCCTGGGTTTTGGCGGCTATGTGCCGGGACAGGGGATTTTGCTGGGAAAATTCACCGCCAATCCGTCGGGAATTGATGACGTCCTAGGCGTCACTCTGTATCCCTATTATCACCAGATTCCCACTTCGCTTCCGATGACGGAGCCGAATGCCTTCGATATCAATGTGCAGAAGGATACCAGCCTTAGCCTGATCAATTTCTCCGTCCTTCAAGACGCGTTTGCCCAGGGATTGAGAGTGGATGAAATCCGGATCGCGGACAGCTACGAGTCCCTGCTGATTCCAGAGCCCCACAAGTCTTCTTTCCTGTTTTTGGCCGGCGCCGCCATCCTCCTGAGACGCCGCCGCCCCATTCCACAGGCCGGCTGCCGGTCTCACGCTCGCGGTGTTTGGTTCGAAGGAAGGGAGCTTCGCGGCGACGCAGCTTGTCCGCCGTGGGGGTGAAGATGCGGACAGGAGTGTCCGCGCCCCTCTCCCTCCGTGAAACAGGCTGGCAGCCAGAAGTGTTCTGAGAACCATTTGCATGAGGGAGGAATGAATGCCGCCTGG
>CAYVQY010000010.1:0-180106 GCA_964452755.1 uncultured Prosthecobacter sp. | reverse complement strand
CGAAACTTCCCCAAGCACAGTTGAAGTTTCGAGTGTAGCGAGAAACCTGTTTAACCATTTTATTTTCAGTGATTTGTCATGTCGACCCCGCCCTGCGGGGGAGACATCTGAATTGGTTTAAACAAAACCTATCCAAAATTCACGTTAAATATTAAACCTGAACTATTCGAAGGCCGGAAGGCAGCGTGTAATAAATGCCGCAATTCGTTCGCGCATCGACCGGCAAGGGTTTAGTTTTGCCCTGACAACAATTTCATACCAAGCGATATTATGAAACAGTACCTCCTGCTCGCCTTGTTTGGCTTTTTCCTGCTTCCAGTTAGTGCTTATCAGCAAACCCTGCGCACGATTAAATCGCCGGGCAATATCAGCTCCGTAACCGTCGGCCTGAACAAATCCGGTGAAATTTTTTACAAAATAAGCTACCGCGGCAAGACAGCTGTCGACTGGTCGCGCCTTGGCCTGAAAACCAAAAGTTTTGATCTAAGCGCAGGATTCCGGCTGCGCGATGCCGTCGCCAGCAACCACAACAGCAGTTGGGAACCGGTATGGGGCGAAGTCGATAAAATACGCGACAACTACACCGAACTGGAATACCACCTTCAGGAAGCAACCGGCCGCCAGATGACGCTCCGCTTTCGCGCATACGACGACGGTGTGGGGTTCCGCTATGAATTTCCCGAACAAGGCCCTGCCCTTCAAACCATACAGGTCAGCGACGAACTGACCGAATTCCAAATGACCGCCGACCACACCGCCTGGTGGATTCCCGGCGACTTCGACTCCAACGAACACGTATATTCCACCAGCCCCGTCAGCGCCATCGACTGTACACCATATAATAAGGAGCATGCCATATTCACGCAGCACATTGTAAAAATGAAAAATGTGCAAACGCCCATCACCATGCGCGCAGCCGATGGCATGCACATTGCCCTCGCAGAAGCGGGCCTGGTTGATTTTGGCGCCCTGCACCTGGAAACCGATACCGAAAACCTGAAATTCAAGGCCTTCCTCATCCCTTCGCCCGATTCGACGATCAAAAGCACCAACAACCTGCCCTTCCACACACCCTGGCGGGCGGTTTTGCTGAGCAAAGACGCAGCAGGTATTTTGGAATCCAAACTAATTTTAAACCTGAACGAACCGTCCAAAATCGACGACCCCTCGTGGATCAAACCACAAAAATACGTGGGCATCTGGTGGGAAATGCACGTCGGGAAAGCCACCTGGGAATACCTGGATGCCGAGGGCAAACCCAACGGCCGCCACGGCGCCACCACCGAAAACACCAAACGCTACATCGACTTTGCCGCCAAATACGGGTTCGACGGCGTGCTGGTGGAAGGCTGGAATGTCGGCTGGGAAGGCTGGTTCGGACATTGGAAAGACGAGGTGTTTGATTTTGCCAAACCCTACCCCGACTACGATATCGACGAACTCAGCCGCTATGCCCGTGAAAAAGGCGTGCGCATCATCATGCACCATGAAACTTCATCGGCCGTCACCAGCTACGAACGCCAGATGGACCATGCCTACAATTTCATGAACAAACACGGCATGAACACGGTAAAAACCGGCTACGTCGGCAAAATCATCCCGCGGGGCGAGTGGCACGACGGCCAATGGATGAACAACCACTACCTGCGCATCGCCGAACGCACGGCCGGGTACAAAATCATGGTAAACATGCACGAGGCCGTGCGCCCCAGCGGCCTGCACCGCACCTGGCCCAACTGGCTGGCCTGCGAAGCAGCCCGCGGACAGGAGTTCAACGCCTGGAGCACCGGCAACCCACCCGAGCACGAGTGCATCCTGCCCTTCACCCGCATCCTTGGCGGCCCGATGGACTACACGCCCGGCATTTTTGAAGTGCGCATGAACACCTACAACCCGGAAAAAACCGAAGTCGTGCACACCACGGTAGCCAAACAACTGGCGCTCTACGTCACCTTGTACAGCCCCCTGCAAATGGCCGCCGATCTGCCGGAAAACTATGAAAAACGGCTCGACGTGTTCCAGTTTATCCGCGACGTGCCGGTGGATTGGTCGGATACCAAAATCCTGAATGCCGCAGTCGGCGACTTCATCACCATTACCCGCCGGGAAAAAGGCTCGGACGATTGGTACCTGGGCAGTATCACCGACGAAAACCCGCGCAATTTTTCCGTCAAACTCGATTTTTTGCCGGCAGGCAAAACCTACGAAGCCACCGTGTATGCGGACGGGCCGGGGGCACACTGGAAAGACAATCCCTACCCGGTCGAAATTGTTAAACGCAATGTGAAACGGGGCGACCTGCTTCCGATCAAACTGGCTGCAGGCGGCGGATGTGCGGTTTCCTTCAAACAGAAATAATTCCTAGCGGGCATCAAATGCCTGCATCTCTACCCGGTAAACCAACTCGTTCTGCAAGGGCTCCGGCATTAAATCGTAAACAATTTGGCAGGATACGTTTCGCTTTTCAGCAGGCGCCATCGGCCCTTGGTTTTCTTGAGTGACCGGGACTTCGGGCAGTTCCGGATTGATCAGTCGGGCGTAATACAACCGCTGGTCTTTCCCATACAACAACAGGAGCAGCCTGGGATGGTACGCCTGATCACTTAACGGGTTTTCCAACATAGCTTGCACATTGACCAACTTCGCCACGGCCCCCGATGTAGATGTGCTGTCCGGGAAACGCACGTCGGTGCTGTTGAATACAGTGGCAATCAAAATGGCGCCCTTCGGCCGCTGAACAGCCCCGGCGCCGGTTACCCGACAGTGGGCCGGCGTACCGGAAATCCGGCTCAATGGCACCGCAGCAAAAAACGCAGTGGCGCCCCTCGGAGGAACGGCCTCGGAGAAAGCGCGGATAATCAGGGCCGTGTCGCCACGCACCAGCAAGGTTTCGCCGGTCGAATCGATCAATTGCGCTTTTAGCCAAATTTTTTGCCAAAAGGGCGATGGATTGTCAACTATGCCCACCATGCAAAAATGATCTTTGCTGGTATAATAATGGAAATCCCGAAATCCGGCAGTCAGGGTGTCTGCGTTTGACGGCAGTTTATCCATCAAAAAAGTATCGGCGGCAAGGGTATAATCCGCCGGCCCCGGTTTCACATTGTTTTTTTCATCGGAAAGACCGGAACAGGTTATTCCCCAAAAGGCGGAACCCAAAACCAGCCATAAAAAAAGGCGATTATTACGCATCGACTTGGATTTATACTGTTTAGTACACATCGAAAAGGCCGCAAAGTTCAGTAAAAACCAGCCGGCTCCGGCAAATTTTAACTGCCGGCTTACCTTTACAGCCTATTTTTCAAAAAACAAGAAAAACACAACGTGAAATACCTCATCACAGGCTTGGGAAATGTCGGCTACGAATATGAAAACACGCGGCACAATATCGGTTTCAAGGCCGTGGAAATGCTTTGCCGGCAACTTGGCGGAACCTGGCGTACCGACCACCATGGCGATCTGGCAGAAGTAAAATTCAAAGGGCGCACCCTCATTCTGCTGAAACCCGGAACCTACATGAACCTGAGCGGCAAAGCCGTGCGCTACTGGCTGCAAAAGGAAAAAATTGCACTGGAAAACAGCCTGATCATCTGCGACGACATCAACCTGCCCTTCGGCAAACTCCGGCTCCGGCCCAAAGGATCGGATGGCGGCCACAACGGCCTCAAGGATATCCAGGTGCAACTCGGTACCGACGCCTACCCCCGGCTGCGGATTGGCATCGGCAATACTTTCGGCCCGGGCAGGCAGGTAAACTACGTGCTTGGGGAATGGACGGAAGACGAAGTGGCGGAATTGGCCACCATTCTGGAAAAAGTCGCGGACGGGGTTAAGGCATTCGCAACCATCGGCATCAGCCGGGCCATGAACTCTTTGGGCAAGTAGGCAAAACCATCAAGCCAGGCTTTCCACCCACGCTTTTAATTCCGGTTTGAAAGCATCGGTGGAATAGACACCCTGGCGTAGTCCGGTGGTCCGGCTGAGCTGGCGGATACCGGTATCCAGATCGATCTCCTGTTGGGTCTGGCTGATAAAAAACTGCTGTTCGGCCAGGGTTTTCGCGAGGTATTCCTGCTCCGTTTGCCCGGGCGTGGGAATAAGGATGGCTTTTTTGTTCAAGCCTGCCAAATCCATAATGCTGCTATACCCTGAACGGCAAACCAGGACTTTGCTGGACATCAGGACATTATTCAGGTCCCGGGTCGTCAGGTAGGAAACCACCTCTACATCGTCGGCGGCGTAGTAGTGCTTTTTGGATTGTGTCTTGCCCTGGACGATGATCACCTTATGCGGCATTTCCATGGCTTGTTCCAGCAGCAGTTGTTCCAGCATGCTGCGTTGGGGCTCCGGACCCGAAAGCACCACCGCCACATCATACTCTGCTTCCATTTCGTAATGTTGCATACGGGTCAGAATTCCAATATAACGCACGTCAGGATGCACGGGTTCGCCGTGCGAAAGCGCACCGGCCAGGCCGGGGTTTTCGGCGACATCCGGCACCCAGAGCGAATTGAATTTATCGAGCGCCAGGCGCAAAACGCTGTTGGCCGGCCAGCTTAAAAATTTGTAGGGCAGCTGCACATGCAACTGGTGGCTGATCAGCACACTGTTTACCTTTTTATTGAAACAACCGTACCGGTTGTCCGACAAAATCCCCTGAATGCCATGCGTACGGACCAGTTGGGCAACGGCCTGGTTTTCGCGGCGGATCGCCCAGACAATCCGCGGGAGTTGTCGCCCGATGTTCCAAACCATATTGGCCGATTGGTAGCGGATGCGGTACGAGGGCAACTCGAATGTGGTCAGGTGTGGAAATTCCGCCCGAAGTAAATGCAACGCCACCCCGTCGGATGCCAGCAACACCTCAACCCCCAGCTGTTCCAGTTCCTGGATCAATGGGATACAGCGTGTGACATGACCAAGCCCCCAATTCAACGGCGCAACAAGAATTCGTTTCAAAACAAGACAAAAATTAGCCAGCCGATCAGACGATCGTAACATTTTTAGGTAAAGCCAGGCGTTTGGGCTACATTCGCCTTTGTAAAAGTAAACAGGATTTTGGCTATGAAAAGAATTAATTGGACCCGCATTTTATTTCTCTGCCTGCTTGCCGGCATGTTTCTGATGGAAAGTTGCCGCCTTTTTAAACCGAAGTGCGACTGCCCGCATTTTTGAACAAGCTTCCCGGATTTTCCTTTTCAGCGGAGCTGCCTTCCATGATAAAAGTCAGGCAGCACGATGCGTTGTATCCTGACGCTCGAATTGGGGTTGCGGTACCTTTGCAACCTTGTGAATACGACACTTCAATTACTGGCTGAAGCACTGGATTCCATCCAGTCCGATATGTACGGCGTCGAACAACGCTGGGAACCTTTTTTGGGAAAAATCAACCCGGGCCAGCGCGCCAGCGCCCTGAATTTGCTGCATTACCTGACCTTGCGATGTTCGGATTTGCGGGACCTGCAAGACGATCTCCACCAGGCCGGGCTTTCGTCGCTTGCAAGTTCGGAGAGCCATATTCTCAGTCAAATTCAGGCCATCCTGGAACGCCTGGGACACCCACCCGCCACAACCGCTCCGCCCTGCGACTACCTGGGCGCTACGCGGTTGTTACAGCATCGGGCGAACACGTTGTTTGGCCCCAAAGTAAATCCGCACATCCCCCACCTGATGGTCACCTTTGAAAATGCTCTTGCCACCGACTACGGCCGGGTAAAATCGCTCGTGCAGGCCGGCATGAACGTTGCGCGAATCAACTGCGCACACGACGACCCCGAAGTGTGGAAGGGAATGATCAACAAAGTCCGCAAAGCAACCCGGGCAACGGGGCACCCGTGCAAAGTTTACATGGACCTCGCCGGGCCCAAGATCCGGACCACGCTACTGGGAAAAGGGCGCAAGGAAGGCATGTTGAAATTGAAGGCGCGCAGCCGGTTTTGGTTGTGCGAAGCCGATGCTGATTTCAAAAAAACGGAAAAAGTGGTCGGCTGCACCTTGCCGGGTATTATCCCGGACCTGAAGCCCGGCGAACGCGTACTGTTCGACGACGGCCTTTTTGAAGCCGTGGTTGAAGAAACAAATGGCGCCAAAGCCGCGCTTCGAATGACCCGGATATCCGCCGCCAAACCACGGCTCAAACCGGAAAAAGGGATAAACTTCCCGGATACGGACCTGAGGGTGCAAAGCCTGACCGCATTTGACAAATCTGTCATTCCTTTTGTCCGGGAAAATGCAGACCTCGTAGGCTTTTCCTTTGTCCGGCAACCGGCCGACGTCCTGGAATTGCAGGAATTGTTGCGGGAGGGCCCGGGCCGGCCGCTACCGCTTATTTTGAAAATCGAAACCTTCGAAGCGGTTCAAAATTTGCCCGCTTTGCTTTTGCAAGGCATGCACGAATCTGTATTTGGCGTGATGATCGCCCGGGGCGACCTGGCCGTGGAAATCGGCTTTGAACGGCTGAGCGAAATCCAGGAAGAGATTTTATGGATTTGCGAAGCAGCACATGTGCCCGTGGTATGGGCAACCCAGGTACTGGAGTCGCTAAACAAAAGCGGCATCGCCACCCGCTCTGAGGTGACCGATGCCGCTTTGGCAGCCCATGCCGAATGTGTGATGTTGAACAAAGGCAAACACCTGCTTGCCGTTCTGGCTTCACTGCGTGACATTTTGCACCGCAGCGGAGGGCATCACGTGAAGAAGCGTTATATTTTCAGACCATTGGCCATCGCGGAGCGCTATATGCGCACCCCTCCGGTCAAATTGAATTAATTCAGCCGGATTTCATCATCGTTGCCCACAAAAAAGCGGTATTCCGAAAGTTGATAATCGGAATGCGGGATGATCCGGATCCATTTATTGTATTTCCAAAACCACTTCATCCGGGTGCTGTTCAGGCCTTTCCGCAAATATGCATCGATGTAGGGATGCACCCGCAGGAACAGGTCGCCTTTGGGCCTCGACTGCATGACGAACTCCAGGTCGCGCTCAATTTCATCGGTCAGCAAAATCGTGGCGTTCACCTTTCCCGTTCCCCCGCAGGAGGGGCATACTTCTGCCGTATCCACTTCTACTTCCGGGCGGGCGCGTTCGCGGGTGATTTGCATCAGCCCGAATTTGGACAATGGTAAAATCGTGTGTTGCGAACGGTCGGAGCGCATAAAACCTTCCATGGCCTTGGCCAACTGGCGCTTGTGATCGACATTGCGCATATCGATAAAATCGACAATGATCAGGCCGCCGATATCCCGCAGGCGGATTTGACGGGCGATCTCTTCAGCCGCTTCCAGGTTGACGCGCAGGATGGTTTGATCCACATCGCCGGAGGCCATTTTGTGGCCGCTGTTCACATCGATGACGTGCATCGCCTCCGTTTTTTCAATCACAACATAAGCGCCGCTGGCCATCGTAGACGTTTTTCCAAACGACGCTTTTATCTGGCGTGTCACACCAAATGCATCAAAAATCGGCTTGTTGCTCGTGTAATGCTGCACGATGCCCACCTGGTCGGGGCTGATTGATTGCAGGTAGGAACGGATATCGTTGTACAGGTCCTTGTCGTTGACAACAATCCGCCCGAACGAATCCGTCAGCAAATCGCGCAAAACACTGGTCGGCTTGTCGAGCTCGCTAAGCAGCTTAGCCGGTGGGACCACGGATTTTAATTGCCGGAAAATCTCCTCCCAGCGTCCCAGCAATTGCATCATTTCTTCGTGCAGTTCCTGGACTTTTTTACCGTCGGCTGCGGTGCGCATGATCAGGCCGAAGTGTTTGGGCCGAATACTTTCCGCCAGCGTGTGCAGCCGTTTGCGCTCTTCCGTGCTGCCGATTTTCTTTGAAACGGTAACGACTTCCGAAAAAGGGGAAAGCACCATGTACCGCCCGGGCAGATTCAGTTCGCAGGAAAGCCGTGGCCCTTTGGTGGAGATCGGTTCCTTCAAAATTTGCACCAGTACCGGGTAGCGTTTATTGAGTACCTGGTCAATTTTACCCGATTTGACAATTTCTTCTTCGTATTTGAAATTGTCGAGTTTATGGGTATTGATGCTGCCGTTCATGACGCCGTTGGTCCATTTGGCAACGGAGCGCAGCTTTGGTCCCAGGTCGGTGTAGTGTAAAAAAGCGTCCTTACGATGCCCGATGTCAATGAACGCAGCGTTCAGGCCCGGCATCATTTTCCGGATTTTACCGATCAGGATATCTCCGACGGTAAAATTGTTATTTGTTTTTTGATGATGGAGTTCAACAAGTTTGTCGCTCTCCAACAATGCCATTTCCACACCGGTAGTTGTAGCATTGATAATGAGTTCTTTTTCCACGATGGATGTAGTGGTTTTCAATAGGTCCTTACGGCTGGAATACTCCAATGGCACAGAAAAAAACGTCCGGAGCCATTCGAAAGCAATAATCGGCAAGCAGTCACATTACTTTTAATTGAGGGCAAACGTTCCTTCAGGACAAATAACATTGGCAAGGGGCAGGCAGCTTAGCGGGTAGTCAGCAGCGCGCAATGGATCGGGATAATTCCAAAGGTTTCACACGGCTGGAAAAGCGGGTTTGCCCATCAGGAGGACTGCTGAATAAAAACCCGAAAAATCCTTTGACGTTTATGTACGCGTTTTAGAAAAGATATGACCGGGGGCAAGGTTGAACCCCGGTTACCCGATTATATCTTTTCCAAAAAACACGACAGCAGGTCAAAAAAGGAAGCTGCATCAAAAGGGGTCATTTGATACAGCTTCCCGGATCGACGGTCTCATCGACACAGACTAAACAGTTCGGATTTCCCCAAGAAAAAGGCGTAGTGCCTGAATCTCAGGCACTACCGATTCTTCTTCTTATGTCGATTCTTACGCAGACGCTTTTTGCGTTTGTGCGTGGCAATTTTGTGACGTTTGCGTTTTTTTCCGCAAGGCATACGCTATTGAAATTATAAGTTATTAGTTATGGTTCGTAAAACCCGATTGCACGGGTATTCAATTTTATTTATTGTGCCTGGCAGCGTGCTGCATAAGCGGCTGCCTGAGTTTTGTTGCCGGCCTCTTCGTAAGCCCGGGCCAGCAGGCAAGGCGTATTGGGGTTTTCAGGATCTAAAGTTATTGCCTTTTCGAGGCGTTGAATGGCTCTTTCCCATTGCCCGGTTTTTATAGCCAGGCGCCCCAGCGCATTATACACCGCTGCGTTTTCCGGGTATTTGCTTTCCAGTTCACGCAGCAGTAAAACGGCTTTCATAGGGTTGTCTTTGGGTGGGTATTCGGCATATACTAAGGCCAGATTCACCCGGTGTTCCACCTGCTCCGGATTGAGCGAGATGGCACTTTCAAAGGCTTTTATTGCATGGTCGCCGCAAAATGCACGCAAGGCGGTATTTTGTTCTTCCCGCAAGGCGTTGTAAAACGTGGCGCCTGCGACCGACCAGGCTGCATCGGTGTTTTCCAGTTCAGCCACTTCCTCTGCTACGCCACCTGCCACTGAAATCTGGCCTTGTTGGTACCACCAGCCGGACAATTTTTTCAAAACGACAATCTGGTCGGTATCCGATCCGGCCGAAGCCAATTCTTGCTCAAGCGCATCCAGGGCTGTAATTTGAACGCTGGTCAAATGCGCCTTGGCTTCATTTTTTATCTGTTCAAAACCCGTGCTTTCTCCCTGAAGGGCTCGTGACCGCTCCACAACCTTTTGCGTGGCGGGTGTTGTTGAAAAGCCCAAATACAGGGCCAAAAACAAAAGTAAGGCGGCAAACAGTGTCAGATATTGCGCTCTATTCAGCATGACGTTGTTGCTTCAACAATTTGGGGTTTTAGTTTGGGACTCAAAGGCTGAAACAATGGGTTAGTCATCATTTTCCACGGATGGAAGCGTCGAAACATTCTTCTTAACTTGCTCCACAAACACTTTTGCCGGTTTGAACGACGGAATAAAGTGTTCCGGAATTTCAATGGCTTTTCCTTTTTTGATGTGGCGGCCAATTTTTTTTGCGCGTTTTTTAATTATAAAACTGCCGAAACCGCGCACATACACATTCTCGCCGCTTTGCAGGGTTGTTTTAATTTCTTTGAACAGCGCTTCGAGGGAAACCAATACGTCAACTTTTGCGACGCCCGTTTTCTCGGAAATGGCATTCACAAGGTCAGCCTTTCTCATGTTTTATTTTGTTGATTTTGAACAAGTTATAGAAAAAAAGAAGGCGCTTCGGAAAACGAGTCGCAAAGATCGTACAAATTTTCAGGCACGCAAACTTTTATCTGAATTTTTCAGGCTCGTATTTGATTGAAAATCAAAATAAAATCCAGTGGATCTTGTTTGGGCGTCATCACAGGTTCGAAGGCAAACTTACTCTAAATCAGAACTTTATACTACTTTTTAGCAAAAATATATTTCTTCAATTTTCACCGGAATGAATTTATCTACCTTTACCGGCCAATTTTCCAGCTCATCCAGATACTACAAACAGATTATGCTGCTTTCCATGACCGGCTACGGCCGCGCTTCCGGCCACTTCAACGGCAAAACCATTTCGGTCGAAATCCGAACGCTGAATTCCAGACTCACCGACTTAAAAATGCGCCTTCCCGGCGATTATAAAGAAAAAGAAATTGAGGTCCGTAAACTGGTAACCCAACATGCGGAACGAGGCAAAATCGATCTTTTGATGGATGTGCAAAGCGATGATGGCGGTGCATTGGTCACCTTGAACGAAGGGATGTTCCGGGGCTATCACCGCGAACTGACCCGCCTGGCCAAAGAACTCGACATCCCGCAACACGATATCCTTCAAACAATTATGCGCATTCCCAATGTAGCCTCCACACCCTCCGGTGAAGTGGACGATGAAGAGTGGGCAGCCGTATGCCGCATCATTACCGAAGCGCTGGATCAACTACGCGCTTTCCGCGACCAGGAGGGCGACGCCCTGGAGGCCGACCTCCAACTGCGCGTCAGCAATATTTTGGAACTCCTGCAAAAAATCGAACCCCACGAAAAAGAGCGCTTCACCCGCATGCGCGAACGCCTGAACAACAACATGGAGGAGGTTTTTGGCAAAGAAAAACTCGACGGAAACCGCTTCGAACAGGAGATTTTGTACTACCTCGAAAAAATGGACATCACGGAGGAAAAGGTCCGGCTCGAACAACATTGCAAATATTTCATCGAGCAAGTCAACATCAAGGAGATTTCCGGCGGCCGCACCCTCAATTTTATCAGCCAGGAAATGGGCCGCGAAATAAACACCCTCGGCGCCAAAGCCTACGATGCCAATATTCAGCGCCTGGTGGTCCAAATGAAAGATGAACTGGAAAAGATCAAGGAACAGTTGGCTAATGTGTTGTGACTTATTTCGAGGGTCATTTTGGGGGCATTTCGTTAAGACGGCCGGCGCGTAGCAGCAATGCCGTCGAAACAATACGGTTGCCCGGGCCCCAGGCGTCGCGCAGCGCCTGCTCGATCAACCTGACCGGATTTTCGCCTTTTTCCCGGATGTAATGCTGCACGGCCGACCAACTGGAAAAATAGCCCAGCACATCATCCACCGTCCAGTCAAACTCCATCGAAAATTCCGGCACCGGTATCTCCTCCAGCGGAAATGGAATAGTCCGGTACGCCGCATCGATGTGGCGCCGTTCGACGTCCCAATACGGCCCGGTGATGTTTTTATAAAAATGCCGCACTACGGTATCCACCCCGGCATCATTGGCCGTGAACAGGCTGTAACCAATCAGCGCCAGCACACCGCCCGGACGCAGTACCCGCCGCACTTCCGCAAAAAAAGGCTCAAAGTCAAACCAGTGCACGGCCTGCGCCACGGTGATCAGGTCAAACGTTTCATCTGCAGCCGAGCAGCGTTCGGCCCGCTCCTGCGCATACCGGATGCGCGGGTGCGGACGGGCATGCTGCAATTGTTGCGCACTCATGTCGGTAGCCAGCACGAATTCGAAGTGTTCAGCCAGGGCAATGGCCACCTGACCATTGCCTGTGGCACAATCCCACGCCGCCGCACGGCCCGGGGCAAGATTAGCCAGATGATCGATCAATGCAGGCGGGTAAACAGGCCGGTAGCGGGCATAGGAAGCAGCCTGGCGCGAAAAATTGTCTTTCATCCGGTAAATATCCAAATAAATGCGCCTTCCCGGGAATACGGGAAGGCGCCGGCATTTTCATGTGGTTACTGCGTTTACTCTTTAACTACTTTTCGTATTACAGAGCCCGCTCCGGATTGAAGCCGGACAAGGTACACCCCTGCTTCGGCTGCGTTAGACTCCCACAGCAAGCTGTTCCTGCCCGGAACCGCATCAACTTTTTGATGCAAGATCAAGCGGCCAAGGGCATCCGAAATGAACACCTGGACTTCCTGATAACCATTGCTGTTGAACACCAATGTTGCCACCTCGCTGAACGGATTGGGCAATACCTCGAAGTAACCAAAACCCGTCGATTCAACGACACTACTGGTTTCCAGCGTAAACGGCACCGGCACTTCGATACTACCCTGGTGCTGGTCGGGCACAAAAGGGATTGCTTCGTTCAGTTCCGAAACTTGTTCCGCCGCACTGTTGTACAGTTTAAAGGTCAAATTCTCGCCCGTGTCATTGGCATACACCGTCAGGAAAAACAGGTAGGTACCCAACTGCTCCACGTACATTGCCCGGGCCGAGCCACGCAGTTCGTTGCCGACAAATGCGCCGAGTTCATGTATATCCGCAGTGCTGTTTTGACCAGACACCGAAAACATGCCCACCAGGGTCATGGAGTATTCGAACTGCGTCGGATCGACATTCCAGAAATTGGTTACAACCGGTGCGTCGTCGCGTTCTTCAAGCACTTCATTCCCCTTGAAGTTGCTGGGGTAAACCAGGTTGCCCGCGTTGCCGATTTTCAACTTATAGCCCTTCGGCGGTTCCATAAATTTCAGCGAACCGATCCAGCCCGTGCCCGCCACGTATTGTGCGAAGGCCGTCTGGCTTTTCACAATGTCGCCGTTGAGTGGTGTCAGGGAAGCCAGTGCCGCATCGAGCGGCAATGCCTGGTTGGGCACATAACCCAGCCAGTTCCAGCCATCAACTACCGGAATGGCGAGTGTGTCCGGATTGATCAACAGCCCGTTCATCACGATCGTATCCGGTTGATCGGCGCGGAACTGGTACATCGACCTGTTCCCCAATTCAGTGAGTGACCCCACCCAGTCGGCGCCGAAGTATTCTGCAAACGTCGCTTGCGCCTTGATCAGGTCATTTTCCGGATGCTTCAGGGTGGACAGCGCCGGATTTAAGGCCGGGTCGGGAAACACCAGATTGAACGAAATCCAGTTCCAACCCGTCTGCAGCGGAATTTCACGCTGTACCAGGCTGTTGGTATGCAGGATTACCGGGACCACCCCGGAGCCCACTACCCCATCGAATTCATAGTCAAATGTTTCTACAATCTGCCCGTACAGCAGGCAGGCCGAGGCATCCCAAATGGACAAGGCCACCGGTTTGTCCAGGTCGTCGTCGTTGCCGTACACCGTCAGAAATGCGCGGTAATCGTTGAAGGCCGGCACGAATTCGACATTGGCCGTTCCGCGCAATTCGCCGTCAATGAAAGCTGCTACGATATCCGCTTCGTCGGCCGACAGGTCGCCTTCGATGTCCAGTTTTACCTGGAACGTCATCGTTTGCGGAAAGGCCGCCGGATTGAAGGTCCAGGCAGGCGCCGGACACAATACGCGCAGGTTGATGATTACGCGTTCGTTGCCTTGTGCGTTTTCAAAATAAATGGTGTCGCGATACGTGCCTTGCGGCAGCGTGGATTCAAACTTGTAACTGATCGCCACCTCGCCACCGGGTTGCAAGGAACCCGTAGTAGGGCTGATTTTCACCCAGTTGGGCGCGCCAAGTACTTTGTACGTAGCCGTGCTGCCGCCAACATTGCGCAGCGTGCGCTGCACAATTTGGGTTTCACCCTGATACATGGTCACATCCAGATCGCCGCCTTCCAGCACGAGCGGACTGCGGTTTACAAAAAATTCCCACTCCGTGCCGGCAAAGTTGTTCCCGGCCAGGTCCTCGATATTGTCCACCTGTACGCGCAGGATTTTCCCTTCGATAAACTGATTCGCGATCAGCGGCACGACCACCAGCTTATTGTTCAGGCAGGAAATTGTCGCATCGATCAAATCGCCCGTTTCGGTGTCATACAAACCGATGGTATTGTTTCCCAACACATCTGCCGGAAAAACCTTCAGGCAGTTGATTTCCTCGTTAAACGTAATACTGATCTCGTCGCCCGGCGACAACACGCCGTCGGCAGGTTCCGGTAAGCCGAGCAGTTCGGGCGGCGAACGCTCAATGGTGATCTGAATAACGTGTGAAATACCGGGGTTCAACCCGGTTGAACACGTGGTAACTGCCCGGATTTCAAAACCCCCATCGCTCAAGCCGGTAGTGTTCCAGTTAATCCGTTCAAAAACCGGATCGAGCGAATCGCGCGGCGTTTCCGCAATGTTGATCCAGGCGCCGTTCGTATTTGCCCGGCGATACTGCGTGCGGATGTACTCCAGGTCGGCGTCGTTTTCGTTGTAATCCACCAGGCGAATGGGCAGCTCGACCGGATCTTGCGGCGTCAGCACAAACCCGTTTTGCGGGTCGTTGATGTCCACCGGCGAGCAGGGCTCAAGGAAATGCACATCCAGTATGACCGACTTGGAAAACCTCGGGTCGATCGGAAGGCCGGTTGCCGCAGCATGCGCCACTTCACAATCGGAATACCAAACCAGTTCAAGGCCGGTGTAATCGTATGCGATCGGGCCGCGTTCCACCGTCACCGTCACAATTTGCCCGACAGCAAAACCAACGATATACGAAATACCCTGCGTCAGCGGCTGCCCGTTCACTTTTACGATCGCGCCGTTCGGGTTGGAGCCGTTGGCCATTTGCAGGGTGTAGCCTCTCGTTTCGGCACTTTGGCTGATATTCCCGAGAATAACCGTGAATACGGCGGCCCCGTTTTCCGGCACATTGACCGCCACGTTTTTGTCCACAACCAGGTCAACCTCCTCCCGGTTCTGCGTTTTCGGCTCCCAGGGACAGGAAGAAGCCCCGCTCCGGGTTTGGAAAACCGGCGTACCATATTTTTTATCATTTTTAATATCGACGGTAAAATAGTCGCCGGCATCGTCGTCATCCAGCACGTAGCCCACTTTCACAGTCGAAGATTTCGTTGAATCCGTCGTGCCGGTTTCAGCCGTTGTCAGGCGGAAAATAGCCCCCACATAGGCGCCCAAATCGCCGACAAAAGCACCGGCTTTTGCAATAATTTCTCCGGTATAGGTGCTGTCGAAATTGAAGGAATTCGTGGTTGCCGAATCTTTCTGAAAAAAGTACTCATACTTGACCCCGGCATCAAACGAGAGGTTCCGGTCGAAGACTGCATCTTTTTTAAATTGTTCGTTTTGCGTCAAAAACGATTTCCAGGTATTTACCGACAGCGTATCCTTGAGTGCTTCAAGGTTGGGGATCAAGGTGTTTTTGATAAAATACTCGGAGTACAGGTACGTCGTTTCAAAACCGTCCGGGTGAATCATAAAGCTGGTATCAAGTTGGAACGCACAGGTAGCCGTGTCCAACAGCACCAGGTCGGTAATGCCAAAAATGAGGTTCATGGCAGCGCCCATATACACATCGCCGCCCTGATCGCCCACCACATCATCCTGATCGGAGGTGGAAATAATTTCGGTTGTGGTCAGGCATACTTCCTGTTCGGTTGCCGAAACCTGTTTGCGCGATACGGTAAACTCTTCCTGCGTTTCCGCCACGATATCAAACTCCTGCGACTTCCACAGCCCGACCCCGGCGCCGATATCAAATTTCGGCCCCAACGATACCCGGCTTTCCTGGCCGCCACCGATGTCCTTGACGGTTGAGAGACTCCAGTTTTTACAAAATGTCTGCCCTTTTTCGATGTAGGCATAGCTGTTGTCGCCCGGTGGGTCGCGCAAAATCAGCAGCGGAAACGCCGGTGTGGTACTGGCAAAGGTGGAGGCCCGCGGCCGTTCGCCGGTTACGACGGCTTCCAGGGTCCGGGTTGCCGATTTGCCACCCACCAGCGCCGTCACCTGCAGTATTTTTTCATGCGGAAAAGTCAGATTCGGCGCGCCGCCAAACACCTTGAGTTTATGTTTGCCGGTTGTGATCAGTGTATCGTACTGATCCTCATCGGCAATGTTGTTGTTAATGGTCAGCAGGAAGGTATCCAGGTAACACTGCTCGCCGTAGTAATCTTCATACACCCGCACGTTTGTCTGAGCCGATTCGTATTGCGGGATTTGCACAAAACCGCATTTATTCACGGAAAAAGAGTCGATCTGCACTTGCGGTGGCGCGAAGTAGGTAAAATTGACCGTGTCGTTTTTTTCGCTGAGGTCGGTTTGCGTACCTCCGTCCAGATTGAAAAAGTCTTTAATATCCGGGTCGTCGTGGTCGATCACCGCTACGGTAAGTGGCACAGGCGGCAGCCCGGCAAACACATACCTGCCATTTTCATTATCCACATTGTTGAGCAGAATTGTGTCGGCAAAACATTCGTCGAGGGTGATCACGGCAATTTTAGCGGTGAACCCCGGCGGGATCACCGATTTTTTGCACTTCCCCCCGGCCAATTGGCCGCGCAGGCTCCGTTTGGTCATGTCGCGAAACAAAATGCCCGCCACTGGCGCATTCAGGTTTTTTACCTCCCAGGATGCCGGCGAAAAGCTGTGATTTTTAAATTTTGGCGTAAGCCGGACGGTCACGCCCGGTTCAAAATCAGTCACGAATTTTCCGTCGCTGTTCGTAAAGATCCGGGGAGAATAAGACAGGCCGTTCACCAGAATTTCCACGCTGTCGGCGTAGCAAAACGTGCCGTCGTAGCGCACATAGCCGGACACGCGCACCGTGCTCAGGTCGGTAAAATCCACACCGTCTACACTGGTACTCGTAGCATTGAGTGTCACCAGGCGTTTGTTGGGCTGAAATTCATGCACCGACTCATCGCTGATGCCGGTCACGTTGCTCCAGCTTGCGCCCTGTACTGCGCCGTTGCCGGTGCGCGCCAGGCCAATGTCTTCCAGCACGGCGCCCATGCTTTCGTTGAGCGGAAACCAGGATTGCAGCCGCTGTGTTTGGGCGCTTACACCCTCGGCGGCATGCAATTGGATTTGCGCCTGGGTAAGCACGGTGTCGTAAAACGCCACTTCGTCGATCAGGCCGCTGAAAAATTCGGTATAGCCGCTGGCAGCATTACTGGCGCCCAAACTCCAGGGTTCCGTACCGGAAGTAATCAGCGAAGCATCGGAAAAATCAAACGAGCCTGCCAGGTTGCCATTTTTATACAACGAAATGAGGTTGTTGGTTTTTGTAAATACCAGATGCTGGTACCCCGTGCCCAAGGCGCCAAAATTCTGGACCTGCGAGCCAATGCGCACAAACAGGGAGCCGTTGATGAGGAAAAGTTTAAAATTCGCCGTGCTGAAATCATCGGGCACTTTGGCCAATACCGTGCGCGTGGCCGGACTTAATTCAAAATTATTCAGCCGCAGTTCAATGGAGGCCGTTGGTGCGCCCAGCAGGATGGAATCGGGCAGTACGGCATATTGCTGCTGCGCCCCGTTGAACTCCAGCGCGTAGTTGTTGTACGATATTTTTTCCGGCACCGCAGTAAAGGTGGCGCCATCGGCGTAGTTGACGCCCTCAATTTTGTAAAAACCGGCCTCGTCGGTCACGGCGCCATTGACCACATCGGGGCGATCATCGGTCCATTCCGAGCCGCAGAGGTACATGGTCAGCCGATTTGGGGAAAGGTCGTAAGCCTTCGTTCCAATGCCTTCGTCAAATTTCCAGTAGGCCACCAGGCCTTCCGCATCGGAGTTTACCGTGCGGTTTTTATACTGGTTGATCTCCGTTTGCGACAGCTGGCGGTTGAAAAAACGTACATCGTCAAGCCCGCCGTCAAACGCGCCCATGCGCAAGGGCTGCGTGGTTGCCGGCTGGTAAACACCGGGCCGGCTGTCCATCAGTTTGCCGTCGATGTAAAACAACACCGACGAACCGCTAAAGGCAAGTGCGACGTGGTGCCAGCCGTCGGGGTCGCTTTCGAGCTTATGGAACATAAAAGTATACCCTGGTGCTACACCATCGCCTACTCCTATGGCAAGCCCTTTATCCCCGCCATTCTGACCGGATGCCATCATCCAGAGGCCGCTGCTTTGGCCCGGTACTTTTTTTAATAAATAGCTGGTAAAATTATTTTCACCTTGCTTGACCCAGCATGTTATTGTCCACTGCATAGCGTCCAGAGCAGGGTTGGGCTCCACAAAGGATTGATCGTCCGGCGAGCAAGCCAGGGCAGTTCCCAAGGATGGCGTGAGGGTGACACCGGCGCCAACCACGGGGTTGCCGCTGATCGTTTTGACTTGTCCGGTTACCACGCCGTTGGGATTCAGAAAGCCCAGGGTACTCCCCCGGTAGCCTTCACCGGCAGGATTGGCGCCGGCTACTTCATAGGTATAAAAAACGCCGGCCTGCACATTGAAGTCGACGTACTTGCGGATCTGTTTGTCCACTTTGCCGATAAAAGCGCCGTCGCGGTAAATATTGAAACCCAACTCGGAAGAGGGACTCAGCGCGTCCACGATCCAGTTGATCTCGATGCGATCTTTCAAATCGCCTTCCGTCGCCTGCACCAGCGGCGCAGAGGGTGGCAAAAGGAAGCGGCTGTAAAAACCGGCGGCTGTTTGGTATTCGGGCCCGAATCCCGCGCCGATAAACAGCTCGCCCAGGGAGCCGGTGGTGCTGTATTTGTTGTTGATAGCGTTGGTTACGCTACCGTAATTTCTAAAAACAGAGCCCACGTAGGTGGTAGGTCCGCTGGAAGTGCCGCCGCTGCAGTTCACGTTTTGCGCCTGCAGTGATAGCCCCATGCACACCCATCCCCACAAGAGCAGGAATATGCGAAAAGGATTCATAACCTTGTTTTTTTGCGTGATAAAATTCAAATGGAAACAAGCGGGGGTTATCGTATCCAGACTTTGATATTGCCTACGGCATAATTTTCGTTGGCAGCATTTTCAGCAAGCGTGCTGCCAAAAGCCACCCAGATTTTATCGCCACTGTATTGGGCTACCATTTCGCCCTGTGCGTAATTATCGCGAAAGTTCAGGGAGAGGGGGTTGAATATCCCAAAAGTCGAACTGACTTGGCTCCACGCTCCGGTCAGTGGCTCGTTAAGATTCTGCTGAAAACCACCAAATCCCCATTCACCATCCCAGGTGCCCAAAAAATAGTAGGTGAACTCGATCTTAATCTCGGAGTGTGGTTTGCCGGTAAAGTCAAATTGTTTTTTCAACAGGCTGCGATTACTAATATTTATCGGCGTGGTGGCCTCCAGCACTTTGTCCTGAATAAATGGATTGTTTATAGTCTTTGTACCTGCGGATTGCTGAATCAAGGAGGTCCCCCAGGGATTGCCAATATCATAAGCCACCCAGCCGTCCGTACCGCTGGAAAAGTCGGACACATCCACCAGGCGCCAGTCGTTCAGGCCACCGTCGTACACGACTTTTCCATTGGGGCCAAGGTTCAGATTCCCGGCCGACAAACTGCCCGAAACGCTCTGGTTGCCAGTCACATCCACACCGGTTCCGGTGGCTTTCAGGCGTTCGGTATTGTTGACAAACAGCGACACCACACCGTCGCCGGTGGAGAACAAGCCGCTGTCTTTGTCGCCGTTGTTGCCTTCGAAAGCGTAGCCGTTGTTGGATGCACCGTTGGCGCCCGGAGCGCCGCCACGAGCCAAATAGCCGCCGGTAACCTGCAGGGTATGCGTAGGCGACACGGCCGTGGCGCCGCCCACCACCATTTTTCCTTTCACCACCAGTTCATCGGCTTTCACGGTGCCGGCGCCCGGGAAGATGTTGGAGCCCCCGATAAGCGCCAGGGCATAGGGCGAGGAGGTCAGCTTAAATCGCGGCGTGAGTTCCGAACCACCGACTTTAATGCCCAGGAAATAAATCTGGTCGAAGGAAACATTGGACAACGGATTGATCGAGCCGAGCAACACGGAGTAAATACCGCTGGTGACATCGACGTCGCTCTGATTCTCCGTCCAGACCGGCGTGCCGCCTGTTTCAGCGGTGTACAAACTGAACGTAATGGAGTAGTTGCCGTCGTCGACAGCAATACCGTTGGATTTTTTCAAAATGCCCTGAAAACTCAGGGTAGCCTGCGCATTCAGGCCGGTTGCAATGAAGCATAAACAAACAAGTGAGGTGCTGACAAAACGAAGAGTTTTCATCACAGTAATGGCTATTTTTTTTGTGAACAATTACCTGAAAGTAGCCGCTACCTTCCCATTTTTTCTCCACTTTGGCTGTGAGCGCACTGTTTTCTGCAGTGAATGGCCGGAATTTTGTGTGCGAATGGATACCCCCATTTGTATCTTAGCCTTAAAATCAGGTATAGATGCTGCGGGTACTTACGTCACTTCATTTCTGGGTATTTGCCTTGCCAATCGCCCTTGCCCAGACCTCCAACACAGACAGCCTCCAACAACGCGCTGCCACCCTGCCACCGGGCGAGGAAAAAGTCGCCACGCTCCTGGCGTTGGCCAGAGCACAGGAATCGGGCAATCTGGAACAGGCGTTGGCTACCGCAAAAACAGCTGCACAATTGGCCAAGGATCTGCGGTTCACCGAAGGCAGGGTACAGGCATGGCTGGCGCAAAGTGGGCTCTACCGAAAGGATTTCAACTATGATGCAGCGCACCGTGCATGCGACCAGGCAATTCAACTGGCCGGGCAATCGCGGGACAGCCTGTTGCTTTCCGATGCGCTGTTTGAAAAAGGGTTTTGCTATTTTTTTGAGGGAAAACATCAGGAATGCAATGCCTCCCGGGAACGTGCCATAGCGATCAGCGAAAAGACCGGGCGCGAACCCGCCTTCCTGGCCGCGCAGTATGCCCGGCTGGGCAGTAATTTGCGGAATACCGGTGAATTCGACAAAGCGCTGGCCTTTTGCAACCGCGGACTGGAACTGTACCGGCAACTGAACATTCCCGCCGGCGAATTTTTTGCCCTCACGCAATTGTCCCTCGTTTATGCCAAAATGGGCGACAACCAAAAAGCACTGAAACTAGGAGAACTATCGCTGAAACTCGCCCGGGAAAGCCGGGAACCGTATCGCCAGGTTGTGGCGCTGCACAATATTTGCGACTGGAACCTCCGGCTCGGCAACCTGGAAACAGCACTCCGACTCACGCAACAACTCGATACGCTGAACCACCTGCTGGCCAACCCGGATGCAGACATTGAATTCTATAAATTGCGCGGCCGCATTTTTTACGCCATGAAAGACGCCGACCAGGCCCTGGTGAACTACAACAAAGCCCTGGCCATCGGTATCAAAATGAAAAATCCTTACATCCTGACCGGCGTATGGGAAGACATGACGCCACCGCTCCTTGAGCGCAACCTGGCAGCCCAAGCCGAAGCCGGCTTGCAGGACCTGCTCCGCAAGTTGGAAGCAACCAAAGACACCGTAGCGACCAATCGCATCCGGTTGACGCTTGGCAAAGTGAAAGAAAACCAGGGAAATCTGGAAACAGCTGCTGCCTTGTACAACGGCGCGGCAACATGGTATGCACAAAAAGGAATGCTTCAGGAATGCGGCGAGGCGTATGCCGAATTGGCCGAAATACACCTCCGCGCCGGACAAGCGAGGCAGGCGCTCGAAGCAGCCGTCGAGGGCCTGGCGTTTTTTGAAAAAACACATTCCAAAATTGCCATTGCCAATGCCCATCAATTGTTGTACCGGGGGTACAAACAACAGGCTGATTTTGCAAATGCACTGTTGCACTTTGAACAAAGCTCGACCTACCTCGACAGTGTCAAAACCGAGGACCTTCGCCGACGGCTCGCCGAGGAGCGCGTAAAACAAAACGTGGAAGAAGTAGAAGCCGAAAAAGTACACGCCGAACATGAAGCCCGGTTGCTCGCCACTCAAAACCGCCTCTATCTCGCCTTGGGGCTTACCCTGCTCGCCTTGCTCGTCGCCGGCGCCTATTTTTTCTGGAAACTGCGCGTAGCGAAAAACCAGCTCAATACACAAAACATCCAGTTGGCCCAACTCAACCAAACCAAGGATAAATTTTTCAGCATCATCGCCCACGACCTGCGCAGTCCGCTCACCGCATTTCAGAGTGTTGGCGAGCAGTTAAATTTTTACCTCGAAAAAGGCAATTTGCCCAAACTGCATCAGATCAGCGACCTGCTCAGCCGAAGCGCTGCCAGTTTGAGTGCATTGCTGGACAACCTGCTTTCCTGGGCGCTGCTCAACCGCGGCATGATCCCCTACCACCCGGAACCGGTGGCTATCGGAACGGTTGTCGCTGAAAATTTTGAGGTGTACGAGCACGCCGCTACTGCCAAAGGCATACGCCTGGAAAGCCAGGTGCCTGAAAACCTGCTCGTGCAGGCCGACCCCAATGCCCTGCAGGCTATCCTCCGAAACCTGATCGGGAATGCCATCAAGTTTACTCCAAGCGGGCAGAACGGTGTGGTGACGGTGGGCTGCACACAACGCGACAACAACGTTTTTATCACGGTCAATGATACCGGCACGGGTATTGCCGCCGAAAAACTGGATAAACTGTTCAGCCTGGAAAAACGCCCGGAGCGCGGTACCGCCGGCGAAAAAGGTGCCGGACTGGGACTTGTACTTTGTAAAGAACTGGTGGAGATGAACAAGGGTTTGCTTCGGGTGTTCAGCACGAAAGGACGCGGAGCGAGCGTGGAATTTTCCCTGCCATTGATAACTGCATAACCCAAGTTGTGACCATAAAATAGAATAGACAAGATTAACAGGAAAAAACAGGATTAATTGGCCTATGCCAATTAATCCTGCAAAATCATGTCGATCCTGTCCAAAAAATAAAAAAAAATCTGTCTCCGGAAGAGTTGGTCACAACTTGAGTTACATAGTTTCAGATTGAATCAATTACCCGACTTTTACCAAGCATGAAAATCCTGATTGTTGAAGATGAACCGCTGTACGCCGGCAAACTCGAAATGCTCATGGAACGCATGGGCTACGCGGTGGCCGGGGTATTCGACAATGCCTTTGACGCGCTGGATTGTTTCCACCGGAAAAAGCCCGACCTGTTGCTGCTCGACATCAATCTGGCCGGCGAAGTGGATGGTATTGAACTGGCTGCACGAGCCAACCGGGTCCGGGCCGTTCCGGTCGTGTTCATCACTTCCCTGCAAGACGATGAAACCTTCGCCCGGGCGCAGCAAACCCATCCGGCAGCCTTTATCATAAAACCCTTCGACGAATTGCAACTGCAGCGCAGCATCGAATTGGCTGTTGCGCAAATGGCCCAAAGCACTGAAACAACGTTTGAATCAAATGACCTGGTCTTGCGGGATTGCCTGTTTATCAAAGTGCGGGAAAAACTGGAAAAGGTGCGCTTCGATGAAATCCTGTATGCCGAAGCCGACGACCGGTATTCGGAACTGTACACCACCGCCGGGCGCAGGTTTGTCGTTCGAATGGCACTGAGCCAATTGGAAGAAAAACTGCCCGTACGGCAGTTTGCCCGCACGCATCGCAGTTTTTTGATCAACCTGAACCAAATCCAAAGCGTCGATTTACAGGAAAATTTCATTCAGATCAAAGGCAAATCCATTCCCCTGAGCAAGGGGTACAGGGGCCAGGTTTTGGAACGTTTGGAGCAACTGTAAAGCTGTCACAAGTTTGTCGCCGGGGGGGCATTTCAAATTGTCGCACTTTCGCGTGTCAACCCCACCCCCGCCCCTCCCCAAGGGGGAGGGGAGACGCGGCAAATTAGTTTTGTGGTTAAAAATCAACCACTTAGACCTACTCTACGGCTCCCCTCCCCCTTGGGGAGGGGCGGGGGTGGGGTTGGCGTAAGGCAGGACGCGACAAGTTGAAATGCACCCGCCGCCGGGGTGCCGCTGTGCTGAAAAGTAGTCTAACTTTGCGCAAAAAAAAAAAACACATGCCCACTGCCGCTACCCATCCCTGGCACAATGTTTCGCCCGGCCCGAATGCGCCGGACATCGTAAACGCCATCATCGAAATCCCGCGCCACTCGCGCGCCAAATACGAACTCGACAAGGAGTCCGGCCTGCTCAAACTCGACCGGGTGCTCTTCTCCTCGGTCTATTACCCGGCCAACTACGGCTTCATCCCGCAGTCCTATTGCGGCGACCGCGACCCGCTCGACATCCTGGTGCTCAGCCAGATCACGCTCGTACCGCTCTGCCTGGTTTCTGCCAAAGTAATCGGCGTGATGCAAATGATCGACCAGGGCGAAATGGACGACAAGATCATCGCCGTGGCCGAGCACGACATGAGCGTCAACCACATCAACGACATCTCCGAATTGCCCGAGCACTTCTTCCTCGAACTGCGCAACTTTTTTGAAGACTATAAAAAACTGGAAAAGAAAACCGTGCAGGTGGAGGAGTTCCAAAATGCGGCGGTGGCGCGGAAGATTGTGGCGCAGAGTTTGGTCGATTACCGGGAGTTGGTGGGGAAGGGCTGAGGGAAGGGCAAACGCATCTAAATCTGAGACGGCCCTGGGGCAAACTTCTCACTTAACGTTTTACATGCCTCGGGAACGTGGCGAGCATGGGAATGTCACCCTCCTTTCCGGCTCACACCGGGTCCACATCCACGGCCACCCGCAACTGCCCCCATCCCGGCTTGGCGGTTACCGTCTCAATCGCCTTGCGGATCAGGTCCTTCGTCGCCCGGATCACCTTGGCGTCCTTTTCAAGTTTGAGCAGGATCTCCTGGAGGTAATAGCTGCGCACGCGGGGAACGGACGGCTGCACGGGGCCAAGCACGCGTTTGCCCATGGGCTGACGCAGGAGTTTGGCAAACATGTCGGCGGCGAGATAGACAATTTTGTCGTCCTTGTGCTGCAGGCGAATGTGAATGAGCCGGTTGAACGGCGGGTACTGAAAATCGCGCCGCTCGGTCAGTTCGCGCTGCATAAATCCGGCAAAATCGCCGCGCTGCACCTCCTGCAACACCGGGTGCGACGGATTCCAGGCCTGCACCAGCACCAGACCCTGCTTGTGCTTGCGGCCGGCGCGACCTGCCACCTGGGTCAGTAACTGGTAGGCCCGCTCGCCTGCCCGGAAATCGGGGAAACGCACCAGTTGGTCGGCGCCCAGAACGCCCACGATACCCACATTTTCAAAGTCGAGGCCCTTGGTTACCATTTGGGTGCCGACCAGAATATCGACGCGTTTTTCCTCAAAATCGTTCAGGATAGCGATCAGGTTGTTTTTGGTACCGGCGGTATCGAGGTCGAGCCGGCCGATGCGTGCCTGCGGCAAAAACAGTTTGAGTTCGTCTTCAATTTTTTCGGTGCCAAAACCCAGCAGGGTGACTTTCCCGCTTTCGCAAGCCGGGCAAACGGCGGGCACCGGCTCCTGGTAGCCGCAGTAGTGGCAGCGCAGGCGGTTGGTGTGTTTGTGGTAAGTCAGGCTCACGTCGCAGTGGCGGCATTGGGCCGTCCAGCCGCAGGTTTGGCACTCCAAAATGGGAGAATAGCCGCGCCGGTTTTGGAAAAGGATGGCCTGCTCGCCCCGGTCGAGCGCCTGCTGGAGCCCTTCGAGCAATACCGGGGAAAAAATGCTTTTCATTTGCCGGGTTTTGTGTTGCTCGCGCAGGTCGATCTGGCGGATTTCGGGGAGCTGCAACCCCCCGAAACGCTCCGGCATTTCCACCAGGCCGTATTTGCCTTTTTTGGCATTAAAATAGCTTTCCACGGCGGGGGTGGCCGTACCGAGCAGCACCTTGGCGCCGTACAGGCCGGCCAAAAAAACAGCCGTGTCGCGGGCATTGTAGCGGGGCGCCGGGTCGTACTGCTTGAACGAAGGATCGTGTTCCTCGTCTACGATGACCAGTTGCAGATTTTGAAAAGGCAGGAACAGTCCCGAGCGCGCCGAGAGGATCACCGGCTTGCCCGTTGTGACCGCGCGCCAAACCTCCACCCGCTCGTTGTAGTTTATTTTGGAATGAAAAACCGCAACGTCGGCGCCAAAAATGCGTTGCAGGCGGTTGATGATCTGGGTGGTCAGGGCAATTTCCGGCAGGAGGTACAGCACCTGCCCACCCTGAAGCATGACCTCGCGCATCAACTCGAGGTACACCCGCGTTTTGCCGCTGCCGGTGACGCCGTGCAGCAGCACGGTGTTGTGCTGTTTGAACCCCGAATTGATTTCAGACAGGGCCCTGCGTTGTTGTTCCGAGAGTTCGGAAGCCTCCACCAGTTCGTCTTCAAACCCGGCAATGCGGCTGATTTCCCGCTCGTACAATTCGAGAATATTATTTTTAACCAGCGTTTTGAGGGGTGACTCCGAAACGCCGGCTTTGTCGAGCACCTCCTGCCGGCGTACCCAGGGACGGCTGCGGCTCAGGTGCAGGAAGGCGAGCAGGGTTTCGAGTTGCCGTTCGGCTTTTTCCAGTTCGTCGAGCACCGGGCGCAGCAGTTCCTGGTCGGAGCGGTAGGGTTCGGCCAGGCGTACGGCCAGCACTTTTTTGGGCCGGTATTTTTCCTGTAAATCCTCCCGGAGGGAAAGTACGCCTTTGAGCAGCAGGCGTTGCACGACCGGAAAAACCGTTTTTTTGTTCAGTATTTTCCGCGCATCATCAATCGTGATCTCGTTCTGGATATGCAGCGCCTCGGCGAGCAGGTACTCATCGTTGTCCAGTTCGGAAAAGTCGTCGCCGTAGCCGGGGTTTTGCACCAGTTTGGTTTCGCTGGTCAGTTTGAGGTGCCCGGGCAGCGCCGCGCTCATCACTTCGCCCAGCGTGCAGCAGTAATAACCGGCCATCCAGTCCCACAGTTTCAGCTGTTGTTCCACCACAACCGGCATTTCGTCCAGCACAGCCAGGATGGCTTTCACCCGGTAATCCGGTTGCGATGAATGGACCCTGGCTACCACACCGCTGTACAGTTTGCTTTTCCCGAAGGGTACTTCCACGCGCACGCCCGGCTGCACCTCCGAAAGCATTTCTTCCGGGATGCTGTAGGTGTAACTGCGTTTCGGCAGGGCAAGCGGCAGGATAATATCGGCGTAGGTCATGGAATTAATTGGCGGCGGCGGAAAGCATCCTGCAAACCTAAAACAAAAAATTTTTTTTCTTTCCGGGAAACCCCTTTCCCGCAATTAATGTTTACTTTTGTGGATGTAATTTTCAAATTTGGTAGCGCTGGGTATTCGGTAGCGATTCCGGGTATCCAATTTTTTTGCCCAGTGCCTGGATCCATTTTCCGGAACGCATTTTATTAACAAAACACAACTAGTAATTTGGCATTAAAACCTTCTTCGCCTAAACCCGGCGGCGGCAGCAATCAAAACCGCCCCGGCAACACACCAAACCGTCCGGGCAACACCCAAAGTCGTCCCGGAGGGCCGCAAAGCAGCCCCGGCGGCGGCGCCAACCGGCCGCAAGTCGGGCGGCGCCCCTTCCCCCCCCGGCAACAACAAGCGGAACACCGTATCAATGAACTAATCCGGGCTCAGGAACTGCGCCTTGTCGGGGACAACCTGGACGAGATCGCGGAAGCAACTGGCCAAAAAGTGGAAACCGGGGTTTACAGAACCTCGCAACTGCTTTCCTGGGCTGATGAGATGGGGCTGGACCTCATCGAAATCTCCCCGAATGCCGAACCGCCTGTAGCCAAAATTGCCGACTACAACAAATTCCTCTATCAAAAGAAGAAGCGCGAAAAAGAACTCAAAGCCAACGCAGTTAAACAACAACTGAAGGAAATCCGGTTTGGACCTGAAACCGGCGACCACGATTTTGAATTCAAACTGCGCCACGCCAAAAATTTCCTTTCCGACGGCAACAAGGTAAAAGCCTACGTTCAGTTTCGCGGCCGCGCCATCGTGTTTAAAGACCGTGGCGAATTGCTGCTGCTCCGTTTTTTGAAAGAACTCGAAGATTACGGCGCCCCCGAACAGCTCCCCCGTATGGACGGCCGGCGGATGATGGTGATCATTGCGCCAAAGAAATCGCCCAAAAAATAAGTGCCCGCCAGTTCAATGTGATCAATTTTACCGGGATGTCCCACCCTTCGGTCCGCTCGAAAAAAATTGATCACATTGACAACATTTCAGCCCGGGCATCTTACCTTTGCGCTCCATTTTTCAAAAAAACACATTTTTGCCATGCCGAAAATGAAAACCCACTCCGGCGCCAAGAAGCGTTTCAAGGTGACCGGCTCTGGGAAAATCAAACGCAATCGCGCCGGAATGCGCCACATCCTTCGCGCCAAGACGAAAAAAGCCAAGCGCCACCTGAACGGCAGCGTCATCGTCGACAAAAGCGAACACGCTCGCATTGAGCGGATGCTGGTCATTTAAGCAGCCGTATTGCTGCCGGGCAACCGCGATTAGAATGCAGCGTTGCCGGGCCATGCACGCCAGCCAAAAGGGCTGGATTTTTTAAACACATTTTTTAACGAGGACTCCGGTAAAAGCGTTTTCAACAAACCCCTTGCAGCAGCAAGGCAAACAATGAAAATCCCGGCGTTGCACTAAAAAATCACACATGCCAAGAGCAACCAACAACCCGGCCAGCCGCGCCCGCCGGAAAAAAATCATGAAAGCCGCCCGCGGTTATTTCGGCGCCCGTTCCAAAGTTTACACCGTCGCCAAAAACACGCTTGAAAAAGGCTGGCAGTATGCCTTCCGCGACCGGAAAAACAAAAAACGCATTTATCGCCGCCTGTGGATCGCGCGTATTAACGCTGCTACCCGCATGGAAGGCATGAGCTACAGCCGCTTCATCCATGCA
The DNA here is from genome assembly GCA_964452755.1 of uncultured Prosthecobacter sp. Classification (GTDB taxonomy): domain Bacteria; phylum Verrucomicrobiota; class Verrucomicrobiia; order Verrucomicrobiales; family Verrucomicrobiaceae; genus Prosthecobacter. Next base: position 151,256 of record CAYVQY010000010.1, on the reverse strand, counting down.
CTCGGCCAAAAAGGCATCAGCCTCAACCGCAAAGCGCTGGCCGACCTGGCGCTCAACCACCCGGCTACCTTCAAATCTATCGTAGACGCGGTAAAACGTTGAGCAACCGCCAATTGCAGTTTTTTATTTCAGGGACAAAACGAGGAACCGGCTGCAAGGCCCGTTCCTCATTTTTTTTCGTATTCCTCCACACCCTGCCAAACCAATCGTTAATCCGACTTATTTTTCTGATAAATCCGGAAAATGCCGGAACTTCGGCGTGCTAAGTTTTCCAACATACCATACACTAACCATTCTGCTTACTAACGCTTACACCTATGAAAAAAGCACTACTTCTGCTTTTCCTGTTTTCTTCGATCATTTTTAACCTGGCACAAGCGCAGACCTGCGTGCGCGACTCGAACATCCTGGTCACAGGCGGATTATTGTCGCCGGCGCCCTGGTCGCCCGACTCGGCTTTTTACAACCTGGCATTGGCCTGCGTTGACGAGCCGTACAACCAATCGGTCACCATCAATGTCCCGACGACGATCACGTTCATGAACATCACCGTGCCGATCACCAATGTAAGCATCCCTACGATGGATGGCATCGGGAATTATCCGGTTGGACTGACCTATACCTGCGACCCGCCCAACTGTGTTTTCAACCCGGCTACGCTGGGCTGCATTTTGATGCATGGCACCCCGACAAACGCTAATATTCCGGATACATTTGACCTGCAAATCGAAGCAACTGTGCTCACACAATTCGGCCCGGTTCCTGTAGTTTTTCCCGGCAACGACCTCGCACCCGACGACCACTACTACCTGATTCTTAAGGTGAGGCGGCCGCAACATGAACATCGGCATGGCCTCCATGCAGATGCAGGACATCGCCGTCCAGATGCAGATGGGCACGCGCATGAGCACCATCATCGCGCAGCAGGGCTCGCAGTTGCTCTCGATCTTCGGGCCTGGCGGCATGATCGTCGGCGGCCTCGTCGCTGTCGGCGGCCTGTTTTACAGCGTCCAGCAAAAGGGCATCGAAGCGATGCAGGCGCTCAAGACGGAAGCGGCGGGCTTCGACAAGGAGCTGCGACATCTCAAGGTCGGCGGCATCATGGAGATGATCGACGGCATGGAGAAGATGAAAGCCAAGGCCGACGAGATGAACAAGGACGCCGCCGGTCGCACGGGCACGGGCCTCTGGGAATCCACCGCCCGCTTTTTCTCACCGTCCCGCTTTGAGAACGGCAAACGCATCAGCAGCTACGACGAGAAGCGCGATGTCGCCGCCGATCTCGCCGCGAAGAATGAGCAGGGTCGCAAAGACCTGATGGATCAAATCGTGCGCACGGCAGAAGAGGAGCTGCGCATCGCCCAAGCCCGCGCCTCCGGCCGCGATGCCGAGGCCGACAAGCTCGAACGCGAGATCGCCATGCGCCGCGAGCTCTCCAAGCTCGACTCCGCGCCGGAAGAGATTCGCGGCAAGCTGCAGGACAACGTCCGCGCCAAATTCGCCGCCGAGCAGCAGAAAGCCGACGCGGAGGTCGCGAAACAAAAACAAGCGGAGATGGACAGGATCGCCGCCGCGCAGCAACGCCTCGACGAGCAAAAGAAGGACGCCGCGCTCGACCAGATGACGCTCGCTCAACGCATCGCCATCATGAGCGTCGATGCGCAGAAGGCGCTCGCGGAAGAGAACCGTCTCAAGGGCGCGGCGAAGCTCGATGCGCAGGCCATCGTCGATGCCGAGTCCCGTCGTGTCTCCATGCAGACGCAGATCCTCAATTCGCAACGCCAGCTAGCCAACGAAAAGCAGCGCGAGGCTGAGGCCGCGAAGCGTGCCGCCGAGCAGGCCAGCGCGGCCAATGCGACGCGCAAGGCCGCCGTCCTGGGCACCATGCAGGAATACAAACTGCTGCAGGCCAAGGCCGCAGGCCGCACCCGCGAGGTCGAGCAGATCGAGCGCCAGTCACGCATCATGGAGCGTGCCGCCCGGCTGGAGGAGCAGAACGGCCTCGGCAAACGCGAGGCCATGGCCCTGGCGATCCGGATGGCCGACCTGGAGGACCGCGCCGATGGAAAGCGCCGGAAGATCACCCGCAATCCGCAGTTCGACACCGATCCGGAGGGGCGTAACGGACTCTCTGGCCGCCCGTCCGGACCTCTGTCCACGCGCACGGGTCCGCTCTCCAAAGGCGGGCCGCTCACCAAGAACGGCGGCCTCAGCGGGTTCTGGAATCTACAGATGGGAAACGCCGGGCAGCTCGGAGGGAAGCCCTCCGATTACTACAACCGAAACGCTTTTAGCGACAGCCCGTCCCTCAAGACAACGCATGCCGAGAACGCCGCGAAGCAAAACGCGCCGGCGGCCGTCGGTGCCGGCGCCGTCGTCTCCGAGCTGCAAAAACTGATCAACCTCAGCGAGCGCGGCTTCTTCGGCTGATCACCCTCTCTCACACCGTGCCCCCAGCCTACTTCATCACTCACGGAATCACCGCCACGCTGCAGCGCGTGGACACGCGTCAGATCACGCACAGCCGGCGGGACGTGGATCGCGTCGAGGACTCCTGGCGCATGCCGGCGGCGGACACGCTGAAGGAAGGGGATCCGCATCCCGATCTCACTGGCTGCATCATCGACGAGCTGCGCGTGACCGGTCCCTTTGGGGAGTCGGGGCGGCAGGTATGGGAGGCGGACGCCACCAGCCTCGGCGACGCCCGTGGCACGCAGCCCACGAAGATCCTCAGCCGGGGGAAGCGCCGCACATTGGAAAGCGGCTGGGATGAGCGCAGCGTGCGCTATCTGTCATGGCATGCCGACTGGCGTGCCTGTACGGCGGCAGCCTCCACGAACATCGTCAGCACCGCCGACGCGAACGGCTTCCTCACCGGGCAGAGGCTTGTCTTTGCCCGCATCAGCGGCGGAGCGGGCCTCACACCGCAGTCCGCGACCTCTCTGGGCACCATCTATTTTTGGAGGCGCATCTCCACCACCACCGGCACCCTGCACCCGACGAATGCGGATGCCATCGCCGGCACGAACACGGTGGACATCACCAGCGACATGACGGCGGGCGAGGTCATCGCCGCCGAGTTCGCGCTCGGGGCGTCGCATCCGCAGCATCCCACCTTGTTCCTCTCCGAGCTGGTGGTGGAAGACGAAAACACCGACTGGAAGACGGCAAGCGCGTCCTATCGCGGACTGGAAGAGGACAAGCCGTTCCACCGCATGATCACGGTGAACGGCCAGCAGTTCAGTTCCGGTGACAAAATGACCGTCGATCTTCCCGGCGGCTGGCCTTCGACGCCGCTCTACACGAATTTCCATCTCCCGGAGATTGCTGTCACGGACACCTACCTCGTCGGCAGCGGCACCCTGCCGACATCCTCCGTGCCCGGCTTCGCCACGCCGCCGTCCGCGCCGTCCATCGCCTCGCTCGTGCTCACCGGTGACGAGGACCGCCTGACCTACAACTATCACTACGGCTGGACGCTCGTCGCCGCGCCGCATGCCGCCACGCTCAACAGCCAGATCTCCGCCATGAGTTACCAGCTCGTCTATCGCTACATCTGGCCCGTCATGATCCGCTAACACATCACGCATCACGCATCACGCATACCCACCATGACTCCCGACCAATTCGAAACCGATCTCCGCGCCTTCGTCAGCCATCTCCTGGGCCCCGCGCTCGAAGGCGACAAGAAGCCCTACGTCAAGCATCAGACCATCCGTGACAGGCCGTTCACCGTCCGCGTGGCCATGCGCATCCCCGGTGTGGATCCCGAGGTCATCAAGGCTCTGGCCGGCGACGGCCCCGCCGTCCGCGCCGCCTGGCTGAAAGTCTGGCCGGTCAACATGAGCGGCCTGCGCGATGCCAAATCCGTCGCCATCGCCGGCGACGACAAGCACATCGTCATGGACCTCGTGTTCTTCACGCTGGTGCTCGAAACGCCGGAATCACTCACGCCCGCCGAGGCGCACGTCGCCACCGCGAACTGACATGGCCAGCCAGGCACAGTCCACGCCGCGACTCCGCGCACCACGCTGGCCCAGGGGGCTCGTGCCTTGGCGCATGACGGTCGAGAAATTTATCGAGCGCTTCGCCAAAGCCACCGGCATCCAGATCGAAGTGGTGGGAGCCACCCGCAGCCAGGCCAGTGCCGATGGCCTCACCTTTGAAGTAGGCTCCGGCGCAGCCGCTGCAGCCGCCTGCGAATACGCATGGACGCCGGTTTTTGTGGAAAACGACGGAGAGGGAAACGACCTCGTGCGGCTCAACGTCGGACGCTTCAACAACGATTTTCTCGTCACTCTCGAAGACGCCGTCACTGAGACGGACACCGATATTTTGGAGAAGCCGACACTCGCGATTCCCGATGATGATCTCTACATCGGCTACCTCGAGGTCGTCGGCACGCCGGTCGAAAATGAACAGGGATTTATCACCGGTTTCACTGTCGAGACAGCCAAGATCAAGGTCGGCACGTCGGTCCCGTCCAGCACCAGTGACAATCGCTACCTCGAACTCTGGCGCTGGTATGAAGGAGCACTGTTCAACCAGTCGCGAAAATACAACCTGCTGCTTTTCGTGCGTGACAACGGGCTAGGGACCGGCACGGGAACGTATGACTGGCTCCCCGGAGGATGACCCATGCCCACCTGCGATCCTCCAGTTACCCAATATCCGCCGGGCCTGCGCTTCCGGCTCCGCGCCACGCTGGATCCCGCCGATGAAGAGGAGGAGGATAAGGAGTCATGGCTCCCGCTCGATCTCTCGCCCGATTATTCGCCACCGACCCTCGGCTACCTGCAGCAGGGATTCGTCAAAATCGACCACCTCTACACCTTCGATTTCACGACCAATCTCGGCGCTCTTACGGTCCTGCTCTCCGACGTATTTGTGCCGGTAAAAATCACCTGGAAGCATTTCACGCAGGACAAAAACACGTTCGTCACCACCAGCACCGACGAGAGCATTATTCTCACCGGCGACGAGCCTGACCACACCTGGCCGCTGGGAACGCCGACTGACGCAGGCGTGGCCAATGGCGAGTGGGATGGCGACTTCGTGCTTTGGGAAACCGTGTGACAGGCTGCCAGCCTGTTCAGATATTTTGACACACGCGCATGCGCGTGACTCACACCGCCTTCTTCGACGTCGTCAACCAGCGTGCGCAGGCCGCCCTCACCGGCGCCGCGCCGCCTGCGCTCGGCGGCAAGCTCCTGACGCACCTCAAGATCATCGCGAAATGCTTCGTCGGCGATGCGCTCGTGACCGTCGATGAGGACACGGCCGAGTTCCTCATACTCTCCAAAGCCTCCGCCAGTGGCGAGGCCAGCCTGATCGATTCCACCGCCGTCCTGAATGACGACGATGCCGACGAGCCGCAGTATGAATTCGAGTGGAACCCCGCCGACTCTGTGCAGCTCCGCGCCGTTCTCGATGCCGCCGCCGATCCCACCGCACCCGTCGAGCTGCGCTACGAGTTCCGTTTTGAGCGCGACGGCGAAAAGGGCTGCATCGGCGGCCCCATCTATTTTCTCAACAACTTCTTCCGTCCGGAGACACCCGCCCCTGAAGCCACGCTGAACACGAGCTGGACGACGCTCAAAGCCCGCGTCCTCGCCGGTGCGAATCTCACGCGCACCATTGATGACGCGTTGCAAACCATGACCTTCGACGGCGAGGACAGCGAGGCGAATGCTGCCGCCATCGCCGCGCACGTCGCGGACCTCGGCAATCCGCACCAGGTCTCCTTCGCGCAGATCGGCGGCACGCCGACCACGCTCGCAGGCTACGGCATCACGGATGCCATCACGGCCGCTCTCGCCGCCAGCACCTACGAGCCGATCATCGGCGTTGGCACACTGGCTCTGAATAAGCTCGCCACCGATCCGCTGGCGCGTGCGAACCACACCGGCACGCAGGCCTGGAGCACGATCACCGGAGTGCCGACCACGCTCGCAGGCTACGGCATCACGGATGCGATCACGGCGGCAGCGGCCGCCGCCGCCTACCAGCCGCTCGATGCCGACCTCACGGCATGGGCTGCCTGGACGCCGCCCACCAATGCCGCAGGCGTCCTGCGTAACAACGGCAGCGGAACGCTCTCCTGGCTGTCCACCACCACCGGCGGCAATGGAGCGAGTGACAACGGCAAGCTCGCAATTTTTGGCGCGGACGGCTCCCTCCGCAGCGCGACGGCGGCCTACGTTTTCAATCCCGCGCACCTGACCCGTTACGCAGCCCTCCAGCCGAATGAGATCGCCTGGGTCAACCTCAACGGCGGCGGCACGGCCGTGTTTCTCTCGCCGCCCGCGTCCCCGTCCGGCAGTCATGTGTGGACACTGCCCGACGCCGCCGGCACGCTCCTCCTCAGCAATGGCAGCGGAGCGTCTTTGACTGCGCTCAATGCAAGCGCCTTGGCCAGCGGCACGGTGCCGACCGCGAGGCTCGGCACCGGCACCGCCGACGCCACCACCTTCCTGCGCGGTGACGGCACCTGGCAGGCAGCCGGAGGCGGCGGACTCACCATCGGCAGCACCGCCATCACCGGCGGAACGAGCGGGCGCATCCTCTACAACAACGGCGATGTCGTCGGCGAGATGACCGGCATTGTGTTAACATCCGGTGCGCTCTCCGCATTGACGGCAGCGGCGGGGACCATCGCTTCGAGTGCGCCCGGCCTTACGATTTCACAAACCTGGAACGGCACCGGGGGCACAGGAGGAACGGCGTTTTCAGCGATCGTCACTGACATCACTGACACGTCATCCTCCAACGGGTTGACCAATACGAGCTGGTTTCATGAAATCAAAAGCGGCGGGGCGACGCGGGGGGGGTTCCGTAACTATTTTGGGGGCCTTGCGTGTCAAGTGCAATACCTCGAATTTCAGGACAGATACAACGCGATCGCGGGGCAGAGCGGAACTCATATTATCTTTCGGGCCAATGACCAATTAACCGCAGCGATGTATGATCGAGGCCTGCAATTTGATGCCACGACCGGGCTGCATTGGAGCGCGACCACCAGCTACAGCGCCAGCGCCGAAGTGAGTCTTTACCGCCTGGCCGCGCAGAACATCATTCTTCGTTCGGGCACCACGGCCACGGCATTCCACGTCGCCAACACCTACACCAGCGCGACCAACTGGGAAGCTGGCGTCATGGATTGGAAAACCACCGCGAACACGCTCCGCCTCGGCACCGATGTGGGTAGCGGCGGCGGCAGCTCGCGAGCGATGGACCTCATCACCGGCGGCGTCGCGCGGATCAAAATCGGCGCGGCGGGCGAGCTGGGCTTCTTTGGTGCGAGCGCCGTCGCAAAGCCCGAGGTCACCGGATCTGCGGCCTCGAATGCCGCGCTGGCCAGCCTGCTCACCGCCCTCGCCAATCTCGGCCTCATCACCGACTCCAGTTCCTAATTTCATGCAACTCATCGACATTCCCAAGTCCAAGCCCACCGCCGCCGAATTGGCCGCGCAAAGCATCATCGACTCCATCAACGCCGAGATCGCACACCGCGTCAGCGTCCATAAGACCGCCTGGGAGACGCTGTGGACAAACTCCCGTGAAGGAGCGACTCCCGCCGCCATCCTCGCGGCGATGGGCGACCGCGCCGGCCTGGTCTTTGCCTTTTCGCGGGCGAATCTGGAGCACATCGCGGCCTGTGCCGCGCTCGTCGGCAAGCAGCCCACGGAGTTTCTGCCCGCCGAGTATTGGAGCACTCCGCAGGCCATCACCGTGCAGCCCGCCGGCACCGTCACCCTCTCCTGATCCCGCATCATGAAATACACCCGCGAACACCTCAACGTCGCCATCCAGGCCTACGCCGACGCCTACAAGTCCGGCAACCCGAACCTCATCCAGATGGCCGCCGGGCCGCTGCAGGCGATGCTGCAGGCCCTGCCCGAAAGCTGGGAGGCACCCGCCCCGGCTGCGCAGCCCGCCGCTGCCGCCGAAACATCGCCGCCGCCGAAGAAGAGGGCGGGAAAGTAACTCATCATCCGACCTTCGAGTATGGACCCCTCCTTGACCGCCAAAGCTTTCGAAACCATTGCCACCACCGGCCCGGTGGCGATCATTCTGGTCATCGCCGTCTGGTGGCAGACGAAGGGCAACCAGGCGCTCGTCACCGAATTGAGCAAGGAGCGCAATGAGCGCCTCGACGCCATGGACAAGGAACTGCAGCGGCTGCGCGACCGCAGCGACAAGTGCGAGGCCGACCGGATCGACCTGCACCGCCAGCTCGCCAAGATCCTCGCATCGGCCAGTTCCACTGCGAAATGACGCCATGAAACGCCTCGCCCGCCAGCAGCTCGCCAAAGCCAGACACCTGCGCAACCAGGCCGACGCATTGTTCCTGCGCCTCCCTTTCGGTCATCCCCTCAGTGACGCCATGCACCGCATCACGCTCGCCTGGCTCAAGATCGAGCGTCTGTGGGCGAGATCTGCGGATTGACACGAGCGGTGTGATGTCATGAAACACATCCTCCTCGCCCTCCTCTTCCTTGTCGCACTCTCCAGCTTCGCCGCCGCCCAGGCGGTGGATCCCGCCGTCCAGGCGGCCGTGGAGGCCGCCGTGCCGGCGCAGTATGCCGGCTACACCAGTCTCGCGCTCATCGTCCTGATGATGCTCGGCCGCTGGGTCAAAGCGCTGCAAAACGGCACCGGCATCAAAGGCTGGTTCTCCGCCATCTGGTTTGGGACGAACACGCCCAAGATCCTCATCGCCTGCCTGTGCCTGCTGAGTCTGCCGGCCTGTCAGACCGCCGCCGGCAACGAACGCCTGGCGCGGATCGTGGACCTGTCCCTCGACGTCGCGCAGCGCAAGGGCGTCATCAGCGCCGAAGACGCCGCCGCCGTTCGCGACGCCGGCACCATCCTGCTGCAGTCGCCCGCCGAACCCGCCGTCGTGGACACCACGAGCGGCAAGTGATTTTATACACCCTGCGAAAGCACCATTGAAGCCACGGCCCGCTCCCAGAAGGAGCGGGCCGTTTGTTTGACACGCGAGCGGTGGCATGAGCGCCATGCTGCCATCAGGCCGTCCACGACTCGACCGCAACGCCGTCGAGCAGATCCTCCACAATGCCAAGGTTACTGCCGACGTGGCCATCGTCGGCATGCGCGGCTACTACCGCCGGACCATGGGCGATCCGAATGGCAATGATCGCGGCATTTACGACGACGCGCTGTTTGTCATCAGCCCCTCGGCATTCGTGAGCTTCAACGGCAACGCCGATCCCAGCGTCCACCGCAAGGCCATCGCCGTGCTGCAGCCAGGCGTCTGGAAATACCGCATCGGTGTCCACGGCCTCTCCAAACCCGCCAAGCAGCGCTACAAAGCCCTCGTCCAGGCCGGACCCGTCACCGTCCTGCGCGACGAAACCGGCTACGACACCGGATGGTTCGGCATCAACATTCACCGGGGCGGCAACACCACCACCAGCTCCCTCGGCTGCCAGACCATCCCTCCGCCTCAATGGCCCGCCTTCATCGCCCTGGTCGAATCCGAGCTGAAGCGCGCCAGCCAGTCGATTGTCCCCTACATCCTGATCGATCAGCCATGAGCACCACCGCATTCCGTATCCAAGGCACCCAGGAGCAGTTCGCCGAGTTCGAGCGCCGCTGCCACGTCACCGAGGCCATGTTCGCCCGCACCCTGTGCCAGCGCTTCGAGATCCCGCTCACCGATGGCAACCTCGAACTCGTCGCAGGCTGGCTCTCCAGCGCCCGCTCGATGGGCATCGCCAACCACCTCGACTGCGGCATCCAGATGGAGCGCGTCGATCCCGATGCCAGGCCCCGGCCGCGCATCGTATGCCTCTGCGGCAGCACGCGCTTTGCGGACGCTTTTCGCGAAACGAACCTCCGCGAAACCATCGCCGGACGCATCGTGCTGAGCATCGGCTGCGACACGAAGTCAGACACCGATCTGCTCGCCCTGGGCGAACTCACCGAAGACGCCAAGGCCGCCCTCGATGAGCTGCACAAGCGCAAGATCGACCTCGCTGACGAGGTGCTCTTCCTGAATGTCGATGACTACATCGGCTCAAGCACCTTCGGCGAGCTGGGCTACGCGAGATCCAAAGGCAAGACCGTGCGCTGGCTGGTTAATTCCCGGCAGCGCCTGCCGAATGAGAAGGTGGAAGCATGAGCCTCGTCATCTCCATCCGCCAGCCCTGGGCGCATCTCATCGTCCACGGTCCGAAGCGCATCGAGAACCGCACCTGGCGCACGAAGATTCGCGGCCCCGTCCTCATTCATGCCGCCAAAGGCATGACGCAGGAAGAATACCTCGAAGCCTGCGACTTCATCGCGAGCCGGAAGATCGAAGTCGAGATCCCGCATCCCAGCGAGATGAGACGTGGCGGCATCATCGGTCGGGCCAACTTGGTGGATTGCATTCAGGAGAGCGCTGATCCCTGGTTCTGCGGCCCCTGGGGCCACGTCCTCGCCGATCCTGAACCGCTGCCCTTTCAGCCGCTCAAAGGTGCCCTCGGCTACTTCCACGTCGAGCCAGGCGCGTTCCTGACGGCCCCGCCAACCCACGAGCAACGGGAGCTTTTCGGCGCATGAAAGTATTTCGTTCATTCCGCTGGATGCCTCCGACCTATGATGCTGTGTGTGTAGTCGCATGAAGACAATCGCGACACCTCACACCAACGCAGCGGAGTTTCTCCAGGCCCTCGACAAGCTTCAATTCATCCCCGCCAAATGGGACAGCCCCAACGACCGACTGCTGGACCGGAAGAACAAAGACGGCCACACCGAACTCCGCATCCACATCGCCTACGAGGGCGAGCAACGACCGCACAACATCAGCCTGGTCAAGCTGGACGGCACAAAAGCCCAGCTCATCGAATGGGAGTCCAACCATATGAGCGCCCACATGCCTATGGTCGGACTCCTGGCGCTCATCAAATGCGCGGGTTAGTAAACCGTAAGTAATGGCGATTTTAGACGCAATTCACTAGGTAAACAGAACCCTTCAACTCCCCTCGCCTCCACTTTTGAGACCTCTTGAAAGGGGGGCTTTGGCGGGTGACGAAAAGCGTGATGGAGTTCGCTATTCTTTGTTGGTCCAGCGTGTTGCGGGGAAGCGGGGCTTCCAGAAGTGCACTTTTGTTTCTCTTTGCGAAGAAGGCCTCCCACGCTGATTCATGCCGATGGACGATGACGAAACGAGCGCCGTGAGCACCGCCGAGGAGCACTTCGATGCGGGTGAGGTTGTTTTTAGGCAGGGTGACGGGGCGGATGCGATGTTTCGCATTCTCTCGGGAACGGTGGAGATGACGGTGCGAACTACGGAGGAGGATCGGGTGCTGGCGCGGTTCGGCGCGGGGGATTTCCTGGGAGACATGGCACTGGTCAGCGGGCAGCACCGTGTGGCCACGGCCCGGGCGCGGACCCCTGTGGTGCTGGAGCGGATCAATGACGTTGTTTTTGAGGACTACGTGTTGGGAAACCCGGACCTGCGGGCGGCGTATGTGGCTCTGCTGATGCAGCGCATCCGGATCATGGACGCCCTGCTGCGCCTGGAGTGGCACAAGGAGGCGGTGGCGGAGCACCGTGCGGAGATCGCGGTGACGCGTGCGGGCTACCTTGAGGCGCTGCCTGCCACGGAGAACGCCTGGAGCGACTGCCCTGATCTGCGTTTGTTTTCCGCGCCGGACACGCCTCCGCCGGTGATCGATGTTTTCATCCATCAGGTGCCTTTTACGATCGGCAGAATGGTGTTCCCTCTGCCTGCGGATGTGCCGCCGACCCGCAGCCTGAACCTGCCGGATCGCGAGCCCTACCAGATTTCCCCGCGCCACTGCCGGATCGAGCGGCGTGACGCGGGGCTGGCGGTGGTGGACGAAAGTTCCGAGCGGGGCACGGAGGTGAACGGTGTGATGATCGGTCGTGACTACGAAGCGACATCCTCTCCGCTGCAAACAGGGCGCAACATGATCCGGCTCGGCGGCTGCGGAAGCCACTACGGCTTTATTTTGGACCTGGCGCCGTGACGCACGCCGCTAGTCGTTGTCCCGGCGGTTAAAGATGCCTTTGATCTTGCCGAAGAAGGTTTTCTTCGGCGGTTCGGCGGCACCGGGGGTGGGCAGCAGGTGGTTGGGGACTTCACCGGTGGGGATGATCTCCTCGGGGTAGCCGCCGAATGATGCGGCTTCGTCGAAATTGAGTGAGTGGTCGGCCATGCGGGCCTGTTCGAGGCGGTGGGTGGTGTCGTCCGGCAGGATGCGGGGCTGCACGAAGATGATCAATTCCCGGCGTTCCTTATTGGTGTTGGTGCTGCCAAAGAGGTGCTTGATGACGGGTATGCGGACTAGGAAGGGGAGGCCGTTCTTGTTGTTGGCGTCGCGCTCGGTGATGAGGCCGCCGAGCATGGCGGTGGCGCGGTCGGCGACGATGAGGCTGTTCATCATGCCCTGCTCGGAGATGTTGGGGACGCGGTTGCCTCCGATGGTGTTGAAGCCGTTGATGTCGTTGTTCTGCTGGCGGAACTCGAGCATGACCTCGTCGTCGTTGAAGATGTGCGGCGTGATGTCGAGCTGGAGCCGCACGGGAATGTACTGCGTGGAGGTGGTGAAGCCGAGCTGGTTGTTCACGCCGCCGTTGGTGAAGGTCTGTCCCGCGATGGCGATCTGCTGGCCGATGTAGATGGTGGCGGACTGATGGTTCAGCGTGGTGATGGTGGGTTTCTGCAGGACGTGAAAACGCCGCGTGCTTTCGAGCGTCTGGAGGAAGACGTTGAGATTTCTGTTGAACTGGCCGTAGGCGGTGAGGCCGGGGAGCGCGGCGGGACCTGCCGCGCCAAGAAACCCGGCGATGTTCCCCAGGTTGGCTGGATTGGCGAAGGCTGTGCCCTGAGTGTTTAGCACGCCGCCGACGAGGTCGCCGTCACCGGCTTGTTTCAGAGACTGGATCCAATCGAGTCCGAAGTTGAAATCGTCGCCGACGGTGAACTCGCCGATGATGGCGGAGAGCAGAATCTGGCGGGGACGCACATCGAGCTCGTCGGCGAGTTCCTGCAGCGCCTGGATCTGGTCCGGCGGACCACTGGCGAAAAACTTGGAGCTGGCGGGATCGGCAATGACGAGCGTGTTGGCGATGAGGACGCTCAGAGGTTTCTTGGTGATGTCGAGCTGCGAACTCGAATTGACGGGATTGTTCAAGGGCTGGCTGTTGAGGGAGCCCGATGAGGATGCGCCGGAAATCCCACCGAAAGAGCCCGCAGAAGCACCGCCGTTCAGCGGGGCGGCGGAATTGAATCCGGCGGACTGGCTGAACGAGGAGGACTGCCCGTAGGTGGCGGGAGCGGCAACGGCGGTGTTTGGGGTGCCGCTGGTGCTGCGGCTGTCGGAGGCTGAGGCGGCGCGTTCGTTTCGCTGCAGCGCCTTTTCGGCGATGTCCAGGAAGACGGCGAGGTCGAGGTAGTTCAGGCGGCGGGAAATGAAGCGTTTGTTGGACGATTCGGCGTCGAGTTCGGCCACGAGATTCTCGATCTTTTTCATGTCGAGCGGTCGCGCCACGACGATGATGCTGTTGGTGCGCGGGACCGCCTGCATCATGGGTTCATCACTCCCGCCGTCGTCGGAGAGGATGCCGGTTGCCGCCGGTGTTGTGGCTCCGACCACCAATGTCTGCGAAGCGGGTTCCTGCTGAAATGAATTTCCTCCGCGGAGGCCGAGAAGGGCCTGCAACTGCGTGACAACCTCTTCGGCCTCGCCGCGTTCGAGACGGAAGGTTTTTTGCACGGTTTCCGCAGGCGGCTGGTCCACCTGGCCCGCCAGATCCATGTAGGCGCGGATCGTCTGCGAGGCCTCGGTGATGACGAGGGCCTGGCTGTTGGCGACGGCGAGGATATTGCCATACGGATGCAGGGGAATGACCTGCTGAAAGGCAGCCGCCGCTTCGGCCGCGTCGATGTGGTTGAGTTGCAGCACATGCATGACGACCTGGTCATCGTTCGGCAGATCCTCGGCGCGGAGAATCATGGGCACGCGTTGGGCACCGGGCATGCTGCCAAGCTCTGCAGCCACCAATTTGAACAGGTTGTCACCGCTCGGCACGAGCACATAGCCGTGCATGAGCAGACCCTTTTCGAGGATGACGCGGTACTCCTCGTCGCTGAACTCGCCGGGGACGTCGATGGTGACGACGGCATTCTCCATACCCCTGTCACGCAGCACGCGGCGACCCGTGACGCGGTAGTATTCCGCCAGCACTTCCGAGACCGGAGCGGAGGTGAAGCCGATCACGTTTTTTCCGCTGCCTCCCGGATCCAGGGGTTGTGGGGTGTTGGCGGCCGCATCCTGGGCCGCCAGCGGAAGGACCGGTGTGAGCGCACAGATGCAGACGAGGACGATGGATTTCATAAGCGGCAGGGACATGTCAATAGCGCACGGCGGTGATGGAACGCCGCCGCTGCATCTGCGGGCCGGCTGCCGCGGGGGCGACATTGGCCGGAGCTGCGGTCGGAGTGGCGGTTGGAGTGCCTGGCGCACCAGCGCCGACGTTGGCAGCGGGGCTGGAAGAGGCGAAGGCGGAGGGGGGCAGAATACCGGCCAGTGTGGCGGGAACGGACGCTGCGGAGACTGCCACGACAGGCGATGCTCTCCCGGCTGAAGCTGCGGAGACGGGTGTGGACCGCACCGGCGCCACCCCCGGCTGCTGCTGCGGTTGGCCTTGCGCGGCGGGGGTGTTCTTGGCCGCGTTGGCGGCCACCTGCCGCAGATAGCCTTCGTCAAACCTGACCAGCGCCGACTCGCCGCTGCCGGAATGGATTTCGACAAATGCCTCACTCCGGCTGACTGCTAGATTCACGGCCTGAAGCTTGATGCCGGAGCCGGTGCTCTGCCCCTGCTTCAAGCGCAGCCGCTCGTGCGTCTTCGTGTTCACCAGCACGATCGTCGGATCGTCCGTAGAGCCGTAAAAGGTGCCGATGGCCAGGTCTTTGGCAAAGACCGCATTCGCCACCGGCGTCGGAGCCGTCTTGAGTGTGAAGGGGTTTTTGCTCCACCCCGCCGCGTAGCGCGCGATGTCGTAGGCCCGCGGTGGTTCGAACGCGGGATGGTCCTCCTGCTGCGCGGACAGGCTCCAAGACGGCAGGGTCAGGGTCAGAATGCAAAGGAAGCGCCTCATAAGCCCGCCTCCTCCTGCGAGTCGGGAGCGTGCATACGGCTGAAACGCACCGTGGCGACGACGAGGGCCGGGTCTTCGCTGTCCGGCATGATTTTCAGCTGCGACACGGCGCAAAAGGCCGCCGGGGACTGCACCGTGTGCATCCATTCAAAGACGGAGGGCAGGGCGCCCTTGACGGTGAGTGTCACGGCGATTTCGCGATGATAAGCGCCGGACGCCGGCTCGTGCAGTTGCTTTTTCTGCACCTGGAGGCCGCGCTCCGCAGCTGCGGACAGCAGGCCGCCGAGCAGTTCCTCGCTTGCCTGGTTCTCGCTGTTCAGCGGCGGCTGGGCGGACTCCAGCCAGACGAGGCGCTGCTGCCAGAGTGCGGCGTCGGCCATCAGAGCTTCCGTTTCCATCCGTCGGAGCTTCAGCGTCTGCTCGCGGCGCTCCAGGGCGTTTCCGGCGCGCAGGAGCCGCTGCGTCAGGATGGCCCCGCCGCACAGGGCGGCCAACACGGCCAGGAGGAGGATGAGACGACGCTCACTGGGCTTCATGCGGTCCTCCTTCGTTCAGGGTTCCTTCGGCGCGAAAGTCGGCGCGGCTGTCCTCCAGGATTCTGGGCACCGGAAAATTCCAGACATAGCGCTGCAGCGGCTCGCATGCCGCCAGGCGGTCTTTGAAACCCAGCGCGTGGTTCACCGTCGTGGCCTCGCCGCTCAGAACGAGCCGGTCGTCCTCGATTTGAAATTCGGTGAGGCGGATCCCCTCCGGCGGCAGCAACGTCACGACCTGGTGAAACAGCTCGACAGGGTACAAGTCGGGATCGAGTGCGGCTTCCAGATCCAGCCAGCGCTCCTGCGCTTGGCGCACGCGTTCGACTTCCGGCTGCGAAGATGCCAGCACGGCCTCTTCCCGCGAGCACCGAGATTCGCGCCATTGGAGGCGCAGCCACCAGGCTCCGAAAAATAAAACATACAGCATGGCTGCCGCCGTGAAGATGCCGATCTGCCGGTGCCTGCGCCTGCGGGCCTGTCTTGCCTGCGCCACCTGCGCTGGGAGCAGTCTGCTGGCTACCGCCGGCGGTCTCGGTGCGGGGCGCGGGGCTTTGACGACTTCGGCGTCTTCAAACAGGCAGGCGAGCTGCGGGGCGAAGTCCGTGCCGCAAGCCGTCCAGATCTGAATGTTCTGAGGCGAGGTGAGAAACCCGTGCGCATGAAGCGCGGCAAACAGGTCACGCACCTCGCACGCGGCGTCGGCATCCGGTTCCCTGGCGGTGAGCACGGCGGCATGCACCAGCTCCGGCCCGCGCGTGAAGGCCGCGACGAAACGCCCGAACTCCTTCCACACCGCGATCCCGTCGGCGGGCAGGGGAAGCATGCAGACGCTCGGTTCATGCCGCGCCGTTTCACGGAGAGTCGGTTCCACCACCAACGCCATGGTGCCGAGCAGGGTCTGATTGTCGTGAGCGGCCACTTTCCAGTGCGTCCACGGGCGCGAGTCTTTCTGGACCTGCAGCCCCAGTCCCTCCCACCTCAGCGCGGCGGCTTCGTCAGCATCAATAGCGTTAAGTGACCAGAATGGGGAACTCTCAAAACAAAGCGTTTCAATGCCCGCCACATCGACGAAGGAAGCGTTTTCGTCACGCGTCCACCGGCCCGTCTCGTCGCAGGACCAATGTTCGAGGGCTTCCTCGCCCGGGAAGCTCAGCGTGGAGCGCCTTGTTCGCTGGATGGCGGGGGACTTCATCGGCGTGGTGTGGCCTCCACGGGAAATTCACGCCACTCCGCCATTCGCAGCCCGCCATCCGCCTGCGCCAGAACCACCGCGACGCCGCAGCGAGATTCGGCGGCCGTGCCGATGCTTTCGACACGGCGCGTCCGTCCCTGCGGAGTGAGAAGAGGCTCCATTTCAGAGAAGCGGCCTTCAGCGACGCCGAGCATGGCCAGCGCCTCGGCGGTGGTCAGCATCCTGTCGTCCGTGGTTTGCGAGCGACCGTCCGGACCCTGACGGTGAGCCACCAGTTGCCGCGCCGTCGCCGGGGACGATCCGGTGAACGCCGCCAGCACGTCCGAGTTCGCCGTGTTCACATCGATGCGTCCTTCACCCCGCACGGTGAAGTCATTCCGCCAATCGGGTCTGACGGCGATCAGGCGTGCCGTCTGAGGCAGCAGTTCCACCTCGTCCAAGCTTCGAAACGGGCGGTTGAATGGCAGGCCGGCCAGGCCCATGCGCTCGTAGTCGAGTCTTTCCGCGCTGTCCGGGCGGCGCTTTAGGTCGTCGGGATCAGCGCAGTCCATCAGCGCCGCCGCAAGACCCTGCGCCTCCGCCGGTGAGAGTCCCATGAAGGCGAGGATTCTTTCCAGAATCGGCAGCCGCTCCTCAATGAGCATGGCGTTGATGTTGATCCGCCCCTCTTCCGTGGAGATCGTCGCATGGTAGCCTTCAATGGAGGAGACATCCCGCCGGAGCAGGGGATCACCCGCCTTCATCTGCGGATGCGCCGCCACCGCCAACCCCATCTCGGCGATCTGCCGCGCCCGCATCATGCCCTGTCGCGCGCTTTGCTGATCCGCATGGCTTTTCGCCACTGTGGCCGTGGAGATGATCACAAAGGAAAGCACGGCGACCAAGCACAGCACTGCGAGCAGCACCGAGCCGGTCTGCCTCCTGCGTGCGCGCGAACTCTCACGATGATCCATCAGATGATAGGGCACCGGGCGGCTGGGAGCCTCAAGCGACGGAATTGTCACGAAGAAACACTGTCAAGCCGCTCTCGGGAGCGTTTCGAATCCGTCATCGCGGCGTTCCGCAACGGTCCTGTAACACAATCATGATTTCCATCCTCCAATCCAGCGCCCGTGCCGCCGGTGTCGATGACTCCGACGTGCAGTCGGCGATGAGCATCGCTGCGGCGGGTGGCATTTCTCCCGTTCTCGCTTTGATCGAAAGCGGAGCGGTGGACGAGCGCAGCCTCACGCGGCATCTGGCTGAAGACCTCGGCTGGGCCTGGCTGGAGACGCTGCGGCCGGAGGCAGACGACGCGACGGAGCTCAAGCGTATGATTCCGGCGCGCTTCGCCGTACGGCACCAGGTTTTTCCTGCGGGCTTCGAACGTGATGAAGCCACGAGTCAGAGAAAGCGGCTGCTCCTTGCCTGTCATGATCCCTGTGATCTCATGGCCCGGCAGGCCGTGGCGCGTCAGTCGGAACTGCCGGTGCGCTGGTGCCTCACGCCGCGTGGCGAGCTGCTCAGCGCTGTGCGGCAGCTCTACGGCGTGGGGGCGGACACCTTTGACGCGCTGCTGGCCTCACGCGCAGAGGGCGGGGAGGATGCGCATCTTCGGGACGAGGCCAACGTCATCGACGGCGAGGACGAGGAGGCCTCCGTGGTGAAGTTTGTGAATCAAATCATCCGCGAAGCGCTGGCGCAGAAGGCCACGGACATTCATGTGGAGCCGCAGGCGGAAAGTCTGCGCATCCGCTACCGCATCGACGGCTTTCTGCATGAAATCCCCGTGCCGGAAAACATCAAGCAGCTCCAAGCCTCCGTGATCGCCCGCATCAAGGTGATGAGCAAACTCGACATCGCCGAGAAGCGCCTGCCGCAGGACGGGCGCATTCATTTGAAGTCCGACGGGCAGTCCATCGACGTGCGCGTGGCCTGCATCCCGAGTGTGGACGGTGAGTCGATCAGCCTGCGACTTCTCGGGCAGGAGCGCTTCACGTTGGACCGTCTGGGATTGAGCGACGAGCATCGCCAAACGATTGAAACCCTGCTGGAGAAGCCAAACGGCATCGTGCTCGTCACCGGGCCGACCGGTTCGGGGAAATCGACCACGCTCTACACCTTCCTCTCGCAGCTTAACAGCGTGCACCGCCGCATCGTCACCATCGAAGATCCGGTGGAAAACAAGTTGCCCGGCGTCGTGCAGATCGCCGTGAAGCCGGACATCGGCCTCAGCTTCGCCAGCGGCCTGCGCAGCATTTTGCGCGGCGATCCGAATGTGGTCATGGTGGGAGAAATTCGCGACCTCGAGACGGCGGAGATCGCCGTGCGCGCTTCTTTGACGGGGCATCTCGTTTTTTCCACGCTGCACACAAATGACGCGGTCGCGGGCATCACGCGTCTGGTGGAGATGGGTGTGAAGCCCTTCCTCGTCAGTTCTTCGGTCCGCGCTTTCCTCGCGCAGAGGCTCGTGCGCGTGCTGTGCGAGTCCTGCAAGACTCCCGCGAAGTGTCAGGGTGATGAACTTGCCAAACTCGGCTTTCCCGAAGCGAAAGGGCGGCCGCTATGGCGCGCAAACAGGGGCGGCTGCCAGCATTGCCGCGGCACGGGCTACTCCGGGCGCGTGGCCTTGTATGAGATCGCGCTGATGACACCGGCCATGCAGGCGCTTGTTTCAAAGAAAGCCTCCGAGGCCGACCTGCATGCGCAGGCGCGGAAGGACGGCTTCATCCCGATGCGCGAGTACGGCCTGCAAAAGGCGCTCGCCGGCATCACCACGCTGGAGGAAGTGGCCCGTGTGACCAGTGAGGAGCTCGCCTGATGCCCGCCTTCGCCTTCCAGGCCCTGTCTGCCGACGGATCGGTCAAAAGCGGCTCGATCGAAGCCGCAGATCGTGGTGACGCCGTGCGGCTTCTCGCGCGGCGCGGCTTGCAGGCGCGGTCCGTGCGGAGCCAGTCGGCGGAACGTGAGAAAAAAGCCGTGACCGCCGCCGAAACGACGCTGGCACTCGCCAAAGCCGACGTGATCCGCTTCACCGAGGACATGGGCGATCTGCTGGCCTCTGGTCTGCAGGTGGAGCAGGCGCTGCAGGCCATGGAAAACCGCAGCGCGTCAAAGCTGGGAGCGTTCTCGAAAAAGGTGCGCGAGCTGGTGCGCGACGGCGTGCCGCTTTCCGCGGCGCTGCGGCAGGTTTCGCCTTCCTTTGACGAGCTGTACTGCAACATGGTCGCCGCCGGTGAAAACAGCGGCTCCCTGGACGAAATCATGGACCGCCAGGCGCGGCATCTGCGGCTGATGGAGGCCGTCCAAGCCAAGGTCACCGGCGCACTGATTTATCCGGCGTTTTTGATCGTTTCCGGCTCGGCGCTGGCTCTCATCATGCTGACCTACCTGCTGCCGAAGCTCGCCACGCTGCTCACGGGCACAGGGAAGGAGCCGCCGTTCATGATCAAGGCCAGCCTGGCGCTCTCCGCCTTCATCAACGGCTGGTGGTGGGCGATTTTGATTTTTGCCGCTCTGCTGGTAATGATCCTCTTCGCGGTGCGCAAGACTCCCGCGTTTGTCTCCGGCTGGCACCGCTTCATGATCAGCATGCCCGGCATCCGCGACATCAACCGCGCGCGATTTGAACTTCAATTCTTCGAGACGCTGGGCAGCCTGCTGCGCGGCGGCGTGCCGCTGCTGCCCGCGCTGGAGCTGGTGAGGCGCGCCGTGACCAATCTCCACCTTAGACAGAGAATCATCCGTGCGGAGGCCATGGTGCAGGAAGGCTCGTCCCTCAGCGGTGCGATGAAAATGACCGACGTGCTCGGATCGCAGGCCATCGACGTCATCCGCATTGGTGAGGACACCGGCCAGCTCGCCTCGGTGCTCGGCAAAGCCGCCGCGCGAATGGACACGCAGCTCACCCGCGTCATCGAGCGCGTCACCGCGCTCATCCAGCCGATTTTGCTCCTGCTCATGGCCGGCCTCGTCGGCGGCCTTGTCTGGACCATGGTGAACATTGTTTTTTCAACCCTCAGCCAGCTCAACCGCTAACTCCCCGCCCATGAAACACCGCCATCCAACCGCGCCACGACCGAACGCCTTCACGCTCCTCGAAATGATGGTCGTGCTGCTCATCATCGCACTCATCATCGGCAGCGTGGCCGTCATGGTGCAGGGCATCGAGGGCAATGCCCAGCAGGTGACCACCGGCGGGAAGATCAAGGCGCTCGAAACGGCGCTGACATCCTACAAGATCAGCAACCTGATGTATCCGACCCAGGAGCAGGGCCTTGAGGCGCTCGTCACACGGCCCTCCGCTGAGCCGAGACCGCGTCGCTGGAGTGCGGTGATGAAGCCGGAAGGCCTCATCGATCCCTGGGGGCGCAGGATGGCCTACCGCAATCCCGGGAAGCGCAACGCGGGTGGCTACGATGTCTTCTCCCTCGGGCCGGACGGGCTGGAAAACACCGAAGACGACATCGGCAACTGGTGACATCATGCAAATACGCGACTCCGCCTTCACGCTGCTGGAAATGATCGTGGTGCTAGCCATCGCGGCCCTCATCATCGGTGCCGGAGCAGGGGCTGCGGCGCGGCTGGCCGATGAGCACGAGATGCGCGCAGCGGCCCGTGAGGCCGAGGGTGTTTTCATGAGTGCGATGACACGAACGCTCAGCACGGCCGAGCCTCAAAGTGTCAACCTGGAGGAACTCGGCACGGGGGCGCGGCTGACGGTGCGTCGTGCCGGTGGCGGCGAATTTGCACCCGTTTCAGGACAGCGGCTGCGACTGCTGCCGGGCGGCCTGTGCGAACCGCTGACGCTGCGCTGGCAGAAAGGTGCGGCCTGGATCAGCGCCACCCTGGACCCGCTGACGGGCGGCTTTGCGGATACGGAGGAGGACCTGTGAAGGCGAGTGGCTTCACACTGCTGGAGACGCTGCTGGCGCTCATGGTTTTCAGCCTCGCCGCAGTGGCGCTCGTGGAGGCGGTGCATCAGCTCGGCGGGAGCACCCTGCTCATGCGCCGGGAGGCGGAGGTGCAGGAACGCATGCGCTCCCTGCTCACGGAAAACACCCGCCTGCCGAATCCTCCGAGCCATGCCGAATTCAAAGACGGCGATGTGACCTACACGGTGACCCGTAAGCCCCTGGACCTGAAAAGCCGCGAGGGAATACCGTTGTATGAACTCTTTGAGGTGCGTGTGACCGCTCAGTGGCTCGAAGGCAGCCTGCCGCAGCAGGCCACCGCTGAAACCTGGGTGCATCCGCCACTGTTCCTCCCTCCGGGAACCTGAGCATGAATTCCAGTCGCACAGATTTCAAAAAGCGCCGCTGCGGCTTCACGTTGCTCGAAGTCGTCATCGTGCTGTTCATCGCGGCGCTGGTACTGACAGCGGTACACAGCATCGCGAACGGCACCCTCGTGCTGGCGGACGACGTCCGCCGCGCCCAGCGCGGTGATGCCCGCGAGCAGGCCTTCACCACGTTCTGCGAGCACCTGTTCGCAGGACTGCCTCCCTCGGCCGCCATCAACATCAAGACGACTCAGGAGGGCGGGCAGTATTTGTGCGGCGTGGAATTGCACGGCGTGGCTTCCCCTTTCGACGGCATGCCGGGCAGGGCTGTTAACCTTTTTACCGAACCCGTTCCCGGCGGTGGTGTGCGTTTGCGTCTTTCCTGCCGACAGACCGGAAATGGCGATGCGGAAGTCAGCGTCGTTTTGTTCGACGCTCTGGCTTCCTGTGAATGGCGCGCGTTTGACCCGGCGACCGGACAGTGGACTCATCTGTGGAGCGAGTCGCTCGATGAAAACGTGCAACGAGTTCACCCGTCCATGGTCGAACTCGTTCTCACCCGCGCAGGCGGCGAACACCGAAGGCGTGTGTTTTGGGTGGCTCAAAACGAGCCTCCATCCCTGTGAGACCGGGTTCAGGGCTTCGCAGACTCCGTGCGGCGCTGATGCTCCAGGAAGGCCTGGCGCGCTTCGGTACTCTTGCCGGCCTTCTTGAGTGAATGGGCCAGGTTCATCCATGCGCTGGGGTGTCCGGGGCGGAGGCGCACGGTGGTCTGGTAGGCTTTGATGGCGGTGTCGAGATCTCCTTTTTTGTCCGAGAGCAGTCCCTGATAGTACCAGGCCTCCGGGTAGCGCGAATTCAGGTTCAATGCCCGCCGGATGTGCTGCTCCGCCCCGTCATAATCGCGCAGCCGTCCGCGCACATACGCCATCAGGTAGTGGCCCTGGGCGAATTCGGGCGCCAGCAGGATGACGCGGTTCAACGCATCCTCCGCTTTTCCGAGATTGCCCTCGCGCACATAGCGTGACGCCAGAAGCAGCCAGGCGAGCTGGTCGTCCGGGCGCTGCTGAGTGGCGCGTTCCAGCGCCTCGCGGTCCTCGGCGGTGTTTGGCGCGGCACCCGTCTCGCGCAGCTTCGCAAAGGCGAGCTGGTGCCAGTAAAGTCCCGCCTTTGGGTCGAGCGCCACGGCCTTGCGCTGGCAGTTCACCGCCTCCGAGGCGCCGCCCAGGTAACTCGCCGCCAGCCCCAGCAGCGCCCAGCACTCGGCGCTGCGCGGATACTTGTCAGTGAGGCGGATCAGCTTCGGCAGGGCGGCATCCACCCTTTTGGACTGCAAGGTCTCAAAGGCATCGAGAAACTCGGCGCTCCTGGCCACGCTGACGATGTTCGGCGCCTTCGGCAGGGCTGCGAGCGGCTGCAGCGGCGCCCGCTGGCCGCGTATGACATACGCCGCCTGGTCCGCCTTCAGCGCGAAGTTCATCCATGACTTGAGTGGCACCTGCATGCCGACGATGGCGATGACGGTCCCGTCTTCATCCAGCACCGGAGAACCCACGGCACCGGGCGACTCGTCGCCGCGGACGGGATGCCAGCCGAGAGCCGTGATGGAGCTGTCATTCTGGATTCTTGCGCTGGCGATCACCAGTCCGCGCTTTTCAGAGACGGCCACCACATGGCAGGGGACCTCGGCGGAGAAATCCATCCCCGGCTTCAGCGTCAGCGGTTTCGATGCGGCGACTTCCGCCTGCAGCAGTGTCACCCCGTTCGTCGTGTCGGCCTTGTAGAAGCCCTTCACCGGCTGATTGGTGCCGTCGGCGGTCGTCAGGGTTATGCGGTCAATCTTGGCGGCGATTTCAGGATGCACCAGTCCGGCGTCCGTCAGGACAACACCGTCGCCGCTGATAAAGCAGCCGACACCGTGCGCGAGCTGGCCGCCAAACTCGTCCCAGACCCGGATGCTCACGACGGAGGCCACCACCTTCTCCCCCAGCGCCAGCAGTTTGAGCTCTGCGGGGGTCATGGGTTTTGGGGGCGCATCACCGGGGAAAGGGGCCAGAGGCGGCAGCAGGTCGGGAGGCCTGCCGGGATCAAGCTCCTCTGCCATCGGCAGTCCTCCCATGGTTTTGCCCTGGAAAAGAAGCAGCGGGTTTTCATAGTCTCCCAGGTCCTCCATCGCGGGAAGACCTTCACCTGCGGGCAATTCGAGTGCTAGAGGCGAAGTTGGGCGCTTCGTGACGGGATCGTTGATTTCGGGAGGCTGCTGCGCGCTTTTGGGAGCACTCTGCGCGACTGCGGTTCCCAGGCCCGGCCCTGCCGCCAGCAGCAGAGTGATGAGGATGCATGACAAAGTCTTCATGAGATATGATGGCATGCCTATTGTGTATCCGACAGGCTTCTCTGTGACGATTTGTTCACATGGAAGTGATTTCTCCATCCGGGCTGTGCGGTTAGAGGCGGCTAGCAAAAAACGTCATGAGCCACTCCCGATCAGCCCTGTTCATTCTCGCATTGTTAGTTCCATGTATGGCATCCGCCGAGCTGGAGTTACGCAGTCTTGCCGACAAGGGAGACGCATCGGCAGCTAAACGAAAATTTGGTCCTTATGTCGGCATGTATGCGGGGGAGTCTTTCGGGCAGAGTGGCAACGTTCGCATTCAGGGACGGCAGTTTCCGCTGACTGACGTGGATGGCAGTGCCATTTTTGGCATTGAACTCGGTAGGAGCTGGCGCCTGAAGCGTCTGCCTCTCATGCTTTCCACCCGGTTTGAGGGCACTTTCAGCCAGACGTCCTTGAGCGGCAGCGTGGGCAACTTTAACGGCGCGGCTGTCACCAATGATGTAGTTTCCTACTCTGCCGACATGAATTCCCTCATGTTCATGGTTGGCGGTTCAGCGTCCCTGGATCTCTGGCGCTATCGGGCGCGCATCGGCAAGGTTCTTGCTGGTTTCAAGCCCTACGTCGGAGGCGGTCTCGGTGGCGGACAAATCTGGTTCCGCAACGCCACCGCACGCTCCGACTCCCAGGCCAACCATGGCGGTGCCTTGACTCCCGCAGCCACACCCTTTGGCATTGATGAGTTTGTCAACGCCTGGCACTGGTACACCGGCATGGAATGGGGATGGGAGGATAAATGCAGCATCTTCGCTGAGTACCGCGACTTCCACTTTGGAGATACCGACGACATGACCAATTTCAAAAGCGACGGTTATGTTCTGGGCTTCCGTTACCGATACTAACTCAAACTTTCTGCCTCCTCTCTACCATTTTCATGAAACGCTTTGCTTTCCGTCTGCTGGCTCTTTCCTCACTGCTTTCCTCCTGCACCGTGATCGAATCCAGGCAGGTTCCCGTTGCCAACACCCCCGTCACCTGGCGTCATGTCACCGAGGTGGTTGACGAAGAGGTCATCAATCACTCCATCAAGTTCCGCAACATCGGCAGGGAGGTGGTAAGCTTTGACTACACCATCGTCGACACCGTCGGCATTCCGCATGTCGATGCGGCAGGTCCGAACAGCGGCCTCGTTGAGAATCTATATCCGGGCGCTGAAACGATGGTCAAAAATCCCATCAAGGGTGATGCGGAGGACGTGGTTCTTGGCAGCCTGACCTACGGCAAGCGAACAAGCGAGCAACTGGCCAAAGTGTACAAGCCGTGGTCGGTTCCCGCCCCGGGCGCATCGCCTTCCGGCGGCGCATTGTTGCCACTCCCGGAACCGCCGTCCGCGATGCCTGGAGAATAAGCATGTCCGCAGCGTGATGTATGCGCCATACCGTTTCAGTTTGCTGTCGCCGCTCATTTTTGCGCTGGTGACCGCAACCGTCCAGGCGGGAGATGGAGACGAGGCGCAACTTCTCGTCAACCGCGCCCGGCAGGCCTTCATCGAAGGCCGTCATGATGATGCGTTGAGGCGCTACCGCACCATCGCCAAACTCCATCCGCGGACTGATCTGGCAGCTGAAGCCTTGTGGCAGATCGCAAAGCTGGAGAATCATCTGGGTGATCCCCTGGCCGCTTTTGACGCGCTCCAGATGCTCATCACCAGTCATGCCGGGCATTTTGAGAAAGCCCACGCCGAGCAGCTCGGCCTGGCACGCGCCCTCATGGACACCGGAGAGCGGCGCGAGGCGAGGCGCGGACTGGAACCAATCCGCGCCAAAGCGCTGACGGGGAGCGAGCAGGAAATGCTGGCCGGCATGTTGCAGCAAATCATCCGCAACGGTCCACAGAGCGAAGTGGCGAGGCGTGCTCACTTTGACTTCGCCCTCATGCTCGAACGCGCCGGCAAGCTTCCTGAGGCGCTGCTCATGCACGAGGAGTTTCTCGACGCCCACGCCGGGCACGAGCTGGCGGACGACGCCGCCTGCCAGGCCGCCTACATCCGCTACAAGGAGTGGAAAAGCATGAAGAGCGCCTCCCCGCGCCAGCGGGACGCCGCCCGGGACACCCTGGCTTGGTTTCTCAGTCGCTATCCGAACAGCGAACGCGCCGCCCTGGCGCGCAACTGCCTGGCCGAGGTGCGGCTTTCGGAGCGGAGGGAGCTGGAAGCCCTGGCTTCCTACTATGAATCCCGGGGGAAGCCGGACGCCGCCGCCGTTTACTGGCGCGAGCTGGCCGTGAAATTCCCAGATCTGGCGCTCTCCGGCAGTCCCCTCCGGCAGAAGGTGGTTGACGCCGTGCAGCGTGAGTCCCCCGCTGCGGAGAGCGAGTCGGGGGGCGCTAACTTGAAATGTCCCAAGTGAATAATACGGCACAAACGAGAGCTTGCGCTGATGGAAACAGGCCGCCCGGCATGACGTCAAAGGTGACGAAAGTGTTGCCCGGTAGAGGTTGGTTTAGACGGGCAAAAAGGCTTTATGGAGATGCCCGCCAAGACGCGGGTTTTACCCACAATACCTCTCACCATCCATGATTCGATCCCTTCGATCTCACCTTGGCCTTCTGGCCTTCGCCGCTCTCACCAGTGGTGCGGCTTATGGCCAACTTCCCGTCAGCCGCACGGCTGGCGTTATTGATGTGTCATTGCCCGTCAATCAAACCACTCTCATGGCGGTCCCG
The DNA here is from genome assembly GCA_964452755.1 of uncultured Prosthecobacter sp. Classification (GTDB taxonomy): domain Bacteria; phylum Verrucomicrobiota; class Verrucomicrobiia; order Verrucomicrobiales; family Verrucomicrobiaceae; genus Prosthecobacter. The sequence goes on along the minus strand of CAYVQY010000010.1, from coordinate 124,071 downwards.
CTGGTTGAGATTGTTGCCTCTGGCGCTGTCTCGTCTGTTGCCGGTTCCACTTACACGTTGAGTTCTACGCCGGCATCACTCCCGGATGTGCTGACGACTCCACATGCCATCAAGATCACCAGTCGTGCAAATCAGGCCGGCACCAACGCCTACGGTCTGTCCTCTCAGATCACCGCCCAGTCCGGCCAAGACGTCACGGCGGCTCTCGGCACGGCTCCGAACGTGGGTGACGAGTTTGTCATTTATCGGCTTGAGACGATCGGTTCGATCTTTGGCGCAACGAATACAGCCGGCCTTCTTGGTGGTGGTTCCGCAGGTGCCGCAGACATCGTTTATCTTGAAGATGGCGGCGTTTTGACCGGCTATTTCTACAAAAACACCACTTTGGGTGGAACAGGCTGGCGTCTCGCCACCAACTCATCGAGTCCGAATCAAGACGGCGTGGTGATCAAGCCCAATCGTGGTGTGCTGGTGATTCGTAAAGCTGGTGGCAGTCCCGTTTCCATTCGCTTCACGGGTGATGCCATGATTGGCAATGAAAAGCCAACCGTGGTCACCGGATTCAATTTGATCAGCAATCCGTTCGGCAAATCCACCACTCTCGGTGACAGCTTCCTGAAGGATTATGTCACTGGTGGAGGCAACGCCGGCGCCGCAGATCTTGTGTATCTGGAAAGCGCAGGAGTACTGACCGCCTACTTCTACAAAAACACCACTCTGGGTGGTACGGGCTGGCGCATTGCCGGCACTTCGACTCCGGCGGACAGCGTCGCGATCGCCGCCGACAAAGCCATCCTGTTCAAGGAACAAAACGGCGCCGTTTCCTTCATCCTGCCGGAACCTTTCGCCAAGTAAGCACTCAATAAACACGCACCGATTCAAATTAAAAACATATGAAAAAAGCATTCATTCTTCTCTTGGCCGTGGCTCTCACCAGTCAGGGCGCAAAAGCCGCGACTCTTTTCGCGGGTGACACCGGCTCGGGCCTGACTCTCAGCAATGGCACCACGGCGCTCGCCAGCGGTGCGATCCGTTTCGGTCACTTTACCACAGGATTCGACTTTGCCTCCAACGCCAATGATCTCGCTGCTCTCCAGGCGGCATTCACCGAAGTGGTGGCCTACACTGGAGCCATCAGTGCTTTCAGCGTGGACGGCTTCTTTGACCAGGCTCTCAACTACACCGCTGGTGGAACTTATGGCGCATTGCCTTATGACGGCAGCGCAGCCTCCACCTCCAACGTTGCAGGGGATATTGCCGGCTCGACCATCTATGCGTGGGTTCTCAACAACGCCAACACACTGAGCGCCACCGAACAGGCCATATTTTCCACCAGCCAGGTGTGGACGGATGCCGACACGGTACCGGTCAATGACTCCTCGATGAGCTGGCAGGCTGGCACCGCCGGTCTGACCGCTCACATCGGCTCCCTATCCTCCGGTGCTGACATTGGAGCAGGTGCCCCATCCCACAGCTTGGCCGCAGTCGCTCCCATCCCTGAGCCTTCCCGCGCCATGCTCGGCTTTATCGGCTTTGCTGCGATGCTCTTCCGCCGCCGCCGTGCCTAATCCGCGCACGGTGTTTCTCATCTTCTCACTTCACACTGTTTTTGATCCCATCATCCTGATTTGATCCCATGAAATTTTTCAAACAAAGTCTCGCGGTACTGCTCACCGCGCTTTCGCTCAGCGGAACCGTCCAGGCGGCTTTCGTCAACGTCGGCGAGGCCGACAGCGCTAACAACACAGCCACCGGCATCGTCGATGGCAACCAGATCAGCACCGATACGCGCTGGACGCGTGACAACGTGTACATCCTGCGTCGCGTGATCTTCGTCACCAACGGTGCTACGCTCACCATCGAGCCCGGCACCATCATCCGCGGCGTCACCGCCGCGATGTCAGGTTTCGCCTCCGAACCCGGCGCTCTCGTGGCTTCCCGCAGCGGCAAAATCATCGCCAACGGCACTGCCGACGATCCGATCATCTTCACCTCCATCGACGACACCAATGTTCCAGGCGGCTTTAACACCGTCCCGGAAACCTTCACCAGCACGGCCGGCACTCCAACCACCATCCGCAGTGGCACCACGCCTTCCCTGACCAACGGTGACTACGATCCCGATGGTCCTGAAGGCGATAGCGGCTTCTCTAAAGCCGCCCGTTGGGGTGGCGTGGTGATCTGCGGCAACGCCTATGTTGCTGCCAACACCAGCGCCGGTCCGGACGCCAACACTGATGGCATTGCAGACGACCATGCGACGATCTTCGACGACTCCAGCGGCACCCAAAACGCCAATGTCGGCGCCGACTATCCTGAAGGCATGTCCACCAATCTCGCGACGACAATCTACAATGCGTCCAACGCCCTCTACGGCGGCCTCGACGACAATGATAGCAGCGGCGTGCTGCGTTTCGTTTCCATCCGCTACGGCGGCTTCGTGCTGGGCGACCCTGTTGTCGGCAATGAAATCAACTCGCTGACGATGTGCGGCATGGGCCAGGGCACGGTGCTGGAACATGTGGAGTCCTTTCAGAATCTGGACGATGGCTTCGAGTGGTTCGGCGGCAAGTGCAACAGCCGCTTTCTCTACTCCATCTGCAACCAGGACGACGCCTTTGACGGAGATGAAGGCCACCGCGGTACCGGCCAGTTCTGGCTGGCAGCCCAGGGCACCATCAACGAATCTCCTGCGGCCTCCTTGCGCGCGGGTTTCCCTTTCAGCGATCCTATCGGACAGAACAACACGGGCACCGACTACCGCTATGACAAGCTCATGGAGTGGGACGGTCCGGAGCCGGACAACGGCGACCGCCTGCCGATGACGGACGTGAACGTGTACAACGCCACCTACTTGTCTGGTGACACCAAGAAGCAGGGCTTCTCCATCGTCAAGGAAGCTCATGTCACCGTCCGCAACGCCGTTGTGGAGCGTGCGAGCGCCGTCAGCGCCGCCGCTCAAGCGACCACCATCGGCACGATCACCACGCTGCTGACCTGGGACAACATTCACTCCTTCACGACAGCCGTCACCGGTGCCGCCGAAGTGGGCACCGTCACGAGCAACGCCGTCACCGTGCTCACTCAGGTGAATCCTCTCGTTGAAGAGTCCGTCTCACAGATTGCCACGCCTTGGTTCCCCACTGGCTTCACAGCCGCGCCGATCTACACGAAGAACGGTTTCGACCCGCGTCTTGCTCCCGGTGCCAATGCACGCACCGAGGACGGCCCTACGCCTCCCGCCGGACTGGTCAATGCCACCTACGCCGGAGCCATGCTGGACAACAACATGTTGGCCGGCTGGTCCAGCCTTGAGTTTCTCCAAGTGCTGCCCACCACCAACCTTGCCCGTCCGGTGCTGACCATTGGCTCCTCCGGTGCCAACCCCACCGTGTCCTGGACCTCCGCTGGCGCTAGCATCAAGTACGTCGTGGAAAAATCGACCGACGGCAAGGTCTGGACCCCGGTTCAGGGTCTCCCTGTCACCGGCACAGGCACGGTCGTCTTCACGGACACCACCACCACCATCGGCGCGCCTGTCCTCTACCGTGTCTATGGTCTGTAAGAGCCGGATGATCCACCTCATCTGACAGTCTAAATCTTCGGGGGGTGGTGCTTTGGCATCACCCCCTTTTTCCTTCCAACCATCATGAATTTGAAATCCTTTTCCCTGCTGTCTCTGGTCGGCTCAATAACCGTCCTTTCCGCTCCGCCGGAAGCATCCCTCTCTATTCCGACTCCCGCGCCACTGCCACCCGAAGTGCAGTCACTTCTCGACGCTGCCGACGCACGCATCGGAGGAGAACTCCACATCGGCGCAGAAGATCCGCTGGCTGCCGCGTGGCTCTTTGCCCGGCAGATCACCGGTGATCATGATGCGGCCTGTCGGTATCAATTGCGCTGTATCGACGCCATGATCAAAGCCGGACGCGTCGAGGCAGCCGCAAGGCTCACCCGCGAAATCTCCGACTACCGCTCCGCACTGGGGAGCCTGCGTTGCGCCGAGGCTCTACTGGAAAATGGCAGCAGGGACCTGGCGCTGGAGCAAATGGAGCGGGTGGAAAAGGTGCTGGGCGTCGTGAAGCCCTGGCAGCAGAATGTCATTCGTGTGCGGATGGCAGCCGTTGGCGCGCAGGTCGGCTGGGACGACGCCCGGATCGCTCCCTGGCTTAAACCGCTGGAAATGTCTGGCGACCGCTTCGGTGCCCGCGCCCTGGTGCTGGTGCGGCGGATGCTGAAACAAAAGACGTTTGATGCGACCGGACTTGAAGAGTTGATGAATGAAAAAACGGCCAGAAAAAATCCTATTCCGGAAATGGTCGAGGCCGCAGGCCTGCTGCTGCGACTGGCTCCCGACAAAGAGGGCGAGAAAAACAATCCGCAGCAAATGAACGCATTGCTCTCCGCCTTTGAGCGTGTGCTTTCGGACTCCCACGCCTATCCTGCGCCAGCGATGCTCGATCTGGCGGAATTTTGGCACATGCGCGGCGACCATGGCAAGGCTAGGGCTGCGCTGGCCCGTGCGGAGCCGCAGATCGGGTATCATCTCGACGGTGGTCCGGAACTCTACCACCGGATGGCCCTGTTGTGGGAGCTGAAAGGTGCGACCGAGGAGGTGCGACCGTTTTTTGAAGCGCTGGAGGTCAGGGCCCGCGCCCTGGCACCTATGTACCGCCCCGCCGCGCTCGCCTGGTTGGGCGCGTGCTGGCGTGAGATCGGAGAGTTGGATCGTGGCGCCGTTCTGGTCGATGAGGCACTCAAGGAAGCGTCTGCAAATCCCAATCCGCGCATGCGGCTGATCGGCTGCTTGGAGATCTGCCTCAGCCATGGCCGCACCGGCACGCCGTTGCCCGCCTCACTGGCGGGGAAGCTGGAATGTCTGCTGAAGGGGGATGCTCCAACGGTCCAGTCCGAATAGTATGCAACGTTTTCGACCCATCATGTACGCCATGGGGAGTCGATATGAGCTTCCAAGGGCTTGTTATGAAACTCTTTTGTCACTCTAATGGCGTTGTTAGCGGCCTTTGTTGCAACAGATAGAGGCACGCTTGATCACCGCGCCTGCACATCATCAAAACGCCCACGTCCCGCCTTTTCACCGGTTATTCTTCGGCATGATTGTCATGATCTGCACCCTGTTGGGCGGCGGAGAATCCGCCTGGGGGCAGGGAGGGAGTGGGGCGTTGCGCGGAAGCATTCAGGACGCGGATTTCTTTGTTCCAGTGCCCGGAGCACAGGTGCTTTTGGAGGGGGCGGGCCTCACGGCCGTCACAGATTCGGACGGACGTTTCTTCATCAATGACCTGCCGCCCGGCGAGTACGCACTGCTGGTTCGCAAAAGCGGCTACATAAGCGGGCGCCGGGCCGGGATCGTCATCAGCGCGGGCGGAGTCCGAGAGGCCAGCCTGGACCTCACCGCCGAGGTGGTGGAACTGGATGAGTTCATGGTGGAGGCCGACTTGGAGGAGGATCTATCGAGCGCCCCCGTCACCCTCGGCGCGTCCCTGCAGACTTTTGCCCAGGCGCTCGCTCCCGAGCTGTTGAAGGCAGCCGGATCGGGAGGTGACATTGGATCCGCCGCCAAACGCCTCACCAGCACGGCCGTGGTGGACAGTCGCTATGTGGTGATTCGCGGATTAAGCGACCGTTATAATGTCGTCGTCCTCAATTCTGCGCGCCTACCCAGCTCCGACCCTGACAAGCGAGCGGTGAACATCGACATCTTTCCCGCCGGCCTGGTGGAGACGCTCGTCAGCTCCAAGACCTATGTTCCCTGGATGCCGGGGGAGACCACGGGTGGTTACCTGAACGTGGTCACCAAGCGGCTGCCGCAAAAACCCTTTCTGAACTTTTCCTATTCGAGCGCTCATAACACCAACACCACAGGAAGGTCGGACTTCCTCAGCTACCACGGCTCCGGCACAGGCTTTCTGGGCACCAGCCGGGAGCGGGCCATTCCGGAACAGTTGCAGGCGCTGGGGGCCGCGGAACTTCCTTTTGACCCTTCCACTTCGACGCCCAGTTTCATCGTGCCGCCGCGGACTCCGGCTGATGTCGCCAACGCGCAGTTTGCCGCCAACCGCCAGCTGGCCGCACAACTTCTTTCTGGTCGTCCCATGGGGGTGACAACCAAGACCGCGCCTGAGAACTTTTCCATCAGTGCGGTCGGCGGGGTCAGAATCGAGGATTTTCTCGGCGCGGACTTGGGCGTCGTCGGCGGGGTCACCTACTCCAAGAAATACACGATGGAGGAAGGTGTGCGCGGTCGTGCACAGATTGGAGCAGGACAAATTGGTAACTTTTACCTCGAGGACTACGCCCGCGGCCAGGAGGCCCTGCTGGCCGGAGCCCTGCTCAGCGCCTCGCTCGACTGGGGGCGTGATTCTATTTCCCTGACTTGGTTTGCCAACATCGCCGCCGAGGATGAGGCTGTCTTTGCCCTCGGCGAAAGCGCCGATATTGCCCCCGCCACAATTGGGAACGGCGTCCCGATCAGCCAGGAGTTTGCCAACGGCAATCCGATCATCATCCGCGAAGCTTTGGGCTACACCGAGCGTTGGCTGCAGACATTTCAGCTTACCGGCGAGCACAAATTCCCGGAGCACGGTGACATCAAGGTCAAATGGCAGGCCGCCTACAGCAATTCCTACCAGGACCAGCCCGATCTGCGCAAATCCTTCTCCGCCTTTCAAACCGGCCTCAGCTACATTGCCGCAGGCGACCCCAATCCGCCAGAAAACGAACGTGTCTGGCGGCGCGTGGACGACTCGAACTATTACTCTGGTCTTGACCTGGAGATCCCCTTTGCCGGAGGTCCGGAGGACGAGAACCGCATCAAGCTCAAATTCGGCGGCTCCATGGACCGCAGCGACCGCAAGTACCTGAGTGAAAACTACGAGTACATCGTTGGCTCGTCGCCCGCTGTCGCAGACATCACCGGCGTCAGTCCTGACGACACGCAGAATCTGACGCTGGGTGACCAGCTCGGCGAGGCGGACCTCGTGGATCAGACCGCGATCAACGTTCGTCCAGGCGGCGGTTTCCCCGCCGGACAGCGCTTCTTCGACCGCATCTATCTCGTCCGTGGACGCAGCACCCAGGCCACCGAAGCCTACAGTGCCGGCCAGACCATCCCCGCCGCCTATGGCGCGGCGATCGTCAACATGGGCAAGGATATGGAGGTCACCTTCGGTGCGCGTGTGGAGTCCACGGACATGAAGTTCCAGGTGGAGGGCATTGATGCTCTCGACCCCAACTCCGGCGTCGGTGCGATCCTGCGCCGTAATGTCATCACTGGCGAAATTCTCACCCCGGAGCAGGTGGCCAATCCGTCCATCGTCCGTACGGACCTGTTGCCCGCGCTCGCGGTCAAATGGGGTCTGGCGGACGACGTCAATCTGCGCGCCTCAGTTAGCCGCACAGTTGCGCGGCCCACCTTCAAGGAGATCGCTCCGACCTTCACTCGTGATCCGGTGAGCGGGGAGCTTTTCGTGGGGAACGTGACCCTGGAAATGTCCTCAGTCATCAACTACGACGTGAGGGTAGAGTGGGACATGGGGCGCGGTGACTTGGTGGCGGTTTCGTTTTTCTCCAAGCGCATCTCCAAACCCATCGAGCAGTTCAATCTCGAACTCTACAACACTGCAGTCAATGAGACCCGTGCTATCGTTTATGGAATGGAGATCGAGGTGAGCAAGAACCTGGGAACCCTTGTTCCTTTCCTTCATAACTTTACCTTCAGCTCCAACTACGGTTATGTCTTTTCGAAGGTGGACCTGACGGCCAACAGCACCGCCGCCCGTACCGCCGCAGGCCTCTCCGGAGACCGTCCTCTACAAGGACAGCCCGAGTACACCTTCAACGCCTCACTGACCTACGACGACAAGGACTACGGGCTCAGCGCCGGGGTTTTGCTCAATGTTACGGGTAATCTTCTCTACGCTGTCGGCGGGAAGGCAGGCAATCGCACCACGCCGGACGTCTTTCAGCGTCCCTTCACTTCGGTGGACATGTATCTCTCCAAGAAGATATCCCAAAACTGGGAGCTTACCTTTCGTGCCTCCAATCTGCTCGATTCCGTCCGCCAGCGCGAGTACGCAAGCGGCGTGCCTTACAGTGTTACCCGAAACGGCACCACTTACAGCTTTGGCATCTCAGGAAAATGGTAAGTTATAATTCTCTCATGAAAACGTCCGCATTCATCCTCATTCTCGTCTTTGCAGCTCTGAAAGACGTGTCCGCGCAGACTCCCGCCACCGCCACCTCTGACTATCTCGGCCTCTCGCGCGAGTTGCTCAACAAGTACTACGACACCCGCAAGCTGCTGGGTAAGGAACAGGCGGAGTGGAAGCTCGGGCGGGAGGTGCTCAAGAGCCGCGTCGATCTGCTCGAAAGCCAGCTTAAGGAGCTGAAAACGAAAACCGAGGAGGAGAACAAGACCATCACCACCACGGACACCGAACGTGAGAAGCTCGACGCGCGCAGTAAGGAGCTGATCGCCGTGCAGGACAGCCAGATGGAAGTCGTGGAGAAGTTTGAGGCCCGCGTGCGCAAGCTCTGGAAAATGCTGCCGCTCACCCTGCAAACCAAGCTGCAGCCGCAGTTCGACGGAATGCCGGTGGAGGGAAAAAAGCGCGATGAGATCAAGGCCACGGCCAGCGAGCGCTTCCTCAAGGTGCTGGCCATCCTCAACGAGGTGAACAAGTTCCACTCCGACATCCACGTCGTGAACGAGCGCCGAAAGCTCAAGGACGGTCGCGAGGTCGAGGTGCGCGCGATCTACTTCGGCCTCGGCGTGGCCTACTTTGCCGGCAGCGACGAGACGGCGGATGTGGCCGGTATCGGCACGCCCGGACCGGACGGCTGGGTATGGAAAGAGACGCCGGAGGTCGCTGCGGACATCGACCTGCTCATCGGCATGAACAAAGGCGAGAAGGTGGCCGGTTTCGTCCCGCTGCCCGTCGAAATCCGCTGATTCAAAGCACGCACACGCATTCACGATCATGAAGACGAAACTCATCACTCTCACGCTGCTCAGCCTGGCATACACCCTGCACGCGCAGGCTCCGGCGGCGGCCAGTCCGCTCAAAGGCGTCACCACCGACCTGCAGGACCGGCTCGACAAGGCCAGCGCCGAACTGGCCGAGACACGCAAGACCATCGAGGCGGAAAAAATCCCGATGACCAAGCGCCTCAACGTGCTGGAGGAGCAGCTCATCGACGCGCGCAAGGAGTACGACCGCGTCCTGCGCATTCGCGACAGCCGCACGCTCGACATCACCAATCTCAAATCGCAGATCAAGTCCCGCGAAGACGGTACGAACTACCTCGTGAACCTGCTCGACGAGTTCACGCGCAATTTCGAGTCCCGCATCCACATCACCGAGCTGCAAAAAATGGGCGAGCAGCTCAAGGCGCTGCAAAACAAGGGTAACAACGCCAATCTCGGCACCGGTGAGCAGTTGCAGGCGCGCTTTGACATCGTCACGATGGCGCTGGACCGGCTGGATGCCTCCGCAGGCGGCCAGACCTTTGACGGCAAGGCCACCGACAAGAGCGGCAACGTCACCGAGGGGAAATTCGTCACCCTCGGCCCGCTGGCCTTCTTCGGATCGAACGACGGCAAAAAATTCGGCCTCGCCGACTTGAAGCTCGGTTCCGCCGACCCCACGCTGCTGGTGCTGCCGGAGGCTGCGAAGCCGCAGGGCATCATCGACGTGGCGCAGAGCGGCAAAGGCAGCCTGCCCATCGACGCCACACGTGGCAACGCTTTCAAGCTGGAGGAGACGAAGGACAGCATGATCGACGAGATCAAAAAGGGCGGACCGCTCATGTGGCCCATCGTCACCATCGGCCTGCTGGCGGTCTTTGTCGGTCTCCTGAAGTGGATGCAGCTCAGCGCGGTCGGTCGTCCTTCCAGCAATCGCGTGCTGGAGTTCCTGCGCTTGCTCGATCAGAACAAGCAAGGCGAGGCGGAGAAGTTGGCGCTGCGCACCCGCGGTCCCATTGGCAAGTTCATGGCCACCGCCGCGAAACATTACACAGACCCCGTCGATGTGATGCAGGAGACGATGTTCGAGAAGATTCTCGATGCCAAAACGAAGCTCAATTCCTGGATTCCCTTCGTGAAGATCGCCGCCGCCGTGGAGCCGCTGTTTGGCCTGCTCGGCACCGTGACCGGGATGATCAACACCTTCAAGCTCATCACCGTCTTCGGCACCCAGGATGCGTCCACCTTCAGTTCCGGCATCGCCGAGGCGCTCATCACCACCGAGTGGGGCCTCATCACCGCCATTCCCTGCCTGCTCATCGCCGCGTTCCTCGCCCGCAAGGCGCGTGCGGTCATCGACGACATGGAAAAGCTCGGCGTGCGCATCATGAACCACCGAGGCTTCCATGAGAAGAATCTCAACAAACCGCAGCCGCCCGCCACACCAGAGGCGCAGCCTCCCGGCGGCCTCAAGAAGATTGTCGATAAGCCTGAGCCGGAGATTCCCGGCGACGCCTTGCCAGCCTGAACACCATGACGCTGCCGCCTTCCATGCCCATTCTTGCCGCCGGCTCCTTCATCCAGGAGTACTGGCAGGGAGCGCTCGACCTGTGGTCCGCAGGTGGCTGGGCCATGATCCCGTTGGCGCTCACCGCCTTCATTTTGTATGCTAAATGCGGCGAGGTGTTCTTTGAGATGTGGATTCGCAACTTCCGCATCGGCAAATACTTTGGCGGGAAGCAGGTGGTGTCTCGTCTCGGCGGCGACCACGCGGCCTCCTCCGCCGTCTTCTCCGCCGCGAAGCGCTACATCAACTTCCACGGCGTGGCCCTGGAAAACGACCAGGACTACGCCGAGATCGAGTCCGCCTTCCAGGAGGTTCGCGCGGACGAGATCCCGCCCATCGACCGCGACTTGAAGTTCATCCAGGTCGCCGTGGCCGCCGCGCCTCTGTGGGGGCTGCTTGGCACCGTCACCGGCATGCTCACCACCTTCATGGGCCTGGCCAAGGGCGCGGGCGGTGACAAGACGATGAACATCATCGCCGGCGGCATTTCCGAGGCGCTCATCACCACCGAGACGGGCCTCGTCATCGCCCTGCCGGGCTACTTCCTGCATTACCTGCTGACCTCGAAACGCAACAAGTTCGAGGGCTTCCTGGAGCACCTTCAAAACGCCTGCTGCCAGCGTGTGCTGCAGCTCCTCAAAACCGCCAACGCCTGACCACCATGCCACGATTCGGAAGCACCAACGAACCCGAGGAGGAAGCCGCCATCGACATCTCCCCGCTGATCGACTGCATTTTCATCCTGCTCATCTTCTTCATCGTCACCACGACCTTCGTGGAGGAGACTGGCATCGAGGTGGACAAGCCGCAGGCTGCGGCTGCCTCCGCATTGGAGAAACAGAGCGTCATGATCGCCGTCACCGCCGACGGCGCCATCGTCTATGGCGGCAAGGAGATCGGCATCAGCGGCGTGCAGCCCATCGTGCGCCGCTTTGTCGAAAAAGAGGCCGACACGCCCGTCATCATTCAGGCAGATGAAAAGGCTCCAACCGGCGTCTTCGCCCGCGTGCTCGACGAGGCAAAGCTCGGCGGTGCCTTCAAAGTCTCCCTCTCCACCCAGAAATAATCTCGTCGCATCGTGAGCATGCCAAACACCAGCAGAAAGCCGCAGAGCGGCAAGGGCGGCAGGTCCCTGCGCCTCGGGCGGCTGCTGTCGTTTTACGGCTTTGGCGGATTGCTCACGGCGGTGGTCTTTCTCGCGCTGCCAGGCTTGCAAATCGTCACCGGCGGCGCTGGAAAAAAGGAGCTCGTCCGCATTGTCACTGCGCTCACCGACACCGCGCCGCCGGAAACACTGCTGGAGGACAAGCCACCGCCGCCGCCCGAACCGCCGGAGCCGCCACCTGAGATGCAGCAGCCCGAGGTTTCCCTGGCCGATATTTCCGGTGCCTTGAACCCCAGTGGCACCGGGGCGGCCGTGCTCTCGAATGTTATGGGTAACGCGCTATCGAATCAGGCCATGGCCGCTTTCTCCTTTGGCGGCGACGAGGTCAAGCCGCGACCGGTTTCCACCGTGCAGCCCCGTGTGCCGATGAATCTGCGCAAAATGGGTCTGCGCGGCACGGTGAAGGTGCAGTTCACCGTCGATGCCCAGGGCCGCGTGGTGAGCCCAACGATTCAGAGTTCCTCCAACCCCGCGCTAAATCAGCCCACGCTCGAAGCCATCAAGCAGTGGCGCTTTGAGCCCGGTACTCGTGGTGGCAAGCGCGTGCCCTTCAAGATGATGCAGCCTTTTAATTACGGTTGAGTCCGATCAACTCATGACCATTCTTGCCGCCAGTTACATCTCTCCGTCTAGTAAGGATCATTGGATTCTAAGGTTAGGACGCGTGCTTAGCTGTTTCGTTACTGGCACAAGTGCGCTGATTTTTATTCTGGTCGCCCTTCCCGCGCTCCAGGCGCTAACAACATCTCATTCAACGATCTCCAAGCTGGAGACAGCACGCCGTATGAGGAATCTTACTGTGGTATCTTGCGGCCCGAATACAACACAAGCATACCTCCCCCCTCAGCCGCCTCCAGAGAATGAAAGTAGCGAGATCGAAATCAAACCAGATGTCGTCTCCACCGTGCAGGTGCGCTTGCCTACCAATGTGCGCAAACTCGGCTTGCGCGGCTCGGTGAAGGTCAGCTTCACCGTCGATGCCCAGGGCCGCGTGGTGAACCCGACGATTCAAAGCTCCTCCAACCCCGCGCTCAACCAGCCCACGCTCGACGCCATCAAGCAGTGGCGCTTCGAGCCCGGCACCCGCGGTGGCAAGCGCGTGCCCTTCAAAATGATGCAGCCTTTTAATTACGGTTGAGGCCGTTCCGGGCCGCAGACCTGAACAATCACGAATGACGAAATCAGAATGATGAAGGAAATCCCAACTCCGAATGACCGAAGACTCTGTAGCAGCGCTGTCAGGCACTTCTGCATTCGGGCTTCGTCATTATTTCGTCATTCCTCATTCGGAATTCGTCATTTCCACACAGATACCTTTATGAAACCCGCCCTCTTCCTCCTCCTGGCCCTCACGCTGAGCTTGCCGGTCTTCGCCGTCGGTCCTCTGCCAAATCTTTGGGAGAATCCGGTGTTCCAAAAGCACCTTCTTGGCAGCTTTGGCATCAATTCCGAGATCGAACCCGGCTATCGCGACGAGGACGAGTCCGCCGACTACGAGCAGATCGCCAAGATCATGCAGAACGATCCGGAGGAAGCGATGAAGGCGCTGCAGACGCTGTCAAAGCTCGAAGGAGCGAGCGCCCGCATCGACTTCGCGCTGGGCAATCTGCTCTTCCAGAAAGACCGCCGCACCGAGGCGGAGGCGTGGTTCAAACGTGCGCTGGAGAAATTCCCGAGTTACCGCCAGGCGCACAACAACCTGGCCATCCTGTATGTCCAGGCGGCGAAGCACAAGGACGCCGCCCTGCATTTCACGGAAGCCATCCGCCTCGGATCGAGCGACGGCACGACCTACGGCCTGCTCGGGGTGTCCTACCTCGGTCTTGAGAACTTTCTGGCCGCCGAGGGTGCCTTCCGCAACGCGATGATCCTGCGCCCGGAAGTGAAGGATTGGGAGATGGGCCTCATTCAGGCGCTCTACCGCCAGGAGAAGTGGCCGGAGATCATCTCCATCCTCAACCGCCTCATTGAGGCCGACCCCAACGACTCCCAGCTCTGGGAGCTGCAGGCCGGTGCTTATCTCGGTCAAAAGAACACGCTGGCCGCCGCCGCGAACTACGAGATCATGGACAAGCTCGGCAAGCTCACCGCCGACCAGCTCAGCACGCTTGGCGACATTTACATCAACGAGGGCATGCTCGACGTGGCCGCCGAGGCCTATGTCCGCGCTTTCGAGAAGGCCGGTGTCGCCGGCGGGGTCGAGCGGCCGCTGCGGGCCGCCGACATCCTACTGAGCCGCGAAGGCTACGCCGCAGCCCGCAATCTCGTTCAGCGCGTCTCCAAGGCCGGTTCCGACACCCTCAAACCCGCCGACAAGCGCAAGCTGCTCAAGGTCGAGGCCAAGATCGATATGGCCGAAGGGCGCGAAGACGAGGCGGCGAAGTCATTGCTCGAGATCGTCACCCTCGATCCGCTCGATGGCGACGCGCTCGTGCTACTGGGCCAGTATTTCCAGCGAAAAAACGAGAACGAAAAGGCCATCGAGCGCTACACCCAGGCCGCCGCAGTCCCGGAGTTCGAGCAGGTGGCCAGCGTGCGCCTCGCCCAGCTCCTCGTCGGAACCGGCAAATACGAGCAAGCCATTCCGCTGTTGAAGCGCGCCCAGGAGATCAAGCCGAGTGACAGCGTGGGCCGCTTCCTGGAAGACTTGGAGCGCTTCATGAAGTCTAGGCGTTAACAGGCACCCACCCACCACGGCAAAGACCATGTCCACTTTCTTTTCCCAGGATCCTGACGGAGGCGAGGCCCGTCCGGCACAGCCTGCGAGCCAAGTGATGGAAAAGCGCCCCATGGTCGTCGGCACCTTGCTTTCCGTCGGCGTGCTGGTCGTGCTCTGGCTCGGCTGGACACCGGCGAACCAGTGGTTCCGCAGCGCCATGGGAAATCACTACGCGGATGCGGCGGTGGCTTCCATGGAGAAAGAAGACTGGGTGAACGCGTTTCATTCAGCCTTCAAGGCCCGGCACTGGGCGCCGGAAGACCTCGGAGTCCTGCACGCTTTGAAGCGCCTGCTGATTGAAAGCGGAGCCGACCCGGCCGGGCTGATCCAGGTGCTTGAGCAGATTGAAGAGAAGGAAGAACTTGGCGTCGAGGACCAAGTGGCGCTCGCGCGTGCCTACATCACCATCGGCAAGCCGCAGGAGGCCAGGGCGGTGCATGAAAGGCTGCCTGACGAGGTCCGCATTCGTCCTGAGGTCCTCAGCATGATGGTCAACGTTCTGCAGGCCGAAGGTCACGCACGTGAAGCCAAAGAAATGAGCCAGAAGGCCCTTCAAAGCGCTCCCGAGTCTCCGGCGGAGGAATTGAAGCAGATTGAAGGAGACCTCGACAGCAGTTTTGCCGAGGTTCGAGCCCAGGCTTGGGAAAGGATGTGGCGGCTGGCCCGGACCAGCGATCCAGTGGCGATGCAGGCGGTCAATCACCTCACAGTAAGCCCGGGACTGACCGTTTCCGCTGCGGAGGAGTTGCTCGCCATCGTTAAGTCGCATCCGCATCAGGAGCTTCACGTCAGGCTGGGGGTTGTTTCGGCCCTGGCGCGCCTTCAGCCGACGCGCAGGACGCAATTATTTCAAGAAGAGGTCAGCCGTTTTGCAGAGGGGGAGGGCAGCGGTGATCTGCCGGTCCTCGCGCGCTGGCTCGCTCTCGAAAAGCAGCATGAACTCGTCGCCACGCTGGTTCCCGTGAAACTGGCCGGCAGTTCCCGAGAACTTTACCCGATCCTCGCCCAGTCGTTGGCGGAGGGGCGGAAATGGGAAGAACTCAAAAAAATGCTAACTTCGGGTCGCCCTCCTGTCTCCCCTTCAAGGGTGGCCTTGTGGCTGGCGGAGGCGGAGGCGCATCTGGGTTCCGAAATGAGCGAGGTCCGACGCCAGTTGGAACTCAGTCTCACCAATGCAAAGCGTGAGCAAAACCGCGCGGCCATGCTTTCCGTCGTGACCGTTGCCGAAAAGCACAGTCTCCCGGACATCGCCATGAAAGCCTGTATTGAGGGGGCGACGGGAGCGGACGCCGCATCCGTGCAGATGCTACAGAAAGCGGAGGAACTCGCCCGGCTGTTGAAGGATGCGAACGCTCTTCTGGAGGTTAGCCGGCGGCTTTGTTCGGCGCGCCCCTCCAGCACGGTGTTTGCGGGCAGGCTGGCCTATCTGAAACTCGTGCTTGGCCTGGAGATGGAAACGGCAGAAGCCGTTGCTGGCGACTCCCGCACAGAAAGGACCATGGATGACGTTCCCGGCGCCTTGTTGAATGCGCTGGCGACCCTTCGTTTCGGCGGCGGTGAACCTGGTCTGCATGCCGTCCCTCTCCGTGACTTGGACGAACTGCCGCCCGGCCAGCGGGCCGTCGCAGCCGGACTGCTGCAAATGGCAGGGCGGGAGGGGGAGGCCTTTCAGATTGCGGAAAAGGTTCCTGAAGCCCTTCTTCTTGACGAAGAACTGGTCTTTTTGAACAAGGCGCGTTGATTCCCCGCACTATCAGCGGACAACTTCGAATACGCCACAGGCGTGGGATCGTGCGGTTTGGTGGAGGGAATACAAGCTTTCACCAAGCTGTGAACAAAGCGCGGAATAGCCTTGGAAAAATGGATGCATTTCGATCAGACGGCTTTTTCGCGTCTCAATGCTGCGACACAAGATCGAAAAGTGGGTGTTTTAACCCAATCAAAAAACCTAAGTATCAGGCTTGTATATAAAAATAGACTTTTCGACATTTTTGTTGATCTGCCGCGACATCAATTCGGACCTGTTACCCGGGACAGCATCGAATCAAAACAACAGTGCTAATAATGATTTATTTGCGTGTTAATAAATTATAAAACTCTGATATGCAGCGACTTAAAACAATTTTCAATTGAGCTTTCTATTTCCAAGTCGACTCCCTCAAGTGACAGTTCCGCCAAATGAAAAGACATCCAAACGCGAGGGGTGAAATGTGTTCCACTGCTCATTTCCAAGGGTTCCACAAATACAGATGACCTCTGCCATATTCGCCGGACGGGCTGCTTTTCGCCCGTTGAGAGTGGAACCTTGAGCCGAGAAATGAGAATTGAAAATCCGATGTGAACAACCTGTCAAGAAGTCAAAATGCCAAGGGAACGGCTGCGAACAAATCCCGAGAGACCTGTTAAAAATCCCCTCCTCGAACAGGACGGACCTACCAGCCGGGACTACTGCCATATTGTGGCATTTGTGTTCAGGCAGGTCCGAAGCGGATCTCTAACAGACTGAATCGCTGAAAATGAGGGTCAAACGACTGAATTGACGCACAAACGAGTCGGGCAGGTGGCACCGTTTGTGCCAATGGATGAGGCATGACTGTCCTCCAGTATATTCAGGAAAGTTCCCCCGTTGCACATGACCTGCTCGTTTTCAGCTTGGTGGTACTGGGCGGGATCGGGCTGGTAAACATCCGGGTGGCGGGGGTGAAGCTTGGCGTGGCCGGGGTGCTGTTTGCGGGGCTGGCGGCGGCGCACTTCGGCCTGCGGCCGGAGGCGGAGGTGGCGCACTTTTTGAAGGAGTTCGGGCTGGTTCTGTTCGTGTTTGCACTGGGTATGCAGATGGGGCCGGGGTTTTTCGCCTCGCTGCGGAAGCAGGGGCGCGTGCTGAATGGCTACGCCTTCATGCTGGTGGCGGGGGGCGTGCTGGTGGCCTGCGTGGGGGGCTGGTTGCTGGGCATGCCGCTGCCTGCTGTGGCTGGTTTGTTTGCCGGTGCGACGACGAACACTCCGGCCCTTGGCGCAGCGCAACAGGCGCTCTCCTCGGCTGGCGCGATACCGGAAATGGTGACGCTGCCGGCGCTGTCCTACGCGGCGGCCTACCCGCTGGCGGTGGTGGGCATTATCATGACGCTAATGTTGATGCGGCGGGTTTTTAAAATCGATGTGGATGTGGAGGCGGCGGAGTTTCGCGCAGCGCAGGGGGAGGGGGTGGAACCGCTGGAGCGGATGAACCTGCGGGTGGAGAATCCGAACATTGATGGCTGCATCGTGGCGGAAGTGCCGGGGCTGAAAGAAACGGGCGTGGTCATCTCAAGGCACCGCCCGGCGGGCGGCGGGGAGGTGGTGGCGGTGCAGGGCGGCACGCTGCTGCATGTGGGGGATCTGATGATGGCCGTGGGCACCCGATCGCACTTGGAGAGCTTCCGGCGGGTGGTGGGCAGCGCGAGCGGAGTGGATCTGATGCAGGCACCGGGCGGCGTGACTTACCGGCGGGTGGTGGTGACGAATCAGCGCATGCTGGGCCGCAGCGTGCAGGAGCTGGGCCTGGAGCATCTGCACAATGTGACGGTCACCCGGGTGAGCCGGGGCGACCACATCTTCACGGCGCTGCCGGATTTGCGGCTGCAGTTCGGCGACATGCTGCAGCTGGTGGGCGATGAGGTGTCCCTCGATGGGGCGACGAAGGCGCTGGGCAATGCGGTGCACATGCTGCAGGAGACAAAGTTTGCCGCGATCTTCGCAGGCATTCTGCTGGGCGTGCTGCTGGGGCTTTACCCTTTCCGCATCGAGGGGCTGCCGGCACCGGTGCGGCTGGGCCTGGCGGGCGGGCCGCTGGTGATGGCGATCCTGCTGAGCCACCTAGGCCGCCTCGGGCCGATGGTGATGCACATGCCGATCAATGCAAACCGAGCGCTGCGGGAGCTGGGGATCATCCTTTTCCTGGCAAATGTGGGGCTGCTCTCGGGTGAGCGGTTCGCCGCGACGGTGTTTTCGGCTCAGGGCTTGCAGTGGGTGGTGCTGGGCGTCCTGGTCACGGTGCTCCCGCTGCTGGCGGTGGGTTTTTTGGCCCGGAAGTGGCACAAGCTGAACTTCATGTCGGTGTGCGGGCTGCTTTCCGGTGGCATGACGGATCCTCCGGCGCTGGCTTTTGCCACGACGATGGCACGCTGCGACTCTCCGGCGATCGCGTATGCGGCGGTGTATCCGCTGACGATGATCCTGCGCATCGTGGCGGCGCAGGTGATCGCGCAGTTTGGGTAGGTGACGCGCACAGGCGGCGCTCAGGGCGCTTTCTGCCTGGCTCAGTTCAACTTTTTGGTCAGAACCTTGGAGTTCCGACCGCTGGCATCGTACTTGGCTCTGCGGCTGGGGGGCAGGGCATCGGGGCCGGAGACGGTGTAGCCCATTTTCTCTTCGAAGAAGCGGAAGGCCTGGGTGCTGAGGGCGAAGATCGTCTCGCAGCCCCGCTGGCGGGCGGTTTCTTCGGCAAAGGCCACGAGCTTGCGTCCGTGGTCCTTGTTCTTGTGTGAGCGGCGGACGAAGAGGCAGGCGAGCTCGGCGAGCTTCACGCCCTCCTCCTCGTAAGCGTGGATGGCGACGGAGCCGATGGGGTGGCCGTCGAGTTCGAGCAGAAAGAAGTCTTGGATGGTGGACTGGATCTGGTCACGGGAGCGTGGCAGGAGCGCTGCATCATCCACGCTCTGCTGCATCATGAAAAGGAGGTCGGGCACGTCGGAGGGGAGCGCCTTGCGGATCTGCTGATACTCGTCCCCATGGATCATGGTGCCGACGCCTTCGTTGGAGAAGAGCTCCGCCAGCAGGGCCTCGTCCTGGGTGCCATCGACGATGTGGACGCGTGGCACGCCCTCCTGGCAGGCGAGGGCGGCGTAGCGCAGTTTCGAGAGCATGCTGACGTCTTGGCCGCTGGCTTTCTGCTTGTACATCTCCCGGGCACCGGCCAGGGAGATCTGAGCCAGGCGGGAGCCATCCGGCCCGGTGAGACCGGACTCGGCGACGAAGATGACCTTGGCGGCCTTGAGTTCGATGGCGACCTCCACGGCGACGGCGTCCGAGTTCAGCCGCAGGGTGGCGCCTTTTCCGTCGTAGCCGAGAGGGGGAAGGATGGGGATGATGTCAGCCTTAAGCAGCGCACACAGCGTCTCCCGATCCACCCGCTCGATGCGGCCGGTGTATTCGAGATCGACGCCTTCGATGACACCGGCTGGATGCACGGCGAGCGCGTTGGTTACGGCCACGGGCATCTCCAGGGCAGTTAGATCGGCCACCAGATCGCTGGCCTGGCGCATGATGGCATCCTTGGCGATCTCGATGCCTGCGGCGTCGGTGCGGCCCATGCCGTCGTCGTTGGTGAGGGTGACGCCCCGTGCTGCGGCAAGGGCGCGGATCTGGGCGCGTGCGCCGAAAACGAGGACGACCTCGATGTTCAGCGACTGTAGAACGGCGACGTCCTGGAGGATGCTGGAAAAGCCGGGCTGCGTCATCAGAGCGCCGTCAAAGGCGATGACGAAAACGCGCTGCCGGAACTGCGGCACATAGCGGAGAATGCCGCGCAGATCTTCGAAGCGCTGCAGAGGTTTGTGGGAATCGTTGTTCAAGGTCGTAGCCGTCAAGATAGCACAACTGCGGCGATCTCATCCCAAAGTTTGTCGATCTCAGCGGGGCCGAGGGACGGCTTGCCCGCTTTCGTGAACCAGTAGTCGCCGTTCCATTGGTCGCCCTCGATCACATGCAGCAGTGCGTGAATCCATGAGCCCATCTTCGTGTGAATGTCCTGGGCGATGTTGTGCGCGGCCTCCCAGGAGCCGTTTTTGATCTGCCAGAGAGCGTGCGCCTCAAGCGTGAGGCTTGACGGGTCTTTGATGGCGATGAGTTCTGCAGGTGTCATGATCGAGAAATGACGAATTCAGAATGTCGAATGAAGTCCGAAAACCGAATGACGAAATCGTTCGGCATTCGTCATTCTGATTTCGTCATTCTCGCAAAGCGGTCAATCCTCCGGCATCGGCTGGTCCTTGGTCTCACGCAGGAAATAAACGGCAACGAGGCCGATCAGGAAGGCTGAGCTCATGTAGGTTGCTGCGTCGCGGAAGGCGTCGATCTTTTGGTCGGCACCGGTGAGTCCCTCCTTCAGTTTGGCCTGCAGGGCACCGAGCGTGAAGGGGCCGGTGGCGGCCAGGAAGCGACCGACGTTGTAGCAGAAGCTGGTGCCGGTGCTGCGCAGGCGGGTCGGGAAGAGTTCCGGGAGGTAGATGGCAAAACCTGCGAAAAGGCCGAGCTGGCAGGCTCCCATGACGCCGCTCATCCAGATGTCGCCGCGACCGTTGAACATCTGGAAGTAGCCGATGGTGACGATCATGGCGACGATGTAGCCGAGGGCGAAGGCGGGCTTCCGGCCGAATTTCTGGGCGATGTAGGTGAAGCCGAGCATGCCGAAGAAGGCTCCGGTATTTTGCACGATGGAGTTGATGCCGATCCAGCGGCTCTTTTCACTGGCGATGAGGTCCTTGGCGGCACCTTCAGCCACCAACGAGCGCTCGATCACGTCACCAACGAGTTCCGGCGCGAAGAAGCCGATGCCCCAGAGGCCGATGACGCCGGAGACGCAGAGAAGCATGCCGAGTAGGGCGGGGCGGCGCCAGCGCGGATCACCGAGCAGTGATCGGTAGGAGCCGAAGGCCGCGCCTGAAAGTCGGCCGGCCTCGCGTGCGGCGACCCACTTTTCTGGTTCGCGCAGGCGCACGGCGATGAAGACGCAAAGGAATGCGGGAAGGGCACCGACGAGAAACATGTACTTCCATCCATCACCCGGGGCGATGGTGCCCGCCTTGATCAGGCTGCCCATATACATGCTGACAAGTCCGGCGGTGATGTTGCCTAGCGCGGACAGCGCCTGCAGGGTGCCGAGTGCGCCGGTGCGGGAGCGGTCCGGCAGCGTATCGGCGATGAGCGCCACGGCCAGGCCGAAAACTCCGCCAACGCCGACGCCGGTGAGGAAGCGGTAGAGGGCGAAGTCCACCCAGCCCTTTGAGAAAGCTGAAAGCCCGGTGCAGACGGAGTAGATGAGCACCGTCATGGTGAGCGTCTTGGCACGGCCGATGCGGTCGCCGACGGCACCAAAGATGAGGCCACCCGTGGCCCAGCCCGCGACGAAGATGGATGTGGCATAGCCGCCGTATTCCTTCGGATCCCAGCCTTCCGGCAGCAGGGCCTTCATCGCGTCATTGCGGGCCAGGAGGAAAAGCTGCTGGTCCAGGCAGTCAAACAACCATGCCAGGGATGCGATGATGAAGACGAACCAATGGTATCCAGTGAGATCTTTCCACCAGGGAGAGGACGCGGTCGTGGGAGTGCTGGGCTTGGACATAAGGCGGCGATGTTGAATGACATGACCGGAGATGACAATCCCGAAATCACATGAATCGTGCCGCCACATGAGGGCAGAATCTTTCAAGGTGATCGGCATCGGTGCGGAGACGCGTGACGAGTTCTTTGTCGTGCCCGAGTTTTCTGCTGCGGAATGCGTGACGGAGGCCACCGCCCATGCGGAGGATTTCGGCGGACCGGTGGCCACGGCGCTGGCCGTTTTGAGGACGCAGGGGCACGAGTGCGTGCTGGTGGATGGCGCTCCTGCACGTGCGGTGATTCTGGTCAGACAGCGGGATGGCGCACGACAGATCTTCTTCATGCCGGCGCAATCGTCGGAGCCGGTTTTTCAGCCGGAGATGCTGAAAGGTGCGCGCCTGCTCCACATCAACGGTCGTCATGAAACGGCCTGTCGCGAGGCCGTGCGAGCCGCGCAGGCAATGGGGGTGGAGATTTCCTTCGATGGCGGTGCGGGCCGCTTCCGTGAGTCGATTCGCGATTTATTCGAGGCCAGCCACGTGCGCATCGTTTCGCGCGATTTTGCCGAGAAGGCCTCCGGCATGACCGATCCGGCAGAAATGGCGGCGGTGCTGCTGAGGGCACCCGCGCGTCTGCTGGTCATCACCGATGGTGTTCGTGGCAGTCATGTCTGGGCGGCGGATGGCAGGGCGTTTCATCAGCCGGCCTTCTCGGCGGAACCGGCGGTGGATACCACGGGCTGCGGGGACGTGTATCACGGCGTGTTTCTGCACGGCTGGATGTCCGGATGGGAGTTGGAGCGGTGCGCGGAGCACGCGAGCCGCGTGGCCGCGAAAAATGCGGAAGGTCTTGGCTGTAGGTATGTCCTGAGCAAAGATCGCCCCACTTTGAACCTTGAACTTTAGGCCCTGAACTCTACACACTCGCATGCGACGTTCCCTTGTCTTGATTCTCCCTCTGACGGTGGCTCTGCTCGTCGTGGCCTGCGCCACCCACGACAGTTCGCGCATTTCCCGCTGGGAGGCGCGTTTCCGGGACGGGCCGCCGGGCGTGACGCCGGACCAGCTTTTGGCGGAGACGCGGGTGAAGCTCGATCTCATCCCGCCCGGCACGGTGGGCAGGCGCTACTTCCGCCCCATGCGGCCGCGCTACATCACCATCCACAGCACGCAGAACTACACGGGGAACGCCTACAACCACGCCCTCGCCTTGAAGCGCGGCGCCCTGCGCGCCACGAAGCGCCCGGGCGGTAATCGCATCGGCTTCCTTACATGGCACTTCACTGTGCAGGAAGACATTGCCATCCAGCATCTGCCCTGCCGCGAGCAGGGAGAGCATGCCGACTTCGACGGCCCGGGTAACAACTACAGCATCGGCATCGAAATGTGTGAGCACAGCGGCAACGACATCGGCCAGACGATCGACCGCACCGCCCGCCTCACGGCCTACCTCATGCGCGCCTACGACATCCCGCTGAGTCATGTCGTGGGTCATTACCACTGGCCGCGGAAAGGCCTCAGCACGCCGAACAAGGACTGCCCGCACTTCCTGCTCGACCGCGCCAAGCCCGGCCCCACCTGGCGCTGGTTCCTCAACCGCGTGGACTTTCACTTCAGACGCATGACCCCGGGAGCCGCCACGCCGCTCGGCTGAGCCATGAGAGCCGTCTTCATCATCGCTTTGCTCGTCATCAGCCGTGCCTTGGGGCAGGCTGACTGGCCCATGCTTCCCGTGCCGAGCAAGACCGAGCGCGTGACTTTCCTCGAAGACAAACGCATCAAGGAAAGCTCCGGTCTCTGTCTCAGCGGCAGGTCGCCGTCCCTGTGGTGGACCATCAACGACTCCGGCGGCGAGCCCTGCGTCTTTGCCATTGATCAAAAGGGCAAAACCCGCGCAAAAGTGCGCATCCGCGAGGCGGCCAATTTTGACTGGGAGGACATCGCGCTCGGGAAATCGGAAGACGGCACCCCCGCATTGTTCGTTGGTGACATCGGCGACAATTTGGGCGTCCGCGCCAGCATCCAGGTCTATGAGATTCCCGAGCCTGAGGTTTCGCCTCCGGGAGAAACCGTTGAGGAAACCCTGAGCGTCACGCCCAAGCTCTGGCGCGTCCGCTACCCCGATGGCAGGCACAATGCCGAAAGCCTCCTTTGCCATCCGCTGACCCGGCGCTTGTACATCATCACAAAGACTGAAGACGGAAGGTGCGCCCTCTACGCCTTCCCCGCGCTCATGCAGTCGGGGACCAGCATGACCCTGGAAAAAATCGCCGACCTTCAGTTTCCGGCCCTCATTCGCATCGGCAAACGTCCGCACGATAACTGCATGACCACCGCCGCTGACTTCTCAGCGGACGGATCACGCCTGCTGGTCTCCACCTACAGCAGCGTCTATGAATGGTCGATTCCGGAGGGGAGCAGTCTCGCGGAGGCACTGGAGCAGCCCCCCGTTCGCATCGAACCCGATCTCCTTCCGCAAATCGAAGGCGCCTGCTACGACGCCGACGGCCAGAGCATCTGGCTCACCAGCGAGCGCCTGCCCTCGGCTCTGGTGCGGGTGACGAGGTGACGAACTTCACAACAATTGTCGAAACAAGACAAGAAAGGGACGAGTTTGTCTCCGCATGCGTGCCCTTATTTTTCTTCTACTGTCCTCTTCTCTTCACGCCGATGACTGGCCGCAGTGGCTCGGGCTGCAGCGCGACAGCGTGTGGCGCGAGTCCGGCATTGTTGAAACCTTTCCCAAGGATGGACCCAGGGTGCTGTGGCGCGTGAAAATCGGCGGCGGTTACACGGGGCCGGCAGTCGCTCATGGCAAAGTTTACCTCATGGATCGTCAGGTGGCGGAAAATACAAGCGTGCCCGGAAATGCGTTCGCGCGTGGCATCATTCCCGGTTCCGAACGTGTGCTCTGTCTCGATGCCAAAACCGGCGCGCTGCTCTGGGAGCACCGCTACGACTGCACCTACACGATGAGCTATTCCACCGGCCCTCGCTGCACGCCGCTGGTGAGCGGTGGCAAGGTGTGGACCGTCGGCGCAGAAGGAAACCTGCTATGCCTCGATGCCGAAAACGGGAAGGTGCTGTGGTCGTATGACTTCAAAGCCGACTACGGAGCCAAAACGCCGCAGTGGGGCTTTGCCGGTCATCCGTTGCTTGATGGAAACCGGCTCATCTGCCTCGTCGGTGGACCGGGCTGTGTTGCGATGGCCTTTGACAAGGATTCCGGAAGGGAACTCTGGCGCGCACTCGACGCACGCGAGCCCGGCTACGGCCCGCCGACGATGATCGATGCAGGCGGCACGAAGCAGCTCATCCTCTGGCATCCGCAGGCTGTGAACTCACTCGATCCGGCCACCGGCAAGGTGTTCTGGTCCTATCCTTGGGAAGTGCGCTTTGGCCTTACCGTCGCTACACCACGACTCGCCGGGGATCTGCTGCTGTTCAGCTCGTTCTACACCAGTTCCAAGTGCTTCAAGCTCGACGCCATAAGACCCGCCGCAACGCTGCAATGGGAAGGCAAGAGCTTCAGTGAAAAGAACACCGATACGCTGCACAGCCTCATGAGCACACCCTTCGTCGAAAACGGCCACATCTACGGCGTGTGCAGTTACGGCCAGCTCCGCTGCCTGAAGCTCGACACCGGCGAACGCCTCTGGGAAACCATGGCCGCCACCACCGGCGGCCCGCCTGTGCGCTGGGCGAATGCGTTCATTGTCAAACACGAGGACCGCTTCTTCCTCGCCAACGAACAGGGCGATCTCATCATCGCCAAACTCACACCGCAGGGCTACCAAGAGCTCAGCCGCGCCCGAATCCTCAAGCCCACCACCACCGACCCGCGCCGCGCCGTCGTGTGGTCGCATCCCGCCTTCGCCGAGCAGTGCGTCTTCATGCGCAACGACGAGGAGATCGTGTGCGTTTCGCTCGCGAAGTAGCCGCTACTCACCGGCTCCCAGCTTCCGCAGGATGAACTTCTCGCAAATCCGGTAGTAGAGGCCCATCGACTCGATGTCGATCCACTCGTCGAGCCCGTGCAGATTTCCGACGAGAGGACGGGAGAGCACGACGGGAATGCCGAACTGCGCGATGAAGCGCGCGTCGCTGCCGCCTGAGGCGCGGACGAGGCGCACAGGCTCGCCGGTGAGTTCCTCGGTGACCTGTAGATAGAGCGGATCGGGGGCGAGGTGCGTGGACTCGGCTCCCATGGCATTGACCACCGTGATTGCAGGCCCGGCAAGTTCACGGATCGTCGCCAGCAGCGACTCCTGGGTGTGCGGCGGCGGAAAGCGCAGGTCGATGCAGGCCTCCGCCTCGCCGGGGATGCAGTTGATGGTCTGGTTCGGCGTGCGGAGGATCGTCGGCACGCAGGTGGGATACCAGTGGTCGTTCGAATCGGCGCTTTTCAGCGCGTCAAAGTGATCGCACAGGCGCTGAATTCCGCGCATGAGCGTGGTGAGCGCGTTGGAAACCAGCCATGGGCGCGCCGCGTGGCTTTCACGCCCTTGCGTGCTGAGTTTGAGATGCATGATGCCTTTCTCGGCCACGGTCACGTCATGGATCGATCCGCCATCCGGCACGATGGCGAGCCCGCAGCGCAGCCCGGCATCCTCAAATAGATAGCGCACGCCGTTTTCGCCTCCCCGTTCCTCGTCCGAAGTGTAGGCGAGTCCAATGGACAGGCCGGGATGCCGCCGCTGCAAATCGCAGAAGAGCTCCAGCATGATCGCGGCCTGGCCCTTCATGTCGCCCGCGCCCGGGCCGAAGATGCGGCCCTCATGCACGCGCGAGGTGTAGCCGGCGGCATGCGGATGCTCGATGACGTCGAGGTGCGCCACCATGAGGATGTCGGGTGTTTCGACGCCCTGCGGCATCACCGTCATGGATGCGAAGCCTTCACTGCTGTAGTCGCGGATGGTGATGCCATCCAGCGCCTCCAAATGATTCCGCAGCAGGGTGAAACAACGCGCCCGCTCCTCCGGCCGGCTTTCCGTGCCGGGGATCACGATGAGATCGCGCGTGAGCGTGACGAGGCGGTCGATGGGTGGCGGTGGCATGAGGTCAGTCCTTCAGGTAATCCCAGTCGATGGGCAGGTCGCGCTCCGCATGCTCCAGCAGCTCGTGGCATTCCCGCGTGTCGGCGCCGATGCAGAGAAACTGGCCCTTAGCCACGCGTCCGTTCTCGTCGAGGATGAAATTTTCCGGGATCACGCCGCGCTCCATGCCCGGATGAAACAGGTCGCCGTGCTCTTCGAGGTAGCGCAGCACCGCCCGGCCCGAGGTGGCTTCCTTCAGCATCAGGTTGCGCATCAGCCACGCGCCGCGCGGCAGGAAATGGCGCGCGAGCATGGACGGGTAGGTGGCCCCGGTGAGCCGCGCATTCACCTCGCAGACATAGGCGCGGAATTCGCCGGTCGCGCCGGTTTCGGCCACCAGAAAGTCCGCGCTGGCCGTGCCGCGATAGCCCTGCGCGTGCAGCCACCGGCCCGCGACTTCCGCCTGCCGAAACAGCTCGGTGGCGATCCCCGGGAGCGCGTCGCGATACGGCGGCGGCGACTCGTTGCCCTCGTGTACGCTGTCGTGGCTGAGGATCTGCTCGGTGAGGTCATAGAGTGAGACCGCCTCGTCATCCAGGAACATCTGCACGCTGGGGCTGTGGATGCGGCGGACGCCGTCGCGCTCTGTTTCGATCCAGCCCTGAATCATGACCGGTCCCTCGTGAAAAAACGCCGCCGGCACCTGCGCCCGCGTGTCTGCCGTGTTCAGCTTCATCAGGCCGACACCCGATGCGCCGAGTGCGGACTTCGCCACGGCACGGCGAAAGCCGCGCCGCGCGAGCGCTTCGAGACAGTGTGCCACCTCACCCGGGTTTGCGGCTGTTTCGGTGTCGAAGACCGGCAGTCCGACGCTTTCGAGATGCCGGTGCAGCAGCAGCTTGTTGTTGCCGCGGCGGCTTCCACCGCATGAGGAGAGCGTGCGCTTGCCGAGCCGCCGCGCGATGCGTTCGATGGTCGCATCGGTCACGAAACCGTCCACCAGCGGGATGTCCGCCGCGATGAGTTTTGAAATCAGATCATGCGTGGGCGACTCAGTTCCATCCTTCAGCGACCGGCCCAGTTGCAGATAGTCCGCATGGCTGAGCACATGGATCTCCGGCAGCGTTAAGCCAAGGTCGCCGGCAAAATAGCGGCACAGGGCGGGGTCCGGCGCACCTTCCAGCACCACCGCATTCCCTCCGCCGCGATAGAGCAGCCCCATCACCGGCACGAGGCGCGAGCCATAGGACTCCGCGTGGACGAACTCCCGGACCAGGGTTTCCGTCAGCGCCTCGTTGTCGAAGAACAATCCCTGCACATTCGTGAAAAAGACCGCCCGCCCGTCCGCCCACAGCCGCGGCGTGTAGCCCTGGGTCTGAATCACGAGCGGACCGCCGGGCAGCGGCTCATGGGCGGTTGGGGCGGATGAGGTCATGCATGTGAAAATAAGCCCGGCAGGGGCCAAAGTCATCACCGCCTCCGGTGTATTTGCCCTCTGATCTTGAAGCTGCGATGAGGCGGCGGGGGCAGGGGAGCCCGGGGGCTCAAAGAAACTCATTTTCCCGCTTGAGAATTCTCCGCCTTGGTCAAAACTCCCGGCCCGGTCACCCCGACCCCCATGTGCTCACGTGGCGGAATTGGTAGACGCGCTAGATTCAGGTTCTAGTGAGTAACATCGTGAAGGTTCGAGTCCTTTCGTGAGCACCATCTTCCTTTGTGGCGAGAGTCACCCCCGGAGGGGCCGGTTTCTTCATCATGCAAGACGCTGGATTTGTGAGGCAGGCTTTCGCGGGAATCGCCTCCCGCTACGTGCTGGCAAACCACGTCCTCAGCCTCGGCATCGACTGCCTCTGGCGTCGGACAACCGCCAGGCGCATTGCCGCCCTCGAGCCCCGTCGCATCCTCGACCTCGCCACCGGCAGCGGCGACCTCGCCCAAGCGGTGCAGGTGGCCTGCCCGCAGGCCAGGGTACTCGGAGCGGACTTCTCCGTCCCGATGATGCGCGAAGCCCAGGCGCGGAAGTTTCACGCGCTCATCGCGGCGGACGGGCTGGCTCTGCCGTTTCAGAATGAGGTCTTCGACGTCGTTACCGTGGCCTTCGGCCTGCGCAACATGGCCTCCTGGCCGGACGCTTTGCAGGAAATGAGCCGCGTCCTCCGCCCGGGCGGCCGGCTTTTCGTTCTCGACTTCTCCATCCCCCGCACACCCGGCATCCGTCAGGGCTATCTGTTTTATTTGAAGCGAATCATGCCCCGTATCGCCGGCTGGATCACCGGCCAGCGCGAAGCTTACGAGTACCTCTGCGGCTCCATCGAGCGCTTTCCCTCGGGAGGGGAAATGGAGGCGCTGATCGCCGCGAACGGCTTCAAGTCCGCCAGCGGCACGCCGTTGACCTTTGGCATCGCCTCACTCTACGAAGCCGTCAGGTGATCTGCCGTTTGCCGGATGTTTGTAGGCCCGGGATCGCTGGCGGGAAATGCCGGTTTTTTGAGCTTTTGCCCGTTCGGAACTGTTTCCCTCTGTCAGCACTGATCTTCAAAGCTGCGTGCCGGCGGCGGGCGCGGCGCCCGAGATTCGGTTGCGCAGGTTCTGCACCGTGACGCGGGCGATCTCGGAGAGCGCCTCGTGCGTCAGAAAGGCCTGGTGCGAGGTGATCAGCACATTCGGGAAGGTGAGCAGCCGGGAGAGCTCGTCGTCGATGAGCACCGAGCCGGAATGATCCTCAAAGAAAATGCCCTCCTCCTCCTCATACACATCCAGCGCCACGCCGCCGAGCTGGCCGGACTTCAGCGCGGCGATGACGGCCGTGGTGTCCAGCAGCTTGCCGCGGCTGGTGTTCAAGACATACGCGCCGCGTTTCATGCTGGCGATGGCGGTCTCGTTGATCAGATAGTGCGTTTGCGGCGTGAGTGGCAAATGCAGGCTGACTACGTCGCTCTGCGTCAGCAAGAATTGCAGCTCGACATATTCGACGCCGCATGAGGCTGACCAGTCACTGTCCGGCACCGGATCAAACGCCAGCACACGGCAGCCAAAGCCGCGAAAAATCTGCGCGGTGATGCGGCCGATCTTGCCGGTGCCAATGATGCCGACCGTCTTGCCGTGAAGATCGAAGCCCACCAGACCGCTGAGGGAGAAATTCTGCTCGCGGACGCGGTTGTAGGCACGGTGAATCTTGCGGTTCAGGGTCATCAGCAAGGCCACGGTATGCTCCGCCACTGCATGCGGCGAGTAGGCCGGCACGCGAACCACCGCAATGCCAAGCTCCCGTGCTGCGGGTAGATCGACATTGTTGAAGCCCGCGCAGCGCAGGGCCACGAACTGGATGCCGAGTGCGACCAACTGCTCCAGGCAGGGCCGTGTCAGCCGGTCGTTCACAAAAACGCACACGGCATCCGCACCGGTCGCGGAAGCAACAGTCTCCTCGCTGAGGCGGAATTCATGGAACTGAAATGCAAGAGCCGCCGCACCGTCGGCACGTTGAAAGTAGTCGCGGTCATAGGGTTTGGTGTCGTAGAAGGCGATGGTCATGGGTAGTGTTTGTTCAGGGGTGTAAGCTTTGAGTGGAGTCGCATCGGACGGCTGAATGAGAATAAAGTCTTCAATGGGGAATGTCACAACAAGGCGGCGACCGCCGCCGCGATCGCGCCGTAAACGAGCATCGGTCCCACGGTTTTCTTGAGGATGGCGCCCTCCGCGCTGCCCAGGCCGAGCACCGAGCAGACGGCAACGATGTTGTGGATGGCGACCATGTTGCCCATGGCGCCGCCGACGGATTGCAGGGCCAGTAGCGTCGTGCGGTCCAGGCCCATCCGCGTGGCGATGGAGTCCTGAATCGGGCCGAAGGTGAGATTTGAAATGGTGCAGGACCCGGCAAAAAATGATCCGAGTGCGCCGAGATAAGCCGCGAGATATTGCCACCCACCGCCTGCGCCGGAGGCTAGCGCGTGGCCGATGAGCAGCGCGGCAGATTTTTCTCCGCCGACCATCATCAGACGCACGAAAACCAAGGCACCGAGCAGGGCGGGGATGGGATTGCGCATCCGCCCCGCCGTTTCATGCCACACCACTGCCGCCGTGCCCGGCGGGGCGGCCAGCAGCCGCCAGGTGAGGAGTGAAATGAGGAGAAAAGGTACGAATGAAGGCACATAGAGCAACTGGTGCGTCCAGTCCAAGGACGTGCCAAAAATTTCCCGCAGACGCAGCACCAGCGCAGGGCTGATGGAAAACGTGCCGAGGCCGCCAAGGCTGACTTCCCATGCGGGTGCCTCCGCCGTGAGCAGACCGCGCAGGCCGAGCGCGGGAATGCGCGTGGCGAGCAGCACGAGCACGGAGCCCCAGATCGGAAACAGCGCCTTGACGATCTCGCGCATGGAGGGCGCGGCGGTGTTTTCTGCGGTGGCGTTCGTTTCTTCAGCAAGGCCAATGCGATGCCGCGCGAGCCAGACGGTGACGAGCAGTCCGATCAGCCCGCCTGCGACAGCCGGGAACTCGTCATCCACGACAGCCAATGCCAACATCGGCAGCACGCTTGCGGAAATCGCGAGGTAAATGAACGCAAGGTTGCGGCGGATTTCCCGCCAGGTTAGCAACAGGCGGAACGCCAGCAGCGGGATGACGCACGCCGCAGCGGTGTGGATCAGCGCGGTCTTCCACGCCACGGCTCCAAACTCTTCTGCGCTCAATCCAAGCTGCCCGAATCCAAACCACGTCGGCGTGCCGACTGCGCCAAAGGAGACCGGCACGCTGTTGAGAATGAGGCAGGCCATCGCCACCCGCAGCGCCGGAAAGCCGAGCCCGACCAGCAGCGGACCGGCGAGTGCCGCCGGTGTGCCGAAGCCGCTGGCACCTTCGATGATGAATTGAAATGACCAACCGATGATGACGACCTGGGCGACGCGGTTGCTGGAAAGATGATTGAGCCAGCGGCGGATCGTTTCCATCGCACCGCAATGCTCCATCGTGCGGAAGAAAAAGATCGCGCCCCAGACAATGGTGACGGGAGTCAGGGCAACCAGCAATCCCGCCACCACCGAGGCATTCACAAGCGTCACATCGGCTCCGAACCACACGATCTGCACGACGTATGCCACGAACGCAGCGAGCGGCAGCGCCTTAGCCGAAGGCATCGGCGACTGCTTCGTCATCAAAACGACGAGCAACAGAATCGGCCCTGCCGCGAAAATGAGGTCGGCTGCGGACATGAATCACGAGGCGTGCTTCGGCGTGTCGCGCACAATGCGGACGAAGTCATGAAGGGAGGGCGGGGTGCCGTCGATCCACCTTTGCACGAGGTTTGCCAGAGGGGCGGACACTTTTCCATCACGGGCAATGGCGCAGGCTGACGCGGCGGCCCGCGCGCCTTCGGGGAGCCAGCCGATTTCCTGTTCGATCTCCGCCGCTGTTTGGCCGCCTGCGAGCTGGTTTCCAAACCTCCGGTTGTGACTGTCGCGGGAAAAGCCGGTGGCGACCAAGTCACCGAGGCCTGCCATTCCATAAAGGGTGGCCGCCTCGCCACCATGCGCCGCTGCGATCATCGCCATCTCATTCACGCTGGCACTCACGGCGGCAGCTTCCAGATTGCGCGCGTCCGCGCTCAGCGTGTCGAGACAGCCGAGCAGGATGGCATAGACATTTTTGAGGATGCCGCCGAGCGCGGCACCCATCACATCCGTGGTGATGCCGGGCATCAGGGACGGTCCGGCGAGCCAGTCCGCCACGCGCTTTGCGATGGTCGCATCCTCCGCCGCGAGCACGATGGCAGCCGGCACGCCCCGCGCGAGCTCGTTGGCGATGGCCGGACCGGCGAGATGGACGCAGGCATGAGCGGGAGCCAGCCGATTCAGCATGAAGGGCATCGGTTGCCGGGTTCCCGGCTCGAAACCCTTGGCGACATTGAGCAGCACGGCTTCTTTCTTCATCGCGGGCAGTGCGGGGGCAAGGGTGGAAGCCACGAAGGGCGACGGCACGCCTACCACGACCAGCATCGCCCCTGCGACACACGCCTCCGCGCTGTCGGTTGCGGTGATTCCGGGGTGCAGGCGGGCTCCGGGCAGAAAGCGCCGGTTTTCACGATTCAGACGGATGTCCTGCACCACATCGCGAAAGTGATCCCACAGCGCAACTTCGTGGCCGTGTACCGCCAGCATCTGAGCCATGGCCGTGCCCATGTTTCCCGCGCCGAGCAAGGCGATCTTGATCGCTGCGGAAGGGCGCGCGCCGACGGACTGGTCGCTTTGATTCGAAGTCATGCTTTGGTGATCTTCGTTTTCGCCGCAGCGACGACGCGTGCGCCGACCTCGGACTTGGGGCCTTCGGCGGGTACTTCCTCCAGGCGGCCGGTGTCACGGTAAAAACTCAGCAGGGGATCGATCTGCCGATGAAACACGGTGATCCGCCGCCGGATGGTGGCAGGTTCGTCATCGTCCCGCCGGAAAAGTTCGCCGCCGCAGTCATCGCACACCCCGGCGCGGGCGGGCGGTTGCGCGGTTTCGTGACAGGTGGCACCGCAGGCCCGGCAGGTGAGCCGACCGGTCAGCCGGCGCAGCATTTCGTCGTCGGAGATGTCGAGGTAGAGCGTCTGGGTGACCGCCGCGCCGAGTTCCGGGAGGAAGGCCTCCAAGTCTTCCGCCTGGGCCAGGGTGCGCGGATAGCCGTCCAAGACAAAGCCACAGGCCGAGGGATGGCCGGCGATCATGGTCCGCACCAGCTCCAGGGTGAGGTCGTCGGGGACGAGCTGGCCTTTTTCAATGAACGCCTTGGCTTGGAGGCCCAGCGGCGTCTCGCGGTGGATGTGATCACGGAAATGCTCGCCCGAAGACAGATGCTCGAAACCGAGCGCGTCGGCGAGAGTCTGGCCGTGCGTGCCCTTCCCGGACCCGGGTCCTCCGAGCAGCAGGAGGACGGGACGTGGCAGAGGTGATTGGCCGATGGCGGGTGGCATGGGGGATGATTTGGGAGCTGCGGTGGCTATGAAGAAGGTTTGAGTTCGACTTTGCGGCGCACCCATTTTTCAAATTCGACGATGCAGTAAACGGCAAGGCCCACGGCGGTGACGTAGAGCCACGAGGCGGCGTCGAGCGGAGCGGTGTGGAAGAGGCGGTTCATGAACGGCGTGTGGCTGAAGAGCACCTGCGCGAGGAGCATCGCGGCGATGCCGCCGAAGACGGCGAGGTTGCTCCACAGGCCCACGGAGAACATCGAATGCAGCAGCGAGCGGCAATTGAGCAGGTAGAAGCACTCGACCATGACGATGACGTTGACCACGGTGGTACGCGCCTCGACCAGGCTTTTCCCTCGCACCTCCTGCTCCCAGACGAAGGCGGTGAAGGCACCGGCGAGAATCAGCAGGGTAACAAGACCTGTGCGCATGAAGAGCGGATAGGTGATGATGGGCTGCCGCGGGTCGCGCGGAGGGCGCTGCATGAGGTCGCGCTCCTTGGGCTCAAAGACGAGCATCAAGCCGAGCAGCACGGCGGTGATCATGTTGATCCAGAGAATCTGCACGGGCACCACGGGCAGCGCGGTGCCGAGGATGATGGCGGAGAGCAGAATCGCGGCCTCGCCAGCATTGGTCGGCAGGGTCCAGATGATGAATTTGGTGAGGTTGTCAAAGACTCCGCGCCCCTCCTCAACGGCTGCCTCGATGCTGGCGAAATTGTCGTCGGTGAGCAGCATGTCGGCCGCGCCTTTGGCCACATCCGTGCCGGTGATGCCCATGGCCACGCCGATGTCCGCCTGCTTGAGCGCGGGCGCGTCGTTGACCCCGTCTCCGGTCATTGCGACGATGTTGCCGAGGGATTGCAGCGCGCGCACGAGTTTGAGCTTCTGCTCGGGTGCGACGCGGGCAAAGACCGCCGCGCGTTCGGCCAGGGCGGGCAAATCGGCTTCGGAGACCTTCTCCAATTCGCGGCCGGTCACGGCGATGAGTTCGCCCTCGCCGCCGCCGCGGAGGCCCAGTTGCTGGGCAATGCTGCGGGCGGTGAGCGCATGGTCGCCGGTGATCATTTTGACCTGGATGCCTGCCTCCTGACACTTGCGCACCGAGACGATGGCCTCGGCTCGCGGCGGGTCGATCATGCCCTGGAGCCCCAGGAAAGTGAGGCCCTCGCGCACATGGTCGTGGTGCAGTTGATCGTGATCCTGCGCCACTTCCAGACGGGCGAACGCCAGCACGCGCATCCCGCGCGCCGCCATCTGCTCGCCGACGGCATTTACTTTGGCCAAGTCCAGAGGCACGAGTTCGCCTCGGCCCAGCAGCATGTGCGAGCAGCGTTCCAGCAAGCGTTCGATGGAGCCCTTCTTGAAGATGACGCGGGTCTGTCCCTCGCCGCGGCTGTGGAGCGTGGCCATGAACTGGTGTTCCGACTCGAAGGGGATCACGTCGAGCCGGGGATGTGCGCTGTGCGTGTCAGCGTGGACGAGTCCGGACTTTTGCGCTGCGACTATCAGCGCGGCCTCCGTCGGGTCGCCCTCGACCTTGAGGCGGTCGCCTTCGCGAACGATCTGCGTGTCGTTGTTGAGCAGGCCCGCGAGCAGCGTCTCGCGCAGGGCCTCGTGCTCGCCGAGGTCGGCGGCTCGGCCCTCCGTGAGCACTTCGCCACACGGCTCGTAGCCGCTGCCGGTCACGTCGTACAACTTTCCGCCTGCGAAAACCTGCTGCACGGTCATCTGGTTTTCAGTGAGCGTGCCGGTTTTGTCGGAGCAGATGATGGTGGTGCTGCCGAGGGCTTCGACGGCAGGCAGCTTGCGAATGATGGCGCGGTGTTTCGCCATCCGCGAGACTCCGATGGCGAGCGTGATGGTGACCGCCGCAGGCAGCCCCTCGGGGATCGCACCGACGGACAGCGCGACGGCCGCCATGAACATCTCGACGGCGCTTTCCCCCCGCAGGACGCCGATCACAAAAGTCAGCGCGGCCAAGCCGAGAATCACCCAAAGCACGAGCTTGCTGAACTGCGCGATCTTGCGCGTGAGCGGCGTGGACAGGTCGGCCGCCTCGTGGATGAGCCGGGCGATCCGGCCGGTCTCCGTCTGGTTGCCGGTGGCCGTCACCACGCCTTCGGCCTGACCGTAGGTGACGAGCGTGCCGGCGAAGCCGAGGTTTTTGCGATCCCCGAGCCCCGCGCCGGACGCGAGTTTTCCGACGTGTTTCTCCACCGGCACCGATTCGCCGGTCAGCGCGGATTCATCGACCTGCAGGCTCCGCACCAGCAGAAGACGAAGGTCCGCCGGGATCTTGTCGCCGGACTGGAGCAGCACGATGTCACCGGGAACGAGATTCGCGGAATTGACGCGCAGCTTGCATCCGTCACGCCGCACCGTGGCCTCGGTGCGCACCATTTGCGAAAGCGCCTCGATCGCCTTCTCGGCCTTGCTTTCCTGGAAGAAACCGACCAGCGCATTGACGAAAGTGACGGCGAAAATGACTGCGGAATCCACATGCTCGCCCAGGAAGAGCGTCACTGCCGAGGCGAGGAGGAGGATGTACATCAGCGGCTGCGCAAACTGGAGCAGGAAGCGTTTCCATTCGCTCATCCGCTTCTGCGCTGTCATCGCGTTTGGGCCGAACTGCTTCAGCCGGGTATCGACCTCGGTCCGGGTCAATCCGCGGGTTAAATCGCTTTCCAGCAGACGCACGACTTCCGTTTCTGGAAGTTCATGCCAGGCATTTTGGGCGGTTGTTTTCATGGGATGTAGCTTTCCGGGTGGCATGTGAAAAAACGCTGATCGGATTCTACCCTGGTGCATTGAAGCAGTAAGCGGGCCGCGTTTGGCTGAGCGACATGCGCGAGCCTTTCGTCCGGTGCCCCTCAAGCATTGCTACGGGTGCCCTCGGAGAATGGCTGGGCAGTTCGCGCAATTCACGGTGTTCTCCAGGTTTCAGCGAATGGCGGTTTGTTCAGTGTCGAGGATGGCCAGCGTGGTTTTAAGCACGGTGTCGGGGTTGAGTGAGATGCTGTCGATGCCCTGCTCGACGAGGAATTGCGCGAACTCGGGGTAGTCGCTGGGTGCCTGGCCGCAGATGCCGATCTTGCGGCCTTTGGCGCGGCAGGTGGCGATGACCTGGGCGATCATCTTTTTAACCGCTGCATTTCGTTCATCGAAGATGGGCGCGACGATCTCGCTGTCGCGGTCCACGCCGAGGATGAGCTGCGTGAGGTCGTTCGAGCCGATGCTGAAGCCGTCGAAGATGTCGGCGAACTCCTCGGCGAGGATGACGTTGGCCGGGATCTCGCACATGACGTAGATTTCAAGGCCGTTTTCGCCGCGTTTGAGTCCATGCTTCGCCATCTCGGCCTGCACTCGGAGTCCTTCGTCGATGGTGCGGCAGAAAGGAATCATCAGCTTCAAATTGGTGAGGCCCATTTCCTCGCGCACCTTTTTTACCGCAAGACATTCGAGTTCGAATCCAGCCTGGTAGCGTGGATGATAGTAGCGGCTGGCACCGCGGAAGCCGATCATCGGATTTTCCTCAGTCGGTTCATAAGCTTTGCCGCCGATGAGGTTGGCATACTCGTTCGATTTGAAGTCGCTCAGGCGCAAAATGACATCCTGCGGGTAAAATGCGGCGGCGATCATGGCGACGCCTTGCGCGAGCCTGTCGATGAAATACCGTGGTTTGTCGCTGTAGCCTGCGGTCAGGCGTCCGATCTCCGCCTTGGCCTGCAGGTCGGTGAGTTTCTCAAAGTCGATCAGCGCGAGCGGATGGATCTTGATGTAGGTGCTGATGATGAACTCCATCCGGGCGAGGCCAACGCCGCTGCTGGGTATGAAAGACATTGCAAAAGCCTCCTCGGGATTGGCGAGGTTCATCATCACCTTGGTGCGCGGCTTGGAGAGGTTTTTCAAATCGGTGCGCTCGACTTCAAAGGGCAGTTCGCCATCATAGACGAAGCCGGTGTCGCCTTCCGCACAGCTCACGGTGACGGTCTGGCCGGCCTTGAGCACCTCGGTGCCGTGCTCGGTGCCGACAATGGCCGGCACGCCGAGTTCGCGGCTCACGATGGCGGCATGGCAGGTGCGGCCACCGCGATTGGTGATGATGGCGGCGGCCTTTTTCATGATCGGCTGCCAGTCGGGATCGGTCTTGTCGGTGACGAGAATTTCGCCCTGCTGAAACTGGCCGATGTGTTCCGCGCTCTGAATGATACGCACTTTTCCAGTGGCTATCTTTGCTCCCACGCTGCGGCCGCTCGTCAACACGGTGCTGCGCTGCCTGAGTTGATAGACTTCCAAGACATCGAGGTCTTTGCGTGACTGCACGGTTTCGGGGCGGGCCTGCACGATGAACAATTCGCCCGTGATGCCATCTTTGGCCCATTCGAGATCCATGGGGGCATGACTGCCGCGCTTGGCGGAGTAATGATCCTCCACAATGCAGGCCCAACGGGCTAGCTCGAGCACCTCATCATCATTGAGCGCGAGTTTTTCGCGATCCCCTGGCGCCACGGGCACGTTCTTGACCATTTTGCCGCCGCCGCTGTCGTAGATGAGCTTGAACTCCTTGCTCCCGACGGTCTTCTGCAAGATCGGGCGGTGGCCGGTCTTGAGCGTGGTCTTGAAGACGGTGTATTCATCCGGCGTGACCGAGCCCTGCACGACGTTTTCACCGAGTCCGTATGCCGCGCTGATCATTACGGCATCACGGAAGCCGCTTTCGGTGTCGATGGTGAACATGACGCCCGAACAGGCGAGATCCGAGCGCACCATGCGCTGCACGCCGATGCTGAGCGCGACCTTGAAATGATCGAAACCCTTGTCCACGCGGTAGCTGATGGCGCGGTCGGTGAAGAGCGAGGCGAAGCAGCGTTTGCAGGTTTCCAGCAGTGCGGAGACACCATGGACGTTCAAGTAGGTTTCCTGCTGTCCTGCAAAACTCGCATCCGGCAAATCCTCCGCCGTGGCCGACGAGCGCACGGCGACATCGAGCGGCGTTCTGGCATCGCCCTGCAACTGCCGATAGGCCGCGCCGATGAGATTCTGCAAGTCGGGCGGAAGCGTGGCATTTAAAATCGCCTGCCGCACCGCGTGCCCCCGCTCACTGAGGTTTGCCATGTCGTGCGTGTCGAGATCGGCGAGCGTCTTGCGGATGCGCTCATCCAGTCCGGCTTCACGAATGAAATGCCGAAACGCCTCCGCCGTGATCGCGAAGCCGTCGGGCACTTTCACGCCTTTGCTGGCGAGTTCGCGCACCATCTCGCCTAGCGAGGCATTTTTGCCGCCGACGAGCGGGACATCATCAATCGTGATGTCAGAAAACCATTGGATGAAGGGAAGTGAGGAAGGAGAAGTCATGGCGTGGGGCATTGCGCCGGTTAGGCGGGTTGGGTTACTTTGGCTCCGCGTCATCGCCGGGAACCACCAGCACCGGGCAATGTGCGCGCTTCAGAACATTGTCCGTCACGCTGCCGACCATCAGGTTGTAAAGCGTGCTGTGATGATGTGATCCGAGGATGATCAGGTCAGCCTGCCATTTCCTGGTTTCTTCGAGCACCTTGTCCACGCTGGCGCATTCCAGTTGCTCGACGCTGGCGCTGACTCCGAATTTGACCAGGGAATCACGCGCCTCCAAGAGCTGCGCATGGTGCTTCTCAAGTTTCTCCCGGGAGGGATTTTGCATGATCACGGGCGAAGCAATCCCGACGTCAACAACCACCGGCTCCTGTCCCGCCACATGGCAAATGATCACCTGACTGTTGAATGCCTTGGCCAGTGTGTGCGCTTGCTTGAGGATTTTGAACGTGAGGTCGGAGAGATCAACGAGGGCGACGATTGTTTTCATAAGAGTTGGTTGAGGATGGAGGTTGTTTGCGAACGGTGAGCGGGTGATTGGAGCGACGAGGGAAGGACATTTTGAATGTCGTTCTCATGGTGATGACGGCTGCGGGGGAGAGACATCACCCGGAGAGCCGGCGATGATCTGCCGCACGGCGTCAGCGGAGGCGTCGGCAAAGGGGGTGAGCGCCAGGTGGGCGCCTTTGGCACGCAGGCTGTCCGCTTCCTGATCGGAACTGGCGGTCACGGCGATGCGCCCCTGGTAGCCGGAGTCTTCGAGACCGTGCAGGAGGACTTGGTTCACATGTTTGTCACGGATGCTGTTCACCACCCAGTGCGCTTCGTTCAAGGGAAGCGTGGCCAGGAAGCCTGGATCCTCCACGTCACCATACACCGTCTCCATGCCATCTTGGATGATCCGGCGCAGGAGATCGGGGTCGCTGTCCACGCCCAGCACCTGCAGGCCCTGCCGCTTCAGCTCGCGCGCCAGGGAGATGCCGTAGCGGCCTAGGCCAAAGACGATGACGTCCACGGGTTGGGCCGCAGTGTCGATGCCATGGCCCCTGGCCTC
This sequence comes from uncultured Prosthecobacter sp., assembly GCA_964452755.1. Taxonomy (GTDB): domain Bacteria; phylum Verrucomicrobiota; class Verrucomicrobiia; order Verrucomicrobiales; family Verrucomicrobiaceae; genus Prosthecobacter. The sequence goes on along the minus strand of CAYVQY010000010.1, from coordinate 83,889 downwards.
CCGCCCGGGGTTTTTGCGCTCAAAGATTCGCAACCAGGGCTCCAGCCAGGCATACAGCGGCTCGGAGTAGAGGATCATGTAGGTGGAGAGGCTGATGGTGATGAGGCCCACCAGGGTGATCACACCCATCACTTCCGCTGACAGGTGCCCCAGCCGCATCCCGAGGGCACCGAGGATGAGTGAGAACTCACTGATCTGCGCCACGGTCAGACCAGCCAGGAAGCCCGTGCGTTTGCGATAGCCCATCGCGCCCATGATGACCATGACGATGAGCGGATTGCCCACCAGCACGAACACGGAGAGAACCAGCGATGGCAGCACCTGGCCGGCCATCGCGCCGAGGTCGAGGTGCGCTCCCAGATCGATGAAAAAGAACAGCAGCAGAAAGTCGCGCAGGCTGACTAGGCGGGAGCCGATCACCTCGCGGTAGGGCGTGGAGGCGATCGACACTCCAGCCAGGAAGGCGCCCACCTCCTTGCTAAAGCCAAGGTGATGGGCGGCGGCGCTCAGCGTCACCGCCCAGGCCACGGCGCTGAGCACCAGCAGTTCCCGCGAGCGTCCCAGCCGCCGCAGCAGCGGCACCAGCACCCACTTCATCAGCACCGCCAGCACGGCGATGAAGGCCGCTCCCCTCAGCAGCACGGCCAGAGCCTGTGCGCCGAGGCTGGCACCTCCTCCCGCAGGTCCCATCGCCGTGAGTCCGATCATCACCAGCACCACCACGATGTCCTGCACGATGAGAAAGCCGATGGCGATGCGGCCATGCAGCGTGTCTGTTTCGCGCTTGTCCGACAGCAGCTTCACGATGATGATCGTGCTGGAGAAGGTTAGAGCTACCGCGACGTAAATCGCGGGAACCACTTCCAGTCCAAGCGCCAGTGCCAGAAGGAATCCCACTACCGAGGTGAAGAAGACTTGGCCAAGTCCTGTCGCCAGAGCCACGGGTCCGAAGGCGCGGATGATGCGCAGGTCCAGCTTTAACCCGACCACAAAGAGCAGCAAAGAGATGCCGAGCTTTGCCAGTAGCTCCACCTGGTCGCTGGCGGAAACCACGCCCAGCACCGAAGGCCCCATGACGATGCCTGCGGCGATGAACGAAACGATCAGCGGCTGCTTCAGCCACAGACCGACCGCTCCGACTGCGGCCGCGATCAGGAGCAGTGCGGAGATTTCGGTGAAGACGTCGTTGAATATCATGACTTGGATGGGGTGGGATTCAGAGGAGCTTGACTCAATCAGGGGTGTTATCCGCGGCGGGCAGCGCATCCGCCTGCACCACTAGGATCGAGCACGGGGCGAGCCGCACCACCTGCTCGGCGGTGCTTCCGATGAGAGCCCTGCGCCAGCCAGTTCGTCCATGCGCGGCCATGACAATGAGCCCCGCTTCCAGCCGTTGCGCCAGACGGCAGATGGCCCGGTGCGGCGTGCCCTCCACCACCTGAACGTCCACAGGCAGGTCGGCTGCGAGGTGCCTGTCACGCAAGGCGCAGAGCTGCTCATCGGCCTGGGCTCTCAGTGAATCGATCTGCTCTTGATGCCGGACATAGTCCAGAGTTCCCGGCAGCCCCATTGGCGGCTGTACATTCACCAGGGCGACTCTGGCGCCGAAGAGCCGGGAAAATTTCGCCGCCCATGGAAAGGCCTCCAGTGACGTGGGTGAGAAATCGGTCGGCAGCAGCACTTGGACGCCTTGCCGCAGTGCGGCCTGCTCCGAATCGTCAATGACCAGCACGGGGCAGGACGCATGGCGGACCACGCGCTCCGCCGTGCTGCCTAGCAGTTGCTCGATGAGGCCGGCCTTTCCGGAACGTCCCAAAACCATCAGGTCCACTCCGCGCTCCGCAGAGGACCTCACGATTTCCTCGAAGGGCTTGCCTTCAAGGATTTCGCAAGAAGCTCTCCGGCCTGAAGCGTGAGTTTGCCTCCATGATTCGAGTCTGGCCTTGGCGTTGGTCCGACGGCGCTCCGGGAAGTCAGGCCAGAATGCCGTGACCTCGCTTTCATCCGCGAAGGAGGCAACCACATGCAAAAATAGGATCTGCCCATCGCATTGATCCGCGAGGGCGACGGCCGCGCGGCTCGCCTGGGCACTGGCGGCGGAAAAATCCACGGACACAAGGAGTGTCGGGCAGGTATGGGGAAGGGGTTCGTTCGGAGGATTCATTGCGTCAGTTATCAGCCGGATTTACTACGAGCAGCGCACACGGTACCGTTGCCAGCAGCTGCTCCGCCGTTGAACCCAGCAACAGATAACGCAGGTTCGCGCCGCCATTTCTCCCCATGACAATCAAGTCAACGCCTTTGCGTCGCGCGTGGGCGAGGATGCCGTTGCCATGGTTGGTCGCCTTCACCACCACCACCCGGGACTGGATGCCCAGGGACGCTTCGCGGACAAACTCCCGCAGGGTCGCGTCCAAGGTCTTCAGGTGCTCATCGCTGAAGGTGGCCGGAGACGGGGAAGCGGATGCGCCAAACAGCGCAGGGAAATAAGGAAGGCTCAGCAGAGGCTCACGCCAGACATGCAGGAAGTCCACCGCCGCCCCATCCTGAACGGCGGCGCGCCGGGCCTGCATGGCGATCTCTCGTGAGATCTGGGAGAAATCAATGCAGGCGGCGATCCGATGAAACGGATCGGAATGATGCGCCCTTACCAGCAGCACCTTGGCCGGGGCACTGCCCGCCAGCCGGGTCGCGACCGATCCGGCACCGGACGCGGATGCACCCGAACCTGTGATTCCTGCCACGACCAGGTCTGGTTCCAGCGCTCGAGCGTGCTTCATGATCTCGTTGAAGGGCTCACCGATGGCGACCGTGCTCTCGCATTCAACCGGCGCACCTGCCTCGGCAAGCCATCGTTCGAGCGCATCCCCGGCTCCTTTTACCGCGATCACCGACTCGCGTGCAAAGGTGACGTGACGACTGCCTGCGATCATGCCGACCGCCTCGCCATCCACCACATGAAGGACGTGCAGGAGTGCCCCGTTGAGTCCGGCCAGTCTTGCCGCCTGTTTTAGCGCCGCACGCGATTCCCTGGAAAAATCAACGGGCACCACAATAGACCTGATAGCATTCATTGTGTTTCGAGATGATTGGAACCGGCTGGCAGGAGATCGGCCAGGAAGCTTCTGCCTTGGCAGGCGCGGACGAGCGTGTCTGCCACGGGTTCATTTTTGTGTGCAGACATCTCGATGATGAGACCGCCATGAAACCGGTGGCGCTGGAGTTCGGCGATGACCCACGGCCAGTTGATCCCGCCATCGCCCGGGATGAGGTGGGCGTCCCAGTCGCCGTGATTGTCGTTGATGTGGATCATCTTGAGGTGGCCGGAGAGCTTGTGAATGACATTCCCCAGATCGCCGCTGAGATGCGCATGGCCGGTGTCGAGACATGTGCCCACGGAGCATGTGCTGATCTCGCCAAGCAGGTACATTATGTCGCTGGTCCGACCAAAGAGCAGATGCGGAAGCATGTTTTCCAGTAACAGCTGGACGCCGGACTCGCAGCAGTGAGCGGCCACCCGGTTAAGAGAGGCAGCGGCATTGTGCATGCGCTGGACAAATTCATCCTGAGGTGGGCGGCCCTCCTGCTCCGGACCGGGGTGCAGTACGACGTTTTCAGCACCAATTAGTGCGGCGGCACGACAGGCGGTGACGAGTTCGGCGACGGCAGCCTCGCGGACTTCTTCGTCAAGCGCGGTGATGTCGATATGATCCGCAAACGGGGCGTGGAATGAAAAGGGGCGAAGCCCCAGCGAGCGCATCATCTCTCCCGCCCGGCTCACCTCATCCTCATGGTGATAGTCGAGATGCTGCGGGAAGGAGCAGACTTCGATTAGCTGAAAGCCGCTGGCGCGCACAGCTTCGAGCACATTGAAGATGCTGTGACGGTAAAAGCAGCCGGTGGAAAGACCGATGGGCCAGGGCGTTGTCATGGAGTGTTCCTGGGTTTAAGTTTCTGGCGTGTGGGTTCGAGGCTGCATGTCTCAGCCCGTGGGGAAGGAAAACAGAAACCTTTCTCGCGGGCGGAAGTGCAGTTCATGTCGATGAGCGGATCCAGACCCGTGGCGTGCAAACCGGCAAACAGGCGGGTGTAGAAATCCGCACGAATCGCCGGAACGTATTCGTCCCAGTTCACGCCCCACTTGAAGGCCGGGTTCTCGAATTTTGAGCGAATGAGACCCGCGATGTGCCGCGGATGCCATTCCGCCGCCAGAAGGCAGCGGGTCAGCAACTGGATGCCTGCAGGCTTCAACAGCAGGTCGTTGGGCCAGTTCAGGAGATGTTGCGCACACGGCGGCAGTGAATCATGCGGCGTGCGGTCGTATGTCTCCGGCCAGCGTTCCCGGGGGTCGTGCTGGTCGGCATAGAAGAACTCGTGAAACCGCCGCAGCGGCGAGCTCAGGTACTCCGCCAGCAATCGTGAGGTGCCTTCCGACTGCTCTGGAATCCGTACGCAGGCGCGGCGGGCGAGGTCGCGCACGTCTTCGTCCACCTGGCGCATTTTGATGGCTTGGCGGATGTCGATTTCATGCAGTGGTATGGCGCGGAAGGTGGGGATCTGCCCCTCAATGCCAAGTGATCGCGCGAGGCCGCTGACCCAGGGCTTGAGATAGTTGGTAAAGGGCATGCGCACCATGCGCGTGTGTAGCGGGTCGCCATACTCGGAGATGTCGATGGAGATGATCTCGCGATGCCTGGTCTGGCAGGGGCCCACGTGCACGGCGGTGAGCGTGACCGGAAAGGAGGACAGCGGCTCGGCGGCAGCCTTGATCCGATGCGCCACATACTCCATGAGCAGTGAGATGGCCGCAAATGCACTCTGGGCGTCGTGGTCGATCACGCCACGAAACTGCGGCGGCACCCGCTCATTGCAACTTTCGAGCAGCTCCGGAGCCGGGCAAAGCCGGGTGAGTTGCCGCGCCACCATCGAATCCTGCGCGATACGCCATACGAAATGATGCCCCTGGCCGGTGATGATATGCAATGGCTGGATGCCCCATTGGAGCAGCAATGTTTCGATCTCGCGCACCACCGGCTCTTGCAGATCAAAGGTGCGCCATGGGTCGAGGAACGCCTCGGCGGGCGAGTCAAAATTCACATGCTCGACATCCAGATGCAGAAGCAGGGAGGCGGAGTCCGCCAGCGAGCGGGCGATGTCCAGTTCGCTGGACAGAAAGTGCGCCAGTTCGCCGGGAGGACGCAGCTGCCCCCGATCATACTGACAGCCGTCCGACTGCGTGATGTAGGCCGCAGTCGCATGTTCCAGCGTGTCGCCACCGAGAAACTCGACCAAACGGCTGCGCACGGCATGGTCTGCATAGACGGAAGGCATGTCAGCGGTCCCGCATCTGGGCTTCCGCCTCCAGCCAGTGCTGAAGTTCCATGCCCGGCGGGCATCCGGCATTCAAATAGATGAAGTAGGCTCTGGCGGCGATTTCGTCGTGGGGAATCTCTGCCACCATCGTGGGAACGTTCGACCATTCCGCAGGGAGGGGCGGGCGCTTGCGAGGCGCTTGCTTGATTTTCTTCGCGCCTGGTGCCGCCCTTTTTTTGATGGGCGCCTTCGCGATGCCTTCGTTTTTTTTGCGTGTTGTCATAGTCATGGTTGGTTTGGAGTGATGACTTGGCATGCGGGAAATTGAGGGTATCGCCATGTATAACGATCCTCGTAGGCCGCAGCTTCACTAGCCCCGTTTGGGCTGGCAGGCTTCGCTGGACTTGTGAAAGGCCGCTTGGATTTTGCGCACCTTGTTAGAATAATTCTAGCAGCCTTTCGAACTGGCCCATCAAGCACAATGAATCTCAATAAGACCCTCCAAATTGGGCTTCAGTCTCAATTCCAGGTGTGCAATGGGATGAATCGAAAATCGTACAGCCGATTCTCAGCCGCTTATATTTCTAAGTCCGGCCGTCTTGCTAGGTCATTTTGGCAAAACCGATCAGTGGATCATTCTTGTGTTTGCGTAGCCGCCCACGGATGAGATACCCAAGATCTACCAGGGAAGACGTCAAGCATGAGTGTCATCAGAGGCGCTCCCGCAAGCCACCCTCTCGCCTCATTTCGCGAGGCCGTCAGGTGATTCCGGCGCGGGCGGCAGTCTCCGCACGCCCACCTTGTCAATGCGCTGCCGGTCCATGTCGATGATCTCGATCTCGAACCCGCCTGCGGTGAATGTCTCACCCTCCCGCGGAAGGCGCTCCAGATACTGCATGATGAAGCCCGCCAGCGTCTGAAAGCTGTCCTCCTCGGCGTTGGAAACGGATTCAAAGCCCGGGATCGCCGAGGTCACGGCGTCGATCTCCGTCATGCCGTCCGCGATCCAGTGCTCCGGAGCCGTTTCGCGAACCTGCGGATGGCTCGACAGGCCGTGGCGCACCGTGAGATCTCCGACGATCTCCTCGGCCAGGTCCTCGATCGTCACCAGGCCGCGCACGATGCCAAACTCATCCGTCACCATGGCCGCATGGTGCGAGGCGGTGCGCAGCTCCTCCAGCAGCGTCAGCGCGGGCTGGTTGTCCGAGACAAAGACGGGCTCCCGCATCAGCTCGCTGACCTTTTCCGTCTTCCCCGCGGCCACCGACAAAAACAGGGCGCGCAGGGACACCAGTCCCACCACATGGTCGCGGGATTCCTCGATGACGGGAAAAACCACCTGGCGCGGCCCGTCATTGAGCTCCTCCGCCACGCTCGCCGCCGTGTCGTCGATGTGCAGAAAAATCACCATCGGCTTCGGACGCATGATTTCCTCCGCCCGCATGTCCCGCAGGTCAAAGACGCCCTCCACCATCTCGCTCTCCTCATGGCGCACATTGCCCGTGATCAGTCCCTCGCGCACCAGCACCTCCACCTCCGCCAGCGTCGGCCCGCTCGGCGCCTTCGACTTGCCAAACAGGCGCATCAGCGTGCGCGTGCTCAGCTCCAGCACCCACACCACGGGCCGGCCCACGCGCGCGATCCAGTCCATCGGACCCGCCATCAGGCTGGCGATGCCCTCCGCATTTCGCAGCGCCAGGCTTTTCGGCACCAGTTCCCCGATCACCAGGGAGAGGTAGGTGATGAACATCACCACCAGACCGAAGGCCGCCTCGTCGGCATGTCCGGCCAGCCACGGCCAGGGAATTTCCCTCACCCACGGCTCGACATAGAGTGACAGACTCGCGCCGCCGAACGCCCCGGCCAGCACCCCCACCAGCGTGATGCCGATCTGCACCGTGCTCAGAAAGCGCTCCGGGTTCTCCGCCAGCTTCAGCGCCAGCTCCGCCCCCTTGCTCCCCTCGTCCGCCCGCTGCTGCAGCCGCGCCTTGCTGGCTGAAACGATGGCGATCTCCGCCATGGCAAACAGGCCGTTGAGAAGGAGCAGGACGATGATGATGGCAAATTCAGTCATGAATCACGAAACGATGGCGCAGATCACCCCTGCGGCAACCTTCGACGTGCCGGCAGCCGAAGGGCAGGGGGCGCGCCCCCCTGCCGTTGAGACCGTTCCATGCGAAGCGAAGATTGCTTGATGTTTAAATCGAGGTATGGACAGGGTTTCTCCCGCCCCCATGTCCAATTACGCCTCCAGCCGCCCGCGTCCCACCCAGGAACCGGTCACCATCGCCGTCGTCGCCTCGCTCTATAACAACCAGTTTGTGCAGGGGCTGCTCAACGCCGCGAAAGAGGAGATCGAGGTCATCGCCCCGAATGCTTCCATCGACGTCTATCGCGTCCCCGGAGCCTTTGAGATTCCGGTCTGCACGGAGCTGGTCCTGCGCGGCAGTGCCCCGGACGCCGTGATCGCCCTCGGCGTCATCATTCGCGGCTCGACGGAGCATGCCGACCTCGTCGGCGCCTCGGTCACGGACGCCCTCCAGCAGATGGCCGTGCGGCACTGCGTCCCCGTCGTCCACGAGGTGCTCCTCGTGGAGAGCGAGCAGCAGGCCGAGGAGCGCTGCCTCGGCGCCACCATCAACCGCGGCACCGAAGCCGCCCAGACCTGCGTCAAAATGATCAACCTCTTCGGCAAGATGAAAGCCAGTTTCGCCGGCGAACCCATCGACCACGCTTAATCCCATGGGAAAACGACGCGAAGGCCGCGAGGCCGCCATCCAGTTCCTTTTTGCCCGCGACATGCAGGGCGACGAAAAACCCGAGGATCCCGAGGTCTTCTGGACGCTCCACAGCGCCAAGACCTCCACCCGGGCCTTTGCCGAGACCCTCATCGACGGCGTCCTCCGGCATCGCGCAGACATCGACAGCCGCATCGTCCCCCTGCTCCAGAATTTCCGCCTGGAGCGCCTCGCCGCCGTGGACCGCAATGTCCTCCGCGTCGCCGCCTACGAGCTCCTCCACTGCCCGGAAGTTCCCGCGCCGGTCATCCTCAACGAAGCCATCGACATCGCCAAGGCGCTCAGCGCCGGAGAGTCCGGCTCCTTCGTCAACGGCGTGCTCGACAAGCTGGCCAGGACGCTGCGGAAATCGGAGCCCAGGCCCCAGCCGGCGGCGGCACCCGTCATTGAAGGCGGCCCGGAGTCCACTCAGCCGCTCGCGGATCAATAAGCTGCTTTCCCCATGGCCGGTTTTTTCAAGTCCCTCCTCCAGCGTTTCACCAAGCCCGACATCGACTGGGACGAACTCGAAGCCTCCCTCGTCGGGGGGGATCTCGGGCCGCGTCTCGCGCTCCAGATTGTCGCCGACCTCAAGTCGCGGCAGCGCCAGCTCCACGGCGCCGACATCGTCCAGGTCGCCCGCGAGCATGTGCGCGGCATCCTGCCGGAAACGGTGCCCGGCCTCCAGCCGCTGCCCGGCAGGCCGAAGGTGCTCCTCATGGTCGGCGTGAACGGCACCGGCAAGACCACCAGCACCGCCAAGCTCTCCCACCTCCTCCACCAGCAGGGGCATAGGATCGTCCTCGCCGCCGCCGACACCTTCCGCGCCGCCGCCGTCGAGCAGCTCACCGTCTGGTCCGAGCGCCTCGGCATCACCCTTGTCAAAGGCCCGCCGAACTGCGACCCCGCCGCCGTCTGCTTCGACGGTTATGAAAAAGCCCTGCGTGAGAAGGCCGACTTCCTCATCTGCGACACCGCCGGCCGCCTCCACACCAAGCACAACCTCATGGAGGAGCTCAAAAAGATTCACCGCATCCTCGGCCGCAAGGACGCCACCTCCCCGCACGAGGTCCTCCTCGTCGTCGATGCCACCACCGGCTCCAACGCCCTCCAGCAGGCCCGTGAATTCCACAAGGCCATCCCCCTCACCGGCATCATCGTCACCAAGCTCGACGGCAGCGGCAAAGGCGGCGTGCTCGTGAACATTCAGCAGGAGCTCGGCGTCCCCACCCGCTTCATCGGCCTCGGTGAAAAAGTCGAAGACTTCCAGCCCTTCGATCCCAAGCGCTTCGTCGAGGAGCTGCTGTAGAGGGCGCCCTCTCCGGATCACTCGATTTCGACGGACAGGTCGTCCCCGGAGATGACCACGTCGTAGCGGCGCACGTCTTCGCACGCCACGGACGTCTGCTCCTTGCCCGTGCAGAGGTCAAACGTCGCGCCATGCAGGGGGCAGATCACGCAGCCGTCATCCACCATGCCTTCGGCGAGCGACGCATCTTCGTGCGGGCAGGTGTCGTCGATGGCAAAGAATTTACCGTCCCGGTTAAAGACGGCGATGCGTCGGCCGGCGACGTCAAAGGCCCGCGACTCCCCGGCGGGGATGTCATGAGGAGTGGAGATGCGGTGCAGGGGCATGACTCGTGAGGGGTGGAGGGTTGGACGTTGGTGAAAAAAGGAGCCGGGAGGACAACACCTCCCGACGCGGCTCCTTCGGGCTAATGGGCGGGATTCTTGAAGGAGGACGGAGCCGCCGGGCGCGAGCCTGCCTCGCGGTCCAGCACGAGAAGACTGGCGGGATCGTCGCCTGCCAGCTTCAGGCGCTCCAGCATGTCGCGGACGCTTTTCTCCTCCTCCATCTGTTCGTTGAGGAACCAGAGAAGCAGATTCTTGGACGCATGATCCCGCACCTTCTCGGCGACCTCGTAGAGGTCATTGATCTGCGCGGTGACCTGCTCCTCCTGCTTCAGGCTCTGGGCAAAGACATCCTCCGGTGATTTGAAGTCGTGCTTCGGTTTCGCGATGGGTTCCAGCGCCACCTTCGCATCGCGGTCCACGAGGTACTGGTAAAACTTCAGCGCATGCACGGTCTCCTCCCGGCTCTGCGCGGACATCCACCGGGCAAATCCGGCATACGGCGTCTGCTCAAACCACGCCGCCATCGCGAGGTAGGCATATGAAGCGGCCATCTCATGGTTGATCTGGTCGTTGAGGAGCTTGCTGAGTTTTGGGGCAAGGTTCATGATCTTTTTTTGGGGGTGGGTGTTCCGGGTTTCGTTCGAGCCGCGCATCGGGCCGCGAGGCTGGCTGTGCGGATGGGCCGCAGGTCCTCACGGCGGCAGCAGGGCGCCGCCCGGCGTGCCGATCACCACCGGCCTGTCTTCTTCGGCGGAGGCCTCCGAACCGCGGAGCGTCTCGGCGGCCTGCTGCTTCACGCGCACCGCCGGAACGATCATCACGGGCCACACGGCGTGCTTGATGATTCCCTGCGTCACCGAGCCGACGATCAGATTGTACAGGGCTCCGTGTCCGTGCGATCCCATGACGATGACATCGGGATTCAGCGCCGGCAGTTGCGCCTCCAGCGTTTCCACCACGGGCCCGCGGAACAGCCGCGTATCGACCCTGGGGTAGCGTTCCTTCATGGAGGCTTCGAGGGCCTGCAAATCCGCCTGCCGGGCCTCCGTATCGTCGCCCTGCAGGGCGACAGCCGGTGCGTAGTCCATCACAATCGGCGCCGGCAGCGCGACATGGACGAGAAAGATCTCGCCTTCACAATCACGGGCGAGATCGAGGGTGTGATCCACCACCTTCGAGGTGACATCTGAGAAATCTACGAGTGCAACGATCGTTTTCATGGCATGGAGAAGTTGGATGTTTGTCGGGTTGCGGCTGCCAACCTCATCGGGTCTGCGATTGCCAACCGGTTCTGGTTTTTGACGGCCAAACGATTCTGAGTTTGGCGGCCAACCTGCTCGGGTCTGCGGTAGCCAGGCCGGTTTGAAAAGCCCGACTGCCTACAAAGGTAACGACCTCCATCCCGCCTTGTTGCACATTTCTGTCCCCACTTCTCAAAGCAGACCTCCGTCGTCGCCTCACCCCCAAGGAGCAGGACCGGCCCGGTCCTGTGAAGCTTCTCCAGAACGGGCTCAAGCCCGAACGACGAACGGAGAGCCGAGAACTGAGCCGGGAAGGGGAGAAGCGGTTTTTCGATGACGCAATGCACGAGAAGCGGAGAAAACTCTTGTCTTATGCGTGATCCCTCCGCTAGGTAGGAGTCCCCCGTTTTTTCAATCAACATCCTGGAGGAAACCATCTGTGAAGTTTAAATGCCCCACCTGTGACATGCAGCTCAAGGCCGAGCCTGAGATGGCCGGTAAAATTGTTCGCTGCCCCGGCTGCAACACGAAGCTGAGCATTCCGGCTGCGGCTGCGCCCCCTCCGCCTACGGCCGGTGGTCTCCCGCCCCCTTCAGGCATGCCCGCGCCGAGCGGCGTCACCGGACCCGCGCCGACCCAGGGGGATGCCTTTGGCGGTGAGCACGAGCCGGGCGAATCCATGCAGCAGGAGCAGCCTCAGTATGAGTACCAGCAGCAGGCGCGCGGCGGTTGGGAGGAGACGGACCCCGCGAATCCCAACATCTGGCTGTCGCTGGCGATCGCCGCGGTGGCCTCGCTGGCCTGGTTCGGCATCATGTTCCCCTTCGGCAAGGGGGCCGTGGGCACGCCGCCGGCGGACACGATGGACTACCTGCACGATCTGTTCCTGGAGCGCAGTTGGGTGAACTACACGGAAACCTTCTTCTTCTTCTGGGCCATCAGCCTGCTTTATCTCAAGGGGCAGAAGCTCCGGCACCAGAAGGACGCGATGTTTCTCGACGTGCTGCCGGCGGAAATCAGCAGCGAGATCAACCGCGAGAACGTGGGCCACTTCATCGACCATCTCTACGGTCTGCCGGGCCGCCTGCGCGACAGCCTCATGGTGAACCGCATCCGCAAGGGCCTCGAACTCTTCGAGGTGCGCCAGAACAACGGCGAGGTGACCAACATGATGAGCGCCCAGAGCGACATCGACAGCGCCCGCATCGGCGGCAGCTACACGCTGGTCAAAGTGTTCCTGTGGGCCATCCCGATTCTCGGGTTCATCGGAACGGTGCTCGGTCTGTCCTCCGCCATCGGCAGCATCGACCTCCAGGTGGAGGACATTTCCAAGATCATGGCCTCCCTGGGCAAGGTGACGAGCGGTCTCGGCACGGCCTTCGACACCACGCTCCTCGGACTGGTGCTGGCGATGTTTCTGAACTTCCCCATGAACGCCCTGGCGAAGGCCGAGGACGACAACCTCAACAACATCGACGCCTTCTGCAACGAGGTGCTGCTGCCGCGTCTCAACGACGGCGGCGGCGTGGCCGGCGGTGACACGGGCGGCCTCATGGACACGCTGGTGAAGGCGGTCGCCAACGCTCAGAAGGACTTCCTGGTGGATCTCAACGCCCTCTCCAAGCAGATCAAGGAGCAGGCCGACAACCTGGACAAACGCGCCGCCGCCCACCAGGAGCGCGTGGACACCGAATTCGCCACCGCGCTCAACCGCATGCGCGACGACATGACCAACGCGGTCAAGGACAGCGTGAAGACCACCACGGACTACACCCGCGCCCTCTCCAGCGGCATCCAGAGCCTCAACACCCTGCTTGCCGAACTCGGAGGCAAGCAGATCCTCATCCATCAGGTCAAAAAGAAGGGCTGGTTCAGCCGCGACTGATCCCAACCGCAACTGATCCCAACCGCAACCCCCGTCTATCTAGCTCGTCATGGCTAAACGCCGAGCCAACGAAGGAGGAGAGGTCTCCCTCTTCCCATTCCTCAGCATCCTCGCCTGTCTCATCGGTGCGCTGGTGCTGATGATCGTCGTGCTGGTGATGTCCCAGATGGGCAAGGCGGAGGGACGTACGCCGGAGGAGATCGAGCGGGCGCAGGACTACCTGAAGCTCAAGAAGGAGATCGAGGAGCGCAAGGTCACCGACGTGGAGATCGCCGAGCAGTTGAAAAAGCTCGAGGAACTGCTGAAGAAGCTCGAAGAGAAGGAGCAGCAGTATGCGAAGCTGCGGAAGCTGCTGGACACCTCCAAGGACCTGCAGGACGCCAACATGAAGATCAGCCTGCAACTGCAGAAGGAGCTCGACGATCTTCTCGTGGAAATCGAAGGCCTCAAGGAACAGCAGAAGACGAGCCAAAAGGAGATCGCCGCGCTCAAGGCCGAACTCGAAAAGCGCAAGGTGCCGGAGGACAAAAAGATTCCGCCGGTCGTCGTGCAGCCTTCGGGAAGCGGCATGGGGGAGGACACCAAGGTCTTCTTTGTCGAAGCCGCCGGCGGCGCACTGAAGATTCTCGACGCCTGGGGCGAGGACTACCGCCTGAGTGCCACTCCGCAGGTCATCGTGGCCGACGCCGCCTACAATCACCTCCTCATGGAGCTCTCCAAGAATCCCAAGTCGCTGCTGCTTTTCCTCGTGCGCGACGACGGCCAGGGCGCCTACAACAACGGTGCGGGCCGGGCGTCCAACGACTACGAAATCCGGACCGGCAAGCTGCCCATCCCCGGCAAGGGCGTGCTCGACCTGGCCTTCTTCGACAAGTATCGCGGCAAGATCGCCGCCCCGCCGCCTCCGACGCCGGTGCCCGGTGCGCCCGCCACTCCGGGTGGAGCGAAGCCGCCCGAGCCAACGCCCCCGGGCGGGGCCAAGCCTCCCGCTCCGGCGAAATAACCCCTCAAACTCTCCCCACGAACCATGGCGAAGAAAAAACAAGGAGGTGACTCCGAGCTGAATCTCGACTCTCTCATGGACGCCGTGACCAACGTCGTCGGCGTGCTCATGATCGTGTTCATCGTGATGGCGCTGAACACGGCCCAGGTGGTGCAGAAGATCCTTTCGGAGCTGCCGCCGGTGACTCCCGAGGAGCTCGCGAAGATCGTCGAAGAAAAGGAGAAGCTCCCCCCGCCGCCCGCCGACCCGAAGGACCTGGAGGAGAAGCAGAAAAAGGCCGAGGAGGACATGAAGAAGGCCGTCGAGCAGCTCAAGACCATCGACACCACCGACCTGGCCGCCAAGATGAAGTTCATGGACCTGGAGGTCTTTCAGAAGCAGCTCGAAGAGCGGCGGAAGGAGCGGGACCTTAACAAGGAGGAGACCGACAAGCTCCTGGCCGAAGTGGAGCGGCTCAAGGCGCTGCTGGACGAGACGCCGGTGTTTCAGCCGCCGCCGCCCACCTATGTGCGCCTGCCGAATCCGCGCCCCTACCCGGAAAAACCCGTCGAAACCCGCATCCTCGTCGCGAAGGAAGGCGTCATTACTTTCAGCCAGTCCAAGTTCCTGCAGCCCATTCTCGACGGCATGGACAAGGTGACAAAGCAGTTGGAGTACCAGCAGGTCGAATACGCGCCATACGCCAAGATTCTCGAAGGTGTTCTTGGTTCGCCGGCCAACGCGCAGAAGGCCTGGCCGGTGATTTCCACGCTGGCCGACCGTGTGCAGATCCAGCCGGTTGCGGATGCTTACAAGACGCTCCAGGAGGCGGGCATTGATCCCTCGAAGCAGCTCCTCGCCGCTCTTGCCGACATAGCCGTGCCGACCCGCAAGTCCATCTCCTCCGTCGCGGACGCCGTCGCTGCGGCCGCCAAGGGCGACCTGGCCCCGTGGATCGCCATGGATCCCTCCCGCGATCCCACGAAGCCGACGATTCAGGCCGTGGCCGCAGGGGGAAAAATCAAATTTTCCTGGGGCTCTACGAGCCAGGAAGTGAAAGCAACACCGAAGGACGTCGGCGACTACTTTCGCGATCTCGGCAGAATCAAGAGCATCGAGGATCTGAGCAAGAGAAAGACCATTTACGATTCCAAGCGCGTCTTCGCCATGCTGCAGCGTGCGGCGGCCAATCCGCTCATCGCCGGTGCCTACGCCTTCGAACCGAAGATCAATCCCTCCCTGAACTACGTGCAGCTCGCGCTCACGCCGAAAAGCGGCGGCGGAGAATCCATTGAAGCCTTGAAACAGCCGAACTCCGCCTTCATCCGCCTCATGCGCGACATCAAGGAGGATCCCAATGGAGTCGCCATTTTCCAGGTCATGCCGGACGCCTTCGAGGCCTATCTGGAAGCCCGTCAAATTGCCGATGAAGTCGGTGTCGCCGCGACCTGGGAGTTTCTCTCCAAGCTGGACCTCACCTTGAATGTCTCCAGTTACGAGATTCAGCGCCAGGCCCTGACGACCACCCGGACGGGCGGCGGCGGCACGGCCATCACGATTGCCCCGCCTAAGCGCACGCTGGATTAAAGCTGTCAGGCGATGATGTCCCGCACGACATCCCCATAGACGTCGGTGAGTCGAAAATCGCGACCGGCGTAGCGGTAGGTCAGCTCTTCGTGCTCGATGCCCAGCAGGTGCAGGATCGTGGCGTGCAGATCGTGGACGTGGACCTTGTTTTCCACCGCATTCATCCCCAGCTCGTCGGAGGAGCCGTAAGCCAGGCCGCCCTTCACTCCGCCGCCGGCCAGCAGCGTACAGAAAGCGGTGTGATGATGATCGCGGCCGCGCTTCATCGGATCGGGCTTCTTGTCCTTGCCCTGGTTTTCCTGCGAGTAGGGCGTGCGACCGAATTCTCCGGTCCAGACGACGAGCGTGTCCTCCAGCAGTCCGCGCTGCTTGAGGTCGCTGATGAGGGCTGCGGAGGCGCGGTCGCTGTCGGCGCAGAGTTCGGGATGACGCTTGTAATGGTCGCTGTGGGTGTCCCAGGGCTGGTTGCTGCTGCTGGTGTAATAGACGCTGGTGTAGCGCACGCCCGCCTCCGCCAGACGGCGGGCCAGCAGACAGGAGCGACCAAAGGGCGTATCGCCATACATCTCGCGCGTCTTTGCCGGCTCGCGGCTGATGTCGAAGGCCTCGCTGGCGGCGGTCTGCATGCGGGCCGCCGTTTCCATGGACTTGATCTGCGCCTCCAGCGCCGTGTCGTTGCCGCGCAGGGCCGAGTGCTTCGCATTCAGCCGCTGGATGAAATCAAGCTGGCGACGCTGCTGCGTGGCGTCGAGCACGGGATTGCGCACATTGGCCACGAGTTTGTCCACGGCCATGTCGGCGGTGATGACGCCCGTGGCTTGGAATTCTGCGGGCAGGAACGAATTGCTCCAGAGCGCCGGTCCAACCACGATATTCGGCGTGGGCCTCAGCACGACAAAGCCGGGCAGATTATCATTCTCGCTGCCGAGGCCGTAGAGCACCCAGGAGCCGAGGGAGGGGCGGATCGGCTGGATGTTGCCCGTGTTCATCATGAGCAAAGCGGGCTCGTGATTCGGCACGTCGGTGTGCATGGAGCGGATCACGCAGCAGTCGTCGATGATGGAGCCAAGGCGCGGCAGGCTCTCGCTCACCTCGATGCCGCTCTGGCCGCAATTGTGAAAATGCAGCGGTGAGGACATGAAGCCGCTGGTCTTCGGCGCCTTGTAGAGCTTTCCCGAGGGCTGCTGCCCCTCGTACTTCCTCAGCGCCGGTTTCGGATCAAAGGTGTCGATGTGCGAGGGCGCACCGTTCATGAAGAGGAAGATCACGCGCTTGGCCTTTGGCGTGACGTGCTGTTTTGGCGTCGCATTCAGCATGCCCGCGAGTCCGACCGCGCCAAAGCCCGCCGACAGACGCTGCAAGGCGTCGCGACGCGTGATCAAGGGCGGGGGAGATGTCGGATCAGTCCACATAGAGCATTTCGTTGGTGGCCAGCAGCGCCTGCGCGAACTGCTCCCAGCCGTTCATGTTTCCGTCTGCGGCGGTGAGTTGGAGAAACTCACAGGCGAGTGCTACTTCCTCCGCATCGGCTTCGCGTGAGAAGAGCAGCTCATAGGCGTGGCGGATGCGCGCGGCGTCGTCTCCGGGCAGTTTTTGCAGCCGCAGGGCCAAAGCGCGCGCCTGGCCGATGATGAAGGCGCTGTTCATCACGAAGAGCTTCTGCGTCGGCGTCGTGCTGCCGGAGCGCCGCGCGGCGTGGACGTTCGCGTCGGGATAATCGAAGAGCATCAGCGTCTTGTTCAGTTCGCGACGGCTGACCTTGCTGTAAAGCGTGCGCTTGCGATGCTCCGGTGCATCGACTTCGAGGGACGGGCCACCCTCACTTTGCAGATCGCCGGAAACAGCGAGCACGGCGTCGCGATACTGCTCGATGTCGAGCCGGCGGCGGTTCATGCGCCAGAAGTTCACGTTCGCCTCGTCGAGCTGGACGTTGGCTTCGCTGCCCTGGCTGCCTTGGCGGTAGGTCGCGGAAAGTACCAGCTCGCGAACGAGCTGCTTCACCGACCAGCCGTTCTTCACAAAGCGCAGGGCCAGGTCGTCGAGCAGTTCGGGATGCGTGGGCTTTTCTCCCGTCGCCCCGAAGTTGCTGGTGTTGACCGCCAGCGCCCGGCCGAAAAGCATGTCCCACATGCGGTTGACGAAAACCCGCGCCGTGAGCGGATTGGCAGGATCGGCGATGCGCTCGGCGAGCTCCGCGCGACCGCTGCCGTTCCGGAACGCCTCCGGCTCGTTCCTGCTGAGCACCTGCAGGTAGCCGCGCGGCACCGTGGCGCCGGGAGACTCGACATCGCCGCGCTCATACACCGGCAGATCATGCGGCTTGTCGTCGCGCACGATGTGCAGCGTGCCGGGGTGGATCTTGTCGGCGTTGGTCTTGCCATCCTCGTCCCTGCCGTCCGGGCGCAGGCTGACCTTGTTCATCGAGGCAAAGACGCCCGCCATCGCGTAGTAGTCGCGGGTGGTGATGGGATCGAACTTGTGATCATGGCAGCGGGCGCAGCCGACCGTCAGTCCGAGGAAAGTCTGCGAAACGGTGTCCACCTGCTCCGCCCACTCCTCCGCCTGCACGTCGAGCCGGCCGCGGGCGTAGAGCTTGTGCCCGAGGCCGAGGAATCCGAGCGCGGGCAGGTCCGCCTTGTTGTCCGGCTCGATCAGATCGACGGCGAGCTGTTTCCTGATGAAAGCGTCATACGGCAGGTCCGCATTGAAGGCCGCGACCACCCACTCGCGGTAGCGCCACGCGTTCGGGTAGTTCAGGGATGAGTTGTTGCCGACCTGATGCGCCTGATCCTCGCCATAGCGGGCGAGATTCAGCCACAGGCTGGACATTCTCTCCCCGAAGGCGCGGCTGCCGAGCAGTCCGTCCACAAGACGCGCATACGCGTCCGGCCGCTTGTCCGCCAAAAACGTCCGCACCTGCTCCGGGGTCGGCGGCAGTCCGGTGAGGTCAAAGGTCACGCGTCGGATCAGCGTCCGCGCATCCGCCGGGGTGGTGGGCGTGAGGTCGTTCTTCTCCAACTGCGCCAGAATGAAATGATCCACCCGTTCGCGGGGCCAGGCCGCGTCCCTGACCTTCGGCTGCGGCTCCGTCTGCGGCGGGACGAAGGACCAGTGCCGGCGGGCCGCCTCCCAGTCGATCGGATTCGTCTCCGCTCCGGCACGCTCCAGCGTCAGCAGGCTCAGGGCCGTGACGACGAGGTAATGCGGGCGGATTTTGAAGGGGGCGTGATCCAACACGCGGCTAACTACGCCGGGAAGCGCGGTGTATTTCGAGCAATCGCGCTCACTGCCGGTTGTAGCCCTTCTTCTTCGGCAGGGCGTCGCGATCCGGAGGCGGAGGCGGTGTCACTCCGTTCGCCAGCATGATCTCGCCGATCGCCTCGATGGTGGGCACGCTGGGCTTGAAATTTCCCGGGCGGAAACCCTGCGCGATCAGCAGCGGCGTCCAGCCCTTGTCGTTCTTGCGGTTCCACACGTCGATCTTCGCGCCTTTCGATGCCAGAAAGCGGGCGACCTTGGGCAGGCTTTTATACGCCGCGCCATGCATCGCCGTCTGGCCCTTCCTGTCCACCGCGTTCACATCCGCGCCCAGGCTCAAAAGATACTCGCAGGCGGCGAGGCACTCGTCCTCCGTGCCGGCCTCTTCGTCCGGTGCGTAGCAACCCAGGCCCGCTGCCGCCATCAGCGGCGTGGAGCCGTCCGCATTCGGCCGCAGCGGATCCGCGCCGAGTTCCACGAGCAGTTTCATCATCGGCAGGTCCGCGTTGCGGCAGGCCAGGAGGAAAGGCGTGGCCTTGTGGAAACCGATCGCGCCGAAGGCCTTCGCCTTCGCATTCGGGCCGAGCGGCGTGTTCACATCCGCTCCCGCCTTCACGATCTCGCGGATGAAGGCGAGGCTGTCGAGCCGCCCGTGTGTGTCTGGCGGTGGCTGCCCCGCCACGTCATCGCCGTGCGGCGGCCTGCGCACCCAGGTCAGCGTGTGCAGGGCGGTGAAGCCGTTGCGCATGTCGTTCGGATCGGCTCCCGCCCGGATGATCTCCATCGCCAGCTCGAAATGGCCGTTTTCCGCCGCCAAAAGCACCGCGCTGGTGCCGTTCGGCGCGTCGCGGCCTCCGTTCTTGTCCTCCGTGTCGATGGCATCCCTCACGTCCGCGCCATGCCGCAGCAGCGTTTTCACTGCGGCGGACTTGCCCTCGCGTGCGGCAAAGAGCAGCGCCGTGAAGCCGGACTTCAATCGCCGCTTCACATCCGCTTCGCTTTGAATGAGGAGATCGACCACCTCCGCGTGCCCCTGCGCGGCGGCCCACATCAGCGCCGTCTGTCCGCGGCGGTCCGTCGCGTCGATCTTCGCGCCCTTTTCGATCAAAGCCTTCACCGCGCCAGGCCTGCCGGTGCGGGAGGCGAGCATGAGCGCCGTCTCGCCGCCGTGCTGCTTCACGTTTGCATCCGCCCCCGCCGCCAGCAGCGCGCTCACGATCTCCGCGTTGCCATTCTCGCTGGCCAGCAGCAGCGGCGTGATGCCGTAGCGGTTCGCCGCATCCGGTTTCGCACCCGCCGCGAGGAGACGAGGGACGACCTCCGCCCTGTCATGATACGCCGCCCAGTGCAGCGCCGCTGTTCCATCGGCCTGCTCGGCATTCACCGCGGCTCCGGCTTCGATCTGCGTCGAAACGGCCGCCCAGTCCTGCTTTTCGGCGGCGGCTGGCAGGTCGGCGGCAGCGGCGATGACCGACAGAAGAATGAAAGTGAAGATGCAGCGCAGCATGGTGTGGAGGGCAACGATGGCAGAAAGCGCGAACTGACGCTGAGTTTTTGAAGTTTGCAGCAGACGAAGGCGTGTTGATTTTGAGCGAATAGAGCCTTGTCGGCGGAAGAACGGCTGGTGATACTCCCGGCATGACTGCTCGCCTTTCATTTCTCGTCCTGCTGACATCCACGGTGTTTCTTACCGCCGCACCACCTCCGCTGCCGAAGGCGGTGACGAGTTTCGGTGCCGCCGTGTGCGACGGCGCGGTCTATGTCTTCGGCGGACACACGAGCAAGGCGCACAGCTATTCGACGGAGAGCGTCAGCGGCGAGCTTTGGCGCTTGCCACTCAAGGAGCAGGACAAGTGGGAGGCGCTGCCGGGTGGCGAGCCGCTGCAGTCTCCCGGTGTCTTGGCGTGGAAGGACAAGCTGGTGCTGGCGGGCGGGATGCAGCCGCAGAATGCGCCTGGAGAGGACCAGAAGCTCTCGTCACTGAATCATGCGGCGATCTTTGATCCGGCCGCGAAGACCTGGACACCGCTGCCGCCACTGCCGGAAGCACGCTCCAGCCATGCGCTGGCGGTCATCGGCGACGAACTCTACGCCGTGGGCGGCTGGCCGCTGAAGACCGGCGTGCCGAAGCCGCCGCCGGACGCGCCGAAGGAGAAAAAGTGGCACGACACGATGGTGGTCCTCGACTTGAGCAAGCCGGAGGCCGGATGGAAGACGCTGCCGCAGCCGTGGACACGACGCGCCCTGGCGGCGGTCGTCTTCGCCGGGGAGATCTGGTGCATCGGCGGCATGACGGATGACAACGAGCTCTCCTCGGCGGTGGACATCTACAATCCCGCGACCCGGACTTGGCGCAGCGGAGCGCCCGTCGCCGAGAAGGACCGCGCACTGGCCTTTGGCATCGCCGCATGCGTTGCGGGCGGAACGTTGTATGCGAGTCCCGAGGGTGGGAAGATCTACCGCACCGGCTCGGAGGGGAAGGAGTGGGTGGAATGCGGGAAGCTGGAAAAGCCGCGTTACTTTCATCAGCTCATCCCGCTGGATGACACGCATCTCATGGCCATCGGCGGTACCAGCGGCGGCCAGCCGATGAGTGACGTGGAAATCGTCACCGTGGAGCGGATTGAACTCGCACCCTGAAGCAGCATGAAGCCCTCGCCCATGTCCCTGGCCCATGCCGCAGTTCTTGTGGTGATGATCGCGGGCTTCGCCGCAGCCGCCGACTGGCCGCATTTCCACGGCCCCGTACGCAACAACACCACCTCTGAATCCGGCTGGAGCAAAGTGTGGCCGCAGGAGGGACCGCCCGTCGCCTGGCGTGCCGAAGTCGGCATGGGCATGGCGTCTTTTGCCGTGGTGGACGGACGCGTCTTCACTCTCGGCAATGACGGCGACAACCAGGACACCGTCTGGTGCCTCGATCTGACGAGTGGCAAGGTGCTGTGGCGGCACGATTATCCCTGCAAAAGTCCGGCGCATGTCATGCCCATTGTGCCCGGCGGTCCCGGCGCCACGCCCTGCGTTGGTGAGGGGCGTGTTTTCACCGTCAGCCGCGAGGGCGATGTCTTTTGCCTGAATGCGGCGGATGGCCAAGTGATCTGGCAGAAGAGCCTGCCCCGCGACTTCGGCGGCAGGCGTCCGGTCTATGGCTACGCCGGCAGCCCGCTGCTCTGGCAGGGCAGGTTGTTTCTCGATGTCGGCGGAGAGAAGGGCTCGACGCTGTGTCTCGACGCCACCACCGGCGAGACGGTGTGGGCTGCTGGAGAAGGGGAGGCTGGCTACGCGACACCCGTCATGACGACGCTCGAAGGCCAGGAACGCCTCGTCGTTTTCAAAGGACGCGGACTCGTGCTGCTCGACCCGAAAGACGGCCGAGCCATCGCCAGCTATCCGACGACGACGACCGACTTCTGCAACTGCGCGACGCCCGCCATCGGCAGCGACGGCACGATTTTCATCTCCCACACCGGCAGCGACGGCTCCACCGGCCTGCGCTTTGACGGCACCGCCCTCGACGCCGCATGGAACATGGTCGATCTCGGCCTGCTCTACAATTCCGGCGTGCCCTTCGGTGACAATGCGCTGATGGTCTTCAACGATTCCAAACGCGGCGTGAACGACCTGCGCTGCCTGAACCTCGCCACCGGCAAGGCGCTGTGGGAATCCGCCGAAGTCGCCAAAGGCACCGCCATCCTGAGCGACGGCCATCTCATCGTCCTGAGCACCACCGGCGAGCTGCAGCTCTGCCTGCCTTCGGAAAAAGGCATCCGTGTCCTTGCCCGTGCGCAGGTCCTCGAAGGCAAGTGCTGGGTGCTGCCCGCTCTCTCCCACCAGCATCTCCTCTGCCGCAGCAACGCGGGCGAGGTGGTGTGCTTGAAATTGGGCGAGTGAGCAGGCGTCCTAGGCGCTGGACCTCCGGCATGCATCATGGCCTCAGACATCCTGAATCCGTGCGCCAGACGTGCCATGCGGATGGAACGCATGGAGAACGAATGATCCAGCTTTGACCATGCGCTGCTTTTCGAGTACGAGCAGAACTGAAGCGTTCGTGAGTTCACTGGTTTTCCGCCGGGATCAGGAGTTCTCAGACTGGACGAACCAGCGCCTGCTGAAGGGTCTCATGCACCGCCTTTGCGGCGCGGGAGTAGGCACCGCCGGCACCGAGCGTGGCGACCACGGAAGCGAGATCGGCCTGGAGGGCCTCGCGGCGGGCGTTGTCGGTGAGGAGGTCGAGCGTGGCCTTGGCGAGCGTCGCCGCGCTGAGATCGCCCTGGACGAGTTCGCGCACGACTTCGCGTTTAGCGAGGATGTTCACGATGCCGAGGTGCTTGATGCGGACGACGAGCTTCGCCACGAGGTAGGTGGGCCAACTGACGTTGTAAACGAGGGTGTGGGGCAGGCCGAAGCAGGCGGCTTCGAGCGTGGCGGTGCCAGAGGCGACGGCACCGGCCTGGGCCCGCTGCATGAGATCGTAAACCGTGCCGGTCTCGATCCAGCGCTTCGCCTCCGGCATGCCGTGGGCGTCGGCGATCTCGCGCATGAATCCGGCGAGGGTTTCGTTGGCTGCGGAAATGGTGAAGCGCGTGCCTGGCTGTGCCTGGGTGATGATTTTGGCCGCGTCCATCATCAGCGGGAAAAGGCGACGGACTTCGTTGCCGCGGCTGCCGGGGAACCAGCCGACGAGGTCGGGCTCGCGCTTCCAGTCGCGGCGCAGCGTCTGCACGCGATCGACCATGGGATGGCCGCTGAATTCGGTGCGCAGGCCGCTTTTCTCATAGAAGTCCTTCTCGAAGGGGAAGATGCAAATCATGAGGTCCAGCACCTTCGCCATTGTCTTCACGCGGCCCTTCTTCCAGGCCCAGACCTGCGGGCTGATGTAGTAGAGAATGCGCCCCCGGTAGCCCGCCCGGCGCAGGCCGCTGGCGAGCCGGAGATTGAAGCCGGGATAATCGACAAGGATCACGCCCTCCGGCTTCTGGTCGAGGATGGAGTCGAGGACGTCGTTCATCTTCTCCTTGAAGTAGCGGTACATCTTCAGCACCTCCCAGAGGCCGACGACGCCGGCCGTTTCTACCCAGTCCTCGATGCCCTCGCCGGCGACTTCGCGCATCTTCGGGCCGCCGAGACCGACGACTTTCATGTCGGGTTCGAGCGCCTTCAATTCACGCAGGAGTCCGGCGGCATGGGTGTCGCCGCTGATCTCGCCCGCGATGATGAAGAGACGGTTCATGGAGAGAATGACGAATGCGGAGGGACGAATGCGGAGCGAATGACGATGCTTCGGGCTTCGGGTTTTGAAAATGGATTCGTCATTCCGGATTCGACCTTCGTCATTTCTCGGCTCCGCCGAGCGCGGCGTTCTTCTCGATCTGATCCGTGATCTCCAGGGCGATGCGCACGGCCTCAGCACCTTCCTGACCGCCGACGGCGGGGCGGCGGCCGTGGCGGGCGCATTCCACAAATGCGGCGATCTCCAGCTTCAGCGGCTCGTCCTTCTCGACCTCCACGGCCTCGCGGACGATCTGCATGCCATCCTTCCGGTAGATCCACCCGCTCTGCTCCTGGTAGTCGAGGCTCAGGTAGCTCTCGCTTTGAAAGACGCGGATCTTCCGCATCTTCTCCGGGCTGATGCGGCTGGCGGTGATGTTGGCGATGCAGCCGTTGGCGAATTTGAGACGGGCGTTGGCGATGTCCTCGCGCTTCGTCAGCACCGGGATGCCCACGGCATCCACCTGGACCAGCGGGGACTTCACGAGATGCAGGACGATCTCGATGTCATGGATCATGAGGTCCAAAACCACACCGATGTCGATGCTGCGATTGGGGAAGGGGGAGAGCCGGTGCGCCTCGATGAAGCGCGGATTGTCCATGCGCTGCTCAAGCTGGAGCAGCACCGGATTGAAGCGCTCGATGTGCCCCACCTGCAGGATCACGCTCTTCGCTTGCGCCAGCTCGATGAGGGCCTGGGCCTCCGCGTAGGACTCGCTGATCGGTTTTTCCACCAGCACATGAATGCCCGCCTGCATCAGCGGCTCGGCCACCTTCCGGTGGAAGATCGTCGGCACCGCCACCGTCGCCGCATCCACGCGCTTCGCGAAGTCCTCAAGGTCGCTCGCCGCCTCCGTGCCGTATTGCGCGGCGAACTCCGCCGCACGGGCGGGATCGGCGTCATAAACGGCGGTGAAGGCGAGGGCACCGTCGCTCTTCGCGGCGATCTCCGCCATAATGCGGGCATGGTTTTTGCCAATAGCGCCGACGCCGGCGACTCCGATGCGGAAGGGAGAACTCATAAAAAGGTGGGAGGCCAGCCTAGTGGCGCGGGAGCCCCGTCATTTCAACCCCCGAGTCAGGCGTGCGGTTGGTTCGCAGTTCCGGGTTTGTCGTTCGGGGTTCGCTTCGCGGCTGCGCAATAGCCCGTTCTGAGTTCATCCTGTCATCCCTTGTCCCCGTCTTCCATCTCGGCTCCGGTCAGCCAACCATCGTCAACGGCATTTTCACCCAGTCTCCCCTTCTGGAACTCATGGGTGTTAGCCAGTTCGACCTGCTCCGGCGGTTAAGGTGGGCTGGGTGAAGGCGGTGAGGAAAGCAAGACCGCAGTTAGGAATCATCTCACGATCCTTTCCTGCTGCTCGGCAAGCTGAGGCGGACTGACGTCCGCAGCTGCGAACCGAGAATCGTGACCGCTCGGGAGGGCCGACGACTCGTAGCCGCCCCCCCATTCTGCGCTCTCAGGTCTAACCTCTCCCCACCGCTACGCCCTACTGTAAATGAACCCTTCAGTTCAATCCAACAAACAGTGGGGGAGCGTTGTTGTGATTAGGTTTTACTTACAATTATTTCAGCGAATGCGTTTAATAATAGAATACTATCGTTATGCCTTTGTAACTTTTTATGCAACTCTATGAGAACGCAAATCCCTACTCCGATGAAAACGCTCTGCTGCCTCCTGCTCCTTGTCTTGGCTGGACACGGCTTGGCGGCTGACTCTGACGGTGTTGTTTCGATTGCCGTCGGAAACGTGACCATGATTCCTGCCGGAGGCGGAGCGGAAAAGCCATTGAAGGTAGGTGATGCGGTGCCTGCGGGATCGACGATCAAGACCGGCGTGGCGTCGCGGACGGTGATCAAAACGACGAAGCAGTCCGCCGTTCGAATCGCGGAGAATTCCGAGGCCTTGTTCATGGAACTCGTCGATGCCGACGCGAGTCCGAAAGTGCTCATCGATTTGAAGGCGGGCAGCATGGGGGCGCTGATTCAGCCGCAGGCTCAGGCGGTGATGGATTTCAAGATCAAGACACCCAGCGGCATCGCCGCCGCGCGCGGGACGATGTATGCGGTGGCGGTCGAGGACGGCAAGGGCTACGTCAAGGTTGAGCACGGCAAGGTAGATGTCATCCCGGACAATGTTCAGAGGCAGGTGCCCCAGACCGGCAAAGTCACGGTGGTGAAGGGTTCGGTTTTCGAGACGCCTCTCGGCGTCGGTGAACGCGTTTTGAAGGAAGGGGACATTGTCACGGCGGGGTCGCGCATCAAAACCGGTGCGGATTCGAGGGTCACGGTGACGATGACGAAAAAGTCCGCCGTGCAGATCGGCCCGGATTCCGACGTTTTCGTGTCGGAACTTTTAGAGTCAGAAGACACACCCAAGGTGCTGCTGGACCTCAAGAGCGGTACGATAGGTGCGCTGGTGAATCCCGAGGGGAAGGGAAAGATGGATTTCAAAATCAAAACTCCCAGCGGCACTGCGGTGGCGGAGGGTGCCTTCTATTCCGTGGCTGTCGAGGATGGAAAGGGCTACGTCCAGACCAAGGAAGGCCAGGTCGTCATCGTGCCCCTTGAAGCGGCGTCTGTCAGCAAGCCTCAGCAGTAAATCCCACTCATGGAGCTGGGGCACCCATTTTTGCGGAGGTCTCGTGCCCGAATTCTGTCGGGGATGGTTTTTCATGCCTTCTTCGTCGGCATTTCCTGCCTGGCGAATCCCGAAGGTGGCGTGGTTGTTCTCGGTGACGCCTTGATTCAAAATTCGACACCCGGGCTGACGACAATCGTGCAAAATTCCAACCGCGCGGTGATCGACTGGCAGTCGTTTTCAATCGCTGCGGGTGAACGTACCAACTTTATCGTGCCGGATGCCACGGCGGCCACGCTGAACCGTGTGCTGGGCTGTGATCCTTCAATCCTGAACGGAACCCTCACCTCGAACGGGCACCTTTTTCTCATCAATTCCAACGGCATCGTTTTTGGCCAGGGTTCGGTCGTGGATGCGGCGGGGCTGACGGCTTCCGCGTTGGACGTCGCCAACAGTGCCTTCATGGCCGGCGGTGACATGGTCTTTCAGGGCGCTTCGGAAGCGGCTGTGAGAAACGCGGGCATGATTCGGGCTTCTTCGGGAGACGCCATTTTGATCGGTTATCAGGTGGAAAACTCCGGCACCCTTCGAGCACCGAACGGAACCGCCGCACTGGCGGCAGGCTCAGAGGTGTTGATCCTGCCGGCGGGTGACGAACGCGTGGTGGTGCGTAGCGCCGCCGGTTCTCATCGAGACGTCGGTGCGAACAATAGCGGCCTCATCGAGGCAAACATCGCGGAGTTGAAGGCGCACGGCGGCAATGTTTATGCGATGGCCATCCGGAATACGGGCCGCGTGGCCGCCACGGGGGTGACGCGCCAGGGCGGACGCATCCTGCTCACCGCCGACGGCGGGCGCATCAAACATGCAGGCAGTCTGGTGGCCCGCGGAACCTCCGGCAGCGGAGGAAGCGTGAGGGTGAATGCCGGCCGCGCAGGCCGTGTGACGGTGGCCGGTCGTGTGGATGCGGACGGCTCCTCGGGCTTTGGCGGAAACGTCGCGATCTTGGGTGAGCGCGTGGAGATTCGCCGCGCCATCGCCGTCACGGCGGATGGCGAATCAGGGGGCGGACGGATTGCCATCGGTTCCGATGCTCCGGGCGGCAGTGATGCGGCGGAGGCTTCGCGAACGGTGATCGGCGGCATCGTGACAGCCGACAGCCGCGATGGAGCAGGCGGTGAGATTTTCATTGGCGGACGCACGCTCGTGCTGGAAGCGGACGCGCTGGTCAGTGTCAGCGGCGGCACCGGGGGCGGAAGAATTGATGCGGGTGGCGGCGATGGTGGTCTCTCTGCCTCATCGAGTGTCATGATTGACTGCGGAGCACTGCTGGCGGCGAACGCCTTGGACGGAGGTTCCGGCGGACGAGTCGTTGTCGTTTCCGATGATGAACTTGTTTTTCAAGGAGCCGTGCAGGTGCGTGGCGGTGCCTCGGGCGGGGATGGAGGTCAGGCGGTGCTTTCCGCAGGCGAGACGCTGTGGATCGACCGCCTCGCAGGACGCGTGGATCTCGGCGCCGCAGTAGGAAACGCGGGATCTCTGCGTCTGCAGTCGAGCGAGTTCGTCATCGACGGTTCGGCGGCGGATGTCTCCAAGCCGGACAATTTCCTGGATGCGGCGGACCTTTCCGCATTTCTGAACAGCGCCGACCTCACAGTGCAGACGAAGATCGGAACGCAAGGCGGCAACGGCAACATCTATGTGAAGGACCGCGTGGAGTGGGACTCCGCGTGCGCCCTTACCCTTGATGCCGACTGTGACGTGCTCGTGCTTTGCGGCCAGTTGGGGGCGGGTTTCATGGAGTCGCGGGGAAGCGGCGGAGTCTTCATCAGCGCGGCGCGCTCCGTGCTGCTCGACGACGGCACCGGCATCGCGACGACGACCGGGGATGTCGTGGTCACGTCCAATCAACGGCTGGCGCCTCCCGCTGCGGACGCGCCGGGCATTACTCTCGGTGGCGATATCACGACGCGGGGGGGCAACGTGAGTCTGCGGGGCATGGGTGTGACGAGCACGGGAGGGAATGTGGATGCGGGTGACGGCACGATCAGTGTGGATGGCGACGGTGGTGCGATCCATCTGGCGGGTTCACTCTCCACGACCAACGAGACAGCCTCCGCCGTGCGGATCGTCGATGCCGCCGCCGTATCCCTGGGAGATGTGAAAACCGGAGTCGCCGGCACGGTGGTGCTCGGCGGCGAAGGCGGGGATAAGATCCAAGGTCCGGTGACGCAGACCGGCATGATCGATGCCGGAACCGTCACCGCGAGCACCGGCAGCACTGTCACCCTTGATGGAAATAACACGGTGGTGAATCTCGGGGAACTGAAGAGCGTCGGCGATTTTGTTTTCAACGACAGTGCCGGGGGGCTGAATGTGACCGGCAGCGTCGAGACCGGCGGCGGTCAGGCTAAGATCGCTACCTCAGGCGGTGCTCTGGCACTCGGTAGCAACAACATCCAAACCAATGGCGGTGACATCGAGCTGAAAGGCGACGGAGTCACTGGCACCGGTGGCGTGGTGGATGCGGGTGACGGCAGGGTTTCAGTCGATGGACGGGGTGAGGAAATCCGCATGGCTGGCGCTGTGACGACGACGAACGAGTCGGCGGACGCCGTGCGGATCACCGACGCGTCGAAAGCGACGCTTGGCGACGTCACTTCTGGTCCTGCGGGTGCGGTCGTGCTGGATGGAATGACGGGACCGGTGGCGCAGACGGGTCGCATCCGTGCCGGCGCATTGGTTGTCGGCGGAGGGGGAGACTTCAATCTGACGAACGCCGGAAACGCCGTCAATACAGTCGCCTCATCCGGCACGGTGGGTTCGCTTGCGCTGGTGAACAGCACGGACCTGGCGGTCGGGGCGGGGGGGGTGAGCAGTGCCGGTGATCTGACCTTGTCCGCAGGCGCGAACGCGCTGGTCATCGGCAATGACGTGCTTTCGCAGGGTGGCGCGATCTCGCTGGCGGCCTCCGACATCGGGGTAAACGGCGCACGCATTTCCAGTGTGGGCGGCGCTTCGGTCACACTTGCCGCCGAGCGTTTTCTTTTAATGAACCAGCCGGTCGTCAACGGCGTGCTGGCGGGTTCCGGGGGGGCTGCCAGGTTGACGCTGGACGATTCGAATCTGACCACGGGCCGGAACTACCTGATCAATGCCAACACGCTGACGGCCGGCGCACTGACTTACACCTTCCGGGATGTCTCGTCCGTCCGGCTCGACCTGGGCGACGGCAACGACATCAGCGACACGAACTTTTTCGTTTTCGATCAGTTCCTCAACGGGGGAGGCGGGACGAACCAGGTTTTTGTCGGTGGCAGTCCGATCACCGCATCGCCGCTGACTCGTCCAGGCTTTGGTACGATCACCGTTTCTGGCGTATCGCTGGCCGCCGCGCCGCCGCCCGCAGTTCTGACACCCGCCGTGCCGCCGGTGGGTTCCGTTCTGCTGCAAAACGTGGTGCCATCCACAGGTTCCAGCGGCGGAGGATCATCTCAGACGAACAATTTCAACTCGACCTCCGCGTCTGGAGTGTCCGGGGGCTTGCCCTCCGGGGCCGGAGCGTCGGTTCTTGCCGCCACTGCCGGTCTGGGCAGTGTCGTCAGTCAGAGTCTTGGTCTGGCGTCTGCCAGCGGCGGAGCGCCGCCGAGTTTCGGCGTTCAGAATCGGCTGGATTCGGTTTCTTCCGCCGCGACGGAAAGCGAACTGAACCTGGCTCTCGGCGGGGACGGTACGATGGGAGTGCGCTCCAGCACAGGCCTCGTCTCCGTGAATCCCTCAGGCCCGCCGCCCAGCGCGGGTGCTCTGGCTCAGTTGGGGACGAATATGAGCCTGCTGGCCCTGAGCGAACTATCCTTCGGTGCGATCGGCGTGGCGCAGGTGGCAGTGACCAATCAGCTCGGAGCACAGCCGCTGGTTTTAGGGGGGGCGCCGCCAGCAGCGGGCATACGGCAGAATCTGGATCAAAACTCCACACCCGAATCCTACAGCAGGCTCTACCGCATGCTCGGTGGTGACGGCACGGCCCGCATCGACAACGCCACCGGCAGCGTGCGGGTGGACTTGCAGGAGCTGAGCGTGCCTCCGCTCACGGCGGCGAAGCTGGGAGCCGTCATCATGCCCGGAGCGTTCGGGGAGCTCTCCGTCGCGCTCGGCGGTTCGGGGGAATACCTCGTCACCCCCGACTACGGTCTGGCCGTGATGGACCCCGCCGGGACGCCTGCGGGAGTTCGCGTCACTTCAGCCCTGCTCGCCATGCTTTCGGTGCCCGAGCAGAGTCGGTCCTCGCTGTTCATCGGCGGTTCGGGACTCGTCATTCTGCTGCCGCTGGACGGCATCCAATGCGCCGCCTGTGACGGCGCCGCGCCAAGTGCGCGGATCGCCGCCCTCATCGAAGCCGTCTTCACGCCGGAAAGTCTCCGGGAACTCGACTCCGCCATCCGCTGACCCGCCGTCATCCGCTTATGAAACCGAACGCCATCCCGCCGCTCCTTCCGCTGCTGCTGTTCGTACTCAGTTCGTTCTCCCAGCTCTCCGCGCAGACTCCCGGCGGTGCCGGAAATCTCGTGGAGCGCGTGAGACCCGGAGCCATGGCGGATGACCGGCGAGGATCTGTCGGCGCGGCGGAATCCTCCGACTCGCCGAAAGCCGAAGCTGCTGATGTCGAGGGTGATCCCAAGCCCCTCGGTGTCAATCTTCTCGCCCTCCAGCTCGTGTCGAAACCCGCCAAGGCTCTGCCGAAGGACGCGCGCATGGTCGCGGTCGTGGATCCCGCGCTCCATCTGCCTGAGCGGCTCGCGGATGAACTGCGCAGCGAATTCCTCGGCCAGCCGGTCAGCATGGCTCTGCTGAACCGGCTGGTGAAAAAGATCAACAAGGCCTACCAGGCCACCGATTTCCCTTTGGTGGACGCCTACCTGCCCGAGCAGGACATCACACGCGGGCATGTGCAGGTCGTCGTCCGCGAGGCCGTGCTCGGAGAGGTTCGGGTGGAAGGTGCAAAGCATTCCTCCACCGACTACATGATCCGCCAGGTGCGCGTGCCGCAGGGATCGCGCATCGACACCTCCGTCATCGGCAGGGACATCCGCTGGCTCAACGAGAATCCCATCCGGAACGTGAAGGTCGTTTACGAGCGCGGGAAAAAAGAGGGCACCAGCGACGTGGTCCTCAGCACGAAGGAGGTGAAACCTTTTCAAGCTTACGTCGGCTACGCGAACTCCGGCCTCGTCGCCACCGGACTCAATGAAGTCTCCGGCGGCTTCAACTGGTATCAGGTGCTCGGCACGGAGCAGTCGCTCGCCTATCAGTTCTCCGGCAATCAGGAGCTCGACGCACTCAAGGCGCACGCACTGGTCTGGAGTGTCCCGTTTCCCTGGCGCCATCGGTTACAGGTCGTCGGTGTCATGGCGGAAAATTCGGTGCGGTCCGAACAAACCGGCGGCACGCTGGGAGTGGACGGCGTCAGCCGCCAGCTCACCGGCGCCTACAGCATCCCGCTGGGCAGCGCATGGAGCCGCGTGCGGCACAAGCTCATCGTGGCCTCCGACTACAAGAGCACCAGTTCGGACATTCTCTTCGGCGGTCAGGCGCTCGCCGGGAACAGCGCCGAGGTCATGCAGTTCCGCCTCGGCTACGAACTCTTCGTCACCGACAAACTCGGTTACACACGCCTTTCCGCCAGCGGAGTGTACAGCCCGGGGAATCTGCTCCGCCGCAACACCTACGAGGCCTTTGACCAGTTGCGCGCCCGCTCGCAGGTAAACTACTGGTACGCCGTGGCTGAGCTGGACAGACTGCTGCGTCTGCCGCGCGACTGCTCCATCATGCTGCATCTGGCCGGCCAGTATTCGAGGGACCGCCTGCTGCCCACCGAGCAGGTGCTCGCCGGAGGCTATCGAACCGTGCGCGGCTACAATGAATCCTCCGCCCGCGGCGACTCCGGCATCAAGGCCAGCCTCGAATTCAATCTGCCGCCGATCCATTTCGCCAAATGGGCGGGCGGGCAGGACACGCTGAACTGCTTCGCATTTTATGACATGGCGTTCCTGACGAGCATCGGCGACTTCGCCTCCGAGCCGGACCAGGAGCTGCACAGCGCGGGACTCGGTCTGCGCTACAACGTGGGCGACTCCGTGGACCTGCGCCTCGCCTACGGCTGGCCGCTCCGCAGCTCCGGCATCACGGACCTGCCCCGCGGGCGCTTGCATTTCGGCATGAACATGAGGTATTGACCCGCCGCCCTGTATTTCTGATTTTCATCCCGCCTGCCGCATGCCGAAGAAAAACAAACGCAGTCTGGGCTTCGTCCTCAAACTGCTGCCTGCGGTGCTGGTGCTCGCCCTCGGCTTCAGCTACACCCCGATGGGGGAGGAGCTTGAGAACCTGACACTCGACTGGCGCTTCAAAGCCCGTGCCGGCACCGACCCGCAGGCGCATTCCTCCATCCTCATCGTCGGCATCGACGAAGACGCTCTCTCACGCTTTGGCCGCTGGCCCTGGACGCGCGAGGTGCATGGCACCCTCATGACGCAGCTCGCCGCGCGTCCTCCCGCAGCCGTTGCCTTTGATCTGCTTTTCACGGAGCCCAGCCCTGATCCCGCCAGCGATCAGGCCTTCGGTGACTCCCTCGTCCTCCACAGCTCGTCCATCACCGCCGCAGCCGCCGAAGTTCTGGAAGGCCGCCCGCAGTTCACGGAAGAATACGCCGGGAACACCAGGGCCATCACTCGCTTCAAGGGCGACCCCGCCCGGCTCGTCGGTCACGACACAGGTCTGCTGCCCGTGCAGATTCTCGCCGAAAGCTCGCACGTCGGCTTCGTCAACTCCCCGCCGGGCTCGGATGGAATGCGGCGCCGCATTCCGCTCGTCGTGCGCTGCGGCAGCCGCATTTTCCCCAGCCTCGTGCTCCAGGCCCTGCTGCAGAGCCAGGGGCTGGACACAGGTGCCGTCGAAGTCCTTCCCTGCCATGTGCGCGTCACCGGTGACGGGAAAACCTGGGACATCCCGGTCGATGATCGCGCACAGATGACGATCAACTACCGGCGTCCGGAGAGCTTCACCTATTTTCCCTACGCCGCTCTCGTTTCCAAGCTCGCCGAGATCGGCGACCAGCCCTGGCCGGAAAACTACCCGCCTGTGGCCGGTCAGATTCTTCTCGTCGGCCAGACTGCCGCAGGACTCTCCGACCTGGGACTCACGCCGCACGGTCCGCAGAGCCCGCTCGTGCTCGTTCACGCCAACGCCCTTGGCAACATCCTCTCCGGCGACTACATCCGCGTGCTGGACCTTCCCCTCGTCATCGCCGCGTGGGTCCTCCTCGCCTTTGTCACCATCCTCGTCCTCCGCCACGGCTCCATCTGGATGTCCGTCGCCGTGCCCTTCCTGCTGGTGGGCATGTATGTCGCTTCGGCGTTTTACTTCTTCCAGTCCGAAAGCCTGCATCTCCCGCTCGCCTGGCCGGTGCTGGGCTTCATCGCCGTTCAGGGCGGCTCCATCCTCCACCGTCTTGTCATCGAGCTCCGCGCCAAGGGCCGGATCAAAGGCAT
The DNA here is from genome assembly GCA_964452755.1 of uncultured Prosthecobacter sp. GTDB lineage: Bacteria > Verrucomicrobiota > Verrucomicrobiia > Verrucomicrobiales > Verrucomicrobiaceae > Prosthecobacter. Next base: position 49,815 of record CAYVQY010000010.1, on the reverse strand, counting down.
GTTCGGCACCTATGTGGCGCCGCAGGTCGTCGAACAGATGATCTCCTCCGGGGAAGAGCCTAAGCTCGGCGGCCATCAGACCGAGATCACCGCCTTCTTCAGTGACATCGCCGGCTTCTCCTCCTTCTCCGAAAAGCTGGATCCCGACCGCCTCGTCGAGCTCATGAACGACTACCTCACGGAGATGACCGACATCCTCCACGACAACGGGGGCACCCTCGACAAATTCATCGGCGACGCCATCGTCGGCATGTTTGGCGCACCGCTTTACTTTGAGGGCCACGCCTACCAGGCCTGCCGCGCCGCCATTCTCATGCAAAAGCGCCAGCTCGAACTCCGCGAGAAATGGCGCAAGCAAGGGGGCTGGCCCGACATCGTCTTCGACATGCAGACCCGCATCGGCCTGAACTCCGGCCAGGCCATCATCGGCAACATGGGGTCACGCCGCCGCTTCAACTACACGATGATGGGAGACACAGTGAACCTCGCCGCCCGCAGCGAGAGCGGCGCCAAAAGCTATGGCGTGTACACGATGATCACCGGCGAAACACGGGCGCTTGCCAGGAAGCACCAGGACGACATCACCTTCCGCTTCCTCGACCGCATCGTCGTCAAAGGCCGCAGCACTCCCGTGGAAATGTTTGAGCTGGTCGGCTTCACCGGCGAAGTCTCCGTCCAGACCGATGAGTGCCTCGCCATCTACAAGAAGGGCATCGAGCGCTACTTCGCGCAGGACTGGGTGGACGCCGAAACCTACTTCCGGCGCTCCGCCGACCGTGAGCAGCACCAGGACGCCAACCCCTCCCTCGTCATGATCCAGCGCTGCGAAGCCATGAAAGCCAATCCGCCGCCGGCCGACTGGGATGGTGTCTATGTCATGAAAACCAAGTAGAGGACTCCCCTGACCGGTCAAAGCCGGATGCGCAGGTTGCTAGCGCTCAGGTCATTCATCGGTCGCTTCGTCACCCAGGCGCTGGTCGGGGACGAGATAGCCTTGGACGTAGTCGCACACGGCTTCGGTGAGCGGGGTGATCTCGGACTTGAAGCCGGAGGCTCGAAGTTTGGCGATGTCGGCGCAGGTGTAGTACTGATACTTCGACTGGAGGTGCTCCGGCATGTCGATGAACTCGATGTTCGGCTCCTTCCCCAGCGCGGTGAAGATGGCGGTGGCGAGTTCGATCCAGGTGTGGGCTTCGCCTGAGCCAAGGTTGAAGAGACCTCCGGCGGTGGTCGTCTCGGCCAGGTGGAGGGTCATGCGGATGGCGTCCTTCACATAGAGGAAGTCGCGCATCTGCTCGCCGTCCTTGTAGTCGGGGCGGTGGGACTTGAAGAGCTGGACCTTGTCCGTGGCGAGGATCTGCCCGCAGGCCTTGTGTACGAGGCTGCGCATGTCTGCCTTGTGGTCTTCGTTGGGGCCGTAAACGTTGAAATACTTGAGGCCGACGATGTTCGGCAGCCAGCCTTCGCGTTTGGCGTGGAGGTCGAAGAGGTGCTTTGAGTAGCCGTACATGTTCAGCGGGCGCAGCTTGTTGATGTCCGGATCCTGATCGTTCATGCCGTGCGCACCGTCACCATAAGTCGCTGCGGAGGAAGCATAGACGAAGCGGGACCCGTCCCGCAGGGCCCATTGGCAGAGCTGCTTGGTGAACTCGAAGTTGTTCCGCATGAGGTAGTCCGCATCGCACTCGGTGGTGGCGGAGCAGGCTCCGAGGTGCAGGATCAAGTCAAAGCGACCGAGCTTCGCGGGAGAGTGCAGGACGTTTTGCAGGAGGTCGTTGCCGTCGATGTAATCGGCGAACTTGAGCGGGACGAGATTCTTCCATTTCTCGTCGGTGCTGAGGCGGTCGCAGACGACGATGTTCTCGCAGCCCCTGCGGTTCAGTTCCCAAACGAGGGCGCTGCCGATGAATCCGGCTCCGCCGGTGATGAGAATGCGACTTTCCGTGTTGTTCATGAGCCGTGCCGTTTAACGGGAAAAACGACCGGATTCAAGCCGGAGCTTAGGCGCACGCTGTTGGAAGCCGCACTGACGATCAAGGCAGGGCAGGGGGGCTTACTCTTCGTCGCATTCGGAATTCTCGCCGAGTTGCGCCGCGTTTTCGGGCTCCTTGGCGGAAGCCTGCTCCTGCGCCTCATCGGGCAAAGTCTCCTGTGGAACCTGCTCGCGCCAGAGAGCGGGATGCAGGAAGACGCTGCGCGGGTCCGCGTCGAAGTCGTCCTGCCAGCCGACGATGGACTCCATGACGACGGGTTTGGGGCATTGGATGGCCGGGTAGAGCCACTGCTGGTCGGCCACGACGAGTTTTGGGATCAGCACCTGGCCGTGAAATTCGATCTCCCAGCCCAGAAGAAGAGGTTCTTCATCCGTAAATCCGGCCAGACCCAGTGGATGCTCCACCCAGCCGATAAGGCCGCTGTCGTTCAGCATGTCCCACACCTCGCGCATTTGCAGATCCACCCGGACGGCGAATCCACTGGTCTTGGCTGCGTTGCCACCGTTCACTGGATCTCGGCTGATCAGGCCGAAAAGGATGCTGGAGGGGCAGTTGGAGGGAACGATGTCCACCTGGAATCCAAAACGAATCGGGTGGTCTGGCAGCAGTACGCTGCCAAAACTCATGACACTGAAGTCTGAGAACACTGGATCGGTGGCGGCTGAGGCGAGAAGCGATTCCATAGGATTCTAAAAAATTAAGTCAACTTTATGAAATTTCCACTCAGTAATGGAATTTTCAAACAATTTATCATAAAGATTCTGTCAGCCCCATGATTTTCTCAAAACACTTAAACGCTTGCCTCCTCAAGCTGCTGCAGTGCCAGCCTCCGGGTTCTTTTTGTCCTGTGCATCGAAATGATCGGTGAGCCTGTTGACGAATCCCGTGCTCGATACCAACTATGTGCCGTGTCACTCGCTGAAACGAAACCATCCAAGGGAAGCGACTCCGGGGTCGAATTTCGTACCCAGTATCTGCGTGCTTATCAGCACATGGTCTTGGCGCGGATCCTGGAGGAAAAGCTGGCAGGCCTGTACCGGGCGGGCGGACGAATCGTCGGCGGTGTCTATGTGGGGAAGGGCCAGGAAGCGTTCAGTGCGGCGCTGGGAATTCAGCTTCAAAAAGGAAAAGACGTTTACGGGCCGCTGATTCGTGATCAGGCCGGTCGGCTGGCTTTTGGCGAGCCCATTCTCGACGCCGTTCGCACCTATTTGGGAGTTCTGACCGGGCCGATGCGAGGCCGCGACGGCAACATCCACCGCGGGCGTCCGAAAGAGGGCTTGATGGCGATGATCAGCCATCTCGGCAGCCTCACGTCGGTGGTGTCCGGTGCGTTGTTTGCCCGGCGGCTGGCAGGAACGCTCGGGGACGCCATTGGCGCGACGAGCATCGGCGACGGGGGAACCTCCACCGGGGCGTTTCATGAGGCCCTGAACATGGCGGCGGTGGAAAAATTGCCTTTGGTTGTCAGCATCGCGAACAACCAGTTCGCCTATTCCACCCCCAACAAGCGGCAGTATGCCTGCGAGAATCTGGTGGATCGCGCCCTCGGTTATGGCGTGGAGGGTCACACGGTCGATGCCACCGACCTCGGCACCTGCGTGGAAGTGTTTGAAAAGGCTGTGCGGCGGGCGCGGGCGGGAGGCGGCCCCCAGATGATCGTCGGTAAATTTCTCCGCCTCTCGGGGCATGGCGAGCACGACGACGCCTCTTATATTCCAGACACCGCCAGGCAGGGCGGCAGTGCGCGCGACTGTCTGGAAGTGGGCCGTAGTCGAGTGGTCGAGGAAGGCTGGCTGAACGAGGCCGAACTCCAGGAACTCCATGCCGAGGCCCGGCGCAAAGTGGATCAGGCCGTCTCGAAAGTTTCCAAGGAACCGCTGCCTGATCCCTTCAAGGAAAACTGGCAGGCACTCTCCAGTGCCGAGCTTGTGGAGGGGCAGCACGAAGCATGAGTATCACTTATCTCGAAGCCATCCGGGAGGCGCAGTTTGAGGCGCTTCGATCCAACCCCTCGGTCTTTCTTTACGGCCAGGATATCAGCACCTTCGGCGGGGCTTTCAAAGCCACGAAGAACCTTGACAGGGAATTTCCCGGTCGCGTTTTCGACGCTCCCATCAGTGAGGATGCCATGGTCGGCATGGCCGTTGGCGCTGCGGTGGAAGGTGCGCGCCCGATCGTCGAGATGCAGTTCGCGGATTTTTCGTCGGTCGGCTTCAATCAGATCGTCAATCAGGCGGCCACACTCTTCTGGCGGACGAATACGCCGTGCCCCATCACCATCCGCCTGCCCTCCGGCGGCACGGCCGGCAGCGGCCCTTTTCACAGCCAGTCGATGGAGGCCATCTACGCGCACTATCCCGGCCTTGTGATTGTGACACCTGCGACGGTCGAGGACGCTTACTGGATGCTGCTCGACAGCGTCGCGATCAACGACCCGGTCATCTACTGCGAGCACAAATTCCTCTATTATCACCTCAAGTCCGATGACATCGGCTCCCGCGAGTTGCCGATCGGCAAGGCCCGCATCGCCCGGCCGGGACGGCACGCCACCATCGTCACCTACAGTGCCATGGTCCACGAGGCGCTGCGCGCGGCGGAGGAACTGCAGCTCGACGGTTATCAGATCGAGGTCGTCGATCTCCGCAGCGTCAAGCCCATGGATACCGACACCATCCTCGCCTCCGTGGCCCGCACCGGACGGCTCCTGGCCCTCGGCGAAGCCTTCCCCTGGGGAGGAGTCACGGCGGAAATCGTCTCCCGCGTCGCCAGTGAGGCCTTCCATCTGCTTGATGCGCCCCCCATGCGCTTGAACTCCAAGGACACGCCCATTCCGTATCATCCCAACCTCTGGAAGGCGCATCGTCCCACCGTCGCAACCATCGCCGCCGCTCTTCGTCGCCTGATCCGGTATTAATCCAGAGTCCCTAGAATCCAGCATTCAGTCATGCCCACCATCCCCATCCTGATGCCCCAGCTTGGCGAATCCATCGCCGAAGCCACCATCATTCGCATCTTGATCCAGACCGGCGGCACCGTCGAAGCAGGGGGGGACATTTTCGAAGTGGAGACCAACAAGGCCACGATGGCCGTCACCGCGCCTTGTGCGGGGAAGCTCTCGCAGGTCATCGCGGTGCCGCAGACCAGCTACGCCGTCGGCTCCACGCTCGGGCAGCTCGAAATCACGGAGGAGGACGCGCAGTCGCTCGGCATCTCCGACTCGCCCCAGCCGTCCTTTGACACGCAGCACTCGACCAGTGCCACCGACGTCGTCGAAAACCTGCACTTCCAGATCAGCGACGATGACGTGATCTCCACCCGGCAGCCGACTGTCGAACCTGTCGTCACTGGTGGTCTTCCCGTGCCGGCCGGCGCCACCGGCGCCAGCTACATCTCCCCGCGCATGCGCGCCCGCATGCTGGAGCTCGGCCTGAATGCCGCCGATCTCTCCGGCGTTCCCGGCACCGGTGCCGGAGGGCGTGTCACCGTCGAGGATTTCGAGGCCTTCCTTCGCGGGCTGGAGGAGCACCGCATGACACCGGCCTCGCCCATGCGCATCGCCGTCGCCGACAGCATGCGCCGCAGTTGGGCACGTCCGCTTGCGACCGTTGGCAGCCCTATCGTTCTGGACGCCATGCTGGCGCATCGCAAACGGACCGATCCGAAGCCCGGCCCTGCGCTCTACGTCATCCGCGCCCTCGCCCTCGCTCTGGCTGAAAACACCGCCGTCGCCGGCCGCCTCATCGGCAACCGCATCGTGCATCCGCGTGCCATTGACATCGGCTTTGCCGTCGAGGTGGACGACGGCGTCATGGTCCCGACGCTTCGCGAGGTGGAAAAGACCCCGCTCGTCAAGCTGGTGCCCACCTACAACAAGCTGGTCGAGCAGGCCCGCGCCCGCCGCCTCCCCAGCGACATCAACCGCCCCGGCATCGCCACCGTCACGAACTTCGGCACCTTCGGCATCGTCTGGGCCACGCCCATCCCGCTGCCAGAGCAGAATCTCGTCCTCGGCCTCGGCGCTGGCAGCAAGGTGCCGCACTGGAGTGAGGAAGTGAAGCAGTTCATCCCCGTCACCGAAGCCGAGCTCACCCTCAGCTTCGACCACCGCGTCCTCGACGGCGGCGGCGCCGGACGCCTCCTCAAGCGCGTCGCCGAACTCCTGCAGAAGCCCGAGCTGCTCTGAACGCTCAACGCAGAACAATGCCCGATGCACGACAAACTCACGCTTCGCCAAAATCTTCGCGAACGCCTGCGTAGCCTCGATGAAGCCACCCGCCAGCAGGCGGCATCTGAAATCGCCAGGCACATCCTGGCCCGTTGCGACCAGGCGGACGTGCCCTTCTGCATCTCTTTATTCGGAGGCCTCAACAACGAGCCCGACTTCCTCCCGCTCGTTCTTCCCTCAATCGTCGCCGCCGGTTCCTGCGCCGTCTTATTTCAAATCAAGGGAAACGAACTCCTCCCGCGCCAGGTTCGTTCCATGGATGACCTCCGGCGCGGCCAGATGAACGTCTGGGAACCGGCGGATCACTGCCCGCACGTTGACATCGCCGCGCTCGACATCATTCTCGTCCCCGGCCTCGCCTTCACTCGCGACGGGGCACGCCTCGGTCGCGGCGGCGGCTTCTACGACCGCCTGCTCGCCCACCCGGACTGCCGCGCCCGCCGCAATGGCATCGCCCACGATTTGCAGATCGTCGATTCCATCCCTCTCGAACCACACGATCAACGCGTTCATCAAATCATCACCGAATCCGGTTTGATTGACGCAGCAGCGGACTGTTAGAGTCTTCGCTCGGCGTTCATCATTCCGCATTCGCCATTTTCTCCATGAAGCCCCTCCTCGAAATCCTCCAGTCCGGCGCCGCCTATCTGGAGAAGCGCAAAATCGACGAGGCCCGGCTGAACATGGAGCACCTCCTCGCCCACGTCCTCGGCTGTCGGCGGCTCGATCTCTACCTCCGCTTTAGTGAAACCGTTCCCGAGGCCGACCTCGCCACCCTGCGCGAGCTCCTCCGGCGTCGAGGGGAAGGGGAACCCCTCCAGCATCTCCTCGGCAGCGTCGAATTCTGCGGCCACGAATTCATCAGCGACCACCGCGCCCTCATTCCGCGCCCCGAGACCGAAACACTCGTCGAACTCATCCTCAAAAAGTTCGCCACAGCCCCCGCCCGAGTGCTCGACATGGCCACCGGCTCCGGCTGCATCGGCCTCAGCCTCGCCAAGGCCTGGCCACAAAGCGAAGTCGTCCTCGCCGACATCAGCGAAGCCGCCCTCGATCTTGCCCGCCTGAATGCCTCCCGCCTCGGCATCACGCCCCAGTTCATCCGCAGCGATCTCTTCGAAAAAATCACCGGCAGCTTCGACCTCATCGTCGCCAATCTGCCCTACATCCCCACCGCCGAGATCCCGACCCTCAGCCCCGAGGTCAAACGCGACCCCGTCCTCGCCCTCGACGGCGGCGCTGATGGACTCCGCATCGTCGAGCGCTTCCTCGCCGACGCCCTGCCGCACCTGAAAATCGGCGCCGTAGTCGCCCTCGAACTCGGCCACGATCAGGGAGCGCCCGTCGTCATCCGCAGTACTGAACTAGGTTATCTTGAATCCTACACTGCTCCTGACCTCGCCGGCATCCATCGTTTCGTCTTCGCCACCGCCCCGGAACGTCGGCCGGAAGCGCCTGCTGAAGTCGCGAGGGAAACGGTTGATCCCGAGTGATCTCTACTGAGCTAAAAGGGCAGGTTCAGGTCGAGCGGTCGGCGGCTCACAACATCACCCGCATTGCACCACTATTGCGCATCCTTGGGCGTGGTTTGCGATGGCCTATGAGACGGCGGTGGCGACGCGTTGGAGGAGTAACGCGCTTCATCCCAACCTGACACATCTGCCCCATGAAAACGCTTCTCGCCCCCCTGCTGCTCAGTCTTGCCATGACCGCGACCGTCTTCGCCGCTTGGCCGATCAATGATGAATGCCCGGTGGACCAAAAGGCCGCGCGTCCGATTTACCGAGTGAAAACGGACGAGGGCTTCGTGGCCTTCTGCTGCGTGGACTGCATGCAGAAGTTCTCGAAGTCTCCCGGCTCCTACCGCGTGAAAAAGAAGGAAGTGGCGAAGTAATGCCGCCGCTCCCATTTACCGCGCCAAAGTCGTCGGCGCATCGGCGGCGATGGCGGCACGATAATCCGCCTGCGCCTTGAAGTAGGCGGCTTGGGCTTCGACTTCGAGCACCTGCGCGTCAAAGCTGGCCTGCTCGCGAATCTGCAGCGCGAGGAGGTCGGTGGCGCCCTGTTTGAGACGCTCGGTCTCGGCGGCTTGGAGCTGCCGGGCGAGTTCCACGTTTCGCCGCGTCTGTTTGAGGGCGTCGTAGGCGGCGATGAGGGCGCTGTAGCTGTCGCGCACGTCGGCGGCGATCTTGTCGCGGGCGAAGCGCTTCTCGTTGTTCAGCCGGTCGATTTGGGCTTCGACGGCGGCGAGTTGCCCTTTGGCCTCGCGCCGTTGGAGCGGAAGTTTGAATTCGACACGGGCTTCGATCTCGGTGCTTTCGATGTCGCGCCGCGTGTTGTTGTTGAGGTTCTGGGCGGCCTGCACGCCGAGGTCGAGGCTGGGCAGGAGGGTGTTCTTCGCGAGGCGGCGGTCGATGTCGGTTTTTTCGATGTTGAGTTCGATGCGGCGGATCTCCGGACGGAAGATGGCGGCTTTGGCGATGTCTGCCGTGATCTGGCTTTCGTTCGGTCGCGGGTGCGGCGGAAAGGCGGACGGCACGCGGCTGCGCGGCGCGATGATCGGCTCGGCGTTTTCCAGCGTGCGGTAGAAGAGGGAAAGCTCAATCGCAGAAGCTTGGAAGCGCCGTAGCGCCTGCACCACGCTGATTTCACGGCTGACGACGAGCCGCTCGTTGTCCACCTGCACGATGGGCGCGGACTTGCCCTGCTTCACCTGCTCGGCGATGGCGGAGTCGCGGTCCTTGGCAATGCGAAGCAAGTCTTCGGCGATGGCGAGACGCTGACCGGCGGCGACCCAGTTGTAGTAGCTGATGGTGGAGGCGCGGATGAAGTCGAGGAACTGCCGGAGAATGAATGGGTCGGCCAGTTCCTGGTCGATCTGCGCCTTCCACAGCGTGGCGCGGCGTTTGTCGATGGTGCCGTCCTTCAGCAAAGGAATGCGGAAGCCGAGAATACCTTCACCGTTCACGCCGGTGCGGTCCTTGTTGTAGTTCGGCAGGAAACCGCTGCTGAGACGGTAGCCGCCATAGACGCTGCCGCCCCAGAAGGGCAGGGGCTGGTCGAGCACGGCGTAGCCCGTCTGTCCGTCGTAGTAGCCGGCCGGATTGAAGGCACCGCCGGAATTCAGACTCAGGTCGAAGGCGCCCATCGCGGAGCGCGCGCGGCCATTGGCGATGTCCTGCTCGATGAGTGCAGCTAGAAAGGGCGGATACTGAGTTTGCACGCTGCCGATCACCTCGGGCAGCAGCAGCACTTTATCTGCGGCGGCTGCGACGGTGATTTGAAAAAGGGTGAGGCAGGCCGCGAGGCAACGACTGCGGACCGTGAAAAGTGAACGACCTGTCATCTTCATTTCTTCGTCGGGTCGAGGGTGCCTTCCTCGTCATTGATGACGGGCGGGAAGCCGTTGATTTTGCGCCAGAGTTCGAACCACAGCGGGACTTGATTGAGCATGATCCACGCATTCGCGCGTGCGCCCTGCCGCAGCCAGCGGTCCTTGTCCGGCCATCCCACGGCGACGGGGCCCTTGCCGTCACCCCGGTCCACGATGTCGTCCATGGGGCCGACGACGACGCGGAACTTGCCCATGCCATTGTCCGTGGCGTCCACAAAGACCACCTCCCCACCGAAGGTGCCGATGGCGAGTTGCGGCCAGCCGATCATCTGCACGGCGGGCCAGCCTTCGAAGGCGATGCGCGCCGGGCTGCCGACCTCGTTGTTTTTGCGGGAATGGATGAGCGGCATGTCGTTGCCGTCCACCAGGACTTCGACAAAGCGGCTGTCCGTTTCGGGAATGATGACGCAGATGAGCGAGCCGGGCCGCAGGTAGGTGCCGTCGGTAGCGGCCACTTCGAGCACGATGCCGTCGCGCGGTGCCTCGACGATCTGCCGGAGGTTCTGATTGATCTGTACGTCGATGACGGAGAGGTCGCGCTCTGCGGCGGCCACCTCGCTCAGGGCGCTGCCTTTCGAGGCGTGGGTTGAGGCGATGCTGGCGTCAAAGTCGTTGCTGGTGCGTTTGAGCGCGGCCTGCGCGGATTTAAGGTCGGCGGCGGTGGAGTCGCGGGAGAGCGTTGCCAGCTCCATGGCACGCTGGGATTCGAGTTGCTTGGCAAAGAGGTCCTTCGTTCGGTTGTAGTTCAGCAGGGCCGTCTCTGCGGCGATCTTTGCGGCGGCCACGCGCTGCTCCGCGCCGTCGATGGCCTGGGCCTTCGCAAGCTCCTGCTGGGTGATCTGCGCGGTGAGGGACTCGACGCGGCCCTGGGCGAAGTCGCGGCGGCTTTCGATGGCTTCGCGCTGCGCCCGCAGGTTGTTCAGCAGGTTGGGGTCGTTGTCCTGGATCTCGGCGATCAGCTCCCCCTTCTGCACGCGCTGGCCTTCGACGACGTGCAAATGCTTCACCCGGCCGGAGACCTGCGCCTCCACGTTCACGCGGCGGTCCAGAGGATTGAAGGCGATCACGCGTCCGCTGCCGGACACGAACTGGCGCCACGGCAGAAAGAAGACGGCGATGACGAAGGCGATGAAGCCAAGGAGCAGCAGGCGACTGAAGACGCGGCTGAATTTGGCGGCACCGGCAAGACTGAGCGCCGGCAAATGGGAGGCAGTTTTCGTGTAGGTGGTCATGGGGCTGGATGACGCGTTATGGAGTGCCTTTGACGTCGCCGAGTGCGGACGGGCCGGGGATGGAAAGATCGATCATCTGGTCGCACTTGGCCATGACGACGGGATCCCGGGTGGTGATGACGACGGTCCAGGGGAGCGCGGGGTCGAGCACGGCGGCGGAGAGCTGGTTGAAGGATGCCGGATCGAGACCGTCAAGCAGTTTGTCGATGAGGAGAAGACGCGGGCTTTGCACGAGGGCGCGTGCGAGCAGGAGTCGTGTGCGCTGATTGCCGCTGAGCGGGGCGCCCCCGATTTTGAGGCGGAGGTTCAAGCCCTCCGGACGCTTGAGCAGGGTGTCGAGCAGGCCGACACGTTCGAGAGCCGCGCGGATTTCATCCATGCCAATGTCGTTGCGACCGAGGCGGAGGTTTTCGACGATGGTGGAATCGACGATCTGGCCGGGGCGGAGGAGCTGCACGCTTTCGCGAAGAGCTTCAAGGTACCAACTGCGCAGATCGAGCCCGTTGATGCTGACGTGGCCCTCGGTGGGCTGGCGCATGCCGAAAAGAATGTCAATGAGCGAGCTGACGCCCGAGCCGTGCGGACCGGTGATGCCGGTGCGTGATCCGGGCTTCAGATTGAAGTCGAGTCGCTCGAAGAGATTGGCCTGCTCCGGGAAGCAGAATGCGAGGTCGCAGGCGGTGACGACGGCGCCGCCTTCGCGCGGGGCCGGCTGCTCGCCATCCTCGCGCTCGATTTCGAGATCGAAGATGTGGCCGAGCTTGTCCATGGCGGCCATGCCGTCATACCAGGCTTCGAGCTTTTTGCCCATCTTGGCCAGTGCGAGAACGATCGTGCCCATGATGAGCTCCGACGCCACGAGCTGGCCGAGCGTGATCTGCTGGCTGATGACGAGCCAGCCGCCGAGGACGAGGAGGGTGGCGCCGGCCAGGACGCTGAGGATCAGAAGACCCGCGATCTGCCGCATGACGATGCGGAAGTGCTTGGCCCGGAGGTTGACGTACTCGCTGGCAAGCTGGTTGGAACGCTCATAGGCCATGCCGTAGCCACCGGGGCCCTTGAACAGAAACGGGAAGGCGGCGATTTCCTCAAACCAGTTCACCACGTCGTATTTCATGCGGGACTCCGCAATGCTGGTGGCCACCGCACCCCGCCCGAGAAGCCAGGTAAGAAGGATGATGCTGAGGAGAAGAACCGCCGTGAAAAGGAGCAGGGAGGGATGAAACAGGGCCAGCAGAAGCATGCCAATCAGACTGCTGAAGACCAGGTTTACTCCGTCCAAGAGCAGGAGGGAGGTGCTCTTTTGGGCGGTGACGACATCGAGGAAACGGTTCACAAGTTCCGGTGCGTGGACTTCGTCGAGCGCCTCAGCCTTGACGCGTGGCAAACGGTAGGCCAGGTCCGCCGCCGTTCTCACAAAGATCCGCCGCTGGATGATATCAGAGATGTAGTATTGAAACCCGCTGACGACGGCTTGCAGCGTGAGCGCACCAAGCAGCGCGACCCCCAGGATCACGAGGGCCTGAAAGTAGGGCTGCGCCTGGCCGCCGAAGGCCAGATTGCTGACGACGGCGTCAACGGCCAGCGGTGCGGCGAGATAGAGCAAACCGGCAAAAACGGAAAAGATCAGGAGTGTGATGATGTCCTGCTTCTCTGCCTTCAGCAGCTTGAAAAAGCGGCGCTGTGGACTGATGTCTTCATGATCGTGGTCTCCGTGTATGTGGGCGTGGACGCTCATCTCGTGCGCAGGGCGCTCGGGATGCACGATGCCGGCTTCCACCACAGCCTCCACGCCCGGCAGCCCGAGCATCTTTGCCAGTTGCATTCGCGAGAGGGTGATGCGGTGGGTCGGGTGGTCTCCGTCGGCAATCCGCACTCGGAACCAGCCTGCGAAAGTGATGATCACCCACCGGTGTTCCTGCTCTGACCAGATGGCTACCGGTGTGTCGTGGTGTGAATTCCAGATGACCTCCGCGAGCGGCTGCCGGACCGGCGAGACGTGCATGTAAACCTCCGCCGCGGCTTCGACTAGCTGGCGCAGAGGGTCGCTGTCATCACCTGTTGCATTGCGGATGGCGATCTTGGCACGGTCGTGATCGAATTCGCTGCCGCAGATGGCGGCCAACTGCGAGAGCAGACCGGTCGATAGGGAGGGTGGCTGATTCTGGGGCGGGCGTTGCTGGGAGGGCATTGGCAAAATGGGGCGACCGAAAGTGGCAGGGGAAAGTCTATGATCTGCGAGTGAAGGTAACGCGCTGTATGCCGACAGGGATGTCTTCCTGTTCGCAACGTTGTCAACCGTGGGATGACTCGTCCTTCAGATGCAGCGTGTAAACGGGGCGGGCGGCGGTCAGCGGCGGGGGAGGGCACTCCCGGCTCGGCTGACGGTGGGTTTGCCATGGCGACCGTGGAGGGCGCTACTGCGAAGACCGCGCCGGAGCTTGGCAGACATTTCGAGCAGGGCTTCGTCAAAGGTGGACCCGTCACCGTGCGCGAGGATGTCCGGTCCGGACATTCGCAGGGCCGTCACCAAGTGGAAGCGCATGTCACCACCGGTCATTTCCTCGACGCGAACGGTCGCATGGGAGACAGGTTGCAGATGGGCGGCTTCTTCCAGTAACTGGTGGATTTGAGTCTCCCAGGTAGGGTGCGCGGTGCAGTTGTACCAGTCGAGTTTGATGATCATGGGGGCTGGATTCAGAGACGGACGGTTTCGGCCAGGGGGATCTGAGGGCCGGCGTGGGGATAGCCCGACCAGAGGTGGCGGTCTGCGGGATCTAAATTCTGGGCGGATTTCACCTGATACTGGCTGCAGGAGCTGACGAGGGCTGCTACGCAGGTGATGGCGATGAGTCGGAGCTGTATTTTCATGATGCCGGATTTCTTGGTGAGCAGGTTCATGCCGGCTAACATGGCCATCCCGCACCCCGTCTCAATGCGCAGACCACCCCTGCCGGACTCAGTAATCGGCTGATACGGATGGATTCAGCGGCGGAGCCGAAGATCAGCCCTGCTCCACCACCCATCGGGTGGCGTAATGGATGAGTTCGGTCCCGTTCCTGAGCCCGAGCTTCTGCTTGATGTGGCCGCGGTGGGTATCGACGGTTTTGATGCTCAGATGCAGGAGGCGGGCGATCTCGTGGGGTTCCTTCCCCTGGCCGATGAGGCCCAGCACCTCGAACTCCCGGTCGGTCAGCTTGCCGGTGCCGGCGCTTTTATCGCGGGTGTCGGACATGGCGTCCAGGATCTGCGCGGATATGCGCTCACTGACGAAGACCCTGCCTTCGAGCACCCGGCGCACGGCTTCGATGACCTTGTCCGGGCCGGCCTGCTTCATGATGTAGCCGCGTCCGCCCGCTTTGAGCACGCGCTCGGCATAGATGGATTCGTCGTGCATGGAGATGATGAGGACCGGCAGGCCGGGATGCATGGCCCTGACATCTTTGAGCAGCTCCAGCCCGCTCTTTCCGGGCAGGCTCATGTCCATGAGGACGAGGTCGGGACGAAGGCTTTCGATGGCGCTCATGGCCTGGGCGGCATCGTGCGCTTCTCCTGCGATCGCGAGGTCGGATTCGAGATTGACGAGCGCCGTCAGTCCTGCGCGGAAGACGGGGTGATCGTCCACGATGAGGATGCTCTTCTTTTTAGCTGGGGCAGCTTTTTGGGATGCGGCTTTTTTTGGCATGCGTTTTTTTCGCTGGTGGAATGGGAGCGGGCAGGATGCAGGTGAGGCGGGCTCCGCCGGAGGATTCATTTTCTAGCCTGAGTTCGGCGCCGATCATGTCCGCACGGTAGCGCATGATGCGCAGGCCCATGCCCTGATGACCGGCGACCGCCGGACGGAGGCCGTGACCGTGATCCCGCACGACGAGGGTGATCCGGCCTTTGGCGTCGGCGCTGAGCTGGATGAGAACCCTGGCTGAGCGGCCGTGCTTGACGGCGTTGCTGACGGCTTCCTGGGCGATCCGGTAGAGATGCGTGGCGGTGGTTTCGTGATCCACGTTGACCTCCTTACGGCAGCGGCACTGGCACTGGATGCCAAACATGGAGGTGCTACGGGCGGCCAGGTCTTTGAGGGCGGAGGTGAGGCCTCCATCCGCAGGGGAGACGGGGTGCAGGCCGCGGGCCAGGCTGCGCGTCTGCGCGAGGGCGTTTTCCAGCAACCGGGATATTTCGCGCACCGCCGGGGCGTCCACCGCACTGTTCTTTTTGAGGCTGCGCTCCAGGACGCTGCTCATCATCCATGCACCGGCGAGCTGCTGCCCGAGGTCGTCGTGCAGGTCCTGGCCGATGCGGCGCTTCTCGTGCTCGCTGATGCGGAGAATCTCCTCCTCAAGCTGCCGGCGCATGGCGATGAGGGAGCGCAGTTCCTCATTGGCCGCACGCAGTTCCGCCGTGCGCTGCTCGACCCGCGTTTCGAGCTCCGCATTGAGCCGGAGGATGGCTTGTTCGGCGTTCTTGCGCTCGGTGATGTCGATGATGTCGCTGATGATGTAGATGCCGTCGGCGGTCTGGATCTGACTGAGGTTGATCTCCATCGGGAAGGTGCCGCCATCACTCCGCAGGCCCGGAAGCTCGAGTCCGCGGAAGCGCTCCCGCTCCTTCGGGTTCGCCAGAAAATCGCGCCGATGCCGGGCATGCCGGGTGCGCAGCCCCTTCGGCGCCAGCATGTCGGCGCTGCGGCCGACGAGCTCCTCCCGGCCGTAGCCGAAGAGGCGCAGGGCCTGCGCATTCACCACGCGGATGATGCCGTGGCGATCGGTGATGACGAGCGCGTCCGGCGCCGCCTCCAGCAGATCGTGAAAGCGCTGCTCCGCCAGTTTCCGCTCCGTGATGTCGCGGGAGATCTTGGAGTAGCCGGTGATACCGCCCTTGCCGTCATGCAGCGGAGACAGCGTCAGGGAGATGTCGATGATGCGCCCGTCCTTGCGCCGGCGTTTTGTCTCGTAGTGGTGGATCGGTCGTCCGTGCCGGATGTGTTCCAGGAACACGGCCTCATCGTCGGCGGCCTCCGCAGGCCGCAGAAAGGCCACCGGCCGGCCGATCGCCTCCGCTGCCGTGTAGCCGAAGATGCGCTCCGCTCCCGAGTTCCAGGTCTGGATGACGCGTGCCAGATCGAGCGTGATGATGCCGTCGTCAGACGACTCCACCACCGCCGCCAGCCGGGCGCGCATGGCTTCGTCCGCCCTGCTTGCGGTGATGTCACGCGCGATGCCGCTGATCTGGTAGGGGCGCCCGTCCACGCTGCCGATGATGATGCCGTGATCGGCCAGCCATCGCGTCTCCCCTTTGCGGTTGATGACCCGGTACTCGATCCGGCAGTCGGTGGTCCTGCCTTCAAACCACTCCTTCATCGCCTCCGTCACGGCGTCGCGGTCTTCGGGGTGGATGTGCTCCTCCCAGAGCTTCGGGCGGGCGTAGAGCTCATCCGTCGGGATGCCCCAGATCTGCTCGAACGCCGGACTCACATAGGTGATGCTGAGGGGGGCGAGATCCTTGAACCACAGCACGTCCCCGATGTTCTCCACCAGGAGCCGAAAGCGCGAGTCGCTCACCGCGAATGCGGCTCCGCACGGGTCGGCTCTTCGGGCGGCTGGAGGGGGGCGGCGCTTCACTTTCATCGGGTGTCACGGTAGATTGCGGTAGTGGCGGCGGATGACGGAAATAGATGAAGCAGTCCGCCCGCCCGCACAAGCCGCGAACAGGGGGACCGGTCATTCGCATCCCGTTGCGAGACCGGGCCTGAACGCCGGGGGGGTCAAGTGAGGAAAACGGACGGACTGCCCGCCAGCACCTTCTCCCACACGTCGCCGCTGCCAATGGGCAAGTCGGCGCGTCGAAGCTCAGCAATCCGCTGAGTCAAACACGGCACTCCTTCCGTGAGCTTTCCCTCTTGCCTACTTCACCGCCAGCGAGTGGTCGGCCGTGATTTTTTCCCATTTCGATGTTATGACATCGTAGGCCTCTTCAAATGGCAGGGTGCCCGCGACGAGACGCCTGTGAACCTCGCGCGCGTCTGACATGTCGATGTCGTAATAAAACCTTTCGCCCTGAAGCCCGTTCGCATCCGTGAAGGCGATGTGCCCAACCCCGCTGCCTTCTGCATACTTCACAGCGGCGATCAGACCCACCACGACCCACGCGCGCCGGGCTTCCACGACCCGGGGGTGAGACTCCTCAAAAAGCGGTCGAAGACTGCCGATAAAAATCCCCTGGCGGCCTTTCTGATCCCGCACGCCATGCGCCCAGACACGCGTGGGCACGGCGTCGGCGATGTCGAGCATCGACTCCGCACGGCTGGCGACGGACTTCACGGCAAGGAGTTCCTGGCGGTCGAGCGGCACCCCGGCCTTCGGGTGTCGTGCGGGGGGCTGCGTTTCAGCGCCGCCCGCCGCGTGGGTGAAAAGCGCGATGAGATGAGCCAGGAGAAAAGTCGCGGTCATCCGGCCGCGGGAGGAGTGGGGGACAGTTTTCATGATGACAAGCGTGGTGAAAGCGGCTGCATCAGCCGCGGTGGGAAGGCTTCACGCCGCGAGCGGCTCCGCTGAAACGACGCACCTTCGTGACCCGCATGGTGAGCGTCTTGTGCACCGTCGCGTTCAACTTCAGCAGGGCTTCTTCAAACGTGTGCCCGCAACTCCGGGCCAGAAGATCGGGCCCCGGGATGCTCAGATTCATGGAAAGGTGGTAGCGTGGCTTGCCTTCCTGCATTTCCTCCACCCGGACAACGGCCCGGGAAACCGGCTTTAAGGCGGCGAACCGCTCCAGTGCCTGATGAATTTGAGATTCCCATTTGGGGAGTGGATCACAGCCGAACCAGTCGAGTTGAATGTTCATTCCCAATAGTCACCCGCGCAGCCATCCCTGCCAACGGGCAGGGTGCCCCGACCGCTCTCAGCAATCCGCTGATGCCGTGTCAGTCCCCGCGCTCCGCCCCAAGAAGTGATGGGAAGATGCTGCCCCATCTTGTTCGTAGTTCGGACTCTAGCCCACTTTCCATCTTTCTGACTCCACAAACATTCGCGGTCTGGCCTGGCCTTGAATACTCCCTCTGTGAGTTCACATGCACCACTCGGTCAGATCAAGGGAACAGTCCGAACTATGATCGACGAACTGTTCGCGCTCACCGGGGTGGCGAGAGCCGGGCGGGCTTTCGCCACACCCGGCCTAGGCCACAAGCGCGAGCGCGGGGCGTCAGTACACCGCTTTGCGGTGAAAGAGGAAGCTCTCCGTCAGCAGGAGGGCGAGGGCGAGCCAGATGAGACGCTTCGGCCAGGTGCTGAAGGCGGTGGCGGTGATGATCGGGGCGGCGGGGGGCGGAGCACTGAGGGCTTCCGGCCCGATTTTGGCGAGGTTGGTTTCGGTTTCGGAAATGAGGGCGCAGAGGCCGACGCGGTCGCCGCCGATCTCCCAACTGCCGATGCGGCTGAGCGTGAGGAGGCCGCTGGCGGGATCGTCGGCGACGTCGATGAACTGGCTGCCGTCCCAGGCGTGCCATTGCACGAGCCCGTCCGCCTTCAGCAGCTCGCCAGTGTGCAGGGTGCGGAGGTCGGCCAGTGCGTCGCTTTCTTCCGCGCACCAGTAGAGGGCGTTGCCAAGGATGAGCGGGAAGGAGGGCAGCAGGGCGAGCTGCTCGGACTGGGCGGGTGAGAAGGCGGTGATGACGAGGCGCTGGCCGTCGTGTTCTCCGGCGGAGAGAACGGGCTCGTTTCCGGCGATCCATAGCGGCTCGATGGAGGCGGGAAGGTCGAGCACGGCGGTCTGGGTGAGGGCGATGCGGCTGCTGGAGGCGCGAAAGAGCACGGGGTGGTCCGGCTGGAGGCTGCGGACACCGTCGTGGGGGAGTCCGCGCATGGCGCGGCTGCGGACGGGGCCGGAGCTCTGCTGCGGGGTGAGGGCGATGACGGGCGTGGCGGTGGGCCACTCTTTTGGCAGCCAGTTTTCGAAAATGAGCACGTCGGGCGCGGCCTGCGGCGGCCAGGCTGCGGGGGCGCCTTTCTGGATCTCGATGCGGCCGGCTTCGATGAGAGCGGACAGGGCGAGCTCGGTGAAAGGGTCGGGCTTCTCACTGAAGTAGGCGACCTGGAGGGGGCGTGATTTTGGCAGCGGCGCGGCCAGACCGTCGTCCCAGCCGAAGCAGTCGCCTGCGGTGGTGAGGCGCAGCTCCAGGAGCTGGCCGCGCAGGCCTTCCAGGGGCAGGATGAGTGCGGTGGACTCGCCTGGGGCGAGTTCGAGCTCGCGAAGCTGGGCGATGCGACCGGCGAGGGTGAGTTCGAGTGTGGAGGTGGTCTTGGCCGCATTGCTGGCGGAGGCGGTGACTTTGACAAAGGCCTCGTAACGGTCGCGGGCGAGCGGGCTGTGGCGGATCTGGAAGGCGGTGATGCCGCAGTTCAGCGCGTCGGGGAGGGCGGTGGAAAGCCAGTCCACGCCGTCTTCCGCAGGACCGGCATCGCTGGCCAGCCAGATGCTGGAGCGGGATTCGAGGTCGGCGAGACGGCGGGCGACGTGGAGGGCGGACTGCGGCTTCCCTTCAATCGGAAGAGGGCTGATTTCATCGAGCAGGCGCAGGCACTCGCGGCGGTTGCGGCTGCGGGAGAGCAGGACGTGTGGGCGTGAGTCGAAACTGATGAGGGAGAGGACGACCTGATCCGGCAGGGTGCGGATGCGTTCTCTGACCAACTGCTTGGCTTCATCGAGGCGCGTGCGCCCCTGCGGACTGCGGGCGGAGGTCGAAGCGGAGCGATCAATGACGATGACGACAGCACCGGACGCGTCGGTGGTGACATCGCTGCTGGGCCGGGCGAGGGCGAGGATGGCGAAGATCAAGACGAGCAGCGTCAGCAGCAGGGAGAGCCACTTCTTGATCCTGCGCAGCCAGGCGGATTCCTGGTGCTCCCGTGCGAGCGACTTGAAAAAGAGCAGCGTGGAAACCGGAACTCGCTTCGCCTGCCGCCGGAACAACCACAGCGCCAGCGGGATCAGCGCGAGCCAGGCGAGGTGGAGGTAGCTGGGGGCGAGGAAGCGCATGTGGCCGGTGCGTCAGTGAGGCAGTGCCTCAGTAGGACAGTAGAACGGGAGCGCTGTCGAGTTTGAACTGGCACACGGTCCCACTGATCCACTGACGAACTGCGTCACTGACCTACTTCCGCAGTTCGTCGAGCGCCTGCTTGAGATGGCCTTCGATCACGTCTTTGCAGACGTAGGCGTCTCCGGGCTTGCGGAGGAGGACGAAGCGGATTTTGCCGTTTTCGAATTTCTTGTCCATGCGGGCGATGCGCATGAGCTCATCGGTGTCGAAGTCGTCCGTGAGTCTCACGGGCAGGTCGAAGCGCTTCAGCAGGGTGACGATCTTGTCGTGGTCCTCGGCGGTGAGGTCGGAGATCTGGGCGGAGAGCCAGGCGGCGGCCCGCAGCCCGAGGCTGATGGCCTCGCCGTGCAAAAGTTTGCCGTAGCCGGCGGCGGCCTCGATGGCGTGGCCGAGGGTGTGACCGAAGTTCAGCAGCGCTCGCGTGCCGATGGTTTCGAATTCGTCGGCTTCGACGATGGCGGCTTTGATGGAGATGTTCCGGCGGATGAGGGCCACGAGATCGCCCTTGCCGTCGGCGATGTTTTTGATCGCGTCGAACATGGAGGCGTCGCGGATGGCGGCGTGCTTGATGATTTCGGCGAAGCCCTCGTTCCATTCCCGTTTCGGCAGCGAGCTGAGCGTATCGACATCGGCCACGACATGGACGGGTTGGTGGAAGCAGCCGACCATGTTTTTGGCGTCGGGCAGGTTCACGCCGGTCTTGCCACCGACGGAGCTGTCCACCTGCGAGAGCACGGTCGTAGGCACCTGGACGTAGGGGATGCCGCGCTGGTAAACCGCCGCGCAAAAGCCGCCGAGGTCGCCGATCACGCCGCCACCGAGGGCGACGAGGAAGCTTTTGCGATCGAGGCCGGCGCGGACCATCTCGCCGAGCACCGACTCGCTCCAGGAGAGCGATTTGGAGGACTCTCCGGCAGGCACGGTGATGAGGTGCGGCTCTTTGCCGACGGCTCGAAGGCTTTCGAGCACGGTTTCGGCGTAAAGCGGACCGACGTTCGAGTCGGTGACGACGGCGCACTTCACGCGGTCCGGCAGCTTTTTGTTCACCTCTTCGCCGAGCGTCTTCAGCAGGTCACGCCCGACCTGCACGAGGTAGCTGCGGGGGCCGAGATTGACGAAGACGGGGCGGACGGGCTGGACGGGCGGAGGCATGTTGGAATGGCGAAATCAGAGTGACGAATGAGGAATGCGGCAGGCAGCGAGAACCGTGTCGAGCGTGTACTCTGCGGTGGAAGCGGGATCGAGGCAAATCGTTTGGAAGCAACGTTCCCGCCGGAACCAGGTGATCTGGCGTTTTGCGTAGCGTCGTGTGGCCTGTTGGAGGGCGGCGATGGTTGCCGCGAGCGAGACGCGGCCCGCCAGGTGCTCGCGAACTTCGCGGATGCCGATGGCCTTTTCGGCGGTGGGGGAGAGGTCCTCCAGCGCGGCGACTTCGGCGATCAAGCCGGCCTCAAACATGGCCAGAGTGCGCCGGTTGATGCGGTCGTAGAGCGTCTCCCGGTTCCAGTCGAGGATGACGCCGTTCACCTGCGGTTCATTTTCGAGAAAGGAGTGCCGCAGGGCGGACTGTGGCTGGCCGGTGAGCAGGCAGATCTCCAGCGCCCGCTCGACATAGCGCGGATTGCGCAGGTTCACCGTCGTCTCGGCCTCGGGGTCTCGAAGGATGAGCCAGGCGATTTTTTCCGCGCTGGTGAGGTGCTTGAAACGCTCCCGCAGTTCAGGCGATGCGGCGGGCAGGGGAGAGAGGCCGTGGGTGAGCGCCTTGATGTAGAGGCCGGAGCCGCCGACGATGATGGGCACGCGGCCCCGCGCAGCGATGTCTGCGATGACAGGCATGACAAGGCGGTGGTAGCGCTGAGCGTCGCAGGAGTCGGTGAGCGGCAGCACGCCGTAGAGGTGGTGCGGCACGCGAATGAGATCTGCGGGCGGCGGCTTGGCAGTGAGGATGTCCATGCCTGCGTAGAGCTGAAAGGCGTCCGCGTTCACGATCTCGCCACCGAGCTTCTCCGCCACGGCGAGCGCGAGCGCCGACTTGCCGGAGGCGGTCGGGCCGACGATGAAGAGCGTGCGCGGCGGGAGCATGGACGAGGTGCATTATGAGTCGAAAGCCGCAACTTGCCACGCTGGGATGCGGCGGCGGAATAATCGCCGTTCGGCGGCGTTATGGTTTCCCGTCTCATGAACCGACTCATCCTTTGCTCTCTCGTCACGTTGGCCGGCGCGTCCGCTGCCTACGCACAACTCAGTCCTAACGGTGCCACGGCTTCCTTCAAAGGCAGTCTGCCGCCGAAGCCGGTCGCCGCTCTGTCATCGGAGCAGGAGGGAGCCATCGACGCTCGGCTGAAGAGCCTGACGCAGGATTTTCAAGCTGTGAAAAAGCATGCGCGTGCGGCGGACGCGGACATTTTTCTCAAGGCGGTGCGCTACGCGCTCGATTTCGACGAATGGTATGACAAGAAGGCCGAAGACGGCATGAAGAAGGCGAACGCGCTGCTCGATGAAGCGGAACTGCGGATCGCGGGGCTGAAGAAAAACAAGACGCCCTGGATGGAGGGCAGCGGCCAGAAGGTGCTGGGCTTTTACTCGAAGATCGACGACTCCCCGCAGCCCTATGGCGTGGAGATCCCCGAAGGGCTCGACTACGCGGCGAAGCCGACGCCGATGTGGATCTGGCTGCACGGTCGTGGCGATACCGCGACCGATCTGCACTTCGTCTATGGCAAGCTCATGGCGAAGAAGCCCGGCCAGTTCCAGCCTGCGGGCACCATCGTCATCCATCCCTTTGGCCGCTACTGCAACGGCTGGAAGAGTGCTGGCGAGACCGATGTCTTCGAGTGCCGCGATGATGCGATGCAGCGCTTCAACATTGATCCCAACCGCATCGCGCTGGCGGGCTTCAGCATGGGCGGTGCCGGTGCGTGGCATCTAGGTGCACACTACGCCGACCAGTGGGCCTGCGTGCATACGGGGGCCGGTTTTGCGGATGTGAAGCGCTACCAGAAGCTCACGCCGGACAAGTATCCCGTTTGGTATGAGCAGACGCTGTGGGGCGTCTATGACGTGCCGGACTACGCGCGGAGCTTTTTCAACGTCCCGCTCATCAGCTACAGCGGAGAGCAGGACTCCCAGCGCGACAGCGCGGAGTACATGATGGAAGTCCTCGCCAAGGAGGGGCTCAAACCGCCGCATCTCATCGGTCCCGGCATGGGTCACAAGTATCACCCCGAGGTCATCAAGGAGGTGCAGGCGTGGATCGAGAAGGCGGTGGCAAAAGGACGTGATCTGTTTCCCGACGAAGTCCACATCCAGACAAAGACGGCGTTTTACGGGCGGATGAAGTGGATGAACCTCCACGGCCTGGAGGAGAGCTGGAAGGAGGCCCGCCTCGACGCGAAGGTGATCGACGGCAAAAGCATCGAGATCAAAACGAGCAACGTGTCGCGCATCGTCTTCTACCCGCCGCCGCAGGCGCGGAAAGGCGGCGGTAAGCTGAAGGTGATGATTGACAAGGAGGTGCTGGAACTCGTCGTCGGCCCGGAGTTGCCGAAGTTCGAAACGTTTAAGAGCCCGGGGCCGCGCGTGCCGAACTCGATGTGCCGGTTGATCAAACAGGACGGCCAGTGGCGTGACTTTGGCAATGCGGTGCCCTTTGAGCACGAGGGACCGGAGGGCGGCAAGCCGTCGTCCCATCCGGGACTGATGGACACTTCCTTCCAGAAGCGCTTCCTCGTCGTGCTGCCGGATGGGAAGTCCTCCTCGGTCGCCGTCGATGCCTGGGTGCAGGCGGAGTCGCAGCATTTCCTGCGGCGCTGGCGCGGATTGATGCGGGGCGACGTGCGCGTGGTGAACGCGCACGATGTGAAGGACGTTTTCGAGGAAGGGAAGACGCAGAGTTTGATCCTCTGGGGCACGCCGGAATCAAATTCCTGCATCAAGGCCGTGCTGGGCAGCCTGCCGGTGGTATGGGATGCAAAGAAGGTCGGCATGAAGTCGCAGGCATCCTTTGATGCCGCCAGTCATGTGCCCCTGCTGACCTATCCCTGCCTGAAGTCTGCGGGTTTCGAGGTGGTGATCAATTCCGGCCTCACCTTCCGCGAAGCGCACGACCGCACGAACTCGCTGCAGAATCCGAAGCTGCCTGACTGGGCCATCCTCGACATCACCCAGCTGCCGAATGCTGAAGCGGCGGGAAAAGTCGTCGCGGCGGACTTCTTCGACGAGCGCTGGCAGGTGAAGAAGTGAGCGTCTTATCGTGGGACGAGTGTGGCGTAAGCCCGCTCGTCTCATGGGTGTGCGCAGGCCGGACGGACGTGAAAAAGCCGGGCGGGCTGTCGCCACACCCGGCCTACGATCGGCGGGATCAGGAGTCGCCGCCTTCGAGCTGCGCTTCGGTCTTCTTCTTCTCGCGCTGGCGCACATTGCTGTCGAGGATGCGCTTGCGGAGACGGATGCTCTTGGGCGTGCACTCGGCCAGTTCGTCTGGCGCGATGTATTCGATGGCGCGTTCGAGGCTGAAGCGGATCGGCGGCGTGAGCTGGATGCCCTTGTCGGAGCCGGAGGCGCGGAAGTTTGTGAGCTGTTTGCTGCGGGTCGGATTGACCGGGAGATCGTCGGCGCGCGGATTTTCGCCGATGATCATGCCGTCATAGACCTGCTCACCGGCGCCGATGAAGAGCTTCCCGCGCACCTGGATGGTGTCCAGCGCGTAGCCGGTGGCCTCACCGGCCTCCGTGCTCACCAGCGTGCCGGTGCTGCGGGTCTGCATCGGTCCGGCATGCGGGGCGTATTCGCGGAAAAGGTGGCTGTGGATGCCGTGTCCGCTGGTGAGGTTCAGCAACTCGAATTCGAAGCCGATGAGGCCGCGCGTCGGCACATAGGCCTGGAGACTGGTGCGGCCGCCGTGGGCGTTCATGTCTTCGATCTTGCCTTTGCGCTCGGAGATCGACTTCATCACGCCGCCGAGGTAGTCGTCCGGCACATCGACGTAGAGGGTTTCAAAGGGCTCGCACAGCACGTCGTCGATCCGCTTCATGATGACCATGGGGCGGGAAACGAGCACCTCGTAGCCTTCGCGGCGCATCTGTTCGACGAGCACGGCGATCTGCATCGCCCCGCGGGCGCTGACATCGAAAATGCCGGCGGTGTCGGTGTCTTTCGCGCTGATCGTCACGTTCATCTTCTGCTCGCGGTCCAGGCGGTCGCGAATCTTGCGGGAGGTCACGTGCTCTCCCTCGCGTCCGGCCAGCGGGCCGTCGTTCACGGCGAACTGCATGACGATGGTCGGCGGGTCGATGGCGACAAAGGGGAGGGCGGGGGCGTCTGCTGCTCCGGCCACGGTCTGGCCGATGTCCACGTCTTCAAAGCCGCTGATGCCGACGATGTCACCGGCGATGCCTTCCACCGAGTCACTGGTGGTCAGGGTGGTGTATTGGAAGACCTTGGTGACCTTCACGGGCTTGGCCTTTTCCTCCGGCGTCTTGCCGAGGAGGAACACGCGATCACCCAGTTTGACGCTGCCGCGTGTGACTTTGCCGATGGCCACGCGGCCGACGAAGTTGTCCCAGTCGATGTTCGACACGAGCATCTCGAAGCTGCCTTCGACTTCCGCCTTTGGCGGCGGGATGTGCTCAACGATCTTCCCCAGCAGGTATGTCATGTCGTGCTGCTCGCCGTCGGGCTTGTCAGTGACCCAGCCCGCACGGGCGCTGCCGTAGATGAAGGCGGCATTGAACTGCTCCTCGGTGGCATTGAGTTCAAGAAACAGCTCCAGCACCTTGTCATGCACCTTCAGCGGTTCGATGTGCGGCCGGTCCATCTTGTTGATGAGGACGATGGGCTTGATGCCCTGTTCCAGCGCCTTCTTCAAAACGAAGCGCGTCTGCGCCTGCGGGCCGTCATAGGCATCGACGACGAGCATGACGCCATCCACCATCTTCATCACGCGCTCCACCTCACCGCCGAAGTCGGCATGGCCGGGGGTGTCCACGATGTTGATGATGTGGTCGTTCCAGTGAACGGAGGTGTTCTTGGCCTTGATGGTGATGCCCTTTTCCTTTTCGAGGTCCATGGAATCCATGGCGCGTTCGGCGATGGCCTGGTTCTCACGGAAGTTGCCGCTGGAGCGCAGCAGGCCGTCAACGAGCGTCGTTTTGCCGTGATCGACGTGAGCGATGATGGCGATGTTGCGAATTTTATCTGGGGTCATGGGCGGTTTTTCGGGGAAGGGGGCCGCGAGAGTAGCAGCCTCCACGCCATAGGCAACCGCTCAAAAGAGCGTTCTGAGCAGGCCTGCCTCAACGATTTTTGGGTGACGAAATGTTCTTGCGAGGGCGCCTACGCCTTCACCCAGCCATCCTTCAGTGTCACGGTGCGGTTGAAAACCGGCGCGTCAGACTTCGAATCGACGGGATCGGCATAGAAGTAGCCGACTCGCTCGAACTGCCAGTGGCTGCCGGGGGCGGCGGCTTTGAGGGAGGGTTCGAGTTTGGCCGCGGTGATGACCTCCAGAGACTGCGGATTGAGGAACTGCGTGAAGTCTCCGTCCTCGCCGGCGTCGGCGTCAGGTGTCTCGACCGTGAAAAGCCGGTCGTAGAGGCGTACCTCGGCGTCGATGGCGTGGCGGGCGCTGACCCAGTGGATGATGCCCTTGGGCTTGGTGCGGCCTTCGGGCTTCTTGCCGTGGCGGGTGGCGTCGTCGTAGGTGCAGCGCAGTTCGGTGATGTTTCCGGCCGCGTCTTTGACGACCTCCCGGCAGATGATGCAGAAGGCGAATTTCAGGCGCACCTCGCCGCCCGGTTTCAGGCGGTGGAAGCCCGGAACAGGATCCTCCATGAAGTCGTCGGCGTCGATGTAAAGCTCCCGGCAGAGCGGCACCTGGCGGGTGCCGGCGGCGGGATCTTCGGGATGGTTGGCCACTTCGAAGTGCTCGACCTGGTCTTCGGGGTAGTTTTCGATGACGACCTTGATCGGGCGCAGGACACCGTAGGCGCGGCGGGCGCTCTGGTTCAGATCCTCGCGGATGGCGTGCTCCAGCAGGGCGACTTCGGTGAGGGCGTTGAATTTGGTGAGGCCGACGCTTTTGCAGAAGCTGCGCAGGGCGGCGGCGGTGATGCCGCGGCGGCGCATGCCGCTGATGGTCGGCATGCGCGGATCGTCCCAGCCGCTGACGAGGTCTTCTTTGACGAGGCGCAGCAGCTTCCGCTTGCTCATCACGGTGTAGCTGACGTTCAGCCGGGCGAATTCGCGCTGGTAGGGCTTGCCGGGGAGGCCATCGACGTTGGCGATGAGCCATTCATAAAGGGGGCGGTGGATCTCAAACTCCAGCGTGCAGAGACTGTGCGTGATGGACTCCAGCGCATCGCTGAGCGGATGCGCGTAGTCGTACATCGGGTAAATGCACCACGCGTCCCCGGTGCGGTGATGATGCGCATGGAGGATCCGGTAGATGACAGGATCGCGCATGTGCATGTTTTGTGACTCCATGTCGATTTTCGCACGGAGGACCATCGCACCCTCCTTGAACTCGCCCTTCCGCATGCGGCGGAAGAGGTCCAGGTTCTCGTCGGGCGTGCGGTCGCCTGCGGGTCCGCGTTTTCCCGGGGTGGTGAGCGTGCCGCGGTTCAGGCGCATTTCCTCATGCGTCTGGTCGTCCGCATACGCGAGCCCCTTGGTGATGAGCTGCTCGGCGAAGCCGTAGAGCTTTTCGAAGTAGTCGCTGGCGTAGTAGAGGTGATCTCCCCAGTCGAAGCCGAGCCATTTCACGTCGGCCATGATGCTATCCACGTACTCGACTTCCTCCTTGGTGGGATTGGTGTCGTCAAAGCGCAGGTGGCAGCGGGCATTGGGTGCGTTCTCCTGCGCGATGCCGAAATTCAGGCAGATGCTCTTCGCGTGGCCGATATGGAGGTAGCCGTTAGGCTCCGGCGGGAAGCGGGTGACGACCTGGCCGCCATTGCGTCCGGCCGCGACATCTGCGGCGATCATTTCACGGATGAAATCGAGGGAAGTGGGGGCGGGGGAGGCGGGGGCGGACATGGGCGCGGAGTTTCCGCACAAGGCGTGATGAGTCAAGGAAGGTGACACAGGCAGCCTGCCCGTGGTTTGGCTGAATCGAACTGGCTGGCAGCTTGGTTCACGTTCGGAGTTGCACGCCGGCGGAATCCGTTGTTTTTCCGGCCAGCATGTCCCATCCAGCTCCAGCCCCCACGCATCTTGATTTTTCCAAACTCGGCGACCCGGTGTACCGCGGCTCGGTGCAGAATCTTTACGCGGTGCCGGACCATCCCGGCTTCGTGGTGTGCGAGACGACGCCGGCGGGCTCGGTCTTCGACGTGGGCTCGATTTTCAACATCGAGGGCAATGACCTGAACCGCGCGATCTTCCGCCACGCGATGTATTCGCGGCTGGCGAAGCCCGAAACCTGGCAGCGGGTGAAGGCGGCCATCGAGGCGACGCCGATGGATGCGGCGTGGCGCGACGAACTGCTCTCCGGCCCGCTGGAGACGATGCTGGAGCGCGGCGCGGCCACGCATCACGTCGGCATGGCGGACGCAAAGACGGGCGAGATTGTGCGCGAGGGCATGCCGGTGAATCCGAGCTGCTACAATGTCGTGCGCCGTTTTCCCGTGATGCATCCGCCGCAGCGCAGCCTGCTGGGTGCGCACGTTTTTGACTATGCGCAGTTTCACCAGAGCGCGACGTATGTGGTGCCTCTCGAGTACATCGTGCGTTTCGGCGTGACGAGCGGCTCGTCCATTTTGAAGAAGTACCAGTCCCTCGGCGAGTCGGCGAAGCGCGCCTACGAGCAGGAGCTCGGCCTCTCAAAGCCGATGGGCGTTTGGGAGATGCTGGAGCGGCCGATCTACGACCTCACAAGCAAGTACGAGCCGGAGGACCGGGCCGTCAGCAAGCAGGAGGCGCTCATCATGTCCGGACTCAGCGGTCAGGACTTCCTGCACACGATCAAGCTGGCAATCCTGGGCGGCTGGGCCGTGCGCGAGCTGCTGGAGACGGCGGGCCTGCTGCTCTGGGATCTGAAGTGGGAGTTCGCCGTGGATCGCGAGGAACTGCTCTTCGTGGACACCATCGACGCGGACTCCTTCCGCGGCACGAGCTTCATCGATGTCGAGGGACGGCGGCTCGTTGTTCATTTCAACAAGCAGGCCATGCGTGACTATTACCGCCTGGTGCATCCAGAGTGGTTCGCGGGTATCAACGAAGCGAAGCTGCAGGCCCAAAAGATCGGCGAACCTTTCAAGAAGGTGCTGGGAGAAGGCCAGGCCGCCGGCAAGTGGCCAGCGACTCCCGAAGTGGAGGTGGAATTCCTCGCACTCCAGGCCCGCAAGACCTCGCTCATCCGCGAGCACGTGCTGTCTGAGCGCGACACCGCAGCCATCCGTGCCGACCTGCAGGCGACAGGCGTTGCCGAGGCGGACTTCTATCGGTCCAGGGGACTGCTTGGGGAACTGCTGAAGATGAATGGCGTGGACTGAAAATCTGTGTGTATAACAGGCGACAAAGTGCTTGCGCAGAAAGCGGAAACGTTTATCAATCCGGCCCCCTTCTTCGGAAGGACGTGTGATTCCTGAGTAGCTCAGCGGTAGAGCGGGTGGCTGTTAACCACTAGGTCGTAGGTTCGAACCCTACCTCAGGAGCCATCACGAAACAACATTTGGCAGAGTAGCTCAGGGGTAGAGCAGAGGACTCATAAGCCTTTGGTCGGGAGTTCAAATCTCCCCTCTGCCACCACTTTGAAAATCAAAGTGGTAGGTGCGCCCCGAGACCCAATTAGGAGCATCCATTTTTCGATTCTGCTTTTGTCAGTCATCCCCGCCTTGAGCTGTTGATCAAAGGATACCGTTCGCCAGGCTACTTCCTGC
Source organism: uncultured Prosthecobacter sp. (assembly GCA_964452755.1). Classification (GTDB taxonomy): domain Bacteria; phylum Verrucomicrobiota; class Verrucomicrobiia; order Verrucomicrobiales; family Verrucomicrobiaceae; genus Prosthecobacter. The sequence continues at coordinate 20,001 of CAYVQY010000010.1, read as the reverse complement.
TGACAAAGTGGTGTTTGAGCTCATTGGGCTTCATAGAGCAGGGAGCCTTCCTTCCGACCGCACTCAAACCGCAAAGCGTAATGCGGCCTGAATTCCGAGTCCTGCAGCGGAACGCCGATGATTTTTCGGCAAACTGCTGGGGAAGCGCTGATGGGTCGTCGCCATGCCCGGGGTCATGACATCTCGTGAAGTCGCTTCTTCTTCGGTTTCCCGGCGCGGACGAGTTCCACATCTGCGGCGATGACTTTGTACTCGGGGCACATTGTGTCGCCGTCGCAGCCCTGGCCGGTGACGTTGTTCACCATGGCTTCGGGGAAGTGGAAGGTGGTGTAGAGGATGCCTGGCTTCACCTCGTCGGTGACGCGCGCTTCAAGTTCGACCTCGCCGCGGGCGCTGGAGAGGCGGGTGATGTCGCCGGTGCGGATGCCTTTGCGCTGGGCGTCCTCGGGATTGATGGAAAGGAAGTCCTGAGTGACGATCTCACTGTTGCCGGTGCGTCGCGTCATGGTGCCACAGTTGTAGTGCTCAAGGATACGGCCGGTGGTGAGGATGAAGGGGAAGTGCTCACCGTTGGTCCGCAACTCGGTGGATTCCTTCCAGTCGAAGAAGTGGAAGTGGCCTTTTCCGCGCGCGAACTGCTCCTGATGCATGATCTGAGTGTCCACGCCGTCTTCTTTGATCGGCCACTGGAGTCCCTGCTCACCGAGGTTTTTCCAGGTCGCTCCTTTGAAGAAGGGAACGATGGCCGCGACTTCGGCGAGCGCGCCTTCCGGGGTGTAGTCCGGCTGCGGGAAGCCAAAACGCTGCAGGACCTCGCTCATGATGACGCCATCCGGCTTGGTCCCTTCGAGTGGCTTCACGACGGCATTCACGCGCTGCACGCGGCGCTCGGCATTGGTGAAGGTGCCACTCTTTTCCAGGAAGGAGGACGCAGGAAGGATGACATCGGCGTATTTGGCCGTCTCGGTCATGAAAATCTCCTGAACGACGAGGAACTCCAGGCTTTCCATGGCGTGGCGGACGTGATGCGCATCAGGGTCGGTCTGCACGACGTCCTCCCCCATGAGCCACAGCGCTTTCAATTTGCCCTCGATGGCAGCATCGAACATCTGTGGGATCTTCCAGCCGGGCTCGGTCGGACAAGGCACGCCGTAGAATTCTTCGTAGCGCTTCTGAACGTTGATGTCGTCCATTTCAAAGTAGCCCGCGCCTTGATGCGGCTGGCAGCCCATGTCAGCCGCACCCTGCACGTTGTTCTGGCCGCGAAGAGGGTTCACACCCACGCCCGGACGACCAATGTTACCGGTCATCATGGCGATGTTTGAAATGAGCATGACCGTCTTGGAGCCCTGCTCGTGCTCGGTGACTCCGAGACCGTGGAAGCTCATCGCGGCTTCTGCGGAGGCATATTCGATCGCGGCGGCGCGGACGAGCTCGCGATTCACGCCTGTGGCTTTTTCCAGCGCGTCCATGTCGAGCGCACGCAGGCCGGTCTCAAATTCGTCCCAGTTCTCGCAGCGCTTCTTCACGAAGTCCTGCTTAACCAGTCCGGCATCGAGAATGCAGCGCGCGAACATGTTCAGCAAAGCGACGTTTGTGCCGGGGCGAAGCTGGAGGTGATGCTTGGCATACGGCACCAGCTCGATTTTGCGCGGATCAATGACGATGAGCGGCGTGCCTTTCATGATGTGCTGCTTCAAGCGCGCGCCGGTGACGGGGTGGCCCTCCGTCGGATTCGCGCCGATGACCATGACGCAGCGCGAGTGCTCGATGTCCTCGTACGAATTCGTCGCCGCGCCGGTGCCAAAGCTCTTTTGCATGCCCCAGGCGGTCGGCGAATGGCAGACTCGGGCGCAGCAGTCGATGTTGTTCGTGCCCATCACCTGGCGGATGAATTTCTGCATGAGGTAGTTCTCCTCATTCGTGCAGCGTGCGGAGGAGATGCCGGCCACCGCATTGCCACCATGATCCTTTTTGATCTGGGTCAGGAGGGCGAAGATATGATCGTAGGCCTCTTCCCAAGTCGTCTCTTTGAACTCGCCATCCGGCTGCTTGATGAGTGGCTTCCGCAGGCGGTCTTTGTGATTGTAGAACTTGAAGGCATAGCGGCCCTTGAGGCAGGTGTGCGAATGATTCACCTCGGCATCGACCGGAGCTTGAATGGATAGCACGTCATTGTCTTTGGTGGCGACGTTGAGATTGCATCCGACACCACAGTAAGTGCAGATGGTGCGCGTCTTCTTCGTCGCCTCGATGGATTTGGAGAAAAAAACATCGCTGATCGCCGAAGTCGGGCAGGCCTGCGAGCAGGCGCCGCAGGAAACGCACTCGGAATCGGCAAAGGACTCGTCGAGCCCCTTGATGATCTTCGCGTTAAAGCCGCGGCCATGCATCGAGAGCACATGCTGCCCCTGAATCTCATCGCAGGCGCGCACGCAGCGGGAGCAGTTGATGCACTTCGATAGTTCGCTGGTCATGTAGGCGTGCGAATGATCCTTCGCACGGTCCAGATGATTCTCGCCCGCCGGATAACGCACCCCGCGGATGCCCACCTTCGCCGCCACGGTCTGAAGTTCGCAGTTTCCGCTCACCTCGCAGGTTAAACAGTCCAGGGGATGATCGGTGAGCACAAGCTCGACGATGTTTTTGCGCAGTTTCCGCACCTTTGGCGACTCGGTAAAGACATGCATGCCCGCCGCCAGCGGCGTGTGGCAGGCGGCGACGACGCGTCGCGGCCCATCGGCCTGGAGTGCGACTTCGACCGAGCAGACGCGGCAGGCACCATATGGCTCAAGCTGCGGCGCATCGCAGAGCGTCGGCACGAAGCCGCGACCGCGATGAAGATCGACGAAGTTGAGAAGAGTGTCGCCTTCGTTGAAGCGGTACGGTTCGCCGTCGATGAAGGCGGTGAGGGTGGAGAGATCCTGGACCATGGTTGGGAAAACGGATTGTTTTTCAGCGAGTTTACACAGGATGTGTTTCCGATGGAAGCTTTGAAAACACGAATTCCCCGGTGGCCGTGCGCAACGAGATTGCAACGCGGCAATAGAGCCTTCAGCGCGGCCCCAATTTCGACAAACTCCCCGTTCGACATCGTCCATGGGGCGTTGAAAAATGTCTGCCATGCCAGACCCCGTTCTTGAAGTCTCCAATCTCATCTTCCGCCGTGGGCGGCCCATTCTCAAAGGCATCTCCTGGCGTGTCGAGCCAGGCCAGCACTGGTGCATCCTAGGGCCTAACGGCTGCGGCAAGACATCGCTCATCAATCTCATCACCGGATACGACAGCGCCACGGATGGCACCCTGCGCATTGGCGACAGTATCTTTGGAGACGACGACTGGCGAGAGGTCCGGAGGCGAGTCGGGCTCGTCACGAACACCCTCACGACTTATCTCGAAAGTGGCGAACCTGTTCTTGATGTCATCGCCAGCGGACGGGAGGCGAAGCTGAACCTGATCGAAGCCCCCCCCGCCGCCTGGAAGCGCGAAGCCGCACAGCTTCTGGCCAGGGTCGGCTGCGAGTACTTGAGAGAAGCCGTTTGGGGACCGCTCTCACAGGGCGAAAAACAGAAGGTCCTCATCTGCCGGGCGCTGATGGCGAAATTTCATGTTCTCATCCTCGACGAACCCTGCGCAGGCCTCGATCCCGTGGCCCGCGAGCACTATTTGCAATGGATGCAGTCCCTTGCCGCGCAGCCGCATTCCACCTCCCTGGTCATGGTCACCCATCACGTCGAGGAGATCCTTCCGGCGATCACTCACTGCCTACTGCTCAATGACGGCCGGGTACATGCCTCCGGAACCAAACGCAAAGTTCTCAACAGTAAAAATTTGAGTGCCATCTACGGATCACGCGTCAAGCTGACCCGACATGGGGAGCGCTACGCCCTGCGGCTGACATGACGGCCAACTCCGCGCGCACTCATTAGCGAGGAAGGAGGTGCCGAAGACGTTTCATTCATCACGCATGCCAACACAGCCCAACGCAACGGTGACCGACTCTGACCAAGCTCGACGAGGCATCCTCGCCGGCGGAAATTTCATCATCGACCACGTCAAGCTGATCGACCGCTACCCTGAGCAGGACATGCTGGCCTTCATTCAGGGCGAGACTTCATCCAATGGCGGAGGCCCCTACAATGTCCTTAAGGATCTCTCAGCCATGCAGGTCGGCTATCCGCTTGAGGCGGCGGGACTCGTTGGCAACGACTCCAACGGTGCCTGGATCTTGCAGGACTGCAAAACGGCCGGGATCGACATCCGTCAACTGCGACAGACAGCCGAAGCGCCGACCAGCTACACCGACGCGATGACTGTGCACGGCACCGGGCGGCGCACCTTCTTCCACCACCTCGGCGCCAACGCCATTCTTGGAACAGCGCACTTTGATTTCAGCGCCACGCGGGCAAAACTTTTTCACCTGGGATACCTCATGCTGCTGACCGAGATGGACCGAATACTCGACAACGGTCGCACCGTGGCGAGCTTCGTTCTTGAGGCGGCACAAAACACCGGATTGCAGACCAGCCTTGACCTTGTCAGCGCCGACCATCCCGACTTTAGGGCCATCACCGTCGCGTCTCTTCCATTCACCGACTATTTAGTCGTCAATGAAATCGAGGCTGGCCGCGTCGTCGGAGAGAATCTCCAGTCCTCGCACGATGGCGTCCCCCGCATGCAGGCGGCGGCCCGGTCGCTTCTCGAACTCGGGGTGCGCCGGGAAGTCGTCATTCACTTTGAAAAAGGTGCGGTCGTCGCCAGCAGGGCGGGGGAGTCACATCATCAGAACTCGCTGAAGCTTCCGGAGGGATTCATCGCCGGGGCGACGGGAGCCGGAGATGCCTTTGCCGCCGGCTATCTTCACGGAGCGCACGAAGAATGGCCCATATCGGAACGGCTCAAACTCGCCGTCTGCACCGCAGCCATGAGCCTTTCAGACCCGACGCCCTCTCGCGGATTGAAGCCCGCAGCCGAGTGCCTCCTTCTCGCTGAAAAGTTCGGATTCCAAGGCTGATCCGTGCGAAATCAGGCTTCGCGGATCTTTACCGCGAGGTCGTCAAGCCGGCGTTTGAAGTCGCAGGAGCCGGTGATCAGGTTGTTGATCACCTTGCAGGCATGAATGACGGTGCCGTGATCCCGGCCACCGAATTCGTCGCCGATCTGAACCAGCGGAAGCTTCGTGAGCGTGCGGGTGAGATACATGGCCACCTGGCGCGCCTCGGCGATCGTCTTTGGACGCCTCGGTCCGGTAAGGTCGCTCACGCGAAGATCATACGACGTGGCGACCACGCGCTGAACGCGGTCCACGGTGATCGTCTTGGTGTGGTCGTCGTCGATCACATCGTGCAAAAGAGTCGCCAGGGCCGATTCGGTCGTCACCGGACCTTCGAGGGAGACATGAGCGGCGACGCGCATCAAAGCCCCTTCGAGTTTGCGCACGTTGGCGCGAATGCGATGGGCCATGAAATCAAGAATCCACGAGTCCAGCAATACATTGAAGTCGCTCTGCTTGCGGCGCAGGATGGCGATGCGTGTTTCAAAGTCGGGCACTTGGATCTGGGTCGCCAGTCCCCACTCAAAGCGGGAAACGAGGCGGCTCTCGAGTTTTTTGATCTCGCTGGGCGGCCGGTCGCTGGCCAGAACGATCTGCTTCGCGTTGTTGAAGAGCTCGTTGAAGGTGTGGAAGAATTCCTCCTGCGTGCTGTCTTTGCCCTCAAAGAAGTGTACATCGTCGATCAGCAGCACGTCCACCTTGCGGTACTTCTGACGGAACTGGCTGAACGTCTGCTTTTTGATCGCCTCTACAAACTCGTTGGTGAATTGCTCGGAGGTGACGTAGCGAACGTTCGCGCGAGGCTTGCGGGCCAGGACTTCCTGTCCGATGGCCTGCATGAGGTGTGTTTTTCCCAGTCCGGTCGGGCCGTAAAAAAACAACGGATTGTAAATACGTCCCGGCTTCTCTGCGACAGCGCGAGCTACCGCCACGGAATAGCTGCTGTTCGTTCCGGTCACGTAGCTGTCGAAGTTGAACTTCGCATTCAGTCCGGCCTCACTGAAAAAACGGATCGGCTGCTCGGCTCCGTTGGCTCTGGCTGCTTTCGTCTCCGGCAGGGGGACAAAGGCGACATTTGCCACCGGAGCGGCGGATTCGGAAGCAACGCGGAACTCAATGACCGCTGGAACGCCGGTAACTTCCGCCACCGCGTCGGCCACGGCAGCCGAGTGATTGCTCTCGATCCACAACTGATGAATCGGATTTGGTACCGTGATGACAAGGTGGCCGTCATCAATCAAGGCGGCCGTGGTGCCGCTAAAACAGCGCAAAAAATTGTCACCTCCCAGGCGCTTTTCGAGAATTTGGCAGACTTGGCTCCAAACCGTTGGCTGAAGCTCCAACAAGGCGTCACGAACCGGTGGATTCGTCGTGCCGTTTGTCATGCCGTTGATGATTCCTTCGCTGCGCGCCATGTGTGTTTCTCCAGGAAAAATAGGGTCGAAATTGAGTGCTGATTCTTTTTTGAAAATGCTTGGTGAATGCTTCGGTTGACCTCAATTCATTTTCAAAAAACAACACCGCTTTGTATGACGAAACCGACACAAACCACAAGCGCTACTTCGATATATTTTTTGAAGTTTTTAATCTTCAGATGAAAACATTTGCAACAGTGGGCGGAGATCTTCGCAGAGCATTGCGAACATCCTGTCAACAGCATGCGAACAACTCCTCGGATCTCTGCGGCAGCATGGGTGATGCACGCTAAAACCGCGAGTTCTCCGCCCTTCGACCTTCGGAAAGGAAGGCGCTTAATCTCAATGGCTTTTGTTGAGATGCTCCCCCAGCAGATCGCGACCAAAATCGCCGTCAAAACTCCGCCACACGCTGTGAACATGGTTGGCGTCATTCTGTGTGTTGTCGTACTCGATCAAGAAGGTCTTTCCCTGGACACGGTAATAGTGCGGCTCACCGCGCTCAAGCCCGCCCGCCCATGCGAAGTGGATGGGGCCATTGCTTTCCACCTCCTTGAGGACCTCGCCGGCGATGTCGGTGCGCTGCCGCTCAAGGTACTCCCCGATCAAACGCTTCAGCATTTCCTTCTGCTTGGCATCCATGTCCGCATCCGCGAGCCCGAGCGGATCCAGCGGGCTGACTTTGCGTTCCGCCGCAGTCAGCATCTCTTTCGGCGCCACTTCGGCGACTAGAGCTTTTTTGAACTGCTCCGGCGAAAGGGACTTTACCAAATCACGACCGAGTTCCTCCTCCACCGCCAGCACGCGCAGGCCCTTCAGAGAACCTTCGCGAATTTCTCCAGGATTTGACCCCATGAAACATGGGGTCGCGCTCAGAAGTTGTCCGTCCTTGATGGTGAAGTTCAATGACAGGTGATGCCCCTCGATCCGCCAGCCCCAGGTTCCCTGGTCCGCCGGTTCGCCGAAAATGGAAACGAAGTACTTTTCGGGGTCGCGTTTTTCGCGGGTCGCTGCACGTTTCGACTCTTCCGCTCCTTCAAGCTGATAGAGAACCTCTTCCAGGGACATGATGGTGACCGCTTTTGCCGCCCCCCTGAAGCCCAGCCCAGTGTTGAGCAGCGCGTGGGCCAGCAGCTTCTGCTGGGGGGAAAGCGCCTTCATCGAAATGCCTTTGCGTTCCCGGGGAATGAAATGCCAGTTTTCACGCTCGTCACCGCCGAACTGGAACTTCGCCGCCGCCTTCTGGGCATCGTCCAGGGAGGAGAGAAATACCTTTGCGATCGCCGCCATCTGGAGCCCTGCGTCATGCGCCCGAGCGGTAATGGCGGAAGCGATCAGACAAGCAAAGACGGCGGAGATGCGGAGGAGTGGTTGCATGGATGTGAATCGGCGAATATGCCGGAAGGGCAAGTCGAACGAGGAAAGCGGACCGAATTTGTCATTTGAGGGCGGCAATTTTTTGGCGACCGGGTTCCGCGGCGTTGACACTTTCGTTCTTAAGGTAGTAGGCTGAACATTATCGAAAAAATCAGAATCACCCATCAACCGCACGACTTCCCGAATTCATGTACTCTAATGAAGCTTACCTCCTCGAACAGCTCCAGGAAGCCGGACTGATCTCCGAGCACGATGTCCAGAGCGCACAAACCGGCCTCAAACCCGGAGACAGCGCCGTCGCCGAACTGATCAAGTCGGGCGTCGTGTCCGACGAGCAGATCGCGCAGTCAATCGCCGTGAGTTCCGGTATGGAATACGTGGATCTTCACGGATTCGAGCCGCATGGAGGCCTCAAGGGTCTTGTGAGTCTGGAAATCGCCCTCAAGTACAAGATCGCCCCCCTCGGCACCAACGGCACGGCACTGCAGATCGTCGTGGCCGACCCTTACGATTTCGAAACCCTCGATGCACTGCCTCACGTACTTCAGCCCGAGCTGGAGTTCTACTGCTCCACCCCGGCGCTGATCAAGACTCTCCAGGCCAATCTTTATGGTAATGAGGCCGTTATGGGCAGGGGCGTCTTCAAGACCCCCGGACAGATCGGCGAAGCATCAAGCGACGAGGACGCTCCTATCATCAAGCTCGTCACCAACATGCTCATGGAGGCCTTCAAGAGCAAGGCCTCGGACATTCACATCGAGCCGTTGGAAAAGGACATCCGCATTCGCTACCGCATGGACGGCGTCCTCGTTGACGTGGAGCACCACCCCAAACGCCTGCACTCCGCGATCATCGGTCGTATCAAAATCATGACCGGCTCGATGCAGCTCGATGAAAAGCGCATCCCCCAGGACGGACGCATCCAGATGTCCTTCAACGACAAGGAAATCGACATGCGCGTCTCGATCATCCCCACCAACAACGGTGAGAGTGTCGTCATGCGCGTGCTCGACAAAAGCAGCCTGCGTCTAGGCCTTGTGGATCTTGGATTCCTCAGCGACGACCAGGCCACCTTCGAGCGCCTCATCACCCTGCCTGACGGCATTATCCTGGTGACAGGGCCGACAGGTTCCGGCAAGACGACAACGCTCTACGCCTGCCTGAATTTTATCAACCGCCCTGACCGCAAAATCATCACCGTGGAAGACCCGGTCGAGTATGAACTTGCCGGCATCAACCAGGTCATGGTGAAGGAAGACGTCGGAATGACCTTTGCTGCGGCTCTGCGCGCCATGCTTCGTCAGGCGCCGAACATCATCATGCTTGGGGAAATCCGAGATCTTGAGACCGCCTCCATCGCGATCCAGGCCTCGCTGACCGGTCACTTGGTCTTCTCCACGCTGCACACCAACGACGCCCCCAGCGCGGTCGCACGCCTGAGCGACATCGGCGTGAAGCCCTTCCTAATTGCCTCCGCCGTCCGCGCTATCGAAGCCCAGCGTCTCGTCCGCAAACTCTGCCCAGACTGCAAGACGCCCTCCTCGCTCAACGACCGCGAGCTTCGCGCCCTCGGCTTGGAAGTTTCTCAGGTGACCGAGGCCGTGATCATGGGAGCCGGCGGCTGCTCGAAGTGCCGCCAGGGCGGCTACCGCGGACGCATGTCCCTCGTCGAAATCTTCGAGATCGACGACGAGGTGCGCAACATGGTCAATCAGCAACTCACCACACCGCAACTCCGCAAGCGCGCTCGTGAACTCGGCATGCGCACCCTGCGCGAGGACGGCATCCGCAAGGTTCTCTCCGGCCTGACTACCGCCGAAGAAGTGATCGAGGCTACCATGTCGGACGCCGACTGACCCATTTTGCAACCCCTGCCATTTCAGATAAATAATCCCATTTTCATACGACGACTATGACTGCACAGAACGTGATTGACATGCTTGAGAGCCGGGGAGTGATCGACAAAGGCCTCGCTTACGACATTGAGCAGGACAGCGTACAGAATGGTAAAGACATCATCCAGGTACTGCTCGATTACTCCATCTATAACAACGAGGACGAGTTCTGGGCGCAGGTGGCGGAGGAGCTGGGTGCTGACCACTTTGACCTGACCAATTTCGAACCTCCTCCTTCCGTGGTCGCATTGATTCCGGCGGGAATGGCCCGGCTCTACGGTGCCTTTCCCATCACTCTGGACGGACAAGGCCTGCACGTCGCCTTCACCGACCCGCTGAATCCTCAACTCGTCGAAGACCTCCGCTTCGGCCTCGAAAAGACCATTGTCCCCGTGGTGGCACGCCGCAGCCAGGTGCAGGCGCTCGTCGAGAAGCATTATGGCAGCGGAGCTCCCAGCATCGACGAAATCTTCGGTCAACTTGGCAAGACGACGACTGACAGCTCGCCCGAGGCGGAGGCCAATTCCGCCCCCATCGTCAAGTTTGTCGATCTCGTTCTTCAACAAGCCATCAAGGAACGCGCCAGTGACATCCACTTCGAGCCCTTCGAGAAGGAATTTAAAATCCGCTACCGTGTGGACGGATCCCTCTATGAAATGGCCCCGCCCCCGGTGCATCTCGCCACCTCCATCATTTCACGCGTCAAGGTTATGGCGAACATGAACATAGCCGAGCGGCGAATCCCGCAGGACGGCCGTATCATGACCGCCCTGGCCGGCAGACCGGTGGACATGCGCGTCAATTCCCTGCCGACGCAGCATGGGGAGTCCGTCGTTCTTCGTGTGCTCGACCGCTCCTCGGTCAACCTCGATCTTGAGGTTCTCGGCATGAGGCCGTTTCTCTTCGACTACATCGTCGAAACCATCCATAAGCCAAACGGCATCTTCATCGTCACCGGCCCCACTGGTGCCGGAAAAACCACCACGCTTTACGCCTGCCTTCGCAAGATCAACACCATCGACGCCAAGCTGCTCACCGCAGAGGATCCTGTCGAGTATGAGCTGGACGGAGTCATGCAGGTGCCTGTGAACGATGCCGTCGGCCTGACCTTTGCCAAGGCCCTGCGCGCCTTCCTGCGGCAGGACCCCGACCGCATCATGGTGGGAGAGATGCGTGACCTTGAAACCGCACAGATCGCCATTCAGGCCTCGTTGACGGGACATTTGGTCTTGAGCACGCTTCATACGAACGACTCCGCCGGCGCGGTTACCCGCTTGGTCGATATGGGTGTCGAGCCCTTCATGGTAGCCGCCACTCTCGAAGGCGTCCTGGCCCAGCGCCTGCTGCGCACCATCTGCAAAAGCTGCCGAGCCCCCTATGATCCGACCCTGCATATCCTTAACCAACTCGGCCTGACTCCCGAAGACACCGGCGGCAAGCAGTTCTACACAGGCGCAGGTTGCGGCACCTGCGGCGGCAGCGGCTACAAGGGGCGCAAAGGCATCTATGAACTGCTCGACGTCACCGACCCCATCCGCGAACTCATCACCAGCCGCGCTCCGAGCCTCGTCCTCCGGCAAAAAGCCATCGAACTCGGCATGGCCACCTTGAGAGAAGACGGACTGCGCAGCATCTACGATGGAGAGACCACCATCGAAGAGGTTCTCAAATACACCTGACGGGGCGCAATCAGTAACAATCATCCAGTCGGCTGCCCATCCCAACTGGTCATCACGGTTTTGACTGCCGCGTCCTGCCTCGGCCCATAGTGCGTGTAAACAATGGTCCGCCGAGGTTGGCTGTGCAGTCGAGCAATTCCCTTTTGTGGCCTTATCGTTTTCACATCGATCAGCGCAGTTCGTCAGTTGATGACATATTTGCCCTGCGGTTCGACTTCTTGGTCCTGGGCAAACTTCCACTCTTGCCTTTTTCTTGTTCGTGGATAATAATTCATCCATATTAACCTCTCACAAATAAGAAATTCTTACCTGCAACAACTGAAATTTTATGGATTTTATGAATTTATCTTGATCCATCCTTTAGAAGTCGTTACATTACTCATAATTCGAGATTTTCTTGATACCCATAGCTCTAAGGACTCCTCTCCATGATTACAGGCCCCACCAATCCAGCCAAAGACCATGCCAAACTGGCAGACTTCATTCTGTTCAGTCAGCGCGAGTTTTTGCTGAATCTCTCCCGCGAGCTGAATCGGGACAACATCTCCTTCGCTCAGTTCTTCCTGCTCAGCTACCTCTCCACATCCAAGGAGTTGACCATGACGGACATCGCCCGAAAAATGGGGCACTCCACGGCTGCTGCCACCGGCCTCGTTGATCGACTCGAAAAACTCGGTTACATGGAGCGCACTCACGCCATCGACGACCGCCGCAAGGTGCTGGTCCGCATCACTTCGCGAGGACTGGAACTTGTCAGCCGCCTGCGCGATGAACTACAGAACCAAATCGCTGACGCGATGAGCGAAACTTCCTCCAGCGACGCTGAGACCTTCATGACGTCCTACCGGAACCTTGACACTTCGATGGCGCGCTGACCGTTGGTCTTCTGACTTTTTTACCGAAGGCGTACGGTTTCCCGTGCGCCTTCTTGCTTTTCATGGCAAAAACCACCCATGCCCCGGCCGACTTGGACTTCCTTCTGCGCACTCTCCCGTCTTCCGGGATTCGAACATCGGTTCACCCTCAGGCACCCTGGCATCGATGTGAATGCTGAACGCGAGATCGTCGTGGAACGCCTATGGGACTGGCATCGTTCCCAGGCTTCGGAACTAGGCTTTGTCGGCGACTCTCTCTGCACTGCGGAGCAAGTCCACGGCAGCAGGGTCGTAGTGTTGGATGGGCCACAGACGGCACCGGTGAAGGGAGCCGACGGACTCATCTGCAACCAGCGAGGACTCGTGATCGGAATTTATGTGGCGGACTGTTGCGCAGTTTATCTGGCCGATGAGAGGACGGGAGCCTTCGGCGTCGTGCATTCGGGAAAAAAAGGCACCGAACTAGGTATCACAGGACATGCAATTGCGGAAATGCGGCGCTGTTTCGGCAGCGATCCGGCAAACCTCGTCGTTCAGTTGAGTCCCTGCATCCGCCCCCCCGTCTTCGAGGTGGATTTTGCCGCGGAGATTCGTCGGCAGGCGCATGAGGCCGGTGTGTCTCCGGATCGGATTCACGACACCGGCGAATGCACATCTTCTGATTTGCAGCGCTTCTATTCCTACCGCATTGAAAAAGGTCGCACAGGGCGGATGCTGGCCCTTTTGGGACGCCCCTCCTGACCACCGATGACCTTTCACTCCCCCGCCAAAATCAATCTCTGGCTGCGTGTCTTGAGCAGGCGTCCGGACGGTTTTCACGAGGTGCAGACCCGCCTCTGCCGCCTAGCGCTGGGAGACACCGTCGAAGTCGAACACCTCGGTACCGGTGCCAGCGTCACCCTGACATGCTCGGACCCTACAGTCCCTCTCGACGAGTCAAACCTCGCCATGAAAGCCCTGCGCGCCTTTGAAGGCCGCACCGGCAGGCAGTCCTCATGGCGGCTGCATCTTGAAAAAAAGATACCCGCAGGGGCCGGACTCGGCGGTGGCAGCAGCAATGCCGCGACCGTCCTTCGTGCCTGCAATGAACTGGTCGGAGAGCCCCTTCAAACCGCAGAGTTGATCGAGCTTGGCGCCCGAATTGGTTCGGACGTTCCTTGCTTCCTCCTCGACACGCCCGCCGCAGACGGCTCCGGGCGTGGTGAAAAAGTCACTCCCGCCGAATTCCCATGGCAGTTGCCGCTGCTGCTAATAAAGCCGCCCTTTCCCATTCCCACCCCCTGGGCCTATCAGCGCTGGAGTGACTCTCAGGAGGTCCCAGGCATCCCTTACGCAGCCCAGTCGTGTCCCTGGGGCTACATGGTCAACGACCTCGAACGTCCCGTCTTCGAAAAGCACCGCATGCTGCCGGCGCTAAAAAAGTGGCTGCTGGATCGTGGCGAGGTCCGAGCCGCACTCATGTCAGGTTCTGGTAGCACAATGTTCGCCGTCACCGAAAGGGACGCGCAGGCCGCCGAACTCGCCGAGCATGCTCGTGAATGGTGTGGCGACACCTCATGGATTCAGACCACGCAGACGCTCGGCTGATCGCAATTGCGCATTTTTCTGATTGGATTCTTTCTCCCGTGACAAAAATACCCAAACTGTTAATCTCAATCTCCCAATTGGAGAAAAATGCCGTCTGAAGCTGTTCAGCCAACCCGAGCCTCGAACTTTGAAGCCAAGCGTAATTCAATGCTTGCATGCCGGGGTCTTTTTTTTGTATTCATGTCCGCCGTGGAACTTCCCCCGCAAATTTTAAGACAGTCACTATGTGTCGTCCTGCTGCTCGCGGGCGGGTCGGCCTTCGCCCAGGCGCCCCCGCCCGCACCGGGTGCTCCCGCTGCAGCTCCGGCGCTCAACATTCAAGCTGAGACTGAAGCATTGATTGCTGCGGCCGGCACGCTTTTTGCCGAGGCCAAGTATCAGGAGGCCCTGGCAAAAATCGCCCAGGCCAAGGAGAAGCTCAACAACAAGCCTTTCGAGGGCATCATGTTCATTGAGGGTGCCTGCTATTACAACATGGGAGAGTATCCCAAGGCGATCGAGACTCTCGAAGCATTTGTTGAGAAGTACCCTCAGGGCGGGGCCATCATTGATGTCCGGATGGCGCTCGGGCGCTCCTACATCGCCAGCAAACAGGAGGACAAAGGGATCGAGGTGCTCACGGACGTGGTCCGCAATTCGCCGGAAAAGAAGGCGGAAGCGGGACTCCTCATCGCAGACGTACTGACGAAGAAAGATGACAAGGACAAGGCGCTGGAGATCCTCGTGTCTGTGCTGGCGGACGGTATTCGCAGTGCCGAGTCCATCCAGGCGGCTATAATGGCGGCCAACCTCTACGTTGCATCAGGGAAGCTGGATGAGGCGGGCGCGTTGATGGAAAAGGTTCGCAACTTCGCATCGGGCGGCGACAACATCGCCCAGATGAACAACATCTATCTCCAGCTCGGAGATCAGATGATGGAAAAGAAAGCCTACAAAGAGGCGCTCGGTGCCTACCAGTTGGTCCGCAGAAAGAATGAAATTTCCCGTATTCAGACGGAGCAGATCGCCAAGCTGGAAAGCCAGCTCAAGACGGCGACCGGAGTACGCAAGGAGGAACTGGAGACCAAACTCAAAGCGAATCAGGACATCATGGCGGAGATCGAGAAGCGCACGGACTACGACGCCTCGCTCTTTTACCGCCTGGGCCGCTGCTATTACGAAATGGGAGCGCCGAAGGAGGATGGCACGGCGGGGGATCCGTCTCGCTTGTGGCAGGCAATTCTGGCCTTTGAGGTCATCGTTGATGAATTCCAGGAGTTCCCCCAGCGGGACAAGTGTCTCTACGGCCTCATCATGGTGAATGGTGCGCTGAAGCGCATCAACGAGGCGAGAAAGCTCTGCGAGAGCTTCATTGAGGACTTTCCGGACAGTGAGCAGGTCGGCCAGGTGTCCGAGCTTTTCGGGATGCTGGCTTACCAGAACAAGCAGCTCAAGGAGGCCGTGGACGCGTTTGCAAAGGCCGAAAGCTTTCCGAAAGCGGACAAGGAGCGGCTGCGCTTCCTCCGCGGCAGCGTGCTTTTTGAGATGCAGCGGTTTGACGATGCCCGCACGGCCTTCGAATTGCTCGTTCAGGACTTCCCGGAGACAGTTTACAAAGATGATGCTCTCTACCGTGTCGCCCTCAGCTACTTCTACCAGAACGACTACAAGAGCGTGATGAAGTCGCTCGAAAAGTACATCAAGGAGAACCCCAAGGGACAGTACGTGGTTGATGCCCGCTATCGCATCGCGTTTATCAATTTCCAGGGCGGTGAAAGAGAGGATGCCGAGATGGAACTGAAGAGCATTGTCGAGGATGCGCCGAACGACCAGAATGTCGGGCAGGTGCATGCGCTTCTTGGAGACATTTACAACCAGCGGCAGGAGTATGAATCCGCCATGGAGCAGTTTGCCATGGCTGTGGACAAGGCCAAGACGCCGGATGTCCTGAAGTACGCTATGGATAATGTTACCGACCTTTATGTGGGTTTCAACAATTGGTCGGCCCTGTCCGAGATGTGGCAGAAGTACTACAACACGAACAAGGACAATGATGAGCTCTCCCTGAAGGCAATCCTTTGGATCAGCCGGGCGAAGATCAAGGAGGACAAACTCGACGACGCGAAAACCCTGCTGTCCGAACATATCAAGACTCGAATCGCCAACGCCGCGAACCAGCAGGTCGAAGGCTTAATCCAGCAGTTGGTCAGCATCAGCGCTCCCAAACGTCGCCGGGCTCCGTCGCCGTCTGCCGCACCGGATGGTGCGCCTGCTCCCGAAGAGCCAGAAGTCACTTTCGAGGTTCTTGAGAAACAGTTGGAGGACCAGCTCACCCCTCCGCCCGCCGCGATGAACGGTGCCGCCCAGATGCGCATTCTCTTTGCCAAGACGTGGCTCGCCAAGATCATGAAGTTGCAGGACAAGGCGGAGAAGTACTTCAACATCATCATTGAAGTGGCCAAACCGGACGACCTCAGCCCTATGCTGCTCGCTACCGTGGGCGACAGCGCACGCAACAAGGGGGACCTTGAGAAGGCCAACGCTTGCTACATCCGGCTCCGCGATTATTTCCCTGAGAGCGAGTATGCCGACGGCGCACCGGTGGGCCTGGCGGAAATCGCCTACGAACAGGAGAAATATGACGAGGCGCTTGAGCTCTTCAAAGCCGCTTCCGACTTCCCCGGCAGTTCCCGTCTGATGGAAGCAACGCAGGGCATCGCCAAGAGCCAGTTCAAGCTGAAAAAGTACGATGACGCGAAGGCGCTCTTCGAACAAATCGCCAATACCAAGGAGTGGCGCGGCTATGCTACCGCGAATGCGCTTCGCATGCTGGGTGAGATCGAGGCAGCCAACGGCAAGCACGAGGCTGCGATTGCTTATTTCCAACGTGTCTTCATCGCGCATCAAAAGTGGAAGGATGAAATGGCCAAATCCTACCTCCTCTGCGCCAAGTCCTTTTTGACCCTTGGCAAACGTGAAGAAGCGAAGATGCATCTTCAGGAGATGATCGCTAGGAAGGATTTGGAGGATCAGCCGGAGATGAAGGAAGCCCGGCAGCTTGTCGCTACTCTCTGACCCTCACACTCACATTTTCAGTCATGCGCCTCTTTGCTATCATCGCCTCTCTGTTCCTCATCCACGGAGTCGGGCCAGCCTACGGTCAAGCCATCGTCTTAAAAGGCGGGGACCGGATTTTCTCATCCGAGTTCACCATTGAGGACGGCAAGAAGATCGTCAGGACGATCAAGATAGGTGAACAGACGGCAACCAGCGTCATCGACAAACGCAACATTGAACTGCTGGAGTGGCCCTATCCGGCGGAACTGACCGAATCGGCCGACCTGCTTGCAAAGGGTAAATCCGAAGAGGCGATCGCAATCCTCAAGAAAGGACGCGATTTTTTTGAGCTGTTCCAGGACATCGAAGGGAATTGGTATGTGGACATCTACTTCGCCTATGTTGAGGCTCTCAATCAGGCGGGAAAATTTGACGATGTGGTGAAGGCCCTTCCCACTTTGCGCACGCTGAAACTCACCGATGCCCAGAAGATGCGTCTGCGCATCATACAACTCGACATTGAGCGCCAGACGACCTCGGACTACCTTGCGATCATTCTGGAAGCCCAGACCATCATGAAGGAGACCGATGATTCCGCTATCGGTGCATCTCTCTGGGCGATCATCGCGGACGTTCACAGCCGGAAAAAGGAATGGGAGAAAGCGCTTTTGGCCTATCTGCGCATTCCGGTGTTTTATGGCACTCAGATGCAGCGTGTTCCGGAGGCCGAACTGAATGCCGCAAAGACCCTTATCAAAATGAAGCGCTACGAGGATGCCAACGCCTTCCTTCGTCGCATTATCGAGGCCTATCCTGGCTCTCAAATCGCCGATTCCGCCACCAGTGAAAAGGCTGCCATCAATGGCATGAAGAACGTTGACGAAGCCGCCACAGGCGAGAACGCTCCCGAGGCTGAACCCGCCAAGGACGGCCAGCCTGCCGCGAGCGCCGAGTCGCCACCAAAAGCCTAAAAGCACAAATCCACCCAATGCAATCCAACATCCCCAACACCATGACCAAATCCATTTTCCACGGTTCCGACCGAGCGTACGCAGCGCTTCTGCTTGCTCTCAGTGTGATTTTGCCAGTCTCCACCTTCGCGCAAGATGCGGTGGAAGCGGAGGCCGAAGGCGGGCATACCTCGGAGACGTTCGTTGACCTGTTCCTCCAGGGGGGATGGGTGATGTGGCCCCTGCTGATCTGCTCCGTGGTGCTGGTCTGGCTTACTGTTGATCTTTGGATTCGGACAGGGGTGGCTAAAATGGCTCCACGCGCCCAGGTCAGTCAGGTGCAGGACCTTTTCCGTGCGGGTGACTACGTCGGCGCCTACCAATTCTGCAAAGGCAATCTGTCGCCCTTCTGCGACGTGACCCGTGTGACCCTGAGTTTTGTCGGAGACGGCGAAGAGGCTGTGGACACGGCGATGTTCGCCGAACTCAACAAGGTGAACTCCACCATCCAGACCCGTATCAACTATCTCTCGGTGCTCGGTGTCTGCACCCCGATGATCGGACTGATCGGGACGGTCAGCGGGATGAAAGGCGCGTTCGCCTCACTTGGGAAAAGCGGTGCGCAGGATGTCGGCGCCCTTTCCGGACACATTGGCGAGGTGCTTGTGGCGACTGCCACGGGTCTGATCGTCGCGGTGCCCGCTTTCCTTTTCTTCTACTTTCTTCGCAACCGCCTTCAGGGCGGACTGACCGCTCTCCAGGATGTGACGACGGCTCTTTTCCGCAAAATGCCCTATGAACATCTCAAGGGAGCCCATGTCGGTGAAGAGGAGTTCTTTGCGGCCATTCCGAACTGGGTGGACGGTGCCGCCGAAGAGGCCACACCTGTTGTCTCGGCCGCGTGATTCGCGGTTCGATGAATTTTCACATCAATCCTTAATTTTCTAACACTATGGGTGGAGGCGGCGGCGGATCAGAAAATGGCGAACCGGAGTTTCAAATCGCTCCGATGATCGATGTGTTGCTCGTGTTGCTCATTTTTTTCATGAGCATCACCACATCTCAAGTGGCGAAGATCGACAAGGAAATCAATCTCCCCATTGCGGGTGATGCCAAGAAAAAGGAGAAGAATTTAGCCAACGAGGCGATCCTCAACGTTCGTTGGAGTGCGGCCAAACAGGAGTCTCTGGTCATGTTTCAAGATCGTCCCTATCCTCAGACTGAGCCGTTAGTGGACATTCTGAGCGGTAGCAAGGCACAGAATCCGGCTTTCCGAGTGGTTATCCGCGGGGACAAAGCACTGCCCGCGATTGAAGTTCAAAAAGTCATGGCCGTCATTGCTCAGGCAGGCATTGACGACATTTCGTTCTCCGCACTCAATCAATAACCGACATGTCATCCAAAAAAGAGAGAAAGATTGAAGCTGACAATGTCAATTTGGGTTTCCAGATTGCTCCGATGATTGACGTGGTTTTCGTTATCATGCTCTTCTTCATGGTGATGGCCGGCGCCGTAAAGAAGGAAATGGAACTGAAGAGCCAACTCCCGGGGATGGCCCCTCCTAGTCTGGATGCCCCCCAGGAGATGCCGGATGAGATCATCGTTGGGGTCGAAGAGGCGGGTTACATCACGCTGAACGAGGAGGAGTTCGACAGCCCTACGGACAAAAAATTGCCCAACTTTACGGCAACACTAATGCGCTTAAAACAAGAGGCTGACAACCGCAACGCAAAGGTCATTGTGACCATTGAGGCGGAGGAGCAGGCCACCTACGAGCGTGTTATTGACGTGCTAAATGCGCTCACAGTCGCCAAAGTCGCCAATGTGACTTTTACCGTCGGGAGTGATACCGGGTTCTAGTATGGCGCATCGCCGACTGATCTGGGTCGCATTCACCCTTTTTCGATCCTAGAACGCCATGAATCCGCCGCCGCCAGGAACCCCGCCTTCGAACACGCCGCAGCCCGATCCGGGAGCCACGCAGCCGCTGCCACAGGGGTATGTGACGCCGCCGGGCTATCCGCAGGGCTACCCGCCCGGCTATGCCCCGCCTCCCGGTTATCCGCCGCAGATGCCGGTGGGTTACGCGCCACCGCCCGGCTACGGTCCTCCTCCGGGGTATCCGGCGCAGATG
>CAYVQY010000009.1:0-183785 GCA_964452755.1 uncultured Prosthecobacter sp. | reverse complement strand
AGCACACGCAAGCCCAAGGAGGATTTCAGCCAGGCGGCATTTCGCATCGTTCAAGAATTGACGGCGGAAAAGCCCGCATTAGATGCCACGCTATCTTCAGCCCTTGATGATGCTGATCTGCGCAAAGAGATTATGCGCGAGATGGGTCGAAGAGGGGGGCAAAAAGGTGGCGTA
This sequence comes from uncultured Prosthecobacter sp., assembly GCA_964452755.1. Lineage (GTDB taxonomy): Bacteria > Verrucomicrobiota > Verrucomicrobiia > Verrucomicrobiales > Verrucomicrobiaceae > Prosthecobacter. The sequence continues at coordinate 183,611 of CAYVQY010000009.1, read as the reverse complement.
GAACGTGCAAATTCACTTTCAGCGGAGAAAAGAAGCGACATCGCTCGGAAGGCGGCGCTTAGCCGTTGGTCACCAAACAACAAACCCATATGAGCGCTTCACAACCCGCCCCAGATCCACGCGTTGCGGTGATCGAAAATCATTACGAGGCAGATATTTTAGCATACTTTGGGCCGGTTGCCCGAGGATGGGATGACTACTTAATTGATGCGTGTCGCGCACGCCAGAAGAGAAAAAACGTTCTTTTGCTGCTCACCACGTTAGGGGGCGACCCCCATGCAGCCTACAGGATGGCACGCTGCTTGAGGCAAACGTACAATACCCAGAATGGCGGCCAAGTGATTATTTTTGTGAGCAGCGTTTGCGCCAGCGCTGGCACTCTGATAACACTAGCCGCAGATCGGTTGATTTTGTCTGATCATGCAGAACTCGGGCCTCTGGATATGCAAATGAGAAAGCCCGATGAAGTGGGGGAGAGAACCAGCGGGTTGACTCCAATTCAGGCATTGAATTTCCTAGAAGGAGAAACAAAAAAATTCTTTAGGTCTCAATTTGAAGGACTTCGATTTTCTCGCGGTTTTTCAACAAAGATGGCTGCCGACATTTCTGCTCAACTGGCTGGAAGCATGCTCTCAAATTTATATGAGCAAATTGACCCTCTGCGGCTGGCTGAATATGACAGAGCAATGAGAATAGCGGCTGAATACGGCGAACGAATCAAAACGTCTAATGTCAGACCTCATGCGATCAAACAGCTACTTGAAGCATACCCATCCCATGAATTTTGCATTGACCCCGCTGAAGCCCTTCAGTTGTTTCATAGCATCGAATCGCCTTTGCTGGAACTCGACACTTGGAGTATAGAGGTCAAAAATTACGCCGATAAATTTTTAGATGCGGCAGATCCGGCCGTTTTCTTCGTTAATGATAGTGTTTCCACTCAACCAAGCAGTCCTAATGAAAACCGCAATCATCCAGTCCCCACTGAATCGAGTGATGCCAGCGGCGCTCCCAAACAGGCAGGCAATGGTGCCACCGCCCCCAATTCGAAGGGAAGGGCGAAGCCTCCTGTACAGCAAACAAGTCGCTGATTCGTTAAAAGTAGCCTCAGAAGAAGCGAAGCGAGGTCTTTTCACCTCAAAATAAGCCATACTGACATTGAATTCATAATGACATATAATGCTTGACCGTTTTAGCATTATATGTCATGATGAATTCATGAATAGACTGGATTCCGCCAAGCGCACCCTGATCGTGAAGATGATCACCGAAGGAAACAGTATGCGTGCAGCCTCACGCATCGCTGGTGTCAGCATCAACACCGTGACAAAGCTTGTCTGTGAGCTTGGTGAGGCCTGCAACTGGTATCAGGACAAGCACCTGCGGAACCTCCCATGTTCAGAGCTTCAGATGGACGAAATCTGGTCGTTCGTGGGCTGCCGCGAAACGAACAAGAAAAACGCAAAAGGGGAGCATCCGGGCGATGTCTGGACATGGAAAGCCTTTTGCCCAAACACGAAGCTCGTGGCTGGCTGGATGGTCGGAGATCGCAGCGGAGACACCGCTTTTGATTTCTGCGCTGATCTGTCGAAGCGCTTCAGCGGACACCTTCAGATCACCAGCGACGGGCACCATGCTTACCGCTGGGCCGTTCGCGCCAATTTCAATGACGTGGATTTCGCGCAGTTGGTCAAAATCTACGGCAAAGACAGTGCAGGGAAGGATGTCTGCATTGGAGCCAAGAAAGTGCGAGTCAGCGGTAACCCTGATTTCGACAAGGTGAGCACGTCACTGGTCGAACGCTCCAACCTCACACTGCGGATGTCCTCACGCCGGTTCACGCGCCTTACCAACGGTCACAGCAAGAAGATCGAAAACCACGTTCTGGCGCTGGGCCTACATTTCTTCGTGTACAATTTCTGCCGCAAGCATCAGACGATCAAGACGGCCCCAGCCGTTGCTGCTGGTGTCACGGATAAAGTCTGGACGATCCAAGACCTGCTGGCTATGTTCGACGCCTATCAGGCCGAAGCTCATCCCGTCCAGCGTCCGAAGAACTACAAGCCTCGCCGCACGACGCCCAAGAGCTACGAGCCTACACCCAAGGATCAGATTCCGACCCCGTGGTATTTGAACCCCGAGGCAGAAGCCCCAGAGCAGAATTCAAACTGAGACAGTGCCTAGCATGTTTACTTTACATTGATTGTCAGTAGTTATTATTGAGGCGCCTATGGGTTGGCTATGTGCTCTGCATTTCGTATTTTTAATGCTGCAAACGCTTCCGCATTCTCCTGCGTTCCCGGTTACGCCGGGAATCCTGCATAAACTCGTCTTCGCCCGGTTGCGTTGTTCGTCCGAGGTGGCATCGCTGGCGTAACACCTCCCATGCCAGCATCCGCCACCCGTTACACCGTCTCCGCCCAACCTCCCGAAGCCCTTACGGGGATCGAACTCGATGATCCCAAAGCTTCTGCGGCCGGCGTCCCGGCGGTGGCAAACTCCCTGAAGCATGTTTATGGCAGCAGCGGCCTGATGCGAGGCACGTCGGCCATGCTTAATCTCAATCAGTGGGAGGGTTTTGACTGCCCGAGCTGCGCCTGGCCGGATCCGGAGGATCACCGCAGCGCCTTTGAGTTTTGTGAGAACGGCGCCAAGGCCATCGCGTCCGAAACCACGAAAAAACGCGTCACCCCCGAGTTTTTCGTCAGCCGCAGTCTGGCCGAGATCGCGCAAATGACCGATTTTGAAATGGATCAGGCCGGGAGAATCACTCAGCCCGTCATTCTTCGCGCGGGTCGGCAGCACTACGAGGCTATTTCCTGGGACGAGGCCTTCAGCGTGATCGCGTCCGAGCTCAACGCCCTGGATTCGCCGGACGAGGCCGTCTTTTACACCAGTGGCCGCGCCACGAACGAGGCCGCCTTTCTGTATCAGCTCTTTGTGCGCGAGTTTGGCACCAACAACCTGCCCGACTGCTCCAACATGTGCCACGAGAGCAGCGGCGCCGCCTTGAATCAAAGTGTCGGCGTGGGCAAAGGCACGGTCACCCTGCATGATCTGGAGTCCGCGGACACCATCCTCATCATCGGCCAGAACCCCGGCACCAACCACCCGCGCATGCTGAGCTCCCTGCAGCGGGCCGTGGAAAACGGAGCGGAAATCATCGCCGTCAACCCGATGAAGGAGGCCGGGCTGACCGGGTTCATGCATCCGCAGCAGGTCAAAGGAGTGCTCGGCATGGCAACTCCGCTGGCCAGCCAGTTCCTACAGGTCCGCGGCAACGGGGATCAGGCTCTGCTCAAAGGCGTGGCCAAAACCCTCGTCGAAGACGGCTCCATCGACCGCGAATTCATCGCGGAGCACACCGTGGGGTTCGACGGCTACGAAACTCATCTCAGGAGCCTCGACTGGACGGAGTTGGAGCGTATCAGCGGCATCTCAAAAGACGCCATGCAAAAAGCAGCCCGGACCTGCGCCTCGGCTGAACGCAAGGTCATCACCTGCTGGGCGATGGGCCTAACCCAGCATAAAAATGCCGTCGCCACCATCCAGGAAGTGGTGAACATCCACCTCCTGCTCGGAGCCATTGGTCGCGAAAGCGCGGGTTTGTGTCCGGTCCGGGGACACAGCAACGTCCAAGGCGACCGGACAATGGGGGTGTTTGAGAAGATGCCAGAGTGGTTTCTGAGTAATCTGGAGAATGAATTCCGATTTAAGGCTCCACGCAAGCATGGGTACGATACGGTTGCCGCCATCAAGGCTATGCATGAGGGAAAAGCGAAGGTTTTTTACGCTCTGGGCGGAAACTTTCTTCAAGCAACTCCAGACACTGAGTTTACGGCTGAAGCGTTACGTCAATGTCGCTTAACAGTGCACATCTGCACCAAACTCAACCGCAGCCACGTTGTCACCGGTCAAACAGCGTTGATCCTACCCTGCCTCGGCCGAAGTGAGCAGGATCTTCGCAACGGCATTGAGCATTTCCTCACGGTGGAGAACAGCATGAGCGTGGTTCATGCCTCCCGCGGCAAACTCAGACCAGCCTCCCCTCACCTGCTTTCCGAGCCCGAGATCATCGCCCGCACGGCCACTGCCACCCTCGGAGAGCGCAGCCACACCGCCTGGCTGGAACTGGTGGCTGACTACGACCTCATTCGGAACCGGATCGAGCGGGTGATACCCGGGTTCGAGAACTTCAACGAGCGGGTCCACAAGCCCGGCGGCTTCTACCTTCCCGTGGCAGCCCGCGAAAGAAAGTGGGACACCGAAGGCGGCAGGGCGCACTTTAACACCCACCCTCTAGCCTGCATCCAGCCAGCCGAGGGGCAACTGGTCCTCCAGACGTTCCGCAGCCATGATCAGTTTAACACCACGGTTTACGGCCTGAATGACCGCTATCGAGGCATTGGAAACGAGAGACGGGTCGTCTTCATGAACCCTGGCGACATGAAGGTTCGAAAGATCAGCCCCCTGGCCCCTGTGGATATGACCAGCGAGTTTCAGGGGCAAACACGGACCACCCGGCGCTTTCTAGCGGTGCCGTATGACATTCCAGCTGGTAACTGCGCCGCCTATTTCCCAGAAGCTAACGTTTTAGTAGCGATTGACAGTTACGCTGATGTCAGTTTGACGCCAACTTCAAAGAGCATATTGATCACGGTCAAAGCGTCAAAAAGTTGAATTTTGCATTATCCATCAATGCGGAAGATCATCCGGTGGTGGCAGCTTTCCTGGAACGATGTCCACTCTTGCTCCAGGACGAAGCCATTCGCAGAGTTCGATGATGTCTGCGGATGCCATGCGGATGCACCCCCACGAGACCGGATTCTCCAATTTGTTCTCAGCCGGGGTTCCGTGAATGTAAATAAGTCTTTGGCGGGTATTTGCGTTGGTCTTCTCGACACCCTTGAGAATGAGCACGCGTGTAACGATTGCATCGCGACCTGGCGCGTTCACGGGAACCACCTCACCCGTCGGCTGGCGAGCTTTCAGACGTGATCCAGGAACCAACCCCTTCCCGATCACTTTGACCACCTCCATTTGTCCGACGGGAGTCTTCCACGAGCCCGGTTTGTCCCCCAGTCCGAATTTTGAGGTGCTGACCGGGTACATCTTTTTCGGCTTCTTCCATTCAAAGATCACCATCCTTTGCTGCTCAACACCAACCACCACGCGTTGAGGTGCTACGCCATTCGGAGGCAGTTCGGCGGCTCGAACCTGCAGTTCTGCGAGATCGTGGCCGCAGCTCGCTAGCCATCCAGTCAGCGCAAAGAGCATAAGGCGATTAGTGGATTGCTGCATAATATGTAACGTTCGTGGCGCTATTTAGATGTTACATATCAACAAGTGGCAACGTCCGCTTTTCCTCAGCACTTTTGAATGCCGTGTCCACGATCTGTTGCCCAATCCGGGAGATTCTGAGCTGCAGCGGGCCAATCAGCGGAGAGCCAGTCTCAAGATGGTGGATGACGTGTTCCACCGGATTCCGATTGGGGGCTTGCAACTCATCAACCGTTACATTATACCCCTCAGGACATTCGCGAGTCTGAACCCGAACGGTCTTTTCGTAATCGTAGCACGACAAGGTGCCTTCTTCCCCCCTCAGGACAAAGCCACATTTCGGCTGCGGCTGAAAAGTCCATGGATCGCTGAATGTTCCCCATCGCGTTTCACTTTTACTCAGACCATTGACATACTTTATTACGGCGATGGCGTGTTCATCGACTTCCAGCCCGATCGGCTCGTCGCAGACCCCTGTGACCTCCAGCGGGACAGCTCCGCCAAGGTGCCAGGTTCCGAGCGTGGCGCCGTAGCCCATGTAGTCGAGCAGGGATCCCCCGCCCTGCTCTTTGCTGTAGAACCAACTGGCCGCCTTTTCTGCAGCGCTCGGTTCGTTTTCGATCTTGTCCGCTCCATGATACAAAGGCCCCCGGTTTCCGCCATAGTGGTGAAACTCACGCACCTCGCCGATCAGGCCTTCCTGGATCAGACGATGGGCTGTCTGCTGCCCGGCATCCCAGACGAGGGGCCAGTTTACGGTGAGCAGTTTGCCACGGGAGTGCATCGCGGCGATCATGGCGTCGGCCTCAGCCAGCGATCCCGCGAAGGGCTTCTCCATAATGATGTGCGAGCCGTAGGGGGCCACCTTTCGCACCCACTCGCCATGTTTCGAGGCTGCTGGGCAGAGAATCACGATGTCCGGCCTCGTCTGCTCCATACAGGCCCGGTAGTCGGTGAACACCTGGGCGTCGGTCAGGCCGAAGTTCCTTCGCGCATCGACCAGCCGCTCAGGCTGCTCATCGCTGACCCCCACGATCTCGGCGTTGGGATGCTCAAAGGTCTGCCGGAGCAGGTCCCCCATGTGAAAGTGGTCAAAATTGATGCCGGCGACGCGCCATTTCTTGCTCATGGGAAGCATCGAAACCGAAGCGCGGGGAGAAGACAATCCGAAAATCCAACTCCGTCCTTGCCTGCGGTCTTTCGCGCAGGTTTCATGCCCTCGATGGCCGCCAACGAAATCCGTGACACCCCCGGACGCCTGCTTTTCGGCTGGGCCCTGCTGCTGACCTCCCTAGTCATCCTCAGTTGGCGCATCCATCTGCGCCCGGCGGATTACGACTGGACGGAATATCCCACCGCACTCGGCGACACGAACTACTACACCGGCCTCGGTCAGGAGGACCGTTACGCCCCCAACCTGCACTTCACGGGCCGCAAAACCGGCCTCTACCGGCGTTCGGAGCAGGCGGAGACGTTCGACGATGCCACCATGTTGAAGATTGATCTCGATGAGTCCGGGAGACACCACATCTATCAAAGAGCGGAGGATTTCGACCGGACGGACGCCCCGGTTTACCTGAAAAGCGGAGAAAACCGTTACATCGAGTTTGGTGCCCGTAAGCACTACCCTCCCTTTGTCCCACTCCAGCCTTGATTTTGGGGCAAAAACGGCTCGCAGAATGCTGTTGGCACCCCTGCAATTCTCCCTTTACTCCGCGCCCCCGAACCAACCTCCCCTTCCTCATGCCCATCGCCCGCGCTCTGCTCTCCGTCTCCGATAAATCCGGCCTCCTCGACTTTGCCAAAGGTCTGGCCGAACTCGGAGTCGAACTGCTCTCCACCGGCGGCACGGCGAAGCATCTCAAGGAGGCCGGTCTGAAGGTCGTCGATGTTTCCGACCACACCGGATTTCCGGAGATGTTCGACGGGCGCGTCAAAACCCTGCACCCTAAAGTCCATGGTGGCCTCCTCCAGAGACGCGACAACGACGAGGACAAGCGCAACGCCGAGAAACACGGCATCCCGGTTATCGATCTCGTGGTCGTGAACCTTTACCCCTTCGAGCAGACCGTCGCTAAGAAGGATGTGACGCTCGACGAAGCCATCGAGAACATCGACATTGGCGGTCCTTCAATGCTCCGCTCCGCCGCCAAGAACCACCGCTGGGTGACCGTGATCTGCGACCCGGCCGACTACGCGGGAGTTTTGGAAGAAATGAAGGAGCACGACGGTGAGACGACCCTCGGCACCCGCGAACGTCTCGCATGCAAGGTCTTCCAGCGCACCGGCAGCTATGACTCCGCGATCGCCAGTTTCCTCAACAAGGAGCAGGTCACCCAAAAGACCTTCAATCTCTCGCTCCCGCTCTACTCCGAACTGCGCTACGGTGACAATCCGCACCAGAAAACCTCCCTCTACGGCAACTTCGGCGACTATTTCACGAAGCTCCACGGCAAGGACCTCAGCTACACCAACGTGCTCGACATCGAATCGGCGGCCGGCATCGCCCTGGAATTCCGTCGCCCGATGGTGGCGATCCTCAAGCACACGAATCCCTGCGGCGTCGGTTGTTCGGACGAGGATCTTCGCGAGGCCTGGCAAAAGGCCTTCGAGACGGACAAGCAGGCTCCGTTTGGCGGCGTCATCGTGGTGAATCGCAGCATGACTCTCGGCCTGGCCCGGATCATTTCGGAAATTTTCACCGATGTCATCATCGCGCCGGACTTCGATGCGGACGCCCGCGCCCTGCTGCAGAAGAAGAAAAATCTGCGCCTGATTCAGATGCTCCCAGGTGTGGCCGAGGCGCTCGCCGAGCCGGTCATCCGCTCCGCCCCCGGCGGAGTCATGGTCATGGACGCGGACTCCCACGCCCTCGGACTCGAAGACCTCGAAACGAAAGTGAAAACCGCACGGCCGCCGACCCGCGACGAACTTGAAGCCATGCGCTTCGGCTGGCGGGTCGTGAAGCACGTCAAATCCAACGCCATCGTTTTCGCCTCGCACGACCGGACTCTCGCCATCGGCGCTGGCCAGATGAGCCGCGTCGATTCATGCCGCATCGCCGTTTGGAAGGCGGGCGAAGCCGGGCTCGACCTGAAGGGCAGCGTCGTGGCCTCAGATGCCATGTTCCCCTTCCCCGACGGTCTCATGGCCGCCGCCGATGCCGGCGCCACCGCTGCGATCCAGCCCGGTGGCTCTGTGAAGGATTCAGAAGTCATTGCCGCCGCCGACGAGCGGAAGATGGCCATGGTCTTCACCGGCCATCGTCACTTCTTGCATTGATCATTCGGGCAGCGTCTCCTGTCCTCATTCAGGACAGGTTGCCATAGGCATCTCGGAAAACAAAAAGCGGGATGGTCTTTCGACCATCCCGCGCACACATGCTGAGCTAAGAAATCAATCAGGCTTCGTCCTTGGGCTTGTCACCTTCGGAAGGAGGACGGCGGAAGCCGCCTTCACCACCGCCACGCGGAGAACCGCCGGGCGCACCACCTTCTGGACGACGGAAACCGCCACCCTGTCCGGGCTGTCCGCCAGACATCCGGCTGCGCATCATTTCACGCATTTTCTCTGCGGCTGCGATGTACTCGTCTTCCGAGACGCTGCCATTGCCGTCGGCGTCCATGCGCTTGAAGGTTTCCTTGGGATCGCCAAACATGCCACCCGGGGGAGGGCCGCCTTCCGGGCCACCGCGTGGGCGGTCACCTTCAGGACCGCCGCGGGGACGATCACCTTCTGGACGCGGAGCGCCATCCGGTGCGCCGCGAGGGCGGTCACCGTCGGGACGACCCGCGCCTTCGGGACGCGGACGGTCGCCTTCAGGGCGTGGTTTGCCTTCTTCACCCGGGGGACGACGGAAGCCACCTTCACCACCGCCGGGAGGACCGCCTTCCGGACGGCGCATGCCCTGGCCTTCGGCCCCGCGACGCATCATTTGGGAAATCTTGCCGATCTCTTCCTGGTCAACGAAGCCGTCGCTGTTGGCGTCCATGCGGCTGAAGCGCTCTTCGCTTTCCTTGCGGCCCATGCCGGCGAATTCGTCCTTGCTGATCTTGCCGTCGCCATCGGTGTCGGCGCGCTTGATGAATTCCGCCAGTTTTGCGGCGGGATCACCGCCACCGGGAGGACCACCGGGTCTGCCACCCTCGGGTGGTCCTTTGCGTTCGCCTTCCTGAGCGCTGGCGGTGCAGGTCAGGCACAGGATGCCGATGCCGTAGATGAATGTTTTTTGGAGTTTCATATCGTGAGTGCGTTTGGTTGTTTGGAGCACGACGACTGAAACATGAGCCCCCGCTGTTGGTTGCGGGGGCTGCAAAAAAATCACGCCAACTCCGCCAGCAGCGCCTGATTCAAACGCACGCCCGCCTCGAAATTGGCGACCGGGAAGTTCTCATTCGGCGCGTGTGCCTGGCAGTCCGGCAACGCCAGTCCGAGCAGCAGCGTGTCCACGCCCAGCACGTCTTTGAAGGCCTGCACGATGGGAATGCTGCCCCCTTCGCGAATGAGCGCGACCTTCTCCCCGAACACTTTTTTCAGCGCCCGCTGGGCGGCGGTACCGAGCGAGGAATGCGGGTCCATGAGATAGGGCATGCCGGTGTGTCCGGCGTGGATTTCCAGCCGCACGCCGGGAGCCAGATGCTTCCGGAGATGCGCCTCCGCCTTCATGAGCACCGCGTCGGGATCCTGATTTGGAACAAGGCGGAAGGACAGCTTCACGAACGCCTCTCGGCCGATGACCGTCTTCGAACCCTCGCCCTGATACCCCCCGCCGATGCCATTGACTTCCGCCGTCGGTCGCGCCCAGCGCCGCTCCCGCTCGGTGTAGCCGGGTTCGCCGAAAAGAGCGGGCGATCCGGTCAGTTCGAGCATCTCGGCGTCTCCGTCTCCCAGCTCCGCCCAGGCCTTGCGCTCCCAGTCGGCGATGGGCAGCACGCCATCGTAAAAACCGTCGATCATCACGCGTCCCTCCGCGTCGTGCAGCGTTCCTGTCAAACGGGCCACCGCCGTGACCGGATTTGCGATCGCACCGCCAAAGATGCCGCTGTGAAGGTCGATCGAGGGGCCGTGAATCTTCGCTTCGAGACACGCGATGCCGCGCAAACCGTAGGTGAAGGTGCCGACGCCGGGTGCCACCATGCCGGTGTCCGAGATCGCCACGACATCGCACTTCAGTTCATCGCGATGTTTTTCCAGAAACGGCTTCAGGTTCGGGCTGCCGATCTCTTCCTCTCCTTCAAACAGCACCGTCAGATTCACCGGCAGGTCCGCATGCTTCGCCATCGTCTCGGCGAGCCCCTGCACATGCGCCATGAGCTGGCCCTTGTTGTCCGTCGCTCCGCGGCAGTAGATGCGGCCGTCGCGGATCGTCGGCTCAAAGGCGGGCGTCTTCCACTCACCCAGCGGCTCCGCCGGCTGCACATCGTAGTGTCCGTAAAGCAGCACCGTGCGGCGGCCTGCCACATGCTTGTTTTTCGCCAGCACCACCGGATGCCCCGGCGTCTCGTGCAGTTCACCGGTCAGTCCCATGCCGCGCAGCTTGTCCAGAAGCCACGCCCCGCAGGCCCGCACGTCGGCGTTGCGGGTTGAGTCGGTGGAGACGGAGGGAAAACGGAGGCAGGTGAGGAGGTCGTCGAGGCCGGGAGGGTTCATGGCGCAAGCTAGAACCGGGATACGCCACACTCAAGCCACGCGCCTCATTTTCATCAATGCTTCACCTCTCCCACCGGACCGTGCGTCGGCGGGCGGAAGAACAGGGCCAGCAGTATGATGCCCGCCAGCGCCATGCCGGTGGGCACGAGGAAAAGGGAGCGGTAGTCCACCTCGCCGTTGTGCGTGTTGTTCGCCACCAGCAGCGGGAAGATCTTGCTGGCCACGACCATGCCCACGCCGAGGATCAGCAGGTTGAAGAGCCCCTGGGCGCTGGAGCGGATGTCCTTCGGAAACACCGCATCCACAAAGATGTACACGGTGACAAAATAGAACGCGTAGCAGATGCCGTGCAGCACCTGGATGGCGATGATCAGCCACTGGTGGTCCGGCGTTCCGAAAAAGGCAAACACGGCAAACCGCGCTGCATGCCCGAAGATGCCGATGATCAGCGTGGCCTTCCAGCCGAGCTTTTTCAGCACGGCGCCCAGGACGAGCATCGTCACGATTTCAGCCACCTGGCCGATGCTGCTGACGACCATGCTCATGTTCGCCGAGATGCCGACCTTTTGCAGGAAGCCGTCGATGACCACGAAGTAGCCGTTGTGGATCGTCGCGTCGATGAAGGTCACGATGAAGAGAATCAGCACGAAGGGATTCGCCAGCAGCTTCAGCGCCTTCAGCCACGCCACCTTGTCCATGCCCTCCACATCCTTCCGCGGTGGCGTGTGCGGCAGCGTCAGGCTGAAGGCGGCCAGAACGAAGGAGATGATGCCCGCCACGATGAAGACCCACTTCGTTTCGTCCACGCCCGCCTTCTCACTGAGCAGGAAGATGAAGGGCCAGCTCACCACGATCCAGCCGATGGTGCCGCCCATGCGCACAAAGCCGAAATCTTTCGCCGGGTCGGCGAGATTCGCGAAGGCCAGCGAGTTTGTGACCGAGATCGTCGGCACATAAAGAAGGCAATAAACAATGAAGCAGCCGAAAAACGGCCAGAACTCGGTTTGAAACGCCGTGGCCACCAGCGCGAGGCCGCCGACCACATGGCTGAAGGCCAGAAAACGCTCCGCCGAGAAGTTCCGATCCGCGAACTGGTTGCTGAAGAAGATGCCAAGGATCGACGCGATGCCGAAGGAACTGCCCACCAGCCACTGCTGATCCGGACTGAAGCCCAGCATCCCCATGTAGGAGAAGATCTTGATCTGCCACGCCCCCCAGATCGCGATCTCGAGGATCATCATGATGAAAAGCTTGGTCTTGATGGTGGATTGGGAGGCGCCGGTCATAAGTGGCCGCGAGGCTAGGAAGTCGGCCCTCAATTGGCAAGGACAAAACCACTCCCGCGCTTGAGCAGGTGAAAAGGCGGTGATAAATGCCCCGATGGTCCGCAAAATCGTCCGCTACCCCGAACCCGTGCTCCGCGCCAAATGCCGCCCCGTGACTGAGATCACGCCTGAAATCCGTACCCTCGCTGCCGACATGCTGGAAACCATGCGCGAGGCCAACGGCGTCGGCCTGGCCGCTCCGCAGGTGGCCGTGGATGTGCAGCTCGCCGTCATCGACGTCTCGCACAATCCGGACTGCATCAGCTTCATGAAGGTCAACGGCGAGAAGGTGGACATGGTGAAGCACATGCCCGTCGTCTTCATGAATCCCAGGCTCGAACTCGGCAAGGACAAGGAAATCGGCGAGGAGGGCTGCCTCAGCTTCCCGCGACTCCGCGCTGACATCCGCCGCTCCAGTGAGATGAAGGTCAGCTACATGGACCTCGACGGTCAGACCGTCACCATCGAGACCGACGGCCTGCTCGCCCGCGCCTTCCAGCACGAGATCGACCACCTCAACGGCATCCTCTTCATCGACCGCATGAATGCCGTCGCCAAAGTCGGCATGAAGCGAAAACTCGCCCGCCTCATGGAGGATTGGGCAGAGGACGATTGACCCGCCCCTATTCATTCTTCCGCCATCCCTCTGAGAAAGGGTTGCCACACTTCCGAATCCACCGACGCTCCCGCCACCCATGTTCTCCGCCCTCACTGAAAAACTCGAAGACGCCTTCAAGAAGCTTCGCGGCCAGGCCAAAATCAGCGAATCCAACGTCACCGACGCCATGCAGGACATCCGCATGGCCCTGCTGGAGGCCGATGTGGACTTCAAGGTCGCGAAGGATCTCGTCGATGCCGTCAAGGCCCAGGCCATCGGTGCCGAAGTTCTGCGCAGCGTCTCGCCCGGTCAGCAGATCGTTAAAATCTTCCACGACGAACTCGTCAAGATCCTCGGGGAGGCCACCGCGCTCAATGTCGATCCGCCGCAGCGCATCCTCATGACCGGCCTCAACGGCGCCGGCAAAACCACCACCTCCGCCAAACTCGCGGGCTGGCTCAAGAAACAGGGCCGCCGCCCGCTGCTCCTCGCGCTCGACCTTTACCGCCCCGCCGCCGTCAAGCAGCTCCAGGTGCTCGGCCAGCAGCTTGGCGTCCCTGTTTTCGCGCCTGCCGAAGGCGAAACCGATCCCGTCAAGGCCGCCAAGGCCTCCCTCATCTGGCTCAAGGAACAAGGCAGCGGCGTCGCCATCTTCGACACCGCTGGCCGTCAGGACCTCGACGAAGACCTGCTCGCCGAGCTGAAAAAAGTCCGTGAGATCGTCCAGCCGAACGAAGTCCTCCTCATCGCCGATGCCGCCACCGGCCAGCAGGCCGTCAGCGTCGCGCAGAAGTTCAACGACGCCGTCGGTGTCACCGGCCTCATCATGACCAAGCTGGACGGGGATGCACGCGGTGGTGCGCTGCTTTCCATGCGTCAGGTCACCGGCTGCGCCATCAAGTTCCTCGGCGTCGGTGAAAAGATCGACCAGCTCGAAGTCTTCCACCCCGACCGCATGGCCCAGCGCATCCTCGACATGGGCGATGTCGTCAGCCTCGTCGAGAAAGCCGCGGAGGAGATCGACGAAAAGGAGGCCATGAAACTGGCCGCCCGCATGCAGTCGAACCAGTTCGACTTCAACGACATGCTCCAGCAGATGCGCATGATGAAAAAGCTCACCTCCGGCGGCGGCATGGGCGGCCTGCTCGGCATGCTGCCCGGCATGAGCAAGATGAAGGACATGGTCGGTGCCGACGCCGACAAGAAGATGAAGCACACCGAAGCCCTCATCCTGTCCATGACTCCGAAGGAGCGCAGCCGCCCGCAGATCATCAATGGCCAGCGCCGCAAGCGCATCTGCAACGGTGCCGGCCGTCCCGTCATGGAAATGAACCAGCTCCTCAAGCAGTTCGAGATGATGAAGAAGATGATGAAGAACCAGGGTGCCATGATGCAGATGGCCAACGCCATGATGGGCGGCGCCGGTGGAGGAGGTGGCATGGGCGGTCTCGGCGGTCTTCTCGGAGGTCTCGGGGGTGGCGGTGGGAAAATGCCCAAACTCCCGCCTGGCATGAAGTTCCCAGGCAAGTTCTGACCCGAGCACCCACTCGCAGTTCGCAGTTCGGGCTTTAACACGTTCTGGGCGGTGTGAGCAGTTCCCGGCTCATCCTCCTCCAGACGCGGCGCTTTCGCTTCGCGGCTGCGCAGCCAGCCGTCCGCCATGTCACCGATCGAAGCCGCGTTCCAAAACCGAGAGCAACGATCACGCGAAGCTAAATCGTCCTCTCGCTCTCGCGAGAGCAACCCCAGTGCTCCGTCAACTCAAGCGTCACCACATTCCGCCCCGTGCTGAGCGCCTGCGACAGCCCCAAGCTCATCTCTCAGGAGCGAGATGGCCACTCTGCTGGCGCGTCATCCATGTCACGGAGGCATGCTGGGTGGTTTCAAACACGGTCGGCAATCCTGCGGCTCTTCAGGCCGCTGCTTTCACGCTTCTCCGCACCCACTCCACGGGTGAACCGTAAAACAAACAGAACTCACCAGACAAACTCTGTCTGCACCACAGGAGACTAATGCAAAATTCCAACCAACAATCAGAAGAAAAACAGAGACTGTGAGGAATTGCTTCTTCCAAAAAATCACGCCCTTTCACGCGTTCAGAAGAGAACTCCTCGATGAAATGCTCCTTTTGTTCAGACTCCGACTTATTTTCGAGTGGAGCCAGCAGTCGGAATTGAACCGACGACCGGCGGTTTACAAAACCGCTGCTCTACCGCTGAGCTATGCTGGCGTTCACGAGGGAGGCCGATCTTACCCGTCCGTCCTGATTCGGCAAATGGATTCGCAATTCGCCGCGCAACCGTCCGGCTCAAGGAATGCCCCTTGCCATCGTGGCAGGTGCCGCCATCATGCATGATTCGTTCTCCAATCCAGCCATGCCGCGCCCCATTCCCGTCCTATTTTTGACCTCTTTGTTGCTGCTGTCCGCTTGCGGTCTGATCCGGAAGGTTCCCGTGCCCAAACTGCCGAAGCTCGGCCTGCCAAGCATGAACACCGTGGCCAAAATCGTCCCGGGTCTGGCGGAAAAGGACAAGGTGAACGCCGAAGATCCTGATGTGCCTTTCAACGCACGTGGAACAATCGGCTACGGTCATACTCTGAGAGTGGAGGTTTATGAGGGATTCCGAGGCTCAAACCGCATTTTCGCCGATATCGTCATGGTGGACGAAAAGGGCCTGCTACCGCTTGGCGACGTGGGGACGGCGCGAGTCGGGGGTCAAAAACTGCCGAAGGTGGCCAATTCGATCGCCGCCGTGTTTCGCGTGGCGGGACGCAACACACGTCCGATCACCGTCCACATCATTTCCGTGGAAAATGTCCCGGTCGTCTCCATCAACGGCGATGTCATCGAGGACGAATTCATCCCGGCCTTCGAAAAAATGACCGTTGATCATGCCGTGAAGGTGAGCGGAGGCCGCAAACTAGGCTCCACCAAGCGCGGTGTTTATCTCAGCCGCCACGGGCAGAAGCGTTTCTACCCCTCCATGGAGGCAGCAGACGAGGGCTGGGATCCCCAGGCCGGCGACATCATCACCCTGTCCCCTGACATCTGATTCGAACAATGCCATGATTGAACAAATCGGAGGAAATCCCGGAGCGGCACAGAATCCATGGGCGTCACTGTTGAAAACAGTCGCCATCCTGCGCATCGGCACCGGCACGCTGCTGCTGGTGCGGCATGGAATCAGCGGCGTGGCGGGCGCCTATCAGTTTTTCTGGAAGGAGCAGTCCTGGCCCTGGGTTACGGTCTTTCATGACGCGGGCGTGCCCTATGCACATCTCGTTGCGCCACTCACGGCGGTGATCGTCGGTGCGGTCGGATTGTTCTGGGTTCTTGGTTTTCTCACGCGGCTTTTTGCGGTGGCATTTCTTCCGGTCGTGATTACGGCACTCGTAATCGCGCAGAAAGGCGGTTTTGCGATGGCGGAAACCTCCTGGCTGTACCTCTTCATCAGCATCACTCTCCTGCTGTTCGGTTCCGGCGCCATTTCCATCGATCAACTCTTCCGCTTCGGCCAAGGCGGTTCGCCCCGCCGTTACTGATGGCACACGTCGTTCACAGCGGCGGTGCTCTGCAAAATTCCGGGCCGCTGGAGAGGGTTCTCGCCATCGACCCGGCGTTGCGCAAGACCGGCTGGGCGGTGATCGAAAACTCGGCCGGCGAGCTGCGGGCGCTGGCCTGGGGTGTGATTCACAACAAGCCGAACCTGCTACCCTCCGGCTGCCTCGTGGCCATTCGCGAAGGACTTCAAGCGGCGATCCGCGAGCATTCGCCGACGGTTTGCGCCATCGAGTCCACCATCTTCGTGCAGAGCTACAAGACGGCGATCTCCCTGGGCACCGCACGCGGAGCGTGCCTGCTTTCGGCGGCCGAGCACGGACTGCCCATATACGAGTACGCTCCGCGTGAGATCAAGCAGGCCGCCGTAGGCAGCGGCTCCGCGCAAAAAGATCAGGTCGCCTTCATGATCCGCTCTCTGCTGCGGCTGCGGGAGACACCGCCGCCGGACGCCGCCGATGCACTCGCCGCCGGAATCGCTCACTTCCAAAATGCCGCCGCCGCGCGAGCCACAGAGCGCGAAACCCGCAGAGTTTGATCACTTGCCGCGCTCCAGCACCACGCGGAATCCGATGGTGTTGCGCCTTGTCTCCGCCGACATCGCTGTGCGCGCCGACGACAGCAGGGCGTCGGGGGAGTAGCTGCGCCAGTTGCCGCCGCGTACGGTTCCCATCGGAGGCTTGGCGGGTTCATTCGGCTGCGGTGCCGGCGAGGGGGCGTAATCGGTATCGACCCACTCGGAAACATTGCCCGCGAGACCGCAGATCCCGCGCTCGTTCGGCTGCAAACCGGTGACGGCGGCGAGGTAGGCATGCTTGTCCTCGTAACCCGGTATGAAGCTGTCGAGGCTCGCTTTCCGCGCGGCAATAATGTCGGCCAAATTGTCCACGTCCGAAGGCGGCGGCCAGTCGAAGCCCCAGGGGTAGATGCCGCGGATGCGGCCGTTGCGCTCCTCCGGCGTGCCGCCACGCTCCAAGGGCAGGCCGGCGGCTCGGCTCCATTCCTCGTCCGTCGGCAGGCGGTAAACATCTTTCACGCCGATCAGACCGGCGTTGCGTTCGCGCTCCGTGAGCCATGCGCAGAATTCGCGCGCCTCGGCACGGTCCACGCCGACGACAGGCAGGGAGGCGCTCTTGCCGCTGGCATCCACGCGCCCAGGCTTCCGCGCCTGAGTGGCGCGGCAAAACTCAAGGTAGTCGCGATGGCGGATCTCCCACGCCGAGATCATCCCCTCCCCCAGCGGCACGAAGTTCATCCCCAGACTGTTCGCCTGCCAGGCGCGGCCGAAGGTCACGGCCTTGCGCGTCTGCATGTCGGCAAAGAGCTCGGACTGCTCCCCCTCTTTGATCTCGCCCTCCAGGACCACGTCCGCGAAGCCCTCCTCCCGCAGTTCGAACTCCACGGGGCCCGTCCGCACGCGGGGGAGTTCCAACGGCGTCTCGCCGAGAAGCTGCTCATATTGATAAACGCGCACCTTCTGCGGCTGGCTGTTGACGATGACACTGCCGTAGGTCTGCCGCTCGACTCGCAGGTGAAAGGCACGCCAGTTTTTCTCCTCTTCCATTTCAGCCTCGCCCCCCTGCCCCTCGGGCATGTCGTCCGCGCCGGGTTCCCCGCTTTCCACAAAATAAAACGGCTCCACCGCGTAGTGATGCTCCTGGCTCAGAAACGCCTCGCTGCGGTCGCGGTCCGTCAGCCAGTAGCGAAAGGCCTCCGCATCCCCGTCCGGCACCACCACGAGGTAGGCGGACTGCTCGTCCTTGCCGCGTTGAAAGCGCACCACCTTGCCCTCAAAAGAACGCCCCGTGGCCTCCAGGAAACGCCGAAAGAATTTCATCTCCACAGGTTCGGTGCTGATGTGTCCGCCGGCCCCCGGTTTGAAAGTCATCGCCAGGCTGTTCACCCAGCGTTCACCCTTCTGCGGCAGCCGGGACGCCTCCAGCAGCAGCTCGAACACCGCCGGCTTCATGTCTTCGGCGATGTGCTCGATCTCCACCTGCTTGTATCCCGGCAAGCGCAGCTGGTAGATCACCGGCACGCCCTCAGCGGGGTGTAAATCCAGAGGCGTCGTGCCGAGCTGCTCCACGCCGGCAAACACCACAGCTCCCGGCGGTGTCGTCACGATCCGCAGGCGCGGCTCGTTGTTGCTCACTGTGACAAGCGCCCCTCCGTGGCGCCTCGCCAACCACATGCCAAAACCCACCGCCAGCACCAGCGCCAAAGAACCCGCCATCAGCCACGTCCACATCACCCGGCGCGACGAGGGCAGCGCCTCACCTTTCAGCGCGAGCGCCATTTCCCCGGCGTTGACGAATCGCTGCCGGGCCTTCGGCGCACATGCCGTGCAGACCACGTCCTGCAGTCTTCGCCACAGATCCAGCCGTGCACCCGTCTTCGAGCAGGTGGGCAGATCTGGAAAGTCAAGACGGTCTTTGCCGGTACTCGCCTCATACAGAACCATGCCAAGGGAGAAAATGTCCGACGCCGCCGTTCCCGGACCTTCCGGCGCCACGAAGCCCTCCGTGCCCACAAAGCTGCGCTGCCCCAGCAGCGCCACCAGTCCGATATCCGCCAGCCGGCACGAACCGTCGATGAAAATCAGGTTCGACGGCTTCACGTCGCGATGAATGAGCTTGTTGCGATGCAGATAGTTCAGAGCATCCGCGATCGAGACGCCGAGCCTGATGCAATCCTCCTCGGACACGCGCTTGTCGCGCTTCATCTGCAATCCCAGCGTATGCGGCTTGTAGGTGTCCGGCGAAATTTCGCGACCTCGCTCCAAATCGTCCGCCAGTTCCATGACGTAATAGTAAAAGCCGTCCTGATCATTGCGGCCCACCTGCAGAATCGGCACCAGTCCTTCGTGACGTCGGGAGATCGGCTCGAAGTGCTTCAGTGCTTCAAATTCACGCTCAAACGAGTCCGGACGATCATAGTCCTCGCGCCAGACCACCTTCACCGCCCGGAGCACCCCGGTCACGCTCCGCGCGAGCCACACCTCCCCAAACGCGCCACGCCCGATCAGGCGCAGCGTTTCGTGATCACGGATTTCCGGCGGAGTACGGACAGGCGGTTGCATGGATGGATCGGAGTCGGAGGAATTACATGCCAGTCATGAACGGATGTCGAGCATCGAAGTCGCGAAATACGACATTCAGGCCCGCACCACACAGGGTTCATGGCCGTTCACGACACCTCGCATCACGCGACTCGTCAGCTCGATGACTTCCAGCCGGACATCCGGCAGCTGAGAAATCTCCACGCGCCTGCCAGCGATGTCCCACTCCAGCCGCAGGTATTCGGCGACAACTGACGAGAGAGGGAGCTGGAAAAAATGCGCCACGGCAGCCCATACCGTCACCAGATGACCTGCGCAGTCTCCCAGTTCCACCGCCTCGCGCAGCTTCCCCAGAACGCCCTGATAACGGGCTTGGCGTGTCGATTTAAGAAGCACCGCACCGGCGCGAAGACTACGCTTCGCCACGCCCTCGGGAAGCTCCTCGGACAAGCGCGCGTCCAGCTCCAGCAGCGCCGAAAGCTCGCCATTCTGCGCCGCCTGCCAGCCGTCCTTCAGCGCCGGCCCCATTGTCTCGATGAAGAGTCCGTCGGCAAAGTTCCGCCACGCAGCCGCGAATGCGGATTCGTCCGCGTCCACCGATAGTCCGTCCATCCGCGCCCGTACACTCCCCAGCAGCCAGCGCACCCACGCCAGCCCCTGTGCCCAGTCTTCGATGATCTCGGCATCCGCACCCTTTTCATCAGGCGTCGCGAGAATGGTGACTGAGGGAAGCAGGCGAAGTTTCATGCCACGAACACACCGCGCCCGGCCGGCCTCGTTGAAGCCGCCGCGAAAAAGCCGCATTGCAGTTGAGAATTCACAGGGCGAATCATGCCTCCTCTTTTTTCAATCTGCGAACGAAATCATCCCCATGCCCGACACTCCCCCTCGTTATCTCTGCCAGCGCTGCGGCAACTGCTGCCGCTGGCCCGGCGATGTCCGCGTCACCGACGAAGAAGTCGCCCGCATCGCCGCCTTTTTAGAGATGGATGAGCAGCAGTTCGTTACGTCTTGCACCCGCTTGAACGCCAACCGCACCGGACTCAGCATCATCGACAAGCCGAACGGCGAATGCCTTTTTCTCGAAGGTAAAAACTTCTGCCGCATCCAGCCGGTGAAGCCGGGCCAATGCTCCGGCTTCCCTAACACATGGAATTTTCCCGGCTGGCGGAATGTGTGCGAGGCGGTGGAGCTTCCGGCTCAGCCCTCGAACCGCGTCGTCGATCCGCCCTGACTCTTGTCATAGATCACGGTCTTCTTGTAGGCGTAGGGTTTGCAGAAGACGACCTTGTGAACGGAGGTGCGGATGATCACGAAGCCGGTGTGGTCATCGATGTCGCAGTATTTTCGGTAATAGGCGTGCAGTTTGCCGGGCATCTTGTCCCAGTGGCGCTTCGCGGCGTCCCCCTCCAGCAGACGCGTCGGCCCGGAGAGATAAACCAAACTTTCCATCGCCGGAGACGCGAACATCCACTCCGCCTGCGGATTGCGGCGCAGGTCCGCCACCTTGCGGGAGATGGGGGCGGTGATGGAAATGACCTCCTCCAGGTCCGGCGTCACCTCGGCGGTCATCCAAGTGGCATGCGGAGCTCCCTGGTCGTCCGCCGTGGCAAAGATCGCGTTGCGCGTGCCTGTCACGACTTCGAATGCGGCTCTGGAGATGTCATTGTCAATCTTCATGCCCACCGGTAGCGCGGACCGGACCGCGGCACTCCGCCTGACTTGCCACACAGTGAACCATTCTTGAAACTCAGCCCCGAGCTGGACAAACCGCCGCTCCCATGACATTTCCACGCAATGAAACCCCAAACCATCGTCACGCTCGACCTCGAGGGCGTTCTCGTTCCGGAAATCTGGATCGCCTTCGCGGAGAAGACAGGCATCCCCGAACTGCGCCGCACCACGCGTGACGAACCGGATTACGACGTGCTCATGCAGGGGCGTCTGCGGATTCTCAAGGAGCACGGCTTGAAACTGCCGGACATCCAGCAGGTCATCGGCAGCCTTTCCCCGCTCGAAGGAGCCCGGGCGTTTCTCGATGAATTGCGGGAACTGACACAGGTCATCATTCTGAGTGACACCTTCGCGGAATTCGCGCAGCCGCTGATGCGCCAGCTCGCGTGGCCGACGATCTTTTGCCATCAGCTCGAAGTCGCGGACGATGGCAGCATTGTGAACTACCGGCTGCGGCAGCCGAACCAGAAGCAGAAATCCGTCTCCGCCTTCAAGGGGCTGAACTATCGCATCATCGCCGCCGGCGACTCCTTCAACGACACCACCATGCTCGCGGAGGCTGACGTTGGCTTCCTCTTCCACGCGCCCGAAAGCATCCAGGCGCAGTTTCCGCAGTTCCAGGCCTTCGAAGAATACGCCGACCTATTGTCCGCCATTCGCGCCGTGCTCTGAACTGTCATTGCACGCGGTGCATTCCGCTCCACACTCTGCGCCGCTTCCGTTCCACATGCCCCAGCTTCATCTTCAGCCCGACTTCGCCACTTTTCAGACGCTCGCGCAAAAGGGCAATCTCGTGCCGGTGATGGCCGAACTGGCGGCGGATTATGAAACGCCGCTTTCCGCCTTCCAAAAGATCCACGACGGACGCTGCGGCTTCCTGCTGGAGTCGGCGGAACTCACGCAGCACTCGGGACGCTACTCGCTTCTCGGCAGTTCCCCGCGGATCATCTTCACCGCACGCGGCAGGGAGATCGAAATCGAGGAGCGCGGGAA
This sequence comes from uncultured Prosthecobacter sp., assembly GCA_964452755.1. GTDB lineage: Bacteria > Verrucomicrobiota > Verrucomicrobiia > Verrucomicrobiales > Verrucomicrobiaceae > Prosthecobacter. The sequence goes on along the minus strand of CAYVQY010000009.1, from coordinate 161,415 downwards.
CAAACGCGGCTTCACCTGCGAAGGTGACCCCCTGGCCGAGCTGGAAAAGCTCATGAAGCCTTTCCGACCGCTCGAAGCACAACCCCTGCCCGTCTTCCACGGCGGTGCCGTCGGCTACCTGGCCTACGACATGGTCCGCTTCTTTGAACCGACGCTGCCGGCTCCCAACAAGGACGAACTCGGCCTGCCGGACATGGTCTTCATGGTCACGGACACCGTCCTGGTCTTCGACCACCGCACGCGCCGGCTTTCCATCGTCGCCAACGTTCACACGGACGAGCATCCGAACCTCGAAGCCGCTTACGATTGGGCACGGCAGCAGATCGCTTCCGTGATCGAGAAACTGGAGAAGCCGCTGGCCGCCAAACCGCTGCAGACCTTCGCCCCCGTCAGCAATGAAGATCTTCCTACGCCGGTGAGCAACACCACCCGCGACGAATACGAGGCGATGGTGCTGAAGATGAAAGAGTACATCGCCGCGGGAGACATCTTTCAGGGCGTGCCCTCGCAACGATTCGAAACCGATTACGAAGGCACCACGGTCGATCTGTTCCGCGCTCTGCGACATGTGAATCCCAGCCCCTACATGTTCTGCATCGACTTCCCCCAGGGCTTCGCGCTGGTCGGCAGTTCACCCGAAGTCCATGTGAAGTGCATGAACGGACGCATCGACATCCGCCCCATCGCCGGCACGCGCTGGAGAGGCAAGACAACGCAGGAAGACGACGCGCTGGCCCAGGATCTGCTCAATGATCCCAAGGAGCGGGCCGAGCACATCATGCTCGTCGATCTCGCCCGCAACGACGTCGGGCGGGTGGCCGACTATGGCAGCGTGCATGTCAGCGACCTCATGATCATCGAGCGCTACTCCCACGTCATGCACATCGTCTCCAACGTGGACGGTCATCTGCGTGACAACAAGACGGCCTACGATGTGATGCGTGCCACCTTCCCCGCCGGAACGGTCAGCGGATCACCCAAGGTCCGCGCCATGGAAATCATCAACGAGTGTGAGAAGAGCAAGCGCTGTGCTTATGCGGGTGCCGTTGGCTACTTTGGTTTCGACGGCAACTTGGACTCATGCATCGCTCTGCGCACCTGCGTGGTGAAGGACGGCAAGGCCTATGTCCAGGCCGGCGCCGGAGTCGTGGCAGATTCCGATCCGGCTTATGAGTACCGCGAGACCGTCAACAAAGCGACAGGCATGCTCCGCGCGATTCAATGGGCGAGGCAACTGGCCGCTCCATGATTTGTTCGCAGATTGTTCACACCTTCATCACACACTTGCTCACAGTGCGGCGTGAATCTTTTCATCTTAAAAACAGAGAACCCTCCGGCATGCGAAGCCGGAGGGTTCCATGGCGATCCAGCAACCAACAACGATGGAGGATCGATGGCACGAAATGCTAAGCTGAGGAAGCTGAACAAACGTGGCCTGCAAGAAGCCTCACAGACATCCCCATGTTAAAAAGTTTTGCCCCTGTCGTCAACCGGCCCGCCCAGCTTTTGCAAAAGAATCACGTGAGTCGCAAAATTGAGAGAATTTAAACTGTCTTTTTCTCAAACTTTTAGCAAAACCCGCCTTGACACCCTCCTCAGCAACCTCAACTCGCCACACATCTCTCTTCAAGCCCTGAATTCTCTTTCACTATGAGCCAAATTGGCTCCAAATTTCCTTCTTCCGTCATTTCCATGTCTTCCCTCCCGCTCGGCCAACTGCTTCTCATGGGTGTCCCAGGCACCGAACTCAGCCCAGAAACCGCCGCCCGGCTCAAGAAACTCCAGCCAGGCGGGTTCATCCTTTTCGGTCGCAACATTGAATCCCCCGCTCAAGTCCGAAAACTCATCGACGACCTGCGCGATCTCTCCGACACCGAGCCTTTCATCACCATCGACCAGGAGGGCGGTCGTGTTTCGAGACTTCGCCTCATCGGTGAAGAACCGCCCAACGCGCAGGCCCTGCGGGACAAGGGAGATCCTGCGCTGATCAAGCAGCACGGCAGACTCACCGGCCAGATCCTCAGGCTCTTCGGCTTCAATCTCGACCTCTGTCCGGTGCTGGACATCAGCTACGACGACGCAGCGGACAATTCCCTGAAAGGCCGCACCTACGGCAGGGATCCGCAGCAGGTCATCACCAACGCCGGTGTCTTCAACCGCGCGATGCGCAAGGAAGGCATCCTCAGCTGCGGCAAACACTTTCCCGGCTACGGCCCTGCCGAATGCGACCCGCATGAGTTTCTGCCGGTCATCACCAAAAGCCGGGAGGAGATGGAAAAAAGCGAACTGCTGCCCTACTCCGCGCTGCTGCCCGAACTCGACAGCGTGATGACCTGCCACAGCAACTACACCGCTTACGATCCCGACCGCGGACGGTGGCCAGCCAGTCTGAGCCACAACATCGTGACGAAGCTCCTGCGTCATCAGTACGGCTTTGAGGGCCTGGCGATGACCGACGACCTCGACATGGGAGCCATTTTGAACGAGGTGACGTTTGAGCAAGCCATCCAAGAGGCCGTCCGCGCCGGCAATGACCTCGTCATGATCTGCCATCGCGTCGAGATGGTCGAACTCGCCCGCCAGCATCTCGAAGGCGTGGAGGAACCGGCGCTGCATGACGCTCTGCTGCGAATCGAGAAAACAAAAAAACGCCTCGTCCAGCCGGACGCGTTTGATCTTGATCGTTTCGCCGCGATCAATCGCGACATCTGGCAGCTTCGCGTCGATACGCTCGGGGAGGAGGCCGCCCGGCAGCTCAGCGTCGAAGATGGCAAGCGCTCGCCTGTCGAGTTGTACTGAGTGCCCGCCTGAAGGCTACATGCCCACTTTGGCGATTTTTTCGCAGCCTTGGACGTCGAGCTTGCCGGAGGCGAGGACGGGAATGTCGCTGACACGGATCATCTTCTTGGGAATCCAGAGAGGCGGCATGCCCTTGTCGAGCAGTCGGTAGCGCAGGTCGAGGATCTCCTGATGCTCAGCCCCCCCGGGCATGCTCGTCAGCAGCACCAGAGCCTCGCCTTTGCCCGGGTCCGGCACGCCCACGACGGCAATTTTTCGCGTGGTCTCGTTCTCCAGGCCCATCGCTTTGACGAGCGCCTCCTCCACCGTTTCGTGCGGCACCATTTCACCGCCGATCTTCGAGAATCGGCTCAGCCGTCCTTCGATGTAGAGAAAGCCATCGAGATCGACTCGGCCGATGTCTCCCGTGCGGAACCAGCCGTCTTTCATGACCTCCTGCGTGCGCTTGGGGTCTTCATGGTAGCCTTCAAAGATGTTCGGCCCCTTGAACCAGATCATGCCGCTTTCATGGATGGACAAGGCTTCGCCAGACTCCGGATGGGTGATGCGCAGAGCCATGCCGTGCAACAACTGCCCCACCGAACCCTGCCGCAAGCCGGGCATCAGGACGTGGCCGCTCTCTTCGTCACCGAGCGGGTCCGGGTCCGGAAGATTCACATTGGAGACAGGCGAGGTTTCCGTCAGCCCGTAGCCTTCCAGCACGCGCTTGCCGAAACGCGATTCAAAGGCGTCGGCCACCGTGCTTGGCAGCTTCTCGGCACCGGTGACACAATACTTTACCGAGGCGAGGGCCTCGCGGTTCACCCCGCGGAGATATCCCCGCAGGAAGGTCGGCGTGGCGATCATCAGCGAGACGCTGTACTTCTCGATGAGTTCGGCGAGTTTCTTCGTCTCTAGTGGTGTCGGGTAGGTGACCAGATGCAGGCCGTAGATGATCGGATACCACAGCGTCACCGTACAGCCGAAGCTGTGAAAGAGCGGCAGAGTGCCGAGAATGCTGTCCGTGCTCTTCATCCCGAGCCGGGAGCCAAACTGGGTCACATTGGAAATGAGATTCCTGTGCGAGAGCACCACGCCCTTTGGCTGACCGGAACTACCGCTGGTGAAGAGCAGCAGCGCCTCCTCGCGCCCGCCTTTTCTCGATATGCCGAGCAGGGCGGCCAGCAGCGCCGAAGGCAGAAGCTTGCTGATCACCAGCCACTTGGCGATGGAGAGCTTCAGCTTCGGAATCAGCCGTTCGATCAGGACCAGTTGCTTCATCGGCGGCCATGGAAAGCTCTGCATCTTGCGCACAAAAATATCCGCCGTGAGAAAACGATCGATGTCCCCCTGGCGTATCGAGCTGTTGATCGCTTCACGACCGGCCGTGAAATTGAGATTGACCGGAATCTTGCCGGCCATGATGACGGCCACATTGCACAGCAGGCCGCCAATCCCCGGCGGGAGGATGATGCCGACCCGTTTCTTCTTCGTCTCCTTCTTTACCACCTGCGCCAGCGCCAGCGCCACGGCGAAGACCTTGTCAAAACGCAGGATCTTTTCGTCCTTGCCATCCACGATGCTGTTGCGCGCGCCGTGTTTCTTGAAGCCCTGAATGAGGGCGTAGCCGAGGCTCATTTCCAGCGGTGGGCAGGCCTCGCTCATCGACTGCTCCGCCAGCAGCATCAAGCGCTCCTGATAGACGGGCAGACTCACTTCCCCGCCGGTCAAAACGGCGCCAAAGGTGAAAACCACATCCGCATCGTTGTAGCGCGGCCCGATCGGCAGCGCAGTGTCCTGCCGGCGGTGAACATGCAGAGGCAGCACCGGAGCTCCTGCCTTCAAAAGAAACTCCAGCTTCGCTCCGGGTACCGTGGTCAGTGGAGAACTGATGGCGGCCGCCTCCGCAGGAAGATAAATGATCACCGCCCCGCCCTTCATCGCGGCGGTCACGGCCTCTCGGTAAGCTGCAGGCTCCGTCTCGCCGGGCGAAATCACCAGGGCATGAACGTCCTCTTTTTCGAGGTGGACCTTGAGCAGCGGATGCAGGGCCGCACGTTGCTCCACCAGATAGACCACCTCCCGGTCTTGCAGCAGCAGTTCCAGTCGGAGCAGGTCTAAGTAGCCTAGCTGGCTGGGAAGTATCATGAATCCCCCGGACGAGGGGACATGCTCCCTGCCGAGGATCGTCAGGTCTTTGAGAGTAACAGGCTTGTCGGAAGGCATGCCGCAACTAAGCGGCGGCGCTGCCGCATTTCCAGCGGGAAAAGGCACGGCCGGCATGTTGTCCGCAGTTTGGAGTTGTTGACGATGGTTGACGGTGGAAGAAGGAATCCCCTCCCCGGCCGGATGTCGTGCAGCGACTCTCGTGCCACTTTGAATCCACCGCCCCATTTCGCATGCCTCCTCCGCGCCATCCCCGCCGGGAACCCTCCCTTCCACGACAAGCCCCCCCCGCAGGCAGCGCGGACTGGCCGCGTCCATGGGCGCAGATGAAGTACTTCTCCTTCCACCCGGCCGTTTATCCGAACATGCTTCGTGCCGTCTCCCCGGACGCCGGCCCCGGCGACCTCGTGCATGTGATGGACAAAGAGGGGCAGCTCTTCGGCAGCGGTTTTTTCAATCCCAACGCCCGAGTCCCCCTCCGCGTCCTCCAGCACGGTGAAGAACCGCTCACCGAGGAGAAGCTCGACGCCCGGCTCGATGCGGCGCTCGACCTGCGGCTGAACACTCTGCGACTCAACGACACCACGGATGCCTGGCGCGCGGTTCATTCCGATGGAGACGGCCTCAGCGGCCTCGTCGTGGACCGCTACGCCGATGTTCTTTCCATCGAAGTCACCACACTCGGCATCTGGCGCCGCCTCCGCCGCTGGCTTCCCAGACTCCACGAAAAACTCGGAACCAGGCAGCACGTCATCCAGACGGATCCCGACATCGCACGGATCGAGGCCATGCGTTGGGCCGACGTTCCTGAGGCCGACGATCCCGCCCCCCGCAGCATTCGCATCCGGGAAAACGGCGTGCGCTACCAGGTGAATTTCGAAGACGGCCACAAGACCGGCTTCTTCTGCGACCAGCGCGACAACCGGCAAAAATTCGCCCAACTCGCCCGCGGCGGCAGCGTGCTCGACCTTTGCAGCTACACCGGCGGCTTCTCCCTCAGCGCCCGTGTCTCCGGCGGCTGCGAGGATGTCACCGGCGTGGACTTGGACGAAAAAGCCATCGCCCAGGCAAAGAAGAACGCCGACTTGAACCAAGTGCGCATCGACTGGGTGCATGCCGACACCTTCACCTGGGGGCGGCAGATGCAGCAAAACGGCAGGCTGTGGGACACCGTCGTGCTCGATCCACCGAAGCTCGTCTTCTCCCGCGACCCGGAAGAGGGCCAACTCGGCCGCAACAAGTACTACGACATGAACGCCGTCGCCCTCGGCCTGCTCAAGCGCGGCGGCCTCTTCGTGACCTGCTCCTGCTCCGGCCTGCTCGATGTCGCCGAGTTTGAGGACATCGTCATGCGCGCCGCCCATCGCAACAAACGCAGGCTTCAAATCATCGACCGCAGCGGTCCGGGTTCCGACCATCCGGTGATGTCCAACTGCCCCGACGGACGCTATCTCAAAGTCCTCTGGTGCCTCGCTTGGTAAACCCGGGCATAATGCCGCAAGGTTTCCTTTGCCACGATCCCGCAGACGGCTAGTCTAAGCGCCCCATGAATCCAGAGGTGCAAAACATCGTGGCCGCAGGCAAGCTCTCGGCTGCAGACGGCGAAATACTTTCGAAACTTGAATCGGGAACGTTCTGCGTTCACAAAAGCTGGGGGGTCGGCAGAGTCGCCTCCTGGGACCTGCTCGGTGACCGCATCGTCATCGACTTCGAAGACAAGCCCGGACACCCCATGAAGATCTCCTTCGCGGTGAACTCGCTGGAAATCATTCCGTCCGATCATCTGCTCGCACGGCGCCACTCCGACCTCGACGCGCTGAAGACCTTGGCCAGGGAGAACGCCCCCGGCCTCGTCGAACTCGCGCTGAAAGCCGGCAACAACTCGCTGCATCTCGACGCTCTCGAAAAGTACATCAAGGGCCGCATCGTGGCGGACGCAGACTACAAGAAGTGGTGGGAAGCCGCCAAGCGTGCGCTCAAAACTCAGCGCCACATCGTCGTCCCCGCCAAGCGCAGCGAAAACCTCGTCCTGCGGGACCAGGCCGAAGGCGCCGGTGGCCAGATGGTGAAACTCTTTCTCTCCGCCCGCGATTTGAAGGGCAAGCTTGCCGCCCTCGCCAGCATTCAAAAGGACATCGACCTCTTCACCGATCCAAAGACGGAGCTCATTCCGGTCTTTCAGGACATCTCCGACACCGCCCGCAAGGCCGTCAAACTCAACCTCAAGGCAGCTCTGCAACTGCTGCTCGCGCGTGATGAACTCGTCGAAAGCCTGGGCACCACCGCCCCCATGGGCTCGATGAAGGTCTCGGACCTCGTCTGTGAAACCAAGGACACTCTGGCCGACGCCATCAAGGCATTCTCCTCCGGCATGCTGGCCCGCATTTACAAGGCCTTCCCTGAAGCCTTCCCAAACCGCGCCTGGGTGCCTGAGATCCTCGATCATCTCAACAAGACCGGCGGCCGTGCGGTCGCCGAAATCGCCTCCGTTCTCGACACCAATGACGAGCTCGACGTTCTCGGCGAAGCCTTGAAGAAGACACTGCGCAACCGCCTCCTCTCCTCGGACCTTCTCATCTGGATGGCCCGCGAGCGCAAGGGACTGGCGGAGTCCGTCTTCGGCATCGACCTCGGTCACGCGATTTTCGACGTTATCGAACACGATCACATGGAAGGCGGCCCCAAGCGCACCGGACGACTGCAGAGCATCCTTTCCGACGACGCCACCCTCCTCGGAGAGATCGTCACCGACGCGGACGATGAGGACGTCCGCCTCCTGGCCAAGCGTGTGCTCGGCTGCTCCTCGTTCGATGAGCTTTCCCGACGTTCGCTGATGGCCCGCATCATCAAGACCCGCCCCGAAATGGAGGCCATCATGAGCGACAATGCCGCCGCCAAGGCCGAAGATCCGCTGATCGCCTCCTGGGACAGCCTCAAACGCAAGAAGCTGGAACTCGAAGATCTCGTCAACGTCAAGATCCCGGAGAACAAGCGCGAAATCCAAATCGCCCGTGACGAAGGCGACTTGCGCGAAAATGGAGGTTACAAAGCCGCGCGTGACCAGCAGGCCGTGTTGCTCCGCCTCCAGTCCAAATACGAGCGCGAGCTCCGCAACGCCCGCGGCACGGACTTCGCCAACGTCCCCACGGACAAGGTCGGCATCGGCACCGCTGTGGATGTCGAGGACCTCGCCTCCGGCAAGGCCGAAACCTTCACCATTCTCGGAGCCTGGGACGGAGACTTGGAGAAAAACATCATCAGCTACCTTTCCGAGTCGGCCAAAGCCCTGATCGGTAAAACCATCGGCGAAGAAATTTCTCTCGGAACCGACGCGCTGCACGGCACCCGCCAGGTGCGCGTCACCGGCATCCGGGCTTACAATCCCGGCTCCTAGCAATGCTGGTACAAAGCATTGACAATACCCGCCATAAACGCACACAGTTCTGACGTTTAGACGACGGAATACCCCCATCATCTTCGCATGCTTCGCACCCACACCCCAGCCCCGGCTCGCTCCGCGCCATTCATGGCGCTGTTGGCGGCGTTGGCGCTCGCCTTTCACCTGCTGACACCCGGCGGACTTTACGGACAAATCACCCGTGCCGAGGATCTCAACCTCATCTTGGGGCCCGGCTCCAGCGCCCCCGTGGTCGAGCGTCCCACGGTTCACGACTGCGGCCCGGGGCCGTGGGGAACCCTGCGTTATGTTTACGTCTATTTGGAGGCACCCTACCAGCTCATCGAGAACTTCCCCCTGCCGAGCACGACCCCGAGTTGGGCGTTCCCTGCCGATCAGCTGCCCTCGCTGCCGAAACTCTTCGCAGACGCGGGGCTCTCGCAGTCGCTGACCGATTTCCTGCTCGCCGAGAAAAACATGATTCGCGACGGCGACATCGTTTACCTCCATCCACCTCTTGTACAACTGGAGGAGATGAAGCCTGCTGCGCGCACCATCATTTACACGGAGCTGGCGAAGTATCCCGCAAACGCCTACCACGCCGATCCCGTCATCATCACCACCCCGTCGGTCGAAGAGTGGTACGCCACCAGCAATCTCCGCCCGGAAATCATCGCCAAAATCAAGAAGCTCAGCTACCTGCGCAGCGGCACCATCGTCTTCAGTGACGTCTCCCTGCTGCTGAACTACGCCCAAACGGACAGCGAAGCCCGCTCCGTTTTCAAAGCATGCACCCGCACCCGCACCATCATGGTGCGCCTGCACCTCGACAAGGATTCCGACTCGGAACAGATACTCCAATACTGGAGTCTCGGACTCGGCCTGCGGCGCAAAGACATTGAGCCTCTTCTCGACTCCATCATTGAAACCGACGGCATCGAGGACATCGGCATCTCACACCTCCTTCCTGCGCTGGCCCGCAAGCTCATTTACACCTATCCCGGACCTGAGCTGGCCAAACACGGCACCCTGCCGGACTGCCACTGGACCTCCTTGAACTTCTTCAATTACGAACCCCACGAGTATCTGCTGGACGTCAATCTCGCCACCAGCAGGGTGATTGAGCAGTTCAATCCGGTCGAAGCACCCTACCGGTATGGAGACATCCTCTTCTTTCTGGACGATGAAACGGGGGACGCCTTTCACTCCTGCGTCTATCTCGCAGACGACCTTGTTTATACGAAGAACGGTCGAAACATCCTCTCTCCCTGGGTGATCATGAAGATCGACGATGTCAAAAAAATCTACCTCTACCGGGGTAACGGCCGGCCCCAGGGCTTCCGCCGCCGCGACATCATCACCAGCACCGAGGAAAAGAAGACCTCTGAATAGCATCCGCCGCCTCATGAACACCCGCCGCCATTTCATTCATTCCATCATGGGGGCGGGCGCGACAGCCGCCCTGGGCGCCGCCGCCCAGCCTTCCTACAAAGGAGAAAACATTCAGTTTGGTTTGGTGACCTACATGTGGGGCGCTGACTGGGATCTTCCCACCCTGATCGCCAATTGCACGAGCACGGGAGTCTCGGCCGTCGAACTGCGCGTCGAACACGCCCACAAGGTGGACCCTTCGCTCACGCCGCAGCAGCGCACCGACGTGAGACGCCAGTTTGAGGATTCCGCCGTCAAGCTGCTCGGCATGGGAACCAACTTCGAGTTTCACGCCGCTGAAACCGACGCACTGGCGAAAAACATCGCCGGAGCCAAGGAGTACATCAAACTCTGCCACGACATCGGTGGCACCGGCGTGAAGGTGAAACCCAACGCCCTGCCTCCAGGCGTGCCTGCGGAAAAAACCCTCGAACAAATCGGCAAGGCGCTCGCGGAGATCGGAGACTACGCGGTTGGTTTCGGCCAGGAGATCCGGCTCGAAGTTCATGGCAAGGAAACCTCCAGCCTCGACCACGTCCGCACCATCATGGAAGCCGCCGACCGCGGCAACGTGCGCGTCTGCTGGAACTGCAATGGCGAGGACCTCGCGGGCGAAGGCATTGAAGCCAACTTTGCCAAAGTCCGGGATTATCTCGGCAAAACGGTCCACATCCGCGAAGTGAACACAGGCGACTACCCTTATGACAAACTGGCAGCCCTCCTCGTGGACGCCGACTACGAGGGCTTTGTCTGCCTGGAGGCCCGCACCAAGCCCGCAGACCGGGTCGCGGCGCTCGCCGAGCAGCGGGAAATGTTCATGAAACTCGTCATGGACGCCCGAATCGCTGCGAAGGATTGACCCCGGCTTGACCCGCAGGGCGTATTGACCGACGCATGACGCGTCATGGAATCCAGCTTTCTTCAATTTGATCGTACCGGCGACCCGCCCGAAGTCGTGCAGTTCCGAAAGCGCGAGCTCACCGGACCCTCCGGCCATGAAGTGCGTGTCCGCATGCGCTACGCGCCCATCAATCCGGCCGACCTCAATTTCATCGAAGGCACCTACGGCCGTCCCGCCCATCCGCCCTGCATTCCCGGGCATGAGGGTTGTGGAGAGGTCGAAGCCGTCGGTCCGTCGGTCACCTCCCTGAGCAAGGGGGATGTTGTCATTCCCCTCCTCGGAGCCGGCTGCTGGACTCAGCACCTCATCGCGCCAGAGCATCACTTCGCCAAGATCCCGCCGCAGATCGATCGCGTGCAGGCCAGCATGCTGCGCATCAATCCCGTCACCGCCTGGGCGCTCCTCAAATTCTACACCACCCTCGAAGAAGGCTCATGGGTGGTTCAAAACGCCGCCAATTCCGGTGTCGGCCGCAGCCTCATCCAGCTCGCCTCCCACTTCGGCCTGCGCACCATCAATTTCGTTCGCCGTCCGGAATTGATCGAGGAACTCAAAACACTCGGTGCCGACGCCGTCCTCCTCGACACCGATGAAGGCGTCGCCGAAGCCAAAGCCCTGCTCGGTCAGGCCCCCGTGCGGCTCGCCGCCAATGCCGTCGGCGGAGACAGTGCCATCCGGCTCATGGACGTGCTCAGTCCTGAAGGCCTCATGGTCACCTACGGCGCCATGAGCCGCCGCAGCCTGAAGGTTCCGAACAAATTCCTCATCTTCAAAAACCTCCAGCTTCACGGCCTTTGGATCACCCGGTGGTTCGAAAAAGCCAGCACGCCGGAGCTGCACGAAGTCCTCGATCCTTTGACCGGCCTCGTCGAGAGCGGCGGCATCGTCACCGCCATCGATCAGATCGTACCCATGGCCGACTACCGGCAGGCCCTCACCCGCGCCCGGGAAGGTTCGCGTCAGGGCAAAGTCATCCTCGACCTCGCCTGATCCCGCATGCGCGTGCTGCTGACCAATGACGACGGCATCGAAGCCCCCGGCTTAAAGGCCTTGGAGAGTGCCGTCCTGCTGCTAGGCTGGGAACCCGTCATCGTGGCCCCGGCACGGGAGCAGAGCCAGTGCGGACACCGGGTCACCACCCATGAGGCGCTCAAAGTCGAACCTCATTCGGCGAACCACCACGCCGTCCACGGCACGCCTGCGGATTGCGTACGCATCGCCCTTTTCGCCCTCGGATTGAAGCCGGACCTCGTCCTCTCCGGCGTCAATGCCGGGGGGAACATGGGACAGGACATCGTCATTTCCGGCACCGTCGCCGCCGCCCGCGAGGCCGCCTACCACGGCCTGCGTTCCATGGCCCTGTCCCACTACATGATCCGCTCGCTGCCGGTTGACTGGACACGCACAGCGGGGTGGATCGCCAGCATTCTGAATGAAATCCACGCCCGGCAGCAGTCCGAGCGCAGCTTCTGGAACGTCAACCTGCCCCATCTGCCGCCGGAGTCCCCCTCCCTGCCCCCCCGCGTCCTCTGCCAGCCGGCCCGTTCCCCGTTGAACGTGTCCTTCCACCTCGGCGAAAACGGTTACACCTACAACGCCTCCTACGCCTCCCGCCCCCGTGATCCGGGGTCCGACGTCGAAGCCTGCTTTGGAGGGAAAGTCGCCCTGTCCCTCCTCCATGTCTGAACAGCACCCCTGTGAAACAGGCTGCCTGTCTCACGGTCTTCACGGCCTCTCCATCGGCCTGCGAGTATCTTTTTCCTCCCTTGCAATGACGCTTCCCTCAGCGACCGCGCATAGGCTGGCGTGTCCCACTCTCCCACCCGCCTCATCTTCCTGAACTGGACCACGTCATCGCCAACCTGGAACTCATGCCGCTGCGGCTCAACATCCGGAGGAAGGACACGATGGGCGCACAGCAGCAAGCGCTGAGCCGGAGCTTGCGAAGGGCCGGGGTCATGCGGTGACGCAGGGTCAGAGCGAGGCAGGCTGCAGTGACCGTTCTTTCCATCGCCATGCTCTGCGCCCTTTCCCGCCTGTCACGAATCGCCCCGACCCTTTCCTGCCATTATTTTGTGACTCAGCTCACCAACGGCAGTAGTCTTCCGAGCAACTCGCTGATCTTTACGCGCTCCTGCTCGCCGCTGTCGCGGTGGCGGAGGGTGACGGTGTCGAGGAGTTCGGGGCCTTTTTCGCCGCAGGTTTCGAAGTCGATGGTGACGCCGAAGGGCGTGCCGACTTCGTCCTGGCGGGCGTAACGGCGGCCGATGGACGCGGTCTCGTCGTAGAAGCAGTTCAGGTGCTTCTTGAGCAGCGCATAGACCTCGCGGGCCTTGGCGACGAGCTCGGGTTTGTTCTTGAGCAGCGGGAAGACGCCGACTTTGATCGGGGCGACACGCGGATGCAGGCGCAGGACGGTGATGACCTCCTTTTTGCCCTTCTCATCGACTTTTTCACTCTCGTCGAAGGCCTTCGCGATGACGGCGAGCGCCATGCGGTCGAGACCGGCGGAGGGTTCGATGACGTGGGGGACGTAGCTGCCTTTGAAGAGACGCTCGAACCACGCACGCACAGCGGCTTCGGGCATCGGCTCGCCCTTGGTCTTGGCGGCTTCGGCGGCGAGGCGCTTCTGGATGAGGGCTTCCTTCTGCTCGTCGGTGAGCTTGGCAGCGGCATTTTTGAGTTCTTCGTCGAAGATCTCCTGCGACTTGGTGCTGGCGGTCTGATGCGCGGACAAATCGAAGTCGCCACGCGCGGCGATGCCTTCCAGCTCTTCCGTTCCAAACGGGAACTCGCACAGGATGTCCACGCAGGCGCGGGCGTAGTGGGCGAGGTCGGCGGGCGTCTGCCAGTAGTATTCGAGCACGTCGCCGAGGCCGATGCCTTCGTAGAATTTCGTGCGCTGATCGACCCAGTAACGGTGCCACAGCTCCCAGCCCCAATTCGGCTGCGGTTCGCTCAAATCAGCGCCTTCATGCCACTTCGCGACCTCGCCGCTGATGATTTCGACGGCTTCGTCGGGCTTGATGAAGAACTCGAGTTCCATCTGCTCGAACTCGCGGCTGCGGAAGGTGAAATTCTTCGGCGTGACCTCGTTGCGGAAGGCTTTGCCGATCTGGCCGATGCCAAACGGCACTTTCACGCGGCTGGAGTCGAAGACGTTCTTGAACTGCGCAAAGATGGCCTGCGCGGTTTCCGGGCGCAGGTAGGTGACATCCGCCTCCGTGGCCGTGGGGCCGAGGTAGGTGCGGAGCATGAGATTGAAGGGCCGCGCCTCGCCAAGCGCACCGCCTGTCTCGGGATGAAAATCGACGCTGCCATTCACGGCGTCGATTTTCTCTTCGCCGAGCAATTCGATCTCCTCGGGCTTGCCCGCTGCTTCACCAGCGTTTTGCGCGATGAGGGCACGGATGCGTTTGCGGAAGCTCTCGATGTGCTCGCCATTTTTCAGCAAAGCGGTGATCGCACGATCCCAGCGCCAGCCGTTCGGGGCCTTCGCGCCACTGTATTTCATGACGACGCCGTCCTGCGGCTCCACATGATCGGCGCGGACGCGTTTGTTCGTCAGCGAGCACTCGCGCATGAGGTCGGCGAAGGTATCGACGTGGCCGCTGGCCTTCCAGATGGCCGGATTCATGAGGATACTGGCATCGAGGCCGAGCACGTCCTCACGCTCGCGGGTCATGGTGTTCCACCAGGCGGTGCGCAGATTGCGCTTCAGCTCCGCACCGAGCGGACCGTAGTCCCACACGCCGCCGCAGCCGCCGTAGATCTCGCTGCTTTGATAGATGAAACCGCGGCGCTTGCAGAGGGAGACGATTTTCTCCATTTGAGCGAGGGAGTTCTTGGCGTCGGTGGACATGGTCGGTGGATGTAGGATGAGGTTGTGCCAAATGACTGGAGTGCCACCGGCGATAAGGGGGCGCGAAAGGAGCACCAGCACGCCCAAGGCGCAACGCTTTTCAGGCCTACAGCTTCCCGTCGCGAAGCCACTCCTTCACCAACTCGCGAAATGCGACCACGGCGGGATCGTCGCCGTCCTTCGCCCAGACCATCACCAGTGGAATGGTCTGCTGCGGTTTGAGCGGGATGAGCGCGATGTTTTTACTCAGCGTGCTCTCCGGTACGATGCCGATGCCCGCGCCGGCCTCGACGTACTGCAAAATGGTGCCGATGAGACTCGGCGTGTGCTTCACCTTCGGCTCGAAGCCGGCCTCATCGCAGGCCACCCGAATCGCATCGTGCGATCCCGCGCCTTCGCGACGCGCCAGGATGATCAGCGGCTCGCCCGCGAGCTTTTTCCACGGCAGCGAGGTCAGCTTCGCCAGCGGATGATCCTTCGGCACCGCCGCGCAGAATTTCTCCTCGCGCAGCAGCAGCGTCTGCAAACCCAGCGCCTCATGCGCCAGCACGGGCCGTGTCAATCCGACCGACAGGCGCCCCTTCGACACCATTTCCCACACACGTTCCGGCGTGCGCTCTTCCAGGATGACCGTCACGCGAGGAAACCGCTTCTGATATTCCTTCAGCAGCCGCGCCAAGAACATCCGCGTCGGCGGGCCGATGTAGCCGAGCTTCAACTCCCCTTCTTCGCCCTTTGCCGTGCGTCGCACGCGGCGCATCGACTCCTCAAGCCGCTCAAGAATCAAACCCGTCTCATGCAGCAGCACCGCGCCCGCCGGTGTGAGCCGCGGCGAGCGACGCTCGCGTTCGATCAACTGCGTGCCGATTTCACGTTCCATCTCCTGCACCGCCCGGCTCAGCGCCGGCTGGGCGATGCGCAAACGCCGAGCCGCTTTGGAAAAGCTCAGCTCCTCGGCAACGGCCTGAAAATAACGCAGATGTCGCAGTTCCATGATGGGCGCTGTTTATACCGCAACGGCATCAAAGCCATAGCGAAAGTCTATTTTTGTTACTGACGCGGATGGCGCATATCGGCGCCCATGAATCCCGCCAAGATCGAAGACACCCTCAAACTCGTACTTGTCGGCTGGATCGTCATCATCGCCGCTGCATGGCTGATGGGACGGCTCTGCCGCAAGATCGGCCAACCACCCGCCGTGGGTGAAATCGCGGCCGGCCTGCTGCTGGGGCCGTCATTCATCGGCCTGTTCGCACCGGAGTTCGTCAGCTTCATTTTTCCTGAGGAGGTCAAAGGCCCTCTCGCACTGCTCGCCAAGATCGGCCTGCTGCTGATGCTTTTTCAGGTTGGCATGGAGTTTGATTTTTCCCACTTGCGGCACAAGTCGAAAGTCGTCGTCTCCTCCTCGCTGATGGGCATCCTCGCCCCGCTGGCGGGCGGACTGGCCATCGCACCGTGGCTGCACCGCACCTTTGCGCCGGATCTGCCGGCCTTTGGCTTCAAGCTCTTCGTCTGCATCGCCCTGGCGATCTCAGCGCTGCCGATCATGGGTCGAATCCTGCTGGAGATGAAGCTGGAACGCACCGCGCTCGGCGCCACGGCCATCAGCGCCGCCGCGATCGACGATGCGGTGGGCTGGGTCTTCCTCGGCGTCGCCACCGCCATCATCAAACAAGGCGACAATTTCACCTGGCTGCCGTTTCTCGGACAGGTGGCGCTGATTGTCCTCTACTTCGCCGTTTTGATGAAGGTGGTCGGCCCATTGCTAATCAAAGCGTGGCGGAAACAGTGCAAGGATCACAACACGGAGACCTTCACGCCCGGGTTCCTCGCGCTGCTGTTCTGCACACTGTTTGTGTCCTCGCTGATCACGAACAAGCTCGGCATCTTCGCCATCTTCGGCGCTTTCGCCCTGGGTGTGGCGCTGCATTCAGAGCCTTCGCTGGTGAAGGCCTGGCGTGAACGTTTTGCCGACTTCGTCATCGTCACACTCGTGCCGATCTTTTTCACCAACACCGGGCTCAACACCAAAATCGGCTCCTTTGACAACGCCACCGCATGGATCGCGTGCGCCCTCGTCTCCCTCATTGCCATCCTTGGCAAGCTCGGCGGCTGCACATTCGGCGCCCGGTGGGCCGGGGCAAGCTGGCGCGAGGGGCTGTCCATCGGCGCATTGATGAACACACGTGCTTTGATGGGTCTCATCGCCATCAGTGTCGGGAAAGACCTGGGACTGCTCAACGACAAGCTCTTCACCATGTTCATCATCATGTGTCTGGTCACCACCGCCACCACAGGGCCCATGCTGCGTGCGTGGCTGCCGGATGATTTGAAAAAGCTGGTGCCGAAGTGAGCGGCGATTCATGCCATAAGGGCATTGAACCTATAGCGAGACTTTATTTTCAGCCTGTCCCCGGCGCGGCTAAGTGAAATCAACGCGCATGTCCATACAAGCTCCCCGCAAACAACATCTCTGGATCTGGTTTCTCTGGCTCGCCGGCTTCTACAGTGTCTGGACCTGGCTCGTCTTTGGCAACGACCGCTGGGAGGATGTCACCGCGCACTGGCCTATTGCTCTCGCGATGGCGATGGGCAGCTACGTGGCCGGTTCCACGCCGATGGGCGGCGGCACGGTGGGCTTCCCGATTCTTGTGCTGCTCTTCGGCCTGCCCGCCACGCTGGGGCGGGATTTCAGCTTCGCCGTGCAGTCCATCGGCATGACGAGCGCCAGCATCTTCATCCTGGCCCGTCGCCAGCCACTGGCGTGGTCGATGCTGAAGGGCTCGATGCTCGGCTGTGTCATCGGATTGCCGGCGGGCATCTTCTGGATCGCGCCCCATGTCCCTGAGCTGTGGATCAAGCTCGCCTTCGCCGTCGTCTGGGCCAGCTTTGGCGTCCTGCACCTCTACCGCATCGGCGAGATCGCCTCGCATGATGGCATGACGGAGTTTGACGAGCGCTGGGACTTCCGTGTTGGCGTCATCATCGGCCTGTTCTCCGCCGCCACGGTGGCCGCCGTCACCGGCGTGGGCATCGACATGGTGCTGTATGCCACCCTCGTGCTGCTCTGCCGCGCGGACTTGAAGATCGCCATTCCCAGCTCCGTCGTCATCATGGCCTTCACCTCCGTGCTCGGTGTCGTCATCAAGAATCTCACCACCGGCATGCAGCCCGGTGTGTATGAAAACTGGCTCGCCGCCGCGCCTGTCGTGGCCCTTGGCGCTCCGCTGGGCGTTTTCATGGTGAACCTGATCGGCCGCAAACCCACGCTGCTCTTCGTGGCCGTGCTCTGCGTCGGCCAGTTCGTCTGGACCTGCTACAACGAGCGCGGCGCACTCGGGCTGGGCGGTCTCCTCGCCTCGGTCGCCGCCGTGG
Organism: uncultured Prosthecobacter sp.; assembly: GCA_964452755.1. Lineage (GTDB taxonomy): Bacteria > Verrucomicrobiota > Verrucomicrobiia > Verrucomicrobiales > Verrucomicrobiaceae > Prosthecobacter. The sequence goes on along the minus strand of CAYVQY010000009.1, from coordinate 143,505 downwards.
GCGTGTTCCTCCTCGGCTTTGAAAAACTCCGCGCCTGGGGCGCCGTGCTGGTGGGTGAACGACAGGCATTCCTCGCGGCTGAGAATGGGAAGAAGTGAGCGTTTCATTTTTTGAATTCGCCGCAGAGGGGCAAAGGAGCGGAGATCGCAGAGACTTTTAATTTCAAAACTCTGCCACCTCTGCCTCTCCGCCCCTCTGCGGTGAAAACGAACGACCTAAACCGCACACCCGTCCTCGACAGTGTTCGCAGCTTGGTCATTGATGGGCTTCCCATCGATTCATGTCTGCGCCTCTCCCCATCTTCGAACTCCGCCAGTCCTTCACCGCCGCTCTTCTCGATCCGACGACGCCGAATCTGCTGATCAAGGCGCCCACGGGTTCGGGTAAATCGACGCAGATCCCGCAGTTCGTGCTCGATTCGGGCATTCTTCCCGAAGGAAAGCGCTGTGTCGTGCTCCAGCCGCGCCGCATCGCCGCACGCATGCTGGCGCAGCGAGTCGCCCGCGAGCGTAATGCGCGTCTCGGCGGCGAAGTCGGCTATCAGGTGCGCTTTGAAAACATCACGAGCCGCGAGACTCGGCTTACCTATGTCACCGAAGGCGTGATGCTGCGCATGATGATCGAAGATCCGCAGCTCGACCGCGTCGGCTGCGTCGTGATCGATGAATTTCACGAGCGGCATCTCGACGGCGACCTCGTACTGGCGTTCGCACGACGTTTGCAGCGCAAGCGGCCGGATTTGAAAATCATCGTCATGTCCGCCACGCTGGTGCCGGGTCCGCTGGTGGATTTCATGCAGCCCTGCAAGCTGCTCGAATCGCAGGGACGCACGTTTCCGGTGGAGATTCGTTATCAAGCGCCGCTGCAGCTCAAGACCGGTTATCCCGAGGCCATCTGGGACCAAGCAGCCCGTGCGTGCGAAGACCTCGCGAACTCACCCGGCTTCAGCGGCGACATGCTCGTCTTCATGCCCGGCGGTCACGAGATCCGAAAGACGATCGCCGCGATCAACGGCCGTAGCATTGCGCGCGGTCGTCGCGTGGTGCCGTTGCATGGTGAGCTCACGCCTCAGGATCAGGACGCCGCTGTCACGCCCGGCGAGCAGCCGAAGATCATCGTCAGCACGAACGTCGCTGAAACCTCGCTCACCATTGAGGGCGTCAAAGCGGTGATTGATAGCGGCACGGCCCGCATAGCGAACTACGACGCACGGCGCGGCATCAACACACTCACCGTGCAGAAGATCAGCCGCGCCTCCGCCGAGCAGCGTGCTGGTCGTGCCGGTCGTTTGGGGCCGGGAATTGCGGTACGGCTGTGGCCGGAGCGTGATCAACTGCAACGTGCCGAATGCGAACCGCCCGAAGTGCAGCGGCTTGATTTAAGCGAGGCGCTGCTCGCATTGCGCGTGCTGTCGAATGAAGCCTTCGAATGGTTCGAAGCGCCCACGCCCGCATCTCTCAAGCGAGCCGAAGACCTCCTGCATGATCTGGGTGCCACTAACCTCCACGGGGAGATCACACCAACCGGCCGTCAGATGGCCAAGTTCCCGCTGCATCCGCGCTTCTCGCGCATGCTGCTCGCGGCCGCGGAGTTTGGATGTCTGCGCGAGGCCGCTTTATGTGCCGCAGTCGCGCAGGGACGCGACATTCTGCTCGTCGGACAAAAGAACGCCTCGCACAAGAGCGAGGAGTTTTGGGAGAAGGACGACATCAGCGAGTTTCAGGCGCTGCTGCGTGCCTTCACCCGTGCGGAGGCGATGAACTTCGAGTCGGACGCCTGCGCGCGTTACGGCGTGCATGCGATGGCCTCACGCGAAGCTGCCCGGAGCGAGGATCAATTCCTCCAGCTCGCCAAACGTGCGGGTTTGAGCATCAACGACGAAGTCGCCGATCCCGAATCGCTGGCGAAGACACTGCTCGCCGCCTTCAGCGATCACCTTGGCGTCGAAACGAGTCCCTGCAGCCGCATTTACCGTCTCGCGGGCGGTTACACCGGCCATCTCGACAAAGACGCGCACATCAAGGCCCCGCGCTTGCTCGTCGCTTCGGAGATCGTCGAGGTGCAGGGCAAGGCGCTCACTGTGAAGCTCAACAACGTCACGCGCATCGAAGAAGAATGGCTGCGCGAAATGTTCCCGGAAGATTTCACCACCGGCCGCAACGCCCGTTACGACAGCGTGAACCGTCGCGTGATGAACATGGAGGAGACACGCTTCCGCACGCTCGTGCTCTCCAGCAAGGAACGTGGTGAACCGGATGAAACCCAGGCCGCATCGCTGCTCGCCGCCGAAGTCATTGCCGGACGGCTCGAACTGCCACTGTGGAATGAGAAGGTGGAGCAATGGATCACGCGCGTGAACTGCCTCGCCAAGTGGATGCCTGAGCTCGAAATCGCGCCCATTGGCGAAGAGGACCGTCATCTCATCATCGAGCAGCTCTGCCACGGCTGCACCACGTATCGCCAACTCAAGGACCGCGAGGTCTTCCCCGCCCTGCACGCCTGGCTCAGCCATTCGCAGCGCGAGATGCTCAATCAATACGCGCCCGAGCGCTACGCGCTCAAGAACGGCAAGACCGCCCGCATCGTCTATGACGAAAAGCAGCCGCCCAGCGTCAGCGCTGTGCTGCAGCACATGTACGACATCCACGAAAACCCCAAAGTCGCCGCCGGCCGCATCAGCGTCACGGTTCATCTTCTCTCACCCGCCCAGCGACCGATTCAGACGACGGGGGACATCGGCCGCTTTTGGAAGGAAGGCTATCCCGGCGTGAAAGCCCAGCTTCGCGGACGGTATCCGAAGCATGAGTGGCGGTGAAGTTGCCTGGCCTCCTGCGGAACCGTGGCTTCGCGCAGCACCTCCTGGATGCGACCTTCCACCTTTTGACGGCGCAACAGACCGCAAGGATGCCGATCGGGATGCTGCAAGATGCTCCTTTCCGCACGCGTTCGGATTCGCCCATGAAATTCTTCACCGCCGCCGCCGTTTCGTTGTGCCTCGCCAGTTTCGTCCAGTCCGCTCCGCAGGATGAACAGTATGTGCTCGGACCGGATTCGCAGGTGCAGGAGGGTGTGCCGCAGGGGAAGGTCACTCAGATGCCGGCGTGGACGGAGTCGAAGATCTACCCGGGCACGACGCGGGACTGGTGGGTTTATGTTCCGGCCCAGTACAAGGCGGAGGAACCGGCGAATGTGATGGTGTTCTGCGACGGCGGGGGCTTTGTGAAGGCGGACGGGACGTTTCGCGTGCCGGTGGTGTTCGACAATCTCATCGCCAAGGGCGAGATGCCGGTGACGATCGCCATCTTCATCAATCCCGGCGTTTTTCCGACCGGCAACCCAAAGGAGAAGCCGCGCAGCAACCGCAGCTTTGAATACGACTCCCTCGGGGATCTGCATGCGCGCTTCCTGATCGAGGAAATCCTCCCCGAAGTGGCCAGGAGCTACAAGCTGACGGACGATCCCGAAGGCCGGGGCATCTGCGGGAACAGCAGCGGCGGTATCTGCGCCTTCACGGTGGCCTGGGAGCGGCCGGACGCCTTCCGCAAGGTGATCAGCCACATCGGCAGTTTCACCAACATCCGTGGCGGGCATGTCTATCCCGCACTGATCCGAAAGACTGACAAGAAGCCACTCAAGGTCTTCCTGCAGGACGGGAAGAACGATCTCGACAACCAGTTCGGCAACTGGCCGCTGGCGAACCAGGACATGGCGGCAGCGCTGAAGTTCGCGGGCTACGACTATGAGTTCGTCTTCGGTGAAGGCACCCACAACGGCAGGCACGGCGGCTCCCTGCTGCCGGACACGCTGCGCTGGCTGTGGAAGAAGTGAACCAAAAGTTCGCGGTTCCCAGATCTCTGTTCGCAGTTGTCTGCGAAGAGAATGGTTGAAACTGCGAACCGACAACCTCGAACCATTGAAGTCCATGAAACACACACTTTTGACCCTTAGTCTCCTTGCCACCACGACTCTGGCGCAGGACACCTCCCTTCACGATTACCTCATCGACGGCGAGCCGTGGAAGGAAGTGGCGGGCGGCTATGTCTTCACCGACGGCCTGTGCTGCGATGCGGCGGGCAATCTTTTCTTCACGGACGTGAAGGGCGGCGAAGGGATCTACAAGCTGGATGTGGAGACGGGAAAGGCGACATTGTTCCTGCGGGACCTGCCTGGCATCAGCGGCTTGCAGATCGGCCCGGACGGGCGCTTTTATGCCTGTCACAACAAAGAAGGCCGCATCATCGCCATGACGATGAAGGGCGGGATCGAGGTGCTGCTGACGGACGTGAAGTGCAACGACCTCGTCGTCAGCAAGACGGGAAACGTCTATTTCACCGAGACGCCGACGCAGCGGATTCATCTCATCACCAGGGACAAGAAGCATGTGGTGGCGGATGAGGGACATGTCATCAAGCCGAACGGCATCACCCTCTCCCCCGATGAACGCACGCTGGTCGTCTCCGAGCATGGCGGAAAGAATGTCTGGGCTTGGCGCATCGAAGACGACGGCACGCTGACGGGAGGAGCACCCTACATGACGATGTGGCTGCCCGTGGGCAAGGAGGCAGCAGCAGGCGACGGCGCAACTACGGAGGCGAACGGCCGGTTCTTTGTCACGACGGAGCTTGGCGTGCAGATTTTTGATCCTGCAGGACGCCTCGCCGGGATCATCGCCAAACCGGATCCCATGGGCAAGGTCGTGAGCGTCGAGTTCGCAGGCAAGAACCACGACGTGCTCTACATCGCGGCCGGGGAGAAGATCTATGCTCGCAAACTCCAGGTGAAGGGGTATTTCTGATCCCTCTCATGACGAATCACCTCTTCCGACGACAGATGAACTTGGCGCTCGGCGCGGGACTGCTGTTCATCTTGAGCAGCTGCACGCACAGTATGAAGGCCCGCATGGACAGCGCCTGGGAACGGGTGGACCCGATGGGACACCGCAGGATTCATCAGGAGCAGGATTTCGTCCGGGGACGCAGCACGGGAGTGAAGATGCCCAGGGACGCGAAGTACTGAGGCGGGCGACCACGCGGTAAAAAACAAAAACACCCCGCTGCATCGCGAGACACAGCGGGGTGAAGGAAAGGGAGTCGGAAAATCAATCCTCGCCGGCGACCTTGCTGATCACCTGACGACCGCGGTAATAGCCGCAGGACGGGCAGGCAACATGGCCTGGCACGGTCGTGCCACATTCCGGACAGGATTTGAGGGTGGGGGCTTTCCAGCGGTTTGCGCCCTGACGCATGCGTTGGCGGCTCTTGGATTGTCTGCGCTTCGGATTGGCCATGAGAGTGTCTTGTGAGGGGGTCTAGTTCAGTTTGTTCAAAGCCTCCCACACACCCGGTCCCGCATTCTGAGGCTCTTCACCGGTTGTTTCCAACTCGGTTTCAAACCTGCCTTCGGCGGGACACTGGCGGGGACGGACATTTCCGTCCTCGCAGCGTGGGTAGCTCGGAAGGGCGACGAGAGTATCTTCCCTTATCATATCCGTCAAGTTGATCGTGCTGTCCTTCTTACTTCCCTCCTCAAGGGCCAATTCCCCCCGGTAGCGCCGGAGGTGGAGCCGGTGCTCAAAGCGCTCCAGGCAGCGACCGCATTCGAGGCTGAAAACGGCCTCAAGACTTCCGGTGACGATGACATCCTCGCCGTCGCGCTCGATAAACAGTTCGTAGGCGAGGGGGGATTCAGCCTGGATGGAATCCTTCGGGTCGAGGTCAAAGAAGGCGGGCGGCTCCTGGCCGTTGAGTTGGAGACCTTCTTCAGGGAGAGAGCGCAGATCAATTTCGAAGGGGTGACGCATGGCGGATCAGGAGGGCTGGAGTTTGGCGCAAAGGGCTGCAGCGACATTCGGTGGCACGAACTGCTCGATGTGCCCACCGAGGCGACAGATTTCCTTCACCAGGCGGCTGCTGATGTAGGTGAACTCTTCGCGGGGCATGAGAAAGAGTGTTTCGAGGTTCGGCTGAAGCTTGCGATTCATGAGGGCGAGCTGGAATTCGAACTCAAAGTCGGAAACCGCCCGCAATCCCCGAATGAGCGCACAAGCCCCCTGCTGCCGGGCGAAATTCACCAGCAGTCCGTCGAACGGAAGGACCGTGATGCCCGGTATCTCGGCTGCGGCGTTGCGGATGAGTTCGACACGTTCCTCGACGCTGAAGAGGCTGTTCTTGGCGTTGTCGCGAGCCACGGCGATGACGACGTCGTCAAAGATGCCGGCAGCCCGCTGGAGCACGTCGAGGTGCCCGTTGGTGAGCGGGTCAAAACTGCCGGGATAGATCGCGCGTCGCATGGTGAATTGTCAGCGATAGTAGCGGAAGGGCCGGTGGGCGAAAGCGGAAAGCTCACACCAGCATCACCTGAGCCATGGCGAGCTCCCCCGTGTGCGTGAGGCTGACGAGGCAGTCCGCGCCGGAGGCGTGCCCCTTCGCCGCCCCATGCAGGACAAGACGAGGACGACCTAAAGCTTCTCGGACGACCTCGATGTCCGTCCAGTTCACGCCCTCGCTCCACAGACCGGTGCCGAGCGCCTTGGCGGCAGCCTCCTTTGCGGCAAAGCGGGCGGCGTAGTGTATGGCGGGATCGGCGCAGGAGTCGCAGTAAGCGATCTCACCGGCGGTGAAAGTGCGTTCCTTGAAGCGTGCGCCATGCTTCTCCAGCATCCCGCGAATGCGCGGAACTTCGACGAGGTCGATGCCGATGCCGGTGGGTTTCATGGAAGGCTCAGTCACCGTAAGTGGCCATGACGTCGAGGACTTCACGAATGGCGGCACGCAGGCCGACAAAGACGGCACGGGAGACGATGTGATGGCCGATGTTCAACTCCGCGAGGTGCGGGACGGGCCAGAGAACGGGCAGATTGGAGGTGGTCAGTCCGTGGCCGGCGTTGATCTGGAGACCGAGTTCATGACCGAGCGCGGCGGCGGCGCTCAGACGTTCCACTTCCTCTTCGCGCTGCGCCCCGGCGTGATTGGCAAAAGTCCCGGTGTGAAGTTCGATCATCGCCGCGCCGATTTCCGCACTGGCCCGCACCTGGTCGAGATCGGGATCAATGAACATGCTCACGCGGGTGCCGTTGGCGCTGAGGGCTTTCACCGTCGCTTGCAAGACCTGACGCTGCGCCACAACATCCAGCCCGCCTTCGGTGGTGACCTCCTGGCGGTGCTCCGGAACCATGCAGACGAAGTCCGGGCGCACATCGAGGGCGATGCGGAGAATTTCCTCGGTGTTGCCCATCTCAAGATTGAGCTTGGTGGTGATGCTCCGGCGCAGCAGGCGGACATCGGCATCCTGAATGTGCCGACGGTCGGCCCGCAGGTGAATGGTGATGGAATCGGCACCCGCAGCTTCGGCTTCGAGCGCGGCGGCCAGGACGGAGGGCTCCGCATTCGGCGAGTCCAACATCGTGCGGTAACGCGCCTGGCGCAGCGTGACGACATGGTCGATATTGGCTCCGAGGAGCAGTTTAGGTTGGGGCATGCCGCTTCTTTAACGCGGCGCAAGAAGGCTGCAAGAGCGTCCCACAGCGCAATTTTTCGGAAAATTTACAGAAAAGTGCCGCGAGCCGCCCAAGATGATGAACCACTGACACGGTCGCCTGAGTATCCATCAACCCTACTCAACCTTTCCCATGAAAGCTCTCTTCATCACTTTACTGCTCTTTGCCGGCGCATTCCTGGCCTACGACTACTTTGGCGCACCTCCCGGCTCCAAAGTTGTTTTCAAGAGTCTCAATCCGACGCCCGTGAAGAATGTCGATCCGGTGAAAAAACTCGATGCCCCCCCGCCCTCCACGTCTGCACCCGAACCGGCCAGGGTGGTGCAGGATACGCCAAAGAAGGCGGCCATGCCCGAGCCGGCTCCTGAGACGGTGAAGACTTCCACCGGAAGCCCCGGATTCGAAACGATCGAGACGCTGACCGGCAACTGGCTCAAAATTCCGGAGTCGGCCTTCTCCCCGCCGCGCGAGGTCAAACTCCTTCAGGATGCGGAATTCAAGATGAGCGTCGGCACCAGCAAGGTGAGCGCAGGGGGCATCGCTTTCGTGGTCGGCGCGGAGAACGGCGTGCTCACCCTGGCGCCGACCGCCACTTCTCCGGCGCGCGCACGACTCCCGATCGAAGGCACGGATTTGAAGGCGCGCCTGAACAAGATTTACGAAGATTGGAAAATCGTGCGGACAGAGGAGTTGAAGGCCATCGCCCTGCGCAAGCAGCAGATGGCCGCGCAGCCCGTCGCCGCAGTCTCCGGCAGCGAAGTGGACGCCGCAGGCAAGCCCGTGCGAGACGGAAGCGGCGCCTATCCCCTGCTCCTCGCCAGCATGAAGCGCGGGCAGGTGACGGAAGTCAAACCGGACAACATCATCGGCTGGCAGGCACCGCAGCCTGCAAAAATTCAGGGCAAAGACGGTTGGGCCGTGAAGGTGAACTACAATGCCAAGACCATCTTCGGGGAGTTCCCCGTCGAGGCACAGGCGCTCATCCTCGATGGCCGTGTCACCGGTTGGTACTATGTCGGCTCGGGTGAGGAGGTGCCATGACAAACAATTTTACGATGAGGCGATTTTCCGTTTGCCAGAAGGGGGCGAGCGTTTAGTATCGCGGCCCCAAAAACGGCGAAGGAGCGGTAGTTCAGTTGGTTAGAACGCCAGCCTGTCACGTTGGAGGTCGCGGGTTCGAGCCCCGTCCGCTCCGCCATTTTGGAAATCCCAATACCGCCATGAATTTGGCGGTCTTTTTTTTACCCTCTCCGGGCGGCGCAGACTATTCAGCATTGAGGATGCGCTGAATGAAACGCCTTTCCTCGGGCAGCATGGACGCCTGGGGAGACACAGCCTTGATCACGCCCGCGGCTTCGTCGATAAAGCCTGCACGATGCGCGATGCCGGCAAAAACGGCTCTCTGGCCTTCCGACAGAAAATTGAGATCCATAAACTGCAGGTAGGAGACAGCCTGCTGAATGTCCTGCAGTCGAAACTGCGCGAGTGCGACATTGAGCTTGCGCAGATTGTCTTTCGGCTGCTGCTGTAGCAGCTTTTGCGACTGGATCAGGGACAATTCGACGTTCCGACCCGCTAGCAGCGCGACGTAGAGGTGGAGATCGAGGTAGGATGAATCGTCCGGCCAGCGCGAAGAAGCGTCAGACGTGGCCTCCAGCAACGCCTCCGTGTCACGATTGGCCTCGCAGGCTTTGATCAGTCCCGTGTAGGCTTCCTTCTCGATTCGCGGCGCAGCCGAGGCCCGGCGGGCAGCCTGGATGGTGAGACGATAGGCGTCTTCAGCGATATCAAAATGCCCGCGATCCTCGGCATATTGGGCGATCCGCAGCAGGGATGGATAGCGACCGTTCACCTGGGCGCTGCTTTTGGCGGCGATGAGTTTTGAGCGCAACTCCTCGGCGGGCTTTTTAAGAACGTAGGCGAGGTGGGCGCGAAACATCGACAGCGTGGTGGGGTCCAGAATCGAGGCGACGGCCCTGTCGGCGATAATTCTTTCCACGTCGTCAAAGCGGTTCAGCATCGTCAACGCATTGAGATAGTTTTCGAGCAGGCCCCGGTGCTTGAGCGCCTCCTCTTCTGGGAGCACCGCCAGCACTTGGAGAACCTCCCCCTCCTCCACGAGCCAACGGATGAAAGGCAGAAGATCGTCGCGCTTTTTGTCGCGGTATTTGACCGTGGCCTCCATGACGATTTCCTTTTTTCTCGCGGGTGCGCGCCGGACTTCGTGCTTCAAAGCGGTGACGTAATGCCGGTCATCGCCTTTGGGATGTGATTTCAGCCTTGCAATCAGGCGGTCGAGATTCGCCGGCGTGTGGCTGGGCAGGCTGTTGATGAATTCGAGAGCCTGCAGGCCAAGCGCGTCATCCTGATCCGCCAGCTTCCAGAGGGTTTCCATGCCCTTCCCGGCTTCAACGGCGTTTCCCAAACTCACCTGCACCCGCGCCAGACGGAGGGCGCTCTCTAGGTCTTCGGGATGCTCCTCCGAATAGGCGCTGAGCACGTTGAGCAGTGCCTTGTCCTGCCCGCGAGTGCCCCACACGTCCTCCGCCAGCTTCATGAGCGCCTCGCTGGAGGGCTGGCTCTTCATGATCTTTTCCAATTCCGCCGCCGCGTCCGATTGGCGGCCCAGATTCAGCAGGCAACGCACATGCAGCTGCTCGTCCGCAGGCGTGAGTGCCCCTAGCTCCTCCAGCCGGTCAAAAAAGTACAACGCAGTATCCCGCCGCATGTAGGTGAAGTACTCGAAGTTCAGCCGCACGGCGGCAATGCTGTCGGGCGCCTTTTGCACGGCTTCCTGGGCCTTCATGACCGCGTTGACCATCTGCCCGTTTTCAGCCATTTGGCGGGCCTCCTTCACCATGCTCTCGGCCCGCATGTTTTTGTAGGAGTTCTTCAAGGGCCGCGCGTAGATGACGGCCAAGATAAGAAGCGACGTCGAGATCGCCACCACGATGGAGACGGCGATCCAGCGGGCCAGTGGAGACTGACGATCACGCTCGGCGACGGAAGCAGGAACCAGCCACCGCCACGCGGTCACGAACGGACGCCACAAGATGAAGGGCTTGCGAGACAAGTCCCTGGTGGGGTCGATGTTTTGGTTGGTAAGCATGACGTGGCGCGGATGACGAATGTAGGTGCTGCCATCATGCCGTCACGTTGAAATATTTTCCCACGAACAGCTCGGGCGGCGGCGTTTCGGTGGAATATGAAAATTCAGTTGAAATGCCGTGGGCTCCCCCTAAAAAGCTCGTCCGCGATTGAACGTCCGGGAGGGGCGAACAACCAGCCGCCCCCATCCTGGACGTGTTTTTCTCCCAACCAACCCCAACGACGTTATGATCCAAGTACAAAACCTCATCAAGGTATTCGGCACCAAAGTCGCCGTGGATGACATCTCTTTCTCGGTGGAGAAAGGCGAAGTGCTCGGCTTCCTTGGACCCAACGGCGCCGGCAAGTCCACCACGATGCGCATGGTCACCGGTTACTTCCGTCCCACCAGCGGCAGCGTGAACCTGTGCGGCATCGACATGCTGGAAAACCCGGAAGCGGCGAAACAGCGGCTCGGCTACCTGCCTGAAAACGCGCCGCTCTATTCCGACATGACCGTGGCCAGCTTCCTCGGCTTCTGCGCCGAAATGCGTGGCCTGCATGGCGCGGCAAGAGGAAAGGCGATCGACCGCGTGCTGGAAATGTGTTTCCTGGACAAGGTGCGCAACCAGAGTGTGGACACCCTTTCCAAAGGCTACCGCCACCGCACCTGCTTCGCCCAGAGCATCATCCACGATCCCGATGTGCTGATCCTCGATGAGCCGACGGACGGCCTCGACCCGAACCAAAAGCATGAAGTGCGCGGCATGATCAAGCGTATGGGCCAGAACAAGGCGATCATCTTTTCCACCCACATCCTCGAAGAGGTGGAGGCCGCCTGCTCCCGCGCCATCATCATCGACCGCGGCAAGGTCGTCGCCGACGGCACACCCGAGAGCCTGAAGAAGCTCGTCCCTGGCGCCAACTCGCTGGACGAAGTCTTCCGCTCCATCACCAAACCGGACACCGCACCGGCCAAGGCCGCCTGATGCGTCCCGAAAATTGTTTTCACCCCCAACTATTCCAATCATGAGCAATCGAGACATCCAAAACACCATGGCCGTCTTCAAGCGGGAGTTCCTGGCCTACTTCAACTCTCCCGTGTTCTACGTCATCGTTGTGATCTTCCTCCTCGCGGCGATGGGCTTTCCGTTCCTGTTTTCGCGAATCCTGGAGAGCGACGATGTGAATCTCACCGAGCGCTTCTTTGTCTGGCATCCGTGGATCTACACGGTGCTCGCCCCGGCCGTCGGCATGCGCCTCTGGTCGGAGGAGCACCGCCTCGGCACCATCGAGCTGCTGCTGACGATGCCCGTGTCCCCGTGGCACGCGATTCTCGGTAAGTTCTTCGCGGCCGCCGCAGTCTGGCTTGCCGGCCTGGTGCTGACCTTCCCGATCGTCTGGACGGTCTGCTATCTCGGTGATCCGGACATGGGCCCCATCATCAGCGGTTACATCGCCAGCTATCTGTATGCGCTTTCGTGCCTCGCACTGACCTGCGCCGTCAGCGCGATCACCCGCAGCCAGGTGGTCTGCTTTATCTCCAGCGTCTTCATCTGCCTCGTCATCGCCCTCATCGGCGACCCCGGCTTCACGCAGTTGATCGTGAGCAGCGTGCCGGGCTGGGCCGAGTGGCTGGTGCGGGTCGTGAGCTACTTCTCCTTCATGGATCACTTCTATGAACTGACCAAGGGCATCTTTGTGACACGCGATGTCCTGTATTTCGTCTCGGTCATCACGGTGACCCTCATTTTCACCCACGAAGTGCTGCGCGCGAAACGCGCCTGATGCATCCGCAGTCCAACCCCAACCAGTTTTTGACCCCATGAGCATGAATATGAAAAGCAAGCAGGCCACCGCGGGCATTACCGCCCTGCTGATCGTGGCGATCATCGTCGTTGTGAACTTCCTCGTCGGCGGACTCGGTGTCGGCAATGCACGCATCGACCTGACCGAAGACGGTCTCTACACCCTGTCCCAGGGCACGCGGAACATCCTCAGCCGCATCAGCGAGGACGAACCGGTGACGATTCGTTACTACTACACCACGGACGACCGCGTGATGCCGACGGTGCTCAAGCCGCACATCCGCGCCGTGGAGGATCTCCTCCTGGAACTCGTCAAGGCTTCCAACGACAAGATCATCCTCGAAACCATCCACCCCAATCCGAATACGGACGAAGAGGACGACGCCCGTGCCGACGAGATTCAGGACATGGGTCCGGTGAACCAGGAGGGGGACAAAATCTACTTCGGCATGACCATCGAGTGCCTTGACCAGAAGGAGGTCATCCCCTTCCTCAATCCGCCGCGCCCGAACGAAGGCTCCACCGTGGAATACGACATCGCCCGCGCCATCAACAAGATCATCAAGCGCGAGCGCGTCGTCGTCGGCGTCATGAGCGCCATCCCTGTGATGGGCTCGCCCATGTTCCCGTTCCAGCGCCAGCGCGGCCAGGAACCCTGGCAGATCATCCAGCAGCTCCGCGCCGACTATGAGGTGCAGGAAGTCCCCATGGGCACCGACAAGATCGACGCCAACATCAAAGTGCTGCTCGTCCTGCATCCGGCCGACCTGAGCGAAGGTGCCGAGTACGCCATCGACCAGTTCCTGCTCGGCGGCGGCAAGGTCATCGCCTTTGTGGACCCGAACAGCGTCGTGGCACAGGCCTTCAGCGGCCAGCCCAATCCCATGACCGGCCAGCCCGGCGGTGTCATCAACACCAGCTCCGACCTCCCCAACCTCCTGAAGACCTGGGGCATCGGCTACAAGAAAGACATGGTCGTCGCGGACATGAGCTACCGCGGAAATTTGCAGGGACGCCAGAATCCGACCGCGCTACAGCTCCCCGCCGACGCCATCGATCAGGAATACCGCATCACCAACGGGCTGAACTCGCTCACCGTCGTCACCTCGGGTTCGTTCACCATCGACAAACGCGACGGCATCGAATCCAGAATCCTCGCTCAAAGTTCGGAAGCCTCCGACATGATCGACATCGCCGAAGCGGAAAAAGCCCGTTCCCCGCAAGGCCTCACCAACTTCACCGCGAGCGGCCGCCGGCAGATTCTCGGCCTGACCCTGACGGGCAAATTCAAAACCGCCTTCCCCGGCGGCAAGCCCAAAAAGGCAGCCAGCCCGGAGTCCGGCGGCGCTCAGGATGAAGCCAAGCCCGCTGGCGAAAAACCCGCCGCTGACGCCACGTCCGAAGATAGCGCACCGGCACCGGCCGACGCCAAAAAGGAAGAAGCCCCCGTCGATGACGGCTCGCTCAAAGAATCCGTCAACAGCGAGGGCACCGTGGTGCTCTTTGCCGACGTGGACATGCTCTACGACGCCTTCTGCGTGCAGCAGGATCCGATGACCGGCATGCTCGTCGCCCGCACCGGGAACCTGCCGCTGCTGCTCAACTCGGTGGAAGTGCTTTCCGGCGGCGGAGACCTCCTGCAGGTGCGCAATCGCAAGTCCTCCGTCCGCCCTTTCAAGACCCTCGACGAAATGCGTGCGAAGGTCGAAAGCCGCTACCGCCCCGAACTCATGGCCCTCGAGGCCAAGCGCGAAAAGATCGCCCAGGACATGGGCGCCCTCCGCCTAAAACGCGATGCGAAGGGCAAGGGCTTCATCATCGACCCCCAGCAGCAGAAGGAACTCGAAGCCCTCATGGAGAGCGACGTCGAACTGTCCCGCAAAGTTCGCGAGATCAAAAAAGATCAGAACCGGGAAATTGAGTTCACCAAAACACTGCTCAAGTGGCTGAACATTCTCTCCGTGCCGCTGCTGGTCATCTGCGTGGGCGTCCTGCTCGCCATCCGCCGTCGCGTGGCCACCGCCGCCGTCTAATTCCCTGAACGAAAACCTTTAATCACCGACGACTCCTCATGAAAAAGATACTCATCCTGGCCATCGTCCTGGCTGCGCTGATCGGCGTGGCCGTGTTCAAGAAGAGCTCCCGCACTTCCAGTCTCAACACCGGATCCCGCAAGGGCGTGGAGATGCGCGAGTTGCTGCTCCCCGATCTCGACGTCAACAGCGTCCAGAAAATCCGCATCAAGGACGGCCAAGCCGAAGTCAACGTGGCCGTCAAGGGCACGGCCTGGACGGTCGCCGAACGTGGCGGCTATGAAGCCAGCTTTGAACGCATCAGCCGCGTGCTGATGGCTCTCAAGGAGCAAAAAATCAGCCACGGCAAGCCTGTCGGCCAGGGCTCCTGGGGCAAGATCGGCGTGCAGCCTCCGGGGGAGCAAAGCGGCATGGGCATCGGCACCCTCGTCGAGTTGCTCGACGCGAAGGGGAACATCAAGTCATCCTTCGTCCTCGGCGGCAACGTGACGAGCTCCGGCAGCCTCAATGCCTCGCCTTACGGCGGCAGCAGTGAGCGTCTGGTGCGCATGGTGACTCCTGACGACGGAAATACGATCTGGACCATCGGGAACACCTTCTACGACATCGAATCCAAGCCCGACGCCTGGCTGGAGAAGGCGTTCTTCGACGTTGTGAAGCCCAAATCCGTGGAGGTTACCTTTGCGGAGGCTGCCGACTCTTGGAAAGCCTCGCGCCAGGATGCGGACGCCACCGACTTCACCCTGGCTGACGCTAAAGACGGCGAGAAGTTCGACAACGGCAAGGTCGCCCTCGGGAGCATCCTCTCGAGTCCGACCTTCAATGACGTCGTCGCGAAGGACAAGGTCGCCGAAACCTTGAAGGGAGCGGCCAAAGCCCGCATCACCACCTTCGACGGCTTCACCTACGACCTGAAAGTGGCGAAGAAGAACGTTGACGGTGCCGACAAGTATTACCTGGCGGTCAACGTGTCAGCAGACATCCCCAAGGCGCGTCCGGCAGTGAAGGACGAGAAGGAAGAGGACAAAAAGACCAACGACGAAGCCTTCGCCGCTGAAAAGAAGACGAAGGAGGAAAAACTCGCCAACGAGAAGAAGCTCGAAGGCTGGGCCTATGAAGTCAGTGAATACACGGTCAGCAGCCTGCTGAAGAAGCGTTCCGAGATTCTGGCCGAAGCGCCGAAAGAGGAGGCCCCCGCTGCACCGGCACCAACACCTCCCGCCGCCGCTCCTTCCCCTGCTCCCGCCGCGCCAGCCGTGGAACTCAAGCCTGCGCCTGTAGGGAAAACCAACGCGCTCACCCAACCGGCAACGCCTCTGCCAGAGACTCCCAAGGTCGAGCTGAAGCCCGCTCCGGCCCCGGAAGCCAATCCCGCCACTGGCGACAAGAAGTGAGTCCGCCGTTTAGGATGGTGCGTTGATTCCACCGAATATACAAAAGCCCCCACGACCGAAATCGTGAGGGCTTTTTCTTTGGGATGGCTGATGCCTTCCGTTCAGTTCAAGTCGCTGATCTTCACCGGCTTCCCGCCCTGCTCGGCGCTCTTGTCGGCGGCAAAGATGACCTCAAAGCTCTTCAGGCTTTCCGTGAAGCTAGTCAGTGGCATGTCCTTGCCTTCGTCCAGAGCGTCAAAGAAGGCCTGGAACTGGCTTTGATACGGATGATCGCTCACATCTCCCGAATCCAGCATCTTCATCGAAAGCTTGCTCCACGCTCCTTTGTCCGTGTGCAGCTTCATGGAGTGGAACTTGTCGTCCAGCAGGCTGCCCTGGCTGCCGCACAGGTGCGTGTGGAAGTAGTAGGGCTGCAAACAGTCCACGATCGCGGCTGACTTGCCCACGGCGCCGTTTTTGAAGTGCAGGATCGTCACGCTCGATGTGTCATACTCGTAGGGCTTGAAGATCTCACTGCTACTCTTCGTGGAGAAGCTGGAGACGCTTTCCACCTCGCTGCCCATCATCATCAGCAGTGCGTCCATCGCGTGACAACCGGCGGTCAGCAGGGCGCTGCCACCGTCCTTTTTGCCCGTGTTCCAGCGGAACTGCCCGTACCAGGGACCGATGCCATGGTAGTAGTCCACCTCGCCGTAGTGCAGTTGGCCCAGCAGCCCCTCGTCGATAAGTGCCTTCGTCACGGTGAACTGGTTCGACCAGCGGCACTCGAAGCATACGCAGCCCTTCACGCCGTTCGACTTCGCGGCGGCTGCGATCTCCCGCACCTCCTGCAGGGAGTTCGCCATCGGCTTTTCCAGAATGATGTGCTTCTTGGCGTTCGCCGCCTTCACCGCCTGGTCGCGGTGCTGGCTGGGATAGCTGGAAATGTCCACCACATGGATGTCAGGATTCGCCAGCATCTCATCGAGATTCTGGTAGCTCTTGATCGGTGTGCCATGCTTCGCGCTCAGTTCCGCGTCATCCAGCTTTCTGGAGGAGAAAATCGCAGTGACCTGCCCCTGGGTCGTCTTGTTGATGGCTTCGATGTGGGCACCTGCGGCCCAGCCGTATCCGATGATTCCGACGTTGTATTTTTTCATGATGAGGAAGTGAATGCTCCAAAACGGAGAGGAACATGTCAATACAGCAATCCAGAGCCTCTTCTTCGGTCCTTTTCCATGCGCAGTTGGTACTTTCGTGCCCTGCGGAACGCTTGGAAAAAGAAAAAAGCCGCCACGCTTGGCGCGAGGCGGCTTCAAATGGGTGGAGTGTACCGAATTTTATTCGGCGGCGGCATCTTCGGCGCCTTCGGAGGTGACCGAGATCTTCACACTCACGACGAGATCGTGGCCGAGTTTTACTTCGACTTCGGTGTCTCCGGTATTCTTGATCGGACGCTCCAGCACGATGAGATGACGATCCACTTCCACGCCCGACTGCTCGGTGATGGCTTTGGCGATATCCATGGTGGTGATGGAGCCGAAGGACTTGCCGCCCTGACCGGTGGCCAGGGTCATCTTCAGTTTCAGCTTGCGCAGCTTGGTGGCGATCTTTTCAGCCTCAGCCAGTTCCTTGGCTTCGCGCTCGGCACGCACGGCTTTCAGACGCTCGGTATAACGCAGGTTGCCCTTTGTTGCCTCATAGGCCTTGCCTTGAGGAAGGAGAAAGTTACGGGCATAGCCGCGCTTCACTTTGACGACATCAGCCTCAGCTCCGAGACCTTTGATTTTTTCTTTAAGAATGACTTGTGTGGTTGCCATGACGACGATCCCCTGGGGAAAAAGGGGCGCGAGAATACATGCCCCGACTGCTGTGTCAAAGGCGGATTTGAAAGAGTCCGTAAACGAGTCCATCACCCAGACACCTTCACACCCCTCACCAGATCCGCTCCGCGACCTCTGATCACTCCTTTCAGGCGGCGTTTGCGTCCTGAACCGCCTCGCTGGACGCGGGTATGGTCATGGTGAAGGTCGTCTCAACGCCGGGCACGCTCGTCAGCTCGATGGTGCCACGATGGGCTTCCACGGCACGTTTCACGATAGAGAGCCCCAGCCCGGTGCCTTTGATCTGTGAGGCCGAGGAATGATGTTTGTTTCCGCGATAGAAACGTTTGAAGACAAAGGGCTGGTCGTGTGCGGGAATGCCGATTCCGTTGTCGCTCACCTTGAGTACACAGCCGTCGTCGTTCCACTCACCGGAGACGCGGATGACGAGTCCCGGCCTGGAATTTTCCTTGATCGAGTTTTCGATGAGGTTGGTGAAGATCTGGTCCCAGTAAAAACGATCCCCCGCCAAACGCCCTCCGTCCTCGGGAAAGTCGAATTCAATCCGCACGTCACGGCCTTCGAGCAAAGGTCCGAGGTGGTCGGCCGCATCCTGTGCGGAGGCGCGGACATTGAAGGGCTCACAGTTCAGCAGCGTGCCGGCATCTTCGAGACGCGAGATCGCCAGCATGTCCTCGACGATGCGGGCGATGCGCTTGGTGTGCTTTTCCATCACATCAAGGCTGCGTTTCATCATCGCGGGCGGGGTGACTCCGCCATCCTGCAGCATTTCAATGTAGCCATTGATCAGCGTCAGTGGCGTGCGGAGCTCGTGCGAGGCATTAGCGACGAAGTCTCTCCGTATCTGCTCTGTCATAGCCGCCTCGGTCACGTCCTGGATCATCAGCCATGCGCCCCCATCCCCTTCAGCCGTCAGGGGAGCGGCCTCGATTAGAAAATGACGCCCGGCGAGATTTGTTCCCGCTCCGACATCCGACGGAAGCATCTGAATGCGGCGTGTGGCGTGGCGATTCTCCTGAAGCGCCTCCTGCACAAGGTCCGTGATCTGATGGTCGCGCACCTCCTCAATTAGGGAGCGACCGGCCTTGATCTCCTGGCGGTTCAGAAGCCGGGCCAATGTCCGGTTTGCATAGCGGATGGACAGGTTGCTCTCAAGAAGGACGAGTCCCTGGCTGATCTCGTCGAGAAGCAGTTCGAAGGTGAGTCTTTGATCCGACTGGCGACGTGTCTCACGATAATCATTCCAGACTTTAACCGCATGGGTCGGCAGTTCGTCAGCATCCCTCGCGCGCATGTCGAGCGCGCGTGCCACACTCTCCCAGCGTTTTCGCCACCACCTTTCACGCCGCAGCCATGTGAACGCGACAACCGCAAGGAGGATGAGCACGGCAAAGCCAGACTGTGTCATGCAGCAACAGGCTCCGGCAATTCGGTTTGGAACTGGAACCCGGTGCCGCGGATCGTGATGATGTGGCCGCCTGCCTCCCCCAGTTTTTCCCGCAGGCGCTTGATGTGCGTGTCAAGCGTGCGCGTGGCGACGTCGGTGTTGTAGCCCCAAACCTCGCGCAGGAGGTCGGCGCGGGTGTGGACGGTGGCGTCGTTTTCCATGAGTGTGGTCAGTAGTTTGAACTCCGTGGTCGTCAGGTCAAGCTGCGTACCATTGAGAAAGAGCTTCATGTTTTTGCGATCCAGCATGAAGCGGCCGCGGTGAATCTCCGAAATATGAGTGACTTTCTTCACGCGGCGGAGAATCGCGCTGATGCGGAGGTACAGCTCGCGAGGACTGAAAGGCTTCGTGAGATAATCATCCGCACCCTGCTCAAGCCCGGCGATCTTGTCTGTCACCTGGGCTTTCGCCGTCAGGATGATGACGGGAATGTTCGTGGTCCGGGTGTCGGCGCGGAGCCGTTTGAAGATCTGCATGCCGTCCAGTCCCGGAAGCATGAGATCCAGGACGATTATGTCCGGCTGATGCTCCACGGCGGCGGGCAGGGCCTGCAACCCGTTGGAAATACAGATGTGCTCGTGCCCTTCGCGCTCGAGATGCATGGAAATCAACTCGGAAATGTCCGACTCATCCTCGACGATCAATATTTTGCTCATGGTAGGTGGCCTCTTGTGCTGTGTGACAGCCGGGGGGGCAAAAGAATGATGGTGACGAACGTGTCACATGGCAACACACTTGCTGTGTGGCGCGTCTTCGTCTGTGTCAAATACGTCACGGTTCACGGTTTGGAAGCTGTCGCCTGTTGCACTATTCGCCATAATCTTTTCCCTGCCCATGCGGGTCCTCATTGTTACAGACACTTTTCCGCCGGACATCAACGGCGTCGCGCGGACGCTGAACACCCTGGGTGAGGGGTTGCAACGCCGGGGACACAGCCTAGCGGTCATCACCACCGTCGAAGCGGCGCAGCCCGGAGGTCTGCAGCGCCATGTGGCGCACTCCATGCCGCTACCGGGCTACCCGGGACTGCGGATGGGATTCTCGTCCACGCGTCAGATGCTGGAGATCTTCGATCATTTTCGACCCGACGTTCTCTACGTCGCCACGGAGACGCTGATGGGCGTGGCCGCCATTCGGGCGGCCGGAAAACGCGAAATTCCGGTAGTCTCCGGCTTTCATACCAATTTTCAGACCTACCTCGAAGACTACCATCTTCCGGGCATGGAAATGGTGGCCCGGGGCATCCTACGGAGCATTCACAACCATACCGCGCGCACCCTGACGCCCTCCACCGATACAGCCGCCATGCTGAAACGCTGGGGCATCAAAAACGTCGGAGTCATGGGGCGCGGCGTGGATACGGAGCTCTTCGACCCTGCGAAACGAAGCGCGGAACTGCGGCGCTCCTGGGGTGCTGACGAAACCACCGCCGTGGCCATCTATGTCGGGCGCATCGCGGCTGAGAAGAACCTGGACCTCGCTGCACGCGCCTTCGCGGTCTTCCGTGAGGTGCAGCCTGGAGCAAGGATGGTCTTCGTCGGCGACGGCCCCAAACTGGAAAGCCTCAAGGAACAGCATCCCGAATTCCACTACGCAGGAGCACGCACCGGCGAAGACCTCGCCGCCCACTATGCCTCCGGCGATGTGTTCCTTTTTCCGAGCATTTCTGAAACTTTCGGCAACGTGGTGCTGGAAGGCATGGCATCCGCACTGGGAGTCGTCGCCTTCGACTACGCCGCGCCCCGCCTTCTTGTTGAAGACAGCGTCAACGGCTGGCTGGCACCTTTCGGTGACGAGAATGCCTATCTTTCCAAGGTGCGGCAGGCTGCGTCCTCGTGGAATTCCACACCGTTGCGCCAGGCCGCCCGTCGCGCCGCGTTTGACTTGGGCTGGGAGCGTGTCATCACCCAATTCGAACAGGAACTCGCCACCGCCATCCAACCCGCCGCCCCGCACTGAGCCATGAGCGAAACACCGGACAACCCACCCAAAAGCGGGAAAACCAAGCTGCAGTTCAAAACGATCTTCATTTCCGACGTCCATCTCGGCATGCCGGACTGCAAGGCCGCCCAGGCCTCCCACTTCATCCGTAACTGCCGCTGTGAAAAGCTCGTTCTCAATGGCGACATCATCGACGCCTGGCACCTCCGTCGCCTCGGCGGCTGGAACAAGGGCCACACCCACTTTCTGCGCACCGTTCTCCGAAAGATGGAGAAGGAAAACACCCAGATCATCTACCTGCGCGGCAATCACGACGACATCCTCGACCGTTTCATCCCCATTCAATTTGACGGCTTCTGCATCACTGACGAGCACATCCACAAGACCGCCCAGGGCGACTACTTGGTGGTGCATGGCGACGGCTTCGATGCCGTCACGACCAACCACGCCTGGCTGGCCAAACTCGGCGGCCTTGGCTACAACGCCCTGCTGCGCATCAACCGCACCTACAACTGGTACCGCCGTCTCCGCGGGAAAGAGAGCTTCTCCCTGAGCGCCTGGGTGAAGCACAAGGTCAAGTCCGCCGTCAGCTTTGTCGGCAAGTATGAAGAGCAATTGCAGAATCTGGCCCGCCAGCGCCAGTGCCGGGGCATCATCTGCGGACACATTCACAAACCCGCCAACAAGCTCGTCGGCGAGACCCACTACCTGAACTCCGGTGACTGGGTCGAATCCCTCACCGCAGTGGTCGAAAACCTCGACGGCAGCTTCGAGGTCATCAATTACGACACCTTTTGCCAGCGCACCAACCGCGTGCCGAAAGGAGACTCCCCTTCTGCAGAGGTCGCCAACGAGAGGACGCCGCCGCAATAATTCCCCCACTCGAATGTGGCGAAATCGTCACATTCGGGCATAATAACCCGATGCACGATCACATCTTGTCCACATTCAATCACTCTCTCGACCGCCTCCGCCAGGATGTGCTGACGATGGCCAGCATGGCACGGAAGAACCTGGCCAGTGCCATGCGCGGCCTGCTGGAGCGCGACACCGATCTCTGCAACAGCGCCATCGCCGCCGATCAGGATGTCAACGAACTCGAAAAGTCCGTGGACAAACTCGGCATGCAGATTCTCGTCAAATTCCAGCCGACAGCGCACGACCTGCGCCAGATCATGGGCACCATCCGCGTCGCCAACAATCTTGAGCGCATCGCCGACCAGGCCTCCAGCATCGCCAAACGCGCCCGTTTCATCAACAACCTGCCCGAATTCGACGAGATCAAGCTCATTGAGCCGGTTTACTCCCTTTGTGACCGCAATCTGGGGGCCAGCCTGCAGGCCTTTATGAATGCCAATCCCGATGAAGCCGCCGCAGCGCGTCTTCTCGACAAGGAGCTCGACGCCGCCGAAAAGGCGCTCGACCGCGAATTGATCACCGTCATGGAGTCCCAGCAGTCGGCACTCGAAGGCTACATCCATCTCATCTTTGTGGCCCGCTTTCTGGAACGCGTCGGCGACCACGCCAAGAACATCTGCGAGGACACCATCTTCATCGAACGCGCTGAGGACATCCGCTTCACGAAGGGCAAGCACGCGGCGCTCGAGCCCGCCGCGTAACCGCGCATTCCCTGAACATCCGGTTTTCATCCAAAGACGATGTCTTTTCCAGGGGCTGATGGCAAACGCCCCACCCTTCCGAGGCGATGCTAATTTCCGAAATCTTTTATTCCGTGCAGGGCGAAGGTTCTCTCGCCGGTGTTCCTTCAGTTTTTGTGCGAACCTCCGGCTGCAACCTGCGCTGCCGCTGGTGCGACACGCCGTATGCTTCCTGGAAACCAGAAGGAACTGAAATGGGCCGGGAGGATATCTTGCAAGCGGTCGCCGCGCATCCGACTCGATTTGTGGTGGTGACGGGCGGGGAACCCATGATCGCCAGGGAGATGCCTGCGCTGCTGTCTGATTTCCGGGCTGCGGGCAAACACATCACGATCGAGACCGCAGGCACCCTGCCTCCTGAGGGTGTGCCCTGCGATCTCGCCTCGATCAGCCCGAAGCTGGCGCATTCCACACCCGACGAAGCCGGTGCGGGCCGCGCCTGGGTGGAGAAGCACGGGAAGCTTCGCCTACAGCCGGAGGTGCTGCATGCCTGGTGCTCGGCGTATGACTATCAGTTGAAGTTTGTCGTGGCGGACGAATCGGACGTGGAGGAACTGCGGGCCGTGGTGGACTCCATCGGCCTGCCGGTGCCGGCGGAAAAAATCCTCGTCATGCCGGAGGGTGTGACGCAGGAGGCACTGAGGGAACGGCAGGACTGGCTCGTGGACCTGTGCAAGCGCACCGGCTGGCGCTACACGCCGCGACTGCACATCGACCTCTTTGGCAACCGGCGCGGCACATGAAAAGGAGGACGGCAAGTTTTCCCTGGTTGTGGATGCTGCTGGCCGTCGTGGTGGTGGCGCTCGAAGTTTGGCATCAGAAACGGCCCCAGTCCGCACCGGTTCAGCGGACTCCTGGAGAGTTCATCACATTGCGCAGCCTTCGATTGGTGGAGGACAAGGGCAATGACGGCGACAGTTTCCTCATCAAACATGAAGGCGGCAGTCAGGTGCTGCGACTTTACTTTGTCGATTGCCCGGAAAAACGCAGCTACAAGCTCGTCGAGTCGCGCCTGCGGGACCAGGCGGCGTATTTTGGCATCAGCATGGCCGCGACGCTGAGGGTCGGTCAGCAGGCAAAGGAATTCAGCGAAGCCCTGCTGAGAAGAGGACGCTTCACCGTCCATACGCGGATGGAAGAGGTTTACGACAGCGGCAGGGTCTATGCGCTGGTCTTCTTTGAGGATGGCGAAACACTCGCCGAAAAACTGGTGAAGGCGGGCCTTTGCCGCATTTATACGCGCGGGACGGATCTTCCGGACGGACGCACCGAGTTCGATTTTCAGCAGCAACTCCGCAGGTTGGAAAGCCTGGCCCGCGAACAGCGGCTGGGAGCCTGGGGGGAGGGCCGCCAAAGAAACTGAACAAAGCCCGTTCTCGGCTGACGTAAGATGTGGAAGCGATCAGCGTATCATCGAATCTACTTCCTTTTTCCACATGTCGCGAACCACCCACAACTGCGCCGGCCATCAGCGTCGTGATTTTCTGAAACTCGGCCTCACCGCTGCAGGCGGAGGCCTGGGATTCACGGATCTGCTGCGGGCGCGAGCCCTGGCGGCCGACGCTGGTGGATCCGCGAAAAAGCCCGTGAACTGCATCCTGCTCTGGCTGGACGGTGGACCTTCGCATTACGAGATGTTTGATCCGAAGCCGGACGCGCCGCAGGACATTCGCGGAGTGTTCAAACCGATTCGCACCAGCGTACCGGGCGTGCATTTTTCCGAATGCGTGCCGCATCTGGCGAAGGCGGCGGACAAGTTCACGGTGCTCCGGAGCGTGACTCACAAGGACCCGAATCACGGCGGCGGAAATCATTACATGATGACTGGAGCGCCGACACCCGTGCCGGTGGGCTGCGGAGCCTTTGTGACCTTCCATCCCTCTTTCGGCAGCGTGGTCAGCTACAAGCGCGGCCTGCAGAACGGCCTGCCCGGCTACATGACGCTGCCGAGCATCACCCGCAGCGGTGGGCCCAATTTCCTGGGCGCCGAACACGCCCCCTTCGTCGCAGGCGGTGATCCCAACAAGGACGGCTTCAAGGTGCGGGACGTGGTGCTGCCCTCCGACATCACCGACGCGCGCGGCCTCTCCCGTCGTGAACTGCGCCAGTCACTGGACCGCATGCGGCGGTTGAACGACGCCGTCGCCGAAGACCCTGCCGTCAGCTTCGACACTTATTACGGAAAGGCGGTGGACCTCATCGCGTCGAAGCCCGCCCAGGCGGCTTTTGACATCAGCCTCGAAGATGAAAAGACGCGCGAAATGTACGGCCGAAACGACATGGGCCAGCGCATGCTGCTCGCCCGTCGGTTGGTTGAAGTTGGAGTGCCTTTCGTGACGGTGAACTACGGCGGCTGGGATCATCACCGCGACCTTCCCAAGGATTTCAAAGGCTCTTTTGTGAACCGTTTCGACCAGGGTCTGGCCGCACTCATCACCGACCTCGACCGTCGCGGCATGATGGACAACACCCTGGTCGTCGCTCTAGGCGAATTCGGACGCACGCCGAAAATCAACAAGGACAACGGTCGCGACCACTGGCCCGGCGCGATGAACATCCTCTTTGCCGGTGCGGGCGTGCCGAGAGGAGGCATCATTGGCGCCACGGATCCGAAGGGCTATTACGCGAGTGAGAACATCCACTCGCCGGAGGACTTCGCCGTCACGCTCTACACGAAGCTGGGCATCGATCCCCATCAGCTCCTGCACACCAGCAGCGGCAGACCCGTGCAACTCGTCAACGGCGGCCACCCCATCCGCGAACTGTTTGCCTGATGAGGACGCTGACATGGCTGTCTGCGCTGACCCTGAGCACCCAGGCCGACCCTCCAGGCTTTGACGGCATCTACCCCGCAGGAGGTGCGCCAGGCATGCGCGTGGAGGCCGCCGTGGCGGGCAAGGAGCTCGACAAGGAACCGCTTCTCGCATGGACAAGCGATCCAAAGGTCGTCATTCTCGCCGGGGAAAACCCCAAGACGGTCTTCATCCACATCGCAAAGGACGCGGCGCCGGGTCCCTGCCTCATCAGGTTTTACAACAGCCAGGGCAGCACGGCTCCGCGCATCGTCGAGGTGGGACGCTTCGAGGAAGCGGTCGAAAACGAACCGAACAACTCACTCGCCGACGCAAAGACTGCCAAGCCAGGGATGAACACAACGATCAACGGCGTGCTGTCGAAATCCGGTGACGTGGACACCTTTCCCATCGCCGTTCGCAAGGGGCGGAACGTCACACTGGAACTGCGTGGCTACGCGCTGGGCTCTCCCATGGATCCCGCCCTGCGCCTGCTGGATGAACGCGGCGTCGAAGTCGATGCCGGTCACGACACTCACAATCTCGACCCGCTGATCCGGCACACGCCCAATGCGGACGGCACGCTCTTCGTGCAGGTCTTCGCCTTCTCGCATCCGCCAAAAGCGGATGTCTCCTTCACCGGCAGCGCGAATCACGTCTATCGCCTCATCGTCACCGACGAGGCGGCGGCACAGATCAAAGTAAGTGAGCCAAAGTCCCTGGCGATCCCATCGACTCTCACCGGCTGCCTCCGCAAGCCGCGCGAGGAGGACATCTTCACGCTCACGGCGAAGAAGGGAGAAGAGCTGAGTCTGGCCGTTCGTGCGCATGCCATCCACAGCCCCGTTGACGCCACGCTCCGCGTCGAAGACACGGACGGCAAGGCGCTGGCGCAGGCGGACGACGGGGAGAACCTCGATCCGGCGCTCAAGTGGAAAGCCCCCAAGGACGGCGAATACCAGGTTGTCGTGGCCGACCGCTTCCACGGCGGCAGCAGCGACCATGTGTATGAACTGAACGTCCACCCCTTCGAGCCGTCCCTCACCGCCGAACTCGACAATCACAGCTACCGCATCGAGGCCGGAAAAAGCGCCGAGGTGAAATTGAAAGTGAAGCTCAACGGCACCTTCAAAGGCAAAATCCAGGCCAGGGCCGTGCGGTTGCCTCCAGGCGTCACTTCCAAACCCGTGGAGGTGCCCGCGAAAGGCGGGGAGGTGAAACTAAAGCTGGAAGCCGGGGCCGACGCGCAAGTGAGCCAGTCACCCTTCACCGTGGAGCTCGTGACTGGCGAGCCGGACAAAGTCCAAACCGTGGCCGCCACCTATGCCATCCCCTTCCCCGAACCCCGCGGCGACTTCCTCATCACCACCGACACCCGCCCGTGGCTGACCCTTGCTGCGAAGACGGCGGAAAAACCGCCCGCCGCAGACAAGCCCGCGCCTTGAGGCGGGGAGCGCGCACCGGTTACTTCGGCAGCACGCGAACGATGAAGGCCTTCTTCTCGCCGAAGTACTTGGCCGCCATGCGCTGAATTTCCTTCGCGCTGATGTCGGCCATGATGCCAGGGAGTTTCTGGAAGTGATCCCAGCCGAGGCCGTTGATTTCATTCCATGCGAGGTTGTCCGCCATCCCCGGATTCCCCTGCTGCGCACGCAGCCATGAACTGCGCCAGGTCACACGCGCACGATCGATCTCGTCCGACGTGAGTCCCTTTGCGGCAAGGTCGTTGATCTGCGCCATGAGTTCCTTTTCAGCGAGCTTCACCTTCTTCGGGTCCGTGCCGACGTAGAAGTAGAAGGCACCCGCTCCCATCGCGGCGAAGTTTTGTGCGCCGACATAGTAGGCCAGTCCGAGCTCCTCGCGGATGCGGTTGAACAGGCGGCTGCCCATGTCGCTGCAGGCTTCGTCGATGAGGTTCAGCGCATGTACGTCGCGATCTTCGAGACCGACCGTGCGGAAGCCGACGACGATGACAGCCTGCTCCTTGTCGAGATGCTCGGTCCACATGCCGGGCTTTCTGCTGGCGTGATAGGTGCGGCTGTGCGTGGCATGGCGTGGGCCTTTCGGCAGCTTGGCGAAGGCCTTTTCCACCTGCCTTTTCACGTCGGCGGCCTTCACGGCTCCAAAGACGGAAATGACCCCGTTGTGCGTGGTCAGGCTGGCGCGGATCATGTCACGGCAGTCACCCAGCTTCAGCTTCGAAACGGTTTCCTCGGTGCCCAACGCAGTGCGGTGAAAGGGCTGGCCCGCGAAGATCTCGCGCCGAGCCTTCCGCAGCGCGACGGTGAGCGGATCTTCCTGTTCTTCGAGGATGCTGGCGATCTGACGCTTCTTCACGTCCGCGAGGCTGGCCTGAGGCAGCGACGGATTGAGGATGAGATCTGAAACAAGATCGAGCGCCTGAGCCTCGTCCCCCAGCATGACGTCGGCACCCACGACGAAGCGGTGCGCGTCGGCACCGCAATTGAGCTGGCCGCCGAGGTTTTCGAGTTCGGAGGCGATGCCCGCGCCTGTGCGCCGCTTCGTGCCTTTGAGCATCATCTGGGCGGAGATCTGCGTGATACCGGCGGAGAGATCGGTTTCCGCCGGCACGCCCGCAAGGAAGTTCGCGCGCAGGCTGACAAGAGGCAGACGTGGATTCTCACCCACAAGCAGCGTGAGGCCGTTCTTGAGCTTGAAGTGGTGAATTTCGGCGCGGGCGGACTCACGACCACCGCCTGCATCCCCTAGCACTTCAACGTCGGGACCAACGATGACGGTGCTGACGTTCTCAGGCAAAAGATAGCGACGGGCGGCATCGCGAACGATCTCGGGCGTGAGTGATTGAATACCGGAGAGGAAGCGCTGCTGATAGTCGAGCGAGCCAGCCAGCAGCCAGCCGTGACCGATGGATCCAGCCTGCCCTTTCACGGTGCTCAAGGTGCGCACCTGGCTGCTGAGCGTGGCCCGCACGGCCTTCTCGAGGTCGGCGCGATTAGGGCCTGCACTGCGCATCTTCTCGATGACGGTCTTCATGCTCTCGCGCAGCTTCACGCTGTCGGCGGGATCGCACTCGGCCTCGACGGAAAACAAGCCGCACTCGGGCGCACACCACGCACCGGCCCAGACCCAATGCGCGAGCCCCTGCTTTTCTCTCAGCTCCTGGTAAAGGCGCGAGCTGCGCCCCGACCCGAGCAGAAACGCCAGCACGTCGAGCGCCGGCTTGTCGGCATGACTCTCTCCCGGAATCTGCCAGGCAAAGGCCACGCGCGTGAGTTCGGTGGCGAAGTTCTTCGCGGCCACGCGGACGCCCTGCTGACGCGGTTCGTTGGGAAGCAACACGGGATCAAAGGCGCGGCGCTTCCAGCCGCCGAAAAGCTCGCCCACGGACTTGATCACCGCTGCGGTGTCCACGTCGCCAACGATGACGATGAAGGCGTTGTTGGGAACGTAGTGCCGTCGTACGAACCCCACAATGTCCTCACGCGTGAGCTGGTCGAACACCTCACGATGGCCGATGATCGGGTGACGCAGAGGGTGCTGGCGAAACGCGGTGGACTGCACCAGATGCTGCAGCGTGCTGCCTGGGTCGTCGTGATCCATGGCCATCTCGCGGCGGATGACGTCCATCTCGCGGGTGAGCTCCTCACCGTCGAACTTCGAGTTTTGAACGATGTCGGCCAAGATGTCGAGGTAGTCGTCCGTGTGCTCGGCGAGGCCGTCGATCCAGTAAACCGTGCGGTTGAAGGAGGTGTAGGCGTTCACATAGCCGCCCAGCGCCTGAATGCCCTGGCTGATCTGGGCGGGGTTTCGCTTCTCCGTCCCCTTGAAGAGCATGTGCTCCACGCAGTGGGCGATGCCCGCGCCCGAGTGCCGCTCCTCCTGCAGGCTGCCGGCCTTGATCCAAACCTGCACGCTGACGAGCGGGTGCGCGTGATCTTCCCGGATGATGAGTTCAAGCCCGTTGGGCAGCGTGGTGACGGAGGCGTCAGCGGCGGAGGTGGCGGGCGAAGGGGCGTTGGCAGGACGACGGCGAAGAACTTTTTTCATGAGGGGCGGGTCTCCGAGCCGGCGAGGGCGGAAGACGGGAGGAAAGGTTCGGTGAAGGCGCGGGTGAACTCGTAGCCGCCGGCGAAGTCTTCGAGGCTGTCACCGTCGTTTTTGCCGAAGTAGCCGACACCAATGAGGTTGTACACGATGTTGCCCACGTCCTCGCCGCGTTTCAGCCCCCATTCATCGAGCAGCATCAGGGACATGGGGCCATATTCGGAAAGGACGTGCTCACGAAAGCCCGCGAGAAGCTCCTGGCCGCTGACGTGCTGGTCGTCGGCGTTTTCCTCGCGGAATTTCTTCGCGGCGATGTGCAGCGCGTCACGCACCAGCTCGTAGGCGGCGGGGTGATAGCGCGGATCGTTTTGAATCGAGCGCCGAACGGCATCAACAAAGCTGATGGAGGTCATGGACGGGCTTGGGGCTGCATGGAATGCATGCTTTTAAGCGGAAGCTCTGGCGGCTTCAAGCAGCAGGGCCTCAAAACGTTCCGACATGCGGGTGGCGGAAAACTCCTGGCGTACCCGGGTGGCACCCACGCGGGACATCTTTTCCCTCAATTCGTCGTCCAGCAGAAGATTTTCGAGGGCATCGGCCAAAGCCTTCACATCGTCCGCCGGGCACAGCACGCCACCCTCCGTGGCAGCGACGAGTTCGGGGAAGGCTCCGTGATCGGGCTGGACAAAGGGAACGCCGCTGGCGGCGGCCTCCAGGACGTAAAGCCCGAAGGCCTCCCCATAGGTGGCCGGGACGCTGAAGACGGTGAGATCGTGGAAGAAGTGGACCTTCCCCTTGAAATCGACATTGGGGAACCACTCGACGCGCTTTGAGAGTCCGGCCGCGGCCAGCCGGGCCGCCAGTTCGGCGACATAGGTTTCATCGACGGGCGTCTTCGCTCCGCCGATGCGCAGTTTGACCCGGGGAACGGTGCCGCGCTTCGCCAGCTCGATGAAGGCATCGACGAGGATGGTGAGACCTTTGCCGTGAATCATGCGTGCGAAGTAGCCGATGACCGGCCAGTTCGGATCGGGGGCGGCCGTTGTGAAGGCGTTGGCGTCGATGCCGTTCGGGATGACCTGCATCTGCTCTGCGGAGGCCCCCAGGCGCGGACTCATCTGCTCGGCGTAGAACCGGCTCGGAGAGATGAAGCGGCGAATGCTCAGCGCGTTCTTCTTCATCGCGTCCCAGCACTGCTCGCGATACGGCTCCGGCAGCGTGTCGAGAAAGCTGTCCTCGCCTTGAAGCGAGCAGACGACGGGGATGCCGAGCTCCTTCTCAATTGCCGGAGCGAGCCCGGTGAGCAGGCTGTTGCTGAGGGAGACGACGTCGAATTTCTTCTCGCTGCGGATCCATTCGATGAGCTTGTGCCACTCACCCCACTGGCGGCCTTCAGGGCCCAGGAGGCTCCCGAGCGTCATTTCGCCGAGGGATTTCGCACTGGTCATGCCCATGCGCTTCGCGGCCTTCCGCAGTTTGTCGGGCGAATTCAGCCAGTGGTGGACGAACTTCGGCAGCTTGTGAAACCAGGTGAACTTCTGCTGCAGAAACAGCGAGATGCCGCCGATCTGCACCGGCAGCTCCTGGGTGCCAAACTCACGATCCGTGACCAGCGGCAAATACAGCGGCGCCATCAGCGCATCATGCCCGCGCACGCGCAGCGCCTTGATGAGCGCATGGTCTCTCAGGCAGCTTCCGCAGTGGAAATTGCCGGTGCCGGGGGTCAGATGGAGAATTCTCATCGAGAGGCTGCTGGAGGCTGAAAATGACGAATGACGAATGACGAATTCAGAATGACGAAACCCGAATGACACAACGAACGGCAAACGCCATTAGGGCATTCGGACTTCGGATTTAATTCGTCATTCGTCATTCTGGTTTCGTCATTTGCCCGCGCCGCAAGCAAAGGGCGAGGTCTTCTCCCGGGCCTATGTCTCAGTCAAGCCACGCGCCATGACCACCTTGCCGGTGCGCACGGTTTCGACGATTTCGAACTTGGTCAGCAGGCGCACGGCGGCATCGAGCTTGTCGGTGTTGCCGCTGATGAGGGCGATGAGGCTGTCTTCCTGGAGATCGACGGTCTTGCCATTGTAGTGCTCGATGATCTGGAGGATTTCGGTGCGCTGCTCGGCGCCGGCGGCGATCTTGACGAGCACCATTTCCTTCGCGACGGCATCGCGGTCGGTGTGCTCGATGCAGTGGATGACGTCGATGAGCTTGTTCACCTGCATGATGATCTGGTGCAGGCCCTCGGGATGCCCGCTGATGCCGATGGTCATGCGGCTGAAGCGCGGATCACGCGTCTGGGAAACGACCAGCGACTCGATGTTGAACCCGCGACGGCTAAACACGGCGCAGATGCGGCCGAGGACGCCGGGCTGGTTGTTCACCATGACGCTGAGCGTGTGTATGTTGATGATGTCAGCCTGCGGAGAGGGCTTTTTGTCAGTGGTGGCGGGGATGCGTTCGCTCATGGGATTGCTGGGTTGAGTTAATTAAAAAGGGTGCTTTGCGCGGCGAGTCGTTGCTCGGAGATCTGGATGTAGGCGGCCTCCTTTTCGATGCCGAGCCAATGGCGGTTCAGGTTCTTCGCCGCTGCCGCCGTGGTGCCGGAGCCGAGGAAAGGGTCGATGACGAGGTCACCTTCATCGGTGGCGCAGGCGACGAGTTTTTCGATGAGGTCGATGGGTTTCTGCGAGGGATGGCCGCACTTCTCATTCGACGCGCCTTTCAAACTGGGCACGCGCAGGATGTTGGTGGCAAACTTGCCGGCCTCCAGATGCCTGCGGCGGGCGTCCTTGTCCTTGTAGCGCTTGTCCTTGAGATAGAGTTCGATGGTTGCCGCATCGTAGGGGATGCGCACGGCGTCCTTGTTGAACTTCACTTTCTCGCCTTTGCGCAGCACGAGCACCATCTCGTACTGAGGCGTGAAGCTGTCCCGCCGCTCGTCATAGCCCACCGCACGATCCCAGATGATGAGATCGTGAAACTGGTGCTGCTTGCTGAGTCGTGACATGAGATGCAGGAAGGCGTGCTCGCGTTTGCCTAGCTGGCCGAAGATGAAGGCCAGGCCGTCATAGCGGAGGACGCGCATGGCTTCGGCCACCCACGCCTCGCACCAGGCGAGGTAGTCGGCGGCTGTTTTCCATTGGGTGTCCCAGGCTTCATTTTCGAGAACGTTGAAGTAAGGCGGATCGGCGATGATGGCCTGGGCGACGGATTCGGGGAGTTTTTGAAGTTCCTGAAGGGCGTCGCCTTGAATGATGCGGTTGAGTTTCATCGGCCGTAGAATCAGAAGCGGACAGGAGTGTCCGCGCCCCCGTCATCAGGTCGAACCGGTGGGCTTCTCCATTTTCGTTTTTGGCGCTTCGGTGAGCATGTCTTCGAGCGCGGCACCGGCGGGAATCATAGGGAAGACGTTTTCGATCTTGATGCACTCGGCCTCGATGATGCAGGGGCCGTCGTTGTAATCGAGCGCCTGCTGGAGGATGCGCTCGACATCGGCCGGGCGGCGGATGTGCCAGCCTTTGATGCCGTAGGCTTCGCCGAGCTTCACGAAGTCGGGGTTGCCGATGAGATCGACGCCGCTCTCGCGATTCTCAAAGAACAGCTCCTGCCACTGGCGCACCATGCCGAGGTAGCTGTTGTTCAGGATGAGGATCTTGATCGGCAGCTTGTGGATCGCGGCGGTGGCCAGCTCAAACAGGGTCATCTGGAAGCCGCCGTCGCCGGAGATGGAGACGACCGTCTTGTCCGGGCAGGCGAGCTGCGCACCGATGGCCGCCGGGAAGCCGAAGCCCATGGTGCCGGCACCGCCGGAGCTGAGCCAGTGGTAGCTCTCGTCGTTCTTGTAGAACTGCGCGGCCCACATCTGATGCTGGCCGACGTCGGTGGAGATGATGGCCTTGCCCTTGGTGAGGTTGTACAGCTCGTCAATGACCTGCTGCATGCGCAGACCACCCTGCTTCTTGTAGCCCAGCGGAAATTTTTTCTTGTAGCCGTCGAGATGGGTCAGCCAGTCTTCGGTGGGCAGTTTTTCGACAAGCGGAAGCAGATCGCTGAGCGCGGCCTTGGCATCGCCTTTGATGGCGACATCGACTTTGATCATCTTGTTGAACTCGGCCGCGTCGATGTCGATGTGGATGAGCTTGGCGTTGCGGCCGAACATGTGCGGCTTGCCGATGATGCGGTCGTCAAAGCGGGAGCCGACATTGAAGATGAGGTCGGCCTCGACGATGGCCTTGTTGGCGTAGGCGGTGCCATGCATTCCCAGCATGCCGAGGGAAAGCGGATGCGTCTCCGGGAAGACGCCTTTGCCCAGGAGTGTCGTGGTGACCGGGCAGCCGAGAGTTTCGGCCAGTGTGATCAGTTCTTTGGCCGCACGAGCGATCATCGCGCCCTGACCGGCGAGGATCACGGGGCGCTTGGCACCGGCGAGGAGGCGGGCGGCTTCTTTAATACCGGCCTGATCAATCTTGAAGTTTTCTTCGGGATGGTAGCCGGGCAGATCCATCGGCTCGTCAAACGTGCCGGTGAAAGGCCCCTGGCTGATGTCCTTCGGAATGTCGATCAAAACAGGACCAGGGCGGCCCGTGGTGGAAATGTGGTAGGCCTCCTTGGCGATACGGGGCAACGCGTTGGTCTGCTTGACGAGGAAATTGTGCTTCACGACCGGGGCCGTGATGTTGAAAATGTCCGCCTCCTGGAAGGCATCCTTCCCGAGCATCCACGTGACCTGCTGGCCGCAAAGGATGATCATCGGCACACTGTCCATCTGCGCGGTCATGATGCCGGTGACGGTGTTGCCAGCCCCCGGGCCGGAAGTGACGAGCACGACTGCCGGCTTGCCGGTGGCGCGGGCGTAACCGTCCGCCATGTGAACGGCGCCCTGCTCGTGACGGACAAGAATGAACTTCATGTCCGTCTTAACGGTCTGCAGGGCGTCAAAGATCGGAATGGCCGCGCCGCCGGAGTAGCCGAAGACATACTCAATGCCAAGATCGGCGAGAGTTTTAATCAGCGCCTGTGCGCCGTCCATTTTTGTGTCACTCATAATGATTGGGGTGAAAATTGCGATTTCGGCGACCAAATTGGACTCAAAAGAGAAATCAACAACCTAAAGTTTGTCATTTTATGACCAAAATCACATATTCACCCATTCCAGACACAATAAAATCGCCATTTTTGACCACAAAGCCACCTCACCAAGAGCAACCAAAATTCAAAAACGCATTCAAACTTCTAAAGAATCGACCACTATGACGAAAACTTTTGGTCGGCCAGTGCCATTTCAGAGCCGCTTGCTGGAGCGCGTGAACTGTTGACATCAAAGATTCTTTCCCGCTTGAAGCGGGCATGACGGAGCGTTTAGACAGTCACACCCATGATTTTTCTCGCCGACCTGCCCGAACCCAGCCGTCTGGGGGATGTTTTGATGTCTTTTTTGAGCATCGTTTTCGAAGGTGCCCCCTACATTCTGATCGGCACGGTGCTGTCGGGCTTCATCGCTGCCTTCCTGCCCTCGAAGTTGCTTGAGCGGGTGCTGCCGAAGAACCGGGTACTCTCCACACTCATCGCGGGTTTCATGGGCCTGATCTTTCCGGTCTGCGAGTGCGCGGTGGTGCCGGTGGTGCGGAGGCTGGTGCAGAAGGGCCTGCCGCTGTCCTGCGCCATCACCTACCTGATCAGCGCCCCCATCATCAATCCGATCGTGATTTTCAGCACCATGAGCGCTTTTCAAAACGTGGAGGCGGAGGCCGGCGTGCTCGGCAGCGCCGGCATGGCTTTTGCGCGTGTCTCGCTGGGCTACGCGATCGCCGTGCTCATCGGCATGCTCCTGCTTCGCAAAAAGCCGGAGCAGGTGCTCAGCGCCAGCGTGGCCGCCGGTGTGGCCAGGGCGGCGGCGGAAACCGAAGAACCGGCCGTACCGCCGTTCAACACACGCCTGGTTCATGCCATGCGCACCTCCATGCGGGATTTCCTGGACACCGCGATGTACTTCTCCATCGGCGTCATCATCACCAGCGTCTTCAACACGCAGATCGACCAGGCCAAGGTGGAACTGGTGGCGGGCACGGACTGGGCCGCCATCCCCTCCCTCATGGTGCTCTCCTTTATCTTGGCGCTCTGCAGCACCTCGGACGCCTTCATCGCCGCGCCCATGGCGGCTTTTTCCAGCGCCTCAAAGCTGGCTTTCCTGGTCTTCGGGCCGATGCTGGATGTGAAGCTGGTGTTCATGTACGCCGCAGTCTTCCGCAGGAAATTCCTCGTCTGGCTCTGCGTTGCCATGTTTGTCCTGGTTGCCGGCCTGTCGAAACCCTGGACCCTGCTCATTGATCAAATTCAGCCGAAGGCCGTCGCCGCGGAAAAAGTCTCCACACCTTGAATCCTGCCATGAAAGCGCAACGTCTCCTCATCCACCTGCTCAGCGTGCTGCTCCTCATCCTCTGGGGCGGCGTCATGATCTACTTCCACGTCAGCGGTCGCGTGGTGAACTACCTGCCCTCCGACGGCCTCTTCCGCCCGCTCATGCTCATCGGCGGCATCGGCATGGTGGTGCTGGGTCTCTTCAATCTGCTCACCTACTCGCAGGATGAAGGCGCCTGCTGCAGCCACGATCACGATCACGGTCACGACAATGCTCATAAGCACGACGAATCCTGCGGCCACGGCCATGACCACGACCACAAGCACGGTGAAGCCTGCGGCCATGATCATTCCCATAACCACAAGCACGAGGGCTGCTGCGGCCACGATCACAGCCACGATCACAGCCACGATCACAGCCACGATCACAGCCACGATCACAGCCATGATCATGCCCACTCACACGACCATGATCATAACCACGATCATGACCACGCACACGGCATCCTCGAAGAAGGCAGCTGGATGGGTCGGCTCGCAGCGGTGGCCATCCTCGCCATCCCTCTGACCCTGGCCGCCATGCGCACGCCGGACCAGTTCAGCGCCAATGCGATCCTGAACAAAAACTTCTACAATCCCAACTACGGCAGCGGCGCACGCAAGGAGCAGTTCTCCCTGCAGAGCAAGCTGGAAGCCGCCGCCAAAACCGCCCCAAAATCCGAGCCCTCTGCGGCTGCGGCTTCCGTGACGGGCGCCCCGCCTTCCCCGCCGCCTGCCGGTGTCGCCACGGCCTCCGCCATGATGGCCGAAAACGGCAAGACGCCGAACGAGAAAGACCTGCCCAAGCCTGCGCAGGAATCCAAGAGCTACGGCAGCTTCACGCTGGAGGATCTCAAGAGCCAGGTGCCGCAGAGCAAGGAGGGCAACTTCATCCTCGAAGTACCGGAGCTCTACTACACCGCTGGCGATGTCGAGGTGCAGAACGTCCTGGCCGGCCAGATGGTGGAAACCGTGGCCCAGGTGCTGCCGGAAAAGGTCAACAACGACGACGGCCACCGCGTGCGCATCTTCCGCATGCTCGTCCAGTGCTGTGCAGCCGACGCCCGCCCCTACTCCGTGCCGGTGGACTTCGGCAAGAAGGCCCCCGAGTTCAAAGACTCGACCTGGGTGAAGGTGGTCGGCAAAATGACCTACAAGAAGGAAGGCGACCAGACCGTGCCCATCATCGAAGCCACAGCGGTCGAAGAAACGACCGCGCCGGACAACGCGATGATCTACTGAGGCGGAAGGGGGCGCGTGACTGCCGAGGTGACGGTGTTGACGATGGTTGACCGTTGTTGGACTCATCCTAGGAAGAGTGCGAAGCCGGTTCTTCGTTCGCAGTTCGTTTCGCGGCTGCAAAGCAGGCCGCCCACCAAAACGAAGAAGGCTCAGACGGTGACTGCGCCGGGCGGAAGAGGCCCTACTCAGGCTGCAACAGACCGCGATGCCGGGGTTTTTCGGCGCTTCTTTGCCGCGGCCGTGACGTTTTTCCCGTGAATGTGCGGAGGCCTGCGGCTATGAGGCCTCAGTGCCTCCCGCCGAACATCTCGATCAACTACTCGCCCGTCCGGAGCCGCTGCTGGCGCTGGCGCCGATGCAGGATGTGACGGATCTTGAATTCTGGCGGCTCGTGGCCCGCTATGGCGGTGCGGACGTGTATTACACGGAGTATTTCCGCGTGCATCCGGACTCGCACTTGGAGAAGCCGATCCTCGCCTCCGTCACGGAAAATCCCACCGGCAGGCCGGTCATCGCGCAAATGATCGGCAACGACATCCCCTCCCTTGTTCGCAATGCCAGGGAGCTGCAGCGGCATGCCGTCGCCGGCATCGACTTGAATCTCGGCTGCCCGGCTCCCATCGTTTACAAAAAGTGCGCCGGCGGCGGCCTGCTGCGGGATGTGCCGCGCATCGACGGCATCCTCGGCGCACTTCGCGAGGCGGTGGATGTGAAGTTCACGGTGAAGACACGCCTCGGCTTTGACGACACGGCGACCATCGACGCGCTGCTGCCGCTCATCGTGAAGCACGGCGTTGATCTGCTCACCATCCACGGCCGCACCGTCACACAGATGTACCGTGAAGGCGTGCGCTACGACCTGATCGGGGCCGCCGCCGCTAGTCTCCCCTGCCCCGTGCTGGCCAATGGCAACATCGGCTCCCATCTCGATGCGGATGCCGTCAGCCGCCAGACCGGCGTGCGCGGACACATGCTCGGGCGTGGTGCCATCCGCAATCCGTGGCTCTTTGACCAAATCCGCCGGCATTTCCGCGGCGAGCCCGTCTTCAAACCGACTGCTGCGCAGCGCCTTGCCTACGTCGAAGAATTGTACGAGACCGTGACGATGCCGAACACCCGCGAAATCGACCAGGTGAACCGCATCAAGAAGCACCTGAACTTCTTCGGTCCCGAACTGGAGCAGCCGGACGAGTTCCTGCATGAGATGCGCCGCTGCACCACACGGCAAGGCATCCTCGACGCCTGTGCGCGTCACTTCACGGACTGAGGGAGCGCGGGCTTGTGCCAGAGCAGGCCGAGGAAAAGCGGGAACTCATTGCGCGCACGATTCTCCGCGCGTGCGCGGGGGCCTGGCTGGCTTTCCTTGTGGGAGATCCACTCCTCCATTCCAGCCAGCATCAGCCCCGCGCTGAAGCCGCAGCCTGTGAGCGTCTGCATGCTGCGGTGAAAGGACACCGTGGTCTCGCTGTCCGCCTTTCCAGGATGCATCACGATGGGGATGCTCATGGTGGTATTGTAGGCGTCCGTGCGGCGATACTGGATCTTGCGCGGCTCATCGAAGCCCCAGCTCGACTGGCGCGGGATGCGAAAGGCCGGATGATTCACCACCCACAGCATGCGCCCGCCGGGCCGCAGCACTTTGGCGGTCGCAGCGCTCACCACATCCAGATGCTCCATGTTCTGCACGCAGAGGATGGCGGACACGGCGTCAAACTCGCCCAGATCGTCAATCTGCGCCGCATCGCGCGCGAGGTAGCGCACCGGCGGCTTCACCGGGTAGGTGCGCGCCTTTTGGATGAGGGTGGGGGCCGCATCCACGCCGGTCACGGCGCAGCCTTTCTGCGCCAGCGCCCGGCTGAAGACGCCCTGCCCGCAGCCGAGGTCCAGCACGCGCTCTCCGCGCTGTGGGCGCAGCAGGTTCAGGGCTCCGGGAATGACCACCGCCTGGTAAAGCTCCGAGCCGCGCTCCCCGATGATGCGATCGTACCAGTCCGCCGACTTTTCCCACGAGGTGCCGTGCTCCGCCTTTTTGGGTGTGCGTGGTCTAAAAGGGCGTCGTGGAGGCTGCGGCATGCCGCATGATGCCGCGCCCGCGTCCCGGAGCAACCAAACACGGATCAACCTCTGAAGCCTTCCTCATTCCTTTCATTCTTCGCGGTTCTGGATGCGTTCATGGGTGCCAAGCCCGCCCGGAGCATCCAGTACACCATCGCGCCTACTTCATGGCCCCGCGCATCAAGGCCGACGCCGAAATCTACGCCGCAAAGCTCCAAGCCGCATCGCGACCATGAAGAACACGCACCTCGCATCCCCCGGAGGAAGCGGACTCAGAGCTTGTGGCCCATTTTCTTCTTCTTGGTTTCGAGGTAGCGGGCGTTTTCCGGTTTGGGCTCGGACTTGACGGGCACCTGCTCGGTGATTTCGAGCTTGTGACCTTCGAGGCCGACGACTTTGCGCGGATTGTTGGTCATGAGCTTGATCTTCCGCACGCCGAGATCGGAGATGATCTGGGCGCCGATGCCGTAGTCGCGCAGGTCCATGGGAAAGCCGAGCTTGAGGTTCGCCTCGACGGTGTCGAGACCCTGCTCCTGGAGCTTGTAGGCCATGATCTTGCCGTGCAGGCCGATGCCGCGCCCCTCGTGGCCGCGCATGTAAACGATGATCCCCTTCCCCTCCTCGGCGATCTGGCGCATGGCAGCATGGAGCTGGCTGCCGCAGTCGCAGCGGCGGGAGGCAAAGATGTCTCCGGTGAGGCATTCGCTGTGAACGCGCACGAGGGTCGGCAGGGAGGGTTTGATGTCCCCCATCACGAGGGCGACGTGATGCACGCCGTCGAGGCTGCTCTTGTAAAGGTGGAGCTTGAAGGTGCCAAAGTCCGTCGGCATGTCCACCACCTCGATCTTCTCGACAAGCTTCTCACTCTGGCGGCGGTAGGCGATGAGATCGGCGATGCTGCACATCTTGAGCTTGTGCTTCTTGGCATACTTTTTGAGATCCGGAAGACGCGCCATGGTGCCGTCGGCGTTCATGATCTCGATGAGCACGCCCGCCTCTCTGAGGCCTGCGAGACGGGAGAGGTCCACCGCCGCCTCGGTGTGTCCGGCCCGGCGGAGTACGCCGCCGGGCTTGGCGACGAGGGGATTGATGTGCCCGGGCTGCACGAGGTCCGAGGGACGGCTGGCGGGATCGGCGAGAAGACGGATGGTGCGCGCGCGGTCGGCGGCGCTGATGCCGGTGGTGATGCCCTTGGCGGCATCGACCGTCACGGTGAAGTGGGTGCTAAAGGCCTCGCGGTTTTCCGGCACCATGCTTTCCAGTCCGAGGCCCCGGGCGATGTCTCCGGAGACCGGCACGCAGAGCATGCCGCCGCCCTCGCGGACCATGAAGTTGACCATGGCCGGGGTGATTTTCTCCGCCGCGCAGATGAGGTCCCCCTCGTTCTCACGATCCTCGTCGTCAGTGACGATGACCATGCGTCCGGCGCGGATGTCTGCGATGACGGATTCCACGGGATCAAAAACGGCTACCTTGTTTCGGGGCATGGGAGGAGGGCGGGGGAAGAGCACGGCCGCGACACTCGCGGCCGGATGCTTTAGCCGTTGCGGGCATGTTTTCCAGCACGAGCTTGGCTTTTTCATTGCCGCGCCGGACGGGCCTCGCGTAGAGTCCCGCCCATGCCGCCGCCCGCCAAAGTCAAACGCCCGTCCTCGATCAGCGTGGGGGAGTTTTTCCAGATCAACGAAAAGGCGCTCAAACTGAAGTTGATCGGAAGTGATGCCGGCTTCAGCCGGAAGATCAGCGAACCCTCGGTGAACCGGCCGGGTCTGGCGCTTTCCGGCTTTTTCACCTACTTCGCCTACAAGCGCGTGCAGGTCATCGGAAACTCCGAGCACTCGTTCATGGACGGGCTGAATCCCGAATTGCGCGTGGCCCGCTTCAGCCAGCTTTGCTCCTGGGACATCCCCTGCATCGTCGTGGCCCGCGGCCACCGCCTGGACACAGACCTGGTGGAACTGGCCAATGCCGCGGGCATCTCCATCTTCCAGACGAGCATGATGACCATGAAGTTCCTCAATGCGGCCACCATCAAGCTGGAGTGGGCCTTTGCGCCCTCGCAGCTCGTGCATGGCTGCATGGTGGACGTCCAGGGTCTCGGCGTGCTCATCCAGGGGGACAGCGGCTGCGGGAAGAGTGAGAGCGTCATCGGCCTGCTCCAGCGCGGCGGCAGCCTCGTGGCCGACGACGCCGTGCGCCTCCGGCTGGCCGA
Organism: uncultured Prosthecobacter sp.; assembly: GCA_964452755.1. Classification (GTDB taxonomy): domain Bacteria; phylum Verrucomicrobiota; class Verrucomicrobiia; order Verrucomicrobiales; family Verrucomicrobiaceae; genus Prosthecobacter. The sequence continues at coordinate 102,087 of CAYVQY010000009.1, read as the reverse complement.
AGACCGCGCCATCATCGCCTCGGCGCCCGACCTGACGCGCGGCATGATCGAAATCCGCGGTCTCGGCATCCTCAATGTGAGCGCCCTCTTCGGCGTGGGAGCCGTGCGCATGAGCAAACGGCTCGACCTCATCGTGGAGCTCGTGCGCGGCTCCAACACGGTTGACCTTGAGCGCGTCGGCGTCTCCACCGAGGGCCGCGATATCATGGGCATCAAAGTGGAGCGCGTCGCCCTGCCCGTCGAACCCGGCCGTGACGTGGCCGGCCTGATCGAACTGGCCGCCATGAACTACAAACTGAGGGCTTTTGGCTACAACAGCGCAGTTGCGTTCGACCAAAGCCTGTTGAAAAAGATGTCGGACGACCAAATAGGTTAGCAAGCACCCACCCAAACACGCCGCATGAGCCTCGAAAAAGAACTGACCATCCGCAACAAAATGGGCATGCATGCACGCCCGGCGGCGCAGTTCGTCAAACGGGCCAGCAAATATCAGTGCGATGTCTGGGTGGAGAAGGACGACGAGCCGGTCAACGGCAAGAGCATCATGGGCCTCATGATGCTGGCCGCCGGACGCGGCGAGACGATCAAGATCATCACCGAAGGCAGCGACGCCGAGGCGGCGATGGCGGATCTCGAAGAGCTCATCACCTCCGGCTTCGGCGACGTCGAGTAGCGCGGCGAGGCTCAGGGATTTGCCTTCTTCGGCGACCTCACCCGGATCTCGCTGGCGTCACGCGGGCCGGGCGGATCCACCTTGAGCACCTCCAGCATGTTGACGCCGACCATGTAAACCAGGCCGCCGCCGAGTCCGGCGGCGATGGCGATCAGGCGGCGCTGCCAAACGTTGTCCCGGTCGATCACCCACCAGAAGCGCATGCACAGCAGCATCCAAAGGATGCTGGACCCGAGAACAAGTAGATGCCCGCCGCTCATGCCGCAGAGTGAAGCGAATGTGCCCTCCCGGCAACTCCGAACCTCCAGCAGACAGCCGTGGCCTCCCGGACCTGTCATTCGCTGCGTGAAACTTGTCCCGCCGAGGTTTCAGGTTTTCCGGGTCCGTTTTTTGCTTTCATATACGCCTATGAATCCACCCGCCCACTCTCTTTATGACCGGCTCGGAGGACAGGAAATGATCGATTCCCTGATCCCCGCCTTTTACGTGCGCGTGCTCGCCGACCCCGAACTGGCCCCCTTCTTCAAGGAAACCTCCCTTGAGAAACTGCACAAGATGCAGCACGCCTTCTTCAGCATGGCCACGGGAGGTCCGGTCGCCTACTCCGGCAAGTCGATGGCGCACGCGCATCACGGACGCGGGATCACGGCGCGGCACTTTGCGCTTTTCACCGGACACCTGGTGGAGACGCTGCGCGACCTCGGCGTGACGCAGGCGGAAACCGACGAGGTGATCGACCGCGTGAACACCTACGCCAACGAGGTCACCGGCACCTCGTATTGAAAACCGGACCGAACTCCGCCGGTTAATAAGCAGGGAGGCGCCTTCTTGCGCCTCAGGCCATCCCGTCTTGAATTGTGGACCGCAAAATGCGACACCGCCCCCTTCCATGAACGAGATCACCCGGCGCAAGAATTTCATCCCCGTCACCGACGAACTGATCGACTACCTCGACCAGTTCGGACGCTGCAGCGCCCTGCCCACCACCTACGACGAGCTACGCTCCTTTTCCGAAAGCTACCCCCTCTACGACAAGGAGGGAACCCCCACCTACTGGTCCAGCGTCCTCTACCCCCGTGAACTCCAACTGGAGATCTACCCAAAGCTCACCAGCATCTACTCCCAGCTCCGTACCGGAGACTTCCACGCCGTCCCCCACCTCTTCATCGAGCGCGTGGACTACTGCGAGTTCGGCAACTCCCGCCCCTTCCGCGTGCGCGTCGTCAACCAGTACAACGACAACTACGACCACTTCTACGTCAAGACCGCCGACGCCTCCCGCGTCTATGGCCTGGAGCTGGAGCACCTGCTCTCCCCGAACCGCATCAACTACCTCATGCATCGCGGCGGCACCCTCGTGGAGGAGCACATCGCCGGCATCCCCGGTGACGCCTTCATCCGCGACTACCTGCACCGGCCGGACCTCAACCGCGTCCGCCTCGCCAAAGAGTTCGTCAAATTTTCCGAGCGCTGCTTCATCCGCCTCCTCGGCGACATGCGCAGTTACAACTACGTCATCGACATGACGCCCGACTTTGAAGAGGTCCAGTACCGCGTCCGCGCCATCGACTTCGACCAGCAGAGCTACGAGGGGCGCAAGAGCCTCTACCTCCCCCAGTTCTTCAAGGAAAACAACGAGGTCGTGCAGCTCTGCTCCGCCTGTCTGAACTACCCCACCATGAAGCAGTACCAGGAGGAGGAGCGCAGCCTCATCTCCCGCCGCTACCTCTCCGAGCAGGTCCGCATCGCCGCCCTCATCGGCTGCATGAAGTCGAACGCCGTCGAGCCCTTCGAAAAAGTCGTCCAGCTCCGCACCGAACTCGGCCAGTTCCACAACTCCCACCGCTTCGAAAGCTGCAACAGCATGGGTGAAATCGTCGAGCGCAACCTCGACCTCCTGCTCGGCAGGCATCTCGAATGACGGCTCAGGCGGAATGCTCTCCGCATTAACCGATCATCCGGCGCGAGTGATGCGCTTCCAGAAGAAATCCAGCTCCCGGGCCAGGACGGTCATCACCTGGGTCGGCGGCACCGCCAGCAACCCGGTCTCCGATTCCTTGATGATCCGCTGCATCGCATAGAGCGACGCGACCGTCGCCGAATCGAGGTGAATCGCCTCGATCACGGGCAGCAAAACCTCCGGCAGGACGTTGCCGCCCCGCAGAGCCTGCCAGTTCGGCTGTTCACGATCGGTCTTGAACGTCACCACCTTGATTTTCGACTCACCCCTGTCGTTTTCGCCGGAGCGCATGCTCGCTTCAGTGATCTTGCCGGCGGCAAAGCCGGAGAGCGTGCGCCAGTAGGACTCGTCCGCGAAATTCGCCAGGCCAAAGACCACCTCGATCCCCTGCACCGCCCAGGTCATCACATAGCGCCCGGTCATGCCCGGAAGTTCATTCTCGCTCAAGCGCACCAGGGGAAACCGGCGCCCCGCGAGCCGGATGAGATCCGCCAGCTTCGTGTAGTCCAGCGGCAGCGTCACCGCCTCCGCCGCCATCTGCATCCGCAGCGCTTCAAAGCGTCCTCGCAGCACATCCTGCTCTCCGTCCGCCGCCGCATTCGGCGGGGGCAGCGCGACCGCTTCTGCCGCCGCCGCAACTTCAGGCGCTACATTCGGCTGGCTTGGAGGAGGCTGCATCACCGAGGCAAGGCGGGCCGCCACGTCCACCGCGGCGGCGGATTCCGCAGCGGCAGCCAGTCCCAGAGTCGGGGGCGCGGCGCCCGGCTGGCGCAGCTTGCCCAGCATCTCCCGCAGACTCTCAAAGGCGGTCTTTGAATCCGGCGAAAACTGGGGTGTCCCTGCATTCGGTGGTGATGGCGGCGACGGCTCCTCTGCAGGCGGGCTCGGCTGCGGGAGTCCGTGCAGCGGCGCCTCGTTCTCCTGCGGCAGCGCAGGAGCCGGTTCGGCCAGCCCCTCGGCCATCAGCTTCATCTGCGCGGTCGTTCCCGCATCGAAAATGGTCGCCTCCTCCACGGGAACCTCGCCATCCGGCACGGCATTCGTCATCAGTGGCACAATGCCCCCCGGCTCCGAGTCCTCGGACTCGGCCGCCGCAAACGGAGGCGCAGCTTCAGCCGGCGAGGCCAGCGTGTGCCGGAAAAACTCCCACTGCTGGGCGGCGTGACGCAAAAACGCGCGGGCCGAGACCGACCCCAGCGGACGCCCCAGGAAATAGCGCTTCACGTCAACGAACTGCGTGAACTCCCGGGCCTCCGCCTCGGAAACATTGAAATCCTTCAGCCGCAGCGCCAGCAGCTTCGCCGCCTCCTCCGCGCCGATGCCGCGCAGCAGCATCTGCGACGACGTCAGCCTGTCCTCCATCGCACTCGGCAGATGGTGGCCGAAAGTCGCCTGCCACACATCCTGGTTGAGGCTGAGCACCACGTTCACGCCGTCCATCTCCGCCATGTCCAGCAGCAGCGTGGCGATGCGCAGACCGGTCTCCGGTTTCCGGTAGTAGGCGTCCAGATGATCCACCAGCAGCACCACCGGACGCCACAGCCCCAGCAGGCGCATGAACGTTACCGGCCCCTCGTTCTCCGTATCCGCCGCCAGCACGCGAAGCGCCGCCATCTTTGACATGCCACCGTCCAGTGCGTGATTCAGCAGCGCGTCCACCCAGGCCTCCAGCGCCGCCGGAATGGCCGGCACACGCTTCATCGCCGCCTCCGCCAGCGGCTTGCGCAGTTGCGCCTCATGCCGCCGCACCCACTCGCCGATCAGCCGCGCCTCGCCGTGCAGGTCGAAAACGGCGGACGGATCCCCTTTGAGCACCCGCATCGCCTGCTCGGGATTGGCGCATGGCAGCACCCCCTCCTCGACCAGGTTTCGCAGCAGTGCCGCGCACACCCCCGCGCAGGCTTGGCGGAATTTCGACCAGCCAGCCGCAGGCAGGCTGGACCGTGCCATCGACTCCAGACCGCGCACCGCCACAGAGGCAATGCCGATCTCGTCCTCCAAACGGAACGCCAGCGGCATCAGCACCACCTGGCCGTCCGCCGCCGCCGCCAGCCGTCCCAGCAGATGCGTCTTTCCGTAACCCGCACGTGGCGCCGTCAGCAGCAGCAGAGGCTGGCCGGCGGCCGCACTGCCTCCCTCGTCGATGTTCGTGATCAACTGCTCCAAAATGTCCGCATTCAGTCCGGCCACTGTGCGCTGCTCCTCCACAGCGAAAGGCCCGGTGCAGACATCGTCCGCAAACGGATTTCCCGCCTCGGCAGAGGGAGGCGGAGGTGCTGGCGGAGCCGCGATCAGCGGGTTCGGTTCTGAATTTTCCACAACGAATGGGGTTTCAGCATTCTGATTCAAGAAGTTAATATCTGATATTTATGCCAAATCCAGTCTTCCAGAAAGTAAGTTTTTTGCCAGACATCGTCCCCAACCCGTCACATTTCCCACACCAGAGATCCGCCGTGAAGGGGGGGCAGCCGCCCCCGCCCGCGGCAGGAGATCCAAGCATAGGCATGGCGCACACGGAACGCGGGCCTTCGAGTCCGCAGCACAGCGCAAACACACTTCAGTTCCGTCTTGGCCTGTCGCCATCGGAACACTGAGGCTCACCCGACTTGCGGCATTTCATCAGCAATCACCCACGCCTCACGCGGACGAACTGCTGCGGACTCGGAGGTCCGCGCTCCGCAGACATCAGCGGTTCAAGTCTGCCTTTCCTGCCGGAGATCGTTGCCGGAGGGTCGGTTTCGCTGTCGATGCCGATGGGGAAGAGATCGAGGAGGCGGATGACGGCGCTTAGGCTCTGGGCTGTCGGAGCTGGCTGTGAAGGAGGCTGCGGCAGGTCGATGAGCCGTCGTGGCAAACCTCCACAGGGGGAGGGACACTTTGCTTCATCCGCCATCGGCCACACCGTTTGCGCCATCCGCCACACCTTTTATGGCATCGGCCACACCTTTTATGGCATCGGCCACAGCTTTTACGGCATCGGTCACCGCTTTTATGGCATCGGCCACACCTTTTACCGCATCGGCCACACCTTTTCCGCCTTCGGCCACACCTTTTCCGCCTTCGGCCACACCTTTTACCGCATCGGCCACAGCATTTTCGGAATCGGCCACACCTTTTCCGCCTTCGGCCACACCTTTTGCGCCGTCGGCCACAGCTTTTTCGGAATCGGCCACACCTGATGAGGCATCCGTGGAGACGCTTGCGCCATCGGTGGGACCGGATCAGGCATCCGATGAAGGCTTTTCGGCCTCCAGAGTCAACACGGCGCCATCGAGGGACAGACACGAATGGCTCCTGGTTAAAACACGTTCTCGACCGTTTGCGGCCTTCCTGCATGAGTCTTCTTCAGCTTCAACGGAGCTGCGGAATAGAGCCCAGGCGGTGCCGAGCCTTGGCGAGGCTCCCCTGGGTTTTCGCCATCACGACCGGGAAGCAAATCCAGCGCGTTCTCCACACGCTGCGCCCACCAGCCGCGACTTCAATGAGCCCCGCCGCGCCCAGATCGCGCCAGGACTGGACTCTTCTCTCCAAGCTCAAGCCGCCTCGGTTTCCAGGGCCGACGCTGCGGGCAGCGGCCCGGCCCGCTGCCGATGGGGAAGAGATCGAGGAGGCGGATGACGGCGCTCAGGCTCTGGGGCTGTCGGAGCTGGCTGAGAAGGAAGCTGCGGCAGGTCGATGAGGTGACGTGGCAAAATCGGTGCTTGGCTTTGCGGACCCAGCCCGTTATCTTTCGCCATCATGGCAACCCAAGAACTCTTTGCTCAAGCCGCGCGACTCCCCGCTGAAGAGCGGCGTTTTTTGGCTGAAATCATCTGGGAAACGGTGGATGCCGACCTGCCTGCCCAATGGGAAAACGACGCCACCATCGGCGCAGAGGTGGAGAGGCGGTTTGAGGCCTTCAAAGCCGGACGTGAAAGAGGCTTGAGCCACGACGAGGTCTTTGCCGCCGCCAAGACCCTGGTCGCATGAAGATCGTCTATTCGGAGCACTTCCAGGCCGAGCTGTGCTGCGTGACGGGGCGCTACAGCGCCGAGGACAAGGCCCTCGGCAGGCGCTTTGTGCAGACGGTGGAAAGCACCTGCTTGGAGATCGCAGCCGATCCGTTGCGCTGGCGTCTGCTGGAGGGCCGCGTGCGCCGCTGCCTCGTTCGCCGGTTCCCTTACATTATCTACTACTTAATCGAGGACGACCTGCTCTACTTCGGAGCCTTGCTGCACAGCGCCCGCCACCCGGAGACCTATCGCACTTCGTTTGAGGGGTTGTGAGTGGGGCGCGGAACTCCGATTCCGCAGCAAATTCAGTGCTCTTGCGTCTCTCCCATCTCTCGCGGTGTTTTCAATTCTGGGCGGGAGGCGGCAACCACCCGCTGGCATTCGCTTTCATTGGCTTCGCGAGGGTATTGGGATCGAAAGTAGTTTTGTCAGACAGTTGCACACTGACGTCATTTCCCCGCAGATTCAGGGAGGCCCACAGATTGGGTTCTGAGAATAATCTGCTGGCCTCCCTGAGCCGAGCCATCGAGACAGACGAAGTCAATCGGTGGGAGAGGACTCTGCGATCCAAGCTGCTCTGGGTTCCGAGGCCGATGGCGCGGGAGCGGCCCGGCCCGAGGCCGATGGGGAACAGATCGAGGAGGCGGATGACGCCGCTCAGGCTCTGGGGCTGTCGGAGCTGGCTGTGAAGGAAGCTGCCACTTTGCTTCATATGCAGCATGAATACCCCACTCTGGCACTGCAATTTCAGACTGCAGCCTCAGTCCATTCGGCATAATCCTCAGGCTTGTTTGCCGGAGCAAACTTACAACTCAACTCCCAATCCGATGTCACGGCACGGAAACCGTTTGCATCGGCAAAACGCCTCAAAGCTTCCATGCCATCATTTTCGAAATTCTCGACTTGAGCGGAGAGCAAGCTTCCATGTGAGGCCAGATTAAACACCGGCAGCTTCTTCTCAGCATGAAAGGCCCGAATTAAGTCTGCAATCATCATGAGGTTTGTTGAGTGGTTGACGGTTCTACCATGCATTTGAGCAAGTTTTCAAAATGGGCAGGCTTCAATAATCTTTGCATTCATGTATCTGAGTGAAGATGAGCCCTTCGACATCGCCTCCTGAAAGAGCAAGAATAGCCATCCCTTTTTGGTCTGTAAACTTTGCGCCGTTAGCACACAGGAACATGGTGATATCGAACGGGCAACTTTGAGCAATCCATTCGTCACGGAACCTCTCTACGAGGCCAGTGAGTTCAGACTCCGGTATACCATGGTCAGACAATCGCAGCGCAAACAAATCGATGGTCCGATTGACCAAGCTTCGCTCTGCTTCCACGTTCCTTGCTAAGTTCCTCCGATAGAGAAAGCGCAGAAGATGAAAAAGAAGGACGGCGTAGTTTAAGACAAGCACATCGCGAGGCTTCGACTTAACAAGTAATGCGGACTCCAACGACCTCGCTTCGAGAATTGGAAGGAGAGATGCCAAATGATCAAGATACCTCTGCGCAAATAACTCAGCATTGGTTTGCAGCTTTGTTCCATAATACGTGAAGAAGGCACCAAGACCACGAAAGTCCTTATCATCTTCAAACCGTTTCATCGCGCTAAGTCAGTCAAGAGTTACCCCACCGCCTCCACGCACCGGCCGCACAGCGTCGGGTGTTCTGCGTGGGTGCCGACGTCGGGGAGGAGGCGCCAGCAGCGTTCGCATTTGGCGTGGGTGCAGACTTCGACGGTGGCGGCGAGGTCGGAGCCTCTTGTGAGATGGAGGTCGCTGAGGATGAAGAACTCCTGCAGCGCGGGCACATCGGCGAAGATGGTGTGGCCGAAGCCGACCTCGGGCAGGGTGAGCTTCACCGTGGCTTCGAGGTTGGAACCGATCTGCTTGGCCTGGCGGGCGGCTTCGATGGCCTGCTGGATGACGGCGCGAGCTTTGAGGAGGTCTTCGACGGCGGGGATGACGGAGTCGGCCTCACCAGACCGGCTAAAGCCGGGACTACAAACGGGGAAGGTCTGCAAATGCACGCTGTCGCTGTGGCCGAGGAATTCCCAGGTCTCGTCGGCGGTGTAGGCGAGGATGGGGGCGAGAAGCTTCACCAAGGTCTCGGTGACTTCGCGGATGGCGGCCTGGGCGGCGCGGCGGCGCGGGCTGTTCGCGGCGTCGCAGTAGAGGCGGTCCTTGGTGATGTCGATGTAGAGCGCGGAGAGATCGCCGGAGACGAACTGGGTGATGGTGCTGACGACCTTGCGGAAGTCGTAGGCGGCGTAGCCAGCGAGACACTCGGCGGTGACGGCGTGGAGACGCTCCAAGATCCAACGGTCAACCAGAGTGTAGTCCGCAGATTTCGCAGATTTCTCAGATTGGTTTTTTGAATCTGAATCTGTGGAATCTGCGCCATCTGTGGATTTGGGGGCGTCGTGAAGATTTCCGAGCAGGACGCGGAAGGTGTTGCGGATGCGGCGGTAGGATTCGCCGGTCTGCTGGAAGAGTTCTTCGCTGAAGGGGACGTCGTTTTGGTAATCGACGCTGGCGGCCCAGAGGCGGACCATGTCGCCACCGTACTTGTTGTAGTAGTGGTCGGCGGTCATGGGCTTGGCGGCTTTGTCGCTGCCCTGGTCGCTCTTGCTGATCTTTTTGCCGCTGGTATCGACGACGAAGCCGTTCGTGATGACGGTCTTGTACGGCGCGGCTCCTCGCACGGCGACGCTGACCATGAGGCTGCTCTGGAACCAGCCGCGATGCTGGTCGGTGCCCTCGATATAGACATCGGCGGGGCAGTGCAGCTCGGGATGACGGTCCAAAACGGCGACGGAGGAGCTGCCGGAGTCGATCCACACATCGAGCGTGTCTTTGCAGCGCTTGCTGCCTTCCGGGAGGCCGACGAGGTCGCTCCAGAAGGCGTCGTCTTTTTCAAACCAGAGGTTCGTGCCGTGCTTCTCGACGGCATCGGCGACCTTGAGCGCGATGGCGGGGTCCATGATGGCCTCGCCTTTGGCATCGTAGAACACGGGAAGCGGCACGCCCCAAGTGCGCTGGCGGCTGATGCACCAGTCCGGACGGCTCTCGACGGTGCCGTGGATGCGGTTGCGGCCCCAGGCGGGCAGCCAGTTCACGGTGTCGATAGCCTTCAAGGCATCGGCGCGGAAGTCGCTGATGCGGATGAAGAACTGCTCGACGGCGCGGAAGATGATCGGAGTCTTCGACCGCCAGCAGTGCGGGTATTGATGCACGTAGGGCGTGTTGCCAAGCAGAGCGCCTTTGCCCTGGAGGATCTCGATGATGCCTTCGTTGCTCTTGAAGACATGCTTGCCGACGAAGTCGGGCAATCCGCACTCGGCGGTGTAGCAGCCGGCGTCATCGACGGGCGAGAGGATTTCCAAACCGTGCTCGCGTCCGGCGATGTAGTCGTCCGTGCCGTGGCCGGGGGCCATGTGCACCGCACCGGTGCCGGTGTCGTCGGTGACGAAGAGCGCGTTGATGATCTTCGAGCCGCGCGGCAGGAAGGGATGCTGCGCCTCGCCGCCATTGAGCAGGCTGCCTTTGAACTTTTCCGGGGCATGCGCGGGATCGAGCACGTAGCCGGTTTCCTGCTGGAACGCTTCGAGACGCGAGGTGGCGATGACGAGCTTCAGGCTGTGACCCTTCGCCGCGTTCGTGAACGTGCCGCTGACATAGTCAAAGTTGGGATGCAGGGCGATGCCAAGGTTCGCAGGCAGTGTCCACGGCGTGGTGGTCCAGATGACGAGGTTCGCATCTTCGAGGCCGGGCGGCGGGCTCTTCAATGCAAATGCCACATAGACCGCAGGCGAGGTTTTCTCCTTGTACTCCACTTCCGCTTCCGCGAGCGCGGTCTGCGCACCGAAGCTCCAGAGCACGGGTTTCTTGCTGCGATAGACGAGGCCCTTTTCGACGAACTTCGCGAAGGTGCGCATGATGTCGGCCTCGTATTGCGGGGCGAGCGTGAGATACGGATTCTCCCAGTCGCCGAAGACGCCGAGGCGCTTGAAAGAGTGGCGCTGGATGTCGATGAACTTGCGGGCATAGGCCTCCGAACGCGTGCGCACCTCTGCCGGGGCAAGATCCTTGGCTTCCTTGACCACCTTGAACTCGATGGGCAGCCCGTGGCAGTCCCAGCCGGGGATGTAGGGCGCGTGAAAGCCGGCCATGGTCTTCGATTTGATGATGAGGTCCTTGAGCACCTTGTTCAGCGCGGTGCCCATGTGCACGTCGCCATTCGCGAAGGGCGGGCCGTCATGCAGGATGAACTTCGGCTTGCCGGCCATCTGCTTCATGATGCGCTGGTAAAGGCCCGCCGCCTCCCACTTCTCCAGCCTCTGCGGCTCCCGCGTGACGAGATCGGCCTTCATCGGAAAGTCGGTCTTCGGGAGGAGGACGGTGTTCTTGTAGTTCTTCTTGGCTGTGTCGGGGGCGCTCATGAGTCTGGGAAAAGAGCGCGGAGGGTAGCGCGATGGGGCGGGGGGTCAAGGTATCGTCAAGCAGCCCCCCTGCCCCGGCTGACATCCGCAAACTGTCATTTGCGCCGATTCGCAGTCCAGTCCACCGTACCACATGGCAAGCATCACCACCGAGGAACTCCTCGCCCACACCCAATGGCTCGAAAGCGGCGGCAAAAGCGGACGCAAGATCGATGAAACCGGCATGAACCTCGCGGGTGCCATGTTGAACGACCTCAACCTCGCCAAGGGTCAGTTCGTGGGCACCACCTTCACCAAGGCGAATCTGGCCGGCACCAATTTTTCCGAGGCGGACTTCAGCGGAGCGAACTTCGACAGCGCGATCCTGAGCGGAGCGAATTTCAGCGGGGCCGATCTTGGCGGCGTGTCCATGCGCAACGCCGACCTGACCGGTGCCAACGTGCGCGGGGCCGACCTCTCCGGCGCGAACCTCGAAGGCTCGAAGCTGACCAACGCCGACTTCACGGACGCGGACCTCATCGCCGCGAATCTCAACAGGACAGAGCAGACCGGCCTGATCGTCACCGGCGCGAAGCTGGCGGACACGCAGGGCTTGTAGGAAAGGCGCGCCGGGGGCGTTCTGAAAAGACCATGCGCCTCATCCTGCCCCTCCTTCTAACCTTCGCCGTTCCCGTTTTCGCTCAAAAGGCGAAGCCGCAGAAGCCAACGATCAAGCTGACCAACGTCGAAGTCGCGACGCGGGAGATCGTTTACAAGACGACGCCGCAGGGCGAGCTGAAGCTGCATGTGTTCTCCCCGAAAGGCGAGGTCCAGATCGCGGCGCTGCGTCCGTGCGTCGTGTTCTTTTTCGGCGGCGGCTGGAAGAGCGGCTCCTACCGCCAGTTCGTCCCGCAGGCGGAGTATCTCGCGAGTCGAGGCTTGATCGCCATCAGCGCCGACTACCGCATTCTCAACGAGCACAAAACCACGCCCGACAAGGCGGTGGAGGATGCAAAGAGCGCCATCCGCTGGGTGCGTGGACATTCGACGGAGCTGGGCATCGATCCGGACAAAATCATCGCCGGCGGCGGCTCTGCGGGAGGTCATCTGGCCGCGTGCACGGCACTGGTCTCCGCCTACGACGCCGATTCCGACGACAAGTCGGTCTCCGCCAAACCGAATGCCATGGTGCTCTTCAATCCGGCCATGAACATCGCCACGCTCTTCAAGCAACGCGACACCGGTGACGGCCCCATGACCCTGGACATGGCGGAGGCGATCACGCCGAACAACTTTGTCTCCAAAGACACGCCGCCCGCGATCCTCTTCTTCGGCACCGCCGACAAGCTCAAGGCGGGTGGTGATGAATACGTCAAGCTGGCCACCGCGCTCGGCCCGCGTGCGGAGATGTGGGCCGCCGCCGACATGCCGCACGGCTTTTTCAACAGGGAGCCGTGGATTCAAGTGACGGCGAAGAAGATGGACGAGTTCCTCATTTCCCTGGGTTATCTCGGCGGCGAACCGACGATCAAGTTGCCGAAGAACGCACCGGCATTGAAAGCCGAGTAGCGCCGGGCGCTTATGGAGTGGCGACGATGCGTCGCCTTTCCAGTCTTGCTTTGGTGACGAATCGTCCCCACTCCCCACGCCATGCTCACCGATTCCTCCCGCGCCGCCGATTTTCCCGCCCTGCACGGCATCCACTACCTGAACACCGCCGCCGAAAGCATCCCGCCGGTCTGTGTCGGCGAAGCCGTGGCCGAATACATGCGGCACAAGGCGATGGGCATGCGCGGACGCGATTTCCATTTCCCGCGCGTGGAGGCCTGTCGGGAGATCACCGCGCGGCATCTGGGACTCGCCACGGAAGAGGTCTCCTTCTGCTCCTGCAGTTCGGAAGCCTACAACCTGCTGGCCAACGCCCTGCAGCTGACGCGCAAAGACGAAGTCGTCGTCACCGATCTCGACTTTCCCGCCGGTGCCACGCCCTGGCTGACCGCCCCCGAGCATGCGCGTCCGGTCACGAGGTTGTGGGAGAACCGCGATGGAGCGCTGAACCTGGTCGATCTCGCTCCACTGCTGAATGAAAACACCGCGCTGGTGCAAGTGAGCCTTGTCAGCTTTTACAACGGCCACCTCATCCCTTTCCGCCGCCTGCACGACATGGTCCGCCAGTTGGCCCCCAATGCCGTCCTGGCCGTGGATGTCACGCAGGCTCTCGGACGTGTGGTGCTTGATTGCCAGGACGCGGACATCCTGATCTCCAGCACACACAAGTGGACGCTCGGCATCCACGGCGGCGGCATCATCGGCATTCCGCAGAAATCCGCCGCGCGTCTCACGACCAAGGCGGGCGGCTGGTACCACATCGCGAACGCCTTTGACGCCGACCGATTCGAAAGCGCCCGGATCAAGCCGGGCGCGGCCAGCTTCTCCGTCGGCATGCCCAGCTTTGCGGCGCTCTACGCGCTGAACGCCTCGCTGCGTTATCTCGATGAAGTCGGAGTCGCCAACATCGCCGCGCATGCGGATCCGCTGGTGGCCAGGGTTCATGCCGGATTGCAGGAGCTCGGAATCGCGCCCCTCTGCGCCGCGCAGCCGGACCACTCCAGCGGCATCGTCGCCTTCAAGCATGAAAACACGGCGGCGATCAACGAGGCGCTGCTGGCGCAGAACATCCACGTCATGCACCAGGTCGGTCGCATCCGCATCGCCCTTCACGGCTACAACACGGCGGAGGATGTCGAGAAGCTGCTGGCAACGCTGAAGAGTGCGCTTTAAGTGATGCGGGCACTCCTGCCCGCAGGGGAACGCTGATTGCGGGCAGGAGTGCCCGCATCACTTCCCCTTCTCACGACTCACCTCTAACTTTAGGCATCCCCCTCTTGGACTGGGAATCACCAAAACTCCTCCTGCTCATCCTGCCAGCCCTGGCGCTGCTGCTGTGGATCGAGTCACGTTCATCGCACCCGGTGACCGGTCTGAGGAAGCGGCTGCTGCTGGTCGTGCGCGCCATCGGCGTGATGCTGGCCATCGCCGCCCTGGCCGGACCTGCGCAGGTAACCCAGACCGGGCGCAAGGCGCTGGGCATCGTGGTGGATGCGAGCCAAAGCATGGGCGAGGAAGGCCTGGCGAAAGCCATGGCCGAAGCCGGGCGCGTGCAGAAGGCGCTGGGCAGCGACATCGATTCCTTCATCGTCCAGCTCGGCTCCGAACCCGCGCTTCTTCCCGAAGGCGGCACCGCCGCGATGCAGGCCGAGTGGCAGAAGAAAATTGGCGGCGACAGTCATTACGCGGCAGCAATCGAGTATGCCGAGGCGCTGTTTCCACCGGGCGTTAGCCGGAACATCCTGCTGATCGGCGACGGTCACGAGACACGCGGCAGCCTGATCGCCGCAGCACGCGAGGCGGCCGTTTCCGGGATCACTCTGCACGCGTTGCCGGTGTCCGGTCCGCGAAAATCGGACGCGCGGATCATCGCGCTCACGCCGAACCGCTCGCGCCTGTTTGAAGGCGCCAGCTTGAGCCTGACCACGGTTTTTGAGAGCACCATCGAAGGCAGCGCCACGCTGAAACTCTACGAGAACGGCATCGAGGTGGAAAAACAGCCCGTCACGCTGAAACCGGGCTCCACGCAGGAGGTCGTCTTCACCCGCACGCCATCGACGCGGAACACTTTTCAGTATCGCGCCGTGCTGGAGGACCTCGCAGGCGACACGCTTCCGGGAAACGACAGCGCCCTGGCCATCGTCGATGTGCGCGGGCGGCTGCGGCTGCTTTACATCGAATCCGACGCCTCCGAAGCCCGCTACTTGATGCAGGCGATGGAGAAGGAGGGCGTCGAGCTCGATCTGCGTCAGCCTGGGAATCTGGCCTTCACCTTTGAACAGCTCAGCGGCTATGACGGCGTCATCCTTTCCGACGTTCCCGCGCACCAGCTCGGCGAGCCGCTCATGAATGCGCTGCGTGACTATGTGGACAAGCTCGGTGGTGGTCTCGTGATGCTCGGCGGCCCGGGATCGTTCGGCGTCGGCGGCTACCACCGCACGCCGATCGAGGAAGTGCTGCCGGTGCGCCTCAAAGCCCCCGACGAAGAAGAGAAACAAAGCGCTGCGGTGGCCATCGTGATGGACCGCTCCGGCTCCATGGCCGGGGAAAAGCTCGAGATGGCCAAGAGCGCGGCCATCGCCACGGCGGAAGTCCTCGGGCACAACGATTCGCTCGGCGTGTGGGCCTTTGACTCCGAAGCGCATGTCGTCGCGCCGATGACGCGCCTCACCTCCACCAACGCCGTTTCCGGCCAGATCGCCGCCGTGGCTTCCGGGGGCGGTACGAACCTGCAGCCGGCCTTTCAACTCGCCCGCGAAGCGCTGCTGCGCACGAAGGCAAAGGTAAAGCACATGATCATCCTGACGGACGGTCAAACCGCCGGCAGCGGCTACGAGCAGCTCGCCTCGCAATGCCGCGGCGAGGGGATGACGATTTCCACCGTGGCCATCGGCGAAGGATCGCATGTGGCACTGCTGCAGGCCGTCGCCTCCAGCGGTGGCGGTCAGAGCTACACGACGCTCGATGCCAGCGGCATCATGCGCATTTTCACCCAAGACACGCTGATGCACACCGGGCGGATGATCCGCGAGGAGCCCTTCACGCCGGAACTGAAGGAGAAGCAGCCGATCCTGGCAGGATTCGAAACGTGGTATTCACCGCCGCTGCTCGGCTATGTGAAAACGACGCGCCGCACCTCGGCGCAGGTTCCGCTGGTCACGGAGACCGGTGATCCTCTGCTGGCGCACTGGCGCTTCGGTCTGGGCAAGGCGACCGCCTTTACCTCCGATGCCAAAAGCCGCTGGGCCTCGCTGTGGATAGCCAAATGGGAAGGCTATGGGCGCTTCTGGTCGCAGGTGCTTCGTGAAACCGCCCGCGCACCGCAGGGACGGCTCATGGATCTGTCCACGCAACTGGACGGCGATGATGCCCGCATCACGGTCGATCTGCTGGCGGATGCGGGAACACGCGCCAATGACGCGATTGTCGAAGCCGAGGTGTTTCACGTGGCGGCGGACGCGCTGGGGGCTGCCATGAAGCCGGTGCAAAAAATCACGCTGCGGCAGACGGCACCCGGGACCTATGAGAGCAGCTTCCAGCCGACCCAGGCAGGCGTGTATCTAATCCGTGCGCAATCCGGCGCGGAAATGGTGACCAGCGGCCTCGTGCATAATCCTTCGTCCGAAGCCAGCCTGGGCACCGTGAACGAGGCGCTGCTGCAGGAAGCGGTGAAAATCACCGGCGGCGACTTTCTGGCCGAGGGGGGACAAGTGCCGCGTCTGGAGACGACGAAGGCCATCCAGCACGAGGAACTGTGGCCCACGCTGCTGCTGCTGCTGCTAGCCGTTTTCCTGATCGACACCGGCATCCGCCGCTGGGAGCACGTCGTCGGGCTGTGGCAGTTGGTTCCGCAGCGGTCATAGGGCGGGAGTGAGCCCTTTTCGCCGTTCATGAACGGATCACGTGGTCTGGAAACAACTTGGCCCGGAGGAACCCAACCAAAATTCCTCCGGGCCTTTAGGTGACCGGAGAGCCCCCAACCATGAAGTGACTCCCCAGCTCGTTGTGTGTTTCCCCAGGCGAACCCGGGAAATGTTTGCTTGTGGCTCGCGCCCCAACCTGATTTTTTATAGAGCAGCAGCCGGGCCAACTTGAGTGACGAAATTCACAAAAGTTGATTTTTTTTGGGGCACCGCCTCATTGCATCGAGAATCTCAGGCATTCGCGTCGGGATACCCAAGGTCTGACTTGAAGCGTCGTCGCGAAATCCAGCCGCAGGCTCGAACAACCGCACAGTGAGCATCAAGGCGGTCGCGATCCAGTTCCTCAGCCCGGTGCCCGTCGGCCGAATTTGCGCTCGAGTTCGGAGGTGGAGATCTGCACCAGGGTGGGACGGCCGTGGGGGCAGCAGTAAGGCATCTCGCAGGAGAGCAGGTCCTTGAGCAGCGCCTGCAACTCTGGCACGGAGAGCACGTCGTTGCTTTTCACCGAGGCACGGCAGGCGGTGCTGGCGATGGCGTCTTCGCTGAGCCTGAGGGACGAGGTTTTGGCGCTGAGACTGCCGAGTTCTTCGATGACCTGATCAAGCCATACCGCAGGATCGTCCGTCTTCAAAAAAGCCGGCAGGGCCTCGACCTTGAAGACGTTCGGTCCGAAAGGTTCGATCTCGATGCCCAACCGCGTTAACGCTTCCAGATTTTGTTTCAGGAGGTCCGTGTCACGCGGCGTCGTCTGCAGCGTGATGGACATCAGGAGGCGCTGGCAGGGCACGCCGCCGGACTCCAGGGCGCGACGAAATTTTTCGAAGTTGACGCGCTCGTGCGCGGCGTGCTGGTCCATCATGACCAGCCCTTCCTTGTTCTCCATGAGAACATACAGCTTTTGCAGGACGCCGATGATGCGGAAGTCGGAGGGACCGGGCGCACCGGCAGCCGCCGGCTTTGCCGCCTCGCCCGTCTGCGCGGGGGCCGCGGCCGAAACCTGCGCAGGAGGCGGAGCCTGCGGTGGGGGCGCATCCGGCGCAGGGGCGGGAGGCGGGGGCATCGTCCTGAGCGGAGCGGATGAAGGCGTGACCGGCATCGGCAAATCCTCCTGGCGGGCGGCGGGAGACGCGGGCGTGACAACACCCGGTGCGGACAGCGGTCCCGGCGACGGACGCGCCGCGACAGCGTGGCCGCCGGGCAGCCGGTCCGCATTCTCGAGCGTCCGGCTTACGCTTCGGGCGATCGCATCGCGGACGCCGTTGCCATCATGAAACCGCACTTCTTTTTTCGCCGGATGCACGTTCACATCGAAGGCGTGCGGATCCATCTGAATGAAGAGAAAGGTGACGGGATGCTGGCCCTTCATCAACGCGGTGTGGTACCCCTCGCGCAGGCCGTAGGTGATGCTGGCGCTTTCAATGGGACGGCCGTTCAGATAGGTCGTCTGCATGTGGCGGTTCGAGCGGCTCATGCCGGGACCGCCGATGTATCCGGAGACGGTGACGCCGCGAATCGTCTGCTCTTCGACTTTCAGCAGCCGCGACGAAAGCTCATCGCCGACAAGACCGCGAATGCGCTCCAGCATGTCATGCGTCGCCGGCAGATGCAGAACGAGCGTGCCGTTGTGGGTGAGCGTGAATGCCACATGAGGATTGGCGATGGCGTGCAGGCGCACCTGCTGCTCCACATGCGCGAATTCCGTATTCTCGGCTCGGAGGAACTTGCGGCGGGCGGGCACGTTAAAAAAAAGCGAGCGCGCCTCGATGGCCGTGCCGGGCGCTCCTCCGTGATCACGAACCGCCACGAGCCTGCCGCCGTTGACTTCGATCTCCGTGCCGACAAGCGAATCCTTTTCCCGCGTGAACAGACGAAATCTGGAGACGCTCGCGATGCTCGGCAAAGCTTCGCCGCGAAAACCGAACGATGTGATCGCAGCGAGATCCTCCTTGGTCCGTATCTTGCTGGTGGCGTGTCTCTCCAGACACAGCATGGCATCCTCCCGGCCCATTCCGCTTCCATCATCCACAATGCGCAGCAATGCACTGCCGCCGCGCTGTGCATGCACTTCGACATGCGTGGCGCCGGCATCCAGGCTGTTTTCGACGAGTTCCCTGACGACAGCGGCGGGTCTTTCCACCACCTCTCCTGCTGCGACCTGGCTGGCGAGAGCGTCTGGAAGAATGCGAATTTTGGACATGAAATCAGATAAACTCCGAGGGAGACAACGTAGCACTCATGTGCTCTACAGAATCGCCACTTTGGACGTCGCACGCGGAAATGCAAACTTCGCACTTTCCTCAACCTGACGCAAAAGCACCCCCCTCATGATTTCACTCACCTCCAGCGCCATCGACCACCTCAAGTCCCTCATCGAGGACAAAGCCGACGCGCCTGCAGGCACCGGTCTTCGGCTGAGCGTCGAAAAAGGCGGCTGCGCCGGCATGCAGTACCTGATGGAAATTCGCCCCTCGACTCCGGACGACGAAGTCATCCAACAGGATGACGTCTCCGTTTTCATCGACCGCGGCAGCATCGACTACTTGCGCGGCTGCCAGCTCGACTACGTCGAAAGCCTTTCCGACTCCGGATTCAAGCTGACCAACCCCAACGCGGCCCGCAGTTGCGGCTGTGGAACATCTTTCGAACCAGCGACCGCGTGACAAAAAGAAGCAATCTTATTGCCAATCTATTCACAAAATATTCTTTTCATTTTTCTCTAATCTAGTAGAATTTGAACATAACTTTCCCATAAAAACTAACATTTTCTCATTTTTGCCATGCAAATCAGATTTTTAAACGACGGCAGCGAGTTCCGATCCTACGGCGGCGGCAGCTTTTCCAAGAAAAAAGACTCCGGCGGCATTTTTTGGTGGTCGATCCTGATCACCCTGCTGGTGGGCTTCGCCACTTTCTGCTGGTTTTTCAGTATCATGGTGTTCGCCCACCCTGAAAAGCCCTTCAATTACCGAGTTCTCGCCAAGTTCGACAAGCTCGATCCCCTGCGCGAATTCACGGCCTACACTGTTCCACAGGGCAAGTTCCTGCCGGCGCGTGAACTGCTCACCGAGTTCTATCCGTTTTCGAGCGAACAGCTCGCCGTGAAGAACGATCTGCTCAAGCGTTCCTACATTCGGAACTACAAGCAGGACCAGCCCCTCTATGTGAAGGGCAGCTTCCAGGTCATCAACGTCCGTCCGCTGACCTCGGCTGATGTGATCACGGAAGGCTGGGTGGTGCGCGCCCGTTCCGCCGACATTGAGGATGTGGACATCGAGATCGTGATGCCGGGGAGCAATTCGGTCGATCCCTACCATGTGGGCGACACGATCGTGCTCGACCAGAAGAACACCTTTGCCGCCGCACTCCATGTTCAGAAGTTCGACCAGGAGCGCCTTTGCCTGACGGTCATGCCGCTCGCCTACCAGGGTCTCGGTGGCGACGAAAAGCCCTTCAAACTGAAGCCCCCGCAGAAACTGAACATGGATGCCTACTGGCCGCTGACCCGCGACCCCAACAAGGCGGTGCTGGAAGGCTCCGCCGTCAAGGTGGCCGCACAGGAAGGCTGATTTTTCATCGATTCAACACGATGCAAAAACGGAAGGCGCCGCGCCTTCCGTTTTTTGTTTTCCAGCGGGGAGGCTCGCCTCTTGCATCCGCCTCCGTTCACGCCAATTAGCAGCAGCATGACAGACGAGCATCAGCCTCAGGACATCGCCGAAGTTCAGCGCCTGCGCGCAGAACTGGACGCCTGTGGAAAAAAGCTTGTCTTCACCAACGGCTGTTTCGACCTGCTGCACGCGGGACATGTCCGCTACCTGAACGAAGCACGCGCTTTGGGCGATGCGCTGGTCGTCGGACTCAACTCCGACTCTTCCGTCCGTGCGCTCAAGGGTGCCGACCGTCCCCTCAACGGACAAAATGACCGTGCCGAAGTGCTCTCCGCGCTGCGCTCCGTGGACGCCGTCGTCGTGTTCGACGGTGAAAGAGCCACCACGCTCATCGAGCAGATCCGCCCGCACATTTACGCCAAGGGCGGCGACTACACGGTGGATTCCCTGAACCCCGAAGAACGCGCCGCCCTTCAGGATGCCGCGACCGAGATTCGCATCCTGCCACTGGTGCCGGGACGCTCCACCACCAGCACCATCAACAAAATGGCGGGTGAAAAGGGAACCCGGCGGCTTCGCATCGCGGTGCTCGGCTCAGGCGAGGGATCCAATCTTCGCGCCATCATCGCAGCCGTGCAAAGCGGCGCCCTCGATGCCGAGATCGTCGTAGTGATCAGCGACCAGTCCGCTTCCAACTTCCTCAAGTGCGCCAGGGAATCCGGTCTGCCCGCGCACTTCGTCGATCCGGGATCGAATCCGCGAAAACTGGGCGATGCGGCGCAAAAGGAAATTTTTGATCATCTTGAACGTGCACGGACGGACGTCATCGTTCTCGCCGGTTTCATGCGCATTCTGAAGGAGCCGGTCATCAGCGCCTATCGCGACCGCATTGTGAACGTTCACCCCTCGCTGCTGCCAAGACACAAGGGTGCCAACGCCCCGCAACTCGCGCTCGAGGCGGGAGATGCTGAAAGCGGCTGCACCGTGCATCTCGTCACTGCGGAGATCGATGCCGGACGCATGCTGGCACAGGCGCGGGTTCCCGTGCTTCCCGACGACTCGCCGGAGATCCTGCATGCCCGCATCAAAATCGAGGAGCACAAGCTCCTGCCCAAGGTGCTCGGCGAGTGGCGCGAGCGAGGACTGCCTGTTCGAGGTGCGGGAAATTCATGAGCGCCTTCACAGGAACCCTCAACAAGGAGCAGCGCGAAGCGGCCACGCACATTCACGGCCCGCTGCTCATCCTCGCCGGCGCCGGCACGGGCAAGACGCGCGTGCTCACGGCCCGCATCAGCCACATGGTGAACGAAGGCATCGACCCGCGAAACATTCTCTCCGTCACGTTCACCAACAAGGCGGCCACGGAAATGCGCGCACGCGTCAAGGACATGGTGCGCGGCGGCAAGGGCACCAAGGTGGTGCTGGGCACCTTCCACGCCTTTTGCGCCCGGCTGCTGCGGGAGTTCGCCTCCCATGTGGGTTTCAAGAACAACTTCGTCATCTACAGCCAGAGCGAGCAGGAAGGCCTGCTGAAGAAGGTCATGCACGGACTGCTCGTCAAAGACGAAACCTGCGACGCCTCCAAGGTGCTTTCCCGCATCAGCAAGGCCAAAAACGACGGCAGCAGTCTCGGCGACCCGAAAGAGAGCCTGGACGCCGCCATCATGCAGAAATACCAGGACGAAATGCGCGCCTTGAACGTCATGGACTTTGACGATCTGCTTGTTCTCGGCGTGCGTCTGCTCGAAGACCATGACGAGGTGAGAGCCACCGTGCAGAGTCGGCATCACTATGTGATGGTGGACGAGTTCCAGGACACCAACTCACTGCAGATGCGCCTGCTCAAGGCCCTGGTGCCCGCGCCCTACAACGTCTGCGTTGTCGGCGACGACGACCAGTCGATCTACGGCTGGCGCGGTGCGGAGATCACCAATATTACGCAGTTCGAAGACTTCTTCCCGAATCCGAAGGTAGTGAAGCTGGAGGAGAACTACCGCAGCACCACACCGATCCTCCACACCGCGAACAGCCTCATCAAGAACAACGCCGGCCGTCGGCCGAAGTCCCTCTGGAGCCGCAACAACGGCTCCGAACTCGTGCGTCTCATCGCCACCCAGGACGAAAAGGAGGAATCAGACATGATAGCGAAGGAGGTCGAGAGCGCCCGCTTCGCCAGCAATCAGCCGTGGGAGGACTTCGCGGTCCTCTTCCGCACGAACGACCAGTCACGCGTGCTGGAGCAGGCCTTCCGCCAGCGCAAGATTCCCTACCGCGTGGTCGGCGCCCGCAGCTTCTTCGACCGGCGCGAGGTGAAGGACATCCTCTGCTACCTCAGTGTGCTGCACAATCCACACGATGACATCAGCCTGCTGCGCATCCTGAACACGCCGACGCGCGGCATCGGCACCGCCACCGCCGAGCTGGCGCGCGAGCGCAGCATGGAAAGAGAGCACAGCGTGTGGGTGGCGCTCTGCGACGAGGATTTCCTGCGGCAGATCCCGGAAAAGGGCCGCAACGCGATCCGGGGCTTCACGGCGCTGATCAGCAAGTATTCAGGACCCGCCGGCACGCAGGGGACCAACATCACCCAGATGACGGAGGCGATGATCCACGAAGTCGGCTACATGGACCACCTCAAAAAGATCGCGAAAGAGCCGGATGATTTCGCGGGCTGGGAGAACGGCATCAAGGAACTGCTCAAGAGCCTGACCGACTACGAGGAGCGCAATCGCGCCGACGGACTCGGCGGTTTCCTGGACGAAATCACGCTCAACGACGAACGCGAGGAGAAGGACGACATTGAAAAGAAGAAGGGCGTCTGCCTGATCACGCTGCACGCCTCCAAGGGGCTCGAATTCCCCGTCGTCTATCTTCCCGGCATCGAGAAGGGCATCCTGCCGCATCACCGCAGTTACGAGGAAGGGCGCGTGGACGAGGAGCGCCGCCTCTTCTATGTCGGCATCACCCGCGCCAAGCAGAAGCTCACGATCAGCCACACGCGCACCCGGATGAAATGGGGGCAGAAGCAGACCTGCCTGCCCAGCCCCTTCCTCCAGGAACTCGACCGCAAGTTCGTGACAGACCTCGACTACACCCGTCACATGAACGAAACCGTGACCCAGGAGGAGAACACGAATTTCTTCGCGGGGCTTCGCGCCATGCTGTCCGACCAGTGACGCCGAAGACCGTGAAGGGGCCTATTCCTCGTCCTCGTCGCGCACGGCGTTGACAGCGCGCTTCTTTTTCACGGCGGAGATGTTCCGGTGTACCCAGACACTCTGGACCATGCCCATGAGGAAAAGCGTCACGATGACAAATGTCCCTCCGTAGCTAATGAAAGGCATGGGCAGCCCGATGACCGGCAGCATGACCAGGTTCATCCCGGCATTCTGAAAAGTATGCACAAAAAACATCGCGACGACCCCGACGACGATCAGCCGCCCGAGTTGATCCCTGGCGCAGAACGCGACGAAAACGCTCTGCAAGAGCAGCAGCGCCATTCCAGAAAGCACCAGCACTGAGCCGCGAAAACCAAACTCCTCAGCGATGACGCCAAAGATAAAGTCATTGATAGACTCGTGCGGGAAGAAGGTGCGGTGGATGGAGGCCTGATCCGGGACCTTTTTCGACTCCGGCCCCTTCCCTTCCAATCCGCCGGTCGAAACCGCGATTTGCAGATGCTTGGCCACCCACCCCTCCTTCTGCAGGTCCACCTTGTGCATCTGATTCGTCATCATATACCAGGTGGAGTTGATGCGGGCCTGCTGATAGGGCTTCAAGGCAAAGACATAAACCAGAGGAACAACGCTGAACACGCACAGCATGAGAGTGATGAGGTAACGGAACGGGATGCTGCCCACGAGCATCATGGAGAGGAAAACCGGGCCCCAGACCAACCCGGAACCCAAGTCCTCCTTGATGACCATGACCGCAGGCACGCCGGCAATCAGACCCGCCAGCATGATGCGCAGCCAGGGACGCCGAAAAACAGGCAACAGCCGCGGCAGCTCGCCAAAAATGACCGCCAGAATCAGGATGCCCGCCATGATGGCGAACTGCGACGGCTGCACCATCTGGGAACCGACTTTGATCCACGCCTTGTTCCCACCGATCTCGACTCCGATCATCAACACGGCCACGAGTCCGCCGATCCCGGCGAGGTACATCGGGAAGCAGGCCCAGCGCACCCATTTGTAGTCGATCAATGAGGCGATGAAAAAGAACGGCAGACCGAGCAGCGCCCAGCGGATCTGGTCCCGCCATTTGAGGGCCAGCTCAGCCTCCTCCTTGTAGGCGGAAGCGTTGAAGATGGCGTAAACCCCGAACACGACGAGGCCCGCCACGTTCAGCACGAGGAGCCAGTTCATGCCGATGAATTTTTTGAAGAGCGGAGTCATTGAGGCGGAAAATGGTTTTCAAGCGAGCACGGGCACGGCGTCGAGCAGTGTCTGCGTGTAGTCATGGCGCGGGTTCTCGCAGACTTCATCCGCGTCCCCCTGTTCGACAATTTTTCCGTGATGCATCACGACGATGCGGTCGCTCATGTGACGGACCACGGCAAGATCATGTGCGATGAAGAGAAGGGTGAGTTGAAACTCGCGCTGCAGGTCCTTAAGCAGATTCAGAATCTGCGCCTGGACGCTGACATCGAGGGCGCTGACCGGTTCGTCACAGATGAGAAATTTCGGACGCACGGCGAGAGCGCGCGCGATGCCGATGCGCTGGCGCTGGCCGCCGCTGAATTCATGCGGATAGCGCTGCAATGCATCTTCCGGGAGCCCCACCTTCGTGAGCAGTGTCGCGGCGATCTCGCGGCGCTGACTGCGGCTCATGTCCTGAAAATGAATCTGCAACGGCTCGCCGAGGATGGCTTCCACGGTCATGCGCGGGTTGAGGGAGCCGATCGGATCCTGAAAGACCATCTGCATCTCCTTGCGCAGCGGGCGAAATTCGTTCTCGGACAGGGACAGGATTTCGCGGCCGTTGTACTTCACACTGCCCGTAGCGGCGGTGAGTTTGAGAAGGGCGCGGGCCACGGTGGACTTGCCGCTGCCGCTTTCACCCACCAGACCGACGGTGGCCCCCTCCCCGACATCGAAGCTGATCTTGTCCACGGCCTTGATGACATCACGAGCACGACCAAACCAGCCGCCACGGACGGGGAAATGAACTTTGAGGTCTTGAACGCTGAGAATAGGCATGTCGGAAAACGCTTAAATTAGCACAGGTGAAGAAACGAGCGAAAGTTTCATTGCGAGAATGGCTGAAAGTGCCAGCGTCCGAACCCAAATGAACGAGCGCTACGAACTCCTCGCCCCCATCGCCGAAGGCGGATTGGGCACTGTTTTCAAGGCCCGTGACCGGCAACTCGGTCGGGAAGTCGCCGTGAAGCGTATCCGGGCGGACAAGGCCGAGGATTTTGGCGGTGGCGTGGAGGTGCTGATCAGGGAGGCCCAGCAGCAGTCGCAGCTGCAGCATCCGAACATTGTCACCGTTCACGATGCCGGGGTGGATGACGAGGGCGGTTTCATCGTGATGGAACTGGTGAAGGGGGAGACGCTGGAGGACATCATCATGCGAGGAGCCCTGACCCTCGAGGATTTCGATTCCCTGGTGAAGCAGACACTGGAAGGCATGGCTGCGGCGCACGAGCAGGGCATCATTCACCTCGATCTGAAGCCCGGCAATCTCATGGTGTCGTGGCTAGCCGCCGGACGCTTTCAAATTAAAATCCTGGACTTCGGCCTGGCAAAAACCGCTAAAACCCCCGTCCAGCAGGACACTGATGACGACGGGGCCATGTTCGGCTCCGTGCATTTCATGGCTCCGGAGCAGTTCGAGCGCGCCGATGTCGATGCGCGGACGGACGTCTATGCACTGGGCTGCATTTTTTACTACGCGCTGACACAAAAGTATCCGTTCAACGGCGACACCATGCCGCAGGTGATGGTGGCGCACCTCTACCACCGCACCCAGCCGCTGAGTTCCCTGCGTCCCGACGTGCCCGTCCACATCGCTCAGTGGGTGGAGTGGCTGATCAATCGCGTTCCCGAAGAACGTCCGGCGTCCATCGCCGAGGCGTTGCAGGTGTATCAGGAAAACAATGAGCAGGCGGCTGCGGCACCGTCCCCGGGCAGCGGCACCAAACAACTCCTCACCGCAGCCACGGGAACCGCCTCCGCACGCCTGGTCACCGGTGCGCCGGCCTCAACACTGCCCGCCCCGCTCCCCCGCCCTGCGAAGGCAGGCTTCCCAAAGTGGGCGGCGGTCACGATCCCGTTCCTGGTGATCGTCATTGGCGGTCTCGGCGTGAAGCGCTTCATCGAGCACTCCCGTGAGGCGGGCCGGCAGCAACGTTTTGCGGACATTCTGAGCACCGACAAGCCGGAGGTCAGCGAGCTGGACATGCGACTGCTTTTTGACTATCTGGAAAATCCGAAATCGTCCGCGGCGGCGGCCCAGGCGCTCAACCAGGTGGACGGAGGTGAAGCGATTGATCAGATGCTCATCGATCAGCTCGGCCAGACCAAGCACCCGATGGCGCGCGCCAATCTGGTCAAGGTTGTCGGTCTGCGAGAGACCGCCGGCACCTTCCCCATCATCTTGCCTCTCGTTCATGATGCGGATGCGAACGTCCGCCGCGCCGCATGGACGGCGCTTGGATTCATCACGAAAGATTATGCGGATCTGGAGAAGCTACTCGAACAACTTAGCGGCGTGCCGGAGAAAGAGGCCGACTTTGCCGAGCAGGCAGCCGTCTCGGCGGTCGAAAACCAGGGAGACCGCATGAAGGCCGGAGACAGCGTCATCGCCGCCTACCGCGGGAGTTCCGGCAGCGAATCAGACCGCGCCCTGCTGCTCCAGGTCCTGGGTCGTGTCGGGGGAGGGAATGCTCTCGACGTGATCGTCAAAGCCATCAACGACCCCTCGATCAGCGTGCGAAGGGCCGCCCTCTCGGCCATGGCCCGGTGGCCGGCCAATGATCCCCTTCCCTCACTTGCGGCAAGGCTTGCTCGAGAAGACGATCCGGCTTGTCGCGTTCTCATTCTGACGGCCGCCACGCAATTGTGCATGCAAAGCGGTGAACTGGCCCAGGCCGACCTCTTCTTGCAGATCAAGCGGCTTCATGAAGCCTCCAAGGACGCCCGCGAAAAAGACCAGGCCATGGCGGCCATGAGCCGAATCACCGCGCCCGAAGCCATCGCGTTCTTCGACGCCCTCGCCGTCCGCGAGCCGAAGCGCAAAGCGCAGGCCGAAGCCATCAGCAAGGGCATCAACGCCGCGCTGGAGAAAGTAGTGGCCGTCACTGACAACACGACCGTGCCAGCAACCGCAGCAGAGTTTCCCAAACTCGGAGGCATGGACCTTCTGGGGGACGTTCTCGTCAATTGGATCAACGCCGGCGACTGGGCTTCCTGGTTTTTAAAATTCGACCAGCCTGGCACCTATGAGATTGCGGTCCGGCAAGCCTCGGCCTCCCAGCGCGAAGGCGTTTACGAGGTGATTCTCGGCGGCAAGACATTGCGAACCAGCGTCGTGCGCACTGGCAGCGCGAAGCAGTTCAAGTCCTGCATCATCGGTGAAGTCGAGATCGCCAAGCCGGGCATCCACCGCCTGCGCATCAACGCGATCGAAGTCCCTGAACGGGAGCAGTTGTTCAGGCTGCAAGGCGTCGAGCTGGTCAAAAAGTAGCGGAGGCGGAGGGACGACCTCTGAAACTTTACCCGAATCTTCTGGTTGGAGGCTCAAACCACTTTGAACTCCTCCATGAAGCACTTCATCCCCTGGCTCTTCTTCTTTTCCGCCGCCTCGCTCGGCGCCGCAGATTCGGTCGAGAACGACCATGCCGGTCTGACACCGGATCATCTGAACTTCTTCGAGAAGAACATCCGACCGGTGCTGATCGAGCACTGCTACAAGTGCCACTCGGAAGAAGCGAACAAGATCAAGGGCGGGCTGACACTGGACACGCGGCAGGCAACGCTGCTGGGCGGCGAGTCCGGCCATCCCGGCGTGACGCCGGGCAACATCGCGGAGAGCACGGTCTATGAAGCCATGACCTGGAAGAACGAAGACATGCAGATGCCGCCAAAGCAAAAGCTGCCGGACGACGTGATCGCCAACTTTAAGAAGTGGATCGAAATGGGGGCACCCGACCCGAGAACAGCGACGGTGGCCAATGCAAGCGGCGGCAGGCGCGTCATCGACATGGACGAGGGGCGCAAGCACTGGTCCTTCCAGAAGCCTGTGAAGCAGACGCCCCCGCAGGTGAAGACGGAAGGCTGGGCCAAAACGCAGATTGACCAGTTCATCCTGGCCGGAATGGAGGCGAACGGCGTGCGTCCAGTGCGTGACGCCGACCGACCCACACTGATCCGCCGCATCGCCTTTGACCTGACGGGACTGCCGCCGACGCCGGACGAGGTGAAGGCTTTTGCCGCGGACCCATCTCCCGACGCCGTGAAGCGCGTGATCGACATGTATCTCGACTCCGAACGCTACGGAGAGCGCTGGGCACGGCATTGGCTGGATGTGGCGCGCTACGCGGAGAGTAGCGGCAAGGAGGTGAACGTGCTCTACCCGCATGCGTGGCGCTACCGCGACTACGTGGTGGAGTCATTCAAAAAGGACAAGCCCTACGACCAGTTTCTCAAGGAGCAGATCGCGGGTGATTTGATGAAGTTTGAGAATAAGCGCGACCAGGCCGACAAGATCGTCGCCACAGGGTTTCTTGCGGTCGGCTCCAAGGGACACAACCAGCGCGACAGGCGCCAGTTTGCCGTGGATCTGGTCGATGAGCAGATCGACGCGATGTCACAGTCGATGCTGGGCCTGACGCTGGCCTGCGCCCGCTGCCACGATCACAAGTTCGATCCAGTGACGCAGCGCGACTATTACGCACTAGCGGGCATCTTCCTGAGCAGCGAGACGCTCTACGGCACCTACGGTCAACTGCAGAACGCCAACCCGGGCACGTTGATCGAACTTGATCGCACAGCGGACCAAGTCAGCGCTCTGGCAAAACTCTCGGACACCGAGGTCGCGCTGTTGAAAAAACGCTACGCCGAAGCAAGCGACGCTGCGGACAGGATTCGCGAGGAGGTGCGCAGCCAGACCATGGCAAACCGGAACAGTCAGAGTGCCGCAAATTTCCTGCGTGTTAGAAGCTCCGAGGACAGGGCCGATGCGATGAAGGCTGATCTCGATCTCTTTTATGACGACGGCACGCCGCGCACACTGGCGATGGGCGTGCTGGATCGTGACCGCCCCATCAACAGCCCGCTTCTCGTACGCGGCGACCTCAAGCAGCCGGGCGAGGTCGTGCCGCGCGGCTTGGTCGAAGTTCTTTGCGCCAAGAACGAGCCGCTGAACATCAGCCCGGAGAGCGGCAGCGGACGACTCGACCTGGCCTACTGGATCGCATCCAAGGACAATCCGCTCACGGCACGGGTGATGGCCAACCGTGTCTGGCTGAAGCTCATGGGCAGCGGCCTTGTCACCACCCCGGACAACTTTGGAACCATGGGCCAGAAGCCGACGCATCCCGAACTCCTCGACCACCTGGCCGTGAGCTTCATGGACAACGGCTGGTCGATCAAAAACCTCATCCGCGAGATCATGCTGAGCCGCTCCTACCAGATGGGATCCACGCATGACGCGGCAAACTACGCGGTCGATCCCGACAACAAGTATCACTGGCGCATGAGCCAGCGCCGCCTGGATGCGGAGGCGATTCGCGATGCGATGTTGGCGGTGGCGGGAGTGATCAATTACTACCCCGTGGATGGATCACCCGTCGCCCGTGTCGGCGAAGGCCGGACCGGACTCATCGAGCTTCTGCGGGAGGTGAATTCGAAGCCCCAGAATCAGCGATCGATCTATCTGCCGATCATCCGAGATCAAATTCCCGAATTTCTCTCCGTGTTCGACTTCCCAGACGCCAGCCTCGTCAATGGCGATCGCGAAACGACCAACGTGCCCTCACAAAGTCTGTTTCTCATGAACAACGGCCAGGTGCAGGCCATGGCGGACGCCTTTGCCCAGCGCATCGCGAAGTTCGGAGGAGGACCTCAGGAGCGCCTCAGCTACGCCTATCAACTCGCCTTTGGCCGTGAACCGTCGGCCACAGAGAAGCAGGCGATCGCCAACTTCTGGACGCGCTTCCCGCAGGAGGCGGCGAAAGACAAAAGCATTTCGAAGGATCAAATCCAAGGCTTGGCGCTCTCGGCATTCTGCCAGGGACTCTTTGCCAGCGCTGAATTCCGCCATCTGAACTGAACACACTTTTAACCTCCAAGATCATGAACACCGTATACCCGTCCCGACGTGAGTTTTTGAAGACCTCCAGCAGCGGCTTCGGCTACCTGGCCTTTGCCGCGCTGGCGCAGCAGCAGGCCCTTCGCGGCAGCGCCACAGCAGGTCCCCTGTCCCCCAAGCAGCCGCATTTCACCCAGCGGGCAAAACATGTCATCTTCCTCTGCATGCAGGGCGCTCCCTCGCATGTGGACACCTTTGACTACAAGCCGAAGCTCATCGCAGACGCCGGCAAGCAGGCCCCCGCCGCCGCCGGCCGCTACGGCAAGGCCACACTGATGCCCTCGCAGTGGAAATTCTCCCGGCACGGTCGCAGCGGCATGTGGATCTCCGAACTCTGGCCGAATCTGGCAAAGCATGCGGACGACCTTTGCATGCTCAACTCGATGGCGACCGATCTGCCGGCGCATCCGCAGGCTTTCACGCAGTTGCATACTGGAACAACGCAGTTCGTGCGGCCGTCGCTCGGCGCGTGGACGCTGTACGGTCTTGGCACGCAGAATCAAAATCTGCCGGGCTTTGTGACGATCAATCCGCCTGGCAATGCGACGCGCACCTTTGGCAGCGCCTTCCTCCCGGCCATCTACCAGGGCACCAAGGTAGGCGGTCCCGGCATTCCCGGCCTGGGCGGTGCGGCCGCCCGGCGCTTCGGCGGCGGAATGGACCAGGCCACTGTGGCCAACATCAAAAACAGCCGCTTCTCGACGGACGCGCAGCGCGCCCAGCTCGATCTGGTGCAGTCTCTCAACAAGTCCACGATGCAGCAGGGCGGCGGTGTGAGTCCGGAGGTGGAGGGCGTGATCGAGTCGTATGAACTCGCCTTCCGCATGCAGGCCGAAGTACCAAAGGTGATGGATTTAACCAAGGAAACCGAGGCCACAAAGGCGCTTTACGGCATCGGCGACGGTGAAACGGATACCTTTGGCAAACAGTGCCTCATGGCGCGAAAATTCGTCGAGGCGGGTGTGCGATTCATCGAGATAACGCACGGCAACTGGGACCAGCACTTCAATCTCAAAGCTGGACTGGAACGCAACTGCAATCAGGTGGACAAACCTGTGGCCGGGCTGCTGGCGGATCTCAAGTCCCGCGGCCTGCTCAAGGACACGCTGGTGATCTGGGGCGGTGAATTCGGACGCACTCCGCACTCCCAGGGCGACGACGGTCGCGACCACAACAACAAGGGCTTCACCATGTGGATGACCGGCGGCGGTGTGAAAGGCGGCATGAACTACGGCATGACCGATGACTACGGTTACGAGGCTGTCTTGAACAAGATGCACATTCACGACTGGCACGCCACCGTGCTGGCGCTGATGGGACTCGACCACGAACGCCTGACCTACCGCTACGCGGGCCGCGACTTCCGCCTGACGGATGTTTACGGCACCGTGGCGAAGGAGATCTTCGCATGATTTATGAATGATGCGCACGTTGCATCCCGCGTGATACGTCTTATGAATGGCGCTCAGCATGGTAACGAGCGCCACCAAGTCCTCCCACAAGACTCCCGCAGGCAGCGAGCAGTCGTCCGCGAGTGACATCACGGATGAGCGCCGCGCCATGGCGGAGCGGATGGCACAGGTGATCGCCACAGAGCTTCCACCTGAACTTCACCCTTCCGCGCTGGAACTCTCGAAGGCGATCATGGTCAAGGTCGCGGTGGCGGAGCACTTTGACGCATTTTGCGGGCAGGCTTTTGCAAAACCCGAGTGGGCTGCGGCCGCCAGCCCGGTCCTCGCCGATCTATTTGAAGAGGACGAGGACCTCCTGGCCGAGCTCGCCAGAATTCCGGATTTGATCATCGAGATGGGCACCGGGCAGGTGGCAATCACCTGCATGGTGGCTTCCCGATGGGCCGCACGGGGGGAAACGCACCGTCTTTCACGTCTGGCGGACGCGCTGGTCGCTTCGCATGCATGCAAGAGCGCCTGTGCGGTGGAAGTCATGCTGGCCCTGGCCGCAACCCTCGCCGTGACGCGGCTTTCGAGGGCGGAACAGCTTTTTCAGGCCGCACAGCCCCTGGTCAAGGAGGAGCACGCCGAAGCCGTAGCGGATGCACGGAGGTGGCTGGCCGTGGGACGTGTCGTCTGCAGCGCATCCCAGGAAGAAAGGGATTTTTGGGATGTGCGTCTACGGCGACCTAAAACCCCCTGGCAATGGGAAACCGAGCAGGAGCGGCGTGCGCTTGCAAAGCTAGCCGAACAAGTGCGACCCGGCTTGGAGGGGGGAGAAAGCTATCAGGCGATTGTGCCGAGATGCTGGTGGGATATGGCCATGAGTGCCGCCACACTTCAGGAGGCGGTGAAGCAGGAACCAAAAAAAGAAGCTCGCGCTCAACCTGTAGGTGATCGGGAAACACCCGCGCCAACCCCGGAGGCACCTCATCGAACTCATCCTGAAATTGTTCCGATACCCGGAAAGCCGAGGGCCCTGAGCCGAGGCCGCGCCCTTTTCATGCTCGGCTGGACATGCGGTGCCTTGGCCATGGCACTTACCATTCTGCTCCTCCCGCAGCAGATCATCGGCAGACTCGTCTCTTTTGGCGGCAGAGCAGCCATGCCCGGCGGGGTAGCCTCGTCGTTGACAACTTCGTTTAAAAGTCCGGCTGAAATGGAAGCTTGGCGTCGGGAGAACCTCAGACGCATGGAAGAGGACATGGCGAATTTCGCAGCACAGCAAAAGGCGGCAAAAACCGGCACCTGGCGTGAGAGCGAGAAAATCCTTCTCGGGCACACGGAAGGGTTGCCTCATGACAGTTCCGAATACATCAAACTCCTGGTCTGGTTGCACCTGGACCCTCCTGAGGATGTCGAAATGCGGATGCGGGTCGCAAAACTACTGCTGGAGCGCGTCAACAGAGGGGCTATCACCTTATGGGAAGAACTTTCGTATCCTGGCTCAGCAAATGCTAATGAAATACGAGATGCAGCCCTCGCTGCTCTCACAGATGCCACCTTTAATTGGAGCGATACCGACAAGGCTCGTCTTGAGGCCATTGTGGCCGTTAGCGGCAGGGATGAGACCACATCGGAGCCTGAAATGTAATGCGTTGGTTTTTAGTGGCTTTGATGTTTTCCCGTTCAAGTTCATCATCCTCACCAAGCGATTCACTCAATTAAATATAATATTCATACATTTAACACTTTCGATATGGAAGAGTGGTTGGGGAAGCTCAAATGAAGATTATAAATTTACTAGATTTTTGAGAATCTTTTTGCGTTTTTGAGCTTCAACCCTTAGAATCGAGAAAATGAGTGGTGACATCCTCGCCATTCAAGCGAACCAAGGCCTTCTATCCCTATCCAATCCCCAATTCACCATATGGTCGAGGATCTCCAACAGTTCGGCAACTTGTCGATGGCACACAGCGCCAACGGTGCTCCTGTGGAATTGGAGCGCTCCAAGGACGAGGTGGTTTTTCTGGCTTTTGACAATCGCATACGACGCCTGGTAGAGCTGCATGTCTTGCGGGGAGGGGGCTCGCTCGACGCCGCTGCGAAGAAGTCTGCTTTCGACCGTGCACGTCAGGCGTCTGATATCCGTAATTCCACCTTCATGCGAATCCTGGAGTTGGGGGAGGATGAAGGCCTCGTTTATTACACGAGTAATCTCAACGATGGGGAGTTTGTTGATCACTATGTGAAGCGTCGCGGAGCAATGTCGGCACCCACGGCGCTGGCGCTGGTCTTCCAATTGCTGGATGACCTCCTGCAGTTGAAAGGCCATAAGCGCCTGGTTTCCGGCCTGCACATTGACAGAGTACTGGTCACAACGCTGGAAGATACGTTTTTGCAATTGCGCGTCGTGGACTACGGCTTGTCCAAGCCGGAAGTAAGCGAAGAGGTGCGGTCAGGGGGGCGCCTGGTGGTCGAGGCCTGCCGTCTTTTGTTTTTGCTGCTGACCGGGGAGTCCTACAATGGTGAAAACCCGGACCGGTTTCCGGCACTGACACAGCTCCCCATGAGTCTGCGCACGACCATGCGCTCCTCTCTTTCCGATCCTGAGAATGGGCCGACATCAGTGGAGAAGTTGAGGGACGACGTCCGGGAGGCATTCAGTGCGCTTTCGAGCACGATCCAAGGACGAAACCTCCGCAAGCATCTGGTGGTCATTGCCGCCCTGATGCCGGAATCCCAGCTACAGGACCTGCTCCTCGAAAACGTGCCCGTCGAAAACATTCTGGGAACGCGTTTTCATGTCGAGCATGCCGACTACGCCAGGCGTTATCCATTCTCGATTTCGGCGGTTAACGTCAAAGCCGAGCAACCCGTGATGGTGCACCTGCTGCCCCCCTCGCGCATCGTTGAAAAAAGCCGTTATGAGGCGGTACCGCTACAGATGTGGCGCTTCAACCCGGAGAAGCACCCGAACATTTTGCGCTCTCTCAGCCTATGGGAGAGTCCCGACTGGACCTTCCTCACGGAGGAGCGAGAGCCGGGATTTGCCCTCAGCCGACTGATGGCGGAGCGGGTCACGTTGAATCCTGCCGAGGTTTTGGTCCTGATGCGTCAGGTTTGTGCAGGCTTGGAGCAGGCCGTCGAATGCGGCGTTCAAAGGGTCGATCTGCACCCCTCCAACATCCTGCTTCGAGTGGGCAAGCATGGCCCGCTCCTCACCCGTGAGCTGGAACGCCTCATGCAGAAGCGTCTTGACGCCTGGCCAAAATTTCTGGTCAAACTCCGCCCGCACATGACCATGCGCAGCCTTTACGAGCCGCTCTTGGTGGATACGGACATGCAACACGGAACGCAGCAGGAGGAGCATCTCTTGGACCGGGACTTCAAGAACAGGTCATTTGTAGCGCTAGCGGCCTACCTTTTGTCGGGTGAGCGTCAGAGCGGTGGAGCACCCCAGTTTGCCGAATCCGTCCCAGAGGCAGCTTCCACCTATGTCCGAGAGTGCATGGCACTCACAAAACACTTCGGAAAAACGCCGGCTCCCGCAGAATTCATTGCGCGGTTTGAGGCTTCATTAAGCGCCCCGACCGTCGATCTCGCAACCCGGCTTCGCGGGCAGTCAGTCGCGATGGAGGAAATGGAAAGCGTTGGGGCGGTTTCCGATTTCGACGAGGATTGGCAGCCGGACGATTTGGAAGACGGTCCAATCAACGCGACGCCATTCGGCGCGAAGAAAATAAAGGCGCACGATTTCAGCTCGACCCTGAATCAGCAGCGCAGCTTCCCATGGGCCGCATTGTCAGCCGCAGCCGTGATCGTTCTCGGCTTTGGATCCTGGTTCTTGCTCGGGGGGAAATCTGCCCCCTCCATGTCGCAGACGGACGAGGTCTCGCCTGCGGCGGCGGAAGGCCCTGAATTGGTTTCCGAAACAGAATCCGCAACTGACGCGAGGCCTGATAACGCAGCCCCGGTTCAAGTGGCCGTAGTCAAGAAAAACAACGTCACGGAAGCCTCTCGCGCTCCGGCAGGCTCGGCGGCTTCGAAGCTTCCCGCCGGCGAAAAGAAAGACGGCCTTGCCGACAAGGTTGCGACAGTCACACCGGCAAGTGATGGGAAATCCGCAGACATGCCGAAGGTCACCGCCGCAAGTCCCGGGCTCAAGAAGAGTGAGGATTCGCCCCCGCCGTCAGTCGGGATCACCGAACAGCCAAAGAAGACACCACCAGCCCCCCCGGCCCTCAAAGCGTCAAACCAGGAACCCGTCATCATTCGCAGAGCGATTCTTCCTTCCCAGGAGGAACTGGACCGCATGAAACAAGGGCATGTGGAAAACAGGATTGAAACCCTGCCTGAAATGTCCTCCGCATCCCCGCTGCCTGTCAAACAGGAGAAGAGCAAGCCATGAGTTCCCGCTTGAACAGGAAAACTCCTGAATCAAACGTCCTGCGGAAATTGGAGGGCCACACCGAATTTGCTTGGACGCAGACGGCTCTCCAAAGTATTGATGATGACTCGGACACAGCCCCTCCGCACGTCGTTTCCCGGATCAAATCCGGTGAAGCCCCGCGCGACTGTTCACCAGAGACCATGACACAACAATTACCACAAACCGTTTAACCCAAAAAGAGGCTGATGAAGGTCAATAATACAATCGTCATATCGATCGGTCAGGCAGGCAATCAGATTGCCGCCTCGTTTTGGAAAACCATCTGTCAGGAGCATGGCATCGACCCGATGTCAGGTCAGACCGCGCAAGGACAGCCGCCGGCCGGGAACTGGAGCGCTTTCTTTGGCAAGCTCGGCGAGTCCACCTCCGGAAGCTACGTCCCTCGAGCCATCATGGTCGATCTGGAACCCAGCGTCATCGACAACGTCAAGTCCACCTCAGGTTCACTGTTCAATCCCGCCAATCTTATCAGCCGCACCGAGGGGGCCGGTGGCAACTTTGCCGTCGGCTATCTTGGTGCCGGACGCGAGGTTCTCCCAGAGGTGATGGGACGTCTCGATTCCGAGATCGACAAGTGTGACAACGTCGGCGGCATCATCGTCCTCCACGCGACGGGCGGCGGTTCAGGCTCCGGCCTTGGCGCTTTGGTGATCGAGTCGATCAAGGAAAAATACCCGGAGTTTCCGGTGCTGAGCTGCGCTGTTTTGCCCTCGCCCCAGGTGTCTTCCGTGGTCACAGAGCCTTACAACACGGTATTCACCCTGAACACCCTGCGTCGTGCCGCGGACGCATGCCTCATTTTCGACAACGAGGCTCTCTTTGAACTCGCTCATCGCAAATGGAACATTGAGAGCCCTACCGTTGACGATCTCAACCTTCTCATCACCGAAGCACTCGCAGGACTGACGGCGTCGATGCGCTTCAGCGGCTTCCTCACGGTTGAAATCAGCCTCCGCGAACTGCTGACCAATCTGGTGCCCCAGCCTTCCCTGCACTTCCTAATGTGCGCGTTTGCGCCGTTGACGCCGCCGGATCGCAGCAAGTTCGAGGAAATGGGCGTCGAAGACATGATCCGCAGTCTCTTTGACAATGACTCGGTTTTTGCCGCCTGTTCGCCGATGGAAGGGCGTTTTCTTTCCACGGCGGTTCTCTACCGCGGCATCATGGATGACAAACCCCTCGCCGACGCCGCCCTGGCGGCCATGCGCGAGCAGTTGCCGCTTACCTACTGGATTCCCACCGCCTTCAAAATCGGCTATGTGGAGCAGCCGGGAGTCTCCCACCGCAAGAGCATGGTCCTCCTTGCCAACAACACCGAGGTCGCCCGTGTTCTGGACCGGATCTGTCACAACTTCGACAAGCTCTGGCAGCGCAAGGCCTTCGCCAACTGGTACCTCAACGAGGGCATGTCCGAAGACCAGATCAACGCGCTTCGCGCCTCCGCCCAGGAGCTCATCCAGAGCTACCAGGTCGCCGAGGAAAGCGGAGCCAAGGCCAAGGTGCAGGACAGCTCGGCGGAGATTCCGCGCGGATCGTCAGCCTCGGAGGAAAGCCGCGCCGGTGTGAGTCTCCGGGACCTCGTGGACCGCCGCCGGGCCTAGTCGTCATCAATTAACAGGGTAAACAAAACAGTTTGGAGGATACACCGTGAGAGAGATTCTGAGCATTCATGTCGGACAATGTGGCAACCAAATCGCCGATCGTTTTTGGCGTCTTGTGCTCAATGAGCACGGACTGACCGAATCAGGCACGCCCAAGCCGGGCAGCAACGCCGATAACAATGCCAACATGGAGGTCTTCTTCCACAAGGTGCGCGACGGGAAGTTCATCCCCCGCGCCATTCTGGTGGACCTCGAACCCGGCGTGATCGCCCGCATCGAGGGCGGTGACATGGCGCAGCTTTTCGACGAAAGCAGCATCATCCGCAAGATTCCGGGGGCGGCAAACAACTGGGCGCGCGGCTACAACGTCGAAGGTGAACGCATCATCGACCAGATCATGAACGTGATCGACGCGGCCGTGGAAAAGACCAAGTCCCTTCAGGGCTTCCTCCTCACCCACTCCATCGGCGGTGGTTCCGGCTCCGGCCTCGGATCCCTGATCCTGGAGCGGCTTCGCCAGGCCTATCCGAAGAAGCGCATTTTTACTTTTTCCGTGGTCCCCTCCCCGCTGATCTCCGACTCCGCCGTGGAGCCCTACAACGCGGTTCTCACCCTTCAGCGCATCCTCGACAACGCGGACGCCGCCGTGCTGCTGGACAACGAGGCGCTCTTCCGCATCGCCAAGTCCAAGCTGCATCGCAGCCCGAACTATATGGATCTGAACCACATCATCGCCCTCATTATGAGTTCGGTGACGGCGTCCCTGCGCTTCCCGGGCAAGCTCAACACTGATCTGAGCGAGTATGTGACGAATCTGGTGCCCTTCCCCGGCAACCATTTCCTGACCGCGTCCTTCGCTCCGATGCGCGGCCCCGGCCAGGAAGGTCAGGTCCGCATCAATTTCCCAGACGTGGCCCGCGAAACGTTTTCCGAGGACAACTTCACCGCCGCCATCGACTGGACGAACGGCGTTTACCTTTCCGCCTGCGCCCTCTTCCGGGGTGATGTCAAAGCCAAGGAAGTGGAGGAAAACATGGCCGCGATCCGCAAAGGCCTCAATTTTGCCAGCTATGTGCCGACCGGGGTGAAGCTTGGCGTCGCTGAAACCGCCCCCGAAGGCTTTGCCTCCAGCGGCCTTGCGCTCGTCAATCACACCGGCATCGCCGCCGTCTTCGAGCGCCTCGTCAGCCAGTTCGACATCATGTTCGACAATCATGCCTACACCCACTGGTATGAAACCAACGGTGTCTCTCGCGAAACGATGGCCCAGGCGCGCGACAACATCGTCAATCTCGCCCAATCCTATCGCGACGCGAGCTGACGCCTCCGCACCATCTTCCGCCGCAAACCCCTACAGCCCCAACCGTGGATACTGCCCTGGAGCGCCAAATAGCCTCCGCCTCCCGCAGCGTCGAGGAGGCACGGCGTTCGGCGTACCACGATCCCGTTCGGGTCGGAGCATTGGTCGAGCAGATTAGCGTCCTGGCCGATCTGCGGCAAAAAGAGGGGGACTTTCGCAAGGCGGAATCGCTCTACCGCGAAGCCCTCTACCGTGCCCAGGAGTTGCGCAGGCAGGATCCGGACCTGCTGACCGGCATCTACTCGCTGCTCGCGCATCTTTACGACCGCTGGGGACGCATGGACAAGGCGGCTGAGTTTTACGAAAAGGCGCTGCAGATCAGCACCGACAACGGACTCGACGACACGGATAAGGCGGCCACCATTCGCAACAATCTGGCGATGATCTTCAAGCAGCTCCGCCAGTTCGAGAAGGCCGAGATCTACTATACGGAGGCGCTCCAGACGTTTCAAAAGATTGATGGTGAGCAGAGCTCCCGCGTGGCATCCGTTTACAACAACCTCGGCGTCCTCTACTACAGCAACATGGATGTGGACCGCGCCCAGGCCATGCATGAGCGCGCCCTCGCCATCCGGCAGAACCTGAAGGACAACCAAATGGATCCCGCCGATCTCTCGCAGACCTTCATCAATCTGGGCGCCGTTTACAAGGCGTCCGGTGATTTCCAGAAGGCGGAAGCCTGCGTGGCCCGTGCCAAGCAGATCCGCGCCGCGATGAACGGCTTTCATCCGAATCCTCGGCGCTCAGCTTCACTACTCATCGACAAGAATTTCTGATCCGCCGCCCCCGCGCGCATGGAATAGCCGCACTGGAGCTTGTCTTGGGGATGGATGATGCCTACGCTCGCGCCATGAACAGATCACGACTCGGTCTCCGCATTTGCCTCGCGGCGCTTCCCCTTGCCGGAGCGCTTTTTGGACAAGAAAAATGGGCGCCCGGTGTGTCGGTCCAACGCTTCATCGAGATCGCCAAGGATGAGCCACGAACCAAAGCGAGCACAAAACTGCCGGAAGGCGTCACCGCTCATGAAAACATCGTCTTCGGCAGCGGCGGCGGGCGGGATTTGAAGCTCGATCTCTATGTCCCTTCCGGCGAGGGACCGCATCCGGGTGCTCTTGTCGTACACGGCGGCGGGTGGATCGGTGGCAACAAGGAGGCGTTTCGCCCCTTCGCCATGCAGTTGGCCGCCCGAGGCTTCGTCGTCGCGACCTCCCAGTATCGCCTGGCCACGGAAGCGCCATTTCCCGGGGCGGTCGAGGATTGCAAGGCGGCCGTGCGCTGGCTGCGGGCGAACGCGCCCGCCTACAGGCTGGACGCCTCACGCATCGGCGCCGTCGGCGGTTCTGCCGGCGGTCATCTCGTGGGCATGGTCGCGACCACATCCGATCCAGCCCGGTTTGAAGGCACGGGTGGCAATGCGGAGCAAAGCAGCGCCCTGCAGGCCGCCGTTCTCATGGGAGCGGGAGTCGATCAGGCCACTCGTGCCAGAGAAGCGCCGAGCCCGATCAAGAGCCAACTCCTCTTCTTTGGCGGCACCTACGCCGAGAAACCGGCCGTTTACGAGGCCGCCTCCCCGATCACCCACCTGAGTCCCAAAACACCGCCCCTGCTTTTCATCGAAGGTGAATTCGACACCCCTGGAGAGCGATATGTCGAGATGCGAAAGAGGCTCGACGCACTCGGCATTCCCAACCGCCTTGTCATCGTGCAGGACGGCAAGCATGGCTGCTGGGGATCCAACCCGTGGCTTATCCCCATGGTGGACGAAATCGCGGCTTTTTTGACGGCGCACCTGCCCGCCCCTTCGGCGAAGTGACCCCGCTCAGCCAGAGTGAACACGTCCACGTGCCAGCGCGGCCGAGCCCCTGCTCGAACCGGCGCTTGCAAAACACCCGGGCCTCGCCATGGAGACACGCTCTTATGCCAGCCACCCCCGTCATCAACCTCCGCAAGGGACACGCCGTCCGCTACAACAACGACGTTTGTGTCGTCACCGACACCGAACTCAAAACGCCTCCGCGCATGGCGTCGTTCGTCCAGATGTCCGTCCGCAGCATCACCATCGGCAAGATGTACAACCTGCGCATGACCTCGAACGAATCCCTCGAATCGGTCAACCTCGTCAAGGACAACCACGAGTTCAGCTACAAGGACGGCGACGGCTATCACTTCATCCACCCCGAAACCTTTGAAGACGTCCTCATCGGCGAGGACAAGCTCGACGCCAAGACCATCGGCTACCTCATTGAAGGACAGAAGTACCTGGTCGTCTTTGCCGACGACGTTGTCGCCGGCATCGAACTGCCTGCCAACATCATCATGACCGTAACCGAGAGCCCCGCAGGCGTGAAGGGCGACTCCGCCAACAACGTGTACAAGGAAGCCATCACGGAATCCGGCATGCGTGTGCAGGTCCCCCTCTTCATCGGCCCCGGTGACAAGATCAGCATCAAGACCGAAGACGGCACCTACCTCGGCCGCTCGAACTGATCCGCCGCACTCAAACTTCATTGCAAACGCCCGCCCGTCACCACGGTCGGGCGTTTGTCGTTTCAATCCGCAAGGCAAGAGGTCCGCAGCCGGAAACGTAGAGGTGTTACCCCCATGACCCGACTCCTCCATGCACTCCTGCTCTCCCTGCTTCCCACCTCGCTCCTGGCTGAGGCGGTCCTCAAGGTGCATCCGGCGCAGGCGATGGGAATCTTGAAAACCCAGTGCCTGAGCTGTCACAACGCCGACAAGAGAAAAGGCGGCCTGTCCCTGGAGACACGCGATCTCGCCCTCGAAGGCGGTGACAACGGCACCGCACTGAAGGCCGGCGATGCAGCGCAGAGCGCGATGATCTCCGTGCTGAATGACGACGGTGACGCGCACATGCCGCCGAAGAAACAACTGCCGGAAAAGCAGGTCAATCTGCTCAAGGCCTGGGTGAACCAGGGCGCCGTATGGGATGAAGTGGCGTTGAAGAAATTCGGTGAATTGACACCGGCGGAAAAACTGACCGCCCTCCCGGCGGGCCACACGCCCGCCGCCGCGCTGGCCCTGAGCGCCGACGGCAAACTCCTTGCGTCCGGCTCGGGAAACCGTGTCATCGTGCGGGATGTCACCGCGAAGGATTTCCCCGTGGTCGCAACGATCGAAGGCCGCCAAGACGTGGTTCAGTCCCTGGCGTGGAATGCGGACGGCTCGTTGTTGGCGGCGGGTGGCTACCGGACGGTGCTGGTGTGGAAATCGTCCGACTGGAAAGCAGCGCACACCTTGACCGCCCCGCTTGAAGGCCGCGTCACAGGACTCGCGTTCTTGGCGGACAAGCAGACGCTGATACTCGCGGATGGCGCGGCGGGGATCCAAGGCCTGCTGCACCGCTGGAAACTCGGCGAGCCAAAGCCGCAGAAGACCGTCGAGGCGCATGCAGACAATATCGTGAGCCTCGCCCTCAGCCACGACGGCAAACAGGTCGCCACCGGCAGCGCTGACAATCTGGCACGAGTCTGGGATGTGCAAACGCTCGCCGAGGTCGCGATGATCGAGGGGCATGTGGGCCATGTCACGACGCTCGCCTTCACCCCTGACGGCAAATGGCTGGCCACCGGCAGTGCGGACAAGGAGCTCAAGGTCTGGGACCTCGCCACCAAGGAGCAACTCATGCTCCTTGGTGACAAATCCGCTCCCGTGAACGCGCTGATGTGGTCGCCCGAAGCCACGAACCTCACCTATCTCAATGAGTCCGGCGAGGTGTTCGGTGTCACCGATTTGAAGAGCCATGACGGCGTCCGCCTCGCCTTCGCCAGTGGCAAGGCGAAGAAGCTGACAACACTGCAAGGCCTGCCCAATGCGGCGGCGATGAGTGCGGACGGCAAAAACGTCTTCGCCGCACTCGACAGCGGTCAGGTCGTTAGGATCGATGAAAAGTCGAAGATTACCGAACTCGTCGCCGCCACTGAGCGGCAGTCGGGAAGCCTTTCCTACACCCGCGACATTCTGCCCATCCTCACGAAGGCCGGCTGCAACCTCGGCTCATGCCACGCGAAATCGAGCGGGCAGGCGGGCTTCCGGCTTTCCATCTTCGCCTTCGATCCAAAGAGCGACTTCAGGGAGGTTGTGAACGACTCGCGCGGACGCCGTGTCTTTCCGGCACTGCCGGAGGACAGTCTGATCCTGCAAAAGGCGACCGTGCGCATCCACCACGAAGGCGGGCAGCGTTTCGAGCCGGACTCCGAATCCGCAAAAACGATCGCGGAATGGATTCGCCAGGGCATGCCCTATGAAACTCCGAATCAACCGGCGCTCGCCGGCATCGAGATCACGCCGGATGAGAAGACCTATCAAAAGAACGAGGAGCAGGTCCTGAAGGTCGTGGCGAAGTACGAAGATGGCTCCACCCGCGACGTCACCGCGCTGACCGACTACGTCTCTTCGGAAAAAGCCATCGCCGCAGTCGATGAAAACGGAAGGGTCAAAACCAGCGCTGAAAGCGGCGAGACGGTCATTGTGGCCCGCTACATGGGACAGGTGGCCATCTCGCGCGTCGCCGTGCCCGCCGACAAGATTTTGCCGCCGGAGAGCTACGCGAAGCTCACCGTGCGAAATGAGATCGACACCTTCGTCCATGCCCGCCTGCAAAAACTCGGCCACCTTCCCAGCGACACCAGCAGCGACGTCGAATTCCTCCGCCGCACCTCGCTCGACGCTGTCGGCATGCTCCCGACGGTGGAAGAAGCCCGCGCCTTCCTCGCCGACAAGAATCCGTCGAAGTATGAGCAGTGGATCGATCAGTTGCTCGAAAAGCCGGAATGGGCCGACCATTGGGCCGTCAAGTGGGGCGACCTCATCCGTCCGAATCCTTCGCGTGTCGGCGTGAAGCCTGTCTATCTGCTCGACCAGTGGATACGGAAGAGCTTTCGGGAGAACAAGCCCTGGGACCGCTTCGTCACCGAACTCCTCACCGCCGAGGGCAACACCCACCACGACGGCCCCGTCGCCATCTGGCGTGACAAACGCGTCCCCATCGACGCCGCCACCTTCGTCGGCCAGATCTTCCTCGGCGTCCGGCTGGAATGCGCGAAGTGCCACCACCACCCGACCGAAAAATGGGACATGACCGACTACTACCAGCTCGCCGCGTTCTTCACCCAGATGAAGCGCAAGGGCCAGGCCATCTCCGCGCCCATCAGCGGCGAGCCGGAGAGCTGGTGGTTCGCGCCCGGCGCGGCCGGCATCGAGCATCCCGTCACCAGGGCCTCGCTCAAACCGCGCCCGCCGGCTGACAAGGAAATCCCCATCGCCGACACGCAGGACCCGCGCGCCGTGCTGGCCGAGTGGATGACGAACCCGAAGAACCCGTACTTCGCGCACGCCATCGTGAACCGCGTGTGGTCCAG
Source organism: uncultured Prosthecobacter sp. (assembly GCA_964452755.1). Classification (GTDB taxonomy): domain Bacteria; phylum Verrucomicrobiota; class Verrucomicrobiia; order Verrucomicrobiales; family Verrucomicrobiaceae; genus Prosthecobacter. The sequence continues at coordinate 57,407 of CAYVQY010000009.1, read as the reverse complement.
CTTCATGGGCCGCGGCATCGTCGATCCCGTGGATGACTTCCGCGCCTCCAACCCGCCCACGAACGGCCCGCTGCTCGACTGGCTCGCGGAGGACTTCGTGCAGCACGGCTACGATTTGAAGCACCTCATGCGCACCATCATGCGCTCGCAGACCTACCGCCTCAGCAGCCTGCCGAACGAGACGAACCTCGCCGACGTGAAAAATCACAGCCGCAGCTACCGCCGCCGTCTGCCCGCCGAAACGCTGCTGGACGCCGTCTGCCAGGTCACCGAAGTCAAAGAGACCTTCTCCGGCCTGCCGCCGGACGCGCTGGCCAAGCAGACCTGGAACCACAAGCTCGCCAGCCAGTTCATGGACGCCTTCGGCCGCCCGAATTCCAGCGCCGAGTGTCCCTGCGAGCGCGACGCCAAGCCCAGCGTCGTGCAGGCGCTGCATCTCATGAACTCGACGACGCTGCAGGAGATGCTGACGGACAAGGCGGGACGCGTGGAACGCCTCGCCAGGAGCGATTTGAAGCCCGGGCAGATCGTCGAAGAGCTTTACCTCGCCTGCTTCTCACGTTTTCCCGAAGCCGACGAAATGGCCATTGCCTGCAAAGCCATCGGAGAAGACCCGGCCAGCCGCCGGGCAGGCATCGAAGACCTGCTCTGGAGCCTGCTGAACTCGGCGGAGTTTGTGTTCAATCATTGACTCTCCCTCCCGTCGTGAAACAGGCAGGCAGCCTGTTTCACAGGACCGGGCCGATCCTGCTCCATGAGGGGGACGACGAACGGGGAGGGATAGCGGGGGGCTTGAGCTTTTATTGGGCCACGCTGCGCAGCGTCCCCCTGGCCAGCCGAGTGTGCAGTTCCTCCCCCTCACGCACGTCGTCGGCGTCTTTGATCACGCCGCCATCGGCGTGTGTGGTGTAGGAGAAGCCGCGGGAGAGGACGGACTCGGGGCCGATGTGCTTGAGGAGCTCGCCGCGTGATTCCAGACGGTCACTGATCCGCTCCAAACGATGCGCCACGGCCTGCCGGAGGCGCTGCGAGACGGTCTCCGTGCGATGCGAGACTTCCGCGAGAAGGACGCGGGGATGGTGGGCGCTGAGGACGTGCTGCTTTTGGGTGAGGTCGTCGGTCAGCCGTTGCAGGCGGTCGCGCAGAGCCTCGCGGAGACGGGATTCGGCCTCGTCGGCGGCTTGTTCGGCCTGTTGGAGGAGACGCTCGGGGGCGTGGAGCAGCGGGCCTTTGGCGGTGAGCTCGAGGATGTGCTGGTGATGGTCGAGCCGTGCGGCGACGCGCGTCTTGAGGGTGCGCGCGATGTTTTCAAAGTGGCGCTGCAGCTCGGCGGCGTCGGGGGCGAGGAGCTCGGCGGCGGCGCTGGGGGTGGGGGCGCGGAGATCGGCGACGAAGTCGGCGATGGTGAAGTCGATTTCATGACCGACGGCGGAGATGACGGGGATGGGACAGGCGGCGATGGCGCGGGCGAGCACCTCTTCATTGAAGCACCAGAGGTCTTCCAGGCTGCCGCCGCCGCGGCCGATGACGATGGTATCCGGCGCAGGAAGACCGAATGACTCGGCATCGCCGAGCACTTCGAGGGCGCGGACCATTTCACGCTCGGCCCCCTGCCCCTGGACGCGGACGGGAAAGACGAGCACGCGCAGCCAGGGAGCGCGGCGGGTGAGGATGTTCAGCATGTCCTGGATGGCCGCACCGGTGGGGGAGGTGACGAGGGCGACGACGCGGGGAAAGCGCGGGATGGGCTGCTTGATGTCGTCGTCGAAGAGGCCTTCGCCATGCAGCTTGCGCTTCAGCGCCTCGAACTGCTCCTGCAGGGAGCCTTTGCCCTTCGCCTGCACCTGCTTGACGATCATCTGATACTGGCCGCGAGGCTCATAGACGCTGATCTCGCCGTGGACCTGCATGAGCGCACCATCCTGAATGCGGGCGTGGCTGCGGGCGGCGGCGCCGCGGAAGAAAACGCAGGAGAGCTGGGAGCCGGCGTCTTTGAGGGTGAAGTACTGGTGGCCGGAGGTCTGCAGGCGGTGGTTGCTGATCTCCCCCTCCACCCAGACGCTGCCGATGCGGCCCTCGAGCACCTCGCGAATCTCCCGCGTGAGCTGGGTGACGGAGAGGATGTCGGCGGGATCAGGCATGGAGCCTCGATTTGACACAGATGCGGGCAAAGTCCAGCCGCGTCACCACAGCAGGCGGCCCAGCCAGCCGAAGATGGTGGAGAACACGGACCACCAGCAGCGCATGACTTCGCCGACCCCCAGTCCGGGCGCGGGTGAGGCGGCCAGGAACAGCCCGATGAGGAGGAAGGCGTTGATGAGGAAGATGAGCATCATCGAGAAGAACTCGCCGTTGCACTTCAGGTCCCCCTGCTCGGCATGGACGGTCTTCACGGTGTAGGTGGCGTGGAAGCACCAACTGAAGCCGATCAGGATGTAGAGCAGCCGCATGAGCTTCAGATTGACGGTCCATTTCCAGACGGGAACCATGTGCGACTCCTGCATGTCCAGCGCCAGACTGGCGATGCCGAAGACGGCCATGACGACCAGCGTGTAAAAGGGGATGAGGTAGGGGGCGAGGGTGATCCAGGTGTTCGACTTGTTTGTCTCCACATAGCCGCCGGCGGCGCTGACCTTCCAGTCGAAGACCTTTCCGCCGAAAAGCCGCGCGGTCACATAGTGGCTGAGTTCATGACCGAGCACGTAGGCCGTGACGGGGCGGATGCCGGCCAGATAGACGAAGGCCCATACCGCGCCGCCGAGAGTGAAGAAGATGAACTCCTCGGACTTGAGGAAGCCCATCTGCGTGACCGCCCGCCAGAGCATGATGATGAGGGTGACGGCGGTGACGAGGCAGGCGGGCGCCAGGACGACCCCGCCGATCCAGCGCTTCATGCGCAGGAGCCAGAGACTGCGCTGCACGTCCATCCGGTTCTTGATGCCGGCGGGGCGGTGGCGAGTTTCGTGGCGATGTCGGCGCAGGTTTGCAGAAGGCATGACGAGACGTGTTTGTTTAACAGTTGTTAATCATTTTCACAATTCAAATTGTGAATATGTGAACAAGCTGTGCCCGCCCCTACTTGCTGAGCCCGACCAGGACGCAGAGGGCCACCAGCACCACGAACCCCAGCAAAATCATGCCCCAGCTCTCCGGGTCCGGCTTGCAGTAGCCGAAGGTGACGATGCGGACGGTCCAGGCTCCCAGGTAGCCGAGGACATCCCCCATATGGCTCCAGACCATGAATTCGAGGAAGATCGTTCCGAAGATCCGCAGGACCACCCCGACAAGGCCAGCTTCATCGAGGGGCATTGAATGACCTCCTGTGCGGGTTGGGTGATTTCAGAGAAGGCCGTTTCGTCACGCAAGGCGCAGGATGCCATCTGCAATGAGGGATTCAAGAGCGAAGGCGGGGCGCGAGTTCGGGCTTGTTTCGCGGGTGGCTGCGGCTAGCATCCCGCCACCCTGTCATTGTCTATTCTCGAAGTGTGAAACCCGGCCTCGTTCTTGCATGTGCATTCGTTTTTGCGGGGGCTGTCTTTCCGGCCCCGTCGCAGGAGCCGCGTGCCGACGACCCGGGATCGAGCGCCGAGATCGCCCAGCTCCGACTGCTGTATGAGCGGGATCTCATCGAACGCATCCTGGCGCCGGTGAAGCAGCAGATCAACACCCTGGGCGGACTCGAACGGCGGTTCGCCGAGGCGCGGGACTACGATGGCGCCATCACCGCCCGCGACGAGCGCAAGCGCCTCCAGGCGGAGCTGGCCCGTCTGGACAAGGAACTGCTGCTGATGCAAACCCGCGAGCAGGCGCTGAAGACCTCCCTGCTCCCGGACCGCATCAAGCTGCCCGTCGAAGAGGCACAACTGAACGGAGTCAGGCTCCAGGGCGGCTCCCTGGTCGGCTGGTCGGCTGTCGGCGCGTCGGTCTCCTGGAAACTGCCCTCCCTGCCACCCGGGGGCTACGAGGTGGTGCTCAAGTATCGCTGCGGAGCCGCGGAGGGCGGGAGCCTGCTGATTCAGGAGGCGCGCTACAGCCTCTCCACGCCGATCGAAACCACCTTGAAAGGTCCCGAGGAGCGGAATGTAGGGACGCTGAAAATCAGCGACGGCAGCGGCACGCTGACCCTGACCGTCCAGTCGCTGGTCACCAACAACCTCATGCACCTCCTGGCTTTGGAACTGCTTCCGGCCTCCCGATAATGAACCGGCGCGCCACAGTTTTTCTCCTGGCCCTGCAGCCCCTCCTCTGCGGATGGCTGCATGCCCAGGCGACGCCGGAACCGGCCGCGCTGACCACGACCCGCGCCGCTTTCCTGCGCCAGGTCATGATCGATTCCCAACTGCTGACCGAGCAGTACGAGCGGGCGCTGGCAAGAGCGGAGGTCGAAGCCAGCGCCACCGGCGCCTACGAGGAGGCGCATGCCATCCGTCAACGGCGCGAGCAACTGCGGGCGCTTTATTCCGGCACCGTCTCCAGCCTGGCCACGCCCCTGCCCCTGGCCCAGGCCCGGATGACCGGCTCCGCGCAGGCATCCGGGGAGACGCTCAGCGGCTGGCGCTCCAACGGCAGCGGGGCGGAATGGATGAATTTCCGGCTCGTTCCCGGGGCCTACCACCTCGAATTCGAAGTGAACATGAGCGATGCGCCCATCACCGGCAGCATTTACGCGTCCTCCAAGCTCCAGCCGCAGAAGACGGCGGTTTTTGAATTCAACGAAGTCACCGTGCTCGGAGCCTCCACCGAGAACCGCCGCACCTTCGAAATCTCACGCAGCGCCGACGAGACGACCTTTGCCACCGTGAGGGTCAGCGCCCTGAACTTCACCAGCAGCCCGGTGACCCTGCGGCTTCACAACACGACCGGCTATCCCGCCAACCTCATCCGCATCCGCAACCTGCGCCTCGTGCCGGTCAGCGAGGAGGCGCCTGCCGCCGTCGCTGGGAGCGCTGCCGACGCGGACACCCTCAAGGCCGCCACGTCCACCCTCCGCCAGGCCATCGAAGACGCCCGTCAGACGGCGGCGGAGAACCACCTGGAGAACCTGCAAAAACTGGCGGCCTCCAAGCCGGACCTGAAGGACCAGGTCGAAGCCGAGTCACGCCGTGTCCGCCAGCTTCTGGACCGTGTCACCGGCCCCGTGGGCCTGCGGGCGATCACCTCCGCCGCCAGCGGACTCAACGGCTTCGAGGACATCAGCAATGCACACCTCGCCGACGGCGATCCACTTGCGGGTGACCGCTTTACCGTGGTGCATGACGGCGCCGAATTCCCCGTCCGTCTCCTGTGGGTCCGCTGCCCGCCTGTGAACGAGGCGGATCCCGCCGTGGCCAGACTCGCCGGTCATTTCAAAATCGCCGAGGAGGACGCGGTGGCCATCGGACGCGCCGCGCGTGAGTTCACCGCCGGCTATCTGCGGGACAAGCCGCTGCGCCTGCTCGTCCGCGCGGACAAGGACAAGGACGGCACGCGCCCGGCGCTGCTCTTTCTTCCGGAGGTCGGACTCTATCAGAATCTCCTGGTCCAGCACGGCCTCGCCGCCGTCGCCACGCCTGCGCGCGACATCAAGCGCAACGCCACCGAGAAAGCCATCATCGACACGCTCATCGAGCGCGAAAAAGAGGCCATGACGCGAGACACGGCACCCGGAGCGTGGGCGCTGCGTGCCGAGCAGTCAAAGGGAGGAGGCAAGCCATGACCCGGCTTCTCATCCTTACGTTTCTCTTCGCGGCCGCAGCGATGGTCAACGCGCAGGAACCGCCTGCGGCGGGCCATGTCACCCGTCTCCAGCAGATGGAGGCGATCTATCAAAAAGAACTCAGCGCGAGGCACATCCCTCTCCTCGGCAAGTACCTGACGGAATTGCAGCGGCACAGGTCTGCCGCGACCGCCGACGAGCAGCCCGCCTACGATGCGGAAATCGCCCGCATTCAGGAGGTCATCGCCGGCGGCGGCGCCCTGGATCTCATCGCCGCCCAGCAGTCCCCCGCCGGCCAGCTCCCGATGCCGGCCCCGATGCCCACATCTCCCGCCGCCGAGCGCAAGGACGCCCTCATCGTTCTGACACCCGCGCTGGCCACGCGCATCGTGCCTCCCCCGCCAAACGGAGCCGTCACCACGGCAGTCTCAAGTGCCGAGTGGCAGGTCGGAGGGATGGAGGCCGGCACCTACGATGTGCTCATTCACTATGCCGTGCCGGAACTGTCCGAACCCCTGCCCATCCGCGTGGAGTTCGCCGGCCAAACGCTCGAAAAGGCGATGGAAACCTCCCGCGTCACGAAAGATGCCGGGGCCTTTCGCATCTTCCGTCTTGGCACCTTGGCCTTGACCGCCGACCAGCGCGGCGAAACACTGCGGCTCACGGTGGGGGATAAAAAGCAGCCCGCACTCGTCCTCAAGAGTGTCCTCATCACAAAACCGCGCCCGTCCACGAACTGATGCCCCGCCGAATCCCAGCCCTGATCCTCCTCCTCGCCCTCCTCGCCGCCGCCCCCCTCTCCGGGTGCAAACGCATCGAGGACAAGATGCGGCGGCTCGCCGAGCAGAGCGGCGTGACGCCGAAACCGCCGCCGCCCCCCGAGCCGGTGCTGACCGAGGAGGAGCAGGCCATCGAAAAGAAGCTGCTGGAGTCCGCCATGGCCGACTCGGCCGAATTGGAAATCCCCGCCAGCCAGGAGTTTGAACTCAACAAGTCCTCGGTGGTGGCGATTCTCGGCTACCACGACTTCCGCGACCGCGGCGGCAGTCCCATGCTCATTGCCGCCCCAAAGTTTCGCGAACAGATGCAGGCCATCAAGGATTCCAACATCCCCGTCATTCCGCTCAGCGACGTCCTGGCCTGGAAACGCGGCGAAAAAAACATCCCCGAAGAGTCCATCGTCATCACCATGGACGACGGCTGGGAGGGCGTGTACACCTACGCCTACCCGGTGCTGCGGGACTTTGGCTTCCCTTTCACCATTTACCTCTACAAGGACTATGTGAACATCGGCGGCCGCTCCCTCGACTGGGAGCAGATCAGGGAGATGATGAAGAACGGCTGCGAGATCGGCAGCCACAGCGTCTCGCATGCCAGCCTCAAAAAACGACCGGCCAAGGTCAAGACCGACGAAGACTTCCAGTTGTGGATTCTCAGCGAGTTCAAAGACTCGCGGGATTTCCTTGAAAAGAACCTCGAAATCAAAGTCACCTCCTTCGCCTACCCCTTCGGCATCTATGACCAGTCGGTCATGGAAACCGGCCTTCAGATCGGCTACGAATCGCTCGTCACCGTCAACGGCCAGAAAGTTACCTGGGACACGCCGAACGGCGAACTCGGCCGCTACATCATCCACGGAGACAGTGACACGAACTTCAAGTACGCCACCAACTTCCGCGGACGTGGAGACGTCACCTCGAACAAGTTCCTCGTCGCCGACAAAAAGAACGCGCAGGGTGAGCAGCTCGTCGTCCTGAGCCCAGGCCCCGAGGAAACCGTGACCGAGCGGACACCGCTCATAGAGGCCAACCTCCGGAAAGTCGGCACTGTCGATCCGGACAGCATCGAGATGCGCATTGGCGGCATCGGCACAGTCCCCGCCGTTTACGATCCCGCCGGCATGACCGTGCGCTTCAAGTTCCCCTACAGGCTGCGGCATGAGGAGTGCGTCGTCAGTCTCAGCTTCAAGCGGGCGGCCGACCAGCCGGCGGAAGTCCTCACCTGGCGTTTCAAAATCGATCTCAAAGCCGCCTATCTCCCCGCTGAGGAATTGAGTGCGCCGGAGCGCTGACCGCCGCGGAATCCTCCACGAACGAAGAAACGAAAAAACCCGCGCCCCGCCGGAAAGCGGAAGCGCGGGCTGAATGACGGTCAGAGCCGGTAGGCGGAGATTACTTTGGCTCGCCTCTGCCCTTGCCCTTTCCGGGAGGGCCGCCCTTGCCCATTTTTTCGCGGAACTTCGCGAGGACCGCCTTGTCTTCCGGCGTCAGGGCGGCGCGCTCCGTTTCATCCAGCTTCTTGTCGCCGTTCTTGTCGTACTTTTTCATGATGGCGATCACTTCTTCCGGCGGACGCCCTTTGCCCTTGCCGGCGCCTTCGCCTTTGGCCGGAGGTTCAGCGCTGGCGGCCACTGCAAGCAGGGCGATTCCAAATGTGGTCAACAGAGTCTTCATGGTAGGTTGGTTTGAGTGGAGTTAATGTCTGAAGAGAAAAGAGGGTGAAGCCGCCTTCCGGCACCGCACGACGGGTGATGCCGCCAGCGAAAACCCTGCGGACGCGCAGAAGGTGCAAAATATTTTCACCACACTCCGAGAATCACCTCCGGCATTCCTCCGTCGATCAACTGCGACAACACTCGGGGTTTGTCACGCCACCCGCCGTGCTTTTTCTCTCGCCAAGGCGGCGAGAGTGCTGTTATTTCGATCCGTAACCTAAATCACGCAATGAACGAGAATCCCACCGCAGATGCGAACTTCGGCAGCGCCTCACCGAGCGACCCTTTTCAAGCCGCGAAAGCCAGCGCCATGAAGGCGGCTGAGGAACTGCGAACCGCCGCCGCACAGAAGGCGCAGGAGTTGCGCAAAGCGGCTGAAAACCGGGCCGAGCAGTTCCGCAGCACGGCGGAGCAAAAAGCCACCGACATGCGTGAAAAAGCGGGGGAATTCCGCGAGTTCGCCGACCAGACCTTTCATGATGCGCGCGAGCGCTGCGCCGACTTCCGCCAAGAGGCGGAAAAATTTGCGCGTGAGAAGCCCCTGCAGGCCCTGCTCGCGGCCTTTGGAGTCGGCTTCATCATTGGAAACATCCTGCGTCGTTGATTCTCCGGATTCCTCTTCATGAATTCGGGAACGCCTACCGGCCATGAGGAGCGCGCAAGTGCGACAGGACTGCTGCGCTCCATCGCCCTCTACATCGAAGCACGCGGTCGGCTCCTGCACATCGAGGGGCAGGAGGCCGGAACCCGGGTGGCCGGCATGGCCGGGCTGTTCATGTTTTCACTCACGGCTCTGATCATCGGCTGGATGCTCGCTACTCCCGCGCTGGTCTGGATCGTCGCGGAAAAGAGCGGATGGCATTGGACGAAGGTCTCGCTCGCGGGAGCCGGCATCCACCTTTTTCTCGGTCTGCTTCTCCTCGCCGGTCTCAAGGCCCGTCTCCGCTCCTTCCGTCTTTTCGAAGAATCATTTCAACAACTGCGCCAGGACCGCGAATGGCTCGCCGGAAACAACAAGTGAACGCCAAGGAACAAGCATTGCACGACCTGCAGGCGGCTCGCGTCGCCCTCGCCCATCATGGCCGCCTCGCGGCGGAGGAATGGAGCCCTCGTGCGGTGATTGGGCGCAGCTTTGAAAAGCATCGGATCTGGTGGCTTTCAGGGGCGCTTGTCGCGGGCATCATCGTCATTCGGGGCCTGCGCTCGCCGGTTTCCGCCAACAACGGACGTGACATCCCGGTCGCCGCCGCTAAGAATCGCACTTTTTGGTCGTTCGTCTTGGGTCCCGCCATTGCACTGGGGCGTCGTAAGATGCTCGACCAAGCCACCCAGATCTTTGAATCTTACTTCAAACATAAATTTTCCCCGAACACTTCCCCTTCAAAAGAGGTCTAGTGCCCTTCCCTTTTCATGTCCGATCCCAACCAACCCCCTCAAGACGAACTCCCGGTTTTAGGCTCCGTTGACGACTACCTGCGCTTCTGCATGGAGTACGACGCGTCCGATCTGCACCTCGCCACGGGTGCCCAGCCTGCCTGGCGCCGCTACGGCAATCTGCAGCCCATCTGGAACAATGCGGCCATCCTGACGGCTGAAGACACGCGCAGACTCGCCTACGGCTTCCTGGGAGAGCCCCAGATCAAGCAGCTCGAAGCGCGCGGGGATGTGGACTTCGCCTACTCGCCGGATTTCGGCCGCTTTCGCTCCTCCGTCGTGCAGCAGCGTCTCGGCATCGACATGGTGTTCCGCGTCATCAAGACGAAGATCACCTCGGTGGAGGAACTCGGACTGCCGAAGACGGTGAAGACCCTCACGCGCTTCCAAAACGGCCTGATCCTCGTCACCGGACCCGTCGGCTGCGGCAAGTCCACCACCCTCGCCGCCCTGGTCGATTCCATCAACGAGGAGCGCCACGACCACATCATCACCCTCGAAGACCCCATCGAATACGTCATTGATCCGAAAGGTTGCCATGTGAACCAGCGCGAAGTGCATACGCACACCGAATCCTTCGCCGCCGCCCTGCGCGGCGCCCTGCGTGAAGATCCGGATGTGATCATGGTCGGTGAAATGCGCGACCTCGAGACCATCTCCCTGGCCATCACCGCTGCGGAAACGGGCCATCTTGTGCTCGGCACCCTGCACACCGGCAGCGCCGCCCGCACGCTCGACCGCGTGCTCGACGTCTTCCCCATCGACCAGCGGGACCAGATCCGCATCATGGTCTCCGAATCCCTGCGCGGCATTCTCTCCCAACAGCTCGTGCCCCGCATGGACGGTAACGGCCGCGTCATGGCGCTCGAAGTCCTTGTCAACACCCCCGCCGTCGGCAACTGCATCCGCGAAGGAAAGACCTACATGCTCGGCGGCGTCATGCAGACCGGCAAAAGCGTCGGCATGGTCACCATGGACGACGCCCTGCGGAATCTGTATGCCGCCGGCGAGATCAGCCGCGAGGAGTGCGAGTCCCGTGCTGAAGACAAGGTGCTCATGAAAAAATACTTCGAATCCTGAGCCGACCGCACGACGCCCCAGCCAGCCACCTGCAACCAGAGCACTGTCATGCCAATCATTGACCAATACTTTCACAAACTCATCGAACTCGGCGGCTCCGACCTTCATCTCAGCCAGAAGCAGCCGCCAAAAGTCCGCGTCCACGGTGCCATCGCACCCATCTCAGACCAGATCCTCGACGAGCGTCTCATGGAAACCATGATGCGCGAGATCTGCGAGCCCCGCGCTTGGGAGCGCTATCGTGAAAAAGGCGATCTCGACTTCGCCTACGAAATGGACGCCGATAACCGCTTCCGCTGCAACTACCTGAGGCAGCAGCACGGCTACGGCGCGGTCTTCCGTATCATTCCCACCAAGATCGCCAGCCTCGAACAGCTCGGCATCCCGCAGGTCGTTCGCGACTTCGGCCACCTGCGCAGCGGCCTTGTCCTCGTCACCGGCCCCACCGGTTCCGGAAAATCCACCACGCTCGCCGCCCTGCTGGACTACATCAACACCAACTTCCGCCGCCACATCATCACGATCGAGGAGCCGATCGAGTTCGTTCACCGCAACAAGAAGAGCATCATCACCCAGCGTGAGGTGCCCATCCAAACCCCCTCCTTCGCCGACGGTCTCCGCGCCGCCCTGCGTGAGGATGCCGACATCGTTCTCGTCGGGGAAATGCGAGACCTTGAAACCATCTCCCTGGCGCTGACCGCCGCCGAGACCGGCCTGCTCGTCTTCGGCACCCTGCACACGAACAACGCCCGCAAGACCGTTGACCGTATCATCGACGTCTTCCCCTCCGACCAGCAGAGCCAGGTCCGCACCATGCTCGCCGCCTCGCTCAAAGGCGTCGTCGCCCAGCTCCTCATGAAAAAGTCGGACGGCAAAGGCCGCGCCGCCGTGAACGAAATCATGGTCGCCAACTCCGCCGTCGCCGCCATCATCCGTGAAGGTGCCACCCAGAAGCTCTACGACGTCATCATCGGCGGCAAGGCCCAGGGCATGCAGTTCATGGACGAAGCCATCTGGCAGAAGCTGCGCGACGGCTACGTCACTCCGATGGAGGCCTACATGAAGGCCATCGACAAGAACCGCTTCAAAGCCTTCCTGCCTCCAGAGGAGTCCGGCGTGGGTGCAGCCAGCGGCGGAGACGCGACCAAGTAAGCTGCCAGGAGGAGACGTTTCTCTTGTTCCTTGCCGCAAAGGCTGCGGCGGGATAGCCTTTTGTGTAATCCAAGGATGAGCACCGAAACTCCTCATAACCCGAACGCAGGCTCGACCGCCTCGGCGCTCGCCATGCTCGGTGCCACAGCCCTCGGCGGCATCCTCGGCTTGCGCGTCGTCAGCAAAATGCCCGTCGTCCTCGGAGCGGGGGCCGCCGCGTATGCCCTTTTGAGGGCTCGCCGTCAGCCTCCCGGCCCTTCCCCTCAAGAGCCGCCGCCCCCGGCCCCCGCCCATCAACCCGATGCCTTCGTGCTCGAGTGGCTGGAACGGCAGAGCCAGGCGGACGCCGCCGCCCCTTCCGTGGAGCTCCCCGCCCAGGACGACACCCCGGATGCGGCGGAACCTCCGGACAACTACGTCCCCCTCTCCCTCCTGCCAGATGACGAAACGCCCCCGCCCGCCGGCCTGCACGAAAGCTATGCCGAACTGACCGAACCCGTGCCGCCGTCGGCAGCAACAACTAGCGACCAGCCTGCCACCGCCGCGCCATTCATCCCCGCCTTTCCCGCTCCGAGCGGTCTTGACTTCGAGCCCATGCCTGCGCTGAGCGAAAAAGCCGAAACACCCTTCACTCCGCTCGCGCCGGCCAACCCGCCGCCAGAATCCACCTTTGTGGCGAACCGCTTCGTGTTTGAAGGAGGAAATTTTCCCGATCACATCGAAGTAGGCCAGCCCAATGCTGAAAGCGACCCCGTTCAGGCAAATGATCCTGTTCAGTCCGCCGATACCGAACCCGCCCCCGTCGCCCATTCCGAGTCCTCGGCGAACGTACCGGAAATCACGGTCGAACTCGCCAGTCCCGGAGAGGCCTCTTTCGACCCGCCCCTGGCCGGCCTGCCAGCATCCACCTGGCCCCCATCGGATCCCGAATCCGCTCCTGCTTCGGACCCTGCGCCGGTCATCGCCGACGGGCAGTTCGTACTCCGCCCTCAGGCTCACGTTCAGAACTCCATCCTGCCAAAGGCGCCCAACTCCTCGCCATGGAATGCCAGGCCCGCCCCCTTTGTGGACGCCTCCAACCCGCCGAAGACTCCGCCGGACCCGGAATCCCTCAAAGACAAAAAACCACCGAAATCCGACTGGAACTCCTGGTGGCGGGGAGACTGAAACTCCCCGCAAAGTCCCCACGGCGAGTCCCTCCTCCATAGGCATTCCGCAAACTCCGGGCTCCGCTCCTCGTATATATCTTTGCATGGACCCCTTCATCGAATTTCACCGCGCCCAGACCCGCCGCCATTTCTTCGGACACACCGGCCTGCGCATGGGCGGCGTCGCACTCGCAAGCATGCTGGGCGACCGCTTTGCCCACGCCGATCCGTCCCTCGTGCAGCCTCCCCTGCCCGGCCTTCCTCACTTCGCCCCGAAGGCCAAGCGCATCATCTACCTGCACATGAACGGTGCGCCCTCGCAGCTTGATCTGTGGGACCACAAGCCGCAGCTCCAGCAGCATTATGACAAGGACCTTCCGGACAGCATCCGCAACGGCCAGCGCATCACCACCATGACCAGCGGCCAGGCGCGCTTCCCCGTGGCGCCGAGCATGTTCAAATTCACCCAGCACGGCCACTGCGGCCGCTATGTGAGCGAACTGCTGCCACACACCGCGAAGATCGTCGATGAGATCGCCGTCATCAAAAGCGTCCACACCAGTGCCATCAATCACGACCCGGCCTGCACCTTCGTCATGACCGGCAGTGAGGTGCCAGGGAAGCCCAGCATCGGCTCGTGGCTTTCCTACGGTCTCGGCAGCCTTAGCAACGACCTGCCCTCCTTCGTCGTCTTCACCCCCACCTTCCCCGCCGCCAGTCAGGCGCAGGCCCTCTTCACACGCATGTGGAGCAGCGGCTTTCTGCCGACGAAGTACACCGGCGTAGCCCTGCGCGGCCAGGGTGATCCCGTTCTCTATGTGAAGAATCCGCCCGGAGTCGATCCCGGTGACCGCCGCACCATGCTCGACGCGCTCAACAAGCTGAACACGATCAATCACGACCGCATCGGCGATCCCGAGATTCAGACCCGCATCGCCCAATACGAGATGGCCTTCCGCATGCAAAGCAGCGTGCCGGAGCTCACCGACCTCAGCAAGGAAAGCAAAGCCACACTGGAAATGTACGGCCCCGATGTGAACCGCAGCGGCAGCTTCACCCACAGCGCCATCATGGCCCGCCGCCTCATCGAGCGCGGCACCCGCGTGGTGCAGATCCTGCATCGCGGCTGGGACCAGCACAACAACCTACCCAAGCTCATACGCGGCCAGGTCGAAGACAGCGAGCGCGCCTGCGCGGCTCTCGTGATGGATTTGAAACAACGCGGCCTCCTCCAGGACACCCTCGTCGTCTGGGGCGGCGAATTCGGACGCACCGTCTATTCACAAGGCACGCTAAGCAAGGACAACTACGGCCGCGACCACCATCCGCGCTGCTTCACCATGTGGATGGCCGGCGGCGGCGTGAAAGGCGGCATCGAATACGGTGAGACAGACGACTTCAGCTACAACGTCGCCAAAGACCCCGTCCACATCAACGATCTCAACGCCACGATCCTCCAGCTCATGGGCATCGATCACCGCAAGTTCACCTTCAAGTTCCAGGGCCTCGACCAGCGCCTTACCGGCGTCGAAGAGCATCATCCGGTGAAAGCCGTACTCGCCTAGCCCATCTCAATCCGGTTGGCCGAAAGAAGAGGAGTGGATCTGATGCTTTGAGTTTCCCATTTTAAGCCAAGCCCCTGTTCCACGGGAGATGCCCCGTTCGCGGGTGAGTTAGACGGCCTTACGACCGCGCTGCAAGCAGCGCGATTGCGTCGCGTTTGAACAGCCCATCAAAGGTGTGTTTTTTCGTTGGTGTGTTGTGCTTGTCGGTTTGCGTAGTCACCCAACTTTTGCAGTCCAAATAAACGAAGAAAGCTCACGGGCTTCGTGGATGGGAAGGCGGATTCGGAGAGTCTCGCTCCTTGGGGCAGAGGCGCGGGCTAGCGCGCACGGATGTCGAGGAGCCTCTTCATGACGTGATGGAGCTTGCCGCTCCACTCGGCGGTGCCGAAGGCGTCGTGGATGTCGCGGTAGAGTGCGTAGAGTTCGGCATACACCGCGACGTTCTCCGGAATGGGGTAATAGACCTTCTCGCGGATAGCGGTGACTTTGGATTGCAACTCCCGCCAGGTGCCGGATCCGGCGGCGACGGCACCGAAGATGGCGGCACCGAGGGCGCAGGTCTGCTCGCTCCGGCTGACTTTCATCGGCTTGTTGATGATGTCGGCGTAGATCTGCATGAGGGTGGCATTCTTGACGGATAGGCCGCCGGTGTTGACGACTTCCTCCACTTTCACGCCGTATTCCTCGACACGCTTGATGATTGTGAGGGCGCCAAAGGCGGTGGCCTCGATGTAGGCGCGGTAGATCTCGTGCGCCTCGGTGTGCAGGGTCTGGCCCAGCAGCAGGCCGGTGAGACGCACATCGACGAGGACGGTGCGGTTGCCGTTGTTCCAGTCGAGCGCAAGCAGGCCTGTCGCGCCGGGTTTCCGGCCTTCCATGGCCTTTTCCATGTTCACGAATTTCTCGCCGACGGTCGCGCCGTAGCTGTCGGGCACGAGGTGGTTCACCAGCCAGAGAAATAGATCGCCCACGGCGCTCTGTCCGGCCTCGATGCCGTAGTAGCCCGGCAGTACGCTGCCGTGCACGATGCCGCACACTCCGGGGATGTCCGCCAGCGACTTGCTGACGGGGGAAACCATGAGGTCGCAAGTGCTGGTGCCGAGAATTTTGACCAACGTGCCTTCCTTGATGCCCGCGCCGACAGCGCCGGTGTGCGCATCAAAGGCACCGACACAGATGGCAGTGCCTTCGGCGAGTCCGAGGCGCTGCGCCCACACGGCGCAGAGACCGCCGGCTTTCGTGTCGGCGGTGTGGGCTTCGGAGTAGAGGCGGTCGCGCAGGTCGGCGAGCTTCGGGTCAAGCCTGGCGAGGAATTCCTTGTCCGGCAGACCGCGCCATTCGTCGCTGAACATGGCCTTGTGTCCTGCGGCGCAGACACTGCGCTTTAGCGTGAGCGGATCGGTGCTGCCGCAAAGCACGGCGGGTATCCAGTCGCAATGCTCGACGAAGCTGAAGGCGGCGTCGAAGACAGTGGCGTCCACGCGGCGGAGACGGAGGATTTTGCTCCAGAACCACTCGCTGGAGTAGATGCCGCCGCATTTAGCCATGATGTTTGGGCGCATCTCGCGGCCGAGCTTGGTGATCTCCGCCGCCTCGGCGTGGCCGGTGTGGTCTTTCCACAGCCAGACCATGGCGTTGAGGTTGCTCTTAAATTCTGGCAGCAGACCGAGCGGTATGCCGTCCTTGTTCACGGGGATGGGAGTAGAGCCTGTGGTGTCGATGCCGATGCCGACAACCTGCTCGGCATCAAAGCCTTCCACTTTGCTCTTTGCCTGCGCCAACGCGCCTATTACGATGCTTTCGAGGCCATCAAGGTAATCCTGAGGATTCTGCCGCGCCACATGCGGATCATGTGCATCGAGCAGGATGCCCATCTCACCACTCGGGTAATTGAAAACGGTGGAGCCGACTTCAGCGCCGTTGTCGAGATCAATGAGGAGGGAGCGGCAGGAGTTCGTGCCATAGTCGATGCCGAGGGCGTAGCGTTTCATACAGAGAGATTGGAAGGGGTAGGTCCTTTTTGTTTTAGCGGGAACCACCCGCAGTGCGAGCCAAAACCGGACGGGATTTCCCTGTAACAATACCAAGTGGAACGGGTTTCCCCACATGCCCACCACGGCCAGCATGAAAGCCCTTCTCCTTTTCTTTTTGCTCCTCCTCGCCTGTCCGGCGCGGGAGAACGAACTGACCTTTGATGAATTCACCACCCGGGACGGACGGACTTTTCGCCAGGTCAAGGTGGTGCGCTGCACCGGCAGCCGCGTCCAGTTCATCCATGCCGAGGGTGCCGCAGCCTTGCAGATCGATCTCCTCCCCCGCGAAGTGCAGGACGCCTGCGGCTACGACCCCGATGCCGCAAAAGCGGACATGGAACGCCTGCAGGAAGAGCGTCGCCAGTCCGTGATCCAAGAGGCCCAACGCAAGTTGCAGAGGGAGACCGAACTCAAGGATCTGAAGGCGAAGATCGCCGCCTGCCGGCTGATCGAGAAGCAGGGCGTCGAAATGCGTCTGGATGTGAACAGCGTGAACGACGGCGGCAGCTTCTGCCGCGCCTGGCGGATCGTTCCCGTGGAGATCCCCGGCAAGAAGAACCTCAGCGGGGCTCCTTTGACCAAGCCCGGCATCACCCAGTCCAGTGCGGACCGCGTTTTCGTTCACGGCCTGACCGACGCCCGCCCCGGACAGATCCTCGTGAAGGTGGTGTATCCCATCGCCCAAGGGGCGAAGCGCCCGGAAGGCGCGGAACCCTACGCCATCGAAACGGAAATCGCCTGGAGGGAGTCTGGGAAGGTTCAGGAGTCGCCCTGAGCTTGGATGCCCGCGCCTCGTGGAAGGTGCCTAGGAAGCGGACGCAACAAACAAGAAGAGGGAACTGTGCGACCAATTTGGGGGGGGGGGGCTACTCCTTCGCGGGAACCCAGCGCACGCCGTCCACGACGATGTAGCCGTTCGCGCCTTGGTTGCCGATGGTGACGGTGCCTTCTTCGTCAAACTCATAGGTGCCGAGTTCGGTCCAGTGGACGCCGTCCGAGGGCTTGGAGCTGCGCATGTCGATCTCCGCCTTGGCAGTGCCGCCCGCGTGGAGAATTTCCACCGCCGCGTTGGAGGCGCGGTTGTTGTTGGGCGGGTAGGCCAGCATCACGACGTACTTGCCTGGCTTCGGCAGCTTCGCAGTGAAAGTCGCGGTGGCCTGGCCGTCCTGCGCTTTGCCATCGTGACGATAGCCGTCACCCAGGAATGTCTTCGCGGCGCCGCTCTGTTGCCAGTGACCGGAAAGCTGAGCCTCGGAGTCATCGACGACGATGCCCTTGACCGATTTCACATCGACGCCGCGGGAGGAAGTGGGTCCGCTGTATTCGAGAATTTGACCGTCCTTCAACAACTGCTCACGCAGTTTTGCATACGGCACGTCCTGCACCGCTGAACCATCATCAATGGCAAAAGCCGCCGCCGTAGCCGCGCTCTGGCCGAGGATCATGAAAACCGGCTCCATACGAATGCTGCCGTAGGCGATGTGGCTGGCGGACATGGCAACAGGCACGAGCAAGTTGCTCCCCTGCCCCTTCTTCGGCACCAGCGACCCGAAAGCAATCTCATAGGGGCCGCCCGTGCTGACGCCGATGTCGCCCTCGTTTTGCACAAAGCCTTCCGGCGTGATGTAGCGCTGAGTGTTGTGGCTGTCGATGGTGTAGCTGCCCATGCCGACGGATTCCGGCGTGGGCTTCTTCTTCCGCAGTTCGTTTTCCGTCATCACATACTGGCCGATCATGCGGCGGGCCTCGCGGATGTAGAGCTGGTGGCTCCAGTTGCCGTTGTCGGTGAACTCGTCCTTCGGCAGCCCCCACTTGCGGAGTTCGTTCTGCACCTCCTTGGGCACACGCGGGTCATTGGCGACGAACCACAGCAGGCCCTGCTGGTAGGTGCGGTGCTCGGCGATGATTTCGCGCCGGCGCTCGTAACCGGCCTCGGGGTAATCGTAGTTGTAGCCGATGTTGTCGAAGCTGAACGGACCGTGGTTGTTCGTGTCGGTCTTGAAGTTCGGGATCGGATCGAACTTGTTGAAAAAGCCGTCCCAGCCGGTCTGCAGGACGCGCAGGAGCAGTTCATACTGGCTGGCATCGTAGCCTTCGGGTTTTGGAAAGGGGATCTGGTTGTCCAAGTCGGTCGTGTAGCAGGAGCGGAAGCAGTAGGCCTGGACTCGCTTGTCTCCGCTGCCGAACTCGCCCACGGGCTCCGTGCTCACACGCGCCAGCACGCCGCTGTTAGGATCACCCGGCACCTTGTAAGGACTGATGTTCAGCGTGCCGAAGTGGTGCCCGTGATGCAGCACGCCGACCTGCACGCCATTGTGCTCCTCGCCATAGACGCTGTTCGCCTCGCGGCCGACGTGGTAATCGACACCCGCCGCCGCCATGAGGTCGCCTTCATAGGTGGCATCGATGAACATCTTCCCGGCATAAGTCTTGCCGCTGAGCGTCGTGATAGAGGTGATCCTCTCGCCGTCCTTCTTCACGCCCTTGTCGCGGTCGAGCCATTCGTCGCGCACGACTTCGATGCCGAATTCCTTCACATAATCTTCAAAGACCTGCTCCGCCGCATGCGGCTCAAAGATCCACATCGTGCGGTTCTCGCCGTCCATCGCGGGAGTTCCCTGGCCGGTGTTGCCGTATTCGGCCTGCTTCTGCTGCACCCAGGCCTCCGGCTTCTGGTAGTGCAGATAGATGCGGTGGTAGAAGTCGCGCGCCAGGCCGCCGATAACCGACTTGTTGCCCGTGTCCGTCCAGCCGAGGCCGCCGCTGCTCAAGCCGCCGAGATGTCGATCCGGGGACACAATGATCACAGACTTACCCATCTTCTTCACCTGAACGGCGGAAGTGACGGCGGCGCAGGTGCCGCCGTAGATCACGACGTCATGATCAGCCGCGTTGAGGGATGAAACAGCGAAAAGGAGCGAGATGAAAAAAGATCGGTGTGTCATGGTTGTTCCGTTTCATCGCCGCTTGAAAGGATTCGGCAAACGGAATGTTTAGAAGCCATGCTCAGACCAAGCCTTCTCTCTCTCATTGCTACCGTCACGAGCCTGGCTCAAAACCCGCTGCCGGAGATTTTGGCGCTGCGCAATGAGGCGCTGCAGCACGATTTTCCCTCGATGTGCGTCGATGCGGACGGCACGCCGCACATCGCCTATGTGCAGTGGGACGCCCAACAGGATTCGCTGCACATCGCGAAGCTCGCCGATGGCACCTTGACCGACGTGCTGACGGTCGGCCAGCCGGGCATCATCCACCAGCCCGCGCTGGCTGCGGATGGCAGCGGTGCGCTGCATTTGGTGTGGTCGCAGGTGAATGAGAAGAACATCATGGACCTCAAGGCGGCCCGCATTCGTGATGGAAAGGTGGAGGGAGACATCACCACGCTGGCCAGTTCGCCGAATGGTGGCAACGTTTTCGCCAAATCCGGCACCGACAACTCCGGCAATGTCTGGCTCGCGTGGCAGGGCATGCGCGGGAAACTGGCGGACGTGTTTTGCCGCGTCTTCGATGTGAAGAAGGGCGCATGGTCCGCCGAGATCACCGTCGCCGATGACGCCGGCGGCGACTGGGAGCCCTGCGTGGCCTTTGACGGAAAAGAAGGCGCGTGGGTGCTCTACGACAGTTCTTTGGGCAACGAGTTCAACATCTACGCGACCCGCATCGGAGCGGACCTCAAGGCGGGCAAACCGCGCACGCTGATCGCCACCGACCGCTATGAAGGCCGTGTCTCAGCCGTGGGAGCCAAGGACGGCAAAGGCATCTGGCTGGCCTGCGAGCGCGGCAATCAACAGTGGGGACTGGACATGCGCGCCCACGGCGGCATCCAGGGTCTCAACGGACGCAAGAATCTCGTCATCGCCTACTGGGATCTCGACAGTGAGAAGGTGGAGGAGCTCCCCGCGCCGGACGGTCTCTTCGCCGACCTGCCGGGGCCTCAAAACGCAGCGGCGGCACCGCGCGGCAACAATCCGCAGGCCAAGGCCAAGGCCGAAGCAGCGGCAAAAAGGCAGGACGCCGCGCTGAAAGCGAAGGGCAGGCCCGCACGGAACGAAATCGGAGCCCTCAACCTGCCGCACCTCATGCTGGACGCCGCCGGCAGGCCATGGCTGACGGTGCGCTATTTTAAAAATTACGCCTGGCGTCTCGTGCTGACACGCTACGACGCAGCCACAAAGCAGTGGACGCAGCCCTACGCACTGCCGCAGAGCGTTTACTCCCAGGACCGCCAGACGACGCATGCCCTGGCCAGGGACGGCAGCCTCTGGATGGCCTGGCCCAGCGATCTGCGCACCTCAAAGCTCCAGCTCAACTGCGGAATCCACCTGGCCAAAGTCACCACCGGTCTCGATATGCCGCTCGTCTCCGCACCGGTCGTCGCAACCCGTGAGCCCTTCCCCGCCTACATCAACGAGGTCACCCCCGAGCGCGACATCAGCGACCACCACACCTGGACACACGACGGCGTGACCTACAAGCTCTACTGGGGCGACTACCACCGGCACACCGATGTTTCCAACTGCATCACTGGAAATGACGGCTGCATCGTCGAGCAGTTCCGCTACGCCATCGACATGGGAAAGCTCGACACCCTCGGCACCAGCGATCACACCGACATCGCGAAGATCTACACGCCGTATGAGTGGTGGCTGAACCAGAAGCTCGTCGATGTCTTCTACGCACCCGGCTTTTTCACCAGCATGTATGCCTACGAGCGGGAGCAGAAATG
The DNA here is from genome assembly GCA_964452755.1 of uncultured Prosthecobacter sp. GTDB lineage: Bacteria > Verrucomicrobiota > Verrucomicrobiia > Verrucomicrobiales > Verrucomicrobiaceae > Prosthecobacter. Next base: position 36,080 of record CAYVQY010000009.1, on the reverse strand, counting down.
GCCCTTCGGCCACCGCAACATGGTCTTTGCGCAACGCGGCGGCCCCATCGTTTACATTCAGCGTAAAAACTACCTCGCCAGTCCCTGGCAGAAGATTTTCCCCGTCAAAGAAGACGGAACACCCGAACTCCACCCGACCGAATTGTGGGACGTTCTCACCCGCTACGGCCAGCCCGTCAGCGCCATCTCCCACACCGGTGCGACGGGCATGGGCACCGACTGGGATCAGATCCCGCCGATCGATCATCGTGTGGAAAATGTCATCGAGATCTATCAGGGGGCCCGCGTCAGCTACGAGGGGCAGAACGCCCCGCAGCCGACCGTGGGCCTGCGCGAAGGAGAAGAGTACAACCACGCCTCCACCGTGATCGGCAAGCCGGTGGTGGGCCAACCGATCCGCAGCTTCACCGAAAAGAACAACGGCGTTTACCAGCACGCGCTCGAACTCGGCCACAAGCTCGGCGTCTGGGCCAACAGCGATCACATTTCCACCCACACGAGCTACGGCGGCGTCTATGTGAAGGAATTCACCCGCGAAGGGATCATCGAAGGCCTCAACGCGCGCCGCACCATCGCGGCGACGGACAAGATCTTCGTCGAGTTCACCTGCAACGGCAAACTGCTCGGCACCGAAATCGCCGTGAGTGACAAGCCTGTGCTGAAGTTCAGCGTGGACGGCACCGCCGCGATCAAGCGCGTCACGCTGGTGCGCAATGAGCAGAACCATGAGCAGTGGGAGCCGAACACGAAGACCTTCGAGCAGACCTTCACGGATGAGGCCCCCGTCGCCGGCGAAAACCGCTACTACCTGCGCGTCGAACAGAGCGATGGGAACATGGCATGGAGCAGCCCGGTGTGGGTGCAGGCAAAGTAGCCCCCTAAGCCTACCGAGGTCTGGCCGGCCTCAACGGGTCGAATCCGACATCGCCGCCGTCACCTTGTTCTTCCAACTGGCGAACACGTCGTTGGCCATGTCATGGGCTTCACCGGCCTCAACATGTTCGGTCACGGTCTGCGGCGGCGGCAGCCACGAAACGGACGCAACCTCCCCGATGTGATCCTGGGCTTCGGACCGAAGGAAGGCCTTCAGATCGACTTTCAGGACGTTGGTCGAGCGGTCATGGGTGGCGACAGCCTCGACGCAGACTTCGTAAGCCACGCCGTCGATTTGAAGAGTGCGGAGAACCTGGGTGGTGTCGAGAAGGGCATGCATCATCACCGTCATCATGCGCACGGCCGAGGCGGATGGCGATGCTTTTGTTCGTGCGGATTTTGGCGAAGGTTCGGCCTGCGCGGCGACGTTGAAGAGCGAACCATGCGATCCCTGATCCTCCTCCTAGCCCTGACCACCTTCGCCGCTGCGGCGGACAAGCCCCTCAACATCCTGTTTCTCTTCGCCGACGACTGGGGACGCTACGCGAGCATCTACGCCGAGCACGAGAAATTCCCCTCCCCGAACCAGGTCGTCAAGACGCCGAACATCGACCGCATCGCCCGCGAAGGCGCTCTCTTTCGCCGCGCCTATGTGAATGCGCCGAGCTGCACGCCCTGCCGCAGCGCCCTGCTCTCCGGGCGTTACTTCTTCAACACCGGACGCGCCGCCATCCTGAACGGAGCCGTTTGGGACATGGCTATTCCCAGCTTTCCGCTGGTGCTGAAGGATCACGGCTACCACATCGGCAAGGCTCACAAGGTCTGGAGTCCGGGCGATCCGGCGGATGCGCCTTTCGGCATGCAGGCCCACGCCTACCAGAAGTCCGGCGGACGCTGCAACCAATTCTCCCAAACCGTGGACAAGCTCGTCAAAGGCGGAACCGAGCTTTCCGCCGCCAAGCGGGAGATCTACGACGAGGTGCATGGAAACTTCGCGTCCTTCCTCGCCGCGCGTCCGAAAGGCGCGCCCTTTCTCTTCTGGCACGGCCCGACGAACGTTCACCGCAAGTGGATCAAAGGCAGCGGCCTCGCCCAGTGGGGCATCAACCCCGACGACCTGAAAGGCAAACTGCCCAAGCACCTGCCTGACGTCCACGAGATGCGCGAGGACTTCGCCGACTACCTCGGCGAGATTCAGGCCTTCGACGCGCAGGTCGGTGTGATCGTAAAGCAGGTCGAAGAGGCCGGTGAACTGGACAACACGGTCATCGTCATCAGCGGCGATCACGGCGCTCCCGGCTTCCCGGGCGGCAAATGCAACCTCTACGACTTCGGCGTGAACGTCACCCTCGCCGTCCGCTGGCCCGGCCAGCCCGGAGGCCGCTTCATCGACGACTTCGTGAACCTCATGGACCTCGCGCCCACCTTCATGGAAATCGGCGGTGCCGCCATCCCCGAAGGCGTGAACGGCAAGAGCATCGCCAGCCTGATGAAGTCCGGCAAAAGCGGCCAGATCGAGGCGGACCGCGACTTCGTCATCACCGGACGCGAAAGACACGTGAGCATCGCCCGCGCAGGCAACCTGCCCTATCCGCAGCGCGCCCTGCGCAAGGACGGCTTCCTCTACATCCACAACTTCGAGCCCGAGCGTATGCCCATGGGTGACTACAAGGAGCTGAGCGACAGCAACACGCCTGCCCAGGACGCCCTCGAAAACGAAACCTATGTCGCCTTTCCCGACATGGACGCCTCCCCCGCCAAGGCCTGGCTCATCCAGCACCGCAATGATTCGCAGTACAAGTGGCACTTCGACTATGCCTTTGCCAAGCGGCCGAGGGAGGAGCTCTACGATCTCAGCAAGGACCCTGGCCAGACCATCAACGTCGCCGCCGAAGCCGGCTACGCCGAGGTCAAAAACCAGATGGCCGCCGAACTCATGGAGAAGCTCAAAGCCGTCGGCGATCCACGCGTGACCGCCGATCCGGTGCCGTTCGAAACGGCCCCCTTCACCCAGGACACCAAGACCAAGCCCGCCGGCAAAGGCAAGAAGAACAAGGCCAAGGCGAAGTGAGCCCCAGGGAGTGCCGTCAGGCGTCCTGCCGCTCCCAGAACTGCCGCAGCTCGCGGAGCTGCTTCTTGTCCGGCTTCGCCAACGTCTCATGGGCTTTGGGCGTGACGAGTTCGCGCTCACGACGCAGCTCGCCTGCCCGCTGAATCCATTCGGGCGGCGTTTGATTCTCGCAGAACTCCGCGACGCCGGGCGCTCCGAGGCGTCGCGGCGGAAAACCGAGCACCTTCAATCGCAGCCGCAAATCCCCGCGCACCACTTCCAGCACATCATCCGTTTTTAAGTCGCGGGAGGCCTTGATCGCCTGCCCCTTGATGGTGACATTCCCCCTCGCGCAGCCTTGTGCAGCAAGCGACCGCGTTTTGAAGACACGCACATGATGCAGCCATTTGTCGGCACGCTGAGAGATGGCTGAATCACTCATGCGGCCTTCGGATAGGTGCGTTCGCCGAAAATCGCACTGCCGACCCTCACGGTCGTCGCGCCCTCCTCAATGGCGATGTCGAAGTCGTGGCTCATGCCCATGCTGAGACGCGGCAGGGGTGCGCCACAGCACTTTTCGAGTTCGTCACGCAACTCACGCAGTTGCGCAAAATACGGACGACTTTTCTCCGGATCATCATCGAAAGGCGGGATGCACATGAGCCCCTGAATTTCGAGACGCTTGAAGGCGTAAAGCGGCTCCAGGCTGGAGCGCAGTTCTTCGATACTGAAGCCGTGCTTGCTGCTCTCCGTCGCCAGTTTCACCTCCAGATAGACTTTGGGATACACACCCAACTCTCCGGCGATGCGGTCCACATCCTTTGCGAGAGGCAAGGAGCCGATGCTGTGGATGCAGGCTGCGAGCGGAAGGATTTTGCGGACCTTGTTTGACTGCAGGTGGCCAATGAGGTGCCACTCGACGTTCGCCGGCAGTTGCGGTGCCTTGGCCATCACCTCCTGCACCTTGTTCTCACCGAAACGCAGATGTCCCGCGTCGAGCGCCTCGCGAATCGCCTCGACAGGAAAGGTCTTGGATACGGCCAGCAGATCGACAGAGGCGGGATCGCGACCACAGCGCGTGGCGGCGGCGCTGATTCGTTCGCGGATTGCTTGCAGGCGTTCGGGAATGTCGTTCATCGGATTGGAATACGGAGAAAACGGAAGATGTCCCCCGCAGGCAACGTTTTTTCACGCTCAACCTCACCCCACAACATGCAATCACGCCGCCATTTCATCCGCCAGTCCGCCGCCACGCTGTTCGCCGCCCCCTGGGTCACCACCGGGTTGAGGGCCGCATCACCGAACGGCAAGCTGCGGCATGCGGGCTTTGGCGCCAGCGGCATGAGCTTTGGCGATATGACCACAATGGCGAATCACCCGATGTGGGAGCTGGCGGCGGTGTGCGATGTGGACACGCGCAACTTCAAGAAGGTGCAGGAAAAATGGCCGGATGTGAAGGTGTATCAGGACTGGCGTGAGATGCTCGCCAAGGAGGCGGAAAACATCGACAGCGTGAACGTATCCACGCCCGACCACATGCACGGCATCCAGGGCATCTCCGCGATGAACCTGGGCAAGCATCTCTACGGCCAGAAGCCGCTGGCGCAGAACCTGTGGGAGTGCCGCCAGCTCGTCGAGCGTGCCCGTTCCAAAGGCGTGATGACCCAGATGGGCATCCAGGTCTCCTCGGACTTCTCAGAGCGCCTGGCCGTCGAACTCATTCACATGGGTGCCATCGGCAAGGTCAAGGAGGCGCACACCTTCTCTCATAAAAAGTGGGGCGACCTCGAGCTGCGCCCTGACAAGAGCGATCCCATCCCCGCCGAGCTGAACTGGGACCAGTGGCTCGGCGTCGCCTCCGAACGCAGCTACATCAAGGGATACGACCACCCCGGGCAGTGGCGCAAGCGCCGCGACTTTGGCACCGGCACGCTCGGGGACATGGGCTGCCACATGTTCAGCGGCTGGTTCCGCTCTCTCGGCCTCGCCGCACCAGTCTCTGTCAAATCGTCAGGACCTGCGCCGAACAAGGACAACTGGGCCACTGACGCCGTCGTTGAGTACACCTTCAAAGGCACGCAGTACACCGCCGGGGACAGCATCAAGGTCACCTGGACCGACGGCGACGCCCGGCCGCCCGCTGAAGTCATGGCGCTCACGGGCGAGACGAAATTCCCGCAGCAGGGCACCATCTATCTCGGCACGGACGGCGTGCTCCTGCACGGCCATGGCTCCACGCCGATGCTCTTCCCGAAGGACAAGTTCACCGGCTTCAAGTATCCCAAGCTCGAACCCCGCGAGCACCGCGCCGACTTCATCGACTGCTGCCTCCGCGGCGGCGAGCAGAAGCCCACCGCGAACTTCGACTACGCCGGCCCGTTGACCGAAGCCGTGCTGCTCGGCTGCCTCGCCAGCGCCTTCCCGAATGAACTGCTGGAGTGGGACGCACCCGCCTTGAAGATCCCGAACTCCGAAGCCGCCGACAAGATGGTCCGCCGCGAGTATCGCAAGGGCTGGGAGATCGTGTGAAAGTAGCCCTGTTCCTGCGGAACAGGGAGCCTTGTTGCACAGCAACAAGGCAACTCTACTCGCAGAGGCAGCGGCGAGCGGGATTGTGTTCGTATTCCAAAGGTTTTCGAGGTGTCGGGGGCTCCAGGCTCATCTTGCGGGAGCAAGATGGCTACTTTGCTACCGCAAGATCGTTGCCCTGTTCCTGCGGAACAGGGGGCCTTGTTGCACAGCAACAAGGCAACTTTACTCGCAGAGGCTGCGCCGGAAGAAATCGACCGTCATGCCCAGCGCTTGGCGTGCGATTTCTGGATCGTAACGCAGGCCTTCGTCACGCAGGAAGGCGTGGGCCGCGTTGAACTCGTGCCAGGTGAACTGCACGCCGGCCTGCGTCAGCGTTTGATAGATCAGCGCCCGTCCCTCCGCCGGCACATGCGGATCCTGGCGTCCGAAGACCAGCATCATCTCGCCTCGGATGTCTGCCGCACGTGCCAGCGAGTCGTCATTCATGCCAGCGCCCAGACTGCGCTTGTGCAGGTCCGTGGGGTAGAAACAAGCCGCCGCGCCCACATCCGGCTGCAAAGCCGCACGATAGGTCAGATGCCCGCCGATGCAGGGGCCGAAGGAGCCAAGACGGCCATTGCAGTCCGGATGACTCTTCAAGTAGTCCAACACGGCACGATTGTCGGAATCGTAGGCGCTCACGGATTTTTCGGTCTTCAGCCGATTGCCCACATCCGAGCCCGCCTGGTCGTAGGCCAGGACGGTGCCGGCAGGCAGGTACTCGTGGTAGATTTCAGGCAGCGCCACGATGAAGCCATGCCCAGCCAGAAAGGCCGCCGTGCGGCAGATGGGACCGGTGTTTTGAAAAATCTCCGAGTGAAACAGCAGGCCGGGAAATTTCCCCTCCGCCGCCGGACGCAGCACCAGGGTGCGCATCGGACCGGTGGGCGTGGCAAGTTCGACGATTTCAGGTTCGCGTAGTGTCATGAGAGTGGAGGGGGGGCGGAATGATGAAGCAAGGTGCTGCCACTGATGACAGGCGATGAGACCGCAGACAAGCGATCGTCCTCTTTCTGGCGAACAAGCCTACCAGTCTGGCGACGACTCAGCTCCAGTTCTTAAATGGCTGCTCCGACAGGCGCGAGTTCGTGTAACGCGGATCGTGGAACACTTCCTCCCCGATCCACTCCGGCGGCGTGAAGGCGGCGTCCTCAGCGGGCAGCTCGATTTCCGCCACGATCAGGCCTTCATTTTCACCATGGAAAACGTCCACCTCCCACAGCATGCCCTCGTGTAGCACCTCATGCCGCGTTTTATCGATCACGGGCTGAAAACACAGCGCCATCAGATCCTGCGCATGCTCCAGCGTCACGGGAAACTCGATCTCCGTGCGCGAGATGCCGGTGCGGCGGCTTTTCACCGTCATGAAAGCCTCATCACCGACGATGCGCACGCGCACCGTGCGGTCCGGATCACGTGCCAGATAGCCCTGGGTCATGCGGCGCCCAGCCGCCACGGGTGGCGGGTGGCCCGGCTTGAGCAGGAATTTGCGTTCGATCTCGGTGGCCATGCAGCAGGAGCGATGTGGCACGGAGCCGCCCACCGCACAAGCAAAGTCAGCGAAACACGATGATCGAGGGATTCCCGACCGGCGTGTAGTGCCCGGTGAAGCTGAGCGTGCCCTTCTCCTTGTCCACGCGGAAGGCGGTCACGTTGTCAGCACGCTGATTGCAGCAGTAGAGGAACTCGCCGGAAGGATCGAAGGAGAAGCTGCGCGGGTAGTTTCCACGAGTCCACTCTTCCGTGACGAAGGTCAGCGTGCCGTCATCACCGACGGAGAAGATCCCGATGCTGTCGTGCAGACGATTGCCCGCATAGACGAAGCGGCCATCGGCGGAGAGCATGATCTCGGAGCAGAAATTACTACCGGCGAATCCAGGCGGCAGACTGGAAATCGTCTGCCGCGGGGCCAGACGCCCGCGCTCGGCGTCGTAGTCGAAAAGCGTGATCGTGGAGCCCTCCTCCTGAATCGAGTAAAACCAGCGCCCGTCCGGGTGGAAGGCGAAGTGCCGCGGCCCGTCGCCCGGCGGCAGGGAGACGGCGGGCGGATCGTTGGCGGTGAGCAGCCCTTTGGCGGCATCAAATCGCCAGATCAGGATCTCATCCGTGCCGAGGTCGGCATGCAGCACGAAGCGACCAGCGGGATCGGATTCGATCATGTGCGCGTGCGTCTGATCATGACCACTGAAGGCGAAACTCCCGGGCGGTGCGTTTTTCGCCTTCGTGGGGCCGACGGTGCCTGTGTCCTTCTTCACATCCGTCGCCGCGCCCAGGCTGCCATCCGGCAGGATGGGGAGCACGGCCACGGAACCGCCGAAGTAATTCGCGACGAGGACGAACTTTCCGGAGGGATGCACGCTGAGATGCGCCGGACCTTTGCCGCCGGAACTGACGGTGTTCAGCAGACTCAGCGCACCGGTGTTCGGATCGACGGTGAAAGCACTGACGGAGCCCGCTTCGTCATCGCCGATGCGTTCGGTCTCGTTCGCCGAGTACAGATGCGTTTTTGAGGCATTGAAGGCCAGGGCGCTGGGACTGGTGCCCATTTCATGCAGCCCGCAGGGAGTCAGCGCTCCCGTCTTGCGATCCATTTTGAAGAGGTGAATACCCCTGCCATTTCCCGGCGGCAGATCCACCTGGGTGGGCCGCATGTTCGCCAAGGGCGAGGTGTAAGTCCCGACGTAGGCGATCACCTCCGCCTTCTCCCCTGCGGCATCCGCCGCCATCAGCGGCTGGAGGAGCCCGCCAGCCACAAGCGCGGCGGAGGATGTCAGGAGAGAGCGGCGGGAGAGTGTGTGCGGGGATTGCATGGTGGCATTGGGCTACGTCCCTCGCGGCCCGGCCTTTCCATGTCCTTTCGCCTCGGCGGGCCGCGCTCTCCGTCAGAGAAGGCTCCCGCTATTTGTTGGTCGAATAAAGTGCCACCAGGGCGGCGCCGATGGCCTGAGAGAGCTCGCCGAGCGTGGCCTCCACGAGCTTCAGTTCCGCACGCTGTTTCGGGAACAGGTAGGGCAGCGCCGCAGCGCGTATGCCGCCGAGGTAGCGCTCACGGAACTCCGGCGTCGTGCTGTCAGGATCCATCAGACCGCCGCCGATGACGACGATGCCGGGATCGAGCGCCATGGACAGATTCGCCACATGAATGCCGAGCGCACGGGCCTGAATGTCGAAAATCTGAAGCGCCAGGGGATCACCTTTCTGCGCCAGACCGCGGAGGGAGAGGCCCTTGTTCTTCGGAGTCTCCGTGCTGCGGGCCAGTTCGTGATCGGGAAACTTCGGCAGGAAGAACTCGAGAAACTGCGGCAGGCCGGAGATCGTCGAATAGGCTTCGATGCAGCCCCAGTCGCGACCGCAACCGCAGCGGAACGCTGGCACCTCATCGAGACCATGCCCCAGAAGATGGCGCGGGATCGGCATGTGCCCGCCTTCCATCCCGGCCAGGTGGTCACCCGTCAGCGGCAGGCCCTGCGCGTCAATGTAGGCGGCCCCCAGACCGGAGCCCGGTGCCAGAAGCAGCACGGTCGCCTTCGAATCGCCGCGCACTCGGGCAGCCTCCCCTACCCCGCCAAAGTCGCCGTCATTGCCAGCAAAGAGCGGAATCGGGCGGCCTGCGGCCTCGGCGAGTGCCGCCGAGTATTCGGCGTGGAATTTCCACCCGGTGAAGCTGTCCGGCAGATTGGACGACTTTTCGAGCACGCCATAGCTCTGGTAGGGCCCCGGCAGGGCGAGTCCGGCGGCAGCCACGCGGTCCCACGTGAGGCCGTTGTCCTTCAGAAATCCCACAGCGCCCTCGACCCAGCCGGCGACGACCGCCGCCGTGCCGTTTTGGGAATTCGTCGAGCTTTGACGAAGCTGGCGCGAAACAGGCTCGCCATTGGCGAACACGCCGCCAGTTTTCGAAGTGGTGGCACCGGAATCGGTGCCGAGATAAATGTCACGAGTGGTTGATGGCATAGGGACCGAATACTTGGAGAGAGAATGCGCCGCGGTCGAGGAGAATGCGAACACGGAGAGCCGCATGATGAAGCAGCGACGGCTGGTAAGCCGAGCCGGCTACTCTCCCATGACCTGCTTCAGGTACCCGATGCTCTGACGGGCGATGGTCGGCGCGTCGGGCGTGTAGTCGAAGACCTCGACGGAGAGGTAGCCGTCGTAGTTCGTCTCGCGCAGGGCGGCGATGATGGGTTCGTATTTGACCTCCCCCTGCCCCGGGCCGCGCAGATTGGGATCGTTGGTGTGGAAATGCACGGTCCAGTCCTTGCTGTCGCGAATGATGTCCGGGATGGACTTTTCCTCATCGCTCATGGCCTTCACATCAAGGTGCAGCTTGCAGGAGGGATGGTCCACCATTTGGCACAGGCGGATGGTCTCTTCGGCGGTGTTGAGAAAGTTCGTCTCCTTCCGGCCGAGCGGCTCCATGGCGATGACGACGCCGTACTTGCCGCACTCTTCGGCCACTTCGCGCACGCAGTCGGCAGCGCGCTTGAAGGCGTCTTCATAATTCCATTCCGGAAGCGTCGTGCGCGCCTTAGGACTGCCCCAGACCATGATGCGACCACCGGTCGCGCCGCAGAACTGCGCAAGGTGTCGGCCGAACTTCGCCGTCTCCTTCCGCTGTAGGGCATCCGGCGTGGTGATATGAAACCACGTCGGCTTCGTGAGCAGCCAGTGCAGGCCGAGGATTTCCAGACCGAAGGACTTTGCCTTCGCGCAGAGGGTGAGTGCCTCCTCGACGGTGAGATCACGGGGGTCATCCTTCAATGTGAAGGGAGCGAGCTCAATGGCGTGATAACCGGCGGCGGCCGCGTCCTCGCACATTTTTTCAAAGGTCCAGTTCTGGTAGGTTTCGTTGCAGATGGCGAATCGCATAGGGTGGCAGGGTGGGCGGATGCGAAGTCGCGTCAACCGCCTTGCACAAACAACCCGACCCTGTGCTATATTCCCCGCATGCCAACCCGCCTAATGCTCATCCTCTCCCTCATGCTCGCCACCACGATCCGGGCCGAGTTGACGCTCGGCGTGCCGGCCATCGAGCTGAAACCGAAGCCTGAGGACGAGGAGGTGGAGGCCGTGTTCAAGTTCCGCAACGCCGGTGACAAGCCGGTCAAGATTCTCTCCCTCGAAAGCGCCTGCTCCTGCCTCAGCGCAGAGCTGGACAAGGCGGAGTACCAGCCCGGCGAGGAAGGCACGGGCACCGCACGCTTCAAGGTGTCCACCTTCGTCGGACGGCATGAAAAGTATGTCATCGCGACGACAAATGATCCCGACCAGGAGGAATGGCGGATCAACTTCATCCTGGATGTGCCGACCGTCGTGGAAATCAAACCCAAGACACTGCAGTGGCACCTCGGCGACGAACCCTCCCCGAAGTCCTGCCTGGTGCAGTTCACGGGCGAGGAGCTGACGAAAATCGTGAAAATCACCGCGACCCGCGAGAACGTGAACTTCGACTGGAAGGAGCTGAAGGAGGGCCGCGAATACCTCGTCACCGTGACACCGAAGACGACGGATGACGTCACGCTCGGAGCGTTGAAGATCGAAACCAACAGCCCCATAGCGAAGTATCGCAACCAACTGGCCTTCTTCTCCATCAGCCGCAGGCCGGATCCGGAGCCTGCCCCGCAACCCTGATCCCGCCCGACGCATGCTTCAGTCGATTCGTCAGTCCGTCTTCCTTCTCCTGCTCGCATCGGCGGCGGCCTGGGCCACTCATGCCTGGCATCCCCGGGCTCCGGCGCTGCATCTGGTCGAGGAACCGCTCCGGCCCGATGAGATTTCCATGCGCGTGATCGAAGAGCGCTGGAAAGGTGACGTGCTGTGGATCGACGCACGACCGCAGGAGCACTACGACGCAGGTCATGCGCCGGGCGCCGTGCTTCTTAATGAGCAGCACTTCGAAGAGCAGCTCTTCGGCCTGCTGGACACGCTGCAAACCAACACCAAGCCGATCATCATCTACTGCGCCGCCGCCCGCTGCGAAGCAAGCCGCCAGATTCTAACAAGATTAAAGCAAACCCTGCCCGTGGAAAACGCCTTTGTCCTGAAAGGCGGCTGGCGGGCCTGGGAAGCCTTTGGCAAATAGGATTGACTCGCGACGCCGATCACCGGTAGCCTGTCCGCCTATGCTTCAATCACTTCTCATCTGGTCTGTGCTCGGCCTGGTCGCCGGCATCCTTGCGAAACTCATCATGCCCGGCAGGCAGGGCATCAATCCCATCACCACGGTGCTGCTCGGCATCGCGGGGAGCATCATCGGCGGCTATGTCGGCTCTCTTCTTGGCATCGGCGACGCCTCCGGCAGCTTCAGCCTCAAGGGCATTGCCGTGGCGGTGGGCGGTGCGCTGCTGCTGATGTATGTCTGGGGCCTTCTTTTCGGAAAGAAAGGCTGACGCGACGGGTGTTGCGTGATGTCAGGCTCAAACGTAACCTCAGTCATGCGACTCCTCTTATACTCTCTTCTCTGCCTGCTGTCGTCCCTCTCCGGAGCGGCTGGTCTCTCTTTGGAGGGAAAGATGGCCCGGGTGAAAATCCGGGACTCCGATCTCGACGACTTGAGGCGCTGGCAGGAAATCCGCCGTTGGATCGACCGCGCGGCGAATGAGAAGGCGGCAGGGGTGATTCTGGACATCCACGTCACCCAAAGCCCCGCGCAATCCGTCCTGCCGCTGGCGGAGGAACTGGCCCGCCTCAAAATCAAAACAGCCGCCTATGTGAACACCTCCGCCGTCGGCGGCGGTGCCCTGCTGGCCCTTGCCTGCGACGACATCTGGATGGCTCCGGGTTCGCGCATCGGCGCGGCGGCACCCAAAGTGTCCCTGGACGAATCCCTCTCCGCCAAGGCGCAGGACACCCTCCTCTCTGAAGCTCTGGCCATCCTCAAAGCGGGAGCCCGCAGCCTCTGCAAACTCAAGGGGCACCGCCCCGAAATTGCCGAGGCTTTTGTGGATCGGGAAAAAGGCCTGGCCTTCAACGGCACCACCTTTGCCGAGCAGGGGGAATTGCTGCTTCTCGATGCCGACCAAGCCGCCATGCCGGTCGATGGTAAACCTCTCCTCTCCCGCGCCACCATCGCCGATGTGACCGCCCTGGCTCAGGAGACATCGTCAGAGGGAAAACCGGTGACGCTCGACGCATCGTGGTTCGACCACAAGGATACGAAACCAGCGGCAGCCCAGGCAGCGCCCGCCAAAGACGACCAAACTCCGGACAAAAAGCCCAGAGTGCCCGTCATCGCGCGTGACCAGAACTACGCGGGCAAGATCGTCGTCATTCCGGTCGGTGAAGACGACCTGATCATCCCCGCGCGCTTTGAGTTCATGAAGCGCACGCTCGCCCTCTGCGACGAGCAGAAGGCTGAGGCGGTCATCTTTGACCTCGACACGCCCGGCGGTCTGGCCTGGGACACCATCACCCTGATGATGAAGGACCTGCAGAGTCTGAAGACGCGCAGCCTCGCCTTTGTCAATACCCGGGCGATCTCGGCCGGAGCCCTCATCGCCATGGCGACGGATGCCATCTACATGGCGCCCGCAAGCGCCATCGGCGCCTCCACTCCCGTCATGGGCAACGGCGGCGAAATGGCGGAAGCGGAACGCGCCAAGAGCAACTCCGCCTTCATGGGCATGGCCCGCACCGTCGTCCGCGAGAAGGGCTACGACGTGCGCATCATTGAAGGCATGATCGACATGGACCGCGGCCTCGTCATCAACGGGCGCGTCATCATCCCAAAGGGTGAAATCGTCACCCTCGACTCCGAGCAGGCCACCATGCTCATCGACGGCAAGCCGCTGCTGGCCAGAGGCATCGCCAGGGACATCGAGGACCTCAAGAAACTCGAGTCGCTCAAGGGTGAAATCGTCACTGCCGAGCCCACCGGATTCGAGTGGATCGCCATCTGGGTCACTCGCTACGCAGCCATTCTCATCCTCATCGGCCTGGCGGGAGGCTACCTCGAAATGCAGGCGCCCGGCTTCGGCATTCCGGGCTTCGTCGCCGTGGCGGCTTTCGCGCTGTTCTTCTTCGGGCACTACGTGGCGGGCAGTCTCGCCGGACAGGAAACCTTCGTGGTCGCGCTCGTCTTTGTCATTGGCATGATCCTCATCGGCGTGGAGCTCTTCGCCGCTCCCGGCACCGTCGTACCGGGCCTTCTCGGCTTTGTCTGCGTCATGCTCGCCCTCGTTTACGCCATGTCTGGCTGGGAGGTCGCCCCGCCAGCCGGGGAAACGCCGTCAGCCGCAGGCTCCACCTTCAACTTAGCAACCTACGCCACGGGCTTTCGCAACTTCGCCCTCGGTGCCACCGGAGCGGCTGTTCTCATCACCATGCTGGCCCTGTGGCTGCCTGCGCTGCGCCCCTTCCGCGCCCTTGTACTCGAAGCCGCGGCAGGTGGCACCGCCGGAGATGCGCCGGCAGCGAAGGCCGCAGCCAAGGCGCATGTCGGAGACACGGGCATCACCCGCAGCGCCCTGCGCCCCTACGGCACCGTCGAAATTGGAGGTGATCTCGTCGAGGCGACGATCGAGGGCGATTACGCTCAAAGCGGCACCCCCGTTCGCGTGTGTGAGGTGCGTGGAGAAAAGATCGTCGTCGAGGCAGTCTAGGCGTTACTTTGGGCAAGGCGGTTGTTAAAATTCGCGTTAAATCGCGAACCAAGCCGCATGTCCAAGAATCTCAGTGCCCTCTCCTTCCGCAAAGGCGTCGAAAAAAACGTCTTCGAACGCATGGTCGCCGCCGCCGAAAAAGCCGGCACCGCCGAAAAAAATGATGTCGTCCATCAAATGGGCCAGGATCACCTGTTCGGCGATGCCATCACGCTCGGCGCGGTGTCATTCTACGATTTCTTGAAGAAGGAGAACGAGGGGAAAAAAGTCTTCGTCTGCAACGGCAGCGCCTGCTTGTGTGCCGGAACTCAGGACAAGCTGCATCACACCCTCGAAACACATTTCAAGAAGGACGAGATCGGCCACATCTGCTGCCTGGGCCGCTGCCACGAAGGTGGCGCGCTCCAATACCAGGGCAAAAACTACTCCGGTCAGAGCGACGCCGCGCTCGCCGAACTCGTAAAGACCGGCAAGGGCGACACCGAGGATCGCTACGCTGTCGTCTCGCATCTCCAACCGCCTCAACTCACCGCCGACTTCCCCGGCATTGACGCCTACTACGCCCCCTTCAAAAAACTCATTACCGAAGGCAATCGCGATGCTCTCAGCGCCGAATTGAAGGACAGCGGTCTGCGTGGGCGTGGCGGTGCGGGTTTCCCCCTGCATTTCAAGTGGTCTTCCTGCCGCGCAGCGGAAGGCAAAGTGAAATACATCGTCTGCAACGCCGACGAAGGCGATCCCGGTGCCTACATCGACAAATACCTCATGGAAAAGCAGCCGCACAGCGTGCTGCTCGGCATGATGGTCGCCGGTTGGTTCGCCGGCGCTGAGAACGGCATTCTCTATATCCGTGCCGAGTATCCGGATTCAGTCACAATCATCAACGAAGCCATTGAAGACCTCCGTGCCGCCGGACTACTCGGCAAGAACATCCTCGGCACCGGCTTCAACTTCATGCTGAAGTCCATCAAAGGCGCGGGTGCCTACATCTGCGGTGAGGAAACCGCCCTGCTCGCCAGTCTCGAAGGCCAGCGCCCCGAAGTGCGCACGCGTCCGCCATTCCCGACCATCGAAGGCCTCTTCCGCAAGCCGACGATCGTCAACAACGTCGAGACCTTCTCCAACATCCACGCCATTCTCACGCTTGGAGGCAAAGGCTACGCGCAGATCGGCACGCCGCAGTCCACAGGGCCTAAACTCATCTCTCTCGACTCCCATTTCGTGAAGCCCGGCATCTACGAGGTCGCCATGGGCACGCCGCTGCAGGAAGTCATCGACCTCGCGGGCGGATTCAAATCGAAGATCAAAGCCATTCAAATCGGCGGACCGCTCGGCGGCCTCATTCCCATGAGCCACATCGCCCGGCTCACCGTCGATTTTGAGAGCTTCAAGAAAGCCGGCTTCCTCCTCGGCCACGCCGGCGTCGTCAGCATTCCCGAGAGCATGCCGATGATCGAATACATCCAGCACCTCTTCCAGTTCACTGCGGATGAAAGCTGCGGCAAATGCTTTCCCTGCCGCCTCGGCAGCACGCGTGGCAAGGAACTCGTCGCCAAGGCCCGCAGCGACAGCAGCTACAAGATCGACCGCGAGCTCATCACCGACCTCCTCGACACCATGGAGCAGACCAGCCTCTGCGCCCTCGGCGGCGGCGTCCCGCTGCCGATCAAGAACGCGTTGGAGCATTTCGACGGTGAATTGCGCGAGTATTTTAAGTCATAGCGACAGCCTGCGGCGCTGCCTTATGGCGAAGACTCGCCTCAGCCGAGCAGTTCGTTTTTTTTTTGCGACCGGCATGACGCCGTCCGGCTCGTTGGACGATCTCGGTGATTAGACCGTCTTGCGCTTGCGCTTGATATGCAGATGCGCGGTTGCTCGCTGGATCGCGGCCATGGCGGCGGCGACTTCTTCCTGATGCTCGCCAGGCTTGAGCTCGGCGAGGGTCTTTTGGGCGCGCTCGATGGCTTCTTCGGCGGCTTTTTCGTCGATCTTGTCGGCGTCCAGGGCGACATCGGTGAGGATGCGCGTGACGGTACCGGTGACTTCGACCAAACCTTCGCCAACGGCCATTTCGGTCGTCTTGCCGCCTTTGGTGATGCGCAACTCGCCTGGAAGCAACGTGGTCACCAGATTGCTGTGCGCCGGCAGAACGCCCATTTCGCCTTCGTAACCCGGTAGCACGACGGTATCGACCTCATCGGAAAAGATGCGGGCCTCTGGAGTCACGATTTCGAGTTTAAGGGGCATGGCGGGGAAGAATGACGAATGACTAAATCAGAATGACGAATGAATGACTAAATGGCGAAGCTGGAATGACGAAGTGAGCAGTAGAATTCGGGCTTGGTCATTCTTTCGTCATGCGGATTTCGTCAATTTCGGGCGGCGAGAAGGTCTCAATCCTTCTTCACACTATCAATGCCGCCCTTCATGTAGAAGTTGGCTTCAGGGACGCTGTCGTGCTTGCCGTCGAGGATTTCGGCGAAGCCTTTGATGGTGTCGCTCACCTTGACGTACTCGCCCTTGGTGCCGGTGAAGATTTCGGCCACATGGAAGGGCTGGGAAAGGAAGCGCTGGAGCTTGCGGGCGCGGAAAACGGTGAGTTTGTCGTCTTCGCTGAGTTCGTCCATCCCCAGAATGGCGATGATGTCCTGAAGGTCCTTGTAGCGCTGAAGCACGCGCTGCACGCCACGGGCGACGCGGTAATGCTCTTCGCCGACGATTTCAGGGGCGAGCGCCTTCGACACGGAAGCAAGAGGATCCACGGCAGGGTAGATGCCCAGTTCGGCGAGGGAACGCTCAAGCACGACGGTGGAGTCAAGGTGCGCGAAGGTGTTGGCCGGGGCTGGGTCGGTCAAGTCATCCGCAGGAACGTAAACAGCCTGGAAAGACGTGATGGAGCCGGTCTTCGTGGAGGTGATTCGCTCCTGCATCTGACCCATTTCAGCGGCGAGGGTGGGCTGATAACCCACGGCGGACGGCGTACGTCCGAGAAGAGCAGACACTTCGGATCCGGCCTGGGAGAAACGGAAGACGTTGTCCACGAAGAAGAGCACGTCCTGGTTCTTTTCATCGCGGAAGTACTCGGCCATGGAGAGGGCGGAGAGGGCGACGCGGAGACGGGCACCTGGAGGCTCGTTCATCTGGCCGTAAACAAGGGCCACCTTCGAGCCGGGCTCACTGATGTAACCGCCCTGGTCGTTCTTTACGATGTCGTGGCCTTCCTTCTTCACCTTGATAACGTCGGACTCGATCATTTCATGGTAAAGGTCGTTCCCTTCACGGGTACGCTCACCCACACCGGCGAACACGGAGTAACCACCGTGGCCTTTGGCGATGTTGTTGATGAGTTCCATGATGACGACGGTCTTGCCGACGCCGGCACCACCGAAGGCGCCGACTTTACCACCCTTGGTGAAGGGGCAAATGAGGTCGATGACCTTGATGCCGGTTTCGAGGATCTGAGCGGAAGGGTTCTGGTCAACGAGAGCCGGAGCGGGGCGGTGAATGGCGTAGCGCTTTTCGGTGATCGGAGGAGCCTGGTCATCGCAGGCGTCGCCGGTGACGTTGAAAATACGACCCAGCACTTCGTCGCCGACAGGAACGGTGATCGGGCCGCCGGTGTCTTTCACGTCCATCCCGCGCTTGAGGCCTTCGGTGGAAATCATGGCGATGGAGCGAACCCAGCCGTCACCCAGATGCTGCTGCACTTCGCAGGTGAGGCGCGCGGCCTTGCCACCCTGCTCGAAGTTGATCTCGAGGGCGTTGTAGATGGCCGGAAGGTTGCCGGTGGCGGAGAAATCCACGTCCACCACGGGACCGATGACTTGAACGATTTTGCCGATGTTGCTCATAAGACTAGGGAGATTGGGAAGGGGCGATGGCGGAGGGTTTATTCGAGCGCCATCTTGGCGGTGGTGATTTCGAGGAGTTCGTTGGTGATCGCGGCCTGGCGCAGCTTGTTGTACTCGAGGCTGAGGTCCTTGATCATCTGCTTGGCGTTGTCGGTGGCGTTCTTCATGGCCACCATCCGGCTGGAATGCTCGGAGGCGCGGGATTCGAGCACCATCTGATAGACGGTGTCGTTCACATACTGCGGCAGCACGGTTTCGAAGACGACCGCGGCACTGGGTTCAAAAGTGTACTCGGTGGTCACCGCCGAGGTCTCGATTTCAGGGGCAAAGTCGCGCTTGCCGCCGAGGGTCACCGGATTGACTGGCAGAAGCTGCTCGACAGTCGGAACAACGGTAACGGTGTTGATAAAGTTATTGAAGACGACGAGAACTTTCTTGTAGTCACCCGCGCGGTACTTTTCCTGAACAAAGCGGCCAACGGCGCGGACTTCGGCGAATTTGGCGGGGTCTTTGATCGGGAAGTCGGCTAGGAGCGTGCGGCGCAGACGGTTGATGGCCTGCACGGCCTTCTTGCCGATCGTGACGTATTCGACCTCACCTTCGATTTGCGTCGTGATCAGCTTCTTGAACAAGTTGGTGTTCAAGGCACCACAGAGACCCTTGTCGGAGGCGATGAGCAGCACGAGCGTCTTGTCGCCTTTGCCGGGCGCAAAGAAGGGGTGAATGCCTTCCTCTGCCTGCTCCTTGAGGTTCACGAGAACCTTGTTCAGCATCTCGGCGTAGGCGCGGCCGTTGGCGGCCTGATCCTGCGCCTTTTTCATCTTCGCGGCCGCGACAAGCTGCATGGCCTTGGTGATCTGGGCCGTGTTTTTAACCGATTTGATTCGGCGTCGGATGTCGCGAGTGGAGGGCATGGAGCGGAGAGCGTAGGGCTAAGGGCGGAAAGCCGGAAAACTTACTTCCAGGAGGCTTTGAAGTCGTCGAGGGCGGATTTGATGCCGGCTTCGACGTTGTCGAGAGTCTTCTCGTTGGCGAGCTGGTCCATGAGCTCGGCTTTGCGGGTGGAGAGGTAGTCTTCGAGCTTGGCCTGGAATTCCTTCACGCGATCCACGGCGACGCTGTCAAAGTAACCTTTCTGCATCGCATAGAGGCTACAAACCATGATCGGCAGGCTCTTTGGCTGATACTGTTGCTGCTTGAAGAGTTCCACGATGCGAGCACCGCGGTCGAGCTTGGCTTTCGTGCCAGCGTCAAGATCGGAGCCGAACTGGGCGAAGGCGGCGAGCTCGCGGAACTGCGCGAGGTCGAGCTTCGTGGTACCGGAAACCTTCTTGATGGCCTTCGTCTGCGCGGCGGAACCCACGCGTGAGACGGAGAGACCGACGGAGATGGCGGGACGGATGCCTTGATAGAACAAGTCGGTTTCGAGGAAGATCTGGCCGTCGGTGATGGAGATCACGTTCGTCGGAATGTAGGCGGACACGTCACCGGCCTGCGTTTCGATGATCGGCAGCGCGGTCATGGAGCCACCGCCGTAGTTTTCGCTGACGCGGCAGGAACGCTCAAGGAGACGGGAGTGGAGGTAGAACACGTCGCCCGGATAGGCTTCACGACCGGAAGGACGCTTCAGAATGAGGGAGACCTGACGATAGGCGACCGCCTGCTTGGAAAGGTCATCAAAAACGATCAGAACGTCGTCGCCCTGGTCCATGAACCACTCACCGATGGCGCAACCGGAGTAAGGCGCGAGGTATTGGTTCACCGCCGAGTCGGAAGCGGAAGCGCTGACGATCGTGGTGTATTCCATGGCACCAGCGTCTTCGAGCGTCTTGACAACGCGGGCGATGTTCGACTGCTTCTGGCCGATGGCGACGTAGATGCAGTAGAGAGGCTTGTGCCCCTTGAGCTTGCCCTGTTCGGCGGCCTTGTTCTGCTGCGCCTGGGAAATGATGGTGTCCACGGCGATGGTGGTCTTGCCGGTGGAGCGGTCACCGATGATCAACTCACGCTGCCCGCGGCCGATCGGGATCATGGCGTCGATGCTCATGATGCCGGTCTGCACGGGGACGGAGACGGATTTGCGGGCGATGATGCCAGGAGCGAGCTTTTCGACAGGGTACTGCGTTTCGCCTTTGATTTCACCTTTGCCGTCGATGGCCTGTCCGAGGGCGTTCACGACGCGACCGAGGAGGCTCTTGCCGACCGGCACGGAGAGGAGGCGACCGGTGGTCTTGACTTCGTCGCCGGCCTTCACGTTTTCACCGGAGCCGAGAAGCACGCAGCCGACTTCGGTTTCTTCGAGGTTCAGCGCGAGACCATAGACACCGCCGGGGAACTCGATCATTTCGTTGAGCATGACATCGCTCAAGCCTTCAATCTTGGCGGCGCCGTCACCGATTTCACGGACGATGCCCACATTGGACTTCGTGACGGCGGTCTTGAGGCCGGCGATTTGGGATTCGATCTCCTGGAGGATGTTGCTCATGGTATTGCTGGGGCTAAAAGAAAAATGAAGGCTGAAAAATGAAAACTGAAATCAGGACAGGGAGGCTTTGAGGGCTTCGAGACGGGCTTTGACACTGCCATCCCAAACATCGGAGCCGACTTTCACGCGGATACCGCCGAGCAGCTCGGGGTTCACGCTGAAATCAAGGGTCAGGGCGCGGTCGTACTTCTTGGAAAGACTGACCTGCAATTCGGACTGAGTGGCGGGAGTCAGCGCACTGGCGCTTTCGACGAGGGCGCGCTGGCGGTCCACCTCATGGGCGACGAGACGCGCAAAGGCGTCGAGCATGCCAATGTAGCCGCGGGGCTTGCTGCCGGCGACGGTGCTGACCACGGTGCGCACGCGGGACTCGTCCAGCTTTCCGTCCACCATGCAGGTGCGGAAGAGCTGGCGAGAGGTGCGGCGGGCTTCCTTGGAGATTTTCATGGCCGGGAGCGTGGGGCGGAGTGCCGAAAGAAAGATTAAGCGGAGACCTGGGTGGCGGTTTCCTGATTGATGCGGGTCTGGTCGTCGGCGTTGAGGACCTTGCCGGTGACGCGGCTGGTGGCGTCGGAAACCATGCGGCCGAATTCGCTCTTCAACTGGGACATGAGCTGCTCTTTTTCGAGTTCGGTGGCCTCGCGTGCCTTCGCGATGATGGTGTTGGCGCTGGCTACGGCATCCTGCTGACGGCGATCCTGCAGAGCCTTGGCGGCATCATCGGCTTCCTTGACGAGGCGGGCCGCTTCAGCTTCGGCCTTGTCGAGAATGGCCTGGGAGGTTTTCGCGGCCTCGGCGGCGTCGCGTGAGATTTTTTCGAGCTTCGCCTCTCCGTCGGCGATGCGCTGGCGGCGCTGCTCCAGCATCGCGAGGATCGGACCGAAGGCGTACTTCTTCAGAATGCTGAAGACGATCCAGAAAATGATGACCTGGGCGATGAACTTGCCCCAAGAGAGACCGAACTTCTCGACAATGGCGTCAACCTTGCCTGCGGCGATGAAAAGGGTCGTGGCAGAGATCATGGGCGGAAAGAGAATGGTCTGAAAAAGTGTCGGGAGAGTGGGAAAGTGAAAACTGCGGCGGGTCACAGGGCAACCCGCCGCAGGGTGGCTGAATTAGAAGCCGCCGAGGTAGGCGATAATGCCCAGACCTTCAGCGAGCGCCATGGCGATAATGCCAAGGGTCAGGATGTTGCCGAAAGCGCCAGGGTTGCGGCCCACGGCTTCGACAGCCTTGGAGCCGACCATGCCCACGCCGATCGCGGCGCCGGCACCGCCGATCGCCATGGTGAGGTTGCCGGTGAGGCCAGCAGCTTCGGGAGCGTGCGCGGCAGCAGCCTGCGCCATCGAGATAAGTTCCATTGTCATAGTGTTAGTCGGGTATGTTGTGTTGTTTCGACTGCGTCCACGCGTTGCGCATGGTCCCACAGGCAAATTCGAATCCTAGTGGTGCGCCTCCTCATGACCGTGATCGTCATGCGTGGTGGAGAGCTGGATGTAAACCGAGCACAGGAGGGTGAAAACGATCGCCTGCAGCAGGCCGACCAGAAGCTCCATGAAATAGAAGGGAAGCGGAAGCGCGATGCTGCCGAGGAAGCTGCCCAGCCAGCCGGTGCCGGACATCAGGTCGCTCATCGTGTGCAGCACGTTTTCACCCGCGAAGATATTGCCGAAGAGACGGATGGAAAGCGTCACCGGACGGATGACGATGGAGACGATTTCAATGACGCCGACGAAAAGAAAGACCACGGCGACGGCGATGCCCATCAGGCCCTTGAGACCGCCCTTGGGGCCGAAGGTGTGGACGAGGAAACCCCAAACGCCCACTTCCTTGATCGTGAGAAAGAGCCACACGATGAAAGCCGAAACCGAAAGACCAATGGTCGCGTTCAAGTCGGCCGTCGGCGGGCGCAGCAGCGGATCGTGCGCTGCCTTGATGGAGAGGAAGCCCGTGGACTCACCCCAGCCGATGGTGCCGACACCCGGCAGGAGTCCGAACCAGTTGGAAACGAGAATGTAGATGAAGAGGGTGCCGAGAAGCGGGAAGGCCAGCTTCGCCTGCTTCGCGCCGACGATGCCTTCCACCTGTCCGTAAAGAAACTCGATGATGAACTCGAAGAAGTTCTGCGCCTTGTGCGGCACCAGCGTCATGTTCTTCGTCGCCTTGCGTGCGAACCACAGCACCAGACTGAGCACCACGAGCGCCACGAGCACCGAGTTGGTGAAAAAGCCCAGCACGCTCTCCTCCTCGAACAACGCCGACGCGTAGCTGTGCACGTTCGCGAGCAGCGGCGAAATGGATGCTTCAGGGGCGAATGGAATCGACATGGAGGTAGGGTCTGCCGGGGAGGCGAAAGCTAGGGTCAGGAGGGGATGACGACGGTTTCTAGCCATGCCGGGCAGAGGCCGCAAGCCCTATTTGTGAAAAATTTCACAAAGTCCCGAAACACTTTCTCGGCGGGCTCTCGCGCCCACCCTTCCCCGTCTCATTGAACACCCTCTTATCCTCACCTCACCTCCTCAAACAGACGCGGCATCAGATCCGAAAAAGCGTCCTGCCACTCGTTCAGCTCGACGCCTTCCAGCCGCTCCATCCAAAGCGCATCGGGCACATGCGGCGTCCAGAAATCCCGCCAGCCAAAGGCCGCCTCGGCAGCGCCGCGTCGCAGGATCAGCGCTTCGCCGTTCCTTCCGCAAAAATGCGTGCTCATCACCAGCGTCCGCTCTCCCGGCGGCGGGTGCAGCAGCGAAATGCCCGGCAGCCCGCGCCAGGAATCAGCCGCGCATCCCAGCGCGTCCAACAGACTCGGCAGAATATCCAGATGCGACGCCAGTGGCACCGCCGGACCGCGCCCCACGCCGAGGCTTTGCGGCCATTTGATGAGGATCGGCACCCGCGTCTGCGGCTCGTTCAGCATCGTCCCGTGGAACCAGCTTCCCTGCTCCTTGAACTCCTCGCCGTGATCGCCGGTGACGATGATCAGCGCGTCGTCATAACGCCCCCGTGCCTTCAGCCACACGACGAATTCCGCGATCTGCGCGTCCACCCACGCCACCGAGTTCCAGAAGCGGCGCTGGATTCTCTGCGCCTCTTCCGGCGTCGGGCGCATCGGGAAGATCGGGTTCTCCTCGTAGTCGGCGAAGGGCGGCGTGAAGGAGACGCCCCACTTGTAATTGTAGTGCGTGGAATCCATTCCTGTGATCGCAAAGAGTCCGCCCGCATCCCGCCCGTCCATGCTCTGCTTCAGGCGCTTCAGCATGCGCACCTCGCGCTCCGGCACCTTGAAGAAATTCTCCGCGCTTTCGCCGTCCACCTGCTCCAGCACGTCCACCTCCGGCGGATCGCCGAAGTTTCCCGCCACCATGTCCATGTAGTCGAAGTTGTTCACCATGCGCACCTCCACGCGGTAGCCGCCCGCCTTCAGCATCGCCGGCAGCGGCGCGAGTTTCCTCTCCCGCCGCGCCTCTTGCATGAAGACGGGAATCCTGCCGCTGAGAATGGAAAACCACGACTGGTGCGTCACGTTCGAAGCCGCCCACGCCTCCCGCAGCGGCTGGCATTCCTCGTCCCGCCAGCGTGACAAAAAGGGCGCGATCTCCGGCCTCAGGGCGTCATCCCGCAGCGACTCCACCATGAAGAGAAACACATCCGGCCGCGACTTCAGCGCCGGCTTCTCCACCACCGGCCGCGGATTGGCAAACCTCACTTCATATCCCACCATGCCCGGTTCCGGCTCCACCCACGTCATGCGCCGGTGAAAGGCCTTCCGCTCCCACCAGCGCCATGCGCGGTCCTTCCATGCAGCACCCGCCACCTGATCCGCCTGCAGCAGCAGCCACGCGCCCCCGGCGACGCACACCAGCCGCAGCGGGCTGATCTTCCATCCAGCGCGTCGCGAAGCCCATGCGCACAGCCAAAAAACCGCCGCCACCGCCAGTACGCCGCCCGCGCCCGTCAGCAGCGTCCCCGCATCCAGCTGCACCCCGCCCGCCGCCCAGGCGCGCTCCACCTCGAAGCGCCCGCCCACCTCTAGCTCCCCGAACATCTCGACCATCCCCTTCCCCCACCACACGCGCAGCGCCGTGTTGAGGATCACCAGCGGCGGCACCACCAGCACCACCGCCCAGCCCGTCCAGCGCACCGCCGGCGGCGTCCAGCGGTCATGCCACGCCAGCAGCAGCCACACCCCCGCCGCGATGACGACATGCGTCAAAAGCCGCGCCGCAAAGGCGTCCGCCGTCTCCAGCCAGCCCGGCGGCGCATCCCGCAGGATCACCGCATCGCAGCCCAGCAGCACCAGAAACCACACCAGGCAGAAGCCGCCGTTCCACGGCCGCGCTTCCTTCCAAAACGCCTTCAGCCCGCCCCAGCGCGAGCCTCGCGTCTGCGCCACGCGCCACCAGGCGGGCAGCAGCCACAGCAGCCAGCCCAGCCAGAAAACCTCCCGCGTCAGCACCCCGCCGAAACCCGCCAGGCTCCACACCAGGAGGAAAGCCGCCCCCGCCTTGCGCCACGGCGGCGCCGTGCTCCACCACCAGCCGCCAATCAGGCTACCAATCAGCGACCACTGCACCAGCGTGCCCGCCTCCATCAGCACATGACCGCGCTTCGGCCGCAGGTCCGTCCCCAGCAGCGGGATCGTCCAGTCATTCCAAAAACTCACCAGCATCGCCAGCACCGACCCCGCCCAGGCCAGCAGACGCCAGCCCCCCTGCCCTTCCGCAGACGCAGGCGGCGGGGGACGGTGCTCGGATGGGAGGTCGGTAGCGGTCACGGGAAACAGCAGGGCCCGAACAGAGAACAGCCCGCGCAGAACAGCAAGCCCGCAGCGCCCCGCACCGCGCATCCGTTCACCGGCCCGCGTCAGGGTCATCCTGCCGCGCCGGAAGAAAGTCGCTCATCGCGGCAGCTTCGCGCTCAGCCCAGGGCGACGTTGCTCTCTCGTTCCTCGCAGCCAACCGCCCTTGACGGTTTGGCGGCGTCACGGGGTCATCAGCACCGGCCTCATCACCACCATCAACTGCTTCCCCATTTTCGGAGCGCACCGCTGACCTCGATGGAGCAGGAACGTCGAACGCTCCGTGTAATGGTTGGCCGTCACGCCGTCCACAATCTCAGCGGTGGATTCGTAAACCAATGTCATGCGCAGAAGGTCGCCGGTGAGCGCCGCCGCGGAGATGGTGCAGTCCCTGCCTTTGCCGAGACTCACGCGCCTCGGTGTGTCTGCAATCAACTGAACCTCTCCGAGGCCCCTCACCGGCATGTCATCGGGAATGGAGAAGCGTTGGCGCAGCGCGGCCTCTTCCGGCGGGGTCTTGGAGCAGGAAACGGCAAGGACTGCGAACAGTACCGCCGCCGCAGTCGTGATGATGAGTCGGATGCGCATGGCGTGTGAAGCTGCCGAACGTCATAGCACACCAACCGCCTGACGGCAGCCGCGCGTTGACTGTGGGTTGAGGGTTGTGATCACGGTGAAAATTCGACTCGGAGAGGGTCAGGCGGTTGGTGTGCTGCTGCTTGTTTCGGCTTTGCGTGGACATTGTGGTCTCGAACGCAGCCATGGAAGCGGCGGGTAAAAATGGAGAACTGCAAAGATGGTCAGCAGCCAGCCCCCAACAGCAAGCACAGGATGAAACGAAGCAACCTCCGTCTGAGTCTCCGGGTCTAAAATCTTGGTTCTGAATTGTGGCATCCATGAAGCATACATCATGAGAAACGCCACTGTCCCAATCACAAACACAACCCACCAGTGGATGCGCCACCAAGCGTTCAAGCGGCGCATCAGCCGGATGGGCAACCCCACCAGCGACATTATGGCAATCGCGATCAACGTGAAGACCGCCCCCATAACCGGCTGAAACATCAATGAGAGGATGCCGTCGTACATGGTCATCGCCATCGCGAGCATGTAGTAACAGACTCCGACGATCAAAGCTGCGGTGATCTGCCAAGCGACATTCATCTGGTTTTAGCCGAAGGAGAGGACTTGGGAATGGCTTGCGTTTGCCACTCTTGTTTTTGGGGCCATTGATTTGTTTCTCAGATATATTGTCCAGACACAGGGAATAGGCCAGTTCCTCTTGGAAGCATGTCCAGCATCGGCTGTATTGTGGACGGGATTGGTTCTGATCCTTGTGGCAAAACTGCTATCCAGTGCGTGGGATTTGTTATTTCAATCGCGGCTGGTGAAGAAAGCATTTGATACATTTCGACGGCGACGGTGACGATCTTGGGATTGACGCCCTCTTGCCGTCAGGGTGGGAGGTCTCACCCAGCTCGCCACACTTGTGAGGTATTGCCCCGCCGCCGGGGTGTTGGCTGTCATGAATTCCCCACTGCCGGTTCATGCACGGACATGGCGTGGAAACATCATGGAGAAGGCGTTCGTACTCAACAGGCCTCTTAGCCGGCGCTCTGGACGGAAATTCTGTCCAATTTTCCCCTCCAGAGGACTTCACAGTGACAAGACCATGATTCGATCCCTTATTCTTCTGACCACCACGACCGCATTGGCCGCCCCGAATGCGGAGTCGCTGAAGTTTTTTGAAAAGGAGGTGCGTCCGCTGCTGGTGGAGGCCTGCCAGGAGTGTCATGGCCCGGAGAAGCACAAGGGCGGTCTGCGGCTCGACAACCTGCCCTACATCCTCCAGGGCGGCGAAAGCGGCGCTGCCATCGTCCCCCACAAGCCGGACGCGTCCCTGCTCATCAAGCTGGTGAACTATGAGGACCCGGACATGGAGATGCCGCCGGACGGCAAGCTCAGCGCCGAGAAGATCGAGATTCTGAAGAAATGGATCGCCATGGGCGCGCCCTGGCCCGAAGCGGAGGTCGCGGAGGCCAAACCGGCACGCAAACCGGGTGACATCACGGAGGACGACAAGAAGTGGTGGGCCTTCCAGCCGATCACATCCCCGCCGGTGCCGAAATCAAAGGCGGCTTCACCGATTGATGCCTTTGTGCAGAGCAAGCTTGCCGAGAACGGCCTCAAGCCCTCCCCCGCCGCCGATCCGGTCTCCTTCATCCGCCGGGCGACCTTTGATCTGACCGGCCTGCCGCCGACGCCGGAGGAGGTGGATGCCTTTGTGCATGAGGCCTACGCCTCGAAGGACGCCTACGCCAAACTCATCGACCGCCTGCTGGAATCCCCGCGCTACGGCGAGCGCTGGGCGCAGCACTGGCTGGATGTCGTGCGCTACGCGGAGAGCGACGGTTATCGGCAGGATGCGGCACGCCCGAACGTGTGGCCGTATCGCGACTATGTGGTGCGCTCGCTCAACGATGACAAGCCCTACGACCAGTTCGTGCGCGAGCAGATCGCCGGTGATGAAATGCTCTACGCGAAGGGCAAGACGGTGCCGGAAACCGCCGAAGAGCTCGACCTGCTCACCGCCACCGGTTTCCTGCGCCACACGATCTACGAGTACAATCAGCGCGACTCCGAAGGCCAGTGGAAGCTCATCATGAACGAGGTCACCGACGTGACGGCCGACGTCTTCATGGGCATGAGCGTGCAGTGCGCGCAGTGCCACGACCACAAGTTTGATCCCATCCTGCAGAAGGACTACTACCGCCTCCAGGCCTTCCTCTCGAACATCACCTGGGCGGAGGACAAGCCCTACGCCACGCAGGCGCAGATCGACGAGTACAACGCGAAACTCAAAGCCTGGGAGGACGCCACGGTCGAACCCCGCGCGATCCTCGACACCATCATCGAGCCCAAGATCGCGGCAGCGCAGAAGCGGGCGGTCATCATGTTCCCCGAGGAAATCCAGGCCATGTTCGCCAAGTCGCGCGAGGAACGCACGCCGTATGAGGAGCAGATCGTGCAGCTCGCCGGCCGCCAGGTGTATTACGAACGCGAGCGTTACAAGGCGGACAAGCTGAAGGAACCCGAAGCCACGCAGTATCGCGAAGCCAAGGCGAAGCTGGACGAATTCGCCAAGCTGAAACCGAAGCCGCTCCTGCCCACGCTCGCCGTCGGCGAAACCGGCCATGAAACTCCCGTCACGAAGTTTGTGACACGGAAAATCGGCGAGGTCAGCACCGAGCCCGGATTCCTCACGATCCTTGACCCGAAGGAGGCCGAGATCCCGGCGGCAAAGCCCGGCGCTCCCACCAGCGGACGCCGCACGGTGCTGGCGGACTGGCTCGCCGATTCCAAAAATCCGCTCACCGCACGCGTCATCGTGAACCGCGTGTGGCAGTATCATTTCGGCAGGGGCATCAGCTCGACGACGAGCGACTTTGGCCGCCTCGGCGATCCGCCCTCGCATCCCGAACTGCTCGACTGGCTGACCAGCGAGTTCATCAAAAGCGGCTGGAAATTGAAGACGCTGCACCGGCTCATCATGGCCAGTGCGACCTACCAACAGAGCACCGCCAGCGACGAAGAGACACTGCTCAAGGATCCGGAGAACCGCCTGCTCTGGCGCTACTCGCCGCGCCGCCTCGATGCGGAGCAGGCGCGTGACTCCATGCTCGCCGCCAGCGGCGAGCTGGACCTGACCATGGGCGGCGAAGGCGTGGACAAGACCAAGCCGCGCCGCAGCCTCTACCTGCGCAAGATGCGCAACACGCCGGACCCCTTCCTCACCAGCCTGGACGCGCCAAACGGCTTCCAGAGCACTCCGGAGCGCCTCAGCACCACCACCGCCACGCAGAGCCTGCTCATGGTCAACGGCGACTGGCCGCTGGACCGCGCACGCGCCATGGCGGCCCGCCTGATCAGGGAAAACACCGGCGGTGACGCGCAGCGCGTCGCCCAGGCCTACGAGCTGGCCTTCTCACGCGAGCCGACGGAGGCGGAGAGCACCGCCGCCGTCAATTTCCTCAAATCACAACGCGCCGTGCTTCAGCGCGAGGCACCGCCGCCGCCACCCGCCGTCACCCCCATCGCCGACGCGCGGAAGTACTTCGGCCCCGAACCCGCCGCCCGCACGACGAAGACCCTGCTGATCCGACCGGGCACGCCGAATGAAAAGCTGCGCGTGAACCTCGAAGGCAAAATCGAGGACGACGAATTCGCCGTCGAGGCCGTGGTGAAGCTCGACTCCCTCTACCCCGACGCCAGCGTCCGTACCATCGCCTCGCGCTGGAACAGCGACAAGGCGGCTCCCGGCTGGGCGCTGGGCGTCACCAGCACCAAGTCGGCCTACAAGCCGAACAACCTCATCGTCCAGCTCAACGGCTTCGATTTCCAGGGCAGCCCGACGTACGAGGTCGTGGCCTCCGACATCCGCATCCCGACCGGGAAACCGTATTACATCGCCGTGAGCCTCGGCACCCAGCCCGCGCCGGATCAGAAATTCGGCGGCACGATCACCTTCTACGCCCGCGATTTGAGCGATCCAAACGCCGAGATGCAGACGGTCACGGTCGCCCATCAGATCGTCGGCGGATACACCCACAAAGACCGCACCCTCTACGTCGGCGGTCGTGACACCGACAGGCGCAGCACATGGGACGGCGCCATCGCGCGCGTGGCCCTGCGCGCCGGCCACCTCGAAGCGGGAAATCTCATGACCTGGGCCGCGAACAGCGATCCCACCTGCATCGCGGACATCAGCGCCGATCAGGCGGCGGCGATGCTCAAAGCGCCCGCCGACAGCCGCTGGGCGTGGGAATCCAGCGCCCCCGGAGCCAAGACGGGCGGCGCTCCCGACCCTGCGCGCGAGGCCCTCACGGACCTCTGCCACGCCCTGCTGAACTCAAACGAGTTCTTCTACATGCAGTAGTGCGGGCGGACATGACGGCGCGGAAGCCGTCCAAATCCACGCCAGCAGCCCCGCGCCAAGCGCCTAACGCACCCAACGTCATCGCTGCGCGTGCGCGAAAAGCCCTGCGGACAGATCACGCATCACGCATCCGGCCTAAGCCGTGCGTCCGCAGCACTGCTTGAACTTCTTGCCGCTGCCGCAGGGGCAGGGATCGTTGCGGCCGACTTTCGCCAACTGGGGTTTCGGCTTGGCGGCGGCGGAGGGCATGATGAGACGCGGCCCGTCGCGCCCGGGATTGGGCGCGGCCGCATCATCCTCTTCTTCCGATTCGTCGCGCTGCTGCGCCTCTTCTCCGCTCTTCTGCCGCGCCACCTGCGCGAGGAACTGCTCAAAGGCGGCGAGCTGCTGCGTGCTGCGAAAGAGATTGCCGAGGACTTCGCCGTTGATGCTGTTCATCAGCTCCGCGAAGATCGAGAAGGCCTCCTGCTTGAATTCGATGAGCGGATCCTTCTGCCCGTAGGTGCGCAGGCTGACGCCCTCCTTGAGCGCGTCGAGCGCATACAGATGCTCCTGCCACAGGCGGTCGATGGCGTTGAGCAGGATCATCTTCTCGATCTCCTGCAGCGCGGTGGGATTCGCGTTGCCCACCTTCACGGCGTAGGCCTGGAGAATCTTGTCCTTCAGGAAGGCGGCCTTGGCGTCGAAATCGAGCGCCTTGAACTCGTCGTCAAAAGAACGCAGGCCGATGGGGAAGGTCGTGTTCACCCATTGCAGCAGGTTTTCATAATCCGGCTCTTCATCGACGCGGTCCTTCGGCACGAAGACGCTCATCCGCTCGGCCACGCCCTTCTCCACCGCCTCGTTGATGAGGATGCGGGTGTCGTTGCTGTTGAGCACGTCGTTGCGCCACTCATAAACAACCTCGCGCTGCTGGTTCATCACGTCGTCATACTCCAGGACGCGCTTGCGCCAGACGTAGTTGCGCTGCTCCACGCGCTTCTGCGCGGTCTCGACGCTGCGGTTGAGCCACGGGTGGGCCAGTTCCTCGCCCTCCTTCATGCCGAAGCGCTCCATCATCTTCGTCATGCGCTCGGCGGCGCCGAAGTTCCGCATCAGGTCGTCCTCAAAACTGAGGAAGAACTTGCTCTCCCCCGGATCACCCTGACGGGCGGAGCGGCCGCGCAACTGGCGGTCCACACGGCGGGATTCATGGCGCTCGGTGGCCAGCACGAACAGACCGCCGAGTTCGGCCACGCCTTCGCCCAGTTTGATGTCCGTGCCACGACCGGCCATGTTCGTGGAGATCGTCACCGCGCCGCGATGGCCGGCACGCGCGACGATTTCCGCCTCCTGGCGGTGGTACTTCGCGTTGAGCACGTTGTGGGTGATCTTTTGCAGCTTCAGCATGCGGGAGACCATTTCCGAAGCCTCCACGCTGGCGGTGCCGACGAGGATCGGCTGGCCCTTGGCGTTGAGTTCGCGGATCAGGTCGATCACGGCGGTGAACTTCTCGCGGCGCGTCTTGTAGATACTGTCGTTGTGGTCCTTGCGCTTCACCGGACGGTTCGTCGGGATGGTCAGCACGTCGAGATTGTAGATGTCGTGAAACTCCGCCGCGTCCGTTTCAGCGGTGCCGGTCATGCCGCCGAGTTTTTGGTAGAGGCGGAAGTAGTTCTGAATCGTGATCGTCGCCAGCGTCTGCGTCTCGGCGTCGATCTGCACGCCCTCCTTGGCCTCCACGGCCTGGTGCAGGCCGTCGCTCCAACGGCGTCCGGCCATCTTGCGGCCCGTCTGCGCATCGACGATGATGACCTTGTTCTCCTCCACCACGTACTCGACGTCCTTCTCATACAGGCAGAAGGCGCGCAGCAGTTGGCTGATCTGGTGGATGCGCTGCCCCTGGTGCGAAAGGCGGTCCTGCATCTCGGTCTTCTTGCGCTGGCGGGCCTCCTCGGAGAGGGAGGTGTCGCCGTCGATCTCGGAGTACACCGTGGCGATGTCCGGCAGCACGAAGGCCTCCGGCTCGTCGGGGCTGAGGAAGTTGCGGCCCATCTCGGTGAGGTCGGCGTCGTGGCTCTTCTCCTCGATGAAGTAGTACAGCTCCTCCTTGAGGCGGAAGTACTCCACCTTCTGCGTGTCCTGATAGAGGGAGAGCTCGGCCTTCTCCATCGCGCGGCGGAGTTCCGGCTCCTCCATGCAGCGCATGAGGGCGCGGTTCTTCGGCTGGCCGAGATGCACCTGGAAGAGCTTCAGCCCCGCCTGCTCCATCTCGCCCGCGGCGGCGGCTTCCTTCGCCTCACTGACGAACTTGTTGCACAGCGTGTTCTGACGGCGCACGAGCTGCTCCACCAGCGGCTTGTAGCGCTCGTACTGGTGGTTGCTCTCCGCCGCCATCACCGGGCCGCTGATGATCAAAGGCGTGCGCGCCTCGTCGATGAGCACGGAGTCCACCTCGTCCACGATGGCGAAGTAATGCCCGCGCTGCACCTGCTGCTCCTTGCTGGAGGCCATGCCGTTGTCACGCAGGTAGTCGAAGCCGAACTCGCTGTTCGTGCCGTAGGTGATGTCGCACTGGTACTGCTCGCGGCGGTAGTGGCTCGGCTGGTCGTTCTGGATGCAGCCCACGGTCAGGCCGAGGAACTTGTAAAGGCTGCCCATCCACTCGCTGTCGCGTCGGGCCAGGTAGTCGTTCACCGTGATGACGTGCACGCCGCGCCCGGTCAGCGCATTGAGATAGACCGGCAGCGTTCCCACCAGGGTCTTCCCCTCCCCCGTCGCCATTTCCGCGATCATCCCGCGATGCAGGGCGATCCCGCCGACGAGCTGCACGTCGAAATGCACCATGTTCCAGCCCAGCGGCTGGTCGCACACGATCATCTCGCTCCCGCACATGCGGCGGGCGGCGTTCTTCACCACCGCGTAGGCCTCCGGCAGGATGTCGTTCAGCATCTTCTGCTCGATCGGCTCGAAGTCCGGCTGGATCTCGTTCCACGCCTCGCGGGCGCGGTCGATGCGCTCCTTCTTCTCCTCAAAGCCCGCCGTGCGCCAGCGGCCCTGGGAGATGTAGTCGTCCTCCAGCGCCGGGAAATGCTTCTTCAGCGCCGCGAAGTACTTCTCCACCGACTCCAGGCAGGCGTCCACCGCCGCCTCGTCCGCCAGGCGCAGGCCCACGCCGCCCAGAAACGGGGGCGTGTGAAAGGCGCGGAACTGCTCCTGCCACTTCTTCGTCCGGTCCCGCAGCGCCTCTTCCGGCTCGTTTTGCAGTTGCTCCTCGATGCGGTTGACCTCGGTCACCACGGGAGTGAGCTTGCGCACCATGCGCTGGTTCTTGGTGCCGATGATTTTTTTGATGATCCAGTTGAACATGGGAAAATGAAAACGCTGTCCGGCCGGTGGTGGCCGGGATTGGGGGAGGTCGAATGTGGCGGAAGTCGGCGCTGGCGCAACCACTCAAACAGCCACCTTTGGCCGCAGCACCACCTCTTTCACCCGCCGCGGGATCATCGCGCTGCGCACCACCTCCGGTTTGATGCTCCTGAGAAAGTCCATCAGGATCACCGGCGACTCCACGATCATTCGTTCGATCTGATCCCGGCGGTGCGTCCACGGGCAGTTGCGGTGCAGGTAGTCCAGGTCCGCCAGGATCTCCTCCACATCCTCCTCTTGGAAGCCGGCGAGTTGAAACGCATAGGGATCGGAAACGGGCATGACGTGCGGGATGAAAAACGTGCGACACCGTCCTTATCCAGCCCCGGCCCCAGTGCAAATCCTCGCATCCACCGGCCGTGAAAAAATGCCAGCCGGAAACCGGCTCCCACCCGTCGTTCCCAGTTCACCGCTCGTAGTTCGGGGTCTTGCTTCGCGGCTGCGCAGCAGCCCTCCCCCCCTTCCCCCAAGGAGTGTCGCGATCGCTTCGCGGCTGCGCAGCCTGGCGTCATGCGTGAAACAGACTGCCAGTCTGTGCTCATCCCCCCAAGGAGTGACGCCATCCTGGCGTCATGCGTGAGACAGGCTGCCAGCCTGTCCTCCCCCACCCACAGGCAGGCTGCCTGTCTCACGGTCTGCCCATCCGGTGCTCCGAGCCGAAGGGAACGCCGTGAATGCAAGAAGGGAGCGCGGGCATGGCCTCGCAACGCTCGCCCTTCGGGCATTCCGCTGGAGCGGAAGTGGCTGTCCGCGCTTCGCTTCGATTCCTGCCCTCTGCGTCATGGGCCCTCAGCTCCATCGATCCCGAACCGCTTCCTCGACCGCAAAAATCGGCTCGGATCGTCCACGGTGAGCACCCGTCTCAAGCTCTCCTGAATAGTGGCGACTGAGGCCGGCGTATTTGCACTTTCTCCTGAATGAGTGGCACCGTCTCAAGCTCTCCTGAATCGTGGCGACTGAGGCTGTTCAATCGCGGCCTCCAAATCTTTCGGCGTGGCCCGTCTCAAGCTCTCCTGAATCGTGGCGACTGAGGCCTTTCAGCCGTGGTCATGGAGGGCGCAGGTTGAGCCGTCTCAAGCTCTCCTGAATCGTGGCGACTGAGGCCTCCAGGGCGAGAAGCTGCGATCACTCGCCGCGCGCCGTCTCAAGCTCTCCTGAATCGTGGCGACTGAGGCTGCTGGAGGAGTGGCGCGGCCGCCCCTACAACAGCCCGTCTCAAGCTCTCCTGAATCGTGGCGACTGAGGCTTTCCATGATGTTGTTGATATAGGTTAGCTTGTTCCGTCTCAAGCTCTCCTGAATCGTGGCGACTGAGGCCTCCAAGAGAAAGAGGCCGTCATCCTCGAAATGCCGTCTCAAGCTCTCCTGAATCGTGGCGACTGAGGCCGCAGGCACGCGGGCAGGATCGCAAGGTCAAAAACCGTCTCAAGCTCTCCTGAATCGTGGCGACTGAGGCTGGTACTCCCGCATGTACTTTTTCCGGGCTTCTGCCGTCTCAAGCTCTCCTGAATCGTGGCGACTGAGGCACCGCCTGAAGCCATCGCGGGCGATGTCAAGACGCTCCGTCTCAAGCTCTCCTGAATCGTGGCGACTGAGGCCCAGGATGGCGTTCCCGCCGACCTGCATGATCTCCGTCTCAAGCTCTCCTGAATCGTGGCGACTGAGGCTCGGCGCGGCGCTGATCTTGGCGGTGGCGCTTTTCCGTCTCAAGCTCTCCTGAATCGTGGCGACTGAGGCTAAAAGATACAGAGGGCCGCATAGACGGCAGAACCCCGTCTCAAGCTCTCCTGAATCGTGGCGACTGAGGCCACGCCATTTGGCGGGCACGTCGGAGAGGTCACGCCGTCTCAAGCTCTCCTGAATCGTGGCGACTGAGGCGCGGAATCCGAGGGGCGGGGTGCTGCGGTCGATGCCGTCTCAAGCTCTCCTGAATCGTGGCGACTGAGGCGTCCGAGTTTGACGGCATCAAAGCCGCCAGCATGGCCGTCTCAAGCTCTCCTGAATCGTGGCGACTGAGGCCAAGACCTGCTGGATGCCACGCGGACAAACGGCCCGTCTCAAGCTCTCCTGAATCGTGGCGACTGAGGCAGTTCCTTTGACGACTCAAGATTAACACGCCGTTTCCGTCTCAAGCTCTCCTGAATCGTGGCGACTGAGGCGAAAGATCAAGTTCCGCGTGGGGTCTGGATTGAGCCCGTCTCAAGCTCTCCTGAATCGTGGCGACTGAGGCGCCACCACCTCCCGGCATGGAATGGCATCGAACGCCGTCTCAAGCTCTCCTGAATCGTGGCGACTGAGGCGGCATGGGTATCACTGGGGCCGCATTTGGCTTCGGACCGTCTCAAGCTCTCCTGAATCGTGGCGACTGAGGCGCTTGTTCGTCGCCGACAGACCCAGCGCATCGCCCCGTCTCAAGCTCTCCTGAATCGTGGCGACTGAGGCTCGCTGCGGTCGAGCAAGCCCTGGATGATGAAGACCCGTCTCAAGCTCTCCTGAATCGTGGCGACTG
>CAYVQY010000008.1:0-253458 GCA_964452755.1 uncultured Prosthecobacter sp. | reverse complement strand
ACCCGATACCGCAGCGCCACTGTGGCCGGTTCTCACGGCCTTCCCTGCATCTGCGAACGGAAAGAAAACAGAAAGCATCACAAGGACGCTTCCCGCCATGTGCGCCCTCTAAGCGTCTGAAACGCCACAGGCAAATGAAAAGGCGGCATGCGATGAGAACGCGATCACAATCCATAAAGGGACGGACACGAATGGCACTATGCCCGCCCCTGCCTCATTCCTGCTGATTCTGATCCCGTTCTCCGTCATCACGCCGGGGGAGCAGCGAGTTCCGCAACAAAATCCCGCCCTCCAATCGCAGACAAGACCTCCAACTCCGCCACCAGCACCGCCCGCGCCGGGTGGCCGGCCTCACAGGCCCGGCCGCAGGGCGTGCATGAAGCAAAACCGGGATAACCGACACCCCGCAGCGGGTCATCCTCCGTGCCCGGCAATCGCAGCACGGGCCGCGAATCCCCACGCCGCACCGGGCGCAGGGTCAGCGGATGCATCCAGCAGCCGATCGGCTTGTAGAACCACGAAGGACAACCCAGATCGCCCGACAAACGCTGCAAGGCGCAACGATGCCGATCATCGAGGAACACGCAGCGAGTCTGCGGAAAGTGCGGTGGGAAGTCCTCCGCGAGTTCAGCCGCCGAGACGGACCGAACCGCCGTTCGACATGCGCCAGCACCGTCTTTAACCAGGGAATTCGCCGAAACCTCGACGCCATAGCCCGCCAGAAGCTCCGCATTCTCCTCGATCAGCGTTTCAATCACGAATGCCTCTTCATCCGAAAGAAACACGCCGTCGTGGCAGCACACCGCCCGGCAGGAATCCAGCTCGCAGAGCAGAATCGACCTCTCGAAGGACGCGTGATCGACCGCCGCCTCTCGCAACCGTTCACGAAGCTGCGCAGCCGTCTCTCGAAAGGCGGTCACGCGGTCGATTTCATCCGGATCACTCATGCCGCACCCTACACAACATCGGCGACAGCACAGTCGCCATCTTGCTCCTGCGAGATGAGCCGGCGGCGGTGCTGAAAAGATTGCCAATCAAACCTACTTCAGCCCCTCAATCGGGATCACCGCCAGCTCGTTTGCCACATGACTCTTGTGCGTGTAGCCGATGTAGAGCCTGCCCTCGTGCTCGACGGCATACGGGTAGCTGAAGTCGGCCCTCGCATCGGACACGCCGGGCGTGCCCTCGAACACCGACGGACGGATGAGGAAGACTTTGCTGAAAAGTGATTCGCCCGGCTTGCTCACCGCGATGGTCAGGGGAGAGCGCCTACCACCGGTGTCCGCCGTGGTGGTGCAGACGAGGAAACGCTGGCCGGTGCTCAAGGTGCCCGCGTAGGGCTTGCTGGTGGCCATCGGCAGGTTCGACGGCGCGGAGGACGTCCAGGTGCGGCCGAAGTCCTCGCTCACCGAGAGCAGGGCGAGCGCCTTCTTCCCGTAGCGGGAGATATTGGTGATGCGTTTGCCTTCCACGATGACCGTGGACTCGCCCCAGATCTTCCCCAGGCCCGGCGAGGGCGGGATGACGACCATGTCCCACTGCGTGAAATCATTCCCCCGGCTGATGGCGACGGCGGGCAGCGCCGATTGATCGCCTTCGCCCCGGTCCACGCGAGCGCCGGACATGATCCAGCTTCCGTCCGCCATGCGCTGCGGCTCCTGCATGGGCCAAAAGCCGCCGTCCACCACAACACCGCGTTTTTCCCATTCGCCGCTCGTTTCATTCAGCACATAGGCGCGGGTGTGGGTGCGCTGAAATTTGTCATAAAACGCCCCCATGAAGGCCCACAGCCTGCCTTCGTTGGAAAGGAAGACGCCATGGCTGACGCCGAGATTTCCCTCGCCCTGGTCCATCACCACGGGTGCGCCCCAGGCCTTCCCGCCGTCCTCGCTCACCCGGACGTGCGCCTCCTCGGTGGGCGTGTTCTCCTCGCCCTTGTTGAAGCCGTAGGAGGCGTAGAGCCGCCCCTTGTGCCAGGCGAGGCCGACGCCGAGCGTCCACCTCGCGCCATCCTGGTCGGGGCGCTTCTTCTTGATGACATGAAACTCCGCGCCCGCCGCCTGCGGCAGTTCGGCGGCCTTCGGCATCGGATTCGCGGCGTCCCAGAGCGGAAGTCCTGGGACGGCCTTCGGAATCTCATGCGTGGTCGAAACAGGGCGATAACCCGCCGCGATCTCCTCCACCGTCATCGCCCGCGACTCGATGCGCACCTCATCCAGCGCGCCGAGGAAAGTCTGGCGTACTCTGCCATCGTCAAAAATGCCTCCGAGCGTGATGGGTGCCTCCGTGGCAGGAATCGGCTGCTTGAGCTTCACCTCGCCCACGAGCTTCCCATTGAGAAAAAGCGCTGCTTTACCCGAATCGACCACCAAGGCCGCCAAATGCCACGCACCGGCCTTCAGCGGCTCCGCGCAGGAAATCGTGCTCCAGCCGCCTTGCTGCAGATACGCCTTCAAATGACCATCCGGCTCGATGGTGAGGCTCCACTGCCGCTCGCCGCGCGAATAGCGATTTTTTCCGATGAGCATCTGCTGTTCCGCCTCCAGCGCATACGGATTGAACCACAGCGAGGCCGTAAACGCGCCGGCGGCGAGCTTCGCGCTGTCTTTGAGTTCGATGAGCGAGGCTCCATCGAGCTTCAAACTCCTCGCTGACACCCCGCTGACCGTTTCCGCCGTTCCTCGAAGGGTGAACGATTCTTTGAGAGCATCGAGCGGCCACGTCACAGCGAATGCGGACGAGTTGAGAAGAAGGAGGGCAAGTAGGCGCATGCCGTCTAGAACGAGGTGACATCACCACTTCTGCGAACTTTGCACTGGTATGCTAACACACCACGCCCAAGGCCAAAGCCCACGCCGAAAATGAGTTCGAGGAATACCGGATCGTGCATGACTGCGTGTTTGAATCGGACTTTGACCGGATGCTGACGGGACCGGAGTGAGGCCGCGGATCAAACGCGCAGGCCCATCTCGGTGAGCTTGGCCTCGCTCTCCTTCCAGGTCACGTCATGCGGCATCCGCTTCGACAGCGCGGCGAGCGCGGCGGTGACACCGGCGGCCTCGCCCATCGCCACGGCGTTGCCGGTGACGCGGTAGCTGGAGTGGGCGATGAAGTCGCCGCTGATGCAGCGCCCGGCCATCATGAGTCCGTCCACGTCCTTTGCGATCAAAGCGCGGAGCGGGATGTCGTAGGGCTTCATTTTGATCTCCTTCGGCATGATGGCGTGCTTCTTGTTGTGATCAGCGCTCAAGGCATGAACGTCGATGCCGAAGGTCACGCGCGTGACCGCATCTTCGTGTCGCGCGCCTTTGGCAAGGTCGTCCTGCAGCACGGTATAACGGCCTTTGATGCGGCGGCCGTCACGCACGCCGATCTGCTCGGCGGTGGCGACGATTTGAATCCCCTCCCAAGGTCCGCCGAGTCCGCGCAGACCGGCGACCATCTTGTTCATCTCCGCACGGGCCCGCACGGTGGCGGCGGTGATCTCGGCGGCGTCCCAGGCTTTGATGCCGTACTCGTGGTTCATCATCGCGAAGATCAGATTGTCACGCACATGCCACATCGTGGGACCGGCGTAGGAAGGATAGTGTCCGGTGCTGACCAGCACATCTTTGATGCGGCCCTTCTTTTCGCTGTCGCTGTTCTCACCCTCCTTCGGCTGGCCGAAGCGCACGAACTCGCGCAGCGCCTCGACATCCTTCACCACGATCAGTGCATTGAGCGACATCGGCTGGCAGGGACAGTCCTCCGCCATGCCGATTTCAAACGCGCAGCCCGCCTGGTGGCCGAGATCGCCATCGCCCGTGGTGTCGATGAAAACGGGCGCCTTCCATGCCTGCCGTCCTGATTTGGACTCGGTGATGATCGTCGTGAGCTTATTGCCCTCTTTGAAGGCCGCGCAGACCTTTGTGTGATACTGAAACTTCACGCCCGCCTCCACGCACAGCTCCTCCAGCAGCAGCTTCAACGCTTCAGGGTCATAGCAGAAGCGGCTCGTGCTCGTCGAGTTCGCCCGCGCATCGCGCGCATCGAGTTTCTCGCGCAGTTCTTTGGCGAAGCCCGGTTTGTTGAAGTCGAGGAAGTAGCCGAGCAGCCCCGCCGTCCAGATGCCGCCGAGGCAGCCCCGCCATTCAAACAGGCGGACCTTTGCACCTGCACGCGCCGCCGTGATCGCCGCCGCCACCCCCGCAGGCCCCGCACCGCACACGATGACATCCACATCATTCGTCAACGGGATGTCAT
The DNA here is from genome assembly GCA_964452755.1 of uncultured Prosthecobacter sp. Taxonomy (GTDB): domain Bacteria; phylum Verrucomicrobiota; class Verrucomicrobiia; order Verrucomicrobiales; family Verrucomicrobiaceae; genus Prosthecobacter. Next base: position 249,216 of record CAYVQY010000008.1, on the reverse strand, counting down.
GTGCCGGTTCGGTGAACTGGCCCGCCTTGGTTTCCACAGCGCTGAGCGATGTCTGGCTGGCAGCACTGCCTGCCAGCGCAGCGGAGATGAAATGACGACGGGAGACGGGGGCGGGTTTCATGGTCATAGATCACGCATGAAACCGTCTCAAGTTATCAAAGGATCACTGGACGGCTTCCACTCGCAGCAAGGCGAGTCCTTGAGGGGGCAGCACGAATGGCAGCCGTGTAAAGCGCCCCTTCTCGATCTTCACTTTGGCATCAGGTAGTTTCGCTGGCCTTCCATCGACCACGAGGCTTACCGCATAGTTGCCAGGCTTGAGCTGGCGCAGTTCCGCGCTCATTTCGCGCGGTTCCTTGCCAAAATGGAAAAGCTCGGCGGCGAACTGCGTCGTGCCAGCCTCCGTGACGAGCGCGGCGATGTCTTTCGGCGGCGTCAGCCAGCGCACGGCCATCTGCGGGAAGCGCGGGGCGTTTTTGTCGCCCGTGACCATGCGGTAGAGCAGTTCATGCTTCGGCTGCATGACGCCTTTGTAGGCGTCGAATTCATAATCCTCCGCCAGGAACTGCACGAAGCGTACGCAGCGGTCCGTGGAGCGCACTTCGCTGGTGAAGCCGGGGAAGTTCACGCGCAATGCGCCGAGACTTTCGCGCAACGCAGCCTCCAACTCGCGCCTGCCCGCTTCATCCGTGCGGATGACGAATTCGGAGCCTTCCAGCGCGATGAGTTCATCGAACTCCGTCGTGCCGGTGAGCGCCTTGAAGCGCGCGAGTGTCTTCACGAGGCCGCCGGTGTTGCTGTTCGCGTTTTGGCGCGGCGCAAGCTGGTCCGCGCACCACGGCTCGGTGCCGGGCTTGAGGGCATCCGTAGGATTTTTCAAATGCTTCAGCCGAATCGCCGCCATGGAGCGCAGCGGGGCCAGATACGACTCTTTTCCGGTCATCACATGCGCGAGCATGAGCGCGTCCGTGATCTCGGTGATGACGCTGGGCCAGATGTAGTAGCTGTGCATGTAGCCGCCGGGTTTCACCGGTTCCCACCAGTTGCCTTCCGCGCCCGCTGCCACGCCATCCGGCCAGCGGATCGAGGCAGGCAGAACCCCTGCGGGCTTGCCATTCTCCGCACGCGCCGTGGCATCCACCCAGGTGTCGAGCCAATCGCAGATCTGAGCGCCGAGTTTTACATCGCCCGTTTTCTGCCAAGCGAGCAGCGCCGGATGCAGCGCACCGACATTGGCGATGACATCCAGCGCACGCTGCGGTTGCGGCGCGGTCTCCGTTGCGCTGAAGTAGAAGCTCTTGAACTGAAGCTGACCGCGTTCGTTTTTGCCAGTCCACACCTCGCGCATGAAGTCGCCGAGCTTGAGGCCCCACTTCATCCACTTCTCATTCTCCGGCTCCAGCACCATCAGCGGGATCAGATTGTCCGTGGTGTCCTCCGCTGCGTGCTCCACATCGGTGATCGTCGTGTTGAAACCGTCCTTCAAATGCGGGCGCGTCACCGCCGAGCGCGAAAACTTGAGCTGCGCAGCCGTGATCCGCGGGTCATCAAAGCCCAGCAGCACCGCCGACCACCAGCGCCACATCTCGCAGTCATCGCCCCAGCCGCCGCCAAACTCGCCGTTCTCGCGCTGACGATGCGTGATCCACCAGCGGATGATCTCGCTCATGCGCTCCAACTGCTCGCGCTGCAACGTGGCCCACTCCGGCGCGTCCGCGACCTTTGCTGGAATCACGCCCCATGGCAAAGCCTCACCGAGATACATGCGAGCCGCCTCGTTTTGCGGAAACGCCTTCACCGTGCGCTGAAACGACGCCACCGCCTCGTCCTTGAACCACTTCGCCTCCTTCGGGTTCGTGCGCACGTTGCTGTTCTCGATGAGGTTCCACGCGATCATCCGCCCGCGAAAAAACTCGCACAGCGGCTTCAACGGCGAATCCGCCGCGACGCCGAAGTCATAGTCGCCGATGGCGCGATACGGCTTCCCCTTGGTGCTCGCGTTGTAAAATTTCAGCCCGCTCTCATTCCAGCGCCGCGCGAAATCCGCCAGCGCCGCCGCCTCCGTGCGACGCGTGTCGTCCAACGAAGGCAGTGCGGCCATTTTCTCCAGAGCGGTCTGACGCGCGCGATCATCCCCCGCGTTTCCCGCCTGCCGGAGCAGTTCCGCCGCGTCCGGCGGCAGTTCAGCGTGCAAGGAGGCGGCCAACAGGCAGGCTGCCAAACGAAGAGCGGATCGGGAAAACATGGTCGGCTCTCAACGAGCCACAGCGGCTCCATTTCTCACTTCAGTTGCTCCGCCAGCCAGAGTGCGAAGAGATGCGCGTCCCAGATCATCGTGGGCCAGCCGTGCTTTTTTCCAGGGCGGATCGTTAGCGCGACTTCGCGGCCCATCTCTGCGGCCTTTTGCCTGAAGCGCACGGATTGCTCCAGCGGCACCAGCGTGTCCGCATCCCCATGGGCGATGAAAATGGGCGGCAGCTCTTTCGTGACGTGATAGATCGGCGACACCTCGCGCCCGATGATTTTCCACTCGTTCAAGTCTTCCGCCTTCGGTCCGAAGGACTTGCGGAAACTCTTCGGCGGCCCGCCATCGCCGAGGTTTTCCGTGGAAGGGCCGAGATTCAGCAGATCCGTCACGGGATAAAACACCGTCGCCGCCTGCACCGCGCCGCTTTCGCGATCCACGGGATCTTGGGCATTCGGATCGCCCGGACCTCCACGCGTGGCCAGCATCAGGCTCAAATGCCCGCCTGAACTCCCGCCGAACACGCCGATTCGGTTTGGATCGACGCCATATTCCTTCGCGTGATGTCGCACGAATCGCGCCGCGCGGCTCACGTCCTCGACGATTTCCTGAATCGTGGCCTCGGGCTGCGAGAGGTGGGTGACGGAAACGACCGTGAGTCCCTGACGCAAAAATGACGAGGCCATCCAGGGCTGGAACTTTCTCGGGTCCGACTTCCATTTCCCGCTGACCATGACGAGAAGGCAAGCGCCGCTCGCGTTCGCCGGCCGAACGACGTTCAGCGTCAGATCGCGCCCGTTTCTCGTCGTATAAACAATGCCGGGCATCACCGTGAAGTCGGGATGGAAGTACCACCAACCCGCGCCGAGCAGCAGAACAGCCAGCAGCACGAGCGCAAGCGCCAGACGCAGCATCAGACGAAAAACACGGCGCAGGGTACCGCGCCCCTCCACGTTACTTGAGGGCTTCATAGGCAGCGAGAGTCGGTTCGATGGATTTCAGCGCGGTGGACCAGAACTCGGGTTTCGTGAGGTCTTCGCCGAGTGCTTGCTTCACCACCTCCTCACAGGTGGCGCTGCCGGTCATGGCGAGGAAGGCCTCGTAGCGTGGAAGGAAAGATGCGCCCTCCGCTTTGAAGCGTGCGAAAAGCGCCTGGCTGAGAAGGTAGCCGAAGACGTAGGGGAAGTTGTAGAAGGAGACGCCGGTGATGAAGAAATGCATCTTGTAGGCCCAGAACATTGGATCGGTGCCTTCAGGAAGAAGCGTGTCGCCGTAGAGCTTGCGTTGCGCCTCGTTCATCAGTGCGCTCAGGCGGCTCACGCTCACCTCGCCGGACGCGCGCTCGGTGTAAAAGGCCTTCTCGAACTCGTAGCGCATGGGAATGTTGATCAGGTAGGCGTGGGCGCGGAGCATTTCCTGATCGAGCAGGTAGGCCTTCGTGGCTTCGGTGATGCCCGGATCGCTCATGAGGCCGTCGAGCAGGATCATCTCGCCGAAATTCGACGCCGTTTCCGCGAGCGTCATCGGATAGCTGGCGGCAAACGAACGCGCGGGCCGCAGCACGCAGGAATGCCACGCGTGCCCGACCTCATGCGCGAGCGTGACCATGTCATGCACGGTTTGGTGGAAGGTCATGTAAACGCGTTCCTCGTGCTTGAGCTGCGATCCGGTGCAGAACGCACCGGGACGCTTGCCCGCACGCGGCTGTGCCTCGATCCAGCGCTGCGCGAGCATCTCGCGGAAATACGCGCCGAGTTTCGGATAGGCGGCGCTGAAGGCATGATCGACGGTTTTGCAGGCCTCGTCCCAATCGAGTGGCTTTTCCTCCGGCGCGGCGATCTGCGGTGCTTCGAGGTCGAAGTAGTGCAGCGCGGGCGTGCCTTGCAGCTTCGCGGCTTTGCGGATGGCACGACGCGGCAGTTCGATGTTTGCATGAATCGCCTCCAGCATCGCATCGAGCGACTTCCGGCTCATCGCACCGTCGAACAGCGGCGTGTCGAGGAAATGCGGCAGACCACGGCGGCCATACAGGCTCAAGCGCGTGCCTGCGATTCCGTTCAAACCGGCGGCCATGGTGACGGCGTGATCGTTCCACGGCTTCTGGCCGTCATGAAACGCCGCCTCGCGCAGCTTGCGATCCGGTTCGGACATCAATGCACGACGACGTGACATCGGCACGATCTCCTTGTGACCATCGGGAAAGATCATCTCGAACTCCATCTTCCCCGAGAGCGTGTCGTAGAGCCGTCCCCAGGCGTGCAGGCCGTTCACATTGAGATCGGCGGCCAGCGCCTCCATCTCCGACTTCATCTGATGGCGGCCTTCGTGGCGCATGCGTTGGACGGCGTGCTCGGCGTTTTTCAGAGAAGGATCGGCGAGCATCGTGGCGAATGCGTCATCGCTCAAGCCGGCGAGTGAGGAGCACAGCGAGGCTGAGAGCTTGGTGCTTTCGGCTTCGAGCGTCGAAAGCCACGCTTCATCGGCCTTCACCGCTTCGTCATTGGCATCGTCGGCGGAAAGGCAGCCCAGGTAGGCCGAGAGGTGGCCGAGACGGTCGCTGAGGGATTCGAGGAGGTTGATGACACGCGCGCATTCAATCGCGTCACCACCCAGTGCGGCAGCTTGCGTTTTGAGCGCCTCCACATCGTGAACGAGCGCGGCTTTGAAGGCGGTGTAATCGGGATTACCGAAGCCGGAGAACCAGGATTCGAGGGACCAGCGGTCGGGAGTGGTGGGTGTGGAGTGAGACATAAATGATTAACGACTGACGCGTCCGCCCCCGTCGCCTTGCATGGCAGCTTCGATCTCGGCACGGGTGCTGTAATTGTAGTCGCCTTCGATCGAATGCGCGAGGCAGCCCGCCGCGGTGGCGAAGGTGATCGCGGCTGGAGCGGTGGAGTTTTGGAGGAATGAGAAGACGAGACCGGCGGTGAAGGCATCGCCGGCACCGAGGCGATCGATGATCTGGGTGATCGTGTAGGTCAGCGCGGTGTGGAGCGTGTCGGCAGCGGCTTCGTAGAGAGCGCCGCTGAAGCATTGCGCGGCGGAGGTGCTGCCATCACGCAGCGTGAAGGCGGCGTGGGTGAGATTCGGGAACTCGGCGACGATTTGCTTCGCCAGCGTCTTCAAGTCGCCGTGGAATTCGATGCCGAGCATAGCCGTGGCATCGCTGATGCCGCCGACGAAGACGGTGACGTGCTGCAGCAAGCTGCGCATCGTGCGCGTGGCGAGCTCGCGCACCGAAAGCGGCGACTCCCAGCGCCAGAGCTTGGTGCGGTAGTTCATGTCGCACACGACCTGGATGCCACGCTTGCGGGCTTCTTGAACGGCGAAAAGCGCGACTTCGCTCGCATTGCGCGAGATGGCAGACGTGATGCCGGAGATCACGAACCACTCGCAGCCCGCGAAGATGGCGTCCCAGTCATACGCGGAAGCGGGCGTAACGGCCACGGAGGAACCTTCGCGGTCATAGATGACATTGCCGCCGCGTTGGTTCGCGCCGTGTTCGAGGAAATAGACACCCAGACGACCATCGGGCGTGCGCAGGATGTGTTTGGTCTCGACGCCGAGGCTGCGCAGGTCGGCGATGCAGGCATCGGCGATGACGTGATCCGGCAAGGCGGTGACGAAGGCGGCATCGATGCCGAGATAAGCGAGCGAGGCGGCGATGCTGGCCTCCGCTCCTGCAAAGGTGGCGTTCAGACTGCCGGGCATGGCCTGCTGAAATCGCGCAAAGCCTGGCGTGGCGAGACGCAGCATGATTTCGCCCAACGTGACGACGCGGCTCATGGGCGCACCTGCTTCACGATGTCGCTGGCTTCGCGTGCGAGCTTGGTGATCGCATCCCAGTCACCCTTCGCGATCAAATCCTTCGGAGCGAGCCACGAGCCGCCAAGTGCGAGCACGGAAGGCTCCTTCAAATAAGTCGCCGCATTCGCCGCGCTCACGCCTCCAAGCGGAATGAACTGCACGCCGAGATGCATGAACGGCGCCGCGATGCTGCGCAGGTAGGCCAAGCCGCCGCAGGGTTCGCTGGGGAAGAATTTGAGCACCTTGCAGCCGGCTTCGAGCGCGAGTTCGATATCCGTCGGCGTGCAGACGCCTGGCGCGAACGGAAGACCGATGCGCTGGGCCTCGGCAATGACGCGCGGATTCATCCCCGGAGCCACGCCGAAGGCCGCGCCGGCTTCCTTGGCTTGGTTCACTTGTTTGGGCGTCAAAATCGTGCCCACTCCAACAACCATTTCGGGAACTTCGGCACGGATACGGCGCAGTGATTCCAACGCGGCATCGGTGCGAAGCGTGAGCTCGATGCAATCGACGCCGCCCGCGAGCAAGGCACGGGCGAGAGGCACGGCGTCGTCAGCGCGGTCGATCATGAGGACGGCGATGACGCCGGTTTGGCGGAGTTCTTGGCGGAGTTCGTCGGGGAAGGAGCTGTTCATCGCCGCAAGCAGGACGGGAGTCCCCTGTTTGCAACCGGCTTGTCACAATGAAGGTCATGGCCCTGGCCGGTGGTCTGAGACCTTTGATTTGACGAAAAAAGGAAATGGATCACCTTTTTCCATGACTGTTTCCGACTTATCCCCGGATGCCCTGGCTCGGCTGGAGGCGAAACTGGTCGCTGACCTGGAGATGGTTCGCAAGGTGCGGGCGCTTCTGGAGGAGCACCGCGGTGCGTTGGCGGGTGTTTCCGCCACGACACCACCACCACCACCGACACCGGCTCCGCCGCCAGCGCCGACCGTCGTTCCAGCACCGACCGCTGCGGAAGCAGGGCGCAAGAGTTCGGAGGAGATCCTGCTCGAGTGTCTGGCGACCATGCCGGAGGGAACCTTCGCTCCGCAGGACTTCAGGTGGGCGGTTCAAAGGGCCATGCGTCGGCTCCCGGAAACCACGACGGTGAAGGCCTTTCTGAATCGCATGATCCGGCAGGGGAAGGTCGTCGTGGTCGAACAGCGCAGAGGCAGGGGCGGCAGCCGCTACCGCTCCCTCCTTCCCCGCCCTGCTCCGGCGGAAAACCCGGCAGTTCCTGCCGATCCCCCCGCCGTTCCGGTCGAAACCCCGCCCGGCGGAGTCCATTCCACCCCCGGGGAGACCGTATAACCGACTGGCAACAGCCTTTTCCCGACTCGCGCGGTCGTTTTCCGAACCCGCCCCGCCGTTTCCCCGACCCAGTTTGCCAATTTCCCAGTCCGCCGGTCCATTCATCGAATTCGGAATGCCATTACCCCGATAGGGAAATCCACTCCCCCAACTCGCTTTGTCCATTTTCGAGCTAGGAAATCCGTTTTTCCAGTCGGGACAACCAATCCACCAACTCGCAAAACGAATGTGCCAGCAGGGAAAACCTTTTTCCCGACTCGGGAAACTGTTTTCCGAGTCGGATTTAAGGCATTCTGAACTCGTCAAATGGCAAACCGAGTCCGCCTAATGGCTTCTCTAGGTGGTAAACAGCTCAGCGCCGCCATAAAATGGACCAGCCCGATCTACGAAAAGGTGATCCCGCGCCTTGTTACCCCCCCATCCCGAAACGCCACCGCCGGATCGACGCGGGCGGTGAACCATGCGGGGAGGAACGCTGCCATGAGGCAGAGGACGCCGGCGGTGGGGAAGCGGTTGGCGGAGTGATCTGTTCGCGCCGATCTCTCTGTCTTGCTTGTCGCCCTGCGGGGATTTTTTGTCTCGACTGGCTGACGACAAACATGGAGACTGGTCCCACCCGGCACACTCCGGACGTTTGCCATGAAATTCATTCTTGCCAGTTTGTTGCTCTTTGGCCGGTTGCTGGCGGCGGAGCTGCCAGACATTGCCGGGGTGTGGGAGCCTTCGGGCGGGAAACACAGATGTATGTGCGGACATGCCTCCCAGCTTGTTATGACCCAAATGGGGGACCCCACTACATATAAGATCAATGAATACTGCCTTGGGCACGGTTTGGCTGTTCCACTGGGGCACCTCAAGCGGAGCGGGACTGAACTCAAACTGGATATGGTCAACAAGAGTCTCAAATTCACCCTGAGTGAAGATGGGCGCACACTGACCCTCACGGGTGACGCGTTGAGTGTAGAGCAGCCGCTGGTCCTCAATCGGATCCATGCAGAGACCTTCTGGAAGGCTCTCTCTAAAATTCCCGCGCATCGCCTGGTTTTGAGCCGATCCTCTTCTTTGATTCGGACCGGAGAACCTGAACCCGGTGAACTCCTCCGATAGCCCATCCCAATGAACCGCCGCTCCCTGCCATGGATATCTGGGCTGCGTTCGTTTGGAAATCGAATGACGGCGGCGGCCTGAATCCTTTGGGCCATTCTTTTACCCCCCATCCCGCAACGCCACCGCCGGATCGACACGGGCGGCGAACCAGGAGGGGAGCAGGGCGGCCAGGAGGCAGAGGGCGACGGCGGTGGTGCAAATGGTGAGGAGGTCGCCGAGGTTGGTGTGGGCGGGGATGCTGGAGAGGAAGTAGATGTCCTGCGGGAAAATGTCGCGGCCGGTGAGCGCGGCGATTTGATCTCGCAGCCAGTTGCGGATGCCGAGGAAGAAGAAGCCGCCGCCGAGGCCGGCGACGACGCCGACGAGGGCGACGATGCCGGCCTGAGAGACGAAGATGGCGATGATCTGCCAGGCGCGGGTGCCGAGCGCGGTGAGGATGCCGATCTCGCGGCGTTTTTTCACCGTGACGGTGATCGTGGTGTTCATCACGCAGATGGCGGCGACGAGCATGATGAAGAGCAGGATGAACCACATCATGGTGCGCTGGTTTTCGACCGATTCGAGCATGAAACCGTGCTGCTGCATCCAGGTGCGCCAACCCCAGGTGTCGGGGATGACGCTGCTGCGACCGATCTCGTCCATGATGCGCTCGGCGTCATCAGGGTCCTTCAATTCCAGCTCGATGCCGGTGATGCCGCTTTCGAGATCGAAGAACTCCTGCGCGATGTTCAGCGGCACGTAGCCGCGCAGACCGGCGGTATCGGCGCGCAGCGTACCGACGAGGGTGAGGTCTTTGGACAACACGGTGACGTTGTCGAGTGCTTCGGCACGTTTCGTGTCTTTCTCGTCTTCAGGAATTTCCCGCACCTTCTGGATGAACTGGTTCACGCTGTCGGCCGCGTGCACGACGAGGGTATCACCGATCTTCGCGCCGATCTCGCGGGCGAACTTGTCGCTGAGGATGATGGTGTCGCCGTTGAGGTCAAACTTGCCGTCCTTCAAGTGCTTCTTGAGCTTTTGCAGCAGGCCGTTGTCCGGATCGTCAGTCATGCCGATGACACTGACACCCTTCAGGTTGCCCTCGTTTTCAACGACGACGACGCCCTCGGCCACGGGCACGGCGGAAGCGACTTCGGGAAGCGCGGCGAGGCTCTGGCGCAGCTCGCGCCAGTTCGTCTGCGACGCGTCATCGCGGGAGGTCATCGGCTGCACCATGGCGTGCGGCTCGAAGCCGATGAGCATCTGCCGGAACTCGCGCTGCCAGCCGCTGAAGACCGACATCACGAAAACCAACACGCCGACGCCAAGCATGACGCCAAGCATCGAGATCACCGTGATGACCGAGATGAACGAGCGCGTGGGCCGCAGGTAGCGCAGGGCGAGGAAGAGAGGGGCGGACATTGGCGGGTGGTTTCAGGCGATTGCGAGGACCGGCAGGAAAATGACGAATGAATGACGAAGGGCAAATGACGAAGAACCGCAGGCCCGCAGTGTGCGGACGATTTGGGCCTTCGACATTGGGATTTGATTCGTCATTCGTGATTCTGGTTTCGTCATTCCGCCGAGGTCAATCGCGCAGCGCCACGGCCGGATCCACCCGCGCGGCGAGCCACGCGGGAGGCAGGGCGGCCAGCAGGCAGAGGCTGATGGCGCCCAGGCATGTGACCGCGATGAACCAGGGCTCGATTTGCGCGGGAATGGTGGAAAGGAACATGCCGGAGGAGGCATCGGCATTCCCGCCGCTGAGGACGGCAATGCCTGCACGAAGGTCATCGCGGAAACGCAGCACGAGACCGCTGAGGACGAGCCCACTCACGGTGCCGAGCGTGCCGACAAAAGCGGCCTGCGAGACGAATATGCCGATGATCTGACTCTGACGCGACCCCAGCGCGGTGAGCACGCCGATCTCCCGCCGCTTTTGCGTGGTAACGGTGATGGTGGTGTTCATCACGGAGAAGGCGGCCACGACGAAGATGATCATAAGCACGATGCCCATCATCACGCGCTCATTGCTCATGGCGGCGAGCCGCGCGTCACCGGCGTCGGTCCAGAGGGAGGCGGTCCAGCCGGCGGGAATGATGCCCGCTGCCAGGAAGCGGTCGCGTACGTTCTTCACATCGCCAGGCTGCTTCAGTTCGACCAGCACGCCGCTGACGTTCTCCCCGAACCCGAAGATCTGCTGCGCCGTTTCCAACGTCATGTAGCCGTAGGCTCCGGCAGTGTCAGAGCGGAGGCTGCCGGTGTGAATGACCTCTTGAGCGTGCAGCTTGATGTCCTTGTAGGCGGCATGGCGTTTTTCCTCGCTCTCCTCATCCGAGGCGATGCGAAAACGCTGCACCGCGCTGGTGACATTCGCGGAGGCATAGACGCTGATCTTGTCCCCCGGATGCGCGTCAAGCTGACCGGCGACGTAGTCGGCGCAAACAACGCCGCCATGCCGCAGGACCATTTCCCCCTCGATGTGGTGCTGCGAGACTTTCTGCATGTAAAACTTCGCGCCGTCCGCAGGCAGGCCGATGACATCCATGCCGGACTGAAAACCGTCGCGCTCGGCGTACATGACGCCGCTGACATAAGTGCTGGCGGCGAGCGTGTCCGGCTGCGCCCTCACTTTGGCGAGGATTTCGGCTGCGGTCGCAGGCGCGGCGGACTTTCCGGCCTCCGGATGCAGCAGCATGTGCGGCTCGGAGCCGATCAGCGTTTTGCGAAACTCGCCCTCGAAGCCTTTCATCACCGAGCTGATCACGATCATCGCCGTGACGCCGACCATGACGCCGAGAATGGAGATGACCGTGATGACGGAAACGAACGAACGCTTTGCACGCAAGTAGCGGCGGGCGAGGAAGAGCGTGGCGTTCGAGAGCATGGGCGCACCAAAGCGACGCGCGGACTATTTGGCAACTGCTTCGATGCCAAAGAGCGGCAGCGATTTCTGCACGGACTTGGTGACGCCCCAGGCGAGCGGGGCGGCAACGATGATCCAGATGAGGACGGCTTTCATGGCGTGGGGTCAGGCGTTGGGCGTTTCTTTGACGTGATGCTTGGGATCAACCGGGCGGACGAGCAGGTTGGCGACGAGACCGACGCCGAGCAGTCCGCACATGAGGTAAAAGGTGCCGTTGTAGGCCTGCGCCCTGGCCACGCCGGAGGCGACGCGGTTGTCGAAGAAGCCGTTGATGAGCGAGGGCCCGATGACGGCCGCCATGCTCCAGGCGGTGATGAGCCGGCCATGGATGGCGCCGACTTGATAGGTTCCGAACATGTCCTTCAAATAAGCGGGGATGGTGGCAAAGCCGCCGCCATACATGCTGATGATCACGGCCGTGCAGATGACGAAGAGCGTGCGGTTCTGCGTCTGCTGCGTGTAGGGCAGCAGCGCATACAGCGCGGCGCCGAGGATGAAGTAGATGCAGTAAACCGTCTTCCGCCCGGTGAAGTCGGAGATGGAGGACCAGATAAAGCGGCCGCCCATGTTCGAAATGCTCAGCAGGCCGGTGAATCCCGCGCCGATGGCCACGCTGACGCCGAACATGTCCTGGCACATGTCCGCCGCACGGCCGAGCACGCCGATGCCGGCGCTGACGTTCATGCATAGCACCGTCCACAGCAGCCAGAACTGCGGCGTCTTCCACGCGGTGTCCACCGACACGCTGGCCGTGGTGATCATGTGATTCACGGCGGCTACTTTCGGCTCATAGCCTTCCGGTTTCCAATCCGGTGCGGGCACGCGCACGATGATGGCGCCGAAGATCATGAAGCAAGCATAGAGCCCGGCCATCACGATCAGCGCCCCGATGGCGCCGCTGTCGGAGCCGCTGGCAAAGTGTTTCATCAACTCCTGTGACAAGGGGGAGGCAATGAGCGCGCCGCCACCGAAGCCCATGATCGCCATGCCGGTGGCCATGCCAGGGCGGTCGGGGAACCATTTTACCAGGGTCGAGACCGGCGCGATGTAGCCGAGTCCCAGACCGATGCCGCCAAGGAAGCCATAGCCGCCGAGGATCAGCCAGAGCATCTTCAGCTTCACTCCCAGCGCGGTGAGAAGCAGTCCGCCGCAGAAGCACAGGCAGGCGGCCAGCATCGTTTTCCGCGGGCCGCTGCGCTCCACCCATTTGCCAAAAGTAGCGGCGGAGAGACCGAGCATGACCAGGGCAATCATGTAGGCCCACTGCACGCTGGAGATCGGCACGCCGAGCTCGGTGCTCAGCGGCTTGTTAAAAACACTGAAGGCGTACACTTGGCCGATGCACATGTGGACCGCGACGGCGGCGGGAGGGACGAGCCAGCGGCTGAATCCGGGCTTGGCGACGGTGGCTTCGCGGGAGAGGAGACTCATGGTTTGGGGTCGGGACAGACGGTTGAGTCGCTTGTTTTAGAGGGTCGGCGGGCGAAATGGCAAGGAAAGTTTCAATTCGACAAGAAACCGGCGGCTTTGTACGTTCAACGAACACATCCCAGCAATTCCGCCGGGATGTTTCCATACAAACCAAGACAAAACGATGAAAACTCTGCTCTCCGTCGCCTTCCTCTCCCTCGCTTCCGTGGCTCTCGCCGCTGACAAGTGCCCCATCAGCGGCAAGCCCGCTGACTCCAGCATCACCAGCAAGGACAAAGACGGCAAAACCGTCGCCTTCTGCTGCGAGAAGTGCAAAGCGAAGTTCGACAAGAAGAACAAGTAAGCGCCTCCGCACTGACGCCGTCAGTGCCACGAAGAGCGGGACCGGGAAACCGGTTCCGCTTTTTTTATCGCTTCTTGCCCCGGCGCTCCTGCAGGAACTTCTGGAAGCCGAGCTGCACAAACTCAGGATCCCGCGCCCGGATCAGCGCATCGTCCAGATTGATGAATCCATGGCAGGCCAGATGCACGAGGCTGTCGTCAATGGTGTGCATGCCCTCCCCGCCGCCGATTTGAATAAGGTTCGTGAGCTGGGAGAGACGGCGCGACCGGATGCTGGAGGCGATGCCCTGATTGCAGACCATGACCTCGGATGCCATGACGCGCCCGTCCTGGTCGATGCGGGGGATGAGCGACTGGCAGATCACGCCCTTCAGCGAGCTGGCGAGCTGCGAGGCCACGAAGTCCTGCTGCTCCTCGGGAAAGGCGTCCATGACGCGCAGGATCGTGCTCGGCGCGTCGTGCGTGTGCAGCGTACTGATGACGAGATGCCCCGTCTCCGCCGCCGTCAGTGCGGTGCGCATCGTCTCAAGATCACGCAATTCACTCACGACGATGACGTCCGCGTCCTGCCGCAAAGCGCTCTTGATGGCGGCGGCAAAGCTGTGCGTGTCCGCGCCCACCTGCCGCTGCCGCACAAGGCTGCGCTCGTGGGTGAAGAGATACTCGATCGGGTCTTCGATGCTCACCACGTTGGCCTGCCGGTGACGGGTGATATGCTGCGTCAAAGAGGCCAGCGTCGTGGTCTTGCCGCTGTTGCTGGTGCCGGTGACCAGCACCAGCCCGTCACGCAGCTCGCTGAATCCGATGACCGTGGGTCCGTGCCCGAGATCCCGAAGATCAGGGATCTGCGCCGGGATGTAACGGAAGGACGCCTCGATGCGGCCGAGCACGTAGCAGGCGTTCCCGCGAAAGCGCCCGAGATTCTCCACCTGAATGGCGAAATCCAGCTCCCAATCCTGCTCCAGCTTCGCCCGCTGGTTTTCCTTCAGCACGCCGAAGATCAGCTCGCGGAGATCGGCGATGTCCAGCTCCTCGTCCGCCACCGGCTGTAGGATGCCATTGATGCGCCCCATCGGCGGGCTTCCCACGCTGAGGTGCAGGTCCGACCCGGCACGGTCGATGACCATGAAAAGATACTCGATGAGGTCGTGTTCGCGCATGAGGTGGGGGAAGTTGGTGATGGTTGACTGTGGTTTTGAGAAAGGAGGGCTGTTTCGGATGGGGCAACCGTTGCAAACAATCGCCAACCATCGCCAACAACGGCAAACTCTTCACGAGATTCCCCGCGCGGCGCGGCGGAACTCGGCCTCGTTGCCGGCGGCGGCGATGGCGGTCGATTGGTCGATCACACCGCCCTCGTAGGCGGCCACGATCGACTGGAGAAAGGTGCGGCAGGTCTGGTCCCCGGCTCGGGTCATGTAATCGCTGATCTCCGAGACCGCACGGCGGGCGATCCAGTCGCGCACGGCGCCGCCGTTTTGCAGATGCTCCACCAGCAGTGTCAGCTTGCCATTCACATCCGGAACGAGTTTCTGGCAGAGCACGCCGCGAAGCTGGTGGGAGAGCAGGTGCAGGCCGATGCCGACCTGGTCCGCCGGGAAAAGATTCACAAAGCGCTCCATCGTGTCCGAAACGGTGGCGGAGTGCATCGAGGCGATCACGAGATGCCCCGTTTCGCAGGCCTGCAGAGCGGTGAAGGCCGTGTCGTGGTCGCGAATTTCGCCGACAAAAATCACATCCGGTGCCTGGCGCATCGCCGCCCGCAGTCCGCGCGTGAAGCTGGGCGTATCGCGCCCCACCTCCCGCTGGGTGAACATGCAGCGGTTGTTGCTGAAGATAAACTCCACCGGATCCTCGATCGTCACGATGTGCCGGGCAACGTTCGAATTCATCCAGTGCAGCAGCCCGGCCAGCGTGGTCGATTTCCCCTGCCCCGTGGACCCGGTGACCAGCAGCATGCCGTGCTCGTGCGCCGCCCACTGCGTCAGCAGCCAGTCTGGAGCGCCCAGCGCCGCGAGGTTCGGCATGTCCGTGCGAATGCGCCGCAGCGTGGCGGCCAGCCGACCGAGCACCTTGTGCAGGTTCACGCGGAAGCGCACACCGCTGCGGGAGACCATGCCGGTGTCCACATCCATGTCCTTCAGCCCGTCCCCGCCGCAGACCTGCCAGAGGCCCGCCATGTCCGGCAGCAGGATCGGCTCGTCGCCGAAGAGCATCAGCTGCTCGTTGATCTTCATCCGCGGCACCTGCCCCTCCTGAAGGAAAATATCGCTCGCCTGATGCTCTTCGGCTGCCTGGAGGATGTCGTCAACGGAGATGGCCATGGGAAGGTGTGAAACGCTAACGGCGGCATGCACGAGGCTCAACCCCGCAGTGCGTTTTTCGTTACCGAAGAATCTTCAAGCCCGCCCCATCATCGGCACCGCGCGAGGAAGGCTCCGCCAGCAAATCGCTACAGTACCACAACATCCTCGGCAGGTGAAACGGCCCCTTCCACAGGTTCCCCTTCAAGGTCACCGACGGCGTCCCGTCACGGTGGAGATAACCAAACCACTCGCCGTACTCCGCATCCGGGAAATGGGCAAAGCTCCACTCATGTATCTGACGGTGCCACTGCGCATACTTCTCCTCGCCGGTCAGCGTCCAGGCCAGCAGCGTGGCGATCACCGCCTCGTTCTGCGGCCACCAGAACTTCATGTCGTGCCAGTATTCCTGCACCGGCTTGTGGAAGACATCGCGAAAGTAGAAAATGCCGCCATGCTCGGCATCCCAGCCGCGCTCCCACATGCCGTCGAGGATCTGCAGGCCGAGGCGGACATAACTCGGCTCGTTGCGCCGACGCCCTTCGTGCAGGATGAACCACGCGCACTCCAGCGCGTGTCCGGGATTCAGCGTGCGTCCGTCGAAGCCGTCGATGATCGAACCGTCCGGCGCCACGATCTCCATGAGCACCCCCAGGTCCGGTTTCCAAAAGTACTGCTGAATCTCCAGGATGAAGCGGTCCACCCACTCCGTGCACGAGTGACCTGAGATCTTTGCATCGCCGAGGTTCAGCCGCAGTTCCTGCGCCGTGACGATCCCGATCATCAGTGCGCCGATCCCCATCAGCGGGCGCGTGTTCGGCTCGATCTTCGGCTGCATCATGCCCTTCTCGAACGAGTGCTTCAGATACGTCGTGAAATCCTTCCGCGCCCGCTCCGCATAGCCGTCGTCGCCCGTCGCCTTCGCATAGGCCGCGTTGGCAATCGCCGAGAACGCCTCGCTGAACACATAGCGCCGCATGCGCAGCGGACGGCCCTCCCGCGTCACGGAGAAAAACAGCTTCCCGTTCGTCGCATAGCCGTGCTTCTGGAGAAACGCCAGGCAGGAGCCCGCGGCATCCGCCCAGTCGCTGCGCTTCTCCACCGTGTTGTAGAGCGTCGCGAACATCCACGCCGCCCGACCCTGAAACCAGAGGCTCTTGTCCGTGTCCAGGACCGACCCATCCCGATCCAGCGAAGTGATGATGCCGTCATGCTCCCGGTCCATCCCGTGTTTCAGCCAGAACGGCATCACATCGTGGAGCAGCGTGTCGCGGTAGAGTCTGCGCAGGGAGTCGCGATACCCTGGGTCGGTCAGGTCGGGATTCATCGCCTCACTTTGAACCACTCATGGTCACTAATCCACGAGTTGCCTCAAAATGAATGACAGCCGCGACCCGAGGCGAAGCAGCGGGGTCGAACAAAGCTTTGGCAAAGCCTCAGCGGAGGGCGGGGACGGGCTGATGCCCGAACGACGAACCCGGAAACTCCTGCGGTTCATCGGGTCAAACCTTGGCGACCAGGGGGCGCAGGGGGCGGACGACGGCGGCGGGCTTGGTGCTCTTGACTTCCGCGGTGCGAGTGCCGGTGGCGGACGGCTTGACTGCGGTGGCACGCATCACTTCCAGGGTCTGCGCAGCCTGAATGACGCTGCCGTTCCAAGAGGTGACGACGGGATAGACCTGGGCGGTGTTGGCGAGATAGACCTTGCCGCGAACGAGCTCTTCCGGCGGACGGAGCTGCATCTGCCCGAGCTTGTAGATGGGTTCGACGAAGGGGGCGCGGAAGATGAAGGAGGTCTCGATGTCGTCGTCCGCAAGCTGCGGGAAGAGTTTTTTGAGGGCCGGAATCCAAGCGGCGCGGATGCTTTCGTCGCTGGCACTGAAGCGCTCGTCGCTGCGGTGAAGGTACTTCGTGAGATAGACGACATGGCGCTCTCCCCGGTCGGTGGGATCGGTGAGGGTGGAGGTTTCGACGACGCCGTCAAAGGGGTGCGTGCTCTCCGGCGTGGCGACCCAGTAGTGCGGGGTGAGGGGCTTTTTGAGGAAGAGGAGGCAGTTGATGACGCCCTGGTAGTCGGTGGTGGTGTCGAGCGCGGGCATCTGCGCGCGCATGGCAGGGCCGATGAGCTTTTCGAGCTGCGGTGTGGGCAGGGTGGCGACGAGTTGGTCGAACTTTTCGATGCCGGCATCAGTGGTGATGCTGACGCGTCCGTCATCGTCGAGGTCGATGCCGTGAACGGCGGTCTGCAGCCGGAGGGTAGCGCCGCGGGAGCGCAGGACGCGGGCGAAAGTGTCGGTGATGTGTTTGTAGCCGCCTTTGATGTAGCCTTTGCGCTCGCCTTTGGACTCGCCCTTCTCGCGGTTGAAGCGGGTCCAGAACCAGAGCGCGGGGACATCGTGGTAGCGGTCGCCGAATTTGGCCTCCAGCATGGGCTGCCAGAATTTGGCAAAAGCACGCGCGCCGCTGAGCCGGGTGAGCCACTGCACGGTGGTGACGTTGTCGAGCCCCTTGTCAGAGACGAGCCTGCCGTAGAGGCCGGTGATGCCGACGCGAATGCGGTCGAGGAAGCGCAGGGGGGCGAACTTCAGCAGGTCGAGCGCACCATTGAGCGGGAAGAGGCGTCCCAGGTGGGAGTAGCCGAAGGTGGTGGGCTTCCAATAGACGTCGTCCCGGATGCCGAGCTCCTCCAGCACGCGCAGCAGGGGCCCGTCACTGGGCAGCATGCAGTGGTAGTATTTTTCAAAGGTGCGCCCGTCATGCTCGAAGAAGGTACCGAGGCCGCCGAGCTGGTCGGAGCCTTCGATCAGGGTCACGCATTTCCCCTCCGCGGCGAGGCGCAGGGCGCAGGTGAGACCGGAGATGCCGCCGCCGAGAACAGCGATGGAGTGGGTGACGGGACGCATGAGGGAGAATGACGAATGACGAATTCAGAATGACGAATGGGCCGACTCAAGCGCGGAGCTGGGTGCGGAGTTCGTTGAGGGAGGGCTCCTGGGTCTGCGGGAGCACGTCCCTGGCCCAGTAACGGCCGATGACACTGAAGTAGCGCTTGATGGTGCGCCAGATGCGCATCTTGCTGACGCCGACTTTGAGGTCGTAGCGCAGCGTGTAGGGGATCTCGGCGGCGCGGGCACCGACCCAGCGGAGGCTGAGCATGAGCTCCAGCATGCAGGCGAAGCTGGCTTCCTGAATGAAGTTTGGACCGGCGTTCTTGATCAGGCGGCCCAGGGTGACACTGCGGTAGGCGCGGAAGCCGGTGGAGTAGTCGCGCACATTGCGGTAGGGCAGCAGCGTCTTCATCATGAGGAAGCAGCCCCAGCTGAGCACCTTACGAAAAAGCGGCACACCCTGTACGACGCTGCCGGGCTGGAAACGGGAGGCGATGACCACGTCGGCATCGCCATCGCGGATCTTTTTGACCATCTCTTCGATGTACAGCGGGTCGTGCGAGTTGTCCGCGTCCATGACGACGACGACATCGCCGACGAGCCAGCCTTCACGCAGTCCGGTCTGCACGCCTTCACCGAGTCCCTTGTTCACGACATGCTGGACGAGCTTCAGAGGCATCGTTTTGGCGAATTCGCGGGCGATGTCGGCGGTGCGGTCCTTTGAGCCGTCATCGACGACGATGACGTTGTAGGCGAAGGGCATGCGCGCCAGTTTTTCGCGGATGTTTTCGAGGAGTTTCGGCAGATCCTGCTCCTCGTTGTAGGCGGGCAGCACGATGGCGACTTCATTGATCTGGGTCGGTGTTTTCATGGTGTGACGGATTAGGCGGGTAGTGTGGAAAGGGTGGCGCAGGTGCCGGGGCGGCGGGTGAAGGCCGCGGCGTGGTCGCCCATGGTGCCGGGCTGCCAGTGGCGCTGCAGGCTGCGGACGGTGTGCTCGACGAGGGCGATCTTCTTTTCCGCGGCCAGCTTCATGCCGGGGAAGAAGCTCATCTGCGGCACGTCGGTGGCATCGAGGAAATCCGTGGGATGCAGCAGCAGCGACGGTGCGACCCTGCGCAGGCGGCAGAGGGTGACGGCGGTGTTCCAGTAGAACTTCGCGAGGCTTTCCGTCTTCTGCGCGAGGAACATGAGGTAGGTGGTGTGCACCGGCAGGCGCAGCAGCGGCATGGTCGTGACGGGCAGTTCGATCAGCCCGTTGTCCCAGGCGAAGGGATGCAGTGTGCCGAAGGCGTCGCTGAACTTTCCGTAGAGGCCTTTGCGCTGCTCCTTCTCCTCGGCGGAGAGTTTGGAGTTCAGGAAGAAGAACAGGCGCGCCGCAGGCCCGAGGGCGCTCGGAAAAAGGGAGGCGTCGTAGTCGTAGCCGCGGTCAGCGAGGACTTCGCGGACGAGGGGGGAGGTGCTGAAGCCGGGGCCGCGAAAGCCGCGCGTGGTCTGACCCGTGACGGCGGTGATCGTCTTTTCCGCGTCGCCGATTTCTTGATCGAGACGGGCGCGGTCATAAAGGTGCAGCCATGGCTCGTGCATGAAGGAGTGGTTCGCGATCTCATGCCCGGCGTCGGCGATGCATTTCAAAGCGGCGCGGTTGGACTCGATGGCCGCATCCTGTCCGACGATGAAGAAGGTGATGCGCTGCCCGCAGCGGTCGAGCACGTCGAGGATGCGCGGCACGACGACGTCCAGGTAACTCGGAAAAGACTCCCAGCCGGGCGCGCCCTGGGTCTTCAGGTAGCTCCAAAGGTTGTCGAGATCGAGCGAGATGCTGGCGGCGTGTTTCATGGTGCGTGGCGGGTGAATCACGCTGCGAGCGGCAGGGCGCTGACGGCGGCAGTGCTGGACCGTGCGCCGAAGAGAATGTCGCAAATGCGTTCCGCGGTGCGACCGTCGCCAAAGACGTCGCGGGAGCGGCTGGCGCTGGCGTGCCAAACCTCGTCGGTCAGGGCGGTGCGCAGCATTTCGCGCAGGCGCTCGGGGGATTCGCCGACGAGACGCGCCACGCCGCACTCGACAGCTTCGGGGCGCTCGGTGTTTTCACGCAGGACGATCATGGCTTTGCCCAGAGCGGTGGCCTCCTCCTGGATGCCGCCCGAGTCGGAAACGGCCATCCAGGCATGGGAGAGCAGGTGGACGAAGTCGCAGTAGCCCATCGGGTCCGTGATGCGGATGCGCGGGTGCTGGTCGAGCTCCGCTGCCACGGCCGCGCGGACGTTTGGATTCGGATGGACGGGGAAGACCATGCAGAGGTCGGGCTCGCTCTCGATGAACTCGCGCAGCGCCCGCAGGTGCTGGCTCATCGTCTCCCCGAAGTTTTCACGACGGTGCGTGGTGACGATCACCAGGCGCTTCCCGCTGGCCCACTGCTGCATGAGCTCGACCGCCTTGCCGGGACGGGTGGTGGCCAGCGTGTGGCGCAGGGCATCGACGACGGTGTTACCGACGAGGTGAATGGAGTCAGCGGCGACGCCTTCATCCAGCAGCGTGCGGCGGTTGCGCTCCGTGGCGGCGAAGTGATGCGCGGCGATCTGACCGACCAGGCGGCGGTTCATTTCCTCTGGAAAGGGGCTGAGCGGATTGCCCGAGCGCAGACCGGCCTCAAGGTGGCCCACGGGAATGCCGCGATTGAAAGCGGCGAGGGAGGCCATGACGGCGGAGGAGGTATCACCCTGCACGAGGACGAGGTCGGGCTTTTCTGTCTCCATGACCGGGTCGAGGCGCTCAAGCAGGCGGCTGCCGAGGGCGTTCAGGCTCTGTCCGGCCACCATCGCCTGCAGATTGTGCTTGGGGCTGATCTTGAAAAGTTCGAAGAGCGGCAGCAGCAGATCGGTGTGCTGGCCGGTATTTACCGTGACGAGGTCAACTCCCCGATTTTCCAGCGCCTGGATCATCGGTGCGAATTTGATGAGTTCGGGGCGTGTGCCGAAGCAGACGAGTACCTTGGGACGTTTTGAGTCGGAGCTGGCGACTAATTTCATAATTACCATGATAAACCGAGGCTCATTATAGGTAAACTGAAATTATAGAAATTATCTCAATTGCGGTTCCATTGTGATGTATTGTCTCGTTTTTGAGAATCCTGGGACCAAAAAATCACTGGCATGACTATCCGGAGCATTAGACCGCCGGAGGGTTTCTCCACCCGGGCTCAATGATCGAAAACACTCAGCTCTCGGTTGGCCTTGCGCAGTTTGCGGCAGAGGCCGTAGCTGAGGTTTTCCAGCAGCTTGATCTTGATGACGGGACTGCTTTCTCCGAGGCGCTGGAAGGCCTTCACGGTAAGGATGTAGCACTCCACCTCCGAATCCGCCTGAATGGTGGCGGAGCGGGGCGCATGGTCGATGAGGGCCACTTCGCCGAAGACCATTCCGGGGGAGAAAGTGGCGAGACGCCGCCGTTTCTCCCCGTCTCCGACGAGGACGCTGACGCGGCCGCGGGAAAGGATGAAAAGCTCCCGGGCTTCGTCTCCGACCTGGATGATGGAGGCACCGGCGTCGTAGCGGCGGGTTTCCAGCATCGCGGCCAGCACGGCGATCTCCGATTCGGAGAGGCCGGTGAGAAGCTCGCACTCGGCGACACTGGAGGAGTCCGGCTCACGGCTCGTTTGCTGGGCGCCGAGCAGCCGGTCCTCGCACCACTCGAGCGCGGGGTCGTTTTCGGGGAAGGTGCGGAAGACGTCAGCGTAGGTTTCCGGCAGCTTCTTTTTGAAGACGCGGCGCAGGAGGGGAACCTGCTCCGTGTGGGTGAAGGAAACGGTCTTGCCGCAGGCGGCCAGCTTGACGGCGATCTCATAAAGCAGACGCGCGGCGGGATCGTTGACGCTGAGAACGTGGCCGAAGTCGATAACGAGATGCTCGATGACCTCGAACTGCTCCATGACGCCGTGGGCGACGGCCTCTGTGGTGGCGAAGTTGAGGTTCCCCTGCAACTGATAGACGCGGATGCAGCCGCCGTGCTCCTGCAGGATGGCCGTCTCCTCCGGGGTGCGGACGCGGCGGGAGTTGATCTGGGCGCCGGTGAACTGCAGGCGGATGGCGTCGTTGCCGGTGCTGCGGCGGTTGAAAAGGTGCAGGTCGAATCCGCGTGAGATGGCCTCGCAGACGCGGATGCCCCGCACACTGTTGCCGTGGGAGTCCAGCGGCGGCGAAAAGACCCCGATGCCGATCTGCCCGGGCAGCACGGCGATGATGCCGCCGGCGACGCCGCTCTTCGCGGGCATGCCCACGTTGTAAATCCACTCACCCGCCCAGTCGTACATGCCGCAGGAGCTCATGACGCTGAGCATGTTCTCGACGTACTGCCCGCGCACTGCCTGCTTTCCTGTCACCGGATTGACGCCGCGATTGGCCAGCGTGGCGGCCATGATTCCGAGATCGCGGCAGGTCACGGAGATGGAGCACTGTTTGAAGTAGAGCTCCACGGTGGGGTCGGGATTCGACCGCAGGATGTCGAAATTCCGCAGCATGTGGCCGATGGCGCGGTTGCGGTGTCCGGTCGTGCTCTCGCTCTTGTAAACGGTTTCATCGAAAGACAACTGCCGCCCAGCGAAGGAGGAGAAAGCGTCGAGAATGCGCCGCTGGCGGGAGGCCAGCGTGGTGCCGGGCACGAGTCCGGCCGTGGCGATGGCGCCCGCGTTGATCATGGGATTGCGCGGACGCCCCGTGTCGGGCTCGAGGCTGATGGAATTGAAGGCGTCGCCCGTGGGCTCGACCCCGACCTTGTGAACCACTTCATGCAGACCGTTGTCCTCCAAGGCGATGCCATAGACGAAAGGTTTCGAGATGGACTGAATGGTGAAGGGGATGCCGGTGTCTCCGACCTCATAGACATGGCCGCCCGCCGTAACAAGACAGATTCCGAACCAGTTCGGGTTCGCCTTCGCGAGTTCCGGGATGTAGGTGGCCACTTCGCCATCCATGATGCCCGCCACGTCGGAGTGAAGCTGCCGGAGGTAGTCGAGAACGGGAGAGGAGACGGGGTCGGGAGGTGGGTTCATGGCGTGGCTGGGATTCCCGCGCACGGGCGGAAGACCCGGGGAACCCTGAGTGGAGCGCAAGCGGCGTGCCAATCAGGGCATGCACTTCGGGAATCTCGGTGCAAGGACTGCGGCCATCCCCAGCCCGACCCAGGGCCATGCCACGATGGTGTAACGCGGCAGGCCGGGAAGCAGGCTCGTCCCGCCGAGGTAGATGCAGGTCATCAGCGCCAGCAGCAGCGCCTCCGCCGGGATCGTGCTGCGATGCCGCCATCCCACCCACAGCGTGATCAGGACCGCCAGAACCAACGGGCCGTTCACCGCAACAAGGACGAGCATCACGAGCTCCTCCGCCTGGTAGGAACGCGGAAAGCCGAAAATGAGCCGCCCCCAGTTGCACAGCCAGTTTTTGAACACGCCGGCCGGATTGGCGCGAATGTTTTCCAGCGCCTTCTTTTTGAGGGCCGCCTCGCGCTCCTTGACCGGCAGGTAATAGTTCGCCTGGTAGAAGTCGCGGTGGCCGTTGGCGATGAGTTCAGGCTTGTTTTGGGCATCCTCCTCGGAGAACCAGTGGCCGTTTTCGCCCTCGTTCGTGCTGGTGGCCCAGTAGAGGAGCTCGCCGGCATTGGTGGACCAGCAGAGCGTGTCTCCCGTCTTGAATTTTGTGTAAGCCAGCCAGGGCACGCACAGCGCAAAGGCCAGCGCCAACACGATGAGGCAGCGCAGCAGCTGCCGTCGGCCACTCTTCCAAAGAGGCAGCAGTAGCAGCGCGAAGACGGCAGAGGCCATGATCACATTGCCGAAGAACACCCGCGTCATCGTCAGCCACGCCATGGCGAGCGCCGCCGCGAGAATGGCCGCCCAACTCGTCTTCTCCGCCCGCAGAGCCGCCGTGAAAGCCCACGCGAAGCCGGCGATGCAGCAGATCGAGAGCGGCTCGGTCATCAGGTAAGGCGCGGTGCGGAGGAGGTTCGGATGCAGCGCTGTCACCAGCGCCACGCCCAGCGCCCAGCGCCGCCCGGCGTAGGGCAGCACGGCGCGGAAGCTGAACCACGCGGCCAGGGCCATGAAAACCGCATTGAACATGCGCAGCCCCAGCAGCGGGGTCTTCAGCGTCAGCAGGGCGGCCAGCACCAGCGGATAGCCGGGGCCGTTGATCAGGTCCGGTTTTTCAGGCGTGGTGTAGGCGCCGCGGGTGAGGTTTTCACCGAACCACAGGTAGCGACCCTCATCCCAGATCAGATCGGGCCGGTCCGCCAGCAGCGCGACGACCGCGTAGAGCAGCAGCGAGCCGAAGAGGAGCAGTGCATCCAGGCGGGTGAAGGGCGTTTTCGGCGCGAACATTCGGTACCGTCCGCCCCTGCACGGTGTTTTGTCAAAGCCGAACCTTGCATCCCCCGTCCATGCACCCCAGTGTCGCGCTCCAACTTTTTTCTCGTACACCATGATCAAACTCACAGGCATCGCAGACGAAGCAGGCGCGTCCCTCGACGTGCAAATTCAGGCCCACCAGGAACTCGGCTGGGACAGCATCGAATCCCGCGGCGTCGAAATCGACGGCGTGAAGGGCAACCTGCATGAAATCCCCGACGACGTCTTCGACAAGGTCGTGGCGCGTCTCGAAGAAAAAGGCATGAAGATCTGCGGCTTCGGCTCGCTCATCGGCAACTGGGCCAAAAAAATCACCGACGACTTCAGCGTGACCGAAGCGGAAATCGCCCGCGCCATTCCGCGCATGCAGCGGCTCGGAGCAAAGCTCATCCGCGTCATGAGCTACGCCGTGTGCAAGGACGACGGTGGCGCTGACCTCGAAGAGCAGTTCGCTCTGGAGCGCATCCGGCGCATGAACGAAATCAACAAGCGCTTCGCCGACGTCGGCCTCACCGTCGTCCACGAAAACTGCATGAACTGGGGCGGCATGAGCCCGACGTATGTGCAGCGCATGGCCGAGGCCGTGCCCGGCATGAAGTGGGTCTTTGACACCGGCAACCCCGTCTTCATCGACGACCGCGACCGCCCCGGCCACAAGCAGGACGCGTGGGAAATGTACCAGGCCGTGAAGCCCTTCATGGCCCACGTCCACGTCAAGGACGGCCGCTGGGTGAAGGAGAAAAACGACGCCGAATATACCTATCCGGGCGAAGGCGAAGGCCAGACCGAACGCATCATGAAGGATCTCGTGGACACCGGCTACGAAGGCTACATCAGCATCGAGCCACATGTCGCCGTCGTCTTTCATGGCGCCGGCGCCGCCGACGACCTCTCCCCCGAGCAGAAGGCGAAGGAGCAGTACGACAGCTACATCAAGTATGGTCGCATGCTCGAAGCTATGCTGAAGCGCGTCGGTGCAAAGCTGGGCTGAGGCTCAGGGAATGGGGGACTCCCATCCCCAGCTCCATGGGTCACACCTCAAACACGCCTCTGCCGCCGTAGAGGAAGGTCTCCCAGTCGCGCACCTTGTGGTGGTTCCTGATGAGATGCGTCACCGGCAATTCGCGCGGGACGAAAGGCCGGCGCAACAGCTTCAGACCGGCCTCCTCCGGCAGCTTGTTGCCCTTGCGGCTGTTGATCTTGCGGTCCGCCAGGACGCAGTTCTCCCAGTTGCTCGCGCCTCCGCGTGAAACGGGAACGATGTGATCGATGTTGCCCTCGTGCGGCCGCAGCTTGCGGCCCGTGTACTGGCACACGCCTCCGTCGCGCTCCCAGATCGCCTTCGCGCAGAATTTGGGCCTCCGTTTCGGAACCTTGTCAAAGCGGGCCAGCACCAGCACGGACGGCACGCGCACCGGACCGTGCACGGTGCCGATGCTGTTGTCCCCCTCCCGCACTTCCAGCGTCAGCCAGTCCTCCCAGGTCACCGGCCGCATGTCGCCGCCGCTTTGAATGTCGAGCGCCGTCGCGTTTCCCGCAGCCATCATGCCAAAGGCTTCGATGGGCGTTTTCGAGTCAATGGCCTGCCAGTGGCGGTTCAGCACCAGCACAGTCGATTTGGTCAACACTTCATTCATGCGCAGCTCCGTTGTGGGAATTTTCGGCACGAAGGGCACCCGTTCACCGGGCGCTCCTTGATGTTGGACGTGCATGCTGGCGAGTCCCGGCGTTTTGCCAAGTGGCAAGTTTGTTTCTTCCGGGTTATCCGGCTCTTGCCGCCGAAATCCGGAAAATACGCGGATGGCACCGGCAGAATCCGCAGCGAACCCGGATCGGACATGATTCAGCTCGCCGATAGGAAGGACGGCCTGCCCAGCACCTGAATTCCGCCCTCACAGAAGCTCGCTGCGGCAAAATGCCGCCCCATAGCGAGGCCTCCGCGATTCGGGTGCGTCAAGGGCGTTTGTTCTTGTGATCCTGGTTCCAAACCGTCAGCCTCTCCCGCATTCAACCCATGTCAGACCCCAGCAGCACCCGCCGCGTCGTCATCGCGAGTTTCATCGGCACCACGATCGAGTGGTATGACTTTTTCCTGTACGGCACGGCTTCGGCGCTGGTGTTTAACAAGCTGTTCTTTCCGAACTACGAGCCGCTGACGGGCACGATGGCGGCCTTCGCGACCTATGCGGTCGGGTTTTTCGCGCGACCGGTGGGCGGCATCGTGTTCGGGCATTTCGGTGACAAGATCGGCCGCAAGTCCATGCTGGTGACGACGCTGATGCTCATGGGTGTGGCGACCGTTTTGATCGGCCTGCTGCCGACGTATGCACAGATCGGCGTGTGGGCGCCCCTCCTGCTCATACTGCTGCGTTTCATCCAGGGTTTCGGTGTCGGCGGTGAATGGGGCGGCGCGGTGCTGATGGCCGTGGAGCACGGGGCCGCCGGCAAGCGCGGCTTTTACGCCAGTTGGGTGCAGGCCGGCGTGCCTGTGGGGCTGCTGCTGGCGAACGCGGTCTTCATGCTCGCCTCGTCGATGAACGAAGAAGCTTTCCTCTCCTGGGGATGGCGCATTCCGTTCCTGCTGGGCGTGCTGCTGCTTGGCGTGGGCATGTTCATTCGGTTGAAGATCATCGAGAGTCCCGTCTTCACTCGGGCCAAGGCGGAAGATCCAGGTCCGAAAGTGCCCATCCTCGCCGTGCTGCGCGATCACCCGCGCAACGTGCTGCTCGCCATGGGCGCGCGCTTTGCGGAGAACGCGTTCTTTTACATCTTCACCGTACTGGTGCTCAGCTACGGCTCGCAACAGCTCAGCATGTCGAAGACCCTGCTGCTCAATGCGGTGCTGATCGGCTCCGCCGTGCAGTTGATCGTCATTCCCTGCTTCGGGGCGCTGTCGGACCGCATCGGCAGGCGGCCGGTGTATCTCGGCGGGGCGCTCTTCCTGCTGCTCTTTGCGTTTCCGTTTTTCTGGATGATCGAAACCCGGGAAACGCTGCTCGTCATCCTGGCGGTCGTGATCGGCCTCGTCGGCCATGCAGCCATGTATGGCCCGCAGGCAGCGTTCTTTTCGGAGCTCTTTGGCACCCGCGTGCGCTACAGCGGAGCGTCGCTTGGCTATCAGCTAGCTTCGCCATTGGCCGGCGGACTCGCGCCGCTCATCGCCACCGCGCTGCTGGATCAAACCGGCGGCAGGCCGTGGCCGGTGGCGCTGTATCTCATCGGCATGGCGGTGATCACGCTGGTCTCGGTTTGGCTCGCTGAAGAGACGAGCCGGAAGGCGCTGCAATGACGCAGCCCGAAGTCCCAAGAATACCTCTTGAGTCATTCGGGCTTGATTCCTCATTCGCCATTCTGGTTTCGTCATTCCGCGCTCAGCGGCCGTCCAATTCGGCCCAAAATGTGTCCGGCGCGGGACTGACGAACCAGTTGCGCACCGCCCCGTTCCGTCTCCCTTGCACGCCCTACCATGAACGAAGCCTTCCCCGACATTCAGAAAATCCAGTTCGAAGGAACGACGAGCCGCAACCCGCTCTCCTTCAAGCACTACAACGCCGACGAACTCGTGGGCGGCAAAAAAATGCGCGACCATCTGCGCTTCGGCGTCGCCTACTGGCACGCGATGCGCAACTCGCTCTCCGACCCCTTCGGCGGTGGAACCGCTCAGCGTCCGTGGGATGATGGCAGCAATTCCGTCGCCAACGCGCAGCGCCGCGTGTGGGCCTGCTTCGAGTTCATGGACAAGCTCGGCGTGGACTACTACTGCTGGCATGATCGCGATGTGGCGCCGGAACTCGACACGCTGGCCGAAAGCAACGCCGCCTTCGACGCCGTGGCCGACGAGCTCGAAAAAGCACAGCAGCAGACCGGTAAGAAACTGCTCTGGGGCACCGCCTGCCTCTTCTCGCATGCCCGTTACTGCCAGGGCGCCTCCACCAGCCCGAACGCCGGCGTCTTCGCCTACGCCGCCGCGCAGGTGAAGAAGGCCATGGACGTGACGCATCGCCTCGGCGGTGAGGGCTACACCTTCTGGGGCGGCCGCGAAGGCTACGCCACGCTTTGGAACACCGACATGAAGCGCGAGCTCGACCACCTCGCCCGCCTGCTGCACATGGCTGTCGATTACAAGAAGAAGATCGGCTTCACAGGCCAGTTCTACATCGAACCGAAGCCGCGCGAGCCCTCCACGCATCAGTACGATTCCGACGCCGCCGCGTGTCTGAACTTCCTGCGCGAATACGGCCTCATGGATCACTTCAAGCTCAACCTTGAAACGAATCACGCCACCCTCGCCGGGCACAGCATGCGTCACGAGATGCAGGTCGCCATCGCCGCGAACGCGCTCGGCTCCGTCGATGCGAACACCGGTGACACGCTCATCGGCTGGGACACCGACCAGTTCCCGACGAACATCTACCTCACCACCGAGATCATGCTAGAAGTCCTGCGCATGGGCGGACTCACCACCGGCGGTCTGAACTTCGACGCCAAGTGCCGTCGCGAATCGTTTGAGCCCGTCGATCTCTTCCACGCTCACATCGGCGGCATGGACGCCTTCGCCCGCGGCCTCAAGATCGCCCACGCGATGATCGAGGACGGCCGGATCAACGCCTTCATCAAGCAGCGCTACGCCACCTTCGACTCCGGCATCGGCGCGAAGATCGAGAAAGGCGAGGTCGGTTTCGAAGAACTCGAAGCCCATGTTCTTGCCAACGGCGAGCCGCTCCTTGGCAGCGGCCGTCAGGAAATGCTCGAGAACCTGGTGAACGAGTACATCTGATTTCGGCAAGCTCTCTGCCGACGACAGGCCGAAGGAGATGATCCTTCGGCCCGTTCTTTGATTGCAAACGGAGGCGAGGCATGTCATCACCGTTCGCGGCGAAAGCCGGTCTCGTCCTTCCATGAAGTATCTCACCATCGTGCGTCACGCCAAATCCAGCTGGGCCCAGCCCGGCTTGGCGGATCATGATCGTCCGCTGAACGACCGCGGGAAGCGTGCCGCACCCGCCGTGGCCGCTTTCATGCATCGCACCTATTTCGGCGGCAGCGGTGCCTCGCCTCTCCTGCCGCTGCCGGAGCGGCTCGTCTCCAGCACCGCGCTGCGGGCGCTGGGCACGGCGCAGATCATGCGTGACACACTGGGAATCCCGGTGGACGGACTGCTGCTGGAATCGCTCCTCTACCTGGCCGGAAGTGATCAGATTCTCGAAGTCATGCGCAGCTTTGACGAGAGCTGGCGGCATGTGGTCATGTTCGGCCACAATCCCGGCATGCATGAGTTTGCCGAGCGCATCCTCGCCCGTGCGCACATCCCGAAGATGCCGACCTGCACGGCGGTGATCATGGCCTTTCCGCACGAGTTCTGGGGACTCGCCGACTGGAACGAGGCCCAGCTCATCGGTTACATCACGCCAAAGTCCCTGGAGCGCCGCTTTCCCGAGCTGTATGCCGGGATTTCCCGAACGGACGGGGAGGATTAAATTTCCGCCGGCCTCAAAGCGCCAAACTGGCGAGGAAGCTGCGGAAGAACGCCACGCCGTCCTCCAGGTCCTTCACGGCGATGAATTCGTCCTTCGTGTGCGCCTGCGCGATCGAACCAGGGCCGATGGCGATGGCCGGCGTGCCTGCGGCGGCGAGAAAGGCGGCGTCGCAGAACCACGGTGCCCCGGTTAGTTCGGCTCCGGCGGCGATGAGCTTTTGCACAAAGGGATTCGCCGGATCGGTGTCGAGGTGAAATGCCTCGCTGGCGACGCTGACACTGGCGGTTGCATCCTTTCCCGTCACAAACTCCGTCAGCAGCGCCAGCGCACCACCCGCACGCTGCAGCCCCGGCGTCGTGCGGATGTCCACGCGCAGTTTGCAGGAGTCGGCGACGATGTTGCTGCGCGTGCCGCCCTGGATCATGCCGAGATTGATCGTGCTGACGCCGAGCCATTCGTCCGCGCCACTGGCCTCCGCCAGGATGCGGCGAAAGTCGCCGTCGAGCGCTTCGACGAGCCTGGCCATTTTCACGATCGCGTTCACGCCCAGTTCCGGCGTGGCGCCATGTACGGCGACGCCTGTGGAGTGTACATCGGCCCACAGGCAGCCTTTGTGGCGGAACACGGTCTTCAGGCTCGTCGGCTCGCCGATGATGGCGAGATCGTAGCGGCCGTGATGCTTCGCGAAGTGCTGCGAACCGAGCTGCGCACTCTCCTCCGACATGAAGCCCGCAAAATGCACCTCGACCGGAAGTTGGGCGATGTCGTCACGCATCTCGTGCAGCGCCCAGAGAAAGGAGGCCATCGGCCCCTTCGTGTCGGAGGCTCCCCTGCCCCACACCCTGCCCTCGCGGACCTCGCCGCCGAAGGGGTCAATCGTCATGCCGCCGACGCTCACCGTGTCCGTGTGCGGCGCGAAGAGGATGCGCGGCTTCGGCTGGCCGTCCGCCGTCGGATGCGTGGGGAAACGTCCGATCACATTCGGCCTTCCCGGCTGCACCTCGTCGAGAAAGGCCTCGGCCCCCGAGGCTTCCAGAAACCCGCGCACGAACTCCGCGCATTGCTCTTCGCCGACGCCGTCGGTGCCGGGATCGCCGTCCGGATTCACCGACGGGATGCGAACGAGTGCCTGGGCGAGTTCGACGACGTTTTTCGGCAGGGCGGACATGCGCGGATCAAGCCACAGGCGCGGACGATGCGCAAGCACGCGCCGGTTTTGTCCTGCGGTGCGCGGATTTTGGCAAAGTAGGCTCCGCAGCGCCTGCGGTGAGGCATTGTTGTAAATGGCGTGCAACTTACCCCGTACCACGATCATGCATTTTCTCCGCAGTCTCTTCTCCCTTCCGTTTCTCGGCGGTGCTTGGTTGACGCTGAACGCCGCCGATCCGGCGGTGCCTGCCGTCCCCACCACGACCGCGACGGACGGCAGGATCATCTTCCAAACGGTCTGCGCCCAATGCCACGGTGCGGCGGGCGAGGGCAATCCTGAACTGAAATCGCCCTCGATCGCCGCCATGCCGACGTGGTATGTGAACACCCAGTTGAAGAATTTCCGCGAGGGACTCCGCGGGCACGATCCCGCCGACCCGCAGGCCTTCATGATGGCGTCCATCGCCAAGGCACTGCAGCCGGAGCAGATCGAGGCCGTGATCAGGCACGTCGCCGAACTCGCGCTCGTTGTTCCGAAGGGCAAGGACCGCGAAATCGCGGACGCCAATGCTCGCGAAGGCATGCGACTCTTTCAGGAACGCTGCATGGAGTGCCACCGCTACAATGCGAGCGGTGAGATGGCCTTCGGCAGCCCGCCGCTCATCGGCCGGCAGGCCTGGTACCTCGCCGATCAGCTCAAGAAATTCAAAGCCCGCCGCCGTGGCGCCGTCCATGGCGACGAAAACGGCGCGAAGATGGTGCAGACCACGAATTACTTCATCGAAGACGACCAGATGCTGCGGGACGTGGTGGCCTACATCATCACCCTCAATCCCGATCCGGAGGCCAGTCCCGAAGAGCAGCAAAGGCAGATCATCGAAGGCAGCCCGTTCGAGGGCAAAGGGCGGTGATCACGCCTTCAGCGCCTTCACCGGCTCGCCTTTGCTCAGCGCCATCGGACGGCCGATGGGAGTCATGATCTCCTTCTCGTAATCAATGCCCAGCAGGTCCTGCACGGTGGCGTGGAGGTCTTCGACAAGGACGGGATTCTCTGGGGCTTTCTTCTCGCCCTGCGGATCAGTGGCACCGATGACGCGCCCGCCGGCGAAGCCGCCGCCCGCCACCAGCATGCTGAAGCCGGTGGGCCAGTGGTCGCGACCGTCGAGGCTGTTGATCTTCGGCGTGCGGCCGAATTCTCCACCGCAAATCACGATGGTGCTGTCCAGCAGTCTCCGCGCTTTCAGGTCGCGAATCAGGGAGGCGTAGGCCGCGTCGAGGATCTTCACCTGCGTGGCCTGGCCTTCGAGATTGTTCGCATGCGTGTCCCAGCCGCTCAGCGTGACCTCGACGCAGCGCACGCCCGTTTCGATCAATCGCACCGCCGCGAGGCAGCCGCGTCCGAAGGCGGTGTCGCCATACGCATCGCGCTCGGCGGCGGTGGCCTTGCTGACATCGAAGGCGGCGAGCTGTTCGGAGGTCATCATCTTGCGCGCCTTCTGCATCGAAAGCTGATGCAGCGTTTTGCTTTCATCCAGGTCGCTGGCACGTCCGGCGGCGAAGGCACGCTCGACGACGCCCAGGCTTTCGAGCCGCTGTTCGAGGCGCTTGTCATCCACGCGTGCGCGGACATCCGGAATGCTTCCCTTCGGATCATAGACCTGAAACGCGTCGAATTGCGGACCGAAGAAACCACCGCGGGCGGGCCACTGGTTTGGCAGGATGGAAACATGCGTCGGGATTTCGATCTTCGCCTCCGGCAGCTCGTGGCAGGCGATGGCGCCGATGCTCGGGTGGATCAGCGTGGGATCAGGGCGGTAGCCGGTTTTGATGTTGTAAAACGCCCGCTCGTGATCGCCTTCTTTGCTCACCATGGAGCGGATCAGCGACACGTCCTGCATCACGCTGGCGGTTTGTTCGAGTCCTGCGGCAAATTCCACGCCCTTGATCGCCGTCGGGATCGTCTGCACGCCACCACCGATCTTCGTGGTCGGATGCGGGTCAAAGGTGTCGAGCTGGCTCGCGGCACCGCCGAGCCAGAGCAGGATCACGGAGCGTGCGGGCTTGCCCTTCGGCGCCTTTTCAGCCTCCACGGCGAGGATGTCCGCCAGCGGCGTGAGCCAGGAGACACCTGCGGCGCCGGTGCCACGCAGAATGGAGCGACGAGTGTGATGAGAGCGGCTCTGGCAGGGGGAAGTGTTCATGGCATTCGTCATTCTGCATTCTGATTTCGTCATTCCCGCGCAGCGGTCTAGTGGTTCCAGGAAAACTCGGTGGCGTTCATGAGCGTCCAGTAGAGGTCGGCCATCGCATTGCTTTTGGAGCGTTTGGAGGCGGCGATCCGCCCTTCGAAAAGGGCCCTCTCCTCGTCGGTGGGGCGTCGCGTGAAAATGGAAAGGTAGGCGGCTTCCACCGCAGCGGCTGGATCCGGCGCGAGGATGCCAATGCGGGTGCTCGCATTGATGATCGGATTGTTGGTGATGTTGTTGTTGATCATGCTGCCGTTCATCAGCAGCAGTCGCTGCGGGATGGTGCCCGCGCCATCGTCGAAGGTGTCCTCGCCGGAGTCGCCGAAGCGCTTCACAAAGTTGCTCACGTCTGCCAGCCGCTTGAGGCGGAAGACCACGTGCGTGTCCGCATCGATCGTGGTCAAGGACGACGCCTGAATCACGCTGCCCGCCATCTGCTCCGGGCGCAAACGCGTGACGGGAAACACCGCCCAGTGCTCCTCCGCCGCCTGCGTGGCCGGATGATCGGGATCGGCCGAACGGCTCGACTGCTGGAACACACGCGTGGCCACGATCACGCGCATGAGACGCTGCAAATCGCAGCCGTGGGCCATGAAATCATCCGCCAAAATCTCCATGCCCGCCGGATACGGTCCTTCCAACGGCACTTCGTCCACCGGCGACACAAGCGGGCGGTTGAAGAGCATCGCCCACATGCGGTTCACGATGGCACGAGCGAAGGCCTTGTTCTCCTTCGCAGTGACCCACGCGGCGAGCTGTTCACGCGGCTTGCCCTTCGTCGGCAGCAGTTCCGGTTTCCATGGCACCTTCGCGGAAACTTTGACCTCCTCCAGTTCCCCGAGATAGCGCACCTTGTAGGCCCGCTTCGGATCATCCCGCAGACCGTTCACGTTGAAATTCAACTGGCCGAAGTAAGCGGCCAACTGGTGAAAATCCGTCTGCTTCCAGGGACTGCCCAGCTTGCCGTCGTGGCACTGCACGCAGTCGATCCTCACACCGAGGAAGGCCCGGCTCACTTTCGCCGCGAGCTTCGTCTCGTCCGGCCCCTTCCTGTTCTCATTCGTCACGCTGATGAAATTCACCGCCGGATTCGTGGTCCACACGCCCTCGCAGTCGATCAGCTCGCGCACGATTTGGTCGTAGGGCCGGTTCTCATGCAGCGCATCGCTGAGCCAGTCCACCAGCCGGCGACGGCGGAAGAGGATAAGGTTGCCGTTTTCGATGCCCACATAGACACGTGCAAAACGCTCCGCCAGATAGTCGCTGCTGCGACGGTCGCCCAGAAGCTGCGTGAGCCACCACTGGGTGCGATCCACATCCTTGAGCGATTCCAGCGAGCGAATTTCCTGCAGTGAGGGAATGCTGCCGGTCAGGGCGAGCGACAAGCGCCGCACTACCGTCAAATCATCCGCTTTGGCCACGGGCTTCAGGCCGTGTTGCTCCCACTCCTTCTCAAAGTCCGCATTCACAGCCTGAGCGACTCTCTGAATATCCTGCAAGTCCTCGTCCGCCACACCGATACTCCTCTCGGGCGCAGAAACCGGCGATGCAAACCAGCCACCGACACTCCACACGGCGGCCACAACCAGAAAACCAAGAATCACGACATTGCGCATCCAGTCGAACCAGTTCGATGAGGTGGGCGGCGGATTCATGGGATTCGGTTTTGAATCACAAACTAACACGCTGACTGTGCATCAGTTTCTCCCACAATTCCTGCAACATTCTCAAACCCACAGGCTTTCATAGCGCTCGCATGTCGGAAGCCACCCTCGAGCCACCTCCCCTGCCTGCGGCGGTCGCCGAAGCGCCGGGGCGGTCATGGGCGGGACGGATCTCCTCGGCCCTCGACTGGCTCTTCGGCTTCGCGGCGCTGATCGTCCTGGTTGCCGCGTGTTCCGTCATTCCGGTGCTCAATTTCCTCAGCCTCGGCTACCTCCTGCACGTCAGTGGCACCGTCGCGCGCAGCGGTCGCTTGCGTGACGGCTTCATCGGCGTGCGCAAAGCCTCCGTCTTCGGCAGCATCGCCGCCGGCGTGTGGCTCGTCGTCTGGCCGGCACGCATCGTTACGACCTTCTGGAAGGATGCCGAGTTGATCGCACCCGGCAGCGGCATCGCCCGCGCCTGGTATGCCGGGCTGATTCTCGTCACCGTCATCACCCTGCTGCACATCCTGTGGGCCAGCGTTCGCGGGGGGAGGCTCTGGCACTTTCTCTGGCCCCAGCCGCTGCGCCTGCTGCGCTGGCTCCGTGCGCCGGACAAGGTCAGCGGTCTGCAGCACGCCATCACCGACTACGTGGAGGGCTTGCGGCTGCCCTTTTACTTCTGGCTCGGCCTGCGCGGCTTCATCGGTGCATTGGCGTGGCTCATCGTGCCTGTGGGTATTCTCATGGCCGCGCCAAACCTTGCCGTAGGCGGCACAGTCGTCGTTTCGCTCATCGGCGGCATCCTACTTTTCCTCGTCGCCATTCATTTGCCATTCCTGCAGGCGAACTTTGCCCAATGCGACCGCTTTGGAGCGCTGTTCGGCTGGCGGGAGGTTCGCCGTCAGTTCGTGCGCGCACCGTTCGCCTTTTGGTTCGCCCTGCTCGTCACGCTGCTCTTCGCCATCCCGCTTTACCTGCTCAAGATCGAGCTCACACCGCGTGAACTTGCGTGGGCACCCAGCCTGCTCTTTGTGATCTTCATCTTTCCCGCCCGCATCCTCACCGGCTGGGCGCTCAGTCGTGCACTGCGTCATGAGCAGCCGCGTCACTGGTTTGCACGGTGGACCGCGCGCCTCGGCATCCTGCCCGTCGCGCTGGCCTACGTCCTGGCGAACTACTTCGTCCCCTTCCTCGCCTCCAACGGCGTCCTCAGCCTGCTCGAACAGCACGCCTTCCTCGTCCCCGCGCCGCTGATGGCGCTGTGAGAAAAGACCGCCGCAGACGAGTTCGCTCTTGTTCCTCATTCCTCATTCGCCATTCGTCATTCCGCGAATGACCTGGCTCACCGAACACACCCTTCTGCCCGCTGACGGATGGCTTCTCGTGCTGGCGGCTCTGGGAGCCATGTGCATCGGGATGTCAAAGGCGGGACTGTCCGGCACCTCGACGCTCAACGTCGTTCTGATGGCACGCATCTTCGGCGCGAAGGAATCCGTCGGCGTCATCCTGCCCATGCTCATCGCGGCGGACATCATGGGCTACATCGTCAACCGCAAAGGCGGGAGCTGGCGGCGCATCGTACCCATGGTGCCGCCTGCCATCGCAGGCGTGATCGTCGGCTGGCTCCTGCTCGGAAAATTCGACAACGCCATGGCCCGCATCGTCATCGGCTGGATCATCATCGCGCTGCTCATCTTCAACTGGGCGCTCAACAAGCGCCGGCAGGACTTCCTGGCCCTCACCGAGCATCACGGCTTCACCTGGGCGATGGGTTTTCTCGCCGGCGTGGTCACCATGCTCGCCAACGCCGCCGGACCGGTGATGACCGTCTATCTCCTCGCCCAGCACCTGGAGAAAAAGGAATACCTCGGTGTCTTCAGCCGCTTCTTCCTTTTCATCAATCTCTTCAAGCTGCCCTTCAGCACGAACCTCGGCATCATCAATCCCCAGTCGCTCATGACGAATCTCGCGCTGATGCCCGCCGTCGTGCTGGGCGTGGTCATCGGCTGGTGGATCCTCAAGCACCTGCCGCAGAAGATTTTCGAAACCGTCCTGTTCTGGCTCACCGCCTTCGCGGCGGTGTGGTTGATCTGGGGGTAAACACAGCCTTGGCTTTTGTCTGTCGATTGTTACCATGGCCTCATGACCGTCGCCCTGCCCCCAGCCCTCGACCAATTCGTGAGCCGCCTGCTCGCCACGGGCAGGTATGCCGATGAAGGCGAGATTATGCGTGAGGCGCTCCGACTGCTGGAGCACCGTGAATTTGATGAATCCCCGGCATTAGAGGCGGCCATTCTGGAAGGCGTGCGTTCTCCGCACCGGCCCTACGACTCGGGGGTTCTTGATTCCATCCGTGCCGCCGCCCGGGGATGAGCCTGCCCGTCGTCATTTCCGAGCGTGCGGAGCGGGACATGGCCCTCCAATACCAGTGGTATCTGGAACACGCCGGGGCCGACATCGCAGAGCGCTATCTGCTTTCGGTGGATGTTTCCATTCGCGAACTCTCCGTGCAGCCCGATCTCGGCATCCGCCGTCACTTTCAGTCCGCTGAGCTTCAGGACATCCGCAGCACGCAGGCTCATGGGTCATTTGATAAACACCTGATCTTCTAGGAACCTGGAACTGATTGAATCAATGAAGCCCCCGCTCGCCCTCTCCCTCCTCTCCGCCGCCGCATTCAGCGCCGACTTCCCCGCGCCCTACAACAGCGAGCCGGGCAATCCCACGCCCATGTCACCGCAGGAGGCTCTGAAGGCGCTCAAGCTGCCCGAAGGCTTCAAGGCGACACTCTTTGCCGCGGAGCCGGACGTGCAAAATCCCATCGGCATGGCTTGGGATGCGAAGGGACGCATGTGGGTCGCGGAAAACTACACCTACGCCGAGCGGGCGAAGCGCTTCGACCTTGGCTTGAAGGATCGCGTCATCATTCTCGAAGACAAAGACTGGGACGGCGTCGCCGAGACTCGCAAGGTCTTCACCGAAGACGTGCAGATGCTCACCAGCGTCGAAGTCGGTCGCGGCGGTGTGTGGCTGATGTGCCCGCCGCAGGTGCTGTTCATTCCCGATCGCAATGGCGATGACATTCCCGATGGCGAACCCGAAGTCGTGCTCGACGGCTTCACCGTGGCGAAGGACAACTACCACAACTTCGCCAACGGCCTGCGTTTCGGCCCCGACGGCTGGCTCTACGGCCGCTGCGGTCACTCCTGCCCGGGCAAGCTGGGCATTCCCGGCACGCCCGAAGACCAACGCGTGCCGATGAAAGGCGGCATCTGGCGCTTTCATCCGGAGAAAAAGATCGTCGAAGTGCTCACCCATGGCACCACGAACCCATGGGGCCACGACTGGGATGCCAATGGCGAAATGTTCTTCATCAACACCGTCACCGGCCACCTCTGGCATCTCATCCACGGCGCGCATCTCGTCGATTCGAACACGATGAATCCGCTGATCTACGAGAAGCTCGACACCATCGCCGACCACTACCACTACGACCGCACCGGCGCATGGAGCGAATCCCGCGATGGCAAGGCCAACCACCTCGGCGGCGGCCACGCCCACATCGGCATGATGATTTATCAGGCCGACCAATGGCCCGCCGAATACCGCAACAAGCTCTTCACGCTGAACATGCACGGACGCCGCACGAACGTGGAGCGCTTGGAGCGCAACGGCAGCGGCTACGTCGGCAAACACGAGCCCGACATCTTTCTCAGCGACGATCCATGGTTCCGCGGCATCGAAATCAGCACCGGCCCCGACGGCAGCGGCTTCATCCTCGACTGGAGCGACACCGGCGAATGCCACGAGTCCACCGGTGTCCATCGCACGAGCGGAAGAATCTTCCGTGTGAGCTACGGTGAGCCGAAGAAACCCGAAACGCCCTTCGCCTGGCGGAAACCGTGGCCGAAGGCGGATTTGAACTCTTCCGACGAACACGCTCGAGTTCTCGCCATTCGCGAACTCGTGCAGTTTTGGCCGTTGGATACGATTGTCGGACCTCTTCCCCACTTCAAACACCCCGATACTGAATTTAGAGACCCGGTGAAGATCCTCGAAATGACGGCAGTGAATGACAAGTCGAGCATCGTTCGTCTCACTCTCGCATCCACTCTTCAAAGGCTATCGCTTCCTAGGAGAGCGGATTTGGCTGCGATTCTCGTTTCCCACACCGAAGACGCCGACGACCCATTTCTGCCTCACATGGTGTGGTTCGGCATCTCACCGCTCGCGAAGCACGACCCGATGGCGCTCGTTCAACTCGCGAAGGTTTGCACATGGCCGAAGACGCTGCGCTGGATCGCCCGCAGTCTCGCCACTCAGCCGGAGGCCTTGAACGCGCTGCTTGCCGTGAAGAGCTCCGACGATGTGCTTGAAGGCATGGCGGACGCCTTCAAAGGCATCCGCAAGGCTCCGAAGCCTGCGAACTGGGACGCGTTCGTAGTTCGGGCGTCAGCCCGTGATTTGGAAGATCCAGAACGGGCTAAAGCCCGAACTACGAACATCCGCGACCTCAGCATCCTCTTCGGCGATGGCCGCGCACTAGACGACGTGAAGCAGATCGCACTCGATGCCAAGGCAGAAATCGCCGCGCGTGAATCGGCGCTCAAGACGCTGATCGAGGCTCGGCCGCCGGACTTGCGCTCGATTTGTGAGCAACTTCTCGAAACACGCGGCCTGAACACCCTCGCCGCTGGCGGCCTGGCCTTGTTCGACGATCCGGAGATCGGGCTCAAGCTTGCCAAAAGCTACCGCAAGTTCAGTCCAGCCGACCGTGCCGCCGTCATCGGCACGCTGGTCTCCCGTCCCGCCTTTGCAAAGTCTCTGCTCGCCGAGGTGGCCGCAGGACGCATCCCGCGCAGCGACTTGAGCGCTTTCCATGCCCGCCAGATTCGCGGCTTCAACAACGAGGCGCTCTCGTTGCAACTCGTCGAAGCTTGGGGCGAGTTGCGTGACTCTTCCGCGGACAAAAAGGAACTCATCGAGAAAACGAAGGCACGACTGACACCCGAAGTGCTCGCGAAGGCAAACCTGAGCCAGGGGCGCAAGCTTTTCACCGCCGTCTGCGGCGCCTGTCACGTGATGTATGGCCAGGGCGGTAAGATCGGCCCGGATCTGACCGGTAGCGGGCGGGCAAACCTCGACTACCTGCTCGAAAACATCGCCGATCCCGGCGGCGTGGTCAGCGCCGACTTCCGCATGAACCTGCTCACGCTCAAAGACGGCC
Source organism: uncultured Prosthecobacter sp. (assembly GCA_964452755.1). Classification (GTDB taxonomy): domain Bacteria; phylum Verrucomicrobiota; class Verrucomicrobiia; order Verrucomicrobiales; family Verrucomicrobiaceae; genus Prosthecobacter. Next base: position 208,744 of record CAYVQY010000008.1, on the reverse strand, counting down.
GCACCCTCAGCGGCGTCATCGCCGAATCCAACAGCCGCACCGTCACGCTGCGAACACTGACTGAACCGCTGACCATTGACCGAGCCGAAATCGTCACACAGGAGACCTCGCCGATGTCCATGATGCCCGAAGGCCTGCTGCTGGCGCTGCAGCAGGACCAGGTGCGCGATTTGATCGCCTACCTGATGCATCCCGTGCAGGCGCCTCTGCCGAAATGACGGTGCGCAGGCATGGCTGCCGCCGACTTGCCATCTGTCAGCCGTTTCCTCAAATGAGGGGCATCAATTAAGCAATCTTCGTTTGGCACCGGCGCTGTCTCTTGCTGTAGTTCCTCAATGTCACAACAAACCCTCCTCGTCACCGGCGGCGCCGGCTACATCGGCTCCCACACGGTTCGACATCTCCTCGACCAGCACGAAAAGATCGTCGTGCTCGACAATCTCGTCTTCGGCCATCGCGGTGCACTTCCGCTGAACCGCATCACGTTTGTCGAGGGCGACATGAGTGATGAGACTCTGATGGAAGGCCTGTTTTCGGAGCACAAACCAGAAGCCGTCCTCCACTTCGCCGCCTTCGCCTATGTCGGCGAGTCCGTGACCGATCCGCTCAAATACTACCGCAACAACCTCGCCGCCCCGCTGACTCTGCTGGAGGCCATGCAGCGCCATGGCTGCCGGCGTTTTATTTTTTCCTCCACCTGCGCGACCTATGGCGACCCCGTTCGCATTCCCATCGACGAGACGCAATTGCAATCCCCGGTGAATCCCTACGGAGCCAGCAAGTGGATGCTGGAGCGGGTGCTGCGGGACTGTGACCGCGCCTGGGGGCTGAAGTCCGTCTTCCTGCGCTATTTCAACGCCAGCGGCTGCCATCCGAGCGGCGAAATCGGCGAGGATCACAATCCCGAGACGCATCTCATCCCGCTCGTTCTTCAAGCCGCAGCCGGCACCCGTGAGAGCATCACCGTCTTCGGCACCGATTACCCCACACCTGACGGCACCTGCATCCGCGACTACATCCACGTCTGCGATCTCGCCTCCGCTCATGCATTGGCGCTCAACTATCTACGCGGTGGCGGCGATACGATCGCGGTCAATCTCGGCACCGGCAAAGGCTTCAGCGTCAAAGAAATCATCGCCACGGCGGAAGCCGTGACCGGCAAATCCATTCCCGTGACCTATGGCGAGCGACGCGCCGGAGATCCGGCCGAACTGGTCGCCGATCCGGCGCTCGCAGCGAAGACCATCGGCTGGAAGGCGGAGCGCCTCGACCCGCGTGAGCACATTGAGACCGCTTGGAAGTGGATGACCGGTCCGCGAGGTGGAAGATATGCAGATTGAACGCATGTCCGCTAGGGCTGTCTTACCCTGACCCACCACGGTTTGGACTCATGAAAGGTCTCCCATCATTCTTCCTCGGCACCCTCGTCGTCATTTCCGGCGCGTGGGTTCATGCCGTGGAGCTTTTGAGCCCTCCGCAGGTTGTCGCGACCCAGGACTCCGCCACCATCTCATGGAAAACGGATGTCTCCTGCGGCACACGGCTCCAGTACGGTCTCAATGCCGCCCAGTTGACGCAGAAGGCGGAAGGCCCTGTCACCGACGCGCATCAGGTCACCCTCAGCGGTCTCGTGACCGGAACGACCTATCACTACAGCGTCGGCAGCGCCCGCACGAAGCTCGCCACCGGCACCTTTACCACGGGTGCCGCAGCCGCCCAGCCACAGCCGTCGCTTGTCCGCCGGGTTCTGGATGCCATTCTTCCGGAAAAGAAGGCCGCTGCTGAGCCGCCGGCCCCGCACGCCCGCCGGACATGGGGAAACATTTCGACGCTGCAGGACCACTTCGACCGCCATGGTCGCGACTTCGCCAGCACATCTCCCGACGACTACGCCGCCCAGGCCTGGCGCTTCCTGCAACGGGCCCGCGCCGAAAGCCTGCCGATGAAAATCGACCCGACCGACGGCACTCTGCGTATCTTTGACCCGAAGACACGCTCCTTTGCCGCCTACAACGACGAGGGCCGCACCAAGACCTTTTTCAAACCGGACAGCCCCACCTACTGGCAGCGCCAGCAGGGCCGATCCGTCAAGGCTGCCGATCTCCGTTTCTCCTCCCGCTAACAATGAGCCGCAAGACTCCCAAAAAAAACATCACCATGAAAACAGACACCTCAACCTGCCCAGTGTGTGGGTATGATCGGCTTGAGGAACCGCCACGCAATCGCACGGGTGGCGCTTCGATGGAAATCTGCGCCTGCTGCGGTTTCCAGTTCGGCGTCACCGATGACGATCTCGGCATAGGCTACGACGAGTATCGTCAGGGATGGATCAAGGACGGCATGCCCTGGACCAGTAAACAGAAGACCCCCAAGAACTGGAATCCACAGACGCAGCTGGGCAATCTGGCGCTCAGCGCCACCCTGAAACGGGTCAAAGGTCGTCCGCCGCGCATGTCGCTTCAGCTCGCCTGATTTCCCGTCACGCCGCTGCGCCTTTGAGGAGGCTCTTCGCATGCACCTTCGCGCTCGCGGCACTGCCGCCCAGCATTCGCGCCAGTTCCTCCACGCGCTCATCTCCCGCCACTTCGGCGATCTGCGAGCGCGTCTGATCTCCCTCGATTTCCTTTGTCACCACGAAGTGACTCCGCGCCAGTGACGCCACCTGCGGGAAGTGCGTGATGGCGATGACCTGATGCGTCGCCCCCAGCGCCGCCATCTTGCGGCCCACGGCCTCGGCGATGTTGCCGCCGACGTTTGCGTCGATCTCGTCAAACACCAGCAGCGGCACCGCGTCCTGCTTGGCCAGGGCGCTTTTCACCGCCAGCAGCACTCGCGACATTTCACCGCTCGATGCCGTCAGCCGCAGCGGCTTTGAAGGCTCGCCCGGATTCGGTGCAAAGTGAAAATCCACCTCCTCCAGGCCGCTTTTCGCCGGCTCTGGCAGTTTCGTCAGCTGCGCCTCGAAAACACTCCGTTTGAAGCCCAGATCCGTCAGGTGGGAGGCCACTTCCTGCGCCAGTTTTGGCGCCGCATCGGCCCGTTTCTTCGACATTTGCCTGCCGATCTTCAAGACCTCCGACTCACGCTCTGCCACCACCTTCTGCAGCTTCGCGATTTCATCGCCGCGGTTCTCGATCCGGCTCAGCTTTCTTTCGGTCTCAGCCAGGAACTCCAGAATCTCCCCGATCGTTCGGCCATACTTCCGCTTCAGCGTCTGAATCGTGTGAATGCGGTTCTCCAGCTGCGCCAGTTCCGCCGGGTCGATTTCCAGATCTTCCGCGTAGTCCGCCACGCTGCTCTCCAGCTCCGTCAGTTCGATCCGCGCCGACTTGAAGCCCTCAAACAGGTTCGCCGTCGCCGGATCGATCTTCTCCAGTTCCTGAATGCTGCGGCCGATCTCACGCAGTCCGTCGATCACGCTGCCTTCGCCCTCGCTCAGCCTGCCGGTGATCGCGCCGCAGAGTTCCGCCAGACGCGCCCCATTCGCCGCGATGCGATGCCTCGCCTCGATCTCCTCCTCCTCGCCGTCTTTCAGCGCGGCGGAGCTGATTTCGTCCGCCTGGAATTTCAGCATGTCGAGCTGCTGGCTGCCCACGCGTTCGGAATTCTCCAGTTCGTCGAGATCCTCCACCGCCGTGCGCCATTCGCGCCATGCGACTTCATACTTCGCCCGCATGTCTTCGATGCCGGAAAACTTGTCCAGCATGTCGAGCTGCCGCTCCCGGGAATTCAGGGACTGATGATCGTGCGGCCCGTGCAGATCGACCAAAAACTCGCCGAGGCTCTTCAGCACCTGAATCGTCACCGGGGAGCAGTTCACGAACTGCTTGTTCGCCCCGCTGGTGCTGATGGTGCGTTTGATCAGCAATTCGCCGTCCTGGCAGGGCTCCAGTCCCGCCTCCTCCAGCACGGCGTCGATTTCCCGTGTGTCCTTCAGGTGAAAACTCGCCTCCACCGTGCAGGCGTCCTGCCCGTTGCGGATCAGACTGCGGTCCGCCCGCTCACCCAGGATCAGCTTCAAGGCGCCGACGATGATCGACTTCCCCGCGCCCGTTTCCCCGGTCACTCCCACCAGTCCCGCCGCGAGTTCCCACGTCACATCTTCGACGAGAGCCAGATTGCGGATTTTGAGGATGGAAAGCATGCGAAAGCGGATGGGAGTGCGCGAAGATGGGAAGTCCCCGCCGCATTTCAACCACCGCGAGGCGATCTTCCGCTCCAGGCCTTGAAAGCGCGGGAAAAATGCGCGGCCGATTTGTAGCCCAGCTCGGCGGCCACGTTTTTCACCAACGCATCCGGCTGGCGCAGCTTGATCGCCGCCTGGGAGAGCTTCAGCCGCGTCAGGCAGCCCAGAGGCGTCTCGGTGTCGTAGCGTTGAAAAAGGCGGGTGAAATAGGCCGCCGAGACGTGGCAGGCCTTCGCCGCCTGCTCGATGCTGTTCAGCACCGGATAGTTTCTCAGCAGATGTCCGCGACAGCGCAGGTAGGTCGCGAAGGCGGGGTCGTACTTCGTCGTTGCGGGCTGGCGGCTGTCCGCGCAGAGCACCAGCGCATGCTCCAGCGCCGCACAGGCCGCCCGCAGGCCGAAACGACCGCCGCGAAGGGCGTGGTCGATGACCTCTTCCAGCAGCGTCACCACCCTGGGCGCGTCCATCACCCGCAGGACTCCTCCGGGCGCCAGGTCAAGATCGCTCATCAACTGCTGGCCGCGCCTGCCGGTGAAGTTGAAAAAATACTTCACCATCGGCTCCTCTGTCGAGCTGCGGATCAGGTGCGGCACGCTGGAGTCATAGAAAAACGCATGGCCGGCCTCGATCTCGTGCCGCCGGTTCGCCAGCGTCACCGCCCCGCGGCCTCGCGAAATGAACTCGAAGGCGAAAAAGGGGAAATCCTCACGGTCCACGACGAAATCCGGTGCGCACCACTCGCAGCCGCCTCCCACCAGGCAGAACAGCGATGCGTCGCGCTGCCGCTCCTCCCACTCCGGCAGGAAGAAGCGGCGCGTGCGCTCGACCTGCGTCGAAAAATAGTCGGCTTGTTCAGTGGCGGGCATGGCTGGGACACTGGTATCAAAGGCGCCAACGGCCACATTCTTGCCAGAGCGAGTCAAGAATCGTCATTTCAGCGCCAAACATGCGCAGCACCGCCTTCTTGCCATCCTTACCGCCCTGCCGTCCCTTCTCTCGTATGTCCCAACCCCTCTCCGGCATCATCCCGCCCCTCGTCACCCCGCTGCGCGACCGTGACACGCTCGACCTCGCCGGTTTGGAGCGGCTGATCGAGCATCTCATCAGCGGCGGCGTCTCCGGCCTCTTCATTCTTGGCACCACCGGTGAAGGTCCGAGTCTCAGCTACCGCCTGCGCCGTGAATTGATCGAAAAGACCTGCCAATTGACGAAAGGCCGCGTGCCCGTGCTCGTCGGCATCACGGACACTTCGTTCACCGAAAGCGTGAACCTCGCGAAATACGCCGCCGAGGCCGGAGCCACGCATGTGGTGCTCGCGCCGCCCTATTATTTCCCCGCCGCACCGCCGGAGATGCTCGAATACGTTCAGGACCTCGTCACCGAGATGCCGCTGCCGCTGTTTCTCTACAACATGCCCGGTTTGACGAAGGTCAGCTTCGAGATCGACCTCGTGCGCCGTGCGCTCGACATGCCCGGTGTCTGCGGCGTCAAAGACAGCTCCTGCGACATGATCTACTTTCACCGCCTGATCGAAGTGGCCAGGCAACGCGCCGACTGGAGCGTGCTCGTCGGCCCCGAGGAACTCACTGCCGAAGCCGTGCTGCTCGGAGGCCACGGCGGCATCAACGGCGGCGCCAATCTGCACCCGAAGCTCTACGTCGAGATGTATCAGGCCGCCGCCGCGCAGGACTTGAAGCGCACCCGCGAACTGCACGCCCGGGTCATGCAGCTCGCCGGCAGCATCTACACCGTCGGCCGTCACAAGTCCGCCATCATCAAGGGCATCAAGTGCGGTCTTTCGCTGCTCGGCATCTGCGAAGACCACATGGCCGAGCCCTTCCACCGCTTCCGCGACCCCGAGCGCGAGATCATTCGTGAAAGACTCGCCGCCCTCGGTTTGGTTCCCTGAAATCTGACCACGGAAGACACTGAATACACGGAAAAAACATTCCGGTTCCGTGTATTCTGTGTCTTCCGTGGTTTTTGATCCAGTATTCCCGTCATTCGACCCCATGAGCCCCAAACTGATCTATCCCGAAGAGAGCTTCGCCATTCGCGGCTGCTTCTTCGAGGTTTATCGCAACAAGGGGGCTGGCTTTCTGGAGCCCGTCTATCAAGAGTGCTTGGAGCTGGAGTTTGGCTTGGCCGAGGTTCCTGCTGTTGCCCAACCTCGTCTGCAACTCGACTACAAGGGAACTCCGCTTAAGACCGAATACATTCCGGACTTCATCTGCTTCGACAAGATCATCATCGAACTTAAAGCCGTGAAGGAATTGACCGATGCCCATCGCGCCCAGGTGCGGAACTATCTCAAGGCCACAGGTTTCAAACTCGCCTTTCTCGTCAATTTCTGCCACCACCCCCTCGTCGAAATCGAACGCATCGTCCTTTGAAGGCAACAACCACGGAAGACACGAAAATTTGATCCAAACCTTAAAGCCTGACATCCCACGCCATGAACCTCTCCAACCTCATCCTTCCGTGTATTCTGTGTATTCCGTGGTTAAACCTCTCCGCCGATCCCGCCATCGTGAAAACCGAGTTCATCTACGACACCGGGCCGTATCCTTCGATTCACGCCACGACGATCGCCGAAACGCCGACGGGACTTGTTTCGGCGTGGTTTGGCGGCACGGCGGAGAAGAATCCGGATGTCGGCATCTGGGTCTCCCGTCTGGTGGAGGGCGGATGGACGGAGAGCGTCGAAGTGGCGAACGGCATCCAGCACACGCTCACGGATGGAACGGTCGTCCGCCATCCCACATGGAACCCCGTGCTCTTTCAGCCCAAAGGCGGACCGCTGATGCTCTTCTACAAAGCCGGCCCCTCACCGCAGACCTGGTGGGGAATGCTGACCACCTCCGCCGACGGCGGCAAGACCTGGGAGCAGCCGCGCCGCCTCCCTGAAGGCATCCTCGGCCCCGTGAAAAACAAGCCGGTGCAGTTTCCCGACGGCAGCATCCTCTGCCCGACCAGCGAAGAGACACCTGCCGCGCAGAAAGGCGGAAAAGAGACCTGGAGCGTCCACTTCGAGCGCACGCGTGACTTTGGCAAAACCTGGGAACGCACGCCGCCGACGCACGATGGCCAGACCATTCAGGCCATCCAGCCGAGCATCCTCGACCTGGGCGGCGGCAAACTCCTCGCCCTCGGCCGCTCGCGTCAGGATCGCGTGTTTGAAATTCGCAGCGATGACGGCGGCGGCACCTGGGGCGAGATGAAGCTCGGCACCCTCCCGAACAACAACAGCGGCACCGACGCCGTGACGCTCGCCGACGGCACGCATCTCATCATCTACAATCACATCGCCGGCACGCCGGGGAAATGGGGCGGCAAACGCACCCCGCTGAACCTTGCCGCGTCGAAAGACGCGCAGACATGGAACGCCGCGCTCGTGCTGGAGAGCGATCCCGGCGAATACAGCTATCCCGCCATCATCCAGACCGGCGACGGCCTCGTCCACATCACCTACACCTGGAAACGCCAGAAGGTGAAGCACGTCGTCGTCGATCCCGCGAAGCTCACGACAAAGCCCATCGTGGACGGTCAGTGGCCGCAGTGAAGGCGGGCTGATTCAGCGTCGTCCTTCCCTGGAACCAGATGCTCTTGTTGTGTCCAGGATCGAACCGTCGCGGTCCAGCGACGTGATGATGCCGTCATGCTCCCGGTCCATCCCATGCTTCAGCCAGAACGGCATCACATCATGCAGCAGCGTGTCGCGGTAAAGCGTGCGCAAAGACTCGCGATACGCCGGGTCAGTCAGGTTGGGACTTATCACTGGACCTTTGAACCACGAATCGTCACGAATCCAACGCGGAAGAACGGATTCACGCGGCGTGGTTTCGAAAACGCAGCGTCACGTGCGTGCAAGTGGCTCCGGTTCAAACTTTACGCATGCCTTTGTTGAGGCGGGAGCTTGGAATGAGGGGGGGAGCGAGCCACTCCCTAAAAATTTGATTTCAAATCCCGTGTCATCGGCGGCTCTTCTTCACCGCTTGATTATTCCTGAATCTGTATGCGATCTGAATCTGAGACGCTTTTGTTGAGCTTCCGGACCTTGGAAAGGCTGATTTGATGTTGGCCATTCTTTGGCATCTTCCTTCCTTCGAATTCTTTCCAAATCAGGCTCCCCGGCCCGTTGTAGCACGTTTCAAAAGTGCCGTCTTTGTTGAGGGAGATCACGATTGTATGTTGAGGGCAACTGCGGAACGCAACTTGTTTGGATTGAGTTGCCTTGATTTCTACTTGCACATCGTCTGCTGTTTTCGCGTCATAGCCTTCGTTCGAGGGCGGCATTAAAGTCAGATTAAATGCATCTGCGACCATGCATTCACCGATGCTTCCAACCATATGTCCGTCGGGCGTGAACGGGCGACCGGGAAACATCTCTTCGAGCTTCCGAACCAAATCGTAGATCTGCTTGATCAAATCGGAGAATCGCTTGTGGTCTATTTCAGGCATTGTTGCGTTCGAAAATTTGGCCGCGGCGCAGCACTTTGGCCAAGGGAATAATGTTGTTTAGGCACAATAAAACGCGGACGAATCTGAGGCGTTCACGTTTTTGTTTTTTGGCATGGGTTCAAATCGCACCCGCCCACCCTGGCCGCTCCGCTTCAAACGTCACGAGTTCCTTCGTCAGCGGATGGGTGAAGGTGAGCTTCCAGGCATGCAGGCACAGCGGTGGATCGGTGACGGCGAGGGTTTGGGTCTCGCCGACTTTGCCGCCGGGCAGGTAGGCGGCATCGCCGATGATGGGATGGCCGAGGTGCCAGAGGTGGATGCGGATTTGATTCGTGCGGCCGGTGATCGGGCGTGCTTCGACGAGGGCGGTGCCGTCGGCATCGCGCTGGAGCACGCGGAACTCCGTCCGCGCGGCCTGGCCGCCTGCTTCGACGCTGCGTCCGCCGAGTTTGCCTGCCTCGGCGCTGACGGGCGCATCGCAGATGAATTCATCCTGCGCCGGATGGCCCTGCACGCGGGCGAGATAGATCTTTTCGACCTCGCCGCGCTCGAACTGCGGCTGCACGAGACGCGCGAAGTGCTGCGTCTTGCACAGCAGCATGACGCCGGTCGTGTTTGCATCGAGACGATGCACCGTGCGCGGGCGCAGCGGATGCCAGACGAGGTCGAGGATGAACTGCAGCGTGTTGCGGTTGAACCGGCCGCCGACATGCACGGGCAGCGGCGCGGGCTTGTTCAGCACGAGGATGGCCTCGTCTTCAAACAGCACGCGGATGTCGGGATTCACATCCGGCTCGCGCAGCGCGGGCGTGTGATGCAGGTAGTGCTCGCCCGCACGCACGAGGTGATCGGCGGCGACGGGCCTGCCGTCCTTGTCGGTGAGGCGGCCGTTCTGCGCGGTTTGTAGCCAAACCTCGCGGCCGATGTGCGGCATGACGTGATCGAAGGCATCGACGATGGTCTTTTGATCGCACGCGGCCGGAATGTGCAGCGGACGCTCATGATCATACGGCACGCTGCCCGGCAGCGGCGTGGTGGCGGCGCGAATGGCGGCGTGGCGTTGCTCAATCTGCTCGCGCTGCTGCTGCTCGCTCGTCTTGAAGCAATACGGGCACGACACATGGGCGACATAGCGCGGATCGGCCTGGTCCTCGGCGCTGAGCGGCGTCTGGCAGACGAAGCACTGCGCGGAGTCGGTTTCCGACAGCGCGGGATCGACACCGACGCGCTGGTCGAACACGAAGCACTCGCCGTCGTAGTGCGCGCCGCCGCATTCCTCGAAGTACTTCAAGATGCCGCCCTCAAGCTGCCAGACGTGCTCAAAGCCCTCGCGCTCCATGAACGGCGCCGCTTTCTCGCAGCGGATGCCGCCGGTACAGAAGGACACGATCTCCGCCTTCTTCATCTCAGGCGGCAGCTTGGCCACCGCGTTCGGGAAATCGCGAAAGTGGTCGATGCCCGCCACGACCGCGCCTTTGAAGGTGCCGAGCTTCACCTCGTAGTCGTTGCGTGTGTCGTAGAGCACGACGGGCCGTCCTTCATCGAGCCATTGCTTCAACACCTTCGGCTCCAGTCGCGGCGAGGTGTATTTCGCCGGCTCGATGCCCTCGACGCCGAAGGCGATGATCTCCTTCTTGATGCGCACCAGCATGCGCCGGAACGGCTGCTCCGCGCTGTCGCTGTACTTCGGCTTCAATCCTTCGAGAACGGGAATGGCACGCAGGTGATCGACGAGCGCGTCCACATCCTCGCGCACACCGGCGACGAACAGGTTGATGCCCTCGGTGCTCAGCAAAATCGTGCCCTTCAGCCCGCGCTGTCTGCAGAGATCGAGCAACTGCTGGCGCAGCTCCTTCAAACCGGAAAGCGCGGCGAATTGATAGCAGGAGATGTTCGTGATGACGGCGGCGGCGGGCATGGGGGCGGTCAAAAAGCACCAAATCCGTGTCTGCGCGACTGCAAAGAAAGGGGCGCGGACAGGACAACAAAAAAGGCGCGGGATTCACTCCCGCGCCTTGCGCTTGATCGGATGGCCGGTCCGGATCAGTCGGATTTCCGCCAGAGGGTCGTCAGCGTGCCCTTGAAGACGATTCTCACGGCCTGTGTCGTCACCATCTCGCGGAAGTGAGGCGAGGCCTCGCATTCCACGATTTCCCAGCTTTCAATCTGATCCCCGTTCAACATGCCGCGCACGGGAATGCACTCCTCATGGCGGCAGAGAAAACCGTTCGTGCGCTCCCGTTCGATGCGCCACCCCGGAGCAAGCTGCCAGGTGACCACATGCGCTGTTTCCTGCCCCGCCTCGTCGCAGATTTCCACGAAATCCGATTCCGCATGCACCGCACGCTGCACGCAGTTCGCCCCGCGTTCCAGGCTCATGAGACAGATGTCGTTGTCGATCTCCAAGGTCGGAACGCCGTGGTGCGCCGACCAAAGAAACGGCCCAAGACGCTGCGGCTTCGTCAGCCCGGAGACGGGCACCGGCCCGTTGTGCGCCTCCCAGGCGGCGAGCCGCGCACGCAGTGCGGGATTTCCATAGTAGGCTCCCGTGCCGGGATCGATGATCAGCGCCTGCTGCTCAAACCACAGCGAGACATGCAGCGCATCGAGATGGCCGTGCGCCGCCATGGCGCCAAGTCCAAGCGGAGAGGCATCCGCGCGCACCGTCCAGCGCGCATCACGCCAGAGCGCCTGCCCGCTTTCGGCATAAAGCCGCCACTGGCAGCGCATCGACGCCTTCACGGCTTTCGGTGGCTCGCCCAGCCAGAAGCGCAAAGCCGCGCCCTCCGCACGACTGAGCAGCCAGCCGCGAAACTCGGCCGCCGCGTTCGATCGCTTCAGAGCCAGCGGCAGAACCTGTGCGTCATCCGAATCGCCGAAATCCCACGCATCGGGTGTTTCGACGACATCGGCGAAGTATTGCGCCGCATGGGTCAGCCGCTCCAGCACCTCGTCCTTCAATCCATCCGCCGCCATGCCGGCATGCCAGCACATCTCCCATGCGAAGAGATGGTAGTGCAGCGCCTGTTCCTTGTTCCCGCCGTCTTCGGCGAATTGGCGCAGAATCTCGCGCTCCAGCAGATTCCAAACACGTCGGGCGGGACCGATCGTTCGAGCGAGCGCAGGCCAGCGAGTGACCGCCATCACCAGGGCCGCCAGTTCGCCGATGAGATGATTGTTGGCCGATGATCCGAACGACCGCCGCTTCCAAACCCACCACGCATGCACAGGCACGATGCGCTTAGTCAGCTCGTCCTGCCGACGGGCCAGCTCAGGATCGTTGCAGCCGCGCACCAGCGCGTCGAACCAGCAGAAGTTCATCAACCGCAGCGCGGCTTCGAGCGGGCTCGTCCAGTTGATGCCGTGGCCGGGCGTGTTGCGGTCGCACCAGTCTTCGAGCCAAAGTTGCGCCACGCGGATGGCCTGCACATCCCCGTTCAGGGCGCTGTGCATCGCCATGCGCGTCATTTCCGACCAGCGGTTGATCTCCCAGATCGCGCGGGCGTCGGCGCCGTGTTCAAGCTGGCGGTGATCGAGTTTTCTCGACGGGATGTCGGGATCAATCACGACGCCAAGCGTCGCATCGCGATGCCAGCAGGGCGGCGCACCGACTTCGACCTGCTTCCAGCCGAACAGCTCCCATTCGCCGCGCACGAGCTTCCCGGCATCCGCCGCCAGTTGTCGGCGCAGTTCTGCCGGAACCTCCTTGCGCCAGGGCAGCTTTGGAAAGTCGGTGAACGCGCCGTCCCAGGGCCCGGCGGCGATCTTCCCGAGCTTCGCCGGTTCACGCAGACGCGCACAGCGCTCGATCACGCGCCTCCCGATTTCGCCCGGGCTCATCGCCCGGAGCCGGCGGGCATACCATGCGGCTTTGGTCACAGTTCGATGTCCCTTCCTTCCCGAATCGACTCCAGCACTGCGAAGGTCAGCCGCATGCTCTGCCGCGTCTGTTCATAGGGCAGCGGATGCGCAGCTCCACCCTTCAAGAAGGCCAGCCACGCGGCCATCTCCTCCGCATGTCCCTTCGAGGTGAACTTCTTCACCGTCTGCTTTCGTTTTCGGAAAACCGACAGCTTCATGAAGTTCTCGCACTCGACGACCACGCCATTGCCAAACACCCGGAATGACTCCTTCGGAAATGCCGAATCGCCTTCCGCCGAGTAGATCACCTGCGCGGATGACCCGTCGGCGAATTCAATCTGCGCTGTCACCGAATCCGGCGCCGCCGGACGGCCCACCGTCTGCGCCTTCACCTTCGCCGGTCGGCCGAGCACATGACAGGCGAAGTCAAAAAAGTGGCAGGCCTCGCCCAAAACACGGCCGCCGCTTTCATCGATGTTGGCATACCAGTGATCGGGCGCCAGCGCTCCGGCGTTCACATGAAACGCCAGTGTTTTCGGGCCGGGAATGTTTTGCAGCGTCTGCATCATTGCCACGGTGGCGGGCGCGAAGCGCCGGTTGAAGCCCACCATCACGCTGCCGGCGGTGGTGGTCATCGCTTCATCGATCTGTGACAGTTCCTCTCGCGTCAGGCAGAGCGGCTTTTCGACAAACGTGTGCTTCCCGCATTGCAGCGCCTGCAAAACAAGCGGCGCATGCAGATGATGCCGCGTGCCGATCATCACGGCTGCGTGAGACAGGCTGCCAGCCTGTTCCGATCCCACAGGCTGGCGGCCGGCTTCACTTCCGAGCACCTTGGCCGCATCTGTTTCCGCCGCCGCAAAGCCAAACTTCTCCTTCACATGCCGCGCACTCAGGCCCGTGGCGTTCACGATCGTTCCGAGCGTGATCATTCCCTTCACATGCGGCAGCAGCATCGTCCGGGCGAAATTCCCCGCACCGATCACGTCGAGTTTTCCGACGCTGTTCCGTAGTCCCGCCTTCAGGCGGTCCGGAATATCAGATTGAAGCGCAGTCTGCACCTTCTCAGACCGGCTAAAGCCGGGACTACAATACTCGATCACCACCCCCAACTCGCTCTCCAGTTTGTCGTAAACGCCGAGCACCTCATCGAACCTCACTCGCCGCGTCGTCACCGCCTTCAAATCGAGCTGCCCCGTGCGCATCAGCTCCAGGCACGCGTCAAAATTGCGGTTCTCCGTCCAGCGCACATAGCCGATGGGATAATCCTTCCCGCCCCACTCGTACTGCGGATCGTAGCGACCCGGGCCGTAGCTTCGCGAATAGCGCACCTGGATGTCCTTCATGTAGGCCGTCTTCCAGGACAGTTCGGCATCGTAAATGCCCGTGATCACCATCACTCCGCGATCCCGCAGGCACGCGATCGCCTGATCCGCCGGACCGCTGGACTTGCCGCCCACGCAGATGAGGACGGCATCCACTCCGTGGCCGTTCGTCCATTCACGCACCACGTCTTCGACCTTCGTCTCCGCCGGATTCACCACCCGCTCCGCGCCCATCGCCAGCGCGGCTTGCAGTCGCGAAGCCACGAAATCCACACCCAGCACCCGCGCACCGGAGGCTTTGAGCAAACTGGTTGCCAGCAGGCCCACAAGTCCCTGGCCCATGACCAGCACGCGATCTCCCAGCCGCACCTCCGCCTGCCGCACCGCCTGCATCGAGATCGACGCCAGCGTCGTGTAGGCGGACTGCCAGTCTTCCACACCTTCGGGAACCGGCGCCGCCAGCAGATCCGGCACGGCAATCATCTCCGCGTGAAACGCACACTCCGCACCGCCGCAGGCCACGCGATCACCCACACGGAAACGCGAGTTCAACTCATCCACCGCCACCACCACGCCCGCCGCCGAGTAACCCAGCGGTGTCGGCGATTCGAGGCGGTTGCGGACCTTTTCCATCGCCGCCTTCCAGCCCAGTGTCTTCGCCGTGTCGATCACCTTCTTCACTTGGTCAGGCCGCGCCTTCGCCTTTTGCAGCAACGACATCCGCGCCTGCTCCACCTTCATCCGCTCCGTCCCCGGCGAGATCACCGAACACGTCGTCCGCACCAGAATCCCTCCCGGCGGCGGCACCGGCGCAGGCACGTCCTGGAGTTCCAGGCGTCCGTCTTGGTATTGAGCGAGTTGTTTCATTTTAAAGTCGTCACCAGCCACTTGTGCTTCCCCGCGCTCGTCTTTTCCACTTCCTTCACCTCTCGAAGCGTGAGGATGAAATCATCGCCCAATTTCTTCATCAAGCCCGCTCGCATCGTCTCATGACGGCTGCTTTGCCACTGCGGGCCGGGTTGAAAGCGGCATTCCACCTCGCCGGGCTGTTCCTGGAAGAACTGCACGGCCAGGAGGCCGTCGAAGATGTCGTCGTGCATGTTGATCGCGGTGAGTGAGATGCGGCGACCGTTGGCGCTGACGAGGAACTCGTAGTCCCGGCCCACGACAGTCTCGACGGAGGGCCATGCGGCTCGGAATTCCGATTCCGAGTCATTCACGCCAGCATCTCGGTTTCGGAAAACCGAGCTACAGTAATCGCCGGTGCGGTAGCGGATCAACGGCATGACGTGATTGTGAAACGAGGTGCCGATGATTTCACGATGGCCGTCGGCATTGGACTCACCGAACTCGACGAAACCATACGTCGGCCAGAAATGCAGATGATTCGACGTACGGCCCTGCGCGGCGAGAACCATGCGCTCGCTGTGGCCGTACCAGTGGCAGACGCGGGCACCGAAGAACTGCTCCAGGTGCTGCTGCGCTTCTGCAGTGAGCTTTTCCGAACCGCAGAGCAGCGAAGTGAGCGGGAAATCGAGCTTCAACCCCGTCTGTTCCAATCCGCGTGCCAGCATGAACGCCGCGCTTGGATACGCATGCAGGTGCTGCGGGCGAAACTTGTTCAGCGCGGCCACATACTCCGGCAGACGCTCCGGCGTGAGGTGATACGAAGAGAGGATGAGCCAGTTCCGCGTCGCATCGAAATAGCTGATGCCACCGCGAGCTTTGCTCGATGTGACCCCGCCGCGAATGACCGCCACGCGATCACCGACGCGATACCCGCGCCGGGACCACTGCGCTTCCAGGTAGGCCTGCTCCTTCGGGCGGCTGACGCCTTTGTGCAGATAAAAACCGACCGGCACGCCGCTGGATCCACCGGTGGTGATGTAGAGCCGCTGTTTGGCATCGAAGTCCGGGTTC
The DNA here is from genome assembly GCA_964452755.1 of uncultured Prosthecobacter sp. Taxonomy (GTDB): domain Bacteria; phylum Verrucomicrobiota; class Verrucomicrobiia; order Verrucomicrobiales; family Verrucomicrobiaceae; genus Prosthecobacter. The sequence goes on along the minus strand of CAYVQY010000008.1, from coordinate 192,991 downwards.
GCCATTTGATCGCGATGCAGCAGCAGATCCTGCTTGGTCAGCAGCGGGTAGTCCGTCAGTTGCTCCAGCGATTCGAGCTTCCTCGGATCGACACCGCAGTCCGCAAAGCGCTCCGCATAAAACGGCGCTTTCGACGCCGCGATCAGCGAATCGCGCAAGGCCGCGATCTGATAGCGTCGAACCTCCTCCACATCCCACGATTCCACCTCCCGCGCTTCGTTTTGAAACCGCACGTAGGCCGGGCCGTAACGCATTCCAGCGGGAATGGAGCGATAGGCCCTGCCTGCCAGCGATTTGATCGACTGCGGTGCTGCCTCGTAGAGCTTGAGTAGCGGGTAAAGGGTGTCTTCGAGAGACATGACTACGGTCGGTTTAGAATCCGCAACGCAGCGACCGCCGCACCGTAACCGTTGTCGATGTTGACGACGGTGAGGCCGCTGGCGCAGGAGTTGAGCATGGTCAGAAGTGAGGAGATGCCGTTGAGATTCGCACCGTAGCCGACGCTGGTGGGAACGGCGATCACAGGCGCCGAAACAAGGCCGCCGAGGACGCTGGGCAGTGCGCCTTCCATGCCGGCGACGGCGATGACGATGCCGGCGCTGCGCAAGTCATCGAGTCTCGCGAGGAGGCGGTGAAGGCCCGCAACGCCGACATCGGTGATGCGGTTCACTTTGGCTCCTGAAAACTCCAGGGTCTGCGCAGCTTCTTCGGCAATGGGCAGATCGCTGGTGCCTGCGCACACCACGGCCACGGGTGCCGTCTTGGATATGCCATCCATTTGGCCGACTCGATACAGGCGCGAAACACCATCGTAGCTGCCGGTGGGAAAACGTTGCAGCAGCAGCGCGGCGACATCGGCGGCCACGCGAGTCGCAAGGGCGCAGCCGTGCGCGGCGACAAGCGCCGTGAGCGCATCGGAAGTTTGAGTGAGTGTTTTTCCTTCGGCATACACAGCCTCGGGAAAGCCCTGGCGAATGACGCGATGCGTGTCCGCCAGCACCTGGCCCGCCTCGGCAAAGGGCAGCGTGCGCAGACGCTCCAGCGCCTGGTCCGGCGGCAGTTTGCCTTCGCTGACTTGTGTCAGGAGTTCGCTCAGTTTGGATTCGTTCATGCGGAGCGGGCTTGGAGCACTTCGTTCATGCTGCCGGAGCGCAGACCGGCGAGATCGAGGGTGATGTAGGTGTAACCGGTGGCACGCAGTGCGGTGGTGATTTCATCACGCTGCTGCAAGGCGTACGTCAAATCGGCCTCAGGCACTTCCAGTCGGGCGACATCGCCATGATGGCGGACGCGCAGCTCGCGGAAGCCGAGATCGAACAGCGCGGCTTCGGCGCGTTCGATCTGCGAGAGCAGTTTTGGCGTCACGCTGGTGCCGTAGGGCACGCGGGAGGCGAGGCAGGCTGCGGCGGGCTTGTTCCAGTTCGGCAGGCCGAGCGCTTTGGCGGCTTCCCGCACGTCGTTCTTGCTGAAACCGAGTTCGTGCAGCGGGCTGAGGATTTTCAACTCGCGCGCGGCGGCGCGACCGGGACGCAGGTCGAGCGTGTCCTCGGCGTTCATGCCATCGAGCACATGAGCGATGCCATTTGCTTCTGCAAACTGCCGCAGGGCGCGATAGACGTGGTCCTTGCAGAAGTAGCAGCGGTTCGGCGCGTTCGCCTGATACTGCGGGTCGTCGGTTTCCCCGGTGGTCAGCTGTTCAAGACGTGCACCGAGCTGATTGGCGAGCGCGATGGCCTCGTCCTTCTCGCTCTGCGGCAAGCTGGGCGAAACGGCGAGCAACGCGATGACATTTTCGTTCCCCAGCGCATCAAGGGCGGCTTTCAGCACCAACGTGCTGTCCACGCCGCCGGAATAGGCGACAGCGACGCGTTCGAGCGGCTGGAGGTAAGCGAGCAGGCGATGAATCATGAGGTTCGGACAGCGATGTAACTTTTGGTGAAGAGTCCAAGGCAGACTTTCTCGCGCAAAATATCGCAGCCGGGGAAGAGTCGAACCATTTCAGCGTGGTTGAGCAGTCGGATGTCGTTGATGAAGTCGGCGACCTGAAGCGCATCCGGCCGTGTGAGCCAGCCCCAGACGCTGAAGTTTCGCGCCAGCCCATGCTGCCAGCTCCTGGGAAGCCAGTGGATGAACGGCGTCATGAAGTGCGGCTCGATCCAAAACTCCTGCGCGGGTGTTTGAACCCACAGGCGACCGCCCACGCGGCAAACTTCTCGTGCAAAAGCCTGCTGCCGCTCAAAATCACCCACATGCTCAATGACGCTGTTGGAGAAGACGATGTCGAATGACTGGTCCGCAAAAGGGAGGGCGCAGCCGTCGGCGATTTGGAGGTGAAAATTACCGAGATCGGCCGGCGGTGTGATCTCGTGGACGTTGGCAATGTGAATCTCGGCGACAAGATGCTGCTTGCCCTCCCAGGTGGCCGGGTAGCCGCCGATGTCGAGGACACGCTCATGCGCCTGTGGTCGGACACCGGCCACAAACTGAGCGAAACGCTTCTTTCGGAAGATCCCGAAGATCACGTTCCAGATCCGATGGATAAGAGCCGCCTTCACTGCCTACGCGCCTGGTTTTTCCATCCTGGGTGCAAGGCTGCGGATGAGAGAAAGGATCATGGCCACGGTCTCTTCGTCGTTGCGCAGGCGTTCGCCGCTCTGCTGCGGGGTGAGGTTGTCGGTGACGCGGGCCATGACACTCGGGTAGGCCCAGCGGTGGTTGACGTTGCGCAGGACGCTGTCGCGCAGGCTGATGAGCTGACGGTCGAGGTTGTTGGGCGTGCTGACATCGGCTCCGACGAACCAGTAAACGTAGTGAGCACGCAGCGGCAGTTTGGTGCCGTCGCCAAGCAGCACCTCGCGCTCGATGGCGAGGTCGCGCACGCGCAGAGTTTCACCGGAGATGAGCTTGACCTCGCGCACGGTGGAGTCGGTGATGGTCCAGCCCTGTCCGTCGAGGCAAACCTCGGGACGGTGGATGCTGCGGCTGTCGTTTCCGGCGATGACAAGGGAGACATGGGCGAGATCGCGGTCCGCGATGGCGCGTCCGGGCGTGCGATAGAGGCGCTTGACGATGAGGGTGTCCGCCGGCAGCAGCTCGATCTCTTTTTCACTCGGCGGCTCGGATTCGCCGACGAAGCCGCCCGCGACCATGGGCAGTTCCGCCGGAACGCCCGCGTCATCGCCACCGGAGGGCGGTGGCGAGAACCGGCACAGCAGAACGGTCATGACGCAGAGCGCGAAGAGAATGGCGGCGCGGGCGATCATGGTTCGGAGGAAACGACTTGCCGTGAGACGACGCGACTGCGCCGGAAAGCCATGCCGCTGCAGATCCTGTCCAGCAGCCAGGAGGCCGACTGCAGCAGTACCAGAGCGACGAGGAAGACGACGATGCCGGTGGCCTCGTGAAAGGCGGAGACTTCTTTCTCGGCGTCACCGATGGCCCATTTCTGGCCGAAGATCATCGCCGCAAAGATGAGCACAAGAATGCGCACCATGTTCGCCACGATGGCGACGGGCAGAATGGTGCTGAACAGCGCCAGCCTGCGCCAGAGCACGCGCTGGCGGAAGTAGCTGAAGAGAGCGCCAACGACGAGCAGCGCAAAGAGGGAGCGCATGCCTGAGCACGGCGCGGCGATGCCGACGCTGAAGAGTTCGCCCGCCCGGCGGCCGGATTCGGCGTCCGGCATCGACTGGAGCGCGGTACCGGAGACCAGCGAATCGACGCCGGCCGAGTTCAGCACGAAACCCGTCGTCTGCACCATCATCTGCCGCATCGGGTAGCCGATGGTTTCCTCGAGAAATGGCAGCGGCCAGAGGAAGCCGAGCATCAGCCATGCAAAGAGCCGCCTCCTGCCGCGAGCCGCGCCTTCCAGCCACCACGCGGAGCCGGCGAGCAGCGTCATGACGGCGAGGTAGCCGACATAGAAGCTGTTGGCACGGAAACCGACGAAGTAGAGCAGCAGGCCGAAAATCACGAGCAGGAACCCCCAGCGCCCCGGCGAGACGGGGAGCTGCGCGATTTCCTCCCGGCGTAGCCAAAGGAGGTAGCCGACGATGAAGGGAATCAGCGCTCCATGCTGCCAGGTGGGATCCTTCCAGCGCATGAGCATTTCCTGCAGCATGGAGCGCTTGAAGGCACCGTAGCCCGCCGCATACGGCATCCACGCCACGAGCAGGACGGCCGCGCAGGCGAGGAGAGTCACGATGAGGAGCCGGGACTTCATGAGACAAGCGATTGCGCCGCACGGGCATGTGCGGCATGGGTCCGCCACGCATGACGTTGGTGATTTTCAAAGTGAACCAGCTGGGGGACAACGTGGTCTTCCTGCCCGCGGTGCAGGCGCTTTCGGAGGCGCTGAAGGAATGGAAGATCGTCGTGGTGACCAGTCCGGTGGCGGCGCGACTGTATGAGGTGTGCCGCCCCGGAGTCGCGGTGAAAACCTTTGCCACCGCCGAATTCAACGGCGCATGGAGGCACCCGCTCCGAATGGGGAAAATCGCCGCCGAAATTCGCGGACTCGGTCCGGATGCGTGCCTGCTGGGAGACGATCAGGGCAGCGTCGCGCATCTGCTGGCGCGACTCGGAGGTGCGCGTGTGAATGTCGGCCCCCGAACGGAACGCGTGCGGCTGAATGCCCTGCTTCCAGACCGGGTGCCACAGGTGACGGGCGAGCACGTCGCGACGCACAACTGGCGCATTGCCGACCTCTTGATGCAGCGGCTTGGGCTGCTCGGCCTGCCACCGAATGCGCCTCCGCCGGACCTGAGTGCGTTTGGCAGGGAGGATCACGGTGCCGTCCTGATCCACGCCGGAGCCAGCCGCGCCTACAAGCGCTGGCCGGTGGATCGCTTTGTGGCGCTGGCGAACAGAATTCAAGGGAGGCATCCGGTGATCTGGATCGGACAAAACTGCCCGGAAGAGCAGGCGCTGGCCGCTGACGTGCGAAGGGAGCCGGTGGGCACGCTGGACGGATTCATCCGGCTCATGGCGGGAGCGCGGCACTTCGTCGGCAACAATTCTGGCCCCATGAACATCGCCTCGGCGCTCGGCGTGCCGGGCACGATCCTGAACGGCCCCTCGTCCGCGAACTGGGATCCGCCGTGGCATGCCGACCGCTTCGATCTGCTGCGTGATCCGGCGCTGGCCTGCCAGCCCTGCGATCCGCTGACTCATCCGGCGAACGTTTGTCAAAATCGTGAACATCCGATGATCTGCATGCTGCGGTGGAGCGTGGACGAGGTGCTGGCGGCAGTCACCCGGCGGCTGGGCTGACACCGTCCACGACAAGGGAGGGCAGGCGCCGGAAATAATCGAGCGTGCCGAGCAGAGCGGCGGCGGGGTGGCCGGCGCACGCGGGCATTTCGTGATGAAAAGTGCCGCGATCGTCGCACCACATGACCGGTCGTGCTTCGAGGCCGGCGATTTTCAGCGCTTCGGAGAGGCTGAAGACGCTCCAGCGCATGCGGTGCTTCTGATGGTGTGACCAGGGCACGCGTGAGGACGGATAGCCGGGCATCTCGGGAGGCGCATACGACCGAAGATCCGCATCCGGCACGCAGGTGCGGATGACGCCGCCGGGTTTGAGAATGCGCTGGCACTCACGCAGCAGAGCGATGGCATCCGGCAGCCAAAGGTGCTCAAAAAAGTGCTCGCTGACGATGAAATCGAACTCGCCATCCTCAAAGTCCAGCCGCTGACCGGCGGCGAAGTGAAACTGACGAAACTCGCAGGCGGCGTAGTGGCGCTCCAACTGCTCCGGCGTGTAGCGTGGTCGCAGTCGGCGGTAAATGGAAGCCAGCCAGAGGCGCGTACCGCCGATGCAGTGGCCGAAGCCGAACTGCTCGCGGATTTCCGCACTCCAGTCGATTGGCGGCTCGCCGAGGTGGGTCCAGCCGGGCTGGCAAAGCAGCGCGGTGGCGGCGGGAGAAAGGCGCTCAAATCTCGAAGCGGCGAGGTGCAGGCAGCGGGGCATGTCAGTTCAGATAGGTGGCTGTGATCCACTGCCAGACGGCAGCACCGCGACGGCGGGCGCAGAGTTTTTCCCCCTTGCTCCGGGCGGCGGCACCGAGGCGGGTGCGCGTGGCGGCATCCAGCATCGCGGTCATGCGGGCGGCAAAGTCTGCGGAATCGAAGGGGTCCACCTGCCAGCCATTGACGCCGTCTTCGACGATGGCCTCAGCCGCGCCTGCATGGCGGCTGACGAGCAGCGGCAGGCCGAGGCAGGCCGCCTCATGCACGACGACCGCGTAACTGTCGAAGCGGCTCGGCAGAACGAAGACATCCGCAGTGCCGAGCGCCTGCTTCATGGCGTCCCGCTGAAGAAATCCCGTCCACTCGACCCGGTCCGCCACTCCGGCCGCCTCCGCGCAGCGGCGTGCCCAGGTCTCGTCACCGCCGCCGACGACCCGCAGGCGAAAATCATCGTGTCCGGCTTTGACGAGGCGTGCGGCGGCCTGAAACCACAGGTCGAGTCCTTTGCGCTCGATGAGTTGCCCGGAGAACACAAAGGTGACCGGCTGCGCGGCAGGCTTCGACATCGGCGTGAACTCCGCACTGTCCACGGCGTGGTAGGATTCCACAAAGGGCAGCCGGCTTCCCGAGACGGGAACACGGGAGGCCGGACATCCCGCCATGCGACCGTCGATGAAGGCGCTCCAGATCAAATGCCAGAGCCGCGTCTGCCAGGGATAGGAGGCGGCGTTGTCACGGCCGACATCGCCAAAGCTGACGACTGGCAGGCGGCGGCGTTTCGCATGGAGCAGGGCCGTCAGCGTGAAGGGAGAAAATTCATGGGCGATGAGGCCTCCGCAGGCGGCGGCATCCATCGCGGCGCTGATGCGCGAGTCAGGCATCCAGCGATGCCGCGCCCCGTAGTGCTGGGCCGCGTGGCCGCCGCCGCTGCTGAGCGTGCGACGGGCGGCGGGGATTTCGTGAATCGTCAGGTTCGGATGCACTGGCGTGGTCAGATCGCGAGGGTGATCTCCGGCTTCATCGACCGGGCAGATCAGCAGCGCACGCCATTCAGGCGGCATGGCGGCGGCGAAGCCTTCATACCACGGCTTGAGATAGGTAGCGCGGGCGGTGATGGCGATGGCCCACGAGCGCTGCTGAAGAGGCTCCATCACTTCGGGCGTGGCAGGACGTAAAGATTGCCGTCCGAGGGAAGGACTTCTTCATAGCCGGCACGAACGAGCAAGGCGCGGAGGTCCGCCAGGCTGTCGCCGAATTCACGCAGATGCTCGTCGTAGCCCTCCACGACGATGGCGGGACGATGCTCGGCAATCAGGCGGCTCATGCCGCGAAGGACGCGGCATTCGGCACCTTCGACATCGATTTTCACGAGGGAAAGGCGGCGACCGTCGAGCAGTGGCGGCAGCCATTCGTCGAGCACGACCGTTTCCACAGAGATCGAGCCTGAGTGATGCTCATTCGCGAGGCGAGAGTGGCCGGTGTTGGCGGGATCGACGCCAAACTGAAGCGTGCCCGCCGTATCCGCCGCAGCGACGCGATGCAGACGAACGCGGTCGCCGAGCTGGTTTCGCGCGATGGATTCTTCAAGCAACGCGGCGATGGGCGGATTGGGCTCCAGGGCGATGACCCGGCCATTCGGCGTTGCGTGGGCCAGCAGCAGCGAGAAGTAGCCAACATTGGCTCCGACATCGAGAAAGAGGCCGTCAGCCAGCATGTGGCGGAGCAGGAAGCGCTTCGTCGTCGGTTCAAGTTCGCTGAACATTTTCAGCATCTGCGCGGCATAGTCCCGACCCATGTTTGCGCGGATGGGCCAGCCGTCGCGCGTGGTCATCCACGGGCCGAATTCAGCCAGATAGAGGCCGAAAGCCCCATGAACCGTGTGGCGCATGAAAAAGTCCCGCCCGCGCTCGAAGGGCCAAGCGCTGCAAAATTGGTGAAACAAACGATGGAGGAGATTCATGATCGTAAAAAGGCACGCACGCTCGCCCAGGCCTCAGCTGGCGTGATCTCGTGCATGCAGGGCGGGGAGCCTTCCACCTCACGCGTCTTGGCGTCAGGCAGTTCGCAGACGGGACGGCAGCAGCGTGCGCAGGGGATGTCTGTGCGCAGGATCAGGGAGCGGGGCTGGCGAAAAGGACCGGTGAGATCCTCACGCGTGGGGCCAAAGAAAGCAGCGGCGGGCACATCCAAACCAAGCGCCATGTGAAACAGGCCGGAGTCATGCCCCACGAATCCCGCGCTGTGGCGGATGAGGCTGGCCGTTTCGTCGAGCGTGGTCCGTCCGGTGAGCGAGACGACGCCCGGCGGCAGTTTTTCCTGCGGAAAGTCCCCCGCCGTGCCGAGCACGCACACGGTATAGCCATCCGCCTGGGCAAGGGTGATGAGGTGCTGCCAGTGAGAGGCGGGCCAGCGCTTGTTGTCACCTGAGTGAAGCCAGTTCCCCGCCCCCGGAGCGAAGCACAGGTAGGGCGAGGTGATGCCGAAGGATGGGGCGAGGTTGTCATGTCCCAAATGCTCCAGCGAAGAGCCCAGTCCGCGATCCGGCAGGCCGGTCGCCTTTGTCCAAAGATCCAGGTAGCGCTGACTGGCGTGAGTCGTGTCGTTTCGCGGCTCGGGAGAAAGCGGAACGACAGTGTCGAAAGGATGCGGCCGCCAGGAGACATTCGTGGACAGCCCGGCACGACGCCCGGCACGCACCAATCCGGCACCCAGCGAGTGGAGCCAGCGTGCGCCGAGGTGCAGAAAGAGGTCCTGTCGGCCATGGGCGGCGATCGTGCGCCACATGCGCCAAAGCGCGGGATTGGAAGACGCAGGCGTCACGCTTTCCGTGCTCAAGGAGACGAGTTCGTCGATCCAAGGTGCACCGCGCAGCACCCCTGCGGCATTTTCACTGATGAAGCAGGTGACATGGGCCAGGGGGAAATCCGCGCGAATCTGGCGCATCAGCGGCGTGAGCTGCACGGCATCCCCGACTCCGCAGATGCGATGGACGGCGATCCGATTCATGCGCGGGAGACCGGACGGAAACGCCCGGGATGGGAGCCGTGCGGCAGAGGTTGCATCCGCCGCCGTCTGACGACGCCCACAGGCACAGGCTGCGTCGTTTCCTGCCCGAGCGCGTCCACCATGCCCATGCACAGCCAGGTGAAGGCATTCAGCGGGAAGGTAAAGAAGACGGTCCCCTGCAGCACGGAGGCCACGAGATAGGCCAGCGGCACGCTCAAAAGCAGGCAGCCCACATTGCGCACAGGCCCCGCTGGCAGTTTCAGCACGGATCGGTGGACGTGGCGGAGCAAAAAGAAGGTCATCACGATCATGAAGAGCAGCGCCACCACGCCGTAGCGCACGAGGGTGCCGCTGAGAGGATCGTGGTTCATGAATTCGTCGTTGTAGTCACCCCCGCGGTCCGCCCCCATGCCGCGCAGCGTGTAGGCGGCGGGATTGGCCAGCACGTTGGAGAATCCCATCAGCCGCTCGTAATAGGTGCCGACGCGGAGAATCTGATCCGCAAAGCCCTGGCCACCGGCGAGTTCGAACATGGTGTCCATCGCGTTCGGCAACACTTTGAGAAGCCAGCCGGAAGTCGCAACGAGCAGCACAAAACTGCCAACGGCCATGATGTAAAAGGCCTGGGTGCGCCGGGCATCGCTGAAGCAGTAGCGGGCCAGCAATGCCATGGGGATGGCAACCGCAGCCGAGCGGGCGGTGGAGCTGAGCCAAGCGCCCACGAACAGCAGCATCAGCCCGACCGCCGCCGCACGGTTGAAGCGGAAGCGGGCCGCAGCTTGATCACGATGACCGCCGAGGATCAGCGCAAAGGTGAAGCACGCACCGGAGGCGAATCCCAGCGCCGTGGGCGAGTTCAGCGTCGAAAAGGCCCGCACTTCGTCGGAGAGGAGCTGCTTGATCTCGATGGACAGGCCCGTCATCAGGTACTCGATTTCGAAATCCTGAAAGCCCGCCCACTGCTGGTAGATGCCGTAGATGGCCACCGGGATGTAGGCGATGACCAGCGTACGCAGGGTCCGCAGGACGTCTTGCAGGCTGGGCAGCAGCACCGGCACGAGAAAAATGAGAATCGCGTAAAAGCCGTTATTCGCGATCTCCGGCAGGATGGACGCGAGGCTCATGCCCTTCTCACGCGCAGCCGCGAGTCCCGCCAGTACCATGATGGCCCCTGCCGCGAGCAGCCGCTTGAAATGCCAGCCGCCCAGGTTGAAACGCCCCGTAAGGACACCCAGCAGCACACCGACGCAAAGACCCGCCATCATCATGGGATGGATGCCGAGCACAAAGTACAGGTCCATCTGCGAAATGCGGCCTGTGCTCACCATCAGGCGTTTCAGAAGGTCCATGTAACCGGACGATACGAGCCATACAAAGAGTCCCGCCCTCGGACGGAGGGCGCAGAAGAGAAAACCGCCGGCCATGAGGATGCGGCACAGCTCGCTGATCGAATTTCCATCCGTCAGCATGACGGAGAAAATCGCGTACAGGCCGAGCAGCATGCCCAGCATCTGGACCAGCACATTGGAACCTCGATTCGCACTCATGGTCGTATGAAGGAGGAAAGGCTCACGATGTCAGCGCCTTGATCGCCACCAGCTCGCGGCGCAGCCGGAAGGGTGCAAGCAGCGCGGAGAGCTGCTGCCAGCCGATGGACCGCAGGCTCGGCAGCACGAGGGAGGAGACGAACCACACCAGCAGATAGGCAGCCCCCGTGGCCCACGCCGCGCCCGCTGCACCATGCGCGGGCACGAGCCAGAGATTCAGCAGAACATTGAGCAGCAGACCCGCCAGGGCGCAGCGGACGCTCCAGACGGTCTTTTTTTCGATCACCAGCACCGCGCCGCGAAGCTCCCCGTGGAGGTAGGGAAGCGCGGCCAGCCCGTGAATGGCAAGAACGACGAACACGCCCTCAAAGGCGGCGCCATAGACCCAGTCAACGATCCATCGTCCCGCGAGAATCCACAAAGCGGCGGAGCCGTAGGCCAGCAGCGTGAGCCAGCCAAACAGGCTGCCGCGCAATGCGGCGTAGCGCCCGGGATCGTTTTGATGGGCGAGGGAGAGCACCGGCAGAAAGGTCATGATCATGAGCGGGCCGGCGGCATAAGTGATTTCCGACAGCCGCGTGGCGGCCGCGTAGATGCCCGCCTCATGCGCACCGCTGATGTGGAAAACCATGAGCTGGTCCACGCGCAGCAGCAGCAGCGTACCGGAGTGCGCGAGAAAGTGCGGCAGCGATTCCCGCAGCAGTCCCGCAGCGATCTTCGCATCCCAGCCCAACAGTTCCGGCACCCAGCCCTGCCTCCACGCCCAGTGAAGGGCGAAGCCCGCCGTCACCACCGTCTCCAGCGCGATACTGGCCGCCACCCACCGCAGATCGGCTCCGGCGAGAATGCAGCCAACACGCGCAAGCGAGGCGATGAGATTCGCGCCGAGCGCCAGCCGTGCCGTCCGCTGCGCCTGCTGTGATGCATCCCATCTGGAAAGGATCGCCACGCAGGCGTTCAGCGGCATCGGCGCATACAGAATGACGCCGATCAGCAGCATCTGCGAGCCACCCCAGTATCCGGCGAAACCGCAGGCGAGAACTAGGCAGCCGAGACCGAAAAAAAACATCAGCCGCACCGCCGTCCCGAAAATCACCGGCGCCTCGTCGCTGCGCACCGCGAGTTCCTTGATGAGAATCTGACGCAGCCCAAACTCCGCCACAAAGCCGAGGATCGAGCCGATGACGATCGCCGTGCCGAGGAGTCCGTTCTGCTCCGGCCCGAGGGTCCGCGTGAGCCAGGTGCCCACCAGCAGTCCCGTGACGAGCCGGACAGCCTGTGACACGGCCAGCCACGAGAGATTGCGGCGGATCATGCCGGCACCTCCCGCTTCGCCCACCACATCGTCCTGCCATGAAAGTGCCGGAGGATAAAACCGGCGTCCGTGAGCAGCGTGGCGGATTGAGCGAGCTCCGCGGGATCGTGCGTCTCCACCACCACCCAGCGCAGACGAGCCAGCACCGCCGATGCGCCCCGCAAAGCGGCTCCGGCATGACCTTCGATGTCCAGCTTCATCAGGACGGGGTTCTTCATGACCACCCGCGAGAGATAGGCGTCCAGCGTGTTCACTTCGACCTCGCGCTGCTGTCTTCCGCTGACCTGGTTCACGCTGTTGGTGCCCTCAAGCGGATCGTCGAAGGTGATGGTCATTTTGCCCTCCGCATCACCGACAGCTCCGGTGACCGCCTGCCAGCGTGTCTGGTGCCCGAGCTCGAAGATGCGCTGCGTGGTGTAATCCAGCGCTTCCTGCATCATGTCGATGCCGACCACGGAAACGGCGGGGTTCAAAGTCAGCCACCAGCGGGAGGTAATGCCGACATTGACGCCCAGCTCGATGACCTCTCCCGCCGACTGCGCCAGGAGGTTTTCGACCGCATCCAGCCGGAGTTCGCGAAGGATGAAGTTGTCGAGGTAGTTCGCCGCCTCCTTCCAGTTCGTCAGCCGGATGAGCGGATGCGGATGCAGCGGCCAGGGGAGCCGACGCAGCACATAAACGCACAACGCCAGATAGAGCCCCGGCACGCCGAGCAGCTTGCACGATGCCAGCGCGGACTTCGGAAATGCGGTGACGATGTCGCGCCAGTAGGCACGGCTCAAATAGAGGTCGAGAAGCGGAGTCATGGGTTCACGCGGCGGTTTTAAATTCGCCGTTCGCTGACAAGAATGCGGGCGGCTGCGGTCCGAGGAGAGTCGTCGAACAAAATGTGATGACCGTGCGATTGAAGCAGTTCGATGCAGCGCTCATGCAACTGAGGCGAATGCGTCTCCACGATGAACGCCTTCACTTCCGAGAGATAGCGGCCAAAACCCGTGAGGGCGGCCACCTCGGCTCCTTCGATGTCCATTTTGACCAGATCAGGCAGCGGCACGCCCCCTTCTTCGATCAGGCGGTCCATCCGTCGCAGGGTGACACGGATCTCATCCCAATCTCCGGCGCCGCCTTCACTCACGAGATGCTGCCCACCCGTGCGGTCGGGATGCACGGCAAAGCTGACCGGGATGCCATCCTGATCGCCAATCGCAATGCGGTGACAGACGCACTTCTTCCAGTCGGCGTAGTTGGTGGAGAGAATGCCGAACTCGGACGGCGAGGGCTCGAAGCCTGTGATGCAGGCCTTCGGATAAAGGGACCTGAGGTAAAAACTGCCGAGCCCGATGTTGGCTCCGATGTCGAGGATGGTCGTGGGCTGAAACGACAGCTTGCGAAGACAGCGGTACTCCTGGCCCACCAAGATCTCGGAAAACAGGATGGCATCTGGCCCCGTGTGCCGGAGATGGAGACGTCCTGCATTCTCAAGGGTCGTTTCAAACAGCAGCCGTCTGCCTGTAAACCGACCGAGGCCTCCATGGCACGCCAGAAACTGCATGAGCCCCAGTTTGTCACTCAGCCGCCGCCCCAATTTCAGGGCGCAGGCCACCATGGCTATTTTTCGGGTCAGTCCCACAATCGTTTCGTTTTCAACGGAGCCGCTTATGAGCTCACTCCGCAAAAGCCTGCTCTGCGATGTCGCAGAGAAGATGGCCAATGAGGAGATGACACTCCTGCACACGCGCGGTGATGGCAGACGGGGCTTTGAAGCTCAGCGCGGCCTCAGCAGCGCAATCCGCGCCTTTTTCACCCGTGAAGGCGATGGTGACGCAGCCGCGTGCCTTCGCGGCCTGGAGACCGAGGAGGACATTCTTGCTCGTGCCGCTTGTGGAGATGCCGAGCACGACATCGCCGGGCTGTGCCAGCGCTTCGATCTGACGTGAGAAGACGGTGTCGTAGCCGAAGTCGTTGCTGTGCGCGGTGAGGATCGAGGTGTCAGTCGTCAGGGCGAGTCCGGCCAGGGCGGGGCGGTTAATGCGATAGCGCACGACGAGCTCGGCGGCGAGATGCTGCGCGTCAGCAGCGCTGCCTCCATTGCCGAAGAAGATGATCTTCTTGCCATCCTTCAGCGCTTTCAGCCACGCATCAGCCAGCGGGGCGATTTGATCACTCATCGCGCTGAGTTTGGCGATGGCGTCCTGGTGCTCGCCGAGATGCGTTTTGAAAAGGGTGGTGAAATCAGTGCTCATGTCACGAGAAGGCTGCGAGAAGCTCGTCGGGCGTCAAGGTAGCGGTACCCAGCTTGCCAACAACGATGCCGCTGGCGTGGTTGGAGATTTCGGCGGCGTCTTGCAGAGTGAATCCGGCCGCCAAAGCGAGCGTGAGCAGCGCGATGGCGGTATCCCCTGCCCCGGAAACGTCAAACACCTCCCGCGCACGCGTCGGGATGTGATGCGGCGGCTTGTCGCGCTCAAAGAGCATCATGCCGTGCTCACCGAGGGTGACGAGCACGCTGGCGACATTCCATTTGGCAAGGAGGACACGCCCGACTTCGAGCACTTCCGGGTTCTCCAAGGGCGGGCCGGGAAGGAGATGATCCTCAAGCCCGGCGGCGGCGAAGGCTTCGAGCCGGTTCGGCTTCACCAGCGAAACACCAGCCCAGGACAGCGGATTGCGCGGGGAGGGATCGACGGTGACGATGAGCCGATGCTCGGCGGCGATCTTTGCAACGAGCTGCATCAGCGGCGTGGTGACGAATCCCTTGCCATAGTCTTCGAGAATGATCGCATCGAGATCTGGAGCGAGTTCGCGCAGGCGCTTGTCGATCTCGGCGAGTTCGTCATCGGTCAGCGGCAGCAGTTTTTCCCGATCTACCCGCACGATCTGCTGCTGGCGGGCGGAGACACGAGCCTTCGAGATGGTGGGCAGTGTTTCGTGAATGAGCAGCGGCGCGGGATCCACATCGTCCTCGGTCAGCAGCGTCCGCAGCTTGTCCGCCGCCATGTCCTTGCCGACGCGGCCCATGAGATGCGTGTGCGGGGAAAAGGGTGAGATGTTTCGCGCCACGTTCGCTGCGCCACCGGGATAGAACTCCTCCCGCGTGACTTCGACGATCGGCACCGGCGCCTCAGGTGAGATGCGGCGGACGTGGCCCCAGATGAAGTGATCCAGCATCACGTCGCCAATGACGAGGATGCGGCACTTCGCCAGGCTACCGAGGCAGTTTCGGGTAAAGTTCATTTCTTGCGGCGTTCGCGCACGGCGGCGGCGAGTTCGTCGAGCATCGCTGCGGTGGTTTCCCAGGAGACGCAGGCGTCGGTGATGCTCTGACCATAGACTGGCGGCTGGCCGGGTTTGGCGTCCTGGCGGCCTTCGACGAGATGGCTCTCGATCATCACCCCGGTGATCGCCTTGCTGCCGCCAGCGATCTGCTCTGCGAGCGATGCGGACGCGATCGGCTGCTTGCGGTAGTCTTTCAAACTGTTGCCGTGGCTGCAATCCACCATGACGCTGGCGGGCAGGCCACGTGCGCTGAGCTGGTCGGCGACCATCTTGATCGCATCGGCATCGAAGTTCGGCCCGCCTTTGCCGCCGCGGAGGATCACGTGGCAGGCGTTGTTGCCCTTCGTGTTCACGATGGCGGCGACGCCGTCTTTGGTCACCGAAAGGAAGCAGTGCTGGCCCTTGGCCGCCTCGATGGCATCCAGCGCCACCTGGATGCCGCCATCCGTGCCGTTCTTGAAACCGACCGGCATGGACAATCCGGAAGCGAGCTGGCGATGTACCTGGCTCTCCGTCGTGCGGGCGCCGATAGCGCCCCAGACGACGACATCGGCGATGTACTGCGGCGTGATCACATCCAGGAACTCCGTGCCCGCCGGGATGCCGCGCTTCGCCAGCTTGATGAGCAGGTCGCGGGCGCCACGCAGGCCGCTGTTGATGTCGAAGGTGCCGTCGAGATGCGGATCGTTGATGAAGCCCTTCCAGCCGACCGTCGTGCGCGGCTTCTCAAAATAAACGCGCATCACGATCTCCAGATCCGCGCCGTGCTTCTGCCGCGCCTCGGCGATGTGCTCGGCGTATTCCAGGGCCGACTTGGTGTCATGAATCGAGCACGGTCCGACGACAACGAGGAGTCGGTCATTTTTCAGCGTCAGGATGGCCTCCGCGTCTTTCCGCGAGTCTTCGATGAAGGCCGATTCGATCTCCCCGAGGCGAAATTCATGCATCAGCAGGGCGGGCTGGATCAAAGGCAGGATTTCGGCGACGCGGAGGTCGTCAGTGGGATGGGAAAGACTCACAGGGAAATGGGGGCGGAAAATGGGGCGGAAGAATGGAGGATTCTTGCCGGGAGGAAACCGAAAAGTGCAACACCCGCCCCGAAGACCTGCATCCGGCACGCTGCCGCCCCTGGTGCCCAAAAGCTCAGGCACCACCGCGAGACGATGGAAATCGGGTGCGCACAAGACGCGGACAAAGAGGGCCAAACGGGCAGTTGCCACGCATGGCAAATATGCCAATTACGGAAATTTGGCACAATTTGGGTATTTTAGCAAAGCTAAATATCAACCCTCACAGGTGCTACCAGCCTCAGATTGCAGCCATTTTCGATCTCCACGCCAAAATCCCGCAGAGACCGAATCCAAACGCATTCAGCGTCCCGTGGATCATCCACATCTGCGGCATCGTCAGCGCGAAATTCGGCATCACATAACGAAGGCCGAAGCCGAGCGCCAAAAGCATCGCGGCGAATAATGATACGCCTGAAATCATGAAGCCCGCTCTGATCAAAAGGCTGTGCTCACGCTCAAACCCACGTTGCATCTGTGAAACGGCCACACCCAGCGCCCCAAGCACCAGAATCGTCACGCCAAACGGTTCTACGAAAGGCAACACGCCAAAGTGGGTGCAGGTGATCCCTGCCGCCACCAGCGGCACACCCGCCAGGATCGCCACACACGAAAACCGCGTCCAGCACCCCGGCTTCGCTTTCGCATTCAGCCCCGCTATCAATGGCAGCGTGAACCCGGCATGATGAAAATGCGCCGCCGTGAGCAGCACGATCAGCGGATCAAAGTTCCACGGCGTCCAGCCCGCCCGATACGCCACCAGCCATGCCGTGCCGATGGCCGGGAAGATGCCAGAGGCCGCCACGCACAGGTGGCTCAACTGGAACGAATTGCTCTTTCTCAGATTTTGCCACGCATCCCAAGCCATGAAACAACACCAAAAGAACCAGCAACCGGCGAAAACGGCCGCCTCGCGCCCGGGGGGTCTGATGAAGCCCAGAAACATCAACAACGTCATGTTCCATTGATGCACTTCGAGTAGAGGAATCGTCCGAAGCCCCTGCAAAGGCCTGCTGAACGGAAACAGCACCCCGGCCGAAACGAGGATCAAAAACAACACCCATCCCTGATTCGCCGGATTCTCGCCTAAAGCTTGCAGCGCGAACGCGACCACGAGCAAACGAAGCAAAACAAAGAAGGAATGCGCCCATTCTGAGCCATTGTCTGTATCTGCTCTACTCATGCATTTGCATCCTCCTCTGCGAATCCCGCACGAACCGGCACTGCCACCATCGCGCCAGCGGAAAGCCGATCCAGGCCATCCAGTGCCGGGGATGTGAAAACGCCCGGATCACATACCACACACTGCCGTCCGCCCGCTTCTCGATCACAAACTGCTCCTCGCCGCACTCCGCATGCTCCGGCAGTGTGCCATAGACGAAGCCGTGCGTGAGCTCCGAATCGCAGCGACGCAGAATCCGGCACGGGTTCACCCACCACAGTCCGCAGATACGAGTCACCATCGCCACGATCTGCCCGGCTTTTTGACCTTTGACCTCCCGACGAGCCACTTCTGCCCACTCGGGAAACATCACCCACGAGTCCAGTGCTTCGCAAGCCGCCCGATATGCTTCCTCGCCGCTTCCGAGCCGCACTGCATGCTCATCGGCGATGAAGCCATCGCCTAACGGTGGCGTGTAGCTCAGCGGCACATCACTCCATGACTCCAGCAATCCACGCAGTCGTTCGGGGGCTGGTTTTCGCAGGCTGGGCATGGTGAACTATGGAGAGCCGACGAATCGTCGGCAAAAAGGTTCTGGCAAGGCGACGATTCGTCGCCACTCCATATGCACCCATGACCGCCCCCATCCGCGCCGTTATCTTCGACTTCGACGGCCTCATTGTTGACACTGAAAGCACCGGTTACCACACCTGGAGGGAAATCTTTGCCGAGCACGGCCACGAGCTGCCGGTGGAACGCTACGCGCAGGTCGTCGGCACCGATTTCAACACCAGCTACGACCCGCGGCGCGATCTCGAGGAGCGCACGGGCCGCGCCTTTGACTGGGATGCCGTCGAAGTCTCCCGCAAGAAACACGAGGACGAACTGCGTCAGCATTTGAAGCTCCTGCCCGGAGTCGCCGCCCTGCTCCAGGAAGCAGACGCCCTCGGTCTGCGCATCGCCATCGCCAGCAGCAGCCCGCGCACGTGGATCGACTCGTGGATGGACCAGCTCGGCCTGCACGATCACTTCCACCACATCTCCACCGTCGATGACACGGGCAAGGTGAAGCCTGATCCAAGCCTGTTTCTTCATGCAGTGGAAAAACTCGGCGGCTCCACCGATGAAGCCGTTATCTTTGAAGATTCGCTCAACGGTCTCCGAGCCGCCATCGCCGCCGGCATTCGCTGCATCGTCGCGCCGGGGCCGATGACGCGTCATCTCGACTTCACCGGCGCCTGGAAGCGCGTCGAGTCGCTCGCCCACGTCACGCTCAAAGAACTCATGTCATGAAAACGCTGCTCATTTCCTTGGGATTCGTCTTCAGCACCGCGATGGCGGCTGATCCGGCCTGGCTGACCACCGGCAAGTTTCATTGGAAGTGCTCGCCTCCGCTCATCGGCCCCGTCGAAACCGCCGACGATCCCGATGTCGCGCTCAAAGATCCGACGATGGTGTTTCACGATGGGAAATGGCATCTCTTCGCCACGCATCGCATGGCCTCAGGCACGGTGAACATGCAGTACCTCTGCTTCAGCGACTGGAAGGACGCCGGCACAGCCCCACGCCACACGCTCGACTTCCACGACCAGTACCACTGCGCTCCCCAGGTCTTCTTTTTCACGCCGCATCAGAAGTGGTATCTCATCTACCAGCTCGCCGACAAAGACCGTGCGCTGAAATTTGCGCCGTATTTTTCCACCACGGCGACCATCACCGATCCGAAGTCATGGACCAAGCCTCAACCGATGATCGAGACACTGCCCGAAGGCGGTGAGAAGACCAAATGGATCGACTTCTGGGTCATCTGCGATGCCGAGAAAGCCCACCTGCTTTACACCAGCGACGACGGCCACTTCTGGCGACGCGAAACACCGAAGCAAAACTTCCCGCTCGGATGGTCAAAGCCCGAGCTGCTGCTCAAGGACAGCAAGGAGGCGCTTTTCGAAGCCTCCTGCACCTACAAGCTCAAAGGCCGCGACCAGTACCTCACCATCATCGAGGCGCTCGGCCAAGGTCACCGCTACTACAAAGCCTGGCTCGCCGACAAGATCGAAGGCCCGTGGCAACCGCTCACCGCCACCCGCGAAAAACCTTTCGCCGCCATCGAGCAAATCACGCCTTCCGCCGACTGGACCGCCAGCGTCAGTCACGGCGAACTCATTCGCAGCTCCAATGACGAAACGCTCGAAATCGATCCGAGCGACCTCCGCTTCGTGTTTCAGGACGTCGATTCCGAAGGCTACAAGGGCAAGAAATACGGCAGCATCCCTTAGCGAATCGGGATTCTTGATTTTATTCCTCCTCCATGACCCCGCTGCCGCTCGCCGACCGCTACGCTCGTTTTCGCGATGCGGTGTTCGGGGGCGTGGAGGAGACGCGGTTGCCGGGTTTCGATGTGCCGCTCACGGAGCTCGACCTCCAGAGCCTGTGGTTCGCCGGAGCCTTCGGCGGCGAATTCACCAGCACAGACGGGAAGTCCGTGCGCATCACCGACTTCGGCACCTGGAACTCCGGTCCCGGCCCCGACTTCATCGGCTGCGCGATCCGCGTGGGCGATGAAACGCTGCATGGGGATATCGAGCTCGATCCCGACGCCCGCGACTGGGAGCGTCATCTGCATGGCGCCAATCCGGACTACGACCATGTGGTACTGCATCTCTTCCTTGAAGCGCCGGCGGACCGTTTCTACACACGCACCAGCCAGCATCGCGAGATCGCACAGGTGGTTCTGGAGGCTTCGATGCTCGCCGTCGATTCGCGACCGAATCGCGGCATCGCCGCCGCACGGCTCGGGCGTTGTGCCATGCCGCTGCGAGAGATGAAGGCAGAGCGGGTGCAGTCGATGATCGAGTCCGCCGCTCAGTACCGTCTCGATTTGAAATCAAAGCGCCTGCACCGCTGCGTCGCGGCTCATGGTCGCGAGGCGGCCGTCTTCCAGGCGCTGGCCCGCACACTAGGTTATCGCGGCAACGAACAGCCTTTCACGCTCATCAGCCAGCGGCTTCCACTCAAGCGGCTGCTGAAGCTGGAACCCGCCGCCCGCGAGGCGAAGCTTTTTGGCGTATCGGGATTTTTGGAAGGGCTGAGCGGTGACGACTCCGAAATCGTAACACGTTCGTACCTGCGCGGGATCTGGTCCTACTGGTGGAAATTCCGCCACGACTGCCTGCGCTGGCTGGAGCCGCGGCAGCTCCCGCGCTGGCGTCTGCAGACCGTCCGCCCGGGCAACCACCCGCAGCGCCGCCTCGGAGCGCTCGCCGCCATGCTGAATGCCTGGCCGCAGATCGCCACGCCGCTGGCCGATGCCACCCGCTGGAGCCAGGCTGCGTGGCGGGAAAGCCTGCTCGGACTCACCCACGAGTTCTGGAACACCCACTACACCCTCCTGGCCGATCCGGCGAAGAAGCCGCTCGCCCTCGTCGGCGAAACGCGTGTGCAGGAGATGCTCGCCAACGTCGCTTACCCGATGCTCGTGCCGGAGCGCACCCGCCTCTGGGCCGAGTACCTCGAACTTCCCGCGCTCCTCGACAACCAAAAGGTCCGCCGTGCCGTGCTGCGCCTATTTGGCGATGATCCACGCGGCAAAGTCTTCACCAAGAAGCTGCACCACCAGCAGGGCCTGCTGCAGATCTACGAGGACTTCTGCCTCGAAGACAACAGCGCCTGCGCCGACTGCCCGTTCCCGGAAAGGTTGCAGGAGTGGAGCTGAAGCTCTGCCCACCGACTGCTCCCAGTGCAAGCACTGCTCGGTTGACAAAGGCTGGTGCTCCGTTTGTTTCCGCAAATGAAAGCGCTTCTCCTCCTCCTGCTCGGCGTCATTATTTTCACCGTCTCCGGCGCTCTCTACCTCCGCCACGACCTCGGCGGCACCGCCCTCGGCGCGGTTTGCTTCGTCGGCCTCCTCACCGGCAGCGCCCTCGCCCTCTACGGCCTCATCGCCAACCACCACGACCACACCCGCCGGCGCTAAATCTCACGCATCACGCATCACGCCTCACGCATCCCTGATCCCTCATCACGCCATGCATCGCCTCACTCAAAAAATCCACGTCCGCGGCAGCTTACTCGCCGCCTTCATCCTCGCCCTCACCGCCATCGCCGGCGGCCTCCTCATCCACCCTCTTCTTGGCCTGCTGCTCTTCTTCCTCGCCTGGCTCAGCGACGCAAAATACCGCACCGCCCACATCTGCGAAGCCTGCGGCAACGAGCTCGCCGCCACCAGCACGCTCTGCCCCGCCTGCCAGACCCCGCTAACCCCCGAACCCCTCCAGCGGCATCTCGGCCGCAGCGCCCTCCGCATCGCCCTCCTCTTCCTCATCATCGGCGGCGGCATCTTCGCCTTCATCCTCATCGCCACGACGCGCACCTAACCCCTCACGCATCACGCCTCACGAATCACAAAACCGCCGCTCAAACCCGGGCGGCTTTTTCATGCCCGGGCATCACCCCTCTGTGAAATCTCCGGAACAAGCCCCCAAAACCGCCGCGCCT
Organism: uncultured Prosthecobacter sp.; assembly: GCA_964452755.1. GTDB lineage: Bacteria > Verrucomicrobiota > Verrucomicrobiia > Verrucomicrobiales > Verrucomicrobiaceae > Prosthecobacter. Next base: position 171,154 of record CAYVQY010000008.1, on the reverse strand, counting down.
CCCCCGGCGTCGTCTGCCCCCGATAATGCTTGTAGATCAGCTCCGCGCTCACGTGCCCCATCAGCATCTGCAGCCGCTTCTCATCCCCGTGCTCCGCCAGCCACATCGTCGCGAACGTGTGCCGCATCGCGTCGTGCGGCCATGACTCAAACAGCCCCACCTCACGCCGCAGCGCCTTCCACTTCCGCGTGAAATTCTTCGGCAAAATCTTCCCCTCCCGAACCGGACACAGCGCCAGCCAGGCACGCGCATTCTCGCTCAAATCCACCACGCGCCGGCTGCGCGACTTCGCCGTGTGCCCGCGCACCCACACCACATCCTCCCGCACCGCATCCCACGTCATCTCCCCAAGCTCCCGCTCCGGTCGCAAACCGCAGAACAGCCCCAGCACCGCCGCCCCCAGGCAGTCGCGGAAATCCCCCTCCTGCGTTCGTAGTTCGGGGTTCGCTTCGCGGCTTCGCAGCAGCCCGTCCCCCGGCCTCGCCGCTCGCCGCAACAGCCGCTCCACCTCCTCCACGTCCAGAAACGCGATCTCACCGTCCACCAGCCTCTTCCTCGGCACCGCATCGCACGGATTCAGCGACAGATACTTCTGCTCGATCCCCCACTGAAACAACGTCCGCAAATCCGTCCTATAATTGTTCCACGTCTTCGGCTCCCACTCGTTCGACCGCAGCCACACCAGCACATCCTCGCTCGCGATCTCATGCGCCATCCGCCCTCCATGCCCCGCCTTTGCAAACGACTCCGTGCTCGACTTCAACTGCTTCAGATACCGATCACTCAGCCCCTCCTCCGTCTTCGCCACACGGCATCGCGCGATCAGCTCGCTCACCGTCACCGGCTCCCGCACCGGACGCGCATGCGACAGGTAAAACTCCACCGCCTCCGTCATCGTCGCCCCCACCGCCTCCAGCCGATCCCGCAGCCCCGCAAACATCACCCGCTCCGCATCCGTCAACGTGAACGCCTGGTGCCCGCTCTCCCTCAGCATCGCCTTCCTCCGCACCATCTCCGCCTCCGCCTCGTCCCGCGTCTCAAACGCAATCTGCACCCGCCGCCCATGCATCACCCCGCAGTCAAGCTGCCACCCCTTCTTCCCCGATGCATAACGCCGACGCCGGATCTTCATCCTCCAACCCTGCCACCGCGTCACATTCACGTCACGCCCAAAATGTCACGAATGGTCATTTTCCAGCCCTCCACCGCCACCCCGCCACATCCACCCGCCCCCAAGCAAAAACGCCCGGCGTCACGAGGACACCGGGCGTTTGAGATTGGTTGCGGGAGCAGGATTTGAACCTGCGACCTTCAGGTTATGAGCCTGACGAGCTACCGGGCTGCTCCATCCCGCGATTTAAGGGAATGCATCTTCCTCTCTACCGGAGGTTTGGCAACTTGTTTTTATCCAAGTTGTCGGAAGCCTCATGTGCGCCAGTCGGCGGCGGCTAATCCAGAATCAACTTCAGCTTCGTGGCAATATCGCCGAATTCCCCATCACTGAGTGCAGGCGTTGCGGCGGCCGCCATCGGCAAGCCTTCCTCCGGGAGTGTGATCCAGGAGCGGCAGCCGCCGTAGCTCTTCGCATACGGGAAGTGCCAGCGCTGCGGCAGCTTGTAGGCGCGCACGAGGGCGACATGGAGGCAGCTTTCGTCGTCATAGACGAAGCGTTCCTTCACCACGTCCTCGTTCCAGATGTGCAACGGAGCCAGCGCGGCGACTTTTTCCCAGTCCGTGACCTTCCAGACCTGTTCCAGCGTCGCGCAGCCGTCGATATCGACCGTCTGGCGCTCCTCTTCCGGTGGAAAGGCGCGCTGCGTGTTCTCTGGCGCCCAGCTCAGCTTCTCAGCCTGATTGTGGAACCACGTCGGGAACAGGAAGAACTCGCGATGCTTCCACTGAAAGCCGCTGCGGCCCTCATGGATGCCGCCTTTGCGCAGAATGATGCTGAGTTGTCCCTGCACGAGCGCGTCGCAAACGAAGGACCATTCTTTGAAACCGGTGGAGGCGGGGAGTGGAGGCATGCGTTGTGATTAGCCGGACGCATGGCGAGAGCAAGGACTTCAACGTCCGAGCAGGTGCAGCACCCAGTCGGGCGGTCGCGGATCAATGCCGGTGCCGAAGTAGAAGACACAAAGGTGGAAAAACAGCGGCGCGGCGAAGCAGAGCGAGTCAATACGGTCCATGAAGCCGCCATGGCCAGCGATGGTGCTGCCCCAGTCCTTCGCGCCGAGATCCCGCTTGATGGCGGACATGACCAGACCGCCGAAGAACCCCGCGCCGCAGATGAGCAGCGCCATGAGCGCCGCCTGCCAAGGCGTGAAAGGAGTGGCCCACCACAGGCAGGTGCTGACCAGCACCGTGCTGCCGATGCCGCAGAGGGTGCCTTCCCAGGTCTTGCTGGGGCTGACATGCGGTGCCACGGGCCTGCGTCCGCAGGTTTTTCCCCACACGTATTGCAGCACGTCGCTGAGTTGCACGGTGAGCACAAAGAACAGCAGCAGCGTCGCGTTTTTGCCCTCGTAGCCCTTCAGCGGCAACGCGAGAATCATGGGCATGTGACTCACGGCGTAAACGCAGACGAGCAGGGCCCACTGGATCTTCGCGGTGCTGGCGAGGAAGTTTTTCGTGTCACCCGAAAGCACCCGCCGGAAGGGTATGAAGGCAAACGCATAGACTGGAATGAAAATGGTGAACATGCCATACCAGCGGACGCCGACGAAGAAGTAGTGCAGCGGCAGAATCACGAAAAAAGCCCAAAAGAGGACTTCGTGGTCGGCGCGTTCGGTGCGGTTCAGCGTGATGAACTCGCGCATCGCCAAAAAGGACAGCAGCGCAAAGAGGACTGTCGTGAAAACCGGTCCCAGCAGCAGCACGCCGCCGAAGACGGCAGCCATGACCCACCACGAGTGAATGCGGGCGTTGAGGTTTGCCACGGTGGCTTTTCCCTTGTCCGACTGAACCCGCCGCGCCAGCACGGCGCCGATGACGGAAGATACAACGAGGATGCCGAGCACGCTGCCGAGTAGAATGAGAAGGTCGCGGTCCATGAGTGGTCAGTGGGATTCGTCGGAAGCAAGCAGCGCGAGACGTGCACGGGCGAGGAAGTCCGCCTTGCACTCGCCTTCGTTCATCCGGATGGGTTCGCGAAAGTGCGCCTGGGCGATGAGCGGCACGGGCACCCAGGCGCCCTTGGGCATGATGCGGTTGAGATTGTCCAAGTGCACCGGCACGAGGGGTATTTGCGGAAAACGCCGCGCGAGGTGAAACAGCCCGGCTTTGAAGGCGCTGACCTCGCCGTCCGTGCGCCGCGTGCCTTCGGGGAAGATCAGGACGCTGCGTCCGCTCTCCAGGCACGCCGCGAGGCGTTCCAGCGGATTGTTTTCGCGCGTGATGCCCTCCCGCGCGATCAGCACGGCCTGAAACAGCCCGCAGGCGATCCAACGCCGCAGCCCGCTCTTTGACCAGTAGTCCTCCGCCGCAGCGGGCGAGGTCCGTTCGCGCATGTCATGAGGCAACGCCGCCCAGACGACGGCGAAGTCGAGGTGGCTTGTGTGATTGGCGAAGAACACAGCCGGGCCGTCCCCGTGCGGCGAGCGATGCAGCAGCCGCACGCCCGAGAAAAGGCGTGTCAGTGAGGCAATGGTTCGGCGCATCATGGAGGCTGAGGATAGATCAAAATGACTAAATCACCACGCGGGGTTCCACCTGGCGGATTTTTTGGCGTGCTTCGTCGAGATCCTTCGCCGCGCCGCTTTCGAGCAGCCAGTGCGCGGCGATGAGTGCGGAGCGTTGCAGCCCGAGCTGGCAGTGAATGAAGACACGCCGGCCCATGCCGCGCTGCTGGCGGATGAAGTCGAGCGCCGCGGCGATGTGTTCCGGCTTGAGCGGTACGAGATCGAGCAGCGGCAGGTTTTCGTAGTGGGCGTGCTCGCGGAATGCGACCGGCGCGTTCGATTCGGCGGTGAGATCCAGCACGGCTAGGTTTTCAAAGAGCGACTTCGCCTCCGAGTTGGTGACTTTGCGACCAAACAGAACGCCGGGAGAGACTTCGTGCCAGCCGGGCTGCCTTTGGAGCCATTTGCGCTGAATCTGAGCCGTGACGATGAGAACCGGCAGCAGGCACCACTCGGCGGAGGGGGAGAGCGTGCCGTTTTCTTTGCCAAGCAGTCGCGACAGGCCCGTGGCGTATGCCAGCGCCATGATGCCGCAGGCCACTGCGGGCCACACGAAGAGAATCGAGACCAAACTTAGCGCCGAGCATGCCACCGCGCCGATGCCATAGTGCAGCGCGTATTTGCGGGACGGATTGCGCGTGCCCAACTGTCTTGGATCTGGAATCAAGGCCGCGACAAGCCAGCCCATGACGAAGCCACTCGCGACATCGACAAGGTGATGCTGCCAGACGAGCAGCGTGGAGAGGCCGATGAGGATGAACCAAACCTTCACCGTCGTACGCAGCCTGCCCGTGAGGTGTGCGCCGTAAAACACCCACACGAGCGAGCGCAGGCTGATGTGGAGCGACGGCGCGAGATTGTAGGGCAGGTCGTTGAAGTAGAGCGCGTGAAAGAGCGGCGCGGTCCAGCCTTCAGGTTCAGGGCGCGGCAGTGCCAGCTTCAGCGGAAACAGCACATAACACAGACCACTGAGCACCGTGACGACGATGAGGCGCTTCGTGAGCAGATTCAGCTCCACCTTGCTGCCGCAGAGAAAAAACGCGCCGCAGAAGAACAGATCGAGCGACCAGTACGGCACGACCAACTCGCGAATAAAAGGGATGTGGCGCTCCCACTCGAACATCAGAGTCGGCACATCACCACGCGCGGCGGTGAGATGATTGCAGCCGCTGTAAACCACCACAAAAGTGGCACCGGCGAGCGCGAGTCGCCAAATTGCAGGCCAGAAAAGGCCGGACTCACGCTTCGCGCGGTTCATGCGGGCTTCCGGGCGATGCTGACGGTGAAGATGCCGAAGTCGTCGATCCACTGCTTCTCTTTTTTGAAGCCCGCAGCTTCGACCAGCGCGTCCATTTCACCCTGCGGGCGGCGGCGCATGACCCAGAACTGTCCATCGCGATTTGTCAGCGTGCGCGCGATCATTTCGACCTGCGGATGCCAGGGCTGTCCCGTGTAGATGATCCAGCCTCCGGGATTCACCGCGCTGAAAAGGCCGCGCAGGGAGCGCTGCAGCCGCTCGTTGTCGGGAAAAAGCTCGTACAGGCCGGACACGACGGCGACGGAGGGTTTCGGCTCCACGGAAGCGAGCGAGGCCTCATCAAAGGCATCTCCGCGCAGATGGGTGATGCGGTCGCTCAGGCCCATCTGCTGCGCGGTGGCGCGGCCCGTTGCCAGCGCAGACTCGCTCCAGTCACGGCACAGGATCTTCAAGTCAGGTTCGTCGAGAACGTCGAGCAGATAGCGTCCGGCACCGCCCGCGATGTCCATGAGCTGCTGCGGCATGCCGGAATCGCGAACCTGCTTCAAGACCCAGCGCAGCGCCTGATTCATGCACGCACGGCGCTGGCGGATGCCGCGCCAGCCGATGGCGTTGAGATAAAAGTAGTCGATGACTTTTCCGATGAGCAGGTTCCCACGCGGCTTGTTTTCATAGACGTAGTCGAGCGACTCACCGGAGTCGAACCCCGTGGCGTGGCCGATTCGAATGCCCTGACTGAGCCTGCCGGTCGTGCCAAGCGCCGCGCGCTGGATGATGTAGGACAAGCCACGCAGCGAGGGCGACGGCAGCGGCTTCTTCAATTCCGCAAACTCGGCGTTCGTCGCGGGATGGGTCAAATCGGACTCCAGTCGCGGTGGTGTGAAATTCGCGATGCAGCGCTCGGTGAAGCGTTTGATCGCTCCACAGACCTCGTCGCGGCACAGATCGTGAAAGATGGCATGGCGGGCACCTTTGAGCGTGAGGTGCGTTTTTTGCTCGCCGCCGTAGTTGGTGTAGAGCGCGTCGATGGCAGACTTTTTGACCACTTTGTCAGCTCCGGCGGAGAAAAGCAGCAGCGGGCGGTCCATGACCTCCGCGTCGCTGACCACACGCTGCGCGGTGTCGAAGAGGTCGGCTAGGATTTTCGCAGAGATGTCTTTGGAGATGAGCTTGTCCGCATCGTAGGCGGCTGCGGCGCTCAGATCGCGTGTGAGCCAGGAGCCGCGAACGTAGCTCTTGATGGTGGCGTCGGACTTGAGCATCTGCATCGCACGAATGCCCGTGAGGGCGCCCGGGACGATCAAATTGACCTCCAGCGCCGGTGTGGCCAGAACGAGGCCAGCGATGCGCGGCGCGAAGTCATGCACCCACGCCGCCGCTACGACGCCGCCGACGCTGTGTGCGACGACGACGGTGTGCTCCGGCACGAGTCCATGCGCTTTTTGCAAATGGCGGAAAAAGGTGTCGAGATCCCGCACATACTCCATGAAGCCCGCCGCGTGACCGCGACGACCCGGAGACTGGCCGTGACCACGCGCCTCCCACGCGTAGATGGCGGTGCCGGGCATGGCGAGTGAGGGCACGACGCTATCCCAGCGGTCGGCGTGCTCGTGGCCGCGATGGAGCAGCACAAGCGCCTGGGTGGCACCTTGGACGTTCCAGGCTTTGTAGTGAAGCGACAGATTGTCGTCGGTAGTGAATTGGAGGCGTTGCGAGTTCATGATGGTCTTTGGTGAAGGACCTTCGCCAGATGCCGGACGCGCCGCCAAGCGGTAATCACGATGCCTGCATTGATGATAGCGATGGTCCAGGTGATGAGCGGCAACCAACCGGTCACTGCCATGCCAAGGCAGCCGAGCGTGACCGCAGCCATGCGGTGCGGCTTTGCCATGGGGCCGCAAAAGTCATGCTTGCCAGTCAGGCTGGCACCAAGCGCACGAATGTAGGCCGTCATGACGGCACCTGCCGCCGCCGCCCAGCCCAGCGCGATGCCCCAAGGAGTGCCGATGGCGTAGCCAAACGGCACGAGGATCAAAGCGTCGGCGATGCGATCCGGAATTTCATTGAAGAGCTCGCCCGTGGCTGACTTCAGTCCGCCTTCAACGGCCAGCATGCCATCCATCAAATTGCAAAAGAGCCGCAGTTGAACACCCGTGGCCGCTAGGAGCCAAAAAGGCCAAGCCGAGGGCGCCTGCGCCGCCCAGAGCGCCGAGGCACCGCCGATGGCCGCGCAGACGATGCTGAGCAGCGAAACGGCGTTCGGTCGCAGTCCTAGGCTCAACATGCTCCTCGAAAAAAACTGCGCCCAGACAGTGCTGCGCGATTTCAATGGACGACGTGCCGAGGGATCGCTGCTCATGGTCATGGAGCAAACAGCCGGGTGGAGGGAAGTCAATCGAGCCGGTGGCGTAGTCTCCAAATCGCTGCATGCTGTTATTTGCATATGAACATCACCGACTGGGATCAGGCTTATCAGGAAAACTTCACGCCGTGGGACAAGGGAGTGCCCTCGCCGCCGCTGGCGGAGTGGATTTCGAGAAACAAGCTGGCCGGAAGCGTCCTGGTGCCCGGCTGCGGCGTGGGGCATGATGTGGTGCATCTGATTTCACTCGGCATCGACGCGACGGGCCTGGATATTTCGCCGACGGCGATTGCCCGCGCGAAGGCCTGCTACCCGCAGCATGCGGAGAAGTTTGTGGAAGCCGATCTGTTCACCTTTCACGGGCAGTTTGACGCCTTGGTGGAGCACACCTGTCTCTGCGCACTGCCGCCGGAGTGGCGGGTGAAGTATCTGGATGCCGTCGCTTCCCTGATCAAGCCTGGCGGCATGTTCGTCGGCGTGTTCTTCATCAATCCGGAAATGGATCCGGGTGAAACGGGGCCGCCATTTGGCATCTCGACCGATGAGTTGTCGGCGCTTTTTGGCGAGCATTTTGAACTGATCGAGAACTATGTGCCAAAGGCTGCCTTTCCGGGCCGTGAGGGGCGCGAGCGCATCCGGGTGATGAAGAGGCGATGACATGAAAAAGGTGAGAAGCCGCTCTGCTTTCGCAGGCCACATCTCACCTTTCACACCGGAAGGTCGGTCAGGCCTTGCTGTTGGCGTAGTCGATCGCCGCGCGGCAGATGTCCCAGAAGCTGTCGTGCTCCATGCTGGCGCCGCCGACGAGTGCGCCGTCCACGTCGGGCTGGCTGATGAGTTCGGCCATGTTGCCCGGTTTCACGCTGCCGCCATATTGGATGCGTAGTTTCGCGGCCACTTCTTCGCCAAACATATCGCCGAGCACCTTGCGGACAAAGGCGTGTGCTTCCTGCGCCTGCTCCTTGCTGGCGGTGCGACCGGTGCCGATGGCCCAGACGGGTTCGTAGGCGATGACGCACTCAAGCACGCGACGCGGGCCGACTTCGGCCAGGGAGCCGCGCAGCTGGCTTTCGAGTACGTCCTCGATCTTGCCGCTGTCACGTTCTTCGAGCGTTTCACCGATGCAGAGGATGGGGTGCAGGCGCGCCTCAAGTGCGGCGAGGACTTTGGCATTCACGATGGCGTTTGTTTCGCCGTAGAGGCTGCGACGCTCGCTGTGGCCGAGGATGACGTATTTACAGCCGCATTCCTTGATCATGCGGGCGCTGATCTCACCGGTGTAGGCGCCGGCGGTGTGCTGGCTCATGTTCTGGGCGGCGAGTTCGACGCTCGGCTCCCGGGCGGCAGTGAGCGCGTTGTGCGCGCGCTCAAGGCTGACGGCAGGCGGGGCGATCACGATCTGCACGGGCACCTTGTCCGGCACGAGGCGGGCAAACGAGCGGATGAAATCATCGGACTCCTGGGGAGTCATGTGCATCTTCCAGTTGGCGGCGATGATGGGTTTGCGAGGGGCGGCGATGGGCATGTTCTTTGGGGGTAAAAGGGAATCGAGTGGCCGGTGTTACTTGTCCTTCAAGCAGGCGACGCCCGGCAGGATCTTGCCTTCGAGGAGTTCGAGGCTGGCGCCGCCGCCTGTGGAGATGAAGGTCATCTTATCGCCGAGTTTGGCTTTTTTGACGGCTTTCACGCTGTCGCCGCCGCCGATGATGTTTTTCGCGCCGGAATTGGCGGCCATGGCCTCGGCGATGTCGAAGGTGCCTTTGGAGGCTTCCTTGATCTCGAACACGCCCATCGGGCCGTTCCAGATGACGGTCTTCGCTTTGGAAATCTCCTCGCTGAAGAGCTTCACGGACTCAGGGCCGATATCGACGCCTTCCCAGCCGTCCGGGATGCTTTCACCCGCGCCGGTGAACTTGATGTTGCCGAACTTCTTCGCGTCGAAATCGAAGGCGTCGGTGATCATGGCGTCCACGGGGATGAGGATCTTCACGCCGCGTTCCTTCGCCTTGTCGAGAGCGGCCTGGGCGATGGGTTCCCACTCGGGCTTGTAGAGACTTTTGCCGATGCTGATGCCCTGGACGAGCTTGCGGAAGGTGTAGGCCATGCCGCCGCCAATGATGATGGTGTCGGCTTTTTCGAGAAGGCGGTTGATGACGCCGATCTTGTCGCTGACCTTCGCGCCGCCGAGAATGACAACGAAGGGACGATCCGGATTTTCGAGCTCGTCATTGAGCCAGGTGAGCTCTTTCTCCATCAGGAGGCCGGAAACGGCAGGCAGGTAATCGGCGATGCCCGCCGTGGAGCTGTGCGCACGGTGCGCGGAGCCGAAGGCGTCGTTCACAAAGATCTCGGCGAGATCGGCCATTCCCTTGGCGAGTTCCGGGTCGTTCTTCTCTTCACCCGCGTGGAAGCGGGTGTTTTCGAGCAGGAGGATGTCGCCGTCTTTCAATGCGAGCGCCTTGGTTTTCGCATCTTCACCGACGCAGTCGTCGGCGAAGGCGACCGGCTTGCCGAGCAGCTCGCCGAGGGCCGGTGCGACCGGTGCGAGGCTCTGCTTCGGATCGCGCTGGCCCTTCGGACGACCGAGGTGGCTGGCGAGGATGACGCGTGCGCCTTTTTCGATGAGGAAATTGATCGTCGGGAGTGTGCCCTGAATGCGGGTGGCGTCGGTGATGACCATCCGGCCGTCTTTTTCTTCGAGCGGCACGTTAAAATCGACGCGCACAAAGACGCGTTTTCCGGCAAGGTCGATGTCACGAAGGGTCTGCTTGGGCATGTTTTTTTGGGGTGAAGGGGGCGCTATCCATCGCGAATATCACGGGGTTGGCAAGCTTGGGATGCCGCCTGCCGGTTTCAGCGGAGCAGCCATCGTGCCCGGTGCATGCTGCGGCCCATCTTGAGCCAGCTTTCCTCAAAATCGGTCGTGGGATAAAAAAAGGCGTCCTCCGGCCAGTCGAGCTGCTCGAACTGGTGCGCCCGCGCCCCAAAACTGGCCAGGGCATCCTCGAAATAGGGCTGGTCGTCAGTCTTCAGAAGAAACTCGCCGCCGGGGGCGAGGATGCGTGCCAGACCGTCGAGGAACTCGGCCTGGTTAACGAGGCGGCGCGCGGCGTGCTTCTTTTTCGGCCACGGATCGGGGCAGAGAAGGTGCAGCCGGCTCACGCGGGCGCGTGGCAGCAGCCAGGCGACGGTGTAGGCGCTCTCCAGCCGCATGATGCGTGCGTTGGCGAGTTTTTGCCGCTCGATCTTCCGCGCCGTCTTGCGCACGCGGCCGAGCATTCGCTCCACGCCGAGGAAATCACGCTCGGGGTGGTGCGCGGCCATGCCGGTGAGAAAAGTGCCGTCTCCGCAGCCGAGGTCGATCTCCAACGGCCGCGAGGGATCCGGGAAGACGCCGTCAGGCGCGAGTTCTCGGAAGTGATCTGGAGGGACGAAGAGGGCGGACATTCGCGGTATGGAGTGGCGACGAATCGCCTGGATGCCACGATTTTGTTTCGCCTAAAACCGGAACTCAGCCCCCATGCCACTTGAGCGGCTTGGCTGCTCGCCTATGATGTAGGTGTTTCCGATCCACCACCATGCCAATCTACGAGTACTACTGCCCCGACAACAATAAGCTGTATTCATTCCTGGCCCGCTCCCTGGCCTACCGGGACAAGGTGCCCGTCTGCCCCGACGGTGAAGGATTAAAAATGGAGCGCCGGGTGTCGCAGTTCGCGGTGATCGGCCGGGCTAAGGAAGAGTCGGCAGACGACCCCTTTGCGGGCATCGACGACGAAAAGATGGAAAGCTTCATGGAGGACATGGAACGCGAGATGGGTGGCATCGACGAGGAGAACCCCGATCCGCGCCAGCTCGGCCATTTCATGCGGAAAATGACCGACATGATGGGCGACAAAGCGCCGCCCGAGATGCGCGAGATGGTGCGCCGCCTCGAATCCGGCGAGGATCCCGAAAAGCTGGAGGCGGAATTCGGCGGCATGGACGAGGGCGAAGCAGGCGACGCGCTCTTTTCCCAGATGATCAAGCGCGCCAAGGCCACGCGGAAGCAGCCCGTCCGCGATCCGAAGCTGTACGAGATGCGCGATTTCGTGAAGGACTGACCGTTGTCAGGCAAAGATCGCCTCGACCGGTTTCCCCAATCCGTCTTCGGTCACGTAGAAGGGCCGGCCTTCGATCTCGAACTCGGTCTTCGGACTGATACCCATGGCGGTCATGATCGTCGCGTGGAGGTCCATGATGGTGACGGGATCTTTCACGGCGATGAGCGGGCGCTCGTCGGCGGTTTGGCCGTGAACGTGGCCTTTTTTGACCCCGCCTCCAAACATGACCACGCTGGTGCCGCCGGTGAAGTGGCGGTGCAGGCCGTAGTGGGCAGGCTCTTCGACCTTGTCCACCTTGAAGGTGGCCTGGTCGTTCGCGGTGGAGCCGGGCTTGCCCTCCATGATGGCGTCGCGGCTGAACTCGCTGGCAATGATGATGAGGGTGCGCTCCAGCATGCCGCGCTCTTCGAGATCGCGCACGAGCGTGGCGATGGGCAGGTCGATCTCTTTATGCAGACCGTCCACGGTGTCGTGTCCGCTCTTGTGGGTGTCCCAGTAGAGGAAAGGCACATACTCGGTGGTGACCTCGACAAATCGCGCACCGGCTTCGATCAGGCGTCGTGCGAGCAGGCAGCCCCGCCCGAAGCGTCCGGTGTCATACTTTTGCTGAACCTCTTTCGGTTCGAGGGTGATGTCGAAGGCCTGGCGCTCTTTGGAACTGAGGAGGCGGTAGGCGTTGTCGAGGCTGCGCAGCATCGACTGCTGCTGGTAGTCGCTCATGAAATCCCGCTGCGGGCTTTGATCGACGAGCTTGCGGAAAAGGCGGTCGCGGCTGGCGAAGCGGCCCGCGTCCATGCCCTTCGGCGGCTTGACCGAGGTGGCGGCTTCCTCGGGGAAGGGCAGGTTCATCGGCCCGAACTCGCTGCCGAAGAATCCGGCGGTGGTGAAGGCTTTGAGTTCCTCGCTCTCTCCGATGCCTTCGAGACGCTGACCGATGTTGATGAAGGCGGGCATCACATCTTTTCGCGGGCCGAGCACCTTCGCCATCCACGCGCCGATGTGCGGCGCTGCGACGGTCTGCGGCGGCACGTAGCCGGTGTGCCAATGGTACTGATGGCGGCTGTGCAGGATGCTGCCGAGGTCCGGCTGAACAGCGCTGCGGATGAGCGTGGCGCGGTCTATCACCTGCGCGATGTTTTCCAGTCCGGCGCAGATTTTCAAACCATCGACCGCCGTGTCGATGGCGGGAAAGGTGCTGAGCATGCGGCTGACTTCGAGCCCCTTCATGAACGGCTCGTAGCGCTTCGGATCGAAGGTGTCCGGCGCGGCCATGCCGCCCGCCATCCACAGCAGGATGCAGGCGTCGGCCTTCGCGGGCGGATGCGTGACGGCCTCGCCGGTCTTCGCCCACAGGGCGCGCGGCTCGCCCGTCATCCATGCGGCGGTTCCGGCGGCAGCGAGTCTTTTGAGAAAGTCGCGGCGGATGACTGCTGGCGGAGCGGTGGGATCGAATTCGTTGGCTTGCATGGCTTGTATCACGGGTGGTCAGCGGACGAGTTGAAATTCAGGGAGCATCAGGATGGCCCAGAGCGTGTCCTCGATGCTTTCGGGCGTGGGCTTGTCTCCGAGAAGATCCGCCGCTGCGGCGATTTCACCGGCGGTGGGATCGCGGGTCAGGGCGTGATGGAAGAGACGGGAGGCGAGTGCCCTCCCGGATTCCCAAGACTGTCTTGAGAGTTGTTCGGCGCCTTTCTTCAGCGCTTCGGCGAGTGCAGCTCCGTTGGCCAGGTCGATGGCTTCGAGCGTGGTGAGTTCGTTGGGCCGCATGGAGACGATCTGATCGCGGTTGGGCCGCCCGAGAGAGCGCATGAGGAAATCGCTCTTCAGCAGGCTGGCTCGGACCATTCGGGCCGAGGCACCGGCGCCTTGGGCCAGCAGGGTCGGACCGCGCTGGCGCAGCACTTTTTCCCACGGTCCCACAGGCTTCACGAGGGTGACGGGCGACAGGTTCTTCGGCACGGCCCCGAGCCGGCCTTCCTTGCCGGGTTCCTTGCGCGGCCCCCATTTCCATGACGCGTCGGATCGGATCGTCCGCGTCTGACCGTCCTCGAGTTCGAGCCGAGCCTCGAAGTACAGTCCGGCGGGATTGGGCGCGGTCGCTCCGTTCGCACCGACGACGGCGATCTGGTTGTTCCCGGCCTTGAGCTTGTCGTGCAGCGGCACGGACACGATGTTTTCCCAGTTATCGCTGCTGATCACGCTGCGCCCGTTGAGGTAGAGCGTGAATTCGTTGTCGCAGGTGATGATGGCGCTGCCGGATTTCACGGCGGAGTCGAGCTTCACGTTGGTCACGAAAAGAAGCCGCTCCCCGCCGGGCGGTGCCTTGCCTCCGGCCGCCGAATCGCCCCAGATCCACTCCGCGCCGAGTTGGATCTTCGCCGCAGCCTCGCGGTCCACCTTGCCGCGAAACACCGGCGCATCGAACCGACCCGGCGCAGCACCGGTGATCTGCCAGACGGAGTCGATGAACTGCTCGGCCGTCATGCGCCGGGCACGGGGACCGGTGAACACAAAGCGGGCCGCGTTCGCCGTGTCGGGCTCGACGACTTCGGCCTCGGCGGCGTAGATCCGCGAGGTGGCGATCAGCGCGAGCGTGCGTTTGATGTCGTAGCCGTTCGTTTGGAAATCATCCGCCAGAAAGTCGAGCAGGTCGGCATTCCACGGCTCGGTCTGCATGGCGTCGAGCGGGTGAACGATGCCGCGACCCATCAGGCGGTGCCACAGGCGGTTGACGAGTGTCCGAGTGAAACGCCCGTTTTCCGGATGCGTCAGCAGGCCCGCGAGTTGTTGCAGCCTTTCCTTCTGAGGTGCCGCCGGATTCAAGTCGCCGAGTTCGGGAAACAGCCAGCCCGCCTTGGCCGTTTCGCCGATGGGTTTGTCACAGCGGTGAATCTCCAGCGGACGTTCCGAATAGATGGCGGCCAGCCCGTAGGCCTCGTTGAGTTTCCACCGGTCGATGAAGCTGTCGTGGCAGGAGGCGCACTTCAGATTGATGCCGAGAAAGCTCTGGCCCACGCTCTGCGCGAATTGAATTTCCACCGTCTGCCCCGCGCTCACGTCGCCGCGCCATTTGATGCCGTCTATGAAGCCCCGGCTCTCGCCCGTGGGCGGCGCGATCAGCTCGCGGGCAAACTGGTCGAAGGGCATGTTGGTGACCAGCGCGTCGTAGAGCCACTTGCTGACCTGCTTGCGCCCGCCGGTGATGAATCCGGTGCCGCCATAATCATTGCGGAGGAGATCGTTCCAGAACGTCAGCCAGTGCTCGGTGTAATCGACCTCTCTCGCGAGCAGCGCTTCGACAAGCCGTGTGCGCTTGCCCGGCCTGGCATCCGCCAAAAAAACCGTCCGCTCCTCCGGCGTCGGCGGCAGGCCGATGAGGTCCAGATGCGCGCGGCGGAAAAAGGCCTCGTCGCTCAGCGCCTCGGGCCACGGCAGGTTGTTCTTCTCGAAGTATGCGGCGATCAGGCGATCCACCGGGTGCTCCACGCCGTTCTTCGCAGGCGGCAGCTCCACCTTTCGCGGCGCCAGCGGCGGTTCGTAGGCGGGTGCCTTGAAGGCAAACCCCTTCTCCCATGGCAGGTCTTCAGTGATCCACTGCTTCAACAACGCCGCCTCCGCTGCGGAAAGCCCGTCTCCCTTCGGCGGCATCCGCAGATCCTCGTCGGCGGTCGTGACCACTTCCATCAGCAGGCTGGCGTCCGGCTTCTTGAGGTCGATGACCGCTCCGTTTTCACTGCCTTCGAGCAGCGACTCCCGGTCGTTCATCGAGAATCCTCCCTTCTTCTTGTCGCCCGTGTGGCAGTCGGCGCAGTGCTTGCGGAGAAGAGGAACGATCTGATGCGAAAAATCCACCTCGGCTGCACGATTCATCTGCGACAGAGTCAGCGTGGCGATCAAGGCGGTGGTGGAGCGAAAAAAGGACATGAGTGAAGAGTATAAGCGCTCGCGGTGAGCTGATTTTTCATGACGCACCCGATTGTTCACGGGACACCCCGCTTTCATCGATGCTATCGCAGACCGAGAACGAAATCGATCAATTCCCGGCATGCGAAAAACGACGGCCCTACCTTGTGGCCTTCGCCGGGGATGATCTTCACCTGAATCGAGCCGCCGGAAGCCTCGTAGCGCTCCTTGAGAAGCCTCGTGTTCAAATCATGCGGCACGACGACATCGCTGTCGCCATGCACGGCGAACATGGGCACCTTGTTTGCGGCGAGACCGGCGAGGTTGTCGATGGGATTGAACTCCGCGAGCTTCGCGATGAGCTCCTCTTTCTTCATGCCGAAGTCGGCCAGCGTGGCGCCCTCGGAGCGCTGGAGCGGCCAGCTAGCGAGGTTGCACACGGGATAGATGCCGACCCACGCCTTCACCTTGTCGGGATTTCGGAATGCCCACGCGAGCGTCATCATGCCGCCGCGACTTTGGCCGAGCAGGATGGGCTTCGGCGAGTAGCCGCGCTTCACCATCTCTTCATAAAAAAGCGTGAACTTCGCCGTGCTGGCCGGTGAGCCGCGCACCTCGCCGAGATCAAAGCCCGCGATGCTGATGCCCGCCTTCATGAAGGTCTCGAAATACATCTTCCGTTCCCCGAAGGCCAGGCTCCTCAGCGTCGGTGCATACCACAGCCAAGGCTTGCCCTCCGCAGGTTGCGGAGCCGCGCTTACGTAAGCTGTGCGTCCGGCGACTTCGAACGTTTCGGGCGGCAATTCTTGAGCACCGAGCGGGAACGTGAATGCGGTGATGAGGATGAACGAAAGCATTGTTTTCATGGGCGCATGATCAACGACGCTCTCGACGGTCTTCACACTTGGAATCGGCTTGCCCGGCTAGCCGTCGCTCGAATTGACACGCTGGAGCAGGGTTCGCAGCTCGGGGCCGATCAGGCTCAATTCTTCACGGTGCGTGGCTGCCAGTTTCTCCAGCATGCGCTCACCGCGAGCGGTGAGGCGGATGTGAACAAGACGGCGATCTTCTGAAGAGGCATCACGCGTCACCAGGCTCTCCAACACGAGGCGGTCGATAAGGCCGACCGCGCTGTGATGGCGGATCTGTAGGCGCTCGGCCAGCTCGCCAACTGTGACCTGATCGCGACCAGGAAAACCCTTGATGGCGAGCAACGCCTGATACTGCTGCGGGGTGATGCCGGCGGTGGTGGCCGCATTTTCGCTGAAGCGCAGGAACTTCCGCAGCTCGAATCGAAACGCGGCGAGGTCTTCATACTGGGACTTTGAAAGCGATTTTCCGGCGGACATGCGGATGAGGTTAACAGCCATGCCGGGGCTGTCGCTACTCTTTGTTTGACATGTATCGTGATACGATACTACTTCACCTCATGCCGACCACATGCATGCCACCAGACTCTGAGGAAAGGGCGTGCTGGGATGTCAGAATTAAACAGGAAGAGGCTGAACAGGAAGTTCCCCCACCGGCCGACTATGCCAGTCCGCCCTGCTATCTCGCCGAGTTTGCCGATTTCGACGCCGAATCGGACGTTGCCGATTGAACCTCACTTCCGACAAGCATGTCACTCCCCGGCCGTCTCCTGCGCCCATCCACACTTTGCCTGCATGCGGGCACACACCTTGATCTGGCGACCGGCGGCGCCTGCAGCCCGATCTTCACCTCCACCGCCTTTGCGTATCCGAATCCGACGGATGAAAGATTTTACCCACGCTACTTCAACACCCCCAATCAGGGCGTGATCTGCCGAAAACTGGCTGCACTGGAGCAGGGCGAGGACGCACTGGTGTTTGGCTCCGGCATGGCGGCGATTTCCACGCTGTTGCTGGCGCATTTGAAGCCGGGCGATCACGCCGTATTCCAGGCGGACCTCTACGGCGGCACGCACCAGTTGATCGCGCAGGAACTCGTGCGCATTGGCATTGAGGCTACGTTTTGTCGCAGTGCTGAGGAGTTCGCGACCGCGCTGCGGCCGAACACGCGCGTGCTCTACGTCGAGTCGCCGTCGAATCCGCTGCTGCAATGCGTGGATCTGGTCGCCATCGCCGAACTGGGCCGCTCAAACGGCGTGCTGACGATCATCGACAACACCTTCGCGACGCCCATCAATCAGAATCCGCTGGCGCTGGGCATCGACGCAGTCGTCCACAGCGCCACGAAGTATCTCAACGGCCACAGCGATGTGAATGCCGGTGTCGTGGTGTCCACGGCAGCGATCATCCGCACGCTGACCGGCTGCGCAATTAGTCTCGGCGGCATGCTGGATGCGCACGCCTGCTACCAGCTCGAACGCGGCCTGAAAACGCTCGCCCTGCGTGTCCGCCAGCACAACGAGAACGCAGACAAGCTAGCGCGCTTTTTGCAAAGGCACGCCGCTGTCGCCCGCGTGAACTATCCCGGCCTGCCGGAGCACGCGAGCCATCCCATCGCCGCACGGCAGATGCGCGGCTTTGGCGGCATGCTGTCCTTTGAGCTGCGCGATCCCGCCTTGGAGGATCGACTGCTGAGCCGGCTACGGGTTGTCACTCCAGCGCTGAGTCTGGGTAGTGTGGAAAGTCTCGTGTGCATTCCCGCGCGCACCTCCCATCGCGGCATGTCCGCCGCCGAGCGCGAACGCGCGGGCATCCGCGACGGTCTCGTGCGCGTCTCCGTCGGTATTGAGGATGCCGAAGACCTGCTGGAGGATTTTGACCAGGCCCTGTCATCCCAACCCTGAATCTCATGAACCGTGATCAACTGTATTTGCTGAAACCCGATTTCCACGACAACGCGGAGCGGTACTACTGCCCTGGATGCGCCGAACTCGTCGGCCTGCTGGAGTTTTATCCGCAGCTCAAGCAAACGCTCGACATCCATTACATCGACTATCCCCGGCCGCGTGCCGAGCTCGTGCCGTTGCTGGGTGAGGAGAATCAAAGCTGCCCTGTGCTCGTTCTCGGTGCATCGCCGACCGATCTGCCGCCGCAGTTGAAGGTGCGTCAGGCCAATGGTCATGCCTTTGTCGAAGGCGCACGCGAGATTGGTGAATACTTCGCGCAGGTTCACGGCAGCGGCATTCCGCATTGATCGAGTTTGTTAGGCTCTTCCCGCATGCCCCTTCCTACCTTGCGCAAATGGCTCGGCATCGAGTTGGTCGAAGTCAGCGTCACGGAAAAGGCCGTCGCCACATTGGGCGGAGGTCTGTCCATCCTTGTTCTCGTCGCCATTTCCAGTTGGGCGATTCCGGGTGAGGGCGCGGCGGCACTCATCGCGTCCATGGGCGCCAGTGCGGTGTTGCTCTTCGGCGTGCCGCATGGTCAGCTCTCGCAGCCCTGGCCGGTGCTCGCCGGTCATGGTGTTTCCGCTGTCATCGGTGTGGCCTGCGCCCAGATGATCCCGTCGCCGCTGTTCGCCACCGCCTGCGCGGTGGGGCTGGCCATCGGGGCCATGCACCAGCTCAAATGCATTCATCCACCGGGCGGTGCCACGGCCTTCACCGCTGTCATGGGCGGCAGCGCCATTCACGATCTCGGGTATCGTTTTGTGTTCATTCCCGTGCTCGCCAATGCCGGCGTCATGGTGCTGCTCGCCATTCTCTTCAATTATGCTTTCAAATGGCGGCGCTATCCGGTCATTCTCAGCCGTCCTTCACACGCACCGATTCCCGTGATGAGCGGCAGTCCAGAGCCGCCGACGCATGACGAGATCGTGGCAGCCATGAAGTCCCTCGATTCGTTCGTGGACATCAGCGAGGAGGATTTGATCCGCCTCGTCGCACTCATCAACCGCCCGACTCTCTTTAAGTCGCTCAGTAAACCAGATCGCGGAAGTGCGGCACGCGGTGGAAGGTGATCAAATTGCCGTTGTGTGCGGAGTGCGCCTTTTCATCGCCGCTGCGGCTCACGATGCAAAGGTCGTCACCGTCGATGCACAGGCTGGCGTAGTGGCGGCTTTCTTTCGGAGTGTCGCCTTTCGTCACGAGACCGGCGAAGCACCAGTCGATCATGTTTTTCGAGAAATGCAGCACCAGGCGATGCCGCTCGTTGTCCGGCGTGCCCCAGCGCTCCTTCGGCATGGCGTCCGGGCGGATCATGGAGTCGGTGGATTGCGAGCTTAGCAGCCAGTAGAGCTTCGTTTGCGCGTCATACTCGACATGAAAGCGCATCTGCCCGCCGGGGCACGGCGCGTAGAGCATCGGCGTGCCTGCGGGCGACTTCACGAGCGCGGTGGTCATCGTGCCATCGTCGTTCTCCTTCACCTGCGCGATGGCGGCGTAGTTCGTCATGCCCGTGTGCGCGCGCATCCAGAGATGGAAGGTTTTCCCCTGCGGATCATGCCAGACGTGCTCAGGATCGGTGAACTGCACCACATTCGTCTCCAGCCAGCCGAGCGGCGCGATGCCGCGTCCCTTCGGCGGCACAAGAAACGTCACTTTTTTACGATCCACCGGATGAAACGGCAGGCCAAAGGCATTCGGCATCGCAGAATCGGGCAGATCCTCAAACACCAACTCGCTGGCAAAGGTCCAGTTTTTCCGGTCGGTCAAATTCGCGTCCGCCTTTGCCCGCATGAGCACGGGCGCGAGATCTGCCACTTGCCAGCCGGTGATGCCGCGCAGTGGCGCATGCTTTTCCATGACGAGATACACGTTTCCCTTCGCGAAGACCACGTTGCAGGCGGACTGATGCCAGATGCCTTTGTCATTGAGAAACGACCGCTCGCTCCACGTCACGCCCTCATCATCGGAACGGATGATCGCGACTCGTTTGTCACGTCCGAGGATGTAGAGCGACCTCCCCGCCACAAACGGCCGCGCAAAGCTCAGATCGAAGTTTGCCCGATGCGTCCACGTCTTCCCGCCATCATCGCTGGTGAGGATGCGTGCTTCATGCAACGGCTTGTCCTCCGGCGGCACCGGCTTCCCCGCTGACGAAATCTCATGCGTCACCACCAGCCGACCCGAAGGAAGCCTGCAAATTCCCGGCGTATAGCCATAAATCCGCGCTGGATCCGGCGAGGTCCACAGCGCGAGGTGATCCTGTGCCAGCGGCTGGACTTGGGCGAGAGTGGGTGTGAAAACCAGAAGTAGTAGGGCGACTGGTAATCGAACCGATTTTGAAAATGGGAGTGGCATGAGGTGGCGATGAGTGTCCTAGCTTCAATCGTGGACATGACCGTAGTTAGCTCGGGTGGAGCGAATCTCAATGGCGGCTCCTCGTCTGACTCACGCAAAAAGAGCAGGCATGCTTGCGACGCGCACATGAAGCTCGTCGCAGGCACCCTTGGTCAATATGCCGCTTGGCATAGAGGCGGCGGTCCGTCCTTAAGCTTCCAGCCCGACGTCATGACAGGTTTGAAATGCCTGCCCTGCCTGACGCTTTTCCACGCCGAGGATGAGCATGGAAAGACTTCTCCCCTGCACCTCAAAGGTGGCGGTATTGCCATGGCGGCAGTCCAGGATGGCGCGGCCCAGAGGTGAGTCCTCGGAGATGCGTCCCTGGTCAACGTCGGCTTGATATCCGGGTACCACCTGGATGCAAAAGTCGGGCGAATGCAGCGCTCCAAGCTCATTGAGCGGACGCAGGGTGACACGGTCGTAGTGAGAGATCGAATAGTTGTTCATAAAGTAAGGTGAGAGATGAGTTTGCGTGTTTCGTCAGAGCATGAGTCATCAGGCTGCGTGTTGGGGTGTGGTATTGGTTCGAAGAAGACATGCGTGACGTTCAAAGAGGGCGAGCGCGTTGAGCGCGCACAGCACGAATGGATCCGATGGAATGTTGGGGCTTTGAATGAGTCACGAAGGAACGCACGGAGCGCCGTGCCTCCTCCTCATCGCCGGCCGTCACTTCGTAGCGGGTCTCCATGGAAACCTTCCCGAAGATTTCCTGCCGGTGGAGGACGCAGGTGACACGCCACAAGGGGCGTTCAAGGAGCAAAGCGCTGCCAACTTGGACAGGCTTGTCTTCGCGTTTCAAAAAATGTTCAACTAGCTTCATAATAAGTTCAGAGATTGAGATGATTTAGAGGGGAATGAGGCCTGCTATGCAGGCACGGAACACCCTGGCATGTGCGGAA
The DNA here is from genome assembly GCA_964452755.1 of uncultured Prosthecobacter sp. Lineage (GTDB taxonomy): Bacteria > Verrucomicrobiota > Verrucomicrobiia > Verrucomicrobiales > Verrucomicrobiaceae > Prosthecobacter. The sequence continues at coordinate 149,740 of CAYVQY010000008.1, read as the reverse complement.
ACACAAACGCATAGATGCGGCAGGACGATGAATCCTGAGTAGGGGGCTCACGTCCTTTGGACGTGGGTCGGGCGTGCAAAGCAGGTATTGTTACCCTGCGATAAGCGCGGGCAGTCTCAACTTATGAGCTGCCCGCTTAAGCCCGGCTGGCCGCGAGCCGGTGGCACGTCGGCATGACCTTTCTGCTTTCAGCCTTGATGGCGGAAAGGTTGGTCTGGCGTGGCTTGATGTTCACGGTGCATATTTAATCACCTCTTTCCGAAATGGCAAGCCGTGTTTGCGGCGGTGCGAAAGCGCTACCTTGAGGAAGCGGCGGAACTCTATTGATCGTTACCGCTTTGGTTGCGCGAAGCGGGCGTGGTGGACTTTGAGTTCTTCGTCAAGAAGCGCATGCAGTTGAGCTGCGACTTCGGGCTTTACTGTCGCCATATTGGTTTGCTCAGCCGGGTCACTTTTTAAGTCGTAGAGTTCGACGCGGGAGTCTTCGTCGAAACGAATCAGTTTCCAGTCATCCACACGAATCGCCGAATGCGGACGCGTCTGACTCATTACGAAATCAGCTACACCGATTTTTGCGGGTGCTTTCGCGAAGGCTTTCTCGGGATGGTAATAGGGGAAGTGCCAGAGGAGCGGGCGAGTACGCTTCAGTGACGCTCCGGGAGCTTTAAAGACTGGAAGCAGACTCACTCCGTCGTGCTCGGCGGCGTTCAATTTGACATCTGCAGCCGCGCATAACGTCGGTAGCAGATCACAGCCATGCACGACCGTGCTGGATGTGCTATTCGCTGGAACATGTTCAGGCCAGCGCAGGATGAATGGCACGCGGATGCCGCCTTCGTAGAGGTTCCATTTGCTGCCGCGCAGTGGCGCGTTGGCGGTGTAGTCGGGATGACCGCCGTTGTCGGACATGAAGACGATGAGCGTGTTGTCGGTCAGCTTGAGCTTGTCGAGTTCGTCCAGCACGCGGCCGACTTGATGATCCAGCGTCTCCACCATCGCCGCGTAGGCCGCACGCACGGGCGGTGCGTCCTTAGGCAGCTTTGCACGATACTTTTCGATCAACCACCGGCAGCGGCTGTACACCGGATCATGGACGTAGTATTGCGAGAGGTAGAGGAAGAAACGTTCGTCGCGATGCTTGCGCAAAAAGCCCAGTGCCGCATCCGCCAGCGCGTCGTCGGGGAACGTACCGTCAGCGACAGGCGTGCTCTTGAGTTCCGGATGGGCCTTGTAGCCATACGGATGCGATCCAAACTCACTCGAGCCCTCGGCGAAGCCCTGCTGCATCGGACCATGCGTCGGCGACCAGCCGAGATAACCCTGATAATGCTGGCTCACATGCCACTTGCCGAAGAAGCCGGTCCTGTAACCCGCAGGTGCGAGCACTTCCGCGAGGGTCGTCTCCTGTAATGGCAGATTCAGCGTGTAGGGCGGTGACTGGAGCGGTTGCTTGAGGTTCTGCTGTCCGGCCTTGTCCTTGGTGACAAACTCGAAGTGCAGCCGCGCCGGAGTTTTGCCGGTGAGAATGGCGGCGCGTGACGCCGAGCAGATCGGCGCCGGTGCATACGCCTGCGAGAAGCGCATGCCCTGCGCCGCGAGTCGATCCAGATTCGGTGTGTGATGATACGGATGGCCGTAGCAGGCGAGATCACTCCACGCGAGATCGTCGGAGAGAATGAAGACGATGTTGGGTGGAGCCGCCGTCCCCGACGCGATGAGCGATGAAGCAAGGCTGATGAAAACAAAGAGGGAGATTCGCATGAGCAGTAGATTCGATTGGCAATCGAATCGGTTGGGGTCTTTCGGCTTCGATTGCCAATCGAAGCTACCGGGTGCGGTCGCGTTCGACTTCACGGCTCCAGTGGTTGAGTGATTCGCGCATGTTTTTGAGACGCTCGGGTTCTTTGGCGGCGCGATCGGTGCTTTCGGTGGGATCGCTGTCGAGGTTGAAGAGCTGCAGCGGCGCATCGGAGTCGCCCTTGATCTTGTCCTTGGTCACGAAGGGCTTCACCAGCTTCCACGGTCCGTCGCGCATGGCGGCGTTGTGCGTGTAGTTGGGCTCATGGCGGTTCCATTGCCAGAAACGTTGCGGCGAAGCGAAGCTGCCATCCTTCTTGAGCAGCGCGACAAAACTGCGGCCGTCGAGCGGCAGCGCGGGCGTGTGCTTCAATCCGCAGACTTCGACCAAGGTCGGCAACACATCGGTGAAGTGAACGATGTCAGATCGTGTGCCAGGCCGGATCTTGCCCGGCCAGTGTAGAATGAAGGGCACATGGATGCCGCCTTCGTTGACGGTGTACTTGCTGCCACGCAGATTCATGTTGAACCGCTTTGGCACCAGCATGTCCGGGCCGTTGTCACTGGCGAAGATCACCAGCGTGCGCTCGCGCAGGCCAAGCGTTTCGAGCGTGCTCATCAACTCTCCCAAGCCCCGGTCCATGATCTCGATCATCGCGTAGATGGTGGCGACTTCGCGCTCGAAACCCGCTTTCAGATAAGGCTGAATGGCTTCCTCAGGTGCCTGCAGCGGCCGATGCGGCGCGTAGTGTGCGAGATGAAGAAAGAAAGGTTCCGCGGCGTGTCGTCGCACGAAGGCGATGGCGCGCCGGTTCAATTCGTCGGTCAGGTAAGTGTCCTGCGGTCGCGGTTTTTCCTCCATGCGGTCGTCGGTGTGGAGGATGTAGCGGTTGTAGCCGCCGTTGTCCGATCCATGAAACACCGCGACCTCCTGAAACCCGCGTGCGACGGGACCGTAGCCCTCGCCGAGGCCGGTGTGCCATTTGCCGACAAGACCAGTGCGATAACCGTTTGCTGCGAAGACATCAGCAATGGTTGTTTCATCACGCTTCAACCGCGTCAACAACGGTTCGGTGCTCAGCGTGAGTGAAACGACACCCGTGCGATGCGGATAACGACCCGTCAGCAAGGCCGCACGCGATGGTGCGCAAACGGGTGAGCCCGAATAGCCTCGCTCAAACCACAGACCCTCGGAGATCAGCCTGTCCAAGGTCGGCGTGCGCGTGATGCCCTTGTTAAAGGCAGAAATGTCGCCGATCGCCATGTCGTCGGCCAGGATGACGATCACGTTTGGCGGCGCGGCCATCACGCTTGATGCGAGGAACAGCAGAACGAAGATGAGGCGTCGGTTCATGGATTCTTGGTTTTGGCTTTCCCCTTCGCTTTCCGCTGTTGCGGTGCCGACTCATGCCTTGGAAGCCAAAGGCGATGTTCGGCGATGATGGCCGCTTTCGAAGAATCAGGAGCGAGGTTCGTCCACTCGTTGGGATCGGCCTGCATGTCGTAGAGTTCTTCTGCTCCGTCAGCGTAGCGGAGGTAGCGCCAGCGCTCGCTGCGCACGGCGTGGTTGCCGTGCAGGTAGGTGATGACAGCAGGCGATGACTTTTCGGAATTCGGGTCACGCAACTGAGGTGTAAGATCGGCCCCGCTCAAATCGGAGTGGCCGACGCAGCCGCCAAGTGCGATGAGCGTGGGGTATAAGTCCAACAGGCTCGCCGGCCGGGCACACCGCGCATTTTTGGCGATGCCGGGACCGGCAAAAATGAGAGGCACACGCGAGGCCCGTTCCCAGAGGGTGGTTTTGCCAAAGTGCTGCTTCTCGCCGAGGTGAAAACCGTGGTCGCTCCACAGCACGATGATCGTGTTGTCGCGCTGCGCACTCGAATCGATGGCATCGACGACACGCCCCACCTGCGAGTCCACAAAGCTCACACAGGCGAGATAGGCCTGCACAAGGTCAGGAGCCTTGCCGTTCGCCCGAACCCACTCGGGATCGAAGGACTGTGTCATGATATTCGAGCTCTGCGGCACATCGTCGAGGTCATTCTCCTTGGCAGGCGGCAGGATTACCGACTCACGTGGGTGCATGTCATACCACTTCGGCGCGGCGTAAAACGGCGCATGGGGTCGAAACAAGCCGACCGCGAGAAAAAATGGTTCTTCGCGAGGCTTCGCCAAAAACTCGACGGCGCGTGATGCGATGATGTGGTCGCAGTTTTCTTCATCGGTTGGAGGCCACGCGGCCCAGTCGCGCAGGCGAAACACAGGGTCCCTGTAATTGAACGGTTCATCGGGAAAAGGGCCATAGTCCGCCCATAGATGCCTGGCCACGTGCTGGAATTCGGATGTCGGCTGGCCGTTCTCGATGCTCGTGTGGAAGAGCTTGCCCATGGCGATGGTCTTGTAGCCTCCGGCCTGCAAAGACTGCGGCAGTGTGGGAATGGCTTTCAGGCGTTCGACATCGCGAAACCACACCGCGTTGTCGTAGATGCCGGTGCTGGTCGGCCGCAGTCCTGTGAAAACCGAGGTGCGTGAAGGGCCGCACAAGGGCGTGACGCAGTGCGCATTCGTGAACAGCACGCCACGCTGCGCGAGGCGGTCGATATTCGGCGTGATCGTCTGCGGATGTCCACCGAGACAGCCCACCCAGTCGTTCAGATCGTCCACGACGATCATGACGATGTTTGGCTTGGGGGGCGGATCAGCCGCCGCCAAAGCGCCGCAAAACATTACCCCGAGCGAGAACAATGATCGCGTCATCATGACAGCAGCATTACTTGGCGCGCCCGAATTGGGAACCAATTTTCTCCGTGAGCGCCGGAACGGCGTCGGGATGAATGCCGACGACATTGCGCGTCTCATGTGGATCGGCCTGGTGATCGTAGAGCTCGCGATCCATCACCGTGCCGGTTTGGATGTTTCGCCACTCGGTGTAGCGCCAGCGCTGCGTGCGGACGGAGTAGCCCCAGGCGACCCACTTCGACGGCGGGCCGTAAAACGGGCTCTGGTGCTGCGTGAAGGCTGCGTCTTTGACGGCGGCGGCCGGATCGGCGAGCACGGGCGCGAGGCTGGCACCTTCCAGGCGCTTCGAGGCATCGCCATGGATGCCCGCCAGCTCGGTGAGCGTGGGATAAAGGTCCACGAGCTCCGCGAGCGCTTGGGTCTTTTTGCCGTGACCCGCCGGATGGGCGGGCGATGCGATGATCAGCGGTACGCGGGCGTCGAGTTCGAAGTTCGAGGTCTTGCCCCACAGGGTGTGCTCGCCGATGTGAAAGCCGTGGTCGGAGGTGAAGGCGATGATCGTGTCTTCGGCATGACCGCCGGCGTCGAGCGCGTCGAGGATTTCGCCGAGCTGCGCATCCATGAAGCTGATCGAGGCATAGTAGCCGTGCCGGAGATGGCGAATCTCGCTCTCCGTAAATTCGCGGTCCTGCGGGACGAGGCCGTAACCGTGAATCTCCTTTGAGGGATGCATCGCGATTTCGGGCACGCTTTCCGGCCGGGCGGGAGCCACTGGCAGCGGGATCGCGGCGGGATCGTAGAGATCCCAGTACTTCTTCGGCGCGACGAAGGGAAGATGCGGCCGCCAGAAACCGACGGCGAGAAAGAAGGGCTGGCCATCCGCGGGATGATCACGCAGCGCGGCGGCGGCGAGGTTGGCGATCTGCCCGTCGCGATACGCGGTGTCCGGCACGTCGTGAGCCTCGGTGACCGGCGCTTTGTAGCTCGGCTTCACTTCGCCTGGCCGGGGCGGCTCGTTTTTGAAGATCGTGTCGTCAGCGTGACTGCCCTCAAACAGCACCTCGTCGATCGACCACGAGCGGCGGTCCTTCGTGTCGCCCATGTTGTGAAAAATCTTGCCGATGTCCTGGCAGAAGTAGCCGTGATTCTTGAAGTGCTGCGGCAGCGTGACCAGCGTGGAGCCGCCCTTCGCCGAGTCGCGGAACCACTTGCTCAAATCGTCCACGCCCGTCGTGTTCGGCCGCAGTCCGGTCAAAAACGATGCGCGTGAGGGATTGCACACGGCCTGCTGGCAGTAGGCGCGCTCAAACACCAGACCGCGCTTCGCCAGGCGCTCCAAATTCGGCGTCACGGCCACCGGATCGCCGTAGGGCGAGATTGCGCAGTTGAGATCGTCGGCGACGATGAAGAGGACGTTGGGGCTCGCGCCGAGACGCAGGGCGGCGGAAAGAAACAACAGAGGGAGGAGGCGTTTCATAGGGCTGCGGGATCGAGGACGACGTGTTTGATGCTCTCGCGTTTCCAGGTGTAGGTGATGTGGACTTTGCCGTCGCTGGTTTGAATCATGGCGGGGTAGGAGAACTCGCCTTTCTGCTGTTCGAGGGTGAGAACGGGCGTCCATTTACTGCCGTCGGTGGAAAGCGCGATGTTGAGCATGCTGCGGCCTGAAGGAAAGGGGGCGCGCTTGAGCGTGTGGTTGTAAACGATGAGCTGGCGACCGTCGGCAAGCGTGACGGCGTCGGTGCCGGAATTCGGATTGGGCAGGGCGGTCGCGGAGAACGGGCCCCAGGTTTTGCCGGCATCGTTCGACCAGCTCTGCGCCACGACGCCCTCCCGGCTGCGGCACAGGATCTGCCAGCGGCCATCGGGATAGGTGAGGATGCTCGGCTGGATGGCGTTGAAATTCTTCGCGTCGTTGATGGGGCCGATGACCTCCCACGTTTTGCCAAAATCTCGCGTCAACTCGAAGTGAACGCGCCAGCCGTCGTGCTCGGTGCTGCTGGGACAGACGAGGGTGCCGTCGGCGAGCTGGAGCGGTTTGTTCTTCACCGGACCGAGCAGGTGCGGCGAGCTGCCGAGCCTGGCATCCGTGCCGAGCTTCCACGGCGCGGCCCATGTTTGCCCGCCGTCCTCGCTGCGGGTCATCATGCCCCACCAGTTGCTGGCGCGGCCGTTTTTCAGCGGCACGACTTTGTAGAAAAGGAGCAGCGGGCCGTCCTTCGGCTGAAACAGCACCGGATTGCCGGTGCGGTGATCCTGCGTTTCACCTTCGGAGCCATCAACGACCTCGGTCGGCTTCTGCCACTTGCCGTTCACCTGTCGTGAGAACCAGATCGAGTTGTCGATGTGCGGTTCGTTGGTGCCGCCGAACCAGGTGGCGGCCAGTTGGCCGTCGGGCAGTTCGACGAGGGACGATGAGTGGCACTGGGGTGTGGGCGCGTCCTTCGGATCAAAGATGAACTCCGCGCTCAGGTAACCGTCGTCGCCCGGTTTGGCGAGCGGCGGCAGCTTGGACTGGGAGGGATGATGATTCGCGGCCAGCCAGATGGCGCCGCCTTTGTAAACCTGACCGATGGGGTAACGCGCGTTCGGCGTCACGGCCTGGTCCATGATGGCGGTGATCCGGGCGACGACTTTAGGGTGATCTTGAGCAACATTCTTCGTCTCGCCGGGGTCCGTGGCCAGATCGTAGAGCTGCATGCGCCCCTTCTCTTTCCCGAGCCGGATTCCTTTCCAGTCACCGAGGCGAACGGCCTGGTCGTAGAAGGGGCGGCAGTGGCCGTAGTCCCAGTAGAGCGCCTCGTGAGGCGTTGTGAGCGCGTCGCCTTTGAGAGCTGCGGTCACATCGATGCCGTCAAGATCGGCGGGTGTCTTTGCCCCGGCGAGGTGGGCGAATGTGGGCAGCATGTCCTGAAAGGCGATCATCTCATTGCTCACTTTTCCTGCGGGGATCGTGCCGGGCCAGCGGGCGATGAAGGGCACGCGGATGCCGCCTTCGTAGAGGTCGCGCTTGTAGCCGCGCAGCGGTCCGCTGGTTTGAAAATCCTTCCACACCGTCGAGTGGCCGCCATTGTCGCTGGAGAACACCACCAGCGTGTTTTCCGCGAGGCCGAGTTCGTCGATCAGCGCACGGATGCGGCCGACATCGCGGTCCAGCCGGTGTACCATGGCGGCATATTTCTTCGCTTTCTCCGGCCACGGGCGATCCGAGTACGGCTCCGTCGAAGGCACGGCCAGTCCATCGGGATCTTCATCGTGCGAGGAGAAGTGCGGCACGGTGTAGGCGGCGTAGAAAAAGAAGGGCGTGTCTTTGGCGTCGCGGATGAATTTCAGCGTGTTCTCCGTCATCAGGTCGTGGCTGTAGTGCTCGCGTGTGACGGCGTTGTTGGGCAGCTCGCGGCGGCCGGCATCGGCATCGAGATACTCGGTGTAGTAGTAGTGCGCGTGATCCTGATTGAGATAGCCGAACCAGTGGTCAAAGCCCTGATTCAAAGCCGCGCCCGGCGTGCCCGCATCGCCGAGTGACCACTTGCCGATGCCCCCGGTGCGATAGCCGGCCGTCTTCAAAACCTCCGCCACCGTCTCGTCCTCGTCATCGAGGTAGGTCGGGTAGTGCGGCACATTGTCGCGCGCCGGCGTGTGACCGCCGTGCAAACCGGTCATCAGGGCGCTGCGCGACGGCGTGCAGACGGAACCGCCCGCGTAGGCCTGCGTGAAGCGAATGCCCTCCGCCGCGAGCCGGTCGATGTTCGGCGTGGCGATGTGCTTCTGTCCGTAGCAGCCGAGATCGCCGTAGCCGAGGTCGTCGGCGAGGATGAAAATGATGTTCGGCGGAGCCGCATGGAGCGGCGGTGTCGCGGACAGGAGGAGCAGGGTAAAAAGCAAAAATCTCATGGGACGTGGCGGGCGGCGGTGTGGTTGACTTCTTCGTTCCAGGCGTCCCAGGCGGCGCCGAGAGTCTGGACGATTTCAGGATGCTGCAGGGCTACGTTGTTCTCTTCGCCCGGATCCTGGTCGAGGTTGAAAAGCTCGGTCTTTCTGCCGGTAAGGCACCATTTCCACGGTCCGCTGCGCACGGCCTTCTGCTTGCCGGTGCGCCAGAAGAGCTTCCTTTCGACCACGGCTTCACCGCGCAAGATGAGCGGCGTGAGATCCGCGCCGTCGCATTTTGGCGGCAGGGTTTTTACATGGGCGAGCTTTGCCAGCGTCGGCAGCAGGTCGTTGCTGTGCGTCGTCGCTTCCGTGACACCGGCGGCGATCCTGCCGGGCCAGGAGACGATCATCGGCACGCGGTGCCCGCCTTCATACAAGTCCATCTTCTGGCCGCGAAACGGGCCGTTGCTGGAGATGTTGCGGAAGTTGGGCGAGTAGCTCAGGTAGCCGCCATTGTCGGAGGTGAAAATGACGAGAGTGTTGTCCGCGACGCCTTCGGCGCGAAGCGCGGCCATCAGCTCACCGACGCAGCGATCGAGCGCCTCGACCATCGCTTTGACGTGCGGGGCGACGTTGGACGGATCGGGAATGACGCCCCACTTTTCCTGCTGGTAGCTCGTTCCCTTCCGCCGGTGCGGCGGGTCCTGCGGTCCCTGCCAGGGAAAGTGAATGGCCAGGTGCGGCAGGTAGAGAAAGAAGGGCCTGTCCCGATGCGCCCGGATGAAGTCGATGCCATGGCGGGTCAGCAGGTCCGTGGTGTAGCCGGATTCCATCGTCAGCGTGTCGTTGTGCCACCAGTCCTCGTTGCCGGAGCGGTCCACATGCGTGTGAAAGTCGCCATCGCCGGAGACCAGACCGCGAAACACGTCAAAGCCCTGATTCATCGGCAGCAGCGGCGCCTGATAACCAAGGTGCCACTTGCCGAAACAGGCTGTGGCATAACCTTCCACCTTCAGCAGCTCCGCGATGGTGACGGCGGCGAGCGGCAGGCCGAGGTGACGGTCTTTCTCGCCGGAAAGTGCGCTGTCAAACTGCGCGCCGAAGCGCTGCGGGTAGCACCCGGTCAGCAGCGAGGCCCGAGTGGGACTGCACATCGCGCCGCCGGAATGAAAGTCGGTGAAACGCAGGCCCGCCGACGCCAGCGCGTCAATGTGCGGCGTGTGACGCACCTCGCTGCCGTAGCAGCCGAGATCGCCGTAACCGAGGTCGTCCGCGACGATGAGCACAATGTTCGGCGGTGCCGCGCCAAGAGGCGGCGAAACGGCGAGCGCCAGAATAACGAGACACGCCTTCATCATCGCTGCACCTCCAGCGCTCCGTTTTTCAGACGCGTTTTGAGTTCCCCCGCCATCTGCTCCCTGGCGGCGGCATGCTCTGAATGATCAGCCAGATTGACCGTCTCGCCGGGATCGGTTTCGTGATCGTAGAGTTCGGCGGCCAGCACCTTGCCCGCCTTAAAATCGCGCCATTCTGTGTAGCGCCATCGCTCGTCGCGGATGGTGTAGCCCATGGATTCGGGCAGTTCGCCCTTCGGGTAGTTCGGGCGCGGTGTTTGAGTCATCGCGACGCGTCGGACCTGCTGTGCGGGATTTTTCAAAAGCGGCACCAGCGACACTCCTTCGATCTCGGCGGGTGCTTTGAGCCCGCAGAGCTCGGCGAGCGTGGGATAAACGTCCAGCAGCTCCACCAGCGCCCGCGTGCGCTGTCCATGGGCCGCAGCGGCGGGCGCGATGATCATCGGCACATGCGCGTCGATCTCGAAGGCGGTGGTTTTGTTCACCAGTCCGTGCTCGCCGACATGAATGCCGTGATCCGACCAAAACACGATGTGCGTGCTCTCTCGCAGGCCCAGCCGATCCAGTTCATCGAGGACCCTGCCGATTTGCGCATCGAGGTAGCTGATCGCGGCGAGATGTCCGTGGTGCATCTCGCGCAGCATTTCCGAATCCGCAGCGCCCGTGTAGCGCGAGCAGCCCGCCAGCGCGATCTCCGGCACGCCTTCCGGTGCGATCACGCGCCCGGGCAGCGGCAGCGTGGCGCGATCGTAGAGGTCCCAATACTTCTTCGGCGCATTGAAGGGCGTGTGCGGTTTCCAGAACCCGACGGCGAAGAAAAACGGTGTTCCTTGCCGCTTCAGTTCCCCCATCGCGCGAATCGCCGTCTCGGCCACGCGGCCGTCGTAGTAGGCGTTGTCCGGCACGTCGCGGCATTGGATGCCCGCTCTGCCGGAGGCGAGATTGGGCGGCACCTTGCCCACCACCTGCGGCTTGTCCGCTCCGTGATTCGCGTAGTGCAGCACGGACGGCACGCTCCACGAGGCCTCGTCGCCCTTCCACTCGTCCTGCCGCCAGTTGTGGAAGATCTTGCCGACGCATTGGGCGTGGTAGCCGTTCTGCATGAACATCTGCGGCAGCGTGACCGCGTTGGGATTGTGAACGCGAAAATGCGTGGGCAGATCCCAGACGCGCAGCGTGTCAGGCCGCATGCCGGTGAGCATGGAGGCGCGCGAGGGATTGCACACCGTCTGCTGGCAATAGGCGCGTTCGAAAACGGTCCCAGCCGCGGCCAGGCGGTCGATGTTCGGTGATTTCACATGCGCACTGCCGTAGCAGCCGAGCTCCACGCGCAGATCATCGACGGCGATGAAGAGCACGTTGGTCGGTTGCGCCTGCAGGGAGCCGCCCATCAGTGCGAGAAGCAGGCAAACGCGTCCGCTGAGCGTGGTGCGCCTTCGTTGGCGAGTAAAATTTTGAATCATTGTCCCTTGTCAACGAACCCACTTGCCCGCCGTCTATCCCCAAGTCTTGACCCAGTCGATGCCGATTCATGAAGCGCGTGTGTCCATTCTTGATCCAAACCGGCGTGTTGCACAAAAGGCGGGGCCATTGCCCGTCGAAGCGCTATTGGTGTCGGATGACCTGGCCGTGTTGTTTCAAAAGTGTCTGCAAGGTGCTCATCGGCACCTTGCGCGGCTCGACGTTGCCCTGAATGGCGAGATGCGCGGCGGTTCCCGCGGCCTGACCGAGCGCCATCCACGTGGGTTCCATGCGGATGCTGGAGAAAGCGACGTGCGTGGTGCTGGCGGCGACGGGGACGATCAATCCGTCGATCTTCTCCGGAATCAGGATGCGATACGGGATCTCGTAGGGCCGCGTGATGTAATCGAGCATGCCGAGGTATCCTTCGAGCACGATGGTGTCACCGCTCTGGCGCTTGCGGGCGGGGAAGCTGTCGATCGGGAACTCGCCCACGGCGATGCTGTCGTCGTGATGCTTCGGCGCCTGGCCTTTGCCGGTGATGTCATGCTCGGTGAGCGTGTATTCGCCGACGACCCGACGGCCTTCGCGCACGTAGAGCTGCCAGGGGAAGTGATCGTTGTCCGTGAACTCGTCTTTGGAGAATTGCAGCTCATTGGCAAGCTTGCGATGCGTCTCCGGCACTTCGTGATCGTTTTGTAGGAACCAGATCAGGCCAAGTGTGAGATTGCGATGTCGCATGGCGATGCGCTGGCGCGTGGCGTCGTCGCCTTCGATGTAACCGCGATTCTCCTCCGGAAACGGAAAGCCGAGCGGACGCGGATTGATGTTCACGTCGGTCTTGTCGTTCGGAATATCAGTGACGGACAAGGCGCGCACAAGCGTGTCGAAGTGCGCGGGATTGTAGCCACGGCCCGGCTTGAACACTTTCGGACCTGCGAGTCGTCCTGCTTTGAGATCATCGAAGTAGCCGAGATAGTTAGCTCGGTCGTAATCGGGTGGCGGATGCGTGAGCCGGTGGGAGTTGGCGGGATCCTTCGTCAAACACAGCCGGTAGGTGTAGGCCGGCAGATCGGCGTCTGCCTTGCCCGTGGTGCCGGGCAGAAACTCGTGCGTCTGGTAGTCGAAGTAAACGACACCGGCATGCGGCTCGTCGAATTCATCCCGCGATTCACGTCCAAGACGAAAACGCGCTCCGGCGGCGGCATACAAATCGCCCTCGTAGGTTGCGTCGATGAACACTTTGGCCTTCAGAGATCGCTCCTCGCCTGTTTGGCGATTCAGGATCGTGATGCCCGTGAGCCTCCGGTCTTCCACCTGCGCGGACTTGAGCCGCCAGCCCTTCAATACGGTGATCTTCGGCTCCTTGGCGAGCATCGTCTCGAGCACGGCCTCCGCCACGTGCGGCTCCGCGTAGTAGCCGTCGTGGCAGAGCTTCGTGTTCTCATCATCGGCACCGTAGGTCGTCACGTAGTGCTGCTGCACGCCCGCGATGAACTCCTTGAAGAGGCCGCCGATCTTCTCCCGATTTTCGATGTCGCTCTTGCCGAGTCCGCTCGTCGTCATGCCGCCGATGTGACCGTGATACTCGACCAGCGTCACCTCACTGCCCATCCGCGCCGCCGCAATCGCCGAGGCAATGCCGCCCGGCGTGCCGCCATAGATGATGATGTCCTGTGCGAGCGATTGACCGCAAAGGAACGCGAAGGCGATTAGAGTGAGACGAGAGCGCATGACCGTCAATCAACGCTTCAAACATGCCCCGCAATCAGAGATCATGATTTGAGGTGCGGTGATCAAGGATCCTCATTGATTTTAGATCACGACGTTTTTCGCGGCCAAAATGCAGGCACTACAGCTTAGGCCAGTTTGTAGCAATCAGCCCACTCGGCGCGTGGGGCCGGGCCGGCGAGACGGGCGTTGGCCTCTTCGTTGCCGATGAAGCGCTTCGTCTGCGGGTCGAACTGAAGATCGACGTTCAGATACTCGGCAATGGTGCCGAGGTTCAAGACCTGCGTGAGCACTCCGGCGACGCTGAAAGGCGACTCGGTTTTGCCATTGCCGAGGCAGGCCTGAATGAAGCTTTCCTGATGGCTGCACTTCGTCGGATGCAGGGCCATCGCCTCCTTGAACTCGACCATCTTGGCGCGCGGATAGACAAGCGAATGGCGGTCATGCGAGCCGCGTTGGACGAGGTAGTCGCCCTGCTTGCGATGCAGCAGGGAGCCGGTGTTGCCGGGGTTCGGAATCGTGATTTTGCCGTCCGGGCCTGGATCGCCAAACTTCTCCGCGATTTCGATCTTGGTGTCGCCACCGGCTTTCCAGTGCAGTTCCACGGCGGGCATTTTTTCGCCACGGGCCGGGAACTGGAAAACGATGTCGGAGCTCAGCGGGTAGCTGATTTGATTGTAATCGGCGAGCGCGATCGGGGTGATGCGCGTTGGCAGGCCGAGCTTCAGATTGTCGTGCGCGAAGTCGATGATGTGCGCGCCCCAGTCGCCAAACATGCCGCCGCCATAGAGGTGGAAGCCGCGCCAGTTGAACGGGTGATACATCTTGCTGAAGGGCTTCACTTCCTGCGGGCCGCACCAGAGATCCCAGTTCAGGGATTCGGGCTTCGGCTCTCCGGGCGGATAGCCCTTCACGAGCGCACGCTCCTCCGCGTTCATGAACCACAGCGAAGGCGACTTCCACGCATCGATCTTCACGATGTCATCGACGATGCCCGCAGCGAGCATCTGCTTGAACTGCTCCGCGCCGGCGGAGGTGTGGCCCTGGTTGCCCATCTGCGTGACCACATTGAACTTCTTCTCCGCACGCATGAGGATCGCCGCCTCTTCAAAGGTGTGCGTCAGCGGTTTCTCGACATACACATGCTTGCCGAGCGCCATCGCGCTGATCGCGGCGGTGAAGTGCGTGTGGTCCGGCGTGACCACGCTGACAGCGTCGATGTCCTTGCCCATCTTGTCGAGCATCTCACGGAAGTCGCTGAAGCGCTTCACGTCCGGGAAGGCCTTCAGGTTTTTCTCAAGGCCTCTCGCCGCGACAAAGTCCACATCCGTGAACGCAACCGGCGTGGCATCGCCGGCCGCAGTCAGCCCCGGAATGACACTGCCCGCACGGCCACCGACGCCGATGCAGCCCAGGTTGATGCGGCGGCTAGGCGGCAGCTTCGGATTGTCCGCTGCTCGTGCGCTGGTCAGGTAGGCGGGAAGGAAATTGATGCCGAGGCCTGCGGCGACGGATTGTTTGACGAAATGGCGGCGGGAGGAAACCGGGTATGTTTCTGGTGTTTTCATGGTTCAGTGAAAGGGGTGAGGTGATGAGGGTAGGGGGCTGGTGGAAAAAATGCCAGGATTGAATCCTCATGGTTGATTGCCGCAGGTTCAGGAAAGCCACAGAATTCCGGCGGAGAACAAATCTGCGGTTTTCCTGAATCTGTGGCGAAAACAAACCCATGCGTGGGAGGACGTGGAGTCATTTTCGCGCATAAGGGCCGAGGTGTTCGTGAGCGATGAGCCAGCGGCCGTTGATCTTGCGCAAGATCGTGGTGCCGCGGCCGCCGCCGGAGGCTTCCTGGCCGCTGATGAGGCCTTTCCAACGAAACTCATAGCGACAGGCGGCCACGTCATCGGTGATCACGGTCCACACGATGTCGTGCAGACTGAACTGCTCGTCTTGAATGAGTGCGAAGGTCTTTTCAAAAGCGGCTTTGGCGGCGGCGTGACCCGTGAAGGTGTCTTCGGTGAAGATGAACACAGCGTCCTCCGCGACATGTGGCGCGATATCATCCCACGAATGCGTGTTTAGGGCCTCGATGTAGGCGGAGAGGGCGTTGGCGTGGTTCATGGTGGTTTGCGCGACGCCCATGGAGACGAAGAACAAGCCGCCAAAGAGCAGCAGAAGGAGCTTTTTCATGAAGACTGGTTTTTTTTGATCCAGATGACCGGCACAGACTCAACATCTCGCCGCGTTCTTGAATCATCCAATTATGAACCTCTTCCTTCCACGCGCCATGCTGGCGTTTTGCATCCTCAGCGGCTTGGCCGAAGCCGCTGAGCCGCCGCGCATGCTTTTTCTCGAAGACGCGGGCCATGATCCCACCGCGCCGAGCGGCACGCGTTCGGGGTTTGCGATCCTGCGACGCGAGGACGGCAGCTTTTGCTTCTACAATCCCTACGCCCCGAGCGCTGAGCCACTTCGACTACCCGATGCGAAGGGCGAAAGGCTCACGCTGCAGCCTGCATTGCCCGAAAGTCTCGCCCAATCGAAGGCGCTCATCGACAGCGGCCTGCTGAACAACACGCAGACGCTGCTCTCAGCCGATGGCACTGTCCGCAGCATCACGGTGAAGGCGAAAAAGCACAGCAAAGAGGACGCGGCACGCATTGGCCTGCCGATGCACCTCGATGTGTGGTATCGCCAGGGCAATGCGCAGGCCGTTTCCGAGCCGGTGCGGACCTGGCGCGGCTACAATGGCTCGCAGATGGAATATCAGCGACTCGCGAGCGGGCGGCTGCTGGTGCCGCATGGCAGCCTTCTGCAGCATGCCAAGGCCGTGCCGCCCACGGGGCGCCACGAGACCGTGATCGAGTATTCCGACGACGGCGGGGCGAGCTGGCAGCTCAGTGCCTCAAAGCTCACCTCCCCTTGCTACGAAGGCTACAACGGCTCGAACGAAGGCGCCTGCGAGCCTTGCTTTGAAGAGCTGCGCGATGGCTCGATCTGGATGCTGATGCGCACGCAGGCCGGTTGTCTCTACGAATCCTTTTCCAAGGACAACGGCAACACCTGGTCCGCCGCCGCGCCTTCGCGCTTCCGCACCTCCACCGGACCGGCGAATCTGCTTCGTCATCGCGATGGACGTCTCGTGCTGACTTGGAACAACTGCGAGCTGCCTCCCAAGCACGAATGTGTGGGCGTGTATGGCGGACGCGATGCCTTGCACATCGCCATCTCCGATGATGATGGCCGCACGTGGCAGGGATTTCGCGAGATCTACCTCGATCATCGCCGCAACGACAATCCCGCTGCCTCAGGTGATCGCGGCACCGCCTATCCGCTCGCCGCATTCACGGATGAGGGCAAAATCGTCGTCCTCGCCGGCCAGGGCAAAGGCGGACGCAATCCCATCCTCGTCGATCCCGACTGGATCACGGCCACCACCGCCGAAACCGACTTTCACGACGGACTCGCGCAATGGGCCGTCTATCAGCACGCCGGCCCCGCGAGACGCTGGTGGCGTGCACGACGCATCGGCTGCACCCTCATCGACACACCGGATGAGCCAGGAACACAAAGCCTGCATGTGCGCAACCCAGACGAACCCGACACCGCCGTCTGGAACTTCCCCAACGGTTGGCGCGGCGAGCTCACCGTGCGACTGCGTCTGCCCGCTGGCTCACAAGGTGCGATCTTCTCCCTCAACGACCGCTTCTTCGATCCCTCCAACACCCTCGGCGAGGATCTCGCCATGTTCCAAGCCCGCGTGACCACCGACGACGCCAAATCCGACGCCTGGCACACGCTTTCCCTCCGTTGGGATCTCACTCGCGGCGAATGCGAGCAGCGCCTCGATGATCAGCTCATCGCCACTCACAAACTACGTCACCGCACCCTCAATGGCCTCAGCTACCTCCGCATCCGCTCCGCCGCCGCCAAGCCCGATCTTCACGGCATCATCGTCCGCCATGTGAAAGCCGCCATTTCCGATCCCAAAGCCCCCGCGATCACTCGGGAAAACCAAGACGCCTATCAACACGACTATGTGAAGACCATCGTGCCGCGCTGGTGAGTGTCCAATGTGGTGCAGTCCTCTGGACTGCTCTGATGAGTCCAGAGGACTCAACCACACTCACTTCGCTTTCGCGCTCCACAGCGACACGTTGCGAAACTGGGCACCCTCAGCCCGAGCGACGAAGCCAACTCTGCCTTTGCGGTCCTTGAAGCGCTCGTGGCTGGCTTCGAGGACGTGATCGTCGATCTTTGCGAACATGTGATCGCCGCACACTTCGACGGTGATGCGATGCCAGGTGTTGGGATCGACCGCAACCTCGATGCGCTTGAGTTCTTCACGACGCGTCTCCTTGGCGATGCCGCTCATCTTTTGAATCCAGATGGCCGTGGGCGTGATCATCACGCGGCCTTGATGGAGGTTCGGCTGGTTGGAATCACGGCAAACGAAGCCAATCTGCGGCGACGGGCCGAGCTTGAACTCGGCGGTGAAGACATAGTCGCCGAGGTCCACGATGTGCTCGCACACGGCCTCGTGGCCGTTCGGCCGGTTCTTGCTCGGCGCTTCCTGAATCTCATAGGCCGCGCCATCCTTGATGCTCCAGGTGCCGATGCCGCCGCGCCAGCCATCGGTGCCTGGCTGCTTTTTGTCGATGAAAGACTCGGGACGGTCGAACTTCTCCGCCGAGATAAGTTTGTCCGGCTGGCAGGTCTGCGTGGCGGGTGGTGCCGGATCAGCGGCGAAGGCGAGCGTGGAGGCGAGAAGAAGG
Organism: uncultured Prosthecobacter sp.; assembly: GCA_964452755.1. Taxonomy (GTDB): domain Bacteria; phylum Verrucomicrobiota; class Verrucomicrobiia; order Verrucomicrobiales; family Verrucomicrobiaceae; genus Prosthecobacter. The sequence goes on along the minus strand of CAYVQY010000008.1, from coordinate 132,009 downwards.
GCGGTGAGGGTGCTTTTCATGATTGGGGCCAGTTTTCGGTTTTCCAGGAGTCGTCGTGCTGTGCGCCGAAGAGATCGGTCTGCGGCAGGAGTTGTTCCAGAAGGTTTTCAGGCAAAATGCCGGCGGGCAGCGGCTGATGCCGTGCCGGAACGCCCATCGCCAGGGTGCCGGGTGGCACGTCCTTGTTCACCACGGCTCCGGCGGCGATAAAGCTGCCGCGGCCAATGCGCACACCGGGGCAGATCGTGACGCCACCGCCGATGCAGACGTGATCCTCAATCGTCGGGCCCTGCACCGTGCCTTCGCGCATCGGATACTTGGAGTTTAAAAACGTGGTGCCTGGACCGATGAAGACGAAGTCGCCGATGGTGGTGCGACTGGGCACATAGACATGCGCCATGATCTTGACGCCGTTGCCGATTTTGAGCCTGCCCTCCAGCGTGCATTTGTGATGCACCACGCAGCGGTCGCCTATTTCGATCTCCCCGCGAATGAGCACCTGATGCCCGCCTTGAAAGCGATGCCCGATGGTCGTGTTCGCATAAACAATGCTGCCGCTGCGGATGATGGCGTGATCGCCAATGCGCGTGGGTTGCGAATCGCCAGGATAGCGATAGCCGAGGATCACGCCGGGGTCGATCTGCGCATTCGCGCCGACAAGGTAGTCGGGGCATTCCTGCCCCGATTCATCCATGAACGGGCCAGGAATGGCCCGATTACTTGCGGTGTTCATTCGGGTTTAACGAAGCGGTGAAGAGTTTCGAGAGCCTGCACAGCGATGACATCGCCAGCGGGCTTGGCGTAAGGCGGGCGGAACTTGCTGTAGCGGTAGTTGGCGCTCATGTATTCCCGGTCGCCGGTGTTCGGACCATCGGTGAGATAGCCGTGGGAGACATTCGTGTAGCCGCAGGGAAGCACCAGCGGCAGCGGCGAGCCCGTGCGGATCTGGCGGCCGATGCCTTGGAAAGGCTCAAAGGGCATGCCGACGATGCCGACATCGCCGATCCGCAGCACTTGGATGTCCACTTCGAGAAACTTCGGCACGGTGTCCGCCTTGCCGGTGGTGCGCAGATCGAGTGCCCAACGGCTCCACGGCAGAATCATCTCGACCAACGCGGCGCGGTAAGCGGGTGTGAGCTCGCTCGGGAAGTTCTGGCCGACACATTCACGCGTGTTTTCATCCCCAGCCTTCGCACGACGGATGAAATCCTCCATCTCGGCGATCTCCGCCTTCAAGACCTCTTCCGAAGGCAATGGAGCGAGAGGTACACGAACCTTCTCGATGGCAAAATCGAGCCCATCGAGCTTCGAGGGCTTCAGGTCGTTCAAGACGGCAAGGTAGCTATCCGCGAGCATGCGACCGTATTTCCGCGAAAGCTCGACGCCGCCGCGAAACATGCCTTTCGAGTTCACATCTCCCGCACAGCCTTGCAGGAAGCTCACGCTGACTTTGCCATCGGGAGAAAAATGCCGCGCCAGATGCTCGCAGGCCACTTGCGGCCAGTCGCCAAAGACCACGGGCTTTTCGGGATGAAAACAGGTCACCGGATGCGCGGTGAAGTGCGTGATGGCCGTGACGACGTCGCCTTGCTCATTCTTGAACACGACCAGCGGTGCCTGTTCATCGACATCGCCTTTGAAATCCGCGCCCATCAGGTCGCGATCCTCCTCTCGCATCAGGTAGGTGCTGCCATCGGCGCGGCGGCCCTTGCGATTGTAGCTGATGCGACCCTCGCTGCCGACGGCCCACCACACGGTCACAGGTTGAAGCCGTGCAGGCAGTTGTGCGGCGGTGTCGGTCAGCTTTTGCAGGAAGTCCTTTCCCGCAGGCACGAGCTGCGGCTCTGGCAGCTCACCTGGTGCGAGACGATAGGTCGTCGAGGCCTCCATGTGATTGCTCACGAGATTGAAGTCCGTGTGATTGTGCGAAAGCATCAGCAGCACATTTTCCACCGTCATCTTCAGCGCCTCCGCGGCCGTGCGACGGATCAGCGGGCTGATGTTTGCGCCTTTCGGCGAGTTCATGTGCGGCGTGATGAGGCAGACACGCCGGCCACCGTCTTCAAACAACGTCACCGTGGTGCGCAGCGGCCCGGCGACCTCGCGGACGAGTGCGCCGACCTTGCTGGCGGTGATGCCACCCTTGTCCGGCACGACTTCGAAATCGAGCGCGGCCACACGGAGACGAGGTGCATCACCCGCAGCGAGCCACAGCGGGGATGCGAGGAGGAAGAAGATCAGCGTTCTCATGGCTTTTTCTCTGATTGCAACTGGCGCATGACCTCTGCTGGCGGCTTCCAGCCGATGGGACGCTTCTCTTTGCCATCGTAGGCGCATGTGATGACGAACAAGTCCATCGTGCGGGATTTCTCCGGCGGCACATTGACCTGCACCTGCGTGTAGCCATCCGCAAACCACGCCTCATAGCCGTCGATGGCGCTGACGGGCAGTGCGTGGCCGTTCACCGCGACCTCCAGAATCTCCGGGGAGCGATACGGCACACGAAAGCGAAAGCCGATGCCATGCTCCAGCGGTTTGCCAGTCTTCACCTCACGCGGATCAGCGGTGAACTCGTATTCCGGCCCCAGCTTCACAAAGCGCTCAATGCGGTCCGCATTCACGCCGGGCAGTGTGCGGAGGTTCGCGAGGAACTTCGCCGGATCGTTGTCTAGCGCGGCGATGCCTTTGGGCGTCACACCGCAGACATAGGTGGCACGGCCTTCATACTCGGGATACATCATGCCATCGGCGAAGCCTGGCTGGCGGTTCCACAACTCGCAGCGGCTCTCTCGGCGCTCTCCCGCGGTGCGGCCATACGCGGTCAGAAAGCGTCCCGCACGCGCCTTCACGCGGGTGACGGGATACCCGGTGAAGCGCTCATCCACCCACTGTTTGTTTCCCAGGGCCAGGAAGCCGCACACACGCGCCACGCCGCTTTGCTCCCAGCCGATCTCCGTCGTCGAGATCATCGTGTGATGCTTCATGTAGCCATAAAACATCGTGCGGAAGCGCTGCGGTCGCGGCGCATTCCACAGGCGGCTGCGAAACACGTCATGATCAGGATTGTAGAAGCAGCGCTGCGCGTCCGCCTCGGCGCGGTCGGAGCCAAAGCCGGCCGCCACGCCCGCCTGCACCATCGCCTCCGTGACCCGTGGGTCCCACGGGCGCACGCCACAGTTCGAATACGAGCAGGCGCTGATCTCAAACATCGTCTGGCCCTGTCGCATGGTGCGATCCCCCATTTTGTCATCGGGGAAGGCTTGCAGGCCTGTGCCATGCAGGTCGAGATGCACCTCCGGACGATATTGATCCACGATGCCGAGAAAGGCTGCCAGCTCCGGCGTGCGCTCAGGAACAGCCAGTTTTAGCTTCGGCAGGTCCCAGTAGCTGAGCTGCGGATCGTAGAGATCAATCTTCTCCTTGTTCGTAAAGCGGTCGGTGGTGAAAAACGCATACGGATTCGCGATGGGCACCAGCAGCACGATCTGCTTTTTCCGCGTCTCCTTTGAGAACTCAGAATCGTCCAGCAGCCGCTCGATGAGGTGCAGAATCGTCGTTGTGCCGGAGCGCTCCGGCCCGCCATGCAGCGCGGAAACGAGCGCCACCTGCTTGTCCTCATCCGCCACGCTGGAGTCGGTGATCTTCACCAGATAAACCGGCTGCCCGTCATGCGACTCACCCCTTTTTTCGAACTCAAACACACCCGGATGCTTCGCCTCCCAATGCTTCAACGTGGCCTCGTATTCCGCGAACGAAATGCGATGCACCGGCTCCTGCCACGGCTGAGGCAGACGGTCGAGAGGGTCCGCGGCTCGCAGCAGGCAGAAGACAGCACTGACCAGCAGCGAAATGGATGTGAGAGACTTCATGACGATAGAGTTTGGCTTCAACGGACAAACTGCATCGCAAACAGATCGGCCTCGATGAGGTGAAAACGCAGGCGCACGGGCTTCCCGGCGAGTTTTTCGAGACTGCCGCCTCTCCACGTCACGGCTTGGTCGATGAAGTCACCTTTCAGCGGAGTGCAATCGGCGAGCGTGAAGCCTTCCAGAGGCTTGCCAGCCTCGTCCTGCACCTCGACGCGGGATTCACCTTGGCTGACAAGATTTAGCATGAGCTTCGATCCGGTGAAGGTGAGCGATTTGGAGAGGAGTTCACCTTTCTCAGCCGAGGCGGAGACGAAACCATCCATGCGGAAGGTGAAGCGGCGGATGCGGCTGCCCGGACCGGCGTAATAGGCCTCGGTGGCATAGACAGACAGCTCGCGGTCGCTGCCGGGGAGCTGGAGCTGGCCGTTCGTCATGTAGTTGCTGCGGTTGCCATCGCGATCCTTCGGCGCGGTGATGGGGATGAGCGGTTCCTCCCAGCGTTTGAAGTTCACGCCATCCCGGCTGGTCATGAAGACCGGCTCCACCTGCTCATGCTTCGCCTCGTAACGGGTGGGAAAGCCCAGCAGCAGGTGGGGTGCGCGGAAGTAGGGCCGCACCGCGTTCGTGTAGAGCTGCACCTCGGGCGCATCCGGGCCGTAGGCGAGGTTGTTGAGCTTTTCCCAGCTCAGAAAGTTCTTGGAAACAGCCGTGCGAATCGCGCGGACACCTTTCGGCTTCCAGCCGCGCTCATCGGTGTAGCCTCCCGTGAAGTAACGCCAGTAGGCGCGGTAAGCCCCGATCTCTGCGTCATAGAACGCGAGGTTCTGCGAGTCGAACGCACCCGCGTCGATCACCGGCTGCTGCCGCATCCGCGACCAGCGCACGCCATCCGCGGAGTGCCAGGCTTGCAGGCTGGGCTTCTGCTTGCGGGTGGTGTTGTCGCCCGTGCCGGCGAGCGCCTTGAAGCGTGACTCGGGCGGGCAGTTTGGATTCGTGTCGAGAAAGGGCGTGAAGTTGTGACAGCCTGCGCCGACGAGGATGATGTTGTTCTCCTTCGAGCCCTGAAACTCGACGAGGCCGAGCTTCGGCTTCGTCCAGGTGACGCCGTCGCGGCTCTCCGCGTAGCAGGTCAGCTCCTCGTGTGTGCCCTTCTTGAGCTTCTCATCAAAATGTGTGCCGCGGTAGTAGCAGCGGTAGAGATCCCCATCTTGGATCAACGTGAAGTAGCCGGAGGTGTTTCCCTCCCACGGCGCATCACACACCAGCGCCACCTCCTGTGCCTGCGGTTTGTGCAGCTTCAGCTCCACTCCGCTCTTCGATTCGATGAGATGATCATCGACGAATAACTCGCGTCTGGCACCAAGTGAGATGGCCTCCGCAGCGAACGACGGTGTGGAAAGGAGCAGGAGCAGCCAGAAGAGGGTTTTCGACATGGCTTGCTAACGCGGAGGTGTCCGGTTCTATTTCGATCAACGGAGCATCTCATGCCGCCGAGCCTTCCAATACGCCGCGAGGTGGTAAACGAGGCCGCAACTCGCATTGTGCGTGTAATCGAAGCTGCCGAGGAGTTTTTGCAGCGCTGATTGTTGTTCTGTGGTGAGAGTCGGCGACTCGACCATGAGTAAAATGAGCGCGGATTCGCCTGCCTCACGCGTCAGATGCCAGATTTCACGGAACGGGCCCCACTGCGGATTGGGATAGCCTTTTTGATCCTTCCACTCCGGCACCGTGCGCCAGTCAGGGCCGAGCATGCGCATGTCCTCGGGGCTCTTTTTCGCGATTTGGCCCAAAACGCTCGTGAAGCGCTTCGCGGCCAGATCGCGAACATGAAGCATGTGCGTGTGGATTTGCGCTTTGAGGTCCGCATCCGGCTCAAGAGCATGCAGTGCCTCCAGCGAGCACTGCATCTGCAGCAGTGCATAGGCCGGTTTGTTCTCGCCGGGATTCGCTGACTGCTCGATGGCCTCGGTGGCGTATTTTCGCCACTGCTCGCGGTAGCGCTCGTTCTTCGTCACATCCCACGCCGCCGCGTAAATCATCGGCAACCTCGCCGCCTCGTGCGACTGCACCTTCCACATGCGACAGATGCCCAGCGGGCAGCGCGTGCCATCCGCGCGACAGAAATCAAAATCGTTCTCCGGCGTCACAAATGCGATCATTCTCTCCGCCACATCGGCGAGGATCACGCGAATCTGTTGCTTCACTGGCTCATCCGGCAGCGGGCTGTGATAATACTGCCACAGCCCATGCACGAAGTGCGTCACCTGATCGCGCGATGAGTTGATGTAAGTGCTCGTGCCATCCTCCGGGCACACATTCCGCGCCACAAAGCCCTTCACGCCATGCACGGTGACGCAGCGCTTGAGTCCGGCAAAAACGTTCGCCGCTTTCTCTCGCAGCGACTCGTCCTTTGTGACCTCAAACCGGTCACACAGCACGCTCAGCATCGCCCCGCCGAGGATCGCGCCGTCCTCCATGCCCGTGCTGTAGCCGCAGGGATTGGGATACTGCCGCTTCACCTCATCCGCCGTCGGCAAGTGTGCCTGCTCCTTGCCTTTTTCGTAGCTGCTGAGGTAATCGCCAAAGGTCTGCACCTGTGGCAGATAGAACCGGCTCCAGACGATGTCCCACGCCTGCTCGATGTTCTGCGAGGCATCCTGCGCGGGTGCGGCGGTTCCGAGCAGGAGGGTTCCGGTGAGGACGGACAGAGAGCGTTGAATCATACGGGCAGTGATGTGACTTCGATTGCCAATCGAAGCTACAGATCGCTGAGTTTGATCTTCAGCACCTCGACGGTTTGCTTGGCCGTGGCGAAGGCGACGAGGACGTAGCCGTCGTGCTCGATGACGTGCGGATAGTCGATGTGCCGACCGCCGACGAGGTAGCCGAGCGAGTGAAACACGAGACCATCGTCGCTGAGGGCGAGTGTGAGCGGATTGCGGGCCTTGGGATTGGAATTCGAGACGAGGACGTAGCGCCCGTCCTGTAGGCGCACGCCGCTGAACTTCGACGTGGCGTCGGGGAAGTTGGTCGTCACGGGCTTGGTCCAGGTGCGGCCTTCGTCGGTGGAAAAGGCGCGGTAGAGGAAGCCCGATTTGTTATTGTCGCGGAAGAGCGCGGCGAGATGGCCGTCCGGCAGCGTCCACCAGTACGGTTCTTCGGCGGCGAGGCCTTCCGCCTTGTAGCTGACCACGGGGACGCTCGTCCACTGGTCGAAAGCCTTTACACCACCGCGCATGAAGTGTACCGCCTGATTCTGATCGCGGCGGGTCATGAGCCACTCACCGCTTGGCAGCTTCTTGGGCGGGAAATTGTTCATCGAGTTGTCCGCCACCATTCCCAGATGCTTCCATGCAGGCTTGACGCCGGGAACGACTTCAAACGCATGCAGCGAGAGACCTTCACCTGCATATCCGGGCGCCTTGAAGCGACTCGCCAGCGCGAGCAGTTTTCCCTCGCGCACCCAGAAGCCGCGGGCGATCCAGCCATAGCCCGCATCCGGCGCGCCGCAGATGTCACCGATGGCGCTCCACTTCAAGCCGTCCTCGCTGGTGGCAAAGGAGACGTGTTGGTCGGCAAGATCGTGGTGCGGCACCTTGCCGTAGCCGTTTGATCCGCCGGGGCCATCGCTCCACATGGCCCAGTAGCGCCCGTCGTGATGCACGAGGTAGTTGTGCTGGTTCACGCGATGGCCGTTCTGCGCCAGCACATCGCTGACCACGGCGTGCTGCGACGGGATGCGCGGCAGGTTCTTGAAGTCGATGCGATGAGTGTCTGCGGGGATGCCCTCACCGGCGAGCATGAGGGCACTTGTGGGATTCGTGACGGGATGAGGCGGCGAAAGATCATGCGCTGGCGGCTCTTTCGCCGAGACGGTCTTGATCGGCTTTGCGTCGGCGAGCGCCGCGCGGCTGCTGGCGACGCGAACGTTCGTGAAGGCGTCCGAAGTGCTCGTGGCGACAGCGAGGTTGGCCTGAGTGTCGCCTGCCGCGTTTCTGAGCGTCCACGCATCCTCCTTGGGTTCGGCCGGAATGCCTCCCGCAGGTCCGGTTTGCACGCAGATCTCGTCCGGCGTCTTCTGATGGCTGGTGATGCAGACCAACACAGACAGGCTCTCGCCTTCCTTCAATTCCGGTCCCTTTGTTTCGCCCGGCTGAATCTTCGCGAAGAGCCTACCTGCAGCGTCGATGCCGACGACCGCGCGTTCCAGAGCTGAACTTGTCGCCAACTTGAGCGCGGCGGCCTGGCCACGCTTGGGCACGGTGAGTTCGGCGGCGAGGTAGAGCTTTTCGCCTTCATTGCCGAGATCGATCCAGTCGGCGGCTGCGGCGAGCTTGGATGTGACCGCCGCCAGCAAGGGTTTGGACGGCATGGACACGGCATCCACGTCACCTAGATTCACCTTCAGCACTTCGACAGACTGTTTGCCTCCGGCGAAGGCGATGAAGAGACTGCCGTCGTGCTCCATGACGTGCGGGTAGTCGATGTGCCGACCGCCGACGAGATAGATCATCTTGGTGAAAACGATGCCGTCATCGCTGATCGAGAGCGTGAGCGGATCTCGACGTTTCGGGTTTGGATTCGAGACGAGAGCGTAGCGCCCGTCCTTGAGGCGCAGGCCGCTGATTTTCGAGGTGGCGTCGGGGAAGTTGGTCTTCACGGGCGTGCTCCAGGTGCGGCCATCGTCGGTGGAGAAGGCGCGGTAAAGGAAGCCGCTGCGGCGGTTGTCGCGGAAGACGGCGGCGAGGGTGTTGTCCGGCAGAATCCACCAGTCGGGCTCCTCCGCTTTCAACTCGGAGGCGCTGCCGAGCACGGGGAAGGACTGCCAGTCGCCGAGCGACTTCACGCCACCGACGAGGAAATGCACGCCGCTGGTTTTGTAGTCATAGGCGCGGCGGGACATCATCCAGTCACCCGTGCGCAGCTTGAGCGGCGGGAAGTTGTTGATGGTGTTTTTGAAAACGACGCCGACGTCCTCCCATGCGCCGCTGGTCTTGTCGTGGCGGAAGGCGCGGAGTTCGAGGCTTTCGCCGAAAAAGCCCGCCGCCTCATCGAGCGAGGCCAGCGCGAGCAGTTCGCCGTCGCGTTTCCAGAAGCCACGGGCGATCCAGCGCATGCCCTTGTCCGTGCGCGTGCCGTAGTGCGGCGAATCAGGGCCGGAGTTCGGCGGAATGGGCGTCATGAACTTCGGCTCGCTCCATTTGAGGCCGTCGGGACTCGTCGCATACTTCACGCGCTGGCCCACACGGTCCTCAATGCCCGGCCCGTCGCTCCACATGGCCCAAAATTGACCGTCGTGATGCGCGAGGTAGTTGTGCTGGTTCACGCCGCCGTTCTCGTGGTCGAGCTCCGCCGTCGTGCTGCCTTGTGCGCGGACATCACTGATGACGACGTGCCCGGCGGGCACGCGGGGCAGCTTGTTGAAATCAAGATGATGAGGATCCTCCGGCAGCCAGTCACCGGCCAGCATGACGGGTGATGCAGGGTCGGGAGCGGCGGGAGACGGGACGCAAAAGCACGCCGTGACAGTGAAGAGAACAAGAAAAAGTTTCATGCGTGACTTGCCGGGGTTCCGGGTTGGATGGTTGATTTTTGCCAACACCTCACTACCGACGCCATCCATCCATGTTCAACGGATACTTGATGCCGAATCTTGAACCCGCATGAGGGATCTTGATTTGAGGTTGCAGCCCACACCATTTTCCCGACCGGTCGAATCGTTTCGGTTCACCCGCCCACCAGATGGTCGTCGATCTGCTCCGGATTACGGAGGCGGCGGACGTTGAGGTTTTTCACTTCGAGGGAGGCGGTCTCCAGATAGACGCCGGCGAGGCCGCGGGTGTAGCGCTGATCGGCGAGGGAGAGGACGATGCGGCCGTTGATGGAGAGCTCGAGGTAGGAGCCGAAGGTGAGCAGGGAGATCTCGGCCTCGATGCCGCCGCGCGTGAACCAGTAGCCGCTCTGCAGCGTGTCGAACTGCATCATGTGCTCCCCGGTTTGATCGGCGGCGGTGCCCCAGGCGCGTAGCTGCGCCACGCCTTTCAGGAGGTCGAGCGAGAGGTAGTAACCGTCGTGGGTTTCGGGATCGATGCGGAAGAGCAGGCCGCATTTGCCACGGCCGTTGAGGCGCAAAGTCCCCGTGAGCCAGAAGCTTTCCAGCTCGTCTTTAAAGACGAAGGCCTGGAAGCCGTCGGGGCTGGTGATGTCCCAGTGCGCCTCGTCGGCGCGGCAGAATTCGGTCTGCTCCCCTGACTTCAGCGTGCGGACGCAGCGGGTGTCGATGGCGCCCGCGCACCAGGTTTCGAACTGCTCGAAGGTCTTGAGATAGAGGAGTCCTTCGTCATCGCGCATGAGGCGCTTCGGCGGCGGCATGAGGTTGTTGGCGGTGCGGTCATGACGGTTCATGGCAAAGAACCCCCAGAGCAGCCAGCCCTTGTCGTCACGGCAGATGCGGCCGGCATAGTTCCCCTGCGGCATGAGGACGTTGTCGTGAAAGCTGCGCCACGGCCCGGCGACGCAGTCCGAATGCCAGTAGCGGATCTTCGCGTCCTCCCGCAGGCTGCCGATGAGGTAGTAGTGACCGCCGAGGTCGAAGACTCCGGGGACTTCGATGTCGTCGTAGAGGCCGGGATGATGCAGCGCGGGCCGGGACTCGAAGTGGTTCGGCGCGACCTCCTTCAACAAGCCGACGCAGCCGCGGCGCACCACCGGACCGTCCTTCACGCGGGCGGCCATGATCAGCCAGCCCTGGCCCTCGAGCGAACCGAAGTAGGGATCGCGGAAGCTGACCCACTGGCGTCCTTCGGAGAGGTTGGACTCGTAGTGCGCGGGATTGGCCTGGAGCGGGAAGCAGCTCTCGGGATCGCTCAGGGCGCGGATGGAGTCTCCCTGCTTCGGAAGGCTCGCTTCGCGGGCTTTGAGAATGGGCTCGGGATCGCGCGGGCCGCGCTCGTCCTTCCACCACACCGGCACTTTCTGCCAGGAGTAGAGATCATCGCTGACGGCGAGCCCGAGGCGCTGGATGCCGCCGCGCTCCTTTCGGGAAAGGCCGGTGTAAAACATGCGCCAGCCCCCCTGCCGGTGCGGATCGGGAGAGACGTGCATGGTCCACAGCATGAGGTCGTCCCAACTGCCGGGGTCGCCGATGAAGAGCGCGTTCTTCACCCGCCGCCAGTGGATGCCGTCCGTGCTCACCGCATGAGCGATGAAGTCGTGGTTGGGCAGGACAAGGTGAAAGAGGTGGTAGAGGCCCTCATGAAAGAGCACATCCACATCGCCTATCGCTTTACGACTTCCGTCGGTCTCGGTGAACATAAATGGGAAACGTCTGTGCGTCGGGGAATGGGCAGGATTTTCAACCGCAAATCGCTGCGACGGATCTCAAATGATCGGATCGGGACATACGTCGCGGCGCTGGCATTTGAGGCAGTGGTCGCCGAGGTAGAAGGAATCGAGGAACTCCATCAGCCCGGCAATCATGCCGCGATCCTCGGTGACGATGCCGGCTTCGAAATTGCGGCGGTGATCCCCTTTGGCACCGAGACCCGCGCCGGTGAGGTTCGCGGAGCCGATGTAGGCGATGCGGCCGTCGGCGATGACGGCCTTCATATGCATGCGCGGGCAGAGAATGCGCTCAAAGCGGTCGCTGTCGAGAAACTGCGGGAAGCGATCGAAGTCCTTCCGAAAGCGCGGCCCGGGCTCCTTGGCGTGGACGAGTCTCACCTCGACGCCTTCGTCGAGTTTGGCGGCGAGCACCTGCAGCAGAGGAACGAACTTTTTGCCCGAGGTCCTGGTGTGAAGGTCCTTCAAGTCGGCGGTGACGAGCCAGAGGGAGCGCGTGGCCTCCGGGATGATGCGCTGCAGCACCACGTCGTAGGTGTCGTGGTTGAGAACGAGCTGGGCGGCGGGCATGGCGGGGCTTTGGCCTATTCCGTTTTCAGCGCCTCGAGTTTCCCGACAAGCTCCTCGCGGCGGCGCTGGTAGCCGGACTCCGCGCTCTTTCGCTCTTCGCCTCGCACCATCCCCATCACGCCGCCAATGAGGGCGAAGACGCCCATGCCAATGGGCACGAGCAGGAAGAAGCCCGGGGTGCGGGCGGAACTGGCGAACGTCGCCATGCCGAAGCACACCACGGCAAAGAAGACCGTGAACAGCAGGCCGAACACGGGATTGTCGGGGGTGCGTGGGCCGGTGCGACTATTCACCATGTGGTTCGCCTGCTGGATGCCCCACTCGCGGTCGAGCTGCTCGATCTCGTTCTGAAGTTTGATGACTTCCAGGCTCTCGGCCATGCGCCCGGTGTTCTCGGCGATCTTCGCGACCTCTTCCGTGAAGACGGAGTTGTCCGTGCGCTTCACCTCCAGGCTGCTGCTGCAGAACTGGCAGGTGACGAAGCGGGTGCTAGCCCCGACTTCAAGCGGCGCACCGCAGTGGTTGCAACGGACGGAAAGCGTTTCCATGAGGTGAGGCTAGCGCTCAGGAGCCGCGCTTTCAAGATCCCGGGTGTCCCTGCGAAGGATCGTTTCGATCTCGAGTCGGTGCTGCTCGAAAGCCTCCTCGCTCAAACGCCGCGGGATGAGGTGCGGGGGATGGAACTTCAGGGTGACGGTGGCAAAGGGCAGCGGGATCTGGAACTCGTCCCAGGTCTTGAACCGAAAGGCGCGGCTGTAGTGGATGTTCACCGGGATGAGCGGCACGCCGGTGAGCTGCGCCAGCTTCACCACGCCGGGCTGCACGCGGTACTTCGGCCCGCGCGGTCCGTCCGGCGTGATGCCGATGTCGTAGCCCTGCCGCGCCTTTTCGGCGAGTGCGATCAACGCGCTCATGCCCTTCTCCGGCTTGGAGCTGGAGCCGCGCGAGGCTTCGATGTCAAAGCTGGCGCAGATGTCCGCGATGATCTGCCCGTCGCCGCTCGGACTGGTCAGCACCGTGCCGGGAATCTGCGCGAACCACTCGGAATGCAGCCAGGGGATGAGGAACATGCTGTTGTGCCAGAAGGCCCAGATCGTGTTCCCGCGGGTGGTGTTGAACACGTCCGCGTTGTCCTCGATCTCGAAGCGCAGCGTTGCGCCGATGCCGCGCATCATCCATGCGATGATTTTTCCAGCGGACTTGATGCGAATTTTGGCCATGCGACGGGCATCCTTGGCGCGATCCGGAGCCACATCAACCGGGCGATGCCACGGCGAGCGATTTCACCAGCTCGATCACCGAGCGGTCCGCCTCGCGTCGGAAATCGACGCGGTCGAACACCTCGCGAATGACGTGCAGCCCGAGGCCGCCGATGCGCTCCCCGATGGACGGCGGCGAGACGAGTTTTTCGAAGTCCTCGTTCGTGATGCCTTCGCCGCGGTGCTCGATCAGGATGCGGATCGCGTCCGCATCCGAATCGAAGCGGCAGAGGGCGGGCCGCTCGCCGCAGTCCGTGCCGTAGGCGTACTTGCAGACGTTGCTCATCACTTCATCGCAGCCGAGGACGAGGCGGCCGGCCAGGTCGTCGCTGAGGCCATGCCACGCCGCCCATGCATCGATGAATTCGCGCACCTGCCGCAGCGTGCCGGGCTGGCAGGTCTGCAGGGAGATTTCAGAAGGCGGCGGGGAGGCGTGATCGGTGATCAGCAGCACGGTCGCATCGTCCTGGTAGGCGGAATCCTGCGCAAAGCCGCGCCAACGCTCGACGAGGCGGGTCAGGGAGGCGTCACCGTTGTCCGCGCCTGCCAGCGCCTCGGCGAAAGCCGCATCCTCGAAGTATTCACCCGCGCTGTTCTGCACTTCGAGAATGCCGTCGGTGAAGAGCATCCACTGACGCCCGGCGGCCAGCGGTAGCTCGCAGGCCTTGTAGCGCGCAGCGCAGGAAATGCCGAGAGGCGCATTGCCGGGAGCGGGCACCTCCCTCCAGCCCTCGGCACTGCGGAACTGCGCGCCCGGAAGACCTGCGCAGCAGAGCCACACGCGGCGCGTTTTCGGGCAGACCACCATCGCATTGATGGCGATGAAGCGCCCCGCCTTCATCACGCCGCAGAGGCGCTGATTGAGCGCGGCCATCCACTCCGCGAGGTTCAGGGTGACGCACAGATGTGCGGTGGAGGCGATCAGCGTGGTGCCGCGCGCCATGTCCAGCGCGGCGGGCAGGCCCTTGCCACACACATCGCCGACACCGAGCAGGATTTTGCCGTCGTCGATCTCGTGCCAGAAGTAGAAGTCCCCTCCTACCTCGCTGGCCGGCTGGTAGAAGCTTTCCACTGCGATGTCGCCGATGCGGACTTCGGAGGCCGGGAGGAAGGAGTTTTGAATCTCCTTCGCTAGGGAAAGCTGCTGGCGATTTTCCGCCTCCAGAATGGCCTTCTTCTGCGATTCAAGGCGCAGCAGCGTCACCGCGATCAGGCTGGCGAAGGTTTCGAAAATCTCCACGTCCTGCGCATTGAAGGCCGCGCCCTGGTTCGGATTGATCGCCTGCATGACGCCGAGGCAGCGTTCGCCGTCCAGCAGGGGCACGGTGACCATGGCCCTGGTGACGAGATCCGAGCGGTCGGAGGCCGGGCGGAAGTGGCGGGGATCGCTGAGCGCGTCCTCGATGTTCACGACTTTCTTCGTGGCGAAGACATCCCCGGCGATCCCCAGGCCCTTCGGCACGCGCACCTCCATGGCATTGATCGGATCGAGCGTGGAGCGGATGACGAGATCCTCCTCAGGCCCGTCCGGCAGCAGGATGGAGCAGACCTCGCAGTCCATGACCTCCCGCGAGCGCTGCAGGATGTGATCGACGAGCTCGACCGGATCGTGCGTGCTGCTCAGACGCCGCGCCACGTCGATCAGAACGCTCTGACGCGATGCGATGGGCTGGGGGCTGCTCACGGCGCTTGAAGAGGGTTCGCGCTAGCGCTTGCTCGTCAGGTCGGCCGCCTTCAGCGCGTCCGCGACGGTGGGCAGATGCGGGATGAAATCACCGAGCCGGATGATGTTGAACGAAGTCTCCACCCGTCCCTGAATGCCGGTGAGCGCGAACTCCGTGCCGGCATTGGTCGAGTGCTGGAAGTACTCGACCACCACGGCCCAGATCGGCGTGTTGACGAACGTGACCTTGGTGAAGTCGATGATCAGGCGCTTCACACCGGCCTCCATCTGCTCGCGAACCAGCGCTTGGAACTCCGGAGCCGTCGCCAGATCGGCGGCGCCCTCCAGTTCGATGATGACGGCGTTGGATTCGGTGCGGGCAACGGGTTTCATGAGGATGAACTGGTGGATCAGAGCCAGCCGGTTTGATTCAGGCGCCCGGTGAGTTCCATCTGTTTCTCAAGCTGGGCGGCATAGAGCGCGGCGTTTTCGGCATCAGGTCTGCAGCGGGTGGATTCGTCGAGGGTCACGAGCTTGGCGCAGAGAGTCTCGTAGCTGACCTTGCCCGTTTGATTGCCGTGCGCGTAGGCGGCCTGGATGGCACCGCCGAGCGCAGCGCCTTCGCTGGTGTTGAGCGTGACGACTTCGGCGTTGAAACAGTCGGCGGCGATCTGACGCCAGACGGCGCTCTTGCTGCCGCCGCCGGTGAGTCGGATTTCGGTGGGATTCATGCCGAGATCACGGAAGCGCTTCAAGCCGTAGGCGAGGCCGAGCGTGGCACCTTCCACGGCGGCGCGGGCCATGTTCGCAGGCGTCATGTTCGTGGGACGCAGGCCGTGGATCACGCCGGTGCCCTCCGGCAGGTTCGGAGTGCGCTCGCCATTGAGGTAGGGCAGGAACATCACGCCATCAGCGCCGGGCTTGGCGGTCTTCACGGCGGCTTCGAGCTGCTTCAGGTCCCAGCGGAACATCTCGCGCACCTGCTCGGTGACGACGGTGACGTTCATGGTGCAGACCAGCGGCAGCCACTGGTCCGTGCTGTCACAGAATGCGGCCACCTCGCCCTGGCCATCAACCACGGGCGATCCGGCGACGCCGTAGAGCGTGCCGCTGGTGCCGAAGCTGGCGGTGACGACACCCGGCTTGATGTTTCCGGTGCCGATCGCGCCCATCATATTGTCCCCGCCGCCGGCGCTGATGATGACGTCGAAATTCAGCCCCCACTTCACCGCCAGGTCCTTGCGGATCGTGCCATGCACCGACTTTGAGGAGCCCAGCGGCGGCAGCATGCCGCGCACACTCGGGTCGATGTAATCACAGATCTCGTGGCACCACTCGCGAGTGTTCACGTTGAGGATGCCCATGCCGGACGCGTCACCGTATTCCATGCGCTTCACGCCGCTGAGCCAGAAGTTGATGTAATCATGCGGCAGCAGGATGGTCTTCGTCTTCACGAAGTTCTCCGGCTCGTTCTGCTTCATCCAGAGCAGCTTGGGAATCGTGTAGCCCGGCAGCATGGCATTGCCCGCGAGGGCGATCACGCCTGGCTGGCCGCCGAAATGATGCGCGATCTCCGCGCACTGCGCCTGCGTGGAGGTGTCGCACCACAGCTTGGCCGGACGCACCGGTTTGTCGTCCTTTCCGAGCGCCACCAGACCGTGCTGCTGGCCGCTGACGCCGATCCCGGCGATCTTCGATTTTTCAGCGCCGATTTGTTCGAGGCACTGCTGCACGGAGGCGTCCACGGCGTCGAGCCAGTCCTGCGGATTCTGCTCCAGGTGGCCCGGAGGGAGTCCTTCGATCAATTCATAACTCGAATGCCCGCTGGCGACGATCCCGCCGCTTTCAAGGTCCAACACGATGGCTTTCGTGCTTTGCGTGCCGCTATCAATGCCGAGGAAGTACATAGGAGTCGTGTGATGAGAAACGCGCCGAGTTTTTGTGGTGGTGGCGGCTGAACAGTCAAGCAGGTGAGATTGCGCCGGTCAATCCTTCGACTGGATGTTTCCCGACTTTCGAATGGCCCGCAGCAGGCGCCAGCCGAGGAAGAGCGATAGGGCGTAGCCGAGGGCACCGAAAACGGAGACGTCAAACAGGAGCGGCGCGGCCTTTCGGCTCCACAGATCACTGGAGCCGAGAAACACGGCGGCGGTCAGGATGCCGAGCACGAGGCGGTTCACGATGGGATCAAGATGCCGGTGGTCGAGATGCACCGTGAGCGTGCCGTCGCGGAAACGCGAAAGCAGATCGGCCAGATCACGGGGCAGGGCGGTGAACAGGCGGTCCCAGGAGCGGTAGGCGCGCCGCGCGCGCTTGGCCACGCGGCCCGGCGAAAAGCGCCGCACCAGCAGGCGCGAGCAGTAGGGCTGCATCAGCTCCGTGAGGCTCACGTCCGGACTCAGGCGGCGCGAGGTGCCCTCCAGCACGATGATGGTCTTCAAAAGCAGCGCCAGCGCGGGCGGCAACACGATGTGATGGCGGCGGATGATCTCCACCAGATTTCCCAAAGCGGCGCCGACATGGATTTCGTTCAGCGGATGGCCGGTGAAGTCCGCCATGAAGTCCTGCAGGTCGGCACGCAGCTTTTCAGGCGAGCAGTTCGCCGGCACGGCACCGAGTCGCAGCACCTGCTCCGCCACCAGGCGGGAGTCGTTTTCCACGATGCCCATGAGCAGCGCCTCGACCTCGTCGCGCAGATCCTCGTCGATGCGGCCGACCATGCCGCAGTCGATGACGCCGACGATGTTGCCGGGAAGCAGCAGCAGGTTTCCAGGATGCGGATCGGCATGGTAGAAGCCGTCGCGGAAGACCATCTCGAGGTACATGTTCGCCCCGCGACGCGCAAACTCGGCCAGGTCCTCGCCCGACTGCCGCAGCTCCTCGATGTCCGTACCGCGGATGCCTTCGAGACGCTCCATTGTGACCACCTTGTGGGAACAGTAATCCTCAAACACCTCCGGAATGCACACGGACGGCTCGTCCGCGAAATTGCGGGCGAACTCCTCCAGGTTTCGGCGCTCGTAGCTGAAGTCCATCTCCCTCAGCAGCGTGCGGCGAAACTGACGCACCAGGGCCACAGGCTGGTAGGCGCGCAGCGCGGGCGAGTGCTTCTCCAGCAGCTCCGCCAGCGCCTGCACGATCTCCAGGTCCGTCCCAGCCTGCTCCGCCACGCCGGCGCGACGCACCTTCACCACCACGCTTTGGCCGGTGGGCAGCACCGCCGCATGAACCTGCGCGATGGAGGCGGCGGCAAGCGGCACGTCGTCAAATGCGGCGTAAATCTGATGCACCGGGCGGCCGAGTTCCTTCTCGATCGACGCCCGGGCGATTTCCGCGCTGTCCGGCGGGATGCTGCACTGCAGCCGCGCCAGTTCATCCGTGAGCTCGGGGCCCAGGAGGTCGGACCGCGTGCTGAGCATCTGGCCGAGCTTGATGAAGGTCGTGCCCAGCTCCGTGAGCGCCATGCGGGTGCGGGCGGCGGTGGACACGTTTCCAGTCAGCGCCTGCCCGTCGGAGCTTTGCAGAAGGCCTTTGAGCCAGGCGTAGTCAAAACCGCCGAACAAGTCCGCCAGCCCGTATTTTCCCAGCACGGTGGCGATCTCGGCGATGCGCTTCGCATGGCGTTCGAGTCGGGACAGGGCGTCGATCTTCATGATGCTCCCACTCTCCGCAGGAAGACGCGGCCTGACAAGGCGCTTCACGCCGCTGCACGCGGACGGCTCAGACCTTTTTCCCGTTCGCCTTGCCACGCATGCGCTCCGACTTCATCGGCTGCCGCGGCTTCAGGCCTTCCTTGGAAAATTCGATGTGCATGATGCGTGGCACGCGTGTCTGCGTGGAAATGATGTACTGCCTCAGCTTCGCCTTGCCGGTCTCGATCTCACGCCAGACCTCCTGCGCTTCCGGCGAGGCCTGCGGCAGGTCGGCAAATCGCGCGTACAGCAGGTCCATGGCGTCCTTCCATTCACGCAGCGGCGTCAGTCGCGCGGTCAGGGAGGCGATTTCATTCCGTGCCAGCTCGATGGCGCGCGCGGTCTCCTCCTGCCGGGCACCGAGGATGCGGATCTCATCGAGCGTGGACTGCTTTTCCCGCACGACGGCGGTGAGGCTGGAAACCTCAGCCTTCAGCGCGGACTCGCGCCCGGCCAGCTCGTCCAGACTCTTCCGCGCCTTCTCCTCGTCCGCGGCGAGTTGCCGCAGCGAGGCCTGCTTCGCCGCCGTCTCCTTTTCCAATTCCTTCAAGGCGGAGCGCGTCCCCTCCAGGCTCTCCTCCGTCGTCGTGCACATGGCCTCCAGGCCCGCCAACACTTCGCGGGCTTTGGCCGCCGCCGGCATCGCCGCGCTCAGCTGTGCCAGCCGCACCTCGGCTTCGGCCATTTGCTTCTTCGCCTGCCGAAGGTTGCCGTCGGTTTCCGCAAAACTGAGCGTCAGCCCGGCCAAAGCGGCCTCCTCCGCGGTCAGTTTGGCCTGCACCTCCGTCAAACCGGCCTCGGCGGCCGCCTGCTGCTCCTGCAGCCGGGTCAGCGTCTCCACGGCGGCGCGGGCTTCGGCTTCGCGGGTTTCCGTCAGTGCCGCCGCCTCGCTCAAACGTTTCTCATGAGCGGCGAGGTCGGTCTGCACCTTCTCCAGGGCCGCGCCCGCCTCCGCGAGCCTCGTTTCCGTTTCCCCGCACTGCTGCCGGGTGTCGGCAAGGCGTCCGCTCCAGTCCGCGAGTTCGGTCTTCATCCGAGCCACCTCGGGCTGGAGTCGCCCCTGCTCTTCGAGGAGTTCCTTCACCTTCGTCGTCGCAACCTCCGCTTCGGAGGTCTTTTGATCCGCCAGCGACTGCGACTTCGCGATGCGGGCCTCCAGCTCTTCGCCCAGGCGGCGCTGCTCGCCCACCTTCGCCTCCAACTCGGTCGCCTCCCGGCGCAGCCGCTCCACGGCAGTCGCCGCCTCGCTCTGCGTCTGCTCCGCCTTGCTGACTTTTTCGAGCAGGCTCTTTTGCTGCTCGGTCAGAGTCGCCAGCTCACCGCGCGCGGCTTCCGTTTCGGACTCGACCTTCTTCAGCGCGGCCTGCTTCGCTTCCAGTTCCTCACCGGACTTCGTCAGCAGAGCGGTGGTCTCCTTGTGCTCGGCGGAAAGCTCCTCGATGGCCGCCAGCCACTCGCGGTGCGTGTTCTCAGCGTGGGCGGCGGCGGCCTGGATCGGCCCCAGTCGCTCCTCGGCCGTGCGCAGCATGCGCAGCTTCGTTTCATGCTCGGCGCGTTCCTGGCCGGCCCGGCTCCTCCAGTCCGCCAGTTCTTGGCGCAGAGTCTCGATCTCCTCGCTGAGACGCTGTTTTTCCGCGGAGGATGCGTCATCCGCGGGTTCCGCCTTCGGCTTTTTTGCAGGCTCCGGCGTCGCGGGCGCGTCCATCTCGATCCGCGCATGCAGCGGGCCGAAGACGATCTCGTCACCATTTCGGAGCATCTGTGACTTCACGGTAGCTCCGTTCACCTTGGTGCCGGTGCGGGAGCCGAGATCCATGACCTCCACCCGCCCGTCAGCGTGGCAGACGATCTCGGAATGGTGGCGGCTCATGCGCTCGTCATCCACCACGACATCGTTGTCTTCCGCACGCCCGAGGCTGAGGCGATCCGCCAGCGGCACCTCCTGTTCTCCGTCTTCTAGTACAAAAAATAGCCTGGCCATGGATGAATGCCGTTTGCTTCGGAATGGGATACGCATCAACCGCTTTTTTGGCCGAATGTCGCAAACGATGTTCAACGAAAACCGGTGCATCCGCCGACGGCTGACGCGAACCGACGACGATCCGGCGGAAAGGCCTCGCTTACTTCCCTGCTCGCGCTTAAGGCACGCCAATGTCTTTCCAACCCCTCGGACTCGATCCCAACATCCTCCAAGCCATTCAAGAAGCCGGTTACACCGAGCCCACGCCCATCCAGGCTGCGGCCATTCCGGTGGTCATCGCCGGCGGGGACGTCATCGGCATCGCCCAGACCGGCACCGGCAAGACCGCCGCCTTCACCCTGCCCATCCTGACCCGTCTCACGTCCAATCCCGTGCCGCAAGGGCAGCGTCGCCGCACCCGCGTGCTCGTCCTCGCCCCCACGCGTGAACTCGTCGCCCAGATCGAGGAGAACGTGCTCGCCTACGCCCGGCACCTGCCGCTGAAGATTGCCAAAGTGTACGGAGGCGTCGGCGAAAAGCCGCAGAAGGACGCGCTGCGGGCCGGCAGCGACATCGTCATCGCCTGCCCAGGCCGCCTGCTCGACCTCATGGGCCAGCGCTGCGCCGACTTCTCCCAGCTCGAGTACCTCGTCCTCGACGAGGCCGACCGCATGCTGGACATGGGCTTCCTGCCTGACATCCGCCGCATCATCAACCAACTGCCGAAGAAGCGGCAGACGCTGATGTTCTCCGCCACACTCTCGAAGGAGATCGAGAGCCTCACCCACGAGTTTCAACACTCGCCGAAGATCGTGCAGATCGGCAAGCGCGCCAACCCGGCGGAGACCGTGACCCAGCTCGTCTATGAAGTGCCGAAGCACCTGAAGATGAGCCTGCTCGCCCACCTGCTGCTGGAGGAGCACATGGAAATGGTGCTCGTCTTCAGCCGCACCAAGCACGGTGCCGACAAGATCGCCAAAAAGCTCGAACAGGGCGGCGTGAAATGCGCCACGCTGCACGCCAACCGCTCGCAGAACCAGCGCCTGCGTGCGCTGGATGATTTCAAGTCCGGCAAGGTGCGCGTGCTGGTCGCCACCGACATCGCCGCCCGCGGCATCGACGTGGACGGCATCTCGCACGTCGTGAACTTCGACTTTCCGCACATCGTGGAGGACTATGTACACCGCATCGGCCGCACCGGCCGCGCCCAGGCCATCGGCGACGCGATCAGCTTCGTCTCCCCGGATGAAATGGGCGACGTGCGCAAGCTGGAGCGCTTCATCAACCGCGGCCTCGTCCGCAAAAAGGCGGAAGGATTCAACTACAACGCCAGCGCCCCGCCGCTGACCGACGAGCGCCCCGAACGGCGCAACCAGCGCTCCTTCCAGCAGCGCCGCCCGCAGGGGCAGGGCGGCGGACGTCCAGGGGGACAGAGTGGCGAGCGCCGCGACTCACGCGGTTCGTCCTCCTCAAGAAACTCCCGCCAGCAGACGGGCGACACCCAACAACCCGCAGCGGCCGCACCGCGCGGTCTTTGGAAGCGTCTCACGGGCCGCAACTAGCCCACTGCACGTCTTTTGCCGGAGGGCATCTTCCGGTGTTCACCTCTGCGGCAGACGACTGGCCGGAGCCGATGCACGCGCGGATGGCACATGGCTTGCGGCGAGTCCGAGCTCCCTGCGCAGTGCGGCTGCGGAGGCGGGAGTTTCCGCCAACAAACCTTCGGAGGCGATGGCTTTGAGAATGTAGTCCCTCTCCAGCGTCGCCGTGACGGGCTGAACCTGATCCGGCGGCAGGTCGGACAGAATGACGAAGACGAGTCCGTGTTTCGGATGCACCACCAGCCGCTGGCCGCGAACGCCCTTCGCCGCATAGGAGCCCGCATGAGCCTCGACCCACCAGAAGCAGCCGTAGCCGTCGCCATGCAGGTCGGAGGTCGCATGGCGGATCCAATCGGTCGAGAGCAGCCGGCGGTCATTCCACATGCCCCGCCGCAGATGCAGCTGCCCCAGCTTCGCGAGGTCGATGGCACGCAGCCGAAGCCCGTAGCCCCCCGGCACACGTCCCTGCTTGTCCGCGAACACCCAGCGGGCGTTCTTGAAGTCGAGCGCCTCAAAGAGGTGCCGGTTCGCAAAGTCCAATGCGCGCTCGCCGCTGCGCTCCTCGACCGCGGCGAGCACCAGCGCGGGGTCCACGTTGTTGTAGCGGAATTCGGTGCCGGGGTTCGCGCGCGGCTTCATCTTCGTCAGCATCCAGTCGAGCCGGTCCGGCGCCTCGTGGATTTGGTCGAACAATTCCCGCGCCGGGCCGGAGGGCTGGTTGGCGCGGGTCACGGGCAGGCCGCTGCGCATGGTGAGCAGATGCGCCAGGGTGATGCCCGCCTTTGCCGGGTCGCCACGCAACGCGGCCGACTCGGGAAACAACGCGCCCAGCGTCGCGGACTCGGAAGCAATCACGCCCCGGTCCAACGCCACGCCCGCCAGGGTGGCCACGACCGTCTTGGTGATGGAAAACACGTTGTGATGGTGATCCCTCGTGACGCCGCCACTCTGCCATTCAAGCACCATGCGACCGTGGCGCAGCACCAGCACGCTGCGGATGTCCCAGTCTTCCGCGCGGATGCGCTGCGACATTTCCACCAGCACCTCGGAGCGCATACCCTCCGCCTCGGGGACCACTGCGGGAAAATCTTCCGCCGCCGCTGACAGCCACAGCAGCGGAAAGATAAACAGAAAACCGAATTTCACGGGACAGGCAACGCCCCACCCGAGGGGGTCTTTCCGCCGCAGGGCATGCGGGGTGCGCGAACCGAAGAGCTTCACAGGCCGGATGCGCCGCCTCACCATCACTACGCCAGCAGTTCGGTGACGACACGCGCTTCCGGATTCTCGACAAGACGCTGGTCGGTGCCGTTGCGCTTGTAGCTCAGGCGTTCGGCGTCGAGGCCGAAGAGGTGCAGCAGCGTGGCGTGGTAGTCGTAGTGGTTCACGACGTTCTCGACGGCGTGGTGGCCGAACTCGTCGGTGGCGCCGTGCGTGTAGCCGCCTTTGAAGCCGCCGCCCGCCACCCAGGAGGTGAAGCCGTAGGTGTTATGGTCGCGCCCCACCTTTTCCCGGCCTTTGGCTCCGGCGCGGTTCTGAATCACGGGAAGACGGCCCATTTCACCGCCCCAGTGCACGACGGTGCTGTCCAGCAGGCCGCGCTGTTTCAGATCGATGACAAGCGCCGCAGCCGGCTGATCGACCTGGGCGCAGGCGGCAGGCAATCCCGTGAGAATGCTGCTGTGGTGGTCCCAGGTCTGGTTTCCAGTGAAGAGGGAGACAAAGCGGACGCCGCGCTCGACCAGACGCCGGGCGATGAGGCAGCGCGTGCCGAACTCCTCGGTCTCCTTGCGGTCGATGCCGTAGAGCTTCTTCGTGGCCTCGCTTTCGCCGCTGATGTCGAGCGCCTCCTTGGCGGCGGTTTGCATGCGGGCGGCGAGTTCGAAGCTCTGAATCCGCGCTTCGAGATCGGACTCACCCGGACGCGACTCCAGATGCTCCCGGTTGAGACGCTGCACAAAGCTGAGATAGCGCTTCTGCGCTTCCCCGTTCAGCGACATCGGCGGGTCCAGATTGAGGATGCGCGGTTCTTTGGGCCGAATGACCGTGCCCTGATACGTGGATGGCAGCCAGCCGTTGGAAAAATTGTCCACGCCCAGCACCGGCAGCCCGCGCGGATCGGTGAGCGCGACATAGGCGGGCAGGTCCTGGTTGTCGGAGCCCAGGCCGTAGGTCAGCCAACTGCCCAGCGTCGGTCGTCCGGCCAGGGCGGTGCCATTGATCAGCGCGTAGATGGACTGGCCGTGATTGTTCACGCCGGTTTTCATCGAGCGGATCATCGTGATGTCGTCGGCGATGGAGCCCATGAAGGGCACCAGGTCGCTGAAGTCCATGCCACTCTCGCCGCGCTTGTGAAACTTCCACTGCGGTCCCATCACCTCGCGGGAGGCACCCGCCGCGTCGTCGTACTTCACCTCGCCGGGGAAGTCCTTGCCGTCGAGTTTCACGAGTTCCGGCTTCGGATCAAAGAGGTCGATGTGACTCGGGCCGCCCTGCATGAACATCGAAATCATCGCCTTGGCGCGGCCGAAGCTGTGCGGCGACTTGGGCTTGGTGTCATGCGACTTCGCGTTCAGCAGCGAGCTCGTGGCCAGCAGCTTGTGGTCGTTGAGCAGGCTGGCCAGGGCGACACCGCCGACGCCGCAGGCGGAGTTCAGGAATTGGCGACGGTCAATCCACATAGAGAAATTCGTTGGAGCTGAGGAGGGCGTGGCAGAGCGCGGCGAGTCCTAGCAGACCCGCCGGCGCGTTTTCCTTTTCCACCGGCGCGGTGACGTACTCGAGCTTGGCGGGATGCGCTTCGTAGTGCGCCGTCTGCTCCTTCACAAAGGCGGCGGCGCCCTCCACTTCCGCCATGCTGGGCCTGCGGCAGAGCGCGAGATTGAAGGCCCGCTCCACCTGGGCGCGGAGATCGTTCTCCGGAGCCTCGCGCAGCACCCGTTTGGCAAAGTACTGCGCATACTCGCGCATGTAGCCGTTGTTCATCAGCAGCAGGCTCTGCGGGCTGACGGTGGTCACGGGACGCAGCTCGCAGTTCGCCTCCGTCATCGCCGGCGCGTCGAAGGCGGCGAACATCTCCAGCGGTCGCGTGCGCCGCGCCTGCACGTAGATGCTGCGGCGGAACTCCTCGCCGTTGAGGGAGACATACTTGCCCGTCTGGCGTCCCGCAGTGTCCGTGGTATCGACGCCGAGCACGACCTGCCCTGCTTCGGTGAACATCACAGGCACGGGCGCTCCGCCGACGCGGTCGTTCATCTGCCCTGAAACGGCCAGCAGCGCGTCGCGCAGCGTCTCGGCTTCGAGGCGGCGCAGATTCATGCGGCTGAACCAGAGATTGTCCGGATCGATCCGCTCCTTCTCATCGTCCCGCCGCGAACTTTGCAGGTAGGTGCGACTGGTGAGAATCATGCGGTGCAGGTGCTTGAGGCTCCAGCCCTGCGCCATGAACTCGCCGGCCAGCCAGTCCAGCAGTTCCGGATGCGTCGGCTTCTGACCGAGCACTCCGAAGTCGCCCACACTGGCCACGATTCCTCGGCCAAAGTGCTGCATCCACACGCGGTTGACGATGACCCGCGCCAGCAGCGGATGCCTGCCATCCGTGATCGACCGAGCAAAGGCGAGCCGCCGTCCGCTGGTCTTCACCGCGGCATCCTTGAGCGGTAGATCAACTTCGCGGAACCCGGCCAGCACGGTGAGGTCGCCGGGCGGCACCTCCTGCTTTGGCTGGTCGAAATTGCCGCGATGGAAAAGATGCGTGGCGGGCGGCTTCGCGGTCGCCGGCTCCGTGAGCGCCTGCACGTACTCGATCTTCGGTTTCGTGGCGCGGACCGCCGCCGCATCCGCCGTCATCTTCTTCAGGGTGTCCGCGTGCTTGGTTTTGTAGCGGGTGTCGTAGAGGTAGAGCGAGCCGACGCTGAGCTGGTTCACCCGCGGATACTTTTTGAGCAGAGCCGTCTGCTCCGCCGTGCGCTTCTTGGCTTCGGTCCGGTAGGCCGTGCGCAGTTTTTCGCGACTGGCCTCGTCGGCTTCGAGCAGCTCCTTGTCGAGCACCTCGGTGATGAATGCCTCCTGCTGCTTGAGGCGCTCGGCGTCGATCTTCTTCGCCTCCGCCTCGATGCGGTCCGCCACCGCCCGGTCTTCCTTCGTTTGCAGCGAGACGAGGCGGCCTGCGGGCGTGCGCCAGGTCTTCGGATCAAGAGCGGGTTCAAAGACCGCCCGGAGCCGGTAGTAGTCCACCTGGCTGATCGGATCGTAGCGATGGTCGTGGCACTGGGCGCAGCCGATGGTCATGCCGTAGAGGGCGGTACTGACGATTTTCACCGTGTCGGCCACGCAGGCGTTGCGCGTCTCCTCCGTGTTCGTCACGCCCGTGCCGTCCGGAGCCATGCGCAGAAAGCCGGTGGCGCGCAGCAGTTCGTCGTAGCGTGCGCGCTCGACTGCGCCCGGGGAATCCGCGTGAACGCCTTCCAGCACGGCCATCTCGTCCCCTGCGAGCTGCTCGCGAACGAAGGCGTCGAAAGGCTTGTCCGCATTGAGCGCGGCGATCACATAGTCGCGATACTTGAAGGCGTGCGGACGTTCCGGGTCCTTGTCCGAGTAGCCGTCACTGTCCGCATAGCCGGCCACATCCAGCCACATGCGCGACCACCTTTCGCCGTAACTTGCGGAGCCCAGAAGACGCGTGATCAGGCGGTCCAGTGCCAGTTGCGGCTGCGCGGCGAAGTCCGCCTCAAAGTCGGCCGCCTCCTGCGGCGTGGGCGGCAGGCCGGTCAGATTCACGCTCATGCGGCGGATCAGGGTGGCCGCCGGCGCCTGCGGAGAAAAGGACAGGTCATGCTCTTTCAATCCGGCCTCGATGAAAGCGTCGATCGGATTCGCCCCGGCGGTCGTCTTCGGAACGGTCGGACGACGGATCGGCTGAAAGGCCCACCACGCGCGCTCCTCGTCGGTGAACGCATGCTCGGGGCCGAGTTGCTCGGGCTCCGGACGCGCCGTCTTCGCCCCCTGGGCGATCCATTCCTCCAGCACCTGCACCTGCGCCGGAGTCAGCGGTGCCTTGCCCTTCGGCATCTCGCCGTTTTTCACCAGTTCCAGAAGATGACTCTCCTGCGGCTTGCCGGCAATCACCGCCGGTCCGGACTCCCCACCCTGCAGGAGAAAGCGCGCCAAGCGCACATCGAGCTCGCCTTTCATCTCCCCGTCCTCGCCGTGGCAGTGAAAGCACTGCGCCTTCAGAATGGGCCGGATGTCTTTTTCAAAGGTGCGCATCCCCGCCTCCCCACCCGGTGCCGCCGCGAAGGCGGACATGGGGGCGGACAGCAAGGTCAGCAGGGGAATCGAGCGATGTAAAAATCCGGGCATGGGAGAGTAGCGTCGCGTTCATACGGCCCTCGGCCGCCCCGCCTTGCGAGAGGATTGCCAGTGCCGTCCGCCAGACATCGCCATTTTCACCTTTTCATTTCCGCTTCGTTTTCATCTAATCACGGCCACTGGCCGGGGGGCAGCTCCCGGCTCTTCGATCAACATCAAGCGGGAGCCTTCCCGGTTTCCCGGACGCATCCACCCTCAGCGATCCCCCGTCATGCCCACCAAACACATCATCATCATTCATGGGCGCGCCACCAAGCCCTCCGGCAGCAAGAAGCAGGAACTCGTCATGAAGTCGCTCCTCCACGGACTGGAACGCGTGGACAAGAAGGCGCACAACGCCGTCAAGAAAGGCAAGGTGAAGTGCTCCTTCGTTTATTACGGCGACATCAGCAACCGCCTCATGATCGAGAAAGGCGCCAAGGCCAAAAAGGAGCTGACCGGCAGGAACGATCCCGAATACGACTCCGCCCCGTGCGAAAAGCCGGACAGCTACGACGCCGATCTGGCGACCCTGCTGGCGCGCCCGACCGACGCCTTCAGCAAGGCGGACTACCGCCAGCTTTTGGCCGACCACAAAGACCGCCGCTGGCTCAACGAAGCCGCCACGGTCACCAGTGCCGTGGCGAGCCTCCTGGGTCTGAACGATGAAATCGTCGCAAAGGCCACGCCAGACATGGGCGCCTACCTCCAGTCGCGCAAGGTCGGCTCGGAGGTGCGTGAGCGCCTTGCCGGCCCGCTCAAGCCCGCGCTGCTGCAGGGCGACGACATCTGCCTGGTCTCGCACAGCATGGGCTGCATCGTCTCGTATGACGTGCTGTGGAAATACTCCCAGATGAGCGAGTACCGGGACATTCAAAACACCGGCAATCGAGTCTCCCTCTGGCTGACGCTCGGCTGTCCGCTGGGCGAGCCCGGGGTCAGGCAGCGCCTCTACGACGCGGCCGAGCCGGAGGACGGCCAGTATCCCCGCAACATCATTCAAAACTGGGTCAACGTGGCCGCCCACGACGACTTTGTGGCTCACGACACCAAGATCGCCGACAACTTCGGCGTGATGCGCACCCGCCGCTGGCTGGGCTCCATCAAGGATCAGCGCATCTACAACTTCTGGACCGGCACCGACGGCACGAATCCGCACAAGTTCTACGGCTACCTCGACCACCCGGATGTCGCCCGGCAGATCGCATCATGGATGAATCCCTGACCCTGCCCCACGCGCACAGTCACAGGCTCTCGATGGTCCGCCCGTCCTGCGTGCGACAGGGGACTCGCAGGTGCTTGAGCCAGACGGGGATGAATTCGTTGATGAGAAACTTCCGCGCCTCGCCGAGATCGCCGAACGTCGCGCCCGCCCATGGCGAGCCGCGCTCCTGGTAGTAGTACTCCCACGCGTTTCCCGGCTTGGCGATGAAGTAGGACCCGTCGGCCGAATCCTTCACCGTGCGCACCGGCGGAAGCTGCTCAGGTTGCATGCCCTGTGCGGCGAGACTGGCCTCGATGTCCTCGCGCGTGAGAGTGAAGACGCGGTTCACCGCATCCTGGCAGCGCTGCGTGTTCTCCGGCGCGTCGTTCGTCTCACGCCACTCGGCGGGCAGACCGAGGTGCTGCAGCGCAAAGGTGGCGACATCTGCAAGCGCCAACAGCACCTTCATTTGTTCAGCGATGGAAAGCGGAGAACTCATGCGCGAAGGGTTCGCCAATCCGATGCGGCTGCAAGCGCCGAAAACTTCGGACGCGATGCGTCTTTTTTTCGTCAGACGCGGGACACGGGAGCGCGTCGCCGTCGCAATGCGTTGAAAATGAATCCATTGGGAAGACCGTTGCACGTTCAGGCCGCGCCTCCGCTTCGCCCCACTCCCCTGCCGGAGCTCCTCGGAAAACCATTTTCCCGACTCGGAAAATCATTTTCCGAGTTCGGTTTGCGACAACCCGAGTTCGGTTTGCCTCAACCCGAGTCCGGTTCGCCACAACCCGAGTTCGGTTTGCCACAACCCGAGTCCGGTTCGCCACAACCCGAGTTCGGTTTGACACATCCCGAGTCCGGTTCGCCACAACCCGAGTTCGGTTCGCCACAACCCGAGTCCGGTTCGCCACAACCCGAGTTCGGTTCGCCACAACCCGAGTTCGGTTCGCCACAACCCGAGTTCGGTTTGCCACAACCCGAGTCCGGTTTGCCACAACCCGAGTTCGGTTCGCCACAACCCGAGTCCGGTTCGCCACAACCCGAGTCCGGTTTGTCGCATGCGGAGTCGGGAAAGCCGTCATCCGAGTCGGAAACCACCCGCGCAGAGGATGGAAGGGAACTCTTCATCGAGAGGACACCCTTGCGTTTTTGGTGACGCCCCTTCAGCCGCGTGCCTTGGGAGCAGTGTGAAGTGGACCTGCCTGGTAAAATGATGACGGGTAAAATGATGTCCCAACCCCTTCTGAAGGCTGAACCATTATTTTACCCTTCATCATTTTACCCGACTCCGGGCTCCAAGCGGTCGGTGTCATCCCAAGACCGTTGTGCTGCCTGTGGGTTGATGCGCGGCATTCTGACGCCATTTCCCCGAATCTGCCAAGCCTCGTTCAGCCATCCCTGTCAACGATCGCCCCCCGACCCGTTCCTACAGTTAGAGCAGATGCCGCCAGTTGGTTGGATCACGTTTTTCGTGGACGACACCGATGATCCAGAGGGCGTCTTGCTCGATGCGATAGACCACCAGATAGGGAAAAGTTTTCATCAGGTAGCGCCGGGTGCGGGGCGAGAGCGGTTTGCCGGTGGCTGGGTGCTCGGATAGCCAATGAGTGGCGGCTTCGAGGCATTCCAGGAAACGGCGGGCCGCTGGTTCCGAGCGCTCGAAATAGTAATCAAAGGCTTCCAACGCCTCGGCACGTGCGGCGGCGGTGAACTGGACGTTCATGCGCGGAAGCGGTCTCGCATTTCGGCAAAAACGCTGTCGGCAGTGTGCAGGGCCATCTCGCCGCGGCTCACGGCATCCACGCGTTCTTCCATCTCGCGGGCGATCCGGGCCTCCCATGTGGCATCACAGGAGCTGATGATCAGATCATCGAGCAGGGTGGCTTGTTCCAAGGCAGGCAGTTGCAGGAATGCTTCGCGAAGGACGGCTGCGGACATGGTGACACCGTAACAATCACGATGTGTATCGCAAGAGCGGGTTGATGGCTCGAAATCGAGGCCACTGGGACGTGCGGGTGACGGAACCCCGGTAGGGTTCGACCGGCGGCGGGGATCGTGGGGTGGATGCGTGGTCCCAGGAGAGCGCTCGCTATCGCTCGGCACTCCTGGGCTGCATGACGCAAGCCCGTTGGGCTTGGCTCTTCGAAAACGTCTATTTCGCAAAAAAGCCCCACCAAAACAGACAAAACAAAACAGCAACAAGTCCTAACCACTGCACTGGGAAAGCTGCCAGAAGAGACCTGAACGTAGAAATGGTCGGAACTTCAGAGAGCCCCTGCTCGATGCGGCCGTAGTCAATGAATGGCTTCCAATACTTCATCACAAACGCTCGATCAAAAAAGTCGCTGTGACCAAATTGGAAGGTGCGATCGGTAACTTCATGGGCACCGCAACCAAAGACGCCCATTGCACCATACCCCCATGTGAAACTCTTGGCCAAAATTGGGTACCAGTCTTCATGGCCACAATCGTTGATGATTTCAGAAGGCTTGTTCGGCAGATTGCCCCACTTGAATTTATCAGACACAATACAGCCACACAGAATAAGCCTCTTTATTCTAATCAACGGATTGCGCTGAAGTATCTTTGAGATCGCATGAGTTCCAAAACTGTGGGCAATTACAATCACCTCATGACCAGGATGATCAAAAATAGCGCGGCAGATCTTTGCCTCGGTATCCCTGATAGGGCCATTTCTAGTGAAAAAAGGAAACCAGAAGCGGATCAGGTCAAGACGTCCATACTTGATTGGCACAACCTTTGTCGCGGCATCTTCCAACGCTTCTTTAACCATATGCTGCCATTCCGCCCGTGTTCGTATTCCATGAACCAACAAAACAAGGCGTCGACTAGGCTTGATATCATCAAGACGCTCCCGGAGACGCCCGCCTAACTCAATCGCAACATTCCGCCAGAGAAAGCCATCGCGGCAGTTTGCGGCCACCGCATGAAAGGTTTGCGCGCTGACTTTCAACACTGCGGTATCCACAACGGCACGGACAGTCGCACTGCGGATTGATGATGGGTCAACCAAAGCCATTTCACCCACGTGTTTACCTGCGCCCCGACGCTTTGAGTTATCGCCATTTTTCTCAATCTGAACCTCACCCGCGAGAATATAAAAGATATCACGATCTGTCCCGCCCTCATGAATCAGCACTTCGCCAGGTGCATATATGACCACCTCCGATTGCTCGATAAAGGCAGCTATGACGTTCCGGTCATTCTGAAGAGATGTGTGACGCTGCAGTGCGTCCTGGAGGTTACCCCTCCCAGCGGTTCCTTGAAATCGTTCACACAAACTCATGAAGACTGTCAGTTGGAGACTAAAGACCAATTGCCGGGAATCCCCCGTTTACGAGCCTCCGATACCAGCTCTTGTGTCCCAGCATTACCGTGCGCCCAGCCCCCCCATTCTGGTCGCCAATTCTTGATTCCTAAGACATGCCCGGCCCAGTGACAGTCGAGAAGCTTGGTCAGATTGTTTTTCAACCAGTCTGCCCCCTCAAGGACAACGGTGTTTATACGCTTTAACCGATGATCGTGCGCTATCAGCCATTCGGCAGGATGAACCCAACACATTTGCTGTTGGCCATACCATTCACTTTCTTTCGATTGATCTCTCAGGCAATGCCAGTCCAGCTCTCGTCTTATCCACGGTTCATTGCAATAGACCCTGGGAGCCAACTTTTTAAATTTTGATGGGCAAAAGACAATGTCGACTGTGGCACTATAGTCTGACCTCACAAGATCACCCAGAATAGCCTTGAACTCAAACTGCCCACAACAACGCTTCATTGAGGTGTTTGTGAGCCAAGTCGAAACTGCATTAAGGAACGCAGTATCACAGTCTACATTCAATGTTTGCATAAGGCCGACTTGAGACTTGCACCTTGGCACCACCACCGAGCGTAACAGCGGAAACTGCCGGCTTTGCAACGCCAGCCAACACCCCCTCAATCTGTTGCCGTGCTGTCATCAACAGCTTAACATCACCGGTCCGAAATAGTGACGAATCTGCGCCATCATTTCTTTTGCGGTTAGAGAACTGATTCTGGTAAGGCTTCAGTAGATGCGGATAATCTTCGTCAAAGATCACCAGTTCCCCAGTGCCAGGTTTCATGTCTGTGAAAGCCTGATTGCTCCGCCCAACCCCCTGACCAGCGCCAATGAGGAATCGACGGCCTTCGAACTCAACGGAGCCAACGTATACATTTCCCTGAGCGTTGCCATGTACATCGCCACCCGCACTGGTCTGCGCCCACCCAGGCAGACCGGCATTTGCGGTTATGGCTTTCATTGCCTCGGCAAAATCGAGAGAAAACTCCACATACCTCTGTTCGATGGCATCACGGTAAGTTTCTACGGTATTATGTGTCACAACGGCGGTGAAGTTATCGCCAGCCCAAGGCAATTGAATGAGCGACTCGTTGTGCCGTTCGGCAAACTGCGCCGCTGTGTCCATGATCAACTCAAACTCCTCTCCGAGTTCCAACAATGCGGCGTCATCGTCATAGCAGCTCTCAACTCGAGCTGTAAATCCATCAAGATCCGCTCGCATAACCCACCCAAAATAGACGGAGGGTTCTTCGGTAGCTTGAACTCCCGGATTCGCACTAAACTGAACCATATCACCCGAAGCAACCCCAGGCACGGCTTTGGCCTGCTTTGATAAGACGTTTTTGACGGAAAAGTGCCGGGCCTTAGCTTCAATCAACTCGGCCGAAGCTGCCTTCTTGAAATCCTCACTTAGTTGGAGAGAGAGCGGTTCATGGTGCCAGGGATAGTCGTCCCCACAACGCACACCGAGCATATACCTTTTTAGCTGACGGTCCTCCTCTGACGAAATCGCCAACTGCTTGTAAAGGTGCTTGGCTGGCGCATTCGCCGCATTCCCAAGGGAAACAAATGAATCGTCATTGTGAATCCCACGCCCTCTAACCAGGAGGGTCTTCCCCCAATCAGCAGCCATTCTCCAGCCCTCGACAGTACTTGTATCGTGAAAAACAAAATGAAGCGCATTGTTTATCGCGCGGCACTGCCGACGAAGCATCTGGATATCTCCAGCATCATCGTTTAGAAGACAATGGATTACCGAGCCTTGCACCTCCACAACTATTCCATCGTCTTGCCGTAGACTAATCTCTGCGACACTGGCTGCGCGAGCGACATTTGCCACAAATGAACGCCCGTCTGCCTTTGTTTCCGCATTCTCATACTGCTTTTGGAAGTCGAGCTTGATGTAGATGTGCCAAAACCGTGATGGCAACAAACTAGGGGCTTGCTCAGAAGCCGCGGCTCGCGCGAACTTTCTGAACTCACCCGTTTTGATCCTGTAGAATCGGTTTTTCATCAATCAAGCTTCCCATTTTGAGCCTCACTGGCACGCCTCGCACGTCCCGCCATTGCGCATGGCTTCGATGGAGCAGGCGGCGGCTTCTTCGGCGCTGTAGGTGCGCTTGGCGCCGACGGCCTGGTTGATGACGGCGCTGCTGATTTCCTTTTGGAATTCGGCGGTGCTCTTCTCGATGTTGGAGGCGCTGCGGGTGCGGAGGTAGTAGGTGGTTTTGAGGCCTTTCCGCCACGCACCGCGGTACATGTGGCTGAGGGTGCTCATCTCGGTGCTGCCGAAGAAGAGGTTCACGCTCTGGCTCTGATCGATCCACTTCTGACGACGCGCGGCGGCGTCCACGAGCCAGGCCCAGTCGATGCTGAAGGCGGTGGCGTAGCGGCGCTTCAGGTCCACGGGGATCTCTTCGATGGCCTCGATCTCGCCGTCCATGTACTTGAGCTTGTTCTGGATGTCGGCGGTCCACAGACCGCGCTTTTTGAGGTCGCGGATGAGGTAGGGATTGAGGAGCATGAAGTCGCCGGAGAGGTTGGCCTTCACGAGCATGTTGCTGAGCAGGGGCTCGATGCAGGGGCTGGAGCCCATGATGTTCGAGATGGTGGCGGTGGGGGCGATGGCGAGGACGTTGCTGTTCCGCATGCCCTGCCTGGCGATCTTCGCACGGAGGGCGGACCAGTCCATCTTGCCGCCGCGGGGGACATCGACTTCCTGACCGCGCTCCTGGGCGAGGAGGTCGAGGGTGTCCTGCGGCATGAGGCCGCGATCCCACTTGCTGCCCTTGTAGCTGGAGTACTGACCGCGCTCGGCGGCGAGGTCGGAGGAGGCTTCGTAGGCGTAGTAGGCGATGGCTTCCATCATCTCGTCGTTGAACTCGACGGCTTCCTTGGAGGCGAAGGGGATGCCCTTCCGATAGAGGGCGTACTGGAGACCCATGACGCCGAGGCCGATGGGGCGGTGGCGTGTGTTCGAGGTCTTGGCGGCCTCGGTGGGGTAGAAGTTGATGTCGATGACGTTGTCGAGCGCACGGACGGCCATGCGGATGGTCTCGCGAAGCTTGCTGTGGTCGATGGCACCCGAGTCGTCGAGGTGGTTGTCGATGAGGACGGAACCGAGGTTGCAGACGGCGGTCTCGTCGGCGGAGGTGTTGAGCGTGATCTCGGTGCAGAGATTCGAGCTGTGGATGACGCCGACGTGATCCTGCGGGCTGCGGACGTTGCAGGGATCCTTGAAGGTGATCCAGGGGTGGCCGGTCTCGAAGATGGCCTTGAGCATGAGCTTCCAGAGGTCGATGGCGGGGATCTCCTTGGCGAAGATCTTGCCGGGCTCGTTTTTGGCGATGGCTTCGTACTCGCAGTAGCGCTTTTCAAAGGCGGAGCCGTAGAGGTCGTGGAGGTCGGAGACTTCGTTGGCGCGGAAGAGCGTCCAGGTGCCGCGGGACTCGACGCGCTTCATGAAGAGGTCGGGGATCCAGTTGGCGGTGTTGAGGTCGTGCGTGCGGCGGCGCTCGTCGCCGGTGTTGATGCGGAGCTGGAGGAAGTCCTCGATGTCGTTGTGCCAGACTTCGAGGTAGGCGCAGCCGGAGCCGCGGCGCTTGCCGCCCTGATTCACGGCGATGAGCTGGTCGTTGTGCAGCTTGAGGAAGGGGATGACGCCCTGGGATTCACCGTTGGTGCCCTTGATGTAACCGCCGGTGCCGCGCACGCTGGTCCAGGAGCCGCCGAGGCCGCCGGCCCACTTGGAAAGGAAGGCGTTTTCGGCGATGCCGCGGATCATGATGGACTCGATGCTGTCGTCCACCTTGTAGAGGTAGCAGGAGGAGAGCTGGGAGTGGAGCGTGCCGCTGTTGAAAAGCGTGGGGGTGGAAGAGCAGAAGCGGCGGCCTTTGTAGAGCTTGTAGATGCCGATGATGTTGTCCTCGGCGTTGCCGTCCTTTTCACCGACGTTGAGGCCCATGGCGACGCGCATCCAGAAGAGCTGGGGCGTTTCGAGGCGCTTGGCGGGCTTGACCTTTTTATCGACGATCAGGTAGCGGTCGTAGAGGGTCTGGACGCCGAGGAAGTCGAAGTCCATGTCGGCGGCAGGATCGAGCGCGTCGGCGAGCTTGTCGAGGTCGAACTGGAGGAGGCGGGGGTTGTAGCGGTCGATCTCGATGCCGCGGGCGAGGTTGCGGCGGAAGGCGCGGCGGTGGAACTCGCGGAGCTGGTCGATGCCGTCGCGGACGATGTCCCAGCCGAGGACTTCCTCATAGATGTAGCTGAGGAGGATGCGGGCGGCGAACTTGGTGAAGTCGGCGTCCTTCTGCATCAGCGTCTTGGCATTGAGCGTGATGGTCTGCTTGAGATGGTCGAGCGTGATGTCGGAATTGAGCGAGCGGCGCAGCTCCATCTCGATCTCGGCGCGGGTGAGGCACAGATCGAGGCCGAGCATGGCGAAGTCGATGCGCTTCTTGAGGTCGGCGCCGTCCCAGAGGAAGGAATTGCCGTCGGTGGTCTTGACGAGGATGAGCGCCTGCTGGTCCTCGCTTTCGATGGAGGCGGCCTCGGCGGCCTCCTGCTCGTCGGCTTCGCGCATGGTGTTGCGCAGGGCGCGGTACTGGATGTAGGCGCGGGCGACCTTGAAGAAGCCCTGCTTCATGAGCTCCTCCTCGACGAGGTTCTGCACGTCCTCGATGTGGATGAACTGCTTGTTTTCACCGGCGATCTCGCGGCTGACGGCCTCGGCGATCTGCACGGCGGGCGAGGAATCGAGTTCGAGGGAGAGGAAGGCCTTGCGGATGGCGATCTCGATCTTGTTGTGGTTCCAGGGGACGAGCTGGCCGCTGCGGCGGATGACCTTGGTGTCCATGACGAGGGGCTGCGGGGAGGCGTCCGAAAAAGGATCGTGCGCGGAGCTGCGCTTGCGCTTTTCGGCGAGGGTGCGGGCCACGTCGTGGGCGTTGTGATGGACGAGCGCCTGCTCGATGCAGTGGTAGATCTCCCGGGCGTTCAGCGTGGCGACGGCCCCCTTTCCGGCGGCGAGCTGGGCGGTGCGGCGGTGAATCTCCTTGGTCACGGCCTGCGAAATCTTCTGCACGAGCTGCTGGTTGTGCTCGCTGTAGATGTCCCCCTCGTCCTTCTGACGCGCCAGAAAGAGGTCGGTCAGCGCACTGCCCACCGTATCGGCGATTTCCGCCGCATCAAAGTCACGCTCCGCACCGCCGACGTTGACCTTGATGGAGGCCGGGAGGGTTTCCTCAACGGACGTCATGGCCAGGGCGCTCCACTCGAAGTGGGGCTTCTGATCCTTCGGCGTTTGGGTGACTTTTTTGAGGACCTTGTCCTCTTGCAGCAGTGATGTGATCATGACGGGCGGAGGGGAGCGGTGAGGTTGATTAACAGGAGCGAGGGAATTCAGGAGATAAAAAATCACCGCCGGATCACTCCGGCGAGATATGAGGGAGGCTGCAATTACAGGTCGTCGTCGGAGCTTTGCACGAGGGCGGAGGCTTTCTGGTAGTCGGTGACCTTGCCTTCGAAGAAGTTCTGCTCCTTGCGGACGTCCATCATCTCCGCCAGCCAGGGCAGCGGATTGGTGACGCCGGGGTTCAGGGCGGCCAGACCACAGCCGGCGAGGCGGCGGTCGGCGATGAAGTCGATGTACTGCTCGAACTCGGCGGCGCTGAGGCCTACGGCGTTCACGGGGAGGCAGTCACGGATGAATTCCTTCTCAAGACGGATGGCCTCGCGCATGATGCCGACGAGCTCTTCACGGAATTCGGGCGTCCAGAGATCAGGGTTCTCCTCGACGAGGTCCATGAACAGATTGCGGAAGACTTCGATGTGGTTCGACTCGTCACGCAGGGTGTAGCGGAACATCTGGCCGATGCCGGGGAACTTGTTCTGGCGGTAGAGGCTGAGGATCATGCCGAAGAGGCCGTAGAACTGGGTGCCCTCCATGCACTGGCCAAAAATGAAGATGTTCTTGGCCAGCAACTGCTTGTTCTCCAGCTTCGTGAGGTCGAGGTCGCGACGCATGTTTTGCGACGTGCGGGTGACGAACTCGTTCTTCTTCACGATCGTGGGGATCTGCTCGAACATGGCCTCGCATTCGTGCGGATTGATGCCGAGGGAGGAAATCATGTACAGCAGGGAGTCGGCGTGGATGTTTTCCTCGTGCGCATGACGGCCGAGGACGAGCTTCAGTTCCGGTGCGGTGACCAGCTCGCGCACGACGTGCTGGATGTTGTCCCCGACGATGCCTTCGGCGGCGGAAAAGTAGCCGATGCCCATCATGATGATCCAGCGCTCGTTCTGGGTGATTTCGTGCGAGCGCCACTGCTCGACGTCCTTCTGCATCTGGATGTCTTCCGGCTCCCAGTGGTTGGCCTTCATGATGCGGTAAAGGTCATAGGCCCACTGATACTTCAAGGGGAGCAGATTGAAGGTCATGCTCTTGCGGCCATTGATGACCTTCTTGTCTGCAAAAGCGGCTTCAGCTTTGTCGTGGTCCAGGGGGAACTCGCGGTTGCCGATCTTGTACATTTTTTCCATGGCGATTTCGTGACAGAGTGAGAGGTGAATTGATTGAGTTACCGGGAAAGCAGGAGAGAAGCCAGCCATCACTATAAATACTAGATATAGCGGCTCCGAAGGCCAATCATGCACAAGATATTGTGGGATGGCGAGAATTTTCTCCCAGCCATTGTGCCGAAATTTGTTTCTCGCCCCATATTCAAGGGTTCCACGGGCAAATAATTTTCTCGGCGTCAAAATGACCGTCTGGGCGCCAAAAAATCAGAATTATTTCGGCCCCATTCCAGCGCGTTGAAAACCAACGAGTCACGAAAAATGCCGGAAAAGACCGCCTGCGCGATCCCCATTCGGCCCCATGTTGTCATCAAATCTGCTTTAGCCACCGATGATGAAATTCCACCCAATCGCCCTCGGGGGGCTGCTGATCCTGCTCCTGGGGTCCTGCGCATCGTTCGTCTCCCAGCGCACTCCGCCCGGCGTGACCGTGGATCTCGTTCCCAAGGGCCGCTACGCCCGCAGCTACCACCGGCCCATGACGCCGAGGTACATCACGATCCACGCGACGGAGAACCGCTCCCGGGGTGCCGGTTCCTACTCGCATGCTCAGATGCTGAAGAGAGGCGCCTTGAAGGGCCGCCACAATACGATCGGCTATGTGGCGTGGCATTTCACCGTGGACGACCACTCCACCTATCAGAGCCTGCCGACGAACGAGCGTGGTGAGCACGCCGACTACGACGGCCCGGGCAACCGCAGCTCCATCGGCATCGAGATGTGCGAAAATCGCGGCAACGACCGCGAGCGGACGATCGACCGCACGGCCCGTCTCGTCGCCTGGCTGATGCGGGAGCACGGGATCCCGCTGTCGCACGTGGTGCCGCACATGCACTGGCGCATGATCCGCCATGACGACCGCCGCGACCTCGGCCACAAGAAATGCCCGCATTTTCTCCTCGACCAGGGACGGCTGGGGCCGAAATGGCAGGCTTTTCTCAGCAAGGTGGAAGGCTACCGCAGGCGGCTCCCCCCATGAAGCAGGCGGCGGCAGGCACCCGTGTTCACCGCAGCAAAGCTTGCCCATTCGTCCGATCTCTGAAACATTGCGGGAATATTCCACCTGCATCCGACTGTGAAACCTGATCCGGCCACCCCTCCCCCTCCCTCAGAAGACTCCCGGCCCGGCTCCGACACGGGAGCCTTCACCCTCGGACCGGAAGACGCCACCATCGCGATTCCCAACCTGAAAAAAGGACCGCCTGCCCAGCCGCCCGCCGCGGA
Organism: uncultured Prosthecobacter sp.; assembly: GCA_964452755.1. Lineage (GTDB taxonomy): Bacteria > Verrucomicrobiota > Verrucomicrobiia > Verrucomicrobiales > Verrucomicrobiaceae > Prosthecobacter. The sequence continues at coordinate 92,362 of CAYVQY010000008.1, read as the reverse complement.
CAGCCCGACGGGAATGGTCACTCTCGGTCCTGAGGACGTCACGATCGCCATTCCCACCAAAGGCCAGTCATTGCCTGCCGCCACGATGGGAGGATCCGCCGGGACCATGGGTGGGAGCGGTCATCCAACGGGTGCGATGACACTCGGGCCCGAGGATGCCACCATCGCCATTCCCACCGGCAAGCAGCCGGGCACCCTGCCCGGCGCGGCGACCCTGCACAGCCACGGCGGACTGCCGGCGGCCACGGCGTCTTCCATGACAAGCATGGGCCAGACCAAGCCAAAGTCCCACTTGGAGTCGCTGACCGGGAACGACGGCTGGATCGGCGACCGCTACCGCCTGCTGGACAAGCTCGGCGAAGGCGGCTTCGGCCTCGTTTACCGTGCGGAGCAGGTGAAGCCGCTGCACCGCCTCGTCGCCATCAAGCTGCTCAAAGCCGGCGTCACCTCCTCCGACATCCTCGGACGCTTCGCCATCGAGAAGCAGACGCTCGCCATCATGGAGCACCCGAACATCGCCAAGGTGCTCGACGCCGGCGAGACGGACATGGGCGCGCCCTTCTTTGCGATGGAACTGGTCAAGGGCCGGTCGATCACCTCCTACTGCAAGCAGAACGACTACGACATGCGGCAGCGCATGGCGCTTTTCATCCCCGTCTGCCAGGCCGTACACCACGCCCATCAAAAGGGGATCATCCACCGCGACTTGAAGCCCGGAAACGTCATGGTCACGGACGAGGACGGCAAGGCGGTGCCGAAGGTCATCGACTTCGGCATTGCAAAAGTCCTGGAGGGCGAAGGCTCCGGGCACACCATCGCCACCGGCGTGGACCAGCTCGTCGGCACGCCGGGCTACATCAGCCCCGAGCAGATCGAGCACGGCAGCGCCCACATGGACACGCGCTCGGACGTGTACGCCCTCGGCGCCATCCTTTTTGAACTCGTCTGCGGCAAGCCGCTGGTGACGCCTTCGGACATCGCACAGAAGCCCATCCACATCCTCCTGCGGGAGATCGCGGAAAAAGACGCGCCGAAGCCATCCACGATCGAACCCTCGATCAAGGGTGACATCGACTGGATCGCGCTGAAGGCCCTGGAGCGTGATCCGAACCGCCGCTACGCCAGCGCCGACGAGCTGGCCAACGATCTGAAGCGCTTTCTCGACTACGAGCCCATCGTAGCCCGCCCGCCGAGCCGCGGCTACCTCATCTCGCGCTTTGTGCGGCGTCACCGCGTGGGCGTTGCTGCCGCGGCGGCGGTCGCATTCGCGGTCATCGCCGGCGGCATCACCAGCACGGCGATGTATTTCAAAGCCGAGCGCAACCGAATCGCGGCCGAGCTGGGCCGGGAGAACCTGCGCAAGGCCTACAGCCGCTCCGACGAGCAGATGGCACGCCAGCGCATGGAGAACAGCCAGTCTGCGGAGGGGGTCGCCTACCTCGCACGCGCGCTGCGCACGGACCCGGCCAACGACATCGCCACCACGAACCTGCTGTCGCTGCTGGCCAACACGCACCTCATTCGTCCTGATGTGGATCCGCTGCCGCTGCCTGAAGGCGGACTGGCCACCAAGGTCGCCATCAGCCACACGGAGGAGTTTGCCCTGGCCGCCTGCCGCCTCCCCGCGAAGGCCTCAGCCACCCCGGGGCAGGATCGGGCACCGAATCGCGAGGTCGTCTGCCTTTGGAACCTGAAGACCGGCAAACGCACGGACCATCCGCTGCCGCCGGGCGTCCAGGTCACCTGCCTGGAAGTCACGCCGGACGGTCAGAGCGCCGTCATCGGACGGGATGACGCGAACGTTGAGCTTTGGTCGCTCAAAGATGGAAAACGCCGCAACCTCCAGCCAAGCCTGCCAAGCATGGTCACCTGCATCGCATTCTCCGGCAACGGGGAGAAGCTGGTTGCAGGCAGTGAGATCGGCATTGACGGCATGGCCGGCATCCACGCCTGGGATCTGCGCCATCCGCAGGACGAACCCCGGATCATGAAGCAAAAGGGCACCGTCGGTGAGCTCGTCGTGGACCACGAGGGCGTCTTTGCCGCCTCCATCTACAGCGGCGATCCCATCAATCCCACGGGAGCCGACGGCAGTGCGACCACATGGGACCTGCGCAACGGCATGGCCGTGGGCGATCCCATCGAGGTGGACAAAGGCTTGCTGCACGTCGCCATTGAACCGAGGCAGGAACTCATCGCCCTGGGCATGAACGACGGCCTCGTCTTCGTCGGCAACTTCCGCAACGGCGGCGAGGTGCTGCCGCCGATCTCGCATCCATCATCGGTAACCTCGCTCGCCTTCACGGCCGACGGCGGTTCCATCGTGGTCGGCGACGCGGGCGGAGCCGTCCACGTCTGGAATGTCGGCGACGGGAAACCGCGCCATCCCATGCGCCAGCATGCCGGGGACATCCTCAAGGCCACGCCTGCTGCCGACACCAGCCTGATCGCCAGCGTTTCGAGGCAGGGGGAAGTGAGCGTCTTCGACAACGACACCGGGGCACTGCTGACCACACGGCTCAAACTCACCATCAGAGACGCCAAGTTTTCCCGGGACGGCTCGCGCATCATTTTTGCATCGCCCGGCATGCCCACCATTCAGGTCTGGAACATCCACGAGCGCATGAGCACCCGGCGCTTCGTCGATGTGCTGGACAAGAACCTCATCACCCGCATCGAAGGCCCCGAAAATTCACCCGATCAACTGCGCAGGTCTGAGGCCGGCGGCGCCAATCTCCAGAAGTCGCTGTATGCCGCCGCCGATCCCGACGGCACGGTCTTCGTCTATGACGCGAAAACGCTGAAGCCGGTCGGCGATCCCATCATCCACAGGCCGGCCGTCGGCGCGGTGACGCTGACGATGGATGAAAAATTCCTCATCACCTCCGGTCGTGACCGCGAGGTGCGCGTCTGGGACCTCGCGACCCGCAAGAACACCGTCAGCATGCGCCACGATTCTTTCGTGTCAGTCATCGCACTCAGTCCCGATGATCAGCGGCTCGTCACCATCACCGACGTGGGAGAAATGCGGGTCTGGAATTTCCGCACGGGCGACTGCCTCACCCCGGGCATCCGCGACACGCCGCGGAAGAGCAACGAGCAGGAGGGCGTCGTGGTCGCCCGCGTGTCCGAAGACGCCTCCAAAGTGGTCTTCCGCGTCTCCGAGCATGCCTTCTTCAGCGCACCTATGCCGCCCAAGGACACCGTCCTGCCGGAGTGGTTCCTGCAATTCGCCGAAGCTCTGGCGCGTCGCCGGATCACCGAGGACGGTCGCATTGAGACACTCAGCCCGGCGGACTTTGCCGCCGCCGCTGCCGCGATTCCGACGGAACCCGGCTCCGGGGAGGATATCGCCGTGCGCTGGGCGCGCTGGCTGACCACGCCGCCTGACACGCGCCCGCTTTCGCCCTTCGACGACCAGAGCTTCCCGGACTACCTCGCCTCGCTGAAAGAACAGGGCTCCCCCGCCGCCGCACGCGAATACCTGCGCTTCCGCCCGAACGACCGAACCGCGCTGGAGCGGGCGGCGAAGTTCGTCCCGGCTCCGCCGAAGTAGCCTGCAGACGCTGCACGCGACCTACTCCGGCACGATGATCTGATCCTCGGGCTGCAGTTGGATATCGCGCGAAGGATTGGCGCTGATGTCCTTGAGGTTGATCTCGCTGGTGGTGCCGTTGCGGATGAGCTTGGTTCGGCTGGGTTTGGCGAACGGGCTGAAGCCTCCGGCGGCGGCGACGGCTTTAAGAATGCTCAGACTGGAACTGTAGGCGACGGGACCGTTCTTGTTGCACCCGCTGACGATGTAAACCCAGCGTTCCGTGCCCCCGCCGGCGCCGTCGATGGAGACAGTGACCGTGGGCCGCGTGTAGATCTCCCGCGAGACATAGGTCTGCTCGATGCTGCGCTGCAGCATTGAGGGCTTCAGGCCCGCCGCCCGCACTTCGCCGATGAAGAGCAGATTGATCGTCCCGGCATCGCTGACGGTGTAAACCTTGTTGATCTGGGCCACTTCGCTGTCCGGAATACCGCCGATGGAAAGCGTGATGCGGTCATTGGGCTTGAGAGCCAGTTCGCCGTTCTGAGCCTGGGCGGGGCCGAAAAGGCTGAGCACAAAAAGTGCGAGGAGGATTTTTCGAAGGTTCATAAGCGTGAGGCGGTTGTTTCAAAAAAGATCGTCGCCGCCGACAGGACTGGCGGGGCGGGCGCCGGCAAACACGGGGGCGTCGGTTTCCGTCTTGATCCTGCGACGGCGGGACTTCTTTCCACCCGCCCCGTCCGAGGAAGAATTTGTGGGCGTGTAGTAGGTGTAATAGCTCGTGTAGTATTGATACTGCACGTCCGTGGTGAGATCGACGTTGTTCAACACGACCCCAACCACCTTTCCGCCGACATTCTCGACGGTCTGCTTCACCCGCAGGAGCATGTGACGCGGCAGCTTGCGGTGCTGAACGACAATGATGGACATGTCGGCCTCGTTGGCGAGCACGGACGCGTCGCTGACGCCGAGGATGGGTGGCGAATCGATCAGCACCAGGTCGAAACGGCTCTTCACGTCAGCGATGAGATCGACCATGCGCTGCGAGTTCAGCAGACCCGCACTGTCCGCAGGCAGGAGCCCGCTGGGGAGGAAGTAGAGATTTTCGACCTGCGTCCGAACGACGACATCCTCGATCTGGATGTCCGTGGTGAGGTAGTTTGTGAGGCCAACGGTGTGGCTGACGTCAAAGTGCTTGTGCTGGCTGGGGCGGCGCAGGTCGGCGTCGATGAGCAGCACGTTGTAGCCGCCCTGCGCGCAGACATAGGCGAGGTTGACCATCGTGGTGGACTTCCCCTCCCCCGCACCGCCGCTGACGACGCTGATGCAGTTTGCATCCGGAGAGCGTCGGTTGAATTCGATGTTCGTCCGCAGGATGCGGTAGGCCTCCGCATCCGGGCTGAAGCCGCTGGCGCGGTGGAGCACGCCGACCCCCTTCGGAACGATGGCCAGAACGGGAACACCCAGGTACTGCTCGACGTCGTCGAGGCTCTTCACGGTGGTGTCCATGTACTCTAGGAAGAACGCAAGACCGAGACCGAACATCAAACCCAGCACGCCGCCCAGGGCGAGGTGCAGCGGCACGTTGGGCTTGGCGGGCTTGGTTTCCGGCTCCGCTTCAGCGTAGATGGTGGCGGGAGACTTCACGAGCTCGATGCCGGCTTTTTCCTCGAAGAAACGCGAGCGCATTTTGACCAGCAGTTCCTCCAAGTAGGTGACCTCGTCCTTGGCGGTCTTGTACTCGTTGTAGAGCGACTGCATGTTCATCAGCTCCTGCTTGGCGTCATCGTTGTAGGTCTGCAGGGATTCGCGCATCTTGCGGGCGCTGTCGAGGCGGCCCTGAAGCCCCTGGACATGAGCCTTGGCATCGGCGTCAATCTGAAGCTTGAGGGTGTCGATCTGGCTGGTGAGGCTCTCGACGTTCGGATGCCTCCTGCCCATGCCGGCGTTCATCATCCCTTCGCGTTGAACGAGGAGGTCCTGATATTTGGCGGTCTGGCCGATGAGGGCCTGGTTGTCGAGTTTCAGGCCCGAAGCGCGGGCGATGAGCTCTTCGGCCGTGAGCTTTCCGATCTGGTCAATCTCCGCCTCAAGCGCGAGGATGTCCTGATCGGCCATCAGCAGTGCCTGCTCCCGGGAAATGACCATTGAGTCTTTTTCACTGCGCATCTCGCCGCCGGGATTCAGGGAACTGCCGCCGCCGACGATCCAGTCGCCCACGATGCCCGCCTTGCGCTTGGCCTCCTGCGAGCGGACCTGGGCCTGCCTGCGGAGTTCCTCCTGATCGGAAATCTGCTGCTGGAGCACCGTGAGAGCCTTCTGCTTCTTTTCGGTCTCGATGCTGTTGCGCTGCGCCATGTAACTCTTGGCGACCTCATTGGCCACGTCGGCGGCGAGCTGAGGATCCTGGTCGTAGAAGTCGATGCTGACAAAGTCGGAGCGCAGCATGGACTGGGTGTCGAGATTCCCGCGGAGCTTGGCGAGAGCCGCCTGCCGGGACGGCAGTTCCCAGCGCTTCATCAGTTCGAGCGTTTCCACCACCGGATAGAGCGTGGTAGGCTTCGTGATCGTTTCGAACTGCGTTTTAATGTACTCCTGTGTGTGGGCCATGCTGTCCACGCGATTGCGATCGAACACGGTGATGTCCTGGGTGATTCGCTCGATCGTCATCTCCACATGACCGCGATACTTCCGCGGCATGATGTAGGTCAGGATGGCGGAAGCGGCGAAAATGAGGATGAAGCACAGCGTGATGAGACCGAGCCGGTTCTTGACCACCTGCCAGGTGTCCATGGCGTGCTTTTGCAGTTCATTACCGCTCTCGTTCATGCAGGACGTTGGGAAAGTATTTCGTAATGGTTAAGAATCAGGTCTTGAAATGCCGCCAGCGGGAAATTCGTGGTGTCCGAATTTTGCCCGCCGGCGGATTGGGTCTGGCTGTTGAGGGGATTTTAAAAGGAGGCGGTCGCGCCGAGGGACACACGATGGCGGTCAAACTCACGCAGCGCATCGGTAGCCTGCAGGATCGAGTAGGAGTAGCCGGCGTTGACGTTGAAGTTCTCAAAAAGCTGGTAGCCGATGCCTGCGGAGAGCAGCCCCGCGTGCTCCACGGAGTCCGCGCCGCCGGGGCTTTCAAAGGTGCTGTAGGAATACGACGCCCCCATGTTGGTGCTCAGGCGCTTGGTGATGTTGTGATTCACCTGGACACCGGTGTTCAAGCCGTAGCGGCTGTTGAAGGCGGCCAGCTCTGCGCCATTGAATCCGAGCGCGGCAAACCAGCGAACCATGGTGTGGCGGTCCACGGCATAGTTGAGGGCGCCTTCGGCATACGGGGCGACGCTGCTGACGCGGTCCGATTCATAAAACTCCGCACCCACACGAGCCGATCCTGACATGCGCTCGCTCCAGGCATGATCAACACCCACGAGGGCGAACTGCGAGTTGAAATTCTTGGACGGTGATTTGTCGAAGACGGTCATGCGGTAGCGGTATTCCGCCGTGACGCTCGTCTGCTTGGAGAGACGGTAGGCGAACTGCTGGGCAAACAGGTGCGTGTACCGATCCTCGGGATTGGCGACCAGGTCGTCCTGGTAGCCGATGCCGTCGATGGTGTAGGACGTCGTCGTCGAAAACCGCGGTGACCAGGCGTAGCTCACGTTGAAGTTGTTGTAGCCATAGAAGTACTGCCCGTTCCAGAGTGTCGTGGAGCCGCCGTAGCCGAACCCGTTGCTGGGATCCACGCCGTAGGTGGCGTAGAAGTTGTTGCTGATTTTCAGGCGCTCGGAGAAAGCGTGCTCGAAGTTGAAGGTCGCCCGTGCGTTGTAGAAGGTGTCACCAAAGCGCGGCACTCCGTCGATGTAGTTGATCACGCTGGTATCGAGAGAGAACGACCACGGCGTCGTGCGATCCTTCTCCGTGTAGGCCACACTGAATCCGCCCTGCATGTACCAGGATTCAATGTCCTGAACCAACGGAGAGTTGACCCTGTAGCTCAGGAAGTCGTAGCCGCCCTGACTCGTGATGGAAAACGTCAACGGCTGCTCGGTTTGAAAATCAGCCGAGTAGTTCTGAATGGCCACCAAGCCTTGGGCACGCGCTACGACAGGGTACGTCATCGCAGTAGCAATGATGATCATGGCAATTCGAATTCGCATGGCGGGTGAGTTCGTGAATAAGGAAGAGGGTCGCAGCTAGTCTTGTCACACGACTAGCTCGTCGCCACCGAAGGAGACACCGGATTCGGATTGCAATTACGATCTGTGGGATCGCATGGCAAAGGTCCAGAGGCTGGCGGCTGGATCAGGTAAACGCCGCGAATCGATGCGGGAACGAAGAAATCCTCCTCAACAACTGGTGCGGGAGGAATGATGGGATTTTTTTCCGGATTCTTGCCACTGCTCAGCTCTGGAGTCATCACCTCATCGAATGGAGCAGCTGCGGCGACGAGGCCCGGTGAGGCCATGGCAGCAGCACTGTTAATCGCGGCCGCCATTTTTGGCGCCACGGACACTGCGGTCTGCACGATCTGGGAAGCCAATGACTCGTCCGCCTTGGATGCGAGGATGGCCGCTGTCACGATATCCGAGGCGCAGCCTTCATTGATGACCAAAGCGTCCTCCACCACCATCAGGACTTTGGAAGGATCCTTTTCAACGGCGATTCGAACGTCGCCGGCGATGTCAGAGCACCCGCCCTGCACTTGAGCGATGCACGGAACAGTCCAAACAAAGAGGGACACGCAGACGGATAGACCAGCGTTGCGGGCAGAGGACACAGCTTTCATGGCGGCAGTGGTTATAGGAATTGCAAAAACGAGCACTTTCTCAGAGCGGGTAGTGGGAATCGAACCCACATGGCCAGCGTGGAAGGCTGGAACTTTACCATTAAGCTATACCCGCAATTAAGATTATATTATCACGCAACACCCTACTGCCGCAAGATGTTTTTAGAATTAGCATGAAGTTTTTGAAATTTCAGAATCACTGATGAATTCATAATTTTGAAATTTCTTCACTCCTATCCTTTAACCTGAGCCGTTTATTAGCACGCTTGTGCCTTGTAGCAAGCGGCGAGTCTAAACTTCGACACCCCCGATTCTTTTTTCTTCATAAACCCGCCACAAGGCCACCGGTGGACCCGATTGGGAGTGAATGGAGTCGTTCTATCAGGGTGGTCAGAGCCATTCCACATGCTGGGAAAGCATCGTGTCGTTATCAAACACAAAACGTCCGACAAACCGGCGACGCTCCACCAGTGTCTCCGCGAGCCAATGGACGTCATCCGCCCACATTTCATCGAAGGGAAGTGCTTTCAGGCTAGTCCACAGGGGCAGCGCCTCAGGTGTCTCGACGGGTGTGCCCTCATGTTCGGTGGCCAGGAAAACGTCCACATGCATGCGCAGACCGTCCACGAACTGAAACGAGAGCTCGCCGTGATGAGCAGGATTCAGGGCCGTGACACCCAACTCCTCCCGGGTTTCTCGAACGGCGCACTCCTCGGAGGTCTCTCCAGTCTCCAGCTTTCCTCCCGGGCCGTTGATCTTGCCTGCGCCGAGACCGCGTTTTTTGCGGATGAGCAGCACTTCTCCCCGCTCTTCATCAATAATGAACATCAACGTTGCCCGCACATCCGGCGCCCATGTTTGCCAGTCGATGCTCACAATAGGTCAGCGCTTTTTCCAGGGCAGGCCACGCAACCAACGGGTGCCGCTTTTAATGTTCATGGACTCGGAGAGGATTTCGATGTCGCCTGCGTCGAAGTCTTCGGCGCGGGGAAGTCCCGCAGGCAACTCCGCATCGGTTTCAGACTCCGGCAGGGACTCCGGAATGTCTTCGAGAACTGCGGGTTTTTGATTCAGCGGCGGCACCGGATTCGTGGGAACGACGAGTCCGCCGGAAATGATCATCTTCATCGCCTCCTCGATGGTGATCGGCGCATCGCTGACTTTCTCCGAATCGACCACCAGCAGAAAACCGGTCATCGGACTGGGCGCCGTTGGCAGAAGGACGCAAGTCAGCGCCTTTCCGTTCTGCGGATCGCAAAACTGGCCGGTTGCGAAACCCAGCATGCGCATCCCGGGAACGGGGTAGTCCACAAAGACCACCCGCTTGAAGTTCTGCTTGGTGCCGCCCAGGTTGCGGAAGGCGTCGATCACCTGCTTCAATGGGCGGTAAATGACGGCGACAAGGGGCACGCGGAGCAGCAGTTTGTCGATGGCGGTGACCACATGGACGCCGATGAAGTTCGTGGCCATGAACCCCAGGCCGAGAATGATGCCCAGCGAGAAGAGAAAGCCGATGAAGTTCGTAAAATTTTCAAGTTTGGGATCATTGATGTCCAACAGCGGTTGATCCGACAGCTCGTTCACGAGGCTGACGATTTGCGCCAGCACCGGCTTGCTCCAGCCGTGCAGGATGTCGTAGATCGAGTAGAGAATCCAAAAAGTGATGATCAGCGGCAGCGCCAATGCCAGCCCCGCGAGGAACTTGTTGCGCAGCCACACGGCCCACCCCTTCGGCGCATGCGCTTCGAGCGGAGGAAGGGTGCTGGTGGGTTCGGGGGTCATTGCTTCTTCTTTCAGTGCGTGTCTGAGAACGCGCTGCAACCGCTTTGTTCAGCAATATTACGTCACGCAATGGACGGCAGCCGTTGCGATCTCACGAAACGAGCTGTGAGATCGCCTGCCACAGCCCCGTAACACTCAGTGCGCTGACGAGCCAGTAAACAGCCTCCATCACCGGCTGTTTCAAAAAGGGCATGAAAGCCCCGTGGGACAGTCCTTGGATCTCCGCTTCCAGCCTGTCCGAGTCCCCGCCCGCCGGAGCCGCCTGGAGATTCTGCAGCGCCTCACGTCTGAGACGCTCCGCTGCCGCATGCGCCCTCCAGGCAGCGAGAATGACAAGCAGGACCATGAATCCGAGCGCCGCGCCGGTGTGCGCCGGCCAGCTCCAGGCGTCAAAGAAATTCAGGCGCGCCATGAATAGGAGCGCAAGGACGAAAAAAGGCAGCGCCGTCAGCCGTCCCATGTCGCGCGTCCAGTCGGCGATGAGCCGAAGGTCGATCAAATCGCACACCGACTTGGACGGCTCCGCTTCACGGACATGCCTGCCTGCGGCAGCCGGCGGCCAGTTGCTCGTTCCACGCCCGAACCAGTCGATGAAGATGCGGTTCAGCCACAGCGCATCAAAAACCAGCACTCCCAACCAAACGAAGGCGACCAGCGACGCCTTTTCCACCCAACAGAACATCATGCGCGCCGCGCCGCCGCGCACGGGTATGTTCGGCTGCGGCAGAAAGTCCGAAAGCAGCCAGACCGCCGTCAAAATGCAGCAGGTGATGATGCCCGAACGCGCCAGCCGCACACTGGATGCGCTGCTGCCGCGGAAAGCCCGCCACAGATGGGCGATCTCCAAAACCGGTCCCTCCCCTCCCTTTCCTGAGGACACCAGCCGCGATTTGTCCCAGTTCAGAGTGATGCGCGACAGCCAGCCGTCCCTGCCGGTCCTCTCCGACTGCTGCTCATCCGCAAAGTACTGCGCGTCCAGATTTCCGCGCCCCTGGTGTAAAATCGACAGCGCCCTCAGCATCAGAAACAAACCCGTCAGAACGGCCGCCAGATTCATGGAGAAAAACGGCCACGAACTCACGCCGGCACGATAGAGGAACACTTCGCCTTCACCCGTCTGCGACAGCCAGCACAGATAGGTCACGAGCTGAACGCCGGTCACGATCACGAGAATCCACGCCGGATTCTGGGCCAGACGCATGATTTCCTCCTCGCTGAGCCGGAAACACCCCTTCCCTTCCCCTGCGGCGCCGCGCATCCGCACGTCGGGCATGTTGCTGATCGCATACCATGCGACGAAACACAGCAGGCAAAGAAAAGTCAGCGCCGCGGCGCGCCACAACCGCCCGACCTGCGTCCAGAACGGCTTCTGCACCTCCGGCTCCGGATGCAGGGAGACGCCCTCCGCCGGCAGAGACATGTCCACCGGCAGAGTGCGCCCGATTTCAAACAGCCGCGCCTCCCGCTTGCGCGCTCCGTTCGGACTCATGGCAGATTTCAGTTCCTCCGCTCCCGTGACCAGCGTCAAGGCCGCCGCATAGACGGAAGTCTGGTAGCTGTCCCGGAACGGCGGCTTGCCGGCCTGCCAGCGATCCGCCAGGCGCAGGTCAAACGGGGAGCCGACGATCAGGTTCCGTGTCGTCCGCAGCTCGTTCGTTTCCCACAGCCACGCATCCAGGTTGTTCGTGAAAAACAGACTGTTGGCCAGCAGCGGTCGCAAGGCTCGAAACACCAGCAACTTGTCATACACGTCCCCTCCCAGCACGCCGACGGCTACGATGCCCGGCTTGCCTTCCCGCTGGCGGCTTTCGTGCAGCTCCACCAGCTGCACTGCCAGCCGTCTGAGGGCGTCCGTCTGGTCCGGTCCTCGCGGCACGTCACCCGCCACGGAGTTTCGGCCCTCCCCGCCGGAGTCCGCGCCAGCTTCCAGCCGGACGGCGGCGCCGAATCGACCATCCAGTCCGCGGGCAAAGGCTGTCCAGTGCCAGCGACTGTCAGGCCTGTTCAGAACTCTCTTTCCATCCTCAACACCTGCCGCCGCCAGAAAACTCAGGGGCAACTCCCTGCCGTAACTTGTATCGAATTCGGAAATCAGGACAATGTCACCCTTTCTCGTCTCATCTCCGTCTGACTCTGTGGAAAGATCAATCCCGCGCCGTCCAAGTTCATCGGCCAGCGCCTCGGCCACATGGTCATCGGTCAACGCGGTGCGCATGAAGAGGCCCTGCACGCCCGGTTTCGACTGCAGGCCGCGCAGAGCCGCATCCATCCAAAAATGGACCTCCTCTTCACGAATCCGCCGGTCCTCCTCCTCGTAACCCGTCGCCCGGGATCGGTCACTCCTGCCGGCGGACCGCATCAGCGCCTCGGCGGACGAGGTGGCGTAGGGTGACGCCATGACGAGCGACTGCTCCCAGAGACGGTCGCTTTTCCGGCCCCTCTCATAGGCTGTCTGCGCCTCACCCAGCATCACCGACAATGCGCCGCTGTCCGGCGGGCCGAGCAGGGCTGTTTCGACCAGGCCGGGATCAAACTCCCGCCGCTGCGCCGAAGCGATCGGGCGCGGGTGCCCCGTCAGCATCGCATGCAGGATGCTTCTCATCCGCTCGAGAGGCTTGGGGGACGCCTCCCTGCCCATCACCGCCTCCATGTCGAACCACAGCACACAGATCTTGCTGAAGCGCTTTTTCTCCCAGACACCCGGCAGCGCGTCCGTGGGTTTGAACCATTCAAAAGGCACGTCCATCGTGTCATTGCCCAGCTTCCAGTCCATCACAAAGGCCTGGGGGTTCTTGCTCACGATGTCCTTCAATCTGCACACCTGCATGCGGCGCGAAGAAACCGGCACATACCCGGAAGTCGCCAGCGCCGAGACGACTGCGAGCCGTGCGCGGTGCCGCTGCTCGCGTGACGCCAGATCCGACCCCGACCTCAGCAGGGCGCAAATCACCTGCACCTTGCGGTTGTCCTCCACGGCCTCCTCGACTTCCAGGAAGTAGCCCCAGTGGCTGAAGGCCTTCACCTGCGCTGACGGATTGAAATTGGCCTCGCCCGGGTCCACCACGGTCTGCGCCTTGAGCGCCATCAGTGGATCCTCGATGTGCGAGGCCAGAAATTTATGATCGTCCCCCAGAGCCGAGGCAGGCCCGGCCAGATCAAGCTCGCGCCGCGACTGCAGGGGCTGGATTTGCAGCAGGACCGTGCTGCTGACGAGCGTCAGAACGGCCAGCACCTGCTGCGGTGTGATGGAGCTGAAAAACGAGCTTTGGGAATCACCTGCCATGACCGTTCCGGGGACTGAACGGCACGATCATGGCAAAATCACGGATGACTGGCCACAAAAACTTTGTTTATGCACCGACGAGCATCCTAGCCGGATTCTCGATGCAGTCCTTCACGCGGATGAGGAAGGTCACCGCCTCCTTGCCATCGACCACGCGGTGGTCGTAGCTCAGGGCCAGGTTCATCATCGGCCGGATCACCACCTGCCCATCGACAGCCACAGGGCGTTTCTGGATCGTGTGCATGCCCAGGATGGCGCTCTGCGGCGGATTGATGATCGGCGTGCTGAGCAGCGAGCCGTAAACACCGCCGTTGGAAATGGTGAAGACGCCGCCGGTAAGGTCGCTCACCTGCAGCTTGCCCTCCTTGGCCTTCGCCGCGTAGCCCAGGATGTCCTTTTCGAGCTCCGCGAACGACTGCTGGTCGGCGTCACGCAGCACCGGCACGATCAGGCCGCGCTCGGTGCCGACGGCAACGCCGATGTCGTAGTAGTGCTGCTGTACGATTTCGTCGCCCTCGACGCGCACATTGATCTGCGGCACCGCCTTGAGCGCCTCGACGACGGCCTTGATGAAAAAGCTCATGAAACCCAGCTTCACGCCGTGCTTGGCGACAAAGCTGTCCTGCAGCTTCGAGCGCAGCGCCATGACGTTCGACATGTCGCACTCGTTGAAGGTGGTGAGGATCGCGGCGGTGCGCTGGGCGCTGACGAGCTGGTCGGCGATTTTTTTCCGCAACGGACTCATCTTCTTCCGCGTCACACGACCTGCGGCAGGGGCTGGCGTCTTGGCGGGTGGCGCGGGTGCAGGCGCGGCTTTGGCCTCGGGAGCGGGCGCGGCCTTCACTTCCGGGGCGGGAGCAGGTGCGGCTGCGGCTGGAGTCGCAGGCTTGGGCGCTTCGGCAGGCTTTTCAGCCGGCGCTTCAGCGGATTCGTCGATCTGGCCGACGACGGCGCCGATTTCGACCTCGTCATCCACATGCTTGGTGATGGTCAGGGCGCCGCTGGCTTCGGCTGTGACTTCCGCGGCCACCTTGTCCGTTTCGAGGACCAGCAGGATGTCGCCGGTTTTGACGTAGTCGCCGTCTTTGAAGTTCCATTTGGAGATCTGGCCTCCGGTGACGGATTCGCCGAGTGCGGGGATTTTGATTTCGTGGGGCATGGCTTTGGGAATCAAGAATTGAAGGAGTCGGAATCAGACACTGAAGGCGTCCTCGACCAGTTTCTCCTGCTCGAGGGTGTGGATGGCCTTGGAACCTGCGGCGGGGCTGGAAGAGCGCTCGCGTCCGGCGTAGCGCACCTTGTGGTTGGAGAGTTCTTCGAGGCGCGGACGGATGTAATAGAAGGCGCCCATGTTGCGCGGCTCCTCCTGGCACCAGATCCATTTTTTCTGCGCCTGCGGATACTTGGCCACGATCTCCTTGAGCATCGGATAATTCAAAGGGTAGAGCTGCTCGATGCGGATGATCGCGGCGTTCTTGATCTTGTTCTCCTCGCGGAACTCCAGCAGGTCGTAATAGACCTTGCCGCTGCAAAGGATGAGACGCGTGACCCGCTCCGGCGGACCGGGAAGCTGGTCGTCGTCCAGCACCTCCTTGAAGGTCGTGCCTTCGGCCATTTCACTGAGCTTCGACACGCACTTCGGATGACGCAGCAGGCTCTTCGGCGTCATGACGACGAGCGGCTTGCGGGTGTGCCGCTTCAACTGGCGGCGGAGGGCGTGGAAATACTGCGCCGGGGTGGTGAAATTGCACACCTGCATGTTCCCGCCGGCGCAGAGCTGGAGGAAACGCTCCAGACGGGCGCTGGAATGCTCCGGCCCCTGGCCTTCATAACCATGCGGCAGCAGCAGCGTGATGTGGCAGGGCCGCTGCCACTTGCTCTCCGCGCTGGCGATGAACTGGTCGATGATGACCTGCGCACCATTGACGAAATCGCCAAACTGCGCCTCCCAGCAGACGAGCAGATTGCTGGTCAGCAGCGCATAGCCGTAGTCAAAGCCGAGGACGGCCGCCTCGGACAGGAGGCTGTTGTAAACGCAGAACCGGCCCTGCTCCGGATCGAGATTGTTCAGCGGGATGTGGCGCTCCCGGGTTTCCGAATCGTAAAACACGCTGTGCCGCTGGCTGAAAGTGCCGCGACGCACGTCCTGGCCGCTGAGGCGCACGCCATGACCGTCGGTCAGCAGCGTTCCGAAGGCGAGCGACTCGGCGTAAGCCCAGTCGATGCCCTCCCCGGCGGTGATGGCCTTCTTGCGGGCGGCGAGGAATCGCTTCGAAATGGTCGGATGCAGGTTGAACCCCTCGGGAACTTCCAGCAGCCGTTCACCCACGTTCTTGAGCTGCTCCAGCGCCACGCCGGTGTCCACGGGAACGTAGTCGTAGGCGGCCTGCGGCTCCGCCATGCTGCCTTCAAACGGATTTCCGCCTTTGGCCACCACATCGCGGTCCGCCAGGGTGTTGACCCCCTCTTCCAGCTCGTCCTCAAGCTCGCGCTGGAGGGCTGCCGCGCCGGCTTCGTCCAGCACGCCCTGCGACGCCAGATCCAGACGGAAAAGCGTGGCGGTGGACGGATGCTGGGCGATGGAACGCGCCATGTTCGGCTGCGTGAATCCGGGCTCGTCCGTCTCGTTGTGACCGTGACGGCGGTAGCAAACGATGTCGATGATGACATCGCGGGCAAAGGTCTGCCGGAACTCGAGGGCCAGCTTGGCGGCGTTGACCACCTCCATCGGACAGTCGCCGTTGACGTGGAAGACCGGGGCTTCGATCATCTTGGCCACGTCCGTGCAGTAATCGGAGCTCCGCGCGTCCTCCGGCTGCGTCGTGAAGCCGATCTGGTTGTTCGCGATGATGTGAATCGTGCCGCCGGTCTGGTAGCCGGGAAGCTGCGAGAGATTCAGCACCTCCGCCACCAGCCCCTGGCCCGCGAAAGCCGCGTCACCGTGAAGCAGCAGGGGAATGACCTGCTTGCGCTCCTTCGTGTCCCCCAGCGCACGCTGACGGGCGCGTGCCATGCCTTCGACCACCGGATCCACGGCTTCCAGATGGCTCGGATTCGGCGCCAGCATCACGCTCACCTGATCCCCGCTGCGGGTTTCCCGGGTCGTTTCAAACCCGAGGTGGTACTTCACGTCGCCGTCACCCGCCACCATGTTCGGCACATAGTTCTCGCTGAACTCGTAAAACAGGTAATCCAGAGGTTTCCGCAGGAAATTCGCCAGGACGCTGAGGCGTCCCCGGTGCGCCATGCCCATGATGATCTCCTTGCCGCCGCGGGCCGGCAGGCTCTCAAGAATCGTCTCCAGGGCCACCAGGATCGACTCCGCGCCCTCCACGGAGAAGCGCTTCTGGCCGACGAAACGGCGGTGCAGGAAGCGCTCGAAGGTCTCGGCTTCCAGCAGCCAGCGCAGCGCGTCGATCTGCTCCTCGGGACTCGGTTGCGCATCCAGGTCACGACCTTCGATGCGCTCCAGCAGCCAGGTGCGCACCTCGGGGCTGTGAATGTGCATGAATTCGAATCCCGTCTTCCCGCAGAACGTGCGGCGCAGCTCGGCCAGCATCGTTTTCAGCTTCATCGGCTGTCCGCCGCGGAACAAATGCGTCTGCACCTCCTCCTCCAGCTCGTCCTCGGAAAAACCCAGGCCAGCGATCGTCAGGGAGAGAATCTCCGGCCCGTCGGGACTCAGCGGATCGAGATGCGCGGCGGTGTGCCCCAGCTCCCGAAAGTGCTGGATCGCGTTCGCCACCCGGGTGCGAAAACTCAGGGTCTTCTCGGAAAGAGTCGCGGCCTCGGGGCTGACGTCCTTGCCCGGCGTCGCGGCCAGCCGGGCCATTCCGAGCTCAAAACCTTCAAAAAACGACGACCACAGCGGCTCGACGGAGGCAGGGTCTTTTTTCCAGTCGGCGTATTTCGACTCGAGGAAATCCGCATTGGCGCGGTAAGGGAGTGAGGCACTCATGGGTGATCTTTGGGGGGCGGGCAGAATGCGTCCTTTCGTTACGAGTGCAAATACGGAAAGGCCTCATTTGCAGCTCTTTTCACGACCATTCTGTCCCCATGCCATGCAGCCGCAGCACCCGTGCCACCTTGCCACTTCGAAACGCTCTCAACACTCCCCTCCGGACCATTTCACTCCTTTCCAGGCGGAAATTTCACCTTAAAAAACGACACAACGGGGAATTTTCGGGCGGAAGGGCCTTCCGCCCCCCGGCGCAAAGCCAGCCGTCTGAGAAGTGGTCCTGCCAAAGCCGCCACCACTTCGCACGTCTGACTTCGCAACCGGGAGGTCGTTCAGCGGGATGTTAACTGTAGGACGCCTCTTTCATCACGGTGGCCAGCGTGGTGTAGGTGACAGTCCACGCTTCTTTGGCCTCGGGCGTGAAGGCATCGCCCAGGCCGACGCCGAGGGTGTCGAGCAGGGCGGCACCGACGGTGTCGTAGTGCTCGGCTTTGACGCCGTAGCCGACGTGGCGTTTGCCGAGCTGCTGCACGGCACCGATGAGGCCTTCGAGATTATCGAGGCCGTTCACGGCGATGGTGATCATCTGCATCAGCTTCTTGCCCTGTTCCGACATGTCGGAGTTTGCAAACAGGGGCTTCACGCCCGGGTCGAGCTCGAAGAGTTTGGCGTAGAAGATGGCGGCGGCTTGATCGGCGATGGGCACCACCATGCTCCAGGTGGATTTGACGATGGCTTTTTGGTCTGGGGTCATGTGTTTGGTTTCTATGGGTTCAGGGTGTGAGGCGATTGAGTGAGGCGAGCATGAACTTCACGGCGGCGGTGACGTCGGCGTCTGTGAGGGCGTCATTGTCACCGCGGGGCGGCATTTTCCCGTCGTCGCCCTTGAATCCGTGAATGGCGTTTCGGACGAGGGTTTCGGGGCCTTTGGTGAGGCGTGCTTTCCATCGGGCGGCATTGCTGAGGGATGGCGCTCCCTGCTCGCCTTCGTTGTGGCAGAGGCCGCAGGTCTTGCTGTAAACGTCCCTGCCGTGGGCGAGTTCGGGGTCATCCGGCTGCCAGTTCCAGGGATGGTGCGGCTTTTCCTCTTTCGGGTGTGACGCGGCTGCTCCGGGTTCGTCCGAGCAGCCGCTCACCACCACCAAAAGCAGCAGGCCTGTGAAGTGCCGTTTCATTGCGAATGAGAGCGCGTTCAGTCCAGTGGCAGACGAATGACGACGCCGCCCATGACGTCACCTTGGGCGAATTCGGGGTACTCCGGCTTGCGGTTCTCGTGGTCGTTGTGGCACTGCCAGCAGGCCTTGGCGACGGCCTTGTCAGGATAGATGGCGAAGAAGAATTTCTTCCCGCCGAGTTCTTCCTCGCCGTAGTAGGTTTCACCTTTGTTATCCACGATGGCCTGCAGGCCCTTTTTGATCTCGGGCGTCTGCTTTTTCGCGTTTTCGACGTTCAGCGGCCAGAGGGATTGCAGGGAGTAGCTGAACTCGACGGGCTTGTTGTCCATCTTGTCCACCTCCTCGGCTCCGGCGCGGAACATCTGGGCTGGAAGCAGCAGTTTCTTCTCCGACTTCCACTCTTCATGCGCGGTGATGACGCCTTCGTCCTTGAGCCGCGTGACGATGTCGCGCGCATAGACGGTGCGGTCGGCGCGGAGGACGGTGGCGACGG
Organism: uncultured Prosthecobacter sp.; assembly: GCA_964452755.1. GTDB lineage: Bacteria > Verrucomicrobiota > Verrucomicrobiia > Verrucomicrobiales > Verrucomicrobiaceae > Prosthecobacter. Next base: position 73,353 of record CAYVQY010000008.1, on the reverse strand, counting down.
TGTCGGCGACTTGTTGCGGGGTGAACTTGGCCCCTTCCACCGCCGCTGCGGACTTCCCGCAGGAGGTGAGCTGGGAGGCGAAGAGCGGGAGGGTGAGGACGCCGAGAAGGCGCAGTGTGATGATGGTGTTGAGTTTCATGGTCATGGCATTTCCTGTTTTAGTTTTTTGCGTTTGGGGTTTCTGGCGGTGCGGCTGACTGGGAATGGATGGCGGCCTGGCGCTCGCGGGCCTTCGGATCACCACGCTTCAAAGCGGCATCGAAGGCCCAGCCGATCCCGGCGTGGCGTGGCGTGCCGGTGGTGGAAAAATTCGCGCGGATGGCGGCGGTGTCGGCCAGCGCATCCATGGAGAACTGCAGGCCGTGGCACTGCATGCAGACGCTGCGGTACATCTTCTCGTTGGGCCGCAGATTGGCGTTCTGATTGTGCTGCACGACGATGGTGCTGCCCTCACCGGACGGGGCGGGACGCGCCTCCCGCGGCATGTGGCATGTGGCACAGGAGACGCCGGAACCTGCGGCGGCTGCACCCCCGATTTCAGCCTGCCAGAGTGCGGCATGTTTCGAGCGGGCGAAGTTCTGCGTGTGGGCGTCGTCGTGACACTGCATGCACGCCTCTGCGGCGGCGAACTGGCGGTCGAAACGATGCGCACCGTGGCAACTGATGCAGGAAAGCTGCGCGTGTGCGGCGCTCTCTTTCATCGGCAGGCGTGCGAGCCCGGGCTGCATGGGCGGCAGTCCGGCGGCCAGGCGCATGCCGTGTTTGCCCTTCTTGAAATCCTGCGACTCGATCTGATGGCATGCATTGCAGCTTTCGGCACCGGGCGACTGCACCCATTTCTCCTGCCCCGGTTCGGCGCTGTGGCAGGCGCTGCAATTGACACCCGCCTGAGCGTGTGCGGTGTCGTGCCAGTCGCTGAGCACGGACTGCGAGACCTTGACACCAACCGGAGCATCGGCGGCTGCGCTGACCAGCGGAGCGGGCTTTTTGGCGCTGTCTTGCAACCAGCGGTAAACGGCATCCAGCTCCGGCGAACGACCGGGGCCGTGGAGCTTCGGTTCTCCGGCATGTTCGACCAAAAAGCGCGGAAAGAGCGCCTGGTTGTCGTGGTAGTTGTGGCAGCCGGCCGTGGCGCAGGTGCTGAAGGCCAGCCCCTGATGAGAGGGTACGTTTTCCAGCGTCACGTCGTGGCAGTGGGCGCAGTAGTCCTTCGGCAGCGACACGGCCATCTCATGCGTGCGGTCTTCCACATGCTCGGTGTGGCAGGTGATGCACTGCATTGCGTCGATGTGGGCGAGAAAGACGGCGTTCTCCGGGTTCTTGAACTTGATGACGGGGTGCGAGTCGCTGGCCTCGTCGAGATCCTGCTTGTGACAGGCCAGGCAGGATTTGTTCGTGACTCCCGATGACGTGAACGAATTCGGCGAGACCTCCTCCGTGTGGCAGAGGTCGCAGCGCTGCTCGATCTGGTGATGTCCGCTGGTGGTGATGCCGGGGAGCAGCGCACGCTTGTCATCCTGCACAAAGAACAGCCAGACCAGATAGCTGCCGAGCGCCGCCGTGAGGCTGAGCCAGAGAAGCAGCGGTTTGGAAATGACGAGTGCCATGCTCATGCAGAAGGGTGCTTCAGTAGAAAAGCGTGGTGAGGATGTGGAAGGTCAGAAGCACCGGGAAGGGCCAGAACAGGACGATGTGCAGGCGCGTCATCGTGGGACGCCACTGACGTGCGCACTCGGCGGCCATGCCGACGCCGCGCGACTCCAGCGCGGCCACGACACCCGCCAGCGCACCGAGCAGGTTCAGCATCACAAAGGTGAACATGAGCCAGAAGTTGAGATTGTGGCCGAAGCGGAATCCCGTGTGCACGAACAGCGCCACCAGCGACGTCATGCCGAAGACCGAATGAAAGGCCCGCCACTGGGCGAACTGCCCCCAGCGAAACCATGCGAAGCGCTTCCGCAGCGAGAGCAGCAGGCCGATGAAGCTGACGGCCATGAGCGAGAAACCAGTGACTTTTTTGATCCACGGATCACGCCACAGCAGATCGACCTGATGCCAGCCGTCGCTCACCGATTGAGCAAAGGTCACCGGCGCGGCCAGCAACGTGACCAGCACCAGCAGCAAGCCGCCGATGGAGGCCAGCAGCAGTGTGCGATAGCCCGGGCGTGCCGCCACGCCCGTCTCCCCGGCGAGCTGGCAAAGGAGCGGCTGACAACTGCCGCAAACGCTGCCCGCACCCGTCGCCCCGGTGATCTGCTCGACCCGCGTGGCACCTGAGGCGATGCAGGCCATGATCCGGCCCTTCGGCACCTGCATGCAGTTACAGATGAGGGCGCTGTCCGCCCACTCGGCCACCGGGCGCATGCTTTCATCGCCCCAGATCGCACCGCTTTCTTCAAAACGCTTCTGCATCCGGGCCGTCAGCTTTTGCCCACCGTTGACAGCGTTTTGCACCAGGCCGGACTCCGGCCACGATCCCACGCCCAGTGCACCGATGAGCCGCCCGCTGGCCGCGAGGTTCAGCTTTCGATACTGGCCTTCCTTCTCATAAAGGATGCTGCGTCCCGGCTGCAGCGCGTCCCGAAACGTCACGACATCGACACCCAGCATCTTCAGCCGTGTCGAAGTGTCCGCGCCGGTAAAAAGCGCCTTCCGCCTGCCGGCCATCCGTTTCGCCAGCACGTCGGCCATCGCATAACCCGGTGCCACGAGGCCGTAGATCCGCGCACGGTGTTCGGCGCATTCACCGATCGCATAAATCCCGGGCTCGGACGTTTCCAGCGCGTCGTTGACCTGGATCGCGCCGTTGCGGCCGCGCTGCAGTTGCTCTTCCTCCAGCCAGTCCGTGAACGGGCGCACACCGGCCGCGATGATGATGAGATCTGCCGCCTGCTCGCTGCCGTTTTCGAGCACCAGTCTCAGCTCTGCACCATCCGCCGTGATTTTCTGAATCCGCACGGAGGTCTGTACACCGATCGACTGCGCCTCGATCCGCGTCTGCAGCGTCAGACCCGCCTCCTTGTTCAACTGCTGCGGCATCAAAAAGTCAGCCACTTCGACGATGGAAACCTCCTGCACGTCCAGATGCTGCAATGCCTGCGCCGCCTCGATCCCGAGCAGTCCGCCGCCGATGACGATGGCGCGGCGTGCACCTTTCGCCGCAGCACAGATCGCTTCCAGATCTTCGACCGTGCGGTAAACATGCACGCCCGGTGAATCCGCACCGGGAATCGGCGGCACGAAGGGTTTCGAACCGGTGGCGATGACGAGTTCGTCAAACTTCACCGTCCTGCCGCCTGCGGTCAAAACGCGACGCTCCGCCAGATCGAGCCGCACTGCCGGGTCTCCCGTGTGAAGTTGAATCCCATGCGCCTCATACCAGGAGGCCGGCAAAAGCTCCAAGCCCGCCGCACTCCGCGTGCGGGCAAAGTTCGACAAGTGTACCCGGTCATAAGCCGGGCGCGGTTCCCGCCCGAGGACGACGACCTCGCGCTTCGCGGTCTGGCCGCCTTCGACGAGCCGCCGACAAAAATGTGCGCCGACCATCCCGTTGCCGACGATGAGCAGGGTTTTTGGAGCAGTGTGCGATGTCGATGAGCCGAGTGCCATGAGGACACCCTCCCGCCAAGCACACGCGGTGCCACCGCCCCAAAGCAGTCGATGCAGTTCATGCAAAGAATTCCGCGAGCGCATGAATCCGATTCATGCATTTCAGCATGGCGAACGTGCCTTCCAGGCCTGCACTTAGACGGTCAAGGCACAGGCCAACTCATTTCCGCCCTGTCGAACGGCAGCGCGTCATCCAGATCGGGAATGCCGTCCGCATCGGCATCGTCGGGCTTCAGCCGCTTCCACTCGGACGGTGATTGGGCTGCGATGGCTTTCCACACCTTTTGGGCGAATTCACCACGCGTGGGCTGCCCATCGCCGACCACCTTGAAGTCATAGGTCTCGCAACGCTTGAGCACCGCATCGCGCCATTCCTTCGTCGCAGGCGCATCGGGTTGAAAATCGACGTCGAGTCGCTCGACAGGAATCAAGCCGCGTGCGCTTAGGCGATTGATGGCGACGAACGCCGGATGGTCGGCGGGAAGGTCACGCCAGGGAAACAGGAGCATCGGCACGCCTTCGCTGCCGCCGCAGAGCGCGTGCTGGATTTCTTCGAGGTGTTCTCGATTCCAGGCCATGTCACGCGGCTGAATTTGATGCTTCAAACACAGCGCCGCGAGCGCAGCCGCAGCCTGGCCGATGTGCACGCGATGATCGTGCAGCCGGATCGCCGAACTGACGATGCTGCTGAAGCCGACGTTTCCCTGCGCGCCAATCAGGCCGTCCATTTTCAATGGAATGAGGCTGCGCAGCGGGAAGACGCTGCGCTCGCTGAGATTGTGTACGCCGCGACCGGGCTTCTCGTAGTGCGTCCATGGGCCGGCATCGCCCTCGCTTTTCAAATAGGCGCGGCCGGTGTCATGGAAGTCGTAATGGAACTGCCAGCAGAAGACACCGTCGGGATACATCACCTTCGCGAAGGATTCCTTGGCATCGCTTTTGCCGTTGCCGCCGATGACGAGGCTGTCCTGCTCACGCATCATGTGCAGCGCCTTCAGCCGCAGGCTCTCGCGGATGTAGGGCTTCACGGCAGGTTGTCCGGCGTGCCGAACTCGGTGCTCAAATGATAATGCCGCAGGCTGTTCGCAGTGTCCGCTGCACGATCATGCACGGTCGTCTGCAAATGATGCAGCAGGCCGAGCGAATGCGCCCGGCAGTCGGCAAACACGATCTCCCGCTGCTCACGCGTCATCAAAACGAGGTTCTTCATTGAGGCACCGCGTTCCGTGGCCTCCAGCGCATCGCACACATGCCGCGGCAGACGCTCCAGCGGATAATCCTGACCATTCGCATAGCAGATGAGTGCGGAGGTGATGCCGTCCTTGCTCGTCGTGCCTTCCACGATGCGGCGCATGGTCAGGATGGTGCCCTGCCGGGCTGCTTCGCGGCCTTTCGGCGGCCAGGGGGCCATGTTGCTGGTTTTGACTTTGCGCTCCCATTTCTGTTTGGCGGCCTCGTTCTTGCCAAACTGCGTGGATCCCCAGAACCGCCGGTCGTCGTACTGCGGCGGCTGCGGGATCGGCGTGTCGCCTTGGCTTTCCTCGACGATGAGCGTCCACGTGATCGGATTCATCTCGTTCGGCGGATTCACGGAGACGTCCTCCTGAGCACTCGGCTCGCCGTAGCGTGACTTCGGATCAGGCCCGACCTCGAGTTCCGTGCCGGAAAGCTGCACCACATCGCCCCAGTCCGACGCATCGATCGTCAGCGGCGCTTCGATGCTCAGTTCCTCGCCTTTGGACGAGCGAAACGTCATGCCGGTGATGCGATGGCCGTCCTCCGACTTGAGTGCACTCACCGGGATGCAGTTCAGATGCAGCTTCACCTGCCCGCTGGCGATGTAAGGCTGCAGCATCTCGCGAAAAATCGCCTCCGCTTCCGCCGGACGAAAGGTCGTCGGGCCGTGCATCGGCTTCCCCGGCATCGGCGAGCCATACTTCTGCGTGTTGAAGGCCTCGATGCGATCCATCAGCTCCTTGAACAGGCCGAAGCGATGAAACGAGCGCTTCATCGGATGCCAGTCCGGCCCCCAGCCGACTTTGCCCACGCCTTTGTTCTCATCCACGCAAACCAGCCCTTGCTCGGTGTACTGTCCGCCCAGCCATTCGCCATCATGCACCACCGTGATCGACTTCACGCCCATCCGCGCCGCCTGGATCGCCGCCGCCCAGCCGGATTCGGTGCCGCCGACGATGAGGAGGTCGGTTTGAATGGATTCAGCAGCAGCGAGACCAGTGAGGAGGAGAGTGAGAAGGACGGATTTCACACGATCAAAACGACCGCATGCCGGTGATCTCGCGACCTTTGGCGAAGCAAAGTAGTCCTCTCGCTCCTGCGAGAGGAACACAGCGCCCCCTCGGCCGGTTGAAGTGTGCAGAATTCGTAATCCAGGTTGCTGAGTGAGCGCTGAGCTCATCTCGCGGAGCGAGATGGCTACTTTGCCGCTGGCAATTTGTCGTCTCATGACGGACAGCAGCGCCATGTCAGATGCCCCCCATCCTTTTGCCGCCCTCGGAATCCCGCCGGAGATGATCCGTGGTCTGGAGGAGCTGGGAATCGTCACGCCGACCGAGGTGCAGAAGAAGGTGATCCCCTTCCTGCTGACAGACGGCAGCGATCTCATCGCGCAGGCGCAGACCGGCACCGGCAAGACGGCGGCGTTTGGCCTGCCGCTGCTGACGAAGATGAATCCAAAGCATCGCGACATCCAGGGACTCGTGCTGGCACCGACGCGCGAGCTGGCGAAGCAGATCGGCAAGCAGCTCTTCCGTTTCACGAAGTACACCGAGAAAATCTTCATCGAAGTCCTCAGCGGCGGCGACAACATCGACCGCCAGACGGACGCCCTGAAGCGTCCCACGCACATCGTCGTCGCCACACCCGGTCGCCTGCTGGATTTGATCGAGCGCGACGCGCTCACGCTCGAATTCGTGCGCTACGTCGTGCTGGACGAGGCCGACGAGATGCTCAGCATGGGCTTCAAAAAGCAGCTCACGGAGATCCTCAAACTGGCCGCCATGCGGCGCAGCACCTGGCTTTTCTCCGCGACTTTCCCCGAGGCGATCCAGCAGCTCATCAAAGGCTGCATGTCCGCCACCGCGCACTCGATCCAGATCGACCAGGCGAATGTGGTGAACCGCGACATCGACCACCGCTTTGCGTTCTGCAAACGCGAGAAGAAGACCGATTTCATTTACGACTTCCTCAAGCGCCAGAAGGACAAACGCGGCCTGATCTTCTGCCGCACCAAGGCGGGAGCCATGGCGCTCTGCAACGAACTGACCGAGCTCGGCTTGCCCGTGGATGTTTTGCAGGGCGACCTCATGCAGAAGGAGCGCGACAAGGTGATGCGTGCCTTCAAGAAACAGCGAGTCCCCTTCGTCATCGCCACCGATGTGGCCGCGCGCGGCATCGACGTTGCCGACCTGTCCTTCGTCATCCATCACCAGCTCCCCGACCAGCTCGAATACTACACCCACCGCGCCGGGCGCACTGCTCGCGCAGGAAAGAAGGGCATGTCCCTCGCCCTGATCGAGCCGAAGGAGAAATGGCAGGTCACACAGCTCGAAACAAAGCTGAAGGTGTCCTTCAGCGAGTGGCGGCGCTGATCACGGCGGCAGTTCCGTGTTCGCAACCCCCTCCGTCCCGGGGTGGAAGAGGTTGTTGGAGAAATGCAGGCCGCGTGGGGCGTTCGGGCCGCCGGGGATGATGACCGCGTATTTGTAGCGCGGTTTTCCGATGCTGTGGATGACGTTGCCGGTGATGATCACATCGGTGAGCGGCGGATCGTCGGGCTGCTGGCCGGTGTCGAATTTGATGGGCGAGCGTTCATCACCCCAGATCCAGTGCGCATCGCCATGGCCGAAGTCGGAGATGAGGTTGTTGGCGATGATCGAGCCGCCGTCGAAGTTCTCGGCGTTCGCCGCGGCTCCCGGCATGAGGCCGATGGCCCAGAGGCTGTTTTTGATGAACTGGTTGCCGGTGATGATCACATTGCGGCTGCCATGCATGGCCTTCATGCCCATGAAGGAGTTCACGATGACGTTGTTCGAGACGATGACGTGATCCGAGTGCAGGTCGATGCCCTGCGCGGCGTTTTCGATGTGATTGCCGAGGATGCGCGTGAGGTCGCTCACCATCGGCGCGGTGACGATGACGCCGCTGCCCTGCTGCCAGTTGTCCACGTAGTTTGCGTCCCAGGTGAGCTGATTCACGATGCTGCCCTTCTGCGCATTCTTCTTCACGAAGTCGCCGAGCTTGTGCTTCGCCTTGATCTCAGGCGTCGGGACGAGGTTAGCTTCAATGATGCGGTTGCCCTCGATCAAGGTGCCGGTGCTGTAGCTCACGCTGATACCCGTGCCATCGGTGCAGTTGAAGGCATAGCCGTAGCCCTCGCTCTTCGTGCGGTCATCGATCGTCACGCGCATGTAGTTCCGCACCAGACAGCGGCTGATCCGGCAGTCCTGGCTCTCGCGCAGCGTGATCGCGCCGGATCGCGTGCGGTTGTCGATCACGCGTACATTCTCGATGACGAGGTCGCGGCACTTGATCGCCAAAATGCCTTCATTGTTCGTCTCCATCTTCCCTTCCGGCCGCGTCAGCGTCAGATCGCGAATCTCGGCGCCGTCGGCGTTTTCGATCTCGATGATCGGCTGATCGTTGCTTTCCTGAATGATGCGCCCGGGCCCAAACAGCCCGCTGCGCTCGCCACGGATGCGGACCTTGTTCTGGATGACGTAGTCACCCGCCGGAACGAAGAGCATCCGATTCGGATTCGCGTCCAAAGCCGCCTGGATCGATGAATAGGCGGTGACGGAAAGATCGGCGGACGTGGCCGCAATGGCAGTGACGAGGAAGAAAAGGAGGCGGATCAGCATTGGAATGGGTCTAACGGTCAATGCGAGAAGGACAACTGAAAAGGCATGAAGGAGAAAGGCCGCATGGACGCCCGCTTCCCGCGCTTCTGAAGGGTAAAATCAGAACCAGCCCAGCCACGAACCGCTGGATTATCCCGCCCATCCCGCTTTCATTGAAACCACGCCATGCCGGAACCCACGTCTCCAACATCCGTCTTCGTCGCACGCGGGGTGAGCAAAGTCTATCCGATGGGCGACACGGAGGTGCACGCGCTTCGTGATGTGAACCTGGAGCTCTACTCCGGAGAATTCGTCGTATTGCTCGGCCCGTCGGGCAGCGGAAAATCCACGCTGCTCAACATACTCGGCGGCCTCGACGTGCCAAGCTCCGGCACCGTCCGCTACCGGGATCATGATCTGACCGAGTTCGACGACGCCAAGCTGACACGTTACCGCCGCGAGCACGTCGGCTTCGTGTTTCAGTTCTACAACCTGGTCCCCAGCCTCACCGCCCGTGAGAACGTGGCCCTCATCACCGAGATCGCGGAGAATCCGATGACTCCCGAGGACGCGCTAGCCCTAGTCGGTTTGGAAGAGCGCATGAACCACTTCCCCTCCCACCTCTCCGGGGGTGAACAACAGCGCGTCGCGATCGCACGTTCGATCGCGAAGCGACCCGACGTTCTGCTGTGCGACGAACCCACCGGCGCACTCGATGTCGGCACAGGCATCAAGGTGCTCGAAGCGATTCAACGTGTGAACGAAGAACTCGGCACCACGACCGCCATCATCACGCACAACGCCGTCATCGCCGGCATGGCCGATCGTGTCCTTCAGCTCAGCGACGGCCAGATTTTCTCGATCGATAAAAACGCATCCAAGCTTCCCGCGTCGCAGCTCAACTGGTGACCCGCATGAAAGCGCTCGACCGCAAACTCGTCCGCGACCTCTTCGCCATGAAGAGCCAGGCGATCGCCATCGCGCTCGTGATCGGCTGCGGCGTGTCCGCCTTCGTGATGGCGGTGAGCACGATGAACTCGCTCAACAAGACACGCGCCGCTTATTACCAGGAGCAACGCTTTGGCGACGTCTTCGCAAGGCTCAAGCGCGCGCCCAATTCTCTGGCCGACCGCATCGCGGAAATCCCCGGGGTGCTTCGCGTGCAGACACGCGTCGAAGTGGAGATCATTCTCGACATGCCGGACATGCAGGAACCGGCATCGGGCCGCCTCATCTCCGTTCCGGGAGGGCCGAGCCGCAGCCTGAACGAGATTTACCTGCGCACGGGACGCTGGATCGATCCCGCCAAGCCCGACGAGATCATCGTCAGCGAGGCCTTCGCCGCCGCTCATCATCTTCGACCCGGCGACAGCTTCCGTGCGATCGTCCAGGGAAACCGCATGACCCTCACCGTGGCGGGCACCGGTCTCTCCCCCGAATACATCTACGAGGTGAGGCCGGGGGAACTCCTGCCCGACAACCTCCGCTTCGGCGTGATGTGGATGTCCTACCGTCAACTCGCCCAGCTCGGCGAACTCGACGGTTCCTTCAACAGCGTATCTCTCCAGCTCATGCGCGGCGCGTCCGTGCCCGACGTTCTTCGCCGGCTGGACATCCTCATCGCGCCGTATGGCGGCGCAGGCTCCTTCACGCGGGAGGACCAGATCTCCCACCGGATGGTCAGTGATGAAATGACGCAACTGCGCGCCATGGCCACGCTGCCGACCTCGATTTTCCTCGGCGTCGCCGCATTCCTGCTGAATGTCGTACTCGCCCGGCTCATTCACACCCAGCGCGAGCAGATCGCCATGATCAAGGCCTTCGGCTACAGCGGGCGCGAAGTGGGTCTCCATTACGCAAAGCTGGCCGGCATCATCGCCTTCACCGGCTGCGCCGCCGGGATCGCTGGCGGCACCTTGATCGGCCAGTCTCTGACCCGCATGTACAGCCGCTTTTTCCATCTGCCCGTCATGCGCCACGAGGTGGAGCTCTGGCAGGTCGCCGTCGCCATCCTCGTCACGCTCGTTGCCGCGGGCGTCGGTGTTTTCAAAACCGTTCGCAAGGCCGCCTCTCTCCCGCCCGCCGAGGCCATGCGCCCGGAAGCGCCCGTCACCGCCCGCGTGACCTGGCTGGAGAAATTCGGCCTGCTCGGAGGCCTGAGACAAAGCACGAAGATCTCAGTCCGCAGTCTCATCGCGCGTCCACTGCGCACACTCTTCAGCATCGTCGGAATTGCGATGGCGCTCGGGGTGCTGATCCTCGGCACCTTCACCGAGGACATCGTCAATGTCGTCCTCGACACGCAGTTCCAGCGCGCCCAACGGCAGGACTTCAGCCTCGCGCTGATGGAGCCCTCTTCGGAGGACGTGGTTCACAATCTGGAAAACCTGCCGGGTGCGGGGCGGACGGAGGTGTTTCGCTCGGTCTCGACCCGCATTCGCGCCGGCCACCGCTGGCGTCGCGTCGGCCTCATGGGCTACACGGACAGCCGCGTGATCTACCCGGTGCTCGACATGGACATGAACCCCATCCCCATGCGCGATGACGGCATTCTTATTTCCAAAACCCTCGCCAACATCCTTCATGTGAAGCCGGGCGACTCGGTGCAGGTCGAAGTCCTCGAGGGACGTCGTCGCCTCGCAAACCTGCCCGTCCGCGGTCTCGTGAACGACTTTGCCGGGCTGTCCGCCTACATGCGCATCGAAGGCGTGTGGCGTCTCCTCGGAGAAGGCCCGACCATTTCGGGCGCCCATGTGAAGATCGATCCTGCGCAGCTCCATCGCTTCTATCGCGAAGTGAAAAACACGCCCGCGATCGCCGCGGTGAATTCGAAGGGCGCCATGCTCCGGAGCTTCCGCGATACCATGGCCGAAAACCTCCTGGCCATGAAGCTTTTCAACATCGTATTCGCCTGCATCATCGCGTTCGGCGTCGTTTACAACAACGCCCGAATCGCCGCGTCGGAGCGCAGTCGTGAATTCGCCACGCTGCGGGTGCTCGGTTTCTCACGGCGGGAGGTTTCGCGCCTGTTTCTCGGCGAAGTCGGTTCCGTCCTCGCCGCGGGACTGCCGCTCGGCCTGCTCTGCGGCTACGGCTTCGCCGTCCTCACCGTCCTCGGACTGCAAACCGAGAGCCAGCGTTTCCCTGTTGTGATTCTTCCCTCGACTTACGCCTTCGCGCTCAGCGTCATCACCGTCGCCTCCGTCATCTCCGGCCTCGTGGTCCGACGAAAGCTGGACAAACTCGACCTCATCGGCGTGCTTAAGGCCCGCGATTGACACTCCGCCATGAAGAAAAAATCCCGTCTCCTTGTCTGGACCGCCACCGTGCTGATGGCGGCGGCACTTGTCTGGGCGTTTCGTCCGCAGCCGGTGGATGTCGACGTGGTGGTGATTCAGCGCGGCCCAATGATGGTCACCGTGGATCACGAAGGCCGCACCCGGGTAAAGGACCGCTTCGTGATATCGGCGCCTCTTTCCGGCCGCTTACAGCGCGCCGTTCTCAAGCCGGGTGATCCTGTCGTTGCGGGAGAAACCGCCGTCGCGCTGATCGAACCCACCGACCCCGAACTGCTGAATCCGCGTGCACTGGCCCAGGCGGAGGCGCGGGTCAAAGCCGCCCAGGCGGCTCTTCAACAGGCGGAGCCCAACGTTCAGCGCATGCGCTCCGCATGGGATCTTGCCAAGATCGAACTCGACCGAACCAGCGGCCTGGTGCCTTCCGGAGGTGCGCCCAGAAGCCAGCTCGATGAAGCCACCCATCGCGAGCAGGCCGCACGCGAGGAACTCCATGCGGCAGAATTCGCAAAGAAAGTCGCGGAATTCGAACTCGAACTCGCCAAAGCGGCCCTTCTCTACTCCAAACCCGGTGACGACTTGACCGGCATAGATCAGGGGCCGCGCATGGCCATTCGCTCGCCAATCACCGGCCGCGTGTTTCGTGTGATTCAGGAGAGTTCAAAGGTCGTCACCCCCGGCGAACCGCTCATCGAACTGGCTGATCCGGCCAACATCGAAATTGAAGTCGATGTTCTCTCGACCGACGCCGTCAAGATTCATCCCGGCACCCGAATGATCGTCGATCATTGGGGCGGCGACTCGATTCTTGAAGCACGCGTCCGCATGGTCGAGCCCTCCGCCTTCACAAAAGTCTCCGCCCTCGGCATCGAAGAGCAACGCGTGAATGTCATCGCCGATTTCGTCGATCCCCCGGAAAAGCGCAGCACCCTTGGCGACGGTTACCGCATCGAAGCCCGCCTCGTCGTCTGGGAGTCGGATGATGTGCTCCTCGTCCCTGCAGGCGCTCTTTTCCGTGAAGCAGGCGAATGGTCGGTCTTCGCTCTTCGAAACGGCAAAGCAGAGCTGGCCCAAGTCAAACTTGGGCACCGGAACGATCTTCATGCTGAGATCCTTGGGGGGTTGAACGCGGGAGACACCGTGGTGGTTTACCCGAGTGACAAGGTCGCCGACGGCATGCGAGTGAAAGCGGCGGAGTGAACCGGGGGCACGCATCGTTCACTGCGCGAACTGAAACGAGTAGATGTCGGCGTTTTGGAGGCGCAGGCGGAGGCGGACGGGTTTGCCGGCGAGTTTGGAGAGGTCGGCACCTTTCCGCCAGGTGACTTCGTGTTCGAGTTCGTTCCCGAAGAGCGTCTCGGAGTCGTAAAAGGAGAAGCCGTCGATGGGCTTGCCCTGCGTGTCGCAAAGTTCGAAACGAATCCAGCCGACGGCGTCGGTGGCGTGATTGACGAGGAGGCGTTTGCCGGTGAAGACCAGGGGCCGGGTGATCACCTCACCCGTTTCGCCGCCTGCGTGAAGCGCGACGAAGCCGTCCTTGCGTAGGGTGCCGCGGCGCAGGCGCATGCCGGGATGACGGTAGTGCTCGGTCCAGTAAACGGACAGCTCCTCGGGACCGGTTTCGAGGATGCCCCAGGCGGGATAGTTGTTACGGTCCGTCCAGACTTCCGGCTCGGTGGCAGGGCGAATGAAGGCCTCCGACCAACGATCGAAGTGCAGGCCGTCGCGACTGCTCATCAGCACCGCATCGCTGACGCCCGGATCTTTGCGCCCGACGATCTTCGTGCGGCCCGGCACAAAGCGGGCGGGCAATCCAAGGTAGAGATGCGGCGCGCGCGAATACGGGAGAATGCCGTTCGTGTAGAGGTGCTCCAGACGTGGATCGCCGTATTCGAGAAACACGGGCGCGGTCCAAGTCCTGAAGTCCTTGCTGGTGCAGGTCATGACGTCGCGCACGCCGTTGCGGCCCTTGCGGTGGTAATCGACATACAGTCCGCGCTGTGCGTCGAAGAAGGCGAGGTTCTGTGAATCGAACGCGCCATCGGTAATGGCCGGGTGATCGAGCAACTCACGCCAATGCACTCCGTCTGGCGAACCAAAAACGCCGAGGCCTTTCCCGTGATGCGAGTAGGCCATTGCCTTGAAGCGCTCGTCGGCCGGAGCGTTGGGATTCGAGTCGAGAAAGGGCGTGAAGTTGTGCGCGCCGACGCCTTTCCAGATGATGTTGTTGTCCTTCGATCCCTCGAACTCGAACAAGCCGGCATTCAGACGCTCAAAGTGAATCCCGTCCCGGCTTTCCGCCACGCAGCACACCTGACCGGCGCTCCCTGGGCTGATCTGGCCGCGGTAGTACATCAGCACCCGTGCACCGTCCTGAACCATGGCGAAGTAGGCGGAGGTTTCGCCCTCCCAGGGCTTGTCCAGCTTCAGCGCGACCTCCTGCGGCACAGGATGCTGAAGCCGCCGCTCGATCACGCCGCTCTGACCGTCGATCAGGAAGTCATCGACGAACAACTCGCGCCGCGTGCCGATTTCATACGCCGTTTTGTCGCCCGCCGTGGCTGGCTCCAGCCCCGCCGAGCCGGGCTCGCCGCCGCCTTGTACGAGCAGTTCCGCATCATCCGCATCGAAGACACCCACATCACCGCCATAGGCATAGATCGCCACCGCCACCTCCCAGACATCCGCCGGGGCGGTGTCCTGCACCTCCACGCGCTGCCACTCCGCCACTGAACCCTTCGTGCGTTCAAAACGGTGCGCGATGCGATGACCGTACATATCGTAGAAGTTCAAATAGACGCCGGGACGGCACTTGTCCCCGGTGCGCAGCCACGCAGACGCGGTGTACTGACCGCCGGGTCGCGCCGGCACACGACGGCACTCGAGAAACTGTCCCCCGGTAGGGCTGTCGTCCTTGAAGCGCATGAACGCCTGCCCCGTGTGCCCGCCACTCGTCATGCGCTCGACGGCGATGCCTTCCCGCGTGGTCCAGTCATCCACCAGCACGCCTTTCGCATCGGCTTGTTCAAAGGAGGGATTCAGTGCGAAGTTGGTCTCGCCACGAACAGCGGAGACACAAGCAAATGAGAGCAGCAAAGCGAAGGAGAGCTTCATGGGAGGAATAACCCGCCATGCGCGAGGCTCTTTCAGGCCCCTCCGATCACGGCACCTTCTTGTCCGTGCCGAGCAGGTCGTTCACGGCGCGATTGGAGACGCGAATGATGTACTTGTTCGGTTGATCCTTGAGCGCCCGCTTCATCACGGGAAGGGCGGGACGCGCCATCTCCTCGATCTCGTCGAGCACGATGATGTCCTGCAGGCGCAGCCATTCGTGCTCGCTCTCCATTTCCTTTTCCAGCAGCGGCAGGCCGAGTTCGGGTCTTCCCGCGTGACAAAGCGCACGCGCCGAGGCGACGCGGACGCAGGGAGAAGCATCGGCGAGTCCGGACTCCGCGAGCGCGAGTGAATCGCCGTCCAGCTTTTCACCCGCCTGCGCGAGATTGCCGAGACCGGTAGCGGCCCAGTAGCGCACAGCGGCATCTTCATCATTCATCGCTTTCTTCAGCTCAGGAAGTGCCGACGGCCCATCCGAAGCGAGCTTGGCGATGTTGCCGAGCCGTTGGTTCAGCGCGTCGCCGCCTTCCTGGCGCAGAATGGCGTATTCGGAGCCCAGCGTGGCGCGGCGGATGCCGAGTTCGGATTCGGGGATCAAGCCGGTGTCTTTTGTGTCCTGGACCCATTGCAGGTGAACCTTGCGCATGGCCTCCAGACGCGCCGCATGAGCCGGGTCACCGGCCAGGTTGTGAATCTCATGCGGGTCGGCTTCGACATCGTAAAGCTCCTCCACCTTCTTCCGCGGACGGGTGAACAACGCGGCCTCTTTCGGGAGCGTGCCCGCAGCATCCAGCCGGCGGATTTCACTCATCGTCGCGCCTTGTTCAGGCGTGTTCATGTATTGATACCAGGTCTTGAGCGGCTCGTAGTTGCGGATGTAGCGGTAGCGCAGGTCGCGCACGCTGCGGATGATGTCGTAGCGCTCATCCATGCGGTCGCGGGCTCCATAGATGAAGCTTCTTGGCGGGCTGAGTTCAGCGCCGAGGAATGCACGACCCTGCATGTAGGCCGGAAGTTCGACGCCGGCGAGGTTCAGCACCGTCGGTCCGAAATCGATCGAGCTGACGAGCTGGTCGTCCACCGTTCCGGGTGTGCCTTGGCCGTTCGAACCGAGCCCCGCTGGCGTGCGCACGATCAGAGGGATGTGCGTGCCGGATTCGTAGAGCCAGCGCTTCGCGCGGGGCAGACCGACGCCGTGGTCCGACCAGAAAAACACGATCGTGTTGTCAGCGAGACCGTCCTCCTCCAACTGGCGCAGCAGATCGCCCGCCCACGCGTCCATGGCGGTGATGACCTCGTAGTTTCGCTTCCAGTCCTCGCGAACGACGGGCGTGTCGGGGTTGTAGGGCGGCAGTTCCAGCTTGTTCGGATCCTGGCGTTGCTCGGGTTTCAGATTCTTCGTCACCTCGCGGTACTTCGATTCGCTGGCGATGCCGCTTTCGTGGCAACCGGTGTAGTTGAAGACGGAGAAGAAGGGCTGGCTCGGATCCTGACGTTCACGCCAGTGCGACTTGCCGCCCACGCTGTTCCAGATCTCCTTCGACGAGGGTTTGCTGAACTGGTAGTCCGTTTTCGAATTGTTTGTGCAGAAGTAGCCGGCGTTCCGCAGATGCATCGGGAAGGGCTTGATGAAGTCCGGCAGCATCGCGTTGCAGCGCATGTGCTGCGTGCCGATGGAGGTCTGATACATCCCGGTGATGATGCCTGACCGGCACGGAGCACACACACCCGCTGTCGTGTAGGCGTGGGTGAAGCGCACACCTTCGGTCGCGAGACGATCGAGGTTCGGCGTTATGGCATGCGGATCGCCGTAGCAGCCGAGATGCGGGCTGATGTCCTCGGCGGACAGCCAGAGGATGTTCGGCCGGGAATCTGCCGCGTGGGTGAAGGCGCCGAGGGCAAGAAAGATCAGTGCAGTGCGAAAGCTCGTCATGGGAGCGTTAAAACGCGCTCAAGACCGCCTTCAATGCGCTCTTTCCGTGGAAATGCGGTCGGGTCATTGTCCCAGATGCGTCTTGAAAAAAGCCGCCGTCTTCTCCATCACCCCGCCGAACCACTGCGGACTGTTCCAGAAGGCGTGGCCGCCTTTTTCGATTTTGACCAGGTAACTGGGCAGGCCGAGTGCCTCATATTTCGCCAGCATCGCCTCCGATTGGGAGATCGACACCGTGCGGTCATCGGTGCTGTGAAGCAGCAGCATGGGCGCGGCGTCTTTGTCGATGTGGGTCATTGGCGAAATCAAAGCCGCCAACTCCGCATGCGCACCCGTTCGCTGGGCATAAACGCTCATGTCTCCCGGCGCGGCCATCGCGACAGCCGCCTGGATTCGACTCGACACGCCGGGATGGCCGCCATCGCCTTCGAGCGCGGCGACTTTGTGGCTGCTGGCGAGCATCGCCGTGAGATGACCGCCCGCCGAGCCGCCCGTAGCGCCGATGCGGTCCGGGTCGATGCCATGCTTCGCAGCGTTCGCACGCACCCAGCGCACGGCGGCTTTGCAATCGACAATGGGAGCCGGAAACGTCACCTCCGGCAGCAGCCGGTAGCCGATGCAGGCGGCGGCGAAGCCTTGATCGGCGAGATACGCGGCCTGCGCGGCGAACTTCGTCTTGTCACCCATGCGCCAGCCGCCGCCGTGGATGACCAGGATGCAGGGGATCTTGTCCGACGACGGTTTCTTCGGCAGGTAGAGGTCCAGCAGCACCTTCCTCTCGCCATAGGCCGCATAGACGATGTCGCGCTCGACTTTGACCGTTTCAGGTAGCGCTTTCCGCAAAGCTCGGCCCTCAGGATTGGATCGCTGAGCGAAGATCAAAGTCGCGACCAGCAGGAAAACGAGCGGGAAAAGGATGCGGCGAAGAGTCGGTGACATGCGGCATGAAAACCCGCTGCGGCGAGGAAAAGTTTCTCCCGATTTTCACGGGCTGCTTCGCGAGTGCGGCCTCAGCGGTAAATCTCTTCCTTCAGGACATCGACCGGCGTGTCGAGAATCTGGATCTGGTTGATCGTCTTGAACTGCGCGTGATCGGCGAAGGTCCAGACAAGCTTCTTGTCCGGCGTGACCTCATAGACCTGCGGGTTCTCGCCGATGTGGCCGTGGCCGAGGTAGTTGCAGAGGATCGTGTTGCCATTGGGAAGCCGCTGCGCACCGGCCATGAGGCGGAGCGGGTGACCGGGGAGGTCATTTTCGCCGAGCGACCACACCGTTTCGCCGGCCGGGTTGACTTCGACGACTTGATGGCCGTCGCCACAGGTCACGAGCCAGTTGCCGTTCTTGAGAGCGATGGCCTCATGCGGGTCCCCGGGCACTTTTTGCTCACGCAGCACTTTGCCGTCGCCGTCGAGTTCAACGATTTTTCCCTCGCCTTTGAAGACGACGAGGTAGTGACCGTTCGCCAGCTTACGAGCGCCACGATATTGATTGTGCAGCTTGACCTCCGGCGTGGTGACGAGCGGGATTTCCTTGGCGATCTTGCCTGCGCGATCCACCTCGATCAGGCGGCTGGTGCCGCACTCGACCACGAGCACGTTGCCATTGGCCAAAGGCTGCGCTGCATGGCATTCGACGCCTTTTTCAGGCGCTTTGTATTCCCAGACGACTTCTTTGCCCGGCGTGATCTCTTTGGCTCCGCCGACGTAGGCGAAGAGGACGTTTCCATTCGGCAGCAGCCAGCAGTCCTGCGGGCGCCGTGCTTCGACCTGCCACTCGATCTTTCCTTCAGCACTGACGATGCAGACCTTGTCACCGCTGTAGTCGCAGCAGAGGAAAGGGTGCTGGATGTCAGCTCCAGTGAGCCGAGAAACGAGCGTGAGGAACAAAAGCAGGCATGAGAACTGACGGAACATCCACATCAAACGTGCCACAGACCGGGTTATAGCAGCGCGAAATCAATCGCCCCGTTTCTTCCGAAAGACACCATCCAAAACACTGTAGTTTTGTCGATAAGCTTCGACGAGATCGGCACCCT
Source organism: uncultured Prosthecobacter sp. (assembly GCA_964452755.1). Taxonomy (GTDB): domain Bacteria; phylum Verrucomicrobiota; class Verrucomicrobiia; order Verrucomicrobiales; family Verrucomicrobiaceae; genus Prosthecobacter. Next base: position 54,510 of record CAYVQY010000008.1, on the reverse strand, counting down.
TCGGCAGGGCGCCTTCAATGATGAGCCAGCCGGAGTAACCCGCCCTGTCGAGCGATGCCCCTACCTTCTCGAAGTCGATCACGCCATCTCCGAGCAGCGCGCCGTCCTCCTTGCAGTGAACCTGGCAGATGCGTCCGGCGCCGAGCTGGACAATCTCGTCGTAAATGTCATAGCCCATCCGGTTCGAGTTCGCCGTGTCGTAATAGACTTGGACGGCCTTCGAGCCGACACCGTCGATGATTTTCAGATGATCATCGGCGGAGAGCAGCGACTCGATGCCAAAAACCACGCCATGATCCTCGGCCTTGGCCGCGATCGTTTTCAGCTTCGCGATCACCGCGTCCATCAGCCCGGGTTTGCCATTGATGTCCCCTGCACCGAAAAAAGCGAGCAGGCAGATGCCGGGTGCGAGATCCTCACGCTCCTTCCTCATCGCGGCCATGGTGTCGATGGCGTCGCCGACCCAGGTGATCGAATCCGGATGCGTGGCGAGCGGCAGCTTGTTCAGGATTCCCATGCCAAGGGAGGCCAGCCTGATGCCGGTTTCATCAACGCGGCTGTAGTATTGCTCGCGCACCTTCGCATCGCGCAGATCATACTCGGAGCCCGGTATGCTGAAGCTGACCTGCAAGCCTTCGAGGCCCATCTTCCGCGCCACATCGAACGCGCCGATGTGCTGCTGCTGCTTGATCGACCAGTCACATGCGCCGATGGGAAACCTCCCGGGCGCCTTGGCGAAAGCTGGCAGGCAGGACGACGCGGCGGAAGCGCCGAGGAGTTGGAGGACGGAGCGGCGAGAGGTCATGGTGCGATTCTACGGTTTCAGGATCGGACGCCAGACGATGTTGCGATACTTCACGGCGGTGTGATCACCCTGGAGATGGTGCGGACCCGGCTGAGTGATGTCGGATTGAAACGCGCCGTTGGTGCTGCCGATGACCGGCTCGTTGTCGATGACTTTCTCGCCGTTCAAAACGACCGTCGCATGCCGGTCCACGAGGGTGATCTCGTAGCTCTGCCATTCGCCGCCCGGCCTGCCGGCGTTCCTGACTGGCGCGATGCGGCTGAAAATGGCGCCTGGGCCCTGGATACCCTGCATCCTGCTGTCGCGATCCACCACCTGCGCCTCGTAGGCGCCGCGCACATACACGCCGCTGTTGCCGCCTGAAGGCACGTTGAACTCCAGTGTCAGTCTGCCGTCGCCAAAGACCGCGTCGGTGCGGAGATTGCCGTATTGCGAGAAGGGATCGAAGGACTTCTTCGGCGATTCGTTTTCCAGCACGCCATCGACGACTTTCCACCCGTTGATCTGCTTCGGATTGACGAGCCGCCACCCGGTCAGATCGACTCCGTTGAAGAGCACCTCGGGCTCGCCGAACCGAGCCGCTGAAAGATCCGGCTTCGGCGGCATGGGCGGCAGGCGTTTGCCGGTGTGGGTCTGCGTCACGCCATTCGGTCCCGTCATCACGATCCGAATCGCATCGCCATCGACCTTGGCGGCGAAGTCGGACGCCACCGGCTGGCCGGTGGGCGGTCCGCCGGCAAACTCCGGTGCGCCGACTTTGCACTGACGAATAAAAGTCAGCTTTCCATCCGCGTAGGCGATGTCTTTGACAGCCTTGGGCCGACCCACGGTCCAGAGCTCGGCGCTCCAGACGCCATCGACGCGCTCAATCGGCATCCAGCCCGCGTCGCCGTTGTTCATTTGCAGCGCCCAGTGGCCGACAAAGGCCTCGGCCGGGGTCGGCTTGTCATCCGCCTGCGCGGGCAGGCAGACCAGCACGAGCGCCACGAATGCGAATGTGTACGGACGAGATTGCTTCGTCATGGCGGCGGCGTCCGGTTACTTCACCGCCCAGATTTTCAGATCATCCACCACGGCACTCTTCGGCACCGCGAGGCGCAGCATTTTCTTGGTCGGATGCGCGAAGCCTTCGGAGCTCGCGGTCGCGGCTTCCTTGCCGTCGATGGAAACACTCACGGTGTCGCCCTTGATGGTCACCAGCAGCGAATACCACTGCCCGGCCTTCAACTTGGAGGGGAAGGTCTTCTTGTTCGCGGCGATGATTTCCTGCTGCTCCTTGGTCAGCGTCTTCGCCTTCTTGGCGTCGTAGAATTTCATGTTCATGCCGCCGGACTTCATGTCGTCAATGGTCACCTTTTTCGAGCCGACATCGACTTTGAAGAGGTGGCCGGCGTGGACTTCCTTGAACTGCAGATCGGCGAAATCGAGCCCCAGCGTGTCGGCTTCGTCCTCCAGCATGAAGCGCAGCTCCACGGCGCCGTCGGTGAACTCCGCCGGATGGGTAACCGACGCAGCATGATCGGCCTCGGGGTGCGTCGTGATGTACATCGCCCCGTCTTTCAGATCGACCTGCTTGTTGCCCTTCGCACGGGACTTGCTGTTCGTTCCCCAGCCGTTGCCGATCTCTTCCTTGACCTCCTGCGACTCGTTGCGGTCGAAGTTGTCTTCAAAGATCAGAGTGCCGTGTTCTGCTGCAAAAAGGCCGGAGCCGAGGGCGAGGACGAGGGTGGCGACGAGTTTGGTTTTCATGGTGGCGGTTGGTTTCAATGATGGCTGTCAGGTGATGACGGCATGATACTCAACCGTTTTGGACGGGTTGCCTCTAAAAAAAATCCATCGCGTCGTCCGTGCTGATCCGCCGGAAAACCTGAACAGCGGCACGCATTTGTTCGGATAGAAGGTCCTGGCGCGCAGGGTTGAAAACGGCATGCCTTTCATCCTCCGCCTTCTCACCGCCGCCCTTCTTGCCGGAGGCCTCCTGCACGCGCAGCCGCCGAACGTCGTTTACATCATCGCGGACGATCAGACCTGCCGCGATTTCGGCTTCATGGGCGGCACGGACGCGCTAACGCCGCACATCGACGAGCTCGCGGCGCAGTCGGCGCGGTTTATGAACGGCTACGTGCCCACGAGCCTGTGCAGTCCGTCTCTCGCAGCGATGCTGACGGGGCGCTATCCGCATCAAAGCGGGCTGCATTACAATCATCCGCCGCCGGGGAACAGCGGCTTCAACAAGATGGCCTCCGCCGCCGAATACGAGACGGCACGCAGTCCGGCCTTTGAGATCATACGCTCTCAACCGACGCTTCCGCGCACGCTCGGGACGCTGGGCTACACCTCGTTTCAGACCGGAAAATTCTGGGAGGGCCATTTCTCCAATGCGGGATTCACGGAAGGCATGACGATCTTCAAACCTGCGCCGCATCTGAACTACGGCGGCGTCACGCGCACACTGGCTGATGGCTCAAAGGCCGCGCATGGCAATGGCGACCACGGACTGGCCATCGGACGCGAGACGATGCAGCCCATCGCCGACTTTCTCGACCGCAATGGCGGCACGAAGCCGTTTTTCCTCTGGTATGCGCCCTACCTGCCGCATCAGCCGCATGACTCGCCGCAGAAGTACTTCGACCTGCATCGCACACGCGGCGCGGCGGAGAATCGCATCCCGTATCTCGCCTCCGTCAGCCAGTTTGACGACACGGTGGGTGAGTTGATGGCGATGATCGACCAGCGCGGCTTGACGAAGGACACGCTCTTCGTCTTCGTCGTGGACAACGGCTGGACGCCGGGCACCGAGCGCATGAAAAAGAGCCCGAAGGAGTTCGCGCACACGCATGAGAGCAAGTACTCGCCCTTCGAAGACGGCCTGCGCACGCCGATCCTGATCCGCTGGGATGGACACACGAAAGCCGCCACGCATGAGCAGCTCGTCAGCAGCGTCGATCTTCTGCCCACCGTGCTCGCCGCCCTCGGCAGGCCGGATGCCGTCGCGCCGCTGCCAGGCCGCAGTTTGTGGTCGGCGGCCATCGGGGAATCACAACTCGAAGACCAGCCCGTGTTTGGCGAGATCTACCCCGGCGACGCCAGCAGCCTCGGCCATCCCTCGCGCGATATCGCTTACCGCTGGATTCGCAGCGGCAGCCTCAAACTCATCGTGCCGAGCGGAAAAAATGCCTGGGGCGGTTACTTGAGAGAACCCGCCCTCTTCGACGTCGTGACCGATCCCGAGGAAAAATACAATCTCGCCGCGAAGCCCGAGCATGCCGCCGATGTTCAAACCCTGCGCCGCCAGCTCGACGCCTGGTGGACGCCGGGTGACGACTCCCAGGTGCCGAAACCAGCGCCCTGAGGCAAAACCCGCCTTCCTTTGTCCGGTTTCTTCCCCACGTGCGGGATACGAGGGCGTATCGCGCCGTACCATCCACCATGATTCGTTCCACCCTCCTCACCGCCGCTCTGGCTTCGCCTCTTCTTCTGACCTTCGCACCGCTCCGGCAGGTGCAGGCTGCGGATGCGCCGCCGAATGTCATTTTCATCCTGGCCGACGACTGGGGCATGGGGGACATCAAATTTTACGGCGGGGACCGCTGCAAGATCGACACGCCGAACATGGATGCGCTGGCCGCGAAGGGCATGGCTTTCACCGATGCGCACAGTTCGTCCTCGGTCTGCACCCCCACCCGCTATGGCGTCCTCACGGGGCGCTACAACTGGCGCAGCGACCTTAAAAAGGGCGTCCTGGGCGGCTTCAGTGAGCCCTTGATCAAGCCCGGCCGCGAAACGGTCGCGTCCATGCTGAAGGCGGCGGGCTACCACACCGGCGCGGTCGGCAAGTGGCACCTCGGAATGCGGTTTCCCACGCTCGACGGCAAGCCGGCCAACTCTTCTGCCAAGACGGCCGAGGAGCTGGCGGCGAAATGCAACGTGGACTGGAAGGGCGTGATTCAGAATGGCCCCACCTCGGTTGGGTTCGACTACTACTGGGGCTTCAGCGCCTCGCTGGACATGCCGCCGTACATTTGGATCGAGAACGACCGCTTCGTGGGCGAGTGCACCACCATCAAGGCCTTCTTCCGCCCCGGTCCCGCGCATGCAGACTTTGAGGACTATGACGTGCTGCCAAATCTGGCGGAGAAAGCCGCTGACTACGTGACCAAACGCGCCGCCACGAAGCAGCCCTTCTTTCTCTACATGCCCCTGAACAGCCCGCACACGCCCATTTCGCCGTCGAAGTCCTTTCAGGGCCGGAGCAAGCTCGGGCCCTATGGCGACTTCGTGATGGAGACGGACTGGGCCGTGGGTGAGGTGGTCAAAGCTGTCGAGGCAGCCGGCATCGCCGACAACACGCTGATCATCGTCACCGCCGACAACGGCTGCAGCCCCGCCGCCGAGCGCGGCGTCACCGGCGACCAGCTTCAGTTCACCATGGCTGACGGAGTGTCCAATGACATGAGCAAGCACTACCCCAGCATCACCTATCGCGGTCACAAGGCCGATATTTACGAGGGCGGGCACCGCGTGCCCTTCGTGGCACGATGGGATGGAACGGTGAAGGCGGGCGGCAGGTCGGCGGAGCCGGTGTGCCTCGTGGACCTCTTCGCCACCTGCGCGGAAATCGTCGGCGCGAAAGTGGCGGACAACGTCGCCGAGGACTCGGTCAGTCTTTTGCCCATTTTGAAGGGCACCGCCGGACCGCTGCGCGAGGCCGTGGTACATCACTCGATCAACGGCTCCTTCGCGATTCGGAAAGGAAACTGGAAGCTCGCCTTCTGCCCGGATTCCGGCGGATGGAGCGAACCCAAACCCGGACGCGCCGAAGTGAAGGAACTTCCCGGGAATCAGCTCTTCGATCTGGCCGACGATCATTCCGAGCAGACGAACGTCATCGACAAGCACCCGGAGCAAGTCCGGGCGCTCACCGAGCTGATGGCCGACTATGTGAAGCGCGGGCGCTCCACCCCCGGTGTCGATCAGGCGAACGACGGCGCGAAAACGGAGTTCGAATAAAAGGCTCCCGCGCCAAGGAAAAAGGTCAAGTAAGCCCGGCTCGCACCGCCTCATCCACCCACAGGCCATTCCGGCAGCACCTGCGTGCGCCGGTTTTGTCCGGTTTTGTTTTCTGCTGCGGGATACAAGACCTCCTTCTTTGCGTTTCCTCCGCCTTTCCCATGACCAAGCCAACCACCCTCCTGCTCGCCCTCCTTTCATTCGCGGGGTTCACGCAAGCCGCACCTCTCGTCTTTGAAGGCACCGAAGGCCCTGGAAAGGGCAAGCACATCGTCTTCCTGGCCGGTGATCACGAATATCGCTCGGAGGAGACGCTGCCGGCGCTGGCGCGCATTCTGGCGAAGCATCAGGGCTTCAAGTGCACGGTGCTGTTCGACATCGACGCAGATGGCAACATAGCCGCCGGTGAACCGCAGAACATCCCCGGCATGGAGGCGCTGGACTCGGCGGATCTCGCCGTGGTGTTTTTGCGCTTCCAGGGACTGCCGCCGGAGCAGATGAAGCACTTTGATGCCTACCTGAAGCGCGGCGGGCCTGTCGTAGGTCTGCGCACGGCCACGCATGCCTTCAAGGGAACTCCGGAGCCCTATGCCAAGTATGACTTCAATTACAAAGGCACCGACTACGAGCTCGGTTTCGGGCATCAGGTGCTCGGGCAGACGTGGGTGGGGCATTACGGCACGAACCACAAGCAAAGCACGCGCATCGCCGTCGTTCCCGAGAAGGCGTCGAATCCGATCCTGCGCGGCGTGAAGGATGTGTGGGTGCAGGCGGGCGGCTATGTGGGCAAGCCGACAGACGGTGACATTTTGACGATGGCGCAGCCGCTCAACGGCATGACGCCGGATTCTCCTACCGACGAAACGAAGCCACCGATGCCGAGCGAGTGGACGCGCACCTACAAGGGCGCGAACGGCAAGGCGGGCCGCGTGTTTACGTCGCTTTACGGCACTTCCGAGGACATCACGAACGAGGGTTATCGCCGCCTGCTCGTGAATGGCATCTTCTGGGCGGTGGGATTGGAAGACGCGATCAAGCCCGATCTCAACATCGCCTTCGTCGGCGCAGACAAGCCGAACACTTTCGGCGGCGGCGCTTATGCACGCGGCATCAAGCCGGAGATGTACGCCGGCTTTGAAAGCCCGATCCCGGCGAACCACAACACGAAGGGACCCGAGACGAAGAAGGACGACAAGAAGGCGAAGAAGGACGACAAGAAGGCGAAGAAGTCCGAAAAGCAGGCTGCAGCACCCACGATCGATGCAAAGCCCACCGTCGCCACCGGCAAAGCCGCCCGCTATGTGCGCATCGAAATTCCGGGTGAAAAGGAATGCCTTCAGATCGCCGAGATCGAGATAATGAGCGGCGGCAAAAACATCGCGAAGGGCGGCAAGGCCACGCAATCGACGACGAGGAATGGTGGCGATGCGAGCAAGGCGCTGGATGGCGACAAAAGCCCGGCCTGGGGCAAGGGCATGACGCATACGACCGAAAATCAGCCCAATCCCTGGTGGGAGGTGGACTTGGGGGCGGCGCAGGAAATCGACACGATCGGCCTGTGGGCGCGCCAGGGTTTCTCGGACCGCCTGGGTGATTTCACGCTTCAGTTGCTCGATGACGCGCGCAAACCGGTGTTTGAAATCAAGAACGTCGCCGGACCCGAAGCGATGACGATCGATGTCAAAGGCGGCAAGCTCGCCTACCTCACCTTTGACGGAAAGCCGGGCAAACCCGCCGTGAAGGGTGGAGGCGGAGGCAAGTCCTCCGGCCCGCCGGAGCCGCCGCTTGCCGACGTGCCTGCGGATTACAAGGATCCGATGCCGTTTGCCTTCAACAAAGGCGATGTCGTCGCGATCCTCGGCAACGGTTTGCCCGACCGCATGCAGCACGACGGCTGGATGGAGACGCTGCTGCAAAGCGCGCTGCCGGACCTGAACGTGCGCTTCCGCAACATGAGCACCAGCGGCGACCGGCCGAACTCGTATCCGCGCAGCCCCGGCCAGATCTCGATGACCACATATCTTCAGCACGTAAAGGCGGATGTGGTGTTCGGCTTCTTCGGCTACAACGAGTCCTTCGACAACAAGCCTGAAGAATACCAGAAGCTGCTCGTCGAGTTCGTGAAGAAGACGCGCGGCTCAAAGGCCAACGGCAAATCCTTCCCGCGCATCGTGCTCTTCAGCCCGATCGCGCATGAGGACACACGGAATGTGAACGTTCCCGATGGCAAGGCGCACAATCCGCAGCTCGAAGCTTACACGAAGGCCACGGAAGCTGCGGCGAAGGAGGCAGGTGTGGCGTTTGTCGATCTGTTCCATCCCTCCCTCGAGATGTTCAAGGCCGCGAAGGAGCCGCTCACGATCAACGGCGTGCATCTCACGCCCGATGGGAACCGCCAGCTCGCGGAGGTGATCGCGAAAGCGCTGCTCGGCAAGCAGGTGAGCGCATCGCCTTCGATGGAGCCGCTGCGCGAGGCCGTGGTGGACAAGAGCTATCACTGGTATCAGCGCTATCACGCCTCCGACGGCAACGACGTGTGGGGCAGTCGCTCGACGCTGAGCTTTGTCGATGGCCAGACGAACGGCGTCGTGCTGCAGCATGAGCTTTCCATGCTCGATGTGATGACGATGAACCGCGACGAACGCGTGTGGGCACGCATCAACGGCGGCGACAAGAAGATCGACGACAGCAACGTGCCGAAGCCGATCCCGGTGATCTCCAACGTGGGCGGTGGCAGCAAGAGCAGCAGCGCACAGAAGGAAGGCGTGCTGCGCTACATCAGCGGCGAAGAGGCGATCAAGCACATGGCCGTGAAGAAGGGCTTCGAAGTGCATCTCTTTGCCGACGAGGCGCAGTTCCCCGAGCTCGCGAACCCGGTGCAGATGCAGTTCGACACGAAGGGCCGCCTGTGGGTCGCCGCGTGGTCGGACTATCCGAAATGGGAACCGTTGAAAGAGTCCAAGGACGCGCTGCTCATTCTCCACGACGACAACAATGACGGGAAGGCTGATCGCATGACCGAGTTTGCCCGCGTCAACAATCCGCTCGGCTTTGAGTTTTGGAACGACGGCGTGCTCGTCACGCGTCAGAGCGAACTGCTGTTCCTCAAGGACACCGACGGCGACGACAAGGCCGACGTGGAAACGATCATGCTGCAAGGCCTCGACAGCAGCGACACACATCACGGCGCGAACAATCTCATCTACGGCCCTGACGGCGGTGTTTACTGGCAGAGCGGCGTCTTCATGCAGCACAACCACGAACATCCGTGGGGCCCGTCCCTGAACGCCACGGCCTCCGCGATGTATCGCTTCGATCCGCGTCGCTTCACGATCTCCATGCATGCGACGAACTCGCCGAATCCGCACGGCACGTCGTTCGACTCCTGGGGCTATCAATACGCCACCGACGGCACCGGCGGCCGTGCGTATCAGGTGCGGCCCGAAGGCAACGGCTTCAAGATGTATGAACTGCTCAAAAAGGAAGTGCGTCCCGTCACTGCGAGCGAAGTCGTCAGCAGCACGCATTTCCCGCCGGAAATGCAGGGCGACTTCCTCATCTGCAACGTGATCGGCTTCCTCGGCATCAAGCATTACCACCTCGAGCGCGACGCGGAGAAAGGCACCGTCTGGGGCGAGCCTGCGGGCGATGAACTCACCGTCAAAGTCACGCAGGCCGACGGCACCGTCACCGAGGAGACCTCACGCGGCTTCCTCATGAGCGGCGACAAAAACTTCCGCCCGAGCGACGCGATCTTCGCGCCCGACGGCTCGCTCTATGTCAGCGACTGGCACAACGTGATCATCGGTCACATGCAGCACAACGTGCGTGATCCGAACCGCGACCACAAACACGGCCGCGTCTATCGCATCACCGCCACGGGCCGCGAACTGCAGAAGCCTGTCGCCATCGCCGGCCAGCCGATCCCCGCGTTGCTTGAAAACCTGAAGCATCCCACCGACAGCATCCGCCATCGCACGCACATCGAGCTCAGCGGCCGCGATTCCAAGGAAGTCATCAGCGCCACACAGGAGTGGATGAAGCAATTCGACGCAACGAAGAAGGAGGACGCGCATCCTCTGCTCGAAGCGCTGTGGATTCACCAGCAGCACAACGTGCGCGACACCGCGCTGCTCGCCAAACTGCAAACCAGCCCCGAACTCCACGCACGCAATGCCGCGAACGTCGTGCAGCACCTCTGGTTCAACGTCGAGGCCAGCATGCACGGCGGCGTCATCGCCGGTGAAAAGGAGGAAAAGGCGCAGAAGTCCGGCATCCTCAGCGACACGCCCGATCTCACCACCATCCGCATCGCCACCGTGCCGGAGCGCATGATGTATGACGTGAAGGAACTCACCGTGACCTCCGGCAAGAAGATCAAGCTCACCTTCGCCAACCCCGACTTCATGCCGCACAACATCCTGCTCGTGAACAACGGCAAGGTGGACGAGATCGCGAACAAGGCGCTCGTCATGGGAGCCAAAGGCTTCGAGACCGGCTTCATCCCCGAAAGCCCCGACATCATCTGGGCCAGCAAGCTGCTCGACAACGGCAAGGAACAGGTCATCGAGTTCACCGCTCCCACGAAACCCGGCGACTACCCCTACATGTGCTCCTTCCCCGGCCACAGCATCCTCATGCGCGGGATGATGCATGTGAAGTGATGCGAACTGACGAAATGCGGCGGCGGACGTGAATCCGCCGCATGCTCGCTGTCACCCGTCGCAGGCCGCCTTGATCTCTTCCAGTTTGGCCCAGCGGGTGAACCTGACTTCAAGCTCGTTCTTCTTTGCCTCCAGCTTGGCGATGTAGTCGTTCGTGCCCGGACCGAGCTTCACGAAGGTCTCCGGGTTGCTTAGTTCTGCCTCCATGGCGGCGATTTCCGTCTCCAACGCGGCGATTTGACCTTCCAGCTCAGAAAGCTCTCGCTGTTCGCGGTTGGACATCTTGCGCGGCTTCGTCGAGCCAGCCGCCCGCTTTTCCTTCTTCACCGGAGCGGCGACGAGGGCGAGCTCGGCGGCGGCCTGTGCGGCGCGTTTTTCCTGGTAGTAGCTGTAGTTCCCGGCGCATTCGTGGATGCGTCCCTGACCTTCGAAGGCGATCAACCGGTCGCACACGCGGTCGAGGAAGTAGCGGTCATGGCTGACGACGAGCACGCAGCCCTGGAACGCGAGGATCGCCTCTTCCAGCACGCGCATCGTGGCGAGATCGAGGTCGTTCGTCGGTTCGTCGAGAATGAGGAAGTTGCCGCCGCGGCGCAGGATCTTCGCCAGCAGCACACGGCTTTGCTCGCCGCCGCTGAGTTCCTTCACGCGCATCGTCACGCGTTCGTCGGTGAAGAGGAAGCGCCGCAAATAGGTGCGGACATGCAGCTTCTCCGGGCCGAATTGCACAAAGTCGCTGTTCGGTCCCGCCACTTCCTCCATCACGCTCTTTTCCGGATCGAGCAGCAGGCGCTGCTGATCGACGTAGTTGAAAACCGTGCGCTTGCCGATGGCGACCTTTCCCTCGTTCGGCGGCTGCTCGCCCATGAGCATGCGCAGCAGCGTGGTTTTGCCGAGACCGTTGCGGCCGATGATGCCGGTGCAGGTGCCGGCCTCGAAGCTGAGATCGAGATGGCTGAACAGCCAGCGGTCATCGACATGGGCACCCAATTCCGTGGCCTCCACGACGGTGTTTGCGAGAGGCGGCGCGGGCGGGATGATCAAATCCATCACCAACTCCGCCTCGGGCGCGGCGATGGCGGAGACACGCTCGAATTCATCCAGGCGCGACCGCTGCTTTGTGCGGCGTGCGCTGACTCCGGCGCGGACAAACTCCAGCTCATGCCGCAGGAAGCTCTGGCGTCGGCGCTCGGAGTTCGCCTCCACGCCTTCACGGATCGCCTTGCTCTCCAAAAATGCGCTGTAGTTGCCGGGGTGGCTGTAGATGCGGCTGTCGTCGATCTCGATGATGCGCGTGGCCACGCGGTCGAGGAAGTAGCGATCATGCGTGACGAAAAGAACCGCGCCGCCGAAGTCACGCAGGAATTTCTCCAGCCATTCGATGGATTCGGCGTCGAGATGGTTCGTCGGTTCGTCGAGCAGCAGCAGATCCGGCTGTGAGACGAGCGCACGCGCCAAAGCCACGCGGCGCTTCTCACCACCGGAGAGACCTTTGACGAGACGATCCGCCGCAGGCACCCCGAGTTCGTTCATCGCCGTTTGAATGCGCGTCTCGACACCCCAGCCGTCGTGAAGCTGGATCTGATGCAGCAGCTCGTCCTCCTGATCGCCTTTGTAATCGCCGGATTCGTAACGCGCGACCATGTCGAGCAGCGCCGAGGCACCAGCGCGCACGTTGTCGATCACGCTGGCGTCTTCATCCAGCGTGAACTCCTGCGCGAGGTGGCTGACAATGATGCCGTTGCGGCGTGAAATCGTGCCGCTGTCCGGCTTCTCCGTGCCGACGAGGATGCGCATGAGACTCGTCTTGCCGCTGCCGTTGCGGCCCACCAGCCCGAGCTTCTCGCCCTCATGAATGCTCATCGTCGCGTCATTGAAGACCTGCTGCAGCCCGAATTGAAGGCGCAGGTCTTTGGCGGAAACGACGGCGGGAGTGATGGGGGACATGGATTGTGGAGTGGCGACGAATCGTCGCCCTGAAGTGGTGAGCTTCTCCTTTGGCGACGAATCGCCGCCACTCCACAGAAAATCACTTCAATGCCTCACGCACCATCACCGGATCGTCCGTGGTGATGCCATCGACGCCGAGTTTCGCGAAGCGCTGCGCATCGGCCGGCTTGTTGACCGTCCACACGTAGAGGCCGAAGCCGGCATCGCGAATCTGCTTCACCATCGCCTCGTCCCATGAAAAGTCCGCCATGCTGAGGTCGAGGCCGTCGAGTTGGTCGGCCTTCGTGTCCGCGATGAGCTGCGTGAGGTCCGTGGGCTTCTTGTCCTTTGTTTTACCGGAAGCGAGGCGGTAAACCTTCACCCAGGGCAGCGCTTTCTTCGACTCCGCGGCGGCCTCGCGATTGAAGGCGATGATCGCGAGCTGTGTCGCGCGGTCCTTCATCGGCTCCAGGATGCGCTTCAATTCCGGCACGATTTCCGCGCCGCATTTCACTTCGATGAAGAAGCGCTGCTGGCCCTTCGGCATCGTCGCCAGCGCCTGCTCCAGCGTGGGGATCTTCTCATTCGCCCATTCCCCGCCCTTCCACGAGCCGGCGTCGAGGGCGATCAGATCGGCCTGCTTTGCCGCCGCCACGTCCAGTTTCACACCGGCGGTGCGCTTCGTGTCCTTGTCATGGATGACGGCGGTTTTTCCGTCGGCGGTCAGATACACGTCCAATTCGCAGGCGTCGCTGCCGCTCTTCCAGGCCAGTTCGAAGGCTCCGAGCGTGTTTTCCGGCGCCTTGGCGGAAAAGCCGCGATGGGCGATGATTTCAACGGCGTGGGCGGACACGGCAAACATGAGGAGAAGGAAGCGGTTCATTGGTTGGTGGGAAAATCAGTGCCCGGAGGGGCGTTAACTCGCGGTCAAAATGCACGACCGTTTGAAACCTGCCATCATCATCTTCGCCTTTGCCATCTCTTGGAGCCGTTCCCAGGGGCTTGAGGCACCAAGGGCTGTCGCGGAATCCTGCATTGAGTGTCACGACACGGACACCGCGAAAGGCGACCTTGATCTCACGGCGCTGGCTTTTGATCTCGCGAATCGTGCGAATCGCGAGCGCTGGGTGCGCATTTACGATCGAGTCGAGACAGGTGAAATGCCGCCGAAGGCCGGAGACATGGCCGACGAGGACAGGGCTGAGCTGGTGAAGAGCTTGGGTGCCGCTCTTTACGAAGCGGATCGCGCTGAGGTTCTCGCTCATGGTCGCGGGCCGCTCCGCAGACTCAATCGCGACGAATACGAGCAGAACCTGCGCGATGTGCTGCAACTGCCCGACCTCGACATTCGCGACATTTTACCGGAGGACCGCGAGGGACATCGCTTCAACAAGAGCGGCGACATGCTGGACATGTCGCGCGTGCAGCTCGCGGCCTATCTCGACGCGGCGGAGGCTGCTTTGAGAGCGGCGATGGTGACAGAGCGCGAACCGCCAGAGGTGATGAAATGGCGCGTGGCGGGCACGGATCTGTTTCCAGGCACGAGCACGTTTGGGAATCGCGAGGCGATGTTTTTCGCCAAGGACAACAAGTTCATCGACCTCGGACGGAACAAAGGAAAAGACGCCCCGACCGATGAAAGCCTCGAGCTGGCGTTGTTTCGTTCGGCGAGCTGGCCCTACCTGGGAACACCGAAAGGAATCGTGGCGAAGCATGCCGGGCATTACCGGGTGCGCTTCTCCGCGCGGGCCGTACTGCAGCAGCCGGGCTACACCTTGCTTCCCGCCAAACAGCCGGTGCCGATGACCTTTCGCACGCGCAAGCCCGCCGGCGTGGACATCATCAACGAAGTGCGTGCTGCTGGCGGCATCATCGACATCCAGCCGGAGAAGCAGGTCTATGAGACGACCATCCTTCTGCGCGAAGGCGAGTCGTTTGAATACAGCCTGCTCGGTCTGCCGATGCCGCTGGCGATGAACCCCAACGGCTCCGCGCCGACTTATCGCTATCCGCCGTTCCCGGAAGGCGGCCAGCCGGGCATCGCGTTGCAATGGCTCGAGGTCGAAGGGCCCCTTCCACCACCAAGCTGGCCGCCTCCGTCGCATCGCGTGCTGTTTGATGATCTCGGCATCGAGATGAAGCCAAAGCATGCGCCTGAAGATGCGAAGCGCCTGCTGCGCCGCTTTGTGAAGATCGCAGCGCGCCAGCCGGTGCCGGAGGACGATCTGCAGATGTTCGATGCGCTCATCCGGCAACGACTGGACAAGGGCGCGCCATTCAGCGAGGCGATGCTGGCCGGCTACAAGGCTTTCCTCGCCTCCGGCGACTTCATTTTCCTGCGCGAACCGGAATCCGCCGACGACCACTTCGCCATCGCATCGCGTCTCTCGCATTTTCTCACCAATTCACGGCCTGATGCGCGGCTGATCGATCTCGCGGCGAAAAATCAATTGCGTGAGATGAAAACGCTGCGCGAAGAAGCCATGCGCCTGATCGCGGGCGATGGCTTCGACCGCTTTGTGAAGAACTTCACTGACTACTGGCTCAGTCTGCGTCACGTCCGCCGCGATGATCCGGACATTCGCCTGTTTCCCGAGTATCGCTTCGACGAGTATCTCGTGGAAAGCATGGAGCGCGAAACGCGCACCTTCTTCACCGCAATGATTCGCGACAACCTGCCCGCCAGCGTGCTGGTGAAGGCGGATTTCGTTTTCGTGAACGACCGTCTCGCGAAGCACTATGACCTTCCGCCGCTCACCGGATCGGCCCTGCGCAAGGTCTCACTCCCTGAGCGCAGCCCATTCGGCGGTTTGCTCACCCAGGCGGCGATTTTGAAGGTGAGTGCTAACGGCACGAACACCTCGCCGGTCGTGCGTGGCGCCTGGGTGATGGAGCGACTTATTGGCAAACCGCCGCCACCACCGCCGCCGAGTGTGCCCGCCGTCGAGCCGGACATCCGCGGCGCCAAAACCATCCGTGATCTGCTCGCTCTGCACACAAAGTCCAAAAGCTGCGCCGGATGCCACGCGAGGTTCGATCCCGTCGGTCTCGCGCTGGAAAACTTCGACATTCTCGGCGGCTGGCGCACGCGCTATCGCGGTGTCGAGGAAGGCGAACGCATCACCGGCATCGACCGCGCCGGCCACGACTTCGCCTACACGCTGTCAGCGTCGGTCGATCCGAGCGGCAAACTCATCGACGGCCGCGAGTTCAAGCATGTGAACGACCTGAAGGACATCCTTGCCGCCAATTCACGCCAGCTCGCGCGGAATCTCCTCCACCAGTTTACTGTTTACGCCACCGGAACTCCTGTCCGCTTCTCCGACCGTCGTGAGATCGAGTCGATGCTCGATGCGAGCGAGAAGGATGGCTATCGCGTGCGGGATTTGCTGCTCGCGCTGGTGCAGAGCCGGATTTTTCTCGGAAACCACGGAGGAGAACCGTAACCCTTCAGTTCATGAACGCCCCACACATCGCACGCTCCTTCTCGCGCCGCCGCTTTTTGCAAAACGCGGGCGTCACGTTGGGGTTGCCGTTGCTGGAATGCATGAAGCCGGTGTTTGGCCGGGCCGCGCAGGCGAAGGCGCCGCGGCGGATGCTCATCATCTCGAACAACCTCGGTTTCCTGCCTAAACCGTTCTTCCCGAAGACCGCCGGCAAGGACTACGAGCTGACGCAGACGCTGGCACCGCTGGCGGACGTGCGGGGCGAGTTCAGCCTCTTCAGCGGCATGTCGCATCCGGATGTGAATGGAGGTCATAGCGCGGAGAACTGCTTCCTCACCGCTGCACGCGGTCCGACAAAGAGCGGTTTTCGCAATCAGATCTCGCTCGACCAGTTCGCGGTGGAGAAGCTGGGCCAGCTCACGCGATTCCCGTCGCTGAATCTCGGCGTGAACATCGACAAGGCGAACCGCAGCCTCTCATGGACGCGCGACGGCGTGCTGCTGCCCGCCGAGGACAGCGCACCCGCCTTGTTCCGACGCATGTTCCTCCAGGGCGATCAAGAGGCCGTGAAGAAGCAGCTCAACCGCCTTGATGAACGCGGCAGCATTCTTGACACGCTCATGGAGCACACGAAGAAGCTCAGCCGCGACCTCGGCAGCGACGACCGCTCGCGACTCGACCAATACCTCACCTCCGTGCGCGAGGTGGAGGAACGCCTGCTCACCGCCCGCGAATGGGAGCTGAAGCCGAAGCCCGCCACCACGCTGTCCGAACCGGCGGACATCCAGGACAAGAAGCTCATCTTTGAAAAGCTCGACCTCATGCTCGCCATGGCACAGCTCGCGTTCGAGTCCGACTCCACGCGCATCATCACGCTGATGGTCGATGCCTTCGCCACGCCCGCCTTCAAGATTCACGAAGGCGAAAACACCACCGAAGGCTACCACGGCCTCAGCCATCACGGCCAGGCCCCGGAGAAAGTGAAACAGCTCGAAGACGCCGACCGCCAGCAGATGGTGCTGTTCCGCAAGCTCGTCCAAAACCTCGCCGCCAAGCGTGAGGACGACTCCCGCCTTCTCGACCGCACCATGGTGCTCTTCGGCAGCAACATGGGTGACGCGAACAAGCACGACAACACCAACCTCCCCATCCTGCTCGCCGGCGGCGGTCTCAAGCACGGCCGGCATCACGCCTTCAAGACGGACAACAACCTGCCGCTGAGCAATCTGTTTGTCTCCATGCTGCAGCACATGGGCGCGGATGCGGATGCGTTCGGGTCGAGCACGGGAACGTTGAGCGGCTTGGTCTAGCATGGCTTCTGCCCCGCTTTCGCGTGATGCACCGCAGATTTTCGTGGGTGACTATCCGCTAAGCATGGTGGAATCGTGGCGTATCCCTTGTGCTCAATCATGATTCCCCGTCTCCATTTTCGATCCATTTTCACCGCCTTGCTCGCCAGCTTCGCCTCAATCGGCACAATCTCCGCTGCGGAGCCGTTTGACGCTTTTCTGGAGACGCATTGTCTCCGCTGCCACGGCCCGGAGAAGGAGAAGGGCGATCTGCGCATCGACCAGCTCTCGCGGGATTTCAAACTGGGTGCGGACACGCATCACTGGGCGGAGGTGATCGAGCAGGTGAACTCGGGCGAGATGCCGCCGAAGAAGGAGAAGCAGCCCGCGCAGGCGGAGATCGCGGCGTTTGTCACGAGCCTCGATGCGCTCATCAAGGAAGGTCGCGCGGCGCGCATGGCGGCCCGGCCGGCGGTGTCGCACTACCGGCTGAGCCGAAAGGAGTATCAAAACACGGTCTATGATTTGCTCGGCGTGCGCTACGATCCGGCAAAGCCGGGAGAACTGAACGAGGACACGCTGTGGCACGGGTTTGAGCGCATTGGCTCGGAGCTTTCGCTCTCGCCATCGCATGTGGACCGCTATTACCGTGCGGCGGAGTTGGTGCTGGATCGTGCGTTTCCAACGGCAACGAGCGAGGCGCGCAAGGTGCATATGACCGCGGCGGAATTGCGATACGGCGGCGGCAAGGACCAGCAGGCGGCGCTGGACCGCTTCGGCATCAAGCGGCCGCTTCGCTACCTGATGTTCCCCGGCACGGTCCAGAACGCTCTCGCGCCGAACTGGTTCGGTAAAACGGGGCCGGAGCACAGCGGTCTCTACAAGCTGCGCATCCAGGCCAGCGGAACCCGTCCCCCCGGCGGCCAGACGGCGCATCTGAGCATCGGCACGCGCACCGGCGAGGAAACGGTGGACGGCATCATCGAGTTCGACATCACGGCTCCGGAGGACAAGCCGCAGGTACATGAGTTCGAGGTGTTTCTTGAAATGCCCGCGACGCTGCACTTCTGCGTGGTGGCCACGGACGTCGTGGACCGCCGGGCTGGCGCGGCCTTTCGTAATGCGCTGGCGAGCCGCGGCGGCTACATTTTCACGCACAGCAGCGAGACTCTGCTCCTCAATCCGAACGCGCCGCAGATGTTCGATGACAAGGGGAACGGTCTCTTCTCCACCGTGCTGCTCGACTGGATCGAATGGGAGGGGCCGCTGGTGTCGGAGGCGGAAAAATCGCGGCGGGCGGGACTCGTGCCGCCAGATGATGCCACGCCCGAGGTGGTCGCGGAGCATCTGCAGCGCTTCGCCGAGCGTGCGTGGCGTCGTCCGGTGAAAGCGGAGGAACTTGAGGAGTATCTGCTATCGTATCGCGACGAGCGCGAGGCGGGCGAGAAACTGGCCGACGCTTATCGTGTCGCGATGCAGGGCGTGCTGACCTCCCGCCACTTCATCTACCTCGTCGAGGGCGATCCGGTGGCCCGCGAGTATCTCACGGAAATCGAACTCGCCTCACGGCTTTCCTATTTCCTCTGGAGTTCGATGCCCGATGATGCGCTCTTTGCCGCTGCCAAAGACGGCGCGATGAAGGGTGATGGCCTCAAGAAAGAAGTGGACCGCATGCTGGCGGACGGCAAATCGAGCCGCTTCATTGACGACTTCGCGCGGCAGTGGCTGCAATTGCACCGCGTGGGCATGTTCCCGCCGGACAAGAAGCTCTATCCCGTTTACGACGCGTGGCTTGAGGAAAGCATGCGAAATGAGCCCGTGGAGTTTTTCCGCGAGATGTTTTCAAAGAACACTCCCATCGACAGCTTCATTCATACCGACTGGACCGTGGCCAATGCGCGGCTCTGCGACTTCTACGGACTGCCGGAGCCTAAATCGGGTGGCTTCCAGCGTGTCTCACTGAAACCCGAGGATCGTCGCGGCGGGTTGCTCACAATGGGCGCGGTGCTCGGCCTGACCTCGGACGGCACGCGCCACCGCCCGGTGCATCGCGGCGTGTGGCTCAGCGAGGTCGTGCTCGGCAAGCCACCGCCTCCACCGCCCGCCAACGTGCCCGCCATCGAGCCGCCGACCCCGCAAAGCCCCAAAGCCACGCTGCGCCAAAAGATCGAAGCGCACCGCGAAGACGCCAATTGCGCAGCATGCCACGCGAAGATCGACCCGCTCGGCCTCGCCTGGGACAACTACGACGCCATCGGCCAGTGGCGCACACATGAAAAAGTCGCCGCGGGCGTTGGTGCGGACCCTTTGATCAACTCCGCCGGTGAAATGCCCGACGGCCGCGCCTTCAAGGATGCGGATGAGTTCAAGCAGCGCCTTCTCGAAGACCGCGACAAGCTCGCCCGCGCCTTCATCGAGCACCTCAGCACCTACGCCCTCCGCCGCGCCCTCGCCTTCGACGACCAGGACGACCTCGCCGCCATCCAAGCCGAGGCGAAGAAGAGCGGTTACCGTATTAAGGACATCGTTCGCGCCGTTGCCCTTTCTGACCTGATGAAAAAGCGCTGATTCAACTCATCAATCCATCACTACGATTCTCCGAAGCTACATTTTATGAACATCCAAACCCAATCCTGGCTCATCGGCCGCCGCCACACGCTCAAAGCACTCGGCAGCTTCATCTCCCTGCCCATGCTCGAATGCATGGTGCCGCTGCGCGCGGCTGAAACGGCCACCGCAGCGCCGAAGCGCAGCGCCTTCATCTACCTGGCGAACGGCGTTCACTCGCTGAACTACCAGATCACGAAATCGGGCAGGGATTACGAGTTCTCCCACTCGCTGAAGCCGCTGGAGAAGCATCGGGAGGTCATCACGCCGATCAGCGGACTCCACCATCCGGGAGCGCTCAGCCATCACCACAACTGCATCTCCGTCTGGCTCACCGGTGGGAAGCTCGGCCCCTCGGATCGCAACACGATCTCCGTGGACCAGAAGATGGCCGAGATCACGGCGCTGCACACGCGCTACCCCTCGATGGAGGTCGCCATCACGCAGGATTCGCTCGCGTGGACGGCGGACGGCGTGCGGCTGCCGGCGATGCGGCGTTGCAGTGAGATCTTCGCATCACTCTTCGAAGAACCGAAAGGCGGCAAAATGGCCCAGCGCCGCGCCTTGCGCCGAAAAGGCAGCGTGCTCGATGCCAACCTCGCAGAAGTGCGCAAGCTCGAAAAGAAGATGGGAGCAGAGGACAAAGGCCGCATGGAACAGTACCTCACCTCTGTGCGCGAGGCGGAGATCCGCACACGGCGTGCCGATGCCTGGCTCGACACGCCGCTGCCGACCATCTCTGACGCGGATCGTAAGCGCACCAACCGCGACATCGCCAAAACCATGGCGGGCGATTATTTCCGCACCGTCTATGACCTCATGGTGCTGGCCTTCCAGACGGACGTGACGCGCGTGGCCACCTTCAGCCTCGGCGGCGAGGGAGACGCCATTTCCATTCCTGAAATCGGCATCACCGAGTCACGCCACCAGCTCAGCCATCACGGCGGTGATGCCGGTTACATGGAGAAGCTCACGAACTACGACACCTTCGCGATCGAGCAGTTCAGCCACTTCCTCACCCGGCTCACGGAAACGAAAGACCTCAATGGCAAGCCGCTCCTCGGCTCCACCATGGCGCTCTTTGGCAGCGGCATGTCCTACGGCCACAGCCACGGCAACGCCAACCTCCCGCTCGTGCTTGCGGGAGGATCGGACCTCGGCCTGAAGCATGGCAGCCATCTCGACTTCAACAAAGACGCCAAAGGATTCGAAGGCTACGCCCTCGGTCCCGACGGCGCCCTCACCTCCGCGCATTACCAGCTCTGCAGCCGCCCCGCGAATTCCGACGCCCACATGAGCAACCTGCTCCTCCTCATGGCCCAGCGCATGGGCGTGGAGACGGACGCGTTCGGCGACAGCAACAAGGTGATCGCACTATGAGTCAGTTCTTGGTTTGTTCCTGGTTGCTGTTGCTTGCGTGTTCGTTCCTCGTTCACGCGACGGACGCTGACCAAGAACCAGGCACCGAGGTGTTTCGCCCCGAAGCAGGCAAGTTTCCACCATTGGAAAAAGCACATGCTTACCGTGGCGAACTCGTCTTCGTCGATCACGCGAACCGCCGCGGCAGCCTTCGCGTGGAAGGGTCGGGACAGTTTCGCAGGAACGATCCGCATCCGTTCGCCCTGCTGCCCTACGGCATCGTGCGTTATCACGGCGCGCCGGCGGATCTGCGCGACATCCCGCTCGGCACCGTGCTGAACGTCCGCGCTTTTCTGCCGCCGGACCCGACGATCTCCGCCGTGCCGGTGCTGCCGGTGAACAACAAGGAGAAAGATGCGAACCATAATCGTGGCGCAGGCATCTTCCCCGCTGAGAACCACGTGCTCCTGCTCGAAGACGAGCCCAGCCATTGTCAGCGCGAGGGGTTGTCCTGGAAGCTCAAGGAAGTGGAAATCAAAAATGGTGAGGGCATGCTCATCGCGCGGCGTGAACCGAAAGAAGGCGCCAGCAGCAAAGCCGAAGACGAAACGCTGACCTTCGATGCCGCCACCCGTGTCTGGCGCGGGCACGAATGCCTCCTCATCAAGAACCTGATCGACGAGGGCGCATGGCCTGCGGAAGGCAAAAAGTCGCTCGACGGCCAGGCCGTCATGCTCGGCATCACTTGGAAGCCCACGCTCGGCGGCGTGTTCACCCGCTTTCACATCTCGGACATCTGGTTGGACGACGAGGCGATGCAAAACACCGCGCTCCGCCAGACCGAAACGCACAAGGCCTTCATGCGCAGCCGCTGGATGCCCGCGTGGGTCGATGCGGTCGAGTATGGCAAATTCGGTCGCGCCACCGTGACGGCAACCTTGTTCGGCGGCATGGACCCTTCGCTTTACGCCGACTTCAAAAAGGGCGTCGCCGCATTGATGAATGGCGCCGAAAACACGCTAAAGCATACTGAAGGCGGCTCCGCCGGCCCCGCGCAAATGGCCGCACGCGGCAAAATCATCGATGTCTCACAGTTTCCCGGAGACATTCCCCTCGGCAGCAGTGGCATTCAGATTCGTTTCGAAACGGATCTCATCACGGAAGGCATGCGCCCTACACGCATCGTCAAAGTGCGTCCCGCCGACTGGCCCGATGTCCACCTGCCGCGTGAAGAGCATCTCGGCAACGGAGCCTCCAACATCGACGAGCGTTTCCCAAATCCGTCCATCTTTCCCAAATACTGATTCTTCCATGAAGCCGTTCTTTGTTCTTCGTTCTTTGTTCTTCGTCCCTAAAACGATGTTGGCCCTCGCGTTTTCGTTGGCCATCCAGGCAAACGCAGCCAACAACGAACCAAGCACCAAGAACCAAGAACAAGGAACCGAACCCTTCCGCCCCGTAGCAGGCAAGTTTCCGCCGTTGGAAAAAGCGCACTCCTATCGAGGTGAACTCGTCTTCGTGGATCATGCGAACCGCCGCGGCAGCATTCGTGTAGAGGGACAGGGCACTTATTACCGCAACGCACCACATCCCTTCGCAATGCTGCCCTATGGCATTGTGTCTTATCACGGTGCACCCGCGGACTTGCGTGACGTCCCGCTTGGCACTGTGATGCATGTGCGTGCCTTCCTTCCGCCTGATCCAAGGTTTTCCGCAGTGCCCGTGCTGCCGGTGGACAACCGAACGAAGACTGCCGGCTACAGCGGCAAGGGAATCGCACCCGCCGAGAACCATGTCCTTCTGCTCGAAGACGAGCCCAGTCACTGCCGGCGCGAGGGTTTAACCTGGAAGCTCAAGGAAGTGGAGATCAAAAACAGCGAGGGCATGATCACTGCCAGATGCGAACCCAAGCAGGGTACACACGGCAGCGCAGTGGAAGAAAAAATGTCCTTCGATGCCGCCACGCGTATCTGGCGTGGCCGCGAATGTCTGGGCATCGAGGATCTTATCACCGAAGGCGCATGGCCCGCCGAAGGAAAGAAAGACCTCGGTGATCAGGGCGTCCTGCTCGGTGTCACCTGGAAACCCACGCCCGGTGGAGTGTTCACCCGCTTTCACATCTCGGATATCTGGCTGGACGACGACGCGATGCAGCGTGCCGCCCGCAACCAGACTGAAACGCACAAGGCCTTCATTCGCAGCCGCTGGATGCCAGCTTGGGTCGATGCCGTCGAGTATGGCAAGTTCGGTCGCGCCACCGTGACCGCGACTTTGTTTGGCGGCATGGATTCCTCGCTCTACGCCGACTTCAAAAAGAATGCCTCCGCATCAATGAACGCCGCGGAGAACACGCTGAAGCATGCGGGTGGCAACTATGGGCCGGCGCACATGGCCTCCAAGGGAACCATTCTCGACATCACGAAGACGACCGGGGAGGTCCCGCTCGGCAGCAGCGGCATCCAGATCCGGTGTGAGACCGACCTCATCATCGAAGGCATACGCCCTGGCCGAATCATCCGCATTCGACCTGCGGGCTGGCCTGAGGTGAACCTGCCGCGTGAAGAATATCTCGGCGACAGCAGCTTCGGCCACGAAGACCGCTTTCCCACCCCCGCGATCTTTCCGAAGTACTGACGGAGCTGTGGCCGTTTGGCGGCGCAAACGCTGCTCAGGGTTGCATGCCGGGGTAACGTCCGTTTGATAGGGTTCCCATGAAACACTTCGGCGCACTCCTCCTAGTCCTTGCCTCCGCGGCGAACGCCGTCGACAAGCCCAATGTTGTCGTCCTTCTTTCCGACGACCTCGGCTGGAAGGACATCGGCTGCTACGGCGGCCCTGTGAAAACACCCGCGCTGGACGGACTCGCGGCGAAAGGCACGCGTTTTACCGATTTCTACTCCGGCTGCGCGGTGTGTTCCCCTTCGCGCGCCACCCTCCTCACCGGCCGCCATCACATTCGCGCCGGTGTTTACAGCTGGATCAGTGATGCCAGCCAGAAATCCCACCTGCTCGAACGCGAAGTCACCCTGGCCGAACTGCTGAAGGCCGAAGGCTACGCGACCGCCCATATCGGCAAATGGCATCTCGGCCTGCCCACTGATAAATATAAAAAGCCCACGCCCTCGGATCACGGTTTCGATCACTGGTTCGCCACTTGGAACAACGCCGAACCGAGCCACCGCGATCCAAAGAACTTCATCCGCAACGGTGAGCCGGTGGGGGAAGTCAAAGGCTACTCCTGCCAGATCGTCGCCGACGAGGCGATTCGTTGGCTGGATGAGGAGCGTGCGAAAGACAAGCCGTTCTTCCTCAACATCTGGTTTCATGAACCGCATGCGCCGATCGCCGCGCCGGACGACATCGTTTCCGACTATGGCAGGCTGAAAGATCCCGGAGCGGTTTACTCCGGCACCATCGACAACGAGGACCGCGCCGTCACGAGACTGCTGGCCAAGCTGAAGAAAGTCGCTCCCGAGGAAAACACGCTGATCATTTATGCCTCGGACAACGGCAGCTACCGCAAGGATCGCGTGGGCAGCCTGCGCGGCCAGAAAGGTGTGAACTGGGAAGGCGGTATCCGTGTGCCGGGCATCTACTGCTGGCCGGGCGTGATCCCGGCAGGACGCGTGGAGAACACACCCGGTGGAGTCATTGACACCCTGCCGACCGTCTGCGGCCTGCTCGGCATCGCGCCGCCTAAAAACGTGCATCTCGACGGATCAGACCTCTCGCCGCTGCTTCGTTCCGGTGATGCCGCAAAGTTCACCCGTCATCAGCCGTTGTTCTGGCACCTGCAAAAGTCACGCCCCATCGTGGCGATGCGTGACGGCCGTTTCTCGCTAGTCGCAGAGCCGGACTTCGAACTTTCCACCGACAACATGTTCCAGGAATCATGGATTCCGAAGATCAAGTCGGGCGGCTACATCAACTTCCAACTCTTCGACCTCGAAGCCGATCCGTCCCAGGAACACGACATCGCCTCATCCCATCAGGAACTCGTCGAACGCCTCAAAAAGAAAATGCTCGAAATCAACGCCAGCATCATGGCCGACGGCTCCGACTGGCATTTGACGGCGGAACCTTGACGTCTGCAGCTCTCCCCTCTCATACTCCCACCTTCCATGAACACCCAATTCCCCGCTGAACGCATCCTTCTCGGCCCCGGCCCCAGTCCAGTTCCTTCGCGCGTACTGCGTGCGCTCGGTGCGCCGACGCTCGGCCATCTCGACCCGCAGTATGTCGCCATCATGGACGAGGTCTGCGAGATGCTGCGCCAGGTTTTTCGCACGAAGAACGCGCTCACTTTTCCCGTCAGCGGCACCGGCATGGCCGGCATGGAATGCATCGCCACGAATCTCATCGAGCCCGGCGACGAGGTGATCGTCTGCGTGAACGGCGTCTTCGGCGGCCGCATGAAGGATGTCATGGAACGCTGCGGCGCCACCGTGCATGCCGTCGAGGCGGCGTGGGGCGATGTCATTCAGTTCGATCAAATCGCCGCTGCTCTGGAGCAGCATCCGAAATCGAAGCTCGTCGGCATCGTGCATGCGGAGACCAGCACCGGTGCGCTGCAGCCGCTCGAAGGTCTCGCCGAGCTCGTGCACAGCAAAGGCGCGCTGCTCGTCGTCGATGCCGTTACCAGCCTCGGCGGTCATGAATTGAAGGTGGATGACTGGGGCATCGACGCCATCTACAGCGGAACGCAGAAGTGCCTGAGCTGCCCGCCCGGCCTCGCACCCGTCAGCTTCGGTGATCGTGCGCTCGCCATCATGGATGCGCGCAAGACGAAGGTGCAGTCCTGGTATCTCGACGTCTCGATGCTGCGCAAATACTACACCTCCGGCGGTGGCGGACGCGTGTATCACCACACCGCGCCGATCAACATGACCTACGCCCTGCGCGAGGCGCTCGCCATCGTGCTCGAGGAAGGACTCGAAGCACGCATCGCCCGTCATGCGCAGATGCATCAGCGCCTGCGCGCCGGACTGGAGGCGATGGGCATCAGCTACGTGCCGAAGCACTCGCTGCACACGCTCAACTGCATCCACATTCCCGCCGGAGCTGACGACGCCGGTACACGCAAACGCCTGCTCGAAGACTACGGCATCGAAATTGGTGCCGGACTCGGCGTCATGGCCGACAAAGCCTGGCGCATCGGCCTCATGGGCCACGGCGCGACGGTGCGAAACGTCGATCTTGTGCTCACGGCGCTGCAGAACGTGCTGAAGTAACCTCATGTCGAAGGAGGGCCAGGAAGGGAGCGCGGACACTCTTGTCCGCAGTTCCGAGACAGCGGGCAGGAGTGCCCGCTCTCCTCTTGACTGCTTCACCGACATTCTTCCACCAGATCGCATCCTGAAGCGGCCGGTGGAACTCGCTGCGTACGAAAGCGACGGCCTCACCGCCTTCCGTACAAGGCCGCTCGCAGTCGTCGTGCCGGAGACGACGGACGAGGTCATCGCCATCGTGCGGCTGTGTCATGAGTTGAAGCTGCCGTTTGTGGCACGTGGCAGCGGCACGAGCCTCTCCGGTGGCTCGTTGCCGATCGCGGAAGGCATTGTCATCGCGTTGAACCGGCTGAATCGCATCGTGAAGCTCGATCCGCAGCAACGCATCGCGGTGGTGGAGCCTGGCGTGGTGAACACGCAGGTCACGACGGCTGCTGCGCCGTTTGGATTGCACTACGCGCCCGATCCATCATCGCAATCCATCTGCACCATCGGTGGCAATGTCGCCTTCAATTCCGGCGGCGCGCACTGCCTGAAATACGGCATGACCGCGAACCACATCCTCGGCATCAAGGCTGTGCTCGCCACCGGCGAGGTCGTCGAATGGGGTGGTGGCAGCCGCGAACGCCTCGGGCCGGACTGGTGCGGCCTCTTCACCGGCAACGAAGGCCTGTTTGGCATCGCGCTGGAGATCACGCTCCAGCTTTTGCCGAAGGCGGAATGCTTCCACACCGTGCTCGCCGGTTATCGCACGCTGGAACAGGCCGGCGATGCCGTCTCCGCCGTCATCGCGAGCGGTCTGCTGCCCGGTGCCATCGAGATCATGGACGCGCTTGCCTTGGAGGCCGCGAAGGCCGCGGTGCATGCCGAGTATCCGCCGGGATGTGAAGCCGTGCTCATCGTCGAGCTCGAAGGCCCGCGTGAGGTCGTGGCCATCGAACGTGAGAAACTGGATGCCATTCTCACTGCGAGTCAGCCGGTCGAAATGCGGCCTGCCCGCGATGCGGAGGAGCGTCTCGCCATCTGGAAAGGCCGCAAAAGCGCCTTCAGTGCCGTTGGCCGTCTCTCTCCTGATTTCATCGTGCAGGACGGTGTGGTGCCGCGCCGCCGTCTTGGTGAAGCCCTGCGCCGCATCGCCGAGATGTCGCAGGAGGCCGGACTGCGTGTCGCGAATGTGTTTCATGCCGGCGATGGCAATCTGCATCCGCTGATCCTTTTCGACGGCCGCGAGGCAGGTGCGCTGCATCGCGCGGAAGATCTCGCGGGCCGCATCCTCAAGATGTGCGTCGAGATGGGCGGCTCCATCACCGGCGAGCACGGCATCGGCGTCGAGAAGCGCGAGTTCCTGCCCGACATGTTCACCGCTGACGAAATCGACTGCATGCAGCGCCTCCGCGCCGCCTTCGATCCGCTCGGCATCGCCAATCCCGGCAAGATGTTCCCCGGCAGCGAAGCGCCTGCCTTGTCGCATGTCGGTCTGCATCCGCTGGAGAAGGCCGGCGTCATCTCACGCGAATGATTTCTCCTTCCACACTCACCGAACTTCGCGACGCCGTGCTCTCCGCACCGCGCGTGATCGCCGTTGGCGCGGAGACGAAACCACGGCTGTCGGCGGTGGAAGCGGTGAAGATCTCGACGCGGCAATTGAGCGGCATCACGGAGTATGAGCCGAGCGAGTTCACGTTTTCCGCGCTCGCGGGCACGCCGGTGAGCGAGATCATCGCCGCGCTGGATGCGAAGGGCCAGTATCTGCCCTTCGATCCGATGCTCGTCGAGGCCGGGAGCACCATCGGCGGCGTGGTGGCAAGCGGCTTGAGCGGTCCAGGACGCTTCCGCTACGGCGGCGTGCGTGACTTCATCCTCGGCGTGCGGTTTGTGGGTGGTCTGGGCCGCCTGCTGAGACTCGGCGGCAAAGTGGTGAAAAACGCGGCAGGATTCGATGTGCCGAAGTTTCTCGTCGGCAGCCTCGGCCGCTTCGGCGTGATCGGTGAAGTGACCTTCAAGGTGTTTCCGAAGCCTGAATCGACACTCACGCTGCAAATGCCGTTTGCTGCCGAAAAGATCACCAAACTCGCGAATTCGCGTTTTGAGATCGACGCGCTCGATGTGCCACCCGGCGGCGAAACAATCCTCGTGCGGCTTGCCGGACCTGCGAAAGCGCTCGAAGCGCTCGCGAAAGAGATTGGCGGCGAAGTCATCGACAACGCCGTGTGGCGCGAGATCCGCGAAACACCGTGGCAGTTCAAATCCGAACTCACACCGGATCAAATCAGCGAATACAGAGCCGCGCATGTGAGTTGCGGCGGCAACATGGCCTATTCGAACACACAACCACCTCGTGGCATGACGCTTCGCGGTGATTCCCCACTGTGGATCGGCGGACGAACGCAATTCGCCATCGAGACTGCGGTGAAGCAGGCGCTTGATCCGCAGCATCGTTTTCCGACGCTCGACGAATGGAGCGCGAGTGTGTCGTCAGACCACTCGCCACTTTCTACACCCGGCGGCAACGAATCACCTCAAACAGGCGAGTGGTCTTCGACACACTCGCGCTCCGTCTGATCATGCTCCACGCGATTCCAACTGAAAAACTCGGCCCGCTGGGCGAACCGATGGCGCAGGCGGTGTCCGCTTGCGTGCATTGCGGGTTCTGTCTCGCTGCGTGCCCGACGTATCGCGAGCTGGGGCAGGAGATGGACACGCCGCGCGGGCGCATCGTGCTGATGAAGGAGGTGCTGGAAGGTAAGATGAGCTTCGAGGCCGCGCAGCCGCATGTGGATCGTTGTCTCGGATGTCTCGCTTGCGAGCCCGCTTGTCCAAGTGGGGTGCCGTATCGCGATTTGATCAGTCCGTTTCGTGCGCTGGCGGCTCCCAGGATGAAACGCGGGCTGCTGGAGAGGCTGCGGAGGTTTCTCGCGGCGCAGACGGTGCCGTTTCCGGGGCGGTTTCGTTTTGCGGCGATGATGGGACGGATAGGACGGATGGGACTGATGCCAACGGCACTTAGACCGATGCTGGATTTGATTCCAGATGAGATTCCGCCGGCCCAGACGTGGGCAGCACATTATCCTGCCATCGGTGAAAAGCGCGCACGCGTGGCCTTGCTGCTCGGTTGTGCGCAGCAGGTGCTCGATCCGGACATCAACACGGCGACGATCGAGGTGCTGACGCGAAATGGCGTCGAAGTGATCATTCCGCGCTCGCAGGGATGCTGCGGCGGCCTGTCGTGGCACACGGGCGATCTGGAGGCGGCGCGTTCATTTGCCCGGCGGAACCTCGATGCCTTCCCGGAGGATGTGGATGCCATTCTCACGAACGCGGCAGGCTGCGGATCGGCGATGCATGAATACCATCTCGTGCTGCGTGGCACTCCAGATGAGGCGAGGGCAGAGGCGTTCCGGCATCGCGTGATGGATGTGAGTGTGTTTTTGGCGAAGATCGGACCGCATGAAACTTTACGTGAAACGAAGCTCAAGGCGGCCTACCACGACGCCTGCCATCTCTCGAACGCGCAAAACGTGCGCAGGCAGCCGCGCGGTCTTTTGAAGGCGATTCCGGGCCTCCAGCTCTTCGAAATCGCCGATGCGCATCTTTGCTGCGGCAGCGCGGGCAGTTATAACATGGACCAGCCGGAGATCGCCACCTCGCTCGGCGAGCAGAAGGCGAAGCACATCATCGCCACCGGCGCCGATGTCGTTGTCACGGGCAACATCGGCTGCATGACGCAGGTGAAATTGCATCTGAAGAAACTCGGATCACCGATTCAGGTGAGGCATACGATGCAGGTGCTGCGGGATGTATTCCGCGAGTCCTCTCGCGGCGAATGATCGCTGATGCATTTTCTTCGAGGGTTATAGAGCGACTCACGTCTTGGATGATTCGCCGCGAGAGGGCTCGCGGACTATGAAGCCGCTTCGCAAGCCCGCCTTGGAAGGATTTTCGGCGATGTATTTGCGATAGTGCTCAAACTCCACCTCATTGCGCACGATGTGATCGTAGGTCTCGCCCTGCCAGAAGTGGCCTTCTCGGTTCAGTGCGAGGTTGATGAGGCGCGAACTGTAATGTTTCCATGAGAAGCATTGCTTCTTCATGCCAAATCCTTTCCGAAACTGAGCCAACAGATGCACGTGGTTCGGCATGATCACGAGATCGTAGCGTTCGCCATCGAAGTGGGTCAGCGTTTCGACAACGATCTGCGCGATTTCAGATTGTGCGAGGTGGCAGGCGCCATGACCCTCGTCGAGGAGACGGTGAAATTCGCGTGACCATGTCTTGTGATACTCGCGTTGCGTTTCAATGGGTAGATCACCGATCAGCGCGTGCCAGTCCTGTTGTGATGTGTCGACGCCATGAGGTAGAAGCCAGTCGTGTCGCCGCTTGCGGAAGTCTGCGAAAACAGCGGAAGGAAGGGAATCCGCAGTGCGGAAAGTGAGGAAGTAGCAGACGCCGGGTTGCTCCCAGTGCGGGAGACGGCGGTGCGAGATGTTGATCTTGGAATTGGGATCGAAGAAGCGCCACGTCATCCTCGAGTTCTCTCGCGGCGAGTTACGTTGGATGTCCGATTTGTTCATGTTCGACGATACGCGCGATGAAAGGCCATCAAGGGGAATGGCGACAACGCGAGACGTTCGCCGCGAGAAGATTCCCTTCGGGGCGCTTCGCGAGCGCGGACTACGGCCAAGACGAGCTTGAAGTGGGGCTGGGGAGGTTGCAGCATCGGCGGCAACCCGCCGCGAGAGGACTCGCGGACTACTCTCATGACCTGGTCTCAAAACTACGATCCACTTGGCAGTCTGATTTTTTCCTCGCTCGTCGCGGCGGTGCCGGTGGTGGTGCTGCTGGGGCTGCTGGCATTCTGGCACGTGCGGGCGCAGTTCGCGGCGCTGGCAGGTCTTTTTGCGGCGCTTTTGATCGCGGTGTTTGTGTATCACATGCCGGCGCAGCTCGCGGGCATGGCGGCGGTGAATGGCGCGGCGTTTGGGCTGTTTCCCATCGGCTGGATCGTGCTGAACGCGATGTTTGTTTACAACCTGAGCGTGGAGACAGGGCAGTTCGCGGTGCTGCAAAAGCAGATTGCTGGTGTTTCGAGTGATCGCAGGATTCAAGCACTGCTCATCGCATTCAGCTTCGGCGCATTCATCGAAGGCGCGGCGGGTTTCGGCGCGCCGGTGGCGATCACGGGCGCCTTGATGATCGGTCTCGGCTTCAAACCGCTCGAAGCGGCGAAGCTTGCGCTCATCGGAAATACGGCGCCGGTCGCGTTTGGCTCGCTCGGCACACCGCTGACGACGCTCGCGGACATCACGCATCTCGATCTGCATCTGCTCAGCGCGATGGTCGGCAGGCAGTTGCCGTTGTTCTCGCTGATCGTGCCGTTCTGGCTGGTGGCGGCGCAGGTCGGATGGCGTGGCATGCTCGGCGTGTGGCCGGCGTGTCTGGTGACGGGGCTGAGCTTTGGCGTGATGCAGTTCGTGATGAGCAATTATCACGGTCCGTGGCTGGTGGACATCGTGAGCGCGGTGGTGGCGATGGTCGCGCTCGTCGTGTTCATGAAGGTGTGGAAGCCGAGTCTGGCGAACGAGCATGCAAATGAAGAACCTGCGGGTGGTCCGTCGGGCGCTGCGTGGAAGGCGTGGCTGCCGTGGATTTTTCTCACCGCATTTGTGTTCGCCTGGGGCATGCCGGCGGTGAAGAGCGGGTTGAACGCCACCTTCAATCAGGAGATCGAGGTGCCGCTGCTGCACGAGGCGGTCGAGCGTGTGCCGCCGGTCGTGGTGCATGCGGAACTGGAGAAGGCCGTGTTCAAATTCAACGCGCTCTCCGCCACCGGAACGGCGGCGATGCTCGCAGGCGTGCTGGCGGGCTTCTGCCTCGGCCTGGGGCCGGTGCGCATTGCGAAACTGTATGCGACGACGATTTGGAAACTGCGTGTGCCGTTGCTCACGATCTCGCTCATGCTCGCGCTCGGTTATGTGACGCGATACAGCGGCACGGACACGACGATGGGACTCATGATGGCCGGCACGGGCGCGCTATTCCCGTTCTTCTCGCCAATCATTGGCTGGCTCGGCGTGGCGCTCACGGGCAGCGACACGGCTTCGAACGTGCTCTTTGGCAATCTCCAGCAGGTCACCGCGAACCAACTGGATCTCTCTCCAATTCACATGGCGGCTTCGAACAGCAGCGGCGGCGTTATGGGCAAGATGATCGACGCACAAAGCATCGTCGTCGCCGCCGTGGCGACGGGCGGTCATCCGGACAGTCCCGATGCCGGGACGGTGCTGCGCAGTGTCTTCTGGCACAGCGTGGCGCTTGCCTTGCTGATGGGCGTGCTGGTCATGGTACAGGCCTACTGGATGCCGTGGGTGATTGTGAAGTGATCGTGCAGGCAGGCATCATGCACGATTCTTCACGCGATCCGAGTCCGGACGAACAGCAGGTGCCACGCACTTACGATAAACCGGAAGGCATTCTCTAAGGCGCGCATTTATAAGTATTCTGCATAATTCATAAATAACTTTTATTTTAGGAAAAATAACCTTGCTTAAGGTAGCTTCTATTTCCACAATCAGCCCAATGAAGAAATTTGCTCCACTTGCGCTGATCCTTGCTCTTGCTCTGCCGGCCCAAGCAGTCGTCCTGGTGATCGACTACAGCTACGACACGTCGAATTTCTTCAGCGGCAATGCGGCTGCAAAAGCGGCCCTTGAGGCGGCGGCGACAGACATCGGCGCAGTGATCACCAGTAATCTTGGAGCCGTCACCACGGACGTTTACACAAGCACGAATGGCATATCGTCAGCATCGTTCAATTGGAGACTCAACGTGACCAATCCCGCCACGGGCGGAGTGGTCACGCAGGAAACCTTCACTCTGCCTGCCAATCAGATCACCCTCTTTGCGGGTGCCAGGCAGCTTGCGAGCTCAACACTCGGCCTTGGCGGTCCCGTCGGCATGGGGGCCGACCTCAATGCCCTTGCGCTGGAAAGTGAGTTTGCCGGTGCGGTGACAGGAGCCCAAAATGCCTCCAACGCGGCGATGCTCCGCAGTGGCGGACCTTTGATCGGCACTTTGACCGGATCATCAACCCTCGAAGCCACGACAGTGAACTACAGTCTGGGTTATGGTGCCCTTTTTGGCAGCCTTGCGTTCAACTCGGATTCCGCCTGGCACTATGACCATACAATCGGTGTCGGAACCGAGGAGTATGATCTTTATACCGTGGCCCTTCATGAAATCCTTCACACGATCGGCGTGGGCACATCACAGTCCTGGAACTCGCTCAAAAGCGGCACTGACTGGACGGGTTCCAATGTGATCGCGCTCATGGGCACAGGGACGAACTTGATCTACAGCGGCGGAGATCACATCGCCGAAGGCACCATGAGCACCCGGATCAGCGATGGGGCGGCTCAGGGGGTGGTGATGGATCCCACAGTCGCGCAGGGCACCCGCAAATACCTTACCGAACTCGACCTCGCCTTTCTGCGTGACCTTGGCTTCACCACAGTGCCCGAGCCGTCTCGTGTTCTGCTTCTGTTCGTCGGAGTCGTGAGCCTGCTTTTGCGCCGGCACCGCCGCATGATGGTCGGCTGAGCTTGCCTGTGGCGCAGCGATGCGACTTGCCGGGGGAAAACTACTTTTTCCCGAAGAAGCTGGCGAGGTTTTGGAGGTCTCCGCCATCGGCGGGGCGCATGGCGCTCCTGATCGCCTCGTCCTGAATGGCGACGAGTTCCTTGATGCCTTTGCGGCCGTATTCGAGCATGGAGTGAAGCTGCGCCTCGGTGAAGGTGGCCTCCTCGCCGCTGCCCTGGATTTCAACGAATTCGCCGTCCTCGGTAAGGACGATGTTGCTGTCCACGTCGGCGGCGGCGTCCTCGGTGTAGCAGAGATCGAGGAGCGTCTCGCCCTTCAGGATTCCGACACTGACGGCGGCGAGTTTCTTCTTGAGCGGTTGGCGGGTGATCTTGCCTTTTTCAAGCAGACGGTTGAAAGCGACGGCGACGGCGATGCAGGCGCCGGTAATGGAGGCGGTGCGGGTGCCGCCGTCGGCCTGGAGCACGTCGCAATCGACGTAGAGGGTGCGGGGGCCGAGTTTTTCGAGATCGACGACGGCCCGCAGGCTGCGGCCGATGAGGCGCTGGATCTCGGTGCTGCGGCCGTCGGGTTTGCCGCGCGAGCTTTCACGGTCCTTGCGGTCCAGCGTCGAATACGGAAGCATCGAGTACTCGGCCGTCAGCCAGCCGCCTTTGACGCCCTGCACCTTCATCCAGCGCGGAACTTCCTCGTTGATGCAGGCCGTGCAGATGACGCGGGTGCTGCCAAAGGCGATGAGGACCGAGCCTGCGGCATGCGGGGCGACGTCGAGGATGTATTCGATCTTGCGGAGCTGGTCGGGCGCACGGCCGTCGGTTCTGGTCATGGACGTGCTTAGCACGGGGCCGGAACTGTCCAAAGGGTTTTATGAAGCCGCTTACAAAGACCGACCGGAAGTGATTGAACACCGGAAGCGCCGCATTTTTCCAAATGACAATCGAATGTGGCACCTGATATGCTTTTAACAGAAGACAGCACCAAACTGATCACCATGACGCGCTTTCCTCGCCCGGGCTGCTGGTTCCGTTTCACTCCGACGGATTGGAATTTCATCCGCGACACGCTGGCCCTCAGCGAGCGCGGCAAAGAGGGATTCAATGCCATGATCGACGATCCGGACGCGGTGCCGATCATTCTGGACAACGACAAGCTTTTCGACGCCGCGCTGGTTTCAAAGAAGGCGGCGCTTCTCTCCCCCGAACTCTTCTTTTTCCTCGTCGTGCGGCACTCGTTGAAGGAGTTCGGCATCAAAGAGTTGGCCGTGGCGGACTACATGGCGGTGGTGTGCGCGGATTTCGGCTGCACGCCGACGAAGGGACCGGAGGACATCAACCACAGCGTGGACAGCCTCTACAGCGTCGATTACCTGGAGGCGATCGAGAATGCGAGCCGCCACCACAAGTTTTTTCTGCATGTGCAGTGCGCGAACCAGTTCCTGGTGCTGACCTGCCTGTATCCCGATTTCCTGCACCGCCGTGCGGAGCGTCGCGGTGCGCCGGACGTGGACTACTACGAAGGCGTGGTCGTCAGCCACCTCGACTCGGCACGAAAGCACATCCTGGCGGAGGAGTTCGCCCTGCAGGAGACGTTTGAAAAGGTCGCCGAATGCTTCCCTCCGGCGCGGCGCGCGATGAATCACACGGTGCGCGAATATTTGAGCCTGGGGCAGTGACGCCTCAGTCGGCGGGAGGATCGGGGATCTTCTTTCGGGTGCTTTCCAGCTTGCTGCGCAAGACGACCAGCTCCCCCTCAAGATCAGCGATCTTCTTTTCCAAGGCGGCGCAGTATTTCGCCGGGTTGCGCTGCTGGAGGCGGTCGAAAAGGTTGAAGAGCAGGGCCAGGCGCCAGAACCGCGTCCAGAGGCCGCGCAGGCGATAGGCGCGCAGCAGCTTGCCGGCGCGGAGCGTGCGGGCGAAGCGGAAGGCGTTCAGCACCCGCAGGAAGGCCACCAGCGGCAGCAGAATGATGACGAGGTTGATCCAGTGCTTCAGGCAGTAGGCGAGCTTGTTCGGCGCTGCGGCCACCATCCACACGAACTCCACCGTGAAGCCGATCCAGATCACGCAGGTGGTCAGATGCGTGGCCAGCGCCATGCGCGGGTGATTTTCAAGCCGCTCCCCCCCGGTCAACTCCGCGCCCAGCACCGGCAGCACCAGCAGCGTGAGGATGACCATTGGCAGCGCGAGCTTCTGCTCGAGCTTTTCGGAGGTTTCCCCGCCCGCAGGCCGCCAGCCGGCCCCCGGCAGCCACAGCCAGCCGTCCGGCTTGCCGGTGGCCACGACCATGCGCAGCGGGGGAATCAGCAGCGTGAGAAAAAACCGCCTCAGCCGTGCGCTCCAGGCATCCCGGGTGAAAAACAAGCCCGCCAGCCCCTCGAAGGCAATGATGGCCCACAGCCCCCCGATCAGGGATCGCAGGCCGGGACGCGCCAGCAGCCAGTCGCGAAACTCATCCCCGCTGTCGCCGTGCGGCAGCAGCAGCCCGACGGTCGTGAGGAAGGCCAGGGCCACGAGAAGCATGAAAGCATGGCGGATTTCGCCGCCCTGGGGCGCCGGACCTGGGGTGCTTGCAGAAGTCATTCCGGGGAGTTTAGAGCGGCCTCCGCGTTTGCAAAGCGCCCGCTTTCCCCCATCTTTGCGCCCCTTTTATGCCCGAACTCGAAAAGACCTACACCCCGGCCGACGTCGAAGCCCGCTGGTATCAGCGCTGGCTCGACGACAAGTGCTTTGAAGCCGATCCCGCCCGCGTCAGCGAGAAGCGCCCGGCCTACAGCATCGTCATCCCGCCGCCGAACGTCACGGGCATCCTCACGCTCGGCCATGTGCTGAACAACACCATCCAGGACATCCTCGCCCGCCGCGCCCGCATGCTGGGGAAGGAAGTGCTCTGGCTGCCCGGCACCGACCACGCCGGCATCGCCACGCAGAACGTCGTCGAGAAGACGCTGAAAAAGCAGGGCGTCATCAAGCACCGCGACGATCTCGGCCGCGAGGGCCTCGTCGCGAAGATCTGGGAGTGGAAGGACAAGCACGGCGGCATCATCATCGAGCAGCTCAAGAAGCTCGGCGCCTCCTGCGATTGGAGCCGCGAGCGCTTCACCTTTGACGACGATTACAACGCCTGCGTCATGCGCGTGTTCGTCGATCTCTACAAAAAGGGCCTCATCTACCGTGGCAAGCGCATGGTGAACTGGTGCCCCTCCTCCCTCACCGCGCTCAGCGATGAAGAGGTCGTCATGAAGGCGCAAAACGCCATCATGTATCACTTCAAAGTGGAAGTCGTCGAGGAGCCCGGCACCTGGCTCACCATCGCCACCACGCGCCCCGAAGTGATCCCGGGCGACCAGGCCATCGCCGTGAATCCGAAGGACGAGCGCTATGCCCATCTCATCGGCAAACACGTGCGCCGTCCGCTGCCGGTCGAAGATCAGGCGCTGCTGCCGATCATCGCCGACGAGCATGTCGATTTCACCTTCGGCACTGGCGTGCTGAAGGTCACGCCCGCGCATGACAAGGCCGACTTTGAGATCGCGCAACGTCACAACCTGCCCGCCGTCGATGTCATGCATCCGAACGGGACGCTCAACGACCTCGCCGGCAAGGACCTCGCCGGCATGGAGCGCTTCGCCGCCCGCAAACGCGCCGCCGAGCTGCTCGCGGAAATCGGCAGCCTCGTCAAAGAGGAGCCGTATCAAAACAACCTCGGCTACTCCGAGCGTGCCGACGTGCCGATCGAGAGCCGCCTCAGCGAGCAGTGGTTCCTCAAATACCCGAGCGTGAAGGAAAGCCAGGCCGTCGTGGCGAATGGCGAGATGAAATTCCACCCCGACCGCTGGGCGAAGGTCTATGACCACTGGATGACCAGCCTTCAGGATTGGTGCATCAGCCGCCAGGTGTGGTGGGGGCATCGGATTCCGGTGTGGTATCGAAAAACAACACACACAAATGGCCCGATTAGCATCAGTGTGATTCACGATGATGCACCATTCACGCGGCGTGTCCCCAAAGTCACTGATTACGGAAACGGTGTCAGCACCGAAGACTACTCCCAGGGTCATACAGAATCGACGATTTGGTGTGAAGTTGTGCCACCTCCCGATCCCGAAAACTGGG
The DNA here is from genome assembly GCA_964452755.1 of uncultured Prosthecobacter sp. GTDB lineage: Bacteria > Verrucomicrobiota > Verrucomicrobiia > Verrucomicrobiales > Verrucomicrobiaceae > Prosthecobacter. The sequence continues at coordinate 16,465 of CAYVQY010000008.1, read as the reverse complement.
AACAAGACCCCGACGTCCTCGACACCTGGTTCAGCTCCTGGCTGTGGCCCTTCGCCACGATGGGATGGCCGGAGAAGACCTCGACGTTGAAGGCTTTCTACCCCACGACCGATCTCGTCACGGGGCCGGACATCATCTTCTTCTGGGTCGCCCGCATGATCATGGCTGGCTTTGAGTGGATGGGCGAGCTGCCGTTCAAGAACGTCTATTTCACCGGCATCATCCGCGACAAGCAGGGCCGCAAGATGTCGAAGTCCCTCGGCAATTCGCCCGATCCGCTGGAGCTCATCGCCAGCTACAGCGCGGATGCGTTGCGCTTTGGCATCATGCGCAGTGCGCCGCTGGGCCAGGACATCTGCTTCGACGAAAAGAACGTCGAGCTCGGCCGCAACTTCTGCACCAAGCTCTGGAATGCCGCCCGCTTCCGCCAGATGCAAGGTGGCGAGGTCGAAACGGAGATCAGCGCCGCGCTGCTCAGCAGCGACGACAAATGGATCCTCCTGCGCCTCAACACCGCCATCGCCGAAGTCAGCACCGCTTTGGAAGAGTATCGCTTCAGCGATGCCACCGCCACGCTCTACCGCTTCTTCTGGAGCGAGTATTGCGACTGGTACATCGAGGCCAGCAAAGCCGTGCTCCAAGGCAGCGATGCGAAGCGCAAGGCGAACACCCTCGCCGTCATCGACTTCGTGCTCGGGCACACGCTGCGTCTCTTCCATCCCTTCCTGCCCTTCATCACCGAAGAGCTGTGGCATGGCATGGGCTTCAATGCCGACCTTCCCGAAAACCAGGGCGGCAAGAGCATCATGTTCGCCGTCTGGCCAAAACCGCTCGACGCGGACGAACTCGCCCACTTCGGCATCCTTCCCGAGGACGAAAAGGTTATTTCCGCAGAGATTGATCTCATTGGCACAGCACGTGGACATTTAAGTGCCATGAACGTACCTCGTTCGAAGCAGACAGACTTTGTTTTCCAGCCCAACCCGCAGGCTCAGGAACTTGTTCCCTACCTTGAACTCGACAAGGACAAGTTGAAGGTCATGCTCAATGCAAGTTCGTTTGTAATATCTTCAGATTTCACGCCAATCACTAGCACGACGGCTGTCTTGTCTTCTGCGGGGACTCTTCATATCTCTCTAGAAGGCCTTATCGACGTCGAAGCCGAGCGTGCGCGCATCGGCAAGGAACTCGGCAAAGCCGAATCCGAGCTGGAAAAAGTCACCGCGAAGCTCGCCGACGAAAAATTCACCTCCAAAGTCCCGCAGAAGGTGCTCGACGAGCATCAGCAGCGGAAGACCGACTGGGAGGAGAAGGCCGCGAAGCTCAAGGAGATGATGGCGGCATTGGGGTGATGTTTGAGTTTGTCGTTCGGGCTTCAGCCCGTTCTTCGAATCGCCATTCCCCAGCGCGGGCTAAAGCCCGAACTACAAACGGTGACGGCAGGATGCCGTCACTCCTTGGTTTTTAGGCTTGTCGGCGAGGCCGGGGCCGGACCATGCTCCGGAAAATCCCCGCCAACCTGAACCAACCACATCCATGCTCAAGCTCCTGAAACTGTCCTTCCTGCCGAAGTCTCCCGACTACGGCCTGCTCATCCTGCGCGTCGCGCTGGGATTCTCCATGCTGCTGCTGCACGGCCGCGGCAAGTTGCTCGGCTTTGCCGCCACGGCGGAGAAGATGAACGGCCTGCTCGGCCTGCCGGGGAATGTGAACGCCGGTCTCGCGGTCTTTGCCGAGGTCGTCTGCTCCGCGCTGTTGATCGCCGGCCTGTTCACCCGCTTTGCGGCGCTGATGCTCTCAATCACGATGGGAACCGCCTTCTTCATCGTGCATAAGTCCGCGCTCGTGGGCGAGGGCAATGGCGAACTGGCCATGGTCTATCTCGTCGCCTACGTCACGCTGCTGTTTACCGGCGCGGGCAAGTTCTCGGTGGATCGCGAGTGAGAGCCGAATGAATCGCCGAGGCCCTGTGGCGCAAGCCGCAGGGCTTTTTTGTGCCCACAGCCTCCTTGCATTCCCCGCCATGCGGTGAACCATCGCGCCTTATGTCGAAAGTCACCCTTGGCCTGGTGCAAAGCCGGGCTTTTTCCAGCAAGGACGAGAGTCTGAGTGAGCACATGCGCCTGATCCGCGACGCCGCAGCCCGCGGTGCTCAAATCGTGTGCCTGCAGGAGCTTTTCAACACGCCCTACTTCTGCATCACGCAGGACACGGAGCTTTTCAACCTGGCGGAGGCCGTACCGGGACCGACGACGGACGCACTGGCACCTTTGGCGAAGGAGCTCGGCGTGGTGATCATCGTGCCGCTGTTCGAAAAGCGCGGGCCGGGGCTGTACCACAACACGGCAGCGGTCATCGACGCCGACGGCACCGTTTTGGGCAAGTATCGGAAGATGCACATCCCGCAGGACCCGGGCTTCGAGGAGAAGTTTTACTTCACGCCCGGCGATCTCGGCTACCGCGTGTGGGACACGAAATACGGCCGCATCGGCGTGCTGATCTGCTGGGACCAGTGGTACCCGGAAGCTGCGCGGCTCACCGCGCTCATGGGCGCTGAGATCCTGTTTTATCCCACGGCCATCGGCTGGCTGCCGAGCGAGAAGGCCGAGTTGGGCGCGGCCCAGCACTGCGCCTGGGAGACCGTCCAGCGCGGCCACGCGGTGGCCAACGGCTGCTATGTGGCGGCGGTCAACCGGGTGGGCACGGAACAGCAGAGCGAATTCTGGGGGCAGAGCTTTGTTGCAAATCCTTATGGGGAAATCGTTGCAAAGGCATCCGTCACGGCTGAGGAAATCATGGTTGTGGAATGTGATTTGAAGGCGGTGGAAGACTTCCGCCGCATCTGGCCTTTTTTCCGTGATCGCCGCATTGACACCTACGCCCCCCTGACCAAACGCTACATCGATGAGTAAAGCCTCCTATCCTAAAAACTACCGTCTGCCCGCCGAATTCGAGCCGCAGGAGGCAATCTGGCTGTCCTGGCCGTCCAACAAGGAAAGCTGCCCGAAGACTTTCCACAAGCTGCAGGACAAGTTCGGCGAGATCGCCAGCACCATTTCCCGCTACGAGCGCGTGCGCATCAATGCACCGATGCTCAGCCACATGAACATCCGCCTCAGCATCGCCGACAACGAGGGCGATCTCAGCCAGGTGGACATCTACGAGCACAGCACGAACGACGTGTGGTGCCGCGACCACGGCCCGATTTTCATCAAGCACAACGAGACCGGCCAGGTGGCCATCACCGACTGGGAATTCAACGCCTGGGGCGGCAAGTTCCCGCCGTGGGACCTCGACAACGGCATCCCTGAAAAAGCCGCGAACGTGCTGAAAATGGAGCGCTTCAAGTCGAAGATGATCCTCGAAGGCGGCGCCATCGAAACCAACGGCAAAGGCATGCTGCTGACCACCGAGTCCGTCCTTCTCAATCCCAACCGCCACGGCGGCAAGCCCGGCAACAAGGCCGAAGTGGAAAAAGAACTGAAGGCCATGCTCGGCGTGACCGATATCGTCTGGTTCAAGAAGGGCATCGAGGGCGACGACACGGACGGCCACATCGACGACATCGTGCGCTTCATCCGCGAGGACGCGGTGATCTGCATGGTCGAGCCGCGTGATTCCGACCCGAACCACAAGGTGCTCAAGGACATCCGCGAGCGTCTGAACGATCTGAGGGCTCCCGACGGCGGCAAACTTGAGATCATCGAGATCGAAATGCCGCAGGCCATCGAAATGAAGGACTGGCGCCTCTCACGGCTGCCTGCCAGCTACGCAAACTTCCTGATTCTGAACAACGCCGTGCTGGTACCGCTTTTTGGCAACAAGAAGAAGGATGCCGCCGCCGAGGACAAGATCGCCGAGTGCTTCCCGGGCCGGGAAATCATCTCGATGATGGCCAAGGATCTCGTCACCGAAGGCGGTGCGCTGCACTGCATCGCGATGCACCAGCCCAAGGCAGGTTGAGTTGTCGGACGCATTGAATGTTTGAAGATCCGCAATAATTCTATCAAATTTTTAGAGCGACCGTAATACACTGCAAATAAAGCCACACTCGGCGTACAAGAGTTTGTTGGAGTTGGTATGGGGTCTGATACCCTCGCGTTGTTATGACAGCTGCGCGAAATCATGCTTCTCTTACTCTTTGTCGCTGGTTTGGCGGCCTCATAGCCGTGCTCGGCATCTCAGGGTGTGCGCTGCCTGATCAGGCCTTTCAGAACTATGCCGGAGCGAAACGCCTCGACCAGTGGAACGGGGTTCTCGATGCACTGGCCGGCAGCAGCGTGCGCCGGGCGGAAAGCGCCGGGCGCGGCCCGCTCTACAACGGTGCTGCTTCTATGAACGTGCCGTTGCAGTCATCGTCGATCAACAACATCGCCCGCCTGTTTGCGGGAATGGACGGCGATGCCTTGTCCAACGTGCGCGGCTCGTCCGCCTGGGCTTCGCACAAGGTCCGTATGGACCGCCTGTGGGCCACGCACCAGAATGCGCATCGCGCACCGCTCCAGGCCTGGGCGGCCTCGGAAATCAGCGACGTGCTGGGAGCCAACGCCCTGTTTTACCCGTTCAGCGGGCCGGATTTTCTCTTCGCCAGCGCCATCTGCCCCGCTGCAGAAACCTATGTGCTCGTCGGCCTCGAGCCTGCGGAGCCGCTGCCGCGGCTGGAGAGCCTCTCGCAGGCGGAAATCGAGCGCGGACTCTACGGCCTGCACAATTCGGTCTCCACGATCATGACGAGCAGCTACTTCATCACCACCGAGATGAAGAACGACCTCGTGGCCACGCGGTTTCGTGGCGTACTGCCGATCATCCTAGCCTTCATGGCCCGCACGGGGCATTCCGTCGAATCCGTGGACACCGTCAGGATCGACGGTACCGGGAACGTGACGCTGGCGGGTTCATCCGGGAACACGGGACTCATGATACGCTGCCGCAGTGGCTTCGGTAGTTCGAAACGGGTGTTTTACTTTCGCCAGGACCTTTCGAACGGCGGCGGAGCAGCCCCCCTGCTAAACTACGTTTCACGGCTGGGCAGAATCCCGTCCTTCATGAAGAGCGCGTCCTATCTGATGCACGACGGCGGCTTCTCCGGCATTCGCGACTTCATCCTGCGGCACAGCAGCGTCATCGTGCAGGACCCGTCCGGCATCCCGTACCGCGAATTCGTCCGCCAAGGCTGGAATTTGAACCTGTATGGCAACCATCGCGGGACGCTGAGCATCTTCTCCGGCTGCCAGCAGCCGGATCTAACGGCGGCCTACTCTTCAGGGAGGCACCCGGTGAAGCCGCTGAACTTCGGCATCGGTTACCTCATGAACCCCGAAACGACGTGCCTGATGGTGGGCCGCCCCGGGAGAAGATAATGAAAGCAGGGACTTTTGGTTGACGCACCGATGTCCTCGGCTAGTATCGCGGCCCCCTTCCCCCGAACCCCTTTATCTTATGGCAAAAGTTTGTGAAATCACCGGAGTTGGCGCTACACGCGGCCATCACATCCACCGCAGCGGTAAAGCCAAGAAAGAAGGCGGTATCGGTCGTCACATCACCAAGCGCGTGAAGCGTGTGATCATGCCGAACCTCCGTTCGAAGCGCATCTGGGTGGCTGAACTCAACAAATTCGTTGAAGTGAAGCTGACCGCACGTGCCCTCAAGACCGTGAACAAGAACGGCGCTTACACCACGCTGAAGAAGGCCGGCCTCATCTAACAGACGCAGCCCAATCCATCTCGACGGGCGGACTTGAAACAAGTCCGCCCGCTTTTTTTACCTCGGCGCCCCCAAAGAGGCGCCACCGCTTCTACCCACCCCGGGCACGACGGCCGGTGGATTAGGCGCCGCCAGACCCGGCACCACACCGAAGGTCCCGCGGGATGGCAATGCGGGCGCGGCGAAGCGTCCCGGATTGTAGTAGCCCAGCGTCGGGCTGTAATGAACCTGCGGCACGCCAGTGAAATAGAATCCCCCACTTTGCGGCACATAAATCCCGCCGCTGCCCGCGCCGATCGTGGCGATGCCCACATTGTCCCAGGTGCCGGCACGGGATACAGGCCCGCGCTGCGGACGGAAGAACCCGCCGCCCCAGCCGGGTGCAGCAAAGCCGACCGCAGGAACAGGCCCAGAGAAGAAGGCCCCCGCAGGTGACTGCATCACGATCACAGGCCGCTGGGCCAGGCGCTTGATCTCGGCCAGTTGCGCCTCATGACGCAACTCGGCGGCACGCTCCCGCTGCTTTTGCTGCTGTTCCTCTTTTTCCTTCCGGGCCAGATTTCGCGCTCTTTGCAGATCGGCGGCGGCGGCGGCGTTGTAGCCGAGCTCGATCCGCAGGCTTTCCGGCATGTCGCTGAACAAAACGCGGGCGATGCCCCTGCGATGAGAGAAGGCCACGCCGTCCGCATCACGCTGCATGATTTTGCACTGCTGGTAGCTCCTGCCATGCAGCGTGTGGATCACGGCCACCTCCTGCTTTGGCGCAGCGAATGCGAGACCGCAGGTCAGCGTGATGAGGGCGGAAAGGATCGTTTTCATCGCTGAGTCTCATATGATGAAGTACGCGGGACAGTGTGAGCAACGCCCGGAAAGGGCCGGAAACGTGGGGGAGCGCCCGGAATTTGGTCTTTGGCGCGAGTGAGTAAAACGGGCGTTTAAGCGTCGATTCGCGGGGGGGTTGAGCAATGGCCTTTGTCACCTCGACGAAGCCGGGGCGCTCTGACTGGGCACAAAAAAACCGGCCCGATTTCGCGGGCCGGTGGTTTGGGGGTCATTTTCGCCGCTCTCGTTGGCGTCGGCGGATGAGGGCGAAGAGGATGCCCCGCGCCTCGCCGATTTCCTGCGGCTCCGGCTTGCCGTACATGTTCTGGCAAATGCCCTTCACATAGCCGGGGGCGAGGCCTTGTCGGCTGCGCTCCTGCTGAATCCTGAAAATGACCTGCCGGACATCGTTGGGGATCGGTTCCAAGGCCAGTTTGAGCGCTTTTTCCGTCTGCCCGGAGAGGTTGAAAAAGTGGACGGCGAGTGCGTCAAACATGGCCGCCGGAGCTTCGGAGATCGTGAAGCCGCATGCGTCCCGCGCTTCGCGGTGCCTCCATGCCGTTTGCGGCTCGTCTATCGCGCCTTTGGCGTCCAGCATGCGCCATGCCTGGGAGGCGATTCCGGCGAGGGTTGAGCGCTGGCGGGGGGAGAGTAGGCGGGGTGTGCTCATGGCTTGGCGTTTTTGGCTTTTTCTTGGGCGGCTTCATAGGACTTATGAAGCTCTTGAGGCGTTGCGCCCTTGGCAATCGTCTTGCCGTTCAGAACAATTCTGAAGCCCTTGCTTGAGGCGTGGACGGCAACACGAAATTTTAGACCGGAAATTCCAGAACGCCCGTTGTTAAGGACGGTCAAAAGTAAAGCCAAAGGGCCGCTTTCAAAAATGCTGAAGCCGGTTGTTTTGTGGTCGCTCATGGCTTGGTTTTAACAAGGGTGAAATTGTGCAAAAGCTAGTACATGGCACACACGCCAACGCCTCCTGAATCCGTTGTAAAGTGAACCGATGAGCTGTAAACTTTGGTGAGTTTGAAGCGTTCATTTGATCGCTTATTCTTCCAAATTTGGCCGGTTTTTGGGGCGCTCATTTGCCCGCCGCGCCCTCCGGTGAGAAGTTGAATTTAACGTCCCATTTTTCGCCGGTTTCGATGCGGAGGCCGACGCTCTCGAACCATGCGGCGTGCTCCTTCCAATGCTTGTGAACAAAGGTCTTATCCAAGACGACAGAGCGGCGGAGACAGGCCTCCGAAGCTTCGCGCTGGGCTTCGTTCGCGCCGTGCTCCGCTTCGGCCTCCAGCAATGCCAGAACGGCGGGTTCATCGTCGCAGGCGGCGGCGCTGGTTGAGGTGACTTTGATCTTGTGGCCGAGGATGGAAACAGAGGCCTTGTTTTTGGGCAAAAGCACGCTGCGATTGTCCTTCACATAAGCGATGGCCGCCGCCTTCAGTGCGTCGCGTTGGGTGATGGCTTCGGCGCATTCTTTCAATGTCAGGGCCTTGACGGCTTCCACCATTTTCTTTGCCTTGGTTTCGGCGGCGGTAATGCGCAGCTCCAGCGCGGCGGCCTGTTCAATCGCGGTCTCCAAGCCTTTCGGCGTGGCGACGGTGACAGGTAGGGGCGGGAGGGTTTCGGATTCAGTCATGGCGGGGGGTGGTGTTGAGGTTGATGAAAGAGGGTAGAATCGAGTTGGCGCTGCGGATGGCTTCAGCGGGGGCGATGCGCCCGCCTTCGGAGAGGACTTTGGCGAGCTGCGCATGCTTGCGGAGGGCGCGGAAACCGCCCTCGCCGTGCGTGATGCGGGCGGCGAGTTTTAAGGATTCGGCATCGTCCACGGCTGGCGGGAAAAACTGCCGGAAGACTTCATTGATGTACTGCTTTTGCGTCGGGTTTTCCGTCACTGGAAACGACAGACCGCAGCGGCTTGAATGTTGGTCGTTCCTCTGCCACTGGCCGACGATTTCAGGATTGCCAACAAGGGCGACTCCGCAGCCGGTCCCTTCGTTCCAATCGTAGGCCAGCCATTGCCGGGCGCTCTCCGTGAGAAGGTGTCCATTGTCGATGACAAGAAGGCGCTGGCTGCCGCGAAAGAGGCGCGAGACAAGCCCGGCCACATTTTCGCCACGGTTCCGCGTGGCGAATTGGCCTTCCAGCACGGCGCGGCGGATGTCCTTCCACCCGGCGTTGCCTTTCAAGGCGGTGACGCAGACGGCGAGCTTGTCGCGCTCCGCGTATTTGGCTATGCCGCACGTCTTACCCCATCCCGCCGGGGAATGAATGATGCCGATGTCTTGCGTTGCCGCGATGCTGGTCAAAAACTTGGACATCGTGTCCACAAGAAAACCGTCCTTCACTTCAACGAGCAGCTTTTTACGGGCCGCCAAGGCCTCCTGTTCGATGAGGCTTTCAACGCGGTCTTCAAAGGCGGTGGCATCGCCGGGGAAGGCCGCGCCCTTGTAGGCGAGCGAGACGTACGCGGTGGACACGCCAAGCCGTGTTGAAAGGGCTTTCTGCGAAAGGCCGCGTTGGTCCTGATACTCGCGAAGGGCGGCGATGGTGGGCGCGGAGATCGGGCGCTTGTGGCTCCTGATTACGGGCGTGCGTTCGTCGGCTTCGGGGTGGTCGTGGTGGATTTTGCTCATGTTCGGTGGTGGTGTTGGTTGCGGGTGCTATTCGGAAAAATGGGCGGCGAGGATGTCCAAGGCGCGGGCGCGGTTTTTGTCGCCGCCGCGTGTGTCGCGCTTGATGACTTCGACGTTGTGCTTGTGCAGGTCTCGGCGGCGTTTGGCTTCGTGAAGCTGGCGCTTCTTGAGCGGGGCGAGCACTTCCGCGTTGCTCTTGGCAATGCGGGCAATTTGAGCGGTGACGGCGTCGCAGTCGGCGCGGTCAACTGCCGTGATGCGCTGACAGACTCCGAGGAAGCGCCCGGCCATGTCGCAAACAAAGGCGGTTCGCGGGTCTTGCGGGTTGACGGTGATTCGATACGGCTCGCCCTCTTTCAAATAAACGCTCGTTTCAGGACCGTGAACGAGGCTTTCAAATTTCAGGTCAATGCCCGGTTCAATCTCCACATCGCGGAAGTTGAAAATGTGACTCTTCACGCGCTGTTCCTTGGCGAACTCCGGCCCGAGGATGGCGCATGCGACGGCGGGCGAGACTTTCACCAGTTCGCCTTCACCGCGCCGCCAGACCTCGCCGCGTGTGAGTCGGCGCTCGCGGGCTTGCAGGCTGCCGGAGTTCATCGCCAGCGCCACGGCTTCACGTTCGGCGGGTGGCAGCGCCAGCATGTTCTCTGCGGCGAGCCATTGACCGGCAAAGCAGAGTTCAGCGATGACGTTTCCCGCATCGCGCCAGCCTTCCAGATTGTGCGGCATTTCGTCAAAGGCCGCGTACAGTTCGCGGAGCACTTGACCCGCTTGAATCTCTGTTAAAAGCGGCAGCTTCAGTGCCTCCGCCGCGCTGGCGGAGAGGTGCGGCATGGCGGCGAGCACTTCGGCGGAGTACTCAAGCATTCCGGCGAGTTGTTCGGGGCGGCGTTGACGATCCGGGCCGGTTTGTCCGGGCAGGTGACTCGTGAGGTTGTGAATCGCGTTGTTGCTGCTTTCGAGACTGGCTTTGTGGCGCGGGTTGCCACGCACAAGGCCGGGGTAGTGTCCGGCGTGCGCTGCCGCTCCCTGCATGCCGGAGCGGTGGACGGTGACGAGGCCGCCGCTGCCGTCATAGAGCGCCTTTTCGATGTCTTCGGGACACGCGGCGGTTCCGTGCTCAAAAACGCCAACGGTGCCGCGTGGTGAGTAGCCGACATTCAAGAAGACATCGGCAAGCAGCATGCGCTGCATTCGCATCGTGAGGCCGTTGGCCTTGCCGTTGTCGCCTTCGGTGCGGACGCGATAACCAAAGCGGAACTTGCGGGCGCTGAAGAGATCATGCGCGAAGAGTTCCAGCACGCGCCCGACTTTCTTTTCCCGAAGGCTGGCGACGAAAAAGTCATGCCAAAGGTCATCAAACTGATAATGCGAACCAACGTACAGCTTTGCCCGCGTGGTATAGACCTGGTTCCCGTTGTGCTTATGCGCCGATTGGAGGCCGATGGTTTGCGCCTTCCGGCGGAAGGCGGAGGCGTCCAGATAGCTGCGGAGGTTCGTCTCGCTCCAGCCGGGCGGCATGCAGGGACAGGAGGGCGGGACGGGAAGGAAGGGCTTCGTGCGTGTCCACCATTCCCGCCATGTTCCATAACCGGGGATTGAAACGCCTTTGAACCAATCGGTTCGCAGCAGCTTGAAGGCCATGGCGACGCTCCGGCTTTGCGCATCGCAACGCCTTTGAACCTCTTCCACGAAGGCGGATGGAAGGCCGCAGTCAGTCGGCTTGTATTCAACCGCGCCGTCAATGAGCACGCGCCAGTTTCTGCCGCCGTTGCAGTACTCGCGGTAGAGGCGGCGGAGGCTGCCATGCGTGAGGCCACGGCGGCCCTGTGCCGCGAGGGTGTACCCTTCCATCTTCGCGGGGGCTGCTTCGATGATGGCAAAGGCCGCCAGAAGATCACGGATGCGTTGTTGGTTCTTGTGCGTGAGGGCGTAGAACTCCGCCAGCTCGCGCCCGTGAATGGTGGCGGGTGCGATGTCCGTTTCGTGGTTGATGGTGGTGGCAAGTTCCATGACGGTTAGAAGGTTGGCGGGTTGGCGCGTTTCACGCGTTTCTGGTGGATGCCGATGATGTCGGAACCGGCGCGGCAGAGCAGAAGGACGCCGATGACGCGGAGCACGGACAGGACATCGCCCTCGTGAACCGAGACTGTTCCGGCGTGCATCTTCACGCCGTCGAAGCACTCGTTTTTGTCGAGTGCGGAGGGCTTGAACGTCGGGCAGATGCGCCCTTCGGTCACTTCGATGAAATCAGCTGGGTTGTACATGGGCGTTGTGGTCTTCGGGTTTCACGGCGAGCACGGCGTAGAGTTCGGGCGTGGCGTGCCAAATGAAGGGCGCGGGGCCGTGGTTCCCCGGTTTGCGTTCAAGGCGTGTGCGGAAGAGCAGGCCGGAGCCGCAGAGCAGGTTCAAAATCTGGCGGGTGGTTTCGTCGCCGAGTTTGAAATGCCGCCGTGCTTCCAGAGCGGTCAAATGCCCCTCTCTCGCGGCGTAGAGCATGGCGAAGAAAATCTTGTCCGCCGAGACTACGCAAGCCTGCGAACGGACCACTGAGGCGATGCGCTCCCAGCGAGTCAGGATGCTTGAAGCCTTCATTTTCCGGCCCTCCTTTCAGTCAGAAGGATGGGTGAGTTAAAGCGCCATTTCTGCGGCTTTGACTCAGTCTCTTCTTCTTCGCCGTCGAAGGTCTCGCCGGTGTAGGACAGGCCTCCATTCTTTCCACAGCAGGGGCAGCGGCCATTGTACGCTTGCCAGGCGCAAATCTCATCACCGCAGTTGAAGCAACGCCAAAGGGTGTGGTCGAAGTCAACGAAGTGGGCTTTTTCCCAGTCACTGACGTACTCCAGAAACATCTCTCCTCCGAGGACCATCTCAAGGCTGTCGGGCGTATCGGAGTGCCAAAAGTTGAACAACGCTCCAAACTGGTCTTCGATCCACCACCGCAGCTCATCGAGCGCGTCAAAACGGGCGAGTAAATGCAGCCAGCTTGTCCATGTGATTGTTTGCCGAGCCGCAAAGCTGCGGACGTAATCCTGAAAGGATTTCACAGGTTCATAATAAAGCGTCGCGCTCATTTTCCGGCCCCTCCCTTCACGCTTTCCTTGAGCGCCTTGGCGGCGGCGGCGAGTTCGTCGGCCATGGTGGCGCGGACGGCGGCGGGCAGCTTCATGTACTCTTTGCGTGCCAGTGCGGCGGCGACATCGCGGCCCCAAAATTTCAGCAGCTTTTCACGGGCGGCCTTGCGGCTGCCGGTGGTGGTTGCGGTGGTGGTTTCGGTGACTTCCTTTTCTGGCTTCGCGAAAAGGTCGGAAAGTCCCATGTCATCCGCGAGGGCGCATAGCTCCATGATGTCTGCGGCGGCGATTTGGGAGGCGGCCAGCGTGCCGCATTCGCCGGGCGCGGGGAGCGCCTTGGAGGCCGCGAACTTCCGCCAAAGGTTGTTCAGCTTGTCGGCGAGCTTGGGCGCTTCCTGGGTGCATTGCTGCCAGAAATTACGATAGCGGCGGGCGGTGCGTGCGGAGACGTTAAACGCGTCTTCAACGAGGGTTTCAAAGGGCAGGTTTTCGGCATCGTCGCCGCCGCATTTGCGACCGGGGCGGGCGTCGTTAAGTTCGGCCAATGCGGCCACTTCAAGGCCACAGAAGAACTTGGACATTTTCAGATGCGCCACGCTTTGCAGCGCGGCCCCGTGCCATACCGCAAAGCGGCTTTGGATGGCGGGCAGGGTGTGGGGGACGGTGGGTTTGGACATTGGGCGAGGGGTGAGACGTGAGACGTGAGAGGTGAGAGGTGAGAGGTGAGGGATTACCAATTTGGCGGTTCAAAGCCGGTGAAGAGGAAGGTGAGGGCGAGCATGAGGGCGATGATGACGGCGAACTCGGCGAGTATGCGGACGAGGCCGCCGTCCACGAAGCCTCCGGGCTTGGGGAGCTTATAGCGGCGGTGGCGCGGGATGCGGTGGGAGCGGCGCGGGCCGGAGAGAAGGCGGAGGGCGAGGGCGAGGGCGCGCAGCGCGAGCGCGGCGAGAGTTAGCGTGGTCGTGGTCATGGTGTCAGAAGGAGAATTCGGTTTGGTTGCTTGGCGGTGGCAGGGTGCCGCGTGCTTTGGGCGGCGGCGGCAGTTCGGCGGGCTTGGCCCGCTTGGATTCGATGCGCTCAATCATGCGGAGGATTTGCGGGGCGCGTTCCTCCAGCGTCTCGCGGATGACTTCGCGGTTGCCGGTGGTGGAGCGCCAGAGCCAGAGAACGACGGCGGCTTTTTCGAGCCGATAGCGGGGCTTCACGTTGTCGCCGCGCATGTTCGGGCCGTAGCTTTCCAGCCATCCTTTGCCGATGGCCTTGGTGATGCTGGAGCGGTTGCATTCCAGCAGGTCGGCGAGTTCCGAGCATGTGAAGTTTTCCATGCGGAAGTCACAGACGCGGGCAATCAGCGTGTGGACGGGCGGCGGCGATTTTGCGCTCATGTGAAATCGCCTCCCTGGGGATTGTTGCGGGTGATGGTCAAGAGCCAATCAAGGCTCAACATCCGGGGGCGGCCTTGGTCGGGCGGGTTGTTATCCCAAATGGCGTTCAGCCATCCTTCGTGCGCTGAGGTGCTATTGAACCAGTCAAGCAGCGGTTCGCGGTCGGACGGCTGCGGACGGTAGCGGCCTTTCATCGGCAGCGGATGGCCGCGCCGGACGTGGATCGGAGCGCCGTCCATGATCTGCATGCCGGGGCGTGGGAAGCGGGCGCGACTCATGGCTGGCGGTTTCCTCCCCTGGGTTTTCCGCGAAGGATGACGACGCAGAAGATGGCGAGGCTGAGACCGGCGGCGCACAGGCCAGCGGCGAGGCCAAAGCAGGCGTTCACGGTGAGGATGACGGCAGCCGCCGCCGCCTGGACGAGGAAGAGCTTTTTCATGCCAGTTCCAAGGTTGAGGTTTGCGGCATGGGGGCCGGGACGGGGCGGAAGGGGCGGCTGCTGTCCGCCGCTTTGGAGAGCAGCGGGGCGAGGCCGCGCCTGCTGCGGAGGTGCATGTGTTGCAGGCCGTCGGTAAAGGCGCGGACGAAGTCGATTTTGGGCGCGGGTTGGGAATCGGGTTGAGACGGCAGGATGCCGTCACTCCTTGGGGATGCGTCCGGGAGCGCCAGCTCGTGGCAGGGCACGCCCGCGCCGTTCGGGATGCCCCATGCGGCGCAGGGGATGCTGAGAGCCTGCGGCCTCTCCACGCAGGAAAGCAGGATGCGGCCTTCGACATCCATCTTCATAAGGGTGATGCGCAGCCAACTGCGGTCTTCATCGGTGAGGCCGAGGTTCATTCGGAGGTTGTTGATGGTGACAAAGCGCGTGCTCTGCCGCTTGGCGATGGCGGCGAGGCTGCGGAGGATGTCGTCCTCCGTGATCGGTGCGCCGTTGTTGTCGGTGGGGGTGGTTTGGGTGTTTGCGTTCATGTTCGTTGCCTGGGTTTGGGTTCAGAGAGCTTTGATTTCCGCTTCCACTTCGGTGATGAGGCGGCGGTAAGTGGCGGCGTTGCGTTCCGCCCACGGGCGGAGGTGGTCGGCGGCGCTGTTGGCGATGCCGTCCCACTTTTTCAGGGCGGTGAGCAGGGACTCGCGGCGCATGCTGAGTTCGTGGGTGGGCGGGAGGTGCTGGAGTTGCATTGGGCGTTCGCGGTTCGCGGTTCTCAGTTCGCGGCAGGTGTGGCCGGTGTGGCGGCGAGGTAGGCGTTGACCTCTTTGAGCGTCTTGGGGTGGGTTCGGAGAATTTGCGAAACGAGATGATGCAGGGAGCCGCAGGCGAAGGCGTAGCTCTCCACGCCAAGGCTTTCTTGACTGCGGGCCATGGCGGCGGCGTGAAGTGCTTCGGCGACTTCGCCGGTGGTGGCGTTGCGGGTGAGTTTTGTTATGTTCATGGTGTGTCGTGGATGAGGTTGAAGAAGTTGAGTTGGGCGGCTTCGGCATCGCGGAGGGCGCGGGCGGCGGTGTCGGCTTCGGCGCTCAAGGCGAAGTCGAAGTCGCGAAGGGTTAGGCTGATGCCTTCAAGCACGTCGGCGCGTTCACGCGGCGGCAGCGTGTCAAGATGTGCGGCAGCCAGCCGGACGAGCGGCAGCAGGGCGCGGCGTTGCAGTTCCTTGCTTGTCATCACGCGGCGGGTTTGAGGTTGAGCCGCTTGGCGATGCGGCGCTTCACGGTCGGCAGCATCGTGGGGTGGTTTATGGCGATACTGACCGTGTTCCGCGCCAAAACGAGATCACGCGCCAAAGCGGTGACGGTCTTCAGTTTCGGATGCCGGAGCAGGCAGCTCTTGACGCTGTAGGAAAATTCAGTTTGCGGGTGGTGGCTCATGTGTTAGCAGTTGAAATGCTCAAGTGCTAACTTGTGAGCCATGAGTTAGCAGTCCGCAAGCACAAAAGTTTACATGCCCGAAAAATTTTCCAGCCGCGTGCTCCGCCTGCGAAACTCCATGGGCCTCTCACAAGAGGCCTTCGGGCAGTTGCTGCGCATCACGCGGAATTACGTCTCCATGCTGGAGGGCGGGCGCGAGCCGGGACCAAAGCTCATTGAGCACTTTGAGCGGATTGAGCGCGAATTTGAAAAGCGGGGCGATGCTCACAAGTCAACACAGGTGCGGGAAGAGCCGCCGCCGGGTGTTGACTGGATGGCGCGGGCCTTGCTGGCAGAGCAGGAGCTGGCACAGGCACGCCACACGCTTTCAGTGCTTCAGCAGGTTCTAGGCGTTTCCGCCCCGCCGTCGCCACCGCCGCCCGCGCCGCTGCCTCCGCGCCGGGACGTGGAGTATGCCCCGGTAAAAAAGCCGCAAGGCGCACGAAGGTGAAAAAAGCGTGCGCCCTTTCCCGCAACTGTCCCGAGGCCTGCCCCATTTTAACCACCTTTGACCACCGCGTTAAACGCGGTGAAATGAACACGAACCCGCCGCGCCATGAAACCCGCCCGCAGTCTTGAAGAGTATGAAGCCGCCATGAAGGCCACCGCCGCGCCGCCGCCGAATTGCGGACAGGCTGTCCGCAATTCCGACGCGGAGCCGGAAAAGGCCGCGCCGCCGGTGGTGGTGCATGTCCAAAGTGTGAACCCGTTTGCGGTGTTCACCGCGCCGATTCCGGGCCGCCGTCCGGGGAAGCTTTCGGCAGTCGGTTGGTTGGGGGTGGTGTCCGGCGTGCTGGCGCTGCCGCTGTGCCTTGTGACGCCGGTTGCCGCCGTGGTGGTGGGGCTTGGGGTGGCGTGTTGGTTTTGGGCGCGGCGGGGGTGAGAGGTGGACGGTGGACGGTGGACGGTGGACGGTGGACGGTGGACGGTGGACGGTGGA
>CAYVQY010000007.1:50338-295328 GCA_964452755.1 uncultured Prosthecobacter sp. | reverse complement strand
GGAATCATACACATAGGCGTTGTCCCAGCCCTGTGTGGTGGCGCGTTGCCGCCACGTCCTGCGGCTGTCACGGTCAAAGCCGTATTGGAGTTGTTCGAGGGTCGTGGGCATGAGAGCAAGAGGCCGAGTTGGCCGAAAAAGGAAAAGAGGAGAAAAAGGGCCTGATTCTTTTTTTTATTCTTTTCGCTCTTTCGGCGAATACTTTCAGGTCATGAGTTTTTGAGCCAGAGGATTTCCTGGGTGCGGCCGAAGCGGTCGTAGCCGGAGTAAATGTCTCCGGCATCGCCAGCGGGCGCACCGGTTTGCTGCTTGTACGTCAGCTCCAGATTCGGCCACGGCATCTGGACCTGCACCTGCCATGCTGCCCCGGCATAGGTGTATTCGACGAGATTGTTGCTCTCCCCATCGACTTTCTGGGCGCTGACGCGGTTGAGATGGTCATCAATGCTAAACGAGGCTCCATACAGGTAGTTCATCACCCGGCCATTGGGATAGGTGATGCTGGTGCGGCGCAGGGTGTTTCCACCCCCGTCAGTGTAGCCGTACTGCACTTTCGGGGTGGAGCCGTCCACCGCGCCACTGTGGGCCTGGGCGTCCTCGATCAACTGGCCGAAGGGGCCATACAACAGCGCCACTTCGTTGACGATGCTGCCGGCGGTGACGGCGCTGCGGCTGGTGACAAGGGCCAACATGCCACGGTTGTCATACGCACGGCTGATGCGGCGGATGGCGGTATCGAGATGTGAAGCGACAGTCGTTGCCCGATCCTCGATCAAGCGGCCCACCTTGTCATACTCGTATTCATGCACGGTGCCGTCGGCATCCGTGAACTGCACCACGTCTCCCTGGCGGTTGTAAGTGTATTCGAGGCGGGCATAGACACCGTCAGGCCCGCTGTCCAACGGCGCGGGGCGGTCGTCGCTCTCGGGGTAGATTTTGGCCCGCAGCAGACGATTGCTGGCGATGCCGCTGTCGGCCAAGGTGGTGCCGAAGAGCCAGCGCGTGACTTGATTGCCGGTTTCCGCGTTCACGAGCGTGAGTTTATTCAACTGCCCGCTCGGATGCCAGACAAATTCGGTGATTCTGGGGGTTGGATGGGGTGGATGGGGGCGGGGGAACACGCTGAAGCGTGAACAACGTACGAGGAGGCGATGCCTTCAATGAGGCGCCCATAATCCATTCAGGGCGGCGTCACAGGTGGCGGCTCTGCGCCGGGTCCGTGGCCCAGGTCACGCACGGTGCGGGCGGCGTGGTAGCCGGCCACGAAGGTCTTGTCGGAGAACTGCTCCACCAGGCCGTCGAGGCTGGTGAAGACCTTTTCCACCGCATTGAAGCGCGCGCGCAATTCCGCCGTGAGCGCCTTGCGCGTGGCGATGGACTGCTGCGGGGCGCTGATCACCGCCTCGTAGTCGTCCGCCTCCTTCCTGCTGGCCGCCACGCTGGCGGCGGTGATGCCGCACTCCGCCGCCACATCCGCATGCGGGCCGGCCAGCAACTCTTCGGCGATGCGGATGACCTCCCGTGCATTGGACAGCAGCGCTGCATTCCGCATGCCGCGCCACGCACTCTTCGAAAAATCGCAGCGGGCGGCGTCCGCCTCATTGCCCATGCCGCCGCAGCACTCCGCCACCGCCTGCCCGAGAACGAAGGCCACGTCCTCCAGCTCCTTTTCCTCCCGCGCCTTGTCCTTCGCCGCACCTTTGATCACCGCGCCCTGCTGCTGGCAGAACTCCGCCAGCGCCGCCACGGCGGTCCCCGCCTCCGCCACCCGGCTGGTGAAACGCAGCGGCGGCAGGCCGTCCCACTTCGGCTTGTTGGCGGTGGCGTTCAGAAAATCGAGCGTGGTGCGGAAGGCACCGAGGCGGTTGGTGAATTCGTCTTTCATGGTTTCTGTTTTGTTCTCTGTTCTCTGTTCTCTGTTGGCTGTTGCTGTTCGCTGTTGATTCAGGCTCGTCCTCGTCCTCCTACTCGAACTCGTCCTCGATGTGTCGGCGCAGGGGGGGGCTGTGACCGGCGGATTTGGGCCTTCGACGCGGCGTTTTGGCAGGCCGCCCGCGTCGTTTGAGAAACCGACCGCGCGATTTGCAGAGCCGACTGGACGATTTGAAGAGGCAGCCGCATCGTCTGGATGCCCGACCGCACGGTTTGGAGAGGCGACCGGGTGGTTTGGACCAATGACCGCAGCGTTTGGCTCCCCGCCTCTGTCATTTCGATCATCGACCGCCCCATTTGGCCACACGACCGCCTGATTTCGAATGCCGTCTGCCCGGTTTGGAACGGCTGCTGGACAGTCCCCGGTGTCAACCTTGCCGAACCGCGAACCGCGAACCGCGAGCTGATGAAGCGTTGGAGAAACAGCGACATGTTTTTTGCGAATTTCAATCCATGCTAAAGGAAGACTCACAAAAATGGCAATAGACAAAGTATTTAGTCTAAATTATCGACTTAGGTTCTGATTGTGGATTGCTTGATAATCAAGGCATTACTGATGGCGGAAAAAATTTGTCGTGTAGGGATGGCGGTAGCATCCGCGCAATGAAGAAGGCGCGCGAGTATGGCTTTAGCCTACTCGCCTTTCAGGGGTGTTTTTGTGGGCCTTGCGCTGAAAAAAGAGACGGGCGGGCTGTCGCCACACCCGTCCTACGGTTTTCCTCGACCCTCGACCCTACCGCCGCTTGTTCCGGGCGCGCTTGTGGCCGTGGCCGGGTTTGCGGGGCGGCTTGGCGTCGCGCGATTCGGGGCGGTCGCCGCGTTTCGGGCGCTCGGGGCGTGCCTGACGCGTCGCGGTTCCCTGTGGCACCACGAGCTGGAAATCGACCTGCTTCTTCACGCTGTCCACTTTGTAGATCTGCACGACGACGTTGTCACCGAGGCGGATGACGCGGCGCGTGTGGCGGCCGACGAGTTGGCTGTTCGCGGGATCGAAGACAAAGAAGTCATCCGGGATCGCCGAGAGCGGCACGCCGCCGCTCATGCCCAGTTCGGTCACATCGACGAAGAAGCCGAAGTTCCGCACGTCGGTGACCAGCGCGGCGTAGTGCTGCGGTTTTTTCGAGGCGAGCTGGGCTCGGAGGAAGGCGTAGAGCTTCACGTCCTTGCTGTCGCGCTCGGCGTCGGCGGAGTTCTTTTCCGTGGCGGTGATGTGGTCGGCGATCTCCTTCGCCAGGCTCGGCTGCAGCTCCACCTTGTCGAACAACGAGCGGTGTACGACGAGGTCGGCGTAGCGGCGGATTGGCGATGTGAAGTGCGTGTACTTCGTCTTCGCGAGACCGTAATGCCCGAGCGGCTCCACGGCGTAGCGGGCGCGCATGAGCGAACGCAGAAAGCCGATTTTCAGAGCGGCACCGATCGGCAGCAGGTTGAGTTTGCTCAGCAGTTTCTGCACCTCGGGACGGTGGTTGAGGTTTCCGCAGGGCACACGGTGGCTCAGCACGTCCTCACGGTAGTCGTTCAGCTTTTTCTCCTTCGGCGCCTCGTGAATGCGGTACACGGAAGGACGGTTGAGCGTCATCAGGCGGCCGGCGACGGCTTCGTTGGCCAGCAGCATGCACTCCTCGATCAACTGGTGCGAGACGTCGTTTTCGATGCGGTCGATGCGCAGAACTTTGCCGTTTTCGTCGAGGCGGATTTTGTTCTCCGGGAAGTCGAGGTCGAGCGAGCCGTTCTTGAAGCGGTGGTGCCGAACTTTTTGAGTCAAAGCGTTCACGTCGTGCAGCATCTGCTCGAGTTCGCCCTCCGGCACGCGCTGGATCACTCCGAAGGCCTCCTGGTAGGTGAAGCGGCGCTTCGAGTGAATGACGGCCGGGTAGAATTTGGAGCTGACGACTTTGCCGTCCTTCGACAGCACGAACTCCACGCATTTCGTCAGGCGGTCCACCTTCGGCTTTAGCGAGCAGAGTTCATTGCTCAGCGCCTCCGGCAGCATGGGGATCACGCGATCCACCAGGTAGGTCGAATTTCCACGCTTTTTCGCCTCCGCGTCCAAAGCGCTGCCCGGACGGACGTAGTGCGACACATCGGCGATGTGAACCCACAGTTTCCACTGATCCTGGCCGTGTTTTTCGAGGCAGATCGCATCGTCGAAGTCCTTCGCATCGTCGGGGTCGATGGTGACGACGTTGTGCGCCCGGCAGTCAACACGACCGGCGCATTCCTCCGCGCTCGGCTGATTGTCGGGACGTGATTTGGCGATGTTTTGCGCCTCCTGCAGCACGTTCTTCGGAAAACTCAGCGGCAGGTCGTAATGACGGAGAACGGAGAGCATATCGACGCCCTCTTCGTCGGGTGCGCCGAGCACTTCGACGATCTCGCCTTCCGGCGCGGTCTGCTTGGATTCCCACTGCGTGATTTCCACGACCACCTTGTCGCCCACGTTCGGCCTGCGACCCACATCGCGCGGCTCGGAGACATAAACGGCGCCCGGCAGGCGCGGATCGTCCGGAGTGACGTGAAGGAATTTTTTCGAGCGTTGCAGGGTGCCGACAAACTGCGAGCGCTTGCGTTCCAGCACGCGGACCACGCGGCCGCTGTTGTCCTGCAGACCGGGTTTGCGGAGTCCCTGCGCCTTCACGTCCAGACGCACCAGAACACGGTCGCCGTGCATGGCGGTGTCCGTGGCGCTTTCAGGGATGCTGATTTCGCCGATGCCGGCCTCGTCGGGCTGCACAAAGCCGCGACCGCCGCGGGTGATCTGGATCACGCCGGGGATAAGGTCCGCCTCCTTCGCCACGATGTAGCGGTTGCCTTTCGTTCGAATGATTTTCCCCTGTTTCTCCAGGCTTTTGAGCAGGCTTTGCAGCACCTGCTGTTGATTGGGCTTCATGCCCAGTTGGGAAAGCAGCTCCGGCACGTTCGCGGGGATGTAATCCTCACTGCCGAGCAGCTTCAATAGTTTCATTTCCATCCGCCATCATGCCACTGAAGCGGGAAAAGACGAATCATTCGTCAATTTGACAGCGGTGGCGGACGGAACTCGCGGTTCAGGAGCCTGCGCAGTTTCCGCATGGCGTCTTCCAGGCGCTCGCGAGCGGCGGCCAGTTCCGGCTCCAGTTCGGCATCCACCGGCGTGCTCATCACCCGCTCGTATCGATCCAGCAGCGCCTGCCCGTCTTCGCGCAGTCCGTTCTGAAGGATCAAGCTGCCAACCTGCTGCACGAGTTCCCGTGCTGAGGCGATCAGGTTCAGCACTTCAGGCTCCGTGGTCTGATCTCCGTCCAGGAGCCTCAGTTGCTGGCAGTGGAACAGGCGGCAGCGGGCGGGCCGCTTCTCATACACGGTGCAGCAGGTGTCGCGCAGGGCTGAGCACGGCTGCTCCATAAAGAACTCGCCGTCCCGGCTGCGGACCTTCAGCCCCAGCTTTCCGAGTTCCGCAGGGAGGTCTCCCGTCTGCAGTTTGACGATTTGAAACATCGTGCCGTCACAGCACATCCCGCAGGCGGTGCAGAGGCGTGAGGCGGCGGCTGCATATTCCTCTGCTTTCATGCGCCGTCACCTTCATGGGCCGCCATAGCCAGCACCTGCAACGTCTGCTGGACATTGGTTTCGAGATCGAGGGGCGGGCTTGTTTGCACCTGGCCGGCATTGCATCCACGGGCACGCCAGTGATCGATGCAGATGCCCAGCTGGGTGAAGTCACCCGGATCGTCGAGGATGTGGCCGTTGACGCCGGGTGTGATCAGTTCGGAGGCGCCGTTGAAGGGCGTGGTGATGGCGGGGATGCCTGTGGCGAGAGCTTCGGTGACGACGTTCGAACAAGGTTCGTAGATCGGCAGAAAAGTCAGCAAGTCGCCTGCGGCGTAGGCGGCTTCCACATCCGTCAGCGGACCGGTGAGGATGACGTTTGACGGAACTCGGCCCCGGATGCGATCCCGCGTGACGACGAGCAGTTTGAGCTTTGAATCGTCTGTGTGGGCGGTCATGAACTTCAGCAGCCATGGCAGCCCTTTCCGCTCCCAACCGGAACCGACAAAGACGAGCGCGAAGTCACCGTCCGCGAGGCCGAAGCGTTTTCTCGCGGCGGCCCGGTCGGCGTTTTGGAAGCGCTGCACCTCCACGCCATTGCGCACGAGGTGGATGCGCTCGTGCGGGAAGGCGGGAAAGTGCTGCGCGATCTCTCCGCGCACCATTTCGGAATTCACGATGATGTGTTTCGTGTTCGCCGGATCGAAGGTGCGGGCCTCCAGGGCCATCATGTTGCGATGAAACGCACCCAGCCCGGTGAGCGGCCGCTTCCACCACGGCGCGAACTGTTTGCGGCGCTCCAGCCACACGCGGTGCAGACCGTCGCCGGCGCGATAGACGTCCTGCCTCAGTGTGCGCTCCAGACTGAACACACAGTTGAATTTCTCCTGCTGCAGGGCGGCTTCCACACCTTCGGCGAAGCGCAGCGGGCGCTCCGCCCGCGCTCCGGAGACGGGAACGTCGTGAAACTGCACGCCGGGGGCCTGCCCCTGCCATTTTTCGGCGAAAAGATGCGTCTCATGCCCGGCCGCCACGAGCGCACCCAGCAGCCGCTGCACATAGAGTTCCGCGCCCCCGGTGGCGGAGAACTGGCGGCGGATGAGGGCGAGACGCATGAGTGAAACAGGCTGCCAGCCTGTGTTAAAACGTCAACCAAACAGGCTGGCAGGCTGGGTCACGCCTGCTTATCCCGCCACTCCTCGAAGGTGGCTTTCGGGGTGCGGAACACGGCGCCGCAGCGCGGGCAGGTGATCTGTGCCAGGCCGTCTTCAAAGATGTGATTCAGATCATCCTGCGGCAGGCGCATGATGATGGGCATGAGCCGCTCCATGGAGCAGCCGCATTCGAAGACGTAACCGCGCGTCTCCAGCAGTGTGAGGTGTTCGGTCTTTTCGAGTTCGAGCACGTCTTCCAGGGCCATTTCCGTCAGCCAGATTTCGTCGCAGTCCGGTTCGGCGGAGATCTGCACGAACTCCTCGTCCGGCAGGCGAAACAGGCGCGTGCGCCGCTGCTCGCTGGTGGTGTAAAACTCCTCCACGGCCTTAAAGATGTCCGCGCCGTGAAACTCGATCATGCTCTGGCGCGTGGTCTGGTTCGGACGCGAGGTCTGGGCGATGAAAAGCGCCTCCCCTTCCTGCTTCACATCTTCCGTGAAGATGCGGCCGGTGATGCGGCCCGGATGTGTGCCGCCGGTGACGAACAGGTTCGCCCGCTGGGGCTCCTTGAGGTGGATCGTCCACGCGGCGGTCTCGTCGTGCGGGCGTGAGCCCAGATGCAGCGCCAGCGCCGCCAGGCCGTCCTTGAGTGCCTGGTCGAGCGGCTCGGCATGCTGGATGCCGTGCTGCATGAGGTGGAGGTAGTAGTCCAGATACAGCGGGCTGAAGCGACCGCGCACGAGCAGCGCGTTGCGCCTGCGCACGAAGTAGGAGCGGAGTTCCACCACGGAGAGGTCGGGTTCGAGCATTTGACTCATGGCGCTGCTATCTCACCGGAAAAAGGAGTGCGCAAGTGGCGCGGGTGCCGGCCGTTCACATCACCTTCCGGCCACGCCGCGAAACTTCTGCCGGTAGGCGCTCGGAGTCGTGCCGACGACCTCGCGGAAGCGGCGGTTGAAGTTGGCCAGGTTCCGGTAGCCGCAGTCCATGGCGATGTCGGTGATGTTTCCGGCGTCCTCGGACAGCATGCGGCAGGCACGGCCGATGCGCACTTCGTTGACGTACTCCGGCACCGTTTTGCCCGTGCGCGAGTGGAAAAAGCGGCTGAAGGCACCAAGGCTCAGATGGGCCAGCTTTGCCAGCTTTTGGCGGTCGATTTCATCCGTGAGGTGGCTGTGAATGAAGTCCACCACGCGCTCCATCCGGCCCTGGTCGGCGGATTCGAGCTGGGGCTCGTAGCTGGCGCTGGCGAGCGTCTTCAGCTCATCCGAAGCCGCCAGCGCGTTGAGAATGGCGAGCAGTTCGATGATGCGGGAGAGGCCTTCACTTTGCGCGAGGCGCTGCATGTGCTCCGCGACGGTGTCACGCGTGGCTCCGCGGACTTCAAGACCGCGAGCGGCACGCTGCAGCAATTGGCGCACCGGCTCGACCTCCGGCAGCGCGAAGAAGTCGCGGCCCAGGAAGCTGTCGTCAAAGCGCACGATGATCGCATCCACTCTGCGGCCCTTGGCACCGGGATCCTGGTGCCAGACGTGGGGCAGGTTGGCACCGATCAGGACGATGTCGCCGTCCACCAGCGTGCCGATGTTGTCGCCGACCACTCGGTGGCCGCTGCTCTTGATCGCCAGCGTGAGCTGATACTCCGGGTGAAAGTGCCAGCGCGTGCCGTAGTCCGGTCCGCGCACCACCTCGCAGTGGAAGGATTCCCACTGGCGCTTGGGGACTTTTTCGAAGACCGGCTTCATTTGGAGAAGTTGACAGTGGTTGGCGGTTGTTGGCGATGGTTTACGGTTGTTTCAGGAAGGCAAACCACGGTCAACCATCGTCAACAACTGTAAACAAGCGTCAACTTCAGGCTACACGTCGTCGTCCTTGTCACCTTCGCCGGCCTTTTGGCCGCGGAGCATGGCTTCCATGAAGGGATCGAGGTCGCCGTCCATGACGTCGGAGATGTTGCTGGTCTTTTCGCCGGTGCGGAGGTCTTTGACCATCTGGTAGGGCTGGAAGACGTAGCTGCGGATTTGGCTTCCCCAGCCAATGTCGCTCTTTTCGCCGTACTGGCGGTCGATTTCGGCCTGGCGCTTGTCTTCCTCGATCTGGTAGAGCTTGGCCTTCAGCATGGCCATGGCCTTGGCGCGGTTCTTCGGCTGGCTGCGCTCGATCTGGCAGGCGACGATGATGCCGCTGGGGATGTGGGTGAGGCGCACGGCGGTCTCCACCTTGTTCACGTTCTGTCCGCCTTTGCCGCCGGCGCGATAGGTGTCCACCTTGAGGTCTTCATCCCGAATCTGGATGTCGATGTCCTCCTCGGAGTCGGGCGTGACGTCGATGGAGGCGAAGGAGGTGTGGCGCTTCTTGGCCGCGTCGAAGGGGGAGATACGCACCAGTCGGTGTACGCCGCGCTCGGCCTGTAGGAAGCCGAAAGCGTTTTCTCCGATGACTTCGAGTGTCGCGGACCGTGTGCCCACGTCGTCACCGGCTTCGTGGTCGATGAGTTCGACCTTGTAGCCGCGACGCTGGCACCAGCGCTGGTACATGCGCATGAGCATGTCCGCCCAGTCGCAGGCCTCCGTGCCGCCGGCGCCGGAATGGATGGTGATGAAGGCATTGCCGCGGTCGAAGGGGCCCTTCAGCAGCAGTTCGAGCTCAAAAGCGGCGATGTCCGCCGTGAGTTTTTTGTACTCCTGGTCCACCTCTTGCCAGGTGTCCGTATCGCCGGCTTCGCGGGCCAGTTCGATCAGTCCGTCGAAGTCGTTGGCACGGCCTTCGAGTTCCACCAGCGGCACCAGCTTCTTTTTGATGACATTGGTTCTGTCGATGATTTTGCGGGCGCCATTGGCATCATCCCAAAAGCCGGGGGCACCCATCCGGTCCTCCAGCATGGCCAGCTCATCTTTTAATTTCGGTACGTCAAAGATACCTCCGGAGTTCCCCCAAACGGGCTTTGAGGGCGGCGGTGTCGAGGGCCTGGAGGTCGGTGAGGATGGTCTTGCTGGAGGTTTCCATGCGGCGTAGATAGCCGCCGGGCGCGTGAGTTCAACGCCTTTGTCATCATGGAGAAAACCGAGGCCATTCTGATCGGGCGCACACGCTATGCGGAGACGAGCCTCATCGTGCAGTGGTGCTCGCCCGGGATTGGTCTTTTCAGAACCATCGCCAAAGGCGCTCTGCGACCGAAATCACCGCTTAATGGTGTGCTGGACCTCTTCGTGTCTGTCGAGCTGCGCTTCGTACACAGCAAGTCGAGCGACCTGCACACGCTGGCGGAGGCACGGTGGACGAATCCTCGGCTGGGCCTGCGTGAGAGCTATGGCCGCGTGCTGGCGGCGACGTATCTGGTGAAACTCATCACGCTCGTTGCCGAAACCGGCTCGCCGATCCCGGAGATTCACGAACTGCTCGTCAAAGCGCTCGATTACCTAGCAGCGAAAGATCCAGTGCCCGCACTGATCACGCGCTTCGAGCATCGCCTCGCCGAAATCCTGGGCATCATTACCGAAGGCGCCGGTGGCATGGCTGCGAATGCCATTGAGGACAGCTTCCACCGAAAACTGCCGGTGCAGCGCCGCCAACTGGCGGACTGGATGGCGAAGCATTGATCTGCTCGGGTGCGGAGGCAGCTACTTCAGCGCCTCTTCAATCGCCGCCATCAACTCCGGCGAATCAGGCTCCACATCGGACGTGAAGCGCTTCAGGACCTTGCCATCCTTGCCGACGAGGAATTTCTCGAAGTTCCAGCCGACGTCGCCTGCGGCGGATTGCAGGGCGGCGTAGAGCGGGTGCTTGTCATCGCCTTTGAGGGCGACCTTGGAGAACATCGGGAAGGTGACCTTGAAGTTTTCGGTGCAGAAGGTCTTGATGGCCGCCTCGGTGCCGGGTTCCTGCCCGCCGAAGTCGTTGCAGGGAAAGCCGAGCACCGCCACGCCCTTGTCCGCCATCTTTTCATGCAGCGCCTGCAGGCCGGCGTATTGGCCGGTGTAGCCGCATTCGGAGGCCACATTGACGATCAGCAGCACCTTGCCCGCGTAGGCTTTGAGCGTCGTGTCCTTGCCGTCGATGTCTTTGACGGAAATGTCGTGAACATTGGAATCTGCGGCGATCGCGAGGGAGGTCATGAGCATGGAGAGGAGGAGGGTTTTCATTGGTGGATGGAGTTACGCGGGAGCTGGTTGTGGGAATGCATGAAAATGACGAAACCAGAGTGAGGAATGACGAATAAAGTCCGAAGGCTCAATGATCATCTCTGATTCGGACTTGGTCATTGATTCGTCATTCGTCATTCTGGTTTCGTCATTCTTTTTCTTCCACCATGCTGAGAAAGATGTCCTCCAGCCGCTGGCCGCGTTCTTCGTGCTGTGCGCGGAGTTCCTCCAGCGTTCCGAGCGCGATGAGTCTGCCATGGTGGATGATGCCGATGCGGTCGGCGAGCTCTTCGGCGATGTTCAGCAGATGCGTGCTCATGAGCACTGTGGTGCCGCGCTGACTGCGCTCCTTGATCTCCCGCTTCACGGTGCGGGCGTGGATCGGGTCGAGACCGACCATGGGCTCGTCGATCACGAAGACCTTCGGATCGTGCAGCAGGGCGCTGGCGATGGCGAGGCGCTGCCGCGTGCCGTGGCTGAGATTCTCGATGCGCTGGCGCGTGTGCTCGTGCAGGGCGAACTGGGTGAACAGGGCGTTGGTCTGCGTCGCGGCGTGATTGCGGTCCATCTCGAAGAGTTCGGCGATGAACTCCATGAACTCGACCGGCGTGAGTTTTTCATAAAACACGGCGACATCCGGCACATAGCCGAGCAAGGCCTTGGCCTGGAGCGCCTCGGTTTGAATGTCGTGACCGCAGAGCCTCACCCGGCCTGCATCCGGCTTCATGAGGCCGGTGAGCAGCTTCATGGCGGTGGTCTTGCCTGCTCCGTTTGGGCCGAGAAAGGCGAAGAGCTCTCCGGGCTGGATGGTCAAATTCAAGCCGTCGAGCGCCCGCAGGTCGCCGTAGTTCATGGTGAGGTTTTCGATCTCGATCATGGATGGGAAATTCAGATGCGGTGGTGCGCTATTGCAGGCCGTGGATGGTGGGCTCCAGGAGGGAGTAGCCGTCCGGCAGGTCGATGCGGGCCAGTTCTCCGGCCTCGGTGAAGAGCAGCGTCACCTCGTGCTGGGCGAAGATCGGCAGCATGAGCACAAAACATTTTCTTTCGCGGCCCGCGAGCGGCATCAGGCCCTCACGTGCATGCAGCCTGGTTTGTTCAGGCGGCGAGTTTTTCCTGGAGTTCGGCATGCCGCCGAGCATGGACAAAAGCGCCAGCGTTCCGTTTTCGCCAGCTCCCAGCAGCCGCTGCACGTCCTGCGAGTTCATGATCACCCGCTGGCCGTGTTTGACGAGAACTTGGGGCGTCGCCTCGTGCTCGCTCCAGGCCAGCTTCAGGCTGGCATCCCGGAGCGGGAGGGATGCTTCCAAATTAAGATGCTGCCAGCGCTCCGCATCCGCCAGGATGCAGGCGACGCTCCAGGTGGCCTCGACGGCGCGGCGGTCATCATCCTCCTGATGTTCGACGATGCCGCGGGCCAGGATGTCGTAAGCGACGGCGTGGTTGGGCTTGATGCGCCT
This sequence comes from uncultured Prosthecobacter sp., assembly GCA_964452755.1. GTDB lineage: Bacteria > Verrucomicrobiota > Verrucomicrobiia > Verrucomicrobiales > Verrucomicrobiaceae > Prosthecobacter. The sequence goes on along the minus strand of CAYVQY010000007.1, from coordinate 283,112 downwards.
GCTGACCTGAAACGTGGCGTGGCCGATCTTTTCGCGATGGTGGTAGAGATGCAGGCTGCTGCCGAAGGTGTCCGACTGCCGAAGAAAGCGATCCACGACGACTTTGGGCGGCACTTCGGCGAAACTGGAGGCTTCGGGGAAATACACGTCACGGATGAGCAAGCCGGACATCACCGCCCAGAAAAGCACCGCCAGGATTGCCGCCGCACGCCAGATCATGGGGTGAGTTTTGTCAGGAAACGGCTGTCGAGGCAAGCACGGCGGCATTTCAGTGAAAACTTTCTCGCCAGTGGCTCCGCCATTTGCCACGATGTAGGCATGCGCCTGTTTTTCTGCCTCTTTCTCTCCATCCTTTCCATCTCCGCCGCCGAATCGCGTCCGCCGAACATCGTCGTCTTCCTGGTCGATGACATGGGCTACTCGGATGCGGGCTGCTTTGCCGATACGAAGATACGCACTCCGAACATCGACCGGATGGCTGGGGAGGGGATGAAATTCACCAGCTTCTACGTGGCGCAGGCGGTGTGCAGCGCCTCGCGCGCGGCGCTGATGACCGGCTGCTACGCGAACCGAGTCGGCATGCAGGGCGCTTTGAACCACACGAGCAAGGAGGGCATCCATGCCGACGAACTGCTGATGTCCGAGATGTGCAAGTCGAAGGGCTACGCCACCGGAGCCTACGGGAAGTGGCATCTCGGCACCGCGATTGAATTCAATCCGCTGAACAACGGCTTCGATGAATTCCTCGGCATCCCATACTCGAACGACAACAGCAAGTTCCATCCTTCCCTGGCGGACGTCATGCCGCCGCTGCCGTTTTATGATGGCTTGAAGGTGATCGAAACCGATCCCGACCAGAGCCAGTTCACCCGCCGCTTCACTGAGCGGGCGACCAGCTTCATCGAGAAGAACAAGGCACGGCCTTTCTTCCTCTACATCCCGCACGTCATGCCACACGTGCCCATCTTTGCCTCCGACGCCTTTCGCGGCAAATCGGCCACCGGATTGTATGGCGATGTCATCGAGGAGATCGACTGGTCGATGGGGCAGATCCTCGACACGATCAAGCGCTGCGGCATCGACGACAACACGCTGGTGATTTTCTTCTCCGACAACGGCCCCTTTCTCAGCTACGGCGATCACGCGGGCAACGCCAAGCCGTTGCGCGAGGGCAAACTGACCACCTTTGATGGTGGCGTCCGCGTGCCCTGCATCGCGCGCTGGCCGGGACGCGTGCCGGCAGGCACGGCCTGTGATGAACCGGTGATGGAGATCGACCTGCTGCCCACTGTCGCCAAGCTCACCGGTGCCGCGATGCCGGAGAAGAAAATCGACGGCAAAGATATTCTGGATCTGCTCGAAGGCAAGCCGGGCGCGAAGTCACCGCATGAGGCCCTCTTCTTTTACGGCGGCAGTGAACTGCAGGCCGTGCGCAGTGGCGACTGGAAGCTGCACTTTGCCCACTCCTACATCACCGTGGACGGCCCGCCCGGGCGCGGGGGGAAGCCGTCGCGTTTCGGTGAGATGAAGCCAAAGTCGATCACGCTCAGCGGCATCGAGGGCATCGCCTCGCGGCACGGTTATCGTGTGGAAAAGACGCCGCTGGCGCTCTTTAATCTGAAGACGGACATCGGGGAGTCGCGCGATGTTTCCGGGGAACATCCGGAGATCGTCGCGCGGCTGTCGAAGCTGGCGGAGCCGCTGCGCAGGGAACTCGGGGATGCCTTGAACGAAATCAAAGGCGCGGAAAACCGTCCGCTCGGCATGGCGAAGTAGGAGTTTACTCAAGGATTGACGGCATCCTGCCATCAGCAACGGTAGCATGATGGCAGGATGCCATCACTCCTTTTCGTCAGCGCAGCGCCCGCTCTTTGGCGATGACCTCGCGGATTCGCTCCATGCGGTTCTCGGGATTCGGGTGTGAACTCATGAAGTCGGAGCGGCTGGCGCCGCCGCTGGCCTCGGCGAGGATTTCCATCACGCCGATGAGCGCCTCGGGATTGTAGCCGGCCTGCAGCATGAAACGCACGCCGAGCGCGTCGGATTCCGACTCGTCATCGCGGCTGAACTTCATCACCTTGTACTGCGCCACCATCTGTGCGATGTGGGCACCGGAATTGCTCTGACCGTCGGAGAGCAGGATACCGAGTCCCTGCGCCAGGCCGCTCCACAGGCGAGAATTGGCCATCTGCTCGTTGGAGTGCCGACCCACGACATGCCCCATCTCATGGCCTAGCACGCCGGCCAGTTGGTCCTCCGATTTGAGCCGGCGAAACAGCGCCTCGGTGATGAAAATCTGCCCACCGGGCAGGGCAAAGGCATTCACCGCGTGGTTGTCGGCCAGCAGGTGAAACTGAAACTTGTAGGCGGTCTGCTTCGCCGCCGTGGAGGCGATCAGCCGCGCACCGACCTTTTCCACGAGCGCACGGCCGCCCGCATCGCTGGAGAGGCCGCCGCTTTCACGGATCATCTGCGGCGCGGACTGCAGACCGAGCGCGACCTCCTCCTCCGTCGTCGCCAGCGCGAGCTTTTGCGTGCGGCCGGTGAATTCGTTCTGATACTCCGTGGTGCCCAGCCAGTGATACACCAGCGTGCCGCCGATAATGAGCAGCGCCATGATGACGCGGGGATTGAGGCCACCGCGACGGGAGCTGGAGCTGCCGAAGATCGAGGGATGGGCGGCACGGTGCAGGCGCTGAAAGGTGGCGAACATGGCTGATTTATAGTCCATGGAAAAATCTTGAGCCAGCACCGATTGTGCGGCATGGCAGCTCATGTCGCTGTTTGAAGAGCATGAACACACCGTGGACTGGGGGCGAAAGGGCTCCCAGGCGGTCGTCACCCTGGCCTGCCTCTTCGTGGTGCTCACGGGCATGAAAGTGGCCGCGAACGTCCTGGTGCCCATCGTTTATGCGTTTTTCCTTGCCGTGCTGAGCTATCCGATGGTCAGCTGGATGCGACGGCACCGGGTGCCCGCCGCAGTCGCGCTGGGTGTCACCATGCTCGTCAATTTGGGCGTCCTGGCGGGATTGATCACCGTGGGTGTCAGGCTGTTGGTGAGTTTTTGGAGCGACCTGCCCCGGTTCATCCGCGGGCTGGAGAAGTATCTCAACGACCTCGGCACCTGGCTAGAAAAAAACGGCATCGACGGCGCCCAGACCATGCTCGGAGGCATGTTCGACTGGAACACGCTCATCGGCTACGCGAAGAATCAGGACGTGGTGAAGAATCTCGGGGGCTTCCTTGGCACCACCTTCGGCACGCTGGCGACGCTCATCGCGAGTCTCATCATGATCCTCATCGTGATGATGTTCATCCTGATGGAAGCGCGTGGCACCCGCAGCCGTCTCCAGGCCGTGAGTCTCTCCGGCGGTCCTGACCTCAGCGGCCTGATGCGCAGTGCCAGCGACATCCAGAAGTACCTCGGCGTCAAAACGCTTATCAGTGCTCTGACGGGCGTCCTGGCCGGTTTCTGGTGCTGGTTCTTCGACCTGCACTATCCGCTGCTCTGGGCGCTGGTCGCCTTCCTGTTCAATTTCATCCCGGCGGTGGGCAGTACGGCGGCCTCTATTCCCGCCATCGTCGAGGCGCTCGTCCAGCACGGTCCCGGCACGGCCGTTTTCGTCGCCATCGGCTACGGCGGCATCAATTTCTGCCTCGATAACTTTGTGCAGCCCACGATGCTGGGGAACCGCTTTGGCATCTCGCCGCTGGTGGTGATCCTTTCCGTCATCTTCTGGGGCTGGCTTTGGGGTCCGCTGGGCATGTTCCTGGCCGTGCCGCTGACGATGGTGCTCAAGGTTCTGCTGGACAACAACGACGAATTCCGCTGGATCTCCGTGGCCATGGCCAAAAAGAAGGTGCGGCATGGCGAGGTGGAGATGGCGGGCTACGACCTGCATCTCAGCGATGACGAAACGATCGGCAGCGGCGCGAGCACGGAGATGCCGGGACGAAAGTGACGCATGTCTTGACCTGAATTGCCACCAAGTTTAGGCTCTACCCATGCCCAGCGTCGAAGCATCCCTGAGTCAGCGCGCCCTCAAACTTTCAGCGAGAAAACGCATGAGCCTTGCCGCCTTGCTGCTGGAAAGCATGCCTGATGACGATGGTGTGGACCAAGCTCTGCTGGCTGAACTGAAACGTCGTGCCGCTGATTTGCACAGCGGTAAAGTGAAGGGGCTTTCGACGGAGCAAGCGTATGGCTTCTCGCTATAAGTTGATTCACCATCCGGCAGCGGCGACGGATTATAGCGCTGCCTGCGATTACTTCGCGGAAATCGACCCAGGCCTTGCCAAAATTTTCCAAACGGATTTCCGCGCCGCGCTGCAAGGCATTGCCTCAGGCCGGCTCTCCAGCAAGCTCTATGCTACTGGTGGCACGATTCGCTGGGTGAAGCTGAGCCGTTTCTCGCACAAAGTCTTCTTTGAATCCGCCGGTGACGACAAGCGGTTCATTCTCGCTGTGATCAGTGGCAAACGTCATCCCACCCGCATCCGCTTGGTGCTGTCGCGGCGCAGGAAAACATTATAGCCAGCCGCCTGGAGGCGCACCACTTGTGTGCCAAAGCGCCAGCACACCTGTGCCATCCCGCCTCACCGCCTAATCGCCTGAATCCATGGCAAAAAGCGCATTTGCCCAGACAAATGAGGTGTGGCGGGGGCTTGCCGACCTGTGGCATGGTTTAAGCAAAGGAAAGAGGCAAACAACCACCTCACCCACCAGCCATGTCTCCCGATAAGTTCACCATCAAACTCCAGGAAGCCTTCAATGCCTCGCAGTCCGTCGCCACGCGGCATGAGCATCAGGAGCTGAAACCCTCGCATCTGCTGCTCGCCCTGCTCGAACAGGAAGGCGGTATCGCCACACCGCTGTTTGAAAAAGCGGCGGTGAATCCCGATGCGGCTTCGGGTCTGAAGTCTCAGCTTTCAAGTTTGCTCGCACGCCAGCCGAAGGTCAGCGGCGGCACGAGCGGCCTGCATCTCTCCAATGAGATGCGCGAACTCATGACGAAAGCCGAGGACGAGCAGAAGAAGCTCAAGGACGAGTACCTGAGCGTCGAGCACGTCATCCTGGCTCTCTTCAAGACGAAGACCGAACTCTCCGACCTGCTGAAGCAGGTCGGCCTGACCTATGACACCGTTGCCAAAGCCCTCACCGCCGTGCGCGGATCGCAGCGGGTGGTCGATCAAGACCCTGAAGGCAAATACCAGACCCTGGAAAAATATGGTACCGATCTCACCGCCCGCGCCAAGGCCGGCAAGATCGACCCCGTGATCGGTCGCGATGAAGAAATCCGCCGCGTCATGCAGGTGCTCAGCCGCCGCACGAAGAACAACCCTGTGCTCATCGGCGAACCCGGCGTGGGCAAGACCGCCATCGCCGAAGGTCTCGCGCGCCGCATTGTGGCTGGAGACGTGCCGGATTCGCTGAAGGGCAAGAAGCTCATCAGCATGGATCTCGGCGGCATGATGGCCGGGGCGAAGTTCCGTGGTGAGTTCGAGGAACGCTTGAAGGCTTTCTTGAAGGAAGTCACCTCCAGCGATGGCGAGATCATTCTCTTCATTGACGAGCTTCACACCATCGTCGGCGCGGGCAAAGGCGAAGGCGCGATGGACGCGGGCAACTTGCTCAAGCCGCAACTCGCACGCGGCGAATTGCGCTGCATCGGCGCGACCACGCTGGACGAGTATCGCAAGCACATCGAAAAAGACCCCGCGCTGGAGCGGCGCTTCCAACCGGTGAAAGTCGGCGAGCCGAGCGTGGAAGACACCATCGCCATCCTGCGCGGCCTCAAGGAACGCTACGAGGTCCATCACGGCGTGCGCATTCAAGACGGTGCCATTATTGCCGCCGCCACGCTGAGCAACCGCTACATCACCGACCGCTTCCTGCCGGACAAGGCCATCGACCTTGTCGATGAAGCCGCCAGTCGCATCAAGATCGAGCTCGACTCCATGCCCACGGAGATCGACGTCATCGAACGTCAGATCATGCAGGACGAAATGGAGCGTCTGGCCTTGAAAAAGGAGAAAGACGCCGCCTCGAAGGCCCGACTCGAAAAACTCGAACAAGAAACCGCCAACCTCAAAGAGCAGTCCGCCGCGCTGAAAGCGCAGTGGATGAAGGAGAAGGAATCCGTCGATGCCGGTCGCAAGGTAAAGGAAGAAATCGACCGCCTCCGCACCGAACTCGAACAGGCGCAGCGCCGCGGCGACTTCGGCAGGGCAGGGGAAATTCAATACGGCCTCATCCCCGATCTCGAAAAGAAACTTCAAGCCACTCCAACTGAGAACAGCGAACCGCGAACCGCGAACACACTGCTCAGAGAAGAAGTCACCGAGGAGGACATCGCCCGCGTCGTCGCCAACTGGACCGGCATTCCCGTCTCACGCCTGCAGGAGGGCGAGCGTTCCAAGCTCGTAAAGATGGAAGAGCGCCTCAGCCAGCGCGTCATCGGCCAGAATGACGCCATCACCGCCGTCAGCAATGCCGTGCGCCGTGCGCGTGCGGGCATCCAGGATGAAAACCGTCCAATCGGCAGCTTCCTCTTCCTCGGCCCCACCGGCGTCGGTAAAACCGAGCTGTGCAAGGCTCTCGCCGAATTCCTCTTCGATGACGACAGCGCCATGACGCGCATCGACATGAGCGAATACATGGAGAAGCACAGCGTCAGCCGCCTCATCGGCGCGCCTCCCGGCTACGTCGGCTATGAAGAAGGCGGCCAGCTCAGCGAAACCGTGCGCCGCCGCCCTTACAGCGTCGTCCTGTTCGATGAGGTCGAAAAAGCGCACCCCGATGTCTTCAACGTCCTGCTCCAGGTGCTCGACGACGGCCGCATCACCGACGGCCAGGGCCGCACGGTCGATTTCAAGAACACGGTCCTGATCATGACTAGTAACATCGGCAGCAACGCCATTCAGGACGTCAGCAATCCCGAGCAGCGTGACGCGCTCGTGCGCGACAGTTTGAAGCAGTTCTTCCGCCCCGAGTTCCTCAATCGTATCGACGAGATCGTCACCTTTGACCGCCTCGACGCCGCGCAGCTCGACCAGATCGTCAAGATCCAGCTCCAGCGCGTCATCGACCGCCTCGCGAAGCAAAATATCCACCTCACCGTCACCGACGAAACCACCCGCTACCTCGCCGACGCCGGCTTCGATCCCGTCTTCGGCGCCCGCCCCCTCAAACGCGCCATCCAAAAGCACCTCCTCGACCCGCTGAGCCTCGCCGTCCTCGAAGGCAACTTCAAAGAAGGCGACCACATCACGGCGACGATGAATGGCGGGAAGGTGGTGTTTGAGAAGAGGTGATGTCGAGTGTGCATTTCGCGTGAGTCGGGGGAGCGTAGATTCGATTGGCAATCGAATCCCTCCCCCCAGCGATTCTGCCATGACCGATAGCGAACTCGCCAAGCGCTGGGTGGACACCTAGGCCAGGGCCGCTCCCGAGCTGCAAAAAGTGAGTGATGCGGACACTGCGAAGTCCATGAAGGTCTTCAGCGGCTCAGCCATGCGGGCAGTGACAGATCGACCTGCAGAAGCATGGTGCGGCCTCATCGAGCAACTACGATGGTTTGCGAAAGTGCGCAGAGCTGCATCAACGAACTCGCCAAGCTGGCAGGCGGCGTCGAGAATCACGCCGTCTTCTCTGACGGTGGCGTAGGATGAGCAACCGAAACACCCGGGACGTCCGTGCGTACCGGCCGCCTCAGAAGCTGATGTAACCGATCGGAACGTCTCCTTCCTTCACCTTGAACTCGCGATCGACCATGCAGGGGACTTTTTCGATGGCGAGAATCTCCTTGGCGAACTTTGCGCCGCTGTCGGGGCTGGCTTCGGTGAAGAGGATGTTTCCGGCGGCGTCGTGGATGATGAGGACGTAACCCTGGCTTTTCACGCCGAAGTTGTTTCCCGCCGTCTGACTGTAGGTCGTCACCACGGGCTGGGTGGCGTGGGTCATCTTGGACTGGGCGCGGATGGCCACGTCGAAAATTTCCTTCTGCAGGACGATGAGGTCGCTGTTCGGGTCGGCGGCATCCCGTGCCAGCGTGATCACCACGCCGGTGGCGTCCGAAAGGTCGCGCTGCACCTCGCGGTTGGAGATGTTGAAGGTGTAGGACAGTGCGACGGACCGCATGGGGCCAGCCTGCGGGCCGCTGCTTTTTTTCGACGGCAGAGTCTGGCAGGACATGCTGTAATTTTGCACGGGTGCCGCCGGTTGGGAGGTGGAGAAGGGGGCTTCGGAGGCCATGTCGGGATGCGCCTCCATCCAGCGGCTGATGTGGTCCCTGTCTTCGCGGCAAAGGCTGTCGATTTTAACGGGCAGGATCTGGCCGTCGCTGGTTCGCTTCAGCGAGACGGTGTCTGCGGAAACACCCGTGATTTCCGCCTGAAGCAGGCTGCCGGCGAGGCTGACAAAGTAGCGCGTCTCCGCCGCCGCTCCGGCGGTGAACAGGATCATCAAGAGAAGCAGACGTGGCGGAGGCATGGAGGCGTGAAGATGTACGACCGAAGTCGCTCCAAGTTTCGCGGGAGAACGGAAGTGCTAGGCCTCACGAAGCAGGATGGCGTCCACATTGACACCATCATAGAGGGCGTCGCTGAGGATGACGAGCGGGTCTCCGGGCTTGATGTGCCCTTCCTGGCGCAGGATCTGCAGTGCATCGTGAATGCTTTTCTCGGGATTACCCTCCTCAAAGCCGAGGACAAAAGGATGCACGCCGCGGGCGGTGACGAGCGTGCGCGAAACGTGCAAGTCAGGCGTGAAGGCGAAGATGGGCGCGAATTCCGGGCGCTGGTGCGCCAGCAGGTGCGCCATGATGCCGCGCAGGGTGAAGACGAGCAGCTTCGAGCCTTCGATGCTGTTGGCCAGCGTGATGGCGGCCTTCACGGTCTTGTGCTTGTTCGTCTTCAGCGGCGCATCGCTGGCGAACCGACCGGAGGGATACTTTTGCTCGATGCGGCGGATGACGGTGTCGAGGACCTCGACGCATTTCACCGGGTAGCGCCCGACGCTCGTCTCCCCGCTGAGCATGACGCAGTCCACCTGCTCGACGACGGCGTTGAAAATGTCCGTCACCTCGGCCCGGGTGGGCACGGGGTTTTCGATCATGCTTTCCAGCATCTGGGTGGCGACGATGACCTTGCGTCCGTGATACGAGCAGCGCTCGACGATCTGGCGCTGGATGAGCGGCAGATCCTCGATGGGACACTCGCTGCCGAGGTCACCGCGGGCGATCATGATCCCTCCGCTGCATTCGACGAGGGCGTCGATGTTGGTGAGCGCCTGCTGGTTTTCGATCTTGGCGATGATGCGGGCTTTGCTGCCCTTCTGCTCCAGCAGGAGGTTCAGGTGCTGGATGTGGCCGGGTTCGCGGGCGAAGCTGAGCGCGAAATAATCGACGCCGAGCTCCACGCCGAGATCCAGGTCGGCGTAGTCCTTTTGCGTGAGCGGCGGCAGACGCACCGGGACGCCGGGCAGGTTGATATGACGGCGGGATTTCATTTCGCCCTTGGTGAGGACGGTGCCGACGACGCGCTTTTCGGTCACTTCGGTGGCTTTCACCTGGATCATGCCGCCATCGACCATGATGACATCTCCGATGTGGAGATCCTTGCCGAGGCCCGGGTAGTTCACCGTCACGGAATATTGGGTGGCGGCGGCGGCGTCCGGCTTGCAGCGGAACTCCACGGTGTCGCCGACCTGGAGCTGCCACGGTTCCTCGACATCGCCGGTGCGGATGCTCGGGCCGGTGAGGTCCATGAGCACGGCGATTTCGCGCCGCGTCGCGGCTGCGGCGGTGCGAATGCGCTCGTAAACGGTGCGCACCCAGTCGTGAGTGGCGTGGCTCATGTTCAGGCGGATCACATCGGCTCCCTTTGCGATGAGGTCGGCGAGCACTTCGGGGTTGTCCGTGGCGGGGCCGAGGGTGCAGAGGATTTTGGTTTTACGCATGGCGGGCATCTGAGGAGAGCCAATGGCTGGGCGGTGCGATCATGCAAGGAAAGGTTGCGTCGCGCCAAAGAACTTGCGGTGGTTCTTTTCGATGGCGGCTTCGAGTTCCTCCACCTCAATGCCGTGAACTTCGGCGAGGAGGCGGTAGCTGACCCGGAGGTTGGCGGGGTGGTTCAAGGCCGTGCCGTCTTTCGTCATCAGCGGATGGAGATCGTCCTCTTCCGGTGGTCGCATGTCGGGCGCGTCGGTTTCCGCCAGCAGACGTTCGAGCGGAATGCGACCGAAGACCTCCCGCTGGGCCGCCTTGCGCGGATGCGCAAAGTAGGGGCTGATGGAAAAGTAGCCGCCGAGTTCGGCAAATCCCTCCACCATCTCCTCCGGTCCGCCATAGGAGTGCAGAAGGAAACCCCGCTGCGGCAGCGGCAGGGAGCGCAGTTCATCATGCAGCAGGCCGAAGGCTCGCAGGCAGTGAATCGTCACCGGGAGGTCGAGTTCGACGGCGAGGGCCATCTGCGAGCGAAAACAGGCTAGCTGCGCCTCAATATCGGGATTCTCAATCCAGCGGTCGAGACCGATCTCTCCCACAACGGCGGCCGGGTGGTCGGCCAAATGACTTTTGAGGCTGGAAAGCCATTCCGGGCTGCGGTCTTTCACATGCCAGGGATGCAGACCGAAGGCGGGCCGAATCCAGGCGTGACGCCGTGCGAGTTTCGCCACCCGCGCCCAGTCCTTTTCACTCGTCCCGTTCACAACCATTTCCGCGAGACCCGCTTGCGGCATGGAGGTGATTATTTCCTCCCGCCACGGGTCGAGGCGCTCGTCCTGCAGGTGGTTGTGGGCGTCGAAGAGCATGAACAGAAGAAAACCCGAGCATGAGATTCATGCAGGGGTTTTCGAAAAGGTGAAGGCGGACTCTTTGTCCGCTCCAGGATCAGTTGTTGCCGATCATGAGCAGCATGGTGTCACCCTTGCGCCAGACGCGCAGAAGGATGGTCTTGTCGCTGTTCTTGGCCAGGGTTCGCGCGTCTTCGGCGGTGTTGACGGGCTTGCGGTTCACGTGGGAGATGACATCCCCCTCCTCGACACCCATCGCTGCGGCGCGGCTGTTCGGATCGACTTTGGTGACGATGACACCGCTGACGTCCTTGGGGACGTCATGACGTTCGCGCAGGGCCTTGGAGAGATCCTGGACCACGACGCCGGTGACGAGTTCGGAGGTGTTTTCCTTCTGGGCCGGGCCCGAACGCGGCACGCCGCCCGAGCCGCTGACTTCCGCCAGGGCCTCCTCGGGAAGGGCGTCCAGCGTGGCCGTCACGGTGACGGGCTGGCCGTTGCGTAGCACCTCGATCGGGATCGCCGTGCCGGGCTTGGTGCCGCTGACGATGAGGCGCAGGCGGCTGCTGTCGTCCACCTTCTGCCCGTTGATGGCCACGATGACATCCTCGAGTTCGATGCCCGCCCTTTCCGCCGGTGAGTCGGCTCCCACCATCATGACGACGGCGCCGCCCTGCTCCTTCATGCGGAGGCGCTGGGCCATCTGCGCGTCGAGGTCGGCGATCTGGACGCCGAGGAAGCCACGCTGCACGGCACCGTCATCCAGCAGGTCTTCGACGATGTTCATGGCCATGTTGATGGGGATGGCGAAGCCGATCCCGGCATTCATTCCGGAGCGGGAAAGGATGGCGGTGCTGATGCCGATGACCCGGCCCATGGCATCGACGAGCGGGCCTCCGGAGTTCCCGGGATTGATCGACGCGTCCGTCTGGATGAAGTCCTCATAGCCGCGAACGCGGCCCTTGCCGACGATGCCTTCGTTGCTGCGGCCGAGGGCGCTGACGATGCCCTGCGTGACGGAGCGGCTGAGTTCCATCGGAGCGCCGGCGGCCAGCACGATGTCACCGACGCGGATGTGGGAGCTGTCGCCAATGACGGCGGCTTTCAGTCCCGTCGCGTTGATTTTGATGAGAGCCACGTCGGTGAGCGGATCCGCGCCGATGACCTCGGCGTTGTAGGTCTTCGTGGAGCCGTTCACGTCCACCGCGACCTCGATTTTCTTGGCGTCCGCGATGACGTGGTTGTTCGTGATGATGTAGCCGTTTTCCGTGATGATGACGCCGGAGCCGACGCCGCGCTGCTGATGCGCCTCATCGTCGGGTGTGGGCTGCCGCTCCGGCTGGCCGCGGCGGCGCGGGTTTTGAAATGGTGAGTCCTCGTCGGTTCCGAAGTCGTCGGGAGCGCCGAAGAAGCGGTAAAAAAACGGTCGCAGTTGGGGGGGGATCTGATCGACCTCGGGCGTCTTGATCGGTGCGGAGGAGTGGATGGTGACCACGCTGGGCAGGATCTTGTCCACCACGGTCGCATAGCTCATTTGCAACTGGCCTCCGTTGGGCAGACGCGAGTCATCCCTGGCGAGACTGGCTTGAAAGGCCGGCAGGTCGGCCGTGTGGCCCGCCGGCTGGGCATGTGCGGGATTCCATGCGGGAGTGATCATGCTGGCGCATGCGAGCGCGGTGCAGATGCGGGTGCGTATTTTCATGGCATTGTTGCGGGGTTGGGATTTTTGCGACGCCTGTCGAATGGCAGGCACGCATTACAGACGACGCGGCTGCAACAATTTTGGAACAAATTTCAGGGAAAGAAAGACACTCTTTGCCTGAGAAAAACTTATATCCAAAACCCTGCTTCAGCTTCGTTTACGCGTGTCACCCTTCTCCCGGACGCTTCACGCTTCGGCGTGATCACTCGGCGGCCTCGGCTTTCGCCTTGTCCATGACATCCTTGATCGTCACTTCTGCCCCGTTGCGTCGTTTGCTTTCGTCCGCCGCTTCCATGAAGGCATAAATTTCCAGCGTCTCCTCCGGTGTGACGGGTGCCACGCCGGTGCGGAAGAAGTGGACAATGGAAAAGAGCAGGGGGTCGTAGCCCTCGTATTTGCCCACGGTGTCGTCCTCTCCCTGGTCGCCCATGGCTTTGCCGCCATAACCCTTTGCCTCGGTGAAAACGCCGGTTCGCGCACCTTCCCATGTGCCGGTGACGGTGATCTTGCCGTCCTCCGTGGTTCCGCGTTTCACGCTCTGGCAGCCGGTACCCATGATCGTGAAGAGGGACTCGACGCCGTGAATGCCATACCAGAAGAGGTCCGGGTGGTGCTCTTCGAGGCTTGCGGGACTGGATGTTTCAGCGCGGCTGACCCGGCCGATGCTTCCTTTGCGCACTGCCAGCGTGGACTTCCCGAAGCGCAATGATGAGGACGAGAAAACGGGAATGCCCGCCTTCTTGGCGGCATCGAAAATCTTAATCGCGTCGGTCAGCGTGCCGGCGATCGGCTTGTCGATGAAGACAGGCTTGTTGGCCTCCAGGCAGGGCAGCAACTGCTCAAGGTGCGGACGGCCGTCGTTGGATTCGAGAAACACGACGTCCACCTTGTCGAGCAGCGCATCGATGGATGGCACGATCTCGACGCCCAGTTCCTTGACTTTCTCGATGTATTCAGGGACGCGCTTGGTGCTGGATTCGATGTCCTTTGAGCCCTGCGGATAGGCGGCGACGACGCGCACGCCCATCACTTCCGGCTTCTGCGGCGTGGCGTTCAGGGTCTTCGTGAAGGCGACTGCATGGGAGGTGTCCAGCCCGATGATGCCGGCTCGAATGTGCTGGGCGCTGGCGTGGGAGGAAAGCAGCGCCAGGGCGCCGACGACGGGGAGCAGGGAACGAATCATGGGCGGAAACTACGCCCGGCGCGGCGCGGCCTTTCGCATCCCGGCGATTCACTTGGACCCGATGCAGTACACGGCCTCGTCACTGCGGAGGAAAAGCCGGTCTCCGCTGACGGCCGGCGTGCCATGGAAATACGAGTCGTCACTTTTGATGAAGTTGGTGCCGACGAGTTTGAACTCGGGACCGGCTTCGATGATGAAGGCGCCGTTGCGGCGGGACATGCAGACGAGTTTGTCGCCGACGAGCACGGGGGAGGCGTAAAACGGCTTGCCGCCGCCGCGGGAGCCCATGATGACGCGCTCGCGATAGACGTCGTCGCCGGTTTTGGCGTCGATGCAGGTGGCGAAGCCCTGGTCGTTGACGACGTAAAGGTAGCCGTCCTTGAAGACGGGTGTCGGGACGTAGCTGCTGCTGTTGCTGTCCCAGAGGATGGCGTCGGCGGTCGTGTCTCCCTTGCCGCCGAGCTTGACGGCGACGCTGCGTGTGGAGGGGAAGCCGCCGAAAATGTAGCCGATGTCGCCGCTGGACACGAGGCTGGGTGAAACGTTGCCGGTGAGGCCGTGAGCGGCATACCAGCGCAGCTTGCCCGTTGCGGGATTCAATCCCCAGATCTCCTGCGGAACGGCGACGACGAGATCGGTCACGCCGTCATGCTCATACAGGCTGGGAGTGCCGTAAGCCATGCCGAATTCACCCTCCGCCTTCCACACCACCTTGCCGGTTGTTTTGTCGAGGCCGAAGAAGGTCTGCGATTCGTCACTGGCGTTCACCACGAGCAGATCACCGACGAGGATCGGGCTCGCGCCGGAACCCCAGCGGCGATCTCCGGAACTCGTGCCACAGGAGGTCTGCCAGAGCTGCTTACCGGCCATGTCGAAGGCCAGCGCACCGCTTTTGCCGAAGAAGACGTACACCCGCTCGCCATCGGTCACCGGCGTGTGCGTGGCGTAGCCGTGCTCGGTGATGTAGCCCTTCCACGTGTCCTCTTCGACGAGGGAGGGCACCTTGGCCTCCCAGATCACCTTGCCGTCCGCCTTGTTGAGGCAAAGCAGATGGCGTGTGAGCTTTTTCATGTCGTTCGCACCTTCCTTGTCGCCGTAGCCGCTCCAGCAGGTGACGAAGACCTTGTCGCCGAACACGATGGTACTCGACGATCCCGGTCCGGGCATCTCCGCTTTCCAGGCGATGTTTTCAGAATCGCTCCACGTCATCGGCGCTTTCGACTCTGTCACCACGGCCGCGCCTGTGGGTCCGAGAAAGCGCGGCCAGTCGGTGGAGGCGGCCGCGTGGAGGGAGGTGCAGGCGAGACTGAGTGCTAGGGCGATTTTCATGGCTGCGGGAAACCCCTTCGGGCTGGAAAAGTTACGTCACAACAGCATGTCCGTGCCGGCTCGATCCGTTCAACGCGCGGACGCACGCTTTCACCTCAGCTCACGCATGACCCGCAGTCCGGGCACGTTGTCGAAGTCGCTGTCGAGCGTGAGCACGGCGGCGTCGATGGACAGTGCGCAGACGGCGATGACCATGTCTGTCACCTGCATGGTGATTCCCCGCCGTGCGAGATTCCAGGCCAGCGTGAGCGCATCGTCCCAGATCTTGTCCGTGGTCGGCACCCAGCAGGCGAGTTCGAAGTTCGTCATGTGCTGCTTCAGAAGCCTGGGCGCGACGATGCCACGACAGACTTCGACCTTCACCACGCCGCAGGAGTAGAACTCAAAGTCATCATCCGAGGCCGCAAGTTCCTGGAAAGGGTCCAGTCCCCTGCGGAATCGGCTGATGAAGAAGCTGGAATCAACGAGAACGTTTTCTTCCATAAGTCACGGGGCGGGGTTCGGCGACGAGGGCTGGCTCTGATGAAACCGTGCCGAGGGCGAGATCCGCATCAAAACCGCTCCTGATTTCGTCCGCCGTCATACCGAGGCCGACTTTCCACCGTTCCCTCTGCCTGAACTTGCTGGCGACTCTCCGCAAGGCCTCTCCGACCGCCGCCGTCTTGCTGGCGGCTCCGGTGGCCTTCATGACCTCGTCCAACAAGGCCTCGTCGATGTGCATGGTCATCTTCATGATGACTGAGTATGGCACGCATGCCATACTCGACAAGGCATTTTTCACAGGGAATGAAAAAGCGGTCTCAAACCGTCGCAGGCGCCGTCTGGAAGCGCTCCATGCTGAAGCGTTTCAGCAGCGAGCCGCCGGAGACAAAGGCGAAGCCCGAGAAGAACAGCAGCAGGAAGGGGATCGATCCCCACTGGCCGCGTTGCGCGGCCAGAACGATGAGCCAGCCGAAGTAGCCGGTGATGGCCACCTCCAGCCACAGCGCGATGGATTTGCCGGCCTTGTAGCGGCTCTTCTTCGTCGCGGCCTGGGCCTGCGTGGAGACGCCGTACTTTGGCGTGCGCACGAAATCGCTCTCCTGGTTCAGCAGCGCTTCGAGCACGGCCTTGCCGTTGTTGATGCTCATGCCGATGCCCAGCGCGAGAAGCATGGGGACGTAGGGCAGTGCCTTCAGCCAGCCCCAGCGCGACTGCGAGCCCTGCGCGGTCATGTAGAAGACGACCACGCTGAACGAGGCGAAGAAGAACACCGGCACGTCCACAAAGACCGCCTTGTGCCAGGAGCTGCCCATCACGAAATTCGCCGGATACATCAGCACCAGCGTGCAGAGCGTGAGCAGGTAGGCGAAGTTGGAGGTGAGATGCGCGGTGGCCTCCAGCTTGACGGCCAGCGGCGCCTTGCTGCGCCACACGTCGCCCAGGATTTTTTTGCAGACCTGGATGGAACCCTTCGTCCAGCGGTGCTGCTGGCTCTTGAAGCCGTCCATGTCCGGCGGCAGTTCGGCCGGCACCACGACATCCTTGAGGTAAACGAAGCGCCAGCCGCGGATCTGGGCGCGGTAGCTGAGATCGAGGTCTTCCGTCAGCGTGTCATGCTGCCAGCCGCCGCTCTCCGTGATCGCCCTGCGCCGCCAGATGCCGGCCGTGCCGTTGAAGTTCAGGTACTCGCCGTGGCGGCTGCGGGCCGTCTGCTCCAGCACCAGATGTCCGTCGAGGAAAAGCGCCTGCAGGCGGGTCAGCAGGGAGAAATGCCGGTTCGCATGGCCCCAGCGCGCCTGCACCATGCCGACCTTTTCGTCCGTGAAATGATGGATGAGTTTTTGCAGGTAGTCCGGCTGCGGCTGGAAGTCCGCGTCGAAAATGCAGATGAATTCGCCCTTCGCGCCGGGCATCGCCTCGTCCAGCGCCCCCGCCTTGAAGCCGTGCCGGTTCGTGCGGTGGCGGTACTCGATGTCGAGTCCCTTCGCCGCGTATTCGGCGCTCAGCTTTTCCGCAAAGGCCGCCGTCTCGTCCGTGGAGTCGTCCAGCACCTGGATCTGCAGCCGGTCCTTCGGGTAGTCCAGGGCGCTCACGCAGCGCAGCAGGTTTTCCACCACGTCGAATTCGTTGAAGATCGGCAGTTGCACCGTCACCACGGGCAGCTCGTCATAGTGCCCCTGCGGCACCGGCGGATTCTCGCGGTGCTTCCAGAAATGATACAGGACTTTGATCCTGTGCGCTCCAAAGGCGGACAGGGCGATGAAAACCAGAATGTAGCTGGCGAACCAGAAGAAGTGATCCCACGAGGGCATATCGGGGTGAAGCGGGAGAGAGAGGGGTCGCATCAATCGCCACCGATGATGAACAATCAAGCAGCAAATCGGGTGCCAAATGTGGCGTAAATCTCTACCTCGCACCGGTCCGCCCTTTACTACCGCCTCAATGCAGGCACATCTCGCCCATGCCTTCCACCGAACAGCGCGACTGGTACGACACGCCGCTCTATTACGACATCGTTTTCGACGAAACCACCGTCCTGGAGGCCGACTTCCTTGAGCAGGCCGTCGCCAGGCATGGCCAGTGCGGCGGGCGGCGCCTGCTGGAGCCCGCCTGCGGCAGCGGCCGCATGGCGCTGGAGATGGCCCGGCGCGGCTGGAAAGTCGGCGGCTTCGACGGCAATCCCCGCATGCTCGCCTTCGCCCGGGAGCGCCTGAAATCCGCCGGGCTGCGCGCACGGCTGTGGCGGGACTGGATGCAGAGCTTCGAGCTGCCCAAAGGCGTGAAGGAGGGCTACGATGTGGCCCACTGCCTGGTCAGCACCTTCAAATACCTCCTCACGGAAAAAGACGCCGCCGAGTGCCTGCGGCGGATCGCCGCCGCGCTGCGGCCGGGCGGTCTCTGCTTCCTCGGGCTACATCTCACGGACTACGAACGCACCGGCCCCGAGCACGAGCGCTGGGTCGCCTCCCGGGACGGGGTGCGCGTGGTCTGCAACACCCACACCTGGCCCCCCGACCGCCGCACCCGCCTGGAGAATCTCCGCACCCGCCTGCAGATCACCGACGCCGGGCGCACCCACCTGCAGGAGACGCATTGGCAGTTCCGCACCTACAACGCCGCCCAGCTTCGCGGCCTCCTGCGCAAAGTCCCCGCGCTCGAACTCATCGCCTGCCACGACTTCACCTACGACCTCACCGCCCCGCGCCGGCTGGACGACAGCTACGCCGACGTGCTGCTGGTCCTCCGCAGGGTCTGATGATCCGCCATTTGCAGGCTGGACAATCCGCCCCGTCTCCGCTTCCATGGCCTTCCCATGATCGTGAAAGCACTCGTCGGAATCCTCGCCTTCGCCAGCCTCGCCGCCGCCTCCGCGCAGACGGTCGCGCCGCCTGCCGCGTCCTCCCCGGCGCGATCCTTCAAGTTCCAGGACGGCGACCGCCTCGTGCTTGTCGGCAACACCGTCTTCGAGCGCGAGCAGCGCTACGGCGCCTTCGAGCCCCGGCTCGGCCTCGCGCTCGGTGACATGAAGATCAGCGTCCGCAACCTCGCCTGGAGCGCGGACACCGTCTTCGGCCATGCGCGTTCCTACTTCGGCCCGCCGGAGGAGGGCCTCCAGCGCCTCGGCGGCCACATCGAGATGCTCAAGCCCACCGTCGCCATGCTCTGCTACGGCTCCGAGCTCGCCTTCGAGCGCCTCGGCGGCCTGCCGGACTTCCTCACCGGCTACCGCGGCCTCATCGACATCATCCGCGCCAAGTCCCCCGGCGTCCGCATCATCATCGTCGCCCCGCCGCCGCTGGAGACGCTCCGCCCGCCGCTGCCCGACCTCGAAGGCGAAAACAAAAACCTCTCCAGCCTCCGCGACGCCCTGCACACCTTCGCCGTCGCTCAAAACGCCTACTTCATCGACTGGTTCGAGCTCATGGGCGGCATGCCGAAGCGCCCCGGCCCCGTCTCCCGCCCGCTCACTGAAAACGGCGTCCACTACACCCGTGAAGGCTACGAAAAGCTCGCCGCGAAACTCGTCGAAGGCCTCGGCCTCAGCACGCCCGACACCCCGGCCACCGCCTTCGAAGACCTCCGCCGCGCCGTCATCGCCAAGGACACCCTCTTCTTCAACCGCTGGCGTCCGCACAACGAGACCTACCTCTTCGGCTTCCGCAAGCACGAGCAGGGGCAGAACGCCAAGGAGATCCCCATGTACGACCCCCTCATCGCCCAGGGGGACGAAGCCATTCACAAGCTGAAAACGGAAGCCCTCGCGCAAAGCCGCCAGCCGTGATGAAAGGTTCGCAGTTCGCGGTTCGCGGTTCGTAGTTCGGGGTTCGCTTCGCGGCTGCGCAGTAGCCCGTTCTGCCTTCGCGGTTCATCGTTCGGGGTCCGCTGCGCGGTAGTCTGTTCTGGGTTCCCAAGGAGCGACGGGATCGCTTCGCGGCTGCGCAGCCTGCCGTCCGCCGCCCCCAGACGCCAAGATGGCGTCACTCCCAGTCCCTGCCCGCAATGCTTCGCGCAGCGATGCAGGCAGGTCCCATTCTCGAAGTCTCCCCGTCTCCTCTTCTCAAAGTCTTCCCGCTCCCGCCTCAAACCCCAGCGCCCGCCGCAGGCGTGCCAGCGCCGGTCCGGGCTTCTTCAGCGCGTGCTCCCAGATGCGGACCACCGTCCAGCCCTCTTTCCGCAGCGTCCGCGTCACCTTGCGGTCCCGTGCCCGGTTGCGCAGGATCTTCTCCCGCCAGTATTTGCCGTTCTGCTTCGGCCAGGTGCCGTGCTGCGGGCAGCCGGTGCCACAAACACCCGTCCACAAAGACGGCCACGCGCTCCTTCCGGAACACAAAGTCAGGTCTTCCAAAAAAGCGCTGCTGCCGCCGCCAGCCCGTGATCCCCTCCGCCCGCATCAGCCTCACAAGCGCCAGCTCCGTCGCCTTGTTCCCACGCGACCGTACCCGGCTCATCACCTCGGAGCGCTTGGCTTTTGTGAAGACGTCGGACATGAATCACCTGCCGCCGAAAGTTGCGCGCCGGTCCAGTTCCCGCCGGCGCAGCGCGGGGAACAGCGACGGAGTCCTTCAGACCGCGCTTTTCTTCGGGCGCTTGCGCACCGAGCACAGCGTCCCCGAGCCGTTCGTCACCTTGCGCAGCTCGAAGCAGTCGATCGCGTTGAACAGATCGCTCAGCTTCGCGAAGTTGTAGTTCCGGCAGTCAAACGAGCCTTGATTCGAAATGTGGCTCCCCACTCCGCCCAGAGCCGCCCAGCCGTCCTCTCCCAGATTTGCCGCCACCGCATTGCGCAGCAGGTTCATCAGTTTCGTGTCGCCCTTCAGGCTGTTCGCATCCGGGGGAACTGCCGCCGCCGGGGTGTTCTTTGCCGCATCCGGCTCGTCGATGTAGAGAAATCGCGTGCAACTGCCCACAAACGGCGCGGGCGCCCGGCGGTCCCCGAAGCCGATCACCTGCCGTCCCTCCGCGCGCAGGCGCAGCGCCAGCGGCGTGAAGTCGCTGTCCGACGACACCAGCCCGAACGTCCCCACGTTCTTCGAGTAGAGGATGTCCATCGCATCGATCAGCAGCGCCATGTCCGAGGCGTTCTTCCCCTTCACCAGATCAAAGTGCTGCATCGGCTGGATGGCGAACTCATGAAGCGCCTCCTCCCACCGGACGAGTTCCGGCTTCTTCCAGTTCCCGTAGGCACGGCGGATGTTCACCACCCCGTGGGAGGCCAGCTCCGCGATGATGAACCCGATCCGCGACGCCGGAGCGTTGTCGGCATCGATCAGCAGGGCGATGTTTTCGGCGCAGATGGCGGATGACATCCGGAAATCTCGGCACCGCTTTTTCTCCTGTCACGAATTTTCCCTTCCATTGTTTAAGACGCGTTTTTCAGAAACGCGGCAGTGCTGAGTCAACCAACTTCTGGGATGCCCAAAGCCTTGAGATATTGGTAGGTCGAATCGTAGAAAGCTGGCGCTCTTGTCGGATCCTGTTCGTCGCCGCTTGGTATGAAAACAACCATGCCTTGGCGCGCTCTCGTCAAAAGGACCCGATAGGCATTCCGCAGATAGTTCTGATTGTCCACGTTGGCGATATTCGTCCACCGGCTTCCTTTAAAGTCATGAAAGCTCCAGCCTGCCTCATGGAATCGAAGGTCGCCATCCCATGTCACACAGGCCCAGTCGAGCTCTAATCCTTGAACCTGAAACTCGGTCGCTGCATCCTCCAAATAAAAGCTGGACCGAGTATCTGTTCTCTCATTCAAGAACCAATGCACTGGATCGACTTCGACTCGAATATCGATCGCATGTGGTTTAAGCCGTTGTGCCTTTGATGAGGCTACAAGTCCATATCTTTCTGAACCTCGGGCATGAGAGCGGACCCATTCCTTGGCTTTCGCAAGATCACGCGTGATGGCGATCGGATATTTGGCTGATATGTGTTGGAAACACTCCCGTGCTGTTTCCGCCTCACAATCCAGCAGAGCTTTAACGAACGATGAAACACGCTCCGCACGGAATGAACGCATTGAAACAGCGAGATGAAGGTTGTCGTCAAAATGGGCATTCTCGCGTTGCTCAAGATAATCAAGCGCATGCCCGGCTGCGTACTCTGTGTCGGTAAGTCGGGAGGACACGTGCACAATCCAGTGAGGAAAGGTTGATTGGACGGCAGCCAGCCATGTCGTGATCCCGGCTTCTCCAACGTTAATTTCTTGTCCACCCCCAACAAGGCAGACGATCACCGCCCAGTCTTTGTGCCGATCCATGTAGGAAATCAGAAACTCGGGTTCTGAATGGGTGAAGCCAACTTTACCCTTCTTGCGCTGCATGAAGTTCGCGGTCTGCCTTTGGTTCCACGCACGCTGAGCTTCGTCAAAGATCACCACATGATCGCAAGGCGGCCCTTCATCGACCAACCCATCGTCTCTGAAGTGGTGAACATTCTGGATGAAGGATTCAATGCTTCCACGCACGTGTCCCTTCTTCACTTTTTCGCCTTTGGCTTGTCGGCGTTCAACTTCGTCACGAGTGAGCGCTTCGCGAAGGACGCGAACAAGCGGCCCGTTGCCGGAAAGGAAGACCGCATGTGCGGGTTGGTCTTCGTCCCGATGCCGCGTCGCGATGTTTAGACCCACCAGAGTCTTTCCGGCTCCGGGTACGCCTGTGACAAAACAAATCATCTTTGATCCAGTCTGCTTCGCTTGATCCACGAGATCTTCGATCCGCTTGGAGGTGATACGAAGATTCTTTGCCCCGGCATCGAAGCGGGCAATCGCATCCACCGAATGCCGGGCATAGAGCGCTCGTGCCGCTTCAACAATCGAAGGAGTCGGCTGATAGGAAGCCTTGGCCCATACAGCCCCCTCGATCACCGAATCGGAATCAACATGTTTGAGCGCAATATCGATCACCTCTCTGAGTCCATCGGCATTAGTGCGGATAGGGCGATAAACTTTGTCTGCATCAGCCAGTAACGTGACTGGGCCCAAATCCCGAGCTTCGGTTGCAATCAGAATGGGGAGAATTGCCGTCCCATGGCTTGCTTCATGAAAGTTCTTCAGGTCCAGCGCATAGTCCCAAACCTGTTCGACGGCAGCCGTGCCAAACTCCGCGTCGCCTACTTTGAACTCGACGGCAAACACCACTGGCCCAACCAGAACCACTGTATCGATTCTGCGTCCCATGCGGGGGATGGTAAACTCCAATAACACGCTTCCAGTCAGTCCTTCCAACTGTCGCTTTAAAGAGGGGATTTGCTGCCGCCAAGCACCCACCTGAGATGCCAGAATGTCGCCCTGGCTGCTTGCGGATAGTTGTCCCAGCACCATTTCATCAGGCGTTCTAAGAAACGCTTCAATCGACGCGCTATACCACGCCCGCAGTGATGATGTCAGCGATGGGAAAGAATGCGGCTCATCGCTGAAATCCGTCGAGGTGGCAGGAGACATGTTTCAGAGAAGCGTGGGTATCTCAATAAGCAAGGTCGCAGGATTGATCGCAATCTTCCCAGGAAACCAGAGCGGCGGATCGTTGCGGGAAAGTCATGACTCTTGAATTCGATGAACAGCCCTTCCGACATGGATGCTAACGTGTCCCACGTGAACCAGACCGGTCTTCGGTCAGGATTCTGCATCTACATCCACACCCTCTGCCAGGGCGCGGTGCCTGTGGTCAGTGATGGTGTTCGCTACACGGTGTTTGAAACCGAACTGGAGGCGCAGAAAGAAATCGCTGATCATATGATGACGCGGCTGCGGCAATTCCTTGATGGCGAGCGGGATTTCGAGGACGCAATCACCACTGAGGAATTCGTCGTTCCGGTGACAGTTCATCCCGACGGGGTCATCACCGATGAGGACGGCGGCTGTTTTGGCTCTCTGGTTGAGTGAGGAGGCTCATGAGGCATCCGGGGACGCAGCAAGGGCTGGAAAAGGGTTTTTTGGGGGGCGGGGGAACTCCTGAGGACTGGAAAAGGGATTTTTGGGACGCGGGGGGTGGTTGAGCAGGGATGGGAAGCTCTTTTTCGCGCCAGCGGCTCATTTTGAGCCGGTTACGTGCGAGGCTTCGCCGGAAACACGCGAAGTTCCGGCGGAAAATCGTGTTTTTCCGGAAGAAAATCGTATTTTTCCGGCGGAAATGCGGGCAGTTCCGGAAGGAAATCGGGCTTTTCCGGCGGAACTGCGCAGGGTTCCGGAGGGAAATCGGGTGTTGCTGGAGGAATCGCGGACGGTTCTGGAGGAAGACGGCGCGTTTCTGGCGGAATCACGCGGGGTTCCGGAGGGAAATCGAGTGTTGCTGGAGGAATCGCGGACAGTTCCGGCGGTGGTGGACGCGGGGCGGGAGGATTTTTTGATTTTTCTGCGAATTGGGGCTTTTCTTCCGGCAGAAAATTTTAGATGATCCGGGCAGGGTGACTTAGATCACCCTAATCAAACGCTTTTTTCCACACGTGAAGAGCCTATGAAAACGACGAGTGTTTCCCTGACGCCGCAGCAACAGCGTCTGACGCCGCATCTGGGGGCGGTGATCGCGTTCTGGCGCGGGGTGCGCCGCATGCGGCAGGAGGATCTGGCCAAGGCGTCAGGCGTCTGCCTCTCGACGATCAAGTGGCTGGAGCGCGGGCGCAAAAACGGCTACCGCACGGACATTCTGGAGCAGGTGTGCGAGGCGCTGGACATCACCATGCTGGAGCTCTTCAGCGGGGCGGAAAAACGGGCGCGGCGCATGGCGGGGCAAAGGTGACCATTGTGTGGTGGCCGGGCGGGCGGGGGCTGTGGTGGAATGTGCGGCAACTGGAACAGACGCCATGCCTCTCGCATTCGACACACCCGCCATCCGATTTGATGCGGCGCATCGCTATGACGCGGTCGTGGTGCCGGTTCCGCCACCCAACCTCAAACGCAGCAAACGTATGCCTAAATTCAAACTCGACCTCTCGAAGAAATCCGCCGCGCAGAAGATCACGCTGGGAAACGCCCATGTGACCGCGATGACGGGAAATGCCAACTTCCCCGATGCAGGCCGGCTGCCCCTGGATGCCGCCTTTCAGGCGGCGCTGACCGCCCTGGAAACCGCCGAGGCGGATGTCATCGTCAAAAAGAACCAGTGGAAGGAGGCCATCGCCACCCGGGACGCGGCGGAGGCGTCGCTGGATGCCGCGCTGACAACCCGTGCCAGCTACTGCGAGGCGGCCCAGCCGTCGGATGAAGCGGCGCTCATCAGCTCCGGCCTGCCTCTGCGTCCGGCCCCGGCCCCCGTGGGTGCACTGCCCGCACCCGGCGATCTGGCGGCGACCGTGGGCGACAACGAGGGCGAGATCGACCTGAGCTGCGATCCGGTTTCCGGCGCGAACAGCTACGAGTGGCAGTGCCGCCTGCATGCCGACGGGAATGCGTGGCAGGGGGCGAAAAACTCGACCACGAGCAAAATCACGCTCGAAGGCCTGACTCCCGGGGCGCTCTACGCCTTCCGCGTCCGCGCCATCGGGGCCGCCGGGCCGGGTGCCTGGAGCGACGAGGCCACGAAGCGCGCCCCGTGACGCGCGGCGGGTCGAACGCGAACGCCCGGGCATGGGGCCTGGGCGTTCGAGTTTCGAGCTGGGTGGAAAGACAGGACCGGGCCGGTCCTGCTCCGATCCTTTTTTTCCCCACCGAACCTCGAACGGAAGAGGAGCGATGACCTTCGCCGGTTTCACCGGTCCACCTCAAAGGGCTGCCGCAGATTGTTTCCGGCGAGGTCTTCGAGCAGCGGATCGACGACGACCTGCGCGGCGTCGTTCACGCGCAGTTCGTCGGCACGGTCGTTGCAGCCAAGCAGGACGACGGCTTCGGTGTTGCTGAGTTTGTCCACCTGCACGGCGCCGAAGAGCGCATCGACGATCTCGATGCCGTCGGACCCCTTGCTTTCCTTCCCGTTGCGGCGGGCTGTTCGTTGTTCGGGTTTGGCCCGTGTTGGTGGGATCAACAGAATGGGAGGCGGGCTCAAGTCCGAATGATGAACAAGGGGGTGACGGCAGGATGCCGTCACTCCTTGGGGAGGTGGGTGATCGCAACCGTCTGAATCCCGATAAGGTAAACGTGACGGCAGGATGCCGTTACTCCTTGGGGAGGGCAAGGAGTGACGCCATCTTGGCGTCAGGGTGGGGGACGACGGCAGGATGCCGCCGCTCCTTGGGCCGGGGGCGGGGGTGGTCACGCCTCGCCGTAGAGGTTCAGCAGCGTCCAGAGGTCTGCGATTTCATCGCTCGAAATGCCCGGGCTGGCTTGGGTGGCGGTGGCCTCGAAGAAGCGGCGGGCCTGGGTTTTGAGGGTGCGGTTGAAGAAGGCCTTCAGGCGGACGGTGGTGGTGCCGTGCCTGGCGGCCACCTCCTCCTGGCTGGGGGCGGGAGCGGCGGGCCAGCGCTCCGCCAGCAGATGCGGCAGCAGTTCGTTGATCAGGGCGGGAGTGCCGGCGTGCCGGACGCGGAGCTGCGTGCAGGTCATCTCCCACAGTCCGCGGGCCAGCAGCAGGTCAAACGCAGGCCCCAGCGGCAGGTCGGTGCCGAACACGGACTGGTAGCTGTGCTCCACGGTTTCCGCATCGAACTCCACAAAAGTCCGTCCGCCGCCACGCTTCACGGCCGTTTTGGCGGCGCGATGATTCAGTTCCAGATTCTTGAAGCACCGCATCAGCCAGGTGCTGAATCGTGTGCCGCGTTCGGCGTCGAAGCGCTTCAAAAGATCGTCCCGCACGATCTCCATGAAAAAGTCCTGCGTGCGATCCTGCGCGTCCTCCACCGTAAGGCCCAGTTTCCGGCCGAACCCGTAGATGGCCGGGTAATAGAGCGTGCAAAAGCGCGCCAGGGAGACCTCGCGCGTTTTTTGATCGGGCACATGAATGTCGGCCAGCAGCGTGTGTGAAGTCGGCGGGAAGAGGCGTTCGGTCGTGGGCTGGGAGGCGGCGGGAGAGGACACGGAGACAATACGGCGGATCGGGACGGGCTTTTTTACTGCAAAGAATGCACGGTGACTTTCGATGGAGATGTCCGAGTGTCCACCGCCTCAATGACTTCCCCCGATCCCCCGCGACCGCCCATGCCCGATCTGCTGCATGCCTTCGGCTGGGAGGGGCGCTACGAGCTTCTGGACCGCATCGGCTCAGGGGCCATGGGGCAGGTGTGGCTGGCGCGGGAAAAGCAGACGGAGAAATCCGTCGCGCTGAAAATGCTCGACCCCTCCCGCGTGGGGGATGAGCAGACGCTCGCACGGCTCGACATCGAGGCGGCCACCCTCATGAAGCTGCGGCAGGCGGGTGCGCATGCGCATGTCGTTCCCATCCTCGATTTCAAGCTGACGGAATCGCACGCCTGTCTCGTGATGGAATTCATTCCGGGCTCGAATCTCAAAAAATGGTGCGAGGCGCATCGGTTGGAACTCCGGGAACGCGTGCAACTCGTTGCCGCTGTGGCGCGCGCCTGCGGCTGGTTTCACGCCCTGGGGGTCATACATCGTGACCTGAAGCCGGCGAACATCCTCGTGAATGCCACGACGCGGCAGCCGGTGATCGTGGACTTTTCCATCGCCAAACTTCAGGACGGCCTGCCCATCACGCTGACGAACGAAGCGCTGGGCACCGCGCCCTACATGGCCCCGGAGCAGCTCGATCGAAGCCGCGGGCCGGTCACGCCTGCGACGGACGTTTATGCGCTTGGCGCGACGCTCTATGAACTGCTCACGCAGGTGCATCCGCATCCGGGCGAACTGGCGCAGATCATCCGCCGTCATGCGGACGAGCTTCGCCCGGCGCCTCCCTCCGCGCTGAATCCCGCCGTGTCGCGCGACCTCGAATGCGTCGTGCTCAAGGCGCTCGCGCATCGCCCTTCCGACCGTTATGCGGACGGCACGGAGCTGGCGGACGATCTCGAGCGCTTTCTTGCCGGGCAGCCCGTGGCTGCGAGGCCGCTCTCGCGCATGACATTCCTCGTTCGTCAGGCACGGCGGAAGCCGTCACTCACGGTCGCCATCGCCGCGTGCATCGGCTTCGGGCTTGTGGCTCTCGGGAATGGTTATCGGCAGCATGTTGAGCGCGAAGTGCACGCTCTTGAATCCAGGCTCGCTGGCGCCATGCAGGATGGCGAGTGGAACGCCGGGAGTCTGGCGCAGGCGCAGAGCGTCCTTGCCGCGTTGGCGCGGCATGAACCGGAACTCGCGGAAAAGCAGCGTCAGTTGTTTCGCGGTGACGTCGTGCATGACGTCGAGCTCCGCTTGCGGCAAAATCATCTGCCGGGCTCCGACTTCGACTGGCTGGAGGCCACCACGGATTGGCTGGGCGGGGAGCTCCCCGCGGAGGCTGCGAGGCTGAAAACACTGATCACCGAACGCAGGGGGCGCTGGGAGACATGGTTGGACCTGAGGCCGCCGTTCGACGCGCTGCCCCGTCTTTTCCCCAGCATCACCGTGCGGGAGGAGGGCGGAGTGCTGCGACCTGTTTACAGAGAAGCGCTGGGCGCCGCGCCGACGGTGATGGTGACGGACGAGGTCGCCGTGCCCATGGAGATGTCCGCCACCTTTCAGGCGGACCCGGCGGACTTCCGGCGCATCGCGCTGGATCTCACGTTCCAGGAGAGCCGCGCCACTGCGTATCTTTACCGTGTTTCGGAGGCGTCCGGCGGGTTCAAGAAACGCGCCGGTTTCACCCGCGCCGACCCGGAGAGTTTTGTGTTCTTCATTTCGCACAACGACGCATCCCAGCAGGTCGTCATCATACCTGACAGCCATCTTCTGGATGTGCCCTTTCGCATGACCCTGCTCGTCGAACGCGACTGGGCCGAGGCCGAGCTCAACGGCCAGTGGCGCGTGCGCATGGATGTGCCCTTCGCACTGGGCAGTTCGAAGGCGGGCAACCAGTGCCGCATCACCTGGCCGAAAAACGCGGCCCTGAAGCAGCTCACACTGCGCACCCGGCGTTCCGATGGCACCAGCCCGCTGGAGGAGGCGGACATCCTCGCCTCCCAGGCGAAATGGGCTCCCGCTCGTAAATTGTACGAGAATCTCATCGGCGATCCCGCCCACGGCGCGGAGGCGGAGTTCAAGCTGGCCGAGTGCCTGCACCTCACGCGTGACACCGCCGCCGCCGTCGCACGCTGGGAGCACCTCGCCGCCGGGCCGCCGTCCCAGTGGCGGGAGCGTGCGATCTTTCGTCTTTGGACCTTGCACGCCACCCTCACGAGCGGGCTGGCGGAGGCCGCGCCATGGCTTCGGCTCATCTCCGAGCCGCTGCCCGTTTACCTGCAAAGCCAGATCCGTCCGGACGACGGAGAGTTTGAAAAGATCGCGACGGCCTACGCATCCGCAGGCATGTGCTCCGCCCTGCCCAGAGTGGAGGCGGGTGCGGTGACCGACGCGGTGAAGGCCTACCGGCTGCTGGGGGTCTCTCCCACGCAGACCGGCAGCCGCTTCGCTCTGGCGCACCACAGCGCCGGACTCGATGTCGCCGCGCAGGAGCTGTTCAAGGCGGCGCTCGCGGTCCCGGAGGTGTCTCCCCGCGATCCGAAGGACCTGCAAGCCGCCATCAACTGCCTCGACCAGTGGTGCCGCGTCAACCCCGCCGAAAGACGCGACCGCCTCGGCTCACTGCTGCGCCTATGGCGCGGATCGTTGCCGGAGGAGCCCAGCGTGCAGACCGTCTGGCACATGGAGCAGGCACGCCGCGCCGCCCGCGCCGCAGACCTGCCCGCCGCCCTCGCTGAGATTCGTGCGACGCGCCCCTTTGAAAAAGCCGACAACCGCGTGCTGACAAGCGCCTGGCTGCTGGAGGGCATGCTGCTGCGCATGCAGGGCGCCGAGGATGAGGCGCAGGGCGCGTGGCGGAAAGGGCTCGAAGTCGCCCGCACCGTCACCATGAAGCACCCCATGCATTTGTGTGACAGCGTCGTGCTCCACAGCCTCACGCGGAGCTGGGACCTGCGCAGCGCGGGGGATGTGCTCACCGCCCTGGCCGGGCGACACCTTTCCCGCAAAGAAAGCGCCGATGCGCAGGCCGCCTTCAACAAGGTCTTCCTCTCCGACCCCTCCTGGCTCGTCACTTTCAATGCCGTGCTGGAGGGCGACTCCGGCCGCGCCTTCGCGGAGGACTACGCCCTCTGCCGCGAGCCGCTGCGGGAGCTGGTCCGGCAATTCTACCGCATGCTGTTCGAACGGCACTTTCTCTCCACCGCCTTTCCGCAGGCGACCGATGCCGACCGGGAGCGCGTGCGTGCCGTCGCCGAGCGGCTCGTCACCGAGATGGCCATGAACCCGCGTGGCGACATCACCCATCTCTACGACTACCTCCGCGCGTGGGCTGATCCCGCCGCCGGAGAAGGTGTCTTTGACCCTGCCGCGCTCTACTCCCCCGACCTCGTCGCGGAAATGCGCTGGCTCCTGTCCGCACGCTCGCGGTCAGCCGCGGTGCCCTGAGTTTCGGTAAAATACTGCCGCTGCCACTGTAACCACCCGGGACAAAACCGGTATAACAGGGATGAACACGCTCCTCTCCTGCCCGCATGTCCCTCCCGCTGCCCGCCAGTCCTATGCATCTTCCCGTCCGCAGTTGCGGAAGGATGGCCGGCGTGTCGCCCGTCCTGCCGCCCCGCTCCGGCAGCCCGCGGCCTGTCTGCATGCTCTGCATTCACTGCGACCAGTGCCACCCCCGCGCGCCCGGTGCCGCCCAGGCAAGTTGCGAACTCTGCGCCCAGTGTGCGCATTGCAGCCTGTGCCGCCGGGATGAGTCCGCCTGCTGAGTGGTGGCATGCTGCCGCAGGGAGATTTCTTCGGAGACGCCGCAACAGGCGCTGGGCTTCGGGCGTTGATGGTGGTCCTATGAAAATCACCTGCCTCGCCTTCACCCTTCTCACCGCCGCAGCCCTGAGCGCCGCGGACGCCCCAAAATCCGTTTACGACGTCCCGCTGAAGGACATCGACGGCAAAGAAACCTCCCTGAAGGACTACCAGGGCAAGGTGATGCTCATCGTCAACGTGGCCTCGAAGTGCGGCAACACGCCGCAGTACAAGCAGCTCGAAGAGCTGAACAAGGAGTTCGCCAAGGACGGCCTCGCGGTGCTGGGCTTTCCCTGCAACGACTACGGCAAGCAGGAGCCGGGCTCCAACGAGGAGATCAAGGAGTTCTGCTCGACGAAGTACAAGGTCACCTTCCCGATGTTCGACAAGGTGGTGTGCAAGGGCCCGGAGAAGTCCCCGCTCTACCAGGTTCTCAGCGGTCCCGAGTCACCGTTCCCGGGAGACGTGAAGTGGAACTTTGGCAAGTTCCTCGTCGGCAAGGACGGGACGATCCTGAAGCGCTTCGAGCCGAAGACGAAGCCGGACGCGCCGGAAGTGATGGCGGCGATCAAGGAAGCGCTGGCGGCGAAGTGATCCGCCGGTCGTGAAAATGTGAAAGCTGCGAGGGCGTGAGCCTTCGCAGCTTTTTTCTTGCACCGAGAAACTCAAATGGTGCCGCCGGACGAAGCCGGGGCGTCGGGTTTCACCGGGGCGTCTCCGTCTTTGGCGGGAGGCGCGGGTTTGATCTCGATCCGGACCCCGCTGCCGGGGCCGTCCATCAGGCGCAGTTTCTCGCGGAACTCGGCGGGGACGGCGGCGCGTTCCGCGTCGGTGTTGACCGGCCAGATCTGTTCGGTGCCTCCTTTGGGGCGCGCGGTGAAGACGGCTTTGCCGTCGTCGCGCTTCAGCGTGTACTCGCCGCTGTCGTCGCGGCGGGTCACGGAGGAGGCGGCGTGCGTCTCGTTGATGCTGAACTGGCTGATGAGTGCCGGACCTGTGGAAGCGACCGGCGGCGGGGCGGCGGTGGTCGCGGCGGCATCCTTGCCGTGGTGGTGGCCGGGGCGGAGGGCGGGCGGCGGATGAAACACCGGCGGCTGGGGCATGGGGCCTTTGGCGCCGTCACGGGCCCACTCCTGCACTTGCCGCTGGTAGTCGCGCATCTCCTTCTGGAAGCGGTCCATCTGCTCCTTGAAGTCCTGGGGGGGGAAATGGAAGGCGTGCACGCCACCCTGCGGCATGCCGGGCGGCATGAAGGAATCCCGGGGCGGGCCGCCCATGGACGAGGGCCGGGTGCTCATGGCGGGCATCACGTGCTCGCCCAGGGTCACCGGTATTTCCGACTCGCTCCCGCCGCTGATGACCGTGAGCTTCACGACGTCGCCCTTTTTGTGGTCGCGGACGAGTACGACGAGCTGCTCCATGCTGACAAGATGCTGGTCGTCGAGCTTGAGCAGGATGTCGTGCGACTTGAGTCCGGCCTTTTCGGCGGGAGAGTCCGGCATGACACCCTCGACCAGCACGCCGAAGCCGGGCCGCAGGGCGAAGTGGGAGCGCAGTTCGGGCGGCACCTCGCGGGTCATGACCCCGATGTAGGGGACGGGGTCCTGCTTCAGGTGCGGTGCCTGTGGGCCCGGCTTGCGTTCGCCCGGTTGTTTTTTGGGTTTCGACGGAGTGGACTCTTTGTCGGGCTTGGCGGCCTTTTCGGTCACGGCGGCGGAGGTGCCGTCCGCCGCGGATTCGGTTTTTCCTTCAGCCCGCAGGACGCTCAACGGCGCCGTCGCCAGCAGGGCGAGGAGAAGAGAGGTGTGGGATTTCATGGTGGGGATTGGCTTCAGGTCTTGGAGGGGGAAAAATCACTGGAAGGAGACCGGCAGCACAACCTTCTGCTCGCGCGGGTATTCGACGGTCATCTCGGCACCGTCGCGGGGGTCGATCCAGGTCTGGCGCTCGCGGGCGAGGACGCGGAGGTGCTGCTCCGGGACGTTCTCCAGGCTGTAGTGGATGCCCTCGTTCCGCACGTCCTCCCATTCACGGATGGTG
The DNA here is from genome assembly GCA_964452755.1 of uncultured Prosthecobacter sp. GTDB lineage: Bacteria > Verrucomicrobiota > Verrucomicrobiia > Verrucomicrobiales > Verrucomicrobiaceae > Prosthecobacter. Next base: position 250,801 of record CAYVQY010000007.1, on the reverse strand, counting down.
GAAATCGGCAGGACCATGGGCGTGGCTGCCATGCCGCCGGTGCCGGGTGTCCCTGGCGTGGTGCCGGGCAGGAAGCTCATGACGGTGACAGCGGCGGCGGCACCGAGTGCGGCCCAGCCGGCGGAGTGCAGCCAGCCGCTGCGGCGCTGCGGGCGCGACGGGGCGCCGAGCCAGTTCATGTCGAGACTGAGCTCCTCGTCCACGCCCCGGGTGAGGGCGGGGGAGGGGGCTGCGGGGGCGAGGCGGCGCAGCGCGTTTTCAAGACGGGTTTCTTCAGGATCTTCGTTCATGACAGGGCCTCCCGGGCGTTGGGAAATTGAAGAACGTTGATGGCGGGCGGTGCGGACTCGCCGAGCAGGTCTTCCTTCAGCGGGGCAAGTTTCTTTTGCAGGGTTTGCAGGGCGTGGCGGTAACGGCCTGCGACGGTGTTGATGGATTCGCCGGTCATCGCGGCGATTTCGTTGAAGGTGAGGCCGCCCCAGAGCTTGAGCGTGACGACCTCGCGCTGCTGGCCGGGCAGCCGTTTCAGGGCTTCCTCGACGATGGAGGCGATTTCCTGCTGCCCCGGCTGGGGGTCAAAGGCGGGGGCGTTCTCGTGCGGCAGGGCGATGTCGGCCTTCGACTCGCGCTTCACCCGGCGCGTGTCGGAGCGGCGCTGGTCCAGCGCGATGGTGCGGACGGCGGCGTAGAGCAGGGGGATGTGGGCGCTGTCACCGTCCGGAAAACGCCGCCACCAGCGCACGAAGGCCATTTGGACGACGTCTTCGGCGTCCGCCTTGGAGTCAACGATCTGCCGCGCATACAGCACGAGCTGCGGCGCGACTTGCTCAAAGGTTCGTTTCCAGTCAAAAGATTCAGGCATGCTTGGCATGAGGTGTTTGACCTGCCTAACGTCGCTTGATTCGGTTTTTGTGTGTTGGATGCAGGAAATCAATGCTTGTGAGCGCGGAAACGGCCCGGCATCATCGGCATCGCATGCCAGCACGCGCCCGCATCATTCTTTCCGCCTCTCTGGTGGCGCTCATGGTCATGCTTCTGTGGGCGCGAAAGGGAGGTCCGCTTCCCGTCGTGGAAAATCCCATGGAGACTGCCGGGCTCAAGGTTGAGGGCAAGTCTTCCGGTTCGGAAGACCTCGATCCTCTCTACGAAGAGATCTTTTCCGTCGCGCGTGAGGGGGAGACTCCGCTGCCTTTCAAGACGAAGGCGCGGGTCCGTCTGCGGCCCGGCGAGTTAGCGGTCATCGGCTTCTGGCAAATCAGCCGGGACAGCAACGGGCTGGCGATGATCACCCCGGCGATCTTGCCGGACGGGAATGTGGCTTTCTCCACGCGCCTGCTGAAAGTCAGCGATGCCGCCGCCACAGACCCGGCGATAAGGGACCTCTTTCCAGCCCCCTTTGACGTGGAGCAGTCTGGAGCGATGCAAAAGGAAGCCGTGCAGTCGGCCCTGCGTCATCTGCTGTCGTCGAACGGTGTCGACGTGATGTCCATGCCCGTCGTCGTCACGCGGCCCGGCCTGCATGCCAAGCTCACGGTGGGCGAGATGGAGGCGGGAACTGACTCTTCCGATAGTGGACTCCAGCGCGGATACGAGTTGGATCTGCATGCCGCCACCCCGTCAGCCGACGGCACCTTCGATCTCGACATTGGTCTCGACGTGAAGTGATCAGGCCGCCGCCGGCGGGCGCTTGCCCCACTTCGCACCGTGACCGATGAACAGCAGGCCGATCACGATCATGAAGGTGGAGAAGAACTGCCCCTTCGTGAGTCCGGCGATCAACTCCGAGCCGCTGTCCGGCTGGCGGACGAACTCCAGCGCGATGCGGGCGACGGCGTAAAGGATGAAGAACAGGCCGGTGATGATGCCCTGCCGAAGGCGGGGGAATCGGACGCGGATGAAAAGCAGGATCAGAGAGAGAAACAGCCCCTCGCCGAGGGCTTCGTAGAGCTGCGAGGGATGACGCGGATGCAGCACCGCCTCCAGCTCCGCACGACCGCCGCGCTGCTGCTCAAAGAACGCGATGATCTCCGGGCTGTGGCGCAGGCCTTCGGGAATCAGCCCAGGCTGGCCGCCCTGCCGGTAAAAATCCTCGTGCAGCATCTCGGTGGGAAATTTCATCGCCCAAGGCACGTTCGTCACGCGGCCGAAGAGTTCGCCGTTGATGAAATTGGCGATGCGTCCGAGAAACACTCCCAGCGGCGCTCCGCACACCAGCGTGTCACCGATCCCGGTCCAGGAGATGTGGTGCTTCCGCGCATACCACAGGCAGAAAAGCGCCACGCCCACAATGCCTCCATGGCTGGCCATGCCGCCCTGGTTCAGCAGGAAAAAGATCCACGGCGCCTGGATAAACTCGTCAAAATTGTACAGCAGCATGTAGCCGATGCGTCCGCCGATCACCACGCCGAAGAGCGCCACCAGGGTGACGAAGTCCGCCACGGCATCCGGTTTGATTTCCGAAAGGCCGCGCTTTGCCAGGAAGAGCATGACCAGATAGGTGAGGTAAAAACCCAGGACATAGGCCAGTCCATACCAATGCACGGCGATGCTGTCCGTGATCTTGATCAGGTGCGGGCTGAGATCGTGCAGGTAGTGGGCGAAAAGCATGAGTGTGCCCGATGATGGCGAGTCGTGCCGGTCGCGCGATGAAAAATTCCGCCCAAGACGACCGCTTCTCCGATTCCGGCGGAAAAGGACTCGTCATTCCGGCTTCGGCGGACAACACTCCGCGCATGGCCCAGGCAATCATGAATCCCGAGGAGGTCCGGCGCTTCGCGGCGGAGCTGAAGCGCTTCAACACCGACATGCAGCAGCGCGTCTCCTCGCTGCAGAGCCGCTTTTCCGCGTTGGGGGAGACCTGGCAGGACGCAGAGCACGAGAAGTTCGGCGCGGAGTTCACCGCCACCATGAAGGCCATCAGGAAATTCATGGAGATGTCCGAGCAGCACACGCCCTTCCTCCTGCGCAAGGCCCAGCGCATTGAGGACTACCTCAACCAGCGCTGACCCCGATGGCCGACCAAGCCCGCATCACCGACGTTGACTCGCTGGAGTCCTTCCGCTCCGCGCTGATCGTCTTCATCAGCAAGACGCGACAGGCCATCAACGCGGCGCAGGACGCGGTGAAAAAGACGCGCAACTGGCTGCAACTGGAGCAGCCCGCCTACTGGTCGGCGCAGATCAGGCGGCAGCAGAAACTGCTGGAGCAGGCCAATGCGGAGCTCATGAGCGCCCGCCTCTCCGAATTCATCGATTCCCCCGTGGTGCAGCAGATGGCCGTGCGGAAAGCGCGCGCGGCCCTCCATGAAGCGGAGGAAAAATTGCGGCGCACCAAGGCCTGGGCGCGGGAGTACGACCGCGCCGTGGACCCCATGACGCGCACCCTCGACTCCCTTCGCGATTTCATCGACAACGACCTCGCCCTCGCCGTCGCGCAGCTCGCGGAGATGCAAAAAATCCTCGAAGGCTACAATGAAAGTCCGCCCGCGCCGGACGCCGCCAGCAGGTGAGGCGCCGGTGAGAGGTCAGCGGTCGGAAAAGCGGAGCTGCGCAGGCGGCAGCCGGCTAGTGCTTCAGCAGCCAGTCGGTGGTGCGCGGATTGAAGTCGGCGAGTTGCTCCCAGTGGAAGGCGTGGCCGGCGTCGTCGTAGAGATGCAACTCGGCTCCGGGGATGGCGGCGGCGACTTCCTCGCTCATCCACTTCGGGGTGAAGACGTCGTTTTTGCCGCCGATGACGAGGGTGGGGCACTTCACGTTGTGGAGTTCGTTGAGGGTGTTGTGGGTGATGGCGGCGGCGCTCTGCGCCTCCATGGCGTGCACGGGCTGGGGAGCGGGATTGTTGGCGGCGTCCTTGAGGCCCTGCTGCATGTTTTCCCAGCAGTCGTCGTTGTCGAACCAGGGCTTGGTGAAAATGAGCATCTGCACGTAGTGCATGAAGTCCTCGGGACGCATGGTGGCCTTGCACTTCATGAGGTGCTGCCAGGTGTAGAGGCCGAAGCGGTCCTGCCGCGCCCAGGTGCACATGAGGATCATGCTTTTCACCTTCTGCGGGTGGCGCAGGGCGAGCTGCTGGGCGATGACGCTGCCGAGCGAGCAGCCGACGACGCGGGCCTGCGCGATGCCGAGATTGTCCATGAGGCCGGCGTAGTCGTCCGCCATCATGGCGGTGGTGTAGGGGCCAGCGGGCTTGTCCGTCTCACCGACGCCGCGGTTGTCGCCGAGGATGCAGCGAAAATGCGGCTCCCAGGCCTGCGCGTGGGCGTCCCAGACGCCGCCGGGGGCGGTCACGCCCATGATGCAGACGAGCGGTTCGCCGCTGCCGCGTTCCTGGTAAAACATTTTGATTCCGTTGGTTTCGACGTGGGGCATGGGAGTGGAGTTCTCGGTTGGAGGTTCTCGGTTCACAGTTGGCGGGCTTTGCCCGGCGGGTGGCAACGGCGAACAGTTAACAGAGAACAGTGAACGGCTTTTTCGACAAGCAAAAATCACCCGCGACACGCGCGGTTCCGCTAGCGCGGCTTCACAGGAGGGCTTCGTGGGCGCGCCCGCCCTTCGCCTCGCAGTAGAGGATGAAGGACTGGTTCACGACGGAGAAGCCGCCCGGTGTCGGGTAGTCGCCGCTGAAGTACCAGTCGCCAAATTCGCTGCCGAGAGCCTTGTGCAGGCCGGGGATGCTTTGGTAGATGACTTCCACGCTGCCCTGCCACGTCGTTTCCTCGGGGCTGATCATGGCGGCGACCTTGCTGGAGATTTCCTCGTCGGTGAAGGGCGCGTAGATGGCCTTCACGGCGTTGCGCATTTCCTCCTTCGGCTTTCTGAGCTCGGCCTTGCAGGCGTCGTAGGTGTCCCAGACGACGTGGGACATGCCGCGCTCCCTCAGCAGGGAGATGGCGGCCTGGAAGGCGATGAACTTGCCGAGTTCCGCCATGTCAATGCCGTAGCAGTCGGGGTAGCGGATCTGCGGCGCGGTGGAGCAGACGACGATGCGCTTTGGATTGGTGCGCGCGAGGATGCGCAGCAGGCTCCTCTTCAGCGTGGTGCCGCGAACGATGGAGTCGTCGATGACGACGAGATTGTCCTCCGGGGTGACGACGCCGTAGGTGATGTCGTAGCCGCTGGAGACGAGCGCGTCGCGCCCCGTCTCCTGGGCGATGAAGGTGCGTATCTTGAGGTCCTTGAGCGCGATCTTCTCCCCGCGCGGCCAGTTGCGCAGCACGAGGTCATCGAGGCGGGCCTCGTCTTCGGCGTCAAACTTGCCGTCCTTGAGCATCTCGACCAGCGCCTCCTTGACCACCACGCGGCGGGCCTTGCGCAGGCCGTCGAGGAAGCCGTAGTAGGCGGTTTCGGCGGTGTTCGGGATGAAGCTGAGAACGGTGTGCTCGAAGTCGTTGTCGATGGTCTGCACGACCTGCGGCACGAGCTGCTCTCCCAGCGCCTTGCGCTGGCGGTAGATGATGGAGTCGTTCCCGCGGGAGAAGTAGATGCGCTCGAAGGAGCAGGGCTTGAACTCGCGCGGCTCGGTGAAGGGCAGGACGCTCATATTGCCGTCCGCCTTGACCACGGCGACGTGCGCCGGCGGTAGTTTCTGAATCTCGTTTTCGGTGACACCGAAGACGGACATGAGCGCGACGCGCTCGGAGGCCATGGCAAAGACCTCGTCGTTCTCATAGTAGTGGCAGGGGCGGATGCCGTTCGGATCGCGCATGGCGAAGAGGTCGCCGTTGCCCACCACGCCGACGATGGCGTAGCCGCCGTCCCAGCGCTTCGCGGAGTCGCGGATGAACTGCGTGACGTCGAGCTGCTGGCTGATGTGGGAGGGAATCTCCGCGCCCGGCACGCCAGTGTCGCGGATGCTGTGGTAGAGGCGGTTGTGGGCCTCGTCGAGCTGGAAGCCCATCTCCTCCAGCACGCTCTGCGTGTCCGTGCTGAAGACGGGATGCTGCCCGCGCTGCATCATGATCTGGTTGAGTTCGCGGGTGTTGGTCAGGTTGAAATTCCCCATCACCATCAGCGTGCGCGTGGGCCAGGAGGTGCGGCGCAGGTAGGGATGGAGGGCCGCCTTGCCGAAGTCCCCGCTGGTGCCGTAGCGCAGGTGGCCGATGTAGATTTCCCCCGCCATCTCGAACTCGCGCTTGATGGCCTCCGGGTCCTCCTCGAACGGCACGAACTCCTTGCCCTCCTGGTCGCGCTCGTCCTTGCGCTGCTTGTCGATGCGGCGTGCGATGCGCTTCATATCCTTGCGCAGGTCGTCGAAGGTTTGGCCGATCTGCTCGACGCTCTCGGCGCTGCGCTCGCGGAACATGTAGGGCAGGCCGGGCGGCATGCCCAGCTTCGTGCAGCCGATGCCAAAGCCGTCCTGGCCGCGGTTGCGCTGCTTCATCATCAACGCCTGCAGCGCGTCAAAGCCGTAGAGGGCGTTGCCGTATTTTTGATAGTAATAACCGAGCGGCTTTTTCAGCCGCACGACGGCTATGCCGCATTCATGCCGGATCGGGTCGCTCATTCTGTGGTGGGAGGCGGCCACTCATGGCAAGTGGAGGGGGGAGTGCAACAGGGGGATGCAGTTTATCACGCCCGACGCTGCCACCACCCCAGTGCGAAGCCGATTCCCGCCCCGAATCCCAGCCCGTGGAAGAGTCCCCAGCCCAGTTTCGCCGCGATGGCGACCTGCGGCTTTGCCCAGCCCTCGATCCCCGCGTCCAGCAGCCCGTACATCCATTTTCCGCCGAGGAAATAGCCGGCGGTGTGCAGGACGAAGAGCAGCAGCGTCCCGATCCAGAACCCGGCGGGGCGTTTCAGGCAAAGCCAGCACACAGTGGAAAAAAACAGCGTGCCCGCCGCCGCTCCCAGCCACTCCCCGGGCCGCCCCTTCACCACGAACCACGCAAGGCTCCACAGCAGCGCGTAGCCGAAGAAAGCGGGCAAAAACATGCGGTAAAAGCGCCCCAGCCGCTGCTCACCCTGCAAGAGACCGCACAAGGCCAGCCCCGCACCGCCGAGATAAACCAGCGCGATCAGCGCATACATGCCGATCTCACTGCCGGCGATGCGCGGGACAAAGGCCCAGATCGAGTAGGCGGCGATGCTCACGGCGGCAAAGCCGAAGGCACCGTGAAGGGTGGAGCGGAGGATGGAGGACATGGTCGGATTCAAACGTCCGGTCGATGGCAATGTAGCGGAACTCTTCGGAGTTCCCGCTTGTTGCGGAACGGTTTTGAGTGATTCATCGCAACTGAAGGTCTGTGTGGCATGGTCCGTGCGTTTCGGACGCGTCCCCACATGAATCACAGTTCCTCCCCCGGCCTCGGGCTGCTCGCGGCTTTTTTTGCGGCCGTTCTTCCCTGCGCCGCCGGGACGCAGGACGAAACTCCTCCCGTCTCCGGCGCGCCGCTCATTCCACCGCTGGAAATCCCGGAGGAGGCCGTTTCTGGAATCGCATCGCGCAAGATCACCATCACGCGCGAGTTCGACTCGCCCGTGATGCTGGCGACGCGGCCCGACGGCGGTGGCGAGCAGGTCATTGCCATGCAGCGCGGTGAATTCTGCGCCGTGCGGCTGGCGGACGGCCAATGGCGCCTGTTTCTTGACTTCCGGGAGCGGATGAAGGGCATCGTGCTTTTTGAGGAAGGCGTCCACGGCATCGCCTTTCACCCGCGCTTCGCGGAGAACCGGCTGTTTTACCTCAGCTACTCGCAGAACGACCCGCGCCGCACGGTAATCAGCGAGATGCGGGCCAGCGCAGGCGATCAGCCCGTCGCCCTGCCGGAGACGGAGCGCGTGCTGCTGGAGATCCCGCAGCCTCTGGCGGATCACTGGGGCGGTCACGTCGCCTTCGGTCCGGATGGCTTGCTCTACATCGCTCTCGGCGACGGCGGCCTGCGGGACGATCCTTATCGCCTCGCGCAGAATCCGTGGATGCTGCATGGCAAGGTCCTGCGCATCGATGTCGATGGCCGCAGCGGGGCGCTGCCGTATGCGATTCCCGCAGACAATCCCTTCGCCAAGGAGCAGACCGTGCGCGGGGAGATCTACGCGCTCGGCTTTCGCAATCCCTGGGGGTTGAGCTTTGACGCGAAATCCGGCCAACTCTGGTGCGCCGACGTGGGCCAGGATCTGTGGGAGGAAATCAACCGCGTCGAAAAGGGCGCCAATTACGGCTGGAGCGATCGTGACGGTCCTGCGCAGAGTGTTTTTCACGCGACGGCCTACCGGCCGAATATCACCATCACCGATCCGGTGCATGCCTACACCCGCATGCGGGGGGAGGGCATCTGCATCGTCGGTGGCCTGCTTTATCGCGGGAAGAAGCTGCCGCAGCTCGACGGTTCGTTTGTCTTCGCCGACTGGGGTTACGGCATCGTCTGGGCGCTGATGACGGACCCCGTCACCGGCGTGCCGGTGAGGCGCGGCGTGCTGCACCGCAAGTCTGCGGATCACAAGTTCAACCCCACGCTGGTGACGGCGGACGCCGAGGGGGAACCGGTGATCCTCTCGCAGGAAGGCGCTTTGTATCGGCTGGAAGCGCAGGAGTAGTTCCGGGGCGGATCGCGCTGCAAGACGCAGAGAGACGCCGCGTTCAAGGCGCACCATGAAGCGTCTTCTTGCCTTGTTCTTTTGCCTCGCCGCCATCGTCTCCGCCGCTGACTCGAAGCCGGACGTTCTTTTCATCGCCGTCGATGACCTGAACGATTGGACGAGCTACCTCGGCGGCCATCCGCAGGCGAAGACGCCGAACATCGACCGTCTCGTGGCACGCGGCACCGCCTTCACGAACTCTCATTGCGCCGCGCCCGCCTGCAATCCTTCGCGTGCGGCGCTGATGAGCGGCATCCGCCCCTGGGAGACGGGTATCTACACCAACGGCGATCCCGCGCAGGACGTGCTGAAGGACGTGATCACGATCAATCGCCATTTCCTCGCCAACGGCTACAACACGCTCGGCGGCGGCAAGATTTACCACGGCTACGGCAGCGAAGGCCGCGACGACACCTGGACGAAGTGGACGGGCCTTTTTCCCAGCATCAAGGCGCATGAAGAGAACATGAATGGTCTCGACCGCGGTCACTTCGACTGGGGCCCCGTGGACGCGAAGCCGTCGGAAATGGGCGACTACAAGGCGACGGACTGGGCGATCAACGAACTCAAGACCGCACCTGCGGACAAACCGCTCTTTCTCGCGCTCGGCTACATCAAGCCGCACCTGCCGTGGTATGTGCCGCGCGAGTATTTCGATCGCTTCCCGCTCGCCGACATCAAGCTGCCGCTAACCAAGGAGAACGACCTCGATGATGTCCCGGCCCCGGGCAAGAGAATGGCCGGAGCCGACGGCGATCATGCTTCCGTGCTGAAGGGCGACCAGTGGAAAAAGGGCGTGCAGGCCTATCTGGCGACGACCTCGTTCCTCGATGATCAGGTCGGTCGCCTGCTCGACGGCCTCGACCAAAGTCCGCGCAAGGACAAGACCATCATCGTCTGGTGGACCGACCACGGCTGGCACCTCGGCGAGAAGGAGCACTGGCGTAAATTTGCCCTCTGGGAGGACGCCACCCGCACCAGCATGGCCATCGTCGCCCCGGGGGTCACCACACCCGGAACGCGCAGCACAGCGCCGGTGGACTACATGAACATTTACCCGACGATCTGCGAACTCACCGGCCTGCCCGTGCCTGCTCATGTCAAAGGCGCCAGCCTTATGCCCCTGCTCAAAGATCCCGCCGCCAAATGGGACGGCGTGGCCGTCTGCACCCATGGCAAAGGCAACCACGCGGTCTGCGACGAAAACTGGCGCTACATCCGCTACGCCGACGGCAGCGAGGAACTCTACGACCACTCCAAGGACCCGAACGAGTGGACCAACGTGGCCGGCGAAGTCGGCATGAGCGAGATCAAGACCCGGCTCGCTTCCGCCATCCCCGCCGCCGAAACCGAGGTCAAATCCACCTCCGGCAACGGCGGTTCCAAGGGCAAGGGGAAGGCCAAAAAGAAGGCCGACAAGTAGGGGCGAGCATGGCGGCCTAGGCTCCAACAAGGAGTGACGCCATCTTGGCGTCATAGATCAGTGATGAGATGGCTAGAAGCCGTCACTCCCTGGATCGGACTCCGGCTCTACCGGAACCAGCCGCGGATGTGATCGAACAAACCGCGCCGGGCGGGCTGCGGGGGGCTGGGGCGCTGCGGAGCGGCGTAGCCCTGGTGCTCCAGGCAGAAGCTCTGCGGCACGAGGTCGTAAGGAAGCGCATCCTGGTAGGCCGTGCCGGCGCGGCTGCAGTCGTCGGTGGCGAGCTGGCTGCTCACGCGGCAGAGCGAGACGGTGGTGAGCGGCAGCAGCACCTTCGGCACCTCGGTTTTGTAGCCCAGCTCGACGGCCTTCTTCATCGCATCCGCCCAGATGGGCAGGGAAAGGGTGCCGCCGTAGCCGCCTTCGATGATGGTCTGCGGTTTGTCGAGCCCCACCCAGACGGCGCAGCTCACGCGGTCGGTGTAGCCCGCGAACCACGCGTCCTTGTAGTCGTTGGTGGTGCCGGTCTTGCCGCCGCCGGGTTCCTTGAAACCGTGCTCGCTGCGCACGGCAGCCCCCGTGCCGCGATCCAGCACCTGCGCGAGGATGGGACGCATCAGGTGGGCCACGCTCGGTGTGATGACTTCGGATTCGAGGACGGGTGTTTGGTAGAGGACGTTGCCGGCCTTGTCGATGATGCGGTCGATGAGGTAGGGGCGGCGGCGGAGGCCCTGATTCGGAAAGATGCTGATCGCGCTGGTGAGCTGGCGCGGATTGCCGCCGATGTTGCCGATGAAAATCTGCGGCGTGCGGATGGAGGGGCGGCTGAAGCCCGCGTTGGTCAGCAGCTCCAGCACGCGGTCGATCCCGGCGTAGTTGCCGAGGCGGATGGTCATCGTGTTGCGGCTTTTCACGAGGCCTTCGGTCAGCGTGGCGAGCCCGAGAAACTTGCCGTCCGAGTTCTGCGGACTCCAGCCGGGATCGGCTTCGTCGATTTCACCGCGCTGGATGGGCGCGTCGTTGATGTAGGTGCCGGGCAGAAAGCCTGACGCGATGCCCGCCGCATACACGAAGGGTTTCACCGTCGATCCGATCTGCCGCTCACCCTGCATGGCGCGGTTGTACTTGCTGTGCCGGTAGTCGCGACCGCCGACGAGCGCGAGGATGGCGCCGGTTTCATTGTCCAGCATCATCAGCGCGGCCTGGAGGTACGGCGTGCTGGAAATCTCCTCGGAACCATTCCAGCTCTTGTCAAAGTCGGCCTTCTTTTCGTGGCTGTAGCCGCGCAGTTTCTCGACGTCCCGAAGCCGTTTTTCCACCGCCTCTTCGGCGGCGGTTTGCAGGTCGAGATTCAGCGTCGTGAAGACCTGCAGTCCGCCGTCTTCGATCTCCTGCTCTTCGAGGATGAGATCGAGGTCGCGGCGCACGGCGTCCAGCGCGTAGCCACCCTGGCTTTGGAAGGCCGGCTGGGCGTGCAGGGCGATGTCCTCGTAACGTGCCGCCAGCTCTTCCTCCGGCGTGATCACCTTGGTTTCGAGCATGCGCTTCAGCACCGTGTCGCGCTCCTCGAGGGCGCCTTCGTAGTTCCGAAAGGGGGAAAAACGCACCGGGCTGCGGATGATGCCGGCGATCATCGCCGCCTCGCTGAGGTTGAGCTGGCTGGCGTGCTTGCCGAAAAGCACCTGGCTGGCGCGTTGCACGCCGTAGAGTCCCGGACCGTAGAAGATGCGGTTGATGTAGTGCTCGATGATCTGTTCCTTGGTGCAGGCCTTTTCAATCCGGCGTGCCAGCATCATTTCGACGAGCTTGCGGTGGATGCTGCGGTCGTTGAGGTCCGGATAGCTGTTGCGCGCGAGCTGCATCGTCAGCGTGCTGGCACCCTGCACGATGCGCATGTCCTTGAGGTTGCGCACGGCGGCGCGGGCCACGCCTTTGAGATCGACGCCGCCGTGGTCGTAGAAGCGCGAGTCCTCGCGTGCCAGCAGCGCCTTGATGAACCAGGGCGAGACCTCGCTCAGCGGCACGATGATGCGGTTCTCCCCGTGCATGCGACCGATCACCTCCCCCTTGTAATCCATCACGATCGTGCGCTCCGGCATCTGGCCGAGTTTCGAGAGGTCGTACTCCTTCGCCAGATTGCTGTAGATGCCGATGACCACCGCCGCCGCCAGAGTGCAGAGCAGCGATCCGCCCATGAAGGCGATGAGCGCCAGCCGCTTGAACGACTGCCAGCGCGAGAGGGTGCGCTTCGCCGGTGGACGGGCTGCGGTGGGTTTCTTTTTCATGCGGCGGACATCGGGTCGCCGGTTTTCAGCGAAAGATCAAGCCTCAGACGATGAACTCCGTGTGAACTTCGATTTCACACTCACTTTACCGCTGAACCCGCCTGAATGAAATCGTGCGGGACGCGGTAGATGCGCGTGACAAGCACTTTGGAAGTGGCGGCTGGCAACAGCACCACTGCGTAGGCGTCGATTCGAAGCCTCATATCCAACATCTTGGCGATTTGATCAAAGACACTGCGCAATTGCATGCCTTGCACATCCATGCTGATCCGCTTCTTCTTTTGCTCCTCGGTAGCTCCCTGGACAATGACGTTGAGGCTTCCACTGCCAAACAGATCATGCTTTTGCACCACCTTCTTGATGCAGGCAATGGCCTCCTCCAAGGTCGCATCTTTGAACTTCACCTCGGGGAGAATGATCGGCTTGCTGCAATCGGTGATCCAAGCCTCGGCGGTCCCTGTCACTCCCACAGCACACATCAGGGCGATGCAAGTGACGACCATCGGTGCTGTGATCCATGAGTTGGCTTTCATGTGGACATCAGAATTTAGATGAATCCTACTGGAATCGGCTAAGGAAGGCAATCCCCCATCTTTGTTCGTGACATTCGCCGGGCGATTCCCGTACCATGCGCCGAATCTTATCCCAACCGCCATGAAAGCACTGATCCTCTCCGCCTTGCTCACCACCGCCCTCGGCGCTTCCGCCGCGCTTCTCGAATCGCCCGAAAAGGGCGGCCTTCAGATCAAATCCCTCAGCGCCATCAGCTTCGGCCCGGAAGGGCTGCTGCTGGTCGCCGAGCCGGCCACGGCCAGCGTCGTGGCCATTCAAACCGGCGACACCGGCCCGGCGAAGGCCGCTCTCGAAAAAACCGTGCCCGATGTCGGCGCGGCCATCGCCGACGGTCTCGGCGCGAAGAAGGAGGACGTCACGGTGAAGGACCTCGCGGTGAACCCCGCCAGCGGCCGCATCTACCTCGCCGTGCAGCGCCGCCCGGACAATGCGGTCATCATTGTCACGGTCGATGCCGCCGGCAAAATCGCTCCGCTGAATCTCGAATCCCTGCCCTGGGTGCGCATCACCCTGCCCGGCGGCACGAACAGCAAGGTCACGAACATCACCGACGTCGCCTTCGACGGCACGCGCGTGTTTGCCACCGGCACCTGCAACGAGGAATTCGCCAGCCGCATTTTCACCATCCCCGTGCCCCTGAAAAACGGGGCGACCGCCAGCGTCTTCAGCGCGGAGACCTACCATGTGGCGCACCGGAAGTGGGAGACGAAGGCGCCGATCCAGAGCTTCATCCCCTATCAGTCCAAGGAGGGCACCTTTGTCGTCGGCGCCTTCGCCTGCACGCCGGTGGCGAAATTCCGCGTCGATGACATCCAGAGCGGAGCGCAGGTCAAAGGCGTGAGCATGGTGGAGCTCGGCAGCGGCAACCGCCCGCTGGATCTCTTCAGCTACGAGGACAAAAGCGGCAAGGAGTGGCTCGTGGTCCACACCCAGCGCTTCAAGCAGAACGCCTTCGGTCCCAGCAAGATGTGGGGCGCCCGCATCAACATGGACTACCTCGACGCCGCCGAGACGAACGAAAACGCCGTCCGCCGCAACGAGAAGGAAGCCAAAGGTCCGGCAGGCATCGAGATCGTCGATGCGCTCTTCGGCGCCGTGCAGGTGGACAAGCTCAGCAACACCGAGGCCGTCGTCCTGCGCGACACCGAAGGCACCCTGAGCCTGGAAGTGGCCGCGCTGCCGTGAAACGCTGGCTCGCGCTCATCGTCCTGATTTGCGGCAACGCCCGCGCCGACGAGCTGCGCGTGGACGACGCCGGGCGGGTCGAGGCGCCCGGCACCGACCTGCGCGTCTTCCGCAGCGGGGCGGAGACGCCGCTCTTCGGCAGTGTCACTCATACCGGTGGCATCGTCCGCTTCGCGCCGACTCTGCCCTTCGTCGCCGGTGAATCCTACCGCGTCGAGGTGCAGGCCGCCAACGGTTCGTGGCACACGCACTCGCTTCTCATCTCCAGGCCCGACGCTCAGGCTCTCCATGTGTCCATGCCGGCCTCCGACGCCTCGTTTCCGGCCAATGCGCTGAAGTTCTACCTTCGGTTCAGCCAGCCGATGGAGCAGGGCGTGTTTCTTGAGCGCATCAGCCTGCACCGTCTGGACGGCAGCCTCGTGCCCGGTGCCTTTCGCGAAACGGAACTGTGGTCGCCTGATGGGAAACGGCTCACGCTCTGGCTGCATCCCGGCCGGCAGAAAACGGGCGTCAATCTGAACACAGACGAAGGCCCCGTGCTCCGCGAGGGGGAGATGCACACCTTGAAGATCGCTGCGTCGTGGCGCTCGGTGGAAGGCACTCCGCTGGGAAAGGAGCTCACGTTTCCGATCAAGGTCGCCGCAGCCGATCACCAGTGTCCCGATCCGAAGCATTGGAAGATCACCGCTCCGGCACGCGGCACGCGCGATCCCCTGCACCTCCTTTTCGACGAACCGCTCGATCCCGCCATGCTGCACTCCGCGTTGCAGGTTCGTTGCGGCGATGAAGGATTGAAGGGAGTCGTTCATCTCCCGCCGGATGCCCGGTCGTGGTCGTTCACGCCGACGCAGGCGTGGCCGCCCGGGCGCTGTGAAATCGTCGTTGATCCGCTGCTCGAAGACCTCGCCGGCAACAATCTACAGCAGCCTTTTGAAGTGGATCGCGAGCAGCCGGTGAAAACCAAATCTGCCAGCGCCACGTCGCTGAACTTCGAGCTGCGGTAGCTGCTCCCGCAAAGCGGCTGTCGTGGTCCGCGAGTCCACCCGCCGCCCAATGAAGAAGCGAACGTGAGTTCGATCTGCAAAAACGGCTCCTTGCCAATTTGGGCGGGAACATTGGAATGGAGTGCCGGGTGCCCGCCGAACCGCGACCGAAGAAGTGAATGACGTCCCCCGGCTGGTGAATCAGAAGAGGTCCTGCTGGGCGGTGGTGGGAGGCATGAGGCCGAGCTTGCGGTAGGCGGCGGGCATGGCGACGCGCCCTCTCGGGGTGCGCTTGATGAGGCCCTGCATGACGAGGTAGGGCTCGTGCACGTCCTCGAGGGTGCTGGCGTCCTCGCCGACGGCGACGGCGATGGAGTTCATGCCGACGGGGCCGCCGTCGAACTTGCCGATGACGGCTTCCAGGAAGCGCTTGTCCATTTCATCGAGGCCGGTTTCGTCGATGTCGCGCATGGCGAGGGCGGCGTGGGCCACTTCCCCGGAGATGGCGCTCTGGGTTTTCACCTGCGCGTAGTCACGCACCCAGCGCAGGAGGTGATTGGCGACGCGGGGGGTGCCGCGGGAGCGGCGGGCGATCTCGTGCGCGCCTTCGGTTTCGATGGCGACATTCAGCAGGCGGGCGGAGCGGATGAGGATGTGCTGCAGCTCCTCGGTGGAGTAGTAGTCGAGCCGGTTCGGAATGCCGAAGCGGCTGCGCATGGGTGAGGTGAGCATGCCGGCGCGGGTGGTGGCGCCGACGAGGGTGAAGGGCGGAAGGTCGAGGCGGATGGTGCGGGCCTTGGGGCCCTGGTCGATGATGATGTCGAGCCGGAAGTCCTCGATGGCGGGGTAGAGGTACTCCTCGATGCTGGGATGCAGGCGGTGGATTTCATCGACGAAGAGGATGTCTCGCTCCTGGAGATTGGTGAGGATGCCGGCGAGGTCGCCGGCGCGCTCGATCTGCGGGCCGCTGGTGGTGTGGAGCTTCGTGCCGACGGCGCTGGCGATGAGGTTGGCGAGGGTGGTCTTGCCGAGGCCGGGCGGGCCGCAGAGCAGGACGTGATCGAGAGCCTCTCCGCGCATCTTGGCGGCCTCGACCATGACGAGGAGCTGTTCCTTGACCTTGGTCTGGCCGTGGAATTCGGAGAAGTCTCCGGGGCGCAGAGCCAGATCAAAGGGCGAGTCGGGTTCGTTGAGCGCGGGATTCACTGCGGCACATAGGAGCGTGCCGAAGAGGAAGCGCAACACTGGCGGCGCTGGTTTTTGATGCGCCGCAGTCGGTGGGGCTTACGCGAAGACGTCCATGACCGCCTTGCCCTTGTCACCTACGGTGAAGGGTCGGTTGCTGGGGGACATGACGATTTCGTCAACGGGCAGTCCGAGGCTCCAGCCGATGGTGCTGAGGAAGTCCTGCGGGCTGACCTGCTTGTCGGCGACGGCGTGGCCTTCCTTATCGCTGGCGCCGTAGATGAAGCCGCCTTTGACGCCGCCGCCGGCGAGCAGGGTGGAGAAGACCTTCGGGTGGTGGTCGCGTCCGCCGTTGCCGTTGATTTTGGGGCCGCGGCCGAACTCGGAGCAGAGGACGACGAGGGTGGTCTCCAGCAGGCCGCGCTCGTGCAGGTCGGAGAGCAGGGCGGAGAGGGCGACGTCGAGGTCGGCGCCGTGGTCGTCGAGCTCGTCGTCGATGTTGTTGTGCATGTCCCAGCCGCCTTTGGCGACCTCGACGTAGCGGACGCCTTTTTCGATGAGGCGACGGGCGAGGAGGCAGCCCTGGCCGAACTTGCCGGTGCCGTATTTCTGCCGGAGGGCTTCGGGCTCCTCGGCGATCTTGAAGGCCTCAAGATCGGTGCTGGACATGATGCTGATGGTCTTGTCGTAGAACTGGGTGTAGGCCTTCACCTCGGCGGTCTGGAAGCGTTCGCGGAAGCCGGTGTCGAGTTGGTCGAGGAGGACGAGGCGCTTGATGAGGCTCTCCGGGCTGGCGTCGCTGGTGGAATACTGCAGGCCCGCGACGGGATCGAGGATGGGTAGGGGGGCGAAGCTGGAGGGGAAGAAGCCGTTGCCGTTCTGCGGCTGGCGGTTCACGCAGACGCTGGAGGGCAGGGTCTCGTGGCTCTGGCCTTTGAAGTGCTGAGCCCAGGCACCGATGTTCGGATGCTTGATGGTGCCGCGCTGCTCGTAGCCGGTGCGGATGACGTACTGGCCGGCAGCATGCACGCCGGTCTTGGAGCTCATGCTGCGGATGATGGAGATCTTGTCCGCCTGCTTGGCGAGGTTCTCCATGATGCCGCCGAGCTGAAAGCCCGCACTGGTGCCGACGGGTTTCTTGGGGCCCTGGGTAGGGCCGTCCTTCGGGTCGAGGGTGTCGATGTGGGTCATGCCGCCGACCATCTGCAGGAAGATGACGTTTTTCGCCTTCCCAAAGCCGGGACCGGTGGCGACGCTTTCGGCACCGAGGCTTCTGCCGCCGATTCCATTGAGGACGGTGACGCCAAGCGCGGCACTGGCCCAGCGCTCGCAGAAGGCACGCCTTGAAAGGGGATCGAGTTGGTTTTGAATGTTCATGGCGGTGGAGGTGGGCGGAGGGACTACTCGACGAAGACGAATTCGCGGGCGTTGAAGAGGACCCAGGTGAGGTCGCGGAGGGTGAGGTCGTTGCCGAGGGCGGCGACGGCGTTGCCGAGTTCGTCGGGGGTGGGCTTGCGGCTGAAGAAGCTGAGGTAGAGGCTCTCGACGCGCTGCTCCGGCTTGTCCATGGCGGCGGCGGTCTTCACGGCGAGGGAGTCGTCCTGACCGATGACGCGCTGAGCCTCACCGTTCATGAGCATGAGCACCTGCGGGATGCTGCCTTCCTCGGTGCTGCTGTCGGCGATCTGGCGGTCGCTCTGGCCGAACATGCGGAGGAAGTGCTGGTCGCGCTCTGGCTGCGGGAGTTCGGAGGCGCGGGCCAGGACCATGCCATTGCGAACGGGCGGGGTGAGGAGCACGTCCCCCTCTTCGCTGAGTTCGGGGGCCTTTTTCGCGGCTTTTTTCTTCTTGGCCTTGGGCTTGTCTTTGCCGGCGTAGTTCCTGGCCTTGGAGAGGGCGGTCTCGATCTGGGTGGCGACGGATTTCGGGGTGGCGTCCTTGCCAAAGTCGAGGGTCATGGCCTCGGCATACTGCTGCCCGCGATGCGCGCGGTATTTGTCCACATCGGTGCCTACGACGAGGGTGGCGCAGGAGTCCCAGGCCTGCTCGGCGGTCATGCGGCGGAGGATGGGGCCGGGGAAGTAATAGGGGGTGCCGTCTGCGAGTTCGCGGCTGGTGGCCTCACGCTGGTAGGTCTGTGTGTTGCAGAGCAGACGCATGAACTGTTTGAGGTCGAACTTCACGCGGACCATTTCAGCGGCGAGGTGGTGGAGCAGGGCGGGGTTCACGCTGGCATCCGGGTCGTCGAGATCGGTGACGGGTTCCTTGATGCCGATGCCGAAGATGCGCTTCCACATGCGGTTGGCGATGGTCATGGCGAAGCGCGGATTGTCTGGAGAGGTCATCCAGTTGGCAAACTGGGTGCGCAGATCGGCCTCGCTCTTTCCGCCGACTTCCTTGTAGGCTTTTTTGCTCTTGTCGTCGCTCCAGGTGACGAGTTTCGGCGCTACGGGGGCACCAGGCTTTGCGTCGGGATACTTGTAGTCGTCAGGGAGTTTCAGGTCATTGACACCGGTGTCTTCGACGGCCATGCCGTTGATGCGGACGATGTTTTTGGCCTGCTGCTGGAGTTTCCTGTTGTCCAGGCTGGCCACGGCCTTGCGCATGAGGGAGGCGGTCTCGCTCTTGCCGCTCTTCCGTGCGCCGAAGGTGTCTGTGGCACCGAAGAAGGCGGCCATTTCATAGAACTGGCGCTGCGTCCAGTCGGCGAAGGGGTGGTCGTGGCACTGGGCGCAGGAGACGTTGGCTCCGAGGAAGGTGCTGAGCGTGAGGCTGAGATTGTCGAGCCGCATGCCGGCATCTCTGAGGAGGTAGCCGGTGGCGCCGTTTTCGATCAGCCTGCCATCGGCGGTCATCATGGCGTGGACCATCTTGTCCCAGGGGACGTTGTCGGCGATCTGACCTTTGACCCAGTCCTGGTAGGTGAAGTAGCGGACCTTGTTGGCGGAGTCGGTCATCCGCATCATGTCGGCGAAGTAGTTGAAGAGGTGGCTGTTGTAGCCGGGGGAATTCAGCAGGCGGTCGATGAGCTTCGCGCGTTTGGAGAGGCTGGTGTCGTTGAGGAATTCGAGCGTTTCCTCGCGTGTGGGGATGCGACCGGAGATGTCGAGGAAGACCCGGCGGACGAACTGCTCGTCGGAGGCGAGGGGATTGGGCTTCTGCTCAGCCTGCTTCAGTCCGGCTTCGACGAGCATGTCGATGCGCGCGGCGGCCTGGGCGAGGTTGGGATCGGCGGGGATGCCGAGGCCTTCAGGCTTCAGCGTTTTGGCCGCCTGCTGATCGGCCTCGGAGAGTTTCTCCAGCGGCAGACGGTAAACATAGCCGCTGCGGATCTGGAGGAAGACGTTGCCGTTCTCAATACCGCGGAAGGTGGCCTCCAGCTTTCGTCCCTGCGTATCCGTCCAGGTTCGGTAGACCTCGTTGTCCGCCTGGAGGGTGAATGGGAACAGGGCACAGGCAAACAGCAGGCAGAAGCGCGTCTTCATGCCGCTTCAACGATTGAGCGGTCGAATCGTTGCGATTCTTTTTGTAATCGTCTTTGCGCCATCAGCCGCCCGGCCGGTTCAGTGCGTGATCTTGACCGAATTGAGGATCGCGCGTGCGGAGGCGACCTGGCCGACGGGCTTGCGGTCGGAATTGAAGACAAGTGTGTAGGCCTTGTCGTCGTGGAGGAAGTGCACGTGCATGGTCGAGGCGGACTTGCCGGGCTCGGAGGCTTCGCAGAGGAAGGCGTCGTGGCCGGAAACCTCCGTCATCAGGGAGCGGCGGATCTGGCTGAAACCGCGTTCGTTCATGGAGCGCAGCACGCCGGAGCCGAAGGATGGATCGGTGACGCGTAGGCGACCCGGGGCCAGGGGTTGGCGAATCAGGGCGAAGCGCAGGTCGCCGCCCTCGGCGGCGGCGGTGAGGGGGATGGTGGCGGTGCGTTTCGCCTGTACCTGCCATTCCTGAGGCAGCATGAGGGCGATGCCCAGACCGGGCAGACTGACGATTTCGGCTCCGCTGACCTGCGCACGCGTGACTTTAGGCGGGGTGGCGCATGCACTGAGAAGGGTGAGCAGGGCGGCGGAAAGCAGGGCGTATTTCATGAGGGGCGGATGGAAGCGGAAATCGCCGCCGAGGGCAAGAAAGGAATGAAAAACGCGAGCCCGATGGAAGGACTCGCGTTTTCAAAAAAGCTGATTTGCGCGGGGGTTACGGAATGTTTCCAGGTTCCGCAGTGCCTTCGGTGAGTTTCAAGGCCCACTGGATGCCGGCGAGGATCATGTCCTGGTAGGTGTGGGCGATCTCGGGGGAGTTTTTGCGTTCGTTGGTGTCCGCCTTCCAGGTGGGATCCCAGACGTCTTCACGATGACCGAGGGAGGTGTAGAACACGCGTCCGGCACCGAACTCCCTGCACCAGGACATGGGGAAGTAGCGACCGTCGGCCTGCTTCTGCTCTTCGGGGCTGAGCTGGGCGTAGTTTGGATGGGTGTTGAGCCCGAGCAGGCCATGGACCTTGGCCTTGTCGAAGGACTTGATGATGTAGATTTCGTCAAAGACCTTCCAACCCATCGGCACGGACTTTGTGATCGGATGAGCGGGGGAGTGCAGGATGGGCTGGACTTCGACCTGCGCTTTGTGAGTTTCGAATTCGCCGCCTAGCATGTCAATGTAGCCACGGAAGGGATGATAGGTGTCCGAGCCGGAGTGCATGGCGATGAAGGCCTTGCCGTCTTCAATCAATTTCACGAAGCCTTCGCGGTCCGGGAACTGCAGGTCGCCGGTGGTGTTCGCAAAGACGAAGCCGTCGTAGCCCTTGATCTTGTCGATGGCCATCTTCTCCGCCATGTAGGTCTTGACCTTCTCAGTCCATTCCTGGTTCGCGGCATTGAAGGCGGCGAGCGCGGTGCTGTAGGCCTCCTGCTTGACCTTGAAGGACTCGGCGCTTTCCTTTGGTCCCTGCTTCGGCGGGCGGCCCGGGCTCTTGGGCTGGCCTTCGGGCTGATGAACGAAGTCCACCGTGAAGGCTCCCGATTTCTCTCCGAGTTCCGCAAGGACCTTCTCGGCCGTTTCGATGGACGAGTGGCGGAAGCTGGTGGTGACGGTGACGACGAGCAGTTTCTTCGGCTCGGCGAATACGGAAGTCGCGCAAAGGGCTGCCGCGAAAAGGAAGGTGAGGCGTTTGATCATGATGGAGGGCATTGAACGCGGAAAGCGCCGTATCTATTGCAGGAGGAAAGTGCGACGAATTCCGGCGGGAGCGGGCGTTACTTCCTGATGAAAACGCTCTTCCTGATCCTGCCGTTGTTTCTTGTCACGCTGGTGCATGCGCAACTGCCGCAGCCGAAGGCCGTGGATGCCGGCGCTTATCCGAGTCTTCAGGCGGCGCTGGATGCGGTGCCGGAGGCCGGGGGGTTGGTGACGATTCCGCCGGGAAACTATGAAATCACCGCTCCGCTGAAGGTGAAGACTGCGGAGACATGCATCGTCGGTGCCGGTGCAGCGACGCATGTGATCAACAGGAACGAGACGGGGGAGCCGGCCTTCATCCTGCGGCCTTCCACGCTGGATCAGGACAAGAAGGCGCGGCTGTGGCGGGTGCAGATGGCGAACCTGCGCATCAGCGGCAACGAGAAAAGCGGGGACGGGGTGTTTGCGGAGGGGATTCAGGAGATCTACTTCGAAGGCGTGTCGATCGATCACCACGGCGGTCACGGCATCCACATGAAATCCTGCTTTGAAGATCCGCGGATCGCCGACTGCATCATCACCTACAATAAGAAGAGCGGCGTGGAAATCGACGACTGTCACGATATCGTGGTGAACGCGAACCACTTTGAGGAAAACCAGGACGCCCTGCGCTGCGTGAACTCTTTCAACCTGTGCATGAACGGCAACAACATCGACGACCACCTCGGCAATGGCATCGTGATCGAGAACACCTACGGCTCCGTCGTCAGCGGGAACATGATCGAGGAGTGCAACGGCACGGCGATCATTCTGGACCGCGACTGCTACGGGATCACGCTGAGTTCGAATGTGATCGCGCATCACTTGAAGGGGGGCATAGATCTCCGCGACGCCTGCGGTTGCACCTTGAGCGCGAACACCTTCACCATCGCGCATGAGTTTTCCGTGCGGGTGGCCGGGGGGTCCGAGCGGAACACGATCAGTGCGAACAATTTCTGCAACACCTACATCGGTCGGGGCTTGGACAAACGGCCGGCGGAGGCGACGACGCCCATGGGGATCGACGAGGGAACCGGATTGCTGCTTGAGGATGGGGTGAACGGACTGATCGTAAGCGGAAACTCCTTCTCCGGCCTGTCCACGGCGGCGGTGTGGAGCCTTGGCGAGGTGAGCAATGTTCTTATTGTGTCGAACATTGGCCTCGACTGTGGACGCAAACTAGCTAAAGGATCGGCATGGTTTGACGCTAAAGAAAAGCCATCCGTTATCTTGAAAGACAACCTAACCGACCAGCCTTCAAACAACTAGCGCTCAATGCTCGACGTCCAACGTTACCGTGGTGCCATTTACCGGGATGAAATCCAGTTCGCCCGGAAGCTGATGTGGGCGCACATGGTGATCGGTGCCGCGGTCATCGCGATGTTCCTGTTCCACGAGATTTTCTGGTGGTTTCTGTTCTCGGGCATCTGGTACGCGCTGAGCCTGGGGGTGATGTATGGGATGATGAACGGGCAGAAGTATTTCCGCCTTCTGCTGGCAATCACCTTTCTGTTCGGGGCGGCAACGGGCGTGTTCTTTGTGAACCGCGTGTTGCCGCTGGTCGAGCCGCCTCACCGTCCGTTTCTCCCCCACTCGCTGGTGCCCGTCTGGGTCGGTCTGGCGAATCTTCTTTACGCCGTGATGGCTCTGGCGCTGATTTTCAATCCCCGCGTCAAAAAGGCTTCCGCGACGGGATTTACCCTCTGGTGAAGCGCAGGGAGAGCGCCGGCGGGCACTCTCCCCGGGATGCAGGAAACAGGTTTACTTCTTTTTTTCGCGAAGAGCGTTCGTCTTGAGGCGCAGGCCGTTGAGGTGGATGAAGCCGGTGGCGTCGTCCTGGTCGTAGGCCTGGGTAGGATCGGCCTCCATGGTGGCGATCTGCGGATTGTAGAGGCTGAAGACGCTCTTGCGGCCTGCGGCGATGATGTTGCCCTTGTAGAGCTTCAGGCGAACGGTTCCACTGACATGCTTCTGGCTCTCCGTGACGAGCGCCTGGAGGGCGAGGCGTTCCGGGGCGTACCAGAAGCCGTTGTAAACCAGCGTGGCATACTTGGGCATGAGGCCGTCGCGCAGATGCATGACCTCGCGGTCCATGGTGACGCTTTCAATCTGACGGTGGGCGAACTGGAGGATGCTGCCGCCGGGGGTTTCATAGACGCCGCGGCTCTTCATGCCGACGAAACGGTTTTCGACCATGTCAACGCGACCGACGCCGTGCTTGCCGCCGAGCTTGTTGAGCAGTTTCATCACGCCGAGCGGGGAAAGGACCTTGCCGTTGACGGCGATGCAGTTGCCCTCGTCGAACTCGAGGATCACCGTCTCAGGTTTGTCGGGGGCGTCTTCCGGGAAGACGGAGAGGGTGTTGAAGTAGTCCTTGTACTTGGGATCGCTGGCGTCGAACCACGGATCTTCGAGAATGCCGGCCTCGTAGCTGATGTGCAGGAGGTTGCGGTCCATGGAAAAGGGCTTCTTGGCGCTGGCCTGCACTGGGATCTTCTTGGCCTCGCAGTAGGCGATCATTTCCGCACGACCGGGGAACTCGTTGCGGAACCTGGAGTCGCGCCAAGGGGCGATGATCTGGATGTCGGGAGCGAGCGAGGCGGCGGTGAGCTCGAAACGCACCTGGTCATTGCCCTTGCCCGTGGCTCCATGGGCGATGGCGCTGGCGCCTTCCTCCCTGGCAATCTCCACCATGCGTTTGGCGATGAGCGGACGGGCGATGGAGGTGCCGAGAAAGTACTGCCCTTCATAAATGGCTCCGGCTTGAATCATGGGGAAGATGAAATCCCTGGCGAACTCCTCCTGGAGGTCGTCGATGTAGATCTTCGAGGCACCGGTTTTTTTGGCCTTGGAGTTCAGCCCCTTGAGTTCGTCGTCCTGGCCGACATTGGCGCAGAAGGCGATGACCTCGGCCTGATAGGTGTCTTTGATCCAGGAAAGAAGGACGGAGGTGTCGAGGCCGCCGGAATATGCGAGGACGATTTTATTGCTCATGGGCTGTAAAAGGGAAGGGGGGCGAGGATAGGGCGTATCGGCGGGGTGTCGAGGGCGGGCGGGGGTTTTTTATCGTTCAAAAGGAACCGGGTGGAGAGAAGACGGCTTCGATGACCCATGAGAGGATGCGGTGTCGCCTGAGGCGACACGTTGATGTGGTGTGGGAGGGCTTGCTCGGGTTTGTTTAATAAATATTGAATATCAAACCAATTATTATTGAAATTATGGAAGATGTGGCTAGAATGAATCAGATTATCCAAAATCATGCCACTTTTTAGCGCTCAATTCCCCCGATCCAGCCTCTCTCGGAGGGGCGGTTTTGGGGAAATGACAGCAGCATTCTCCTACTGTCGTCGGGGGATGCTGTCGCTGATTGCATGCCTGGTGGGTGTCTTGAGCGGATTTCAGAGCCTGAATGCGCACAATCTCAATCAGCGGACGAATTATCTGGTCTTCGATGACGTGACGCTGGAGATGATCAAGGCGCGTGCCAAGGCGGGGCAGCAACTGCTGCGCGCGGGAGACACCGTCGGCCTGGTGATCAAAGCCACGCCTGATGTGGGCACTCCGACTGGAGCGGGCGGCTATTCCACCTTCTTTGTCCCCGTGGGCACCCAGGTCGTGGGAGCGCAGTATGGCTACATCGACAGCAAGGGGAAGTTTGTGCCGATCGCGATGAAAGGGCAGTCGATCCTGTCCCTCGGCGCTGGATCGAGCGGTGCCAAAGCGCAGAGCGCTTTGAAGGGCCTGGAACTGGGACCGAACATCGTCGGTCAAAAAACTTTCGCCGTGGATGGCTCCACGGGGCTCATGCGCGGCACGATGGCCGGCGTGTATGCGGACACGGGGATCTTCTACTCCACGGATCCGAAGACCGTCTGGCAGAGCTGGGTGACGACCGGAGGCTTTGACAACAACCTTGGTACAACCTCCGACAACTACGTCACCAATAATTCGGGTGACACAGTGATTCCCACCACCCGCTGGGATGCGGAGCAGTTGCTGGCCTGGGGGGCGAAATCTCCCGCTGCGCTGGTGGATTCGAGCGATCAACGCGGCAACACGCCGTGGGGCATGGGGAGCGGTGTGGCGGGGCCGGAGAGCGGCTACGCCTGGCACTTTGACAAGTCCGTGTGGGATGCGAATGCCAGCAAGGCGGACCGGATGAAACTTTCGGTCAGTTCAATGGGGCCGTGGCAGCGCATCCAGTATGCCGGAAGCATGGCGGGGAGGGACGAACCCGGGAAGTCCGGTTCGGCGCTGGGTTTTGTCGGCGTCGATGCCTCAACGATGGGATTCGCCCTGAGCGCCTCCAATCCGCTGCCTCCGACCACGAGCTGGAATGACACCACCAGTCCGAAGGCCATCCGCATGGCGTGGGGAAACCTGGAGCTCTTCCGTCCCGAGTACAGCCGCGTGCAGCTCAAGATTCTCAAGGAGCCGGGAGAGGCGGGTTCCCCGTTCGATTCGGACGGCTTTTTGAAATCCTATGCCGACACCTTCGGCGGTGACGCAGGCGGCGAGTACAACAACAAGGATCACCTTTGGCGCTACTACGAACCCACGACCACCGACCTCGCCGGCAAACCTTTCATCGCCAAGCATGCGTCCAAGCCCATCGTGGCTCCGGGAGAAACGTTCTCTTACGACCTCACGGTCATCAATTTTGGTTTTGTCACGCTGACCAATGTCATCGTGGAAGACGCGCTGCCTTCGGGCGTGGAGCTTGTCAGCGCCCAGCCCCAGCCAAGCAGCGGAACATCGACGTTGGTGTGGAATGTCGGAAGCATGGCTCCGCAGACGGTGCGGACGTTTCGCTTGAACGTGCGCGCCAAGGGGAGCGGCATCCAGGTCAACACGGCGTCAACGCGCAGCGATCAGACGCCGAAGGCGAGCACGCTGGAAATCATCGACATCACCAGCCAGGCGCTGCTCTACCCGGACAAGACCGTGACACCCGGGAACGCCCAGCCCGGATCGACGGTCGCCTACAAGCTCGTGATTGAAAACGCGGGGACGACCGGAAGCATCACGCCGATGGTGATCACCGAGTATCTGCCCGAGGGCTTCACCTTTCAGAACATCGTGTCAGCCAAGATCAACAACGGACCGGCTGCAACCGGGGCCGTCGTGGCGAACAACTCCAATCCCGCCCGTCCGCTCTTCACGGTGAGCCAGGTCATCGCGGCGGGCAAAAAACTGGAGATCACTTTCAACGCGAAAATCAGCGACGCCCAGCCGACCGGAACCTACACCAACAGCTTCAGTTTCGAATACGGCGGCAAGGTCATGTCCACGGGGGCGCTGGCGCCGGTGGACGTCGGCGGCGCGAGGGTCGGCGACACCGTTTTTCGTGACTGGAATGGGAACGGTGTTCAGGATGCCGAAGACGACGGCCTTGCCGGCGTCACGGTGCAGCTTTGGAATGCGGCGGGAACCGCCATGATCGACACGCGCCAGACGGACGGAGCCGGCAAGTATGCGTTTGGCGGCGTGGCATCTCCTGGCACCTACCAGGTCCGCACTTCGGGATTTCCGGTTGGCTACGTTCCGACGTATGACCTCGACGGCCTTGGCATCGGCAGCACCAATCTCGCGGTGGTTTCCGTCGCGGCCGGCCAGCAGCGCATGGATGCGGACTTCGGCTATCGTCCGGGTGGTGCCGGCAGCATTGGCGGCGTTGCTTTCAATGACATCGGCAAGGACGGCGGCTACCAGGACGGGACGGATACGGCTATTCCCAATGTGAGCGTGCGCCTGTATCTGGACAGCAATACCAACGGCAAGTTGGATGCTTCATCGGATCTGCTGCTCTCCACTCAAACCACGGACGGTGCCGGCAGCTATAATTTCGGCAATCTCGCGATCAATCTTCCCTACATCGTCGATGTCGATGAAGCGGATGCGGATATCGCCCCGGCTCTGGGAGGATCACCGGTGCGCACCACCACGGCGGACCCGCGTGTCATTCAGAACCTTGCCGGAACCTACGGCGGCGCCGACTTTGGCTTCTGGCGCGAGCAGCCGGGCTCGATCGGAGACGAGGTGTTTCTGGATAACAACGGCACCGGCGTCAAAGACGCCGGTGACATTCCCGTGGTCGGCGTGCCGGTGCTTGTTTATGCGGATGCGGATGGTGACGGCTTTGCCGATCCGAACGAACTGGTGCAGACCGCCGTCACGGATGTCCAGGGGCGCTACGTGGCCGGAGATCTGGGGGCGGGCAGTTACATTGTGAAGCTCGACGCCGGTTCCGTCGCGATTCCGCCGGGCTACCATCTCGGCGTGGAGGAAATCGCCCTCGCCTTGGAAATCGGCGAGACGAGGACCGACGCGGACTTTTATTTTGTGCAACTGCTGAGCAAGGCGGCCAACCGCAGTTCGGCAATCCAGGGGGACCAGATCGTTTACACGCTCACGCCGAACTATGCGGGACAGGATTCGTTGACAAACCTCTCCGTCAGTGACGCGGTGCCCACCGGCACCAGCTACGTCAGCGCCGGTCAGGGCGGCACGCTGAATTCGTTTGTCTCCCAGCCCGGGATGGCTGGGGCGGCCGGAAATCCCGCCGTGCAGATGGTCACCGGCACCTACACCGGGAACGGCGTGGACAATCGAAACATCACGGGAGTCGGCTTCCAGCCTGACGTGGTCATCATCAAGGGGGCCAGCAGCGTGTCGCCGGTGATCCGGACGTCGTCCATGTCCGGAGACGCCTCGAAACTTGTCACGGCCAATTCGCTGGTGACCAACCGCATCCAATCGCTGCTCAGTGACGGATTCCAGGTCGGCAACAACTCGGTCGTGAACAGCAACGGCATGCGCTATGACTGGATCGCCTTCCGGGCCGCCAGCGGGGCGCTCAGTGTCGGCAGCTACACCGGGAACGGGGCTGCATCCCGCACGATCACCGCGCCGGGCTTCAAGCCTGCCACCGTCTTCGTTCTGCCTGCAAACTCTTCGGCGGCCGTCATGAAATTGGACGTGATGGAGGACGGTGAGTCGCTGCTTTTCACGGGTGGAAGCGCTGCGACTAATCTCGTCACCGGCTTGACGTCATCCGGCTTCCAGGTCGGCTCGGGCAGCAATGCCGGCTCCACCGAGTATCACTACGTGGCTTGGAAGCCGATCAACGGCATCACCGCCACGGGATTCTACGACGGCAACGGATCAGACAATCGAAACATCAGCGATGTCGGTTTCCAGCCGTCGTTCGTGCTGCTGAACAGCTCCGCGTCCGGTGCCGCCGTCATGCGGCCGGATTCGCTCACGGGAGACGCTTCCCTCTTCGGCACGTCCACATCCAGCACCAGCAACAACATCCAGGCGCTGCTGGCGGACGGGTTTCAGGTGGGAACGGACAGCCGGGTGAACGGCAGTGGCGTGAGCAACTACTGGGCCGCCTTTCGACCGGCCGCCGCCACACCGCTGACGACCGCGAGCCTGGCCTTGTCGAAAACCCTGTGCCGCAACGGCGATCTGGTGACGCTGACCATGACCCTGGGCAGCAATACCACGATCATGAGCATCGTGCCCGGGACGCCGACGGTGAACTCCACCGGCAGCGCCACCGCCACGCTGGTCAGCGGTCCTTCGCCCGCCATGGGGAACGTCGCCGGCGGCGGCACCAAGACCTTTGCCTGGACCTACCAGGTGGATGCAGGCGCGGGCAGTGGCGACATCAACTTCACATGCGGTGCAGCGTCGGCCAGCTATACCTTCGGCGAGGCGAGTTCCGCCAGCCTCAATGTGTCCGCCACAGGCACGGGCCAGTCGGTTTCCTGGAATCTCGGCAGCACGACCCAGGGGATTCCCGGATCGCTGGTTCAAAATCTGAACCTTTACGCCTTCCGCGGTGATGACAAAACAGACTTCTACCGATACGACGCGGGCACGGGAAACTGGACCGCGCGCGCCTCCGCTCCGGGTTCGGTGAACTGGGGCGCGGGGCTTGCCTCCAACGGCAGCCATCTCTACGCCCTGCGCGGAGACGACAGGAGCGACTTCTGGCGCTACGATCCTGCGACGAATGCGTGGACGTCGCGGGCGAGTCTTCCCGCCAAATCCAAGGAAGGCGGGGCGCTGGTTTATCACGCTCCCCATTTCTATGCCATGCCCGGCGATGGCACTTCGTTGTTCTATCGCTACGATCCGGCGACGAACGCATGGATATCCAGAGCCTCCCTGCCAGGCAACGTCAAGCACGGCGGGGCATTGACGACTGACGGAACTTATATCTACGCCCTGCGCGGCGATGGGAGAAACAGCTTCTACCGCTACAATCCTTCTACAAATAGCTGGACCAGCCGCGCGTCCGTGCCCGCCAGTATCAAAGCTGGAGGAGCCCTCGTTTTCGACGGCAATTATTTGTACGCTTTCCGCGGGGATGACAGAAGGGACTTTTACCGCTACGACCGTTCGACGAACTCGTGGAGCGTTCGCGCTTCCGCTCCCGGCTCCGTGAAAGAGGGCGCTGCGCTCGTGTTTGCGGGCTCCACCATCTACGCCCTGCGCGGAGACGGCACCCCTTATGCATGGAGATACAGCCCGTCGTCGAACACCTGGTCCTCGTTGGCCAGTCTGCCGGCAAACGTCAAGGCGGGCGGCGCCATCACGGACTTTGGCGCATCGGTGCCCACCGAGCTGAGTGTGGAGCTGAATGTCCAGCCATCTCTGGTCATGCACGGCGGCACGGCAACCGTCACGATGACCGTTTCGTCGAGTTCGGGACAGATCAATGGCGTGTCTCCTCCGGCTCTGTCCGTCTCGGGGACCAACGGCACGACGGCCACACGCGTGACGGGCCCGCTGCCTGCCAGCGCCAACATTCCCTCCGGAGGTTCGGCGACGTTCAGTTGGACCTACAATGTTTCCGCCGGTTCGAGTCCCGGACTTTTGACGCTCTCCAGCCCGGCGTTCAACTCCGGGGGCAAAAGCTTTCCTGCTTCCGTCTCCAACGGTGTCATCACCACGCGTCCGCTGACACTGACAGTCGGCGTTTCCGACGCGAGCGCCCTGGATTCCGTGGACAACGTGGCGACGATTCAGACGAACGAGTTTGGCGGCAGCTTCATGGTGGCGAACCTGACCAGTGGTGCTGATGACGACCGCCTGATCAAAGTGGACGGCGGCACCGTCACGGATCTCGGGGCCACCGGCACGACGCAGGTGCGCGCCATGTTCCTGACATCCGATGGTCAGCTTTATGCTGCAGACCGGGATGCCACCGTCGGGTCCGGTGCCGACCGGATTCTCCTGCTCACCCCCGGAGCCACCTCGTCCGCCGTCAGCCAGTGGGCTTCGAGTGTCGTCGGCTTCAGCAGCGAGTGGACTCAGGACGGCAACAGTTGGCGGGCGATCCAGGCTCTGGGTGAACCGGACACCTTTGCAGCGGGCGATTATCCCACGGCGTGGTCTCCCGCGACAACCACGAGCAATCCAGAATATCTCCACCTCGGCTTTGCCACGCCGGTTCATGCCACATCGGTTCGTGTTCGTGAAACCTATCTCGGCGGTTTTGTCACCGGCATCGAACTCGTCGAGCCGGATGGCACGAGTCACGCGCTCTCGATCCCTTCCGACAACACGACCGTTCCGGGATATTTCGAGGTTTCCTTCCCGGCCACGGACTACCTCGTCAAATCGGTTCTGATTCGCACCGCGAAATCCGGCTATGAAGAAATCGACGCCGTCGAACTCAACGGTTTTCCACAGGGCGGCAGTCAGACGGTGGTCGGCAGGGCTGTAAGCGCGACCAATCTCCTCGAAGGTGCGCTCGGGAACTTCTCCGTGCTGAAAATCACCGCGATGGATATGGATCCGGTTTCCGGAATGATTTTCGCCATCCATCGCCGCGAGGATGCCAACAAAGCCAACACGCTGCTGGATGTGATGTTTCAGATCGATCCGGAAACGGGCATGCATGTGGAGGACGCATTTGGCGCCGGTCAGGACTACGTCGTGGTGGGCACCAACGCGCTCCCCACGCCGCTGTATGACATTGACGACTTCACTTTCCTTCCGAGAACGGGAGAATTGTACGCCGTTGCCAACGACTCCACCACGGGAGTTGCCGACCAGGACCGTCTGGTCAAGATTGATACGCAGACGGGGGCGGTGACGGACATTGGGCGCATCGTCATAGCCGGTTCCACCACGGGAATCAATGATGTCGGAGGTCTTAACTTTGACTCTGCCGAAGTGCTTCGGGCGACGACGGGCGTCGGCGGTTCTGCGGCCACAAACAACACCCTCTGGAAGATCGACGCCTCGACGGGAGCCGCCACCCGTGAAGTTAACCTGACGGCAACTTTCGCCGGCTACACGGACTATCAGGCGCTGGCCTGCACCTCCTCTCCCAGAGCCATCCCGCAAACTCCCAGCCAGGTCGTGCAGACGGGCTTGAAGGGAAGCATCGGTGACCTTGTGTTTGCCGATGCGAACGCCAACGGCGTCAGGGACGCGGGAGAGCCGGGCTTGTCGGGTGTGAAAATCACGGTGACCAACGGCACGATCACCAAGACGGCCACTTCCGACGGCCTGGGCAAATATCGTGTGTTCGGCCTCACGTCCAACGGCGGCGCTCCGTGGACCGTGAGTGTGGATCTCGCCTCCCTTCCGAAGGATTGGGTGGCCACCACGTCGCCTGAACTCCAGCGAACACTGCCAGCCAACGGAGCGCAGATCGACGACGCCGACTTCGGTTTCATTCCTCCCGTCCCCAATGGCGCGTCGGTGGCGGGAACGCTGTGGTTCGACTTTGATCATGACGGGATGATCGGTGACACCGAACCCTTTGTCGGCGAGGCCACGATCCGCCTCTATCGCGATCTCAACGGCAACGGAACCCTCGAAAGCAGCGACCTGCTGATGCGCCAGGCGATCACGGATGTGAACGGCGCGTACAGCTTCAGCGGCCTGGGCGCCGCCAGCTATCTCGTGGATGCCGTGGACGCCACCCTGCCCGCCGGGCTGCAACTGGTGGCCGGCCCCGCCAGCCTTTCCCTGACGACCGGACTGAACCGTGTCACGCTCGCCGCTGCGGAGACGGTGACCGAGGTTGATTTCGGCTACGATCATACGGGAACGATCGGTGACCTGGTGTTCTACGACACCAACTTCGACGGCGTGCAGGATCTCGACGGCGCTGACAATATTTCAGGCACTGCGGACGACGAGCCGGGGATCGCCTCCGTCGGCGTTTCGCTCTATGCGGATGAAAACGGGAACGGAGAGGTGGACGCGACGGAACTCATCGTGAAGGCGACATCGACGGACGCGAGCGGCAGATACCTGCTGACCAATCTTCCGGCGGGCCGCTACGTGGTGCGCGTGGAGGAGCAGCATGTGCCGGCGCCGCCGACCAGTCCCAACGCAGGCAAGTTCGACACCATGCTGCCGACCACCGGTGAGGAAATCGCGGTCGATCTCGCCGCCGGCGGCAGCGCGCTGGGCACGGACTTTGGCTTCGGCGAGCTCGCCCTGATCGAAGGCCATGTCTTCCATGACGTGAATTCGGACGGCATTTTCGGCGCGGGGGAACCCGGCCTCGCGGGCGTGACCGTGAACATCTCCGGAACGAGCCTTACCGGCGGCGGCGTGTCCAAAACAGTCGTCACGGCAGTCGGTGGTGCCTTTTCGGCCCTGGTGGTTCCCGGCAGCTACGTCGTCGCCTACGATGCGGCGGACCCTGACATTCCAGGCCTGCTGACCCGCCAGACCACGGAAGGTCTGTATCGCGTGGAAGTGAATGGCGGAAACGAGATTGAAGGTCTCGATTTCGGCCGGGATCACGCAGGTGCGGTGACCGGAGTGGTGTTTGCCGATTCGGACGGCAGCGGCTCGCGCCAGGCGGGAGAGAGCGGCCTGAAGAATGTGGTGGTCGAACTCTACAACTCCGTCGGCTCGATTCTCTTCGACACGACCATTACCGGTGCCAACGGCGTGTATCGCTACGACGGTCTGGCCAACGGCACCTACCTGATCAAGGTGCGTCCGGACAGCCTGCCTGCGGGTTATGATGCGACGCCGACGGCTGACCCGGTGGCTCCGAATGACGGCAACGCCACGGCGACGGTCGTCGGCGCGGGGACTGTCAGCGGTCTGGATTTCGGCTACCGCATCCCGACGCCGACATTCGGCGTGAGCGGACGCGTGTGGGACGACGGAGGGCAGGGGGGCGGTGTCGCCGGTGACGGACTCATCAACGGCGCGGAACCCGGCTTGGCCGCAGTGGACATCGAAGTGCTGGTGGACGTGGACTCCGACGGTGAAGCGGACGACACGCTCGCCCTGACCACCGACGGCGCGGGAAATTTCACCTTCCCGGGCATATCGGCGGGAGCCAAAGTGACCGTGCTGGTCGATGGCGCACCGCTGCTTTCACAGGGCTATGTGCAGACGGGTGATCCTGACGCGACCATGGACGGCGGGACCGTCATCAACGCGCTGACTTTCAATTCGAGCGGTAGGAATTTCGGTTATCAGAAGCAGCTGAGCAGCGTGGCGGGGCGCGTCGTGATCGGCAACGGCGACGGCATCGCGGTGTCGGAAGAGACCGGGCTGGCCGGTGTCACTGTGACACTGACCTTTGCCGGCAACGACGGTATCCTGGGCACGGTGGATGACGCCACCTCCACCACCGCGACGAACGGCACCGGAGCCTACAGCTTTGGAAACCTCCGCCCGGGTGGCTATTCCATTAAGCACGCGCCACCGGCCACCTACTACGCGTGGATGGACGCGGACGGCATCGCTCCGAACAACATCAGCATCGAGCTGGAGCCGAACGAACTGCTCATGGGGCAGGATTTCGAAGTGGCGCGGCTTCGCGTGGGGGATCTCGTCTGGAACGACCTCAACAACGACGGCTTCTTCAATGCGGGAGAAAGCGGCATCCCCGGCGTTCAGGTGAAACTCTTCACGCCGGGTGCGGACAACACGGTGGGCGGCGGCGGCGTCAACGCGGATGCAGAAGTGGCCGCCACGACAACTGACGCCTCCGGTATCTACGGATTCGCAGGCATGGCGCCGGGAGCCTACTTCGTGCGGGTCGATCCTCCGGCGGGCATGCCCTTTACTACCGGAACGCCCTCCCCGAATGACAGCCAACTCGACAACGACAACAACGGCTCGCAGCCGGGCGGCCCGGGCACCGCGTTGTTCAGTCCGGTGTTCGTTCTTGCCGTGGGAACGGAGTCCGCAAGCGATGGTGATCCCAACTCGGAGAACACCATCGACTTCGGCTTGTCGGGTTGCACCACTTTCGCCGTCAGTCCGGCGCAACTGCCGAACGGAACAGCGGGCGTCTCCTACACGGCGACGGTCAGCGCGTCGGGCGGCAGCGCACCGTATGTTTATCAGGCGGTGAGCGGCCTGCCGTCGGGACTCACCATGAGCAGTGCCGGCGTGATCAGCGGCCTGCCGACCTCTTCGCAGACGAATGATGTCGTCATATCCATCACCGACTCGTCAGGGTGTGAGACGCGCGTCACCCGCCGCCTGTATATCTCCAACGCCATCGCCAGTTGTCCTTCAGACCTGCTGCAGACGGTCGGAAACGAATATGTCGTCACGCGTTTTGGTCGTGACGTCTTCGGCGGTCAGGGCGGCAACCAGGCGAGCTGCATTTTCAACATGTCTCCGAACGGACGCTGGATCACCGGCATCCGCTTTGGTGCGACGACACGCGCCCACCTCACGAATGTGCTGACCTACGAGTACTCCGACATCGCCAAGGTCAACGCCGCGAACGGTTACGCCTCCGGCACGGATGTGAATGACAGCGGCAACGTGGTGGGTCAGGAAAAAGGTGCCTCTGGATCGAAGTTGACCATCTTTGCGTGGTACCATGACCGTGTGGCCGGAACGACCGTGCGTCTGCCCACGCCTTTCGACGCCGGAGGTTCCGTTTCTGCCGTGCCCGCCGCCCTCACTGCGGACAGTAACGTCGCCTTTGGCACGGTGGATCCGGACGGACCTGCGGGACCCGTTCTGCCGCAGGGAGGCTGGTGGAATCTCAACACCATGACGTGGACGTCCATTCCCGGCGTACGCGAAGTTTTGGACGCCTCTGCGGACGGCACGATTCTCCTGGTCATCGACAGCACCGGCGTGGGCCGTGTCCTGCAGGGGCATTCCACGACGGGGTGGACGACGACGATCAAGACCTTCACCGGCGGATCGCTGCGTGGCGGGCGGGTGAGCCCGAACGGACGCTACATCGGCTCCAGCCAGCGCATTTCCGGTGTGTCGGTGCCGTTTGTTTACGACGTGCTCAGCGGCGCCCGCACCAATCTGCCACTGCAGCTTCCGCAGGACGGTCTCGGCGGCATCGTCGGCGCCATCAGCGACACGGGACGGGTGCTGGGAACGGTTTACAGCAGCGGAGCCACGGGAAGTTTCGCCGCGCTCTGGGATTCGCCCACGGAGTTGTACACCCGGGTGTTCGACATTCTGATCGGGGACACCCATGCAAGCCAGGACATCATGTACCTCGGCTGGAACATCTACAACGGCGGGGATGGCATCTCCGCCGACGGCACCACGATGGGGGTGTATGGAAACAATCCGTTCGGGTTTGAGGACTCCATCCTGTTCCGCAGCATCCCCGCGCCCGATCAACGCATCTGCCTTGGCAACGCCGTCTGGAACGATCTCAATCATGACGGTATCAAGGACTTGGGAGAACCGGGTGTCGCGGGTGCCGTGGTGCGTCTTTTCCACACCGGGACGGATGGCGTGCGCGGCGGTACGGGGACCGGAGCGGATGTGCAGGTCGCGCCTCCGATCACGACGACTTCTTCCGGCGGCTATGTTTTCAGCACCCTGTCATCCGGCACCTACTACGTCGAAGTCACGCCGCCCGCCTCGCTGCCCGCTTCCTCCGGTCCGGTGGTGGCCTTTGACAACGGCGTCAACAATGACAACAACGGCCTTCAGCCAGGCGGACCGGGAACGCCAATTTACAGCCCCGTCATCGCGTTGGAACCGGGCACCGAACCCGTCAACGATGGTGACACGAATCCGAACACCGAATTCTCGGTCGATTTCGCCCTCGGTGACGGCGTCAACGTCGGCGATTTCGTGTTCGCCGATTTGAATGCGAACGGAGTGTTCAATCCGGGTGCCGGAGAAACCGGAATTGGAAACATCGAAGTTCAACTGCTCGACAATGCCGACAACGTGATCGCCACGGCGCTGACCGGCGCAGACGGCCGCTATCAGTTTGGCGCACTGCCGTCCGGCAGCTACCGCGTGCGCGTGCCGGTGCCGCCCGCAGCCTACTCGTTGGCGTCACCCGCCGACACGGCGGACAACGGTGAAGACAACGACAGCAACGGCATTCAGAACGGTGGCACGGGGGGTGTCGTCACCAGCCCGCTGTTCACGCTCGCTCCCGGGACGGAGCCGGGTTCCACCGGCGGCACGAGTTTTGAAAATACCATCGACTTTGGTTTCCGGGCTTGTCCGGTCATCGCCGTCGCTCCGTCGGCGCTGGCGCCCGGCCTTGTGGGAGCGGCCTACAATCAAACGATGACCGCCACCGGCAGCAGCTCCACTCCGTATGTCTGGAGCACGGTCGGCGGCGGGCTGCCCGGCGGCCTGAGCCTGGGTAACGGTGGCATCGTTAGCGGCTCTCCAACCACTCCCACCAGCGGCGTTAACGGTGCGAGCGTGACGATTCGGGCCATGGACGGCGACACCTGCTACGCGGACAAGGTGGTGAACATCAAGGTCTGTCCGGTCATCACTCTGAATCCTGCGAACCTGCCCGCGCCGGAGATCGGCCAGCCCTACGCGCAGACGATCACGACAACCGGGACGAGCGCCACGCCGGTGACTTTTAGCGCCAGCGGATTGCCTGCCTGGCTGGTGCTGAATCCGAGCACCGGCGTGCTTTCCGGAACTCCGACGCACGCGGCGTCGGTCACGTTCACCGTCACCGCGACGGATGCCAATCTCTGCACGGGCTCCCGCACCTACACGCTGCCGCCGGTGTGTCCGACGATCAGCATCACACCGGCGTCGCCTCCAACCGGGCAGGTGGGGCAGGCCTACAGCCTGCCACTGGCTGCTTCGCCGGCGTCCGGACTGATCGGCCAGTACTATTCGGGTGCGAACTTCCAGACTCTTGTGCTGACCCGCCAGGATGCTTCCATCGACTTTGACTGGAGCAGCGGCTCTGCGGGCGCGGGGCTGCCCGCCGACAAATTCTCCGTGCGCTGGAGCGGCTTCATTAGCCCTTCCGCCAGCGGCACCCACACCTTCCAATCCACCACGGACGACGGTTTCCGCCTGTGGGTGAACAATCAGCTCATCATCGACCGCTGGCAGGATCAGGCCCCCACGACGCATACGGGAACGATCACGCTGACGGCGGGCGCGGTGGTGCCGGTGCGGGTGGAGTATTATGAGAACTCGGGGCAGGCCGTTGCACGTCTGGCATGGTCCGGACCCTCGCATGCGATGCAGCCGGTGACCAGCTGGTTGGGATACAACTGGCAGATCGCCGCCGGCGCCCTTCCCGCCGGACTCACACTGAATGCAGCGACGGGTGTCATCAGCGGCACTCCGACCCTTGCGAACGGTTTGGGCGCAAATGTGACCGTGCGGGCCACCGATCCGAACGGCTGCGTCGGCACCCGCGTGCTGTCGCTGCAGATCTGCCCGGTGATCGCGCTGGCTCCCGGCGCCCTGGATCCCGCGACCGCTGGCCTGAACTATGAGCAGACGCTCAGCGCCACCGGCGGCGTGGCGCCTTATCAGTTTGAAGTCGTCGGTGCGCCGCTGCCCGGCTGGTGCTCGCTGAATGCCGCCACGGGAAAAATCTCCGGCATTCCTCCGAGCACGGCGCTCGTGAACTTCACCGCGCGGGTTACCGACGCCAACGGCTGCTCCGCGACCCGGGCCTACACGATTGATCCGCGCTGTCCGGTTCTCACGACGACACCCGGCAGCTTCCCTGCGGCCCTCATCGGCAGTGCCTATTCGCAGCCGCTCTCGACATCCGGCGGAACGGCTCCCTACACCTATGCGCTCAAGAGCGGTACGCTTCCGGACGGACTCGTGCTTTCCAGCGCGGGCGTCGTCTCCGGTACGCCGACGACGGCGAACGGCACGGGAACGACCGTCACCGTGCGCGTTACCGATGCGGAAGGTTGCGCCGGGGAGAGCGACATCCAGGTACAGGTTTGTCCGGTCATCACCGTGAATCCACCAACGCTCGGGACACCGGTCATCGGCTTCCCATATGCTGAAGCTGTAAGCGCAGAAGGCGGTGCCGTGCCCTACGCTTGGAGCGCCACCGGACTGCCAGCGTGGCTGCAATTGGACAGCGCCACGGGAGCCCTCAGCGGCACGGCCACAAGCAGCGCGCCCGTTTCCTTCACCGTGACCGCCACCGACGCCAACGG
Source organism: uncultured Prosthecobacter sp. (assembly GCA_964452755.1). Taxonomy (GTDB): domain Bacteria; phylum Verrucomicrobiota; class Verrucomicrobiia; order Verrucomicrobiales; family Verrucomicrobiaceae; genus Prosthecobacter. The sequence continues at coordinate 211,975 of CAYVQY010000007.1, read as the reverse complement.
CTGCGCCGGCTCGCGGCCCTACACGCTCACGCCGACCTGCCCCGTGATCACGGTCGGGGGGCAGACTCCGCCGAATGTGTATCTCTCAACGGCCTACTCGCACACCCTCGCGGCCAGCGGTGGTACGGCTCCGTATTCTTACTCGCTGATTAGCGGAGCGCTGCCGCCCGGGATCAACCTTGCTTCGGACGGCACGGTCAGCGGCACCTCGTCCTCGCTCGGCTCCTACTCCGTCACCGTCCGCGCCATGGACGCCTACGGCTGCTTGAGCGCCACGCGTTCGCTGACCTTCGTGGTCAAGGGCATGGGAGTCGGCAATCAAGTCTGGATCGACATGAACGACGACGGCCTGCGCAACTCCACCGAGAGCGGCGTGCCGGTCCTGCCGATGCAGCTTTGGTCGCCGGGAATCGACGGGGTGGCGAACAACGGGGGCGGCGACGACGTGCTCGTCGCTTCCGGTTCCACCGACGCCAATGGCTTGTACCTGTTCACCAACCTCGTGCCCGGACAATACTACGTCCGCGTGCCGACACCTCCGGCCTTCTATCCGAGGACAAGCACGAACGCGGTGGCTCTGGACAACGGCGTGAACAACGACAACAACGGCGTGCAGACGGTTTCCGGTGATCCCGTGGTGACGCCGGTCATCACGCTGGCCCCGGAGACCGAACCAGGAACCGGGGTGGACGGCGACAACACCGACATCGACAGCACGATCGACATCGGCTTCGCGAACTTCAATCCCTGCCAGATCACCAATCTCATCGACAATCCGAGCTTTGAGTTCCAGGGGCTGCCGAATACGACGGGCACGCCGGTCAGCGTTCTCGGCTACAGCGGTGCGGGCACCTCCCTCGGCTCCAACATCAACGCCTACCAGTGGATCGGCGGCACCAACGGCAGCAGCGGTGCGGGTGAGCCGGTCCGCCGCGTGCAGGTGCTCGCCGGCAACAACGGCTCCCGCGTTTCGTGGGTGGAAAGCGCGAAGAGCCGGCACGGCAAGCGCATGATGCTCATGCAGGGCACGAACTCCTGCGTCAGCCTGAGTCCGGCGGGCGGCGGTGCGTGGAGCACAGTGCTGCAGGCCGGCAAGGAGTACGAACTGAGCGTCTGGGCCGCCAACGCCTCGAACGCCGCGGCATCGGTGCTGTGGGATCTCGGCGCGAACGCGCACATCTTCCAGGTCATCACCGGCGCGACTCCGGGCGTGTATCAGTACTACACCGTGCCTCAGGGTGAGCTGAGCGCCTCGCCCGCCGGTGTGGACCAATGTTGCGGCTACAGTGGCGGCACGACCTCCTATCCGAACCTCGGCACGGCGGACTACAACAACTGGTCCGAAGCGGCCGCGAACTCCGCGCAGCCCGTCTGGCGCCAGTTCACCTACCGCTTCCGCATCGCCAACGCGGCGACGCCGTCGCAGATCGACACGGCGAGCATCGTGCTCTCCGGCGGCAGCAGCACGAATCCCGTGGCGGTGGACCTTGTTTCCCTCTGCCAGGTCAGCGCCTCGGCTACGCTGACCATCGGTAATTCAATCTGGAATGACTCGAACAAGAACGGCGTGCGCGACACCGGCGCCTACAGCGAGATCGGCGTGGGCGGCGTGACGGTGGACCTTTTCAAGAGCACCAATGACATTTCAGGCGACGCCGACGACGTGCTGGTTGCCAGTACCACCTCCACACCTGCCGGCTCCTACAACTTCACCGGCCTCGCCGAAGGCAAGTACGTCGTCCGCGTCACACCGCCGTCGAGTCTGCCCGCCACCGGCGGAAACGTCGTGGCGCTCGACAACGGCATCAACAATGACAACAACGGCTTGCAGCCCGGCGGCCCGGGAACCTTCATCTACAGCCCCGTCGTCAGCCTGAGCATCGGCGCGGAATCCATCACGGACGGCGACACCAATCCCGACACCGAGCTGACGGTGGACTTCGGGCTTTTCTCCGGCATTCAGCTCGGCAACCAGCTCTTCATCGACGCCAATGAAGACGGCGCTTTCAGCGGCTCTGACGGTCGTGTCGAAGCGGGTGTCACGGTGGAGCTTCTCAATGGAGCTGCGGACACCGTGATCGCCAGCACCAGCACGAACAGCCAGGGCGTTTACGGATTCACCGTCTTCGAACCCGGCGCCTACCGCGTGCGCATCCCCGCGCCGCCTGCGGCCCATCCGCTGGCCACCAGCATCGTTGACAGCGCGGACAACGGGGAGGACAGCGACAGCAACGGCATTCAAACCGGCGGCGTCGGAACGGCTGTCATCAGTCCCGTGATCACCCTGACGGCCGGCGCAGAGCCGGGAAATACGGGGAACTCGAACGCCGAAAACACCATCGACTTCGGCTTCCGCGGCTGTCCGGTCATCACCATCAGTCCCGGCACGGTGGCGGTCGCAACGCAGTATGCAGCCTACAACCCGCTGACGTTCAGCTCCAGCGGCGGCTCCGGCGGTTACAGCTACCAAATCAGTAACGGCGCACTGCCGGCGGGCATGATGCTGAGCAGCGGCGGCGTCATCAGCGGCACGTCGGGAGCGGCAGCCGCGCCGGGACTCTATTCCTTCACCGTGCGCAGCACGGACAGCCAGGGCTGTGCCGGGACGCGGAGCTACACGCTGACCCTCTTCAACGCCAATGTTACGGTGAATCCGCCCACGCTTCCTGCGGTGGCGCAGTATGCGGCTTACAGCCAGGGCCTCGCGGCATCCGGCGGCACGGCTCCTTACGCATGGAGTCACGGCCCCTCCGCTCTCAGCGGTTCATCGGTCTGGTGGCCGGGAGAGGACAGCGCGGCGGAAATCATCAACGCCAACCACGGCGCCTTGAACAACGGCGTGGGCTTTGGTGCGGGCGTGGCTGGACGTGCCTTCAATTTTGACGGTGTGAACGATTTCATGCAGGTCGCTGACCAGTCCGTGATGCGTCCGAATCAGATCACCGTGGAGGCCTGGGTGCGGCCCGGGTCAGCCGCTCCTGTCGGTGACCGCATCCTGGTGGCCAAGACCTCGGACGCCTCGTCTCCGACCAACGGCTACGGCCTTCTGCAAACGGGCGGAACGGGCAGCGTTCGCTTCTGGATCAACCGCCCGTACACTCTCGCCGGAGTCTCCGATTTCGTTGACGCACCCGTCACGCCGAACTCGTGGAACCATGTGGTCGGCAGTTACGACGGCGGCACGCTACGCATCCATGTGAACGGCGTGCAGGTGGCGTCGAAGGCTTTCAGTGTTGCGATCAGCCATTCGTCCCAGCCGCTGGTGATCGGCGGCAGTGCGGACGCGGCGACCTGCTGGACCGGTTTGCTCGACGAGCTGGTCATTTACAATCGCGCCATCAGCACCGCCGAGGTGGCGGGCCGCTACAATCTCACCGTCAGCGGGAACAACGGCCTTCCTGCGGGACTTGCGCTCGATCCTGCCACAGGTGTCATCAGCGGAGCGCCGACCGCCGTGCCCGGAAGCTATCCGTTCACGGCGCGCGCCAGTGATGTCTATGGCGGTGTCGGCCTCCGTGCCTACACACTTGTCGTTTCCTGCCCGGTGTTCGACATCACGCCGAAGACGCTCGCCGATGCCACGCAGTACGCAGTGCATGCTCCCGTCACCCTGAGTGCCGCAGGCGGCACGGCTCCCTACACTTGGGACATCACCGCCGGAGCCCTGCCATCCGGCATGGTGCTCTCCGGCGCGGGTGAACTCAGCGGCACACCGGGCTCCGCGCCCGGATCTTACTCCTTCACCGTTCGTGCTCGTGACGTGAACAATTGCGTGAGCACCCAGGCTCTGAGCCTGCGGGTGAACTGCCCGCCAATTACCCTCACACCGTCCACCCTGGCCGACGCACGGCAGTTTGTGCCTTACAGTGCCGTCTTGCTGGATGGTGCGGGCGGCAGCGCTCCCTACACCTTCAGCATCGACGGCGGCACGCTGCCCGCCGGCATGAGCCTGAGCAATGCGGGCCTGCTCAGCGGCACGCCGACCGCCCTTCCCGGCGACTACACTTTTACGGTGCGCGGCACGGACAGCGTGGGCTGCTCCGGCACGCGGCAACACACGCTGCGCGTGACCTGCCCGGTCATCACCGTCACTCCCGCCACGCTGCCGAATGCGCGTCAATACCAGTCCTACAGCCACACCATGAGCGCCAGCGGCGGCAATCCGGCCTACACTTGGGCGCTCGACAGCGGCAGCCTGCCTGCCGGCCTCAGCCTTGCCGCCAATGGTGTCGTTTCCGGCATTCCGACGGCCGCCCCCGGCATTTATAACTTCCGAGTGAAAGCCACCGACAGCTCCGGCTGCGTCGGCACGCGTGATTGCTCGATCACCTTCGACTGCCCGGTCATCGCCGTGACGCCGACCACGCTGCCGCAGGCCACCAGCACCGTGCTTTACAGCCAGCAGCTCGGCGCCGGCGGCGGCACGGCGCCTTACACCTGGTCGCTCGCTGGCGGATCGCTGCCTTCAGGCATCACCCTCTCTTCCGCCGGTCTGATCAGTGGTTCCACGTCGGCGGTTGGATCGTTCAACTTCACCGTGCAGGTGAGCGACTTGAACGGATGCGTGAGCCAGCAGGCACTCTCAATGGGCGTGGATTGCGCGGTGATCGCGATCACGCCGGCCTCGCTGCCGACGGCACTGGTGGGGCAGGCTTTCTCCCAGCAGCTCAGTGCCAGCGGCGGTGTGGGAACGAAAACGTGGACGCGCACCGGCGGCGCCTTCCCGACAGGAATGAGCATTTCGCCCTCCGGCCTCATCAGCGGCACGCCGACCGGCGCCACGGGCAACTACAGTGTCACGATCCAGGCGATGGATCAGAACAACTGCCCGGGAACGATTAGCTACGTCCTGACGCTGCAGTGTCCCGCGCTCACCATCACGCCGTCCGCGCTGACGAATGCGACCGTGGGTGTCAGCTACACGGCCAATCTCGCCGCCAGCGGCGGCACCGGGCCCTACACCTGGAGCATCCCGACCGGTACGGCTCCGGCGGGCCTCGCTCTGAACGCCTCCGGCCAGTTGAGTGGCACACCGACGCTCGCCGGCAGCTTCACCTTCACCGCCCAGGCGCGTGACGTTTACGGTTGTGCCAGCAGCACCACCATCAGCCTGACGGTGGATTGTCCGACGCTCGCCCTGACCCCCGCGAGCCTTCCCTCCGGTTATCGCGGTGTGTCCTACGGCACCACGCTGGGCAGCGTCGGTGGCGTCGGTCCGTATTCCTACTCGGTCATCGCCGGCAGTCTGCCGCCGGGCCTCGCGCTCTCCGCAGGGGGTGAGATCACGGGAGCGCCGACGGCCACAGGCAGCTACAGCTTCACCGTTCGCACCGAGGACTCCGCCACCTGCTCCGGCACGCGCGAGTATGTGATCGACATCAGCGGCCTGAGCCTCGGGAACCTCGTGTGGGATGATCTCAATCAAAACGGTGCGCGTGATGCGGGCGAGCCGGGTCTCGGCGGCGTCTCACTGCAGCTCTTCGGCACCACGGACACGGTGATCGGCAATGGTGACGACGTTTCCCTCGGCACGACCACATCGGACGGCTCCGGCGCCTACGCGTTCACCGGACTGGCTCCGGGACGCTACTTCGTGCGCATCACGACTCCTTTGTCATCGCATCCGCTCTCTTCGGGGGCCCAGGTCTCTGCGGACAACGGCATGGATGACGACAACAACGGCATCCAGGCCGGAGGGAAGGGGACTTCCGTGGTCAGCCCGGTCGTCACCCTCGCTGTCGCCCGCGAGCCGGGAGATGTCGCCGGCGGCGCCGATGCGGACAACACGCTCGACTTTGCCTTCCGCACGGTGCCAGCCTCCATTGCGAACCTGCTGGAGTACGACATGAATGCCACCAGCGGCGGTCTTCCGGTGCCGCCGAGCTTCCGCCACGCCTGCGTCGTCAATGCGGCCAAGATTCAGATCGAGGACGACCTCAACGGCCTGGCCGACATTAGCGAGCCGACGTCCAACGGCCCGATCCGCAGCGGTTCCCGCTCACGCCGCATGCGCGACTGGGATGCGGCCTATGACACCGCGTATGACGCCACCCGCAGCAGCCTGACGCAGAACCGCGACAGCCTGTGGGTGCGCTTCGACATGGACCCGACGGCTGACGGCAACATCGGAAACATTCTCTTCGACGTGTTCCGCGTGGGCACCACCTCGCCAGTGCAGGGCAAGGTCTTCCTGACCTGGCAGGAGGGCGGCGGTTACCGCACCGCCACGACGGATGCGATCACCTTGTCCTCCACCGGCTCGTGGTACTCGATGAATCTGCCCTGGACCACCTTCACCGGCGGCGCGACGGCGCTGCCGACAGGCGCGGCGCTGGCGGGCAAGTCCTTCCTGGTCGAAATCTATCTCTGGGGCGGCGACGGTGCCGGTTACATCGACATCGACAACCTCCTCCTGCAGGGCAGCGCCACCTGCAACCCTCCGTCGCTTTCCATCGGCGACTTTGTCTGGGCGGACACGAATTGCAACGGCATCAAAAATCCCCGCGAGCCCGGCCTGCCCAATCTGACGGTCGAACTGCTGCGAGTCGGCACCGACAACCTGCCGAATACCGCCGACGACCAGCCGGTCGCCACCACGGTGACCGACGCGAACGGTTACTACCTCTTCACAGGACTCACGGACGGCAAATACTTCGTGCGTCTGCCGACTCCCTCAGCTTTGTGGCCGGTGGCGGCTCCAGGCGTGAACCTGGACAACGGCGTCGATAACGACAGCAACGGAATGCAGCCCGGCGGCACGGGCACTGCGGTCAGCAGTCCGGTCATTGACCTCGCCCTCGGCAGGGAACCCGGCAGCCTCGTCAGCGGTGGGAACCAGGAGATGACCGTCGATTTCGGTTTCTGCGCGGCCATGAGCCTGGGCAGCTACGTCTGGTCCGACAACAACAACAACGGCCTCGTGGATGCGGGTGAAGCCGGCGTGCCTGGAGCGCAGGTGGAGCTCTACAGCAGCACCGACACCACGGTGAATAATGGCGACGATGTGAAGGTCGGCGCCACCTTCGTCACCGGCGCGGACGGACTCTACAGCTTCACCGGCCTGAATGCGGGGCGCCATTATGTGCGGGTCACTCCGCCGATCACGCATCCGCGGCGCAGCACGCCCGGCAGCAATTCGGACAACGGCATCGACAACGACAACAACGGGGTGACTCAGGCCGGAGCCGGAGCCCCGATCTATTCGCCGATGATCATGCTCTCCGCACTGACGGAGCCTGGCAATCTGCTGGCGCCCTTCGGCGGCAATGCGGACAACACCATCGACTTCGGCCTGCGTCCGACCTTCTGCGGCATCGGCAACCTTGTTTACAAAGACGGCAACAACAACGGCGTCTATGACGCCGGCGAAGGCGTGGGCGGCGTGCGCGTGGAACTGCTCAACAGCTCCGGCGCCTTCGTGGCGAGCACGACCACCAGCACGACCACCAGCACGCGCGGGCAGTATGTTTTCAACAACGTGGTGCCGGGCTCCTACACTGTGCGCATTCCGGCGTCGGAATTCGCGGTCGGCAAGCCGCTGGTCAATTCGGTCTCGATCTCTCCCGCCTCGCCGACGGATGTGAACCTCGACGACAACATCGTCGGCAACGACGACGGCATCGACAACGCCCAGCCGGCGGTCAACGGCATCTCCAGCGCCCTGATCCTGCTGGAAGACGGCAACGAGCCGACCAACAGCGCCGGTGAAAGCGGAGCCTTCAACACCATTGACGACGCCGCGGATTCCAACGGAAACATGACGGTGGACTTTGGATTCAAGTCTTCCGGGCCGACCGCCTCCGGCTGCTACCATTTCCTGCTGACGGACACGAACCGTGACGGCGTGCTGCTGCAAAGCGGTGAGATCACGCCGGGGCAGGCCTATGACTTCAACTACACGCCGACTGTGGCCCATCTTGACCGCGGGGATGTGATTTATGACGCATCGCTCAGCCGCCTGGTGCTGGACCTCACGGTGAACCGGATCGCCGCAAGCAGGGTCGATGCGCTGTGGTTCCTTGTGAGCACGGGTTCGAATCCGGCGACGGCGGAGCATGCCGTCGTGTATTTCGACGGTCACGACCGCGCCAATCCGAACGTGGTTGTCTATCGCTACGATCCGGCGCTCGGCGCCGACAGTTGGCAGACGAGCGCGAATGTCATGGTCAGTTCCGCGCCTGGAAGTACGACGGCGGGGGATGTCCTGCTGAGGCGCGTGACGGAGGCCGGCTCCTCGGTGCGTTTCGAACTCGTGCTGGATGTCAGCCGCATCAACAACGCCGCCAACTGGTCTGCTCTGGGCGTGGACCAAGCGACGTGGGAAGGCGTGCAAACCGGAGGCAATGCCGGCATCTCGCTGCACATGGTGGACAACGCTTCGGCTCCCGCCTTTGACGCCGGTGGCCATCTGACGGCGTTCAGCGTGTCCGCCGAAGGCGTTTTCGAGACGGACGCGGCGGGTGTCGCCACCCTGGCAACGGAACCCTGCTCGATATCCCCGTGGGTGAGCGTGGGCAATTTCGTGTGGAACGACGCCAACAGCAACGGTCTGCGCGACTTTGGTGAGATCGGCATCAGCGGTGCGACGGTGCAGCTCTTCAGCCCCGGCGCGGACGACGCTGTGGGCGGCAGCGGCTTGAATGCGGACACGCAGGTCGGCGCGAGCATCGTCACGAACAGCGCCGGCGCGTATCAGTTCACCAACCTCGTGCCTGGAAAGTATTATGTGCGTGTGACGCCGCCGGTGAGCGTGCCTGGCACGGGCGGCGTCTCGGTGACGCTGGACAACGACGTGGACAACGACAACAACGGCTCGCAGCCGGGCGGACCCGGCACGCCGCTCTTCAGTCCCGTGGTTGACCTGCAGGTCGGCGCCGAGCCCGGGTCTCTGGTGGACGGTGACGGCACCAGCAGCAACAACACGATCGACTTCGGGCTGTTCGCCGGAATCATCGTCGGCGACCTTGTGTGGAGGGATTCGAACAACAACGGACTCAAGGGTGGTTCGGAATCCGGCATCGGCGGCGTGCAACTGGAACTGGTGCATGCCGGGGCGGATGGCGTGGTCGGCGGCACGGACGCGAATGCGGACGTGGTCGTGGCAACGACTTCGAGCCTCAGCAACGGCAGCTACAGCTTCCGCACCTACACCCCCGGCAGCTACTATGTGCGCCTCACGCCTCCGGCCAGCTTCTCGCTGGCCAGCAGTGCGGTGGTCACGGCGGACAACGGCGTTGACGGCGACAACAACGGCTCGCAGCCGGACGGGGCTGGTTCGGACGTGATGAGCATGGTGTTCCAGTTGGCTGCGGGCGGCGAGCCCGGCAGCAGCGGAAACACCAACACCGAGAACACCATCGATTTTGGCCTCGTATCATGCCCGGTCATTTCCATCGCTCCGGCAAGTCTGCCGGACGTGATGAAGGGCGCAGGTTACAGCGCCACCTTCGGCGCCGCAGGTGGCAACTCGCCTTACACCTGGAGCATCACCAGCGGCAGCCTGCCTGCCGGGCTCACTCTTTCCAGCAGTGGCGTGCTGAGCGGAACGGCTGCGGACAATCCCGGCACCTACTCCTTCACCGTGCGGGCGCGTGACGCCTCGCGCTGCGCCGCCACGCAGGCGCTGACCCTGAGAGTCGCCTGCCCGGTTCTCAGCATGTCGCCAACCACCCTGACATCCCTCCAGCAAAACAGTGTGGTGAGCCAGCAGTTCACGACCACCGGCAGCACCGGACCCTTCACATATGCCCGCCAGTCCGGTACGCTGCCTGTCGGCGTTTCGATTTCCAGTGACGGGCTGCTCTCCGGAACCGTGACAGGCGCCCCGGGCGTTTACAGCTTCGTGATTCGCGCCACCGGTGCGGACGGCTGCGTGGTGGACAATGCGATCACTTGGAACATCACCTGCCCGTCTCTGACGCTCGCGCCCGGTTCGCTTCCTCCGGCGACGCAGTACGCGTCCTACGCTCCGCAGACGCTCACCGCCACCAACGGTTCCGCTCCGTATCAGTGGAGCGTCAGCGGCACGCTTCCGACGGGTATGATCTTCAGCAGCGGCGGGGTGCTGGGCGGCACGCCCACCAGCGCTCCGGGCACCTACAATGTCACCGTTTCTTCCGTGGACGCGAACGGCTGTGTGGGATCAAAGGTTTACGGCATCGTGGTGAACTGCCCGACGATCGGCATCAACGCTCCGACCCTGGCGGATGGAACGAAAGGCGTGGACTACACGCCGGTCCAGTTGACAGCCTCCGGCGGAACCTCGCCCTACACCTGGAGCCTTGCCGGCGGAACCCTCCCTGCGGGACTTTCGTTCAGTAACAACGGCATCATTTCAGGCACGCCTTCCGGCACGCCTGCCACTTACAACTTCACCGTGCGCGCCACGGACGGCGTGAATTGTTCGGCCACGCTGCCGCTGCAGATCGTCATCGCCTGCCCGGCGCTTTCCATCGGTCCGGTGCCGCTGCCTTCGGCGGTGCAGTATGCCGCCTACAACCAGACGTTGGCCGTGGGCGGCGGAACGGCTCCCTACACCTGGAGCCTTGCCTCGGGTGTGCTGCCGACCGGCCTCACCCTTTCCTCCGGCGGTGTGCTCAGCGGCACGCCCACCAGCCTCGGCAGCACGACCTTCGACGTGCGCGCCACGGATACCGACGGCTGCGCGGCGGTCCAGCGCTACACCTTCACGGTGGACTATCCGCCCATCACCATCCTGCCGCCGACGCTGCAGGATGCCACACGGCTCGTGCCCTACTTCCAGCAGATCACCGCCACGGGTGGCACGGCTCCCTACACGTTCACCAAGCTGACGGGAAACATGCCTTCCGGCATCACCATCTCGTCCGGAGGCGTCATTTCCGGAAGCACCACGGCGGCTCCCGGCACTTACTCTTTCACCGTCCAGGCGCTGGATGCGAATGGTGCGCCTGGCACGCAGCCCTACAGCATCACCGTGCTCTGCCCCGACTTCGTGATCACGCCTTCGTCACTGACCAATGCGGTGGTCGGCGGCGCCTACTCCGCGCCGCTGAACGCGGTGGGCGGCAGTGCCCCGTATGTCTGGAGCGTGGTCGGCGGCACGCTGCCGGACGGGTTGTCGCTCACCTCGAACGGCATCATCTCCGGTACTCCGACGCGGGCGATGACCGCATCCTTCACCGTCGAGGCGCGGGACGCCTTCAATTGTGTCTCCACGCGTCTCTACACGCTGACGGTGAACTGCCCCGCCGTCAGCATCACGCCGGCGACGCTGCCGCATGCCTACTACGGCTCGGCTTACAGCCAGGCATTGAGCGCTTCCGGGGGCACCGGCCCCTACACCTTTAGTGTGATCGCGGGCACGCCGCCTGCGGGCATCACCCTCTCGGCTGGAGGAGTGCTTTCCGGCACGTCCCTGGTTTATGGCTCCGCCAGCTTCACGGTGCGCGTGACTGACGCCTACAACTGCTCCTCCACCCTCTCCTATACTCTGCTGGTCAAAGGCCTCAGCCTGGGAGATCTGGTTTATGAAGACACCAACTTCAACGGACTGCATGACATCGGTGAACCCGGTATCAAGGATGTGACCGTTGAGATCTGGGATCCCGGTGCCGATCTGGCCATCGGCGGCACCGGACCGAACAGCGACCTCATGCTGCGCTCCACCATCTCGGGTGCGATCGGCCAGTATCATTTCGACAATCTGCAGCCGGGCTCCTATTTCCTGCGGCTGATCATGCCTTCGCCGCTGCACATTCCCGGCGGCAATCCGGTCGATGCCGACAACGGCATCGACAACGACAACAACTCGGCCAGCCAGCCGGGTGGCGCGGGGACGCCGGTCTTCTCTCCGGTCATTGCCCTCACCAAGGGCGGCGAACCGGTGGACGAGGACGGCGACGGCGACACCGACTACACCGTCGATTTCGGGCTCTTCCGCGGCATGAGCGTGGGGAATCTGGTCTGGCAGGACGACAACGACAACGGAATCCGTGACGGCGGCGAGCCCGGCATCGACGGCGTCGGCATCGAACTGTGGGCGGCGGGTGCGGACGGCCGCATCGGCGGCACGGACGACTCGCTGCTGAAGAGCACCGTGACGGCCGGAGGCGGCGCCTATCTTTTCAACGGACTCCCTCCCGTGCCAGTTTATGTGAGTATTCCTTCGCCGCCTTCGGCACAGCCGCTATCCAGCAGCGTCACCATCTTTAGTGACAACGGCATCGACGACGACGACAACGGCCACCAGGTGAATGGCGGCGCCGTTTACAGCCCCGTTGTCACCCTCGCCGCCGCCGACGAGCCTGGCACGGGAGGCGGTGGCTATGACGAACTCACCATCGACTTCGGCTTCCTCAATGTCACGCCGAGCATCTACGTCTCCGCGACCCAGGCCGACGGTATTCAAACCTTTGATCCTTCCACCGGCTTTTACACCGGGACGCTGGTGGAGGGCTTTGGGCGCAATCTCAGCCAGGGCAATGCCGACTACGGCGACGTGCCACATGCCATCGAGCAGGGACAGGACGGGAACTGGTACGTCGCGCACTACGGTGACAGCAATATCCGCCGCATCAGCCCGGCCGGCGTGGATTCCGGCCCCGTGCTCGACAATTCGACCGCCAGCGTCAGCCTGATCTCCCGCTTCGCCATCGGACCGGACGGGAACTTCTATGTCGCCGACGTCAATGGCGGCCGCATTGTCCGGTTTCAGGGGCCGTCCGGCACCACGCCAGGTGCGCCGATGGGAACGGCTCCGTTCACCTTCATCAGCCAAAGCGGAATCGAGGACATGAACTTCGGACCGGATGGAAATCTCTATCTGGTCGTGCAGACCGGAGCCGTCCGTGAAGTGCGGCGCTACAGCGCGACGACGGGCGACTTCCTCAACACCATCGTCACGGACGCGCAGATCGTGGCCATGGTGCCGGGCGGTCAGCCCATCGCGTTGGTCTCGGGCATCGACATCAGCGACAAGACGCTCTACGGCGTGAACCGGACGGACGGCGAGGTCTTCAGCGTCGATCTCACGACGCCGGCGGCTCCGGGGCTGCCGCAGCTCGTGGCCACCCTCGCCAGCGCTGGCAAAGGCCAGGTGGACACGCGTGACATTGAGTTCAACCCCGCCAACGGCCAGCTCTACATCTCCGGCTACAACTGGGGCAAGCCCGTCAACGCAGGCACTTACATCAGCGGCGCCCTGCTTCGCGTCGATGTCTCTTCGGCTCCGAACGGCACGGTCAGCATCTTCGAGGTGCCGATCCCGCGTCCGCCCGGACCGAACAACGAAATCTGGTCCGGCCCGCGTGATCTCGCCATCGGCCGCCCGTTCGCGCCGCTGCCGGATTCGGTCTCCATCGGCTCCCTGGTCTGGAATGACCTCGACGCCGACGGCATTCAGGATGCGAGCGAGCAGGGCATCGCCAGTGTGAAGGTGGAACTGTGGCGTGACGCGAATGGAGACTCCGGTGACGGTGCGGAAATGCTCGTCGGCTGGACCTACACGGACTCACTCGGCCACTACTACTTCTCCGGCCAGCAGCCCGGCGTTTATCAGGTGCGGATTCCGGATTCGAACTTCGTGGAGGGGCTTCCCCTCGCCGGAAGCGGCTACTCCAGCCCGATCACCTCCATCGTCGATGATCAGAACGATTTGGATGACAGCGGTCGCCAGCCGGAAGGCCCCAAGACCGTGGTTTACAGCCCGCTCATCACGCTCACACCCGGCACGGAGCCTCTCGGTGATGCGGTCTCCGGTGCCGAGCGCTCCAGCGGCGGCGAACTCGACAACTACACCGTGGATGCCAACGGTGACATGACGGTGGACTTCGGCTTCGTCGAGCCCGGCATCATGGGCATCGGAAACCTGGTCTTCGTCGATGAAAACGGCAACAACCGCTTCGATGTCGGCGAGGGACGTGACGAGGCGGCCATCGAGCTCTACCGCTGGGGGGACATCCCGGGTGTGACCCAGCCGGTGGCCACCACCGTGACGGCGGGCGGCGGCCTCTTCCTGTTCAGCAATCTCTGGCAGGGGCAGTATTTCATTCATCTGCCCTCCCCGCAGTTTGAGGCCACGGGCAATCTGCGCGGCCTGTTCAGCCTGCCGGGCTTCTCCACGGGGGATGACGACACGGGCGAGGATTCCCTCGACTCGGATGAACCGTGGGTCACCGGCATCAGCAGCGGAATGATCAACCTCGTCCGTGAGGAGGCGCCGACGGATGACGGCACCGAAACCGGTCACGACTCCGCCACGGACCTCGACGACTTCAACATCAACCTCACCGTGGACATCGGCCTGTTCCGTCCGGTCGCCCTCGGGAATCTTGTCTTCGCCGACGAAAACTCCTCCGGCTCCTATGACGATGGCGAGGGCCTGGCAGGCGTCCGTGTCGAGCTTTACACCGACACCCTGTTCCCCGGAGTGGACAGCCCGCTGGCCTTCAACACCACCGATTCTGAAGGTCGCTATGGTTTCAACCTGCTCCGCCCGGGCAACTACATCGTCCACATTCCGTCCTCGCAATTCGACGCCGGCGGCCCGCTCTATCAGCGCATCAGCATCTTCGAAGGCCTCGTCGGCGACGACGACGTGGGCGAAGACGGCATCAACAACGACGATCCGCGCGTCAACGGCGTTTCCTCGCCCGTGATCAGCCTCTTCTCCGGCAACGCCCCGACCGACGACAGCGGCGAAACCGGCTTTGACCACACGACCGACAATCAGATCGATGCGGCGGTGGACCTGACCATCGACTTCGGCTTCCAGACGCCGGTCGGTGTCGGCAATCTTGTTTACATCGACAACAACGACAACGGCTTCGCCGATCCGGGCGAAGGCGTGGACGGCGTCACGGTGGAGATTTACCTCGGCAATCAGACGCCCGGTTTCGGCCTGCCCGCCTTCACCCGCACGACCTCCAACGGTGGTCGCTACTTCTTCGACGCACTGCCTGCGGGAGAGTATCTCCTGCGCATTCCTCCTTCGGAGTTTGAACCCGGGCGTCCGCTCTACGGACTCCAGTCCGCTCCCGGTGCTGACAGCGTCGGCTCCGGTCTCGATGACAATGTTCCGGACAATGAAAACGGCATCGACGAGGCCACTCCGTTTCTCAATGGCGTCAGCACCGCCGTCTTCACACTCGCCGTGGACGCCGAGCCGACGAATGCGCTCGGCGAGTCCGGCGTGGCCTTCGACGAAGATGATTTCGACGACAACAACTTCAATCTCACGATGGACTTCGGCTTCACTCCGGCGAATCCGGACAGCGTGGGCGTCGGCAATCTTGTGTTCGTTGATCTCAACGGAAACGGCTTCTACGACGAAGGCGAAGGCATCGACGGCGTCAGGGTTCAGCTCTTCGACGCGGCCGCCGACCCGCTGACATCCGCTCCGGTGGCATCGACTACCACGTCGCTTGGCGGTCGCTATCTCTTCGGCGGCTTGAACGAGGGCGACTACATTGTCTTCATTCCGCCGACGGAATTTGCGGTCGGCAAGCCTCTCTCCGGCTGGAGCTCCCTCCCGGGTGCCGCTGGTGACAACGGCATTGACGACAATCTCGACGAAAACGGCATCGACTCCTACGATCCGGCAGCCACCGGCATCGCCTCCTCGGTGATCGGCCTCTATCCCGGCGAGGAGCCGGTCAATGCACTCGGAGAATTCGGCGTGGACGCCTACATCGACGACGTGAACGACGACAACACCGATCTCACCGTGGACTTCGGCTTCTTCCGCTCCGTCGCCGTCGGCAACATGGTCTTCATTGACGCCAACTTCAACGGTCGCGCGGATGCCGGAGAAGGTGTGGGTGGTGTCACCGTCGAACTCTACACCGATGACAGTGATCCGTTGTTTGACGCTCCGCTGGACACCAGGATCACTGAAGAGGACGGCAGCTACCTCTTCGACGACCTCTCACCGGGGTCCTACTTTGTGCGCGTGCCCTCATGGGAGTTCGGCTTCGGCGGTCCTCTCTTCAACATGGCCAGCGCTTTCGGTGTGCAAAGTGGTGACGACCACCTCGGCGAGGATGGCATTGACGACGGCAATCCGCAGGCGAGCGGCATCCGGACGACTGTCTTTACTCTGACACCGGCGTCTGCGCCGGTCGGCAGCCAGGAGGGCGGACACCTCGGCTCCAGCGACGACCTCAACGACTCTTCAACGAATCTCACCATCGACCTCGGCTTTGTGCAGCAGGTGACGGTGGGGAACCTTGTTTTCGACGACGCGAACAACGACGGCGTCTTTGATCCGAACATCGAATACGGCATCGACGGGGTCATCGTCGAGCTTTGGTCGAACCAGTCCGGTGCCGCTCAGGCCACGGCCACCACGACGACCTATGGCGGCGGCTTCTACGGCTTCAGCGTCGCGCCTGGAAATTACCAGATCCGCATCCCCGCCTCGAACTTCGAGCTCGGCGGGCCGCTTTCGAGCCGCGTTCCATCCCGGCCCGCCGGTCTGCCCGTCCCGGCGGACACGGCGGGGGATGATGACGCCGGTCAGGACGGCTACGCTGACGGACCAGTGACGACCTCCGGGGCGCAGACGCCGTTCTTCACGCTGCTGCCGGGCTATGCGCCGACCGAAGCGACGAATGAAACCGGCTTCCTGTCCGAGACGGACGATTTCAATGACGACAACGAGGATCTCACGGTTGACCTGGGCTTCTCGCCGAAGCCGCTGGGAGTCGGCAATCTCGTCTTCCGTGATTTCAACGGCAACGGCGTCTATGACAGCGGGGATCTCGGCGTTCCCGGCATCAAGGTTCGCCTGCACCGTCCGGGTGATGATCCGGCCAGCGTCGGCACCCTGCCTGTCTCGGAGACGGTCACGGGCCTTGACGGCACCTTCCTTTTGAACGCCTACGAGGCGGGGGACTACTTCATGCACATCCCCGCTTCCGAGTTCACGGGGCTCTCACTGCTCGCCGGCACCACTTCTATCTCCGGTTTCGGTGACGACGACGGCATGGATGACGACGCGGACGAAAACGGTCTCGATGCAGTCGATCCGTCCGCCACCGGTGTCAGTTCCATTGTCTTCAATCTCGACTACGAAGCCGAGCCTGCGAATGAGACAGGTCACCTGGCCTCCCTGGATGACGACAACGAAACTGACGCCGACCTTACGATCGATTTTGGTTTCGTCGGCGGAGCGCTGCCAAACCTCATGAGCATCGGCAATCTCGTCTTTGACGACGCCAATAACAACGGCGTCGCGGATGCCGGGGAGGGCGTGCCGGGAGTGTGGATGCTGCTTTACGCCGGCAGCGGCAAGGCCGGCTCGACAAGCTCGATCCGCAGTACCTTCACGGATTCGCAGGGGCGGTACATCTTTGAAAACCTCGTGCCCGGCACCTACACCGTCCACGTCGCCGCGGACAACTTCAAGGAGAGCATCAGCATCGGCGGCGGTCCCTTCGGGCCTGGACCTCTGTTCAACCGGGTGTCCCTGCGCGGTCACCAGACCGGCACGGCGGACGACCATCTCGGTGAAGACGGCATCGACGTGCAGAATCCAGAGCAGGTGGGCATCACGGCTCCGGCGGTCACCCTCGTCGATGAAGCGGCTCCGACCGGCGCTCTCGAAGGCGGCTTCGCGGGCACGGATGACGACGCCAACGACGCCCGCGTCAATCTCACCATCGACTTTGGCTTTGCCCGCCGCATCGGGATCGGCAATCTCGTGTTCCGCGACAAGAATGCCGACGGCAAGTTCCAGCAGGGCTTGGATACGGGACTGCCGGGCGTGAAGGTCGAACTCGTCTTTGTGGACGGACTCACGGCCCAGGAGTCGGTCGTCGGCTCCACCGTCACCGCCACGGATGGAACCTACATGCTTTACGGCCCGCCCGCCCTCACTCCGCATGCCTGCAAGGTGCGCATTCCGGCGTCCGAATTCGGCGCGTCCGGCATCCTGAACTTCCTTGAGCCAAGCCTGCTCCTGGCGGCCGGGCATGATGACGACCGGAACCAGAATGCGCTTCCAAACGCCGATCCCGCCGCCACTGGCGTCTCCACCGCAGCCTTCAGCACCGGCATCGACGCCATGCCCACGGACGCAGACGGGCGCGAGGCGGGCTTCATGAAGGATGGAGACAACTCTGACGACGCCAATATCGACCTGACCATTGACATCGGTCTCAAACCGAAGGCGATGATGGTGGGCAATCTTGTCTTCCGTGACGTGAACGGCAACGGCACCTTCCAGTCGGGTATCGACATGCCGATGGCCGGAGTCACGGTGCAGCTCTTCCAGCAGTCGCAATCGGTCTCGGACACGCCCGTCTCCGAAACTGTCACCGCCGCGAATGGCACCTACATGCTTTATGCGACCTCTCCCGCCGCCTACTACGTCCATCTTCCCGCCTCCAATTTCGCGACGGGCGCCCCGCTTAACGGACTGACCTCCGTCGTCGGTTCCGGCAACGCCGTGCTGACCAGCACCGCCGACACCGCCAAGGATGACCGCTTTGACGAGAACGGCGGGGATGCCTCTTCGCCGGCCGACTCCGGCGTCTCATCCGGCTTGATCAATCTGGCTTACGGCAGCCTGCCGCTGAACAGCAGCGTCACGGCCTCCAGTGGTGAAAACGGCTTTGAGGCGATCATGGACGACGTGGCGGACGCGTCCGGCATCATGACCATCGACTTCGGCTTCAACGTGGCGGAGGGCGAGCCTTTGTCGCTGCGGGCCCAGCGCATGCTTGAAGGAACAGGCGTGTCGTCCGCGAAGACATCATCCGGCAGCTTCATCGAATGGCAGACGAACAGCGGGCTGACGAGTCTCAATGAGCCGGATGCCGATCCCGATGCTGACGGATTCTCCAACCTCCTCGAATACGCTCTCGGCACACCGCCGCTCAGCGGGCTGCAGAGTCCCCGCTTCCGTCTTGAATCCGGTGTCGCATCCGGTGCCATCGACGCCCTGCTCGTACGTCCGACCGGTGAGCAGCGCGACCTGCGCTACGCGCTCGAATTCAGCAGCGACCTGTCCGACTGGACGACTCTCAGTGTGACTCCCGCGACATCGTTTGGCACGGACGGAACGCAGACCCTGCGCTACGCCGGATTGGAATCCGCAACCGCTGCGGCACAGGGCTTCGTTCGCATCAAGGTCACGCTGGATGCCGATCTGGACGGCTCGCCGGATGCTGTCGCCTTCACTCCCGTCCAGGGCTTCGCACGCCGCACGTTCAACGTCGGACGGCAGACGTTTGCGATGCCGCTGCAGACGGTGCCGGTCTTTGTCGGCCGCGTCGCCGGCGTTGAAGGCGCGCGCATCACGCTGCCGGTCACCGTTTCGCTTTCAGACAAGCCGCACTACCTGGAGGTGTTGGACGGGGCGCTGGCGGGCCGCGTCTTTGACATCGACGCCGGACTGAACCTATCCGCGAGCGCCGCCATCGCCGGAGCTCGCGTCGCCATCCGTCCGCATCACACGCTCGCTGCCCTGTTGCCACCGCAATCCTTCGTCCTAGGGGAAGGGGAGGAGGCCTCGGATCGTGCTCTCACCTTCGATTCCGCCACGAACAGCTTCCGGACGCACCTTCTCGGTTCCGACACCGATGCTGGACGTGTGGTGGCTGCGGACGAGGGACTCTTTGTCCAGGTGCGAACGGTTCCCGTCACGCTCGTCTTCACGGGTGAAGTTCGCAGCCAGTCGCTCGCGCTGCCGCCGACCGGTGGTACTCGCCTGCTGGGCACCGGTTTGTCGCTGCCGCACACGCCGGGTGAGATGGCGCTGCCTGTCGGTTCGCGCCTGCGCCTGTGGAGCGGTGACAGCGACCCTGCCGCCACGGCTTACCAGAACCTGCTGCTGGATGAGGCTTCGCGCTGGATCGACGAAGGCAGCGGAGCGGATGTCACCGCCCAGCCGCTGCTCGAAGCCTTCCGCGCGTTCTTCCTCGTCAGGCCGTGACGGTTCTTGACGTGCCGGATCTGCGAGTGCAGGACAGCGCATTCATGCCCTCCCAAACCCATTCCTGTGCGCTCTTGGTCCGTGTCGCGGCAGTCGGATGCCTGCTGCTGCCCGGATGCGCCGTGGACATGGGGGCCACGAGCCAGACAGCCATGCGCTACGGTCAGGAGTTTTTCGGGCAAAAGGTGCCTGACGTCGCCCGCAACGTGAATGACAGCGTGTTGAGGCTGATAGGGCGCGGTGACGGCTCCTTCTGGAATGCGGATGACATCGAAGGCAGGCCGAGCCTTCGCATTCATCTGGGCGAGCAGCGCGTCTATTTCTTCAAAGGAGGCCAGCTCGCCGGCGCATCACCGATCTCTTCCGGCTCCGAAGGTTATGGCACTCGCCCCGGCAGCTACCGCGTCATCGAGAAGGACATCGGCCACAAGTCCTCCATCTACGGCGACTACGAGGACTATTTCGGCAATGTCGTGATGCAAAACATCGACAACCGCAAGGACCCGCGACCGCCCGGCACGCGCTTTGAAGGCGCGAAGATGTACTACTTCATGCGCATCTATGGAGCCGTCGGCATGCATCAGGGCTACCTGCCCGGCTATCCTGCCTCCCACGGCTGCATCCGTCTCCCGAAGCGCATGGCTCCGAAGTTCTTCGAAGCCTGTCCGCTGGGTACGCCGGTCGAGATCGTGCGCTGATCCAGCGGCTCATTGGCCCGCTTTACGCGTGCCGCGGCCTTCCGGAAGTTTCTTCAGGCTGTCGCCGAGTTCGGCGCGGATCGTTTCGGCATGCTTCTGCAGTTCGGCGACCTTGCCCGGATTTTGTGCCGCGATGTTTTTGGACTCGCTGATGTCGGTGTAGAGATCGTAGAGCTCCGGTTCATCGACGGAGCCCTGCTTGTAGAGGATCGGAATGCCGCCGGTGGCCTTCTCGGTCACGCCGGTGAGGGTGCGATACTTGTGCGGGAGCTGCAGCTTCCAGCGTCCGTCACCGCTGGTGATCGCCTGGAGCTGGTTCTTTTCGTAATAGAAGGCGTAGAAGTCGTGCGGATTCTTCGCCTCCGCTTCGCCGGCGACGATCGGCCAGCAGTTCATGCCGTCGATGGTGTGCTCCGGCAGCTTCGCATCGATCACATGCGCGACGGTGGGCAGGACGTCGATGGTCATCATCATCGTGTCTGTCGTCGTGCCTGCGGGAATCTTCCCGGGCCACTTCATGATGCCGGTGACGCGGGTGCCGCCCTCCCAGCAGGTGCCCTTGCCCTCGCGCAGCAGGCCCGCGCTGCCGGCGTGGTCGCCGTAGCTGAGCCACGGTCCGTTGTCGGAGGTGAAGATGACCCAGGTGTTCTTTTCAAGGTCGTGCTTCTTCAGCGTTTCCACGATCTGTCCTACCGACCAGTCCACTTCCATCATCACGTCTGCGAAGAGGCCTTTGCCGGACTTGCCCTTGAACTTGTCGCTCACGTAGAGCGGCACATGCACCATGCTGTGGGCCAGGTAGAGGAAGAAGGGCTTGTCCTTGTTCTTTTCGATGAAGCGCACGCCGCGTGTGGTGTAGTCGGTCGTCAGGCGTGTCTGATCCTCCGGCGTGACCTCGGCATCGACGACGCTTTCCCCCTCGATCATCGGCAGGTCCGGATACGCGCCCTTTTTCGCCTGCGGGTGGAAGGGCCACATGTCATTCGAGTAGGGAATGCCGTAGTACTCGTCGAAGCCGTGCTTCGTCGGCAGGAACTGCGGCAGGGAGCCAAGGTGCCACTTGCCGACCGCCGCCGTGGCGTAGCCCTTCTGCTTCACGATTTCCGCTAGCGTCATCTCGTCCGCGCTGATCCCGTGCTTCGCCGATGGTCCGAGTGCGCCGTGAATGCCGACGCGGTTTGGATAGCAGCCCGTCAACAGCGCACATCGCGAAGCGCTGCAAACCGGTTGCGCGACGTGGAAATTCGTGAATTTCCGGCCCTCCGCTGCCAGACGGTCGATGTTCGGCGTTTCGTAGCCCTGCGCACCGAAGCAGCTCACATCCGCGTAGCCCATGTCATCCATGAAAATGACCACGAGGTTCGGCGTTTCCGCCGCGATGGTGAAGGATGATATGAGACAGCCGGTGGCGAGGAGTTGATTGATCAAACGCATGATTGGAAAGGGGATGACAAATTGAAACGCAAGCCGTCCGCCGGACTTCCATCTTTTGTCCCCCTCTGCCGGGTGCACGAGCCGTTGGCCGTCGCTTTGTTTTGAAAATGTGGATTGGCTTCGGAAGGGCGGGCCGCTATAAGACGAAAGTCATGCAGATCCCGCCAACCCCCTTCTCTCGTCGTCTTTTTCTCAGCACCAGTGCCGCGGCCCTGGGCTTTCCCACGATCATCCCCGCCACCGCAATGGGAAAGGGTGGACGCCCCGCGCCCTCGGAGCGCATCACGGTGGGTGCCATCGGCTGGGGGACGATCGCGGGCGACTGGACGCCGTCCTTTTTGAACAATGACAAGTGCCAGGTGATCGCCGTGGCAGACCCGATGAAGGAATACGGGCACTACGGCTACGACGGCAAGGAAAGCGGCGGTCGCGAGGCCGGAAAGAAGATCATCGACGATCATTACTCCAAGGCTGCGAACAAGCCGGTGAAGGCCTGCGAGGCCTACGCCGACTTCCGCGAAATGATGGAGAGGGAGGATCTGGATGCCGTGCAGGTTTCCACGCCGGATCACTGGCACGCCTACATGGCGGTCTATGCCGCCCGCAAGGGCAAGCACATCTACGGCCAGAAGCCGCTGGCGCTGACCATCGCCGAAGGCCGCCTGATGAGCGACGAGGTGGCGAAGGCGGGCATCACCTGGCAGACGGGCAGCCAGCAGCGCAGCGACGTTTATTTCCGCCTCGCCTGCGAGCAGGTGCGCAACGGTCGCATCGGCAGGCTGCAGCGCGTGCGCGTGGGCCTGCCCGGTGGACACAAAAACTGGAACGGCATGGCCGATCAAGTGAACCCGGCACCCGTGCCGGCAGACTTCGACTACGCGATGTGGCTGGGACCTGCAGAGCAGATGGACTACCGCCCGGCGCTCCTCCCCCTGAACTGGCGGCACAACTTCAACTTCTCCGGCGGCATGATCACGGACTTCGGCGCGCACCACATCGACATCGCGCAGTGGGGCATGGGCACGGATCTCACCGGCCCGGTGGAGATGAAAAACATCACAGGCAAGCTGGACCTGAAGGCGCTCTACAACACGGCGTCGGAGTTCTCCTTCGAGTGCGTCTATGAGAACGGCGTGGTGATGCACGTCGCCAGTCCCGAGCACGAGCTGATGCCGGAGGTTGCAACCTTGAACAAGGATCCGAAGAAGCCCTTCGACCACGTCGGCGTCTTCTTTGAAGGCGTGGGCGGCAAGTGGATCTATGTGAACCGCGGCAAGATCCTCTCCAGCGATCCCGAAATCCTGCGGGACAAGGCGCAGGATGGCGAGGTGCATCTCTACGAGAGCAAGGATCACACCGACAACTTCCTCTCCTGCATCTACGACGGCAGGCCGACCGCGACACCAGTCGAGGTGAGCCACCGCAGCATCAGCATCGCGCATCTGGCGAACATCGCTCTGCGCACCGGCGCTACGGGTCTGAAGTGGGATCCGAAGACGGAGACGATCGCAGACAACGCTGCGGCGTCGAAACTGCTCTCGAAAGAGTGGCGTAAGCCGTGGGTGCTTTGATCCATCCCCGTATGCCGACCTTTACCCGACCGCGTTTTCTTCATCCCGCAGCCATCGCGGCAGCGCTGCTCTCCGCATGGCAGGTGATGCCGGCCCATGCGCAGGAGACGATCAAAATCGGCCCTCTTCAACCGCTGCAGACGCTGCCCTCCCTCTCTCCAGAAGGCACGCTCGCCGCACCGCCGAAGCCGAAACCCGAGGATAAGCCGCCTTCCGTCGCTCCGGTGCCTGCGGTGACTCCGCCAGCGCCGCCGACGAACGAGTCGCTCGTGATCACCGGCCCCGTCCAGCAGGCCTACCTGTATGTCGAACCGTTTCAGACACGGTTTGAAGTGCTGTTTGACGCCGCTCGCGTCATGCAGTGGATTTGGCCGGACAAGCCGCAGCCTGAAAAGCTCAGCGCCGCTCTGCAGCAGGAGATCAGTGACAAGATGGCCTCGCGCGCGGAGGCCTGGTGCGAACTGCTGGTGCGTGATGTGCCGATGACGACGCCCCAGCCTTTGGCCGCCGTCATCAAGGGACTGCCGGGTAACACGATCCCGATGAAGGAGGGTGAGGAGGTGGCGCTGAACCAGGCGATGGTCGGTCTTATCTGGGAGTTCGGTACGCCGCCGGGGCCGGATGAACTCACTGTGAAGTGGGAAGGGTGGATGCCGGACGTGAAAAGCATTCCGGTGAAGACGTTCTTCGGTCCGCTGAGCGAGACCGGGGAGTTGCTGGAGCGGATCAAGGTCTTTCGGTGGCGCAATCTCGGACGTCTGCCGTTGCCGTCGCCTCTGGCAAAAGTTCCCCATTACTTGACGGCAGATGTGGTCCGGCTGCCTCTGGGGGGGATTTTTTGGCTGCTTGGCGGCGCGATCTTCTATGTTTTTCTGAAGGTGAAGGATCGCAGGCTTCCGGGCGGGAGCATGCCGTATGTGTTTGTTTGGCTTCTCGGTGCCGTCCTCATGAGTCAGTTGCTCGTTGTCCCGCTGCGGACCGGCGCCGGCGCTCCGCTTGTGACGGAGGTCGCGGAGGCGCAGGCCATCGTCTCTCCCCTGCTGCGCAATGTTTACCGCGCCTTCGATCATCATGTGGAGTCCGAAGTCTATGACGTGCTGGCCCGCAGTGTGGAGGGCGAGCTGCTGCGCAAGCTCTACCTCGAAACGATTCAGGCACTGACACTGGACGGTCGCGAAGGCACCCGTGTCACCATCGCCGAGTTTTCCGCGAATGTGGACAAGGTGGAGCCCAATCCCGAAGGCGACGGCTTTGTGGCCGACTGCAACTGGATGGCCCGCGGCATCGTCGGTCACTGGGGGCACAGCCATCCCCGCGTGAACATCTACAACGCGCGCGTGACCATCACGCCCAACGAGGGCGAGTGGAAGCTCACCGGCCTCGAAGTGCAGGAAGTGCGGCGTTTGTAGAGTTCGTAGTTCGGGCTTTAGCCCGCTCCCATGCAAGCAGCGCCCCAGCTCGTCGCGTATGACTCCCATCATGCGCCGTCTGCTTCTTCTTATCGTCGTTCCCGCCTTTGCCGCCGACCTGCCTCCTGACAAGGGCGACACCATTCCTGAAAGCGGCAAACGCCCCGTCGTTGTCACCGGCAAATCGTCGCCCGCATTGCCGAAACATGATCTTCCCGAAGGCTACACGCTGGAACTCGCCGCCGCTGCGCCGCTCGTCACCCATCCCATCATGGGCTGCCTCGATGACAGGGGGCGCCTTTTCGTTGGCGATGCTGTCGGCGTGAACTGGAACAAGAAGCAGCTCGAGGAAAATCCGCCGAACCGCGTCCTCATGCTCGAAGACACCGACAAGGACGGCGTCTTCGACAAGAGCACGGTCTTCGCCGACAAGATGACCTTCCCGCAAGGGGCGTGCTGGTTGAACGGCAGCCTCTACGTCGCCTCACCACCCGGCATCTGGAAGCTCACCGACACCGACAACGACGGGGTCGCCGATCAGCGGGAGGAAATCGTCACCGGCTTCGACTACACCGGTAACGCCGCCGACATCCACGGTCCCTTCCTGCATCCCAATGGCCGCCTCTACTGGTGTCACGGCCGAAAAGGGCACGATGTGAAACAGAAAGACGGCACGCCTGTCGATGCCTCGCTCGCCTGTGGCATCTGGAGTTGCAAACCCGACGGCAGCGACGTCGCCTGGCACTCGCTCGGCTGCGGTGACAACCCCGTCGAGGTCGATTTTACCAGGAATGGCGACATTATCGGCGTGCAGAACCTCTACTACACCCAGCCGCGCGGCGACACCATCGTCCACTGGCTCTACGGCGGCGTCTATGAGCGCGGTGACCAGCTCAAGGCCATCTCCCACCTCCCGCGCACACTCGAAACGATGCCTGTCATGTACAACTTCGGCCACGTCGCCGTCAGCGGCTCTTGTTTCTGGCGCAGCTATCCAACCGCGAACCGCGAACTGCGAACCGAGAACTTCATGGTGACGCATTTCAACACCCAGCGCCTCGTGCGCATGGAGCTCACGCCCAGCGGCAGCACCTACAAGGCCGTCGAAAACGAATTCCTCAAGCTCCACAACCCCGACATCCACCTCACCGATGTGATGGAAGACCCACGCGACGGTTCCCTCCTCCTTATCGACACCGGCGGCTGGTTCCGCATCGGCTGCCCGAGCAGCCTAATGGCGAAATCGGATTTGCTGGGAGCAGTGTATCGGATCAAGCCGAACAAGCCCCATGCAGCGCCGCTGGCAGCGAAGCGTTCATCGAAGTCATCATGGGAGTTAAAAAATGCGGAGGAAGTGGCCGCTCAGCTTGAAAGTGCAGACCCTGGTGCTGTGCGGGCTGCGTTGGAATGGGTGGCGGCTAAACAATCACTCAAGGACGGCATCAACAACGCTCTCGTGTCGCTTCTTAACCGTGAACTCGATCCTTCAAACGAGCACCAACTTCTTCATGCCCTGCTAAACGTGCCGCCGCCATTCATGAGCATTGCGGGAAATGATCTGAATGGTCGGCGCATGTTGCTCGTTGACGCGTCGCGCAGACCTGAATCTCGGGCTTTTGCCAATACCGTCGAGCAGGTGCTTCAGCGCTTCGACCCGGGCAAATCACCGAAGCTTGGGGCGGCAATACACCGTTCTTTGGCTGTCATGCCAAATGGCGCGGACGTGGCCTCGAATGCTTTTGAGTCTTGGCTCAATAGTGTCTCGATTTCTGATTCGAAACTCGGCTTCGTTTCTCAAGTGCTCACAGAAAAAATTGCGGCGGATGCAGTTCAGAAACTGGTGACCCAAATGCTGGGCCATGATTCAGCCAAGGTCCGGACGGCTGCGCTGAGCATCCTGGCTACCCAATCCGCAGGGGTCAGCAATGACGCATGGATCAAGGCGCTCGACGGCATGCTGGCCACATGGAGTGACGGCTTCCAGCCGTCAGCGCCGAATGACGGCTGGAAGCCGTCACTCCTTGTCTTTGATGCGATCAAGAAGCTGAAGTCCGCGCATTTCGATGAAGCGCTTCAAGCCATCGCCAGCGACACGAAACGACCGCTTTCCATCCGCCTGAAAGCGCTCGATTCGGCGAAGTCGGTCAAGCTCACCGGCGAGACCTTCGACATGGTCGGAAACGTCCTCGCGGATGCCGCATCATCCTCCGCAGCGAAGATTCAGGCCGCTGGCATGATCGCCACGGCACCAATCACGAAGGAACAGTTGGCTCAGATCGCACCGCTTTTCGCCACTGTTGGTCCCGTGGAGCTCAAAACGCTGCTGCCGCTGCTCAAACGGCACAAAGATGCCGAGATCGCCAAGATACTTGCCCGTGAGATCGCCAAGAATCCGACCATCGCCAGCCAGCAGGAGAGTTTGTACCGCTCCGCCCTCGCCGACCTCCCTCCGGAAATTTTTGAGACGATCATCCTTCCCGCCTACAACACCGCCGCGGCCGCCACCGAGGCCAAAAAGCGCCAGCTCAGTCCGCTGTCAGAAAAAGTCACCGTCAGCGGCGACGCCACGAGAGGTGAGCAGCATTTCAAAGCTGGCAAAGGCACCTGCATCGCCTGCCACAAAGTCGGCGACACCGGTCGCTCCATCGGCCCTGATCTGACGAAGATTGGCGCGATCCGCACCGAGCGTGATCTGCTCGAAAGCATCCTCTTCCCCTCCAACACGCTCGCCCGCGATTACGAGGCCCACATCATCGAGACCAGCGACGGCCAGCAGACGTTGGGAGTCATAAAATCGCACACGGCAGAAGGATTGCTGGTTGTCGATGCGGCCGGGCAGGAGAAGTCCATCGCGCATCAAACGATCACCGGCGACACCACGCTGCCCACGAGTCTGATGCCGATGGGGCTCGATCAAACGATGCCGGAAGGCGAATTGCTGGATCTAGTGGCCTGGCTGCGAAGTCTGAAGTGATCGCTGCGGTTAGTTCAGCGGCTTCAGCTCCGGCAGGACGAATTTGCCGTCCTTGCGAATGAGCTGGCCGTCGAAACGGATTTCGCCGCCGCCGTATTCGGGACGCTGGATGCAGACGAGATCCCAGTGGACCTGGCTGCGGTTGCCGTTGTCGGCGATGCCTTCGTAGGCCTGACCGGGGGTGAAGTGGAAGCTGCCGGCGATTTTTTCATCAAAGAGGATGTCGCGCATCGGCTCGCGGATCTCACGATTGAAGCCGATGGCGAATTCACCGATGAAACGGGCGCCCTTGTCACTGTCGAAGATCTTGTTGATGGCTTCGGTGTTGTTGGCGGTGGCCTTGACGATCTTACCCTTGCTGAACTCGAGCTTCACACTGTCAAAGGCGATGCCCTGGTAGATGGTGGGAGCGTTGTAGGAGATGACGCCCTCGACGCTGTCTTTGACCGGTGCGCTGAAGCACTCGCCATCGGGGATGTTGTGATTACCGCCGCAGGCGATGGCTTTCAGGCCCTTGAGGCTGAAACGCAGATCGGTGCCGGGGCCGGTGATGTGTACCTTCTGAGCCTTGTCCATGAGCTTCTTGAGCGCGTTCATGGCGGGCAGCAGCGCTTCGTAGTCGAGCAGGCAGACGCGGAAGAAAAAGTCCTCGAAGGCCTGTGTGCTCATGCCGGCCTGCTGGGCCATGGACGAGGTGGGCCAGCGCAGCACGACCCAGCGCGTGTGGGCGACGCGCTGGTTCTGCACGGGGCGCATCTTCTTCATGACCATTTTCATTTTCTCCGGCGGCACGTCGGCGGATTCGGTGATGTTGTTGCTGCCGCGCACCGCGATGTAGCATTGCGTCTGCTTCATCAGCGTCAGGGTGTTTTTGGCGATGAGGTCGTACTGCTTCTCGTCGGCGTGGATCATCTGCTCGCGGGTGAGGATGGCGTCGTTGATGCGGACCATGGGAGTGCCGCCGGCTGCGGCGACTTCGCGGATCAGACTCTGGCCGACGGCGTTCGGAACGTCGAAGAGGTCGATCCACACGAAGTCTCCCTTTTTGACCTTGGTGGAGTAGCGGACAAGTTGGCGTGCGAGGGCGTCGATTCGAGGGTCATGCATGGTGGGCAAAGTGTGGCGATAAAGACACATGCTGGCAAAAGGGAAAATCGGAGGAATGCTTGGCGCATGCTCCGACTGTTCACCGCCACATCCCTCCTCCTCGCCTGCGCGCAGGCGGCCGACCCGGCTCCTACATGGAAAAAGGATCTGACGACCGCACGGCTGGGGCCGTATCTGACCGTGCCGCCCTGTGAGGTAACGTATGAGCTCGGCTGGAATCACCTGCTGACGGCCGGGAAGGCGTCCCTGAGCGTGAAGGAGGCCGGCGGTTTCTGGCGTGCCGATGCCACGGCGGCCAGCACGGGACTGGCGCGGGGCCTTTGGAAATACGACTGTGAGATGACCTCGATCATCAACCGCCAGACACTCCAGCCGCGCTTCCTCAGTCACAGCGAGACGGACCGTGCCGAAACTTGCCGCTATCGCGTCGCCTTCGAGCCGCAGCGGGTGCTGACCGAAACGACGACCCTTCCAAAGAAGGGCGCGACCACCACGGGCACCGTCGTCTGCCCCTATGGGCCGGTGGAAGACCTTCTGTCGGTGATTCTCTACGTCCGCAGCCAGGCGCTGACCCCGGGGCAGAAAATCACTCGCGTGGTGCAGCCCTGGGACAAGCCCTACCTGACCACGTTCGAGGTGCTGGGCAGGGAGGCGCTCGTCATCGCGGGCAAAAAGCGGCCCTGCATCAAGGTCGCCGTGAAAATCCGGAAGATCGACCGGACGACGCTGGTTCTGAGCAGCTACAAGAAGATGAAAAGTTCGACGATCTGGATTTCAGACGACGTTTTGCGGCTACCGCTGGAAATGCATGCCGACATCTTCGTGGGCTACATGTTTGCCCGCATGACCGGGCTGAAAATGCTCACCGGCGCGGATGCGCAGGCGATGCTGCCTGCCAGGATGGAGGTAGGTGAAGCCTCCTGCTCCTTGAGGCGGTAGGCATGCTCAGGGGGCGGACGCTTCGACCGCGATGCGAATGTCGTCGAAAAACACTGGCTCGCCGGAAAAGGGGGTGGCCCAGATGGCGCACTTGCCCTGACCTTTGAGTCCCTTGTCCGCGTGTTTGAGGAGGGGCTCGGCCGGTTCGGGAGTGTCGGGTGCCCACGCGCTGCCTGTGATGATCCAAGCGTCGCCTTCGGCCTTCTTCGCTTCCATTTTCAGCTTCAGCCAAGCGCCACTCGTCCAGGCGAAGGGGACAGATGCGAGGGTTTCGTCACCTTTGACCAGTTCGAGCACCTGCTTTGAGGGGGTGACCAGCAGGCGGTAGCCACTCATGCCGTGAACGCTGATGCCGAAGCGGGGAGAGCTACGGGCGCGCTTGGTGGCCAGAACCCTGCCTTCGATGGACGCGTTTCCGGCGGCAGATTCGGCGAGCTGGGCACTGGCGTCCGTCACAGGCACGGGGTCGATGACGATGGCCTTGTTGCCCTCGTGGGCGGCGATCTTGATGGTGCCATCCACGACAAAGACTTCCTTTGGCGGCTCGCCCTCCGGCCAGTCGGACGCATTGATCTGAAAGGTCCGCATCTGCTGCGCGTGCAGCGGGGCGGCCAGGGTGAGGCAGAGGGCGGGAATCAGTCGGAACAGGGGCATGGTGTCAGGCGAAACAGGCTCAACCCAGGGATTCTTTCATCAACGCCAGTGCTTCGAGTGCGGAGGCGTCGTTGTGTACGACCGCCGCGAGGCTTCGCGCAATCGCTGCGGGATTGCCGTGCTGCCAGACGTTGCGGCCGATGGCGATGCCCGCCGCGCCTGCATCCATGGCGTTTTCGACCATCTTCAGCAGGCCGGCGTCGTCACCCATGGCGGCACCGCCGAGGATGATGACCGGAACAAAGCTCTGACCGACGATGCGGCGGAAGTCTTCCACGGTTCCGTTGGTCGGGTAGGGTGTCTTGACCACATCGGCTCCCAGTTCTGCGGCGAGCCGGACGGCGAAACTGACGTTTTCGACGGTGTATTTGTCGGGAGCGCCCAGCGCGAAGGGGAGGGACTCAAGAATGACCGGGATGTCGGTGTCGAGGCTGAGGCGAATGAGGTCGGCGCATTCCTGGAAATTGGCCTTCTCGTAGGCGGAGCCGG
The DNA here is from genome assembly GCA_964452755.1 of uncultured Prosthecobacter sp. Lineage (GTDB taxonomy): Bacteria > Verrucomicrobiota > Verrucomicrobiia > Verrucomicrobiales > Verrucomicrobiaceae > Prosthecobacter. Next base: position 180,785 of record CAYVQY010000007.1, on the reverse strand, counting down.
GGTAAAGCATGTTCATCACGGCGTTGGCGCCGACCATCTCGGCCTCCTCCACCCCATAGACGCCGATGCTGCCGGCGCCTTCGCCGGTTGTGCGGGTGTTGTACACGTCGGTGCGGAGAATGATGCCTTTCCCAGCCAGACTGTCCGCAGCCCGCAGGGCCACGCCGAGATTCAGGACGTAGGCGTCAACGAACTCGTTAACCTTGTCGATGATTTCAAAGGGATTTTCGAGTCCAGGAACCGGAATGGCGCAGCCGTGATCAATGGGGAGAATGACGGTCTTGCCGTTGTTAAAGATGGCTTCGAGATTGTCCTGGCGGTTCATAAGAATGGGAGTGGGTGGGGAGTTTTTCATCGCCCCGCATGAACCCGGGCGCAATGTGAAATCCCAGCCGTTGACGCGGCCCAGGCTTAATTGGAGCGGCTGATGCTCTGCGGCTTGCCCCGAACCTTGTCGATCTCGCGGACTGAATTCTCGATTTCCCTTTCGAAGCGGGTCTTGTCCCGTTTGAACTCACGCACGAGGTCGATCGTCCAGAAGGCTCCGCTGAGACTCGTGGCCAGCAGCAGGACAAAAAGGATGTAGCAGGCGAGGGACATCTGCTTTTCCTGAGTCCGCCTCTCCTCGCGGTCGGAGTCCACGTCAAGAACGCCCAGAAGATCCATCCACCATAGTCGCCAGACCCGTGGATCACGCGCGACATTCAACGCCCAGAAGCTGATGAAGAGCGAGAGAATCGATGCGATGGCAAGACCGATTGGCATGGTGATTGGTTTGCCGCCTGCGGGCTGTCCACCCGAAGAAATCCACACTTCCGAGGGGGTGATTCACCAGGCACAGCGTTTTTCGGCTACTTCCAATTGGTGATCCATTTCTGAGAGAGCTGGGGCGCTTCCATGGATTCGACAGATGTCGCCCTGATGTTGACGTCATCCTCGGCATAGGACCAGAGGTCGTAGGTTGGATTGATGGTTGTCGGCTGGCTCGTGCCGCCGCTTCCGCTGCTTCCGCCGCCGGATGTCGGAGCTGCGGCCTTGATGTACTGGAAGGGGCGTCCGAAGGCGTCGATCAAGAAAAAGACGTTGCCACGCCTGCTCCACATGGTGTCCGGCATTTCCTTGAAGATCATGTTGGCGATCTCTGCATCCTCAACCTTGCCGTCTGAAGAGGCATTCTCTTCGCCTGAACCGCTGACTCCAGCGATCTGGTCGTAACCATCACCCCGAAGAGCCTGGTAGAGGCAGGCGGCGCCTCCGATGTCGTAGGATTTCCCCGGCAAGATTTCCGCGAAGCTGCCGACATTGGCCGGTTCCGGAAATTCACCAAATTCCAACTGATAGTCGTCGAGCGCCGCCGTGATGGCGGTCATCGAACCGACAGTCGTTCTGCGCTTAGAATCCCGCATGGCGAACGTGTAGGCTCCCAGTGTCAGCGATGCCAGGACGGCGATGATGGCAATGACCACCATCAACTCCACCAGGGTGAAAGCGCCGTTGCGATTGGATCCCGGATAAATCTTCATGGTTCGGAAGGGCATTCGTTGGGTTCTGTGTTCTATGCGCCGCCGCCGCCACTGAGATTTTTGATGACCTCGATCAGAGGCAGGAAGAGGGCCATGACGATCACGCCGACCACCAGGGCCAGCATGACGATCATAAGCGGCTCAAGCATCGAGGTGAGGGCGGACACGGAGTTGTCCACTTCATCTTCATACACATCAGCGATTTTCAAAAGCATCTCAGGTAGCTGGCCGGTTTCCTCGCCGACATCCACCATCGAAATGACCATCGGCGGGAAGACGCCGCTGGATTCCAGAGGGGCCACCATGGATTCACCTTCCTTAACGGCGTCGTGAACCTTGTTGATGGCGTCGGAGACGATGGTGTTGCCGGCCGTCTCGCGCGTAATGTTCAGAGCCTGAAGGATCGGCACACCGGAGGTCACGAGGGTGCCCAAGGTGCGGGTGAAGCGTGAGATGGCAGTCTTGCGCTGCACGTCTCCAAAGAGAGGCAGTTTCAGCTTAGCGCGGTCAATGGCGCGGCGTCCGCCTGCGGTGGCGGCCAGCACGCGCCAGCCGAAGACGATTAGGGCGATGCCGGCCAGGAGGTACCATTTATAGTCAAACATGTACTGGCTGAAATTGATCACCGCCTTGGTGAGGCCGGGGAGCTTTTCCTTGCCGCCGGGGATCATGTCGTCGAAGATCTCCTCGAAACGCGGCACGATCACCAGCATGAGGAAGACGACGATCGCTGCGGCGATGCACATCACGATCATCGGGTAAACCATGGCCGCGACGATCTTGTTTTTCAGCTTCTGGGCCTTTTCCTGGTATTCGGCGAGACGGTTAAGAACCAGTTCGAGCACACCGCCGAGCTCGCCTGCCTTGACCATGTTGACGTAGAGCTTGTTGAAGATGCGCGGATACTGCTGGAGGCTTTCGGAGAAGGTGCTGCCGGTCTGCACGTTTTCGGCCAACGTGTTGATGGTGCCCTTCATCACCGGGTGCGGCTCCTGACGGCCGAGTACCGTCAGTCCGCGCAGGAGCGGCAGGCCGGAATCGATCAGCGTGGCGAGCTGGCGGGTGAAAATCATCAGCGTCTTGCTGGCCACCTTGGCGTTGGCGCCGACTTTGACGGTCTTGGCCTTGCCCTTGCCGGTGGTCTTGGCGCGTTTTTTGATGGCTGCGGCCTGTCCCTGGCCCTCGGCGGCGACACTGGTCGGGTAGAGGCCGGACTGCCGCAGCTGGTTGACGGCCTCGCTTTCGGAGGCGGCTTCAAGGTCACCGGCGGTTTCCTGACCATTTTGATCCAGGGCGATGTAATGAAACTTGGGCATGGGTGCGTGTCTTGGGAGGCGTTGGAGTTGGAAAAAATTTAGATTACCGGGCCGGTGGGTGTTCTGTCCAACAAATAATGTCGCAGAACGAGTCGCCTGAAAAAAAACAGTCCGCGGCGGCGGGGGCGACCTCTTTCCCGGAGACGCATCCTGCAGCTATTGGCATGACCTGCCGGGGGCGGCGGTGCACAAAAAAAAGCGGCGTCCTGCGAAGGACGTCGCTTGGGGAGAAGACCGGGGTTAGGCGGTCGTTTCGTCGATTCGGACGACCTTGTAACCGCCGATACTCTTGAAGTAGAGCAGCAGCAGCAGGTAGATCACTGCCATTGTCGCCGGGATGTAGGCGTCGGCCTTCAGCGTGGCGCGGTCGCCCTTCTGGTCGGCTTCGACCACCATCTTCTGCTGCGGAGTCTTTTCCTTGGCTTCTTTGGCGGCTGCGAGTTTGGTGCCATCGAGACCGAAAGCGGCGGTGCTGTCGAGGTTGAGGAATTTCGAGGGTTTGTCGGCTTTGTATTCGGCGTAGATCGCCGCATCAGCCTTGTTCAGCTCCTCGCCAGCGAAGCGGTCCTTGCAGTAGCCAAGACCCGGGCCGCCGATCAACCCGGCGGAGAGCATGCCGATGCCGCCCATAATGGACATGGCAACAGCTCCTGACTGCGGGAAACGGTCTCCGACGACGGCAAGCATCGTGGGCCAGAAGAAGGTTTTGCCGACGGCGTAGATGCCGAGGGCGACCATCGCGACTGCAAAGGTCTGCATGCCGCTGGCCAGCACCAGACCGACGGCGGCGATGACGGAACAAACGAGAAGCAGGCCGATGGGGGAGAGTTTCAGCTTGGTTTCGATGAAGTGGGCGCAGAAGCGGAGTCCGAACATGATCGCGGAGGTCCAGATGAAGAGGTATTTGCCCTGCTCGGATGTGAAGAGGTTGCCTGTGATGTTTTGAATCCAGCCGTCAGTGCCGAGTTCTACGGCGCCAACCATGGCATGGGTCACGAAGAGAACGAAAAGAATGAAGGAGCCGATGGAGAACTTCGTGATCACGGCCACCGCGATCAGGAGAAGCCCGCCAATGCCGTAGCCGATGGCCTTCGCGTACTCGGGAGAAAGAGCGGTGCTGATGTCTCCAAAGAACAAAGCCAGGAGATAGCAGGCAACGACGGCTCCGAGAATGCCGACGGGTTTGAACATCTGGACAAAGCTGGCACCTTTTTCCGCAGCTTCGGACTTCGGAAACTTTTGTCCGAGGAACATGAGCGCGTAAAGTGCCGTGGGGATCAGGTAGAGGGCGAGCTGGGTTTTCCAGCCGACCTGCATCTTGTCATCAAGGATCCAGCCTGCGACCGAACCGAGGACCATGCCTGCGGGCCAGGAGGCGTGGAGAATGTTGAGGTAGTGGGTGCGGTTCTCAGGGAAGAGAGTCGCCACCAGCGGGTTCGCCACGGCTTCAAGGGTGCCGTTCGCGTAAGCGAAGATGAACATGCCCCAGAAGAGGAAGGTGTAGGCATTCTCAGGCGTGCTCGCCATGAACGTGACGACGGCCGAGAGGATGTGGCAGATGAGGGCGAGGGCGACCAGTTTGCCGTAGCCGATCTTGTCCACGATCACGCCACCGAGGATGATGCCGAAGCAGAAGCCGGAGAAGCCTGCGCCGCCAATGGCGCCAAGTTGGGCACCCGTGAAGCCAAACTCCCCTCCCCAGTTGTCAAAGATGCCGCCGCGAATGGCAAAGCCGACGCCTGCGGCAAGAATGGCCATGAATCCGGCCCAGAGTAGTCTCATTCGGTTGTTTTCGCTCATAGATGGAGTGTCGGGTATGGTTGGTTGCAGTTACGGGAGAATCGGCGCACCGAATTCGGGGCGTTTTTATCAGAAAGTGGTGGAGCAACAAGGAAAATGTCTCAGAAACCAGGTTCGGCGTCTTCGCCGTGCCCGATTGCCACCGGCTTGTAGCCGCCTTTGCTGCGAAAGTAGAAGAAAAGGCCGATGTAACAGATTAGCATGAAGGCGGGTAGGATGGCGATGGTGGTGAAGACGCTGCGCTTGCTGGCCGCCTGGACGGCTTCGAGCTCACCGGCCTGCACTTCAGTCAGCGCCTTAATCTTGGCCTGATCGAGATTCGGCGAAGGACCAAACATGCTCGGCTTCGGCTCACCCTTTATGGCGCTGTACAAGGCCGCGTGCTCGGGATTGTTCAGACGCTTTTCGAGATCGCCGTCCTGTTTGTAGCCGATGTAGGGGCTTCCAAGCACGCCGAGAAAGAGAACACCGACGGCGGAAACACCATTGAGGGTCAGCGCACCGCCCTTCGGAAATTGCTCGGAGGTCAGGCCGAGTGTGGTGCTCCAGAGGAAGGTCTTCCCCAAAGCGTAAACGGTCCCGGCGGCAAGAATCGCCCATCCCGTGGCATTCGAGAGCATCAGGAGGCCGACGATGGCAACGGCGGCGCTGATGACGAGCAGCCCGATGGGTGAGAAGCGGTGAACGATCGGCCCTGCGTAAAAGCGCAGCACAGTCATGATGACCGAGATGTAAACGAAGATCCAGGTGGCGAAGTTCGGGAAGTCCGGCCCGCTAAGCTTCAGCAGCTCCGGCATCCAGCCATCGGTGCCGAGTTCCGTCGTGGCCAGCGGCCCGATGGTGATGAGAACGACCAGGAACAGCCAGTTGCCTGCCGAGCGGGTGTAAATGCCCGCCAGCACGCCGACCACGGTGGCGATGACGAAGATCGTGGTCCACGACGCTTCCGTGTTCATCATCTGAGCCAGGGCGGGAGCGGTCAGGGCGCTGATGATGAAGAAGCCAATGGCCCCGACCTCTTTGAGCATGTCCCGGTAGCTGACGCCTGCGGCGACGCGTTCATTGACCGGGAAAGCACGCGGCAGGATCAGCAGGGCATAAACGAGCACGGGGATGAAGCACAGCGCAAAGCGGAACTGCCAAACCTCTCCGAAGAAAAGCTTTGTTTCCGGCAGAAGGCCGCAAAATAAGGCTCCGAGTGCCAGCCCCGCAGGCCATCCGGCATGCAGGATGTTCAGCCATTTGGCCTTCTGTTTGCTGAAGATGGTCGCGACCACCGGGTTGATGAAGGATTCGACCGTTCCGTTGGCGACGGCGACGAGAAGCGTGCTCCAATAAAAATCCTGATAACCGCCCGCTCGCAGGGTCAGGATCAGGGAGACGGTGTGGCAACCAATGGCGAAACAGGCGACCGTCTTGTAGCCGATGTAGTCGATCACGAGGCTGAAAAAGATGATCGAGATCGCGAAGGGCCACATGCCGGCGCCGTTGATGCTGCCCTTCTGCTGTTCCGAGAGGTTGAAGCTCTCCTGAAGCTCTCCGATCGTGTTGGCGCGGACGCCGAAGATGAAGGAGGTGGCGACTAGGGCGATGAAACATGCCCAGAAGAGTTTCATGTTGGCTTTGTCGGGGGCGGCTTGGCTCATGGGAATGTCGAGATGTGATTGGCTGGCGGAAGGGAAGGGGGATTCCATCAAAGTCATTCAGCTTCCGCAATCCTTTTCTGGAGGCCTTTTAATCCGCAGATCCCGGCTTCCAGTCGCCCGGCTGTGTTTCACCCGGGGGTACGGCCTCGATTCCAGGATGGGTGAAGCGGATGCGCCGCTGGCGGTAGAGGGCGCCAAGGGCCTGCTTGAAGGCCTTTTTGCTGGCGTCGAACGTCTCCCTGATTTGCTCGGGGGCGCTGTCGTCGTCGAGAGCGAGTCGCCCGCCGCTGTTTTTCAGCGCTTCGAGGATTTTATCCGTCAGCGAGGCCACGCGCTGGTAGCCGGAGGCGTTGAGGCTCAGGTCGATCTTGCCGCCGGGGTGAATCATGGCCACGAAACCGTTCACCTTCTGTCCCACGGTCAGTGGGGCGCCGATGTTCGTGTGGTAGAGCAGCCCGGCGTGGGTGCCTTCGATGATCGCGTTGTAGCCGAGGGGGGTGCGTGCGGTGATGAGCAGGCGCACCTCCTGTTTCGGTCGGAAGGGTGGGCGCTCTCGGCTTAGATGCCGGTTCAATCGCGCCGTCGCCATGATGCGGTCGGTCTTTTCGTCGAGCATCACATAAACCACCACTTTCTCCCCGGGCGCGACCTTTTCCACCTGCTCGCGGAACGGCAGGAGCAGGTCTTTGGGCAGGCCCCAGTTGAGAAAGGCGCCGATGTTTCGGTTCACGCCGACCACTTCCAGCGTGGCAAACTCTCCCACTTCGGCCAAGGGGTGTTCGGTGGTGGCGACCAGCCGGTCCTCCGAGTCGCGGTAAATGAAAACGTCCAGGCTCTGGCCGATCTCGGTGCCTTTCGGGATGTAGCGGTTCGGCAGCAGGATCTCTCCGAGGTCTCCGGCATCCAGGTAAACGCCGTGGGGCGTGCTGTGCAGGACGGTGAGGGAGTTGCGTTTGCCGAGGTGTGCCATGGAACCCGGAGTAGAAGCCTGTTACGCGTAAAAGCAATGTGCAGGCTGCTGCGCCGGCCGATCCGGGGGTGTGTTAACGACGATTCTTGTCGTTGAAGCTGGCGACGACGCGGGCGGCTTCGCGGTTTTCGGCTTTTTCTTTCAGGTCGTGGCGTTGGTCGCCGTGGCTTTTGCCTTTGCCGAGGCCGAGTTCGACCTTGATGCGGTGTCCTTTCCAGTAAATGCGCAGGACGGGAAGGGCGAGCCCCTTTTGCTGGGTGGCTGCCAGGAGCTTGAGGATTTCGTTTTTGTGGAGGAGGAGCCGGCGCGTGCGCTGCGGCTCATGGGTCTCGTGGCTGGCCTTGGCGTACTGCTGGATGTCGCAGCCGTAGAGCCAGACCTGGCCGCGTTCGACGCGGGCGAAGGCGTCGGAGATGTTCAGCTTGCCGAGGCGGATGGATTTGACCTCGGTGCCGCGCAGTTCGATGCCGGCCTCGTATTTTTCGAGGATGTGGTAGTCGCGCGGAGCTTTGCGGTTGGTGGCGATCTCGGACATGCGATGCGAAGTTCGCGGAAGGGAAGGGGTACAAAAAAGGGTTCCATGGAGTGCATGGAACCCGTGAAAGGGAAAAGCCGGAGGGAGGTCTCCTGTTAGGAGAGATCGCTGTCGATGGTTTCCATGGTGATCTTGCCCTGGATGATCTCCAGAAGCGCAAGGTCGGCCTCACGGTAGCCCGGGCGGCGTTCGACGAGGGGTGCTCGGCCTTGAGCGAATTGACGCACACGCTTGGACACCATGTTGATGAGGAAGGGCGGGTCTTTGATGATCTGGGCGGCCTGATCGACGAGTTCAGCTTTCATGGGAGGGGAAACGGGGGCGGGGATTGGGGGGCGCTGAGGATAAGGGGAGTGTGCCGGGGTGCAACCGATATGTTCCTGCATTTCCCCTTGCGGAAGGGAGGGCGCTAAGGTCTGATCGGCGCTCGATTTCCCAACCATGAAGAAAGCACTCATCACCGGCATCACAGGACAGGACGGCTCGTACCTCACGGAACTGCTCCTCGAAAAGGGCTACGAGGTCCATGGTATCATCCGCCGGGCGTCGAGCTTCAACACGGGGCGCCTGGAGCATCTTTTTCAACCGGACTCTCATCTGCCGTCGGAGAAGCTGCATCTGCATTATGGCGATTTGATGGATTCTGTGGCGCTGGTGAAGCTGCTCTACGATCTGAAGCCGGACGAGGTTTACAATCTGGGGGCGCAGAGTCATGTGCGGGTGTCCTTTGACGTGCCGGAGAGCACGGGAGATATCGTGGGGCTGGGCACACAGCGCATCCTGGAGGCGATCCGCGAGACCGGTCTCGTCAAGAAAGTTCGTTTTTATCAGGCGTCATCTTCGGAGATGTTCGGGAAGGTGCAGGAGGTGCCGCAGGTGGAGACGACGCCGTTTTGGCCGCGCTCCCCCTATGCCTGCGCGAAGGTCTATGGCCACTGGCTGACGGTGAACTACCGCGAGAGCTACGGACTGCATGCGAGCAGCGGCATTCTTTTCAACCACGAGAGTCCGCGGCGCGGGGAGACCTTTGTGACGCGCAAAATCACCCGCGCGGCGACGCGCATCAAGATGGGCCTGCAGGAGACGCTTTTTCTGGGCAACATGGACGCAAAGCGCGACTGGGGCTACGCGAAGGACTATGTGGAGATGATGTGGATGATGCTCCAGCAGGACGAGCCGGATGATTATGTGATCGCCACGAACGAGACGCACAGCGTGAAGGAGTTTGTGCAGGAGACCTTCGGCGCCCTTGGGCTGGACTGGGAGAAGCATGTGAAGTACGACGCCCGCTACGAACGTCCCGCCGAGGTGGAGCTCCTGATCGGTGATCCGGCGAAGGCCCGCAGGAAGCTGGGCTGGGAGCCGAAGGTGAAGTTCAAGGAACTGGTCAAAATCATGGTGGATGCCGACCTGAAGCTGGCGCAGCACGAACTGGCGGTGAAGAACGCGACGGCTGCGTGATTTCGGGAGACGGAGCGTTTGAACAAGTCATGAAAAAAATCGGTATCGGCATCATCGGCGGCGGTCTCATGGGCAGGGAAATGGCCAGCGCCTTTGCGCGCTGGTGTGCGCTGACGGACGTGGAGGTGCAGCCTGAACTGGTGGCTGTGGCGGATTTGGTCGAGGATGTGAGAAACTGGTTCCTGCGCATTCCTTCCTGTGCGCAGATCACGGCGGACTACCACGCGCTGCTGGCGAATCCGGCGGTGGATGTGGTCTATGTGGCGGTGCCCCACAACCTGCATGAGACGATCTACCGCGACGTGCTTGCGGCGGGGAAGGACTTGTTTGCGGAGAAGCCGTTCGGGATTGATCTCGCCTCTGCGGAACGCATCGCGGAAGAGGTGGAGAAATCGGGGTGTTTCGTGCGCTGCAGCTCGGAGTTTCCCTTCCTGCCGGGGGCGCAACGCGCCATGCAGGCGGCGACCGGCGGCAAGCTGGGCCGTGTGCTGGAGGTGGTGTCCGGCTTTCATCACAGCAGTGATCTCGACGCGACAAAGGCGGCGAACTGGAAGCGCAAGTCCACGACCTGCGGGGAGATCGGCGTGCTGGGCGACCTCGGCATGCATGCGTGTCACATTCCCCTGCGACTAGGCTGGAAACCTCGGCGGCTTTTTGCGCAATTGCAGAAGGGCTACCCCGAGCGTCCGGACGGAAGGGGCGGCATGACCGTGTGCGATACCTGGGACAATGCGCTGCTGAACTGCTGGACAAGGATCGGAGAAAATGACGTGCCGCTGCGCCTGGAAATGAAACGTCTTGCGCCGGGGGAAACGAACACATGGTTCATTGAGGTACTGGGCACCGATGGCGGTGTTCGCTACAGTACGAAGGAGCCGAAGACGCTGTGGCTCTTCGAGAATGGCAGGGAGCAGTATTGGAAAAAGACGGATCTCGGCTTTGGCATGCCCTTTAAAGCGGTGACCGGGGGCATCTTTGAACCCGGCTTCCCGGACATGATCCAGCAGATGTGGGCTGCGTATCTCATGGAGCGCGAGGGCCTTCTTGGTGACCGTTTTGGCTGTGCGACGGTTCAGGAGGCGGTGATGACGCAGGTGATATTCGCGGCGGCACTGGAATCGCAACGCGACGGAAATGTCGTGATGCTATGACAGCAGCCCTCAAAGATTGCCGCTCGCAGTCGGCAGAATTTGCGGGAAATCGTTCAGTTGGATGAGTTTCACGCCGTAGCGATCCGCGATGCTGCCCGCCTCCGAATCCGGGTAGTCTTCGCGGAAATATACCTCCTTGACGCCGTAGGCGCATAGCATCTGCATGCAGCTCGTGCATGGCATCGTCGTGCATGCCACGAGCCGCACGTTGCCGCGGGTGAAAAGGGAGCAGAGATTCACCTCGGCATGCAGCATGAACTTGCGCCGGGCATCGCGGTCTGCCCAGAACTCGGGATCAGCGTCGTATCCGGGCGCTAGACCGTTGTAGGCAGTGCCAATGACCCGATTGTCAAAGTCGATCGCAACCGCCCCAACCTTTCTGTAGGGATCTTCCGATCGCAGGCTCGCCACATGTGCGAGAGCCATGGCATACTCTGGAATGGTCAGCCGTTTGGAGTGATCGAAAGGTGCGGAAGGCATGGATTCAGAACTCAACCATCTGAAACAGGCAGGCAAATCAAAGATATTCCACATGAAGCCCTTTTCTTTAATATTCGTTTGAACATGTTCATAAAAACATGTAAATGGTCAACCTCAAGGTTCTCAACAAAATCAAAAAACATTGAAAAAAATGAATCCTCGTCGCACTCCCGCCCTCGTCAAACTACTCGGGAAAATTCGCACCATGATTGTAGTTTCCCAAGACTCAGGGCCTTATCGTTCGTGGGACACTGCTGCAAGTCGCGAAATTCAGCTCGAATTCGAGTTTCCAACTCGGTCAATGAGACTGTCGCAATGTGACAAAATTGACACTTCAATATCAGTTCGTTGAACTCAGGAGGGGGTGCAAGCGGTTGATTATCAAAGGCTAGCCACGAACCGGTTGTGGCGAAAAGACAGCAATTTTGATATGGACAAAACATCGGAGAATTGCTTGTATCTCATTTAATTCCCGACTTCGACCCCCGACCCGCATCCCGATTTCAGCTATGCAGATCACTCTCCCCCGATCCATCAACCGACTGACCGTATCACTTGGCTTTGTCCCGGCCGTAGCTCTCTGCCTGCTTTCGCAAAATGCGAGTGCGCAGTTTGGCGTCTCGCCCTCGCAGACGAGCAACTTCTTCAATGACTTTCGTGGTCGTTCAGTGCAGTTGAAGAATGCGAGCCAAGCCTCCACAAGGACGGGAGATGTGGTGTATGACTACGAAAGTGGTGCTTATGTCAGCCAGGAAGACCAGGAAGGATTCCAGAGTCTTCAGGAATTGCTGAGGTCGGACCGTGAAATTTCACAACCGTCTGTCCGCAGCGGCAGTTCTGCGTTCGCTGCTCGTTCGGTGGGTGATTACACCACTTATTCGGGCCAGTACTCCCAGGCGCTGAGTTACTTTGCTCCGACCTACACTTCTGATCCGTTCCTTTCCGGCAAGCGCAACATGAAGCTGGGTCCTGTTAACATCGGTTTGGGACTCTATCAGGGTTTTGAATACAACAGCAACGTGCAGCGCGCCCCCGTTGCAGTGTCCGACTTCATCAGCAGCACCCTGTTGAATGTCAGTGCAAACTATCGCGTCACCCAGCAGAACGTTCTGAGCATTACGGCGGGCATCGGCGTTGACCACTATTTCGACCACCCGGAATTTGCCGCCTACGGCAATGGCAGCTACCTCCTCAACATCCTGCCTGGCAGTACGGTTGCCTTCGATATCAAAGCCGGGCCGGTTTACATTACGATCTATGATCGCGTTTCCGTTCGTCCTGCTGTCAACAATGCCTTCCCGGGTGTTGGCGCCGCCGGCAGCAGCTTCGGTGTCTTCCAGAACGACTTTGGTGTCGCCGCCAACTGGCAGATCAATTCTGCATGGGCGCTGGCGATGAACTACACGAACACATGGTCGAATGCCCTCGGCAGCAATTTCGACCAGTTCGACCGGACAATGAATTCCCTTCACGCTTCCCTGACATACAGCCCCACTGCCACATGGATTTTGGGAACGGAGGGTGGCGTTTCCCTTCTGGATTACAATCAGCCGACGTTGAACGACGCCACGCTCTTTAACTGGGGTGTTTTTGTCAGTATGCCCCTTGGCAAGGCGACAACGATCAAAGTTTCGGGCGGCTTCCAGCACTTCGAATTCGAAGATCCCACGGTTCTCGCACCGCTGGGACCTGGAGATTTTACCGATCTTAGCGGCTACTACTACACCTTCAGCATCACCAACAGGCTGAACAACCGCTTCAGCCATACGCTCACGATCGGTCATGAGTCCTCTGTCAATCTCTCCTCGAACTTCGTCACTGCGGACTTCGTCAACTATGGTCTGTCCATGATTGCCTGGAGGGGCGGCAGATTTTCCCTTTCCGGGTATTTTGAGAGGGCGGAGCCTTCTTTCAGCAACCCTGCCTTCCCCGGTTCGCAGTTTGATCTCAACCAGTGGGGGCTTGACTTCTATTACACCCATGAGTTGACCAAGAAACTTCGAATGGGAGCCGGCTACCATTTCGGCGTTTCGGATTCCGTAGGACCCGTTTCGAACTTTGAACAGCACGGCTTCTCCTTCGATCTCAACTATGTCCTTTCCGCCAAGGCAGGCATCAACGCCGGTTACCGCTACTTTGTAACGGACACGAAAGGTGCAATTGGCGATTCGACGCAGTCGCGCATCATTTTGGGCTTCAATTATAATTTCTAACGGACAGGTGGCCCGCGAGGTCTATCATCCTAAATTCCGAGACAGATGCTTGCACAAGCATCTGTCTTTTCTTTCCCGAGCTTGAGCAAAACCCACCAAATCCTTCACATGAACAGACATCTTACTTCCGCCATTGTCGCCCTTGCGTTCATAGGCTCCACCCTGGCCCAGGACCCGGGTTTTCGTCCGGGGGAATCCCGCAGTTCCCGTTCGAGTCCCGCAGCGCCTAGCGGCCCGGTCAATGCCGGAGCTGCTGTGCTGTCTTCCATGGACGTGCTGGACAACAATCGTCCCATTTCTTCCGGGGATACCGTCAGCATCAGGATTCTCGAAGATCGTCGGGAACCTCTCCAACAGGTGGTCGCCGTCACGGGCGAGGTTAATGCACCCTATGTGGGATTGGTGACGGCAAGGGGGAAAACCTGCCGTGAACTGGCCTTTTCCATCAAGAGGGAGCTCGAAAAGAACTTTTTCAAGACTGCTACGGTCGTTATCGCGATCGACAAGATCAACGAGGTTGATCGTATGCGCGAGGAGGTCGTGGACCTTGAGTTCTATGTGATGTTCGGATTTGTCGCCCGTCAGGGGAAATATGACCTCCCGGCCAATGAGGACATTTCCATCAGCCAGGCCATCCTCCGCGCAGGAGGTTTTGCCCAGTTCGCTAACAAGGAGGAAGTCAAGATCGTCAGGAAGACGCCCCAAGGGAACAAGAACATCCTCGTCAACGTGGATGCCATCATGGCCAAAGGTGAACTCGAGCGCGACATTTACATCCGCAAGGACGACGTGATTATCGTCAAGGAACTCAACTGGAATTTCTAACGCTATCCGTTTTCCAAGCGTCAAACACTGAGCCGCAGTCATTGTGGCAACCCGCGACCAGACAACCGCCCACGAATCTTTCTCCCGGCGAGGAGATTTCCCCCCGAACCCCATGGAACAATCCCTCAACCTGCCCGGCGGAGCGCCTTCAAGCACTCTGAACCGCATTCATGAGGCTTCTGCCAAATTTCAGCGGTACAAGATCCTTCTGCGTCGCCGCTGGTGGTTCCTGCTGCTGACAGCGAGCATCGGCGTCTGCGTGCAGGCGCTGCGCATCACCGGCCGCCCCCAGGAATTCCGCTCTCTGGCGAAGCTCGTCGCCGGCGGACAGATCGTCCTGAACGAAGGAGCCACATGGCGCGAGGAACGCGCGGATTTCTACGGCACGATCATCGAAACCATCGAGAGCGCCGAGATGAAGCGCAGGGCTTTGGAGCGCGTGCGCGCCCTCAATCCTGACATGAAGGACTCGGATGTGGACATCCGCGTGGCGCAGACCAAGGGGTCCGCCATTTTCAACATCATCGCCACTGGGTCGGAACCAAAATACACTCGCATTTTCCTCGATGCACTCCTTGAGGAGTTCACCTCGTTCCGGCAAAACATTCGCGAAGTGGCGCATGGGAAGGTGCTCCAGATGTTCCTTCAGGAGGTGGTCAGCAAACAGAAGGTCATGGATGACGCCCTGGACAAGCTCACGAAGTTCCGCGTCGCCAACAACATCATCACGATCACCAACGGCAATAACGCGGCCGCCCAGTTCCTGCACAATCTCCAGGCGCAGCGTGAAACTCAGCGGACGATCTTGGAGGAGCTTAAACTTGCCACGGCTGATGTGAATGCTGCCATGCAGGCGAGGGAACGCGCGCTGAGTGCTGCGCCTTCGGGGCAGCCGGCGCCTGCTATCAGCGAGGCTCCTCAGCCGTCGAGCTTGAAGACCGAAACCTCGCCCCACTCTTATGGCATGACGATGGCGGAACAGGACTATCTCCGAACCAAGTCCAAGATAACCGAACTCAAGACAAAACTCGATTCTCTGCTGGTTGGACTCAAGGAACAGCATCCTTCAGTTCAGGACGTCAAGGAAGAGCTGAACGGGCAAACCGCGCTCCTTGCCTCCTACGGCGAGCAGATTCGACAAGAAAGCAGCACTCAGATGGCTGACATCGCGCGGCGTCTCCAGGTGCTCGACGCGCAAATCGTCGAGAAGCAGAAGGAGGCGCTCGAACTGGGGGCCAAGATCGCGGAGCACAACCGCTTGGAGAAGGCCGCCGAGTCGGCCAAACTCGCTCACGAGAAGCTCTTTGAGCGTGTCGAGCAGTTCCAGACGCTCTTCAGTAGTCAGCCTGACTATGTCGCCGTGCAGGAGCCTG
Organism: uncultured Prosthecobacter sp.; assembly: GCA_964452755.1. Lineage (GTDB taxonomy): Bacteria > Verrucomicrobiota > Verrucomicrobiia > Verrucomicrobiales > Verrucomicrobiaceae > Prosthecobacter. The sequence goes on along the minus strand of CAYVQY010000007.1, from coordinate 165,492 downwards.
CCAGCGTCGCCGCCGAAAACGTCGAGGACTGGGTGATGCCCATCGTGATCGGTCTCATCGCCGGCATCGGCGGTGGAGTGGTCGTGCTGCTTCTGTTTGACCGCCTGGACGACCGAATGAACTCCTTCAGCGAGTTCCAGGCACTCTTCCCCGGCGAAGCGGTGCTCGGTCAGGTTCCTGAGCAGAGGAATCGCGGTGACGTGGCGCTGCTGCGCCCCAACGACGACAGGCATCTCTACGCGGAGGCCTTCCGCAATGTCCGCTCCTCCATTTTGTTCAAGAACTGGGAAGGCAAGCCGCCGAAGACCATTCTTATCACCAGTGCGGTGCCCAATGAGGGCAAAACAACCGTCACGTCGAACCTCGCCGTCACCATGGCGCTGGCGGGTGCGCGTGTTCTGTTGGCGGATTGCGACCTTCGTCGTGGTGGCGTCAACGAGCTTTTCAAGCTTCCTGTGACACCCGGTTTGAGTGAGGCTCTCCGCGGCAAGATTCACTGGCGTGACGTGGTGCAGGAGTCAAACACCCGAAATCTCGACGTCATCGCACGTGGCGAAGTCTTCGACCAGACCTCGGAAATGCTCCTTTCCAAGACTGCTGAGGAAATGCTGCGCGAGATGGGCGAAGAGTACGACTACGTCATCTTCGACAGTGCGCCGGTGCTCGTCGCCGACGACACGGCCAGCTTTGCGCCGAAGGTCGATAGCGTTCTGTGCGTGGTCCGCATGTCTTCCACCATGGCCCGCCTCACCGGCAAGATGCTCGACCTGCTGTATGAGCGTCAGGTCAATATCGGCGGCGTGATTCTGAACCGCTCCAGCTCGAATCTGAAGGAGTACACCTATTACAACTACGCCAGCTACTACTACGCGCCGGTGAAGTCGGCCAACCAAGCGCAGCCTACGCCCGCCGAGAGCTGACCTTCCACTTTCAGGATCTTTCACGCCCGTCCCGGCCATCCGGGGCGGGCGCTTTGTTTCAAATCACCGGTCCCGTCTCTTGCGCCCATTTCGCGTGCCATTCCTTGAAGACGACCGGAGAGATTTCGCTGGGCTTGATCTCGCTGCGACCGCCCCAGAAAACGTTGGTGTAGTCGAGCGGGATGCCCACCTCAGCCAGATGCTTGTCGATGGCCGCCTTGTGCGCCAGCACGGTTTCCTTGTTGGTGCCGTGGATGACTCCCATGATGTTCACATTGGCAAAGCGGTCGCCGCCTTCGCGCCAGTAGCAGTGCGTCATGATCGGATGCCGTCCGACCTCGCTGCCCGCCCGTTCTTCCATGCCCTTCGGCACCTTCCAGTGGAAGAGGGCGTTGAAACGTGTGACGCGCTGGCCTGTGGCGCTGGGTTTGACGTGCTCCAGGAAGGTCGAGAAGCGACCGATCACGCCTTTTTCGTCGAGACGCTTCGCCACTTCGCAGAATTTTTCCAGCGAGACGCCGGCGGCCTCGGCGCGCCCGGCCCAAGGCTCGGGGCCGACTTCATCGGCTGAGAGGTCGCCTTTGAGGTGAAGCAGCACGTTCCACTCTTCGTCGTCGAGTTCGGCGATGTTTGTGGTCATCATCTTGGCCGGTTCGTCGGCTTTTTCGCCCGGCTCCATCGTCTTGCGCCGCACATGACCTACGCCGAGGGCGAAAATGCCGTGCGCCTGCATCGTGTAGTAGTCCTCCGCGCCGATCAGACGCTTCAAGACATCGCAGTGCTGGTTGATTTCGCGACCCTGCGGCACTTTCAGAGTCGTCCAGAGGCGGAAATCGCTGCCGCTGACCTCGCGGTCCGTGCTGCGCATCACGACGTGACCGCTGAAAGGATCCTGTTTGAAGAGGAAATCAAAAGCCGCATCCAGCTTCTCCGAAGGGAGCTTCCAGGCCACAAGAGCGCCTTCAGCGAGCTTGTTGGCGAGAAGTGTCTGACGCACCCGGCGGATCACTCCGGCACCCAGCATGGCCCGGATGCGCTCCACCACGGTTTCCATGGGCAGACCGCTCTCTTTGGCAATGAATTGAAACGGGTGCTGGTGGAAGCCCTTCACCCGGTCCTCGCTCACGGAGAGGATCTGGGCGTTGACGGGATCGGTGTGCTCGGTGGGGATGGAAATGTCGGACATGATGGTTGCTCGGGGGAGTCGGCACCTTTAGCGACGCCTCGGAAGATTGCGACATTTGAAATTTGCGATTTAGCACACGTCGATTGCCGTCTAGCGTGCGCGCATGAGCATTCGCAAACCCGACGCGCGTCAGATCACCCGGCACCGGCTCGTGGCGGCGTGGCGTGGCGTCGCGGACGGGCCGCTCATGGATCTGCCCGTGCTCAGCGTGGCCGATCTGGCGCCGAAGATCGTCGCGCAGTGCGGTCTGGCCAATCGCGTGAAGCTGGAGGATGTTCTGGCCGCGTGGGAGGAGGTCGTCGGATCGTTTCTTTCCAAAATGGCCCACCCGCATGCCATCGAGCGCGGCATTCTGACCGTCCGCCTCCTGCAGCCCACTGCCCACCACGCGCTTTCCCTCGAAAAGATCAAGATCCTCAAGCGCCTGCAGGCCAAACTGCCTGACGCGAAGATCCGCGACATCCGCTTCCGCCACGGCTGACGTACTCCTTGCAAAGCACCGCTCTCCCCAAACACTTGAACGCCCATCCCAACGCCGCACTGATCATCGTCGGTCATGGTTCCACTGTGAACCCAGACTCGAGTTCCCCCACCCACCTCCATGCCGATTCCATCCGCAGGCGTGGCCTCTTTCGCGAGGTCGCCTGCTGCTTTTGGAAGGAGGAGCCGAACATGCGTGAGGTCTATGAAATGGTGGACAGCGATGTGATCTACATCGTGCCGAACTTCATCAGCGAGGGCTACTTCTGCCAGCAGGTGCTGCCACGCGAGCTGCGCCTCGACGGCCCTGTCACGAAGCGGGACGGAAAAACGATCCTCTACTGCGATCCCGTCGGCATTCACCCCAACATGACGCGCCTGCTGCTGCAGCGTGCGGATGAGGTCGCTCCGGGCGTGCCGCGTGACCAGACCAGCCTCGTCATCGTCGGCCACGGCACCAGCTTGAATGAGAACTCCACCAAGGCCATTCAGGACCAGGTCGCCCTCATTCGTGGCGGGCACTACGGCTTTGCCGAGGTCATTGATGCCTACATGGAGGAGGCGCCCTTCGTCGCCGAGTGGTCGAAGCTCACCACCTCCCCGAACGTCGTCGTCGTGCCCTTTTTCATTGCCGACGGGCTGCACAGTTTTCAGGACATTCCTGTGCTTCTAGGTATGCGGGAGGAAACCGGAGCCGCGCTGAGCGAGATCGGCGTTTTTCATCAAAATCCGCATCAGCTTCAGGGCCGCAGCATCTACTACAGCGGAGCCATCGGCACAGAGCCGCTCATGGCGGATGTCATTCTGGATCAGGTGCACGATTTTGACGCAAAGCACGGCATCGGAACGGCTGCGCCCGCTGCCGAATCCCGGCTCAATCAGGCCCTTGCCGCATGGTTGGCGGCTAGTAGTGACCACATCGGCCAGGTCAGCATCACGGCGAATGGAGATGGGACATTTTCGCTCCGTCACGTCGAGGATCGCGGCCTTGATGACCTCCAGGTGCACCACTCGGCCCAGGACGCTCTTTTCATCGCCAGAAACGATGCCGCAGGCGCTTTTCGTCCGCTGCACTCGGCTCCCACCTTGAATCGTGGCTGGCGGATCGATCTGGGCACAGTGGACGAGCTGCGTCAGGCTCTGGACTTCATCTATCCGGCCGCCGTCGGCATGGCGCACGCCCTTGAGCAGGAAAAGCTCGCCGTCGTGCCGCTTCGTGATCTTCTTGGCCGCCAGACCGGCATGTACCGCTTTGCGAACAACATCACCGACGAGCAGGCGCATGCGATGGTCGGAAAATGCTGTGCCAATACGAAATGCATCCGTCGCATTCTCTGGCCCCTGACCCGGTCGCAGCCGATGGCCGGAGCGGCGGAGGCCAAGACGCAGCCCAATCATGCCGAGAGCGCCATCCCGCTGCTCTGCATCGAGGCCTGCACGCACATCGTCTCCGCCGCGCGGAAGGTCGCGCGGGACAGCTTTGAGGCCGCTTCGAAGGCGCACGAGAGTGTGCATTGACAAGGCCTCCCCCGCGTTCTATCCCGCCTGATGCGTATCCGCTCATTCAAAGGTCTCGTTCCGTCTCTGAAATTCGCCTCCGAAGTCGCCGCCGTTCCCTACGACGTGGTGAATCGTGACGAGGCCGCCGAACTCGCCAAAGGCAAGCCCAACAGCCTGCTGCATGTGGACCGTGCGGAAATCGACCTCGACCCCGAGATCGATCCGTATTCCGATCCCGTCTATGCAAAGGCGAAGGAGAGCTTCCTGCGCATGCAGAAGGACGGCGTCCTCACGCGTGAGCCGAAGCCCACGATGTATCTTTACAAGCAGACCATCGCCGGTCACAGCCAGACCGGGCTCGTCACCGTCTGCCACACCGAGGATTACGAGAAGGACATCATCAAAAAGCACGAAAAGACCCGTCCGGACAAGGAGAACGACCGCACGCGTCTCGTGGACACGCTCAGCGCGAACACCGGCCCCATCTTCCTCACCTACCGCCAGCGTCCCGGCATCAGCGCCCTCATTGAAGGCTTCATGAAGGAAGAGCGCCCGATCTACGACATCAATGCGCCCGACGGCGTGCGCCATCAGGTCTGGCGGCTTCCTCTCGGGCTCTGTGTTTCGCTGACCAGTCTGTTCGAGAGCCAGGTGCCATGCGCCTACGTCGCTGATGGCCACCACCGCGCTGCCAGCGCCTACCGCGTCAGCAAGATGCGCCGCGAGGCCAATCCGAACCACAACGGCACTGAGAACTACAACTGGTTCCTCAGCGTGCTCTTCCCGGGCGATGAGCTCAAGATTCTGCCCTACAACCGTGCGGTGAAGGACCTGAACTGCCTCGACCGCGAGGAGTTCATCAAGAAAGTCGGCGAGGTCTTCACCATGAAGCCCACCAACGTGAAATCGCCCACCAAGCCAGGACAGTGCTGCATGTATTTAAAGGACCAGTGGTATGAGCTGCTCTGGGAGCCTGCGAAGGATGCCAGCCCCATCGATCAGCTCGACGTCAGCATCCTCCAGGACCGCCTGCTGCAGCCCGTCCTCGGCATCGACGACCCGCGCACCAGCAAGCGCATCGACTTCATCGGCGGGATCCGCGGCACGGCGGAGCTTGAAAAACTCGTCAACGCCAAGGAGCACACCGTCGCCTTCTCCATGTTCCCCACCACCGTTGACCAGCTCATGGCCATCTCCGACGTCGGTCAGATCATGCCGCCGAAGAGCACCTGGTTTGAGCCGAAGCTGCGCTCAGGGCTCTTCATTCACACGCTCGACGACTGATCGCTCAAGGAGCGGGGGGACTCCGTCTCCCTCCATGGATCACTCCAGCCACAGCCGCTTCGCCTTGCGGCGCAGATGCCGATCCTGCGGCAGGTTGACCTTTGCCGGACCGCCGGGCTCCAGCAGGGACACAGCCGCCTCGATCTCCGCGCTTTCGATGCCTGGCAACTCCAGCACCTCCCTCAGCCATGTGGCGAACACGCGTGAGAGCACCGCCGGATGCAGCGCCAGCAGCTCCGGCGTAACCGGCAGTGAGCGGTCTTCGTTCAGATTCTGCTCCTTCATGAGAAAGGCGACCGCCTGATGCCGCAGACAGTCGTCATCCTGCGCCGCCAGCATGCCCAGCCGCAGCACCTGCGGAACCACGTCACGGGCGCAGATGTCGTTCAGCAGGGGTAAAGCCTCATGCCGCAGACGGTTGCGGCGGTGCAGAGGGGATTGATTGCTTGAGTCCTCGCGGAATTTTAGCCGCCGTGACTTCAGGTAGGCGTCGATCTCCCCGCGCCTCGCGGCCAGCAGCGGCCGCACCAGATGCAGGCCGGAATCCAGGCGCTGCACCGGGTGAATGCCCGCCAGTCCCGCCAGGCTGCTGCCGCGGCAGAGATTGCCCAGGATCGTCTCCGCCTGATCCTCCGCATGATGCGCCATGAAGACCACCCACACGTCATTTTCCCCGGCCGAGCGCTGCAGAAAAGCATGCCGCGCCTCGCGTGCCGCCGTCTCGATGGAAATTTTCCGCTCCTGCGCCAGCGCCGCCACGTCCGCCTCCTCGATCTCGCAGGGCAGGCCGTGCTTCTTCGCCAGACGCTCCACGAAGCGCGCATCGCCGTCCGACTCCTCGCCGCGCAGTCTGTGATTCAGGTGGCAGAGGATCAGCTTCTCGAATCCCGCCTCCAGCAGCAGGTGCAGCAGCGCCACCGAGTCCCGCCCGCCGGAGATCGCCAGCAGCGCCGGCTCGGACGGATCGCAGGCGGGCGGTAAAATCAGAGGGACGGGAGCGGTCGGCATGAGTCGGACCATAGAGCGCCCCGTCTGCCTGCCAAGGAGCGATGGCATTCTGCCGTCGTGAAACAGTCTGCCAGCCTGTGATCTCTGAATCGCCGCACAACGCACTTGCAGGCTGCCTGTCTCACGTCACTCCTCCGACCAAAAACCTCATCCCTCCTTGCGACGCGCTGCGTATTCGGCACCTTGCCCGCCCTTTTCCCATCATGGCCTCTTCCTCCCCCACTCCAGGCGTCTGTTACCTCGTCGGCGCCGGTCCAGGCGATCCCGGACTGCTCACCCTCAAAGGCAAAGACTGCATCGAGGCCGCAGACGTGCTCGTCTATGACTACCTCTGCAATCCGGAGCACCTGCGCTACGCCAAACCCGGCACCGAGCGCATCTACGTGGGCAAGAAGGCAGGGGACCACACGCTGCCGCAGGACCAGATCAACGCCCTCATCGTCAAGCTGACCAAGGAGGGCAAAACCGTCACCCGGCTGAAAGGCGGCGACCCCGTGCTCTTCGGCCGCGGTGCGGAGGAGGCCGCCGAGCTCCATGAAGCCGGCGTCCGCTTCGAAATCGTCCCAGGAATCACCTCCGCCATCGCCGGACCGGCCTACGCCGGCATCCCGGTCACGCATCGTTCGCATGCCTCGATGCTGACCATTTTCACCGGCCATGAAGACCCGACGAAGCCTGACACCTCCCTCAACTACGCGAAGCTGGCGCAGGCGGACGGCACCAAGGTCTTCCTCATGGGCGTGGAGCGCATCGAGGAGATCACGCAGCAGTTTTTGAAGCACGGTGCCAAGCCGGAAACCCCGGTGGCCCTCGTGCGCTGGGCCACGCACGGCTGTCAGCAGACCCTCACCGGCACGCTGGCCGACATCGCCGCCAAGGTGAAAGCCGCAGGATTCAAAGCGCCTGCCGTCGCCGTCATCGGGGACGTCGTCACCGAGCGCGACCAGTTGAACTGGTTTGAAAGCCGCCCGCTGTTCGGAAAAAAGATCGTCGTCACCCGCACCCGTCAGCAGGCCGGCGTGCTCAGCCGCCAGCTCGCCCAGCTCGGTGCCGACGTCATCGAGCTGCCGACCATCCGCACCGTCCCCGCCACCGACCAAGTCAGCTTTGGCCAGCTCGTGCAGGACTGCCACACCTACGACTGGATCATCTTCACCAGCCCGAATGGCGTGGACGCCTTCTTCACCATGTTCGACAAGCTCTACAACGACGCCCGCTGCATCGGCGGCGTGCGCATCGCCTGCATCGGGCCGGGCACGGCTGAAAAGGTGAAGGCCCGCCACCTCGCCGTCGATCTCCTCCCGGACAAGGAATTCGTCGCCGAAGGCCTCGTCAAAGCCTTCAAGGACCACCAAAACATGGAGCACGTGAAGGTCCTCTGGGTCCGCGCCGAAGAAACGCGGGAGATCGTCGCCAACGGTCTCACCGGCATGGGCGCCATCGTCGATGAAGCCATCGCCTATCGCACCATTCCGGAGACTGAGGACAATCTGGAAGCCCTCGCCCGGCTGAAGAACGAAGGCGCCGACATGATCACCTTCACCAGCGCCTCCACCGTCGAGCACTTCCTTAATCTCAAAGTTGCCCTGCCGGAAGGCTGTAAAATCGCCAGCATCGGCCCCGTCACCAGCGCCGCCATCAAAGCCAACGGACTGAAGGTGGATGTCGAAGCCAAGGCCAACAACATCCCCGGTCTCGTCACCGCCGTGGAAAAGCACTGGAAGAAGTAGCGCCGGCGCCGTGATCGGACGTATGGTTCTTTGAGCGGACCAGTTAAATCGCCTTGGATCAGTCCCTGCTCCGCGTTTACTCCGCCGCCATGCATTCCATCCTCATCATCGGCTGCGGCAGCATTGGCGAACGCCACCTGCGCTGCTTTCAAAAGACCGGGAGGTGCGAGGTCAGCGTGTGCGACTCGAATGCGAAGCTGCTGGGCGAGGTGAGCCGCCGCTACAAAGTCCCGTCCCATGCCTCATTGAAAGACGCGCTGGCGGTGCGCAAGTTTGACGCGCTGGTCATCTGCACGCCGGCCAACACTCATCTCGCCATCGCCCGTGAAGGCGCGGCGCATGGGGCGGCTCTGCTGATCGAAAAACCCCTGGCGGTCACGCTGGACGACATCGAGCTGACGCGCGCGGCCATCATGCAAAGCGGGCGCTTTGTCGCCGTGGCTTATGTCTATCATTGCTTCCCCTGGGTCGCGGCGGCGCGGGAGTTTTTGCTCGGCGGCGCGATCGGCAGACCGCTGCACGCCAGCGCTGTTTCCGGCCAGCATTTCCCCACCTTCCGCCCGGCCTACCGCGACATTTATTACGCCCGCCATGACATGGGCGGCGGTGCCATCCAGGACGCGCTCACGCATCAGGTGAACGCGATGGAGTGGATGCTCGGCCCGATGACGCGCGTGTTTTGTGACGCCGCGCATCAGATGCTTGAAGGTGTGACGGTGGAGGACACCGTGAACGTCACCGCCCGCCACGGCACGGTTCTCGCCAGTTACGCCATGACGCAGTTTCAGGCGGCGAATGAAGCCGTTTTTGAAATTCACGGCGAACTCGGCAGCCTGCGGATCGAATCCCATGCTCAGCGCTGGGGCAGCCTCAAACACGGCGAAAAAGACTGGGACTGGCGCACAACGCCTACCTTGGAACGTGATGATTTGTTCATCGCCCAGGCCCACTTCTTTCTCGATGGCATGGAGGGCAAGGCCTGCACGCTCAGCACCTTTGACGAGGCCGTGCAGACCCTCCGCTTTAACATCGCCGCGCTGCAATCCGCCAGCACCGGCCTTCCCGTCAGCATCCCATGAACGGCGGCAACGAACTCCGCCTGGCGATGCTGGGCATGATCGAAGGCAACGGTCATCCGTATTCATGGAGCGGCATCATCAACGGCTACAACCCCGCCGAGATGGCGAACTGCCCCTACGCCGGGATTCCCATCTACATGGGCAGGCAGCCGCTCGCCTCCGTGCGCATCCCCGGCGCACGCGTGACCCACATTTGGTGCGATGATCCCGCCGACGCGCCGAAGGTCGCCGCCGCCAGCTTGATCGAGCACGTCGTCGCCAAGCCCGAGGATGTGATCGGTCATGTGGAGGCCGTGATCATCGCCACCGATGATGGCGACGATCACATCCGCCGTGTCCAGCCCTTCATCGAAGCAGGTCTGCCCGTCTTCGTGGACAAGCCGATGGCGACCAACATCACCGACCTGCGCCGGTTTGCGCAGTGGCATGAGGCCGGCGCCACGATTCTCTCCACCAGCGGCATGCGCTATGCGCCCGAGATGCGTTTGAGCGATGACCAGCGCACGCAGCTCGGCGATCTGCGCTGGATCACCAGCTTCACTTGCAAAACCTGGGAGCGTTACGGCATCCACGCCCTCGAAGCCGTCGAGCCGCTGCTCGGCCCCGGCTTTCTCACGGTGCAGGCGCACAGCGATGCCGGCGGTGATGTCATGCACCTCACCCATCGCAGCGGCGTCCGCGTCACCATCAGCGCGCTGCATGATGCCTATGGCAGCTTCGGTGCCGTGCATCTTTACGGCACTAAGGGCGATCTTCCCTTGAAGCTCGGCGACACCTACAACGCCTTCCGCGCCCAGCTTGTCGCATTCATCGACATGCTCCGCACTGGCACCCGGCCCCTCCCTTTCGCTGAAACCGTCGAACTCATGGCCGTCATCATCGCTGGTCGTCGCAGCCGCGAGCAAAACGGAGCACTCATTCACATCGCTGACATCATTGCCGAAACACACTCATGAAACTCCGCCCCTCCCGCATCCTCCGCGAACTCCGCACCGGTCAAAACAGCACCGTCCTCAAGCTGAACATGAATGATCCGCGCATCGTCGAGCTGGCCGGGCTCGCCGGTGCCAGCGCTGTTTGGCTGTGCAACGAGCATGTGCCGAATAGCTGGCTCAATCTCGAACATCAAATCCGCGCCGCCAAGCTCTACGACATGGACACCATCGTCCGCGTGAACAAGGGCGGCTACAGCGAATATGTGAAGCCCTTCGAATGCGACGCCACAGGCATCATGGTGCCGCACATCACCAGCGCCGACGAGGCCCGCAACGTTGTGGACATGGTCCGCTGCCGCCCGCTTGGCAGCAAGGCGCTGGACGCCGGCAACATGGACGGCCTCTTCTGCCAGGTGCCGCTGGCCGACTATGCGCATCACTGCAACACCGAGAAATTCGTCATCCTCCAGATCGAAAGCCCCGAGGCGCTCGAAATCGTCGAGGAAATCGCCTCCGTCCCCGGCTTCGACTTTTTGCTCTTTGGCGCGGGCGACTTCAGCCACCGCATCGGCAAGCTCGGACAGGCCACGCATCCCGAAGTCGTCGCCGCGCGCAAGAAGGTCGCAGCCGCCGCCCTCAAGCACGGCAAATACCCCGCCGTCGCGTCTCTCTACGGCCAGAAAGACGAAGTCATCTCCGAAGGCACCCGCATCTTCACCCTCGGTGCCGATGTCCTCGAACTCGGCGGCGCATTTAAGAAGCTCGTCGGTGATTTCGTTGGCAGTTCAGCCACCACGTCCAGCGATTCGATATACCAATCCAAGTAAGCCGTCATGTCCGCCGACCTCTTCTCCCTCCAAGACAAAACCATCCTCCTCACCGGAGGAGCCGGTCTCTACGGACGCGGATTGGCTGCCATGCTTGCCGCGACAGGGGCAAACCTGATCCTCGCCGCTCGTGATGTCGCAAAGCTCAAAGTTGTCGCCGACGAGGAGCGCGCCAAAGGCCATCGCGTCTTCACCGAATCGCTCGATCAGGGAGACGAAGCCTCCGTGCTGGCGCTGCACGAGCACATCACCGCCCAATTCGGTTCCCTGGACGGTCTCGTGAACAACGCCGTGCTGCGCCCGATGAAGGGTGCGAACGGCTCGGCGGAGCAGTTCGCCGAATCCATGCGCGTGAACGCCACGGGCGTCATGCTCATGCACCGTCACTTTGGTCAAACCATGGCCGCCGCCGGACGCGGCAGCATCGTGAACATCGGCAGCATTCAGGGCATGATCGGCCCCAGCTACGAACTCTACACCGACACCAACATGGGCGACATGCCGCCGGACTACTTCTTCCACAAAGGTGGCATGGAGAATCTCACCCGCTTCTACGCCGCCCTCTACGGCCCCAAAAACGTCCGCGTGAACTGCCTCGCCCCCGGTGGCTTCTTCAATCATCAGCCCGAGCCCTTCCTGCAACGATACTGCGAGCACACGATGCTGGGCCGCATGGCCGAAGACACAGACCTCGGCGGCGCCGTCATCTTCCTGCTCAGCGATGCCTCGCGCTACATCACCGGCGTGAATCTTCCCGTTGATGGCGGCTACACGGCCAAGTGATCACTCTAGCAACTTCGCCACGGGAATGCGGAAGAACTTGTCGGTGCGCGACTGCTTTTTGTCCTCGCCGCCGAGGCAATAGACGTGGTCGCTCATCCTCACCAGCCCGACCATCGCCGCGTAGGGTAGCGGGATGGCTTTCCGATAGCTGTCCGCCTTCACGTCGTAGACCGCCGCCTCCGCGGTGAAGTCCTCCCGATAGCCGCCGGCGATGTAGATGTGGTTGTCGTCGAGCTTCACTGCGGACAAACCGCGCGTCGGAGCCGCCAGCTGCATCAGCTTCCGCCAAACGTTCTTCTCGGGCGAGAAGGCATAGGCTTCCGCCGTGTTCACCGGCAGCTTCGCCTCCGCGTCGTAGTTCATTCCGCCGAACACAAATAACTCGTTTCCAGCCACCGCCGACGCCGCTGTGGCAAACGGCTTGCCGGGGTAGTCAGCGAGGCGTGTCGGACCACTCTTTTCGAGGCTGTAAGTCGCTCGTGTCACGCCGGCAAGGTTGGCCGCGTCATCGGTGCCACCTGCAAAAATTATCTTTTCGCCAACAACACCACCGCTGAGCAAAACCATCGTCGCAGGCAGTTCTGCCTGCGGAGCCAGTTTCCCGGCCTTCGCATGGCCAACGGTCAGCAAGGTCTGCTTTCCATCGCTGCCACCGAGCAGGAGCAGATCGCTCGCCTGCGAAAAGCCGAGCCCGTAGCCCACAGGAGAGGACATGTCGTGCACCTTGGTCCATGCCCGCTTGTGCGGCGCATAGGTGTACACCCCGCTGAGCCAGTTCTTCTTCCCGCCTTCCCAGTTTGTGCCACCAACGATCACGATCTCGCCGTTGTGGTGCCCGCCAAGGAATCCGCCGTTCGGCTCCGGCAGCGGTGGCAACTGCTCCCACTGTGCGTGAACGGTGGAAATCAGTGAAAGGCTAAGAATCAGCCGTTTTGTCATCGGGATCAGTCGCGCGTTCATAGTGGTCGGTGTGGGGTGATTTCCAATCGGGCCGCAGGCGCACGTCATGCTTGCCGCTGAGTTCTCCGGCCCCACTGGCCGGCGCAGTGTTGGTCTTTCGCCGCATTTCCCACCAGCACTGGCCGCAGTGATTGTGCTCGTGATCGACGACAAAGCCGGCCTCCTTCATCAATGGACCGATCCAGCCCATGCAGTGGTCGCAGTAGTCGGAATATTGCTCCAGTCCGTTGCTCACGAGGAATCCCTTCGACGGACACTCGTGCATGTCGATGCGGAAGACGTCGTCTGTCACGGTGCGCTCATACACCGCGCCCTCATCGGCCAGTGTCGGACCCCAGTATTCCTGCATGCCTTCAAAGCCCTTCTCGCCGATCAACTTCGACGCATGCCGCTGTGAATCGTGATGAATGGCTTCGTCCCAATACGCCTTCACCAGTTCGTGACCGCCTTGCCGGCGCAGCCATTCAAACGTCCACTCATAATGCCCGCAAAAGTCGTAGCAGCCGATCATGATGCCGTGGCGATGTCCTCCAGGTTTTGGGGTGGGATTGTGGCGTACGCTTTCATAAAACGCTGCGTGCAGCTTCCATTGCCGCCGCAAACTCGCACGGTCGTCCCGGCAGGCTTCGCCATGGCCTCGCTGACAAAATAGCAGTGCTGGCAAAACATCGGCACGATCTCGCGTCCATGCTCACGCAAATGTCGGATGGCCGGACAGGTCTTTACCTCCAACCGCACTTCATTCTGCGATTCGATCACTTCGACCTCCGCTCCCGGTTCAGCGGAAAAAAACGCCCGCCAATGCTCGGCAACGGCAACCAGACCATGCTCGCGCCAGCGCCGCGACACCGGCGCGAAATACCCAGCGCCGATTTCTTTCCAATATTGGATCAACGCCTCCTCGCCGCGATGTCGCAGGATGAAGCGAAACGTCGCATTGATCGCGAAATAGAAGTCCGCATGTCCCGCAGGCTTGCTGTCGGTGTAGGGCAGCGGTGATGGATGGGATGCTGTCGCTGACATGGCCTGATCGCGCTCGATTGGGTTGAAGTTTGACATTCATCCCGTCAATGTCTCGCAGATTCAACTGGCTCCAAAAACAAACCAGGAAACACGGCGTTGCCGTGACGTTTACCATTCGCATGCCCGCCTCATCCGTGACTTTCTCCTGGCTGGATTACGCCATCTTCGGTGGTTATCTGGCTCTCACTGCGTTCGTCGGTTTGCTGGCCGGGGGAAAGCAGAGAACGCTGTCCTCCTACTTCTTGGCTGATCGCGGCGTGAATCGCTACGTTGTTGCGATGACGGTGCTGGCGGGCCTTTTCTCCGGCATCAGCTACCTCGCTGGTCCGGCGGAAGTTTATAAAAACGGCATCGGCTTTTCCGTCGTGCTTCTCTCCTTCTTTATCGCCACGCCGTTCACCGCAATCTGCTTGCTGCCGCATTTTTATCAGAGCCGCTACTTCACCGCCTACCACTTTTTTCAGGAGCGTTTTGGCCTGTCGGTGCGGCTGCTCGCATCCGGGCTGTTCATCCTGCGTGCTTCGCTGTGGATTGGCGCGGCCATCTTTGCGCCTGCGCTGGCGCTCGAGGCGGTGACGGGACTGCCTCTGGAGTTCACCATACTCTGCACCGGCCTCGTCGCCACGCTCTACACGATGAAAGGCGGCATGAAGGCGGTCATTTGGACGGATGTGCTCCAACTAGTCGTGCTGTTTGGCGGCCAGCTTTTCATCGTGATGGTCGCGGTAGGAAAAATCCAGGGCGGCTTCTCCGGCGTGTGGGATGCGGCTCAGGCCGGTAACAAGCTCGACATCAGCTTCTCATTTGATCCGCATGTGCGGGTCACCTTGTGGGCCGCCATGATCGGCGGCACCTTTCTCAATCTCGTGCAGATGGCCACCGACCAGGTCTCCGTGCAGCGCTATCTCAGCGCGGGCAGTCTGCGGGACGCGCAGCGGTCGCTCTGGATCAAGCTCTGGATGTTCCTCCCCATCTTCGTTGTTTTCTACGGCACGGGCCTCGTGCTCTACGCTTATTACCGCGAGCATGGTGACCCCTTCGCGGCAGGATTCATCACTCGCGACGACCAGATTTTGCCCCATTTCGTCGTGACCCAGCTGCCCGTCGGACTCCCAGGCATGCTCATCGCCGCCATATTCGCCGCCAGCATGTCCACCGTTTCCGCCGGCGTAAACTCGCTCACCTCCGCCACAATGTGCGACTTCTACCAGACGCTTGGCAATGGCGAGGTGCTCACGGATCAAAAACTCGTGCGCCGTGCGCGCTGGTGGACGCTGATTTACGGCGTGCTCGTCACCTTTTTCGCTTTTGTGATTTCCGCCTTTGAGAAGAGGAATCTCGTCGAATCGGTCAACATCATCATCGGCCTTGTCGGTGGCCCAATGCTGGGCCTCTTCCTCCTTGGAATGTTCACGAAGCGCGCGAACCAGCGCGGCGCGATCATCGGCTGCGTCGGAGGACTTGCCGCCAGCCTCTATCTTGCCACTGCTGAGAGCGGTATCTCATTCCTCTGGTTCACCATGTTGAGCTCTCTTGTCACACTCGTCATCGGCCTGTTCACCTCCGGCCGATCTGCCCCGTCGTCAGCCCCCCATCAATGACGATGACCTCGCCCGTGATGTAGCTCGCCGCAGCGGAGCAAAGGAAAACCACCGCGCCCGCCACATCCTCCGGCGCGCCGACACGGCGCAGGAGGATTTTTTTCTCGTAATGGTCCAGCACGCTGCGGTCACGCGTCTCCATCCACGTCGCCGTCAGCGGCGTTTTGATCAGGCCGGGGGCGATGCCGTTCACGCGGATGCCGTGATCCGCCAGTGACACCGCGAGCGACTTTGTCAGCATCACCAGCGCCCCTTTGCTGGCATCGTACGCGCATGATTCCGCCTCGGCTTGAAAGCCGTTCGTCGAAGACGTGATCACGATGCTGCCGCCACGCTTTTCGGCCACCAACCGCTTCGCAAAGGCCTGCGCGGTGAAAAAAACCGACGCCACATTGAGCCGCATCGTCTTGTCCCAGAGCTCCCGTGTCATCTCAAGGAACGGCAGATCGAAAAAACTGCCTGCATTGCAGATCAGCGTGTCGAGAGCAGGTTCGGTCTCGAAAGCACGCGCGACCAGAAAAGCGGGCGATGAGGGGTCACATAGGTCACATGAGACGTATGAGGCCCATTTAGGCAGAGTCGCAGGTCTTTTGGTAAGCCCGTGGCATACCACGCGTGCTCCAGCCTCGTGCAAGCTATGCGCCATCGCCAGGCCGATGCCTTGCGAGGAGCCGGTCACGAGCGAGGCATGGCCTTCAAGAGAGAATGCTTTCATCGGCGAGCTTGAGGTATTTCAGGGTGTTCGTGCAGGTGATGCGCTGGACGGCTTCATCGCCGGCGGCGCGGAGCGCATTCATCTCGGCCTCGTAGGTGCTGATGAGCTTTACCACCTTGCCGCTGATCTCGGCGGCGTAGCTGTAGAAGGGCGAGTCACTGCCCCAGATGAACTTGTCCGGATAGGCCGCGGCGAGATCGGCGGTGACGCGGCCGGGATCGGTGTAGTCGCTGTCGAAACGACGCTCACGCGGCGCGATGTAGGGCAGATCGTCCACGGCGCCGACGCAGTGAATGCAGTGCGCGGAGTTGTCGAACCACGCGTTCGGCAACGCTTGAATGCGATCGAGGCATTCCTTGTCGTAGCGGCAGGAGTGTGCGGCGCAGAAGCGTATGTCCGGATTCGCCTCGGCGATGTCGATGATGTCATGCGCCTGCGCCCAGAGATCATCTTTGGCAACGCTGCTGTGAATGATGAACGGCACATCCCATTCGCGGGCGAGATCGAGGAAGACTTTCCCCTCATGCGCGAGCCGTTTGATGTCCGACTGGATGATGGTGCTCTGGATTTTGATGCCGTGGAAACGGTATTCGCAGCGCAGCTTGATCAGTTCCTTCGCCTGCGCGTCCGTGTTTCGCATCGGATCGACCATGACGAAAGGCAGGATGCGTTTTCCCTCTTCTGGAAAGAGCTTCTGGCACTCGTCGAGCAGGCGTTTGTTTTCAAAAGCATACGGCACCGTTTCGAGGCCGTTTTGACCGAAGCCGATCCCGCCGCTGCGGAACTTCGTCACGTCCATCGCCGCGTAGCTGACGAAGGGGAACGCGATCCAGTGCGTGATGCCGAGCGCTCCGCCCTCGTGCTGCATCTGCACGAGCTGCTGCGAGTAAGGGAAATCGCCGTGCAGATAAAACAGCAGGTCGGCACCGAGGTGATTGTGGCAGTCAATGAGCATGATGAGGGTCAAACGAGCCGTACAAAGCCTTGTTGCGGTCCTTGAGCCGCTTCGAGCGGAGTTTGGGCGACGATGGCGAGCGATTCATCCAGCGCCGCGAGCATGCTGGCGACCTTATCGTCGTCGTGGCACCACGTCACATAAAGCTGGCTCGACATCAAAAAGCCGCGCTGGAGCATGTGGCGGATCATGAGCGGTTTCGCGGCTGGATTGGCGAATGCGAGCGAGGGAGCGCAAGGCATGCCGCCGATCTTCAAACCAAGCGCCGGATGCCGTGCTGCCACCTCACGCAAACCGGTCTGCAAGCGCTCGCCGAGGCTCCAGACATGCTTTTGCACGCCTTCGCGCTTCATTTTGCCAATGCAGGCCAGCGAGGCCGCGGTGCCGACACCATCGGTCCAGTAGCTGCTGGAGATGAAACTGTGGTTCGAGGCATCCATGACCTCGTTTTTACCCACGATGGCTCCGGCGGGATAGCCATTGCTCATCGCCTTCGCATACACGGCGAGGTCGGGCTCGATGCCGAGCACCGGCGCGGCACCGGGAAAACCAAATCGCCATCCGCTCGTCACTTCATCGAGCACAAACACGGCTCCGGCGGCATGGCAGCAGTCGATCACGTTTTGCAGGAAACCATCACGCGGGAAATCGCTGCGCATGGGCTCCATCACCACGGCCGCCAGTTTGCCATCGAGCTTCTGCAGCGCGGCTTTGAAGGATTCGGGATCGTTGTAGCGAAACGGCACCGCAGTGCCCGCGAGCTCGCGAGGCACGCCGAGCGGTTGCAAACCGGGCAGCAGATGCCCGTCGAGCGCGGCGTCATCGCCGAGGTTCGCCGCGAGATACCAATCGCTCCATCCATGGTAACCGCAGAACGCGACGCCGCTTTTGCCCGTGGCCGCACGAGCGATGCGCACCGCGAGACCAAGCGCCTCGCCACCACCGCGAGCATAGCGCACTTTGCCTGCCCAGGGATGCAGGTCGAGCAGCTCATCCGCGAGCTTCACCTCATCCGGCGAGGCGAGCGTGGCATAGCTGCCGAGATTCACGCGACGCTTCACCGCGGCATTCACCTCGTCATCCGCATGGCCAAGCAAGATGGCGCCGACACCACCGGTGAAGTCCGTGTAGCGTTTCCCATCAAGATCCCAGATGCTCGCGCCCTTCGCGCGGCTGAAATAGGACGGCCAGGTTTGCGGATCGAAGAGGTGAGCTCGTTTGGAAAGAAGGCCCGTGCCACAGGAGATTTTCGTTTTGGCTTCCTCCCAGAGTTTGGGGCCTGAAAGCTCGGTTTTTGGCTGTAGCAGCCGCAGCGCGTTCTCGCGGAAGATGTCATCGAGGTCGCCCTGCGTCATTCCCGTGTCCTCGCAGGCTTCGCGGAGGCAGAGCAGCGATTCGATGCCGACGGTCGTGTATTGGCCGAAGATGGTCAGTTTGTCGCCGGTGATCTCGGGATGAATCCAGGTGAAGCCATCGCCCTGTGTCACGCATGAGCCGCGAAGCTCGCTGACCATATAATCGCTACCCCAAAGCACGCGTTTCGGCCCGAGAGTCTCAATCGCCGCTCGAAAGGCACCGGCTTGAGTCACGGCGGAAGTGTCCACGACCACATTGTCGAGATCGACGAGGTGACGCAGACCTTCGCGGGCATGGCGGTAATTAAAAGACCGCGCCACATGGGCCAGCACCAGCCTGCACCGCGGATAGCGACGGCACAGTCGCTGAATCGCCTCCACATTGCGTGGATCGGTGATGCCATCCGCGAGCATGATGTGCAGCATCATCACGCCATCGTGGTCGTGGCAGGCTTCCCACATCCATTCTGGCGCGAAGAACTCGATCTCCGCCTCCTTCGTGTCCGGCACATCGGCGTAAAGGCGATACGGCTTGATGCCGATGAAGACACCCGTGCTCATCAGCCGCCGCACCTCCGCCGGATCATCGGTCGGTGCCGCGAGCACCAGAGCCCGCGAGTTCGTGCTCACATCGATCTGCGACTGCACCCACGCGTTCTCACCGACGCGATCATTGCCCGCACTAGGATAGCCGAAGAACAATCCCTCGACCTCGCGACCCGGCATCCACAGCTT
The DNA here is from genome assembly GCA_964452755.1 of uncultured Prosthecobacter sp. GTDB lineage: Bacteria > Verrucomicrobiota > Verrucomicrobiia > Verrucomicrobiales > Verrucomicrobiaceae > Prosthecobacter. The sequence goes on along the minus strand of CAYVQY010000007.1, from coordinate 146,416 downwards.
CATCGCGGCCTGAAAGTCCGCCATGCCATAGCCGCGGTCCTCATCGAGAAACACCGGCCGCTTTCCCTCCGCGAAATGACGGCTGTGAAACAGATGCGTGTGCGCATCGAACACCTTTTGCGGCACAAAGCCATCGATGGCGCGGTGCAGCAGCTTGCGATCAGTGTCGTTGAGTTCGGTGACGAGCTTCAGGGACATGGAGTTCAGTCGTTGACGTAGATTGCGTAAACCTTCGCGGCACTGTTGGCGGGATAATTCACACGGAGAGCCAGCCTCTCTCCAGTGGGCAATGGATTCGGAAAGGAAATCGGCACCCGCACGCCATTGGTCGTCACCTTCGCCTCAAAACCCTTCAGCGGATGATCGAGATGATCCAGCAACTGCACCGTCAGTAACGCATCCGGCGTAATGCCATCGACATTGAGCGCGATTCCCTTCGCCGTGAAAGCACAGGTGATGAAGTGGCCTTCCTCCTCGGGCACTTTGCGCGACAGCGATCCAAAACCATCCCGGCGCAGAGTCGCGAGGCCGATCTCCATGTTCTTGAGCTTGCCACCGGTATCCCAGTGCGAATACCAGATCATCGTTTGGTCACCTTCGTTCACGAAGGCGTGGCCTTGCAGCAAAGCGATGTCATCCCACTCGCCTTCCCTGCCACGCGGAATCACTTTATGGCCCGGCACGGGCTCGCGATAATGGACACCATCGTTGCTGATCACAAGGCCGAGGTCGATGCGAACGCCGTAGTTCCAGTTCTCGCCCTTCGGTGGTGGCTGTTCGGCATCCTGCCACATGCCATGCAGCCCGATCATGACATTGCCGCGATTCCATAACCCTGCCCCCATGTGGCACTGCCGGCCTTTGACCGGCGGTGTGGTGAGCTGGTCGATACGTGCAAAGGCCAGCGCTTTTGCCTGCGACCACGTCACGAAATCCGGCGATCGATACGCGAGCACATCGCGCCCGATGTCGCTGCCGTCGGGCCGCCATGACCATGGGCTGATCAGTTGTCCGGTGCTGTAGTAGAAATCGCCGAAGCGATACAAACTGCTCACTTCGAAGCGCTCGCCGCCTGCATTGACGGGACGATCGCCAACGCACTTCCATGTCAAACCGTCCGCACTCGTCGCAGTGATGAAAGCACCCCAGCGCCGCTCGTTCGGCCCGATCTTGCTGCGCCCGCCTTTCACTTCACCGAACGGCATGTGGGCGATGTAGGCGCACTTGTAGCGCTTCGCCGGATCAGGATCATCCGGCTCATGCAGCACGGATAGAAAGTCGTTCACCCGGGTCATCGAGTACGGGTCGCCTTCGATCAGGCAGATGTTGTTCTTCGTGCTGCCATTGAATTCGACGAGACCAAGGTCCGGCTTCGTCCAATGCACGCCATCCTTGCTCTCCGCGTAGCACATCGGCCGCCACCATCCGGGTGCCTGACCGGCTTTGTTTTCGGTCTCGTGCATGCCGAGATACCACATGCGAAAGGTGTCGCCCTCCTTCATCACAGTGCCGTAGAGGATCGCGTGTCCGTGATCCGGCGCGCCTTCCGGTCCGCGTCGCAACACCGGATTGTCCGGATGCTTCTGCACCGTCTCGAGCGTGAGCTTCAAATTGTGCTGCCAGGCGATGTTCTGGTCATCAAAGGCGAAGAACACCCGCTCGGCGGCAAGCGCCGGCATAGTGAGAGCGAAAAAGGCGGCAATCAATTTCATGGCTGGATGTAAATGGCGCTGAGGCAGATGTCGCTACGCTTGAGACCTTCGAAGACGATGTGCAGTCGGACGCGATCGGGCAACTCGGACTCCTTGCTCCATGCGATGGGCGTTTGGAAGCCGCTTTGACGCACAAACGCCGTCCGCCCCGGAATCGGACGTTCGAGATGATCAAGCAGTTCAATGCGCAGCACGGCGTCTGCCCCGAGGCCGTCTGCATTGATGAAGAATCGTGGATTCGTGACGGCAAAAGACGCAGTAACGAGTTCAGCCGTCACCTTGGGCAATTGATAATCCCCCGGCCCCTCGCCGCTCGTGTCCACCACGAGATCGGCAAAACGATCACGCGGCAGTTTGGCGATGCCGATGCCGCCACGTTCCGGCGTATTCTCCCAATGGCGAGGATCCCATGCGCCGTAATAGATGAAGGTCTCGTCACCGATGTTCTCAAAGCCCTGCCCCTGCAACAGTCCGCCCTGATCCCATGCGCCGTCCTGGCCGCGTTCGAGGAAAGTCCACTCGTGTTTCGGTTCGCGGAAATTCAGGCCGTCGTTGCTTAGAACAAAGCCAAGATCGACCGTCACATCCTTCCACTCGGCCGCGCCATGCCAGCGCCCGGTGATGCCGAGCAGCACGTTGCCGCGATTCCACACGCTGATCCCCTCGTGGTTCTGCTCACCTTCGCGGCTCCTGCCTGCGCCGAGGTATTCGTGCTGCGGGGTGCGCACGTAGGCGATGCTGCTCGTGGCCGACCAGTTCACAAAGTCCGCGCTGCGATACAGGCGCACAACACGCCCCTGATAGTGATGCGTTCCCGGCAGCGCGTTCTGACCGGTGATGAAATACTGACCGCCCCACCGATACAATCCGCCGCAGGGCTCGAAATGCACACCTGGGATGAGCAAGTCATTCTTCTTCAGCTCTCCCTTCACCGGCTTCACATCTTTGACCGGCTTCCACGTCAGTCCATCTGCACTGACAAACGGCAGCAGCGTGCCCAAACGCGTGTTGTGCCGAAAATAAACATGCGTCGTCATCTTGTAGCGCCGTGCCGGATCTGGATCGGCATCATCCTTGATCACCTTCAGATTCACGAAGCCCCACGCTCCCCCGACATCGACGAGGTTGTTGTTCTTGTTTCCGTGAAACTCCACGAGTCCAAGATTCGGCTTCGTCCACGTCACACCGTCTTTGCTTTCGGCGTACGCCGCACGCCAGCGGGCCGAGGGCACCTTGCTTTTCACTTCATCGTCAAAAGCGACATACCACAGGCGATACTTGCCATCCTCCTTAATGATTGATCCATAAAACTGCACGCCATGAGCGTCCACCGATCCTGGTGCACCACGCTGCACGACGGGATTCGCCGCGTGTCGCACAGGCTGACGCATCTCGAGGCGAAGATTCTGCGTGTTCGGAATCACAACATTGTCGAAGGCGAACAGTGTCCGCGCCTTCATCTCGTCAAAGTCATCCGCAGCGATCGCCACGACGCTCCATCCCGCCAATACGACTGCGAGAATGCGCCTCATGGCTGTGGCGCCTCCCAGATGGCGACGCCCATGTGATAGCGTTCGTGATTCTCGCTCCGCTTGGAATACCAGGCGGTGACCACTTTGCCATCCACTCGCTGCACCGTGCTCGGGTAGCCACAATCCGACTCCAAGGTGTTCGCGATGCGCACGGGCGTGCTCCACGTTTTGCCTTCATCGGCAGTCGTCTTTGCAAGCACTCCGGTCTGATCTTTGATGCGGCTGCCGTAACTCAGAAGAATGCGCCCGTCTTTGAGGCGAAGCAGATGTCCGTTGATCTCGTTCTTCCGCGTCACGCGACTCGGCTCGCCCCATGTCACGCCGTCGTCTTCGGAGATGAAGATGTCCATGCCAGTCTCACGAGCGGCGGCCATCCAGCGCTTGGCACCGAGGTGCAGGATCGTCGTTTCGTTGCCAGTGGAATGAATCGTGCCGGTGCGTGTCCATGTCTTTCCGTCATCGTCGCTGCGGAAGTGCCAGGAGCGGTAGCCTTTCGTCTTTGTGCTCTTCGTAGGATCGGTGAACTCGCCGCCGTAGCAGGAAGCATGCAGGGCGCCATCTTCACCCTGCTTGATGTCGCCAAACGGGATGTAGTTCGTCCAACCCTCATCCGGTGCGGGAAACTCTTTGATCAGGGACCACGTCCTGCCGCCATCGCTGCTGCGGCAGATCCATAGCGGCAGAATGTCATCGCGAAAGGCGGCCTGCTTGGGGCGCTGTGGTTGCTCCACATCCGTCCAGCCTGAGCAGAGCACGATCAGATCACCATTCTTCGCGAGTCCGGCGGCGTGGTTCATGCGATTCGTATGCGGCTCGTTTGGCGCGGGGATTCCGCGTTTCTCCCAAAACTGACCGTCGGCACTGTTCCAGCACTCAACCGCCCCTTCCATCTGCCCGTGACTCGGTTTGCCAAAGAGGGTGGCGTTGATGCTGCCATCTGGCAGCACGGTGAGCGCAGGCCAGGCGCAGACATTGTCGATGGCGACCAGTCGCTGAATTGAAGGAGGCGCAGATTCCTCAGCGGTGAGGACGGCGGCAGAAAGAGCCGCGAGAAACAGGTGGGCAATCAGTTTCATGATCGTAAGCACGAGTTATTCGTTGAACTGGAAGGAAAAAACGTCGGCATCCTTCATGGAGAACCGTAGTCGCACAGGCTTGCCGGAAAGGGCGCTGACATCCGTGCCGGACTTCCAGGTGACTTTGCGATCGATCTCGTTGCCGATCTGCATCTGGCAGTCCTCGACGGAGAAACCTGGAACCGGTTTGCCGTCCGTGTCCTCAAGACCGACTTTCACGCCGCCGGCTGCGGAGGTGGAGAAGTTGAGCGCCAACTCACGCCCTTTGAAAATAACCGGCTTGGTGATCATGTGCCCGCCTGCATAGCCGCAGTGCAGGGAGGCGAAACCATCCAACCGCATCGAGTAGCGCCGCAGGTGCGCGGTCGGCTGGGCGTAGTCCTGATTCACATAGACCGACATTTCCGCCGGTCCGGTCTGCACCACATTCAGAGCCGGGTAGTTCGTGCGTGACACCCAGTTCTGCGCCCCGATGCCGCCGCGGATGAATCCTTCGAGAAAGGTGCGGTCGTAGAATCCGACGTGTGCCTTGCCTTCAGCGGGTCGTGTCGTCATGAAGATCGCATCTGATGTGTCCTTAAAGTAACCCGGGTTCACTTTGATCGCAGCAGCCTGCTCATCCGTGAGCACTCGACGTCCCGGCATGAAGCGTGCGGCGATGGAGACATACAGATGCGGCGCACGGAAGTAGGGGTTGGTCTGGTTTGTGTAGAGATGCTCGATGGGGGCTTCCACATCGGGATTTCGATATTCCAGCAGCACGGGGGGGGACCACTTGAGGAAATCGTCGCTCTCGCTGCGCACGATGCGGCGGATGCCGTCTTCAAACACGCGGTAGTAGCAGAGATACTTCTTCTCCGTCTCCGACCAGAACGGCACGTTCTGCGAGTCGAACATGTATTTGTAGGGCACCATCGCCTGCGTGATCACTGGAGCCTCGGCCATCCTCTCCCAGCGCAGACCGTCCGCCGACTTGTAGGCCATCAAGCCCCCCCCCTGCATGGTGCCGCCGAAGGCCTTGAACCGCTCACCTTCCGGAACGCCGGGCCGCGTGTCGAGAAACGGGCTGAAGTTGTGGGTGACTTGATTCGCCTTCATGAGCACGACGTTGTTCTTGCTCGTGCCCTGCACCTCATAGACACCCACGTCCGGTCGTGTCCAATGAATGCCGTCAGATGATTCCGAGCAGCAGGTCACCTCGTCGTCGCTGCCATCCTTGTTGGCGACGGGCTTGCCGCGGTAGTAGGCGCGCAGTTTGTCACCGATGCGCACAATGCTGACGTAGCCGCTGAACCCGCCCTCCCATGGCGCATCGAATTTGAAAGCGATACCCTCATCCCGGGGCGTTTGCAGCCGAAGCTCCGTGCCACTCAGTTGGTCGATCAGAAAGTGATCCACGAACAACTCGCGGCGATTGCCGATGTCGATTGGATCAGCAGCACTGGCAAAAGCACCGGAGAGCAAGGAAGCGATGAGGAATGCGGCGGTTTTCATGTTGGTGGCTATTCAAACGGAGCAACCAAACTTTGGCCATCGGCAACCTGCTGGTTCATCGAGAGAACCAGAGGGGCCGTCCTCCCGTTGCCTCACACCTTCTTCCAATCCTTGCCCGGCATGATCCGGTGCATGAATTCATTGAAGAGAGGCACCGTGAAAGCCGTGTCACCATGGTTAGGACTCCAAATCATGCCTTTGGCGATCAATTGATTTCGAGTCGGCCCCAGTGACTCCACTTTGCGGGCCAACTGTTCGGCAATATCACCGGAGCGATGCGGCCCTGGGCCGAGTTCGGCCATGGCGCGCAGATACCGCTTTTCCGCTGGGGTCAGCCGGTCGAATCGCACACGAAAGAAACCTTCGTCGAGGGCTGCAAGCACAGTCACCGAGGCGGTATCCACGTCTTTCTTCGTGATGGGTGATTTCGAAGCCACATCCCAGGCATGTTTGCCCCATTCCTGAACAAAATACGGATAGCCCTGAGTGCGGCCGGCGATGGAGTTCAGCGCGTCTTCATTCACGCCAGCGCCGTGATCCCGGACAGGTTTTGAAATCGCGAGCTTGGTCTGATCGACCGAGAGCGGCCCGATTTCAGGAAAATCGAACAGTCGCTCGGCATACGATTTCGCGCGTCCCATTCGACCCCGAAGCTGCGGCAGACCTGCGCCAGCCAGCAACACCGGGAGTTTCTTCTGATTGCAGCGGTGCAATGCGGTGATGAGCGCCGCAAGCTCGGGCTCCTTCACATACTGGAGCTCGTCCACAAACAAGGCCAGTGCCGTGCCTGCTTTCTGCACCGCTATTCCCGCAGACTCGAGCAGCGCATGCAGATCGTGCTCAAGGTCTCCATTATCTGCGAGACCCGGCTCAGGATCTAGGTCCAGGCCGACTTCGATGTCGTCGTACTTGACCTTCAATGCCTTCGCGAATCCAGCGAGCGCCCGCAATGCCCGCTGCGCCAGATCTTTCGCTTTCTGATTTCGCGAAAGCCTGAGCAACACCATTCGCAGCTCGGGTGCCAGGATCGCTGGCAGGGACCTGTCCTCGGGGGCTTCCACGCGCAGCGTCTCAATGCCCGTGGCCTCAGCATCTTCGCGGATGCGGTTCAGCAACACCGTCTTGCCCACGCCTCGCAGTCCGACCATCAGCACGCTTTTTGCGGGCAAGCCGCGTTTTGTCCGCTCTATCGCGATACGCATCGCTTCGCGCAAATCATCGCGTCCGGCCAGCTCTGGCGGCGGAGTGCCCGCGCCGGGTGCAAAGGGGTTGGAGACTGGGTCCATGACTAAAGTGTAGCGATCTTATGTGAATTTAGCAACTTTTTATAAACTAGGAAAAGATCGCTACAGTCAGCTCACTTTTTCAACTGCAACTCCCGCATCAACACCTCCTGCATCGTCGTCTCCGGTTTGCCATCAAACGGGTGCCGAATCTCGCACTTCACGCCGAGCGGCTTCAAAGTGTCCTGAAGCATCAAACCAAGCACCGCGCTGTGAGTGGGGTCTTTCTGCGCTTCCCCTTTGACGGGTGTTTTGTCTTCTTTGGTTGTCAAAATGACGGCAAAGGGGTCATCCACGCTCGCGTGGGACATAGGCGACCACTCGCGAAGGTCGGCGAGGTGTTTATCGCGATTCGCGAGGAAGGGCGCGAAGGTCTCTTTTCGCGTCTTGCCGATGTAGCCGAAGGCATGGCCGCCGTATTCACTGTTCGGAATCCATTCGACGAGCTGTTTCGGATCGAGCGATGGCTGTGGAGCCTTGGTGACAGTGAAAAGGACACGCGTGGACTCGCGGGCGATGGGATCGGCGGATTTTGCGTCGGCCATGTCGTCGTGCATGGCGAGCCAGAGAGACGAACAGCCACCGGCACTCACGCCGCTGGCTGCGATGTGGGTTTTGTCGAGGTGCCACTCGCTCGCTTTGGAGCGCAGATGCTGCAAAGACCGCGCCGCATCCATCAGCGGCCATTGCAGCGGCGGCGTGACTTTTGCGGCGTTCGCATCGGCGAGGAAACGGTAGTTGATCGACGCCACGGAGATGCCGGCATCAAGAAACGCCCGCACATCGAGATGCTGATGGATGTCCGTTTTGTCCTGCGCACCCCAGCCGCCGCCGTGGATGTAAAACACGACTGGCGTCGGCTTGGCGGACTTCGCAAGCCACACATTCATTGTCTGTCGAAAGTGCGGACCGTAAGCCACATCGACGAAGGTCGCGGGCGTGGCATCCGCTTTATCGGTGGCGTAGAGTTTGCGCACCTCGGCGGGCGGCATCCAGCCGTTCGGGCGCTGCTCATCGGGCTCATAGGCGCAGGTGATGAAGTAAAGACCGTCCGCGGCGAGTTTTTGCGGCGGCACGTTCACCTGTACCTGCGTGAAACCATCTGCGAACCAGCTTTCGTAGCCGTCCGCCGCCACGGGCTTCAAAGCGCGGCCGTTGAGGCGCACATCGAGCTTCGTCGGTGCTCGATACGGCAGACGCATCCGGAAACCAATGCCCTTCGTGATCGTCGCATCGGTCGTCGCGGCGAGAAGTTGCTCGTTCGGCGCTTCCATCGCCACTTTGAGCTCAGGACCGGCGGCGATGAACTTTTTCACCGCTTCGGGAAACTCCTGCGCGACGATCTTTTTCTTCGCAGCAGCCGTCGTGGCCACCACGAGGCTTTCGCGGCCCACGGTCTGCGGATAAAGAAAACCGAGCGCAAACTCACTCTGCTGGTTCCACAGCTCCACGCGGCTCGCCCGACGCTCCGTGGCAGTTCGACCATACGTAGTGACAAAATGCCCGACGAAGTGCCGCATGCGGTTCACGGGATAGCCGGGCGCTCTTTCATCCAGCCAGGCCTCGTTGCCGATCTTCATGAGGCCCTTCATCCGCGCCACGAGGCTCTGCTCCCAGGCCACCTCCTGCGTGATGACCATCGTGTGATACTTCGCGTAGCCGTAGTGCGCCGAATAGAAGAGCGGCATGCCGTGCCAGAGCTTCTTGCCCAGCGGTGCCATCTCCGGCCCCCAAAACGTGCGCTGCGCATCCGCTTCGAAACGATCCGATGGAAAACCCGCCTCCTTGCCCGCTGCGATCATCGCTTCCGTCACCCGCCAGTCCCACGGACGCAGCGCGTAGTTCGAATACGCCCCGCCCGTCACCTCCGTCATGATTTGGCCCTGATACATGCGGCGCGAGCCGAGCTGATCCGGCGCATACTCCTGCAAACCGGTGCCATGCAGGTCCGCGTGCACCTCCGGCTGGTATTCGTCGATCACCGAGAGCACTGCGGCTAGTTCGGGTGCCTGTTCCGGCTTGTTGATCGTCAGTGACTTCACATCCCAGATCTTCCCGACGCGTCCTGTGCCCGTGTAAGGATCGACGCCGTGCTCGTTGCGGAAGCGATCCGTGTAAAACATCGCCAGCGGATTCACGCAGGGCATGATGAGCACGATCTGCCGCATGCGCGTCTCCACCGCGAGCGGGTCATCGCTCAAACACCACTCCGCGAAGGCCATCGCGCCCGTCGTGCCCGTGCGCTCCGGCCCGCTGTGCAGCGTGGTGACGAGGCAGACCTGCTTGTCCGTGCTCTTCACCGTCGGGTCCGTGATCTTCAGCAAATACACCGGCATGTTCTGCCCGCTCATTCCGCGTGCTTCGACCGTGGCAACCTTCGGAAAGGCCTTCCGCCAATGCGCCAGCGTGCCTGCATACTCCTCCCACGTCAGGCGATGCATCGGCGCATGCTTCTCCTGCGCCAGCAGCGGCATGATCAAGGCAAAAAAGATGGCAACGACGTTCTTCATGATTCAACGCAGCGTGATGGCATAGACTGTGGCCGATTGAAGGTGGAGACGGATGTGGTGCGGTCCCGCAGGCAGCTCGGCGAGCTTCTTGTCCTTCCAGGAGAAGCGGTAGCGTGTGGCGTCCTTCTTCTTGAGCGGCGCGCAGCTTGCCTTGTCGAATCCCGGCACGCGATAGCCGTCTGCATCGAGAATCTCGGCCCACACGGCTCCGCCAGCCGTGTTCGCATTCACATAGAGTTCCGTGCGCCCTTTGAGGTCGATCGGCTTGAAAGTGATCTGGCCAATGTCCGGCGGACTCTTGATCTTCGGCGTCGGTGCCTCAGGCTCCGAGCGAATGCCGGCGAAGCGGTTCAGCGGCAGCGTCACGAGGCCCACGCCGCTCTTCTGCGTGTCGCTGGTGATGTTCGATCCGCCACCGATCGCGCCGCTGCCGTAGGCACCGTAGTAAAACCGCATCTCGTTGCCTTCGATGATGAAGTCCGAGTTCGTCAGGATCGAACCGCTGTCGAAGGTGTCGCCCTCGCTGCGGGCGATGAAGAAGCGATCACGAAAAGGCCGCTCCCACTCGAATCCGTCGCGGCTAATCATCAGTTCGATGTCCATCGTGCCTCCCCCTGCGCGGTTCAGAATCTGACTCAGGCTGAAAAAGCGCTCGCCGTGGTGAAACACCGGCGAGGTGTGAAACTCGAGCGCACCATCGCGATCATCCGGTGCGCACACCAGTTGCGGTTTGCTCCAGTGCAGCAGATCCTTGCTCTCAGTGCGGCCCATGCCGTGTTTCCACGCCAGTCCGCCTTCAGGCCCCTGAATCCACATCTTGCCGTAGATCGCCCAGACCTTCCGCTTCGGATCAAACACCGGATCAGCCGCGTCAGACATGCTCATGGGCACGATCATCTGCCGCTTCACCCGGCCATCCGCGAGCTTCGTCTCCTGATACGGATTCTCGCCCACAAACGGCGGTTGCACCTTTTTGCCGCCAAAGGAGGTGCGGTACAGCGGCGCTTCAGGATGCTTCGTCCAATGAACTCCGTCTGGCGAAAACGCGATGTGCAGTCCCGCCCATACTTCGCCATCCGGCTGAGTGGCCCAGTCATAATAGAGCATCTTGTAGCGTTTTGCGGCGTCCGCCTCGCGTGGATCGACGATCACGCTGTTGCAATAACGATGACCGTAAGCGCCACTGCCGATGAGCACGATGTTCGTCTGCTTCTGGCCATTGAACTCAAACAATCCGAGGTCCGGCTTGTTAAACGTGATGCCATCGACCGACTCCGCGTAGCAGACCACACATTCGTGCGTTTTGAGCTCGGCACGAGGTCCTGCATAGGCCTGATACCACAGTTGGTAGCGCCCCGTCGCTTTGTCCCGATGCACGCTCGTCCAGCCGATGGCGAGTTCCCACGGCTTGTCTTCGGTGATCAGCGGATTCTTCGCATGCCTTGCCGGCGTCTCCAAAACTCGGCGCGTGCCGGCCCGATAGAGGATTTCATGATCATCGACCATGAGAATCGTGCGCTCAGCGGCAATGCCAAGCGAAGATGCAATCAGGGTGATGGTGAGCAGCAGTTTCATGTCATTTGAACCACATGGAAAACACGTCGGCATCGCGGAGATCGAACTTCAGACGCACAGGCTTCCCGGTGAGCGCGGAGAGATCACTGCCAGACTTCCAATGGATGACGCGGTCGATATCGTCATAGGATTGGCGAACGCAGTCGCCGAGGGCGAATCCGGGGCAGGCTTGACCCGCCTCGTCCTGAATCTCGACGGCGACGTGCCCGGCGGCACCTGTGGAGAAGTTGAGATGCAATTCCTTGCCCGTGAAGGTCAGCGGCTTGGTAACGACACTGCCGCCGTCATAATCGGCGTGCAGCGAGGCAAAACCATCGAGTCGAAGCGTGCAGCGCTCGATGAGATTCACACTCTGGCCATAATGCCGCTGAACATAGATCGAGAGCTCGGATTTCCCTGTCTGAACGATCCCGCAGGCCGGGTAGTTCGCGCGACTGGTCCAATTGCGGAAGTGCAGACCAGGGCGCACGAAGCCCTCCATGAAAGCACGATTGTAGAGCCCCGATCCGGCGCGACTGGTCATGAGAACGGCTTCAGAGCTGTCGGCAAAGAGCGCCGTGTACTGCCTGGCATCATCAGCCATGTATTTCTTCGCCTGATCATCCAGTGAGGATTGGCCCTGCATGAAACGCGCGGCCGTGGCGATCTCAAGGTGGGGGGCACGGAAGTAAGGCTGTGTCTGGCTGACGTAGATGTGATCCACCAGCGGACGGTTGCACTTCATCATCACGGCGGGTGTCCAGTTAATGAAGTCCGTGCTGGTGCTGCGACTGACCCAGCGGACGCCTTTGGGCTTCCAAGTCTTTTCATCGGTGCCGCCTCCAGTGAAGACGCGGAAGTAGGCGACGTAGCATTTCTCCTCGGATGACCAAAACGAGACGTTCTGCGAGTCAAACGCGCCTTTGGTGAGCACTGGTTCATCACGCAGCTTTTTCCAATGCAGTCCGTCCGCCGAAGTCCACGCCCGCAGGCCGCCGCCCTGACCACCGAGACCTGAGAGAGCCTTGTAGCGCTGATCGATCGGTGCCGCTGGATTCACATCAATGAACGGCGCGAAGTTGTGCGTGGCAATGGGATCGTTGGCGAGCAGCACATTGTTCTCCTTGGTGCCAAAGACCTCGTGAATGCCGAGAGCCGGCTTGGTCCATGTCCTGCCATCCTTGGACTCGGCGTAGCAGGTGTATTCGGTCTTGTTCGATGCCGTCGGCAGCGACGGTGTGCCGCGATAATACATCCGAAAGAGCTTCAACTCAGCGTCATGCACCACGGTGATGTAACCGCTGAATCGGCCCTCCCATGGCTTGTCGAATTTCAAAGCCACGCTCGCAGACTCGGGCGAGTGCATCTTGAGGACGGCACGATCAAGTTTGTCGATGAGCAGGTGATCGACGAACAGTTCACGACGCGAACCAATGTCGATCGGATCGCCCGTGGCTGAGAGCCATGGGAGCAGGGCAAAAAGGAGGAAGGCTTTCATGCGGGTGGCGTGGCGGTTGCGGCGGCCGTGTAGGCGGCTTTGAGCACCGGATCGGTTTGAGTGTGACTGCCGCGATAAACAAGCAGCAGGCCGAGCCGTGAGTGCTCGGTCGTGTTCGGCGCGGAGTGATGAACCGTTTCGCACTGATGAATGGTGGCATCTCCGGGCGCCAGCAAAACGCAGAACTGCTCGCTCAACGGCACATGGGATGCCTCCGCCATGCCGATGCTGTTGCCGCGCACGCCGCTTGGCTTCGTGGGCAGCATGCCGCTCATGTGAGAGCCTTTGACGAAGTAAACGGGGCCGGTTGCCTCCGTCACCGCATCGATGGCGATCCATACGGTGAGCATGTCCGGCGGCGTCTGGCAGAAGTAGGCGTTGTCCTGATGATAAGGCACGCCAGAGCCGACACGCGCCGGCTTGTTGAAAGTCTCAACCGCACAAAGCAACGGTTCGCCGTGCACCAGCGGAGCGATCAGCGCTTTGATGTCCTCCCGCTCGCCAAGCTCGCGAAACCACGGGTTGTATTTCTCCAGCCGCCACAGATTGCGCACGGTCTTCTCGTCTTTCTCAAAGGTGCGGGCATCGACCGGCTGCGCGGCCAGATCGTCGCGAATGTAGCGATCCAGTTCGGCACGAACCGCGGATACTTCGTCCGCGCTGAGGAAGTGAGGGATCCGGACGACGCCATCGCGTTCGTAGTCGCTGAGCAGTGGTTGGGATTCGATGTTCATGGCTGGACGAGTTCGGCAAAGAGGGCCGGATCATTGAAGGCGACGGCGGCAAAGGCCTGGTCGAGATGCGAGGGGCTGCGCCCTCCCACAAGCACGGTGGAGATGCCGGGTTGATGAAGCGCCCAGGCGAGCGCCAAATGGGCTTGAGAGTGCCCCGTGCGCTGGGCGACGTCCTCCAGCTTCGCAAGCCGGTGATACGCCGAGTCGTGGAAATAGACATCCTGATGCCCAGGAACGAGGTCAAAGCGTGAACCGGTCCGGACACCGCCTTGATGCTTGCTGGTGAGGAATCCAGCGCCCAACGGACTGTAAGTGACGATGCTGATTCCGTGCGCCGTGCAGTAATCGCGAAACGCATCGCTCACATCGCTCACGGCCAGATTGTGGTTGTTTTGCACGACGCTGAAGTGCGGGCCGGTTGCTTGGAGTTGCTCCAGTGTGAAGTTGCTGGCTCCGAGCGCCTTCACTTTGCCGGACTGGACAAGTGAATCGAGCGCAGGGCCCGCGGCGGGAGCGGTTTCGTGCCACTGATGAAGATAGAGCAAATCGATCTGCTCCACGCCGAGCCGGCTCAGGCTGGGGGCAATGTCGATGCTGTCATACGGTGGCAGAACTTTTGTGGCGACAGTGACTCCTTCAGGTTTCCGCGAAGCGAGCCACTCCCCAACAATCGTCTCCGACGCGCCTTGTCCATAAGCCGCGGCGGTGTCGAAATGCCGCACACCACGGTCCAGCGCATGATCGAGCAACGCAAAGGATGCCGCCTCGTCGATCTCGCGACCGAAGGTGACGCAGCCGAGGCCGATTTGGGGCAACGTATTCATTTGAGCTGAATTCCAGCTTGGGAAAAAATGCCCGACCCAATGAACCGGGCGCGGCTGCCGAGCAGGCGCTGAATGCGCAGCACCTCGTTCCACTTCGCCATGCGCTCGCTGCGGCTGAAGGAGCCGACTTTGAGTTGTCCGGCGTTTGTGGCGACGGCGAGATGGGCAATGAAAGCGTCTTCAGTTTCGCCTGAGCGCGCGGAAACGACCGGCAGCCAGCCGGCCTGCTGGGTGCGGCGGATGGCGGCGATGGTCTCGGTGACGGTGCCGATCTGGTTGAGCTTGATGAGCACGGCGTTCGCGGTGTTTGCGGCGATGCCGCGCTCGATGCGGGTGAGGTTCGTCGTGAAATGATCATCGCCGATGAGCTGGCAGCGGTGTCCGATGGCATTTCGCACGATCTTCCAGCCTTCCCAATCATCCTCGGCCATCGGGTCCTCGATGGAGACGATGGGATACTTCTCCACCCATTCGATCATGAGCGCGGCAAACTCGTCGCTGGTGAAGCGGCGCTTCTCGAGCCCGAGTGTGTAGTGACCGTCGTGAAAGAGATCCGTCGCGGCAATGTCGAGCGAAATACCCACCTCGCGGCCCGGCGTGTAGCCTGCGTGTTCGATGGAGGCGAGCAAGGCGTCAAAAACGTCTTCGTTCCGATCGAACATCGGCCAGTAGCCGCCCTCGTCGGCCACACCGGCGAGAAGGCCGCGCTCCCGCATGATCTCGGCGGCGGCATGGAAGACGTTCGATGTGACTTCGAGTGTTTCATCGTACGTTTTGGCCGTGAGGGCCATGATCATGAAATCTTGGATGTCGATGCGACCCTGCGCATGCTTGCCACCGCCGAAGATCTGGATTTCCGGAAGCGGCAGCAGCGTACCCTGCCCTTCCCCCATGGATTCAAACAGCGGCACGCGCTTCGCATTGGCCGCCGCCTGCGCCACCGCCATGCTGGCGCCGAGAATCGCATTCGCGCCGAGGCGGGATTTTCCCGGCGTGCCATCGAGCGCGATCAAGACGGCATCAAGGCCGCTTTGATCAAAGACATCGCGTCCGAGAACTGCGCGGGCGATCTCGCCTTTCACATGCGAGAGGGCTTTGAAGACCGATTTGCCATTGAAGCGCTTCTTGTCGCCATCGCGGAGCTCCAGAGCCTCATGATGCCCGGTGGACGCGCCCGACGGCACCAGGCCATGACCAGTCGTACCGTCTTCAAGCGTCGCGATGACTTCCACAGTCGGATTGCCGCGGCTGTCGAAGATTTGAAGGGCGTCGAGCGAGGTGATTTTCATGGGTGGATTCGATTGGGAATCGAATCATGAGGCGGAAGACTTCGATTGCCAATCGAAGCTACCCCATGCGGTGGTGAGCGTTTTGAGCGAAGGTGTCTTTGGCAGATGGGTGAGCACGAACTGCGTGATCGAGGCACGTTGCGCTTCGGAAAGGTATTCGACGGGCGATTTGCCGTGCACACGAGCGAGCATCAGACAGAGAATGAGCTTCACTGTGCGCTCTTCGAGATCATGGCCGCAGGCAGCAGTGTAGGCGGACCAAAACTGAGGAATCAATTCGGCGACTTGTGGATGCAGAAGCGCCTTCAGATGCAGATGCGTGAGCAGAAAGGCGGTGTCGAATGCCGGATCGCCAAACCAAGCGCATTCGGCATCCAGCACGATCAGGCGCTGAGGTGCCACGAGCAGGTTCTTTGGACTGTAGTCGCCGTGCACGAGTGCGAGCTTCGTTTCGGCGAGCCGTGCGGCCTCGACCCGGAGGATGTTGCCGACTTCAGGCACGCGTTCGGCAGTGGTGAGAAGATAGGGTTCGATGCGCAAAGCGTGGAAGTTGGGCAGCGTGTCGAACTGCGTTCTTGCGCGATCATCCAGCCATGAGGCGGCATGCAGGCGGCCCAACACATCCCCAGCGAGTGTCGCGGTTTCAAAATCAACTTCGCCGCCCAGCATCGCCATTTTCCAATTCGCCATTTCGCCGAGATACTCCATCGCGAACCAGCCGTCTCCGCTTCCGAGAATGCGAGGAACCGAATCGGGAATGATCGGCGCCGCGTATTCGAAGAACATTCGCTCCACGCGATTGCGCGACACATCGGCGAACCAGTCGTCTTTGACGCGAAGCTTCTCGAGGGCCGTCTTGACAACGATGGCTCCCTTTGACGATTCGACCCGCACGATGTCACTCGACACACCGCCAGTGAGCGGCGTCACGCGCACCTCGCCAGCCGTCAATCCGGCGGCAAGCAGAGGCGGAAGGAGGTCGGCGGAGGTCATGGGAGGCTACTTGGCCTGCTGTTTGGCCAATTCGGTGCGAAAGGCCCGCTCGCGATCGGCGACGTAGCGCTCATAGCCTTCGGGATCGATGAAGGGATTGGCACCGTCGGCGGCGAGACGCGCGTGCTTCGTTGTCATGTCATAGTAGCCGCCATGGGCACCGAGGAAGAGATCGACGGGCAGTGATTTCAAAACACGGAAGGTCTTTTCATAGTCGGAGGCGATCGTCGGATAGTCCTCGTTGTTCACGAGGATGTAGCCGGGATTCACATTGGGACTGCCAATGATGACTGCATTGAGTCCGTCCACCTTCATCGTCCAGGTGGTGCAGCCCGGCGTGTGACCGGGAGTGAGATGCGCGACGAGTGTGCTGCCGCCCAGCTTCACTTCGTCTCCGTCCTTGAGCCGACGATCCACTTTCGCAGGTGGAAACTTCAGATAGCTGGCCTTGAGGCGGCTCTTCGTCGCGCCGCCGCTCTCCACGGCATCGGCATCCTCCATCATGACGAAATGCTTCGCGCCGGTCTGTTTGAGGATCTCCGCGCTGCCGGCGCAATGATCGGAATGCGCGTGGCTGATGAGCAGGATCTTCACGTCGGTGAATTTGAATCCAAGTTTCTCAACGCTGGCGCGAATGAGCGGCACGGACTCCTCAAGACTGCTGTTGATGAGGACGTGGCCCTCAGGTGTGGCGATCAGATAGGACGCGAGGTCTTTGGAGCCGACGTAATAGAGATTCCCCGTGATCTTGTGCGGCGGGAACGGTTCGAGCCAGTCGGCAGGCCCCTGACCCCTTGCTGAGATGCCCCACAAAAGGGCAACGGTGAGAAAAAGAGTGCGCGAGTTCATGATGGAAGATTAATCGCCAAAGCCGGTGAGCATCGCCTTGCGCGTTTCATTGAAAAGATGAATTCCCTGCGCGCCTGCCGCGCGAATCGTGGCTGCACGTTTGTCATAGTGCTCGCGTGTCAGCAAACCGCGGGAAACGGGCTTCATTTTACCTGCGGCGATCAGGCGATCCTCCTCGGCGGTGCGATCATGGCCGCTCAGGATGGCTTCTTCGCCAAACAGGACAGCGCAGCGACTGCCTTCAGCCATCTTCACAAAAGGCGTGATGTCGAAGTCATAGCCGCCGAGGCCGTATTGGCCGACGACGAGGTAGTCAAGCAGCCCCTCCTTGAGCCACGTTTCGACATCACATCCCCAGGTCGGATATTTTTGCCAGTCAATGCGTGCCGAGAGGCCCAAATGCCTGCCTTTTGTCTTGCCCGCCTCATCGAGCAAGCTGCGCACTTCACGAATGAAACCGTTCATGATCTCATAACGCAGCGGCACCCAACGGGGATCGTCCTGGCTGACGCTCTCAGTCTCGATGCCGTATTTTGCCTTGAAGGCATCCGCCATGGGCTTTTCAAAGCCGAAGAAGATGGGATGGCGCTGAAAGTCGAGATTGATGCCGTCAATGTCCTGCTCGGCGACCTCTCTGAGGATGCGAAGTTTGAACTCACGCACTTCAGGGAAAGCAAACGAGAAGCGGTGGCTGGTCTTCCCCTTGGCATCGACAATGCGGAATTCCGGGTGCTCCCACCAGAAGCAGCTGTTGGCGAATTTTGGGAAGCTGCCATCCCACATGGTTTCCGGGTAGTCGCCGTTCATGCGCAAGGAGGCGTAGCAGGCGAGTCCGGCTTCATGGCAGGCATCGGCGACGATTTGCAAGGTATGCTCGCCCGCGTCGGCCATGCGCTTGAGCGTCGCGTGGGCGAGTTCGTCACCCCTGCGGGGAAATTCCGTCATGCCGTCGCCGATGAGTTCGGTGACCTTGGAAGGGTAGTTGGCGCGACTGCCCGCAATCATGCACCACTCCATGACGGCGACCTGCGTGTCTTTGTAGGAGAGCATGGCTTTCCGCAAATCTTCCGCAGACTTGTAGCGCCCGCTGTGAAAGGCGCTGAAGCCGTCGTCATTGACCACCAGCAATACGGAACCATGGCGCGGCCTTGGCGGCTCAGCGGCAGGAACGCATGAGCAGAAGATCAGAAGCAGGAAGAGTCTCATCAGTAAGTTTTGCCTTCAGGAATGACCGGAGCACCGGCGGCTTCGCCGAGGATGGAGTCGAAGTCGGCGGCACAGGCGGTGAAGTGGGCGTGGATGGCACCGAATTCGCTGCCGTGGACGATGAATTGAGCGCCGAGGTCGATGAGGGTTTTGGCATCGGCTGCGGAGCCGACGGGGCGGCCCCAAGCTTTGCCGTGTTTGCGGCAGGCAGCGGCGATTTTCTTCTGCACGTCCATCATGACAGGATCATTCACGGCAGGTGCGCAGCCAAGGCGCAGGGACATGTCGCCGGGACCGATGAAGAGAATGTCCACGCCAGGGACGGAGGCGATGGCTTCGGCGTTTTCGAGCGCGGCGGGTGTTTCGATTTGGACGGTGAGGAAGGTCTCGCGATTGGCGACGTCGGTGTAGTCGTCGGGTTTGCCGATCCAGTAGTCGGCATCACGGCCGCCGCCGCAGAAGCCGCGGTCGCCGAGCGGGGGAAATTTGATGGCCTGGACCAAGGCGCGGGCTTCATCTGCGGTGCCGACGTGCGGGATCATCAATCCGGCCGCGCCGTCTTCGAGGAGGCGATAGAGGCCGTTTTTTTCCTTGGTGGGCGGACGCCACATGCAGTCGATGTCGGCAGCGTGATGACGACCGAGCATGGTTTCGATTTCACGGGCCTCCCAGGCGCGGTGCTCGCCATCAAGCCAGATGCCGTCGTAGTGAAAGTGGGCGGCCATGGCCGGGAAGAAGGCGATGGGCGAGCCGCAGCAGCAGATGCGGACGACTTTGCCAGCGCGGAGCTTGGCGAGAACTTTAGAGGTGCGCATGAGGAATCAGTTTTGCGGTTTGAGGTGTTGGGTGAGCAGCGCGGTCAATGCGGAGGCATCACCAGCGAGCATGTGGAGGTCTTGAGCTTCGATCAAACGACGGGCGAGGGCTTCGTGCTGTTGTTCTTCAGTGGTGAGCTTGGTTTTCGTCGTGGATGGAAGAGCAACGATCACATCCCACTGCTGCGGGCCGAAGCTGAGGGACCAGTTCATGATCCAGGAGTAGTTTTTGTGAAAGGCTTCAGGCTTTTGCACGGCGAGTGATCCCGGCACGGCGATAAGCACGAGATCTTGAGCCATGCTGCGGACTTTTTTGGCGAATTCTTCGAGTTGGGCGAGCGTCTGGTCTTCAACAGGCCATGAGGTGACATTGACGACGGCTTTGGGATAGAGCTGCTGAATCGCGGGAGCGATGAGCGTGTCGTAGGGCGGCATGGCGAGCACTTTGACAGGTTTGCCCGCTTTGAGGAGGGCGAGCGTGTGACGCAGTGCGGCCAATGGCGGGCCGATGTCGGCGAGCGAGGTTTTCTGTCCAGTGATGGTCTGCGCGATGGTTTCGGCGAAGAGTTTGTGGCCGGCCATGTTGGGATGGATGGGGTCGCTGAGGAGGAGATTCCATTCGAGGGTGTCTTTGATATGCACCGCCTCAAAGGCGGCGAAGCAATCAGCAACGGGAAGTGATTCGGCCTTGGCGATATCACGGATGGCCTGCGTGAACTCGGCGAGTTTGGCTCCGGGGCGCTGCGGGGACTCGACGATGGAGTTTTGTGTGCAGAGGACGACCTCGGCGTCGATGGCGCGGCAGCGGCGGATGATTTCGCGGAGGTTGTTTTGGAAATCGGCCACGGGTGTGCGCACCAGGTCGTTCATGCCAAACATGATGGTGACGAGATGTGGCTTGTGGGCGAGAACGTCGCGTTCCAGACGCTTGAGGCCGCCAGTGGTGGTGTCGCCGCTGATGCCGGCATTGCGCACGGTGACCTGTGCCTGCGGATGGATTTTTTGCAGGGCGATCTGCAACATCTCGGGATACGCGCGGAGGCTGCCGCTATGATAATAGACGCCGGTGATACTGTCGCCGATGCAGACGATGCGGACGGGCTCTTTGCCTGCGGCGAGAAGTTGCGCGATTTTGGGCGGAGCGGCTGACAGCAGGCTCACGCTGGCGAGAAGGAGCAGGAAAATGCGCATGATGGGATGTGTGGACCTACGGAATACACGGAAAAAACGGAAGGAGTCACTTTTCGCGGAGCCAGTCGAGTGTGATGCGGCGGATGCGGAGGCGGTTTAATGCACCGACTTTGCTGTCGCCGGCACAGTAGCCGATGAGCATGGCGTCGCCGACGAAGTGAATCGCGGTGTAATGATAAAGACCGTCGGGATCGCTCTCGATCAGCTTGCGTTGTGGAAAGGTTTTGCCGCCGTCGCTGGAGATGGCCGCGACGTAGGGATTGCGCTTCTTCGGCGGAAACGGGAACAGGCCGGAGTGATCGTTGTAAATGGCTAGGAGGTCGCTGCTGCCGGGCAGACTTTTGATGCTGGCGGGACCGTTGGGTGATTTCATCTCGGTGGGTTCGGGCGCCGAGAAGGATTTGCCCGCGTCCGTCGAGCGGAAGCCGTATTGCGCGCCTTGATCGGTGCGGCACCATGAGAAGATGGAACCATCGGCAAGTTCGACGACACCCGGTTCCTGCAGGCCGCTGCCGCTGCGCACGGGAATGGCCCACCAGCTGGTGGATTCGCTCCATGTGGCGCCTTCATTGTCGGAATAGAGCCACATCGCAATCGCACGAGCGTCGAAGGATCTGCTGGAATGCGGATCGGTGCCGCGTGAGCGATGAAAGGCCAGCGGAACGATGAGTCGGCCTGTGCTGAGTTGGATCACGCGATCGTTGTTCAGCACGAAATAGCCGGGCGCCTGTTGGATCAATTTGGCATCGCTCCAGGTCTCGCCTTCATCGGTCGAAACACGCATGTGCGGGCGACAGTCGAGCCAACTGTTCTTGAGGCAGTAAAACATCGCGAGCTTTCCACTGGCAAGACGAAGCAGCGAGACGCTCATCACATTGTTGCCGCCAGTATTCTCCACGACGGTCACTGGCTCGCTCCAGGTTCGGCCTTGGTCGTCGGAATGGATCTTCACGAGGCGAGCCGGACTTTCATCCGCAGCACCACCGTAGAACTGCGAGTAGCAGAAAATGATGCGCCCAGATTTCAGAGTGGCGAACGAGCCCTCCGAATTGCGCGGATGCTCCTTGGTCGGCTCGACGTTGAGCGTAACGACGCTTTCGGCATACGCTAGGCCGACGAGAACAAGACAGAGTGCGATGATCTTCATGCGGTCATTGGGTTACCATTCGCCTTCGCGGCTGAACTTGGATTTCACGTTGGCGCTGAACTGCGCGATGGAGTCCTCCAGATTGCCAAGCAGTTCGTCGGTGCTCCGTCCAACGCTGTCACGCGCGGCGGCGATGACGGTGTTGCATTCGTTAGAGTCCATGAAGCGGGACGCTTCGAGAAGTTTCGGCTGGTCTTCAGGCGGAATGACGAGGAAACCGTGCTTGTCGGCGTGGATGAGATCACCGGGGCTCACCTTGCGGCCAAAGACCTCGACTTCGCAATCCCAGCGCACGGGATGCACGTGCGCATGGCCGACGCAGAGACGGCGTGCGAGCGCTTTGAAGCCGGCGTTGGTCATTTCATCGAGATCGCGGATCGCCCCGTCGGTGATGGTGCCCACACAGCCGAGAGCGCGAAACATGTTGGCGCTCACCTCGCCCCAGGCGGAGCCGAGCACGCTGGGTTTGTCGAGATCCTGGACGACGATGATTTTCGGCCCGGGAACGCTGGCGATGTAGCTTCGATATTCCTCCCCGGCTTTTGGGTTCGCCTGCCGATGCGCGGCATTCGACGGCTCGATGACCAGCGTGACTGCGTAACCGACCATCGGGCCCATCTGCGGCATGAAGTCGCGGGTTTCCTCGATGTTGAAGGCGTCCGCTCCCGCGTTGTGTTTCGTGATCTGCTCCCAGCCGTTGTAGATCGTCGGCGTGTTCCAGCGTTTGAGTTGCAGCAGGTCACTGTGCGGCAGCAGGCGTGGGATTTCAGGCATGGTGAAAAAAACTAGGCTTTTGAAACGGGCGGCAACAAGCCTATGCTGCTGGTCTGTTGCCCAAACCAGATGTCCGCACCTCCTCCCACCGGTCCCAGGCCGCCTCAGCGCGCCTCCCTCGTCAGCTTAACCGCGCAAAGTCTGCGTGACTCGGTGGAGCGCGGCCACTGGCAGGGACATCTGCCCGGGGAACGAGAGCTGTGCGCCCGCCTCCAGGTCAGCCGGCACACGCTGCGGGCAGCCTTGAAAGAATTGCAGCGGGACGGGTGGCTGGAGGTTGAGGAGCGCCAGAGGCGGCGCATCAAAACCTCGCGCCCTTCCAAGCCGGCGGAGCATTCGCGAGTGATCGCCATTCTTTCGTCGCGTCCGCTGCTGGCCATGTCGCCGTCGTCCGTGGTGATGGTGGACGAACTGCGCGATCAGCTTTCACGAGCAGGATTCAATCTGGAGATCCACGTCAGCACCGCCTGCTTTTCCACGAAGCCCGCCAAGGCGCTGGAACTTCTCATCGCACGCTCCCCTGCGGCGGTGTGGATTCTGTTTGGCTCGCTGGAGCCGATGCAAAGCTGGTTCACCCAGCGCCGGCTCCCCTGCCTGGTGGTGGGCTCGTGTGCTGCGGGCATCCGGCTGCCATCGTTCGATGCGGACTACCGTGCCGGCTGCCGACATGCGGGGGCCATGATGCGCCGGAAAGGACACCGGCATATCGTCTTCGTCCGACCGGAGAGCAACTTTGGCGGCGACGCTGAGAGCGAGAGGGGGCTCGTCGAGGGCTTGCAGGGCGATGGTGCGGCGCCGCTGCAGGTGCTACGGCACAACGGCACGCCGGAGCATCTCTGCGCCATGCTGGACAAGGCCCTGCGATCCTCGCAGCCGCCGACGGCCTGCATCGTGGCGCGCGCCGTGCATGTGCTCACCGTGATGATGTTTCTCACGCAGCGCGGCAAACGCATCCCGCAGGACATGGCGATCGTCTCCCGCGACGAGGAGGCCTTCCTGCAGCACACGATCCCTCCCGTGACCCGCTATGCGGCCAATCCCGCGCAGTTCGCCCGCAGCGTGTCGAGGGCGGCCCGCAAACTCGCCGAAACCGGGACTCTGCCGCCGAAGGCGATGCGCTTCATGCCGCAGCTCGTGCGCGGTGAGACGCTCTGAGGCTTCACCACGCCGTCCACCCGCCGTCCACGGCGAGGTTTTGACCGGTGACAAAGGATGAGGCGTCCGAGAGCAGAAACGTCACCGCACCGGCGATCTCCGGTGCCTGGCCGACACGGCCCAACGGCACCTTTTGAGCGAGTCGTCCGATGAACCCGGGGTTCTCCCGCTGAAGGTTTGGATTCGGAAACGGGCCCGGCGAGACGGCATTCACACGGACGTTTTGCGGGCCGTAATGCACGGACAGATAGCGCGCCATCTGCTGGATGCCCGCCTTGCCGACACCGTACTCGATGGGATTCGGAGTCATCGGCGCAGCGTAAACGTTCGGATCAGGCGAGACGCTGCCATACATGCTGGAAAAGAGGACGATGCTGCCCCTGCCATGCTCCGCCATGCGCCGTCCCACGGCACGGGCAAGCGCCCAGGTGGCGGTGAGGTTGCCGTGATTGGCTAGGTCGAAGTCCTCGACGCGCAGGTCATCGAAGCTTTTTGCCGTTGAAGCGTAGGTCATGACCACCAATCCATGCGGCACGCCTCGTGCGGCGATCTGATCCTGCACAAACACGTCCATCTCCGCCGTGTCGGCTGCGTCGAGCGATGCGGCTGTCACCGCCCCGGTCAGCCCCGCGCGCTCGATCATCGCCGCCGCGCGATCCGGCAGGTCCACGCACAGCACGCGCGCGCCCAGGCCCAGCAACTGCTCCACCACGGATTGTCCGAGATAACCGGCACCGCCGAAGACCCACACGTCATGCCGGCTGAGATCGAAAGGATGGTGAGTCATGACAAGAAAAGGGGGCGGTGACTTCTATGGAGAGGCTTTCTTCTACCAGGCAGTTTAGATTTCAAGCGCACCCGATTGAAGCTTGGGCGCTGGGGATTTCCTTGGTCGTTTTTGTAGCGGCGCTGATGGCTGCTGCTGATTACGGCTCAGTTGTCGTTCTCCTGTCTGAGCGCGGCCTTTCCGCTACATCAACGAAAGGAGGGCTTCGCGGAGCTGCTGCTGCCATTTGGAGAGGTAGGCGAGGCGGGCTTGAAGGATTTGGAGATCGGGCAGGATGGTGGTGTCTGCAGACTGGAGGCGGGCGTCGAGGGCGGGCAGGGTGGCGAGGTGTTTTTCGCGGTCGGCTTCGATCTGCACGGCTAGGGCTTCGAGGGCTTCACGGAGGCGCATCTCTTCGGGCGCGAGGAGGGCTTTGGCGAGGGCGGAGGCGGCGGCCTGGCGGCGTTTGAGGAAGGAGGCAGTGCTTTGCAGGACGGTACCGATGCGGCCGAATAGGGCCATCATTTCCTCGCTGATGGGGACGGCTTTCCAGGGGACGGCGTGGAGGTCGAGGAGGTGCTTGAGGCGCTTTTCGGGGGCGAGCAGGGTCTGGTGCGCGGCGTTGACTTCGGCGGCGCGGACGGCGTCACCGCCAAGCTGGTCGGGATGGGCGGCGCGGCTGGCGGCGAGCCAGGCCTGCTGGAGGGCGTCGGGATCGAGCGCGGCGGCGCGGGGCAGACCGAGGAGGGCGAAGGCGTTGCTCATCGCGGTTGCGTCAGGCGGAGAAGCTCTCGCCACAGGAGCAGGTGACGACGGCGTTGGGGTTGGTGACTTTGAAGCCGCCGCTTTGAAGGTCGTCGCTGTAGTCGAGTTCGGAGCCGCTGACGAAGAGGGCGCTTTTGGGGTCGATAACGACGCGGACCTCGCCGGAGAGGACCATGATGTCCCGGTTTGCGGGGCCATCGACGAGGTCCATTTTGTACTGAAGGCCGGAGCAGCCGCCGCCGACGACGGCGATGCGCAGGGCGCCGTTTTCAGCGCGGCCCTGCTTGCGCAGGAGGCCGGTTAGGCGGTTGGCGGCTCCGGGAAGCACTTTGATGAGCTTCTCGTTGCCGATCTTGTATCCGGGGGCTGGAGCGGTGGCGGTCATGGTGGACGCGTAGCGTGGGACGGGGCGTCCGTCCACTGTGCGCTACGCGTCGTTTTCGGGGAAGGTTTATTTCTTCTTCAGGATGACGTCGCCGAGGCTGAACATGGGGCCGTAGATGGCGTAGATGAGGAAGCCGACCATGATGCCGAGGATGAGCATGGTGAGGGGCTCGATCATCTTGTCGAGAGTGGCGGCGAGGTTGTCGAGCTCCTCCTCGTAGTCGTCGGCGATTTCGGAGAGCATTTCGGTGCCGGAGCCGGTTTCGGAGGCGAGTTCGATGAGGCCGCAGAGGCTGCGGGCGTCGGGGCCGAGCCAGTGGGCCTCCATGAGGAAGGCTTCATGCAGGGTGCGGCCTACGCCGATGTGCTCGCGCAGGCGGATGAAGAGCTCCTTGTAATGGTAGTGCCAGGAGGCCTGGGCGGTGATGTCCAGCGCGGAGGAGAGGCGCACGTTTGACTCGGTGAGCATGGCGAGGGTGCGGAACCCTGTGGCGGCTGCGGACTTGCGAACAATGACACCGATGGCGGGCAGCTTGAGGAAGAGGTCCTGGACGGGGCGGAGGGAGGAGATTTTTCCCCAGTTGGAGAAGAAGAAGTAGAGGCCGATGAAGGGCGCGATGGCCATGTACGGCTTGTGCATGAAGAGGTCGGAGAGGGCGATGAGGATCTTCGTGCCGAGGGGTAGTTCGGTCTTGAAGGAATTGAATAGCTTCGCCATGGCCGGCACGAGGGTGAAGCTCATGACGATGACGACGACAACGCCGAGCACGATGACGACGGCGGGGTAGATGAGGCCGCCTTTGAGCTTCTTGATGACCTTGGAGGATTTCTTCTGCGAGATGGCGATGCGCTTGCAGACCTTGGCGAGCTGGCCCGCCTCCTCACCGGCGATGATGAGGGAGAGCATGTCATCGGGGAAGAGCTTCGGGTACTTGGCGATGGCGTCGCTGAATTTGTCACCGGTAGCGATGCCGGCGATGACCTCGGCGATCATGCCCTTGTAGGTGGCGGATTTGACGCGGTTGGTCTGAAGCATCAGCCCCTTGGTGATGGAGATGTTGCGCTCAAGGCATCGCGCGAGACCGGAGAAGAAAGCGGCGGAGTCGTCGGTGTCCGGCTTCGGGCTGGTGAGACGGTGCAGGGTCTCGTCGATTCCGGTGATGGTCTGGACGGTGGTCGTCTCGTTGGTGGCGACGCCGGCGCCGAGAAGGGCCTTGTCGTCGCTGTCGGTCTCGACGAGCGCCTCGGCGGACTTGCCGGTGTGGACGTTGGTGATTTTGACTTTTTTTAGCATGGCGTTCCGGGGATTTGAGAATGGCGGTCTGAAATCAGATTCAGGGGGGCGGAGGGCGCAGTTCGGCGATGAGCCGTGGGCGGTAGGCGGTGATGGTGAAACTGGCGCCGGGAGTCTCGGAGCGGGGGTCCTGGGAGCTGTTGACGACTGCGGTGCAGAGGGCGGTCTCCATGGCGGCGCCGTTCACGGTGGTGACGCCGTTCTCGACGAGTGCGGGCGCGCCGTAGATGGCCTGCTCCAGCAGCACGTTCTGCGTCTGCGAAGGCATGACGGCGCCGACCTGAACGGGCGAGAGGCCGAGCTGCCAGAGGCGGACCATGTTTTCCTGGTAGTTGCGGGCGACGGCGACGCGTGCGGCCATTTCCTCCTGGAGCATGACGGTGGCGGAGAGGCTGACCATGGCCGTCGCGGCGATGGAGACGATGGCCGAGGCGGCGAGCAGCTCGATGAGCGTGTAGCCACGCGCGCTCCGCACGGTTGGCGGTGGATTGGAAAACCACTGCAAGCGACGGCCAACCACCTTCAACAAATGTAAACGATG
The DNA here is from genome assembly GCA_964452755.1 of uncultured Prosthecobacter sp. Lineage (GTDB taxonomy): Bacteria > Verrucomicrobiota > Verrucomicrobiia > Verrucomicrobiales > Verrucomicrobiaceae > Prosthecobacter. The sequence goes on along the minus strand of CAYVQY010000007.1, from coordinate 119,030 downwards.
GTGCTTCATGGCGGGACGACGGGGAGAAAGTAGGACTCGAGCCACGCGTCACGCGGGAGGAATGTGGCGAAGGCGGGGCCGGTGTTGGTGGCGGCGGGAACGGCGGGGTCGGAGTCTGCGCTGAAGACGAGGCGGCTGGGATTGCTGCCGCCGGCGGCACGGCGTTTGACAGTCCAGTTGGTCATGACGCCGCCGATCCAGCGCACGCTCTGGGTGAGGTTGGTGGGCATGTTGAACATGATGCTCTGGTACTCGTTCACGAGGACGCAGCGCCAGCGGAACTGGGAACCGCCGATGGGATTGTTCACCCAGGAGAATTCGACGGGCCGGCCGTTGTCATCCTGAAAGGCGAGGACGTGGCGGCGGTTGTTTTCGCGCTCGAAGCGGATGTCGCGCACCCAGCGGCCTTTCGGACCGTTGGGCATGACGGTGATGATGACCGGCTTCATGGCGGCGGCGTTTTCAAAGGCGGTGGGATTGCTCTGGCCGACGAAGATGATCTGATCGACGACACCGTAGATGCGCATGTTTTTGAGATGCTGGCTGTCGAGTTTGATGAAGAGCACGCGCAGTTTGTCGTCGTAGCCGGACGGCCAGCCGGGAGGGGTGTGGGTGGGCGTTTTCTGCTCGCTGATCCAGTAGGCTTCGGTGGCGGAATTGAAGGTGCCTGCGACGTCGATGGTGATGGTGGCGGTGCGGCCTGCGGCGGCTTCGCGGTCCTGGAAATGCCAGAGGGAGTTGTCCGGGTTGGCGTTGTTGCGCACGACGTTGAGATAGCCGTGATGCTTGCGGTCGCCGGTGCCGCCGATGGGGCCGGTGCTGCTGGGGATCACGGGCATGTTTGAGGGCGGGAGGTCATCTCCGTCCGGGTCCGTTCCATAAACGGGGTAGGGGATGTTCGGCGGCTCTGAACTGGGGCAGGACTGGATGTAGAGGGATTTCGTCCGGAAGGGGAGCTGCAGGGGGCTGGGAGTGGTGTTGACGAAGAAGGAGGGGGGGTGACGCACGACGGTGCGGCCCTCGACGGTCCACTGTGCATTGTGGCCGGCACCGCCGGCGCCGGCGCTACGGTAGATGTCCAGTTCGGTGCCGACGCCGTCGGGCTTGCGATAGACGCAGAAGACGTCGCCATTGAGCACGGGCGGCATGGTTTTGATGAATTGCCATGCGTTGAAGTCGTCGATGTTGCCTGCTTCCGCGGCGGCGGGGCGTTTGAGCTGTTTGACGGTGATGTAGCTGGCGCCGGGGCGCAGTCCGGTGTGGTTGAAGGGGAAGACGGTGCTCATGCCGCCGGCAGTGCTGGCGGAGGTGTAGATGTTCAGGCCGCTCCAGCCGTTGGCGGTGTTGATGCCGCCGATGTCGGCGCCGAGGAGCGCATTCTGATTTGCGGCCACGGTGTCCTCCGGTTCGAAAGCGCGTTTGTGGACGAACTGCCAGCCGAGCAGCCTGGAGCTCTCCACGCCCAAACGGCGGCGGGCGACGTCTTCGAGATAGCTGACCTGCACGGCGCGGGTGCTCATGAGCGTGACCCAGGAGGAGAGGAAAATGCCCGCCACGACCATGAGCATGAGCGCCGCGGCCATGAGGGCGCCGCGTCTGCCGTGCTGGAAGTGGTGCTTGCGGATGCGCATGAAGGGGAATTCAAAGGGCGGGGAACATGGGCACGGTGAACATGAAGTTCGTGCGTCCGGCCATGTGGTTGTAGGCCTGGCGCGGGTCGGTCCGCGGCAGGGTGTTGGCGATGGGGCCGAGGTGCCGCGCAGTCGGATCAGGCCACCACAAGAAGTAGAAGGGCCGCTCGGCGGCGCGTTTGAAGCGTTCAATGCTGGAGGACTCGCGGAGGGCCAGGCGTGCGGAGCGCTCGAAAGTCACGAAGAGCGGTGTGAAGCCATCCCCGGACCATTCGGTGACTCTTTTGGGTGCAGGGACCGAAGGCGGAAAAAACACCTCGTAACCGCCGAGGTAGGACAGGGTGCCGGCATTGACGGCGGTGGGAGAGTCGGCGTAGCGCTTCACGGAGGCGTAGATGCCGTTCGGCTCGCTGGAGCCGGTGAAGCGGATGACGTCGATGTCGTAGATGGCGTTGACCTTGAGGTAGCCGGCGTACTTGCTGTAGCCGAGGATGAAGATGCTGGCGTTGTCCGTCAGTTGGCCGATGCCGGGGTTCCGGTAGTCGTCATAGAGTCCGGCGGGAGCTCCGGCGTTGGCGACGATGTGGGCGCGGAATTTCTGCGGCGTGTCGAGCTCGTCATGCAGGGCGGGATTGTAGGCGATGACGGAGGGCCGCCATGTGTTGATGTCCTGACGCTGCAGGCAGTAAACGGCGGTGGCGGTAAGGGTGTCCGCGACGAACTGCTCGCGCAATTCCTCGGCCTGGGAGAGTGCGCCGTACTGCGGCGCCATGGCCACGTTTTGCGTGGAGGAGCTGCTGCCGTAAAAATTCCGCATGCGCTGCAGGCCGAGCGGAACCGTGACGGTGCTGGTGACCGATGGCTGGCTGCGGACCAGCGTGCCGTAGGACATGACGGCGCCGCCGATCACCACGGCGGAAAGCGCGAGCACCAGCAGGAGTTCCACGGAGGTGAATCCCCCCGGCTGATGAGGGCGGCGGGTCATTGAGGCGCGGGAGTGGGGTTGCCGAAGAGCATGCGGACAACGGACTCGACGGCCGGTGACGAGGGGGGCGGGAGGGCGGGTGCGTCGGCTGGCTTTTCAGGTGCGGGCGTCGGCGTCGGAGTCGGCGCCTCGGGTGTGACTGCGACCTGTGCCGGAGGCTGCGGAAGTGCGCGGAGGGGCGCGTCCATGAGCAGATCCACCATCGGATCATTGACCTTTCCCGCACGCGGAGGAGCAGGCTCTTCCCGGGATTCGGCGATGAGGCTGCGCAGGACCGGGTTCATGGTGGCGTTGACACCTTGGGATTCGCGACCGTCCTCGTCCACCTGCCCCGGCATCTGGTAGCGGATCTTGGGACCGATATTGATGGGGATGATCATGAGCTTCGGCGGCAGGCCGCTGGCGCGTTTTTCCTGCCAGGCGAGTTCGATGTACTGGGTGGTGATGTTTTTGACCTTAAGCTCGACCAACTGGCCGGGCAGCACCGGCGGGACGACCTTGCCGGTCTCGAGAATGAGATCTCCCAGCAGCACGCGCATGCCGCCGTCCTCCATGCGCTTCGTGCCGACGACAGGCAGCTTCAGCAGCCGGTCACGGACACGGTTTTCCTCCGTGTCTCCGGGGGCGAGGCGGTTCTGCGACTCGGACTCGGACTCGAAGGGGTTGTGCTCCTCCGGTTTGACGGTTTCGGGCGTCTTCTCCTCCGGCAGGATGAGCTGGTACTGCACGCGTACCTCGGGATCCTCGGATTCGGCGACCTGGGCGTGAAGCGCCGTTGTCGGGAGGACGAAGCCCATGAGTGGAAGCAGATAGAGTCTGTGGATCACGTTCATGGGTTATGATTTCTTGGCTGGGGCTTTGGCGTCAGCGGCGGAGAGGTCGAAAATGGGCGTCTCAAACGAGACCTCCAGTTTCAACTGGCGGCCCGTGCTGCCGCCGGTGATCTGGACGACCTTCATGCGGGCGGTGGGCAGGCGGCGCTCGATGTCTCCGAGCCAGTTGAGGACCTTCGCGTACTCTTCCTCAATGGTGAGGGTGGTGATGACGGACTTCGGGATGATCTTGTTGGCCGGGGAGTTCTTGAGCTCCGTCTTGCGCTCGCGCACGAGATTGATGCCGCGCTCGCGGAGGCTGAGTTCGATGGCCTGCTCGGCCTCCTGCTGCGTTTGCAGGCGGTCGATGACGGGCAGCCAGGAGCGCAGGAAGCGGCGCACGTCTTCGGTGTCGGTCTTGAAGACGGTGACTTCGATCTCGGAGGTCTCGCGCTCACGCTCGGTATTGACGGCGGCGTCCTCCGCCTCCTCGGCCTCGATGCGCGTGGAGGCCACCTTGTTGTGAACCATCTGGGCCGTGTACGTCATGCCGCCGATGACGGCCATGAGCACGACGCAGGCGAGTTGTTTGGGATTCATGGTGACGGGCGTGAGTGAAGTTTAGTCGGTCTGCCGCACGAGGGTGGAGTGGTACTCGATGACGTCCCCGTTTTTCGACTGCTGGGGGGAGTAGGAGCGGTAGAGGAGCTGGCCGAGGGCGGACTCGATGGCGGCGAGCTCGGTGGGACCCTGGCTGCTGTTGAGATGGATGGTCAGGGCAAGGTTGGCCGGCACCTGCTCGCTGCGCTCGATGGCCACCTGCGTGATGCGCGTTTCGAGCTGCACGGCACGGGCGATCTTCACGGCGATGGGCTGCACGTTGCGCGCACCCTCCATCCACTGGGCGACCTTTTCGGCCTTGGTGGCTTCGGATTCGAGCTCGGCCTTCTCCGCGCGGAAGGCGTCGCGCTGCGCCTCGCTGAGTTTTTTGCGTTCTTCGGCGTCGGTCTTCTGGGTGAGGGCCCGCTTGTAGTTAAAGTAGTCCATGGTCATCACATAGGCGCTGCCGATGAGGGCGACGTAGAAGATGACGGGAATGGCGCGGAACGAGGAGGGCAGCCGTCGTGAGGTGTCGAGGCGCGGTGTTTTGAAGTCGTGGCAGAGGTAGTCGATCATGGCCGTGGGGGATTAATGTTCACCGATGATGGTCCAGAGCAGGTCGTCCTGCGTGAGGTCGATGGCGGCGACCTTTTCAAGGTGGAGCATGAGTTCGGTGCGGAATTTATTGTCGTGGCCGTCGGCGACGAAATAGATGGGGCTGCCTTCCGGCACCTTGCTAATGAGGGGGCTGATGATCTGGAGGGCGGTCTCCACCGCTTCAGGGCCGAGGCCGCTGCGGCAGCGCACGTCCTTCCACTGGCCTTCCTGCTGCACGAGCACCGCCAGGGAGCCCTCGCAGGCGGCGATGAGTACGAAGTCGGAAGGTGTTCCGCCGGAGCTGGCCTTGTAGATGCTGCCGATGGCGTGCTCCAACATGGCGAAGAGGCCGCAACTGACGCGTCCGGGGCGCAGGCCCACCGACTTGAGGACGTCCTCGGTGACTTTCACCAGGGACTCCTCCACCGCGAGGAGCAGGCTGGCCGTGGTTTCCGGATGGTGGCAGATGGCGTAGCGCTTTCCGCGGTCGTATTTGGGGCCGAGCACGGCGCGCGGGTTCGTGCGCAGCAGGCTGACGCAGTTGTCCCCGCGCATGAGGTTGTTCTCCAGACTGATGATGAAGCGGTGGTTCACCGATACGGAGCACCAGCCGTTTTCGACCATGGTGCGCCATTCATCTCCACGCTGGGGGGCGGCGTCCGCGAACTCCTCCTCCTGTGAACCGCTTTCTTCGAAGCGGCCGCGTTTGTTGACGGAACGCCAGCTCACGGAGCCGCGGCCGACGTTCAGAAGAAGGGACTTGCGGCCTTCGTAGCGTTTGGCCCAGGGGACGGCGGAGTCGTCGGGGTCGGCTTTGAAGGCGGCGAAGCTCAGTACGGATTTAATTTCAGCCAACAGCATATACGGAGGTCAGTTGTTCTTTGGACAGGAAGTCGTACACCTCGTGCTCGGTGTAGCCGGTTTTGCGCGTGGCGGAGGGCTTCCACCCGTCGGCCTGGCGCATGTTCAGACAGCGTTCGAAACTGATCATGCCGCGCGTGAAGCCGGCCTCGAGCTCCTGGTCGAGGTTCTTGAATTCGCCGCGGCGGATCATGCCGCACACGGAGTCGTAGGGCAGCAGCAGTTCGTGAATGGGGAAGCGTTTCCCGCGCGTCTCGTCAAAGAGCAGGCGCTGGCAGAGGATGCCGCGGATGGAGTCGGCAAAGGAGAGCATGGCGTTTTCCATGCGATCGCTGGGAATGAGCTTCAGGTAGCGCTGCACGGTCTGCGCGGCGGAGGAGGTGTGGAGCGTGGCCACGACGACGTGACCCGTCTCCGCCGCCTGCAGGGCGATCTCCGCCGTCTCGCCGTCTCGAATTTCCCCCACGAGAATGACGTCCGGCGCTTGGCGCAGGGCGGCGCGCAGGGACTTGTTGAAGTCGAGTTCGTCGGTGCCGATCTCGCGCTGGGAAACGAGGGAGGGAATCCCGGAGGGATAGACGAACTCGATCGGGTCTTCGAAGGTGAGCACGTGCTCCTGGCGGCGCTTGGCGCGCTCCAGGATCATGGAGGCGATGGTCGTGGACTTGCCGGATCCTGTGGCACCGCAGACGAGGAAGAGGCCGTTTTTCGCTTCGAGGAAGGCCTTGATGGCCGAAGGCGGCACCATGAGCTTGCTGATGTCGGGAATCGACTCCGGCAGCAGTCGCAGCACCCAGCGCGGACGCCCGCGGGTGACCATGCGGTTCACACGGTAGCGGCGCGAGCCGAGCTGCAGCGCGTAGTCCACGCAGCCTGCCGTGAACTCCAGCGGACGCTCCGGCTGGTAAATAAAGGAGTCGTAGAAGAGCTTTCCGTTGCGCTTGTATGTCAGCGGCTCCCACGGCGTCACATAAAAGTCGCTCACGCCGGAGTCCTTCGAGAGGTGGAGCATCCGGTATCCGAGCTGGCTGCGTTCGTTGATGTCTTCCATGGGGATTAGCGGTTGCTGGTGAAGCGGGCGCGGAGTTCCGCCTTGGCGGTGGCGCCTTCGAAGATGAGAAATTTGTCCCCCTGAACGACTCCGGCGCCGGGGTCGAGGGTGGCCCAGGCGAGCTCCAGCCGGTATTCCACGCCGTCAATAGTGACGCGCACGTCCGTGGTGGGGTTATTGATCTCGACGATGTCCGCGCTGGCGAGGCGGTCACTGGTGTTTTCCGTGCTGGTGAGGCCCAGGTCGATGTGGGTGGTGAAATTCAGCGACGGCTGGGTGAGGGTGAGATTGACCGAAAGGGTGACCTCGCTCGCCTCACTGTCATAGAAGGTGGTGCCGTTGAGCATTTCGAGCTCGCCGAACTTGAACCACACGTTCGGAGTGACGGTGTCGAAGGCTTCCGGAGTGAAGCTCAGCACGTTTTCCACCCCTGCGTCGAGAAACTCGCCGTCACCCAGGTCGAGTTTGGTGTTGCCATGCTTGAAGGTGGAAGTCTCCGTGCCAGCTCCGTTGAGCACGTTGATCACGAGGTTGGTCCCGCCGATGGCGTTCCCCCAGGTGCCGGCACCCGTGCCGCTGAATCCGCTGGTGAGGCGGTAGTAGGTTTCGGTCTTGGTCTGGCTCGTGACATACTCCGCAGGCCGGGTCGTTTCGTTGCGGGCCTGCAGCCGCATCGCGGGGATGATGGGGATGTCACCGCCGACGTATTCGATCCAAGCGCCGGAATCCACGCGGTACATGAGCTTGGAGACGGCGGGGTCGGCACCGTTGCGACTGACGGTGGCCGTGCCGGGGAAGCTGGAGAAGTCAAAGGTGCCGCCCGAGGGGGTGATCACGGGACGCGGCAGTCGCACGGCGGTGGGCGGTGTTGTTTCAGGATCGCCGCCACCGCCTCCCCCGCCGCCATCCGGATCTGGATCTGGATCACCGGTGTCAGGGCCGCCGGTATTCGAGGCCGTTTCCTCTGGATCAAATCCTTCCGAGGGATCGGACGGGGTGCCGAATTGTGGATTGAGGTAGCTGGCCGTGGGGTCGCTGCTTTGGGCACCCCACACCCAACCCCGGTTTTCCGAATTGAATGCCACGGCCGACTTGGTCCGGTTTTCACTGCCAAAGTCGGTACCTGCCAGATTTTCGTCCAAATAAAAGCGCGACACGGCGCTGCCGTTTCCATCAGTGAGTTCGAAGCGCTGAGTCTTGCGGTTCCACGCAGCGCGCGGATTGCCGTTCGCGTCGCGCTTGGTGGTGACCTCGGCCCGCAGACGCACGTCCACCAGCCGTCCTGTTACGGTGCCCGCATGGCGCTGCCAGTCAGCCTGGGGGCGGATACGCTTCATTTTGTCGATCACCGCCTGGGGGCTTGTGAGTCCGGCCACGCTTCCCCCGTCGGCCACATAGAGGGCGATCATCTGGTTCAGGGTGGCGATGTCGGATTCCAACTTTGCGTTTTTGGCCGAATCCGAATCATCCGAGAGCAGGCTGACGCTCACGGCACTGATGACACCGATGATGGCGATGGTGATGAGCAACTCCAAAAGAGAAAACGCAGAGTCCCAGGCGGACCTGCGGCTCCTCGTTTTCAGGGGGGGCTGGAGACTCAAAAACATTGCGTAAATAGTAAATAGTCAAAGAACCCTAAATTCAAGCTCTTTAATCTGGAAATTATAAAAATAATCGATAAATCATGTGTTGGGTGGTTCGTGACATAAATTCAAGATATGTGAAAAATAACCATAAAGAAGTGATAAAGTCATTTGATCTGAATCACTCGATCTGTTATAATTTCAATAATTATGCCTTTTTCCCGCACACCTTTCCAGCTTATTCTGCTGCTCTTCTCGGCGCTCGCCTTCGGATCATCCCCGCTGCGGGCGCAGTTCAATGAAAGCACCATGCACCTCATGTCTCCCGAGTATGAGGCGGAGTCAGCCCGCCTCCGAAACGCGGCCCCCCAGCAGTATGATTTTTCCAAGGCCATGCTGAGTGACGTACTGCGCTTCCTGGCCACCGATGCCGGCATCTCCTTCTTTTCCCTGCCGGATGACAGCGCCGAGGGCAGCCGCCTGATCACCTTTTCCATCCGCTCCAGTCCGTTCCAGGTGCTGGAGACCCTCTGCAAGGCCAACGGACTCGCCATCATTCCCGACCGTGGCATCTGGTACATCCGTCCAGCGGATGACCGCGAGCTCATCGGCAAGTCCTATGAGATCCAGCACAACGCCCTTGAGCGGGTGGATCGCGTTTCTTCCGGCGGTGGTCTGACAGCGGCGGCTGCTTCCAGCAGCGGCGGCGGCAACGCAGGCAACGGTGGCGGTGGTGTTGCAGGCGGCGGCGGTCTGGATCTGCAGGGCGTCGGTCAAACCTTCGCAGTCCGCCGCAGCGAGGTCATCAATGACATCCGGTCCCTTCTCGGACTGCAGCCTGAAGAAATGGAGTTCGGGCAGGGCAACCTCCTCGGCGGAGTCGGCGCCGGACAGGACGAGAACTCCGCACGCGCCCTCAACTCGAACGAACTCAGCTCCGTGCGCAAGCCGAAGGTCATCTGGAAGTCCGACTCGAACACCCTCTACATCGTCGCCACCCGCCTCCAGCATCTTTGGGTGGAAGGTTACCTGGCTGCTGCCGATAAACCGCAGTCCCTCATCGCCATTGAAGTGAAATTCATCGAAACCTCCCGTGATCCGAAGCGCGAATTCGGCATCGACTGGACCGGCACCCTGGAGAGCGGCAATTTCCGCCAGATCGACAAGGTGGACATCGTGAAGGATGACTTTGACCAGCCGCGGGTGGAAGTCGAATACACCCAGACCCCCACCACCGGTGGTTTCCGTGCCGACCTCGCCCCGCTGCTAAGCTCCACGAATCTGAACAACGTCGGCGCTTCCCTCGGATTTCCCGCGCTGAGCATTCTCAGCGCCCAGGATGTGAATGTGAAGCTCCGCGCCATCATGCGCGACGAGGAAACCAACACCACGTCCTACCCGCGCATGGTCACCCTCAACAACCGCGAGGTCGCCATTCGCGGCGTGGTGAACCAGCCCGTGCTCGACGCCAGCTCCACCGCCAGCGCGGGTGCCGTCGGAGCCACCACCACCACCCAGGTCGCCTACCTGCCCATCGGCACCGTGCTGAACATCCTCCCCAAGCGCATGCACGGGGACAAGGTCATGCTCAACATGGCTGTCACCGTCTCCAGCATCATCGGCACCGAGGTCATCTCCGGAAATCCCTACCCCATCGCCTCCTCGCGCGTTTACAGCGCCCCGGTGGAGATCGACTCCGGTTACACCGTCGCCGTCGGCGGACTGGACGAGGCGCGTGAGCGGGAGGGAGAGGCCGGCGTGCCTTTCCTCAGCAAAATCCCCGGCCTGAAATGGCTCTTCAAATACAAGAGCCGCAGCAAGAACCACAAGAGCCTCATGCTCTTCATCACACCCACCATCATCGACGGCCGCCAGGGCGGGCTGCCGGACGAGCCCCAGTCCGTCGTTCCCCAGCGCCCCGGCATGCCGGGCAAGCCGAAGGTGGACTATGCCAGCGGCATGCTCATCGGCGGTGCCGCGTCCCTGCCGAACGCCGTCACCTACCTCTCCCGAGAGGCTGAAATTCTTGGCAACACCATCGAGGAAGGCCGCATCACCGACGAGGTCACCCAGAAGTTGAAGGAAATCAAAATCGCCGTCGAGCAGGTGCATGCTCAGTGCGAGCAGATGAAGATCTCCGAGCCCGCGAAATTCGCCATGATCGACCAGCACCAGTTCATGCTCTCGGACGTGCTGAAGCGCATCGCCTCCTTTCAGCGCATGCTTTTCACGAAGAAGTATCTTTGAGGACTCGCCGGCGTCGTTGCCGACGTGAAAACGGCGCGGCTTGGTATTGAGCCAGTCGATGGGGTGTGGTGAAAATTCGATGCGACGAGAGGATGGCACGCGGCCAAGGTCGGGCTTGTAACCGATCCGCCCCGCACCGCCATGAACTCCACGACCACCACTGCCAAATCCGCCCAGTCCCCGCCAAGTGGCTTCATGAATTCGCTGTTGGAAGGCTGCGTGCGGCTGCTCGTCTGGCTGCTGACGCACACGGTGTATCGCGTGCGGGTGGTGGCGCCGGAAAACCTGCCGGAGAAGGGCGGGGCGCTGCTGGTCTGCAATCATCTCTCGTTCATGGACGCGACCTTCCTGCTGGCGTCCACGCGGCGCAGGATCCGCTTCATTCTCTACAAGGGCATCTACGACAAGTGGTATGTGAAACCCTTCGCCAGGATGCTACGCATCATCCCCATCTCGTCCGAGGGGAGGCCGCGTGAGATGGTGCAGTCCCTGCAGTCGGCCACGCAGTCCATCAAGGACGGAGACGTGGTGTGCATCTTTGCCGAAGGGCAGATCACGCGGATCGGGCAGCTTCTGCCGTTTCGACGCGGGCTGACGCGGATCATGAAGGGCGTGGATGCGCCGGTGATTCCCGTGCATCTGGACAACGTGTGGGGCAGCATCTTCAGCTTCGACCGCGGCAGGTTTTACTCCAAGCTGCCGCGCTCACTGCCCTATCCGGTGACGGTGAGCTATGGAGCGCCGTTGCCGGGAAATTCGCCGCCGCAGGTCGTGCGCCAGGCGGTGTCCGAACTGGGGGCGAACGCATGGGGTTATCGCAGGGAACGAATGCCGCTGCTGCATCGTGCCTTTGTGCGCACGGCACGTCGGCATCCCTTCCGTTTCGCCATGGCGGATGCCGCGGCTCCCGCGATGGGCTTTTTCTCCGTGCTGGTGAAGACGATCTTTCTGGGGCGGCGGCTGCGCAAGCTGTGGAAGGAGGACGAAATGGCCGGCCTGCTGCTGCCTCCGTCGGTGCCTGGAGCGCTGGCGAACTACGCTGCGCTGCTGATGGGCAAGGTGCCGGTGAACCTGAATTACACGCTGTCGGCGGAGGGAATTGCATCCTGCATCCGCCAGAGCGGTGTGCGCACGGTGGTGACCTCCCGCAAGTTTCTCTCGAAGCTGAATCTGACGCTGCCGGGAGAGGTGGTGTTTTTGGAGGACATCGCCGCGCAGCCGGGATTCGGGGAACGCATCGTGGCGACGGTGCTCGCCCTGTCGCCGGTGGCATGGATCGAAAAGGCGCTGGGAAGTCGCCGGCGGCGGAAGATCGACGACACGGCGACGATCATTTTCTCCAGCGGCAGCACCGGGGAACCCAAGGGCGTCGTCCTTTCCCATTTCAACATCGTCGCCAACGTGGAGCAGATCGGCCAGGTGTTCGGCTTCGCCTCGGATGACCGACTGCTGGGCATCCTGCCCTTTTTCCACTCCTTCGGATTCACCGGCACGCTGGGGGCGCCGGCGGTGCTGGGCCTCGGCGTGACGTATCATTTCAATCCGACCGATTCGAAGGTCGTGGGCGAACTGGTGCAGAAGCACCTCGTGACCTTCCTGCTGGCCACGCCGACCTTTCTGCAGATCTACATGCGCGGCTGCCAGCCGGAGCAGTTCGGCAGCGTGCGCTTCGTCATGGTGGGCGCGGAAAAACTGCCGGACCGGCTCGCCACCGCCTTCGAGGAGCGTTTCGGCATCCGGCCGATGGAGGCTTACGGCTGCACGGAGTGTTCACCGGCGGTGAGCGTGAATCGCAACGACTTCCGTGCCGCCGGCTTCAGGCAGGTGGGTGCCAAACGCGGCACCATCGGTCATCCTTTGCCGGGCGTGAGCGTGAAAATCGTCGATCCGGAAACCGGCGCGGAGCGTCCGCAGGGGGAGTCCGGCCTGATGCTGCTGAAGGGCCCGAACATCATGCAGGGCTACCTCAACAATCCGGCCAAGACCGCCGAAGTTCTGAAGGACGGCTGGTACTGCACCGGAGACATCGCCTCGGCGGATGACGACGGATTCATCACCATCACGGACCGCCTCAGCCGCTTCAGCAAAATCGGCGGCGAGATGGTTCCCCACATCAAGATCGAGGAAAAGCTCCACGAAGTCGCCGGCGCGACGAATCAAACCTTTGCCGTCACCAGCCTGCCGGACGAAAAGAAGGGGGAAAAACTCATGGTGCTGCACATCTTGGAGGATGCACATCTGGAGGGCGTTTTCCGCGACTTTTCCGCAACCGACCTTCCGAACCTGTGGAAGCCAAAGCGGGATCAATTCATCCGGATCGGGGAGCTGCCCGTGCTCGGCACCGGCAAGACCGACCTGCGCAAGGTGAGGGAACTTGCCGCCGCAGCGGAAGCTCCCGCCGTAGGCGGGGAGTGAGGCCGTTTGTCAGCCCGTTCAGCTCTTGCCGCCGAAGAATCCGCCGAGGCCGCTGCTGATGACGCTGGTCAGCACGCTTTGAATCTGGCCTCCGCTGGGGTTGTTGTCCACGATTTGGCCCTTCGGGGTCAGCTTGTCGATGACCTGCGGCAGGAACTGCGCCAGGAGCGGCAGGATGGTCTCGGACTTCATGCCGAGATTGCCCGCGAGGCGCTGGAGCTCATCGGTGCCGATGGCGTTCTTCACTTCGTCTGCGCCGACGCTTTTGTTGGCGCCGTCGCCCACCCAGGAGGCAAATTGATCGCCCAGGCCGGCGCTCTTGAATTTGCTCATGAGGCCTTCCAGGCCGCCGGTGTCGTTGAGCAGGGTGGCGAGCATCGCCGCCGGGTCCTGCCTGCCAGATCCGCCGAGCATGCCGCCCAACGCGTTTTTTGCGAGTGTATCGAAGAGTCCCATGGTGACGGCGAGTGTGGGGTGGGGCGGGGCGATGTCAACGCCCGCCGAGCTTCATTTCACGCCATGTTTGCGGCATGCCGCATGCGCGGGGTTGATTCAACCCCGGCACTCGCTATCACCCTTTCCGCATGGAACTCGTCAACAACGCTTCCGATGTGCCCGCAGCCGTCGGACCCTACTCCCAAGCCGTCAAACAGGGCGGTTTTCTCTTCTGCTCCGGTCAGATCCCGATCGATCCGGCGGCGGGAAAGATCGTCGCGGAGGATGTCGAAGGACAGGCCGCGCAGGTGCTGGCCAACATCCGTGCGCTGCTGGCTTCTCAAGGTCTCAAAATGAGCGATGTCGTGAAAGCGACGGTGTTTCTGACTTCGATGGCCGATTTTCCAAAGATCAATCCGCTCTATGAGGCGGCGTTTGAAGGCCACAAACCGGCGCGTTCCACCGTGGCGGTGGCGGGACTGCCCCTCGGCGCGCTGATTGAGATCGAGGTGATGGCCGCACTGGCTTGAGCCGCTTCCCGGTCTCACTTGGCGCGTAGGAAGAACGCTTTCTCCTCCGGGAGGAGCAGGATGGGCGAGATGCGCTCGACGAGGCGAAAGGCCAGAGCGGCATCTCCGCCCGTGTGTTTGAGGAGGGAGGCGAAGACGGCTCTCTGGCCCGGTGGAAGATTTTCCGGGCGGCTGATCCTGCGTACGCTGTCTCCGACGGAGTCCGGCATGCCCTGGCGGAAGGCGGCGAGGGCTTGCAGAAGGTGGAATTGATCGGTGCGGAGGTCGGAGCCGACGTGATCGAGGCTGTCGAGCCTGTGCTGAACGGCTTCGATCTCAGTGCCCAGCAGGACGTGGAGATAGAGCTTTTGAATCAGGATCGCCGTGTTGTCCGGTTTGATCGCCAGCAGATCGTCGCAGATCGCCAGCATGGTCATGCCGTCGTGCTCGAACTCGGCCATCCGATAGGCCTTGGGCAGAAACTGGTCCCGCATCTGCGGCTGCTGCTCCGCAAGCGCCCGGTAGCATCGCAGCGCCAGATCGTGGAAGTGGAACTCTTCGGCGAGGGTGGCGGTTTCGAGCGTTTCAGCCGCTTTCTTCCCTCGTCCTGCTTCTTCGAAGACCCGGGCGAGTGTTTGTCGCGCCCCCTGCATGTCCTTGTGCAGCCTCGCCTGCACCTCGGCCGACCAGAGGCGCAGCTTTTGCGCGGGGATGGCCGGGTCGAGCTTTCGGGACCGGAGGATCTGATCCATTTCCAGCCACTTTCCCCCGGCGCGGAGGGCCGCAATGTAATGCGGAAGCAGGTCGGGATAGGCCGCCGCCGTCTGTACCGGGATGATCTGCAGGAGACGGTCATGCTGACCTTCTTCCGCCAGCCAGGCGGCCAACGGGGTGATCTGGCCCGGAGTGCTGCCGCTCCAGCCTTTGATTTCGGCTTCAATGATGTCATTCCGCAAATGAGGGCTGATCCTCATCCGGGCGGAGAGGACCCGCAGGCGGCATTCAGTCTTCTTCTCGGAGTCGTCTGCGGAGGCTTCGACGATTTGCTCCAGTTCCGAGGCTTCGGGGGAGGAGAGATCGGGAGTGGTGGCCAGCACGGCGACGGCGTCAAGGGCGCGGTCGTCGTCCGACCGCGCCAGTTGCCACAGACGCTCACGGATGTGCGCCCGTCGGTCGGGCTGGCTGTCGAAAAGATCGAACCGCGCCAGTTTGATCAGGCTCTGGGGAGAGTCCCCCTCGAGGATGAGAGCCTCGCGTGCCATCTCCTGGGCTTCGGCGTCTTTTCCGTCAGATTTGAGAAGCATCGCCTGAAGCCTGAGCACCTCCGGCGACTGGCGGAGCTCCGGCGGTATCTGTGCAAGGATGAGGCGGGCTTTGGCGGACTCGTCCACCAGGATGTGCATGCGCCCCATCAGCGCCAGGTCTTCGGGTGTGGCGGCCTTGGCCTCCTGAAGCTGCCGGATGAGTGAGATCACTGTTCGCGGGTCGCCGCCCGCTTCCGAGATGAATTCGACGCATGCATGCAGGACCTCCGGATCGTCGGAGGCCCAGCGCCGCGCGGCGTGCATGGCCGTCATGGCCGCATTCCAGTCGCGGTTCCCCACCGCCTCCCGCATCTCCGGCACATGCCGCCGCGCCAGCCAGCCTTTGACCCAGGAAGCGGCCCGGGGAAGGCCGTTCCACGCAGCCGCCCCCATCGCGGTCATGATTGCGATGAAGGCGATGACACGGAGCCGCTGGAACCGGGGCGGCGACGGTTCAGTGGCGTCCACCCCGGGCGGAGTGCCGGGGGCGTTCGCAGGGGCGTCGTGCGAATCCATGGCTCAGAATCCGTTCACGGAGTCGAAAGATCGAGGACGCAGCGGAATCCGAGGTCGGCGCGTGAGGAATTCTTCAGGGCATGCAGCCGGAAGGAGGTCAGCAGCGATTTTTTGTCAAAGCCCAGCCAACTGCCACCGCGGATCACTCGCTCTTCGGCGGTGCCGGGCCATGGATCCTGGCACCACTCGGCGACGTTGCCGCCCATTTCATGGAGTCCGAGCTGGTTGGGCGTGCTCGTGGTCACGGGGGCCGTGTAGGAACTCGTGTCCGAAGTCCCGGGAATCTTGTTGGCGTCGAGATTGGCGGTGAGTGGTTGCGGCATCCAGTCGCCTTCCACCGTCGGCCATGGATAGTGGGTGCTGTCGCCGAGATGGCGTTCGGCGGGGTCCGCTCCCTGCTCGCCGGTGAGTCCGGCGGCCCGGCTCCATTCGAGGTCCGTCGGCAGGCGGTAGGATGCGCCTGCGGGGATCAGCTTGCTGGCGCGGTCGCGCTCGGTCAGCCAGGCGCAGAATGCCGTGGCATCCTCCCAGGAAACCCCCGCCGCCGGATGATCACCGCCGAGCAGGAAGGACGGCTTGGTGCCCCAGCGGCTGCCGGTGTCCTGCAGCCAGGCTTCGTAGTTGGCCACGCTGGTTTCCGTCGCACAAATCAGCACCGGACTGTTTTCGCCGAGGGGCACAAAACGCATGCCCAGGGCGTTGAGGAAAGTGCTGCCGTCCGCCTTGGCCGGAACCAGCTGCGAAGGGTCCGGCAGGCCGCGGTCCGCTCCGCCGCCGGCCATCTTTTTCCGCAGCGCTTCCACGGCTTCGGTGTCCACCGTGCGGCTTTCGGCCATGGCTTTCATCCGCGCTTCGATGTCCTTCCTGCGCTCGGCGTCGTTGGCCGCCAGCAGGGACGCCGTCCGGCGCTTGTCATCGAAGACCACGCGGAAGCCAGTGGTCGGCGCGCGGAGATCGACCGGCACGCTGTACTCATAGATGGATGTGAGGCACTCCTTGCGGAAGTAGGCCCACGAGCCGCCCCGCAGGATGCCGGTCGGGACCGCACGGATTTCCATCGGCTGCGTCCACTCCCACACGTTCCCGGAAAGATCGAATAGACCTTCGGCGGACGGCGGAAAGCTGCCGACCGGCGCCGTGTAGGGAAAGCCGTCCTTGTAGCCGGGAATCTCCTCCTCGGCCAGGTTTGCGGTCTTTGGCGGCGGCGGCCAGACCTCCCCCCACGGGAAGACCCGGTCGTCGAGCAGCGTTTGCTCCGCCGTCAGCCCCACCTTTTTTCGTCCCCGCGCCAGTCCCACGGCGGCGTCCCACTCCTGCGGGCTGGGTAGCCGGTAGCTCTGCGAGGAGTCGATCTTCCGGCTGCCGCGTTCGGTTTCCGTCAGCCAGTTGCAGAAGGCCACGGCATCCTGAAGGTTGATGCCGACCGCCGGATGCTCCGGGGACTGCTGAAAGTGGGGTTGGTAGGACCATGGGTGCCTGTTCTGGCGGAGAAACTCGGTCCATTCCGAAAGCCGGGTTTCCCAGATGGAAAACAGCACCGTCGTCCCCGGGACGCTGACAAAGCGCGTGCCCAGGCTGCTGGTGTGCGTGCTGGCCGTCGGCTTTGACAAGCCTGCCGATTGGGCGCGAACCGCGACGGGCAGGAAAAGCAGGGCGGCGCCGAGCGCCAGTGTGCGGGCATTCATGAGGAATCAGGTAACGGAGGCTGGTTGAACTTCAGCAAAAAACTCATCGTCATCATCCTTCGCTCAAATGCAGCAATCCAGCAATGCTTGGTGTCAATCTGTTTGCATCGGCGGCGAGTTTATCCTTTGCGCTGAGATTCAGAGTGATAGAGTCGCCGTCCTTTTCGAAAATGCCGCTTCAATCCATCGGCAGTTCCGCCCGGTCGCATGATTGCGCGACCGATGGCGGCAGCGTACACGGATTCTGAATTGTGATCGTCCTCGGACTTAACGCCTGGCATGGCGACTCCGCCGCCGCCCTGGTCAAGGATGGAAAGCTCGTCGCTGCGGCGGAGGAGGAGCGCTTCCGCCGCATCAAGCACTGGTCAGGCCTGCCCACGGAGGCCATGAAGTGGTGCCTCGCCGACGCGGGCATCACGCTAGGTGATGTCGATCACATCGCGATCAACCGCAATCCCAAGGTCAACAACCTCCGTCGCGCGCTCTACGTCCTGCGCAAGCGCCCGAGCCTCGGTCTCATCTTCAAGCGCCTCGCCAACATCAAACGCGCCGGATCCTTCGAGGACTCCGTCCGTGCGGCCTTCCCGAATGATAAGCTGAAGGCGCAGATGCATCGCGTCGAGCACCACCTCGCGCATCTCGCCTCGGCCTTCCTCGTCTCGGGTTTTGATCAGGCTGTGTGCCTTTCCGTCGATGGCTTCGGCGATTTCGCCAGCTCCGCCTGGGGCATGGGGAAGGGGAGTGACATCTCCATCGATGGCCGCGTCTATTTCCCGCACTCGCTGGGCATCTTCTACACCGTCATCACCCAGTTCATCGGCTTCCCGCATTACGGCGATGAATACAAGGTGATGGGCCTCGCTCCCTACGGCGAACCCAAATACCTCAGGGAGATGCGCGAGTTCGTGCGGATCAAACCGGACGGGACCTTCGAGCTGAACCTGAAATACTTCCGCCATCACAGCGACGACGTGCACTACACCTGGGACGATTGCTGCCCCGAGGTCGGCACGCTCTACCGAAAGGAGCCCATGGAGGCGCTCCTCGGTCCGCAGCGTGAGAAAGGCGCGGCGCTGGAGCAGAAACACCGCGACATCGCCCGCAGTGCGCAGGCCATGTATGAAGAGGCCTTCTTTGCCATGCTGCAAAGCCTGCATGCACGCTACAAGTGCGACGACCTTGCCCTCTCCGGCGGCTGTGCCATGAACTCCGTCGCCAACGGCAAGGTTTATCTCAACTCGCCCTTCAAGCGCATGTACCTTCCCGCCTCCGCCGGGGACGCCGGCGGTGCCATCGGATCGGCTTTTGTCGTCGCCCGCCAGCTTGAAGGGAGCGCGGACACTTCTGTCCGCTCCTTTGTGATGTCCCACGCCTACGTCGGTCCGCAGGCCACTGACGACGAAATTCAAACGCTCCTCGACTCCCGCGCCGCCGACATTCAGGCCGAAGGCTGCACCGTGTGCCGCATCGACGACGAAGACGAGCTTTGCCGCACCACCGCCACCGCCATCACCGAAGGCAAAGTCATCGGCTGGTTCCAGGGGCGCATGGAGTGGGGACCGCGTGCCCTTGGCAACCGCAGCATCCTAGGCGATCCGCGTCGTGCCGACATGAAGGACATCCTCAACCTCAAGATCAAACGCCGCGAGTCCTTCCGCCCCTTTGCACCCTCGATCCTTCGTGAATGCGTCAGCGAATGGTTCGAGCAGAACGACGACGTGCCTTTCATGATGGAAGTCTTCCAAGTCCGCGAGGAGAAGCGCGCGCAGATCCCCGCCACCACGCACGTCGATGGCTCCGGCCGTCTGCAAACCGTCCACAAGGAGACCAACCCCCGCTACCACCGCCTCATCAGCGCGTATCGCGACATCACCGGCGTGCCCATGGTGCTCAACACCAGCTTCAACGAAAACGAGCCCGTCGTCTGCAAACCTCAGGAGGCCCTCGACTGCTTCCTTCGCACGAAAATGGACGTGCTCGTGCTCAATGACTGTATAATCACCCGCTGATTGATGCGTGCCCCTGCTGACGTCGCCAAAATCAACGCCTTCATGACTGCGCTCGGAAAGGCCGTCAAAGGCCCTGGTCGTGTTTACCTTACAGGTGGTGCCACAGCGCTTCTTCATGGCTGGCGCGGCACCACGATCGATGTGGATCTGAAGGCGGACCCGGAACCTGCAGGCTTTTTCGAGGCCATCGCGGCGATCAAGGATGCTCTTGATGTGAATGTCGAGCTTGCCGCGCCCGACCAGTTTATTCCTGAAGTTCCAGGTTGGCGCGATCGCAGCCCGTTCATCGCCCGGCATGGCTCGGTCGAGTTTCATCACTACGATCTCTACAGCCAGGTGCTTGCCAAGATCGAACGTGGTCATGAGCGTGACATCACCGACGTGCGGGCCATGCTTGAAAACCGGCTCATCGCGAAAGAAAGACTTTGGATGCTGTTTGAGGCCATTGAACCCTTTTTGATTCGTTATCCGGCGATCACCGCTTCTGAATTCCGGCATGCAGTCGAACGCTTTTGCACGCCATGACCACGCTCGAAAACCTCCCCGGCGGCGATCTCATTCAACGGGGGATCGCGGACTACGCGTCGGGTCGCGTGACTCCGGAGTCCTGTCTTCTGGCCGTGGGTTGGGGCCGCTTGAAGCGCGGCGGTCTCGAAATGCCTGCGAGGGCTGCGGAGCGTTTTCCCCAGCCTGAGTTGCAACTTTATGAACTCCTGTGTGCCGAGACGGGCGATGCCTACTCGCGTTATAACGCGCTGCTTCGCCGCCTCATCAGCTTTGAGCAGTCTTTGGAGCACCAAAAAGCGCGTTCACCATGAAAGGCATCATCCTCGCAGGCGGCGCGGGTTCGCGCCTCTATCCGCTGACGCAGATCGCATCGAAGCAGCTCCAGCCGGTCTATGACAAGCCGATGGTCTATTACCCGCTCACGGTGCTCATCGCCTCCGGCATCCGCGAGTTCTGCCTCATCTCCACCCCGCAGGATCTGCCGCGCTTTCAGCAGCTCCTTGGCGACGGCTCCCAGTGGGGCCTCTCCATCGAATATCGCGAGCAGTCGAAGCCGGAGGGCATCGCACAGGCCTTCACCATCGCCGAATCCTTCATCGGTTCCGATCCCGTCGCCCTCATGCTCGGTGACAACCTCTTCTTCGGTGGCGACGCTTTCCCGCGTGCCATCGCCGAGTTTCAATCCGGTGCCACCATCTTCGCCTACCACGTCACCGATCCCGAGCGCTACGGCGTGGTCGAATTCGACGCCGAAGGCCATGCAGTCTCCCTCGAAGAAAAACCCGCCGAACCCCGCAGCAACTACGCCGTGCCCGGCGTCTATCTCTACGACAACGACGTCATCGGCATCGCCCGCTCTTTGAAGCCGTCCCCGCGTGGCGAACTCGAGATCACCGACGTGAACAACGAGTACCTCCGCCGCGGCACCCTGCGTGTCAGGCGCCTCAGCCGCGGCACCGCCTGGCTCGACGCTGGCACCAGCAGCAGCCTTCACGAAGCCTCCGCCTACGTCCAGACCATCGAAAAACGCCAGGGCATGAAGCTCGGCTGCCCGGAGGAGGCCGCCCTCTACCGCGGCTTCCTCACCATCGACGAGTTTGAAACCCTCGTCTCCACCCTGCCATCCTGCGAGTATCGCGACTACCTCGCCGAGCTTGCCGCCGAGGTTCGCCGCGTTGGCTTGAAGAGTGCTTAGACTCATGACCCCGCACCCCGTCATCGCCAACCGCTACGCCGCCGCCGAGGAGCGCCCCGACTACGTCCGGGAGCTCTTTGATGCCGGCGCTCCACATTACGATCCCGTCGTCGGCTGGGGCTTCTGGGGCACGGGCAACCTCTATCGGAAGGACGCCCAGCGCCGCCACGGCCTCCGTCCCGGCATGCAGCTCCTCGATGTCGCCTGCGGCACCGGACTCATGGCCGTCGCCGCCCGCGATGTCATGGGCTCTGACGACACCATCACCTGCGTGGAACCCAGTGCCGGCATGCTTGCCGTCGCCAGGAAGAAGCTCAACGCCCGCTTCATCCAAAGTCCCGCCGAGAGCATGCCCGTGGATTCCGGAGCCTACGACTTCCTCACCATCGGCTACGCCCTGCGCCACTTCGCCGATCTTGAGGCCACCTTTCGCGAGTTTCACCGCGTGCTCAAACCGGGCGGCAAGGTGCTCATCCTCGAAGCCACCCGTCCCGCCGGTCGCTTAGGCTCCTGGCTCTTCCGGCTCTACTTCGGTCGCATCTATCCCTTCTTCGCCCGCCTCCTCACCCGCAGCCAGAAGGCCGAAGAGATGATGGCCTACTTCTGGGAAACCATGAACGCCTGCGTCCGTCCCGAAGACGTCCTCAAAGCCCTCCAGGCCGCCGGTTTCCAGCACACCGCCCGCAAGTCCGTCCTCGGCTGGTTCAGCGAGTACACCGCCGTTAAATGAATCTTCTGATCACTGGTGGAGCCGGATTCATCGGCTCCAATCTCATCCGCCACGTCATCGACCGGCCGGAGATCGCGAAGCTCGTCAATCTTGACAGCCTCACCTATGCCGGTCATCTCGAAAACCTCGCCGGCATTCACGACGTCCATCCGCGCTACCTTTTCGAAAAGGTCGATCTTCGCGACAAGGACGAAGTCCTCCGCGTCGTCCGCCAGCATGACATCACCCACGTCATGCACCTCGCTGCGGAGTCCCATGTGGATCGCAGCATCACCGGCCCCGGCGACTTCATCACCACCAACATCAACGGCACCTTCCACCTCCTCGAAGCCTGCCGCGCCCAATGGTCAGGAGAAACCGCGAACCGCGAACCGCGAACTGCGAACCGTTTTCTCCATGTGAGCACCGACGAAGTCTTCGGCTCCCTCGGCCCCACCGGCTTCTTCACCGAAACCACGCCCTACGCCCCGAACTCGCCGTACTCCGCCAGCAAGGCCGCCAGCGACATGCTCGTCCGCAGCTACCACCACACCTACGGCCTGCCCACGCTCATAACGAACGGCTCCAACAACTACGGCCCCCGCCATTTCCCGGAGAAACTCATCCCCGTCGTCATCCAGAGCCTCCTCGCCCGCCGCCCCATCCCCGTCTATGGCGATGGCCTCAACGTCCGCGACTGGCTTTACGTCGGCGACCACTGCCAGGCCCTCTGGAGCGTTCTCACCGCAGGCACTCCCGGCGAGACCTACAACATCGGCGGCCATAACGAACTCTCCAACCTCCACCTCGTCCAGCAACTCTGCGACCTCATCGACGAGATGAAGCCTGAGCTTGGCGGCCACTCCCGCTCCCTCATCACCTTCGTCCCCGACCGCCCCGGCCACGACCTCCGCTACGCCATTGATGCGGGTAAAATCCAGCGCGACCTCGGCTGGACCCCCACGCACACCTTCGAGACCGGCATCCGCGAGACGGTGGCGTGGTATTTGCACAATCAGGAATGGGTGCGGGCAGTTTCCCGGCAGAATTTATGATCAAAGAGCCGCTCATCATCGAGGCGGGCCGCACCGAGGCGCACTACTGGCGTGATCTCTGGCGGTTTCGCGAGCTGTTTGGCTTCCTTGCATGGCGCGACATTCTGGTGCGCTACAAGCAGACGGTGATTGGCGTGGCGTGGGCCGTCATTCGTCCACTGCTGACCATTGTCATTGGTGCGGGCATCTTCGGAGGGTTGGCGCAGTTGCCCTCCGACGGCGTGCCTTACGCCATCCTTGTCTGCGCCGGCACTCTGCCGTGGTACTTTTTCAGCAGCGCTTTGAGTGAATCTTCAAACAGCCTTGTCGGCAATGCCAACCTCATCTCGAAGATCTATTTCCCCCGCATGATCCTGCCCGCCAGCGCGGTGGTCGTCGCCTTCGTGGACTTCGCCATTTCCCTGGTGATCCTCGCGGGCCTGATGCTGTGGTATGGGATGATACCGACGTGGCGACTGCTCACGCTTCCGCTGTTCATCCTGCTGGGTTTCCTCGCCGCGATGGGACCGGGTTTACTGTTTACCGCGTTGAATGTGAAGTTCCGCGACTTTCGCTACATCATCCCCTTTGTGGTCCAGTTTGGCCTGTTTATTTCGCCTGTGTTTTACAGCACCACCGCCATTCAGGAGCGTTTTGGAGACACCGGTCGCGTGCTCGTTGCTCTGAATCCCATGGTGGGCATCATCGACGGATTTCGCTGGGCCATCTGTGGCACCACCGAGTTGCACTGGCCCAGCTTTGCGCTTTCCACCGGCTTGAGCGTGCTTCTGCTTGTATTTGGCGTCCGGTATTTCCGGCGGACGGAGAAGACCTTTGCCGATGTCATTTGAATGGCGGCGTTTCAATGGCTGCGACGATGGGGGCCGCGGCTCGGAGGCGTGGTGGGCGCCCAGGGGATCGTGCAGGTTTGCAATGCCTTCTCCGGGCTGCTGGCGGTATGGCTTCTGCCGCGTGAGTCCGCCTACGCGTGGTTCACGGTGGCCGGCTCGATGATGATCATGGTGACGTGCCTCTCAGATTCAGGCATCTCCGCCGCCCTTCAGGCAGTGGGCGGGCCGTTGTGGCAGGATCGCGCGCGCTTCTCGCGTGTGGTCGGCGCCGTGCTGCGTGCGCAGCGCTGGCTCGTCGCCGGCGCCTCCCTCGTTGTCATTGCCTGGATGCTCGTGCTGCTGCATCGCCTGCAGGCGCCGGTGGTGGGCATGGCGTGCGCGGTCGTGTTGGTGGCCGCCTTTGCCTGGCCCGCCGCCGCGGCCCAGATTTGGAGCCATGTGAACCGCCTGCAGCAGCGTCTGCGCCCGCAGTTGCTGGCGGAGGTCAGCGCCTCGGCCTCCCGCCTTGTTCTCACCGCCGCGTCCCTTGGCGTGCTGCTCTGGGCTGGCGGTGGCACGCTGGACTCCATGCCCGCCCTCGCGTTTGTGGCCGTGGTTGCCTGTGCCTGCGCCGCGTCGTTCGCGCTGCATCACCTTGTCAAAAGGGCGGCGGCGGGGATGGTGCATCGCGATGAATGCGGCTCGCACGAGTTTGACGCGGCTGTCCGCCGCATCGTCGCCGGTTCGGCGGCTTTTACGATCTACTATGGCCTGCAGGGGCAGGTCGGCACCTGGCTGATCAGTTTTTACGGCACCTCCGCGCGGGTGGCGGATGTGGGCGCCCTCGGGCGCTTGGGCGTGTTGTTCGCGCTGGCCGGCGCTCCGGTCGTGCAGCTTGGCGTGCCGGCCTTTGCGCGTTGCCAGGGGCGGGCGCAGTTGCTGCGCCAGTTGCTGGTGGTGTGCGGGCTTTATGGCCTGTTCTCGCTGGCGGTCGTGGTGGTCGTCACCCTTTTGCCGGGGCCGGTCCTCTGGCTGCTGGGCCCGCAGTACGCTCATCTGGGATTCGAACTGCGGCTGGCGGCGCTGGCACCTGCCCTGACGGGGCTCTGTGGCATCGTCTGGGCCCTCGTTCTGGCCCGTGGCTGGGTGCGTTCCTCGGTGCTTGTGGTCCCGGTCGGCCTGGCTGCGCAGGTGGCGGCCTGCGCTTTCCTGGATCTTTCCACCGTCACCGGCGTCCTCCTCTTCAATCTGTCCGTCATGCTGCCCGTGATGGCGCTTGGCGCCTTCATCATCTGGCGCAGGTTGGCCGCATGGCCGCTGTCTGAGTCCTGACCTCCTTTCGCATGCCGGAGCCGATCATTCGCGTTGAAAACCTGGGCAAATGCTACCGTATTCACCATGAGACGCGCGAGCGCTACACGGCCTTGCGGGACGTCATCGCCCGCAAGGCAAAGAACATCTTCAGCCACGCATCCCCAACCGCTGATCCCTCATCCGGTGACGAGGATTTCTGGGCGCTCAAGGACGTCTCCTTCGAGGTCAATCAAGGCGAGGTCGTCGGCATCATCGGACGCAACGGCGCGGGTAAATCCACGCTGCTGAAAATTCTCTCACGCATCACCGAACCGACGAAGGGGCGCATCACGCTGACGGGCCGCATCGCCAGCCTGCTGGAAGTCGGTACGGGCTTCCATCCTGAGCTGACCGGTCGCGAGAACATCTACCTCAACGGTGCCATCCTTGGCATGACCAAGGTTGAGATCAAAAGCAAGTTCGACGAGATCGTCGCCTTTGCCGAAGTGGAGCGGTTTCTCGACACCCCGGTGAAGCGCTATTCCTCCGGCATGTATGTGCGCCTCGCCTTCGCCGTCGCCGCGCACCTGGAACCGGAGATTCTCGTGGTGGACGAGGTGCTCGCCGTGGGCGACGCGGATTTTCAGAAGAAGTGCCTCGGCAAGATGGGCGAGGTCGCCAAAGGGGGGCGCACGGTGCTCTTCGTCAGTCATCAGATGGCCGCGGTGCAGAACCTCTGTCAAAAAGGCATTCTGCTGGTCAATGGCCGGCTGCAGGAGGCCGGTTCCATTGCCACAGTGGTCAAAAACTACCTGACTCAGACGCATCACCTTGCCCGGTCGTCCTTTGCTGACCGCCAGGACCGGCAGGGCAGCGGGCTGCTCCGCTTTGAAGAGGTCATGCTGGCCGATCTGCTGGGGAATACCGTCGCGGCGTTTGATTGCGGCGCCCCCGGCACCATGGTGCTGAAAGTGCTCAACACCAGCCATGCCTCCCTGCGGAACGTTCGCGTTGCCGTTGGCGTGGACAATGAACTGGGGCAGCGCATCACCGTCTGGTCCACCCATCTCGCGGCCAGAGACCTGCCCGAGGTCGGAGCCGATGTCGGACATGTTGAAGTGCATGTGCCGCGCATGACGCTGGCTCCAGGACGATATGGCTACACTCTGTTTTGCAGCGTGAACGGCGAAATCGCCGACTGGATCAAGAACGCCGGTGCCTTCGATGTTGAAGCGGGTGATTTCTACGGCAGCGGCCAGATGCCGGAGGCGGGCCAGGGTTGGTTTGTCATGGACCATCAGTTTAAAGCCTTCCCGCCTGCACGGGATTTGGTCGCAGGAGCTGAATCTTCGGCATTATGAATCGATTACTGCAGATTATTTGTGGCGTCATCAGGAGCCTCGCCGTCATGCCTTTCAGGTTGATGCCTTTCAGTTGGAAGGCGAGAGAGATTGAGAGGCTGGTGAGAGTCATGCAGATAACCACGGTCACCAAACATGGTGCCATCAGATTTTTCTGCCCGTCTCCGCTGTTGGCTCTGAGAGCGGAAACTCTGCTGTTGAAGGAACCCGATATGCTTACTTGGATCGACGGGATCGGTGACGATGCCGTGTTCTGGGATGTGGGTGCAAATGTAGGTGTCTTCACACTGTATGCCGCCACCGCCTGCAACGCACGGGTTCTGGCCTTCGAACCCTCTGCGGCCAACTATGACACGCTGGTGCGGAACATTCAGATCAATCATTTGAGCGGTCGTGTCTCGGCATACTGCATCGCCTTGTCGGGTGTCACTGAACTGGGAGTTCTGAATCTGGCTTCCTCAGTCCCGGGGAGTGCCATGAGCCAGTTTGGGAAATCCGGCGAGTCGTCTCGTTACTGGCAAGGAGAGAGTGGTGCCGAGCATGGAATGGTGGGATTTAGCGTGGACGAGTTCATTACGAAGTTTCAACCGCCGTTTCCTTCCCATCTCAAGATGGACGTGGACGGCCTGGAGTGGCCGATTCTCCAGGGAGCGGGCGCCACATTGCGCGATCCAAGGCTTCAGTCTGTGATGGTCGAACTGAGCGTCACGAACGTTGAGGAGTCTGCTGCCGCCATACGCTTCCTCAATGATGCAGGCTGGTCGCTCCTATCCCGTGGTGAGCGGCAGGGATCTGAGACAGAGGCTGCTGCGAATCACCTTTTCGTCAGAACCGGGCCTTTGATCGGATGAATGCCACCTGTCGAGTGTGCGGAACAAATGCCGCGGTTGAACTTGGCGAGGTTGAGTATGTGGCTGACTACAAATGGAGCGTGTATGAATGCGCGGCATGTGGTTGCCGCTTCACCCGCCACGACAAGTTGGTGCATGATCAATTCCATCAATTGGGCGCGATCTCCTACTATGCGGGTTACCGCGACCTCATGGCGGATACAGGCAGGCTTTTTGCGGCAGGGGATAGGGACGGGTTACGCGGTTTGCTGTCCGCCACCGCCTCAAAATACCGCATGGTGCTCGATCAGGTGGCGCAGTTGCCGGCGGGTGCGGACTGCCTCGAAATCGGCTGCTCCCGTGGCTACCTGACCTCCAGCTTGATTTTGGACGGCATCAATGTCTTGGGCGTGGATGTTTCGGCCGAGGCGGTCGGCGCGGCTAGGGCGGCGTTCGGCGAACACTTTGCACTTGCCGGTTCCGACCGGGCTGAAAGCGGCGGTCCGTATGATTTGATTTTTCATGTGGGTGTCATCGGCTGCGTGGCCGACCCACTGGGGCTGACGCGTGGTCTGCTGGCAAAGCTCAAGCCGGGTGGAACGCTCGTCTTCAACTCACCCAATCGTGATGCGTGTGTGTTGCCGGGCCAGCTTTGGCTCGACTCGGCACCACCGCCCGATTTGGTGACCCTGTTTCCAGGTGCGTTCTGGCAGCGGGAGTTTGGCGGGATCGCGGAAGTGCGGTTGACTGTCGAAGACCGGCCACCTGACGAGAGTTTTCGTCTGCGACTGGCGCGGGCGACAAGTCGCCGGTGGTGCAAGCCGCGACCCCAGCCTTTGGCCGCCAGTGAAGGCGGGCATAGTTGGCAGCAACCCGCCCCGACTTGGCTTGAGCGCGCGGCGGGCAAAGTGGCGCGCCTGACTGGTTTGAACCGGTTGGTTCCGCGGGTTCCGTCGGACTTTGGCCTGTTTGTGACGCTCAAGCGGAGATGAACGGATGACCGGCAAGGTGAAACAATCGCTTAAATGGGCTGCACGCCAAACTCTGGGCCGCCTCCCTCCCCCAGCGTCTCGCTTGAATGGCAAATTGGCGAAGGATGGCGGCACACCCGTTCGGGATGTGCGGCTGCGACCTTGGGCGGGCGCGCCGAACCATTCCCTGAAGGACTGGTTGACGGCGGTGGGGCCTGCCTTGCGCAAAGTTTTTCTCAGCGGCAGCGAAGGGCTGCCACAAACCCGGCAGAAGGAGTTTGCGCGGCGGTTTGCGGAGTTCTGTGGCTGCAGGCATGCGCTCATGCTGCCGCACGGCACCGATGCGCTGCGCTTTGCTTTGGCAGCGGTGTTTGACCACGACGGCCTCGAATATGGCGGGGAGGTCATCGTGCCGAACCTCAGCTTCATCGCCAGCGCCACCTGTGCGCTGGACCGGCGCTTCGGGGTGGCGTTTGTGGATGTGGATCCAGGAACGCTCAATCTCGATTCCCGGCGTGTAGAGGAAGCCATCATTCCTGGCAGGACGAAGGCGATTATTCCCGTGCATCAGTTCGGCCAGCCTGCGGACATGACGGCGCTCAATGCCATCGCGAAAAAGCACGGCCTGAAGATCATCGAGGACGCCGCGCAGTCGCACGGTGCCGTGTGGGAGAGCGGGCCGGTGGGATCACTGGGAGATGCGGCGGGCTTCAGTTTTCAATCCGCGAAGAACCTGACCTGCGGTGAAGGCGGCATGTTGACGACCAATGACAAGGACATCTTCGACCGCGCCTACATGATGCACAACGCGGGCCGCCTGCCGGAGGCCGGTTCGCGCTGGGAACATGCCACTCTTGGTTGGAACTGCCGCCCCACAGAATATCAGGCGGCGCTGTTGCTGCAGCGCTTCGGCCAGTTTGAGCGCCAGCAGGAAGCACGCGCGGAAAATTTCAAGCGGCTGCGTGAACTGATGAAGGATATCAAATGCCTCCAGCCGCTCGCGGAGCATCCGGGGATGAAGAAGCACGGCATGTACATGTTTGTGCTGCGTTACCAGGCTGAACACTGCGGCGGCATCAGCCTGGAGGAGTTCATGCGCGCCGCCGGAGCGGAAGGTGCGCCGCTGAACCGCTGCTATGCGCACACCATCGCCGATCAGCCAGCGATGAAGAACCTGCTGCAAAAGCATCCCGACTATATCCGTGTGTTGCCCACACCCGTGTCTGACAAGGCCGCGCAGGAGATCATCTACATCGCCGCCAATGTCTTCCTCGGCACCGAAAGCGACATGCAGGACATCGCCGCCGCCGTCCGCAAGCTCGAACACCATTTCAACGGCCAATGAATTTCGCCATCATCGGCACAGGTTATGTCGCGGACATGTATCCGGTCACGCTCTGCAATCATCCTGAACTCAAACTCACCGGCGCATGGGACATCAACGAGAATAACCTCGACGCCTTCCTGAAGCGTTGGCCGGTGAAAAAATATGCCAGCCTCGAAGCGTTGCTTGCAGATGATTCCGTGGATTTGGTGCTAAACCTCACGAACCCGCGCAGTCATGTTGAAATCACCCGGCGTTGTCTGGAATCCGGCAAGCATGTCTATAGTGAGAAGCCGATGGGAATGACTCTCACCGAAGCGCGTGCCCTGGCCGCACTCGCCGCAGCAAAGAACCTGCTGCTAGCCTCCGCGCCGTGCAGCGTCCTCAGCACGACGGCACAGACCATGTGGAAGGCGGTGCGCGAAAACGTGATTGGCAAGGTGCGCCTCGTGTATGCCAACTTCGACGATGGCATGATCGCTCCACGCCAGCAGCCTTGGCTTTGGAAGAGTGCCAGCGGCGTGGCATGGCCCGCAAAAGATGAATTCGAGATCGGCTGCACTTATGAGCATGCAGGCTATGTGCTCACCTGGCTGGCGGCGATGTTTGGTCCGGCGAAACGGGTGACCTCCTTTGCCTCCTGCCAGATTCCTGACAAGGGCATCGCCGTGGAGCAGATGGCTCCTGACTTCACCGTCGGCTGCATCGAATTTGCCGACTGCGTCGTGGCCCGTGTCACATGCGGCCTCGTCGCGCCGCATGACAAATCCCTCACGATCATTGGAGACCAGGGTGAACTCTTCGTCGGCAACGTCCGCAATGATGACGGCCCGGTGTTACACCGCCGTGTGCAGCTCACACGCTTGCAGTCGGCAATCACACGCCGCATGCCCTGGCTGATGCGCTGGCTTGAATCACGCTTCTCGATCCGTGAGACGGACTTGTTTCAGCGCAGGCTGCCGCCCGTCCGCCAAATCACGGAAATACTCGTGGGTCCAGGCAAGCCCGTGGATTTTCTTCGTGGCCCTGCGGAGATGTCGGCGGCCATTCGTGAGAAGCGCCCCTGCCGCCTGTTAGCCGACTTCGGCGTTCACATCGTGGAATTGGTGGAGGCCTTGCAGCATCCGGAGCGATTCGGCGGCTGCAAGCAGATGACCACGGCGTTCACACCGATGGCACCTCTGTGGTGAACTCCATTTTAACGCCCCCTCATCATGAATTTGGCAAGAATCATTCCGTCCGTCATCCGCAGGACGAATAAGAACTTCATCACACCTCGGCATATCCGGCATCTGGCCGCGTCTGGCGATGCCCAGGTCGCAGGAGTCGGAAAGGCGTTGCTCTGCCTGATTGACCGAAACCTTGAGCTGGAAGCAGAGCAGTGGATCAAGAAAATCGAAGATATCAGGAATGAAACCAACCGCTCGACACAGGTGGTGGAAGTGCCCGACTATGGTGCGGGCGGGCCCGAAGACACGCGCAGCGATGCAGAGATGAAAACCGGTCGGATCTGCACTGAGATCGTCGGCGAGGCATGTCGGAATTACAGCAAGGAGCCACTTTGGGCTGAACTGCTCTTCCACATCATCCGGCAGCTCAAACCCGTCTCATGCATCGAGATGGGGGCCTGCCTTGGAATCTCCGGCGGCTATCAGGCTGCGGCACTCGAACTCAATGGCGCAGGCCGTCTGGTGACGATGGAAGGCGCTCCCAGCTTTGCACAAATCGCGGAGCAGAATTTGAAGCGCGTTGGACTCAGTCATCGGGCCAAGGTTGTGGTGGGGAGATTCCACGACACGCTCGACGGAGTGCTCGCCGAAACGAAGCCGGTGGATTACTGCTTCATCGACGGTCATCACGACGAAGCCGCCACGATCGAGTACTTTGAGCGCGTGTTGCCATGCCTCGCTCCCCGCGCGGTCTTGCTGTTTGATGACATCCGCTGGTCGCCTGGGATGCTGCTGGCGTGGACGAGGATTTGCACTGACTCAAGAGTTCAAGCTTCCTTTGATCTCGGCAAGATCGGCATCTGTCTGCTCGGGACGAGTGAGAGTATCAGATGCAAGTTGGTGATCGAATAACTGCCTTTGGATTTTGGTGATGCTCGTCTCCATCCTCATTCCCTGCTACAACGCCGAGCGCTGGATTGCGCAGTGCATCGAGAGTGCTCTGGCGCAGACCTGGAGAGATAAGGAAGTGATTGTCGTCGATGACGGGTCCACGGACGGCAGCCTCGCCATCATCCGGTCCTTCGGGGATCGCATTCGCTGGGAAACGGGCCCGAATCGGGGCGGAAATGTGGCGCGTAACCGTTTGCTGGAGCTTTCGTTCGGTGAATGGATTCAGTATCTGGACGCCGATGACTATCTGCTGCCGGACAAGGTGGAGAAGCACGCGGACTTTCTCTCCTCCCATCCTGGGGTGGATGTGGTCTTCAGCCGCTACATTCAGGAAACTCATGAAGGTGATGAAGTGAATCAGGCGGTGGGATTGATGCCTGAGCCACGGGATGATCCATGGAGCCTGCTGGTGCGCTGGGACCTGCCTCAAACAGGGGCCCTGCTATGGAGAAAGTCCGCCATCCTTGCCGCAGGTGGGTGGAAGGAGGATCAGCCCTGCTGCCAGGAGCATGAGCTTTATCTGCGCATGCTCAAGTCCGGTGCTCGCTTTCAATACTGCGATGCTGTGGGGGCGGTTTACCGCCAGTGGAGCGGCGGCTCGGTCTGCACCAAGGATCCACAGGAGGTGCACCGGCGCAGGCTTGAAATCGTGGCTGATGCGGAGAACTGCCTGCGCGAAACACAGCGGCTCACCGAGGAGCGACTCTGGGCGATCAATCAGGCGCGGCTCGAAGTGGCCCGGCTGGTGTGGAGGTATGATCGGGCTAAGGCGGTGGGGATTGATGCAGCGATTCATCATTCTCAACCGACATTCGAGCCGGGTGGTCCAGGACGGCGCATCGGCTACAGCATGGGTTATCGGCTTGGTTATCGGCTACTGGGGTTTCGAGGAATCGAAACCCTGGCAGGCAGATTGAGAAGAAAAGTCACTGCTTGATGGAAACAAGTGCCACCAGTGCTGTGATTCCAACTCGGCATCGCCCGCAGGTGTTGAAGTGTACTTTGGAGTCTCTGCTGAGGCAGGGAATCATGCCTGTTGAACTCATTGTGGTGGATGCGTCAGACGATCTGGATTCAAAGCAAGTGGTGGAGTCTTTCACGGAAAATGTGCGAGGCACCTCTAACGTGCGATGGATCAAAGCGGCGGTGTCAGGTGCGGCGGCTCAGCGCAATCAAGGTGTCGCCGAGGCCTCGCAGCCGGTGATCTGGTTTCTCGATGACGACATCCTGTTGGAACCGGAGTGCACCGAACGACTGTGGGCTGCCTTGCATTCCGGGCCAGACGTCGGAGGAGCCAACGCCATGATCACCAATCAGAAGTATCAGGCGCCAGGCAGGGTGTCCCGTCTGATGTTTCGACTCATGGCGGGTGAGAAATGCCGCAGTTATGCCGGCCGTGTGCTGGGGCCTGCCGTGAATCTGCTGCCCGAGGACTGCGAGGATCTGCCGGAGTTTGTGTCGGTGGAGTGGTTGAACACCACCTGCACCATGTACCGGCGAGAGGCCTTGCCCGATCCTCCATTCCCGCCTCATTTCACCGGCTACTCGCTGATGGAGGATGTGACGCTTTCCGTCACGGTCGGAAAAAAATGGAAACTGGTGAATGCGCGCACCGCGCGCATTTTTCACGACAGCCAACCCGGAACCCACAAGTCCGATCCTGCCGCGCTGTCTGAGATGGAATTGATCAATCGCCACTATGTGATGACGAAAGTCCTCGGACGTAGAAGACTCGTTGATTACTTCCGTCTCATTTTTTGGGAGGTATTTCAGCTCGTGGCGTCGATGATGCAGGCCGGATCGCGTCGGCAGATTTTCGGCAACATTCTCGGCAAAAGCACTGCCGTGGCTCGCCTGCTCGCCGCCTGACCTCTCCAACGCACAACTTTTTTGCTATGAATCTTCACTATGGTTGCGGACTCGATGTTGGCGCTGGATGGCACAACTGCGATGCCAGCCCGACTTTGAGATTGCAACGGCTTCCACTGCTTGGGGCATTCTTTAAGAAGTGGTTGAAGCCCCGGTTTCCGGATGAGACACACTACGGAGATATTGTGCGCGGCATGGATGTGGCTCCCTCCTCCTGCGATGCCGTTTACTGTTCCCACATACTGGAACATCTTGCGTTGGAGGACCTGCGCACAGCTCTCGCAAACACACACGCATGTCTCAAACCGGGAGGATTGTTTCGGCTGGTCGTTCCGGATTTCGAGCAGCAGGTGGCGGCCTACCAGTCGAACCCCAATCCGGAGGCGCTCTCAAATTTCCTGCGTTACACCTATCTTGGACGCGAGCGGCGTCCGAAGGGAGTCAATGCCTTCCTTCGCGAGTTCTTCGGCAATTCCCACCATCTCTGGATGTGGGATGAGAAAGGCCTCGCAGCGGAACTTCGCGATGCCGGCTTTGCGAATGTGCGCCGGTGTCTGGCAGGCGATTCTGCCAACAAGGCCTTTCTGGAGGTTGAGAACCCCGACCGCTTCGAAGGCGGACTAGCCTTTGAATGTTGCAAGTAGCATGGCGTCGGCGAATAGACACATGCCCTCACCAGTGCCCGTATCGGTAGGCATTCCCACCTTTTCCCGAGGCGAGCGGGTGTTTGAGCCGATCGCGCGAGTCCTCGCCTGTGATCCTCCTCCCGCTGAAATCATCGTGCATGTGGATGCAAGCGATGGATGCTTGGAGAGGAAATTGGCCGACACGCATCCCCAGGTGCGGATCATTTCCAGCCCCTGCCAGGTTGGACCCGGCGGCGGACGGAATCGCTGCATCAGGGCTGCCAGTCATGAAATCTTCGCCTCGTTTGATGATGATTCATGGCCCGTGGATTCCGACTACTTCGCGAGACTCGTGAGGCATGCGCAGGGAGCGCCGGAAAACGCCTGTTTCGCCGCGGTGGTGACGCAGAAAAATGACCCGAGGCTGCCCTCCAGCGACTCCACTTCAGTCGCCACCGATTTTACCGGTTGCGGTTATGGACTGAGGGTGTCGGTTTACCGCAAGCTTTTCGGATTTGTCGATCGCCCGTTTGCCTATGGACTGGAGGAAAGAGATGTGGCGCTGCAACTGCACGATGCCGGTTACCGGGTCCTAAGATGCCACGACCTGCGCGTGTTTCATGACTCGGATTTGGGGCATCACGGAGGGGCTGAGATCGTAGCCGCCACGATTCAGAACGCGGCCCTGCTGGCATGGCTGCGCTATCCGGTTTCTCTTTGGGCTTATGGCGTGCTTCAGTTTGCGAACGTGATTTGGTTCATGCTACGAAGAGGGCGGTTGGCGGGTATTCTTGGCGGTTTGCTGGGGACACCGGGTGCCCTGTGGGCGTTTCGGAAGCATCGACAATTGCTGAGTGAACGTGGTATAAGGTCCTATTTGAAGGCGCGCCGTTCAATCGTCAAGGAAGTTGCCTGAGTCTGGTAATACGAACTTGTCTCCATGCTGACATCCCCTCAGGATTTCCAACCCGCCCGCCCCAGGGTGATTGTCGGCATTGTGACGCACAATCGTGCGGAGATTTTGCCCAAAGCCATTGAATCCGCTCTCTCTCAGAAGGACTGCCGGGTGGCCGTTTCCGTGATTGACGACGCTTCCACGGATGCGACCCCTCAACTCGCCGAACGGTTTCCTCAGGTGGAATGGACGCGGTGGGAGCCGAACCGGGGTTACATGGAGGCGCGCAACCAATGGATGCTCAGGGACGACGCGGACTACTTCGTCAGTTTGGACGACGATTCGTGGTTCCTGCGGGACGACGAAATTGCCCGGGCCGTGGATTTGATGGAGCAGGAGCCAACCGTGGCTGCCGTAGCCTACGACATTCTTTCTCCCGACCGGATGGTGGAAGAGACGCGCCAGAGACCGTATCCCGTAGGGATGTTCATCGGCTGCGGGCATGTGCTGAGGCTTGCCACCCTTCGCAGGGTCGGTGTCTATGACTCCGTGCCGGGCAGTTACGGAGGGGAGGAAAAAGATCTTTGCCTGCGGCTGATCGATGCCGGGTATCAAGTCATGCTCATGCCCGGGGTACATGTTT
Source organism: uncultured Prosthecobacter sp. (assembly GCA_964452755.1). Classification (GTDB taxonomy): domain Bacteria; phylum Verrucomicrobiota; class Verrucomicrobiia; order Verrucomicrobiales; family Verrucomicrobiaceae; genus Prosthecobacter. The sequence goes on along the minus strand of CAYVQY010000007.1, from coordinate 83,583 downwards.
GGCATGACAAGTCATTGCTTTCCAGGGATGCGACCGCTCAGCACCGATCCGTCGTTTGCAACGACCTTGTCATGACAATTCGTCGCACGCCTGCATGGCTGCTTCCACTTCTGCTGCCCGGCAGATGCTGGAGGCATTTCGTGCATGCTTGTTGCACGGGGATGACGTCTGCTTTCATCCATGGGATGGGCATGTTTATCGAGGCGCTGCCAGTTGCCATGACTTCCCGCAAAACGGTGAGTGCGCAGGCGATCAAGACTTTCCGTCAGTTGTCGCGCTGCGGCGACCCGTCGAACGGTTCCCGCGTCACCGATTCCGAGAAGGGATGCCCATGAAACTTGAATGGCTGCTGCTTGTCGTGCCGCGGGGGCTCTCCAGCAGGCTCCGGCTGCTTTGTTACCGTTTGCTGGGAATGAAGCTGGGCCGGAAGAACCGCATGGAGGGCGGGGGAAGATGTCGGCGCCTGTCGCAGATCCAAGTCGGTGATTTCAATGCTTTCACCCAGGGGTGCTGGCTCTGGCCTGAAAACACCGATCTTGACGGCCTTCGCATCGTCATCGGCAACAACAACTACTTCAACCGCAACCTGATGATTGACGCCTGCGGTCGCATCGAAATCGGCGATGACAACATGTTCGGACCCGACATCTACATGACGGACAGCAATCATCGCTTCGGACTTGGGTTAACCCCCGGCAACGAGCCGATGTCGGTCGGTCGGATCAAAATAGGCAGCCGATGTTGGATCGGCGCCAAGGCCGTGATCCTGAAGGATGTGGAGCTTGGAGACGGCTGTGTCGTGGGTGCCGGTGCCGTGGTCACCAAAAGTTTTCCAGCGGGTTCGGTGATTGCGGGAGTGCCGGCTCGCCTGGTTTCAACTTGCCAATAGATTCGAGTGCGCAGTTTTCGTTATCTTCTGACCTCGGCGGTTAAGTTCCTTACGCGGCGGGGCTGTTATTGCCCCTCTTGTGGCGGGGCGGCAGGTGAGACACTTGATTCAAAGTACTTCGTTACTGCGCTTCGACGCTGTGAGCGATGCGCCCTGCTGTTCCGAACGCCGACAACCACCGAAGGGGAGAATGCACGGTTCTATCAGGATGATTACGAGGAGAGCATTACAACGGAGCTTCCCGACGACACCGCTCTTGCGGCGCTGAAGGAGGAAAATTTCGCGAGCCTGAGCACAAGCTATCTGAATTACATCGACGTCGTTCTCGCGCTGGGGGGCTCGCCTGGGGCGCGTGTTTTGGACTTTGGCTGCTCGTGGGGGTACGGCAGTCACCAACTTGGCAGGGCGGGATTCAGTGTGGAAGCCTTCGAAATCTCTAAACCGCGAGCTCGTTATGCCCGGGAAAAACTCGGCGTCTCAACACTCGAATTGGATGCAATTCCGTTGGGAGCTTTCGATGTGTTTCTGTCCTGTCACGTCATCGAACATGTACCATCGGTGGAAGGCATGTTTGTTCTGGGTGAACAGGTGCTGAAGCCTGGTGGATTGTTTGTGGCTTTTACACCCAACGGTTCGATGGCGTTCCGAAAGAAGAGTCCCGGCAATTGGCATCAGAGTTGGGGAGGAGTACATCCGCAGTTAATTGATGAGGAGTTTCTAAGACGGGGAAGTGCGAGACGTGGCTTCATCGCCGCCAGCAGTCCGTATCCAATGGATCAGCTTCGGCGGTGGCGTGGGGAGGGTTCCATCCTCTCCATGGAGGGGCCTGAATTGATGGTGGCGTTTCGAAAGGGATCCGAATGACCCGGTTGTCCGTGCTTCTTACTCATCCCGGTACCCAGTATGCCCCCCATTTGGCATGTGAACTGGCTTCGCGAGGGATGCTTTCGCGTTTCTGGACGGGGTTTGCCATTGCAGGCCTGGGATGGGGCGAACGTCTGCTCTCGGTCGCGCCTTCACCCCTGCGGCGTCGTCTGAGCAACCGCGTGGTGAAGATCGCCGGTCATCAGTTGCGCACGCGGCCATGGCTGGATTGGGGGGCTCGCCGACGGGCGCGGACGGCAGGTGAGGAGGCAGCATTCTTTGAGCGCAACCGTCGCTTCCAGCAGGGCATTCCTGATTCGGAAATATGCAATGCTGAACTGGTGATTGGTTTCGACACTTCGTCCTGGTTGTTGGCGCGTCGTGCCAAACAAATGGGGGGCAAACGCTTCATCCTCGATCAAAGCATCGGCCATCCATCGGCGAAGGAGCGCATTTTCACCGAACTCCGGCAGCGGTTTCCAGCGTGGAGCACTTCCGCACCGCTCAAGGCCGCCGAAATGGTCGCGACCGAGCGTGAGGAGCATGAGCTTGCCGACGTCATTGTGGTACCGAGTCAGTTCGTGAAGGAGACCCTCGTCGTAGAAGGCGTGGACGAGCGGAAGATTCGCATCATTCCCTTTGGCACCGACCTGGACCTCTTTCGTCCAGCGGCGGAGCGGCAGCAGAAAAGCGGGCCGGTGGTGTTTTTGTTCGTCGGCGGACTGAGCGCACGCAAAGGGGTCCCGGTTCTTCTGGAGGCTTGGCGGCGCTGGAATCCATCCGGTGCGGAACTCTGGCTTGCGGGACCAGGGGAGATTCCGGCGGACGAACAGGCAGGTCTGCCCGTGAGCGTGAAAGTGTTGGGTCCAAAAGGGCGCGCGGAAGTCGCCGCCCTGATGCAAAAGGCGGATGTGTTTGTGTTTCCTAGTTTCTTCGAAGGCCTGGCCCAGGTGCAGATCGAGGCCCAGGCCTGCGGACTGCCGCTGATCGCCACACGCGAATCCGGGGCCACGGAGTTGATCGCTGACGGACGTGCCGGAATTTTGGTGCCTGCCGGTGACGCGGACGCCCTTGCAACAGCCATGCAGCGGTTGGCGGCAGATCCGGCCTTGCGAGCGGAGATGCGGGCAAACGCCATGGTAGGTCGCGAACGATTGAGCTGGCGGAACTACGGCGACCAATGGGCCAGTTTGATCTCCGAAGTCATCGCATAATTCCCATCCCTTTTCTCCCATCTCTCATCTCCAATCCCTTCCGTGCTGATCATCCTCACCACCCATCCCATTCAGTACCAGGTGCCGCTCTGGCAGGCGCTGGCGGCGGATGGGCGGGTGCCGTTCGAGGTCTGGTACCTGAGCGATCACGCGTCAAAGGTGAGCCACGACGTTGAGTTTGGAGCCCAGTTTGCCTGGGACATCGACATGTTGTCCGGTTATCCGCATCGTTTTCTTGAGGGGGCCGACCGCGTGCATCCGGCCAAGTTTTGGAACTGCCGGATGCGGGAGGACTTTGCGGCAAAACTCAAACAGGCGGGTGCCGAGGCTCTGTGGATTCAAGGCTGGCAGGTGGCCGGCTACTGGCAGGCCGCACTGGCCGCCAAAAGGGCGGGAGTCCAGTTGTGGTTGCGGGGGGAGAGCAACGATCTGGCGCCGGTTAAAGGCTGGAAAAAATGGCTCAAACGCAGAATTTTGGGGCGCTTGTTCGGCAGGGTGGATCGCTTCCTGTACATCGGAACCGGCAACCGGCGACTGTATGAGAACTACGGTGCGAGGCCCGAACAACTATTGCCCGCCCCCTACTGTGTGGACAATGCGCGTTTCCGACAGCAGGCAGAAATCCTCCGTCCACGGCGTGCGGAGATCCGACGCGGCTGGGGAATTCCGGAGGAAGCCTTCGTCCCGTTGTTCTGCGGCAAATTCATTGCGAAAAAACGTCCCATGGACCTCGTGCGGGCGGCAGCCTCATTGATCAATGGCCAGCGGCTGACGAACATTCATCTTCTCTTCGCTGGCTCGGGGGAACTTGGCACTGAACTGCGGGCCGCTTGTGACATCGCCTTCGACGCCGAACAAGCGCCTACCTCAACGGCGAACTGTGATCTGCGAACCGCGAACCGGGTTCCGGTCTCCTTCGTCGGCTTTCTGAATCAGAGCCATGTCTCGGAGGCCTATGTGACTGCGGATTGTCTCGTGCTGCCCAGTGACCATGGTGAAACCTGGGGCTTGGTGGTCAATGAGGCGATGGCGAGCGGACTGCCGTGCATCATCAGCGACCGCTGTGGCAGTGCGGAAGATTTGGGCGCAAAACTACCCAACAGGATATATTCCATGGGCGATGTTAAGGCGCTGGCAGATGGTCTCCATTTCCTGCACGATCACCCGGTAAATCCCTCCTCGATTTCGGAACTGCTCAGTGATTTTTCGTTTGAGCGAAGTGTGCAGACCGTGGCGGTTGCGTACAACACACTCAAGCAATCCTAGTTATACCCCGGCATGCCAACCTCAAGCGACCCAAGACCCAATGATGTGCTCAAGGAGTACGACGACTGGCACAGGCGGATGAATGACGCCACCAAGTCGGATTCGCCGCTCGACTACCCGTGGTACGATTCGGTGTATCGGGAGATTCGTGATTACCCGGCGGGTAGAGTGTTGGAAGTCGGTTGCGGGCGGGGAGATTTTGCGATTTGGCTGTCCGAGAATGCGCCTCAGTTCGAAATTACGGGGCTGGATTTTTCAACATCGGCCATTGCAATCGCCAAAGAGACGTCCGCATCGCAAAAATCGTCCGTGCAATTTGTACAGGGGGACGCGGAGGCTCTGCCGTTTGAAGACGGCGCGTTTGACTTGGTGATCAGTTGTGAATGCATGGAACACGTGCCGCACCCGCCTCAAATGGCGCGCGAAATGGCGAGAGTGTTGAAAACCGGCGGGAAATTCTGCCTTACCACGGAGAATTATCTGAACGGCATGCTTGTCGGTTGGCTTCATTCATGGCTGACCGGCAGACCTTTTAATTCGGGGTCTGGAGTGCAGCCGCGGGAGAATTTTTTCCTCTTTTGGATGGTGAATGGCTACTTGCGGTCAGCGGGGCTGCGTGTGGCCGCCACCGAGAGTTGTCACTATCAATGGCTGCTGCTCCCACGGGTCGATCCGGCAAAGTTGTGTACCATCCAGTTCCGCAGCAGATGGGCGCGTTTTTTGGCGAAACCTTTTGGTCGGCATTATTCTTTTTTTGGGACTAAATCTTCTGTGTAGTTTTAAAAAGCCATCAGCCATCATGAAATGCCAACTTATGCAGTGCAATTTCATCGCGCGCCGTCCCCGAATGCTGAATCTTCTTCATGCACTGCGGCTCGCCATGCCTCACACGGGCACCATTGAGAGTGAACTTGCCGTGATCGAGAAGATGGCGGCCGGCAAAAAAACGGCACTAGAAATAGGGACTTACCAGGGAATGTCCGCCGTGAGAATCGCCCGCGCCCTTGCTCCAGGGGGGCGATTGTACTGCGTCGATCCGTGGCCGGACATTGATGGAAAGCCAAACCCCTGTCTGGCGATCGCAACCCGGCACTTCAAACGAATGGGTGTCACCGACAAGTTGGAAATCATCCGCGACTATGCCGCGAACTCAGTCGGAAGGCTGCCGGAACAATTGGATTTTGCATTCATTGACGGGGATCATTCTCGGGAGGCGATTCAAACCGACTGGGGGATTGTGGCCCCTCGCATTATGCGGGGCGGAATTGTTTGTCTCCACGATGTGATCGTTCCCGAATCCGAGCCGAATCGGGTCTTTGGATCCGTGGCGTTTTTTGAAGAGGTTATCAACCTTGATCAGACTTTCGAAATCGTTGAGAAAGTGCACAGTCTTGTCGCGATACGGAGAAAATAAGCCTCTTCGGGGAATTTTGAGGAAAGTCATTCTGTGAAGTTGGTCATTGTATGCGGTGCCGGCATGGTTTCCGGCAAGGAGGTCATGGCACTGGAACTGGGGGCGGGGCTGAGGGAGCGCGGTCACTCGATTCATTATGTGACCAGTCTCTGGGGGGATGGAAATTTCCGCGCGCGGTTGAAGACGGAGCATTTTCCCATGACCTGCATGCGGCTTGGGTTCATTTCCGCCACGTTGTCGTCCGAATGCCTTCGCATGACACTGGATCAGTTGATCCGGCTGCCCGGCCTCTGGCGGGACTATGCCGGGGTTCTCGGTAAAGAGCGGCCCGAACAGGTGATTCACACGAACTGGCATCACCTTTTAATTTTGTTGCCATTTCTAAAAACATCGCGGGATTGGTTCTGGTTGCATGAAGTGATTCCCGACAAACCACAGTACCGCTTCGTGTTTCAAACGCTGGCAAGGCAGTTGCGCGGCTTCATTCCGGTCTCGGAGGCGGTGAAAAGGTCACTTCTGCAGATTGGCATACAGGAACATCAGATTCATGTCGTGCACAACGGACTCAGCGACCCTCTCGCGGGGGGGCGCCCTTCAGCGCCAGCATGGTCGGAAATCCGGCTCGGGATTGTCGGCCAGGTCGGCGAATGGAAGGGGCATGCGGACTTGCTGGAGGCGTTCTCAATCAATGCCGTCGATTTTCCGAATGCGGAACTGCACGTGTTCGGAGATGACACCCCTGAATTTGCCCATCATCTCAAGAGACGGGCGCAGGAGCTGAATCTGGGTGAGCGGATCGTTTGGCACGGCTTTGTCGGTGACAGAAGGCTGATCTATCCCCTTCTGGACGCCTGCATTGTTCCCAGTCGAACTCCTGACCCCCTGCCAACCGTGGCGATTGAGGCGGCGTTTTTCGGCCTTCCATTGATCGCTTCCCGGATAGGTGGATTGCCCGAAATCATCGAGAATGGAGTCACGGGTTTTTTATTTGAAGCAGGGGATGTTTCAGATCTTTCATCAAACCTGAAACAACTCATGGCGGATTCAGACCTGCGCCGGCGAATGGGGTGGGCGGCCCGCGAAAAAGCTTTGAAACGATTTAGTCGCAAACGATTTGTGGCGGATTTCGTTGCCCTGTTGAACCGCCCCGCGAATTCGTTGCAAGCACTGACAGCAACGGGATGTTGAACAATGTCCGTTGTATCGCCTCCAATCCCCGGCGACCCGAAACGGTACCGTCTTGAGAAAACAGTGTGCGGCTATCTTGTTGATTATGTTTTTTTGTTATTTCAAGCCTGAGAAGGAGAAAGTGATCTGATGCGCTTCGTGATTGTGAGCCGAGCCGAAAATGTCTCGGGCAAGGAGATCATGACCCTCGAACTCGGAGCGGGGCTTCGTGAAGCGGGGCACTCCGTGGAGTTCGCTACGAGTTTTTGGAACGACGGCACCTATCCCAAGCGCCTGAGAGCCATGGGTTTCGAACCCGTTTCCCTGAATCTCGGCGCCATTTCCGCAACGCTGCGCTGGGACTGCCTGCGCACAACCTTCCGGCAGCTGATGCACCTTCCCGTGTTGTGGGCCGATTACCTCGGTCTGCTACGCAGGACGCCTTCCGCCCAGGTGATTCATACCAGTTGGCACCATCTGCTGGTGCTGGCCCCCTGGCTGTCCCCGAAACGCGATTGGTTCTGGATTCACGAAGTGCTTCCCGACAAGGCTCATTACAGTCTTGTTTTCAAGTGGCTCGCCAAACGCCTGCGGGGCATCGTCGCGGTTTCGCATGCAGTGCGCGAATCCCTGGTCAACGCCGGCGTTCCGAGCCACAAGGTGCATGTCATACACAACGGGTTGCGGAATCTGGCCCAGGGCGTGGAACACATCCCGTCAGAGGTCGGCGAGGTTCGGATTGGCATCGTTGGCCAGGTTCTGGAGTGGAAGGGCCATCACGACTTGTTGGATGCCTTTGCGCGGATCGAGGCGCAGTTTCCCTCCGCGAGGCTGCACGTTTTTGGCTCGGGACCCGAAGATTACATGAAACGTCTGACCGAACAGGCCGCCCGCCTGGGGATCTCCGGGCGAATCGTCTGGCACGGATTTGTGGACGAACGAGCTCGTATTTATCAGCGGATTGACCTCTGCGTCGTGCCCAGTCAATCACCGGATCCGCTGCCGACCGTCGCAATCGAGGCGGCTTATTTTGGACTGCCCACACTCGCGTACACCTGCGGCGGTCTGCCGGAAATCATTGAAGATGGAAAATCGGGACTTCTGGCCCCCCCCGGCAACGTGAGTGAACTGGCGGCGGGTCTTTCGCGACTTGTAGGCGATGCGAACCTACGTAAGACGCTGGGGGATCAGGCCCGAATCCGGGCTGGGCTTCTTTTTTCCCGGGACCGGTTCGTCCGTGACTTTCTGAGCTTAACGGACACTCGGGAAGCCGAGTCCCAGTCTTCCCCGACCTGACTATGCGAGCACCATCGGAACTTTCACGCCCCCCGTCCAGACCCCTTGCGACTAAAGCGGCGCTTGCCGTGTCTCACAGGAGATTGCCGCGGGCACAGCCTTTGCCGCTGCTGCAACCCCTGCCGGGCTGGGCCTGGGCGGTAGCCTTTGCCGGGGGCGTCTGGTCGTTGACCACTTACCAACCTGTGCTGACGGCGGCGGCCTTTGCGACCCTGCTGGTGGTGACCAGCCTCCTATACATTCGTGGAGAATCGGTGATCCTTTTCGCCTGTGCCGGCATGCACTGGCTGCGTTCCACCACGGCTTTGATATTTGCCGGAGTTACCGGAATCCCCTTGGAAAAAGCCTTGGATTATCCAAATCAGGAGGAGGCTGCTTGGTTGAGTCTTGGCGGCGTTTTGGTGCTCGCCATCGGCATGCGTCTGGCCATAAGTCCGCATGGGCGCGGTTCCGATATCGGGCAGCGAATGGAGGCGGATGCGTCCCGCATGTCATTGTCCCAACTGAACATGACATGGTGGGCGACGTTTCTCTTCACGCATGCATTAGGCGGTGTGCTTTGGAAATTGGGTGGATTTCGCCAACTCGGGGCCACTTTTCTTGGCCTAAATTGGGTTATCTTCTTCATGTTGGCCTATAAGGTATTGAGCGAGGAAAGAGGCTATGGCATCTTGCTGACCGCCGTGGCGGTGCAGGTTGCCGTGGGTTTGACTGGCTACTTTGGCAGTTTCAAGGAGGTTCTTCTGATCGGCATGGTGGTGGCACTCAGCCTGCGACGCGGCATGAGCCTGCGTATACGAGGCATTGCGATTGGTTTATTTGTTGTGGGGGTGGTGGCTTCGATGTTTTGGTCGGTGGTGAAACAGGATTACCGCGAATTCCTGCAGCAACAATGGAGCCAAAAAGGGGGCGCTGACATGATGACGCGTTTAGGTGCCGTGCGCACCATGATCGGCAGAATGGATTCCCAAACACTTGGTGACGGTTTTCACACCTTTTTGGCGCGCGTTTCGTATACCGGCTTGTTTGGCAGTACGATCGCCCATGTCCCTGCCTTCGAACCGCACTCCAAGGGGGAACTCTGGCTGGGAGCGGTACAGCATGTTCTGATGCCGCGTATTTTGTTTCCCGATAAAGAGGTTCTCGACGACTCGGCTCGGGCTCGCCGGTTCACCGGTATTCGGCTAGCAGGTATGGAGGAGGGGACCTCCATTGGGATCGGGTATTTTGCGGAAAGTTATGCGGATTTCGGTCCCATTGGCATGATGTTCCCCATTGGCATCATGGGCATGTTGTTCGGACGGGCTTACAACAACTTTACGGCAAAACCTGACAGCCTGATCGGAGCGGCCATGGCAACATCGATTGTCTTTTCGGAGTTGCAGGCGTACGAAGCTTCCAATGTCAAAATCTTCGGAGGCTTTGCGGCGCAGGTATTGGTGTTTTGGGTGCTTTATTCGCTAGCCGTACCCAGATTGAGGGCTTTCCTCTCACGTTGAGTGGCAGGATAGGCTGCCTGCTAGTCGGGCATTTGCAAAATTGGCAGCCATATTGGCAGTCTCATATGTTGAAGCACGAAATGCTTTTTGCGGTCTTGGTTGACGTTCAGCGATGCCGGTTACCGAAGGTCCTCTTCTGATTGGCATCCGTGTTCGGGAGATGCGAAATAATTGTTTGTTAGGCGACCGCTGGAAGCCATGTCTGAAATTAACAGTCTTCTGATCTACCGTTTTGGGCAGATCGGTGACACCGTGGCGGCGCTGCCGGCGCTATGGCATCTGCGCGGGCAGTTTCCAGAGGCACATTTTACGCTGTTGAGCGAAGTGCCTCAGGGCGGCGGTTACATCCCGCCGGAGAAAGTGCTTCCGCCGAACGGATTGATTCAGAGGTATCTGAAGTATCAGGGCAGCAGTGGTTGGGGACGGATTTGGGCCATGTTTGGCACCATGCTGGACCTGTGGCGCGGGCGATTTGATGCGATGGTTTATCTGCTTCCCTCCATTCGCACCGCACGTCAGAGAAGGCGGGATGAGCTGTTCTTCAAACTGACGGGAATACCGCGGCGGCTGGGTTTCAGGGGCTTTCCCGCGGATGCGCAGCCAAGGCGTGCCGACGGAGGGCTCGAAACGGTCGTCCATGAGGCGGACGCTCTTTTGCAGCGTCTGGCTCTGGATGGCCTGCCCGAGGTGCCAGCGGGACAGGGACGCATGGACATGGGTATCACGGCGGAGGAGCGCCAGGTGGCTGAGACTTGGCTGGTGCGAAACGGCCTCGCAGGCAAGCCGTGGTTTGCGCTGTGCAACGGTTCCAAATGGGAATCCAAACGGTGGCCGGAGGACCGATATCTGACGGTGCTGCAAAGGCTGGCCCGGGAGCACGATCTGACTCCCGTGATTTTCGGGGGCAGGGAGGATGTCGAATCAGGCATGAGGCTGATCGAGCAACTCGGGCGTGGCGCCTGTTCAGCCGGCGAGCTCCAAGTGAGGGAGTCTGCGGCGATGCTGCAAATGGCACGGTTTTATCTCGGCAACGACACGGGCGTGATGCACCTGGCGGCGGCGGTGGGAACGCCCTGCGTTGGCATCTTTTCCTCTCTGGACTGGCCCGGCCGATGGAGCCCCTATGGTCCTGGACACCGGGTGCTGAGGCATGAAGTGCCCTGCGCAGGCTGCCTCTCGCCAATCTGCCGTCATCATCATGAGTGCCTGACTGGAATTTCCGCCGACAGTGTTTATGCGGCCTGCATGGATGTGCTTGCAGATTTCCGTCCCGCAGCCTGACTTACATTCAACCCAACCGATGGACACCCAGCAAAAACTTCCCTCCGGATTCTCCAACCCGACCGAACTGCCAGATTCCGAAACCACCGGTGAATGGCAGAACCAAAACCGTTCGTGGTGGGAGAACAATCCCATGCGCTACGACTGGGGCGACCGCATTCCGGCGGAGGAGTTTTCAAAGGAGTTCTACGAGGAGATCGACCAGCGCTTTTTCTTTGACGCCTCGCGCTACATGCCGCCAAAGAACCGTCCATTCGACGAGATCATCCCCTTTGCTGATCTGGCCACCAAGGACGTGCTGGAAATCGGTGTGGGCAACGGCAGTCATGCGCAGCTCATCGCGCCGCATTGCAAAAGCTACACCGGAATCGACCTGACGGATTATGCGGTGAAAAGCACCTCGAAGCGTTTCGAGGTCTTTGGACTGAAGGGGGGGATACGCCAGATGGACGCCGAGAAGCTGGAATTCCCGGATGCCTCGTTTGATTTCATCTGGACGTGGGGGGTGATTCATCACTCGGCTAACACGGGCCGGATTCTGCAGGAAATGCACCGCGTGCTGCGCCCCGGAGGCAGGGCCACGATCATGGTCTATCATCGCAGCTTCCTGTATCACTACATCGCCACAGGGTTGTTCCGGGGCATCCTGCAAGGCGGGTTCTTCAAAGGGCGCTCGCTGCACGAACTGGAGCAACTGCACACGGACGGCGCCATCGCGCGTTTTTACCGTCCTGCCGAGTGGCGCGCCTTGATCGAAAGCAAGGGATTCACCCTGGAGATGGAAATGATCAAGGGGCAGAAGTCGGAGGTGTTCCTGCTTCCCGCATCAAGGTTTAAGGAACGGCTCATGGCAATGCTGCCGAATGCTTTGAGCCGCTTCATCACCAACACCTGCCGGCAGGGATCGTTTCTCATCACGACGATCCGCAAGGCTTAGCAGGCTGCATTTCTTGAGGTCGAGGCATTGCCGTCATTTGAATCATGTGTGGAATCGCGGGCATCCTGAACTTCGGGCCACCTGGACTGGAGGTCCTGCGTGAGAAGCTGGGATCGCTGCGCAGCGGCCTCAAGCATCGTGGACCGGATGACGATGGATGGTGGATGTCGGCAGACGGCCATGCCGGGCTGGTCCACACGAGGCTGGCCATTCTCGACCTGTCGCCGGGAGGCCATCAGCCCATGCTGTCGGCGGATGGGCAGGTTTGCATCGTCTTCAATGGCGAGATCTACAATTTTCACGCATTGCGCAAGGAACTGGAGCGTGAAGGGGGCGTCTTCCACACCGAGTCGGACACGGAGGTCCTGTTGAAGCTGTATCAGCGCGACGGGGCGGCGATGGTGAACCGGTTGCGGGGGATGTTTGCCTTCTGCATCTGGGATGCCACCCGCAGGAGCGCGTTTCTGGCGCGGGATCCGATGGGGATCAAGCCGCTCTACTACACCGTTGCCGGGGAAACCCTGGCGTTTGCCTCCGAACTGCGGGCTCTGCAGGCGGCGGGGCTCTGTGGCACGCGTCTGAATGCCTCGGCAGTGAGGCAGTTCTTTGAGACCGGGAGCGTGCCGGAGCCGCTCACGCTGATCGACGGCGTGCGCTGCCTGCCGGCGGGGCACACGCTGACCTGGAACCCCGACGGGGCTAGCGAGCAGCGATACTGGCGGATCGAGTTTTCCCCGCAGCAGATCGGCCGCGACGAGGCGGTCACGCTGACGCGCTCTGCGCTACTGGACAGCGTGAGGCATCACTTTGTCAGTGATGTGCCGGTGGGGATCTTCCTCAGTGGCGGGATCGACTCCACCGCCGTGCTGGCATTGGCGCGAGAGATCGGGCAAACCGACATCCGCACCTTTTCGATCGGAGTGGATGATGTCGGCCTGGACGAAAGCAGTGCCGCAGCGCGCACGGCGGCGCATTTCGGCACGCAACATCATGAGAAGCACCTCGATGCGGCCGCGATGGAGGCGGCATTTCCCGGTTACCTGGCGCAGATGGATCAGCCGAGCATTGACGGCTTCAATACGCACACGGTATCGGGCTTTGCTCGCGAGCATGGTGTGAAGGTGGTGCTTTCCGGTCTGGGTGGCGACGAGTTGTTCGGAGGCTATCCCAGTTTTCAAAAGGTGCCGCAGCTCCGGAAGCTCGGGCGGCGGATGCACGCGATCCCCGGCCTGGCGCAGGCGGTGGGCTGGGCCGCCGAGCGCGGGGCACCGACGCTGCCGTGGAGGCGGGCGGGGAGCTTCCTGCGGTGCCCACCGACGCTGGCCAACGCCTATGCCGCCTTCCGCGGCATCTTTGCCTTTCGCGATGCGCGACGTCTCGCGGCGGAGTATTGCGGAATCCCGCTGGGCGATGTTCCGGATCGAGAGTCCGTCGAATTGCCGGAAGGGGACGAGCGCGACCAGGTGAGTGCCTGCGAGATCAGCCTCTACATGCGCAACCAACTCCTCAAAGACAGCGATGTGATGAGCATGGCCCATGGTCTGGAATTGCGTGTGCCCTTTGTGGACCGAATGCTGTTCGAGACTCTCGCAAAAATCCCCGCGGCGGTTCGTTTGCAGTCGGGCAAACGTCTGTTGGTGGATGCGGTTCCCGAGGTCCCGGCTTGGATCGCCTGTGCGCCGAAGCGCGGCTTTCTCTTTCCCTACCAGAAATGGCTCGCCGCAAGCTGGGGCGATGCGTTCAAGGAGGTTGCTGACAGGCTCTCGTCGTCGCAGCCGAACTGGTATCAGCTTTGGTCGGTATTCATGCTTGAACGCTGGTTGAAGCGGCCTTGACCGCACCTTCGTTCTTCAAGGCTGGTCAAGGTCAGTCAAGCCAAGTCAGTTGCCAAGTTTTCATCACGCTTTGAGAGTCCTCCACGTCATCCCATCACTGTCTCCCGTGCACGGGGGGCCAAGTGTGGCGCTGCCTGCGATGGCGGCGGCGCTCTCGAAGGCCGGTGTGAGCGTGGATGTGGCGACCACGGACGATGACGGGCCAAGGCGGAGGATGGACACGGTTGTCTGCGGTGCGTTCGAGCAGCGGGAGGGATTCCGCGTTATCCACTTCGCGAAGCAAACCGAGTTTTACAAGGTGTCGCTGCCTCTCATGACCTGGCTGCTGCGTCATGTGACGGATTACGACGCGGTGCACATGCATGCGGTTTTTTCCTTTTCCACGCTGGCGGCGGGATGGGCCTGCCGCCTGCATGGAGTGCCATATGTCGTGCGGCCTTTAGGGGTGCTGAACTCTTGGGGCATGGAGAATCGCAGGCGCTGGATCAAAAGCCTGTCTTTTCACATTTTCGACAAACCAATTCTCAATCGTGCAGCCGCCATGCACTACACTAGCGGCCAGGAGAGAGACGACGCCGCACGCCTGGGCATCCATGCGCCCGCTGTGGTAATTCCTCTAGGCATTGACTTTCAGGCCTCGCATCTGCCGCAAGAAGAAGGCTCCTTCATGCGAAGCTTCCCAAACGCGGCGGGCAGACAGATCGTTTTGTTTTTGTCCCGGTTGGACCCGAAGAAAAACCTGGAGCTTCTGTTGGACGCCATGGCGGGTGTTTTGTCCTCCGAATCCGGCCAAATCCGGCCAAATCCGGCCAATTCCGACCCCGTTTTGGTCATCGCAGGCAGCGGTGATCCCACCTACACCTCAAGCCTCGAAAATCGCGCCAATGAACTCGGCCTCTCCCGGGACGTGATCTGGGCGGGGCATCTCACAGGTGTCGTCAAGCAGGCGGCTTTCGCCGCGGCGACATTGTTTGTGCTGCCGTCGCGTTCGGAAAACTTTGGCATCGCCCTGCTGGAAGCCATGTCGGCCGGATTGCCATGTGTTAGCACGGTGGGTGTGGCGTTGGCCGCAGACGCGGCCCGCGAAGGCGCAGTTCGATTGTGCGAAACCGAGGCTGGTGCATTGGCTGCGACTATTGCAGAGCTGCTCGCGTCGAAGGAGAAACGAAGTGCCCTGGCGGCATGTGCTGCGCAGGTGGCACGTGAGAAATACTCGACAGAAGGGATGGCCCGGTCGTTGAAGGTTTTGTATCAAACTGCGCTGCGATAAGATGAATCTCAACGTCATCACTCCGCTCGTCCTCACGTGGAATGAGGAGCCCAACCTGCGTCGCTGCCTGGAGCGACTGGCATGGGCAAAAGATGTCATCGTTCTCGATAGCAGCAGCACGGATGCGACTGCGGAGATTGCGGCTGAGTTTTCAAATGTCCGGCTGACCGTGCGCCCATTTGATGACCATACGAATCAATGGAACTTTGGGGTCGATGATGCATCCACGCGATGGGTGCTCGCCCTGGATGCTGACTATATGCTTGGCGAGGGATTCGAGGGAGAGTTGGCTGCTTTGCCGGAGGAGCCGGAATGTGACGCCTTCTTTGCAGAATTTCGCTACCTGATTCATGGTCGGCCGCTCCGCGCCTGTCTCTATCCGCCAAGGGCGGTCCTGTTTCGAAAGGATCGTTGCCGTTACCAAGCGGACGGACACACACAACTGCTTCATATTCCCGGCAGCAGCGCCTCGCTCGACAGCCGTATCGATCACGATGATCGCAAGTGTTTGTCGCGCTGGTTTTTGTCCCAGGACAAGTATGCAAAGCTGGAGGCGCACAAATTGCGCATGAAACCTGCCGGCGAACTTGGCTGGCAGGACAAGCTGCGGCTCATGATGCTGCCGGCTCCGTTTGCGGTGTTTTTCTACACGCTGATAGTGCGTGGGACAGTGTTGGACGGCTGGCACGGGTGGTTCTATGCCTTTCAGCGTATGGTGGCGGAGCTGATGCTTTCGTTGAGGCTGCTGGAAGCAAGGTTGCTTCGATGGTTGGATGACACGAGAGACGAAGCTTCTGGAAGATGAAAATCCTTCTGCTCAACCAGTGCTTTCATCCGGATCATGTGGCGACGGCGCAGCATCTGACGGACCTTGGGCTGGAACTGGTGCGGCGCGGGCATGCGGTGACGGTGGTGGCGTCTTCGCGGGGGTATGATGATCCGGCGGTGCGCTATCCGGTGCGGGAGTCGTGGCGGGGGATGGACGTCCGGCGCATCTGGACGCCGGGACTGGGGAAGGGGGCGAAGTGGCGGCGGTTAACGGACTTTGCGGTGTTCTGGCTGAATGCGATCCGCATTCTGCTTTTTCTGCCCAAGCAGGACGTGACGGTGTGTCTGACCTCGCCGCCGCTGATCTCGACGCTGGGGACCGTCATGGCGAAGCTGAAGGGCGGAGCGGTGGTGCCGTGGGTGATGGATCTAAATCCTGACGAGGCGGTGGCGGCCGGTTGGCTGAAGGCGGGCGGTCTGGCGGAGCGTATGCTCACGCTCATCCAAAACTGGAGCTTCCGGCAGGCGACGCGGATCATCGCGCTGGACCGTTTCATGGCGGAGCGGCTGCGGGCGAAGGGTGTGCGGGAGGAGGTGATCCACACGGCCGCGCCGTGGTCGCATGATCAGGCGATCAGCTACGATCAGGCGGCGCGTGAGGTGTTTCGTTCGGAGCACGGATTGAGCGAAAAATTTGTGGTGATGTATTCCGGCAACCACAGCCCCTGTCATCCGCTGGATGCGGTGCTGGCGGCGGCGCAGGAACTGGCGGACGAGGAGCGGCTGCATTTTCTGTTTGTGGGCGGCGGCAGCGAGTTCCTGAAGGTGCGGGCTTTTGCGCAGGAGAAAGGGCTCAAGAACATCACCTGCCTGCCGTATCAGCCGATGGAGAAGCTGTCGGGTTCGCTCTCGGCGGCGGACCTGCACCTGGTGGTGATGGGGGACCCGTTTGTGGGGATCGTACACCCCTGCAAGATCTACAACATCCTGACGCTGGGCGTTCCGTTCATGTTCATCGGTCCGGGGGCGAGCCATGGCAGCGACCTGGTGCTGCGGCTGGGGGACGCCTCACACGGCCGGGTGGCGCGCAACGGGGATGTGGCGGGGATCGTGAGCCAGATCAACGACGCGCTGGCGCTGGGACCGAGAGAGGCGAACGAGGCGGCGAGGGCGCTGGGCGCGGAGTTTTCCCACGCGCGGCTGTGCCCGCAGTTGGCGGAGATCATCGAGCGGGCCGGAGCACGCGGCTGATGAGCTCGTAGGCGGCGTGGCGCTCGGCATCCGGGAAGTCGTGGTCGGCGTCGGGGTGGTGAATTTGCAGGCGGGACTCGGCCCCGTGAAGCTTGAACAAGGGCAGAGCTGCGTCCGCGATGCGGTCCACGCTTTGCCACTGGAAATTGGAGTCGCGCAGCGGGGCGTTCACGAAGACGTGGCGCGGGGCGAGGCAGGCGATGAGCTCGTAGAAGTCGAAGGGCAAGTCCTGCGGACGGCCGAGGTAGTCGGCCATTTTCGACATGTAGCGCTCCTGATTCCAGCCGCGGATGTCGCCGCCCTTGTAGTCGAGGAAGGAGTCGAAGCCGCAACTGGAGACGACGACCCGGATGCGGTCGTCAAAGACGGCGGTGTAGATGGCGTTGTGGCCGCCGAGGGAGTGGCCGATGGCGGCGAAGCCGTGCGCGGTTTCGACGAAGGGCAGGGAGGCGAGGAGGTCGAGGCCGCGGAGGTTGTCCCAGACGGCTTTCATGGTGCCGCTGGGCATGCGCAGGGCGGCGAGGTCGGGCTGGTAATCGGCGAGCAGGGGATAACTCGGCGAAAGGGTGACGAAGCCGCGCTCGGCGAGTTCGGCGGCGTACTGGCGGTGCGGTTTGCCGCCGAGGCCGACGACGACCTTGCGGCCGATTTTGTTTTCCGTGGGATGCAGGCAGAGCACGGCGGGCGCTTTGACGCCGTCGAGCGCGGCTTTGGGGATGCAGAGGTAGGCGGGTACGCGACCGCCGGGTTGGGAGGCGTAGGTGATGAGGCGGCGGACGTAGGAGCCGCAGTCGGTCTCTTCGAGAATCTGCGGATCGGGGGCGCA
The DNA here is from genome assembly GCA_964452755.1 of uncultured Prosthecobacter sp. Classification (GTDB taxonomy): domain Bacteria; phylum Verrucomicrobiota; class Verrucomicrobiia; order Verrucomicrobiales; family Verrucomicrobiaceae; genus Prosthecobacter. The sequence goes on along the minus strand of CAYVQY010000007.1, from coordinate 65,806 downwards.
GCGCATGTCCGGGCCGGGCAGGGGACCGGCGACCTGCTGGAAGCCGGCGAGGGCCTCCATGCGGCGGCTTTCCCACTCGGCGGGCGTGGCGGCGGTCTGCTTCGAGCCGTCTTTGGCGTGGCACTCGAGGAGGTTCGAGCGGCTGAGGCCGCGCAGCGGCGGGAGGTCGCCCGCCGGGGCGAGTGCGGGCAGGGCGATGGCAAAAAGAAGGCGGCGCATGGGATTCATACGCCGCCTGGAGGACGAGTTTGGCAGATGCGGAATCACTCGTCGCGCTGGCTGCCGAGGATGTGCATCATCCAGTAGAGGAAGGTGCCGAGGGAGGCGATGAAGGCGGCGACGTAGGTGAGGGCGGCGGCGTCGAGCACCCTGCTCATGGCGGCGGTTTCCGCGCCGGGGGCGACCGCGCCGGTGTGGGCGAGGATCTGCTTTGCACGGGCCGTTGCGTCAAACTCGACGGGCAGCGTGATGAGCTGGAAGACCATGACGATGCCGAAGGCGAGCGCGAGGATGGGCAGGGCGATCTTCGGGGCGAAGTAGAGCAGGCCCATGCCGACGAAGGGAATGATATTCCCCGCGATGGTGGTGATGCCGACGGCGGCCATGCGCCACTGCAGCGGAGCGTAGAGCTTCTGGTGCTGGATGGCGTGGCCGCATTCATGGGCAGCGACGCCGAGCGCGGCGACGTTGGTGCCGTAGTAGTTCTCTTCGCAGAGGACGAGGCGCTTGTTGGCCGGGTCGTAGTGGTCGCTGAGCAGGCCCTGGGTGGCATGGATGGACACGTCGCGGATGCCGTTCAGGTCGAGGATGCGCTGGGCCACCTGCGCTCCCGAGAGGCCGGAACTGGCTGGCACCTGGGAGTATTTGGCGTAGGCGCTTTTGACGCGCCAGGAGGCCAGCATGGCGAGCACGGTGGTGACGGCGCAGATGATGAGATAGACGGGGTCGAAGATCATGGTGGTTTTTTGGTTTTGACAGTTTCTACGCGGGAAGGCGCACAATGGAAGCGCGGTGACGTTGCAAAGAGGTGCGTAATTTGTCACACAAAATCCCCTGTTGCGTCCGGGCCGGGCTGCGATTGAGTCCGGAGCAATGGAGTCACCCCCGCCCGCATCTTCCGATCCTTCCTCCCTGATTGTCTGCCGAGTCACGCGCTGGTATTTCCGCCGCATGGGCATGCTGGCGGGACTCTTTCTTGTTTTCGGCCTGGTGTTTCTCTACGACGGCGTCTCCGGCTATCCGAAGTCGGTGGCGCTGGCGAAGAAAAAGGAGTGGTTCACCCAGGAGTTTCTACCCTCGTTCGACGAGGCGAAGCGGGACGGAAAGCTGGAGCAGTGGATCGCCGACGCCGAGGCCAAGGGCCTGCCGACCGGGACCGATGGCGAGCCTCCAAGGTGGGTCAGCTACGCAGCGAAGAACGGCTGGGAGGAGGATCCGAAGCTCTACACGGACCGCGAGATCGCGGAGCAGTTCTGGTTTGGCTACGGTTGCCTGGGCGGTGCGGTCATTGTGTGCCTCGTGCTGCTGGTCAACCGGCGCAAGACGCTGCGGGGGGAGGCCGACCACTGGATCACCCCGGAGGGCGAGAAGATCGCCTACGCGGACGTGTTCCGCATCGACAAGCGAAAATGGGAGCACAAGGGGCTGGCCTACGCGTGTTACCGGACGGCGGGAGGCGCTGAAAAACGAGCGGTGTTTGACGATCTGAAGTTCTCCGAGGCGGGCCGGGTTTTGGACCGCCTGATGCAGGCTTTCAACGGAGAGCTGATCGAGAAAATCAGCGAGCCGGCCGCCGAGGCGGAGACGACTTCGGAAAATGCGGGATGAAGCTGATTTTCAGTGCGAGAAAAAGCCTGGAATTTCCTCTTGCCAAAGCAAAGTCAGCCGCTAAAGCTCCGGCCCACTTACCCACCCCCTTCCTATGGCAGATAATATCACCGAAAAAGTCAGAGACATCATCGTTGAACAGCTTGGCGTGAACCCCGAGCAGGTCACTCCTGAAGCAAAGTTCATCGAAGATCTCGGCGCCGACTCGCTCGACACCGTCGAGCTGGTGATGGCGTTTGAGGAAGAATTCGGCATCGACGTCCCCGACGAAGAAGCTGAAAAGCTCCAGTCCGTGGGTGACGTGATCCGCTACGTCGAAGAGAACGCCGAGTAATCGGTCTCAACGACTGCTCCCAATTTTGAAGGCCGGATGGATGATCCCATCCGGCTTTTTCTTTGAGCCGTCCCCGCCGGACGGAACTCGTGCTTGTGATCGGCCCGTCATGCTTCATCCTTCGCTCCCCATGCCTTCCGAACTTCCTCCATTGAACGGTGACATGACGATGAGCCAGGTGCTCCAGGCCTACCCTGGTGCGCAGCGGGCGCTCTTCGCACGCTACCACATCGGCGGCTGCAGCAGTTGCGGTTTCCAGCCGACCGAGACGCTGGCGCAGGTCTGCCTGCGCAATGACAACGTGCCGGTGGACGAGGCCGTGGCGCACATCCGGGACAGCCATCAGAGCGACTCTTCGCTGAAGATCTCCCCGCAGGACTTCGAGCTACTGCGCCGCGCCGCGCCGGACCTGTTGGTGCTGGACGTGCGCACCCGCGAGGAGCATGATGCCGTGAAGCTGCCCGGCGCCCGCCTGCTCACCCAGGAGCTGGTGCAGGAAATCTTCACCAGCGGTGACAAGACCCGCCCCGTGGTGCTCTACGACCACACCGGCTCCCGCTCCCTCGACGCGGCGGCTTATTTCATCGGACACGGCTTTGCCGAGACGAAGTGCCTGGATGGCGGGATCGACGCCTACAGTCGCGAGATTGATCCTGACCTGCCCCGTTATCGTATCGAAATCGAAGCATGAACGAAGACGCCCTCCAGCAAGCCCTCACGGACACGCAGAACCTCGGCGAAATGCCGGACGCCGACGCCGTGGGCACCGTCGGCAGTCCCGACTGCGGGGACATGGTGCGCATGTGGATCAAGTACAAGGAGCAGGACGGCCGCAAGGTCATCGACAAGGCCAGCTTCCAGAGCTTCGGCTGCCAGACGGCCATCGCCGTGGCCAGCATCGCCACTGAGCTGATCCGCGGCAAGACGAAGGATGAGGCGCTGTCCATGTCCGCCGAGGAGCTCAGCAAGCCGCTAGGCCCGCTGCCGCCGATGAAGATTCACTGCGGCCAGATGGTCGAAGGGGCGCTGCGCGCCGCCCTGGAAGCCGAGTCCAAGGAACAAGGTGCCGCAGCCTCCGCCGCCGTTCCCGCCCGTGATCAAACCGGCACGCTGGCCGACGCCCTCAATCTCGCCGGCAAGACCCAGGGCAAGGTCAAAATCGTGCTCACCAGCTAGTTTCGTCATTCCTTCATTCAACATTCGTCATTTTCAGCATGCATTCCTCCCTCGAACTCAAACGCGAAGTCGAAGCCATTCAGATCCCCAGCGGTGACAGCATCACGCTGCCGATCGGGATGAAGGTCATCATCACCCAGTCCCTCGGCGGGACCTACACCGTGGCGACGGACTTTGGCCTCGCACGCGTCCAGGCGAAGGACGCCGACGCGCTCGGCATCGACCTAGAGGCATCCAAGAAGGAGGAACAAAGCACCTCCTCAAACATCCCGGGTGATGTCAGCGACCTCGAAGGCCAGGTCTGGAACCAGCTCAAAAACGTCTATGACCCGGAGATTCCGGTGAACATCGTCGATCTCGGCCTGGTGTACGACTGCAAGGTCGAGACCGACGAGGAGGGCAAGCACAAGGCCACGGTCAAGATGACGCTGACAGCCCCCGGCTGCGGCATGGGGCCCACGATCGCCGCCGACGCGCAGAGCCGTATCATGACCATCGAGGAGATGGACGACGCTGCGGTCGAGCTGGTCTGGGATCCGGCCTGGAACCAGGGAATGATCAGCGTCGAAGGCAAGATGAAGCTCGGAATGATCTGAGCGGGAGCGCCGGGGCGCAAACTCAAAAGCGTGCGAAGTTCGGGCTATTTGCCAAAGAGCTTCTTCATGCCGTCCTTCAGGGCGTCGCCGCTGCCGCCCGCGTCACCTCCTTTGAGTAGGCCCTTCAAAGAGCCGCCCACGCCCTGCTTTGTCGCCTCGGTGCTCAAGATGCCGAGCACCTTCGCGGTCAGCGCGGCAGGTGTGATGCCTTCCGGGCCGTCGCCGATGTTGGTGAGGCGGATTTCCGGGAGGGTCGCTTCGGCCCTGGCTCCCCGCACGAGGCCGGTGCCGGCGCTCACACGTGCGCCGCTGATGACGAGCTCGTTGATCTGAAGCCGCACTTCCTTTTCGGCGGGGGCTTCCGGGGAGGGGTGGGCACCGCCGGTCATGGCGGACGACTCGGTCTTCAGCCCGGAGGCGAAGGCTTCGGCGTTCTTGGTGATCTGCTTGAGGTTCGTGCCGTTCAGTCCCGCTTCCAGATGGATCTCGGGATCGATGATGCGGATGTGCTTGAGGACGATCTTGCTGTCGCCGGAGGCCGTGGTGTCGAGGGCGATGTCGGCCTTGCCGATGCGCAGCGCGTGCGGTCCCGTGTAGCCTTTGGGATTGCCGATGACGAAGTTCTCAATGACGCCGGTTCCGGAGAAGGGCGAGAGCTTCACCGCGCCGACCGTGACATCCGTCAGCACCACGGGTGGCGTGGCCTTTTCGATGCCGATCTTCACGATGCGATCGATCTGCGAGAAGGCGAACCACAGGAGTGCGGCGACGAGGAGCACGACGACGAGAACGATGCGGATGATCCATTTCATGGTCCGCGAGTCTGCCGACGGGGGCGTCGCCCGTCAACCGAGCGCCTTGAGAAAATCAAAAGCGTAGAGTCCGGTGTTGTGGCCGTCGCTGAAATCAAACTGGATGGCATAGCCGCCGACCATGCGCCAGTCCTTCACGGTGACGCCGGGAAAGGTCTTCTGATCGGTGCCGCCGATTTTTTTGCCGAGCAGGTCGCGCTCGCCGGTGTTTTCCGCGCTGGGGGAGGCGGCGCGGAGTTTTTCCATGGGTATGTACTGCTCCGAGCCGTCGCTCCAGATGATGGCGACTTCGCCGCCGATGAGTTCGATGCGCTGGGGTGTCATGATCGTTTGGGATTCGAGGGGAAAAGCAAAAGGGACGCTCGAAAGCGTCCCTTTTGAAGAATCGGCGTCAATCCGCAGGGATTAACGGGAGTAGAGTTCGACGACGAGCTGCTCGTTGGCGATGGGGGCGATTTCCTCGCGAACCGGCACGCGGTTGACGGTGCCGCTCATCTTGTCGCGGTCAACGGTCATCCAGTCGGAGGCGGGGGTGCCCTGGGTCATCTCAAGGAAGCGTCCGACCAGCTGCTGGGAGCGGGGGGCGTTCTTGACGGTGACGACGTCACCAGGCTTGCACTGGTAGCTGGCGATGTTCACCATGCGGCCGTTCACGGTGAAGTGGCGGTGGCTGACGAGCTGGCGGGAGGCGAAGCGGGTGTTGGCGAAGCCCATGCGGTAAACGACGTTGTCGAGGCGCATTTCGAGCAGCTGCAGCAGGGTTTCACCGGTCACGCCCTTGCGGCGCTGGGCTTCGGCGAAGAAGCGGCGGAACTGCTTTTCCATCAGGCCGTACTGGAAGCGCAGCTTCTGCTTTTCGGCGAGCGCGAGACCGTATTCGGAAGTCTTGCGGCGGGTGTTGCGCGCTCCGTGCTGTCCCGGCGGGAAGTTGCGGAGTTCGAGTGCTTTGGAGGGACCGAAAAGGGCGATGCCGAAGCGGCGGTTGATCTTTTCGCGAGGACCAGTGTAACGAGCCATAGTGGGGTAAAAAAGAGTGCTGAGGAAAAACTAGACGCGGCGGGCGGTGGGCGGACGGCAGCCGTTGTGCGGCACCGGGGTCACGTCCTTGATCGTGGTCACTTCGACACCGAGGGCCTGCACGGCGCGCACGGCGGATTCGCGACCGGAGCCAGGACCGCGGAGGCGGACTTCTGCTTCACGGAGACCGTGTCCCATGGCCTGACGGCAGGCGTCCTGGGCCACGACCTGGGCGGCGTAGGCGGTGCCTTTGCGGGAGCCGCGGAAGCCCATCTTGCCGGAGGTGGACCAGCCGATCACAGCACCCGTGCGGTCGGTGACCGTGACGATGGTGTTGTTGAAAGTGGCGTAAACATGGACAATGCCGCTGGAGATGTTCTTCGAGCCCTTGGCCTTGGTGATCTTCTTCTCTTCGGCTTCGCCGCCGATTTCGAGCCAGATGTTCTGGGAAACCTGCTTGTCACCGCTGCCGGAGGAGCGCTGATCCGCCGGGGCGGGTGCGGGTGCTGCGGCCGGAGCGGCTGCGGGTGCGGGTGCTGCGGCCGGAGCAGGGGATGCTTCGGCGGCGGGAGTGGCGGGGGTCGTTTCGTCAGCCATGATATAAGGTGCGGATCGTTGCGTGTGGGCGGATTACTTGCTCTTCTGAGCGCCGACGGTCTTGCGCGGACCTTTCCGCGTGCGGGCGTTCGTGTGGGTGCGCTGGCCGCGGACCGGAAGACCGCGACGATGGCGGAGGGAGCGGTAGCAGTTGATGCCAAGAATGCGCTTCATGTGCATCTGGATCTCACGGCGAAGGTCGCCTTCGATCGGGATCTTCAGCGCCTGAATGGCCTGAGTGATGCTGGAAATCTGTTCGTCGGTCAGCTCGCCCGCCCGGATGTTCGGGTCGATGTTGGTTGCGGCGAGGACTTTGCGGCTAAGGGGAAGACCGATGCCGTAAATGTAGGGCAAAGAATACTCGATCTTCTTTTCGTTCGGGATTTCGACTCCAAGCAGGCGTGCCATAATTCAGTGAGTGAGGTGGGTAAAAAGTGGATCAACCCTGGCGCTGTTTATGACGCGGGTTTTTGCAGACGACACGGACAACGCCCTTGCGGCGGACAACGCGGCAAAGTTCGCAGAGAGGTTTGACAGAGGTACGGACACGCATACGGAAGAGAGGGGGGAAGTGAGTCTCGGGGAGAACTCAAAACCCCGCTTTTGGAAGCGGGGGGCGGGATGTCTAACACAGTCGAATTCCCGCGCAAGCTGGAATTTCATCGTTTTGCACGGAGTTTTTCGCATCCTGTGAACTGCTTGTCGAGAGAAGTTGCTCCAAAGACGCGCCACGGCATGGTGCGTGCCGCATGAAAAACGTCCTCTGCTTCGGCGACTCGAACACCTGGGGTTTTATCCCTGAAAGCATCACCGCTCCGCATCCTGAACGCCATCCTCATGACGTCCGCTGGACGGGCGTGCTGGCGCGGGAACTCGGACAGGGCTTTCATTTGATCGAGGAGGGGCAGAACGGACGCACCACCGTGCACGAGGATCCCTTTGCCATCGCACGAAGCGGCAAGGCCGTACTGCCCGCTCTGCTCGAATCGCACAAGCCGCTGGACCTGGTGGTGATGATGCTCGGCACGAACGATCTGAAGTCCGTCTTCGGCGTGTCGCCGGGGGAGATCGTCACGGGCGTGCGCATCCTGGCGCAGATGATTCTTTCCAGTGATGCGGGACGCGGCGCCAAACCGCCCAAGCTGCTGCTGCTCTGCCCGCCCGCCATCGGCCTGCAAAAGCACCTTCCGGATCTCGCCGCAAAGTTCCCCAACGGACAGGCGATGAGCCGTGAGCTGCCGCGCCACTACGAGGCGCTCGCCGCGTGGTTCGGCTGCGGCTACATCAACACCCAGACACTCATCTCTCCCGGCAGCGATGGCATCCATCTTGATGCCTCGTCACACGCCACGCTCGGAAGGGCCCTCGCCCCTGTCGTGAAATCCCTTCTCCCCCCCGACGCATGACCTTGATCGAGAAACTCTACCCCGTCATGAAGCCGTGGCTCTTCCGCCTCGACGCGGAGCGGGCGCACACGCTCACGGTGAAGATGATGATCATCGCCCACCGCCTCGGCATGCTCAAAAGCGTCGTCGATGCGCCGCAGCAGCCGCGCACGGTGATGGGCCTCAGCTTTCCCAACGTGCTCGGCCTCGCCGCCGGCATGGACAAGTCCGCCAGCGCCGTGGAGGCCTGGGGCGCGCTGGGATTCGGCTTTGTCGAAGTCGGCACGCTCACACCGCGTCCGCAGCCCGGGAATCCGAAGCCCCGCCTCTTCCGCCTGCCGGAGCACCAGGCGCTCATCAACCGCATGGGCTTCAACAACCCCGGCATCCAATCCGCCGTCGCCAAGCTCAGGCATCGCAAAACCAAGGCCGTCGTCGGCGTGAACATCGGCAAGAACTTCGACACGCCGAACGAGAAGGCGGTCGATGATTATCTCATCTGCCTGAAGGCCGCGTATCCCGTCGCCGACTACATCGCGGTGAACATCTCCTCGCCAAACACCAAGGGCCTGCGCGATCTCCAGGCCGAGGACTCCGTGCGGCAGTTGGTGTCCGCCTTGAAGAAGGAGCAGGCCTCCCTGCAGAAGGAGCACGGCAAAACGGTCCCGCTGCTCGTCAAGATCGCCCCCGACCTCAACGACATGCAGATCGAGGCGCTCGCCCGCGTCTTCAACGAGCAGGCCATCGACGGCGTCATCGCCACCAACACCACCATCGACCGCAGCGCCGTCACCGGCCACGCGCTGGCGGAAGAAGCCGGCGGTCTCAGCGGTGCGCCCGTGCGCGAGCGCTCCACCCTCGTCATCCAGGCCTTCCGCATGCTGTTGAAGGAAACCGTCCCCGTCATCGGCGTCGGCGGCATTCTCAGCGGAGCCGACGCAGCGGAGAAAATGAAGGCCGGCGCCGCGCTGGTTCAGGTTTACAGCGGCCTCGTCTATCGCGGTCCCGGGCTGGTGCGGGAGGTTCTCGGTTCGGCAGAGGTCGCCAGGTAAAGCTGGCTCGCTTCCGATTCTGGGCTTGCCAGCTCCCGTCGTTTTTCGTAAATGACATCCAGCATGGCTGACGACGCTTCCCCCTCCACACCTACGCCGGAGACTCCGCCTCGCACCACGGGTGGAAATTTCCGCTGGGAACCACCGACGGCAGATGAACTCCAGGCGATGATGCCCGGCTACACCATCGAGAAACTCCTCGGTCGGGGCGGCATGGGCGCGGTGTATCGCGGCGTGCAGACAAACCTCGACCGCCCCGTGGCCATCAAGATCCTGCCACCCGGTGTCGAGCGCGAGGACCCCACCTTCGCCGAGCGCTTCAAGAGTGAGGCGAAGCTCATGGCCAAGCTCATGCATCCGGGCATCGTCGCCGTTTTCGACTTCGGCACGACGCTGGGCGGTCAGTTGTACTTCGCCATGGAGTATGTGGATGGCAGCGACGTCTCGCAGATGATTACCGCGCAGAAGAAGCTGCCGCAGGAGCACGCGCTGGCCATCATCGCCCACATGTGCGATGCGCTCGGCGCGGCGCATAAGCTGGGCATCGTGCATCGGGACATCAAGCCCGCGAACGTCCTCATCAATCAGGAAGGGCAGGTGAAGATCGCCGACTTCGGTCTGGCGAAGATTGAAGATCCGAATCAGCACGGCATGACCAAGACCGGCTATGCCATGGGCACGCCCGACTTCGTTTCTCCAGAGGCGCTCACCCTGGGGACTGCCATCGACGGCCGCGCGGACATCTATGCGCTAGGTGTCATGCTCTACCAGATGCTCACCGGGCAGATTCCGCGTGGCGCGTGGCAGCCGGCCTCTGTGATCAGCCCCGGCACGGACCCGCGCTTTGACGTGATCATCGTCAAGGCGATGCAGTATGACCGCGAACAGCGCTACCAGAGCAGCATGGAGATGCGGCAGGCTCTCGATGTCATCCTCACCGTACCTTACGTGAGGCCGGAATCGCCTGCGGCATCCGTCGTGCCCGCCGCAGAGGCCGCGCAAATCCCCGGGCAACGCACCGCCGCTCGGAAGCCGGTGGGAAAGGCGCCGCAATCCAGGAGTGCGGACGCCCCCGTCCGCCAGCCAGCCCAAGCGGGCGCGGGCACCAGCGCTCCGGTCCGATCCAAAACTCCTCTCTTCATTGGCATCGCAGCGGCTGCCGCCATCGGCATCGGGGCCTTTGTCATGTTCGGCGCGAAGAAGGATGCCAAACCCGCTAGCAACGGTTCTCAGACAGCGGCCACCAACACCACCAGCAAACCGCCTTCGGTCACGCCTGCCGAGCCGCCGCCCGCCACTCCCGCAAAAGCGGCTCCTCCTCCGAAGTCCACGCCTCCCTCCGCCGCGCCGCAATCCACGCCAGCGCCCGCGTTCGCCGCCCTGCCAGATCCGGACGGTAAACCCGCCGACATGTCCAAGCCGGTCAAGGTCTTCATCCTGCTGGGATCGGATGGCATGCTGGGCAACGGTAAAATCGGCGGCATCGGCCAGCCCGGGACGCTGGAAAACGCCGTCAAGAAGCAGGCGCTCTACCCCTTTCTCGTGGACGGCACCGGCAACTGGACGGAGCGGAAAGACGTTCGGAACGTGAGTGTCATGAGAGCCCCCAAAAGCGACGAGATGAGCGTCCTCGTCAATGAATGGCTGAAGGTCACAGGCCGGGAGATTGGGCCGGAAATCGGGATCGGCCACATGATGGGCCATGCCCTCGAGGAGCCGGTGCTTGTTTTGAAGAGCTGCAATGGCAACCGCAGCCTCGGCTGGGACCTCCTACCGCCAGGCGGCAAGGGCTTTGAGTTCAGCGAGGCCGGGACGACCTGGACCTACCCCGGCTACAAGGAATCCCCCAACCGCTGGGCAAAGGGCACCCAGCCGAAGAAGATCGAGTGGTACGCCGGGAAACAATACGACGACGACATCGCCTATGCCAAGGCGGTGCTGGCCGCGCTCGACAAGTATTACCCCGGTGCCACCAAGCACGAAATTGGAGGCTTCTTCTTCTGGCAGGGTCTGCGGGACCTTGGAGACGCAGGCCACGTCAGCCGCTACGAGCAGAATCTCGTCCAGTTCATCGAGCAGGTGCGCCGGGACTTCAATGCTCCGGGCGCGCCGTTTGTCTGTGCCACCCTGGGCGAAGCGAAGAAAGGCGATGGCGGCAACGGGGGCAAGGTGCTCGCCGCCCAACTCGCCGTGGATGGCGGCAGTGGCAAATACCCGCAGTTCAAGGGCAACGTGGCCACCGTTTATACCCACCCGCTCGCCCACGGCACCACCGCCAGCGGCCACTACGGCGGCAATGCACTGGCCTACATGGATGTCGGCCTCGGCATGGGCGATGTGATGCTCGGGCTGCTCCGCTCCGCCTCCCCGGCAGCTGCCACTTCACCCTCCGCACCTCCGCCGGCAACGAGCAACCCAATCAAAATAAGCGACCTCTCGACCTGGACGGGACCGAGGCGCGCGCCGGCGAACCAATCGTGGCGTGTCGATGACGGGGTGGCCACCTCCACCACGCGCACCACGCTGTGGTCGCCGGAGAGTTACGACGACTTTGTGATTGAACTGGAATGGAAGGTCGAGCCGAAGGGCAACGGCGGCGTGTTCTATTGCGTGCAGGGTACGGATGAACATGGCTTGGAAATGCAGCTCGCCGACTCGGCAAACGCTGGCAGTGCGCTCTCGGGTGGCCTGTATGGCATCAAGATGCAAACTCGCGACGCATCCAAGGCTGTTGGCGAGTGGAACACCGCCAAGCTGGTGGTTCAGGACGCGAAGCGCGAGCACTGGGTCAATGGTGAACTCGTCTGTGCCTATGACGCGGCGAGTGCCGAGTTTAAAGCGTTGGTGGCGAAATCCACGCTCCCGACCAAGCCTGACATCACGCGGCGCAGCGGGCGGCTCGTACTTCAGGCGCAGGGCGCTGGCGTCAGCTACCGCAATTTGCGCATCCGTCAGCCGGACGAGCCTCCCGCGCCTGCGGTCGTTGCAGCACCCTCCCCATCCCCCGCTGCGCTCCCCCCGGAGCTCGCGGCGCTGAATGGGCAGTTCCTCGCGCTGCAAAAGGAGCGCGTCACCGCGCCGTTTGAGGCGGACCTCGCCAAGCTGAATGCAAGTTACCTTGGTGGCATGGACCGCGCCATCGCCAGCGAGAAGGCTGCCGGCCGGCTCGATGGCATTCTGGCACTGGAGGCGGAAAAAAAACTCATCACCGCCGGGCAACCCGTGCCGGAGACCGATGACAATGAGACTCCGGAGTCGCTCAAGGCTCTGCGTGCGATCTACCACAGCGAGCGGGCCAAGCTGGTGGACCAGCGCACCGCAAACCTCAAAACGCTCACCGACTCGCTCGACAAGCGACTGGAGCAGATGGAGGTGGACTTCACCAGGGCCAACCGCGTCGCCGATGCCAAGTCCGTGAGGGTCTATCGGGATGCCTTGAGAGCAGGCAGTCCTGCCTCCACTCCCTCCATCTCGCCCACACCTCCCCCTTCCGCCAGCACCGCTCCGGCACCACAGGCACCGCCAAACCCGGTGGCTGCGAATCCGCTGACTCCGGCGCAGATGGCCGACCTCAAGGACGGCTACACCAACTCCCTCGGCATGAAGTTCGTCCTCGTGAAGGACACCGACGTCATGTTCTGCATCCACGAGACTCGCTACAAGGACTACGCCGCTTACGATGCCGAGGTGGCAGGCGTGGACGCCAACTGGAAAGACCAGACCTTCGAAGCCTACAAACCAACCGACCGCGTGGAGGAGCACCCGGTGGGGTTCCTCAGTTGGAATGACGCACAGGCATTCTGTGCATGGCTCAGTAAAAAAGAAGGAAAGACCTACCGACTCCCGACTGACCGCGAATGGAGCTATGCAGTGGGTGTCGGGCGGGAGGAAAAGTGGAAGCCGGACTCCACCCCTGCCACCATCGTGCCGGTCCCGAACGAATACCCCTGGGGTGACAAATGGCCGCCGCCCAAGAACAGCGGCAATTTCGCAGACGAAAGCCGCAAGGCCAAAGCCATCAAAAACATCTTCACGATCGACGGTTTCAATGACGGCTACGTCACCACCGCTCCTGTCATGAGTTTCAAGCCGAACAAGTTCGGGCTGTATGACATGGCCGGCAACGCTTCAGAGTGGGTGGATGACTGGTATGACGCCTCCCATAAAAACCGGACCCTGCGTGGTGGCTGTTTCGCGGACAATAACTCGGGTGATCTGCTTTCCTCCTCCCGCAACGCCCGCGCCCCCGGCTTTCGGTATCCCGTTTTCGGCTTCCGCTGCGTGCTCGTGCCAAGCCCAGCCGCTGCTGCTGTGCAGTAAGCAGTTTCATCTCGGGAACCAAGCCCCAGGCCCCTACTTCCCGGCCACCGCGTCATCCACCGCGGTGTCGAGCACGTCGCAGGCTTCGAGCAGGGCTTCCTCGGTGACGGTGAGCGGCGGGCAGATCTTGACGGTCTGGCACCAGGCGCCGACGGGTGCAAAGAGCAGCACGCCGCGCTGGTTCAGGTTTACAGCGGTCTCGTCTATCGCGGGCCGGGGCTGGTGCGGGAGGTTTTGGCGCAGGTTTGAACTTCCGTGATCCGTGGGATGCACTTCTCCTCCTCCTTGGCCGACTCACTCCTCCTTCGAATGCCGAGGAGCAAGGGGAGGGCGGGGACACGGACATTGACCGGCCCAGCGCGGGCGGTTATTCTCCCGCCATGAGCATCACCGCGACGGTCATCAACGACACCATCAAGCTGCCGGAGGGCGTCCATTTGGAGGATGAGACGGAGGTTCTCATTTTCCCGCAAATCCGCGGGAGAAAGACATTTGCTGAGCGCTACGCCAAATACATCGGTTGCGTGGACAGTGGCATCGGGGATCTGGCCGAGAATCACGACCACTACCTCTACGGCACGCCGAAGAAGCCAAAGTCATGAGGGCGATCTTTGCCGACACGTTCTGTTACATTGCGGCCCTTGATGCAGCAGACGCCCAGCACCAGCAGGTAAGCAACTTTTTGGCGGGCTACAGCGGGTTCATCGTGACCACGCGCTGGATTCTCGCCGAGACGGCGGATGCCATGTGCCGGGGGAAGACCAGACAGATGACGGCCAGCTTTCTCCGGGACATGGAAAGCGATCCCGACACGCTCATTGTGAAACACAGCGATGACCTTTATCACAAGGGACTGAAACTCTATGCGGAGCGTCCCGACAAAGACTGGTCGCTGACCGACTGCATTTCCTTCGTCGTGATGCAGGAGCACGAAATCACCGATGCGCTCACGGGTGACCGCCACTTCGAGCAGGCGGGATTCAAGGCGGTGTTTGCGGTGTGACTCGGCGGCAAGGCGCGGCGGACTTTGTCCACCAGCGCTTCGAGGGGACGGAGTCCCCTCCTCCTTGGGTTCGGGCCTTCTTTCGAGAAGTGGGAAGCATGACCGGTCGGCGGTCGTGCCCGCCCGAGAAAATTTTCCACCCGGCTCCGCGTGGAAGGGACTCAAAATGAAGGGATTAGCCGTGAACGCCTCACGAGGGCGGGTTCATGACCTAACAAAGGTATTGACGTCGCGCGGCTTTTTGGCTGGAATTCGCCTCCGAACTCCTGCTATCAACCATGAAACCGTTGCTATGGGATGCGATCAACCCCTTCACGGGCAAGCCCTTCACCTGGGATGACCCGAATCTGAGATGGGGGGACCCCAGTTATTACCTGGAGCCGGGAGACCCGGGCTTTGTGCCCTACGACACGCCGCCGGTCACGAAGCCGGTGAAGCGGAAGAAGCCTTTTCGCCGCAGGGCGAAATCTCAAACGAATGAAACATCCAAACCATACTCAACCATGTCCACATTCCAATACCACGTCGCTCCCAACCCCAAGGGAGGTTTCACCACCCGTCCTGTCCTCGGTCAGCCCGTGACGGACGAGGTCTTCTTCAATCTGGCCGCAGAGAAAAGCGGCGGTCTCACGGCGGAGCAGGTCAAAACGGCTCTCACCGCCGTCATGGACACCGTGCTGGAGTGCAGCAGCGGCTGCTCCTTTTCCACCGGCCTGCTGGGGAGGCTGCGCTTCCGCCCCACCAGCGGCGGCAGCCAGCCGGGACCGGCGGATTTTGACAATCCGGACGAGATGAACTGCGACATCGCCCTGAGCATCACCGCAGAGGTGCGGGACACCTGGCGCGGCGGCCTCACGCTGGAGAGCATGGGGGAGGTGGGGAAGGTCAGCCCGGACATCGACAGCATCCTGAGTCAGGAGAACGACCAGCCAGGCAAGTATGCGCCCGGCACCATGATCGAGCTCAGCGGCCACCGGCTGGACCTCGACAAGAGCGATACCAGCCAGGGCGTGTTTTTCCGCAGCGGGAACGATCCCGAGGTGCGGGCCACCGTGTA
Organism: uncultured Prosthecobacter sp.; assembly: GCA_964452755.1. GTDB lineage: Bacteria > Verrucomicrobiota > Verrucomicrobiia > Verrucomicrobiales > Verrucomicrobiaceae > Prosthecobacter. The sequence continues at coordinate 50,630 of CAYVQY010000007.1, read as the reverse complement.
CGGCACCATCACTCCCACGTCCCTCTCGGTACTGGTGCCGGCCGCGCTCAGCGGACCGCTGACGGTGCGGGTGGCCAACCACATCAACGGCAGCGTGCGCTCCTTCACCTACATGGACCCGATCACGCCGATCACTTGAGCCGGCGGGCGACCGGCAGGAGGTCAGGGGCGGAGGCTCCGCCCCTGACCCCAGGCGTTGCGGTGGGTCACCCCAAGCGTTGCGGTGGGTCACCCCGGGCGTTGCGGTGGGTCACCCCGGGCGTTGCGGTGGGTCACCCCGGGCGTTGCGGTG
>CAYVQY010000007.1:0-50238 GCA_964452755.1 uncultured Prosthecobacter sp. | reverse complement strand
GGTCACCCCAAGCGTTGCGGTGGGTCACCCCAGGCATTGCAGTGGGTCACCCCAAGCGTTGCAGGGGGGCACCCTCTCCATGGCCCATCCATGGGCTGCAGGCGGCGCGGATGGGGGCTTTTCGGCAGTGCGTTACCCTGGCAGGCGAAATGCGGCCGGGCGGAGTCTTTGCTTGTCTTATCGCACGCTTTTTCGTAAATCAGCACCTGCATGGCTGACGACGCTTCCCCCTCCACACCTACGCCAGAGACTCCTCCTCCGCGCACCACGGGCGGTGGCTTCCGGTGGGAACCACCGACGGCAGATGAACTCCAGGCCTTGATGCCCGGCTACACCATCGAGAAAATCCTCGGTCGTGGCGGCATGGGCGCGGTGTATCGCGGGGTGCAGACGAATCTCGACCGCCCTGTAGCCATCAAGATCCTGCCGCCCGGCGTGGAAAAGGAGGACCCCAGCTTTGCCGAGCGCTTCAAGAGCGAGGCGAAGCTCATGGCCAAGCTCAATCATCCCGCCGTCGTGGCCGTGTATGACTTCGGCACCACGCTGGGTGGCCAGCTTTACTTTGCCATGGAGTATGTGGACGGCAGCGACGTCTCGCAGATGATCGCCGCGCAGGGCAGGCTGCCGCCGGACCACGCGCTGGCCATCACCGCGCATGTGTGTGATGCGCTGGCCGCCGCGCACGAGCTGGGCATCGTCCACCGCGACATCAAGCCCGCCAACGTGCTGCTCAACATGAAGGGGCAGGTCAAGGTCGCCGACTTCGGCCTGGCGAAGGTGGAGGAGCCCGGTCAGCATGGACTCACGAAGACCGGTTACGCCATGGGCACGCCGGACTTTGTCGCGCCGGAGGCGCTCATGCTCGGCACGGCGATTGATGGACGCGCGGACATCTATGCGGTGGGCGTGATGCTTTACCAGATGCTCACGGGAAACATCCCGCGCGGTGCCTTCAAGCCCGCCTCCGTGCTGGTGCCGGGGCTCGATCCGCGATTCGATCCGATCATTCTCAAGGCCATGCAGCATGACCGTGCGGAGCGGCATCAAGACGCCGCCGAGCTGCGGCGTGAGCTGGATGTGATCATGACGGTGCCGCTGGTGCAGCACGACGCGCCCGTGTCCGCGGCCATCCCCGTCGCGCAGATAGCGCAGGCCCCCGGCCAGCGCAGCGCGGCGCAGAGGCCGCAGCAAAACCGGCCAGAAGGGAGCGCGGGCACTCCTGCCCGCAGTTCACCCAATGGCAGCGTAGCTGCGAAGAATCATGAAGCGGGCAAGAGTGCCCGCGCTCCTCTCTTCATCGGCCTCGCAGCCGCCGCAGCCATCGGCATTGGAGCCTTCGTCATGCTCAGCGGCGGCAAGAAAGAAGCGCAGCCAAAGTGGTCCGCACAGTCCTCTGTGCGGTCTGACGAAACACCCCCAGCCCCCAAACCCGCTCAGGGGACTGAGCGGACCACTCTTCCGGCCAGTCCGCCAAAAACCGCACCCAAGCCCACCCCCAGCGCTTCCGCCGCCTCCAAGCCCTCCGAACCGCAGTTCCCGCCGGGGAAATGGGTGAAGGTGTTCACCAAGACCGAGGACTTGCCGGCACAGTTTCAAAAAGCGGGGAGCGGCGTCCGTCTCAAGGACGGCATACTTGAGGTGGACTCGATCAGCACCTATCTCGGTCTGGCCCTGGCGTCGGGGAACATGAGCAACTGCGCGGTGCGAGCCACCATGTTTGCGGACTCGCTGAACCTCAGCATGCGCGGCGAAGTCGCGGGTAAAGTCAGTTATCTGTTCAAAACGACGAGCATTGAAGTCGGACGCCCTGCGACGGACGGACGGCCTGCGGACTTTCCCCGGCTGGCTTCGTTCAGTGCGCCACCCAAAACGGAGCAGCAATGGGAGTTTGGAGCATTCCGCAATTCGCTCATCACACGCCGGGGCGGCGAGATCATAGGCTTTGCAACGGATGCACGAATCAAGAGCGGGATTCCTGTTCTCGCTAACTTTCAAGGCACCCTCCGCGACATCGAAGTCATCAACCTCGACGGCCTCTCCGAAGCCGAGGCGCTCAAAATCCTCGGCGTGGATGAGAAGGGCAATGACCTGCGCGGGGCGGCGGTGGCAGGTAGGGCGGCTGGTCCTCCAGCCGCCGCGAGCGCCCCTGCGATGTCGAAGGAGGGCAACGCACCCGCCACACCCGGCGCGGCGCTTGGAGGACCAAGCGCCCTACCTTCTGCCACCACGCCCGCCCCCGTTACGAAGGACGACCTCACCAACAGCCTCGGCATGAAGTTCGTCCCCGTTCCCGGCACCGACGTGCTGTTCTGCATCCACGAAACACGTTACAAAGACTACACCGCCTATGCGGCGGAGAATCCCGGTGTGGACGGCACCTGGACGAACCAGGCGCACGACGGCCATGCCTTCACCGAGCGCAAAGAGGAGCACCCCGTCGTGAAGGTAAGCTGGGAGGATGCGCAGAAGTTCTGCGAGTGGCTCTCCAAGAAAGAAGGCAGGACCTACCGCCTGCCCACCGACCAGGAATGGAGCCATGCCGTCGGCGTTGGGCAGGATGAGAAATGGACGAAGGACAGCACGCCCGCGACCGTGACGCCTAGCATGACCGACTTCCCATGGGGCGGCGGATGGCCGCCGCCGAAAGGCAGCGGGAACTACAGCGATGACAGCCGCAAAGCCAGGACCCAAAATGCCAACGCGCAATACCTGAAAAACTACGACGACGCTTTCCCCACCACGGCCCCCGTGATGAGCTTCACGCCGAACAAACTCGGCCTCTACGATCTGGAAGGCAATGTGCGGGAATGGGTGGAGGACTGGTATGACAATGCGCAAGCCGACCGCGTGCTTCGGGGTGGGTGCTGGGGCAGCTACGGCCGCGGTACTCTGCTTTCCTCTTTTCGTTCTCACATGCCCCCCGGCAATCGCCACTACTACGACGGCTTCCGCATCGTGCTGGAGCCGGAGTTCTCCTCCAAGTCTGCGGTGGTTCCCATGCCGGCGACCACCCAACCCGTGGCACCGGTCGTCCCGGCAACACCCGGCGCCACTTCCCCATCTCCGGCAGCCAAGCTGCCGCCCGAACTCGCCGCGCTGCACGAGCAGTTTGTGCAGCTCCAGGCCGAGCGTGTCACCGCGCCCTTCGAGGCGGAGGTGGCGAAGCTCAACGCGGGCTACCTCGGCGGCATCGACCGCGAGATCGCCAACGAAAAGAAAGCCGGCCACCTCGACGGCGTCATCGCCCTGGAGGCGGAGAAGAAGCTGATCCAAGGAGTGACGGCTTCCCAGCCGTCATCGTCAGACCATCGACGGCAGGATGCCGTCGCTCCTTGTCCCATCCCCGCGGAAGATGACGAGAAGACCGTCGAGGCGCTCAAGAAGCTGCGCGGCATCTATCGTGACGCCTATGCGAAAATCGAAGCCGCCCGCGCGGCGAACCTGAAGGGCCTCACCGACCCGCTCATTGTGCGGTTGAAGCAGCTCGTCGCCGACCTCACCCGGCAGGACCGCGTGGCGGATGCCAAGAGCGTGAGGGAGTATCGTGAGGCAGTGGAGAAAGGCGACAAGGGCGATGCCGGCGAGACTGCGCAACCGGTCGCAGACGAGGCAGTCGCAAAGATGACGGAAGAGGCCCCGGCTGCCACCTCTCAGCTCCCTGCCGGTGTGCTTAAAGCAGCGGGCGTGTTCCAGGACAAGCCTCTCGACCTGAGCTCGTTTGGAGATCTCAGCGGCTTCATCCAAGTCACCTGTGGAAATGCATCCTGGGCCGCCCTGCGTGCCGATGGCAGCGTCATTTCATCGAACCCCGCCATCAACGGCCTCAAGGACATTGAGTCGGTTAATTACACCAATCAAGGACTCGCGGCGATTCCACGGAAAAAGTCGGCCAGCATCATGGTGACCGGTCCCAGTCCAACCACCGCCAAGGGGATCGAGCCTTCGGACTACGGTGGTGGCAAAGTCGTGGACGTTGCCTGTGCCGGCCAGGCCAATCTCATCGTCTTGAAGGACGATCACAGCATTCGCCTGATCGGCCCGAATTTCCCCGTCAACAAGACCCTTCAGGAAACCAAGGCGCTGCCGGACATCGTGGCCGTCAGTTCCTGCAGCAAAGTCCTTCTGGCACTGGATCAGAGCGGGCGAGTTCACGCCTGGACCTGGTGGTCGCCTGACGACAAGTCCAATGACCTCCCCGCCTATTCGCTCGATACAGCGACCGTTCCACCCGACGTGGTTGCGATCATGGGCCTTAGCCAACGGAACTTCCTAGCAGTCACCAAATCTGGCGTCTGGGAAGAATTGGAATGGAAACCTGGGAAAGCATGTCAACGAACGCGTAGCGGTTCCATGCCCCCAAATTGGAGCAGGATACGGGCCCCGCATCTGGGGGCCGCCATAGATTCCGACGGCTCGTGGATGTCTCTGCGACCAGTGACAGGTTCGGTCGCCCCCCTTCTGCCGAAGGACTGCAAGGTTCTCGATGTGACTGCATTCTGGGATGTGAATTCCTCATGCGTCCTGTGGATCGAGCCACCTGGAGCAGGCACGCCCCCCGAAACTGCAACTCCGTCTCCCGCCACCACCGCCGCCAAGAGCGACTTCACCAACAGCCTCGGCATGAAGTTCCTCCCTGTGAAGGGCACGGAGGTGATGTTCTGCATTCACGAGACACGGCGGCAGGATTATGCGGCCTATGCCAACGAAGTTTCCGGCGTGAACGGCCTGTGGAAGAGCGCGACGAGGGATGGCGTGCCGAGTGGAGACAAGGACGACCACCCCGTGGTCGGCGTGAGCTGGGATCATGCTGCAGCGTTCTGCGCATGGCTCAGCAAGAAGGAGGGCAAGACCTACCGGCTGCCGACCGACCGTGAGTGGAGCTACGCCGTGGGCATCGGGCGCGACGAGAGATGGACGAAGACCACCACGCCGGAGAGCCTCAAAGGACAAGCGAAGGAATTTCCATGGGACGGCGATTACCCGCCGGAGACCAAGGACCTGGCGGGGAACTATGGTGACAGCGCCTGGCACGAAAAGTTCCCAACGCAGCCATGGCTGGAAAACTACAGCGACGGTTACCCGACCACCGCGCCGGTGATGAGTTTCAAGCCCAACTCATTCGGTCTCTATGACATGGGAGGCAACGTGCGGGAATGGGTGGAGGACTGGTGGAATGACGCCCAAGCCGACAAAGTGATGCGCGGCACCTTTTTCGGACATTTCACACGCGACAGCTTGCTCTCTTCGTTCCGAGATCATACAGCTCCCAATCGCCTTGATGCCAACAGTGGCTTCCGCGTGGTGGTGGAGGTGAAGTGAGTGTTTGATGAGCGTGCTGGATGTAACGTCGGCGTTGAGCTGCCTTGACGCTTTCGTCCGGGCCTGCCACACTGCCCCATGGAAACACTTCCCAAGATTCACGAGAAACAGCCTGTCGGAGTCGAACTGCCTGCCGGAGACCACTGGTGGTGCGCCTGCGGGTTGAGCGGACACCAGCCAAACTGTGACGGCAGCCATAAGGGGAGCGGCTTCGGACCGAAGAAGTTCACGCTGCCGGAGGCGAAGAAGGTCTGGCTGTGCAACTGCAAGCACACAAAGAACCCGCCCTTCTGCGACGGCAGCCACAAGGCGCTGTAGGCCCGAGGGCCGTTGACAGGCCTCCCAATAACTTAGGCACGCGTCGTGACGGGAATATCCCGTGCGGCGCGTTCTCTCATCCGCGTATGCTTTCTGCCTTCATGAACTTCCGATCACTCTGCCTTTTTATCGCTGCCGTCGTTGTGCCCTTTTCTTCGCATGCGCAGGGATTGTCCATCCCGGGGCTTGAGGAGAAGCCGAAGGAGCAGGTGTCGGCGTCGCTGCTGGCGGAGGTGAGCGCGGCGGCCCCCGGGGAGGCTTTCCGCGTGGCGGTGCGGCTGGAGCATGCGGCGGGCTCGCACACCTACGGCAAGGAACTGCCGCCGGAGATCATCGGCAAGCCGACGAAGCTGGTGTGGACGCTGCCGGAGGGCTGGACGATGACGGAGCTGCCCTGGCCGGCGGTGCATCCCTTCAAGGGCCTGGACGGCTCGCAGAGCGAGGGCTACGAGGGCGTGGTCCATCTGCCGGCGGTGATCACGCCGCCTGCCGGTGCTGCCGCTGGCGCGAAGGCGGAGTTGAAGGTGAAGGTCGATGGACTGGTCTGCGACGACAAGAGCTGCCTGCCTTTCAAGAAGGAGGCGGGGGTGACGATTTCCGTTGCTGGCGCTGCAGTGGTGGATGCGGCTCAGGCGGAGGTGTTTGCGAAGCTGCCTGTGCTGGAAAAAAAAAGCCCTGAGTCCGCAGGGTCGGCCGGGGCGGGGGAGCTGACGGCGGAGGCCGTGGTGCCGCCGACGTTCCTTTTCATCATGTTTTCCGCCTTCGTGGGCGGCCTGATCCTGAACATCATGCCCTGCGTGTTCCCGGTGCTGGGGATCAAGATCGTGGGCATCGTGCAGCAGGCGGGGGAGGACCGGCGGCAGGTGGTGCTGCACGGCCTGGTCTATACGCTGGGCATCCTGCTGTCGTTCTGGGCGCTGGGCGGCCTGGTGGTGGCGCTGGGGAAGGGGTGGGGCTTTCAGCTCCAGTCGGCGGGCTTCAACTACGCTCTGGCGGCCTTTTTCCTGATCTTCGGCCTGAACATGGCGGGTGTGTTTGAGATCGGCGCCTCGGCGGTGGGCGTGGGCCAGAACCTGCAGGCCAAGCACGGCCTGGGCGGTTCCTTTTTCTCCGGCCTGCTGGCGACGCTGGTGTCCACGCCCTGCTCCGCGCCGTTTCTGGGCACGGCGCTTGGATTCGCGGTCAAGCTGCCGGCTCCGCAGGCGATGCTGCTTTTCACCCTGATCGGGCTGGGGCTGGCCAGTCCCTTCCTGCTGCTGTCGGCCTTTCCAAAGCTGGTGTCCGCGCTGCCGCGTCCCGGTGCGTGGATGGAGAGCTTCAAGCAGGGGATGTCCTTTCTGCTGTTTGGCACCGTGGTGTTCATGCTGTGGGTGCTGACCGGGATGATCGAAGGCCTGCCGCTGCTGATTCTCATGCTGGGCCTGGTGCTGGTGGCGCTGGGCTGCTGGATCTACGGCCGCTGGTCGCTCCCTCACAAGCCTGCGCGGACGCGTCTGATCGCCGTGGTGCTGGCACTGGCGGCGATCGTGGGCGGCCTGTGGGTCGGCTGGCCGCAAAAGGCGGAAAAGCAGCCGGGAGGAGCCTACGGGGCGAAGTTTGAGAACGGCCTGCTATGGGAGCCGTGGTCCGCCGCCAAGGTCCAGGAACTCTCGGCGGCCGGAAAGCCGGTGTACATCGATTTTACGGCCAAGTGGTGCTGGACCTGCCAGGTGAACAAGCGCGTGTATTCGGATGCGCGGCTGCTGGAGCTCTTCAAAAAGCACGGCGTCGTGACCGTGAAGGCGGATTACACCAACGAGGACGAAGCCATCAAGCAGGCCTTCACCGCCCTGGGGCGTGGTGCGGTGCCGGTGAACGCACTCTACATTCCCGGCACGAAGGAACCGCTGGTGCTGCCGGAAATCCTGACGGTGGACAACGTGGCGGCGGCTTTGGAGCGGATCGGGAAGTGAGGGTATCTCACAGCACGAGACCGAAACGCCCGCCGACGAACTTCAGCAGGGCAAAGAGGGCGATCGTGAGCACCGCGCTGCCGCCTAGCGCCCCGTAGAAGCCCCACCAGCGCTGGAAGGCCGGAAAGAGCAGGAACATCGGCAGCGTGGGCAGCACATACCAGAAGATGTACCACATGTGGTCGCCCGTCTTCTGCGCCCGCACGTCGGGGGCGCTCTCGTAGTGCACCCAGAACAGCGTGATGATGCTGACGAAGGGAAGGGCGGCCAGGAGGGCGCCAAGGCGGTCGCTGCGCTTGACGATTTCACTCACCAGCGTGATGACGCCGGCACTGAGGAGATACTTGAGGATGAGCTTCAGGGTCATGCCCGGAGGCTGGCGCTCAGTGGCACGAGGGCAAGGAGGTTTGAGTCGAACATGTTAAAAAAGGATTAAATACTTGTTGCGCAGTGTTCGGGACTCGCCATCATCCGCGCTCCCGCCGTCCGGCCTCCCCTGTGAGACTGGACGCAAACAAAGGCCCGCCTTTGCGGGCCTTCCTTATCGGAGCCAGAACCGGAAAAGTCTGCGCTTTGCTCTCGACGAGCATGGTGCGCTGTCCTTCCAAACCGGCCTCGATAATGAATCGCCCCGGTTAACAGCTCTTTTTCACCATGCCCACCATCAATCAACTCGTCAGACACGGCCGCAAAGACAAAGCGGTAAAGTCGAAGTCACCCGCGCTCGCCAAGTGCCCGCAGCGTCGTGGCGTGTGCCTTCAGGTGATGACCCGCACGCCCAAGAAGCCGAACTCCGCGCTTCGTAAGGTCGCCAAGGTTCGTCTGACCAACGGTTTCGAAGTGATCGCTTACATCGGCGGTGAAGGCCACAACCTCCAGGAGCACTCCATCGTTCTGGTGCGCGGCGGTCGTGTGAAGGATTTGCCGGGTGTGCGTTACCACATCGTCCGCGGAACGCTGGACTGCCTGGGCGTCGAGAAGCGCCGCCGCGGTCGTTCGAAGTACGGCGCCAAGCGTCCGAAGCCGGGTGCCGCCGCTGCGGCCACGGGCAAGAAAAAATAAACCAGTCGATTTCACCCACACTCTCTCCAAGCCATGGCCCGCAGAAAACGCGTCTATAACAAAGAGGTCAAGAAAGACAGCCGCTATGACAGCGAGCTCGTTGCCAGCCTCATCAGCAACATCATGCTCGACGGCAAGAAGGCCCTCGCTGAGCGCATCGTGTACACCGCGATCGAGATGCTCAACGACAAGACCGACAGCGTGGATCCCCTGGAGCTCTTCAATCGTGCGATCGAGAATTCCAAGCCCCGCGTCGAGGTCAAGGCCCGCCGCGTCGGCGGAGCCACCTACCAGGTGCCGCTGGAAGTTTCCGCCCGTCGTCAGGAGTCCCTCGCGATGCGCTGGATCGTCGGCTTCGCTCGCGGCCGCAAAGGTCAGCCGATGCACCGCGCCCTCGCCAATGAGCTGAAAGACGCCGCCCAGGGGCAGGGGAACGCCGTCCGCAAGCGCGACGACGTCCACAAGCAGGCCCAGGCCAACCGCGCATTCGCCCACTTCCGCTTCTAAGAGCGGCCTTCAGTTTCCCTTACCGATTTTCGTCCACTTCACGCCTTTTCGCTGACACATGTCGAACCCCAATTCCCCCAACCGCGAATTCCCACTTGAGCGCACCCGTAACATCGGGATCTGCGCCCACATCGACGCGGGCAAGACGACCCTGACCGAGCGTATCCTGTTCTACACCGGCATGATTCACCGCATCGGTGAAGTGCATGACGGCGCTGCCACCACCGACTGGATGGAGCAGGAAAAGGAGCGTGGGATCACGATCACCTCCGCCGCCGTGACGGCGAGCTGGAAGCAGCTCAAGGAGGAGGGCGTTTACAAGTCCCGTGAAGGTGAAAATATCCGTGTCAACATCATCGACACCCCCGGACACGTGGACTTCACCGCCGAAGTGGAACGTTCCCTTCGCGTGCTCGACGGCGCGATCTTCGTTCTCTGCGGCGTGGCCGGTGTGCAGCCCCAGTCTGAGACGGTGTACCGTCAGGCTGAAAAATATGGTGTGCCCCGCATCGCCTTCGTGAACAAGATGGACCGCACCGGTGCCAATTTTGACAATGTCGTCAAAGACGTGCGCACTAAGCTCGGCGCCCCTGCCTACCCGATCCTCATTCCGATCGGCGCCGAGGACAATCTCATCGGTCAGATCGACGTGGTGAACCAAAAGGCCGTCATTTACTCCGATGATGAAAAGTTTGGCTCCAAGTATTCCGTTCGTGATCTGCAAGGTGACGAAGTGGCGATCGGCAAGGCCGCCTATGACGAACTGCTCGATGCCGTCTGCAGCGCCGACGACGAACTGGGCATGATGTTCCTCGAAGAGCAGCCCATCACTCCGGTGGAACTCAAGGCTGGCCTCCGCCGCGCAGTCATCGCCAACAAGATCATTCCGATGGCGGGTGGTTCGGCGTTCAAGAACAAGGGCGTCCAGTATCTGAATGACGCGGTCATCGACTACCTCCCCGGCCCGCTCGACATCGCCCCCCAGAAAGGTCATGTGGTGGACGAACCGGAGAATGAAATCGAAGCCATTCCGGACGACAACGGCAAGTTTATCGCCCTCGGCTTCAAGCTCTGGTCCGACAAGTTTGGCCGCCTCGTCTTCTTCCGCGTTTATTCCGGCAAGGTCTCGAAGGGCGACACCATCTACAATCCGCGCACCCGCAAGTCCGAGCGTGTCGGCCGTCTCATCCAGATCCAAGCCTCCGTTCACAAGGATATCGATACCTGCTACTCGGGTGACATCGCCGCCCTCGTCGGAGTGAAAGATGTTCGCACCGGCGACACCTTCTGTGACGACAGCCTCGACATTCTCCTTGAGCCTCCAACCTTCCCCGAGCCCGTCATTTCCATGGCGGTCGAGCCGAAGACCAAGGGCGACCAGGAGCGCATGGCCAACGCCCTGCAGCGCCTCTCGGAAGAAGATCCGACCTTCTTCGTCAAGACCGACGAAGAAACCGGCCAGGTCATCATCGCCGGCATGGGCGAGCTCCACCTCGAAATTCTCTGCGACCGCCTCAAGCGCGAGCACAAGGTCGAAACCAACACCGGCAAGCCGCAGATCGCCTACCGTGAGACCCTTACCAAGGAGGCCGACGGCGAAGGCAAGCTCGTCAAGCAGTCCGGTGGTCGCGGTCAATACGGCCACGTCATCATCAAAGTCCGCCCCGGCGAAAAAGGTTCCGGAATCGTCGTCGAAAACAAGGTCGTCGGCGGCACCATTCCGAAGGAATTCATCAATCCGGCCAAGGCAGGCTGCATCGAGGCCGCTCTCAACGGCATCATCGCCGGTTACCCGGTGATCGACATGCACATCGACCTCATTGACGGTTCCAGCCACGACGTGGACTCCAACGAAAACGCCTTCAAAATGGCCGGCATCTTCGCCGTGAAGGACGCTCTCAAGAAGGCCAAGTGCATTCTCCTTGAGCCGATCATGGCTGTGGAAGCCTCCACTCCGGAAGACTACCAGGGCGACATCATGGGTGACCTTAACCGTCGCCGCGGCAAGATTCAGGGCATCGACAGCCGTGGCACTACCGCCATCCTGCGCGCCGAAGTCCCTCTGGCTGAAATGTTCGGCTACTCCACCGCCATCCGCACCCTTTCCTCCGGTCGCGCCAGCTATTCGATGCAGCCCTCTCACTTCGAGCAGGTGCCGCAGCAGATCGTCGAGCAGATTGTTGAACAACGCGGAGGAAACGCCTGATTCCCGCACCAGCACTGAACCCTTTTTAACACGGACCCCTGTCATGACTAATCAACGCATCCGCATTCGCCTCCGCGCGTATGACTACCGCGTGCTCGACAAGAGCACCGCAGACATCGTCGAAACCGCGAAGCGCACGGGCGCCCGCGTCGCCGGCCCCATCCCGCTGCCCACCCGCATCGAGAAGTACACGGTGAACCGCTCTCCTCACGTCGACAAGAAGTCGATGGATCAGTTCGAAATCCGCACGCACAAGCGCCTGCTGGACATCGTGGACCCCACCTCCCGCACCGTGGACGAGCTCAAGAAGCTCAACCTCCCATCCGGCGTGGACATCACCATCAAGATCTAATTTTACTGGAGGACATACTTATGAGTCTCGGATTGATTGGTAAAAAACTCGGCATGACCAAGGTCTATACGGACAAGGGCGACGCAGTCGCCGTGACCGTCGTGGACGTCAGCGGAAACACCGTGCTTCAGGTGAAGCGCGGCGACGGCAAGGACAAGTACAGCGCTGTTCAGATCGGCTATGGCGATCAGAAGAAGCCTGATCGCGTCACCAAGCCGCTCCTCGGTCACTTCAAGAAGTACGGCTGTGAGACGCCGAAGCGCATCGTGAAGGAATTCCGTTTCGCCAGCGACGACCTTCTCCCGGCTGAAGACGCCAAGATCGATGCCAGCCTGTTTGAGGCCGGTCAGATCGTTGATGTCATCGGCACCACGAAGGGCAAGGGTTTCCAGGGCGTTGTGAAGCGCCACGGATTCGCCGGCCAGCCGCAGTCCCACGGTCACATGATGCATCGTCGTCCTGGCTCCATTGGTTGCCGCCTCACGCCGGGCTTGGTTTGGAAAAACCAGAAGATGCCCGGGCATGACGGTGTCGTCCGCCGCACCACCCAGAATCTCGTGATCGTCCAGAGCCGCCCGGAAGAGGGTGTGCTTCTCATCAAGGGCGCTGTTCCCGGCAACACCGGCAGCATCGTCGTCGTGCGCCCCGGCAAGAAGGCCGTCGCCAAGAAATAAACAGGAGGATTTGAACCATGTCCGCGACCATACTTTCCGCTGAAGCCGCCAAACAGGCGAACATTCAACTCACCGAGGGCTACAAGGGCTCCCAGGCACTGAGCGACGCTCTCGTGGCCTACCGCTCCAACCGCCGTCAAGGCAACGCCCATTCCAAGAACCGTTCCGAAGTGGCCGGTTCCGGCAAGAAGCTTTGGAACCAGAAGGGCACCGGCAACGCCCGCATGGGCAGCAAGCGCTCCCCAATCTGGAAGGGCGGCGGCGTGGTCTTCGGACCCCGCAACACCCGCAACTATAAGAAGGCCATCCCCAAGGGAACCAAAAAGCTCGCACTCCGTGCGGCGCTGACCTCCCGTATCCTCGACGGGGAAGTGCTCACCACCACCAACTTCCAGATCGCCGACGGCAAGACCAAGAGCTTCATCGCTGCCGTCAACGGTCTCACCACCGCCAAGAACGTCCTGCTCATCGGCAAAGGCTTTGATGAGCTCACCTTCCGCGCTGGCCGCAATGTCCAAAACGTCCAGCTCATCTCCGCTGACGACGTGAACGCCGAACACCTCCTCCGCTACCGCAGCGTGGTCGTCACCGGTGACGCCCTTGAAACTCTTGCCAAAAGGACCGCCTGATCATGAAAGACCTTCATAAAGTCATCAAAACCATCCGCCTGAGTGAAAAGGCGACCCTGCTCGGCGAGCAGAACAACGAATACGTGTTCTCCGTCGACGTCGATGCCACCAAGATCGACATCAAGCAGGCCGTCGAAAAGCTCCTCGGCAAGAAAGTCACCGGAGTCCGCACCGCCAACTACGACGGGAAAGCCCGCCGTGAGCGCCGCGCCGACTACGGCCGCACGAATCACTGGAAGAAGGCCATCGTCCGCCTCAAGGAGGGCGAAAAACTCGATCTCGCATAACCCGGGTCCCAAACCCGCCGGCAGAAACCTTTAACACATCCCACCGTCATGGCGCTGAAAACATTCAAGCCTACCACGCCCACCAATCGCTACAAGGAGTGGAACTCGTTCGACGAGATCACCAAGCACTCTCCGGAGAAGAGCCTCACCGTCGCTCTCCGCCGTTCCGGTGGACGCAACAACACTGGTCGCATCACCTGCCGTCACATCGGTGGTGGTCACGACAAGCGTTACCGTCTGATCGATTTCAAGCGCGTCCGTCGTGACGAAGCCGCGAAGGTCGTGGGCATCGAATACGATCCGAACCGTTCCGCCCGCATCGCCCTAGTCGAATACAAGGACGGCCAGCGCGCCTACATCCTCGCTCCGAACAACCTCGCCGTCGGCGCCTCTGTGATGGCCGGTGAAAAGGCTGCTCCGGAAGTCGGCAACGCCCTTCCTCTGAGCAAGATCCCACTCGGCACCTCGATTCACAACATCGAACTCACGCCGGGACGCGGTGGTGTCGTCGCCCGCGCTGCAGGCCAGGCCGCCATCCTTTCCAACCGCGAAGGCAAGTACGCCCTCGTCCGCATGCCATCCGGTGAAATCCGCAAGATCCTCTCCGAATGCTACGCCACGATCGGCCAGGTCGGCAACGTGGAGCACATGAACGTGGTCAGCGCCAAGGCCGGCCGCACCCGCTGGCAGGGCATCCGCCCGACGGTCCGTGGTATGTGCATGAACCCCATCGACCATCCGAACGGTGGTGGTGAAGGCCGCTCCAAGTCCGGTGGTGGCCGTCAGCATCTTCTCAGCCCCTGGGGCCATGCGAAGGGCGAAAAGACCCGTCAGCCCAAGAAGGCCAGCGGCAAGCTCATCGTTCAGTCCCGCCACGCCAAGAAATAATCCAGTCCTTCACTCACCCACTCATGGCACGCTCCCTCAAAAAAGGCCCCTTCGTTCAGCAAGCCCTCCTCGACAAGGTGGACAAGCTCAACGACGCGAAGCAGAAACGCCCCATCAAGACCTGGGCACGCTCCTCCATGGTCACTCCCGACCTGGTCGGCCACACCTTCCTCGTTCACAACGGCAAGGACTTCGTCTCTGTCTATGTGACGGAAAACATGGTCGGCCACCGTCTCGGCGAGTTCTCCATCACCCGTCTGTTCAAGTCTCACGGCTCCGTCACCGTCAAGGCCGCCAAGTAACCTCCCTTCTTCGCCGATTCCATGTCGTTCCGCACCTCCATAGTCCAACTCGTCCTCTCGCTGCTTTTCGTGGCGGGTTCGGTTGGCGTGCGTGCCGATGACAGGCTGGAGTTGCAGGAGCTGCACACCACGTTGCAGGTCGCGGCGGCCAAGATCCAGGCTCTTGAAGCCCAGGTCGCGGCCTCAAAGGACCGCAACGACGCACTCGCCCAAAGCGCCGCCGCAGCCAATGCAGAAAGTGGAGAGCTCAAGGACCGCTATGAAAAACTGCGCGGCCTCCTCGAAGGCCTCGGCATCGGTGCCCTTGAATCTTCCAGGGATGCAACGCAGGACCGCCTGCTTTCCGCCCTCTCCGACCTCCGCATCATCAAAGAGCAGCGCGACTCACTCGCCGCCGCCCTTATCGAAGTGGCCGAAGCCAGCATGGGTCTGCTGCAGGCGGCACCAAGTGCCGATCCCGCCGCAGCTGACCGTGTCAACAAGGCCATCACGCTTGCGGATTCTGCACTGATGCAAGCAGGCGGAGGCCAGGCCGGTCAACCACAGGCCGATCTGCAGAATGCCCGCGTCGTCAGTTTGAAGGCCGACCTTGGCATTGCCGTCCTCTCTATCGGTGCGCGCAACGGAGTCAAACCCGGCATGCCATTCGAAATTTATCGCGAAGACAAACCCATTGCCAAAGTCCTCATCACCGAAGTTCGCAACACCGTTTGCGGTGCCGTGGTGCAGGAACTGGCCAGCGCCGCTGATCCCGTCCGTGTCGGGGATCGTGGCCGTGTCGATCTCAGCAAATCCCTCTAACGAAGAAGCCCCGAACCCTCCGCTTTATGTCCGTCCGCTCCGTCCTCAAATACGCCAGGATTTCCTCGCAGAAAACCCGCCAGGTTACACGTGCCATCACCGGCATGCCCGTCTCCCAGGCGCTCAGTGTTCTCGACTTCACCCCGAAGAAGGCCGCCTTCCTTGTTGGTAAGACCCTTCGTTCCGCTATCGCCAACGCCGAAAACAACCACGAACAGGACGCTTCCGAGTTCATCGTCGAATCGGCCACCGCGACCCCTGGCCCCTCCCTTTCCCGCATCCTGCCGCGCGCCCGCGGCTCCGCCTCCCCGATCAAGAAGCGCATGACGCACATCACCGTCGTCATCGGCGCACCGAAAGTGGAAGAAGAGTCCGGCAAGGATTCCAAAAAGAAAGCCCCGGCTAAAAAGCGGGCTCCGAAATCCAAAAAAGCTACCGCCTAATTTAAGCCCCCGAACCGCACCTCACCTTATGGGACAGAAAGTAAATCCGATTGGTTTCCGCCTCGCCGTCACGAAAGACTGGCGTTCGAAATGGTATGCGCCTGAAAAGGAATACACCGAAGCGCTGCACAGCGACCTTGCCATTCGCGGGTATCTCAAGGAGAAGCTCATGCAGGCGGCCATCTCCAAGATCGTCATCGAGCGCGCATGGAACCAGGTTCGCGTGACTCTTCATACCGCGCGTCCGGGCCTTGTTATCGGCCGCAAGGGCCAGGAAATCGAAGTGATGAGCCAGAAGATCTCCGAGATGTGCGGGGGCAAGCAGGTGAAGATCGACATCTTCGAAATCAAACAGCCTGAACTTGACGCCCAGCTCGTCGCCGAATCTGTCGCCGTGCAGCTTGAACGCCGTATTTCCTTCCGCCGCGCCATGAAGCGCTCCGTGCAGACCGCCATGGACATGGGTGCTGATGGCATCCGTCTCCGTTGCGCCGGTCGTCTCGGTGGTGCTGACATCGCCCGCGCCGAGTGGTATCGCCAAGGCAAAGTGCCGCTCCAGACCCTGCGTATCCCGATCGACTACGGCTTCGCCGAAGCCCGCACTGTTTACGGCATCATTGGTGTGAAGTGCTGGATGAACCGCGGCAACGCTCCTGAAACCGGCGTTTCCCGCCCCGGCGGCGATCGTCGCCCGCGCGGTGACCGCAATGATCGTGGCGACCGTCGTGGTCCAGGCGGCAGAGGAGGTCCTGGTGGTGGTCGTGGTGCCCCCGCTCCCGCTCCAAGCCCTGAATCTGCTCCCGCAGCCTAACCTGCCAATAGTTATTCACCCTTTCGTCATTTCATCTTATGGCCCTCCTTCCCAGCAGAGTTAAATACCGCAAGTCCCAGCGTGGGAATCGCGGTGGAAACGCCACCAGCGGCAACAAGCTCGACTTTGGTGATTTCGGACTTCAGACGCTCGAACGCGGCTGGATCAAGAACATCCACATCGAAGCCTGCCGCGTCGCGATCACCCGTTACCTCAAGCGTAAGGGCAAGGTCTTCTGTCGCATTTTCCCACACAAGCCCGTTACCCAGCGTCCGCCGGAAGTCCGAATGGGTAAAGGCAAGGGCTCCCCGGAATTCTGGGTGGCCGTGGTGCTCCCGGGACACGTTCTTTTTGAAATCTCCGGCGTGAACGAGGCAACCGCCCGCGAAGCCTGCCGTCTTGCCAACACGAAGCTCGGCCTCCGCTGTCGCTTCGTGACCCGTGAAAGCCTCCACAAGTAGGATTGACGCATCGAGAACCGCGAACTGCGAAACCCATTATGAAGATCAAAGAACTCCGTGAATCCAGCGTCGAAGAGCTTTCCGCTCGTCGTCGCGAACTCAAGCAGGAGGCGCTGAACCTGCGCATCCAGCAGAGCACCGGCGGCGGTCGCCTTGAAAACCCGGCCCGCCTTCTCCACATCCGCCGCGAGATCGCCCGGATCGAGACCATCATCACCGAGCGCTCCCGCGCCGCCCAGAAGACCGCCTGATGCCGGCCAGTCACCCCGAACCTATTCCCACACCCATGAGCGACGAGGCAACAGCCGCCCCCACCCCCGAAAAGAAAGCCGTGCGCAAGACCCGCGTAGGCGTCGTGGTTTCCGACAAAATGTCGAAGACCATTGTCGTCAAGGTCGAACGCCGCGTTCCCCACCCGCAGTTCAAGAAGATCGTCCGCCGGTCTTCGAAGTTCTTCGCGCACGATGAAACCGAACAGGCCAAGGAAGGCGACAAGGTGCTCATCGCGGAGACCCGTCCCCTTTCCAAACTGAAGCGCTGGGAGCTCATCGAGGTCCAGAAGCACTAAGAGTCTGATTTCCCCAACCCCCGAACCTACAGCAGGAGACACAGCATATGTTGCAAATGGAATCCGCCATTCCGGTGGCCGACAACACCGGAGCCCGCATGGCCAAGATGATTGGCGTGCTCGGCAAGAAGAACACCCGCTTCGCCTATGTTGGTGATGTTATCACGGCCCACGTCCGTGAATCGACCCCCACTGCTGCGGTGAAGAAGGGTGAGGTCGTCCGCGCCGTCGTCGTGCGCACCGCACATCCTATCCGTCGCGCTGACGGTTCGATCCTGCGCTTCGACAAGAACGCGATCGTCATCATCGACAAAGACAACAACCCCAAGGGAACCCGCATCTTCGGTCCGGTCGCCCGCGAGCTTCGCGACAAGAACTTCATGAAGATCGTCTCCCTCGCCCCCGAAGTGCTGTAACATCATGAGCCGTATCAAGACCCACGTCAAAAAAGGCGACACCGTCGTCGTCATCTCCGGCGCCGCCAAGGGTGCCCAGGGCACCGTACTCGAAGTGCAGCCGGCTAAAAGCCGCGTGATCGTCGAAGGCGTCCGCATGATCAAGAAAGCGATCAAGCCCAGCCAGGAAAACCAAGCGGGCGGGTTCGCCGAAAAAGAAGCCCCCATCCACATCTCCAACGTGAAGCGCGTCGATGCGCCAGCGAAGACCGCGAAAAAGAAAGTTGCCAAGAAGAAGGCTAAAGCCTAAATCCACGGCCCCCCATTTGCCTCCCCCCGCATTTCGTTCCGCCACAAGGCGGCAACCCTGCGGGAAAGGCGGCACAGCCCGAAACTGAACCATGGAACACACCCTCCAGACACTCTACAAACAAAAGAAGAACGAGCTCAAAGAGCAGCTCGCTCTCAAAAACATCCACGAAGTACCGAAGCTCGAGAAAATCGTGGTTAACTGCGCCGTCGGCAGCCAGGCTGAGCGCAAGCAGGCTATTGAAGACGCTGTGAACGAAGTGACGCTCATCACGGGGCAGAAGCCCGTCGTCACCAAGAGCAAGAAAGCCATTGCCAACTTCAAACTCCGCGAAGGTGAAAGCGTCGGTGTGAAAGTCACCCTGCGCGGTCCGCGCATGTATGATTTCATGATGCGCCTCGTTCGCACCGCCATCCCCCGCATTCGCGACTTCCGCGGCGTGGCGCCCCGCGCCTTTGACGGCCGCGGCAACTACACCCTGGGCGTCAACGACCAGTCCATCTTTCCCGAAATCGAACTCGACAAGATCAAGCGTTCCCTCGGTTTCGACATCACCTTCGTCACCAGCACGAACAATGATGACCACGCCCGCGAGATGCTACGTGTTTTGGGCATGCCCTTCCGCACCCGTACCGCCCAGCCCAAGGCAGATGAAGGCGCCCAGGCGGCCGCATAATACAGAACCCAGGACCCACCTAGAGTCATGAACGATCCGATTTCCGATTTCCTCACCCGCATTCGCAATGCGAGCTCCGCCCAGTTGGAGCATGTGTTCATCCCGTTTTCCAAGATGAAGGCCGAGCTTTCCCGCATTCTGCAGGAAGAAGGCTACATCTGGGGTTATGAAGTGGACACCAGCGCCGCGCACCCGCGCCTCAAGCTCAAGCTCAAGTACCAGGACAAGAACCCCGTCATCCGCAAACTCGACCGCGTCAGCAAGCCCGGTCTGCGTAAATATGTCGGCAGTGACGAGATCCCCCGCGTTCTCGGCGGTCTCGGCATTTCCATTCTCTCCACGCCCCGCGGCATCATGACCGGTGCCAAGGCTCGCAAGGCCAACGTTGGCGGCGAACTCCTGGCCACCGTCTGGTAACCCCCAACCTGCACCACCCCCATGTCACGCGTAGGCAAACAAGTCATCACCATCCCTGACAAGGTCAGCATCAACATCGGCAGCGACCGTTCCGTACAGGTCAAGGGTCCCAAGGGCGAACTCGCCTGGACCCTCCCCCGCGGCGTCAAGGTCGTCAGCGACGCCAAGGAAATTAACGTCACCCGCGAGTCCGAAGACCGCCATGTGCGCGCCCTCCACGGCACCACCCAGCGCCTTCTCAGCAACATGATCATCGGCGTCAGCCAGGGTTATGTCCGCAACCTTGAAATCCACGGTGTCGGTTTCCGCGCCGCAGTCAAGGGGTCGCACATCGATCTCCAACTCGGCCAGTCGCACGACCGTCTGCACGAAATCCCGAAGGGGGTGAAGGTGACCGTCACGGAAAACACCAAGATCGCCATCGAAGGCATCGACAAGCAGGTCGTCGGCCAGCTCGCCGCAGACATCCGCTCCTACTACCCGCCGGAGCCTTACAAGGCCAAGGGCGTGCGTTATGCGGGTGAACACATCCGCCGCAAAGCCGGCAAGTCCGTCAAGTAAACCCTTTTTCCGCCGCACATCATGGCTGCCCCAAACCGTAAAGAAATCCGCCAGCGCATTCACAAGCGCATTCGCCGCAAGCTCTCCGGCACCGCCGAGCGTCCACGCCTCGCCGTGTACTTCTCAAACAACAACGTTTACGCCCAGGTCATCGACGACGAGGCCGGCAAGACCATCGTTTCCGCCTCCACCAAGGAGAAGGGCTACGGGCCGGGCAAGGCGAACATCGAACACGCCACCAAGGTCGGCGCCGCCGTCGCCGAACGAGCCATGGCTAAAAATGTCTCCGACGTGGTTTTCGACCGCGCAGGCTTCATTTACCACGGCAAGGTCAAGGCTCTTGCAGACGCCGCCCGCGAAAAGGGCCTCAAATTTTAAACCGCCGCACTTATCCGATTTATTATGGCCGAAGAAACAGTCAGCCCCGCACCTGAAGCCGAGGTCCCCTTGGTCGAAGCTCCCGCCGCAGCCGAAGCCGCCGCTCCCGCCCCGTTTGTCCCGACACCGCGAGGCTTTCGTGGCCGCGATGACCGTGATTCACGCGTCGTTGATGGCGTGGAGAAGGTTGTTCACATCAACCGCTGCGCCAAGGTCGTCAAAGGCGGTCGTCGTTTCAGTTTCAGTGCCCTGGTCGTTTCCGGCGACGCTGAAGGAAAGGTGGGCTGCGGATTCGGCAAAGCGAACGAAGTCGCCGATGCCATCAAGAAAGCCACCGAGGCATCCCGTAAGAACCGCTTCTCCATCAACCTCAAGGGGAGCACCATTCCCCATGAAGTGACCGGCAAACATGGTGGCGGATTCATCATGCTCAAGCCTGCCACGGCGGGTACCGGCATCATCGCCGGCGGCGGCGCCCGTGCCGTCCTCGAAGCCGCCGGCGTCAAAGACGTCATCGGCAAGTCCCTCGGCTCCAGCAATCACGCCAACATCGTTCAGGCGACCCTCGCGGCCCTCGGCGCCCTGCGCCATGCCGATGACATCTTCCGCTCGCGCGGCAAGCAGATCAAGGAGCGCAAGGCGCTCTGATTTCCCTTTAGACAACCGTCCACCAAAGAATTCCCATGCAACTCCAAGACGTCAAACCCCGCCCCGGCTCCAAGCATCGCCGCAAGCGCCTCGGCTGCGGCGAGAGCTCCGGCAAAGGCAAAACCTGCGGCAAGGGCCACAAGGGCCAGATGGCGCGCGCCGGTCGTGGCATCCGCCCCGGCTTTGAAGGCGGCCAGATGCCAATGCACCGCCGTCTGCCGAAAAAAGGTTTCAACAACGCCCAGTTCAAGGAAGTCTTCGAGGTCGTCAATGTTGGCGAACTCAACGAAGCTTTCCAGGACGGTGCTGTCGTGAACGAGGCTACTCTTCGTGAGATCGGGCTCGTTTCCCGCTCATGCGACTCGATCAAAGTGCTCGGCAGTGGCGAACTCTCCCGTAAGCTCACCATCGAAGGCGCGAAAGTCAGCGCCGCGGCCCGCGAAAAGATCGAAAAAGCCGGCGGTTCCATCGCCGCTTGATTCTTCTCTGACCCAGTCACCTGATGGGCCGGTATTCGCGCAGCCTTTGAGCTCGCCGAACGCCCGGCCCATCTTCTTTTACCGCCTCCTCCCATGATCTCCGCCTTTGCCAACAGCTTCAAAGTCCCCGAACTCCGCTCGCGCATTCTCTTCACGTTGGCGATGATCGTCATCGTCCGCATCGGTACCTCCATCACGCTTCCGGGCATTGATCCGACCGTTCTCGGTGAGTGGATCAATAACAAGGCCGGCGACGGCTCCTCCGGCGCCGCCCAGGTGGCCGCCCTGCTGAACATCTTCTCGGGTGGCGGTCTGCAAAACTGCGCCATCTTCGCCCTCGGCATCATGCCCTACATCAGCGCCAGCATCATGCTGCAGCTCCTGACTGCCGTGTGGCCCCCGCTGACCAAGCTCTCCCGTGAGGAGGGCGGTCGCCAGAAGATCACCCAGTACACCCGCATCGCCACCATCGTGCTCTGCGTGTTCCAGGCGACGCTGCTTGCGCAGTCTCTCGCCGATCCGGGTCAGAACTATCTCATGGCGGGCCTGCAGGACGCCATTGACCGTCTCGGCGGTCGGCCCCTTGTGCCGAACTACGGCCTCGGATTCGTCGTCACCAGCGTTATCACCATCACCGCAGGCACCATGCTCATGATGTGGCTCGGCGAGCAGATCACCGAGCGCGGCATTGGCAACGGCGTCTCCATCCTCATCTGCGTGAACATCGTCTCCGACCTGCCCGGCGCACTCATCCAGGTCTGGCAGACCTTTGTCGGCAGTGAGAAGGCCGATCCGAAGAGCGCCTTCACCCTCGTACTGCTCATGGGCTTCATGATCATCGTCATCGCCGGTGTCATCGCCCTCACCCAGGCCACCCGCCGCATCGCCATCACTTATGCAAAGCGCGTCGTCGGCCGGAAGGTCTATGGCGGCCAGACGCAGTATCTGCCCTTGAAGATCAACTATTCCGGCGTCATGCCGATCATCTTTGCGCAGGCCATCCTGCTCTTCCCCTCGACCATCCTCGCCTCCCTCTTTAAGGACGTGAACTGGGTGCAAAAAATGGCCCTCTACATGAGCAGCGGCTGGGTTTACTATGTGGTGTCCGCCTTCCTGATCTTCTTCTTCAGCTACTTCTGGGTCGCCACCATGTTCCAGCCCACGCAGATCTCCGAAGACCTGAAAAAGAGTGGAGGCTACGTCCCCGGCATCCGCCCGGGCAAGCCCACGGCAGATTTCCTCGACTTCACCATGAGCCGACTGACCTTCGCCGGTGCGATCTTCCTGACGGGACTCTATGTCATGCCGGGCGTCGTGAGCAGCCTCATGCAGATCTCCAGCTCCGCCGCGCAGTTCTTCGGCGGCACCAGCCTGCTGATTCTCGTCGGCGTCGTGCTCGATGTCATGCGCCAGGTGGAAACCCATCTCCTACAGAGCCACTACGACGGCTTCCTCAAGAAGGGCCGCATCCGCGGTCGTGTGGACCGTCTCCAGCAGGGCTCCCGCACCATGGACGCCACCACCCTCGTTTGGATGTGGGTCGGCCTCGCCGTCATCGTTCTCGTGGGCGTCGTGTACAAGCTGTCCGTTCAGTGAGCTTGCTCGCACGATTCGTGGCCCTCATGAAACACGGCAGCATTCCCATCCGCCACGGGGCGCAGCAGCAGTCCATCCGCCGCGCCTGTCAGGTCGCACGCGACGTTCTGCTGAAGACCGCTGCCGAAGTCCAGATCGGTGTCACCACGGCGGAGATCGACCGTCTCGCCGCCGCCGAGATGAAAGCTTGCGGCGCCACCAGCGCCTTTTTGAACTACCGCCAGTTCCCCGGCCACATCTGCATCTCCATCAATGAGGAGGTCGTGCACGGCATCGGCGGACCGCGCGTCATTCAGGACGGCGATGTCGTGAAAATCGACGTCGGCGTCCATTTTGACGGCTGGGTGGGAGACAACGCTCTCACTGTCCCTGTCGGCAACGTCGCCAAGGAGACTCTCCACCTCCTCGCCGCCACCGAGGAGTCCCTGCACATCGCCGCCAATTTCGCCCGCGACGGCTGGATGCTGGGCGATCTCTGCCACAGCGTCGAAAACCACGTCACCAAGCACGGCTACAGCGTGGTCCGCGAATTCGTCGGCCACGGCGTCGGCCGCAAACTGCACGAAGAACCACAGGTGCCCAATTACGGCAAAAAAGGCGAGCGTCCGCGCCTGAAAGCCGGGATGACCCTCGCCATCGAACCCATGATCAACATGGGCACAGGCAAGACTCGCATTCTGGCCGACAAATGGACCGTCATCACTCAGGATCGCAAGCCCAGCGCTCACTACGAGCACGTTGTGCTCGTCACCGCTGATGAACCTGAGATCCTCACCGCCCGTGGTCGCATGTTTCCCAAGGGCACCGCTGATCTCACGCCCCGGCCCGTCAGCGAACTCGGCTGAGTCCGCTCACTTGCAGCGCCGCCACCACGCGGCCAAAGCGCTGCCGATGATGCAGTGGCACACGGCGGAAAGAGCCGCCGGCAGGGGCGTCAGTGGATTCGTGAAGTGTGTGGCCGCCAGTTTCGCACCCAGGCCGGAGTTTTGCATGCCGACCTCGATGGAGACGGTGCGCGCATCCCGGACACTGAGTCCGCAGACACGCGCGATCAGGTATCCCATGGCAAAGCCGACGCTGTGAACGATGAAGATTGCCAGCAGCAGGCTCCCTGCGGAATCCGAGACCGCCTTCTTCTGCCCGCCGACGATGGCGCCGACGATGAGAATGATGAAAAAGATGCTCACCAGCGGGGTGGCAGGCTCGATCCTCCTCACCGCACCGCCGAGGAAGTGGTTCAGCAGCAGCCCGGCCAGCACAGGCAGGAGGACCACCGTGGCCATGTCCAGCAGCATGTCACCGACGGGCACCGGCACCTGCGCCCCCGCGTAGAGATCCATCAGCAGCGGTGTGAGCCCCACTGCGGCGAAGGTGGAGCAGGCCGTCATCAGCACTGAGAGCGGCAGATTTCCGCCGGCAAGATGGGTGATGACATTTGAAGCGGTGCCGCCCGGGCAGCAGGCCACGAGGATCAGGCCGACAGCCAGCGGCGGGGAAAGTTCCATCCATCCCGCCACCGCCCATCCCGCCAGCGGCATGATGACAAACTGGGCGACCATGCCCAGCAGCGCGATCCACGGCGTCTTGAGCGCATCCCGGAAGTCGGCGAAGTGCAGCGTCAATCCCATGCCCAGCATGATGATGCCGAGCCCGAGCGGGATGTGGGCGCGAAACCATGTGAAGTGTGCAGGCACGAGCCACGCCCATGCCAGTCCGATGGCCAGCCAGAGTGCGAAGGCGTTGTTGATACGGGCAAACATGGGGGATTCCAGGAGGCGGAGGTTGATACTGTCAAGATGCAAGGCGGGAGTCGAGCAGGGAAAGCAGCTCCGCAGCAGCAGGGGAGGGGATCGCGCCTTTCGACCAGATGGCGGCGATCTGACGCTGCATTTTGGGTTCGCGAATGGTGATCGCCTGGATGGTGGCGGGCAGATTTCCAGCCGCGAGCCGCGGCACGATGGCCAGGCCCAGACCGGCGGTGACGAGTGCCCGCACCGTTTCGAGTTCCCCGCTCTCACAGGCGATGCGCGGTTCGAATCCGGCCTTCCGGCAGGCCTCCAGCGCCGTGTCGCGGGCGCGGCCTTTGTAGAAGATGAAGGACTCGCCCGCCAGATGCTTCAGCATCACCGCCGGCTGCTTGGCCGCAGGGTGCTTCCTGGCTGCGAGCAGCACGAACGGCTCCGTGACGATCACCTGCGTGTTGAAAGCCGTCTTGCTGGCCGGCAGTTGCAGAAAGCCGATGTCGGCCTGACCAGATTCCACACTTTCGGCCACGCGCTCCGAACTGCTCTCGATCAATTGCAGCGCCACCTTGCGGTGCAGCCGACTGAACTCGCGGATCACGGTGGGCAGCAGGCAGGCGCTCACGCTCGGAATCGCAGCGATGACCAGCCGCCCGCCGCGCAGCCCCGCCACATCGGAAACGACCACTTTGGCGGCTTCCGCCTGCGCCAGCAGCGCCTCCGCACGGGGCAGCAGGGCCTTTCCCGCCGCAGTGAGCTGCGTTTCCTTGTGCCCGCGAATCAGCAGCTCCGTGCCGAGTTCGGTTTCCAGGTTTTTCATCTGCTGGCTGAGCGCCGGCTGCGCCATCCGCAGGCGTTCCGCAGCGCGGGTGAAGCTCCTCTGGCGGGCGATCTCGATAAAGTAGCCGATCTGATACAGTTCCATGAGGCATCGTTATTTGTGATGCACTTCATCGTAAAATGATCTTTTTCTTATCGACGGGCGATGTCATCGTCAGCCCATGCAGCGACTTTGCGTCCACACCATCACCACCAAGCCTCTCAGCATCGAGGAATGCCTTCGCGAGTTCCCGAAGCGCGGTGTCAGCGGCATTACGATCTGGCGGCAGGCGCTCGAAGGTCGTGAACTGAGCTCCGTGAAGCGGCAGACGGCAGATTCAGGCATGGAAATCGTCAGTTTGTGCCGCGGAGGCTTTTTCCCGGCCAAATCGGCCTCGGATCGCCAAAAAGCCATCGACGACAATCTGCTGGCCATCGAGCAAGCGCACGCCATCGGCGCTCCGCTCATCGTTTTGGTCTGCGGAGCCGTTCCGGGGCAAAGTTTGATCGAATCCCGCAAACAGATCACCGATGGCATCGCCGCCGTTTTGCCATCAGCCGAGGCTGCGGGTGTCAAACTCGCTATCGAGCCACTGCATCCGATGTATGCCGATGACCGCAGCGCGGTGAACACCATGCGTCAAGCGCATGAAATCTGCGATGCGCTCGGCTCGCCGAAGGCCGTCGGCATCGCGGTGGATGTTTATCACGTCTGGTGGGACCCGGAATTGAAGGCTCAAATCGATCTCGCGGGTCAAACCGGCCGTCTGCATGCCTTCCACATCTGCGATTGGAAAACACCGACCACCGATCTCCTCAACGACCGCGGCTTGATGGGCGAAGGCTGCATCAACATCCGCGAAATCAGCGACTGGGTGGACGCCACCGGTTTCACCGGCCATCGCGAGGTCGAAATCTTCTCTCACAAATGGTGGAGCGGCGATCAGGGCGATTTTCTCGACAAGATCGCCGAAGCTTACGGTCAGATTTATTCCAACAACACCTGAACGGGCTGAAGCCCGAACTACAAACTGCGAACCGAGAACTGAGAACTGAGAACATGAAAACAAAACGCATCGGCATCATCATGAACGGCGTCACCGGACGCATGGGCACCAACCAGCACCTCATCCGCTCCATCAAGGCGATCCGCGATCAAGGCGGGCTCAAAGTGGGCGATGACCTCGTCATCATGCCGGATCCGATCCTCACTGGTCGCAATCACGACAAGCTCGCGGCACTCGCGGCACGCACGGGCGTCACCCGCTTCACCACGGATGTCGCTGCGGCGCTCGCGAATCCCGAGGACGAGATCTTTTTCGACGCCAGTGGCACGCTGCAACGCGCCGGTTTTGTCGAAATGGCCGTGAAGGCGAAGAAGGCCATTTACTGCGAGAAACCGACGGCTGTGGAAACCGCAGAAGCGCTGCGCCTGGCGAAGCTCTGCGAAGACGCGGGTGTGAAAAACGGCGTGGTGCAGGACAAGCTGTGGCTCAGCGGCATTCGCAAATTCAAGCTGCTGAAGGATCAGGGCTTCTTCGGCCGCATCCTCAGCGTTCGCGGTGAGTTCGGCTACTGGGTCTTCACGGGTGAAGATGGCGATCAGCCGGCGCAGCGCCCGTCGTGGAATTACCGCAAGGAGGACGGAGGCGGTATCATCGTCGATATGCTCTGCCACTGGCGCTACGTGATCGACAATCTCTTTGGCAAAGTGAAGGCCGTCAGTTGCATGGGAGCCACGCATCTCCCGAAGCGCATCGACGAGCGCGGCAATGAATACGCCTGCACCAGCGACGACGCCTGCTACGCCACGTTCGAGTGCGAAGGCGGTGTCATCTGCCAGTTCAACAGCTCCTGGACCGTGCGAGTACGCCGCGATGATCTGCTCACGATGCAGGTCGATGGCACGCACGGCAGCGCCATCGTGGGATTGCGTGATTGCTGGGCGCAGAGCAGCGGCGTCACCCCGCGGCCCGTCTGGAACCCGGACATCCAGCAGCCGATCAACTTTTTTGAAGGCTGGCAGAAGGTCCCGGACGCCACGACCTACGACAACGCCTTCAAAATCCAGTGGGAGGCCTTCCTCCGTCATGTGGTGTGCGATGCGCCCTTCCCATGGACCCTGCGCGAAGGCGCGAAAGGCGTGCAACTCGCCGAACTCGGCCTGCAAAGCTGGGCGGAGCGCAAGTGGCTGCCCGTGGAGCCGATTTGAGTTGGAGCGCGGGATGCGACGGTGCCTTCTTGAAAAAGTGGCGGGCATGCGTCGCCATGCTCGCGCTCCTTGATTGCTGTGCGATGGGTGGCGCTTCATGTCCGACCACCCGTTGATACGCCGACTTCCGTCCTCGAAAGACTCCTCGAATGACGAGCTGCTGGCGGCGTTTCTCGATTACGTGACTGAAAAGAAGCTGGAGCTGTATCCGGCACAGGAGGAGGCGATCCTGGAGCTGTTTGACGGACGGAATGTGATCCTGAACACGCCAACAGGTTCGGGTAAGTCGCTCGTGGCGCTGGCGATGCACTTTCGGTCGCTGGCGCAGGGTCGGCGGTCGGTTTACACCTGCCCGATCAAGGCGCTGGTGAATGAAAAATTCCTGTCGCTCTGTCGTGACTTCGGTCCGGACAATGTCGGCATGGCGACGGGGGATGCGACGGTGAACCGCCATGCGCCGATCCTGTGCTGCACGGCGGAGATTTTGGCGAACTACGCCCTGCGCGATGGTGCCGAGGCTCCGTTTGGCGAGGTGATCATGGACGAGTTTCACTACTACTCGGACCGCGAACGAGGCGTGGCCTGGCAGGTGCCGTTGCTGACGATGAGCCAGTCGCGCTTCCTGCTGATGTCGGCGACGATGGGTGGAACGGAGTTTTTCAAAGAGGGACTCACGCGCCTGACGAAGGCTGAAACGACGATCGTCGCCTCTTTTGAGCGTCCAGTGCCGCTGGAGTTCAGTTACGTGCAGACTTCGGTGGACGTGACGCTGCAGGAACTCGTCGAGGGGAACAAGGCTCCCATCTACCTCGTCCATTTTTCGCAGAATGACGCGGCGCAGGCGGCGCAGGATCTCATGAGCCTGAATTTCTGCACCACGGCGGAAAAGGCTGCGATCAAGGAACTGATGGTCGGGGCGAAGTTCACCACCCCGTATGGCAAAGAGGTGAAGAAGTTCCTCAGCCACGGCATCGGCATCCATCATGCCGGCTTGCTGCCGAAGTATCGCGTGCTGGTGGAAAAGCTCGCGCAGAAGGGGCTCTTGAAGGTCATTTGCGGCACGGACACGCTGGGCGTCGGCGTGAATGTACCGATCCGCACCGTGTTGCTGACACGCCTGAGCAAGTACAGCGGTGAGAAGGTGGCGATGCTGACGGCGCGTGATTTTCACCAGATCACCGGTCGCGCAGGCCGCCGCGGCTATGACGATGTGGGCTACGTCGTGTGCCAGGCACCCGAGCACATCGTCGAGAATGCCAAGATGGAGGCGAAGGCCGCCGGGGATGCGAAGAAGCTGCGCAAGATGGTCAAAAAGAAGCCGCCGGAGGGTTTCGTCGGCTGGAATGAAGCGACCTTCGAGAAGCTGCAAAACGCTGCTCCCGAGCCGCTGGTGTCGCGCTTCCAAGTCTCGCACGGGATGCTGCTGCAGGTGCTGAGCCGTGCGGGTGACGGCTGCGCGGCGATGCACCAATTGATCGCCGATTCACATGAGACGGTGAAGGCGAAGAGGGAGCACGGAAAACGCGGCTGGCAGCTCTTTCGGGCGCTGGTGCAGCGGAAGATTGTCGAGATCATTCCCACGGCGCGGCGCGATGCCGACGGGACGAAGCTGCGGCTCAATGTGGAATTGCAGGAGGATTTCTCGCTCAACTACACGCTGTCGCTTTACCTCATCGACGCGCTGGCGCTGATCGATCCCGCATCACCGGACTTTGCGGCGGACGTGATGACTTTGTGCGAGTCGATCCTGGAGAATCCGGATCTCATCCTGCGTCGTCAACTCGGCAAGGTGAAGGACGAGGCGATGGCGGCGATGAAGAACGAGGGCGTGCCGTATGAGGAGCGCATCGCGAGGCTGGAGGAGCTGGAGTATCCGAAGCCCTGCCGCGATTTCATTTACAACACTTTCAATGCCTTCAGCGAAGCGCACCCGTGGGTCGGGCAGGAAAACATCCGGCCGAAAAGCATCGCACGGGAGATGTTCGAGAACTTCCGCAGCTTCGCCGACTACATCAACGACTACGACCTGCATCGCGCCGAAGGCGTGCTGCTGCGGCACCTCGGCAGCGTGCACAAGGTGCTGGCGCAGACCGTGCCGGACAGCTTCAAGACGGAGGCCGTGCAGGAAATGGAGGCGTGGCTGGCCGGTGTGCTGCGCGGCACGGATTCCAGTCTGTTGGATGAGTGGGAAAAGATGCGTGATCCGAATTACAAGCCGGACGAGGTGCAGGAGAAGCAGGAACAGGCCCCTGACATCACGCGGAACAAGCGCGAGTTCACCGCGCTCATCCGCACGGAGATTTTCCGCTTCATGCGGCAGCTCGTTACGGGAGCGGTCAATGTGCCGGAGCTGGAGGATTATTACGCTGAGCATGAGCGCCTCCGCTTCGACAATGAAGCCCGCAACGGCCGCCACACCTATGTGGAGCCGGCGGAGGACGGTCAGACATGGCGTGTGTGCCAGGTGCTCGTCGATCCCGAGGAGCTGAACGACTGGCAGCTTGAGTTCAGCGTGGATTTGGCGCAGGCCCGGGAGGAGGGGAAGCCGACGCTGGTTTTTGTCGGCCTGAGGAGAATCGGGTAGGCTTCATTGAGCTTGGCTTTTTGCGGTGCATTGCCCATGGTGACACCATGTCCCAATACACTGTCCAGCCGGGCGATAATCCCACCAAGATCGCGAAGAAGTTCAACATGACGCTCGCGGCGTTTCAGAAGATCAATCCCGACATGGTCGATTGGGGCACGGGAAAGTGGAAGGTGCTGTTCCCAGGACAAATCGTGAATGTGAACGGCGTGGTCACCGGTCTTCCGGCAGAGCCGGTCGCCAATGCGCCGACGAGTTTCGCCGCGCCGCCGCCGTGGATGCAGATCGCCATCATGGAGGTCGGCGTGCAGGAGTGGTCGGATGGGGACAATCCGCGCATCATTGAGTATTTGAAGAGCTGTGGCCTGAGCGGTGGCCTGCTGAAGGACGAAACGGCCTGGTGCGCCGCG
Organism: uncultured Prosthecobacter sp.; assembly: GCA_964452755.1. Classification (GTDB taxonomy): domain Bacteria; phylum Verrucomicrobiota; class Verrucomicrobiia; order Verrucomicrobiales; family Verrucomicrobiaceae; genus Prosthecobacter. Next base: position 19,431 of record CAYVQY010000007.1, on the reverse strand, counting down.
TTTGTGAACTGGTGCGTCAAGCGCTCCGGCTATCAGCCGCAGGGAAGTGCCCGCGTCTCCGACTGGTGGGGTTGGGGGCGGCCTGTGGCGGCGACTTATGGCGCTATCTGCATTCTCCAGCCGCTCACAGTGGATCAGGCCGGCAGCGGTCACATCGGCTTTCTGCATGCGCAGGATGCGACGAACGTGTGGCTGCTGAGCGGGAACTCGAAGAACCAGGTGCGCATCTCCGCGTATCCGAAGAGCAAGCTGATCCACAACGCGCCGTATCGCTGGGCGTTTTGAGGATGTGAATGCGGGGCTTCCAGATGGGATGGATGGGAAGTATGAATCCCCCCTCGTCCTCTGCATCACGTTCTGAGGCTGAGCGGATTATTCCGCCGTCGTCGTATCTCAAGATGACGCGTCGCCTTGCTCAATCGCCGGGCTGCTTTAGCATGCGGCAATGCTGAAAACCCTGCTCTTCATTGCGGCGCTGGCCGTGACGGCCGGTGCCCAAGATACGGGACCCGGCCAGGATGATGCCACCGTGCCGAGGGATCGCGACACGGCGCTGCGCATCCAGATTTTCCTGGATCGCAATCTTTTCGGGCCAGGCAAGCTGGACGGCGCGATCGGCGAGTTCACCTACAAGGCCGTGGTGAACTACAACTACGCGCACGGACACCGCGACATCTACAACTGGAGCCATGTGAAGGAGGCGGCGGAAAAGGAGGTGCCGGTGCCCTACGCGGCCTACAAAATCAGAGAGAACCTGCTGGCGTATGTGAACCCGCAACTGCCGGAGGATCCGGCGGAGCAGGCGAAATTCAAGTTCATGGCCTACCGCAGCCTGGAGGAACTGATCGCCGAGCGCTTCCACACGGATGAGAGCTTCCTGGCTCAGATCAATCCGCAGAAAAGCATGGCGGCCCTGAAGCCGGGGGACATCGTGGTCGTGCCGAACGTGCCCTCCTTCCGCATCGAGGACGTGAAGCCGATGCAGAGCTACAAGACGGACACGACCCTGAGCTCGCACACCATCGTGATCGACACGATGGAGCGGATGGCCGCCGTTTACAGTGCCAAGGAGATGATGCTGGCGGCTTTTCCGATCACGCCGGGCAAGGCGGAATTCATCCCGGTGGGGGACTGGACGGTGAAGACGATCATGAACACGCCGAGCTTCCGCTACGACAAGCAGTTCCTGGAGCAGGGCGTGCGCGGTGACGAGGCCTATCAGATCCCGCCGGGGCCGAACAGCCCGGTGGGCATCATCTGGTGCGGCATCAGCAAGTCGGGCATCGGCCTGCACGGCACGGCGCTGCCGCGTACGATCGGCCGCGCCCGCAGTGCCGGGTGTGTGCGTTTTGCAAACTGGGATGCCATCCGCCTGCCGACGCTTATACGGCCAGGATCACGGGTGATCGTGCGTTAATCTCGTTGCCATGCCCCGTATCCTGCTCGCCGGCCTTTTTCATGAAACGCACACCTTTCTCGAAGGGGTGACTCCGCTCGCTGACTTCGAGGTACGCTGCGGCGAAGAAATGCTCGACTGCAAAGGCGGTGCATCACCGCTCGGAGGCGTGCTGGAGATCGCCGCCAGGTTTGGCTGGGAGATCATTCCGGCGGTCGACTACCGCGCCCAGCCCTCCGCTACGGCCGCGGACGAGGTCGTCGAGCAGTTCTGGAGCGACCTGGCTCCCGCGGCTGCGAAGGCCGATTTCGATGCGATCTACCTCGTGCTGCACGGGGCGATGGTCTCGGAGACGATTCTCGATGTCGAAGGCGAAATCCTGCGCCGTTTGCGCCGGCACACGCAGGCGCCGATTTTTGGTGTCTTCGACCTGCATGCGAATTTTTCCCCCGCGATGGCCGAACTGGCCGACGGCCTCGTCGGCTATCGTGAAAATCCGCACACCGACGCGCGAGAGGCCGCATTGACCGCCGCGCGCCTGCTGCAGCGCTGCCTTACCGGCGGCGGACGTCCGCGCATGCAGTTGGGGCAGCCCGGCATCATCTGGCCGCCCACGGGCACCGGTACGGCGAATGATCCGATGCAGTCATTGGAGGTGATGGCGCGGCAGTTCGAGAGCGACGACGCTTTGTGGGCCATGAGCGTGGTGGCGGGTTTCAGCTTCGCAGACACGCCGGACACGGGCGTCAGCTTTGTGGCCTGCACGACGGGCGACGCCACTGAAAAGCTCAACGCGCTCTGCCGGCGTGCGCTCGAACTCGCGCACCTCGGCGGCGTCAGCGATCCCCCCGCCGGGGAAGTCATGGCCTCGCTCAATCCGCCGCCGGAGGGGCTGACGGTGCTCGTGGAGCCGTCGGACAACATCGGCGGCGGTGCGCCCGGAGACGGCACCGGCCTGCTGCGTGTGCTGATCCGGCACGGCATCGAAAACGCCGCCGTCTGCATCAGCGATCCTGAATCCATACGCGAGCTGGAAGGCGGTGCGCGTCGCATCCGCCTTGGCGGAAAAGGCAGCCGGCTGGACCAGGGGCCGCTCGATTTGGAGGTGGAGCTGGTCTCACTCGGAGACGGTCGTTTCGAACTGGAGGACAAAAACAGCCATCTCGCCAGCATGAGTGGCGACCGCTTTGACATGGGCCGCTGCGCGGTCGTGAAGCATGCTGGCATCACGATTCTCATCACGAGTGTGAAGACGCCGCCCTTCGATCTCGGCCAGTGGCACAGTCAGGGCGTCGCCGTGGAAAAGATGTCCTTCGTCGCCGTGAAGGCAGCCGTGGCGCATCGACGCGCCTACGACAAGATCGCGGCCCGCATGCTGTGGGTGGAGACGCCGGGGCCTTGCAGCAGCCGGCTCTCCGCACTGCCCTACCGTCACGCCAGGCTCACGGCTTGAGCGGACGCGCCACGACGATGCCGGCGTGGCTTTTCGTCGAGTGTAGGTAGTCGTGGATCGCCTTGTCCACGATCACCTTTTTTTGCGTGGAAGAGGCGTGCATGAGCCTGCAGACGCCGTCACTCGTGCGCAGGGCCAGCCCGACGTGCGAGCAGAAGACGTGCTGGCGGTTCGTGACGATGCCGATGATGTCGCCGCTTTGAATGCGTGGCTCGCAGGCCTCGACCCGGTCCTTCGGGATGTAGTCAAACGGGACGCGCTCGAGCTGGCGCTCGATGTGATTCAAGGCGGGCACCAGCGCGGGATTCGCCCGCAGGTAGCGGTAGAGCTTTGGATTCTGGGACATCTCGTCATTGCTGCGTCCCGTCATTCTGACCGTCGGGCCGATCTCCCGCGTGAGGTAGCGGATGTTGCCGCGCCGCTCATTGTCCGTGAACCATTCATCCAGGTAGTGGATGCGGTCGAGGTAGTTCCCCCGGCAGACGCCGCCGCGGTAGCGTGTCCACTCGATCTGGCGCAGCAGGTCGGAGGGGGAGTAGCCGCGTTTCCGGTCAGCAATCATGCGTGCCAGACCGAGCGCGGTCTCGAAGAAGGTCCAGCAATCGAGGCCGTTGAAATTCACGGAGGGCGACTCCACGCGGTCGTCGATCTCCAGAGTCCAGCCCACATACTTCGTGCCGCGCATTCCCAGACCGAACTGCGCCACACGTGCGCCCATCGGCAGGGAGGCCCAGTCTTCGGCGATGGCACGCGCGACGAGCTGCCGAAATTTTTCCTCGCCCAGAAAGGTGACGCGTTGCGGCAGGTGCTCCGCAGCTTCGCAAAAGCCGCCCAGCGTGGTTGCCAGACCGGCATGCAGAAAGTGGCGTCGTTTCATCGTGATTCAGTAGGGGGTTTCGAACGGCTGCAGGGCTTCCTCCAGCGGCTGGGTGGCGTCCCGCCACTGGTCGTCATCCACCAGTCCGAACTGCTTCGGCAGCAGGCGGCAGATTTCCTGAAGCTGCCGCTCGAACTCGCGAACAAAGGCCTCGATGGCCCGGCCATACTGGGCGCGGTTCAGTGGGATGAGCGCGGCGTTGAGGCAGTTTTGCAGGTGCTTGTCATGAATGAAGGGCTCCAGCCCGTAGCCGACCATCGCCACACCGCGATTCGTTTCCAGATCGATGAGGAACATCACGCGGCGATTTTCGCCGCCTTTTTCCACCGCGCTGGAAAGCTGTGCGCGATTGAAAATCCAGAAGGCGTAGGGAGAGAGCGGCGCTTGCTCGGGGACGGGCAGCAGCACGGCGGCGATGCCGATCTGAGGGTAGCGGCGTTCCACGTCCTCAATGACCCGCACGGCGGCGCGGCGCTCCAGCTTGCCGAGAACATTCTCCGGGTCCGCGAGCGGTCCCCTCAGAGCGGGCGGGATGCCGAACCCGCGCTCGGCCATCTCCAGCGTGAAGCCGCACTGCCGGCAGGCGGCATCATTTTCAAAGGCGGCAGTTCGGCAGGCGGGACAACGCACGAACGGATACTAATCCCGGCATGCGTCGCTGTGCAACGTTCAATCCCCGCCATGCCGCCGACGCAGCACCGCGCGCATCAGCCTTCGCGGCAGGTGGCGGAAAATCCGCGAGGCGATGGAGACGCCGACGCCGGGGTAGATGCACGACCGGCCTTTCCGCAGCGCCTGCAAGGCCTCGGCCACGACCTGCGAAGGCGGGATGCGCAGCAGGCCCTGCCCGTCGCGATTGGTGTCCGTGCCGTTGGGACGCTTGGCGTTTTTGCCGAAGTTCGTCGGTGTCGGCCCGGGGCAGACGCAGGTGACGGTGATGCCGAGTGGAGCCAGCTCGACGGCGAGCGCCTCTGACAAGCTGGTGACGTAGGCCTTGGAAGCGGCATAGACCGCGAGATCCGGCATCGGCAGCGTGCCGGCCAGCGAGCTGACGTTCAGGATGCCACCCGGTTTCCCGAGCATCGGCAGCAGCGCATGCGTGAGCATCGTCAGTGCGGTGATGTTCAGCTCGATCTGGGAGCGCGTCCTTTCCGTCGAGGAACTGGAGAAACTGCCATAGTCGCCCATGCCTGCGTTGTTGATGAGCAGATTTGGCTTCACGCCTTGCGCCTCCAAAAAGGCCGGCACGGCCGCGCGACCCGCGTCCGTCGCCAAATCGGCCACGCAGCAGGAAATCGCCGCCTTTTGGCCTTCCAGACTCGTTTTGACCTCCTCCAGCGCCTCCGCCCGCCGCGCGACGAGGACGAGCGATTGCGCGAGCGGTGCGAGCTGCCGGGCAAACTCCGCGCCAAGTCCGGACGAAGCTCCGGTGATGACCGCCGTGCAGTTTTCGAGAGGAAATCCGTTCGCCATAGGGAATGACAGCAGTAACACAGTCATGTCATGACCATCAACCAGCTTTCCGAACAGAATCCCTTCACCACCAAAGACGGCAGCACCATCCGCAGCATCCTGGACAAGACGAACGCGCCCGTGCGGAACCAGTCGCTAGCTGAAGCGGTCGTTCCCGTCGGTCGGCCGACGGAGCGCCACTACCACAAGCTCAGCGAGGAGTTTTACTTCATCCAGGAAGGGCGGGGGACGATGGAGATCGACGGCGAGACGCGCGAAGTCGGCCCCGGCGACGCCGTCCTCATCCCTCCGGGTGCGTGGCACCAGATCACCGCCTCACAGACCCTGCACTTCCTCTGCTGCTGCGCTCCGCCTTACAGCCACGAGGACACGTATTTCGAGTGAAGCTGTGAGCGGGCGCCTCACGCGTATTCCATCAGCGCCTTGATGACCTTGCGGTCGCTGACGGCCCGGAAGGCGTCAGCGATTTTTTCGAGGGGAAAGCGGTGGGTGATGAAGTCGGCGGAGGTGAGCCTGCCCTCGCGAATCCATTGGCAGAGGGTGGCTTGGGACTCCTTCTCGTAGCGGCGGGTGGGCCACTGGTGGACGAAGAGGTTGAAATTGAAGTCGGCTTTCGACTTGTCGATGTGCAGGACGCCGTGGGTCAGCACGCCGTAGATGCAGTACGAGCCGCCGCGACGCAGCAGCGGGAGACCCTGCTGCACGATGTCCGGATGACCGACGGCGTCGATGACCGCATCGAGCTTTCTGCCGCCGCGTGCGGCGGAGAGGTCGGTGATGGCTTTGTCACCGGGGGCGAAGGCTGTGTCGGCACCGAAGGAAAGCGCCTTGGCCTGCTTGTCGGGATGACGGTCCACGATGCCGATCCAGCCAAGTCCGAAGAGTCGGCCGAGCTTCACGAAGCTCAAGCCGACGGGACCCGCGCCAAAGATGAGCACGTCATCGCCAGGCTGAAGATGAAAATCGCGAAAGGCACCGAGAACCTCGCGCCAAGTGCAGAGAAGAACGGCTTCCTCCGGCGGGATGTCGGCATCGACGCGGGTTTGAATCTCGAAAACTTCGACCCAGCCGTGCTCCTCGTCCGCCACACCGTCGGCGACCATCGCATCGTGGTCGTTGGCCAGGGTGAACTCTCCAAAGCCGCCCCAGCCCGAGTCCACGCCCTCCTTTTGCAGGTCGAAGACGAGCCCGCCGACTGCTCGGTCGCCCACGCGGAAGTTTTTCACCTTGTCACCCACTTCGACGACGATGCCGACGCTTTCGTGGCCGAGAGCGAAGGGAAACTTGTCCTCCATGCCGGGGAAGGTGCCGCCGAGCAGTTCGGAGTCGGTGCGATTGCACAGGCAGGCGCATTCCGTGCGCACCAGCGCCTGGTAGGGGCCGGGTCTCGGCTGTGGCGTGTCGAGGATGGCGAGGTCTCCGGGGGAGATGGCAATGACGGACTTCATGGGAGCGGGCATCGAACACGCGGGGCGTTCGAGTGCAAGCAGTGAGATGTCATTCGCCATATCCGCACTGGAATTCCGCAGGTTTCTTGCTTTGAAAACACCTTCATGTTCCGCACGCTGCTTGATTACCTCCTTTGGCCATTGATCCTCGTCGCCGCCCTCATCCCGACGGGGATCGGCATCGCCAGCGGGAATGGTCCGCTGGCGTTCAACATCACCTACTTCAGCCTGGCGGGCCTGCTGTTCGTGCTGGAGCGCATGCATCCGCATGAGCGGCAGTGGTTGAAGTCTGACGGGCAGGAAGTCCCCGACCTGGTCCACACGGCCTTCACGAAGTCGTTCGTGCAGTTGCTGGTGGTCTCGCTGACGTGGCTGGGACTGGCCACGGTGGTGGGCGGGGAGCAAGGCACCGGAATCTGGCCGAATCACTGGCCGATGTTCTTCCAGGTCGTGCTTGGGCTGGTCGTGGCCGAGTTTGGATTGTACTGGGCGCACCGCATCGCCCACGAATGGATGCCTCTGTGGTGGTTCCACGCCGTGCATCACAGCTCCAAGAAGCTGTGGTTCTTCAATACGGGCCGCTTTCACATCATCGACACGCTGAAGAGCATGATCTTCTCCGCTCCGCTGCTGGCGCTGGCCGGTGCGCCGAAGGACGTGGTGCTGTGGTTCGGCTCCATCACTGCTTACATCGGCTTCCTGACTCATGCGAACATCCGCGTGCGCTGCGGCTGGCTGAACTACATTTTTAACACGCCGACGCTGCACCGCTGGCATCACTCCATGGATCTGCGGGAGGGGAACAAGAACTACGGCGAAAACCTGATGCTGTGGGACCTCGTCTTCGGCACCTATTACGATGACACCACCCGCAGGCCGCCTGCGGACATCGGCATCAAATCCGCGATGCCCAAGTCGTTCTGGGGGCAGGTCATCGAGCCCTTCCGCTGGAACAAGTTCCAGGCCTCCGCGAAGAGCGGGGCTGCCAAGCGTGAACTTCTTTGATGAGCAGGTAAATGGCCGATATCCCGCTGAAAACGACTTGCCGCCCACGGCTGCCCATGCGAAACATCGCACCCCGAAGAAAGCGCCCGTAGTTCAACGGATAGAATGGTGGTCTCCGAAGCCGCAGATTCAGGTTCGATTCCTGACGGGCGCACCAGTTTGGAGTTCGAGAGAGCGGGCCACGCATGCAGCCCTAAAACGTTGAAGCGGGCTGAGAAGCCCGCTTCAAGAGGTGGAAGGACTGGTTCCTGGTAAGTCTTAGTGGTTGAAGTAGAACTCCTTGGAGTTCAGCAGGGCCCAGAACAGGTCTTCAAGCACGAGCTGACGACCGCCGGGATCCTCGGAGATGGCCTGCTGGACATTGTCCCACTCCTTGTCTTTCGGCAGGCGACCGAAGACGCGGAGGAAGAGGTCTTCGACAATCTCGCGGTCGGTCTTCTTTTCCTGGATCATCTTGGCGACAACGCGTCCCTGCTTGATGCGGTCGTTGACGGCGTCGCCGTTCATGAGGTGCAGGGCCTGGGAGAGGGTGGGCTCCATCTTGACCTCACAGGAGCAGACGGACTCGCGCTTGGCGCGGCCAAAGGTGGTGAGGAAGTAGTTCGACACGGCGCCATCGGCGATCTGCACGGCGCGGGCGCCGAGCGGAAGCCCCTGGAACTTGTTCGGCGTCTCGGTGATCTGGGAGATGGCGTCGAGCAGCACCTCGGCGCGCACGCGGCGGACCTGGGCGTGGGAGAAGTTCAGTTTGTCGCCGGCGTTGGTTTCGTTGACCTTCGTGCTGCGCTGGTAGGTCTGCGATGTGCAGATGTCGCGGACAAACTTGCGCATGTCGTATTTGTACTCGGTCAGCTTCTCTGCCAGTTTGCCAATGAGTTCGGGATTGGACGGCGGATTAGAAACGCGCACATCATCCACCGGTTCGACAATGCCGACGCCGTTGAAGTGCGACCAGATGATGTTGGCGATGTTGCGGGCGAAGAACGGATTGCGCGGAGAAGCCATCCACTCGGCGAGCACCTTGCGGCGGTCCTCGCCGGGTTTGATCTCCGGGGTTTCTCCGCCGAGGAACTTCGGCTTCATGACGGCTTCGGTGAGGAAGTGCTTCGATTCGCCGCCCTTGCTGTTGTAGATGATGACTTCAGCAGGGTCGTCGGTGCGCTTGCGCCCGATCTGGCTGAAAAAGGCCTTGAAGCCGTAGTAGTCGTCCATCGTCCAGCGGTCGAAGGGATGGTTGTGGCACTGGGCGCACTGGATGCGCATGCCCATGAAGACCTGCGCGACGTTTTCCGTGAGCTTGAGCTGGTCGAGCTCGGTCTGGTAGAAATTCACCGCGGGATTGCTGACGGTGCCGCCGGAGGAGGCGAGCAGCTCGACCACGATCTCGTTGAGCGGGACGTTCTTGCCGATGCGTTCGGAGAGCCAGTTGTAGTAGAGCAGCGCGTTCTTGTAGAAAGGGGGCTGGTTGTTGTTGATGGATGAGCGGATCTGCAGCAGCTCGGCCCATTTCATGACCCAGAGCTCGGTGAATTCCTTGCGCTCCAGCAGCTTGTCCACAAGTGCGGCGCGCTTGTCGGGGTTCTTGTCACCCAGGAATTCGCGGATGTCGGAGGACTGTGGGAAGACGCCGGCGATGTCGATGAAGGCGCGACGGACGAACTCCTCGTCGGTGCAGATGTCGGAGGGCAGGATGCGCAGCTTATGGAGGTTCTCATCGACGAGCTCGTCGATGTAATTGGTCTCGGCGAGCTTGGGCCGCTCGTATTCGAGTTTGTCGGGAATGACGAGCACCTGGGCGGTGACGGAGTAAACGTCAAAGCGGGCGAGCATGAAGGCCGCGCCGCGATCTCCGGAGGTCACGAGGCCGTCCTTGTTGATGCTGGCCGTGGGATCGTTGTTCGACATGAACAGCGCGAGGTTGGTCACGTCACGGTCGGTGCCGTCGGAATAGGTGGCGCGAACGGTGATCTGCTGGGTGACGTCCTTGCCCTCCATGACGATCTGGCTCGGAAAGACCTCGATGCCGGTGACTGTGGAGACGTCCTTGGCGTCATCCTTCGCGCCATTGGCGATCCATTCGATGAGGTTCTTGTTGTACACCGAGTCAGGCTCGAAGCACTGGTTTCCGGAATGAGGAACGGCACCAACGGCCTTTTCGATGAGGCTGCTTTCCTCGGGAATGGCCAGGTTGATGCGGCGGCCGGGCATTTCGCGGGTGATGCGGATGTAGTCACCAGCCGGGTCCATGCCGAAGAGGGAGGTGCGGAAGCCGTCCTTCCCGCGGGCGGCACCGTGGCAGCCGCCCTGATTGCAGCCGCCGCGCATGAAGACCGGCATGCAGTCGAGGCGGAAGGAGATGGGGCGATCCTTGGTGCCGTCCTTGACGGTAATGGGAGCCTTGACCGTCTGGCCGCCGATGCTGGCGATGATTTCCGTGGATCCCGCATCCGCGACGGGCTTGAGGGTGAGGCCGTCGAGAGTGGCGACTTTCGGGTCGGTGACCTTGAGGTCGCAGACGTCCGTCACGTCCTTCGTTGTCGCATCCTGGAACGTGGCCAGCACGACGACACGGTGGAAGTCGCGCTTGGTTTCGAGGGAGTAGCGTTCCGGGAGGATCTGGATGTTCTTCAGCGTCGGAAGCTTTTTCTGAAGCTCGGCCAGCGCCTTGCGCTGTTCGGGGGTCTTGTATTGAAGCACGAGTCCCTGCGGCCACTTCGCGCCTTCGGCGATCCAGCGCTTCAGCACGTCGATTTCCTTTGCGCTGAGCGGGTCGCCTTTCGGTGGCATGATGTCGTCGTGATCGGCGGGCAGGACGACGCGCTTGACGATTTCGCTTTCGTCAGGCTTGCCAGCGACGAGTCCCGGGCCGGCGTCGCCGCCTTTGAGCAGCGCTTCGGCGGAGTCCATCAGGAGCTTGCCTTTGATCTTGTTCGGATTGTGGCACTCAAGGCAGCGGGCCTCGAAAATGGGCTGCACGTCGCGGACGAAGTCCACTCCAGGGACCGGTGCGGGTGCAGGCGCAGCACCTACAGCTGGTGCGGGCGCCGGCGCGCCTGCGGCTGAAAGAGTGAACGATGTGAGGGCGAGGACGAAGAGAGAAGCTCGCTGGGGGCTTTTCATGGGTGTTATTGGGGGGATGTTGACGGAGGCTACGCCTGCGGCTCCCCTGATTTATCAAAGGCACAAATAAATCGGCGGGATGGAGTAGCGCTTCAGCCCTCCAAGGCCGCGAGCCGCTGGCCGATCGGGGGGTGCGAATAATGCAGCCACACGGTCAGTGAGTGAGGGTTCGGGTGGCTGAGGTGGTCGAGGGAGAGCTTTTTGAGTCCTTCGATCAAAGGTTCACTCCCGCAGGCCGTCTTGGCGAAGGCGTCCGCCTCGAATTCATGCTTCCGGCTTGAGGCGCTGCTGATCAAGCCCAGCACGAGGCTGGCGGGAGAGTAGAGGATGCTGAAGAGCACCAGGCCAAGGCCGAGCGGCTGGCCGGCAACGCCGAAGGCGGCAAAGAATCCAGGAGACTGAAGCGCTGCGTGCAGCAGAAAAAACAGCAGACCGGTTTCCAGCAGGCCTACGATGAGCTGCTTCGGCACATGACGGCATTTGTGATGCCCGATCTCGTGCGCCAGGATCGCTTCCAACTCGGCACTCGAGTGCTTCTCGATCAGCGTGTCGAAAAGGGCGATGCGCTTGTTTTTGCCGAAGCCGCTGAGGAAGGCGTTCGCCTTGCTGGACCGGCGGGAGCCGTCCACCACCGACACATCGACGACGGGAAATTCGAGTCGCGCGGCGAGGGCGAGCAGCGCCTCGCGCAGGGGGCCGTTTTCGAGGGGCTTGAACTTCAAAAAAAGCGGCATCAGCAGCCGCGGTGCGAGCCAGGCCATGATGATGCTGAATCCGGCGACCGTGAGCCACGCGTTGAGTGCTGCGAGTTCCTGCGTCTGGAAAAACCACAGCACCAGCGCCAGCAGCGGGCCTCCGAGCACAGCCGTGAGGACCAGGCCCTTCAGGCGATCCGCGATGAAGGTTCCTGGTGTCGTGCGGTTGAAGCCGAATTCTGCCTCGACCTTGAAGGTGTCCCAGACATCGAAAGGCAGGGAAATGATGTTTTGTGCGAGCAGGAGCAGCCCAATCACGCCCAGCCCGGTCTGAATTTCATTCCAGCCCCAGCCGGTGCTCCAGATTTCCAGCCAGGCAAAGCCGCCCCCCCACCAGAAGGCAATCATCACCGCCACGGAGGCCGTGCTGCGAAGAAGATCAATTCTCGATGATGCTGCGGCATACTCGCCGGCCTTCTGCACCGTTTCGTCGGAAAATATCTCCTTTAGCCGCGGTGGCAGTGCGTGACGGAACTGTGCGAGGTTGAGGAATGTGGCGATCAGTTCGAGATGAAACAAGCCGAGAACGCCGACAAGGGCGGCGATGAACCAGGGGTTGGATAACGTCATGCGAGGGAAGGGGTGTCCTGGGAAGTGTGGTCGTAGAGTTGCGAGGCCTGATGGTCGAGATACGCGGCGAAGATGTCCTCCAGCTCCATGACGCTGCCGATTTGCGAGAAGCGCTGGCGGAGCCATTTACCGCCGGGGATGGACTTGGTGTAGTTCATGAGGCGGTTGCGCATGGCCCGCATGGTTTGCAGTTCCTCCATGCGCACATTGCGCTCGATCGCCATCCGGCAGTGGCGGCGCATGAATTCGAAGCGCTCCTTCACGCCGGCTGGGGCGGTGTGCGTGCCGGTGGCCAGGTAGTGCTTCGCTTCCTTGAACACCCATGGATTCGCCATCGCGGCGCGGCCGATCATGATGCCCTTCACATTGGTTTGGGCGCGGCGGATTTCCACGTCCAGGCCGCTGGACACGTCGCCATTGCCGATGATCGGGATTTTCACCGCATCCGCGACCTGGCCGATGACATCCCAGTCGGCGAGGCCCGTGTAACCCTGAGCCCGGGTGCGCCCGTGCACGGCAATGGCCTGCATGCCGCAGTCTTCGAGAATCTTCGCGACTTCGACGGCGTTGACGAGGGTGGCGTCCCAGCCGATGCGAATCTTGGCCGTGACGGGAATCGGCACCGCCTTGGCGACCTCACGCGCCACGCTGGCGAGCAGCGGGCAGTCCTTGAGCAGGGAAGAGCCGCCGTTTTTCGACACCACCTTGTTCACCGGGCAGCCGAAGTTGATGTCGATGAAATCCGGCTGCTTCCAGTCGATGATTTTTCGCGCCGCCTCGCCCATGCGCACGCCGTCGGAGCCGAAGAGCTGTACGCCGAGGGGGCGCTGTCCGTCGTCAAAGTCCGTGTAGTGTCGCGTGCGGTCATCGCGCTGCAGGATGCCCTCGGCGCTGACGAACTCTGTCACCATCACGTCCGCGCCCTGTTCCTTGCAGAGACGGCGGAAAATCACGTCCGTCACCCCGGCCATGGGGGCCAGATAGAGGGGAAAGCGGTCGTTGTTCAGCCAGGGAAGCATCTTCGATCATAGCCGCACTGGCAGAGTGCGGCAAGCCGTGTCACAGTTTCGCATGGCAAGACGCCGCCGCTTCCGCAAGCCCCTCCTTCCCGGTCTCTGGACCGTGGTTGCGGTATTGCTGTTGACCGGCTCCATCTGCGGCCTGTTTTGGGTGCTCGGGACAAGCACGCAGATTGCTCGCGTTCAACCTCCGACTCCGGCGGTGAAGGGTAAATAAGGGCAACATCGAAGCCCCAACGACGACATTCGTCATTTCTAAACCGCCGGCCTTACCACGACGATTTCCCCGAGAAGCTGCTCCTGCTCGACCTGCAGGTGGTTGAGTTTGATCAGCTCCAGCATCGCGAGGAAAGTCACGATCACCTCTCCGCGGCTCGCCGCGCTGGTGAAAAGCTCTTCAAACTTCACCTTTCCTCCCACCGGCACGATGTCGAGCAGGTGCTCGATCTTGTCGGCCACGGTGTAGCGGTCGTTGACGATCTCGCGGAAGTCGCTGGCATTTTCGAAGCGCTTCAGGATGCGCTGGAAGGCCCGGATCAGGTCAAAAATGCCCACCTGGCCCATCGTTTCCACCGGGGCATCCAGGTCCGGCATCTCGGGCGTCGTGACGAAGAGCTCGTCGCCCTTCACCTCCTGCACGCCGAGGAACTGGGCCGCTTCCTTGAACTTCTTGTACTCCACAAGCTGGCGGATCAGTTCCCAGCGCGGGTCGTCCTCGTCGGCCTCCTCGTCGGGCGGCTGCACATCCTTTGGCAGCAGTTCGCGGCTTTTGATGTACATGAGGTTGGCCGCCATCACGATGAACTCGCTGGCCAGCTCGATGTTGAGAGCCTTGAAGGTGTCGATGTAATCCAGGTACTGCCGGGTGATGCGCTCCAGCGACACGTTGTAAATGTCGATCTCCTCCTTCTTGATGAGGTAGAGCAGCAGGTCCAGCGGGCCTTCAAAAATCTCGAGTCTGACCTTATAATCGGTTTCTTCCACGGTTCGAGATAGACCGGAGAATTGGGGAAGGCGAGAGGAAAAATGTTCGACTTCCCGGCCGCCCGGCCCTCCGTTTGCCCTCCCGATCATTTCTCCATGCCCGCGAAGAAGAAAGCCAACGCCAAGCCGCTCTCCGGCGCCGCCCTCGTGAAAGAGGTGTGCCGCCGCATACGCGTGGCGCGGAGCTACTGGGACGCGCACAACAACCGCGCCTGTCGGGGAGAGCGTGAGAAGGCGATCGTTCTATATGAAACGCTCACGGAGACGGAGCGCGAAAAGGTGCCGCAGGTACTCCGGGTGTGGCTGCGCTACCGCAGCGAGAAATACTTTAGCGATGACCGCACGCCGCCGGGAGGCGGAAAACGATGAAGACCGACACAAAGAGGGGCCTGCATCCGCGCAACCGCTTCCTTACGCGCTACGATTTCCAGCAGCTCGTCGCCGGCACGCCCGCGCTGGCGGTTTTTGTGAAACCGAACGCGCATGGTGACGCCAGCATCGACTACGCCGATCCGCAGGCGGTGAAGGCTCTGAATCAGGCGCTGCTGAGGCAGGCCTACGGTTTGCAGCACTGGGACATCCCGCCGGGCTGCCTCTGCCCGCCGATTCCCGGTCGCAGCGACTACATTCATCATCTGGCGGATCTCATTTCAGTGCGGCGCGGGCCGGAGGTGCGCGTGCTGGACGTTGGCACGGGGGCGAACTGCATCTATCCCCTCATCGGAGCCAGCGAATACGGCTGGAGCTTTGTCGGTGTGGAGCTGGATCCGGCGGCGTGGCGCTGGGCGAAGAAACTCGCCGCCGTCAACGTCGCTGTGGCGAAACTTGTCGAGTGCCGACTGCAGAAGTCGGCGATGCAGTGCTTTCAGGGCATCATCCAGCCCGGCGAACGCTTTGACCTGACGATGTGCAATCCGCCGTTCCATGCCTCCTCTGCCGAGGCGGCGGCAGGCGCGCAGAGAAAGCGGCGCAACCTCGGCATCAGTCGGCAGGCGCTGAACTTTGGCGGCAAGGCCGGTGAACTCTGGTGCGAAGGCGGTGAGCTGGCCTTCATCCGCCGCATGATCGAGGAGAGCGCATCATTCGCGGCGAGCTGCGGCTGGTTCACGACGCTCGTTTCGAAGAGCGAACATCTGTCGCGACTGGAAAAATCCCTGCGGCAGGTGAAGGCTGTCGAGGTGAGGATCATCGACATGGCGCAGGGGCGTAAGAAGAGCCGCATTCTGGCCTGGACTTTCGGTGGATAGTGGCAGCGTTCGATGGATTGGCATTGCCAAGAGGGCCGTGCTCAGCGATGGCTCGCGCCATGCCGTCCTGGAGAACGGCGTCATCCGAACCCACGACTCCCATGAAAACCAAGGACGCTAAAAAAGAGACGAAGAAGTCCCCGCAGAAGACAGCCAAAGAGAAGAAGCTCGCGAAGCAGGAGAAAAAGGCGAAGCGCGGCTGAGGCCGCAGGCTGCCGCCGCCGGGGCGGTCGTTCCAAAATCCCGGCGAACTTGTTCATCGACCGTTCCGACCGGGTGTGGTATAGCCGTAGCATGCAAATTCTTGAAGAGCTTGGCTTGGCGCTGGGACTCGCATCCCTGGCGGGCTTGAATCTCTACCTCACGGTGTTTCTGACCGGCATGCTGGTGCGCTTTGACGTGCTGCATCTGGCGGAGAAATTCCAGGGCATCGAAGCCCTCGGACATGACTGGGTGCTCATCGCCGCCGGCGTGTTGTATGCGGTGGAGTTCGTGGCGGACAAGGTGCCGTGGGTCGATTCGCTTTGGGACAGCGTGCATACGCTGGTGCGTCCGATCGGCGGCACGATTCTGGCCATGCAGGCCCTAGGGGAAATGCCGCCGCACATGGAGGTCGTCGGTGCCCTGCTGGCTGGCGGAGCGGCGCTGACCACGCACAGCGCGAAGGCTGGTGCCCGGCTCCTGGCGAATCATTCTCCCGAGCCGGCCTCGAACATCGCCCTGAGCATCACCGAGGACATCATCGTGATCGCCGGAACGGCCATCATGATTCTGAAGCCGGTCGTGGCCCTGTGCCTCTTCACCATCGCGCTGATCGTGCTGTGGCTGGTGCTGCCGCGCATCTTGCGCGTGGTTCGGCGCTCGTTTGAGATCATCCGAGACAATCTGCGCAGGCTGTTCGGACGCGGAGCGTCGGACTATTCCGTGTCCGGTTCCTTCAGGGCGTGAGCCTTCAGATCGTCGAGATCCACCCACTCCAGGGCGGACTCGTGCGTGGCTGAAAGAAGCACCGGCGGGGCCACCCCGGCGTCGAGCGCCTCCTTCCAGCGCGTGACGCACAGGCACCAGCGGTCGCCGGGTTCCAGACCTGGAAATCCCCACTCGGGGGCGGGGGAGGAGAGATCGTTGCCGCAGGCGGCGGAGAAAATCAAAAACTCGATCGTGGCCTCGACGCAGACGGTGTGCAGGCCCACGTCGCCCGGACCGGTGCGGCAGTAGCCGTCGCGATAGAAACCGGTCATCGGCTGGCGACAGCAGCAGGTGAGCGGAGTGCCGAGAACATTGGTGCGCATGGAGTTTGGGTAGATTCGACTGGCAGTCGAATCAAGCGTGCGCTTCGGCTTCGATTGCCAATCGAAGCTACTTCCACCAGACGGGGCCGGCCGGTTCGGGAATTAATTCCCAGGACTGCCCGCCTTTTCGATCACTGTTGTTCTTTGTGGTCACACCATCGACGGCGCACTTGATCTCAAAAGCCTCGCCCTTGCTGGTGTCGATGTAATTGTCGCTGATCCTTGTTTCAAGGGGTGGAAGCGTGGCCTTCTTGTCACCGCTCATGCCGATGAGGATGTTGTGCTCGCATTGGATGAAGCTGTTGCCGGTGATTTCAGCATGTTTGACCTGAAAATAGCCATTGGCAGGCGAGTCCGGGATACCCAGCATGATGCACAAGGCGCTACGCTCCTTGTCCCCTGTGAGATTCTCAAAGTGATTGCCCGTGACAACGTGGTATTCGCCGATGATGCGCACTCCGCCCGTGCCCTTGGCCCCAGCACCATCAAAAAGGTTGCCTTCGACGATGCACTTGTTCCCATGGCGCAACGTCAGCGTGCCGGACACACCCTTGAAGGTGTTGAAGCGGTAGATGTTGCCGCAGGACTTGTTGGAGATGCACTCGGCCTCGCCATCGCACTTTTCAAAGAGGTTGTGCTCCACCACACACGCCGCGGTTTGCATCGAGGTCTTGCTGTCGCCGAGGCGGATCGTTTCACCGCCGTTCTTGCCGAGTCTCTGCCGCGGACCGAAGTGGTTGTGATCGATCCGGTGCTTCCCCTGATCCTTCGCCTCATTCGAGAGCCACACGACCATCGTCGTGCCCTCGCTGGTCTTGCCCGCGATGTAGCAATGGTCAATGCGGTTCCGCGCTCCGTAGATCGAGACAAATCGCGCCGAAGTTCCAGGAACCGTCTGCAATTCGTTCGTCACCGCGCAGTTGGTAATGCGACAGTCGTTGGCGAGTTCATCGGAGTCGATGCGCAGCTCAATCGCCTCCTCGCCCGTCGGATTCTGAAACCACAGCCCGTCCACCACGATGTGCTCACCCGCGATGGAGACGCGCGAATCGCCCGTGAACACCACCTTGCCCGCCGTCTGCGCCTTGATCGTCACCGGCTTTTCCGCCGTGCCTTCCGCGTGAACCTTCAGCCGTGCATCGGTCCACGTGCCGTCTTGAAGAATGATCGTGTCGCCCGCAGCGATGGTTTTGGCTGCCTCCGCGAAGGCTGCTGCGTCAGCGACGGGGATGTCTTTTGCCATCAGTGGCGTGACGAGAATGAGAACAAGCAATCTGTGCATTGGTGCAATCAGGGAAAGAGAGAGACTTTGCGGCAAGTGGATTCTTCGGGCGCCACTGCTTCAAGTCTAAATACCCCCTTTCGCCGGAGATTTGGTTGTCATTCAACGCTTCAGTTTGAGTATTGAGCATGTTTCCATTTCGAACCCCAAAAAGGACTGTATGGCTGATCACTTGGGAATACGATCGTGATGACTATTTTGCGCAACTGGGACGCCGGACCATTGCCGCCGTGCTGGATAGTCGGGCATCAGACGACTTTGTTAAGCGGTACTTGCCACTTCTTTACTCCACGGAACGTGAGTTGTTAAACTCCGAAAAATATCGAGAAATGCATCTTCAGTCACTCAGGCGATACAAGAATCCAGACTGGAAGGATGTGAGGACGGATGCTGGTGCTTATGAATATGGTGGGCATCCTTGGCTGAAGGCTCGCGTAGTTGATCAGTTCTTTATTGATGTTTTCGACTACGAGACAGAAAATGTTTATTGGTTGGAACGTGCCGGCTACCGAAGGAACCGAGATGGCAGAGTCGAACCTCGTCGCCAGTTTAAACTCGCTTCACACAGCGGTATCAGCGTGATTGAGCGGTTATATTTTGGTGACGATGCAACCCCGCCTAGGAGGCTGCCGCGGAAGGCGGATTAAATCGTGCGGACAGATGTCTATAACGACACGCCCCGCTTCCACGGCAGGAAGTCGTCCTGACCCAGCGCGACAGCTTTCGGTGTGTAGTCGCCGCTGGCGGTGGCGAGGATGAGGTCGAAGAGGTCGGCACCGGCCTGCTGAACGGATTTTTCGCCGGTGATGATGGGACCGGCGTCGTAGTCGATGATATCGGCCATGCGGGTGGCGAGGGCGGTGCTGGTGGCGACTTTGAGGGTGGGGCAGACAGGATTGCCGGTGGGCGTGCCAAGGCCGGTGGAGAAGACCATGACGTTGCAACCGGCGGCGGCCATGGCGGTGGTGCTTTCGACGTCGTTGCCGGGCGTGCAGCAGAGCGTGAGGCCACCGCGCTGGCGGGCGGGCTCGCCGTAGTCGATGACATCGACGACAGGACTCGTGCCGCCCTTCTTCGCGGCACCGGCGGACTTGATGCCGTCGGTGACGAGGCCGTCGCGGATGTTGCCGGGGCTCGGATTCGCATCGAAGCCGGAGCCGCAGGCCTGCGCGGCGCCTTCATAGGCGCGCATGAGCTGCACGAACTTGTCGGCGAGCGCGGGGGTGACGCAGCGGTCGCAGAGGCTCTGCTCCACGCCGGCGAGTTCGGGGAACTCGCTCAGCACAGGCGCACCGCCGAGCGCGGCTAGGAGATCGGAGGCCTGGCCGATGGCGGGATTGGCGGATATGCCGGAGAAGCCGTCGCTGCCGCCGCATTCGACGCCGAGGAAGAGATCGCTGATGGGACAGGCCTCGCGCGTCTGCTCATTGGCGACGGTGAGTTGGAGGAAGGTGTCGCGAATGGCGTTGGCGAGCATGTCGCGCTCGGATTTGCTCTTCTGCTGTTCGTA
>CAYVQY010000006.1:0-367038 GCA_964452755.1 uncultured Prosthecobacter sp. | reverse complement strand
GAGCACCGGTTGCTCACCAGGACAAACCGACGGGAACTGCTGAGCGCTCCCCCCCGCTATTGATTGCCTTTTAAGGGCTTCATTTTGGCGAAGAACACGCGGGCGCTTTCCATCACTCCGTAGGCGGTCTCCTGGGGCGTGAGTTCGGCGGTTTGAATCCGCAGGTCGGCCAGTTTTTTGTACAACGGTTTTCGCATGATCAACAAACGTTCTAGCTTTGCTTTTGGGGACTCTTCACCGGCCAGAAGAGGGCGGTTGTTGTTCATGGCTGTCCTAATGGCGAGTCGCTCAGGATCGGCATCCAACCACACAACATAACCCAGGTGGCGTAATAGTGGGAGGTTCTCCGAACGCGTAACTATCCCTCCACCAGTGGCGATCACACAACCTCGTTTGCCGAGCAAAGAACGCAGGGCGGCGGACTCTCGTCGGCGAAACCCCTCTTCTCCTTCATCCGAAAAGATTTCAGGTATCGTCCGGCCGGTTGTTTCGACGATCAATGCATCTGTATCTATGAACTGGAAGCCGATCATTTGCGCCACAATTCGTCCCACGGTGGATTTCCCCGACCCCATCAGGCCGATCAAAAGTATGTTTGGCTGGCGTGGCAATTGTGCGACTCCTCCTTGGTCCACAATATCCAAAATTGACGAGGCCAAGTCCGGATCCTTGTAGAGTGCGTCCAAATAGGTGGGAAAGCGCAACCGCCAGCCTGAGGCGAGCAACTTGGCGTTGGACACACGCTTGTGACTCCACCCCCGCTTACGACCGGGATCAGGATCACGTTCGGGTGGAAGATGCACGCCGAAAATGATGCACAGTCGCTCCAGACATTGCCGCTGGGTAAAATCCGCATCATCAACGACGTTGAAGATGCCGCTGCATCGATTGGAAACGATGTGAACGAGGGCACTGGCGGCGTCCTCGGCGTGGATTTGGTTCAGCAATCGACCATGGCCCCGGTTTCCCTCGATCACTGCTTTGCCTTCTAGTAGATTTTTCAGAATGAAAGAGCGCCCAGGGCCATAGATGCCGGCCAGACGGGCCACAGCACCATTGGCAGCCAGCGCTATTTTCTCAGCCTCACGAAGCAGGCCGCCAGTGTCACGCATTGGTTCTGCCATGCTGTCTTCGTCAACTAACTCGCCATTCGCTTGAGGATAGACGCTGGTGCTGCTGGTGTAGAGGGCAAAGGCATGGGGAAACGCGTCGACTAGGTGCCTCATCCCATCGACATAAACAGCTTGATACATCTCTGCGCCGCCACGTCCAGAACTGGCGCAGTGGATAAAAGCGTCAAGGCTCACGCCATCAATCTTCGCGGCGAGTTCTTCGACGGATGTGCGACTCGTAATGTCAGCGGATTCGACCCTCCAGGGCTTGATAGCGTTCAGCCGGTGTGATGACTGAACGGAATGAGTAAGTCCGATGACTTCATGCCCCAAGGCGTGAAGTTGATCGGCGGCGCGCTCCCCGACGAAGCCACAGCCTGCGACAAGCACTCTCATGGGACGCGATTTTTTTGGTAGTAGGAAACAATGCCGCTCACGACTCCGCGCACATAATCCTCGACGGCACTGGTCTGCACACGTCCAGAGATCAGTGTGCGACCCAAAAAATGGCCATTGAGGAGCCGCCGGTAGGTTTCTTCATGATTCATTACGAAAGGCTCAAGATAGATCACCGGACATTGGTAAATCCGGTTGGCCAGCAGATTTCTGGCATAAACATAGGAGTTGTGACCGACACGACGCGCATTCGGTGTCGTGTAAACGTAGGCGGGCAGGCCCGTCTCGGCGCTCATTCCGGTCGCCACGGCGGAGGCGAGGGGAAGTTCCTCTTCATGAATTCTGGAGAAGACGCGACTGAACATTTCAAAGCGAACGTCCTGCTGTTCGGTCTCGACGGGAGAGTAGCAGCCGTTGACCAGAACATGAAGATGGTTGACCGGGGAAAACTGCGGTGACGCGACCGCCCCCCACGCCTCTGCGTTGTAGTGCAGGCAAAGAACCACGTCTGGCTTGATGCTTTCGTTAATTTTTTTTGCCCGGGCGTGAATTTCGCTTACCCGGTAAAACAACTTTTCACTCTGCCACTGCACGGTGATGATTTTTTCATCTCCCAACAGGCCGCTATAGGTTTCCTGTGGCTGCGCAAATCCGGCATCGACAAGCAACTGACGTGCGGGGGAGAGAAGGTCGGCGGGACGTTGTTCGGTCACGGGCTCGAGTCGGTCACGCACCAGCGTGACATAGGCGCCAAGGGCCTTCAGTCTCTCTGCGAGAACCTGTGCGGTGGTGAGTGTCAAGGCTCCCTCCTGAATGGCCTCACCCGGGGCGAAGCTGAGAAAGCGTTCCTCCATCATTGCCCAAGACCCGCCGATGTGTCCAGGATCAATGGCAAAATGTATGTCGCTGAGAAGGGGGCGGCCTTGGAGCGGAGGGAGTTCGGCGGTTTTCCGCCACGTTCGTGTGCCCGTGCCGGGAGGTTGTGGACGCGTCCCGAAGTCGATGCGCGTTTCAGGCGCCGCAGGATCTCCCGTCTTCACGACGACGCCATCCGCCTCCACCCTCCATGGCGGAGGCAGGGGCGAAGTGTCCGTGTAAATATCACGCATCGCCGCCTCGAATTCCGCACGGGTCATCGTTTGGTGGAAGGCCTGCAGCTTGAGCCAGTCGGGTTTGGCACCGAGCGGGCTGAGACGGTCCAGGCGCGTCGGTCCTGCTTGGACATCGGGCTCTGGAGCGGTCGGGATGCTTTCCGAAGGGCCTTTTTCAGGGGAGGCCGCATCCTCCGCAGGTGCTACGGGCGCAGGTGTGATCGTCTGCGCCACGCCAAGCCCGGTGTGAATCCAGACCAGCATGACGGCTGGCAGGCGGCGTGTCACATGTTTCATCATCTCGTGATCCTAGACTTGATCCGCCGTCACATCATCTACTAAGTGCGCCACAATGAACGACAATACGGCAGACGGCGGGGACGGACTTTTTCGCCTCCTTTTTTTGGGCGATGTGGTGGGCGAACCCGGGCGCAAGGCGATCTCCGTGCTGCTGCCTCTGCTCAAGGAAGAGCTGATGATCGACTTTGTCGTCGTGAACGGCGAAAATGCCGCCGGTGGCCGCGGCATCACGCCGAAAATTGCCATCAGCCTCATGCGGGCCGGCGCTGCCGTCGTCACGAGCGGCGACCACATCTGGGATCAGAAGGAGATCGTACCTTACCTCGGCGAGGAGCCGCGCATGCTCAGGCCCCTGAACTATCCAGAAGGCACGCCGGGCTGCGGTTTCGTCGTTCTGGAGTCAAAAAAGTGCAAAGTCGCCGTCGTGAACCTGCAGGGCCGCACCTTCATGAACCAGCAGCTCGACAATCCCTTCCCGGCCATCATCGCTTGCGTGGAAAAACTGCGCGAGGAGACACCGGTGATCTTTGTCGATTTCCATGCCGAGGCGACGAGTGAAAAAGTCGCCATGGGCTGGCACCTCGACGGCAAGGTGTCCGGTGTGGTCGGTACGCATACCCATGTACCCACCGCTGACGAGCGTGTGCTGCCGAAGGGCACCGCCTTTCAAAGTGACGCGGGCATGTGCGGCCCGATGGACAGCGTCATCGGCAGCCAGATCGAGCCCGTGCTTGAGCGGTTTCACACGATGATGCCGACGCGCTTCGGCGTCGGGCGCGGGGCGGTGCGTCTTAATGGCGCGCTGATCACCATCGATCCCGCCACGGGCAAGGCGCTCCGCATTGAGCGCGTGGCAAGGACATGGCACGAGTAGGGCGTATGGCGGGCTGCGGGACAAGCAGTCAGCCAAGTGACGTCATCGAGGTTTGACAGAGGCGGGATGAGTGTCACCCTCGAAATCCTCGATTGAACCAAAACCCGTCTTTCTCGACTCAGAGGAAGGCAAAACACCTCCCAACCTTCAACCACCGGCATCTTGACCGCCCGTCAGGGTGCTTTTGTTGACATCATGTGTCACTCCCGTTCAGCTTTCGTTCTGGCCGCCGTACTTGGCCTCGCCGCGTCGTTCGTTGTCAGTGATCTTCAAGCTGCCGAAGTCGGCGGGACCACGATCAGTACGAACACGACGCTCACAGATGGTGACACCTGGAACGCTGGGAATCTGGGCATCAACAATGGCGCCGTGGTGAACATCCCCGCCGGAGCCACGCTGCACTTCACGCCCGCCGCCAACCGCAACCTGACCAGCAACACGACCGGCACGCTGCAGATCGACGCGACCGGCATCTTCTCCCATGCGACCGCCACCAGCGGAGACAATCTCATTGTCAGCGGTGCCGTGGCGATCCTCAACAACGGCACGTATGACTTCGCCAGCGGTGGCGATTTGCAGTTGGTCAACAACGGCTCGTCATTCACGAACGCGGGTCTCCTTCTGAAATCGGCAGGTGCAGTAGGCGGATCGAACGACCCGTCCTACCTCTTCCCTGCCAGCGCCAGCAGCGGCGGAACCTTCTCGAACACGGGAAACATCACCGTCAATGCCGGGCATCTTAGCATCGCAGGCGGCAGTTCGACCGCGGGCACATTCACCACCGCCTCTGGAGCCACGCTGTCGTTCTCCGGTCGCTGGACGGGACTCACCGGCGTCAGCGATACCAGCGCTGGAGGAACGATTCTCATCAGCAATGAAAATCCGGTCAGCACGACTGGCGGTCAATTCACCGCAGATGCCGCGACGACAGTACTCAATGTCACTGGCAGCGGGCTGCGACTGGGTTCCTCGGCCTACACAGCCATCACGCTCAACCTGAACGGCAACACGCTGCGCAACGACGGACTGCTGCTGCTTTCCACCGGCACCACGACGGTGACCGGAGCGGGCAGTTTTGAGAATGGCAGCACCGGCACCTTTCAAATGACCGGCGGCGCCCTGGCGCTCAACGGCGGGGACCTGACGAACAACGGCTCCATGACCGTCACTACGGGCACGACCACGCTCGGCGGCACCGCCTCCGTGATCAACGGGGCCACCGGCACCCTCGCGGTCAATGCTTCCGGCGTTCTCACGGTCAACACCATGCTAACGAACAACGGGCAGGCCACGTTTTCCGGCACCTCCACTCTCACTGGCGGCGGTGCTTTGACCAACAACAGCCAGATGAGCATCAGCGGCACCTCCACGCTCAGCGGCACGGTGGTCGTGACCAATGCGGCAGCAGGCACGCTGACGCTCGGCGGTGGTGCATCGACGCTGACGCTGAACGGCAACAACCTTATCAACAACGGAACCGCAAGCTACAGCAGCGCTGACGGCAACGTGACCCTCGCCGGCAGCGGCAAGTTCATCAACAACGGAACTTTCAACCACGTCTTTGGCGGCACCAACGACAACTTCATCATCACCGGCACGGTCACGTTTGAAAACAACGGCACTTTTGACTTCCAGGAACGCGGTGACATCCAGACGACTTCCAGCGGGGTGTTTGAAAACAAGGGGCTCGTGGTGAAGTCCGTGGCCGGGACCGACCCTAGCTTCATTTTTCGTGATGCCACGGGAAGCGTCTCCAACATCATTGCCGCCGCAGGCAGTGAACTGCGCTCAAACGCGGGTGTGCTGCATGTCGCCTCTGGCGGCACGAGCGATGCCGCAGCCCTCTGGACGGCGGATGGTGGTCACCTCGGCATCGCCGGTCAGTGGACTGGCACCATCACCGGCTCCTCGGCGAATGCCGGGCGCGTCCGCGTCAGTGCCAGCGGCAATGGCGGTGTCGCCAGCAACCTGCTCATCGGCGCAGGCGGGCTGGTGGTGGACGTGTCCGGCGACGGCATGTTCTGGGACCAGTCCATCATCAACACGCAGGGCAACACTCTCACCAACGTGGACACATTCACCATCAGCGGTTCCGGCACCAAGACGCTGGCGGGCGGCGGCGAATTCCTCAATGCCGCTGGTGCCACGCTCACCCATCTGGAAGGCACCATCACCTTTGCCGATGGCAGCATCCTGCGAAACCAGGGAAACATGATCATCTCCCTCGGAGCCGTGACTTCCGGCTATGCAGGCACCGGCTCCTTCATCAATGACACGACCGGAAGCGTGGACTGGACCGGCGGCAGCATCACAGTGACCGCGCCTGCCGAATTTCACAACCAGGGCACGCTGAACATCAGCGGCACATCCACCCACACCCTCGCCGGCGATGGCCTCTTCTCCAATGACGCCGCGGGTGTGATCAACTGGACCGGCAGCGCCACTATTAGCATCAGCGGCACGCTCACCAACAACGGCACCTTCAACGCGGAGAACGATTTTAACCGGCTCTTCGCAGGCGCTGGCAGCTTCATCAACAACGGCACCCTCAACCACAACATCGCCAGCAACAGCGCTGACAACATCGGCTGGAGCGGCACCGGCCAGTTCATCAACAACGGAGTCTTCGCCTTCAACGACAACAACGATTACCAGATGGAGGGCGGCACCCTTTTTACCAACTCCGCCACGGGCATCATACGCCTGAGCACGACCGACAACGAGGAAGCGCAATTCTTCAGCTTCTCTTCCGTCACCGGTTCCGGCACGCTGGACAATCAGGGCACGGTCGAGGTGTTGGGCGGCAAGTTCCGCGTGACCACTGCCCTGGCTGGCGGCACGTTTCACGACATCGCGCTCACGCAAAATGACAACGCAGGCACGCTCACCGGCGGTGCCTGGGTGGCCGACTCCAGTCTCACCGGCACCGCCTCCATCGACCTCCAGCCCTTTGGCCCCAGCTCCGGCATCACGACCATCGGCTCGGCTGCCGTCGTCGAGCTCACCGGGGCGAACGCCACACTCGTGCAGCTCTCCTCGCTTGCGCAGGTGGACGGCGGTTTCTTTGTGAACCAGAAGACCTTCACCCCGACCGGTACACTAACCGTCGGTGCGACTGGTTCTCTGGGCGGCAACGGAACGATCGCGGGTGATGTCCTCGTGAGTGGAGCCGTCCTTCCGGGCTCAGCGCGCGGTGCCGACGTGGGCACGCTCGACATCACCGGCAATCTCACCTTCAACAGCGGCTCTCAGGTGACGCTCCAGCTCAGCGCTCCGCTCGGCGTGGAAAACTCCGTGTTCGTGCCCGCCCAGACTCTGGCACTCATTGACGCCCTGCCCGACCTCGACTCCGCCACACAACATGATGCAGTGGAAGTTACAGGCATTCTCACGCTGGACACCGCCATGACCATCCATGTGATCGACGCCGGCAACACCTATGCCTATGGCCAGTATTTCGACCTCTTCGACTTCGCCAGTCTCAGCGGCATCTCCTCGCAGGCGGAAGCCGACGACATCCTCAATCTGCCGGACATCGGTTCGTTTGTCTGGGACACGTCCCTGTTCGTCAGCAAGGGCATCATCGTCGTCGTCCCCGAACCCTCGCGTGCGATGCTGTGGATGATCGGATGCGCCGCGACGCTGCTCCGCCGCAGGCGTCACGCGTGATGAAAACGAAAGCCGCAGTGCTCGGACGCCCGACGTCGGAGAACCTTGATGAAAGGCAGGATTTGACCTGACGGATTGGGATGGCCTCCTACGTTGCTCCCAGCCGTCATGTCTGAGCTGCGCTTCAATCCCATCACCCTCGACTGGGTCATCATCGCCCCGGATCGCGAGATGCGCCCGGATGATTTTCGCGCCGGCCGGGAGCCGCGGCCCGAGCGTGCGCCGCATCGTGCCGATTGTCCGTTCTGTCCCGGCAACGAGCATCTCACCCCGCCGGAAATCTCGCGCCAGAAAGCTGCGGACGGGTCATGGGCCGTCCGGGTGTTCCCAAACAAATTCTCCGTCTTCGCCGCTGCGGATGACCTGCAGCGCAAAAGTCACGGCACCTTCCGCTCCATGGTCGCGGCCGGCCGGCACGAAGTGGTGGTGGAGCATCCCCGGCACGATCTTGAGCTCGGCGGCATGGAGCCCGCACACCTCGGCCTGCTGCTGCGCACTTACCGTGAGCGCTATGCGGCGCTGCGCACGAACCCTGTGGTTGAGAGCATTGTCATTTTCAAAAACCACGGGCGGCGTGCCGGCAGTTCCCTGGAGCATTCGCATTCGCAGATCACCGCCGCGCCCGTGCTATCCTCGCAGGTCTGCATGCGGCTGCAGGAGGCCAGACGCTATCACGAACTCAACGGCGGCTGCCTCTACTGCTCCGTGTTGCATGAGGAACTGCTGGCCGGGGAGCGCGTTCTCGAAACCGGTGCCTCCTTCGTCGCTTTCATGCCCCATGCGTCGCTGTCCCCCTACCACACCTGGATTTTCCCGCGCAAGCATCAGTCCTCCTTCGATGAGATCAGCGACGTGGACATCGAAGAATTGGCGGGGATGCTTGGCCGCCTGCTCCGCCGCTTGAAAATCGCAGCAGGTGATCCGGACTACAATATCACCATCCGCTCCGCGCCGGTGGGGGAGGTGTCCTCCTGCTGCTTCCACTGGTACATCGCCATCGTGCCCCGGATGAGCCAGTTGGCCGGCTTCGAGCTTGGCAGCGGCACCTACATCAACAGTCTGCGTCCAGAGCGCTGCGCCGCGCAACTTCGAGCGGTGGAATTGTGAGGTGCGCATGAAAAAGGAGGCTGTTTCCAGCCTCCTTTCGTGGATCCTTCGGCGATCTGATGTTGATCACGCCAGAGCGTTCGCCACAGCCTCGGCGGTGATGCCGAGTTCCTTGAAGACGGTGTTGCCCGGGGCGCTCATGCCAAAGCGGTCGATGCCGATGATCTGTCCCTGCGTGCCGACGTATTTCCACCAGAGGCCGGACACGCCGGCTTCGATGGCGACTCGCTTCGCGCATGCGGCGGGGAGCACGCTTTCGCGGTATTCGGCGCTCTGGCGGTCGAAACGCTCCATGCAGGGCATGCTGACGACGCGGACGCCGGGCTTGCCTTTGGTGCCTTCGACAGCCCACTGCACTTCAGAGCCGGTGGCGATGACGATGGCTTCGAGAGCGGCGCTTTCCTTCACGAGAACATAACCGCCCTTGAGCGTACCTTCGCGGCGTGTCGCGGCACTGGCGACTCCCTGATGTGGCAGGTCCTGGCGGCTCAGGGCGAGCAGTGTGGGGCCGTCGGCGCGGCTGAAAGCGGCGGCGAAGGCGGCGGCGGCTTCTTCGG
Organism: uncultured Prosthecobacter sp.; assembly: GCA_964452755.1. GTDB lineage: Bacteria > Verrucomicrobiota > Verrucomicrobiia > Verrucomicrobiales > Verrucomicrobiaceae > Prosthecobacter. Next base: position 357,932 of record CAYVQY010000006.1, on the reverse strand, counting down.
CATCGCCGGGGCGGATGACGTCGAGATTCGGGATCACGCGCAGGCCGCTGACGGTTTCCACCGGCTGATGCGTCGGGCCGTCTTCACCGACCCCGACGCTGTCGTGCGTGAAGATGTAAGTGACGGGCAGTTTGGCGAGCGCGGCGAGGCGGATGCTCGGGCGGCAGTAGTCGGCGAAGACGAGGAACGTCGCGCCGCTGGCGAGAAAGAGGCCGTCGTAGGCGATGCCGTTGCAGATGGCACCCATGGCGTGCTCGCGGATGCCAAACCAGATGTTGCGGCCGGTCGGGTTCTCCGCGCTGAAGTCGCCGCCGTCCTTGATGTAGTTCTTCGTGGAGCCGAAGAGGTCGGCGCTGCCGGTGATGAGATTTGGCACCGCTTTGGCGAGGTGATTCAAGATTTCGCCACCGCTGTTGCGCGTCGCGGCCTTGCCTTCGGCGGGGAATTCCGGCACGGCCTTGAGCAGGTCTTCGGCGCTGAGCGTGCCGTTGCGGGCGGCGTCGAGTTCCTTGGCCAGTCCGGGATTCGCGGCGCTCCAAGCGAGGAAGGTGTTGTTCCACTCGCCATGAACTGCGGCGCGCTTGTTCTTCAAATCGGCGAAGTAAGCCTTCACCTCGTCACTCACGTAGAAATGCGTGCCTTCAGGGATGCCGAGGCCCTTCTTGGCCGCATCGACGAACTTCGCGCCGCCTTCGCCGTGGCCCTTGGCGGTGCCTGCGACTTCCGGGATGCCTTTGCCGATGATCGTCTTGGCGATGATGATCGTGGGCTTGCCGTTGTCGTTCTTTTTGGCGGCTTCGATGGCACCGAGCACCGCATCGAGATCGTGTCCGTCGATGGTGAGCGCATCCCAGCCCAGCGCGGTGTAAAGCGCCTGCGTGTCCTCGCTTTGCGTGACCTTGGCCATCGCGTCGAGCGTCACGTCGTTGCTGTCGAAAATGAGGATCAGGTTGTCCAACTTGTTGTGCGCGGCGAAGGCCACGGCCTCACGGGCCACGCCCTCCTGCAGGCAGCCGTCACCGGCGAGGGCGATGATGTGGTTGTCGATGATCTTGTGCTCGGCGGTGTTGTACTTCGCCGCCGCCATTTTACCGGAAAGCGCATAGCCGACCGCATTGCCCACGCCCTGACCCAGCGGCCCGGTGGTGGACTCGACGCCCGGCGTTTCGTGGAATTCCGGATGCCCCGGCGTGATGGAATGCAGCACGCGGAAGTTTGCCACGTCGTCGATGCTCACCTCGTAGCCGCTGAGGTGTAGCCAGGAGTAGATGAACATGGAGCCGTGACCGGCGCTGAGGATGAAACGGTCGCGGTTCAGCCATTTCGGGTCCGCTGGGTCGCACTGGAGCGCCTGACCGAAAAGCACGGCGCCGATTTCAGCCGAGCCTAGCGGCAGGCCGAGGTGGCCGGAGGAACACTTGTGGACGGCGTCCATGGCGAGACCACGGGCTTCATTGGCGGCTTGGGCGAGGAGGGTTTTGTTCATGAGGGATCTGGGATCAGGTTTGGATCAAAAAGAAGCACCGGAGGCGGCCAGGCGCGCGGGCGTGTTCCTTACTGGCAGGGGGGGCGGTTTCAAGGTCGAAAAGTGGGCCGATTCGGACGCGCAAGAGTCCCGAACAGGCGGTCCCAAAACAGCGTGTAAAAACCGTAGTTCGTCGTTGGCGTGCGGTGATGCCCCGCATGGAAGGAACTGCTGCCGATCTCGCGCAGCAGCAGCCTGCGCTGCCAGGATTCGGGGAAGGGTTCCACTCCGGCATGTCCGAGGGAGCCAAAGAAGACGTTCAGTGTCAGATAGATAAGAACAGCGGCCCCCGACAGCGGCACCAGCATCATCACGGCAATCACGAGTGCGCCAAAGCCAAGCGCCTCGACGGGATTCAGCACAAAGAGGCTGAGGGCGTTCACCGACTCATGCGTGTGGTGCCGCGCATGAATCCAAGGATAAATCCAAGGATGATGTGCGAGGCGGTGAAAAACATACATGCCAAAATCCATCGCCCCGAGGAAGATCATCACATCCAGCACCGTGCGCCACCACGCCGGATGCGTGATGCGAATCCAACCCGCCTTCCAAAGCATCCAGCCGACGATGGCGACAAGCGAATTCAGCAACACGGCGGTGAAAGCCAACACCGCATCCCCTCGCGTGACCGGTTGCGCCGCCTCGAAGAGCTTTCGGTCTGAAAACCGTCGCCCGATCCACGCACACAGGATCACTGACGCTCCAAAGATCGCGAAATTCCCGGCGAGGCTGAAGGCGATCCACCCCGGCAGGGTGAATCCGGCGAACCAGTCGTAGAGCGTCAGCGATGCGAGAACTGTCACATTTGCACCGTGGAAGGATTCCGAACGCATTCAACAACGCAGGCCCATGATCCTTCCCACCTCTCCCACCCGCCGCCGGTTTCTCGAAGCCTCCGCCCTCGCGTTCGGCTCCCACCTGCTCGGCCAGGTGCCCGGAGATCGACCGAAGCAGGATGCGGCGGTGAAAGTGCTCAATCCGCGGGCGCGGGTGCCGGTGAGCATCATCATCGATGATTCGACCTGCCTGGTGAACCTGAACAAGTTCGCCATCCCGCAGTTCGCGGCGGTGAATCCGGGAAAATACGACCACTACCCGTGGAAAAGCTGGCCGGATGAGATTCCCGATGACTTTGTGCGCAAGTTTGCCGACTGGGCCACGGAGAACGGCGTAAAGGGCAAGTACAGCATCGTGCCGTTTCCGGCCTGCGTCGGGCGCTTGGATCGCGAAATCCCCGGCTGGACGCAGCGGGAGCTGAAAGGCAGCATCGACCTCGTGCGCGAGCGCATCATGCCGAACTGGGACATCCATCCGGAGATGGTCACGCACACGCGCATCATCGACACAAAGACCGGCCACCCATATCCCGAAATCAGCCCGAAGTTCATGGAAAACTGGAAGTGGTGCGGAGGGCGCAGCGTGGACGAAATCGCCGACTACATGAGCTATGCGCTGACGATTTTGAAAAACATCGGCCTGCCCTGCGAGGGCGTCACCACGCCGGGCGGCTTCGGCAGCGATGCGCGCCCGCAGCTCGCGCAGGCCGCTTTTGAGTCCTGTCGCAGCGTCTTCACGGCCGAGATCCCGCACTACTTCCGCGATTTGTATGACCAGGGCGGGCAAAGCGTGGCCCCGCTGGTGCAAAACGTCAGCGGACTCGATACCGACGATCCGCGCTGCGTCGTGCACATCATCGGCTGCACCGGTGACTGGACCGGCGGCTGGGACTGCGTGACGCCGAAGGGCGCGGACGCCTTCATCACGGCGGACGGCAAATCAGGCCGCATGGTCGAGGTCATCCAGCGTGGCGAGCCTGCGATCATCGTCTGCCACTGGACCGGCATTTACTGGAACGGCCTCGAAATCGGCTTCGAGATCTTCCGCGAGGTGGTGAAGCGCCTGCATGCGACCTTTGATCACCTGCACTGGATGAAGCTCAGCGAAATTTCCCGCTACTGGGCGGCGAAGGAGCTCACCCGCATCGCTCATGACCCCGCCGGGCGCGCAATCAGTCTCAAGGCTCCTTTTGCGTGCGGAGAGTTCACACTGGCGCTGCTGGCCGGTGCGGGCGCGCCGCGAGTCCGGCACCGCGATGCAGTCACACCTCTCAAAGAAGTCGATTCGCGATTGAAGTTGGCGCCTGGAAGCTGGTGCCGAGAAGGGGCGGCGACCCTCGTCTGCATGAAGCTCGAAAAAGGCGACTCCACGATCACATTCGAGGCTTGAGAAACATCGCAGCTTGCACATTTCCGCAGCGGCGGGACCGTACCCGATGAACAAGGGAAATTTCCACCTCTGGATCATCGGAGCCGTCATGCTGCTGATGGGCTGGATCGCCTTCGACATGCTGCGCCCTCCCGCGCGGGGCGGTGTCGGCACGGCGGCCTCCATCGCCGCCGTGCGCACGGCCAAGGTGCCGGTGCTGGTCGAGTTCTACGCCGACTGGTGCGGCCCGTGCAAGGTCGTTGGCCCCATGGTGGAAGAGCTGGCCCGTGAACTGCAGGGCAAGGCTCTCGTGATCCGCATCAACGTGGATGAACAGCCGAAAGTCGCCCGTGAGCACGGCGTGCGCGGCATCCCCACCTTCATCGCCTATCAATCCGGCCGCGAAACCGCCCGGCAGGTGGGCGGCATCCCGAAGGAGATGATGAAGGAGCTGCTGGGGCTATGATTGTGTGACGTAGTCCCGCATCGTGCTGAGCATGATGACCACGGAGCAGGCGCCGGCGTCCGGGAAGCCGAGACAGGCTTCACCGAGCGTCTTGGCGCGACCGAACTGGGCGATCATGTCCTTGCTGGCTTCCTTGCCGGCTTCGGCGGCGGTCGCCACAGCCTTGAGAGCTTCATTCAGCGAAAGCCCCACGGATTCCCGCGCCTTCGCCGCAGCCGGGGCCACAGCGTCGATCATCGTTTTGTCGCCCGGCTTGGCACCGCCGCGTTTCATGACGCCTTCGAGCGCGGCTTCGAGCAGGAGCGCGAGGCCCTCGGAGTCGAAGCTGGCGCGCCCTGCGAGCGCCTTGCCGCCAGCGCGATAGACCGTGCCGAAGATGGCGCCCGAAGCACCGCCCATGCTGGTCATCATCGCGGTGCCGGTGGTCACGAAGACCTGCTCGACACTCGCGGGGTCCAGTTTGTCGAGCTGGGCTTTGACGGCTTCCATGCCGCGCTTCATCCCGAGTCCGTGATCGCCGTCACCGAGATCGCGGTCGGCTTGGGAGAGCATGGGTTCTGCCGCGATGATGGCATCGGCGACCTGCAGCATCATGAGCCGCACTTGGTTGGGTTTGAGTTCCATGGTTGTGAGAGAAGCGGGCCTTACTTCTTGCGCAGTTCCTTGCGCTTGAGGTCGTTGTACAATTCGAAAGCCTTGTTGGCATTGAGACCGCCGTGTACCACTCCGTGAACGGCCTGCATCATTGAGACAGGCGCGTCGCTCTGGAAGATGTTGCGTCCCATGTCCACGCCGCTCGCTCCCTGCTTGATGGCGTTGGCGCACATCTTCAGCGCGTCGAGTTCGGGCAGCTTCTTGCCGCCGGCGATCACGATCGGCACCGGGCAGCAGCTCGTCACCGTGTCGAATTCCTTCTCCGTGTAGTAGCACTTCACCACGTTCGCGCCGAGTTCGGCCATGATGCGCGTGGCCAGGCGGAAATACTGCGGCGTGCGGGCCATCGCACGACCCACGGCGGTCACGCCCATGACGGCGATGCCGTAGCGGCTGGCGGCATCGACGAGGTCGGTGAGATTCTTCAGCGACTGGCGCTCATAGGCGCTGCCGATGAAGACCTGCACGGCGAGCACGCTGGCGTTGAGGCGGATGGCTTCTTCGATGTTCAGCGCGGTGGACTCGTTGGAGAGCGGTTCAAAGCCGGGGCGGGCGAACTTGGCCTTCTTGCCGTCGATTTCGCCTTCCCACTCTTCCATGGGGCTGATCATCGAGGTGCCGCCGGAGGCGCGCAGGGCGATGGCCTTGGTGGTGGAGGCAGGAATGACGCTGCGCTGAATGCCGCGGGTGAGCATCAAGCAGTCGGCGTAGGGAGCGAGAGGCAGGATGGTCTGATCGACACGCTCAAGGCCGGTGGTTGGCCCCTGAAAGTAGCCGTGGTCGAAGGCGAGCATGACGGTGCGGCTGTCCTTGGGGTTGAAGACCTTGCTGAGGCGGTTTTTGAGACCCCAGTCATACTGGTGGCAGCCCTTGAGGAAGAAGCCGGGGGCCTCCTGGGGGGTGTTGGTGAAGAATTCCTTTTCCTTCTTGTCTGCTGCGCTGGTGGAGATGTCGGCCATGGTCTTGGATGGTTCGGGTTGATTGAAACGGTTTTCTTATGCATTCCAGGCTTGCCGTCCATGCACGGACCCGCCAGACTTGTGTCTGATTTTGCAATCGCCATGGAATCGAACAACAGCATCCTCAGTCTCGTGCCGACCGGTTCCGCGCATCGCGTGCTGGGCCAGCGCACCGTGGCCCTACCGGGCGTGACGGTGGACATCCTGACCACGCGAAAAATAGAACTGCAGCAGTGGGAGCTGCGCCGGCTGAATGATCCCTACTGGAGGCTCTACTGGCCCGCAAACGACGGTGGCGTCGTCGAGATCGACGGCGAAACGACGGCATTAAAAACAGGCCGGGTGTATCTGATTCCGCCACACACGACATTCAGCACCACCACGACGCGCCCGTTCACCAAGTGGTATGCGCATTTCAATCTGGGACCGGCTGCGGACCGCGCCGCCCCGGGAATCTATGCACTGCCTGCGACGGCGCACATGCGCAGCCTTCTCAACGGCTTGATCAAACTCGCCAGGCGGCAGGAGGATGTGCGCTTTCCCTGGAATGCGATTCAGCTCGTCGTGGAAGCCGTGCAGGGTCTGCCGGACGGCATCTGGGACAAGCAGCGGCTCGATGCGCGCGTGCAGCGGGCGATGGAGTTCATGCATCAGCATCTCGGGCTCAAACTCACCGCGGAGCAGGTCTCACGGCATGCCGGGCTCAGTGTTCGCAATTTGAACCACCTTTTTCAGCAGGAGCTGCGGCAGCCGCCCATGCGGGTGCTGCTCGACTACCGTCTCGACGAAGCCTGCCGGCTGCTGCGCCACACGGAGGACAGCATTGAGGACATCGCCGAGACCTGCGGGCTGGTGAACCGGCACTACTTCAGCCGCATGCTGCGGCAGTATCGAAACACCTCGCCGGCGGCGTATCGCAGCGAGCAGGCTTGAGCTCCCCGAGGCGGGTGCTTTTAGGTCCGTATTTTCGGCTTTACGCACGGCGGCGGATTCTTTTAGCCTCGGGTCCTTTATGAATGCGAAACCCGCCTCTTCCAGCAGCGCGAAACAGTCCGCTGAATACGCCATCTACAAACCGAACGGCCGCGGAAACGGCGGCGTGATCCGGTTTGAGTTCAACCGCTCCAAGGGCGCGGTTTTTGTCGATGCCGCGAACCAGAGCGGGGAGAAGCAGTTCGACTGGGAATCGAAGATCACGATGAAATGGGGCCTCAGTGACCTCGGCGGCGTGCTGGCGACGCTGCAGGGCCGGCAGGAGCAGGCAAAGCTCTTCCACCAGTCCGAAAAGGCGAACAGCGCCTTTGAGCTGACTTTCCGCGACGACCCGCAAAAGGCGCCGTTTTTTATGAGCATGTCACGCCAGGAAAGCGCGTCGAAAAGCGTGAAGAAAGTCACCATCCCCGTCACCCACGCCGAGTCTGCGATTCTCGAAACAGCGCTGCGGGCGGCCATCACGCGGCTGATCGGCTGGTAGGCCGCTCACAGTGCCTCCATTTTCACACACAGAGAATCGTAGCCTAGCTTGCGGTCGAATTTGGCTTCGTGCTCGACGCGCTCCTCGGCACTTAAGATGGTGATCCGTTTCACGCGTTCGCAGCACAGCTTTAGCAGCGTGCGAAGGATGAGCCGCGCGTGCGGCGCACCGAGGCAGAGGTGGGTGCCGAAGCCGAAGCTGATGTGCGGGTTCGGTTTGCGGTCCAGACGGACTTCCCCGGGCTGCGGGAAGGCGTTTTCGTCGAAGTTGGCGGAGGACCAGCACAGTGAGACACGCTCTCCCGCTTTCACCGTGACGCCGTTCACGTCGGTGTCCGCCGGACACACCCGGCCGATGTGGGTGAGCGGCATGAAGACGCGGAAAAACTCCTCGCTGGCGAGGGTGATGCGTTTGGGATCCTCGCGCAGGTATTCGAGCGCCTCGGGATGCTCGGCCAGGTGTCCGAGGGCGCAGGCGATGGTGTGGATGATCGTGTCACGCCCACCGGCGAAGGCGAGGTTCGCGAAACCCATGCACTCCTCGCGCGTGAGCTTGCGGCCGCGGTAGTCAGCTTTCACCAAAGCGCTGAAAAAGTCCTCACCGGGATTCGCCTCGGCGCGGTCGAACTGCGCGTGCAGATAGTCCTCCAGCACGTTCCCCTTCTTGAATTCGCCGCCGGTGACCTTGAAGACATGGATGCCCCAGCCGATCCATGTTTCACCCTCGGAAGCGGGGACATTCAAGAGGTGGGTCAGCGCACGGGACTGCACGGGCAGGGCGAATTCGTTCACGATCTCGACGGAGTCGCGGCCCAGCGCTTCCGTGAGCATGCCGTCGATCAACGCCTCCACCTGCGCGATCATGGCGGGTTCCTTCGCGCGTTGAAAGAAAGGCTCGACGATGGCCCGGTAGTCGGTGTGCTCCGGCGGATTCACCTCGATGGGCAACTGCCGCATCGTGCGCACTTCCTCCTCCGATGGAATGGGCACGCGGAAGGGCGCGTCCGAGCTGAAGGTCCGCCAGTCCTTCGCCGCCTTCCGCACGTCTTCATGACGGAGGATCATGGTGATGTTCTCGCCGTGAAATGGGCACTGCATCACACCGGTGGCGGCGCGGGCTTCTTTGAAAGGATCGGAGTAGGCGGACATGGGATCAGCGGTTATTGAAGACCACGCGGCGGATTCCCGCCAGCGTGAATGGAGACGGGCCCCGCATCACTCGGGCAAACGCCGCCACACGGCGGGAAGTTTCGTCTCCACGAGCCGGCGACTCACCTCCGGCAGCCCGCTCCGCGTCATCGGCACCACGATGCTGTCCTCGATGTCGAAGCGCCCCGTCCCGCGTCCGTATTTGTAGTCGTGGTCGAGCACGCCGGCTGCCGTCAGCTTCGCGTCAGCGCAGCGCGGATTCGCTACGGAGATGAAAAAGCGATGCTCTCCGCCTGCTTCGTCGCCTTTGCTCCGCAGCCGCGCCTTGGCCAGTTCGCCGAAAAGCTCCCGTGCCGTCCACTCCGCCGGATTCACAAACTCACGCACCTCGGCGATCCACGGCGCGAATTCCGGCTCTTCGCGGAGCTTGGCAAAGGCGGCGTCGATCTCGCGAATCACCAGCGGGAAGTGCGTGCAGCCGAGCATGACCTTTTTCAGCGGCGCAGCGGACCCTGCTGCACGGTGCGCTTCGACCAATCCCCGCACATCCGCCGCGATCTGCTCCGCCACCGGTGTCGGGTAGGCGGGGTCGCCCTCGATCACGCCCGCCAGGTTCTTGCTGCCGAACTGCGTCACCGGGGCAGCGCTTCGACCCGCCAGCCCCAGCGTGCTCTGGATCGTCTTCGGGTAAACCTCGCTCGCGCAGGTGCCCACCGTCGCCAGCACGCCGACCGCTCCCTCTTCCGAGGCTTTCAAAAGCCCCCGCGCACCGGCCTCCACGACACCGACCACGATCACCGGAATGCCCCAGGCCTTCACCGCCTCCCGGATGTCCGCCAGTCCGTAGGCCGTCGCCGTATTGCAGGCGATCACGACGGCCTTCACCGGCGGCTTGTCATGGCGCGGCGCGGCGGCGTCCGCATTCGGCCAGAAACGTTTGCCCAGCAGAAACACCGCGTCTTTGAGGATCAGTTCCCGCAGGTAGTCCACCTTGCCCACTGCGGAGTAGTTGCCATAGGGCATGTTCGCCTGATCGCCGAGGTAGATGAAGCTCTCGTTTTCAAAATCAGGCCGTCCGTCAGCCCCGGGCTTCAGGTCATCGTTGTGAAACACGTCCGCCGTCAGCAGCGCCTCCAGCACGGTGAGGCCGCCGATGCCGGAATCAAACACGCCAATCGGAAGACCTGACAAATCAGCGCCGCTGGCGTAGCTCGAAGCGTCGAAGGTGAAAGCACTCTTCCCGCCGGGGTCGGTCTTCAAATGGGTGCTCACTCCGGACAACAAGTCGTCCGCCGCAGCCTGCGGAGCTGCCGCCGCGAGAGCCAAAACCAACAGACGGGAAAGAATCGGGTTCATGGGCCATCATCCCGCCGTTTCGGAAGCTCTCAAGACTCTTGTGGGCCGATCACGACCGCTGGTCACGCCAGCATTTCCTTGATCACATGCCCTTCGACGTTGGTGAGGCGGCGCTGGATGCCGTTGTGCTCGAAGGTAAGACGTTCGTGGTCGAGGCCGAGCAGGTGCAGGATGGTGGCGTTAAAGTCGTAGAGCGGATGAATGTCCTTCACGGCCTTCTGGCCGAGTTCATCGCACTCGCCGGTGCTCACGCCGGGTTTCACGCCTGCGCCAGTCATCCAGCAGGTGAAGCCGTCGGGATTGTGATCGCGGCCCTTCGCGCCTTTTTGGAAGAAGGGCATGCGGCCAAACTCGGTGCACCAGACGACGAGCGTGTCTTGCAGCAGGCCACGCTGTTTGAGATCGCGGATCAGCGCGGCAGCGGGCTGGTCGAGGATGTTGGCATGCACGTCATACTGCGCCTTGAGATCACTGTGGCCGTCCCAGTTGAGCTTGCCGCCGCTGGCATACGCACCGTTGAAAAGCTGCACAAAGCGCACGCCGCGCTCGATGAGACGACGGGCGAGGATGCAGTTCTTCGCGAAGGCGGCCTTGTCGGCGCTTTGCGTGTCATCCGCGCCATACATTTTCAAGATGTGCGCGGGCTCGGTGCTGAGGTCGTTGATCTCCGGCACGCTGAGCTGCATGCGCGCGGCGAGTTCGTAGCTGGCGATGCGCGCGGCGAGCTTTTGATCGCCCGGATTTGCCTCCAGATGTCGTGCATTCATCCTTTGCAGCAGTGAACGCGCGGCCTGATCCGCCTTTGCGGACACACCGGGCGCGGAAAGATGCCGCACGGGACTTTTGCTGCTCATCGTGGTGCCTTGAAAAGCGGCTGGGAGGAAACCCGGGCCCCAGTTGTTCGCGCCGTTTTGCGGCACGCCGCGTGGATCGGGAATCGCGACGTAGCTCGGCAGTTCCTGACTCTCGCTGCCGAGCGCGTACGTCGTCCACGCGCCGAGCGAGGGAAAGCCATCGAGCGTGAAGCCGGTGGAGAGAAAATTTTCCGCCGGGCCATGCGTGTTCGACTTGCTGGTGAGCGAATGCACGAAGGCGATGTCATCCGTGAGCTCCGCGAGATGCGGGATCATGTCGCTCACCCATTTGCCCGTTTGTCCGCGAGGCCGGAAGGCATACTGCGGCCGCGCGAGATTGCCCGCGGGGCCTTGGAAGGTGACGGCGGGACCGCCGGGCAGCGGCTTGTTGTCCCATTTGATCAGCTCCGGCTTGTAGTCCCAAGTCTCCAACTGGCTGACCGCACCCGCGCAGAAGATCACGACCACGTTTTTGGCCTTCGGCGCAAAGTGCGAGCCACGCGGCGCATACGGCCGCGCCGGATCGATCAGCACGCCGTCCGATGCCAGCAGGCGCGTCAACGCAATCGAACCCAGCGCCGTCGCGCTGCTGCTGAGAAAGCGGCGGCGGTCGAGCAGGTGATGGCCTGCGGGGGAGAGGTGTTCGGTGGGCGAAGTCATGGCACGAATAGAAATTCGTTCGAGTTGAAGAGAGCACGGCAGAGGATGGGGAGTCCGTGGGCTTTGACGAGTGGAAGACCGTCGGCGAGCTCTGCTGAGGTGGCGTGACGGCTGAGGGCAAGCTGGTAGGCCCGGTAAATTTGCTTCGATGCATCGTCGCCAACCTCCGTTTTGACGCGCTCGGCGAAGGCGGCGGCGGTGTCGAGCGTGAAGCGGCTGTTGAAGAGGTTGAGGGCCTGGATGGGCGTGGTGCTGGCGCGGCGGACGGCGGTGCTCTGGCCGGCGTCGGGGCAGTCGAAGGCACCGAAGACCGTCTCGGGCTCGCGGCGCACTTTGTGCGCGTAGATCATGCGGCGCTGATTGTCCGGCGTGAAGGTCTCGACGGGTTCGAAGCCGCTGAGGCCGCCGCGTTTGTCGAAGAGGTTGTAGCCACGGCCATACATCTTCAAATTCAACTGGCCGCTGACCGCGAGCATCGAGTCGCGGATGGATTCCGCGTCGAGGCGGCGGGAAGGGAAGCGCCATAGAAATCGACTCTCCGAGTCGATGAGCGAAGGGCTAAGTGCAGAGGGCGTGGAGTCAGATGCTTTGCGGTCTGCGGGGCCGTTTTCCTGCTCTTTGCCCTCCGTCCTTTGCTCTGCGCTGCTGCTTTGCCGATACGTCTGCGACATCACGATCAGCCTGTGCATGTGCTTCACACTCCATCCGCTCTTGATGAATTCGGCGGCGAGCCAGTCGAGCAGCTCAGGATGCGTGGGCTTGATGCCCATGCGGCCGAAGTCGCTCGGTGTTTCGACCAAGCCGGTGCCGAAGTGGCCCTGCCAGATGCGATTCACCATCACGCGGGCGGTGAGCGGGTTCTGCGGGCTGGCGATCCAGTCGGCGAGGACGCGGCGGCGTTCCTGCTCCGCAGTGTCCTTGGCGAGCTTCACGTTTCCCAAGGCGCCAAGCACGGCGGGCTCCACGGACTCCTGCGGCTGCTCGGGATCGCCGCGATTGAGGCGATGGATGTCATCCGGCGTGCGGAAGGTGCCGGCGAAGACTTTTTGCTCGGCGCTGATGCGTTGAAGGCGTTCATCGAGCGGACGTTTCAGATCGATGAGACGCTGAGCCTCGGCGATTTCGTCTTCACGCAGGCCCTGCGTGGAGAATGCAGGCTGCGTGCGATCGCGCTGGTCGTAGCGCTGGCGGTCATCGGAATCTGCGACGACGCGCCAGGTGCCGGCGGAGTCGGCGGTTTCGATGACGTAGCTCGTGGGGAGGCGGTCCTTGAACTTGCCCTGGCGGTCGCGCCCCCAGACAACGCGATCAATTTCCTGCTCCTGAGCGAATTCGACCATCACCCAGCCTTTACCGACCTCGTTCGACATCCAACTGCGCGAGTTGCCGTAGTTGCCGTCGTTCACAAAGCGCTGCTCGTGGCGGTCTGCGGTGACTTTCTCGCCGGAGACGGTCACTGCCGCCTTGAGCGCGATGTTGTCGCCTGCGGTCGTGAAAACTTCGAGTTCGTCGATGCAGGGCTCGAGTTTGTTCGTGTCGCGGATGGTGAAGCGCACGCGTTTTGCTTTCACCGGCATGAAGCGGTCGCGATTTTCACGCGCATCGATCATCGGACGCTTCACACCGGATTTGGCGATGGGAACGAAGCGCGAGAGCTGCTTGTCGATGTCGGCGAGCTGCGCTTTGACCTGCTTCAACTCCTCGCGTGCCGCGATGGCCTCCGGTGTGCGCAATTCGCGCTCGCCATACTCCACTCCGGCGACGAAGGCCTGCATGGCGTAGTAATCTTTGGCGCTGATGGGATCGAATTTGTGATCGTGGCAACGTGCGCAGCCGATGCTGAGGCCCAGGAAGGTTTGCCCAATGTTCACGACGATTTCGTCGATGGAATCCTGCCGCGCGAGGCGCTTCGACGGTTCATCTTTGCCGATCTGGCCTGGCAGCAGCACGGACGCTGTCACGAGAAAGCCCGTGGCAGCGTCCTCGCCCATCGCATCACCCACGATCTGCTCCTTGATGAAGCGGTCATACGGCGTGTCGTCATTGAAGGCGCGGATGACGTAATCGCGATACGGCCATGCGTTGGGACGCTCGGTGTTCACTTCAAAGCCATGCGTGTCCGCATAGCGGACGACATCCAGCCAGTGCTGCGCCCAGTGCTCGCCGTAGCGGGGGCTTTTTAGCAGACGATCGACGATGGCGGCGTAGGCGTCGGATGAGTCGGTCAGGTCCGACTGAAACGCCGCGACTTCTTCCGGTGTCGGCGGCAGGCCGGTGAGATCAAACGTGACCCGGCGCAGCCAGGCGACCGGATCGGCAGGCGGAGAGCGCTGAAGTCCCTTCTCCGCGAGCTTGGCGTCAATGAAGGCATCCAAGGAGCGACGGCTTCCAGCCGTCGATGATGGCTGGCTGCGAAGCCGCGGAGCGAACCCATCACTCCTTGAAAGCGGCTTGAAAGCCCAGTGATCCATCCGGTCTTCGAGTTTGGCGAGATCCACACCATCAGGCCACACGGCGCCTTCCTTGACCCAGCGCTTGAGCACTTCGATCTCCACGTCCGAGATCCGTCCCTTCGGCGGCATGATTTCGTCCTCATCCGTGCTCGTGATGAAGTGAATCAGCGGACTGCCCGCCGCGTTTCCGGGCAGGATGTCCGGCGCGTGGTTGTCGCCGCCTTTGAAGGCTTCGGATCGGATGTCGAGCCGCAGGCCGGACTTCTGCTTTTTCTCGCCGTGGCACTCGTAGCAGTGCTTTTCAAAGATCGGCCGGACATCGCGCACAAAGTCCACCGGATCTCCCGCCTGAAGCACCGGGAGTGAAGTCAGCAGTGCGGCGGCGCAGACGGTGGCTCCGCGACTCAGGGAATTTGTTGGTGTGTGACCATTGGCTGCCATGCAGGTGCAGTGGGGGCTCGGGTTCGCGGCGGACGGATTGAAACGAGGACGGCAGGGTGTTTTCGTGACGTTCAGGGTCTTTGCCATGGCGTGCCGCCGCCGCGCTGGATCTGCTGGCGGAGGGCGGTGGCGAGATCGTTGAAGATCTTCGGCGCCTTGGCGGCGAGGTCGGTCGTCTCCTGCGGGTCGTTTTTGAGGTTGAAGAGCTGCAGCGGGCTGTAGGGATCGTTTTGCATGAGCTTCCACTCACCGCGAATGAGGGCTTCGTAACTTTTGCCGCCGTAGGTGCGGCCACCCTCGCGGCGGACGAAGTAGAGGTCCCGTGGTGCGGAAATGGTGCCGCCATTGAGAATGGGCACGAGGCTGACGGCGTCGAGTTCCGGCGAGGGCTTGGCACCGGCGAGTTCGAGGAAGGTGGGAAAGAGGTCGAAGTTCAGGCCTGCGTAGTCACTGCGGCCGCCCGCCTTGATGTGGCCGGGCCAGCGGATCATGAAGGGCACGCGCAGACCACCGTCGTAGTGATCCTGCTTACCGCCGCGCCAGGGGTCGTTGTTTTGTGCGTGAGGCACGGAGCCGCCGTTGTCCGAGCCGTAGGCGACGAGGGTGGTCTCGTCCAAGCCGACTTCCTTCAGCACGGCAAGCACCCTGCCGACGCAGTCGTCGAGGTGTTCGACCAGCGCGACATTCAGCGCCCGTTTTTCGGTGAGTCCGGGATCGCGCGCCTTCACTTTGGCCAGCCAGTCGGCAGGTGGTTCGATGGGAAAGTGCGGCGCGTTGTAGGCGAGATAGAGAAAGAAGGGCTGGTCCTTCGATTTGGCGCGTTCGCGGATGTAGTCGGCGGCCCAGTCGGTGAAGATGTCGCTGGCGTGGCCCTTCGGATCGACCACTTCGTTATTGAGGCGCATGTAGTTGTTCCCATAGCGGAGGTGCGTGACATAGCTGTCCATCATGTCGCCGAGGAAGCCGTGGAAGTGGTCGAAGCCGCGCTCGTTCGGCGTGTTCGGCGATTCCAGACCCAGATGCCACTTGCCGACGATGCCGGTGTGGTAGCCGACTTTTTTCAGCTCGTTCGCGATGGTGGGCACCTTCGGATCGAAGTAGCCCCACGAGTCCTCCGGCTTTGTGCGGATCACTCCCGGCACGCCGACGCGATCCGCGTAACGCCCGGTGAGCAGCGCGGCGCGGGAGGGGGAGCACACGGTACAGTTCGCCCGCATGGCGGTGAAGAGCATGCCTTCCCTGCCGATGCGGTCGATGTTCGGCGTCCGGGCATCGGACTCGTGATAAGCGGAGACGTCGCCGTAGCCATGGTCGTCCGCATAGATGATGATGAAATTCGGCTTGGCGGCCTGAAGAGAAGAGCAGAGGGCAAGGAGTAGAATGGACGGAATGCGCATGATCCAGTGATCAACGCTCTTGAACCCCCGCACTTACTTGAATTGAAGTTCGGTCTTCGGCAGCAGAGATTTGATCTTCGCCTGAGTCTCCGGCGTGAAGGGCGTCTTGCCGGGAACGATCCGCATGGATTTGAGGAAGGCGAAGGACTGCAGGGCGGGGAGGCGCTCGTCAGAGAGTTCGATTTTTCCGAGTTCGAGCTGCTCGAGCTGCGTGAGTGCGGCGACGAGTTCCAGGTCCGCGTCGGTGAGATCCTTGGCATTCGTGAGCGTAAGGCGGCGCAGCGTGGGTATGTCACGGATGATGACAATGGACTGCGGTCCTTCGAAACCTTCGCCGAGCTGCAAATACTCCAGCGGCAGAGTGGAGAGATGCTTCAGCGCGGTGGGCGTGGCGTTGCGCGTGCCGATTTCGAGACCCTTGAGCTTCGAGAGTCCGGCGAGGTGTGCGGCCCCGGCGTCGGTGAATTTGGCATGGGCGAGGCTGATGCTTTCCAGATTCGGCAGGTGCAGGCAAAGCTGTTTCAAGCCCTCGTCGTCGATGCTGCTGCCGCGATGACTGACTTTCGCGACCTTCGTCCAGCCCTCGCACTTGGCGTAGGCGCGGCCGGTGATCTGGGTGCCGACGAAGGAGAAGGTTTCGAGGTTTTTGAGGCCTGCGATCTTCTCCATGCCCGCGTCGCTGAGCTTGCCGTTGTTGGTGAACTTGAGCGTCTTGAGGTTTGCCAGCTTTCCGATCGGCGCGATCCAGTCGTCATTCAGCTTGGTGGAGATGACATTCAGCGATTCCAGCGTGGTGATGTGGCCGAGGTGCTCGAAGAAAGCGGCGTCATACGGATCGTTTTCGCGATGATCATGCGGTCCCGCGCCGGGCACGGCGAGATCGACGAGCCTCAAGCTCTGCCCGTCCTCCGTTTTCTCCACCTTCCCGCCCGCTGCTTCGACGATGCGGGCGACGGCTTCGGCGTGCGGGTCGAGCACCGGGGACGCAGTGCAGAGCGGGGAAACCAGAATGAGCAAGGACGTCTGAAGAGTCAGAGCTGAACGCGAAAGGGACATGGTCATGATGGTGTGTGGTGCTTGCGAAATCGTCGTCCCGCCTGTTGTCAGGGCATCTTCGGCTTCACCGGTGTCGTGGTGCCTTTCTCGACGGGATAGACGGCCTGGTGAGCCTCCAGGCCGGCGATCAGGCCCTGCATCATTTGTTTCAATTCGGCCGGGTTGGTTTTGGCGAGGTCGCTCTGCTCGAAGGGATCGTCCTTCAGATTGAAAAGCTGATAATGGCTGCCGCCACTGACGTCGGTGGGGAAGTAGTGGTAGATGACCTTCCAGTCGCCGTCCCGCAGGCTCGTCCAGTAGTCGGTGCGGTGCGGCGCATGGGGGTAGTGCATGAGGAATTTTTCATCGCGGGAGCTGTCGGCCTTTGCGGTCAGCAGTGTGTTGAGCTTCCTGCCGTCGATGGCGTGACCCGCAGGCGGTTCGACGCCCGTGAGATCGAGGACGGTGGGGAACAGGTCGTAAATCGCCGCCTGCTGGCTCTGGACGGCGTTCACGGCGATGGGCAGCTTCTGCTGGTTCGGACTGGCGGCGTCCGGCTTCGCCCACGCGGCGATGAAGGGCACGCGCATGCCGCCTTCATAGTGCGAGCCTTTCTTGCCGCGCAGCGGTGCGGCGCACGCGACTTCGTGCTGATGGCCAAGGGGCGCGTCGCTGCCGTTGTCGCCCAGGAACATCACCAGCGTGTTGTCGGCCACGCCGAGCGCGTCGAGGTGGTCGAGGATGTCGCCGAGGGACTTGTCCATGCCTTCGATCAGCGTGGCAAAAGCCTGAGCCTGAGGGGACTTGTCGCTTTTCTTGTAATGATCGGCAAAGCGGGGATCGGAGTCGAAGGGCGCGTGGACGGCGTACTGGGCGAAGTAGAGGTAGAAGGGCTTCTGCTCCTTCACCGCAGCGCTCACGCGTGTTTTAGCCTCGATGGTGAGGGCTTCCGTGAGGAAGATTTCCTGGCCGTGATACTTCTCCAGGTGCGGCACGGCGTGGTTCCTGCGCTTGCCTTTGCCACCAAAATCCTGGGTGCCGTAGTAGCTGCCGGGTGCGCCGAAAGAAGCGCCCGCGACATTGACTTCGAAGCCGAGATTCGCAGGATCTGCGCCCTCAAAGCCGTCCGCTCCGAAGTGCCCCTTGCCGACGTGGATCGTGCGGTAGCCTGCCGCTGCGAGGAGGCCCGGCAGGGTGACGTCGCCCTTCTTGAGGCCCTGCCAGTTCCACTCGGGCGGTCCTTGCGGTCCGGCGTTGTCCTTTTCAGGATTGATCCAGTTCGTGGCGCGATGACGTGCCGCATTCTGGCCGGTCATGATGCTGATGCGCGTGGGGGAGCACACGCTCATGGCGCAGAAGTTGTTGAAGCGGATGCCCTTCGCAGCGAGGCGCTCCATGTTTGGCGTGCGATACCAGTCATTGAGCGGGTGGCGCTGCGGCTTGCCCTCGGCATCCGTCAAAAACGGCAGCGAGGTGTCCATGACGCCCATGTCATCGACGAGCATGATGACGATGTTGGGCGGCGGCGCAGCCGCGAATGACGAAACCAGAGCCGAGCAAAGCGAGACAGCCAGCACCGCGAAGCGTGTGCTGCTCTGAAGGAGCGAATGCAATGAGGCAATAGCGAATGACGAAAGGATGATCAGGGCGTGTTTCATGGATGGTGAGTGGCTGGTGATAGCAAGGAGCGGGGGACTCCGTCCCCCATGCACGGGGACAGAGTCCCCGGTTCCTTGGGTTACTCGGGAATGGGATCGCTGCGCTTCACCGTCTTGCCTTCCCAGACGGCTTCGTCGGTGGCCTTGTCATAGGTGAGCACGCGGCTGGCGCTGTTCGGCGCAGGCGGCACGTCGATTTTTGGCAGCCACTTTTTGTGCTCTTCAATGACGGCGGCGTTTTCAGGCTTCGCGGCGACGTTGGTCCATTCGTTCGGGTCGTTGACCATGTCGTAGAGTTCCTCCGAGCCGTCGGCGTAGTGAATGTAGCGCCAGTTTTCGCTGCGGACGCCGTGATTGCCCTGGTTGTGACTGGTGATGGCGGGGCGCTCGCGTTTGGTCGCGGCATCCTTGAGTTGTGGGGCCAAGCTGATGCCTTCCAGGTCATCGCGCTTTGGCACGCCGGTGAGTTCGATGAGCGTGGGGTAGATGTCGAGCAACTCGGCAGGCTGCATGCAGCGCTGGCCGGCTTTGACCCCGGGTCCGGCGAAAATGAGCGGCACCTTGGTGCCGCGGTCCCAGAGCGTGTTCTTGCCGGTGATCTCCTTTTCACCGAGATGCCAGCCGTGGTCACCCCACAGCACGACGATGGTGTCATCGGCATGGCCGGATTCTTCGAGCGCGGTCATCAGGCGGCCGATCTGCGCATCGACAAAGCTGGTGCAGGCGAGGTAGCTGCGCACGAGGTTGCGCCACTGGCCGGCTTCCTTGAGAAATTTCAGGCGCGGCTCCGGCAGCTCCCAATGAATGTACCAGGAGAAGCGCGGCGTGTCGGCGCGGTCGTTCTCGATGATCTTCGGCAGCACGCTGTCGTCATCAGGATACAGGTCGAACCACTTCTGCGTGGCGTAGCAGGGCACATGCGGCAGGAAGAAACCGGCAGCGATGAAGAAGGGCTTGTCCTTCGGTGCGGTCTTGATCTGGTCCACCGTCCAGCTTGCGACTTTGTAGTCGCCCTTCTCGGAGTCGTCGTTGTCCAGCGGCCACACGCCCCAGTCCACCAGCGGATGATTCCCCATCGGCGTGGGGTTCACCAGCTTCTGCGGTGGCTTCGTGCCGACACCGCCGTAGGGCGCGGTGACCTGGAATTCGGGCTTCGCTGCGGGAGCCCCCTTGGCCTTGCCTTTCCCTTTTCCTCCGCCACCACCGCCCGTACCGCCGTGGTAGATCTTGCCCGTGGCAGCGGTGCTGTAGCCCTGGTTTTCAAAGTGCTGCGGCAGCGCCACGCGGTCCTTCCACTCCGGCAGCGTGCGGAACCAGGGCGAGAGGCCGTAAATGCCCGTCGTCGTTGGACGGAGGCCCAGCAGCAGGCTCGTGCGGGAGGGATTGCACAGCGGCGCGTTGCAGTGCGCATTCAGGAAGGATGTGCCGCGTGCGGCCAGCTTGTCCATGTGCGGCGTTTTCGCCATCGCATGCCCGCCAATGTGCCCGATCCAGTCGTTCTGATCGTCGATCGCGATGAAGAGGATGTTGGGCCGCTCCGCGGCGAATGACGAATGAGGAATGAGGAGTGACGAAAGTAGCGTCGCGAGGCAGATCAGGTGTTTCATGGCTGGGTGGATGAGTATGGAAAACAGAATGCGGCTACTTTTTGGCCTTCTTGCCTTTCCCTTTGGGCACGGGATTGCCGGCACGGTCGAAGTAGGTCTTGTAGGCCCAGTAGCCGCTCCATTGGGCGAGCCAGGATTTGTAGCGGTCGGCTTCGAACCAATTTTCCGGCTCAGGGTCGGGCGGGTTGAGTTTGCCGCCGGGGTAGTCCCTTCCTTCGAAGCTGCCCTGCACGCTTTCATTCCAGGCGCGGAACTTCTCCTTCATCTTCGCGAAGAGCTCGGGCTTTTCGATGGCGATGTTTTTGGTCTCATGCGGGTCGGCTTCGAGGTCGTAGAGCTCGAATTCGTCCTGAGTGTGGTCGTTGGTGAGGAGCTTGATCTGGTTGTCGATGAAGGCGGCCTTCGTGCCGAAGCGGAAGCCGAGGGGCTGCGCGCGCGGGCCGGTCTCGGCGGTGAAGAGCGGCTTCAGGCTGACGCCGTCGAGTGGCTGCACGAAGATGTCCTGCGGCAGGCCGACCACATCGGCGATGGTGGGGAACAAATCGACGACGCAGACGGGGTGATTGGAGACGCGCGGCTGGATGACGGCGGGCCACTCGATGATGCCGGGGACGCGCAGGCCACCCTCATAGACGGTGCCTTTGTTGCCGCGCAGGCCGCCGGTGGTGCCGGGCTTGATGCCGGGGAGGCCGCCGTTGTCGCTGTTGAAGACGAAGAGCGTGTTTTCAGCGATGCCCAGGTCGCGGAGCTTCGCGCGCAGCGTGCCGATGCTGCGGTCCATGGTGACGAGTTCGCCATGGTGATTGGCGGATTCGTTGTCGAGGTCGGAGAAGGCGGCCTTGTCGGCCTCGAGCGCTTTGAAGGGCGAGTGCGGCGTGCCGTACCAGATGACGGTGAAACTGGGCTGCTTCGCTGCGTGCTGTTTTTCGATGAAGCGCAGCGCCTCGGCGACGACGACCTCGGAGGAGTCGCCCTTGAACTGCTCCGGCACGCCGTTGCGGCCGAGCCAGGGGTCCATGTCGATGAAGTTGGTGGCGGAAACGTATTCATCGAAGCCGAAGCCCGCCGGGCTGCGTGGATCATCCGCCAACACAGGTGCGCCGGGGCCTTTGTAACCGTTGAGGTGCCACTTGCCGAAATGGCCGGTGGAATAGCCAGCGCCCTTCAGCGCCTGGGCGATCGTCTTTTCCTGCAAGCGCAGCGCGTAGCCGTGGCTGAGCACGCCGGTGCGGTCGTTGGTGCGACCGGTCATCACGCAGGCACGCGTGGGTGAGCAGACGGGATTGCCCGCGTAGAAGCGCTCAAAGCGCAGGCCGTTTGCCGCCATGGCGTCGAGATTCGGCGTCTTCAGGATAGGATGCCCGCGATAACCGGTCTGGCCCCAGCCCATGTCATCGGCCATGACGAAGATGATGTTGGGGCGCGGCTGCGCCGCGAATGACGAATGCAGAATGACGAATGAAGAAATGAGGAGGAGCAGGGATCTCATGGCGGACTTTGCAAACGAGGCGCACAGGCGAATCATTCGCCTTTTGCAGCCGTGGCGGGCTTCAGCACGATGACGGACTCGTCCCGAGCTGCGTCGGTGAAGATGGAGGCTGCGGAAGCATCGCCAAACAGGTGCTGCTTCAGCAGGGCGAGTGCGTAGCGCTCATAAACGGCACGGCGTGAGGCGTCGGCATCACCGCAGACGATTTCCGCCAGGAGGCTGGTGGGGTTTTCGGGATCGCAGTGGGTGGAGCCTCGAATGCGCAGGGCGGTGAGTTTTTGGTCCGCCTCCTGCAGCCAGGCGAGGGCGTTCGCATGGCGGTTCCACGCGCCGGATTCTGCGAGAAGCATAAGCGCAGGGACTCGCAGTTGATTCACGGCGCGCAGGCCGCGGTCGTTGAAATCCACGGGATCGAGCCCGATCCAGCAGCGCACGCGCTCTGCCCGCGAGGCGGCGATCAGTGTGCCGAAGCCGCCCGCCGAATGGCCGATGAGCGCGACCTCGCCAGTGGGCTCCGACTTCTTGAGACGGCCTGCTTCGTGAGCGATCTCGATCAACTGGCTGATGGCGCGGATGTTGACGCCCTGATCGGCGAAGTCGGGCAGGTTCGGCACGACGGCGATCATGCCGTTCTGCGCGAGCATGTGCCCCCAGCCAGCCATAACGCGGCGATGGCGCGTGAAGCCGTGCGCGACGATGACGACGGGGGCTTTTTCGAACTGCGCAGGCAGGTAGAAGTCCACGGGCACCGTCTTCCCCTGCAGCACGAGCTTTTCAGTGCGCTTGGTCACCTCCGCCGGCACCGGCAGGACAGGGACGCGATTGGCAAAGGCTGCGCCGATGACGAGCGCCGTGAGAATCAGCGCCACATAGCACAGCCAGCGGAAGAGCCTTTTCATCACGCGTGTGTGAAGGCCCAAGGAGGAGGGGACTCTGTCCCCGTCGTCACTCTGGGGGACGGAGTCCCCCGGTCCTTGGTGGGTGGGCGGTTGCATCGTTACTTGCGCACGGTGCTGATGGCTTCGGAATAAACGTGCTGCCCGGTGCGGCCGTCGAAGTACTGGAAAATGATCTGCGGGTGCGGATAGGCCACCCAGCGCGTGCCGCCGAGCTGCTGCGGCATGTTGAAGACGTTGTTCACCTGCACGGTGCAGTAGTAGGGGTACATGCGCTGCGAACGCTCGAGATCCGGCAGGATGTAGCTGGACCAGCGGATGTCGCAGGTGCGCGGGCCGGACTGGTAGAGGCCGGTGGCGGGGCGGTCGCCTTCGTCATTGCGCGGGACGTGATTGACCGAGTTCAGCGGGCCGGAGGCGAACTCCCACACGGTGTCCGTGATCTTGATCGCGAAGCTGTTGTGCAGGTCGGCGGTGAAGATGCAGACGGGCTTCTTCAGCGCGTCGAAGGCGTCGATCAACTGCTCGCGCTCCCACATCATGGAGGTCCAGGCCTCGTCCTTGCCTTCGGTGAACTCATGACCGCCGGCACCGTTGTGCTTGATCATGAAATTGACCGACGACACGACGAAAAAGAAGTCCGCCTTGCTCTTGCGCATGGAGTCGAGCAGCCACTTTTTCTGCGTCTCGCCCAGCAGCGTGAGGTTTGGCGCCATGGGGTTTTTCATGTCGTGCATCTGGCGGTGCGTTTTGCAGTCGAGCACGAAGTAGTCGCAGTTCCCGACGGTGAATTTGCCATAGGAATGACGGCCGATGGAATACGGGCCCGTGCTGTCGCCGTAGGCCGCCGGCGTGATGCGCAGGTGGTGCGCGTCGATGACTTCCGTGATGCCGAAGACTCCGGCGTTCGGATTGCCGGGCGGCTCGTTGTCGAGGCGGATGTCGTCCTCGCCCGCCGTGATCTTGCCCCAGTGGACGTGCAGCGTGCCGGCCTGCTTGAGATCGAGCTTCGTGAAGTCGGCGTCCTCATCCACGAGGATGTCGCTGCCTTTTTTCAATACGGCTTGGCCATAGAACATGTCCTGCGTGGTGGCACGCGGATTTGCCCAGCCGGCGTAGTCGTCCCAGGCGCGGATGCCGATGTCGCGGAAGACGGCGCGGCGCTCCCGAAAGCCGATGGTGGCGGTGCCGCGCAGGTCGTTGACGAGTTCGTGATCGTCGAAGGTGAAGACGGTGGGCATGTTCCGCTGATACGCCGCCATGTTCACGCCGCGTGAGAGGTAGGTTTTGTAGTTCTCCCACAGGCCGACGACGTTTGGCATGGCGTTCACGACACGCGGCGTCTGCGGCGGCGTCAATCCGACCTGCATGAGCCAGTCGCTCACCGGCATGGAGCGATGCTCCTCATAGATGAAGTCACCGTTCATGATGGAGAACAGAGACTTGCCATGCAGCTCGCGCAGCATCGTCGCATGAGTCGGCAGGCTCGGCCCCACGCCGCTTTTCGGGTCCTGATTGGCGCAGGAGCCGAACTGGAAGCGAAAGTTGAAGAGCCCCTGCGGATTGTGCGTGGCCTCGCGATGCGCGTCCGCGCCCGGCAGCGTGAGAAAGCTGCCCGCCGGGCCGCTGGGCACCCGGCCGATGTAGGTTTGATAGTGATACTTCGTCCCCGGCTTCAGTCCGGTCAGCGTGGTCGAGCCTGTGTGATCATGCTCCGCGCTGGTTTGGACGACGGCGGAGGATTGATCCAGCAGCGTCTCCGACGTGCCGTAGCGCACCGTGAACTCGCCCGCCTTGTGCGTCCGCGCCCACACCCGCACGCTGTTCTCCGTGACCAGCCCGAGCATCGGCCCGTGCGTGACGTGATTCGTGCCGAACTCCGCCAGCGGCACCTGGCCAAGGGCGCTGAGAGTGAGAAGGAAGGGGAGCAGGAGGTGGTTAAGGCTCATGCGGCATCAAAACGATGCCCGACTTGATTCCAAGCAGTAATTCCCAAGGGATTACGCCCGGCGCTTCAGGATCACCGAACCCGTCACTGCGATGATCGCGTTCAGCAGCATGGCGTAGAGGCCGGAGTGGAAGCCGGAGGTCTTGATGGCGGTCATGAAGCCGTCGCCTTCGGCGGGAACCCAGAAGAAGGAGAGGGCGAAGGCGAGGCCGATGAACATGCCGGCGAAGACCGGCCCGGAGCGCATGCCTTTCCAGTGGATGCCAATAATGAAGGCGGGCGCGAGCTGCAGCAGCATGTCGAACTTCATCTCCAGGAGCTGCACGAGGGTGAGCTGCGTTCCGGAGTTGTTCAGCCAGACGGCCAAGGCGGCGAGCGCGATCATGAAGACGGTGGAGAGGCCTTTGCCGAGGCGGGTCAGGGCTTCCTGACTCGCATCCGGTTTCACAAAGCCGGCATAGAGGTCCTTCGTGACCATGCTGGAGATCGACAGCAGCGAGGAGTCGGCGGTGGACATGATCGCGCCCAGTACGGCGGCGAAGATGATCACCACGACGGCGTGGCCGAAGAGGCTCTGCTCCTGGATGTGCCGCAGCATCACGCCGAGCACCGCGTCGCTCCCCGCGCCCTGCAGCTCGCCGGCCAGATGCGCGGCGGCGGTGACGCCGGCCAGCACGGCGATCAAGGCGGTGCCCAGTGGCATGAAGGCCATCAATGCGAGGCTTTTGCGCAGCGTGGCGGAGGATTTGGCGGCGTAGATGCGCTGGATGGCCTGCGGGTAGAGCGCCGCGCCTATGCCGAGGAGGAAGATGTAGCTGACCCAGTTCTTGAGGGCCAGCGAGCCGGGGGGCAGGACCTTTTCCGGCGCGATCTGAAGCAGCCTGCGCGTGGTGTCCTCCATGGAGCCATATTCTTTGAAGATGAGCACCATCAGCACGGCGAAGCCGATGGCGAGGATGCCACCCTGGATCATGTCCGTCCAGGCCACGGCGCGGAAGCCGCCGAGCGTCTCATAAACCAGCATGATGGCCGCGAGGATGATCACGCCCCAGGTGAAGGCTGTTTCCGGCTCCAGCGTGGTGAGGCCTTCCGCGACGCGGCCCATGGCGGTGAGCTGGGCGAGGAAGAAATTCGCGAGCGCCGCGATCATGATCAGCGTGGCCAGCAGGTTCAGGCCGCGGTGATTGAAACGATGCGCCAGATAGTCCGTGGGCGTGATGAAGTGGTGCTTCTTTGCCAGGGAAAACAGCTTTGGCGCGAAGAGCAGGTAGGTCACGACGATGGCCGTCATGAAATGCACGCAGCTCAGCCATGAGAAGCCGATTCGGTAGGCCTTGCCCGAGAAACCGAGGATCGTGTTCCCGCTGTACTGGGTGGCGAAGAGCGTGAGCAGCAGCACGAAGAAGCCCACGCCCGAACCGCCGAGGAAGTGATCCTTCAGCGTGTTCTCCTGACGTGCCCGTCGTCCCAGCCAGCCGATCCAGATGAGGGAGACGAGGTAGAGGGCAATGAAGATCAGCCCGCCCGCCCCGAAGGGGATGGTATCTGCGGCAGCGATCACGACGCGTCCTCCTCATCGCCCGAAGGCCAGCGGAAGGCGAACAGCCACGCCGTGTAACACGAAATGGCCGCCGACCCCGCCACGGACACGACCACCCACAGTGGAAAGCCTAACAGCATCCGCACATCGTCGGCAGGCCAGTACCAAGGGACCGCGATGCCAAACAGCACCGCATAGACGGCCCAAATCCGCCAGGAGAGATAGTTGTGCGCCGGTTTCATCGGGAAGGGACGATTCATGCCGGAAAGAGCTGACTTTGTCGAGTGCGCAGGTCCCAGGATCAGAACCGGCGAAGGAAGGCCTCCAGTTCGTCCACATCCGCTCGGGGATATTCGCGACCGAAGGTATCCTCGCGGTCCATGCCGAAGGCGTAGCCGGTTTTCCTGCGCACATCGAGGTAGTTCGGCGGGTAGAAGACGGCGACGGGCTTGTTTTCAAACCATGCGGCCTGCTGAAGGCTGGACCAACTGCCGACGTAGGCGCGGCAGGTCTTGATCAGGTTCAGCGTGGCGGGGACGGTGAGACTGTCGAGCACGGTGATGTTTCCGCCTTCGAGGGAACGGGCGTCTTCGACGGCGTGGATCGTTTTCCCGGCGAGTCCGGGACGGAAGTAGCTGCGTGTGACGACAAAAACCTGGCACGGCAGCCTGCGCAGGACGCGGGAGGTCGTTTCGATGAGCTCGGGAGGCAGCGAGCGGAAGGAGGCGTTCCCGGCGAATGGCTGAAACACGATGTGGCCGCTGGAATCGACATGATCCGGCGCGTCGAACACCGGGACGTGGCCGCAGGCGTCACCGCGGATGAGTTTTGAGTAGTCGAGTCCGGCGAAATCGCACAGGGCGCGGCTGATGTCGGGCCCGCGCAGACCGGCGTTGAAGAACTCCTCAAACTTGTGCGCGAAATCGTAGAGTATGAAGTTTCCGGCGTTGCGGTGTTGGCGGAAGATCTCGATGGAGAAGGGATTGTGCGAGGCGACGATGACCGGGACCGGCCGGGTGGCTTCGCTGAGCACGCGGTAGCTGGCTCTAAGGTAGCAGGTGCGGATGACATCGCCGAGGCCTGCGGAGAAGAGTGCGACGGACATGGCGGGAGCATGGCGTCGTCCTTCACCCGCTCAAGAAGCTTCTCCTGCCGTCCACGCCGGCGGGTTCGGCCACGCTCCGGTGATCACGGATTGCGCAGGCGGTCGCACAGGGCAAAGTAGGCGCTTATGAAGGGACTGATCTCCGTCATCACCACGGTTTTGCGCGATCGTACCAGCCGGGCAAACCTGAAGACGCTGATGAAGCTGCTGCTGGTACTGCTGGGCCTGATCACGGTCTTCAGCGTGCTGTTTCACGTGCTGATGGAGCGCGAGGGGCAGCACCACTCGTGGCTGACTGGCTTCTACTGGACGCTGACGGTGATGACCACGCTGGGCTTCGGGGACATCACCTTCGCGGGGGATGCCGGCCGTTTGTTTTCCATCGTGGTGACGGGCACGGGCGTGGTGTTCATGCTGGTGCTGCTGCCCTTCACCTTCATCGAGTTTTTCTACGCGCCGTGGATGAAGGCACAGGCGGATGCGCGCGCGCCGCGCGAGCTGCCGCCGGACACGCGCGGGCATGTGCTGCTGACGGTGCATGACGCGGTGACTTCAGCGCTGATCCCGATGCTGGAGAAATACGGACATTTGTACACGGTGCTGTGCGCCACGGCGGCGGAGGCACTGGCGCTGGATGAAAAAGGGGTCCGGGGGGCGGTGGGAGAGCTGGACGACCCGGAGACCTACCGGCGCATGCGCATCGGCCAGGCGGCGCTGCTGGTGACGACCCGCAGCGACTCGATCAACACGAACGTGACCTTCACCGCCCGCGAGCTGGCCGCGAACATGCCCATTGTCGCCTCCGCCTCTTCAGACGCGGCGCGGGACGTGCTGGAGCTGGCGGGCGCCACGATGGTGCTGCGGCTGGAGGAGCTGATGGGGGCGGCGCTGGCCCGGCGGGTGAGCATCCGTGACTCGGACGCCCATGTGATCGGGAATCTCGACGGCCTGCTGATCGCGGAGGCCAGTGCCGCAGGCACGGCGCTGGTGGGCAGCACGCTGGCACAGAGCGCGATCCGCTCCCGCACCGGAGTCAATGTGATCGGTGCCTGGAACCGGGGGAGGCTGGAAATGGCGAGTCCCGAGAGCATGATCACCGGACAGACGCTGTTTGTCCTGGCGGGCACGCGGGAGCAGTTGGACCGCTTCAACGCCACTTTTTCCACCACCGTGCAGGAGGAGCCGAGGGTGGTCATCATCGGCGGCGGACGCGTGGGCCGGGCCACTTACCATGCGCTGCGCGGGCTGGGCATCGAGCATACGAAGATCATCGAGCTCCTGCCGGAGCGTGTGGCCACCATCGCGGACGCAGTCATCGGGGATGCGAAGGAGATGGACACCCTGAAGCGCGCCGGCGCCCGCGAGGCCACCACGCTGATCATCACCACGCACGATGACGACACCAACGTGGCACTGACGATTTTTTTCCGCCGCCTCCGCCACAAGTGGCAGATCCTGACGCGCAGCACGCGCGACCGCAACGTGCCGACGCTGCTGCGCGCGGGGGCGGACCTGGTGCTTTCCTACGCCTCGATGGGGGCCAACATCATCCTCAATCAACTGAGGGATGCTGAGCACCTGCTGCTGGCCGAGGGCGTGAACGTGTTCCCGACGGAGATCCCGCCCTCAATGGCGGGCAGGCGGCTGGACCAGCTCGACATCCGCACGCAAACCGGCTGCAGCGTGATCGCGGTGGAGAAGGACGGCGAACGCATCGTCAATCCGCCGCCGGACTGCGTGCTGCCAGCGAGCGGCCGCATCCTGCTGATCGGCACGCTGGAGGCCGAGGATCTGTTCCTCCGGCGCTTCAAGCCGGTGCTGCAGCCGCTGCGCAAACGGCGGCGCCGATGAAAGATCCCTGCGGGGGCGGAACACCACGATCCGCATCCCGCAGGGATGGTTTACCAACCTCGACGGAGGCTAAAAATTTACGCTTCCGCCGACGTAGAAGTTGCGTCCGTAAGCGGGGTCGATGCCGTCGTTGCGGATGCGGGCGTAGTAGCTTTCGTCGAAGACGTTGTTGAGTCCGGCCATGAGGGTGAGGTTTTCGTGAACCTTCACTTCGGCGGTGAGATCCCAGGTCATGTAGGCGGGGATGTTGAAGAGCGGGTTGTTGCTGTCCTGGGCGCGCTGGTCGCCGACGAAGGTGCCGAGGAAGCCGACTTTGACCTTGTCGCGGTATTTGTAGATGAGGCCGGTGCGCAGCAGGTACTCGGGGGCGTACTGTGGCTCTCCGCCGTCGTTCGGGCCGCCGTGCAGCTTGGCTTCGAGGAGGGAGAGATTCGCGTAGAGGCTGAGGGAGCCGGCGCGGTTGGCCTCGGCGCCGCGGATTTTGTCGGCCAGACCGATGAGGTCGAGTTCGAAGGCGCCGTCCCAGCCGTAGTTGATGCTGCGGCCCACGCTGCGCAGGGTGCCGGCCGTGACGCCGAAGCGGTTGTCCATGTCGATGAGGAAGATGCTGGTGTCGAAGGTGAACCAGGTCGCCGGCTTGCCGCGATAGCCGAGCTCGTAGGTCCAGGTGAGGCTGGGGTCGGCGTCCGTCGCGGTCAGGCCGGGCTGGGCGACGATGGACTCCTGAAAAATGGTTGTACGGTAGCTCTGGGAGATGTTGGCATAGACGGAGGTTTCGTGGCCGAGATCGTAGGCGATGCCGAGACCGAAGAGAGGCTGCGGTTCAAAGACGCTCCTGCTGGACTCGCCGGTAAAGGCGCCGGTGGCGGGTGCGAAGTTCCGGGTGTGGACGTTTTGATTGATGAACTCCATGCGGAAGCCGGGAGTGATCGTCAGGCGTCCGAAGGTGAACTTGTTTTCGAGGAAGAAGGAACCGTAGAAGACCTCGCGGCGGGAGTCGGCGGTGATGACGCCGTCGTTGGCGTCCGGGGTGGCGCCGCGTTTGTCCACGCGGGGGGAGAAGTTGTAGTACGTCTGCATGCCTGCGGCCAGGGTGTGGGTGTTTCCCCATCCTTCCCAGTCGTGGCGGATGCGCGGCTCGAAGCCGAGACTGTAGAACTCCTGGTTTTCGATGCTGTTGGTGGCGGCGTTTGGCAGGGTCGGCACGGCGCCGAACTGGGCGTTGCCCGCGAGGCTGGTGCGCTGGCGCTTGCTCCAGCGCTGGTAGTAGCCGCCCCAGCCTTTGACACTGAGTTCGGTGCCGGGCTGGAACTGGTGCTGCAGCTCGGCGCTGGCGATGTAGCGGCGCAGTTTGAAGCGGTCGTGAACCTTGGTGGTCAGCTCCGGCGTGGCGGCAAAGGCCGCGTCCGTGAGACCGCCGGGTTCGCCGTGCTCTTCTTCATACATGTCCACGCCGAAGATGATGCGGGTGTCGTCGTCGAAGTGATAGACCAGCTTCACATTGCCGCCGTCCAGCCGGTAGTCGCTGTTGAAGTTCCGGAAGCCGTCGCTGCTGCGGTGGTTGAAGTAGCCGTAGTAGCCCCATTTCCCGGAGGTGCCGTCCACCGCCGTGTAGGTGGAGAAGAGGTTGTCCGTGCCGAAGATGTTCTGCGAGCGGAAGCCGAAGGCTTTGTCACGCCGCGGCATGTAGGTGATGTAGTTGAAGGCACCGCCGGGTTGCGAGCCGTACATGAGGCCGCCGCCGCCGCGGATGAACTCGATGCGGTCCACCACATCGAGCGGCGGGGTATAGTAGGCTTCAGGATAGCCGAAGGGGTCGGCGTGGATGGGGATGCCGTCTTTCAGCACCTGCATGAACTGAAAGCGATGAGGCTCGCCGAGGCCGCGGTAGCCGATGCTGACGAGGGGGGTGGTTTCCTCTGAAAAAAGCAGGCCCGGGGTCTGGGCGAGCGCTTGCCGGTAGTTGTTGGCCTGCACCTTGGGCAGCGCGTCGAGGTCGATGATGGTGGCGCGTTTGCCGGCGAAGATTTTCGTTCCTTCAACGGCTTCCGGGAAGACCGGCTGCACATAGGAATCGCTGTCGGCCTCACCAAAAATCGTGATGGCGTCGAGTTCGGTGGCTTCGGTGGCCGGGTTGGGGGCGGCCACGGGATTACTGACGGTCTGCGAGCGAAGGTGTGAGGCGGCGGCGAGAAAGAGGAGTGCCGTGGTGGCGATGACCGGGCCTAGAGAGCAGGGGGAGCAGGATGAATGCTTCATGAAATGGTTGATACTGAGATTCTGTCGCAAAGGAGGGCGCGATACTGGCCGGGAAGACAGGTTGCTCAAGTTCTTTTTTGCGAAAGAGTCTCAATTGCGGCAAGCTGGTCGTTTTTTGCGCTGCCGGGCCGGATTCCGGGTGCGAGGCAAGGAATTTCAGCGCTTGAAAAAACGTCGCCAGGCGAGAGCGAAGCCGGTCCAGACCAGCACAAGAGTTGCCAGGGTGGTCACTGCCGCCACGTTCTGACCGAAGAGGCCGAAGAGCTCGCCGGTGTGAAGAAAACGGGCGTACATTCGCAGCCGGCGGCCGAGGTTCTGCTGTTGAAAATCGTCCGGGCTGGGCAGCACGACGGCCTGCGCCACATCGAGATTCAACATGGTGCGCAAATGCACCTGGCCGCGTCCGCCACGGTCCACCATGACGGGAAACGGATCGCCGGGTTTCGTGGGCATGCGCAGGCTGAGGCTGGTCCAGTCGGGAATCTGCTGCTTTGCTTGATTCAATAGCGGTTCGAGTCCCGCCTGTGAAATCGCCGGGGCGGCGGGATTGCCTGCACTCGGACCTCCAGGACCGTTTGGGCCGCCGGCCGGTCGTTCGCGCGGCGGGGGCGGGGTGTTTCCGGTCAGGGTAAAGACCAGATTGTTCGCCCATGAGTAGGACATGATGAGGCCCGTGAGGATGATGCAGAGCAGGGGGAATGCGTTCCAGAAGCCGAGGACGTTGTGCCAGTTCCAGTCGCGCGCGCGGCCTTTGAGATTGCTATTGAAGAACGTGACGGCGCGAATGTTTGACCAGCGCCACTGGCGCGGCCACCAGAGGTAGATGCCGGAGACCAGCAGCAGGCCGAAGACCAGACAACCCGCGCCCGTGACGGCCTTTCCTGCTTCTTTGGAAAGTCCCGTGCCGGTGAGAAAGCGGTGCCAGTCCGTGGCGGCATGAAAAAAGTCATGCCAGGCGTGGTTCCCCTCGCCCAGAAACCGACCGGTGTAGGGATCAGCGAAGAAGACACCCTCGCGCCCCATGGAGAGTGTCACCGGCATGACGGGGTCCGCTTTCCAGGTGATGCCGGACGGGTTCAAGTCGGGCTTGGACTCGCGCACCCTGGCCACCAGGCTTTCGATGTCGAGCCGCGCCGCGTCTGCCGAGGGCGGCGTGACACGCAGATCGCGATTTGCCCACTCCATGATCTGGACCTCGTAGGCGATCAGCAGACCGGTGACGGCCATGGAAAGGATGACCACGCCGGCGATGAGGCCGGCGATGAGATGTCCCCAAAAAATGAGGCGGTGGAAGGTGGGCTTCATGGAGGGCGGCTGAGAGGCGGCTACATCTCCGCCCACTGGCGCAGCAGATTGTGGTAAACGCCGGTGAGTTGCACGTTGGTTTTGTCCGCTTCGGGCTGTCCGCCGAACTCCCGCCCGAGCCGCTGGATGGCGAGATCCAGATCGAAGAGCAGGGAGCGATGTCCGTCGTCGCGGATCATGCTCTGCAGCCAGAAAAAGGAGCAGACGCGGGCGCCGCGTGTCACGGGGGTGACATGATGCAGGCTGGTGGAGGGATAGAGGACGAGGTGGCCGGGCGGCAGCTTGACCTTTTTCACGCCATAGGTGTCCTCGACGCACAATTCACCGCCGTCGTACTCTTCCGGTCCGGCGAAGAAGAGCGTGGCGCTGAGATCGGTGCGGATGCGCACCGGAGCGTTAGGGAACTGACGGATGGCGTTGTCCACATGCGTGCCGAAGGACTGGCCGCCGGAGTAGCGGTTGAACAGCGGCGGGAAGATGCGCAGCGGCAGTGCGGCGGCGAGGAAGAGCGGGTTCTTTGAAAGCGCGGCGAGGATCATCTCGCCGATCTCCCGCGCGGCGGGGCTGCCTTCGGGGAGCTGCATGTTGTCCTTGGCCTTGGCGGATTGGTGGCCCGCTGTGACCTTGCCGTCGATCCACTCGGCGGAGGCAAGAAGCTGCCGCGCATGGGCGACCTGGTCAGAGGTGAGTACGTCGGGAATGGTGAGGAGCATTGTGGGAAGAAAAAGTGGGAGCCTGCGTATTCGCAGGCTCCCGGTGGATGGATGGAATCGTGATCAGAATTTGACGCTCGCCGTCAATGCGGCGGAACGACCGGGGCCGGGGACAAAATGCCCGCCGCCGACGCGGTCGATGTAGCGCTCGTCGGCGAGGTTGTAGATGTTCAGTCGGAAGCTGAGCTTGTCGTTGACCCTGTAGCTGATCATGGCATCCAGCGTCCAGTAGGCGGGGGCGGTGCGCACGGCGTTGGTTCCGGCGGCGTTGGTGTTGCCGTTGGTGCGGTAACCCACATACTGGGCACCGAAGCCGACCTGCAGATCCTCGAGCACGTTGTAGGTGGTCCACAGGTTGAACGAATGCCTGGGCGCGTTGGAGAGCACCTGCCCCACCTGGTTGGGGTTGGTGGAAGACTTGGTGTCGCTCTGCATGTAGGCGTAGCCGGAAAACACCTGCCATTCCCTGGTGATGCTGCCCGAGGCGCCGAGTTCGATCCCCTGCACGACCTGATCTCCGCCGAGGGTCGTAAGGCCTGCGGCGTCCGTGGTGCGCACATTGGTCTTTTCCGAGCGGAACAGCGCTGCGGAGATGGAGAGCCGCTCTTCCAGCAGATCCCATTTGGTGCCCAGCTCGTAGCTGCGGGCTTGTTCGGGATCGAGTCCCGCCGTGGTCGCGGCGGCTCCAAGCCCGGTGTTCACCGCGCCGTCGATGGAGGGATTGAAGGAGGTGCCGTAGCCAAAGAAGACGCTGCCGTACTCCACCGGCTTGTACACCAGCCCGGCCTTCCAACTGAACAGGTCGTCCGAATTGGCAAACCCCTGCGCTCCTCCCGCCGCCCGCGTCTCCGCGTCCAGATGATCGTAACGAATGCCCCCGGAGATCTCCCAATGAGGGCCGATGTTCACCGTGTCGAAAAGGTAGAGGCCGACAGTGTCCAGATGGGACTCCGCCGCGCCTGGCAGGCCGGGAATGCCTCCTGTCGCAGCCAGTGGCTGGGGTATGTTGACCGAAGTGTCGAATACATCGGTCACGGAGGCGATGCCTGCCGCATTGGCGTTCAACTGGCGTTCCCAGTAAAGTTCCAGGCCGAAGAGAAGCGCGTGTTTCAGCGGTCCGGTATCGAAATCAGCCGTGAGGTTGGTCTGGTTGGAGAACACCTCACTGGTCATCTGCCGCCGCTGCAACTGCCGGTTCAGCAGGTTGGAATACTGCACGGGGGCTCCGCCGGCGAGATCTCTGAAGCGGGGGGCCGTGTAGATGGAATCACGGTGCGTGCGCGAATAGCGCGTCACGTTGCGGAAGCGCAGCTTGTCGGAAAAATCATGCTCGAAAATCCCCGTGATCGTGTCGTTCTGCACATGCTCGTAGTCCACGCCGCGGAGGCCGTACCAGGTGTCAAAGCTGACCGGCGCAGGCTGGTCGGCCAATGCGCCGAAGCTGGCAGCCGAGCCGAGCCAAGGCAGGGTGTTGTTGCTGGGAACCCAGGGGATGCCGTAGTCCGGGATGTTGTTCTCCTCGAGCCGCTGATAGTTCAAAGTGAAACGCGTGTCCGTGTCGAGGCCGAAAGCCAGCGATGCGGCGATCCCGTAGCGTTCCTGCCCCACCTCATCGCGCCCCGCAGTGTCTTCATGGTGAAACATGCCGTTGAGACGCAGTGCGACGTGGTCGCCCAGCGGCTCGTTCACGTCCGCCGTGGCACGATACAGATTGTTGGAGCCATAGGAAAAGGTGCTGAGGTTGGAGCTTTGCAGATGGGCCATTTTGCTGGCCATGTTGATGGAGCCGCCGGTGGTGCCGCGACCTCCCGTCGTGGAGGAAGGCCCCTTGGCCACTTCGACCTGCTCGGTGTTGAAGGGGTCGCGGTTGTAGGCGCCGAAGTCACGGATGCCGTCCAGGAAAAAGTCGCTGCGGGAGCTGAAGCCGCGAATGCTGAGACTGTCGCCCGGCAGGCCGCCGCCGCCTTCGCCCGCCTGCATGGAGATGCCCGGAGTGTTGCGCAGCACGTCGCGCAGGCTGAAAGCGCCGCGGTCCTCGATCACCGTCTTGGGGATGACCGTGATGGTCTGCGGGATGTCGCGCAGCGGTTCGGTGAATTTGGGGTTCAGCAGGCGGCTGGGGTTGTACACCTGACCGTCGGCCTCGATGACGATTTCGGGCATGTCGGCCGGAGACTCGTTCGCCTTCTCCCCGGTCTGATTTTGTGGAACTGTCTGCGCGGTGAGGCTGCCGGCGGCGCAGAGCAAAGAGGTGACAGTGAGGGCTTCAGTTCCAGAAGAGCGGGGGCGGGATGGAGTTCGTTGCATGGGAGAGTGAGTTGGAGGAGATAGATGCTACTGAGACGCGTTTTCAATAGCAATGTTGCGATTAAGTCTCAGTTTCATCATGCGTCAACCCACGAAACACAAAATTCTTCCCATGAGCGAAAAATGACCCGCCCAAGAAGCTACTTGGACAATTCTTGAATCCGCTCCCCGGCTTCCTTCAGCGACTCCAGCACGCCGAGAAGGCGGTCCATACCCTTCAAACCCAGATCCAGTGGGCCGCGGCGGCGCAGTTCCACTGCTGCGAGCTCCAGCATTTCCTGCGCCCCCTGGTAGAGGTCGTCCGCGTCGGAATGCAGCGGAGATCCTCTTTCCGGGTCGAGCACGTCGAGCAAAAACTCCGCGAGAAAATGCGGCTGCCATGCCAGATACATATGGCAGCCAAAGCGAAAGAATTCATTGCGCAGCATCATCAGTGTATCGGGCGCGCCACGTCGTTCCCAGTGGGCGAAGAGTTGCATCGCCTCATCGACCTTGTCCGTGGCCTGCAGAATCCATTCGTCAGCTCGAGTCGTGTCAACAGGCGCACTTTCCAGCAGGACTGCCACCGCCCTGCAAAACACATGCCGTGCTTTCAAGCCCAGTTCCGCAGCCAGCGCCTCCGTCTTTTCCGTCGCCAGACACATCTGCTGCAGGGATTCCGCCTCGATCATCGCATCAAGTGCGCGTGGGGAGGGGAGTTCCAGCAGCAATGCGGCGAGGTTCAGACTGATCGACGCACGCAGGGAAAGATCGGGTGCGTGCTTGCCTGCTGCCAGAACTTCATGAGCCCGCGTGAGCGAAGCCTGCGCGTGGTGCATCGCATCCGGGATGGCATGGGCACGCAGCGCTACGGCACGATTCATCCATGCCAGCGCAAGACGTCCGCGATACTGCGGGTCAACATCCAGGGGCAGGCGTTCGAGATGTTGGATAGCCACGTCAAAGCTGCGAATGGCTTCGGCCAGATTCTGCGGGGCGCCCAGGCGCGTCAGCACATCGCCGCGGTTCATCCAGCACGCGGTTAGCAACCAGCGGAACCACACGCTTTCCTCGAACGGCAGCCCCTGGCGCAGTTGCAGGGCTTCATCGAAACATTCCAGCGCCAAAGGCAGAGTCTCTCGTCGGTCCGCCGCTAGGAGGGAGATGCCGCGTTTCATCCATGTTTTGGCCTCGGCGGCCAGTTCTTGCAGCTCTGTGGGCAGGGACTGCGGAGTATGGATGAGTGGGACGGAATCAGGCTCGGACATGACAAAATTAGGGTGGCGCGGCGCAAATAATGCGACAGAGTCTCAATTGCAAATTGACAGTGCGCTCTTGCGTTTCAATTTCCTTCTTCCTGTCACGTTTTGTGAAATGAATCCGTCCGCCTTACACTCGCTGCCCTCCATGGCCTTCCCCCATGCCAAACACGAATCGGTGCCTGCATCTGCCGCAGGTTCTTCGATCTGGCAGCGACGCAGCACGGTGCAGGCACTGCTGGCATTGTCGTGGGTTGTCGGCATCAGTGCCAGCTTTCTCACGGTGGGCATCATTGGCATGTTCGCCGCAGACGTGCCGCCGATTCATCTCCTTTCCTTGGAAGATGAAGCCGCCGACGAGCAGGTGATGATCGAAACCACGATGGCCGAACTTTTAACGCTCGAAGCCGTCGAGGACCAGCCTGCGGAGACCGAGCCGCTGCTCCCGGTGGAAATTCCCGAAGCCATCGAAACACCGCCGGAGAACTTCGACCTGCCCGAGATCGCCGAGGCGATGACGC
This sequence comes from uncultured Prosthecobacter sp., assembly GCA_964452755.1. Lineage (GTDB taxonomy): Bacteria > Verrucomicrobiota > Verrucomicrobiia > Verrucomicrobiales > Verrucomicrobiaceae > Prosthecobacter. The sequence goes on along the minus strand of CAYVQY010000006.1, from coordinate 320,868 downwards.
TGGAAGACGTCTTCGCCGTGCCCACGGCTCCTAAAATCGAAGACGCGCTGCGTCCGGTCGATCCCGTCGTCAAGCCCAAGCCGGCTCCCGCTCCGCCGCGTCCGCGGACTCCTACGGTGGCGCGCAGCAGCGGCGGGACTCCGTCCACCACATCTCAATCCGGCACTGCGGGCGGCACGGGCGCCTCGGGCACCGGTCGCGGCAAGTTCCCCTCGCCGCCGTATCCCTCCTTCGCCCGCAGCGGCGGAATGCAGGGCACCGTTCGTCTGAGCATCAATGTCGGAGCCTCCGGGGCGGTGGAGTCCGTCACGGTCATGGGCAGCACCGGCTTCAGCGCCCTGGACGAATACGCGGCCTCCTGGGTGCGGCGGAACTGGCGCTGGCCCGGCGGATCGGCGAAGCGCTACAGCCTCCCGCTCACTTTCAAGCTGCGTTGATTCGTCATTCTGGTTTCATCATTCGTCATTTCTCTCATGTCTCCTCCTCTCGCCAACGTCGTCGTCGATCTCTTCCACCAGGGCGGCCCCATCATGTGGCCCATTGCGGCCGTCACCCTCTTCGCCGTCTGCGTCTTCATCGAGCGCGTGTTCTGGTGGCTGCGTTTCGCCGCCAAACGATCACCGAAACAGGTCGATGGTGTTTACGCGGCGCTCGAATCCGGTGATCTTGCCAAAGCCATCGAACAGTCTTCGAAATCGGGTGATCCCGTCGTGCGCATGATCCATCACGGCCTCAATCACCGCCATACCAGCATGCAGGGCGCGCTCGAAGTCGCCGCCGGCCAGGAACTGCGTGACGCGGGCCGCTTCCTCAGTGCGATGGACACCATCGTCACCCTCGCGCCGCTGCTCGGACTGCTCGGCACCGTCACCGGCATCATGGGCAGCTTCACCAGCATCGGCAGCAGCGAACTCGCCGTCGAAAAGGTCACCGGGGGCATCGGTGAGGCGCTCATCGCCACCGCCGCCGGCCTCGGCATCGCCATCGCCACCCTCGTGCCCATGAACTACTTCCACAGCCGGCTCGCCGCGTTGAAGTTCGACCTCGAAGCAGCAGCCAACAACGTGCTCATTCTGGCCGCACAGCATGGCTTTGACAAAGTCGGCACGAAAACTGGGAACTGAGAACCGCTTTGAAACTGCATTCCCCCCTCCCCGAGCGAAAAACGCGCCTCGAAATCATCCCGCTCATCGACGTGATGTTCTTCCTGCTCGCGTCCTTCATGATGGTCAGCTTGACCATGTCAAAGCAGCAGACGATCAAGGTGAACCTGCCCGTTGCCTCGTCCGCGCAGTCCGACTTCAAGCCGGACATGATCAACCTCGCCGTCAACGCCGCCGGCGACGTCTTTTTTGACAAGTCGGCCATCGTTTTGCCGGAGCTGGACCGCAAGCTCGCCGAGCGCTTCGGCAAAGATCCCGCCACGCCGGTTTACATCAGTGCGGATGTGAACACGCGCTACGCCGACCTCGTGAAGGTGCTCGACGCCGCGAAGCGCGTCGGCTTCACCAAGGTGGCCTTCAACGTGAAGCCCGCGAACGCCGCCACGCCGCCATGAAGCGCCTGCTCATCACGCTCCTCATCCTCATCTCCCTGGGGCTCTGCGCCGTCTGCGTCGTGCAGTGGCAGCGCGAGGACCGCTATCGCGGCCACATCGCCGATCTGGTGAAACGTCTCGAGGCCGAAAACCGCGCCAAAGTGGAGGCCCTGCGCAAGGTGCGCGAGTACGAGAAGGAGATCGCCCGCCTCACCGAAATCCGCGCCGAGGTGGAGGCGAAGCTCGTCGAAGTCACCCGCGACTACAACGACCTCTCTGCGGACTCCGTCGCCCGCGGCATCACCATCGCCATCTACATGCGCGAGTTCATGCAGGCGCAGGCCGGCTTTGAAGCCGCGCAGCTCGCGCTGGGTCAGGGCGGAGAGGCCATCAAGGAGCGCAACACCGCCGTCACCGAGCAGAATGACGCCATCGCCAGGCAGAACGAACTGCTCAAGCAAGTCGCCGGAGAGCGTGACGACGCCATCGCCAAGCTCAACGCCCGCACCCGTGAGTTCAACGAACTTGTCGAGAAGTACAACAAGCTGGCGAAGGAGCGCTGAGAGCGCCGCCCCGGCTCAGCCCGCCAGGGTGTAAAACTTGTGCTTGTTCGAAAAGCCGTCCACCGCGCACTCGCCCACCGGGGCCACCTCGTCGCCGGCATGCATCTGGCTCACCGCGGCGTCGGTGAAAAGAACGTTTTGCCTCAGCGTGGCGGCCACTTTTTCGACGCGGAAGACGAAGTTCACCTCCGGACCGTGCAGGTTCAGCTCGTTCATCGTCGGCACGGTACCCAGGGCCGCTGCGCCGAAGTGCAGGACCACTCGGAAAGGCGGGCTTGCCTTCAGTTGGTCCTCGTAGAGCCGCGCCACCGCCTGCCGCACCTGGATGGCGCTGTCCGGCGTGTCGTCCCAGTAGCAGAAGAAGCCGTCGCCGAGATACTTGGACATATGGCCTCCGCATTCCTCGACGACCTGGTGGCAGCTCTTGAACCACTGGCCCGTCATTCGCGGAAACTGCGAGGTGGACATTTCCTGCGCCATCCGGGTGGAGCCGATGATGTCCGCCACCATCAGCCAGCACTTCGCCTGGCGGATGTGGATCATCGTTGAAGCCATGGCCTGCTTCCCAGCCGGATGCATGGAACTGAGGATCTCCGTGCAGAATTCCAGGTCGATGCCGGCGATGCGGATAATGTCGCTGTTGTGCAGCCGCACCGACTGCGAAATGCGGCGACCGTTCACATGCGTGCCGTTCGCGCTGCCGAGGTCCACCAGCCAGAATTCCTTTTCCCCCTGCGCCTGAATGATCGCATGCCGCCGGGACACCTCGCTGTGCGCAAGTTGCAGGGAATTGTCCGGCGAGCGTCCGATGCTGCAGGTCCCGTTCAGGTCATGGCGCTCCCCGTCGGGAAGACGCAGCCAGGACTGGAGGAGGGAATTGCTCATGAGCGGTTGGGAGGGGGCGGCATTCTGGCAAAGGATGCCGCACAAGCCAAGACAGGAAGTGAAGAAATCTCCCGGTGCGGACGGCTTGCCTTCCGCCGCCGCAAGGGGGAGTGTCCTAAACATGACGCTCCAGCAGCTCCGCAGCTTGCACACCGCCTTCAATTACGGCGAGGCCGCGCTCTGGGGGCTGATCGCCCTCGCGCTGCTTCGGCGCTGCCGTCTGCCCGGCGCGTGGCGGTGGCTGACGCCGTCCGCCTTCGCCGTTTTCGCAGTGACCGACCTCGTCGAGGTGCGCACCGGCGCTTGGAACGATCCCTGGTGGCTCGGCCTGTTGAAAGTGGCCTGCGTCTTCGTCTTTCTGCTGGCGTGGCGCGTGCACAGGCGGCAGGAGAGCCGCCATGACTGACTCCCCCTTCAATTTCTGCAACCACTGCGGTGCCGCCGGCCCCGCCGCCAGGAGCGCTCGCGAGTTCGTCTGCGCCGCCTGCGGCTTCCGCCACTTCATCACGCCGATCCCCGCCGCCTGCGCCCTCGTTCTCGATGCGCGGAATCGCATCCTCATCATCCGCAGGGCTCACGAGCCCGGTCTCGGGAAGCTCGGCCTGCCCGGCGGAGTCATCGAGCCCGGAGAGACGGGTGAAATGGGAGCCGCCCGCGAAACGCGCGAGGAAGTCGGCCTCGACATTCCGGCGGAGGCCTTCACCCCGCTGGGCACGTTGACGAACACCTACCACTTTCAGGGATTCCCCTGGCCCACCATCGACCTCTTCTACGTCGCCCGCATTCCCGACTTCGACGCCGTCCTCATCGATCCCGCCGAAGTCATGGAATTCATGATCTGCGGCCTCGATGAAGTGGTCCTGGACGACTTCGCCTTCGAATCCAATGCCGAAGCCGTGCGACGGCTGCGGGCGTCTCCACGGTAGTCTTGCGCCACGAGAGCAGCGTGCTGCCTAGATTCGTGTGACTGCGATCGATGCCTCACCGGATCGCATACCCTCCCGCTTTGCCTTTGCGCAACGATACGACGGCCAGCGTGGCAAGCAGGAAACGGCTATAGAGGCGGGAGGTGAAGGCTCCCGCCGCCATGCCGGCGAGGTTGTAGGTGATGTGGCCGTCGATGACCTCGGCAGGACGTCCGGGATGCTTGGCGGACATCTCCATGCCGGCGGTGTAAATGGCGAAAATGCGACCGTCGTAGAAGTAGTCCACGAGCGACTGCCAGTGGCGCAGGCTGCGCTCGAACCAGTGGCCGTAGCGTTTCAGACGTGCGGGTGTTCGTGCATCGAGTCCGCCGTGTGACGGGATGCTGGCGGCGAGGACGCGGGCGGATTCCATGGCCATGCAGAGGCCGGGTGAAAGCATGGGATCGACAAAGCCGAACGCATCCCCCACGGCGGCCCAGCCGGGGCCGGAAGCGCGCTCGGAGATGAGCTGGTAGTTCGCATAAGTCGCCACGGGTGTGACGCGCTGGCGGTTTTCTCCGATGGCACGCAGTCGTGGTTCGTTTTCGATGACGTTTTCGAGCTGTTCGGCAGGCGAGGTACCGAAGGTCTTCGCGGCGTCCTTGTTCATCACGACGCCGATGCTGAGGCGGCCATCCGTCAATGGAATGCGCCAGGACCAGCCGTGTTTCAGGCGGCTGATGATGACCTGCCCGTCGGGATCGGGAAGCACGCAGCCGGTGTAATGGGCGAAGTGCGCCACGTCGGTTCGCGGGCCGCTTTCGGCCTTCAGTTGCAGCAGCTTTGCCGTGAGCCGGCGCCTGCCGCTGGCGTCGATGATGAGGTCGGGCGCGGTGCCTTCCCATGTCGGAATTTGGGCGAGCGTTTCGGGCGCGAGGCGCACTTCGGCACCGTCGGCATGCGGGCCGTCGAGTTTCACCTGCGTGGTGACCATCGTGGCACCGGACTGCAGCGCGGTGTCGAGCAGAAGCTGGTCGAACTCGCGGCGCGGGACGTTGTAGCTGTAGGTCGGCAGGATGCCTTGGACCGCCTGGAAGCTCAGCTTGAACTCGGTTTCGTCATCGATGGTGAACGTCACGCCCGGCTTGTGCATGCCGAACTGTTTGACCTGCTCCTCGATGTCCAGTTCGCGAAAGGCGGAGACCATCAGCGGTATGAGCGATTCGCCGACGACGAGCTCCGGCCGTTTGCCATCGTCGAGGATGACGACGGAAGCTCCGCGCTTGGCGAGCAGCGCGGCCGTGGTGGCGCCGGCGGGGCCGGCACCGATGATGGCGATGCGGGTGGGGCGTTCAGGCATGTGCGATCAGGCAGGCATAGCAAGCGGACGCGTGCGGTCCAGCTTGCCGCTGGGCGTTTTCGGCAGGGCTTCGACGAAGACAAACTTGAGCGGCACCTTGTAGCCGGAGAGACGCGCCCGGCAATGGCCCATGAGCTCGCCCATGCGCGGCGGTGCGGCGGGATCCTCCGGCACGATCTCCGCCGCGGGCACGCTGCCGAATCCGGGATGCGGCATGCCGGTGACGCGTGCTTCTTTGACGGCCGGATGCTCGGCGAGACAGGCTTCGATCTCCTCGGGAAAACACTTCATGCCGCCGACATTGATGACGCTGTGCGTGCGGCCTTGCAGAAACACCGCGCCGTCCGCGTCGATGACGGCCTGATCGCCGGTGCGGAACCAGCCGTCTTCGAGGATGCGTTCCTTTGGCGTCCACGGGCTGAGGTAGGCGTCCACCATGCCGGGGCCACGCAGGAAAAGCTCGCCCACGGTGCCGTCGGGAACGCGTGCGCCAGCCGTGTCACGCAATTCCAGTTCAAAACCCTGCTGCGCCGAGCCAATGCTCGCGGTCTTTTCCGGCCAGCGTGTGTTCAGCACCGGCAGGCCGCATTCAATGATGCCGAGCGCCTGGCGCAGCGGAATTTGGAACGCTTTTTGAAAAGCCTGCGCAGTAACTTCAGGCAATGCCGCGGCGGTGGAGACGGCGAGGCGCAACGATGGAATCGGTGCGGCGTCCGGAACGGCGGCAAGCAGCGCGTGATGAAACGGCGCGGCATAGAGCACCGTGCCGCCATGCTTTTTCAATCCGGCATAAACGTCCGCGCCGAGATGCGACTCGATGAGCACCGTGGTGGCGCCATGCAGCAGGTAGAGAATGATGGAAACGGCAAAGTGATGCGCCATCGGCAGCATCCAGACGACGCGATCGCCGGGGCCGATCTGCAATCCGGCGTTGGCGGTGGTGACGCGGTCGAACAGCGTCTGATGTGAGAGCACCACGCCCTTGCGTTTGCCTGTGGTGCCGGAGCTGAAACGAATGAGCGCCGGATTCAGCGCGGCGAGAGCCGCTTCTTCAAATTGCGGTGGCTCATGTGCGGGCAGTTGCGTGTGCAGCCGCGCCTGCATGTCATCGAGTGCGAGATCACGCGCCTCGCCTGCGGGATGCGGCCATGAGTTTCCACCGGCGGTGAGCACGCCGTGCAGTGCGGTGGTGGCGAGCAGTTGCTCGCGTTCTGGTCCGGAAAGCTCGGGCGCCACGGGCACCAGCACGGCTCCAGCACGCAGCAAGGCGAGCGACCAGACAATGTGCGCGAGGCCGTTCGGGCAGTAAAAGCCGATACGGCGTCGATGCCAGCCGTCGAGCTGCGCCGCGGCCTGATCGCACCACGACTGCAACTGACCGAAGCTCACCTCGCGGTCGTTTTCCACGAGCGCGATGGCGGCGGGATCAGTACGGCGGAAGATTTCGGTGACGATGTTCATGCGGATTTCAATGCAGAGTGAGCGCCGAGGTCGTCGAGCCAGCGCTCCCACAGGACGGTGCGTTCGCGTTCAGAGATCACATTGCCACGCCAGCAGGCGGCCAGCACGATGCGGCCGTGCTTTTCATTCACAAACAGGCCAGTGCCCGGCGGCGAGGTGAAGCCGGGGATGTGATAGGCGGTGCGCACGCGTGCGCCGAGAAACTCGACGAGACCGGGCGCGAACTCGCCGGTGTCCGAGTGAAAGAAGCTGTTGAACAGGCCCTGCATGCGCCATTTGACGAACTTCATGTAAAGCCCGGGAGGCGCCGGGCGCATCAGGTTCATGAGTTCGTCGAAGGCCTTGTCGAGTCCGTCTTTGAGGTAGCGCTGGTGCTGCGCCGCGACGCTGGCGACTGTGCCCTCCAGCGTGCGCAGTTCTTCGCGCAGGCACTGGCTGAAGAACATGCGCAGATGATTCTGGAAAAGCGGTCCCGCCGCACCGGGACGCCGCGTCTGCACCGGCACGCTGCACAGCAGGCTGTCCGGCACGCCGCCGCGCTGCACGAAGACCTCCCGATGCGCACGCATGGCGCAGGCGAGCTGGAAGGGCAGGTTCACCAGTTCGGAAAACGAGCGCGAGCGTGCCTTCACCGCCGCGGTCTGCGCATCATCGAGCACGCGCACCTCGTAGCGGATGGGGCCGCTCTTTTCGTCGTTCCGTGGCGCGAGCGAGTCGAAGCGATGCTTCGTGATCTCGTCAAAACGCACCGTCATCGGCATAGTGGCCATCCACTTTTGACCGTAGTGCCGTGGGTCGGGCGGCGGCGGTGGATTTAGCGCGGTGATGGGCGTGGCACCACAGCGTCCGAGATCATTGAGTGCCTGGAGAAACAGCTCCGCGCCCTTGCCATCGACGACGAAGTGGCTCCAACTCAGCATCAGCGTGGCGCTGCCGTCGCGCCGCTCGATGACGGCCACGCGCATCTTCACCCAGCGTGCGTCATCACGGCACGGGATGGGCGTGTTGATGAGCCTTTCCACCTCGCGGTCGGCATTGTCGCACGAGGTTGCGCCTACCAGGACACCCTCCGCGCCTTTCTCCACGCGAAGCACCAGGTCGGGCGTCAGGGTCTCGTCTCCGGGAATCCAGCGCGGCAGGCCGATGCCCCAGCGGCGCTGGATGCGTGCTGAGAGCAGGGGATAGCGTGCGGCGGCGAGTTCGATGCCACGACGCAGCGCGGTGAGATCAGGCACCGATTCCAGTTCCATCAGCGAATGCGCCACGTGTCCGCCTTCGCCTTTCGCACGCATCATCGCATCGAAGGAGAGGACAAAGTAGTCGCAGTTCTTCAGATCCAGCGTCGTGAAATTCTGCACGGGCGCGTCTTTGAATTGCGGCGGCGCTTTTTCCTCTGCTGGTGCCTCAGGCGTCGGCGCAGCAATTTCGCTACCCGTTTTCGTCGCCACCAGCACGGCCACGTCATGCACCGTGCGGAAGTTTTCGCGCGTCACGGCCTCCACCGGGATCGCCGTTCCAAACTCCTCCTCCAGCATCAGCAGCAACTGCATGATGGCCATCGAGTCGAGGCCGGAGTCGAAAAGATTCGTGCCGTCCTGAAAACCCGGGCCGGTGGCGAGCAGGTCCTCGCAGATGATGCGGCGCGTGCGTTGAAGGATGTCGGAAAATGCTGGGGAGCTCATGGGTGCATTCAGGCCGTGGGACGAGCCGGACTGGACGGGCGAAACCGCACCGCGCGAAGTCCGCACATGCGGCCTCGTGCGAAGGATTCAAGGCCAATTTTTCATCCGTTGCTCCGTTCCAAACTCCACTCGGCGGGGCAAAGCGCCGCCCGTTCCTTGAGGCAGGTTTCATCGCCGGGCACAAACCTGTTGCAGGGGAACCCCGATGGAGGCTACGAAGCGGCGGATCATGGGGGCTGAAGCTCGTCGCCGAAGCCCCTCATCAAATCTTTTCGCGAACGATGAATGCGACCTATCCGGTGGACTGGAAGCGGCTTTTCAAGTCGCTGTCCGTGTTCATTTCCGTGGCGATTATCGTGCCCGTCTCTCTGCTCATGATGGTGAGGTATGCCTCCTCGGGGTTCGACCACGCGAAGACCTTCGAACATCTGTCCTTTCCCGCTTTCCTGCTGATGCTGCTGTGCGTCCCTCCGTTTTCGGCCGCCATCGCACTGCTGGTCGCCTTGTGGCTTCGCCGGGCCGCCATCAACATCAAGGACGAGGCGATCCACGGACTCAACTACTGGGGATTCAGGAACCGGATTCCCTTGAACGACATCACCAGGCTGACCTCCTTCCACAACAACGGAATCAACGCCATCGTGGTGAACAGCCGGTATCACGGCCAGATTTTCATCTCCGACAAGACGCAATGCCTGCCGGAACTGCTCGCGCTTCTCAACGGGCATCTTCCCGAAGACGCAGCGGCAGAATCTTCAGGACGGCAATGACTTCGTCGAAGCCGATGATCGGCCCTAGGCACCTGCGGCGTCGCGTCGGCGCGGCTTGGGCTCCTCCGGCGTCTGGCCGATCACGATGTCCCAGGTGCCGAAGAGTTCCTGGCTGTCGGTGGACTTGGGTTTGAACTCGCGAATCACGGAAAGCCGCTGCGCTTCCGTGCCTGTGCGCTTCAGGATGCCGTCGCGGTCATTCTGCGGCACGCCGGCGATGTAAAGCTGCGTGGTGAGGAATCGCTTGTCGCCCTTGTTCACGGCGATGTGCCAGTGAATCGTGCGTCCGGTGTAGAGGCCGGGTTTGATGGTGCGGAAGCGGTATTCGCCCTTCGCATTCGTTTCGATTTTTCCGTAGCCCTGAAACTGCGGATCGCGCTCCTTGCCGCGTTGCACGCCTTGGCTGTGGATGTAGCAGCCGTTCACGTCGGACTGCCAGAGTTCGATGACATGGTCGGAGAGCGGCTTGCCGTCGGCATTCAGCAGACGTCCGCCGAATTCCGTCACAACCCCGCCCGCCGGCGCCTTGCCGCCGATGATCTGCGTGAGGTCGTTGTCTTGGTCGAGCGGCAGATGATCCGGATAGTAAGGCCCCTCCGTCGCCCGAGGCGTGAGCGTCAGCGCCTCCGCGTAAACGTCGCTCGTGATGATGCCGCCGGTGGTGAGAAGCAGGCTGCGCAAAAGGGAGCGGCGGCTCAGGGGGATGTGAAAGGGCTGGATCGCGGTGTTCATGGCGTGAATGTCGTACCAACCCTCTCCGGCTGGCTTTGTTTCGGGTTCACATTTCGCGGAAGGAAACTCACTTCCACAAAGCCTCGCGCGTCGCCAGCATCACGGCGCGGTCGGGCGTGCCGTGGGAGTCGCGGTGATTGTGGGCGAAGTTGCCGCCGGTGTAGAAGAGGTACCAGAGGCCGTCACGTTGCACCATCGCGTGCGGGGCGTGGAGCATGTAGCTGGCGGCGGTGGTGCTGGGAGCGTCGCGGGTGACCCATGGGCGGCGATGCGGGCGCTCCCAGTGGATGCCGTCGGTGGAAAAGCAGGGCTCGATATCGATGGTCTGCGTGTCGAGCCGGTAGTGTCCGAGCAGACCGATGCGACCGCGGTCGGTGTGGGTGACGGAGAGGTAGTAGAACTGCAGATCCTGCGGATCATCCGCGTCCGGCGTGATGACGCGACGGCGATCACTCCACACGAGACCATCGGCACTGGTGTAGCGGTCGATCACGCGTACGAGGCCGGGGATGTTGTCCTGCGCGGCGTAGCGCGGGTCGTCCTTGCCCACCTGCATCAGGGAGACGGAATACATCTCAAAACTGCCATCGGAGAGCTGATAGACGTTCGTTGCATCGTTGGAAATCAGCGCGGCGGGTGCTAGCGGTTCACCATCAACAGGCGCGGCGACGCGTTTGGCAAAACGCTCCAGCCCAGCCTCCTGCGCGGCCTTGCCATCGACCGCACGGTCAGCGGGGTGATAGATGCAGGGCGTGAGCGCATTCACGACTTTGAAAACGCGACCGTCCCCGCTGTCGGCGGCGAGGTAGCGCACGATCCCCTTGCCGTGCGCCCAGAAATACAAACGCGTGCGTCCGTCCCGCAGCCGCAGCGTGACGACCTGCACCGGGTTCCAGCCCTCGGGCAGGCCGCCGATGGCGAGTTCAGCGCTCGTGTCCGCATCACCCGGTGTGCATGCGGCGGCGGTCCATTTCCAGGCACCGCCGACGCTGCCCGTGAAGCAGCCGATTTGTTTCAAGTCGGCCTTCGGCACCGAAATGCTGGCCCAGACACGCCAGCGTCCGCCCTCCAGCGGCTCTGCCGTGGAGGTGAAATTTTGCACCCAGCCGCCTGCGGGTTCGCCTTGATGCCGAAACAGCTCGCCGTGCTTTTTCCACGCGGATGCGTCGCCAAATTTTGGTGCATCGACCGCCCAGTTCTGGCTTGGTATCAGCAGGCCAAGACCGGCACCGGCAGCCTGTTTCAGAAACGCCCTGCGTGCGGGGGCGTTTTCCCGCTGAAGATGAGTCGTCGGCTTTTTCATGGCGTCGCTGATTTGAAGATGTCAGGATGATCGAGAACCAGCTTCCGCAGTCGCGCGGCGTCGTCCGCCGGACATTCTCCATGCCAGGCGGCCTTCTCGATCACGCCGCGTCCGCCGATGCTGCCGGCGATGACGAGCGCGGCGAGATAGCTGCCGGCGACAGTCGGGTGGCTGTCGTTTTCGGCGTGCAGTTTCAGATCGGGATGTCTCTTCAGCGACTGTCGCCAGAACTCACCCACGGGGCTGATGAGAATCTGCGCGCCGAGGCTTTGCTCGCGGGCCGCCGTTACGGCTTGCACATTGGCGGTGCGGATGTTGTCGAGTGCCTGCGCGGCCGAAGCTCCGGTGAAAAGCGCTTCCTTGGACTTCTTTTCCCACAAGGAAGAGTCCCGCGCCCAGACCTGGAAGTCCACCACCAGCACCCCGGGATTGATCCCGCGCGCCGAGGCGACGAGGCCGGAAAGTCCACCGTTCATGATGCGCCGCGCATCGTCTTTCGAAGCCGCCGCGGCTGACAGCAGGCTCTGCTCCTGCACCACGATGACGTCCCACGGCCGGCCGTCGTCCGCACCCTGCCGCAGCAGGCCGAGCCCCGCCTGATCCACGGAATGCTGTTCCAAACGATAGCCCGGCTGCAGGTAGCTGCCGATGTGCGGCGCGAACAGCCCGGACGACAAAAGCAGCTCGCCGACCATCGCCGGCAGCCCGTTCAACGCGGTGTAGCTGGTGCCGAAAAACAGGATGCGCACATGCGGCGGGCTTTCCTGCCCGGATGCGGAACCGCAGCACGCCGCCACAGCCGCCAGCATCATCTTGCGTCGCGACCAGTGCCGGGGGGGCTTGTCCATCATGACTGCGTTCGAAGTGATTCGTTCACGGGCGGCACAGCCTGTCGGCCAGCGCCTCCGCTTTTTCGTTTCCCTCTTTCGAGGAAACATGGCCGACCACGCGCGACTTTGCGCCGTCGAGCTTGATGACCACCAGCGTTTCCAGCCGTGTCTGCTTCTCGTCGTCGGCGCTCGACATCATCCGGTAAATGATCGCATAGGGAACAAAGGCGTCGCCTTGGCGGTAGCCGCGCCATTGCACGACATCGTTGGCCTTCGCGGGAAAATGGCCGGGGCAGGCGGCCAGCGTGTCGCTCATGAGGTCGGTCGTTTTCCCTTTGAAGGTGAGGTTGATCCAGCTTCGCAGATCGCCGCCCTCGTGAATGACCTGATAGCCGCCGAGTCCGGGGCAGAGGTGCCTGAAGTGGTCGATCTCGGGATCTTTTTCGAGAGCGGAGTCCTCCAGGATTTTGACCTTCTTGGGATCGGTGGTGGTGAATTCGGAAGCGGGCGGCGGTTCGGCGGCGGAGACAGCGAGGCCGGCCAGGCACAGGAGGGTCATCAGGAGGCGTGTTTGCATGAGCGTGGACTATTTCAGCATTGCGTCCGCTTCGCCATCGGCTTTGCGGTACAAACTCGTCGGAATGAGCATCTGCGGCGGGAGTTCCTCGCCCTTCGAATGTCGCACGAAGGCGCGTACGACCTCCACGCCCATCTTTTCGGGGAACTGGATCGGATCGGCGTAGATCTTGCCGTCCTTGATCGCCTGCTTGCCCTCCGGTTGGCCGTCAAAGCCGATGATCACGACCTTGTCGGCCTTGCCGGCTTTTTCCAGCGCCCCACGGGCGCCGAGCGCCGAGGGATCATTGATGGCAAAAATGCCGACCATGTCCGGATGCGCCTGCAGCATGTCCTCCGCCGCCTTGTAGCCCTTGTCCTTCGCGCCGCCGCCGTCGAGTTCGCTGACGATTTCGATCTTCTGCGCCGCCTTGCTGTTGTGCGCGTCGATGACTTCCTTGAAGCCCTTCACGCGTAGGATGCAGGATTCCACGGACTTCAAATCGAGCACGCCGATTTTCCCGCCCCGACCGTTCAGCGCCTCGATCATCGCCGCTCCCGCCTCCTTGCCGCCGCCGAAGTTGTCCGTGGCCACCTGCGTCACGATTTTCACACCGGGCTCGTTGCACGGTACATCGACGGTGAAGACCGGAATGCCCGCCGCATTCGCTTCCTGAATCACCGGCACGATTGCCTTTGAATCCGCCGGGCTCAGCACGATGGCGGCGGCCTTCTTCACGATGAAATCCTTCACCTGGTTGCTCTGCCGTGCCACGTCGTTGTCCGCGCTGACCACCAGCGTGTCGTAGCCGTGCTTCGCGGCCTCCGCAGTGATGTTGTCGCCGATGACTTTGAAGAACGGATTCTGCAGCGTCAGCAAGGACACGGCGATGGTGCCCTTCGTCGCGGCAACCGGCTTGTCGGGGGATTTACCACAGGCGGCGAGCAGGGCGAGGCAGGCGAGGAGAAAAGCGCGTGTTTGCATCAGGCGCATGCTAACACGAGGGCCGCCCGCAGGCGCAAGCCTTCAATTCGCGTAACGCAAAAAGCTGCTGCGCCGCGCCGCGAATGCCGCAGTCTCGTCGCTCCACCCGGCCACGATCTTCTGCCATGTCACGCCTGCACGGATCGCCTTCACACTCGCATCGCGGTTCAGCAGGGTGTTCACCTTCTCCAGAGCAAAGGATTTCGGGTAAAGCCGCTGAAGCGTGCAGGCGATGGCGATGCCCGCCGGCACTGGCTTGAGCGCCTGTCGATCTATGATAGCGATGCGCACGCCGCCGCAGGCTTCGCCTTTGAAAACGCTGGCAGTCGGTGTGAAGCGGACCGGCGTGAACTGCAGGCCCGGCAGTCCGAGTTTGTTCAACTCATGCGCCAGCCGCAGATCGTTCACATAGGGTGCGCCGAGAATTTCAAAGGGCGTGTCCGTGCCGCGACCGACGCTGACACTGAACTCCAGCAGGCCGATGCCGGGATAGAGCAGCGCGGCATTGAGGGAGCGCATGTTCGGCGAGGGATTGATCCATGGCAGGCCGGTTTGATCGAACGACATCCCGCGCCCCCAGCCTTCGACGGGAATCACTTTCAAATCGCAGCCGATGCCGCGCTCGGTGTTCATCATGGCCGCTAGTTCACCGGCGGTCATGCCGTGACGCAGCGGGATGGCATGCGTGGCGGTGAAGGCTTCCTTGTCGGGCACCGAGGGGCCTTCCACCGCGAGTCCACCGATGGGATTCACGCGGTCGAGCACGTAAAAGGCCTTCTTCGCCTTCGCCGCCGCCTCCATGCACACGCGCAGCGTCGAAATGTAGGTGTAAAAGCGGCAGCCGATGTCCTGGATGTCGAAAACCAGCGCATCGAGATCGGCGAGCTGCTCCGGCGTGGGCGCACGCTGCTCGCCATACAGGCTGAGCACCGGCAGACCGGTCTTTTTGTCCTTGGAGTTGCTGATTTTTTCCTGATCGAGTTCGCCGCGGATGCCGTGCTCGGGACTGAAGAGCTTTTTCAACTTCACGTCCGGTGCGGCGGCGAGCAGGTCGATCGTGCTGCGGCGTTGCGCGTCGATGCCGGTTTGATTCGTAATCAGGCCGACGCGCAGCCCTTTCAAATCGGCAAACTTTCGCCGTGCCATCACGTCGATGCCGTTCAGCACAGTTGGCACTTCTTTTTCGTCACGCGGCCACGGCGGACCGCCTGCGGCAAAGGTCATGCCCTGCGCCGCTACGGTGCCGATTTCCTCGTAAAGATCGCGCACGCTGCCCTTCCCGTCCGGATGCAGCCGTGAACTCATGAAGACGACGAAGGTCTTCGTCTGCGGCTCGATCCACAGGCTCGTGCCGGTGAAGCCCGTGTGCCCGAAGGAGCCGAGCGGGAAATGCTTTCCGCGTGGTCGGCTGAAGGTCGAGTCGATGTCCCAGCCGAGACCGCGACGCTCGAACACCGTGGCAACCGTGTGCGGTGTCGTCATGAGCTCCACCGTTTCCGGCTTCAGCACACCAGCGCCGCCAGCGAGGATCATGCGCGCATACTTCGCCAGATCGCCCGCCGTGGTGAACAGGCCCGCGTGGCCGGTGACGCCGCCCATACGCCGCGAGGTCGGATCATGCACCACGCCGCGCAGCATGACGCCGTTTTCGTCCTTCTCGGTGGGTGCGATGCGCGGTCTCCAATCCTCCGGCGGCAGGAAACGCGTGGATTCCATGCCCAGCGGCGCGAAGAAGTGTTTGGCCGCGAATTCGTCGAGTTTCATGCCGCTCACGCGCTGCACGATTTCGCCGAGCAGGATGAAGTTGATGTCCGAGTAGCGGAAAAAGCGGTCCGGCGGGCCGTCCGGCTCCAGTTCGACCGCACGGGCGATTCCGGCTTCATAGCCCGTCCACGGCGGGTCTTTCGCAATGCCGGGTTTGAGACCGGAGGTGTGCGTCAGCAGGTGCCGGATCGTGATTCCCGGCCGCATCTCAGGGATGCAGTGCCGCACCTCGGTTTCGAGGCTGATTTTGCCCTCCTGCATCAGAATCAGCACGCTCGGCAGCGTCGCCACGACCTTCGTCAGCGAAGCGGCATCGAAGACCGTGTCCTCCGTCATCGGCTCCTTCGTCGGAAGGAGTGCCCGCAGGCCTTCGACCATCGTCACTTTGCGTTCACCGCTCTCGATCCGGACCACGGCTCCTTCGGGATTGTGTCGGGCGATGGCCTTGCTCAAGACGGAGCGGACGGCATCAAAGTCTTCGGCGAAAACAGAAGCCGAGAGCAGGAGAGGAAGGAGGTGGCGCAGCATGAGGGTTCTATTTCTTCGTGACAGAGCGGATGACGACGGCGGCGATGGTGGAGCCGACGAGATTCGCCACGAGGTCCCAGCCGGTGTTTTCATAACCGCCGACATTCGTGTTCGGAATCGTGAGCACGGCGATGAATTCGATGACCTCGTTCAAAGCTCCGAAGCCCATGCCGCCCGCTGCGCAGAGCGCCAACATGCCGAAGGTGGGCGGCACCGCGCCGCCGTCCGGCTGGCGCAGCGCGTTGCGCAGGATGTGCCAGCACAGCCAGGTGGTGATGCCGAAGCCGTAAGCGTGGACAATTTGATCGTACTTCAGCCAGTTCGGGATCAGCCACCAACTGTAGAGCACGGCCTGATCGCCGTTGTAGGGCCATCCAGCAGGCAGCGGGCACAGACCGCCCGCCATGTGCAGCAGCCCCCATGCGGAAAAGGCCCAGAGCAGGCCGCTCGTAAGCTTCACCCGGCTGTGAA
Organism: uncultured Prosthecobacter sp.; assembly: GCA_964452755.1. Taxonomy (GTDB): domain Bacteria; phylum Verrucomicrobiota; class Verrucomicrobiia; order Verrucomicrobiales; family Verrucomicrobiaceae; genus Prosthecobacter. Next base: position 304,537 of record CAYVQY010000006.1, on the reverse strand, counting down.
CGATGCTCATCACGCCGACCAGCAAGAGCATGACCACGATGTAGAAAATGAACTCGCTGTTTCCCCTCACCAGTGAAAGCGCCGTGGCCGCAGCGATGTAAGCCGCGTTAAAAAGGAAGACCGGCAGCAGCCTGGGAGGAGAAGCACTCATGCGCGGATGATGCCGCACGCGGCCGCAGGCTGGCAAGACCTTCCTTGGCGGCGGTTGACGGGAATCGCGCGTGCGTCATGCTGGCGCGTGATTTTCTTTCCTCCACACACCGCATGCCGCCGCTGACCCTTGTTGACCTCGGCTGGAACGACTTCTTTGCGAAGCACTTCGAGCCCTACCGCGAACAGGGCTGGAAACCGGCGCGGCTGATCCGTGACAACAAGATCACCTATGGTGCTCTTTTGGAGGATGGGGAGGACGGCTTTGACGAACTGGAGGTGATCCTGGGCGGGAAAGTCTGGCACGATGCCGAAACGGATGCCGAACTGCCCGCCGTGGGCGACTGGGTGGCGCTGGATGTGGGTGAGGAGACGGTGATCCGCGCCCGCCTGCCGCGACAGACTTGTTTTTCACGCAAGGCGGCGGGTCAGAGCGCGGAGGAGCAGGTCATCGCGGCGAATGTGAACACGGTGATCGTGGTGACGGACGCGGGACCGGATTTCAGCCCGCGGCGGATGGAGCGCTACTTCACGCTGATCTCCCGCAGCGGGGCGAAGGCGGTCGTGCTGGTGAACAAGTCTGACCTTTATCCCGCCGCGCAGAACGAAGAGGCGGCGGCGGCGATCCGGGCGCTGAATGCGGCGGCGGAGGTTCACATCACCAGCGTGAAGAAGCGCAAGGGCCTGAAGGTGCTGAAGGATCACCTCAAGCGCGGTCAGACCGTGGCGATCATCGGCTCCAGCGGCGTGGGCAAGTCCGCAATGGTCAATCTGCTGCTGGGAGAGGACTGGCAGTGGGTGGACGAGGTCAATGAAGTGACCGGCAAGGGCCGGCACACCACGACGGCGCGTGAACTCCTCGTCCTGGAAAAAGGCGGCATCCTCATCGACAACCCCGGCATCAAGGAGGTGCAGATGTGGACGGATGAGACCACGCTCCGGGAGCGCTTTGCCGACATCGACGAGATCGCCCTGCGCTGCCGTTTTCACGACTGCAAGCACGGCACCGATGCCGGCTGCGCCATCCGCAGCGCCGTGGAGGGCGGGACGCTGGACGCCGGTCGGCTGGAAGGCTACCTGAAGCTCGAAGACGAGATCGAGAAGCTGCGAAAGCAGCGCAAAAAGCGCCAGATGACTGTCGAGCGCCGCAACAAGCGCGATCACAAGATCAAAGCGCGGAATCGCGTGGACCGCGAAGACATCGAGCGCGACCTGAAGCCGCGGGCCTGAGGCTCAGTCCTTCTTCACGCTGACCGGCGTGCCGCTGAGCACCCACTCGTAGAAAAACTTCGCCGGATTGCCGTCCGTGAGCGGCATGCGGATGCAGCCGTGAGAGGCGGGGTAGTTCGGCACGCTTTTGAAGCCGTGGATGAAGATGTTGCCATGGATCTGCACGCTCCAGGGCATCGGCGCATTGTCGTAGAGCTTGGAATAGTGCATCGCGGAGCGGAAGGGCCCGGCGCGGAACTCGCCGGCAGGCGTGCGTCCGTTGCGGCCGGAGCTGATGTGCGTTTCGAGCACCAGACGGTCGCCCTGCCAGCCCTGTAGCTGCTGCTTTTTCAGGCTGACCACCACCCGCTGTGGTGAGACGACCAGCGTGAAGCCGCGAAAGAAGCCGCCTACGCGGATGCGGCCGTTTTCATCCGGCGCGGACACCGCCGCGCCTGCTTCTGCGAGCAGTTCGGTGGTCACCAGTTCCGTGCCATCGGTCAGTTGGCGGAGCGAGCCCGAGCGCAGCGGCGTTTCGTTGATTTGAAAAACCAGCCCCATGTCGTCGCGGCGCACCGGCCACTTCAGCTCATCCAGTGCCTCGTCCACCGGCAGGAAAACCTCGCCCGGTTCGGCGGCGAACGTGATGCCCTCGATCGGGCCCGCCGCTGCGTTCAAGATCGCAAAAACGAGGAGCAGACAACAGGAGAACAGACGCATGGTTCAGAGGTTAACGCGGCGTGGCGGATGTATTTTCCATCTTGTGTCCGACCGACATGGCGCGGCGCTCCGTCCTGCGCTACCAGTCTCGTCATGCCTCCCTCCGCCACCCGCACCGGACTCGCCCGCGCCATGTCGAAACTTGGCTTCTGCTCGCGAAGCCGAGCGACGGAACTGATCCGCATGGGCAAGGTCACGGTGAACCGCAGCGTGCGGAAGAATCCCGAATTCCCCGTCATTCTCGGCCAGGACATCATCATCATGGACGATGTCAGCATCAATCAGGCGCAGCATCTCTACGTGATGCTGAACAAGCCGCGCGGACTGGTCACCAGCGCATCGGACGAGCTGGGGCGGGAAACAGTCTTCGAGTGCTTCAAAGGCGCAAAGTTGCCGCACCTCGCGCCGGTGGGCCGGCTCGACAAGGCGAGTGAAGGTCTGCTGCTCTTCACGAACGACAACGCGTGGGCGGACACGGTCACCAATCCTGAGACCCACCTCGACAAGACCTACCACGTGCAGATCGGCGGCGGCGTGGATGACGCCCGCCTGGCGCAGATCCGGCGCGGCATCGAGGATGAAGGCGAACTGCTCACCGCGAAGCAGGTGAAAATCCTCCGCACAGGTGAAAAGAACACCTGGCTGGAGTTCATCCTCGACGAAGGCCGCAACCGTCACATCCGCCGCCTGCTCGAAGCCTTTGAGATCGAGGTCCTGCGCCTCGTGCGCGTGAAGATCGGTGGCTTGGAGCTAGGGAATCTGGTGAAAGGTCAGTGGCGTGAACTTACCAAAAACGAATTGGCGAGGCTGCGTGGTGAACCCGTGAAGCGGTGAGGCAGGCAACATCCGCGATGGTGTCAAAACTTCCCGTCCCGCGACTCGAAGTGCGTCGGCTTGCCGAGGGACTCGCCGCCGTTTGAGACCCATGCGGCGACCCATTCCATCAACTCCTCGTCGCGAATGAAGGGGATGCCGAGTTCGACGAAGCTGCGGTAGGGATTGCTCAGCAGCGCGTCGGGGGCTTCCGTGCCCTCGATTTGTGCGGACTTGCCGAAAAGTTCGCCAAAACGCTGGGCGATTTCACGAACCTTGAGAGTGGCCGTGCCGGTGAGGTTCACGGTCCAGGCGGGGCTTTGCGCCTTGCCGAGGCTGAGGAGGGAGAGTGCGTTGGCGTCGCCCTGCCAGATGGTGTTGAAGTATCCCATGGTCACGTCCACCGGATCGCCGTTCCAGACTTTGCGGGCGATATCGACCATCACACCGTAGCGCAGATCACAGGCATAGTTGAGGCGGATGAGGCAGACGGGCGTGCCGCGTGTCTGGCTGAAATGCTCAAATATCCGCTCGCGGCCGAGGCAGCTCATGGCGTATTCACCGGCGGGATTCAGAACGTCGTCTTCCTTGCTGCCGCCGTGCTCCACAGGCACGAGGCCGTAAACGTTTCCGGTGGAAAAGGCGGCGATGCGGCTGCGGTGATAGCGCTCGCAGACGAGGCCGGGCAGCCAGGCGTTCATGGCCCAGGTCAGCGGCTCCTGGCCGGTGGCGCCGAATTTCATCCCGGCCATGTAGATCACGTTCGGGGCGTGCGGCAGGTAGGCCACGGCGTTGGCGGCGAGGAGATCGACGGCGATGGTTTCGATGCCGTGCCGCTGAAATTCCGCCTCCGATCCCGCCGCACTGAAGCGCGAGACGGCGATGACTCGGCGCGATGTGCCCGCCTCGTCGCTGGCGCGTTTCGCCATGCGCGTGAGGGACGGCCCCATCTTCCCCGCCGCGCCGAGCACGATGATGTCGCCCGGCATTTCGCGCATGAGGTCGATCACGGCCGGCGTGGGGCGGCTGAGGCGTTCTTCGAGTTCTTCCAGGCTGGTCGGTGGCATGAAGAAATGATGCAGAGATTCTGAAAGTGAAAAACCTTTGATTCACGGCGGTTCTTGCCATCGTGGGCGCTTTCCACGTCATGACCACCGACATCGCCCCCGTCGCCACCGCCCTCGGCATCTCGCCGGACCACCTGAGCTTTTACGGTCGCGACAAGGCGAAGGTGAGTCTGGACGCGCTGAAGACCGGCACGAAGAAGGGCAGGCTCATCCTCGTCTCCGCGATCACCCCGACGCCCGCGGGCGAGGGCAAGACGACGGTTTCCATCGGCTTGTCGCAGGGGTTGAAAAAGATCGGTCAAAGTGTCGCGCTGGCGCTGCGGCAGCCCTCGATGGGTCCGGTCTTCGGCCGCAAAGGCGGCGCGACCGGCGGCGGCAAGAGCACGGTGCAGCCGGCGCAGTCGATCAATCTGCATTTCAACGGCGACTTCCACGCGATCACCAGCGCGAACAACCTGCTCTCCGCCGTCATTGACAACCAGCTCTTCAACGGCGAGTGCCGGCTGAAGCCCCAGGGCGTTCTATGGAAGCGGGTGATGGACATGAACGATCGTGCGCTGCGTCATCTGCGCACCAGCTTTGGAAAGCCGACCGAACGCGCCACGGGCTTCGACATCACCGCCGCATCCGAGATCATGGCGATCCTCTGCCTGAGCGAGTCGCTCGCGGATCTGCGGGCACGACTGGACCGCATCGTGACCGGTTTTACGCCAGAGGGGGAGCCGGTCTTTGCGAAGGAATTCCGCATCACCGGGGCGCTGATGGCGCTGCTGCGGGATGCCTTGAGCCCGAATCTGGTCCAGAGCGTGGAAGGCGTGCCCGCCTTCCTGCACGGCGGCCCGTTTGCCAACATCGCACACGGCTGCAACAGCGTCCTCGCAACGCGCATGGCGCTGGCGCATGCGGACTTCGCCGTGACGGAGGCGGGATTCGCCTTCGACCTCGGCGGGGAGAAGTTCATGCACATCAAGTGCCGGCAGAGCGGCCTGGCACCGGAGGCGATCGTGATCGTGGCGACGGTCCGTGCGCTGAAAATGCATGGCGGGGCCGCTTTGGACCAACTCACGCAGACGGACACCGCCGCCCTGACCCGCGGTCTCGACAATCTGGCCGCGCACCTCGACAGCGCCGCGAAATTTCAGCGTCCGGTCATCGTGGCGATCAACCAGTTCACCAACGATCATCCGGACGAGATCGCGCTGGTGCATGAGTTCTGCCAGGCACGCGGCGTGCCCTGCGCGACGGCGAATGTCTTTGGTGAAGGCGGCGCGGGCGCGGTCACGCTGGCCGAAACCGTGCTCGCCGCACTGCCGAAGGAGTCCAAGCCGCTGCCGATGCTGTATGACTCTGCCGAACCAGTGGAAAAGAAGCTGCATGCCGTCGTCACCCAAATCTATGGAGCCGACGGCGTCCAACTCACCGACGAGGCGAAGGCGAAGCTCGCGCTCTTCGCCCGCAGCGGTTTTGACAAGCTGCCGCTGTGCATGGCGAAGACGCAGGACTCGCTCTCCGACGACGCGAAGAAGCGCGGCCGCCCGAGCGGCTTCACGATCACCGTGCGCGATTTCGAAATCGCCAACGGTGCCGGCTTCCTCGTGGCCCTGACCGGCACGATGATGCGCATGCCCGCCCTGCCGAAGGTGCCCGCCGCCGAGCGCATCCAGGTGAGCGAGGCCGGCGAGATCAGCGGCATTTGAGCCCAAAAGACGCTGGCAATGCGACACGGCGGAGGGCATTCACGCGTCCATCGTGACCTCGGACCAGCCAATCTCACAATATCCTTCCGCCATGGTGGTGTGGTGATGCGCACCTCCTTTCTTGCCCACTTCATGCGCAGGCTTTAGCATGTCGGCCGCATGATTCTGCCACGCCTCCTGATCCTCGGCTTCCCGCCGCTCGTCGTGGCGTTGGCGTGGTGGGCGGCGGAGACGGCGAAGCGCAGCCACGAGCGTCCGAAGGATGGGCTGGTGGTCATGCTGGCGGAGAAGGCACCCGGGCTGAATCCGTTCATGCCGGCCTCTGAAGCGGAGCGGCAGATCATTGACCTGGTGCATCAGCCGCTGCTGCGGATCGATGACCGTGGGCGGCTGCAACCGGCGTTGGCGGACGTGTGGCGCTGGTCGCAGCGCGTGACCTGCTGGTTCGCCGACGCCGGCACGGCGGTGCGCGCCCGGGAGAAGCTTCAGGCCGAAGTGGAGAATGGCAACCGCTGGACCGAGTGGCGCCTGGCCTCGACCAGCACGGAAGGGAATGCGCTGCTGCTCACCTTCAGCGATGCGGATGCGGCCGGTGTGCAGAAGGCGCTGGACGCCATCGCCGATTTGAAGCCGCAGCCCGTGGCCTTCTGGCGCATCGAGCGGGGGGGGGCGCTGCGTGAGGAATGGAAGAGGCTGGTGAGCCCAAGCCCGATTTCTGGAAAGATCCGCCGCGTCTGGTTTGACGGCGAGGAGGCCTGCGAGTTCATCCTTGCAGGCCCCTCCCAGCGCGTGCTGGACGAGCTGCGCTTCACGCTGGAGGGCGGAGGAGACGCTCCGACTTCCCTTCGTCTGCTGGGGGAGGTGGCGGCGCTGGTGGAGCCGGTGCTCGATCTCGACATCCGGCCCGGGCAGTTCTGGCACGACGGCAGACCGGTGACGGCGGAGGATGCCAGGGCCACTCTCGAGCGCCTGCAAGTCACCGATTCCCCCCTGCCCGTGCGGGACGTGCTGCGGCACATTCAGTCTCTCCAAGTTCACAACGACGGCTCGCGCCTGCAGGTGGTCTTCCGCAAGCGTTACGGACCCGCACTGGCGCTGCTGGCGGATGTGCCGGTGCTGCCTGCGGCGTGGTTGCGCGGTCATCCGGGGAACACGGCCTCCGCCTTCCTGCGGGACGCTCCTCCGGGAGCCGGCGGGCACCGCATCGCCGCGCATGATTCGCGCTCCATGATCCTGCTGCCGGTCGGAGGGGGCGGGGCGGCGCCGCGCATGCTTTTCAGCTTTGCCGCGTCTCCGCTGATGGCGCAGATTGGCATGAAGACCGGAACGGTGGACCTGATCTGGCCGGCAAGAATCGCCGACCGCGCCCACCTCACGCAACTGCGTTTCACGCCGCCCCGGCAGCGGCTCGTGGTGCTCTGGAACACCCGCCATCCCGTCCTCGAAAGCCCGCGCCTGAGGGCTGCACTGGCGCACGCCGCGGACATCGACGCCCTGATCCGTGCCGGCCCCGGGAGGCTCGGCCGTGCGGACGGCAGTGTTTTTGCACCGGGTCTGTGGTTCAGTTCGGCTGCGCCCCGCCTGCCGCATGATCTGGAAAAGGCGCGTCGGATTCTTGCCGACGAAGGCTGGCCGCAGGATGTAAATGGCGTGGCGCGGTCGGCGGATCGGGAGTTTCGCTTCACGCTCCTGGCGCCGGGGCATGACGAGTTGCATGTGCGCACCGCCCGGCTCCTCGCCGGTCAGTGGCGGGCTCTCGGAGCGCTCGTGAAGGTCGATCTCGCGGCGGATGCGGAGGAGCTCGCGGAAAAGCTGCGGGAACGGCGTTTCGACGCCGTCCTGGCGGACCAGCGCTTCGAGGCTTCGTGGGATCAATCTCCGTGGTGGCACTCCAGCCAGTCCATTCCCGGCGGGACGAATTTTTGCGGCATCACCAATCCGCGGATCGACCTGCTGCTGGAGGCCTTGGCGGCGGAATTCGAACCGCAGCGTGTGCCGGAGCGCGTGCGCGATCTCGAGTCGCAGCTCCTGCCGCTGTCCCCGATGCTCACGCTCTTCACCACGCATGAGGAAGCCGCTGCGGTGCCCGGACTGCCGGGTGACAGCCCGCCTTCGGGATGGACGCTCCGCGCCCTGACCTCCCCGGCCAGGCATGACCCGCCTCCTGCCATCCAACTTAAACTGCGCGTCCCCGAATGAACGGCGCCCCCTCCATTTCTCCACCTCCTCGCCGGTTGACGCTGCGGCTGGTGTTCGGCTGCGCGCTCGCCTCGGCTGCGGTGCTGGCCTTGTCGCATTCGGCGGCTGATGAGTTGAGCCTGTCCGTGTTTGAAACGGCGCTGTTTTGGAAGCGCTGCGGATGCAGCCTCGCGGTTCTGACGATCGGGCTTTCATTCTCCCTTTGTCTGGCGCTGGGTGTCGAGCTGCTGACCTGCGGCTTCGGCAGGCGAATGCGGGGGCTGCTGGCTTTCTGCGGTCGCGCATTGGCCTGCGCACCCGTTGCTGCGCTGGCGTGGGGTTTCGTCGGTCTTTGGATCGGGCGTTTCGGCGGGCCGGTGGAGACGTTGATGCCCGTCGAACTGCCGGTGGCGGAGAGCGAGTGGCGGGCCACGGCGGCGCGTCTGCTCTGGGAGTTTCTGGCACCTGCTCTACTGCTGGCCATCCCGCTCACGGGGGAGTTGATTCACGCAATCATCCGTGATGCGCCGGCGACGTCCGCGCTGGATTTCGCGCTCCGCGCCCGCGGCGTTCCGAAGGCGGCCATCCTGTGGCGGCATCATTTGCGGCAGGTGCTCCCCGTGGCCGGCATTCATCTGCGGGCGCTGTGCCTGATCGCGCCCGTTTATCTCATCGTCGTGGAGGATGTGCTGCGCTTCATGGGCTGGGGTGCGTGGATGGCGCAGTCCCTGCGCGGCGCGGACGCTGCCGCGATCATGCCGGGTCTGGTCGGCGGTGGCTGCGTGCTCCTGGTGCTGCTGGGCGCTGCGCGTGTCTTTTTTGGCCGGGTTCAGCCGGCGGGTGGAAAATTGAGCAGCCTTGCCTGGCAGCCGTGGGCGCTGTGGGCCCTGGCCTGCATGGCCGTCATGCCGGAAGCCGTCCCGCCGTGGATTGTGATTTGGTTTGCCGTCCTGACCGCCGGTGGTGCGGACTGGCACCAGGCATGGCGGGTACTCGAAAAACGCATGCCGCTGGAGTCTGCGCGCGTCATCGGCGGCAGTAGCGGCCACATCTGGTGGCGGCATGCGGCGCGGGTGCAGGCGCGATTCCTCGCGGCGTGGATCACCGCGGCTTTCGCCCGCACGCTGATTTGGATCGTGGTCGCATGCGCGGTGCGTCCCGCGTGGCTGGACGAGCTGAGTCCGCATCTGGCTCGCTGGATTCGCCCGCTCGCGATTTCCACGTCGCGGGGCGCCGCCGCAGCGCTCGCCGATCCGTTTCCCGTGCTGGAGGCGGGCGGTGCCCTCGCGCTTGCCTCCTTGTGTTTGATCCAAGTCAGCCGCATCATTCAACCCCGAGCCACTTGAGAGTCCCATGCCCGAACCCTCCAATCCCCAACCCTCCGCACCGCTGCTGCAGGTGCGTGATTTGAAAATCGACTTCCGCCGCCACGGCGCGGAGCCGATGCGGGCCGTGCGCGGCATCGACCTGGAATTGAAGCAGGGGGAATGCATCGCGCTCGTGGGGGAAAGCGGCAGCGGCAAGAGCGCCACGGCGCTCTCATTCGCCCGGCTGCTGCCGGAACCACCCGCCCTCATCACGGCGGACGCGATGGTGCTCAACGGGCATCCCATCCTCGAAATGAACGAGCGCGAGCTGCGCACGATCCGGGGTAAGGAGATCGCGTACATCTTTCAGGAGCCGACCACCTCTCTCAACCCCGTGCTCACCATCCGCACACAGATCGCCGAGGCACTGGCGCTGCACCGCCCCGACGTGCCGAAGGCCGGTCGCGACGACGAAATCGTGAAGTGGCTCGACAAGGTCGGCATCGTCGATTCCCGCAAGCGTCTGCACGCCTACCCGCACGAGCTCAGCGGCGGCATGCAGCAGCGCGTCATGATCGCCATGGCCCTGTGCTGCCAGCCGAAGCTCCTCATCGCCGACGAGCCGACCACCGCGCTGGATGTCACCATTCAGAAGCAGATCATGGACCTCCTGGCCGAGCTGCGGCGGGATCTGGACATGAGCATCATCCTCATCACCCACAATCTCGGCATCATCCGCAGCGTCGTGGACCGCGTGGCGGTCATGTTCCGCGGGGAAATCGTCGAAACAGGCCCCGTGGACGAAATCCTGCGCCATCCACAGCACGCCTACACGAAAGCGCTGCTCGCCTGCGTGCCGCGCATGGGAGCCAAGCAAGACCGCCTGACCACCATCGACTACTCCACTCTGGCTTAGCAAGGAACGGGGGACTCTGCCCCCTCTGAAGTCCGTCGTTTCAAGATCAGCATTGTGCTGTGCCGGCCCGGCGTGCTAGCCTCCCGGCATGAAAACGCTGGCGCTCCTGCTCCTCGTGGCCCTGCCGGTCACCGCCCAGGTCGTGAATCCCGCCACGGGCAAGAAGTTCGACACTCGCACCATCAACGGCAGCGGTGGCAACAATGGCGTCAGCATCAACACCACCGCCAAACCCGCGCCGCCCACCAAGACCAAGCTGACCTCCTACTTCATCGTCGGTGAACCCCGGCAGTGGAAAAGCACCGACGGTAGATCCCTTCTCGGCACGATCATCATTTTTGAAGACGCCGTGATCGAATTCGAAGCGGCCAATCCCGCCGCCGCCCGCGAAGCCGTTGAAAAAGCACCCGCTCCCAAGATGCCGGAAAAGCCCACACTGGTCCGCGACGCCAAAATTCGCCTGCTCGTGAACCAGAAACCCGTCGAGGTGGCGCTCGAACGACTGAGCGATGAGGACCGCCAGTATGTTGATGATTTGAACGCCCGGCTGCCAAAGTGAAACCCCATCCATCATGCATCACACCCTGAAAACGATTCTCGCCCTCCTCGCAGCACTATGGATGACCTCGTGCGTCAGCCGGCAGTCCAGCACGGATGAATCCCTGCCGCTGGACGAAGACGGCCGCGCCGTCATGCCGATGGGGCCTTTGTTCATGCCGATGCGCTGAAACACGCGACTCAGCCGCCTAGGGCGTAACCCACGCCGCGCACGGTGCGGATGAGCTTCCTGTCGTGCTCCTTGTCGATCTTTGAGCGCAGCCGCTGGATGTACACTTCCACGAGATTGGTCTCCGGGTCCATGTTGTAACCCCAGACGTGCTCGTAGATCTGCATGCGGCCAAAGACGCGCCCCGGGCTGCGCATCAGATGCTCCAGCAGCTCGAACTCGCGGGTGCTCAGATCCACCTCGGCACCTCCGCGGCTGACCTTCCGCTCCAGCAGGTTCATGCACAGATCCTCCACCCGCAGCAGGTGACCCGCCTCCCCCGACTGGCGGCGCACCACCGTGCGCAGGCGCGCGGCCAGTTCCTCGACAAAAAACGGTTTCGTCATGTAGTCGTCCGCTCCCAGGTTCAGACCCTCGATTTTTTCCGGCAGTGTGGAGCGTGCCGTCAGCAGAATCACCGGCACGCTGTTCCGCTTCTCCCGCAGGCCCCGCAGGATGCTCAGTCCGTCCCGCCCCGGTACCATGATGTCCAGCACCAGCGCGTCATAAGGGACCGTCGTCGCCATTTCCCAGGCCTCGTCGCCGTCGCTCACCGCATCCACCAGGATGCCCTGCTCCTCCAGCCCCTTCTTGGCGAAGGAAAGCAGCTTCGCTTGGTCTTCGAGAAGCAGGATGCGCATGCCCCCGACGATGCGGGGCGATCATCGAATGTCCACCCGGTTTACCGTCCTAAAAAGATCCCACCAAGCCGCTGCGCACGGTTTCAACCCTCCGCCCCTCCCGTGGGGCGCACGCGACCAGAAGACCAATCAATGCAGCGCTGCGATCCGCGATGAAAGTGAGCGGAAGCCCCTTTGTCTGCCAGTTGCAGCAGCCGACCTTTCCCACAGCCGAAGCAAGTCAGCCCATGGCCCTCAAACGCAATCGTCTCAGCGAATAAAGCGGTGCTACAGCCTCGCCGACCCTGCGTGCGCCATCGCGGCGCTTCGGGCCGAACTTGTCACGATTCGCGTTGAAGGCCTCCTCCACAAACTCGCGGCTTCCCATCACCAGGCCATCGCTGAAATAGCGCACTCGCAGCCGCACCATTTCGGCGCTGCTGAGTTTGCCGTTCTCTTTGAGCACCTGACGCGCCTGTTCCACGCTCACTCCCTGGCGCACGACCTTCTCATTCTGCGCGTCCTTGACCTCCACTCCGCTGGAAAACAGCAGGCGGCGATACGCCTCCGAACCTCCCGCCTTCTGCCAGCCGTCCACCGGCTTTGCCGTCACCTTGCTCAGCCCGCGCTGTGCTCTCCGACTACCGCTGACTGCTTCCGCATAGCCGCACCAGCGGTAGTCCTTCGGGTCTTCCACCAGCCCGGCACGGACGGGGTTCAGATCAATGTAAGCCGCCATCGTATGCAGCGGCTCGCCCTTGCCCTCCACCATCACACTTTTGTAGCGCTCCATCCATAGCGTGCCCTTGCGTCCGCGCCGCTTGTTGAACCAGCGGCTGAAACGCTCTTTCACCTCCTTCACATAGATCGACAGATTATAGAAACGCCGCTTGATCGCCTCAAGCTTCGCCAGTGCCTGCGTGTCCATGCCCAGTCGGCGCAGTTCCTCGATCTCCTGCTTCAAAAGCCCCACAAATTCACGGCTGTAAAGCGTGCGCAGATGCTCGAAGAGCCGCCTTTCACCTTCTTCGCCCGCAAAACGCTCCAGCCACGCTTCCCGGTTGGGAACCTCGACCAGCGCATGGAAGTGATTGCCCATGATGCAGTAAGTCACCAGCCGCACGCCGCAGAACTCGGCCATCTTCCACAGCAACCGCCGCAGCGCCTCCTTCTCCACGTCATCAAAGAAGACCTCTCCGCCGCAGGTGCGCGACATCACATGGTAGGTGTAGCTCTCCAGCGGCCCCTTCCCCAGAATCCGCCGCCGCCCGCCCGACCACGAACGCGCGGCAGGATAAGGTGCCGTCTTGGCATTGATGCCGACAAGCTGCTCTTCCAGCGGAATCTCTTGTGTTTCAGGGGATTGGGACGGAATCATGGCGACCGAAAGTGGCAAGGTCAGGCGCTGAATCAAGCATTTAATGCCTGGCATCTTATTTTATTTTTGGGTCTGTCGTCAACGAGCCGGACGGCACTGGAATTGCAGCGATCCGGGCTTGGACGGGTGTCCGGCAAAAGAACGTTTCAACCTCGCTGGCCTGAACGGGCTGCGGAGTGCCACACGCCTTTTAAGTGGCACGATATCGCACTGTCCAAATCGAGGGCTTGCGTGATCGCCCCGTGATTCACGGGCATGCAGGCACCACGCGTGCGGATACGCTCTCGCCGCGGATCACCCGCCCCTCCGCGCCGTCCGCACCTGCGCTCAGCCCACGCGCTAACGTCAGAAGCCCGCATGGAGCTGGAACGCGAGGAAGAGGGTCTATCTGCGCCGGTTTGTTAAACAGGTTTAGCCTGACGTGATATCTTCTTTGCATTGCAGCTATCCGATGCAGCTTCTTTGTTGATCCAATATGGCATCTCCAGTTCAACCATCCCTACAAAAAGGAGCGTTCTCCTGCCCACACTGTGGTGCCTATACCACTCAACACTGGCACAAATTGCGATCTCAAGAGCTAAAAAATGGGGACTTCCCAGCTCGCTATAGCGCGACGCTCCACGACGCAGTTTCCGGAGACCGAGAACTCGACGATGAAGCGAAGAAGCCGTTCTTGGAGTGGCTGAAGAATTTAAAATCAGGCTTTGTTTTCTTCGAACGAGAAGGAGGCGAGTACTTCGAGACTAAGGTTTATAATCTTAACCTGAGTAGCTGTTATCACTGTCACAAGGTCGCTGTGTGGGTGGGTGAACGGGTGGTGTTTCCCGATTCTAAAGTCGCCATCTCGCCAAATGCGGATTTGCCCCACGACATATTAAAAGATTTCGAGGAGGCCAGCGCGATAGCAAACCAATCACCACGTGGCGCTGCAGCACTTTTGCGCCTGTGTATTCAGAAACTCTGCATTCATCTTGGAGAAAAAGGCAAGAAGATCGATGACGATATAGGCTCGATGGTGAAGAAAGGACTAAATCCCTTGGTTCAACAGGCCCTTGATATCGTGCGAGTGATTGGCAATGAAGCTGTTCATCCTGGTTCAATCGACCTCAACGATGATCGCGAGACTGCGCTACAGCTTTTTGAACTTGTGAATGCAATAGTCGATCAAATGATCACGCACCCCAAAGCAGTGAAAGAGCTTTACGCAAAACTTCCTGAGTCCAAAAGAAAGGCTATTGAAGCTCGTGATAAATCTTAGTTCGGGGAACGTCGGCTTTAGTCAATGCAGCTGAACGAGCAACGAGCCGACTCTGCGCCTTCACCCAAACAAACTCATCTGCCCCGCATCTTCATCGCTACGCTGCTTCTTGCGGGCTTTGGCGGGGACGCTGGTGGCGACGGGGACTTCTTTGACGCTTTCAGCGGGCTGGTGGCCGGATTCGAGCTGCGTGAGGACTTCCTTGGCGCGGTCGATGACGTTGTCGGGCAGGCCGGCGAGTCGCGCGACCTGGATGCCGTAGCTTTTTTCGGCGGAGCCGGGGAGGATCTTGTGGAGGAAGATGATCTGCTGGTTCCACTCCTTCACGGCGACGTTGTAGTTCTTCACGGCGCTGCGGCTTTGCGCGAGCGCGGTGATCTCGTGGTAGTGCGTGGCGAAGAGGCAGCGGGCGCCGATGTGATCGTGCAGGTGCTCGGCGACGCTCCAAGCGATGCTGAGGCCGTCAAAGGTGCTCGTGCCGCGGCCGATCTCGTCGAGGATCACGAGGGAGCGCTCGGTGGCGTTGTTGAGGATGAGCGCGGTCTCGTTCATCTCGACCATGAAGGTGCTCTGGCCGCGAGCGATGTCGTCGCTGGCGCCGATGCGGGTGAAGATGCGGTCCACGAGGCCGATCTCGGCACTGGCGACTGGCAGGAAGCTGCCAATCTGCGCCATGAGCGTGAGCAGCGCGGTCATTCTCAAGTAGGTGCTTTTCCCGGCCATGTTGGGCCCGGTGATGAGGATGAGGCGGCTTTCCTCGGGCTCGAGCGTGATGTCGTTCGGCACGAAGCGCTCGCCGCCCGTCAGATTCTGATCGAGCACGGGATGGCGGCCGTCGCGGATGAAGAGATTCCGCGTCTCGTTGAGGACGGGGCGGGTGTAATTGAAGAGGCGGGCGGTTTCGGCGAGCGAGCCGAGTGAATCGAGGATGGCGATGGCTTCGGCGGTTTCCTGGATCTGCGCGAGGTGCTGTAGCACGCGGCCGCGCAGCTCGATGAACTGCTCGTATTCGAGCGCCTTGCTGCGTTCCTCGCTGCCGAGGATTTTGTCCTCCATGCGCTTCAGCTCGTCGGTGATGTAGCGCTCGCCGTTGACGGTGGTCTGCTTGCGGTGGTAGTCGGCGGGCACGCTGTCCACGTTCGCCTTGGTGACCTCGATGAAGTAGCCGAAGACGGCGTTGTATTTGATCTTGAGGCTCTTGATGCCGGTGCGCTCGATCTCGCGGGCTTGGAGGTCGGCGATCCACTGGCGGCCGAGCGTGGAGGCGGCGCGGAGTTCGTCGAGCGCGGGGAGGTAGCCTTCGCGGAAGACGCCGCCTTCTTTGATCTGCATGGGCGGTTCGTCGCAGATGGCGCGTTGGATTTCCTGGCAAAGGGGGGTGAGGTCGTGGAGGCGGGATAAGAGATAGGTCGAATAGGTCTCATGGCGCCTATTGTCATGAAGGAGCGTCTTGAGCGTGGGCACGACCTCCAGCGAGACGGCGAGTGCCTGCAAATCGCGGCCATTGCCGCTGCCCTGGCTGAGACGTGAGCTCGTGCGTTCGAGATCGCGCACTTCTTTGAGGAGGGTGCGGATCTGGCCGAGGAGGATGGGCTCGTAGAGCAGGGACGCGACCATGTCCTGGCGTTGCGTGAGGGCATCGAGATCGCGCAGCGGGTGGAGGACCCAGTGGCGGAGTTTTCTCGCGCCCATGGGCGTGCAGGTGCGGTCGAGGGCGCTGAGGAGCGTGTGCGCATTGCCGCCGCGGGCGCTGACGAGTTCGAGGTGGCTCTGGCTGGCGGCGTCAATGAGCACGAAGTCGTTCGTCTGGCCGACACGGAGGCGCTGGATGTGATCGACGCTGCGGCGGAGCTGAAACTGCAGGTATTGCAGGATGGCGCCGGCTGCACAAATGGCGGCGTTCATGCCGGTGCAGCCGAAACCGTCGAGCGACTGCACCTTGAAGTGCTGCGTGAGGCTGTGTTCCGCCTGATCGAGCAGGAAAAGGTAGCCCTCCGTCGATTGCGCACAGGTGGGAGCGCCGAGGGCGTCGATGAGTTCGCGTTGTTCGTCGCTGAAGAGGATCTCACTGGCCTGGATGCGTTCGAGTTCGTCCGCGAGCTCGGTGGTCTCCTTGAACTCGGCGACTTCGAACTCGCCGGTGGTGTGATCGACATAGGCGAGGCCGAGTTTTTTGCCGTCGCGGAACACGGCGGCGAGGTAGTTCGGCCGGTTCGAGTCGAGCAGGTTGAGATCATTGATCGTGCCCGCGCTGAGGATCTGCGAGACGGCGCGCTCGACGATTTTTCCCGGCACCGGATCCGTCGTCTGCTCGGCGATGGCGACGCGCTTGCCCGCCTTGATCAGCTTCGCAATGTAGCCCTGCGACGAATGATGCGGCACGCCGCACATCGGGACGGCGTTTCGTTTCGTCAGCGCCACATTGAGGATGGGTGAGGCAACCTTCGCATCCTCAAAGAAGAGCTCGTAGAAATCGCCGAGCCTGTAGAAGAGCAGCACGTCCTCCGGAAGCTCCCGCCGGATGGCGAGATACTGCTTCATCATGGGAGTCGTTTTGGCGTCGGACATGGGCGGGCGTCAAGAAGTCGGGAGGGTGGTCCGCAGGTCAAGATGCGAGTCGAGGGAAGTAAGTCTTGATCCGCAGGTGCGTACACTGAAAATACCAATCATGACCCAGAAGCAACGCGAAGCCCTGTTTGACCTGCTCACGCTCTCCCTCTACGCGGACGCGCACATCTCTTTGCGCGAGGAGCACCTGCTTGAGTCGGCATTTATCGCCGAAGGGTGGGAGTCGAAGTATCCGAAAAGCCTCTTCATCGACGAGTCCTTTGCGAGGGCGCGGGAGATGGCGGAAAGCGACGACACGATGATCGACTACATGACGGAGCGCGCACAGTCGTTCACGACGAAAGCGGCGCAGAAGGAGGTGCTCGGAGTGATCAGAAACATCCTCAAGGCCGACGGCGAAACGCCGGCGGAAAACGAATTTTACAGCCTGCTGGCGCAGGCGCTGCCGAAGACGGGCAAATAGACTGGCGGCGCAATCAGGCGGACTCTTCCTCCTCGGCAGGCGGCGAAGCTGGTGGTTGCTTGGGTTCCGCCGTGGTCTTGCCGAGATAGCCGGGCAGTTCCACGCCGACGTTTTTGGCGATGTCATGCAGTGGCGGCACTGAGCCCACGAGGCCGGAAAGGAAGTCGGCGGTGCGGGTCTTGCCGTCTTCACCGGTGCGGCCGGAGTCCCAGACGGTGACCTTGTCGATCTTGACGCCGGAGATGGCCTTCACCTGTTCGGCGACGAGGCCGGGGAGCTGCTCGGTGATCATGAGCTGCGCGGCCTTGTCGGCACCGCCGGCAGCGGCGACGATGTTCTCGAAGCCCTTCGCGCGGGCTTCGAGCTGGGCGAGCGTTCCGGCGGCTTCGGCTTCCATGTAGGTCTTGAGACCGGCGGCCTCGCCTTCCTTGATGATGCGGATTTTTTCGGCGTCGGCCTGGGCGACGAGTTCGATGCGGCGTTTTTCGGCTTCGGCTTCGAGTTCGATGCGCTGGCGCTGGGCTTCCGCATTGATGCGCACGCGGTTCTTTTCGGCTTCTGCGAGCACCTCGATCTTCCGTTTTTCAATTTCCGCCTGCACGATGATGGTGGCCATCTGGGAGGCCTCTTCGCGCTTGGCACGCTGACGTTCGGCGGATTCTTCGGCGAGGTAGGATTCCTGGAGGGCCTTGGCACTGGCGACTTTTTCCGCCGCAGTACCGATGCGTTCGGCCTCGGCCTCCCTCTCGCGGCGTGAGGCGATGGAGTTGGCGATTTCGACGGCGGAAAGGTTTTCGCCGGTGACGGCTTCGGCCTGGGCCTGGGCGACGCTGATGCGCTTTTCCTTGTCGGCAAGGGCGGCGCCGATGTCACCGTCGCGCTCCTGCTGGGAAACCTTGATCTTCGCGTCGTTGATGGCACGCGCGGCGGCCTCCTTGCCGAGGGCTTCGATGTAGCCGGACTCGTCGGTGATGTCCTGGACGTTGACGTTGATGAGGCGCAGGCCGACTTTCTTGAGTTCGACTTCGACGCCGTTGGAGATGTTGGCGATGAGCTTGTCGCGGTCGGCGTTGATCTCCTCGATGGGCATCGTGGCGATGACGACGCGCATCTGGCCGAAAATGATGTCTTTGGCGAGTTCCTGAATCTGCGGTTGCGTCTGGCCGAGAAGACGCTCGGCGGCGTTCGCCATGACGCCGGGTTCCGTGCTGATGCCGACGGTGAAGGTGGAGGGCGTGTTGACGCGGATGTTCTGCTGCGAGAGGGCGCCGCGGAGCTGGATGTCGATGGGCATCGGCGTGAGGCTCAGGTAGGCGTAGTCCTGAATGACCGGCCAGACGAAGGCGGCGCCGCCGTGGTAGCAGTTGGCGGATTTGTTGCTGCTGACCTTCCCGTAAACGACGAGGATGCGGTCCGAAGGGCAGCGTTTGTACCGCGACGCGAAGAGGGCGAGGGTGGCGACGACGAGGACGGCGGCGAGGCCGACCAGGCTGGTGAACATGAAGCTGTCGAACATGGTGTTTAGGAGGCGGGTTTGACGACGAAGGTGTTGGGGGAAAGGAGCGCGGTGACTTCGACACCCCGCTGCGGCGCGAGCGGCTGCTCGGAGTCGGTGACGGCGTCGGCGGTGATGAGCCGGCCCTGCAGCATCAGCTCAACCTGGCCGACTCCCTGACGCGCGGAAGGAATGGTGACGTAAACCTGCCCATGAATGCCGATGGCGTTCTCATAACGCAGCGTGCCGTCATGCTGCATGGACATCAGCATGCGCATGGTGAAGAAGATCAGCAGCATGAAGACGATGCCGGAAGCCACCGCCATGCCGATCGTGGCACCGGGTGACATGCCCTGACGCTCAGCCAGCACGCCCGTCCAGCCGAAGCCGACGAAGAAAGCGACGAGGATGCGGAAGGAGAGCAGCTTCACGCTGTCCGCCGTGCTGCCGTCGTGCGCGTCCGCACCGTGGTCAAAGTCCGAACCACCGCCCATGAAGGCTCCGATGAGCAGGAAAACCTGGATCACGGAGGCAAAGACGGAGATCGCCCAGTAGAGCTGCGAGCCAGCAATCAAGTCGGACCATGAGGCAATCATGGCGCTGGTTTTAGCGGTTGATGGATGCGAGGGCAAGCCTTCATGCGTTCCGCATTTGAGGCTTGTTTGTAAGCCGGGAACGCAGGCGGATGCCTCAGAGCCCGGGCGGACGTTCGGAGGCCTTGCGCATCGGCTTCCCGGTATCCACGGGAGGTGCGGCCGGATCAAACGGGACGCCGCCATAGACCTGTGCGCCGGAGGCGCCGCCCATGACCAGCGTGGGCCGGTTTCCCTCGTCGTCGCGGTAGTAGTTCCGCCGGTGGATCTTGCCGTCCGGATTGACGATGGCGTGGCAGTAGATGTGCGGCTGGGCGAGGAAGAAGACGTGAAGCCGGTTCGTGGCGTCGATGCTGATCTGCGGTTTGGTGACCATGCTCACGGGGCCGAGCAGAAAGGTGGAAAGGTAGGCACCCGTGCCTTCATCGGTGATGCGGCAGTAGAGCTGCAGGATGTTGAGTTCGCGGAAGAGGATGACCTGGTAGCGGCGGGGGCGCCCTGCGCTGCGGAAGCCTTCCGGGACGCCGAAGGGCTGATCGAAGAGGTTCGGCTTGGCGTCGGTGATGGTCAGCCGCTCGCGGTTCGAGGCGTAGAACTGGCCGCTGATGGGGTGCAGCACGTTGGCGACGATGTGGAAGACCCCGAGGTCCGCCGTGGAGTAGCCTCCGGAGATTTCCACGGTGTGCTTCGTGGTGCCGCCCGCCTTCAGCGTGAGCGGCTCTTCTGCGCCGATGCTGACCGGCGGCAGGGTGCGGCCCGTGGACTCGGTGATGGCGAAATGCAGCCAGTCCCTGGCGCCGTGACCGCCCACGATAACGTCCGCGCCGGAGCGGTTGATGACCGTGACGGTGGCGACGACGGGCTCCCCGGTGAGGAACTGGTTTTTATTCAGGGCGATGTTGGTGACGTACTGGGCGCGCACCGCAGTGGCGGACAGGAAGAGAAAGAAAAGCAGAAGCAGGCGGTTCATACACGTCAGGGCGGGGTTGGAGAAGCGGGCGGCTGGCTGGAGGCGATGCGGAAGCCGCGGGCCAGTGTAGCCTCGTTGGCCGAGTCTGGAAAGCGCCGATCCGTCAGCAGCTGGGGGTCGCTCTTGAGGCCGAAGTGGCCGCCGCGGACGACGGGTGCCTTCACATCGATCAAATCGGGATGCACGGGCCACTCGCCGTCGGTGCTTTCGCCCGAGGTCCATTCGCTGACGTTGCCGGCCATGTCACACACGCCGAAGGGGCTGACATCCTTCGTGACACGGTTGACAGGCGCCCAGAGATTGAAGCCGTCCTCCCTGCCGCCTTTGCCTTTTCCCGAGGCGATATAGTCGTCACCGAGATTGGCGGCGCCGGCTTTTGATTGGTTCCCCCACGGATAGCGGAATCCCTTCGTGCCGCGGGCCGCCTTTTCCCATTCCTGCTCGGTCGGCAGGCGCTTGCCCTTCCATTTCGCGAAGGCGGAGGCGTCCCACCAGTCCACCTGGCTGACCGGCGTGTTCAGGGTGACGCTTTCACCCTTCGCAGAGGCGCCGCTTTGCGCCGCTTCGAGGGTGGCTTTCCAATTCACGGGCTCGTGGCCTTTCTTGGCCTTGGGCTGGAGCGGGTGGTCGAAGACGGTGGCTGAGGCCGGGTTTTGCGCGAGGGCGTCGAGGAACTCCGCATACTGGCCGATGGTGACCTCGTGCCTGCTGATCCAGAACTCCGGCAGCCGGACGGACTTGTCCTTTTGATAGATGAACGGACCTGCGGGGATGCGTACGAATTCGACGGGAACCGCCGCCGCTTCCGAGGCGCGGGAATGCACCGTGCCGTTCATCATCGCGCCGAGGGTGGCCACGACGATCAGGATGAGGGTGACGGCGGGCCAGACCCACCAGGGTTTCCGGCCGCGCTCATCCACGGGCAGCGATTCGGATTCGATTTTACGCACGATGCTGCGGGTGCGCATCTCGCCGCGGATCTCGTCGAGCGCCTGCTGCAGGCCGTGCCAGTCGTGGGCGGAGTCGCTCAGGGACTTCAGCAGTCCGCGGGCTTTACCCTCCGCCGTCAGCGGGCGAAGGAGTTCGAGAAAAGCCCGCACGTCCGCCTTGGTGTCCTGCTTTCGCTCGCTCACCGGGCGGAAGATGTTCACCACGCTGGCCTGGTTGTCCGCGTCGATGTAAATGTCCCGCGTCATCATCTGGCGCGGGCTGCACTGACGCTCCTCGGCGAAAATCATCGTCTCGCAGACGCCGTGCAGCACTTCGGCGAGCTGGCGCTCTCCGAGCATTTCCTCCGCCGCATCCAGCTCCGCCAGGCTGCGCCCGCGTGGAAGTTCGCGTGTGTAGAAGAGCCAGCCGTTCGCCTCCCCGGCCTCGTAAAGCGGGGCGATCCGGGGGTGGGTCAGGGAGGCCTTCACCCGTGCGCGGGTGCGGAATTTTTCCACCACCTCGGGCTGGCTCAGGTATTCCGGGCGCAGCAGCATCAGCGCCACCGGCCGCTGTACCGCCACCTGCATGGCGCGGTAGGTTTCGGACTCCTTGTCCAGATAGAGACGCTCCAGCACCTGATAATTTCCGAGGATCGTACCGGGCGCCATGATCGGAGCCGGGCTGCCGGGCTCGACGCTCGGCCGCGTCAGCAGGGACTGGACGCGGTCCAGCAGTTTTTCAGGCGCATAAGGGCCGTCTTTTAGCACCACTTCGCCGGCGACTTGCTCCTCGAACCCCGAGAGGTCATAGCGGGTGGTGAAGAGCACTCGCGCCCCCGGGAAGCGCCCCCGGACCAGATCTCGCAGGTCGAAGCCGGTTTCGTTCGAGGGGAAAATGGCCTCCGTCACCAGCACGTCGAGTTCGTCTGCTTCGGTGATCCAGGCCTTCGCCAGCGCCGGCCCGGGCATGTCCACGAGGGTGGCGTCGGGGAAACCGGCCTTCAGGGCTTTAACACGGGTGCCGCGAAGGGCGGCGTTGGAATCAACAAACAAAAGAGTCATGCGGGCGTTGGCAGGCGGCGATCATCTCCCCACGGGCGGGAGCAGCGGATTTCCGCCGCCGGGCACGGCTCCCGGCGACGATCCGAACTCCAGGAGATCGCGTGGCTCGGCGGCCACATCCTGGAGCTTGTTGTTGTAGTAAAGGCGCAGCATGTAGCCGTAGTAGGTGCGCCGGCCGTGCTGCTGGATCTCGGCGGCGGAAAGTGCGGGCAGGTGGTAAACGACGTCCAGCGTCTCCTCGCCGCTGCCGCTCCAGTCCACCGGCGTGGACTGCCATGCTTCGACCGGCTCGGGCGCGATGGTCTGGGCCACATGCGCACCATTGACCTTGTCAAAAAAGAAAACCTCGAGGTCCATCGCCTGTCCGTCCACCGTTTGGCTGCCCGCCCGGATGATCGGCACGCGCAGAACGTAGCGCTCTCCGTTGTTCGTGGCGAAATCGCGTTTCACCTGGCAGGCACCGAGGCGCAGCCGTTTTTCGCCGTCCGATCCGGCAGCCGTGTTGATCAGCGGAGAAGCCGTGGCGGCCGGCCCCGCGCCGAGTCGTCGAGCGGCCAGCGCAAAGTAGCTGCCCGCCCGCGTCTCTCCCAGGAGCTGGATGCGCCGCCAGTTGTCAGTCGCCTTGTCGGTGATGCCCATCTGCTCGTAGGTCTGGGCCATTTCGGCGATGATCGCCGGGTGGTCGGGGTTGAGCTGATCGGCGCGTTTCAGCATCTCCAGCGCTCCCTGCATGTCGCTCATGCCGCGGATTTCCTTCGCCGTGGTGACGACGTAGTCCACGTCCCGCAGCAGTTCGGCGGCGGGGTCCGGCTTGACTGTTTGCGGCTTGGAAAAATCGGGCGCCGGAGCTGTGGCAGCCGCCGCAGCGGCGGCTGGCGGTGCGGGGCTCGTGGGTGGCTGGGCGGGAGCCATCGAAGGTGCGGCGGCAGGCGTTGGCGGAGGAAGAGTCGGCTGGATGGCCGGCACGGGTGCGGCAGGCTGGGGCTGGGCTGGGCTGGGCTGCTGGAAGGAGCCGATCGGCGGCGGCTGATTCGAAACGACCGGTGCAGCGGTCGGAGCCTGCGGGGCCGCCAGTGAGCCCGGCGGCGGTGGCTGGATCGCCGTAGGTGGAGCGGCGATTTGGCCGATTTCCGGCACCACGCTCGTTGGCGGGGTGGTCAAAGGCATCTCCGCTGCAGCAGCAGCCGGCGGCGCCTTCGCGACGCCCGGATCGTCGGAAAGCGCCGAGGTCACCGCCAGAGCGATCTGCGCCAGCGCCAGGATGCCGAGCGTGGCCCACGCCACTGCGGAGGCGCGTTCGCGGTCAGGGGCGAGGATGGTGGAAGATGGCGTCACGGTTGCTGTAAAGGGGGCGTATGGTACGGTTTGCGCTTCCCAGTGTCAATGCTCC
Organism: uncultured Prosthecobacter sp.; assembly: GCA_964452755.1. GTDB lineage: Bacteria > Verrucomicrobiota > Verrucomicrobiia > Verrucomicrobiales > Verrucomicrobiaceae > Prosthecobacter. The sequence goes on along the minus strand of CAYVQY010000006.1, from coordinate 280,988 downwards.
AGGGTTCTTCGTTCAAAATGCCGGAAGGTCACACCCTGCCGCAGCGTGGTCATGCCTTGGAAACGTCGCCGCACCTGCGCCCGTGTGATTTTTCCTTCACGCCGACCGAAATGGCGGTCCGACTTGGCGGTCGCGAGGGTTTCATCTGGCTGGATTCGTCCCTGGCCCACCCCGGCGCCGTCTCGGTGCTCACGGCGGAGCCCGTGGAGGTCTTGGAGGGATACATCGAAGGCGACTGGGAAAAAGTCCGCACCGCCCTGGCCGCGCCCCGCGCCGCCGCCGGCGGCCTCTACGGCTGGGTCGGCTATGACGGGCACTTCGTCTTTGGAGTCTATCCCCACGGCCTGATTTACGATCACGACGCTTCCCGGTGGTATCAGTTCGGCGATTTCAAAGTTCCAGGCACCGATGTCCAAACCGCCGCGCCCCCCCGGCTGCACTTCGAGCCACGAGTCAGCCCGGAGGAGTTTATCCGCATGGTCCGTCGCGCCCAGGAGTACATCGCCGCCGGAGACATCTACCAGGTCAATCTTTCCCGCCCCTGGAAGGCCGCCTGGTCGGCGGGCGCGGACGCCCTGGCGCTTTATCTCAAACTGCGGACCGTCTCTCCCGCACCGCACGCGGCCTTCATGCGGTTGGCTGAAACCACCGTGCTGTCCGCCTCTCCGGAATTGTTTCTTCACATGGACGGATCGCGCATCACCACCCGCCCGATCAAAGGTACCCGCCCGCGCTTCCTCGGCGATCCCGCCCGCGACAGCGCCGCCGTGCATGAGCTCACCGGCTCCGTGAAGGAGCGCGCCGAACTGCTCATGATCACCGACCTCGAGCGCAACGACCTCGGCCAGGTGTGCGAGTTCGGCAGCGTCGCCGTGCCCGAACTCTGGCGGGTGGAAAGCTTCGCGCAGGTGTTTCACCTCGTCTCCACTGTCACCGGCACCCTGCGGCCGCATGTCGATCACGTCGATGCCTTCCGCGCCTGCTTCCCCGGCGGCAGCATCACCGGCGCACCGAAAAAACGCGCCACCGAAATCATCGCCGAGCTCGAACCGCACCCGCGCGGCCTTTACACCGGCGCCATCGGCTGGTTCGGCTTCGACGGTCGCAGCCAGTGGAGCATCGCCATCCGCACCGCCGTGCAATCGGGCGGTGAGATCACCTTCCACACCGGCTCCGGCATCGTCGCCGACTCCGATCCGGCGCAGGAGCACGAAGAGACCCTGCACAAAGCCGCGGGCCTCCTGGCCGCTGCTGCGTGAGATGCCAAAGCGCCCTGCATGGCATCGCACATCCGCAAAAGGGTCGCCAGCAACGAAAGCCCCCCGGCCTGATCCTTCCCCAAAAAAACCTGAATCCAGGTTGAGCCACGGAGCTGCTAGTCGGTTCCGTGGTTTTTTGTTGGTGTATGTGTCTGTGGGGAAAGGAGGCCACTTGTTGACGTTGTGGCCCAGATGCCCTCTCTTGTACCATGCCTATCAGAATTGACGCAGAAGGCTCCCACCAAGAGGTTGGTTTCTGCCAGATCGAGGCGCTTCAGCCAGGAGACAACGATGACCTCCTGCTGCCACGCTCCAAGCGTCAGGTGACCATCGATAGTCTTTTCCATCCGTAAATTGACGTATCCTGACACAACCCAAGTTTCATCTGGAGACCACATCTGGTGGGATGGGGGATCATGTGTGGGATTCGTTCACGAGATCGTCGAAAGTGTGCAGGACCAGAAGAAATGGGGATTTGAGAAGCCGCATCTGTTGATCTCCGGCTTTCATCCCTTTGATCCCAATGCCTCAGGTTACGCTGCCTGCCCTTTCTCGAGTTTTTTAGACGAGGGCATCGGGAGACTTTCACCGGCAGAAGAACAAGATTTTGAGCGCGCCGTGAACTTGGCACGAACTGTGGAGCAGTTTGTTCAGCCGTATCAGGTCAGAATGGACATTCTTTCTGATCCGGATGGCTTTTGGATTTTCGGGACAATTCAAAGCGGCGAATTTCGCGAGTTCGCTCGAATCAAATGCAAAAAGTGAAGGGGCGGCAAGTCAGGGAAACTCGCCCGTTTTTCTCTCGTCTTCGGCTGCCGCACATGGGTATGCTCTGCGCTCCCCATGGAAACGCCGCTTTCGCCTCTCGACTTCGCCCGCCGTGCCCGACGTTTGTATGCTGACCGTGAGGCCGTGGTCGATGGCAGCCTGCGGCTGACTTATCACGAATTCTTCGAGCGCTGCGACCGTTGGTCGTCCGCGCTGCAAAAGCTCGGCGTGAAGCCCGGCGACCGCGTGGCCACCATCGCGCCGAACACGCATGTGCATCTGGAGGCGTTTTACGCGATCCCGCAGATCGGGGCGGTGATCGTGCCGATCAACTTCCGCCTCACCGCCGCCGACTTCGCCTACATCCTCAAGCACAGCGGAGCGAAGGTCGTGTGCGTACATGCCGACTACCTCGACGCGGTCGATTCCATCCGCGATCAGGTGCCCGGCGTGGAGCATTTCATCGCGCTGTCGGGTTCCAAAACCGGCTGGACCGACTACGAGGCCACGCTGGCCGCTGCGACGACGGAATTCACGCCTGCCAAAGTCGTGGAGACGGAAATGATCGCGCTGAACTACACCAGCGGCACCACGGCGAATCCGAAGGGAGTGATGGTCACGCATCGCAACACGGCGATGAACATCATGGGCCACCTCATGCACACGCGCATCAGCGCGGCGGATCGTTACCTGTGGGTGCTGCCCATGTTTCACGCGAACGGCTGGTGCTTCGTGTGGACGATCACCGCCGTCGGCGGTCGTCACGTCTGCCTTCCGAAGGCCGATCCGCGGCTCATCTTTGACACGATCAAGCGCGAGGACGTCACGCTGCTCTGCGCCGCGCCCACCGTGCTCATCAGCATCGCCAACGCCCCCGAAGACGTGCGCCAGGACGCGCCGCGCGGTGTGCGCGTTTTCACCGCCGGCGCTCCGCCCGCCTCGGCCACGATCGAGCGCGTGGAAGGCGAGCTCGGCTGGGAAATTACCCACGTTTATGGCCTCACCGAGGTCTCGCCCATCGTCACCATCAGCGAACCGCGCCCCGAGCACGCGTCGCTGAATCCCGCCGTGCGCGCCGTGATCAAATCACGTCAGGGCGTCGAGTATCTCGCCAACGCGGAGGTCCGTGTCGTCGATGACGAGGGCAACGAGGTCGCGCAGGACGGTGCGACGATGGGCGAGATCATCATTCGCGGTAACGCCGTGATGAAAGGCTACTACAACGACCCCGCCGCCACCGAAAAAGCCATTCGCAACGGCTGGTTTCACAGCGGCGACGCCGCCGTCGTGCATCCAGACGGCTACATCGAAATCCGCGACCGCTGGAAGGACATCATCATCAGTGGCGGCGAAAACATCTCCTCCGTCGAGGTCGAAGGCGTGCTGCTGCGCCATCCTGCCGTGCAAGAAGCCGCCGTCGTCGGCCTGCCGCACGAAAAATGGGGTGAAACGCCGCAGGCCTTCATCGTCCTCAAACCCGGTGCCGAAACCACGCCCGAAAACTTGCGCCTCTTCTGCCGCGAACACCTCGCCCACTTCAAAGTGCCTCACGGTTTCGAGTTCATCGCCGAACTGCCGAAGACCGCGACCGGGAAGATTCAGAAATACGTTTTGCGCGGTGGGCGAGCGAACATCACACGACAGTAGCCATCTCGCTCCGCGAGATGAGCACAGCGTTCCCTTTTATCGAAGGAGCCATGTTTCTACTCGACGCTTTTATTCACTGACCTCCCGCCCAGCTCGTCACGCGGAGCGTGACGGCTACTTTGCTCCGCGCTCCGTCTCACTGCCCCGCGAGCTTTCCATCCTCGACATGCACCGTGCCGCCGCGCACTTCGATCTTCTCCCGCGCTTCTTCCACCGGCACATGGCGCGGCGTGCTGGCCGGTGAACCCTGCGGGCGTGCCCAGCGGATACTATTCGCGATCACGCGCTGCACATCGGGATGATGGTAGATCGGATACACTTCATGCCCCGGACTGAAGTAGAAGATACGTCCGCTGCCGCGTGTCCACGTTGCGCCGCTGCGGAAGACTTCGCCGCCTTGAAACCACGACACAAAGATGAGCTCGTCAGGCGTCGGGATGCCGAAGGGCTCGCCATACATCTCCGATTGCTCGATCTCGATGAAGTCGCCGAGGCCCGCCGCGATCGGATGCCCCGGATTCACCAACCAGACGCGTTCGCGTTCGCCCGCCTCGCGCCAGGCCAGCGCGCAGCTTGAGCCCATGAGACGCTTGAAGACTTTCGACCAGTGGCCGGAGTGCAGCACGATCAATCCCATGCCCGCGAGCACGCGCTGCTGCACGCGCATCACCGTATCATCGAGCACCTGATCATGCGCCGCGTGGCCCCACCAGAGAAGAACGTCGGTTTGCTCCAGCACCTCCTGCGGCAGCCCCTGCTCCGGCTGATCCAGGGTCGCCGTGCGAACGACGAAATCCGCGTGCACACCCAGCGCCTCCGCCAGCGCCCCGTGGATGCCTTTCGGGTAGATGGCTGCGACGGCAGGGTTCTCTCGTTCGTGGACGAATTCGTTCCAGATGGTGACGCGGATGGGAGAGGTGGGCATTGTGGTGAGATTGGAAATGGATGTCCGAGTGTCAGATGCGCGAGAACAGGCGACTTTCACACAAGTGCTTTTTGATGAGCAGCTATCTTCAAATCGCGTCCCACCAGACACACCAGCGTTTGTGTGCTTTGTCTGTGATCAAATTTCCGGGACCAAATGGCCCATGTTCTGCATCCTTGTCAGCCATCCAAGAATAGACCTCGTGAACGCTCCAGGCAGAGTCTTTGGAGAAACGTTGAATGGCTTTTTCAACGGGCATCCACTTTGAAATAACCTCTGACACGGGTGCAGCTTCCAAAACCCAGCCCCGATCACGGACAAGCTTGTCGAACTGCTCAGGAGTGCCTTCGAAGAGCCAGAGATGCCTTTTGTCCTGCATGCCCCATCCATGTTCAGCTAGCAGCATTTTTGCGTCTGCAGGCCATGGAGCTCCGGTAATGCTCTCAAAGCGTCGCATTTCCCCAGCAGGCTCTCTCCAGGAAATGGCTGAATGGATGAAGGTGCATGAAACGAGTGAGGCAGGAATCAGCATCAGGAAACCGATGGTTTTGGTCTTCAGTTTTCGCCAATGGCCAATGAGCACGATCAACAGTTGGCAGGGGCCAACGATAATCAAGAAAGTCAGTCCTCCGATTAATAGGCCGAAAAACAGAGCCATTACGACATGAAAGCCTCGCAATGGCTCAAGAGTAAACCGGCAGAGTTGTTCGGTGGCAAAGGCCAGAATGCAGGCTACCAATGAAATCGCAGCCATTATCCACGAATTTTCGAACCAACGACGTCTCGGCTTGGCTGCAGTATCTTCATTGATCATGGAAGACAGCGTAAGGATCTCCCAACTTGTAAACAATCACAAAAACCGCGCCGTGCGGCTCTGCTTGCACTTCTTCACCTGCTCGGGCGTTCCCGCGGCGACGAGCTGGCCGCCTTCGGGGCCGGCTTCGGGGCCGATGTCGATGAGGTAGTCGGCTTCGGCATAGACATCCGGATGATGCTCGATGACGACGACGGTGTGACCTTCATCGACGAGGCGGTGCAGCACGTCGATGAGGCGGGCGACGTCCTGGATGTGCAGGCCGATGGTGGGCTCTTCGATGAGGTAGAGATTGCGCTTCCCGGCTTTGGTGATGCCTTTGAGTTGCTCCTTCATCGTGCGGCCGTCGCCGCTGCGCAGCTCGGTGACGAGCTTGATGCGCTGCGCCTCCCCGCCGCTGAGGGTGGGGCTGGGCTGGCCGAGCTGAAGGTAGCCGAGGCCTGTGTCGGCGAGCAGCTTCAGCGGACGCGCGATCTTTTGCACCGGCGCGAAGAACTCGGCGGCTTCAGTGATGCTCATGCGCAGCACGTCGCCGATGTGTTTGCCGTTGTACTCGATCTCAAGCGTGGCGGCGTTGAAGCGCATGCCGTGGCAGGTTTCGCAATGCACGCGGGTGGTCGGCAGGAAGGCCATTTCGATTTTGATCTCGCCGTTGCCGCCGCAGGTCTCGCAGCGGCCGCCTTCGGTGTTGAAGGAGAAGCGGCTCGCGGTGTAGCCGCGTGTCCTCGCCAGCGGCACCTGCGCGAAGAGCTTCCGAATGTCGTCCAAAATGCCGACGTAGGTCGCCGGGCACGAGCGGCTGGTCTTGCCGATCGGTGATTGATCGACCTCGTGCACCGTCTGCAGATTTTCAAAGCCGCTGACGCTTTTCCAGGCCTTCGTGAACTTCGCTTTCGACTTGCTGATCTTCTCCCGCACCGCCGGCGAGAGCGCTCCGTGCATGAAGCTGCTCTTCCCACTGCCGCTGACGCCGGTAAGCACGGTCAACCGGGCGAGCGGAATGCCCACGTCGATGGCTTGCAGATTGTTCGCGGTGGCGCCATTGACGCGGAGCCAGCCGTCCTTTGATTTCGCGGATGGCAAAGGCCTGCGACTGCCGCGCGTGGGATGCTTGAGCGGATGCTTCAGGCTTTGTCCGGTGACGCTCTTCTTCGATTTCAGCAATTGCGACAAGGCGCCCTGCGCGACGATTTCCCCGCCGAATTTCCCCGCTCCTGGACCCAGATCGAGAATGGTGTCCGCACGTTTCATCGTCTCGTCATCGTGCTCGACGACGAGCAGCGAGTTCCCCTTGTCGCGAAGGGCCACCAGCGTGTTCAGCAGCTTTTCGTTGTCACGCGGATGCAGGCCGATGGTGGGCTCATCGAGCACGTAAAGCACGCCGCGCAGATTGCTGCCGAGCTGGGCGCTCAGGCGGATGCGCTGCGCCTCGCCGCCGCTGAGCGTGTCGGCGCTGCGGTTGAGCTGGAGGTAGCCGAGGCCGACCTCCTGCATGAATTTGAGGCGCTGCTCGATCTCTTTGACGATGTCCCGGGCGATGATGGCCTCGGTGCCTTCGAATTTGAGTTTGGCGATCAGTTTTCCCGCGTCGCCGGCGGTGAGCCCGGCGAAGTCCTGGATCGTGGTCTTCTGCAACTGCACGGCGCGGCCGATCTCGTTGATGCGGCTGCCGTGGCAGGTGGGGCAGGGGGTGCGCGGCGCGGAGGCTTCATCGTCGTCACTGCTGAAGCGGCGCTCCTCTTCGAGTTCCGCCTCAAGCTGGGAGACGTCATCACGGCGCTCCGGTTGGTGGCGCACGACGCCAAAGCCCCGGCAGTCGCCGCACCAGCCGTGCGGGCTGTTGAAGCTGAAAAGGCGCGGGTCGAGCTCTTCAAAGGACAAACCACAACTCGGGCAGCTCATCTCAGTGCTGAGCACATGCATCGTCTTGTCGGCCAGCCGCAGCTTGATCGTGCCTTTGCCCATTTTCAGCGCGGATTCGATCCACGGCCGCAGCGTGTCCGCGGATTCGCCTTTCTCCACCTTCGCGATCACGGCGTCGATGGTGTGCTCCTTGAAACGTTCGAGGCGTTTGAAGCCCATCGTGGGCATGAACTGCCCGTCCACCCAGAGCGTCTCGATGCCGTGCTTCGCGGCGTTTTCGGCCACGTCGGTGTGGAAGCCTTTCCGCGCCTTGATGAGCGGCGCGAGCACATGCCCGCCGCTTTTGCGAAGATGCGCCTGGACTGTTTTTAAAATGGCCTCCGAACTCTGCTTTTTCACCGCCACGCTGCACTTCGGGCAGAACTGCGTGCCAAGCTTCGCGAAAAGCAGCCGCAGGAAGTGATACACCTCCGTGACCGTCGCCACGGTCGATTTTCCTCCGCCACGCGAGATGCGCTGCTCGATGGCCACCGTCGGCGGCACTCCCGTAATGAGGTCCACCTCCGGCTTTTCCATCTGCTCAACGAAGGTGCGCGCATAGACCGACATCGAGTCGAGGAAGCGGCGCTGGCCTTCCGCAAAGACGAGATCAAACGCGAGCGAGGATTTGCCGCTGCCGCTGAGGCCGGTGACGACAACGAATTCATCACGCGGGATGTCCAGCGAGATGTTCTTGAGGTTATGCTCGCGTGCGCCGCGGATGGAGATCGAGTTTGTAGTTCGGGCTTCAGCCCGTTCAGGCGGCCCAGAGCGGGCTGAAGCCCGAACTACGAACTGCGAACCGAGTACGCTTTGGAGATACTTCCCCGTGTGCGACGCGCTGCATTCCGCGACGTCTTCGGGAGTCCCCGCGACAACGAGCGCTCCGCCTTCGGAACCGCCTTCCGGTCCGAGGTCGAGCACCCAATCGGCGCATTTGATGACTTCCAGATTGTGCTCGATGACGACGAGGCTGTTGCCTTCATCGACGAGGCGCTGGAGCAGCGTGATGAGCAGCGCGATGTCGTCGAAGTGCAGGCCGGTGGTGGGTTCGTCGAGCAGGAGCAGGCTGCTTTTACCGGGAGTCTGCGGCTCCAGCAGATGGCCGACGAGTTTCAGGCGCTGGGCCTCGCCGCCGCTGAGCGTGTTCAGCGGCTGGCCGAGTCGCAGGTAGCCGAGCCCCGCATCAATGACGAGCTGCAGGCTGCGGTTGATCGCCGCGACGACGCGATGCTCGATCTGCGCGAACCATGGCACGGCGTCGTCGATGGTCATGCTCAGCACGTCGTGGATGGACTTGCCCTTGAGCAGGATCTTCAGCGCGTGCGGCTTGTAGCGCTTTCCTTCGCACTCGGGGCAGGTGACGAAGAGATCGCTGAGGAACTGCATCTCGATCTTTTCGAAGCCGTTGCCCATGCAGCGCTCGCAGCGACCCTCGCCGCTGTTGAAGCTGAAAAAGCCGGGCATGATGCCCTGCGCGGCCGCATCATCGCAGGCGGCGAAGAGCGTGCGGATGTGGTCGAAGGCCCCCGTGAAGACCGCCGGCGTCGAGCGCGGCGTGCGTGCGAGCGGCGACTGATCCACCATGACAACGCTGCCGAGTTGCTCCCAGCCGCTGATGCCCTTCACGCGTCCCGGTTCATCCTCGCAGACTTCGCCGCGAAGCTTCTGCAGGTTTCGGTAGAGCACGTCGTGGATGAGAGTCGATTTCCCGCTGCCGCTGACGCCGGTGACGCAGCAAAAGACATTCAGCGGGATGTCGAGGTCGAGCTTCTTGAGGTTGTTCTGGCGGGCACCGTGGATTGAAAGTGTGTTTGTAGTTCGGGCTTTAGCCCGTCCGGACTCGGAACGGGCTAAAGCCCGAACTACGGAACGGCGCTGGGCGGGAACTGGGATCGACTTCCGGCCAAACAAGTAGTCGCCGGTCAGTGAGCCCTTCGTCTTCGCGAGTTTCTCCATCGGGCCGCTGAAGACGAGCTCGCCGCCTTTCTCTCCACGACCGGGGCCGATGTCGATGAGGTTGTCGGCGGCTTGCATGACGGCTTCCTCGTGTTCGACGACGAGAAGCGTGTTCCCCTTGTCGCGCAGGCCTTCCATGACGCCGATGAGGCGGCCGATGTCACGCGGATGCAGGCCGATGCTAGGTTCGTCGAGAACAAAGAGCGTGTTCACGAGCGATGCGCCGAGGCAGGTCGTGAGATTGACGCGCTGAAGTTCGCCGCCGCTCAGAGTGCGCGTCTGGCGGTCGAGATTCAGGTAGCCCAGGCCTGCGCGGTCCATGTAGCTGACGCGGCTGGCGATTTCATCGCGCAGCATCGTCGCGGCGTGGTCGCCTTCTTTGAGCGGCCAGGTTTGCACGAGCGGATGCAGATCACTCACCGGCATGCGCCAGAGGTCGGCGATGGTGTGCGGGCCGATGCGGAAGTTATAGGCCTCTTTTTTCAAACGCCCGCCGCCACAGTCGCCGCACTCGGTGTAGGCGCGGTAGCGGCTGAGAAAGACGCGGACGTGCATCTTGTAGCTGCGGGATTCCATCCACTTGAAGAAGCCGCGTACGCCATACCACTCGCCGCGATTGTAGGCGGCTTCGGGATCAGGATCGGTCCCCTCGATGAGCCAGCGGCGCTCGTCGGCGGTGTAATCTTCAAAGGGCTTGTGGATGTCGATGCCGCGCTTCCGTGCCGCGCGTTCGAGGTCGAGCTGCGATTCGCCATGACTGCTGCTCTGGAAGGGGCGGACGAGGCCGAGATTGATGCTCAGGGATTCATCCGGCATCGCCTTGCCGATGTCGATGCCGAGCGTGCGGCCAAAGCCGCGACAGGTGGGGCAGGCGCCGATGGGGGAGTTGAAGCTGAACAAGCCCGGCGTGGGCGCGGGCAGTGTGATGTCGCAATCGGCGCAGCTCCAGTCCGTGGAGAAATGCAGCGTCTCGTCGTCCATGCTGACCGCCACCTTGCCTTTCCCATAGCGCAGCGCGGCTTCGAGCGCTTCGCCGATGCGGGCGCGTTGTTTCGCATCGAGCGTCACGCGATCCTGGATGACGAGCACCTGTGCCGGCAGCTTGCGGCCCTTAAGCGCTTCCGCATCGTCGAGGCGGATGACTTTTCCATACAGCCACACGCGGACGAAGCCCTGGGATTGCAGAAACGCGGCGAAGTCGGTAGCGACGGTCTTCGGCGGGACGGGGATCGGGAAAAGGATGAGCGCCTGCTGGTCGGCGTGACCGCCCAGCAGCTTAGTGACGATGCTCTCCGGCGTTTCCGGCCGCACCGTACGACTACAGGAGGGGCAAGTCGCCTCCGCCAGACGCGGGAAGATCATCTTCAGGTAGTCATTGATCTCCGTGATCGTGCCTACGGTGGAGCGCGTGCTGCGCATGTTGTTCACCTGCTCGATGGCGATGGCCGGCGGGATGCCCTCGATCGAATCGACCTTCGGCTTGTCCATCCGCTCGAAGAACTGCCGGGTGTAGGGGGAGAAGGTCTCCACGTAGCGGCGCTGCCCCTCTGCGTAAATGGTATCAAAGGCCAGGGAAGACTTCCCTGAGCCACTCGGCCCGGTGATGACGCTCAACTGGCCCAGCGGCAGGTCGAGGTCGACGCCCTTCAGGTTGTTCTGCCGTGCGCCGCGGATGCGGATGACGTCATGGGAGAGCTTGGCGGCGGATTTTTTGGCGGCACGGGGCATGGGAGGAGCGCGAGACTAGCGATACGCCTCCACATCGCAATCCGACACCGCAACCTTTAGGTGCAGCACGGACAAGGCTGCACGAAATGCCCGGGTGCGATCTCTTTGAGCGTGAGATCCATGCCGACGCTTTGTTCCCACCTCGGATGCTTCATGCGGTGGCCGAAGGCGCAGCCGGCGGGGGGATTGATCGGACTGGGAACGTCGCCTTGGAGGAGCTGGCGCTGGCGGCGCTTGGCAGGATCGGGGACTGGGATGGCGTCGAGAAGCGCTTGGGTGTAGGCGTGGCGCGGGTGGTGATAGAGCTCTTCGGCGGGGGCGAGCTCGACGATCTTGCCGAGGTACATGACGGCGACGCGATCGCTCATGTGTTTCACGACGCTGAGACCGTGAGCGATGAAGAGATAGCTCAGGCCCATATCGCGCTGTAGGTCGAGCAGGAGATTGAGCACCTGGCTTTGCACGGAGACGTCGAGCGCGGAGACCGGCTCGTCACAGACGATCAGCTTCGGTTTCAAGGCGATGGCACGTGCGATGCCGATGCGCTGACGCTGGCCGCCGCTGAACTCGAAGGGGAAGCGGTCGGCGGAGGCGGAGCTGAGGCCGACTTTGTCGAGCAGTTCGAGCACCCATTTCCGGCGCTCCTCCTTGGAGCCGATTTTCTGAACGATGTAGGGCTCCTCCAAAATATCGCGGACGGTGTGGCGCGGGTTCAGGGATTCGGCGGGATCCTGAAAGATCATCTGCATGTGCCTGCGCAGCGGACGGATGGAACGCATGGAGGCGCGGGTGATGTCGTGGCCTTCAAACTGGATGCTGCCGCCAGTGGGGTTGAGTAGCCGCACGATGGCTTTGCCCAGCGTGGTCTTGCCGCAGCCTGATTCGCCCACGAGGCCGAGCGTTTCGCCTTCGCCGAGTGAAAAACTCACGCCGTCCACGGCTTTGCAGGAAGCCACGGCGCGGCGCATGACGCCGCCGCGGACGGGGAAGTGCTGCTGAAGATTTTGGACGGTGAGGAGGCTCATGCGACGCAGACGGGGCAGTTCTCGACCCAATGATGGGGTGCGATCTCGGTGATCGGCGGACGGGTGGTGAGATGGGCGTGAGTGTGCTCGCGCCCGGAGCGCTCGGCGAAGCGGCAGCCGGGCTTGAAGTCGGCGATGCCGGGGACGTTTCCGGGGATCGCCTTGAGCAGGGTTTTCGGCCTGCTGTCGAGACGCGGGATGCTTTGCAGCAGGCCCTGGGTGTAGGCGTGGCGGGGGTTGGCGAAGAGTTCGAAGACGCTGGCCTGTTCGATGAAGCGCCCGGCATACATGACCGCGACTTCGTCGCAGAATTCGGCGATGACGCCGAGATCGTGCGTGATGAGGATGACGCTCATGCCCATCTCTTTTTGCAGATCGGCGATGAGGTCGAGAATCTGAGCCTGCACGGTGACGTCGAGCGCGGTGGTGGGCTCGTCGGCGATGAGGAGTTTTGGCTTGTTGATGAGCGCCATGGCGATCATCACGCGCTGGCGCATGCCGCCGCTGAGCTGGTGAGGGTACTCGTTCAGCCGCTGCTCGGGGGCGGGAATGCGCACCTTTTTCATCATGTCGATGCTGCGGGCGAGCACGTCGGCCTTGCTGCATTCGGTGTGGAGCAGGATGGCTTCGGCGAGCTGGCGTCCGACGGTCTGCACCGGATTCAGCGCGGTCATCGGCTCCTGGAAGATCATGCTGATCTCGTTGCCGCGAACGTTCTGCATTTCGTCGAGAGAAGCTGTGACGAGATCCTTCCCTTCAAAGCGGATGCTGCCGCCGAGGATCTTGCCGTGAGGCTGCGGAAGCAGGCGTGTGATCGAAAAGGCGGTCACGCTCTTGCCGCAGCCGGATTCACCGACGATGCCCAGCGTCTTGCCGCGCGGCACGTCGAAGCTGACGCCGTCCACCGCCGTCATGCGGCCCGCGTCCGTGTCGAACGCGGTGGTGAGGTTTTCGACCTTGAGGATGGCGTCGCTCATTATTTGGCTCGGTAGGCGTCGAAGACGCGAAGGGTTTCTCCGAAATCGCGCCCGGTGCTCATGGCTTCCCTGGTTTCGCGTTTCACGTCTTCATCAATCCAGAACATGTGCGCGTCGATTGGCTCGCGGCTCTTGCGGGCGTTGCCTCTCTCCGGCCACTGCACCCAGCGCCATGTCAGGTAGCGGTAGAAAGGGGATTCCCAGGCGGGGATCACGCAGGCGCGGTCCTCAATGAGCTTGGCGAGCTGCCATGAGAGTTCACGCACCTCCTCCTCCGTCGTCGCCTTGCGATGCCGGTCGATGAGCGGATCGAGCGCGGGATCGGCGGTCTGCGTCATGTTGTTGGTGTCCGTCACGATCTCGCGTTTGCCGTCCTTGCCGATCTTGAAGGCGTTGTCGCTGTGGTAGTCGTCCCAGAAGCGCGGATAAGGCGGCTGGGCACCCATGCCGGCAAAGCCCAGTTCGTGGTTTTTCTGGTCGAGTTTTTTGTACATCTGCGTCGGGTCGAGTCCCTCGACATTGATCTCCAAGCCCGCCTTTTTGGCCTCCTCCTTCAAGCGCAGCATGATCGGCGTGGTCGTGCTGGAATTGAAGGTCGTGAGCGTGAAGGAGAGCTTCTTCCCCTCGGCATTCATGAGGATGCCGTCGGGTCCGGCTTTGGTGAATCCCGCCTTGGCAAAGTGCTCGCGGGCTTTCACGGGATCGAAGGGACGGGCGCGGAGATCGGGATTGGTGAACTTGCCGTAGCCGGAGACTGTGCTGTTCATGCGCGTCTTGTCGCCGCGGAAGTCCACGTCGATGACCTTTTGGAAGTTCATCGCGTAGTTGATGCCGAGGCGCACGTCGAGGTTGTCGAGGAAGGGCTTGCTCTCGTTGATGCGGATGCCCCAGGTGACCTGTGGATACTCGTTGTAGAACATGTGGCGCTCGATGTAGCCCTTGTAGATCTCGGGGATCTCCGTCTTATCGTACCAGTAGCGCGGCAGGCCGGCGAGGTAGTAGTCGAACTGGCCCTGGCGGAACATCTCAAAAGCCTTGTCGGGACTGGAGATGATCTTGTACTCGAGGAAGTCGCAGTTGAAGATGTAGCGGTAGTGCTTCAGGTCACGCGCCCACCAGTCCTTCAAGCGCCGCAGCGTGATCGAGCGGCCGCGCTTCATCAGATCGGTATCGATGACATATGCTCCAGTCACCGGGCAGATGCGCCACTGGTAGCGTGCGGGGAAATCGGGGCCGAACTCGCGATAAAAGTGTCGCGGACTCGGCGGGATGCCGGCATACCAGATTGGATCAGGCTTGGGTTCCGGGATCGTGATGGAGAAGGTCCGGTCGTCGAATTTGGTGATCGCCGAGTATTCCTTCTTGTACCAGTCATTGTACCAGGGGTCCTTGATGTGCGGACTGGTCATGATGAAGAAGGTCATGAAGAAGTCCTCCACTTCGATCGGTGTGCCGTCGGAGTAGGTCAGTGTGTCCTGGAGGCGGTAGTAAACCGTCTTGCGGTCTTCGGAAACGGCCCACTCTCTGGCCAGGCCGGGAATCCACACGTCCTCGTCCGGATGACGTGTGATGAGGCTGATTTCGATGTTGTCGTGATGCTCGCCGCGGAAGGTGTTGTTCGCGTCCGGGCCGATCTTTCGAAACGTGGGCGGAAAGGTGGGGTGCCAGTCGTGGAAGGTGCCGCCCTTCTTCGCGCGAGAATCGCCGAACTCAGGCACATCGGCACCGTCTTCCCAGGTGAGGTTCGCCGGCAGATCCGCTGCGGTTTTCCACTGGAAGAATTCGGGCTTGGACTCCCAGAAGGCCTTCACCTCCTCCGTGTTGTCGTAGGGAGGGAAGCGGTTGTCCTCTCTGTCGGAGCAGGAGGCGAGCAGGGATACAAAAGCAGCGGACACCAGCGCGAATCGAATCGAGCTGCGTCGCCTCCTGTTTCGCGCTGTTGATGCTGCGCTCATTTGTAGGTCGTGAACTTTTTCGGATCGAAGGCCTCGCGCACCGCTTCGCCGACGAAGGTGACGAGGACGAGTACGCTGGTCATGGCGAAGAAGGCGCTGCTGACGATCCAGGGGTAGTTGAAGTCCTCCGTGCCCTCGTGCAGCAGGCGGCCCCAGCTCGGCTCCTCCGGCGGCAGGCCAAAGCCGAGATAGTCCAGCGCGGCGAGCGAAGTGATGATGGCGGAGACTTCGAAGGGCGCCAGCGTGACCAGGATGGCGATGCTGTTTGGCAGGATGTGCTTGAAGATGATGCGGCCCGTGCCCGCACCGAGCAGGCGGGCGGAGGCGACGTAGTCACGCGCCTTTTCCTTCAGCGCCGCGGTGCGGATGTAGATGGTGGTGCCCATCCAACTGAACAGCGAAATGATGACCACGAGCAGGAAGAGATTCGGGCTCACGATCGAGCTGACGATCATCACGATGAACAGGAAGGGCAGCACCGACCAGATTTCGATCAGGCGCATGCCAATGATATCGACCAACCCGCCAAAGTAGCCGAGCACGCCCCCCGCAGCGATGCCGACGACAAAAACAAAGGCCACGAAGAGCACGGAAGCGATGATGGCCTGCTGCCAGCCGCCGAAGAGGATGGCCAGCACGTCGCCACCCATCGAGGTGGTGCCGAGGAAGTGGCGATGCGCCCATGAAGGCGGGGAAGGGGGATACACCACCGTGAAAAGCTGGTCGCTCGCCTCTGATTCAAGCGCACCGGCCTTGCCGTCGGTGAAGTCGGAATAGGAGGTGCGCTCGCCCTTTTCAAACTTGGCCTTTTCGACCAGTTCGTTGTTGGCATCCCAGCCCATCATGTCCCCCTGCTTCACGCCATGGCGGAACACCCATTCCTGGCGTTTCTGCCCGGGCTTTTCGCGAAACACCGAGTAGGCACGACCATCAAAGGGTTTGGATTCGCTCGCCCGGTAGGTCAGGCCGTCACGGATGACGACTTCCTCGATCGTTTCCGGCGTGTCGAGCTTGGCGTCATAGGGCACGACGGGCATCAGCACCCAGTTGGCGGATTTGGATTCACGGAACTGCCGCTGCAGTTCGCGGTAGTCGGTTTCCGATTCATCCTTGAGGCCAAAGGTCGTCGCGGGCTTCACGTCGGTCACGAAGGGGAAGTAGAGCTTCCCTTCGTAACTCACGATCAGCGCCCGTTTGCCGACGATCAGGGTGTCCAGTGACGCGACGCCCACCAGAGCGAGCAGGATGAGGAAGGAAGCGTGGCCGCGCTTGATGTCGCGGAAGCGGCGGAACTGTTTCAAGGTCAGCGGACTCCAGTGCCACTGTGAGTGACCACGCCAGAGCAGCCAGCCGCCTGCTAGCGTGATAACGGCAAGTAATATCCATCCTAACCAATTGACGCTTGGGACCGTGATGTGAACACCAGGATCAAAAATCGTGATCCCTCGAATTCTCAGACTAAGCCAAAACGAAAAGGCACCCCAGTCGCCAGCTAGGAACGGCACCTTGAACACCGGCACCGACAACGACAGCCCGCGAAACAGAGCGCTTAGCACTGCGTAGGCGATGAGGGTGATGCCGGTGCTGCGGGGAGACATGGGTTATTCGAAGCGGATGCGGGGGTCGGCGAGCGCCACAAAGTAGTCCGAGAGGATGTTGCCCACCATGAGCAGCACGACATCCACGACCAGGATGCCCATCACTAGCGGGTAGTCGCGATCCAGCAGGCTGTAGTAGCCGAGCAGGCCGAAGCCGTTGATTTCGAAGATCAACTCGATGAGAACGGAACCGGCGACGAAAATCGAAACGATGTGCCCCAGCGTCGTCGCCAGCGGGATGAGCGAATTCCGCAGCGCATGGCCGAGCACGGCGCGCTTGAAGCCCGCGCCCTTCGCCACCGCCGTGCGGACGTAATCGGCGGCGAGGTTGTCCATGAGGTTGTTTTTCACCAGCATGGTCATGAAGGCGAAGCTGCCGACCATGTAGCAGACCAGCGGCAGAATGGCGTGGTGGATCACGTCCCACACCTTTCCGCCGACGGTGAACGAAGCGAAGTCCTCGCTTACAAATCCGCCGGTGGGGAACCAGTTCATCCGTGCCGCGAGATACACCACGAGGATACTGGCCAGCACGAAGCCCGGGATGGCGTAGCCGACGAAGATCAGGATCGAGCTGGCATTGTCGATCACCGTGCGGTGCTTGATGGCCTTCAGGATGCCGAGCGGGATGCAGACGATGTAGCTGATGATGAAGGTCACCAAGCCGTAGAAGATCGAGATCGGCATGCGCTCGCGGATCATCGTCCAGACGTACTCGTTGTAGCGTGTCGAAATGCCGAGGCTGCCCTGCAGCAGTCCGTCGAAGGCGGGCTTGAAGACCTGCACGCGGTCTTTTTCCTCCTCGGCATGGGTCCGCCAGTTCGGAACGGGTGACCCGTCCTCGGTCGTGAGCCTGCCGTCGCGGAAAACCTTCGCCTGGGTGGTGCGGTAGGCGTTGCTGGCCGTCCACTCCTCGCGCGGCAGCAAATCCTGGAGCGTGACGGGCATTTCTGTCGCGTCTTTTTCGAATTTGATGAACTGCTTGTCGCTCTCCTTCGGCAGAATGCCCAGCCAGGCGAGGTAGGCGGGGAGGAAGGACCGGTCGAAGCCGTAGTAGGCGGCCATTTCCTCCTTTTGCTCCTCGCTCAGCGAGGCGCCGGCGTCCTTCATGCCGCCTTCACCCTGCTGCTGCGCCGCCTGCCGCAGCGCCGCCTCCAGAGGCCCGCCCGGCGTGACCCGCGTGATAAAAAACACCACCATCGTCGCCCCGATCAAAGTCGGAATCATGAGGAGAAAACGGCGGATGAAGTAGTCGCGCATGAGGCGGTGTGCGTGAAGACGGAAAGTCTCAGCCATTACGTCGGTGCGCACAAGGTTTTGTGCAGTGAATCGGTGCAAGTTGACAGAATTGCGCGTCGCAGAGAAGCTGGCAGCCCATGAAAAAGCCCCACTGGAGCAACGGTTTGCGTCTCATGCAGTCGATGGTGACGGCTCTGGTGATGTCGGGGTGCGCCGAGTCTTTTGCGGTGAAAAACGAGGCCGTGCCGGCGGAGATGCAGCGGCAGCTTCAGGCGCAGGCGGTGCCGGCTTCGGAGCTGAAGATCAGCAAGGGGGCGCTGAAGGTGAAGACCAACAGCTTCCCACCTACCGAAGGCGTTTTGAAGGTGCCCATGTACTATGAGAGCGGCATTCCGCACATCAAAGTGAGCCTGAACGGGAGGAAGCCAAAGAAGTTCATGCTCGACACCGGCGCGACCTTCAGTGTCTTCGACGCGGAGCAGGCGCTGGAGTACGGCATGCGCACGGTTCCGCAGGTGCGGCCGCAGATGGCGGGCGTGCTGGGGAAAGAGCCCGGCATGGCGGCGGTGATTCCGACGGTGCAGATCGGATCGTGGCGGCTGGAGAACCTCCCCTGCATCATCCGCATGCAACGCACGGCGGTGGGAAGTGGCATTCTCAAGGAGCATCTGGGTGTCTCGGTGCTGGGCGTGCATCTGGCGGCGGGCAACTGCAGGTACCTGACGCTCGATTTTCTGAGGGACCAGGTCGAGTTCGGCTTCACGCGCAGTTTTGCCGGCAAGACGCGCAAGCACATGCACCAGACGAAGATGACCATGAAAAACGGCGTACCCTTGATCACCCTGAAGAAAGGAAGCGTGCAGTGGGAGGCGGTGGTGGACTCCGGATCGGTCTTCGGCGTGCAGTTGGAGCAGACCGTTGCCACCGTGCTCGGCTATCGGGACGGCGGCTGGCAGGTCGGCGGCGACTACCTGATCACCGGCATCGGCGGCGCACAGACACCAAAGGAGGCGAAGGTGCGCGTCCTGGAGTTTCCTGCACTGGGGCTCTTCGGCTCCTACTACCCCTTCGCCGAGGTCGATGTGATGCCCGGGCCGTCGCGGATCGGCACCTATGTGCTGGAGGACTACCGCGTGACTCTCGACTTCGAGCACGGCGTGCTTTGGGTGGAGTGGGGCTAGGCTTCGGGAACTGTTCAGGAGGTTATTTTTTGCGACAGAATCGCAACAGCAGAATTGGTGCACAAAAAGTTCAAAAAGATCAAGATGCCGGTTGCAAACCTGCTAACGATTTCTATCCTGAGCGTCCTTGTGAAATTTTTCACAAGCTCATCTCCCGACATCACTTATGGGTAATTTTTTTCCGCGTTGGATCAACTGGCTGCCATTGAAGCTGGCCATTGCCGCCGTGTTCATCGCCTTCGGCGTGAGTGTCGGCGTCGCTTACTATTTCACTCCGAAATTCACCCGTGTGGGCTACGAGCCGACGCAGCCGGTGCCTTTCTCGCACAAGATTCACGCCGGACAGCTCGGCCTGGACTGCCGCTACTGCCACAGCTTTGCGGAAGCCTCCAGCCACTCGAACGTCCCGACGAATCAGACCTGCTTCAACTGCCACGGCCCGGGCAAGGGCAACATTCGCAGCAACTCGCCGAAGCTGGAGATGGTGATCAAGGCCAACGAAACCGGCAAGTCGATCCCATGGGTGAAGGTGCACAAGGCCCCCGACTACGTTTACTTCAACCACAGCGCCCACCTCAATCGCGGCATCTCATGCGTGTCCTGCCACGGCAAGATCAACGAGATGGAAGTCGTGCGTCACGACCAGTCACAGTCGATGGGCTGGTGCCTCGACTGTCACCGCAATCCGGAAAAGAACCTTCGCCCGCTGGAATTCGTCACGAACCTCGATTTCAAAGCGGGTGACCTGAAGCGCGCCGACTTCTATAAGGCCCTGCTCGACAAGAAAGTCCCCGCCGGCGAGATCGCATCCGCCATCGGCGGTGAGACCGCCGGAGCCGACAGTCTGGACCAACTCCTCGCGCTCGCCGAAAAGGCCTATGGCAAGGAAGTGACCCAGCAGGAAGTGGGTACCCAGCTCAAGAAGCACTGGCAGATCCAGCCGCCGGAAAACTGCACCGCCTGCCACCGCTAACCCCCGCTCCCCCTTTCCCCGACACATGAAACGAATTTGGAAGCATCCCGAGGAGCCGCAGAACGCGAAGCGCTACTGGCGCAGTGTCTCCGAACTGGAGCGTCGTGAGAATTTCCTCAAGGACCTGGGACGCGAGTTCCCCGCAGGCGACACACTGACCGACGAAGAGCGTGAGAACGGTCGCCGTGACTTTTTGAAAATCATGGGCGCCAGCGTCGGCCTCATGGGGCTGGCGAGCTGCCGCCGTCCACTGACCAACATCCTGCCCTACACCCAGCATGTCGAATGGATGGTGCCGGGCAAGGCGCTGATGTACGCCACCACCATGCCGCGCAATGGCGGTTCCACGCCGCTCGTCGTCACCACGCATGAAGGCCGCCCGACGCATGTCACCGGCAATCCGCTCCACCCCCTCGGTGGTGGCATCGACAGCTTTGCCCAGGCCTCCGTGCTCGATCTTTACGACCCCGAGCGCTCGCAGAAGCCGCTCGGCAAGGGCAAGGAACTCTCCTGGGACAAGGCCAATGAGCTGCTCGCAGCCGTGGCCGCCGACGCCAAAAAAGGAGCGGGGCTCGGCATTGTGACCGGCTCCACCACCTCGCCGACGTTCCTGCGTCTTCTCGGTGAAGTTCAGGCAGCGTTCCCGAAGGTTCAGCTTTTTAGTTATGAATCGGCAGGCGCCGATGGCGCGGCAGCGGTCGGCAAGGCCGTGCTTGGCGCAGGGGTGAAGCCCTTCGTGAAGCTCGGCGCCGCGATGCGCATCCTTTCTCTCGACTGCGACTTCCTCGGGCTCGATCCCGTTTCGGGGCAGCCGATTTCCGCTTTCACCAAGCACCGCGCCAAGGATGCCAAGGCGGCGGACATGAACCGTCTCTACGTCCTTGAAAACCGCTACACGCTCACCGGCGGCATGGCGGACCATCGCAAGGCGCTCCCCGCCAGCCTCGTCCCGGTCGCTGCGGCGGTCATTGCCGCCGAGCTGGGTGACGCTTCCGCGAAGGCGCTGGCCACCACCGCTTCCCAGAGTCTGAAAGACTGGCTGCTTCCCGCAGTGCGCGATTTGATCGACAACAAGGGCAAGGCGGTCGTGCTCGCGGGTTCGCGTTACGGTGCCGAAGTCCACGCGCTCGTGGCTTCGATCAACAACGCCCTTGGCGCTTACGGTTCGACGATTGAGCTGCTCCAGGAAGCGACCGCTCCCGAGATGGGCGGATTCGCCGAATTGAAGGCGGCGGTTTCCGGCGGCCAGATCAAGACGCTGATTTCCCTCACCTCCGGCAACCTTTACTACGATGCCCCGGATGCCGGCGGCTTTGCGAATCTAATCGCCGAAAAGAAGGTGAAGCTCGTCCACCTCGGCCTGCTGGCCGACAAGACCGCCAAGCGCGCGGCGCTGCACGTTCCCGCCGCCCATTATCTCGAATCCTGGGGCGACGTGCGCGCTGCGAACGGAGTCTATTCCATCGTCCAGCCGATGATCGCGCCGCTCTATGACGGTGCCAGCCAGATCGAGCTGCTCCTCGCTCTTCTCGGTCGCAAGAAACTCGGCCCCGCCGAAGCTCCGGCGGATGACGCGGCCCATGTCGCCGTTCGCGACACCTTTGCCGCCGTGGCCGGAACGATGGATGAAACGAAGTGGAACCTCACGCTCCGTGACGGCTTCCTCAACGGTTCCACCTACCCGAAAGCGTCCGCAGCTCCGAATGTCGCCGCTGCCGCCGCATTTGTGGCAAAGGCCAAAGCCGCCGCTGTTCCTGCGGACGACGCTCTTGAAGTCGTGCTCGCGCCCGACTCCAGCGTGTTCGACGGACGCTACACGAACAACGCCTGGCTCCAGGAAGCTCCGGACCCGGTGAGCAAGCTCACCTGGGACAACGCCGCTTGGATCGGCTCCGTCACCTTCCGCCGCCTAGGGCTCCAAGACGGGCAGCATGTGAAGATCTCCGTCGGCGGTGCCGAGATCGAAATTCCGGCCATCGAGGCCCCCGGTCACGCCACCAATTCGATCACCCTTCCACTCGGCTACGGCCAGAAAGGCCTGGGAGACGTTGGCAGCAAGCGTGGCGTGGACGTCTACCCACTGCTTAAGAATCCCGGTGAGTTCGTGATTTCCGGAGCGACCGTCGAGGTGCTTCCCGCCGTGGCGGAACTCGCCATCACGCAGTCGCAGAACACGATGGAAGGCCGTGCCGTGTATCGCGAAGGCACGCTGGAGGCCTTCAACAAGGATCCCGAGTTCGCCGGCAAGACAGGCATCGATTCTCACATCCCGGAGAACATCTCGTTCTACAAGGGCCAGGTCGGTGTGAAGTCCGAAGAAAACCCCGCCGGCTTCGACTACGAGAAGCAGCACCAGTGGGGCATGGTCATCGACCTCAGCAAGTGCATCGGCTGCACGGCCTGCATCGTCGCCTGCCAGAGCGAAAACAACATCCCGGTCGTCGGCAAGGATCAGGTCCGCAAGGGCCGCATCATGCAGTGGATCCGCATGGACCGCTATTTCGCGGTGCCGAAGTGGGGCAAGAACGAAGTCGATCAGCAGAGCACCTGGGCCGAAGACGATCCGACGCCGGAACAGCTCGAAAACGCCGAGATGGTCAGCCAGCCCCTCGCCTGCCAGCAGTGTGAAGCCGCTCCCTGCGAAACGGTCTGCCCGGTGAACGCCACCGTTCACACCACGGACGGCCTGAACGCCATGGCTTACAACCGCTGCATCGGCACGCGCTACTGCGCCAACAACTGCCCTTACACGGCCCGCCGCTTCAACTGGTTCGACTACAACAAGCGCAACCCGCTGATCGAAACGAAGGTCGCCGGTCTCGTCACGGTCAACAATCTCTACGCCGGCCCCCTCGGTGCGAAGAAGGAGGACGAAAGCCTCCGCCTCCAGCGCAACCCGAACGTCACAGTCCGCATGCGCGGTGTGATCGAGAAGTGCACCTACTGCGTCCAGCGCATTGAAAGCGCCAAGATCCTGCAGAAGCAGGTTCAGCGCGACTCTAAGAACTTCCGCGTGCCGACCGACAGTGTCAAAACCGCCTGCCAGCAGTCCTGCCCGGCCGACGCGATCGTGTTTGGCGACCTCGCCGACAAAAAATCCTCCGTGGTCAAGGCCAAGGCCTCGCCCCGCGACTACCAGCTTCTCAAATACATCGGCACCCGTCCGCGCACGAGCTACCTCGCCCGCCTGCGCAATCCGAACATGGACATGCCCGGCGCTGAAAACATCGCCGTGTGGAGCAACAATCAATACTAATCCGGTTTCATGGACGCATCCGCCCCAGCATCGAACACCCCGCGCATCCTCGAGCGTGAGCCGTTGGTTCTCAACAACCGCTCCTATTCGTGGATCACGAACCGCATCTGCGGCATCGTGGAAAACAAGCAGCCCGCGTTGTGGTGGATCCTTTTCATCCCTTCGGTCCTGCTGACCGGCCTGATGGTTTTCTGTTTCGCCTACCTCATTTCCACCGGCGTCGGTGTCTGGGGACAGAAGCAGCCGGTCGCCTGGGCCTGGGACATCACGAACTTCGTGTTCTGGATCGGTATCGGCCATGCGGGCACCCTGATTTCCGCCATTCTCTTCCTGACCCGCCAGAAATGGCGCACGTCGGTGAACCGGGCTGCGGAAGCCATGACGATCTTCGCGGTGATGTGCGCCGGCCTCTTCCCGGCCTTCCACGTCGGTCGCGTGTGGATGGTGTGGTTCCTCGCTCCGATTCCGAACGCCAACGCCATCTGGCAGAACTTCAAATCCCCCCTCCTCTGGGACGTCTTCGCCGTTTCGACCTACTTCAGCGTCTCTGCGGTGTTCTGGTTTCTCGGCCTCGTGCCAGACCTCGCCACGCTTCGCGACCGCTGCCGTCCGGGTCTGAAGAAGATGCTTTACGGGCTCTTCTCGCTGGGCTGGCGGGGCGGAAACCGGCACTGGAGCCATTATGAGACGGGCTACATGCTGCTGGCGGCCCTTTCCACACCGCTCGTGCTTTCCGTGCATTCCGTCGTGTCCTTCGACTTCGCCACGTCCATCGTTCCCGGCTGGCACACCACCATCTTCCCGCCCTACTTCGTTGCGGGTGCGATTTTCGGTGGCTTCGCGATGGTGCTGACGCTGATGATCCCCTGCCGTCGCATCTACGGCCTCGACGATCTGATCACGCCGAAGCACATCGACAACATGGCGAAGATCATCCTGCTCACGGGCACGATCGTCGGTTACGCCTACTGCATGGAGCTCTTCGTGGCCTACTACTCGGGCAACCCGTATGAAGCCGCCGCCTTCACGCTCCGCGGTCTGACCGGTCCGTCCACCTGGGCCTACTACTTTATGTTCAGTTTCAATGTGTTCGCGCCGCAGCTGTTCTGGTACCGCCCCTTCCGCCACAACATGTGGGTCGTCATGTTCGTCTGCATGTGCGTGAACGCCGGCATGTGGTTCGAGCGCTACGTCATCATCGCCACCACCCTGGAGCGTCACATGATCCCCGGCTCCTGGGGTGTCTATGAGGCCACCTGGGTCGATAAGTACACCTTCCTTGGCACCTTTGGCTTCTTCATGATGCTGTTCCTGCTGTTCCTGCGTTTCCTGCCCGTCATCGCCATCGGTGAAGTGAAGGGGGTCCTGCCGCAGTCGAACCCTCACAATGACGACCACGCCGAACCCGGCATCCAGGAGGAAGACCTCATGGACTATGTGGACCGCCACGTCGCCAAACCCACCGCCGCCTAACTTTTCAACCGCATCCCGATTGTGAGCACCACCCTCAAACGAGTTCACGGCTACCTCGCTGAATTTGACAGCGTGAAGGACCTGTATCATGCCGCCGAGCAGGTGCGTGACGCCGGCTATCAGCGCTGGGACGTTCACTCGCCCTTTCCGATTCACGGCATGGACACAGCGATGGGCAACCCGCGCTCCAAGCTGCCCGTCTTCGTTTTTTGCGGCGGCATTACCGGAACGACCATCGCTTTCATCCTTCAGACCGTAACCCAGACCAACTTCTGGAGCAGCATTGGCCTAGGATTCCTCGAGAAGGTCGTGGAAACCTATCCCACGGTCGTGCAGGCCAAGCCGATCGACATCTGGACGCTTCCCGCGTTCTTCCCGGTGATGTTCGAGCTGACGATTCTCTTCAGCGCCTTCACCACCCTTTTCGGCTTGCTTGCCCTCATCGGCCTGCCGCGCTGGAACCACCCGCTCTTCGCCTCCAAGAACTTCCCGAAGTTCTCCGATGACGGGTTCTTCGTCTGCATCGAAGCCCGCGACCCGAAATTCTCCCAGGAGGACACCAAGGCCCTGCTCGAAAAAGCCGGCGGCAAAAACATCGAACTCGTGGAGGACGAGCTTTAAGCCGCGCACAGCACCACCATGAAGTACTTCTTTCTCAGCTACCTTTTCGTCGGCGCGATCATCGTGAGCGCTTTCGGGCTCCGCGGCAGCAAGTCGGAGCTGCCACCGCTCGAGGTGTTTCAGGACATGGACCACCAGGCCAAGATCAAATACCAGACCGGGAGTGAATTCTTCGCCGACGGTCGTGGTGCGCGCATGCCGGTCAAAGGCACAGTGCCAATGGGTTTTGAAATCCCCGCCAAAGCTGCGGCCAAGGGGGGCAAACCTCCGCGTTTCGGCTTCACCAACGGTCTCGGCTACTACGACACCGGCAAGATGGGTGATTTCTACGGCGACGGTCTCCCAGCCGAGGTCACGAGTGATCCCTCTGTCTTCAACGCCGCGTTCATCAAGCGCGGCGAGGAGCGCTACAACATCAATTGTGCGATCTGCCACGGTCTCTCCGGCAACGGCAAGGGAGTCACCTCCAAGTACGGCATTCTGACCGCCTTCAACCTTCAACAGCCGGGCAGCCTCGACCCCGCCAATGCCGCCGCTTATCGTGCCGACGGTGCGATTTTCGATGTCATCACCAATGGCAAGGGATTGATGGGCGGCTACGGCGGCAACATCACCGTGCGCGATCGCTGGGCCATTGTGGCCTACATCCGCTCCCTGCAACTCGCCGCCCAAGAAGCCGGCGTCACCCTCCAGTAACGGCACGATCACGCGAATCACGGCATGAGTCACCACGTCACCTTCAACGATCTGCCCCAGGGCGGAGAAAAATTCGAGCCGGCCAAGGGCGCCAAGCTCATCAACGCGCTGGGTCTTGTCGGCCTGCTTGGTCTGGCTGCCTCAGCCTACTATTTCTTCGCCAGCACCGACACCTTCGCCTACTCCTGGCTCTTTGCTGTCTTCTTCACTTTCACCTTCGTGGTGGGCGGCTGCTTCTGGATCCTGCTTCACAGCGCTTCGAACTCGAGCTGGGGTGTCGCCGTGCGGCGCATCTGGGAAAACCTGGCGAATATGATCATCCCGATGATGATTTTCACCCTCCCGCTGCTCCTGCCCTCGGTGAACCGTCCCCTATATGAATGGATGGGGCATCACGACCATGCCGCAAAACTAGCGGAGCATCATCACATCCCCGTTGATGAGGCGATGCATCACCTCGTGACCGAAGGTGATCCTGAGCAGGGCCTGGAAGCCAATCCCCACCTGCACGTTCTGGTTTCCAAGTTCGGTTACATGAACCTGAACACAGCGTTCTCCTGGTACACCCGCTTCTTCCTCTATTTCCTCATCCTCTGGCACATCGCCCGCACGCTGCGTGGCAAGTCGCTCAAACAGGAGCAGGACGGTGACATCAAGCACACCATCTCCTCCCGCTTGTTCTCATGCCGCTGGCTGCTGTTCTACGCCCTGACCGTCACCTTCGCCGCCTATGACTGGCTCGTCGGTCTCGATTACCTCTGGTTCTCCACGATGTGGGGCGTGTACATCTTCGCGGGCTGTGCCTGGGCCTCCATGGGTCTGACGATTTTGGTCATTACCTGGCTGCGGAGCATGGGCTACATGCAGAAGGTCGTTACCGACGAGCACTACCATCTGATGGGCAAACTGCTCTTCGCCTTCACGGTATTCTGGGCCTACATCGCATTCAGCCAGTATTTCCTCATCTGGTACGCGAACATCACCGAGGAGACGCGCTTCTATCTCATCCGCAACACGGACGCCTGGCGTGCGGTCTCTATTTTCATCGTCGTCGGTCACTTTGTGGCTCCGTTCCTCCTGCTGCTCTCCCAGCCGCGGAAAAAGAAGCCGGTGGTCGTCGGCATGGTCTGCATCTGGATCCTGTTCATGCACCTGGTGGACATTTACTGGAATGTCATTCCTGAACGCGGTCCCTCACTCGGCCAGGGTGTCTGGGTCGCCGGTGCCTGGTTCCAGGATCTCGTCGCCCTCTGCGGCGTCTTTGGAACGATGGGCTTCCTCTTCCTGCGCGGCCTCTCCAAATACAGTCTCTATCCATGGCGTGATCCGCGCCTCATCGAATCTGTGAACGTCGTCAACTGACCTGATCCCCGATTTTTTCCATGTCACAGCCCGAACCATCCAAAAAAGCCGGTGCCACCTTTCTGTGGGTGCTCGGAGCCTTCGCGGGCTTCGCCGTGCTGTTCAGTCTTTTCCAGGCCTTTGTCGATCCCAAACTCGGCGAAGATCCGCGTGCGGCGGAGCGCCTCGCCAACACGGCCGAAATCGCCAAACTCCAGAGTGAGAACATGGCGAAGATCGGTTTTAACGACGGTGCCAAGAAACAGGCGGTCTTTAAGAAAGCGCTGGCGGAACTGGGATCCAAGAAGCCCGCCGTAAGCACCCAAGTCGTCCCCGGATCTCCCACCCAATTGAAGCAGGCCGCAGCTGCGGCCGCTCCGGCCCCTGCCGAAACTCCCGCAGCGCCTGCACCGGCCCCTGCCGCACCCGCTTCGCCCAAGTAAGTCATGCAGACCACTCCAGACACCTCTGACACGGACCTTCAGGCCGACAACGTTCGCCGCGCGGCGATCGACAAGTCGGTGAAAGCGCCGGTGCTGTTCCTCTTCACGAACGGGGCCTTCTGGCTCATGCTCTCCACGATTCTCGGCGTGCTGTCCGCGATCAAGCTTGTCGAGCCGTCCTTCCTCGCCGGCTGCCCCTACATCAGCTACGGCCGTCTCCAGCCCGCGCACATGAACGCGTTAGTCTATGGCTGGGGCGTGCAGGCCGCGCTGGGCGTCATGCTCTGGATCATGGCCCGTCGTTCGGGCCAGGAACTGAAGAGCGGCAAGAGTCTGCTGATCACTGCGGGTGTTTTCTGGAACATCACCATCACCGTCGGCATCCTCGCTGTGCTGATGGGCAAGAGCACCTCGATCGAGTGGCTGGAAATGCCGGAGTTCACCTGGCCGATCCTGCTGGTCTGCTTCCTCTGCTACGCTTGGCCCGTCGCCCG
Source organism: uncultured Prosthecobacter sp. (assembly GCA_964452755.1). Lineage (GTDB taxonomy): Bacteria > Verrucomicrobiota > Verrucomicrobiia > Verrucomicrobiales > Verrucomicrobiaceae > Prosthecobacter. The sequence continues at coordinate 252,714 of CAYVQY010000006.1, read as the reverse complement.
CATGTTTGGCCGCGCCTTCCGTCCGGAAGGGTTCATGGTCAGCACCTGGTACATTCTGGGCGCCTGCTTTTGGTTCCCCTGGATCTTTATCACTGCCAACGTCGCCCTGCACTGCCTGCCCGGCCTCGGAGCGCTCGGCGCCGGCATCGACGCCTGGTACATTCACGGTGTCATCCTCCTGTTCTTCGTGCCTGTCGGCGTCGGCTCCGCCTATTACTTCATTCCCAAGATCACCGGTCAGCCCATCGCCTCCGCGCAGCTCGCGAGCGCCGGTTTTTGGACGTTGGCCATTCTCGGCGGCTGGACCGGCATGCAAAAGTACATGGGCGGTCCCCTGCCGGCCTGGATGACCGCCATCGGTGCCGCGACGGGCGTCTTGCTGCTGATTCCCGTGGGTCTCGTCGGACTCAATCACCATCTCACTGCCCTCGGCAAACACAGCGCCGTCGCAACCAGCCCGACCCTCCGCTTTGTTTTCTTTGGAGCCCTGTTCTATCCCGTCTCCGGAATCGTGCTGGCCATGAATTCCGCCTTCTGGAGCGGCTCGGGTCTTCAGTTCACGCAATCCTGGTACTCTTTCCAGGTGGTGAGCCTCTACGGCTTCTTCAGCATGTGCGTCTTCGGCGCCATCTACTACATCGTGCCGCGTCTTTCCGGCTGTGAATGGCTCAGCGTGCGTCTGATCCGCAACCACTTCTGGTTCTCCGTGTATGGGATCAGCACCATTGTCATCATGAGCCTCGTCGCTGGCTGGCAGCAGGGAGCGGACATGAACAATCCCGAGCACTGGGACCAGACCTTCATGAATCATGTGCTCAACTCCCGCCCCTACGTCGTCTCGCGTGCGGTGGCCTGGGCGCTGATCTCCTTCTCGAACCTGATGTTCCTCCTCCACCTTCTGCTGATGGTCGTTGGTCTCGGTCGCCGCAGTTCGGCCCCGACGCTGCTCTACAGCCATCATGACGAACACGCTCCCGCACACGCATGACGAACTTCCGCACCTTCATTCTCGGCCTCGCTGCATCCTTCGGTCTCCCCTGGCTGTGCCTCATCGTCATTCCGGCGATGACCTACCAGCAGCTCACCCCTGTCGCCTATGACAAGGACGCTGACGGCATGGAGGGCTACTACCCGCCCGCTCCCATCAACGGCCAGGGCCAGCTCGTTTACATCCGCGAAGGCTGCAATCAGTGCCACACCCAGATGATCCGCCCCGTGCAGCTCGGTCTGGACGGTTGGTACAAAGGCTGGGGACAGGACCAGGAAGGACGCCCGGCCACGCCGGTGCGCCCGACGGAACTGCGCGACTTCCTCGGAGAAAAATACGCCCTTCTCGGCGTGCAGCGCGTCGGTCCGGACCTCGCCAACTACGGCTGGCGCGCTCCAGATGTCGCAACCCTGCACCGGCACCTCTACGCTCCGCGCTCCATCAGTGACTGGAGCTCGATGCCCGCCTACACAAACCTCTACAAGGTGCAGAAGATCCAAGGACCTGTCTCTGAGCATGCCCTGGTGCTGCCGAAGAAATTCGCGCCGCCCGCCGGTTACGAAGTCGTGCCGACGCCCGAAGCGGAGCGCCTAGTCGAATACCTTCTTTCCCTCAAAAAGGATTACCCCGTCCCAGGACGCTCGGCAGCCGTCGCCGCCGCTGAACCCGCCAAAAAATAGCCCCTCCCGCGATCTCGAACGCCCATGAGCGCCCCCGCCCATCCCGACAGCACCGACCTTGACCGCCTTCACTCCGCCGTGAAGCGCGAAAAGGCGGATCTCCCGCCTGAAAGCCAGCCCGCTCCTCTTTGGGCGACCTTCCTTCTGATGCTTGTCGCCATTATCGCCGGCGGGCAGCTTGGCCCGATGGCCGGCGGCTGGAGCTTCGATGTCAGCAATCCGTTTTCGATCGCAGCAGGCGGCATGGACCCACGGCCGGGTGCCGATGGTGCTGGTGCGACGCTTGATCCTTTCGCGCTTGCGATGAAAAAGGGTGCCAGTGGTTACGCGATCTGCGGTGGCTGCCATCAGGGCAACGGTGCCGGCCTCCCCGGTCAGTTCCCGCCGCTCGCCGGTTCCGAGTGGGTCACCGGCGGCACCGAGCGCCTCGTTCGCGTCGTTCAGCATGGACTTGTCGGCGCCATCACCGTCAAAGGACAGGGCTACAACACGCCAGGGGGTATGCAGGCTTTCGGTGCCGCCATGTCCTCCCAGGATCTCGCCAATGTGCTGACCTACGTCCGCAACAGCTGGGGTAACGAAGGCACTATGATCACCAAGGAAATGGTGCAGAAGGTGCGCGACGAGGAAAAACGCACCGCCCAGTGGACGGAGGCCGACCTGAAGCCCTTCGCCGACAAAAACATTGAAGGAGAGATCCCCGCCGGTCCCGGAGCCACCGCTGCCGCTGCCCCGGCGGCCAAGTAACGAAACGATTCGCGATATGCCAAATGTGAAGTACGCCGTCTCCCGCCAGGCACCTTGGGCTGCCTTCGGAGTCGCCATGCTTCTCGCCAACGTTGGCTGCGGGGAAAGTTCAAAAACGGAGACGACTGTCCAGCTCCTACCGGCGGTGGAAATCGCCGCCGAGACGAGCATCTCCGGACGGGTCATCCTGAAAGGCGGTGACGCTGCACAATTGAGCCGCGTGGTGGACGTTGGTGGAAATCCATTTTGCACCGCCCACGGTCAGATCATGGACTCCGCTTGGCGTGTCTCCGCAGACGGCGGTCTCTCCGACACCTTCATCACTGTGCGTGGCAGTCAGCGTGCCAGCAATCTGACTGATGCGGCACCCCTGATCGACCAGACCCAGTGTGAGTTTGTGCCGCATGCCGTGGCCATTCAGGCGGGGCAGAACGTGCGTTTTCATAACAGCGACCTCACCTTCCACAACATCCGTATCGCCAGGCACGAGGCCGGCACTCGGAACGGCGGGCAGAACATCGACAACATCGGCCAGCCTTCACGCGGAGATGAAAACGCCAAAGTCTTCAATGCGCCGGGCATCTACCGGTTGGAATGCGACGTTCATCGTTGGATGAAAGCGTGGGTTTTCGTGCATGAAGGCTGTCATGCCGCAGTGACGGCTGCAGACGGCCGTTTCAGCATTCCGCGTGCGCTGGCAGACGGTGACTACGTCGTCGAGGCTTGGCACCCGCAGTTCCCGAAGAATCTTTCTCAGACTGTTACCGTTCGCGGCGGCAAGGCCACCGCGGACTTCGAGTTCGACTTCGCGCAATCTTTTCAACTTTGATCCCCTGACCCTTTCTTTATGAGCGCCACCACCCTCGACCACGCCCACGCCCACGCGCACGACCACCATGAGCCGGGCTTCCTGCGCAAATACATCTGGTCCACCGATCACAAGGTCATCGGCCTGCAGTACGGCCTTACCGGCCTTGTCTTCCTGCTGTTCGGCTTCTTCCTGATGCTGCTCATGCGCTGGAGCATCGCCTATCCGGGCGAGCCGGTGCCCGCCGTTGAGGCCATTCGGAACATCCCCCTCGTCAAAGACCTCTTCGAGTCCATGTTCGGACGCTGGCTTAATCCGGACGGATCCCTCAACGGCGAGCTCTATAACATGCTCGGCGCCATGCACGGCACCATCATGGTGTTCTTCGGCATCGTTCCCCTCGGCTTCGCCGGTTTCGTTAATTTCGTGATGCCCCTGCAGATCGGCACCATCGACATGGCCTTCCCGAAGCTGAACATGCTGAGCTTCTGGTTCTTCTTCCTCAGCGGCGTGCTGATGATGTACAGCTTCTTCGTCGGCACCGGGCCGGTGCAGACCGGCTGGACGATGTACTCGCCTCTCGCCTCCACCACGACTCTCGGTGTGACCAATGTGTGGCAGCACGGTCATACATGGTGGCTGACGGCGATGGTGTTCAACATCTCCGCCTCCCTGCTCGGCTCCGTCAACGTCATCGCCACCGTCATCAACCTCCGTGCCAAGGGCCTCGGCTGGATGAAGATGCCCTTCTTCTGCTGGGCCATGTTTGTCACCGCCTTCCTGCTCCTGCTGGCCTTCCCGCCTCTGGAAGTGGCCGCCATCCTCCAGCTTTCCGACCGCGTTTTCGGCTCCTCCTTCTACCTGCCGACCGGCCTGATGGAAGGCGGCAAGCACCTCGACATCTCCGGCGGCGGCTCCCCCCTGCTTTATCAGCATCTCTTCTGGTTCCTTGCGCATCCGGAAGTGTATGTGCTCATCCTTCCCGCCTTCGCTATCCTGACGGATGTCATTCCCTGCAACGCACGTCGTCCACTCTGGGGCTACAAGTCGATGGTGTATTCGGTGCTCACCCTCGGCTTCCTTAGCTTCCTCGTCTGGGCGCATCACATGTACCTCACCGGCATGGGCACCATGATGTCCACTTACTTCCAGATCACGACGGTGCTCATTTCCGTGCCTTCGGTGGTCCTTCTGACCTGCCTCATGATCTCCCTCTGGGGTGGCTCGATCCGCTTCAACACGCAGATGCTCTTCGCCTCCGCTTTCCTGCCCATGTTCGGCATCGGCGGTCTGACCGGTCTGCCGCTGGCCTTCTCCTTCATCGATCTGGCGATGCACGACACCTATTATGTGATCGGCCATTTCCACTATGTCGTGGCTCCAGGCACGATCTTCGCCCTCTTCGCGGGCGTGTACCACTGGTTCCCGAAATTCACAGGCCGCTACATGAGCGACAAGCTCGGGAAGTGGCACTTCTGGCCGTCCCTCGTCGGCATGAACCTCATCTTCGCCCCGATGTTCATCCAGGGCATGGCAGGCTTTCACCGCCGCTGGTATGACGGCGGAAAATACTTCGAAAACACCTCCGGCTTTAGCCACTGGAGCACGACCCTCACGCACAAGGTCGGCGCTGTCTTTGGTCTCGATATCCCGGACAACATGCTCTCCCTGAACATCGTCATGTCCGTCGGTGCCTTCATCCTCGCGCTCGGCCAGATCCCCTTCATCATCAATTTCTGGTTCAGCATCAAGGGCGGCAAAAAGGCCGAGAACGACAACCCCTGGGGCGCGACGACCATGGAATGGGCCACCCCAACCCCTCCCGGCCACGGTAATTTCCTCTTTGAACCCGTCGCTCACCGTGGCCCCTACGAGTACAGCGTTCCGGGCCACCCGGTGGATTTCTTCCCGCAGTGGGAATCCGAGCACGGCAAGCCCAACCCGAACGGCAGCGACGCCCCCGCGAAGACCGAGCATGCCGCCACCCATCATTGATGCCCCGGCATCCGACCTCGTCACTCGTCATTCCTGAATTCGTCACTTCCCATGGACATCCCTTACACCGTTCACGCCCGGCCGGACACCGGACTCTACAACGCCAAAATCGGCATCTGGCTCTTCCTCGCCTCGGAAGTCATGCTCTTCGGCGGCCTCTTCTCCGCGTACATCTTCCTTCGCCTCGGAGCTGACTATCCGTGGCCGGTGCATGATCTCGACGTCACCCTTGGCTTCTGGAACACCATCGTACTGATCGCCTCCTCCGTCACGGTGGTCATGGCCTGGGCCTCTGTGAAACTGCGCCGTTACGGTCAGTACAAAATCTACATGGCCATCACCGTCATTTGCGCCGGGGTGTTCATGTTCAACAAAAGCCTCGAGTACAAAGCCAAGTTCAAGCACTACGCCGTCAAACTCACGGACGGCACCATCCTCACCGGCCACATGCCGGAGGACGAGCATCACCACACCATTCCCTACCGGATTAAGTTTGGTGAGATCACCGAACTCTCCCTTTCCATCCCGGTCAAAAAATCCGCCATCACCGCCGATCCGATCGGCTACGTCATTCCCCTCATCGAAGGCGAATCCCCGAAGTTCAAGACCGCCGACGGAAAAGAGATCACGCTCGACGCCGCCAGCTTCGCCGAACTCAGCGCCGCCGCAGTCGAAAAGGCGAAAGCCGAAGGCAAGGGTAGCGCCACGGTCAAACTCTCGGCAGTGACTCCCCTCAAGGCTGCCGCCAAACCCTCTGAAATTTTCGGCTACACCGCAGACAGCATCACCTTTCGCGACGGCACCACCGCCAAAGGCAAGCTGCTCGACGACAAGATGACCCTGCTCGTCGATGGCATCGACGCCCGCGGCGTCGCCCAGCCGGACAAGTCCCTCGCCTTCGATCACCGCTACCTCGGTGCCTGGCAGCCCGCCTTCGTCGCGAACCGCGAGCACCACATCGCCGAGTTTGAGGAGAAATATCCCACGCGGGACAAGGACAAGTCCGCCACGCTCCAGAAGGAGTCCCTCTTCTACAAAATCCACTCCTCCACGCCTCCCGCCGCCGACGCGGCCCATGGCGGTGACAAACACGGTGCCGCGGCGCATGCTCCGTCCGAAAGCGGTCACGGCGACGGTCACGACTACCCTACAGTGGTCATCGACAAGAAAGACATCACCTTCTTCTCGAACTTCACGCCGAAGCTCAACACCTACTACGCCATCTACTTCACACTGACGGGTCTTCATGGCCTGCACGTCGTCGCCGGTGCCCTCGTGCTTCTCTACTTCCTCGTTTTCAACGGCAGGATGCTGCGCGAAGACCCGGAACACCTCGCCAACCGCGTCGAAGTCGGCGGCCTCTTCTGGCATTTCGTCGATCTCGTCTGGATCTTCCTCTTCCCACTACTTTATCTCCTTTAATTCCGTTTCCTCTCCACCGTCATGGCTGACAACATCGAAGAAATCCAAAAGTCGATCAAGAAGTACCTCGTCATCGGGGCGCTGCTGATTCTCTTCACCGGCATCACCGTCTGGCTCTCCTATGTGGAGCTGCCCACCCACGGTCTGAACATCCTCGTCGGCATGATCGTGGCCACCTTCAAAGCCAGCCTCGTCGCGCTGATCTTCATGCACTTGAACCACGAAAAGAGCGTCATCTACAAGGTGCTCGCCTTCACCGTGGTCTTCGCCATCGTCCTTTTCGTCCTCTTCTACTTCAGCAAGATGGACCCTCTCGTCTTCGACGGCTTCTACAAACTTTCGGAGTAAACCTGCACCGCCCCCCGGCCATGTCCCTCAAGCATTTCCACATCGTTTTCCTCGCCTTCGCCGTTCTCTGCGATGCCGGGTTCTGGCTGTGGATGCACCTGGTTCCCGAGGATGCGGCCCGCGCCGGAGCGCTGCCGATGAAGCCCTACGCCGGGCTCGTCTGCGTCGCGCTGCTAAGTTACGGCGTCTGGTACATGGTCAAAAAAATGCGCACCATCATCGTCTGACGCCATGATCTCCGCGCCCATCAATCTCCTCTCCTGCGCCACCTGCATGGCCGACAAAGGCAGTCTCGTCGGGCAGGCCCAGGGCTTCGCGATCCTCTTCATGCTCGGTGTGCTGGCCTTCATGTTCGTCTGCGCGGCCGGGATCGTCTTCACCATGGTCCGGCGCCAGCGCAAAAACCCGGAACTCACCGCCGTCTGAGACCTTCGCCCGATTATCTTTACCCCACTTTTTCAAACTTCCCCCAAACTCATGAGCATCTCTGAAATCAACGAATGGATCGGTCAGACGCCCGTTGCCTCCGAACATGGCGGCCTCGTCGATCACATGCTTGGCTTTGTTCACTGGTTCATGCTGGTCCTCGGTGTCGGCTGGTCCATTTATCTCTGCATCGCCTTCTATCGCTTCCGCCAGAAGAAAACCGCGAAGGCCGACTACAACGGTTTCCAGGGGCACGCCACGACTCACATCGAAATCGGCGTCGTCATTGTCGAGGCCATTCTGCTGCTCGGTTTTGCCTTCCCTCTCTGGTCCCGTCAGGCGGACGAGTATCCAACATCCCCCGACACCATCCGCATGCGCGCCCTCGGAGAGAAGTTCCTCTGGAACTTCCAGTATCCGGGTGATGATCGCCTGATCAGCACCTGGGCTGGTGTGAACGTCTCCCCCTCCAACACCACCGGCAAGGATCTGCACGACCCTAATGGCAAGGACGACTTCATCTCCCTCAACACGATGAAGCTTCCCGTCGGCCGCCCGGTCATCGTCGATGTCGCCTCGAAGGATGTGATTCATAACCTCGCCCTCGTGCCCATGCGCGCCGCGCAGGACGCCACCCCTGGCGTTAAGTCTCACATGTGGTTCAAGCCGACCAAAACCGGCACCTGGGACATCATCTGCGGCCAGCTCTGCGGACCCGGCCACGGTCAGATGAAGGCCACGCTCGAAGTCCTCGAACAGAAAGAATTCGACGAATGGGCAAAGGAGCAGTCCGCCGCCGCACTCAAGAAGACCCAGGAGGCCGAGGCCGCCGCGCCGATCGCCGCCGCTCATTGATTTCCATCCGCCAAGGATGGTCGGAACGAAGGGCAAAATAATGATCCCATTATTTTGCCCTTCCGCTTTTCCTGCTCGTTAACTTGTCGATGGCCATGTCCAACCGAGCCTTTCACCGCTTCTCCCTGCTGACCCTCGCAGTGGGAGTCGTGCTGGTTTGGTGGGGCGCGGCGGTCACCACCGAGGATGTCGGTCTCGCCGTTCCCGACTGGCCGCTGTGCTACGGCAAGATCAATCCCGAAGGCTGGTACAAGGTGCCGGCGCTGCTGCTGGAGCACGGCCACCGCTGGATCGCCACCACCATCGGCTTTCTTGTTCTGGGCATGTACTACTGGCAGTTCGCCAAATTCCGGCCCGGTCTTGTCGAAGGTGTCGGCATCGTTCTCTGTGCCGCAGGATTTCTGGTTCTCATCTACATGGGTGCGTTGATCATGGCGACCGTCATTGCCGTTCTCGGTTTCGCCTGGCTGGTCATGAAATGGTACAGTCAGCGCTGGCCACTGCTGCGCGGGCTGACCACCCTCGCCCTGCTGCTTGTGGTGCTTCAGGCTTCGCTCGGCGGCCTGCGTGTGTTGAAAATGTCCGACCCGCTCGGTGTCACCCATGGCACTCTGGGGCAGCTCTTTTTCTGTCTGCTGGTGTTCATCGCGTTCGCCTCCTCACGCACCTGGACGGCGGGCCGCCTCGTCCTGACGGTCAAAGAAGCCTCGCAGGCACGCTTCTGGACGCTGGCCCTGTTCCTTTGCGTCTTCGGCCAGCTCGTTCTCGGTGCCACGCTTCGCCATACTCAACGCCTCCACCTCGCCGCCAGTGACATTCTCACCACCAAGGGCCAGTGGCTGCCGCCCACCTCGCCGGCGGATATCTTTCTGCTCTTTGCGCACAAATACTGGGGCTTCACCGTCGCCCTGCTCATTCTCTTTGTCGCGGTGCGTTCTCGTCGCTGGCTCATCACGCTGCCGACGATGCGTCCCGTCGCCCTGCTTCTGATGTTCATGCCCACGATCCAGGTCGCGCTCGGCATTTTTGTCATCCTCACCGGCAAGAGCTTCTGGGTCACGAACTTCCACGTTCTCAACGGCCTCGCCCTCCTCGCCCTCACCAGCCTCCTTGTCGCCACCTTCTGGGGCGACAAGCTCACACGGGCTGAAACGGACGAAGCTGATCCGGTCTGAGGCTCACTTCACCACCTCACCCACCAGCAGGATCGCGCCCGGATAAAAGGCCGTCGCATTGAAGCGTTCCGGTTTGTCGATCTTGTTGCCGTTCTTCGCTAGGATGGCTGCCTTTTCAGGCTGCTCGGGATGAATCTCGATCTTCACCGTGTGTACCGTGTCTTCCAGATCGCTGCCAATCATGAGCGCGCTCAGGCGGTGGTAGGTGCAGTAGGCGTCGAAGCGCGGCACGATCCGCTCCTGCTTGTCGTCCAGCGTCACGATTACCTGTCCGCAGTCGGGTCCGATGATGTCGTAGATGGAGCAGCGCGTGCCCTTGAACTTGAAAGTGATCGTCTCGCCCGGGTTCATGCCTTTGTGCAGCGTCGTCATGCGCTTCGACCAGCGCTTGCCGAAGTCATCCGTATTCGGATCGAGCAGCGTGAAGCCTTTCGACAGCGTCGCATCGGAAATCGGCAGCAGCTTCGCCTGCTCGTAGTTCGTCGCGACGAATGGCGCTCCCAGCACATGTGCCCCTGTCGCCTTCGATGCCGCCTCGATCGGCTGCAGCGAACGTACGATGGCTGCAAGGTACAATTCGTGGCCGGTTTCCACATGCGGATGCACGCTGTCCGGTGCGAAGACGAATTTTCCTTCCAGCGCTTTTTTCTCCTCGTCGGTCTTCGGCAGCTTCGCCCTCCACACCAGCTTGCCCTCCTTCGCCAGTTTCGCGACCTCCATCGCCATGTGGATCGTCGGGATGCCATAGTGATCGGCGATCTTTTCCATCGCACTTGCCGAGCGTTGGAACTTGCCGTCGAGCATCGCGGGCGCGAGCGCCTCGGTCAGCGTATAGACAAAGCAGATGTCGCATTCCGGCAGCGCCTTCCATGTCTGGCGGACGATGCCTTCCATGTAGCGGAAGATCTGCTCCGGCGCAGCACCGCCGTCATTCACGGCGAATTCGACGAACATGAGGTCCGGCTTGTGATCGAGCACGTCCTGCTTCAGGCGAAACACGCCGAGGTCCGAGCCCGTGCCGCCGATGGCCGCGTTGATCTCGCTGAACTTCGCCTGCGGATACGTCTTCTGAAAATGCGCCAGCGTCTTCGGCCGCCATCCGGACTGCGCCGTGATCGAGCCGCCGAGATAACCGATTTTCACCTCCGCGCCTGCCGTGTTCGCCTTCGCCAGGAAATTCGGCAGCCCTTTGCGAGGGCGGCACTCTTTGGCCTCGACGAGAGGAAACTCATCGGCGGCGAGTGAGGGCATCACGAAGGAAGCAAAGCAGAGCAGGGCAGAGAGGAATGATTTCATGGCGGAGCGTCCACTTTCGGTCGTGTGTGATCCCGGGCAATGAATTCGTTGATCCTTTCACCATGAAACGCCGCCGCTTTCTCCAGGCATTGCCGCTCACGCTGGCCGCCGCGCCTGTGCCCGCCTTGAAACACGAGCTTGGCATCACCACCGGCTCCTTCGTTCGGCATCTCGTTGAAGCCGCGCAGCCCGGCAAACTGCGCCTGCTCGATCTCCCGCGCCTCATGCGTTACGAGCTCGACATGCGCGTGATCGACCTTATGACCGCCACGCTCGTCTCGCTGGAGCCAAAATACCTCGACCAGTTGCGTCAGGCCGCAGCGGATGCCGGTTGTGTGCTAACGAATCTCAAAATGAACCAGAAAGGCCTCGATCTCGCCGCAGCGGATGAAAACCTGCGTCGTGAGTCCATCGCGGAGTATTGCCGCACGATTGATGCCGCCGCGCGGCTCGGCGTGCGCTGGGTGCGACCGCTTCCCGGCCCGGCGGCACCGGATTTGACGCGGCTTGTTTCCTCTTATCGGGAGTTGATCGACTATGCGGGTGAAAAAAGCATCGGCGTTCTCATCGAGAACTTCGGCTGGATGCAAGGCGCTCCCGACGCCATCCCGCACATCATCCAGGCCGTCGGTCCCAGTCTCAAATCCCAGCCCGACACCGGGAACTGGACCGACGCAGTCCGTTACGACGGCCTCACGAAGGCATTCCCCTTCGCCGTCTCCTGCGACTTCAAAGCGCGTGACTTCGCCGCTGATGGAACGCATGCCGCTTACGATCTCAGACGCTGCTTCGACATCGGCTGGCAGTCCGGCTTTCGCGGTCCGTGGTGCTTCGAGCACTTTCACGCCGACCTCGCGCAGCTTTTCCGTGAAATGGCCCGACTGCGCGACATGCTCCGCGGCTGGATCAAAACCAGCGCACCATGAGTTTCCGCCAGCAGCTTCAACTTGGCCTCGCCATTCCCGCTCACCCGCTCGCGTTGAATGCGCGGCGCAAACTCGACGAACGCCGCCAGCGGGCGCTGTCGCGCTACTACATCGCCGCCGGTGCCGGCGGACTCGCGGTCGGCGTGCATACCACACAGTTCGCCATTCGCGATCCGCAGATCGGTTTGCTGCGTCCGGTGCTTGAACTTGCCAAAGAAGAGATGGATCGCGCCACGGCTCCGCTCGTGCGCATCGGCGGCATTTGCGGAATGACGAAGCAGGCGACGGGCGAGGCCGCGCTGCTTTGCGAACTCGGCTACCACGCCGGATTGCTTAGCCTTGGGGCCATGCGTGACGCGACCGAGGACGAAATGATCGCGCATTGCCGGGCCGTAGCGGAAATCCTGCCCGTCGTCGGCTTCTATCTTCAGCCCAGCGTCGGCGGGCGCGTGCTGCGCTATTCGTTCTGGCGTCGCTTCGCGGAGATCGAGAATGTCGTCGCCATCAAGATCGCTCCCTTCAACCGCTATCAGACGCTCGACGTCATTCGCGCGGTGATCGAGGTCGGACGTGACGACATCGCCCTCTACACCGGCAACGACGACAGCATCGTCACCGATTTCGCCACGCCGTTCCGCTTCGACGGCCAGGAACGTCGCATCGTCGGCGGCTTGCTCGGTCACTGGTCCGTGTGGACGCAGCGTGCCGTCGAACTGCTCAATCGGTGTCGAAACGCCGATGTCTCGCCGGAGCTGCTGCGCCTCGGCATCGAAGTGACCGACAGCAACGCCGCCTTCTTCGATGCCGCGCACGGCTTTCGCGGCTGCATCGCCGGTCTGCATGAAATCCTCCGCCGCCAGGGCCTTCTCGAAGGCCTGTGGTGCCTCGACGAAAACGAAACCCTCAGCCCCGGCCAGCTTGAGGAGATCGACCGTGTCCACCACGCCTATCCACATCTCAACGACGACGCCTTCGTCGCCACGCATCGCGATGAGTGGTTGCGCTGAATATTCTTGGCGCTTCATGCGGTCAATGGCTGCCTTTGAACGGAGAGCCGGTCTCTGCCATGGCCCCCTGGTTTAGCGTCAGTATATCCCTGCCTTCCTGGTGAAACGGGAAGGCTGCATTGGCGAGGAGGGACTCACAAAAACCGCTTCAGCAGCGGCAGCAGGTCCTCGACGGTCTGTTCCGGCCAGAGCTTGCGATCGGTCATCAGCGCCGAGTCCAGGGAGCGGTGCTCGGGCCAGTTCGGTTCGTTCGGAATGTTCGGAATGACCTGGGCCAGGATGGCTTTGGCGGCGGCGACGTTGGCGTGCAGATGGCCGATGACGGATTCGGCGGTGACGGCCTCCTCCTCGACCTTCCAGCAGTCGTAGTCGGTGACCATCGCCAGTGTGGCGAGGGCGATCTCGGCCTCGCGGGCGAGTTTGGCCTCCGGCAGGTTCGTCATGCCGATGACGTCAAAGCCGAGCTGGCGGTGCACGTTGGATTCCGCCCGAGTGGAGAAGGCGGGGCCGTCCATGCAGACGTAGGTGCCGCCGTTGTGGACGCGGCGGCCCTGCGACACGACGGTTTCATGCAGAAGCGCCCGCAGCTTGTCGGAAACAGGGTCGCCAAAGGAGACGTGGGCGACGATGCCGCGTCCGAAGAAGGTGTGTTGGTCGCGGCGGCTGGTGCGGTCGAAGAACTGATCCGGCAGCAGGATGTCGCGCGGCTGATATTTTTCCTGCAGGCTGCCGACGGCGGTGACAGCGATGACCCAGCGCACGTTTAGGCTGCGCAGGGCCCAGAGGTTGGCGCGGTGGTTCAACTCCGTGGGCAGGATGCGGTGGCCTTTGGCATGCCGAGGCAGAAAGTAAACTCTGCGCCCGGCCAGCGTGCCGCCCACCAGTGCGTCTGAAGGGGGGCCGAAGGGCGTTTGCACGGTGATTTCTTCGCGATCCTGAAAGCCTTCAAGGTCGTATAATCCTGAACCACCGATGATGCCGATGGCGGCGGGTATATTGTCACTCATGCCGCAGGGTAGAAGGCACGACTGCTGCTTCAACAATGTTCATGAATCTCCTCAAATTTGTCACGCATGCCGCAGATGAACATAATCTCCGAAAGTCGCGTCAAACCAGCATCGTTTGAGAAACTGCCTGCTGTCATGAAAGCCCTGCGCCCCACCCTGCTTCTGGTTCTGTCCGTCTTGTTGCTGCCCGCCTGCTCGATGCCGGACATGCTGGTTTCCACCACGCCCCACAAGATCAAACTGAAGGACGGACGTGAAGTGCTCTGCAATGGTGAGCCTCAGTATCAGGAGAAGACCGGCTACTACCGCTACCGCACCCCGGACAAGCGGGATGGCGTCATCCGCGCGGACGAGGTGGCGGGCATCACCGGGACTGGCGCGTGAGTCGGCGCCCGCTCGTTCTCGCTTCCGCCTCGCCACGCCGCCTCAGCCTCCTGCGCGAGGCGGGTTTTGATTTTGAAGTCGTTCTTCCGCAGGTCGATGAGGCTCATGACGCCAGCCTGACGCCGGAGCAGCTCACGGTCGAAAACGCCCGCCGCAAGGCGCTGGCCGGCAGCCTCTTGAGGCCCGGAACCCTGGTCCTGGGGGCTGATACGCTGGTTTATGTGGACGGCGACCCGCTCGCCAAACCTGCGGACATGACCGAGGCGCTGGAAATGGTGCGGCGTCTTTCCGGGCGCAGCCACGAGGTCTGCACGGGCGTCGCCCTGGCCTGTGACGGAGAGGTCGAGCGGGAACTGCACGTCATCACGCATGTCTGCTTCAAGTCTCTCGACGATGATCGGATCCGTGACTATCACGCCAGGGTGAACCCGCTCGACAAGGCGGGTGCCTACGGCATCCAGGAATGCACCGACATGCTGCTCGAGCGGATGGAAGGCTCGTTCACGAATGTCGTCGGTCTTCCTGTAGACGAAGTCGCAGCGGCTCTTCGTGAGCTCGGCGCGTGAAGGCGCGAATCAGCGCAGCAGGTCTTTGCCCTGGATGATTTTGCCGTCGGCCATCACCGCCGTGAATTTGCCGCCGTTTCGACGCGCCATCTCGTCCAAGTCACGCGCCGCATCCGGCGTGCCCAGGGCGGTGGTGTGGATGATGGTGCGCTTGCCGCGGCTGTTTTCCTGCGTGACGGCGTCAATCCAACCCGCCTCGTCGCTGCGATTTCCGTCCGTCATGAAGAAAATGACATCCGGCTTCGGAGTGGCTCCCTTGAGGGCCATCATCAGGCCGCTGCCCCAGTTCGTGCCGCCCGGATTGTTGGCCTCCATGATGATCTTCTTGCTCTTGCTGACGTTGGCGCCGTTCGTGGCCAGATAGCTGTAGCGCGGGATGGTCACGTTGCGGCTGGTGGCGGTGATCTTCCACTCGTAGTTGTTCAGTGCGCGCATGTCGTTGCTGTCCACCGTGTCGTGCGGCCAGGCGAAGTCGGAGAAGAAAAGGATCTGGTAGGCCGTGCCGGAAGCCATCGCGCTGATGCTCTTGCTCAGCTCCTTTTTGAGCAGGTCAAAGCGGGACATCGTGCTGCCGCCGACATTCATCGAGGCGGACATGGAGCCGGAGACATCCACCACGAAGACGACATTTTTGGCCGAGGCCGTGTTCCCGAGAAAGGAGACCTTCCCTCCGGCCCCGCCGCTCGTCACTCCCGACCCAAAAGAGCCGAACGACGTGCCCAGGTTCAGCTCACTCGTCGTTGCCGCGAAATCGACCTCCGGCATGGCGATGTCACTGATGCCCGTGGACAGCAGGGGGGAGACGGAGGCCGTCATCGGACTGGTCTGCGGCATCTCGGTGGTCACCTTCTTCCAGGACTCGTTCTCCAGCTCATCCACGGCACTCGTGGCGACGATTTCCGGCGCTGAAAAATCTAGCATCGGCACATGCATGAGCAGCATGACCAGAGCCACGACCACATGCAGCCCGATCGTGCCGATCAAGGCCTTCTTCCGGGCCAGTTTGATCTCCTGGCTGTTGTCGGCGGGGATCGCCTCCGGTTCCTCCACGCCTTGCACGCTGTCGGTGTCCGCGCCGAATGCGTCTTTCTGAAAACGTTCTTCGGCCACGGGAGCCCGCCCCTTGGGCGGCGGCGGTGGGACGGAGTTGGAACCTCCTCCGAGGGAGATGCGCGGGGTGCTGGGCGGCTGGATCTGAATCGGTGAATCGGGATCGGATTCCCGAAGCGGGGCGGGACGCGCGACGGGATTGATGACCGTCGGCATATCCATTCCCTCCTCCTGGGCGAAGGCTTCCCACAAAGCCCGACCGTCCTGCGACGGCGTGACCGGGGCGATTTTCACCGCCGCTTTCGGAGCGTTGACGGATAATCCCGCCTCCGGAGCGAGCGGTGTCGGCGTTGCGATGATCTGCCGGGATGGCTGAGCCGGTGCCTCGTGCCGCTCCTCGACAGGCGGCGGCTCTTCATGCGCTGCTTCCTGGGGCGGGGGGGCAGCTTCGACAGGCGGCGTTTCTTTCGGCTTCTTTCCCCACAACTCATCCTTGATTACGTCCTTCTCATCCGCCGAATCGACGGTGGGAAGGAAGCTGAAGTCATCAGGAGAGTGCCGGGGCATGGAAGGCGGATTGTCGTGTCAAACGACGGCGGTTCAAGAACGTTTCCTGACGGGCTGGCTTGGGTGAAAATCAGCCCAGCAGGTTTTCCCCGCGGTTTTCCTTCTGGTGGATCGTCACGGGCCAGCCGGGGAATTGATTGGTCGGCTTGCCGTCGGTGGCGTCGATGAGGAAGCGGAAAGACTCGACGAAGTAGGTCTTCTTCTCCGTGTCGAAGGTGATGAAGCCGAAGCCGCTGGCCTTTTCGTGCGCCTTGTCATAGCGGTTCGGCGCCTTGCCCACTTCGGGATTGCCGACGGCATAGACGTAGGCCTTGTTGCCGAGGCCGTCGATGAACTCGCCCGTGTTGGCGTGGCCGTGCTTTGGCCGGTTTGTGTGCGGCATGTCCATCTCGTCCGGCCTCCACCAGCGCGGGTAGCCGGCGGAAATCGCGGGCGTGCAGAAGGACCAGTTGGCGTCGCGCTGCTTCTCCACGCCGTATTGCGTCAGCGTGGTGAGATGCTGGTCGCCGTTGATGTGCAGCGCCATCGACTCGCGCAGGATGTCTACGGTGCGGTTGCGCGCGGTCTGCGGCCAGCCGCCGGAGTCGAGGTCGGCTTTGAGATAGCCGTCCGGGCCGCCGTGGTGCGTGGCGACTCCGGCAAAGACGGTCTGGCTCAGCACGGCCTTCAGCGTGTGACCGCGCCAGTCCTGCGCCCATTTTTTGAGGAATGCCTCCTGCCGCTCGCCGAGCAGGACGAGGCCCGGCTTGTCGAGGACCGAGCAGTCGAAATCCTGGTCCGGCACATGGTCGGCGCGACCGCTGCCCGTCTCTACATGCTCCGGCCCGCTCTTCCACTGACGGTCGGCGATGATCGCGAAGCTGACACCGCCATAGACCATGTCGCCGTAGTACACGCTGATGTCCTGCAGCACCGGCGTCGGGTCATGCGCATCGGGATGATGCGCCACCGTGGTCCTGTGTACGACATTGACCATGGCCGCAGGCTCGATGTAGCCGCCCTTCGAGGACGCGCCGCCGTCACCGGTGTCCATCTTCTTGCCGCCTTCGCCCCAGATATTTCCTTGGAAGACGTCGTGGTCGTCCGGCAGGCAGAGCGTGGGCGCGTTGCGCATGACCTCGCGGAAGGCCCAGCCGTGCTGGTAGTACTTGCGCAGGTAGTTAAGGATCGCAGGAGCGGCGGGCTCGCGGATGATGCCAAAGCCGCCGTGGTTCTCATAGATCTGGTCGCCGGAGAAAAAGACGAGATCGGGATCGAGCTTGAGCAGGTTCT
This sequence comes from uncultured Prosthecobacter sp., assembly GCA_964452755.1. Taxonomy (GTDB): domain Bacteria; phylum Verrucomicrobiota; class Verrucomicrobiia; order Verrucomicrobiales; family Verrucomicrobiaceae; genus Prosthecobacter. The sequence goes on along the minus strand of CAYVQY010000006.1, from coordinate 235,195 downwards.
CCGCCACGGGCGCATAGGGGAAGCCGTAATCGTTCTGGCAGGTCAGCGCCGCCATGCGCAGCGGACGGCCTTCGGGATTCGCCTTGATCGTGCCGGCCCACTCGTGCGGCGTCTCGCCGCCGTCGCTATGCTTCTCGCGATAGACGAGCTTGTAGGGCGTGGCCTGCTTTTCATCCCACTTCGGAATGCGGAAGGTCGCCACCCAGGCTTCGGGATCGAGCTTCGCGGTGCCGAGGGATTTCCAGCCGCCGTCCTTCTGCACGTGCAGTTCGACCACCTGGCTGTCCTTCGCGCCCATCGGGCCGGTCAGGGCGCTGATTTTCATCACAAAGCCCTCGTCGGTGCGGGAGTCGCTCAGCGAGTGCATCGACCACAGCAGCGGACCAAACCGGTTCTCCGGCGTGACGGTGAAGGCGTCGCCTTCCAGCGTCCAATTTTGGAAACGGTAGCGTCCGGCACCCGCAGCACCCTGCGCCTTGGACTTGCCTTTCTTGGCGGCTTTCACGCCGGAGGCGAAGTTGTTCGCGATGGACACGTTGCCGAGCACCTGGTCCGCTCCGAAGGCCTGCGAGACCGTGCCGAGTTCCTCGCCTGAATCGACGGCTTTGGCCGTGAGCGTCAGCACGCAGTTGTCGCCCTCGGGTGCGCCTTTCAGCGTCAGCCGCACCTGCTTCATCGCGGCGCCATCCTTCACCGTTGCGGTCTTGGGCCCCAGAACGAGCTGTCCGCCCTGCCAGCCGGCGTCGAGGCCTTTGAGCACGAAGCAGTTGCTGCGGTGCTCATTCAGCTCGCTGCGAATGCCGATGCGGAATCCAGCGCCGCCGTCGGACTTGCCGATTTCCAACCGCGTCAGCGTCACGCTCATCGAGAAGGTACCGTTTTTTGTCACCTGATGCGTCAGCGAATGCACGCTGCGCCCGGCGCCCATGTTCAGGCACTCCGCGCCGCCCTCGCTCACGCGCCAGTCCTCCATCGGGTTCGCCCAGAAATCACCTCCGAGAAACACACGGTCGTGGGTCTTCGCCCATGCATCCGCCGCCTTCGGCTCCGCGACAGCCTGGCGACGGCCCGAGATGCCGGCGAGCGTTCCCGCAGTGATGAGTTTGAGTCCGGTGCGTCGTGAGATGTTCTTGTTCATGAATGGGTTGGGCTGGGATTTACATCCTCAGTGAATAATGAATCGCAGCCGATGGCAAGCCGCCATTGCCTGTGGGATGGAAAGACGCGCGTTGATGCGTCCTGAAGTTTCCGCGTGAGGATTCCTCCCGCCCCGGCGTTTGAACCCCTCGCATGAAACGACGCACCTTTCTCCTTGCCTGCGGTTCGAGCGCCTTCGCCGCCGACGCCACGCCACGCCTTCGTATCGGCCAGATCGGCACCCGGCATGCGCATGCGGCGGGAAAGATGACGGCGATGCGCTCGCTGCCGGACCTGTGGGAGGTCGCGGGAGTGGTCGCGGAGGAAAAAGGCTACGACGGAGTGCCGCTGCTGACGGAGGAGCAGCTTCTCAACACGCCCGACTTGAAGGCCGTGGCCGTCGAGACGCGGGTGGAGGATTCCTGCGCCACCGCCCTGCGCTGCATCCGGGCCGGCAAGCACGTGCATCTGGACAAGCCGGGCGCATTGGACCACGACGAGTTCAAAACGATGCGGCTCGATGCGGAGAAGCGTGGTCTCACGGTGCAGATGGGCTACATGCTGCGCTACAATCCAGCCTTCGAACTGCTCTTCCGGGCCGTGCGGGAGGGCTGGCTGGGCGAGATCACCGAGATCGACGCTGCGATGGGCAAACTGGCCGACAAAAGCCAGCGCGGTGTCATTCGTAAGCTTGAAGGCGGCGGGATGTTTGAACTGGCCTGCCATGTGATGGACGCCGTTGTCACACTGCTTGGCAAGCCGCAGAGCGTGACCGGTTTTTCGACACCAACTCAGGACGATGGCGTGAAGGACAACCAGATGGCCGTGCTGCAGTATCCAAAGGCCACCGCAGTGATCCGCTGCAATCACGCCGACCCGTTTGGCGGACCACGCCGTCGCTTCAATGTGACTGGAACCGAGGGAACCCTCGAAATCGTGCCGCTGGAAAGCGGGAAGGTGAACCTGTCGCTGACGAAGGCTCGCGGTGGCTACAAGAAGGGCACGCAGTCATTCCAGCTCGACGTGCCGAAGGATCGCTATGCCGGGGAATTCACCGATTTGGCGAAGGTGGTGCGCGGTGAGAAAAAACTCGCGTGGGATGCGGCGCATGACATCGCCGTGCATGAGACGGTGCTGCGCGCGGCGGGAGTGTGGCAGTAAAGCGCAAAGTGGGCCTGTTCCTGTGGAACAGGCGCCCTTGTTGCACGGCAACAAGGCTGCTATTGCGTCGCGAACTTCGTCAGCAGGCCGCGTTTGCGGGTGAGATTAAGCACCCAGGTGAAGAGGCCGCCGGCGAGGCTGAGGTAGATCACGTTCAGGCCGGCGGCCAGCCAGAGGTGGTTCCAGTTCATTGTGCCGGTCAGCATCACCTCGCGCATTCCTTCAAAGATCGGCGTGGCGGGAAACAGCCAGGCGAAGGGCTGCGACCACGCGGGCATGTCCTCGACGCGGTAAAACACGCAGACAAACGGCTGGATGAAAAACGGCACCGCCCATGCCAGCGACTCGGCCGCCTGCCCCCAGCGCAGGATCAGCGCGGTGGAGATCATGCCCAGCGACCAGCCAAAGATCATGAGATTGAGGAAAAACGGAATCAGCCACCACTGCAGTTGGAAGATGTTGAACGAGTAGCCGAACCAAGAAACGAGGCTCACCACGACCACCGTCACCAGGATGCGCAGAAAGCCAACGACGAAGGTGGCGCCGACGTACTCGGTGGTGCGCACCGGCGCGACGAAGATGTTCAGCAGGTTGCGCGTCCACACATCCTCCAGAAAGGAGATCGCCACGCCCTGCTGGGCGCGAAACAGCACGTCCCACAGGATCATCGCGCCGAGGAAGAACAGCACGAAACCGCCGAACTGCTCGGTGCTGTTCTTCTGGATGAACACCGTGACGTTCCCCCATACGACGAGATCGACCAGCGGCCAGAAAATCAGCTCCACGAGACGCATCGGCGTCCGCGAGTAGAGAAACAGGTAGCGCTTCACGAGCGCGGTGATGATGCGAAAATTCATGCAATGGGGAGCGCTGAGCATGGGCCACGCCGCCCGGGGCGGCAACTCCCATCCGCCGGTGGATGGGAGTGTTTTGGCCCGGGATGCCGGTTTTCCCAGCCATGTCGGAGGCTGAGACGGCCCGCTCCTCCGCGCATGCGGCATTCACAAGCCCCGGCGGGACCTCCCGTCTTGCGTCACCGTCGCGTCTGCCTACCTTCGGTCCGCGCATGAAGAAAAAAGCCCCTTCCGAACCTGAAACACCCGCATCCTCATGGAAGGCGGGTGTTTTGCTGGCTGCCGGCGGAATCGGGTTTCTCGCCCTGCTTGCCTTGGCGCTGCGCCCGAAAGCCGAGGCTCCGCCGCCCGCCGGTTCGGCGCCGGTCGTCTCGCTCGCGAAGGCGGAACCCTACGTCATGCCGGACGAGAAGAAGGTTTTCGCGCAGTATGCCGGCTCGGAGAGCTGCCGGGAGTGTCATGCGGACGAGTACGCGAAGTGGAAGGCCTCGAATCACGGCCTGGCCGAGCGCCTGCCGGACCCCGGGCTCGACGATCCTGCCTTTGTTCCGCCCCGCAGCTTCAAGCACGGCTCGCAAACGACGGAAGTTCGCAAGAACGGCAGCGACTACGAACTCATCGCCCTCGGTTTCGGGGACAAGATCACGCCCTACCGTGCCGAGCGCGTCATCGGGCACGATCCGCTGCGGCAGTTTCTCGTCGATGGCGGAAACGGTCGTCTGCAGGCGATGGAGGCCTGCCTCGATCCGAAGAAGAACGAATGGTTCAACGTTTACGGCGACGAGGACCGCAAGCCCGGCGAGTGGGGGCATTGGACGGGCCGCGGCATGGTTTGGAATCAAATGTGCGCCACCTGCCACAACACGCGTCTGCGCAAAAACTACGACGCGAAAACGGACAGCTACCACACCACGATGGCCGAGATGTCCGTGAGCTGCGAATCCTGCCACGGCCCCATGAAGTCCCACAATGAGTGGCAGCATGCAAACCCGGGCGTGGCGGGCGATCCGACGCTGGTGAAATGGTCGCGCGACCAGCAGGTGGAAAACTGCGCCGGCTGCCATGCGCGGCGCGGCGAGATCACCGGCGACTTCGTGCCCGGTGAATCCTTCTGGGACCACTACCACCTCACCATCACCGACCAGAGCGACACGTTTTATCCCGACGGTCAGATCCGCGACGAGAACTACGAGTTCAGCAGCTTCTTCAGCAGCCGCATGTACCACGCCGGCGTGCGCTGCATGGACTGCCATGACATGCACAGCATGCGGACGATCCTTCCTGGAAACCAGCTCTGCATGCGCTGCCACACGCCGGGCGGCTTTCCGAACGCCCCTCCTATCATGCCGGAGGCGCACAGCTTTCACCAGACCGAGAGTACAGGGAACCAGTGCGTGAACTGCCACATGCCTCAGACCGTTTACATGCAGCGCGACCCGCGCCACGACCACGGCTTCACCATTCCCGACCCGCTGCTAACCAAGCAGTTCAACGTGCCCAATGCCTGCAACAAGTGCCACACCGACAAGGACACCGACTGGGCGCTCGAAGCCACGCAGAAGTGGTGGGGGGAGAAAATGAACCGCAAGACCCGCACACGCGCCACCCTCATCGCCAAAGCCCGCGTGGGCGACGTGACGGCCCGCGACGGACTCGTCGAACTGCTCGGCAGTGACGAAATCCCGCACTGGAAGGCCAGCGCCACACTGCTGCTCGACCGCTGGATCGACCAGCCCGCCGTGCAGGCGGCCGTCACCGCGCAGCTTGAGCATCCGCACCCCATCGTGCGTCAGAGCGCCATCCGCACGCTCGAACCCATGCTGCGGGACGGCTCCATCCGCGCCACCATCGAGCCGCTGCTGAATGATCCGGTGCGCGGCGTGCGAGTCTCCGCCGGATGGGCGCTGCGCGAGAGCCTGCACCTCGATTCCACAGCCGGTCTCGACCTCCAACACATGCTGAATTGGAACGCCGACCAGCCCAGTGGCCGCATGCAGCTCGCGCAGTTCGAATTCGCACGCGACAACATCTCCGCCGCCATCGGCCACATGGAAACCGCCATCCGCTGGGATCCGAACTCCCCGCCCTTCCACCACGATCTGGCGATGATGTACAGCGCCTCCGGCCAGACGCCTCTCGCCATCGCCAAACTGCGTGACGCCATCAAGCTCGCGCCGAGGCATGCCGAGTATCACTACGAACTCGGCCTCGCCCTGAGCGAAACGGGAGATCTACCCGCCGTGATCGCCGCGCTGCAGGAGGCCGTGCGGCTGGATCCCATGCTCTCACGCGCGTGGTACAATCTTGGCCTCGCCAAAAACGGAACGGGAGACACCGCAGGCGCGATCGAGGCGCTACAGCGCGGTGAGTTGGCGAATCCGAGCGATCCCGGCATTCCCTATGCACGCGCCACCATCCTCGCCCGGCAGGGGCGCAGGCAGGAGGCTATCGCCGCGCTGGATCGTGCGCTCCTCGCGGCTCCCGGCTACGGCGAGGCCCTGCAACTCAAGGCGATGCTTTCCCGTCCGTGATCGTCTGCGGGCTACCTGCGCCCGTGATTGAAATCGACCGGCTTGACCACAGTTTCCGCGCCGGGATTGTCCTCGATCCTGGAATTCGTGCAGGTGGGATCGACGACGATTTTGACGGGGTGTTTTTGAAAAGTGTTGCCGGTGAACTGCAGGTCGCGCCCGTTCGGAGCGAAGGTTACGGCCTCCTCCGGAGCGGAGTCTCCCACGACGAAGATGTTGTCGCGGACGATGACCGGCCCGTAGGTCGCTCCGGGCTCGTAGATGGTGAAATAGAGTTCGGGAAACGTGCCGGGCTTCGCGGTGCGATAGGCGATGCGGCCCCGGCGCATGTCGGGTTCGTTCTTCGTCGTGTTGTTGATGAAGACATTGCCGGTCATGATAAAATTGACCGGCTGGTTGATCCACGCGCCGCGTCCGCCGTTGCGGAAGGTGTTTCCAGTCATGGTGACGTCGGTGCAGCTCTTTTCCACGCTGACAATGCGGCTGCCGTTGGTGCCGTCCACCAGGTTGCCGGTGATCGTGGCGTTCCGGCAGAACTCGGCCAAAAAGAACGCGCCCATGCGGCTGCCCAGAATGTGGTTGTTCGCGAAGACGATGTCCTGGCAGCGCTGAATGTGCATCGTGTCGCCGACCGCGCTGATCTGGCAGCCGGTGACGCGAACATTTTTCACTCCCACGATGTCGAACGCGCCTTTCCCCGGTGCGCTGCCCGTCGGCGAGTAGAGGGAGAGATAGGTCGCTGAAATATGATGAGCCGCCGCGCCCCGGCCGTCGCCTTCGAATCGAATCGCGGCTCCTTTCGGTTCGTCGGCGATTTTGATGAAGTACTCGCCTGACTCGACGATGAAGTACTGCTTTCCACGCACGATGTTCTTCGGCAGATCCGCACCCATGAAGGTCAGCGCTTCCTTGGTGTCGTTCGTTTCGCTCACCGGGATGGGTTTGATCCGGTTGTCGAGCTTCACCCGGTCATCACCGTCGCTCATGGTGACGTCGCGCATCAGGTCGGTGCGGAAATACTTCTTCGCCCGCTCGACCTCCCACGCTTCATACTCTTCCGGCCAGGTCATGATCTGCCAGAGATAGCCGTAGTCCCACATGAATTTCCCGCTGCGGAGCAGCGTGCAGCTTTCCACCGCCACGCGTTCCGCATAAGCCTCCACGGGATCGTCGCTGTGCCTTCCGGCGAGTCCGTGAACACCAATCACCGCCGCCGCCATGCCGTCCGACTTCACGTCGCGAAACAGAATGTCGTGCGTGCCGCCTTCCTTCGTCGTTGTGATCTCGATGCCCTTCGTACTCGCATTCGGCTCCCATTTGTTCGCCTGCTGCGCCGGATCAAACACATGACCGATGAACTCCCCGCCATGCCACGCGAAGTGCGCGATGTCCTCACCGGCAAACAAGACGATGCGCGCCTTCTCCGGCAGCGACTCCGGCAGGATGAAACGCGCACCGTAGGCGATCACCGTCATATTCGAGGCCAGAGGCAGCGGCTTGGCGCCGTCGAGATGATAGTCACCAGCCGGAATCGTCACGACACCGCCTTTTTCGAGAAGTCCGGCGAGAACGGCCGAGTCATCGGCGAACAGATGAAGGGTGAAAAGTGCGAGACAAAGAAGAGGCTTCATGGCGGTGAAGTTTACGACCTCGGCGGGACCGCCTTGCACACGTGGCGCGATGTCCGCCTTTCACCGTCGCCTTCGGAAAGGACTGGAGTGGCGGATTGGGGGTTGCGACCGTCCGGGAAGTGGTGAAAGCCGTAATCCTTGCAGAGTTCATCGGATTCAATCCGGGCCACGGCTCTTCCCCCAGGTTTCACCATCACCGCCATGCATCTGACTTCGTACCTTCTTCCCTTCGCATACCTCCTCCTGTGCTGCATGCCCACTCATGCGCGGGCGCAGACCGCTGGCGGCGGGGCAGACGTGCCGGCATCCATTGCGATAGCCTCCGACATGCCTGTTGACCAGTTGAGTCTGTTGCTGAAGCCGATGACAAAGGATGAACTCGCCCAGGAGGCTGTTGCGTGGCGCGATCGGCTCAAGAAAAAAGCCACGGAGATCGCCGCCGTTGAGGTGACGGTGCGCCGCCTGCACCAGGGACTGGACACTCCCGACGACAAGAAGGATCCCGCGCAAAAGAAGGCGGATATGGTGGGACTGAGCAGCCGTCTCCGCGAGCAGCAGGCGGTCCTGCTGGGGCAGTTCAAGGCGGTGCTCGACGCGTACGAATCGAAGGGCGGGGACGTGGCCGAGTATCGCCAGTATGCCGCCGCCCTCGGAGGCATCACCGTGAATGCCACCGACGCCGTAGGCACATGGATGGCGGCGAAGGGCTGGATTTCCTCCAAGGAAGGCGGGATCAAGTGGCTGATCTACCTCGCCCAGTTCAGCGGGATCATGATCGCCTTCTGGTTCCTATCGCGTCTGGTGGGCGGTCTGGTGCGCAGGGCGCTCTCCGGCGGGCGCCTGCATCTTTCCGGCCTGATGAAACGCTTCATCAACAACATGGTGCGGCGGGTCATCCTGCTGATCGGTCTCATGATCGCCCTGGCGACGATCGGCGTGAACGTGGGTGCCCTCGTCGCCCTGATCGGCGGCGGCGCCTTTGTCGTTGGCTTTGCCCTCCAGGACACGCTGAGCAATTTTGCCAACGGCATGATGGTGCTTTTGTACCGCCCCTTTGATGTCGGCGACGCCGTGGATGTCGGCGGCGTCGCAGGCACCGTGGATGCGGTGTCGCTGGTGAACACGACGATTCGGAGCTGGGACAATCAGTTGATCCTGGTGCCGAACAAGGAGGTCTGGGGAAAGGTCATCACCAACATCACCGGCAGTACCGAGCGCCGCGTGGACATGGTGTTCGGCATCGGCTACGCGGACGACTCGGACAAGGCCAAGGCCATCCTGGAGAGGATCGTGCGCGAGCATGAGCTTGTGCTGGCCGATCCCGAGCCCACGATTCGCATTCATGAACTCGCCGACTCCAGTGTGAACTTCATCGTGCGTCCCTGGACGAAAACCGCCAATTACTGGGCGGTTTATTGGGATCTCACGGAGCGCGTAAAGAAGGCGTTCGACACCGAAGGCATCTCCATCCCGTTCCCGCAGCGCGACGTACACGTCTATCAGCATGCTCAAAAGCCGGCACAGAACCTTCCTCCAATCCGTCCTGCCGGAGAAACAAAAAGCCAGCCGGTTCACCAGACCGGCATCGACTCCGACGACGAGCGGTAGGAGGTGAAGTCTCTTTGCGGGTGGATCAAGCCGCCTGCCTGCCGACCATGTAGCGCAGGACCCGCGCGAGCGTGGCGCGCATGTCCTTGCGTTCGACGATCATGTCCACCAGTCCGTGCTTCATCATGAACTCGGCGGTTTGGAACCCGGGAGGGAGGTCGGCGTGGGTGGTTTCCTTGACCACGCGGGGACCGGCGAAGCCGATCATGCACTTCGGCTCGGCGATGATGAGATCGCCGAGGGTGGCGAAGCTGGCGGTGACGCCGCCGGTGGTTGGGTGGGTCAGGACGGAAATGTAAGGCAGTTGCGCTTCGGCGTGACGGGCCAGGGCACCGCTGGTTTTCGCCATCTGCATGAGGCTGAGGATGCCCTCGTGCATGCGGGCGCCACCGGAGGCGGAGAAGACGATGACCGGCTTGCGTTCGGCGGTGGCGGCCTCGATGGCGCGGGTGATTTTTTCACCGACGACGCTGCCCATGCTGGCGCCGAGGAAGCGGAAATCCATGACCGCCAGCAGCACGGGCAAGCTTTCGATGGTCGCACGACCGGTGACGACGGCTTCCATGAGGCCGGATTTCTTCTGGTAGGCTTTAACCTTGTCGAGGTAGCCCTTGAATCCGAGCGCGTTCACGGAGTCGAGCTGCGTGTCCATTTCCTGGAAGGTGCCCTCGTCCACCATGCTGGAGATGCGGTCCTCGGAGCCGATGGTGAAGTGGTAGCCGCAGTTCGTGCAGACGCGGAGGTTCTTGTTCAAGGCGTCCTCAAAGAGGCTTTCGTTGCACGATGGGCACTTCGTCCAAAGGCCCTCGGGCATGTCGCGCTTCTTCTCACCAAGTTCGTTAACGGAGCGTTTTTTGAAAAATCCCATGGCAGGTCGGTCAATGTGGAGTTCCGGCGATGGAGAACCTGGTGCAGCGCTCCCCGAGTGGCAATTCGCGGGAGTTGCCGGTCGTCGATCCGACCGGCGTTCGCCTTTCCAGGTCCGGCCAAGGCCAGAGCAGGAGCGATCCTAGCCGCGTGCCACAGTGATGACCACCACTTTTTCAGCCCCGCCCTCCCGCCGCAGCACGCGGGCGCATTCGCTGGTGGTGGCGCCGGTGGTGAAGACGTCGTCCACCAGCAGGATGCGGCGTCCGGACAGCGAAATCCCTCGCCGCCAGGGTTTCGGCGTGCGGATTCGGAATGCGCCGCGCAGGTTCCTCAGCCGCTCCTCGCGGTCGAGACTGGCCTGGGAATCCGTGGCCCGGCTGCGCTCCAGCGCGTTCGCGGCGGGGATTCCCGTCCATTGGGAGAGGCGGCGGCAGAGTTCCCAGCTCTGGTTGAACTCGCGGTCAAGTTCCCGGCTGCGGTGCAGGGGCACCGGCACCAGCAGCCATTCTCCCAGGTTTTCTCCCGCCAGTCGCGGCTCCTCAAGCGTTTGCAGCATCAGTTCCGCCAGGGGTGCGCGGAGGTGGAGCCTGCGCTCGTACTTGAACTGGTGGATCAGCTCCCGCGCCCCTTCCTCCGCACGGCACGCGGCCACGGCGAACTCGAATTCCAGCCGCCGCCCGCTGCAGTTCATGCATCGAAACTCATCCGTGAATGCCCCTTCGTAGGTTTCCCCGCAGACCCTGCAGTAGGGCGGCTCCACCAGCGGCAGCCCGGCCTCGCAGGCGTCACAAAACCACGCCTTGTTTCCGCGTCGCGGCGCCTGCGTGGCCAGTGGTGCTTTGCAGGTGCAGCACAGACGCGGGAAAATCAGGTCCAGCAGCCCCTCCAGCGTCGGTGTGGCGGCACGGCGGAGGGAGGATCGCTTCTGGGGACCCGGGTAGGACATGCGGCAGCATAAATGCAATTTGCCGCAAGCCAACTGCCGCCCAAAATACGCCCATGGCACGCATCGGCACCCCCCTTTCCTCTTCCGCGACCAAAGTCATGCTCCTCGGCTCCGGCGAGCTGGGCAAGGAAGTCGTCATCGAACTCCAGCGCCTCGGCTGCGAGGTCATCGCCGTGGACCGCTACGCGAATGCGCCCGCCATGCAGGTGGCGCACCGCAGCCACGTCGTCTCCATGCTGGACGGGGATGCGCTGCGCCGTCTCGTCGAGGTTGAGCAGCCTGCCTGCATCGTACCGGAGATCGAAGCCATCGCCACCGACACGCTGCTCGCCCTCGAAAAAGAAGGCTTCCGCATCGTCCCCACCGCCCGCGCCGCGAAGCTCACGATGAACCGCGAGGGCATCCGCCGCCTTGCCGCCGAGGAGCTTGGCCTCAAAACGTCACCGTATGTCTTTGCCGCCACCGAGGCGGAGTTCCGTGCCGCCATTGAAAAAATCGGCATGCCCTGCGTCGTGAAGCCCATCATGAGCAGCTCCGGGAAAGGGCAGAGCGTGGTGAAGAAGAAGGCCGACATCGCCAAATCCTGGAAGTACGCGCAGGAAGGAGGCCGCGCCGGGAAGGGGAAGGTCATCGTCGAAGGCTTCGTCGAGTTCGACTACGAGATCACCATGCTCACCGTCCGCCACGTTGGCGGCACCGCATTCTGCGCACCTGTGGGCCACACCCAGATCAAGGGTGACTACCGCGAGTCCTGGCAGCCTCACCCGATGTCCAAAAAGGCGCTCAAAGCCGCCGAGCACATGGCCGGCGCGATCACCGAGGCGCTCGGCGGCCGCGGCCTCTTCGGTGTCGAAATGTTCATCAAGGGCGACAACGTCATCTTCAGCGAGGTCTCGCCCCGCCCGCACGACACCGGCCTCGTCACCCTCATCTCGCAGGACTTGAGTCAGTTCGCCCTGCACGTCCGCGCCATTCTGGGCCTGCCGATTCCGAACATCCACCAGCACGGCCCCAGCGCGAGCTGCGCCGTCCTTGTCGCAGGCGAGTCGTCGCAGGTTCAGTTTGGCCGGCTCGACAAGGTGCTCGCCGAGCCCGACACGCAGATCCGCCTCTTCGGCAAACCGAACGTCAGCGGCCAGCGCCGCATGGCCGTGACCCTCGCCCGCGCCAAGACCATCAACGAAGCCCGCGCCAAAGCCCACCGCGCCGCCAAGGCGATGCAGATCAAGCTGTGATGCAAAACGGGATTGCGTCCACGGGGCGCTGCGTGATACCACATTTCCATGCCCGCGCTTCCGCACCTGAGCCACCTGATCAAACTGCTCGATGACGACTCCGAAGTTGTCCGCGAGGCCGTGCGGCAGGAGCTGACCGGGATGCGGCGCGAGCTGCCGCAGCACATCGAGGCTCTGGAGACACCGCTGACGGCCGACGAGGAGCGGCTCGTGGCGCAGATGCTCGAACCGGCCCGCCGTCTCGAACTGGAGGAAACCTGGATGCGCTGGCGCTGGATGAAGGGGCCGGATGCGCAGCTCGAAGAGGGGCTCAGCCAGATTTCCGCCTTTCTCAACGGCTGGAAGACCCAGTCCTCCGATCTGGCAAAGCGGCTCGACGCGCTCGCAGAGGAAGCCTTCACCGATCAAGGTCGCATGGACGCGCATGAACTCGCGCAATGGCTCTTCGCGCCACGGGGCGGCATCACCCGCTTCCGGGGAAACACCAAGGACTACTACTCCCCCGCCAACAGCAACCTCTTCTGGGTGCTCGACACCGGCCTGGGCAATCCGATCAGCCTCTGCTGCCTCTATCGCCTGCTCGGCCACCGTTTCGGCCTGGAAGTCGAAGGCTGCAACTTTCCCGGCCATTTCCTTTCTCGCGTGACTTATCGCGAAGAGACCTGGCTGGTCGATTGCTTCAACCGCGGCCGCTTCATGCTGGCCGGCGACGTCGCCAAACACCACCCCGCCGCCAATCCCGGCATGGAGGATCTCATTCGTGAATCCGCCACCGCCGAAGCCACGCTGCTGCGCATCCTGCGCAATCTCGACGATGCCTACGAGCGCCTCGGCCGGATGCCCGAGCGCCAGTTCATGCGCCGCCTCGCCGTGAAGCTGATGGAGGAGTGAGCGAGCTCCTTACGCTGCCCCGGTGGACGAAGTGGCCAGCATTTCCCGAAGCCCCGTGAAGCGCTTCCGGCTTTCCTGCCTGCCTACGGCGAGCGAAAGCGCCCGCTCGTCGCCGACGAGGACGCAGAGCTTCTTTGCACGCGTGATCGCGGTGTAGATCAGGCTGCGTTCGAGCAGGACGTAATGCTGCGTGCTGACAGGAATAATGACGCAGGGAAATTCGCTGCCCTGGCTTTTGTGAATGGTGAGCGCGAAGGCGAGCTGAAGCTCGTCGAGCTCACCGGGCTCGTAGGCGACGAGGCGGTCCGCATCGTACCGGACGTGAACTTTGACGGGATCCGCGTCGATCGTGACGATGTGGCCGATGTCGCCGTTGAAGACCTCCTTGTCGTAGTTGTTGTGCGTCTGGATGACCTTGTCGCCGCAGCGGAAGGTCGTGTTGAATCGTTCGATCTCGAACTTCAGTTCGTTCGGCGGATTCAGCGCGAGTTGCAGCGAGTGATTGAGCGATGCGGTGCCGAGCAGATTGCGGTTCATCGGCGTGAGCACCTGGATGTCGGTGACGGGATCAAAGCCATACTTCGCCGGCAGTCGCGTGTGGGCGAGCTGCACGATGGTGTCGAGGATCTCATCCGGTTCGCCCGCTTCGAGGAAAAAGAAGTCGCTGCCACGTGACGGCTTCAAGTCCGGCACATGGCCACGGTTGATGTCGTGCGCGCTGGTGATGATGCGGCTGCTCGCGGCCTGCCGGAAGATTTCCGTGAGCTTCACGCAGGGCATGGTACCGCTGGCGATCAAATCATGCAGCACCATGCCGGGACCGACGGAAGGAAGTTGGTCGGCATCGCCCACGATCAGCAGATGCGCACCCTGCGGCAGCGCGGAAAGAAACTGCGCCATCAGCGGCGCATCGATCATCGACGCTTCATCGACGACGAAGAGATCGCCGGTGAGCGGCTTGCCGCGATGCCGCCCCCAACCGCCTTCGCCTTGATACTCGAGCAGGCGATGCAGCGTCTTCGCTTCGAGGCCCGTGCTTTCACTCAAACGCTTCGCCGCGCGACCGGTGGGAGCGGCGAGAACAAGTTTCACCTGCTTGCTTTGCAGGATGAGCAGGATGCTGCGCAGGATCGTCGTCTTCCCCACGCCGGGACCACCGGTGATGATGAGCATGCGATGGCGCAAGGCCTCGCGCACGGCCCGCTGCTGGCTTTCGGCCAGTTCCTTGCCCGTCTTCTTCATCACCCACGCCAGCGCGGCATCTTCGTCGATGGGCGGATACGCGGCGGGCAATGCCGCGAGTGATTTCACACTCGCGGCGATGCTTTGCTCCGCCGCACGCAGGTGGGGGAGATAGAGAAACTCGCCGTGACGCTCGATCTGATCGCCAGTGATGAGCGCTTCGACTTGAGGAGCGATCAAAGCGTCCACACCGAGCAGTTCGGCGGCTTTTTCGATCACCTTGTCCTCCGGGAAACAGCAGTGGCCGCTTTGCGCCACCGTTTCGAGCACATGCAAAATGCCGGCCTTGATGCGCTCCGGAGCGTCCTCGGCCACGCCGAGCTGATAGGCGATGTCATCCGCCGTTTTGAAGCCGACGCCGCGAATGTCCTGCGCCAAACGATACGGATTCCCCTTCAGCACCGCCTGCGCCTCTTCGCCGTAGGTCTTGTAGATGCGCAGCGCACGCGACGAACTGATCCCGTGCCGGTGCAGGAAAAGCATGATGCCGTGAATGGCCTTTTGCTTCATCCACGACTCGCGAATTTCCATGCGGCGTTTTTTGCCCACGCCCTCGACGTCTTCGAGGCGCTTCGACTCGTTCTCGATGATGTCGAAAACCTTCGGCCCGAACTTTTCGACGATGCGTTTCGCATACTTCGGTCCGACGCCCTCGATCAAGCCGCTGCCGAGGTAGCGCTCGATGCCGCCGAGCGAGTCCGGCCGCCGCAGCTTCAGTTCATCCGCCTTGAACTGCGGTCCGAAGTCGCGATTCGGCTCCCACAGGCCCCGCGCCTCAAATTCCTCGCCCGCCACCACCCGCGGCGCCTTGCCGATCAGGCTGACGACATCATGCTTGCCTTCCGGCACGATCCTGAGGATGCAGTAGCCGTTGTCCTCATTGTGAAACACCACGCGGTCCACGAGTCCGCGCAGGACTTCGGGCTTGGTGGTTCTTCGCGGAGCGGGCATGCGCACAGGCTAGACACGGATGCGCCTTCCGACAAACAGGGAACGCAGCTGGAGATTGATCCGGCGGAGCCTCGCGCTAACAAGGGGCATGACTCTCGATCTTCCCAAGTGGTTCGACCTCCACACGCATTTCCGCCAGGGCCCGGCGATGCCCGCTTATGTCCAAGCTCACCTCGACATGGGCTGCGCGGGCGCACTTGCCATGCCGAACACGCAGCCGCCGGTGTCGCGGGTCGCAGGCGCGGCTCAGGCCGATGGCTGGTCCATCGAGAGCTACTCGGCGGAGCTGCGGGCCGCAGGCGCCGACGTCTTCGAGCAACTCATCGTGCCGCTCTACCTCACACGGCACACTACGGCGGCGATGATTCGCGAAGGCGCTGCTTCGGGCATGCTGCGAGCCTGCAAATACTACCCGCCGCACGGCACGACAAACTCGGAGCACGGCATGCCGATGGACGACCTGATCGGCGGCGAGGTCTTCCGCGCCATGGAGGAGCAGGGCGTCGTGCTCTGCATTCACGGCGAGCAGCACGCGCTGAGCGGGCCGGATTACATCGACACCGCGCAGAATGCGGAGACCCGCTTTTACAACGAGCGCATGCCGCGCCTGATCGCAGCGCATCCGAAACTGCGCATCGTGTGCGAGCACATCACCACGCGCAAGGCGGCGGAGTTTGTGGCCGGAGCGCCGGATCATGTCGGCGCGACGATCACGCCGCAGCACCTGCTCTACACGCTGGGGCATCTGATTCAGGGACTGAAGTTCCATCTCTACTGCCTGCCCATCGTGAAGTTTCAGGACGACCGCTCCGCGCTGCGGAATGCGGTGGCGACCGCGGGCCAGAAGAAATTCTTCGCCGGCACGGACAGCGCTCCGCATACGACGAAAGCGACCGCCTGCGGCTGTGCGGCGGGTTGTTTCACCGGAGGTTGTGCGCCGCAGTTGTATGCGATGGCCTTTGAAGACGCAGGCGTCGATCTCGGCACTTCCGCAGGCCGGACGACGCTTGAAAATTTCCTCTGCCTCAACGGCCCCGGCTTCTACGATTTCCCAGCCTCGAAACAGCGTTTTCAAATGGAGAAAACGCCGTCGCAGACGCCGCTGCTCGAAACACCCGCCGGACCGGTGACGCCGCTGCCACTCGGCATGGGAATCGAGCTGGGCTGGCGTATTTCAGAGTGAGGCCGCACTTTGGCCGCCGTTCACTTCGCACTACAGAATCTCTCATGAAACATCCACTCTCCCGCCTGACCGTTGTCTCTCTGCTGCTTGCCGCCGTCTGGCATGTTCAGGCCGCCGATTCCTCCCTGCCGCGCAGCACGCCCGAGGCGCAGGGCATTTCCTCCGCGGCGATTCGGGAGTTCATCGAGGCCGCCGACAAGGAGATCCACACGCTCCACAGCTTCATGCTCGTGCGTCACGGACACGTCATCGCTGAGGCGTGGTGGAAGCCGGAGTCCGCGGACAAAAAGCATGTGCTGTGGTCGCTGAGCAAGAGCTTCACCGCCACCGCCGTCGGACTCGCAGCCGAAGAGGGAAAGCTCAACCTCGACGATCCGGTGCTGAAGTTTTTCAAGGACGAGGCACCCGCCGCTCCCGGCGAGAATCTGCAGGCCATGCGCGTGCGCGATCTGCTCTCGATGAGCGGCGGGCATGATGTTGAGCCGAAGTTTCAGATCGACCAGGGACCATCGGTGAAGGATTTCCTGGCGCATCCCGTCACGCACAAGCCTGGGACGTGGTTTCGCTACAACACGCCAGGCAGCTACATGCTCTCCGCCATCGTCACCAAGGCCACGGGCGAAACGGTGCTCGACTACCTCACACCGCGTCTTTTCCAACCGCTCGGCATCGAAGCTCCGGAATGGGGCGCCACGTCCGAAGGCTACAACCTTGGCGGCTACGGGCTTTTCATCCGCACGGAGGACATTGCGAAATTCGGCCAGCTCTATCTCCAGAGGGGAATGTGGAACGGCAAACCACTGCTGTCCGAAAAGTGGGTTGCCGAAGCCACGTCGAAGCAGGTGGACAACAGCAAGGCGCCCAGCGCTCGCAACGCGGACTGGCGGCAAGGCTACGGATTTCAATTCTGGCGCTGCCAGCACAACGCATACCGCGGTGACGGACGCGACGGTCAAATCTGCCTCGTCATGCCAGAGCAGGACGCCGTGATCGCGATCACCGCCGAAACGAAGCAGATGCAGGCGGAGCTGGATCTTGTGTGGGACAAACTGCTGCCGGCTTTCCAGTCCAAGCCGCTGCCCGCCGATCCTGCCGAACTCGCCAAACTCTCCGAAGCGGTCGCCCAGCTCTCCGCGCATCCGGCCAAGAAATAGCACGCGGGCGTGTTGGTCTTCTCATGCACTCCCTGAACCTCATCGCCACCCTCCGCACCTGCTACACCGACAAGTTCGGCGTGCCACGCCAGTCGGGCCTGGTGCCGGGTGCCTGGGGCGTGATCGAGTTCGAGCCGACGTATCGCCGCGTGGAGGCGGTGCGGGGCATCGAGGACTTCAGCCACCTCTGGCTCATCACGCAGTTTCATCTCGTCACCGAGGAGCCGACATCGCTCACCGTGCGCCCGCCGCGACTGGGTGGAAATGAAAAGCGCGGCGTCTTTGCCACGCGCTCGCCGTTTCGACCCAACCGGCTGACGCTGAGCGTGGTGAAACTCGACCGCGTGGAGCTCGAAGGCGAACTCGCGCCGCGCCTGTTCGTCTCCGGCGTCGATCTCGTCGATGGCACGCCTGTTTTCGACATCAAACCCTACATCCGCTACGCCGACTCGATCCCCGACGCGCACAGCGGATTCGCAGGGGAAGCGCCGCCGCGCATGCCGGTGCGCTGGGAGTGCGAAAGCCGCGTGCCGGACGACGTGTGTATGATCATCGACCAGTCGCTCGCCCTGCAGCCGCAGCCGGCGTATCACGAAAACAGCGGGCGCGAATATGCCACCGAGATCGCGGGATGGCGGGTGAAGTGGATCGCGACGCCGGAAGGCGTGAAGGTGACATCCTGCGAGGCAGTGGCGGCATGAACAAAGCGGTTTCCCGCCGTTAATTTGCCTGCAAGCTGAAGCACGATGGAAATCCACCTTCTCGACACGCGGCTGCAAAAACACCTGTCAGGAGACGGGCGCCTCCTGGACCGGTGGGCGGAAGAAGCGGACACCCTCATCTGGGTACACTTCGACGGTGAAGTAACCGACGAGCAGGAGCGCATGCTGCGCGAGCGCTTTGACCTGCATCCGCTGGCGCTCCAGGATGCGAAGCAGAACCGCCATCCGCCCAAGCTCGAACTGTTTGAAACCTCGACCTTCCTGCTCCTCAAGGCGCTGTCCCGGGAATCCGACGACATCCACTTCTCCACCATCCAGCTCGCCATTTTTGTCGGTGAGAGATTCATCGTGACCCGCACCTCCGGCCCCAGTCGGGCGATCATGCGCCTGAAAGAGGAGATGGCGGGCGATCCGGCCCTTTTTTCCCAAGGTTCGGGCATCATCGCCACCCGGCTGATCCGGCTGGTCATCGACCGCTATCTGACTCTGCTGCTCGGGCTGGAGCCCCGCCTCGAGGAGCTGGAGGAAGGACTCGTCAAACACGCCGATGACGAGATCCTCGCCGAACTCACGGGTTACAAGACCGAGCTGAAGAAGTTCCGCCGCATCTTCCTCTACCACGAGCAGATCCTCGCACGGATGAGGCAGAAACCCTGCGCGGGATTTCCGGCGGAGCAGAAGCACGAGCTGAACGACGTCTATGAGCAGCAGGAACGTGCGAACAGCCTGACGCTGCTCTATTACGAGCTGGCCTGCGATCTCAATGACGGCTACCTCGCGATGTTTTCACACCGTTTGAACCGCATCATGCAGGTGCTGACCATCGTGACGGTGGTGTTCGTGCCGCTGAGTTTCCTGGCGGGCATCTACGGCATGAACTTCGAGCACATGCCGGAGCTGCAGTCGCGATGGGGCTACTTCATCCTGCTGAGCATCATGGGATCGGTGGCGGCGACGCTGCTGTGGATTTTCCGAAAACGCAGGTGGCTTTGAGAGCATGCCGGTTGCGCGTTCGCCGCCTGACGCGCAAAGAACAGGCCTCCCATGTCCGATCTCGATCCACCCATCCGCGCCGCCACGGAAACGGCCACCGCCCACGGCATCACTCCCGACCGTTGTGACATCCTGCAGAATGGCAGCACGCTCGTCCTCCGGCTCACGGACACGCTGGTCGCGCGTGTCGTTCAGGATCGCGACGGGCCGCGTCAGGGCACGGAGTGGTTTGCGCGGGAAAATGCCATCGCGGAGCACCTCACAGAGCACGGAGCCCCGGTGATCCCGCTGCATCCCGCCCTGCCGCCCGGACCGCATGAGCATCTGGGCTACCCGATGAACTTCTGGGAATTCGTCACCCGCATCGACGCCGAGCCTGATCCGCGCGAAATCGGCCGCACGCTGCGGCAGTGCCATGACATCATGCGCACGTTTGACGAACCCCTGCCGAAGTTCGCCATCCTCACCGAAAGCCTCGCCATCCTGAATGACCGGTCGCTGTTCCCCGCAGCGACACAACAGATGCTGCGGGATCATCTGACCACCTCCATCGACGTGCTGAGCCAATTTCCGCATCAGCCGCTGCACGGTGACGCCCACATGGGGAACCTCATGAGCACCACTCGCGGCCTGCTTTGGACCGACTGGGAAGACACCTTCGCCGGCCCCGTGGAGTGGGATGTGGCCTCGATCATCTGGAATGCGCAGATTCTCGACGGAGATGAAATCACCGTGGCGGCGATCCTCGATTCCTATCGTGACGCAGGCGGTCACATCGATGAAAAAGCCCTGCAGCAGAGCCTCATCGCCCGCGCGGCGGTGATCACCGCATGGTATCCCATCCTGTATCCCGATCCGGACGAGGAACGGCAGTCGAAGCTCCGGCGGCGGATCGAGTGGCTGGAGCGCTGCGGCGGCGTTTAACGACCGGGCCAAGAATGCCGGTTGCCAATCCGCGTGTTCTGCGATGCAATGCCGCCATGGACGCTCCGCCCCCGCCAACCACTCCCGATGCAAACGCGAAATGGTGGATCGCATGGATCATCGCGGTCGTCGTCATCCCCGGGGCCGGCTTCCCGGTGATGGAAGCCTTGTCCCGAGGAGAAGTCTCTGAGGAGGTCATTCTTCTTTTGGGTGGTTTGGCTGCAGTGACCGCTTTCGTCCTGCATCTGACCGCCAGCATCAAAGCCAGCAAGGGCAGGTCCGGCTGGCTGACAGCGCTGCTCCTGCTGGGAGGCTGGGTGCTCGGATTCGCGTCACTTTTCGCCGGGTGCATTGTCGCTATGAGCTGACGCCGATGGCTGCCCTCCTCAAACGTACCACCTCGCGCTGTCCGCTTTGCCACGCGCCCTGCCCTGCCACCGTGGAGCAGCAGGACGGCAAGGTCTTTCTCAAGCGGCGCTGCATCGCGCACGGGGAATTCAGTGCCTGCATCGCCAGCGACGCGCGGTTTTACTGGCTGGCGCAGGGGAAGGACGAGAATCGCTGCTGCTCCGGCGGAGCGTGCTGCGATGCCACGGGGCGCGATGCGGGCACGCTCGGCCGGAACGCGGCGGGGCGAGGGACGAATCCGGTCGAAATACTCTCCACCTGCCTCGCGCTGATCGAGATCGTGAACTCCTGCAATCTTTCCTGCCCGACCTGCTACGCCGACTCCCCCATTGGCATCGGCTCCAAGGTGGACGCGGTGCCCATGATCGAGATCCAGCAGCGCGTGGATGGCGTGATCGACCGCAAAGGAAAGATCGAAATCCTCCAGCTTTCCGGCGGTGAACCCACGCTGCATCCGCATCTCGCCGAACTTTGCCGCTGGGCGAAGCAGCACGAAAAAATCGACTTCCTGCTGATCAACTCCAACGGCGTGCGCTTCGCCAGAGAACCCGCGCTCTGCGAGTCGCTGGGAGAAATCTTCAAAGGTGGCGGCCTGCAGGTCTATCTCCAGTTCGACGGGCTGCAAGAGGCCGGCCACACGACCCTGCGCGGCGCTGATCTGCGTGAAGTGAAGCAGAAAGCCCTGGAGAATCTGGCTGCCGCAGGCATCCCGGTGACGCTGGCGATGACGGTCACTCATGACAACCTGCCGCATCTCTGGCAGACGATCCGCTTCGGCCTCGATGACGCGAACATCCACGGCATCACCTTTCAGCCGGAGTTTCTCAGCGGGCGCACGGAATCCAGCGCGAAGGAGCGTCTGAACACGGCGGACATCCTCATCGCCTCGGTGGAGCAGTCGGAGGGACAGCTTCGTTTTGAAGACTTCACGCCGCTGCCCTGCGGCGATCCAAACTGTGCCACCATCGGCTACCTCATCCGGCGCGATGACCAAGTCTGGCATGTGAGCGACTTTCTCGACTTCACGAAGCTGCAGGGCTTCCTGCATGACAAGATTCACTACACCCTCGAAGACCTGGCGAAGTGCGGCTGCGAGAACGAACCGCTCGGTGAACTGCTCAAGACCCTGGAAAAGACGCGCAGCATGGCCTTCCGCCTGATGGTGAAACCCTTCATGGACGCGTGGACGTGGGATGAGGATCGCATCGACCGCTGCTGCACGCATGTCATCCGCCCGGATGGGAAGCTCGACTCCTTCTGCCGCTACTACTCCGGCTTTCCCGACAGCAAGGTCCCGCTGTGAGCACCCAGCACCAGTTCATTCCCGGCAGTGCCGCCTACGCCATGCTGATGATGGCGGGCATTCTCGTCGGTGCCGTCTTCTGGTATCGCCGTGCGCGGGGGCGCAGCGAGCTGCTGCTCGTTTATCTCGGCGCACTCGTCGGCGGCTTCGCCGGTGCGAAGATTGCTTATCTGCTGGCGGAAGGCTGGGCGGACTGGCAGCGGCCGGACTTGTGGCTGCGCTGGGCCACGGGCAAGTCCGTGCTCGGCGGCCTGCTCGGTGCTTATGCCGGAGTCGAAGTGACGAAGCACTTCACCGGCCACAAGCAATCAACCGGTGATGCCTTTGCCGTCATCGTGCCCGTTGGCATTCTGCTGGGCCGTCTCGGCTGTTACTTGAACGGCTGCTGCCTCGGCAAGCCAATGGCGGGCGTGTTTTCCCTGCGGGATGTGAGAGGTGTTTCGCGCTGGCCCGCACCTGCGGTGGAGGGTGCCTTTCAGGTGGTCATGCTTGTTGCCATCTTGGTGTTGCAGCGTCGCGGCCTGCTGCGGGATCGTCTGTTTTTTCTCTACCTGACGGCCTACGGCGTGTTCCGCTTTCTGCACGAGTTCATGCGCGACACTCCGGAACTGGCCGCCGGTTTGAGCGGCTACCAGTTCATCGCACTCGGCATGGCAGTTCTGGGTGGCTTCATGCTGTGGAGGCGGACAAAGCAGCAGCTTGCGTCCGCAACTCCAATGGGAGAGCCTTGACCCATGAAACGCGAATCCATGCGCCGCGCCGCTTTTGTTTCGCTGAGCTGTCTGCTCTGTATTCCATGGCTGACGCCCTGTGTTGGCATCTGGTCGTCAGCGGGAGTCAATGCGGCGCATGACTCGATCACGAAACGCGCCGAGCCGCTCAACCGCCTGCCAGACCCGCGGCTCAAAGAATGGGCGGCCAAGCCGGGACCAAAGCTGAAGGTTTTCGAAAATCGAACCGTCTCGCCGAACCTGCTCGTCAGCGATGAGGAACTCTCCTTCAAGAACGGCGGGCGCAATGCGCCGCGCCCCGGCACGCTGGTGGGGAAAGGCGCGTCCGCCGTCGTCGATGGCGTGGCGCACACGCTGAACTGGGTCGATCCCTACACACTCGTTACCGGCAATTCGATCGGCCTGGAGCCGACAAAACCGCGCCGGCGGCTCATTCTTTGCGCATCACCCTTTGTGATGCTGGAAGGCGAACAGTTGCGGCAGGTGCGTGATCGCAAGACAGGCGGGATACGCCTCGCGAAGGCCGACAACGCCCGGCTCACCATCATCACTCCCGAAGGCGCCTCGACTGCGCGGGCGCAGCGCATTCACTATCGCGGCCCGGGCAGCGAGGTCGTGCTGGAAGGCGGCGTGCGGTTGCTCTCCGGACAGCAGAACCTCGCCCCGGTGAAAACGGACGCCCTGGTGAAAATGAACTTCGTGGAACGCAGTGTCACATGCGGCAGTGCGGTGAAAGACGACCAGCGGATCAGCGCGATGATCAAAAGTGGAGGCGAGTAAAGCGACCGCTGCGACGATCTCCGTCCTTGAACCGTGCTGATTCACTCCGCATGATCGCTTTCACCGCATGAGCCGACTTCCCGCCTTCATCCGCCACCACATTGCCGGCTCCGGCATGCTGGCGGCGCTGCTGCTGCTCTGCGTCTTCTTCAGCGTCGTCACCTGGACGAAGCACTACCCGCAGGATGCGGCAGCGGCAGGGCAGATCGCGTTCCGGATCGATTCGGATGAAAAGGTGCTGATCGTTGTCCGCCCGCAGGCGGAGGACATCGCCTTTGCCGAGGCGCTGAATGCCGCGCTCGGATCACGGGCGGAGATCGTGCAAGGCGAGCCGAAGGACGCGCGTGCAGCACTCGAGCGTGCGGCGGCCGCTGGCGGGTTGGACGTCATCGCCTGCAATCACGCGACCGGCTCTTGGCTCGTCTTTGACGATCTCGCCGCCGATTTCCCGGCTCTCAAAGACGTGCGCGTTCTCAAGCCGCAGGCCGAATCCTGGCCCGTCTTCCTGAAAGCGGAAAACCTGCTGAACATCGCCAACCAGATCGCCGTGATCGCGATTCTCGCCATCGGCATGACGCTGGTCATCATCACCGGCGGCATCGACCTGAGCGTCGGCAGTTTGATTGCGCTCTCCGCCGTCGTCACGGCGCTGATCGTGCGTGATTACTGTGGTGGTGTGGAGGCGGGAGCGGCGGGCATGTTGGCGGCGGGGCTCGGCGGCATCGCCCTGTGCGGAATTTGCGGATGGATCACAGGCGCCTTCATCACCCGGCTGCGCATGCCGCCCTTCATCGTCACGCTGGCCATGATGCTCGTCTGCAGCGGACTGGCGTACCGGCTGGCGGAGAATCAGTCCGTGTTTCAGATCCCTGAGTCGTTTGTGTGGCTCGGACGCGGTGCCGACCTGTTCGGCCTGCCGAATGCCGTCGCCCTCATGCTGCTGCTCTACTCCGCCGCGCATGTGATGATGACGCAGACCAGCCTCGGGCGACATCTTTACGCCATCGGCGGAAACACTGAGGCGGCCTTCCTCTCCGGCGTGCCGGTGAATCGTGTGATTCTGACGGCCTACGCCCTCTGCGGGCTGCTGGCAGGACTCGGCGGCGTGGTCACGGCCTCGCTCCTGAAGAGCGGATCACCGACCTACGGTCAA
The DNA here is from genome assembly GCA_964452755.1 of uncultured Prosthecobacter sp. Classification (GTDB taxonomy): domain Bacteria; phylum Verrucomicrobiota; class Verrucomicrobiia; order Verrucomicrobiales; family Verrucomicrobiaceae; genus Prosthecobacter. Next base: position 210,787 of record CAYVQY010000006.1, on the reverse strand, counting down.
ATGTATGAGCTGAAGGTCATCGCCGCCGTGGTCGTCGGCGGCACCAGCCTCAGCGGCGGGAAAGGCACCATGCCCGGCACCCTGATCGGCGCATTCATCATTGCCGTCATCGAAAACGGCATGAACCTCACCAACATCGAAAGCAACAGCCAGAAGATCGTCCTCGGCCTCGTCATCCTCGGTGCCGTACTCGTCGATCGACTGCGGAAATGAATCCCTTCCTCCCATGTTCAAAGCCTGGCTCCCCGAATCCCAAGACCGCCTCCCGCTGACCTGGTGGAAGCAGCATCCGGTCTATCTCGCAGCCATCATCGCGCTCGTCGGCGTGGCCAGCATGATCGTCACCGCCGTGCTCGGCTACGAGGTGATCGGGCACTTTGTCTTCACGTTTGATCAGGCTTTCGGCCAGCTCCACATCTGGACGCCGCTGACCTATGTTTTGGTCAATCCTCCCAGCCTGTGGACGCTGCTCGGCTGCTACCTGCTGTGGAGTTTCGGGGAGGCCGTGGAGCGCCATCTGGGCCGCCGATCCTTCGTCAATCTTCTCCTGCTCCTTCTGCTCGTCTCCCCGCTGCTCGTCTCCGTCTTCGGCCTCCTCGGCGTGCGCTCCTTTGCCTGTGCGGGCATGATGCAGCTCGAATTCGGCGTCTTCATCGCCTTCGCCACGCTTTATCCCCGGGCCAAGATCAGCATCATCATCCTCACCATCGACGCATGGCTGCTAGCCGCCGTTTTCGTCGGCGTGAACGCCCTCGGCAGCCTCGCCGCCCGCGACTGGTCCTCCCTGCTGTTGCTCGCCGCGAACGTCGGCACGGCCTACGCCTTCATCCGCTTCGAAAAAGGAGAACTGAAGCTGCCCACGATGCCGAAACCCGCACCCAAGGACCGCAAGCCGGCGCAGGCCCCAAAGAGCCAAACACCGACCGTCGATGACATCCTCGACAAAATCAGCCACCACGGCATGCAAAGCCTCACCGCAGAAGAGCGCCGCATCCTCGACAATGCGAGCGATGAAATGAAGCGCCGCGGCCGCTAACGCAGCACCACCCGACACGGAGCGCCGTCCGCGCCCTCGAGCTTGATGGGCAGGCTGATCATGTCGTAGTAGCCCGGGGTGATGTCCGCCAGATTGAGGCCTTCGATCACCCATAGGCCCGCGCCGAGCATGATCTGGTGCGTTTCGACCACGTCCTTCTCGTAGCCGCCGATGCTGAGGTAATCGACGCCGACGGTCATGATTTTTTGATCGACGAGGTACTGCGCCGCATCGGCCCGGATGGAAATGAAGTCCTTGTCGAACTCGGTCATCGCCCAGCTTCGCGTCGAATTACGCGTCTTGAACAGCACACGCTGGCCATGGGACAGCTTGAGCTTCTTCAAGTCCTCCGCCGTGATCTGATTCTCGCAGTCGAGCTCAAACACGCGGCAGCGGCCGATCACCGCCTCCAGCGGCATCTGCTCCATGGTCATGCCGTCGGCGATGAAATGCCGCGGCGCATCCATGTGCGTGCCGGTATGGGCGCTCATCGTGATGTGCGTGAGGTTGCACACCGCGCCGTCCTCCATGCGGTTCACGCGCTGGATGCGGCACTCGGGGTCACCGGGCCAGTGAATCATGCCGTCCCGCAAAGGGACGGAGACATCTTTCCAGGGGCGTTTCATAGTCTTCGAGGGGGGGTGTGCTTCAGCCAAGCCGCAAGAGGATACGATGGCAACCCGTTTGCTGGCGCATGTCTCTTCCGTTCTCCTCCCGCCGCCGCTTTGTCAAAACCGCCGCCGCCGCCGCTTTCGGCTTCCAAATTGTCGAGCGTCATGTGATTGGCGGACCCGGCTTCACGCCGCCGAGTGAAAAGGTGAACCTCGGCTGCATCGGCATCGGCGGACAAGGCGGCGGTGACATCCGTGATCTCGATTCCACCGGCCTCGCGAACATCGTCGCGCTCTGCGATGTGGATCTCGATCACTCCGCCGGCACGATCAAAAAGTATCCCGGAGCGAAGCTGTATCGCGACTACCGCGAACTGATCGACAAGCAGAAGGACATCGATGCCGTGCTCGTCGCCACGCCGGATCATGTGCACGCGCCCGCCAGCATCATGGCGATGCGTGCCGGGCTTCACGTTTATGTCGAGAAACCGCTCGCCCACACCATCGCGGAGGCGCGTGCGATGCGCGACGTGGCGAAGGAAACCAACCGCGTCACGCAGATGGGCAACCAGGGCCATGCCAGCGAGGGCATCCGCCTCACGCGCGAGTGGATCGACGCGGGTGCCATCGGCAAGGTGACCGAGGTGCATGTGTGGTCGGATCGTCCAGGCAAATTCTGGGACACGCAGGGGCGCAGCTATCCCACTGACACGCCGCCGGTGCCAAAGAACCTCGATTGGAACCTGTGGCTCGGCCCCGCGAAGGAGCGCCCGTATCATCCCGACTTCTGCCCGCGCAAGTGGCGCGGCTGGTGGGACTTCGGCTGCGGTGCGCTGGGCGACATGGCCGTACACAATGCTGACCCCGCCTTCTACGCGCTCGATCTCGACGCGCCCGACTGGGTCGAAGCCGAGAACGGCCCGAATAACAACCAGTCCTATCCGATGTGGAGCATCATCACGTATCATTTCCCGGCCAAAGGCAGTCGCGGGCCGGTGAAGATGGTCTGGTATGACGGCGGCAAGCTCCCGCCACGTCCCGAAGGACTCGAAGAGACGCGCAACCTCGGCGACAACGGCATCTACTTCGTCGGCGACAAAGGCTGCATCCTCGCCGGCGGCTGGAGCGGCACACCGCGCATCGTGCCCGAGACGAAGATGCAGCAGTTCGTCATCCCCGCGAAGACGATCCCGCGCTGCCAGAACGGCCACCGTCAGGAATTCCTCGAAGCCTGCAAAACCGGCAACCCGCAGGATGCCAAGAGCGGCTTTTGGTATTCCGCGCCCTTCACCGAATCATTGCTCGTCGGCCTTCTCGCCGTCCGCTTCGGCAAACGCGTCGAATGGGACACCAGCACCCTCAAATCACCGAACACGCCCGAAGCAGACGCCATCATCCACAAGGCCTATCGCGCCGGCTACGGCATTTGACCAAGGAGTGATGGCTTCCAGCCATCACATCCTGACGGCAGGATGCGTCACTCCTTGACTCACGCCAGCAGCTTCGGCACCAGTTCGCCCGCGACACCCGTGAGCCTCATGTCGAGGCCCTGGAAGCGCTGATTGAGCTTTGTGTGCTCGAAGCCGAGCAGATGCAGCAGCGTGGCGTGCAGGTCGTGCACGTGCACGGGATCTTCAGTCGTGTTGAAGCCGAATTCATCGCTCTGGCCGAGCGTGAAGCCCGGTTTCATGCCGCCGCCGGCGAACCACATGCTGAAGCAGTTCGGATGATGATCGCGACCGTCGTTGCCGCCCTGCACCATCGGCGTGCGGCCGAATTCACCGCCCCAGATGACGAGCGTGTCGTCGAGCAGGCCGCGCTGTTTCAAATCGCGCACCAGCGCGGCACAGGGCTGGTCGGTCAGGCCGCACTGCGTTTTCAATCCGTTCACCAGGCCGCCGTGGTGGTCCCACGCTTCGTGGAAGAGCTGCACGAAGCGCACACCGCTTTCGACAAGGCGACGCGCCAGCAGGCAGTTGTTGGCAAACGAGGCCTCGCCCGGCTTCGCGCCATACATGTCGAGGATGTGCTTCGGCTCCTTCGAGATGTCCATCAGCTCCGGTGCGGTCTGCTGCATGCGGTAGGCCAGTTCGAAGCTGTTGATGCGGCTGGCGATCTCAGGATCGCCGACGACATCGAGTCGCTCCTCGTTGAGCTGTTTCAAAACGTCGAGCGTGTCACGCTGCGTGGCATCATCGATGCCCTGCGGATTGTTGAGGAAGAGAACCGGCTCCCCGCTGCTGCGGAAGGGAACGCCTTGATAAACGGTGGGCAGGAAGCCGCAGCCGAAATTGCTCATGCCGCCGCTGGGGCCTTTTTGACCGCTTTGCATCACGACGTAGCCGGGCAGGTCCGCGTTCTCGCTGCCGAGACCATACAGCGTCCACGCGCCGAAGCTCGGACGCCCGAAGATCTGCGAGCCGGTGCTCATCAAAATCTGTCCCGGCGCGTGATTGAAGGCGTCGGTCTTCATCGAGCGCACGATGGTCAGATCATCGGCGATCTTTGCCGTGTGGGGCAGCAGTTCGCTCAATTCCGCGCCGCTCTGGCCGTGCCGCGCGAATTTGAACTTCGGCCCGAGAAGCTTGCTGTTCGGATTGATGAACGCCGCTCGGTAGCCTTCGAGCAGGTTTGGCGGCGGCAGCTTGCCGTCCCATTTCGCGAGCTCCGGCTTGTTGTCGAACAGCTCCAGATGGCTCGGCGCACCACCCATGAAGAGGTAGATCACGCGCTTGGCCTTCGCCGGATAATGCGGTCTCTTGACCGCCAGGGGACTCACCGGAGCCGCCGCCGCGTTGCCACGCATCAGATCCATCGCCGCGATGCTCGCCAGGCCCACGCCGCAGTCTTTGAAAAACCAGCGGCGGGTGCGGTAGCGGGCGTATTCGGCCTGAAGTTCGTGGCGGAGGTTCATTGCGTGATGATTGACGCACAGAAATCGCCCGTCGGCGACACCGTCTATCCGCTGCGGTCGTGCAGCACAATCCCGGCGGCGGCTTTGTCCATGGAACTGCATTGAGGTGAAGGATCGCCCGCCAAGCCTTCGTTCCAACCGCCCCATGAAGCTCCTGAGCCTCCTCCTTTCGTCATTCCTCATTCTGGTTTCGTCATTCGCTGCGGAGCAGCGTCCCAACATTCTCTGGCTCACCAGCGAGGACCATGGCCCGCACATGGGCTGCTATGGCGACACCTATGCCGACACGCCGGTGGTGGATGCGCTTGCGGCGAAGGGCATGCTCTTCAAGCACTGCTGGTCGAACGGACCGGTATGCGCCGCAGCGCGGACGACGATCATCGCGGGCATGTACTCGCCCTCCACCGGCGGCCAGCACATGCGCAGCATGGTGCCGATGCCGAAGGGCACAAAGATGTATCCGCAGTTCCTGCGCGAGGCCGGTTACTACTGCACGAACAACAGCAAGGAGGACTACAACCTCGAAAAGCCCGAGGGCGTATGGGACGAATCCTCCGGCAACGCACACTGGAAGAAGCGCACGGACGGCCAGCCCTTCTTCGCCATCTTCAACGAAACCTGCAGCCATGAGAGCCAGCTCCGCAAACGTCCGCACGTTGCCATTCATGATCCGGCGAAGGTGCGCGTGCCGGCCTATCATCCCGACACGCCGGAAGTGCGGCAGGATTGGGCGCAATATTATGACCAGGTCACGCTTGCCGATGCTTCCGCGGGCAGGCGCCTGAAGGAAATCGAAGACGCGGGTCTCGCCGAAGACACGATCGTGTTTTACTACGCCGACCACGGCAGCGGCATGTCGCGCAACAAGCGCTGGCCTTCCAACTCCGGCCTGCACGTCCCGATGGTCGTTTACTTCCCCGAGAAATGGAAGCACCTCGCGCCGAAGGAATACGCGCCCGGCGTGAAGTCCGACCGCCTCGTGAGCTTCGTCGATCTTGCGCCCACGCTGCTCAGCATCATCGGCGTGCAGCCGCCGGAGTGGATGCAGGGCCATGCCTTCGCTGGAAAATTTCAATCCGAGCCGCAGCCCTTCGTTTATGGCTTTCGCGGCCGCATGGACGAGCGCAACGACTGCGTGCGCAGCGTCACCGACGGTCGCTTCGTCTATTTGCGCAATTACATGCCGCATCTCTCGCAGGGGCAGCACGTGGCCTATCAGTTTGAAACGCCCAGCACCGCCGTCTGGCGGAAGCTCTACGACGAAGGCAAGCTCACGCCCGAGCAGTCGATCTTTTGGAAGGAGCCGAAGGATCCCGAGGAGCTCTACGACCTGCAAAGCGACCCTGATGAAGTCCACAACCTCGCCGCAAAGCCGGAGCACGCCGAAACGCTTGCCAAAATGCGCACGGCGCAGGAAGCGCTCGTCCTGAAAATCCGCGACGTCGGTCTGCTGCCCGAAGGTGAGATGCACCAGCGCTCCGAAGGCACCACGCCCTACGACATGGGCCACGATGACAAGCTCTACCCGCTCGCCCGCATCATGAAAGCCGCCGGCGAAGCGACTTCGCTGAAGTCCGATGCCATCGCCGACATCAAAGCCGGTTTCACCGACAGCGACAACGCCATCCGCTACTGGAGCGCCATGGGCATCCTCATGCGCGGAGCCGATGGTGTCGCCGCCGCCCACGACGAACTCGTGAAAGGCACCCAGGACAGCTCCACCTACGTGCAGGTCGCCGCCAACTGGGCGCTTGCCAAATACGGCAACGATTCCGACCGCGAAGCCGCGCTGCCTGCGCTCGTGAATCTCGCCAACTGGAGCCAGCACAATGTCTTCACTTCGATCAGCGCCCTCAACGCCATCGGCGATCTTGGCGCTAAGGCGAAGCCGATCGCAGAACAGCTCAAGACGTTGCCCTCGAAAGGCGAATCTCCCGACGGCCGCTTCTCCGGCTATGTGGGTCGTCTTCTCGCCGATCTGAATGGCGCCCCGCCTGGGACCGAAGCACCCGCGAAGAAAAAGAAGAAGGCGAAGAAGTGATTTTGCCCATGACTCGCATCCTTCTCCTTTCCCTTTTCATCGCCACCTTCGCTCACGCGGCGGATCGTCCGAACGCGATTCTCTTCATCGCCGATGACGTGAGCTGGAATGATCTTGGCTGCTACGGCAATGCGGCGGCGCGGACGCCAAACATCGATCGTCTCGCTGCAAACGGTCGGCGTTTTGATGAGGCGATCCTTGTGGCCAGCAGTTGCAGTCCCAGCCGCTCCAGCATCATCACCGGCCGTTATCCGCACAACAACGGCCGCGCCTCGGAGCTGCATCAGCCCATCGCCGCGCATCTGCCGTGGTTTCCGCGCCTGCTGCGCGAGGCGGGCTATCACACGGCGCTGGTGGGCAAGCATCACATGACCGCCGACAAGCCGGCGGCGGGTGAAAAAGCGCAACCGGAACCCTTTGACCTCGTGGGAAATGGCAATGGTCCCGGCAACAAGGGCGGACACGCCACCTGGTTGAAGACGGTGCAGGAGCGTCCGAAGGAGAAGCCGTTCTTCTTCTGGTTTGCGGCGCTCGATGCGCATCGCGCCTGGGACGGCGACAAGGACTGGAATGCCGAGCTTTACGGCCCGAAGCACGATCCCGCGAAGGTCATCGTGCCTCCGTATTTGAACGACGATGCTGCTACGCGCGACGACCTCGCCTCCTACTACAATGAGATCACGCGTTTTGATCACTACATCGGCCGCGTGGTCGCCGAATTGGAAAAAGAAGGCGCTCTCGACAACACGCTCGTCCTCGTCATGGCCGACAATGGCCGCCCCTTTCCACGTGCGAAGACGCGGCTGCATGATTCGGGCATGAAGACGCCGTTTGTTGCGCATTGGCCGCAGGGCATCTCCAAACCGGGCACCGCGACGCAGAACCTCGTCAGTGCCATCGACATCGCGCCGACGATCCTCTCGCTCGCGAACGTCGCGACGCCGCCGACGATGCAGGGCGTCAGTTTTACGCCGCTCTTTGAAAATCCCGAGGCCGCGCCGCGAAAGCACGCCTTCTCCGAGCACAACTGGCATGACTACGAAGCGCATGGCCGCTCGGTGCGTTCGGAAGGCTTCCTCTACATCGTCAATGCGCGTCCGCAGCTCGCGTGGCAGGGCCCGGCGGACTCCGTGCACTCGCCTTCGTTCCAAAGCCTGCGCGCCGTGCGTGATGCCGGCAAGCTCACACCTGCGCAGGCGGATGTCTTCCTCGCGCCGCGTCCCTCGGTAGAACTCTATCGCACCGACGCCGATGCGCTCCAGTTGAACAACCTCGCCGACGATCCGAACTACGCCTCGGTCAAACAACGCCTCGCGAAGTTGATGAACGAATGGACCGACGTCACCAGCGACTCCGTGCCCGAGGAAATATCGAAAGACTACTTCGATCGCGAAACCGGAAATCGGCTCAAGATCAAAGAGCAGGACTACCGTCGCACGCCTCCGGGCTGGGACCGTGATGCGATCCATGTGAACGCCCCGGGACCGCGTGGAGCGCCGCTTCGGCGGCTTCATGTGCATTTCCGATAGTGCAGCGTGCGAAAACGGGCTTCACAGGACGCGTTGGTTCTGCCTACCATCCAGCCAACCATGAAACGCCTCCTCCTCAGCCTTGCTCTGGCTTCGTCATTCGTCATTCCGCATTCGTCATTTGCCGCCGAGCCGCTCCGCGTTTTCATCCGTGCCGGCGCGAAATCGCATGCTCCCGGCGCGCATGATTTCCCGCAGTTTTTGAAGGACTGGGTGCCGCTGCTGAATGAACGCGGTGCGAAGGCCGACGGCTCGCTCGAATTCCCCACCAAGGAGCAACTCGACAAGACGGACGTGCTCATCCTCCACGCCCAAGAAGCCGGAAACATCAAGATCGGCGAGGAGCGCAAGAACCTGATGGAGTACCTCAAGCGCGGCGGCGGCCTGGTGGTCATCCATGCGGCGGCGGTGTCGCGCGATCATGACTGGTTCAAGACAATCATCGGCGGTTCGTGGCATTTCGGGCAGACGAAATGGCTGGAAGCGCCGATGAGCCTCTACTTCACCGACCGTGAAAATCCGATCACGAAGGACATCAGCAACTTCGACATCGACGACGAGATCTACTACGACATGGACCTGCTGCCCGAGGCGAAGATCCTCGCCGCTGCCTACACGCCGAACACGCCGCAGGTCAAAGGGGGCAACAATGAAGCGCAGGCACGCGCCGCCGAGGCCGTGGCGAAAAAGAAAGGCGTGAACATCTACGACATCCAGCCGCAGGTGTGGACCTATGAGAAGGACAAGTATCGCTCCTTCACCTGCATCCCCGGTCACTGGTTCAAGAACTTCAGCCACAACGGCGTCCGCACCATGATCCTGCGCGGCATCGCCTGGGCCGGAAAGCGCGACAACGTGGACGAGTTCTGCAAACCGAACGAGATGGGCGCTGCGTTGCGCTACGTGGAAGGCGGCTGCCCGAGCCCGAAGGAACTGCCGAAGGCGCTCGAAGTGCATCCCGAGTTCAATCTCTCGCTCGTCGCCGCCGAGCCGCTCATCAACAACCCGATGAACATCGACTGGGATGAGAAAGGCCGCCTCTGGGTTGTCGAGACGCCCGAGTATCCGAACGGCCTGCGTCAGGCGAATGTCGAGGCGTGGAAGGACAGCGGCTCCGTCGAGCCCGGCAAATACAACCGCGATCCGATGGACCGCGTCTCTATTCTCACCGACACCGACGGCGATGGCATCATGGACAAGAAGCAGGTCTTTGCCGACAAGATCGAGCTCGCCACCAGCAGCGTGTTTTACAAAAACGGCATCATCGTCTGCGCCGCGCCGGACATCTGGTACTTCGAAGACAGCAACGGCGACGACAAGGCCGACAAGCGCACCAAACTCTACACGAACCTCGGCACGCGCGACACGCACGCCGTCATCAACAACATGCGCTGGGGCCTCGACGGCTGGGTGTATGCCACGCACGGTTACTCCAGCACCGACGACGTGAAGTCCGGTGACGGCAGCAAGGGCTTCGGTCCCATCGGCGCCGGTGTGGTGCGCTTCAAGCCGGACGGCATCGCTTTCGAGCAGTATGCCTCACGTGGCGGCAACACCTGGGGCCTCGACATCACCACCGACGGCCAGGTTTTCTACACGCAGCCTACGAGCGGCAATCACTTCATCCATGTCGTGCTGCCGGAGTATGTGCTCGCGAAGGGCAAACTGCCCGGCGTCAGCGGCACGAACGGCATGCTGCCGCGCGAGCCGACGTATCCGGCCATGCATTGGGAGCAGCAGGCCTATGTGCAGATCGACCAGGTGGGCAGCTACACCGCCGCCGCTGGTTGTGCGATTTACGAAGGCGGTGCCTGGCCAGCGAAGTGGAACTACGGCTACTTCACCACCGAGCCCACGCTGAACATCGTCAGCCACTTCATGGTCGAGCCCGACGGCGTCACCTACAAGGCGCATCGCGAGCCCGGCCGTGAGCAGACCGAGTTCATTCGCAGCAGAAACCTTTGGTTCCGTCCCATCGAAGTCCGCGTCGGTCCCGATGGCGCGCTGTATGTTGTCGATTTCTGCAATCAGGCCGTCATCCACAACGACACCCGCGGCCCCACCCACGGCCCGGCGAATGCCGCCGTCCGCCCCGACCGCGACCACTACTACGGCCGCATCTGGAAGGTGCAGCACAAGGAAGCGAAGGCACCTGGTCCAAAGTCAAAGAACACAATCGAACAGGGCAGCGCTGCTCTGATGCTTTATCAGACAGCACAAACCCATTCTCCCGATTCTATCGTAAAGGCCTACGCTGCCGCCAAAGATGATTGGTCACGATCTGCTCTTATCGCCGCCGCTTCTAACAAAGCCCCAGAAGTCATCGCCGCCGCGCTGTCGCTGGAGTCCTTTGAATCCCTTCCGTCCTTCGTCAGCGCCCTTCTTCCGTCCGCGCTGCCCGCGAGTGCCGAGAAACTCATCACCGCCTGCGCGAATGCCGATGCGAATGCCGACGCCATCAAAGCCGCCATCCTCCGCGGCATCGCCGCGAACGTGAATGACGCGCCCGCGATTTCACCCGCCCTCACGGAGTCTTTGAAGAAGCTCCTCGCTCAACCCACCCTCGCCGCAGCGACCTTGCCGCTCGTGACGAAGTGGGACAAAGGCGGAGCGCTCGCCGGTGAAGTCAAAACGCAGCTCGCCAAGCTTGACACCACGCTGGCCGACAATGCCGCGCCCACTGACGCACGCATCAATGCCGCGAAGGGCCTGGTCGCCGTCGGAGGCGATTCAAGCGCGCTGGTAGTTCGGGCTTTAGCCCGTCCGGATGTTCCGCCAGCACTCCAGGCCGCCATCATCGCCGCTCTGGATGAGAGCGGAGGCGTTGAGGCAATTGTGCCATCGTTGAGCGGGCTGAAGCCCGAACTACGAACCCAAGCCTTCGAAGCCATCCTGAAGCGCCCCGAGGCCACACGCGGATTGCTCGATGCCGTGAAGGCCGGCACCATTGATCCGAAGACGTTCGCCCCCGGCGATGTCGCGCGGCTGCGCTCGCATCCGAACAAGCAGATCGCCAAACGTGCGAACGACCTCTTCAAAATCAACAACGCCGCCAAGGACGCCATCATCGCGAAGCTCACGCCGGAGGTCGAAAAACCCGGCAACGTGGCGAATGGCAAAATGCTCTTCACCGCCGCCTGCGCCGTGTGCCACAAGCTTGGCGACATCGGCGCACCCGTCGGTCCTTCGCTCGATGGCATGGGCGCGCATGGCCCGGCCGAGTTGCTCATTCACATCGTCGATCCGAACCGCGAGGTCGATCCGAGCTTCTGGGCCTTCAACATCACCACGAAGAAGGGCGAACTGCTGCAAGGCGTCGTCACCAGCGAAAACACCGCCACCGTCACGCTCGCCACGCAGACCGGCGTCCGCGAGATCGCGAAGAGCGACATCGACAAGCGTGAGAACACCCAGCGCAGCCTCATGCCCGAAGGACTCGATGCGCTCGGCCCCGAGCCGCTGCGCGACATCCTCGCCTTCATCTGCGGTGATGCGATGAAGCAGTTCCGCATCATCCACCTCGCCGACGCCTACACCGCCGACAGCCGCGACGGCGTCTTCGCCAACTCGAGCGAGAGCGGCGGGCGCGTGAAGCTGGTCAAATTCGGCAATGTGAAGGTCGAAGGCGTGCCCTTCTTCATTCAGGATCCGGCTAAGTCCAGCGTCGGTGCCAACCTGATCGTGCTCAAAGGCGGCCCCGCTCCGAACAACCACAGCCAGACCTTCCCTGCGAAGGTCGAAGTGGCCCTCAACGTCGAAACCAAACGACTGCAACTCCTCAGCGGCATCTCCGGATGGGGCTGGCCCGCCGTGGGCGAGGAAGCTCCCGCGCTCAAGGCCACCGTCGTGTATGAAAGCGGTGAGAAGGAGGAGTTCACCTTCATCAACGGCGTCCATTTCTCCGATTACATCCGTCCCGTCGAAGTGCCCGGATCGAAGTACGTCGAAGGCCTCACCGACGGCCAGCAGATGCGCCTGCTGACGCTCGAGCTCACCAAGAAAGGCATCGCCAAGACCCTCATCCTCGAAAGCCCCGCCGGAAACAAGACCGTGCCCGTCGTCGCCGCCATCACCGCCGACATCGAAGGCCGCGGTCCTGCTGCAGGCAGCGCCGATGTCTCCAAACGCCCGCCGCCGCCCGCCCGCGGTCCCGCGAAGGGAAAAGGCAAAGGCAAGGCCAAGAACGACGCCACCGCCAACATGAAGCCTGAAGATGCTCCGAAAGCCGGTGGTCCTGGCGACGGTCCGCTCGTTCCCGCCGCACCGGTCGTGTGGGAAACCGGCAAGACCAAGGTGCTCGTCATCGGCGGTGGTTCCTCGCACAACTTCGCCGAGTTCTTTGGCAAAACGGATGTCGCCACGCTCAAGGCCGCCGGATTCACCGTGAACTACACCGAAGACCGCGACCAGGCCGCCAAGGAACTTGCGAACGCCGACGTCGCCATCATCAGCGTGAACCGGAAATTCTTCGACACCGCCGCGTATCGCAAAGCGCTCTTCGATTTCGCCGCCGCAGGCAAGGGAATCATCATGCTGCATCCCGGCACCTGGTATGGCTTCGCCAACTGGCCCGAACTCAACGCGCAGATCGTTGGCGGCGGCGCACGCGGCCACGACAAGATTCATCCCTTCGACGTGAAGGCCGTGAAAGCCGATCATCCGATCATGGCCGGCGTGCCCGCCAGCTTCACCGTCGAGGACGAGCTCTATTACGTGAACGCCGAGCCCGACAAAATCCCCGCCGGCACCGCCAAGATCACGGTCCTCGCCGAAACCAGCCCCAGCGACAAATTCAAGGCCTCGCACCCCAGCGTGTGGATCACCGAGCATCCGAAGGCCAAGGTCGTCGGCATCGCGCTCGGTCACGACGAACGCGTCCACGACCTGAAGCCCTACCAGCAGATCCTCACCAACGCCGCGAAGTGGGCGAGCGGGAAATAAGTGCTGTGAGTTGGAGCGCGAGTATGGCTTTAGCCTACTCGCCTGTTTGGTGGGGATTTGTGAGCTCTGGGCCGGAAATCCAGCGAGTGGTCTTCGACACCGCTCGCGCTCCGTTCACTCACCTGCGCCTACCGGCTGACCGAAACTGCACCCATCGCGGGAACCATGATTTCGTCGTTGGGTTTGAGCGGCGTGCTGGCATCGAGGCGGTTGATTTCACGGATGCGCTCCGGCGTGGTGCTGAACTGCGTGGCGATGCTCTCGATCGTGTCCGAGCGATCCACGCGGTAGGCCAGAATGCCGCGATGGGAGTCCAGAGCAGATGAGGAAGGGGCCGGCGGCGGAGCGGGGGCGGGTGCGGGTGCGGGAGGCGGCGCCAGGCTGGCCGGGCTCGGAGGAGGGGGCAAGTTTTCCACACCGAAACCGGGCAGCGGCACGGTTTCGGACGTGGACGGTGAAGCCGCCACGGAAGCGGTCGAACCGGGAATCTTGAGGCGCTGACCGACGTAGATCTTGTCCGGATTCTTGATGCGATTGGCGCTGGCGAGTTCGGCTGTCGTCATCCGGTGGCGGATGGCGATGGCCTTCAGGCTGTCGCCTTTTTTCACCGTGTAGGAGGAGGTGCCCGAGGTCACGGGGCCGGAACCGCCGGGTGTCGAGGGCTTGTAGCTGGCCGTCGTGGTCGGGGAACTGAGGCGGTGAGGGGAGGGGACCAGCAGCGTCTGGCCGACAAGGACCTCCTCGCCGGTCATTCGGTTCAGCTGCTGAATCTCGCCCACGCTGACGCGGTGCGTGGTGGCAATGCGCCAGAGCGTGTCCCCGGGTCGTGCGACATAAGTCGTGTGGGCGGCGAGGTCCGTGCCGCCGTTGTAGGTGGTGCCGGAGCTCTTCGAGCCGCGTTTGATGCTGCTCACATCGCGCTCCAGTTCGCCAAGGCGGATGTTCTGCACCTTGTCGCTGTCTTGAAGCCTGGCCACCTGGCTGCTGATATCGCCTGACGGGCCGTAAACTTTGGAGGAGAGAGGCGGCGGAGGTCCCGCGCTGGATTTTTTTGAAGAGCTTGATGGCTTGGTGCTGGTTTTGGCGGCTGCGGGCTTCGCAGGCAGCCGTGACGCAGTGGAGGTGCCGTATCCGGGAGGAGGCGGGTAGGCCGCGGGATTGTAGGCTGGTGCCTGGATCGCGGCGGGGGAGGCTGGATACCCAGGGGGGGGCGGGACGTTGTAACGATTGGAAACTTGCGCCGAAACGGGCAGGGCGGTGCCGCAAAAAACGATAAAGTGCTTCAGCACACAGGCGGCGGTGGGCAGCGTTTTCATATGACTATTGTAGAAAATTCGATTGTTAATTCAATCAAATATTTTATATAACTGAATATAATTTTGAAATTTCGCCATTTTATCGCTCTCTCGTTCCAGACCTTCGTCGCCTTTGCCTCGCTGGCGGGCAGTGCCGCGTCCCTGGTTTGGCTGGAGGAGCGGAATGCGGCCCGGCCCGCTCCCGCGCTTCCGCGCTGGGATCACACCGCTCCGCTGGTCATTGTGGACGCGGGACACGGCGGGCACGACGGCGGCGCGGTGGCGAATGACATCATCGAAAAAGATCTCGCGCTCGACCTGGCGCGGCGCTTGAAGCGCGAACTTCTCTCCGCCGGACTGCGGGTGATCACCACGCGTGATACTGATGCCTTCCTGCCGCTCGAAGAGCGCGCCGCCTTTGCCGCCAGGCATCAGGCGGACGCTTTTGTCAGCGTTCACCTCAACACCGACGGCTCCGGCGGCGACGCCGAAGGCATCGAAACCTATTTTGCGGACACCACGCCGTTGTCGGCCCGTCAATTTTCCGCCGTGTCAGGCGGCAGGCGCGGTGACTCCGCCGATTTCGCCGCCGCCGTGCAGCGCCGGGTGTGTGAGGCCACGAAAGCGGGCGACCGAGGTGCCAAAGAGCGGAGTTACACCGTTGTATCGCAGGCGGCGTGTCCCGCGATTTTGGTGGAGTGCGGGTTCATCACCAGTGCGGGCGAGTCCGCCAGGCTGAAAAGGGAGTCCTATCGTGATCAGGTCGCGACCGGCATCGCCCGGGGCGTGACGCTGTTTCTTC
Organism: uncultured Prosthecobacter sp.; assembly: GCA_964452755.1. Classification (GTDB taxonomy): domain Bacteria; phylum Verrucomicrobiota; class Verrucomicrobiia; order Verrucomicrobiales; family Verrucomicrobiaceae; genus Prosthecobacter. The sequence goes on along the minus strand of CAYVQY010000006.1, from coordinate 195,618 downwards.
AGGCCCGGACGGCGAGGCCTGCGCTGATCGCCACCTCGGCGAAGTGAGAATCAGCGGGACAAACCGCCGCTTTCCGGCGTAAATCCCCGCGTCTTGCCCGCAACTCCCGACAGCACCGTTTCACCTGCACGCCGCGCATTTTACGCGCTCTTGTTGCTGGTGCTCGCCTCGGCGGCTTTCTACGCGCTTTTTTCCAGCGTCGCCTACCGGTGGAGCTGGGACGGCGTGTGGCGCTACCGGCAGCAGTTTGGCTACGGCTGGCTGACCACTATGGGCCTCTCGCTCGTCGCCATGGTCGTGAGCGTCGCGTTCGGCTTCCTGCTCATGCTCGGAAGGCGATCGCCGTGGGTGCCGGTGCGGATGTTTTGCGGCGGCGTGGTGGAACTGGTGCGCGGTTCGCCGCTGCTGGTCCAGCTTCTCATCGGCCACTACATCATCGCCAACGCCCTGCGCATCGACCAGCCGATCTTCACCGGCATCATTCTGCTCGGCTGCTTTGAGGGCGCGTATCTGGCGGAGATCTTTCGCGGCGCTGTGGAGAGCATCAGCGCATCGCAACTTGAGGCCGCACGGGCAGTGGGCTTCGACAAGGTGCAGACCTATCGCTTTGTCATCATCCCTCAGGCTCTTCGACGCGCCCTGCCCGGCACGACGGGACAGCTCGTCTCCTTGATCAAGGACTCCTCGCTGCTCTCCGTCATCGGCATCGAGGAACTCGTGCAAAAGGTGAAGATCATGAACGCCGCCACCTACAAGCCGCTGGAGGGCTTTCTGCCGCTCGCGCTCGCCTATTTGATCGTCACTCTGCCGCTCTCGCACTTGGCACGTCGTCTGGAAGGGAGGTTCGCGTATGAAACTTGAAACGCAGGCCGTGACCAAGCGCTACGGCGCACACGCCGCGCTCGAAGGCGCGTCCTTTTCCACCGGCGGCGAGGCCCGCGTGACCGCGCTGCTCGGGCCCTCCGGCGGCGGCAAGTCCACGCTGCTCCGCGTGCTCGGTAGCCTGCTGGTGCCGGATGCCGGCAGTGTCTGCATCGACGCGCGCACGCTGCCGCACGATGAAAACGGCGCGCTCGCCGAACGTCGCGCAAACGGCTTCGTCTTCCAGGGCTACAACCTCTTCCCGCACCTCACCGCACTGCAAAACATCACCCTCCCGCTGCGCGAAGTGCATGGCATGTCCGAAACCCAGGCCAACCAGCGGGCATTGGAGCTGCTGCATCGTCTCGGGCTCGAAGGCCACGAAGAAAAGCGCCCCAGCCAGCTCTCCGGCGGCCAGCAGCAGCGGGCGGCCATCGCCCGCGCCCTCGCGCCGAAGCCGCGACTCCTTCTCCTCGACGAACCCACCTCCGCCCTCGACCCCGTCATGACCGGCGAAGTGCTCGATGTTATCCGCGAACTCGCGGAAGCCGGACAGAGCATCATCCTTGCCACGCACGAGATCAGCTTCGCCCGCAAGGTCGCCGACTGGGTCGTCTTCCTCGCCGCCGGCAAGGTCGCGGAATCCTCAGCCGCCGCGGATTTCTTCACGCGGCCTCAAAACGAACTCGCGCAGCAGTACCTGGAAGGATTGTCCAAATACCGGTGAGGCTCCGTCAGGCGCCCTCGCCCAGCGGTTCGTAGTCGATTTCCATGAACTCGGCGACTTCGGGTATCCAGCGGCCATGCACGAAGGCGACGTGGTCGGGGTGCTCGTTGTAATGGGCGTAGGCAGCGACGTCGGCGAACTCCATCGACAGGCCAAAGGCGAACGGGTTTTTCACGCTGGTCTGGCGCAGGCACTCGAACTTCTGAACGCCTTTGATTTTGGCGAGAGCGCAGGCGGCCTGCAGGAAATCACGCTCGGCGTCGGAGCCGGGTGCGTGCTTGAGACGAAAGGCGACGGTGTGGCGGATCATGGGATGGATTAAAAGTTGGAGCGCATCGCCTTGCCGTTCGCCGGAGCCACTTCGATGAAGTCGATCTCCGCATCGGGCAGGTAAAGCCGCAGTGTGCCGAGCGGTCCTTTCTCGGGCAGTTCGACCTTCAGCTCCTGCCAGTCGCCTGCTTTGATCTCAATCGGGGTGCTGTGAATCAAGGTCGGGTCGGCGGAGGTCTTCGGCAGACTGTCGATCTTTCCAGTGCCGCCCGATTCGCTGCGAACTCGCATCTTGATCGTCGCCGGGCCGTTCATTTTCGCCATACCATGACCGAGAAACGCCGCGCCGGGCTTGCCGGTGCTTTTCATGGTCAGGATGCCTTCGCTCACCGTGGCCTTGCAGCCGCGCTCCTTCCAGTTGTCCAGCGGATCGGTCTTCGCCGCAGGGTTTTTGGCGACGACGGGTTTGTAGGCAGGATTCGGACGCGGATACAGCGCGTCGGTGTCTTTCAGAAAGCCGTCGATGAGGGCGTCGAGTTCCTCCACCTTGTCGGGCATCTTCTCGCTGAGGTCGTTCGCCTCGCTGATGTCCTCTTTCAGGTTGTAAAGCTCGTGCGTGCTCGGATTGCCAAACCAGCGCAGCAGTTTGAAGTCTCCGCTGCGCACCCAGACACCGCCGGCGCGGTTGGCTCCGGCATGCGGATGGTAGTTGAAGTAGGCGGCGCGAGTGAGTTCACCTTCGCTCTTGAGCACCTTCGCGTAACTCACGCCGTCCATCTTCTGCTGCTCCGGTTTCGAGATGCCGAGCAGGTCGATGACCGTCGGATAGACGTCGATGGGGCCCACGATCGCATCGCTCAAGCTGCCGGGCTTGATCTTGCCCGCCCAGGCCCACATCAGCGGCACGCGCGTGCCGCCTTCGTAGAGCGTGCCTTTGCCGTCGCGCAGCGGCGTGTTGAACGTTGGCGGCTGATCTCCCGCCCATTTGCGCCAGTCGGCCAGGAACTCGCTTTTGAACTTCTCCGCCGCCTCGGTTTTGCCGGTGCCGGGCACGTTGCTGTGCGCGTTGCCGCCGTTGTCGGAGTAGAAAATGATGATCGTGTTGTCGGCGATGCCCTGCTTGTCGAGTTCATCGACGATGCGACCGAAGCAGTCATCCACGCTCTTCAACATGGACGCCATGATCGGATTTCCCTGCCGGCCGGTCGGATCCTTCTTCGCGGCGAAGTACTTCGTGTACTCCAGCTTGTGCCCCCACGGTCCATGCACGCCATAGCACCACAGATTCAGGAAAAACGGCCCGCCTTTGCTCGCGTCGATGAACTTCACCGCCTCGTCCGCCTGACGATCCACGATGTACTCATGCTCCGGCCCGTCCGTGATTGTGCCGACGCGTTGCTTCGCGTTCGGATTGCCCTCCGGCACCACGCCATACGGCGAAAAATACTCGCCCGGCGGGCCCGGATCGGGATGGCAGTGGAACGCCACATCGAATCCCTGCTGCTCCGGCCAATACGGCTGTGTGAGTCCGACATGCCACTTGCCGATGTGCGCCGTGCGGTAGCCCGCGCTCTTCAGTGTCTCCGCCAGAGTGATCTGTGACGGCTCCAGGTAGTTCTTGCTCTCCGGCAGCAGCATCGGCGCATTCGGCGGCGCCGTTTCCGGCAAAAAGACATGTCCCGCCGGTTGCGGCGGCTGATGCCCGCTTGCCGTCGTGATCCCGTGTCGCGCGGTGTACTGCCCGCTCAAAATGCTAGCCCGCGTCGGCGAGCACAGCGGCTGCGCATACGCATTCGTGAAACGCATCGACCGCTTCGCGAACTTGTCGATGTTCGGCGTCTCGTAGTACTGCGAGCCGTAAACACCGCAGTCCATCCAGCCCATGTCATCGACGAGAAAGAGCACGACGTTCGGCTGCGCGGCGTGCAGCGAAGTGCAGGTGAAAAAAATGGCGGAAAGCAGAATTCGGAAGTGCATGGCCGTCTGAAAACGAACCGCGGGCGTGGGAATTGCTGACAAATGCCCGTTCCCGCACACTCTGCCTTCCGCTGCGTCGATCGCCCTTCCATCATGCCCTCCGAACCCTCCCCTCCTGCCGCCCTCAAAGACTGGTTCGATGAAGGCCGCCACCGGTCCATTGCCCGCGACCTTTCGGAGATCGCGCCGAAGTTTGACGCCAGGCGTTTTTTGAAACAGGTGTTCGAAGGCTTGGAGGAGCGCAGCCTCATGGAGAGGATGCATCAGTGTACTCTTGCCCTTGGCGAGGCACTGCCGGGCACGTTTCGGCAGCAGGTGCGTGCACTCCAAAAACTGGCGCCCAGGCTCGGACATGAATTCGTCGCGATTTTCCTCTCCGACTTCGTCGCGACCTTCGGAGGCGAGGATTTCGATTTCTCGCTGGAGGCGCTGCGCTTCTTCACCGTGTTCGGTTCCGCCGAGTTTGCGGTCCGACCGTTCATCGTCGCGGATCAAGAACGAACGCTCAAAACAATGCGGCAATGGACGCGGGATGCGGATGAAAATGTGCGCCGTCTCGCGAGCGAGGGCTCGCGTCCGAGACTGCCTTGGGGCATGCGACTGACTGAGCTGGTGCGCGATCCTTCGCCGACGCTGGTGATTCTCGAAACGTTGAAGGACGATGATTCGCCGTATGTCCGTCGCTCGGTGGCGAACCACTTCAATGACATCACCAAGGATCATCCCGAGCTGGTGCTCGACCGCCTCGCGGCATGGGATCTCGACCGGGAGCATCTGCGCTGGATCGCGAAGCATGCCTGCCGCACGCTGATCAAGCGCGGACATCCCCGGGCGCTGGATTTGTTCGGCTTCGGTCGGAAGGCGGAGGTTCAGGCGACGCTGAAGGCATCGCCGCAACGCCTGGAACTCGGAGGGCGGCTCACGCTGACCGCCTCCATCACCTCCACGTCATCGCGTTCACAGCGGCTGGTCGTTGACTACGTGGTTCATTACGTCAAGGCGCGCGGTGTGAGTGCGGAAAAGGTTTTCAAATGGACGGAACTGGACCTCACGGCCGGCGCGGCGCTCGATCTGACCAAGACGCAGGTGATCCGCGATTTCACCACCCGCAAACATCACGCGGGCCGGCATCGCGTGGAGCTGCAAATCAACGGTCGCCGCGTGGCTGAGTCCGCTTTCGTGCTGAAATGAAAACGCCGCCGGTTCACCCGGCGGCGTTTTCGGGAATTTCGATGTCTGCGTTACTTCGTGGCCGTCTTCGCCTGTTCCTGGCTCTCGGGGGAGAGGCGGCTCAGCGGCACGAGGAAGCTGCCCTTGCCCGGCATGGTCAGGACGACACCCTCGCCTTCCAACCTCTCAAAGGCTGCCTCGATGACCTTTCCGTCGGTGCTGGTCCACTTTAGGAGACCGCCGCCGGCAGCCGGCATGGCGGCGGGAGCGGCAGTCGGCGCGGGTCCGCCGGCGGTGAGGCTGGCACCTTCGGCGATCCAGGTCTTCAGGAGTTCCACTTCGGCGTCTGTCAGGCGGTTCTTGCCGTCAGGCGGCATCACGTCGGAATCGTCGTCCTCGAGCGTGCAGCTGATGAACAGGGTGCTCTTCATCGGCTCCCCAGGGATGATGTTGTTGCCGGGTCCGATCTGTTCGGAAATCTTGTCATTGTCGAGTGCCAGCTTGCCTTTCACCTTTTTAGTGACGCTGTGGCAGGCGTAACACTTGTTGCGGAAGATCGGCGTGATCTGGCTGGCAAAATCAACGGCGGAAGCTGAGGTGGTCAGCGCGACGAGTGCGAGGAGGTGGTGACGGTGGATCATGACGGGAGCTTAGAGAACGATCTAAAGCAGCTTTTGCCTAGCAATTTTTGTGATTCTGCTGCCAACAAGCTGCCAGACTCAGGCGCAAGGCGAGATTGGCATCACGCCCTACAGGCATGGGCTTTTGGCCATCGTTCGGGAGAGAAGGACAGAAAATGATGGCCGGGATTATTTCTATATAAATCCGATAGACTATTGTGATAATAGCATTTGCCTCCGCTTGCTTTCGTGTCATTCTAGGGCAGTCTCCGCTCCCCACCCGCCCCCACTACCTTTTTTCCATGTCCAAAGCATCCCCCGAAGACATCAAACTCGCCTCTGCCGGTCTCCGCGGCCAATTGGCCGAACAGTTCGCTGACACCTCTCTGTCCCACATCCCGGACGACTCGAACATCCTGCTGAAGCACCACGGCTCCTACCAGCAGGACGACCGCGATGTCCGCGCAGCCCGCACCAAGGCCAAGGAGGAAAAAGCATGGAGCTTCATGATCCGCAGCAAGATGCCCGGCGGTCGCATCAGCGCAAAGCAGTGGCTCATCCATGACGATCTTTGCACGAAGGCGTTTGGGAACATGCGCCTCACCAACCGCCAGGGCATCCAGCTCCACGGCGTACTCAAAGGCGGACTCAAGGAAGTCATCTCAAACGTCTGCCACAGCGGCCTCAGCACCATGGGCGCCTGCGGCGACGTCGTGCGCAATACCATGGGTCCGGCCGCTCCGATAAAGGATGCCGTCCATGCCGACACGCAGAAGCTCACGGAAGAGATCAGCCAGCGCTTCCTCTGGCGCAGCCAGGCCTACGCCGACATCTGGCTCGACGGAGAAAAGGTCGATCCCAACTGGATCAAGGACCCCGAGGTCAATCCCGCCGTTCGCGAGGTCACCAAGGCTCCCGAAGGCGACGACCCGATTTACGGCAAAGTCTATCTGCCGCGTAAATTCAAGATCGGCGTGGCCATTCAGCCGCTCAATGATGTGGACGTTTACTCGCAGGACGTCGGCCTCGTGCCGCATGTCGTGGACGGTCAGGTCGAAGGCTACACCATCACGGTCGGCGGCGGTTTCGGCATGAGCCACGGCCAGCTCACCACGCGCCCCTTCCTCGGTCAGCCGCTGCTTTATGCGAAGCGTGCGAATGTGGTCGATGCCATCGAGGCGATCGTCACCACGCAGCGCGATCACGGCAACCGCACCGAGCGCAAAAACGCCCGTCTCAAGTACACCGTCCAGACGATGGGCCTCGACGGCTTCCGTGCCGAAGTCGTGAGCCGCCTGCCCGGCATCGAAACCTTGCCGCCGAAGGAACTGCACTTCGACACCGTCGAGGACAACCTCGGCTGGCACGAGCAGGGCGACGGCAAGCTCTACTGCGCCGTCCATGTCAGCATGGGCCGCATCGTGGACCGTGAAGACGGCCTGCACTACCGCAGCGCCTTCGCCGAGATCGCCAAGACGCTCGACCTGCCCTTCATCGTCACGCCGAACACGAATCTCATCATCGCCGAGGTCAAGCCGGAGCAGAAAGCCGACGTGGATGCCATTCTTGCCAAACACGGCGTCGTCCACAGCGACGACATGACCCGCGCCCGCAAGGTCGCCCACGCCTGTGTCGCCCTGCCGACCTGCGGTCTGGCACTCAGCGAATCCGAGCGCGTGCTGCCCGGCTTCATGGATGAGATCGACAAAACGCTGCGCGAACTCGGCCTCGAGAACGAGCCGATCCTTTTCCGCATGACCGGCTGCCCGAACGGCTGCGGCCGTCCCTACAACGCCGACTTCGGCTTCGTGGGACGCTCGCCGAACAAGTATGCCATGTTCGTTGGCGGCAGCATCCGCGGCAACCGACTCGCCGGTCTCGAGTACAAAACCGTGCTCGGCGAAGACGTCCCCGGCAAGGTACGCGAATTCCTTGAGGCCTTCAAAACGGAGCGTCAGGATGGCGAAATCTTCGCCGACTGGTTCGGGCGCACCCGCACCAAAGGTGCCGAGCCGACCCCCGAGCAGTTCCACATCGAACTCGCCGAACGCGCGGCCAAGCTCGCCGGTGAGAAGGTGGAAGCAGCTGCCTGAGCATCGCAGGAACGAAATCATCGCATCCCTGAGCTTGTCTGGAGCGTTCACATACGCCATTAGACCGTCATGCTCACCCTCCAAACCTACCATTTTCTCCATCTCATCGGCCTGATTCTTGTGTTCGTCGGCTTCGGAGGCCTGCTCACGAGCGAGGGGGCCAAGAAGTCCATGAAATGGCATGGCATCGGCCTCGTGATCAGCCTCGTGTCCGGATTCGGCATGGCGGCCAAGTATTCGAAGCTGCTGCCACCTGACGCGCCCTCCTACTACACGCAGCCCTGGGTGATCGCGAAGTTCGCCCTTTGGCTCGTTCTCGGCTTTCTCCCCGTGCTGGCGAAGCGCCGCGTGATCTCCGCTCAGATGGTGGTCTTCATCGCGATGCTTGTTGGCGCTGCACTGGCCGGACTCGGCTACTTTAAGCCAACGTTCTGATGAAGCCGGCCAGAACCGTCGTCATCACAGGATGCACTCGCGGCCTGGGTCGGGCGATGGTACCGCTCTTTGTCGATGCAGGCTGGCAAGTCGCGGGTTGCGGACGCAATGCGATCCACGTCGCCGAACTCGGTCAGCGCTGGCCCGCACCGCACTTTTTCAGCACCTGCGATGTCTCGCAGGAAGACGAGGTCGCCGCCTTCTGCGCCGTCATTCTCGAAAAGTGCGGCCCGCCGGACCTTGTACTGAACAACGCGGCCATCATCAACCCGAACGCCCCACTGTGGGAAACGAGCGCGGAAGAGTTCAGCCGCATCATCGACATCAATATCAAAGGTCCGGCCGCCATGATGCGCCATCTGCTGCCCGCGATGCTGAAACGCGGCAGTGGCGTGATCGTCAATTTCTCCTCCGGCTGGGGCCGCAGCACCGCTGCAGATGTCGCACCCTACTGCGCCACGAAATACGCCATCGAAGGCCTCAGCATGGCAACCGCTCAGGACACCGGCGGCAAGGTGGCCGTCATTCCGATGAATCCCGGCATCATCGACACCGACATGCTTCGCAGCACCTTCGGTGGTGGCGCCGGAGGTTTTCTCGATGCGGACGACTGGGCCAAACGAGCGGTGCCATTCTTCATCAAGCTCGGCCCCAAAGACAACGGCAAGTCGATGACCGTGCCGGGAGGTTAGCCTTCACCTTGCATTTGCATTCTTGGACTGCGGCCATATTTTCAAAAAGTGAGCTTGTCACTTCTGCCCGTCGATTTGCCCGCCAAGTGCCCTTGCTGTGGAGCAAACATGACACTGCTGCGGAATGTTCGAACGCGGCACGGACGATGGGGGCGTCGATTGAAGATTGCCTCCCGTTGGGCTCTGCCCGTGGTGCCGGTGGTCTTTCTGCTGTTTTTGTTCGCGGCGCTAAGGTTCAGCAAAAGTGAGGACATTGGGATTGGCTTCGGCCGCTCGATGGGATTTGGCATTTTCGTGATCCTCTTCTTCCCCACGCTTCTGCTGGAGTGTTTGGTGCTTATTTGTCGCAAGGTGCGCACGATGCGCTGTCATCAATGCCGGTGGGAAAAGGACTTCCCGTTTGAAACCACGGAACCGCAAACTGGGCCCAGCGCTGTTCCGTAGTCCCGGCTTCAGCCGGTCCGCTTGACCTCTTGGCCGGACTCTTGACGTTTGGTGATGCGCTTCCTCATCACCGCCGGCCCGACGCGCGAGCCGATTGATCCGGTGCGGTTCCTTTCGAACCGCTCGTCCGGGCGCATGGGGTATGCGTTGGCCGAGGCCGCACGCGAGGCAGGGCACGAGGTCGTGCTCATCTCCGGTCCGGTGACGATTCCATCGCCGGAAGGCGTGCAACTCGTCCATGTCGAAACAGCACGCGAGATGTTCGACGCAGTGAAGATCTACCTCAGCGGCTGCGACGCGGCCATTTTCAGCGCGGCGGTGGCGGATTACCGGCCGGTGCACTTCGCCGCGCAGAAGATGAAAAAGACGAGCGACAAGCTCACGCTCGAACTCGAGCGCACGGAGGACATCCTCGGCTCCGTACGCTCCGAACTCGGCTTTCGGGGCTTCCTCGTCGGCTTTGCCGCGGAAACTGAGAACCTCATCGCCCACGCGATGGAAAAGCTGGAGCGCAAGGGCTGTGACATGATCGTTGCGAACGATGTGTCGCAGGCGGGCATCGGGTTTGACAGTGCTGAAAACGAAGTCACCCTCTGCCTCCCCTGCGGTCGGGCGATTGCACTCCCCAGGCAGTCCAAAACCTCCCTTGCGCATGTCTTGATCGCGCACATCACCCAGCTATCAGCCCCCTCCGAATCGAAGTGAACGAACTCCTCGCCACCGCCACCGAAGCCGCCCACGCCGCGGGCAAGATGATCAAAGACAACTTCGGTTCCGAACTCACGGTGAACGAGATGCAGCGCCACGACATCAAGCTGGAGCTCGACGTGCAGAGCCAGCAGCTCATCACCGATATGATCCTGGCCCGCTTCCCGGATCACGCGATCCTCGGCGAGGAAGGCGGCGAAACCGGCGGCAACGGCGATGTCGAATGGATCGTCGATCCCATCGACGGGACGGTGAATTTCTTCTTCGGCATCCCGCACTACTGCGTCTCCATCGCCGCACGAAAGCGCGAGTCGAAGGAGCTGCTCATTGGCGTGATCTTTGATCCCAACCAGAACGAAACCTGGACCGTCGTGCGCGGCGAGAAGCCACAGCTCAACGGCAAAACCGTCAGCGTGAGCGATCGCGCCGAAATGGCCGAGGCCGTCGTCACGGTCGGCTTCTCAAAGAGCAAGGAGGCGCTTGATCTCGGCTTCGCGCGCTACAAGCGCATCGCCTACGAAGTGCGCAAGACGCGCATGCTCGGCAGCGCCGCGCTCGCCATGGCCTACATCGCCTGCGGCCGTCTCGACGCCTATGTCGAGGAGCAGATCAGCCTGTGGGACATCGCCGCCGGCCAGCTCATGGTTGAGGAAGGCGGTGGCAAGGTGATGCTCAAGCCGAGCACGACGAAGCCTGGCACCATGTTCATCTGCGCCTCGAACGGCAAGTTGCCCATTGACGAGTATCTCTGAGAGAATGCCGTCAGTAAGCGAACCGAGGAAGAATGACGAAACCAGAATGAGGAAGGCCGAAACAATGCCGAATACCCAGATTCGAAGCATGCTTTGCCCTCGTCGTGCGCTAGGCCGTGAGCTTCATCATTCGAGCTTGGTCATTCATTCGTCATTCCGCCGGCCGGTCCCGTCCTGATCACAGAAACCTGCAATCATTCAGCGTTCTCAACACAACCCATGTCCGCAGCCGCCCCCGACACCCGCGAAGTCATCCTCGAAGCCCGCGACCTCACGCGTGAGTTCGACGGCGTAAAGGCGCTCGACCGTTTCAGCTTCAAGCTGCATCGCGGGGAGGTTCTCGGACTTCTCGGCGCTAACGGCGCAGGCAAAACAACTGCGATGAACTGCCTGCTCGGCCTCACGCTGCCCACCTCAGGCGAGTTGAACGCTTTCGGCATGCCGTTGCAGGCGAACCGCATCCGGATCCTGCAGCGCACAAACTTTTCCTCCGCCTACACCGCGCTGCCTGGCAATCTGCTTGTGTGGCAGAACCTCAGCGTGTTCGCAGGCATCTACGGCGTGCCAAATCCGAAGCGGAAAATCGCCGAACTGATGGAACTGCTCGAAATCTCGCACCTCGGCCAGCGCGTCACCGGCCAGCTCTCCGCCGGCGAGTCCACACGCGTGAACCTTGTCAAAGCCTTCCTCAACGATCCTGAGCTCCTGATGCTCGACGAGCCCACCGCCTCGCTCGACCCCGACATCGCTGACAAGGTGCGCAAGGTCGTGCGCAAGGTGCAGCGCGAGCGCGACATCGGCATCCTCTACACCTCCCACAACATGCGCGACATTGAGGAGGTCTGCGACCGCGTCATCTTCCTGCACAAGGGCAGGATCGTCTGCGAAGGCACGCCCGCCGACATCCTCGTGAAGGCCAAGAGCAGCACGCTGGAGGATGTTTTCATCAAGATCGCCCGCGACGGAGAGATCGTGGACGAACCGAAAAAAACCGAGGCCGTGTGAACCCCGACTCGGGCAGGAGTCATGACTCGTCGGGAAACAATCGTCCCAGCCCTTCCTCGACACGTTTTCACGGTCTTGGATACGTGCCTGTGGGAACGCGACTAAAAATCCCCGATTGACACCCTGGCTTGCATGGAACATATCAACGCATCCTGATATGTTGATTTGAACGTATCGAACACAATTTCACCCAAACCTGAACCCACACGACACCTCATGTCCGACTACAAAGTAAAAGACATCGCCCTCGCCGACTTCGGCCGCAAAGAACTCGACATCGCCGAGAGCGAAATGCCAGGCCTCATGGCCACCCGCGAGAAGTACGGCCCGAAAAAGCCCCTCGCCGGCGTCCGCATCACTGGTTCCCTGCACATGACCATTCAGACAGGAGTGCTCATTGAGACCCTGAAGGAACTCGGCGCCGATGTCCGCTGGGCCTCCTGCAACATTTTCTCCACCCAGGACCACGCCGCCGCCGCCATCGCCGCGACCGGCACTCCCGTCTTCGCCTGGAAGGGCGAGACTCTCGAAGAATACTGGTGGTGTACCTGGAAGGCCATCATCTTCCCCGGCGACAAAGGTCCGGAACTGATCGTCGATGACGGCGGCGATGTGACCCTGCTCATCCACAAGGGCTACGAAATGGAAAACGGCGACGACTGGGTGAACACCCCCTCCGACAACCATGAAGTGAAGGTCATCAAGGACCTCCTCAAGGACATCGCCAAGAACCAGCCCGGCATCTTCCACACGATCGTCAAAGATCTGAAGGGCGTCTCCGAGGAGACCACCACCGGCGTGCATCGCCTCTATGAAATGGCGAAGGCTGGCAAGCTGCTCTTCCCCGCCATCAACGTGAACGACAGCGTCACGAAGTCCAAATTCGACAACCTCTACGGCTGCCGCGAATCCCTGCTCGACGGCATCAAGCGCGCCACCGATGTCATGATCGCTGGCAAAGTCGGCGTCGTCTGTGGCTATGGCGACGTGGGCAAGGGCTGCGCAGCCGCTCTCCGCGGCATGGGCGCCCAGGTCATCGTCACCGAAATCGACCCCGTCTGCGCCCTCCAGGCCGCGATGGAAGGCTACCGTGTCATGCCGATCGAAGACACCCTCGGCACCGGCGACATTTACGTCACCACCACCGGCAACAAGGACATCATCCGCCTTGAGCACATGGAGAAGATGAAGGACCAGGCCATCGTCTGCAACATCGGCCATTTCGACAACGAGATCCAGGTGGACAAGCTCAACGACCGCAAGGACGTCAAGCGCCTCAACATCAAGCCCCAGGTGGACAAGTACACCTTCCCTGCCGGCAACAGCATCTACATGCTCGCCGAAGGACGCCTCGTGAACCTCGGCTGCGCCACCGGCCACCCGAGCTTCGTGATGAGCAACAGCTTCACCAACCAGTGCCTGGCCCAGATCGAACTCTGGGAAACCAAGGACACCCGCGCGAATGCCGTCACCGTCCTGCCGAAGAAGCTCGACGAAGAAGTGGCCCGTCTGCACCTCGCCAAGATCGGCGTGAAGCTCACGGTGCTCACGAAGGACCAGGCCGACTACATCGGCGTGCCCGTCGAAGGCCCTTACAAGACGGATCACTACCGTTATTAAAGTTGCTTTGTTCCTGCGGAACAAAGCCTCCTTGCTGCACCGCAACAAGGCAACACTTACCCCCAAAACCCCAAGGCGCGGACGGTCGAAAGGCCGGCCGCGTTTTGTTGGGAGGGCCTTCCTTGCAGGCGTCGCAGAACGTAGCCTTGGCCGGTGCGGAAGACGCGCCAACACTCCGCTTCAAGATTGTCCTCGTCTTTTGCCGACGGATTCGCTATCACTCCCGGCATGACGGACCAAGCACAGCTTTCGACAGCCTGGATGCAGCTGGCGTGGCGCACCCGGCGCAAAGTGAACGCCGGCTGGTGGCTGGAGCAGGCGATGCCGCTGCTGGTGATCGCGGGACTCGCGGGTTTCGCGGTGATCTTTGTGCTGCGTTCGCGTGGGATGGAGCTGGCGTGGCAGAAGGTCTGGCCGTGGACCTTGGGCGGGTGCGCGCTACTGCTGCTCGCGGGCTGGCTGATGGCGCGGCGGCGGTTCATTTCGACGGCGCAGGCCCTGGTGCGGCTGGAGTCCGAACTGCGGCTGCACAATGCACTCACGGTGGCGGCCGTCGGTCGCGGTGAGTGGCCGGCTCTGATCGAAAAGGCCGATGACGGCTGGCGCTGGCGCTGGCAAAACGTCGGCGGCCCTTTCGCGGCGTATGCCGGATCACTCGCGCTCGCTTTGTGGCTGCCGGTCTCGCAGGAGGCGGAGGCGAAGGCACCGTCGGTGGAGCCGCAGGCCTGGGGACAGATGGAGAGTTGGATGGAAAAGCTGCAGGAGGAGCAGATCGTCACCGAAGAGGAAAAAGAGGAGCAGATGGCCAAAATCTCCGAGCTGCGCGAGCAGCCGCCGGAGAAGTGGTTCAGCCACGAGAGCCTGAATGCGGGCGACACGCTCAAGGAGCAGCTTCAGCGCGACATTCAAAAGCTGGCGCAGGATCTTTCCACGGCGGAGCGCAGCCTGAATGCGCTGCAAAACTATGCGGAGCAGCTTTCCGTGGCCGCGAAGGAGCAGTTGCTGAAGGATTTCGACCAGGCGCTGGCGGACATGAAGGCAAATGCGCTGGAGCTTGATCCCAAGCTGATGAAGGCGCTCGCAGGCATCGATCCGAAGGATTTGAAGGGGCTTTCCAAAGAGCAGATGGACCAACTGCGCGAGTCGATGAAGAGCAAGGCGGGCGAATGCCAGGGTATGTGCGAGAATTCCGGCTTTCTAGGAGATGGGAAGGGCGAGGATGACGCGCTGGCGGAGCTGTATGGCATGCTCAAGGAGCAGGGAGAAGGCCCTGGTAATGGCGGCGTCACACGCGGACCCGGAACGGCTCCGCTGACGCTTTCGAAGGAGGAGAATGATTTCGGCACGAACAAAGCCGAGGCCGTTTCCAACACGGATCTGTCCCGCGCTCGCATCGGCGACATGATGGCCCTGCAAAACGGCAAGCACGAGGTGGATGATACCAGCACCGGCCCGCAGGCCGCCGGTGCGGTGCAAAACGCAGGCGAAGGCGGCCAGCAGGTGTGGCGCGAGTCGCTGACGCCGGAAGAGAAGGCGGTGCTGAAGCGGGTGTTTCGCTGAAGTGCGGTGGCAAGCCTGGGCGCGACACCGCTGTCGCTTGCCGGACGGCGTTCTACGAACGGAGAACATTGTTCGGGCGCTCGACAGCGGTGGCGCGAATGCGGCGCGGCGTGTGAAATGCAGGTGAAGTCCGTTTTTCATCTCGACTTGTCGCTGCGGTTCCTGCTTTAGTCGGAACGATGACAGACGCCTACGCTTCGGACTCGGAAATTCAGGCAGCTTCGCACCATGTCGATGCCCTGCGGCGGACCTTGAACGAGGTGCTCTTCGGTCAGGAGGAGCTGATCAACCTCGTGCTGTGCGGCGTGATCGCCCGCGGGCATGTTTTGCTAGAGGGCCTGCCGGGGTTGGGCAAGACGGAGCTGGTGAAGGGCCTGTCGAAGGCGCTGAACCTGACGACGCGGCGCGTGCAGTTCACGCCGGATCTGCTGCCGGGGGACATCACGGGCAATCCAGTACTGCAGGAGGTGGATGGGAAGCGCGAATTTGTGTTCCAGCCCGGACCGATCTTCACGAACCTGCTGCTGGCGGATGAAATCAACCGCGCCTCGCCGAAGACGCAGTCCGCGCTGCTGGAAGCGATGCAGGAGCGGCGCGTCACGGTGCTGGGGCAGACGCACACGCTGCCGGAGCCGTTCTTCGTGCTGGCCACGCAGAATCCCATCGAGCTAGAGGGCACCTATCCGCTGCCGGAGGCACAGGTGGACCGCTTTTTGTTCAAGCTGGAGGTGTTGCGCAATTCGGCGGAGACGCTGGCGCGGATCGTGACGCACCGCGAGCTGGGCGTGGAGCCGCAGGTGAGCTCGATGCTCACGCGCGAGGCATTTGCCGAGATTCAGGCCACGGCGCGGCGGATTTACCTGCCGGAGATCGTGGCGGATTACATCGCGCGAGTGGTCGATGCCACGCATCCCGGGCAGTCGCAGGCTGCGGCGGGCGTGCGTTATGGCGCGAGCCCGCGTGCGGCGCTGAGTCTGGCAGCGGCATCCAAGGCGCGTGCGCTGATGAATGGCCGACCGAATGCGAGCTTCGAGGACGTGCAGGCGCTGGCGCTGCCGGTGCTGAATCACCGCATCCTGCTGGACTACACGGCGCGGATGGACGGGAAAACGAGCGCGGGCATCGTGCGGTCCATCCTAGCCGAGGTGCCGGTGCAGAATCTCGCCACGCCGGGAACGCTGAAGGAGGCCGCATGATGAAACGAACCGTCTGCGTGCTGCTGTTGCTCGCGACTGACGCATGCGTCCATGCGCAGAAGATCCTGATGGACGATGAGATCGACCGGACCACCGGCACGCGGGCGCAGGTGCGCAGCGTGTTCGATCCACCGCCGTCCATCGGCTATGCGCCCATGCGCGTGGTGGCGACGAACGGAACGGGCCGAAACGCCCGCTGGCGCTTTGATTTCCACGCGCAGACCCAGCAGTTCCGGCAGGCCAACCAGCACGACAGCGCTTTCTCGCTGGACGTGCCCGCGCGTTCGACGCAGTCCGCCTTGTTTTTGGTCCCGCTGGCGGCCAGCTACGGGGACAGCAGCTCCGGTAACAACAACCACCAGTTGCGGGTGAGCGTTTCCGGCACCGGTTTCGCTGACCGGCAGCAGAGCCAGTATCACAATCACACCGACAGGTTTCCGCGTCTGGCCATCAGCGAATCGCTGGCGGAGTACAGCATGTCCCAGCTCAACAAGGATCTGGAAGCCGAATTCAAATCCGGCGGGCGCTATTTCGGCGGCAGTGTGGAATTTGGCAGCCGGTTTGAACCTGCGGAACTGCCGGAGTCGTGGCTGGGCTTCAGCGGATTTGATTTCATCCTGCTCAGCAGCACGGACTGGCAAAAGGTGAAGCCAGCGGCCAAGCGTGCGCTGCTGGAGTGGGTGCGGCTGGGTGGCCGACTCGACGTGTATGATTCTGCGGACGGGTCAGCGGCGGTGCCGGGACTGCCGCAGGGGACGGCCTCGCTCGGTGAGGTGCGCAGGCTCAAGTGGGACGGTAAAAAGCTGCCGGGCAAGGAAACCGTGACGCGCTACTGGGGAAAGACGGGCCGGGTGCAGAGCCTCGTCTTCGAGCATTCCATCGCCTCCGCCTGGCCGCTGCTGGATCTGCTGGGCACGCGGAGCTTTGCCTCGTGGCAGGTGATCCTCTTCCTGGTGGTCTTCGGCGTGCTGGTGGGGCCGGTGAATCTCTTCGTGCTGGCTCCAGCGGGGAAGCGGCACAAGCTCTTTGTCACCACGCCGCTGCTGTCCGTCGGCGCGAGCATCGTGATGGTGGTGCTGATCTTGTTTCAGGACGGCACCGGCGGGGGCGGCAGGCGGTTCGTCGCCATCAATCTCGAGCCGGCCGAGGCGGCGGCGTATGTGACGCAGGAGCAGGTCAGCCGGACGGGGGTGCTTCTCGGCGCGGGATTTGAAATGAAGCAGCCTGCGCTGATCGAGCCGCTGGCCATGCCGGACACGCCCTGGGTGAAGCTGAAAAACACGCGGCTGGGGCAGGCCGTGAACCTGACGCAGGAGGGAGTCGAGCGGCGCGGGAATTTCTTCCAAAGCCGGGCGGAGCAAGGCCAGGTGCTGCGCGCCGTGGTCTCCTCACGCGCCCGCATCGAGTTAAAAGCCGGCGATTCCCCCGAGGCTCCGCCGACCCTGATCTCTGCGCTTGGCTTCACCGTGGATGAGCTTTTTTACACCGATGCCGCTGGTAAAGTGTGGACGCTCACGGCACCGCTCGGCACCGGCCAAAGCGCGACGCTGACCGCCAGCGATGCCAGCGCCCAGCGCCTGCGCTGGGACGCTGTGACCGCACCCGCCGTGACCTCGCTGCGTGCTGACCTCAGGCGCAGCGCCAGGAACAAGCGCTCGTTCTTCATCGCCAAAGCCGCACAGGCACCCGGCTTCACGCTCGAAACGCTGCCGGCCATCCGCTGGGAGGATGACCGGGTGGTCGTCTTCGGCCCGGTGGCGCAGCCTTGAACTTCCATTGCCACAAAAAAACACAGAAGAAGCAAAAATGATGAATCTGAACCGCCTTCCCTTTTTTGCAGTTCTTTGCGTCTTTTTGCGGCCCCTCTGAACTCTGCTCCTCATGCCTTCCTCCACCCATCACGCTCCCGAGATCGACCGCAGCCAGCCGGCGGTGGTCGTGGAGGATCTGCACCGCAGCTTTGGCGCTCTGAAGGCTGTGGACGGCGTGTCGTTCACCATCGATCACGGGCGAGTGGTGGGCTTTGTCGGTGCCAATGGCGCGGGCAAGACCACGACGATGCGCATCATGGCCACGCTCGATTCGCCCGGGCAGGGGAACGTCCGCATGGGCGGGCACAACGTGGTGCATCATCCCGCGAAGGTGCGCCGCCTGCTTGGCTGGATGCCGGATGCCTTCGGTACCTACGAGCACATGAGCGTGCTCGAATACATGGACTTCTATGCCCGCGCCCTCGGCTTCAAGGGAGACGAGCGCCTGCGCCGCATCCAGGAGGTGATGGACTTCACGGACCTCACGCCGCTGGCCGATCGCATGAGCAACAAGATGTCGAAGGGCCAGACGCAGCGTCTCTGCCTCGGCCGTGCGCTGCTGCATGATCCGCAGATCCTCATCCTCGACGAGCCGGCGGCCGGACTGGACCCAAAGGCGCGAGTGGAGCTGAAGAATCTCATCCGCATCCTCGCGCAGGAGGGCAAGACGATCCTCATCAGCTCACACATCCTCAGCGAACTGGGCGAGATGTGCGACAGCCTGCTGTTCATCGATCAGGGGCGCATCGTGCATCACGGCGACGCCGCCAGCATGCTGCGCGGCACCGAAATCGTCGGCGAGACGCTGGTGAATGTGCAGATTGCCGGTGATCCCGCCAAGCTCATCGAATGGGCCCTGACCGCGCCGCTGGTCAAGGTCGAGGACGAAACGAAACGCGGTGCGCGTCTGCGCATCCAGGCCGCGGATGACGACGCTCTGGCCGGCGTGCTGCGTCGCATGATTCAGGACGGCCTGCCCGTGCTCGACTTCCACCGCGAGGAGCGCCGGCTGGAGGACGCGTTCATCGACATGCTCGGGCAGATCGACAAAGGAAAGCTGAAGACACCATCGGCACCTCCGCCGCTGCCGGTCACAATGACGAAACCTGAATGAGGAATGACGAAGGAGTGCCCAAATCCGAATGACGAACTCCCGAGCGCCCACCTTCGGGCTTCGAACTTCGTCATTCATTCGGCATTCGCCATTCTGATTTCGTCATTTCCCACTCGCGCATGAACGCATCTCTCTCCATCGCCGACTTCCCGGACCGCCTCTCACCCATGGTGGTGAAGGAGCTGCGGCAGGGACTGCGGACGCGGATGTTCGGGCTGGTGATGGTGCTGCTGCATGTGCTGCTTGTCCTTTTCACCCTGATGGGCGGTGGCTCTGGCAATGCGGAAACCGTCAACACCTGGTTCGACGGCATCATCACTCTCACGCTCTGCGTCATCCTGCCGCTGCGCGGCTTCTCGGCGGTGGCGGATGAATTGAAGGCGGGCACGCTGGACATGCTGGCGCTGACCAGCCTGTCCGCCGGGCGCATCATCTTTGGCAAATGGGCGTCCATCGCTGCGCAGTCGCTGCTGCTGGCCTTCAGCATCCTGCCCTACGTCGTGGCGCGGTATGTCTTCGGCGGGCTGGACCTGTTTGGCGAGGTAGCGATGCTCTTCTACAAGTGGCTGGGCGGGGCGGTGTTTGCGGCGGTGGTCATCGCGCTTTCCACACAGAGGCAGTTTTGGCTCAGGGCATTGATCGTCGGCGTGCCGATGCTCTTCGGTGGCTGCGGCATGTTTTCCTATTTTGTCATGCGGGGCATGGCGGGCACGGTGGGGGTGAGTTCACCCTGGAGCAGTCTTGCCGGTGGTTCCGGCGTCGTTTGGCTCGGGGTGGGCATCGCTGTCTGGCTCATCTTTTTCTTTTTGAGTCTGGCCGCGACTCGCATTGCACCTGCGGCTTCGCTGCTCCCGGTGGTGAAGCGCAGTGTTCACTTGGCGGTGCTGTGCGTGCTGCTGCTTCTCGGCATGGCGACGAGTTTCGGCAGCAGTGTGATTCTGGCCTCCGCCACGCTGCTCTGGCTGATGATGTTGGATGCCCTGACGGAGCATGCGAACGAGGTGCCTTCCGTTTACGCGGCCTTCTACCGCCGAGGTTTCATGGGACGCGCGGCGCTGTGGCTGCTGGCTCCGGGCTGGATCACGGGTTTTATGTTCACCCTGCTGCTGGTGGCGCTGGTTGCGGGAATGAGTGCGTGGATGGGACACGCCGAAGAAGCGCAACTGACGCTCATCAGCGCCTGCGGCACCTGGATGGTCGCCGCGCTGGTGCAGTTGTTTCCCACCCGCCGTGCGCGTGATCTGCTGCTGCCATTTATCTGCATCTCCCTGGGCGTGAGCGTGATCCTCTCGACGCTGGCGAGCCTGCTGCTGATTCCGTTTTCAATGAAGAGCACCACGGCTTGGTTTGCCGTCGCGCTGCCGCAGTTCGTGCCGATTGGCTTCGCGACCGCACAACCCGGCGACAAGGAAACTTTCATGCTGCTCAGCAGCGCGATCTCCCTGATGTGGCCCGTTCTGCTGTTCGTGCTCGCCATCGTGGCATGGCGCAGGACGCGGCCCGCCCGCGTCGAAGCCTGGAGCATGGCGCAAGGAGGTGTGGACTGACATGAGCGCGATCCCGCTGACACTCCTGAGCGATTTCGGCGACCGCTTCAGCCCCATCGTGGTCAAAGAGCTGCGCCAGGGGCTGCGTACGCGCTTCTTCACGGCGGCGCTGCTGATCTTCCACAGCTTCATCATCCTGCTGCTGGCCAGTGTGCTGCTGGAGGCGCCGGCGCAGGCGGTGAACGGCATCTTCTGGGGCGTGGCGGGCCTCATGATGCTGGTGGTACTGCCGCTGCGCGCCTTCAACGAGCTGAACGCCGAATCTAGCGACGGCACGCTGGACATGCTGACACTGACGTCGATCCCCTCCTCCCGCATTGTGGGCGGAAAATGGCTGGCGCTTTTCAGCCAGAGCCTTTTGGTGGCGGGCTCGCTGCTGCCCTACATGGTGGCGCGCTACTATTTCGGCGGCGTGGAGATCCTGCGGGAAGCGGCGGCGCTTTTTGTGCTCGTGCTGGCCTCCGGCATCATCACCGCCGCGCTGCTGGCCTTCTCCTCGCAGAAGTCCGTACTGCTGCGTATCGTCCTGGCGGGTGGGGTCGGTTTTGGCGCGGCGCCGTTGGGTTTTTTCACCGCGTTTCTCGTCGTGTCCACGGAGGCAGACATGCTGCTGCGGGAATTCTTTGCGCTGGCAGGATGGGAGCAGTGGGGGCTCTGCGGAGGGATCGTCGCGCTCGCCTGCTATGTGATCTGGTTCTTCCTCGCGCTGGGAGCTTCGCGCATCGCGCCGCCCTCGGAAAATCACAGCACGCGAAAGCGGGTGATCGTGCTCGCCGCGCACACCCTGCTGGCGCTCATCGGCTGGCTGCTGGGCTTGTTGGGTCATGATGCAGAGTATGCGATGTGGGCTTTCGTTCCGCTCGTCCCGCTTACAATTCTCGCGGCCATGGACGTGCTGACGGAGGAAATGCCGCGATTTCCGACCGTGGTGATCGGTCTGGCCGGGAAGGGACGCTCCGGCAGTTTTTTTGGGCGGGTGCTGCATCCCGGCTGGTCTTCCGGAGTGCTGTTTTCGATCATCCTATGCGTTCTCGCGTTAAGCGTGCTCGGTGCGGTGGTGTTAAGGACAAGTTACTGGGATTGGGATGACGAATTCGTTGTCTCCATGTTTTTGCTTCATATGGCGGTCTTTCCTCCGGTTCTCATCCGCATCAATCGCGGCGATCTTTTCGTCAATTGGTGGGTGGTGCAAATCTGCATGATCGCAGCGGGCAGCCTGCTCGCCATTTTCTGCGAAGGCGTTGGGGTTCGCGAACTAGGGTTCATTGGCCAGTTCACGCCGATCACCACACTGTTCGGATCTGAAGCCGTCAACTACACCAGCGGCGACAGAGTTCTTCAGTTCGGTGCGGGATTTGCCGTACTGTGGATGCTGGCCGCGTTTGTCCGCGCACTGCGAAACTTCCCCGCCTACACCGCCCTCGAAAAACAGGCGCGGGAACTTAACCCGCTACGTCATGACCCTGCTGAATGACCCCGGCGCCCTGCGCAATCTGCATGCCCGAGCCCGCGGCTGGTCGCGTGTGCTGAAGCTGCCCTTCCGCCAGCAGCGCTGGCGCGGGCATGCGGGCGAGTTCATGGGCGGCGGCACCGGCAGCAGCCTCGATTTCCATGACCATCGTGTCTATCTGCCCGGCGACGATCCGCGCCAGATCAACTGGCAGGCCTACGCCCGCACCGGCACCTACTCGATGAAGCTGTATCGCGAGGAGGTGCGTCCGCTCGTGGATGTCGTCCTCGATGTGTCGGCGTCGATGTTTGCCTTTCCCGCCAAAGAACAACGTGCGCTCGAACTGCTCGCCTTTGCCGTCGAATCCTCGCTGCAAAGCGGCGCTACGCTGCGCTGCCACGCCATCGTCGGAGCGAAGCAGCAACGGTTGGAGCCGGAGGTCATCCTCAGCGGAAAATGGCCGGAACAAGTCGCCGAACTGCATGGCACTCCCGCCATTCCTGAACTCAATCGCCTGCCGCTTCGCGCCGGTGCCATGCGCATCCTCATCAGCGACCTGCTCTTCCCCGGCGAACCGGAATCGACCCTCGGCTGCCTCAGCACGCGCAACGGCCGCGGCATCGTCCTCGCTCCGTATGCGAGCGACGAGGCCGACCCCGGCTGGGACGGCAACTACGAGTTCATCGACCCCGAAACGGGCCTGCCGCACGAGCACCGCGTCGAGTCCGCGCTGCTCAAGCGCTACGAATCCGCCTACAAGCGTCATTTTGGGCTGTGGAAGGCCGCTGCACTGAAGCACGGCATCGCCATGGCGCGTGTGTCGGCGGAAGCCGAATTTCAAAAAGCACTGCAAAACGAAGGCGTGGCCGCCGGAGCCGTGGAAACCGCATGAACTTCACGCTAGCCAACACATGGGGCCTGTGGGCGCTGCTTGGACTGCCGACGGTGATTGCCATTCACTTCCTCCAGCGCCGCAACCGCCGTGTGCCGGCGACGACGCTCTTTCTGCTGGAGCAGATGAAGCGTGAGAGCCGCACGGGCAACCGCTTCGAGCGCCTGCGCACCTCGATCCCGTTCTGGCTGCAGCTTCTCATGGTGCTGCTCATCACCTGGCTGCTGGTGCAGCCGCGCTGGCTGAAAAACGACGCCGTCCAGCGCATCGCCATCGTCATGGATGCCTCCGCCAGCATGCAGGCCTTTCGTGAACCCGCGCTGAAGGCGGCGGATGACGTGCTGCGCCTGCTCGAAGGCCCGCTGGCGCGTGCGGAGCTGACGCTGTTGTCGTCAGATGCGGAAGCACCGAGCTTGTATCACGGCACGCAGCCCGGCGACCTGCGTCAGGCGCTGGCGAACTGGGAGCCACTGCTCGGCGTGCATGATTTCAGCCCCGCTTTGCGCGTGGCACGCGGCTTGGTGGGGCCAAAGGGCGTCGTGGTGCTCGTCACCGACCATCCACTGGCGGCCTCTCCGCCCTTTGGTGCGCACATCGTTTCCGTGGGCCAGGAAACCGACAACGTCGGCTGGGCGGGCGTGACCGTGGAGGAAAAGGATGGTCAATGGATCTGGCATGCGCTGGTGAAAAACTACGGCACCACCGTGCAGGAACGGCAATGGCATGCGCTGGCTGACGGCACCGCCTCGCAGCCGAAGCCGCTCAAAATCGCCCCCGGTGAGATTCAAACGCTCTCCGGCCCCTTCCCGCCCGAGAGCGTGAAAAAGCTCGTTCTTCGGCTGCAAAACGACGCGCTGTCCATCGATGATGATTTACCGCTCGTGCGACCGCAGCCGAAGACACTCGCGCTTTGTCCGTTGGAGGCTGGATCGAACGATTTGAGCGAGATTTTTGGCCGTTACGCGCATCTGCGGCTCGTGAAGGCACCCGGCGAGTCGGATCTCGTCGCCGCGATCATGACGCCGAGTTTTGCCCTGCCAGAGCAGCGTCACGGCTGCTTCTTCCAAGCCAAGGCCGATCCCGCCGCGCCCTATCTCAAAGGCAGCATCGTCGCCGAGCCGCACCCGCTGGTCGAAGGCCTGAACTGGCAGGGCCTGCTTGTGCGGGAGGCGAAGACGATGCCGCGTCAGGCGCAGGATCGCGTGCTGCTGTGGCAGGGGGAGCACCCGCTCATCATGCTGCGGCAGATGCCCTCCGGCGGACGTCAATTAATCTGCCAGTTCGACCTGCAGACCTCGAACGCACGCAAGCTGCCCGCCTTCGCCGTGCTGCTGCACCGTTTCCTTGAAATGCTGCGCACGGACAAGATCGCGCCCGAGACCGCAAACTTCGATGTGCGGCAGAAAATCAGCGTTGCGCATCAAACCGGTGATGAAGCCGCTCCGCTGAGGCTCGCGGAGCGTGAAATCCCACTCGCGCAGGCCCGCCTGCTCCGTGCGCCAGCTAAGCCCGGCCACTTCAGCGTGAAGCAGGGCGAGGTGACATTGCTCACCGCCGCTGCGCATTTCGCCGACACCCGCGAGGCGGATCTCACGCAGGCGAAGCCCTTCAACGAACTCGATCAAATCAAAGCCACGCAGATCGAAACCCTGCACGAGTCTGATCCGAACCAGCGACTCTGGCTGCTGCTCCTGCTTGGCCTTCTTCTCGGAAGCTGGTGGTTCACCCACTCGAAACACGAGACGCGGGAGGCAGCAACCACATGATCTTCCGTCATCCAGAATGGTTCGCGCTGCTGCCGGTCGTGCTTCTGGCGGGGTGGTTGCTGCCGCGACTGTCCATTTGGCGGCCGCTGCGGCTGACCTTGATCGTTTTGGTCACCACCACGCTCGCGCAGCCGCAATGGCGGCGGCTGGCGGACGGAATCGATCTCTGGGTGCTTCTGGACAGCTCTGTCTCTGCCGAAGGGCCGATGGCGAAGGGACTGCCGGAATGGGAGAAGCTGCTCGAAAAAGGACGCGGTGCGCAGGACCGCATCTTTTACCTGAATTATGCCGCCGAGGTGATGAAACGCGGCGCGGAAGGCGCAGAGATGTATGCGCGCAATCAAACGCAGACGCGCACGGCGCAGGCGGTGAATCAGGCGCTCGCCTTTGCGCAGCGTGAAGGCCGAGGCCGGCCTGCACGCGTTTTGACGATCACGGACGGCTACTCCACGGAGCCGATGACCGGCCTCGCGGCCAAGCTGACGCAGCAGGGCGTCGAACTCGACTACCGCCTAGCCCGCGAGAGCGAAACGACGGATTTTCGTGTGTCGGCGATGAAGATTCCAGCGCGTGCACAACTCGGCGAGCCGTTCTTGATCGAGATCGAACTGCGCGGCACGACGGATGGCAAGGTGCCGCTGACCTTGCTGCGCAATGGACGCGAACTGAAAACGAGCGAGGTGCCGGTGCAACTCGGCAGCGGTGTGATTCGCTTCACTGATCGTCTTCCGACGGCGGGCGTGGCGCATTATGAAGCCATCATTCAGCCGGCGAAGGACGCGCACTCGGGCAACAACCGCCATGAAGGCATGATCGAGATTGCCGGTGGTCCGCGGGTGCTGCTGCTGACGAATTACACGAATGATCCGGTGGTGGAGACGCTGCAGCGGCAGGGCTTCACCGTGGAGGTGGTCACGGAATTGCGCTCGCTGCGTCCGGGCCAGCTCGCGGGGGCGAAGTGCGTGATCTTTAACAACGTGCCCGCGTTTGAGCTGCCCGCCGACTTCCTGCCTGCGATGGATTTTTATGTGCGCGAGCAGGGCGGGAGCGTGTTGATGGCCGGCGGCAAGCACAGCTTTGCCGCGGGCGGCTACTTCGATTCACCGCTGGATCCGCTGCTGCCGGTGTCGATGGAACTGAAGCAGGAGCACCGGAAGCTTGTCGTCGCGATGGCGATCGTGATGGACCGGAGCGGGTCGATGGGCATGACGGTGCAGAACGGCTTCACCAAGATGCAGCTCGCCGACGAGGGTGCGGCGAATGCGATCCGCTTTCTCGGACCGCAGGATTTGCTGACGGTGTTCGCGGTGGACAGCGAGGCGCATGAAATGGTGCCGCTGCAGCCGGTGGGACCGAATCGCGACAAAATGGAAAGCGCCGTGCGCCGCATCGAGAGCACAGGCGGCGGCATCTATGTCTATAACGGCCTCAAGGCCGCCTGGGACCAGCTCAAGAATGCGCCGGTGGGTCAGCGGCACATCATTCTGTTTTCAGATGCGGCGGATTCGGAGCAACCCGGCGACTATCAAAACCTGATCGACGAAATCATCAAAAAAAGCGGCACGGTGAGCGTGATCGCACTGGGCACGCGGCGGGATGTGGATGCGTGGATCCTCGACGACATCGCCAAGCGCGGCAAAGGACGGATTTTCTACACGGAGAAAGCCGAGGAACTGCCGAGCATCTTCAGCCAGGAAACGGTGGCGGTGGCACGCAGCGCGTTCATTGCCGAGCCGGTGCCCGCCAAGGCGGCGGGCGGCTGGTTTGAAATCAGCAGCCAGGTGATGGAGTGGCCTAAGGAGGTGGACGGCTTCAATCTGAGCTACCTGCGCGAGTGGGCCAGCCAGGGTCTGATCACGCAGGATGAATACGCCGCGCCGCTGGTGGCCTTCGGACCGCGTGGCACGGGCCGCACGGCGGCGGTGAGTTTTCCGCTCGGCGGCGAGCACTCGCAGCGCGTGCGTGCGTGGCCGAAGTATGGCGACTTTCTCCAGACGCAGGTGCGCTGGCTGATGGGCGAGGCTTTGCCGCCGGGCATCGGTGTGAGGCATCGCATTGACGGCAAAACGCTGACGCTCGACCTGCTCTACGACGAGGAATGGGAGCCGAAGCTGCGGTCCAAAGCGCCGCGGGTGGTGCTGGCGCACGGATTGCGGGCCGAGTCCCAACATGAACTCGCGTGGGAGCGCGTCGCTCCCGGGCATTTCCAGGCCAGCACGGAGCTGCCCGAGGGTGAGATGGTGCGCGGAGCGGTGCAGGTCGGCGGGCAGGCGATCGCCTTCGGTCCGGCGATCGTCGGCACGAGCACTGAATGGGCGTTTGACGAGGAGCGCGTCGAGGAGTTGAGGCGGGTCTCGCTCGCAAGCGGCGGACGCGAACTGCTGGAGATGAGCCAGGCCTGGCGGAGCCCGACGGTTTCACGTTTCACGGATCTGAGCGTTTGGCTCTTCATTCTCACGCTGCTGCTCGTGTTGTTTGAGGCGTTCGTCACCCGCACGGGCTGGAAAATGCCGCAATTGGCACGCACCGAGACGAAGGCACGTTCGGTTACGGCCAATCCACCAAAAGAAGCTGTGCAGCATCGGGAGCGCTTGCAGCAACCCGCACCGGCAAGAACGCAGCCTAAGGCGGTCGCCGCCGCCGATCCTGAGCCAAAGCCCGCGACTGTCACCGAGGCCGAGCGGCAAAACCGTTTTCGAAGGGCGAAGAAACGTTGATGCAAATCCGGCCTCGTGGCGACGTAGGTTTAGTTCACTTCAACCATCTTCTCAGTCATGCCCAACTCACGCCGCTCCTTTCTCAAAAACTCCACGCTTGCCTCCGCTGCTGTCGCCTTTCCAGCCTTTGTCCGCGGCCAGAACCTGAACAGCAAGCTTCAGGTGGCGTGTGTCGGAGTGAACGGCATGGGTTTCAGCGACCTGAAGAACGTGGGTACACACGCCGCAGTGAAGTTTGTCGGCTTCTGCGACGTGGATGCGAACCGCTTCGACAAGGCGGACGAGGCGCACCCGGGTGTGAAGCATTTCTCCGATTACCGCGTGATGTTTGAGACACTCGGAGACGGCTTCGACGCGGTGACGGTCGGCACTCCCGACCACATGCATGCGCCTGTCGCGGTGGCGGCGATGCAGCGCGGCAAGCACGTCTATTGCCAGAAGCCGCTGGCGCACACGGTGTGGGAGGCGCGGCAGATGCGGCTCTGGGCGGAAAAGAAAAATCTCACGACGCAGATGGGCAACCAGATCCATTCCGCGATCGAGTACCGCCTCGGCACGCGATTGATCAAGGAAGGCGCGATCGGCAAGGTGAAGGAGGTGTACTCCTGGGTCGGCGTGACTGGCAACGAGCGCACGCGCATGTTCAATCCGCCGCCATCCTCCCCTGTGCCGCCGAATCTGAACTGGGACCTCTGGATCGGCGCGGCGCCGATGCGCGAGTATGCCCAGGCTTACCATCCCTTCATTTGGCGCGACTGGCAGGACTTCGGAGGCGGCGGGCTTGGCGACTTCGGCTGCCACATCATGGACCCGGTTTTCACCGCTCTCGAATTGACCGCTCCGATCAGCGTGATCGCCAAGAACAGTGGCATCAATGATCAAATCTGGCCGACAAATGAGACTATCCGCTACGTCTTCCCGGGCACCGAGTACACGGCGGGCAAGACGATGAAGCTGACCTGGATGGACGGCGGTTTGAAGCCGAGCCACAAGCTGGCGCAGATGCCGGGCGACATCGACCTGCCGAACAGCGGCAGCATTTTCATTGGTGAGGAAGGCTGCCTGGTGCAGGCGCACGTGGCGGGACCGCGACTTTACCCCGTGGACAAGTTCAAGGGCTTCAAATATCCGAAGGAAGAAGGCCGCAGCCACTGGCACACTTGGATCGACGCCTGCCTCGAAGGCAAGAAGACCAGCGACGGCTTCCACTACGCCGGACCGCTGGCGGAGACCGTTCAACTGGGCAACGTGGCCACGCGTCTCGCCATTCCAAAGATCGACCCGATCACCGGCCGTATGCAGGAGGCTGACAAGGTGCTGGAGTGGGACGCCGCAAACCTGCGCTTTCCGAACGCGCCGGAGGCCGACAAGCTGCTCACGAAGACCTACCGCAAGGGCTTCGAAGTGGCGGCGGCGTGATTTTTTTACGGTGCGAAATCGAGTGTTTGGCGTAGTTATTGCATCAAAGATCGCCATGGACTCCGCTCCCAAAAACGAATCTGCGCCGTCTCTGAGCGGCAACCTGCTGCTAGCCTCCCCCGCGCTGCGTGATCCGAATTTTTCACGCTGCGTGGTCTTCATGGCGGCGCACAACGCGAAGGACGGCGCTTTCGGGTACATCCTGAACCGTCCGCTGGAGCAGCGCGTGGCAGACCTCCTACCGGACCAGAATCTGGGAGCGCTTGGAGACGTTCCCGTGTTCATGGGCGGACCGGTGGCCACCGACAAGCTGGCCTTTGCAGCGCTGCAATGGAACAAGCGCCGCCGCACGCTGCGCTGTCAGACGCACCTTTCCGTGGCGGACGCGCTGCAGGCCATGAGCCTCGGTCACGAGGTGCGCGGCTTCGTGGGCTACTCGGGGTGGAGCGGCGGTCAGTTGGAAAGTGAGCTGGAACTCCGCTCATGGATCACGACCAGCGCCAAGCCGCTGGTACTGACGCTGGACCAGCCGAAGCAGATGTGGGGCGCCATTCTGGAGGACATGGGCCCTGTTTACAAAATGATGGCCGGTATGCCGGAGGACGTGGGGCTGAACTGATCTTCCGCCGGAGTCGCAAAAGCGAGCGGCTGGGCTACTTCGTGAACTCGCGGTTAACCGCGTCGAGGTACTTCGAGATCGGATCGGTGCGGACGGGCAGCTCTTTCTCGATGATGGCGGGGAGATTGAGGTAGTCGTCGAACTTGCCGGAGAGGCCGCTGCTCTCGCTGGCTTCAAACCAGTCGAGATAGTCGCGCACGGCGACGGATTTTTGGTAGGCGACGAGGGCGAACTCGCGCAGGACGGCGAGGCGCTTGTCCATGTCCTTGGTTTTGCCCTGTTGAATATCGACGATGGCGGCCAGGTAGCCGGTGACGACAGGCCGGAAGAGCACGCTGACCCGCAGTTCCAGGGCGCGGAGCGTGGCGACGTTGTAGTTGAGGATGGCGACGCGGTCGGGGTGCTTCAGGATGAGGGCATACTCCTCCAAAGGCAGCACGACCGGGACGCGACCGTTTTTGGCGGGTGCGGGAGTGCCTGCTGCGGCGTCAGCGGGCGGAACGAATCCTTTCGGCAGCGGCTTGGCGTTTGGATTGGTGGTCTTGGGTGCGCTGGCCGCCGAGTCGGATTTCTTGGGGATCGGTTTGGAGTTCGGATTCGTGCTGCGTGGCTTCGCATCGGGCTTGGCTGTGGGTTTGGGATTTTCCGCTTTGACCGGCTCGTCCTTTTTGGGCTCTGCTTTGGGTTCTTCCTCGGGCTTGGAGCGCTTTTTGAGGAAGTTGAAAAGGGGTTCAATGGTCGGGAGCGGCGCAGCCGGAGCGAGAGCCTGCCAAGCGTCGGCCAGAGCGGGTGAAACAAAACGCGTGAGATCAAGCGCAGGTGGCGACTGTGCCGCCTGCTCCTCGCCTCCAGCTTTTTTCTCTTTTGATTCCTCGTCGGGTTTCTTGTCGCCCCGGAACCAGTTCAAAGGGTTGAGTTTGGAGGGCTTTTTCTCCTCTTCATCGGGCTTCTTCGGCTCGGGGTTGGCTTCGACCTTGGGCTTTTCGACTTCCGCAGCCTTCTCCTTGCTGTCGGCTGCCATCTTCTCCGGCTTTTCTTCGTCGGTTTCTCCGCCGCCGAAAATCCGGCCGAAGAATCCAGGCTTGTCGGATTTCTCCTCGGGTTCGGTCGTCGTCTCGGGAGGCATGTCCTCCGCATTGGGTTCTTCGGTTTTTGAATCGGGTTCGCCCAAAAACAACAGCCGGCGCCACAGGCTGCGTTTGGCTGTTTCTTCGTCGGTTTCGGGTTCTGCTTCCGCTGCTGCGCTCTCGACCTTTTTTTCCAGTTCTTTGGAAGCGGGTGAGGATGACGACGGCGCGGGAGGAGGCGAATCGTTGGCCGACGGCGCTGCTTTGGGTGTGGGCTTCGGAGGCGGGGTGAAGGCGACGGTGCTCGGCAGGATGAAGGGGCGCAGTTTCACGTTCTGCGGGGCTTCCGCGATAGGCGCTTCGTAACGGATGAGGATGGCGTCCTCGATGGCCTTCAGGCTGTCGGCCGGGGTGTAGGGTTCGGCGATGCCGGGCTTGGAAAGGTCGGCGAGCTGCAGCGCCCACCACTTGTTCAAGCTGGAGGCCGACGCGCCGAAATTCGGGAAGGCGACATCGAGCAGCTCGCGCTCAGACCGCGGGTCGCTGGCTAGGGAGTTGAGGAACTTGTTGAAACGGGAACCGCCGTCCGGCTGGTCCACGAGCGCGAGCACCAGGGCGCAGCAGGAGGTTTCGTAGATCGTGCGTGAAAGGCCGTCCATCTCGACGGGAGAAGCGGCGATGATTTCCTCGATGCCGTAGATTTTTCCGCTGCTGAAGATGGTGGCGAACATGGCGCTGGGGCGGGCGCTGGCCTTGTAGTCCATGGCGTGCGTGACGCCGGTCATGACCCAGTCCGGCAGCAGCAGGCGTCCCTCGGGCGTGGAGATTTTCTGATGATTGCGCAGGATGCGCTCGGCCAGCAGGGCGCGCACGATCTCCCTGCGCATGTCCTCGTCGTTGATGCCTGGCCGGTCGTTGATGGTGACCTGGAGATGAAATCCGCCGTGGGTCATTTCCGTGATCGTGGTGGACACGGTGGTTCCCTTTGATTTTGCCGCTTCGTCGCCGGTGTTCAGCAGGACGACGACGGGGAGTGCCCAAGGTTCCTTGTCATTGAGCACCTTCCTCAATTCTTCGGAAACCTCCTCGCAGCGGGAAGACATGGCGCTGCGGGTTTCGAACACCTTTCCATGTACGATGAACTGCCGGCTCGTGCTGGTCGAACTCGTCACCGGAATCTTGTCTGCGGGGGCGGAGACGCGGGGGGCCTCCTGCAGCACGGGAGGCTGTGTGACGGCCTCGAGGGCCTCCATCTTGCTGGCCGAATTTTCGGAAGGTGCAGCCGGAGCAGCCGGCGCGGTAGCGGGGGAGGGGGCATCAGGCGCCTTCGCCGGAGCGGCACCGGACAACTGGCCGGGCAGCGGGGGCGCTATGAACGTTTTCGGCGCTTCGACTGCTGCTGCGGCCTCTTTTTCAGCCGGGCTGAGCGGCGGCGGAGCGACCTGCGCGGAAAGTCCGCAGAGACCCCCGAGCCAGCAGAGGGCGATCACCTGGGAGATGGACGGCGGCGGTTTCATGCGGGGGGGAAGCGAGGGTCGAGAACCAGCTTGTCCTTGGCGATGGTGATCTTCGTCATCTGAAACAAGGCGCGGATCTCGGGATCGAGTGCGTCGGCGACGGACCGCAGGGCGGGGTAAAGCGGCCGCATCATGCCGCGCGGCATCTCCAGATGACCGTAGGCACCCCGCAGGATCTCGACGTGGAACTCTTCGTCATCACGGCGGATCGCCAGATCGACGCTGGCGGTGCGTTCGTGCCCCTTGATCTTCCACACCAGAAACAACCGTGCGCTGTCCGGCTCGAGGTCGATGCTCACACCGTCGAAGGCGACCCAGTCCGTTGCTTCGGCACGCATGCGGCCGGAGATGATCGAATTTAAATGACGGTTCACATCATCTTCACTGACCAGCATCGGCGCGGCTCGCTTGATGGCGGACTGCCGTATCAGGTCGAGAATGTCATCCGTCCTGCCGTTTTTCTCCGCTGGAGTCGCAGGAAGATCGGCGGGCCGGTGGGCCACCCACACCGCTCCCGCCAGCGCACTGATCAGAAGCAGCCGCAGTGTCTGGAGAAGGTATCGGGTCACGGTGGTGGGCGTCGGTGGATGGGCGGTCAGGCGGTCGCGGCGGGCTTTGCTGGAGCGGGCGTGCTCGCGGCGGGGGGGGAGGCCGTGCTGCTGGAGGAGGCCGACGAAGAGGCGCTTTCGGAATCCTTCTTCGCGGCGGCCTTGTAGGAGTCACTGCGGTAGTCCGTGATGTAGAAGCCGGAGCCTTTGAAGATCAGTCCGGCGCCGAGGCCAATCTTCCGCTTGATCGGACCGGCACAATCGGCCTGCGGACAATCGGTGAGATGAGGGTCCTTCATGGACTGTTTGGCCTCAAACTGGTGGCCGCACTGCTGGCATTCGTATTCGTAGGTGGGCATGTTTAAAGGAGTCGTGCGCGGGGGTTTTGGGGATCGCGCAGTGGGGTGGCGATTATGCCGCGTCGGCCCCTCTGCTGCAAAAGGATTTTCCAAGGCACTCAGACGACGGTCCTGGAATCCCTTCTCGACAGCCGGGAAGGGTGAATGTATTATTCGGCCATGCCTTCCCTGTTTCGAGAAACGGTGTTTCTGAAGAATCTTTACGCCACGCCGGCGGACTGGCAGCGGGATTTGTTCTATTCCGTGGTGCGTGCCGGGCATCTCCGGGCGGGCGTCGAGCACCGAATTGATCGTGAGACCTATCCAGGTCACGAGATGATCTTTTGCCTCAGGGGGCAGGGATGGGCGCAGGTTGCGGGCAAAAGGCACGACGTGACGCCGGGAACGATGCTGTGGGTCAACTGTCATCATCCACACCTCTACGGCGCCGCCACGCGGGATCCGTGGGAGCTTTTTTGGATCCGCGTGGAGGGGCGTCCGCTCGACCGCATCGCCGAACTGCTGCGGGTTCGCTCCCAGCCCGTTTTCGAGGGCATCAACGAGCTGGCGATCATCCGCGAGTATCAGGAGGTCTTCGAGCACATGAGCGGCACCCGGCCGAGTGATGCGGCCCTGGTCAGCGCCGCCGTGGCGGCGATCATCGGGCTGGCCTTCCACGTCCGCCTTTCCGAGCCCGGACTTGTTCAGCCGGAACTGCCCGCCGCAGTCTCCCGCGCCCTGGAGAGGATGCGCCTGTATTTCCACCTGCCCATGCGCGTGGTGGAGCTCGCCAATCTCAGCGGCATGAGCGAGAGCCACTTCAGCAGGCAGTTCAAGGAGGCCATCGGCACCAGTCCGATCGACTGGCTGCGCCGCGAGCGGATCAATCAGGCCAAGCGCCGCCTCATCGAATCCGACGATCCGGTGAAGGAAATCGCCCGCCAGGTCGGCTATCACGACCAGTTCTTTTTTTCCAAGGACTTCAAGAAAATGACCACCCTAACGCCCACGCAGTTTCGCGAGCAGGAACGGCAGGGATGAGCGGCGGAATGCGATCCGGCTACCCAACGATGACGCCCTTGGCTTTGCGCTCTTTTTCGCGCTCAAGCAGCGGGATGGTCTCGTTGGTGGCGATGACCTGCACGCCCTGATCACCGATCTTCGAGAACGTCAGGCCGTCGAGTGCGGGGACTTCGGTGGCGAGGCGTTTGAAGACATCTTCGATCGTGTGGATGCCGTTGCTGCCACCGCAGGCGACGATGAGGTCGCGGAGGATTTCCCAGGTGTCGCGGGCGTTGCCAGGGGCTTTGACGGCCCTGTTGAGGCGTTGCAGGCGGCCGGTGACGTTGATCATGCTGCCACGCTTTTCGGGGTAGGCGGTGCCGGGCAAGACGACATCACTGAGTTCGGCGCCGGCGTTCGCGAGGATGTGCAGCGAAGCAATGAAGGGCACTTTTTCGAGGTCGCGCTCGCTAAAACCGGCTTGGAGGAGGTTCTCACCAAAGGCGAGCACGACGCGGAGGCGGCCGCGGTTCATGAGTTCGGTGATTTCGGCGATTTTGCTTCCGGGTTCGATGCCGAGGATGAGTTTGGCCCCGTTTGTGTTCGGGTTGAGGTCTTCGGCGCGGAGGTAGTTGTCCGCACCGCCGGTGCGCGGGATGACATCGACGTTGGCGGTGCCGAGCTGGGCGGCGAGGTGCTTCACGAAGAAGAGCTCCTCGTTCGTCATGCGGGCGCTGGCGATGATGGCGATCTCTTCACCCTGCTTGCCGGCCAGTGCGGTGGCGATGCTGCTCAGCGCGGTCTTCCAGGAGGCGGTGTTGTGCTTGCCGCCGGCTTTCACCATCGGATCGGTGAGGCGGAACTCGCTGTTCACGAAGTGGAAGTCGAGGCGGCCCTGGTCGCACATCCAGGTGGAGTTCACGTCGTTGTTATCCCGCGGGGTCTGGCGGTAGATGGTGTCGCCGCGGGCACCGATTTCCATGTTGCAGCCGCGGCCGCACTTGGTGCAGATGCTCGGTGTTTCAGTGAGGAACCACACGCGCTGCTGGAAGCGGAAATCGGTGCTCGTGAGAGCGCCCACTGGGCAGATGTCCACAGTGTTGAGCGAGTAATTGTTTTCCAGGCGCTTGCCGGGATGCACGGCCAGCGTGGTGAAGCTGCCGCGCTCGGTGAAGCCGAGCACCGGATCGTCGGCGATCTCCGCGGTGAAGCGGATGCAGCGGCTACACATGATGCAGCGCTCGTCATCGAGGCGCACGCGCGGACCGATATCGACGTTCTTCGGCTTCTTGACCTTGTCCTCACGGAAGCGGCTTTCGCCTTTGCCGTGCTCGACGCTGAACTCTTGGAGGCGGCACTCGCCGGCCTGATCGCAGATGGGGCAGTCGAGCGGATGATTGATGAGGAGAAACTCCATCACGCCCTTGCGGCATTCCTGGGTGAGGATGCTCTCGGTGCGGATGCCCATGCCTTCGGCGACGGTGTTCGCGCAGGCGATGACGGGGCGCGGCATCCAGCTGATCTTCGGCATGCCGTGCTCGTCCTTCTCCGGCTCCGTGCCGGGTGCCGGACGTGGCGGCATGCCCATCTCCACGAGACACATGCGGCAGTTGCCGGGGCTGCTGAGTTTCGGGTGGTAGCAGTAGTGCGGGACTTCCTTCTTCGCCTGCTTGCACGCCTCGATCATGCGCGTGCCTTTGGGGAACTTGTGCCAGACGCCGTCGATCTGCACGTTCACGAGATCGGCAGGCGGTGGTGTGGCGACGGGGGCGGGAGCTTCAGCGGGGGCAGGCATGAGCGAAGGGGAAAGGGGCGTTTGGCGATTATCGGAGCGCAGGGGGTAGCGGCAACCCGATTTTGTGAAAAGTTTCACAAGCGGGGCGGCATGAGGCTTTGCCAAGTCCGCGCATCGCGCCAAGAATGCCGCCCTCATGCCCATTCCGGTCATCTTGAATCCCGCCGCCCGCAGCACGAAGGCCGCCAGCCTGGAGCAGGCTCTGCGCAGGCTCTCACCGGAGCCGGAGCTGCATCTGACGACCGGGCCGAACGATGCGGCCATCATCGCCGAAAAACTGGCCGCGGAAGGTCACGAACTCGTGGTCTCCGCCGGCGGCGATGGCACGATGAACGAGGTGCTGCAGGGCATCTGCCGTGCCAATGCGCGGCGGATGCCTGGCGAGAAGCACACCGCGCTGGGCGTGCTGCCGCTCGGCACGATGAATGTCTTCTCGGTCGAGTTGAAGCTGCCGGGCCGGGACATCGAAGACTGCTGGCGTCGGATCACTGCGGACCGTCGCAGCGAGGTCGATCTGTGGATGGCGAACGACATGTTCTTCGCCCAGCTCGCCGGAGTGGGGCTCGACGCACAGATCGTTCAGGAGACCTCCTGGGAGGCGAAGAAGAAGTATGGGCCGCTGAGCTACGTCATGAGTGCGGTGAACGTGCTCATGAAGGAGCCGCCCGCACTGAGCGTGCAAATCGAAGGCAAGGCGCCGCTGATGGGCACCGTGGTGCTGATCGGAAACGGCATGCACTACGGCGGGCCGTTTCCGCTCTTCCGGGACGCTTCCAATACGGACGGACTGCTGGATCTGATCATCTTTCGCGGCCTCGGCGGCATGGAGTTTCTGCAACTGCTGCGCGGCATGCTTTTGGACGGCTACCAGACGAGCGAGTACCTCGACTACGTCCAGACCAGCGAGTTCACCGTGAGCTCGGACCGCGGCGCGGCCCCCGTGGAGCTGGACGGCGAGCTGGCGGACCTGACCGCCCCCGTGGTTTTCCGTCCCGCGCCGTTTCGTCTGAGCGTTGCGGTTTGAAGCGTGAAGGTCCTCCGGACGGGCTGCGGCGTGGTGGGCCGCTTTTTTTGGCACGGGTCGGCTTGAAGCTGCGCGGTTTCGGTTCGTCGGAATCATCTTCCGCACCTGCCGCAGGCTTGCGGGAGAGGCGGGGTTTGGCGGGTTCTTCCTTGAAGAAACGCTCGATTTCCGTGGGTGAAAGTTCCTTGTAGGCGCCTTTGGCCAGTCCGTGCAGCTTCATCCAGCCGATGCGGATGCGGGTGAGGCGCACGACTTCGTAGCCGAGGTTGTAGAGCATCATGCGGATCTGGCGCTTGAGGCCCATTTTCAGGACGATGTGCGCCCGGTAGTCGGTGTCCAGCCAGGCCCGCTCAGCACGGGCGAATCCCTCCTCGGTCATCATGCCCTTGGTCAGCTTGGCCATGATTTCGGGAGTCATGGCCTGATCGACGACCACTTCGTATTCCTTTTCCGCACCCTGGCTGGGATGGATCAGGCGGTGGGAGAGATCCCCGCGATTCGTCAGGAGAATGAGGCCTTCGCTCTCTTTGTCGAGGCGGCCGACGTGATGCAGGTTTTGATACTTCAGCGGAAGCAGGTCGTAAATCGTCATCCGCTCATGCGTGTCGCCACGCGAGCAGAGGTAGCCTTTCGGCTTGTTCAAAGCGATGACGACGGGCGTCTCGGTGCGAACGGGCGAGCCATCGACGACCACCTTGTCGTCCGGCTGCACTTGCGTGGCCAGTTCCTTGATGACGTGTCCGTTGATGGAAACACGCCCGCCGAGGATGATCTCCTCTGCGCCACGCCGGGAGGCCACGCCGCACTGGCTGAGGTATCGATTCAGGCGCACAGGTAGGAAGCCTTATTCCGGCTTGGTCTTCGGCAGATTGGTCGGCAGGCGTCCTTCCTTCCAGAGCCCGCGGGCCTTGAGAAGCTTGACGCGCTCTCCGCGCTTCAGAACACTGCGCTTTGTGGCGACGGAACCGGCGGTCTTGAGGCTGCTATGCTGGGACATGGTGTTTGAAAAGGATCGGGTGGTGGTCTGAAAAAGGGCGCGGAGAATAGCCGACCTCACCGGGGGTGCAAGAGGTTTGTGGATCTGTGAATCCTGGAGGGGGTCACCCCAGCACCTTCTTCCGCACGATTTCGGTGACCATTTTCGGGTTGGCCTTGCCTTTACTGGCCTTCATTGCCTGGCCGGTGAACCAGTTCATGGCCTTTTCGTTGCCACCTTTGACTTCGGCCACTTTGTCGGGGTTGGCGGCCAGGATTTCGTCCACGATGGCCTCCAGGGCACCGGTGTCGCTGACCTGCTCAAATCCCTTCGCCTTGATGATCTCGGCGGCGGATTTGCCGGACTCGAACATTTCGGCGAAAACTTCCTTGGCCTGGTTGTTGGAGATTTTTCCGGTCTCAACGTTCGCCACGAGTGCGCTGAGCGCCTCCGGCTTCACGGGGCATTCGATGATGGTGAGCGCTCGTTCGTTCAGCACGCCGAGAAGGTCGTTGATGACCCAGTTGGCGATTTTTTTGGCCGGAACGGTGGTGTCGGCACTCACGGCGGCTTCGTACCACGCGGCGAGTTCCTTCTCACTGGCGAGCACGCCGGCGTCGTAGGCGCTGCACCCGTAGTCGGCCTCAAAGCGGGCGCGTTTTTCATGCGGCAGTTCAGGCACCTGCGGGCGCACTTTCGCGACGAGATCGGCCGTGCGCACCGGCAGCAGGTCCGGATCGGGGAAGTAGCGGTAGTCGTGCGCGTCCTCCTTCGTTCGCATGAGCGTGGTCTCACCACGGTCGTCGTCCCAGCGGCGGGTGCTTTGAATGAGTTTTTCGCCACGATCCAGGGCCTCGGCCTGCCGCTCGGTTTCAAACTTGATGGCGCGACGCACAGCGGACATCGAGTTGAGATTCTTGAGTTCGATCTTGGCGCCGAGTTCCTTCTGGCCCTCAGGGCGCAGGGAAATGTTCACGTCGCAGCGCATGTTGCCCTTCTCCATGTCGGCATCGCTGACTCCGCCGTAAATGAGGATCTGCCGCAGGCTGGTCAGGTAGGCGAAGGCTTCCTCCGCGCTGTCGATGTCCGGTTCGCTGACGATTTCCATCAGCGGCGTGCCGGCGCGGTTGAAGTCGAGCGTGGTGAATTTCTCGTGGTGCGTGGATTTGCCCACGTCCTCCTCCAAATGGATGCGCGTGAGCTTCACCACCTTGCCGGGATTCGCGATGCTCTTCTGCGCATCCTTGGGATACGCCAGATCATACAGCGGTACGCCGCCGCCCAGGCAGAGCGGCATGTCGAACTGGGTGATCTGGTAGTTCTTCGGCATGTCCGGGTAGAAGTAGTTTTTGCGGTCCCACTTCACCACCGGCGGCGTCTCGCAGCCCAGCATCATGCCGGTGAGGATCGTTTTTTCGATGGCGGCCTGATTCAGCACCGGCAGCGCTCCCGGCAGGCCGAGGCAGGTCGGGCAGGTGTGCGTGTTCGGCTCCGCGCCATACTCCACCGGGCAGGCGCAGAACATCTTGCTCTGCGTGGTGAGTTGCGCGTGAACTTCGAGGCCGATGGTGACGATGTACTTGGGCATGTGCGGTGCGGAAAATGACGCGCCCGGACGTCAATTCAAACGCACCGGTTGCGGGCGCTGATAAACGACCGAATCCATCGCCTGTTCAAGCGCCAATCCGCTGAGCACGGGCGCGAGGTCGGGATGGTTGGCGGCCTGCTCGACTTTTTTCATCTGCATCAGGCCGGCGAAGTCCTGTTTTTCGATCGCCTTCCGCACCTCCGGGTCGTAGCCGAGTTCGACGATGCGGGAATGGTTCAGCGCCTGGGCAGTGGCAGGGCTTTGCGCGGCGAGGCGCTGCCACATCGTGCCTTCCGGCCAGAGAATGAGCAGGCGCGCCAGATTCGCGGTGGCCTTGATGTCGTAGGGGTCGAGGTACACCGCCAGCTTTCCAAACGGGCTGCCGTCCATCCGCTGGCTGAGACTGTGCCAGACGGATTTCGCCTGACTTTGCAGGTCGCCTCCTTTTTTCATGACCTCGGAGGCGCTCTCCATGCCATAGAGGCTGCCCATGAAGCGCACCACCATGCTGGCGATCCAAAGCAGTGCTCCCGAGGGCAGGAAGCTCAGCACCAGCCCCTTCCAGCCGTCCATGCCGCCGAGGATCTTCAGCAGACCGAAGGCGGCGAGAAAGTACATGCCCACCTTGCACAGGAAAAACGTCAGCACCCCGGCGGCGGCGGAGAGCATCAGCAGGCGGTCGGTGGTCATCGTCATGCCGGTGGCTCCAAAGACCTCCACCCGATGCCGAAACACCCACCATGCCGCCCAGACGGAAATCGCCAGCGTGGCCACGTTCACGATCTGGCGCACCACGCCTTTTGCAAAGGCCATCCCTGCGGCGAAGAAGACGAAGCCGACGATTCCCCACGTCATCCAGGTGCTGGAGGGCACCTTCTGGACGGTTTGGAGCACTTCGCTGGTCGTGGGCATGGGAACGTGGGGATGATCGTAACACCTCCTGCGGCGCTGTCTCGCAGGAAAACGAAGGTCAGCAGAGGTCCTGCATCGCCCGCAGCTTCGCATGGGCCGCGCCCCGGCCGAGCAGATCTTCCGCCAGTGCCTTGCCCGTCGCAAGATCCGGCACCGTGCCGGTGATCACAAATCCAGCCGCCGCATTCAGCACCGCGATATCGCGTTTGCCGCCCTTGATTGTACCCGCCAGGACGCCTTCGAGCGTGATGGCGTTTTCCGCCGCGTCACCACCCACGAGTTCGTCCAGTGTGCCCGTGCCGAAGCCGAAATCGGCCGGATTGATTTTCAACTGGCAGATGGCGCCGTCCGCGAGCTGGCAGACCTCGTTGACGCCCAGATTCGAGAGCTCATCCATCCCCTGGCCGCCGCCGGCACTGCCATGCACCACCCACGCGCCCTTGCGACCGAGCTGCACCAGGATTTCGCCAAACACCCGCGTCAGAGCGGGCTCGAACACGCCGATGAGCTGATAGTCCGGCCGGCTTGGATTCAGCAGCGGTCCGAGGATGTTGAAAATCGAGCGCTGCCCCTCCGCCGCGAGCATCTTCCGCGCTTCCGCCACCGCCTTGAAAGCCGGATGGTAAAGCGGAGCGAAAAAGAAACCCAGGCCGATGCTCTCGATGCCGGCCACGACGCGCTCCTTCGGCAGGTCGATCCTGATGCCCAGCGCCTCCAGCACATCCGCGCCACCCGCCTTTGATGTGATGCCGCGATTTCCGTGCTTCGTCACGCACACGCCGCCCGCTGCCAGGATGAACATCGCCGTGCTCGAAACATTGAAAAGGTGCAGCTTG
This sequence comes from uncultured Prosthecobacter sp., assembly GCA_964452755.1. GTDB lineage: Bacteria > Verrucomicrobiota > Verrucomicrobiia > Verrucomicrobiales > Verrucomicrobiaceae > Prosthecobacter. The sequence goes on along the minus strand of CAYVQY010000006.1, from coordinate 154,550 downwards.
TCCCCGCCCGTGCCCACCACGTCCAGCATCGGCCCCGGCAGGCGGGCGCGGTCCAGACCCGGATCGATCGCCAGCTTCAGAAACTCGCGCACAAACGCCGCGATCTCCGCCGGAGTCTCGCCCTTCTTCGCCAGCGCCCGTAGAAAATCAGCCTTCGCTCCCGCGTCGATCGTGGGATCGACCAAGGCCGCCGCCGCTTCGGCGATCTGGGCGTCGGCAAGGCTGGCTCCGGCTTGCAGGGTGGTGGTCAGTGAGTTCATGCCGTCGATTCAATCATCAAATACCAAACCGTAAAACCCCTAATGTTCACTAATTCGGAACAATGCCTCAGAGCTGCTTCCATTCTCCGGCATTAGTGTGCATTAGTGGTTCAAAACTACGGCCTCATGCATTCCTCCCCCATCCTCGGCATCGACCTCGGCACGACGAACTCCCTCGTCGGCGTGGTGGACAGCGGCTTCCCCATTCTTCTCGCGGATCAAAACGGCCAGCGCAGCACGCCGAGCGTCGTCTGCGTCAGCAAAGATGGCGGCGTCACCGTCGGCGCTGTGGCCCTGCGGCAGCGTGCCCTGCATCCCACGCGCACCATCACCTCGGTGAAGCGCCTCATCGGCCGCCGACCCGGAGAGGCCGGATGGGCGCCGCCTTATGATCTCGGCGAACTGAAAACGTCGCCCGTCGAGGTCTCCGCCGAGATTCTGAAGCATCTCAAAGCCGTCGCCGAAAAAGCGCTGGAGCACGAGGTCTCCAGGGCGGTCGTCACCGTGCCCGCGTACTTCAACGACGCGCAGCGCAACGCCACCAAACGCGCCGGAGAGCTCGCCGGACTGGAAGTGGTGCGCATTCTCAGCGAGCCCACCGCTGCGGCACTCGCCTACGGTCTCGACAAGCTCGGCGAGCATCAAAAAGTGGCCGTCTATGACCTCGGCGGCGGCACCTTTGACATCTCCGTGCTGGAGATGCGCGACGGCGTCTTCCAGGTGCTTTCCACCGCCGGGGACACCCAGCTCGGCGGCGATGATGTGGACCGCCTGCTCGCCGCATTCATCGCCGAACGGTTAAATCTTCCACCGGATGACATCCGCGCTCTCGAAGGTGCCGAGGCCGTCAAAAAACAGCTCTCCAGCGAGGAAACCGCGTCATTCAGTGGTTTGGACATCACCCGAGGCGACCTCGAAAAAATCGCCCGCCCGTGGATCGAGCGCACGCGGACGCACTGCCTGCGCGCCTTGAGTGACGCAGGCATCACTGCAGATCAGCTCGACGAAGTCATCCTCGTCGGCGGCAGCACCCGCATGCCGCTGGTGCGCGATTACGTGCGCGAGCTCTTCAAGCGCGAGCCGAACACCTCGCAAAATCCAGATGAGGCCATCGCCCTCGGTGCCACCATCCAGGCGGGTATCCTCGGCGGCAGCCTGCGCCAGATTCTTCTGCTCGATGTCACCCCGCTGTCCCTCGGCATCGAAACCTTCGGCGGCCTGATGAACATCATCATCCCGCGCAATACCACGATTCCCGCCAAGGCCGGCGAGATGTTCACCAACGCCGTCGCCAATCAGGACAATATGCTGATCCGCATCCTGCAGGGCGAGCGTGAACTGGCGAAGGACAACTGGGAACTCGGTCGCATCGAGCTGCCTTTCCCCGCCGGTCCGAAAGGCAGCGCCCGTGTTGGCGTGCAGTTCAGCATCGACGCCGACGGCATCCTCCACGTCCTCGCCCGTGATACCGCTACCAACACCGACACCACGCTCGAAATCCGCGGCACCGCCGTCGATGTCGAAGACGAGCGCGTCGAGCGGATGATCGCCGAGAGCGTGGACTTCGCCTTCGAAGACATGAATGAACGCGTCTGGACGGAGGCGAAGCTCAAAGCCGAGGAACTCCTGCCCGCCGTCGATGCCGCGCTGGCGCAGTTGGGTGGATCGATCACCGAAGAGGAAAAAGACAACGTGCTTCAGCTCGCCGCAGCCGTGCGCGATCAGCTCGATTCCTCCGCTCACGACCCCAAAGCCCTCAAAGCCGCCACCCAGCAGCTCGACGACGCCACGCAGACCCTCGCCGTCATGCTCATCGAAAAAGCCATGGACGAATCCCTGGAACGGCGAGGCCTGGTTTAGCACGGATTGATCACGCTCTCTTCGAGGACTGCAATAACCCGCTGCGCTACAACGCCGCATGCAGTGAACGAGGTCTATCTGTCAATCATGTCGCCTGACCCGAGTGGCACTGAATTAAGGCCTGTTTGGGACGAAAACTCCAGTGGGCACCATCCTAAAACCAGCTTAATTCAGAGACATTCCTTCGCCTGCTTCGGGTCAAGGCGCCTCAGTTGCTGGCTCACATTAGCCGCGTTGCGTATCGCTAGTTTTTCCGCCAGCCACGGCTGCGACGCTTCCGTCCGCCCCTGCAGCACCTTCATCGTGTCCGCCTAAATCGCCTGATTTCGCCTTCTGGGACCGCTTTTCGGCCCGAAAGGACGCTTTTTCCGGGAAACTGCCGCCCCCATTTCGTCCGGGGTGCTCCATGGACGCGGCGGGGTGGTCCATGAGCGGCGAGGGGTGCTCCATGGCGCTCTCATGGACGCGGGTCCGCTCTGCGGGGTGTTCGATCATCGGCGCGGGGTCTCCCCTCCGCCGTTCGGGGAGGCTCCCCATTTCCAGGAGGGAACACCCCGGCACAGCCATGGAAGACCCCGCCGTGAGCATGGGACACCCCGGCGCAAGGAGTGGACACCCCGAAGGGAGCGGGGGATGTCTTTATCAAGGGAGCGCGGACACTCCTGTCCGCACGGGTCCAGAAGCGGACAGGAGTGTCCGCGCTCCTCTTGGCCCCTCGAAGACGGTTGAAATGCCCATCACATACTGGGTAAGACGGCAGATGTCAGTCGTCAGAAGTGGAGCTGACGCAGGCACAACTTCTCACGTCGGGAGGTTTTTAACATGCTGCTGGGCTCTTTGCATGCTCACGGTCCGATGCGGGTGACTTCCAAATCGACCTTCAGGCCGGCGCCGGCGCCCGGCTGGGCGTCGAAGTGGCCGGAGATGGGGGCGGCGTCGTGGTAGTCGCGGCCGGTGGCGATCTTGATGTGCCGCTCGTCGGCGAAGGTGTCGTTGGTGGGGTCGAGTCCGAACCAGCCGCGACCGGGAACGCGCACCTCGCACCAGGCGTGGGAGGCCTGGGCGCCGCGCAGGTGGGAATCCGGTCCGTTGTAGAGGTAGCCGCTGACGTAGCGGGCGGGAATGCCGAGCGAGCGGCAGATGCCGAGCATGACGTGGGCAAAGTCCTGGCAGACGCCGCGCCGGTCCTTCATGACCTCGTTCATGTGCGTGGCGGCGTGGGTGGTTTTGGGCGCGTAGGTCCAGTTTTGCCAGACGTGGTGCATGACCACGGAGGCGGTCTCGAAGACGTCGTCACGACCGTCACGGATGTCGATGCCGAGCCGCCAGACTTCGGGAGTGACTTCCACGAAGCGGCTGTCGCCGAGGTAGGGCGCGTCCATGTCGTCGGGGTCCTGTTTCAGCGCGTCAAACGGGACTCCGATGGGCGGACCGTCCAGATACGGATTGGTCGTGTTGACCGTGGACTGCGCCTCGATGGTCAGGTGCCGGTGCGGCTCCGGGAGTTCGAAGTGATGGACGTAGTTGAGCCAGTTGTCGCGGAAGTGCCGGAGGCGGACGGGGGGATCGACCTTCAGAAGGAAGAACTCCAGACGGGCCTTGTTGTCGGTGACGGGCCGCAGACGGACTTCGTTGTAACTGTCCCTCACGGGAGTGCGGTAGAAATACTTCGTGCGATGGAAGATTCGAAATCGCATGGGAAGGCCGGGCGACGTCGTTCAGCTTATTACTGCTGTTGGACGTGCGCGTTGTCGAGGTCTTCGGCGTGATGGGCGCCGAGGGGCATGGCGGCGGAGTCCTCCATTTCCGTGACGTCCAAGTCGGGCAATTCGGCGATGTTCAGCACGAAAGTTTTGAAGATGGAGTCGCCGATCTGGTTGAGACGCCCCTGAAGATCGTCGATGAACTCGTGGAGTCCGACTTCCAGCACCTCGTCCACGGTGGCATAGACGAGATCAGCATGCAGACGCCCGGCGTGACGCACGGGATCGCTCATCTGGTCTCCGACGCCCGTTCCGCAAAGTGCGACAAGGGCGGAATGAACTTCGGCGATGCAACTGGCGACGGAGCGGGGCAGCGTTTCGTCGAGCAGCAGGAACTCGATGATTTTCTTCGGGTCGGGTTTGCCGTTGTAAACCTGGAACGAGTGACGCGCCGAGCAGGAGCGAAGGAGCGCGACCCAGCGCAGCGGGCGGGCTTCGGGATGCGGCGGCATCTCCAGGGAAAGGGTGGAGCAGGTGTCCAGCAGCCGCGACATCTTGTCCGCCCGCTCCAGGCAGGTGCCGAGGCGCAGGAAATGCCAGATCTCTCCGCGCGGCGTGGTGGAGTCCGCGATGCCCTGGAACTCGTAGGAGCGGCTCAGCACGCGCTCGTAAAAGGCGGCGCTCTGCGTGCGGTGCAGTCGGTGTCCTTCATCGGATTCGGCGAAGAGGCGCAGGCCGTTGAGGCACTCCCAGATGTCATTGGAGATCTGGTCACGGACAGTGCGCGCGTTTTCACGGGCCGCCCGGATGCAGTTGAGGATCGAGTTCGGATTGTCGGCACGCAGGGCCAGGAAGTCGGTGACATCCTTTCCGGTGACCTGCGAGTATAGCTTGAAATAGGCTTCGTCGTCCCCCGTGGTGGCGAGGATGGGCTGCCAGAACTCGGATTCCTCCACGCCGGCGATCCCGGCGTCGAGCATGATGTCCTGCGTGGAGAGCAGCAGGCGCGAGAAGTTTTCCGCACGCTCGACGTAGCGTGCCATCCAGTAAATGCTGTCTGCGACTCGGCTGAGCATGGCGTGATATCAGGAGGCGGTGGGAGTTTCGGAGGGCATGTCAAGACGGTCCTCCCAGAGGACCCAGGTGTCCTTGCTGCCGCCGCCCTGCGAGGAGTTCACGACGAGCGAGCCTTTTTTCAAGGCGACCCGCGTGAGCCCGCCCGGCACGACGCTGACGCGGTCTCCGGAGAGCACGTAGGGCCGCAGGTCGATGTGGCGCCCTTCAAAGTGGTCGTCCACGAAGACGGGGTGACGCGAGAGCTGGAGCACCGGTTGTGCGATGTAATTGCGCGGGGTGGCCCGGATGCGTTTGGCAAACTCGGCCCGCTCCTCCTTTGTCGAGGACGGCCCCATGAGCATTCCGTAGCCGCCGGACTCGTTCACGGCCTTCACCACGAGGCTTTCCAGGTTGTTGAGGATGTAATCGCACTCTTTCGGCTCGATGCCGAGATGGGTGGGCACGTTCGGCAGGATGGGGTCCTGATCGAGGTAGTACTTGATCATCTTCGGCACCAGCGCGTAAACGGCCTTGTCGTCGGCGACTCCGGTGCCGATCGAATTGGCGAGCGCGACGTTGCCTTTGCGGTAGGCGTTGATGATTCCCGGGACGCCCAGCAGCGAGTCCTTGCGGAAGACCAGCGGGTCGAGGAAATCGTCGTCGATGCGGCGGTAGATGACGTGGACCTGCTGAAGTCCCTTCGTCGTGCGCATGAAAACGCGGTCGTTGCGGACGATGAGGTCGCGCCCTTCGACAATCGGCACTCCCATTTCTTTGGCGAGGTAGCAGTGCTCGAAGTAGGCGCTGTTATAAATGCCGGGAGTGAGCACCACAATGACTGGATCGATCACGGAGGCGGGCGCCAGATGGGCGAGGGTCTGCCGCAACATCTCTCCGTACTCGTCCACCGGACGCACGGGCAGTGAGTGCAGCATGCCGGGGAAGGCGCGCTTCATCGCGTTGCGGTTTTCCAGCATGTAGGAGGCGCCGGAGGGGCAGCGTCCATTGTCTTCGAGGACGTAGTATTCGCCCTTGTCATCGCGCACCAGGTCGGTGCCGCAGATGTGGATGTAGATGCCGTGGGGCACCTTGACGCCCTTGAACTCCTCGCGGTAGTGCGAGGCGGAGAGCACCAAGTCGGCGGGAACCACGCCGTCGGAGATGATCTTTTGATCGTGGTAGATGTCGTTGAGAAAAAGGTTCAGCGCGGTGATGCGCTGAATCAGTCCGGCTTCGACCGTCTCCCACTCGCGCTGGGGGATGACCCGCGGCATCAGGTCGAAGGGGAAAATGCGCTCCGTGCCTTTGTTGTCGCCGTAAACGGTGAAGGTCACGCCTTGACGGAGGAAAGCCGCGTCCACCATCCGCTGAAGGGCGGAGTAGTCGGTGGGCGAAAGGGATCCGATGCTGCCAAGCAAAGCTTTATAATGCGCCCTTTCCGCATTGTCCGCGGTAAAGACTTCATCGAAAAAGCTGGCTGGTTGGTAGTCGTTGAAGAGTGACGACATGGGCTTTTGGAACAAAGCACAGGCCGTGCCAGATTTCGACAACGGTTTTAACGTCTGTCGCAAAATCACTTCGGCGCGTGCAGCATTCGCACCGGAATATCGTGATCGCCCAGATACTTCTTCACGTCGCCGACGGTGAACTCACCGAAGTGAAAGATGCTCGCGGCGAGGACGGCATCGGCTTTGCCGTCGCGCAGCACATCGACCATGTGGTCGATGTTGCCCGCGCCGCCGCTGGCGATGACGGGAATCGTCACGGCTTCGCTCACGGCGCGTGTCAGGGCGATGTCGTAACCGGCCTTCGTGCCATCGGAGTCCATGCTGGTGAGCAGGATTTCGCCGGCGCCTCGCTTGCAGACCTCGGCGGCCCATTCGATGGCGTCGAGTTCGGTGGGATTGCGACCGCCGTGGGTGTACACCGTCCACGAGCCGCGTTCGTTGCGCTTCGCGTCGATGGCGACGACGAGGCACTGGCAGCCGAAGGCGTTCGCGGCTTCGTCAATGACATGCGGCGTGCTCACGGCGGCGGTGTTGATGCCGACCTTGTCAGCTCCGGCAAGAAGCATCTCGCGCATGTCAGCGACGGTGCGGATGCCGCCGCCGACGGTCAAAGGCATGAAGCAGCTCGCGGCGGTGCGCTCGACGACGTCGACCATCGTCTTGCGTTCCTCGTGGCTGGCGGTGATGTCGAGGAAGACGAGTTCATCGGCTCCCTGCGCATTGTAAACCTGCGCACACTCCACGGGATCGCCCGCGTCACGAAGCTGAAGAAACTTCGTGCCTTTGACGACACGACCTTCCTTCACGTCGAGACAGGGGATGATGCGTTTGGTGAGCATGACGTTGCGGATGGCCGAAAAAGAGAAAAGAAGGAAAAAGAATCAGAGGCAGTCCATCCGAACTCTTCTCCTCAATTTTCTCTCTTCCGGCTAAATGACTCAGCCGATCGCGGTCTTCACCATCGTTTCGAGCTTCACGATGTCCTTGGCGAAGTTGCGGATGCCTTCGGCGGTCTTTTCGGTCGCCATGGCGTCTTCGTTGAACAGCCAGCGGAAGGTCTTCTCGTCAGCGCTGATGCGCTCGATCTGGAGGGACTTCGCGTTGGCGGCATTGAGTTTCGGCGCGATGGCGTCTTCGCTCGCGGCGAGTTCGCCGAGAAGGCCGGGGCTGATGGTGAGCAGGTCGCAGCCGCAGAGTTCGGTGATTTCACCCTTGTTGCGGAAGCTGGCGCCCATGACCTCGGTCGTGTAGCCGAAGTGCTTGTAGTAGTTGTAGATCTGCGTCACGGACACCACGCCGGGATCTTCGGAGGCGGCAAAGTCTTTGCCCGTGCTCTTCTTGTACCAGTCGAGAATACGACCGACGAAGGGGGAGATCAGCTTGATGCCGCCTTCGGCGCAGGCGACGGCCTGGGCGAGGCTGAACAGCAGCGTCAGGTTGCAGTTGATGCCTTCCTTCTGGAGGACTTCGGCGGCTTTGATGCCTTCCCAGGTGGAGGCGATCTTGATCAAGATGCGCTCGCGGCTGATGCCTGCCTTCTCGTACATGCCGATGATGTGGCGGGCCTTCTCGATGTTGCCCTGCGTGTCGAAGGAGAGGCGGGCATCGACTTCCGTTGAGACGCGACCGGGGACGATCTTGAGGATCTCGAGACCGAAGGCGACGACCAGCTTGTCCATCACCGCGTCCACACCGCCGGACTTGCCGTCGGTGACTGCTTGGTCAAAAATGGCTTTGTATTCGGCCTTGGAGGCAGCTTGGAGGATGAGGGAAGGGTTCGTTGTGGCGTCCTGGGGCTTGTAGGCCTTCATGGCTTCGAAGTCGCCGGTGTCGGCGACCACCACGGTGTGCTGCTTCAGTTGATCGAGCTGGGTCATGTTTTTTGGGGTTTTGGGGGCGCCAGAGTAAGGGCAAAGACGGTGCGTGCAAGCTGGCAATCTGTCCTCGTCAAACCGCCACCAAACGGGTAAAACAAGGCCATGAAAATGCTCTGTGGCATCTGGCTCTTCTGCGCCGCAACAGCAGCCGCTGCCGAGGTGATGCAGATCACCTGGCCTACCCGGAATGCGTCGCCGCCTGCCGCGGTCGGCGGTCAGGCGGGGCAATTCATGCCGGCCTTTCGCATGGCGCTGCAGAAGCTGCCGGAGGTGATGATCGTGTCCCTAGCTTTGTCCCAACCGGCGATCCTCGGGCTCACAGCCGACGATTCAAAAGTGCTCCAACCGCTCGTGGCGGAGCGTTACAAGGCCATCGCGAGCTCAGAAGCCTATCGTGCCGCGCCTTCAGCTCTTAGTTACTGCTTCAGTCCGGTCAAACCGGATCACGGTCTCGCCACTTTGCATGTGCCGGATGGTTATGGGCCACAGACGCCCGTCATTGTCTTTTTGCACGGCTATGGCGGCAGTTTTCTCTGGTATCAACAATACCTGGCGCAACATTTCCCGAAGCATCTCATCATTTGTCCTGCCTATGGCATGTCACCATCAGCAGTGCCGGCGTCCTACATCACCGAATGCCTCTCAGCCGTGGAAAAGCGACTTGGAAAACCCCTTTCAGTGAAGCCGTGGTTGCTGGGTTTGTCGGCTGGTGGATTCGGCGCATGCCGGGTGTTCACAGATCTTCCAGAACGGTTTGCGGGGCTGATCTGCATCGCGGCATATCCGCTATCGCAGCAAGATGGAAAAACCCACTCGTACTTCCTCGCCGGTGGCGATGAGGTGTTCGTGAAGAAGGGCCAGTTCCAGCGACTCGTGGGCAATTCGAAAAGCCATCTCATCGCTGGAGCAGGCCATTTCTTCCTGCTCACTCATGAGAACGAGTCCGTTTCCAAATTGCGCGAATGGCTGGCTCCCAACTCCCGCTGAAGCGAATTCAAAACACAGCTGGCAGCCTGTTTCACGCAGCCTCAATCCAGCGCGAGGAACCGCACGCAGATGCTGCCGGGGACGTTCACCTTGGTGCCGGTGAAGCTGAGCTTGCCGCTGTCCTGATCGACCTTGAAGAGGGCCGCCGTGCCGCTGTTTTGATGCGCGGCGATGAGCCACTTGCCCGTCGGGTCGAGACAGATGTTGCGGGGGATTTCCCCTTCGACGGGGACGTTTTGCAGCAGGGTCAGCTTTCCGGTGGCGGGATCGCAGGCGAAGACGGCGATGGTATCGTGCGTGCGGTTGGAGACATAGACGACGCGGCCGTTCGGATGCGCGAGTGTCTCGGCGGTGCTGAGACCGGTTTTGCCTCGATCCGCCTCTGGCAGCGTGGAGACGGTTTCGATCTCGGTGAGAGCGCCTTTTTCGGCGTCGTAGGCGAAGACGGTCTCGGTCATGGCCATTTCGTTGTTCACGAAGACGTATTTTCCACTCGGGTGGAAGGCGAGGTGACGCGGGCCGCCGCCGGCGGGCGTTTTCGCAAAAGCGGGCTCATTGGGCGTCATTTTTCCCGTCGCCGGATCGATCTTGTAGATCAGCACCTTGTCCAAGCCGAGGTCGCAGGCGAAGGCGAAGCGGTTGTCGGGACTGAAGTTCACCGAATGCGCATGCGGGCCGGTCTGGCGCTTTGGATCGATGCTGGAGCCTTCGTGCTGGTAAAAGCTGGCTGCCTCGGAGAGGGAGCCGTCGTTTTTGATGGCATACGAGGCGACGCTGCCGCTGCCGTAGTTTGCGATGGCTGCGAGTTGGCCGGTTTTGTCCAAGCTGACGTGGCAGGGGCCGGTGCCGACGGCGCCGGCCTGGTTGATCAGCGTGAGTTTGCCCGAATTGAGGTCAATGCTGAAGGAACTGATGCCGCCCGCCTTCTTGCCGTCCGCTGCGGCAATGTCACCGATGGCGTAGAGGTATTTCTTCGAGGGATGAATGGCGAGGAAGCCCGGATTGCCGGCTTCCGCCGCGATTTGCGGCTGCGTCAGTTCACCTGAGGCAGAATTGAAGCGCGCGACGTAGATGCCCTTGCTGCCGTTCTTGGCGTTCGTGCTCGTGCCGAAATACACGAGGAAATTTTCCCCGGCGATGGCGCTGGTGGTGAGGGCGGCGAAGGCGAAAGCGAGGGAGGAGCGTGTCATGGTGCTCCGATGCTGACGGGGCTGCCCGCCCCGGTCAAGCGTTCAGACAGGGCGAATGCGCCTCAATCATCGACGCCAGCGGCGTCAAGCGTGCGCATCATGGCATCCATGAACTCCTGCGCGGCCTCCATTGGCAGGATGATGGTGTCGCGGCGTCCGCGGACGTCTTCGGTGATTTTGATGAACTTGCCGCGGTCGTTCTCCTTCAGGTCGAGAAAGAAGATTTTTCGTTCCGTGACGATCTTTTCGGAATGCAGCGGCGGATTGGGTGGACGCCGCTCTTCATCAAAATCTGTGTTCCTCATACATGTGACCTCCGCTGCCTGACAGTTCGCTGTGCTTGTGGTTTTGAATGAAATCACCGCGATTCTAGGAGCCACACCCCGCTTGTCAATTCTTCTCACGATGTCAAGGGTGCGTGTCCCCCGGGGCGTCTCAAGGAAAGGCTTTTTCGAGCGCCTCGACATTCGCCTTCATGACGGTGATGAAATCACCGCTGTCGGGCACGTTGCCGCAGGGGTCGAAGGTGACGCTTTTTAGGCCGACGGCTGCGATCTTCGCGACGCTCTCCGCCGCGGGTTCGCCCTCCCAGAGCATCCAGCGTGCGCGGTGGCCGGAGAGGGCCGCGTTCAGGTCGGCCATGGCCGCGTCGTCGGGGACGTTTTCCGGCTCCCAGAGGACGGAGCGGAGGTTCATGCCGTAGCGTCGGGCGAGGTAGTGATAGACTGGATGGGATGCGACCATGGGGTTTTCCACGAGTCGGCGACTCAGCGCGCTCATGCGCCGGTCGAGGTCGTCGAGATCATCCTTGAGTCCGTCGAAATTCTTTTCGAACGCCTCCTTTGCCTCCGGTATGAGAGCGCTGAGCGCATTGCGCACCGCCCTGGCCTGGAGGGAGGCTTGTTTGAAGTCGATCCAGGTGGTGAAGGCGGTGCCGCTGTGGCTGTGCTCGCCTCCCGGACCGTGGCTGTGGGTGGAGGTTTCATTGACCTGAATCAGGCTCTGGGCGAAGGCGGAGGAGGTGTCCACGACCTTGGACTCGGGCAGCGTCACCTTGTCCGCCCACTTTGAGTAGCTGGCGCCGTTCATGAGGATGAGATCGGCATTTTGAAAAGCGGTGACTGCGGCCTCGTCCGGCTGCCAGAAGGCGGGATCCTCATCCTTCGGCGCGAGAAAACGCACCTGCACGGCGTCGCCGGCGATGCGCTGCGCGAAGTATTGCAGCGGGTAGTTCGCCACGAGCACCTGCGGCTTGCCGGAGATGGCTGCTGCGGGAGTGTCCGCTGTCGCCGATGCCGGTGCGGTGTCCGCCGCAGGCTTGCATGCCGCGAGCAGGATGATGAGGGAAAGGGGGCTGAGGATGCGGATGTTCATTGGATGGCTGATTGCAGTCTGAAAGAGGCGGGTTGTAAATGGGAAAGTGGTTGTCGGCTCAAGCTTCGAGCCTGAATTCTTCCCGCTTCAGGAGGTCACGGAGCGTACGGCGGTAGGGGGCGGGCATCGGAGTGGCGTCAAGGGAGTGCAAGGCGATCATCCTGTGCGTGTCGGGCCAGTCCGACATTTGCCCGGTCGCTTCATGCACCCAGAGCGTCACCTTGTAGCGGGTGATGCCGTATTGAGTGCGCAAGAGCACCGGCGGCGGCTGTGTTTCGAACGATTCCGGCAGCGACGGCAGTTTCCACAGGCCGGTGCGTCGGCTGCCCGTTTCCTGCTCAAGCAGGACCCCCTCAGCGGTGCGGACAAACACGACACGCTCGGTGACGGCGGTGATTTCCTGGCGCTTTCCCTTCACCGGCAGCGTCTCGGGATCGACGGCCTGGCACGCGGTTTGCAGCGGGCAGAGGGAGCATGCGGGTTTTGTTGGTGTGCAGTGGGTCTGGCCGAGCTCCATCAGCGCGGAGTTGAGCGCACGTGGATCGTCGGTGGCGTTGACGAGGGTCTCGGCGCACGCCCAGAGAGCATTGAGGCCGGCGGTGCTGTCCACTGGCCTGCGGTCATTGTTCAGTCGTGACAGGACGCGGGCGACATTGCCGTCCACGATGGGGGCAGCCTGGCCGAAGGCAAAGCTGGCCACGGCACCCGCCGTGTAGGGGCCGATTCCGGGGAGGGCGAGCATCGCGGCATGGTCGGGAGGAAAGGTGCCGTCATGTTCTTCCAGAATCACCTTCGCGAGGCGGTGCAGGCTCCGCGCACGCCGGTAGTAGCCGAGTCCCTCCCAAGTCTTCAGCACGGTCTCCTCGTCAGCGGCAGCCAGCGTTTGAAAATCCGGGAACCGCTCCAGCCAACGTGCGTAGTAGCCGCGGCCCAGCACGGTGCTGATCTGGGTCTGCTGCAGCATGATTTCCGAAACGAGGATCGCGTAGGGATCTCGCGTGCGACGCCAGGGGTAGTCCTTTCCGTGTTCGCGAAACCACGCGACGAGTGCGGCTGCGACGGGGCCGGGAGGTCGGGAGGCTTTGCGGGAAGGCATGGGATGGCAATGTGACCGGGCGGCGAGTTTTTCCACGACTCTTTACGCTTTGAAGCGCTATGCTGGCGCTCATGTCGGCGCTCACGACCTACACGCAAAATTTGACCCCGGAGCAGGCCGCCAGCCTGCGCGTGCTGCTGGCCGGGCGCGGTTTCGAGTTCATGGAGAAGCCCTACTGTCTCTACGCGGCGTCCAAACCCGGAATGAATGTGCTGGTCTATGAGAAAGGCCCCAAGGTGGTCGTGCAGGGGAAGCAAACCGCCGCGTTCGTCACCGACCTGCTGGAGCCGGAAATCCTTGGCGAGGTGAAACTCGGCTATGAGGAGGTTCTTCAGCCGGAGATGTTTCAGCCGCACATCGGCGTGGACGAGAGCGGCAAGGGGGACTTCTTCGGCCCGCTGGTCATCGCCGGAGCTTATGTGGATGGTGATGCGGCCCGCCGCCTGCGGGAAATCGGTGCGGTGGACAGCAAGCGGATCGGCAGCGACGCCCGCATCTTCCGGCTCGCATCTGAAATCCGCCGGGTGCCGGGACTGCAATGGGAGGTCGTTTCGATCCATCCCGCCCGCTACAACGAACTCTACGCGAAGTTCGGCAATCTGAACCGCCTTCTGGCCTGGGGCCATGCACGGGTGATCGAAAACCTGCTTGAGCGAGCACCCGATTGTCCGCGTGCCGTTTCCGACCAGTTTGCCAACCCGGCGGTTTTGAAAAAGGCGCTCCAGGAGCGTGGGCGGGGCATCGAACTCATTCAGAAAACCAAGGCGGAAAGTGATCCCGCCGTGGCTGCGGCCTCCATCCTGGCGCGTGAAGCGTTCGTGAAGTGGTTGAAATCAGAATCGGAGCGCCTGGGGATCGAACTACCGAAGGGCGCTTCAACCAAGGTTAAAGAGTCGGCAAGAAAGCTGATCGAGGGAGGTGGGAAAGATATGCTGAAAACCCTCTCTAAAATGCATTTTCGAACGGCGTCAGAGCTGCAGATTGATTGAGTTATACGTTCAAGACTTGTTCTTAAGCATGATTAAATTCAAGCTAAAAATAAGTTGCGTCAACCGACCCGGTTCGTTACGTCATTCGATTATGGCAACGGTGACGAAAAAGGAACTTGTGATCGAACTCAGTGACAAGACTGGCATCAGACATTCTGATGTGGCCCTGATGCTGGAGTCGTTTATGGAACTCGCCGTCAACCATTTGGCCACCGGTGACGAGATCACGCTGCGCACTTTTGGTACCTTTGACCTGCGCGTCGCTAAGGGAAAGGTGGGGCGTAATCCTAAGTATCCCGAGAGAGAGGTCATGATTCCCAATCGCTGCGTGGTGCGCTTCAGGCCAAGCAAGGAGCTCAAGGACCGGGCCGCTTCAGTGCCGATCCCGAAGCTAAACGGTGTGAACGGACTCAATGGACATAACGGACTGAGCGAACTGAACGGGCACTAACGCCGGCGAAGATTTTGTCTCTGGCCACGGGCGGACATGGGTGGTTTGCACGGCTTTGATGCTAAGACCCCTTCGCTCAGGCGTACTAGTCGTCTGCCATGCGTCCGATCTTCATTTTTCTCCTTCTTTGTTTCATCCCCAGCCTTCATGCCGCCCCGCAATGGATCTGGCTCTCCAAGGATGGCAACAAAGACAAGGCCGTCACCTTTCGCCATCGCTTTGAGGTTCCGCACAATGCCCAGCTCGCGACGCTGGAGCTGACCTGCGACAACGGCGCGGACGCCATCCTCAACGGCACGAAAGTGCTTACCAACCCAGACTGGCAGAAGCCCACCAAGGCGGACATCAGCAAAGTCATCAAGCGCGATGCCGTGAACGAGATCGTTGTCCACGCCCGGAATCAGGGCGGCGTCGCCGCGCTCGTCGCACGCATCACGCTGAAACTGCCCGTCGGCCGGGATGACATCGTCATCGAAACCAGCGGCAAGTGGGAGGCGACGCCGACCGGCAAAGAGGAGTGGAAGCCCGCGCTCGTGATCAGCGAATATGGCAAAGGGCCCTGGGGCCTCGCGCTCGACGGCAAAAGCGGCGGCGGCAAGAAGAACAGCGGTCCGGCGGAGTCCATCGCCGCCAGCGAAATCACTGTGCCGAAGGGCTTCAAAGTGGAGAAGCTCTACAACGTCCCCAAAGATGCCGAAGGCTCCTGGGTCGCCCTCACCGTCGATCCGAAAGGCCGCCTCATCGCGGGGGACCAATACGGCAGCCTCTACCGCATGAGCGTCTCCGACTCGCCGCTCAAGCCGGAAAAGCTGAACATCGAAATCGGCAAGGCGCACGGCCTGCTCGCCGCCTTCGACAGCCTCTACGCCATGGTCAATGAAGACGGCAAAAACAACGGACTCTACCGCCTGCAGGACACGAATGGCGACGACCATTACGACAAGGTCACCAAGCTCCACACCATCCAAGGCGGCGGCGAGCACGGTCTGCACAGCATGGTCGTCAGCCCGGACGGCAAACGCATCTTCTTCAATTGCGGCAACCACGCGCAGCTTCCGGAAGGTCTCACCGACAGCCGTCCCGCGATGATTTGGAGCGAGGATCACGTCCTCCCGCGTCTCTGGGACGCCCGGGGGCATGCTCGTGGCAAGCTCGCCCCCGGCGGCTACATCTGCAGCATGAACCCCGACGGCAGCGGCCTGGAGCTCTTCTGCACGGGCTTCCGCAATGAGTTCGACATCTGCTTCAACGATCAGGGGGAACTCTTCACCTACGACGCCGACATGGAGTGGGACATCGGCAGCCCGTGGTACCGCCCCACGCGTGTGAATCACTGCGTCAGCGGCGCGGACTACGGCTGGCGGAGCGGCAGCGGCAAATGGCCCGGCTATTATGCCGACTCCCTGCCCACCACGCTCGACATCGGCCCCGGCAGCCCCACCGGCGTGGTCGCCGGCACTGGCGCGAAATTCCCAGCCAAATACCAGCACGCCATCTACATCAACGACTGGACCTACGGCACCATGTGGGCCATCCACCTTGAGTCGAAAGGTGCCAGCTACGTCGCCAAGAAGGAGGAGTTCGTCTTTGGCAAGCCGCTGCCGCTCACCGATGTCGTCATCCATCCCGATGGCGCGATGTACTTCGCCGTCGGTGGTCGCCGCACGCAGTCCGGAGTCTATCGCGTGACTTATGTCGGCGATGAATCCACCGCGCCCGCCCCGGCGCTGCCGCTTGATGAAGAGTTCAAAATGCGTGCCGCGCTCGAGGAATACCACACCGGAAAAATCGATCCGCAGCAGGCCCTGAAGGTCGCCTGGAGCTACCTCAGTCACAGTGATCGTCATGTGCGCTACGCGGCCCGTGTCGCCATCGAGAAGCTTCCGGTCGAACTCTGGCGGGAAAAGGCCCTCCAAGAAAGGCATCCAGTCGCCCTGATCGAAGCCATCATCGCCCTTGCCCGCGTCAGCGGAGCTGAAGACAGATCGCAGCCGGCGGAATCCGGCCCAAAGCCCAAGGCCTCCTCCAGCGGGCCGATCAGCCCTGTTGCAGCTGAAAACGCCGAGCTTCAGGGCCGAATGCTGTTGGCTCTGGGTGCGCTCAAAGGTGCCAAGCTTCCGACCAGCCAGCGACTCGCCGCCCTGCGTGCCACCCAGCTCGTGCTGACCCGCCTCGGCAAGCCGGATGCGGAAGTGTGCGCACAGATCGCCGAAGTGCTCGACGCCGCCTACCCCGCTGAAGCCCCCATGATCAATCGCGAGCTCTGCCAGTTGCTCGTGGCCGTCGATTCGCCGCGGGTCGTTTCCAAAACGCTCGCCCTCATGGCCACCGCCAGGGACGACTTCCAAGAGGTCGCCTCAGACGCCGTCCTCAGCCGCAACGACGGCTATGCCAACGCGGCACGAGCCGCTGCCGGCAGCCGGCCCAACGCGCAGCAGATCAGCTACATGGCCGCCTTGCGGAATGCCGCAGCCGGATGGACTCCCGAGCTCCGCCAGACCTACTTTTCTTGGTTTCCCAGAGCCCGCTCATGGAAGGGCGGCAACAGCTTTAGCGGCTTCATCGAAAACATCCGCCAGGAGGCCCTCGCCAACATCGCACCGGAATCCGAACTCGCCGCCCTCGGCAGCAAGGTCGAGGCTGTCACCAACGCGCCGAACTACGTGGCCCCCAAAGGCCCGGGCAAAAACTGGACCGTCGATGAAGTCGTCGCCCTCACCGCAGGCGGACTCAAAGGCCGCGACTTTGCCAACGGCGAGGCCATGTACCGCAGCACCATGTGCGCCACCTGCCACCGCTTCAACGGCGACGGCGGCAGCATCGGCCCCGACCTCACCGGCTCCGGCAACCGCTACACCATGCGCGATCTCATGGAGAACATCGTCGATCCCAGCAAGGTCATCTCCGACCAGTACGACAGCCACGAGATCACCAAAAAGGACGGCAGCGTCATCGTCGGCCGCATCGTCGTCGAGGAGGGCGGCAAGGTCTTCATGATGACCAATCCCTTCGCTCCCAACGACCACCTCGCCATCGCCGAGGCCGACATCGCCAAAAAAGGCACCCGCAAAGTCAGCATGATGCCCCCCGGCCTCATCAACTCGCTGAACCAGGACGAACTCCTCAACCTCATCGCCTACCTCGTCAGCGGCGGGAACAAGGGGGACAAGGTGTTCGCGAAGTGAGCACGAGTTGGGAAGCTCTTGTTACGACACGCCTTAGGCACCTCCCGCTGTTCACCCAGCCAAAGGAGTCCAATGACCATGAATGATGACGAACTTCTCACTCTGATGCGCATGTATGCTGAAGATGCCGTTGCGATCGCGAAGCGTTGTCACAACATCACATTAGACTATTCTGAACAGAGCATTGTCGCTGTTGATGAGATTCTGGACCGCATGACCAATGGGGGCACGATTGACGCGTCCGCGCTGAAGCCCGAAGATGAAGACGACCTGTGGAACCACTGCAAGGCATACGGAGGATACATTGGTGAGGTGATTTCACGCCATATTGGAGCCGTTTGGAAGGCAAAAGCCGCTAGCGACGGGTCCATCAACATAGACCTTTTCATTGCGAATCGCATCACGGGATCGCCGCCTCAAAAAGTATGGAGGCGACTGACGGAATCTGAGGTGAATCGGATGATTGGCTATTACCGAAGCCTCCAGCATGTCTTAGGGCTGCCACTTTTCGTGCCAGTCGCACTAAAGAATCCTTGATGAGCTCTCTTCCCAATGAAGACCAGGGACTCCACAGCTCCACGCCGACGCTTTTCGTCGGCCTTTTTTCTGTTCAAGATGGACCGGACCTGATAGCTGGATCGCAATGACCCAGATTTTCTTCTCACAATGCGTCGCTGTTCTTTGTTCCGAAGCACCCGGTCTGGCAGAATTGCGGCTCATCCTCGAACGCGAGGGATACACCATCAAGGCCGATGAAGACACCTCGGAATGGCCGGAGATGCAAGGCGCTGGACTCACGCTGGCGACCGATTTCGAGAATGGAGCCACCTGCTGGGTGGACATTTGCGAGTTCCCATGGCCGGATGAGTTGGGAGTCACAGGTGATCCCACGCTCGTGACCGGTGCTCACATGATGGGAGCCTTCGGCCCTTTTGCCCATCCTGAAGCGTTTGATCGCGCACTTCAGGCGCCAGGCTACCAGTCAGCCGCACCAGATGCACGCAACCATCGTGCATTCGTTCGCTTTCGCATCAGCAACCTGATGCCTGCCTCAGAAGAGTCAGCAGAAGCCAGCTTTGCATCAGTGGAGAATGCGAACCTGGCATGGGAGATCGCCTATCTGCTGAGAGTGGCAGCCTCCTTGCGGGAAATGCCGGTTGCACTCGCCTATTTCAATCCTTGCAGCGAACTCCTGCTCTCCATGCAGGGGTTGGCGGAAACTCTGACATTTGCGTTCGAACAGAAAACTTATCCTGTCGAGGCCGTATGCCGGGTGCGCGGCTGCCCGGTTGATGACGAGTGGTCTTTGGTGGATTCGATTGGGATGGAACAACTGGGCCTTCGCGATCACGAGTTCGCCTGGGCAGACGTCGAGGTCAGCCGCAAAGAGCAATTGGAGTTTTTGATCAACCTGCTGCACTACCAGATCGACCACTCCGCTCCAATGACTACCGGTCACACCACCGACGGTCCTCACGACAAGCTGTGGCGTGCCGAGGAACGGGAAACGTCATGCATGGTGCCTCCGCGCAAAGTGTTGCACTGGACCATGGACGGTTCTCCTCATGAACCCGATCATCTGGCACCCACGACTCCAACCGGAGACGGCGCAGCGGCGGATGAACGAGACCTGACTCCAGAAACAAATGAGGTTCTGGCGAGATTGGAAGCGTGGCAGCCTCTACGCGACACCATCCGCGCACGCGCCATCAACTGGATTCGGTCCCCGGCTTTTCGCACAGTTTACTACGATGATGCTCATGTTCCGCTGGCCTTGAAATACGCTTTGGACCAAGAGATGTCGAAAAAAGAGTCCCGCGAACTTTGGGAGAAGATTCAGTTCTTGGGAATGCAAAGTCCGCAACTCTGGAATCAATACCAGCAGCTCGCGACCCACGGCCAAGTGTGGTTTGCAGTTCCCATGATGACAAATCCGGCGTTCAACACCGAGATCCATGCGATGCTTCCCTGCGGGGTCATCGTGGCAACAGAACAGACCAGCATGGAAATCCTGCTGGCTGGTGTTTTCGCCATGGTGGCTTACGAACTCTACTCCGGTGGCGGGGACAGGACCAAGTTTCCCGGAACTGCGCGCCTGATGTCTGATGACAGCTACCGCATGTTTTACCGTGAAACTTTTCCGTTGGAGGAAACACAAGGCAGCCACTTTACCCTGATGAGTGTGTTGTTGCGCAATTCATGGATGCCTCCGGAAGAAGTGCCTTTCATTCCACTGCTCGTCATGCCTGGTCCCAAAGGTGCTGTGATTCAGATTCCATGGCACATCGCCACAGCTACTCCTCCACCGCCCGGATCGATGAATTCAGGCCGGTTTGCCGATGTGGCTAAGGTGGATCGAATGGCGGACAAGATGGTGGCTGAACACAATTCGAAGAAGTGGGGTTGCTGGAACATCATCAGCCTCCTCATCTGGGTAATCTTTATCGGCGGGTTGATCGGCGGTGTCGCCATGATGCTTTTCGACGAGCAGGCCAAAGCAAAGAAACCCTCTGAAATTCGTAAAAATGCCCAGCCGACAACTATCAAGAAATAACCTCGCCTGTCTCGAATCCAGCATTCGATGAAACCCATTCATCGAACCACGCCTTCACCCCGTCCTTCTTCAATCGCTCGGCGATGTCACGGACCACCGGCTTGTCCTTGGACGAGTGGCTGAGCAAGACATCGAAGCGGAAAATGTCAGACATGCCAGGGGGCGAGCTAAATTCCCGCCGTCCAAGCGGAGTCGCCCGGCCTTGGCAAGAGTGAAGGCCGCCGGTTGAAGACTGCTTGCCACGATAAAGTTGCCGCTTGCCGGGCAGGCCGCGAATCGCAATCATTCGGCATGAGCCTCTCCGCTGGCGAATCCGAACTTGTCCATGCACTCAGGCGCTTCATTGAACGCATCGAGTGGTTTTCCATCGGGCGGGCACCGGAGGAGGGACTGGAGACGGACAAGGTGCGGTTGCTGCTGGCGCAGTGGGATGAGCAGGTGGTGCCGCACCTGCCGGCAGCGCAGCATGCTCACATTCAGTCGGAGCTGCGCAAAGTGACGCCGGTGATCGCCACGATGCGGGCGCGGGTGCGGCTGATGTTTCTCAAAGAGCTGCACAAACTCGTCGAGACGCGCTTTCACTGGTTGATCCTGGAAAAGACCCTCAAAGCTCCCGAATTGATAACGAAGCAGCTCAAGGAAGGAACGCCGGAGCATCGTGATGCACTCCTGGCCATCTTGGAAAAGCACCTTGGCGGCTCCTTCGATGCCTCGAAGCTTTTTCAAGACATCATGGCCGCCGCCGACCGGGGCGAGGACGCCTGGAAAAAGCACCGCACTCTATTTTGCAAAGAGTGGGCGGAAGAGATGACGCCGGAGGTCGAATCCCGTCTGCAAGACAGCGATGCCACGGCTTGCGCCCTATGGATGGGAGAGCTGCTGTCCGCCATGTTTGCCATCAGTGCCGAGCATCCGAGCCTTGCATGAGAACAACGCCGTGGTTTTTGAAACCAATGCGTGACCTCGGCGAAAACGTGCATGGCATGTGCCCTACTTGCTCCGTACCAGCGTCACCTTCAGTCCCGCAGCCTTCGCCAGGGCTGCCTGACGGATGTCGCAGGTGATGAAATGCTTCACCTGGAGTTCCACGGCCGCCCCGACGTGAAACAGGTCGAAGCTGCGCAGCCCGATGCGATGGCAGTGTGCGGCGGAAAGGTCCGCCGCTTTCTCGATGGCGGCTTCCCACGGCATCGGCGTGGCCTGGAACAGGCCTTTCGCCAGGCACCACTTCAGACGGCGCTCCGCCTCCTGTTCCTCGATTTTCGCCTTTCGTTTGATCGCGGAGCCGCTGCTGGAGGCCATGAAGGTGCGCAGACGAAGCGCATTCGTCACCTCGAGCCCATGAAACGGTGTGTAGATCAAATACGGCCTTCCCAGGCTCCGGTGCGCGTTCACGGCGGACTCGTTGTCAGCGTCGTGGATGAGAAGCCGGGCCAGAAAGCTGGTGTCCGCGTAGGTTTTCATCAGCGTTCGCCGCGTGAGAAGTCGAGCACCTGATCGAGGCCGGGCATTCCTGCTGGCGGGGGAGGTCCGCCGAGCAAATCTTCAAAATGCCGCTCCCAAAGCTCGCTACGGGCCTCATCGTCTTTGTCCAAGTGAACCGCCGGAGCCGTCAAATCCCACAAGGCCACGCCGCCATCCGTGATGCGCACAGAATGGCCGCCGCCGGTCAGTTTTTTCACGGATTTTGGATCTCGCAGCAGGGTTCTCAGAGGAATGGTTTTCATGCGTCTGACGCTATCGTCTGACACAAACTCCGTCAAGCCCCTGAAACACCCCGCCGGCTCAACCCGTTGCCTTCGCATCCACCCCATGACACGCCAGTTTCTGATTCTTCTCTTCACCGCACTCCTCGCCAGCGCCGCAGAGCCTGCAAAACAGCCCGAACCGCCAAAAGAAAAGCCTTTCACGCCCGGCGGAGTCTATCGTCAAGGCGACATGCAGCGTCCGCGACCGACGATCATCACGCCGCCGTCCGAAAACACAGCACCCAGCGACGCCATCGTGCTGTTCGATGGCAAGGACCTGTCCAAATTCATCCGCAAGCCGCGCAGGGACGACAAGGACCAAAGCGATGTGCCGAACTGGAAAATCGAGAATGGTTACGCGGAGATCAAACCGAAGGGCGGTGACATCGAAACGAAAGACAAGTTCGGCTCCTGCCAGATTCACCTCGAATGGGCGACTCCTGCGAAGGTGGAAGGCAATGGACAAGGCCGTGGCAACAGCGGCGTGCTCATCCATGGCTGGGGCGAGGTGCAGGTGCTCGATTCGTATGAAAACGACACGTATCCTGACGGCCAGGCCGCAGCGATCTACAACAAGTATCCGCCACTCGTAAACGCGTGTCGTAAACCCGGCGAGTGGCAGAGCTACGACATCATCTGCGAGTGCGCGAAGCTTGAAGACAAAGGCCACGTGCTGATACCCGCCCGCCTCACCGTGCTGCACAACGGCATCATCGTTCAACATGCCGTGGAAATGGACGCCAAGGTGCAGGAGTTCGGCTTTGCGCTTCAGGATCACAACAATCCCACCCGCTACCGCAACATCTGGGTGCGCCCGCTTCATCAGCGGGATGAGAATGCCAAGTAACCTCAGGGTTCTTCGGCCAACACTTCAGCGCCCACAGCCAATCCCGCCGCCCTCAGTTTCCTCAGCAGGTCCTCCTGGCGGGCTCCCATGCTGGCGCGTTTGCTTTGATTCATGCGCAGGGGCAGCAGTTCTAGGTTGGCGATGACGTTGTCCAACTCTGGTACCACCGAGCGTGGGATGATGTGATCGACACTCAGTTGATCGCCCTTGTAGCGGCCTTTGGTGACGATGGGCGCGCGTCCCTCGCTCATGGCCCGGAGTCCGGATGCGTTCAGGCACCCGAGGCGTTCGGCAATGGTGAGATTTCGCAGCATGGCGTCGGCGGTGAGCGTGGCCAGGTCTCCGCGCATGCCGGTGATTTCGACCGCGCGGGAGACGACCTCCGCAGGATCACGGCCCGAGCGGCGGGCGTTTTCAAGAATGGAGACATACTTCTGAACGCGCGGGTTGCTGGCCCTGGCGCCCAGCGTTGCGAGCTTCCCGGGATAGATCAGGGCGGCGATCTGATGCGGCGGCGAAAAAGCGTGGTAGGTCTCAAATCCGGCGAAGATCAGGAACGCGACCAAGGCGACGATGCCTGTGCGGGGATGGCGGCGAATGAGCCGGGTGATCAAATCGATCTGAGCCTGGGTGATGCGCATGGACATCCCTTAGCTTAACCGAAACGACCTGCAATCAGCCGATCGATGTGGCGCTTGCAGCGTGTGGTGCTCGATCTCCGAAGGTTACAGCATTCCATGCTCCCTGAAACTGAAGTAGGGCAGGGGGCGTGATTCGGCGGGGGAGCCGATGATGATGTGATCCTGCAGGACGATGCCGGTGGCTTCGGCGGCCTCGCGCAGGCGGCGGGTGATGCGGCGGTCGGCGTCGCTGGGCGTCGGATCGCCGGAGGGATGGTTGTGGATGAGAACGAAGGCGTGGGCGTTGTGAATGAGCGCCTTGCGCAGGAGGTCGCGAGGCGCGGCAGTGCATTCGTTCAGGCTGCCGCGGAAGACTTCTTCGGTGCGGGTGACGGCGAGCTTGGTGTTGAGCAGGATGACGCGAACGGACTCGTGCGCGAGGGCCTGCATTTCGGCGCCGATGAACTGATAAATGCCCTGGGGGGTGTTGAGGACGACTTCGGTGTGGGAGGACTCCTGCGCGGCCCTGCGGCCGAGTTCGAAGGCGGCGGCCAGTTTGGCGGTTTTGGCGGGGCCGAGGGCTTTGATCTTGCTCAGGACGGCGGGTTCCAAGCGGGAGAGTTCGCGCAGGGATTGGTGGTCCCGCAGGAGCCGCTGGCCGATCTCCAGGGCGTTTTCACCCTTGGTGCCGGTGTTGATGAAGAGAGCCAGGAGCTCGGCGTCGGAGAGCGCCTGCGGTCCGAGGCGCAGCAGCCGCTCGCGAGGGCGGTCGTTTTCCGGGATGTCTTGGATGCGGGACATGAACCGTTGGATTGGCGCCGCTCCGGGTTTGCGGAAGCAGAGGTCAGTGCAGGGCTCGGCATTGGTCGAGCAGACCGTGAAGGTAGCCGATGATGTCTTCCATGGCCTGCTTGTGCGTGGAGGCGGGAAGGCCGATCAAATCGTCGAGCGCGGAGGCGAGGAGATCCTGGGCGAATTTCACTGCGCGTTCGACGGCGCCCTCGTAGTCGGCGATGCCGGCGAGGATGTTCGTGTCCATGGGTTCACCCTTGAGCAGGATGCGGTTGAGCTTCTGCTTCTGCGCTTCGGTGGCGCCTTCGAGAAGATACAGGATTGGCAGGGTGAGCTTGCCGCGGGCGAGGTCGGTTCGGAGCGTTTTGCCGACCGTTTTTTCGTCGCCGACGATGTCGAGGCAATCGTCATAGATCTGATAGGCGGTGCCGAGCTTCAGCCCGTAGTCGCGCAGGGCGTGCTGTACTTTTTCAGGCTGATCGTTGAGACGCGCGCCGAGCTCGCTGGCGGCGGCGAAGAGCGCGGCGGTCTTCATCTCGATCATCTTGAGATAATCGGCGACGGAGAGGTTCAGGTCGAAGCGGCGCTGGGTCTGGAGAATTTCACCGGAGCAGACATCGCGCGAGGCGCGGGCGATGGTGCGGCAGACGTGGGTGTCGTCGAAGTCGGTCGCGAGCTCGAGCGCGTAGGCGAAGAGGCTGTCTCCTAGCAGTACACTGAGGCTGCTGCCCCATTTCGCCACGGCAGTGGGCTGGGCGCGGCGGATGTCCGCACCGTCCATGATGTCGTCATGCACGAGGGAGGCGATGTGAACGAGCTCCAGAATGACGGAGAGCCGCGTGTGCCCGTCGTGCGTGCCGCCAGTGGCGCCGCCTGCTAGCACCGCGAGGGCGGGCCGGATGCGTTTGCCGGAGGTTCTGCAGACATAGCTGACGTAGCCTTCGACACCCGGGTCAAAAGCACGCGCCTGTTCGAGGATGGCAGCCTCGACACGCTCCAGGTCCGCCCTGACAAGATGGAAGGGGAAAACCGGGTTGCTGGCGTTGATGACGGCTGCGGGCATGGATCTCTAAACAGGCTACGCTTCCATCACTCACGCAGATTCATTCGTCAACTTCCGCGCCTCGGGGTCGCGGCGTTGGTTTTCAAAAGAAATGAAAGCCGCGCCGCTCATTTGGCCCTGACGGACAGGATGCCGCTGACGATGGCTTCGGCGATTTTTTGGCGGTGGGCCGTGGTGGCGCAGCGGGCCGCCTCCCTCTTGTTGCTGATGTAGCCGCATTCGACGAGGACGGCGGTCTGCCGGGTTTCTTTGAGAACTTTGAAGTCGGAGTGAAAAATGCCGCGGGTTCCACCGGTGACGCGGCTTTTTATGGCGCTGCTAATGGCAGCGGCGAGGGTTTTTCCCGCAGCACTCCGGTAGTACACTTCTCCGCCGGAGATGATCGTGGCGCGGTTGCCGTTGAAATGGATGCTGACGAAGATGGAGGAAGGCACGCGGGTGGCCAGACGCGCGCGCTGTTCAAGCTCCACAAAGACGTCGCTCCGCCGCGTCATGACCGTTTTGATGCCGCGCGACTTCAGTCCCGCCTCCACTCGCTTGGCGACGTCGAGACAGAGGTTTTTTTCGACCAGACCGTGCCAGACGGAGCCGCCATCCTTGCCGCCGTGCCCGGCGTCGATGACGACGGTGGAAAAGCGGAGCGCTGCCCGGGCCGTGTGCGCTCCGTCAAGCAGCAGAAAGACAGTCGCGATGCAGATCAGCTCGCGCACGGTGGCTACGGGATTTTGAGCGTCTTGCCGGCGCGGATGAGGTCAGACTTCAAGCCGTTGGCGGCCTTAAGCTTGGAAACGGTGGTCCCGTATTTGCGCGCGATCCCGCCGAGGGTGTCGCCGCTTTTGATGCTGTGGGTGCGACCGGAAGAGCGGGAGCTTTTTGAGGACGATTTCTTGGAGGATGAACTGGAGCGCGACGAACCATGAGAGGTGCGCCATGAGGAGTAGTCCATGCCTGCCCCCTGGCCGCCTTCGGACGCCCACGCCGTGTTGTAGTCCCCGTCAGGTTCGAAGGGGTAATCCGAGCGGGACATGGAATGGGAGGGCGTCGCGGACGAGCCCGCAAGGTTGATGACCGGCAGTTTCTCGGGCAGGCCTTTGATCTTTGTCGAGCTCTCGCACGAAGCGAGGGCAAGGGCGGCAAGCAAGG
Organism: uncultured Prosthecobacter sp.; assembly: GCA_964452755.1. GTDB lineage: Bacteria > Verrucomicrobiota > Verrucomicrobiia > Verrucomicrobiales > Verrucomicrobiaceae > Prosthecobacter. Next base: position 128,247 of record CAYVQY010000006.1, on the reverse strand, counting down.
AGGCTGCGCGCAGAATGGCGGGCTGGAGAAAAGTCATGGGATATGCCTTCACTTTCGCGGGGTTCGGGAACGAATCAATCAGGTGTGTGAAAACGGCTGATCTTCTCCTTCACACGCGGAATCCCCTTGGCGTCGGGCGCCAAGACGACGATTCGCTCGTGGTAGTACTGCGTTCCGCTGGACGGCAGGCTGTAGCGCCAGTGGGTGTCCTCGGGCAGGTTGCGCTCCATGGGGACCTTGATGAGGTTGAAGACGGACCTCCCGTCCATTCCGACCCTCACCAGTTTGAATTTTCCTTCCGAGAATCCCTGCCCGTAGCGAGTACTGGTGGAGCCGAAGTGCCTCACGACGCTGGCGGATTCCGTCATGCTGTAGCCGTAGATCAGGTTGCAGTAGAGCATCATCAGCAGGGGGATGATGATGATCAGCGCCGGAGTCAGCAGGTACCAGTTCTTTTTCAGGAAGGCGTTCATGAGCGGGCATGCTCACGAAAGCCCGGCACGAGGCAAGACAAAACACACCGGTTTTCCTCAAAGTGCTCCACTGGGTGACGCGGGTTTCCGCGTGTGAGCTGAAGATTTAGAGCGGCGAATCTCCATCGGTTTCGGAATCCTTGGTCTCGAATTTCCTGGCCTCAGAATTCGTGTAAACCAGCTCGCCGTTCTGGATGACGAGAAATTTGGCCGCTCCCCTGATGTCCTCCTCGCTCAGTCCAGGCACGATGAACCGCCTGCCCTTCATTGAACCCTGCAGAGGCATGCCGCCGCGTACGATCGCCCTCACGGTTTCGGTGACGTCTTCCTCCTGGACGAATTCGAGACCGGCACTGTGAGCCATCAGGCTCATGGCGGCGAGTTCCTGGGCGTTGCGGCGGTCGCGAGCCGCATAGATGGATTCGGTTTGGCCCCACATCGGTACAACCATCGCGGTCATGACGCCGATCACGGCGATGAACATGAGTACCTCGAAAAGACTGAAGCCGGAGCGCGAGCTCGAGTTTTGGCGGAGAAAAATGTTATTCATGGCAGAATCGTTTGATGATTGTATTTTGTGATAATTATCGCAAACCTGCAAGTCTTAAATTATCAAAAATATAGATTATGCCGATACTGCGTTTCAAATGTGAGATTAGTGTCGCCAAATCTCAGCCTTTTGAAACCTTGTCAGCAGAACGGCTCAGGGCGCTATGCTTGCTCCGCTGCGCGAATCCAGGCCAGGAACTCTTGATTGCCATCCGTGCCCTGAATCGGAGAGCCGACCACTCCACGCCATTCGAACCCTTGCTGTGATCGAATGAAGTCCTCGATGCGCAGGCAGGCTTTGGTGTGCAGCTCCTGTTCGCGGACGATGCCGCCTTTTCCCACCTCCTCACGGGAGAGTTCGAACTGGGGCTTGATCAGCGTTACGGCATGCCCGCCCGGGCGCAGGGCCTTCAGTACGGCGGGCAGCACCAGAGTCAGCGAAATGAACGACAGATCGGCAACGACGATGTCCACCTGCTGGCCAAGATCTTCCGGCTCCATGTAGCGGAGATTGAACTGCTCGCGCGAGATGACCCGCGGGTCGTTGCGCAGTTTCCACACCAGCTGATTGGTGCCCACGTCGTAGGCGAAGACCTTGACGGCTCCGCGCTGGAGCAGGCAGTCCGTGAAACCACCGGTGGAAGCGCCTGCGTCCAGCGCGGTCATGCCGGTGACGTCGATTCCAAAATGCTCCAGGGCGCCCTCGAGCTTCAGTCCGCCCCTGCTGACGAATTTGGGAGGTGTCCGCACGGCGATCTGGTCGCTCTCTTTGAGAAGCCAGCCGGGCTGGGTGACGCGACGGCCGGTGACGCTGACCTCTCCGGCCATGATGAGCCGTTTCGCCTGCTCGCGGGACGTGGCCATGCCGCTCTTTACCAGGGCGAGATCAAGACGTTCGCGGGCCATGGGGGCGGGGCTTTACTTGCGGATCGGCAGCACCAGCTCGTCTCCCGGTTCAATGGAGACACCGGGAATGGCACCCGTGGGGTCGATGTCCACCACCGCCTCGTTGGCTTCGATCGTCTCGCCGATGATCACCCGGCCGACGAGGCCGTCTGCGCGGCGCACGTCGAATTTGAGGCCCGTTTCGAGCTGTTTGTTTTTTCCAGCGTCGATGACGGCAAATCCCTGGGCTTTCTGGACGTCGAGCACCTTCGCTACGGCGGGCATCCCCAGCAGTTGCTTTTGCAAAGCCGTCAAAGGGGCGGGCGCCGCGACGGGGGACGCCTCGGGTGTGCCGGGCATCAGTCCACTGCCAGCGAGGGGCGGAGTGCTGCTGGCCGGTGGTTCAGGCGGTGGTGGCAGCGCTGCCACCTCGGTGGGCGCCATCGGCCGCGCGGAGTCCTGGGCGGCCTGTTGCCGACGGACCAATTCCAGTTCACGCCTGGCTCCCTGGGCTTCCTGCTGGGCCTCCCAGGCCAGATAGGCGGTGACGGCCAGGAGAATTATCGTGAGGGCCAGGGCAAAATGGGAGAGTCGCATGACCGCCATGCTAATGCGTTCCTTCCCTCAGCGCAACTGTCCCAGCAACTCCCGCATGCGCAGCTCGATGTTGAGCAGGCTGGCCTGCACTCCCGCCAGCCATTCCATGTCGGCCCCGTCGGGACTCTGCTGCACCAGCTGGTCGGTGGCGTTCAATGCGGCGGCGAACAGCGGCAGGCTCTGTTCCAAATCCACGATCAGAAACTCCCACTGCTCCTTCTGCGCCTCGGCAAACTGTTTGAGCACGTGGATCAGATGCGCGGCGAGGTCCGCGACGGTGGAAAGCAGCCGCAGCACGGCGGGGCGGGTACGGACTTCCTCGTTGAAGACCAGCAGGCTTTGAAATCTGCGCAACTCCTGCGCCAGCGCCGCAGCGCGGACGGCGGGGTCTCTGCCCGATTTCGGCGGCTGAGCGGGCTTGTCAGCCGTTTCCGTCGTGAGCGCCGGCCCGAAAGGATCGCAGCCGGGCTTGGCGGGCTGGAAAGGATCGTCGAGCCCCGGGCTGTGCAGGGCGTCGCGCTCCTTGCCGGAGCGTCCACGTTCGCCGAGAAGGAAGTGTTTTCGACGGGCGCGGTTCTGGCGCAGCAGCGCGGCTTCCTCGTCCTTGGTTAGTTGCCAGCGTGAAGATGAAACGCGCAGCTGCAGGTGCCATGACTGGATCAGGATGCGTTGATGGTCTTGATTGAACCATTCGAAAAAATGCAGGTTTTTCAGCCCGGGGGGTGGCTCCAAAATCCTGGCCAGTCCAGATTGCGAACGACGCCTGGGCAGTTTGGCGACGCGGTAGGAGGCGGTCATGAGTCCGCCGTAGCCGTGCTGTAGGGCGGAGATGCTCTCCACCTCCGCTTGGTTTGCCTCTGGCAGAGGGTTGTGAAAATCGACCCGGCAGCCTGCGATGTCGCGGAGAAAATTCCCCGCCAGCTCAACCCGCACCGGCTGCGATTTGCCCGCCAGATGCAACACTCCGGTGATCAGTCCGGGCACTTCGTTGGACAGATACCCGCCGAGCAGGGAGGATTCGAGGCAAATAATCATTCTTGTCATATAAACTAGATTGCGGCTGCGTGGCCCGCAAGCCCAACGCTGAGCCATTGTCTAAAATTCTTCAGCCATCCGCCGCTCTGGCGAGTTTGACGCCGATGTGGCAGGATTGATGCTTGCCCAGCAGATGATCTGTCGATATGGAGCCGTCCCCCCCAAACCTGAACCCCCAAATACCCCATGAAAGACCTCGTTTATCTCAGTCGCGCATTCGTTGAATTCGGTCCGTTCTCTAAGACGGAAATCATTGATTTCAAAAAGCGCGGTCTCCTTCAAGACACCGACTATCTCCGCGACGAAGACGGCGACGCCTGGCTCCACTGCGAGGAGTGGCTGAGCATCATCCCCATGCCCGCCACCGCCCCCAAGTTGGTCAAGCGCCCCGCCGCCAAAGCCACCAAGAAGGCTGAAAAGACCGTCAAAGCTCCCGCCCCAGCCAAGAAAAAGAAGGCGGCCTAAAGCACTGGCATTCCGAACCGACCGTTGTGCCAAGCCATGAGCACCTGGTCGGTTTTTTTTGCGCCTACTTCGCAGGCAGCACCTGCACGGCATCCAGATGCACGTTGCCGCCCGCATTCGACGTGCGGAAGATCACGGCGGATTCTTCTCCTGCGGTGAAATTGAAGGTTCCGAGGCTGTAAGCGCCCTGAGGAAGAGGTGCAGGCTTCGTTTGATCGATCGTCAGCGTCTTTTCACCGTCGGCGCTCAGCACACTGACAGGGGCGGCTTTCGCACGGTTCTCATGCGGCTGGAAGAAGATCCGCACTTCATAGCTGCCGCTCTGCTTCACACTGAAGGCAAAACGCGCGCTGGCGTTCTTGTCGCTGCCGTAGCTGTAATAGTCGCCGACAAAAGGCTTCAAGCCTTCGCCATGCGCCCACTTGCCGGTGAGTTCAGCTTCTTTGTCGTCAATGACGATGCCTTCGAGCTTCGCGGGATTGATGCTGTCCTGGGCCACTTCCGGCAGCTTCTTCGCGTTGGCGGGAAGATAAAGATTGCCTTCGAGCGTGTCGCGGCGCATCGCGCCGGGCTGGCTCATGAGATCCTTCAAAATGTCGAGGTACTGCTCATACACACCGCGCGGCGTGGTGTGGTGGCGCACGCAGATCCAGGCCGCCTTGCCCACGACCTCCCCCATCATGCCGCAGGTGCGCATCACGCGCGTGCTGCCCAGAGCCTGCCGCTCCACGCTGATCGTGCGACCGGCCATGAAGAGGTTGCCGATGTCTTTGCTGTAAAAGCAGCGGTAGGGCACCGGATAGCCGTTTTTCCGGTCCGTGTGCTTCCCGAACACTGCGCGGCTGATGAAGGGATTGTCCGGGAAGTTCTTTGCATACTGCTCCTTCGGATAATGCAGGTCCTGATCCCACGTCGTCGGCACACAACCATCGGGATGGATGACGCCATTGACCATGTCGTCACCATTGAGCACAAGATCACCCACGATGCGGCGGCTTTCACGCGGTCCGCCGATGTAGGCCAGCCAGGTGAGGTCGTAGTTCGCATATTTTTCGGCGGAAAGAGTCTTGAGCGCCGAAACGGCGCCATAGACCGCACGGAAGTTGTGATCGCGGATGAGTTCGAGGTCGTTGATCGGATGCTTGTCGAAGCCGCTTTCCCAGAACCACTCACCGTGCACATACTCCTCGGGATTGGGCACCGGCGTGTAGCCGAGGTCGAAACCCGCCTGGTTGGCGGCATTCTTCTTGCCGACGGGTGCCAGCGCACGCGGCTCCGGGAAGTCGTCCAGCGTCATTTGCAGTGACCAGGGCGTCTTTGGCCAGGAAACTGGCTTTTTAAGGTTCTGCATGACCCACATGTTGCTCATGCCCATGCGCCCCTTTTCCTCCATCATGAACTCCGCGCCAGCCAGCGCCCCCACGGTGCCATGGCCGGTGCAGTCCACGAACAGCTTGCCGACGAAGCGCGTTTCCTTCCCGCTCTTCGTGTCCAGGCCGATGACGCTGCGGATGTTCTTTTTGTCCGCGTTCAGCTCGACGCCATAGACGTGCGTGTTGAGAAACAGCTCGATGGTCTTCTCCGCCTTCACCGTGTCTTCCTTGAGCTTGTCGTTGAATTCATCAGGTGAGGCAGCCGGGCTGTTGCTCGCCCGATCCGCGAACTCCTCCACGATCTCGCCGAGATGCGGGTACAAACCGCGGCGCGTGCCACCCATGGCCCACACCTGGATCTCGCTCGATCCATTGCCGCCGAGCACCGGACGATTCTGGATGAAAGCCACCTTCAGACCCTGCCGTGCGCCGGAAATCGCCGCGCCCATGCCGGAATAGCCGCCACCGACGACCACGAGGTCATACTCGCTCGTCTCTGGTGCCACTTCCGGCAGGCCGAGCAATTTTCTACGCATCTCCGTCGTCGGCGTGAAGCCCGCGTCATCGCTCAGTACGATGGCGTCCACGCGACCGTCGAAACCCGTGAGGTCATGCAGCGCGATCTTGGTCTTGCCGGAAACTTTCACCGGTCCCGCCTTCTCCCACTGCCAGTCCTTGCCCGTGGCGCCGAATTCATGCTTCAGCTTCTCGCCGTTCACGCTGATCTCGAAGCGCCCCGGCGCTCCCGGCGCTTCCCACGGCCCCACCCAGTTCTTCGTGCGCGCCCAGAGCGTGTACTCGCCCGCCGGCAGCTCCACTTCCGTGCTGGCGTCTTTCACCACTTTCCCCATGCCGTGCGCCATCAGGTAGGGGGAGCCCATGGAATCAATGAACTGCGTATCGAGAACCCAGCCGCCGTGATCGGCGAAGGATTCGGCCTCGATCCACTTCGGCTGCGCGTAGGCGGAAGTGATCGCGAAAAGGGAGACAAGGAGGGCGTGTTTCATGGCGGACAGGGTTGGGTGGGACGGACAGCTTTAAACGAACACAGGCCGATAGCGCAATCAATTCGCTTCTGTTACGGTAACAAGCATGCCCCGTCCCACCCTGAATGACATCGCCCGTGAGCTGGGTGTCTCGAAGATGACCGTCTCCCGCGCCTTGCGCGGAGAGCGGCATGTGGCTCCGGACCTGCGGGCAAAAATCGCGACAATGGCGGAGAAGTTGGGCTACCAGCCGGACCCGGAGATCGCAAAGCTGATGACGCACATGCGCCGTGCTCGTAAAACGGCGGCGCGTCGCACGCTGGCATTCATTTGGGCCGAACGTGAAGCGGAGGAGATCGCGAAGTCGTCGTGGTCGCAGCAGCTCTCCCTCGGTGCGCACAAGCAGGCGAAGAAGCTCGGCTTCCAACTCGAAGAATTCCATCTCGCAGCCCGGGGCATGTCCGGGCGGAGGCTTTCGAGCATTCTTGAGGCGCGTGGCATCCCCGGTTTCATCCTCTCGCCACTGATCTCGCGCAGTCGCGGGCATGTCTCGATGGCGTGGGAGAAATTCAGCAGCGTGGTCATCGGCCTGGGCTATGCACGACCGCAGCTGCATCGCGTCCATCATCATCACTTCCTCGGCATGATGACGGCGCTGCGCATGCTGAAGAAGCAGGGGCACAAACGCATCGGGTTCTATTGCGGCAGCACGATCAATGAGCGCATGTTCCGTGCGTGGTCGGCGAGTTTTCTGGCGCATCATCCGCTGGCACGACCCGAAAAGCTGCTGGCGCTCCGGAAGACGCCGTCGCGGGCGGATTTCCTGGCTTGGGTGCTGAAAGAAAAACCGGAGGTGGTGATCGACGGCGGGCATGTGGTCACGGAGTGGCTCACGGCCCTGTCGGCGTCGAAACGACCGATGCTGGTGACCCTGGCCTGGCACGCCGATTTCCCGCAGGTGGGCGGCATTGACCAGCAGGCGGGTGTTCTGGGCGCGGCGGCTGTCGATCTGCTGGTGACGCAGTATCAGCAGAACGAACGCGGAATTCCCGCTGCGCCGAAAATCATGATGACCGAGGGCGTGTGGCGGGCAGCGTCGTGAAGTTACTTCCGCTTCTTCGGTGGCAGCCGTTGGGTTCACAAAAAAACACTTCCTCGAAGCGCGGCGTTGATAGCGGAAAGCCCCTTGTCTGAAGCCGCAGACTGGCTTTGATCGTCATCCAACCATGAAATCACGCCTTCTCCTCGCCGCCCTCGCCTTTGCCATCACGATTCCAGCCTTCGCCGAGGACTGGGTGCCGCTGTTTGACGGCAAGACGATGACCGGTTGGAAGAACGCTTACGACTGGGGCCAGATCGAGGTCGTGAACGGCGAGATTCACCTCACGGGCGAGAAGAAGTTCTTCGTCGTGACCGAGAAGATCTACGGCGACTTCATCTTTGAAGGCGACATCCTGCTGCCGGAAGGCAAGGCGAACAGCGGCTTCATGTTCCGCGCCCACGTCGAACCGAACAAGGTCTTCGGCTACCAAGCGGAGGTCGATGGCGACGAAAACCGCAAATGGAGCGGCGGCTTGTATGACGAAGGCCGCCGCATGTGGTTCGCCAGTCCGATCAAGGGTGACAAGGAAAGCGAAGCCGCCTTCCGCGCCCGTGCAGGCGATGCCTTCAAGCGCAACGATTGGAACAACTACCGAATCGAGTGCCGCGGCAAGAGCCTCAAGATCTTCGTCAACGGCGTGCTCACAACAGATGTGGAGGACGACATGGACGCCAGCGGCGTGATCGCTATCCAGCATCACGGTGAGAAAGGCCAGACCTACAAGTTCCGCAATCTGCGAATCCAGGAGCTGAAATAGCCGGACGCAGGCGGCTTTACGGCAGCAACTCCGGCTTCCACGGCCAGAGCGGCGTGTAAACCGGTGTTTCGATCCATCCCCGCAGCGGTCCGCCGCCGGCGGGGATTTCCACATAGCTCCATGCGCCGCGCTTTTCGAGCAGCCGCACCTGGCTGCCGGGGGGGAGGTCGATGACGCTGCCGGAGGTGATGGTGGCCGCCGTGTAGGCGCTGACGTCCTTGGCCGTGACGACCATGACGTCCTTCACCCGGGCGTCGGGCTCAGGACGAAGGGCGGCGAAGGCGGCGGCGGGCAGTAAAAGAATGAAACCGAGGATGATGAGGATCACGCCGGGGACTCCGCCGCGCCGCTTTGCATTGCCGGAGAGGATGAACCAAAACAACGCCGCAAGGACGATCCAAGCGCCGACGGAGGCGGCGATGATCCAGGTGTTGCGACTCAGCAGCAGACTCCATTCCGCCAGCGGCGAGCCATGGCCGAAGCGGAAGAAGCGGGTTTTTTCGTCGAGGTGGCGGAGGTTCTGCCGGACCTCGGGATTGGCGGGTTCCAGCAGTTCGGCGCGCTGGTACCAGAGTGCGGCGCGTCCCGGATCATCCTGACGGTAGCGAGCGTGGCCGATGAGTGAGAAGACGCCGGCGCTCAGCGCGGGTGGATCTTTTTTCGTGAGCGATTCGCCGAGATACTGCGCCTCGGTGAACTTGCCCTTCTCCAGCGCTTCGCAGGCGCGGCGGTAGATGTCGTCCCGCGAAGCGTCTTCGGCACCGTCCGCCGGCGCGGCGCAGAGGCCGAGTGCGGCGATGATCAAGGCTGCCTGCTTCATCAGCGGCGAGAGCAGCTGCAGGATGCGTCCGCGCTCACCGCCGCCGAGGGCGGGGGCCGGAGGTGCGGCGGTGAAACTTTGGTCCTCGTATTGACGGAGAATCCCGCGCAAAGCCTCGTCCCGCACTTCACGGCCGGCGTGACTGCGGTGGATGAAATGCGCGGCGCGCTGTAGGAAGTCGCGGTCGCCGAGGTCGGGCTCCTCTAGTCCGCGCCACAACTGGCGGAGCTCGCCGCGCAGGCCGCTGGCGGCACGTTCGCGGCGGCGGCGCCAGGTGGTGAAAAGCGTCGCGAAGATCACCAGAAGGGCCGGCACGGACTGGAGCGCCCAAAAACGGGTGCTCGCGGTCAGCGGGGCGGCGGAGGCGATCGTTGTGTCCAGCCAGCGGGCGGAGGAGGGGACCGTCATGAGGATGTCGCCGAGGTTCGCCTTCGGCTGCTGCACGGCGGGCGGTGCCGGCATGTCACCGGTGCCGCCCTGGCCTGCGGCAGTCGCCGCGGCGAGGGCAACGGGTTTGATGCGAAGCGGAATCGGCGGTGTGCGTGCGGTGATGTATTTTCCCTGGCTCGGGCTGAAGTAGTTGAGCTCGAAGGGCGGCAGTTCCGGCAGTACTTTTTCCGGCACGAAAACCATCGAGAATCCGATGGTGCTCTGCGTGGCGGGCGGGAGGTTGGGATCGACGGGGCCGTCCACGTTGTAGCGGCGCGGCGGGTAGGCTTTCCAGCCGTCGGGTGGCACGAGGGCGGGCGCTTCGATGGCGTCGAAGCTGCCGCTGCCGCTGATGGTCACGTCCACAGCCAGCGGGTCGCCGACGGAGAGTTCGTCGGGCGTGGCGGTGGCGCTGATGTTGAAGTCGCCGACGGCGCCGGAGAAGTTCGCAGGTTTGCCTTCGGTGGGCAGGGGCAGGACTTTGACCTTCACCTCCTGGCTTTTGACCACCATCTTCCGGGTCTCGGTGTTGCCCATGATCATGCCAAAAGGCAGACGTCGGATGCCGCCGCGATCCTCCTCGTAAACCTCGTAGAGCAGCTCGCAGGACGCCGGTCCCACCTTCAATTCACCGGCCTGCAGGGCGGAGAGCACGCTGCGGTAGGTGATGACCATGTAGCCGATGCCGTTGATCACGGTTTCCGTCTGGTCCGCCTGCTGGGGAAAGCGGGTGATGGCGAAGTCGGTCTTGTCCACCTGGATGAGGCCCACGCGCCGGAGCATGACGCTGCGCGGCACGAAGAGACTGGCGGTGACCGGCACGACCTCGCCCGGGTAGAATTCGGTTTTTCCTACCTCGATCTGAAACAGCGGCGTGTTCGCGTCATCGGCGTTTCCGGCACCAGGAGTGGCGGGTGCTTCTGTGACGGTGAGGCGGACTTCGTTGGTCTTCAGGATTTCGCCGTTCACGAGGACTTCCTGCGGCGGGATGACGAACTCACCGGGTTCGGTCGCGGCCACGCCCCAGGCCAGTTGCGTGGCAAAAACGCGCTGGTTGCCGCGAATCTCGATGTTTTGCGAGCTGGAGACGCCGGAGTTCATCTGCACCTGCGAGGGCAGGCGGAGCTGCGGCAGGCTTTGCACGGTGCCGTTTTGTACGGCGATGACATAGGTCACGACCTGGCCGGTCTGGGCCTTTTCAGGCTGGATGTAGGCGCGGACTGTCGCCGCCGAAGCAGTGGCATTTAACCATGAGCAAAACAGGACGGCTGCGAAATGACGAATGACGAGTGACGAATGACGAATGACAGGGAACATGCCTGCGGCGACGGAAGGCGGTCTTTTAACCGGTTGATTGGAACTTTTTGGCATTCGGGCTTGGGATTTCATTCGTCATTCCTCATTCGGGCTTTGCCATTGCCGCAAGGCCCGCCTCACCAGTCTTTTTTGTTGGCGGGCGGCGTGTGGTAGCGGTTGCTCATCGGAGCGGTGATTTCGTCCATGTACTGCCGCAGCAGGGCCTGGGCCTCGCCGGGCGTGTAGCCGGTGCGTGGGTTGCGTTGGTCGCCGGACTCGATGCGTTTGGCGGTTTGCTTTTCTTCGCCCTGGCCTTCGCCTTCACCGGGTTTCGCGCCTTCACCCGGCTTGTCGCCGTCCTGGTCGCCGCCCGCAGCTTTGAGTCGTCCTTCGGGGAGTTCTTTGGCGTCCTTGCCGCCGATGCCGTCGTCGGCGTCTTTTTTCTCGCCTTTGCCCTCGGATTCCTTGGGTTGGTTGTCGCCATTCGGATCGCTGCCTTCCCGGCCCTGGCCGTCCTGATCGCCTTCCTGTCCTTCCTGCCCCTCGCCCTGCTGGCCTTCCTGTCCCTTCTGCCCTTTCTGGCCCTTTTGTCCTTTCTGACCCTGCTGCTGCTTTTCCTGCTCCTCGGTCACTTTGCGCAGCTCGTCGAGCATCTTGGAGACGTGGTCGCGGTTCTCTCGCAATTCGGTATTTTCAGAGTCGAGTTCGAGGGCGGCGTCCAGATGGCGCAGTGCGTCCGTCCAGCGGTCGATGGTGATCTTCGGCTGCTTTTCCAGGCCCATGGCACCCTGGTCGTAAAGGGTGTGGCCGAGGCCGCGATGGGCGCGGGCGCGGAGGGAGGTGTCCGCCGTGTGCAGCGCCTCGCTGAAGTTCTTCACGCTGCCGTCGTAGTTCGTCAGCGCGTGCTCGGTGGCGGCCATGCCGTAGAGCAGCTCTTCGCGGGTGCTGGCGAAGCGCCCGTCTTCGAGCAGTTTGCCGTAAAGTTCGCGGGCTTTTTTGAGTTCACCTTCCTGCAGCGCTTGTCGCGCATCCTCCGGCGTGGGGCCTGCGGACTGAAAGATCGACGCCAGCGTCTCTCCGATGTTGGCGGCATTCGCCGTCTGCTCCGGCGCGAAGGTAAAGACGGCCAGCGCCAGCACGAGCGGACGCGGGGACGGGCGGGGCAGGGCGCTGATGATCCAAGCGAGCATGAGAAAGAACATACCCAGACCCAGCGGCCATGCAAAACGCTCAATCGGCCGGGCGGTCTTGCGGTTCGCGGACTCCTGCTCCGTGAGGCGGGCCAGGACGGGAGCCAGGGCGCTGCGGTTCAGCGGCTGCAGGCCTAGTTTCATGAAGCGACCGCCTGTCCCGGTCGCGAGCTGCTCCAGCACGCCGGTTTGAAGCTGCGAACGCACGACATTGCCATCCGCGTCGCGGATGTAGTCTCCCGAGGTTTCGGGATTCGGAATCAGCGTGCCGCCTTCCGTGCCCACGCCGACAGTGACGACGATGACGCCGGCCTTCGTCAGTCGCTGGATGTAGGGCGCGAGATTTTGGTCCGCGTCGCCGCCGTCGCTAAAAATGACGAGCGCGAAGTTCCCCTTCGGCAGGTTCTTGATGGCGCGGAGCGTGACGTCGAGCAGGTCGCCGATGTTGCTGCCGCCCCACTCGATGATGGTGTGGTCGAAGGCCTGCAGGGACTCGATGATGGCGTCGTGGTCGGTGGTCAGCGGTGCCTGCAGGTAGGCCCGACCGGCAAAGGCCAGCAAGCCCACGCGTTCGCCTGAAAGGGCGGTGACGAGATCGTTCGCGGCGAGTCGCGCGCGGGTGAGCCGGTCCGGCGTCACGTCACGCGCCAGCATGGAGCGCGAGGTGTCGATGGCGATGAAGACGTTGCGGCCCTTGTCCGGCACTTCGAGCTGCTCCTCCCCCCAGCGCGGCTGGGCGACGGCAAGGATGAGGCAGGTCATCGCCAGCGCATAGAGCGCATACACGGTCCAAGACAGCCACAGCGAGCGGCCGATGACCAGCGCGGGGCGCAGCCGTGCGGCGGTGAAGAGCCGCTCCGCCGCCGAGCCGTGCGCGTCCACCCACAGCTTCAGTCCCACGAGGGCGGGAATGATAAGCAGGAACCACAGCAGGTGTTCGTGGGCGAAGGTCATGCGAAATCAGGTCACGGCGGGTTCGGGAGCCGAATGCAGCAGGGTCAGGGAAAGCAGCAGCGCCAGAAACAAGGCGGCGGCGGAGAGGGACAGCGGCCAGTAAAAAAGCTCCTCCGCTTCGGTGATCTTGCGCCGCTCGATCTTCACTTTTTCCAGCTTGTCGATGGTGTCGAAGACGCCGCTGAGCGAGTCGAGGTTCTGCGCCATGTAGAACTGGCCGTTGCCGATACCGGCGACTTCTTTGAGCGTGTCCTCATCGAACAACTGCTGCCCCACGGGTGTGAAGGTGCCGCGGCGCGGGTCCGGAATGCTGTGGATGCCCGGCGTGCCGATGGCGATGGTGTAAATCCTGACGCCGAGGGTGGCGGCCAGCTTCGCGGCGTCCTGCGGACTGAGGCGGCCGGAGTTGTTCGCACCGTCGGTGAGCAGCACGATGACCTTGCTCGGTGTTTTTTCACGCCGCATGCGATTGGCCGCGGAGGCGATGCCGGAGCCGATGGCGGTGCCGTCCCCCACGCGCTGGGTCTGCACGCGGTCGAGATTGTTGATGAGCCAGTCGCGGTCCAGCGTGAGCGGGCAGGGCAGGTAGGTCTCTCCGGCGAAGGCCACGATGCCGATGCGGTCGCTGGTGCGGCCCTTGATGAAATTGGTCATCACGCGCTTCGCGGCGGTGAGGCGGTTCACCGGCTGGCTGCCGATGTAGAAATCCTCGATCAGCATGGAGAGGGAGACATCCACCGTCAGCATGATGGAGATGCCCTCCGCTGTCTCCTCGTCGTAGGAGAGCACCTTCTGCGGCCGGGACAGGGCGCAAATGCCGAAGACGAAGCTGACGAGCACGAGACCGAAAATAAAGCCGCCGAATCCGCCGCGGGCCGGGCGGCCCAGATCACGCAGCAGGGACGTGGCGGGAAATTTGATCGCCGCGCGTTTGCCGCGCCGCGAGCCCCGCAGCAGCGCGAAGAGCGGCGCCAGCGGCAGCAGCAGCAGCCAGAGCGGGTGCAGGATCTGGAAGTCTGGAATGCCGGGGATCGTCATGGTTTCTCCTCCTGCAGACGTGCGAGGGCTTCATCAATCAACGTCGCCGACTCCGCCGCCGTGCGCGGCGCGGGCATGAAGGAGATGTCGTCGCAGAGACGGGCCACCGGCTCGAAGCGCTCCCGCCACAGGCCCTGGGCGCGTGGGATCGGCACGCCGGGCTGCCGGTCCGGCGTGCCTTCGAAGATTTCATTCGTCGTGCGGGCCGGGGCGGGGATGGCGTAGCGTTCTGCCAGGTAGCGGCGCAGGACCTGCGACACGCGGTGGCCCATCTCACTCGGCGGCAGGGTTTCAAAGCGCCCGCGCAGCTCGCTCAGCGCACGGAAGGCCGTGGTCCACGGCTGCCGCGGCAGCGTGGCGGGAATCGCCTTCGGCCGCAGCAGCAGCCAGACGACGAGGCCGATCAAAAGCAGCAGCAGCAGGCCTACGGCCCCGCCGATCCACCACGGCGGAGGCAGGGGCACCTCGTCCGGCGGGGGCAGGTCGGGGTGCGGCAGCGGCGGCACGCCGGCGGGAAGCTGAGCCAGCAGTCCCGTGATGAAATGCAACGCCGTCATCCGCGCTTCCTCCTTTTTCGGCTGCGGAAATAGGCCTTCAAGGCCGGCACATAGTCCTCGTCCGTGCGCACGGTGACGCGCTCCACGCCGCTGCGGCGCAGCAGGTGCTGCAGGGCGGCCTGCCGCTCCTCCACGCGGGCGGCGAACTGGTCCCGCACGGCGGGATGGGAGGTGTTCACGAGAATCTGCTCCCCCGTCTCCGGATCTTCGAGGCAGACGCGTCCGGCGTCCGGCAGTTCGATTTCTCGCGGATCCATGATCTGCGCGGCCACCACGTCATGCTTCGCCGCGACGGCCCGCAGGCTTTTTTCCCAGGCGGTGCCCGGTGTGATGAAGTCGGAAACGATGATCACCAGTGCGCGGTGGGGGATGCGGTTCAGCGCCAGGTCGAGCGCCACCTTCAAATCCGTGCCACGACGCTTCGGCTGGCAGTTCAAAATGTCGCGCAGCATGCGCAGGGCGTGCGGTGCCCCTTTGCGTGCGGGCAGATACTGCTCCACCTCGTCCGAGAACAGCGTCAGACCCACCTTGTCCTGGTTTTGCACCGCGCTGAAGGCAAAGACGGCCGCGATCTCCGCAGCGCGCTCACGTTTGGAGTCTTCCTGGCTGCCGTAGTCGCCGGAGCCGCTGACATCGACGCAGAGCATGACGGTCAGCTCACGCTCCTCGACGTACTTGCGCACAAAGGGCTCGTCCATGCGGGCGGTGACGTTCCAGTCGATGAAGCGCACGTCGTCGCCGGGCTGGTACTCGCGGAAGTCGTCGAACTCGATGCCCTGGCCCTTGAAGCGCGAGTGGTACTGCCCGCCGAGCATTTCCTTCACCATGCCACGCGTCAGCAGCTCGATCTTCCGCACGCGCTTCAGGATGCGCGTGAGGCGGGCGTCGTTGTCGGTCTGCACGGGTTCCCGGTTCACGATGCTTCGGGATTAGGGCACCGGCAGCTTGTCGAGCAGCGTTTTGACCACGTCCTCGGTGGTGACGCCTTCGGCTTCCGCCTCGTAGGAAAGCAGGATGCGGTGGCGGAGGATGTCCGGCGCGAGGTCCTTGATGTCCTGCGGGACGACGTAATTGCGCCCGTTGAGGAAGGCGAGCGCCTTTGAAGCCAGGGCCAGATTGATCGTGCCGCGCGGGGAGGCGCCGCAGCGGATGAGCAGCTTCAGATGCGGCGCGAGCGTCTCCGGCTGGCGGGTGGCGTTGATGATGGCCACGATGTAGTCGCGGATTTTTTCATCCATGAAGAGCTGGTTGACCACGGCGCGTGATTTTGTGATGGCGGTCATATCGGTGACCTGGTTCACGTCGAGCTTCGGCGCGGAGGTGGCCATGGCGTCGAGCACCTGGCGCTCCTCCTGCGGCGTGGGGTAGGTGACGCGCACTTTCAGGAGGAAGCGGTCGAGCTGCGCTTCCGGCAGCGTGTAGGTGCCCTCCTGGTCGATGGGGTTCTGCGTGGCCAGCACCATGAAGGGGTCCGGCAGCTTGTGCGTGGCCTCGCCGATGGTGACCTGCCGCTCCTGCATGGACTCCAGCAGGGCGGACTGCACTTTGGCCGGGGCGCGGTTGATTTCATCCGCCAGCACGAGATTGGCAAAAATGGGACCGAGACGTGGCGTGAAGGTGCCGTCCTTCGGATGATAGACCATGGTGCCGATGACATCCGCAGGCAGCAGGTCCGGCGTGAACTGGATGCGCTGGAATTTCGCCTGCAGGGTGCCAGCCAGCGTGCGGACGGCGAGGGTTTTGGCCAGACCGGGCACGCCTTCGAGCAGGACGTGGCCGTTGGTCAGCAGCGCGACGAGGAGGCGGTCCACCAGCATGCTCTGGCCGACGAGGACCCGGGAGATTTCGGTCCGCAGCGGCGTCACCCAGGCGGAGGCTTGCAAAATCGCGTCCTGATCGGGCACATCGACCGCCTTCGGCGTCGTGGCTGGAGCGGCGGGCACGGGAGGAGCTGGAGGGGGGGCGGCTTTGTCGGACATGAATGTGAAGGGTACTGGTCAACGGGGCGGCAATCCGCGTCAACCTTCAAGGCTTCGTGGTTAAACGCCCCCCGGACGTGTTTATGTTGCTGGAAATGAGGGTGAAATGGTCTTTGATCGACGCGATGCCCCTCAACGAACTGCGAGAACAAGTCTGCGAAGCCAACCGTGCACTCCCCGCCAGCGGCCTTGTTCGCCTCACCTGGGGGAATGTCAGCGGCATCGACCGCGACTCCGGCCTGTGGGCCATCAAGCCGAGCGGCGTGGACTACGATGCGCTCAAGCCCCATGACATCGTGGTGCTCGATCTCGAAGGAAAAGTCGTGGAAGGAGCCCTCCGCCCCTCCAGCGATACCAAGACCCATCTCGTCCTCTACCGCGAGTTCCCGCAGATTGGGGGTATCACGCACACCCACAGCCTTCACGCGACGATGTTTTCCCAGGCCGGCCGTGAGCTGCCCTGCTTCGGCACCACGCACGCGGACCACTTTCACGGCACAGTGCCGGTCGTGCGCGCCCTCACGCCGGAGGAGGTGGCGCAGGATTACGAGCACTTCACCGGCGTGGCCATCGTTGAGCGCCTGCGGGAGCTGAAGCTCGATCCGCTGGAAATGCCCGCCGTGCTCCAGCTTCACCACGCGCCTTTCACTTTCGGCAAAAGTGCTATGGATTCGCTCCATAACAGCATCGCCTTAGAAATGTGCGCACAAATGGCGCTTGGAGCCTTTTCGTTGAATCCTGCGATGAGCGCCATTCCCTCCCACATCCTGGAAAAGCACCATCTGCGCAAGCACGGGCCCGGGGCGTATTACGGGCAGAAGTGATGCCGATGGCTGAGTGAGGACGAGGCAGACGCAACTGATTAAGGTTCAACGCTAAACATTGATTCAGTTTTTGGAAATTAGAGTATGTCGAGTGGTTTGGGTTCGGTTCGTGCTCTAACTTTTGTGGTTTGGATAAATTTCCATGCAAGCCGCAGAACACCCACCGTTGAACTTCGCATTCCCATCCTCTCGCCGGGAAGTCACATATGAAAGTCCAGAGCTTCCCGGGGATGCCCCTTCTCATCAGGCGCTGAAAACGACCGGCCTGCGCTTTCGCAGTTTCCTGGATACCGTGGGGCCGACCATGTTTGTGGGATTGCTGGCTCCGGATGGGACTTTGCTCGAAGCCAGTCAGGCGGCCCTGGAGGCGACGGGTTTGATCCGAAAGGAAGCGATCGGTCGAATGTTCGACGAGGTGGCCCCGTGGAGCTACTCTGGAGCGGTTCAGCGGCAGTTGCGTGAGTCCATTGACCGCGCGGCCGGTGGCGAGTCCTCACATTACGAAGTGCAGATCCTGGGGATGGACGGAAGGCTGATTGATTTGGATTTTTCCCTCCGGCCTGTCCGGGGGGAGACTGGCGCGGTGGAGTTTCTGGTGCCTTCGGCATGCGTCATCACCGAGAGAAAGCAGGTCCAGGCAAAACTGGAGTGGCTGGCCACCATGCCCGAGAACAATCCGAACCCGATCCTCGAGATCGATCCGGCCGGGGGTGTGGTTCACTACATGAATCCGGCGTTTGACCGGCTGCCGCCGGAGCCGGAAGGAGCGGGAAGCGAGCATCCGTTTGTTGCGGGCTTGCGGGAGGTCGAGCAAGCCCTGCTGCGGGGAGAGTGCGGCGTCGTGCGGCGCGAGATCGAGGCTTGCGGACAATTTTGGCTCCAGACCATCGTTCATGCTCCCAAGACCCGGCGCCTGCGCATCTACGCGGTGGACATCACGGAGCAGAAGCTGGTCGAGCGGCGGAACCGGAGGCTGGCGCGCATCTACGCGGTGCTCAGCGACATCAACCAGCTCATCGTGCGCGAGCGCGAGCAGCAGGTCATTCTCGACAGCGTCTGTGCCATCGCCCTGCGGAAGGGGAGTTTTCGCATGGCCTGGATCGCGATGTCGGACGGGGCGGGCGGAAGCCTCAAAGTCACATCCTGTGCCGGCATGGGAGACGGGATGCGCGTGGAGATCGACGCCCTTCTCAACGCACCGGCCGGTGCGGGCTGCATGTTCACGGCGGCGGCGCTTCAAACGGAAAGCCATGTGATCTGCAACGACATCGACAACGATCCCGCCGCGACCTGCTGGCGTCTCGCGGACCCCGGACGCGAATACCGTTCCATGACCGCGCTGCCTTTGCGTGCGTCCGGCAAGGTCGTCGGCGTTTTGAGCCTGTTTGCCGCTGCGGCGGATTTTTTTGACGCGGAGGAGATGGGGCTTCTCGACGAACTGGCAGCCGACATCGGTTTTGCCCTGGAAGTCAGCCAAGGCGAGATGGAACGGCGCGAGGCTGAGAAGAGGCACGCCAGGCAGCGCAGGGCGTTGATCGACCTCACCACCCACCGGGGGGCGGATGGCGGCGATACGCTTCAGAAGCTGCGGCTCATCACGGAAACGGCGGCTCAGACGCTGAATGTGGCGCGGGCAAGCATTTGGAGGTACAACGAAGACCGTTCCGCGATCAGGTGCGTTGACCTGTATGAGCTGGAGGCGGACCGGCACTCGTCCGCAATGGAAATAAATGCGGCATCGCATCCAGGCTATTTTCAAGCGCTCGAAAGCATGGAGCTGATAGCAGCGGATGATGCTTTCGCCGACCACAGCACGCGAGAGTTCGCCGAGGATTATTTCACGCCTCTGGACATTCGTTTCCTTTTAGACGCGCCCATTCTCGTCGGAGGAGTTCGCGCCGGAGTGATGTGTTTTGAGCAGGTGCGCAAACCGCGCGAATGGAAGGCGGATGAGAAAACCTTTGCCCTGGCCACGGCCAACCTGGTGACACTGGCGCTGGAGGAGCTGGAAAGGCGGCAGGCGGAGGCATCCCTGCGAGAAAGCGAAAAGCGGTTCCGCCAGCTTGCGGAAACGATCGAAGAAGTGTTCTGGATGACGGACCCCGCCGGTTCCGAGCTGCTTTACGTCAGCCCGGCTTATGAAAAGATCTGGCGGCGCACCTGCGCGAGCCTGTACGCAGCGCCTCTGAGCTGGCTGGAGGCGGTGCATCCCGATGACAGGGAACGAATCGCCCTGGCGATGGCGACGAAGCGGGCGTGCGGCGAGTACGACGAGACTTTCCGGATTCAACGCCCGGACGGGTCGGTGCGGTGGATTCGCGACCGGGCGTTTCCCGTGTGTGATTCCCATGGCAGGGTGATGCGGATCGTCGGCACAGCGGAAGACATCACGGAGGGGAAGACCCTGGAGGGCCAGCTGCTGCGCGCACAGCGAATGGAAAGCATCGGCACGCTGGCGGGCGGCATCGCGCACGACCTCAACAACGCCCTGACGCCGATCATGATGTCCATCGAGCTGCTGAAGCTGCAGGAGAGGGATGCGCGAAAGATCAATGTTTTGACGACGATCGAAGGCAGCGCCAAGCGCGGAGCCGACATGGTGCGTCAGGTGCTTTCGTTTGCCCGCGGTGTGAAGGGACAGCAGGTGGAGATCCGGGTCGGGGCGCTGCTGAAGGAGATCGAAAAAATCACCAATGAGACTTTTCTGAAAAACATTCAGGTCTGCTGCGACTTCCCTGCGGACTTGTGGTCCGTGCTGGGGGACCCCACCCAACTGCACCAGGTGCTGCTCAATTTGTGCGTCAATGCCCGCGACGCCATGCCTGAAGGGGGCAGGCTGACCCTGGCGGCCGGCAACATGCAGATGGACAAGAGGCACTCCGGAAGGCACCTCAACGCTAAACCGGGCCCCTACGTTTTGATCCGGGTGGAAGACACCGGCACCGGCATGCCGCCGGAAGTGGTCGAGCGCATCTTCGATCCGTTTTTCACCACCAAGGAGCCCGGCAAGGGGACAGGGCTCGGATTGTCCACCACGCTGACGATTCTCAAGAGCCACCAAGGCTTTCTGCATGTGGAAAGCCAGCCTGGAGTGGGGTCCCGTTTCGACGTTTTTCTGCCTGCTCATTTGTCCGCCGCAGCAGAGAGGGAAGATTGTGTCTCCGCCGAACTTCCGCGCGGCAACGGAGAACTGGTGCTGGTGATTGACGACGAAAACGACGTGCTGCAGATCATCCGGCAGATTTTGGAGGCATACGGATATCGGGTCATGCCAGCTTCCGGCGGCGCCGAGGCGGTGGCCATGTACTCGGGGCGCATGGGGGAGACCGCCGCAGTTCTCACCGACATGATGATGCCGCTGATGGACGGTGAGGCCACGATCCAGGCGCTTCGGGCGATGAATCCTGCGGTCCGCATCATCGCCTCCGGCGGCTTGGCGGTGAACGGCATGCTCTCCAAGGCCATAAATGCAGGAGCGAAACGCTTCATCCCCAAACCCTACACTGCGGAAACCCTGTTAGGCGCCCTGCAGGCGGTACTCCATGCATAGCATCAGCGTCGGTCCGGCGGATGACACGGCGTGTACATGCTTCAGGAGTGGCAGTCCCGTCGCCTCCAATGGTGCTGTCAGGGTATCAAAAACATGGACACCCCGCCCGGGTTGCCATAGCCTCGCGTTCGTGTTCTTAGTCCTCCTGAGATACAACTGTGGAACAAAGGAAAACCAGCGGGCGTTTTTTCTTATCCGCTGGATTGACGCTGCAGCAAGGATGCTGCGTCCGGCTGTACGGAGCACGGTTGCCCATGCGGAGGGCTTTGCCGTCATGGTCGCCGCAGTGTGCATGTTTCTGCTGTTGGCGGTCGCAGCTCCCGGACGGACGCCGACGCCGCAGCGTGGGATTAAGGTGGTGATGGATGACAATTATCCGCCGTATGTTTTTCGGAATGAAGACGGCGCGGTCCAGGGCATTCTGATAGATCTCTGGCGCGCCTGGGAGCATAAAACCGGGATCAGGGTCGATCTGCATGCCATGGACTGGGGCGAGGCGCAGCAGCGGATGCTGGCGGGCGAATTCGATGTCATCGACACGCTCTTCAAGACGGAGGAACGCATGGCCCGTTTTGATTTTTCGCGACCGTACGCCTCTGTGGAAGTCCCCATCTTTTTTCGTCAATCCATCTCCGGCATCACCGACATCGCTTCGTTGAAGGGCTTTCCTGTGGCGGTCAAAGCCGGAGACGCGGCGGAGAAGCTGCTCGAGAATGGCCGCGTCGGTCCCTTGCAGCTTTACAACAACTATGAGGCGATCATTGCGGCGGCCGCCGAGCGCAAGGTGAACGTCTTCGTCATGGACAAGCCGCCGGCCTTGTACTTCCTCCACAAGCAGGGGCTGGAGGACGAATTCCGGATGTCCGCGCCGGTCGGCGTCGGCGAGTTTCACCGGGCGGTGAAAAAGGGGAACGTCGAGCTGCTGCGGCAGGTCGAGAAGGGGTTCGCGGACGTTGGAGAGGCGGAGGTCAGCCGCATCACGAACAACTGGCAAGGGCATGCCTTGACGGGGCATCCGTATCTGCAAAGCCTCGGATATGCGGCCCTGGGGGGCACGATCCTGGTCGCGCTGCTGATCGCCTGGAACCGAATCCTGGCTTTCCAGGTCACGCGGCACACGGCGGATCTGATGGAGCGCGAGGCTCAGATGCGGCTCTACGCGGAGCACAGCCCTGCCGCCATCGCGATGCTCGACCGTGATTTGAAGTACCTCGTCGTCAGCCGCCGCTGGATGGAGGATTACCAACTGGGCGGAGAAAGCATCATTGGCCGCAGCCACTACGAGGTCTTTCCGGACATTCCGCCGCGCTGGGTCGAGATTCATCAGCGCTGTCTCGCCGGGGCGGTCGAAAGATGTGACGAGGACGTCTTCGTGCGTGCTGATGGCCGGACCGTTTGGCTGCGCTGGGAAATCCGGCCCTGGCATCAGGGGAACGGCGTGATTGGCGGCCTGATCATGTTCACGGAGGACATCACCGTGCGCAAACAGGCGGAGGAGATGCTGCGCGAGGGGGAGGTGCGACTGATGAAGGTTTTCCGGCTCAGCCCGGTCGCCATCACGATTGGTCGTCGCAGTGACAGGACAATCGTGGACATCAACGATGCGTTCACCCGTCTCTTCGGCTGGACTCGCGAGGCGGCGGTGGGTCACACGGCCATGGACCTGAAGATCGTGGACGAGGACGGGGCCGCGCAGATTCGCGAAGCGCTCCAGGCGGGCGAGGGCTCCGCCCGCGATCTGGAACTGGTGGTCACTACCAGCACGGGGGAGACCCGCCATGTCCTGGCCGCCATGGAAACCATCGAGCTGCGGGGCGGGCCGCATGTGGTCTCGACCATTGTGGACATCACCGGACGCAAGGAGGCCGAGCAGCGGATTCGCAGGCTCAACCGGACCTATGCGGTGCTCAGTGACATCAACCAACTGATCGTACGAGAGCGCGATCAGCCGGTGATCCTGGACAGCGCCTGCGCGATTGCCGTGGAGAAGGGACGCTTTCGCATGGCCTGGATCGGCATGGCAGACGGAGCGGACGGGAAGGTCCGGATCGCAGCGCATGCGGGGGCCTCTGAGGACATGCTTCAGAAACTTGGCGCCATTGTCGAGGCCTCGTTCGGCCGAGCCTGCTGCCTCTTTACCACGCGCGCGCTTCAGTCCGGGGAGCCTGCCGTCTGCAATGACATCAAGAAAGATCAGGAGGCCGGGTGCTGGCGCGACGCCGCCCTGCGCAGGGATTACCAGTCGATGGTCTCGCTGCCTTTGAAAGTCGAAGGCAAAGTCGTCGGCACCTTCAATCTCTATGCGCACGTGGCGGATTTTTTCGACGAGAATGAAATGAACCTTCTCGTCGAACTGGCAAACGACATTGGTTTTGCTTTGGAGATCAGCACTCGTGAGGATGAGCGGCATGCGGCCGACAGGCGCCATGCCAGGCAGCGCAAAGCGCTCGTGGAGCTGACCAGCCGGTGGAGTCTGGCCAGTGATGACGCGCTGCTCATGCTGCGGCAGATCGCCGAGACCGCCGCGCAGACGCTGAATGTCTCCCGCGTGGGAATCTGGCGGTACAATCACGATCACTGCTCCATCAATTGTGTGGACTTGTTCGAGTGGGAGGAGGGGCGGCATTCATCGGGCGACGAGTTGCTCGCCGCCGACTATCCGGCGTATTTTGGAGCGCTTGAGGAGACGGAGATGATCGTGGCGGACGACGCCCGCAACGACCCAAATACCCGCGAATTTGACCAGGGCTACCTGCGACAGCATGACATACGATCCATGCTGGACGTGCCCATCATCGTCGGCGGCGTCCGTACCGGGGTGCTGTGCTTTGAGCATGTGCGCAAGCCCAGGCATTGGACGGCCGATGAGCGGACCTTTGCGCTGGCCTTGACGAACCTGGTGTCGCTGGCCCTGGAAGGCGTGGAGCGCAGGCAGGCCGAAGCGTCCCTGCGCGACAGTGAAAGGCGCTTTCGGCAGTTTGCGGAGACGATCGAGGAGGTGTTCTGGATGACGGATCCGACCGGTGAAGAAATGATCTATGTCAGTCCGGCCTATGAAAAGGTCTGGCACCGCACCTGCGCCAGCCTGCTTGCGGCACCGCTCAGTTGGTTGGAGGCGGTGCATCCCGCTGATCGTGAACGCGTCAGGCTGGCCATGGAAACCAAGCGGACCTCTGGCGAATACGACGAAACCTACCGCATCCGGCGCCCTGACGGCTCGGTCCGGTGGATTCACGACCGCGCCTTCCCCGTGCGGGATTCCCGCGGGGGGGTGTCACGCATCGTCGGCACGGCGGAGGACATCACCATGGGCAAGGAGGTGGAGGCGCAGTTGCTGCGCTCCCAGCGCATGGAGAGCATCGGCACGCTGGCTGGCGGCATCGCTCACGATCTGAACAATGTTCTGGCACCCATCATGATGTCCATCGAACTTCTCAAGCTGCAGGAGAAGGATTCGGTGCGTCTGAAGATACTGGCCACGATCGAGGGCAGCGCCAAGCGGGGCGCGGACATGGTCCGGCAGGTTCTCACCTTTGCCAGAGGAGTCGAAGGCCAGAAGCTGGAGGTGCAGCTCGGTGGACTGCTCAAGGAGATCGAAAAAATCGCCAACGACACCTTCCTGAAGAATATCCGGATCCGCAGTACCATACCTGCGGACTTGTGGGCGGTGCAGGGAGATCCCACCCAGCTTCATCAGGTGCTTCTCAATCTCTGTGTCAACGCCCGTGACGCCATGCCGGGCGGGGGCGTCTTGACGCTTTCCGCCCGCAATGAACACTTGGACAGACATTCGGTGGACATGACCGTCGAGGCGCAGTCGGGACCCTATGTTCTCATTCAGGTGCAGGACACCGGCACGGGAATGCCACCGGAGGTGACCTCCCGCATTTTTGACCCCTTCTTCACCACCAAGGAACCGGGCAAGGGCACCGGCCTGGGGCTTTCCACCAGCATGGCGATCATCAAGAGCCACGGCGGCTTTGTGCGGGTGCACAGCGAAGTGGGGGCCGGCACGCGGTTCGACCTCTACTTGCCGGCCCACGAGGCGGCGGGGACGGTCTTGGCGGCTCCGACGGAAATGGATCTGCCCCACGGGCAAGACGAGCTGGTGCTGCTGGTGGATGACGAGGACTCGATCCGGCAGATCACACGGCAGACGCTGGAGGCCTTTGGCTACCGTGTGCTGATGGCCGCGGATGGCGCGGAGGCCTCCACGCTCTACGCGGCGAACAAGGACGAAATCGCAGTGGTGCTGACGGACATGATGATGCCCCTGATGGACGGCCTCGCCACGATACAGGTTCTCAGGAAGATCAATCCGCAGGTGCGCATCATCGCCGCCAGTGGTCTCAATACCAACGGCATGGCCGCCAAGGCGGTCGAAGCTGGTGTGAAACATTTCATTCCGAAGCCCTTCACGGCGGAAACACTGCTCAAAACGCTGCACGAGGTGCTGCACAGCTAAACATGGGCAGTCTGGCGTGAAGGCTTGCCGCATTTTGACCGTGCCCCTGCAGACCAAACAAGGGCATTGAAACGCTTGATACCCGGCGTCATCGCTTTTTGTGCAAATGGCTTCCCTCGAATGTGTGGAACGTAATCGCCACAACAGCTTTTTTTGGACACGGAGTTTGGAGGCAATTGATCGTTAGCGAGTTACGGAAATTATAAGCATTTGCTTAATTGGTTGATTATTATAATTACCGTAAGATTGAAAGGTGAGGAATTCCAATAATTCAAAATCCCTTCAACTGTCCACCTGCGCGTCATGGCTTTGTGTCGTGGTTGCCGGCACCTTGTTGATGACACGGTACTCGCAGTCTGCGGGTGTCGCCGGTGCTCCTCCCGCGCGATGGCCTGAAGCCAGTCATTTACCGCAGGAGGCCGGTGTCTCGCGGCTGATTGTGTTTGTCCACCCGAAGTGTCCGTGTTCCAGGGCGACTCTTGGAGAGCTGGAGCGGCTCATGGCGGACTGTCGGGGGCTGGTCCGGGCGCAGGTGTTGTTTTTTCAGCCTGAGGAAATGTCGGATGACTGGGTGAAAACGGATCTTTGGCATGTTGCTGCGGCTATTCCGGGGGTGAATGTCCATGCCGATCCGCGTGGGGCGGAAGCCCGCCTGTTCCATTCGGTGACTTCCGGCCAGGCGGTGCTCTATGACGCGGGAGGCAGCCTGCTGTTTCAAGGCGGCATCACCCTGGCTCGCGGGCACGCCGGGGATAATCCCGGCCGCAGCGCCATCGAGGCTTTGTTAAAGCAATCCAACGTCCACGCAGTCGGCACACCGGTCTTCGGCTGTGCCCTGGGTGTGGATCAAACCCGGAAACTGTGTAAGTCATGTTCGCCTTAGCCACCCACACACCCGCACCCGGCTCTCCGCTTCATCAGCGTGCAACGGCGCTCTGTCAGGCTGCTGAAAACGACCTGCACCGTCATACCGACCGGCTCTTTGCCTGCCTGCTGGCGATCCAATGGGTCGCAGGCGTTGCCGCCGCCTTGTGGATTTCACCCAGGACCTGGGTGGGTGCCGTCAGTCAGACCCATGCACATGTCTGGGCCGCCCTGTTCCTCGGCGGGGCGATCAGTGGTTTCCCGATCCTGCTGGCCTTGCGGCATCCCGGGCATGTGCTGACGCGTCATGTCGTCGCGGTCGCCCAGATGCTCAGTTCCGCCCTTCTGATTCACCTCGCCGGCGGGCGTATCGAGACGCATTTCCACATCTTCGGCTCCCTGGCATTTCTCGCCTTTTACCGGGACTGGAGGGTGCTGGTGACCGCCACGGTGGTGGTGGCGGCGGATCACCTGGTGCGGGGCCTGTTCTGGCCGCAGTCCATTTTTGGCGTGTTGAGCTCCAGCCACTGGCGCTGGCTGGAGCATGCGGGATGGGTGCTCTTCGAGGATGTCTTTTTGATGATCTCCATCCGCCGCATGATGCGGGAGATGTTTGAGATCTCCCTGCGCCGTGCGGGTCTGGAGGACAGCAACGCGGAGATCGAGCGACAGGTGGCGGATCGCACGGCGGAACTTCGCACCACGCAGGCGCAGTTGCTCGAAACCTCCCGCCTGGCCGGCATGACTGAGGTGGCCACCAGCGTGCTCCACAACGTCGGCAACGTGCTCAACAGCGTGAGCGTGTCGGCGGAGGTCGCTGCCGGCAAGGTGCGGGACTTCAGAATCGGCAACCTCAAGAATGTGGCCGAACTCCTGCATCAGCACGAGGCGGACCTGCCGGCATTTCTCACCACCGATCCGCGCGGGAAAGCACTCCCGGACTACCTTCTCAAGCTGGCCCAGCATCTGACGGAGCCCCAGCAGCAAATTTTGCAGGAGATGGACGTGCTGCGGAAAAACATCGACCACATCAAGGAAATCGTGGCGATGCAGCAGCGCTTCGCCCGCGGCTCCGGAGTGGTGGAGTCTCTGGAGGTCACAGACATGCTCGAGGACGCCATTCACATCAACACGGCGGGATTCAGCCGCCATGAAGTCAATTTGGTGAGGGACATCACCACGGTGCCGCCTGTGAGGACCGACCGGCACAAGGTGCTGCAGATTCTCGTGAACCTGCTGAGCAATGCCAAATACGCCTTGGATGAAGCCGCCGGTGACAAGAGCCTCACGGTCTGCGTGGCACCGGAAGGTGACGGGACGGTGAAGATCGAAGTGCGCGACACCGGCGTGGGCATCGAACCGGAAAACCTGTCCCGCATTTTTCAACATGGCTTCACCACCAAAAAAGACGGCCACGGCTTTGGTCTGCACAGCGGTGCCCTCGCGGCGAAGGAGCTGGGCGGCAGCCTCACCGCCTACAGCGACGGCCCGGGACAGGGTGCCGTTTTCACCCTGAGACTGCCCATTCATAACGGAGAACAACACTGATGTACAGGTCCGCCATACCCCCCAACCGTCGCATCCTCGTCATTGACGACAATCGGTCGATTCATGACGACTTCCGCAAAATTCTGGCGCCGCCCGAGGCGGCCGATGATTCCCTGGCGGCCGCCGAAGCCGCGTTGTTTGGCGCCGCAGCCCCCACCCGTCTGCCGGAGACCTTCACGATCGACGCCGCATCCCAGGGGGAGGAAGGACTGCAAATGGTCAAGCGTGCGCTGGCGGAGGGCAACCCCTACGCCATGGCCTTTGTGGACGTGCGTATGCCGCCCGGCTGGGACGGCATCGAAACCACCCGGCAGATCTGGCAGGTCTGTCCGGACATGCAGATCGTCATTTGCACCGCCTACGCCGATTGCTGCTGGAGCGAAGTGCAGGAGCAGATCAAGCCGCGCGACCGCATGCTCATTCTGAAAAAGCCCTTCGACATCATCGAGGTGCTGCAGCTTGCCATTTCGCTGACGGAAAAATCGCGCCTGCTGGCGGAGTCCAAGTCTCATCTGGAAGATCTCGAACAACGCGTGCAGCAGCGCACGCAGGAGCTGGAGGCCTCCCGTCTCGCCGCGCACGAGCAGGCATCACTGCTGGATCTTGCGAGGGACGCCATCCTTGTCTGCGGGCTCGATCATCGCATCACCTATTGGAACAAGAGCGCCGAGCGTGTCTATGGCTGGACCGCCGCCGAAGCGGTTGGCCGCCTGGTGTCGGAAATCAAGGGGCACGATGCCGAGGATTTTCATCTGGCCTGTGACAGCGTTCTGCAAAGAGGGGAATGGGATGGCGAACTCATCCAGGAGGGCAAGGACGGCAGAAAACGGGTGGTCGAAGGTCGCTGGACACTCCTGCGTGATGCAGCAGGCCAGCCGCGCAGCATCCTGGCGATCAACACCGACGTCACCGAGCGCAAAAAGGTCGAGGAGCAACTCCTGCGCGCCCAGCGCATGGAGAGCATTGGCACGCTGGCCGGCGGCATCGCACATGACCTCAACAATGCGCTGACACCGATCTTGATGTCCATCGAGCTGCTAAAATTGCAGGAGTACGATTCGCGCAAGACGAGCATTCTGGGCACCATCGAAAGCAGTGCCAAGCGTGGGGCGGACATGGTGCGTCAGGTGCTTTCTTTTGCCCGTGGCGTGGAGGGACAGCGGCTGGAGGTCCAGGCCGGTCACCTGCTCAAGGCCGTCGAGAAAATCGCCAACGAAACCTTCCTCAAAAGCATTCTGGTGCGCAGCGACATCCCGACGGGCTTATGGCTGGTGCAGGGAGATCCCGCGCAGATCCACCAGGTGCTGCTCAACCTCTGTGTCAACGCCCGTGATGCCATGCCCGGCGGTGGCACCCTGAGCCTCACCGCCAGCAATCTGCTCATGGATGAGCAGTGTGCATCGATGATGGTCGGGGCCAAACCCGGCCCGTATCTGCTCATTGAGGTGAGTGACACCGGATCAGGCATGTCTCCTGAAGTGATGGATCGTATTTTTGAACCCTTCTTCACCACCAAGGAACTGGGCAAAGGCACCGGTCTGGGTTTGTCCTCCGCCATGGCCATCATCCAAAGCCATCATGGCATGATGCGTGTGGACAGCGAGCCGGGCAAGGGCTCCAGATTTCAGGTTTACCTGCCGGCCCAGATGACAACGGGGACGGATGACAGCGCTGAGCCCGTGCCCGCCGAGCTGCCTCGCGGTAACGGTGAACTCGTGCTACTCATTGATGACGAGGATGCGGTCCGGCAGATCACGGGGCAGACCCTGAAGTCCTTCGGTTACCGAGTGCTGCCCGCCGCCGACGGCGTCGAGGCCTCGACCTTGTATGCCGCCCGCAAGGCGGAGATCGACGTCGTGCTGACGGACATGATGATGCCCGTGATGGACGGTCCGGCCACCATTCAGGTGCTCATGCGAATGAATCCGCAGGTGCGCATCATCGCCGCCAGCGGGCTGGGAGCCAAAGACATGGTGGCCAAGGCGACGAGCCTGGGGGTCGAACACTTCATCCCGAAACCCTACTCCGCCGAAACCTTGCTGAAGACGCTGGGCAGGGCACTGCGTGCCTAGTCCTCCCCGCGCGCAAAGACGCCGTTGAAAAGCATCATTTGCACAACCGCTGCGCGACAGGGTATAACGGGAAGACATCCACCCCGCACCCAACGCCCAGTGAAACGCCTTCGACTCATTATCGCCCGGCCGCACCCGCCCCTGCTGGCGGGACTGTTGGTCCTCCCGCTCCTCTCCTCCTGCTCCTACGAAACCCGGGATCGGCTGTGGAGAAAATTCGATCCGGCGGGCTATAAGCACGCCCACAGCGAGGTTTTCAATCCGCACGGCTACCAGCGCTACCAGAAGCGCGGTGCGCCGCCTGACACGCTGCCGCCTCTCGATGGCGCTGACACGGACCTCATGCGGTAGGTTTTCGCAGGGAAGCCTACTTCTGCGTCGCCTCGTAACCGGGCATCGGCTTGCCGTTCTCGTCGAGCTTTCCGCAGGCCCAGAGCAGGCCGCGGGCGACGAGGTCCAGGTAAACCGGGTCCTCCATTGTGTGGTTGCCGTGGCCCAGTGTCGTGCCGAAGACGCGACCGTCGCCGTATTGGTTCGTCCAGATGACGTGGTGGTCCTTCTGCGTGTCCTCGCCAAAGGCGGTGGCCAGCGGGACAAAGTTCTCCCACAGCTTCTCGTTCTTGTAGAGTTCATCCTTCGGGTCGAGCCACTCTTTCGGGAAGCCCTTCATGACCGGATGGTCTTCGGCCACGTTGCGCACCTTCAGGTCGCGGTTCTTTTCATGGCTCATGGAGGTCTGGCCCAGGCACTTGCGCCATTCGTCCGTCTGCGCGGTCCGGTAGCTGTGGGTGGAGCAGTGCAGCATCACCGCCGGCACGCCTGTGAAGTGCGCTTTGGCGATGCGCTCGACGAACGCCACATCCTCGACGCCGCCGAAGCACTCGTTGTGCAGCACCACGTCGAAGCCCTCGGCCCAGTTGTCCTTTTCATAGATGGAGATTTTGTGCGTCTTGTCCTTTTTCCCCTGAGGACCCTCCTCATGCACGACGGTGAACTCGACGTTCGCCCGGGCGCTGATGCCCTCGCCAAGGATCATTTTTTGATTCTCGTAATCGTGGCAGCAACCGCCGCAGACCATGAGGACTTTGAGCGGCTTCACCTCCTCCCGTGGGGCGGCTAAGGCAAACAGGCAGGCGATGGAGCAAAGGGTGATGATGAGGGGGCGCATGGCGGCTCCTTTATCGGAGCCAGGCTGCGATTTCACACAAAAAAACCCGCCGCCGTGCCGCTTCGCCTGTTATTGGCAATTGCGCCGGACGCAATGCGGACTAACCAAACGTCCCCACCCGGCCATGCCCACGACCTTCATTCCCACGCTCGATGCCCTCCCGGCGCGGAAATCGCCGCTGATGGATCGCTTTGCAGCGTTGTTGGAGCCGAAGGGGCCGGCGCAGATCGAGGCGATGGCAAGGGAGTCGCGCATGATCACGCGGCGTAATTTCGGACGCACGATGCGGCTCTTCGCGCCCCTCTATGTCTCCAACGAATGTGTGAACAATTGCAGCTACTGCGGCTTTTCGCGCGACAACAACGCCATCCTGCGTGTGACGCTCACCGTGGATCAAGTTGTCGCAGAAGCGAAGCATCTCGTGGCGCAGGGCTTTCGGAACATCCTGCTCGTGGCGGGGGAGCACCCCAAATTCGTCAGCGATGGCTATTTGGAGGAATGTATCCGGGCCATCCGTGATTTCGTGCCGACCATCGGCATCGAGGTCGGCCCCATGGAGGCCCCGGAGTATGAACGCATGGTCAAAGCCGGCGCGGAAGGACTCGTCGTGTATCAGGAGACCTATGATCGTGCCATTTATGCGGACATGCATACGGCGGGGCCGAAGAAGGACTTCGACTGGCGGTTGGCCTGCCCGGAACGCGGCTACTCGGGCGGATTCCGCCGCATCGGCATCGGCGCATTGTTTGGTCTGAGCGACTGGCGACTGGAGGCGCTGCGGCTCGCCGCGCATCTGGAGCATCTCTACAAGCACTGCTGGAAATCCACCTTCACCGTCGCGTTTCCGCGTCTGCGACCGGCGGCGGGCGGGTTCACGCCGATGACGGATTTCCCCGACTGGGCGCTGGTGCAGACGATTTGCGCCTTCCGCATCACGTTTCCCGAAGTGGGCGTCATTCTCAGCACGCGTGAGCCTGCGCCCCTGCGCGATGCACTGGCGCCGTTGGGCATCACGGTCATGAGCGCGGGCAGTCACACCGAGCCGGGAGGCTACACCGGCGCCGGGAACGACGATCTGCATCTCACCGTGCGTGGCAGGCGCGTCGAAGTGGACGCGAAAGACGAAACGAACCGTGCCGAAGGCCAGTTCGGCATCGCCGACCAGCGCTCCGCGCAATGCGTGGCTGAAATGCTCCGCCGCAGCGGGCTCGATCCCGTGTGGAAGGACTGGGATGCCTCAATCCTCGCGACCATGACGGCATGAGGGCGCAATGACGAAACCAGAATGACGAATTTCTAATCCCATGAAGATCACTTTGAACGGAGAGAAGCGCGAACTCGAATCCCCGCAGACGGTGAAGTCGCTGTTGGCTCTCGTCGGACTGGAGGGGAAACCCGTCGTGGTGGAGCTGAATCAAGCCGCGCTGCTGCCCCGCGAGATCGAAACCGCCGCAGTGAGCGACGGTGACGTCATCGAGATCGTCCAGATCACGGCAGGGGGCTGATTTTTGATTCCATCGTGACGCGGAGCCTTCATAATCGTCGGTATGACGGGTCCCCAGATCTTTCTTTTTGTCCTGCTCGCGCTTCTGTTTGCGCTGCTGCTGTGGGGCAGGGTGCGCTACGATGTGGTGGCCGCCGGCGCCCTTTTCGTCGCCTTCGTCGGCGGTGTGATTCCGAAGGATGAAGTCTTCTCAGGCTTCGGGCATCCGGCCACCGTGATCATCGCGCTCGTTCTCATCGTGAGTCGCGGTTTGGGGAATTCCGGCGCGATCGACCTGCTCTCCCGCCTTCTCGTTTCGGCCACTCGTCCGCTGGCCCTTCACATCGGGTTCATGTCCGCGGTGTCGGCGGCGCTTTCGGCGGTCATGAACAACGTCGCGGCGCTGGCCCTGCTGATGCCGGTGGACATGCAGGCGGCGGCCAAGGCGAAGCGCAGTCCGGCTCTCACGTTGATGCCGCTTTCTTTCGCCTCGATCCTCGGCGGTATGATCACATTGATCGGCACGCCGCCAAATGTCGTGATCGCCACGTTCCGCGAGGAGGCGCTGGGTGCGCCCTATGGCATGTTCGACTTCGCTCCGGTCGGTTTGCTGGTCGCCTTGGCGGGCATCGCCTTCGTGGCACTCGTGGGCTGGCGGCTGCTGCCGGAGGAGCGGATGAAGGGGAACATGCTTCAGGAACTGCAGGATCTGGAAGGCTACATCGCCGAATGCGTCGTGCCGGAAGACAGCAAGCACATCGGCAAGCGGGTCCTTGATCTTCATCCGCTGGCGGAGGACAACGATGTGTCGATCATCGGCCTCATTCGCGGGAAGGAGCGCCTGCCCGGCCTCGCGGCACGCGAGAAGCTCAGAAAGGGTGACTTTCTCCTGCTCGAAGGCGGTCCCGAATCCATCGAACAGTTTCTTGGCGCCTCCGGGCTGAAGTACAGCGGGGCGGAAAAGCACAGCGGACTCGTGGGTGAGGCCGCTTCCATGAGCGAGGTTGTCGTGCCCTCCAGCTCGCCCATTCTTGGCCGCTCGGCCGTCCAGATCGGACTTCTCCGGCGCTTCGGCGTGACCCTGCTCGGCGTTTCCCGACAGGGGCGGAAATTTCGTGCACGGGTGCGAAAACTGCACCTTCAAGCCGGCGACATTCTGCTCCTGATCGGTCCGGATGAAGGCCTCAGTGAGGCGGTTTCCACCATGGGCTGCCTGCCGCTGGCGGAGCGCGGCCTGCAGGTCGTCCAACGACACAAGGCGGCTCTGGCGGTGGGGCTTTTTTCCGTGGCGATCATTGCCGCCAGCCTCGGCTGGATCTACCTGCCCATCGCTCTGCTCGCCGTGGTTGTTGCGTTCATCGGCTTTCGCATTGTCGCCTTGAGTCAGCTTTACACCTCGGTCGAATGGTCGGTCATCGTGCTCCTCGGTTCGCTGATTCCCATCGGCGGCGCCTTGGAGACGACCGGCTGCACCGAGCTGATCGCGAATGGCATCGTGCATTGGACGGAGGGTTACTCGCCCACCGTCGTTCTCACCATCCTCATGATCGTGACGATGACCCTCTCCGACGTGCTGAACAACGTCGCCACGGCTCTCATTGCAGCGCCCATCGGTGTCAGCATCGCGCAAAGCCTCCACGTCAGTCCCGATCCCTTTCTCATGGCCGTCGCCGTCGCATCCTCCTGTGCCTTTCTCACACCCATCGGCCACAAGAACAACACCATCATCATGGGCCCCGGCGGCTACAAATTCGGAGACTACTGGCGCATGGGGCTCCCTCTGGAGATTCTCGTCGTCGCCATCGGCGTGCCCGTGATTCTGCTGTTCTGGCCCCTGTGAATCTGCGCCACTGGATAAATGCGGGCACTTGTGCTCGAATGCCCTCATGTCCGCCGGTCCGTCACGTCGCCGCCGAAGCATTCTGGAAACAGCACCTCGGGAAATCCCTGCGTGGTGGCATGCGCTGGCGCTCGTCGTCGGCGCGTTCCTGATGTGTTGGGTCGTCAGCGAGTCCGCCGTCAGCCACCGCCTGCCCTCCGCGATGGCGGACGCCTCCCGCATCGACATCAATCACGCGTCGCAGGCGGAGTTAGAATCCCTCTTTGGCATCGGCCCCGTCTATGCCCAGGCCATCATCGCCGCGAGGCCCTTTCACAGCGCCGAAGAACTCTCCCGCATCCGCGGCATCAGCCCCCGGCTGGTCGAGCGCCTGAGTGCGCACATCAAAGCCGCCCCCGGCCAGCGTGCCGCAGACCTGCGGTGACAAGAAGCCAATCACTCCCCTCTCAAATCCAAACAGATGATCCGCTCCCCCGTCTTCTGCATCAGGTCCTTCTGCTGCTGGCGGACATAGAGCAGACCGTGGCTGAGGGCGGGCAGGCTCCAGGTGTTGAGGGCATAAAACGGCTGCGCCTGTGCGATGACTTTGGCTCCGGCGGGGCTGAGGTCGAGCCAGTGGAGGGAGCCGATCTCGCCGAGACAGAGGAAGGCGCCGTCGGCTTTGAGCAAACTTGCGCGGAGGATGCTGAAGCGGGTGGGATTGGCCCGGCCGGTCTGCCTGCTGAACTCGGCGTCCTCCCACTCGATGCGGTCCTCCCACACCTCCGCGCCGGTGTCGGCGTTCACGCAGACGAGGCGGGACTTCGGCTCCGTCTCGCCGTCGATGGCATAGAGATGACCGTCGTGATAGACCGGATTCATCCAGTGGACGCCGAGCTTTTTCGAGGTCCACACCTCCTTTGGTTGTAATTCGGCATCGTATTCCACCATCGCGCCGCCGAGCGGGCGGCCCTTTGGGTACGCGGTGGTGATGAAGGCGCGGTTTCTTTCCGGTATGACGACCGGCGAGGTGCCGATGGCCTGGATGTATTCGTCGTCACGCCAGGCGAACTTCGAATGCAGTTTTCCGCTGGCCGGATCGATGCACATCAGACCGCCGGTGGCGGGATCGCTCTCTCCGCCGGCATAGACGAGCACCTTGGTTTGCCCGTGCAGTTTGGCAGGAATCGGGGACGCGTAACTCGCGCCCCATGCGTCTTCGATTTTCCACACGATCTCGCCGCTCTTCAAATCGAAGGCCGCCACGCTCACACCAGCCTCAGCAAGCCTTTCTTTGCGGTCACGCAGCCCCTCGCTGTCCTCGATCGGCGCTTTCTTGCCACCGACGTTCAGGATCACTTTGCCATCGAGAATCAGGGGCGTCCCACCCGCGCCGAAGAAATCCTGCGGCACATGCATCTCTGTCCGCAGGTCGTGCTTCCAAAGCAGTTTGCCCGTTTTCAAATCGAGCGCCCGCAGCTCACAGGTCACGCCATACGTCAGCACCACGCCATCGGCGATTACCGGGCTCCCACGCGGGCCGTTGCCGAAGCCGTAGCGATCCTGGTAGGAGATCGGATAATCGTGTGACCAGAAGCGCTTTCCCGTCTCACGCTGCAGGCACTCGATGACCTCCTTCCCGTCCAGGGCGTGGAAAATGACGCAGAAGTCGCCGCTGATCGCGGGTGAGTTGTAGCCCTCTCCCATGGCGACTTCCCAGACCGGCTTCGGCTCGCCTGCGGGCCACGTTTTCAGAAGATGCGTCTCCGGCGAGATCGCATCGTCCGTGGGGCCGAGCACGCGCGGCCAGTCGCTCGTTGTCGAGTCCTTCGACAGCGGTTTCGGCTCCGCATGAAATGTCAGCCGGTCAAACGCCTCCTGTGAGAAGCAGACGTTGCAGGCGAAAAGGATCACAAACACTCTCGACGAATTTTTCATGCGATGCCAAGCTAGGCATCGCCATGAAGAACGCCACCCTCATCTTTGCCGCCGCCGTCGCCCTTGCCCTCAGTTCCTGCACCTCGTGTCCGATGTGTTCCAAGACCACGCCGAAGGGCAAGGTCGAGCACATCGTCCTCGTCTGGCTCAAACGCCCCGGCAACGCCGCCGACCGCGCCACGGTCATCGCCACCACGAAAGGGTTTCAGGCGGAGATCGGTCAAATTCGGCACCTCAGCGTCGGGCAGGCCGTTCCCAGCGACCGCGACATCGTCGATGACAGCTTTGATGTCGGTTTCGTCATGCGTTTCGACAGCAAGGACGACATGACCGCCTACGAAAAGCATGCCGTGCATGTGAACGCCGTGAAACAGACCCTCATGCCGCTGGCCAAAAAGGTGCTGGTCTATGACATCGGGTGCGAGTGAGGCCCTGCAAGCTGGCACGTTGGTTGCGCGTATGGATTTAGGCGGCGGATGGTGTAGAATCACCGCCTCCAAACCCCCACATGACCCTGCGTTTCCAGTTTCCCTTCCTCGTTTTGGGCGGCCTTGCCGTCGCGTGCTCGCTCGCTTCGGCGGCGGAGTCGTTTCCGCCGGAGCAGATCGAGTTCTTTGAAAAGAACGTCCGCCCGGTGCTCGCGGAGCGCTGCTACGACTGCCACGGTGCGCACAAGCACCAGAACGGCCTGCGCCTGGACTCACGCGCGGCGGTGATCCGCGGCAGCGACTACGGCAAGGTCGTCGAGCCGGGTAATCCGGGTGCGAGCAAGCTGATCAAGGCCGTCAATCATGTCGCCGGTGTCGAGGCGATGCCGAAGAAGGGCGACAAGCTGCCCGCAACGCAGATCGCCGCGCTGGAGAAATGGATCAGCATGGGGCTGCCTTGGCCTGTGGAGGCGGTGGCGGATCATGCTGCGGCGAAATCCGATCCGATGCAGCACTGGGCCTTCCAGCCGGTGAAGAAGCCCGTCGTGCCCGCCGGATTCACCGGCAACCCGATTGACGCTTTCGTCGGCTCGAAGCTCAAGGCCGCCGGCCTGGATTTCGCGCCGCGTGCCGACACACGCACGCTCACGCGTCGCTTGCATCTCACGCTCACGGGGCTGCCGCCCGGGTTTGACGAGGCGGACCAGTCCGACACGCCCGAGCTCATCCAGCGCCTTCTCGCGAAGCCCGCCTACGGCGAGCGCTGGGGACGTGTGTGGCTCGATGTCGTGCGTTATGCAGACACGAACGGCTACCAGGTGGCCGGGCGCAGCAATTTCTACCCCTACGCCTACACCTACCGCGACTGGATCATCAAGGCGCTCAATGATGACATGCCCTATGACAAGTTCGTGAGCCTGCAACTCGCGGCGGATCGCATGACCGCATCCACGCCGAACTCGCCGGATCTCGCCGCACTCGGCTTCTACAACGTGGGCGAGCGCTTCATCAACGACCGCGCCCTCATCGCCGACGACCGCATCGACGTCATCGGCCGCGGGCTGCTCGGTCTTACCGTCGGCTGCGCACGTTGCCACGATCACAAATTCGATCCGATTCCGAGCCGCGACTACTACGCG
Source organism: uncultured Prosthecobacter sp. (assembly GCA_964452755.1). Classification (GTDB taxonomy): domain Bacteria; phylum Verrucomicrobiota; class Verrucomicrobiia; order Verrucomicrobiales; family Verrucomicrobiaceae; genus Prosthecobacter. The sequence continues at coordinate 90,464 of CAYVQY010000006.1, read as the reverse complement.
ATGTACAGCATCCTCAACAGCACCGAAGAGCCGGACGAGCCGGTGATGCCCATCATCGGCAAGGCCGCGAACGAAGCGGACGGGAAAGACTACGAGGCGAAGGTCGCGGAGATCCAAAAGAAGGAACTCGACTTCAAACGCACCGTTTACGAGGACATCCGCAAGCCGGAACGTCTCACCGAATACCTCGTCTTCGCCCAGGAGGCCGCGGGGATTTCCGACAGCAACGTGTTTCGCGGGAAGGCCGGGCAGCTCAAGCTGCGCGACAAGGTGGCGGGCCAGTGGCGCGACTTCCTGAAGCGCTATGCGCTCACCGTGAAGCCGCATGCCGTGATGGTTGCATGGAAGCGCTTTGCCGAACTGCCGGAAGGGGACTTCTCTGCGAAGGCACCCGCCATCGTGGCGGAACTGGCAAAGCCCGGGAGCGGCTGCGCACCGGAGATCGCCGCCACCTTTGCTCAATCGCCGCCGAAGTCGATGAAGGACGTCGCCGCGATCTACGCGGAGGTGATTCTCTCGGAGAAAATCGAGCCGGTGCGCCAGCTCATGCAGGACAAGCTCTCGCCCATGTCCGTGCCGGTGGAAGGCGCGAACGCCTTCTTCACGCGCAAGGATTCAACGACCGCCGTCAAACTCGGCAACGAACGCACGAAGCTGGACAGCACGCATCCCGGCGCACCGCCGCGCGCCATGGTCCTGCTCGACAAGCCGAAGCCCAGCGACGTGCGCGTCTTTGTGCGCGGCAATCCGGCGCGCCAGGGCGATCCCGCGCCGCGTGCCTGGCTCACGATGTTTGGTGGCGAGAAGTTCACCGATGGCAGCGGCAGGCTGGAGCTCGCGCAGCACGTCGCCAGCAGGGACAATCCGCTCACGGCGCGTGTCATTGTGAACCGCGTCTGGATGCAGCATTTTGGCAGGCCGCTCGTTTCGCAGCCGAGCGACTTCGGCGTGCAGACCGAGCGCCCCGTGCAGGCCGAGCTCCTCGACTATCTGGCCGCCACCTTCATGGAAAACGGCTGGAGCTTGAAGAAGCTGCACACGCTCATCCTCACCTCTCGCACCTGGCAGCAGAGCAGCCGGGTCACGTCGGACAAGCTCACCAAGGATGCCGAGAACGACCTGCTCAGCCGGTTCAATCGCCAGCGTCTCGACTACGAGACCATGCGTGACGCGACACTCGCCGCCACCGGCGAACTTAACACGCAGGCGCAGGGCGGACGCGCCATCGAGTTGAACGCAAAAGACGCCGACACGCGCCGCACGGTCTATCTGAAGGTGGACCGCTACGACCAGGCCAGCGTGCCCGCGATGTTCGACTTTGCGAACCCGGACAGCCACAGTCCGCAGCGTTTCAACACCACCGTGCCGCAGCAGGCGCTCTTCCTGATGAACAGTCCCTTCATGCGCGCCCGCGCCGATGCCATCGCCAAGGCGATTCCGCAGACCGGCACCACGCTCGATTCCGAGGCCATTCGCGCGATGTATCACCGCATCCTCGCCCGCGATCCGAAGCTGGACGAAGTCGAGCTCGCCCAGCGCTTCGCCGCCGATGCGACCGAACTCAATCGTGAAAAACCCTTCCGCTGGAGCTACGGCACGATGAAACTGACACGCACGGCCGACGGCAGACCCGCGTTCAATGACTTTACAGCCTTCGCCAAGCTGACGGATGCCAGCGGTCGCAAAATGTGGAGCCACACCGGGAAGATTCCGGATCCCGTCTGGCACTATGCCAGCTGGTCCAATACCGGCGGTCACGCAGGCTCCGGCGATGTTCTTGTCGCGCTGCGCTGGCATGCGCCCGCCGACGAGCGCATCACGATTGACGGGGCTCTTAGCCGCCCGAGCGATCAAGGAAACGGCGTACGCGGCTGGATTCACAACAGCCGCACCGGCATCCTCGCCGAAGCCTTCGCCACGCCGCAAAGTAAGAAGGTGCCGACTCACGTCACCGCCGACGTGAAGCGCGGCGACGTGGTGAGCTTCATCGTCCACAGCGAAAACGAAACCAGCCACGACAGCTACGACTGGCAGCCGCAGATCGCCGGCGCGAGCAGCGGCGAAGTCCTCACCAACGCGAAAACCGACTTCTGCGGCTCCGACCGCTGGCCCATCGGCCGCGCCAAGCCTCAAACACCTCTCAGCCAGCTCGCCCAGGTGTTGCTCATGAGCAACGAGTTCATGTTTGTGGATTGAGTTGCCCTGTTCCTGCGGAACAGGGGCCTTGTTGCACAGCAACACGGCTACTTTGAGCTCGACTTCGTTGAGCCGGTCTCGATAGCATGCTTGCATGAAATCGCTGCTGCGTGTTGCCGTCCCCGTGTTCTCACTGACGCTGCTCGCAGGCTATGTCATCTATTCACACGTCACTCCGAATTCCCCACCCCCGGATCCACTCGGACTCAGTATCGACCTGACAATAGAGCCCGAGATCATCGACTTCGACGGTTTCATCGACGATGGCGGCCTGTTGCCGTTACAGAAAGGATCAGGTGGGGATCTTCGCATCATCACCTCAAAAAGCATCAGCCAGCCGGTGTTTTCGGTGGCGAGGATCAGATTGCCTTGGGAAACAACGCGTAACAGTTGGAACGGACAAAAGGGCGATCCTTTCAGGATCCAATCCGACGTTCGCTATGAGGGGCATGGCATCAACTTGAGTGGCTTCTCACGCAAATGACCCTCCCCGCCGCCATCCTTTCCACTGGCCTGAGCATCCTCTTTCTCGTGGTGCTGTTTCGCCCGTTGGAAAAGCTGTTTCCAGCGCGTGAGGGCCAGAAGTTCCTGCGTCCGGCCTTCTGGACGGATTTGTTCTTCCTGCTCGGCCAGTACCTGCTGTGGAGCGGGCTGGTGTTTTGGGCGCTGAATCATTTCCGTGACTGGCTCGACGGCATCGTGCCGCCGAATTTTCGCGCAGCCGTCGCGGCACAGGCGTGGTGGTTGCAGGCCGTCGAGATGATCGTGCTGAGCGACTTCCTCATCTACTGGGCGCATCGCCTGCAGCATGCGGCGCCGTTCCTTTGGCGCTTTCATTCGATCCATCACAGTGCGGAGCATCTCGACTGGTTGGCTGCGCATCGGGAGCATCCGCTGGACACGATTTACACCGTCGGCATCATCAACCTGCCCGCTTTCATCCTCGGCTTCCCGCTGGAGACCCTGGCCGGGTTCCTGGCTTTTCGCGGCATGTGGGCCATCTTCATCCACTCGAACGTGCGCCTGCCCATCGGTCCGCTGCGCATGATTATCGGTGCGCCGGAATTGCATCACTGGCATCACGACAAGGCGCGTGACGCGGGCAACTACGCCAACATCTCGCCGCTCATGGACATCCTCTTTGGCACCTACCGCTGTCCCGATCATGAGCCTGCGGCCTTCGGCATCCATGAGCCGATTTCGCGGCACTATTTCGGGCAGTTGTGGCATCCGTTTCGATGGCGGAGAAAGGATGCCGCATGATCCCTGCCCGCCCCATGGACTTTCCTGCCCATGCTGGCCGTTCCGGCCCTGAAATGGCAAGATCGGCCGTTCCTCGTCGTATTCGCACCTGATATTGACCTAACCTTCGTACCCAACGCACGCCATGTTCCGCATTCCTGGAATCCCCGGTAAAGACCTCTGTGACAACCATCTCGGCAGCACGCGCCGCGATATTCTCCGCGTCGGTGGCGCCGGGATCATGGGGCTGACGCTCAACAATGTGCTCCGCGGCCAGGCCATGGCGGCGAATTCGCCGAACGCAGGCCGCGCCGGATGGGGCAAGGCGAAGCACGTGCTCATGGTTTACCTTCAGGGCGGCCCTTCGCACCTCGACCTCTGGGACCCGAAGGAAAATGTGCCGGACAATGTGCGCAGCGCCTTCAAGACGATCCCGACCAAGGTCCCCGGCAAGCATTTCACGGAGATCCTGCCGAACCTGGCGAAGGTGAACGACAAGTTCACCATGATCAATTCGATGAGCTACACGCCAAACGGGCTCTTCAACCACACGGCGGCCATCTATCAGATCATGACCGGCTACACGACCGACAAGGTCAGCCCCTCCGGTCAGCTCGAGCCGCCGAACGCGAAGGACTTCCCGAACTTTGGCAGCAACATCGTGCGCCTCAAGCCGCTGCAGGAGCCGATGCTGCCCTTCGTGCAGCTTCCGCGTCCGCTCCAGGAATCCAACGTCGTCGGCAAAGGCGGCGGTGCCGGCTTCCTCGGCAAGGCTTACGATCCCTACACGCTCTTCCCGGACGGCGACGATCTCGACATGGGCAAGATGGACCGTATCAAGATCGACGATCTTCAGTTGCGCCCCGATCTCTTCAGCGTGCGTCTCGAGCGCCGCGCGAAGCTGCGTGATGCCATCAATGACCAGATGCCGACCATCGAGGAGGCGGTGAAGGACATGAGTCTCGACAGTTACTACAGCCAGGCCCTGAACCTCATCTCCAGCGGCCGCGCCCGCGACGCCTTCGCCCTGGATCGCGAACCCGCAAACCTGCGTGACCGCTACGGTCGCAACACCTTCGGCCAGAGCTGCCTGCTCGCCCGTCGTCTGCTGGAAGCCGGGACGCGGGTCGTCGAAGTCATTTGGCCCAAGGTCGCGAACTCGGACAATCACTCATGGGATCATCATGTGGGTCTCACGCAACGCATGAAGAACCAGAGCGGCCCCATGCTCGACCAGGGGCTCAGCGCTTTGTTCTCCGATCTCGACGCCACCGGCCTGCTCGACGAGACGATCGTCGTTGTGCTCGGTGAATTCGGTCGCAGCCCTGAAAAAGGCGTGTCCACCAGCGGCAACGGCAACAGCGCCGATGGCCGTGACCACTGGCCATACTGCTACACCGCCGTCGTCGGTGGTGCCGGCATCAAGCGTGGTTACATCCACGGCAAATCCGACGCCACAGGCTCCGCGCCCGTCGAAGACGCCGTGCATCCGACCGAACTCCTCGCCACCATCTACCACGCCGTCGGCATCGACCCCGAGACGATTGTTTACAATCACCTCAATCAGCCGCGCGAGCTGGTGAAGGCCAAGCCGGTGACGAAGCTGTTTGCGTAATCCTTCGATGTCTCACGAAAGAGGCGGAGCTTGAATGCTCCGCCTTTTTATTGTGTTCGCTGCGGCACCTTAGCCAGCAGACTCGTGTCGTAGCCCTGCTGCGCCATCCGCTCCAGAATGCCGCGATAGGTTTTCTCATCGAGCACCGGCTTGCGACTGAGCACCCAGGCAAGCTTGCGGTTCGGATAACCGACGACACTCCATTCATAGTTCTTGTCGAGGTCGATGATGAGGTAGGGCACCCGCAGCGGCCAGATGAACTGCACCCGCCACTCGGCATTCGTGGTTTTGTTGTGAACCCACGCCACGCCCTTCCATTGCTCCAGCGGCGCGTCCAGGCTGCCGCGACGGAAGAGGAAGATGTTGTCCATTTTGCCATCCGGTCGCAGGACGTAGCGGTCGAGCGTGCCGACCTTCCCTTTCTCGAGTGAATACGGAATGTGGGCGAAGACGAACCAGTCGCCCGCATAGCGGTTCAGATCGACGTGGGGAACGGTTTTCAGCGGAGCGGGTTTCATGGAGGTGCAGGAGGTGTCGATCAGCATCAGCACTGAAAGGAAAATGAAGATGGTGCGAGTCTGCATGACGGAGGAACGAATCTCGCGGGAGCAAGGGTGCTTTTTCGGGCGTATCCTTCGCCATGCCGCAGCCCAATCTGGAATCCCGCCTCGCCGTTCGCGAGCGGCCTCCACGTGCGCACGTCATGCTCCAGCGCTGGGAGCGGCTGGCCTTCCTGCACTGGCGGTGGGACCTGGATGGGATTCAGCGTACGCTGCCTCCGGGGCTGTTCGTGGACACGTTTCAAGGCGATGCGTGGCTGGCCATCGTGCCGTTTTACATGTGCGGCATTCGTCCGCGTTTCTGCCCGCCGGTGCCGGGCATCAGCAACTTTCTTGAACTCAACGTACGCACTTATGTGTACGACGAGCAGGGCCGTCCCGGCGTGTGGTTTTACTCGCTCGACTGCGACCAGCCGCTCGCCGTGTGGACGGCGCGCACCTTCTTTCATCTGCCGTATCAGCATGCGCGGATGCAGGCTCCCCTTGCGGATGGTTGGGTTGACTACGCCTGCCACCGGCGCGGCGAAGCTGCCGAATCACACTTCCGCTATCAACTCGCATCCGAAACCCATACGGCTGCACCCGGTACGCTCGAATTCTTCCTCGCCGAGCGCTACCTGCTCTTTTCGCAGGCACCGCGCGGCATCCGCTGCGGGCAGGTGCATCACACGCCGTATCCGCTGGCCGAGGTGAAACTCGAGGCTTGGGATGTGAATCCGTTGCTGCAGGCCGGATTCGCCGATCCGCAGCGTCCGCCGGATCATGTCATCGGCTCGCCTGGTGTCGATGTACGCGTCTATCCGCTCACTTCATGAAGACGGTGATCATCTCTTCGACCACGGGCTTCACCGCCCGGAGCTTCTTGTCCGTGGACAAGAGTTCCTTGTCACCCTGCAGGTAGTCGGGAATTTCGTCGGTGCTCGGATTGAAACGCAGGCTCACCTTGCCCTCGAGCTTGCCGCCTTCGAAGTTGGCGTAGCCGCCGTAGTCCCAGCTGAAACCCGCGATCTTGAACGGCCTTCCGTTGATCTTCTCAACTTCCGCGATCGTCATGCCGGGCTTGAGTCCGTTTTCAAACTTCCACGCTTTGCCGATGATGCGCACATCGAAAACGAGCTTCTTCGCCTCGTTTTCAGGGTCCCAGACGATCTCCAGCTCGCGGTCCGTGCCTTCGAAGAGTTTGGCTCCGGGAAAGGTGGAGCCCTCCGGGCCGGGCAGGTCCATGTTCTTGAGGTTCGCCTTCCCATAGGCCTTCGCGATGTCCGCATCTGTCATGCCGGGCTTGATGAGGCCGACGCGTTTGCCGAGGAGGATGGTGTTGTCAGTTGCGTCGATCTCTTCGGCTTGGAGGGAAACCGCGAGAAGCAGCAGGCAGGTGATGATTCGGTTCATGAGGCGATTACACCGATTCTGGCGTTCCTGATCAAGCGATCATTTGGCCATTCGCTGTTCGATCCACCGCATCAGAAGCTCTTTGTCGGCTCCTGCGGCCACCTTTTGGGCGCACTTCCCCGCTGCGTCGCTGAAGGCGGGTTCTCCCAGCAGGCGCTGCAGCGCCTTCGTGACCCGGTCCGGCGTGAACTGCCGCACGCTCAGCCCGAGTCCGGCTCCGAGGCGCTCAAGGCGGTCGGCGTTGTCCGGCTGGTCATGGGCCATGTGCATGATGAGCTGCGGCACCCCGGCGGCGAAGCCCTGGGACAACGTGCCGATGCCACCGTGATGCACGAATGCGGAGGCGTGGGTCAGCAGTGTGCTGAAGGGTGCGTACTCGACCGTCAGGATGCTGGCAGGCAGTTTTTGAGGCACCTGGCCGGGATCGCGTGTGACAAACACGGCCCTGCAGCCGATGCGTTGCGCCGCTTCGGCTGCCACCGCGAAGAAGCGGGACGCCTGGACGTTCGCGCTGCCGGGTGTGAAGACGACGGGAGGCTCTCCGTCAGCGAGAAAGGCCAGCAGTTCAACTCTGAGCGCCTGTTCGGTCGCCAAATCCTCGAGTGGGAAGGTCCATTGCAGCAGATTGGCCGGCCAATCGGGCTGAGGTTTGGCAAACCAATCGGGAAACAACGCGAGCACTCCGTCCGGCGAGTCCCACCACTCGAGCCACAGGCTGCGTGGTGGTTTAACGCCATTCGCTTCGCAGATGCGCCGCACTCCAGGCAGCGCGAAGAGATCCACCGGATTCGGCAGTGAAAACAGCGCTCGCTTGAACCACACCGGCATCGCCCGCAGCATGCGCATGGCGGGATGCAGCAGCGGCGTCTCATGCACGCTCAGAAAAACGGCGGGCTGGAGGTGCACGGTGATCAGGGGGATGCCATGCTTCTCACGGGCAAGTCGGCCCGCAAAGGCGGTGACCGGTGCGAGCATGAGATCGACCTTTCCGCAGCTTTCGATGGCCGCGAGGTAGGGCTCTACGGACTTCGCGGCGAAATCGAAGACGACCTTCGTGCCGTGGCCGAGCTTCCAGATGCGCGGATCGCGGATCATGGCCTCGAATTCGTCTTTTTCTCCGAGCGGAATGAAATTCAGCCCCGCCTTCAGCGCATGCTCCTCAAACAGGCAGGCCGTGATCATCGTCACGCGATGTCCCCGTGCCATGAGCTGCCTCCCCAGCCAGATGAAGGGAAACACATCGCCGGCACTGCCAAAGGGGAGGAGGAGAATGTGGGGCATAAATGACGAATGATGAATACAGAATGACGAATGCGGCTTCATTCCTCATTCTTCATTCTGGTTTCGTCATTGATACGCCCATGCGTCCAGCGGCGGATCAATGCTGGCAGCGCTCCCGGACGGGTCAGAGTCACATAGATGCCGATACCAGCAGCGCAGGCTGCGCAGAACCAGAAGATCTGACCGGGCGTCCAGTGCAGGCGCAGGCTGAGTTCGCCCTGAAGCACGGCCGCCAGACTGATGCCGACCCATGAGAGCCAGGAGGCGGCGCCCTGCACGGCACCTTTGCGGTCCGCAGGCGGCTGGTGCTGCAGCACGGCGGTGATCGGCACGATGAAAAAGCCGCCGCCGATCCCCAGCAGGGTCAGGCAGACGGTGAAGACCGTTTTGCCGACGCCCTCCATGCCCATGACCAGCCCCATGACCGCCATTAGGAAGGCTCCGATGGGAACCAGTCCGTACTCGATGTGATTCCCGCTCAGTTTGCCCGCGAGCACGCTGCCGACGGCCATGCCGATGGCGAGCGCGACCTGCAGCACGCTGTTTTCCAGTGGATCGACCTTCAGAATCTGCTGGGCGTAGAGCAGCAGGTTCATCTGCACCAGCACGGCGACGAAGAAGAAGCCGGTGTTGCCGAGATTCGCCCGCCACAGGTCGCGGTCCTTTTTCATCCAGCGGAATTCACGCCACAGCTCGCCAAGGAAGTTCAGCCGCAGCGGCTTGTCAGGACTGGCCGCAGGGATGCGAGTGATGCCGGTGCTCATCCGCCAGCCGAGGATGGAAAGCGTCACGAGGATGATGCCCGGCCAGGGCGAGCTGCCGGGGAAAGCGTTTGCCATCAATCCGGCAGCCAGTGTTCCAAAAATCGCGGCCAGGAAGGTCAGCATCTCGATGATGCCGTTGGCCCAGGAGAGCTTCTCGTCCGGGACGAGTTCCGGCAGGGAGCCGTACTTTGACGCGGCGAAGAAGGCGCTCTGCGCACCCATGAGGCAGATGCTCACGAGCTGAAGATTGAGGTCCTGCATGGCCAGCGCCACGAGCGCGAAGGTCATGATGGCGACTTCCAGCACCTTCACCCACACCATCACGCGCCCCTTGCTGAAGCGGTCGGCCATCCAGCCGCCGAACATGGAAAAAAGCAGAAACGGCACGGCGAAGTACATGCCGGCGTCGGAGACCAGCCGGTCGAGCTTTTCCTTCGGCCACTGCTGGGCCATCACGATGAAGATAACGAGCTGCTTGAGCAGATTGTCTGAGAACGCGCCCTGAAACTGCGTGCCCATGAGGCTCCAGAAACCGCGTTTCCAATGGGAGGGAAGGGAGGGGGAGTTCATGCGCGTTTGGCGGCGGCTTGTTCCGGAGTCGGGCAGACTTTTTTCAGCACGTAATGAGTCGGCACGAACACGATGATGACCAGAAGTGCGATCCATGTCACCAGATAAAGCCCGGGGCTCATCCAGGTCTGCGGCTGCGCATCGTCCATGCCGAAGACGTAGTTGATGTTTCGTGGCAGGTTCGGGTCCGCCAGCACCTCACCGGCTTGGGGAAAGAAGAAATACGCCGCGAGGCACAGGCCGGCGGCCATGGCCGTCCAGCCTTTCAGCGCACGCTGGTCGTAGCCCAGACGGAAGACGAGAAAGACGAGCAGGAAGGGAAGCCAGCCGTGGAAGAGCGAAAGGCCGCGCAGAAAGAGCGGCTTCGTTTCATCAAACATGTAGGCCGTCATGCCGGTCATCTTGAAACCGCAGCACTGCACCAGGAAATCCACGCACCAGAGCGCCTGGGGCATTAGGATGCCGACGGCGGGCAGCGAGACAAGCAGCGGCTTTTCCAGCCAGATGCCAAAGAGCGCGAGCAGCAGGGCGATGTCGCAGAAGTAGAGGAAGTTCGTGGGACCGTAGTGATGCCAGTAAACGGGGATCAAAACCGCCATGAAGGCGGTGTAGGCCAGCTTGAGCCAGAGCGGGATCGCGGATGCGGCGCGTGTTTTCATGCAGGCGGATCATGCGTCGTGCTCGAACCAACGGCCAATCGACCGTTCGCGAGCATGCATTGAGGAAACCAATGGCGGCGCAGGGCGGCGCAACGCTTATTTCGCCCGCAAAGCCTTCCAGGCGGCGCGGAACGGCCACGAGAGGGCCAGAAACACCCCGCCGACGATGCCAGCGATAAGCTCGGCCGGCAGCAGGAGCGCTCGGAGCAGCGGCCTCAGCACGGACTTCACGACCGCATTTTTCTCATAGGCCACATGGGTCAGCATGATGCCGATGATGCCGGCAAATTTGACCGCCTTGGCGATGTGATAATGGCCGCCCGCCTCGCTGATGAGACCGAATCCGCCGAGATTCACGACCTGCTTCACGCTATGATCCCACCACAATTCGAAGCCCAGCAGCAAGCCGACGAAACCGACGAGAAGAAACGCGGTGTGCTCCAGCCAGGGCTGGCGCTCCAGCAGCTTGATGCAGTAGCCCGCCACGAGACGCAGGGTGACGATGCCCAGGGTCACGCCGACATAGACGAGGACCTTGCTGTCGCGGGCGAAGGCGACGGCGGCCACGACGTTGTCAAAGCTCAGGCTCAGGTCGAGAAAGGCGATCATCGCGATGGTGCTGGCGAAGCTGCGGTGACTGACGTTCACCACCTGCCCCTCCTCCGGGGCGGCATCCTTCTGCTCCGCGAAGTGGGCGCACATCAGCCACACGAGATAGAGCGAACCGCCCAGCATCAACCAGTGATTCCCCATGATGAAGCCTGCGGTGAACAGCGCCAGGATGCGGAATCCGTAGGCTCCCGCGTAGCCGATGTTCATCGCGGTCTTGCGCTGCTTCTCCTCCAGGTGGGAGGCCATCGCGGCGATGGCCAGCGCATTGTCCACGGAGAGCAGGCCTTCGATCAGGATGAGTGCCATCACCACGGGGATGCCGTCTTTGACGGTTTGCCAGGTGTCTGCGGCGGCGAGAAATTCGTGGATCATCGGGCCGGCATCTTGGCGGCCTGCCGCCAAGTTTCCAGCGGCAAATCAGGACGGGAAAACAATTCCTCCCGCCCTGCGCCGGCGGGTCAGGCGTAGGAGGATTTCACCCGCTTCGCCGCGGCACCTCTGGACCTCTGGATAGGGGATGTTCCGCCTCCATTGGCGGGTGGCGGTTTTTTCGGTCAGGTTTTGCGGTGTTCGGGAGGGGTTTGGTGGGTGTTTGGCGTCTTTTTCCAAGAACATCGATCTGCGCGTGAAAGGCAGGGACTCCGTTCTGCGAGCGCCATCCCATTAGAATGTGAGAAATCCTGGCCAAGCAAGGCGGTCGCGGCGGCGGGCGTTTGCTTCTCGCATGCAACTCCATCACGCCCTCGCCCTGTCGTTCGCGGTCATCGTCACCTCAGTCCGCAGCCAGACTCTCCCAGGCGCGCAGCCGCTGAAGCCGAATGCGGATTTCTCCGCCACGATGGTCGCGGGGATCGATAAGATGGCGCTGCGGCTGATTGAGCAGTCTAAAAAAGGGCGCAAGCCGACGCGGGAGGGCTTGAAGGCGATTCTCGGCATCGTGGACGAGCGACTGCCGATCACCGCGCTCGAATTCGTGGCCGACACGAAATCACCGGCGCTGCTCGCGGAAACCGAAACGGCGCGGATCTTTCGCGTGCGCTGGCCGGTGTTCGAGGGCGTGCATGGCGAGGGCATTCTCATCCAGCCAAAGAGCGCGCCGGTGGCGCGGGTGATTTACATCCTGGACGCCGACACGGAGCCGGAGAAGCTCGCGAATGACGCCATGCTGGCCTACAGCAGCTGCGAGATCGTCATTCCAGCACTCGTCAGCCGCAGCAGTGAGTTCAGCAAGAACGACAAGTTCGGCGTAAAGACGAACGTCCCACATCGCGAGTGGATTTACCGCCAGTCATACGAACTGGGCCGTCACATCATCGGCTACGAGGTGCAGAAGACGCTGTCGCTCGTCGATTACTTCGAGGCACAGCCGAAACTGCCGCTGCTCGTGGCCGGACTCGGGGAAGGCGGCCTGTTGGCGCTGTATTCGGGTGCCATTGATGAGCGCATCAGCTCCGTCTATGTCTGGGGCTGCTTCGCGCCGCGTGAGAATGTGTGGGCGGAGCCGATCTACCGGAACGTCTTCGGCCTGTTGCGCGATTTCGGCGATGCCGAGGTCGCCTCGCTCATCGCGCCGCGTCCGCTGGTGGTTCAGCACGCCGGATTTCCGAAGGTGCAGGGGCCGCCGGAGGCCAAAAAGGGCGAGCGCAGCATCGCCGCTCCCGGAATGATCGTGATGCCGCCGCTCGAAGCCGTGCAGGCCGAGGTCGCCCGCGCAAAGAGTCTCGCGCCGGGAGACTGGCTCATGCTGGCGACGGAGGAGCAGGGATTGAAAGCCATCGTCTCGCACCTGCTTCCCGCCGAAACCGCGAATCAAGTGGTGAAGGGAATCGCGCAAAACAAAGCGTCGAAAAGCGATCAACGAGTGAAGATCGATGCCACGCGGCAGAAGCGCATGGTGCGGGAGTTGGAGGCCTTCACCCAGCGCCTGCTCTTCAGCACCGAGATTGAGCGCAGCAACGAGTTCTGGAAGAAGCTGCCGCTCACATCCATCGCGGACTTTGAAGCGCATACGGCGAAGGAGCGCGACCGCTTCTGGAACGAAGTGATAGGCCGCCTGCCTGATCCGAATCTGCCGATGAACACGAAGAGCCGCTTCGTGCGCGAAACTGGCAAGGTGGCGATCCACGAGGTCACTCTGGATGTGTGGGATGATGTCTTCGCCTGGGGCTGGCTGTGCCTGCCTAAAGATCTCAAAGAGGGGGAGAAGCGCCCCGTCGTTGTCTGCCAGCACGGTTTGGAGGGCATCCCCGAGGACACCATCACCACGGACGAGACGCAGCGCGCTTTCGGTGCCTACAAGGCCTTCACGCTGCGCCTCGCGGAGCAGGGCTTCGTCACCTTCGCGCCGCACAATCCGTATCGCGGCAAGGATGCATTCCGCACCTTGCAGCGGAAGCTCAATCCGCTCGGCCTCACGCTCTACAGCGTGATCAACGGCCAGCATCAGCGCATTCTCGAATGGCTGAAGGCGCAGCCCTTCACGCAGCCGGACAAGATCGCCTTCTACGGCCTCAGCTACGGCGGTAAGTCAGCGATGCGCACACCGGCGGTGCTCACGGATTACTGTCTGAGCATCTGCAGCGGCGACTTCAACGAATGGGTGCGCAAGTGCGTGAGCAGCGACATGCCAATGAGCTACATCCACACCGGCGAATACGAAATCTGGGAATGGAACATGGGTCGCACCTTCAACTACGCCGAGATGGGCGCACTGATCGCCCCGCGGCCCTTCATGGTCGAGCGCGGCCACAACGACGGTGTCGGCATCGACGAATGGGTGAACTACGAATTTGCCAAAATTCGCCGTCTCTACAACAAGCTGCAAATCGGCGAACGCACGACCATCGAGCACTTCGACGGCCCGCACACGATCCACGGCGTGGGGACTTATGAGTTTCTTCGGGAGAAGCTCGGGTGGACATCTGCGACCGCCAAGCCTTGACAGGGCAGCGCTGAAATGCGCGGGCGTCATGGATGAATGCTTATGGATTTTTGAGGCTGGAAACCAACTCACCGCTGCACTCCCCACTTAGACTCACGACATTCCGGAGGCCTATGGACCTCCTTTGTGCGCCATGAGTGTGACGAATTTTCTTCAGAGGCCCTCATTCCCGCTGCCGCCGCGCGAGGAATTGCCCAGTCTGCGGCATTTTTTTAATCGACTCTGGCTGATGTGCATCGGCACCGCCTTGCTGCTGCTCCTGGCCTTTATCGTGCTGGAGAGCATCGAGGCACATCTAGAGGGGAGACGCAGTGATGTCGCCGTCGCGATGAACCTGGTGGGCAGGCAGCGCATGCACAGCCAAGCGCTGGTCCGTTTGGCACTGCAAACGGAACACTCCCATCCAGAACTTCGCCGGCATTACCTGGAACATTTCAAGCATGAGTGGAGTGTGCTGAGTGGCAACCAAACCATGCTTCATGCCATGGAATTGCCGCATGTGCCCCGGCACAACCTGGTGACAGTAAACAAGAAACTGGAAAAGGCAGGCGGCAGTTTTACGAGCCTGGAAAAGTCCGTGGAGCGGTTCATCACCCGCCTGGACGGTCTGGAAGAAACCGCCATCCCGCAAACAGACGGTCTGGGTGCGAAGCTCCTCACGGAATGCGACAAACTCGCCGAGTCTCTTGGCCACGTGGAGGAGGAAATCGCGCTGATTGGCGCCGGCACGAGCACGAGTTTCAAACTCGTGGGCTGGCTCCGGATCGCCATGGCGGGTGTGATCATGCTGATCGCCGTTTTTTTGCTTTCACGCGGCCAAGTGGCCACCTTGAAGCGGTTGATAAACACCAGCAAGCGGTTCGAGGAGCTGACCTATCTTCAAAACGCGGTGCTGGAAAGCACCGCCTACAGCATCATCAGCACGACTCCCGAAGGTGTCATCGTCACCTTCAACCGCGGAGCCGAAATCCTCACCGGCTATTCGCGGGATGAGATGATCGGCGTTCATACCCCGCAAATGATCCATGACGCGGCCGAAATCGCCCAGGCGGCGGCGGAGGTTTCGGCTGAGTTGGAGTTCGAGACAGCACCGGGGTTTGAGGTGCTGGCCGCTCCCGCACGCCGTGGTTTGGTGCGCGAACGAGAGTGGACCTATGTGAAGAAGAACGGCGACCGCGTGCCCGTGTCCCTGAGCATGACGGCAATGTGGGGGCCGGAGACCACCATCACCGGCTTTCTTGCCGTCGCCGGCGACATCACCGAAAAGAAAGAGTTCGAGCGGCAATTTCTGCGCGCCCAGCGCATCGAAAGCATCGGCACCCTGGCGGGAGGGATTGCGCACGATCTCAACAATGTGCTCACCCCCATTCTCATGTCGATCGAGCTGCTGCGGCTCACCAGTTCCGACGCCAGGTCCCGCGACATTCTGACCAACATTGAAAGCAGCGCCAAACGCGGTGCGGACATGGTGCGGCAGATTCTATCTTTTGCGCGGGGCGTGGAGGGAGAGCGATCTCTGATCAGCGCCGGTCGCATCATCAGTGACATCCAGAAACTCGTTCAGGAAACATTCCCCAAGCACATCCGCTGCGCCGCCACCGTGCCCGACGATCTGCCGGCTTTCCTTGGTGATCCCACCCAGTTGCACCAGATCCTGCTCAACCTCTGTCTCAACGCGCGCGACGCCATGCTCAGCGGCGGCACGCTGACGCTCAGCGCTGAAAGCATCACCCTGGATGAAAGCGCTGCGGCCATGCATATGGATGCCAAGGCAGGCTCTTACGTTTCTATCAGTGTCAAGGACACCGGTTCCGGCATCCCGACGAAAGTGCTCGGCAAGATTTTTGACCCATTCTTCACCACCAAAGGAGTCGGCAAGGGGACGGGGCTGGGTCTTTCCACCGTGCTGGCCATCAGCAAGAGCCATGGCGGCTTTGTCCAGGTCGCTAGTGAACCCGGCGAGGGCACCACTTTCACCGTGTGCCTGCCGGTCGCCACGCAGGCCGAACCTATCGTCATCAAACCCATTCTGGAGATGCCGCTGGAACGGGGCAACGGAGAGCTGATTTTGATCGTGGATGATGAGAACAACATACTCAGGATCACCCGCCAGATGCTTGAGGCGCAGGGCTACCGCACGCTTGTCGCGGCCAATGGCATGGAAGCCGTCGCAATTTACCGCAGGCAGAGCCATGAGATTGCCGCCGTGTTAACGGACATGATGATGCCAATCATGGCCGGACCTGACACGATCAAGGAACTCCAGCGCATCAATCCCGCCGTCAAAATCATCGCCGCCAGCGGCATCACTCACAACGACGGGCCTGCCAGGGCGGTCGCAATGGGCATACGGGATTTCCTGCCGAAGCCGTACTCCGCCCGAACAGTGGTGAACACACTGCACAAGGTTCTGCAAAAGCAGGCGGCATAGCCAAGAAGTTCAAGCCGCTGAATCTCAACAATACCTTCGACATGGGACAGCGCTGCTTTCTCTTCCCGATCCTCGTCGGCGATGGCACGACGATCGAACACTCTGACGGCCCGCAGACCATCAAGGGAGTGGAAACTTTCGAAATACGGAGGAAAAACTTGGGAAGTCTGCGGTAAACCGCGTCCGAACTTATTCGGAAACCGCCTCGTCAGCCGCCGCAGGTTCATCCACGGCCGCAAAAGCATCCTGCTCGTGCTGGGCGATGATCACGATGGCGGGAGGGGTGTCCCCCTTCTCCCGCTTTTTCTGCCGCTTGGCTTCCTTGGCCGCCTTTTTGGCGTTGTCGCGCTTGCGCTTTTCGAATTGATAATTGGGTGCCGCCATGTCGTCCTGCTTAGTTGCGGTTCACGACCGCAGCGGACGTATTGGCTGCGGCGCGGGCCGCGATGGACTCCTCGGTGCGGGCCAGACGGGCCACGCTGGAGGCCTGCTCCAGGCCAGTGAGACCTTTGTAGGTCTTCCCCTTCTTTTGCACCAGGCCGCTGCTGGAAAGCTTCAGCAGTTTTTCGTAGCAGCGCAGGCGGAGCATTTCCTCGCCCCCACTCACGGCATTCCTCCGTTTCAGCCCTTCAAAGACCTTCGCAAACAGCGGTTTGAACTCGATCGTCTCCCCTCCCTCCAGTGCGATCACCAGTTCGTCGGTGACATGATCTACAGAACGGCGGACAAACGTTGAGCTTTTTGGGCTGGTCATAGACGGGCATGCTAGCACGGATCTCCGGCTTTGCCTCACTTATCTCTGATAAATGTGTCGCAATCGCCCCGGACGGGACAGACCGTTGCATTTACCGCATCGTCCGCTACCCTGACCGCCGTAGAACCCATCTGCCATGCAAACACCAAAAATCACCGCCTACCTGAAGACCTACTGCGGCTGGAGCGAAGGCGTCCGCGCCATCTTCCGCAAGTACAACCTCGACTATGAGGAGAAGGACATCATCAAGAATCCCGCCTTCCGCTGGGAGATGGAGCAAAAGAGCGGCCAGCCCCTCTCCCCCTGCGTCGAGATCAACGGCACCATGCTTGCCGACATCAGCGGCGAGGAAGTGGAGCAGTGGATGACGGCCAGCGGTCTTCTCGAGAAAAACGAGGCCCCGGCCGACGCGCCGATCAATTCCGCCTGCACCGACGCCCAGCACGCCGCGATGGCCGCAGGCCAGGTGGGCACGCTCAAGTTTGTGAACTGACCACCCTGCGTTCGAAGCGCCTCATGGCGACAGGATTAACGAGATTGAGTTTCCGGACTCGCTCTGTTAATCCTGTTTTCATGTACACGCGCCTCATCATCGCCCTCTCCCTGTTCACTCTCGTCTCCTGCAACACGGTCTATTACGCCGCCTGGGAAAAGCTGGGCTACGAGAAGCGGGATCTGCTAAAGAGCGCGGTCAAAAAGGCGCGAGGCGAGCAGAAGGAAGCGGGCGAGCAGTTCCAGGACGCGCTGACCCAGCTCAAAAAGCTCACGAACTACGATGGCGGCAACCTCGAGTCCGCCTACAACCGCTTCAAAGGCGAATACGAGGACTGCGAAGCGCAGGCCATCGACGTGCGCCGCCAGATCAGCGAAGTGGACACCGTGGCGCGTGACCTTTTCCGCGAGTGGGAGAAGGAAATCCGCCAATACGAAAGCGCCAGCCTCGCCGCCGACAGCCGCCGCAAGCTGGCGGACACGCGCAGCCGCTTTGAGCCGCTGTCCCGCTCCCTCCACGCCGCCGAATCCACCATGGAGCCTGTGCTGCGCAAGTTCCGCGACCAAGTGCTCTACCTGAAACACAACCTGAACGCGGCGGCCATCGGCTCGCTCCGCGGCCAGGCGGACAACATCCAGGGAGACATCCAGCGCCTGATGGAGCAGATGAACCGCTCCATCGCCGAGGCGGACCGGTTCATTCAGACACTGTGATCAGGCCCTCGCGGCAAGGGAGAGCTCAATAATTTTCGCGCAGAGGTCGGGAAACTCGATTCCGACGGCCTTTGCAGCCTTCGGCAGCAGGCTGCTGCTGGTCATGCCGGGGATGGTGTTGATTTCGAGCACGAAGGGTGCCTGATCGCTGTCGCGCAGCATCACATCGACACGGCCATAGACTTCCGTACCGCAGGAGCGGAAGGCTTTGAGAGCCGCGTCCTGCACGGCCTTCGTCACCTCGGGGCTGAGTTCCGCAGGGCAATGGTAGAGTGTTTTGCCGGTGCCCCCCATCCATGGGTACTTGTTGTTAATGTCGTAAAAGCCCTCGACCGGCTCGATGTGGATGATGGGCAGCACCAGATCACCGAGAATGCCGATGGTCAGCTCCTTGCCGGAAACGTAGTCCTCGATGAGCGTGTCTTTGCCGAACTTCTTCGCGTCCTCGATGGCCGCGTCAAACTCGGCCTGATGATGGCAGATGTGAACGCCGACACTGGACCCCTCGCGAGGCGGCTTGACGACGAGCGGAAAACCGATCTCCAGCGGCTGGCTGCCGTCCGTGAGATAGTTCTGCGAACGAGGCGTCGGCACGCCGGCGGCGATGAAGCGCTCCTTGCTCAGCACCTTGTCAAACGCCACGCGGCTGCTCTCTACGCCGGCTCCGGTGTAGGGAATGCCGCGATTTTCGAGGATCGCCTGAATCTGCCCGTCCTCGCCAAAGGTGCCGTGGATCAGGTTCATGGCGACGCAGGTGTCCGCTGGAACTTCGAAATCCGGCCCGCTGACATCGATCTCCACCACGTCCGCCCCCATGCCGCGCAACGCCTCGGCGACACTCTCGGCGGTTTTGAGCGAAACTTTGCGTTCGGAGCCGGGGCCGCCCATCAGAAGGGCGATTTTCTTGTTCGTGAGGTCGATCATGGCGTGCAGATATGGAATGAGCAGGTCGGCTTGGCAAAGGAATCCTGGCAATGTCCGAGCCACATGTCACGTCTTTCCCCGCACCATGAAGCTGAGCCTGTTTCCCGTCCTTCTCCTCGCCGGAATCGCCGCAGGCGCGGATTTCGACCTTTTGATCACCAACGCCCGGATCTCCGACGGCACCGGTGCACCCCTGACGGAGGGCGGCATCGCCGTCAAGGACGGCAAAGTGGTCGCCGTGGGGAAAATCGACGGCTCGGCAGACACGACCATCGACGCGGGCGGCAAGGTCGCCGCGCCGGGCTTCATCGATGTACACACGCATTCAGAGGACATTGGCAAAAACCCCGTGGCGGAAAATTTCCTGCGCATGGGCGTGACGACCATCGTCACAGGCAACTGCGGCAACTCGCGCACCGACGTGGCGAAGTTCTTCGAGGAACTCGTCGAAGCCAAAGTCGCGCTGAACGTCGCCACGCTCATCGGCCACAACTCCGTGCGCAAGCAAGGCATGGGCGGCGTCTTCATCCGCCCGCCCGCCGAGGAGCAGCTTGAGACGATGAAGTCGCTCGTCGATCAGGCGATGAAGGACGGCGCGGTCGGACTCAGCACGGGATTGATCTATGTGCCCGGCACCTTCGCCAAAACGGACGAGATCATCGCTCTCGCAAAAATCGCCGCCGCGCACGACGGCATCTACGTCAGCCACATGCGCCATGAGACCGTCAAGATCTTCGAGGCCCTCGACGAGTTCCTCCGCATTGTGCGCGAAGCTGGCTGCCGCGGCGAGGTCTCGCATCTCAAACTCTCCGGTCCCAGCGCCTGGGGACGCGCCGCAGAAGTTCTCGCCGTGCTGGACAAGGCGCGGGCGGAGGGCTTGCAGGTCACGCATGATCAATACGCCTACACAGCCTCCAGCACCGGCCTTCGGCAGTTGATTCCCGACAGCGCCCTCGAAGGCACGCGCGACGACTTCATCGCCCGCATCGCTGATCCGAAGCAGAAGACGGACATCATTGCGCAGATGGCCGAGACCCGTGAACGGCAGGGGCGCAAAGACTACTCGCATGCCGTCATCGCACGCTTCGCTAAGGATCGCACGCTCAACGGGAAATCCGTGCCCGAGGCGGCGAAGATCCTGCGAGGTAACGACACGCTCGCGGACCAGATCGAACTGATCCTCGACATCGAAGCCCGCGGCGGCGCCAGCGCCGTCTTTCACGGCATGAACGAGGACGACTTGCAGGCCTTCATGCGTCACCCCTTCACCATGACCGCCAGTGACGGCGGGCCGCGCCGCCTCGGCGAGGACGTGCCGCATCCCCGCAGCTATGGCAACAACGCCCGTGTGCTGGGCCGCTATGTTCGCGAACTGAAGCTGCTCAGCATCGAGGAAGCCGTGCGCCGCATGACCTCGCTGCCCGCGCGGACGTTTCACCTCAAAGATCGCGGCCAGATCAAACCCGGCGCCTTCGCCGACATCGTCATCTTTGACCCCGCCAAAGTCGGTGATCCCGCCACCTTCAGCGATCCCCATCACTACGCCGAGGGATTCAGCGACGTGATCTTGAACGGCGGCGTGGTGATCCGCGACGGCCAGCTCACCGACGTGCGCAGCGGCGGACCTTTACGGCGGCAGTGACCATCCCAAGCGATGGACGGCAACATTCGAACTCTGCCGACGCGAATGTTGCAATCGCGCTGCGTCGCCCCGATGAAAGAACATGCCGTCCACTGTACCACGTCTTCTCATCTGCACCGATCTGGACAGGACTTTACTGCCTAACGGCCTGCAAACCGAGTCCCCCGGTGCCCTGCCAGCATTGCGACGGCTGGTCTCCCGCCCGGAAGTCAGTCTCGCGTATGTCAGCGGCCGGCGTCTGGAATTGCACCTGGAGGCGATGCGCACTTACGACGTGCCTGAACCGGACTACATCATCGCGGACGTGGGCGCGTCCATTTACCAAAATGACGGCGGAACCTGGAAGCGCGACGAACGCTGGTTCGCGAAGCTGTCTGATGCCTGGCAGGGACGCGAGTGGCAGAATGTCCTGCCACTGCTAAGTGACATCGACGGCCTCGTTTTGCAGCCGGAAGAGGCGCAGGCGCCGCACAAGCTCAGCTTCAATGTCGGAAACATCTCCGACCACTCGCGAATCCTGGCGGAAGTCGAAACGCGACTCTCAGCGAATGGGATTCGCTCCCATCTCATTTGGAGCGTGGATGAAACGGTCGGCATGGGTCTGCTCGACGTGATGGCGGAGGGGGCGACGAAACTTCACGCCGTCGAATGGCTGATCGCATGCACCAGGACCCCGGAGGACCGCGTGCTTTACGCGGGTGACAGTGGCAACGATCTGCCGGTGCTCACCAGCGGCGTCCGCTCCGTTCTCGTGGCCAACGCGACGAATGAAGTGCGCATGGAAGCCATCGCCGGAAGCGCTCCGCATGCGGAATCACTGCATCTGGCCTCCGGCGGCGCACTGGGCATGAACGGCTGCTACAGCGCGGGTATTCTCGAGGGAGTGCTCCACTATTTCCCCGAGATGGAGGAATGGATGAAGGACACACCCGCCGATTGAAAAAACGCTCCTGCAAGACGCAATAGTCTGTCTTTTCGGCACTGGCTGGCATTTGTACTGCAACCTCAACGCATCCTGTGCTACCCAACGGGATTATGAGAATCCAACTGCACAGCCTGCACGGTCTCTTCCGTGGCGGAGACGTCGAAATTGGACGCGATGCCGACAATGGCGGTCAGATCGTTTATGTTCTGGAGCTCGCGAAAGCACTGAGCGAGCGCGAAGACGTCTCGCATGTCGATCTGTTTACGCGAAAAATGGACGACCCGTTCGTCGGACCCGACTACAACGTCTCCGTCGAGCGCGTCACGCCGAAGTTCGACATACGGCGCATCCCGTTCGGCGGGAAAAAATACCTGCCCAAGGAAAAGCTGTGGCCGCACCTTGACGAGTATGTGGCCAACGCTCTTGCGCACATCAAACAGGAGAAGGTCATCCCCGACTGGATCCACGGGCATTACGCGGACGCGGGATATGTGGCGGCGGAACTTTCCTCCGCCCTGAACGTGCCCTTTTGCCAGACCGGTCACTCGCTAGGAAAACCCAAGCTGCGCAAGCTGCTCGATTCCGGCATGAGCGAAGAGGAGGCGAACGCGAAATTCCGTTTCCACAAACGCTTCGCCGCCGAAGACATCACCCTCGTCAACGCGGAGTTCATCATCACATCGACCACCCAGGAAATATCCACTTACGAAGCGTATGGAAACTTCGAACGCGCAGAGTTCCACGTCATCCCTCCGGGCATCGACTTCGAGCGCTACTTTCCTTACTATCAAGATCTCGTCGCGCCGCAGGAGATCCCGGTCGGACGCATGCGCGCCAAAATAGCCGCCCGCGAGAGTCTGCAGAATTTTCTCTCCCAGCCGGACAAGCCGTTCATTCTCGCGCTCTGCCGTCCAGACGCAAAAAAGAACATCGACGGCCTCCTGCACGCCTATGGGACGGACAAGCAGCTCCAGGCCCTGGCCAATCTCGTCATCTTCGCCGGCATCCGCAGTGACATCGAGCGCATGCCCGACGGAGAGAGACAGGTGCTCACTGAGCTGCTGCTGCTGATGGATCGCTACAATCTCTACGGCAAGCTCGCCATCCCCAAGCGTCACGACGTGGAGAGTGAAGTGCCTGAGATCTACCGCCTCTGCGCGGAGCGGAAGGGCGTTTTCATCAACATCGCCCTCACGGAGCCCTTCGGCCTCACCATTCTGGAGGCCACCGCCTCCGGATGCCCGGTCGTGGCCACCCAGGACGGCGGCCCCGCCGAAATCCTGCCGAAATGCAAAAACGGCAGTCTCGTGCCGCCGACGGACACCGCCGCCATTCAGGCCGCCCTTCGTGAACTTCTCGTCGATCCTGAGAACTGGAACACGCTGTCCCATCGCGGTATAGAGAACATCCAAAAGCACTACAGTTGGCAGTCGCACGTGGCCCGCTACATCGAGCTCGTGCAGGAGAATCTCGCCGCCTCGCGGGGACTGGGGAAAAAGAACGCCGTTCATAATCCGCGCATCTACGAGCGGCTCAAAGTCGCCGACCGCATGGTCATCGCCGATGTGGACGGCACGCTGATCAGTGAAACCGGTGATTTCAGCGGACTCGAAGAACTCAGGAAGCTCCTCCGCGAACGTGGAAACTCCTTCGTCTTCGGCATCGCCACGGGACGCTCCCGCGAGAGCGTGGAGGCGCTCTTCAGAGAGCACGACCTGCCGGACCCGGATGTCGCCATCTGCGACGTCGGCACCCGCATCGGCTACGGATTCAAGCAGGGCGACGTTGACAAGGCCTGGGTGGAGCACATCGACTTTCGCTGGAATCCAGACGCCCTACGGGAATCCCTAGGCCAGGTCCCCGGACTCAAGCTGCAGGAGCCTCATTTGCAGTCGCGACACAAACTGTCCTACTACATCGACCGGCAGGACCAGGGGCTCGACGAGGAGCGCATTCGCGGCCTGCTCGGGCGCAACGCAGCCAACACAAGCATCATCATCACACACGGCAGCTACCTGGATCTCCTGCCAAAACGCGCCTCCAAAGGACGCGCGGTCCGCTTCATCGGCAACAAGTGGCACATCCCGCTGAACCGCACCATCGTCATCGGTGATGCGGGCAACGACCTTGACATGTTTACCGGAGCCACGCGGGGCGTCGTCGTGGGCAATCACTCGCCGGAACTGGAAGTGCTGCGTTCCCAAGCGCGGGTCTATTTTTCCGGGCAGCCTTCCGCAGCAGGCATCCTTGACGGGCTGCGACATTTCGACGTCATCAACCCCTGACCGCCCTCGTTAACCTCGATTTGACAATGAACACCGCCACCAAATCCCCCCTGATCGCGCGTCAGAGCGCCTCTTCGTTCGAGCGCATCCTTCCGCGCCTGCGCGAGCGGTTCGACGAAGTCCCCGAGCCCGAATGGCAGGTCTTCACGGCGCGAATGAAGCAGCACTTCGATCCGCTCTTCAATCTGCTCCACCAGCTCTACAGCGGCCACTACGACTTCTTCTACCACCTGGAACAGATCATGACGGCCGCCACCCGCATGTGGGTGGAGCGTCCGACGGAACTCAAAGGACTGGACGCGCAGCGCGAATCCGACCCGCTCTGGTACCGCTCCAATCAGACGCTCGGCTACGTCGTCTATGCCGACCAGTTCGCCGGAAACCTGAACGGAATCCGGGAACGCATCCCCTTCCTTTCCGAACTCGGCGTGACGTATCTCCACATCATGCCCCCCTTCAAATCGCCGGAAGGCGACAACGACGGCGGCTACGCGATCAGCAGCTATCGCGAGATCGATCCCGCGCTGGGCACGATGGAGGATCTCAAGCAACTCGCCTCTGACCTCCGCAATCACGGCATCAGCCTCTGTCTCGACTTCGTCTATAACCACACCGCTGACGAACACGAGTGGGCGCAAAAGGCCCTGAAGGGAGATCCCGACTACCAGGACTACTACCGGATGTTCGACGATCGCGGCATCCCGGACCAGTTCGAGAAAACGGTGAACACCGTCTTTCCGGACGAGCATCCCGGCTGCTTCACCTACCGCACCAGCATCCGCAAGTGGGTCTGGACCACTTTCAAAAACTATCAGTGGGACCTCAACTATGAGAACCCCGTCGTCTTCAGCAAGATGGCGGAGGAGATGCTCTTTCTCGCCAACCAGGGCGTGGACATCCTGCGCCTCGACGCCGTCGCCTTCGTCTGGAAACGCCTCGGCACGAACTGCGAAAACTTGCCGGAGGCGCATCTCATCATCCAGGCCTTCAACCTCCTCGTTCGCATCACCGCCCCCGCCCTCGTCTTCAAATCGGAAGCCATCGTGCATCCTGACGAGGTCGCCCGCTACATCGCCCCCGGCGAGTGCCAGCTCTCCTACAACCCGACGCTGATGGCGCTGCTGTGGAATTCCGTGGCCACGCGCGAGGTGGATTTCCTCCGCCACAGCATGATGAAGCGCTTCGCCATCCACCCCGACTGCGCCTGGGTGAACTACATCCGCTGCCATGACGACATCGGCTGGACCTTTGCCAACGAGGACGCCGAAGAGATCGGCATCAACGCCCATGACCACCGGCGTTTCCTCATCGACTTTTATACCGGCAAACACGAGGCCAGCTTCGCGCGCGGTCTGCCCTTCCAGCTCAATCCTAAAACGGGCGACGCCCGCATCTCCGGCTCCACCGCCTCTCTCGCCGGACTCGAACGCGCACTGGAAAAGGGTGACGCCGAAGAAGTCACGCTCGCCATCCGCCGCATCCTGCTCCTGCACGGCGTCATCTTCACCATCGGCGGCATCCCCCTCATCTACTCCGGCGACACCCTCGGCACGCTGAACGACTACACCTTTCGTGACAATCCCGAGACCGCTGGCGACAGCCGCTGGGTCCACCGTCCCGTCTTCAATGTCGAAGCTGCGGAAAAACGCCTGCAACCGGGCACCTGCCAGAGCGAGATCTTCCAGGGCATTCTGAAACTTGCCCGCGTGCGCCGCACCAACGCCGCCTTTGACCGCTCGGAGACCGAAATCATCGACCTGCACAACAAACATGTCCTCGGCTACTTCCGCCACCACCCCACTCAGACGGCGCTCGTGCTGGCGAACTTTTCCGACTCGGAGGTGGAACTCTCCGGCACGCGCCTGCGTCAGCTCGGTCTCCGCCGCACGCTGACGGACCTCATCACCGGACAGGTCATCACCGCGTCCGACTCGCTGAAGATGGAAGGCTGCCGTTTCATGGTCCTCGTCGGCGGTCCGCGCTAGCTGCCGGCTGACCATGAATTTTCGCGGCAAACAGTAACTCAGGAAGACGCCTCAATTCGGTGCCTGAGTCTTGCGCAGCGGGTTCTCATACCACACGACGCCGAGTTGGTCGCGCTCCTCGCAGGTGATGACGTCGAGATCGCCGTCTCCATCGAGATCGAGCACTTGCATGAGGTCATACTTGAGACCTTCAGGTCCGCCGAGCGTGTGTTGTTTCCACGGGCCGTCGCGATGCTGCTCCAGCCACACTATGCCCTCAAGTTTCCCTTTGGCGTTCTCGCAGGTGAAAAACAAATCGGGCAGCGTGTCGCCATTCACATCGGCGATCTTCGCCGCCTTGGCATCGCCGAGGTTGGACCCGTCGAGCGTCAGAACGCGTTCCTCCCAGCCGCCGTCTGCTTTCCGCAGGCACATCACGATTTCCACCGGTTTGGCGGCGACCACGACATCGTCGAGTCCGTCACCATTCACATCGCCGATGTCGGTAAACATCACCTGCTTGCCCAGGCCGCCTATGGCATGCTCTTTCCACCCCACGTGTTGTCGGTTCGGCTCGGCTCCCGGATTCTCCAGCCAGAAGACGCCGGTGCGCTTGCCTTTGCGGTCGCTGAACAGCGCGTCCGCATCGCCGTCACCGTCCATGTCATGCGGGATGATCGACATCAGCCAGCCAGCATCGCGAAGCTTGTGGTAGGTCCATGCTCCCAGGTCATCAGGCTGCGCGGGAGCCTGAAGCCAGCCCACCGCAGCGCCATCGCCCTTTGATGCGAGCAGCAGGTCGGAGCCATGCTTTCCATCGAGATCCAGCGCCGCCGCTTGCATCCACATTTGCGTGCCTTTGGTCGCCGGAAAGGCGTGCGTGCGCCACTGACCGTCGATCTGGCGATGCCGGTAAAGCGTCCGCGTCTTGCCCTCGGTGCCACTGACGACTTCGAGCCGCCCGTCGCCATCGAGATCGGCAAAGATCGCCTCCTCCACGTTTTTAACCTCTCCCACCGTCGTCTGCGGCCATGGGTCGCGCACCTTTGCGGTTCCAGGATTTGCATAAACACTCACCACGCCGCCTTCCTCCCATCCGGTGACGATGTCCGGCAGCCCGTCGCCGTTGAAGTCGCCCAACTTCACTCCATCCGCACCCTGCGAAGCGTTGTCGATGGTGTGCCGTGTCCAAGGTGAACCCGGAACACGGATCACCGAATCATCGGCAATGACCGGCACACGCAACAACAGGGTGAGGATGAGAATCAAGCGCATGGCGCTACTGAACGGTGAGGAAGGCCAGCAAATCACGCAATTCGTCATCCGTGAGCGACATGACGAGTCCCGGAGGCATCAGCGAGGTTTTCAATTCGGTGCGGCTGACGATTTCCGTTTCGGGAAAAGAGCGCTCTTTACCAGTGAGATCGCGGAAGACATCACTGCTGGAGGAACGGAGCAGGATGCCCATGAACTCGGTGCCGTCCTTGAGCTTCACGAGAGAGGGATAAAACTGCGGCGCGACCTCGCGATGCGGCTCGAGGATGGAGCGCAGGATGGCGGCGCGGTCTCCCTGCTGTGCGACGAGCGTCAAATCAGGCCCCACCACGTTGCCGCGGCCGCTGTGGCGATGGCAGTTGGAGCAGAGGGCGACCTTCGAGTTGAAGAAGATGCGACGACCGGCATCGGGATCGGCTTTGCCTGGAAGAGCATCGAGCATCTTCAGCCAGGCCTCGGTCTGGTCGAAGCCGGGCCTGTTTGTGCTTGGCGTGAAGCCGCCAGTGAATCGCAGAGCGCGTGTGGCTTCGTCCTGAACGACCGCATCGTTGCTCTTCGCGAGTTTTTGCAGCAAGGCGGTGTCATCGACGCCGAGGATCGCCTCGGCGCGAATTTGCGGGCTTTGCGTTTCATCGGCGGCGATGTCTGCGGACGCCCGACGAGCGGCGAGCGTGCGCACGGCTTCGAGCCGGAGCACTTCGTCATCGCTTTTCGCGAACTGTTGCAGCAGTTCGGTCTTGAGCTGCCTTTGATCCGGCGGCACCAGGCGCAAGGCGTAGCCTTTGAGACGGGCAGGTGTCTTGGGATTGTTGATGTGGTCGATCAGCACGGCGACATTCGTCACACCCGCGCCGGGCTCGTCACGCAGGGTGTTCCAAGTGGCCAGCACGGCCTCGAAGAGGCGAAAGCTGAGCTGGGGATCGGAAAGCATCGCCTCAACCTGCGGCATGAACTCCTTCAGCACCGCGTCGGCGATCCAGCGCAGGCATTCGAACCGCATTTCAGGATCAGAATCGTCAAAGAAGGCCCGAACCCACTTCGCATCGTTCAAATCTGTCCGACGCATGGCCACCAAAGCCCACACACGATCCTGTGGTGAGAGAGCCTTCATGGCGTCGATGGTCAGGCCAGAGCGAGAGAGTGCTGTGAGAGCGGCATCGCAGAGATAGGCGTCTGAACCACGGGCGAGTTCGAGCAACTTCGCCGTTTCGAGCTTCGCCTTGCCCTCGCGCAGCTTGCTCGCGAGTTCAGCCTCCGGCGTGGGCGGATCGTTCTTCTCCTTGATCCACGGAGCTGCGGTGATCTCGAGCTTCCACAGGCGACCACGCTTGTGGATGGGGTAGGAACTGAAGACCCAGTCATTCAAATAGAACACGCCCTTGCCTGCGGCGACCATGCTCGTCGGGCGGAAGTAGTCGCTGCCCTTCACGAGCGGAATGCGCTCGGAGGTGTAGCCCGCACCTTTCCGTGTGAGCGGGAAATAGTCGATGCTGTGATCGCTCCAGCTCGGAATGAGCACGCCGCCGCCGAGTTCGACGATCGCGCAGGGAGCTTCACCCGAAGGATGCACCATGCCGATGGTGCCGCGCAGCTCGCCGTTCATGCCGACGAACGGATGCACGGGTGCACCGCCGTAAACCCACTGGAAACCATAGTCCGCGCCTTCGACGACATTCAGCAGACGGCACGGCGGACGGCTGCCGGGATCGTTTTCTGCGGCAAAGATTTCACCATCCTCTCTCACGAGCAGTCCAAAGGGATTCCAGAAACCGCGGGCGATGCGCCGCAGATTTTTCCCGTCGGCGCTGCAAAGAAAAACGCCGCCCTCGCCACGTCCGCTGACTTTTCCGCCATCGGTGCCGGTGAGCGTCCAGTCCTTGCCGAAGTTCTCGCCAAGCGAGAAGACGAGGCCGCCATCCGGATGCCAGGCCATGCCGCTGAGACCGTTGTGCGGATAATCGGCCACGGTGTCGAGCGTGGCCAAGTTCTCCTCCTTGTCGCCGACTCCGTCACCATCGGTGTCCTTCACCCGCAGGAGGCGGTCCCGCTCCGCCAGATAGATCCAGCCGTCGGGGCCGCATTTGACATGCATGGTGGCATCGGTCTTCTGGTAAAAGACGCGCCGGTTCCTGCCGTCCGCATCGAAGACCAGCACCTCGTCGTGCTCCGGACCTTCGTAGTCGCCGGGGCGAAAGTGCGTGTGGCAGGCGATCGTCCAGATGTTGCCTTTGTCATCCACGTCGATTCCGGTTGGCGTGACAAGATCAGGATGCTCGGCGAGCAGTGTGACTTTCACCCCGGGTTGCAGCGTCTCGATCTGCGGGGGCAGTTCGGCGGGAACTTCCGGAGACTTGTCAGGAGAGGTTCGGGCTGCGTTCAACGAGACGCTCGCAGCGAGAAGGAAGATTAGCAGGTGTTTCATGGGAGTCAGGCTTGAGGACGGCGCACGGCGACGACTTCGACCTCGTATTTGAGTGAAGGCGGCAGGCAGTTCGTGATCGTCGTCCGCGCAGGCGAAGGCTGCGGGAAGTATTCGCGGTAGAGCTGGTTGTAGAGCGGGAGGTCTTCCGCATCACGCACGTAGTTCCGCGTCTGCACGACGTGTTCGAGGTCACTGCCGGCGGCTTCGAGCACCTTGCGCACGTTTTCGATGCTGCGCCGGAACTCGCCTTCAAACGTGTCGCTGATGATTTTGCCGGATTGATCCACGGAGGCCTGCCCTGAGACAAAGATCACCTCTCCCACCACCACGCAGGGGCTGAAGGGCAGGTGCGAGGTGGGCGTGTCGGGGAGCTGTGGATGGGAGACGTGCGGATGTGTCATGCGGGGCAAGTTCAACGCACCCGCAGCCGCCGTTTCATCACGCGATCAGCTCCGGAATGGCGCGACCGTTCTCGACGATGTGCACCGGGCGCCCGTTCAGGTCGTCGATGGTCACCTTCGAGTAGTCGATGCCGAGGTGGTGATAAATCGTCGCGAGGAAATCGCTCGCGTTGCAAGGACGCTCGACCACGTCCTCGCCGCGCTTGTCGCTGGCGCCGATGACACCGCCGGTCTGGATGCCTCCGCCGGCCCAGATGTTCGTAAACGCACGCGGCCAGTGGTCGCGACCCGGCTGCAGCGTGCCCGTGGGGCCGCTGGCATTCCCAGCGCCTGTGCTGCGGTCGAAGCTGATCTTCGGCGTGCGTCCAAATTCACCCGTGACGACGACCAGCACCTTCTTGTCGAGCCCGCGTGCGTAGATGTCCTCGATCAATGCCGAAACGCATTGGTCGTAGGTCGGCATGCGGAAACGCAGCGCTTCAAACTGATGCTGGTTCACCGCGTGGTCGTCCCAGTTGTTCACGCGGCCGCACAGCGGTCCGTTCAGATTGCTGGTGACGATTTCCACGCCTGCTTCGACGAGCCGACGCGCCAGCAGCAACTGTTGGCCCCAGCGGTTGCGGCCGTAGCGGTCACGCGTGGCGGGTTCTTCCTTGCTCAGGTCAAAAGCGTCACGCGTCTGCGGATTCGTCAGCAGTGTGGCCGCCTGCGCTTCGAATTCATCCAGCGCACCCAGTTCGCCTTCGCGGTCGAACGCACGCTCCATCTTGTCCAGGCTCTTGCGCAGCGCGAGGCGGTCGCTCAGGCGGCGAGTCTCGGCTTCGTCATCCATGCCGATGTTTGGCACCTGAAAGCTTGGGCGATTCGGGTCATCGCTCACGCCGAAAGGCGCATACGCATCGCCCAGATAGGCCGGGCTGGAGTATTCCGGTGAAGGCGGCGGCACGCCGATGTAGTTTGGCAGCGGATTCGCCCGTCCGCCTTCCTTGGCCCTCAAATAGTGCGCCACCGACATCCAGTCCGGCAGCCGGGGCTTCGGCTTGTCGCGCGAGTCCTTGTCACCGGAGAACATCTGCATCGTTCCCGCCGGATGACCACCTGCGCCTTGATGCATCGAGCGAAGCACGGTGAACTTGTCCGCGATCTTCGCATTCATCGGCAGCAGTTCGGTGAAGTGCGTGCCGGGAATCTTGGTTCTGATCGTCTTGAACGGGCCGCGATACTCGCTGCTCGCGTCCGGCTTCGGATCGTAGGTGTCGATGTGCGACTGCCCGCCCGGCAGCCAGACCATGATGATCGACTTGCGCTCGGACTTCGGCTTCAGCGCATTCTCCGCCCGCAGTTTCAGCAAGCCGGGCCAGCTCAGTGTGGCCATGCCGGCCAGACCAAACTGCATGAAGCTCCGCCGCGATACCGGACCGGCGCAACGGACGACTGAAGGAGGCTGAATGATGGAGGACATGTTTGGGGGGATGATTACTTGATTCCAAATACGGCGAGTTCCTTGCCGTTCGTTCCATCCCACACGCGTAAAATGCTGTCTTCACCGCCGCCGATGAGCGTGGCGCCATTGGGCGCGCTGACGGCGGCCTGCATGTAGTCGGGGAGGTTGGCCATGGAGCGGACTTCGACGCCGTCGTCGGTGACGATGCGGACGCGGTTGTCGCCGGCGGAGGTGACGATTTGATTCGTGGCACCGATGAACTGCAGCGAAGTGACTTCCTTGGTCCAGCCTTCGATCTTCTTCTTCCGTTCGCCGATGATCATGTCCCAGGTCACCACCGTGCCGTCGGCGCCTGCGGTGGCTAGCACACGTCCGTCGCTGCGGAAGGCAATGCCCATGACGTGATGTGTGTGGCCTTCAAACAAGTTCACCTGCTTGCCGGAGGCGATGTCGGTCACGCGGGCGATCTTGTCGGCGGCACCGGAGGCGAGGCGTTTGCCGTCGGGGGAGAAATCGAGACAGAGGGCCGTGTCCGTGTGATGCTCCTTCCAGGTGTGCGTCGCCTTGCCGGTCGCGACATCGAAGAAGATGATGTCGCCGGAGCGGGAGAGCTCACCACCACCGGTGGCGAGCGTTTTGCCATCAGGGCTGAATCGCACGGCGTTCACACGATCGGCAAAGAGGCCTTTCTGATCGATCTTGCGCTCCAACGCCCAACGCAAAGTGCTGCCCACGGTCTGCGAGCTCGCCTTGGTGACGACAAAAGATCCGTCCGGCGCAGGGGTGATCATGGTGGTTGCAGCGACGTTGGCGCTGCTTTCTTCGATCGGCATTCCGGTGGCGGTGGCCCAGACGCGCAGCGTCCCATCGTCGAACAGCGAGGCCACACGCTGCGCATCCGCGGAAAAGGACACGGCGACGGACTTCGCGGTGGTTTTGGTCAACGACTGCTTCAAGGCGGTGAGATCGGCGGTGGCCTTGTCCTGCGTTGCCTTGGCAGAGGCGATGGCGGCATTCGCGGCGGCGACAGCTTTCGCGTTGGCGGCCTTCGAATCCGTGATGCGTTTCACATCGGCCTCGGCGTCCTTCACATTGCTTTCGGCAGCGGAAACGGCGGCAAGTGCCGAGCGCTCGGTCATCTTGGCGGTGATGAGCTTGTCCTGCGCAGTTTTGAGATCCTTGTCGAAAGCGGCGCCCGGTTTGCCGCCGGGCGCGGCTTTGATCTTGGCGGCGACGTCATCCACGGCCTTTTGAGCGGCCGTTTTCGCTTCGGTGGTGGGCGGCACGGCCTTCTGCTTCTCAGGCAGCACCTTCTTCATCGTCACGATGGCCTCCTTGGCCTTGCCGAGCAGCACGTCGAGCGCCTTGTCCTGCGCCTCGATGCGGGTGATCTCGCTCTTTTGAAAAGCCTGCTCCAACGTCTGTGCGGCGACGATCCAGTCGAACTCCGCCATCTTCTTCGTGGTCGCCACGCTGCCGCGCAATTCGATGACCGGCTTCGCTGTCGTAGCATCCCAGACGCGCACGGAGCCGTCGTCACAGCCAGTGACGACCTGCTTGCCATCAGCCGACATCGCGCTGCTCACCACGGCCACCTTGCCAGTCGTGGCGATCTTCTTGATCAAATCAGCGTTCGCAGGAGCAGACGTGGCCTTGGCTCCACCCGCCCCCGGCTTGCCCATGCTCATCTTCCAGATCTTCACTTCACGGAAGCTTCCGCTCGCCAGTCGTGTGCCGTCAGGGCTGAAGGCCAGCGACTGCACCAGCGCCCGATGTGCCGCGCCATTCTTCTCCGCTGGATCGCTGATCTGCATCACCAACTGACGCGTGGCCAGATCATAAAGGAAGATCTGGTTCGAGCGGCCGCAGGCGGCGTAGCGACCGTCCTTCGTCATCGCCACGGTGTAGATCGGATCGACGCTCGCCGCGAAGTCCTTGAGCACGACCGCCCGCTCCTGAATCACCGAGTCCTTGGCCCCTTGGTCGATCCATTGTTTCAAAATTGCAATTTCCGCCGGTGTGAGGTTCACCGCGCCGGACTTGTTGTTGCCCGGCGGCATTTCCATGTCGTGCTGATGCAGCGAGGCCTGCACCACGAGGCTCTGCATGCTCTTGCCCGGCACGATCGCAGGACCGTTTTCACCGCCTTTGATCATCAACGCAGGTGTCTCCATGTTAAGGTCGGCCTTCGTCGTCGTCTTGTTATGACAAGAGATGCAGTTCGCCTTCAGGAACGGGTAGACGTCCTTATAGAAATCGTACTCCGCGCCGGACACGGTCAGCGTGCAGACGAAGTAAATCAGGAACAGGCGGGGATTCATGCCGAAACCTACGGCGTGAAAAGGCCGCAGCATTCATCAAGAGCGATTCACACTCAGACTGCCACTTTGAGCCGTCCAGACGAGGGTCCGGGTCAAATTCGGAGCCCCTCAGCTCCGATATGACAAAATCTTGTTACACTCCGCCGGTCTGGCGGAAATACTCTGCAGCCATGCTCAGTGAACACGACCAGGAACGCTTCATGCGCTTGTGGACCATCGCCCAGCCGATGGTGGCCAATTATGTGCATGCGCTGATCCGGGATCACGCAACGGCGCAGGATGTGCTGCAGGAGACGGCGCTGGTGATTTTCCGGCGGTTCGCGGAATACGATGAATCGCGGCCGTTTGTGGGCTGGGCTTTGGGAATCGCGAAGTTTCAGGTGCTCGGCCAGAGGCGGGATGTAATGCGGTGCCCGGTGGTGTTTGATGACGAGGTGCTCGCAGGTTTCACGGAGAACTGGGCTTCGCTGGCACCCACTGAGCCGGATGACTCGGAACTGGTGCGCCAGTGCCTGGGGAAGCTGGCGGCTCATGCGCGGCGCCTGGTGCAGATGCGCTACTTTGACGATTTGAACGCCAGCGAGATCGCGGAGCGGCTCGGGATGGCATCGGCAGCGGTTCGCGTGGCCCTGCAACGGGTCCGCGAACAACTCCGCACCTGCGTGGAACAGCAACTGAAACTCGAAGGAGGAACCTCTCTATGAACCCTGAAGAACTCATCGCCGCCCATCTCGACGGCACACTGGACGAAGCCGGCGGCACGCAGCTCAACGCATGGCTGAAGGCTTCTCCCGAAAACATGAAGCACTTCACTTCGGCGGTGATGTTTGACCAGCAAGTACGCAAGGCAGTTCATGCGCAGGCTGGTGAACCAGTGGCGCAGACCTTGATGCAAGAGACGAGCCCGGCGAAGGCTCCGCGGTGGATTCAGTGGCGGCCCATGTGGGCGGCGGCGGCGGGTCTGGCGATCGGACTGTTTAGCGCCACAGCGGTGCTTGGTTTTGTGTCGCAGCGACACCTCCATGTCGAAACCGTGCTGAGCGAGGGATTTGAAGACGCGCACATGGCGATCGAGGCGGGCGTGCCTGAGCGCAAGAACGTGTGGGCGGGTGAATTGCTGCCGCCCGAAGGGGAGAAAGGCGGGGTGAAGCCTGCCGAAGGCAAATTCATGGGAGTTTTGCCACCGCATGAACGGCGCAAGCTCAGCTACGCGTTCCGCTTTTTGGATGTGGACCGTCTGCCGCTAGCGATGGCGGGGCAGACGCGGCAGATCGAAGTAACGGCGCGTTTTCACAGCGGGAAGCCTGAAGTCCGCGACCGCTTCCAAATCTGCCTCGCGGCTTTTTCGGAGGATGTGGCGGAAGCGCGGGAAATCTGGAACAAGGCTGCTGTCGATGAGCAGGCGCTGCTGCATGTGACGCGCACCGTGAAGACAGAGCCGGACGCGTTTGGCTGGGTCACGTTGCAATCAGTGATCGATGTGCCCGACGGCACGAAATCGCTGCTCGTATCGCTCGCCGCAGGCGTGGTGCATGGGGACAAGACCAAGACCGAGCACTACCTCGATGACGTGCAGATTCGCCTGATCACCAGCGACACAATGCTGCCCTGAGCTCACGACGATCTTAGACATTTGCTTCATTCCACGAACATGAAACGCTTCATCTCACCCACGCTGTGCCTGTATGCCATTGCATCCATGCTGCTATTCGACTCGGCTTCCGTCTTTGGTGCCGACGCGAAGGGCGCCAAAAAGAAAAAGTCGGCCGAGCCGGAGGCCGTCAGCTCCGAAAATAAGATCGATCTGCTGACCGCCGATCCGAAAGACGTGGACCTCGCCAAGATCGACCCGGCGCGGCTCGATCTGACGAAGGAATCCGTAAAGCGCATCGATCTGGACAAGTGGGATTTGTCCCTGATCGACATTTCGAAGGTCAAAGACCCGCTGGCTGCCAAGTGGATCATCAAAGTCGTCAAAGCGAAGGAGTCGCGGGACAATACCTTGGACAAATACGATCCTGGAGAGTTGGAGAAGTTGCAGCAGCAAAACCTCCAGTGGCTGCGGCGTCCCGCGCCCTTCAAGGAACCCGAACTCACCCGCACCCACCGGCATTCGTTCGAGCAGATCGAGCGCGGCGCTCGAATGATCGACGAAACACTGCGCGCAAAGCTCAGCGAATCGAAACAGGACCTCAACCCGCCGACCTCGGACGAGCAGTTCGTGCGCCGCATTTATCTCGATATCGCGGGCCGCATCCCGACGGCGCAGGAGACGCAGACGTTTCTGGCCGATGCCAGTGCGACGAAGCGTCGTGACCTGATCGACAAGCTGCTGCTGAGCGCGGATTATCCTTCGCAGATGTTCAACTGGATCGCGGACATGCTGCGGGTGAAGGAGTTGAAAAGCAACCAGGGCGAGAACCTGAGCTATCAGGCCTGGCTCATGGACCAGGTCACGGCGAACCGTCCGTGGAACCAGACCGTCAGCGACATGCTCACTGCGGAAGGTGATCTGGTGACGAATCCGGCCGTGGGCTGGCTCGTGCGCGACAGCGGCATGCCGCTGGACAGCCTGGCGAACACGCTGACGATCTTCATGGGCGCGAGCGTCGGCTGTGCGCAGTGCCACGACCATCCGTTCAACGACTACACGCAGCGCAGCTTCTACGAGATGGCCGCCTTTTTCGGCTCCACTGAGGTGCCGGGGAAAAATGTGCGCGGAGCGGAGAAGGTGATGAAGGATCACTACCACCGGGTCGTGAATGCGCCGGACGAGTTTTTGACGTTCCCGGATGACTACAAGTATGACGATGTGAAGCCTGGCTCGAAGGTGACGCCTGCTTTTGCGATGCTCAAGCAGCTCGCGCCACGCACCACAGGCACAGCCAAAGAACCGCTGGGACGGAAAGACTTCGCCGCATGGATGACAGGCAAGAAGAATGAGCAGTTCGCAGCCACGATCGCGAACCGTCTGTGGGGCAAGGCGTTTGGCCGCGCCGTGATGGAGCCGGTGACGGAGATGGACGATCTCGATGACAAATTGAAGGGCCACGACCCGAAGCTGATTCACCTGATCGCCGGCTTCATGCAGTCGCTCGATTTTGACCTGATGGTCTTTCAGCGCGTGATTTACAACACGCGTGCCTACCAGTCGCGCGCCAGCGTCACGCCGGAGGTCGGCGAGCCCTATCACTTCCCGGGGCCGCTGGTGCGGCGGATGACGGCAGGCCAGGCATGGGACTCCTTCGTGACGTTAATTCAGGGCGAGGAAATCAATGACGTTCATCGCGACCGCCGTTCGCTGATGTGGAGCTATGATGTCTTCAAAGAAGGCGCGATGGATGCCATCATCGCAGCATCGGGCAAAGATCAGGAAAAGGACAAGGGCGGCAAACGGAACATCGAGTTTGAGCGACTCATCGAGGAGGCTGGCAAGATGTCCTCCACCTTGCTCCGAGAGCTCCATGAGGGCCAAGGCGGCGGCAAGAAGAACAAAAAGCGCGATGATGATAATCCCGAGGGCGCTCACAGCATGGCACGTGCCTCCGAGCGCAACCAGCCCGAGGCCGACGATCATTTCATCCGCCAGTTCGGCCAGTCAGAACGCGAACTGGCTGATGCAGGCAGCACTGAAGGCAGCGTGCCGCAGACACTGTTGCTGATGAACGGTAACGAGCACGAGCTGCTGGCTGCTCCGACGTCCCACGTGATGCAGGTGGCCGCGAAGGCACACAGCGATGCCGAGCGCACGGACCTGATGTATCTCAGTTTCTTTTCCCGCCGCCCCAGCATGACGGAGCGCGGCCTCATCAGCCAGGAGCGCATCGGGCCGGAGGAACTGGTCTGGATGCTCATGAACTCGCGTGAGTTCATCTTTGTGCAGTGACTCTTCTCAAACATTCCACCCTTGACTCCATCATCCCATGAATGACGACACACTTCACCGCCGCATGTTTCTGACGCGTTGTGCTGCATCCGCTTTCGGCGTCACCTTGCCCTCGCTTCTCCAAGACCAGGCGTTCGGCGCTGCTCAGCCCGTGACGAAAGGCCCCGGTCTCGGCAAAGCCAAGCGCGTTATCTTCCTCATGATCGGCGGCGGGCTGACCCACATCGACACCTTTGATCCAAAGAAGGGCGATACGAAGGGGCCCGGCGATGCGTTGCGAAACAGCGCCGACGGCGAATTCACGACCTTCATTCCCGAGACCGCGAAGCTGGCGGACAAGCTTTGCGTGATTCGCTCGATGACGGCGAAGATCGGCACGCACAAGGAAGCGTCCTACTTCATGCGCACCGCCTTCAAGGAGATCAACACGATCGTCCATCCGATGCTCGGCGCGTGGGCGCAGCAACTGCTGGGCCGCAGTCATCCCATCCTGCCTTCCACCGTCTGCGTGGGCCGCGATGCGGGCTACGGCAACGGTTTCCTCCCTTCCTCGGCGAGTCCGCTGCCCATCCTCGATCCCGATGCCGGGCTGCAACACCTGAAGCCCAAGGGGAGCCTCGCCGAGTTGCAGGATCGCCTGCGCAAACTCAACGAACTCGACCGCGGATTCCGCGAACAATACCCTGACCGGAACATCAAGGCCTACACTGACTTCTATGATGAGAGCGTGCGTATGATGAACGGCAAGGACGGTGAGGCCTTCGATCTTTCCAGGGAGTCCGACGCTACACGCGAAGCCTACGGCAGGACCAAGTTCGGCCAGGGCTGCCTGCTGGCCCGCCGCTTGATCGAGTCAGGCGTGCGCTTCGTCGAGGTGCAGTATGGCGGATGGGATTTTCACAAAAATATCGACTCCGGTTTGGAAGAGATGACCCCCGTGCTCGACCAGTCGTATTCGCAGCTCATCCGCGATCTCGATCAGCGCGGACTGCTCAAGGATACGCTCGTCGTGATGGCATCCGAGTTTGGCCGCACACCCGGCATCAAGAACGGCGGACGCAATCATCATCCAGGAGCCTTCACCTCCGTGCTCGCCGGTGCGGGTATCAAAGGCGGCCACATCCATGGCGCTACAGACGCCGAAGGCGGAACGGTGGCCGAAAAACCCGTAACGCCGGGTGAACTGCACGCCACCATCGGTTGGTCCATGGGCATCACTCCGGAGATGCAGATCCTGGCTCCGAACGGACGTCCCTTCACCATCGGTGACAAGGCGAAGCCGGTCATGGAAGTGTTTGCGTGAACCATCCAACAACCTGCCTGCCTCTTCAATTCATGAACGCCAATCGTCCACACCACGGCGCATCTGCCATGCGCATCCTTCTTGGATTTACTCTCAGTCTCGCTGCGAGTGTCCCCGCATCAGCCAAGCCGGATGAATCCAAAGAGGATAAGAAACTCGCCATCGGGATTGTCGCCAAGGTCGACAAAGACCGGATTGTGATTCGCAAGGAGGGCAAGGAAGGAGAAGAAGAGTTCCCTTTGGACAAGGAGCCGAGTTTTCACTTCGTCGGATTCAAAGGAATCGGTCAGGCGCCTGAGGCTCCTCAGGTGGGCTATGGCATAAAGGCCAATGTCGCCCAGGATGGCACAATCAAGAGCGTGCTTTTCGCACCGCAGATCCCGCCGTTGAAGAAGATTCCGGACCGTCACAAGCTCAGTCCGGAGGAGCTGTTCAAGATCGCGGATCAAAACAAGGATGGTAAGGTCGATTATGTCGAGTATGCGACGTGGATTTTTCAGTCCTACAAACACCTGCCCGATCGCTACAAGACCAAGCTCGACAAAAACGGTGATGACGTTCTCGATCCGCAGGAGTTCACCGAATCACTCGATGAACTCGCCTGGTGGGTCATTTCCCGCAAGACCGCCGCAGAATGGGTGGCAGCCGGAGACAAGGACAAGAGCGGTGGCCTGAATCTGGAAGAGGCGAAGACTGTCACCCACGGAGCACATGGAAAACACGACAAGGTCTTCGCTAAACTCGACCGCGACAAGTCCGGCGAACTCTCGCCGACCGAATTGCAACCCTACCTTGACGCCACCATCAGCAAGAAGGATTCAGAGGAGTAAGTCTCACTTGCCCTGTTTTTGGCACTCACAAAGGGGCTGACGGAAAACAGAGCGACAATTCGAATGACCGTCTAGATCCACAAGGTAATCATCCATGAGCAAATCTCATTTCTGTCTCGGCCTGATTTTGTTGCTGTTTATCAGCGCCAAGGTCAACGCTGCCACCTCGTCTGCAATAAAACCCAACATCGTCTTTCTTCTCGCAGATGACCTGGGTGCCAGCGACCTGCATTGCTACGGCCATCCTTACGCGCGCACGCCGAACATTGATTCGCTTGCCACCGACGGCACACGATTCACCCAGTATCAGGCGACAGGCGCCACTTGCTGCCCGACGCGCACCGGCCTCATGACCTCGTGGTTTCCGGCGAGGTATCCGACCTATCCCGCGAATGGCGGATTCGCCAATCGCGTGACGATCACTGAATTGCTCAAGAAGCACGGCTATGCCACGGGGCACTTCGGCAAATGGCACATCGGACCGGTGACGAAGCCTGGCACCTACGGCATCGATGTCATCGGCGCACTCCAGAAGCAGGACAGCAAGACCGACGAGCGCGGGCGTGATGCTTATGTCTATGATGCGGCGATTCAGTTCATCGAGCAGCACAAAGAAGGGCCGTTCTATGTGAACGTCTGGGGTCACATCCCGCATCATCCCGTGGATCCCGTTGAGTCGCTCGTGAAGCGCTGGAGCGGTTTGAAAGTGGATGTGAACGACTTTTCTCCGCAGATGCAGGCCAAGTTCGCATCCGTGAGCAAAGGCGGAGGCAACATGGACGATGCCGTGCGCCGCTTTCTGGCCGATGTCGAATCCCTCGACGATAGCGTGGGCCGCCTGCTCAAGCGGCTCGACGAACTAGGCCTCCGCGAAAACACCATCGTCGTCTTCAACACCGACCAGGGCGCCGACATGACCAAGGCGGGCATTGGCGGGGTGCGTGACAATCAAATGGGCTACAATGGCCCGCTGCGTGGCGGGAAGCACACACATTGGCAGGGAGGTCAGTGCGTGCCGTGGATCGTGCGCTGGCCCGGACACGTCCCGGCAGGCCACACCGACTCTGAATCCATCATCAGCGGCACGGACTGGCTGCCGACACTGTGCGCCATCACCGGGATCACGATCAACACCGCTGACTTCGACGGCGAAGACGCTTCCGCCGCGTGGCTCGGTCAAGGCGTGCACGTGCGCAGCAAACCGCTCTTTTGGAAAACCAGCTCACCGGGAGCCGATTCCTACATCCGCGAGGCACAGTGGAAGCTGCGTGTCCCCACACGCAGAAACGATGGCGAGATCGAACTCTACGATCTCACCGCTGATCCGGCAGAAGCAAGCAACGTGGCCGCGCAGCATCCTGACAAAGTAAAAGAACTCTCCGCCAAGTTGAACGCCTGGAATGCGACGTTGCCAAAGGATTACGTGAAGACCAAGGAGAAGGACGAATAAGGCAATGCCCGACATGAAAACCCTTTCCTTATGCTTTTTGTGAAAACATTCCGTTCCCTCGTTCTGCGTCTGGTGCTCACAGCCACCATAGCCGGCGCAACCGCTCCGCTCCATGCAGCCGACAAGCCAAACTTTGTTTTCATCCTCGTCGATGACATGCCGTGGTTTGGAACGTCGGTGCGGATGGATTCCGGCATGCCGGAATCGGCGATGGCGTTCCGCAACATGCCGAACGTCGAGAAACTCGCTGCGCAAGGCATGACCTTTCGTAATGCCCGGGCGGCGGCCGGCATGTGCGCACCATCGCGTTGTTCCATCATGACCGGAATGATGACCGCGCGTCACCTCTATAGCGGCAATGGCGGGTTTGGTCCGAAGACCGACGGCACGGTGAAATACATGTCGCGTGGCCAGGACGCCACGCGACCGCTGCTCCAGCCGGAACCGCAGGGCAACATCCGCTTTCCATCCATCGGCGATGTCTTGAAGGCCTCGGGATACGCGACTGCTCATTTTAGCAAATGGCATCTCTACGGCGGTGGGCCGGAGAAGCACGGGTTCGACGAGAGCGACGGTGAAACCGACAACAAGACCTTCCGGCCTGAAAAGCTGCCGAATGGGAAGAATGCCGACACCTCCGATGATCCGAAGTTTATTTTCAGCATCACGAAGCGCAGCGTGGACTTCGTGGAACGTCAGGCCAAGGCGGGAAAGCCGTTCTATGTGCAGCTTTCCCACTACGCGACACACGCGTTCTACCAGTCATGCAAGGCCACTTTGGAGAAGAACGCGAAGAATCCGGTCTTCGCGAAGATTGAAAACGAACGCGAGCGTTCAACGGCAATCCTTTGCGCCGCGATGGCGGAAGACCTCGACACCTCGGTGGGCATGATGCTGGCGAAGCTGGAGGAACTCGACATCGCGAAAAACACCTAT
The DNA here is from genome assembly GCA_964452755.1 of uncultured Prosthecobacter sp. Taxonomy (GTDB): domain Bacteria; phylum Verrucomicrobiota; class Verrucomicrobiia; order Verrucomicrobiales; family Verrucomicrobiaceae; genus Prosthecobacter. The sequence goes on along the minus strand of CAYVQY010000006.1, from coordinate 48,233 downwards.
GTCATCTTCACCGCCGACAACGGCTACACCAGTTGGAACGAATCGTATGATCCGCTGCGCGGCGCGAAATGGTGGCTTTGGGAGAACGGCGTCCGCGTGCCAATGATTGTTCGTGGGCCTGGGATTGCGGCTGGCTCGCGCACGAGCGTGAATGTGATCGGCTACGATTTTTTGCCCACCTTTGCTGATTTTGCAGATGGCACGAGTCATCTGCCAAAGGATGTGGACGGCATCAGCTTCAAGTCCGTTCTGCTTGGGGTTTCGGCTCCTGACAACATCGTCAATCGACCGCTCTACTTTCACTACCCACACTATCGTGTGTCCCCTCCCGTCTCTGCCATCGTGATTGGTGATATGAAGCTCATGCACTTCTACGAGTGGCCCGACGAAGATTTCTGTTACAATCTGAAGACCGACATGGCAGAACGAAACAACATCGCCACCTCGGACCTTGAACGCACCGAGCAGATGCACTTGAAGTTGATGGAGCAATTGAAGGCCGTCGGTGCCTACTTTCCCAACCCCAACCCCAATCCCAACGCCGATCCACAATACAAGCGCTACGATCCCAATGATCTCTCTGATCAAGGCGAAGGTGGCGACCCCGAAGCCGGAGGGAGCAACAACGCCGCCTCTGACAAGGTCAAGAAGGGGAAGGCAAAGGCACGAGAGTGACCGGTCTCTGAGGGCAGACTAATCGCTCAGGACGCCAGACGCTCGAATCGCAATGTCACTTGCTGGCGGTGGCGACTGGCGCGGGTTTCACGGAAATGCGAACCGGCTCGGAGACGATGATGTCCACGGTATCCTTTGGCGAAGCTTCGGCCGTGACGGACTTCATGCGCTTCGCGGCGCTTGCCATCGCGGCTTCGGCCTGCTTCTGCTTTTCAGCGGCCTTCTTCGCGGCCTCTGCATCGGTCGCAGCGAGTTGCTTGGCTTCGGCAGCAGCGGCGGCGGCAAGTTCCTCGGCCTTCTTCTGCTCGGCCTCTGCCAGCGGCACGGCGGCGGGGTTGTAGCTGTATTTGCAAATGCCGAGGCTGTAGAAGGCGATGGTGTAGTCGCCCGGGGCGACCTTCAGCGCCGCGAGATCGAGCACGGCCTCATGCGTGGCGGCTTTCATCGGGATGTCGAACTCCTTCAGGCCGCTGAACCCGTCGCCATAGCACTTCACCTTGATCGAGGTGCCGTTGAAATCGTTTCGCCAGGTCAGCTTGAGCGGGATCTTCAGCGTTTCACCCGCCGTGGCTTCATACACTTTGTTCTCAGCCGCAGCGATGCTCACTGGAGACTTTTCGGAGTCGGTCACGGACACCGGAATGTCGGCCATGAGCCGCGGTGCCGGAATTTCGCCCTTCGCGTCCTTCACCGGCCACTCCATGCTCGCCATGCGGACGGGGCGCGTGACTTCCTTGCCGTCGATCACCGCCTTGCCGGTGATTTTGGCCAGCGAGAATCCGGGCTTTGCATCGCCTGCGGCGGTGAGGATGAGGTGGCCGTAGGGTTTGCCCTTCGCGATCTTCAATCCAGCGGCGCTCACGCCCGGCGGCAGGCTGTCCATGCTGATCTCAATCTCGCCATCGAAGCCGTCCCGACGCTGCACGACGACTTCATACACGCGCGAGTCACCGGCACGCAGCGCCATCGGCTTGGAAAGCGCGGCGCGGTCCCCGTTGCGCAGCGTCATGTGCACGGCCCATCCGGCGAGGGAAAAATCCGGTGCGGCCTGTCGCACGATGAGCCGATAGACATTGTTCGCGTCGCTGCGGGTGCCGCCAAAGAGATCGCGCACCTGCAGGCGATAGGTGCCGTCCTCCTTGACTTCAAATTTGCCGTTCACATCCGGCGAACCCGCATCATACGGCGGGCCGTCATAGGAGTAGCCGTTGCTCGTCGTCTTCATCGGCGGCGAGATGTCATACAGCTCGGCCACGTCGGTGAACTTACCGTCCTTCACCTGCTGCACGAGCACGAAGGGATCAGTGTTGAGCCCGAGGCGCTCGCTTGCGACCTCCACCCACCAGGTCTCGCCTTTCTTCGCCGTGAATTCAAAGGTGTCCACATCCGCCGCCGGGAAGAACGAACCGGCGATGTCGCATGGCAGCGTGATTTTTTGCGCGTCCTTGTTGTTCGGCTCGGTTTCCGTCACAGCCGCCGTCGCAGCAAGGCCCGCAGGCGGCCAGGACATCCGGCTCACGGTCGCCGTCTGTGGCTGACGAGGCGCAGGCCCGTCTCCTGCCACTTCCTGCAGAGCGAGGCGATAGAAATGCCGCGCGCCGCCCTGGTAGGTGAGGTCGTTCACCTTGATGAGATAGGTGCCGTCAGCAGGCGGCGTGAAGTCGATCAATCCACCGGTGCGATTCACCTTCAAATCACCGCCCTTGGCATCAGCGAGGATCAGCACCGGGGTCAGGCGCGAATCAATCCCTGAGGCCGCGCATTCGATCGCCACGCGTTTGCCTTTGACGCCCTGAAACGAGTAGAAGTCCACTGCACGAGTCGTCATGGTCGCGTTGCAGATCGAACCCACCGGCAGCGGCATCGCGGTTTCGACCGAGTTGTTCGCCTTCGTGCGAATGATTTCCGGCAGGGTATTCACGGAAAACGCCCGCACCGACGACACACCGAGCCGCGACATCACCCGGGCATCGTAAACACCCGGCGGCGTGTCGGCCGCGATGCTCACCGCGAAGTTGTTCTCCGCCACCGGCTTCGCGGAGATGTTGGGCGAGGAAAAGGTCAGTGCCGTCACATCCTCGATGTTTTCACCCGTGATCGTGACTTCCACGGTCTGTCCGGCCTGTCCGCCCATCGGCATGACCGTGAGCAAACGTGGCAACGGCAGCGTGACCTGCTGGGCGAAGGTGGTGACGGCAAAGAGGGTGAGCAGGCAAAGAGTGCGCGGGATCATGACCGCAAACCTACGCTCGAAGAGCGCCGATCTGTTCAAGCAAGCATCAACCTGCCATGCCTCGCCTCCAAGGCACGCTCGAAGCTGACCAACTCCCGCAGCAAGGCGTTGTAACGCCGGTGGGCGTCCTTCCCATACTCACGGCCCAGCAGGCCGTAGAGCCGGTGATCAGCCTCCAAGGCATCGTCGTCCGAGACGGACACCTCGACCCCACAGCGACGCAGTTTTGGACTGCCTATCTGCACGAGATACGAGGCCACGGATTCGCGACGACCCGCCAGATCGGCAAGGCCTTCGCGGATCAGGTCCGCAGCGGGCAAATCGTCGAGATTCATCACAACAGCATCTTAGTCACTTCCTGATCAGAAGTCCATCACAGCGGCTCGAAGCTGCCGGGGATCAATGGCCGGATAGCGGACCAACTGGCCTTCCACCGCTTGAAACAGCTCGCGCATACGCTCAGGGACCACCAGTCCATCGCGCTTCATGCATGCCACGTCATGCCGGTCACGCGGATGATCACGCTCCAGCTTCGAGAGCGCCTGGCCATAAAAGTCGTAGTGATAGAATCCGACTCGCCCGTGTTGTGCTATGAACCGGCTCCGGTCCTGCCATCCGGGAAGCGCGGGTACAAACTGATCGGGGGATGCCAGTTCGATATTGATGTCGAGATCATCCTTCAATCGTGACAGGCATTCAAAAAAACCCTGCGGCTCCGGTTCGGCCTTCAAATCGACATCAATCGTCATATCGCGCCAGCCCATCATGACCGCCGTCACGCCACCCGTGAAGTAAACACGCCCCTCCGATTTCACCGCAGCACCCATTTGGCGCATGAGTAGATCGATCCGGTCTTTGGTGGTGTGGGCACGCATGAGAAGTATTGAGGTTCAAAAGACCGACGCATCAATGATGGCAAGCACGTCTCCGAGCAACTCCTGCGGTGCCCGCTCAATCAGCCGCATGTTCCGCGCACGAAAATCGAGGGACTTCACCTGCTCGCACATGACAAATCCCGTCAGCGAGGTGCGCCCGGCCACGGAAACATGAAAGGGCACTTCGCGGTCCGTGTTGGTGATTGGGCAGCAGATTGCCATTCCGGTGGCTTTGTTAAATGCGTCTTTGCTGATGACAAGGGCAGGTCTCCGGCCCCTCTGCTCATGGCCGGACTGCGGATCAAAGTCCAGGGTCACCAGATCGCCCTGCCGTGGCACGTAAGCAGCCATCACCAGACCTCCCTGCCTACGGCATCCCAGCCGAACTCGGCAGTTTTGTAGCTCTTGGGCATGGCCGCCGCCAGATCCTCGATGCGATGCCTTCCTCGCACCTGCGCCCTTTTCTTCACCGGACGCACCACGATGGCATCTTTCTTTGGAGTGAGCGCCAGCTCAAGACTGGAGCCTGTGTCGAGTTCCAGTGCCTTAAGCAAGGCCTTGGGAAGCCGAATGCCCTGGCTGTTGCCCCATGATTGGAGTGTCGTTGTCATGCGCCCGTTGTATAGCCGATGGCTACACATGACAAGCTCAATGATTATACAGAAACTCCTTCGTGTTCAGCAGCGCCCAGAGGAGGTCTTCGTAGCCGTTGCGTTTGGCGCGTTGGGAGTCGAGCGGCTTGCCAGCGGAGTCGGTTCGGGGTTTGAGCAGATGCGTTTCGGCGATCTTCACCTCGTCGGCGCTGGGTTCGCGGGAGTAGGCGGCGAGGTAGAGTTCGCGGATGCGCTTGGGCTCAGGCATCTCGGCCTTGGTGAGCAGCTCGGCACGACCGCCGGTCGCAGTGAGCTTGGCCTTCACGTCGGACGCATTCATGAGGTGCAGGCTCTGCGCGAGGCTGGCGGAGGAGACGCGCTCGCATTCGCAGACGCTGGCACCTTCGGGGCGACCGAAGACTTTGAGGAAGGGCGAGGCGCGGTTGTAGCTGTTGTCAGGCAGCGACACGGCGCGGGTGCCGGGCGGCAGGTCGGCGAAGTCGGTCTTCGAGCCGGTCACGGTGTCGATGCTGTCGAGCAGAACCTCGGCGGTCATGCGCTTCGGGTAGAAGTGGGAGAAGGCCTGGAGATCGACGGCATTGTGCTCGTTCGGCATGGCGCTGAGCTGGTAGGTGTGGCTCTGCGTGATGAGACGGACGACGGATTTGAGATCGTAACCGCTGTCGGTGAACTGCTTCGCCAGCGCGTCGAACAAGTCCGGATTCGTCGGCGGATTCGTGTCGCGCAGATCGTCCTCGGGCTCGACGAGACCGCGTTTGAAGAAGTGCTTCCAGTAGCGGTTCACAAGCGACTTGGCGAAAAAGGGATTGTCCTTCTTGCTCATCCAGTCCACGAGCGCGAGACGCGGATCGTCGTCGGGCGCGATGTCGAGTTCAGGCTCGCCAAGACCGGCGGGCTTGAGCATGACGCGCGTTTTGCGATGCTCCGTCTGTGCGACGCCACGCTTGTGGAAAATGAGGTCTTCACCGGCGATGGCGGTCGGCTTGCGGCCAATCTGGCTGAAGAAAGCGGCGAGGTGATAGTACTCTGCCTGCGTCCATTTCTCGAAGGGATGATGATGGCACTGCGCACACTGCATGCGCACGCCGAGGAAAAGCTGCGCCACATCCTCGAGCTGCGTCGTCGGCTCCTTGACGCGCTTGTACCATGCCACGGGCGGATTTGAAACGATGGTGCCGGTGGAGGCGAGGATCTGGCGGACGATCTGATCGTAAGGCGTGTTGGCCAGCAGGTTGTCGCGCATCCAGGCGTGGAAGGCGAAGTTCGCGGTGATGTCAGCCTTGTCCGAACGCTGATTCTTCAGCAGCGCGGTCCACTTGTTCGCGAAGTAGTCGGCGTAGTCAGGGGAGTTGATGAGCGCCTCGATGGCGCGGTCGCGTTTGTCAGGCGATTTGTCGCCGAGGAAGGCCTTCGTTTCCTCAAGGGTGGGAAGACGCCCGGCGATGTCGAGCGAGACACGGCGGAGGAAGGTGGAATCGTCACAGATGGGCGAGGGCGGCACGCCGATCTGCTTCAGATTGGCGAAGACATGCTGGTCGATGAAATTCTTCACCGGCGGCAGTGAATCGACCGGCGCGCCGAGCGGCACCGAAACGCTGCAAACGGACACCTTGCCGCCGAAGCGCACCATCACGGCCACATTGCCGGGGATGTCGAGCGTCTTAATCAGGCCCTGCTCGCTCGTTTCGGCCATGGCGCGGTCGTTGGCTTCAAAGAGTGCGAGCTTCGTCACGTCTCGGCTGCTGCCGTCGGAGTAGCGCGCCATGACCTTGAGCTGCTGCGTGGTTTTCACCTGCATGGTCGCACGCGGCGGATCGACGACGATTTCACTGAGTTTCGGCTCGTTCGGCTGCGTGTAGGGCATGCCCTCGGCGATCCAGCGCACCAGCAACTGGTAGTCCTCGGAGCCGGGTTCGATCTTCTTTCCGCCGGTGTGCGGCACGATGGCGGCGCCTTTGGTGATCAGCAGGCTTTCTTCCGGAGCCGGTGGAAACACACGCCTCCCCTTCCCTTGCTTCACGATGGCTTCGTAATCCTCTTCAGGCTCAAAACCCAGCACGCTCAGACGAAATCCACGCTGGCCGGTGATGGCCTTCGCATGACACACGCCCGCGTTGCAGCCCGCCTTTGTAAGGATCGGCTGGATGTCATTCACGAAGCTCAGCGGGCGCGACGACTCCGCCGAGAAACAGGTTCCGGCGAGCAGCGCAAGGATGCAGGCAGACAGGGGGTATTGGAGGGGCATTGCGGGAAACCTACGTGAGCGACTTCGCTTTTCTCGCTCGCTTACTGCGGTGCGAGGAAGCCTTTCGGCATCACCTCATGCACCGCACGCATGATGCGCTCCTCGACATCGGGCGCGAACTTCGTGGGGCGATCATAATAAACCATCGCGCCCGCGCCTTCGTAGCCGCCCTCGTCCAGAACACGACGGGAGGGCACGTAGCACGGCACGTCATTAGAGTAGCCGTTCACCCACATCCGCGAGCGATCAAACTCGCGCTTGATGCGCAGGGAGTAGTCCACCGTGATCTCGCCGGGCAGAAAGACCATGGCCAGATCATCGCCAAAGCTCCAGCGCTGCACGAGATAAGGCAGATGCGTCGGGATCGTCTCGCCACGATCCAGCCGAGCGAGGTTTTTATTCGCGTGATACGCGACCGCCGCCTTCGGGTCCGTGGCGAGCGTCTGCCACTCCTCTCGCGTGGGCAGCTTGTCGAAGGCGAGCTCGATCTGCTTGGCCTGACAGGTCATCGGGCCGCTCACCGGCTTCATTTGCGCCTGCACGAGTCGCTTTGCCTCGGCTCCAAGGTCTTCGCCGTATTGCTTCACCAGTTCCATCGTGCGCCGCGGATTCGGATTCTGATCCGCACCGCAGCCGATGGCCGTGAGCGCAATCGCTCCGGGAAACTCGCGCTGCAGCGCCTCCTGCGCGACTCCGGCCCAATCACCGTGGATCTCGTCAATGCCGATCGTCGTGCAGTGGCAGGCATAGCTCGTGAAAATCGCCCGCACCTTGCCATCCTCGCCTGTCACGCGCAGGACGGGCAGGTCGTGATCCACGGGCTTCGTGGGGAAACTGCGTCGATTCGCCGCGAAGCCGACTTTGCCGACGCTCCAGGCCAGTGTGGCCGGTTTGCGATCCGCGAGGGCGGCGAGCGCGACTTTCTCGATGTTGTCGGTGAGTTCGCGTGTGTAGCGCTCGATGGCAGGCAGGTGCTCCGCCGGAATGTCCATGCCGAACAGATTCGGCAGCATGCCAATGAGCATGGGCGCGCAATGCGTGTGGCTGGAGCAGATCGCGAAACGATCACCGGTCACCTTCGTCTTCACGCTGAGGCGACGCAGCACTTCATCACGCATGGAAGCGGGCACGCCGACGTTGTCCACCGTCACCAGCACCGCCGGCACTTCCTGATCACTTCCGATGGCAAGGGCCTTGGCAAAAATGTGCTGGGAGACGCCCGTGTTGGGTACACGGCGCCCACCATAGCCGCTGAGCCGCACCGGATAATCCGGCGTGATGTCCACGGACGCGGCGCCGGCTTGACGGGTGGTCTCGGCGGCGAATCCGACGAGCGGGAGGAGAAGGCAGGCAAAGAGGAGATTTTTCATGAACTCGGAGAACTACGCGAGGCCAGCGGGAAGACTTGCCCGTGCAGGCGATGTCGCGCCGCCAGGAAAGCCACCGCAACTCGCCGCCGTAAGGTCAGGGCGCATGTTCACCTTCCCAAGCAGCACCTCCAGCCACCACCGCCGCAGTTTTTTGAAGGCGGGGGCGCTAGGTGTTGGTTCGCTGACGCTGCCGGACCTGCTGCGGGCGGAGTCAGCGGCTGGCATTCGTTCCTCGACGAAAGCGGTGATCAACATTCATCTCGATGGCGGTCCGCCGCAGATGGATCTCATCGATCCAAAGCCGGATGCGCCGAGTGAGATTCGTGGCGAGTTCAAATCACTGCCCACGAAGATTCCCGGGCTGCATCTGACCGAGCTGCTGCCGCGACTGGCGGCGAATGCGGACAAGTATGTGTTCCTGCGTTCGCTGGTCGGCGCGGCAGGCGCGCACAATGCGTTTCAGTGCCAGTCCGGCTTTGAGGAAAAGGATCTGGCCTTCATCGGAGGGCGTCCGGCGATGGGCTGTGTGGTGAGCAGGCTGCTGAGCACCTCACAGGACTCCGCACCCGCGTTTGTCGATCTCATGCAAGGCCGCCCGCTCGTGCGCAACAGCGCTAGGCCCGGATTCCTTGGCACCGCATCGTCCGCGTTTCGCCCCGACATTTCGCAGATGTTCGAGCGGCAGTTGGAGGAGGGCATGAAGGCCGAACTGGCAAGTCGCGGCTCGGGTCACAATCAAAGCTTCGCGCTTACAAAAGGTCTGACCGTCGGGCGGCTCGAAGACCGCGTGACGCTGCTGCGCGATCTCGACACGATCCGCCGCGACATCGACACCAGCGGCTCCATGCACGCGCTTGACGAGTTCACGCAGCTTTCACTCGGCATTTTGACCTCAGGCCGGTTCGCAGCGGCGATGGATCTGAGCAAAGAAGACCCCAAGGTGCTCGAACGCTATACGCCTCGCATTATTCGCCCGGCGGATGCCTTCGGCTCGATGGAAAGTCCGAAGTGCGCACAAAAGTTCCTGCTCGCACGGCGCTTGATCGAGGCCGGTGTGCGCTGCGTCAGCATTTCCATCAGCGATTTCGACACGCACTCGCGCAACTTCTCCGCCATGCGCTACCTCGGTCCGCTGATCGACCACGCGCTGCATACGCTGGTCACCGATCTCGACGAGCGCGGCATGTTGCAGGACGTAATGATCATCGTCTGGGGTGAGTTTGGTCGCACGCCGAAGATCAACGACAAAGCCGGACGCGATCACTGGCCCAAAGTGGCCATGGGCATCATGGCGGGCGGTCATCTCAAAACCGGTCAGGTCTTAGGTGCCACCGACAAACACGCCGCCGAGGCTGTGTCGCGCCCGGTCCATTATCAAGACGTGATTGCCACGCTGTATCAGCACCTCGGCATCGATGCACGCAGCACCACGCTGACCGACACCACCGGCAGGCCACAATACCTAGTCGATCTCGGCCAGCCGATCGCCGAGTTGATTTGATTCATGCCGGCTCGGAGTGGCGATCGTGCCTTGCACCGGCGACACGGGCGAAGAGGGCTGAGAGCGCGATGATCGCGGCGGGCAGGGTCGGAGGGCACCAGATGAGGGCGGACTGGAAGGCCAGAAAGCAGACGACGAGCCCCGCAAAGACGCAGGCCAGACCACGAAGGAGGGTTTTTCGCCTGGGGACGCGGAAGACGAGCCAGGCACCGGCGAGTCCCGCGACCGTCCAGACGAACCACTGCTCATGCAGCCGCAGCACCCGAATCCGCGGTGTGGAGAGCACCTGCGCCATCGCCTGCGCATGCAGCCGAGCGAGATCGCCGGAGGCACCGCCGTCCGTGCCTATGACGAGGAGTTTTCCCGGTCCGGTGAGATGCCTTTTTTCTTCGTCCGTCAATGCGCCGACGAGCTCCGCCGTCATGAGATTCAGTGCATCGACCACGGGAACCTCCTGCTGGGTGTCCACCGAGAACTCGCCCGCCTGAGTGAGGGGAACAAAGGTGCCACTGGCGAGATACGCGCCTGCACCGGGTCCAAGGACGAGGCGATGCGTGGCGTAGGGCGTGCCAGAGGCCCTGGTCAGCGCCTGGGCCAAGACGGCAGGCAGCAGCCGATCCTGCTCCCGCAGGGCGTAGGGGATCAGGGGCGGATCTTTTTCCTGCCGAGGAATCGCGATGCCGATCTCCGCCAGGCGGCGCAAAGCTTCATCAGGCGCGGTGATCAATGCTCCGAGGGCGGGAATCGGTTGAGCGGGTCCGCCGACTTTCTCGAACTGCGGCAGGGCGTCCTCCAGTCCGCCGAGAAAGGCCGGCGTGTCGGCATCCGGTGCGAGCTGCGCTTCGACGCCCAGGACCACGCCCGGAAACGGGATCAGCGCATCGGCGGCCTCGCGGGTGAAGTCGGGTGAAGGGCTTCCCCAATTGAGAGTTTCCGGAATGACCACCAGCGCCGGGTCGAACTTTTGCAACCCCTTGAGGACCATCTGCCAGTCCAGCGGGCGCGGCGGCCAGCCAGCATACTCCGCCTTGTCGGCGGCGTTCATTCGCACGAAGACGACGGAGGAGGGCGCGTCCGTTGTCGTCCCTTCAAAACGATCCCGCGCATTGGCGACGAGAAAGTCGAGGAAGCGCTCATCTACGCGCTGGAATCGCCCCGCTTGATGCTCGCGGTCCATCCACCAGCCGAGGCAGATCACCAGAGTGAGCCAGATGAGAGAACGGATCATGAAATTCTCGAATACGGCTGCCAGCGCGGCCCGTCACCGCCCCCCCTCTCGAAGTGAAGAGGGAGGTGCAGCCTCCGCAGTGGTCAAACTGCGGGAGTGTCAGCGACAACGGGGACATTCTCCGTCCTGTCGGCGGCGAATTTGAGGCGCTTGTTCTCCTCGTCGAACGAAACCTTGACGACATCGGCCTCGCGCACGTCGCCGCGCAGGAGGTGCTCTGCCAGAGGATCTTCGATGTGCTTCTCCACGGCGCGGCGCATGGGGCGGGCACCGTACTGCGGATCGTAGCCTTCTTTCATGAGGAACTCGCGGGCACCGTCGTCGAGCGTGATGTGAATGTTCTTCTTCTTCAGACGCGTGACGACCTTCGAGACTTCCAGATCGACGATGGTGGTGAGCTGGGTCTTTTCCAGCATGCGGAAGATGACGATGTCATCGAGGCGGTTGAGGAACTCAGGTTTGAAGAACTTCTTCGCAGCTTCGTGGATCTTGCCCTTGATGCCGTCGTTGTCGGCCACGTCCTGCTGCATGGCGATGAAGCCGAGGCTGGTCTGGCGCTTGATCTGCTCCGCACCGACGTTCGAGGTGAGGATGACGATGGTGTTACGGAAGTCGATCTTGCGGCCGAAGTTGTCGGTCACCTGGCCTTCTTCGAGAATCTGCAGCAGCAGGTGCATCACGTCCGGATGCGCCTTTTCGACCTCGTCGAAAAGAATGACCGAATAAGGACGACGGCGCACGGCTTCGGAAAGCTGGCCGCCTTCTTCATAACCGACATACCCGGGAGGTGCGCCGATCAACCGGCTGGCGGTGTGCTTCTCCATGTACTCGGACATGTCGATCTGGATCAGCGCCTCGGCGGTGCCAAACATGAACTCAGCCAGATTTTTGGCGAGGAAGGTCTTGCCGACGCCCGTGGGGCCGAGGAAGAGGAAAGAGCCGATCGGACGGCGTGGGTCCTTCAAATCGGCACGCGAGCGGCGCAGCGCCTTGGAGATGGCGATAACGGCCTCGTCCTGACCGATGACCTTGGTCTTCAGTTCGGCCTCCATCTTGAGAAGCTTGTCGGCCTCGGCCTGCTCCATGCGCTGGAGCGGCACGCCGGTCCACTTCGCGACGACGGACATGATGTCCTCTTCGGTAACGTCCACGATGCGTTCCTGGCTGGTGGAGCGCCAGTGCTCGAGGACGTCGTCGAAGCGCTTCTTCGCGTTTTTCTCACTGTCACGGAGATGGGCTGCTTTTTCGAAATCCTGCTCCTTGATGGAGCTCTCCTTCTCCATGCGGATCTCCTCGATCTCCGCCTCGATGGCCTTGAGTTCCGAAGGACGTGTCATCGCAGCGATGCGGGCCTTGGAGCCGGCCTCGTCCATGATGTCGATGGCCTTGTCGGGAAGGAAGCGGGAAGGCAGGTAGCGGGAACTGAGATTCACTGCGGACCTCAGGGCGTCCTCGCTGTACTTGGCCTTGTGGTGCAGCTCATACTTGCCGCGCAGGCCGAAAAGAATTTTGATGGCGTCTTCGACGGAGGGCTCCTCGACCTTCACGCTCTGGAACCGGCGCTCGAGAGCGGAGTCTTTTTCAATGTGCTTGCGGTATTCGTTGAGCGTGGTGGCTCCGACGCATTGCAGTTCTCCGCGGCTGAGGGCGGGCTTGATGATGTTGCTGGCGTCCATGGCACCTTCGGCACCGCCGGCACCGACGATCGTGTGCAATTCATCGATGAAGAGGATGACGTTCTTCGTGCGGCGGATCTCGTCCATGACCGCCTTGATGCGCTCTTCAAACTGACCGCGATACTTTGTGCCCGCGACCATGAGGGCGAGGTCGAGGGTGATGACGCGCTTGTCGCGAAGAATTTCCGGCACGTTGCCGGCGATGATTTCCTGAGCGAGCCCTTCGACGATGGCAGTCTTGCCCACGCCTGCCTCCCCGATGAGCACCGGGTTGTTCTTGGTGCGGCGGCAGAGGATCTGGATGACGCGGGCGATTTCTTCCGCGCGGCCGATGACCGGGTCCATTTCGTTCTTCTGGGCGAGTTCGGTGAGGTCGCGACCGAAGGCCTTCAGAGCAGGAGTTTTCTCGTTCTTCTTCTTTTCAGAGGCGGGAGTGTTGCCGCTTGGGGAAACAGGCTCGCCGTCCTCCTCTTCTTCAGCGGCGGAGGTGAAGTTCGGGTCGAGTTCCTTCAGGATCTCGCTCCGCGCCTTGTCGAGATTCACGTCGAGATTGCGCAGGACCTGGGCGGCCACGCCGTCACCTTCGCGCAAAAGACCGAGCAGGATGTGCTCGGTGCCGACATAGCTGTGATTCAGGGCTTTGGCCTCCTTCGAGGCAAGCGCCAGCACCTTTTTCACGCGGGGCGTGTAGGGGATGTTGCCGACCATTTTGGTCTCGGGGCCGGAGCCGACTTGCTGCTCCACCTGCATGCGCACGGTTTCGAGATCGAGGCCGAGCTTGGTGAGAACGTTGACGGCGACGCCCTGGCCGAGCTTGATGAGGCCGAGGAGCAGATGCTCGGTGCCGACGTAGTTGTGGTTGAAGCGGTCAGCCTCTTTCCGTGCGAGGGCCAGGACCTGTTGGGCGCGTGGAGTAAAATTGTTCATGGGTCAGGTGTCGGAGGGCGAACCCTCGGGGTTATAATTGGATTGAGAAAGACTACCCGGGGCGTCCAGGGATTGCAACCTTGTGCGGGTGATTTCAGCCCGCATGGCATCACGCTCTTCGGGGGACAATTCACGCGCAGCATTGAGCTGCAAATGGGCAGGCTGAATCTCCAGGAGCAGCATGTCGAGCAGCCCGCGGTCGCAATTGCCGACAATGTCGAGATCCGCTCCGAGGCGGAGCATGGAGAGGAGATTCAACGCCTCCTTCGAGGAAAGAATGAAGGCATGACGCAGGACGGCGTAGGCGCGCCCGACCTGGTCCTGCAGCATGGTCTGGTGGTCCTCCCGGAGCTTCTCGCGGGCATTCTGCTCGCTGCGGACGACGCCTTCGATCACTTTTTCGATCTGGGCGATGATTTCCGCTTCGGCCTCTCCCAGGGTGTGCTGGTTCGAGATCTGAAAGAGGTTTCCGAGCGCCTCCGTGCCCTCGCCGTAAAGGCCGCGCACGGCGAGGCCGATCTTGCCCACGGCCTTGATGACGGGATTGATCTGATCGGTCAGGACAAGAGCCGGCAGGTGCAGCATCACGGACGCACGCATGCCGGTGCCGAGATTCGTCGGGCAGGCGGTGAGGTAGCCGAGCTTCGGATCAAAGGCGAAGGGCAGGCTGTCCTCGAGCTCGGTGTCCACACGGTCCACCAGCGCATAGGCGCTCTTCAGATTCAAACCGGGCCGGATGCCCTGAATGCGGAAATGATCCTCCTCATTGATCATGATGGACACGCTCTGCTTGCGGTCCACCACCACAGCGCAACCGGTGGAGCGGGCCGCGTGCTCGCGGCTGACGAGATGCCGCTCCACGAGCACCTGCTTGCGGATCTTGCTGAGTTCCGTGTAGTCCTCGCTGTAGCCATCGGTCATCTCCGGCAGCTTTTCGACCACGGGGCGCACCTGCTCCAGCAGGTCGATGCGCTGCCTCTCCTGGCTGAAGCCTGGAAACGGGAAACCGCTCAAATTTCGCGCCAGACGCACACGGGAAGTCATAACGATGTCCGAGTGCGGACCCGCGCCCTTCATCCAGTCGGCCGGATTTTTGATCAGTGTGGAAAAGCGCATCATGCGGTGGCGAAGTCGGTGCGGTTGATGACGGATACGCTTGCGGAGCAATGCGGGGACTGTGCCAAACCCTCGCCTGTTGTTTCAGGGCGCTTCATTTCTGCGGGGTCTTGGGCTGCAATTGCTCGATCTCGGCCTTGATCTTCGCCGCGTCTTCATAGCGCTCCTCCTTCACGGCTAGGTCTAGGGCCGCACGCAACTTGGCGACGTCTATGATCGGGGGCGCGGGAGCGGGGACAGGCAGCGGAACGGGTTCCTCGCGCACTGCGGAGGCCCGCTGGCGCGGCAGCATTTGCGGGGCGTTACCTCCGGTGTGATGCGGACGCTTGCCCACATGGCGCGTGCCTTTGTGCATGTTCCGCAGGAGACCGTCGAGTCCATCGCGGAAGTTCTGGTAGCACTCGGGGCAGCCCATGCGTCCGATCTTTTTAAACTGGGAGGCCGTAAATCCGCAGGCCTTGCAGACGGCCTCCATCGGATCATCCGCACGCTGCGACGGCGAAAGAAATGCCTCGGCGAGACCGAAGCCGGTCTCCTCCGTCACGCCTTTGGCTTTCGAGCATGCCTCGCACAGATTCACCGTGGTCATCTGACCATTGATGATCTGGGTGAGGAAGACCGTCGCCTCGTTCTCGCAAACGTCGCATTTCATGGGTTTAATCAACTGCTGTTTTCGTGCCACATCCTGTGATACGAACGACAACGCGTACTGGGTATGACAGGGAATCGCACGCGTCAACCAATGCCCTGCACCGCCAGCCAGGCCGCCAGTTCGGCCTCGAACTGCGGGTGTTTCGCAAAGCTGTAGTGAAATGTCTGAAAACCCAGGCGGGCGGCCGTCTCGATGTTCGCCTCCAGGTCGTCGATGTAGAACGTCCGCGCGGGATCGATGTCCAGGGTCTCGATGGTTTGCCGAAAAATCTCCTCGCCCGGCTTGGCGCACCCGGCCAGATGGGAATAGACGCCGTCCTGAAAGTGCCGGAAGACCTCGAACTCCCGCAGAAAGAAGTTTTTGTGCAGTTCATTGGTGTTCGAGAGGAGAAACATTGGCAGTTTCCCCGCCAGTGCCGCCAGAGAGTCCCACATCGGCTGATTGGGCGTAAATATCTCGCACCAGACCGCCGCCAACTCCTCCGCCGTGCCGCGAAACCCGGTGCGCTCCATGCCCAGCCGCAGAAATTCCTCGTCGCCTATCTCGCCGACTTCATACGGGCCTTTGATGTCGTCAAAGAGGCTCATCACCGTCTCCGCCGGCCTTCCGCAATTCTCCTCAAGCCGTCGTGAAGCGATGCTGAAGTCGAAGTCGATCAACACTTTGCCGACATCGGAGAGAAGAGCAGGGCGGGGCATGCCGCGAGATTGAAGCGGACCGGGCGGCTGCCAAGTCATCGTTTTGACCACAGGTCGCCGCAAAAGAGCAGCACCCCCGTCCAGATCAGTCCGAAGGACACCAGCACGGCCCCGGACACCGGCTCTTCATACAACAGGGCGCCGACGAAGAACTGTCCCGTCGGAGCGAGGAATTGCAGCACGCCGAGCAGGGCAAAGGGAAGCTGTCGTGCGGCATGAGCGAATCCCAGCAGTGGAATGGTGGTGATGATGCCAAGGCCGATGATGAGCAACAGATCGTGCGGCGAGGCATTGCCCCAGATCGCGACGCCGCTTTGCTGGCACCAGACCAGGTACAGCGCGGCAATCGGAATGCCTGCCACCGTTTCGACACCGAGCCCCGGGAGCGAACCGAGCGGCGAACGACGCCGTGCGAGTCCGTAAAGCGCAAAGGTGCCCGCGAGCAGCAGGCCGATCCACGGAAAGCGTCCCGCGAGCACGAGCTGTGCGGCCACGCCGCAGGCGGCGGAGGCGACGCTCAGCTTTTGCAGGCCGGTCAGTCGTTCGCCGAGCATGCGGCTGCCGATGAGCACGTTGAGCAGCGGATTGATGAAGTAGCCGAGGCTGCACTCCAGAATGCGCCCATGCTGCGCGGCCCAGACAAACACGCCCCAGTTGATGGCCAGCAAAAATGCCGACCACGCATGCGCTTTGAGCACGGCCTTGTCCCGCAGCGACTTCAGGAACCCGCGCCACTCGCCGCGCAGCACGAGCAGCGGCAAAACGGAGGCCATCGTCCAGACAACACGCTGCGCCAGGCCGACATCGCTGCCGAGGTGGCCGAGCTGCCTCCAGTACACGGGAAGCACGCCCCACAGGCCAAAAGCGAGCACTGCGCCGAGCACGGCATTCAAGGGTGGCTTCGGATCATTCATGTGGCGGGCGTGCGGCGGCTGTAGAGGATGAGCAGCGCAGCTAAAATGCCGAGCGCCGCGTTCAGCGTCCACAGCGCTGCGGCGTGGTTGTCATACAGCAACATGCCCAGCGCGGAGCTGGCCGTGCCTCCCGCGCACCACGCGAAACCAAGGAAGCCCACATAACGCCCGCGCATTTCCTCCGGCGCAAGGCTCGCCGCATAAGCCTGCTGCCTTGAAAAGGCCGACATCTCGCCCACGGTGAAGATGACCATCATCACGACAAACGCCGCGAGCGATCCGCTGGCGAGGAAGATAAGGAAACTCGCTCCCATGAGGACGTAGCCGAGCGCCAGCACCCTTTTCACCGGAAAGCAGCTCAGTCCGGAGGCCAGTGGCACCTCGAACAGGCAGATCATGGCGCCGTTCATCGCCAGCACCATGCCGCAAAGATGCAGCGGCAGGCCGTTGCGCTCGAAATGCAGTGGAAAGGCGGTGTTTGTCTGCCGGAAGATCCACGCCACGCACAGGCAAGCTCCGAAGAGAGCCAGGAAGGGCTTGTTCGCACGGATGGAGGGCCATGCGTGGCTCCAGCCTGCGTGCTCTCTGGCCGTGCGGCGGCCACGCGGAAGAAACAGCCACGCGATGATGCCAAAAATCCCCGAGGTGGCCGCATCGACGGCGAAGAGCCAGAAGAACGAGTGCTCGGCCAGGAAGCCCGCTGTCGCCGGACCCAGCGACCAGGCGAGGTTGATCGCAAACCGTTGCACCGCATACGCCATGACGCGGTGCTCCTGCGGCACGATGTCCTGCACCAGCGCCACGCTGGCGGGGTGCCCGGAGTCCGTGATGGCTCCGGTGATGAAGGCTAGCACGGCCAGCGCCCGCCAGTCCACGGCCTGTGACATGGCCATCATGCAGGCTGCGCCCGCGAGCGCAGAGATCGCCATGGTGACGTTCCGACCGAGGCGGTCGGCCATCCAGCCGCCGATCGCCGAGGCGACGAAACCACCAAGTGAAAAAGCGGCGACAGCGAGTCCGGCCTGTGTCGCCGAATTGCCGTTCCGGGTGATGAACAAAGCCAGGAACGGCACGACGAACACGCCGAACCGGTTGACGAAGGTGGCTCCTACGAGAACCCAGAAGGGACGGGGCAGGAGGTGCAGTTGAGAAAACAGAGACATGGTTGGAACAAGGGGAAAGGATGCATGGGAAAAGGTTGGGATGAGCGGGAACGCAAAACGGGCCGGCTCGATGTGAGCCGGCCCGTTGAAGGCTTTGAAAGGTTACTGTGTTCGTTCGGATTACAGGCCTTTGCTCACAATGTATTTCACGAGATCGACGACTCGGTTGGAGTAACCCCACTCGTTGTCGTACCAGCTCACGAGCTTGAAGAACTTGTTGTTCAGCTCGATGCCGGAACCGGCGTCGAAGATGGAGCTGTGCTGGTCGTGCATGAAATCGGTGCTCACCACTTCATCGGCGGTCCAGTTCAGGATGCCCTTGAGGTAGGTCTCGCTGGCTTTCTTCATAGCGGCGCTGATTTCCGCGTAGCTGGTTTCCTTCTCCGTCTTCACGGTGAGATCGACCACGGACACGGTCGGCGTCGGCACGCGGAAGGACATGCCGGTAAGCTTGCCCTTCACTTCAGGAATGGCGAGGCCGACAGCCTTGGCGGCACCCGTGCCGCTCGGGATGATGTTGATGGCGGCGCTGCGGCCACCCTTCCAATCCTTCTTCGACGGGCCGTCCACGGTCTTCTGCGTGGCGGTGTAGGAGTGGATCGTGGTCATGAGGCCTTCGGCGACGCCGAAACCTTCCTTCAGGAGCACATGGACGACTGGCGCGAGGCAGTTCGTCGTGCAGCTCGCGTTGGAAACGACGTGGTGATTGGCGGCGTCATACTTTTCATGGTTCACGCCCATGACGACCGTGATGTCTTCATCCTTGCCGGGAGCGGAGATGATGACCTTCTTCGCGCCGGCGTCGATGTGACCCTGTGCCTTGCTGCGCTCGGTGAACAGACCGGTGGATTCGATGACGATATCGACACCGAGTTCCTTCCAAGGGAGGGCGGCAGGGCCTTCGCGCACGGCGAGGCACTTGATTTCATGACCATCGACGACCAGTACGTCGTCCTCAGCCACGTCCGGGCTGGATTTCTTGGAAAACACGTTCTCGCGGGCCTTGCCCTGCGTGGAGTCGTATTTGACGAGGTAAGCGAGGTTGTCCGCAGGCACGAGGTCGTTCACGGCGACGACGTCGATTTCCTTGCCCAGGAGGCCCTGGTCACAGATTGCGCGAAACACGAGGCGACCGATGCGCCCGAAACCATTGATGCCGATTTTGACCATTGTAATAGAGGGAGTTTGAATTTTTAAGGGCGGCAGGCTTACCGCCGGGGTTTGGGGGTGTCAACTCCGATGGCAGCAGGAACCGGGCCGTCGAGTTGCCTCAAAATGAATGACACCGGAGGGAGACTCCCCACCTGAGATGAGTCAATTGAGTCGAAATGAGGATCTCGCCAAGATGCGCTGGCGCATGCCCGTCGAGGCCGGGAAGTCAAAAGTCGCCTGCTCGACGAACTGTGTGAAGTCTGCGGTTATGACTGCAAACACGCCATCAAGCTGCTCAATGGCAGGCTGCCGCCCGCTTGCACACCCCAAGCCTCCAAATATTTCCAGTTCAACCCTTTGTGATGCACTCGTCGAGATTCAGGATGGCGCTGGCGACGGCGTACCAGGCGGCGAATTCAGTGACGGGGAGACTTTTGGGAAACTCGAAGTCAGCGGCGAGGTCGTTCGCGGCTTTGGGGTCGGTCTTGGCGGACTCGAACTGCGTTTCCCATAGGGATTTGAGCACGCCGAGTTCCTGCGGCTGTGGCGACCGTGCCAGGGCGATGCGGTAGGCGTGTTGAAGGCGCGAGTCGAGATCCGTGCTGGGCGCTTCGGTGACGATGCGCGCCGCGAAGGCTTTCGCGGCTTCGACGTAAACGGGGTCGTTGAGCAGGGTGAGCGCTTGCAGGGGGGTGTTGCTGCGGGAGCGGCGCACGACGCAGGCCATGCGTGCGCTGGCGTCGAAGTTCATGAAGCTGGGATAAGGCGAGCCGCGCTTGAGCACGACGTAGAGGCCGCGGCGGTACTTCTCTGCTCCGGGGCTGACGATGTAGTTGTAGTTTTGACCGCCGACCTTTTTCCAAAGGCCGTCCGGCTGCGGCGGGCGGATGGGCTC
Organism: uncultured Prosthecobacter sp.; assembly: GCA_964452755.1. GTDB lineage: Bacteria > Verrucomicrobiota > Verrucomicrobiia > Verrucomicrobiales > Verrucomicrobiaceae > Prosthecobacter. The sequence continues at coordinate 28,299 of CAYVQY010000006.1, read as the reverse complement.
GCCTCCCTGCTTGAGGTTGATGAGTCCGGAGATGGCGAGGGCGTTGTCGCGGATGCTTTCTGCGTCGAGACGGAAACGCGGGCCGTGCCAGAGGAGGGTGTTGGCGGGGTCGGGCGTGTCGGACAATACCGACATGGCGGACGACTGCCGGTAGGCGGCGCTCATGACGATCTTTTTGAGGACGTGCTTCATGTCCCAGCCGCTGTCCATGAACTCGACGGCGAGCCAGTCGAGGAGTGCGGGATGCGAAGGCGGCGCACCTTTGATGCCGAAGTCTTCGAGGGTGGTGACGATGCCCTGGCCGAAAAGCTCCGCCCACCAGCGATTGACGGTGACGCGGCCGACGAGCGGATTGTCACGGCTGGCAAGCCATTTGGCGAGGGTGATGCGGTTGGCCGGCCCCTTGAGCTTGGAATTGAAAACGGCGGGCACGGCGGGTGTGACGGGATCGGCAGGATCGGTGTAAACGCCGCGTTTGAAGATGGCGCTCATACGCGGTTCGGGAAGTTCGCGCATCACTTCGGTGGTCGGTGCGGCGAGGGCGGCGATTTGTTTTTGCAGCGCAGCCTTTTGTTTTTCGAGTTGGGCGAGCTGCTTGTCCTGTGGTTTCGCGGCGGTTGTGCCTTCGCCTTCTTCGACGGCTGGCAGACAGGATGCGACATCTCCGGTGATGCTGGAGATGCGCAGGCAGCCCATGACGAGGCCGTTGCCGAAATTCTGCTCCATGCGGATGCTGAGCTTCGAACCGGCGGGAATGGCGATGGGGTCGGAGAGTTCGAAGGCGGCCCAATGCGGCTCGCCAAAGCGACGGCCGATGGCCCAGCCTTTCTTCTCGCCTTTGGTGATCAGGCTGGTGACGGCGTAGTTGCCCTGCGAGTAGTCGGCATAGGCGGACCTGAATTGAAGCGGCTGCGTCTGCCCGTCGGGTGTGGTGAGCGTGCAGTCAAAGCTGTTCAGGACGAAGTTGGGACGGTTGGCGCCGCCGCGGCCGGGGCCATCGCCGGGGATGGAGGCGTGGGTGAGGGCTTCGAGCATCACGCCATTCAATTCGCCGGCGCCAAGTTCGGCTTCGAAGGTGTAGGTGTCTTTTTCGGGTACGGGGCCGGTGAGCAGGATGCTGGCGTCGGGCTGCAGTTCGGATTCGGCGTCGCTTTCAGTGGTGAAACCGGTGGGCTTGAGGTGTTGAATGGGATTGGTGGAATCGATTTGAGCCGCACCTGCGGCAGCCGGGTTTTTCCCTTGTGCGCCGGAGTCGGCGATCTGCCGCTGACGTGCGGTGATCTGGCGGTCCAGCGTCTTTAATTGAGCGGCGAGCTTTTGACGTTCAGCCTCGCGGGCGGGGTCGCTGATTTTGAAAGGGGAGCCGTTGAACTTGATGGAGCCGGGAACGGTGGCCTTGGCGCGGTCGGCCTCTTTCTCGGTGTTGTTGTAGTAGGAAAGAAGGGAGTAGTAGTCGCGCTGGCTGATCGGGTCGTACTTGTGGTTGTGGCACTGGGCGCATTCGAGCGTGGTGCCTAGCCAGACGGCACCGGTGGTGTTGACGCGGTCGATGACCTGGTTGATGCGGCTTTCTTCAGGTTCGGTGCCGGCTTCGACATTTGTCGGCGTGCAGCGGTGGAAGCCGGTGGCGATGATCTGATCGGGAGTGGCGTCGGGTAGGAGGTCGCCGGCGACCTGCTCGAGGGTGAACTGGTCGAAGGGCATGTTGGCGTTCAGCGCATCGACGACCCAATCGCGCCAGGCCCAGACCTCGCGCAGGTCGTCGCGCTGGAAGCCGTGGGAGTCGGCGTAGCGGGCGAGATCGAGCCAAGGCCGTGCCCAGCGGACGCCGAAGTCCCTTGATGCAAGAAGGCGGTCCACGAACTGCTCGTATTTTTCGTCGGACCAGGAGGATGCGTCCGACAAGTCGGTCAAAGATGGCGGAAGGCCGATCAAGTCGAGGGAGAGGCGGCGGATGAGGGATTCGGGAGAGGCCTGGGGAGAGGGCGTGAGTTTTTCGGTTTCGAGCCTGGCGAGGATGAAGTGGTCGATTTCGTTCTTGGGCCAGGTTTTGTCCCGAGTGGCGGGAAGTGCCGGGCGGGCGGGCGGGACGTAGCTCCAGTGCGTGAGGGTTTCGAGTTTGTCCGGCCATTTGGCACCCGCATTGATCCAATCGCGAAGATGCGTGATTTCGGCCGCGGAGAGGCGGTTTCCGCGGCGGGGCATGGCCTCTTTGTTTTCCTTTGGCAGGGCGACGCGGCGCAGGAGTTCGGAGCCGATGTCTGCGTGCTTTGACGAGGCGGTGTCGAGGCGGAGGCCGGCCTTCTGCGTGTCGGGACCGTGGCATTCGAAACAGGCCCGCTGAAGGACGGGAAAGATGTCCCTGGCAAAGTCGGCGGGGGCGGCTTGGGAGGCCGAGAGGGCAGCCAGTGTGAGGAGGACGGAGCGGATCATGTTCCCCGAGGGAACGACCGTGCGGGGCTGGGACTTTCGTGTGCTCTACAACAGGCGCCGGGCGTTGCGCAGGCCGTCGGCGGTGACGTAGGCCTGGTTACGGGCGGCGATCATGAAGTCGAGGTGGTTCTGCCATTGCATCGGGCGCAGGGAGGCGAGGCCGATGCCGCGGCGGCTGAAGCCGTAGTCGGCGATCTCCCAGCCGTAGTCGGAGTGGCGGTTGCGGTAGTCGGCCCGGTGGATCCACGCGCCGAATTCGTCCTTGCGCCAGACTTCGGGGTCGTTGCCCTGGATGACCTGCGCGAGGCTCCAGACGCGGCGCACGATCTCGGCGTCGTAGCCTTCGACGGTCTCGGCGGTGTCCTGAAGTTCGGGGCTCATGGGCGAGGCGTGCTACTTGAGCTCGATGTTGTCGATGAGACGCGCGGCTCCAAAACGGACGGCGGCGGCGATGACGACGTGTTCGGTGGACGAGGAGACGGGCTGGAGTGAAACGGCATCCACGGGGGAGACGTAGTCGATGCGGCCGAGCGGAGCGTTTTGCTGAAGGTGGTCGGTGATGAGTTTCTGGAGCGCGGCGGGATCGGACTCGCCGTTTTTCCAGGCGTCGCGGGCGAGTTTGAGAGCGGCGTGAATGGCGGGAGCCTGGGCGCGTTCTTCGGGGGTGAGGTACTTGTTGCGGCTGCTCATGGCGAGCCCGTCCGGCTCGCGGATGGTGTCGATGGCGTGAACGACGACGTTGAAGTCGAGATCACGCACGAGGCGGCGGATGATGGCGACTTGCTGGTAGTCCTTTTTGCCGAAGACGGCGTCGTCGCACTGGACGAGGTTGAAGAGCTTGGCGACGACGGTGCAGACGCCGTCGAAATGTCCCGGCCGGCTGGCGCCGCAGAGGGTCTTTGAGAGGCTGGTTTCAAAGATCCGGATGCTGCGGTCCTCAGGGTAAAGCTCCTCGGCCTTCGGCGCGAAGATCATGTCGGCTCCGTTGTCACGGCAGAGGCCGAGATCCTCGATGAGCGTGCGGGGGTAGCTCTCGTAATCCTCGTTTTCGCCGAACTGCAGCGGATTGACGAAGAGGCTGACGACGACGTTGCCGTTCGGGCCGGCGATTTCGCGCGCGGTGCGGATGAGTTCTGCATGGCCCTCGTGCAGGGCGCCCATGGTTGGAACGAAGACGCAGCGGGTCCCTTTGTTGATAGTGCCCCAGGAGCGGATCTGGCGGATGTTGTTGATGACATTCATGATTTCAGGTCCCTGGATTCAAACACGGCATAGCCAAGTGTGAAAAGGGAGATGTTTACGGCGAAGATGACGGTGTAGCCACGCACAATCAGCGGCCAGTCGATGGTTTCCGCGAGCAGGCGTCCCCAAACGGCCATGTGCTTGGTGATGAGAAGGTGCTGGTAACTTTCCATGAAGCCGCTGGTGCGAATGATGAAGTCCACCAGCACATAGGTGAGTGCGCCGATGGTGGCCGCGGCGGGCTTGATGCGAAAGCAGGAGAGAAAAAACGCGATGCTGCCAATGGCCGTCATGCTGAGACCGAGAAACACGGCGCTGAAAAAGTAGCGCTCAAGGCCGGTGCTCCAGTCGTGAAACGCCACCACGGAAACCTCCGGCACGAGGACAAAGTAGCCGCCGCCCCAGCCGTGCAGCGCGAGTCCGAGTGCGAAGGCCGAAACCACGAGAAACAGAATCAGGACGACCGTGTAGCTGCAGCAGGTGAGGTATTTGAGCAGCAGCAGGCGAAAGCGGCTCACGGGCCGAGCCAGCAGCAGACGCAGGTGGCCGTCTTCCGCTTCTTTCGCGACGATGTCTCCGGCGACGAGGCTGAGAAAAAGGGCACCGAGAAGAAAGACGGAAACGCCCACGACAAAGCTGGCCACGGTGAGCGCCGAGAGATAGTAGTCGGCGCTTTCTCCCGCCGCGGCGATGACGCGCCGCGTCGGCAGGCCGAATTTTTTGACGAGGAGGAAGACCAGGATCTGCAGTGCCACGAATGCGCCGAAGCCGATGTAGGTTCGGCGGCGTGCGAAGAGCTTCATCAGCTCGCCATACCACTGCTGAAAAAAGAGCGTCATGATTTCGAGGAGAGTCCCATGTAGAGTTCTTCGAGCGTGCGCCGGTGGGGCTGCCAGGAATGCACCTGCACTTTGCCGTTTACGAGTGCGGCGACGAGTTCGTGAGGCTCCATGTTCAGCGGGACCTCGACGACGCCCTGCTTGTCCATCGTGGCTCCAGCGCGGCCCATGACCTCCCGGGCGAGGCCCATGTCGCCGGTTTCTAGCTGGAACACTCGGCGTGTCTTTTCCTGCGAAGGTACGGGGCCCTCGAAGACCTTGCGCCCATCCTTCAGGATGACACAGCGGTCGCACATCTGCTCGACTTCGGCGAGGAGGTGGGAGTTCAGCATGATGGTCATGCCGTGGTGTCTGCGCAGGTGCAGGATGAGCTCTCGAAATTCGCGGATGCCTTCGGGATCGAGGCCGTCGGTGGGTTCGTCGAGGAGGAGAATCTTTGGCTGCGGCAGCAGCGCCTGCGCGAGGGCGAGGCGCTGGCGCATGCCGTGGCTGTAGGTGGCCGTCTTCTGCCGGATGGCGCGGGTGAGGTTGACCATCTGCACGACGCGTTTGACCTCGGCCTCGTCCCACCAGCCGGAAAGGGAGCAGATGGCCCGCAGATTCTGCCAGCCGCTGAGGTAGTCGTAAAACACGGCGGCTTCGTAAATGGCGCCGATCTGCTGCAGCGCCCCGCCGCGGTCCGTCTGCACGCTGCGACCGCCGATGCGCACCTCTCCCCGGTCGGGGCGCACCATGCCGAGGGTGACGCCCATGATGGTGCTCTTGCCGGCGCCGTTGTGACCGAGGAGACCGAGGATTTCACCCTCCTTCACCTCGAAGCTCACGTCGTCCAGCGCAAGGCGGCCCGTGGGCCAGCGCTTGGAGAGATGTCGGACGTCGAGGAGGGCCATGGAGGGCGAATTGTGGCGTGTGCGCGGGGTGTTGCCAGTGTTTAGTGATCCGGCTTCAAACAAGTCTCCAAATTGCTGTTTGCCTCCATGGCTGCGAGACTGCATTACTCCGGCCTGTCTCGCCCCCGCCCATCATGCAGTTTCACTTCCCCACATCCCTGAATCTCGGCAACGAACACAGCGAAGGCTTCCACCAGGAGCTTCTTCGCGGCCTGACCCACAAGCTGAACAACCTGCTGGCGGTGATCCAGGGCTTCAGCAGCCTCATTCTCATGACGGACGACCTCGACCCGGGCGTGAGTGAAAACATGCAGCACATCCGCGAGGCTTCCGTCGGCGTGACAAACCTCAGCGAGCGCATCCGCTCCGCCGGCGGTTGCGCGAAGCTCAGCCCGCAGGCGCTGAATCTGAACGAGTACCTCGGCGTCATCGAAGGCGCGGTCATGGAGCCTTTTCAAACGGCGGGCGTCCAGCTCGAGGCGGACGTTCAGCAGGGGCTGCCGCCGATCCTCGTCGATCCCACCAAGTTCAAGGACATCCTGGTCGAGCTGCTGAGAAACGCTGCTGAGGAAGCGGCGAAAAGCGGCGGTCGCTGCGCCCTGAAGATCTGCGGTCCCGGCGCCATCACGCCCGAGGAGCAAAAGCGCGTGGACGTTCTCGTCAGCAACACGGGCTCCCAAATCCCGGTCGCGAAAATTCAGGAGGTGTTCCGCCCCTTCCATGGCTCGAAGGACAGCAATCATCTGGGCCTCGGCCTCACGATCGCCGTGATGCTGAGCCATCAGATGGGCATCCAGCTCGGCGTGGCTTCGGAGAACAACACGACGACGTTTTGGCTGAGCTGCCCGACGGCTTGAGCCGGGTCGGGGAGCAGTTTCGGGTTTCGGGATTTGAATTCAATGCAACGGTGGCGCGTCTGCCGTTGTCAGTACCCACGATCACCGTCCGGAGGTTTTCCCATGAAACGCATCGCCCTTATCCTCACCCTGCTGCTGGCGTCACCCGGCCTCATGGCCGCTGAAAGCACGCGCACGATCACGACACAAAGCGGCAAGACCTTCCTGAACTGCAAGATCGTGCGCGTTCATCCGGACGGGGTATCCTTCACTCATCGGGATGGTGCGGCGAAGATCGCCTTCAAGGAACTGCCAGAGAACCTGCGCAGAGAATTCCGCTACGACCCGAAGAAGGCGGCGGAACACCAGCGCGCCCAGGCCGAGCTGCGCAAGCAGGAGGCTGAAAGGGCGAGGCTCCGGGAGATCGCCATGGAAGAGAAGCTCATGGAGGCCCAAATGGCGGAGGCCAGCTATCTCGCGGCGGCAAAGACGGTCTATCGCTCCGCTGGCAGCGCTCCCGGCATGTCCCTGGCTCTGCCCGGGGAGGCCCTGAAGGTGGCGCAGCCGACGCCCAGCTGGTTGGGGGCACCGATCACCGGCACGCCGATGGGCGGACGCGCCTACACCCGTTCCTCGTATTCCTACTGGGGAAACTATCCCGCAGGCTTTGGCGGCGGCGGCTTCTACCCGGCCGTCGGCTATGGCTACCCCTTCGGCGGATACCATTATGGTGGCGGCTTCGGCTGCGCCCCGGCTGGCGCCTATGTGAGTCCCACGATTTTTCGTTCATGGAATGTGGGCGGCGGTGTGCGGGTGGGGCTGGGCGTCTCGCCTTTTGGAACGGCTCTGCGGGTGTTTCCATGAGCCTGATGCTTTGGCTTTCCAAAGCATAAAAGGCTGGCAAATCTGCGATCCTCGCGGTCATATGTAAAGGGCGGCGGGGTCTGAGAAAAAAAACGGATAGTTTGAGCAATTTGGCGCTTGACCACCTCGCGGCCTGACTTCGCCGGTCTCGATCACGCGGACCATTTACCCGCCGGGCATGACTCGGACGCGAGCCATGGCTTGAGGCGTGAACACCCGCAGCGGCCATGCCTGCACAAGCCCAGCCCTCCGCGTGCGTTGGCGTTGTAGAGCGGGCATGCGGCGCATGTGGCTTGCCGCTGGCTCAATACCTCCGGCGTGGCGAGCTTGAAGCCTGCGGCTGCCCAGCGGCACACGGCAGCCAGGCCACGGGCCGCGAGTTCGGCCCCTGTCGGCTCCTTGAGCGCGTGCCAGTGCTCCACGAAGATCGCGCATACGTCGCAGGCCGCCGGAGCCGGAGCCGGGCCTGCCAGGTGCCTCCCAAACGTGGCCGTCTTGCCGTCCCATGCAGCCCAGCCGCAGGCCGCCGTGTACATGGCCGGTTCCGGCGGCGTCCACTTCCGGCACCACAGGCCCGCCATTTCGGCGTCACTGATCGTCTCCAGCTTCACGGTTCGGACAGGACGAAAGTACAGCTCAGCTCCGGCTGGAACTCGTTCAGGCTGGACGCGAACGACAACACAATTTCGTCACCGCAGCACACGGCGATTTCCAACCCGGCTTCCCCCGTCCGCAGCTCCAGCGGCGACGATGAACAGTCCGTTAATCCGCCCCCCTCGCTGCCGTAGCTCACGACGGTGTCGCCGCGATGCGTGATGACGGCTTGCGTCCGGTCAACGGCGAACCTTTCGCCGTCGCCGTCAACGTCCAGTTGCAGAGTTGCGGAGCCTTGTAAAACGAGCGTTAAAACCGCGAACGGCGACGCATTCGAGCCGCCGCACGATCCGCCCGCAGGCAGCGTGGCCTCAAAGGTTCCCGCCGCCGCATCCCATGTGCCCGTGGCACCGCCCGACAGTGACACGTTGGCGATGCAATCCGCCAGGCTCAAACAGCGTCCAAAACGTGCCATACAATGCTAGTCGGTGGAGAGTGCGCCGCGCAACACGGGCGCGGATTCCGTCCCGTCCGGTTCACAGAAGTCAGTAGCCGTCAAAGTGACCGTTTCACCCGCCACAGTGCCGACTTCCGTCGTGCCCGCGCCTTCGATCCGCAGGCGGGCCGCGTTCACGTTCGCGGCGTCGCCGCCGGTGGTCACAGTCAGGCCCGCTTCAGGCCGCACTTCCACCGCGCCGCCGCTGCCTTCGATGTTCAGCGCCGTCTTCGTCAGCGTCGCTTCATCGTCGCCCACGGTATGACGGAAGCCCTCCGCCGAATCCATTACCACGGTGCCGGTTCCATCGTCGCCGATGACCTGATCTTCCGTGACGGACATCGTCTTGCCCGCGCCATCGTCATGCAGCAGCGACAGCAGGCTTAGCGTGGTGGTCTTGCCGTCCTTTTCAAGGGTCAAGCCGTCCGGCGTGAGGGTCAGCACCGCGCCCGTTTCATCCTCCAGCCGCAGTTGCCCGGCGGTCATTTCGGCCACGTCGCCATCCGCATTTTCCACCGACATTTTCACCGGCGAAACCTCCGCGATTTCTTCCGTGATGGGATTGCTACTCTTCACCGCGTCCGGCGTGATTTCCACCTGTGCGCTGCCGTCCTCGCGGCTGTGAGTCATAGTCGCGTTGTCACCGTCAAATTCCACCTTCACACCCCGCGTGATGTCCAGGTATTCCCACTTGTAGCCAAAGGCCACCGTTGACGCTCGCGGACTTGTGTATTTGCCCACCATCGCCGGGTGTTCGGTCGGCGTGCTGTCGCCGGTCGGCTGCCCCGTCGCCTGCGTGTCCAAATCGAGCGCCAGCATCACCTTCAGACCTTGCAGCATGGAAACGAAATCTTCGATGCGCAAATGCTCCGCAGCTCCCAGCGTGTAAATCGTCCGGCCATAGTCCAGCTCATGCTCGATGCCTTGGACCTGCGCATTCATGTCTTCCCACGCTTCAAGGCCTCCTGTCAAATTGATGACATCACCCAGCACCACGGCAAAGCCGCATTCGTCGCCGGTCACGCTTACCTTGCCGCGATGCTGCACCTCGCTCCACACCGCCAGCAATTCGGCAGCAATGCCTCCCGGAATGGTCAACGCCGTCCAGGTGTCCGGGTCGCTGCCGCCGGTGAAGCCGCCTGCCTTCACGCTGTACTCTTCGTCGCCGTTGTAGTCGGTGGTTGTGCATCGGACTTGAACCACGCGTTGTTCATTCGTGGTCAGCGTGAAGCCCGCCTCTTCGCGTGTCGTCGATACGGTCAGATAGCCCGTGACCACCGCTTGCCGCAAATGCTCCGCCGCCAGCTCCGCAGGAATGTTTCCAGTCACAAACAGGCGGTTCTTCGTGCCCAGCGCCCCCGCACCGTCATCCGCAGCGATGTTTGATGCCGCGCCGACAATGATGTCGCCCGCGTCCGCAACACCCGTGTCACCGTACTTGAACCACCACGCTGCGGACAGCGGGTCAATCGCTTCACTCTCCACCGTGAAAATCTGCTTCACCGCCGGAGTGAAGACCGGCGGGGCCGCGCCGCTGCCCTTGCCGCCGCCGGTCAAATCGACCACGGCGGAAATGATCCCGTCGCCCGTGCCCTCGCCCGCCTCGTCAATGACCGCGCCCGTCCCGCCGTCGCTCGTGTTGTACTTGTAAAGCAGCCGCACGCCACGCGCCGCCCGCTCTTCATCGGCGGTTAATACCGGCTCGTGATCCAATGCCGCCATTGCCAGCTCCCGCGCCGTGCCTGCGCTGCGCTGGCGGAAATGCAGCGTCGGCGGCGTGGTGGTGTAGTCCCAGTACTGAACCGCGTCCGGCACATAGGCCAGCGCATCGCGCAGCGCCTGCTCATAAGTCACGCCCTCCACGCGTTGCGGCACCGGCGACTTGGCGAAGGCCGCGCCCGTCACGTCGCCCAGTTGCATCGTGCCGGAAAACACGGCGGCGCATTGCCCGATGATCGCCGCCACTTCGGCGGCGATGCTCCGCGTTGTCCAGCCCGTGCCCGCAGTCACGGCGGCAAAGAGCGCCACGTTGCCCGCCTGAATCGCATCCGCTTCCTCCGCGTTCCACGCCTCTTGCAGATAGACCGACCGGCCCAGAAACCACCACGCATTCGCAAAGGTCAGCTCGATGATTTCTTCATCGCCGCCGTGCCGCACCGGCGGCAGAGCGTAACCCACGAACCGCACCACGTTGGACGCATCCCGCAGTGTGATCTTGTCCTTATACGCCCACGGCAGCGCCGCCAGCGCATCCCCCGCGACTTTCGCCGTGAAGGTTCCAGCGGAAAGGCTGCGCTCGCTCAATACCCCGTCCGTCAAACCCCAGTCCGCGAGGCTCTGCGTGGTGGTATCGTGCTGAAGGGTGAATGACACGGCGGCGTGTGAAAGCTGAAGTCACGGGGCCAAAGTCACGGTGCCGTCAGCGTGAAACACGAGCGTTCGCGGACTGCTGAGGTATTTGACCGGAATGAAATCGGTCGGCGTCTTGCCGACGAGTTGAGCGCATGCCGCGATGTGCTCCAGATTCGCCCGCGAGAATGCAAACACGAGCGAGGCCTTGTTGCCCATGTGCTCCAAAATGGCTTCCGGCGTGGCGCCCTCGCGGCTGTTTTCCCACAGCGTTTCCCACGCGACTTTATGCACGCTCACGCGATGCGTGATCTCGGAATTGATGGCCTCCACGATGCTGTCTGCGGCGAGTTTCGCGGCGGGAGTTTGAGCCGTTGGAGCGTCAATGAGTTGAGCTTGCAGGGGCATTGCAAACAGTGCGGCGGCGAGGATGACGAGGTGTGTTTTCATGGTGTTTTTCAATCGGTAGAATCTGCGGTTCATTTGGCGGTCCATCCGGTATCCCCGGTGCCGCTTTCCTTGACATAGAGAGTCGTTCCGCTGCCGCCGTCCGTGCGTGTGTAGAGGCTGCCGACGGGCGCGGTGACGACGCCCTCGGGGCTGCCGCTGCCGCTGCTCCAGAACACGCTTCCCGTGGTGAAATACTCGGCACGTTGCACCGTGCCGCCGCCGCTGCCTGCGGTCGGCTGAATGCGTGCCACATTGCCGGTCCAAGAGATTGACAACGCCTCGTAGTTGGTTGGTGAAGTATAAGTATTGGCAATCGTCACACCCTGCGCCCGCGTTGAATTTCGGAGCCAAAGCACATCCGCGACATCACCCCAAAGCCCCACGCTATTAGTCGTCCGCCAGTGCAGGCACCAATTGTTCCAAATTTGGAACCCCGCCCCGGGTGAGTTTAACGGCAATGACGGATGAACCAAAAGGATGCCATCCCCCAGTTGGTCAACACCCTGCCCGTAAACCGTGCCAATGGTCGCCGTGCCCGTGATCGTGGGCGATGCGGCCAGGACCACATTACCGCTCCCAGTCGTCGCCAACTCGCCGACGACGCCGCCGTTGTTGTAGAGCACGCGCCCGCTGGTGCCGCTCGTGATGGTCGTCGTGCCGATGGTCAGCCCACCGCCGCCGCCCGTGATCCATTCCAGATCGGTTTCACCTCCATTGACCGCCAGAACCTTTCCCGCGTTGCCGCTGAGACTCGGCAGCAGCGCCACGCGGGCGGCGGCGACGGTGGTCGCGCCCGTTCCGCCGTAGGCCACGCCCACTGCGGAGGCATTCCATGTGCCGCTCGTGATCGTGCCCAGCGTGGTGACGTTCCCGCTTCCCGCCCATGTGGAAAGCGCCGTGTTTTCCACGCTGCCCAGCCCCGCCGCCGTGCGAAACACGCTCGCGCCGGCCAGCGTGAAGCCGTCTTCAAAGGACAGCGTGCCGTCATCCGTGACCGTGATCGTTTGCCCGCCTGTCGCCAGCGGTTCCGTGAGCGCGTGGTTGCTCGTCAGCTTCAGCACGGGCCGCGCCTGCGCCTGCGCATGCGCCAGCGGCGCGGCGACAAGCATGAGAGAGAGACAAAGGAGGATGTTTTTCATATTTCAGTTTTCAGATTTCAGTTTTTCACTCAGCCAAGTTCCGCCCAAACCTTCGCGTTCGTCTCCGCGTCGTAATCGTCAGGCCTCACAATCACCGCCCCGGCGCTGCGGTCCGTGTTCTCCGCCGCCGTCCCGGCGATGAGCCGGAAATGCGTCCCCTGCGTGACGCCGTTGATCGTGGCGAAGAGGTGAACGGTGAAGCCGACGCTGCGGTCAGTTGTGGCAAGTGAATCAAGAGCCGTGGCACCGCCGCCTGTAAGCGTGGTGATGTCGGGAAGGCTGGCGATGTATCGAGAGTCCATTTGTGCGAGGCGTGAAAGGGTGGTTAAAGCGGAAGGCGCACCGGCGGAAAAGCTGAGTTCATAGCGGTTTGAAATCCCTGTCCTTGGCGTGAATTGAAACGGGTTCTTGACCGCGTCCGCGTAGGTCACCTGGTAGGCTCCGCTTGAAAGCACCAAGTCACCCTGCGCAGGCAGACCCGCCCAAAAGAGCATCAGGTCGCCAAAGGCCGCGTCCACATCCGCCGCAGGCGGTGGAATGAGTGTCAGGAAGATTGTGTTAACCGAGTTGCCGCGTGCATGGACGTTCGCGTAAATGGCGCGGAATTTCTTCGCCACCTGCACGTCATGGGTGGAGCCGATGCCGATCCTCGAAGCCCACGCGTCGGCGCGGTCCATGCCGCCCGGCGCTAAAACAATCTCGTCATAAACGGCTCTCATGGTCAACGGCGGGAGGCGGAGAGTTGTGATTTGACCACCTTGACCGATTCGGCCAGGGCGCGGAGTTCGGCGGAGCGGGCGTTGTCGCGTTCCACCACCGTTTGCAGCAGTTCGGGAATCGCCCGCAGCGCCTCGCCTTCTCCTGACGGCTTGGCGAGCTTCTGCGTGGCCGTGCGGATTTCAGCGGCGGCGGCCCCGTCGCCCCCGCCCGCTTTCGCGGCCTCGCGTTCGGCGCGTTCCTGTTCACGGGCGGCGCGTTCGGCGTCGCGTTGGTTCAGCGTCTCGGCCTGTCGGCTCGCCTGGTTCAAGCCACGGCGCGAACGGCCAAGCGTCGTGTTCCGGTCGGACGCGGATTCAATCGCGGACGACGCCGCGAAGGCGTCGCGCTCCAGCGCGGCGCGGCGGCTTTCTTCGGCGGCTTTCTCACTCGCGGCGCGGGCGGCTTCCAGCCGCCGCTTTTCCTCCGCCTCGCTGCCCACGTCGCCCGCGCCGAAGCCGCGAGCGTTCAGGAAATTGTCACGCGCCGAATCGAACTGCGACTTCCGCGCCGCAGGATCGTCATACATGGCGCTATTGGCGTTCGCGTACTGTTCCGCTTCGGCGGCCATGCGGGCGCGGCGTTCCTGCTCGCGGGCGATGCTCTCCGTATCCTCCCGGCGCTGCTTCGCGGCGCTGGCCTCCGCCGCCCTGCGGCTGGCCTCCGCCTGCCGTTCCTGCTCGCGCTGCTGAAAGAGCGCCGTCTCGCGCTCCACGTCGGCGCGGCTTCGCGCCGTGGCCTTCTCCGCGTCCGTCATGTCAGAGCCTTCGATGGAATCGACCTTGTTCGCGTAACGCTCGTTGATCGCGGCCACCGCCGCCTTGTTCCCGGCGCGTTCGATCTCATGCAGCGCCCGCAGACTGTCCGCAGCGCGGCGGGCGTTGGTGTCCAGCTCGCGCAGCCAGTCACTGGACGACTCCGCCGGGCCGCGTTCGATGGTGGCGACGAGCGCGGCGTGATCCTCGCGGATTTTGGCAAAGCTGATTGCCAGCGCCCCGGCGGCGGCGTCGGCGGCTTCCTTCGCTTCATCCGGGCCGATGATGGCCTGCCATGAAAAACCGTTTTCACGCACGCGGTCAATCGCGGCGGAAAGCTGTTCTCCGATCTCCCAGCCCGTTGTGGCGGCGGCGGCGATGGCCGCGCTCTTGCCAAGCAGCTCGCCCCAATCGACGCCCGCGAATTTTTTCTTGATCCCGTCCGCCAAACCGCCGCCCACGTCGCCCGCGCCGCTGTCATCCGCGATTCTCTTCTTCGCTTCGTCGATTCGCTCGCGTGCCCGCTCAAAGGCCTCCGCCAGTTCATCGCCCGCCGCATCGCCGGACTTGCCCAGCTTTTGGGCGCTGCCTTCCGCATCCTTCAGGGACTCGTCCAGCTTGCGAATCGGCGCGGCGTCGGCCTTCGCTTCAATCTTCAAGTCCAGCTTGGATTCTTCCATGTGCGTGTTGCGTGATGCGTGAAAAGAAATGCGGCGTCTGCGGTTGATGAACGAGGCTCAAAACCCAACCTCCGCCCGCAGTTGCCCGACGGGCGCAACCGCAGCCGCCGCAAAGTGTTACTCGGGCGCTTCGGTGCCCACGGTCATTTGCGCGACGGGAACGCCCGTGTCGATGTCCAGGCACGCCACCGCTTCAAACTCCGCGTGGCGCTGCTGTCCTGTTTGTGCGCGATAGCCCGCCTTGCGCAGAATCGCGTTGGCGAGCGTGACGTACACGCCCGTTCCTGCAAGAACGAAGTCAACGCCGGTAGTGGCGGAGACGATGGCACCCCGCGCCGCCGCTGCGCTGTTCTGCATCGCCAGCTTGGCGTCAATGTAGGATTGCGCCACGCCCTGCGGCGTGAAGGCCGCCGTCACTTCCAGGCCGGTGACTTCCTTTTCCACGATGCCGATGTTGTCGCAGGGAATATCAGACCATGCCACCCGTGGCGTGATGACCACGCCGTCCCGCGTGTTGAAGCCCTCCCAGTCATCCGCGCCCCATGTGAGCGTATAAGGCACCGTGGGAATGTTCGCGAAGGCAAACGAGGTGTCGTTAAACGCCGTGTTGCTGCGTGTGAAAATCGCATTGGCCGCCGTCGGGTCGGTGTCGTTCTTCACGCGGCATTCAAAGCCGATGCTGCCCAGCATCGTGCGCAGCGGGGAGAAGGACAACGGCGGAAGCGTGGTCAGCCCGCAGTTGTGGAAGGTGAACAAGTCGCCGTCTTTGAAATGCACCGTGGCCGCCTTGTCGCTCGCGCCGAAAAGCCGCGTGCCGGGCGTGGCGCTCAGAAGCGCGAAGATGACGGCAAGGTCTTTCCACTGCCCCACCGGCGTGCCCGTGAGCGTAATCATGCGGTCGTTCACCCGCTTCTGACTTCCAATCACCGCGTCGGCGGTCACGTCGAAAGTGCTCACCTCTTCGGCGATGGTCAGTCCGTCGCGAAAGTAGAGCTTGGCCGTGTTCCAGGTCAGGAGGGCGGGGCCGGATTTGATGGTTGTGCGATCAATGGAGGGCATGGCGGGTATGCGTTGTTGGTGTGGCGTTTAGAGTGAGAAAACGAGTTCGGAAATCGCGCTGGCCTTGAAGCCGGACTTGAAGGCGCACACGCGAACCGTGCCGGACGCGGGCGGTTCAAAAGGGGCCGTGTAAAGCGTGGCCGCCGCATTGCCGGGCGCGGGCATGCTGTCGTTCGTCGTGTAATAAATCGCGGCGGCTTCCGTGCCGCATGACAGCGTGAGAAGCGTTTCGCCTTCCGTGATGACCGGCGCGGAGACAGTCGGATAATAGGGCACCTGCACCAAGGTTTTCACCACCACGTCGGTGATAATTCGACCGTCATCAGGCACCACGCGCAAGGCGCGACGGTCGCAATAAACGCCGGAGCTTCCACGCGGCCAATCGCCAAGACTTGAAGCGATGTTCAACGCGCATTGTTCCGCCGTGATCCCGGTTCCGTTCGCGCCCTCGTTGAAGAGCGGGTTCTCCGTAACTTGGATTGTAAGCGTGATTTCCAGCTCCGGCCCCGGAACGTTGGGCGATGGACATTCCGCTTCCGGCATCAGCACGCGAACCGCCAGCCCGGCCTTGCCGCCCCTCTTCGTCATGCCCGCCAGCGCCTTGTCAATCGCGCTTTGAATTTGCAGCGCCTCCTGTGCGCTGCGTGGCCGGTCGATGAACACGGGCACAAACTCAAACCGGCTTTCGCCCATCAGCTTATAAGCACAGTCTTCTTGAAATTGTCGCAGGGAGTCCATGCACCCAGCATGCCCCGCGCCTCAACAAACGCATGCCGCCCAATGCGCCCTTTGCAGCACCTTTTATCCTTCAGTTTTTAGCCTTCATCTTTACCTCTTCAGCCCGCCCTTCTGAATCTCCGCCGCCAGATAATCCCGCGCCGCCCTCTCCGCCACTTGCGCCCGCCTCTTCGGCCCAGGCAGAAGTCCCTTGTCCTGCGGCAGTGTCACCTTCCGCAGCAGCAGGAAAAGCGGCGTGATCTTCTTCTTCTTTCCGCGCCCCGTGGTCTTCACAAGCAGCAAGTCACCGGCCTTGCTTTTGATGATGTTCATCTTCCCGAAGTCTTTGGTCTTCTTGCCGTAACTGGCGGCATTGACGGGAATGGAGAGCATCTTTGCACGGCGCGGGGCGACTTGCACCGCGCCGAAGTAGCGCTTGAAGATGTGGCCTTTTACCGTGATGACCGCGCCACGGCTGGAGGCAACGGCGGTGGTATCTTCGGCGGCGGCGGTAAGGTAGCCCGTGGGCGCGGCCCCCAAATCCTGCGCCGTATGATGCCGGTCGGCGGCGGCTTCGATGATCCACAACCGTACCATTTCCTGCGTTTCAATCGCAACCTCTTCAAGCAGGTCCGCCGGGTCTTCCAGCTTCTCAAGCAGCAGGTTCAGAATCGGCGTGGACTTGCCCCACGTCGTCACCTTGAATTGCACCAGGTCACTCATTACGCGGCCTCCAAGGCTGCCGTTAAAGCGGCGTTGAACTCCGCCCGGATGCGGTCAAAAATCGCCCGGCTCAGGCGCGGCGGATTGATGTTCGCGGGACTGTCCGGCTCCGGTTCGGCGCTCGCGGGCGCGGGCTTTTTCTTCGTGCTCACCCGCAGCTTGCCCGGCGCGGCCTCCGCCGCCTCCACGCGGCGGAGTTTGTCGCGGAGCTTGCGCAGCAGCGGGCGCGAGATGTCGGACACGTCCATTTCCAAATCCGGCAGCGCCGCCAGCTCTTCCGGCGTGCGTCGCGTGGTGATGCCGAGACGCTCCGCACGCTTGCGCCCCACGCTCGCCCATGCCATGCCGGAATTGAAGGCAAAGGGCGGATGCGCCACGTTCAGCGCATCGTTGAACACGGCGGCGTCTCCAAGCACGTCCCAAATCTCCGAACCCTTGGCGGCAATCATCTTGCCAGCGGTCAATCGCCCGCCCGCCTGCTCCCAGCGGAAAGGCCAGTCACGCGGTGCGGCGCTGTCCTTCACCCTCACAAGCTCCCACGCTGGCGCTCGCTCCAGGCTGCTAGGCGTGCGTCCATGCTGCCGCTGCGCATGGCCGGACAGAAGCCCTATCTGCGTTTCAAGAATCAGGTTCAGCCGCGCATTGCTGCTCAAGTCCTGAATGCTGCCGGGAACGACGCCTTCCTTTTCCGGCGTGTATCCCATCTCTTTGAGGATGCCGCGAAGCTCCCGCCGCGCCCGCCCGATGTCCGGCTCTTCCTGTTTTAAGAGCCGTTCAACGCGGGTTTTCACCGCCTGCAAAAACCGCGTGTTCGTCACTCCGGCACTGAACACCGAACGCCGCAAAAACTCGCGCTCCATGGCCCGCAGTTCCACCGTTCCCGCCGTTGTGGGAAACAGGTTGCGAGCCTGTGCCATTTGCAGCGCACGCTGGGCGTTCGGAAGAGGGCGGGAAAGTTTCATTGGCGTGATGCGTGATGCGTGATGCGTGATGCGTGATGCGTGACTAAAGCAGCCCCTTCATTTTCTGCTTCGTGAACTGACGCGGCGGCGCTGAAATCAAGTCCACCCCGCCGCCGTTGAGTTGGTCGTCGGCGGGATTGACAGGCTGCGACACGGCGAACAACCCCCGCGCCACCTGCTCAAGCAGTTTCACCGCGTCGGCCTGTGCGGTTTTGCGCGTGTCGTCCATGAGGTAGTTCAGCGCCGGAATACGCCCGATGATGTGCGGCACAAGCAGCGCCAGCGCGGCCTCTTCCAGTTCTTCGGGAATGGTGCCACCGGCTCCCACCGTGTTCTTCGCATGAGCGGCCACATAGCCTTGCACCCGTGCCGCCGTGCGGGCACAACAGCGGTCAATGATGTCATCCGCGTCTTGCGTCTCTGAAATTGCGGCATCCTTGATCGCGGAAAACTCCGCCATGCGGTCTTCGGCGAGCGCTGCATTAAGTGTGATCCAGGCCATGGCTTGAAGGGATTAAAAATCGGTTTGGAATCTGCGGACAAAAAAGGGGCGGCGACTCGCGCCGCCGCCCCCGTGGTGAACGCGGCGGCGATTAGCTCACGGTGAACTTGCGAATACCGAGAGACGACGTGATGGCGAGCTTTTCGTAATGCTCCACGGCCACGCCGACGAACTTGGAACCAACCTCCCATTCATAGACGGCGTAGCGGTCGCCGCTGATTTCGGAGGGACTCCAGAAATCCTTGATGTTCGATGCGTCCTCTTCGGAGGCGTCGGCGATCGCCATGAACATCAGGACGAGGTTCCCGACGATTTCCGCCTTGGCGCTGGCGCTGGACGTGTACCGGGCGTTGCTCTTGAGCACCTGCTCAACCCCCAGCAAACCGGCAAGCGCTTCCGGCGTCATGGACGCGGAGGCGAAACCGCCCGCCGTGTTCTGCGCACGATGGGAAAGCCCGCGCTTGCTCCATGCGGTGGAACCGTAGCCGACCCGGTTCGGCACAAGGCCGGAGAGGTTCGCGGCGGTGATGAGTTCGCCGATGACATCCTGATCCGGGTCTTTGCCTGCGGTGGTGTCCCAAGTCTTGCCCGTGTTCACCGCAGCGGCGGAAAGCGCGGCGATGGCGCGGCGGAGCTTGTTCCGCTTCAGCCGGTTCACGATGCGGGCGACGGTCGCTTCCGCCTTGCCGGGGCGCTCATACTTGCGCCGCTCCATGACGATCTGAAGGCCACGATTCTCTGTGTGCGAGTCCGTCTTGCCTTCCTTGATTTCGATCTGCGGAAAGTCCGCGCCACGGGCGCGAAGATCTTCGTCAGGATCGGAGAGGAAGGAGTCCGCAGAATCGAACGTCGCGTACTCGAACCGCTCGCCGACTTCCACCGCCGGAGCGAAGAAGGCGAGTTCGGCGTCAAGGTCCGCGCTTTCGCGGTAGCCGACGGCGTAGGTGGTCAACGGTTCGCTGAAGTTGTTTTCAACCAGCAGCGAGGCGTTGATTTCGGTGATGAGGCCGGGCGTGATCTGATCGGAGTAGGCGGGCGCGAAGGACTGCTTGGACAGCGCGGCGTTGATCTCCGCACAGGTGACAGGTTTTCCGGCGGCGGAGAGCGCCACGGCGGCGGAGGCGATGGCGAAGGCTTTGCGCGTGATGGGGCGGCGTGTTGGTGATTTCATAAAAGATGAAAGGTGAAGGATGAAGGATGAAGGATGAAGGATGAAGGATGAAGGATGAGGGGATTAGGCGGCGGGAAGGACTTTCACGAGCGCGGGCGTGGCGAGCGCGGCGGCGAGCGCCAGAAGGTCGGCTTCAATGTTCGCGGTGGCGGTTTTCAGTTCGGCCAGGTCGGCGGCGGCGGCACAGTCGCCGTCCGTCGTGTCAAAGGCGGCTACGATGATGAGCTTCACCGGCGTGCAGGGCTCCACCGGGATTTCCTGATCGGAGGCCGTGGCGGCTTTCTGCGCACGCCCGACTTTCCAGTAGGTGCCAGCGGTGGACGGCTCCGCAATGATCGTGCCGTCACCCTTGCTGTAAACGTCCACCTGATCGGAGAACGTTCCGCCGGAAACCATCAGAATGGTTCCCGGCGCGGCCCCCAAAAGCGCCACACTGGCGGAACCTTCAGCGGCGGGCTCGTCCTGAATCACGCCAACGGGCATGTTCGCGGCGGCACTGACAAGCGCGATGTGCTGCGCATCGCTGCCGACTTTGCCAAGCAAGTGCCGCGTGCTGATCGCGGCATCGGCAAGATAAGTGCGGCGGCCCGTGGGCAGCACGATGGTGTTGATTTCCAGGCAGCTCGGAGCGCCAAGAAAGGAGATGATGAAGAGGCGAAGCGCCTTCAGAATTCGACGGATGGATTTCATAACTTTGAACAAGGATTGAATGAGGATGGGATGAGGAAGGGAGTTCCAGGCGTGATCTTTGAGCTTTCAGTTTTTAGCCTTCAGCTTTTTACCCTTCGCGGCTTCCGCTTCCGCGTCGGCCTTTGCTTTGGCTTCGGCTTCAGCGTCGGCCTTCGCTTTGGCTTCGGCTTCAACGGCGGCCTTCGCTTTGGCTTCGGCTTCAGCGTCGGCCTTCGCTTTGGCTTCGGCTTCAGCGGCGGCCTTCGCTTTGGCTTCGGCTTCAGCGGCGGCCTTCGCTTCCGCGTCGATCTTCGCAGGGCTCTTCAAGAAAGCGTCCTGCGCCGCCTGATTGCGGAGCACTTGCTCGGCTTGGCGTTTCGTGAGAGCGCCGCGTGAGGCTTTCACTTTTTCGGCGACGGCTTCCGGCGTGATGATGATGGTGTCTTCCATGGTGTCTTCCATGGTGGTTGATGTGTGAGGGGTGATGCGTGACGGGTTAAACGTCGGTTTTTTTGGCGGTGAAGAACTCGGGGTTTTCGACTTTCACTTCCGCGAGCGCTTCCGTGCGGCCGATTTTTTTGGAGGTCATGACGGCTTCCACCTTCGCGTTGATCTCCGCCCGCTGCGTGCGGCGGTCGGAATCCTGCGCAAGCTTCCGGCGGGCATCCATCGGCAGCGCGACAGTTGACCCGATGCGCAGCGTGGGAGCGGCGGCGTTGATCTCTGCCAGGGCAGCGGCGAACTCCGCGTTGTTGAGCTTGGAGAGCCGCGCCAGCGCTGCCGGGTGTTGCGCCTTGCTCACCGCGCCGGAGGCCAGACAGGGCGCGAGCGCATGCCGGGCACGCTCCGCACGGGCGGCGTTCAGCTCCGTTTCCATGGCCTCTTTTTCGGCACGCATGGCGTTCATTTCGCCGTCATCGTCGGCCACCTCGTCAATCGCTGCGTTGATGATGTCTTCCGGCGTGGCGCTGGCGTCCATGGACAGCGCGGCGGCCAGCTTGCCAAGCGCACCTTTCAGCACCTCCGCAAGCGTCAGGCGTTGTTCGATGGCGGCGAGCGCCGCCGTTTGTTCGGCTTCCGCTTCGGGGGCCGGATCGGTGATGAGACCCAGCTTCAGAAGCAGGGCGTGGAGTTTGTCTTTCATGGGATCGTCTTTCGTTGGTGGTGTTGGTGTTGGTGTTGGTGTTGGTGTTGGCGTTGTGCGCTCCGGCAGTCCGGAAAGGTAGTCGGCGCCGTCTTCGATGGCGGCGTTGATGATGGGTGACGTTTCGGAGATGTTCGGAGAGCGCCACACGCCCACGCTCCATAGCAGCACGGGCGCACCCTTGCGCAGTCCGTCGCCGTCCGGCGCGGCGTACTCGACATCCCAGGCCACGCTTGGAAAGCGATGCTCGCGCTCGTTTAGAATGCGCAGGCCTTCGTCCGTCCAATCGACACGGCCCCACAGCGCGGAGTCACGCACGGCGAGTTCCACGATGGAACCCAGGCGGATTTTCTCCGGCCATTCTTCCGGCGCAAAATCGGGATGGCCAAGCCAGACAGGAACCGTTTGAAGGTTGAACAACCGCGCCACACGACGCGGCCAAAAATCGAACATGGCGACGAGTTCCTCGGCGGTCTCTTCATCCAAGACTTGAACGCGTTTTCCGTCACGGCTGCGATGCTCGCCAAACGGCGCGAGTTCGATCCATGCGGGCGCGGCTTCCGTGCTCGCGTTGATCTCGGGGGCGCTGACAAAATGCAGGCGGGTCTTTTTCATGCGTCGTTTTCGAGAGAGGTTTCTTCTTCGGCTTCCGCAGCGGCGAGGCCGCGAAGCCATGCGGTGGAGAGGATGCGCTGCCATGCCTTGACCTGCTTGGCATCGCTGCGCACGGCATCCGGCAGCGCGGCGTTGAATTCCCGCAGAGCGGTTGAAAAGTCGGCATCTTCCGCAGCCAGCACGCCGCGAAGCGCGGAGGCGATGGGGGCGCGGTCCTGTGCGGCGGCCAACCGGAGCGCGGCCACGCAGGAGTTTTGAAACTGCTGATCGGTGGCGAGGCTCGCCGCCGCGTTGATCTCCGTTTGCGGCGGCGCGTCTTCGGCCCGCGTGTAAGCGGAAACGTACTTGTCGGCGGCCTCCAAAAGTTCCGCCGTGGCATCCGGCAGCGGCAGCCCGAACATGCCAAGTGCCGTTTCCATCGCCACGGGTGCGCCCATGGTGACAAGCTCTTTCACGGCCTGAAGTTTCAGCTTCAAGTCTTCCGGTTCGGGAATGACAAATTCGATGTACGCCAGCGGAGCCGTGCCCGCGCCGAAGTGCCACGCGATGACCTTCTTTTCGATCTCCCAAAGCTGTTCCTGAACCATGATGGCGTCATCCATTTCAAGAATGACGGCTTCCTTCTCCTGAAGGCTTGCGCCCGTTCCCTGCCCACTGGTTGACGAGATGGACGACAAATCCGCCCCGCGATACAAGGCGGCCAAACGGCGGTCAACGCGTTCGACCAGCGCGGGCATCGGAATCGCGCCCGCCTTGGCTTCAATGAGTTCAATTTTTCCGCCGCCCGACTCGTCACCATAGACAACGGCGGCCCAATCGGAGGTGAAGGCTTCGACAGCCTCAAGCATTGCGTTTCCGCCTTCCGTGCCCTTGCCGTGCGGCGTCCGGCCCAGCACGCCCGGCACGCCGAACTTTTCAGAGAAGGCCATCCAGTCGGCGAGAGAGTTGCGCTTGCAGAGGTAGCCGATGGACGCGGCCACCATGAGACCGTCGCCGCATGTCACCATCCACTCGCCCGGCTCCAGCTCGCGGCCCTTGATGCCGCGCCCGCTTTCCAAAAAGCGAAGCTCGCCCGTGGTGTTCTCAAAAAAGTAGAGAGGCACGTACTCAAAGGTGCATCCCAGGTTCCCGGCCTCGTCCACGCTCCAGTTGAGATGATGCACGGCGTACTTGTAGGACACGCTTGCCAGCATTTGCCGAACCAATCGAGACAGCCCGCCGCGCTCGTTGCGGTCATAGACACTCGTTGCCGTCACGTTGTCCCAAAACTTTGTCAACACGTCCGCGTGCGCCCGTGCTGCATCGCTGTCGTCCTCCTGCGTCATGTTCCACTTGCGACGCGCCAGCGCCTTTTCCCGCTTGGATTTCACGTTCTTCAAAACGTCGTCACGTTCGGCCATCGTTTCCCACAGGCGGGCGGCTGCGGTGATGGTCCCGGTCTCGAATTGATCCAATGCCGCCCCCAAGGTCTCCGGCGACAGCGTGGAGAGCATGGAGCGCCGGAACCGGCGGGCGGTCTCAGTCAAAGCGGGAGCGGCAAGGCTTGGCATGCCGGAGCACTACCGCGCCGCCGCCGCCCGCGCATGCCGCCCAATGCGCCCTTTGCAGGCGTGAAAAACTTCAGCTTTCAGCTTTCATATTTCAGCCTTCCGCTTTCAACCGCCCCGCGATTCCGCCCGGAGTGCCGTTTAACGGCGTTTAATGGGCCGGTTAGAGGCGTTTGGAGGGGTGCGGCGGCGTGATGACAGCCAAAAAGCCCCCCGCAAGCCTCAAATCGCGCCGCCGAACCTCCGTTGCGGCAAACGGGATTCGGCACCTTGCGCACGGTCTGGCGCTTGGCTCCGCTCTCCACCAGCTCGGCAAAGCGCGGTTGAAACATGCGAACAAAGGAAGCTGGACGCGGAGCCTTCACCACGCGCCCCCTTTCCGCCGGAACATGCCCAGCCCACCGCGCACAAGCCGCTTGATGCGGCTGACACCCACGGGCGCTTGATCCTGCGGCTTGTCCAGCATCGCTTGCGCGCTGGCGGCCAGGGCCGCGCTCCATGCTATGTCGCAATGGCTGGCCTTGTTGAGCGGGTTCTGCGTGGCCGTGAAGACCACGCGGCCATTGCTCGTGCTGCGTTGGAGGCTGAAAAAGTCCATTCCAATATCCGCGTTGGTGCCGTCCACCTCGCGCCGCGCAATGAGCATTTCAGCGCTGGCAAAGAGCGACATCAGACGCACGCCCATTTCGCTTTTGCTCTCCGCCGTGAAGGCCACGGCGGCAAAGCGCCCGCTGAACTTTTGCGCGGCCTTCCACGTCGTTTCACGGCCAAGGCCGGTCTTGTCTCCGGCCCCAAGGATGGCCGGGAAGCGCTCCATGAAGTAATTCATGGCCGCGTTGTGAAAGTGCCAGTCTTCCGTCTGCGTCGTCAGAAGGGCGCGTTGCTCGTAGCGCGTGCCTTTCTTGGCGCTCAACCAAAAGCTGCCCAGGTCGCCCGCGTCGCTGGCGGCCACGTCGTAGCCGAGTCGGTAAAGCTCCGGCGTCTTGGCGAGTCCGCCAAAAATGTCTTCAAGCCATGCCTGCATCTTCTGCATGCGGGCGGCCACGGCGGCATCGTTCGGCGCGTCCGCCGCATGCCCGAACAACTGCCGCACAAGAACGCTGTCCATGTGCGCCCGCACAATCGGCATGCGTGAGGCTTTTTCGATGGTGGCCCAATCGGTCAACGAGTTCGCGGAGCTGGACGGGTTGCACTCGAAACGGGCGGCGAAAATCTCCGGCGTGACGGCACGGCGGCGGCAGTCCTCCAAGAACTCTTCCCGCGTGAGGTTGCGCCCGCTCTTGGCGTTGATCCGCTCAACGATGCCGTCGGCAATCGCATCGTGAATCGTGATCTTCCTGTACTTCCACCCGCTGCCGGGTTCCTTGGCATTCTTGCACAAGACCAACTGCCACCATGTATTCGCATGATTGCAGGCGCTCCACGCCGAAGCGTTAAACCCCCATTGAAGGCGCGTCGCAATCGCCGCCCACATTTGTTCCTGTGCATCGTGGAAGTCGGCTTCATCCCAGCCAACGTCACCTTCAAAGGTCTGAATGGCCCAAGGCGCGGAGGGGAAAAGCAGGATGCGCGAACCGCCGTCAAATTTGTAAACACCCACTTTGACTTGCTCCGCTACCTGCGAACCATCAGCCAAGGTTCGCGTGACGGTCTGCACCTCTTCACCACGCGACAGCAAAAACCGCCCGTAGTTGTACAGGTTCAACCACTGGTCAATGTAACGCCCGTATTCAATGGAGCCGTTCCAGTTCTGAGTAGTGAACAGGTAGTCACGTTTCTTGTTCATCAGCCGCAGCCGGACGTTTTTAAGCGAGTCCGTCCAAGTGAAGCCGATGCGGTTCGCTTTCTCCGTCAACTGAAGCGGCGATTGATCCAGCACGTACTCAAGCTGGAACAGCAGCAGATAGCGCGACAAATCGCGCTCACTCTCCATGTCGGGGCCGGTTTTAAGGTGCATGCGCCGCGCCCTCCCCGTTCGTAGTTCGGGCTTCAGCCCGTGCAAGGCGGGGCTTCATTTCTTTGCCCCCTTGCCCAAAATCAGGCGGTCCATTTCTTCCACCAGCGCGGCGCGGGCGGCATCGTCGAGCGAGCCGGAACTCAGCGCATCCTTGGCGCGGGCGGTGGCAAGTTCCAGCGCGGCGGCCTTGCGTTCCAGCGCTTCAATCCGCCGCTCTTGGAGCGCGATCTTTTGCGCGTCCTGCTTCCGGCTTTGTTTCTTGATGGCGACTTCCTCGCGCCCCTTCCACTGCTCAAAACGTGACTCGCGGTCCCGCTGAATCACGGAGGCCACGGCGACAAAGGCTTTGGCGTTTTTCTCGCGCATGGCGCGGGACAAGAACACCGTTTCACCGGCCCTCTCAATGAGGTCTTCCGGCAGGTCGCCGCGTGCCCTGAGTTCGTCCATGATCTCCCCGGCCTCCGCGTTCCATGAGCGCACATCGCGCTTCAGCTCATACCATCCGCGCCAGTCGGAGAGGCTGCTGTCGCTCGTCTTGATCTTGTGCGCGGTCTTCAGCCAGGCCACGCCATCCGCCAGCGTCGCGCCCTTGGACAGCAGATCAAACAGCGCCTCTTGAATGTCGGGCGCGGCATTCTTCAGCACGGCGGATGGAAGGGGCTTTCTCATGGCGTGGCGTGCGTGAGTTACTTGGCGTCAAGCCCGCGCTTCGTGATCCGGTAAATGTCCACCTCAAGCTCTGCGTCGTGCTCAAAGTCCACATAACCCTTGCTTTGATTCCACAGCAGCGCGGCGCGTACGTCGCCCTCGCCAATCGCCGGATAAAGCGGCTTCAACTGGCGATACAAAGACGCCACCGTGAACGGCATCTTCGGCGCGGCGGCCATGAGTTCGCGAACAACGGGACGGAGAGTGACGGACGGAGAGGGCATGATGGGGAAAGGCTGAAGGATGAAGGCTAAAAGATGAAATCAGCGCGGGCGAATTTTGGCCGTGCGTTCTTCCAGGCGGGCGAGTTGTTCGCCCTGCCGGTTCACGCGGCTTGTCGTGTTGGTCATCACGTCGGAAAATTCGTTGCGCAGTTCGGCGCGGAGTTCGGCAAGCTGGCGCGTGAAGCTGTCGAACTTCGCATTGATGGTGGCGTTGATCTCGCCCCCGCGCTTTTCTCCGGCGGCGATGATCTTGGCGGCGGTGGCTTCAAAGCGCACTTCGGCGGCTTTCAGCTCCTTCTGTGTCGCGAAGTTCTGCACCTCCTGCGTGTGAACCATGCCGGAAACCTCGCGGCGGCTCCGAAACAGCGCAAAGGTGTTCAAGCCGATGGACACGAGGAACGCCGCAACGAGCAAAAACGATTTCAGGAAATCGCCGTCCACGCTGGCGAGTTCCGCGCCGGGTGATTGAGCAAGGATCAGGTTCATACGGTGATGCGGATTCGGCACTTGATGCCTTTGATATTGCGGGTTTGACGCATGACAAACAACCCCTCGCGGCTGCCGCCTTCGTTGGTGTTGCCTTCGATGATTTTGACCATGCCGTTTTCATCCGGCGCGGTCTCGGCAATGCCGCAGTGAGAGAAGCGGTAAATCACAATGTCACCCGGCAGGATGTCGCGCCCCGGCTCGTCCCGCGTCTGCGTGCTGCGATCCTGCGCCAGACTCCACCGCCGGATGAAGCGCACCGCCGCCGTGGTCATGCGTGCAAACGTGAAGACGCGCCCCTTGGCCGCCTCCTGCATCATCGCGCCCCGCATGCACCATGAGACGAAGGAAGCGCACCACGCGCCCCAATCCTTCGGACTCAGATTCGTGGCACGCTGATACTCGTCCACCACCGGCCCGCGATTGCTGCCGCGTGGTTTTTCCGTGACGCCGATCTGTGTCACGGCAAGCCGCAGCATGGCGAGCGCCAGCGGCGCGGAGGATGAAGGACAGGGGCGGGGCATGGCGGGGGAGGTGTGAGACGTGAGACGTGAGACGTGAGGCGTGAAATTGAAGCGGTCTGCTTGCGCAGTTGTGGCCGCCGCTCCGGCCTCATGGGGTGCGTGATTCACCGATGAACGGTGACGGGAAAAGGTGTTGCGGAATCAGCGAAGGCAGCCGCCACGCGTGGCCCGTAGTCCGGCACGGCGACACGCCGCAAACATTCGGGAGGGGAGCGCGGGCACTCATGCCCGCTGCTTGCCGCCGTGACATTGACAGGATTCTTCGCGCTCTTCAGCCGCTGCTTGGCAATGGCCTTTTCCGCTTCGTCCAAGGCCTTCTTGGCGGCCATCACGCCGAGTTGTTTGGCAAGCACCATGCGCGAATCAGCGCCGGGTTCCGTGGCCGCGAGCGCCAGCTCCGCTTCCGCGTTCGCAAGCTGCATGCGGGCGATCACAATGGCCGCATCCGCAGCCGCAAGCCCGATGCTCTCCCCGGCGGCTTTCGCATCCTGCTTCGTGAAGCTGCCGCAGCTCACCAGCGATCCGCACAGCAGCGCCAGAACCAGCAGCGCGGCCCCCGGCGGCGGCTTCGGACCGCCCGTCCGCAACCAGCCAATCAGCAGCGCCAGAAAACCGGCAAGAGGCACGGCCCATGAATACGCGGTCAACGAAAGCGCCGTCGCCGCCGTGCCGCCGATGCCGATTCCAACAGAGGTCCAAAAATACGCCGGAGTGACACCGGGCTTCAGTTCGAGTTTCATCTTTGAGTTTTCAGGTTTGATCCTTCAGAGGGTCGCCCGCCGAATCTCCGAAACCCCGACACCCGAAAGGCGGCGGCGGAGACACGGCGGGCATTGCTCGGAACTCCCTCTTCTGAGGCCACACCCATAACCCGCCACGCACCGCCCCGCATGCCGCCCAATGCGCCCTTTGGACCGTCCACCGTCCACCGTCCACCGTCCACCGTCCACCGTCCACCGTCCACCGTC
>CAYVQY010000005.1:0-376522 GCA_964452755.1 uncultured Prosthecobacter sp. | reverse complement strand
ATTTTGCCACATTTGATCCTTCCAAGCTGAGACACTTTCTCAGAACACTTCTGGCAGCCTGCCTGTGGGCGGCGAGAGCACAGGCAGGCAGTCTTTTTCACGGTGAGGGTCAGCGGCGTTTGGGCTTTGCTTCGCTGCTGCGCAGCAGCCGTTCCCGGTCCCCCAAGCTTCCAAACCCGGGCTGAAGCCCGAACTACGAACACTGACAAGGCGTGACACCACCTTGGCGTCATCCGAGACAGCAGGCTGATCTTCTCCGTGAACGGCAGCTCCAAAGGCGCTAAATTCAATTCACAGGCACTCCTTCTCACATTCCTCACTTCACCGCGCAACTTCCCTTGAAGGTGGACGTTGTAACGCCTTCTTTCCAGCCTCCCACGAATGTCACTCTCTGCCGCCACCCTGCTTCTCCCCGCTCCTGATGCCGCATGGCGCGTGTGGAAGCCCAAGGCGGGATCGTCCACGGAGGCGGTGGAAAGCCCGTCTGAGACCACCCACCTGGGCAAACCGCTCGTCATCGGGCTGCCGGCCGCCGCGTGCCGCACCATCGGGCTGATCGTGCCACAGGCCGACGAAGACCTGCTGGAGCAGATCATTGCCACGCAGCTGGAGCGCCGAGGGTTTCGTCTGGAGCAGGACAAGGCGGGCCGGAACTACCGCTGGCATCTGCTGGGCACGCAGGGCGGCCAGTGCATCGTCAGCGTGGACCTGCTGACGGACCCGTTCCCGGAATCCCTGGCCGCCGCGCATGCGAGTGACTACACGGCCGCGCTGCGGCTGGGCCAGCTTCCCGTCGGGCACATCGTGATCATGGAGGAGCAGGGAGACCTGGTGCTGGCGGCCAGCCACGCGGGAAAGCTCTACCACAGCCACATTTTCAGCCAGACACCGGCCTCGGAGGAGGCCCTGGCGCTGGAGATCACGCTGGCGCGTCTGACGCTGGAGGCGGAACTCGGCGAGGGCGTGATCACGGGCGTGGCGCTGGTGGGCTCGGGTTTCGACCGCTCGCTGAGCCAGCGGCTGGAGGGCGTGCTCGAACTGCCGGTGCGGGTCGTCGCGGATCTGGCTCCGAACACGGGCCTGGACACGCGGTCGTGGACGAAGATGCTGCCTGCGAACATCCGCGCGGGACAGATCGCCGGTGAGACACGGGGCAAGATGATCCGCGCCACCGTGCTCGGCGTGGCCTTCTACCTGTCCCTGGCCTTTCTCGGCTTTGCCTACCTGCACTTTCAGGAGAAGCGGGCCGCCAGCCTGCTGGAGGAGATCGAGCTGACCCGCGAACCCGCCGCAGCCGTCCGCAAAAACACCGAGCGCTGGAAGGCACTGGCGCCGGCGATCGAGTCGAAGCGTTACCCGATGTTCCTGCTGGCCGAGATCAACCGCATCATGCCGGGCAGCGGCATCGTGATCCGCGAATTCGAGGTGCGCGGAGACTCCATCGAGATCCGCGGCGAGGCGCGTGACGCCCAACTGGCGGTGCAGTTTGTCGCGGACATCAAGAAGAACCCGGTCCTCAGCCGCTACGAGTGGACGGCACCCAATCCGGAGCTGAAGGGCACGACCGCCTCCTTCCGTGCTCAGGGCAAACCGCTCTAACTCTTCCCACTTTTTTCTTCCCATGGCCCTCGCTCTGACCCCGCGTGAAAAGAACCTCCTCGGCGCCTGCATCGCCGCGCTGGTGCTAATGGCGACGTTCATCCTGCTGAAGCAGTTTCTCGACCGGCGCACCGCCGTGCTCGCCAAGATTGCCGTCCTGGAAAGTGAGAAGCAGGAGAACGACATCTACATGGCGGACCGCGACTTTTGGGAGAAACGCGGCGCATGGGTGGAGAACACCATGCCCACCACCGAGAGTCTCGGCAGCGCCCAGGCCCAACTGCTCGAAGAGATCCAGAACGTCGTGCTCGACTACGAACTGCAGTTTCAAAAGCAGCCCGTCCTGCTGCCGGAATCCAAGGAGGCGAAGAAAAACGAAGCCTACTACCAGGAGGCCGCCATCGAGGTCCGCCTCCGCGGCGATCAGATGACCGTTCTCGGCTGGCTAGCCTCGCTGCAATCCCCGGAGAAATTTCAGGCCGTCAAGCAGCTCGAACTGGAGCTCGACTCCAAGGCGAAGGAAAAGACCCCTCAAGTGCTCTGCAACCTCGTGCTCGCGCGATGGTTCAAACCGGGGACCGGACTCTGACCATGAAACCGACCCTGTTTTTCCTTGCCCTCGCCGCTTCCCTTTCCGCGCAGGATTTCCTGGGCGACGGCCCGCTGACCACGGCGGATCTCGTCCCTCTGCCCAGCGATGCGCTGGATCCCACGCTGGCGCCTGTCGAGCCCGCCGCCCCCGCACAACCCACCGACCCCGACCTGCCGCAGCCATTCGATCCGAACACCCTGGCCGCAGTGGTCGAAAACTCGCCCTTCTCCCGCATCGTCAGCATTTCCGACTCGCTGGTGCTAACCGGCATGGCCTATGTGAACGGGAAACCCGTCGTCACCATCTTCGACAAGAACGCAAAGCAGTCCATCGTCGTCTCCGACGAGCCTAACCTCAAGGGTTGGAAGCTCGTCGGCGCCAAGCCCTCGGACAAGATCGACTACGCGTCAGCGCAGATCTCCATCGGCGGCGAGACGTTCAGCATTCGTCACAGCTCGCTGAGCAAGGACGACATGCGTCCCGACCTGCGCGGCAAGGGAGGTCCAGGCGGGCCCGGCGGCCCTCCGGGCGGAGGCGAGCGCTTCAGCCGCAGCAGCCGCGGCCCCAGCGAGGAGGACCGCAAAAAGTACGAGTCCCTGTCTGAGAAAGCCAAGGAGAAATTCCGTGATGTGCTTCGCGAAAAGATGAGTGATCCGAAGTTCCGCTCCGCCTCCGAAGAAGAGCGCCGCGAGTCCATTCGCAGCGCCTTCGAGAAGATCCAGAAGAGCGATCAGGAAAAACGCTGATCCGTCATTCTTCCACACCACCCGCCTCCAGCCTCTTTCCCCCGACTTCTTTCATGCATCGTTCCTTCCTCGCCATCGGCCTCTTCGCGCTCGCTCTTCAGAATTCCCTTTTCGCCCAGAACGAACCGCCGCAACCAGCAGCCGCGCCGGCCACAACCGCACCCGCCGCGCCACCTCCAGCCGAGGGAGATGCTCCCCGTGCGCCAGGCGCACCGGGACCGGGTGGAGCCTTGACCCCAGGCGGAGGCTTCCCGCCGGGCGGCGGCAGAGGAGGCTTCGGCGGCAGGCGTCCCGGGGAGGGCGGCGGCTTCGGCGGACCGGCTCTCACGCAGGGCGAGGGTGAAACCTTCACCATCTCCGGTGATCTGGTGATGATGCAATTCGCGAACAATCCCGTCGCCGACATCCTAGCGATTTATGAAAAACTCACCGGCCTGACGCTCATCAAGGACAGCAGCATCTTCGAGGGTGCGCAAATCAGCCTCGTGACGCCCAAGCCCGTCGCCAAGGATGAAGCCATCAAGCTCATCGAGGCCTCCCTTCTGACCAACGGCTACGCCATCGTCACCGAACCCGGCGGCACCAGCGCCAAGATCCTCCCCGCGCGCAGTCAGAGTGCCAACGCCGTGCAGTTCTCCCACGGCGTGCGTTTTTACACCAGCGCCGCCGACATTCCGAACAACGAAAGCATCGTGTCCTACTTCATGAAGCTGGACAACCTCACTCCTGAAGACGCGGCGACGATGCTTTCCGGCCATGTCGGTCTTGGCTCCTATGGACGCATCACCCCCGTCGCCACGCCTCCCGGCCTCCTCATCACCGAAAGCGCCACCGTGGTGAAGCAGCTCATCGACATCCGCGAGGCCGTGGATGTCGGCGACACCGGCTCCTCCCTGGTAACAAAGTTCATCCCCATCACCTACGCGGATGCCGCCACCATCGCCCAGATCATCCAGGCCACGCTCGTCGCACAGGCCCAGGAACGTGAGACAAAGGGGCTGAACACCATCCGCGGCAGCGCCGGTGACAATCGCGACAACAAGGACAACAACAGCCAGCAGCAGCGTCCGCAGGTGATCTATGCGAACGGCGCACAACCGCCAAACAACAAAGACGTCCAGCCCAGCGCCCAGATCGTCGCCGACACCCGTCTCAATCAGATCCTCGTCGTCTCCTCACCCGCCGACTACGCCTACATCGCCAGCCTCATCACCGAATTCGACAAGCCCGTCGATGTCTCCGAGCCCTACGAGCGTAAACTGAAATACGCTGCGGCCATCGACGTGCTCGCGGCCATCGTGGACCTCCTTCAGGATCCCTCGGCCGGCGCAGTCCAGCTTCCCGGCGGAGGCACCATCCAGCAGCAGCGCCAGCAGGCCCTCGCCACCAACAGCAGCCAGCTCCTAGGCGGTCGAAACACCCAGGGCACCCGCGGAGGCACGGTCGGCAGCACCGCAGGCGGCGCGACGGATACGGAATCCGCCACCGCCAGCACCGGCATCGGCTCCCGCGCCGATGTCATCGCCGGCCCCAGCGAGGACAACGCCCCCGTTTCCGTCCTCGTCGGCAAGACCCGCATCATCGCGGACCCCATGGCCAACGCCATCCTCGTCATCGGCCCCAAAGAGTCCATCGACAAGGCCAACAGCCTCCTCGACAAGCTCGACCGCAAGCCAGCGCAGGTTTATCTCGCCACCGTCATCGGCCAGCTCACGCTCAACGACAGCATGACCTCCGGCATCGACTATGTGTCCGCCCTCAGCCGTGCCGGTGACGGCACCGACTTCAGCGCCAGCGGCTTCACTCGGCGCACCGATTTCCTCGGCAATACCACCACCGGCGCCGGTCGTGCCATCAACGACCTCCGCACCAATGCCATCACCACTCCCTTCGGCCCCGCCTCCGGACTCAACCTCTACGGGGCCATCGGCGACAGCCTCGAAGTCTTCGTCACCGCCCTGGAGACCAACAACAACTTCAAAATCCTCTCTCGCCCCTCCGTCTTCGCCCTCAACAACAAGAAGGCCGTCATCACCTCCGGCCGTCAGATCCCCGTCCCCTCCCAGCAGACGGTCTTTGCCAACAACAACGCCGCCCAGGGAAACACGACCACCACCATCGAATACCGCGACGTCGTGCTGAAGCTCGAAGTCGTTCCGCTCATCAATTCGGACGGCGAAGTCACCCTCACCATCGCCCAGGTCAACGACACCGTCGTCGGCACCCAGCTCGTGCAGCCCAACGAGGTGCCCATCATCGGCACCGAGCAGCTCGTCACCACCGTCACCATCCCCGACCGCAACACCATCGTGCTCGGCGGCCTCATCTCCGAGGAAAAGACCCGCAACAAGACGGGCATTCCCGTTCTCGGCAAGATCCCCGCCCTCGGCAAGCTCTTCCGCACCGACACCGACAGCACCGTGCGCAAGGAACTCATCGTCTTCATCCAGCCCCAGGTTGTCGCCGACGACTACGCGGTGCGCTCGACCTCCTACACCGAGGACCTCCGCACCGGCGTCGGCGCGGAGGCCGCGAATCGCTTCCCCCAAACCGTCACCAGCCCCGCCCCGCCGGTCCCGGATTCCGATGTCGTTGAGAAGAAGAACTTCTTCCAGCGCATGTTCAGCCGGGATAAAAAGCCGCAGTAAAGCGCATGAAACACGGCTTGGCAGTCGGCAGCTTGACTCCGCTCGTTCTTGAAGGTTCACTCCCGGCTTGAACGTCGCGCTAAAAACCTTCGATCTCGCCGATCCATTCCGCATCGCCCACGGCACCTCCATTCAGCGGCAGGTGCTCAGAATCACCCAGGGGCGTCACACCGTTGAAGCCCCCTTCGTTCCTTATTATGGCGACGATCCTGAGGCCACGGTCCGGCTTCTCGATCAGCCGGTCCTCCCGGAGACGCTCCCCCGTCCAGCCGCTCTCGCCCTGAATCTCCTGCGGCACGAGCTGCTGTGCCAATCCTCGGGCCAAAAGCTCGCCGAACACGCTCTCGAAGCATTACCGGACGCCCCCCGGCGCACGGGTCCCCTTCCCGGCTGCCGATCGCTGGGCATCCCGGACGACCTCGACGCCTTCGCCGCCAAGGTCGCCGACATCAACCGCCAGTTCAGCGTCATCAAACTAAAGCTCGGGTCCGGAGATCTCGGCCTCGACATGGCCATCGTCTCCGTCGCCCGGCACGCCGCTCCGGACGCCGACCTCATTCTCGACGTGAACGGAGGCTGGGACCTCCACGAAGCAGGTCTAATGATCGCCCAGCTCTCGAACTATTCCCCCGTCCTCATCGAGCAGCCCATCCACCACCGTCACGGCCCGGACGCGTGGGAGGAGCTCCGCGCCAACCTCCCCGGCGGCGGCCCTCCCATCTTCGCCGACGAAACCGTCCAGAACGAGACGGACCTCGCCCTCTTCGCCCCGCTCATCGACGGTGTGAACATCAAACTCCTCAAATGCGGCGGCTTCGACGCCGCCGTGTCCATGATCGCCGCCGCGCGACGCCACAATCTGCAGGTCCTCCTCGGCTGCATGATCGAATCCAGCCTCGGCACCACAGCCGCCGCCCATCTCTCCCCCTGGGCCGACTGGATCGATCTCGACGGCCACCTCTACCTCGCCAACGACGACTACACCGGCATCACCTACGACGCGGGCGGCCACCTCGTCATGCCGGACCGGCCAGGCATCGGAGCAGTCAAAGTGTAAGCCGCCGCTTCCGCCATCCCGCTTGGCGGAAAACAGCAGCAAGTGGACCTCTGGCTTGAGCGTTAAGGCCGCGGGCATCACTTTGAGAACCGACCATGAAAACACTCCTTCCCCTCGTCACTCTGCTCGTTGTTTTCAGTGGGCCGCTTCAATCGGAAGAGCGTAAACCGAACGTGCTGTTCATCGCGGTCGATGACATGCGCT
This sequence comes from uncultured Prosthecobacter sp., assembly GCA_964452755.1. Lineage (GTDB taxonomy): Bacteria > Verrucomicrobiota > Verrucomicrobiia > Verrucomicrobiales > Verrucomicrobiaceae > Prosthecobacter. Next base: position 369,676 of record CAYVQY010000005.1, on the reverse strand, counting down.
GCGATCTGGGCTGCTACGGCGTGAAGGAGGTGCTGTCGCCGAACCTGGATCGGCTCGCAAACTCGGGCGTCCTTTTCAAGCGTGCCTACTGCCAGGTCGCCGTGTGCAATCCTTCGCGCGTTTCGCTGATGACGGGTCTGCGGCCGGATACAACGAAGGTCTGGGACCTCCCGACCGAGTTTCGAACCACGATCCCGAATGCGGTCACGATTCCGCAGCACTTCCGGAAGCATGGCTACAGGGCGCTGGGCTATGGCAAGATTTTCCACAACCCCTTTCCCGACAACATCTCCTGGGATGAACCGCACGAGTGGCCGAAGAATGCCCGGCTCTGGTCGGATGACGCGCAGGAGCAGCTGAAGAAGGTGAAAGAGGAAATGCGTGCCGCAGGCGAGCCGGAGCGCGCCATCGAGCGTCTTCGGTCGCTCGGCACGGAGCGCGTGGACATCGACGACAGCGAGCATGTCGATGGGGCGATGACGGATCAAGCGCTCGCGGCGATGCGTGAACTTGCGGGGAAGGATCAGCCGTTTTTTCTCGCGGCCGGTTTCGTCCGTCCGCACCTTCCATTCGTGGTGCCAAGGAAATACTGGGACCTCTACGATCCTGCGAAGATCGTGCTCGCGCCAAACGGCTATCTGCCGAGTGGCGCGCCTGCGCTGGCGTTTGGAGATCGCAGCATGGGCGGGCTCTATGAATTGCGCGACTACATGGACTATCGCCATGTGCCGTCACCGTTCGAAGGTTCGCTGACCGAGGCGGAGCAGCGCGAGCTAAAGCATGGCTACTATGCCTCGGTGTCGTTTGTCGATGCGCAGGTGGGTCGGTTGCTCGATGAGCTTGAGCGTCTCAAAATCGCGGACAACACCATCGTCGTGCTGTGGAGTGACCACGGCTGGAAACTCGGTGAGCACAACGGCTGGTGCAAACAGACCAACTACGAGATCGACACACGCGCACCCTTGATGATCCGTGCGCCGGGCGCGAAGGCGAATGGCAAGCCCTCGAACGCCCTCGTGGAGTTTGTGGATGTCTATCCGACGCTCTGCGAACTCGCGTCGTTGCCCGTGCCGAAGGTGCTGGAGGGAAAGAGTCTGGCGCCGTTGCTGGACGGCGCGGCCACGAGCGTGAAGGACGCCGCGTTCAGCCAGTTCCTCCGCACGCACAAGGGGCGCGACTACATGGGCTGCGCGATTCGCACGGAGACGCATCGCTACATCGAGTGGCGAGACAAACTGTCGGGGAAGGTCGAGGAGCGAGAGCTTTACGATCATCAAACCGACCCGGACGAAAATCAAAACATCGCCACGGATCCCAAGCAGGAGGATCGGATCACCGAACTGTCCGCACGAATCGCGAAGCAGTTCAAACCTGCGAATTGGCTGGCGAAGAACGCTGTAGAGCGCCCGCGACTCACCATCGTGAATGATGGTCGGCAGACCTTGGACATCTTTTGGCTGCCGGAGAAAGGCGAGCGCAAGAAATCCGGCACTCTGGCTCCGGGCGAACGCAAAATCATCAACACGACACTGGGACATCGCTTTTTGATCGAAGGATCGAAAGGCTTTCATGAGATCGTCAAAGTGTCCAAAGACCAGGAGACGCACATCGTGCGCTCGAAGTCGGCAGACAGGCCCAAATCCGACCAAACCCAGCCATGAACGCCGTCTCCATCTTCAACGACGTCATCGGTCCCGTGATGCGCGGACCTTCGAGTTCGCACTGCGCCGCCGCGTTGCGAATCGGGCGCTTGGCGCGCGATTTGATGGATGGTGAAATCAGTGAGGTGCTGGTGGAATTTGATCGCGCCGGCTCGTTGCCCACGACGCACGACAGCCAAGGCAGCGACATGGGCCTCTTCGGCGGCCTGCTCGGCTGGGACGCCGATGATGAGCGCCTGCCGGACTCCGGCGCAGCGCTCGAAGCCGCCGGCATCAAGCTGCGCATCGAGACCGTCGATGCCGGTGATCCGCATCCCAACACCTACCGCCTCACGCTCGCCAACTCGCGCGAAAAACACTCGCTCATCGCCATCTCGACCGGTGGCGGCATGATGAACGTCCTCAGCATTGATGGCGTGCCGATGTCCATGGACGGCGGCTACCACGAAACGCTCATTTGGCTTCCCAAGGGCGCCGCAGTCTCGTTTGAAGCCGATTTGATCATCGTTCACGACTTGGGCGAATCGCAGATCGTTCAGGTGAAAGCGGATCAATTCGTCTCGACGGACGGTTTGGCGGTTAAGAAGCTCTCGCCGGTGCTTCCGGTGCCGTCGCGCAAGAACATGAAGGTGCCGTTCACGAGCTGCTCGGAAATACTTCAACTTCACGGAGAGAACAGCACGCCGCTGTGGAAGCTCGCCGTCGAGTATGAGATGTCGCGTGGCAACTTCACCGAGCGCGAGGTGATCGACAAGATGATCGCCATCGTGCGCATCCTGCGGCGCTCCATCGCCAGCGGCATCGCGGGCACGAGTTACGAAGATCGCGTGCTCGGGCACCAGAGTGGACGTTTTCAGGAAATGATGAAGGCCGGTCGCCTGCTGGACGGCGGAGCCTTGAATCGCATCGTGCTTTACGTCACCGCCTTGATGGAAGTGAAGAGCAGCATGGGCGTCATTGTCGCCGCGCCCACGGCTGGGGCATGTGCGGCCCTGCCAGGTGCCGTCATCGGCATGGCCGAGGCGATGGACTTGGGCGAGGAAGAAATGGCCAAGGCGATGCTCGCCGCCGGATTGATCGGCGTCTTCATCGCCACGCGCTGGACCTTTGCGGCGGAAGTCGGCGGCTGTCAGGCGGAGGGTGGTTCCGCCGCCAGCATGGCCGCTGCGGCGCTCGTTACCTTGGCGGGCGGCACACTCCAGCAGTCCATCGCAGCCTCCTCGATGGCCTTCCAGAGCATGCTCGGCCTGATTTGCGACCCGATCGCCAACCGCGTCGAGGCGCCCTGCCTGGGGAAAAACGTCATGGCCGCCAGCAACGCCCTCTCCTGCGCGAACATGGCCATGGCCGACTTTGATCCGCTCATTCCGCTCGATGAAGTGATCGATGCCGCCAAAAACGTGTCCGCCATGATGCCCCGCGAGCACCGCTGCACCTCCCTCGGCGGTCTGGCCATCACCCCAACCTCCTTGGAGATCGAAAAAAAGCTCTCCGCGTTGAAGTCCAAGACATGCGGCTCCTGCGGCTGCGGTTGACGTCAGCGCCCTGCATCCTCGCGGCATCCTGCCGTCATCCATGACGCCAAAATGGTGTCACTCCTTCCGCCCTCCGCGTCATTGCAGAACGACGAACCAAGACTGTTTTGACGCGGTCATTCCTTGCCAATCGTTCAACTAGCCGAGAATAAGAATCCGACAAACGGGCAACAATATAAAGCCTCGCAGGAACGCGGTGATCGTTGCTTTCATTTATTAAGCCAGGGTCACCGCCCCAGCACCAGCGTCGCCAGCGGCGGGAGATCGACGACGACGCTCCAAGGCTGCCCCTGCCACTCGATCTCCTCCGCCTTGAAGCCCGCTCCGGCGCTGACACCGGAACCAGCGTAAGCGGGGGCGTCAGAATTTAGCAGCTCGCGATAGCTCCCCGCATCCGCCACGCCGACACGGTAGCCTTTGCGCGGCACAGGCGTGGCATTGACCAGCACATAGATCTTGTCGCCGTCCGGGGCGCTGCGACCGTAAGCGAAGATGCTGTTCTCGGCATCGTTGGCGTCCAGCCACCAGAAGCCGCCCGCCTCGTGATCCTTCGCGTGCAGCGCCGGACGTGAGGTGTAGAGGTGGTTGATGTCTTTAACGAGGCGCTGCAGACCGGCGTGCTCTTCTCCGAGAAAGAGGTGCCAGTCGAGGCTGGCATCATGCTTCCACTCGTGCCACTGGCCGAACTCGCAGCCCATGAACAGGAGCTTCTTGCCGGGGTGCATCCACATCCAGCTCAGGAACATGCGCAGGTTCGCGAATTTCTGCCAGCGGTCCCCCGGCATCTTGTTGATGAGGCTGCCCTTCCCGTGCACGACCTCGTCGTGGCTGAGGACGAGGATGAAATTCTCGTCGTAGGCGTAGATCATCGAAAAAGTGGCCTCGCCATGATGATACTTCCGATGCACCGGATCCTCGGCCATGTAGTGGAGGCTGTCGTTCATCCAGCCCATGTTCCACTTGAATCCGAAGCCCAGACCGCCGGCGCTGACCGGACGCGAGACACCCGGCCAGGCGGTGCTTTCTTCCGCGATGATCGTGGTGCCGGGGTGCTTTGCGTAGCAGACCTGGTTCAGATCACGCATGAAGGCGATGGCGTCCAGGTTCTCGCGACCGCCGAGGTGGTTCGGCACCCACTCGCCGGGATTGCGTGAGTAGTCGAGGTAGAGCATCGAGGCCACGGCGTCCACGCGCAGGCCGTCGATGTGAAACTGCTCCAGCCAGTAGAGCGCGTTGGAGACGAGGAAGTTTTTCACCTCAAGACGCCCGTAGTTGAAGATCAGCGTACCCCAGTCCATGTGCTCGCCGAGGCGCGGGTCCTCGTGCTCATACAAGGCGGTGCCGTCAAACTTCGCCAACCCGTGCTCGTCCTTCGGGAAATGCCCGGGCACCCAGTCCAGGATGACGCCGAGGCCAGCCTGATGGGCGCGATCCACGAACTCACGGAACTCGTCCGGATTTCCGAAGCGGCTGGTGGGGGCGAAATAGCCGGTCACTTGGTAGCCCCATGAACCGTCGAACGGATGCTCGGCGATGCCCATGAGTTCGATATGAGTGAAACCGAGGCCCTGCGCATACGGGATCAATTCGTCCGCCAGTTCGCGATACGAGAGCCAGCGCCCCCCCTGCTCCGCCTTCCTCTTCCATGAGCCGAGATGCACCTCGTAGATGCTCATCGGCGAATGGTAGAGATTCCTGTCGGCCCGCTTTTGCATCCAATCATTGTCCGACCAGCGGTAGCGCTCCAGGTCAAAGATCAGGCTGGAGGTCTGCGTGCCGTGCTGGCCGAAGACGGCGTAGGGATCGCTTTTCACGCGCATGTGACCGTGTTTGTCGATCAATTCGAACTTGTAGTGCGTGAGTTCGGTGATGCCCGGAATGAAAATCTCCCAGATCCCGGCCTCGATGCGGTTGCGCATGACATTCACCCGCCCATCCCAGCGGTTCCAGTCCCCGACCACGGACACGCGCTGCGCATTCGGAGCCCAAACCGAAAACTGGCACCCGGCCACGCCGCCGATGGTCTTCAGTCTTGCGCCCAGCACCTCCCACAGGCGTTGGTGGGAACCTTCCCGGAAAAAGTACATGTCCTGTTCGCCCAAAAGCAGGCCGAAGGAATACGGATCACTCAATCGGGTCGTGTTCCCTTCGTGCGAGGTGACTTCCAGCTCGTAGGAGTCCTTCGGTGTCACCGCCTCAAAGTAGCCGTCGGGATGCACCTTCGCAGCCTCGGTCCGTTCGTTTCCGCAATGCACCGCCACCGAGGCGGCGTAGGGCTGAAACATGCGCACCACCTGCCTGCCGTCAGCGACATCATGAGCGCCCAGAAACGCGAACACATTCTGATGCCGGGCCTCCAGCACGGCCTGGATTTCTTCCTTCTTCGAATAGGGGGTCATCGAAGTCCACTCATGGAGCCTTTCGACCGGAAAGCAACGGTTCGAGTTGCTCCTTGACGATCTTCTCCCAGCCCAGCCGCACCATCAGCCTCCGCCGTTCCTGCCGAAGCTTCACCCCCGCGTCGCTTTTGATCCGCCGCGCCAGATTTTTCACCGAGGCGGTGAGTTTGAAAAAAGCCGCGCCCACCGCCACCTCCCGATGCGCCGGGATGTCCGAACAAAACACCGGCACGCCGTGCAGTGCCGCCTCGATCAGCGGCAGGCCGTAGCCCTCCTGCGTGCTCGGGAAAAACAGCGCGTCCGCCATCTGGTAGAGGCTGCGCACGTCGTCGTCGCTCAAAACGGCTTTTTCGCCGAGAAAGTGTACGCGTTTCGTCACGCCGAGCTCTTTGGCCAGATGCTTGAGTTCGAGAAAATACTTCATCCCATCGTTCTGATGAGGATCCGGGGCCGCCGTGACCAGATATAGTGCCTCCGGCAACTCCGCGAGCACCCGCAACCCAAGTTCGATGTTCTTGCGCCGCACAAAGCGTGTCGGCTGAAGCACCACCAGACCGGCATTCTCGAGCTTCAGCGCCGAAATCCGCTCTGTAAGGCCCAAAACGCCTCTGGCGTCGCAACCGTTGGGAATCACCTGAATCGGCTGCTTCGTGAACTCCGCGTATTCCCCCTTCCGATGCTCTGAAACGGCGATGTGGACCGCGTTGGGTACCTCTTCAGCCCAGCGCACATCGTGCACCCAGTTGATCCAACGGATGTCCGGACGCGAACGAGTGAGCCCGATCAGTTCCCGCGTCCATTCGAGATCGAAGGGCATGGTGAAGACATTGTGGACGATGACAGCGTCTATGGAGCGGCGACGATTCGTCGCCATCGCAAGTCTGTAGGCCGACGACTCGTCGGCGCTCCAAATCTGCACCTCGTGACCCAAAGCTTTCAGCGCCGCGGCCTGCTCGCCGATGACACGTTCCACGCCGCCGATGACGGGAGGTTTCGAGTAGTGCAGGATGGCGATGCGCATGGCGAAAAGTAGCCCAGTTGCTGTGCAACTGGAAGCTCCTTATTGCACAGCAACAAGGCTACATTAAACCACCACGTTCACCAACTTACCCGGCACGACGATGATCTTCTTCGGCGGCTTGCCTTCCATGAACTCTTGCACGCGGGCGCTGGCCAGGGCGATCTTCTCGATCTCCTCCTTCGTGGCCTGAATCGGCACGCGGGCTTTGTCGCGGAGCTTGCCGTTGACCTGGAAGACGATTTCGACCTCGTCTTCGATGAGGGCGGCAGGATCGTAGGGTGGCCACGTGGCGTCGCTGAGCAGGCCTGGGTGTGCTAGGGCTGGGAACTTGCTGGCGATGCGGGCATTCAGCTCGTCCGCGAGATGCGGGGCGAAAGGGCTGAGTACTTTCAGGAAGGTGACGATGGCGGCAGCGGGCTTCACTTCAGCGCCGGTGAAGGCGTTGGTGCAAACCATCATCTGGCTGATCGCGGTATTGAAACTGAGCTTTTCGATGTCCTCACCAGCCTTCTTGATCGTCTCATGCAGCGCTTTGGTGAGTTGCTTGTTCGCGGGCACGTCTTGGAGAGCGGATGACACGCTCCAGGTGCCTTCATCATCGACTTCCATGACGAGACGCCACACGCGGGCGAGGAAGCGATACACGCCCTCGACGCCCTTCATGCTCCACGGTTTGACCTGCTCCAGCGGTCCCATGAACATCTCATAGAGGCGCAGCGCATCGGCACCATACTCGCGCACGACGTCGTCGGGGTTCACGACGTTGCCGCGTGACTTCGACATCTTCTGACCGTCCTCGCCCATGATGAGGCCCTGGTTCACCAGACGCTGGAACGGCTCCGGCGTGCTGACGTAGCCGAGATCAAAGAGCACCTTGTGCCAGAAGCGGGCGTAAAGCAGATGCAGCACGGCATGCTCGGTGCCACCGACATACAAATCGACGCCGCCGGGCTTGCCGCCGCCCATCCAGTATTTCTCCGCCGCCTCGCCGACAAAGCGCTCGCTGTTCTGCGCATCGCAGTAACGCAGGTAATACCAGCACGAACCCGCCCACTGCGGCATCGTGTTGAGTTCACGCGTTGCGGTGTCGGAGTAGCGTACCCAGTCTGTAGCCTTTGACAGTGGTGGCTCAGGCGTGCCGGTCGGTTTGAAGTCTTCCAAGGTCGGCGGCAGCAGCGGCAGCTCACTTTCGGGAATGCAGCGATGCTTGCCGTCTTCCCACACAATCGGGAACGGCTCGCCCCAGTAGCGCTGACGGCTGAACAGCCAGTCACGCAGCTTGAAGTTCACCGTGCCTTTACCGAGGCCTTTTTCTTCGAGCCAGGCGGTGATATTCTTCTTCGCATCGGATGTATTCAGACCATCCAAGCTGATTTCTGCATTTGCAGAATTAACAGCAATGCCTTCTTCTGAAGTGCAAACCTCAGTGTAGGTGTACACAGTCACTTCGGCGTTATCCACCATTACATGAACATTGTCGACGCCGTAGCTCTTGTAGCCCTTTGAGCCATCAAACGCTTTGGGCAGCGCAAGGCCGATAACAGGCTTTATCGGCAACTCAAACTTCGTCGCGAACTCAAAGTCACGTTCGTCATGCGCGGGCACGGCCATGATGGCTCCGGTGCCGTAGCCTTGGAGCACGTAGTCGGCGATCCAGATGGGGATTTTCTCCTCGTTGACCGGATTGATGGCGTAAGCGCCGGTGAAGACGCCGGATTTTTCCTTGGCGAGTTCGGTGCGCTCCAGATCGCTCTTGCGGGCGGTTTTTTCGCGATACTCCTCGACGGCGGCGAGTTGCTCCTCGGTGACGATTTCATCGACGAGGCGATGCTCGGGAGCGAGCACCATGTAAGTCGCACCAAACAGCGTGTCGGGCCGCGTGGTGAAGACGGTGATCGTTTCGTCGCTGCCAGCGACCTTGAATTTCACCTCCGCACCTTCGCTGCGGCCGATCCAGTTGCGTTGCAGCATGCGGATGCCCTCCGGCCAGTCGAGACCGTCGAGTTCGTCGATCAAACGCTGCGCGAAGGCGGTGATGCGCAGCATCCACTGGCGCATCGGGCGGCGCTCGACGGGGAAACCGCCGACTTCGCTCTTTCCGTCCACGACTTCCTCATTCGCGAGCACGGTGCCGAGTTCCGGGCACCAGTTCACCGGCGCGGAGGAAACGTAAGCCAGACGGCGATGGTCGATCTCTTCACGGCTGAGGCCCTGCGCTTCGAGTTCGGCGATGGGGCGGGCTTTGCCCTCGTCATTCACATACGAGTTGTAGAGCTTCAGGAAGATCCACTGCGTCCATTTGAAGTAGCCGGGGTCGGTGGTGTTCACCTCGCGATCCCAGTCGTAGGCGAAGCCGAGGCGCTTCAACTGGCCGCGGAAACCTTCGATGTTCTTCTCCGTCGTCGTGCGCGGATGCTGGCCGGTTTTGATGGCGTACTGCTCCGCCGGCAGGCCGAACGCATCCCAACCCATCGGGTGCAGCACATTGAAGCCGGACATCTTTTTGAAGCGACCGATGATGTCCGTGGCGGTGTAGCCTTCGGGATGCCCGACGTGCAGACCCGCGCCGCTGGGATACGGAAACATGTCGAGCACGAAGTACTTCGGCTTCGAGGCATCGAAGTCGGCATCACCGGGGTTCGGCGTGCGGAAGGCCTTCTTCGCCTCCCACACATCCTGCCACTTCGGTTCAAACTCGGAAAATGGGAAAGCTTTACGCTGCTGCTCGCTGGACATAGGGGCGCGGAAGAAGGCGAGGGCGGGCCAAGTTCCAAGTTTAAAGTTACAGGTTTCAAGTTCCAGCCACCGGAACCTGAAACTTGAAACAAATCACTTAAACAGCTTCGACCCCGCCTCGAAATGCCCGGCATGCTCGGCCATGCGCATTTCCACGCGCTCGCGGATCGTGCGCTCGCCGATGCCGTCGTGCTTGGTGGCGACGAGAGCCTTCAGCAGGTGAATCATCGACTTCACGTCGTCCATCATCACGAACTCCGGGGCGATCCGCCGGGATTCGTCGAGATTGTGATAATTGCCCAGCGTCACCGAGATGCCAGCGCTGCGAATGCCCGCCGCCTGCACGGCCGTGGCCTCGCAGGCGCCCGCATCCAGCAGGCAGCGCTGCACGCGGAGGGCCTGCTCCTTCGCGGTGGTCATGAGGACGGCCACGGCTTCGCGATCAAAAATCGACATGCGATCGCCCACGCGGATCACCGGTCCGCCGCCCATGACGGCTCCATTGACGGCACGGCTGGTTTCGATGGAAAGAAACACGCAGTCGTTACCAAAAGGCCACTTTTGGGCGAGATGCCAGGCGCCGAGCCAGCCGACTTCTTCCGCACGGGTGAATACCGCATGAACGGTGGTTTGAATGTTCAGCTTGGCGAGTTCGAGAAAGGTCATCACGATCGCGGCGCAGCCGATGAGGTCATCGCAAGCGGTGGCCTCGATGCGGCTGGGAGTGATTTTGACGGGGAAATTCCAGGTGGCGATCCTGCCCTTCGCCTTGCGCAGCCCCCGGGCGACTCCTGAATCCACCGAATCCTGCGGCACGCCGCCGAGGAACTCCCAATCGTCCCGCTTCGTGCTGCCCTCGGGCTTCACGAAGCCCGGATGGTCCATGTGAGCGGCGAACACCCAAGTGGGCTTGCTCTTGGATTTGCCGTTGCGGTAGGTGGCCAGCAGGTTGCCAAACTTGTCACGCTTGAGCTTCACATTCGGGCAGTCCTTCAGCAGCGCCTCGATCTCGGCACGAACATGATACTCGTGAAAAGGAGCGGTCGGCTGCTTGAGGATTCGCTTGAGAATGTTGTTGAGGTTGGGCGAAGGCATGGGCCATCGTAACGCGATTTTCCCAAACACCAAACGCCTCTTGAAGAAGCTCCGCTATTTCTTTGAAACCGTCCTCATCGAATCGACCGCATGGCTGCTGCCACGGCTGCCGCGCCGCCTCATCCTGGCTTTGGCGCGCGGCATCGGCTTCGTGGCCTATCTAGCGGACTCTCGCGGGCGGAAGACGGCCCTGGACAATCTCCGCTGCGCCTTCGGCGAGCGCTACACGCCTGCGGAGCGTGCCCGCATCGCCCGCAAGTCATATCAGGTCTTTGCACGCACGTTCCTCGACCTCTTCTGGTCATCCAGGCTCACGGCCGACACCTGGCAGCAGTTTTTCGCCATTCATCTCCCCAATTTGGAAGACGAGGAACGTGCCCGCCAGACCGGTGGCGTGTGGGTGACGCCGCATTTCGGCAATTTTGAACTCGTGAGCATGGTCTGGGGCTTCCGGGGCTTCAAGTTCACCGTCGTGGCCCAGAATTTCAAAAACCCCACGATCACGCGCATCTTCAAGCGGTTGCGGCAGCACTCCGGCCACGAGGTCATTCCCCAGGAAAATGCCATGCTGAAGCTCATGAAGGCCCTGAAGCGCCAAGGCCACGCCGGACTGCTCACGGACCTAAACATCGCGCCCGGGCGCGCAGCGGCGGCCATTCAGTGCTTCGGTCTGTGGACATGCGTGCCGACGCTGCATGTGGAGCTGGCCAAGCGACTCGGACTTTCCATCATGACAGGAGTGTGCCGCCCCCTCGATGACGGCAATTATGAAGTGAACATTTTTGAAGTCATCCAGCCGAAACCCGAGGACGACACCCGTGAAGTCACGCAGCGCGTCTGGAACCACTTCGAGCAGGCCATTCGCGAGCATCCCGAGTGCTGGTTGTGGATGTACAAGCACTGGCGCTACAACCCTGCCGGCAGGGCGGACCCGCCGCACTCCGGCTACCCCTATTACTCCAGTCATTCCCCACGTCTGTTCGACCTGATCCCGGAGGACCAACGCCCCTCCGCATCCACCTGAAAGACTGGTGCCCCGCCGCCAGTTTTTCTTTGCCCCGCGTGTCCGGCGCTCGTAAACCTCCCAGTTCCCCCCAACTACCACCGACAAATGTCCCTCCCGCATCTCCCCGCTCTCCGCAAAGGCCGCCCTTATGAGTCCCTCGACAAGGCACAGGTCAAAGACCACAAGTCCGGCGAGGTCTGCGCCGAAATTAGCCAGGTGAATGCGGGCATCGTGCGCAAGGATCTGGCGAAGATCGGCGAGGCACGGGCGGCATTGAAGAAATTCACGGTCGAGCAGTTGATCGAGATCACCGCCAAAGCCGGCGAACTCTTTCTCAACGGCACCCTGCCGCTGGGCGACAAGGGGCACACGCAGTCCCCCGACGAATACGTCGCTACGCTCTCCCGCACCAGTGGTCTGCCGCATGTGATGGTGAAGCGCAACATGGCCAAGCTGCACTTCGCCCTGACGAACATGAAGATGATCCTCAACGGCCTCACCCGCGGCCTCGATTTGAGCGTCATCGACCGCGGATTCGGCACGCAGTCCGGCTGCCCTGTGTCGTATTTTCCTACCACGAAGTCCCTCGGCCTCGTGATGCCGAGCAACTCGCCGGCGGTGAATTCCCTCTGGCTGCCCGCCATCGCCCTGAAGATTCCCGTGGTCATCAAGCCGGGCCGCGAAGAACCCTGGACGCCCTACCGCCTCATCCAGGCCTTCATCGCCGCCGGTGCACCACCGGAGGCCTTTGGCTTCTACCCCACCGACCACGAAGGCAGCGGCGAAGTCGTCAAACTCAGCGGTCGCAACCTAGTCTTCGGCGATGTGGCGATGGCGAAGATGTATGAAGGCAACCCCGCCGTTCAGGTCCACGGACCGGGCTGGAGCAAAATCATCATCGGCGAGGACAAGATCGAAAACTGGAAGGACTACCTCGACGTCATGGTCGCCTCCATCAGCGACAACGGCGGTCGCTCCTGCATCAATGCCAGCGCTGTCATCGTGCCGAAGTATGGCAGGGAAATCGCCGAAGCACTCGCCGAGCGTCTCGGTCCAGTGATGCCCACCACCTCCGAGGACGAAAACGCGCGCCTCGCCGGCTTCGCAAACGTAAAAATGGCCGACTACATCGACAGCGCCATTGACAACGATCTCAAAACGCCCGGTGCCGAGGACATGACCGCGAAATTCCGCGACGGCCCGCGCAAGGTGGAATTCCACGGCGGCACCTTCCTGCGCCCCTCCATCATCTGGTGCTCCGACAACAAGCACCCCCTGGCCAACCGCGAGTTCCTCTGCCCTTACGCCAGCGTACTGGAAGTGCCGCAGGACGAGGTCCTCGGCCGCATCGGCTACTCCCTCATCGTCACGGCGATCACCGAGGACGCGGACTTCATCAGTGAACTGCTCGAATGCGGCGACATCGACCGCCTCAACATCGGGCCGATCAGCACGATGAAGATCAGTTGGGACCAGCCGCACGAGGGCAACATGTTCGAGTTCCTCTACAAGCGCCGCTCCATCGACTGCGCCTAAAACAAGGAGTGATGGCTTCCAGCCATCATTCATCCATCCGACGGCCGGCTGTGCAGCCGCGAAGCCAACCCGGCACTCCCTGCCCTTATCATGTCCCTCGCCCCTTTCGATCATCAGCCCCGCACCCGTCTCATCTACGGAAACGGCACACTCGCCCGCATCGGTGAAATGGCGCGCGAGGCTGGCGGCACCCGTGCGCTGGTGGTGAGTGATCCGGGAATTGTCGGGGCCGGTTACGTCGTCCGCGCCGTCAGCTTTCTCGTCGAGGCCGGACTCGAAACCCGCGTGTTCGGAGAGGTGCGGGAGAATCCCAGCACCGTGGATGTCGATGCCTGCGTCGCGGTCGCCGCCGAGTTCAAGGCGGACATCATCATCGGCCTTGGTGGTGGCAGCAGCATGGACACCGCCAAGGGGTGCAACTTCATCCTCACCAACGGCGGCCGCATGCACGACTACTGGGGCACCGGCAAAGCCACGAAGCCCATGCTGCCGCTGATCACCATCCCGACCACCGCAGGCACCGGCAGCGAATGCCAGAGCTACGCGCTCATCTCCGACGCCGAAACGCACGTCAAGATGGCCTGCGGCGATCCCAAGGCTGCGGCAAAAGTCGCCATCCTCGACCCGGAACTCACCGTCTCCCAGCCTGAGCGCGTCACCGTCTGCACCGGCATCGACGCCATCTCCCACGCGCTCGAAACCGCCGTCACGAACAAGCGGAATGCCTTCTCCTCCCTCTACTCGCGCGAGGGCTTCCGCCTCTGCCACGCGGGCTTCAGCCGCGTGCTGCGCGACCCGAAAGACATCGAAGCACGCGGCATGATGCTCCTTGGCGCCGCCTACGCGGGCACCGCCATCGAAAACAGCATGCTCGGCGCCGCCCATTCCTGCGCCAACCCGCTCACCGCTAGGTTCAACGTCGTCCACGGAGAAGCCGTCGGTGTCATGCTGCCACACGTCATCCGCTACAACTCACAACTACCGGAGATTGCCGCCGTGTATGAAAGCTACTTCGACGGCGACCTCGCCGACCGAGTCAGCGAGCTGCTCTGGGAAGCCAAGATGCCACGTAACATTTCCGATTACGGCGTTAGGGAGGAAAACATCCGCGACCTCGCCGAAATGGCCGCCAAACAGTGGACAGCCCAGTTCAATCCACGCGTCCCGAGCGTCGATGACTTCGTGGAGCTGTATCGTGCGGCCTTGTGATAATGAGGCGGAACTCACGCCACCACCGGCTGCCAGGCTTCCATCGCGTGACTGGCCGCTCCCAAGGCACCTGCATCATCTCCGAGGGATGAAGTGACCATCTTGGGCGGCATCTGGCTGAGAGCCGGCATCAGGACGACGGACTGACGGGTAACCGCCTCGCAAAACCGGGCACCGAGTGCCGTGAGCGGACCGTGCAGAAAGTAGGCGCTGGAATCGAGCAGAAGGTGCAGCAGCCCTATGATCCGCGCATAGTCCTCCACGATGCCGTCCCACGCCGCGCCGCGGACTTCGGCCAGGGAATAAAGCGCACCGTGCAGATCCCCCGGCAGCCGTGCGCGGCCACCTACCCCGGCGAGCCTGCGCCAGACGGCCGGAGACGAGAGGGCGTCGTGCATCTCTCCACCCGCGCCCGTCAGCGGCCACACCCAGCGGCCGATCTCACCCGTGGCATGATGCTGGCCGTCAATCAGCCGGCCGTGCTTCATGACCGCGATGCCGAATCCGCTGCGCGGCCCAAGAATGACATAATCGTCCAGCTCGCGCCCGCCGCCAAACCAGCGCTCCGCCAGGGCGATGACGCGCAGATTGTTCTCGAGAATCACGGGGACGTGAAAGCGTTTCATCAGCTCCTCGCGCACCGGCACGTTCCGCCAGTCGGGCAGGAAGGAGTAATGCAGCGCCACGCCCGCCGCCGGATCGACGAGCCCCGGCGCTCCCACGCCGATGGCCAGCAGCGGACCGGCTGCGCCGCGTTTCAGTTCGGCGATAAGCGCGTCGATCTCGGACATCACCGACTTCGCCGTGGCATCGTCCGCCAGTGTGCGAGTGAGGGTCCTGGTCTTCACGCCGGAAAAATCCACGCAGACCGCCTGCACGCGTTCCGCATTGAACTCGATCCCGGCATACCACCCGGCGCCCGGCACCGTGCGCAGGAGCCTCTTCGGCCTGCCCATCCGGCCCTGCTCCAGGCCCGACTCGATCAGGTGGCCGCTGGCGATCAGCTGATCTACATAGTCACCCGTGGTGCTGGGCGAAAGCCGCAGCGCATCCGCCAGCGTCCGGCGGGATGTGGCGTGGCCGCTGCGCACGTGCAGGATGGCTCTGGCCAGGTTTTCTCGGAGCTCTTCGGGACTTCTCATCTTCAGATCATGTACTCCATCATCACCGGTGTTGCCATTGCCGATTCCGAACTCTGTCCCAGGATCGTTTCCGCCACGCGCCGCGCCTGCCCGCGCAGTTCAGGCACGGCGATCGTTTCCCAAAAGGTGCCGCGCAGCAATGGCCCAAGCGCGAGCAGTTTGTCCGATCGAGATCCATCCACGCGAAGGACAGTGTGATCGTCGTCCATGCGCACGCCCATGTCCATGTCGTCAGGTGCGATAAAGCCGCGCTTGAGCAGGTTTTGCAGCAAAACGGAGCGCGTGGCGGTGAATCGCGTCTGCGGACCGGTGGCGTTTAAAACGAGATCGCCGTCGATCTGCTTGCCGTTGCTCAAAACGACTCGCACCTGATCGCCACATGCCTCGACTCGCTCGATGTTCGCGGCGTGCACCTGCAGCTGACCGGTAAGCTGTGCGCTGGTGATTTGCGCGTGGATTTCCGGCGCGATGCGATGCCGCAGCACGTTCCAACGCGCCGCGTATTGACGAGCGAAGGTCAGGCGCTCTTCCAGCGTGAAGTTCTTCCAGATGCGTTGCGTGTGCGGCCGCATCTTGTCCACGATGATCGCGGGATTTGCCCCCAACTCCCTCAAGCGTGTGCAGTGCTGCTCCATCAAGGCAATGAGCTTTTCCAAACCGAGTGTGGCTGGATCGACATCCGCGGGAGGAAAGTCGGGATAATCGATCCCGCGAAAGTGCGCGTGTGGCAGCCAGCCGTGACGCGAAACGGCATGAATGCGCCCCAGCCAGCCGAGCGCTCGCAGCGTGATGATGGCGTCCACGGTCGTCAACCCGGTGCCGAGAAGCACGATCGTGCCCGTGTCCGGCGGCAGCTTCTCGTGCCAGGGCAGCCACGGATTGCCCGCCCAGGCAGGATGTTCGCGCAGCTTCTCCGATCCAGGGAGGTCCGCCGGTGCTTCGTTGCCCGTGGCCAAGACGATGCGATCAGCGTGCAGCGTGCCGCTTGAAGCCAGCGTGATCTTTCCATCCGCATCCACATCGACGGCCTCATCCTTCACAAACTCAGCCGTGGGCAGGTAGTGATGCGCCAGCGACTTCAGGTAGTCGCCGTAGATCATGCGCGGGATGAAGCGCTCCCGCAGTTCGTTGTCCGGCGTCAGATCGAAGTCACTCCGCGTGCGCAACCAGTTCACCAGATGATCAGGCTGATCGGGAAAAGCGGACATGTTTCTGGCTGCCACGTTGAGCAGATGCTCGATCCGCCGCGTGCCGTAGGCCACGCCTCGACCCGTGGGGCGATGCTCGTTGACGATGGTGATCTGCGGCTGAGTTTCACCGATGCGCGCCAGATTCACCGCTGTCAGGATGCCGCTGAAGCCTCCGCCAAGGATGGCGATGCGGGGATTGGCCGACGAAGTGCTCATTTTGCGAAATTGACCTTGCTTCGAATCTGTGTCCAGTCACATATTGCAATATTGGAATAAATAAACCTAGCCTGCGCTCATGCTTCGTCGCCAACTCCTTTCACTCATCGGCCTCAGCGTCGTCCCGACCTTTTCCAAGGCCGAAGATGCTGCCTGGCGACCGCTTTTCGACAACAAGACGCTGAAGGGGTGGAAACCCACCGCCAAGAGCCCCCACAGCCGCGCCAGCAAGAACACGACCGCCGGCAACTGGCGCGTGGAAGACGGCGTAATCTTGGGTGATCAAGACACGCCCGGAAATGGCGGCCTGCTGATCACGGAGGCCGTTTACGGCGACTTTGAAGTTGTCTTGGAGACGAACAATGACTTCGGTCCCGACAGCGGCATTTTCCTGCGCTGCACCGAGGATGGCAAAGCCTACCAATGTCTCATCGATTATCACCAAGGTGGCACCATCGGTGGCATTCTCGGTGAAGGCATCTGGAAGCGACGCGGCGTGCGGAACTACACCTTTGGCGAGACTCCGGACGTGACCACGCTCAATGAAAATGAGGCGCATCCATGCCCGGTGCCGCCGGATTCGTGGACGAACTTCTGGCACGTCGGTGGATGGAACGAGGTCCGCGCCCGCATCACGGGTGATCCGCCCACCATCACCACTTGGGTGAACGGCAAACAAATCATGCAGCACACCGAACCCGCCAGTGTGCATCCCGCCACCGGCCACATCGGTCTCCAGATCCACGGCGGCAAGTTCACCGGCACCGTCCGCTATCGCAACATCCGCATCCGCACCCTATGACACCTCCTCCCATTCGCACCCCTGACCGCCAATGCGAAGTCGCGTGGTTTTCCGCGCTTTGCTCCGACGATTATGAATTCCTCGGCGTCCCCGATGGTTCCCTGCGCTCGAACTACGAGCACTGCGGCGACATCGTGAAAAAATCCGACGCGCTCGGCTATCAGAACATCCTTCTCCCCTCCGGTTGGATCGCCGGGCAGGACGCATTGGCCTTTGCCGCTGCGATGGCGCCGCAGACCACGCAGATCAATCAACTCGTCGCCCTGCGCATGGGCGAAGTCTGGCCGCCGATGCTCGCACGTGCCCTCGCCACCGTCGATCACATCGCCAAAGGGCGGCTGTGCATCAACATCATCTCCTCCGACATGCCCGGCATGAAGGAGAGCAACGAAGTGCGCTATGCCCGCGCCAGTGAGATCATCCAGATCCTGCAAGGCCTGTGGCGCACCGACGGCCCGTTCGAATGGAAGGGCGAGTTCTACAACATCAGCCTGCCGAACACCGAACCCGCCAAGCCCTATCAGCAGAATGGCGGCCCGCTGCTTTATTTCGGCGGCATCTCGCCCGCCGCGCAGGATTTGTGCGCCAAGCATTGCGACGTCTTCCTCATGTGGCCGGAGACGGAAGATCGCATCGCCGAAACGATGCGCGGCATGTCCGAAAAAGCCGCCGCCTATGGCCGCCAGATCGACTTCGGCTTCCGCGGACACGTCATCGTGCGCGAAACCGAAGCCGAAGCGCGTGCCGCTGCTGATCGCCTCATCTCCAAACTCGACGCCACGAAAGGTGCCGAGATCAAAGCACGCTCACAGGACAGCCAGAGCTTTGGCGTGCAACGCCAGGACGAACTCCGCGCCCAGGCGAAGGATCTCTACATCGAAGACCATCTCTGGAGTGGCGTCGGTCTGGCCCGCAGCGGCTGCGGCAGCGCCATCGTCGGCGATCCCGACCAGGTGCTCGCCAAACTCAACCGCTACATGGACATGGGCATTCGCGCCTTCATCCTCAGCGGCTACCCGCACCTCGATGAATGCGATCTCTTCGCCAAGTATGTTCTTCCCAAACTCCCGACCTGCCGCTTGAATGAACTTCAAGGCCGCCGCGTCGCCGATCCCGTCACACCGCTCACCACCGCTCCCCGTCACTGATATGTCATCACCTGTTCGCTTCGCCCTCGCCGGATTCGGCGCCTGGGGAAAACTCCACGCCAAATCGATTCACGACAATCCCGACGCTCAACTCGTCGCCATCACAGCGCCCACAGAAGGCACCCGCGCTGAAGCCGCATCTACCTATCCCGACGCGAAAATCTTCGCCTCGGCGGAGCAAATGATCGCGCAGGCCGAGTTCGACATCATCGACATCGCCACGCCGAGCCACACGCATCGCGAGATCGCACTCGCCGCCATGTCGAAAGGCAAACACGTCCTACTGGAGAAGCCGATGGCCATCACGCTCGACGATTGCAAAGCCATCGTCGCCGGTGCGAAGCAGTACGGCGTGCACCTTGCCGTCGGTCATGAACTCCGTCTCTCTTCGCAGTGGGGTGAGATCAAAAAGATCATCGAGCGCGGCACCATCGGCGATCCGCAATACGTGCTCGTCGAGCTTTCGCGCAAACCTTACCGCCAGGGCGCTTCCGGCTGGCGTTACGATCAAAGTCGCGTCGGCAGTTGGGTGCTCGAAGAGCCGATCCACTTCTTCGACCTCGCCCGCTGGTATCTCGAAGGCAGCGGCGATCCCGTGGAGCTCTACGCCTACGGCAACTCCCGCGATCCGCAGCGCCCGACCTTGTTCGACAACTTCAGCGCCATGTTCAAATACCCGAACGGCAGCTACGCGGTCGTTTCCCAGACCCTCGCTGCCTTTGAGCATCATCAAACGGTGAAGGTCAGCGGCACGAAGGGCGCACTCTGGGCCGGATGGAGCGGAGCGCTCGACCGCACGCTGGAGCCCGACTACTTTCTCAAAGTCTTCGACGGCGAGAACCTCGAGCAGGTCAAAATCGAAACTCATAGCGGCGAAGTCTTCGAACTCCGCGCCGAGATCGCCCAGTGCATCGACATGGTCCGCAGCGGCAAGAAGCCCATCGCCACCGGCCTGGACGGTCTCTGGAGCGCCGGCCTCTGCCTCGTCGCCGAAGAATCCATCCGCCAAGGCAAGCCGCTGCCTGTGGGTGAGATGCTGAAGTTTTAAACCAATCCAACCATGAGCACGCGCCGCACATTCCTCACCACCACGGCCATGACGGCTGCCACGCATGCCTTCGCCGCTGGCGGCAGCAGTGACATCAAGATCGCCCTCATCGGCTGCGGCGGACGCGGCACGGGAGCCTGCAATCAAGCGCTCACAGCCGGATCGACGATCAAACTCGTCGCGCTGGTCGATCCGCTGGAAGGCAAGGCGCAGGCGGCGCTCGACATCTTGAAGACCAAACACGAAGGCCAGGTCGATGTGCCGCCGGATCAGGTCTTCACGAACTTCGAGGACTACAAGAAGGCCTTCGATCTCGCCGACGTCGTACTCATTACCACACCGCCGGGACCACGCCCCTTCTTGTTCGAAGAGGCGATCAAGGCCGGAAAGCATGTGTTCATGGAGAAGCCGGTCGCGGTGGATGCGATGGGCGTGAAACGTGTCCTCGCTGCGGCGGAAGAGGCCAAGAAGAAGAAGCTGAACGTCTGCGTCGGCTTTCAGCGCCGCTATGATCCGGGTTACGCCGATGTCGTGAAGCGCATCCACGATGGTGAGATCGGCGATCTCGTTTACGGGCGCGCTTATTGGAATGGCTCGTCGCGTCCCGGCTATCCGCGTGAAGAAGGCGAGAGCGAGTTGCATTACCAGATCCGCAATTGGTACTTTTTCACCTGGATGAGCGGCGATCACATCCTGGAGCAGCACTGCCACAATCTCGACGTGGCCAACTGGGTGCTGCAGGGCAGGATGCCCGTGAAAGCGGTGGGCCAGGGTGGCCGCCAGGTGCGCCGGGCGAAGGAAAACGGCACCATCTTTGACCACCACACCGTCGAATTCGAATACGACAACGGCTTCCGCCTGCTGAGCCAGTGCTGCCAGATCGGCGGCAAGTGCGCACGCGATGTGAGCGAGCACTTCCACGGCGTCAAAGGCAGCGCCGACCTGGCCAACGGCGGCAAGTTTCTCATCAACGGCGAACCGCCCGGCGGCAAGCGTGTGCGCAACCGGGAAGACCCCTACCAGCTCGAACACAACACCTTCTTTGAAAACATCCGCACCGGCGGTCTGCGCGTCGATGCTGAATACGCCGCCTACTCGACCATGATGGCTGTCATGGGCCGCATGGCCACCTACACCGGGCAGGTCATCACCTGGGAGCAGGCGCTGAATTCAAAGGAGGTGCTTGCGCCGGACAACATCACCTGGGAAACCGCACCGCCCGTGATGCCTGATGAGGACGGGTGGTATCCCGTCGCCATTCCCGGAACGACTCTGCCTGTCTGATATGGCGCGCATGCGAGGTCATCACCATCCCCCTGCGGCTTTAACTGATCAGCAGCAGCCGTTTTTCACCCGGCAGCGGATCAGGTGCGCGATGAATGCACGCCTTCACGGCGCAGCCGGGATGCAGCGTGGCCACGCGCCAGAGATTTCCCATTCCGAAGGTGAACGGCTCGGCGCCCGGCAGCGGCGCAAAGTGCAGATCGTAATGGCGGGCGTTCAACCACTCGGAGAAATTTTCGTCGTCAACACCGCCGTAGGCATCGAGCAGTCGCGCCCGCGTCTCCGGCACATCCACACTCCTCACCGCCTGCTCCCTCGGCAGTCCTTCCGACGATGCGCCGAAGTAGGTGCACAAGTAGGTGTCCGCCTCGCAGGTGGCGCTGTCCACGTGGAACGAACAAACGTCCGTACGCATTGGAGCGGAGGGATCTCCGGGTGGATAGCCGTGAACGCAGTTCAGTTCGGGCTGAAGCCCGAGTTCGGTGAGGAGCCGGTGGTCCTCCATAATCACACGAACCGCCCTTTGACCCGCCGCGCTCAGCCGCAGCCCCAGGAGGCTCACCTCATCCAGTTGCGTGATCCCAATCTCGACGTCCAAGCCCGCCGCCACCTCGGCAAAGTCTCCTTCCAGGCTCCGCAGCCAGCACAAGGCATTCACGCCATCGGCGAAGCGCGTCGCGACGAGTTCGTCGAGGCTCTGCACCAGCCGGACGGAAGGAGGAAAGGAGAGTTCTCTGGTCACGGTTCGCTGTTAGCTGCTAAAAGAATGACGCGACAGCCGATTTGTCCGGGAACCGAGAACGGCCAACCTAAAACTTCACTAAAATCATGAAATGGTACTCCAATGTCACCCGCTACCAGTGGCTCGTCCTATTCGTCGCTTCCCTCGGCTGGGTGTTTGACGCTTTTGAGGGGCAGCTTTTTAACCTGACTCGCGGAGCGATGCTCTCCGACATCCTCGGCGTGAAGCCCGGGGATCCGGAGGCGCAGCAGTGGGGCGATTTCTTCCTCGGCATCTTCCTCGCCGGTGGCACCTTCGGCGGGCTGCTCTTCGGCTCGCTCGGCGACAAGATGGGCCGCAAGCCGGTGATGGTGCTGACGATCCTTTTCTACTCCATCTTCTCAGGCCTGACCTACTTCGCCACCGAGCTCTGGCACGTCGGCGTGCTGCGGTTTCTGGTCGCCATGGGCGTCGGCGGCGAGTGGGCGGTGGCGGCCGCGCTCGTCGCTGAAATCTTCCCCAAGCATGCCCGCACGCATGCGGGCGGCATCTTTCACGCCACGGGAGTCCTCGGCACCTGGCTGGCCACGCTGACCGCCATGGGCGTCGAGAACGAGTGGCGCATCGCCTATCTGATCGGCATCCTTCCAGCGCTGCTCACGCTGTGGGTGCGCAGCTCGATCCGGGAGCCGGAGAAATGGCAGGAGGCCCGGGACAGCGGCAAGCCCATGGGCAGTTTCGCCGAACTCTTTGGCAACGCCCGCTGGCGCACGCGGGCCCTGCTCGGCATGCTGCTGGCCGCCGTCGGTCTGGGGACCTTCTGGGGCGTCTGCGTCGCCACGCAGGATCTCACCCGCAAGCTCCTGCTCAGTCTCGACGTGCCCGCCGACGACGCTGAAAAGCAGGCGCGCTTTGCCTACGGCATCGTTCAGGTCATCGGAGCCGGCATCGGCCAGCTCAGTTTTGGCCCCATCTGCGCACGCTTCGGGCGCAAGCCCACCTTCGCCCTCATGCACATCCTCAGCTTCGTCATGGTGCTGGCCGTCTGCTACCTGCCGCAGAGCTACTGGCAGATGCTCGTGATGCTGCCGCTGTTCGGCTTTGTCACGCTCAGCATCCATTCCGGCTACGCCATCTACTTCCCGGAGCTGTTTCCCAATCACCTGCGCTCCACCGGCGCCAGCTTCTGCTTCAACGCCGGTCGCCTCATCGCCGCGCCCATGCTCGTACTCTCCGGCTATGTGAAAACCTGGACCTCGCTGCCGAATGCCATCGCCCTGCTCGGCTGTCTCTTCCTCGTTGGCGTGGGGGTGCTTTCATTCCTGCCCGAGACAAAGGACCAAGACTTGCCCGATTGATGGCGACGAGTTCGTCATGGCCGAACCCGGCTTGGCTCGGCATGCGCACTTTCTGATTTTTCTTCGAAAGCGCGGACGCGAAAAGTGGGTCCGCTTGTTTTTGATGGAAACGTCGAAGGCGGCTCTACAGTTATTGCGAGCCCCGGGAGCTGTGGAGTCGCACGAGTTTGTAGAAGACCTCGATACAGTCGAAGACCATGGAGAGCGCTTGGGATCGGGCGGCCGGGGTGGCCCTTTTATGGCAGGTCGTAGGTGCCCAGGGCGGCGATGTCGAAGCGTTTTGCTCCGACTTCATCGGCGATTTCGTTGAGCGCCTCGACTTCCGCAGTGCTGAAGAGCAGGCCGCCGGCTTTGGCGGTATGGGCGGCATTCTGCGCTTCGGGCTGGCCGGGGAGCATGCAGCCTTCGTTGCCGTGGCCGAGGATGTCGTCGATCACGGCTTTGACGTTTTCAGAGAAGCTGCGGCCGTTGGAGAAGAGGCCGGTGCTGATGGCGTCGGGGTGGATGACCTGGAAGTAGAAGGATGAGGTGCGCTTCTCGCCGGCAGGCAAGGGCTGGGATTTGATGTCGGGATGCGCACCGCCGCCGCGCAGGGTGGGCAGGCCGCCGCCGATCATGCCGCCCATGACTTCGATGAGAAGGGAGAGGCCGTAGCCTTTGTGCGCGCCGAAGGGGAGCAGCCACGCGGCTTCGTTGGCGTCGGTGGTGGGCTTGCCTTCCTTGTCCACGGCAGCACCGGGAGGCAGCGGTTTGCCTTCGCGCTTGAGCTGTTGCACGCGGCCCATGGCCACGGTGGAGGTGGCCCAGTCGATGACGATGGGGAAGCCGCAGGCGTCCTGCGTGGGCAGGCCCCAGGAGTGCGGATTGGTGCCGAGCACGGGGAACTTGCCGCCGAAGGGCACGACCTCGCCGAGCGTGGAGGTGCAGTTCGTGTAGGCGATGTAGCCTTTCTTGGCCGCATCCATGACGTAGCCGCCGCCCCAGAGGTAGTGGAAGGCGTTGTCCACACTGACCTGGCCGATGCCGTACTTGTCCGCCATCTCCATGCAGCGCTCCATGGCGCTGAAGGCGACGCTTTGACCGAGCTTCAGTTTGCCGTCCCAGGCCTCGCTGGCGGCGAAGTTCTTTTTGATCACTTCGATCTCCGCGCCGGGCTTGCAGCCGCCGGTGGCGCTGCCGAAGAGGTGGTCGAGGTGGAGCGCCTTGATGGCGTTGTGCGTGCGGATGCCGTGCGCGGAGGCCATCTCGCAAAACCGTGCGCCGTCCTGCGCTTCAGCTTCCGTGTAGCCGCGATGCCGGTAGGCGGCGCGGACGAGGTCGTTGTGGGCTTCGGTGGGGACGATATGGTTGGTAGTCGGCATGGTCCGCGGATGATGCCGAGACGCGGGCGGCACGCAAGGCGCTGCTTGCAACTTCCCTCACCAGCAGACGCCTTCGTAGCTCCAGGGCAGCTCCCTGAGTTCCGGCCAGCCGTTGACGTCGATGACGCACTTCCCCGCCCCGGCCACGTCCCGAAGCGATTCCGCGTTCACGCACTTATGGGAGGCTATGATGACGTCGCTCTCGCGCACGACCTGGTCGGCGGAGTCGCACAGCAACTGCGCCAGATGCGGCATGCGACGCTGGATTTCCGCCTCGTTCGCTCCGATGAGGCGCGTGAGATTGATGGAGGGATCGAAAATGCGAAGCTCGTAGCCGCGACCGAGCAGCGTCTCGGCGACGGCGACCATGGCGCTGCCGCGCATGTCATCGGTGTCCGCTTTGAAGGCGAGACCGAGCAGGCCGACGCGACGGGTGCCCTTGGCGGTGATCTGCTGGATAAGCGCCTCAAGGTGCGCCTGGTTCGAGGCGATCACATGGTCGAGCAGCGGGAGGTTCACGCCTTCGACGCGTGCCAGACCGCTGAGAGCGTTCACATCCTTTGGCAGGCAGGAGCCGCCGAAGGGATTCCCGGGCCGCAGGTAGTAGCGGGAGATGTTCAGCCGCTCGTCGCGGCAGACCACGTCCATGACTCGTGCGCCATCGACGCCGAGATGCTTCGCCATGCGGCCGATCTCGTTGGCGAAGCCGACCTTCAGCGCGTGGAAGTAGTTGCAGGAGTACTTGAGCAGCTCCGCGCCTTCCCAGGGCAGGATCTGCGCGTCCGGACCGAGGAGATCCAGCGCCTCGCGGGTCGCCGGGGGCTGGCCGTCGTGCGTGCCGACGGCAGCGAGTGAGGGATCACGAAAATCCCGCACGGCGGTGCCTTCGCGCAGGAATTCGGGACAGTAATAAACATTCAACTGACCGGCCGCGATGAGATCGGCAAAGAACTCGCCGACGATCCCCCGCGTGCTGCCGGGTAGCATGGTGCTGCGAAACAGAAGGGTGTGCGGCCGCCCCTTTTCGCGAACGGCGGCGGCGATCTGCTCGGAGACCTTGCGAACGAATTCGAGGTTCAGCCGACCCGCCGCCTGCGAGGGGGTGCCGACGCAGACGATGCTCACCTGCGTCCGGCGGACGGCGTCTGCGGCGTCCGTGGTGGCGTCCAGCCGGCCTCCGCGTTGGGCACTTTGCAGCAGAGACTCGAGCTCCGGCTCGATGATCGGCGAGATGCCCGATTTGAAGGCGTCCACCTTCGCCTGCTGCACGTCGGCACCGATGATGTGATGCCCGAGTTCAGCGAGACAACCCGCCGTCACCGCGCCGACATAGCCGAGGCCGAAAATGCTGATGTGGTGAGGCTCCGCTGAAGTCATCCGACAATGAAGCACGCATGCCGGAGGCAGACAAACACCTTCACAAGTCGCGGCAAACTTGGCAAAATCACAACGTTGACCCCGCCAGCCATGAAACGCCCCGCCTCCCCATTGCTGACGCCCCAGCCGGTCACGTTCATGACAATGAAACCAAAATGAAGGAAGAGACGAAGAAACACTGGACGAGATGGCTGCTGGCCGCCTGGGAGGGCTTGTTGTTCGGCTGGTTTTTGTTCGTCATTTACATCGCGGCGATGAACCTGGATCAGGCGGCTGACTACTTCTGGCGAGAGATGCCGGCAAACCGTCTGCCCCGCATGACGATTTGGGTGCGAAATGCCGTGCCTGACGAATCATGGGCACTTCTCACGGGCTGGGTGACAAGCAGCACTGGCTTCGGATTGATCAGCTTTTCTTCCCATGAGGCACTCTCAAGCCGGCTGTTTCGATGGTTCGTGATCGCGGCGCTGACCATCTTCCTGGCTTTGGCGATCCCGATCATGGCTCAGTTCAAGATTCTGAGTGGAGGGCCGGATGCAATCGTGTGGGATGAGATTCTCTTCGTGTGTCTTGGCCTGTGCCTTCTGACCACCGGGATCCTACAAGTTCGCAGCGCATCCTCATCGTCATGAAGCATCTCCGTTTCGCGGCGGCATTCGTCCTTCTGTCATTCGCCATTCGTCCATCCGCCCTCGCCCATCCCGCCGACCAGAGCGAGATGCGGGTGCGGCCCTCGCCGCATGCGCTGGAGATCCGGCTCACGTTCAACATCTTCACGCTGACGCGCTTTGTGCGGATCGACGCGGACGGCGACATGAAAATCAGCATGGCGGAACTGGCGGCGGCGCAGCCTGCGCTCACGGAGTATCTGAACGGGCACATCCGGCTGGACATCAACCAGGAGACCGCCGCACTGGGGGACCGGGTGACGTTTGCGCCGCTGTGGCCGGATGCGGACAAGACGGAGCCGATGACGGAATTCGACTACTCGGCGCGGAATGTGGACGTGACCTTCACGGTGCCGGTGGACGGGCGGCTGCTGGAGGACTTCTGGATCGGCTTCGAGATCTTCGAGCAGACCGGGCCGATGCAGACGATCCGCGGGCTGTTTGAGCAGGACGGGGAGGTGCTGGAGGTGCCCTTCAGCGGACTGGAGCCGGAGTACACCTATGACACCGGCTACGCCGAGGATCCCTTCATTCAGGAAGCGGAGAAAAAGGCAGCGGAGACGCCGAAGGTGCCCGCCAAGGTCGAGTGGCCGCCGTGGCTGCTGATCCCCGCCTTTCTGGCGCTCATTCCGCTCTATCACAGCACGATCTCCCGTCGCCTGCGCGCCTTGAAGTAACGCCCGCCCGGCCGTCCCACGCCCCAAGTCTCCCGTCTTCCAGTCCGGCTGACCATGTCTGTCGCCTCCTCGGAAAACCATTTTCCCGACTCGGAAAATCATTTTCCGAGTCCGGTTTGCCTCATCCCGAGTTCGGATAGCCACAACCCGAGTTCGGTTTGCCTCATCCCGAGTTCGGTTTGCCTCATCCCGAGTCCGGATAGCCTCAACCCGAGTTCGGATAGCCTCAACCCGAGTCCGGTTTGCCTCAACCCGAGTCCGGTTTGCCTCATCCCGAGTTCGGATTGCCTCACTCCGAGTCCGGTTTGTCACAACCCGAGTCCGGTTTGCCACAACCCGAGTCCGGTTTGCCTCATCCCGAGTTCGGTTTGCCTCAACCCGAGTTCGGATTGCCTCACTCCGAGTCCGGTTTGCCTCAACCCGAGTCCGGTTTGTCACAACCCGAGTCCGGTTTGCCTCAACCCGAGTTCGGTTTGCCTCATCCCGAGTTCGGATTGCCTCACTCCGAGTCCGGTTTGCCTCAACCCGAGTCCGGTTTGTCACAACCCGAGTCCGGTTTGTCACAACCCGAGTCCGGTTTGCCTCAACCCGAGTTTGGTGAGCGGCGATACGAGTTCGTGGAGCGGCTATGCGAGTTCGTTCCACCGTCTTTCAAATCCGCCGGATGGCGGCACGAGCGGGCCTTGTTGCGAACTGGGCGGCGAACGTCCGCAGCGGCCTCAGGCCACTCCACGGTTCACCGCCAGATGCGTCAGAAACGCCGCCACTTCCGCAGTGCCCATCTCCTGCGGATGCCGTTTCCAGTGCCAGCGGACGAATTGCCGATACGAGCCCACCTAAGTCTGCTTCGTCTGTCACCAGTTCTGTTGTAGCCGGGTCGCCCCACGCAAGCGCTCGTCAAAACCTGGCTCGGAGCTTTGGAATATTCACACATGGAATTTACCCTCCTATGCCGTTGTAAAGCCACATTTTTGTTGCCCGGCAACGGCATAGGAGTGTAAAGCGACACCCATGAGCGTCCCAGCCCGTACTTTTCCGACAAAATCGTTGGCGATAAAGCTGCTGACAAACCTCACGATCTGTTAACCATCTTCAATGTTCGGCATAGAATGAAGCGTCAAGCTCTAGACCTGAACGACTACCAGAGCTTCGTGGCCGAATTTCACGCAGAGTCTGACCGGTCGGCTATAGTCATGGCTGGTAGTTTCGCGGAAAGCTATCTCGCCACATACCTTCGGCACTTCATGGTCGATTCGCAGGAGGATAGAAAGGAAGTTGAGCGGCTTTTTGAGGTTGGTCCTTTAGCGAGCTTCGATGCTCGAATTAGCCTCGCGTTTGCCTTCAAGCTCATATCACGGGAGCGCCGGGATGACCTTCGACACATCAAAGCGATTCGGAATCGTTTTGCCCATTCTCCGCGGTCGATC
This sequence comes from uncultured Prosthecobacter sp., assembly GCA_964452755.1. GTDB lineage: Bacteria > Verrucomicrobiota > Verrucomicrobiia > Verrucomicrobiales > Verrucomicrobiaceae > Prosthecobacter. The sequence continues at coordinate 341,059 of CAYVQY010000005.1, read as the reverse complement.
AGTCTATCGCGAGAGGATATCCAAGAGCATCTAAGACAGCTTAGTATGTGAAGGTTGGTTCATGCTGAGCCCGAGGACTCGAAGGTTGAGAGGAGCGATCGTCACGTGTTTCTTTTCACGGTCGGAATGTTTGTCGTCTTCGCACACAACCAAATCTTGAAACTAAAGAAGCCGAACCAATCAGTGGAGAGAACTCCGGTCAGTGCTCCGCACTGACCTCCGCGTCTCACTTCAAGCGTTCGGCGTCGCACAAGAGGCTCTTGGCGTGGTGCCCCGTCTTGCCCTCGTGATAGCGGTTGCGGTCGTGGAGGTCGTCGATGGCACGCCAGGCCGGCGTCATGCGCACATCGCCTCGCGGGCGGCGCGCTCGCCGGACTCGACGCCGCCGTTCATGAAGCCGGGAGAGACGGTGCTGGTGTGCTCCCCGGCAAAGAGAAGACGCCCGTCGAGCTCCGGCTTCGGCGACTCGTCGTAGATCCAGGTGTACTGCCCGACGAAGGGACAACTGTAGCTGCCCTTTGCGAAAGGGAGCTTCGGCCAGTTCATCGCCGCGCCCCTGCCGTCGAAGGCGCGTTTCAGGCCGGGAAACACGGCGTCGAGTTCGGCGAGGTAACCGGCCATCATCGCCTCCGAGTAGTTTTCCCCGCGGCGGCCGCCGAGGAGGTTGGTGATGATGCCGCGCCCGCCCGGCTGGCCGCGGCTGGTCTCCCACACGTTTTGATAGGTGGGCTCCATGGCGAAGACGCTGCCGTTGCAGATGAAGTCCCTGCCCTCCACGCGTTCCCGCCAGACGCGGCGCGTGAAGCTGCGGAAGACCTTCACATTGCTGCCGTAGCCCATCTCCCGGATGCAGCGCTTCTTGGCAGCCGAGAGCGGCAGGTCATCCACGCCGCGAACCCCGCGCAAAACGGTGAACGGCATGGCCAGGATCACGCGCTCATACTCCGCGGTCTTCACGCCCGCCTTCGTGTCAAACGCGAGCCGGATGCCGTCCCCACGCGACTCGATGCCGGTGAGCTTGTGGCCGAGATGGAGGCCGATCCTTCCCTGCAGCCGCCCGGTGATCGCAGCGGGCAGGGCGTCGTTCCCGCCGTGGATGCGCCACGCCTCGTCGCTGTCGCCAAACACCTGAAAGCCGTCCGACACGTCGGGATTGATGAAGTCGATCAGATTGAGACAGGACAACCGGTCGGCCCGTGCGCCCAGCTCGGGCTCGTAGGCGGCGATGAGCATCTGGATCACCCACGGCTCCACTCCCCGCCCGCGATCCGCGAGGTAGGCCGCCAGTGAGACGCGGTCCAGAGCGCGAGCCTTGTCCGTGAAACCGCCGTCCGCATTGTAGAGTCCGTCCGCGTCCGCGGCGATCTTTGCCCCCAGCGGTTTGAAGGCGGCGGGGATGTCGTGATCGGTGCGCAGGCGCTCGTCCAGCCAGACAAAGTCCAGCCCCTGCTCCCCGCGCCGGAGGTTTTGCACCTTCACGCCCAGCTCCTTCGCCAGCGCGATGATGTGCCGGTGGTTCGTGTCGATCAGCTCGGCGCCGAGCTCCACGAACTGGCCGTCCGCATTGAAATCCCGCCGCGTGAACATGCGCCCGCCGGTGCGGCCGCCCGCCTCATACAAATGCACCGCGTGCCCCGCCTCCACCAGCCGCCACGCCGCCGTGAGCCCGGCGATGCCGCCACCCACGATGGCCACCGTGCGTTTCGGTCCCGGATTCGACGCACAGCCCGGCACCAGCATCCCGGCTCCCGCCAGGGCGGCCTGCTTCAAAAACCTTCGCCGCCCCGCCTGCTCCGGCATGCCGGCGGCCAGAATCTTCATGACATGGCGAAAAAGGGGTGTTCGTCCGGAATTCATGCGGGGAAAGCTAGTGAATGAGGCATGACACCGGCAAGCACAAAATGAGCCACACAGCGCCTCCCAGTGCTTTCCTGCGCACTCGCCCGCGACGGCGGCGGCTCACCTGCCCTTGACGCAAAACAAGCGCACGCCGTCGGCGCACATGGCGGTGCCGTTGCCCTTTTCGCACTGCTCCCACTGCGCCTCGCTGAGCCCGCAGACCATGGCGAGGGCGTGCTCGGCATCGTGGTAGCGGCGGCGATTCTCCTCCTCGCCGACGCCTTCCTGCAACCATGCGGCCACCTGCTCGTGCACCTGGGCAATGCGCGGCCGGTAGGCCTGCAAATGCGCCGCGACGTCATGCACCGGACCAAAGTGCGTGAGGTAGAGCGTCTTGAACCCGCCGGCGATGAGGCGGTCCACGGACCGGACGTAGGCCGCGGGGTCGAACTGCGGCGGCGCGGAGGGCACGGAGAGGTAGCGGGTGTCCTGCAGCCGCATGCCGGCCACGTCGCCGGTGAAGCAGACGTCGCCGACGACAAAGGCGTGGTGATGCCGCGCATGACCGGGCGTATCCCAGGCTGTGACCTCCACGTCGCCAAGCCGGACCGATTCGCCGTCCTGCAAGGCCACGACGTTTCCGGCGGGCGCGGGCAGCATCTCCCCCCAGAGGGCGTCCATCTGGTCCTGGTAAACCATGCGGGCGCTTTCCATGAGGCGGGAGGGGTCCACGAGATGCCGCGCGGCGTTCGGGTGGCAGTAGACCGTGGCGCCCTGCTGCGCAAACCAGCCCGCAGCCCCGGCGTGATCAAGATGAATGTGGGTGACAAAGACTTTCCTGATGGCGGCTTCCTCCACGCCCGCCTCGCGGATGGCAGCGCGCAGGGTCTGCAGCGTGGAGCCGGGGCCGGTCTCGATCAGTGCATGCTCCCCGCCACTCTCCACGAGGTAGGAGGCGATGAGGCCGGGCGTGTTTTGAAAATGGAGATCGAGCGTGCGAATGCGCATGGCTATGGAGAGCCGACGAAGCGTCGGCATGCCACCGAAATTACGTTGGCGGGGAATCGTCGCCCCCTTGGCAAATCAACGCATGACCTCGATGCGCTTGCGCAGGATGTCCTTGCCACTCATGCCGGCCAGTTTGGCCTGGCTGGAGTCGATCCATTTTTGCTCGAGCTCGTTCTTGGTGGGCCGCTGAACCTGGTAGTAAACACCGAATTTGCCGGGGGCGGGTTCGTTGGCGATCTGGAAGGCGGCAACGTCGTCGGTCACGTCGTGCTGCGTTTCGTCGATGATGTCAAAGACGCCGCCCTTCTTCGGCCAGCTGTCGTCGAAGGAGCCGGAGTAGAACATGGTGCACTCGCTGAGGCACTCGACGACGCTGAAGCCGTCGTGCAGGATGGCGCGCTCGAAGGTGTCCACCATGTGCTTCACCTGCGCGGCGTGCGTGCGGGCGATGAAGGTGGCACCGCTGGCGAGGAGCTGCTTCATCGGATTGATCGGACGGTCGATGCTGCCGGTCGGGTCGGTCTTGGACTTGAAACCCTGCGGGCTGGTGGGGCTGGTCTGCTTCTTCGTCAGGCCATAGACGAAGTTGTCCATGATGACGTAGGTGAGCTTGATGTTTTTGCGGGCGGCGTGGTTGAGGTGATTGCCGCCGATGGAGAAGCCGTCGCCGTCACCGCCGAAGACAAACACATGCACGTCCGGACGGCTGAGAGCGACACCGGTGGCCAGCGGCAGGGCGCGGCCATGGATGAAGTGGATGCCGTGCGTGTTCATGAAGTAAGGAAAGCGGCTGGAGCAGCCGATGCCGGCGACGCAGACGATCTTCTCGTGGGGATACTGGAGCTTTTCGAGCACCTTGTAGAAGGCGGCGAGAACGGCGAAGTCGCCGCAGCCGGGGCACCACGTCGGGTGGTCGGCGGTGAGGGCTTTCTTGGTGAGTTTTTCAGCGTCCGCAGGGGCGGGGGCTTCGAGAGTGGCGGTGGACATGGTCGGATAAAGTTGAATGGATTTCGGGAAGGGCGTTAGGCGGACATGATTTTTTCGACGCCGGTGACGATCTCGCGGATGCGGTAGGCAAGGCCGTCAGTCTTGCAGACGGACTGGATCTTCGGCTCGGCGTAGGCGGCGCGGAGCATCATGGCGAGCTGTCCGTAGCCGTACATGCCGTAGTCGTTCATTTCGACGACGACGACTTTCTTGAACTTCGCCCACAGGCGGTCGAGACCGGCCGGCATCGGGTGGATGTGGCGGATGTGCGCCGCACCGACCTTGTGGCCTTCGGTGCGGAGACGGTTCACGGCCTCCTTGATCGGACCGTAGGTGCTGCCCCAGCCGATGATGAGCACCTCGCCTTCCTGATCGCCGTAGATTTCGGGGAGCGGGAGTTTTTTGCTGAGGTCGATGAGCTTGTTGCGGCGCTTGGCCGTCATCTCCGTGTGCATCTTCGGGCTGCCGGAAGGGTGTCCGTGCTCGTCGTGCTCGAGGCCGGTGACGTGGGGATACTTGCCCGTGAGCTTCGTGCCGGGAGGCGCGTGGCGGGTGATCTTGTCCAACGGGTAGGGTTTGAAGTCATCACCGCGTGCGGAGAGATCCAGCGTCGGCTCCACCCAGTGCTTGTCGAGGTCCGGCTCCGTGAAGGCCTCGATGCGGCTGCTGAGCGCCTGGTCGCTGAGAATGATGACCGGGCAGGAGTATTCGCGGGCGAGCCTGCCGGCTTCCAGCGCGATGTAGAAGCAGTCCTCCACGTCCTGGGGAGCCAGCACGATGCGCGGACAGTCGCCATGACTGCCGTAGATGGCCTGCATGAGGTCGGACTGCTCCACGCTGGTGGGCAGGCCGGTGGAAGGACCGCCGCGTTGAACGTTGACAACGATGAGCGGCAGCTCGGCCATGCTGGCGTAGCTCAGCGCTTCCATTTTCAAGCTGAGCCCCGGTCCCGAACTGCCGGTGATGGCCAGATGCCCCGCATAGGCCGCACCGATGGTCATGGAGACGGCGGCGAGTTCATCCTCAGCCTGCACGTAGATGCCGCCGTACTTCGGCAGTTCGCTGCGCAGCGTTTCCATGATGGGCGACCACGGTGTGATGGGGTAGGCGGCGCCGTAGCGCACACCTGCGGCGATCAGGCCCATGGTCATGATCGTGTTGCCATCGGTGCTGATGCGATGCTCGTCGAGGTGCTCACCCTCCTCGAAATTGAAGGTGCCCATGTCGCCGACCGGGTAGGCAAAGCCGGCATCGAAGGCCAGCATCGCATTGCGCAGCACGCTCTCGTCCTTCTTGCCAAACTGGCGCGCCACGATGCCGGTGAGCTTTTCGCGATCAAGCTGGTAGATCGCGCAGAGCAGGCCGAGCACGAACATGTTCTTGCCGCGGTCACGCGCACTGCCGCCGATGGCTTCGATCGTCGCGGCAGTGAAAGGCACGCCGATGTGGTGGATGCCGCGCTCGTTTTTGAACTCGGTCACCTCGGCGCTCTCGTAGATGCAGATGCCGCCATCACGCAGCGAGGAGATGTGGCTGTCGTAGCTGTGCTGGTAAAACGCGACCAGAACGTCCGCCTCGTCACCGGCGGTGAGCACATGGCCGGAGCCGAGGTGAAGCTGGAAAATCGAAGGCCCGCCCGAGATCGTGGACGGGATCGTCATGTAGGTCATCACATCGTGCTGCGTGCGACCCGCAAGACGGGCAAGGAAACCGCCGATGGACTGGATGCCGTCCTGCGAATTTCCGGCGAGACGGATGACGGCGTTGCGAAGGGTTTGACCGGAAGCGGACGAGGCAGGAGCGGAGGCTGTGGCTGTTGACATGGTGGGACGCGGGCACGGATGCACCGCAGGTTGGTGGGTGACAGAAACGCCATTCTATGAAGGCTTTTGCAAATCGTCCATGCTCACCTTCAGCTTTTTCGTTTCGCCCGCCTGCGATCAAACCCCTTGCTATCCATCCCAGCGGTGGGACTATGGCCGCCCCCAAAACCCCGGGGGACCGCATTATGAGTCAACACACCTTCCCTGAACTGGGAATCGCTCCAGAACTTCTGGACGCCGTCAAATCCCTCGGCTTCGAACAGCCCTCCCCCATTCAAGCCCAGGCCATCCCTGTCGCCATCAGCGGTCGTGACGTCGTGGGACAAAGCCACACCGGCTCCGGCAAGACGATGGCGTTTGGCATCCCGATGGTGCAGAACATCGACGGCACGAAGCGCCACGTGCAGGGGCTCATCCTCTGCCCCACACGCGAGCTGGCGATGCAGGTCTGCGCGGAGATTCACAAACTGGCAAGCTTCAAGGAAGGCGTGCGCGCCACGCCGGTCTATGGCGGCGCTTCTTATGACCGCCAGATCCGTGCGCTGCAGAGCGGCACGCAGATCGTCGTCGGCACGCCGGGACGCATCCTCGACTTCATCGAGCGCGGCCTGATCAAGCTCGACGGCCTCAAGACCCTCGTTTTCGATGAAGCCGATGAAATGCTCGACATGGGCTTCGCCGAAGACATCGACCGCCTGATGGCCGCCGTGCCGAAGGAGCGCCAGACGATCTTTTTCAGCGCAACCTTTGAACCACGCATCCGCCGACTGGTGGAAAGCTACACGCACGACGCCGCCACCATCACCATCGAGCAGAAGGCGCTCACGGTTCCGACCATCGAGCAGCGCTACTATGAAGTGCACGGCCGCTCAAAGCTCGAAGTGCTCTGCCGAGTGATCGACATCGAGACGCCGCGCCTCGCCATCGTCTTCGCCAACACAAAGCGCGCCGTCGATGACGCCACCGACGCCCTCGTGGCCCGTGGCTACGCCGCCGACCGCCTGCACGGTGACATCAATCAAACCATGCGCGAGCGTGTGATGCGGAACTTCCGCAGCGGCAATGTCGAAGTGCTCGTGGCCACCGACGTGGCCGCACGCGGCCTCGACGTCAACGACATCGACCTCATCGTCAATCTGGAACTGCCCTACGACGCTGAGGACTACGTCCACCGCATCGGGCGCACAGGTCGCGCCGGTCGCAAAGGCAAGGCCGTCAGCCTTGTCGCCGGTCGCGAGATCTATCTCATGCAGCGCATCCAGCGCTTCATCAACGTCCGCGTCGAGCGCGCCCGCGTGCCATCCCAGGAGGAAGTCGAAGCCACACGCGTGGATCAGGCCTTTGAAAAAGTGAAGGCCGCCCTCGAAGGCGGCGACTACACCTCCCACGAGCACAGCATCCAGCGCCTGCTCGACCTCGGCTACACCGCCACGGAAATCGCCAGCGTGCTACTGGACCTGCTCATGAAGGATCAGGGCCGCGAGCCGGAGCAGATCGTCGAAGATCGTGGCGCACGGAAAAAAGAAGCGCCGCAGCGCGAGTTCAAACCGCGCCCGCAGGCTGTCGAAGGACGCACCGACGCTCCTGCGCCCGCTCCAGCCGCCGAACCCACGGCGAGCACGGACGCCTCAACGACAGCTCCTGAATCGGGCGAATCCACAGAACCCGCCAGCCCGGAAACCATCACCGCTAAAGCGCCCGCAGCAGCAACTCCACCCTCCGAAGAGTACGAAGACGCCGGCCCTACCAATCATCAGGCCTCCACACAGAAATTCGACAACGAGTACGACACCTCGGATGACGAGCGCCCGCTTCCGAAGCGCCAGACCAGCTATGTGCAAAAAGGCCCCCGCTCCGGCATGGTGCGTCTTTTCATCAATGTCGGCGGCATGGACCAGGTGCGTCCGCAGGACATTGCCGGTCTGCTTTACAACACGATTCAAGACCTCACACCGGGCAGCATCGGCGCCATCGATGTGCTGGAAAAATGCAGCTTCGTCGAAGTTCCCGACAATGCCGTTGAATCCGTGCTTGAAGGCGTCAAAGGCGCCTCCCTACGCAATCGCGACATCCGCATGGACTACGCCGACCGCCCCGACAACATCAGCGGCGTGCGGCCCAAGCGCTTCGGCGGTGGCGGCTTCGGCAAGAAGCCCGGCTTCGGCGGCGGCTTCAGCAAAGGCGGCTACGGTGGTGGCGGCCAAGGCGGTGGCTATGGAGGAGGCGGCTACAAAGGTGCAGGCGGCGGCTTCAGCAAGCCCGGCGGTTTTGGAGGCGGTGGTTTCAAAAAGGGCGGCTTTAACAAGCCCAAACCCTGGCTGAACCGCGAAGGTGAAGGCCCCAGCGCCGGCTACGGCGGCGGTGGAAGCGGCGGTCGCGACGAAGGGCCGCGCCGAGAAGACGCCGGTGGCGGCTACGGCGGCGGAGGCGGAGGCTATAAAAAGCCCGGCTTCGGCGGTGGCGGCGGCAAGCGCTTTGGCGCAGGCGGCGGCGGCTTCAAGAAGAAGTGGTGAGGCTTCCCGTCACCCTGAACGGTCAACCGACCGTTCAGGCGTAGGTCACCGGCGTGCCGGTGCTGTTGGCGAGTTCTTTGAACCTCTTGACCAGCTCGCCCGTGAGCTTGCCCGGCTTCCCGTCGCCAATCGGACGACGGTCGTACTCCACGGCGGCGATGACTTCGGCCGCGGTGCCTGTGAGGAAGCACTCGTCAGCCGTGTAGATGTCAAAGCGCGTCATCACCGCCTCCGTGCATGGGACGCCCATCTCGGAGAGGATGCCCATGACAGCACGACGAGTGATGCCGTCGAGCGCTCCGGATGAAATGGGGGGAGTTGTGACGCTGCCATTCTTCAGGATGAAGACGTTGTCACCCGTACACTCGGCCACGAACCCCTGATCGTTCAGCATGATGCCCTCGTCGCAACCGGCCTGCATGCACTCGATCTTGGCCATGATGTTGTTCAGGTAGTTGAGACTCTTCACCTGCGGACTCAGTGCGGCGGAGTTCGGACGGCGGGTGCCGCAGGTGATCAGCTTCAGTCCCATCTGATAACGCTCCGCCGGATACAGCGCGATGTTGGCGGCGATGATGATGACGCCCGCCTTCGGGCACTGGTAAGGATTCAAACCGAGCGATCCCACGCCGCGGGTGATCACGAGGCGGATGTAGCCGTCGCGCAGATTGTTCGCGGCCACCGTATCCAGCGTCGCCTTCTCCATTTCCTCCATGCTCAGCGGAATGGTCAGGCAGATTGCTTTCGCGCAGTCATAGAGGCGGTTCAAATGTTCCGTGAGGCGGAACACTCGGCCATTGTAGATGCGGATGCCTTCAAACACTCCGTCGCCGTAAAGAAGGCCGTGGTCGAAGACGGAAATTTTGGCCTCGGATTCGGGGACCAGTTTGCCGTCGAGATAGATGAGGAGGTTTGCGGACATGGGCCGCGTAGAAACCACAGGCGCGAGGGATTTGCAAGCGCTGGCAATGGAGCTTGCGCCTCTTCGATTCGCGACCACTTTGGCGGCCCTTTAACCCGAACCATCCAAGATCATGGCCGACATCTCCACCAGCGCAGCTGACAAGAAAACCAAGGAATACTTCACCAACACCCCCCAGGAGGCCCCCGGCTTCTTCCTCAAGGGCTGCCACCAGTATGACTGGGGTCTCAAAAACCGCCTCAGCAAGGTCTTCAACCCCAAGGACAGCCGCACCGTCATGCTCGCCTTCGACCACGGCTACTTTCAGGGGCCAACCACCGGCCTTGAGCGTGTCGATCAGACCATCCTGCCTCTCGCTCCCTACGCCGACTGCTTGATGCTCACCCGCGGCATTCAGCGCAGCGTCATTCCTGCCTCCACCACCAAGGCCATCGCCCTGCGCGCCTCCGGCGGCACCTCGATGATCAGCCCCATGGAAGAGTGGGAAGGCGAAATCGACGGCAAGAAGGCCAAGTTCGCCCGCCCCGGCTTTGAACCGCTCTCCAACGAGTCCACCGCGCTGAACATCGAAGAAGCCATCCGCCTCAACGCCAGCGTGCTCGCCGTGCAGGTCTTCATCGGCAGCGCCTATGAGCGCCAGTCGCTGAAGAATCTCACCGACCTCGTCGATGCCGCCAGCCGCTACGGCATCGCCGTCATGGGCGTGACCGCCGTGGGTCGTGCGATGGCCCGCACGCCGCAGTATTTCCGCCTCGCCACGCGCATCATGGCCGAACTCGGCGCGAACGTGGTGAAGTGCTACTACACCGAGAAGGAATTCGACACGGTGACGAGTTGCTGCCCGGTGCCGATCGTGATCGCCGGCGGCAAGAAGCTGCCGGAGCTCGACGCGCTGAAAATGTGCGCCAACGCCATCAAGCAGGGTGCCAGCGGCGTGGACATGGGCCGCAACATCTTCCAGAGCGACGCGCCGGTTTCCATGATGCAGGCCGTTCACGGAGTGGTGCACGGCGGTCTCAATGCCAACAAGGCTTTCGAATTGTACAACGACCTCAAGCGCAAGGAACTGCGCAAGAAGTAAGGCCCGGGGCTCAGTTCCCCGGCTTTTTGCCGAAGAACATCAAGTGCTGCCAGGGAAGGCCGTCAAATTCGCGCTTCAGTTCGAAGCCGTTGGCGGCCATTTCCTTTTTGATCTGCGCCTTGCTCATCTTGTGCTCGGGCTTGATGGGCACGGACTTGTCTTCAGCACGGTATTCCACCAGCGCCAGCAGTCCGTCCTTTTTCAAAGCGGCACGCATGCCCTCCAGCATCAGCACCGGGTGGGAGAACTCGTGGTAAACATCCACCAGCAGGATCAGATCGCAGCTGTCCGGCGGCAGTTTCGGATCGTGAAACAGGCTGTTGATCGTCTGAATGTTCTTCAGCCCCTTTTTCTCGATGTTCAGGTTCAGCATCTCGATCATTTCCGGCTGCGCATCGACGGCCAGGACTTTTCCCGTCTCACCCACCATTTCCGCCAGAGGCAGGGTGTGGTAGCCATTGCCGCAGCCCATGTCGCAGACGGTCATGCCGGGCTTCACCCGCAGCTGCTCGCGCATCAGCATGCCGGCCTCCTCCTTCTCGCGCACCCGCCGCATCAGCCAGTCGGAACCACGCCAGTGCATGGTCTGCGCGATCTCGCGCCCGAGGTATTCCCGCAGAGGGGGCGGCCCCTCCGCAGCGGAAACCACGGTGACGGCGAGAGCGAGGGTGTAAATGAACAGGCGCATGGGTGACGTTGAGAACGTTCTCCAAGGCCGAATGTAGCAGCGGAAGCCCCCTCGAAGCGTTTTCCATAGCTCGCGCTGGAAATCCCGAAGCGGCTCCGTATCCTCCGCCGCATGATTCACCGATTCATCTTCCGTCTGCTGCCGCTTCTCTGCGCCTTCGCAGCCACGGCACAGACCCCGGCCGAGCCTCCGCGCCCGCAATCCACCAATCCGATCCCGGAGGACGTCATCGGAGACGAACACGTCCGCGAGGAATTCGGTGTCAACAGCTTCACCACGCCCTCCATTCGCAAGCTTTTCGACATGCTCAATCAGGTCGGCAAACTGAGCTACGACAACTTGAAGCGCCCCTTCACCGACAAGACGCCGGCAGACCGCGTGCTCGTCTCACTCGGGCTGGGCACCCTCATCGCAGACGGGTTCCTGATCGTTCAATGCGAGAAGGTCGAAGAAATGGAAGGCGTCGGGCGGGCCATGATCAAGTACGGCAAGGCACTCGGCGCCGGCGGGCGCCTCTCGCGGCACCAGCAGAGCCTTTTCGACTACAGCTTGAAGGGAAACTGGCAGGATCTCCGCGTGGAACTCGCCAAGACCCAGGCGGACGTGGAGGCGGAGATGGTCCAGCTTCGCGATGTGGACATCGCCCACCTCATCAGCCTCGGCGGCTGGCTCCGCGCCCTGGAAATTTCCACCCAGAGCATCGCCGACAACTACGCCGAGGAAAAAACCCGACAGCTCAGCCGCCGCGACATCGCGGAGTACTATTTGATGAGCCTCGACAGCCTGCACCCGAGCCTCATGCAGAATCCCTCGCTACAGTCGATTCGCAAAGGCATTGAGGAGCTGCTCCCCCTCGTTGATGTCCCGGAGGGGAAGGCCCTCACGCACGACGAAGTGAAAAGCCTCCACCAAAAAGCCGCCGCACTGTCCCACACCATCACGGACCGGATGAACGGCTGATTCCCACGCACCACCGACAAACTCATGGCCAGCCTCTCTCCGGAACAGCACAAGCTCATCGAACAATGGGCCGCCGAAGGTGCCAATCTCAATCAAATCCAGGACCGCCTGCGCACCGAGTGCTCGCAGACGCTCACCTACATGGAGACGCGCCTCCTCATTTTGGAACTCGGCGTCAAGATCCAGGACAAGCCCCGCGAGGCCCCGCCGGAGGACAAGCCCGCGTCCCCGGCAAAAGCCGCAGAGCAGGCACCCGCCGCCTCCGATGACGCGCCGGTGCCGGAAGCCGGTGGCACGGTGAAAGTCACCGTCGACGACGTACCCACCGCAGGAGCCATCATCAGCGGCCAGGCCACCTTCAGCGACGGCAACACGGTGGATTGGTTCATGGACCAGACCGGCCGTTTCGGACTGCGCGGCCCGGCTCCCGGCTACCAGCCGCCCGCTGCGGACATTCCCGCCTTTCAGCGCGAGCTCGACACGCTGCTCAGCGTGCGCGGATTCTGACCGCCTTCGAAAATCCGTCCACCCGCCGCATGCTGCTCATCATCGACAACTACGACTCCTTCACCTACAACCTCGTCCAGTACTTCGGCGAGATGGGGGCCGTCATGGAAATCCGCCGCAACGATCAGATCACGCTCGACGAGATCGAAAAGCTCAAGCCCGACCATATCTGCGTCTCTCCCGGCCCCTGCACGCCGAAGGAAGCCGGCATCAGCTGTGCCGTGATCGAGCGCTTCGGAAAAAACACCCCCCTGCTCGGCGTCTGCCTCGGACATCAGGCCATCGGCCACGTCTTCGGCGGTGACGTCGTCCGCGCGGACCGCCTCATGCACGGCAAGACCTCGATGATCCAGCATCGCGGGGAATCGGTCTTCAAGGAGCTGCCGCAACCCTTTGAAGCCACCCGCTACCACTCGCTCATCGTGAAGCGTGACACCCTGCCGGACTGCCTCGAAATCACCGCCACCGCCGTTGACAACGAATCCGAAATCATGGGCCTAAGGCACAAGGAGTTCCCCATTCACGGCGTCCAGTTCCATCCCGAGTCCATTCTCACCCAGGACGGCAAGAAGCTGCTGCACAACTTTCTCGAAATGTGAGTTTGCGACTGGTTCCGATTCTCAGTCCACAGCTCTCGGCAACATCGCCGCCTCAGCCAAACAACTTTGTGATCGGCTGTCCTTTATCGGCGACCGTGAACGGACGCTTGCTTGGACTGTAAAGCACCTGGTCAAGCGGTAGCCCCAACGCGTAGGCGATGGTGGCGTTGAAATCCGGGATGCTGACCGGATTCTCGACCGCCTTGTGGCCGATCTCGTCCGTGGCGCCATAGACCTGGCCGCCGCGGATGCCGCCGCCCGCCATCAGGCAGGTGAATCCTGAGGCGTGGTGGTCGCGTCCGTCGTTCTGATTGATCTCCGGCGTGCGCCCGAATTCCGTGGCGAGAACGACAAGCGTCTCCTTCAGCATGCCCCGGCCTTCGAGATCCTGCAGCAGCGTGCTGAGCGCCGTGTCGAGTTCCTCGCACATCTCAGGGACACGGGTAAAGTTTGCATTGTGCGTGTCCCAGCTTCCGAAGGAGACTTCCACAAAGCGCACGCCATGCTCCACGAGGCGGCGAGCCAGCAAGCAGCCCTGGCCGAAGCGGTCGGCCCCGTAGTTTTTTCGCAGCTTGTCCGACTCTGCTGCCAGGTCGAAGGCCTTCAACTCCTCGCTCTTCATCATCTTCAGAGCGTCCTCGTACATGTCGGCGTAGGCGCGAACGTTTTTGACGTCGAACTTCTCGGCAAACTGCCGGTCGAGCTGACGTGCGGTGGCCAGACGGCTGTTGAAGCGCTCCTCGGTGAACCAGGGATTCTTCTTCACATTGTTGATGCCGCTCTCGGGATCGCTGATCATCAACGGGGCGAAGCGGCTCTCGAAGAATCCGGCCCCAGGGTGACGGCTGTCGTTGCCGATCATCACACTGCCGGGCAGGGTGGGGTTGCCGCGATCCTGGAACTTCTGCAGCCACGCGCCCATCGAGGGGTGGCGGATGCTGCTGCGCAACGTGTAACTGGTGCGCTGGTAGTACTGGCCCTGCTCGTGCGCGCCCTGCGTGGTGTTCATGCTGCGAATCACCGCCAGCTTGTCCATGTGCCGGGCCACCAGAGGGAGATTGTTGGAGATGCGAATGCCATCCACATTCGTGCCGATCGTCTTGGTCAGTCCCATGACGTCCGCCTTTTCCGGCTTAGGATCAAAGGTGTCCAGATGGCTCATGCCACCGGTCATATACAAATAGATGACATTGCGGGCCGTGGCCGCCTGCTTCAGCGGAGAACTGCCCTGCCCTGGAGCGGCGATGACGCGGGTGGCGAGGTGGGAGGCGGCGCTGACGCCGAGGAAGGTCTTGGCGGCGCCGGCAGCGAAAGCACGGCGGGTAAGGTCGTTACGAAGGGGGTTCATGATCTGTGGAGGGGTTCGGCCTCATAACGCACCCCGCACACACCCTTATCACAAGATTTCCGCCACCTCCAAAGACGCTGCGGAACCGCTTCGCGGCGGCTCAGCCCGCCATGCACAAGACGACAACAACCAACCACACCTTCGACGGGCAGTTCAAGCGTGAAGCAGTCGTGCTGCTTGAAGGGGCGCGCGCAAGGCCGCGCAACTCGCCAGCGAACTGGGCACTTCCCATTGGAACCCAACGCTTTGTGAAGCCCCCTGTAGCGGCCGCAGTGCCCCCCCCTGCCCTCCTTGGCTAATCACAGAAAATGCTAGCCTGGGAGCGCAAGCAGCCTAATCTCAATCACCCCCACAAAATGCCCACTGAATTCGACATCCAATACGCCCTGGAAAACACCCATGTTTTGCACGAGCCGGATCGTCGAATCGACACCTTCGGCAGCACGCATTTTGAGTTTCAGATCATCACCGAACTCATGGACTCCATCGGAGCCGTGCGGGTGAGGGAAGGCCGGATCGAGGCTGAAAAGCCGCTGATTCTCCGTCCGGAGGTCGGCGCCCATTTCGACTTTGAAGGCTTCGGGCCGGAAGCGGCCGCGTTTGGCGACTTCCTGCGGGACAATCTGCAAAAGCTCGCGATCCTGAAGTATGGTTTCAAATTCCGCAAAGGCGACCTGCGCGAGCAGGTCGTTCATGAACCTCTCGCCGAAGTTCGCGGCAAGCTGCTGGACGACATCCGCGTCAGCGGCAACCCGATGAGGGCAGTCATCCAGGGCGTGGACGACACCTGGGAGATCTGCCTCCTGAAATTCACCGTTGAGATGATCGAGAAGTCCTGCAACATCAACCTATTCGACTTCAAACGACGCGGCCTCATCGGCTGAGGCCGCACGCTTATCATTTCCATGGCCAAGGCACAGCTCAAGATCCTCGCCTTCCTCATCACGGTGGGCCTCGTCGCAGGCACGCTGTCGGTGGCGTGGTGGTTCTACACCAACGTGCTGCTCAAGGAGCACCGGCTGGAGCAGGACATCGCTGCCATGAAAAGCGTGGACCGCCCCCGCATCGACCCCGGTCTGCGCCGTTTCGAAGCGGCGGTGGACCTGATCCGCGCCGGGCAGATCGAAGAAGGCCGCGAGGCGCTCTACAAGCTGCGCCAGCAGTTTCCGGATTCCGGGGCCTGCCCCGAGGCCATTCGCATCATCGGAGAGATCAACATGGACATGCTCTACTCTCCGGGCAAAACCGGAGGCAAGAAGGACTACATCGTCCAGCCGGGAAACACGCTGCTAGGGATCGCCGTGAAGCATGACACCACGATCGACTCGATCATTCGCATGAACAGCCTGATGAGCACGCTCATCCACCCCGGTGACCACCTCACCATCATGCCGCTGGATTTCAACCTGGGCGTCAGTGTCTCGAAAAAGCAGGTCATGCTGCTGCGGAAAGTCGGAGAGAAGGAGTATCTCTTCAAAGTCTATGAGGCAAAAGACGTTCGCCTGCCCGCCAGCGTCCGCGTGCCCTCGCAGATCGAGATCGCCGGCAAGAACGCGCAACTGAACGGAAAGAACCTGCTGCCGACCGATTCAGACTACGCCGCCACGGAAAAGTGGCTCAGTGGCACGCGGGGAGTCATCATACGCACCCCGCCCGTGCCCAAGGCCCTGCCCGTGCCGGCGCCTTCCAAAGACGGCACCCTGCCCCCGGTTCCCGACCTGGAGGCATCCTCCGAAACCGGAGTCTTTCTCGCCCGCGAAGACATTGAGGAACTCTTTGCGCTTGTGCGTAAAGGATCAAAGTTGAGCCTCGTCCGATAACCTTTCCCCACCCCTTTTCCGACCGCCATGAAGCAAGTTTTGGAATTCGAAAAACCCGTCGCCAAACTCCGTCAGGAAATCGCCGACGCGAAAGTCAAACTCGAGTCCAAGCCGAACGAGAAGCTGGAAAAGCAGATAGCCGAACTCGAACGCAAGGCCGACGCCCTTCAGCGCGACATCCACGAGAATCTCTCCCCCTGGCAGCGCGTCCAGATCTCCCGCCATCCCGGGCGCCCGTACATGCTGGATCATGTGAAAAACATCTGCGACGAATTCGTCGAGATTCACGGCGACCGGCACATCGGCGATGACAACGCCATGCCTGCCGGATTTGCCACCATCGGCGGAAAGAGGATCGCCATCATCGGCCATCAAAAGGGCCGCGACACCAAGGAAAACCTGCTGCGAAACTTCGGCAGCGCCCATCCCGAAGGCTACCGCAAGGCGCTCCGCCTGATGCGCATGGCGGAAAAGTTCGGCCTGCCCATCGTTACTCTGATTGACACGCCCGGAGCCTTCCCCGGCATCGGCGCCGAGGAAAGAAACATCGCCGAGGCCATCGCCTTCAACCTGCGGGAGATGATGACGCTGCGCACGCCCGTCATCGCCATCGTCATTGGCGAAGGCGGCAGCGGCGGAGCGCTGGGCATCGGCATCGCCGACCGCGTCCTCATGATGGAAAACGCCTACTACAGCGTCATCAGCCCCGAGGGATGCGCCGCCATTCTCTGGAAGCACCGCGAACACGCTCCGGAGGCCGCCTCCGCGCTCAAACTCAGCGCCCAGGACCTTTCACAACTCGGCATCATTGACGGCCTCATCCCCGAGCCTCTCGGTGGTGCGCACAACGATCCCGAAGCTGCCGCCGAGTCCCTCAAGAAGGCCATTCTCGAAGCCATCGGAGAGCTCGTGAAAATCCCCATCGCTGAACTGCTGGAGCAGCGCTACCAGAAGTTCCGCGCACTTGGACAGTTTACGGAGGGCTGATTGTTCGTCCGCTGTATTTGGAGGACTGCTAGCAGGGCAGAGTTGTTCACGGACATTTTTTGTCCATCCGGAGGAGCACCGGAAGCATTTCTGTTCATGCGTCATATTGCCGGTCGAGCATGCGTGACAGAAAACGCCCGGGTTGCTTGAGTTCAGGTTCTGTCTCTTTCCCGACCATGCTCCGCCCGATCTTTTTCATCCTGCCGCTTTTCATCGTTTCTCTCAGCCTCGCCGCCGAACCTGTGCCGAGCGATGCCATCCCAGAAGTCATCGTGACCGCCACGCGAAGCGAAAATACGGCGGCGAATGTTCCCGCCCTCGTGAAAACGCTCTCCAGTCGGCAAATGGAGGAGCGCCAGGTCCGCACCTTTCCGGAGGCGCTGCGCGAGACTCCCGGCGTGATGATCCAGAAGACCGCCAACGGCCAGGGGTCGCCCTTCATCCGCGGTTTCACCGGCTTCCGCAACTTGATGCTCATCGACGGGATCCGCTTCAACAACTCCACCTTCCGCGAAGGTCCCAACCAGTACTGGAACACCATCGATCCCTACGCGCTCGCCAACATCGAGATTCTCCCCTCGCAAGGCGGAACGCTGTACGGCAGCGACGCCATCGGCGGCACCGTCAACGCCTTCACAAAAGACTCCGGATTCCTTTCGGAGGCTGAGGGCGGCTTCTTTACTCATGGCCGTGCCGACTACCGACATTCCACGGCCGAGCGCAGCCACGTCCAGCATGTGGAAGGGAGCATCGGTCAGGGACAGCGCTGGGGACTGCATGTGGGTGCCACGTTCAGCCAGTTTGCCGACGTTCGTGATCCTCAAGGACTCCAACCCAGGACCGGCTACGACCAGTGGGCTTTCGACGTTCGTCTCGATGTCGCCTTGGACGACCACTGGCAGCTCACCGCCGTGCATCAGCAGGTCCGTCAAAACGACGTCTGGCGCACCCACAGCACGATCTATGGCCGCTCTTATGAAGGCACTACCATAGGCACGGATCGCCTCCGCCTTTTCGATCAGGAACGCAGCCTCTCATACCTGCGCCTGGCCGCCAAAGAACTCGAAGGTCCCATTGACGCCGCAAGCCTCACCGTCTCTCTGCAAACCGCCGGAGAGGAGCAATTTCGCATCACCGGAGGCGGTGCCCGGAGCTTCAACGACGTTGATGTCTCCACGCTCGGTCTCGACCTTCAGTTTGAGAGCGAATCACCCATTGGGAGACTCGTTTATGGCATCGACTACTACCATGACTGGCTCGAAACCGACGGTGCCAACGCCTTCGCTGGAGCTGTCGCCGATGACGCCAGCTACGACCTGCTCGGCATCTTCCTCCAGGATCAAATCGACCTCGGCAGCCGTTTCCACGTCATTCTTGGTGGTCGCTACACTCATGTCCGCGCCGACGCGGGCAAGTTTCAGGGGCGCAATCCGGTCACCGGAGCCGCAACCGGCGTCACCAGTTTCTCCGACGAGTATCAGAACTTCTCCGGCAGCGTTCGCTTCCTGATCGACCTCGATGATCGCGACCGCTTTCAGCTCTACGGCGGCGTCTCGCAGGCCTTCCGCGCCCCGAACTTCTCCGACCTGACCCGCAACGACTTCTCGCAAACGGCCGTCGTTGAAATCCCAGCGCCCGGACTCAGTCCGGAAACCTTCACCACCTTCGAAATCGGCCTCAAAGCCCGCACCGAAAGCGTCACCGCCAGCCTTGGCTACTTCTTCACCCGCATTGAAAACATGATCGTGCGCCGCGTCGTTGCCCCCGCCGTGCCTCCCGCCAACACCATCGTTTCCAAAAGCAATGTCGGCAGCGGCTACATGCAAGGCGTCGAATTTTCCGCCCGCTGGGAGATCGATCCGAACTGGAGCGTCTTCGGTCACATCGCCTGGGTCGAAGGCGTCACCGATCAGTTCATCGGCACCACCACACAGGTCCGGTCCGAGCCCTTGGGAAAAATCACCCCGTTCGCGGGCTACGCCGGAGTCCGCTGGCAGACGACCGACCGCCGTCTGTGGACCGAGCTGGTCTGCCTTTCCTATGGCGAAGCCGCGCGTTTGAACGCCGCCGACAGCGCCGACACCTCCCGCATTCCTCCCAGCGGCACACCGTCCTTTTTTCTCCTCAGCCTGCGCGGCGGCTGCCAGGTCAGCGAAAACCTCATCCTCACTGCGTCCCTCGACAATCTTCTGAACGAAATCTACCGCTACCACGGCTCCGGCAGCAACGAGCCCGGCTTCGGCGCCACACTGGGAGCCACCGTGAAGTTCTAGCAAGGTTGTGCGCCTTCAGCCTGTTAACTGGGCGATGAATTGGCTCCTTCTCTCCGTTATTTCCCTGTTCTCTATTGTTCTCACCTCGCAGGCTGCGGCGGAGGCGGCGTGGCCGCAGTTTCGGGGACCGGATGGCAACGGACTCGCTGCGGAGGGCGTGGCCCCGACGAAGTGGGGTGAAACGGAAAACGTGACATGGAAAACAGAACTGCCCGGCAAGGGCTGGTCCTCTCCTGTCGTCGTGGACGACGAGGTGTGGATGACCTCCGCCGTCGAAGAAACGGCGACCGAAGAGGAAGCAAAGGAGATGATGCGGGCGGCCGGCATCGAGGAGAAGAAGTTCAAGCAGCTTCAGGCGAAGAAGGCTGTACGGCTCTATGCCCTGTGCGTGGATCTGAAGTCCGGAAAGCTGATCCGGGAGCTTGAACTCATCCGTGTCGCTTCTCCGCCGCCGATACATCACTTCAACAGCTTCGCATCCCCGACGCCGGTGATCGACGGTGACCATGTGATCTGCCATTTCGGAACTTTCGGCACCTTTTGCCTCAACCGCGCGGATGGTGCGGTCGTGTGGAAGGAGACGCTGGCCATCGAGCACAGCGTCGGTCCTGGCAGCTCGCCCATGATCCACGGTGACCTTCTCGTGCTGATCTGCGATGGCACCGACGTGCAGTATGTGGCGGCGCTGAACAAGAACACCGGCAAGCAGGTGTGGAAAACACCGCGCCCGCCGATGAAGGCGCCATCCGGCGATCAGATGAAGGCCTACTGCACGCCGATCGCCATCACGGACGACAAGGGCCGGGAGCAACTGATCTGCATGGCCTCGCAGTGGCTGGTATCCCTGGACCCGGCGACGGGAAAAGAGATCTGGCGTGTGGAGCACGGCACCGGCTTCTCCGTGGTGCCGCGTCCCGTCTATGGGAACGGCATGGTCTATGTCTGCACGGGTTACGGCAAGCCGCAGCTCTGGGCGGTGAAGGTGGACGGCAGCGGTGACGTCACCGGCACGCACGTCGTCTGGAAGGAAACGAAGCGCATCCCGGCCAAGCCTTCCCCTCTTCTCGTCGGCACGGACCTCTACCTCACCGACGACGGCGGCATCGTGACCTGCTTCGACGCCTTGACCGGTGAAAGTCGCTGGAGCGAGCGCATCGGCGGCACCTACTCCGCATCGCCGGTGCTGGCCGGCGGCAAGATCTACTTTTCCAGCGAACAGGGCGTCGTCACGCTGGTGGAAAAAAGCGCCGCCTTCCAGATCGCCGCAGAAAACACCATCGAAGGCAAGATCATGGCCTCCCCCGCCTTCGCGGACGGGAGCATCCTCCTACGCAGTGACACCGCCCTCTACCGCATCGGCGCGGGCGGGGAGTGAGCGGATCGCTTACGCAAACAGCAACCGCCCGATGACCACGGCCATGGCG
The DNA here is from genome assembly GCA_964452755.1 of uncultured Prosthecobacter sp. GTDB lineage: Bacteria > Verrucomicrobiota > Verrucomicrobiia > Verrucomicrobiales > Verrucomicrobiaceae > Prosthecobacter. The sequence continues at coordinate 320,280 of CAYVQY010000005.1, read as the reverse complement.
AGGCCCACGAGATCGGCGGTGAGGCCGGCGGCCAGGGCGTGACGGATGCGGCGGATGCCCACGCTGCCGAAGTAAACGGCGAGGACGTAGAATGTGGTCTCCGTGGAGCCGTACATCGTCGCGGCGGTGAACTTGAGCTGCTCGGTGAGTTCTGGACGCAGCAGGATGTCATTGAGCACGCCGAGAGACCCGGAACCTGTCAGCGGACGCATCAGCGCCATGGGCAGCAGTTCCACCGGGAAGCCGATGAAGCCGAGCACGGGGCGCAGCACATACTCAAGCAGCAGCAGCATGCCGGAACTGCTGAAAACGGCCAGCGCGGCCAGCATGGCGACAAGGAAGGGCATGATGCGCGTGGCCACGGCGAAGCCCTCCTTGGCGCCTTCGACGAACTCTTCGTAAACTTTCACACCCTTCGCCAATCCGACGCCGAGGGTGATGACGAGCACGATGGGAATGGCCAGGCCGGAGCCGCCGTTCATGAAGCGCTTCCAGGCAGGTTCGATATCCGGTGTTGCAGCTTCCGTGGCCGTTGCGCTCTTGGCCGGCGGTGAGGCTTTCAGCTTCGCCTTTTCCACGACCTGGCTGAGGCCGGTGCTTTGCAGCACGCTTTGACGGGCGGTTGCCGGCATGAACTCCAGAAGGGCGCAGGCGCCGAAGACTATGAAGAGGGCGATGAGCCAGAACTTGCGCTTCGGCGTGATTTTTCCCGCCGTCGGCGACGCCTTTTCTGTTTCGGGCTTCTCTTCTTCTTCGCTTTCAGGCTGAACGGCAAAGAAAGGAAGGCGACCGTAAAGTTTCGCCGCGACGACGGCCGTCACGACGGTGCAGGCCGTGGCGAGCAGTGTCGGCATGATGATCTTCTGCGCGCCCGGCACGCCGGCGGCGTTGAGGTAGTTGATCGCCGTCATGGGCACGAGCGTGAAGGCGGCCGTGTTCATGGCGAGAAAGGTCACCATGGCGTTGCTCGCGGTGTTCTTGTTCGGATTGAGCTCCTGGAGATGCGTCATGGCCTTGAGACCGAGCGGCGTGGCGCTGTTGCCCAAGCCGAGCATGTTCGCGGCGAGGTTCATAATCATCGCACTCATGGCTGGATGATCCCTCGGCACGTCGGGGAAAAGGCGGCGCATGATCGGAGAGAGGGCGCGGGCGGCGAGGTCCAGCAGGCCGGCTTTTTCCATAACGCGCATGACACCAAGCCAGAAAATCATGAGTCCGGCCAGCGGCAAGGCGATGTCCATGACGGCAACTTTGGACTTCGAAAGGATGGCGGCGACGATGCCCGAATCTCCGGTGACGTGGCCAAAGAGGGCGGCGGCGCACAGGCCGGCGAGGATCAGAAAGGACCAGATGTAGTTCAGCATGATGAAAGAGGTTGCGGCCTTGGCCAAAGGGGACTCGTAGATGTTCCCGTTGCCCGTTGTCCCTGCAACCGGCATTCTGCCGCCGCCTTCGAGAATTCCCATGCTTCACACCATTCAGGCCGTCAGCCGCCGCTGCGGACTCAGCCCCCACGTCATCCGCATCTGGGAGCGCCGTTACGGCGCTCTAACCCCCACGCGCACGGACACGAACCGCCGCATGTATTGCGACGAAGAGATCGACCGCCTGACGATGCTGCGCGAACTGACGGAGAGCGGCTACCGAATCAGCAGCGTGGCGAAGCTCCAGATCGGGGAGCTTCAGGAATTAAGGCAGAAGCATCTGGCGCAGGGCAGTCCAGCCCCCTTCGCGGCAGATGCCGCCGAGGATCCCGAGCACGCGGAGCAGTTTGTATCCGGCTGCATCGACGCTGCGAAGAAATACGAGTCCGACCGCTTGCGCCGTCTACTGATCCGCGCTCGCATGAGCCTCGGCCAGCGCGGTATGCTGCATCAGGTGATCTGCCCCCTCATCCAGGATATCGGAATAGGCTGGCAGGAGGGTAAACTGCGCCCGGGTCACGAGCACATCGCCACGGCGGTGATTCGCGAGATTCTGCTGACCCCCGTCCCTGGCAGCTCCTTGGCGACCAATGCGCCTGAGATCGTCGTGAGCACGCCGGTGGGGGAGATTCACGAGCTCGGCGCCATGCTGGTCGTATCATCAGCGCGAGATCTCGGCTGGCGCGTCACATACCTGGGACCCAATCTTCCCATTGAGGAAATCGCCGCCTGTGTGAAGTCGCGAAATGCCGCAGCCCTCGCCCTTAGCGTTGTTTATCCGGAGGACTGTCCGACCATCACGGAAAAGATCCGCACCCTGCGCCATATGCTGCCGGAAAAGGTGGCTATCCTCATCGGCGGACGTGCCGCAAATGGCTATCGGGAAAAGCTGCCTGATCTGGACATTCACTGGTCCGGCTGCCTGCATGATCTGGACAAGGCGCTGATGAAGATTCGCCGGTGACGCCGGTTGCACGAGGCGCGAGTCCCTTTAGTCTGCGCGCCGCCATGCTTCTCTACCGCACCACCCAGGGCATTTTCATCCAAACCACCACCACCTGGCACGCTGTGACCAGCCAGGACTGGGATCAGCTTTTTAACACCACCAATCTCGCCGCGCATCTGGCTGAAATCGCGTCCAGAACTGAGGCCGTCGAGGCACCCGCAGCCGCTACGATCCTGGCGCCGATCGGTTCCCAGGAAGTGTGGGCGGCCGGCGTGACCTACTTCCGAAGTCGCACGGCACGCATGGAGGAATCCAAAGACGCCGGTGGCGGAACCTTCTACGACCGCGTGTATGCTGCAGAGCGCCCGGAGATCTTTTTCAAGGCTACGCCCCAGCGTGTGGCAAGTCCGAATCAGGCGATGCACCTCCGCAGCGATTCCACCTGGATGGTGCCGGAGCCGGAGCTGACCCTGGCCGTCAACTCGAGCGGGGAAATCATTGGCTGCACTGTCGGCAATGACCTCTCCTGTCGTGACATCGAGGGCGAAAACCCGCTCTACCTGCCGCAGGCGAAGTGCTTCAAGCTCTGCGCCGCCCTCGGTCCCGCGATCCTGATCCAAAGCGAATCGCTCGCTGCCACGACGCGCATCCAACTCCGCATCGACCGCGCCGGAGCCGCTGCCTTCGAGGGTGAGACGACACTCTCCCAGTTGAAGCGCACGCCTGCCGAACTCGCCGGGTTCCTCTTCCGCGACAACACTTTCCCCGCCGGCACCTTCCTCATGACCGGCACCGGAATCGTCCCGGGTGATGAATTCACGCTGAAAAGCGGCGACATCGTCAACATCACCATCGACGGCATCGGCACGCTTTCGAATCCGATGGCCTGATTCCACTTTCATCCACCTCCCATCCACCACCATGACCATCACCGGACACCAATTCATCGCCGGCCGCGAGGCGGCTCCCCACGGGCATCTTTTCCACGCCTTCAATCCCGCGAATGGCGAGCAGCTCGAACCCGTCTTCGGCGACGCCACCCACGCGGAGGCCGACGAAGCCCTCCAGGCCGCTGAGAGCGTCTTCGACACACTGCGCCTCGCCACGCCGGAAACCCGCGCCGCTCTGCTGGACGCCATCGCCGATGAAATCACCGCCCTGGGGGATGCGCTCCTCGAGCGTGCCCACGCGGAGACCGCGCTGCCCATGGCGCGGCTCACCGGAGAGCGCGGACGCGCTGTCGGCCAGTGCAGGCTCTTCGCCGCGCTCATCCGCGAAGGCTCCTGGGCGGATGCCCGCGTGGATCACGCGCTGCCGGACCGCCAGCCGCTGCCAAAGCCCGACGTCCGCCGCGTGATGATGCCCATCGGCCCGGTGGTCATCTTCGGCGCGAGTAATTTCCCCTTTGCCATCGGCGTGGTCGGCACAGACACCGTGTGTGCGCTGGCCGCCGGCTGCCCTGTCGTGGTCAAAGGTCATCCGGCGCATCCCGGCACCTGCGAGATGCTGACCCGGGCGGTGCTCGCTGCGCTGCACAAAGTCGGCCTGCCTGCCGGCTGTTTCTCACTGCTCCACGGCAAGGGCAACGACATCGGCACCACGCTCGTGAAGCATCCGCTCACCCAGGCCGTGGGTTTTACCGGCTCAATGCGTGGAGGCCGCGCACTGATGGATGTGGCAGCAGCACGTCCGCACCCGATCCCCGTTTACGCGGAAATGGGTTCCGTGAATCCCGTCTTTGTCCTGCCGGGTGCCCTGAAGGAACGTGCGTCGAAAGTCGCCGAAGCCTACATCGGTTCCGTGACCATGGGCGTGGGTCAGTTTTGCACGAATCCAGCCGTGGTCCTCGGCATTCAGGGGGAGGACTTGAAGCAGTTCACCAGCAACGCCGCCGCCTTGGCGGCCAAAGTAGCCCCGCAGACGATGCTCCACAGCGGCATCTGCGAAGCCTATGACGCCGGCACGGCCGTCTGGCAAACTGTCAGCGGGATCGAGTTGGTCGCTCAGTCTGAGGCTCCCGCCGCCGCGAACGCCTCCCAGGCCGCCTGCCGCATCTTCACCACCACCATCGACGTGCTCGAAAGAAACGCCGAGCTTCGACGCGAAGTCTTTGGCCCCTGCTCGATCATCACCCGGTGCGCCACGCTCGATGACATGGTGCGCTACGCCAACGGTCTCGAAGGCCAGTTGACGGCCACGATTCACGGCACCGAGGACGATCTGCGCGACTTCGCCCCCCTCGTGCGTGCCTTGGAGAAAAAGGTCGGTCGCCTCATCTTCAACGGCTTCCCCACCGGCATCGAGGTCTGCCCTTCCATGCACCACGGCGGCCCCTATCCCGCCGCCAGCCACAGCTTCTTCACCAGCATCGGCACCGCCAGCATCTACCGCTTCGTCCGCCCCATCAGCTACCAGGGCTTCCCCGAAGCAGCGCTCCCCGAACTCCTCCAGGATGCCAATCCTCGTGGAGCGATGCGCATCGTAGACGGCGAGTTGAAGCGATAGTGCGACGGATCAGCGCGTCATGCATGCCATCCTAACGCTCCTTCTTCGAATTCGAAGGAGCGCCAAGAAACTTACGCATGTCGTTGAAGATGCTGTCGGCACCTTCCTGCTGCTTCGCATGGGTGTGCATGCCCTCGAACCACGACTGCGTGGTCGGCTCATGCGCCCTGGCCACGGCCAGCAGGAGCTCGAGCGTGATCGGAACCGGCTGGCCGGTGTGAATCGCGGCTGACAGAGCGAGTTCGGCGGCGCGGTCAAAGACCCACTTCAGGTCCGCGCCGGAAAAGCCGCTGGTGGCATCGATGAGTTCCGCGTTGTCGAAATCGGCGATGGGCTTGTCCTTGGCGAGCAGTTCGATGATCTGGGCGCGCGCAGGTGCGTCCGGCGGCGGCACAAAGATCGCCTGGTCAAAACGGCCCGGGCGGCGGAAGGCGGGATCGAGCGCCCACGGCTGGTTCGTGGCGCCGATCACGAGAATGCGCTGATTCTCGCTGCGGATACCGTCCATCTCGTGCAGGAACTGGTTCACCAGATTGCGCATTTGGCTTTCACGAATCTGGCGGCGGTCCTGGGCCAGCGAATCGAGGTCGTCGAAGACCAGCACACAGGGGGCGTTCGCCCGAGCGGTTTCGAAGATCTGATGCAGATTCCGCTCCGTGCTGCCGAAGTAGGGATCAAAAATCTCATGCAAACCCACGGCGAGGTAGTTGCAAGGCACCTCGCCGGCGACGGCGCGCAGCATCAGTGTCTTGCCGCAGCCCGGAGGTCCGTAGATAAGAATGCCCCCGCCGGTCTTGCGGCCGTAGGCTTTGTACAAATCAGGGAACTGCAGCGGATAGGTGATCTTCAGACGGATCTCTTCCTTCAGCTCCTCCATGCCGCCCACATCCGAGAAAGTGACACGACTGCGTTCGGGGTCTCCCGGAGCATAAAAAGTCTCCGGCCTCCAGTCGTAGGGAGGATCGTCGAAAGGGTCGTCAAAAAAATCATCCTGGTCCGTATTGCCGCCGGGACTCGGTTCCGCATTGGCGGGTTCAGGTGCCGGCGCGGGGGCCGTTTTGCGGGCATCGCGGGCGGTACGGCCAAGCTCGCGTTCTAGTGCGGGGTCGCTCATCGTGCCGTCGATCTGCGCAGCCAAGTCAAAATGCTCGATCGCCCTGCCCTTGTCGCCTTCACTCAAATACACGCGACTCAGCAGCAGGTGCGCCTGCGCGTTGTGAGACTCGATGGAAATGACGCGCTCGGCCCGCACAGCAGCACCGGAAGTGTCCGCCTCCAGAAAATGAACCTTTGCGATGCCGAGCATGGCATCCGTCTGGTCGGGATCGATCTCCAGCGCCCGGTCGAAAACCTCCCGCGCCTCTTCCAAATGGAGCTCTTCAAGACAGGCACGACCGTAGAGAAGCAGCAGGGACAAATTGTTCGGCGACTGCTTGAGCGCGTCTCGGAGGGCGGATGAGTTTGGCATGGTGTTGATCATGAGACAGCCGTCAGACTGTTCATGATGAGATTAAAGAGCGCATGAAGCATGCCGCCAATCATTTCTTGTCCCCTCTTCGTCATCCATCCGCAGCCAGTGTGCAATTAGAGCCTCTTGAATAAAGCCTGGCGTCCGAAAGAATTGTGATGCCCGGGCAATTTAAGATCGCATTCGACTCATGAATGATGAGTGGCGCACCCGTCAGGATTCGAACCTGAAACCTTCTGATCCGTAGTTCTTGGTTTGCGGGTATTCTCTTGTGCGCTTATGATTCACCATGAGCGCGTCTAACCTAGACAAATCAACCCATGCAGCATCATTTGGTGAAATCAGGAGCGAACAATCGGGGGCAGGTGAGAACTCGAAGAGTGTCCGAAAAATGTCCGAAGTGTCCGAAAGGGTCTCTGGCAGACGCACCGTGGGAAAGGGCGATTCGCGCTACTGGTTGCAGGCCGGGAAGCTCATCGCTGATCCGCGCTGCCGTGGCTCGTTCTCGTGCAAGATTCAGGTGAATGGTCGCCGGGAGTCCTTCCCACTGCGCACTGCCAACAAGGCTGCCGCCGCCGCGAAGGCCGCCCGTATTTATGGCGATGTCGTTTCAATCGGCTGGGATGAAGCGCTGGTGAAGCACAAGCCGGAGCACCAGAAACCCGAAAAGCCAGCCATCATCGGCGCATGGGCGGAGGAGGTGAAGACCACGGCGGGCCTACGACTGTCCACCTTCACCACCTACCTCCAATCCCTCCGCCAGATCGCCGCCGAAATCGAGGAAATCGGCGACCAGCCCGTGCTCGACGACTCCGGCAGGCCAAAGAAGGACCGCAAAGGCCGCATTATCCTGCGCAGCCGCTTCGATTACAAGAAAGGAGGCCGGGAGGCGTGGACGACAAAAGTGGACGCCCTGCCGCTCTCCGTGCTGGATGCCGCCAGCGTGCAGCGGTGGAAGCTCCGATACATCGACAAAGCCGGGACCGCGCCCGATGCCCGTCGGCGGGCGGAAAATAGTGCCGCCACACTCCTGCGCTGCGCCCGATCCCTGTTCTCGGCAAAGGCGCGAAAATTCGCTGAGAAGGAACTGAAGCTGCCCGCTCCCCTACCCTTCTCCGAGGTGGAGATGCCCAAGCGCGGCAGCACCGCCTACCAGAGCAAGATCGACGCCGGAAAGCTCATTGAGGCCGCCCGTGCCGATTTGCAGGGCGAGCCATTCAAGATCTTCGCGCTCGGCCTGCTCTGCGGACTGCGAAAGCGGGAGATTGATTTGCTCACGTGGGCGCAGGTGGATTTCGACAAAGCCCTCATCCGCATCGAGCGTACCGAGTTCTTCACGCCAAAATCCGAGGACAGCATTGGCGAGGTCGATCTTGATCCTGAGCTGCTGGCGCTGCTGCGCGACTGGAAGGCACAGGCAAAAGGAGTCTTCGTCATCGAGTCCACCCGTCCGCCGCGCCATGAAGCCAGCCGGGTGAATTACCGCTGCGAGCCGCTTTTCGAGGCGCTTTACATATGGCTGCGCAAGCAGGGCGTAACAGCCCGCAAACCGCTCCACGAGCTGCGGAAGGAGCTAGGAGCCTTGCTGGCGAGCCGGGACGGCATCTTTGCCGCCCAGAGCGTCCTGCGCCATGCGCAAATCTCCACCACGGCCGCCTACTACACCGACAAAAAGCGCCGCATCACCGCCGATTTGGGACGAATGCTTTCTAGCCCTCTAGAAACATGAATTTTAAAGGGCATCCAGCTTTACGGATACCCACGATTAGTAATGAAATGCACATTCCTGCAGCAGTTCGAGGAAAAGCCGAGCGTATAGAAACCAGGCCGAAGGCCACCAACTAATGTCACCAAAATAATGCTTCATGAAACCGAATAATCACCGCAAAAAAAGCCACAAGGAAGATACACTCACTGTTCGCACACCTCTGAAAAAATGCGGTTTTTCTATAGAAAAAGTGCGGGAAGCCAGAGCAGGCAAGTCGGATGATGTATTGCTCGAAGGATTTGCAAAACAGATGGGTGTAAAATCGATTGAAGATGCAAAATGGACTTTCAAGCTATTGGCAAACATAACTGATTATTTCCATGTTTATGAAACTCGCCCTTCTCATAGGAGAGCCGAGCTACAAGGTCGACTGCTTGAGCGTTGGGAATCGCTTCAAGTTCAGGGGCAAAATCAGGCTGCTGGAGTTCTGCGGGCGTTCAAACACATTCACATGCTTGGATTGATGCGTGAAATGATTCCGTCTTCGCTGGCAAAAGAGGGCAATGGCAGACTTGTCCCCAAGCTGGTCCCCGAGACAATCTACGAGACATTTGTCGCTTTAGATCAATCCATTGGCACCCTGCTTCATAATATTGTTTATGCTGAAGGGAAAGCGCAGAGTGATTCTCTGAAGGCCCTGAAAAAGGTATTTAATTTGGCTTGTAAACGGTGGTCTGCGCGAAGCGCTCCAGCCATGGCGCATGGCCATTCAAAAAAACTCCGTCTCAGACCCTCAAATTATCACGAAACATTGCCACTTGCGGCCATAGAAGCTGCCAGGATGTACTGCGAGGAAACATTGCAGCTTCCGACGAAATCCGATCTTCAGCAAAGTTTGGAAAGCTTCGATTCTAAATTGAAAGAATGGAAGTCTTCGCGCTGGTCAAGGCTGTGGAAGGAAGCTGGCCTTGATGGTTTGCTGAGGGCACCACAGGGACATGGCATCAAAGGCAGGTCAACCTAACACAAAACGTGTTGTTTTGAGGTAGGCGCAAATTCAAAGTCAGAATGCGACATTAACGGAATCGTGTGAACAGTAAGCGTCGTATGAAAACACATAGCGACACCAAAAGCCCACACTTCCTCACTCCGACCCAACTTGCCCAGCGCTGGTGCGTCGCGACCATCACACTACGCCGCTGGCGCAAGGCAGGGAAACTCCAAGTCCATTACTTTGGAAGACTTGTCCGGTTCTCCTTGACCGACGTGGAAAAAATCGAGGCCGACTCCAAAGCATAAAAAAGCCGCGAGCCAGTTACGGACACGCGGCGTCTTTTCGAGGAGACATTGCTAGTGTGCCATCCCTGGCGTGCGGCGCAACCAACAACTGCGCCCATGAAACAAAACACCAAAACCACACCTGCGGATCAGACTTCCGCCTCACGCCCTCCGGACGTGAGCGAGCTGCCCGAATCTCTGACCAAAACCCCCTGGGGGCTTGTCACTCCTGAGACGTCAACGCAAAAGCCATCTGTCTCCAGAGGTATTTTTACCGCGGCTGAGCGGCGACTGATTGAATCCTGCCCCCCTTCAGGAGGTGGCGTCCATGACTGGAGCTTTAAGGTGCTTCGGTATCTTTCGAGACACTACTCTTGCGACCGTCTGCTGCTTGAGGCTGCCCGTGCTATTTTCAACAAATTCGCCAGGCGTGACATCGGCGAGGGGGAAATCCAGCGGCAGATTGGCAATGTGCGCAATAGGTCTGAGGGCAATCGTTGCGGCTCAAGCGCAATGAGAGAACATGTTTCGATCTCAGGGTGGCCAGAACCTGATCTTGAAGCCATTGAAACTATTGTTCGATCTGGACCCCGGCTCGCGGAGTTGCAGAACGCATTAACGGCATGCCCCGACCACAGCCACTTGCAAAGTTTGGAGATCATTCAGCACCTGTTCCCGGGCGATCCGTTGCTGTGTTGTGGGAAACAATTATGGACTACGCAGACGCTACCCCTGAGTAAATGGGGCGGCTTGGATGATTTTCAGTTCATCGTACCATCGCCGATGACAGATGGCCACGGGATGACCCGTGACGGGAGACAATCGACGCGCTGCTTGGGCAATACCGGACCCCGACGCTTCTTGGTGATCGAATTTGACTTCAAAGCCGAGGATACGGCCGCACCTGCAGACCTCGCTCCACCCCTTCATGCTCGGCGTGATACAATGGCATCTTCAAAGGCGAAGATGGTCTCCGCCCTGATGCAGGGAGGCTTCACGGTGCTCGACATCTGTGCGGCTTTGATCCACCATCTCTCATCTTTTGTTAATCCGGCAATGGTCGTTCATTCCGGGGGCAAAAGCCTGCATGCCTGGTTTCCATGCATGAGTGTGGCTGATGACAAGCTTAGCCCATTCATGCGCTATGCGGTTCAAATGGGGGCAGACCGGGCGACCTGGCCGCGCTGTCAGTTCGTTCGTATGCCCGGAGGTCTAAGGGAAAACGGCAATCGCCAGAAGGTTCATTATTTCAACAGGGAGGTGCTGCCATGAATAATGTTCAATCCCAATGGGACAATCTGCATCTGCCGGAACCAGACAAACCAAGATCGACCGGAAAAAACCAAAACGCAGATCGAAATGGCATGATTGTCCTGCCCTCAGGGGATGTCACCATCACTGATTGCGCGGAGAAACTGTTCGGGTTCATTGCTCCAACGCAAACCATGTTCTTGCGCGTTGATGCTCTCGTGGAGTTGCGACAAGACCATCAGGGCAGATTGTCCTTGGCAGTCTTGAAGCCCACAGCTTTCCGAAGTCGCATTGAAAAATTCGGAACTGTAATGGCCTGGAGAAAAGGCGCAAACAACGAACTGGTTCTCAAGCCGGTCCCATGCTCAGAAGATACCGCCAAGGCTTTGATGGCCTCCGATGCGGCGCGCAGGGTGCTACCGCGGATCTCGTTGATCGTTGACTGCCCCATTATGGTCGAGACGGGCGGTGGGGTCACGGTCTTGCGCCAGGGGTTTCACCCAGATCATTCCGGGATTCTGGTCACACGAGATGCTGTAGCGCCGATTATTGAGCCGCATCTGGCTGCCAAACTATTACAATGGCTAGTCGGAGAATTCGACTTCCAGTCGCCGGGTGATCGAACGCGGGCAATAGCAGCAATCATCACCCCGGCGTTGAAAATGGGCGGACTGATAAAAGAGCGCGTGCCACTGATCATTCTTGAAGCCGACCAGTCTCAGGCAGGGAAAACTTATTTCCAAAAAATAATTGCCGCATTATACGGCGAGATTCCAACCATGATCGCACAGCGCAATGGAGGAGTGGGTTCAGTGGACGAGAGTTTCGCACAGGCGCTGGCAAATGGCAGGCCCTTCATCCTGCTGGATAATTTTAGAGGCAAGCTTGATTCGCCGTACATTGAATCGTTCATGACTGCCACCGGAGATTTCGGTGCCCGTGTGCCATACTGTCCGGAAGTCACCGTCACCCCTGATCGTGTTATTGTGATGATGACATCCAATGGAGTGGAGACCACTCCAGACCTGGCAAACAGATCGTGCATCATTCGCATACGGAAGCAGAACGGCTTCCAGTATCGGCAATACCATGAGGGTGGACTGCTGGAGTATATCAAGGCGAATCAAGGCTGGCTCCTTGGCTGCATCTTCTCGATGGTGAAAGCATGGCATCAAAATGGAACGCCACGTAAAGACATCGCTGGACATGACTACCGGGAGTGGGCACAAGTGCTCGATTGGATTGTACGAGCCTGTGGATTGGGACCTTTGCTGGTCGACCATCGGCAGGCACAGGAACGCGTCAGCAATCCCGCTCTGGCGTTTGTCCGGAGTCTGGCCATCGCGCTGAAGGCAGAAGGAGGACTTGGGAAAGAATACAGCGCCAGCGATCTCGCAGCACTTTGCTGTGATGCAAACCTTGAAATTCCGGGCGTCAAAAATTCTGATAATATCGCGCGAGCCCAGAGGATCGGCACGCTGATGAAAAGTGCGTCCAAGTCACAGGAAAAGTTTCGGATTGATTCATTTGAAGTCACCGTCATTCAGTCCAGCAAAGTGCGCAATGACGGGGGCGGAACGTACTCTGCAAAAAGCTATCGGTTCTTTGAATCGACAGCCTGAATGAACCACCTCCCCCGTGCGCACTAGGCGCACTGGCGCACAAGGGGGGCATAGATCATGAAAAATAGGGGTATTTTTCCAGGAGTCAGGGGGGCTTGTGCGGCTTGTGCTTCCCACAGCACGGTCTGCGGCTTTTTATAGACTAGGTGAAATCATTTTACCGTCACGCCTGCGACCATTCATAAAATGCCCAAGCGAATTTGGCCGCCGCCCCTCCAATATTCGCAGGTGTATCAATCCGCCAAATAGCGACTCACTCTCACAGAAATTCACGATCAAAACCGAAACCGCCATAAAATGAAAACATCAGAAAACTCACACTCACATCAGCCAGTTAATTCCTCCACTCAGACAGACCATTTAGAACCTCTTCTGAACAGTCTAACGCGTGACAATGTATTGACGGTTTCCTGCCCCTTTTGTGGTGCAGGCCCAGGGAATCACTGTCTTGGAACAACAGGACAACGTCGCGCCTCAAACCATCAACAACGGGTTCAATATGCAAGGCATTGGTCGCGTAAAACAACATGAACAACGGGGTCTGTTAATATTTACCCATAATAGGTTTGGGTGGCGACACAAGGTCGCTTGGCGGCAGTTTCCGACTTGAAGCCGTTCGGCTGCCTGATAACTAACACCTAAAGTTATTCTAAACATTTGACACATCGTACCGGTGGCCAGAACTTTTACGCGTCGGATGCAAAGACATCATCGACGCCTGAAATGATTTCACTCCGATTTTGCTTCCGGCCGCTTGCTTCAATTCTTTGGCTCGCATTTCAGCCACATCAGCCAGCAGACGTTTATGAATTCCAACGAATCCAAAGTGCCTTTATCAACAATGGTAGACCCAGCGCAGACGGCGCAGTTCGCCGACGATCCTCCGGTGCTCAAAAAACCGAGCAGGGCCTTTGGCACACACATCGAAAGCATTGCTCACTGGTGCGGCCTGCACCCGGTTGATGTGGCCCTCGGAATCGCTGCCGTTCTGGGAAACATTGCCGGGCCATTCGCGGGGCTCGTGGACCCTGCAGGCGGTCGTGTGCACCCGCGACTCAGCTTGCTCTCCACCGGGGCTGAAAAGTCGCGTTGGCGGATGCTCGAGGACCGGCTGTTTCAGCCGCTGCGCAAACGCGCCGACTGGTTGCGTCAGCGTGCTTGTTCGCAGTCACGCATATTGAGTGATCGCTATGCGTTTGGCAATCACGGTGACTCCACTGATGCCCGCAAGAAGTCACCTGCACCAGTTTGGCTCAAGCGACCAGATGAAGATCACGGTAAAAATCAACATCTGGTCATAACCAGCCAAGTTCTTCCTGCTGATCTGTTCAGCGAACATGGACTTATGAGTCCTGCATATTACCCAGGTCGTGATGGTGATTTTGTTCGTCGAACTCCAGGCTCCTCGCATTTGCCGTCTTTTTTCTTTGAGGGGATCGATCTCAGCCAAATCAAATCCGCGCTTAATGAGTCCGTTCATCGAGAGGCGCTGCTGCTTTATCCAGCTGGAGGAGTTTTCAATCACTTTAAGCCGCGTGTCTCGAAGGAGACTGGACTGGCTCATGCGTTGACGAACTGGATGGATGGAAGTGACACTCGCTTTGAACCGATACATGCAGATCAAGGTCATGGCTCGTTTGAACGTGCCCGTGTTCATCTTTGGACAACACTGCCGATTGAGATAATTGGTGAAACGCTTCATGACGCTGAGTCAGAGTGGAGGGAAATCTACAAACGTTGCTTGATCTGCGAGCCCACCGCATGGAAGCCATCGGAGTCGCGTGAGCATAATTCTGCGCGTGCATGGCAACGGTTTGACCACAACGTTCACAACCTCTTGGATCGTCGCTGCTTTGGCACCATCCAAGAGCAAAGAAGACTGGGTTTAGACGGCAGGGCCGAGCCTCGTTTTCGGCATCTGCAAAACCTGCACCTGGAGCAATTGGGGAAATTGTCCGATCCAAATTCCAACTTCGTTTCTCAGTTTCACGATTTGCCGGCCCGCTTGCTTTGGGTGTTCATGCTTCTGGGTGAAAAAGGAGAGCCGTCATGGAAATTCAATGCAGCATTCGACACGGCACTGTACGCGGCCCGAAAGCATGATGAGTTGCTCAAGCGGGCGCATCAAATGCATACGGCGCAACTGGCCACGAATGCCACCGAGCTGCTGATCAGCGTCCTTCGGAAAAAGGGACCGCTCAAACTGCGGGACATACAGCGATCGTGCAACAACCGCCGTGCCGACTATTTCAAACCCGTCCTGACCCTCATGCAGCAGCAAGGACGATTGCGTATCGATGGAGAAAAGCGCCTGCACCTGATTGCACAATCATGAGCCGCGTTAAATCACCAGGGATTACAGCAAACGAAGCCACTTCTTTTACCATTCATGAGCACGCCTCTTCCCTCCTTCACCTTTGGCAGCAATGACACATTTGATGACGTTCGGGACTGCCTGCCGTCCCGGTTGCTCGCGCTGGCTGCCAAAGGTCCCGCTCTCCTTGGTATTCAGGCGCCCGTCGTATCGGCCGTTGGACTGGCTCATCTGGCGGCAGGTCTGGGGCGCTCGCATTTATTGAGCGACGTTTCCACGCAGATACCGGCCTGCTTCAATCTCGCTGTTGTGTCCGACAGCCTGCTGCCAATTGACTGGCTGGCGGTGCTTGGTAGAGGCTGGATGAATGAAGCGTCAAAAATTCAGCATCTGGACTGCGAACATTTTCGCGACGTGATCAAGAACGGCTTGCTCGACGTCGCAACCAAAGGGCCGGACCGCAGTGCCATTGACCCGCAACTTGAGGCATTGGCCAAGCGCCTTCCTCTCAGCCTTGTAAATATGGTGCGCAGGCGCACCATTGTCTCAAAAGTGGACCCTGACGCAGCGGAGCGCGCGGTCGTCGATTCACGCGATCATTGCGCCATAATGGTGAACAACGCTGACGACCCCATGACGGAATGGACAAGGCTGCCCCCTGGCAAACAGCAGAGACTTGCGGACATCTTTGCACTCGCTTGGCAAGGCAAGCCATTGACGATCGCAAAAAATGGGGCGGAATTTCCCGGAACCCTACATGTCCTTTGGCTGACACAAGACGCCCCACTCCAGAAAGCCCTGTTTGACCGCCGTCGATCCGTCGTCGCGCCTGCGCCCCCCGTGCTCTTGTTCCAGCAGCGTGGCACTCCAAAGCGATTGGCGGATGTCGAAGCTGCTGAGTTCGTGGAGTGGTCCAGGTGCTTGCAGACTGCCTTCGAGTTTCGCTCCAGGACATCCTCTGTCGAGCCAGCAATCGTCCTGATGGACCAAGCCGCGAAAATGATCGCAGAGGAGTTCCACGGGCAGTTTGCCAATGCTCTCGCCCGGATGCCTGCATCCATGCATCCGCACTTGCGCTGGCTTCCAGATCTTGCCTTGCGCCTCTACAGCCTTCTCTTGGTTTACAAAAGCATCGAGCGTCTGCTCAGCAGGAAGCTACCTGCAGAACCACAAAGAGCGCCCAAACCCGATCCCATTGATTTGCAGACCACCATGCTGAAGGCCGTTCGGCTGACTCGGTGGCTGTGCCAGGAGCATTACCGGGTGGTTGCCAGCTTCATTGACAAGCCGTCCACCGACAGCGTCGGAGCTGCCACTGACAACACTGACACGGCGGCCTTGGCGGAGGAAATTTTGATCAAGCTCAAGGAGAAGGGACCGCAGGAACCGCGCGAACTGCAGCGATGCTTCCATGATTTGCGCGCTCATGACCGTGACCGGGCAATTGCACGCCTCAAATTGGCCGGGCATGTGGTCGAAACGGCGGACGGACGGCTGGCGGCGGCTGCTTGACGGACACTTTCCGCTGACAGTCAGCGTTGTCAGCAGGATGGTGGAACGCCGAAATTGCGGTGTCGCCTACTTGCCACTGACAGAGCCTGACAACTGTTCTCCTAAATGCCCCTCGTCGTCTGACGAGTTTGCACACTGGCGAGGGGCATTCACTCCTCTGCCTCGAAAACACGGCGATCTTCTTCCAAGGTAGAGGCTTGCTGATTCTCGGTTGCGCGTCATCAGTCAGTCTGGTCGCCCAGAGTCACTGCCGGCCTGACATGGCACTGAGCTTGATTGATGGGGGAAACCACCGAAGCCCGCCCGGCTCTCGTTCTCGATATTTTCTGAACTTTTGACTGCTGGGAGATTCACAGAGTGTAGGTCCTCGCTCCCTCCGCCGCCGCACGGCACTTCGCCCATTAGCGGCAGAGAGTTTGCTCTCATCGGACACTTTCACCGCCCCGCCATGTTCGTCGAGGTGGGGCGACCAAGTGCTCGTTCTCACCAGCCTCAAATCCATCCGCTCCGACTGTAAGCAGATCATCAACGTCGGCTCTACCGTTAGCGTTTCGCAGAGCACCGCAGGTCTGAGGTTGCTTTTTGATCCCAGCTATTACGCCGCCTCACGCAGAGCGGTGGATGGCTGGATCTTGACCCAGACCTCAGGTGTGACGTCCTGGGCTCCCGTATCGCACATTTTGTCCGGGGTGAACAAGGTGATAACGTGGTTTGCCGCCGCCATCATGATCGGTGCCAGAAAGCTGCTCGGCTTGATCGTGAAGCGGGGCCTAGCGGATAGCTGCGGTTATCCAATCACACCTGCTTTGAACAAGCAACAGCCGCGCAAACATGCAGCACGTCGGCGCTGATGTGGGTGTAAGGCGTTCAAGACTGGCAGGTCGTATCCGACCATCGCTGGCAAGTCAGGCACAAAAGAACATTTTTGATACGACCAGGGAAGGATGACAGAAACAGACGGCAATCGAATGTCGGCAAAACAACCTTTCGAGATGCACAGGAAGAATGACAGGCACGGCAAGCGCCAGCGGCACGAAAACCACCTGCCGAGATGCTCACCGGGACCTCCTCCACTTCCTCTTCAGGCGTGGAGACCCACCGCGATGCCTCCGGTCGGATGACCGGCACCAGCACTGTCCGGGGCAACACCATCACCTTCCGGGATGCCTCCGGACCGCTGACGGGGACGGCGACAGTGAAGAAGTGATCGACCTCAATCGCCCGAGGCTCACTTTACACAATTGAGCAAACCACTGGTGATCGTGAATCCACAAGCGATTCATCTTTAATGGAGAGCGAAATCAGCACGGCGGCAAATTCTGTCAAGGAACCACGAAAAAAGGCGTAAAGCAAAAATTTGCGTGGAGGTCAGCCAAACCCCAGGTCACGGACGATTTCGGAAAGAAATTTCCTTGAACGAGGCGGTCGGGAGCGGCATCGCAGAGGTCGGAATCAGAGTCTCAGGATTTGGAAAATAGGGAACCAAAATCGGGTGGTTCGCAAATTTCGAGTGTGCGAAAGCGCACCATGTCTATCGAAAAGCAGCGCATGTCTCGTTCACACTGAGTCACCCCTTCCTAAACTGTAGCAACTCTGTTTCTGACCGATTCGAGGAGTCCGCTGGTGACTGTTGAGGTGGCTCAACTCGCTCGATTGCTCTTTGCACTTCTTCGGCCATCTCGTGTTTGAAGAAATAGTCTCTGAGTTTCTGTTCACCGACTTCGCTCACCAGTTCTTCTGCGCGACCGACTTCATTCGGGTAACACTCACCGGGGACGTATTCGTGGAGACCGTTGGCGGCCTGCTGGGTAAAGAGTTCGGTAATGCCCTCGTAGATGGCCCGACGTTCTGGAGTGGCGGTCATTTCGCGGAGCGTCTCTTGGTGAGTCATGCGATGCGCGTCTTCGTGAATCAGCGTCGCGATCTCCGTAGGGACATCATTTTTCAGGACATGGGCGGGGGATTCGAGATTCGTGGACCAACCCAAAACTCCGGTAGTGTCTGTGATGCCCGCTTTCCGTGCCTCCCCCTCGAATTCGTCTTGCGGCTCGATACGGTCGGGACGCTCGCGCACGATCTCGGCACGCTCTGCAGGAATTGTGTCGTGGAACTCTGATGCGAGCCGCCGGTCCGCGATTTCGCGAACGATGTCGTCGAGGCTTTCGATGCGGCGCTCCGTGGTGGGCGTTTGCTTGACTTCGTGACTGATCTCAGTGCTACCAGTGGTCTTCATTTTGTTTCGGGGTTGATACGACGTGCGAACGTCGAGCGAAGTCGGCGAACGGCGGAATCGGAAAGCTTTGCGCTCTCGGCGACTGCGATCAGAAAACAGAGGGAGGCGCTGTTCGTTCCAAACTTGCCGCTCTTGCTCCATTCTTCGATCGACCATTGCCAGAGAGCGTCCTCACTTTCCCGGAGTGCATCTTGAACCGACTGCAATCTGACCGCCAGCTTGCCTCGGCTGGCCCCTTCGATTCTCGCTTCACAATGTTGGGAACCGCAGATCGAACACGCACGGATTTCTGCGTCGAGCGGCGCTTTTTCGATGGGCAGTTTCGGAAGTGGGAGCGCACCGTAAGTGACGGCAGGATTCGGCAGGCGGACACGGAGCGGACGCGCGCGACGATCCGTGCGAAGGATCGCCTCGCCGGGGCGCAGTGCTCCGAGCAAGTCCACGCAATCCGACGGCAGCCCGGAAGATCGCCCGGCCAGTTCGCGGTCTTCGGGATGATCCAGCCGGTGCAGTATTTTCGTTCCCGTGTTGGCGATGACTGACGAAACGAGAGCGGACGGCGTTTGATCGACGATGATGAGACCAGCGCCCATGCCGCGAAGCTCAGCCAGCATATTTGCAATGTCCTCAATGGCTCGCGTTCGCCCGGCGTTCGCAGCAGTCTCGGGCACGGCGCGCAGAAGACGATGCGCCTCCTCTATGAGCGTGACATGCTTCAGCGAATCCGAAGGCCCGGCCAAGCGCCAGTGGTGGCGCATCTGGAGGGAGATAAACCCGAGCACCAGTGCTTGGGTTTCCGCGTCTGGCAAAGCAGAGAGTTCGATGACCGTCGGGCGTTCGACGAGTTTTCCAATTGCGAGGAGGTTCGCAGAAGTCAGTTCGGGAGCGAGTGCGCCGGTCATGAGCCTCCGCAAGCGCAGCAGGAGGCCCGCGCGAATGTTGCCAGTCACCTCAGCACCGTATCCGAGCCGAAGCGTGGTGCGTTCGACCTCATCAAGTAGATCCGCCAGCAGCGGTGCCGGTCCTTGCGGGACGAGTCCGGCGGGATTCCACCCGTGATTGCGGTAGGTCTGTTCAATCGCGCTCGCGAGCACTTCGGGCATCGGAGCGACGAGTTCAAACGCGGATGCGATGACGGAAAATAACCCGCTGATATGCTCCGAAAGCCCGATGCCCGCAGGTGCCGCCATTGGGTTCAATGGGAGGCGGGCGGCACTCGGATTGCCAACCGCCCAGACAGTCATATCGGCTCCGATCTCGCTGTTCAACAGACGGCGGTAGGAGGCTTTCATCCCCGGCTCGATTACCAACCACGGGACTCGGTGTTCTCGCCAGAGTTCCAGCAACAGATGTTCGCAGGTCGTCGTCTTGCCCGACCCTGGCATTCCTGCGATCAGCATGTGCCGACAAAAAGCATCGCGGCCAATCTCCAGCCATTCTCCAGCAGTGGAGTCATCCAGAATGATCTTCCCGAGGCAGACTGGATGCTCGACAGGGCCAGCTTGAGCGGTCGTGGCGAATTCAGGTGACAACACTCCACTTTTCTCCCCACGCGAGGTGCCGACGCTCTCAAGCACAAAGCCAGGAAGTTCGACGCGCGGGGGCCTACTCAAGGCTGCCGCCTCGTTGGTGGAAAGGAACGTCAGACTCCTTGGGTCTTCAAGCGATTGCCAGCGAACAGGCTCAGGGCGTCCGCCCTCAGCGGCATAGGCTGCATGAACGAGTGACTGCAACTGCTCGAAATCGCTGCTCGAAGCAGCAGCGAAAAGCGTGCGGCTTTCCCAAGCGCCATCCTGCAACGAAGCTGTCGCTCGCTTCAGTCCTGCTTGGGCAAGTTGCAGGTAAGCTGCGGCTCGTGCGTGGTTGTCCTTTTCTAAACCGGGACGCGCCAGATGCTCATCTCTCACGAACTGCGCATCCGCTTCCCATCGGTCGATCTCGCTCCCGATGGCCGTCGCGGAAACCGCACGCGAGACAACCAATGCAGCGAATGGCTTCCCGCTCATGGCCCGGAGCGTCGCATCCAACCGGGCATTTTTACTGACCGCCGGATGCCCCGCCATCGCTGCTTTGTGTGGAAGCTGATTCAGCGACCGCAGACATTCATCAAAAGCGCCGCCGTTTTCGACCATCGCCCCTTGCACCTGTGCCGACAGCCCACCGATGGCCGATGGGCATGATTCAGGCAGCAAAAGGTTCCAGTGTATCCGTCGTCCGTCGCCATGCACGAAGAGGCCCCATGTCAGTCCAAGCGCCCACCATCCGCGGACTACAAGCTGCCAGGCGCGATCTGTATCACCGATGTCAGTTCCGACACCCGGATTGATTCCGCTCAAATGCCACACATTGAGAGCTGACACTGGAAATCCGTGCGGTGCATTTGGTGCGGCGAGTTCGCCGCGAAGCATCGCCGTCGCATCATCAAGGGAGTATGTGAGGAGATGGCTCATCGCGGTTGAAATGCGTTTTGAATGCGGCTCGGGACTTGGCGCACACGATCCAGCTTTGCGAGCACCCACGGCACTCCCGCGACATGCAGCCACAGAACAGTTAGGATCAAAATCGTTGAACCGGAGAGAGCGGCCACCATCGAATTCGGTTGTATCGGGACAAGCATAGCTCCGGTTCTGGCACAGTGAAGTTGCGTGACATGGAAGATGCCTGCACGCCAACGTCCGGCGGCGCGAATGCGATCACCCTCCACAAGGCTGCCGCCGCTCAAGCGTCCTTTGACGCGCAGTTGCACTTCACGATCACCGTCCATTCGGAGCCGAATGGCGACATTGGGAACCGCCTCAACGATATGCTGCCCGCGCAATGCGGCCACGAACTGCCAGCTCGTGAGCAGGTGATTGGAGAATATGAACCGCAGCACGGCGACGCAAACGATCACTACCACTGCGGCTGCAAGCAGGCCAGCAGTCATCCACACGATGATTCCAGCTACCACGGGGGTGATGAGCAGCATCATTCCCCATGCGGGAACCGCCAGCCACTTCCAATGATCGGGATCAGCAGGCTCGTTCACGGGGGCAGATGCGATGAGAACTCGGCCTGAAACCTCTCCATCGTTCTGATGGTGCGCGGGACGCAAGACAGTGCGCGGTTGAGCAACAATACCGCGCTGCCTGCTTGGTGCTATGAGAATGCCTCCGCCGCTCTGCGGCGCTTGGACAGCCCCATGCGCACGCTCAATCAACGGCTCTGCCACTTCAGCACCACATGCTGAGCAGTGTGATGCGGAGACGCTCTTGCGCCCGCAAGTCGGGCACCGCAACGCGGTTTCGGCTACTTGTGGCACAAGATTACCACCGGTCATTGCGCCACCATCCCTCCCGGTAATCAGGCCGATATGGCCGTCTCGATCTAAATCCGAAGCCACGCAGAATGATCAGCAGCCCGCCAATCATGATGAGCAGGGTCAGCACAGGTTCCGCGAGCGCCGCGACGTATGCGCTGACGATGTCTCCGGCCCAATGCCCCGATGTCATCAGCACGAGAATGACAACCAGCGGCCAGCTAAGAGCGCGAGGCCCATGTCCAAGCCAGCACCAACAGCAAAGCCCGATCACGAGCAGCAAACCGAGTGGGCTGCAACCGACGGAACTGAGGGATTCGTGTGCTTCATTCATGTCGTTGGTTGTGTGATGCTGATGCGTGGAAGGCAGGGAGTTCGAGATGAAGGAGGGCTATTCTTTTGCCAGGCCACCTGCCTCTAGGTAGCAATCACTTTGATCGCTTCGTGCCTGTCTTCCCTCATTTGCGTTCATGCTGCCAAGGCGTGACATAGCGTGTCTTCACCGTGACAGATGGTGTCTTACAACTCGAAGGCTTGACTCCAATGAGATCGTCATACCTATTCATGCACCATTATGCCGAGGTTGCTTCAAATAGCCCTTTTGGGTCATCCGTGTCTTCGTGAACCTGCGATTGAAGTGGTTGATGTCACTCAAGTCGCATTTCAGGAACTCATTGATGACATGATTGACACGATGATTGATGCGGAGGGGGTTGGCCTTGCCGCGCCTCAGGTGTATCAAGGTGTTCGCTTGTTTGTCATGAGATGTCGCAAGTCGGCGAAAAACCCGGATGCACCGGACATTCCGCCGTTTGCAGTGATCAATCCAATGGTCATCCACGAGAGCATGGAACAAGAACATGGCTGGGAGTCCTGCCTCAGTGTCCCTGGATATGGAGCGATGGTTGAGAGACCGAAGGTAATCATGGCGACTTGGACGGATAGGAATGGCGTTCGCGTCGAGATGGAGTTCGTTGGGCGTCCAGCACGAGTATTTCTACATGAGCTTGATCACTTGAACGGAGTATTTTTCTTTGACCGGTTGGCATCGCTTAAAGACTTATTCTCCTCAAAGGAGCGTGCTCGGGCTGAACTGAAAAATGCGCCGGCATAAGGACACATGGAATGCTCTATGTCCTAAAGTTACCACCCAGCAGAACGAGGCCCAAGACAGCAGCGATGGGATGAATTCTTCCGTTCAGGAAGGAACGCTCGGGATAATTATCAATGCCCTCTGAGCTGCACCGCTCGGGGTGCTGACTCAGTTCGACTGCCCGTTTGTAAATCCACTCATGACGTGTGAGCAAGGCACCGCCCTCGCCTAGCGTGATGGGTTTCCCAGGACCGAAAGAGATGATCTGAATGTCAGCGAGCGAGCAGATTGCGGGATTGCCGTCTGACGAAGGAAGGAAAGAAGTGTCCTCAATGTAGAGCAGATTGCGAGCATCGCACGCTGCACGAATACCGCGCGCATCGTGTCGAGTGCCGTTCCAGTCAGCGGCTATCACTGCCACCGTGTTTGAGGTGACACGTTTATCGACGCTGGACGCAGCGATGTTTCCATCCACGTCCTCTTCTGCAAAGATCAGGCGTGCGCCTGCAAACTCGAATGGGCCGTAAGTGCCGCCCCAACTGCGCGGTGGCACAATGATGTCTTTTCCCGCAAGGTTCGCAGCCAAGGCGGCGATCAGCAGGCCAGTCGTCGCATTCGAGGTGGACATGCAGAATGGAAATCCACTACGTTCGGCGAGAAGTGACTCGAACTCCGCGACAGGCCCCGCTCCTCTCAATTGCTGCCCGCGAAATGCCTCGGGCATATCCAGCATTGCCGCGATATAATCCGCCGCGCGAGCGACCGCACGGCTCTGGAGAGTATGCAGTTGGTCAGACATTGACGAGGGGTTTTAGGTCTTGAATGCGCTGATTCAAACGGTCCTGGTCAACGGAGCCGTCCGTTTCGCTCACGACGCCACGGAGGTAGTCCGGCAGTGGGTATTGGGTTATCCGTCGATACCACGGGAACATCTCCATATCGGAGCACACACGGATGGCGAAAAGATCGGCGTATTCGGCACTGGCACGGTATCTGGGGTCTTGCGCCGCACATGCCTCGGCAGCGCACTTGACCAACTCGGCTCCATTCGTGGCCCGTGTGGTCGCAATCTTCGATGCGATCAAGGTTCTCATCACACGGGGGCTGGCACCTTTGCGGTGGAAGATTCCCGCTGCGCTTTTGATCGTCGGATCGTCTGCATTCCAATCCATCTGTGGCAACAAACCTGCCGCGACAGAGCAAAGAATGGCTGGGTAGTCGTTTTCTACGGCTGACAACACCGGGACAAAAAGAAACCGGCTTGCCATTGCCGCGCCAACCTTCCACGGACAATTTGTCGTGGCGATAAGCAGCGTCTTTCCTGCACGGGAAGAATCGGACAACGCGTTCAGCATCTCCGCTGTCACCGACGCCGACGCGCCCGAGTCGAGATTCATAGAGGATCGTTCGGTGGGAAATGCCTCAGTAATCTCATCGATCACTCCGAAGGCCGGGCTGAGGTCTTTGAAGGTCCGAAACAGCAGTCGCACACGTTGCTCGGTCTGCCCAACAAGCGAGCCTTTAGGACTCAATACGGAATAGGCGGGCGTCTGCGACATGGCCGCCGTGAGCAAAGCGAGGTCGGTCTTCGCGGTGGAAGGCGCACCAGCGAGGATCACGTTCATGGGCGTGTTCGGGTCGCCAATCTTCAGGCCATTTGCCCAAAGCTGGAGCAGTTCGAGTGGGCGTTCAATGGTGCGTCCAGCCAATCGGATGTTCCGCACACGCTCAGTATCGAGCAGGCTAAGCGTTCCCTCTGAGAGCGTTACCACGTCGCTCCTCTTCCGCTCGATGAGCTGGGCGACGGTAATCGGTTGCTTGGTCCGCGAAGACTCAAGGAACGCTTCCTCCAAACTGTGATTCGGAGTCCGCGCCGTGATGTTGGCGACGGATTGATCATCCAGGCCGGGTTCGTAGGAGACCGTGTCGCGACCCTCCATTTGTTGAAGTGCAAAAATAAACTCAGTTTTTTCCTCCCGACTTGGCTGACACAGTGCAATGTGCCGCAGGCAGCTCACCACTCTCTGTTCCATTCGCTCTGGAGTTCCAGTGAGCATCACGACAAACCGATGCTTCCGGCGGTGGTAGTCGCTTGCCACTAACTGGATCAGCTCGGCAATCTGAATCACCCAATCACTTGCAGCCCCCCGCTCCGTGCTGGGCGCGAGGTCTTCGCCAAACTCCAAGTGCGCGAGAACTGGCGGCACGTCTTTGCCTTCTTCCAAACTGCGCTGAATTGATCCCAGCAGCAAGAAGGCTCGCTCGTAAGGCGAGCGTGCCTGATCCGCACCCGCACGAATTCCGTGCGAGAGAGGAATGTTTGCCGATTCCAGCCGACGCTGAAACTCCTGCCGCTCATTTTCGTCGAAAACCTCCCAATTCCAGCGTGCGCCGAGAGCAAGGTTGAAGTTGAGCGTCGCCATCCCAAATTCCTCCTTCGCACAGCGCATCAGGGTGTTCCTAAGTGGACGGATTTCGTTGCTTTCGTTCACATGGAGATCGTAGAGCGAGCGCCCCGATACGAGAAGCGTCTGATGTCCGGAGCGAATGGAGCCGAGGATGGGTGCGATGGCGGTAGGAGTCGTGGTCATGTGCAGTGAATCAATGGGTGATGTGGGCCTGTGTGGACAGCGGGAGGCGACGACCATCGAAAGCCGGACGCCCGTCTTTGCGCTTGCGCGCTTCGAGTCGGAAATGAACCCCTTTTGCCGTGAGTCTCGCTTGGAGCGCATCCAGTGCCTCAATGCACGCACCTCCATGGAAGCCGTCCGCGTCGAAGTGGAGTTTCACATCGCCTTCCTTGGTCTTGTCCACAGCGACAGTGATCTTCCTGCGTCCGTCTGCGCTCTTCGCAACAAGCATTCCATGTTCAGCACGCAATGCCTGACCAGAAAACCCGATTTCTCCACACGCGTCCGCTGCAAGCGTGAGAAGTGAAGTGTTGAGCCGGTCCTGACGAGAGCGAGTAAGCTCTGTCGCCAGTGCGGTGATGCCGACCTTGTCGTTCGCTGCCACAAGCGACTCGATCCGCACTTTCCACTTTTCGGATTCTACTTTCGGAAGCTCGAAGCCATCCGCTTTTGCAAGAGCGTTCAACGCTTCACGAGCGTTGTCAGATGAATTCACCAACGGAGCGATTTGCGAAACCGCGAGGCGATTCGCCCGAGCTGTCGCTATTTCGTTTGCGAGAGCACGCCCACCTTTGTAGGCCAGACCTGCGGCGAGACATGTGCCCTTCACCGCGATCCTGGTGCCGTGGTAGGCGAGGAAGCCGACACCTGTGAGCAAGTCACCAAGTGAAATCAAGGGTTCCGATGGCGTAACATTGACGTCATCAATCGTGGTAGTGTCGCGGATTTCGCTCATGGCTAGTGTGTGGTGTGGTTGTGGATTGGTTTAGGCGGCGCGATTGCCGAAAATGGCTTCGTAGGCGTCCTGCGGCTCGGCTGCTGCCGCAGCGCCGATTGGAGCAGGATCGAAAGAGGAAGGTGGCGTCTGAACTGCCGCTGCCGCAGGTGGCTCTTCATTCCGGCCACTGGCAGGATCGTCCATTGCTTGCCGCCCTGCCGCCTTGTTGACCAGATGCACGATGGGCTGCGTCTCACGGATCAGAATGTCGCGGTGCTCACCCTCTACCGAGTGGATGCGCTCAAGAATGTCGCGCAGCACAAGCCCCTGTCGGTCCCGCATGGAGTTCACTTTCCGCTCAACTGCGCCACGCTTGAAGTGCGCGAATTCGAGTTCGCGACCAAATCCATCAACCGGGAGGATCAATACGAGCGCGTGAAGCGCCCAAAGGCAGACGTAGATCACCGCAGTGGCAAGCGCTAACTTGCTATCGGCCGATGGCACCCCATCTTTCTCAGTCGATGCTGGTGATGGTTCCGCAGAGGACATCGCCCCGTTTTCAAATTTCAGCGGTAGAACTTGCGCCTCTTCGCGCTGGTCATCCGCCTTGATTGCCGCAGTCAGGGCAGCCCTTTCTTGAGCAAAGCCGTAGAGCCACACATAAAGGAGCGCGACCGCCGCTAGGTAACCCACTTTAACCGCGTAGTTCGACCAGATGCCTATAGTCATCTTCCAAAAGTGGGATCGCTGCCCGATCTGAGCCTGCATCCTGGCCGCCTTAAATTTTGCGATTGCGCACGCGGTTACAAACTTCAGCAGCAGCGTGACGCCCAGCATGATCCCAACAAATCCAAAGCCTGCCACACGCCGCAGCCATACTGGCGTCTCTTCGGTTTGAATGTCGAAAAGCGGCGAAAGTTGGTGCGCCAGCCATTCAGAGACATCGCTAGAGGCGAAGAACTCACCACAGATATACAGGAGCACCGCACCAATGAAGACCTTCTTGCGCTGCCACATTGCGCGGTCGTCTGTGACTTGCAGCCGAAATGATTCGTCCGTGTCGTAGGCGGTGACGCGCGCTTCCATACGTCCTGCGTCGGAATCGGTCTGGATGACCTCCTCCACGTCCTGACGATGACGACGAACCAATTGGGTATTCTCTGCGGCACGCTGACGCTGAGAGCGGGATTCGGCTTCGTGAAGCTCGTATGCGGATGGTGTGTTGGTGGGCATGGTGGTAGGTAGTTGGTTACTTGTTCAGCGTGACCGGTTGTGAGGATTGCGTGACGCTGTGTGTTTCGGAGCCGACTTCAGTTTTCATGCTGGCGATGAGCGCGTGTGAGAGTTTGATTTCGCTTGTGCTCATCACCATTGTTGCGTGACGCCGGAGATGCGGTGCGTGACAGCTCGCGTCATCGCCCCTCTTCTCCCGCAGTTTCCTTGTCTCCCTTGGGCGTGATCAGCTCCACGATGAGTTCCATGGCCTCCTTCATCGAGTTAGCGTGGTGGCGAGGGTTGTGAAGCCCAGCAAACATGGGAGCCTGCTCAGGCAGCCTGCTGGTATTAACAAAAATCAATTCCACCGCTGAATCGAGTTCCTTTGGATTCAGCGGCGTTGTGCGTGGTTTACCTTTGCCAGGCAAATCAATGGCGTCCGTGTTGAGAACAAGGAACTTGCGTCCTTGCGTGCCGAAGACTCGGGCGGCGTTCGATACGCACCCGAAAATATCACTGCGGTTGAAGTCACGGCCATTCCGGGCTGAGAGCATCTTGTCGAATCGCTCCGCCACCGTTCCCTGCGTCTCAGCGACCTGGCGGATGAACCCCTCGGCATCACCTGCCAGACGCTTCCGATAATCGAGAATATCTTTCCTCCACGCTGCACGCTTGGCGTCATAGCTTTTCTTTGCCTCCGCGAGCTGACGAAGCGGCATATTCGGGGAAGGCTTGGTAGGTGGTGTCGCCCCCTTGAACGGACGGAACTCCAGTTGTGCCATCGCATTGTCGGTCGCGTCATCATCAACGGCTTGATGAAACAGTCGAACTGGCGTCGTCCCATTGATGACCCCGTTGATCAGAGCTTCCAGGTCCGAGATCGCCAACGGCTGGATACCATGCTTGACCGCCAGCTCCTCCCCCGTTTGGTCATCAACCAGAAAAACGGTGGCGTCCTTGGAAACGCTGTTGGATTGCGGTGCCTCCTCAGCAAGTCCGAGGGAGATGAGAGAAAGCAGTGTAACTGCGAGGATGCGGATGTTTGAGGCGGTGGTCATGGTGGTGGTGTTCATACACACCTAGCGTGACGACCCGAGTCCCTTGCGTGACACAATATGTCGTGTGCAGTGCTCAACCGATGATTCGGCTACAAGCACCAAGCTCCAAGCACTGCGTAGCCGTCTGCGGCTTGCCGATGATTCCTTTCAGGTTGCGTGGCCCGTGAGGCTTTGACAGGCGTTGGCATTCCTCCCACGCTTTGCTGATGGCTTCAAAAGGGACTTTGCCAGCTTCACTGTCCGCATGGACCTGGGAGCCTTCGTATGAACTAACGAGTTCTTCCACCTCGTAATGAGAGGTGCTCACCATCTCGACTTCATCGGCCTGCATGGCAAGATGCGCTACGCCGCCACATGCCTGATAAACCTTCATGTAGATGCGCCCTCCACGCGCCTGATATTGCGTAAGTCGTTGCATGACCTCGTGGATGACTTTCAGTTGCCCTCCCTCGCAACGAAGGACCATGCGAAGCGCGACAGGTTGCTGGTTCAGCACCTCGTCCAAAACTTCCAGGGATTTCTCGTCATGCATGAATTCCCCGTCCAGCAGCCAAATGGGATCTTCCCGACTGCCGTCCGGCAAATGAAAGCCATCCACCAAGCTGCTCAGCATTGGCAGTTCCCTGGGCATGTAGCCGTGATGACAAAGTCGAAACAGACTGCGCTCCATCAAGCGGTCGATTGTGCCGGCATGTTGCCAGCATTCGATTGAGGGTTTGAGCCAGCAGCTCTCAAGTAATGACTCGCGAGCTGTTTCTGCAAGCGGGGCTGCCTTTTCGGCCATCATGCTGCTTAGTTGCTCCACCCGTTGACGAAAACCATTGGAGATGCATTCCACTTCTTGTTGCTCACACTTTTCCAATTCGTCGCGTGTGATAATGCCACGCCATAAGATCCCAATGCGATCCGGACGCCAGCTTGCTCCTACTGCATGAATCGTGAGCTTTGCGTCGCGTCCCGCACTACGCGTGTCGGCCTGTAAGGCGATGTCCGCGCCCCCGGATTCGGCATGAAGAATGTGCGCGTGGATTTTGAGGCCCAGTTGCTGACACTCCTTCATCACACCGAGAAATCTCTGGGTAACCGCGTAGTTGCCTCCAGTTGTGTTGATCACCAACGTCACTCGCTGAACGACAGATGTGCCAGTCGCGTAATCGAGCAGTTCAGATTCCCAGAGAGCTGCTGATTCTGCGGAAATACGGTCGCCGATGTAAATAACGGGCGAAGTGCCAATGCGAGGTTCTGTTGCCGGTGTCATGCCTGTAGTGGCGTGACCCTTGGTGTCACTCGTCAGACACAGTTAAAAGCAACACCAATCAAAACCAGACCGTCCATTCGATCCGCCGAGACGGACAGTAGCTCCAATTTGAACCAGTGGACCTGATTGCTTCTTCAAGATGCTGAGCAAGCTCGAAAAAGCCATTCTCTTCCAAATATTCCAGCATCCGTTCTTTGGTTTTTCGAAAATTCCAACTCTCCTTTGAGTCCATGCCGCGCTGCCCTTCCCGGAGGTTATCATAGTTGCCACCGCTGGACACATTCAGAACCCCCGATTTCAAGGCACCCGTTACCGATTGCTCGGGATCGTTCATCGTCTGGGGATCAGGTCCCTGTCTCTGTTGATACTGATCTTCCACCAGCGGTATCAATGGCCCCAGCTCTTCTCTGAGAGTGACGAGTTCCTCCTCCTCGTTCCAGCCTAGTTCTCCCTCATCCTCCAATTCACGCAACTCAACATAGCGCAGCATCGGCTTCGCAAGCACACCATGCACCAGCTTTGCTCTGTTATCGTCCGTCATCGACTGCCAATCCACCCCCTTCTCTCTGAAGTAGGCGTCAAAAGGATTTACATCTGCCGAAGCTTCGACCTTCGGGACCTTGCCTTTCCGCTCTGGCTCCAGAGCGAGGGCGGCTTCGGGGGTCAGTGATTCGCCCTCGTCCATGGATAGCAAACGATGAAAGGTTTTGAACCCCTTCTTGTCCGGCAACGTACGTAAGTCGCCGCAGTCGTAACGGATTTGCCATTCAATGGTCCTTGTTTCGACGTATTCACGTGCCTTCTTTTGTTCGCCCTTCTTGCCCTTGATTCGTTCACGCCCCTTCACCTCAATCGGGCGAAATAAAAAGCGCTGCCGCGCCACCTCGCTGTAGACAAGCCCTATTTGTTCGAGCCGATTATTCAGCAATTGTTCCGCCTTCGCTGCATCCGCAGACCACTCCGCACTAGATGGCTTTTCCACTACCAGCAGACGTTCGGCAAAAAAGTTGGCGTAGGCTTCTTGGCGGAGTTGCTTGCGAAGCCTTTCGGCTGCTACCACCCCTACCGTATCATCCAGCGATGTGTCCATCTCCACCCCAGTAAGAAGCGACACCATCCAGGCCGAGCGGAAGCGTTTGAATACCTTGAGGACATCTAAGCCGGTGAGCGGGGCCACACCTGCCACTGGCGAGCGACCCAAGTTCACATCAAGCGATACTAGGTCATATGGCTTTCCTTGATTCGCGATTGCCAAGTCCTTCGCCTCCTTCGCAGTGATGGCTTGTTCGATTGATACAGGGCTGAAGCCAAGCGCATTGAATACAACCTGATACTGTGTCTTCAGTCGAAGTCCCAGTTGAATATCATCTTCGACAATGAGGATACGGATGTCTTTCATAGTGGATGTGCAGGTGGATTCAGAGGTTTAGCAGTGGCAGGAATGAACGACCACGAGCCACCATTTCAGGCGTGACATCATTGGTCACCGCGTTTCGCAGCCAGGAGCGCCATTGATTGCCGTTCGTATGGCAATTCGGCACACAGTAGTTGTCGATCTCAATTTCAAGCGCTTTGAACTGCGCCAAGACTGCTTGTGAGTTTTTGCTCACCGCATCCAAATCGCCATCCAGAAGGACTTTTCTGAGACCGGCCAATTGTCGCCTTTTGGCATCATGTAGCCTTCTGGCCTGCCACTCCTGACAATCCCCTCGATGAGTTTGCTCAACGGCTTCCAAAAGCTTGGGCAAACCGGAGGTTCTCCCCCAAAAAACATAGCCGTGATCCCCACTCAAGTCCGGCACCAATATCTGACGGGCAAGCTGTTGTCGTTGCTCCTCGCCTGGCACTTGATTGGTTACGATCACCCATCCGATTTTCTGGAATTCGTCCTTGCTATTCCACTCCAGCAAAAACTCCCAAAGTCGGGCGTGTCTCCATAGCAAATCTCCAGCCGACATGTCGGACTGCCATATCAACAGAATAGTTTTCACATCCTGCAAGGGACTCAGCTTTCTTATGCGTGACTCCCAGCCCTTCGGGAGACTTGACCCATCGCCTGTTGTTTCAAATATCACCGTCTCAGCGCCTTGGATCACGGCGCTCAATGCGCGGGCGCAAGCACCCTCTCCCACAATGAGAGTATCGGGACGCTTATTGAGCCAGTCACTTGGAGAGGAATGCGGCATTCAAAAATGAGGAGCACTTTCAAACAAGAGCCTCAATTTGGCTCCTGTGACCTTTTGATGCCAGCAAGCCATCTCACAGGAGAGTGATCTCGCCAAACTGTAATCGTCGCTCGCAGATGGGGGAGGCAGACAACGCATGACAATTTTAAGAGCCTCTATCTCACGGCCCTGATTCCAACGTCGAATAGCTCGGAGACTTTGCCTCAGTTCCGCACTGTCTTTTTGCAGCCAACCCGCGCTGAACCAACGATTCAGATTTCCGACGCTCGAAATTTCGACACGATCATTGAGTTGCGTGGCAATATGAACAATCCAGTCCGCCAAGTAGTGGACCTGCTGTGGCGGGCACTTTGGCATCTCATTCAAGGCATAGTTCAGCTTCGCAAGTTGGCTTTGCTGTGCCTGCGGGTTTCCCTCCCTGAGAGCTTCCTCTTTCCGGCCAATGTCAACAAGCTGAACAGCTCGTGCCCGCCTGATTCTCGAACGCCACTCGCATGAAAGGCCGCTCTGATGAATGACATCAAGAAGTAGTGGAAAAAGGTCTGCTCTACAGAAAGCGGAATACCTTGCTCGATCTGCTTCAATCTCAAGTCCCAGTGTCTTTTGTGCAGCGGAACGGTCTCCCCACGGCGTTTGCCATGTCGGGCTCCAGGTTGGAGCATCAACCGCTAGCCAAGCCCCTTCCTCAAGAGCCTTAACCACAGGTTGGAATTGGAAAAGCAGGATCTCAAGGACTGAGCGAAGCATGTCGCGGTAGCGATGATGTGGGTGCCGCTCCGAAAATAGTGAAGTGCTGCTATTCTCCTCCGTGAAGAGGGTGAAAGCATACAGTTCGCCACCACAAGCCATCACATGTTTCTGAACAAGACTCAGATCAAGATCGAGAAGGGCATTGTGATTTGTCTGGTTGCCCGCTGCATCAGTTTGAACACCAACTTTCAAACCTGCACCCTTCACTGCATAATCATGCGGAAACTGAGAATGGTTCGTGAAAGGCGCTTCCGCAGAAGCTCCCCACAGCTTATTCCTGGTGCGAAGCTCAGAGGTGAGAGCTTGATGATCAAATTCGCTGACGCGAGATATGATGACCATTCCACCGATTCCAAACGGCGATTCGTGGGCCTGCCCGGACTCGTCCCAGTATATTTCGACGGAGGTGGCTTTTGGCTGAGGATTTGGAGATGGTTGGCTTGTGGCAGTCGAGCGCACTATGTTCGTCTCAACTGACTGCAAATGCAGGAATATTCGCCGTGTCTCCAAGATGCCTGCTGCCTCTTTCATGGCCTCCGAGAAACTAAGCTGGAGAGCAAAACGCCACTCGTCCAAGTCACCGAGCGGGCCTCTGAATACAGGCTTGCTGAACCGAGTCACGATGTTTCCGTGCGCTGCAAATGCTCGCAGGACGGCCCCTTCTTGGGTTGAGGAAAAGATGATGATCGGCAAAGTGGGGTCGATCAGACTGATGAGCCGTGGTAGAAGGGATCGGGCCTTCCTCATGCCTGGCACAAAGGCTACAGGGTTTGTTAGCCCGTCCATGAGTTCTCCTCTCTGTTCTTCCGCAACGGGAGGCCAGGGGAGAGCTGTCGGTGGGTTGCTATCCCTCGCTGATTCGACGAGGCGGGCGTGGGCGGCCTCCATTCGGGAGATCATCTCTTTCTCGTCATCTGACGCAGAATCAGAGGTGCCGAAGAGCCTGAGATCGAGGAACAGGATGAACTTGGTGTTGGCTGAAAGCTCACCTTCCACGCCAAAGTCCCCCATGGTCAGGAACCGCCTTTCATAAGGCAGTGCGGCCAGAGCTTCCAGCCTTTCAATCAGATGCTTGATTCCCCCGGAACGGACAGTTCCCGTTGTGGGCGCGGTGATAGACACTGGTGCTTCTTGCGCACGCACACTCTCAAGCAGTCGCGCAAGCGCTGGCTTCCAGATACTCCCCATGTCGTCAAACAAGAGAAACGGCGTCTCGGAGTTCTTCGATACTGGCTGCAAATCCATCGGCTTCAAACTTTGGCCCGAATCGAGCGCGATGCCCAGCGAGCTGAGAAGCCCAGCAAGAGCTTGAAACGCGATATGCTTTTCACCGTCCAAACCGCTCAGTATTGTAGCACCCAGCACATTGCTGATGCTGTGGTGGCTTTCAGGACTCGCGATCAACCCACTCCACAAAGCATTGCGGAGCAGACTGTAAGCAACATTTGAGGCATCAAGCTGCGCGAGATCTGTCGAGCCTCCGACATGCAAAGCGATATCTGCCAACTGAGGTTTGCTGAACCAAGCTAGTCCGGGACACAATGGCTGGTTGGCCATAGCGTTTGCGCCGATCAAAGCTTTGATAGTATGCGCGGTTGGGCCAAACGTTCTCTCTACACCATTTCCCACAATGACAATTCGTGCCGGGGATTGAGGGTGCATAAGCCTCCAAGCTGCCGCCCAAGAAAAGGCACTCAGATACTCCCCACAATTCACGGCTTCGAGACCTGAGCCCAACTGTAGAATTGGCGGTTCAGTTCCAACAACGATAAGCACTGTTCGATCGTCGTTCCAATTAACAACGTGCGCCGCTATCGAGCAAGTTGGGTCCGCGCTGAGACAATCGCTCCAAAGGACCTGAAAAAGGTTGCTGTAGGCCACGACAATGACTTGATCATGCTTTATCACCTGACCAAGAGCCTGTTCTATAGGGCTATTCATACGGCAATGAGTCATTCTGGATTTGCAGCCCTCATTTGCCCAAGATTAATCAGTTCCTTGATGACGGAATCCAGGCAGTCCTTCACCTCTTCGGTCGTGGCTGGTCGTGAAGGTTCGGCCTGCCGCGACTTGATAAATTTGTGGTAATACGCAGTTCCGTTTGAGTTGCATATGCAACCGGGGCCATCTTGTGTATCGAATGGTATAAGCCATTTGGCAGGCTTCTGAATGATGCCGTAATTCTGCCCTGCTTCTGACAATAGCCATGCTTCGCAAAGGATGTGCAACGCCCAAAGCTCTTCAGCATTCACCGGCTCTAAAAGATGAACGGCATATAGACCTTTAGAAACCTCGGCCAGAAATCTCTGCACACAAAGCTTGAACTCTGCATCATTTGGCTTGGAGACAGGTGATTTGCGCCAATAAGCGCTGCTCGTGTTTGCCCACCAAGTGGGAGGGGCTCCACCAGAAATCACAACTAGAAAAGCCTGAGGATTTCTTTCTGTGAAAGAATTGAACCTCTCCTGATTCAAGTAGCTGCCGTGCGCGAAAATAAGGGAATCACCGAACTGTTCCTTTGTAATGGCTTCCGTGAAGGTCGGTTCCTGCGAGAGAAAATCAGCCCAGTTTCGGCGTTGAGCAGGTTCGTCGGGATCAAATACGTAAATCATGAGACAGGTTGGGCTGGTCGTTTGATGGTGATCGTTACATATGTGCCACTCTGCTCAATCTCGAATGGCCTCAAATAGTCGAGCGCCAACACGACGGTCCCTGGCGTGCTTCGCTTGTCACGGTCCATTCGTTGCCGTGGCGTCAGTTTGAAAGTTGCCAAAGCATCTTTAGCGGCCAGTTCATCCTTATAAGAAAACACAAGAGCAATCGTGAGTTCAGGATCGTCCAACTCCACCCCAATTTCAGGTGCATTATCGACACCCGATAACGTGCTGGCCGCGAGGAGAACCGCCCCAGGAGACGATTGCGTGAATCGAGCTACCCAATTTGGAAACAACGAGGCCTTCCCATTGACACGAAACGCCTTTAGCAATGTTGTGACGTATAACTGCGTCCCGGCATTTGGCCTCCCAGAAATTTCACCACCACGGCTTACGCCTTTAAGAATAAACAGCCGTTCCTCAGGATCTGGCAAAGGCATCGAAAGCCTTTCGAAAAGAGGAGTGAGTAAATTTTCTGTTTCCTGAGCATTGGCAGTTCGGCAGTTTTGACTATGTCCAGATACATTGTGCTCATCCATTCTCATCGGAAAGAGAATCGAAGTGTCCCCATCGTTCAAAGCCCATCGTGCCTCACATACCGCAACACCGGCTGCTTCCCAAATTTTTGCTACAGTCAGATAGTCCTTGCGAAAGCCGCTCTCAATTAGCGGGGCAAGAAGATCGACATGCCGCTCCTCCCAGAAAATTGTATCAACAGAATGCGGCCACGGAATTGGCGGATATTGCGTTGGAAGGCAGCCCAGTTCGGCATGAAGCGATCTGTCCATGTCTTGAGTTGTAATCCAAATTATCCGGCTTGAGAGATCGTGCGCACTACAGACAATTGAAGCAGCCAACTTGGTTTCAACATGGTGATGAAGAATTCTCCATATAGGAGCACGGTCCTCGACCGTTTTCCCAGCCAGCAAAAGCAGCGTGTCTGATGCAGCTATTCGAGTGTCACCTGGAAGCAGCAAATCCAATAAGACTAGCCCATTGGGATCCTGCAAAGCCGCCCAAATCAAATCAGGATTTGCCGACGCTTTGACGGGATTTTCAAATCCGACTCCAACATTGAAGATGACGCCAGGAAACTGAGTGGTCATCCACTGCAGAAAATGAGGCAGCATCGCTGCTTTGACAGAGTCGTCATCAATTAAATAAACGTTAAAATGCATATTAGAGAGCGCGAGTTTATTGCTGAATGAAAGGCAAAAGACATTGATATACACTGCCAAACGGAGCATTGAAGAAAGGCAGAGTGTCTTCGCGACCTATGTGATGCTGAATCTGAGAGAGGTAAAATGTGATCGCCCCATTGGTGCCATCTTCCTGAACAGCCTCGTCAGCTTTCGTGGGCTCGAAAGTATTGCGCATCGCAATCACCTCCGAATCCCAATTTGGAAATTGGGACGAGTGGTCCAATTCCAGTTTAATAGGGTCCTGCCATCGGTATTTCCAAAGGTCTTCAGCCGCGTTGTCATATGAGAACGAGTGCTGAATGATGTTTCGCATGGCGCAAATGAGGCAGACACCCAAAAGGCATCGCGTAGAGAAATCAGTCGGCAGAGGCTTGTTTACGAAGTCGTGTGATATTGCAAAGTGCGCTACAATGTCACTCTTCCATGTTTCAAACTGCTCGGCACTCGATGCCATGTCCCGCGATTTTCCTGGCATTACAATAGTTTGAATTTCAGCGGAAAGCCTCACAAGTTCCGTGAGCCATTCGAAATAGTCGATACAGGGCTCGAACCGGTTTGCCGTCTTGAAGCCGCAAATAGCGGGCGGCAGGTATTGACGGTCATTTGGTGAAAGTTTTGAGGCCGCAGGTAGGCTGAAGGTGAGCAATACCGCTGGAAAACGCTCCAGAATGAATGGCTTATTCTGGGCAAGCGCGAGAGGAATAAGATAAACCAGTTTTTTGAGTTCATGGCTGGTTGCCATAAACTGGAATCTTACTTCCTGGGCTCTTCCC
Organism: uncultured Prosthecobacter sp.; assembly: GCA_964452755.1. Taxonomy (GTDB): domain Bacteria; phylum Verrucomicrobiota; class Verrucomicrobiia; order Verrucomicrobiales; family Verrucomicrobiaceae; genus Prosthecobacter. The sequence continues at coordinate 283,184 of CAYVQY010000005.1, read as the reverse complement.
GCAAGCTTCGCAGCTTCCTTTTCTTTCTGCCGAAGTCCAACTTGCTCATAGAAGCTACGAATGCGCTGGCAAAAACGCTTTGAGCCGTGCTTTAGCAGAGCCTCATTCGCGGGGGGAATTGTTGATGGTTTGCGGTTAAGTCGGATGGCAACAGCTTCGCTTCCCGGTTGTGCAGCCTTCAAGACCAATAGAAGCGTTTCGCCATCGGATCGGTAGAATTGAGTTGCTCCAACTTCGCTTGGACGGGGGTCATCGTGATCACATATCCATCCTGAAAGACTAGAAATTTCATTTTTGACGTATTGAAGCGGATTTGAAGTAGTGATGCGCCCAAAATTGGCTAGACGCTCTTCAATTTCACCGTCCAATAATGAAGAAGCATAATCATCCAAGAGGGGCCAGATGCCATTCACCAAAGGTTGGATGTTTTCTTTGATGTCTTCTGCTGACAGCTCATGATGCCATGGCGAGCAGGTCACAAACAGCCAACCAAGAAAAGTTCCGGCACTCGATTCGTAAAGCGATGGATGAAGCGTGTGAACTGGTATAGCGATGTAATTGTGCTCTTCCTTCGCAGAGGATGCAGAGTCATCGCCGCCGAGCAACTTCTGTTGCCTCACCACTCTCAACAGATGCTTCATGAAAAAGTCATCAAGATCGCCCTTTTGCGGAATGGGCTCACCAGGCTGAGTAACCTCCCAAGTAGAGTGTTCACGCGGCGTGCAGGCCCATATGCTTACTGGAGGGAGGCTTTCCCCGTGGCGTGTTGCATGGACAAGGAAAAATCGGGCATTTGATTGTGCGCCGAAATGCCGGTCGTTAAGTATTTTAGCAACGTAACCACTAACTGGGATTCGGCTGTATAAAACTACCAATTGGAGGTAGGTATGCTCCAGTTCCTCTGGAGTGCGCGAGGCAAGGGTTGGATCTTTTGAATAGAACTCGACCAACTCGTCTATGATTCCAGAGTCACAATGGCCATTTGCTGCCTCCCTGAGACGAGGTAGTAGCTCTGGCGTGAGAATGCTCGCCAGAATATTTCTCCGGAATTCCAAGTCCTTCTTCCGATCAAGGAGCTTGTAGTTGGTGTAGTTGACCGGGACGTCCTTTGGATCAATCCCTGACATGCTGATTACGGCAGATTCAAACCATAATGCGTCCTGACGAATGCCTTTCACAAGGCGCATTTGTCGGTAAAGATTGTTTGTCGAACGGGCCACGCGGAAGACACGCTCCGACCGAAAATAATCGTCGGGCCATTCATAGAAGTCAGATGTGGAAAGATCGGGCATGGCTATTTCGCAGGCTGCAAGAGACCTCGTAGTCGTGTTGCGACAAAATGAGCAAACACAACGAGTGTCAGAAGGACTGAGGTAGGCGCAAGCGGCAGCCACCACCCAGCCTGAGCTTGATTGAGGCCATCATAGATGAGGCGGCCCAAGGTCGGAGTGGGCGGTTGCGCTCCTAGGCCGAACAGTGCAAGACCAGCATCCACTGTGAGCAGTTCCGGCAGAAGCAGAAGAAGCCACAGAAGCGGGGGGACGATGAGGCGTGGCAGGAAAGCGGTGCGAAAGAGCAAGCCACCAGGATGACCGAACGCACGCTGGGCGCGCACGAAACGGGAACTGCGGACAGCCTGTATTTCCGCGATGACCAGCCGCGCCGGAGCCGGTGCTGCCGCAATGCCCAAGAGGACTGCCAGCCCCACAAGCTGAGCCTCGAAGACCGCCGCCAGTGACACCGCAAGGAGAATGAAGGGAATCGTCTGCAATAGGTCCAGCCCATAGCCCACCAAGCGAGCCAGCCAGGTGCCGGGAGTCCAAGCCGCCAGCCCGCCCAGGATCACAGCCAGAGTCCATGCTACTACTGCCGCGCCCCCCGCTACGGCGAGTGATAGGCCCCCTGCCATGAGAGTGCGAGCACATAGATTTCGCCCCAGCTCGTCTGCGCCGAAAGGGGCTGAAATGGATGGCTCAGCATACGCAGGAAGGGCTGCAAGAGCGTAGGGACTGCCCAGCCAGCCGAAACCCGCCAGTATGAGCGGAAGCCCCACGAAGAGCGTCAGCAGCCAAATCACCGCCTGCCACGCGGCTGAAAGCCGTGCGGGAGTGCTAGGAAAACGGAGAGTAGTTGCGGTCATACAGCGGGCTGCGTCGGGCTGGAAGATCGTGGGTCGAGCACAGGCTGAAGGAAAGAGGAAAGCGTCTGCAACAGGAGAAAGAGAATGGCATTGAAGAGCAAGATGCCTTGAACCACCGGCAGATCACGCCGCTGGATGGAATCAACGAGAAGCCCTCCGCAGCCGTCCACGGTAAGAATCACTTCCACCACCATCGCGACAAAGATCACAAAGCTGAATTGAGTGATCCACGCGGTCAGCCAAAGCCCCACAGCGGGACGGAACAAAGCCCGATGAAAAGCCTGCCAGTGGGGCTGTCCCTGCGCCAGCGCACTACGCCAAGCGAGAGAGGGAGGCGAAGCCGTTGCCGATGCGTGGAGCAACAGCGTGAGAGCCGAAAAGGGAAACAGGGCCAGCAACAAAACTGGCACCCCGGAGTTCTGTGTGAGACTGACACCTGCGAGGCTCAGCAGCATGATTCCTCCAATGGCAATGAGGAAAGTGGGGATGAGTGACAGCCCCTTCACCACCCCAAGCAGCGGAACCGTCATGCGCGGCCAGAGATTAAGTGCCAGTGCCGCCAGGTAACTGAGCGGCAGGACGGGAATCAACGCACAAGCGGCTATCGCAAGGGTGCGCTGCATTTTTTCCCACACCAGGGAAGCCACCGGGCGCTCATCCCGAAAGGAAGCACCCAAGTCACCGCGCAACGCATTTGAGACATACTGCGTGAACCGCGCCCAGACAGGGCGATCAAGCCCCATGTTGACTCTCATCCTCGCCACGTCTGACTCAGAAGCCATCGGCCCCAAGCGCAACCGAACGGGATCGGAGGGGGCGAGTTGGAATAGCAAAAAGGAAATGGCAACGATGCCAAGCAGCCTCAGCGCAAAGCCAAAGCCGAGAACACCTATGCGGGAAGGGAAAGAGGACACGCCACGTCAGAAGGGGAGAATTGAGATTTAGGGGCTAAGCGTCACACGCCAAAGCATGGGCACACTGTGCCCGTTGATGGTGAGGTTTTGCACCCGTTTCTGCTGGATGACAGGCGTGAGGGTCTGGTAGAGATAGACCGAAGGTGGATCGTCCTGCGCTATGCCGACAATTTTGGCGGCGATTTTGTTGGCTGCATCGGAGTCCGTTGCCTGGGAAAACTCAGCGAGAGCCGCATCAACAGCGGAATTGCTGTATCGCCAGAAATTAGGGCTGGGGATGCGCTTGGAATTCATCAGGCCATCAATGATAGGCATCGGTGTGGAATACACATATTCAAAGGACATGAAGAAGGCGTCGTAGTCGCCTTTCACCATCCGACCCAGCACGGCTCCGTATTCGAGTTTAGTGATGTTTGTCTTGATGCCTGCGGCTGCAAATTGTGCCTGAAGCAATTGGCCCATCTGTTCACTCGCTTCCTTTTCGTGAACCAGAATCTCAAGCGGCTTGTCCTTGGGCCATGCAGATTGGGCAAATGCAGCGCGGGCCTGTTCGGTTTCAGCCGGTTTATTGGCGGGAACTGGTTCGGAGTATCCCGCTATAGCCAGCGGCACTGGTCCAACGGTGGGAGACACCGTGCCAGCGAGGAAGAATTTGGCAAGCGCGGTGCGATCCGTGGCGAGGTTGAGGGCACGCCGTGCAGGAACGTCCAACCGTTCGCAGTTCAAGCCGAGGAAGGTGCTGTTGAAAGTGCGATGGACGGTGAGCGTAGCTCCTGTCGAGGAAGACTTCAGCATGTAGGCACCGTCCTTTTCCCCAGCAAGGCTCGATGCAAGCAGAGCAGGAACATAAACCGCGTCTTGTTCGCCATTGCGTGCGGCAGCCAAGCGCAGAGCGTCGTTCTTGATGACGTTGAACACGATGCGTTGCACGTTCCCTGGGACCGTTTGCCAGTAAGCTGCATTTTTTTCCAATTCGACCTCGGTATCAGTGCGGCGAACGACACGGAAGGGACCGCTGCCGATGGTGACATCGCGACCGAAGACTTGTCCGGCAGGGAGTTTTGCTGCCTCGCGTGGCACGACCGCGAGAATGACGGAAGAAAGGCGCTTGGGGAAAAGCGGATCAGGAGTCAGCAGGTCAAAAGCGACATGCTGGGAATCAAGAACTCGAATGCCCGATATTTGCTGCGCCTTGCCATTAGAAAAATCTTCCGCGCCTTGAAGAACACCTGCGATGGCATAGCTGACGCTGGAGTCTTTTGAGAGACAACGGGTGAAGCTAAATGCCACGTCCTCTGCGTCAACGGAGCGTGTCTTCTTGTCGCCAAAGATCGCATGTTCATGGAACTTGGCGTCTTTCCGCAAGGTGAAGACCCACGCCTTGCCTGCTTGTTCAGAACTCCACGACTCCGCCAGTGCCGGGATGACTTCATTTTTCTCGTTGAGAGTCACCAGACCCTCAAAAATTTGCCCAATGACACGACTGGCATAGGCATCGGAAACTTTGATGGGATCGAGAGACGTTGTCTCGACTTCAAAGCCAAGGCGGAAAGTTCCAGTAGGTGCCGTTGAGCCAGCACGGCCTTCATACCAGCGCATTGTGCCGTAACCAACGGCGGCGATAATGATCAGTGGAAGAAGCCAACGAAGAGATTTCATGGAAGAATATTTAGAGAGAGGTCAAGATGGGATGATTCGCAGGCTGAAGCTCCACGGCACCGGATTCAAACAATGCAGCGCGAAGTGCGGGCAGCTCGCGGTTATGATATGCGTGGGAGATGGCGTCGAGACGTGGATGATTTGACGCATCCTCATGCAGCCTTGAGAAATCCAAGCCCGCTTTCCGGGCCGAATTCAAGGCATAGAGACTGTAGAGCCGCGTATTCAGCGTGTCGTCTCCTGCCAGATACAAGCCCTCGGCGGTGATCCGAGCTGCACGGCTCACATAGGAAGGCAAGAATGCCAACCGGAATTGGAGACGCAGGCCGTTTGCAAGAACATGCTCCTGCACCAGGTCGCCACGAGCGTCGCGGAACACCGAGGAAGGAACGAACCAACCGCTGCGCAAGAAAGCGCACAACGCTTGGAAGTTGGTTGGATCAAGCTCCATGAGCAAGGTCAAAGGGCGGCTCAGCGGAAGCTGAGCGAACGCATCGAGACCGTTGAAGAACCGCTCATAGTCACCGCCGACGAGAGCCAATGAATTGTCCGTGTATGGCTGAGGCTGGAAATAGCCGATGCCGACAGTCCCAAATCCCAAATTACTGAGCGAGATTAGCGCTTTGTCCAAATGTGGGAGGTTGGCCTGTTGAAGCGTGAGACATGCGAAAAGATTGTTCGCGAATCGAGCACGCAGCGGCGGAAGATTCTTTGCCATCGCCGCAAAAGCTCCTGAGCCGCGCACGGCGTCATGCTCCGCCTCGGCTCCATCCACACTGATGTCGAAGTAATCGAGAGCAGAGGATTCGATCACGTCCAACGCACGATGCGTGAGTGTGCCATTGGTAATCAGGCCAAGTCGGGGTGATCCAGGCTGCTGACGCAACGCCTGAGAAAATCGAGATAAAATGTGAGAACCCTTTTCCCCCAGAAAAACCTCTTTGCCTGCGAGGGTGATGAGATCCATGCCGCCATGAAGCACGACGGATTCGATTAAGCGATCCCACTCTCCGATGGACAACTCCGGCTCGGACAAGCGTTCCACTTGCAAGTAGCAATGGCGGCAGTGGAGGTTGCACTGATTGTTGACGACCACGGTCACGTTTTTCGGGGCCGATGACGGAGTGGTATTGAAGACGGAATCATCCTCTGCTAGCGACCGCCAAAACGAGGATCGAACGTTCTGATGGCCCGCGTTTGAAACTCCGCCACGAAGTCCTGTTGTTGCAAAGCCCATATGATTAAAGTTTTTTGTTTTCTAAACTGCTGCATTTAAGAATCCGGCAGCGGCGAGAAGCGATTTTGTGTAGGGGTGATTGGCTCTGGAAAATATAACGCGAGCTGGGCCTTCTTCCACAATTTGTCCGTCTTTTATGACGGCAATTTTTTCAGCCAAGCGACTGGCCATACTGAGATCGTGAGTGATCAGAAGCATCGACAGGCCCATCTGACGGTGGATCGAGGCCAATAATTCGATGATCTCTGCCTGAACGAGTCTGTCCAAGGCGCTGGTCGGTTCATCGGCGATAAGCAGTTCGGGTTTACAGACTAGAGCGAGGGCGATCATGACGCGCTGACACATGCCTCCGCTGAGTTCGTGTGGGTAACTGGAAAGGACTCGTGCGGCATCATCGAGTTGGACAGAACGGATCATCTGCACGGCTTCCTGGTCTGCCGCTTCACCGTTCAACCCGCGATGAAGCTGCAATACCCACCGGAACTGATCTCGAATGCGATATACTGGATTGAGCGATGCTTGTGCGTCTTGAAAGATCATGGCAATCTGGCGTCCTCGAATGCGGAGCCAGTCCTTCGCAGGCAAGTTGGTGACCGGTTGTCCCTGCCATAGAATGGACCCCGTGCATGTCGCGGCCCCCGGCAGGAGTCCGATGCATGCCAGCGAGAGGAGCGTTTTCCCGGAACCAGACCCCCCGACCAAGGAAACAACCTCGCCTCGCTTCACCTTCAGATCGACGCCTCGCAAGGCATCGTGCCTCGCTCCGGTATTTCCAAGGAACGATACTGTCAGTCCGCGCAGCTCAAGGAGAGCGGGATGATCGGAATTGTCTAAAACGTCAGGCACAGTTTACTTTAGGGGGCGAAATCTGAATTGCCAGTGCGGCAAATATGAGGCGTGACACACCTTGTCACAGCGGCAATTTTCTCTGAATTTGGTGATTCTGAGAGCGGTTCAGCTCTTATAATCAATGGGGACGCACAAAGCGGTTTTGAGTGCTGGCGAGGGGAATTGAGTATCGAACTGGGGTTTTGACATCACTGAGCAAACAGCAGGGAACATTATGGATTGCTTCAGGGCATCGGCCAGGAATGGGAGGTGCAGCGAGTGGAGATTGATCACGCTCGGCAGCGCATCCAGGGAGCCCAGGCAGCACATCACCATCATTATGAGGCTCTCCGTGTCCAGGTTGTAGAAATAAAGTTAGTAGTGCCCGACCTACAAAATATGCAGATAAAGCCTCCACACTACCTCCAGCAGCGCGTTCCTCTATGCCTAGGCAAGCGGTGTGGTTTAACCGTTTTTTTCTCCTCCTGCGACTCTTCGAACAAACTCGCCGGTCCCTGGGTGTAGACCGGTTCCGAGATGAAGACGTGGTGGTCCGCATGACAGACAGGGCAGGTTAGGTAGCGGATTCCACCACAAATCGTCCGGCACTGGAAGAAAAAACTGAAGAAAATCTGTAGCCCCACCCCACCCCACTCCCTATCCCCTTGATTTTCAACGCACTGGCCCCCGTCTCCCCAGCCCAAGCACCCTCAGCCCGGCCCCGCCAAGGGCAGAAAACCTTGCCACACCTACGCTCAACCGCTTTCATGGCTGCTACTCCATAGGATTCTAACCAAATGCCCGCCCTCGCCCAGCTCGAATCCCAGCTCTGGAAAGCCGCGTGGCTTCTCAAAGGCCCGGTCGATGCGGCGGACTTCAAGATTTCCATCTCTTGGCTGCTGGGCTTCAAGCGACCCTCGGATGTGAATGCCAAGGCGCACGCCGTCGCGCTCGCGGACTTTGAGAGCGCTGAGGAAGCTTCACTGTTGCCTAAAAACTGCCGCGTCCAATTGCTGAAGGACTGCCACCGGCAGGAAGTGCGGAAGCTAGGGGTGAAGGTCGGCCAACTGCTCCAGACTGCATTGCGCGGCAGACAGATGCTGCGTTCACACGAATTCAAAGGCCCATGCCTCCCTAACCATAGGTCCCGAATCTCCTAAAACCATGGACGCCCTCTCCCTTCACTCCAAAATCCTGGGCGGCTATCAGGATTACATCAAGAGCTTCATTGATATTCACGACTCGGATATTCGGGACAAGGTCGAAGAGGCGCTCAAAACGGGCAAGCTCTGGCCTGAGCCTCTCATTCAGTTTAACCCTTCGTTTGAGAAGAATGGTTCCATCGGTGCTCTGGTTGCTGACGGCACGTTGCATTCGGAAGTGGGGCAAGTCTTCAAAGGGTTTTCTCTCTACTCCCATCAAATCGAAGCGATGCGACTCGGAGCAAAACCGAGCAGTTTTGTCGTCACCTCGGGCACAGGCTCAGGCAAGTCACTGACCTATCTGGGTTCCATATTCAACCACCTGTTCCGCTCGGGCGCAGGCAAGGGTGTGCAAGCGGTTCTTGTTTACCCGATGAATGCCCTCATCAATTCCCAGGAGGAGGAATTGAAAAAACTGGCTTCCGCCTACGAAACAAGCACGGGAGCGCCATTTCCGCTGAAGTTTGCGGCCTACACGGGACAAACCAAATCCGAAATCCGCAAACAAGTCCTCGACGCACCGCCAGACATTCTTCTGACGAACTACATGATGCTGGAGTTGCTACTCACGCGGCACGGTGAGCAGAGCATCAGGGACTCCATTTATGGGTCCTTGCGTTTCCTCGTCTTTGACGAACTGCACACCTATCGCGGAAGACAGGGGGCGGATATAGGAATGCTAATCAGGAGGATTCGGGGATGTTGCAAGGAATCTATTACGACCATAGGCACCTCGGCAACAATGGTCTCAAGCGGCAGCTATGATGATCAAAGGCAGGCGGTGGCCGGAGTCGCTGAACAGATTTTTGGCGAACCGTTTTCCGCAAATCAGATCATTGGTGAAACACTTGCCAGATCGCTGCCCGGATCGGGCAATTCAGTGGCAGCAGATGTGCTTTCAAAAGCAATCCGAACACCTCTATCCAAATCAACCGACGTTCATGCCTTAATGTCCCATCCAACTGCCCTTTGGCTGGAGGGACAGATTGCACTGAGTGTGGACAACGATTCAGGAGGTAGATTAAAACGCGGCACTCCAAGACAACTGAAGGATATCGCAACATTGCTCGCATCAGACAGTGGCGAAAATGAAGATGTGTGTACCGCGCACCTTGCATCGCTTCTTTTGTGGATCAGTGAAATCAACCTAAGCCTGGTGGCCTCCGGTCAGCGCTACACCATTCTGCCCTTCAGACTTCACCAATTCTTTGCCCAGACGGGTTCTGTTTATTCCACGCTAGGCACTCCAGGAGACCGCTTCATTACTCTGGAACCCGGCGTTCACCATTCGGACGAAGCTGGCGAGCGGTTCATCTTCCCGCATGTCTTCAGCCGGGCATCAGGTAAAACTTACATCTGCGTATTTCACGATACAAAAACAGGAAGGCTGCTGCCACGTGATTTTACCAATCAAGAAGTGCCAAGCGAAGATCATGTAGCTGGCTACATCATTCCTGGTGGATTGGAGATTTGGAATCCTTCTGAAGACCTCGAAAACCTGCCACCTGCATGGATTCAGAATCTCGACGCTGGAACGGTGAAGAAAGAGTACGCGGACCGGATGCCTGTTCGGATTTCTTACGATGCAGAAGCGCGTGTCGAATTCGGAACCACCAGCCTGCCCTTTAGTGGCTGGTTCATGCGTTCGTCCCCCAAGGGGCTTCTTTTTGATCCAACGGCTGGCCTGTTCTTTGATGGAAACACAAACGAGCGCACCAAGTTGACCACCCTGGGCAATGAAGGTCGTAGCACTTCCACAACCATTACCTCCTTTCTTGTGCTCCGGGAAATGGCTGCACGAGGCTTCCATATCAAGGATCAAAAAATCCTGAGCTTTACCGATAATCGACAGGATGCCGCTCTTCAGGCCGGTCATTTCAATGATTTTATTCGAGTGGTTCGAGTTCGCGCCGCCATCGCTAGATCGTTGGCCGCCGCACCTGGGCAGACGCTCAATTACAAGCAGATCGGTGAAGCCGTCTTTCGTGAGTTGAAATTGGATTTTGCCAGCTACGCTAGCTCTTCCGATCCAAACCCTTTCCCTGCTGTTTGTGCCCAATACGAAGAAGTCTTTAGCCGCTATTTGGCTTATCAAGCGATCCATGATCTGCGTCGGGGGTGGCGCGTCATCCTCCCCAACTTGGAAAAGTGCGCTCTCCTTGCCATTGACTACGAGCATCTCGACTTAAATGCCGCCCATGAGCCTGGCTGGGCAAATGTGCCCTATGTGCGTGATCTGAGCATCGAGAAGCGAATCACATTCATACGGAATGTTCTCGACTACTTCCGCCTGGAGTATGCCGTCCACAGCCAGACTCTGTTAGAGAGTTCGCACTTGATCGAAGCGGACAAGGAATTCAGGGACAAACTTCGCAACCCCTGGACATTTGAAGGCCCAGACGTTTTCCGTCCCTCTGTATTGCGCACCTGCAAACTGCATCGCCGGGAGAACCGGAGTGGTTCCCTGGGTATCGCCAGTGCCTTTGGCAAATACGTCAAACACTTCATCAAAGAAGAGTTTCCTGGCACGGTGTTGGATCGGAATGCCTTTGACGACTTCCTCCCCGCTTTGCTGGACGCTCTCTGCCGGGCGGATTACTTGACGCCGCGCAAAGCCCGTTCCGAATCCAACGCAGAAGTGTCTGTCTATCAGCTGAAGCTCGACCATATCCTCTGGAAGGCGGGCGACCAAAAAACAGTCCGCCGTGATGAAGTGAAGCTACGGAGTTACCGAGACTACGGGGAAAAACCGAACCACTTCTTTCAATCCCTGTATTTAACAGATTTTTCAGCTTTGAAAAACCTTGTGGGTGCCGACCACACGGGACAGCTAAAAAATGAGCCTCGCATCAAGCGTGAAGAGCAATTCCGCGCAGAGTGGAAGCTGCCTGACGGCTCACCGGACAAAGCTAAAATCCGAGCCGATTCAATCAGTGCCCTTTTCTGCTCTCCCACGATGGAGCTAGGTATCGACATCTCCAGTCTGAGCATTGTCCACATGCGCAATGCACCACCCAACCCCGCCAATTATGCCCAGCGCAGTGGGCGTGCGGGACGCAGCGGACAGGCGGCACTTGTCTTCACTTATTGCTCATCGTATTCCCCTCACGACCGGCACTACTTCAAAAATCGGGAAAAGCTCGTGTCCGGCTCCGTCGAGGCTCCTCGCCTTGATCTCGCCAATCGCGAACTGCTGGAATCTCATCTCAATGCCTTTGTACTCTCGGATGTCGGCCTTCCACAGCTTCATTCTTCCGTCACTGACATTCTCGAAGTCGAGCATCCTCTGTTGCAGTTGCGCCCGGATGTTCGAACCCGGCTCACGCTTGATTCCCAAACACGCACGCGCATCGCTAATCAGTTCCGCAAGGTGCTGGGATTGCTCAGCAAGACTCTTGCCGAACAGAACTGGTTTAGCCCTGAATGGCTCGACAAACACATTGTCGCTCTTCCCGATGCCCTGGATGCCGCTCTGACTCGTTGGCGGACGCTTTACCGGGAGGCTCGTGCGAGTCTGACGAAGGCATCGCAAAGCATTGAGAGTGGGCTGCTCATTTTCGGCAGCGATGAATACAAGCAGCAAAAGCGCCTTCAGGATCAGGCGTCGATCCAGCTCAAGCTCCTGAAGAACGAGAGTTCGGGCGGCAGCGTGGAAATGACCGAGTTTTACGTCTTCCGCTACCTTGCCTCCGAGGGCTTCCTGCCTGGATATAATTTCACACGCTTGCCTGTCCGCGTCTTTGTGAGTGAAGGCGACGGCGGCGACTACATCTCCCGCCCCCGCCTCATCGCTCTGCGTGAATTCGGGCCGGGTAACATCATTTATCACAGCGGAGCGAAGTATCGCATCAACCAGGTGATTCAGCCCGAGATCGCCACACAGCTTCGCACTGTTCGCGTCTGCAAATCATCTGGCTACTGGCTCAGTGACGCGGAAAGCATGCTCAATTGCTGCCCCTTTACTGGAGTGGATCTCACCGAATCCAAGAACCGTGAAGACTTTGTGGATGTGCTGCCGCTTACCGAATGCAAAGCGGACGTCAGAGAATACATCACCTGTGAAGAGGAGGAGCGCCGCCGTCTCGGCTTCGAGATAGACACCTACTTCTCCGTCCCTGATGGCGACATGTCACGAGTCCAGCGGGCCGTCGTGCGTTCGGGTGATGATGACCTGCTCAACCTCGCCTTCATCCCCGCCGCTCGCTTGGTGCAACTCAACCGCCGGGATCGTGGCCGTAAAGAGGAGGGCTTCCCTCTGGGCATGAGCACTGGATTCTGGAAAAGCGCCAACCAGGATGCGCCCTCGAAGGAAGAAATTCGCTCCGTCCTGATCCAAACTCACTCCACCGCAGATGCCCTGTATATCGAGCCGGTAAAAAGCCTGGGCCTCAATCGCGAAGGTGTCCTCTCTCTGATGTATGCTTTGAAGCGTGCCATTGAGAACACCTACCAGATCGAATCTTCTGAACTCGGCAGCCAGCCAATGGGTGGTAGTGACACCCCCAATCTCTTTCTCTATGAGGCCAGTGAAGGCAGCCTTGGCGTGCTGTCCCAGCTCGCCACGAACAAGGATGATTTCCAGCGTGTTGTCGCAGAGGCGATCCGCCTGTGTCGCTTTGAGGATGAAACCCACACCGAGCGCGCAACCTACGATGACCTTCTCAGCTACTACAACCAGCCGCACCACCTCATCCTTGATCGCTTTTTGATCCAGGATGCCCTGCAAAAAATGGCCGCCTGTAGCATCGAAGTTCGAACCGCTCAAAACAACCTCAGCTATGATCAGCAGTTCGCACAGCTGATGAAGGATAAAGACCCCACATCCTCCACGGAGGAGACGTTCCTCAAGTTTCTCTTCAAAGAGGGCCGCCGACTTCCAGACGCTGCCCAAAAGGGTGTGCCCGGTCTTTATGTCCGTCCTGACTTCTTTTACTCACCCGACACCTGGGTCTTTTGTGATGGCTCGCCGCATGACGAAAACAGCGTCATGGAGGATGATAAATCCAAGCGGGAGGCAATCCGAAACAAAGGCGATGAGGTGATCATCTGGCACTACAAGGACGACCTCGCCGCGCTTGTTGCAATATACCCCGACATCTTCAAAAAAGTCCGCTAGCCAGCCATGTCTCAAACACTCTCCCGCCAGCCCGGCACACTTGTCCGAATCCGTGAACGCGACTGGGTCGTGCAGCCCTCAGACGATGCCGATCTTCTCATGATCAAGCCGCTCGGCGGCTCGGATGAGGAGCTCACCGGTGTCTTCCTGCCTCTGGCCGAAGGTGCCGATACGCCTGGGGATGCCGAGTTTCCCTGTCCTGGAGCCGCCGATCTCGGCGACTTCGCCCGGGCTCGACTCTTGCATGACGCCGCCCGTCTTGCCTTTCGCAGTGGCGCGGGTCCATTCCGCTCGCTCGCCAAGATTTCATTCAGGCCGCGCAGCTATCAAATGGTGCCGCTGGTGATGGCCTTGCGTCAGGAAACAGTGCGCCTGCTGGTGGCTGACGATGTGGGCGTCGGTAAGACGATTGAGGCACTGCTGATTGTTCGCGAGCTTCTGGACAGGCGGAAAATCCGCCGCTTTGCCGTTGTTTGTCTGCCTCACCTTTGTGACCAGTGGCAGCAGGAAATCCGCGACAAGATCGGCGTCGAGGCTGTCATCATTCGCTCGAATACACAGGCCCGACTGGATCGTGAGATTCAGGGAGATACCTCGGTGTATCAGTATTACCCCTTCCAGGTTCTCTCGATTGACTACATCAAGCAGGACTCGCGCAAGGCCACCTTCATCAACGAATGTCCGGAGCTGGTGATTGTGGATGAGGTTCATACCTGTGCACGCCCTCAGGGCGCTGCCGCATCCCAGCAGCAGCGCCACGCTCTGATCAGGGACATTGCAGCAAAGCAGGGCCAGCACCTCATCATGCTCTCTGCCACACCTCACAGCGGCAAGCCTGAGGAATTTGGGTCACTGCTCGGCCTGCTTGATCCAAGTTTCGAACACCTCGATGTCGCCACCGCATCTCAGTCTGAGCGCCAGCGACTTGCCCGCCAGTTCATCCAACGCCGCCGCCAGGATGTGGAGCGCTGGATGAATGAGGACACGCCATTCCCGAAACGTGACTCCGGTGAGTTCGACTACGACCTGTCCAAACCCTACCTCGCACTCTTCGACAAGGTGCTCGATTTCGCCCGCAATCTTGTTTCCGGTGACGAGTCCCCAGCCCGTCAAAAACGCGTTCACTACTGGACCGCCTTGGGTCTTCTCCGTGGTGTCATGTCCAGCCCAGCCGCAGGCGTGGCCATGTTCAAGGCTCGGCGCTCCAAGCTGGGAGATGATCTAGAATCAGTGGCGGATGAGGATGAATCCGGCCCGGTTCACGATCACCCGGAAGGTTTTGAGTCAGACCTGGCACCCGTTGAGGTCGTCGAAAGCACTGGCTGGTCAGAGTCCCAACTGCGCCGGATGAGGGATTTTGAGAGAGAACTCGCCAGCCTCACCGGCCCCAAGTTTGATCACAAACTGGAAGCAGCCCGCATGATCATCGAGGACTGGCTCCAGCAAGGCTTTTATCCGGTGATCTTCTGCCGTTACATCCAAACGGCGATTTATCTGGGCGAGCAGCTCAAGCCCCTGCTTTCCAAAAACTTTCCCAAGGCCGCCGTCGAAGTGGTCACGTCGGAAGATCCCGATGAAATTCGGCGCGACCGGATTGCAGCCATGGGCAGCCACCCTCAGCGGGTCTTGATTGCCACAGACTGCCTCTCAGAAGGCATCAACCTTCACGAGCACTTCACAGCCGTTCTGCATTATGACCTGCCGTGGAACCCCAACCGACTCGAGCAGCGCGAGGGCCGGGTGGACCGCTTCGGTCAGCGGGCCAAAGAGGTGAAAGCCTACCTTCTCTTTTCCAAGGACAGCGCCGTGGATGGCGTGGTGTTGGATGTCATTTTGAGGAAAGTTCGAGAGATCAAAAAGGCGACGGGCATCAATGTCCCGTTCCCGGAAGACAGCAAAGGCATCATCGACACCATCACGCAGTCGCTGCTGCTCAATCCCGAGCGGAAAATCAGCACCCGGCGTTCCGATGCCAACCAGATCGAGTTCAACTTTGACGAGTTCAATGAGGCTCGGAAACTCGAACTCGAAGTCTCCGACAAATACAGAAAGGCCGCTGACCGAGCCACTCAGAGCCGTTCGATCTTCGCCCAGCACTCCATCAAGGCGGAGGAGATCGAACAAGACCTTCGAGAAAACGATGAAGCCATCGGTTCACCTCAGGTCGTGGAAGATTATGTTGTCGATGCTCTACGTTCCTTGTTCGGGGTGCAGATCGACCGCGAAAAGTCCGGCTATCTGCTATACACAGCAAATCTCCCTCCCAGCGCAAAGGCACTCGTTCCGTCCGCATCCTCCGTGAGGGTTTCCTTCGAGTCACCCACGCCAGAGGGGCATATCTACCTTGGGCGCAATCATCCGCTCGTCGAGCAGCTCTGCCAGATGACCCTTGCTCGCAGCATCGAGTTGCATCGCAGCCGTGCCGCGCGCACCGCCGTCCTCCGCACCACCGCCGTTGAGAAGCCCACCACGCTTCTCATGTTCCGGTGCCGGAATGTCATTGAGGAGAAGCGCTCCGGCGGCCAGCAGCTTGTCGCTGAGGAAATGCTGCTCTGGGGCTACCGGGGCGCACTGGAGGATCAGGAGTTCCTATCCTCAGCAGAAGCCCTTCAGCTCCTTACGAGTGCAAAACCAGTGGGCGACCTCTCCCCGGAACGCTGCGCTCGCTTGATCGAAGATCGGGTAGCCACTCTGGCGGATCTCCGGCCAGCCTTTGATGCCCTGGCCGAGGAGCGCTGCAAGCACCTCGTCGAGGCTCACGAGCGGTTCTCCTCCCTGGTCGAAAAGAAGCGCTTCGGCGTCGTCTATCCCGTTCTGCCCATGGATGTTCTCGGCATCTACGTGCTTATGCCTGCCAATTCCTGATAAGTCATGCTCCACCCCTCCATCCGCCTTGAAGGCTCCATCCTTTCCGCCGACATCCTCGATGCCATCGAGCGGGGCGAGCGTTCGCACTAGTCACCCAAGGATTTCGGCCTCGATCCTTCCACCAAGGTCAAGGATGAGATCGCCGATGCCTGGGCCGCCGCCCGCGCCTACTGGGCTGCCTATCAGGTGAAAATCTCCCGGCTCAAAGAGGGAGCCACCGGCACCACCGAGACCCGCAACCAGTGGCTTGTCCCGCTGCTCGGCCTGCTCGGCTATCAGCTCACCCTCGCCGAATCCGAGACCATCCAGGGAAAAACCTACCGCATCTCCCACCGCGATCCCGCCCGCGACCAGCTCCCCGTCCACCTCATCGGCTGGCACGAGTCGCTCGACCGCCGCAGCACCGTGCCCAATGCCCCGCGCATGTCGCCCCACGGCCTCGTCCAGGAATACCTCAACCTCACCGAGCACCTCTACGGCATCATCTCCAACGGCCGCCTCATCCGCCTGCTCCGGGATTCCTCCCGCTTGGTGAAACTCACCTTCATCGAGTTCGACCTCGAACGCATCTTCACCGAGGAGCTTTTCTCCGACTTCGCCCTCCTCTACCGCCTGCTTCACGCCTCCCGCCTGCCGGTGAAACAGGATGCCGTCGCCGAGGCCCCCATCGAGATCTACCACCAGGACTCCCTCGATTCCGGCTCCCGCATCCGCGATGGCCTCAGCAAGGCCGTCCACACCGTCATCCTCAACCTCGGCAACGGCTTCCTCACCAACCCCGCCAACGACCACCTCCGCACCCTCGCCGCCAACGATCCGCACGACCGCTTCACCACCGACTTCTACGCCCACCTCCTCCGCCTCATCTACCGCCTGCTCTTCCTCATGGTCATCGAGGAACGCGGCCTCGTCCACGCCCCCGGCACCGACAAGCGCCTGCGCGAAATCTATGACCTCGGCTACTCGCTCGCTCGCCTCCGCCGCCTCGCGGAAAAACCCCACTTTGCCGATGCCCGCCACCACGATGCCTGGCTCGCCCTCATCGCCCTCTTCCGCCTCGTGGACGAATCCGGGCGCGGCATGAAACTCGGCGTCGCCCCGCTCGGTGGCGATCTCTTCAACTCCGGCTCCCTCGGCCCGCTGGAAAACTGCTCGCTCGACAACGCCACCTTCCTCAACGCCCTCCGCCAGCTCACCCTCTTCACCAATCCGGTGACGAAACAGCTCATGCGGGTGAACTACGGTGCCCTCAATGTCGAGGAATTCGGCTCCGTCTATCAAGGCCTCCTCGAATTCGAACCCCGCGTCACCGAGATCGAGGGCAAACTCCACTTCGCCTTCGCCCAAGGCGACGAACGCGGCGCCACCGGCTCCCACTACACCGAGGACGTCCTCGTCCAGCCCCTCCTCAAGCACTCCCTCGACCACCTCATCGCGGAGAAACTCAAGCAACCCGATCCCGCCGCCGCCCTCCTCTCCCTCCGCGTCGCCGACATCTCCTGCGGCTCCGGCCACATCCTTCTCGCCGCCGCCCGCCGCATCGGCCTCGCCCTGGCCATCGTCCGCACCGGCGATGACCAACCCAGCCCCGCCGCCCTCCGCGAGGCCACCCGCGATGTCATCAAGAACTGCATCTACGGCGTGGACCTCAACCCCCTCGCCGTGGAGCTCTGCAAGGTCGCCCTCTGGCTGGAAGCCCACAGCCCAGGCGAACCGCTCAACTTCCTCGACCACCACATCAAGTGCGGCAACGCCATCGTCGGCTTCGTCACCCAGGACGAACTCGAAAAAGGCGTGCCCGACGAGGCCTTCAAAACCCTCCCCGGCGACGACAAGGACATCGCCGCCGCCTTCCGCAAGACCAACAAAGCCGAGCGCAAGGACCACGCCAGCGGCCAGAAGAAACTCAAACTCGCCCCCGCGCTCCAACAGAAACTCGACGCCGTCCTCGCACGCTGGCGCGAAATCTCCGCCCTCCCCGAGCACACCCCCACCGAGATCGCTACCAAGAAACGCCAGTTCGACGCTGCCAACCGACAGGACGCCTATCTCCTCCGCCAGATCGCCGCCATCCCCATCGCCCAGTTCTACCAACCCAAAACCCCCGGCAACAAAGCCAACCTCATCACCGACGCCGCCTACCGCGCCTACCTCGCCGGCCAAACACCCCAAGGCCAGGCCACGGCCTCCGCCTGGCACATCGCCGAGCGCAAACGCGCCTTCCATTGGTTTCTCGAATTCCCCGACATCATCGCACGCGGCGGCTTCGACTGCATCCTCGGAAACCCGCCCTACCTCGGCGGCCAGGGTCTCAGTGGCACCTACGGCCACCCGTTCTGCGAATACATGAGATGGCAATACGCCCCCACCGGACTCAGCGATCTCGTAGTCTTCTTCCTCCGACGTATCTTCTCCCTTATTCGTCCCGATGGCTTCACGGCCTTCATCACCACCAACTCAATCAAGGACGGCGACAATCGGAGGGATGGCCTCGAACAAGTCATCGCCGCAGGTGGCACCATCAACATGGCCGTCCGCGGAATCAAGTGGCCTGGTGTAGCCAATCTCGTCGTATCACTCGTTTCTATCTGTCGGGGAGAATGGAAAGACAACTGTTTCCTAGATGGCAAACCATCGAAGATGATCAGCACTTTCTTTGAGGACTCGAAGGATGGCGGTGATCCGCTCAAACTACAGGAAAACGGTGATCAAATCTTCCAAGGAGCGATCTTCCTCGGCGACGGATTTCTGCTTACCCACGCTAAGGCTACCTCACTCATCGCTCAGTCCGCTAGAAATGCCGAAGTCATTTCTCCTCTTATCAACGGACAGGAGCAGAACAATCAGCCAGATCAAATGCCTGGACGCAGCATCATTAACTTCCGCGACTGGCCGCTAGATAAAGCTAAACAATATGTCGAACCATTCGCGATTGTTGAAGAGGCGGTGTTGCCAGAAAGGCTCAAGAACAACCGGGCTTGCTACCGGGATCGCTGGTGGATCTACGCCGAACCTCGCCCCAAGCTGATTCGAACCTTGCCTCTGCATCCTCGCTGCTTCGTTACGGCACGCGTCACCAAATACCTCAATTTTTCAGCTTCTCCCACTGACCGCGTTTTCACAAACAACCTCTACGTCTTCACTACTGATCGCTGGGATCATTACGCCGTCGTCCAATCCACCATCCACGAAGTTTGGGCACGAAAATACAGCATGTCTCTGGAAACGAGACTTCAGTATGCCCCGTCGGACTGTTTCGAAAACTTCGCCTTTCCCGCCGGGCAGTGGCAGCAAGCGAACCCTGAACTCGCCGCCATCGGCGAGCGCTACCACGAGTATCGCCGCGACCTCATGCTCCGCCTCTGGCTCGGCCTCACCGACATCTACAACCTCTTCCACGCCCCCGATCTCGACGACCGACTCGCCAAGCTCTTCACCAAGCGCGCCAAATCCCCCGACTGGCAAGCCGCCGAATCCGTCCCGCCCGAGCACCGCGCCACCGCCGGCACCCTCACCCCGGACGCCGCCCGCGACGCCATCCACCACCTCCGCACCCTCCACCGCGAACTCGACCAAGCCGTCCTCACCGCCTACGGCTGGCACCAACCCGGCCCCGACGGCCCCGCCATCGACCTCGGCCACGACTTCCACCAAGTCGAAACCCTCCCCGAAAACGACCGCACCCGCTACACCATCACCCCCCAAGCCCGCAAAGACCTCCTCACCCGCCTCCTAAAACTCAACCACCAACGGGCCTCCGAAGAATCCACCACCGCCAAGCCGAAAGGCAAGACCCCAGAGAAAATCCAGCGCTCCAAGAGCGCGGACGAACTGATCTGATTTTTTTCCTCAACCTCCTGTTCACTATCCCATGGCCAACAAAACGAAGGCGCCCCGGGTCGTCATCAAGACGCTCTTCGAACTCTTATCGAACATCTCCAAAGGAGACTTCCTTATACAGCACGGGGTCGATAGCCCAGTGGCCCTTACCGGCCTACTTCTGAGTGCCCTTGGTCTCTCTGGACTTGATCTCTGCGCTGGCCTTAAGAAGTCAGCGTCGATCGACGAGATCATTGCGCACATCAAGGACCTCGACACAAAGCAGGATAAAATACTGAACACCAGCATCTTCGCCCAACCAGCAGCGATGTCCCTTGCCTTCGAGAAGATCGTGGAGATGCGCGATCTGCCAGCTGCCGAACTGGCCTACAACGACATCAGCCGCCCCTGGCTGATGCTTGTTCAGTGGATCGAGCAAAAGTTCAATGCCGCAGCAGACGCTCAAGACGCCACAATCCGCATTGCGGAGTCCATCCGTGATGGGCTCGACACACGGATCGACCGTCTTAGCGCGGAGCAACGCGACCTGATCTTCCAGCAAAGCGAAGAATACATCGAACACGTGGACCGCGCCGTCAGCATCCTTGAGATACAGCTTGATGTCATTTCAAAAGGCTTCACTGACACATTCCTCGGTCTCAAAGACCTCCATACCCTCACGGCCAGCCTCGCGAACATTCACTCAGAAGAACACGGTATCATCTTCGATGCCATAGCGGAAATACGGGCGCTGGTAGAGACACTCATGCGGGCGCAGAACACTGTCGATTCACCTCAGCAGCCTATCAATCTCCCGTTCCGATCGCTGGGCACCGCCTTCATTGGCAGGGAAGACCTTCTCCGCGACCTCCACCTGCGGAACGACACCGGGAAAAACTCTGTCAACCAAAGCGTCGCTGTCATTCATGGGATGGGTGGCGTCGGAAAGACTCGCACCGCCGTCGAATACGCATGGGCCCACAAAAGCGAATACGCTGCACTGCTGTTTGTAGTCGCCGACACGCCGGAGGCTCTAAATCGCAACTTGGCCGGCCTTTGCGATGAGCTCGTGCTCGATCTTCCCGAGCACAATTCCCCAGACGAAAACAAGAGGCGAACCGCGGCCTTGAAATGGCTTCAACGGCACCCCGGATGGCTGCTGATCATTGACAACGTGGACTCCCCGGAATCAAAGGACGCTGTTTGCGATCTCGTCACCAGCATTACCCAAGGTCACATCCTAGTCACTAGCCGCCTAACCCCATGGCCAATCGGCGTCAAAACTCTCGATCTCAAGATCCTTAGCGAAAATGACAGCGTGCAACTGCTCCTAAAGCTCACCGAAGATCGCCGGGCGAAACAACAAGATGATGTCGGCAACGCTGCTATAATCGCCCGGTTGGTGGACGGCCTACCGTTGGCGATTGAACAAGTTGCCGCACATTTGCACAAAGGTCGTCACAACTTCACTCATTACCTGGCGGAATGGGAAGAAACGAGTGCCACCATCTACCGAGATTACCATTCCACGGGACTGAAAGATTACCACTCTCAGCGCCCAGACACTCCGCCAAGCCTATTCGTCACTTTCAGGACCACTACCAACCAACTCAGCGATTGCGCAAAGAATCTCCTGCACAGCCTTTCTTGGATCGCCGCCGATCCCCTGCCACTGTCAGTTATATCCGAATACGACGCGCCCCTTCGCGAACTAGAAGACCTTGCCCTTGTCCACGTTGACCGGGAATATTCCGTTTGTTCAATCCACCGCTTGCTCCAAAGAAGCGCACACCAGGAGCAGCCCGAACCCGAATTGCGGGCTGCCGCACGCAAGAGGATGGTCACGGGAATACTTCGCACCGACGCATGTGACGAGAATCAGGTTCAAACGGTGGAAAACTTGAAGCGATGGGCCTTGTTGGAGTCTCATGTGAGGGCAATTCACGCCAGCACCAGCGAGGAGGAGAAGGACGAGGACTACATAAGCTTGAGGGAGTTCTTTGCGATCCACCTGAAGGAGACCTGCAGGGTCAAAGAATGCATCGCAGTCCAACGCGAAAACTATCAGCACCTGAATCGCTTCTCCCCGGACAGCCGAATCTTCGCGGAAGTTTCCCAAAATCTGGCTCTGGCACTTGAACAGAATGAGGCATCGCCTGATGAAGATGCCGAAATCGAATTTCTTTATCGAGATGCGATCAGGGCATACAAAGAATACGGCTTATCAGATTCCGGGCTCGTTAGAGCCATAGGCAACTTTGGCTCCTTTCTTGAAGAGAGAAACAAAGGGGCTGAAGCGCGGGAATGGTTGAACAGCGCAATGACGCTAGCCACTGAATCTCCCAACCTTCATGAAGACTCGGCTTCCTGGGTAAACTACTTGCTTGTGTATCTTGAGATTCGCGAGGGAAATCCAGCGAGAGCCCTTGAAAGTGCTAGGGCCGCTATCGCGCTTCAGGAAGCACTCCAAAGCACCACCGAACCCGCCAAAAGGCAACTTTATGATGCCGGTTGGCACGCCTCAATTCATGTCTCGCTGTTGGATGCGCTCTTGGCAAACGGATTCAACCATGAGGCGTTCGACCAAGGACAAATCGCTTTGCGATGCCTAAAAGAAGCATACCAAGATGACCCGACGGAATGGATGCCTGCCTCACAAGGCTGCGCGGAGGCATTGATCAAACTCGGACGAATTGACGAAGCTCAGAAGCACGCATTCGACTGCTTGGCCGCCTACGGTTTGTTCAGTTCCAGGAATGACGCGGATTTTTCCACCTATAGGGAGAAAGGACTTCGGCTGCTATTGATGCTAAGGGAGGCAGGTGTGCCAAGGCAGATAGTGACTGACGGGCTCGCCGCAAAGCTCAGGGAGTTTCTTGGAAGAGACCTCAATGTGAAAGAATGCGACTGGGTGGAAAAAGCTTTGGAAGCCGCATATCAATGAACCGGGAACGAAACGCTTCCTGAAAAATCCCAGCGGCTGCCAAGTCCGGAAGAATCTGTTTAGAATCTCCCAACTTCTCAAATTCCATGGCACACAAGTCATTCATTCATGCGACATTCGAAGATCTGAACATCAGCCCCTATCAAGCGGCCTTGCCTAGAGAATGTGAGATCTGCAAGTGCCAATACACCATTGACGCCAATGAACCTTGGGAGTGGACAGGAGGTGTAACATCGTTTGCCAATTTCGAATGCTGCGAACACTGGTGCCTCACCTGCACCCTTGGAGTCGGCCCGACCGATTTTCCTGAATCCTGTCCCGAAGAGGAGTGTGCAGCACAACTTGATCCTACCGATGAAGCCGCTGTTGCAGAGCAAGCCAGAGTAAACATGGCTGCTCTCCAAATCGGACCAAGGTATGAAGAATGGGCAGATGACCGCACAGACGAGGTTTATGCAGCCCTATGTCGTGGAGACATCCTAAAAGCGTATTCCTTCTTCACCGACCATGACATTCCGCTGATCATTATGCCACTGGTACGAGCAACCAGTGACCGCTCGGTTCACTACCCCAACGGCATCACCTATTACCCTCCTGGCACGGCAAACTTCGATGGCCTGGATCATCTCGACGAATTAGCAAACCCAGATGATCGGGCGATACGCTTGTCCGAATATGCGGGAGCTAACCTCGACAATCTCAGACAGCACGCCCTACTGGTTTTTCCCGCAATTCTGGACCCGCAGCTCATCGCGAAAGCGGATCACGATGTTCATCTCGATCTCATTCGCCGCCTCTCGGAAGAGGTGGACAAGGTTTGCCTCAATTTTGTGCGTTATTACACCTGCAAACTGGAAAAGCCTCACGCCATTCCGGCACGGGCCGGCCAGACGCATTCAGACCCTGCCATGAGCATTTGCCTTGTTTACGATCCCGCAAAAAAGGCATCACGACTCTACGGGGGAGCAGTATTCCCATTCGCTTTCACAGGTGGTATCGGCATCTGGCTCCGCCAGCCCGAGTGGCAGGGATTTCCCGGCGAGGGCGAGGTCGGAAAGATCGTGTTCCACGCCCTCTCCCTTTACGCCACCATGCTGGAAGCTAGCAGCGACACCAACCGGTTCATTCAAGCGTTATCACTGCTGGAGTTTCTAGCCTTTCCCAGCGACTACGCAAAAATGGAGGAGGTTAAAAAAGTCATCGCCCGCTACGTTGCCAAAGATCAAGCCACGTATAGTTCTGTGCTCGAGCGCTTCCGTGAACTAACCGGAAAAATAGACCCCGATACTAAAATCCAGGTGGGTCTACGCACCCGAGTGATTCATATCGGTGACCGGATCGAATCGCTGATCCCAAGTCCCCAAGGTCGGCGAAAGCTATTTGTGGAGCTGGATGGCTACATCCACCCTGTGATTGATCACATGATTCAGCACTCAGAACTTGGCTTTGAAGAATACACGCAAGTTCGCAAAACCTTCCCCGCCTTCTTGAAGCAAACCTGACTTTGCAAGGGTCCCTTGATTTTATGTCTATACCCTCATGACCATCACATCCGCTTAAAGAACCTCCAAGCACTTCAAAACAGCTGATGAACTACTACCGCGACCTTCTGGCATCTGCTTTTGCCACGATCTCTGGGAATGACAGCCCACACGTAACTGCGCTGATGTCCTCTCCCGAAGGACTCTGGGATGCGGGATCTGCCAAAGGTGAACTGAGCCCAGCCGAGTCTTTGGCCTCCCAACTGCCGCTTGGTGTCGAGGTAAAATGCCTGGAGGGCGGAGACGCCTTCGTTTGCGCAGCCATTGCCGCTGTGGAGACCGCAGGAACCAAGCATGTCTTCGCTTTCCCCCCGCTTCTAGGAGAACTCAGAGTGACCCCAGAATGGCGGGAAAAGTTTGGGAGACTGAGCATTGCTGAGGTTCTGGCTGAATCCCTCATGGGAACATCTGGCTGCAAAAGTGAAATTGAAGTTCTAGCCATGCTGGTGCCGATGCGGTTCCTGAGTTCATTGCGATCGAGCACCTGGCGTCGAGATTTTTTCCCAGCTCATAGCGCAACCGTGATCGAGCATGACCACGATGATATACCGCAGTCGGTCGGGCTCCCTTTGAACACTGCGGTCAGATTTGCGACCGTCATCTTCAGACGACAGCCTGGCCCCATCCGCTTCTTCAAAATTACTTCCGAAGCACTGTCTGAGTCTCCGCAAGGCCTGTCGTCTGCATTGCAGTTGCTGCTCAAGCAACCAGCAGGAAAAAATCGATTTGGCTACGTCTATCAAGGCCAGCTCGATGAATGCTATGCGTGCAGTTATGACTACCACTCGGAGGAAACCGAAAAGCTTCGCCAAGAAATTGGCGTGCTAGGCGATCGGGTTGCGCTAGGATCGGTGGCCGATGTCATGATGGGCATGGTCCCTTGCAATCCAGAACGACAACCGGGGCAGGGCGAGGTCGGCGTGCTTGCGATTCGGGCGACCGACATCACGCGAGATGGGCGGGTGGATCTATTGGACATACAGCCTAACACCCGCCCTGCAGTCGTCCGCAACTACCTTCAAGACGGAGATTTCTGCATTCGTCGCATCTATCGAGGAGACGCAGGCTTCATTGTGGGGGTGTTCGAAGGAGACGGACGCCCGGTCACGTTCGGAAACACGGTCATTGTGGTACGTCCTCATGCGAGCCTCAATCCGGCACAGCGACAGGTGCTTTTGAGTTTCCTACGCTCTCCTCTGGCCCATCGCCTTGGCAACGCCAAGCAGGTGATGTCCAGCATGGCTGGAATGTATCAAGTCTCGTCCCATGTCCTGCGTGAGTTCCCGGTGCCTCTCGCAGATGAGGAACTCGTTTCCAGTATTCAACAGCTCAACGAAGCCAGGATGGCTTTCACGAAATGGATCAACCACATTGACGAGGAATCCAACGCCATTCTGATGGAATCGACCGCGCAGGGGTCACGGTTTCGCCTTTTGAGCGCAGGTCAATTGGCACGGCAGAGGCACCGGGCAGGCGAGCAGGTCGAAGAGTTCGACTACCGGGTCCGAACCCAGTTCCCGCATCCTTTGGCCTATGTATGGAGGGAGCTTCAGGTAGCAGGCTCTGACCGCTATCACCGCCTCCGGGCTGTCACGAAAGCTGCGGAAGGTCACACCTGTTTCCTCGCCTTGATTGCCGTTCTGATGAGCCGGTCCGTCGGCCAACCCATCAAGTATGTAGGTGAGATCGCGAAACGACTCTCCCAACGGCGCAGCGGCACCAATTTTGGCGATTGGTTTGCCATCCTCAAAGAGGTCAACGAAGGCAAGGCGTTCCGTGCACTCAAGGGAACGAGCCCATTCGTCGAGGTGTCCCAGCTTGTCGCGGGTGGAGACTGGGAGTCGTCAATCAAACATCTCATGGCCCTTCGGAATGATGACAGCCATGGGCGAATAGCCCCGGCCAGCGTCTCTGCAAACGTGCTTACTGAAGCCGAGAAGGCACTCGAAACTGTTTATCGGGCCACTGAGTTTCTGACAGACTACCAGCTCCTTTTCATCACCGACACGCGGTTTGATTCCATCCGACAGATCAATAGATTGCAGTATCGCGACCTCACCGGCGATAACGCCCTGGCTCAGCTAAGGGACGATCAATCTTCCCGTTTTGACCTCGAAAAACACAGCCTCTACCTGCGCGACCGCCAGAAGAATCTCCACCTCTTCCGGCCTCTATTGCAATACTTGGAGTGTCCCGAGTGCCATCAGATGTCCACCTTCTTTCTCGACACCTATGACCCAGCATGTGGCGGCAGCACCGTGGGGCTGAAGAGCTTTGAGAGAAACTCCGTCCGCAGCGAAACCATCGCTGAGGATTTTCGGCATGTGGGCTTTCTACCTTCAATCTAGCATTTTTGACAAGGCCGATCTTTTAATGTTCGCCAAACACCAATCAACTCCCGATGGCCTGAACCTCGACTAGGCCACGACTTCCACCAAGTCGAAACCCTCCCCGAAAACGACCGCACCCGCTACACCATCACCCCCCAAGCCCGCAAAGAACTGCTAACAAGACTCCTCAAACTCAACCACCAACGCGCTGCGGAAGAAACTTCGAAAGCGCCGGTCAGAGCATCCCAGTCAGGCGTCATTCAGCGAGAGAAAAAGGAGGATGAGTTGCTTTAAAGACGCAGCCAATTTTGCGTTCTCTGACAGCGCTGTCCAAGCTGGTAAAGAAGATCTACTTGAGGGAGGGATCGTATGTCGATCCCATCACATCACAGCCGCCATCCCGCCGCCCGCAAGCGGCGGAGCAGGTCGTGCTGGCGCTCGCCCATTTTGTCCCTTTTCCCGATGTTTAGCCTCAGGGGCATGAGTCGATGTTCAGCCTGAGCGGCATGAGTTCCAGATTGGCGATGACGTTGACTCCCTCGCACCTCACGCTCGTGTCGCCCTGCGGGCCATGCAATCATGATCTGTCTCGCGGCTTCCACCGCCGCTCGGCTGTCCAACTGCTGAGCCACCGAGAACGGGATGATATGATCCCCGGACAACTGATCCCCGGCATACGGCCCAAGCGTGATGGGCGACTGGCCGCGTCGCATGTCGTGCAGGCCTTCCGGTCCCAGGCAGCCGAGGCGGTGGGCGATGGTGAGGTTTCGCAGCATGGCTTGGTTGGTGAGCTGCGCGGCGACCTGCGCCGGATCATGCCCCGCCAGCCGGGCCTCCTTCAACTGCGCCACATAAAAAGAACTCCGCTTGGGCGAGATTGTTTTCCTCTGCCAATCGCAGCCTGATCCCATGAAGGAATCAAATGCGGTTTGGTGGAGGGCCGCACGTTTGTCTCCAGCAGTCCATGGAGAGCCTCGGTGCGTTTGGACAGTTCGGCCAGGTTTCCGTCTTTCAGGGACTCGGTGAACGCATTGAACAGGCTCCAGACATTGCGGCCTTCGAACGTGTCGTGTCGTGGATCACGCCATTCGTGCAACACGGCGGGGTTTTCGCTCCGGCATTCCCGAGCGCACCGATACGAGGTGCATCGACATCTTTGATTCTCAATATTCCCGAGCGGGCATAAAGCTGTTGATTCACGGTTTATGGCATCTATCATTCCCGAGCGGGAATGAAACTCTCTCCATCCATCACCCCTCAAGCCCTCGGGGCCAAGGTCAAGAAGCGCCGCACTGAACTGGGGCTCAATCAGGCCGACCTCGCGATGTCCTGCGGCACGGGTGTGCGCTTCATCAGCGATCTGGAAAACGGGAAGGCCACCTGCCAACTCGGCAAAAGCCTGCAAGTGCTGGCGGCCCTGGGTCTGCGCCTGAACCTCACCACACCCGAAGGGAACTGACCATGGCCAGAAGACGCCTTGATGTTTACCTGAATGCCGACCTGACCGGAACCTTGGAACAGGATGATTCCGGTTCACTGAGCTTCCGCTACGCAGCCGACTGGCTTGCGGCGGCTAATGCCGTGCCACTCTCCACTGCGCTGCCGCTGCGGGCGGAGCTGTTCAAACGGAATGCATGCCGCCCGTTCTTCGCGGGCCTGCTGCCGGAGGAGGGCAATCGGCGGTTGATCGCCCGGACTTTGGGCGTGAGCGATCAGAATGACTTCGCCATTCTGGAAAAAATCGGCGGCGAATGCGCTGGCGCGGTGAGCCTGATGCCCCCGGGAGAAAAGCCGGGCGCAAGCGCCTCGCAGTATAAACCGCTGACGCTGGAGGATCTCGCGGCACGGATGGCGGAACTGCCCAAAAAGCCCCTGCTGGCAGGTGAGACCGGCATCCGCCTGTCCTTGGCTGGGGCGCAGAACAAGCTGGCGCTGACCGTGACGGACGGGCGGTATCTGATGCCGCTGAACGGAGCACCCAGCACGCACATCCTCAAGCCGCAGAGCCCGCACTTTGACCATCTGGTCGAAAACGAATGCCTGTGCATGCAACTGGCCGCCAAAGTCGGCCTGGAAACCGCCCATGTGGAAATCTCCAGCGCGGGCGGTCTGCGCCTTCTGCAGATTGAGCGCTACGACCGGAGGCGGCTGCCGGACGGCACGCTGGAACGGATCCATCAGGAGGACTTCTGCCAGGCACTGGGCATTCCGCCTGAACTCAAATACCAGCAGGAGGGCGGCCCGGGATTGCGGCGCTGCTTTGAACTGGTGCGCGCCGTTTCGGCTGTGCCCGCCGTGGATGTGCTGCGGTTGTTCGATGCGGTGGTGTTCAATGTCCTGATCGGCAACGGTGACGCGCATGGCAAGAATTTCTCGTTTCTCCACGCGGCTGACGGCACGCGGTTGGCACCGCTGTACGATCTGGTCTGCACGCAGGCTTATCCGCATCTGGATCAGCGCATGGCGATGAAGATCGGCACGCAGCGCGATCCAGCGGCCGTGCGCCCCAAAGACTGGCAGCAGTTCTTCCAGGACGCCGGGGTGGGAACCGCCCCCGCCGTGCGCCGTATGCGGACTTTGGCCGCACGGGTGCAAGAGGCGGCGGAGGGATGGAGCGCCACGGAACCTGGTCAAGAGACGGTGCTCCAGGTGATCCGTCACAACTGCGTCCATCTGCTGTCATTTCCTTGGAAGGCGGAGTGATGTCAGCGCGGTGTGGTCCTTGGCGGTGTTGACGAGGCAAAGGAGATTCAGTCCCGCGCCAGAATCAATTCCACCCGGCTAAGTCATAGCTAAAGAAAAGGAACCCGGCGAACCGGATCCCCTTCCTTTTTTGCGCCAAATCACAGCCGGTGATCCAGATGGCCTGGAGCATTACCCTCGGGATCGGCGAGCACGGTCGTGGTGGCGGCATGACCGTCGAGATCGCGACCGCTAAGGACCAGCACTGGAAGCGGTTGGCCTTCCAGTTGGTCCCAGTGGATCGCCATGATCTGCCGTCCGACGAGCTTTTGGTAATGCTCGCGTTCGATGTGGGTGGGCTGGCTCATGCGGCAAGCCCCACGTGTGTGTCTAGCAGTCCATGCAGCGCCTCGGTGCGCTTGGGCAGTTCGGCGAGGTTCCCTTCTTTGAGCGATTCGGTGAACGCGTTGAACAGGCTCCAGACGTTGCGGGTTTCAAACGCCTCGTGCCGTGGCTCGCGCCATTCGTGCAGCACAGGCGGGATCAGGCGGTTGGAACAGACGCCGACATCGGTGGCGCGGATGACGAGGTCATGGGCTTCGATGTCGGTTATCTGAGCTTCTTTGTAGGCGGCGATGCGTTTGTCCTGATCATGCCATTTGGCGAGCAGGAGGCCGATGGAACGACTGACCAGTTGAGGCAGGTCACGCACGATGAACCGGGTGTGTTTGCGCGCGAACTTGATCTCGCCGCTGAACGACAGGTTGTCGCAAACGAAGACGCTCGCCCCGGCGACGATGCCGGCGGGGAAGGTCTTGTCGTGGCTGTTGCGCAGGCCGAGCACCCAGCAGTAGTCGGCGCTGGTGGTTTGCGCGTGAACTTCCATCAGACCGAAGTAGCGCTGGCCCTCATGCGACAAAGAATGTGCCTGGGTGCCGATGCGCAGGTTGGTGGTTGCCAGGGTGCGTTGAACGGTGGTGATGAGCTGATGGTGCGGGATGGGGCACCAACTCTCGGTGTGATGCGGCGTGGAAACAGCGCGGACTTCTTCGAGGTCCACGTGCGAGGCTCCGCAGTGCAGCGTCAAATTGGGACTGCGGCGTGGTGGAGCGATGACCATATTCTGTTCGAGTTGAGCAATCATATTGATGGTTCCTTTCTGGAATGACAAAGGGCCGGACACGCAGCATGCGCATCCGGCCCTGGGGTTGATGTGGGTGGTTGGATTACAGCTTGAGGCCTTGCAGCGAGCGCAGCGTGGAGCGGAGAGCGCCGAACTCCCGGGAGTTGGTCTTCTGTTCGCGTTGGATGTGTTTCAGCTTGAGCGCGAGTTCGCGCAGTTGGTTGCCGCCCGTGTTGAGCGTGTCGCGGAGTTGCAGGGTCAGGTCGAGGGCTTCTTCGATCGGCGAATTGGTGCCCGTCGATGTGGGGCCTTCGTTGGTGGGATGGGTCATCATGATGGGTTTTGGGGGTGGTGCTGGCGGTAGCGCTGTTGGCACAGGCGCCGCAGCGGGTGGAGGGTTGCTTGGTGGTGGCGTCGGGTTGGCGGCATCGAGACGCATGGGCATCACGATCAACTGGCGGCCCTTGTGGTGGAACCGCAGTGGTGAGCGTGAGTCCATGAGGCTGATGGTGTTGAGGCCGTAGCGCAGCGCTTTGATGAGGAAGCGACGGTCAAGGAAGATCGTCATTTCCGGGCCTTCACCCTTGATGTCCGGCACGGGGACACGCAGCCACGGTTCTGCGTGGCTGTCTTTGCCGAGCAGCAGGCACTGCCCGTTCCTCCATTCCAGGCCGAGGGTGTGATGCCGTTCCACATCGTGACAGGGCATGCGCTGGATGAGCTTGATGAGCGTGTCCAGTTTGGCAGGGTCGAGGGTGATGTGCGTTTTGGCGTCAGGAGGATTGGGAACCACCTGCCGCCAGTTGGGGTAGGTGCCCTCGATCTGTTTGCTGATGAACCGCCAGCGTCGTGTGGACAACTGGACGTGCTGGTTGTCGGCCTTGAGCTGCCATTCGCCGTCGCTGTTGAACTCCTTCCAGCCGAGGAACTTGTGGCTGGGCAGGATGACGGAGTGCTTGAGTGGCAGCGCAAAGGAGTTCGCGCTGTACAGATGCTTGCCGTCGGTGCCGACGATGTAGTTGGCCTTGGGGTTGCGGGTGTCGATGAACGCGCTGTTGAGCACGTAGCGGGTGCTGTCGATGCTGGCGCACTCCAAGGCTTCGAGGAGGGAGCGGCGCAGATCGGATGGCAGCGGGATGGATTCAGCCTTGAGGCGTGGAGTGGCCGGGAACTCGTCAGGAGCCACGAAGGGCACCTTGGATTCGCCGGTCTCGTTGCCGAGCGGGAAGCGGATGACGCTGGCGCCCGGGGTGGATTCGACTTCGATGGTTTCGCCAGTGCCGCAATTTTTGACGACCTGTACAAGCTGATCGAGAGGCAGCAGTACGGTGGCGGGCGGACCGTCGCCGGGGTGTTCGAGACGCATCGTGACGAAGCGGTCGAGATTGGTGCCGCTGAGTGCGATCCAGCCGTCGGCTGTACGCTCGACTTTGACGTGCTGCAGTACGGGCAGAGTGGCGCGTGCATTGATGACTTTGCCGAGACCGGCAAGTGCGGGTTTGAGTTCCGCGATGGGGAGTGAGATGGGTTTCATAGGAGATGAGGTTGTTAAGGTTGGAGGCAGGCGCACCGGCCTGGTGTGCAATTCGGTCAGGGCTGTGTCGCCGTTGCGGCGGGTTGCGCCGGGGCAGACCTGCTTTCGGAGACACCGGTCGTTTGCGGCACGACGATGATGAACTCCTGCCGGAGGTTCTTGACCGCAGGTGGCGGCGCAGATCGGGGGCACGCTGTGAGGGCGAGCAGCGCAGCAACAGCCAGCAGAGAATGAACAGGGTTGTATTTCATGGATGAGTGTTTGGGTTGTACGCGAACAGCCCATGTACTGGTGAAGGCACATGGGCTGTGGCGTGGGTTGGGGTGGCTAGGCGGCCTGCTTGACCTCGGCTTTGTACTTGAGCTGGGTGGTGGTGCATTCCGCAGCGCGGATGTCGTCACGCGGTCCGAGATACACCGGCTGGTAGATGGAGCCGGATTCGCGGAACGCGTAGAGGTAGCGGCATTCCACGACACTCCCGGCGGCGGGAACGTCGTGGTTGGGCGGAATGGTGACGTTGCCAGCCGGGCGCACTTTATCGCCCTCGAACAGGATCAATGAAACGCTCCTCTTGTCGTTCACCTTGATGACGATGAACGAGGCGGTCTCATGGAACTTGTACTTGAGCTGGCTGCCACCGCTGTTGGGACGACCGGCGATATACGGTGCGTCCTTGTGTTTGAACACGACGCCTTCTTTCCCTTCGTTTTTGAACTGCTGGAACCATCCCGCCATGCCGGGCGTGAAGAACACCCTGACCTCCCGGATGTGGGGATGATCGAAGGCATTGAGCATGTCGCACAGCCGCAGGTAGCGCACCGAGAATGCCAGATGACGCAGTTCCTCCGGTCCGATGGCGAGCAGATCAAAGACATGGTAGGTGTCTCCGACTGCTTCACCATCGAGCAGGAAGTTGCGCGGGTATTTGGCGGCGCTGTGGGCGATCTTGTCAGGAACCGCCGTGGGAAAGCCCAGACGGTTGATGCCAGTGATTTGGTCGCCGTCTTTGCGGAGGAGCAGGCGGCGGCCATCGAGCTTCTCCTGCATCCAGTAGTCGGGGTTGAACAGGAACTGGTCGAGCTGTGGTTCGTTGATGGGGTTGAGGAGCTGGCAGTGAATGCCGCTATGCTGGCCGGGAGAGTCCGGCGGCGTGGTGGTGCCAGCGTCTTCTCCGGGCGTGTAGCCCTTCGCCAGCTTTTCGCGGACGAGCTTGTCGTAGATGCCTTGGGCGGTGGGGTAATCGACCGGCGCCGGCGTCTTGCTGCCAGTGCTGAGCGTGGAGCCGCGCCGACCATAGGCGAAGTGCACGAGATACCCGGCATCCTTGGGCTGGATCCTGGCCTGATACACTTTGTCAGAGGGACCGGAGCGAAAGTACAGAGTGGTGTTTTCCATGGATTGGATTCCTTTCTTGAAATGAAAAGAGCCGGAGGATCCTGCGATCCTCCGGCTCTCTCGGGGTTGAGTTGTTGGGATGGAGACTGCCGCGTCAGTAGTTGCTGTACGGATCGCGACGTTGTTGCTGGTGGTGGCGCAGGCGCATCGTGAGGATCGATTTCCCAATGGAAATGAGCCCGCAGATGAGGCCGACGACCAGCAGGACCGAGAGCGGCACCAGCACGAGGTTGGAGGTCGTCTTGGTGAGCAGGTCGATCCATGAGTTGAACTGCTGCAAGGCCAGCGTGACCAGCGGTGCCACCAGCAAGGCAGGCACCGCCAGCCCGAAGGCCAGCCGCAGGTTGAACTTGAACCACTCCCTGAGCGTTCCCTGCGGCGAGAGCCAGTATTCAAACCGGCGGCAGGTGTAACTCAGGACCTCAGCGGAGCGCTCAATGGCGCTCAGGTGCGGCAGGTCGTGATCGACTTCGGGTTCCGGCAGCGGTTCAGGCTGCCAGCGATGAATGACGATCTGGCGGACCTGCTTCGCCCATGTGGTGGTGGGCACCGTTGGCAGATGCCGGGGCGGTGGCTGTGGTGTTGGGGACGGATCGTCCCAGTCTTCGTGTGGCATCATGGTGTTGACGTGTTTTGGCCCCGAGGGCGGTTCCGATGACAAACAACAGCAGGGCGCCGAGCGCGAGAGTGCCGGTGGCAATCTTCCAGCGGTCGGTGACGCCATGCTGTTCCGATATTTGCTCTTCGAGAGAGCTGATCTTCGCGCGGTATTCCGGACCGAGATCCGGTGGAGGCGGTGGAGGATCCTTGAAGATCCAGCCTGCGTGTGCAGCGGAGGCGCAGCACAGCAGGAGAAGGATCATGAGGGTGAATGGTTTCATGGGATGATAAAGAGGTGATGCCGCAGGACCGTGCGCGTAGCACGATCCTGCGGCGGTTTGAGTGTGTGACGAGGTCAGTGCCAGCGGCGGCACTCGTTGAAGAACTCGCAGGAGGCGCAGTGCATTCCGGGCGACGGGATGAAGTCGCGGTGCTGCAAGCCTTCGAGGTAGGCCTCCATCTGCCGGAACAGCCGCGTTTGCTGCGCGGCTGTCATGGCTGGCAGCGCGGTGATGACCACCTTGGGGTTCTTGAGTTTGACCAGGTGATGAAGCTGAACGCCGGCCTCTTGGTTGCCCGTGTTGTGGCGATAGAGCACGGCGTAGCTGCTGGTCTGGATCTCGGTGGTGTGCGCGACCTTCTCGGCGTTGGGTGTGGAGGCACTGGTCTTGTAGTCGATGATGTGACCTTCTTGTACAAGATCGAGGATGCCGATCAATTTGGGCAAGCCGTGACGGCTCAGATCGGCTTCGATCGAAACCTCGACGGCGTCGGGTTTGATCTCCGCAGGAACGTGGTGTTCCCGCAGGTAGGTGTCGAGCAGCCGCCAGCCAGTCGTCTTGTCGGCCTCTTCTTCACCGGGCTCCCATTCGACGGGACCCTCGGTGGTGTCCTCCCACGCTTGCAGGTAGGTCTCGTGGACCGCCTTCAGAGTGAGCGGCTGCTGCAGCCAGCGTGCCTTGTTCCAAACCTTCAGGACGGCGTGAACCGAACTGCCGAGATGGAGCGAGGGCGTTTTGGGCTTCTGCAGTTTGAGCACGTAGCGATAATAAAACTTCAGCCGGCATTGCAGGAACAACGAGAGCCGTGAGGCTGACACGGTGTCCTGCAATGCGCGGATGAGTTCGTTCTCGCTGCGCTCCGGGGGTGGGGCTTCAGCGAGCGTGGTCATGCGGCCAGGTGGTTGGTGGGTTCGGACGGCTGCTGCCAGCGCGTCTGGCGGGTGGCGGGTTTGCCAGCCTTCGTGAGCAGGTCGTCGATGAGCTGGGAAGCCTGCATCTTGTTGAGCTGCTTCACGCCGGTGCCGAAGAGTTGGACGGCCAGGTCCTCGACTTCTTGCTTCTCCATCTTGTGGTCGCTGATGATGCGCAGGATGAAGCCGCGCTGGCCCTCGGTGCAGTTCCAGCGCTCGGCGGCGGCATGCGGCGTGTAACCACTGCGGGTACCGTTGCCGTTCTGGGCGTGACCGTTGCCGTTGGGCCGCGGTTGGGCGCGGCCATTGCTATGGCCGTTGCCGTTGCCATTGGAACCGGGAATGAACCCGGCGTGCTGGATTTCCTGATCGACGGACTGTTGCAGGAGTGCGTAGAGCTTCTGCACTTCGGCTTCGAGCTGGCTGATGTCAGTGAGTTCGACTTCGACCGACGCGCTGAAGCTGTGGCTGCTGTACTGGGGCAGCCCGAGTTTTTTGCTGTAGTTGGCGCTGAGTTTGATGGCCATGATGATGTCCTCCTAGGGTGGATGGGTTGGTGTTGTGGGTGGTGTTGAAGAAGCCGCCACGCTGCCCGTGCACAAAAAGCCCGGCCCCTCGTGAGAGAGACCGGGTGTGATGTGCGGACGGAAATGCGGTGGCGGCGTGGTGCGGCTAGCCGTGAGTGGCAGCCTCCTGGGTGCGGCCCTGAGCCGGGACGCTCATCTGCTTGGCCGCGATGCTCCAGCCCTCCGTGTCGCGCAGACAGGAGGTGAGGAGATCGTTGACCAGCGTGGTCATGGGCCGACGCAGCCGCCGTCCTTCATGATACAGGGCGCAGATGATGACCCGGTCGATGCAGGGCGAATAATGGGTTCGCCGTGGCATGGTGGGAGAGTGAGACAGCCAAGGATAAGCCCCCGGTCGCTCAAGTATTTATAACGCGGATGGCAGGGGAATTGCAGCCACCGCTCCAGACACCTGGTAATGACGCGATTCGGAGGGACTCCATGGTCCTGCTCTCTTGGACAATGCACGAACATCGTCCTAAACTGGATCCAAAGCCGACGTTTAGTTTTGACCCGGACGTGACCCGCATCGCATTTCCAAAGGCCAACCAAGGATAAACTCAAAAAGTGTCCGAAAAATGTCCGAGTCGGATTTTACCCCCTTCAGCCAGTAGCCGTAACTCATTGATAATGAGTGGCGCACCCGTCAGGATTCGAACCTGAAACCTTCTGATCCGTAGTCAGATGCTCTAATCCGTTGAGCTACGGGTGCGTTTGGCTTTGACCAAATTTTACGCTGCCCAGAAGCAGCGGGCCACGAGAGTAGGCGGCACCTTCTCTTTGTCAAATGCTGTGAACGCCAATTCTTCATTCCCGGTTCAAAACCACTTCACCGCCGCTCTTCACCCGGCTTGACCATTCCGTTGAACTGGGCTTCATGCAGTTCCCTGTTTCAACCTTAACACCCACCCCTCCATCATCATGGCTCTCTCCGTCGGTTCCCCCTCCCCGCAATTCACCCTGAAGTCCAAGAAGGCTTCCGGCCTCGAAGACGTCACCCTGCCCGTCGCCGGCAAGAACACCGTCATTCTCTTCTTTCCCCTCGCTTTCACCGGCGTCTGCACCCAGGAGCTTTGTGACGTCACCGCCGGCCTCTCCGCTTATGGTGATCTGAACGCCGACGTCATCGGCGTCAGCGTTGACAGCCCCTTCGCGCAGGAAGCCTGGGCGCAGAAGGAAAAGATCGGCATCACTCTCGTCAGCGACCTGAACAAGGAAGCCACCAAGGCCTATGATGTCGTGTTCCCCGGTCTCGCCGGCATTGGCGACACCTCTGCCCGCGCCGCCTTCGTCATCGACAGCAAAGGCGTCGTTCAATACTCCGAGCAAACCGCCACCCCGAAGGACCTTCCCGACTTCGACGCCGTGAAGGCCAAGCTTCAGGAGCTTGCCTGATTGAGCAACAACAGCGCCATCGTTCCGCTCCAGCTCCGGTCGTCGAAAGGCGACCGGAGTTTTTTCATGAAAATCCCACGCTTCGGCCGCGAATGCGCGTCCATCCCGCCCAATCTCGCTGCTCTGCCGACATTCGCGTTGTCATTCCATGGGCTCTGTTTATGTGCCGCAGATCCCATGAAACACCCCGTCTCTTTTCTGCGCAGCGTATCGCTGCTTGAAGCCGTTTCCTACTTGATCCTGCTGTTCATCGCCATGCCGCTGAAGTATGCCATGGACATGCCGCTGGCGGTGCGACTTGCCGGTTCGGTGCATGGCGGACTGTTTGTGGTGTTCTGCTTCGCCCTGTGGCGTGTGCTCGTGACCACCAACTGGCCCTTCAGTCGCGCCGCGCTCGTCTTTACCGCCTCGCTCCTGCCCTTTATTCCCTTCCTCATCGACCGCCGAATGCGCGC
The DNA here is from genome assembly GCA_964452755.1 of uncultured Prosthecobacter sp. GTDB lineage: Bacteria > Verrucomicrobiota > Verrucomicrobiia > Verrucomicrobiales > Verrucomicrobiaceae > Prosthecobacter. The sequence goes on along the minus strand of CAYVQY010000005.1, from coordinate 245,644 downwards.
TTGGGCGGCGGAATCCCCGCTGACACCCGCGTGAAGAAAGTCCTCATCCATTCCGACGGCGGCTGCCACGGCAACCCCGGCCCCGGAGGCTGGGCCGCCGTACTGGCCTATGGCAAACATGTGCGCGAACTCAAAGGAGGCGTTCCGGCCACTACCAACAACCGGATGGAGCTCCAGGCGGCCATCGAGGCCCTGCGCATACTGAAGGAACCCTGCCTCATCGACTTTCACACCGACTCGCAGTATGTGCGCCAGGGTATCAGCCAGTGGCTCGCCGGATGGAAGCGCAACGGCTGGCGCACCAGCAGCAAGCAGCCCGTCAAAAACGCCGACCTCTGGCGCCAACTCGACGCGGCCGCCGCTCCGCACCAGATTCAGTGGCACTGGGTCAAAGGCCACGCCGGCCACAAAGATAACGAACGCTGCGACGAGCTTGCCAACGAAGCCATCGCCGCCATCAAGGCCGACCATACCCCGCAGCAGCTCAAAACACTGTTGGAGGCGTTTCAGGCAGAGGCGGAAGCCAAGCTGCTCTAAGGACTTGGCTCCATTCCGGGGCTACTTCAGCTTGACGGCGATGTCGTGGAAGGCCTTGGAGGACGCTGATTTGGCCGGATCTTCGAGAGCCACGGGGTGTCCCTCGTCGCCGCATTCGCGGACGCTCATTTCGATGGGGATCTGGCCGAGCAGCGGCACGCCGAGACGCTTCGCCTCGTGCTCGCCGCCGCCTTTGCCGAAGATGTGGTAGATCTGCCCGTCGCTCGGGCAGAGGAAGTAGCTCATGTTCTCAATGATGCCGAGGATGGGGACGTTGACTTTCTGGAACATGCCCACCGCCTTGCGCGCGTCGATCAGGGCGACTTCCTGCGGGGTGGTGACGATGACCGCTCCATCGAGGGCGACGGTCTGCACAATGGTGAGTTGGATGTCGCCTGTGCCGGGCGGCAGATCGAGGACGAGCACGTCGAGATTGTCCCAGGCGCACTGCCTGAGAAACTGCTGCGTGTAGCGGGTCGCGATGGGCCCGCGCACAATGACCGGGGAGGAGTCCTCCAGAAGAAAGCCCATGGACATGAGTTGGAGGCCGTTTTTTTCGATCGGGACGATCTGCTGCTCCTCATTCTGATACGGGCGCTCGTCGGTGCCGAACATGTGGGCGATGCTGGGGCCGTACAAGTCGCAGTCGCAGAGACCGACGCGAAGCCCGCTCCGACTCAGGGCGACGGCCAGGTTGGAAGCGACGGTACTTTTGCCGACGCCGCCCTTGCCGGAAGCGACGGCGATGACCCTTTTCACCCCGGGAATGCTGGACTTGCCGAGCTTTTCAGAGCCTGTCACTCCGGCACCGGGCGGATCCTTGATGTCGAAGTTCAGCCTCACTTCACCAATGCCGGGGATCTTTTTGAGGATCTCCATTGCCTGCTCGTGGATGAGCCGGGGGATGTTCGGATCTCGTGTGGCGATGGAGATATCGACGGTGACATCGCCTCCCTGCACCTGAATGCTTTTTACGAGGCCGAAAGAGAGAATATCCCGGCTGAAACCCGGGTAACGGACGTTGCCAAGGGCGTTGCGAATGTCTTGTTCGGTGGGCATGGGTGGAAAATACGAATGGACCTAGCAGGAGGGCCGGAGTTTTGCAAATGATGCCGTGCCGACAAAAAACGCCGCCTGTCTCCAGGCGGCGTTTCGGAAATCAACTCGACTCTATGGATCAAGGCTTCGGCACTTCGTCAATCGTCTTGAGGATGCGCGAGGCGATCTTGTATGGATTGCCCTGGCTGTTCGGACGGCGGTCTTCGAGGTAACCCTTCCAGCCGTTTTTCTTGAAGCTGTGCGGGACGCGGATCGAGGCGCCACGGTCAGCAATACCCCAGGAGAACTGATCGATGGACTGGGTCTCATGCAGGCCGGTGAGGCGCATGTGATTGTCCGGACCATAAACGGCAATGTGCTCGGCGCAGTTCTTCTCGAAAGCGGCCATGAGCGCGAGGAAGTAGGGCTCGCCGCCGACTTCGCGCATGTATTTGGTGGAGAAGTTTGCGTGCATGCCGGAACCGTTCCAGTCGGTCGGGCCGAGGGGCTTGCAGTGGTATTCCACCTGAACGCAGTATTTTTCACAGAGGCGCTCAAGGATGTAGCGGGCGACCCACATCTGATCGGCGCACTTCTTGGAACCCTTGCCGAAGATCTGGAACTCCCACTGGCCCTTGGCCACTTCGGCGTTGATGCCTTCGTGGTTGATGCCGGCATCAAGGCAGATGTCGAGGTGCTCTTCAACAATCTGGCGCGCGATGTCGCCGACGTTGTTATAACCGACACCGGTGTAGTAAGGTCCCTGGGGATTGGGGTAGCCGTGTTCGGGGAAGCCGAGCGGGCGACCGTCCTGATAAAGGAAGTACTCCTGCTCAAAGCCGAACCAGGCATCCGGATCGTCCAGGATGGTGGCACGGTCATTGGATTCATGCGGGGTGCCGTCGGCGTTGTAAACTTCGCACATGACGAGTGCGCCATTCTTGCGTGTGCTGTCGGGAAACACGGCCACAGGCTTCAATACGCAGTCGGAGCTGCCACCGGGCGCCTGGCGGGTCGAGGAGCCGTCAAAGCCCCAGTCAGGGAGCTGCTCCAAAGTCGGGAAGCTGTCAAAGTCCTTGAGCTGAGTCTTGCCGCGGATGTTGCGGACGGGTTCGTAACCGTCCAGCCAGAGGTATTCGAGTTTGTATTTGGCCATGGTTGAGTGTGTATGAATGTGTTGCTTGGCCTTTGGAAGAACGTCCCTCGGCGACAGCGATCGCGATAAGAGCATGTCTCGTGCCACTTGCCAGATAATTTTCCAAGATTCTTGACCCGTTCGTGTCAGCAGGCGTTTATAGCGACGCCTGCCCTTGCGCGACCGCTTCAGAAGCGGGAGACTGGGAACCTACCCATGAGAGAGGCTAAAAACACCGCACGTGCGATCGTGCACATCGGATACGACGGGCGCGTTCATAAGCAGTTCAAGGGAACGAACGCCAAGGAGCGCTTCGAAAACGAGGTCCGCGTGCTCCAGCTCCTCGAAGAGCGCGGCTGCGACTATGTGCCACGACTGCTGGACTCCGATCCCGAGAAACTGACCATTGTCACCACCAACTGCGGGACGATCGTCGAGCACATCAGTAAATCGCGGGTCAAGGAGCTCTTTGGCACCCTGGAAAAGGAGTACGGCGTGCGCCACGACGACCCCTTCCCCCGCAATATCACCTACCGGGCCAAGGACGGCCGGTTCTGCCTGATCGACTTCGAACTGGCCACAATCCTCGCCCCTCCCCAACCCAACCAACCGCCCGCTCCATGAGCGACACCAGCTCCAACCAACCACCTTCCCGAGTCCAATGGTCGGGACTAACCCATCCTGGACGCGTCCGGAAAAACAACGAGGACACCTTTCTCTGCCTGACCTTTGACGCACACGAAGTGCGCTACCTCGGCAAAGTCGGGGAGGCAAACTTCGACGAGGGTGACTTTGTATTCGCGGTCAGCGACGGCATGGGTGGCGCGAAGTCCGGCGAATTCGCCAGCAAGATCGCGGCGGAAAAGATCACCGCGCTGCTGCCGAAGAGCTTCAAGCAGTCCGCCCAGCAGATCACCGCCGGTCATGGCGATGTTTTGACGGAACTGCTCCACAACATCCACGAGGAGCTGATCAAACTAGGGCGCCATTACGAGGAATGCCGAGGCATGGGAGCCACGCTCAGCCTCGGCTGGTTCACCCCGGGGTGGATGCACTTCGCCCACATCGGGGACAGCCGCATCTACTGGCTGCCGAAGGGCGGGCCGATGAAGCAACTGACCGATGACCACACCTACGTCGGCTGGTTGCAGCGCAAGGGCGAACTTAACGAGCGCGAGGCGCGGAATCATCCCCGCAAAAGCGTCCTCATGCAGGTGCTCGGCGCCAGTCGTCAGTTCCTCGAACCCCAAATCGGCTCCGTTCGCTGCGAGCCGGGAGACCGCTTCCTCTTCTGCACCGACGGCGTCATCGACGGAATCTTCGACCGCCGTCTGGCGGACATGCTGGCGAAGGACAACGCCAAAACCATCGTCGAATACGCCGTGGCCGAGTCCGGCAGGGACAACGCGAGCGCCGTGGTCGTGGAACTGGTCTGAACGCGGGCTGCTACGCAAAAGTGGATGGCGAAAAAAAGCCCGGCTTCAATGGAAGCCGGGCCGAAAAAGCGGATGAGACGGATTACTTCCCTGCCTTCTTGAGAACCTTCGCCAGTTTAGACGCGAACTCCTTGGGACTGGCGCCGCCTTCCTGCTGGTCGATGACTTTGCCGTTGCCATCGACAAAGAAGATGTGGGGAATCGACTCCACTTTGTACTGGTCGGAGAGCTTGCCGTTGGCACCGACATCGATGTCGAGGTAGGACCAGTTGAACTGTTCGTGATAGGGCTTCACCTCCGCGCTGGGATAGACGTCCTTCTTCATCGCCTGGCAAGGGCCGCACCAGGAGGCGGAAAACACCAGGATGGCGGGTTTGCCGTTATCCTTGGCGGCTTTCATGACGGCATTCGCATTGGTGGTGAAAGCAGGACTGCCCTCGGGAAAATCGGAGGCGAGAAGGCAGGTCGCGAAGGTGAGGGACGTGAGGGCGGTTAGGATTGATTTCATGGGGATGTTTGTTGTTGAGTGCTTCTGCACAGGGTGATGTCTGGGACGCGTTGAGACGAGAGCATATTCCAGAAAAGTTGGCGGAGGCCGGCAGCTACCGCTGCGTAGTCACCCATTTCGTCACGCGCCCGTTTTTGAATTCAACAACACCGGAGGTGTAGGGCACATAGACGACAGTGGGACCGCCACCCCAGAACGGGCCTCCGGCCCAGCCATAGGGTCCGCAGCCTCCCCAGCCCAATCCGGGACCGCCCCAGCCGCCCCAACCAAAGCCCATGTTCATATTCATGGTCCGAACTGGGCGCTGGCCAATGTAGCGCCAGCCCTCGACCTCCCGCCCTCCGCTGCGCCCTGCGGAGACGCTGTCCGGCCGCCCCCAGGCCAGGAACACGGCGTCGCGATTCATTCCCTCACGGATCACGCCGCCGGATACCAGTTCTCGGTCTTTCGAGCTGAGCTGATTGAACAATTGGGGATTGCGGGCGATGCGCTTTTGCGGAGTCGAATTCGCACACTGGGAAAGAAGCAAAACCGCGCAAACGGCGGGAAGAAGGCGGAGGATAAAGATCTTTTTCATGGTTGTTTTAGATACGTCTCGCAGACCGTCGCTGGCGGAGATCTTTTAATGACGTGATGCGTCGCCGGTTCGTTCATTGCATCGCGAAGAAAATCGCCGCAGCCGAAGACAAGCAAGTGCGGCGGCCAGTGTTCCCAGAAACCACCAAGGCCAGTATTCCAGCGCCGCCGCAAAAACCCGTGTGTCGTCCGCCGCGAGATCCAGCCGCCCGCCCACCCAGCCTGTCTGCCAGCCGAAAAGTAGCGTCATGCCGCCATAGGCCAGGTTCGTCGTCAGTCCGCGAAAGCTCAGCGCCGTCGCCCGCTGCTCCGAACTTACGACCTCGTTGAGATAGTGGGAAAGGAAGAACTGTAGAAACCGCATGCTCATGAAAAGAGGCACGACCAGCGCCACTCCGGCCCAGCCTGAAACAGGATGCGCCGCCGCCAAAAGACCCGTGAACACCACAACAGCAAGCCACGAAAAATTCTGCCGTGCATTCATCGCCCCCGCACTTCTTTCCATCCATCCGGCCGTGAGCAGTCCCAGCAAAGACACCCCGGTGCCGATGACACCGTACCAGACCTCGGCGATCCCGACCAGGCGGTAGTAGTTGCTCGCCACCGTCAGAAACAGCCGGATGATGCTGTCAAACACGACACCGGTGAGCAGCAGCGCGAAGGCAGTGCGCGTCCGCCACATCCAGCCGCCGGTCTTCAGGATGCCGCCCCACGTTTCGGCCACGCTCTGCCAAAACCCCGTCCGTGGTTTTGGCATCCATTCCTCGGTCATGCGCATGGTCACGCCCAGGCAGGCCAGACCGGTTCCGAGGCAAAGGATCAACGGCAGTTTCATCGCTACTTCCTTGGCCACCACGACCTCAAATTCTATGAGGTTGAGTACCTTCGTGAGGCTCTCGGCATCGTAAAAAACCGAGCCCAGGATCGAACTTACAACAAAGCCGAGAGCCAGCCCCCGGCTTAACCGAGCCATCACGGCGGGCCACAATCTGGCCTGCTCCTCCGCCGGCAACGAATCATAAGCCAGCGCCTCATCCGCTCCACTGGCACAGGCTTCCGCCGCTCCACTGAGCACGCGGTTCACCACGAAAAGCCAGAAAACGAGGTCATGATTTCCCGGTGACATCGCACACAGCACGCCCATTTCCGCCACCATCAGCGCCCCGGCCGCCACGACCAGGGGACGGCGACCGTAGCGGTCCGCCAAGGCACCAGAAGGGACCTCCAGGACCACGCTGGTCAGCGCCCATACGACATTCAGAGCCGCAAACTCGCCGATGCTCAATCCCAGATCGAGAAACAGGATGGTGAACACCGGGTAATAAAACCTGCAATTAAAGAGGATGCGGAACCACACAAAGAGACGCGCGTTGAGATGCTCGGACATACCGCCGTCCATTACGCGCGGAACCCGTCTTCCGGCAACGCAAGCCTGCGGCGCACTCCCACGATCATTGCCCCTGCATCCCATCAAGAAGCCACTGTCGCGCTTCGTGGAGAGCAAAGGAATCCCGCACATCTCAAAGCGGGATGCGGCGGACTTGTTGCTGAAAAATCAGGTATTGCTTTAGTTCAGCAAATGTAGCATCCTCAATGCATTCACGGCGCGTTTCCGCCGTTCTCCCGATGACAACCATGAGCCCGAAAAGCCTCCTTCTCATCCTGCTGACCGCACTTCTCACTTCCTGCTCCTCTGGAGTGCTCGGCACCGGCACCTCCCGCATTTCTTCCGTGCGCACGACGGCCTACACTCACAGCGAGTCCGATCACATCATCTACGGCGCACGAACAGCTGTGGGCACCAACTTGAAATACGGCAACGTGCGCAGCGCGGCGGCTGACTGGTCCGTCTTCCCTGTGGGCACGATTTTTCAGATCGAGGGGCTTCCCTACGTCTATCAGGTGGACGACTATGGCTCAGCGCTCGTGGGAACCAACACGATCGATCTCTACAAGCCGGACAAAGCGACGATGAACGCCTGGGGGGTGCGCAACGTAAACATCCGTGTGATCAAATGGGGCTCTTTCTCGAAAAGCCTGTCGATCTTAAAGCCGCGTACGGCATATCCCCACATCCGCAAGATGGTGGCGCGCATCGAATCCAGCAGCTAGCCCCCACCAACGTGACGCGCCTGGAACGTGCGGAATTCGTCCAAAAGCGACTTGCAGAGCTGTATCCGGATCCTCCGGTACCACTGGATCACAGCGATGCATTTACCCTGCTGGTGGCAGTGCTGCTTTCAGCCCAGTGTACGGATGTGCGGGTAAATCAAGTCACCCCGGCTCTGTTCAAACTCGGCCGAAAGCCGCAACAACTCGCCGCAGTTCCCTTGGAAAAAATTCTTGAGATCGTGCGGCCCTGTGGACTTGGGCCGCAAAAGGCGAAGGCTATCAAGGTGCTCTCTGGCATGCTGCTGGATGATCACGGCGGGAAGGTGCCGCAGACCCTGGAGGAGTTGGAGCAACTTCCGGGCGTCGGTCACAAAACCGCGCAGGTGGTCATGGCACAGGCTTTTGGCATCCCCTCCTTTCCCGTGGATACCCACATCCACCGGCTGGCCCAGCGCTGGGGATTGACCACCGGAAAATCGGTTATTCAAACCGAGCGTGACCTAAAGCATCTTTTTCCCGAGGAATCATGGAACCGCCTGCACCTCCAGATCATATTTTATGGCCGCGAGCACTGCACAGCCAGAGGTTGCGACGGCACAGTCTGTGAAATCTGCCGTGCCTGCTACCCGAAGAGGAAAAAACCGGTCATCTCGCGCAAGGCATAAAAAGAAAAGCCCCCTCGCCTGGACGAGGGGGCCTCCTGAGAGCAACCGGGAGGAAAAGGAATCACCACCGCAAACGAAGTGCGGTGCGGAAAGCGCGGGTACTGTCGCCAAAGTCTCCACCGATGCCGAGGTCGAAGGAACGCATCACACGGAAGTAGGTGGAGAGATCAAGCACCTTGCTGTCATATTTGTCGGCGCTTGTGACAGTGACCCCGGCCTGGATTTCCATGAAATCGAAAGGGGTGAAACGCAGCGCCGGACGCACGTAGACCGCGCCTTCGCTGAATCCCACATTGGGTCCCTGGGTTTTCAAACTCGCATAGACAAGCCCAGCCTCGGCCACAAAGGTCAGCCGGTTGTTGATCAGCGGCGTGTGGAAACCCACGCCGGCCTGAACCGTGGCAAAATCATAATCCGCATTGCCCCCGACTCCGCCGCCGCCGCCGCTGCCCCATGATGCTCCGACTTTCACAAAGAGCGGGTTGAAGAGAGCCACGGTGAGTGCTCCACCGATGGTGTTCGCTCCGTCCAGGCCGTTGACCTTGGGATCAATGAAGCGGTAAAACACCTCAATGTTGTCAAAATTCACAATGCTGGGTCCGGTAGCCGAGCCATAGGCACCGGGTCCCGTGATGCCAGTGCCCGGAGGCGGTGCACCGTAGGCACCGGTTCCCTGGGGAGCGTAGGCGGACATATCGCCAGGCGGCGGCGCCGAGGCATAAGGGTCCGTGTACATCGGCGGAGGCGTCACACCGGGAGTCACCGTGGGCGGTGGCAGACTGTTGGGATACGAAGGCAGGACAGACGGAGGGGGGGAGCCGTAACCTGGAGGTGGACTGGAGGGATAGCCAGGAGGCGGCACGCCCATGACGCCAAATCCAGCAGGAGGAACCGTCTGGCCGAACACGCTGGCGAACTGCAGCGCTGGAATGACCATGAGGCCAAGGATCGTCTTTTTCATGACATTCGAGGGAATATTGATTATTCAGATAAGTTAAATAATCTCTCAAATGCATGGACACATCAAATCCTTTTTGCGATTTCACTGATTTTAGTGCTTACCCCCGTGCATGACGGTTCCAGCCACGATGTTCACCCTCGCCGCTTCATCAACAGCAACAGTCCTCCGAGGACTGCCCCTCCAATGCTGATCCACAGCATGTTCGTTCCCCGCTTCTCTGATGCGGTCGGACCAGACTCGGCGGCTGAAATCGTGACCACCTCGGGCGTTTTCATGGCTGGAGTAGGAGGCGGTTCGACGACTTCAGTGGACACAGCCGCCGTCTCACCGGCTTGGGTTAGCGCTTTTTCCCACTTAACATTCAAGAGCAAATCCCAGCCTGGATTCTGACCTTTTACCCGGCAGGAGCAGCGTCCCACTAGGAACATGCAGGCATCCTCCAGGGTGGTGTCGTCCAGCATCTTGAGGGGCCAAGCACCGAGGACCCGCCCTCTTCCGAAGACCACACCGGCAAAGGATTCGCCACCGACTTCCTCCACCGCAGGCCCTGCGAGCATGCGGATCAGCAGTTTTTCAGCCGGGTCGTCCATGCGGAGCCGCAGAGTCGAGAACTTCAGCCTCAATGGCGGACCGGGACCCAACTGGCTGTCGGGATCATTCGGGTCCTGGATCGGCAGCGAGGCTACCTGTTCCAGAAATTTGAGACGCTTCTCGATCCGCTCCGCTTCCGCCGCATCCAGCCGGGAGCCTGATTCCACGATCACCCAGATCATCGAGTCACCTGCCAGAATCCGCCCGATCAGGGCATCGCGGCCGGGGGAGTCTAACAATGTGGCCAAAACCTTCGTGTCGAGGTCACCAGTCCACACTGGAGCATTCCCTTCGCGTGATCCCAGTAGCATCGTCTCCTTCTGAGCTTCGTCTTTTGAGGTGACGATGCTGAGATTGGCCGCCCCATTGGCGCGCAAGGGCCTGAGAGCGTCCTGCAGGTCCGTCTCCCCCGCAGCAGAGACCGGAAGCACGAGTTGAAAGCTGTCCGCCTCCCAGCGATCCAACGCATAGCGGAAGACGGGGATGGTGCAGGCACAGGCTCCGGTGGCGCAGACCAGACTGACTAGGGCGGCGAATCGCATGGAAATCATTTCCCGAAGCACTGGAGTCTGCCGTCCACGGTGGCGATGTAAACGCGCCCATGGGCGATGGTGATGCCGTCCCAGACGGGCGGGCTGGTGAGGTCTAGTCCTGTGCTTTGCTCCCCGGTTTCGACGTTGACGGCCCACATCTTGGCACCGCGTTTGCCTTCGAGGGCGGCATTCTGCTCTTCGAGTTCCTTCAGAATGGCCGGGTCCTTCGCGGCGAGGCGCTCGAAGGCGTACTCTTCGTCGATGGTGTCCGGCGGGCCGCTGACAAGAATGGTCTTGCCGGCCAGCGCCATGCTGCGTGCGACGATGGGGACAAAGCGGTCCCAGGTGTGCTTCACGAAGCTACCCTTGTCGCCGCCACCGGCCTTGCCTGCCGTGCCGGGTTTAAACCACAGAGCGCCTCCAACTTTGCCTTTACCTGTTTCCACGCCGGCCCCGATGCCGTGGAGACCGTTGGGAGAGCCGTCGCGACTGTCGCCGTTGTCGAAGTTGCAGACGAGAATGGCGTCGGCAGGTTTTTCGTCAGGCGCTTCGAAACGACGCTGCACCTCGGCGAGGGTGAGAGCCTTGTGGTAAACAGCAAACTGGTCGAGCAGGCCGCTGAAGCCGCCGGCACTACCTTCGGAGACACCGTCACCGTTGCCGAGATACAGGGGACGGGCGGGAGTCCCGGTGAGCAGCCCGCTGGCGCTGCCTGAGGCGACGAGTTTGCCATCCTGGTAGATGCTCATCTTTTTGTCGGTGTCGAGGGTGCCGACGATGTGATGCCAGCCTTCGCTCAAGATCTCGCCGGAACTGATGCTGCTCAGCTTGGAGTCGCTGCGGATGTGGAACTGCGGCTTGCTGTCGCGTATCTCCAGGGCGACTCCCTGAAGAGGGCCGCCGTGGTTGAAAATGGTGCCACCCGACTTGTCCGGAAGCACCCAGACTTCGATGCTCAGCGCGGTGTTGGCGGGATCGAGAGCACCGGCACTCGGGAAAAGAACGCTGCCTGGGATCGGCTTGTTGGAGGGAGCAGCAGCGACAGCCTTATTCCCTCCCTTTTTGGTGCCTGCGCCCTTCGCCTGACCTTTCTTGCCTTTAGGTGCACCCTTCTTTCCCTTCTCAAGTCCCGCCGGCTGCTGGGCAATAGGTTGGCCGTCGGGGCCGAGGACGAGGCTGTTCCCGGTGCGGGCGGTGGTGGCTTCCTCAGTCGTGTAGGCCTCATCCGGCGCTTCTTTGGGGGTGGAGAAGAGGGTGTACTCCATGGTGGTGGTCCACTTGTAGTACTGGGCCTCGCGACCGTAGGAATAGACGTTCTTGTCGTCATGCACCAGGATCCGACCCGCAGGGGCGTACTTGCCGGCCTGGAAGTAACCGCCGTGGCCGCCGGCGAAGCTCTTGCCATAGACCCAGTAGCTGCGATGGAAGTTCGAGTCATCCAGGAAACCCATGGGGGCGAAGAGATGGGCGCCCTCGCCCTTGTGGGCGCCGCCCTGCTTCGCGAAGTCGCCGCTGACGGGGCCAATCTCGACACGGTTGCCGTCTTCGACGATCTTTTGAGTTCGGAGGTAGGTCCACTTGCCATCGCTGCTGAGGATGTCGTTGAGTGCGACGGGCATTTGCAGAGTCTTGTGGCGGTCGTTGAGGTCGCCGCCGGTTTCGGGATCGCGGTCGTCGTAGTTTTTCTTCACCTTCATCTCGCCGGTCCTCGCATCAAGGCGGTAGAACCAAAGGCCGCCATCGAGGAAGCAGGAGCGGCCGGAGACGAAGCTGACAAGGCCGTTTTCGACCAGAACGCTGCCATGCACGGGCCAGACGCTCTCCGTGATCTCCCATGCGCCGTGACACAGGTTTATGGGGGCGGCCTGAAACTTCCAAATAAGTGCACCGTCCGTGGCGCGGAGGCAATAGACATAGCCGTCCTTGCCGCCGAAGAGAACACGGCCCTTCCAGTAGGTCGGCGGAGAGTCGATGCGGCTGCCGGCGATGAAGTGCCAGGCTTCCCTGCCGGTGGCGGCGTCGAAGGCGTGCAGGGTGAATTTGTCCACCTCGGAGACAAAGGTCAGCCCGGCGGCCGTGGTGGTGGTGCTCAGTGGAGCGGAGAGCTGCACCTCCCAGGCCATGCCGAGATCTTTTTTGAGGTCGGATTTGCCGGAGCCGCTGCGGGCATTGTCGGCACGGTAGGTGGGCCAGTCACCAGCGTCGGCTTCGGTTTCGGAGAGGGCATCAGTGTAGGCGGGGCCTTTGATCAGACGTTCGCTGTCCGGCGTGTGCGCCGGCAGCGGGTAGCGCGGCTCGGAGGCCATGACGCTCATGCCGTCGAGTTTTGCCTCGGGGTAGCAGGCGCAGTTGTGAGGACCGGCATAAGTGAGACCGTTGCAAGGCATGACGCCGTAGAGGCAGGCACCGCGCACCCAGTGGTTGAGGTCCCAGTGCTCCTTCTCCATGTCGATGTACTCGATGCCGGTCCGGCTAGGCATGATGTACTTCTCGGTGGCCTTGCCCATGTAGCAGCGGTGGTGGAACCAGTAGGTCCCTTCCGGCACGTCGGGAAAGAAGCTCTTCTTTTTCTCGCCAGTCACGGGGTCAAAGCCGCGGTATTCGCCGCTCTGGCTGCCGCTGAGATTGCCGGAGTTCCAAACGAGCCCCTGAGCGACGACGACATCCTCGAGACTGCGGTAGCCGCTTTTCTCATGCGGTGCGGTCCACATGTGGGCGCCGGTGTCAGCATTCATCCCCTTCATCTCGCCATTTCCGCCGGCATAAATGATCACGTCGCCGTGCAAAAGCACGCGAGGCGCGAAGTTGAACTCGTAGAGCTCGCGGCGCTTCGTGGGATCGGTGGTGAACTTCACTTCGCCTGTTTTAGCGTCGCGGCAGGCCAGGCCGTCGCCGTTGTAATAAACGACGCGCTTGTCATCGATGGCCAGCGTGATAGGCGCGATGCGGTCCTCGTGCTCCCAGAGCAGCTTGCCGCTCTCGGCGTTGACGGCGACGAGGTGCTTGGGCTTTCCGTCCCAGTTGAACTCGGTTTCCACACGCTTCTGGTCGCTCTGTGCCTTCACCGCGAACTCCTCGTTCAAGCGCCAGGCCTCCTTGTTCACCAGAGCGTAGATCGTGCCGTCACGGTAGATGATTTCCTCCGCGCCGCGTGTCTCGGGATACTCGCGAATGACCTCGCCCGATGCGGCGTCGAGGCAGGTGATGGGAGCGGCGATGCCGAGCGTGACATAAACCCTGTCACCGATAGAAACGAGTCGGCGAGTGACCTGTGTGGGGCCGGATTTTAGCGGCCAAAGATGCGTGCTCCATTCCGGGATCGGTTTCTTCCACAGAATCGTCCCGTTGAAGGCGTCGCGGGCGACGAGCGTCCACTTTGGCGGCGTGAGGATGGTGATGCGACTGCCTTCGTCGATGATGTAAAAAATACGCCCGCCGGAACTGACCTTCGCGCTCACCGAGGACATACGGTCATGGTGGCGACTCCAGCGCGGATTGCCCACCCACTGCATGCGAGTCGGCGGTCCGACGAGGTAGTCCTTCGAAGTCGGGTTGCCCTTGCTGTCGTAGGCGTAATGCGTCCATTCATCCATTTTCTCCGGCCAGGGTTTCACGATCTTATCCCAGCCGCCATCCTTGCGAACCATCGCCACGCCAAGAGGGGTGAGCACGCGGTCGATTTCCTCCTTGGAGACCGACGCGGCGTCTTCGACAACAAGCAGGTTCACATGATTCTCAATGTAAGGCAGGTGCCCGCCGTCCCAACTTTCCACCGCCACCGCACCGCTGACGCCGGCCTTGTAAATCTCTTCACGCAAAGCGGGCACCGCCGCCTCATCCTTCGTGAGGCCCTGCACCTGGTAGCGCTCATCCGCCCGCAGTTTCTGCGTGGTGGAAGCGTCGCCGCAGCCGACGTGGACGACAATGCCGCCTTTGACGCCGGATTGCGAGAGGATGTCAGAAGCGTCGTCAGCAAACAGCGGCGCAGACAGAAGAAGGAAAAAGGGCAGGCGTTTCATGAAAAAGTTGGAGGCGGGAGATCTGAAGGAAGCGCTGTAACGTGGGCTGAGTACCGAGCTTTCAGATGAAAGCATCCCAGGCAAGCCGACCACGACCGCCCAGCGTTCTCGCCCACCTCGACACTGAGCGTCAAAGGTTCGGCGATAGTTTTCGCACCGAAGCACTGGAGTAGCTCCTGGATAGAGATCCTGCGACGATGATCTGGCGGATGCGGAGTAAAGCAAGAGGAGCCAACAGAGTTGTTCTGGATGAATTTCAATAGGTATTAACTAAAGCCTTGCTCAAAAGCTTGATTTGAATATAATTTCCATACTTTCACTATTTTATGTCACGCCCGTTTCCTCAACTGCCCAACCGCCTGCGACTCGCTGTGCTGCTGGCGCTCCTCCTTATGGGTGCCCGGCATGCGGCCAAGGCCCAGCAGTCCGGCCTGACTCCCAAGGAGGCTTCTGCCTCTACTTCCGGGACCTATGTCCCTGTCGGCGACAACGCGACGATCAAGGTCAACTTCCCCAGCGCACCGATCCAGGCGATCATCCCTTTCTACACTCAGCTCACGGGGAAAAAACTCATCCTCGACTCCGCCCTTCAGGGCGAGCAACTGCGCATCATCTCCCCCCAGATGCTCACCAAGAAGGACGCCATCGCCTTCATCGAGGCGACGATGCTCCTCAACGGCTACGTCATCATTCATATCGACGACAACACCGCCAAGCTCATTAACCACGCCGGCGGCAAAAGCCCCACGGCGGACGGCTTGAAGGTTTACAACAGCATCCGCGACCTGCCGGACACCGAGGAAATCTGCCACTACGTCCTCCCCCTTCAGCACATCTCCGCAGACCAGGCCTCAAAGGCCTTCCAGCAGGTCATCAAGCTGCACACCTACGGCGCCATCACCCCCATTTCGAACGACTCCGCCCTCATCATTACCGAAAACAGCACCACCATCCGCAGCATTTGCGAGATCGCCCTCATCGTCGATGTGCCGCCCGCCGAGATCGCCAACGAAATGATCAAACTGGAGCGCTCCGATGTGGAACTCATCGCCGAGATCGTGACCGAGATCTTCGCGCAGGAAGAAAAATCCGAGGGCGGCGCCCCTGCGGTGCCCGTGGCAGCCGTCCCCAATGTCCCGGGCCGTCCCGGTGCGCCAGCCGCTCTGAATCCCGCCGGCAGCACCAACACCGCCGCCACCAACCCCGCCGCGTCCCGCGTCAAAGTCTTCCCCTACCGCCGCACCAACGAACTGCTCGTCATCGGCCGACCCGTGGACATCACCTACATCCGCGGACTTGTCGAGAAACTCGACAAGCAGGACGACGGCGGCAACTTCCTCAAGCGCCGCCTCAAGTACCTCGACGTCCTCGACTTCCTCCCCGTCGCCTACAACGCCCTGGCGCGTGACACCGACATCCAGGCGAACGAAGGCTCGGCATCCATCGACGGCGGCGGCAGCCGCCGGCGCACTTCGGGCGGTTCCAGCACGGGTGGTTCCGACAACAGCGGCTTCAACTCCGCATTCGGCTCCAACAACAGCTTCGGCGGCGCCAGCGGCATGAACACCGGCTCCAATGCCAGCCGCAGCGTGCTCGACGAACCGGAGGACCTCGGTGCGCCGAAATCCATGATCGTCGGCAAGACCCAGCTCATCGCCGATCCACAGTCCAACAGTCTCGTCGTTTCCGGCTCCCCCGAACACATCGCCCGCATCGACCAACTGCTCACCGAGATGGACGTCCGCCCGCAGCAGATCTACATCTCCGCCATCATCGGCCAGCTCAACCTCGGCAACGACTACAACTTCGGTTTCGACTTCCTCAAACTGCTCGACGACTTCAGCTTCCGCCGCAGCGACGACACCACGACCACAGCCGGCACGGGCACCGCGACCGGCCTCACCACCGGCGGCATCCAGTTCCCGGCCAACTTCAACAATTTCTCATGGAACCAGCTCAACTTCTACGGCCAGATCGGCTCGCTGAGCCAGTATTTGAAGCTGATTGACGGCAATCGCGACTTCAAGGTCCTCGCCTCCCCGCGCGTCTTCGCCAAAAACGCCGCCAAATCCGTCATCTCCTCCGGCCAGCGCATCGCCGTCCCCGCCCAGATCCTCAGCAACGGCGGCTTCGTCGGCGGCGTCGCCAGCAACAGCGTCAGTGTCGAGTATCGCGACGTCCTGCTGAAGCTCGAAGTCGTGCCGCACATCAACTCCGACGACGAAGTCACGCTCGAGATCGCCCAGATCAACGACAACATCGTCGGCACCCAGACCATCTCCGGCAACACCGTGCCCACCATCGGCACCCAGGAGCTCAAAACCGAGGTCACCGTCAAAAACGGCGCCACCGTGGTCCTCGGCGGCCTCATCACCGAGCGCGTCACCAACAGCAAGCGCGGCGCCGTCCTCCTGCGCCACATTCCCGTCCTCGGCCATCTCTTCGGCACCACCAGCAAGGAAAACATCCGCGAAGAACTGCTCATCTTCATCCAGCCGCACATCATCGCCTCCGGCGACCGCCTCGACACCCCGAACAACATCGAGGCCAGCCGCACCAATCTCTTCCACGAATCCATGCAGTTCGCCGACCCGTCCATGCCCAACCTGGAAGACATCCCGCGCGCCCTGCCCGCCCGCAACTGAGCAGCGGCGCGTTCCGCCTTTTCGCTCGCTTCGCCGAAGGCCGCGTGCTAAACGCCGCGCATGTCCTCCCCGCTCTTCGACCTCTCCGGAAAATCCGCCCTCGTCACCGGTGGCAGCAAAGGCCTCGGCAAGGCCATGGCCCGCGGCTTCGCCGAAGCTGGTGCCGATGTCTTCATCTCCAGCCGGAATGCCGAAGAACTCAAAGCCGCAGCGGCTGAAATTGGTGACGGACTCTCGGTGAAAGTCGAATGGATGGTCGCCGACATGGCCGACCGCCCGCAGGTCAAAGCACTGGCCGTCGAGACTGAAAAGCGCCTCGGCAAGATCGACATCCTCGTCAACAACGCCGGCATCAACAACCCGCAGGCCATCGACGAAATCACGGACGAAGTCTGGGACCGCAATGTCGAGGTCGATCTCACCTCCGTCATGTCTCTGACCCGCGCCGTCGTGCCCGGCATGAAGTCCCGCAACTGGGGCCGCATCATCCACATCTCCAGCGTGCTCGGCGTCGGTGGTCGCCTGAAGCGAAACGTTTACTGCGCCTGCAAAGCGGCCCTCATCGGACTCGCCCGCGCCAGCGCCCTCGACCTCGGCCCCTTCGGAATCACGGTGAACTGCCTCTGCCCCGGCCCCTTCCTAACCGACATGCCCGGAAAACTCCTCAGCGACGAGGAGAAGCAGTACTTCGCCGACCGCACAGCACTGAAACGCTGGGCCGCTCCGCGCGAACTCGCCGGCCCCGCCCTGCTGCTCGCCAGCGAAGCCGGTGCCTACATCACCGGCCAGGGCATCGTCGTCGATGGCGGTGCTGCGGTGAACATCCTCTGACCGCTCACTTCTTCCTCAGGATCGGCTCCGGGCTGATCTTCAGCACCAGCGGGCGATGGTCGCTCGCCTTGTCAAAGTCGGTGGAGGAGTAGATAAAGCAGCGACCGTAGTCGATGTGCGGATGCAGCAGGCGGCTGGCAAAGCAGTAGTCGAGACGCGAATAGCTGTCCGCCGCGTCCCAGAAGTGCGTCCACACCTCGCCGTTGCGATCCTTCAGCCAGATGTCCAGCATCGCCGTATCACTGGTGCGCGGGCTGCCAATGATCTCGGAGATGGCCGGCTGGTTGCGGTGCTCGTTGAAGTCGCCGTAGGCGAGGATGTATGCGTCGGGATCCTTCGCGAAAATCGCATTGATGTGCTTCCGCAGCAGCCGCGCTTCGTTCCGCCGCATCTGCGCCTGATCCGCCTCCTCGATCTCCCGCATCGACTTCAAATGCACGCCCAGCAGTTGCAGGTTGAAGGTCGGCGTGATCTCGATGGTCACGTCCAGAATGCCGCGCTGAAACGGCAGGGTCTGATCGCCGAGCTTGTAGCTCAGCTCCGCCTGCGAATTGCGCAGCTTGATCGGCAGCCGTGAGAGCAGCGCAAGCCTGCGCACCGGATCACCGCCATGGGCCATCTCCGTGTAGGGCAGGTCGAGTCCCGCCGCCTTCAGGCGCTTTTGCAAATCGGCCAGATCAGCCGCATCACCGATCTCGCAAACGCCGAGGATGTCGGGCTTGATCGCGGCCAGAATCTTCACCACCCGCTCCTTTTCATCGTCGGGCTTGGAGGCGGCGGGCAGCGTCTTGTACGTTTTCTGGTCGAACCGGTCCATCGTCAGCCAGTTCTTCAGATTGTAGGAACAGAACGTCAGAGGTTCCGTCTCTGCGGCGCCAAGCCACGCTGCGAGGGCAAAGAAAACGGCGGGTCCGAAAACCCGCCGCGTGATGGTCGTCAAAGGAGTCATGCCAAAAGGCTGTTGGGATCAGACGTCGTCCACGTTGGCGACAGGCTGGCGCTTCTCCTGCGGCTGCTGGATCTTGGGGCGCTCGGCCTCGTCCTGCGCCTGGTGGAGTTCGCGCTCAAACTCATCTTTGGCCTTTTTGAATTCACCCATGCTCTTGCCCAGGCTGCGGGCAAAGGTGGGGAGCTTTTTCGCGCCAAACAGCACGAGTACGAGAATGGCGATGATGATCAGCTCGGGAGTACCGAGGGGGCCGAATGCGGCAAGGGTTGGGGGGATGTTCATGATGGTACTAGGTTTGCATTGTTGGTAGTGACGTGCAACGCGGACTTTCAGTCGTTCCCAGTGGGGCCATCGTCCTTTGTGCGTAGTGGAAGCCGCCGTTTTATGGCTTCCACCGTGACATAACGCTTCGAATCACCTCGGATTAGCAATTGCATGCAAATTTCTGCCGCCTACCCGTCACGACCCATGCTTCACAACGTTTATTTCTGGCTCAAGCCCGACCTCACCGCCGAACAACGCGCCCTTTTCGAATCCGAACTCAGGCGCCTCCCTCAGATCAGCTACCTCGCCCACGGCTTCGCGGGAAAACCCGCCGACACCGAGCCGCGCCCCGTCACGGACCACTCCTTCGGCTTTTCCCTCTCGCTGCTCTTTAAAAACATGCGAGACCACGATTTCTACCAGAAGGAATGCCCGGATCATCAGCGATTCGTGGACACCTGCAAGACTTTCTGGGATCGCGTCGTCGTGTATGACAGCTCTCCCCTGAGCTGATACCGACCACGCACCATGTCCTACACTTTCCCGAAATCCGTCGAACTCTTCGCCCGCGCCCAGAAAAGCATCGCCGGCGGCGTCAACAGCGGCATCCGCAAGATGGAGGCGCCCGTGCCTCTCTACTTCGACCATGGCAAAGGGCCGCGACTCTTCGACGTCGATGGCAACGAGTACATCGACTTCCAGATCGGCCAGGGTGCCATTCTCTACGGCCACGCGCCGAAAGGCATGGCGGATGCGATCAGTGAGCAGGCGCACAAAGGCACTCACTGGGCCGCGCAGAGCGAGCTGGAGATCGAGGTAGCCGAGCGACTGCAAAGCATGATCCCCGGCGCGGAACGTGTCCGCTTCAACAACAGCGCCACGGAGGTCGTCCTCGCAGCCCTGCGTCTGGCGCGTGCGCACACGGGCCGACCGCTCGTCTTGAAATTTGAGGGTCACTACCACGGCTGGGCGGATGAGGGACTCGTCGGCTTCGCCCCGCCGCCGGACAAATGGGGCACGGAAGACAACCCCACACGCCTGCATCCCAGCCAGGGCGTCATCCCCGAGGTACTCGGCACCTTCGTCGTCGCACGCTGGAATGATCCCGAGCACCTCCGCCAGCGTGTGGCCGAGCACCACGACCAGATCGCCGCCATCATCTTCGAGCCCGTACTCTGCAATACCGGCTGCATGCCAGCCGCGCCCGGCATGATCGAAACCATCCGCGAGTTGTGCGACGAAAACGGCATCGTCATGATCGCCGACGAAACCATCACCGGCTTCCGCTTCGGTGCCGGTTGCGCCCAGAAGCACCTCGGCTTCACGCCTGACCTCACCATCCTTGGCAAGGCCATTGGTGGTGGCTTGCCTTTTGCGGCACTCGTCGGCAGGGAAAAAATGTTCGCCAAGATCATGAGCGGCGAAGTCGTCCACGCCGGCACCCTCAATGCCAATCCCCTCTGCCTCGCCGCCGCAAAGTGGTGCCTGGATCAAGTCATCGCCCTCGGCGACGCCCATCCCGCTGGTGTCATCGCCCTCGGCGAGCAATTGATGGCCGGATTGTCGAAACTCGCGGCGCAGCACAACATCCCTCTTCAGCCGCAGGGTCCCGGCCTCGTCTTCCACGCCACGATGCTCAAGCCCGACGCTCCAGCGGGTTCCATCACCAACTACCGCGACTACGCGACGCGGCAGGACGCTCCCCGCTGGGCGCACCTGCGCCGCTGCCTCCTGGAAGAAGGCGTCCGCGCCATCGAGCGCGGCCTCTGGTTCATCAGCCTCGCCCACACCAAGGCCGACATCGACGAGGCGCTGGAGCGTGCCGCGAAAGGATTTTCACGGCACGCGGCAGACTGGAAAGGCCTGTAAAAACGGCTGCCTACTTGGCCTGCAGGGGAGCGGTGACAGCACCTTCGGGGACTTTGTCGGCGGGAACGATCTTCCAGACGGCGCCGGGAGCTTCCTGGTAGGGGTCGGTCTTGCCACCGTAGCCGGCGGTGCCGTGGCAGAGGTAAAGAGCGCCGTCCTCCCCTTCCCCGCCGCCGGTGGGACGCAGAGGAGTATCGAGGTCGAGGAGTTCCTCCATCTGCCACTTGCCGGTGTCGTCACGCATCATGCCCCATATCTTGCCGGAGCCCCAGTCGGCGACGAAGCAGACGCCGTCGAGCTCGGGGTAGTCCTGACCGCGATAGACGCCGACGCCGATGACGCAGTTCCCCTGATCGACATGACTGTATTCGGCGATCGGGAGTTCGCCGATCTGCGCCCATTTTTCAGGATTGACGCTGGTTTCGGTGCCATCGGGGTTCTTTTTGAGGATCTGCGGGAAGGGATGACTGCCGCACATGGCTTTCCAACCGTAATTGATACCGCCTTTGCAGCCGGCGGCTTCAAAGTTGATCTCTTCCCAGTGGTTCTGGCCGATGTCGAAGACGTAGAAGTCACCAGTCTTGCGGTCGAAGGCCATGGTCCAGGGGTTGCGGATGCCGTAGCTCCAGATTTCAGGACGGGCCTTGGGCTGGATTTTGGAGAAAGCTTCCTCGCTGATACCGAAGAGGGTCATCTGCTGGAGCGGGGTGATGAAGGGGTTATCCTTCGGGATTCCGTAGCCTTTTTCGGTGGTGCGGGTGTTCACGTCGATGCGGAGGACTTTGCCAAGCGTGGTGCTGAGGTCCTGGCCGGCATTGAGCACGTCGCCTTCCCAGCCGCCGTCACCGCTGCCGATGTAGAGGTAACCGTCCGGGCCGAAGCAGATCTCGCCGCCGTTGTGATTGCAGTACGGGCGCTCGAGCTGCATGACGACGCGAGCGCTGTCGGGGTCGGCCTGGTCGGGATTGCTGTCCTTGACCTTGTATTCGACGATGAAGCCGTCGCCGTTGAACCACATGTCGGAGTAGTGGATGTAAAAGAGGCCGTTCTCCTTGAACTTGGGATGGAATTCGAGGTCGTAGAGTCCCTGCTCGAGGAAAGAGCTGACGGTCTTGTCCTTGATGTCGAGGAAGGGGCGGCGGAGCTTTTTGCCGTCCTTGATGACCTGCACGACGCCGGGGCGCTCGCAGATGAAGACGCGGCCGCTGCCGTCGTTCGGACAGGCGACGTGGACGGGCTCGACGAGTTCATCGGCGACCTTCACGAGCTGGATTGCCACCTTTTTCGGCAGCTTGCCGCCGGGCTGGACGGGTTTGACATCGGCGGCCAGAGCAGCCATGGGAAGCGCCAGGGCAGCCAGGGAGAAGAGGAGGGTGGTTGGTTTATTCATGGAAATGAACCGCGAGGTTATGAAGCCGCGCAAAACGAGGCAAGCCTGAAATCAAACGCGGGATGGAGTATTTCAGCAGGACAAGGGAAAATCGCGCCCGCAGGCCTTGCTCCTATCAGCCAAGGTAGCGTCGATAAATCGCTTCAAGGCGATCGAGCATGTGATCGGTGCTGTGCTGGCGCTCAACGAGCTGCCTGCCAGCGCGGCGCATGCGGTCGGTTTCCTCCTTGTGGTCGATCGTTTCGGCGATCCTCTCCGCAAGGGCGGCAGCATCACCGGCGGGACAAATGCGACCGGTGACACCGTGCTGAATGATCTCCGGAATGCCGCCGCAGTCACTGCCGACGACAGCGGTGCCACAGGCCAGCGCCTGGAGGCCGATCTGCGGAACGCCTTCGTGTTTCACCGAAGGAATGCAGAGAACATCCAGCGCCCGAAGCACCTCCGGGATGTCCTCACGGTGCCCCGCGAAGGTGACCTCACCGGCAGCCCCGTGCTCTTTGGCGATGCCCTCAAAGGCCTCGACCGCCGCCCCGCCACCGACGACGACAAATTGAAAATCACGCCCGGAATCCCGGAGGCGGCGGATGGCTTCAAAAAAGATGTGATGCCCCTTCCACGATCGCAGGACGGAAACCATGCCGATGACCGGCGGCGCATCGGTTTCACGCCTGACGGGAAGTTCCGCCTTTTCTCCATCGGGATGGAATCGCTTCACGTCGATGCCCGTCGGCAGCGTGGTGATGCTCTCGTCGGGCAGGTGGAAGATCTGCTGGAAGTGGTCGGTGATCTTCTGGCTGGTAGTAAGCACATGGTCGGCAAAGGTGGTGAACGCATGACGGCTGACGAAGGCGTTGGGATAGGTGACGTCAATGTGACGGCTGCGAATCAGCAGCGGCGTCCGCGCCAGCCGAGCCGCGATGCCGAAGAGCCAACCGTCCCGCGAGCTGTGAGTGTTAACGATGTCGATGCGCTCGCGGCGCAGCCACAAGGCGAGACGAACGGCATCAATCGGCAGCAGACGGCGGTCAAACGCGCACTCCCGGGTGCCCATGCCGGCATCACGCGCCCGTTTGAGGATCTGGCTCTGCGGGTGCGCCGCCAGCCAGACGGGATGTCCGCGCCGCTGAAAACCTGCAAGTTCCGCCATGACCCGGTGCTCCTGCCCACCCCAGCCACGGGAAGCCTCGGAGTGGAGAATACGCCAGGAAACGGCGGGGGAAGTTGGAGCGATTGGCGTGTTCAAGGCCGACTCTTGCTACATCATCTCCAGCAAAAAAAGTGGAAATGCCCGTGAGTCAAAGATTTGACGGGCAAAACTCGATTGCGCCCATCTTCATCGTATGCCCCATTGCCCGCTTCGACTCGCGACATGAAAAAAGCACTCATCACCGGCATCACCGGCCAAGACGGCTCCTACCTGGCCGAACTGCTGCTGCAGAAAGGGTACGAAGTCCACGGCGTGATCCGGCGCTCCTCCAGCTTCAACACCGGACGCATTGACCACATCTACCAGGACCCGCATGTGGATGACGCCCGGCTGGTGCTGCACTATGGCGATCTGGCCGACGCCGTGCAGATGGTGAAACTACTCTACGATCTGCAGCCCGACGAGATCTACAATCTGGGCGCACAGTCCCATGTGAAGGTGTCGTTTGACATTCCCGAATACACCGGCGACGTGGACGGGCTCGGCGCACTTCGCATTCTGGAGTCCATCCGCGAGGCGGGGCTGGTCAAGAAAACGCGTTTTTACCAGGCTTCGTCGTCCGAGATGTTCGGCAAGGTCCAGGAGATTCCTCAAACCGAGACGACGCCGTTTTGGCCGAGGTCGCCCTACGGCTGCGCGAAAGTCTTCGCCTACTGGCTGACGGTGAACTACCGCGAGAGCTACGGCCTTCACGCCAGCAACGGCATCCTCTTCAACCACGAGAGCCCGCGCCGCGGCGAGACCTTCGTCACCCGTAAAATCACCCGCGCCGCCACGCGCATCAAAATGGGACTACAGGACAAGCTTTTCCTGGGAAACCTCGACGCCAAACGCGACTGGGGCTTCGCCGGGGAGTACGTCGAAATGATGTGGCTGATGCTGCAGCAGGAGACTCCCGACGACTACGTCGTGGCCACCAACGAGACGCACAGCGTCCGCGAGTTCTGCGAGGAGACCTTTGGACTTCTCGGCCTCGACTGGGAGAAATACGTCATCCATGACTCACGGTATGAGCGTCCCGCAGAGGTGGACCTTCTCATCGGCAATCCCGAAAAGGCGCGCAAGCAACTCGGCTGGGAGCCCAAGGTGCGCTTCAAGGACCTGGTGAAAATCATGGTTGAAGCCGACCTCAAGATCGCGGAACACGAAGCGAAGCTGAAAGCCCTCTAACGCATGACAAAATTGTTCATTTCCGGTCACACAGGCATGGTCGGTGCAGCCTTGGTGCGGCGTTTCCAAAACGAACCGGAAACCACCCTCGTTCTCCGCAGCCGGAAGGAACTGGACCTGACGAATCAGGCCGCCGTGAACGACTTCTATGCCGCCGAAAAGCCGGATGCCGTCATCGTCGCCGCCGGCAAGGTGGGCGGCATCCACGCCAACAACACTTACCCCGCCGAGTTCCTCCAGCAGAACCTCGCCATCGCCACCAACTGCATCCACGGCGCGTGGAAAGTCGGCGTGCAGCGCCTCCTTTTCCTTGGAAGCTCCTGCATTTACCCCAAACTGGCCCCGCAGCCGATGCGGGAGGACCACCTCCTCACTTCCGCCCTTGAACCCACCAATGAAGCCTACGCCATCGCCAAGATCGCCGGGCTGAAGATGGCCGAGTACTACCGGAAGCAGTACGGAGTGATCTACCACTCCGCCATGCCGACGAACATGTACGGCCCTGGCGACAACTACCACCTGCAAAACTCGCACGTCATGCCGGCGCTCATCCGCCGCTTCCACGAGGCGAAACTCGCCGGCCAGCCCGAAGTGACCGCCTGGGGCACGGGCAGCCCGCGGCGTGAGTTCATGCACGCCGACGACCTCGCAGACGCCTGCGCCTTCCTACTTAAACTGGAGAATCCGCCCGACCTCGTCAACGTGGGCTGTGGAACCGACGTGACGATCCGTGAACTGGTCGAACTGGTCGCCCAGGCCGTCGGCTATCAGGGGAAGATCATCTGGGATTCCACCAAGCCCGACGGCACACCACGCAAACTCCTGGACACTTCCCGTTTGACGGACCTTGGTTGGCAGCCGCGACTCAACCTCAAGGAGGGACTCGCGCAAACCTACCAGGCCTTCCTTTCCGAACTCGGCAGCGGCACAGCAAGACTCTGAATCCGACGCCCTTCGAATCTCCAAACCGCATTGTAACACGCGATCACCCGACAACATGCCCCCGGAGTCAGCCACAAATCTCACCAAGACCCACTACCTGGTCTCCACAGCGGAGAGAGAGGCACTCGTAGGCCATCGTGGCGCGGTGGTGTGGATGACCGGGCTTTCAGGCGCTGGAAAATCAAGCATCGCAGTCGGTTTGGACCACGAATTGAGCGCTCGCCGGATGCACTCTTTCATCGTGGACGGAGACAATCTCCGATCAGGCCTCTGCTGCGATCTCTCATTCACAGACAAGGACCGCCGGGAGAACATTCGACGGGCGGGTCAAGCGGCAAAGCTCATGGCCGAGGCGGGACTCATCGTCATTTGCTCACTCATTTCTCCTTTCGTCGCTGATCGGAACCTAGTGAGGCAGATTTGCGAAAGCTCCTCCATCATCTTTATCGAAATCTTCATCAACGCGCCGCTCGAAGTCTGCGAACAGCGCGATCCCAAGCAACTTTATGCACGAGCGCGAGCCGGCTTCATTACTGGATTCACCGGAATCGATTCCCCGTACGAAATGCCTCAAAGCCCGGAACTGGAGTTGCGCACGGATCTCTTTGCCCTTGATGAATGCATCCAGAGATTGGCGGAGCTTGTGATTCTCCAGACCACCCTGCAGCCCCCTCAAACACCTTCCGCCTCAACATGCTCCCCGATTCGCGAACCATGAAAGTCATTCTCCTCTGCGGAGGTCTCGGCACACGCCTGCGTGAAGAGACCGAATACCGGCCCAAGCCGATGGTGCCAATCGGAGGCCAGCCCATCGTATGGCACATCATGAAGACCTATGCACAGCACGGGTTTAAGGATTTTGTGCTCTGCCTGGGGTACAAGGGAGAGATCATCAAGGACTACTTCCGCAACTATCTCTGGAACCGCAGCGATGTGACGCTGAAACTCGGGCGCAATCCCCAGATCACCTACCACAACACCCACGAGGAGGAGGACTGGACGGTGACGCTGCTGGAGACCGGCATGAACACCATGACCGGTGGCCGCCTGCTGCGCGCCATGCAGCATATCGGCGAAGAAGACGTGCTGCTGACCTACGGCGACGGACTGGCGGACTCCGACATCCGCGGCTCGGTGAATTTTCACTACCAGCAGAAGGCGCTCGTCACCATGACCGCCGTCAAGCCCGCCGGACGCTTCGGCGAACTCGGCCTGGACGGCGTCACCGTGCAATCCTTCAACGAAAAGCCGGAGCAGGAGGCGGGCTTCATCAACGGCGGCTACATGGTGCTGGACAAGTCCGTGCGCGACCACCTGAGCGGTGACGACTGCATTTTCGAACGCGAACCACTGCAGCAACTCGCGGACTCGGGAAACCTGAAAGCTTTCTGCCACCACGGCTTCTGGCAGTGCATGGACACCTACCGCGAGTTTGAAATGCTGAACAAGATGTGGGACAGCGGCAAGGCCCCCTGGAAAATCTGGTGATGTTCGGATCCCTCTATCAAGGCAAACGCGTTCTGGTGACCGGTCACACCGGTTTCAAAGGCTCGTGGCTCACGATCTGGCTGGAAGCGCTGGGGGCGAAGGTCAGCGGCTACGCCCTGGCCCCACTGCATGCGGACGATCTGAAGCACTACATTCCCCGGGACGCGCTGGAGCACGAGTGGATCGCCGATCTTCGGGACCGTGAGACGCTGACCGCCGCCATCGAAACCGTAAAGCCAGATCTCATCATGCATCTGGCCGCCCAACCGCTCGTGCGCCTGTCCTATGCGGAACCGTTGGAGACTTTTTCAGTCAACGCCTGGGGCACGGCCCTGCTTCTGGAAACCGTCCGCGCCACCGGATGCGGAGCGCCTGTCATCGTCGTCACGAGTGACAAGTGCTACCTCAACCAGAACCTCGGCCGCCCATTCTCCGAAGACGATCCACTGGGGGGACATGATGTGTACTCAATGAGCAAAGCGGCCACGGAACTGGTGGTCGCCTCCTGGCACGCCTCCTTCTTCTCGCGTGAGGAGAGCCGTGGACGGCTCGCCTCCGTCCGTGCAGGGAACGTCATCGGCGGCGGTGACTACGCGGCGGATCGCATCCTGCCGGACTGCGTCCGCGCCCAAGTGGCGGGAGAACCCGTCATCCTCCGCAATCCGCACGCCACGCGTCCTTGGCAGCATGTGCTGGAGTGCCTCGCCGGCTACCTGAGCGTGGGACAGCATCTTTTTAACAATCCTTGCTCGAAGGAACTGCTCAGCCTGAACTTCGGCCCCACTCCAGAGTCCGAGCGCAGCGTGGGCGAAGTCGTGCAAGCCTTCTTCGAAGCCTGGCCAGGTCAATGGGAAGCCCGACCGGACCCGAACGCCCTGCCTGAAGCCACGCGGCTCACTCTGAGCCACGCAAAGGCAACGTGCGTCCTCGGCTGGCGTCCTGTGTGGGATTTTCACGCCGCTACGAAAGCCACGGCTGAGTGGTATCGCCGCCGCCACACGGAGTCAGGCGCCGACATGCTGAACTTTACGCGCGAACAGATCGCGGACTACACTGCGCAGGCCCGGAACTCAGGGCTCACCTGGACCAACTGACCCTTTCCCAATGCCCGAAGCCCTCCGCTGCCGCTCCTGCGGTTCCACCCACTCCCTGCCGGTCATCGATCTCGGTCTCCAACCCCTGGCGAACAACCTGCTGCGCCCGGAAGATCTCGAAAAACCGGAACCTCGCTTTCCGCTGGCCGTCTTCGTCTGTGGTGACTGCTGGCTCATGCAAATCACGGAAACCGTGCCGCCGGTCGATCTCTTCAGCGACTACATCTACTTCTCCTCCTTTTCCGACGCCATGCTGCGCCATGCCCGTGCGGCGGTGGAAAAACACATCGCTGAGAAGAAGCTCGGAAAGGACAGCTTCGTCATCGAAATCGCCAGCAATGACGGCTACCTCTTGAAGAACTTCGTCCAAGCCGGCGTCCCCTGCCTCGGATTCGAACCAGCAGCGAACATCGCCGAAGTGGCCCGGAAGAACGGTGTCGAGACGCACTGCGAATTCTTCGGCAAAGACGCCGCGTCCGCCCTGCGGGATCAAAAAGGCCGCGCGGATCTCATCTTGGGCAACAACGTCTTCGCTCATGCGCCGGACACCAATGACTTCGTCGCCGGCGTGGCCGAATTGCTCAAGCCTGACGGCTGGGTGGTCTTCGAGTTCCCCTACGGGGTGGAAATGATCGACAAGGTGGAGTTCGACACCATCTACCACGAGCACGTTTATTACTTCACGCTCACGCCGCTCATCCCGCTTTTCGCCCGGCACGGGATGGACGTTTTCCATGTCGAGCGCCTGCCGATTCACGGAGGCTCCATGCGACTGTATGCCTGCAAAAAAGGCGTCGAGACCATCCGCCCCACCGTGCAGGAAGCACTGGAAGCCGAAACTCGACAAGGAGTGACCAGCACAGCCTACTACCAGCGCTTCAGTGACCAGGCCGCCCGTGTAAAGGTGGACCTGATCTCCTTTCTCGATGAGCAGCGGCAGACCGGCAAAACGGTTGCGGCGTATGGAGCTTCCGCCAAGGGCAGCACTCTGCTCAACTATGTGGGCGACTCGGCAAAAACGCTGGAGTTCATCGCCGACCGCAGCACCTACAAACAGGGCAGACTCAGTCCCGGACTGCATGTGCCCATCGTCGCCGCCGAAGAACTCGCCGCCCGCCGCCCTGACTACGCCCTGCTTCTCGTTTGGAATTTCGCCGAGGAAGTCATGGCTCAGCAGCAGGATTTCCGGGAAAAGGGCGGCCGATTCGTCATTCCGCTTCCTAGTCTGACTGTTGCATGAACTTCCTCCCTACCGCGCTGGACGGCGTCCTCATTGTCGAACCAGAGCCTCGTCACGATGAGCGCGGGTTCCTGGCGAGGACCTACTGCGAACGGGAATTTGCGATAAAGAATCTCAACACCCGCTGGGTTCAGCACAACCACACCGCCACCCGTCAGAAGGGCAGCGTCCGCGGCATGCACTGGCAGGCGGAGCCAGTCCCGGAAATCAAGCTTGTGCGCTGCCTCGCCGGTCGCGTGTTCGACGTCGTGGTCGATGTCCGCTCCGGTTCTCCAACCTTCGGCAAATGGCATGCAGAGGAGCTTTCCGCCGAGAACATGCGGGCGCTCTACATTCCGGCGGGTTTTGCGCACGGCTTCCAGTGCCTAGAGGACCACTGCGAGTTGTTCTACCTGATGTCCGAATTTTACCAGCCAGACATGGCGCGCGGATTGAGCTGCAACGCTCCCGAAATTGGCATCGCCTGGCCGCTGCCGGTCATCAACCTCTCCCCGCGTGATGCCGCACTACCGGGATTCGACGAACTGGCATGAAAATCCTCGTCACCGGCGCCACGGGCTTCATCGGTCGCGCATTTTGCCAGGAAGCCGTCCGGAGAGGTCACCAGATCCAGGCGCTCAGCCGCGATCCTGCGGCGAAAATCGCGCCGGGCGTCGAAATCGCCGTCGGCAGCCTGGCGGAAACGCCCTGGGAACAAGTGTCACGTTTCGCACCTGATGCCGCCCTGCACCTTGCCTGGATTGCGGAGCCCGGCGTGTACCTGAACTCGCCGGAGAACGAAACCTGGCTCGCGCAAAGCAAAGCCTGGTTTCGCAGGCTCATCGAACTCGGCGTGCCTTACCTTGCAGGAACCGGCACCTGCATCGAGTACGCCGCATCGGATGAACCGCTCAAGGAGGACACCTCCCGGCTAGCCCCGCAGTTTCCGTATTCCAAGGCGAAAGTGGCCCTTTTTGAATGGTTGCGCGACCATTCCACTGTCGGTTGGGCCTGGTTTCGTGTCTTCTACCCATACGGTTCCGGCGAACATCCGAACCGTTACACCAGCATCATGGTACGCGAGTTGCGGACAGGAAAACCGCTTTCCATGAACACGCCTGACAGCCTGCGCGACTACATCGAGATTCGCGACGCGGCATCCGCATTCTGCCACGCGCTGGAATCACGACTGACCGGCGCCGTGAACATTGGCACTGGAAAGGGCATCCCCATTGCGTCACTCGCTATCCAATTGGCCGATCTGTTGCACGCCGACCGAAAACTCATTGGCAGAAACCCGAATGCCTCCCCGGATTCAACCCCGGTCATCATCGCGGACACGACGCGGCTTGGCCAAACCGACTGGAAGCCCGTTATCGGCCTCGAAGAGGGCCTGCAACGCCTGATTGACAGCATGCCGCTCAGATCATAAGAACGCTCTCTCTGCCCGGGCGGAAGCGTCCGGAAGGCATTCACTTCACTCATGCAACTGACCATCGACTCCGACACCAACACGCTGAGCTGCAAGAACGCAGACGGCGAACGCACCCTGCCGCTCTACTGCGACGAGGCGTTCAAAATCATCTCCGATCTCTGGGTCAAGACAGGGTGGAATGCCAAATATCCCTACACCTTTTCATGGATGGGGCGACCAATCATCCAACTGCCGGAGGACGTCCTTCGCATACAGGAAGTGATTCACCGCCTGAAGCCGGACGTGATCCTGGAAACCGGTGTCGCCCACGGCGGCTCGCTGATTTTTTATGCCTCGCTCTTTGAAGCCATGCGCAGCCAAGGGCGCGTCATCGGCATCGACATTGAGATTCGCCCGCATAACCGCGCCTCCATAGAGGCGCACCCACTTTTTGATCGCATCACTCTCATCGAGGGCTCGTCTGTCGCCCCCGAAACCGTGGCAAAGGCAAAGAAGCTGATCGCTCCCGGTGAGAAGGTTCTCGTGATTCTCGACTCCAACCACCTGCGCGACCACGTGAGGGCGGAACTCGAAGCCTACTGCGACCTGGTTTGCCCGGGCTCCTACATAGTCGCCACTGATGGAGTCATGCATGAAGTCGCAGACGTACCGCGCGGGACGCCGAGCTGGACAGACGACAACCCGACGACCGCCGCGCGTGAATTTGCCGACTCCCATCCCGAGTTCGAACTGACCAAACTGCCTTTCGAATTCAACGAGAGCACGCTCGACTTCCAGATCACCCACTGGCCTGGCGCATGGCTGCTGCGCAAGTGAGCTGACCTCGCTGGATTGACCCGACATCCATGACGCAGCCACTCGTCTCCATCGCCCTGCCGACGAAGAACCGGGCTTTTCTCCTTCGGGACTGCATCCGATTTGCTCTCGATCAGTCGTATTCCAACATCGAAGTCGTCATTGCCGACAACGACGACACACATGCGACTCGCGAAGTCGTCTCAGGCTTTGACGACGCACGCCTGAAATATGTGAAGACGGGCGGTCTTTCGATGCCGGACAACTGGGAAAAGGCATTCCGCAGCACCACGGGCGACATCATCCTGATGCTGGAGGACAAGCAGTTCCTGAAACACCACGCCGTCGAAACCATTGTGAGGCGTTTCGAGGATCCCCTGATCGATGTGGTCACCTGGGGCAGCAACTCCTTCGACGATCTTGGCTATTTCAAACGGGTGTGGTCGCCACCGCCCGCACGCAAGTCCGAGGTGCTGACCAGCGACGAAGTACTGGAGAAGTTTCTCCGGGGCAGTTCCAGCGAGTGGAGTCACTTTCTTCCCATCGCCCACCTGAGCGCCGTTCGCCGCAGGATCGCGGACAAGGTGGAGAACTCCCCCACAGGCAGGCAGTTCCTCCCCATGAATCCCGACTACACCTCCGCCTTTCAGTGGCTGGCTCATGGCGAAAAAGTGGCCTGCCTTGCAGACCCTCTGGTCGTTTATTGCACTAAACAACACAGCAACGGCCGGGCCATTCAATTGAAGCTCCCATCCAGCGCCGCCTTTTTCAAAGACCTCAAATCCAAGGACAGCATCGGCTACGACCGCATCCCGGTGAAAATCATGACCATTCCCGGAGCGATCCTTAACGACTTCATAAAACTGCAGGAAGTCGTCGGCGGACGACTGGCCCGCCACGAGGTGGACATGACTCGGCTCTACACCGCCATCCATGCATCCCTCGCCGGTGCCTTGCGGGAGGGCGCCGACATGACTGACGAGCTGACCGCCTGGCGAAAGGCACTCGACGCCGAACCCCCCGAAGTCCGGCGGGACGTGATGAACAAGATCAAGACCGTCCGCAGAAAAGGCCCTTTGGCGGCCGCCGCCAAGCGTCTTGAAAACCAGGTCAAGGGGTTCTCGAAAAAGTGGCTTCTGAGGAGGCCTGAATGGCGGCATGGAAGTGCGGCGGAATTCATTCGAGCAGAGAAAGACCGTTATCTTTCCACATGTCCCCCATCCAGATAAACGCACGCGAACCTAGTCCCCGCCCACCGGGCAAGCCAGCCAAATTCCATCAAAACCGCGGCCTCGGATCATTGACGGCCTACTTGCATACAGCCTCGTGGGAAACCTTGACAGCACCTTGCCGCCAGCCCAAAGGAGTATTTGCCACGAAAGTGGCCGGAACACAGCATTTGTGAGCGGGGCTGCCCACCATTTCACACAGCCTGCGGGGTCCATGACCACCGAGGGCGGTAGCGTGTCCGCAGTAAAAAGCCGGATAAATTTGCAGGTCAAGCTCCATCAACCTCCGCTGCAAGACAACCCTTGAGAAAACCTCGTTTCGTAATCATCGGGGCCGGACTCGTGGGTCTTGCGACAGCCCTCAAACTGAAGATCCGGCTGCCGGACGCAGAAATTTCGGTATGGGAGAAGGAATCCGGCCCGGGACTCCACCAGTCCACTCATAACAGCGGCGTTCTTCACGCCGGCTTGTACTACAAGCCGGGGTCGCTCAAGGCGCGCCTTGCTGTTCAAGGAATACGCGAAATGACAGCCTTCTGTCAGGAACACGGGATCAGCCATGACATCTGCGGGAAGGTCGTCGTGGCGACCAATGAGACAGAATTAGGGCGGCTTGACACCCTGCTTGAACGCGGTCAGGCCAACGGATTGACCGGCTTGGAAAGAATCGGTCCGGAACGCCTGCGCGAACTCGAGCCGATGGCGGCAGCCATTGCAGCCGTCCACGTCCCCGAAGAGGGCATTGTGGACTATAAGCAGGTCGTGGAAGCCATGAAGAGGGTGATAGCTGAGCAAGGCTCCAACCTCCTCCTTTCATGCAAGGCGCAAAAGCTTGTTTTCACGTCCGGTGAATGGCTTCTCACCAGCGACCAGCGCGAAGAGCGTTGCGATTTCCTGATCAATTGCGCCGGTCTGCAAAGTGACCGCGTCGCACGCATGGCGGGCGAAAACCCGACCACCATGATCGTCCCGTTTCGCGGTGAGTATTTCCAGTTACGGCCCGCCATGGCTTCACGGTTGAAGAAACTCATCTACCCCGTGCCTGACCCCAGCTTTCCCTTCCTCGGGGTGCATCTCACCCGCCTGATTCACGGCGGCGTCGAGGCCGGACCAAACGCCGTTCTGGCTCTCGCGCGCGAGGCCTACAAGGCCACCCAGTTTGACCTGCGCGACCTCGCCGAGTCCCTCACCTTCCCCGGCCTTTGGCGTTTTCTAGCAAAGCATCCCAAAATGTGCCTGCGCGAACTTGGCACCTCGCTTTCCAAGTCCCGATTCTGTCGCGAATTGCAGAAGCTAACACCCGAGGTCCAAGAGGCAGACCTCACCGACGGAGGCGCGGGAGTACGTGCGCAGGCAATGACTCCCGACGGCACGCTGGTGCAGGATTTTGACTTCATCGAACGTCCTCACGCCCTTCATGTCATCAATGCCCCCAGTCCCGGGGCCACCGCAAGCCTTGCCATCGGTCAGCACATCGTCAATAACGTCTGCCGGATCACAGGACTCAACTAGAGACACCCGCCATGCCCCCCATCTCCATTTTCAATTCTTATGCCCAAGATCTCTCTCATTTTATTGGAGAGATGGATTGGAGCAGCGTCGAAAAACTTGCTGAACTGGTCGAAACGGCTCGAAAGGAGCGCAGGCAGGTCTTTATCTGCGGCAACGGAGGCAGCGCTGCCAACGCGCTTCATATCGCCAACGACTTTACGGCGGCCATGTTCAAAGGCACTCGCAACGCCATCCGTGCCAATGCTCTGCCGGCGAATGTCGGCGTCCTGAGTTGCATCGGCAACGACCTGTCCTACGAGCAGATCTTCTCCCAGCAGATTCGGGTGCTTGCTGAGCCGGGAGATCTCCTCATCGTCCTATCTGGTAGCGGAAACTCCCCGAATATTCTCGCCGCCCTCGACGAGGCCCGCAGCCAGGGCGTCACAGCCGCCGCGATTCTCGGATTTGATGGCGGCAAGGCACTCCTGAAGGCCGACCATGTCGTCCATTTCGCCCTTAACGACATGCAAATCGTGGAGGATCTGCAAATCGTCGTGGGCCACATGATTATGCGCCATATCTCCGCCATCAATGGTTCAAAGTGCTGATCCACCCGCCCCATGGCTATTTCGCATCCCTATCCATGATTCAAAAAGTTCTCGTCATTGGCAGCAACTCCTTCTCGGGAGCCAGCTTCGTTCGCTACCTCCTGTCCAAACCGGACGTCGTTGTCGCCGGCGTCAGCCGCTCTGCTGAGCCTGACACTGCGTTTGCCCCGCATCGCTGGGACGATGATGCAAGGCAGTCGCGCTTCACCTTTCACTCGCTCGACCTTCGCCGGGACCTCGACGGCATTGTTCAGGTTGCACGCGACATGCAAGCCACGCATGTGGTCAACTTTGCCGCACAAGGGATGGTCGCGGAGAGCTGGCTGAAACCGGAGGACTGGTACCAGACCAACACCGTCTCCACCATCATGCTGCACGACCGTTTGCGGAAACTCGACGGCTTGGAAAAGTATGTGCACATCTCCACGCCAGAAGTGTACGGCAGTACAGATGGATTGATAAAAGAGAGTCGAACCTACAATCCCAGCACCCCTTACGCCACCTCCCGAGCCGCGTGTGACATGAGCCTGCAAAATTTTCTCGAAAACTACGGTTTCCCCGTCGTCTGGACGCGCGCAGCGAACGTCTATGGCCCCGGCCAGCAGCTCTACAGAGTCATCCCGCGCATGGTCATGGCCATCTTGACCGGCAAGAAGCTTCAACTCCACGGCGGCGGTCATTCGATCCGGTCCTTCATTCATATCGATGACGTGGCTTCCGCAACCTGGGCCATCGCGCAAAGAGCAGAACCAGGCAGCATCTACCACATAAGCACGGACCGCTTTATCAGCATCCGCGACCTCGTAAAACTTGTCTGCGAGCGCATGGGCGAAGATTTCTCCAAGCACGTCGAGGAGGCTCCCGAACGCGACGGCAAAGATGCTGCCTACCTCCTTGATTCAGCGAAGGTCAAAACCGAGTTCGGTTGGCAGGATCACATCTCCCTCGAAGTCGGCATCGATCAGACCGTCGCGTGGGCGAAAAAACACTTCGACACTCTGCAACACCTGCCGCTTCACTACATCCACAAAGCTTGAATCCATCCTCCAACCAACCCATGAAAAATATTCTCGTCACCGGCGGCTGCGGCTACACGGGCACCCTTTTGACACGCGCTCTGCTTGAAGCCGGACACAAAGTCACCGTTTTCGACACCCAGTGGTTCGGCAACCACTTGGAAGAACATCCCTCTCTCACCATCGTGAAGGGCAACGTCCGCAACGTGGACACCATTCCGCTCGACGGCATCGAGACTGTCTTTCATCTAGCCAACATCGCCAACGACCCCGCCGTGGACCTCGAACCCACTCTCTCTTGGGAGGTCAATGTGCTGGCCGCCATGCAGATGGCTGACCGCTGTGTTCGCAAGGGAGTAAAGCAGTTCGTCTTCGCATCCTCCGGCAGCGTTTACGGTCTCAAGGAGGAGGATCGTGTGACCGAGGATCTCGAACTCGTGCCCATCTCAGTTTACAACAAGACCAAGATGGTCGCCGAACGCGTGCTGCTGAGCTACGCGGACAAGATGCAGGTTCAATGCGTGCGTCCTGCAACCGTTTGCGGCTACTCACCGCGCATGCGCCTCGATGTCGCAGTGAACATGCTCACCTTTCAGGCGCTCAAGAACAAACGCATCACCGTCTTCGGCGGTGATCAGACCCGCCCCAACATCCATATTGAGGATCTCGTGGATGTTTACATGCATTTCCTCGCCCATCCCGAGATCGCCTCCGGATGCTACAATGCGGGTTTCGAAAACATCTCCATTCTTGAGATTGCCAACCGCGTCACCGAGATCATTCCTGCCGAGGTCGTCGTCAGCGAATCCAACGATCCGCGTTCCTACCGTCTCGACTCCAGCAAACTGCTTGCCACAGGCTTCGCCCCGAAGCGCTCCGTCGGTCAGGCTATCGGAGAGATGATCGATTTGTATCAGAAAGGCATTCTCACTGACAATGAGAAGTCCCACACCGTAAAGTGGATGCAGCAACTCATCAAGACCGGAGACCTGCTCTAAGCCCACGCAATTTGGAAATGCCGACAGACTCGAAAATACCCTCTACTGTTTCAAAGAAGGTCTATTTGCCAGGCCTACATGGCCTGCGTTTCTTCGCAGCCTTCAGCGTTTTCTATTCTCACTTGGAGCAGGGAAAAGGCTGGATGGGATACGGCGAACTGCTTGGCTTTCCGCTTGCCCCAGGGCTTGGGTCAGACGGAGTGTCCTTTTTCTTCGTTCTAAGCGGCTTTTTGATCACTTATCTACTGCTTATCGAACAGCAAACGACAGGCACGATCAACATCCCAAACTTTTATAAACGTCGTCTTCTGCGGATCTGGCCACTCTACTATGCATTCACACTTCTCGTCTTTCTTGTGCTGCCCCACATTCCATTTTTGCGATTCCCTGTTCTGGACATGGCGATCGAGGAGGACTGGTGGACGAAGCTTGGGCTATTCCTGTTGATGTCTCCTCATGTTGCAATCACTCTACTGCGACACCCTGGAGTAGGCGGCCCCCTGTGGTCGGTTGGTGTAGAAGAGTACTTTTACCTTGCCTGGCCGCACCTGATCAAACGTCTGCGCAACGTCCTGCCATGGGTATTCGCCGTTGTCATTTTAGTGCCGTTCCTGTTCCGCATATCCGGCAGCGAACTGCAGAGGACTTTCTTTACTTGGGCTCGTTTTGATTGCATGGGCATAGGCGGATTGGGAGCTTGGCTGTATTTCCACCACGAAACGCGTCTTCGGTTCGTCTTCAGTGTTCCGGCCCAATTGATCGCCTACACAATGGCAGGCATTCATATCTTCCACCGGGTGCCCTACGACAAGTTTGGCGTCTGGGTTTACAGCCTCGTTTATCTGACGATTCTGATGAATGTCGCCCTGAACCCAAAGTCTTTCTTCAAGCTGGAGAACCGGTTCTTCAGATACATGGGCGAGATTTCATACGGCTTTTATGTGTTTCACTGGCTGGTGATTGTCATTTGCACGAACACCCTCGTAGCCATGGGTGGTATCGAACACGCCTTTACTCGAAGTGTTGTTCTTTTTGCTTCTACCTTCACTCTCACGACCGCCCTCGCCTCACTCTCCTACTTTTTGTGGGAGCGGCGATTCCTGAGACTTAAGGCAAAAAGCACGACTGTTGTCGCTGGTTTGACGGCGAAATCTTGAATTCACTTTGATTCGATGAAAACACCTGCAGCCATTCTGGTCGAACAAAAAAAGCCTCTCGTTCTCGACGAGGTCGGAATACCTTCATTGCGATTTGGCCAAGTTCTGGTCGAAATCGCCGCAACGCGCATCTGCGGATCCCAACTTGGTGAAATTGAAGGCGTCAAAGGGCCTGATCGCTGGCTTCCACACCTGCTCGGGCATGAAGGCAGTGGCACGGTGCTCGAAGTTGGACCTGAAGTCACCCATGTGAAGCCTGGTGACCGGGTGGTGATGCACTGGCGTCCGGGCCTTGGGCTACAGCCAAAACCGGCCGTTTATGACTGGAATGGCAAAGCAACCAATGCAGGAGCCATCACCACCTTCCAGCGCCTGAGCGTCGTATCAGAGAACCGTCTGACAGTGGTTCCACCTGATACGGACCATGAACTGTGCTGCCTGCTCGCTGACACGCTCACCACAGGCTTCGGCACCGTCACCAATGACGCGCGCGTTCGCATCGGCGAATCAGTGGTCATCATCGGCTGCGGAGGCATCGGTCTCGGCGCGGTTCTCGGCGCGTCTCTTGCCGGGGCCTGTCCGGTGATCGCGGTGGACTTATTCGATCACAAACTCGATAAGGCCAAGCAGTTCGGCGCCACTCACACGATTAATTCGAAGCAGACCGACTTCCGCGCAGCCGCAGAGGAGATTCTCAAGGGCAAGGCGGATGTGGTCATTGATGGCACAGGCAATCCCCATGTGCTTCAGGAGGCGCTCGCACTTACGGCCCCCAAGGGACGCTGCGTCGGCATTGGTGTGATGCCGTTTGATCGCAGCATATCCATCAACACCCTGCAGTTTCACTTCGGCAAGGAACTCACCGGATCAGAGGGTGGAAGCAGCCTTCCTGCCATCGACATTCCGCGTCAGTTGCGCATGATCGAGCACGGTCGCTTTGATCCGAAAGGAATGGTTTCCCACCGCCTGAAACTCGAAGACGTCAACGACGGCATCGCCCTCATGCGCAGTGGTGAGACGATCCACAGCATCATTCACTTTTGATCGGCATCATTCGCTCTGGGGTTTAATATGTTCTCACCCATATTCCACGTTGCTTTTGACATCCTGGCTGTTGCCCTGGCAATCAGTTTGCTGCTTTATGTCCGAAAGTTCCGGAGGAGATTGTCATATAACATCGAGAGACAAACAGCGGACCTACAGCATTCCAACGAATCAACTGGTGCACTTCATCTCGTTATTTCTATTGGTAAATGCGGAGGAAGCACCCTGGGAACCACTCTGAGAGGAGCATTTCATCCGCTGCCTATTCCCCATGTTCACGTGATTTCACAAAAAGGAATGATCCTTGCCGCAGATGCATGGTTGCCTGAAGCGGCTGATCAACGAGCCCGTGACAGCATCATTGGCCACCTCAAGGGAGCGCAGATGGCAAGAATTTCTATCGAAGAACGTCGGGCACGTTACGGAAGACCCATCGGATATTATACCTGTGGAGTTCGAGAACCGGTCGCATTGGCGGTGTCAGGATATTTTCAATCTTTCGACCCCCATCGCTCGATCGAAGGGTTCTCTCTCGATAATGCCTATAAAGAAGTGCTGAAACATCCTGTTTTCACGAACTCTGGCATTTACCTTCATGGTTTAGACGCATGGTTTGATCGTGAGATTAGAGATGTCTTGGGCATTGATGTATTTCAGCATTCATTCGATCAGAATAACGGATACCAATTGATCGATTCCGATGGCGTGCGCTTGTTGGTGATACGACAAGAAAACTTTCATTCACTCGGACAGGCATTCGGCAACTTGTACCGGTCTCCCGAACAACTCTTCATAATAAACGACTACAACAGAACTAAGGATAAGGCTTTTCATTCAACATATGCTGAGACAGTGTCGAAAATCAGGTTCACCAGGAAACATTTGGATGCAGTCTATCAGAGTCGATATGCACGACACTTCTATTCTGAAGAGGAAATCGAGAGTTTCAGGAACAAATGGCTAGAATAGAGAAAGGCAGGGAAGCACGATTTCCGGGACAACCGATACTTGAATTTGATCACATGGCCAACATCGACATCGCATCATTGAACAAGATCGCCGCGCAGATGCGTGGAAGGGTCATTGAGATGGTCGCATCCTCCGGCGCGGCTCATCTCGCCTCCGCGATGTCATGCCTCGACATCCTTGTGGCCGCCTACTGGCGCATTTTGAGGCTCGATGCCTCCACGGCCGTCGATCCACTGCGTGACCGATTCATCTTGAGCAAGGGGCACGCAGCCAGCGCTCTCTATGCCGTCCTCGCTGAGCGCGGTTTCTTCAGCAAGGACTGGCTTGAAAGTTTTGCCAAACACGGTGCCCCCCTCGCCGAACAGCCCGCGCCAGGATGCGCACCAGGTGTCGAATTGGCGACCGGCTCGCTCGGGCATGGCCTACCCGTGGGCGCTGGTCACGCGCTCGCCGCCCAGATCCAGAAGCACGACTATCAGGTTCTCGTCTGCATGAGCGATGGCGAGTGCAATGAGGGCACCGTGTGGGAGGCTGCTATGTTCGCCGCTGCCCGGAAGCTGCAGAACCTCACTGTCGTGGTCGACTACAACAAGTGGCAGGCCACCGGGCGCTCCAACGAGGTCATGCAACTCAGCCCGCTTCGAGAGAAATGGGCTGCGTTTGGCTGGAAGGCGGTCGAGTTGGACGGTCACGACATTTCAGCCCTTGTCGATGCCTTGGATCGCTCTAAGCAGGAGCCGGGCAAACCCACCGCGATCATTGCCAACACCGTGAAGGGCAAGGGCGTCTCCTTCATGGAGGATGACAACAACTGGCACTACCGTGTGCCCAAAGCCGCCGAGGTGGAGGCAGCCAAGAAAGAACTCGGACTTCTATGAGAAACGCATTCGCAGACGAGATGCTGTCCCTCGCCCGGCAAGACCCGCGCGTGGTGCTGCTCTCCGCCGACATCGGCAACCGCCTCTTTGACAAGATCAAGGCGGAGTTTCCCGACCGCTTCTACAATTGCGGCGTGGCGGAAGCGAACATGATCGGCGTTGCCGCCGGGCTGGCTCAAAGCGGTTTGCGACCGTTCTGCTACACCATCACGCCCTTCATCACTTACCGATGCATGGAGCAGATCCGTGTCGATCTCTGCTACCACCACCTCCCGGTGACCGTCGTAGGCACGGGTTCCGGACTCTCCTACGCCTCCCTTGGGGGGACGCACCACTCCTGCGAGGAAATGGGAATGCTTCGTCTTCTTCCCGGCCTGACAGTTGGCGGACCGGCAGATGCGCCGGAGCTGCGGGCTTTGCTGCGTGACTCCTTAAATCAAACGGGCCCGGTTTACCTCCGCATCGGCAAGAAGGGCGAACCGCAAATGCACCCAGAGGTGCCCGCACTGAGATTTGGTCACGCCATGACGCTGCGCGAAGGCACTGATGCCTGCATTGTCAGCATCGGTACCGTCCTGCCCGTTGCCATGGCCGCAGCCGAAGAACTCGCCACCAGCAGCATTTCCACACGCGTTGTCACCTTCCCTACCTTGAAGCCGCTCGACGAGAAATGCCTCCGTGAGGCCTTCTCCACCTGCAAGGTCGTCGCCACGCTCGAAGAACACAGCATCCTGGGAGGTCTGGGTGGTTCCGTGGCCGAATGGAAGGCCGATCACCCCGAACAACCTGGCCGCCTGATCCGTCTTGGTACGCCCGACGAATTTCTGCACCTCACCTGCGAGCAGGAAGAAGCCCGCGAGCACTATGGTCTCACGGCCGAAAGCGTCGCAACACGAATCAAAAAGCTGCTGCACACGCCATGATCATCGGCGTTGATTTTGACAACACCATCGTCTGCTACGACGGGATTTTCCATCGTGTGGCGATGGAGCGCGGCTTGATCCATGAAGATCTGCCTCAGGACAAGAAATCCGTGCGCGACTACCTGCGCGAGATCGGCAGGGAGGCGGACTGGACAGAGATGCAGGGCTATGTCTATGGACCCCGCCTAATTGATGCGAAACCCTACCCCGGCGTGCTTGAGTTTTTCCGCAGCGCCGTGCAGGCGGGCATCGAGCTGCGCATCATCAGCCACAAGACCAAGCACCCCTTTCTCGGGGAACCCTACAACCTTCACACCGCCGCATGGGGCTGGCTCGAAGCCAACGGTTTTTTTGACCCTGAACGCATCGGCATCCGGCGGGATCAGGTCTTTTTTGAGCTGACCAAGGAGGACAAACACCAGCGCATCGGGACGGCAGGCTGCACCCACTTTATTGATGACCTTCCGGAATTCCTTCTGGACTCCGGCTTCCCTCATCATGTTGACCGGATACTCTTCAACCCGAACGAGACCGCCAGAGACGCCCCCCCGCTGCTCTGCTTCCAAAACTGGCAGCAAATTTCCTCCTCTCTGCTCAAGCAGCCTGTCGTTATGGATTTTGCCAAGCGGACTCTCGGTCTTAATTCGGCCCATCTGGCCCCCGTCACTGGCGGAGCCAACAACAGAGTCTTTCGCGTAATCAATGCAGACACGGATGTCATCATCAAGGCCTACCACCACAGTGATTCGGACCAGCGGGACCGCTTTACCGCCGAACAGAGGTTCTATAATCTGCAACTCCCCTCCACTCCCAAGCCACTGGCGTGGGACAATGAGAACCGGCTCGCGGCTTTCGAATGCATCTGCGGGCGGAAGCTCTCCACGGATGAGGTTTCAGAGGCCGACGTCAGGCAATGCATCGAATGGATATGTGGCCTACAGGAGGCGCGGCTCCAACCGTCGTCCGGCGATGTTGCACTCGCTGCAGATGCCTGCCTCTCCATTGAGGACCATGTGAGGCTTGTGGAGCGGCGATTGAACCGCCTTATTGACGCGGAAAGCGATCACGAAGAATTCAGATCATTCGTAACCCACGCTTTAGCCCCCCACATCAAAGACTTGGCCGCCGGTGTGCGTGAGGAGGCGGGCGCAATCATCGACCTGCCGTTGACATTGAAATTTCAGGTCCTGTCTCCGTCCGATTTCGGATTTCACAACGCCATGAAAGATGAATCCGGGCAGCTTTGGTTTTTCGACTTCGAGTACGCAGGCTGGGATGACCCGGTCAAATTGCTCTGTGACTTCTTCTGCCAGCCGCAGGTTCCCGTCTCACCTTCTCATGCCAGCCTCTTTGTCGACAGGATGCGTCAGATCACGGGCGATGAATCACTGCCGGATCGCTTCAAAATGCTGCTTCCCTTGCACGCCGCGAAATGGGCTTGCATCCTGCTGAATGAATTCGTTGCTGCAGATGCACAGCGCCGCGAATTTGCTGGGCTGCCAGATCGGCGTGATGATCAAATGGCAAAGGCACACCGCATGCTCGCATTGAGCCTTTCCTTCAGCCAAGCCTCCTGACCCCATGCCCCAGCTTCGCAACTTCGTCACCCCCCTGCACAAGGCCACCGCCCGCAAATACATCGAGCGCATGTGCGACGACAAAGTCGCATGCATGCTGAAAGCCAAGGAATATGAATTCGACTACTGGGACGGCGACCGCCGGTTCGGTTACGGCGGCTACAAATACCTGGCAGGCCGCTGGGCTCCTGTGGCGAAGGCATTGATCGAAACCTACGGACTCAAGGCAGGCTCCCGCGTGCTGGATGTCGGCTGCGGCAAAGGCTTCCTGCTCTATGAAATGCAGCTTATCGAGCCGGGCCTGGAAATTTGCGGTATCGATGTCTCCAAGCACGGGCTTGATAATGTTCATCCCGACCTCAAGGCAAATCTTCTCTGCCAGCGTGCACAGGACCCGTATCCCTGGCCTGAAAATCACTTCGATCTTGTCCTTTCGATCAACACGCTGCACAACCTGCGAATATTTGAGTTGCAGGCCGCCCTCTCTGAAATCAATCGCGTTGGCAGACAGGGGTATCTGCTCGTGGAGAGCTACCGCAACGAACTGGAACAGTTCAATCTCCAGTGCTGGGCGCTCACCTGCGAGTCCTTTTTCGATGTGGATGAATGGATCTGGCTCTACAAGCACTTCGGCTACGAAGGAGACTACGAATTCATCTACTTTGAGTGATGCCAGAAGTCTGTCATTCATGCGGTGTGACGGCCGTGTCAGAAATGCTGGACTGCGGTCTTCAGCCCGTCGGAAATCGCTTCTTAAGCACATCGACAGAGCCTGAGTTCAAGCATCCACTGGTGGTCGGCCAGTGTGAATCATGCGGGCTGGTGCAATTGAGTCATCCAGCGCCGGTAGCGGAAATCCGTCCGCGATTTGACTGGATCAGCTACAATGAACCGGATGCGCACCTTGAGGCCATGGTCGATGAACTGGCCGCTCTGCCGGGCATCACGCCAGACTCGCATGTGGGTGCGATCGTATTCGGAAGTGACAAAACGCTCGAAAAGTTCGTTAAGCGAGGGTTCTCGAATATTTGGCGCATCGACTTGCTACGCGATCTTGAAATAGAAGAACCCTTCTCGGGAACCGAAACCCTTCAGGATCGGCTCACGCTG
Source organism: uncultured Prosthecobacter sp. (assembly GCA_964452755.1). Lineage (GTDB taxonomy): Bacteria > Verrucomicrobiota > Verrucomicrobiia > Verrucomicrobiales > Verrucomicrobiaceae > Prosthecobacter. Next base: position 201,232 of record CAYVQY010000005.1, on the reverse strand, counting down.
GATTCGGCTGCGAAGATTGCTTCTCGCGAAGGGCTTTTTGACATTTTGGTCATTCGTCACCTCCTCGAACATGCGCATGAGGCACGGCAGTTTCTCGCAGGAATCAGGAAGCTCCTCAAGCCCGGTGGCTACGCCGTCTTCGAAGTCCCCGACTGCGAAACCGCCTTTACCACTTGCGACTACAGCATCCTTTGGGAAGAGCACGTCTTCTATTTTATGCCAGCCACCTTCCGTCATTGCCTGGAAAGCGCTGGGTTTGGTGTCATGGAGCTGCAGCGCCCGACCTATTCGCTGGTGGCGCTGACGCGGATGACAGACGCTTCCCCCGGAAGAATTACTGAGCAAACGCTGGAGTCCGAAAAAGAACGCATGAACCGTTTCGCAGCCTCCCTTCCTACTGTGAAACGTGCGATCCGGGAAGCGCTGCATCGCAAGGTGGGACCTGTCGCCTTCTTCGGCGCGGGCCACATGGCCTGCACGTTTCTGAGCCTTCTCGAACTGAATGATGTCGTGGAGTGCGTGATTGACGACCATCCGATGAAGCGTGGCAGGTTGATGCCCGGGACGCATCTCCCGATCGAAGGCTCGGATGCTCTCGAACGGCGCGGCATTCGCACCTGCATTTCAGCCTTGAGTCCCGAATCCGAGGCCAGAGTTGTCGGTCGCAACACCGCGTTCACTTCATCAGGAGGTCGCTTTTGTTCCATATTCGCCGGTCGTCCGAATTCTCTTCTTTCCAAGTCATGAGGCTTCGATCACACAGTCCCGAAGTGTTGCACGCGGATGAAAAAATCGTCCGCGTAGGTGATGCGGATATTCGTGAGCTTTGCAGTGCGCTGGCGCGTTCAACAAAAGGCCGCAGTCGAATCTGCGCGCATCGTGGCAGTGCGGACACACTGCATGAGATGATCATCACGCTCGCACGAGGCAGCTACATTCGGCCACACAGGCATTTGGGGAAGTGCGAATCGTTTCATATGATCGAAGGCGAGCTTGATGTGATCATTTTTAACGAGTCCGGTGAGATCAGTGATGTGGTGCGACTGGGGCCATATGGCTCTGAGCGATGCTTCTACTACCGGATGGCGGATCCACTCTTCCACACAGTCATTGTGCGAACCGAAACAGTTCTGTTTCACGAAACGACAAACGGCCCATTTGTGAGAGAAGAAACGGAATTTGCCAAATGGGCACCTGACGAGCACTCTCCCGAACTTGTTGCAGCGTATTTGAAAACACTGGAACGAACGGCGGAGGCCTTTGGATGATGGCAGCGAAACCTCACAGTCTTGTCGTGGGCGGCACGCGCGGCATAGGGCGCGTGCTTGCCGAGCATCTGGCAGGGAGCGGGCATCGCGTTTCCGTGATTGGTCGGCGCGAACCTGAACAAAAACTGCCGCGCAACGTTCGATTCTTCCCTGCAGATCTGTCCAAGACAAAGAAGTGCAAAGAAACGCTGGCAGAAATCGTGCGCGTTGGAGGCAAGCTGAGCAGATTGATTTGCCTGCAACGATTCAAGAATTCTTCCGGTGACTCATGGGAGGGAGAAATTGCCACCTCCCTTTCCGCCACACGGATGTTGATCGAGTTTATCGAGGACCACTTCCATGAGAGGGGCGACAGGTCTGTAGTCTTGGTGAGTTCCGCCGCGAGCAAAGTGGTCGCCGCCGAGCAGGGGCCGGGATATCATGTTGCAAAGGCGGGCTTGGATCAATTAGCACGCTATTATGCCGTGGTGCTCGGGCAAAAAGGAATCCGCGTTAATGTAGTGTCCCCCGGAACGGTCCTGAAACCGGAAAATCGCGACTTCTATCTCGGTAACGAGCGCCTGCAGACACTCTTTAAAAAGATCGTACCCCTCGGACGCATGGGTACGGCGCAAGAAGTCGCCGAAGTCATCGATTTTCTGGGTGGGCCCAAGGCATCTTTCATCACCGGACAGACACTGCTGGTTGACGGAGGTGTGAATCTACTTTCCACCGAAACACTGGCACGCACGCTCTCCGACCAGACATGATTTCCTTCCCTCATGAATTCCACAAGCCACCGCCGAAGCAACTGCCGACTCTGTAACAGTCAAAAGCTGGAACTCGTACTGCCGCTAAAGCCCTCAGCGCTGGCGGACTCCTACATTCCAGCAGACAAGCTGACCGAGGAGCAGCCTCTGTATTCCCTTGACACATGGCTTTGTCTCGACTGCGGTCATGTGCAGTTGCTGGAGGTCGTCGATCCACGGATCATGTTCAGCCACTACCTGTACGTGACGTCGGTTTCGTTGGGCCTCCTCGAGCACTTCCGCAAGTACGCAGAGGAGGTCGTCAGCACTCTTCAACCCGCCAAGGATTCCCTGGCGATGGACATTGGCAGCAACGAGGGGGCGCTGCTGAAAAACTTTCATTCGCATGGGCTTCGTGTGCTCGGCGTGGATGCGGCACAAAACATCGCGGCCCTTGCGAACGCAGCCGGAGTCGAGACGATCGCGGATTTTTTCACAGCAGAACTCGCCAGAAAAATCCGGCAGTCACACGGACCGGCGTCCATCGTCACGGCCAACAACGTTTTCGCCCATTCTGACGTGCTCGGGGATATGGCTGACGGCATCAGAGAACTCCTGGCTCAGGACGGTGTATTTGTATTCGAAGTCGTTTACCTCCTAGATCTCGTGCAGGCGCTAACCTTTGACACCATCTATCACGAACATCTGAGCCACCACTCCATAAAACCGTTCCAGCTCTTCTTCCGAAATCACGGCCTGGAGCTTTTTCATGTTGAACGAAACCGCAGTAAGGGCGGCTCCATTCGCGGTTTTGTTCAATTGGCAGGCGGCCCCAGACCAGTTTCTGCCTCCGTGAATGAGTTGTTGGAGTTGGAGGCTGGCGTGGGGCTGGACAAGCCGCAGATCTATCATGACCTTTTTCTCCGCCTGGAAGGCCTCAAGAATGATTTGCGCAAGCTTCTTGGAGCCTTGAGGGCGGATGGCAAGTCCATCGCTGGCTACGGTGCCTCCGCCAGCGTGACCACGCTCATCCACCATTTTGAAATTGCGGAGTTTCTCGATTTCATCGTGGATGATGATCCGCGGCGCCAGGGACTCTTCAGCCCTGGTCATCACATTCCTGTGGTTTCCAAATCCGTATTGGCAGAGAAAAAGCCTGATTATGTGGTAGTTCTCGCATGGCAGTATGCGACACCAATCATGACAAAAAACGAGGCCTATGCAGCGGCTGGCGGAAAGTTCATTATTCCCCTGCCCGTGCTGAAACTCGCGTGAAGACCGACTTCTTGCTTGCCGAGCATGAAGTCAAAAGTAAGCATCCCTGTTTATCTCCATCCCCTTTTCCTTGATGATTACAACCGTGAAATCCCCGTGCCGCCTTTGCGGTCATCCCGAGCTTTCGCTTCTGATGGACCTTGGTCCCCAACCGATCGCCCATCGTTTTCTGGAAAAGCCTGAGGATGAATTTAAACACCCACTCACCCTGCACTACTGCGAAAACTGTGGTCTGGGGCAGATCATCGACCCCGTTTCTCCCGAGATCCTTTACAAGGGGTACAACTACTGCTTCAGCGAGTGGAAACCTGAACCGCACCGTCAGACGGAGCTTGATCTCATCTGCGCACACAAGCAGAGTGCAAAGATTTTTGAAATCGGATGCAATGACGGCCTCTTCCTCGAGCAGTTGAAACTACGAGGTCAGGAAGTTTGCGTGGGTCTGGAGCCAAACAGTTTCGCGAAGAAGTTCGCCACCGAACAGCGCGGGCTGCATGTCTACGAAACGTTTCTCAACGAGGCCACCTGCAACGATGCGCTGACCAAATTCGGCAAATTTGACCTCGTCATGGCCCGCCAAGTTCTTGAGCATGTGCCGGACATCCGCTTATTCTTCAAGTGCATTGACATGCTGTTGAAGGAGGACGGCATGATCTTCATTGACGTTCCTGATGTCGGGACGGGACTAAAAGTGGGGGACTGCACGATCGCGTGGGAGGAGCATGTGAATTATTTCACCGACAACGTGCTGAATAACCTCCTCGACCGGCACGGCTTCACACCGGTCGAGGAAAGAAAGTTCAACTACAGTGGCGGCACGCTCGCCGTGCTGGCACGCCGCAAAACTGCCACCGATGTATTCACACCTTCTCACGATTATCTTCCCTTCTCCAGAACCTTCTCAGATCGCGTCGCCAGCTATGGAGAGAAGCTTCGCGAAGCCTTGGCTGAAGCAAAGAAGCACTTTGACCAAGTGGTGATCTTCGGTGTCGGTTGCCGTGCATGCGCCCTCGTAAACGGTCAACGGCTGGAAGGGCTAATCGACTTCGCCGTTGACGATCAAGTGGAGCGTCAGGGGAAACTGATGCCGGGCTCGCAACTCGAAATCAAATCTCCGTTAGCTCTCCAGACTGCCAACATGAAATCGCTGGTCATTTTGGCCGTGAATCAGGAAAACGAAGAAAAAGTGGCAGCCAAGACGCAGGCGGCCTGTTCTGCATCGGAAGTCAGCTTCCTAGTCGTGATGGGCCCCTCTGACATCCAGAATGAACTGGATGCCTTCGCTGGTGCATAATTGGCACTCCGTCTGTCTTCATCACACGCATATTCCATGCCCGTTAAGTCAATCGTGGCCACAATACGCCGCCATGCTCCGCCAGGACGGGATGTTGTGTTCGTGTCTGGCAATTTCAACATCCTGCATCCCGGGCATTTGCGCCTGCTTCAATTTGCCAAGGAGTGTGGCGATTATCTTGTGGTGGCCGTCAGTTCTAACAGAATCGCCGGACGCGCAGCCATTCTGGACGAGGCGCTGCGTCTTGAGGCGGTTCGCTCGAACACATCGGTGGACCACGCCCTGATTCTCGACATGCCGGCAGAAGCCTTTGTCGCCCAGTTGAAGCCTGAGGTCGTTGTCAAAGGCAAGGAGCATGAGGGAAAACACAACGCAGAAGCTGACTCCGTGGCCGCCTACGGCGGCAAGCTTTTGTTCGGTTCGGGAGATACCGTCTTCTCTGCGTCCAATCTCCTCCGAGAGGAACTCAAATCGGAGGATCAACTCGATCTGGAGTTCCCAACAGCCTTCGCAGGCCGTCATGGCATCTCCATGGAGACGCTGCAGGATTTTTTGCGCCGTGCCCATGAGGCGCGCATTTGCGTGATCGGGGATCTCATCGTGGACGAATATATCAACTGTGAGCCTTTGGGTATGTCCCAGGAAGATCCCACAGTGGTGGTGACGCCCATCGGACAAACATGCTTTTTGGGAGGCGCTGGCATCGTGGCGGCGCACTGCGCGGGACTCGGTGCACAAGTCAGCTATTTCAGCGTTGCCGGCGATGACGCGTGGTATGATTTCGCGTCTGAAAAGCTGCGAGGCTCAGGCGTGGACGCAGTACTGCTCAAGGACGACACCCGTCCGACAACCACCAAGCAACGCTATAGGGCGAAAGGAAAGACTCTGCTCCGCGTCAACCACCTCCGCCAACACGGCATCTCCCAGGAGCGCCAGGATAAGCTGCTCAAGAGTCTCCTGCCGAAGATGGAAGCATCCGACGTGCTCGTTTTTTCGGATTTTAACTATGGTTGCCTGCCACAGCAGCTCGTGGACAGGATCACTGCTGAGGCACGCAAATGCGGACTGATCCTGATGGCGGACAGTCAATGCTCATCGCAGATCGGCGATGTGACGAGATTCAAGAACATGGATCTCCTGACACCGACCGAGATGGAGGCCCGGGTCAGCACGCGGGATCACGAGGCTGGCCTGGTGATGCTCGCGGAACTTCTCCGCAGCCAGGCAGGTGCAAAGAACGTATTTCTCAAGCTCGGAGGTGAGGGTATGATGGTTCATGCCGCACGACCTGGTGGCGACGACTGGATCACAGACCAGCTGCCACGCTTCAATCACCGCCCTAAAGACACGGCTGGAGCTGGCGACTCGCTGATTGCCGCAGCCGCTATCACCGTAGCGTTGGGCGGCGACATATGGCAGGCCTCCTTCCTCGGCTCCCTCGCCGCCGCATGCCAGGTTTCCCGTGTCGGCAACACCCCGCTCACCCCGAGTGAGCTGCTGCACGCGTTTGAACGCTGAACATCTACTTCATTACCACTTATCATGAGCGATACTCTTTACGGCTACTACCTCCAACAAAACGTCCTACCCACCGTCGGTCACTGGCAAGGGGAAGCTGAGCTGCTGGCTCATGAGCACCATCGCCGAGCGCTCTTCACCACCAAGTTGCATCTCCCTCCGCAGGTATTTCGCACCGCCAAGCTGCTAGAGTTTGGTCCTGATGCGGGGGAAAACTCACTCGTTTTTGCATTGTGGGGGGCCAAGTGCACACTCGCCGAACCCAACACCAAGGCTCACCAGACCATCCGGAATTACTTCGAGAAGTTCAATCAGCAAGATAACCTTGAAGAACTACGTCCTGAAGATGTCCTGCAATATCCAGTGCCACAGAACGATGCTGAACGTTTTGACATCGTGGACGCCGAAGGCTTCATCTACACGATTCTGCCGCAGACCACTTGGCTCGAAAAATGCTCTCAGCTCACCCGCCCGGGAGGATTTCTCATCGTGTTCAACTGCGAAGCCTACGGCTCGTTCATGGAGCTCATGCTCAAGGTGATCCTCGCACGTTACCGCTCCCTTACCTCTACAGAGCCGCTACCTGCTGCAAAAAAACTTTTCCAGACCAAATGGGACTCAATCCCGCACAAGCGCCGCATCGAATCATGGACAATGGACGTTCTCATGAATCCATTTGTCCGCATGAAATACTTTGTCGAGCCGAAACGCATGTGCGACGAAGCCGAGCAGGCAGGCTGGAATCTTTACTCTTCTTGGCCTAACTACGCTGACATGCTAGACATTCATTGGTTTAAGCATGAGCGGTCACGGGAGGAAACCGCACGACTTCGAGCAGACTTCCTTGAACGAAGCCGTCTCAGCCACATGTTCGTGCGCAAGCATTTCCTGGCTCGCCCGCAGCCAGGACTGGAGCAAGATCTGTGGGACCTTCTCACACTGACGGACAGCTTGGTGGATAACTACGTCGCGGATGCCGCCGCACGATGTTCACAGCATTTGGACCGTATCGAACAACTGCTGCAATCATCAGACGTCATCAGTGCGGACGCTGACCGCAAAGCGTCCCTCGAAACAGTGCAGAGCTATAAAACTCTTTTCCCCCTGCTCACGGCGGGCACAAGTGAAGAGATCGAGATTTTTTGCAATACAGATGCAGGTTTCATCAAAAGTTGGGGTACCCCTTCACACTTCACTGTTTTCCAGAAGACCAATCCGGTGGCCAACATCTAGCTTCAACGCGCATGAAATGCTTTCTGCTCGCTGCGGGCCTTGGTACACGCCTACGTCCGATAACAGATCACACGCCCAAGTGCCTCGTGAAAATCCAGGACACCCCACTACTGGAATACTGGATAAGCGCACTGAATGCCGCAGGAGTGACAGATTTTTTGATCAACACACACTATCTACCGGATCAGGTTCGGCAATTTGTGGCAGATCATCCGCTGCGACAACACATCCAACTCGTGCACGAAGAAAAACTGCTCGGCACCGGCGGAACCATCGCTGCAAATCGCACGTTTTTCGAATCCGGCACGACCTTGCTTGCTCATGCAGACAACTTATGTGTCTGCAACTGGCGTGATTTTTTCTCTGCTCACATAGGAAGGCCCTCTGAGTGCCCCATGACAATGATGACCTTTCGTACAGCGAATCCGTGCGACTGCGGAATTGTTGAACTCAATGAATGCGGAGTAGTGGACGGGTTTCATGAAAAAGTAGACAATCCGCCGGGAAACCTCGCCAATGCTGCCGTCTACCTGATGGAGCCCTCCATCCTCAATGAAATGGACTCGATTCCAGAATTCTCAGATCTGAGCACCCAACTTGTACCAGCCCTCAAAGGACGCATTTTCACCTGGGAGAACAAGAACGTGCTCATTGACATAGGCAACCCGGAACGGCTACAGGCAGCGCAGCAATGCATGGCAACAGCAGATGCTGCCAAAATTTGATTTTTATGCTGTGGAATGTCTTTTTGACAATTTTGCTTATTTGCTGCGTAGTCGCAGCTTGGCGATGGCACGTTATAGTAACGAGAACTATATCGCAACTGGTCAACACTCTTCGAGATCGTGGCATCAGAGTGTTTGAGGTTACCTTGCCTGAGCGCATCGGCCACTTTGCCGGCGAGCCGGAACTGTGGATCAAAAAGAAGGTTTTAGATGGAACCGAACATACGCCGACTGTCTTAGTGGCAAGTCCTGACAAGGTCGCAAATCCACATTTGCTCACCTACTGGGAGGAAAAGTTCGCTTACACCATCTCTCCCACTCTGTGGAGGCGCCTCCAGAAGCTTTTTCCTGCCTGCAAACAACTCACTTTCAAAAATTACGACGTGATGCATGCGATCGATGGTACGGCCGGGATGTATGACATCTACGCCCGCTGGGGCGACCGCCCTCCACCTCTGGAACTACGGTCGGAAGACAAAGACCATGGCCTTGAGACTCTGAAAAAATGGGGCCTGAAAGATGGAGATTGGTTTGTCTGCGTGCATAATCGTGAGCAGGGCTATTCACCCAGTGATGATCACTACCATGAGTACAGGAACTCGGCCTTGGACACCATCATCCCTGCGATGCGTGAGATCGTGGCGCGGGGCGGATGGGTGATCAGGATGGGAGATCCGAGCATGACGCCCTTACCGCCGATGGAACATGTCATCGACTACGCACACTCTCCTCTGCGAAGTGCCAGACTTGACATTATCCTCTGCGCCACCGCTCGCTTTTTTCTCGGCAATACTTCGGGGCTTTTTGGCGTCTCAACAGTATTCGGTGTGCCTGTTGCCTCGGCAAACTTCACCCCTATTTCTGCCATGCAATTTACCAAACATGATCTGTCGATACCCAAACTGCTTTATGTGACACAAGAAAAACGCCTCCTCACCTTCGCTGAGGCGTTTGCTAGTCCAGCTGCCAATTATCGATTCTCAGAGCAGTACAAGAAAGAGGGCCTACTGGTAAAGGACAACTCGGCAGAAGACATCGTTGACCTGACAGTCGAAATGCTGGAACGCATCATGGATACATGCACATACACAGCTCATGACGAGGAACTTCAGCAAGCTTTTCGTGCCTTTTTAAAGCCAGGCCACTATGCGTATGGATCCGTCGCACGAACCGGTCGGAATTTTTTGCGCAAGAATGAGGCGCTATTTCGCGCTCCATTAACGTCCCAAACGCTGCACGACTAAGCACACTCAACGCAACTTAGTAACCAACAAAATCAATTATGGGATTAGCAAAAGGCTCCGTCTCAATCCTGCTCAACGAGAGCGAACGAAAACCATTTTCAGGCGAGGTTCTGACCCTAGGCAAACAGGATGTTTACTTCTCTGCCGCAGAGCTAGCCGATATGTCCGAGCGCTACGGCGCGAATCTCAGCCCTGCAACCGACGCCTTGTCTGCAAAGCAGGAATTCGCAGCGCTTGGATACATATCCGATGACTATTTATTCAAGCGGCTTGGGTTCTCTACCGTCAACTGCCTTGATTATTCGGACTTCGAGGGCGCTGACATCATCCACGATCTGAACGCCCCTGAGGCTCCGGAAAATCTACGAGAGAAGTATGACTTGATTGTTGACGGTGGGACACTCGAACACGTGTTCCACATTCCTAACGCCCTGAAAAATCTTTTCCAGATGCTCAAAGTAGGGGGACGGGTTGTCCACATCCTGCCGGCATGCAACATGGTTGACCATGGATTCTACATGTTTTCACCCACTCTTTTTCTCGACTTCTATGGTGTGAACAACTACCAAATCGAGTATATTCGCCTGATCAAGCACACCCTTGATCAAACGAAGCCATGGATTATCTATGACTACAAACTCGGCTGCTTGGACGAAGTCAGCCTCGGCGGCCTAGACGACGGCATGTACTCAGTTTGTTGCGTGGCAACAAAGACTGAAAACGCAACAGGCCATCTGGTTCCACAACAGCGTTGCTACCAACAGGGTGCCTGGGCTGGAGCCCCTCAATATCTCGGCCGATCTTCTCAGGCCGAAGAAACGAAAGATTCTTGGTTTGCGGCCAAGATTACCAGACTCAAAGTCAGCCTTCTGAAAAAGAGAAAGGGAGTGAGGTTCCCGCCTTTCGCCCGCTATTGAAATCAAACAATAGTTTTACTTAGAGCGCTTCCCCCCTTCAAAAATGCCTATCAGCCCCATACGCTGGCTGCGAAATCTCGCCAAGAGAATGTCTGCACTAGAGCCAATGCACACGCAACTTTCTCAAAGTGCAATGGCTCAGCTCGAGGAATCGATTCACATCCGCGAAGCAAACGCAAAACTAATAGATGAACTGTACGGCGCGCAACGTATATGGAAAACGGAGCAGGCTGATGCCTTCAGTGCCTTCATGCACATCTTCAAGACCGCAGGTACTACTTTCGGCAATATCTGGTACCGTTGCTTCCCTGAAGCTAGCCGTCTCAGCATTCAACTGCCAATCGAAAACATAAGCCTTCTTAACCTTTGGAATCATCAAGAAATAAGAAACTACTATCAAGGAAAAACAAAAAAGGACCTCTCCTTATATCAGTCAACTAGAGGTCATTTTGGTCCCGGCCTTCAACTTGAAGAAATCATACAACGCCCCGTCCGTTACTACTACTTCCTGCGCGACCCGGTTGATCGTGCAGTATCTGTGCATTCTTACAACACTCGCATCGAAACAAAAACGATGCCCGGTTCAGCTGCTCTAACACTTGAGCAGTTCATTGAAAGAAAGCCTGTTTTAGCCTCAAACTACCAAGTCCGCCTGCTATCCGGTCGTGAGACACTCAATCCAGGGGCATTCGAAAGCACTTCCGCTGATGATTGGCCTGTCACACATGAAGACTTGGAAGCAGCAAAGTCATTCCTACGCGATAAGACGGCATTCTGCGGACTAGTCAACCGTTTTGACGAGAGTCTAATTATATTCAGATACCTCGTAAATGCGCCTCTTTCATGGATGACCTACACTTCAGAAAATGTATCGCCCCATCGTCCAGACGTTAAAGTCCTTCCATTAACAGTTATTCGCTCGATTGAAGAAATGAACGAGCTTGACTTGGAACTGATGCAATATGCTGAAAAGCTTTTCGAAGAGCGATGGTCATCACTAGGCGATCCAGCGGCAAAAGACCTTGAGAAACTTCGCGAATTGAACAACGCTTTTCAGCTCACGCAACCAGGCAACTCAGTAGCCACTGAATGAACAGCCACAGATTAGACACGCGAGTATGAATAATTCGCTCGAGAGACATGCCGTGTGTTGGGCCTCCACGATAATCAATTTTATCCAGGAGAGAGAGGCGATTGGCAAAGTGTTTATATCTTGGCTATCTTTGGCCAACAGCTTGGACGGCGGGATGGTAAATAATTTAATTGGACGTGGAATTCACATGAAAGTCATGGGATATTTCGCAAGATTTTCATGCCGTTATCTCATGCGCCCTATAGTCGGTCGCCGTGCGTTAGCGCTGCTGGACTTCTTATCCACACTGCCGGTGTACTCAGCACTGATTAATTCTGAGGGGTACGTTCTGCACACCAATGAAGCTTGGAAAGCTTTATCTGATCGCACCCTCTATAGCACCTTAGGCCTTGTTGCCGATCTAAATTTTTTTGTTCGGATGCCATCCCTAGAATTGGGAACTCGGCAAGTAACAATGAGAAGGAGATCTGAACATCATCAACAAGTAAAAGTGGACGACCAACACGGAACTCATTGGCTTCAATTATCGGTTACTCCACTTGGCACTAAAAGCGAAGACTCCATATCACTCGTTCAGTTCAGAGACATCACACACAAGAAGGCGGTAAGCCTTGCTCTATCAGAGCATGACAAAAAGTTACACAACACAAATGTAGAATGCCGCACCTGCACACTAACTTTGTGCCAAGACGGCATTATTGATAAAATTGATGATGCTGGAGTCCGACTAATCAACGAAACTTCCAATCAAAATGTTATTGGCATGTCTTGGTTTCAGTTTCTTCCGGCATCCGATCACGAAGCATTTACATCCGCAATAAGAGCCATCACTAATACCGGTGAGGCCAGAGTCCTCCGGCACCGTATTTGCCCCCCCGGAGCACCACCGCGATGGCTTGAGACCATAATTAGACTCACTGGCAAGGGTGACAATGGCAAGTTAAGATTACTCGCTGAATCCAGTGACCTGACATCTTGGAGGGACGCAGAAACTCAACTTCTTGGAAGCCAAAAGCTGTTTGAAAATTTTCTTCATCATGCTGAAATTGAACAACAAAACCCAAAAGCTCACAGGAAAGCAGCTTCCGCCCTAATTTGCAAGGACCTAAATTCTACTACGGTTGTTCGACTAACTCTTTTGGATGCCTCCCCCTCCTGTACATTTAATCACAGCTACTGGAAGCGACATTTTCATTATTTGCAGTCTTCAGCATCAAGCTCGATAACTCATCAGATCGATGCACTCGAAAAGGCAATAGCATCAGATGACAGCCATATTGATCAATTCTACAATTTGGCATTTCTCTATTGGAATAATGGGGAGTTATCCAAAGCTCGGTGGGCATGGGAAAAAATGCGACAAATCCGAGAAAAATGGTGGAGAAAAGAATGCCCAGAATTTCCAGGCGTCAGGCTTCTTGCTCATCACTGGATCAGCAACATTGGACATTACTTACTAACCGCTGCATACATAAAGCTTTCAAAGCTTGGCCTCGTGGAAGCGACCGATTTCTATCTTCATATAGGTAAAGAAACTCCTATTGGGAATAGTTATCTAACAAATCTGTTCGGCCAACATATTCATTACATTGATCCCGATAACCACACGAACAAAATTCCGAAACACATCCCGTGGCTTTTCGCAGAGGATAATTTTTACCTGCTCCCCAAAGGGTATCGCTGTGGATTACACATCGTCGAAGCGACAACTCTTGCTCTGAAGAAATGGAAACAAGCCGGTCTGCCAGAGAATATAATCGCCCCCCCCCCGACGACAAGTGCGTTTGAGGGTGGCAATGCGGCTCAGGGTATACGCCCACAGGGTGGGGTTGGCGGGCTGCTTGGGAGAGCGCCTGGATTTGCGGGGGCTTCAGTACGGGACGCCCGAATAGAAGATTACACAGATGCTTTGAAGCTTATCATTCGGAAGGGTGGAAAAATTGTCAGGGTAGGCGACAGTTCGATGCCCCCCGCTCCAAGATTGGATGGTCTGATCGACTACGCACTGGAGGTGAAGAAAGACTCTTCTATTGATGTGTTGCTATGTGCCTATTGTCGCTTTTTCATTGGAGGCCCCTCTGGTCCGGGGTATGTTCCACCATTATTTGAGAAACCATGCTTATACCTAAACTGGGCCCCTCCCCTTGTTCGTCCTGTGAATGAGGACGGTTGGTACTTGCCGAAATTGTACTATCAGAACGAAGCCGCCCACCCGATGCATCTCAAAGCGATTATTTCTTCATCATTGGGTGGAGTCGAAACACCAGAAGCGTTAAACCGCGCAGGAATCTCAGTAATTGACAACACACCGGAACAAATATGCGAGGCAGTGCAGGCTTTCTATCGGCATCAAGTAGAAAACGAGCCAGTCTCCGACGAAGATGCTGCCATCCAAGCTCACTTTGAAGAGGTATCAAATCAAGCTGGTGCAATTGGTTCAGGCAAAGTAGTCCCCTCATTTGTGCGTCAGAATCCAACTGTGAGTGGATGGCACTCAAAAAAAATTGAGACTACCTCAAGATAGGATCATTTGGACTCAAAATTATTCAGTTTAACACTTTTTGTAATTGCGCTTCTTTTAGCACAATTCCGAATTGTCCGTGGTCAACGAAAAAGATTAGAGCGAGCAATTGCGTCTGCAAAACGACCGCTTTGCGCAATCAAGCTCAATATTGTCAAGCCCCCATCACAACAGAAAACAATAGATATTTATTCCCAAAATGCCCTTGAACAACACCAATATAGGTTAGTGAGGTCATTTAGAAAACACCTAGACAAAAAGGCGTATAAGCAAGTCGATGAAGCCGAAGCCTCCTCAAGCCTTCAAACTTTAACCATAATTATTCTCACACACCAGCGTCATCACTATCTTAAAAGATGTCTGGACTTCTATAGCAAATGGAGAACCCAAATAATTGTCTTAGATTCTTCAGAAGAAAGGTATCCAAGCACTCTTCCCCATCAGGTAAAGTACCTCCATCGGCCTGAAGCCACTAGGGCGTGCAGACTAAATGAAGCGCTTCAAATTGTTCAGACGCGGCTAACGCTACTTGCCGCCGATGATGACTTTATATCTCCAATCGGAGTGAATGCAGCTCATGACTGGCTTGAAAAGCACGATGAATGTTCATGTGTCCAAGGGTGGCACGGAGGATTCTCTTCTTTAGGAAGTGGCATAGGCGAATGGAGGGCACTTCACAAATTCGCAAGAGACTACTCAGTCAACGACAAGACACCAGAGGCAAGAATTATAGCACAGTCTGGACTCTATATGAACTGCATTTACGCGCTACACCGAACTGAAGCTCTTCGGCTCTACTATTGTGACATATGTCCAAAACTAGGTCTCGAAATTGTGGAGACACGACCCGATCTTTTAGAACTCGGTCAAGCTATTACCAGCGTCACCTTGGGTTCACATGTGGTCCTCCCGGTGTTTTGGATCGCGAGAGAAATGATGTCAGATTCCGACGGTGAATTGTGCAAAGCTCAATCATTGGATAGCGACCTTATTCTGGATCTGTTTTTTGAACGCCTTGCTAGTGCATTAACCAATTTAATTGGTGCCAATCTTACAACCGACGTCTTTCAGAGAGCGAATCAAGCCTACCGAAATTTTCATCATCAATGGCACCAGCTAAAGATACCCCACAGTGCACCAATCAATGAAATCCTCTGTTGCGCAAAAGATCGTGCAGTCGCCGCAAGGATTGTGAACACAATTGCCAGGCACCCGTTCGCGCATTGATTTCTTAACTTTAGTGACGAATTTGTTAATTTAATCCCATGTTGACCACATTATTAATTACAATTTGCATTTTAATTATCAATTTAATGATATATACACGACTTCAAAGAAAACGTCTTGAAGTCCAAGTTCAGAATCTTCGAGACAACATCGCGGAACTGCTTGAGAAGCATGCTGCAGCAAAAACCTTGTCTGCGAACACTGACGCCTCAATCACTGCATCTGCTTTACATACATTAGTTGCGACGTTCATCGACGTAATGAAACAAGCAAATATTTGTTTGTTTAAGACCACACTTCCTGAACGCATCGGTCACCTCGCTTTAGAAACCGATGTTTGGTTGAAGGAGTCGATTCTCAATGGAATCTCCCCAAAATTTACTGGTTTTATTATATCGAAAGAATCTGTGGCTAACGAGCATCTTCTTTCATATCTTGAAGAGAAGTTTTCATTCCTAGTTTCCGCCTCTCAATGGAAAAGCCTCACCGAATATTTTCCTGAAATTAATGAACTTGTTAATCTGAGGCATGATTATGGGGTGGCCTATCTAGAAACCGCCAGTCTATACCAAATCTACAGCAGATGGAGCAATAGGAGTTCATTGTTTGCACTTCGTGAACAAGATAAGATCTATCTTCATGAAACCTTGCAAGAGTGGGGGGTTGAAAAGGAAGATTGGTTTGTATGTTTTCACAATCGAGAACCAGGCTACGCCGCCCACGATGACAACCACCACGCATACAGGAACGCTGAAATCGAGAGTCTAATCCCAGCCATGCAGGCCATCGTCGCACGCGGTGGTTGGGTTGTTCGGATGGGCGACCAGAATGTAAAACCGCTGCCGAAAATTGACCGCGTCATTGATTACGCCCATTCAAAGCAGAGAAGCGCACGAATGGACATCCTGCTCTGCGCGGCAGCGAAATTTTTTGTTGGAAACACATCAGGATTATTTATTGTTTCCACAATGTTTGGCGTGCCAGTTGTGAGTGTCAACTTCGCCCCAATGTCGGCACTACAATACACCCACAGAGACATATCAATTCCGAAACTACTTTTCTCCAAGCGAAAAAATCGTTTACTCAGCTTTGATGAAGTATTAAACTCACCTTTGGCAAATCTTCGATATTCCTCGCACTTTGATTCAGAAGGCGTGCAGGTTGTGGATAATACAAGTGATGAAATAACTGATGCTGTACTTGAGATGTTTGAGCGCGTTTCAGGCATTTGCGAATACAATGAGAACGACGATAAATTGCAAATGGCATTTTTAAGTCTCGTTAAACCCGGCCACTACGGGTACGGTTCTGCTGCGCGGGTTGGCAGAGACTTCCTACGCAAGCACAAAGAACTACTACCCGCCATCAAATGAGACTCTTTAAAAATCTTCAAGAAGGAGAACTTTACACCATTCTCCGTCGAACATGGTCGTCGATTGGCAAGTATGTATTCCCGTATCGATGGAAATTGATCTTCAGCGTGTTACTTGGCATGGCCAGCGCCGCATTCAACGGGTTGATGTTGATAGGCTTCCAACTGATCTTTTCGCTCGTGCTAAAAGGGCAGACGAGAACAATGGGGGAGCCAGTAAAACTGCCTCTCTTCGGCAAAGTAGACCTTTCTGAAATACTCGGCTTTTCGGCTGATACACCAATCGGATTGATTGGTGTCATTGTAGCATGCTCGTTTATTCCCATTTTGATTTTTGTCAGGGGTTTTTTAGGCTATCTTTCAATCTACATGCAAGCTTGGGTTGCCAGCCGTGTTGTAAGTGAAATTAGAAACGATACCTACCGCAGCATCATGCGGCAGTCTCCAGCCTTTTTCAGTGGAGCTAAGACCGGCGAACTAATGCAAACAGTCATTTATATGACGGCGGCGGTTCATCAAAATGCAATGCTGCTAATTCAAACGCTGGCTCAGCGCCCCTTGACAATCATTTCGATTCTTGTCGTATTGTTCGCGCAGGACTGGGTTTTCACTACGGTTTCGCTTGTTATTTTTCCAGCTTGCATGTGGCCTATTATAAGAATCGGTAAACGTGCCCGCTCCAGTGGTGACGCGGAACTGGGGGAATCGTCCGGGATGATGGTCGTCCTTCAAGAGTCCTTTTCCGGCATCCGACTCGTCAAGTCTTACGCACGCGAGAGTCATGAATGTGACCGATTTGAACAGAGCAACGAAAACATGGTTCGCCACATGCTCAAGTGGCGCAAGCAGATTGAACTGATCGGGCCGGTCGTAGAGTCTGTTGCTTCCATTGGAATAGCCGCGGGTCTGGTTTATGCGTGGCAGCGCGGACTTGAAGCTGAAAACTTTTTCCTGTTGGTCATGGCATTGACACAAATCTACCCGCCTCTCAAAGAATTGAGCAAGATGGGAATGCTTTTTCAAAGAGCCGGGATCGCAGCTGAAATGGTTTTCAAACTGCTGGAGAAGAAGCCCGATATTGAGGATTCGCCCGATGCTGTAGAATTCGGCCGAGCGAGGGGCGCAGTAACTTTTCAGAACACTACGTTCTCCTACCTTGAGAACAGTGGAGAGAAGAAGACGGTGCCAGCTGTTCGCAATATCGACCTCCAGCTTGAACCGGGAAAATTTTACGCTTTTGTTGGACCAAGTGGCGCAGGGAAAAGCACTCTTTACTCACTGATTCTCCGATTTTACGATCCTGATGAGGGTGCTGTATTGCTCGACGGACATAATATTCGCACCCTGACGCAGACCTCTTTGAGGGCAAACATCGGTGTCGTTAGTCAGGATACATTTCTATTTCACACAACAATTCTTGAAAATATCCGCTACGGTCGCTTAGACGCCACCGTAGAAGAGGTCATTGCTGCCGCAAAGAAGGCTCATGCTCACGAGTTTATTGAACAAATCAGCGAAGGATACGACGCCGTTGTTGGAGAAGGGGGGTGCAAGTTGTCAGGAGGTCAGAAGCAGCGACTTTCGATTGCTCGTGCAATTCTGAGAAACGCGCCAATCCTGTTGCTAGACGAAGCGACTTCTGCACTCGATACAGAGAGCGAAAAAATCATTCAGGAGGCCATCCATAATTTATCCGAAGGCAAAACCGTCGTCGCGATTGCCCATCGCCTTTCCACGATTCTTGAGGCGGACCAAATTATTGTCATGGATCAGGGTTGTATTCTGGATAGAGGCACGCATGAAGAACTCCTTGATCGTTCCCCCTTGTATCAGAAGCTATACCATCTTCAGTTCAGTGGCGACGAGTCGGGACTCTCAATTTCCCAACCTCTCACTCTCGAGTCTTCCGTGTGAGAGTTCAATGAAAGTTTTACTCATCAAACTCAAAAATCTGGGTGACACGCTGCTGCTCACCCCCGTTATTCGCGGTATCAAACTGAGGTATCCAGACTCTCATGTCACGGCTGTCGTGCGCTCAGGAACTGAGACAATTCTTACTGGATGCCCAGATCTCGATGAAGTTATTTCGTCTTCAGCACTGGCAGAAAGCCGTGGAATGGGCTGGCTTGAGCAGATTCGCTCCTTGTTAAAAATACGTGCGCAGCACTACGACTGGGTGTTCGAATTGACAGACAACAGCCGCGGAAGATGGCTGACCTGTTGGAGCGATGCCACCAATAAGTGTACCAGTGCTCACGGCTGGCCGATTCCATGGTATTTTCGGTGCTGCTTTACAGCGCTCAGCCGCCAGAATTGGCACCTCATGCACCGGGTCGAGAAGGACTACTCGCTGATCGCGGAATATCTTGATCTCTCCCCGAATATTCCACCGCTATGCTTTGAAATTGGCGAAAAATGCAAACAGCCTATAGAGACCTGTAGGCCCTACGCGGTCATGCATCCTGTATCGCGTTGGAAAAGGAAGGCATGGCCCGCCGAACGGTGGATAGAAATCGGCAGGGAGTTGAGCACGATGGGATTGTCGCTAGTCATATCCTCGGGACCTGATCCAGAGGAGATTGCCTTGACGAATGAGATATGCATGGGACTGAAGTCATCTGCCGTGTCCACTAGAGGACAACTCTCTTGGCGTGAACTGGCGCAGACCCTTGCCCAGGCAAGTCTTTTTGTGGGGTTGGATACAGCGGCCATGCATCTTGCGGCAGCATGTCAGTGCCCAGTGGTAGCCCTTTTCGGGCCATCAATAGAGCACCATTGGCATCCATGGAAGTCCCCTTATGAAATAGTCAGCCCAGGCGGGTTGCTTCATCGCGAATATCCAGCATTTCTCTATGATGTTGAGAAACGTTCAATGCTCGACATCAGTGTTGATGAGGTTATCATGGCGTGTCAGCGTATGCTGAAGAATTCAGCCCTCTCCAACGTCAAATGAAGTGGCTCGCTCTGACTTTTGGTGACGCGTCATGTGCAAGCACTCATTTTCGCATCCATCAGTATATCCCTAAGCTAAGTGAGCTGGGGGTCGCTATGCACTGTCGACCCGCCTCGGAACTAAATCGCATCAAAAACCTCCGCAACTACGACGGAATCCTGGTGCAAAAAAAAATGCTTTCTTGGCGCCATCGGAACCAAATTAAGCAATCAGGGTTGCCGGTTATCTTCGATATCGACGACGCGACTTGGTATCCACTGGAAAAAGTCCATCATCCGATCACACGTTGGAGAACAACACACAGGCTTCGTTCATGTCTGAAACTCGCTAGCACGGTTCTGGCAGCTAACGGGTTCCTCGCAGCCCATTTGCAGAAGTTCCACTGCAACGTGAAGATTTTCCCCATGACACTGCCTTTGTCAGAATGGCCCACGCGGAAAATTGTATCGGGGCCCGTGGTAATTGGATGGGCTGGCGCTCCTGGCAACCACTTCCAGTTGCGTCACATTGAGTCAGCGCTCAAAACGATAAAAAATGCAAGACCTGATGTCGTGATTCGAATTTTTAGTGGGGTAAAGCCTGACCTTGATCTCGATATCGATTTTATTCCGTTTCACCCGGACCAGCAAGTCAGTGTCCTGCAATCTTTCTCGATTGGCCTCCTGCCGTTACCAGACACACCTTTCAATCATGGCAAGTCCCCAATCAAGGCGCTCCAGTACATGGCGACCGGCATCCCATGCGTCGCCTCACCGCTCTCGGGAACCCTCGAGATGCTCGCTGAGGGCGCAGGTGCTAAATACGCCTCTTCGTCTGCCTCCTGGAGCGAAAGTCTGTTACAGATAGCAGGTGACACCGCACTGATGAGTCGAATGGGAAACCAGAACCGGTTCCGCTTTGAGTCCAATTACACTACGGAAGCTGCCGCCGAAAACATCGCCGACTGCTTACGACAAAACTGCCGAAACAATTCATGAGTCCACAGATCGAGGCATCACCATTCAGAAAAGCGCTTCTCTTTTTGAACAGAGACAGTAGGCGCGATTTTCGCTTCTTTCGTCAGTTTCCTCGTCGGCCATTTTACACGATTCTCGATGTCGGTGGCTACCATGGTGAGTTTGCCGACCGCATATTGCGTCACTACCCGGCCAAAAAAATTTTAATCTTCGAGCCATACCCAGATTCCGTAGCATTTCTCAAGAAACGTTATCTGAAGGAACCCCGCTGTGAAGTCTTTCCGTTCGCACTGTCTGATCAAACCGGGGATTCAGAGCTGCACGTCCTCAATAAAACGGACTCAAGCTCGTTGCTCGATCCTGAAGGAGATGCAGACCGGGTCCTGCAAAAACCATTTCACGAGGTTTCCAGGACGAATATTAAGATGCGTCGATTCGACGAAGTGCCTGGAATGTCGGCCATTTCTAAATTTGATCTTGTAAAGATTGATGTGCAAGGGGCTGAACTTAAGGTCCTTCGCGGGTTTGGCGAGCTCCTTAGCCGAGTAGAGTCAATCTACATTGAGGTCAACTTCTGCTCGCTTTACAAAGAAGGTGCGGTGTTTTGCGATACCCACGCGTTCCTGCAACGATCGGGATTTAAGCTCGGCTTCATGCAGGAGTTCCGCCGCAATGAAGAAGGTGTCATGATTTACGCGAACGCATTCTACTTTCGAACTGAATCGAGATCTGGCAGCGAACGAGCCGCATGACACGCCAGCAGCGCAGTAATCGTCATCGAATCTAAAATTCTTTTCTCAAAAACCATTCGGAGACAGTCTCCAAAAGGCAGCCACGAAAAGTCTGCAATTTCGTTCGAATCATTCTGGTCGTCGGAGTTCAAGAATTCTTCAAATTCGGTGCAGAGAAAAATGTGTGTGGGGTTGTCAGAACAGTCGAGACCTGGTATGTACGAAATTAGCGGGCTGATGGAATGGCAACGCAGACCTGTCTCTTCAAATGCCTCGCGTGCGGCAGCGAATTCAATCGACTCGTGATCGTCAACCCTGCCACCGGGAATTTCCCATGCTAGATCGCGCATCAAATAGCGAAATTGTCGGACCAAAAGAACCTTCTCTTCGTGGAGGAAAAGTACTCCGGCACGCGCACCTGTATCGTTGACGTAGATTTCTTTCGAATACCCTTTAAAATCTACCCGCACTCGGCTGATCTTCTGATGTTGATTCTCATATACCGGGACTCGCGGCCCGATCCAGGAAGCTTTAGAATTATGGTCTTCAGCAGGTGTATTCATGCTAAAAGGGGACAGATGGTCGATGCAAATGAAGCCCTAGGGAGATGACACGACGAAGTTGCTGTGCGAAAAACGCTGGCGGAAACACCCAATCACCGTCGTTCGGCCAAGGTTGGCCAGAGAGCATACGCAAAGCCGAATTACCAGTAAAGTGAGCAAAATCACGATAGGTAGAGGCCCAGCCATTTTCATGCGGAGATTGCCCAGCCTCCAGAATCAGCATCCTGCTGTTTGCTGCGAAGGCAATGCTCGTCAACCCTTGCCCCTGTGGCCCGATCACCAGCGGCGCTTCTGCAAAACGGCGGATCTGCTCTGCGATAGGGACCTCCCGCAGGTTGATGACGTCGATCTCGCCTAATAGGTGTCGGCAGATGTTGATGATCTCTGTCTCGTTGCTCAGACGACGTGTGGGTGCATCACTTCGGCTGACAAAAAGAGGCCGCCCCTTGGGCGTGACATCATCCATCACCCCGGCAAGACGGCGAAAGCAGTATTGCATCTGGCGATAGAGATCGGGCGGACCAAGGTGACCGCTTTCCCATATCATGGGCACATAAAGCAAGTCATCGACATGCACAGTGCCTGTACTGCAGGGAACAATTCTCCGAGCATCAATGTCAAAGGCTGACAGGTATCTGCCCTGCCATTTTTCATGGCCTGGAGCCACTAAGATTTTAGGTTCCAGCCCATACTTCTGGAGGAATGATCTAGCCGCCATTAATCGCGGAAGATGCTGCATGAGAAAGTGTCCATGATTTTCGTGATCACGGCCTGTGAGATGAAAGACCGGACCGCTCATCCGCTGGGCCATCCAGGGAATGGGCTTGCGTACTTTAGCCAGGTCCATGCGCTCCAGGCTGGGACAGATCCGGAGTAGTTTGCCCTCGCCGGTGAATACATTGCCCTGATCACCGACTACCCGGGCACCTTTAAGGTGATACAATGACACGCTGCTCCAGCGTGTCATTGATGGCGGCAGTGTGTCTTGATAAAACTTATTCTCATCATCCAAAGAAACGGAAGCGGTTCCTCCTGTCAGTAAAGGCTCCTCCTCGAGACCGATAGTTTTCGCGTTTTCTATGCAGTCCGGGATCCCCCGAATGGAACGACTGGCGTCGTGCAGCATCCGCTCAAAAGCATTCCGAAGTATCTTTCGTTTCATGGCTTAATGCCAGTTGGCCGGACTTGTTTATCCTGGACAGATACGGTGATCCGTTTTTCGATTTGTGTGCCATCCGAAATCCTGCATAAATCACCGGCATTTTTTCCTTGTAGAAAAGCGAACCATGGGAACAAGAAGCGCCGAACTTGCGGATTTGGCATGTGCAAAAGATCACCCTTGCCACTAGAGCGCGACACAAATATTTCAAGCCGTCCGACAAAAGTGGGATTCATATGCTCACATGTTTATAATGCCGCTGAACGTGAATCATGATGCAGGCGAGGGCTTTCCCTCTCATTCATGTTAACTTTCTCCTTTGCGGATGCCCTGCCAGGCGCGCACATTATGCTGCACCAGCTTCTCCTGAAGGCTGTTGGGCGCGACCCAGAGAATGTTCTCGGAACCGCACTCGGCAGCTTCAAAGTAGCCAACGCCATTATGCCGCTTCTTGGATCGCAGTAGTTCATCAATGTAGATCTTGCGGGTCTGAAAGGGAACAAAGCCCTTTGAACGAACCAGATCGAAAGTGTCGGAACTTTCCACATAGATGCAGCTGATGCGCTTGGGATCCAGGTAGTCGTCCAACCCCTCCAAGGCCTGCATGTCATGCCCCTCCACGTCCACTTTAAGGAAGTCCAAGTGTGCTAGGCCGTTCTGAATCATGAGTTCCTTCAGAGTAGTGACTTTAACATCGACGAGTCTTGCCTCCCTGCCCCCTTCACCACCAGAAACGAGGCGGTGAACTCCATCTGACATCCGTTCCCGCCCTTCGTACATCATCAACTGCATCCTGCCGGGTTGGGAAGAGGCCGCGACTTCATGGACGACACATTGCTCGTCAAATCCATTGAGACTGATATTACCGCGAATTTCCTGCGCCAGGCGGGGATGCGGTTCAATGAAGTATGAGCGCGCGATTCGTCGATGAACTGCATAAAGGCCGAAAAGACCGGTGTTGGATCCGCAATCGACAAAGGAGCCACCCAGCGGAAGCAGATTACGGATCGACCACTGGAGGGCAGGCTCATATTCTTCAGGGAACCAGAAAAAGAAGTTTTGCAGCCCCTTGTCCAGATCGAGGGCGAGTTTGAGGCCGGGCTCGAGATCGGCAACGACCTGCCGATCTTCAATCAAACGCCCGAGGAGTCTCTTGACCTTGGATCGCCCAGCTCGGAACTGAATGCTAGTCAAAGACCTGATGATACTCTTTGCGCTTCTGGAATTCATACAATGTGATCTGTGAATGGTGGACAGCCTAGCTTTCGTGGCGCTGGGAAAACCTTCGATAGCGTCGGGAAAGCCGCATCGGCGGCAGCTTCGCGGCATTGGGTCTGCGGGCGACAATCAATCCGTCATCTGAAAAGGTCTCATCGAGGTCGATGGACTGAAGGATCTCATAGCCCCACTCCTTTAGTCGTTCCACACAACGACGGTGGAGGCGGCTGTCAATGTGGGTGGAAATGAAGACATGATCTACCTTTTGACGCCCCAGAGTCATGACCGCCCCCTCGAGCATCTCCAATTCATGTCCCTGAATATCGCTATGTAGAACGTCGAGATGGTCCAGCTTGAACTCCGTCATCAGTTCATCAACGGAAACGAGCCGGGTACCATCGGCGGCGGCCCCAGGCTTGTCGGAGACCGCCCCGTGAATAAAAGAGCCTGTCATTTCGTTGATGGCGAAGTTCGACCTGCCTGCTTCGAGGTTCTCTGCCGAGGCCTCGACTAGAATGGAGCGTGCATTGGGGACACTACGTTGGAACCATATTGAGTAGAAGGCCCAGTAGGCACCCAGTTCCATCATCACAGCCCCATCGGGCAGTATTTTCATCAACTCGCCGAAAACACGCTCTTCTTGGGGTTCGTGGACGCCCCGGTTGATTCTGAGCATCAGCTCAATTCCTTCTCCATAGTAGCATCCCTGGCGAATCGGCATTCCATTGTGCATGATTTGGAGTCCATCATGAACACTGCCCGCATCTGCTGTGCGCGGGATGAACGCGTTGTCGGAACTCAGGCACACATCCGCGATTCTCCGCGCCCATTTTTTTCCGACAGAGGCGGTGACACTGGGATGAGTGAAGAGCCAAAGAAAAAGTCTGAGCCTGTAGAGCAGGAATTGTAGTCCGCGAAGCATCTGCGCGTCGAGCTATGAAAGTGATCGGGCTAGAATCAAGCGGGGTTTCGACAATGCGGGAGATTTTGGTTGCTCCAGCCGGGTCACAATGAGACGCATCCCTCGAATGCCCACCATAAATCCAGCCAGCGAACCCAGTGCTTCCGTGCTTGTATCATCCTGCGATTCGTACAGCGATATTTGGCCCTTTTTCTTCCATTTTTTCTTCACCGCCTGGAAATCGCCTTCGATCCCGATCAGGCTGCTGAGCAACCACATGACCTACGACGACGAGCGAGTTCAGTCCGTTGCTGTGGGGCCCGACCTGGATTGGTCCAGCAATCTGCAAAAAGGACTCGAAAGCGTCTCGTCGGAATACGTCATTCTTGTCCTAGAGGATTTTCTCTTCAAGACGCCGGTGGACGAGGAGCGCGTCCTCGCCGCATGCCGAAACCTAAACCGTATCGGAGGAAAATACCTCGCAGTGGATCAATTCGGTGGAGTCGGTGATCTGGTGCCCGGCACCGATTTCAGGGTCAGTGGTGGTGACGAAAACCTGCACGCAGGCCTCAACCTTTCGATCTGGAGAACGGACTTTTTGCGAGAAATGGCGCAGCCTGGCAAAAACATCTGGCAGGTCGAGTCGAGTCTTCGAGCCAGAAACCGCGCCTACGAGCCGGGTGTGTACTACATGAATGAAGGGAGCACTCCTATCTTCACCTATTGCGAAAGCGTTCGTGGACTCTTCTGGAAGCAGCCGGCGGTGGAGTTTCTCGCCAGCCATGGCTTGAAACCCAATCTGTTCCGAAGACCCTGCCCAAACCAATCTGACAGCCAGCTTTCCCGAATGCGCCGCAGCCTTCTGAAGCGGAGAATGAAAATCGCCTCGTGGTTCAGAACACACTTGGTCAGGAGAGGCGTAGGATCCGTCATGCACCCACTGCCCGAGAGCGCCACAAAAAAGAGGACATAGCCTCCGTGAACCGTCTTGACAGCGTACTGGCCCACTTCCATGGCCTGAGATTGTTGTCATTCGATCGAAAATACTGTTTAACCTCCTCTACCAGAATCCACACGCCATGACCTTCATTCAACTTCTGAACAGAATTCTCCAGCCTGCCAAAGTTCAGATTTGGAAGCGGAGTAAATACCGCCCAATTTTCGGATTGGATTGGATTCAGGACGCCAACGCCATCTTGAAGGCTCGAGGACTGACTCCCAGGATCATTGCCGACATCGGTGCGAACCGAGGCCAGACGAGCAAGCGGCTGGCCCGGGGCTTTCCTGAAGCCGAGTTGCACTGCTTCGAACCCACGCCCTCCAGCTACGAGGTGCTGCGAAAGAATATGGAACGCTTTCCGAATGCCACGGCACATCAGCTTGCCTTCGGTCCCGAACGCAAAGTCGCGCGTTTTTTCGTTCGCCAACATCATGAGGAAAGCTCGTTTTTAGGGCTGGAGGACGCCGAGCCCGATGGCACGGAGTCCATCGACGTTGAAATGCGCAGCTTGGACGAGTATGTGCCCTCTGCGGGCTGGGACGCCATCAACGTGCTCAAGATCAACGCCGAGGGCTACGATCTCCTGATTCTTCAGGGGGGGCGGGAGCTGCTCAAGGCCGGGAAGATCCATCTCATATTCACGGAAATGATCTTCAAAAGCCACTACGACGGCCAGGGCTCCTACATGGACCAGCTCGCGTTCATGGCGGAAAGCGGGTACTCTCTGGTCGGCCTTTACGAGACGGCTTCTACGGCCACGGGAGAGAGTCTCTGGTCCAACGGACTCTTCGTTAAAAACCTGTAGATCAGATTTTGCCGCGAGCCAGACATCTGTCTCTCTGCGGCAATCTGTTTTCAGGCCTGAAGACCGGTTTCCCCCGCGTTGGCGCTCGTTGCTCCAAAGGATTTTTTGCCGACCAGTGCTTGCCTGCCGCAGGTTTTGAATGGAGACAAGCGAGTGCATGATGCTGCTTCATATTCCTCTCGCCGCCGCTGAAGCTGTTCCGCCGCTCTTCGCCCTGCTGGCCCTGATGCTGGCGGGGGTGGTGATGGTCTCGCTGCTGCTGCTGAGGCTGCGGCAGTCGATGCTTGCAGGCTACTTCATCTGCGGAGTCATCATCGCCAATTCCGGCGTTTTGGACTTCCTCGGCGGCGGGGAATCCCACGAGCGGGTCTCCCAGATGGCGGAGTTCGGGGTGGTTCTGCTCATGTTCACGCTGGGTCTGGAGTTTTCCCTGGGTGAGCTTCGATTTCTGGGGCGTTTTGCATTCGTCGGCGGCGGGTGGCAGATGGGGCTGTGCATTGCGCTCGCAGGCACCGCCTCCACCTTACTGCATTTGCCCTGGCAGGGGTCCGTCATCCTCGCGGTCGCGCTGGCCATGAGTTCGACGGCCGTGAGCTTGAAGAGCTTCCAGGACATGGGGCTAGAGGCCAGCCCCGGCGCCCGCATGGCTCTGGCGGTGGCGATCTTTCAGGACCTCTTCATCATTGTTTTCTTCCTTTTCCTACCGCTGCTCCTGCCCCACGAAGGAGCCGAGGGGGGCCTCCTGCCCCGCCTGGGCTCGCTGGGATTGCGCGGCGGTGCCTTTGTCGTTCTCGCCGGGGTGGGCGCCCGCTGGGTCATTCCCTGGGTGCTCAATGCGGTCTCGCAGACTCGCAATCGCGAGCTCTTCACTCTCACGGTCATCGGCTCCTGCGTCGGACTGGCTTTCATCGGCGGACTGCTGGGACTGGGTTTGGCGCTGGGGGCTTTCGTCGCGGGACTGGCTGTGAGCGAATCCATTTTCAAACACCGCATCCTAGCGGATGTGATGCCATTGAAGGACCTCTTTCTGACGCTCTTTTTCGTTTCGGTGGGCCTGATGATTGATTTGAAAGCGGCGCTGGCTCTCTGGCAGCCCATCGTGGCACTCACCCTCGGCCTCATGCTCACCAAGGCTGTCATCATCACAACGATCGCACGGCGGCTTGGGCTCGTACACCGGCCGGCCCTCATGGCGGGGATCGGCCTCTGCAGCGCCGGGGAGTTCTCCCTGGTGCTTCTTCAGCAGGCAGGAGCGGCGCAGCTCTGGAGTGACGCGACTCAGCAGACCCTGCTCGCGGCGAGTGCCCTCTCGATGGGCCTGCTCCCAGCTTTTTTGAAAGCCGGGCCGGGCCTCGGCGACTGGCTGGTCAACAATTTTGGCTGGGGTCGCGGAAAGACGGCCCACTTCGACCCGGGCACCCTGCGGCAGCGACTCTCCGGCATGACTGAGCATGCGATCATCTGCGGACATGGGCCGGTGGGCGAAAGGCTGAACAAAGCGCTGCTGAATGCCGGCGTGCCAACACTGGTCGTCGAACTGAATGCGGACACCGTGCGCAGCCTTCAGCGCCAGGGCATGACCGTCCTCTTCGCCGATGCGTCGCACGAGGAGACCTGGGAACTGACCCGCTTGAAATACGCCCGCCTCGTCGCCCTTACCTTCCCCGACGCCACCGTCAACGCCCAGGCCCTCTCGTCCATTCGCGCCTTGAGGCCGGACATCGCCGTGCTGGCCCGGGCGCGCTTCAGTTCGGACG
Source organism: uncultured Prosthecobacter sp. (assembly GCA_964452755.1). Lineage (GTDB taxonomy): Bacteria > Verrucomicrobiota > Verrucomicrobiia > Verrucomicrobiales > Verrucomicrobiaceae > Prosthecobacter. Next base: position 172,774 of record CAYVQY010000005.1, on the reverse strand, counting down.
TCGAGCGGTTGAAACGACTCGGAGCCACGCATGTCGTCAACGACGAAACGGAAGCCGCGTTGGCCATCGTCGAGCACGCCACAGTGCTCCGCGGCACTTGAAGGACGCCCCGCATTCGGCACCGTCAGGCATGCTCACCCACGACGAAAAAGGCCGCGCACAGTTCGGACGCCTGGAAGGCTTCCTCCACCTGCTCATTCTGGCCAATCTCCTTTCGTTTGCCCTGGAAACTCTGCCCGACCTCGGAACCACCTCCCGGCGGATGCTGGCGGGATTTGAGGCGCTCAGCGTGATCATCTTCACCGTCGAATTCGTCGCCCGCCTGGTCCTCTCGCGGCGGCGCCTCGGCTATCTGTTCTCATTCATGGGCCTCATCGATCTGGCCGCCATCCTGCCGTTCTACCTCGGTCTGGCTTTTGACCTGCGCAGCATGCGGGCCGTTCGGCTCATGCGCGTCTTCAGAATCTTCAAGCTGACGCGTTACTCCGCAGCCGCCCGCCGCATCCACCAGGCCTTCATCTACGCACGCGAGGAGCTGATCCTCTTCGGGGCCGCAGCGCTGATCGTTCTCTACCTCGCGGCCGTAGGCATCTATCAGTTCGAGCATGAAGCCCAGCCCCGGGTTTTCTCATCCGTCTTTCATTCCCTCTGGTGGGCCGTCGTCACCCTCACCACCGTCGGATACGGGGACTCCTTTCCCATCACCGCCGGCGGCCGCATCTTCACCTCTCTCATCCTGATCATCGGTCTCGGCATCGTCGCCGTGCCCACCGGCCTCCTCGCCGCAGCCCTTTCCAAGGCCCGCGAGCACGAAAACGAAATCGAGGCCCGCGAGCGGGAGAAACGGCCACCTGACGAAGAGTCACGGTAGCATCGTTTGCGCCCCTCCCCCAACCGCCTACCCTCCGCACAATGTCTGACCGGCTTTTCCTCCTCGACGCGATGGCGCTCATCTACCGCGCCCATTTCGCCTTCATCAAGAACCCCATCCGCACCAGCGATGGCGTGAACACCTCCGCCCTCTACGGCTTCGCGAACACGCTGCTGGACATCCTGCACAATCAAAAGCCCACGCATCTCGGCGTCGCCATTGACACATCCGCGCCCACACCGCGCCATGAGATGTTCCCGGACTACAAAGCCCAGCGCGAGGAGATCCCGGAGGACATCGCCATGGCCATCCCGCAGGTGAAGCGCCTCCTCCAGGCCATGAACGTCCCGCTCCTCGTGCGTGACGGCTACGAGGCCGACGATATCATCGGCATCGTTGCCGCCCGTGCGGACAAGGCCGGCCTCGAAACCTTCATGGTCACTCCGGACAAGGACTTCGGCCAGCTCGTCACCGAACACGTCAAAATCTACAAACCCGGACGCCAGGGTGGCGACGTGGAAATCCTCGGCGTGCCTGAAGTTTGCCAGCGCTGGGGCATCGAGCGCCCGGAACAGGTCATCGACATCCTCGCCCTCATGGGCGATGCCGTGGACAACATCCCCGGCGTCAAAGGCTTCGGCGAAAAGACCGCCACCGCCCTCATCCAGCAGTTCGGCAGCGTGGAAAACCTCCTGGCCAATACCGACAAGCTCAAAGGCAAGCAGAAGGAAAAACTCGAAGCCAGTCGCGAAGACGCGATCCTCTCCAAAAAACTCGCCACCATCTTCACCGATGCGCCTTTCGACGCGGAACTCGCCGATCTCGTCGTCAAACCCCACGACGACGAAGCGCTGAAGGCCTTCCTCACCGAGTTCGAATTCAACGCCCTCGGACGCCGCCTCTTTGGCGATGACTTCAAAGCCGGTCGCGGTCGCAAAGCCGCCGCCGAAGCTCCCGAAGGCGAGCTTTTCGCCACGGAGCAGGTCACGCCCCCCGAAGAGGCCAAACTGACCACCATCGCCGACATCCCGCACGTTTATCATCTGGTCCAAAGCGCCGGGGAACGTCAAAACCTCCTCAAGCTCCTCGCCGAACAGAAATCCTTCTGCTTCGACCTGGAAACCACCGGCCTGGATCCACGCGACACGCAGATCGTCGGCATCGCCTTTTCATGGAAAGCCCACGAAGGCTGGTTCGTGCACTTCCCGCGTGAAAAAGCCGCAGCGAAGGCCGTGCTCGAAGAATTCCGCGACGTGCTCACGCGGGAAGGCAGCGAGAAAATCGGCCACAACCTCAAGTTTGACCTCAGCGTGCTCCTCGCGCACGGCGTGGAAGTCGCCGGGCCCTACTTCGACACCATGCTCGCGCACTCGCTCATCGACCCCGATCAGCGTCACGGCATGGACTACCTCTCGGAGACCTACCTGCACTACACCCCCGTGCCGATCACCAGCCTCATCGGCACTGAGAAGGACGACCTCTTCAGCCAGTCCACCATGGCAGATGTCGCCGCAGAGGATGCCCGCAAGGTCGCCGACTACGCCGCCGAGGATGCGGATGTCACCTGGCAGCTCGCCGCGAAGATGCGCTCGGAATTGAAGGAGCAGCAGTACGTCTTCGAATCCATCGAGGCACCCTTGCTGCCCGTGCTCACGAAGATGGAAAACTACGGCGTGAAGATCGACGTGCAGGCGCTTCGTGAATACGGCATCGAACTCGAAAAGACCGCGCAGGAGCTGCAGAAGCGCATTCAGGAACACGCAGGCGGCCCATTCAACCTCAACAGTCCCAAGCAACTCGGTGAGGTGCTCTTCGAGCGGCTCAAACTCATCGAGAAACCGAAGAAAACCGCCACCGGCCAGTACCAGACGAACGAGCAGGTCCTCCAGTCACTCACCGGCCTGCATCCCATCATTCAGGACATCCTCGACTACCGAGAAGTCACCAAGCTGAACAACACCTACGTCGAAGCCCTGCCGCACGCCGTCTCGAAGGTCACCGGCCGCATTCACACGACCTTCCATCAGCTCATGGCCGCCACGGGTCGCATGGCCAGCAGCAATCCCAACCTGCAGAACATTCCCATCCGCACCGATCTCGGCCGCAAAATCCGCAAGGCCTTCGTCCCCGGCGAAGACGGCTGGGTCTTGATGAGCGCCGACTACTCCCAGGTCGAACTCCGCGTCATGGCCGCCCTGAGTGGCGACAAGGCCATGATCGAGGCCTTCACCCAAGGTCTCGACATTCATCAGGCCACCGCCGCCCGCGTCTATGGCGTCGAACTCGACGGCGTCCTGCCCGAGATGCGCCGCACGGCCAAAATGGTGAACTTCGGCATCATCTACGGCATCTCCGCCTTCGGCCTGAGCCAGCGCCTCGGCATCCCGCGCGGGGAGGCCGCCACCATCATCGAAAACTACTTCAAACAGTTCCCCGGTGTGAAGAGCTTCATGGATCAGATCGTCGCCGACGCCAGGACGCACGGCTACGTCGAGACCCTCACCAAGCGCCGCCGCAGCATCCGCGACATCACCAGCGCCAACGCCACGATCCGCGGCGGTGCCGAGCGCGTCGCCATGAACACGCCGATTCAAGGCACCGCTGCCGACATGATCAAGCTCGCCATGATCCACGTCGATGCCGCCCTGACCAAGGCCGGCCTCCAAACCCGCATGCTGCTCCAGGTGCATGACGAACTCCTCTTCGAAATGCCCGAAAGCGAAGTCGAGAAGGCGCGAACCATTATTCTCGAAGCCATGAAAAACGCCCTGCCGCTCGAAGGTGTGCCCGTCGAAGTCGAAGCCGGCACCGGCACGAACTGGCTCCAAGCGCACTGATTCACCAACTCCGCGCCAACTCCAGATTACGCCTGAAGCCCTCACGCACGAGCGAGAGGTCGGAATCCATCGCCAGCCAGGTGAAGCCGAGCGCCTTGAGCTTTTCCTTGTCATCCGCATGGCGGACGAGGATGCCGCAGCCTTTGCCATGATCCCTCGCGGCTTTGGAGATGGCATGGACGCAATCATCATAGGCCAGTGGTGAATTCCGCGCCTTGAGATCATAGCTCAAATCGGCCGGACCGATGAACAATGCATCAATGCCCTCCACCGCCGCGATTTGATCCGCATTCGACACACCCTCGACCGTTTCAATCTGCGCGAGAATGATCGGCTTCGGCATCTCGCCTGATGGAAGCCTCATGCCATAGCCATAAGCACGCACGGTGCGCGAGACCCCGCGACGGCCCTTCGGCGGATAACAGGCCGCGTCCACGCAGTGCTGCGCCTGCGCCACGGTATCCACATGCGGCACCATGATACCATCCGCGCCCCAATCGAGCACACGGCTGATCAGATCAGGGTGTGGAGCGCTGACTCGCACGATGCCCAGCGTCTGGCTGCCGCGCAGAGCACGCAGTTGATTCGGCAGCGCGGCTTCGGATTCGCAGCCGTGCTCCAGATCGATCAACACCCAGTCAAAGCCGACTTCCGCCGCGAGTTCGGTGACGGCGGGCGAACCGATGGAGATGAAGGTGCCGATGTGGGTTTTCATGATTGGAGAATGTCGAGGCCGAAGCCTTCACGCAAGCCGCGCAATGCGAGCGCGAGCCTGGAGAGCGTGGTTTCGCGAAGCGATTGACCGGAACTGCCGGATGAGATCAGAAAGAAGCCGCCATCGCGGTCAAAATAACCTGCACCGACGCGGATGACGGCCTTCACGATCATGTTGCGCAGCAGGTGCAGCCAGAAACGGCGGAGATGCTCTTCAGGCAGGCTGCGAACGCTTTGATAGCCCTCGAACGCCCGCTGGAGAAACGTCGCGTCGTGGAAGCAGGCCAGCAGCGAAAGGTCATCCATCGGATCGCCGCTGATGGCGTCGTCGAAATCGATGAAGGCGGCGATCTGATCTCGCGTGCCGAGGATGTTCCAGAGTGCGAGGTCCTTGTGTATGAGGAAGCCGGTAGCGATATCGAAAAGCGGGTGGTGATGGTGAATCTCACTGCGGATCTCATCCGCGTTCGTCAAAAAGCCGCGAGCCTTCAAAAAGTGCAGATGTTCTTCAAGACGAAGATGGAAGTAGTCGGTGTAGGAGGAACGAGAGCCACACAAAAGTGGTCCGCACAGTCCTCTGTGCGGTTCTCCGAACGTCTCCACGCTTTCGCACCGCACAGAGGGCCGTGCGGACCACTCTAGGATTCCGAAGCCCTTAAACGTGACCGTTTGCCACTTCGCCACGGCCGCGCCGATGTCGAACGCGATCCGCGCCACATCGAGAGTGCCGAGTTTGAACCAATGGTTCAGATCCGGTGCCGCGATCCGCTCCAGCGCCTGCCACGCGAACGGAACACGACTCCGTGATGCATCGCAGCCAAACACTCGTGGTGTGGGCACGCCCGTTGTGCGCACAAGATCAAGTACAGCGGACTCCACAGAAAGATGATCGTCCTGCTCGGGCCCGTTCTCGACACGCACGAACATCGGCTGGCCATCCACGTCGGCATTCCAGGTGAGGTGATTCCCCTGCCCGGCTCCAGTGCTCAAAACGACCGCCTTGGCACCGAAGTGCTTCCGCAAGGCATCCCGAAGCTGCCGCTCGATCTCCACATCAGAGTCACCACGCGACTGCGTGCCGTGAAACGCCGCAGGGCGGTCGCATTTCCAATAGTAGATGTCCCTGCGGCTCATGCGGAGGGAGAACGGCGTTTCCACCAGGAGGCGATGATGCCGCCGACGATGTTTTGCATGACACCGCTGAAGACGGACGCGGCGGCCGCGAGCGGCATCGTGGGAAAGTGCTGTTTCGCCAGGGAGGCCGCCATGCCGCCGTTTTGCATGCCGACTTCAATGCTGACAGTGCGAGCCACGGACTCCGGATAGCGCATGAGTTTGGTCAGGCCATAGCCGACCGCAAAGCCGAAGATGTGTAGCAGGAAGGCGGAGAGGGCGAGCCTGCCAAAATTCGCCGCGATGGCCTCCGCACTCGCCGCCACGATGCCGCCGGTGACCAGCGTGAACGCAAGCACCGCAACCGTGGGACCGCAGGCGCCGATCTTGTCCGCCGTGCGTGGCAGACGCCAGCGAATGAGCACGCCGAGCATCACCGGCGCGACGACAAGTTGCAACGCAGACAGGCACAGGCCCCATTTGTCCACTGGCACATACGTCCCGGCGAGCCAGCCCGTCCAGAGCGGCGTGAAAACAAAAGACATCACCGTGGAGCACAGCGTGAGGATGACGGACAGCGCCACATTCGCCCGCGCGAGGTAGCTGATCATGTTTGACGCCATGCCTCCCGGACAACTCGCTACGAGAATGAGGCCGACCGCGAGGCCGGCCTCCAGGCTGAGCAGCTTTGTGACCAGCCATGCGCACAACGGCATGAGGGTGTATTGCGCGCCAAAACCGAGCGCGACACAGCCCGGCATCTGGCCGATGCGCCGGAAGTCATCGAGGCTCAGCGTGAGGCCCATGCCGAGCATCGACGCCGCCAGCGACCAGAGGATCCACGGCTTGTCGAACCACAGCATCGTCTGCGGCTTGAAAAACGCGATGACCGCCAGCGTGACGAGCCACACGGGGTAGAGATTGTTGAACCAGTTGAAAAATCGAGTCATGAAAGGCTAGTTGGAAATGTCTTTCACGCCGCCAAAGTCCGGCCCGCCCGCACCGACGTAGCCGCCGCTGGCGCCGTTTTCGTCCGACGTGACCCAGAAGGCATACAACGAGCCCTTGGTCTGATGGAAGCGGAATCGCACCGGCTTACCAATCAGGTCAGCAAGGTCAATACCGTCAGCCCATTCGACTTTGAGCTTCGTTTCGTCACCAGCAGCCACCTTGGAGCTTATCAGCGCCTTTCCAGCTTCATCGAGCACTTCAACGCGCAACTCCCCGTTCACATTCACGAAGAGATGCCTGCCTTTGAACTTCACCGGACGCGTCGTCAGCTCTCCAGAGCCATCCATGCTCGCAAAACCATCGCGACGCAGTGTGGCAAGACCGATGCTGCCGCCGGTGTACATGCCGCGATGCCCGCTCGGCGCGATGCCGCTGGTGCCCATGTAGGGAAAGACGAGCTGGTCATCGAGCACGACGAAAACACCCGCTGTGCCGTGAAGATACGCGCGATCCCAGGAACCCTCCGTGCGTGATCCAACAATGAACCCGCTGCGATCCGGGCGATCCCAATGAAAGCCGTCGCGACTGAAGCCCAGCTCGAGATCGAGCAGCTTTGGGAACTTGCCCTTGTCACAGATTTCATTCTTTGGGCCGCGATGGATGTAGTGCATGCCGACCATGAGACTTTCATACGCGACCGCGTTCAGGCTGTAGAGCTGCGCGGGCTCACCCGCGCCGGGATAGCGGCCCTGCGGCTCGGGAAGGTCGAGTTTGTCGGTGCTGGTCCAATACACGCTCTTTTCCCAATCCGCGCCTTTGAGGAAGTCATCGCTTTCGAAGTAGCGACGGCTGCGGCCGCGTGAGGTGCCTTTCTTGATGCTAAAGACCCACTTCTCGCGGAAAGGATTGTAGAAGAACGAGCAGTAGTCATCCATCGCAGCGGTCGTGGGCACGGCGTCAGACCATGTCTTGCCGTCGGAGACATGCAGCGAGTGCATGAAGTCATCGGGCCGCTGCTCTTTCGGCACATGCAGCCAGCAGGTGAGGTATTTGAGCCGCTCGGCGGGATTCTTTGCGTTCAAGTCGAGCCACACGCAGTTGTCGGAGCCGCCGGTGGCGAGTTTTGGCCCGGTCCAGCGCAGACCTTCGGACAGCAGCGGGCCTTTGCGCGTCCATGTCTTCATGTCCGTGGTCGTGGCGAGCGACAGCGGCCCGCGCCAGCCAGCCACGTAGAACATCTTGAAGAGCTTTTCGCCTGGATCGTAGAACACGCCGCCCTGGCCGGTGAAGGTGGTCGCCTCCTCGCCCTTCTCACCTTCCGTGGATTTGCCCAGCTCGCGCTCCGTCTCCGCTTTGAAGACCGGATTGCCCGCAAACTTCTTCGCCTGATGAAAAGTGCGCTTGAGCGTGGTTTTCTCGATGAGGAAGTCGTCCACGAAGAGCTGGCGGCCCACGTCGATGGGGATCGTCTTCGGTGGTCGCTTCAAATACGGCACTTCCATCGGCTCGGCGGAGTTCGGATCGCGGAAAGGTGGTGGCCAAGGCAGCGACAGCTCGATGCCGTTGTGGAGCTTCTCAGGCTTCGGGCCCGTGGCCTTGTTCGCGAGCATGAGCAGCTTCGCGTCCTTCGAAACGACCTTGCCAGCGAGCACATCTTCCTCGCGAAACTTTGCCATCAGGATCTCCGCGTCGGTGTGACGGTTCCAGTCATAGAGGATGTGGATGAGGTCGTCGGGCGATTCAAAGCCATCGGGATACGACACCGCGTTGCGTTCATCGAGAAGCAGGCCGCCTTTCCACGTTTGGCCCTCGTCCTCGGAGAGCCAGGCGGACATGTGCGTTCGCTTCAGCAGGCGCTCGGTGGGCGAGCCGTTTTTCACGAGCAGGATACGACCTGATTTGAGACGACGCAGAAAGAAGCGTGAACTCACGTTTTGCACTGTCTCGGCCAGTTTCGGCTCGCCCCAGGTCTTGCCGCCATCCGTGGAAAAACTCTCATGCGGCTGACCGCTGGTGCGGGCGAGCATCCACAGGCGGCCATCCTTCAGCTCAACCGTCATGTGTTCGTCGAACTGCCAATCCGGGAACTGCAAGCTGCCGCGCTCCTTCCATGAGGCACCTTCATCGGTCGATGCAAAAACCCGTGCCGTTTTCTTCCGCCAATCGGACACCGGCAGCAGCCAGTCGCCGTTTTTGAGCACGGTCGGTTTGTTCAGCGTGCAACCCTCCGCAAACATCACCGGCTGGCTCCACGCAGGCTCCGCCGCATCAGGATCATCGCAGCGGATGAACCAGTTCGTGATTCGGTCCCGCGCATCGCCGAGTTGCTGGTCAAAGAACAACCAAAGACGCCCCTTCGGATCGGTCCACAGATTCCCCACCAGCGCCCCGCTGATTTTCTGCGCCAGCTCAGTGCGTGCGCCCACGGCGAGACGAGGCTTCGACCACGACGCGCCATCGTCATCGCTCGTCGCCAGCAGGAAATAACCATCTTTCTTGTCCCCCGTGCCCGTCCAGCAGCCCCAGATGCGTCCCTTCGCCGTGCGATCCATGCCGATGATCATCGCGCCGGGCCGCGTCTCGTCTTGAAACTCCGCGCCGGGGTTCATGATGACCGAGGGCGTCATTCCATCCTCCTCCCGAAGCTCCGCCCCATCTCCGAGCACCAGCAACACCATCTTCTTGAACTTCAGCCGCTCGCCCTGCTTCACCGCTTTGCGATACAGGCTCACGCGATTCACCTCCCCTGGAAAGAGCTGTGCCAAGGGTGCCTCGACACGAGTGAACCCCGCATTTTGCAGCGCCGTTTCCTGACTGTATGGCCCCGATTCCGGCCTCTGAGCAGGCGTGAGTGCCAGCAGTGTTCCGGGCTTCGTCACCGAAACATCGATCTTGTCGATACTCGTGCGATGAAACGGCAACCCACGCACCGCCTCCGGCATTTCGTCAATGACATACTCGCGGTCCATGAAGAGCTTCACGCCCTGCTTCATCAATGCGGATTCATCCGCAGCCATTGAGGCAACAACGAGGCAAAAGAGAAAGGAGAGGGCCAGAAGCGGAGCACGCATGTCATCACAAACGCCCGCATCCCCCGCTCCTCGCGTCCGAGACCGGCAAAGCCGGTGTTATGTTAACTCCGCAGGCGGCAGGGTGGGCGGCAGCGTTTTTGCAGACGGCTGTCATAGCAGGCGTCTCATCCCACTATTTCGGCGGGACACTGTGGAGGGATGATTTTCCAGCAGTCGGCGCCGCGTGCGCAGAGACCAGGACCGCCGTGTCAGGAGCCTTGCCGGAGTAAAAGGAGACGTAGTGGGTGTCGCCGATAAAGGTGGCATTTGCGTTGCCCGAATCCCAGGTGCTCGTGCTCCCGTTGGCGATGACCTCGGAGGCCGGCCAACCGCCCGGATGATCGAAGATGCGCTGCGGATCGACCACGCGACGGCGCAGGAGGCCCTTGCCACGCTGGAAGTGGTAGTTGCTGAGCAGCCCGGTCTTGGAGTCGAGGATCAGGCTCGGCGTGGAGGCCTTGATATCACCGATGTTCGTGGGCGTGCGCTTCCACGTCGAGCCGGAGTCGGTGGAGACGAGCTGCCACTGCGTGGGGCCGACCTCCGTGCGGGCGATGGCGAGGATCTTGCCCTCGCCGAGATAGACGGCGGCAGGCTCTGTGGGCCACTGCGCCTTGGGCAGATCGGACTCGATGGTGGTCTGCGTCCATGTGGCTCCGTCGTCACGGCTGGTCACCGTGCCCCAGGCGTTCGTCGGCTTGTCGCCATAATCCCCGGCGAACCACAGGGCCATGAGTCCGACCTTGGGCACGGCGAAGATGTCCGTAATCTGCATGGGTCTCACCGCGAGCTTCGGCGTGGCCACGAGGGTGAATGTCACACCATCCCTGGTGCGGTACAGATCGTGGTGCCACTCCCCTTTGCCGATGCGGCGCACCCAGAGGAGCATCGCCCCGGTTCCATCCAGTCCTTTCCCGACTGCGACCTCGCCGTAAGCCGGTGCGTTGGCGACGACCGTTTCCGGCGTCCACGTTTTTCCACCGTCCGTGGAGGTGCGCGCGTAAACGGCGCGGTCATCGTTTGCGATGTTGTGCCCTTTGCCGCGGCCATACACGCAGACCAGCTTGTCGCCTATGGCCTGAAGCATCGGCCACGAATTGTAGCCGGGCATGTCCTGCACCACATGCGGCTTCGCCGGAGCATCCACGGGCGTCACCTTCACCATGGCCAGACCGGTTGGCTTCGTGAAAGTGTCGCCAGCATCGCCCGGCTCCCGCTGAATGCGCACCCACAGCGGCGCGTTTGGCACGAGTTCATAATAGGACTCCAAAAGAATGGTCCGTGAGTGAAACGGAGCGGTCGGCAGCGCGGTGCGCACCGGGGTGCCGAGATGATAGCGGGCAGTGAACGGCGCATCCTCCACCATCTGCGAAAGGTGGACCCGATAGGCATCCGCGAAGTCCGGGCTCGTCGTCGCGTCCGTGGTAGTCACGACGATCTCGACCTTCACCGCCGCGCATTCACCCGGCAGACCGCTCACAAGCCCCGCGACCGACTGGCCCACGGTGCCGCCCGAAAGCGACCATACCGGCACATGCACGGAGCCGCTCGACATCAGCACGAGCGAAGGCTGGCCCGTGGCGATGGAAAGGTCGCTCGTCGTCATGCAGACAGGATCGTGCGCGCCGTGGCTGGTGACGACGGAGGCAAGCAGTGCGGTGGCAAGGAGGCGGGTGGTGCGCATGGATTGTCGAGATTGCCCCGAAAGGCGATCTCCACAAGCCCGACGGACTTTTCCGTCACTCCACCGCCGCTCCATCCGCGAGCACCAGCAGCACGAACTTCTTGAAGTGGAGCTGCTCACCCGGCTTCACCGTTTTGCGGTAAAGACTCACGCGATTGATCTCGCCTGAGAAAAGCTGCGCCTCCGGCACATCGACCTTGGCGAAACCGGCTTTTTGCAATGCTTCCTCCTGGCTCGCGGCTTTCGGACGGATCGTCGGTGTGAGCGCGAAAATCGTGCCGGGCTTGGCAACCGTCACATCCGCCTTTTCGATGCTGGTGCGATGAAAAGGCAGCCCTTTGACCGCATCAGGCAGTTCGTCGATCACATACTCGCGATCAGTGAAGAGCTTCACGCCGGGTTTCATGAAGGCTGGAGCAGGAGGTGGCGGCGCGGGCCATTCGATGCGTTTTTGGCCTTTTTGCGATTCGAACTCGCCCACGACTTCGAGCTTGCCAAACATGATGCGCTCCTTGCGGCTCGACGACGTGTCGCCTTGGGTGACGCAAAGCCAGATCGTGCCTTCGTGCTCGTGGAAGGTGGGGTATTGGAAGGACTTCGGCGTTTCGAAGCGGTATTTGCGTTCCCACGCCTTGCCGTCGCGGGAAATGTCCACGTTGAACACGCTGCGATGCACGCCCTGAAACTTCGTCGCCTCCTGCCAGCCGAGGTAATAGACGCCGCCGAACTGGTCGAAGGTCGGTTTGGAGTTCGCGCCGTTCGGCACCTGCGGCAGCGGCTTTCCGATACTCCATGTCTTGCCATCCGCGCTCGTTGTGAAGTGGTAGTTGCCCTTGTCGTTACGGCAGATCGCCATCCAGGTGCCGTCGGGCAGCCTGTTGACGGCGGATTCGCTCAGCGCTTCGACCTGCGGCTCGTTGTAGTGGCCGAGCACCTCAAACGTGGCGAGATCGTCATGCACCAGCGCCAGGGCGTTCTGTTTGCCGCTGAAGTTGTTCAGGGCGACGTAGAGCCTGCCGTCGAACTTCTTGAACGAGTCAAAGATGAAGAACGACGAGTCCACCACCTTCTTCGTGAACCCGTTCGCCGCTGCGTCCGCATGAAAATGCTGCGGCTGAAAGTCAAACGTGCCCGCTGCTGTCTTCAGCTTCGCTTTGTGGATCGTCGCGGCGAACTCGCCGCGCTTTAGATCAAAGTCGCGATACCACATCTGCGACTGCCGCCTGCCCGGATCCTCGCTGGTGAAGTAGCAGCGCAGCGTGTCCGCATCCTTTTGGATGATGCGCGGCACAAAACACGCCCCGACGGGCAGCGTCTCGTTTTCGAACTTCTGCTCGCTCTTCGCGAAATCGATCACGCGCTCGGTTTTCAGCGTCTTCAGGTTCACGATCGACATCGTGGCATAAATGAACGGCCAGCCCGCGCTCTCGCCCGCCTTCACATCATTCGCCTCGGCGACGAGGTAGGCTCGCTCCCCGACACAGACGAACTCCGCATCATGAGCGCCTTTGACGCGAGACGCGGAAGTATTGATAAGGCGCTGCATCACGATGTCCCCCGCGAGCGCGGGGTCCCAGTCTGCGGGCAACTGCGAAGGCTTGTCCAGCTTGCTCACGACCTGCTTCAGCGCCACCGCACCAGACACGTTTTTCCCAGCGACAACGTCTTCCTCTTTGAACTTCGCGAGCAGAATGTCGCCCGCGCCCTGGCGGTCACGGTCATAGGTGATCCAGATGAGGCCGTCGCTGTCCTGCACGCCGTCGGGATACGAGACCCCCTTGCGCTCGTCGAGCAAGAGGCCGTCGTTCCATGTCTGGCCATCATCGGTGGAGAGTTGCGCGGTGAGATGGCTTCGCCCCGTGAACTTGTAATGGTTCACCAGCAGCAGATTGCCCGACGCTAGACGGCGGATGAAGAAGCGTGAGCCGGGATTTGCGATGGTGCTGGCCTTCGCCTCACTCCAAGTGCGGCCTTTGTCGGACGAGTGACTTTCCCACAGGAATCCGCCGCCGGTGCGTGTCAGCAGCCAGAGGCGGCCGTCCTTCAACTCGGTGATCATGCATTCCAGCGCCCACTCGGGGGCTTTCAGTGAACCGTGATGTTTCCATGTTTTGCCTTCATCGGTGGAAATGCCGACGCCTTGAAGCTGCATCGGTCCGGCAAACCAAGCTTTGATCGGCTCCGCAGCGTGTGTCACCGGCATAATCCATTCACCGGACGAAAGCACGGTCGGCTTGTTCATGCGGAACGCATAAGCACCAAAACCGACGCGAAACTCTGCGCCAAAAACCGGCGGCGAGGCATCGGGATCGTCGCAGATGCGCGCCCAGACATCGTGCTGCGCGGTGTCCTTGTTCCCACGGTTGAAGACATACCACAGGCGTCCTTTCGGATCGATCCACAACGTCGGGTCAAAGCAACGCGTCCCGTCCTTGGGCAAAGCCATCACAATGGGCGCAGTGAAGGTCTTCGCCTGATCGTCGCTGTAGCAAAGCAGCACCGTGTTGTCCGGCGCGGGCTCTTTGGACCCGCCCGTGAACCATGACATGTACACGCGGCCCTTAGCCGTGCGTTCGAGGCCGGGGATGCCCTGCCAGGTGCGCTTGGGATCGGCGAGAAGATCCTCTGCGGCGCCCGAGAAGGCAGCGCCGGCGAGAAAGAGAAGACAAAGACGGTGAATCATGACGGAATCACCAAACGAGCAGTGATGTGGTGTTTCGCGGGTTGAATGCTACGGATGCATGTTATGCTAACACCATGCCCGCCACTTCCCTGCCCACTCTCAAAGACATCGCCCGCGCCGCCGGCGTGTCATTGATGACCGTCTCGCGCGTGCTGCGCGGTGCGCCGAAGGTTTCGGCGGAGAAGCGGGAGCTGGTGCTGCGGGAAGCGAAGCGGCTCGATTACCAGCCGGACCCGCATCTGGCGCGGATGATGCAGGTGGTGCGAGGAAAGAAGGAGAAGCGGCTGCGGGCGGTGATCGCCGTGATCCGCGAGCTTGTACCGCAGGACGGGCTGCTGGGGCCTTCGTATCAGTATGTGCCGATTGAGGACATCCGACGCCGTGCACACGGGCATAGCTACGCGGTGGAGGAGTTTTATCTGGGCAAAGACGGCCTCACGCCGAAGCGGCTGCAAAAGATCCTGCACGCACGCGGCATCGAGGGCGTGATCGTATCGCCGCAGAGCACGCAGCTCCCATGCAGCAGGCTGGATTACGCGCCGTTCGCTGCGGTCACGTTTGGGAATGCGATGAGCAAGCCCGCACTGCACATGTGCGCCGGAAACATGACGCTGGGCATCCACATGGCGGCGGAGCAACTCCAGGCACGCGGCTACCGGCGCATCGGCGTGGCGGTGACGAAGTGGATCGTAAACCGCTCGCAGTTTGGCTACAGCGGCGGCCTGTTTCACTGGCAGCACGGCCTGCCGGAGGCGGATCGCGTGCCGCTGCTGCTTTTCCCGAGCAACGACATCAGCCAGGGCTTCGACGCTTTCTCAAAATGGATGCGCGAACACCAGCCGGACGCGCTGATCACCTTCGACACGCATGTTCCGGGCTGGCTGAAGCGGCTCGGCCTGCGCGTGCCGAAGGACATCGGCTTTGTGGTGCATGACTGGACGCCGAAGATGCCGGACTACGCCGGGATTTATCAAAGGCGCGACCACCTCGCCGCAGCGGCGGTCGATCTGATCGTCACCCAGCTCTCCCAACACGAGCACGGCGTGCCGGAGGTCCCGCGGCAGATCATGATCCCGCCGCAGTGGGTGGACGGGTCGAGCGTGCGGTGAGCCTCACTCCGCGCTCTTCGGATCAAAGGCGTCGCGCAGGCCGTCGCCGAGGAAGTTGAGTGCGAGGAGGCTGGCGGACATGAGGAGGGCGGGGAACACGAGGAGCCACCACTTGCTTTCGAGCGGGTTGATGACCTGGGCGCCGTCTTTGAGAAGGGAACCCCAGCTTGCGGCGGGATCTTCGATGCCGAGACCGAGGAAGCTGAGAAAGGATTCGTCGAGAATGACGGCGGGAATCGTCAGCGTGAGGTAGGTGAGGATGATGGTGCTCAGATTCGGCAGCAGGTGTCTGCGAAGCACGCCCCAGCTCCCCTGCCCCATCGCCTGCGACGCGGTGACGAAGGTCATCTCCCGCAGCACGAGCACCTGGCCGCGCACGATGCGGGCCATGGTGAGCCATTCGACCAGCCCGAGGGAAATGATCATCACCAGCACCTTCGAGTAGGCTTTTAGATCGCTCATGGCGGTGGCGATGCGCGGCCAGTTGTTGTCCTGCGCGGCGAGACGCCAGCCATCGACCCACTCCTTCACATACTCGTCCAGCGCGGCGATGAGGATCATGATGAAAAGGATGCGCGGCACGGACTGCAGCACCTCGATCATGCGCATCATCAGCGCATCGACGCGCCCGCCTGCGTAGCCGCTGACCATGCCGTAAAGCGTGCCGATGACCAGACTGATGAGCGCACCGACGAGACCGACACCGAGCGAGACGCGGGCGCCCGAGAGGAGGCGGTAGAGCATGTCCTGTCCGTTCACGTCGGTGCCGAGAGGATGCTGCGACGAGGGCGGCACAAAGGAGGCTTCGCTGGTGAGCTTCAGCTCGGCGGGAAGCAGCATCGGCACCACGATGGCGACGAGCGAGAGCAGGGCGAGAAATCCGAGCGCGAACAAGGCGGCGCGATTGCGCTTCAGGATCTGCCAGCCGTCCGGACGGGCGATTCGTGCTGGAGCGGCGGCGTCAGGCATAGAGCTTGATGCGTTTGTCCAGCAGCGTGTAGATCACGTCCACGAACAGGTTGAAGAGCACGAGAAGGACGCAGTAAACGATGACGGCGCCGCCGAGAAGGAAGACATCGCGATTCTGAATCGCGTTCACGAAGATCATGCCTGCACCGGAGATGTTGAAGACGCTCTCGACGATCATCGACCCGGTGAGCAGGTGCGCGGCGAGCGGGCCGAGAAAGGTGATGACGGGCAGGATGGCGACTTTCACCGCATGCCTGGCCACGGCCTGCGTTTCGGTGAGGCCCTTCGCGCGGGCGGTGCGCAGGAAGTCGCTCTTCAGCACGTCCAGAAGGCTGTTGCGCATCAAACGGGCGACGTAGGCGACATAGGGCGCGGCGAGACAAATCGCCGGCAGGATCATCTGACTCACCGTTCCCCATCCACCGACGGGCAACCAACCGAGCCACAGCGCGAACGCCGCGATCAAAAACGGTCCGCTGACAAAGGACGGGATCGAAATGGCCAGCAGCGCCCCGAACATCGCCGAGCGGTCGAGCCAGGTGTCCTTTCGCATCGCCGCCAGACTGCCGAGCAGGACACCGGCACCACTGGCGATCACAAAGGCGAGCGAACCAAGGGCGAAGGAGTTCGGCATCTTCTGCTGTAGCAGTTCCGACACGCGCCAGTCGCGGTAGCGCGTGGACAGGCCGAGATCAAAACGGGCCAGCGAGCCGACGTAAGCCGCGTACTGGTCCCATACTGTGCCATTGAGTTTGTAGCGCACGAGCAGGGCTTCCTTGATGTGCGGCGGCGGCTCCTTCTCCTTGTCAAAGGGGCCGCCCTTGGTGATCCGCGCGAGCACGAACGTGATCGAGATCACGCAGAAGATCACGATCACGCTGCTGATGGCGCGGCGGAGGAGGAAGCTGAACATTGAAGCAATTGTCGAATGACGAACACGGAATGTCGAATGCTCAATCAGGCGAGCCACCACGCGAAGCTGCCACTGGGCACCGGCAGCACGTCCTTCGCTCCGCGGAGCTGCATCTCACCGTGCTCCAGCCTGCCTCCGTTTCGACCAAACTGCTGCAGCAGCAGGTGGTGGAGGGAGAGGGGCGTGAGTTCCGGCGTGTGGCAGGAGAGGAGCACGCCGAGCGGCTCGGGTGAAAGCAGCTTGCCGAGCACGGACAACAGCCGTGGCAGGTCGTTTTCGATTTTAAAGACCTCCCCTTTCGCTCCGCGGCCATAGCTGGGCGGATCAAGGATGATGAGGTCATACTGCCGCTCGCGGCGGTGCTCGCGTTCTAGGAATTTAGTCACGTCATCGACGATCCAGCGCACGGGCTTGTCGTCGAGGCCGTTGAGGGCCGAGTTTTTCCGTGCCCAATCGACCATACCCTTTGAGGCGTCCACATGGCAGACCTCCGCGCCGGCATGCGCGGCAGCCAGCGTGCTGCCGCCGGAATAGGCGAAGAGATTCAGCACACGCGGTGCGCGGTCGTGCTTCTTGCGGTAGGCGGCACAGGTCTCGCGAATGCGCCGCCACTGGTCACGCTGCTCGGGAAAGATGCCGAGGTGGCCAAAGTCGGTGGAACTGAGCAGGAACTTCGTGCCATCGACCTCGATGGTCCAGGTCTCCGGCAGCTTGTCGCGCCCGCGCCATTGATTGCCGCCGTCGCGGAAGAAGGTGGCGGTGACTTTCTGCCAGTCCGCCTTCGGCAGAGTCTGCGCCCACACCGCCTGGGCGCATGGGCGGGAGAGCACGACATCACCAAAGCGCTCCAGCTTTTGGAATGAGCCGCTGTCGAGGAGTTCGTAACCGTTGGAGTCGGGCATGTGGATGGACTCCGCTCATGGCCTCGAATCGGGTGCGAATCAACGCGCAGGTTTGATCTTGTCAGCCCATCCGCGCCTGATAGCTTCGCCGCTTTCCATTTTCCGCCCCTTCATGCTCATTCACAAGAAAGCCTTTGCCCGTGCCGGTCTGGTGGGAAATCCCTCGGACGGGTATTTCGGCAAGACCGTCTCATTCATCGTGCGTGATTTCTGGGCGGAGGTGACGCTGTTTGAGTCTCCGGACCTCCGCATCGAGCAGAACGAGCGGGACGACTCCGCCTTTGGCAGCATCGAGGAACTGGTGCGAAACGTCCGCCAATTCGGCTACTACGGCGGCATCCGCCTGCTCAAGGCGGGTGTGAAGCGCTTCTTCGAATACTGCCAGAAGGAGGGCCACCCGATGCACGGGCGGAACTTCACCCTGCGCTATCATTCCAACATCCCGCCGCAGGTGGGCATGGCCGGCTCCAGCGCCATCATCACCGCGTGCTGGCGGGCGCTGATGGAGTTTTACGGCGTCGAGATACCGAAGAACATCATCCCGAGTCTCGTCTTGGCCGTCGAAAACGAGGAGCTCGGCATCCCCGCCGGACTTCAGGACCGTGTGATCCAGAATTACGAAGGCGTCGTGTTCATGGACTTCAACCGCGCCTCGATCGAAAAGCTCGGCCACGGCATTTACGAGGAGATCGATCCCTCCCTTCTGCCCCCCATCTATGTGGCCTACACGACGCGTTTGAGCGAGGGCACCGAAGTGCTGCACAATGACCTGCGAGGCCGCTGGAACCGCGGTGAGCGCGAGGTGGTGAGCGCGATGTATCAATGGGGAAACCTCGCCCAGCGCGTGCGCGACCTGCTGGTGGCGGGCAAGGGCCGGGAAATCGGCCCGCTGCTCAATGAGAACTTCGACCTGCGACGCCGCATCTGCAAACTCAGCCAGGGAAACATCGACATGGTGGAGGCCGCACGCAGCGTGGGCGCCAGCGCGAAGTTCACCGGCAGCGGCGGAGCCATCGTCGGAACCTACGAGGACGAGGCGATGTTTGAGAAACTGAAAGCCGTGCTGGAACCGCTTCAGGTGGCGGTCATCCATCCGAAGGTGTTGCCGGAGGCCTGACGCGATCCAGCCGCCCCCCCAGGATCCGCGCACCACAGAGCACCAGCAGCGAGATCGCGAACCAGTCTCCCCAGCGGGCATAGATCGTCATCTCGCCCTCAAGCGGCACCTTAACCTCGCCGGGCAGGACGCCTTCGAGGAAAGATGAACCGGTCTCGGGATCATCCAGGCGCGAGGTCACACGGCCGAGCGTGTCGATGAAGCAGGTCACGCCGGTGTTCGTGGCGCGCACCATGGGGCGGCGCAGCTCGATGGCACGGAAGAGCGCGTTGGCCAGATGCACCTCGGTTTCGACGCTTTGCAGGAACCAGCCGTCGTTGCTGATGTTCACGATCATCTGCGGAGCCTCGCGCGCAAATTTCCGCGCCACGCGACCGACGGTGTCTTCAAAACAAACCAGCGGGATGACCTGCACCTGCGGATGGTTCAATTCCAGTGGCTCCGTGCTCTCCCCTGCGGTGAAGTCCCCCGGCAGCACGCCGCGCAGGAATGAAAACGGCGGGATCTCCCGCAACGGCAGGTACTCGCCAAACGGCACGAGGTGGACTTTGTGATGCTCCTGCCGGTTGGCGGAGTTTCCCTGAAACAACACCACCGAGACATGGCTGCGATCGTCATCGCGCAGGATTTCCGTGCCTGTCACCAGGCCAAACTCGCCGCTGTGAAGCAGGTCGTCAAAGTAGCGCGTGTGCCAGCCTTCTGGCAGTTGGTGAAATTTGTCATTCAGGTTCACTGGCAGGGCACTTTCAGGCCAGATGACGAGATCCGCCGGGCTCCTTCCTTCACGCGCCGCCGCATACATGCGGGTGAATTTGTCCAGACGCTCGTAGATGCGCTCGGCGAGCCGACCGCTCCAGGCATCGACCTGCGCCACGTCCGGCTGGACCAGAACGGTGCGTACGGTCACGCTGTCCGCAGGTTGCGCGGTCAGCCTGAGAATGCCGTAGCCTGCGGCAGCCAGCATCAGCACGAGGGCGATGGTGAAGTCGATCCGCGTCTTGCACGTCCCCTCCCCTCGCCAGGCAAAAACGAGACGTGTAAGCGTGTTCCAGGCCGTGCAGGCCGCGAACACCGGCAGAAAGGACAATCCCATGACGCCGACGAGATCCGCCGCCTGAATCAGCACCAGATTGCGATGCATCGCCACGCCGAGTCCGTTCCAGCCGAAACCGGTGAAGACCGTCGTGCTGCGCAGCCACTCGCAGGCCACCCAGGCGGCCGCCGCCAGAAAGGCGCACGTCAGCGAGTGCAGCATGCTGCTTTGCCACGTGTCCCTGGTCAGCGTCTTCACTCGCGGCCTCGCGAAGCGGTGCGTGAACCAGGCCCAGAGGCCGAAATACAATGCGCAGTAGCCTGCGAGTCCGATCACCGCACCGAGGCCCATCAGCTCCGGCGCCCAGCCGACCCATGAATCGTCCCTGGCACCGCCGAGCACGCGGGATGAGTGGCGCACCCAGTAGAGATTCGGCAGAAAAAAGGCGAGCCCCGCCAAAAATCCGCGCCGGAACGGCCGCACCTTCACACCCTCCGCATCCTTCCACGGCCAGAGCACCGCCAGCAGCGGAAACAGCCAGACCCACACGGCCAGATTCGAATCCCAGCCGGGAAACGCGAACACCAGAATAATCCCGCTGAGCAGCGGACAGGCGAGCATGAAGAGGCGCAGTTTTTTCGAGTCGGTCACGGCGGCGTGATGATGGCCTTGCGCGGGGAAAAGCCAAACCCGCAATCCATGATTTTCATCGGTGGCCGATTTCTCCCAAAAGTTGTCCGCTGGCTCCGAGCCGAAGCCCCGTATCATTTTCGCAATCATGAAAGCCATCCTGCTCGCCCTCCTCGGCGTCGTTTCCGCCTATGCCACCCCCACCGGCCCCGTCCGCGTGCTCTACCTCGATCCCGAGGGCAAGGAACAAACCGCCGTCGGCCCGCTGCATGACGCCATGCGAGATCTTGGGCGGGATGCGATATGGTTTGATTACGCGAAGGAGGCACTGCCTGCTGAGAATTACGACCTCGTCGTCAAGTGCGGCAGCGATTTAAGCCGCGAGACGATTCTCTCCAATCTCAGCGCCGAGCGCAAAGCCGACTACGAGGCCTTCCTCAAGCAGCGTGAGCCAGAACAGCGCGAAAAACACCCGCAGGTCGCGAACTACGAGAAGCGACCCGAACCGCTGACGCTGCAGCTTCCCATGAGCGTCAAAGGCAGCATGCAACGCACCCAGGTGCCGGCCGATTGCGAATTGAAACTCTTCGCCGCCGAGCCGGACATCGCCAAGCCCATCGCTTTTGCGTGGGATGAGCGCGGTCGCTGCTGGGTCGTCGAAACACGCGACTATCCGCACGGCATCAGCGAGAACGGTGAAGGCCAGGACAGCGTGAAAATCTGCGAGGATACCGATGGCGACGGCAAAGCGGACAAATTCACCGTCTTCGCCGACAAGCTCAACCTGCCTACCGGCATCGTTTTCGCCCGCAAAGGCATCATCGTAGCCGCACCGCCGCAGTTCATCTACCTCGAAGACACCAACGGCGACGACAAGGCCGACAAGCGCGAGGTCATCATGGACTGCTGGGGCATCCGCGACACGCATGCGCAGGCCAGCAACCTGCACTACGGCTTCGACAACTGGATCTATGGCTGCGTCGGCTACAGCGGCATCGAGGGCTATGTCGGCGGCAAGAAGCACCAGTTCGCCATGGGAACCTATCGCTTCAAGCCGGACGGCAGCGCACTCGAGTTCCTCCACCAGTTCACGAACAACTCTTGGGGCCACAGCTACAATGATGCCGGTGATCAATTCGGCGGCACCGCGAATGGCGCGCCGATTTTCTTCGGCGGCATCCCCGCAACGGCCTTTCCTGAAGGCAGCCGCGGCATGACATCGAAGAAGATCAACGTGGTGGACACCTGCCACACCATCACACCGAACTTCCGCCAAGTGGACGTCTTCGGCGGCTATACTGCGGCGGCGGGCACGAACTTCATCTACAGCGACGCATTGCCAAAGCGCTTCCAAAGCATGGCGATGGTCTGCGAGCCCACGATGAAGGTCGTGTCTCTCATGGACGTGCAACCCGACGGTGCAGCTACAAGGCGCTCGATGCCTTCAACCTCTACGCCAGCAGCGATGAATGGAACAGCCCCGTGCATGCCGAGGTCGGCCCCGACGGCGCGGTTTGGGTGGCCGATTTCCAAAACTTCATCATCCAGCACAACCCGACCCCCAGCAAAGAACGCGGCGGCTTCGTGGCGACGACTGGTGTGGGCGGTGCGCATGAGAATGAACTGCGGGATCACAGCCGCGGGCGCATTTACCGGATTGTGGCGAAGGGAACGAATCCGAAGCCAGAAAAGCCATCTCTCAGCGCAGCAACGCTCGTTTCTCGACTCAGTGCCCAACGCCTTTTGGTGGCTAATCCTTCGCCAGGAAGTTTTGACGAACTCGTGAAGCTGATTCTGAATGACAATGGCAATGCAGCCATGCACGCGCTTTGGATTCTTGATGAAATAGCTCCCCCAGTTTTGTCAGGTTGGACAGACGCATCTGTTGATGGGCCCCGTGTGGTTCTTCCTGCACAAAGGTTTTTAGAGGCAACTTTGGAGGGATACGGCAGCGTGTTAAAATCCGCTTTGCTGGCACAGAATCCAAAAACTCGTCGTAACGCCATACGCGCCCTCAGTAATAGTCCAAAGGCTCAAGCTTTGTTCTTCGGCTCCGGCGTCATCTCCGATCTCGATTTGAACACACGCCTCGCCGCATTCGTGAAGCTCTCGGACTTCCCCACGACACCGGAAATCCAAACACTCGTCAAAAAGCTCGCCAGCGATGCCACGACGAAAAACGACGAATGGCTCTCTGAAGCCGCGAAACTGCTCGGCAAGAAACACAAGGCCCTGAACTACAAAGAAGGCCCGAATTTGCTCCCAAACCCCGGCTTTGAAGAGCCCATCGGCGATACCTGGAAGAAGCGCGACTACGGCAATCGCCCTGGCAACGCGGGTGCGCAGTGGGGCTTCGTCACCGATCCGAAGATGGTCCACAGCGGCAAACGAGCCATGCGCTGCATCACCCGCGACGACGCCGACACCAGTTTCTTCGCCGATGTCGCACTGAAGCCGAGCACCGACTACAAACTCAGCGCCTGGATCAAAACGCATGCCTTCAAAGGCAAGGCCAGCCTCAACGACCACATCGGTCGCGCCGAGACCTCTCCTAAAATCGGCCGCTCGCAGGATTGGACCGAGGTGGAAGTCGTCTTCAATAGCAAGGACCGCCCCAAGGCCAGCATCAACCTCCTCCACGTCGGCAAGGGCGACATCTACTTCGACGACGTGAAGCTCTGCGAGATCATCCTCGAAGGCGATGACGATGCCTCGAAGCTCGTTGGCGATGCCAAACGCGGCGAAAAGATTTTCTGGGAGCATCCCGTGGCCGCTTGCAAGAACTGCCACATCCTCAAAGGCCAGGGCAGCGCCGTCGGTCCCGCCTTGGACGGCATCGCCAGCCGCAAAGACGAGGCCTACATCCTCGAAAGCCTCATCAATCCAAACGCCAAGCTCGCCGAAGGCTACACGGCCACCCCGATCAGCCCCATGCCGCCGATGAATCTCATCTTGAAGCCGCAGGAGTTCGCCGATGTGAAGGCGTTCATCCTGAACTTGAAGTAGTCTCATTTTCCAGCTCCCGGGCGGCTGAGAGCAATTCTCATCACTGCAAGAAGGGTGGAAGCCCTGCGTTTCCGATACCCCGCTGTCGCTAGCTGCGCATCCTTTGCGAAGGCGATGAAAATCGCATTGAAGGGTGTCAGAGACTCCCGATGGTGACGTTGTTTCTCCAACCTTTTGCCATGCAATCCAAACCCCGCCCCAGATTCATCCCCCTCCTTGCCGCCACGCTTGCTCTGGCCGGTTTCACCCACGCCAATGACTGGACCAACTGGCGAGGGCCGCTTCAAAACGGCGTGAGTCTGGAACACTACAAGAATGCAGGAAAACTGCCTGACAAACCCGCCTGGACCTACGACGTCCACGCCCGCGGCACGGCAGTGGTTTTTGAGGGCAAGGTCATCCTCTGGAGCTACAAGGGCGAAACCTCCGACCTCATCGAGCTCATCACCTGCCTCGACGCGAAATCCGGCAAGAAACTCTGGGAGCACGAGATCCCGGACTACCTCAGTGATTCGATCTACAATCGCTACTCCATCGGTGCGCCGACCATCGACCCCGAGACCAAGCGCATCTACCTCGTCAGCAACGCGGGCCTCTTCTACTGCTGGGAAATGGACGGCACGAAGGTCTTTGAAATCCCTCAGATGGAGGATCTCGGACGCCTCACCTTCCCGAATGCCCGTGTTGGAGCCCCCATCATCGAAGGTGACGTGGTGATCACCCATTTCATCCACTCGAACTGGGGGGCGGACGGTCCCGCCGCCGACCGCGCCTACGCCTTTGACAAAAGGACCGGCGAACTCGTCTGGTGGTCGCGGCCGGGCGTCGTCCCGCCCGTGGACAGCTCCTTCTCCACCCCGGTGCTCGAAACCCGCGACGGTCGCCGTGTCATGTACTACACCACCGGCTGCGGCCACATCGTCTGCGTCAACGCCCGCAACGGCAAGGCGTACTGGAAGATGAAATTCTGCAAAAACGGGATCAATGCGTCGGTCGTCCTCCACAACAACACACTCATCACCATCCACAGCGAGGAGAACGTGGACAGCACGGAGAAAGGCCGCCTCGTCTGCATCAAACTGCCGGAGACCCTCGCCGAACCCACCGGACCGGAGAGCCTGACGCTCGACTCCAGCGCGGAGCTCTGGCGCCTCCACCTCTCCGCCACCAGCAGCTCGCCCGTGGTCGTCGGTGATGTCGTTTATCAACTGACCGACGGCGGAGAGCTCTACGCCATCGATGCCGCCACGGGCACCCAGAAGTGGAAGAAAAAACTCAGCAACGCCAACCTGCATTCCTCCCCGCTCTACGTCGATGGCCTGCTCTACTGCCCGATGATGGAGGGCAAGCTGATCGTCGTGAAGCCCGGTGAAAAAGACGCGGAAATCGTCCAGGAGGTCCAGCTCGAGGGTTCCTGCCTCGGTGCACCCAGCGTGTGCGACGGCGTGCTCTATGTCACGACCACCGACCACCTCTACACCTTCCCCATCCCGAACGAAGGCGTCGAAACCGCCCCCGCACCGGTCGCTGAAATCCCCGCAGCCGGAAAAGCCGCGGAACTGCAGATCATTCCCGCCGAAACCGTTCTGATGACCGGCGACAAGCAGGCCTTCCGCATTCGCAGCGTCGATGCCAACGGCTTCGTCGTGAACGACAATGTCCAGGGCGTGAAATGGGAAAGCTACATCCCTCCGACCGCCAAGGTGAAAGCCACCATGGACGCCAGCTTCAACGACAAGGGGGAGCTCGTCTCCCTGCCCGAAGCCAAGGCCAGCGCCGGCGCCTTCAAGGCCACCTCCCCGGACGGACTCACCGGCACCATCCGCGGCCGCACCCTCCGCAACCTGCCGATCAAGGAAGACTTTGAAAGCTACGAACTGACCGTGGACCAGCCGGACGAGAAAGTGAAGTTCTCCTACCCGCCGCTGCCTTGGATCGGTGCGCGCTTCAAATTCGACGTGCGCGAACTCGACGGGAACAAGGTCTTTGCAAAGACCTTCGACCGCCTGCTCTTCCAGCGCGCCACCGTCTTTGTCGGCGCCTCTCATCTGTCGAACTACACCATGCAGGCCGACGTATTGACCGAAGGCAGCGCCCGCTCGAAGTCCGACATCGGCCTCGTCAACCAGCGCTACCTGATTTGCCTGCGCGGCAACGCCAAGACCATCGAAGTCAGCTCCAATCTTGAGCGCCTCAAACAGGAGGCCCCTTTCAAGATGGACGCCAACACCTGGTACACGCTCAAGACCCGGGTCGATGTCGCCGCCGACGGCAGCGGCACCATCCGCGCCAAGGCCTGGGACAAGGCCCAGCCGGAGCCCGAAGCCTGGACCATCGAGGTCAAAGTGCCGCGCGCCCACCCGAACGGCTCCCCCGGCATCTTCGGCTTCACCGCCATGAACCAGAAGCGCGTCTTCCTCGACAACCTGAGCATTACCTCCAACAAGTGATTCGTTCGCAAACGCCCCCCAGCCAAAACTCATGAGAACCAAACCCACCCTCATCCTCGCCGCAGCGTTCGTCGCCGCAGCGTCCCTCCACGCCGCCGACTACCCCCAATGGGGCGGCGGCAATGTCCGCAACATGGTCTCCGATGAAAAGGGACTGCCCATCGACATCGATCCCGGTAAAAAATACGGCCCCAAGGCCGCGCCAAAGATCGCAGGCCGCCTCCGCCCTGACGCCCAGGAGGCGAACAAGGGGCCCGGCGCCGAAGACGTCGACATGAGCACCACCAAGAACTGCCTCTGGGTCGCCAAGCTCGGCTCCCAGACTTACGGCACTCCCATGATCGCCAACGGCCAGGTCTATGTCGGCACCAACAACGAATCCCCGCGCGACGAGAAGCACAACGGCGACCGCGGGGTCGTGATGGTCTTCGACGAATACACCGGCCAGTTCAAATGGCAGCTCGTCAGTCCAAAGATGGGCAGCGGCAAGGTCAACGACTGGGAGTACCTCGGCATCTGCGCCAGCCCCACCATCGTCGGTGACAAGGCCTACGTTCCCGGCAACCGCTGCCAGATCGTCTGCCTCGACGTCAACGGCCTCTCCAACGGCAACCAGGGCATGCAGGACGAAGGAGCCTTCATGGCCCCCCTGGACGCCGACGGCAAGCCCACGGCTCCGCTCACCCCGGGTGACACCGACGCCGACATCCTCTGGGTTTACGACATGTACAAGGAACTCGGCGTCTTCCAGCACAACGCCACCGCCGGCTACCCCCTCGTCATGGACGGCAAGGTCTTCGTCCCCACCTGCAACGGCGTGGACTGGACCCACACCAACATCCCCGCTCCCGACGCCCCGAGCTTCATCATGCTCGACGCAGAAACCGGTGAACTCCTTGGCGAGCAGGACTCCGTTGCGTCCTCACGCGTCCTCCACTGCTCCTGGTCCTCGCCAAACTCCGTCACCGTGGACGGAAAAACGCAGATCATCTTCGCCGCCGGTGACGGCTGGGTTTATTCCATGGCCCCGGAAACCAAGAAGAATGCCGACGACTTCGACATCCTCGTGGAAAACTGGCGCTACGACGCCAACCCGCCCGAGTACCGCAAAAACTCCGACGGCGAACCCATCAAGTACGTCGAGTACGACGGCCCCAGCGAGATCATCGCCACCCCGGTCGTGTATGACGGCCTCATCTACGTCCCCATCGGCCAGGACCCCGAGCACGGCGAAGGCCTCGGCTGCCTCAGCTGCATCGACCCGAAAATGACCGGCGACATCTCCGGCAAGGCCGTCTGGACCTTCAAGGACATCGAGCGCACCATCTCCACGCCCGCCATCAAGGACGGCCTCGTTTACGCCGCCGACTACACCGGCCGCGTCTTCTGCCTCGACGCCAAGACGGGCGAGCTCTACTGGAAGTTCGACACCAAGGGCCACATCTGGGCCAGCCCCGTCGTCGCCGACGGCAAGGTCTGGATCGGCAACGAGGAGGGTGAACTCTTCATCCTCGCCGAAGGCAAGGAGCTCAAAGAACTCAAGGTCGTCGAATTCCCCTCCTCCCTGCTCAGCAGCGTCGTCGCCGCCAACGGAGCCCTCTACATCACCACCCACACGCATCTTTACTGCTTCAAGGAGGGTGCCAAGACTCCCGAAGCCAAATCGGCGGAATAACGGAGCGAAACGCTCACAATCTTCCACGAAGGCGGACCTCCCACGGGGTCCGCCTTTTTTCATGTCGCAAGCCAGGCGGGTGCCAGCAGACTCGCGGCGAGCCTCCCGAAATTTCGGTCGCATGGGCGGCGACCATTCCGAGGACAGATTTGAAAATTCCCGCCTTGCCAGTCTTCCCGCAGCCTGCCGCCAGCGGGCGGCTTCGGAGAGACTCTACTTCTTCACCAACGACTCCAGGTAATCGAGCAGGCTGGCGAACTCCTTCACGGTGAAGTTCATCATCAATCCCGGCGGCATCATGCTCATCGGCAGCTTTTGACGTTCCTTGATCTCGCTGGTTTTGAAGGTGAACTCCTGCGCGGCGATGTTGCGCAGTTTGACCTCGTTCGCGCCTTCGAGCGTGATGAAGCCCATCTGCTGGGTGCCGTCCTTCATCGTGATCATCTCGCTGGCGAAGCCTTGGGCGATGGTTTTGTTCGGGTCGAGGATGTTTTGGGCGAGATCGGGGCGCTTGTAGGTCTGGGCGATGTTGCCGAGGTAAGGGCCTTTTTGGGCTTCGCTCTCCTTCACGGTGTGGCAGGCCACGCAGGTGGCTTTGGTGAAGATTTGCTCGCCGAGTGAGACGTTGCCTTTTTCCTTCAAAACCGCCGCGAGGGCCTCCTCGGGCTTCAAGGTCATGAGTTTGGGCGTCTTGTCCTCGATCTTGGTGAGGCGCATGGCCTTCGCGGCACGCTCGGCGGCCCCTTTGACCTCGGCATCGGGATCATCGAGCGCGGCGAGCACCTTGGCGGCGCTGGGCATGTGCTTGGTGGCGCTGATGGCGTCGATGATGAGCTTGCGGTGCTTCGGATCGGCCCAGCCTTTGTCGAGCGCCTTCTGCGAGAGCTGGATGGACTCCGGGCTGCCCGTCTTGCGGTTCGCCAGATTGAGCAAAGCGGCATTGGCATACATGGAAACCGGCCACTCGGCCTTCTCCGCGATCTGCTCGACGAGCTGATGGTGGTTTTCGAGCTTCGGCGCGTTCAGGAAGGCGTTCAAAGCGGCTTCGTAGTCTTTGCCGGAATCGGGGAGCTTCTTGAGCGGCTCCAGCGCGGCCAACGTGGCCTGCACGGCATCGGCGCTGTCGGTTTTGGACAAAGCGGTGATCGCCTGAGCCAGCGTCGCAGGTCCGACGGGTCCGACCTGTCGGACGAGTCCGACTAAAAGCGGCACGGCCTCCGCCGGAATCTCCTCCGCACCGGCCATCTGTGCGGCCAGCTCGGGCAGCACCTTCGGGTCCTTCTTGGCCAGCTCCAGGATGCGCTGCTGCGCCTCGTTGAACTGGATGCGGTTGCGGTTCAACTCCTTCACCAAAAACGCCGCTTCCTGCGGCGAAGCCTTCGCCAGCGCGTCCTTCAGCGCCACGGCGATCTTCGGCGTCTCGCTCCACGCCTCCGGCTGGTAATACGGCCCCCGCGTGTCCGGCCGCGTCCCCCACGAATCGCCCTTCCACTCGCCTTCCTGGAAATGCAGTCGGCACAGCGCCGCGAGGATGCCCTGGCGCAAAGCGGGATCAGTGGCTTTGCTGAGGCGCTCGATGAGGCCGGTGACGACTTCGGGCTGATGCATCATGGCGAGAGCTCGGAGCAAAAGCTTCGAGCCTGCTGGTGAACTTGCAGATTGGTTCAACTTGGCCAGCAGGACGCTTGCTTCCGCCTTGCTCATAGCACGGATTGCCAAGTGTGACAGCAGTCCATCATTCAAGGATGCTATGAAATCGACGAGCTGATCCACCCCGGCAAGCTTGCCTGTCAGGCCTTGCGAAACGAGACGTGCAGCATGTCTTCGTTTAGCACTGTATTTCGAATCAACAGATGACGAACTGCTTCTTTCCATTGTGATTTTGAGATCACCCTTTTTCGCTGGCACCTTAAAAGCACGTTGAACGGACTCTTGAACAAGAAGGTCGCCCTCGTTCACCTCTGAACCAAGATTGAGATCCGATGTGCGTCCTGGATGCTGGAAATACAAATGCGTCGCGGCTACACGGGAAGTTGCAGCCACCTCTTTTCGGCAAACTAACTCGGAGACCTCGCGGCTGCTGGTCATATTGTCTCGACGTAGCAACTCCCTCTGCGCCTCCATTCGCCTGCGATTGCTTGCAGACTCCAGCACCTTCACCAGCTCCTCATCCTTCGCTTTCGCGAAATCCGGCAGTGGCTCGGCTTTGAAGCCCTTCGGCTTCACTTGCACGATGTAACCGACATCCGGGCCAGCCCAATCAAACGTCGCGCCTTTCCAACTGGCGCAATAGACGCGGCTCATGGCATCGACATCGGCATCGGTGGGGCGGGTCATTTTGATGAAGGGCTCGGGCTTGCGGGTTTCTTCAAACGTCGCGCCTTTGGGCTTCACCTGATGATGCCAGAGAGCGCCGCTGCCCCAGTCGCAGGTGAAGGGGGCGTTGTTCCATTCGCCGAAACCGGGTTCGTCGATGTAAACCGCGCCGCAGCCGCTGCCGCCGCCGTAGTCGGCGAGGGGCTGGATGCACTCGTCGTTGAAGTTTTTGTAGAGGCGCGGGTAGCCGTGGTCGTCGAGGCCGGTGAAGTGGTGGAAGCGCACGTTCCAGCCGCCGCCGTCGTTCGTGTTGTCGCGGGCGAAGATGTCCATCAGCGGACTGATGGCGACCTCCAGGATGTTGCGCGTGCCGGTGGAATAGACTTCGAGGCCGCTGCCATCGGGACGCACGCGGATGACGCCGCCGCCGCGATGCTGGAGTGTGCGGCCATCGGTGCCGGTGGCCTTCATGAAGCCGAAGTCGCCACCGGCGATGTAAAGCCAGCCGTCGATGCCGAGGCTGAGGCCGTTCGTGGTGTGATCCGCCGGACGATCCTTGTAACCAAACGCGATGTCCTTCACGAGGATGTTCTGCTTCTCCGCGACGCCGTCATGATCGGCATCAATGAAACTCGCTCAGATGCGGCGGATGCACGAGGTAGAGCCGGTCGTGATCCCAAACGAGCCCGCGCGGCGCATCGACCTCGCAAAAGACCTTCGTTTCATCCGCACGGCCATCGCCATCGAGATCGCGCAGGCGGATGACGCGGCCACGCTTCGGATTGCGGCCCAGCGAACCGTTGCCATCCGACGAGACGTAAAGCGTGCCATCCGGCTCCGCGGCGACGAAGACGGGGTAGTTCGCGGCGGCGGAGTTGGCGAAGAGGGAGACTTCAAAGCCCTCGGCGACCTTCACGTCCTTCAGGATCGCGGCTTCTTGCTCGGGGGTGAGTTTCGTGATCTTGGGGGGGACGTTGCCGCCATTCTCATAGCTCGAATAGGACGTATCCGGCCTATTCGTGGGAGCCAGCGCCACGATGCCCGGCCCCTTCAGTTTCACCTCACGAATGCTGGCCCAGCCGCCCTGATTCGTTCCGAGGCAGGTGATGACAAGCTTTTTGGCCTGTTTGGCCTGCAAGGCATGGGTGTTCTCGCCGGTGGCCGCGACGACGTTTTTGCCATCGATGTCGATGGTGTGCTGGTAGGCGTTGTTTTTGCTCTCCCAGACGATTTCGAGGCCGGTGAGGTCCTGCGGCTTTTCAAACTCCAGTGTGAGAGATTGCGGCTTGGATGGGTTTGCGGCACACCAGCGCGTGCCTTCATCGCCATCGACGGCTTTCCACGCGAAATTGCGCTTTACCGTCTCCTCGCTGCTCGCGATGGCTTTGATGCCCGTCGCGTTTTTAGGCGCAGGAGTCGGCTTCGGAGCCTCGACAGGCTTCGCAGCGACAAAGGTGACTTTGTTCTCACCCGTGAACGGCGTCAGATAGTCCGGCGTGAGCTTGTCACAGGCCCACAACAGCCCACGCGTGATGAGATCGAGGTAGCGGGCATCGGCGACGGTCTCCGTGTTATGCCCGATGGTCGTGCTGAAGCTGCGTGCGCCGTCTTTTTCATTCGTCCAGGCCACGATGGCGTCCACGGCCTTGCCTTTGACCATCTGGCGGCCCATGGCGAGAGGATACGCGTCGAAGAGGTTCACGTTGTTGTAGAGCTCCTCTTTGATCGTGGTCCAATCCGAGAGTGTATTCGTGATCGGGTGCTCTTTATCAACAAACGTGATCGCGATGGGCTCCTGCGGACCGTGGGAGTTCGATTGCAGGCCGAGGCGCTTGAACCAGTGATCCTCGCCCGTGCGGAAGCTGTGCATGGCGCAGTGAAGCTGGATGCTGGGGATCGTTTTGTGTGCGTCGAGGATGCGGGTGAGCGTCTCCTTGTTGTTCATGCTCGCCGCGCACTCGTCATGGATGATGATGTCGTAGCCCTTCGCCCAGTCCGGATTGTCATAGACCGGCAGCGGCGGATTCGTGGACTTGTCGTCCGTCCAGATCACATCCACCTGCACATTCGCGCGGCTTTGGATGCCTTTGGCGATGACCGCGTGCTGCTTCGAGTAGTCATGGCAGCAGCCGCCGGTGATGAGGAGGGCTTTGAGTGGCTTGGTTTCGGTGCGGCCTACGGAACACACGGAAAACGCGGAAAGGAACAACAAGAAGGCAAGGGAGCGCATGATAAGTGAGGGCGCAGAATCCGCACTCTAAGCGGAAGTTCCAACAAAATAGCTCAAGCTCTGAAACGCAGGCAGGCGCACGGATTGCAAATCCGCGCTCCTCAGCGTCCAAACCGCGCTTTGATCAGATGACTGCCGAGAATCCAGAGCTTGTGCAGCTTGCCGAG
This sequence comes from uncultured Prosthecobacter sp., assembly GCA_964452755.1. Classification (GTDB taxonomy): domain Bacteria; phylum Verrucomicrobiota; class Verrucomicrobiia; order Verrucomicrobiales; family Verrucomicrobiaceae; genus Prosthecobacter. The sequence continues at coordinate 140,333 of CAYVQY010000005.1, read as the reverse complement.
GCGGCAGCGCTTCGTGAAGACGGGATAGCGCTCGCGCTTGAGCTTTTCGAGGATGCGACTGTAGATGGCGGCCATGATCTCGGAAGCGACCATGTTCTTGCGGTCCTCCTGAGGCAGCGCCTTCTGCGCGGCGTCGTAGTAGTCCCGGGCGCGCTGATACTGGAAGTCCATCAACTTGATGAAGCGCGGACTCGGTCGGGCGTCGAGGATTTCGCTTTCGAGGACGCCGAACTTACGCAGCTCGCTCTGCGGCAGGTAGATGCGGCAGGTGTCGCGGGCGTCCTGGCCGACATCGCGGATGATGTTGGTGAACTGAAGCGCGTAGCCGAGATTGATGGCGTAATCCTTCGTGGCGGGGTTCGTGTGCCCAAAGATTTCGATGCTGACGAGGCCGACGATGCTGGCGACCTTGTAGCAGTAGCCGAGCAGTTCCTCAAAGGTCTCGTAGCGGGTCTTCGTGATGTCGCTGGCCACGCCGTCGATGATTTCTCCCAGCCAGGCGCGGGGAAAGCCGTAGCGCTGCGGCAGCAGCACCGCTTCATCGAGCACGGGATGCCCAGGCGGCTTGCCCCCCTCCACACAGCGCCGCCAGTGATTCAGCTCCGCTTCTTTTTCACTTGGACTGCTGTCCGTGGCGTCGGCGATGTCATCGACCACCCGGCAGAAGGCGTAGAAGGAAATCATGTCCCGCCGCCGCTCCTTGGGCAGGCAGGCGAGCGCGAAAGCCAGGTTCGACTTTGCCCGCCGTGTGATCTGTTCGGGAGAAAGCGTGCCGCTGGTCATGCGGTGGGGGAACGTGGAAAGCCGTGGCGCAGCATGATGAGAAGAGCGGTTAGCAATAGCCAGCAATCGAGCATGGCAAGCACCAAAGCGTCCAGCGGCAGCACGACGAAACGCCCCAGCAGCGAATCCGCGACCAAAGCCTGCGCCATGGCGGAAGCATAACGCGCGAGGAGAATGATCGTGAACGCGGTGAAAACGATGCCCAGCAGCGGCAGCAGCGAACGCATGAGAATCTTCAAAGCCACCGCCCCCTGCTGCCAAAACGGACCGGAGGAGGAGGCAACCGCCAGCGGCAACGCGGCGAAGAGCAGCAGGTACTCGATCCACAACCACGCTGCGAATCCCTCCGTGACACTTGACTGCCACAGTCGCCAAAGCATCCAGCTCAGATTGAAAGCGGCCAGCAGGCAGACGCCCTGCCAACGGGCAAAGGTGTGCTCCAGCGCCGCCAGCGCATCGTGATCCGCATCGGTGTCCTGCGGCTTCTCCCATGCGATCACCAGCCGTGCCAGCCACACCTGTGTGCCTGCTGCCGCCAGAGCCGTGAACACGTAACGCGCCGCGAGTTTCAGCGTCTCCGCCGCTTCAGCCTGCATGCTGCGCAGACTGGACGCCTCCAGCGCCAGCCATCCGCAGCCCGCCAGCGTCGCCGCGATCAGCGCGACCTTTTGCTCAAGCCCGGGCTGGCGCTCTCCATAGCGGTAGGGCCAGCGCCAGATGCGAACGGTCAGAATCGCGAGCGCCAAAGGCGTTAGCACCGCCAGCGGCCAGGGCTGAATCAGCACATGCGGAAGCTGCGCCAGATGTCCCGCCGTCTCATGGGAAAGCGGCAGGACCAACTCACGCCAGTCGCTGAGCTGCGCCAGCGTGCGGGATGCCGGACGGACGGTGGCAGACGCGGAGGCCAGCAGCGACGCTCCGGCGCCCCACAGCACCAAAGACGGCCGCAGACGCACAAAATCCCACGCGTCGGAAAGATGCCGCCTCAGCGGATGCCAACGCAGATGCAGCGCCATCCCGGCGATGAAGCCGAGCAGCGCGAGTGCGGTAGATTGCCAGTGGGAGAGATTCAATGAGACGATCAATTCGCGAAAACATCTCGACATGCCAGCCCGTATTGGCTTCTCTCACCTCGCCATGAAATTCTCCGCCGCATTCCTGCTCGCCTCACTGTCAATTCAATCCGCCGCCCTCGCCGAAAACTGGCCAAACTGGCGCGGCCCCAACCAGGACGGCTCCAGCACCGAAACCGGCCTGCCAGTGAAATTCAGCACCACGGAAGGCGTGAAATGGTCAGCAGCCGTTCCGGGCATCTCCGCCTCCGTTCCCATCATCTGGGGTGACAGCGTTTTTCTGACGGCACCCATCGAATCGGAAAAAAAGCTCGTCGGCCTCTGCTACGACAAGCAGACCGGCAAGGAGAAGTGGCGCACCACGATTTCCGAAGGCAGCGAGATCCAGTGGGATGACAAGAGCAACCTCGCCAGCCCCTCCGCCGCGACGGACGGCGACCACGTCTATTTCCTCTTCGCCAACGCCGTGGCCGCCGCCTGCGACTTCTCGGGCAAGATCGTCTGGAAGCGTGATTTCAAGGAAACCCACGGCGCCTTTGGCACGCAGTGGACCTACGGCTCCAGCCCCACCATCGACAGCGGCAAGCTCTACATCCAGGTGCTGCAGCGCAACGAGCCCTTCGAGTTTCACGGCTTCAACAAGGGCACCCCGGGCAAGGACATGAGCAGCTATGTGCTGGCCATCGACCCCGCCACCGGCAAGGACATCTGGAAGGTCATCCGTCCGAGCACGGCCAAGATCGAATCCCTCGAAGCCTTCAGCAGCCCCGTTTTCACCACGCACAAGGATCAGCGCCTCATGCTCATCTCCGGCGGTGACACGCTCACCATTCACGACGCCGCCACCGGAAAGGAAATCTCCCGCATGACCACCTGGAACCCGCCCGGCGACGGCTACAACAGCTTCTTCCGTCTCGTCCCCTCGCCCGTCGTCGGAGACGGCATGGCCATCGTCTGCGCACCCAAAAACTCGCCTGTGTTCGCCATGCCGCTCGATGCCAAAGGCGAAACGCAGCCCGTTTGGCAAACCGAACCCAAAGGCGTGACCAGCGACGTGCCGACACCCGCCTTCTACAAGGGCCACTTCTACGTCCTCGACGGCGGCAAGAAGATCCTGAGCTGCCTGGAGCCGAAAACCGGCAAGGTCGTCTGGTCCGGCGAGCTCGGCGGCAAGACCAAATTCGAAAGCAGCCCCACCGTGGTGGACGACAAGGTTTATTGCATCAACTTCTGGGGCGAGGTCTATGTCGCCAAGGCCAACACCGACAAATTTGAACTGCTCAGCATGAACGAAATGGGCAACGGCTCCAAGCCCAACGGAAACGCCGCCAGCGTCCGCGCCAGCGTCGCCGTCTCCGACGGCTGCCTCTTCATCCGCACGCAGGAGAAGCTGTATTGCATTGGGAAGTGAGCGGGTGCGCCGGTGGGACAGTTGGTCAAATTCATCCGTGTCCTTCGACGCATGCACTGACCGACTGCCCCCACTGATCCAATGACCAAACGACCACCATGTTCACCCGCTCTCTAGCCTTCCTCCTTACCGCCGCATCCCTCGCTCACGCTGCCCCAGCGGAGCACGTCATCCTCGTCAGCATTGACGGCTGGGCGCATCATTATTTTGATGATCCCAAGTGCCACATGCCGGCGGTGAAAGCACTGGCGGCGAACGGGGTGCGGGCGAAGCGCATGGAGTGCTCGTTTCCGACGGTGACGTGGACGAATCACACGACGCTTGTCACAGGCGTGCATCCGGGCCGGCATGGCGTGCTGGCGAATGCGTATTTCGACCGTGAACAGCGGAAAAAGATCCCGCTGATTCCCGATCCGATCTTCAACAAGGACGAGATTGTCAAAACACCGACGATCTACGACGCGGCGAAAGGCGCGGGCCTGATGACGGCGGCGGTGATCTGGCCGGCCTCGCGTGGCGCTAAGACGCTCGACTGGACGGTGCCCGATGTGTTTGACCAGGCGTTGTTTGAGAAATACGGCACGCCATCGCTGCTGGAGGAGGCGCGCGAGGCGGGCATCCCGTTCGAGAAGCAGATGGAGTGGTGCAAGCTGGGCAACGCGGGCAAGGCGCAGCGGGATTACATGTATGCCCTGCTCGCCACGCACATCATCAAGAAGCACAAGCCCAACTTTCTCGCCATTCACCTCGTCAGCCTCGATTCCTTCGAGCATGCGCACGGCCGCCAAGTGCCGGAGGCCTACTGGGCGGCCAATGACTCGGACAACCGCGTGGCGGACCTGATCCGTGCCACGGAGGAGGCCGGCATCCGCGACAAGACGGCCTTCATCATCACCACCGATCATGGCTTCGTCACCTACACGAAGTCGATCAACGCCAACGCGGCGCTGCGGCGGGACGGTTTCGTCAAATCGGTACTCGGCAAGAGCCTCGCGCCGGATTCGCAGGTCTTCGCCATGGCCGAGGGCGGCTCTTGCTTCGTCTATGTGCTCGATGCGGCGAACCGCGACAGCATCCTGCAGCAGATCACACCAAAGCTCGCCAAGCTGGAAGGCGTGCAGGGTGTGGTGGAAGCCAAGGACTTCGACAGCAGGCTGCACCACCTCACGCCTGACCAGGATGGCCGCGAGCCCGACCTCGTGCTCCTGGCAGGCGACGGCTACACCTTCACCGATTCACTGACCGACACCGAGGTCATCATCCCAAACGATCCGCCCAAGGGTGCGCACGGTCATTACCAGCTCGACCCGAACCTCTACGGCACCTGCGTCATCAGCGGTGCCGGCGTAAAGCAGGGAGTCGTGCTCGATGAGATGAAAAACATCGACGTGACGCCGACGATGGCAAAACTGATGGGCATCCCCTTCCCCGACGCAGACGGTCGAGTATTGGAAGAGGCGCTCAAATAGCACGCACGGCATCGCCTCGAATCTCCGCTCACGGGTGATCCCATCGCGAAGGTCACGGCCACCCTCATCCTGATGGACGCCCCCCATTTTTGCCCCTTATTTTTTATCATCCCTTCAGGCATTTTCAACTTTTCCTCCCTTCTGAAAGCTGCTGAAATCCGCTCCCAGACATGCCTGTGATCAAGCTCGCCTTCTGAAACGTCGGCAATCTGTTCGAAACCACCGCGTCACCTCTGGCGACAGACCTCGAATTCACGCCGGAGCAGGGCTGGACGCAGCAGGCCTATGACGCAAGGATCAAGGCACTGGCCGGGGGCATCCGACAGCTTCATGACGGCGCGGGTCCCTACCTCATCGGGCTGTGCGAGATCGAAAACGAAGCCTTCTTGAAGGATCTGCTCAAGGAAATCGAACGCGATGCTGGTCAATCACTGGCCCTCGCGTAAAAACGACCAGTTCGTGATCTCGCGCGGCCTCGTCCATGGCTCACATAGCCTGAAGTTCAACCGTGACAGCGTGGCCATCTTCAATCATCCGCCCATGGTCAGCCTATACGGTCGCCCCGTGAATTTCGACCGGCAGACGCTCAAAGGCGTCAGCGATCATTTCCCGACACGGCGAAGATCGAAGCGCTGTGAGCGGAACCCTGACGAGTTCCGCCACTGAGGAACATCACTGCGCGAGGAACTCGTCCAGCGCGGCTTTGGTGATGCGGTACTGCGAGCCTATCTTCTTTCCCTTCAGGTCGCCGGCATCAATCGTGGCGATGACATCCGCCTCGGTCACACCGAGGGTCTGCGCTACCTGCGCGGGCGTGAGGATGTCGGCCACTGGTGCCGCCCCGGGCAGAGGTGGTGGTGTGGCAGCGGCGGGCTGCTGGTTCGGATTGAAGACGCCCTGGGCCATCATCTGCTGCGCCATGCCAAAGCCCATCGCGATCTCCGCGGCGGCTCCGGCGGGTCCGCCGCCGCCCTGGGCCATGCCTTCGGCCATCTGGAACTTCACATAGTCGTTGAGGTTGCCGATGGCGCTCATGCTGCTGCGCTTGTCGATGGCGGCCTCGACTTCCGGTGGCACGCTGGCGTTTTCCAGGATGAAACTGGTGATCTCGATGCCGTACTTGCCGGTCGTGATCGGATTGATGATCGGCAGCAGCGCGTCGCCGAGCTCCGAGTAACGGGTGGCGAGATCGAGCACGGGAACCTTTGCGGTGGCGAGCGCGTCGGTGAAAACGCTGATGATGCGGCTGCGCATCGTGTCGGCGAATTCATCGAGACGGAAGTGATGGTCGGAACCGGCCACCTCCTTGAGAAAGAGCTTGGGGTCCACGATCTTGAAATCAAAGGTGCCGAAGGCGCGGACTCGGACGATGCCGAAGTCCTGGTCGCGCATCATGATGGGGTTGCTGGTGCCCCATTTGTTGCCGGTGAAGAGGCGTGTGGTGACGTAATACACGTCCGCCTTGAAGGGGCTCTCAAAGCCGTACTTCCAGCCTTTCAGCGTGGAGAGGATCGGGATGTTGTCGGTGACGAGGTCGTGCTTGCCGGGGCCGAAGGTGTCGCCGAACTGGCCGAGATAGACGAACTGCGCCACCTGCGACTCGCGCACGATGAGTTGGGCACCGCGCTTGATTTCCTTGTCCTCGTCCGGGAAGCGCCAGGACAGCGTGTCGCGTGAATCGTCCGTCCACTGGATGATTTCCAGAAACTGTCCCTTGAGGTAATCCATGAGGCCCATAGTCGTGTGTGCGTTGAGTGTTGGTGTGCGTGGTTCAGTGGCGAACGGCGGCGAGTGTAGGGGCCGCCCCCGGATTTGGCGAGTCCAAATCGTGGAACGCTTTTGTAAATGAAGGTAAATGGAGGCAGGCGGCACGCACGCACTGTCCGGCGAAGGACGCAAAGAACCGCCGCGCCGGGCGCGTTCGATGCTCATGCCACCGGAATCCTCCTCCATGAGCCGCCGCGGTTTCGCCCGAGTTTCCGCACTGGCGGCGATCGCCGCATCCACAGGAAAGGCGGCGGCCGTCGAAAGCGCCTGCCCGGCTCCGCATTCCCTGCTGACGGCGGCGGATGACTTCTACGACGTCTCACGCGGCAATCCGAAGCCCCACACGCTCAGCGGGGAGGCCTTGATCCAGGCGAAGCTCACGCCGGAAACCTGGCGCTGCGAAGTGGTGGCCGATCCATTCACCAACGACGTGATCAAGGAGCCTGCGAAAATCGCCAAGGCGCTGACGCTGGACTTCGCCGCCATCACCGAAATGGGCCGCACCCGCGGCGTCCGCTACCTGAAGGCCATGCAGTGCCTGAACATCGCCGAACCGCTCGGCCAGGGTCTGTGGGAGGGCGTGCCGCTGCGCGATGTGCTGCGTCTCTGCGGCCGGATGACGAACGTGCGGCGCGTGTACTTCTGGGGCTTCCACAATGACGACCCGAAGCAGCTCTTTCAATCCTCCCTCAGCTACACGGAAGTGATGGAAGCTCCGCCCGGCGACTTCCCGGTCTTCCTCGCCTACAAGCTGAACGGCGCACCCATCCCCCTGGAGCGCGGCGGCCCGGTGCGCATGGTCATCCCCTGGGCGCACGGTTTCAAATCGATCAAGTGGCTGCGGCACATCGCCGTCACCAACGACTACCGCGCCAACGACACCTACGCGGAGAAAAACAACGACCCGGATTCGCATCTCAAGACCGCCGCCTACATCGACAAAAGCGCGGACAAGTTCACGGCTGGTCAAACCGTCTTCATGAGCGGGCGCGTCATCTCCGGCCGCTCCGGACTCGCACGCGTCGAGTACTGGCTGCGCCGGGTGCCGCCGAACGCACCCGTCCTCAAAGACGATGCGCCCGAGTGGCGCACGTCCCGCTGGCTGCCCTGCGATCTTGAATCCGCGCCGCAGGACTGGAGCACGATCCTGCCCGCCGGGGTGTCCGCGAAAAACGTGCTCGGCTTCGACCGGAAGACCGGCCAGCCGCAGACCTGGCCCCTGCCGCACAGCATGATCTCCTGGTCCGCAGCGCTTAAAAATCTGCCGAAGGGACATTACCAGTTCCACGCCCGCGCCGTCGATCTCAACGGCTTCGCCCAGCCCGAGCCGCGCCCGATTCCGAAGGCGGGCAAGAACGGCGTCGAGACACAGCGGTTTGAGGTCGTGTGACACGCGCCCCCCATTCCACCGCAAGTTGGAGCCCGGCCGCTCGTTTCCCGAAACACGATGAAATCCCCCATTCTCCTTCTCGCGCTCGCCGCCCTGTCAGCCCAAGCCGCCGATCTGAAGCCGCTGCTCGCCCAGCCGGACCAGATCGTCCTCGAAAATGACTTCGCGGAGGCGGGACCGGTCAACAAAGAGCAGTGGGGAGCGCGACAGGGCACGCAATGGATCATCGAAGACGGCGTCTTACGCGGCAGGCCGTCCACGGCGGAGTATCAGGCGAAGCGAAAAGATCACTTCGGCTACGAGCCGCGCGTGTCATGCCCGGCCACGCCGACGCAGTTCATCGCGAAGTTCTCCGTACGCTTTGAAGGCGGCAGCGAGACGGCCATCGTGCCCTTCATCGAGTTCGGCCACCACGTCTGCCGCATCCGCCTTTCCAAAGACGGTGCTGAAATCCTCGCGGACCACGAATCGATGAAGGTCGCGGACTCGAAGGAACTCAAATTCGAACCCGGCAAGTGGTACCACGCGCTCGCCGAAATGAAGGGGGAGGAATTCGTCGTGCAATTCGCCGACGGCCCGACTCTCTACGCCAAGCACGCCGGCTTCGCGAAAGCCCCCGGGAGTGGAGCCAGCGGCCTCGGCATCGCCGGTCCGAAAGACGGCACCGTCGAAATCGACAACGTCACGCTCTGGAGCATCAAAGGCGACGCACAGCCCGGCTGGGCCGCCAAGCGCGACGCGCAGCCGAACTTCGCTCACGTCGAGGTCGGCAAGAAGAAGACCCCGAAGCCGTAAGCGTCGCAGGGGCGTATTTGAATCAAATGCCTTGCAAGAGCCCCGCCGCGTCGCCGTTTGACGCCGCCCCCTTCCCCCAATGATCCGTTCAGCCCCCATATCAGGATTCCTCGCGCTTTCGGCCTGCCTTTCCGGCCCCGCCGCAGCCGCCCTGCCCCAGCCTCTCGCCGCCTTCCTCGACCAGCACTGCATCGAGTGCCATGACGCGGACGTGAGCAAGGGCGACCTCAATCTTGACGCCCTCGACTTCGACCTGAACGATCCCCATGCCTTCCAGAGCTGGCAGAAAGTCTTCGAGCGCGTGCGCGACGGCGAAATGCCGCCGAAAAAGAAGCCGCAGCCTGAAGCCGCCGACAAGGACGCCTTCCTGACCGGTCTAAAGACGCCGCTGGTCAAAGTCGAATCCGACTACCTCGCCGCCCACGGTCGCGTGCGCAGCCGCAGACTCACCCGCACGGAATATGAAAACACCCTGCACGATCTGCTCGGCATCGACATCCCGCTGAAAACTCTGCTGCCGGAAGATCGCGCCTCGTATGGCTTTGAAACCGTGGCGGACGGCCAGCAAATGTCGCAGCACCTGCTGGCGCGTTATCTCGACGTGGCCGACATCGCACTGACGGAGGCCTTTGATCGCGCGATAAAGCCTGAAAAGCCGTTTCAGAGGCAACTGACGCCTAAGGATCTGGCGAAAAAAGGCGGCGGCAACTACCGCGGCCCCGACCTGCGCGACGGCAAAAGCATCTCCTGGCCGATCCGGCTGCAGTTCTTCGGCCGCATGCCCGCCACCACCGTGCGGGATGACGGCTGGTACCGCATCACGCTGCGCGATGTCCACGCCATCAATCCCGGAGCGGACGGCGTCGTCTGGGGCACACTGCGCTCGGGTGAGTGCTCGTCAGCCGCGCCCATGCTCTACCTCGTCGGCCTCGTCGAGGCCACGGCCAAGCCGCGCGACATGGTGTTTGAGGCATGGATTCAAGGCGGCCACATGCTGGAGCTGAAGCCGAACGACAACACGCTCAAATCGGCGCCCACGGGTGCCAAGGGCGGCAACGTCTCCTTCGTGGGGCGTGATCTTGCCAAGCAGGGGTTCGAAGGCATCTCCAATCGCGGCATCGACATCGAGCGCATCCACCCCACCTCCGACCGTGCGGCAGTGGTGAAGCGGCTTTTCGACGACATGGGGCCTGACGCGATCAAGCCGGAAAACCTCGACCGGCTCGTCACCCGCTTTGCCAGACGCGCCTTCCGCCGTCCGGTCACCGACGAGCAGATCACCCCCTATCGTGAGATCGCCCGCAAATCCCTCGCCGAGGGCGATCCCCTCTCCGAGGCCCTGCGTGTGGCCTACCGCGCCATCCTGTGCTCGCCCCGTTTTCTGACTTTCATCGAGGAGCCGGGGCCGCTCGACGACCACGCCATCGCCTCGCGGCTCAGCTACGCGCTGTGGGTGTCCATGCCCGACTACCCGCTCATCCAGCTCGCGAATGAAAAGAAGCTGCGTGACCCGAAGGTGCTCGCGGAGCAGGTGGAGCGCATGCTGACGCATCCGAAGGCACAGCGCTTCATCGACAGCTTCACCGACCAGTGGCTCAAGCTCAAGGAGATCGACTTCACCACGCCCGACACCCGGCAGTATCCCCAGTTTGATGTGGTGGTTCAGGAGTCCATGGCGCAGGAGACACGCGCCTACTTTGCCGAGCTTATTCGCAAGGACCTCAGTGTCACGAACCTCGTCGATTCCGATTTCGCCTTCCTGAACGAACGTCTCGCACGGCACTACCAGGTGGAACAGCCTGTGAAGGCGGGTGAGGGCCTGCAAAAAGTCTCGCTCATGCCTGCGGACAAGCGCGGCGGTCTCGTCACCCAGGGCGCCGTCCTCAAAGTCACCGCCGACGGCACCAGCACCTCCCCCGTGGTGCGCGGCGTCTTCATCAATGAGCGCATTCTCGGCGAGCACATCCCACCGCCGCCGCCCGGCGTCCCGGCCATCGAGCCCGACATACGCGGGGCGACTTCCATCCGCGATCAGCTTGAAAAGCACCGCGACAACGAATCCTGCGCAAGTTGCCATCAGACCATCGATCCTCCGGGGTTCGTGCTCGAAAACTTTGACCCGGTTGGCGTCTGGCGCACGGGCTACGGCAAAGGCGGACGCGGAGCCAAAGTGGACCCCTCCGGCAGCACTCCCGACGGCAGCGCCTTCGCCGATCTCGCAGCCTGGAAGCGCATCTACACTGAGCGCGCCGACCAGCTCGCCCGCGGCTTCGCCACCCATTTCCTCACCTACGCCACCGGCGGCCCGCTCCGGCTCAGCAATGAGGCCGTGCTGGACAAAGCTCTCTCCACAACAGCAAAAAACGGGCACGGTATACGCTCCCTCATTCAGGCTGCGGTGTTAAGTGAGATATTCCTCAGCAAGTAATCGTTTCATACCCACCCCATCATGAAGAACGTCCATTTCAATTTCGGCGCCCACGTCTCGCGCCGTGCCGTCCTGCGCGGCGCTGGCATTTCCCTCGGCCTGCCCCTGCTGGAGGCCATGACGCCCGCGTTCGCCGCCGTCAAGGAGTCCAAACAGGCGAAGCGCTTCGTCGGTGTGAGCATGTCGCTCGGGCTTCACAATCCGAATCTGGTGCCGGAGGGGAGCGGGCGGGATTACAAGCCCTCGCGCTACCTCAAGAGCATCCAGGATCTGCGTGAGCACTTCACCGTTGTCTCCGGTTCCTCCCATCCGGGCGTTTCGGGAGGGCACACGGCGGAAGGCAGCATTTTTTCAGCCTGCCCGAACTCGCGCGGCGCCACTTCTCGCAACACCATCTCGCTCGACCAACTCATGGCGAAGCAGCTCGGCCACGAGACGCGATTTCCCTCCCTGGTGCTTAACACGGCAAGTCAGACGAGCCCGTCCTACACGGAAAACGGCTCGATGATTCCGGCGGAGAACAACGCGATGCGTTTGTTCACGCGCCTGTTCGTCAATGACTCGCCTGCCGAGCAGGAACGGCAGGCGGAGCTGATCCGCAGCGGACGCAGCGTCATGGACGTCGTCGGTGCAGAGGCCAAACTCCTCCAGCGCGAGCTCGGAGCTGGCGACCGCGACAAGCTCGACTCCTGGTTCACCAGCGTGCGCGATCTCGAGAAGCGGCTCGCATTGAATGAAGCCTGGACCCACCGGCCCAAGCCAAAGGTGGCATTGCAGCCACCCCGGCAGATCCCGCGTGACAATGAAGTGGCCGTGGACGGCATCTTCCTCGACATCGTCCACATGGCGCTGGCCACGGACAGCACGCGTTTTGTCACCCTCCACATCACGGGCAATTCCGTGCAGGGGCTCGAAGGCGTCGATCAGAGCTATCACACCCTCAGCCATCACGGCATGGACGACGAAAAGCTCGCGCAGCTCGCCATCGTGGAGCAGGGCGTCATCGACCAGTGGGGCGGTTTCCTCCGAAAGCTGAAGGCCGACAAGCTCCTGGATGAAACGATGGTGCTCCTCACCTCGAACCTGGGCAACGCCTCCGCGCACGACAACCGCAACATGCCCGTGCTCTTCGCCGGCGGCGGCTTCCTGCACGGCCAGCACCTGGCCTTCGACCAGAAGAACAACTACCCGCTGCCGAATCTCTACCTCGGTGCGTTGCAGCGGCTTGGACTGGAGGAGGAAAAGTTCGCCACCAGCACCGGCACGATGAGAGGCCTGGAAACAGCCTGATCACAACCTCCTCGGGAAAAATCGCGGTGCGTGCCCGTTCTAGTGGGATGCACCGCTTTTCATTCCTTTTCGCGCTCTTTGTTTCGTCCGCATTCCCGGCGGAGACGGATCGCCCGAACGTCGTCATCATCATGGCGGACGACATGGGCTTTTCCGATCTCGGCTGCTACGGCGGAGAAATCCAAACGCCGAACCTCGACAAACTGGCAGCGGAAGGCATGCGCTTCTCGCAGTTCTACAACTGCGCCCTGTGCGGCCCCACGCGATCCGCCCTAATGACGGGCCTGCATCCGCACCAGGTGGGCATCAGCACTTGGACGGGCCTCCTCAACGACCGCTGCGTGACCATGTTCGAGCTGTTGAAGCAGGCTGACTACGCCACCTGCGCCGTCGGAAGACTGGACATGGTCACGGCTGAAAACTGGCACGAACCGGCGAACATCGGCAAATACGTCGATCGCTTCTTCGGCACCACGGGACACACAGGACCGGGCAACTACTTCGCGAACACGCGCAACACCGCCTTCTACCGCGATGGCGAGGACTACACAATTCCCGAGGGCGGCTACAAGACGGACCTCATCACCGACTTCACCGTCGAGTTTCTCCAACAGCGCGACAAGGCGAAGCCCTTCCTCCTCTACATGTCCCACTACGCCCCGCACTGGCCGCTGCATGCCAAGGAGGCTGACATCGCCAAGTATCGGGAGCTGTATCGCAAACTCGGCTGGGATGCCGCGCGTGAACAGCGCCTTCAGCGATTGATCAAAAAAGGCCTCATCCCCGCCGATACCAAACTGACACCGCGCGACTCACGCGCCGCCGCCTGGAGCGAGGCGAAGTTCCTCGACTGGGAGGCCGAGCGCATGGCCGTCTTTGCCGCGCAGATCGACTGCCTCGATCAGAGCGTGGGGCGGCTCATGGACACCCTGCGCAGCACCGGCGCGGACAAAAACACGCTGGTCTTCTTCTTCAGCGACAACGGTGCCTCCGACAAGCCAGTCGGGCCGCTCGACAAGCCGGGCCGCACCTGGCGTGCCGACGGGATCAAAACCCGCGTCGGCAACAAGCCCGACATTCGTCCCGGTCCAGGTGACACCTTCGTCACCGCCGGTCCCGCATGGTCGAACCTCTCCAATGCGCCCTTTCGTGAGCACAAGCAGTCGAATCACGAAGGAGGCATCGCCTCGCCTTTGATCGTCTGGTGGCCGGGCGTGATCGAGGCAGGAAAGATCAGCACCGAACTGAGCCACGTCACGGACATCACCGCGACAGCTCTGGACGTGGCAGGACAAGAGTATCCGAAAACATTCACCGGCCGAACCGTGACGCCTCTCGCCGGCAAGTCCCTCCTGCCCGTGATCAAAGGAGAAACACGCGAAGGCCATGAGACTCTTGGCTGGGCCACTTCAGGCTCCAAAGCGCTGCGAATGGGCGAATGGAAGCTCGTCGCGGCGCAAGGCGGCAAGTGGGAGCTCTACAACCTCGCCACCGACCGCACCGAACTCCACAATCTCGCCTCCGAACAGCCGGAACGCGTCGCCGCCATGGCCAAGGCCTTCGCCGTTTGGCAGGCAACAAAATAGCGTGCCGGGCAGAATCGGCGGCACTCGGGCCGTTTGCTACGGACCACCATGCGCACGCTCCTTTTCTGCCTCCTCGCCTCGCCCTTGCTCGCCGCCGACTGGCCCACGTATCGCGGCGATGCCGCGCGAAGCGGTTACTCGGCGGAGACGATCCCGATCGAGCTTCGGCAGCGCTGGGAATTCCGTCTGCCTGCCGCACCGTCACCGGCGTGGCCGACTTCAGAACGCATGGAGTTTGATCTCGCGTTTCAACCCATCATCGTCGGCGATCTCGTGCTCTTCGGCAGTTCGGCTGACGATCAGGTCTATGCGCTGGACGCGATGACCGGGCGGATTCACTGGCGTTTCTTCACCGGCGGGCCGGTGCGGTTTGCGCCTGCGGCGTGGAAAGACCGCGTGTTCGTGGCGAGCGACGACGGCTTCCTTTACGCGCTCGCTTTGGCGGATGGGAAAGTGCTTTGGAAACATCGCGCCGCCCCTGGAGCGCAGCGCGTGATGGGAAACGAGCGCATGATCTCGCACTGGCCTGCGCGTGGTGGCCCGGTGGTGTGGGAGGACAAGGTCTATTACTCCGGCGGCATCTGGCCGAGCGATGGCGTGTATCTCCATGCGCTCGATGCAGCGACCGGCTCACCCATCTGGCAAAACAGCGAGTCCGGCGGCCTTTTCATGGCACAGCCGCATGGCGGCGCGGAAGCTGTCAGCGGCGTGGCACCCCAGGGCTATCTGCTGGCCACGGACACGTCATTGATCGTTCCCACCGGGCGTGCGGTGCCGGCGGTGTTTGAACTTGGCGACGGCAAGCTGCGCTACTACCACCTGCAGAAGAACCAGCAACGCGGTGGCTCGCGTGTGGTGCTGAGCGAGTCGAGCTTCATCAATGCGGGCTGCCTTTTCGATGCCGCAACGGGCGATCTGACGGCGCAACTCGGCGTGGGCTCGACCGTTGCCATTCCCGGCGGCGTGGTGCGTGCGGAGGGGCGTTCGCTGGCGACGTATCGCTGGAAGGACGTGGAAAAAATCGACCGTAAAGGCGCAACGACAAAAACGCGTTCGCTGGTGCAGGACAAGATCGCGCCAATCGACAAGGAGGTGCTCGAATTCATCATCACCGGCAGCGAGGCCGTTGTCGGCTGCGATGGCCAGATCAGCGCCATCGACTACAACGGCCAGCGCACGCAATGGTGGAAGCAGAACGTCGAAGGACGCGTGCTCGGTCTCGCTGCGGGGAATGGACGTGTCGTGGCGACGACGGATCGAGGCATCGTGTATCTATTCGACGGCAATCCGGCACCGCTGCCTGCTCCTGCGGCGATCGCAGAAGAAAAACCACTCGATGCAGCGGTCATGGCGGAGGCCAAAGCCATCCTCGACGCCGCGAAAGTCCATGAAGGCTATGCGGTCGTCTTCGGTGCCGGTCATCCCGAATTCGCGCTCGCTTTGGCACGCCAATCCGACTTGCACATCATCTTGATGGAAACCGATGAGACGATTGCGAATGCCGCACGTCATCGTGTGGCGGATGCAGGTGTCTATGGCACGCGGGTGGCGGTTCACGTGGGAGCCTTGGATGCCACGAACTATCCCAAGCAGTTCGCGAATCTCGTCATCGCGCCGAAGAAGGTGACGCCTGCGATTCAAAAGGAAATGGAACGCCTGCGCCGGCCCTACAGCGGTCTGATCTGCCAGCGCGACGGCTTGAAACTCGAAAAGGCATCGGCTCCGACCGGTGCGGGAAGCTGGACACACCAGAACGGCAGCGCGGCCAACACGCTCTGCTCCGATGACGAACTCGTGAAGGGGAAGCTCTCCATGTTCTGGTTTCGCGATGTCGAGTTCGAAGTGGCCAACCGTCACGGAAATGGCCCTGCGCCGCTCGTTTCCCAGGGCTACATGGTCACCAGCGGCGTGCATGGCCTCTGCTGCCTCGACGCCTACAACGGCCGCCGCTTGTGGGACTTCGACGTGAAGAACTTCCTCATCGACTACGACGGCATCCATCACGATGTCGGCATCGGCGACACCGGCGGGCCGTTTTGCATCGGTGGCGACTCTGTTTATGTCAAAAGCGGTTCCCGCTGCCTGCGCATCGACCTGGCCACCGGCAAACTCGTGCGTAAATTCGCCACGCCCGTCGCTGCCGATGCTGCGAATCGAAACTGGGGCTACCTCGCCTTTGAAAACGGCCTGCTCTTCGGCTCCGTCGAAAACGCCCAGCACAACGTTAGCCCGCGCTACGCACTCACCAACCTGCGGACCGAATCGGTGCTGCTCTTCGCTGTCGATCCGGCTACGGGCGAAACGAAATGGAAGTACGAGCCCAAGGGCTCCATCCGCCACAACAGCGTCGCCATCGCCGGAGAACGCGTTTACCTCATCGACCGGCCCATCATTGAAGCCGACCGCGTCGAAAACCCCAAGCGCACCGGCAAGGCCGCGCCCAAACTGGCCCACAGTGACATTCCCAGCGGCACGCTGCTCGCTCTCGAAGCAGCCACCGGCCGGGTCATCTGGGAAAACAAAGACGACATCTGGGGCACGCAGGTTTCCGTCAGCTCCAAGCACGGCGTGCTGCTCATGAATTACAAAGCCGTGCGGCATAACTTCTTCGAACTGCCGTCCGAAGTCGGCGGACGCCTCGCCGGCTTCGACATCGCCACCGGGAAGCGGTTGTGGGATCAGGACGCGAAGTATCAGACTCGCCCGTTGATCAACGATGGCACCATCTATGCCCAAGGCGGTGCCTGGGATCTCAAATCCGGCTCGCCCGTCGCATGGGACCTTCAGCGCTCCTATGGCTGCGGTCAGATCAGCGCCAGCAAGAACCTCATGCTCTTCCGCAGCGCCACGCTCGGCTACGTCGATCTCACGCGCGAAGCCGGCACCGAAAACTACGGCGGCATCCGCCCGAGTTGCTGGATCAATGCCATCCCCGCCTCCGGCCTCATCCTCGTGCCCGACGGATCATCGAAATGCCACTGCAGCTACCAGATGAAGGCATGGTTCGCGCTGCAGGGGGAGTAAACTTCCGTTGACGCCATTTTTAAATTTAAGGACACTCAAGGCATGAAAAATCTGGGCCTTGTCTTGTTGTGCCTTTTTGCTGTCAACGCTCTCGGCCTCGAAGGCTGGCGAAAGTTCATTCAAGACCCGGACCGAGTGGAGTTGGCAACACCTCCCACGGCGAGTTGGGCTGTAAAAGGTGACGAAATTATAGTTCAGGTGACAAATCACATGGATGAAGTGCTGATTTACTCTGGGCATGATCCAGCAGCGCCGCAGCTTTTCTTTGAAGAAATGCGTGATGGAAAATGGGTGGATACATCATGGGAATGGTGCGGCACCGGTATGGAGCTACAAAAGCTTCAGCCAAAAGGGAAAAATCAGTTTCGACTGGCTTCAAACATGTATAAATCCGCGTATCGAGTTTACGCAGTCTTTGCCTCTCCAGATTGGAAACGGCAGTCTTTGGTGCTGATCTATTCGACCGAAAAAATGACGAATTTGCGAAAGTAACCACTCAATCTGAGTCACGAATGACTTCGATGCCGCTGAGGATGGTTTCGCCCTCGTGTAAAGTAAGCGTAAATTTCAGCGTGCCGTCGGTGACACGAATGTCGGAGATCGTTTTCGTGCTCGCGGTCATTGATTGAGGTTGGAGATCCGTCAGCGAGTGATCCTGAACGGACACGTCGAAGCGGTGTTTGGAGCTGTCGGGCGATGAGAAAATGAGATGGACGGTGTAGCGGCCGTTTTGCAGACCGCTGAGTTTCGCGCTGCGCAGGCCTTTGACACCGCTGGCGGCCACCCATGGCCAGCCGGTGCCTTCGTTCATCCAGAGCGAGTGTTGGTAGAAATACTCGGGCTTCGCGGGTTCAGTGGTGAAGTCGATTTCGGGCGAGGGACCGCCGACGTTGGGGAAATCGAGCCACAGGGTGCCGTTGCGTGTTTTGCGGTCGCCGGGTGCGCCGAGATTGATGCCGATGCGTTGGATTTTCCCGTAGAGCGCGGCTTTCGGCACGGCACCCCAGGTGGCCCATTGTTCGAAGTCCTCGGGCATCGAGTGGAGCGCGAGACCCATGGGCAGCGGGTAGCTGCAGGTGCAGCCTTCGTAGAAATACGGCACGTTCAGGATGCCGCCGGCAGGCACGATGCTGTTGGTGCAGCCGCTGCGCGGGCCGCTGATGTGGACGGTGCCGCTTTCGACCTTCTTGTCGTAAAACGCGGCGGTGCCGCTGCGGAAGGTGAAGATGCCGCCGTAGTCGAAGCCGCCGTCGCAGCCGTAGCTTTTCGGGAAGACGCGTGGCTCCTGCTCCAGCGTGAGAGGATTGATGCGCATACCGGACTTTGGTGCATCGGGTTTCCAGTCGTCCTTCTGATTCGGCGGGCGGTATTGTGCCGGCTGGATGCTCTGCTGATCGACAGTGCCGAATTGCTGCCGGAGCTTGGGCTCTTCGTATTCATCGAGCACGCGGCCGGTGTAGATGTCGCTGAAGACGGGAGCCTGCAGCTTGTAATCGACCTTTCCTTTGCGGTTCGTGGCATCGAGCCAGTCCTTGTCGGCGGTGATCATGACGCCATCGACGATCTTGGGCTGCGGCGAGCGCTTGAAGTTGCTCAGCGCATCATCAAACCACAGCACGCCGAGCGGTGCCTGCACGAGCGGGTCCTCGTTGGCATTCCAGTCGGCGAGGTAGTTCGTGCTGCCTTCGAGGGCACCGCGTGTGTGGATGACTTTTGCACCGGGTCCGATGACCTTGCCGCCATTCGGGCGCAGTGTGTTCAAGAACGGTTCGTGGTCGCCCTCGGGTGCGAAGATGACACTGGCGAAGTAGGGCGGGAGTTGTGAGCCGATGTCCAGGATGGAAACGCGTTCACCGTAGAGTCCGGCTTTGATCAGGCGGAGCTTGGCATCGGCGTCTGTGGCCAGGACGATAAGATGAAACTGACTGTGGGTGAGCAGGGATTCGATCAAGCCGGGCTTGTTCGGGCCAATCATCAGCGCGTAGCCGCGGTCCGTGCCTGCGGCCTTGATGGCAGCCTTGGCGAGGTCTTCATCGGCTTTCTCGATGACGGTCTCGCGTTTCCATCGCTTCGTTTCACCGCTGCCGACTCCGTAGGCGCTCAGGACGCCGTCGTTGGTGACGACGAAGCATTTATCGTCGGCGAGGATGACGCTGTGGGCGCTGGTGAAGGTGTCGAAGGGCACTTCCTGGCCTGCGGCGTGGAGCGTGCGCTGAATGCCCGCAAGGCCTTCGGCACGCGGCTTGTCCTCATGGCGCTTGGCGCTGACGGCTTCGTCGAAAAGCAGGCCGCGACGTTTGAGTTTCAGCGCTTCCTGCTCGGCCGGTGTGGAGGCGAACCAGCCGCCGGTGAGTCGTCCTGCCGACGGCAGTTCGAACTCCTTGATCGCCCCTGTCTTTAAATCGAGACGCGCAGGATATGCCGTGCTGCACGGGACCACGAGATCGTCACCGTCCACGAGCAGGTAGCCCTGCGGGGCGAGCCCGCCCATGGCCTCCGTGGCGTGTGGGTGCGTGCCGTAGAGATAGGAGCAGCGGTCGTTCCGCCAGATTTCGTCGCCCGTGGCCACGTCCCAGCAGAAAACGAAGGTGCCTTCGAGCGGCCACACGCCTGCGGCGAAATAGACGCGTCCATCTTTGACAACCGGACCACCGCGCACCGGCCACACGGAGATGAGGCGCTGATTGCCGAGAAGCATGCGTTTCGAAGGCACCGCACGCTTTGACCACACTGGCGAACCATCGCCGAGCTTCACGCAGCGCATGACGCCGTCGTCCGAGCCGAAGAGAACGAGATCGCCAGCGATCACGGGCGCAAAGCGCACGGGCCCGTCCGCCAGCGCCCGCCAGAGTTCCGCGCCGGTGTCCGTGTTGAACGCGATGATGCAGTCCTCACGCGAACTGCCGACGATGAGCGTCTTGCCCGCCACCACGGGTTCGTAGCTGCGATCAAACTGAAGACGCGCTTCTTTGAAGGCGGGGCGCAGCGGCGGCAGTTCACGGCTCCAGAGCAGATGAACGTCCGCCGGCATCTTTTGCGGTGTTGCAGCCGTGCGGCCGGCATCGTGCCGCCACATCGGCCAGTCGGCGGCGTGGAGAGTGCCGAGGGCGAGAAAGAGGATGAAAAACTTGTGCATGGGCGGCTTACACTACGGGATGACCGTCCGAAAACTCACCGGCTTGATGCTTCTCGCCACCGCTTCCGCCTGGGCCTGCCAGGTGCCGGTGTTTCGCTATGCACTGGAGCGCTGGGAGCCGGGGCTGTACCGGGTGCGTGCGCCAGCCGGGGTGGAGATCAGCGGACTGGCGAATGCCGAACTCGAAAAGACCACCGCGACGCAGCTAGAACTCTATTTTCCACCCCGGCTGCGCCAGGCCACCGGCGCCCCCATCTGGTCGGCGACAATGAACGCGGAGAACGTGCGCGTGATGCTGGATTCTCCCGTGCGCCAGGAATTGGCAAAACGACTGCTCGCCGGTCAGTCGGCCGTCTGGCTGCTGCTGGAAAGCGGTGACGCGGCGAAAGATGATGCGACGGCCAAAACGGTGGAGGAAGGTCTTCGAGCGGCTCAGGAGAAGCTGAAACTGCCGGACGGCGTGATCACGCAGGACGAGGCGAACGATCCGAACAAGCGCCGTGAGAATGCGGACGTGCTGCAATCGGATCTGCCGCTGAAGATCGAGTTTTCGACGTTGCGGATGAGTCGCTACAACATGGAGGAACAAGCGCTGATCGCCATGCTGATGCATCTGGAGCCGGACCTAGGCGAATACGTGAACGAGCCGATGGTTTTCCCGATCTTCGGCCGCGGCCGTGCGATCGAACCGCTCATCGGCAAAGGCATCCACATCGACAACATGCTCGACGCGGCGACTTACCTCTGCGGCGCGTGCTCCTGCGAGATCAAGGAGCAGAACCCGGGCATCGATCTGCTGATGACGGCGGACTGGACCCCGGTGGCCACGAAGGAGGTGGTGGAAACGGTGACGATCGTCGGCGCGGAAGCGCCATCCGATGACGATGACGGTCGGCGAATGCTGGGAGTGATCGTCGTGGGTGGAATCGTGGGAACACTGCTCAACGGCTGGCTGATCGCGCGATGGTTCTCCCGGAAGAAACGTCGTTCATGAACCCGCAGTGCCGCGCAGATGCCTTCGCAAGGCGCACGCGCGGCGACCGTTTGAGATTCATGCGCCTGTTCCTCACTGCTTTGCTCGCTTCCTCCTCATTCGCCGCCGATCCGCTCGTCTTCATCTCCGCCTTTGCCTCCGGTGACAAGGCGGGCATTCACGCATTCTCATTCGATTCGGTGAAGGGATCGCTCAAGCCGCTGCATCGCACGACGGAGATTCAGCATCCCTTCTTCCTCTCCGTTTCGCCGGACAAACGCTTTCTCTACGCCATCGACGCGGAGAAGTTCGGCGGCGATGAGGACGAAAAAGTTGCTGCTTTCGCCCTCGAAGGCCGAACGGGTCGAATGAAGCGACTGAACGAGCAGACGGCACGCGGCGCGGCCTCCTGCTACCTCGACGCCGATGCCACGGGCAAGTCCGTGCTCGTCGCGAACTACAACAGCGGCTCCGTCGCATCGCTGCCCGTGAAGGATGACGGATCGCTGGGCGAAGTGGTCTCGTTTTTTCAACACAGCGGCTCCAGCGTGGACACGCAGCGGCAAAAAGGCCCGAACGCGCACAGCATCGTCGTCAGCCCCGACAACCACTTCGCCCTCGCCGCCGATCTCGGCATCGACAAGATCATGATTTATCGCCTCGATGCCGCCACGGCCAAACTCACGCCCAATGAGCCGCAGCCCTTCGCCAAACTCACCCCCGGCAGCGGCCCGCGCCATATCACCTTCCATCCGAACGGCAGGCTCGTCTATGTCATCAATGAACTCGCCAACACCATCACCGTCTTCGACTGGAGCGCCGCCGGCGGCACGCTGAAGGAGAAACAAACCATCGCCACTCTGCCTGCCGACTTCACTGGCAAGAGCTACACCGCCGATTTGGAGATTACGCCGGATGGCAAGTTCCTCTACGGCACCAATCGCGGCCACGACAGCCTCGCCTTCTACAGCATCGCTGAGGACGGGATGCTCAACCTCATCCGCATCGAGCCCAGCCTCGGTAAAGGTCCGCAGAACCTACTCATCACGCCCGACGGGAAGTGGCTGCTCTGCGCGAACATGCCGGGAAACAACGTCGTGGTGTTCAAGATCGACGCCATGAGCGGTGCGATCGCTGCGCATGGTGAGCCGGTTGAGGTGCCGATGGCCGCTTGCATCCAATGGGTGGAATAGAGTGGTCCACACAGTCCCCTGTGGGGTGTTGCAGTTCTAGGTGAACTTCATGGTAAAGGAATCCGAACACGGGCCGTTCCGGGAAAATGCGGAGTCGCTGGAGATTGCGGAGCGCCGCAAAGAGACTGTGCGGACCACTTTACTCCCGCACCTCCCACGCCGCCGGCAGGTCCTTTGACTCCGGCCCGTAGGTCTGCGAAACGACGAAGCCGCTGGCTTGTGATGTGTAGAAGATGCGACCGTTGCTCACGACAGCGCCGAGGCATTCGCGGGAGTCAATCGCAGGCCCGGTGGAGACGAGTTTGCCTTCCTGGCTGAGATCAATCATGTCCATGTTCGCGCCGAGCACATAGGGCTCGCTCATGGTGAAGCGGCAGCAGGCGTAGTTCGTTAAGATGCTGAAGGTCACCTTGCCGGTCTCGCGATCGAAGATGTTACCTTTGCCGCGCAGGGCGTTGGAGAACATGAACTTCTCACCCACGCTGACCACATTCAGCGCGGAGGTCACGGCGTCGCTCTTCCAGACGAGTTTGCCGGTGTTCGCGTCGAGGCACCAAACGTGTCGGTCTTCGGTGCCGGAGTTCGCCTTGTTGTAACCGCCGATGTAGAGCTTGCCGTCACGGGCGCTGAGCGTACACTTCGAGGTGACGTAGTATTCGTTCGTCTGCCACAGCACCTTGCCCGTCGCAGGCTCGATGCAGCAGGTGAGTCCGTTGTTTTCAACCGGCAGACCGCGACGGCGCTTCGTGTCGGCGTCATAGCCGAAGAAGACGCTGTAGTAGAGCTTGCCGTCGAGGATGCAGATGCCGCAGTCGTTGCCGCCGCGGCCTTGGTCAAAGAAATCCTTCTCCCACACCACCTTGCCCGTGTCCAAATCCCAGGCCCAGAGGCGCGGATGATGGTTCGCCGGGTAATACGGATTGTCGTTCGAGTAGATGAAGCTCATCACCTCGCGCCCGTCCTCAGGTTTCACGAGATCGCCGCCAAAGGTCCACGGCTTTTCACTGCCCTGCGGCGCATAGTCGCCGCTCCCGCTCGCGTAGATGGCCACATTCCCCGAGACGACCGGCGGGAACTGTCGGCTCCAGCTTGGCGATCCCGTAAAAGGCGCTTCCCAAAGCATCTCGCCTGTCGCGGCATCGAGACAGCGCACGAACGACTTCTTCATGCCCGCCTGCGGCACCAGCAGCTTGCCGTCGATGTAAAGCGGCGAGGTGAAGCTCAGATACACATCCGGAAACCACTTCCGCCACAGCAAGCGCCCCGTGTCCTGCTCACACGCGATGATCTGGCCCTCCGCCGTGTGCGTGTACATCCGCCCACCGCCGCAAACGGGCAGATGCTTCACCGTGCCTTCGAGACGACGCGCCCAGCGCATGCGCAGCGGCGGCTTCAGGTCCTGGTTGTTCGAGTTCTGGCCCGCGAAGTTGCCGTAGTTCGTGTACCAGTCGTATTTGGGGTCTGCGAGTTTGCCGGTGAGGGGGGAGCGAATCGTGTGAGTGAACGGACTCGTGAAGCTGCCGAGTCGAGGCTTAGAGCTTGCGGCAAAACGAGAAAGCTCGCCTGCCTCATCCACCACATAGATGCAGCCCTCAGCCACCGCCACGGGCGCGCTGATGGCACCGCTCTTGAGGCCTTTGAGCTCGACAGTTTTTCCGCCTTCAAGCGGAGCCAACCGGAGAATACCATCCAACCCGCCAACGATCGCATGCCGCTTCGTCAGCACCGGCGGCGCAATGGCTCCGGCTCCGCTGAGCGTCTTTATTTCCTTCGTGCTCATGTCATGCCGGATGAGGCCGCGGTCTGTCTCCGGCTTCACGCGAAACACCTCACCGCCCCGAATCGCCACGGGAGAGAAACTCAGCAAGCCATCCATGCGGATGTTCGTGTCGGTGCCAGGCACGAAGTCCCCGGTTTTCAGCGTGTCGCCTTCGAGGCTCATGATGTCCACGCGACCGGCGTTGTCGCGGCGGTGCCATTGGACATAGACGTTGCCGTCGTCATCGGCGCTCTGGCCGAAGGTGGCGGGAAACTCTTTGCCGGACCAAGCGGGGATCTCGCCGGTGGCTTTCAGCTTTGGCGCATCACCCGTGTCTTCGAGGAAAAGCGTGCGACCACCGGCAGGAATGACCACGATGTTGCCTTTGATCAAACAAATGTCCCGCGAGCACACGAAGTGATCCTTCCACGTCACGCGACCATCGCTGGAAGTCGGCTTGGTGCCGGGTTTGAGCGTGGCGAGCATGCGCTTCTCGCAGAAGGCGGCCCAGGACTCGCCGCTCCAACGGTTGCCATCAAAACCAACGACTTCCTTCACGAAATCCCACTTCCAAAGCTGTTTGCCCTCAAAAGTCATCGCCAGCACCTGCGCCCCGAGCGTGGCCACATACACGCGATCCTTCGCCACGACCGGCGTGCTGAAAATCGGCTCTCCGCAGTCGATTTCCTTCACCACAGAGCCGGTTTCGCGATCCAGCACATAGTGGATGCCCGCCGTGGTGCCGAAGTGCAGATGTTTCCCGGCGATGGCGGGCGAGGAGACGTTGTTGACGTTTTGCCTGCCGCCCTTGCTTTGGAACTCCCACAATCTATTGAGCGTCTTCGCGTCAAAGCAGGCCGCCAATCCGGAGCCATCGACGACATACACCTTGCCGCCCGCGACAACGGGCGAGTTGTAAATGCCATCGCTCATCGCCACCGCGCCCTGCAGGCCAAGCTTTTCCACATCAAGGTCAATCTCTGCTGCGTTGCCGGAATGGGCGGCATTGAACATGAACTGCGGCCAGTCCTCTGCGATGGCGGGCGCGACAAGGATGAGCCAAAGGGCGAAGTGGGAGCGGTTCATGGCCTGAGAATACGCCACTCGCTGCCTGAACTTTTTGTTTTCCCAGAGGTCGATGTCATGAAAGATGCCCGCCGACACCGCGCTGTGATTATCACACCATGAAAACCTGCCTTGCCGCACTTGCCCTTCTCATCTCCACGACTCAAGCCGCCGACGTGCCGCAGTGGCGTGATCTCTTCAACGGCAAGGATCTCACCGGCTGGGTGGATGTGAACACCAGCAAGGAGACGTGGAGCGTCAAAGACGGACTGCTCGTCTGCAAAGGCCTGCCCATCGGCGTCATGCGCAGCGAGAAGCAGTATGAGAACTTCATCCTGCACATCGAGTGGAAGCATACGCAGGCCGGTGGAAATTCGGGCGTCTTCGTCTGGAGCGAGGGCAGCACGCCGCCCGACCGTCCGCTGCCGAAAGGCATGGAGGTGCAGATGCTGGAACTCGAATGGCCCAAGCTGCACCCCACGAAAGACGGCCAGCCGAATCATCCCGGCTATGTTTCCGGCGAACTCTTCGGCGCGAACGGTCTCGAAGGTATTCCCGACAATCCACGCGGTCGCCGCAGCATGTCCTGGGAAATGCGCTGCAAAGGCAAGGGCGAATGGAACACCTACGATGTCGTGTGCGTCGATGGCACGGTGAAGCTTTCGATCAACGGCAAGTTCGTCAACGGCATCAGCCAGTCCACCGTGCGCAAAGGCTACCTCTGCCTCGAATCCGAGGGCGCGGAGATTCACTTTCGTAACATCAAAATTCTCGAACTGCCCGGTGGCCGCGCCACGCCGGAGCAGACGGCTCCTGTCATCGGCCAATGACACGCTCCCATCCCATCTCATGAAAGCACACCCCAACCGCCGCCAGTTTCTCTCCACACTCGCCCTCGCGCCGCTCGCCGTTCGCGGCCAGGACGCGCCGAAGTTCCCGCCGACACGCAAGATCACCCGGGGACCCGGCTTCCACTGGTTCGCCTACTATGACAAGCTGCAGTTCTCACCGGACAACCGCTTCGTACTCTCAAACAAGGTGAACTTCGAGCATCGCTCGCCGACGGCGGACGATGTGATCGAGGTGGGCATGGTGGACATCCAGGACGGCGACAAATGGATTCCGCTGGGCAAGTCGAACGCGTGGAACTGGCAGCAGGGCTGCATGCTGCAATGGATTCCCGGCACCGAGTCGAAGGTGATCTGGAACGACCGCGAAAAAGACAAATTCGTGAGCCATATCCTGGATGTGAAGACCGGTGAGAAGCACACCATTCCGGCGCCGATCTACGCCCTGGCTCCGAATGGAAAGGAAGCCGTGAGCTGCGATTTCTCGCGCGTGGCGGATTGCCGCCCCGGCTACGGCTACGCGGGCATCAAGGACCGCTTTTTCGATGACATGGCCCCCGCAGGCAGCGGCGTGACGCATGTGAATCTGGAAACGGGCGCAGAGAAGCTCATCGTGAGCCACGAGCTTCTGTCCAGGACCGGCGAGGTCATGGAGAACCACCCGACCTCGAAGCATCACGCCTATCACCTGCTCGTGGGGCCGGATGGAAAACGCTTCATCATGCTGCACCGCTGGACGCAGCCGAAGGGCGGACATCTCACGCGCCTGATCACCGCGAACATGGACGGCAGCGACCTGCGCATCGTCATTTCGAACGGCTACGCCTCCCACTTCATTTGGCGCGATGCCACGCACATTCTCTCCCAGGGCAAGAACTGGCTCGGCAATCCCGAGTGGGGTGATTTCCTCTTCGAGGACAAGGACAGCGGCATCGTGGCGGAGATCGGCCACGGCGTACTCGATGGCGGCGGCCACCTCACCTATTTGAAGAACAACGAGTGGATTCTCAACGACACTTATCCCAAAGGCGTGCGCCGCATCCAGACACCGCACCTCTACCACATCGCCACGAACACGCGGATCGACCTCGGTTACTTCCCGCAGCCACCGGAATACAAAGGCGAGTGGCGCGTGGACTGCCACCCGCGCAGCAGCCGCGATGAGCGCTGGGTCTGCATCGACGCGCCAGACGGCAGGAACGGCCGGCAACTGCACCTCATCGACATCGAGGGCCTGCTGACCTGACATGACAAAGGCCATGCGAACGAGTGTCCGCATGGCCCCGTCTTCAGAATGCATCGATGACTATTCCATCGCGGCAGCGACATTGCCGACGAGATCCTTGCCGGGAGTCAGCGTCTTCGCACCGGGCTTCCAGTTGGCAGGGCAGGCCTCGCTGGGGTGCGCCATGAGGTGGACGTTGGCTTCCATCCTGCGGACGAGTTCGCCGGCGTTGCGGCCCACGTTATAGAAGTTCACTTCGGAGGAGACCAGCCTGCCCTCGGGATTGATGATGAAGGTGCCGCGCAGGGCCAGGCCGGTGCCGCAGTCATACACGCCGAAGAGACGGCTCACCGTGCCGGTCGGATCAGCGGCGAGGGTGTACTTCACGTTTTTCATGAGACCTTCGGTGTTGCTCCAGACCATGTGGGCAAACTTGGTGTCCGTGGAGACAGCGATGACGTGTGCGCCCAGCGCGGCGAGCTTGTCCTGCTGGTCCGCCAGATCGGCGAGTTCCGTGGGGCAGACGAAAGTGAAGTCGGCGGGATAGAAGACGAGGATGATCCACTTGCCTTCCTTTTTGATGTCAGCCAGCGAGACCTTGCCGAAGTCGCCATGTGAAGGCTCGTAGGTTTCCATTTCGAAATCAGGCACATTGGCGCCGACGGACACGGGAGAAGAGGGGGATTCCATGAATGTGTGTAGGATTGGAGGTTGCCCGGCGCTGTTCTCAGTGCCGGGGGGCGCGATCTTTGCCGCCCAAAAGTCACCGGTCAACGGCAAAGGCGTGCCGCCTCACTTGCTGAGGAACACCTCGCTCTGCACCACGGCGTGAATCAGGTCGCGCAGGGTGTGGCCGCGTGCCTTTGATGCGGCGACCAGGCGTTCGATCTCCGTGCGGTCAGAGAATCCCATGCGGCGACCGGTGCCGAAGACGAGCAGCTTCTCGGTAACGCAGCGGGCCACGCGGTCCTGCCCGGCGAGCAGCAGCTTCTGGAAGTCGGCCATGCCTGAGAAGTTGGCACCGTTGGCCAGTTCACCTGCGGCGTCCACCGGCTGTCCGAGGCGGTAGCGCACCTTGCGACCTTCCACCGTGAGTTTGACCTGCTCCCCTTCCCCGAGGCTGCGGAAGCGCTCACGCCAGCCGCCGATGACGTCGTAGCTCTCGAGGGCGAATCCGGGCGGATCGATCACGCGGTGGCAGCCGTTGCAGCTATCCGTGCTGCGGTGCTTGTCCAGCAGCTCGCGCAGCGTGGTGGCACCGCGAATATCAGGCTCCACCCCGGGCACGCCCGGCGGCGGTGGGGGCGGCTCCATGCCGAGGATGCGGTCCATGACGAAAACACCGCGCACAACGGGCGAGGTGTTCGTGCCGTTCGCACTGACCTTCATCACACTGGCCTGGGTCAAAACACCGCCGCGATGACTGTCCGGCGGCAGTTTGACCTTCTGCATTTCCAGACCGCTGACGCCCGGAATGCCGTAGTGCCGCGCTAGGCGCGAGTTCAGCATGGCAAAGTCGCTGTGGATGATGTTGGCGGCGCTGAGATTGCTGTGAATGAGTTCGGTGATGAATCCGCGTGTCTCACGCAGCATCGAATCGAGCAGCAGTTCGTCGTATTCGGGGTAAAGCTGCTTGTCCGGCGTGGTGAAGTCGATCTCGCGCAGGTTCAGCCAGCCATCGGTGAAATCGGTGACGAAGCGCTCCAAGGTGGCACTCTTCAGCAGGCGCTCGGTCTGGCTGCGCAGCACTCCGGGATCGGTCAGCTTCGCCGCGAGGAGCTCCGCATCCGGCGCACTGCGGGTGAGGAAGTAACTCAGGCGAGAGGCCAGCTGAACGTCGCTCAACCTGCCCGCAGGTTCCTTCAGGTAGAGAAATTCCGGCGAGCATAGCGCCGCGATGGCCGCCGTGCGCATCGCGCCGAGAAAATCGCCATTCTCGGCAAACTCGGCGTCGAACAGCTTCAAATACGGCTCCACATCTGCAGCGGTGGTCGGGCGGCGAAACGCGGCGGTGATGAAGACCGGCAGATTCTTGCGCGAGTCAGCCACCGGATCGGCACTTTCGGCGGTGAAGACGGGCTTGTAGCCCGGCTTGTCACGCAGCCACTTTTTTTCCGGGATCACCTCGGTCAGTTTCGCTTCGCCGAGCAGCATTTTTTGACCCCGTGGCGGCCACTCGGTGACCAGCGGTCCTTCGAGCTCCACGGACATGAGAGCCAGTCCCTCGCCCGGGTAGTTGGCCGGGCCGTCTTTGATTGGAGAATGGCCATCCGGGCCGTTGAGCCCCTGCGCGCTGATCCACACGCCATGCCCCTGCGGCATGTGCAGCGTGGTCTCGACCATGCCAGGTTTCCCCACCGGCAGTTCGTGAAAGCTGCGCGTCCGCGTGTCCGTGTTGCGAAAATTGAAACTGCCCGTCAGCACGGCAAAAACGACAGGCTCCTCAATCTGGTAGCCGTAGCCCTTCACGCGCAGCTTGTAGGTTCCCGCCGTCTTCGCACGAAGATCCGGGATCACCGTGCTCGGAAAGCCGCCGTTGTTGAAGACGACAATGGCTCCGTCATCACGCTTCAGCCAGTGCTTGCCGATGTTGTCCTTGTTGCGGTCACTTTCGAGGGTGCACTGCACCACGGTGCTTTCAGGCCGCTGATCCGCGAAGAACGCGGCATTGATCGCCAGCTCGGCAGCCTCCATGTAGCGCAGCATTTGAATGCCGGAAATAGACAGCGCCTCACCGACATTGTCGAAACCCTGGGCACGTCCGTTTTCCGGCAGGGAATCGATCACATTCACCTGCACGCCGAGGAGGTCATTGATGGTGTTTTGATACTCGCGCCGGTTCAGGCGACGGAGCACGGTGCCTTTCTGTGCGTTCGACTTTGCCAAGAGGTCTCCGCCCAGAGTCGCCATGAAATCCTGCACGGCATCCTGCGCAGGCTGCTTCTTCTTCGGCGGCGGCATCTCCCCCGCTGCGACGCGGTCAAACACGCGCACCCATTTCTTGAGCGCAGCCGGATCGGCCCCGTCAGTCGAAAGCGACGTCAAATCGAGCCCGCCTTTGTTCGCATCCGCGTCATGACAGTCGATGCAGTTCGCTTCAAGAAACGGCTGAATGCCCGGGATGGCGCCCTGAACGACGGCGGCCAGCAGCGAAAGAATGGCAAGAATTCGATAACTCATGTTCACGCCTGATTGATGTCCAGAACACCCGTGCTGAAGCCGAACTGCTCCGCCTCGACACCCATGCGCTGGGCGAGGGAGACGAAGAGGTTGGAGAACACGTGCTTCTCCTTGTCGATGGCGATGTGGCGCCCGTGTTTGAAGCCGCCACCGGCGAGGACGAGCGGAATGTTCGCGGTGCTATGGGCGCTGGCGTTGCCGAGATTGGAGCCAAACATGACAGCGCTGCTTTCGAGCAGCGGACGTCCGCTTTCCTGCGTGGCTTTGAGCTTGGAAAGGAAACCCGCGAAGGCGTTGAACTCGGCTTTTTCGATGATCTCCAGTTCCTCGATCTTCGCGGGATCCTGGCCGTGGTGGGAGAGGTTGTGCCAGTCGTTTTTGACGCCTTCGATCTCCGGCACGGCATTCATGCCACTGAGGCGCATGGTCACGGTGCGGGTGGAGTCGGTCTGCAGGGCGAGCACGACGAGGTCCTGCAGGAGCTTCATTTTGCCGATGGCGTCCGTGCGGCTCTGGATGTCGGACGGCGGTTTCGCGTCGATCTTGGGCTTCGGTTTCTGCGCCCACTCTTCATTCTGGACCAAGCGGCCTTCGAGATCGCGCACAGCGGAAAAATACTCGTCGAGCTTCTCCTGATCGCGTTTGCCGAGCTCGCCGTGGAGCTTCTTCGCCTGGCCCATGACGGTGTCCAGAATGCTGCGTCCGCGCTTCAGGCCGCGCACCTGGGCCTGAACCTCTGCGGGCGTGCCATCCACAAAAAGCTGCTGAAAGGCCCGGGATGGAGAGCTCTCTGCCGGTAGCGGCACGCCGCTGGATGACCAAGAGAGCGATTCGCTGCCCGTGCCGAGGATCAGACTGGGAAAGCGGGTCTGCGTGCCGATTTTTTCGGCGATCAGTTGGTCGATGGAGATGCTGTTTTTGAATCCAGCGAGTCCGGGATGCTTCGCGGAGGTGAGCCAGGTCATTTCCGAGGTATGGCCGTTCGCGCCGTTCTGCTCCATGTGCTGAAGACCGGAGATGACGGAAAAATCGCCGCGCAGATCCTTCAACGGCTCCAGGTAAGGCGTCAGCGCATAGTCTGCGCCGGTCTCCGCCGGAAAAAGGAAAGGCGTGTGAAAACCAAGCGTGGCGCACATCGCGATGAATCGCGGCGGCGGCTGGCCGACGGCTGCCTGCGCCCGAGTGGCAAAGGCAGGCACCATCGCCTCCAGGAACGGCAGTGAAAGAACAGTTCCCGTGCCGCGAAGGAAGGCGCGGCGGTCGATGCGGCGTTTGGTGGCGATTTGCATACGGCTCTCTGAACGCGCCCGACCGGCGGATCCTGACGCGAAACACTGAGTTTCATGCGCCGGACCGCCGGGACCGCATCCAGAGCCTCACATCCGGCAGATCAACAGCTCTCGCTCGTAAACCAGCTCCTTCGGAAGATGCGTCTTTAGATCGAGGAAGAGCTCTTCATGAGAGAGAATCTCCGCGCGCCAGGCGTCGCGGTCGAAGCGCTGAAGCTCTTCGAACTTCTCTTTCGGGAAGTCGAGGCCCTTCCAGTCGATGTCCGAGTAGTGCGGCACCCAGCCGATGGGTGTTTCCTTGGCGATACCGTGACCGTTCGCGCGTGCCACGATCCATTGCAGAACGCGCATGTTTTCGCTGAAGCCGGGCCAGAGGAACTTGCCGTCAGCGTCCTTGCGGAACCAGTTCACATGGAAGATGCGCGGCGTCTCTGTGATGCGGCGCTGCATGCTGATCCAGTGGCGGAAGTAGTCGCCCATGTTGTAGCCGCAGAAGGGCAGCATGGCCATCGGGTCTCGGCGCACCTTGCCGATGGTGCCGGCGGCGGCGGCGGTCATCTCGCTGCCCATCGTGGCGCCGGCATAGACGCCGCTGACCCAGTTGAAGGCCTGGTAGATGAGCGGCATCGTGGTGGCGCGGCGACCGCCGAAAATGATCGCGCTGATCGGCACGCCTTCCGGTTTTTCCCAATCGGGATCAATCGTGGGGCACTGCGAGGCCGGGGCGGTGAAACGTGAGTTCGGGTGTGCCGCCTTGGTGCCTTTTTCCTTCGCAATTTCCGGCGTCCATTGATTGCCCTGCCAGTCGGTGCACTTGGCGGGCGGTTCGTCGGTCATGCCTTCCCACCACACGCCGCCGTCAGGCGTGAGGGCGACGTTGGTGAAGATGGTGTTCTTCCGCAGCGAAGCCATGGCGTTCGGATTCGTCTTGTCACTCGTGCCGGGAGCCACGCCGAAGAAACCGGCCTCGGGATTGATCGCGTGAAGGCGTCCATCAGCGCTCGGTTTGATCCAGGCGATGTCATCCCCCACGGTCCACACCTTCCAGCCTTTGTTGGCAAAGTGATCCGGCGGGATGAGCATGGCGAAGTTCGTCTTCCCGCAGGCGCTCGGGAATGCCGCGGCGACGTAGGTCTTCTTCCCTTTCGGATCTTCAACGCCGAGGATGAGCATGTGCTCGGCCATCCAGCCTTCATCACGCGCCATGGCGGAGGCGATACGCAGGGCGAAGCATTTTTTTCCAAGCAGCGCATTGCCGCCGTAGCCGCTGCCATAGCTCCAGATCTCGCGCGTTTCGGGGAAATGCACGATGTACTTCTCCTTGTTGCAGGGCCAGGGCACGTCCTTTTGTCCCGGCTTGAGCGGAGCCCCGACGGTGTGCATGCAGGGCACGACGCGCTGCTTGCCCTTGTCGATCAGTTCGAAGACCTTTTTCCCGATGCGGGCCATGATGCGCATGTTCACCACGACGTAGGGGGAGTCCGTGAGCTGCACGCCGATCTGCGCCATTGGCGATCCGACCGGCCCCATGCTGAAAGGCAGCACATACATTGTGCGTCCCTTCATGCAGCCGTTGAAGAGCTTGCGCAGCTTGGCCTTCATCTCGAAGGGATTCATCCAGTTGTTCGTCGGGCCGGCGCCGTCTTCGGAGTTGCTACAGATGAAAGTGCGCTCCTCGACGCGCGCCACGTCGCTGGGGTCCGACTTGGCGTAGAAGCAGCCCGGCCACTTCTTCTGGTTCAGACGGGTGAAGGTGCCCGCTTCGACCATTTCGTTGCAAAGGCGGTCGTATTCGGCCTTCGATCCGTCCACCCAGTGAATGCGATCCGGCTTGCACAGCGCGGCCATCTTGGCGACCCAACGCTGGAGGTGAACGTTTTTGCTGAGGGGTTTCGAGGAGGGAGGTTTTGTGCTCATGACGAGATGCTTTCGGGGTGCCCCTCATCAATGCGGCGATCATGTCGCCTGTCCACCGCAGAAGCCTCGCGTATCTTGGCGAATTCCTCGCGCAGTTTACCTCCGTCTCCGCCACGCCGCGCCGAGGAGGCCGGCCAGCACCAAAATCAGACGCGAAGGCTCCGGCACCAGAACGACGGTGATGACGCCCGTGCTGGCAAAAAGAGAGGTGTCCCAACTGAGCGTCGGGTCGAGCACCGCCGCGCTCAGGTCGAGCAGGCTGGCCCTCAAACCGCTCATCCCGGCGCCGCTCAGAGCCGACCAGTCCAGCAGGTCAAACGAATGCCCCAGATCCGCCGTGTAGGCGCCGCCAAAGGCGACCCCGAGACTGCCAGCCGCCAGTGCGGAGAAGTCGATCACTCCGGAACCGGCGGCGCTGAAGACGATCTTGTCGTTGTCACCGTTCCCGAAGAGTTCAAAGGCCGCGCCACCCCCGTTTTGAAACGTCACGTTCCCATCGACCGGCGTGAAGGTGAGCGTGCCCGCCGCCCCCGCCACTCCCGGAGCCACCGCGCCGCCGATGACGACGCTGTTCGCGCCCGTCGGCGAGATCGTGCCCGTGCCGCCGAGCACCGTGCCCGCCGCCGTGGTGACACCGCCCGAGCCGGTAGCGGAGCCACTGGTGTTGACCACGGTCAACATCCCCTCACTCAGCGTGGTGCCGCCGGTGTAGGTGCTGGCATTCTCCAGGCGCGTGATTCCCACACCGGTCTTGGTCAGGCCGCCTCCGCCCGAGATCACACCTTCCAGACGCATGGCAAAGCCGTCCGGGGCAACGCTGTCCACTACAAGCGCATCATTTAACTCGACATTCCCCGTGAAGCGCGAGCTGAAATTCGCATTGCTGGAATGTCCCAAAGTCAGCGTGCCGCCACTGCCCGCCGCGACGACGATGTCCTGCGCGTAGGTCCACCCGGAGAGATAGCTGACCAGCGATGCGCTGCCACCGCCCGCAGTCCCGAGCGTCACGCTGCCGGAGGCTGCACCGAGAGAATTGGAGGCTCCGATACGCAGCGTGCCGGAGGCGACGAGTGTCCCGCCGGAATACGAATTGGAATTGTTGCTGATGGTGACGGTTCCGCCTCCCGATTTGGTCAGTGACCCGGCTCCGCTCATCGTGTTGTTGAATGTGAACGAATCGCTTCGATTCAGGATGAGCGAGGCATTGTTGACGATGTCGCCGCTGCCAAGCGTTCCCGTAGTGCTGCCATTTCCCACCTGAAGAACACCCTCCGAGATGGTGGTGGTGCCGGTGTAGCCGGAGTTTCCACCTTCGATGCGCACACGCCCGTTGCCGGTCTTGGTGATGCCTGAGGAACCCGTGATTTCCCCGCGGACACGAAAGCCATTCCCGGCACCGGAGTTTCCGAAAAGTACAAGATCGTCATTCAGCATGATCGCGCCCGTGAAGCTCGTGGCGAAGTCGGTCGAGGTGCTCGTGTAGCCCAGCGTCAGCGTGCCGCCGCTGCCCGCGACCACCTCGATGTTGTTGGCATGCGTGTATCCGGCATAGATCGCGATCAGCGCCGCGTCTCCTCCGCCAGCGCTGCCCAGTTTCACATCCCCCACGCCGAGAGATGCGGAACGCCCCACCTGCACGGTGCCGCTGTTGATGTCAGTCCCACCCTCGTAGGTGCTCGTGCCTTCGATGTAGAGCGTGCCCGTGCCAGTCTTGGTGATTTTTCCAGGCCCCGTCACCACAACTTCGTCGTTGATCCGCAGCAGGGATGTCGATGAGGTGGAAAAGACGTTGTCCGCTGCCAGGCTGATGGTCAGAACGCCGTTGTTGCCGCGGAAGATCACACTGGTGTCGGTGTTTTGCAAAGCAATGCCGCCATGCAGCGTCAGCGCGCGATTCGCCGTGCCGGAGAAGTTGGTGTCCACGTTGAGCGTCGAGGAGAGTTTCGCGTTGACGTTGTCGAAGGTGATGTTTCCGAGGGTGCGATTAGCACTGATCGACAGCGTCGAGATCGTGCCCGTGCCGTTGCGGTCGTTGATCACCACGTTGGAATCGCTGGCGTTTGGCGGGATGACATCCCCATTCCAATTGGCCGACGTGGCCCATGAAGAACCCGTGCCGTTGGTGTTGCCGTCCCAAAAGGTCGTCGTTTGAGCATGTCCCGCCCGGCAACCGATCAGCACGACGCAGAGGATCAACATCCATCGGCTCGGTGCCCGCCTTGAGTGGCGAAAGGTTTCTTGTAAAAAGTCCATAGTTTTTGAGGGTGTCTTTCCAAAAGCAGCCGCAATGCCACGCCGGGGATCAGCGCATCACCAAAATGGGTGAGCCTCTTTCCCCATCCTCACTTCACCGCTCGGAGGCCGAAAGCCTGGGTGGCGCTGCTTGCATACTGAGCTCCACCTTCCGCTGAAGCTCGCCTCCCAGCGTCATGCCGAGATGCGCCGGGAAAAAGTCCTTGAGGGACTTCACCAGCGCACGGGCGAAGCGGAGGCGATTCTCCGCCGTGTCGCGCAGTCGCGGGCGATTGGCCTCGATCTGCACGCCGGTGACGTTTTTGTCACTCTTGCAGTGTCTTTGAATCGTGTAGCCGCCGCGGAAGAACGGCTCCGTCGGCACGGGCATGCGCGGACTCGGCGTGGCGGGGAAGCCCTCCTTTTCAAGCAGGGCGCCCAAACTCAGCGGTCCGTGCAGCAACTCGACATGGCTGAGTTCACTCCGCTCGACGATCCAGCGCAGGCTGCCGGCGTTGACATAGCTCGATTGATTGAGCGCCTCGTCGCAATCCGCCAAATCCAAGGCGTTGTGAAGGTAGCCCAGCTCCACCCGGGCATCCGGATGCCCGTGGCCGTGCAGATCGATCAGAAAAGCCACGCCAAACTTCCGAACCGCCTCTTCACAGGCCTGCTCGATGAATCTGTGATGCTCCTCCCACGCCTGCACCGCGCTCCCGCTGCCTTGCGCGGCCTCTGCGAGTTCGCGATTCGCGTCGAGCTTGCTGCGGTGCAGCCGGCAGACGACGAGGTGGACGTGGTGCCCCGTCTCCGCATGCACCACGGCGGCGATGGTCCGCGCCAGCTCCTGCGTGTTCGCGTCGATGTCTGTCACGCCGTTCACACGGTCGGGAATCTCCTCCGGCTTCAGCCGCCCGCCATGCGGCACGGTGACGACCAGCGGCAGATCACCGGGAACGTATTCGATGTAGTTCTGCCGGCCGAAGACGCTGTTTCCCGGCGTGAGCTCCTCCGCGCCTGCGCCAACGCACAGCACGAGGATCACCAGACCGGTCAGTGTCTTGACATGCATTTACGAGTCCTCCGGGATGATGCGCAGCACATGGCTGGCCTGCGTGAAGTACCAGACATTGCGTTTGAAAGGCCGGAGTTGGATTCCGTCCGGGATGGTCTGCCCGTTCGCGTCGCTCGCGCCGCTGCCCGTGCTGTCGAGGATGAGCGGCATGCCGTCGGGCGCTTCACCGATCCCGCCCACCCAGAGCACGACATGCGAGACGTTTCCCTTCGTGCTCTTCACAAACAGCAGATCACCCGTGAGCAGCACGCCCGGATAGTCCTCGTAGCGCTCCGGCAGCTCGATGCGCTTCACCGCCACTTTGCGACCGGTGCCCGGGCCTTGCGCCTCCGTCATTTCGGACTGCTGCTGGATGCCCGTGGACGGCAGGATGCCGAGCGCGAGGTTATAGACGAATCCCGTGAAGTTGCTGCAGTCCAGCCCCTTCCCCACCGGCGTCTTTTGCTCCGGATCACGCGGCCAGTCGGCGGGCGGCTCCCAGTCCGGCACGT
Organism: uncultured Prosthecobacter sp.; assembly: GCA_964452755.1. GTDB lineage: Bacteria > Verrucomicrobiota > Verrucomicrobiia > Verrucomicrobiales > Verrucomicrobiaceae > Prosthecobacter. Next base: position 102,934 of record CAYVQY010000005.1, on the reverse strand, counting down.
GATGGTGCTGGTAGCTGTAGCCGGCGTAACGCAGCCCGGTGGCGATCACTCGCTCGCGCGACCACTGCGGGCTCCTTTTCGCCAGACCGGCCGGAGCATTGAGATGCTTAATCGCCGGCCCCCAGTAGCCCCAGCGTTTCTGATTTGCGGGGTTGTACCAGTCGCGATACGACACGCTCGCGTGGTCCTTCCAATCCGAGCGCGGCCCCTTCAGCAGATCGCCGATCAGCTCCTCCTCCGGGAAGGAGAATTTCACGCTGTAGGGCGACTTGTAAGCGTCCTGCGCCGGCGCTGTGCAAGCCAACGCGAGTGTGAAAAGAACTGTGCGCAGGATCATGGCAGGACATTCTCCTTTTTGTCACCCGCCGCCCAAAAGATGCCGCGCGGGATGAGGTTTTCGAGACCGGGTGTGCCCTCGGGATGCGGACTGGAGACAAACACGCGACCTTTGCCAAACGTGGCGCTGGCCTGCGCCGCCGTATTGACCTGCACACCCACCGGCGTGTCATTCTTCGCCACTTCGGTGCGGAAGAGCGTCAGCGGCGTGTAGGCCGGCAGATCGGTGCGCGTCCACGGTTTGAGGATCGGACCGTTGTTGTAGCGCACTTTGAAAACGTCCTTCACGTCGCCGAGCAGCGGCTTGCCCGCCTCCGTCATTTCCAGATCGAGGATCGCCTGTCCGCGACGCCATTTGCTGGAAACCGTGCCCGCATTCAGAATGCCGAGCCCCCAGGAGAAATTCGAGCATGCCAGGTAGGCCCCCGCGCAGATGCCCACATAGCCGCCGCCGTTGCCCACAAACTCGCGCACGTTTTTCAGACCCGCCTCGCCGATGCCCTTCGACTGCCCGGAGCCGCTGCCGCCGGGAAAAACGAGCACGTCATACGCGGCCAGATTCTGAGTCGCCACATCCTCGCCGCTCAGAATGACCGTCGTCGCCTCCGAAAACGGTTTCATCACCTTCACCACGGCGTCCACGCTGCTCTGCGGCGCTCCGGGTCCGCTGTAAACGCCCACCTTGATCGGCCTGCGGCTCTCCGGCAGCGCGATGATCGTCTTGTGGCCGTTCACGTCCGGCGGCGTCACAAATTTCGGCGCGGGCGCACTCTGGGGCTTCGCCGCCTGCTCCTGGGCGGAGGCGATTCCGGCGGCAATGAGAATCAGAAGGGAGACGGTCAGTGGTTTCATGTTCCGAAGAATTGCCAAGACGGCTGCTTCCGTCATCTCACCAAAATAGGTGAGGAAGAGGAAGAAATGACGAATGGCGAATTCTGAATGACGAATGAAGATCAAAGCACGAATGCCTCAGTCACCTTCCAGCAAGAAAGGCCTGCCACGCGCCCTCGCGCGGCTTGTTGCGTCCTTCTTCATTCTGGTTTCGTCATTTTTCCCCGCCCAAGCCGCGGAATCGCACTGGACGGAGCGCCTCGCCTTCTGGTCCTGGCATGAACTTGAAACTCTCGAAGCCCGCATTCAGGCGCATGACAGGCAGCTCGCAGCGCTGCCGGAGCTGATGCTCATCAACAGCAGTCTCCGCATCGGCCTTAAGACCGGTTACACCACGGAGGAGGACGTGCGCTGGTTCGAGCTCACGCTCAAAGAAGCGGTCAAGGTGGACAGCATCGTGCTCGTGCCGCCGCTCGCGAAGGGCGCGAATGCCGTCGTCGCGGGTTACGGCTTTCCCGTGCGCTTCAAACTGGAGGTCTTCGATGATCAGGACCGCGCACACACCGTCATGGATCAAACGGCGGCCGACTTTCCCAATCCAGGCTGCTTTCCCGTCGTCGTCAGATTTGAGCCGCGCATCGTCAAACGCATCCGCTTCACCGCCACGGACCCGTGGTCGGTCGATGGGCCTGAAATCCTCGCCATGGCGGAGATGTTCGTCCTGGCAGGCGACCGTAACCTCACACTCGGCACCACCGTCACCAGCTCCAGCTCGCGCAACGCCCCGCGTGCCTGGACGCGGCTGAACCTCATCGACATGATCACGCCGCTCGGCCTTCCCGTGGCTCCGCAAAGCGGCGGCACGAACGGCTTTCACAGCGCCGTCTCCACGAAGGCTGACGCGGAAAAAACGCTCACGCTCACCCTGCCGGAAATCACTCCGCTGGACGAGATCCGCCTCATTCCCGTGCGTCGCAGGGAGGTGCCGCTGTGGTTCGACTACGGCTTCCCCGTGCTCTACAAGGTCGAGGCGGCCACCGCCGAAGACTTCAGCGATGCCGTGCTGCTCCACGAGGTGACGGACACATATCAGCCCTCCCCCGGCATGAATCTCGTCTGCATTCCGGCAAATGGCGTGCGGGCCAGGCACATCCGCATCACCGCCACGCAGCTCTGGTATCGGAAAAGCGACCACGTTTTCGCCCTCGCCGAATTTCAGGCCTTCAGCGGCGGTGAAAACGTTGCCTCGCGCGGCCGATTCACCGCCAGCGATGTACTCACAGGCGAAGATGCCGAAAACTGGAGCCTGGAGGCCCTCAACGACGGCCTCACCGAGAGCGGACGTCTCATCTCCCTGCCCGAATGGTTCACCCGGCTCGAAACGCGGCAGAAGCTCGAACGCGAACGCACGGAACTGGTCTCGAAACGCGCAGCGCTCATCGAGCGCTCCCAGCACCAGCTCGTCTATGGCAGCGTCGGCGGCACCGGAGTCATCACGCTGCTCTCCGCCGTGCTGCTCTGGCGGCAGCAGCGCAACCGCCGCCGCGATGCGCAGCGCCTGCGCGACAAGCTCGCCCGCGACCTGCATGACGAGATCGGCTCCAACCTCGGCAGCATCACCCTCATCTGCTCCATCGCCTCACAGCCGGACGCCACGCCCGATTCCATGCGCGCCGACATCGCCGACATCGAGCGAGTCGCCGCCGAGACCGCCGACTCCATGCGCGACATGGTCGATCTCATCGGCACGCCCCGCAGCGAAGCCGAGGCGGACTGGCTCGACGTGCTGCACCGGCTCACCGAACGCCTCCTGCGCGGCATCCGGCTCGACTGCGCCCTTCCCGCCGCGCCATTGACCATCGAGCCCGACATCGAAACCCGCCGCGAGCTTTATCTCTTCTGCAAAGAAGTCCTCCACAACATCGCGAAGCATGCGCAGGCCACGAAAGCACGCTTTCATCTCACGCCCACCGGCGCCGGCCTCCGCATCGAAATCAGCGACGACGGCATCGGCTTCGACACGGATCAAAACCACAGCGGGCACGGCCTCGGCAACCTGCGTGAACGCGCTTCCGTGATGAAGGCGAATCTGCAAGTGCTCTCCAAGCCCGGCAGAGGCACCAGCATCACTCTCGATGTGCCGCAGGGGCATCGCTGGAGCCGTAGAATGACGAATGAGTAAATCCGAATGACGAAGGAATGTCGAAACCCCAACTGCCAAGTGCCGCCCACCGAACCCGCATCACGTTCTTTCGACATTCGACATTCGTCATTTTCACCGCCCCTTTCTCATGATCCCTGAATCCCTCTTAAAAACCTGGATCGTCGAAGATCACGACACCTTCCGCCGCTCGCTGCAGCGTCTCTGCACCCCTGAGCGCGGTCTTGCCGCCGCACCCGCGTTTGCCAACGCCGAGACGATGCTCGCCGCACTCCAGATCGCGCCAGAAGGCCAGAAGCCGGACGTTTTGCTGCTCGATGTCGGCCTTCCCGGTCGGAACGGCCTCGAAATCATCGGCGACGTTCACAGACTCGCGCCCGAGTGCCGCATCGTCATCCTCACCGTTTTCGAAGACGAAGAAAAAATCAGCCGCGCCATCAGCGCCGGCGCCAGCGGCTACCTTTTGAAGACCTCACGCGCCGAGACGGTCGTCGAAGCCATCCTCGAAGCTTCGCAAGGCGGTTCACCGATGTCACCGAAAGTCGCCGCCAGCGTCGTTCAAATGCTGGCCAAGCTCACCAAACCCGCCGCGCAGCCTGTATCGCTCTCGCCACGCGAACACGATCTCCTCCAGCTTCTCGTCGAAGGCCTCACCGCCAAAGAAATCGCCGACCGCCTGCAGGTCAGCATCCACACCACCAGCACCCACACGCGCAACCTCTTCAGCAAGCTCGGCGTCCACAGCCGCGCTGCCGCCGTGGCGCGTGCCTTGAAGGACCGGCTGGTGTGACGCCGGGACTAATCTGGAGAGCCGACGACGCGTCGGCATACAAGGCGACGAGTCGTCGCCACTCCAAAACACACTGCTTTTCCTCGCTCACTTCAACGCCTGCTCGATCGACTTCGCCACCTGCTGTCCCATCAGGGCGTAGCCTTTGGCGTTGTAGTGAACGTCCTGCGGATTGGCGATGCCTTCGAGTTGCGGAGCAAGGAAACCATAGAGGTCGTCGATGGCGACGCCGTGCTTCTTCATCACGCGGAGGGCGATTTCGTTTTTCTCGGCGATCTGCGTGACGAGTTCCGGCCCGTCCTTCGTGTCCGGTGGCACGGGCGTGGTGGTGGCGAAAATCAGCTTCGCGCCAGTCTGCTTCATGCGAGCGATGAGCGTCTCAAGCCGCTGCTCGTAGTCGGCGGCGGGTGTTTTGCGGTCGTGGATGCCGAAGTTGAAGTGAATCACGTCCCACTTGCCGTCGCCGAGCCAGATCTCGATTTTCTTCACGCCATTTGCTGTCGGACCGCAGTTCTCGGGCGCACGATGCACGTTCGCCTTCCCTGCGAGCGCCTTGCGCGTGTCGAGCGTGTAGCCGCGTGAGATCGAGTCGCCGATGAGCAGCACACGCGGCAGTTTGGGATCGTCTTGGACGAAGTCCCAGGCATTCGAGCGTCCGGCGATCTTCTCCTTCTTGTGAATCGGCAGATAAAAGCCGCCAAGGCACTGCTCCAGCACGGTTTCCCAGGCCTGCTGATCCTGCGGCAGAGTCGCCTTCCACGCCTGATACTTTTCATCGACCGCCTTGTCCGCCGCCGCTTTCTTCGCGGCGGCCTCGGCGGCGTTCGTGGGTTCGTTTTGAGATTTGACCTGGGCGCCGAGCAGCGAAACGGAAGCGAGGAGGAAGATGAACGACTTCATTTTTTCGGCAGGTAATCCGTGATCACGGCGGCGACCTTTTCCGCGAGGTAACGCGAGCCTTCCGGCGTGTAGTGGACGTTCGCAGGGAGTTGGGCGTCCGGCTTCGCGGCGGCATGCGCATGCAGATCATCCGTGGGAATGCCGGCGGCCTTCATGACGCGGGCGGCGGCTTCGTTGTACTTCAGTTCGTCGCCCTTGATGCGGCCGTCCGCACCTTCGGGAACGGGCGTGGTGCTGCACCAGATCAGCTTCGCCCCGGTCGCCTGCATGATCTTCACCAGTTCCGCGAGGTTTTTCTCATAATCGGCCAGTGCCACCTGCGGATGCGAGCCTTCGGCCTTCGGATCGGCTCGCTTTGAGGCGTCTTCCTGGATGTATTTCAAATCATGCAGCCCCCAGTTGAAGTGGATCACGTCCCACTTCGAGTCGCCGAGCCATTCCTTGATGCCTTTGAGCCCGTTGGTCGTCGGCCCGCCGTTCGTCGGGATGCGGTGGACGTTGGCCTTGCCCGCGAGCAGCTCGCGGACGGCGAGCGTGTAGCCGATGGAAATGGAGTCGCCGATGATCAGCACGCGCGGCAGGCCGGCCACGTCCTCGATTTTTGCGAAGGCCGGATTGGGGGCGCGTTTTTTCGGCGCGGGAGTTTTTTGAGCCATGACACTGGTGGAAACAGCGAGGAGGAGGAGCAGGTGGCGGAATTTCATGGACGGATAAAACGCCACGGGGGAGGTGGAATATCGTCCAAACGAAAAAGATGATGGCATCACCGTGATCTCGACGTTTGATGCTGCCCCAACCGATCCCTCCCACCCATGCGCACTCTTCTTTCGCTCCTTGCCCTCGCATCGTTCGCCGCTGCTGCGGAACCCGTCTATCTGACCTTGGCCGACTTCACCGATACGAAGGGCGCGGCACCCTCCGGCGGCTGGAGCACCGAGGGTGACAACACGATCCACCTCACGGGAAAGGGCGGCGGCAGTCTGATCTCGAAGAACGAGTACACCAACTTCGAGCTCGAGTGGGAGTGGAAGCTCAATGAGAAGGGCAACAACGGCATCAAGTACTGGGTCACCCAGGTCGGCGGCAAGGAATGGCTGGGCATCGAGTACCAGATGATCGACGACAGCGGCCATCCCGACGGCCTGCGCGGCGGCTCGCACACCACGGCCTCAATTTACGACATCAAGGAGTGCGTGAAGGACAAGGCGCTGAAACCCGCCGGCGAGTGGAACACGAGCAAGATCGTCGTTCAAGACGGCCTCATTCAGCATTGGCTGAACGGCTCGCTGGCCGCCGAAGCCAACACGAAGAGTCCAGAGTGGAAGCAAATGATCGCCGCCAGCAAGTTCAAGAATAAGGAAGGCTTCGCTCCCGGTCACGGCAGAATCATGCTCACCGAGCACGGCGACGAAACCTGGTTCCGCAACATCAAGCTCACCGCGAAATAAAGTTGTCCAGTTCCTGCGGAACTGGAGATCGGGAACCTTGTTCCGCAGGAACAAGGCAACTTGGAGCTACTTTTCCAGCTCCGCCCGGTCTTTTTCAAACAACTGCGTGAGCTGGATGCGACGCTCGCGCACGATGCTGGCATAGGCGTCCTTGTCTTCCTGCACGGGAATGAGCATGTGGAAGGTCTCCTCGTCGTAGGCCTTCCAGCGGCGCTTCGCCGCCTCCATCGCGTCGCAGGGTTTGCCAAAGACGCGAAGGGCCTTCATGCCGAGCTCCAGGGCGCTGTGCATCTGCTCGTGAACGACGTCTTCCGACTTCAAACCGAGACGGATGAGTTCGTGACGCTGGTCGTAGTCGTGCGCCCGCGCCAGGATGCGCACATGCGGAAATTTCTCCCGCACCTCGGCCACGAGCTGCGCCACCTTGGCCCGGTCCGCCAGCGTGATGATCAGCATGCGCGCCTCCGCGATGCCCGCCGCGTGCAGCAGGTCCAGACGCGTGGCGTCTCCGTAAAACACCTTGAATCCGAAGGTTCGCAGCATCTCCACATGATCGGGATCACTCTCCAGCACGGTCACTTTCACATCCTGCGACATCATGAAGCGGCCCACGAAGTTCCCGAAGCGGCCGAAGCCGGCCATGATCACCGGCGCGTGCTCGTCGATGGCGTCGGGGCCGCGCGTTTCCGCAACCACCGCCGTGAATCGCGGGGCGATGGCTTTCTCATACAGCACAAAGAGCAGCGGCGTCACCGCCATGGACAGTGCCACCACGGCAACGAGCAGCTTTGAGGTGCCCGTATCGAGGATGCTCTGCTGCATCGCCATCGAGAGCAGCGCAAAGGCAAACTCCCCGCCCTGCGCCAGCGCGAGCGCAAGAAGCCAGCGATGACTGCCGCGAATCTTCAACATGGAGGCGATGGCAAACAGCACCGCCGCCTTCAGCGCGATCAATCCGGCCACCAGCAGCGTGGTGACGAGCGGTTTCGCCGCGATCACGCTGAAATCAAGCGAGGCGCCGACCGCGAGGAAGAACAGGCCGAGCAGCAGCCCCTTGAAGGGCTTCCAGAGTGCTCTCCAGCTCATGCCGGTAATGGCTTCCCGCCAGCACCACACCGGCGACAAACGCGCCCAGCGCCGGCGACAGGCCCACCTGCGTCATCAGCAGCGCCACACCGACGATCAGCAGCAGCGCCGCTGCCGTCAGCAGTTCGCGCAGCCCGGTTTTTGCCAGCACCGCAAAGCCGCGCGGCACGACGAACTGCCCGGCCAGCACGATCGCCATCACCGCGCCCAGAGTGACCAGCGGCTGCGCCCAGTGCGGCAGCGCATGGAGCCAGCCGTGGTGTGCGGCGGCTGTCGCCTCACTCGCGGCGAGCAGCGGAAACACCGCCAGCATCGGAATGACCGCGATGTCCTGAAACAGCAGCACGGCAAAGGAGTCCGCCCCGCCGTCGGTGCGCATCAGCGCCTTCTCCTGCAAGGTCTGGATGACGATGGCGGTCGAGGAAAGCGCGAGGATCATGCCGATGGCGAGCGCGGGTTTGTACTCCAGCCCGCAGGCCATTGCGATGCCCGTCACCGCCAGCGCCGTGAACAGCACCTGCATGCCGCCGAGGCCAAAGATCGGCCCGCGCATGCGCCACAGCCGCGCGGGCTCCAACTCCAGCCCGATCATGAAAAGCATGATCACCACGCCGAACTCCGCGAAGTGCAGCGCCTCCTCCCCCCTGCGCGCCGCCGACCCAGCCCAGCACAAACGGCCCGATCAATGCCCCGCCGATGAGATAGCCCAGCACGCTGCCCAAACCCAGCCGGTGCGCCAGCGGCACCAGCAGCACGGCGGCAGCCAGGTAGATGAATGCGGAAAGGAAGAAATGAGGATCGTGCATCGGCCGTTCAGGAATCAGATCTTGGAGCTTCCCTCAGTGCGGCGAAAAGCCCTGCATGACGCTGCGCGACCCCGGGGAAGCCGAAGAGGAAGTACAGAGCGGAGACAATGGCCATGCTGCGAGATACAGGCATGGAACGACCCTCAGCGCCAGCCGGATTCCGGTCAACGCGCCCCTTTGAGCAGGTCGAACACTGTGACCATGCCGAGCAGGCGGTTCTCGGCATCGACGACCACGGCTTTGCTCACACCGGTGCGCATCAGGGTCTGGATGAGTGCAGGCACGAGGATGTCTCCGCGCACGCAAAAGGGCGTGCTCAGCGGCAGATCCTTCAAACCGTCGCGGCAGGTGAGGCCGTGATTTTTGAGCCAGTCGTAGGCGACAGAGCGTCGCAGCAGGCCGATGACCTTTCCATCCTCCGTCACTGGGTAGGTGCTGTGCGGACGCCGCTGAAACTCCTCCACCGCGTCCTGCACGCAAAGGCTGGCGTCCAGCGCAGCCACGTCCTTCGTCATCACATCCGCCGCCGTCGCCGAGCGCGTGGATTCTGAGATCGCATCGACCGTGCGCTGAATCTCCTCCGGCAGGTGGTACTGCTGGGCGGTCGATTTGAAGAGCGCCTCCAGGGAGCCGATGCTTTTCACGAGGGTTTTGAAGGTGCCGCCATCGATGGCGACGAGCTCGCTGGGTTCTTTGGCCGTGGCGTCGAAACGCCAGATGCCATCGCCCATCAGCGCACGTTCGCCGAAGTGCTCGCCAGCGCCCGCCGCCTTCACGAGCTGCCCCTGCGCATCGGTGATTTCCACGCAGCCCTTTTTCACCGCGTAGAGCGACTGCGCAGGCTCGCCACAGCGGAAGAGCGAGTCACCCGCCTCCAGGTGCATCTCGCCCAGCGGCGAGGAGAAGCTCGGCGTGAGGAGGTTGATGTCACGCGGAAAGAACAACTCAAAGGTCCACTCCGCCATGACGCGCAGTTTGCGGTCAAGCCCGGGAAGCTTCATGAGATAGACGCTGCGCCACATGAACCACGCCAGCAACCCGGAGAAGCGCAGGCCCATGACCATGGCGACGGCCTTGCGATGCCCGATGGTCGCCAGCTCGCCGAGGCCGGTGAAGGTGAAGGACTTCAGCTGTTTTTCCCGCAGACTGGCCACGATGTTGTCGCCGATGAGAGCCCCCTGGCGCATCGCAAACTGGGCGGTTTCGGGACAGCAGCCGCCGTCGGACTTTGGAAACATGGCGCAATCGCCTGCGGACCACACCTTTTCGAGTCCCTTCACCCGCCCCGTTGCCTCCACCACCAGCTTGCCGCGCTCCAGGGGCACGACGCCGCTCGCTCCCAGCTCCTTAATGAGCGGATGCGGTGCATTGCCGACGGTGCAGACGACAAGGTGCGATGTGATCGTGGTGCCGTCGTTGAGCTGCACCGTGCGCGCCGTCACGGCCCGCACGCGTTTGTTGAAGACGAGGTTCACGCCCATCTTCGCGAGACAGTCGCCGGTGTAGTCGCCCAGCTTTTCTCCGAGCATGCCGAGGAGACGGTCGCCACTGTGGATGAGCGTCACCGTCGCCTCGCCCTCGTCGATGTTGTCGTAGTAGCGCCGCACGCCGGCGATGAGATCCTGGATCTGCCCGGCCGTTTCCACACCGGAGTAGCCGCCGCCGACGACGACAAAGGAGAGCATCTCCTTCCGCTGCTGCGCCTTGGTGATCAGATTCGCCTCCTCCATGCGGCTGATGATGGCGGCGCGGAGCTTCATCGCATCGCCGACCGTGCGCATCAGGTAAGCGTGCTCCGACATGCCGGGAATGCGGCTCAGGTCCACTCCGGCACCCGGTGCCAGCATCAGGTGATCGAAGGACACGCTCACGTTTGAAGAGAAGCGTCCGCCATCGAGGGTAAGCACGCGTTTTTCGAGATCGAGGGTCGTCACGGTGCCCTTGAGCACATCAGCACCTTTGCAGATCATGCGGATGGGATTCACCACATGCTGCGGAGACAGCGAGCCGCCAACCACTTCCGGCAGCATGGGCTGAAAGACCATGTGGTTCTCACTGGCGATGACGCCGACCCTCAGGGTGCCGGGTTCCAGGCGCTTCAGCACCTGCTGCGCACAATAGACGCCCGCGAAGCCTCCACCGATGATGGCAATGTCGAAGTGGCGGGAAGAGGTCTCTGACATGGTTGATCGGGTGTAAAGATACATGCCAGCGCATGCAGCGGGCCATGATTCGGCAAAAGTTTCGTCGATAAAGCTACCGCAGAGCGACGAACACGCCCTCGAACTCCACGCACACCCGTTCGTCCTCGACGATGACGACCTGCAGCGTCAATCGCGCCTTCCCGTTCGCAGCAAAGTGCGACTGAAACTCCCGCCACGCCTCATCGCCGGGATGCCGGCACAGCGCCCGCAGTTCTCCCCTCACCGGATGACGATACCGTAGGGAGCTGTCGCGGATCACGATGTGCGCCTCGCGGTCTCCCAGCAGCAGCCAGAGCAGGCTGTAGCCCGCGAGGGTGACCAGAGCGCTCAGGCTGCCGCCGAAGGCCGTGCCGAGATGATTGTGATTTGGCTCCAGAGGTGCCGCGAGGCAAAGCTCATGTCCGTCCCAACTCCTCACCTCCACACCCATCGCCCGGGTCAGCGGGATTTGATCGTGCAGGAAGGTTTCGGTCTCGTTCAGCAAGTCGTCGCTCATGGTCGGATGCTGGCTTACCAGAGCCTCAAGCGCACCTCAAATCATCTCCCACGCGCCAGCCACACACCCAGCACCGCCACCAGCATGCCGATGAGTGACAACCCGGGCAGCGTCTCGCCAAAGATGCCCCAGGCCATCAGCGCCGTCACGGCGGGCACGGTGTAAAACAGGCTCGCCACATTCACCGCCGTGCCGCTGCGGATCAGGTGATTGAGCAGGCTGATCGCCCCGATGGACAGCACCAGCGCCACCCACAGGAGCGCAAACACAAACTGCCCGCTCCACTCGACCTGCATCGTCTCCGTGGTGAACGCGAGCAGCGCCGTCACCACCAGACTCGCCGCATACTGCACCACCGTGCTCGTGCGCAGGTCAAACTGCGGGCAGTGCCGCTTCTGCCACATCGTCCCCGCCGTGATGCCGATCAGCGACAGGATGGCGGGCACCGTCATCATGAATGTCAGTCCGCTGCCGGTCTTATGCGCCACCACCAGCGCCGTGCCGAGAAACCCCAGCGCCAACCCCGCCCACTGGCGCGGCAGCACCCGCTCGCCCAGGGCCAGACCTGCAAACGCCGCCGTGAACAGCGGCTGCATGGAGACGATCAAACTCAAAATCCCCGCCGGCAGTCCCAGCCGCAGCGACCACACACAGCCGCTCAGATACAAGGCATGAATCAAGAGGCCCGCGAAGGCCACATGCAGCATTTGCCCCCTGCCCTTCGGCCACGGTGCCCGCGTGATCAGCGCAATCGGCACCAGAATCGCCAGCACGATGCAGTAGCGCAGCATCAAAAACGTGAACGGCTCCGCATACGGCACCCCCAGCTTCGATCCGATGAATCCGCTGCTCCAAAGGAGCACGAAGAGCCACGGGATGACGGAAGACCATCGTGTGGGGTGAGGCGGGGCATGGCTCATTCAGCCCATGCTGGCGCAAGCGGCTCAGAACGCATCCCGAATCACGACGTCTTCATACGGAAGTTGTCCCGGCTTCGGCCAAGCGGACTGGGTGCCCTTGCCGACGGCGATCATGAAGGAGATGACGTGGTCTTCGGGGAGCTTGATGATCTTGGCGACGGCGTCGAAGTCGAAACCGTCCATGGGGCAGGAGTCGTAGCCCATGGCTTTCGCGGCGAGCATGATGGTCATGCCGGCGAGGCCGCAGGAGCGCATGCATTCATCGCGCTGCACCTGCTCCTTGCCTTCGTAGTAGGTGCCGATGGCGGGCACGAGGAAATCCTGCACTGGCTGCGGCGCGTTTTTCCAGTAGCGGGCGGCGTCTTTTTTCCACGCGTCTTTGTCGGCGCAGAGGACGATCAGCAAAGACGCATCAGTGACTTGCGCCTGATCCCAGGCGACGGCACGGATCTGCTTTCTCACCTCAGGATCGATGACGGTGACGAAACGCCAGTGCTGGATGTTGAAAGCGGTGGGCGCCTGCATCGCGGCTTCGAGGAGTTGGCGAATTTCCGCGTCGGTCATGCGGTGGGCGGGGTCGTAGTGCTTGATGGCGCGGCGTGAGGCGATGGCTTCGAGGGTGTTCATGGAGTGGGAGACAGAGTTTACGTTTCGGATGTTGGTTCGGCTAAAAGTTTGTCGAGATCGAGCGGCTCCGTGCTCATCGCGAGTTCGCCCTTGGCGTCACGCGGCCATTCGGCGGGATCATGATCGGTGTAGAGTTCCAGGCCGTTGCCGTCGGGGTCGCTGAGGTAGAGGGCTACGCTGACGCCGTGATCTGCCGCGCCATCGAGAAGGATCTTGTTTTCAACCAGACGACGCAGCGCATCCGCGAGCGATTTGCGATCTGGATACAGGATCGCGACGTGATACAGGCCCGTGCTTCCATGCGGCGGCGACGTTCCGCCACGGCTTTCCCAGGTGTTCAGACCGATGTGATGGTGATAGCCACCGGCCGAGACGAAAGCCGCACCCGGTCCGTAACGCTGCGTGATCTGAAAGCCGAGCACGCCGCAGTAGAAGGCGAGCGAGCGTTCCAAATCGGCCACCTTTAGGTGAACGTGGCCGATGCGAACACCGGGATGGATGGGAGCGCTCATGACATCTCAGGATAGTCCGTGTAGCCCTCGGGGCCGGGTGAGTAGAATTTCGCGGGGTTCGGCGCGTTGAGCGGCGCTTTCGCCGCGATGCGGGCGGGCAGGTCGGGATTGGCGAGGAAACTGGTGCCGAAGGCGACAGCGTCCAGCTTGCCCTCGGTGATGGCCTGCTCGGCCTCATCGGCGTTGTAGCCCATGTTGCCGACGAGAACGCCTTTGAAATGCTCGCGGGCAGGCGTGAGGACATCGCCTTGCTGAGCCTGGAAGAAGTCACTGCGCATGACATGCAGGTAGGCGATGCCACGCTGGCCGGCTTGCTGAGCGATGTAGGTGGTGACGGCGATGGGATCGCTGTCGATCATGCTGTTGTAGCTGTTCAACGGCGAGATGCGCAAACCGACGCGGCCCGCGCCCCAAACGCCGATGACGGCATCGAGCACTTCGAGCATCAAACGGGCGCGATTTTCGATGGGGCCGCCATAGGGACCACTGCGCTTGTTCGCGCCATCGCGCAGGAATTCGTCGAGCAGGTAGCCGTTGGCTCCGTGAACCTCGACACCGTCGAACCCGGCGGCTTTCGCATTCTCGGCAGCCTTTTTGAAGCCTGCAACGATGCCGGAAAGTTCGTCGTCGCGAAGTTCACGAGGCGTCACGTAGGGCTTCTTGCCTTCCTGCGTGTGAACTTCATCGCCGGTGATCGGAATGGCGCTCGGAGCAACGGGTTGAGCGCCACTGTTAAGCAGCGGATGGCAGGCGCGTCCGCCGTGCCAGAGTTGCAGCACGATCAGGCCGCCCTTGGCATGCACCGCATCGGTCACGACCTTCCACCCTTGCACTTGCGCTTCCGAGTAGATGCCGGGCTCCATCCAGAAGGAGGAGTTGCCCTCCATCACCATCGTGGCCTCGGCGATGATGAGCCCGGCGCCGGCACGCTGCGCATAATACTCGGCCATGAGCGGCGTGGGATTGTGCTCGGCATCGGCACGGCAACGCGTGAGCGGGGCCATGAGGACGCGGTTGGGGAGATTGAGAGCACCGGCGGTGAGCGGAGACAGGAGTTTCATGGAGTGATGATGGGAGAGCAGTGAAACAGGCACTCTTGCCTGTTGTTGATTGGGCACAGACAGGAGTGTCTGTGTCACGGTTGGAGGTCGGCGTGGATTTTGAGGTGCAGGTGGATGTGGTCGTTGACGATGTGTTTGCCTAGAAAGCGGAAGAGCCGACCGGAGCCATACACGCTGCCAAACTGGGTGCGGTCGAGGTCGAGCACGCCCTGCGCGGTGAGTCGTCGGCCATCGGCTATGGCGGCGAGGATGGGAAACTCGATTTCGCGAGTGATGCCGCGCAGGGTGAAGCGTCCGCGCAGGAGATGATTCGGCGTGCCGTCGGTGCAGGTGGCGAGCGGCGTGAGGCTTTCCGCGACGAACTCGGCAAAGGGATGATGCGAGACATCGAAGAAGTCATCGCTGTGCAGATGCGCGATGAGCATCTGGTTTATCGCGGAGTCGGGGATGTCCTCGCATGCGATGCTGTCCATCGCGATGCGGAAGCGGGCCGCCACGAGCGCGTTCTCGCGCAGTGTGATCTCGCCGTCGGCGAGGCGCACGCTGCCGCTGTGGTGGTTGAAGAGATTGCGGCCGGTCCAGCGGATGATGCTTTGCTCCGTGTCTGCACGGAAGGTGCCGCTGAGCAGAGGCGCGGTCGGCAGCGTGCCCTCGCCTTCGAGAGGCAGCCCTGCGGCGATCCACGCATCGAGACCGCCGTCAAAGACCTTCACGTTCGTGAAACCAGCCGCGCCGAGCTTTTCCGCCGCGACCTTCGCGTCGAGCGAGCCGCCGCCCGCGCCATGCACGATGATGGCGCGAGTTTTATCGTTGGTGAGAGCGGCGATTTGATCGAAGAAAGCGACTTCATAGACGCAGGCCTGTTGCGAGCCGGGGATGCGCATCGCGGCGAAAACCTCCTCCGGCAGGACTTGCACGAGCAAGGGTGCATTCACGGAAGAGAGAAGGGTTTGGAGCTCGCGGGCGGTCATGACGGGGAGGCTGTGGAGGTTGAGTGCAGGAATCACTTCACGAGGCCGAGCCAGGCTTTGCGCTCGGTGAAGAGAAGGAACGCGGCGAGGCCGCAGATGACGAGAATCGGCGGTTCAGTGAGGCCGGCGCCCTTGGTCAGGAAGACGTGGAAGGCGAGGATGTTCACGATGATCGGTCCGAGCACGAGCAGGCCGATGTTACGAGTTTTCGGCAGAGCGACGAGCAGGCCGCCGAGGATCTCCAGCACCTTCACGAAGGCGAGATAACCCGTGGGGAACATGGCGGCCATGAAGAGCTTGTGCGGCGCGTCGGAGGGAGAAGGGTCGGCGGGCATCGGAATGAAGTTGAGGAAGAAATTCGCGCCGAAGGTGATGAAGGCGAGCCCGAGGAGAACGGAGGCGAGGGTGGAGAGGTGTTTCATGGGTGTTTGCAGTTGTTGACGATAGTTGAAGGCTGTTTGCGATGGTTGGGATGAATCAAGCGAGGTCGAAGAGCAGAGCCTCGGCATCCTTGCTGGCGTTGATTGTCAGCGTGCCGGTTTCTTCCGTGTTCGCCGCGTCGCCGGGGTTCAGCGGGGAACCGTTCACACTAACACTGCCTTTGATGAGTTGGAGCCAGGCACCGCGACCGGCGCGGACTTCATGCGTGGTGGATTTGCCCGCGGCAAGTCGCACGCGGTAGATGTCGGCGTCCTGATGAATGGTGGCGCTGTCTTTGCGGCCATCACTGGAGATGACGAGCACCTTCGCGGCGGTTTCATCCTCGGGTTTCGGATGCCATTCGGTGTAGCTGGGTTTCAGGCCGTTCTGACGCGGGCGAATCCAGATTTGCAGCAGGCTGCCGGGCTCGGTCTTCGACGGATTGAACTCGCTGTGCGTCACGCCGCTGCCGGCGCTCATGAGCTGAATCTGGCCGGGCTTGAGCACGCGCCCGTTGCCCATGCTGTCCCTGTGCTCCAGCGCTCCGTAAAGAATGTAGCTGAAGATTTCCATGTCGCGGTGCGGATGCGTTGGGAAGCCCGCACCTGCGGCGATGACGTCCTGATTGATGACACGCAGGCTGCGGAAGCCCATGTGCGCCGGATCGTAGTAATCGGCGAAGCTGAAAGTGTGGTAGCTGTCGAGCCAGCCGTGGTCGGCGTGACCGCGTTCATTGGAGAGGCGAAGTTTGAGTTTCATGACAAGTCTCCATTCGCGCCGCCGTGTCCCTCCCTCCAATGCTTCCTTCTTCACAAGTTTATACCGAAAGGTAATGAACCAATAGTCGAATTTCCACGACCCAAACCTTCCCGTTCACTCACGCCATGGCTTCCCGAGCAGGTAGAAGCTTTGTTCCTTCCTGAGTTGCTCCGTCAGAACAGTAGCACCGAGGGGACCCGCCAAGTCCATCGCCTCCTGCGCGATACGAGTCGCATTTTCATACCGGCCCGCCTCCGCTGAGGCTGCCGCGAGCGTGCGTAAAAGATGCGTCCTGCTACCACCTGGCAGTTGCAGAGCCTTTTCCATGAGTTCGACGGCCTTCGTTCCATCACGCAAGGCGGGATCATGACTGGTGGCGAGCAGCCATGCCAGGTTGTTGAGTGAAGGCAGGTGGTTGGCGTCAGCGTCGAGTACTTTCTGATAGTGTTCAACGGCCAACGCCTGCATCCCCTGGCTGGCAAAAGCCATCGCGACGAGAATATTCAAGTCGATGTGAGAAGGATTGATGGCAAGTCCAAGCAAAAAGCTGTCAATGGCCGCCGAAGCCTGTCGCCCCTGCATCTGAGCGCGACCTAGGCGTTCATAAACATCCACGTTCGGGCGAATATCAGCCGCTTTTTGAAGGCACCCGATCGCTTGCTCCAGCGCCCCCTTTCGCATCAACACTGCCGCAAGGCCGCTGTAGGCGTCTGCCACCTGCGCATCCGTTGCCTGTGACGTATCAAGAAGCGCACGACGCATTTGTTCTTCGGCCTCATCGAGCCTGCCGGTGCGAATAAGAAGTATCCCAAGGTTTAGTCGCGCTTGAAATCGGTAGTGCTCCGGACTGTGCACCATCGCCTGCCTAAAACAGGCGACCGCTTCATCCAAACGGCCGCCTTCAACATGAACAGTGCCCAGGTTTGCAAACGCGACACTGTTGTTCGCGTCGCATTCGATCGCATGGGTCCACAGCGTCAGGTCATTCCGCCAGTGCGATGTCTGTGTGTAGGCCATGCCCCCCAGAATTAAGAGAAGCGCAGCGGCAACCCACCCAAGAATTATTCGTCGTCCCTTCCTCTGATGAGCCCACTCCGCAGCGGGCCATGCCACCATTATCGTCAGGCCGATCATCGACAGGTAAGTGTAGCGATCCGCGTGCGCCTGATCACCGCTCTGCGTCACGATTCCGATGATGGGAACAAGCATTCCCAGGTACCAAAGCCAGCCAACCATCAAAAATCGGCGATCACGCCGCCACCAAACCAATACTGAAATGGCCCCAAGCACGACAAGGGAAACAACGACATGACCCACCGCAAGGCGAAGACCCGGGAACGGGTAAAAGCACGTCAAACCAGTCGGCCACAGGGTCTGCTTGATATAGATTGCATATGACAGCGACGCGTTGCCGACACAGTAGTACCACGGCATTGCGGACCATACGACATCATTCGCCGGACGATTCATGCTGAGGGTAAAACCCGCTGTTGCCGCCGCCATAATGAACAGCGGAATCTTCTCAACCAAAAGAAGCTTTGGCGACACCCTGCCGATGCGGTTCAACGGCCACACATCCAAAAGCAAAAGTACAAACGGCAGAGTGACGAGCATCGGCTTGCTCATCATGGCAAAGACGCCCGCGAGCGACACCAGCAAAAGACTTTTCCAGCTAAATGGCTGCGCTGCATACCTCCGGTAGGCACCCAGTGTTAATGCGAAAAACAGACCGCTTAGCACATCTTTGCGCTCAGCAATCCACGCGACCGACTCCACATGCAGCGGATGCACAGCGAAAACAGCCGCCACAAATGCCGAACGCCATAGCGTCATCGTCATTCCACGAATCACCAGAAACAGGATCACCGCCGTCAAAGCGTGCAACGCCACGCTGACCAAATGATGCGCACCTGCGTTCAAGCCAAACAGGCTCACATCCAGCATGTGTGACATCACGCTGACAGGCCTCCAGTAATCGATACCCGCAGAGTTCCCGCCGATGCCCGCCGTGAATGACCAGATGATATTTTCAAATGACAGGCCCTTGAGCACCTTCTCGTTGCGATACACAAAGAGCCCGTCGTCAAAATTCACAAAGGCGAACTCCCGGGTCTGCCAATAGACCGCGAACACCATCACCACCAGCACGGCGCAGACCAGGATCACCGGGCAGCCTGACGGCACCCGGACACGATGGGTTGGAGTTGCAGCAGGGGCGCGACGAGGCATTAAGTGGCGCAATCAGGTGGTTTCGCAGATGGCAGAACACTCACCCCTTGAGGTAAATGGACGGATCAACATGTCCACTATACAATACAATGATCAAACCACTGCAATTGGTTTGCCCGTCTTTTACAAGAGAGACAAAGACCTCCGCCTGTAAATGAGCAACACACAACCATGAGATCCATCGCAACAGGAAAGCCTTGCAGCGCAAGCCTCTGCTGCGTCTGTTTACCATCACTCTCATCGGTTGATCGCATCCCGGCTGTACGGCAGCCATGAAGGACTCGCGTCGATCCGCTGGTTCGCAACGCAGTGCTTCAGCGCCCTGACCAGCGATGATGCTGAGCGTGCCGGTGTCGGCGGCACTCATGGCGTCGCCGAGGTTCATTGTTGTGCGGTTCACGGTGGCGCTGCCTTTGATGAACTGAAGCCAGGCACCGTGACCGGCGGCGATTTCATGAGTGGTGGATTTTCCGAATGAGAGGCGCACGCGGTAAATATCGGCGTCATCATGGGAAGGTTTGGCAAGCTGTCGAGCCAGCCGTGGTTGGCATGGCCGCGTTCATCAAAGAAGCCAAGTTTGAGTTTCATGACAGTGCTTTGTTCGCGCAGCCAAGTGCGTTGCCCCACCTCATGCGGGTCAAATGCGCGCAGGATTCAGGAAACCCAGGGCCTGCGCCCGGGGCTGGACTCCTGCGGCCCTATGGGCCGCTCAACGGCAGAGTTCACCTGCCACCCCTGGCGACCTTCACCAGCGGACGCTGGCCAAACTCGTTTAGCAGCGCGATGCCGCCACGGTCGCTGGAGTCACGCGCCACGTCGGACCAGGAGTTCAGCGCGTTGTAGATGGACTCCTGCGCCGAGATGAGGGACTCCGCGCGGGCGGCGGCATCGTGGGCCTTGTAGAGCGACTCGACGCAACTGATGAAGTGGAAGGTGAACTCCAGGCGCTTCGCGTTGTAGAGCGTGAAGCTGCGCGAGCCTTCGCGCGCGCGAGTGTTGGCGCGGTACATCTCGTTCATCGCGTTGAGGTAATGCGTTTTGACCTGCGTGAGCCACTCGGGCACGGGACCTCCGGCCTCCAGATGCCGCAGCAGCATGTCCGGTGCGGGAATGCCCAGTTGCGGATCGTGCTTCGCAATGAGCTGTGACGCCCGGTCAAGTTCCTGAAACCCCAGCCACATGCGCCCGGCCACGCCTTCACCACACATCGGGGTGACGAGGTCACTGAGGGCTTTTTCATCGCGGAACTCATTTTTCGGCAGCACTGAAACGGCAACAGGATCAGCCGTGATGATTTCAAAACCAAGCTTCACGGCTTTTTCTCGGAAACGTTGCGTGATGGCGGCCACATCGGGATTTTCGAAGGTTTTCGCGCCTCGGAAGGCCTTGCGGCCGCCAGTGTCGCCATCAACGCGGATCGGCGTGAAGACCGCGACCGCCTGCGGGATCGCGACGGTGGTGTAGCCGAGTTTTTTGAGCTGCTGCAGGCGCAGTTCCAGCTCCGCCTCGCTCCACGACTCCTGACCCATCGCGTTGCCGGTGTAGCCATTCCACACGCGTGAGCCGCTGACGGGCTGCGCGGTGACTTCGACGGTGGCTGGCATCGCGACAGCCTCTGCGATCACCGCATTGGCGCCGCCTGCGGCCACGCAAAAAAGGTTCTCTCGCGTGCGAATGAACAAGCGCCCGTCGGCGATGCTCGGGGTGGCGATGATCTCCTCGCCCATGTCGTTTTTGCCGAGCACTTTCAATTCAGGCCCGTCTTCGAGCACGACCACAAAGCCGTTCTTGCCGGCGATGAAGATTTTCCCGTCAGCAGCGACGGGGGAGGCGAAGTAGTCGCCGAAATTCCCGAGACGGCTGCGGTCCCAGAGCGACCGGCCGTCCTTCGCGTCGTAGCAGCTCGACATGCCGCCGCTTTTCACGACATGGACACGCCCGTTGTAAAACAGCGGCGAGGCGATGTTCGAAGGTGATTTGGGATCAATGTTCCAGAGCACATGCGTCTCCGTCACATCTCCGCTGCCGCCGCCTTTGATAGCCTGGATGATGTTTCCGCCGGCGGCCATGTTGTCGGGGCTTTGGAAGGCGGTGTCGATCTCGTCCGCATCAATCAGGCCGTTTTTGTTGAGGTCGGAGGTGTCGAAGCGCTCGTAAAATTCCTTCGGCGTCTCGTCTCGGGAGAGAATTTTGTCCTGGTTCGTGTCCAGCCATTCGAGCAGCGCGTGCTTCAGAGTGCGCGTGGCATCGCCATAGCTCTGCACGGCGATGTAAATGACGCCGTCATGCACCACGGGCGAGGTCATGATGGTACGCAGCAGCGTGTTGCAGGTCCATTTTTCCATGCCGGTGGCGGGATCGTAGCCTTTGAGCTTGCCGCTGCCCGCGACGACGAGGTCGCCCTTGCACATGACTGGTACCGCGTAGCCGGCCAGCATGTCCTTGCGCAGCGTCTTCCATTTTTCCCGGCCCGTTTTGGCATCCACCGCGACGAGGAAGGGAGCGAGGTCGTCATCCTGGCAAAAGATGACCATGTCGTCATGCACGATGGCTGAGGAGGCCGCCCCCCAGTCCATGAGATAGGCCGGACGTGGCATGGAGTAACGCCAGACTTCCTTCCCGGTCGTGAAATCAAAGGCCAGCAGGCCGATGGTGCTGAAATGCACATAGACGCGCTCGCCATCAGTCGTCGGCGTGGAGGATGCGTGGCTGTTCGGCGGCGTGATGCGGGGCAGCGTTCCGGTTTCAAATTCAGCGCGCCATTTCGCCGCTCCGGTGGCGGCGTCAAAGGCCTGCAGCGCGACATTGCCCTCACCAGCCATGCCGGTGGCGAAGACGACGCCGTTCTTCACGATTGCGGAGCCGACACCGTCTCCGAGCCGCGCCTGCCACGCGATGTTTTTGTCGGCTGAAAATTCGAGAGGGATGCCTTTCGAAGAGGAAACACCGCTGCCGTTGCCGCCGCGAAACTGCGGCCAGTCTTCGGCGTGAATCGTGAGGACAAAAAGCGGGAGCGCGAGAATGAGACGATGCATAAAATGAAAAAGAGCGGCGGCTTAACCAAACAGCTCCGTGAGCGGTTTGCCCTCGTCGAGGAGGTTGTAGGCGCGACCTAGACGGTCGTGGGCTTCGAGGTTGTCGATGCCCATGGCGTAATAGACCGTCTTCGTGACATCCTCAGGGTAGATCGGCCGATCCTTCGGCAACTCGGCACGCGCATCCGTTTCACCGACGACCTGCCCGCCTTTGATGCCCGCGCCGGCCATCAGTACGCTCATGCAGGATGTCCAGTGATCCCGCCCCGCACCGATAACGCCACCGCTGCGACGGTCGCCGACCTTCGGCATGCGGCCCATCTCGCTGGTGACCATGACGAGCGTTTCGTCGAGCAGGCCGCGTGAGGAAAGGTCTGCGAGGAAGGCGGAGAAGCAGCGGTCAAACTGCGGCAGGAGGTTTTCACGCAGGCAGTTGAAGTTGTTGCCGTGCGTGTCCCAACTGCCGGCGCTGCGGCATTTTTTCGCGAGATTCTCATCCCCCATCCAGAACACGGTGATGAAAGGCACGCCCGCCTCGACCATGCGGCGGGCCATGAGCAGGCTCATGCCGTTGATGTCCTGGCCGTAGCGCTCGCGCAGTTTCAGAGGCTCGTCTTCGATGTCGAAGGCGTTCACCGTGCCGCTCGATGAGAGCAGGTCAAAGGCGCGCTCCTGCTGCTTCACATAGTTTTGGATCGCCATTTCGTGGTCCAGCTCCCGGCGCGCGTCATTCATCGCGGCGAGCAGCGCCTTGCGGTCCTGCATGCGCGAGGCCGTCATGCCGCCGCCCACGGAGATGGTGGGCGCGGCAAACTTCAGCGGCTCGTCGAAACGGCCGTTCAGGAAAAACGGATCGTACTCCATGCCGATGCGGCCCGCGAACTGGCCTGGGCGGGTGAAGGGCAGCTTGCTGGGCTTGTGCGGCAGCGTGATGAGCGAGGGCAGCGACGGATGCTGCGGACGCTTCATTCCGATGACGCTGCCCATGTAAGGCCAGTCATCAGGATAGGGGCGGCGGTCATTGCCCTGCTGTTTGAAAGTGATGTCAGGCGCATGGCCGGTGAGGTTGTAGTAATAACCGGCGTGATGATCCCCCGTGGCGCGGCCACCGTCCGTCACGCCGTGGATCATGGAGAAGTGGTGCGCCTGCTTCGCCAGTAGCGGCAAGTGCTCGCACAGGCGGATGTCAGCACCCGTGGTGCGCATCGGCTTGAACTCGCCGCGATACTCCAGCGGCGCCTCCGGCTTCATGTCCCACATGTCAATGTGCGAGGCTCCGCCGCAGAGGAAGAACAGTACCGTCGATTTCGCCGGTTTCGCGAGGGTGGGAGAGGCCACCGCCGGTCCGGTGGTGGCATGCGCTCCACCTTTAAAACCCAAAGAAGCGAGGCCCATCGTCGAAGCCGTAAGAAAGGCCCGGCGGTCCATGGAGGGACGAAACAGCGGCGTGTTCATGATTTTGAGACCCTATTCTACGCTCTCCGAACACCCACCTTGTCACTTGCAGACGCGATTGATGATACCGGGCCGCAACATCAGCGAACCTCCCGCCAAAGACCGCGGGAGAGATAGGCGCGTTCTTGCATCTGGATCTGATCCGCCAGCGCCTGATTGTTCTGGCTGCGGTTCAGCACGCACCGCCTGAGGTGAATGGACAGGCCATAACGACCACTATACATTACCGGCGATCAAACCGGCGCAATCGGCTTGCCCCGCCGTCTGCAAAGAGCCCCCGACCTCCACCTGTGAACGAGCAGCACAACCACGAAATCCACCGCAACAGAGAGGCCTGGGGGAGCAAGCCTCTGCTACGGCGGGTTTACCGGGACTTTCACCGGCTCATCGCCTCCCGCCTCTGCGGCGACGATGCAGGACTCACGGTCGAGCTTGGCTCTGGCATCGGCAGCATCAAGCAAACAGTCCCCCTCTGCATCACCACGGACATCTCCCCCCATCCATGGATCGAACGGCGGGAGAACGCCTACAGGCTGAGCTTTGAAGATCAGAGCGTGGCGAATCTGATTCTATTCGATGTGTGGCACCATCTGGAGTTTCCAGGCACGGCGCTGGCCGAGTTTCGCCGCGTACTGCGGCCCGGGGGCCGCTTGATCGTGTTTGAGCCGGCCATGGGCCTGCTTGGGCGGCTGATCTACTCGCTGGCGCATCATGAACCGGTGGCTTTTCGACAACCCGTCCACTGGTTCGCCCCGCCAGACTTCTCCGTTGATGATCCGCCCTACTTCGCAGCCCAGTCGCGAGCCCACCGCCTTTTCATCCAAGGCCAAAACAAGGAGCAACTGGCAGGGTGGAAAGTCAGAGAGACGCTGCCGCTGGCCTCCATGGCCTATCTGGCAACGGGCGGCTTTTCCAAGCCTTCGCTCTGTCCCCTTCTGCTGCACCCCTGCCTGCGCCTGCTTGACGCGGTCCTCTCGCGAATGCCTTCCTTGTTCGCGGTGCGGCTGCTCGTTGTGCTGGAGAAAGAGACATCTTGAATGCCCCGCCCGATTTCAATCCTCCTCCGCCAGAACATCAATCCCGCCGTGCGGCGCCACGCCGGCGAATGAGACCGCGTCAAGCGGCCTGCCCGTTCTCAGTTCTTTGATGCGATATGCGGAGCCAAGCATGCCGGCATAATCTCCGAACGTCAGCTTCCGTTCGGCCATGAGATACGGGCACATCTCCATCACGATGCGCGGACGGCTGGTGGCGATGAGCCGCTCAGCTCCCGCCAGCACCGCCAACTCCTGCCCGTCCGTATCAATCTTCAGCAGCCCCACTTTGGCAATGCCCTGGCCTTCGGCATAGTCGTCGAGCGACAACATAGCGGTCGTCGCCTCCTTCCACGCGCCGCCATGGATGGCATGAGTGCCGGCATCTGGCGCAGCATCCACCCGCCAGCTCGCATATGCCGCAGAGTGTGTCACCAGGCCTGAGACCCGGCCAATGAAAGCCTGACTCACCTTCACCCGCCCGGCGAGCTCAGGATTCAGCGCCAGATTGCGCTGAAGCTTCGCCAAAGCGTAATGCGTCGGTTCAAAACTGTGGATCCGCGCCGTCGGATTCCGCCCTGCGAACGCCAGGGTCAGAGCGCCGATGTTTGCCCCGACATCAAAGATCACCCCTGCGCCCGCGCCTGGTGAAATCGAGGCGACATGCTTTTGAAAGCCCCCGAAAAGATAAATCGCCAGATCGATGCCCTCGCGCAGATCGAGCTGAAAACGCACACCGGAACGGGTCACGACCTGATCATCCCGCACACCCGCGAGTTTAAGCAGCCGGTAAAGGACACGCGCGACCTTGATTTTGGAGGAGGTGGAAAGCACGCGAAACCCGGGTTCAGACAAATTTCAGCTTTCTGGCAGCAAAGAACACCATGCGCAGCAGCAGCCAGCCATGACGCCAGCGTTCAATGTTCGTCGAGCCATAGGTGCGGTCGGCATAGTGGATGGGTATGTCCATGATGCGCAGCCCCAGCTTCTCCGCGCCAAAAATAAGGTCGAAGTCACCGAACGGATCGAATTCTCCAAAGTAAGTCCGCCCCGCAGCCAGTCGTTCGTAATCCCGGCGAAGCATCGCCTTAGTGCCGCATAGGGTGTCTTTCACGGTCTGCCCGAGCAGCCAGGAAAACATCAGGCTAAAGACCTTGTTGGCGCACAGATTGAGAAAGCGCATCGCCTCCTGCTGCATCGGATAAACCAGTCGCACACCGTTGGCGAACTCGGCTCGACCGGAGGCAATGGCCTCGTAAAATTTGGGAAGCTCCTCCGGTTGCACGGTCAGATCCGCATCCAAAATCATCACGATGTCACCCGTCGCGGCGGCAAACCCCGCGCGCACGGCGTCGCCTTTGCCTGCGCCTGTTTGTCGAAGGCAGGTGACCCGCCGCTCAGGAAAGGCCCGCGCCACCCGCTGGAGCTCGTCCCAGGTCGTGTCCGTGGAGTGGCCTTCCACGAAAATCAACTCGGTGCCTTCACCCATCTCCGGCGTGCGCCGCAATGCGGACTCGATGTTTCCAGCCTCGTTGCGGGCCGGGATGATGACGGAGACCGTCTTCCCTGCCGCTGATGGCTGCGGCAGGGGGCGCGCGGCGTAAAAAATCGCCAGGCAGAGTGGGCGCAGCAGCGGCGCCAGCCAGCGGTTGCACAGGGCGCCGAGAATCGGCACGTCAAAGGGCAGCAGAATCCGCGACGAACTGCCCACCTCCTCCCAACCTGCGAGCGCCAGCAGATTGCCCACGTCCGCATGCGAAAGCCAGTTGGTCTCAGGCTGCCGTGTGCGCATGCCGGCCAGCGTCGCCAGCGCGGAAAGCGGCCTCCACAGGGTGTTGAAGAAATTCACTAGCAGCCGTGTCTGCGCATGACTCACGCGATGCAGTTGTTCGAAGATCATCTGAACGTCCGCGGCGAAGTTGATCGTCTCCGACAGAATGATGAAGTCGAACGTTTCATCCAGCGCCAGTGTCTCGCCGGCCTGCACATGAAACTCGGCCTCCGGGACACGCTCACGGGCTGATCGTATCATCCGCTCCGACAAGTCCACGCCCACACGCCTGCGGCCGTGAAGTCGCGCCAGCAGCCGGCCTTCGCCGCAGCCGATCTCCAGTAGGCTGGCGTCTGCGGGGATCTGCAGATTGTAATAATGGGCCAGCAACCGGTGGTAGCCCTGCGCCGCCCAGCCAGGCTTCAGGCTCGGATCATCATAAAAGACGGCCAGTGCCGCCAGCCGCTCACTCATCAATGGCGCGAGGCCTAGGGCAGTGGCGGTGCTGGCGGGTGATGTGGACATGGAAGGCGCATCATGCATCAAACCCGCTAATCGCGCCAAGTTTTCGGCACGTTTGCACGCCGTCACAGACTGTGTTCTCATCCGGTGTGGAATTTCACCAGCTTCGCTACTTCATCGCCGCCGCCGAGGATTTGAGCATTTCGGCCGCGGCGAAGCGCCTTCACGTCACGCAGCCCGCGCTGAGCCGCCAGATCGCCGTGCTGGAGGCGGAGCTGGGCGTCGCGTTGTTTGACCGCATCCGCAAACGCATCCACCTCACCGACGCGGGCCGCTTTTTCCTGCCAAAGGCGCGGCAGATCGTCTGCGATGCCGAAACGGCCGCGCAGCAGCTCCGCGAGCAGTTTGGCAAAGCCCGCCGCACGCTGCGGCTTGGCTTCCTCACGCCTTTTCTCGATGATCTCGTCGCTCCGGCGGTACGGGAGTTCCGCCAGCGGCATCCGCAGGCGCAGGTGAGCCTGTTTGAGCTGCCGCCACGCGCACAGCTCGACCGCCTGCGCAATCACGAGCTCGACGCGGCGATCCTCGGCAACATTTCCGACAGCGACCGCGCCTTCTTCACCATCCGCACGCTCTCACGCCACCGAATGGCCGCCGTGCTGCCGGAGGATCATGCTCTGGCGAAAAAGAAGTCGATCCAACTAGAGACGTTGAGTCGCGAGAGCTGGGTCTCGCTTTCAGACACCTTCTTTCCGGGCCGGAGGGAGTTACTCCGCTCCATCTGCCGGGGGGCCGGATTCGAGCCGAATATCGTCACCGAGGTCGATTCCCTCTCGATGATGCTGGGTGCCGTGACTGCGGGTGAAGGCGTGGCCGTGATGCCCGCACACGCCGGCAAGCTGCCGCACGCGGGCTGCGTCATTCTTCCGCTCGCGGCGCCCGCTCCCACTGCGGAACTGCTCCTCGTGCTGCCAAAAACAGAACCCGGCCGCGAACTGACAACTCTGACGACACTGATCGCGGAGAACGCGGCCCGGATCTGCGCGGTTCGGGAGTAAGTATTTGCGTAGCGGCGGTGCTCTGCGGGTATTTGCCAAACCCGGCAGCGCCGCTATGCTCGCCGCCTCTATGTCCCTCGCCGACCAACTCCAATCCGCCGCCGACTCAGGCCAGCTCCTTTCCGCCAGCCTGGAAAACATCAACGCCCTGCTCGCCGCGAGCGGCAATCCCGTCTATCGGGCCAGCATCGAGGAACTCGCCAACGCAGGACAGTGGGCGGAATTGAACGACCGCTTTTTTCAGGCGCTGAAATTCGGCACCGGCGGCCTGCGCGGACGCACCGTCGCCAAGATCGTGACCAAAGCCGAACGCGGCAGTGCGCCGGAAGACCAGCGTCCGGAGCACCCGTGCGTTGGCACGAACGCGATGAACTACTACAACGTAGGCCGCGCCACCCGCGGCCTCGTGGCCTACATCAAGGCCTACCGCACCAACGCCAAGCTGGACGGACGGCCGAGCATCGTCTTCGCCCACGACACGCGGCACTTTTCGCCGGAGTTCGCGCAGCGCTGCGCACAGATCGCCATGGATCACGGGGCGAATGTTTATCTGTTCGACGGCTGCCGCGCCACACCGGAGATGTCGTTCGCCGTCCGGCAGCTTCGCGCCGACGCCGGCGTGATGCTGACCGCCTCCCACAACCCGTCCCACGACAACGGCTACAAGGTGAACTTCAACGACGGCGCCGGCATCGTCGAACCGCATGCCACGGGCATCATCAAGGAGGTCAATGCGATCACGGATGAAAACTACACCCCGCTGCCGGAGTCGGAGCGCGGCAAGCAGACACTGCTCGGCGATGACATGGACCAGCAGTACCTCGCCCGCGTGGAGACGATGATGCTGCAGCCGCAGTTGCTTGATCAACCGGAAGCAAAGAAGCTCAAAATCGTCTTCACCGCACTGCACGGCACCGGAGGCGTGCTGGTCCCCGTGTTGTTGAAAAGGCTGGGATTCAATTTTCTCACCGTGCCCGAGCAGGACGTTCGCGACGGCCGCTTCCCCACGGTGAAGTCGCCGAACCCGGAGAATGCACCCGCCTTGAAGATGGCCGTCGATCTGGCCAACAAGGAGGGTGCGGACATCGTCATCGGCACCGATCCGGACTGCGACCGCATGGGCGTCGGCGTGCGTGACGCGAAGGGGGACATGGTGCTGCTCACGGGCAACCAGACCGGCTCCCTCATGGGATGGTACCGGATCAAGACGATGTTCGAGCTCGGCATTCTGAACGATGCAAACAAGGACCACGCGGTGCTGCTGAAAACCTTCGTCACCAGCCCGATGCAGGACGCCATCGCCGCGAAGTACGGCATCGGCAGCGTGAACACGCTCACCGGCTTCAAGTGGATCAGCTCCAAGCTCGCGAAATACGAGGCGGCACTCCCTGCGGACATCCTCGCCAAGTATCGCGACCTGTCCGCTGCGGAATCCCGCGCTGCACGCCTGCTGCACAGCAAGTTCCTCGTCTTCGGCGGCGAGGAAAGCTACGGCTACATGGGCGACGACTTCAGTCGTGACAAGGACGGCAACGGCGCTGTCGTGATGTTCGCCGAACTGGCCGCCTACGCCGCCAGCCGCGGTCTGACCGTGGTCGGACTTCTCGACGAGATCTATTGCGAGATCGGCTACTTCCTGGAAGTGAACCAGAGCAAGGTCTTCGAAGGCGCCAGTGGTGCGGCACAAATCGCCAAACTTGCGGACAGCTACGGCTCCAATCCGCCGAAGGAGGTGGACAGCTCCGCGGTGGTGCAGGTGCGTGATTTCCGCAAGGACGAGATCAAGGACG
The DNA here is from genome assembly GCA_964452755.1 of uncultured Prosthecobacter sp. Taxonomy (GTDB): domain Bacteria; phylum Verrucomicrobiota; class Verrucomicrobiia; order Verrucomicrobiales; family Verrucomicrobiaceae; genus Prosthecobacter. The sequence continues at coordinate 73,772 of CAYVQY010000005.1, read as the reverse complement.
AGGAGGGCGAAGTGGTCTCGAAGGAGAAGATGCTCTTTGTCGATCTGGCCGACGGACGCAGCTTCGCCGTTCGCCCCTCCGGCACGGAGCCGAAGATCAAATACTACATGTTCGGTCGCAGCGTGCCCGAACCCGGAAAGCGGCTCTCCCTCGACGAACTCGCCGCCGCCAAGGCCAAGGTCAGCGCCGGACTCGCCAGCATGTGGGCCTGGCTGGAGAAGGACATCGACGCGCGTCTCGCGTGATCGTTTCCATACAATCACCGGTGCCTCATCCGGTGCCAATCCCGAATGCGGCTGAACAAACTTCAGCCGCATTCGTCTATCTGGAACTGTGCGTCATTTTCGCCCGCATCGGGGTTGGGAAAATGCGGCTTGAAGAAACCAGATATTTAAGAAATACTAAGCATTATGAAAACTCAAAGCATTCCCGCGACCCCAGGCGCTCACGCCTGGATGATTTTGTGCGTCGGCATGATGCTCACCGCGCAGGCTCCGGCCCAGACTCAGCGCTACTATCCGCAGAATTCCACAGGCTATCCGCAGCAGCCGCAGTACAGCCAGCCGCCGGCAGGTTTCCAGCAGCCGCCCGCCGCATACGGCAACCCCGGCTACGCCTACCCCCAGCAGCAGCCACAGAAACGGTTCGAGAATCCGCTGGAGTTCCTCCCAAAGTTTGGCAGGCGCCTGAGTGAAATGACCCGCCGACTTTTTTACGGTCAGAATCCAACGGGCTGGGATCAGCCGCCAAGCCAGGGCTACAGCCTCGAAGCCAATCCACGCCACCCGACTCAGCCCGGCTACGCACAACCACCGGCAGGCTACTACCCGCAACAGCCCTCCTACCAGCAGCCACAGGCTCCCGCCCAGGCGCAGCCACGCTACAATTTTCCGCCCAATCAGACGCCCCCCCCCTCGTCTTCCGGTAAAGCCGCCCCGGCACCCCAGAAAAGCACCGCGCCCGCATCCCGGACTTACACGCCGCCTAAAGTCACCTCTTCGGCACCCAAAACGACCACGCCAAAAACCTCTGCCCCTGCGCCCACACCAAAGACGTCAACCCCCGCTCCGACGCCCCCGCCAACCATCACTTCACGCCGCTCGGAGACCTCTCCGCCGCCGGAGCCTCCCAAAACCGCCTCCTCCAGCAGCAGTTCTTTCCCCAAAGGCGGCAAGACCTCCAAACCAGGGCGTGTGACCAGCCCTTATCCGCCCTACAAGGAACTCGACGTCACCGGACTCGACAGCGGATCACTCGCGCTCGATCCCACCACCCAGAAGGTGTTTGAGGTGCCTTGAGGAGCGACCTGCCGCCTCCTGGTCGCCAGAAAAAGCCCCGATCACATCGGGGCTTTTTTATGCCAAGACCGCCTCTTTTTCGAAAAATTCAAATATACCAGCCACTGGCCCGATATTTGCTTGAATGATTGGCAGAGCAGCGCTTCGCTGCCCGCCAACCATTCATGGCCGAACACGGACTCCAGCAGATTCAGACGCAAAAGCTCGCCATTGGGCCGCAGATGCAGCAGAGCCTGCAGATCCTGCAGGCTCCGACTCTGGAGCTCAGGCAGATCATTCAGCTGGAGGTCGAAATCAATCCCGTCCTCGAACTCGACGCTCCCGAAACGTCCCTGGAAGACGCCATTCCCGACGATCCGGACGACCGCAGCGTGGACGACGGAGACATCGACGCCCTGACTCAGATGGACGAAGAATGGCGCGAATACTGGCAGCAGAGCCGGCAGCAGTCCGCCACCCGCCGCAGTGACGACCAGGAGCGCTGGCAGTTCATGATGGATTCGATCGTGGCGCCGGTCACCTTGCAGGAGCATCTCCTTTCCCAGCTGCACACGGCGGATGTGCCCGCCAAAACGAGCGGAAACGTCGAATTCCTCATCGGCAATCTCGATGACCGCGGTTTTCTCAACACGAAGATTGACGACCTCAGCCTGCAGCATGCCCTTCCCATCGACGACCTTCTCAAGGCGAAGTTGATCCTGCAGAGCTTCGATCCCGTAGGCGTGGGCTCCGAGGATCTGCGCGAATGCCTCCTGATTCAGCTCGACCGCCTGGGAAAGAAACAGAGCCTCGCGTGGCGGCTGGTCGATCAGTTCATCGACGACCTAGCCAACAAGCGCTACCCGATCCTCGCCCGCAAGCTCGGCGTGCCGCTTGAGCAGATCTCGCGCGCCGCTGATTTCATCAGCACGCTCGACCCGCGCCCCGCCCAGCGCTTTGCCGTTTCCTCCAATAACTACGTCTCCCCAGATGTCGTTGTGGAACGCCAGGGCGGCGAGTGGGTCGCGGTGATGACCAATGACGATCTGCCGCACCTGCGCATCAGCAACACCTACAAGGATCTGCTGGGCCAGCCCGGCAACAACGGAGAGGTCCGCAATTATGTGCGGGACAAAATTCGCAGCGGCAAGTTCCTCATCCGCTCCATTCATCAGCGCCAGCAGACGATTCACCGCATCGCCACCCAGATCCTCAAATACCAGCGCGAGTTCCTGGAAAAGGGCACCAGCTTCCTCCGCCCCCTCAACATGGCCACCGTGGCTGACGAAGTCGGTGTGCACGAAACGACCGTCAGCCGCGCTATCGCCGGCAAGTACATCGCCACGCCGCATGGCGTCTTCGATTTGAAGTTCTTCTTCTCTCACGGTGTGAGGACGGAGTCCGGCGACGACCTGAGCAATACCAGCGTCAAAAATGCCATCGCCGATCTCATCAAGAACGAGCCGAAGAACAAGCCTCTGAGTGATGACAAGCTCGCCAAGCTGCTCGACGGCCAGGGCATCAAAGTCGCCCGCCGCACGGTCGCCAAGTATCGCGAGGCGCTCAGCATTCTGCCGAGTCACCTGCGAAAGTCGTTCTCGTGATCAGGTGAAACGCCGGGCGATCCGCGCGTAAAAATCTTGCGCGGCTTCGACTTCGGCGCATTCCACGTATTCGACGGCCGCGTGCGCCTGGTCGATGCTTCCCGGACCGAAGAGAATCGTCGGAATGCCCAGCCGTGAGAACTTGCTCGCGTCACTGCCAAACGGAACACCGCAGACGCCGTCATCACGCTTCATCTCCCGCAGCAGCCCTTGGGCGAGACTCACCAGCGATTCATCTTTATCCGTCTGAAACGGCCAATCCTGCAGCATCGGTTTTTCCATCTCGGCGACCACGTCAGGATGCTGCTGCGCCAAGTCATCGAGCAGGGCCTGATAATGCACGAGCACCTCTTCCACCTCTTCGCCCGGGAGTAGGCGCCGGTCGATCTCGATCACCGCCTCGTCAGGTACAAAGTTCACCTGCACGCCACCACGGATGACGCCCACGTTGCACGTTCCCGGCCCCAGCAGCGGATGCGCCGCTGCCTGCATGCGTTCGTGATCTGCCTGCAGGGCCAGCACCACGCGCGACATCGCCGTGATCGCATTGACGCCGAGATGGGGCTTCGAGCTGTGCGCGGCCTTTCCTTTTGTGCGAATGCGCCAACGCAGTACGCCCTTACTTGCGATCACGCATTTGAACTCCGTCGGCTCGGCCACCACGGCGGCGTCTGCCTTGAGGTCTTCGCAGAGTTTGACCACGCCACGAAATGAAAACTCCTCGTCCACCACGGCCGCGAGCCAGAGTTCGCACGGCGGCGGCTCGCCGCTCGCATGAATGTCCGCCACCGCATGCATCATCGCGGCGAGACCGGCCTTGTCATCGACGGAGCCGCGCCCGTGCAGTTTGCCATCGCGAATCACCGGGTCGAAGGGAGCAATCGTCATGCCTTTGATCGACACAGTGTCCATGTGTGCCTCAAACACGATCCGCCGGGAAGCGTCGCGCCCCGGCACACGAGCGATCACGTTGTGGCGTCCCGGAAACACCTCCTGCTCCCACACTTCGATGCCGCGATGCTCAAAGAAGCGCCGCACATACACGGACGCCTCCCCTTCCCCGGGTCCGCCATCGTAGGAACTGTTGACGCTGTTGATGCGGACGAGATCGGCCAGGGTTTGCAGGACGGGAGACATGCCCCCAGCCTACCTCAGGCATGCGCGACGGCAAGAAGGCACGCTTCCTGCCGTACCTTTGTTCAATCATGAAGGCCCACGTTTTCCTAGCCCTCACCACCGTGTTGCATGCCGGCATCGCGACGGCAGAGCCTGCGGACGATGCGAAGGTCGCTTTCTTTGAAAAGACCATCCGCCCCATCCTGATCAAGCGCTGCTATGAGTGCCACTCCGTCGAAGCGGGCAAAAGCAAGGGAGGACTGCTGATCGACTCCCGCGAGGCGATCCTCAAAGGTGGCGACACCGGTCCCGCGCTCGTCGCGGGCGATCTCGAAAAGAGCCACATCATCGAATCCATCCGCTACAAGAACCAGGATCTGCAGATGCCGCCCAAAGGAGCGCTCCCAGCCGCCGAAGTGAAGGCTCTGGAGGAATGGGTGCTCATGGGCGCACCTGATCCGCGCGAGGCGGTCGCCGATGCCAAACACGCCGCTCCCCGCGTGATCGACATCAAGGAAGGCAGCCAACATTGGGCCTTCCGCCCGATTTCAAAGCCGACCGTGCCTGCGGTGAAGGCGCGGAACCCGATCGACGCCTTCATTAGCGAAAAACTCGCCGAAAAGGGCCTCACGCTCGCCCCGCCCGCTGAGAAGCGCGTGCTCATCCGCCGCGCCACCTTCGACCTCACCGGCCTGCCGCCCACGCCGGACGAGGTTGATGCCTTCCTCTCCGACTCGTCGCCGGATGCCTTTGAAAAAGTCATCAACCGGCTTCTGCTCTCCCCGCACTACGGTGAAAAATGGGGCCGCCACTGGCTCGATGTCGCACGCTACTCCGACTCGAACGGCCTTGATGAGAACATAGCGCTCGGCACCGCGTGGCGGTACCGTGACTACGTCGTGAAATCCTTCAACGCCGACAAACCCTTCGATCAACTTGTCATCGAACAACTCGCCGGCGACCTGCTGGAGTCGAAGAACATCGAGACACGCAAGGAGCGCGTCACCGCCACCGCCTTCCTCAATTTAGGTGCCAAAGTCCTCGCCGAACCGGACAAGGACAAACTCGCGATGGATGTCATCGACGAGCAGATCGACGTCATGGGCCGCGCCTTCATGGGCATGACGCTCGGTTGTGTCCGCTGCCACGATCACAAGTTCGATCCCATCCCGCAGAGCGACTACTACGCGCTGGCAGCCATCTTCAAAAGCACGCAAAGCTTCAGTGTGGACCGCATCGGTGCCCTCAGCACCGCCTACGAGGCTCCCATGGGTTCCTTCGACGATTTCGCGGCGGTGATCTCCTCCGAGCGCATCTTGAAGGACCAGAAGAGCGCCGTTTCCAGGGCCGAGAGCGACGCCAATGCCGCCCTGCGCAAAGAAGCGCGTGAACACGCGGTTGAGTACCTCATGGCCGCCTGCGAACTGCCCGCCACGCCCACCTTGAGCACGGTCAAGCCCGTCGCCGAGAAGCACGGACTGCGCGCCCACATCCTGCTGAACTGCCGCGTTTATCTCGCCGCGAACGAAAACCTGCCGCTCTTCAAGCCCTGGCACGATGCCATGCGCACAAACGGCAGCGCCACGAGCCTCCGCGACTATTTCCGCGCGATCTTCGCCGCAGCGGAGAAGATCAGTGTGAAGACGAAGGAGAAGATGGACGACTCGCTGCTGCATCAGGCCCGCGCCGAGCTCGACAAGTCCGCCGGCTTCCTAGCGCTCCCGCCCGAGCCCATCGTGCTTTATGCCAAAGAAGTCGCCGACCGGGTGAACTCGCTCAAGGACACGATGATGGCCACCCAGAGCAACCTAGCCGACCTGCCCACGACGCTCGCAGTCTCCGAAGCGCCGAAGATCCTCCAGGAACTGCCCATTCACATCCGCGGCAACCACCTCGCACTCGGAAAGCCAGTGCAGCGCGGCTTCATCCAGGTCGTCGAGGCCGCGCTGAAGACGAAGCCGCAGTTCCCAGCCGATCAAAGCGGCCGCATGGAGCTCGCCCGCTGGCTCGCCAGCCCGGAGCACCCCCTCACCTCCCGCGTCATCGCCAACCGCATCTGGACCTGGCATTTCAATCAGGGCCTCGTTCCCACCGTGGACAATTTCGGCCTTCTCGGTCAGCAGCCCACGCATCCCGAGCTGCTCGACTGGCTCGCACGCTGGTTCAGCACCAATGGCTGGAGTTTCAAGGACATGCACCGCCTCATCATGACCTCGCAGACCTATCAGCAAAGCTCCACTGTCGATGCCCACGCCGCGCAAGCCGACCCTGAGAATCTGCTGCTCCACCATTTCCCCGTTCGCCGCCTGCAGGCCGAAGAAATCCGCGACGCCCTCCTCCACGTCTCCGCCACGCTCGACACCACCTTCGGCGGCAAGACCATCCCGCGCCGCAACCGCGAGTTCGTCTTCAATCACACGTCCAAGGACTTCACCACCTACGGCAGCACCCGCCGCGCCCTCTACCTGCCCATCATCCGCAACAATCTCTACGACCTCTTCCAGCAGTTCGACTATCCGGATCCCGCCACCTCCACCGGCCTGCGTCACAGCTCCGTCGTCTCACCGCAGGCTCTGCTGCTCATGAACAGCGATCTCGCCACCACTGCGGCGCAAAACTTTGCCGCACGCCTCTTCAAACTCCCCGGCGACGCCACCGCCCGCCTCCGCGCGGCCTACCGCCTCGCCTTTGCCCGTGAGGCCACCGCCGACGACCTCCGCCGTGCGCAGAACTATCTCATCACCACCGACGCCGCGCTGAACTCCAGTCAGCAAGACGCCGCCAGACGCGAGCAGGAAAGCTGGTCCCTTCTGTGCCAGGCGCTCATGTTGAGCAACGAGTTCATCTACCTGCGCTGATCCACACAGCCCCGAATTCGGCGCTTGCCATATTGCAGGCCGGGACTAACCATCGCGCCATGTTCACCTGGCAGACCAGTTTTCTTGCAGCGTGGGCGGCCGCATAAAGAAGGCCGCCTGAACTTCTATGGACATGCGCGGCGCACAGCGCCGCCGCAGCCTGCGGACATGAGTTGATCTCATCCCGGCACACGCACGCGCATTTCCGCCCCTTAACGGTCGTCCGCGTCCCTTTCTCCGCGATTCACCACGCACGGACGGCGCCCTGATGTGGCAAATCGCGCCCTCATTTCTTTTCATGAATCTCATGCACCTCCCGCTGCGTCTGCACGCGGGACGAATCGTGTCCCTGCGGCTGGAGCAGCTTCCCGCCGCCCAGCGCACCCGCACCCCCTGCCCTTCCGGATCTGGGGACAGCGGTTGGCGGATCAAAGCCGAACCGTGTGAGCACTCGCACGTTTTTCATCACCTGAATGCGGCCTGGCAGAGGCTGTCAGCAGCCACTCACTCACCGCGCATGCTGGCAGACGTGATGATTGTCCAGCACGCACTGTCTGCGGATGCGGCGCGTCCTGCCCTACCGCTGCCACGCCGCTGGTGCGGTCGTGATCTGCGACCGTGGCTCGGCGATCCCGAGGCACGCCAGACGCTCAGGCGCGGGCTCGTTTCACATCATCGCGCCGCGCTCCACCTGCTCTCAAAAGAGTTCCCGCATGCCGTTGAATTCGTGGATCCAGCGGTCGCAGCAGCCCACGCTGTGCACCGGTGGTTGCCCTGGCTGCGGAATCGCAGCCTGCCGTGGAGCGACGCCCTGGAAGCGGCCACCCTCGACCTGAATCGCGGCTTTGAACCAGACCGCGAGGCCCTCATCGCCACGCTGCTGCACGATGGCGACCACGCGTGGTTGCCGCTGCTGGCGCGGCAGCCGTCCGGCAGCCAGCTTCCCTTCATGCGAATGCTGGTAGAGACGAAGCTGCATCTCCGCCCGCCACATTCAGGCATGCATCGTCTCCTTGAGACGCTGCGCCACATCACCCGACCCGCCGAGTATGCCCGCACGGCAAAGACATGCCTGCTCAGCCTCGCGAACGGCTGCACGCCACGCTTCCTCGCGCAGGCGCTGCGTTTTCACCGGCAGTGGAAGCTGGAATTCCAGACGCAGGCACGTCCGACCCATGAGCCACGCCGCCGTGAGCTGCATCTTGTTTTGAGCTGTCACGCCCGCAAGGGCTTGCGCCGCCCGGAGCATGTCTGGACCCAGGCCACCGGGCTCAAAGACTGGTCCTCAGCCATCCGCCGCCTGCTAGCACATCCCCGTGAAGGCTGGGTGCTCGACGGCATCCTGGATGCGCTCCGCCACCTGGGCCGGAAGCGTGGTAAAGCCGCGCACCAATGGACGAACTGGCTCGAACGTTGGGACGACATGCTGCGCGAGTTGGAGGCCACGCCACGCGGCAGACGCAGACTCGCCATCGACTTCATCACCTCTTGGCGCGTTTACCCCGAACACGCAGCGATGACCGCGCACTCCGTGTCACAGCTCCTGCTGTGGCTGAAACGCGCCCGCGATTTTGACAAGCATCCCGGTGATGACATTCCGCCGATCATCGAGGCCATCTGGGCGCGCATTGATGAAGAGGAGGAAGACGCGCTGCTGCAGGTGCCGGGGAAAGCGTGGCGCCAGATGCAGCCCGCGCTCGTCGGCTGGTCCTCACGGACCAACGCCATCAACGGGATCTACCCAATGAAGCACCTGCCCGTCGGCTGCCTGACCGGCATGCTCCGGGCTTCGCCCCTCGAGTGGGCACGCACGATGCGCCGCATCGGTGAACTCGAATGGCGCGAGCGCGAGGAACTCTGCCGTGCCTTCCGCGAGCATCCGCTGATCACCTGCGACATCGCGACCACTCCCCTGCCGCACCTCATCGTGCTCGTGGACGCCATCCAGTCGTCACATCCACGACTGCAGGGCGTGCCCGCGAAGCTGCGCACCTCTGCAGAGATGCCGGAGCACGTGCGCACGCACTATCTCGATGAACTGACGCGCAACATCCACCGCCTGCGGCTCGCGGTTCTCGTGGATCTGGCCGAGTGGGCGCTGCGCCGGCGTTTTCCCATGCTGAAGGGTGAGAATGTCGTCAGCCACACGCTGCGCCTCGCCGCTGCGGCGGGGGAGGAGAATCGCCGTCCCTTCCGCCGGCTGCTGCACGCCTGCGGCAGGAGGCAGGCCACGCGAGAGTGGTCGCTGACCCATCCAGCAAATCAGCAGTGGCTGCGCAAGCTCCCGCAACCGCGTCTGGAAACGTGGACGCAGGGATTCTTCATCGAGCGCGAGGTGCCAGACATCGGGACCGTGCGCCTGGGGCCGGAGGACGACCTCCAGGCCATCCTGCGCATGGGCACGGACTTCGGCACCTGCCTCAGCGCCGGCAGCTTCAACAGCTTCTCCACCGCCGCCAATGCCCTCGATGCCAACAAGCGCGTGCTCTACGCCCGTGACACGCAGGGCCGCATCTGGGCGCGGCAACTCCTCGCCATCGCCGAGAGCGGGCACCTCGTCTGCTTTCCCATCTACGCGCGGCGTCATCATGCCGCCATGCGCCACCTTTTCGCCGCCTACGATCACACTCTGGCCCACACCCTGCACGTGCCGCTGTGGCGCTCCCATGATCAGACCGCTCCCATCGCCAGACTCGTCTGCAAAGAATGGTACGACGACGGTATCTGGCAGCCGTAAGCGGCGCCCGGGTCGAAACCATCGGCGACCCATCAATAATCTGAATCAGCGCTCCAAGAGCCCCTTCTTTCGGGGCACGAAAGCTCGTGGCTGCAAAAAGCCATCGGGGGCATCCGGCCAGAACGCGCCATCTTCAATCCACTCATGCACGATGGCGATCTCCCATTCATCAAGCAGGGGAGCGGCGCTGACACGCGGGTGCCCTGCGGGACTGGAAACCGCGACATACAGAAGGCTCGCCTGCGGATCACCGGGAACCACAAATGAACGCGCATTTTTTCGCGGAGTGTAAAGCGAACTCCGCTGGACGAGTGAGAGCCCTGCGGGGGCATCAGCCCCGCGATGACAGTTCAGGCAACGGGTTTCGAGAACAGGTTTCAAATACTTCACGAAGTAGCCGTGACCAGCCAGAGCCTCAAACGGGCGCTCGGGCGCGGGTTTCCGGGCACATGCAGCAACCAGCAGCAAAACACCCACACCTAGAATTACGCATCGACTCATCATTCGCCCCTGAATAGCCATAGCGACGGCATCTGTGACGAATCTTCCCGTTTCTGAGGTAAGACACCCCATGCACACCGAATCCGAAGCAATTCCGCCACGTCAGCAGACCGGCCCCTTGGCCGCCCAGCGCTTGAGAACCAGAGTAGGGCCTTTCTCGCGCCAGATGGCGACGTGAGGGGTCGAGTTGTGAAAATCCAAGGCGGCCTGATCGACATAGCTTTCACTCAAGGCGAAGAGATTCGACTGCGCGGCATCGCGGCTGACTTCAAATCGCAGGCAGCCGGGCTCAAGACGAGATGCTGCGGCGTTTTCGAGCATGACGGGGAGGAATTCGTCGATCTTCTGCGGATCGATTTCGAGAATGACGATGACGTTGACCATAAAGGCAGAGAAAGGCGATTTTCGATGAACATGCAACCGTGTACCACGTATCCTAAGCCCACCTTCCGACCAACATGAAAGCCTGCATCGTCATCATCGCGGCATTCTGTGCCCTCAGCCTCCACGCCCAGAACGCAAAACCTGCCACGCCGGCCACCGCAAAGCCGGAAACCACCAAAGCACCCGCCGCGCCTGAAAAGGCCGCCACGCCGCCCCCGCCAGCGACAAAACCGGAAGCCAAACCTGTCCCGGCAACGACTAAGCCCCCCACTCCTGCGGCAGCCGCCACAAAGACACCAAGCGCACCGCCGAAACCCGCCACACCTCCCACAAAACCGGTCACACCACCGCCCGCAGCAGCCAAGCCGCCGCCTCCAAAGCCCGTGGCGGTGTTTCGTGACAAGGCGCTCGAAGCAGTCGTTCGGAAGCAGGTCTTCGCCAAACGAGACAGCCAAGACGTGCTGACGGCCGAAGACGTGGCGACCGTTTCGATCATCGAAGGGAAGAAGGCGGGGATCAAAGACCTCTCAGGCCTCGAAAAATGCACGGCGCTGGCCTCACTGACCCTGCCGGGGAATCAGATCGCCAGCCTGGCACCGATCAAGGGCCTGGAGCGCCTGCAGTTCCTGGATGTCTCCCACAACCAGATCACTGACATCTCCCCCCTGTCGGCATGCAAGGGTCTGCAATATGTCGAACTCACCGGAAACAAGGTGGCGGACGTTTCCCCGCTCGGTGGCATCGAATCCCTGACATCTCTTTACCTGGCGGGAAACCAGATCAAGGACGCCACCCCCTTGTTCAAGCTGCCGAAAGTTTGGACCCTGTATCTTGAAGGCAATCAAGTGACGAACCTGGCCGGTATCGGCGGCATGAAGTGGCTTTCGATGCTGTCCCTCAAAGGCAACGGCGTGACGGATATTTCTCCGCTGGAGCCGCTGACGGAATTGCAGTTTCTTTTCCTCGAAAACAACAAGATCACCGACTTCGCGCCACTCCACCGCATGTGGAAGAAGGACAACGACGGTCCCCGTGAATGGGCGCCCTACTGCCAGATCTTCATCGAGGGCAATCCCATGGATGAACCGTCGAAAGCCCTCGTGGATCAGTTGAAGAAGGCCGGGGCACGCATCACGCCCTGATGCGGCCGGACCGTGCAAAGTGCTTGCCCGTGAGGCTGCCTACAGCTTAGCATGCGGAATGTCATTCCCACTCCGCATCCTCGCCTTTGGCATGCTTTTGTCCCTCGCCCGGGGGGCCGGAGAGCCACGCGAGTGGACCTCCAGAGACGGCAAGTCCAAGTTCCTCGGTGACCTCGTCGAATTCTCCGATAGCGAGGTCAAAATCCGGAGGCGGTCCGATTTCAACCAGTTCCGAGTCCCTCTGAACCGGCTCTCCAAAGACGATCAGGCCCACGTTCAAGGCCTGCTCCGGGAGCGCCGTCGTGATGCAGGACTCAAGGAGGGGGTGTATGCGGAAAAGGTCACAGGTGAGTTTGTCAAAGGCGTCTCAAAGCAGGGGCTGAACTACCAGATCTGGGGCAATCCTGGTCTCGCGCCGGACGGTCGCTATCCCATCGTCATCTGGCTGCATGGCTCAGGCCAGAGTGGTGATGACAATCAATCCCAGCTCGGAGGAGCACCGAAGATCCTCACCACGGAGGCCAACCAGGGCGTCCGCCCTTGCTTCCTGCTCGCGCCGCAGTGCCCTTCCGCGGACATCGGCTGGAAGAACGAGGTGGCTGACAAGCTGCTGGCGCTCATTGCCGATCTTACGGAGCATCTGCCGATCGACGAGAATCGCATCTACCTGACCGGCTCGTCGATGGGCGGATTCGGCACCTTTGGCATCGCGGCCAAGTATCCTCAAGTCTTCGCCGCATGCATTCCGCTCTGCGGTGGCGGTGATGTCAAAAAGGCGGACGTTCTGAAGGACATCCCCTTCTGGGTCTTCCACGGTGATCAGGACGACATGGTGCCGGTGGAGCGATCACGGGCCATCGTCGAAGCGGTGAAACAAGCCGGGGGAGAAAAGATGAACTACACCGAACTCGCGGGCGCGGGGCATGGCATCACCGGGCTGGTGTATCCCCGCACCGAACTGCATGAGTGGCTCTTCAAACAGAGGCGCATGGTGGAGAAGGCCGAGTAACCTCTCATTTCACACCGGACATGCTTCATCATCACCATTCTGCCACCTGCCGACACCACGACGCTGAGACAGCGCAAAAGCTGGCCGTGACCATGCTGGAGCGAGCCAGAGAGGCGGGACTGCGGCGCACCAAGGCGCTGGAGAACGTCCTCTCCATCCTCGTTCATGCGCACCAACCGCTGTCATTGGCGGACATAGCGGAGTCGCCCGACCTCAGCAGCGGTGCGGACAAGGCCACGGTTTATCGTGTTCTCGTCAAACTCGAGGAACTGGGCTTCATCCGCAGGCTCGGACTGCATGACCGCAGTACCTACTACACCCTGATCCAGGCGGGGCACCACGACGATTATCTCATCTGCACGCAATGCGGTCGCATCCAGCGCCTGGACATCTCCTGCCCGGTCGAAGCTCTCGAGAAGCAGATCGAAAGGGAATCAGGCTTCAGCAAATTGTACCACGAGTTGGAGTTCTACGGACTCTGCCCGAAGTGCAGATGAAGCCCTGAAAACAAAACATCCCTAAATCCATGGTGGATTTAGGGATGTTTGAAAAAAGCTGATTCAGAACCTCAAAGTTAGGGGGAATTCGCCCCTGTCGTCACCTGATTACCCTGGGCTTGAGAGCCGCCGCTGTTGGGTGCAGGCGAGCTGCCGCCTCCAAGATTTCCGTCCGAGTTGGTGGTCGTCTGTGAGTTGTTGCCATTCGCGCCAGTCGTCGTTGCGGTCCCAGTCTGCTGCCCCGTGCTGTCCGTGTTGGTTACAGTGGTAGTCGTCGTGCCGTCAGCAGCCTTCGTTTCCGTAATCGTCGTTGTAGAACCATCGGTGTTGGTGGTTTCCGTTTGAGTTGTCGTAGTGCCATCCGAAGATGTCTGAATCGAAGTCTGGGTCGTTCCCTGTTGCACCGTGGTCGTGCTCGTGCCATCGGGCTGGGTGACCACCGTCGTGATCGTGGTTGTATCACTCTGAACAGCAGTGCCAGCTGCCACCTGTTGCTGCGCATTGTCAGGAGAAATATCGTTAGTTGCGGCACCCGCGCCATGCGCATCACCCACTTCAATGGTCACAGTCGTGGTCGAACCGTCGGCATTCTGGATGGTCACCGTGTTCGTTGTCACAATGTTGATCACATTGCCCATGGAAGATCCTGTGGCCTGGAAATCCGGCGGATTGAACTCAGGCTCCCAGCGAAGGGCCAGATAACGGGTTTTGACCTGCTTGGACGGTTTTGCGGTAAGGGTCCCGGTTCCCACCGTATCTTCGGCAACAGCGACAGGGTTGGCAGCATTGAATTCTTCAGGATCAAAAGCCAAGCGTCCACGCCAATCTTCCTTCTCTGGAAGATTATCGAAGGCAAAGACCTCAAAACGAACCGGACGCGGCGAGTGGACTGAAGCAAATTCGTTCAGAATGCGCAACTGGCCGAAATCATAGATGATTGTGCGGTACTTCTCGTCGGACTCAGGGAAAGAGAACCTGTTGTAGAGAACGGCCGTATCCGTTCCATTGGAGGGACGCGGCGCCGCATAGATCACACGGGCACCACCAAGACCGCCCAGCAAATTCATTGGCTGCCCCCCTTTGCCGTCTTTCGACTGCTTGACGGCATAGCCACGGTCAGTCTGACCGCCAAAGAAAAGGAGGTTCCTAATCATGCCGCCCTTCGACAAGACAAGCTCCAGCTTGATGAACTTGGCCTGCATGCCGGCAAACTTGAACTCGACTGTCCGGTCCGCCGCAGAGAAGACTTTCTCCTCAAGAACAGCCCAACCGTTTTTGTCAGCGCTGGCGGAGAGGGTTGCTTTGCCTTCGATGCCGTCATTGATGAAAGACGATTGCGAAATCAACACGGGCTTCCCCAGATTAATCACAGCGAAACTCCTGCCGGCAGAAACACTTGCGCTTTTGGTAATGTCGTCGGTCAGCAGGGCGTCAACCTGGCCAAATCCCGATGATCCATCCAAGGAGGCGGAACTGTAGGCACCCTTGACCGCGAGATCCACCGGACGCTCCTTGATGATGGGGATACGCGACCACTTTGCCTCGGCAGACGTGGCTGATAGCAACGCGGCAAGCAGGATGAGATTGGATATGTGCTTCATAGTTGAGAAATTACGCACCGGGAATGCTGGGGTTGTCTTTTCAGGCAAATTCAGGCGTTTTTATTTTTTATCTTCGAAACAATAATAGTTACATCACAAGCCCCCGCCTATGTAAACACTTTTTCTGTGTCGGGAGTGAAGAAAATGGATTTGATTATTTGTAACCACTGAATATTTTATAATCATGTATTGTCCACATTGCGCAACCCCTGTCGCCATTGACATCCATTGTTGTCAACAATGCGGATTCAACGCCACTCATCTGCACCGAACAATTGGCAGTCAATGGGTTAGGCTGCAGAGGGTGACTGACGCAGCCCACTGTTTAAGGCTGGAGGATCACCGAAAAATGGAGATCCGACTGAATGATTTCGAGCGCAGCTTCCCACAGCTGTTTTTTGCGGCCTACCTAGGTGTATTACCGAATTCAATTTGTGTTTCCGAGCTTGGCTTTTGGCTGCTCAATCACGGCGCTTTTGAAACCCCCTCGCTGAGCCGCCGAAATGATTTTGGATTGTTGGTGGTGATCGACCCGGCTTCAAAGCATGTCTCACTGACCGTCGGATATGCCCTCGAAGAATTTTTCCAGCATGAACGAGTGCTCAAAGTGCTCAGGACAGCAGCGAAAAGCCTTTCTCATGGGGCTTTCGCAACAGCGATTACCAGCATCTGTGAAGGATGCTGCCAAGTGCTGCGCAAAAAGGGACGCAGAACCGTTTGGACTCCTGCTCCAGCTCTCGGCTCTGAAAGTTTAGGAAAACTGGGACTCGAAGCCCTTCGCGGCGGACACCGGACCGCAGCTCGACCGGTAGCGGGCGCAGAACGAAACCCGATATGACCCATTCGATGAGATTCCTCCCCCATCTGCCCGGTCATCATTGCACGAATGCCCGCCTACTGCTGGCGTTTATCACGGCAGTCTGTCCGTTGTTTGCCGACGTGCCCGCCGGTCAGGATTCACCCGAGGAGAGCCTGCTGCCACTGCCCCGCTGGACCGATTCCGAGATTCAGGCTTTCCAAAACTTGTCCGGCGATGGATTGCTACCCGGGGTGGGGCAGACGCTGACCGACTTTACTGGCCTTCAACAACCAGAGTCCGGACCAAGACTGGAAGAGCTTTTCAAAAAAGCGCCTGATTTTCCCTCACGCCTGAAACCCGAGGAAATGCGATTATTCCTACCGGAAGCTCTCTTGGGACAATCCTCCGCAGATCGATCCGTTCACGATTCGCTGCCAACCCCAATTGCAGCCCTATCCGATGTCACACGGGAATTCATGGCGTTGTGCGAGCAGTCTTTGCCGGATGAGTTTTTGATCGATCCCGAATTTCTCCTGCCCGAAATGCAGGCTCAGGCATTGAGCCAGTTTCTGGAGTTCCACGCACGAGACGCGAGGATTCACCTGCGTGTTATCGTCCTGCCAAAAAACCGCAAGATGTCGGCGACTCCGCCATTGGATCGCATTGCCTCCGGCAGCCTGGTGGCACGGGAATCCTGCCTGGTCGTGTATCCGCTGTCGGAACCTTGGCGTGCGCAGTTGTTTCTGAGCAAAAGCATCCACCACGAAACATCGGATGCCTTTCTCCGGGAAACCCTGCAGTCATGCGTGAGCTCCGCAATGCAGACAAGTGATGCGCACGATCAACTGCATCGTTACATGGTAGAGCTATCGACCCGCCTCTTCTGGCTTCAAAAAGCCCTGGCCGACACCCCGGACGACATCAACGCCAAACGTCAGGGAATGGCCCAGGTATCACCCGGAGAGCAACAACACGTCGCCGGTTCGAACTCATCGGCGATTTTCTGGGTCGGCTTTGGCATCGTATTTTCGGTCATCTCACTCGTGGGAATTCGTCTGAATGCGAAAAGGCGGCGGACACGGCAAACGAAGTTTGTCTGGCATTTTCCCGAACCCGAAACCATTCCGCGCCTCGGCGGTGCCTTTACCGGCGGCGGAGGAGGGATGATTCGCTACTGAATTTAGGCAAGATTCCAAAAGCACCCGCAACTTCGATTTGTCAAAACTGCTGAACTGAATGATAATGAAATGAATTGACCATAATAATCGTTACTTTTTGAATTCTCAGGGATGAATCCCGATGTCCTCCAGTTCCAATGCAGTCATTGCCAGACGACCCTGACGGTCCCCGCTCAGATGGCCGGTGTATCGGGTCCCTGTCCGAACTGTGGTCAAACTGTCACCTCTCCATCACCGACGGCACCACAACCAGCGGCCCAAGGATTCTTCAATCAGCAGGCATTACCAGCGCATCAACAGCCCCAAGCTGTGGCCAACCCGCAGCAATCAGTTGCTGAACCGCAACTGAACAATCTGTTTCCTCAACAACAGCCCCTGCCACCGCGACGCGCCCCTGGTCAACCGCCCCTCACGAGTTCACTGCCCACCCCTCAGAATCAGGCACCCGCATGGGGGGCGAATCCGGGCTTCCCCGCTTCCAATCCGCATCAAGCCGTTCCCCACTCGCAGACAGCGGGCATCCCCAATCACTCCCGTCTGATTCCAGGATCACCCGTATTGCCAGGCAATGAAAGTGCCCCCAGCGGATTTCAAGGTGGAACGAAATCATCAAATCCCGGATCATCCCTTCTGGGCCGTGACGCGCCGAGTGCGCCGATGTCCCCGATGACACATCCTCTAGGAGCACCTCCCTCATCTTCGTTGAACCTTGGAGTTCAGTCGCCCGGAACTCCTGCCAAAGCGGCATCCCCCATGCCGCCGGGAAGGAACCTCTCGGACCTCCGCACGCCAAAAGGGACAAACTTCATCCGCCTCGCTTTTGCAGCATTGTTTCTTCTCGGATTTATGGGCTTGGTCGGGTTCTTTCTCAAGGAACATGCAATTGGCATGTTCCCAGGACTCGCCGGCTACTTGGAGCCTGATCCTGAATCCCTGATTCCAGAGACGGCCCCTGCCGTGACAGTTCCTGCCTCCACCCCGGTCACTGAAACCTCGAAAGGATCCACTCCAGAACCCATACCCGTTGTTGAACCTTCGTCACTCTCGGGTCAAAACTCGCGAACCACCAACCTCGTCGGATTCGATCCCGTCGAGCCTACCTTCCCTGATACACAACCTGCGACGGCCGAAGCCGCCAAGGAGGTGAGGGAAGCCTCCTCGGAGTCCGGTCTGTCAGCCCCCCCCATTCTTCTAAGGGAATCTTCCGCACCACCTGGCATGGTTCGCCCCGCCACACTGCCCGACGAAGTCGTCCAAGGCTCAATGGCAGGCACCTCACAACCTGTGGCTCCATCTGTACCGTCTCCTTCCCTTTCTGCGATCAAGGAACAGGCCCCCGAGGAGGCGCGTGACGCTGTCAACGCCCTGAAACGTTTTCTGCAGGCATCAAACGTTTCCGAAAGACTGTCCTACACCCTCGGAGCGGAAGTGATGAAACCGCTCATGGAGCGCTACTACTCACGAGCCGCCGACGGACCGGTCATGGTGGACCGGATCGATTTCGTCCGCATGGATCCAAATCCGGAACTTGGTTCGGGCAGACACTGCATATTCAGCCTTGAAAACAAGACGTGGGAGTATCCCGTTCCCGTAATGCTCGAAGAGCAGCCCGATGGATTCAAGGTCGATTGGCTAGCCTTCGTCGAGTTCAAGGATCGGCTTCTGGAAAAATTCTTCGAAAACTACCAGGAAGGGGCCGCACGCTTTCACGTCGGCATCATCCGCCATCACTACTTTGAAGACAATGTTCCAAACCTCGACCGCAAGTACGCCTTCCGCGTGAGTCCCGCTCCGCCCAACACTTTCCAGGCGTCCGTTTTTCTCAACAAGGAATCTCCCCTTGCCGAGCAATTGCGCACCCGGCTGCCTTGGGAAACACACGTCTGGGCCGTGGTCGAACTCGAATGGAAAAAACTGGGAACCCAGCAGTGGGTCGAGCTCTCAGCCATCCCGCAAATGCACTGGTACTCGCTGCCCACCGCCCCGCGCCCCATTTCGACCTCGCAGAAGGCGCCCGAGCGCGAAATGCCCCCCGGCATTTCCAAAAACGGTGTGAGTGCGGACGGCGCCCAACCCGTCTTTCCTCCCGGAATCTCCCGCACGTCCCCTGACCTGCCCTCCACCGTCAAGCGCCCGCTACCGGCAGGACGCTAGCGGAGCGCAGTTCTTCTGCGCAGCCTCCCGGCGAAAAGAATCCGCCGCCAAAACGGACGCTGAATGGCCTGAGTCCGGCCCGACTGGCTTCGCACGCGTAATGAAAACTAGTTGAAAGTCGGTCGCCAAGCGCCCCGATTATCCGCTCCGTCAGTTCAAATCCCACCCCCACACCCACCATGAAGATAAACTGTCTCCATCTCGCAATCCTCGCAGCCCTCTGTCTGTCAGCCTCCGCACAGGATGGCGACCTCGCCACGATTGAGCTCAAACCTCACGCCCAGAATCCGCTAGGCTACGACCAGACGGAACTCACTGTGAAGGCCGGACAGAAAGTGAAGCTTACTCTGAACAACACAGGCAGCATCGCCCCCCAGCCGCACAATTTCCTCCTGCTGAAGCCGGGCAAGCTCGACGCCGTCGGTGCCCTCGCCAACGCGATGCTGGCCGACCCCCAGGGCATGGCCAAGAGCTACATCCCCGATGCCGCCAAACCCGACATCCTGGCCAGCACCAAACTCGTTCAGCCCAACCAGAGTGAAACCATCGAGTTCACCGCACCTGCCGAAGCCGGTGACTACCCCTACATCTGCACCTTCCCCGGCCACTGGCTTCTCATGCGCGGCGTCATGCACGTCACGCAGTAAATCCCATCACCATTTCATACCCGTCATGAACCGCACTCTCATCACCCTCGCGGCTATCTTCACGCTCGCTTCCGCCGTTCGCGCGGAGGAAGGCAAGCTCGAAGTCGCCGGTCTCAACTTTAAATTCGACGCTCCCTGGACTGAGGCACCCACCAGCGGAATGTTCCGTGCCGGCACTCTCGCCGCGAAAATGGAAGGACTTGACGCGCCGCTTGAAGCCGTTTTCTACCACTTCCCCGGCCCGGGCGGTGGTGGTGGAGTCCAGGCCAACATCGACCGCTGGCTCGGGCAGTTCGCCTCAAAGCCCGACTCAAAGACGGAGGAAATCGAAGCCGGCGGGAAAAAGATCACCCTGGTCACCGCCACCGGCACCTACAACGACGGCCCTCCCATGGGTGCCAAGACGCCGCGTGAAAACTACACCCTCCTCGCCGCCATCGTGCCCACCGAAGACTCCAACATCTTCATCAAGCTCGCCGGTCCCAAGGAGGCCATCGCAAAGGTGTCTGAAGGCTTCAAAAAGATGGCTGCCAGCCCCTTCACGAAATAATTCGGCGTCATAAATCAATTCCTGCTATCAAACCGGCGGATGGTAAAAACCATCCGCCTTTTTTATGCCCGTCGAAAAAGCTCATTCTCCCTTCGCTGGTATGCGTTTTTGACACCGTCGGAACGAACATCCTGGAAAATCCAAAACGGACTTGGCACGGGCGATGCTTATCCACTGATTCGGAGACCATCCAACTACCGAATTATGCTCAAACACACACCCACCCGAAACAGGAGCGGCATTGCTCTCGTAGCCCTCGCCGCAGTCACCTCTCTTGCATTCAGCCTCGGCGATCTTCGCGCTCAGGACGCCGCCGCGCCAGCCCCGGCACCCACCGAGGCGGCAGCCCCTGCACCCGAGGCCGCCCCGGCTCCAGCCCCTGCTCCGGCAGAGGAGCCCGCAGCCCCGGCGGAGGAAGCGGCGGATGAAGGCCCCTCGGTCGAGTTGTTCACCACGAACAATCTGTGGATGATGATCGCCGCAGCGCTCGTCTTCATCATGCACCTCGGCTTCGCCTGCGTGGAGTCTGGTCTCACCCAGTCCAAGAACACGGTCAACATTCTCTTCAAGAATACCCTCATTCCCTGCATCGGCCTCCTGACCTATGCGCTCTGCGGGTTCAATCTGATGTATCCCGGCTTTGAGGACGGCGACTCCCAGTTCTGGTTCAAATTTGCCGGATTCGGCGTCACCACCGACGAAGCGGGCCTCACCTCCGCCTACAACGTTGGCTACACCTACTGGACCGACTTCCTCTTCCAGGCCATGTTCGCCGCCACCGCCGCCACCATCGTCTCCGGCGCCGTCGCTGAGCGCGTGAAGCTCGGTACCTTCCTCCTCTTCTCCACCATCTTCGTCGCTGTCGCCTACCCGATCGCCGGAAGCTGGAAGTGGGGCAACGGCTGGCTCAACCGCCTCGAAACGCCGTTCTACGACTTCGCCGGTTCCACTCTTGTCCACTCCGTTGGTGGCTGGGGCGCCCTCGCCGGTGTGATCCTTCTCGGGCCTCGTCTCGGCAAGTATCTCGGCGGCGGCAAAATCAAGCCGATCCTCGGTCACAGCATGCCTCTGGCCACCATCGGTGTCTTCCTCCTCTGGCTCGGCTGGTTCGGATTCAACGGCGGCTCCGTCCTCTCCGCTGATCCTGCTCTCGTCTCCCTCACCCTGGTGACCACCTGCCTCGCCGCCGCTGCCGGTGGTGTCGCTGCCGCCGTCGCCTCGATGATCTTCATCCGCAAGCCTGACCTCTCCATGGCACTCAACGGCATCCTCGCCGGTCTCGTCGGCATCACCGCCGGTGCTGACCAGATGGGCCCTGCCACCTCGATCTACATCGGTGCCATCTCCGGTGTGCTGGTCGTTCTCTCAGTCCTCTTCTTCGACAAGATCAAGATCGACGATCCGGTCGGTGCCATCTCGGTCCACCTCGTCTGCGGCATCTGGGGCACCCTGGCGGTCGGCATCTTCGGCAATCTCGCCGGTGGAGCCCAGCTGATGAGCCAGATCAAGGGTGTCGTCGCCTACGGTGTCTTCACCTTCGTCTTCGCCTTCGTGCTCTTCCTGGTCCTGAAGATCATCATGGGTCTGCGAGTCGCTCCCGAGGAAGAATCCGAGGGCCTCGACATCGGCGAGCATGGCAACGTGGCCTACCCGCAGTTCATGTCGAACCATTGATTCGGTGCTGTCACTGACAGTCTGAAGTCTCACACGAACTCCCCGGAGCGCCCTGCGCCCGGGGAGTTTTTCTTTGCCACTTGGCTTACATTCTGCTTCCCTCCCGTGCCAACCGGCCAGAAAATTGGAATCTTTTTTCGGACGGGATCACCAACCACCAACCCAACCACGCAATGACTCGTTCCATGAACCGTTGGCGCGCACTCGCGCTCGGACTGCTCGCCTCAGCCTCCCTCGGCACCGCCACCCTGTCCGCCCAGGACACCGCGCCCTCCGCCCCCCCAGCCGTCGCGGCTGCGGAACCCGCCAAAACGCCCACCCTCGAAGAACTCGCCGCCGACATCGGAGACATCCAGGCCTATATCAACAACGGCGAGCGCGTCACCGAGGCCGGTAAATCCAAGATCCCCGGCCCCGGCCCCGGCCACAACGCCTGGCAGATGGTCAGCACCGCCCTTGTGCTCTTCATGACCCTTCCCGGCCTCGCTCTCTTCTACGGCGGCCTCGTGCGGAAAAAGAACATCCTCTCCGTCATCGCCCAGTGCATGGGCATCGCCGGTCTCGTCACCATCCTCTGGTGGGCCTGTGGGTACAGCCTCTCCTTCGGTGCCGGCAACGCCTTCATCGGCGATCTCAGCTTCAAATTCCTCGAAGGCGTCGAGCCCACCGCCGTCGGCGCGGGCTACCATTGGATCAGCGACAGCATGTGGTGCATGTTCCAGCTCACCTTCGCCATCATCACCCCCGCCCTCATCGTCGGTGCCATCGCAGAGCGCATGAAATTCATCGCCGTCCTGCTTTTCACCGCCATCTGGATGTTCGCCGTCTATTTCCCCTTCGCCCACATGGTCTGGGCCGGTTCCGGCTTCATGTGCGGCCCGCTCAATCCTGACGCCGGCATCAAGGCCATCGACTTCGCCGGCGGCACCGTCGTCCACATGACCTCCGGTTGGAGCGCCCTCATCCTCTGCATCATCCTCGGCAAGCGCAAAGGCTTCGGCAAGGACCAGATGGCACCGCACAGCATGGTCATGTGCGCCATCGGCACCGGCATGCTCTGGGTCGGTTGGTACGGCTTCAACGCCGGTTCCGCCCTCGGCGCGGACGGCATCGCCGCGAACGCCTTCACCACCACCACCCTCGCCGCCGGCACCGCAGGCTTCATCTGGGCCTGCTGCGAGTGGATCCTCCGCGGGAAGCCCTCCGTCCTCGGCTTCTGCTCCGGCATCGTCGCCGGACTCGTCGTCATCACTCCCGGTGCCGGCTTCGTCACCGCCACCTCCTCCGTCATCATCGGCGTGCTCGCCGGCATCATCCCCTTCCTCGCCGTCGCCTACCTGAAGCGCATCCTCGGCTATGACGACGCGCTCGACACCTTCGGCGTCCACGGCGTCGGCGGCACCCTCGGAGCCGTCCTCACCGGCATCTTTGCCGACGAAAAAGCCAACTC
This sequence comes from uncultured Prosthecobacter sp., assembly GCA_964452755.1. Classification (GTDB taxonomy): domain Bacteria; phylum Verrucomicrobiota; class Verrucomicrobiia; order Verrucomicrobiales; family Verrucomicrobiaceae; genus Prosthecobacter. The sequence goes on along the minus strand of CAYVQY010000005.1, from coordinate 50,594 downwards.
CGTCGTCGCCGACCTCAAGGAAGGCCTCGTCGTCGAGCAGCTCAAGGCCGTCGGCCTCACCATCGTCTGGAGCATCGCCGCCACCGTCGTCATCGCCCTCATCGTCAAAGTCCTCGTCGGCCTCCGCGTCGATTCCGATGTGGAAAGCCAGGGCCTCGACCTCGCCGAACATGGCGAGGCTGGCTACGAGCATTGATCCGCAATGCGGATCCCCCCTTCGTCACTCCAAAGCCGGGCTGAGCGATCAGCCCGGCTTTTTTTATGCGCATCCGCCATGATTCGTGGCATTGAGTGCGGTTCTCCCGCCCCCGCAGTCGTTTCGTTATTCGTCATTTTCCCCTTCCATGATCGCCTGGTTTGCCCGTAACGGCGTCGCCGCCAATCTTCTCATGATCGCCGTCATGGGCTTCGGCGCATGGACGCTCATCTCCGAGCGCATCCCGACCGAGGTCTTCCCGGACACGCCTTCCCGCTTTCTCTCCATCAACGTCCCCTACCCGGGAGCCACGCCTGAGGAGGTGGAGGAAACCATCGTCCTGCGCATCGAGGATGCCATCCAGCAGGTGGCGGGCATCAAACGCATCGTCTCCACCGCCTCCTCCAGCGGCGGCAATGTGATGCTGGAGATCGAAGACGCCGACCTGGCCCGACAGATCATCGACGACGTGAAAATCCGCGTGGATGCCATCCCGAACTTCCCCGCCCTGGCCGAGCGGCCCATGATCCAGCACGACGACTTCATGAGCTCCGTCATCAGCGTCATCCTTTCCGCCGACATGGCGGAGCGTGACCTGCGCCGCCTCGGGGAGCAGGTCCGCGACGAGCTCTCCGCCCTGCCCGGCATCTCCCACGCGAACCTCAGCGGCGTGCGCGACTACGAGATCAGCATCGAGGTCCCGGAGGCACGCCTGCGCAAATTCGGCCTCACCCTTGATCAAATCAGCACCGCCATCCGCAGCAGCGCCATCGACCTGCCCGCCGGTGTCGTTCAAACGGAGGCCGGAGACGTCTCCATCCGCACCCGCGGCCGCGCCTACAGCGGCGCCGACTACGCCCGGATCGTCATCCTCACGCGCCCGGACGGCACAAAGCTCACCCTCGGCGAGATCGCCACCATCACCGACGGCTTCAACGAGAACCCCATGATCTCGCGCATCAACGGCAAACGCTGCGTTTACATCACCGTCATGCGTGAAGGCTCCCAGAACGCCATCCACATCGCCGAGAAGGTCAAAGATTACATCCTCGAAAAAAACCAGCGCTTCCCCGACGGCGTGGAGCTGGAGTTCATGGGCGACCGCTCCAAGATCGTTCAGGGCCGCATCGGCCTCCTGCTGCAAAACGCCCGCAGCAGCCTCATCCTCGTCTTCATCTGCGTCGGCCTCTTTCTCCGGCTGGACGCCGTCTTCTGGGTCGCCGTCGGCATGTTCATGGCCTTCCTCGGCGCCTTCGCGCTCATGCCGCTGTTCGGCCTCACCATCAATCTCTCCTCCGTCTTCGGCTTCATCCTCGTGCTCGGCATCGTCGTGGACGACGCCATCGTCACCTCCGAGCAGGTGGACACCATGCGACAGCAGGGCCTGCCGCCGCTGGAGGCCGCCATCGAGGGCACGCGCCGCCTCGCCGCGCCCATCACCTTCGGCGTGCTTACCACCATCGTCGCCTTCATGCCCATGGCGCTCGGCTTCGGCGACTTCGGCGTCATGTTTCAGCCGATCTCCATCGTCTTCATCTGCGTGATGCTCCTGGCGCTCATGGAGACGAAGCTCATCCTGCCCAGCCACCTGGCCCACCGCACGCCCTTCATCAGCCGCGCGGCGGACGTGCTCGATCCCATCCACCGCTTTTCGGAACGAAAACTCGCCCTGTTCGTGCAGGCCGTTTATCGCCCATCCCTGAGCTTCTGCCTGACTCACCGCTACAGCGTCCTGGCAGCGGTCTTCGGCGGCCTCGGCATCCTCTTCGCCATTTACGCCAGCGACCGCATCCCCACCTCCCTCTTTCCCCGCGTCGCCAGTGAGCGCATCGAATGCCGCCTCGTCATGCTCGACGGCACCCCCTTCGAAGTCACCGACCGTCACATCGCCAAAATTTACGAACTCGCCGAGCAGATGCGCAGCGAATACGTCGGCCCGGACGGCATTCCAGTCATCCGCATCATCGTCGCCAGCACCGGCATGACCAGCAGCTCCCGCGGCCGCTCCGGCGGCACCGGCAGCCACCGCGGGGAGGTGACCATGGAAACCTACGGCCCCGAGGAGCGCTCCCTCCAGGTCAGTACCGTCAAAATGGCCGACGACTGGCGCAAACGCATCGAGGCCGCCTACGACGGCTCCATACCCGGAGCAGAAGAATTGACTTTCCGCGCGGAAATCATGCGCAGTGGGGATCCCATCGACATCCAGCTCACCGGCACTGATCCCGACGAACTCCTCGCCATGTCCGCAGAGATCAAGGAGCACCTCGGCACCATCGCCGGTGTCTTTGACATCTCCGACAGCCTCGACTCCGGGCGCAACGAGATCCAGCTCCGCCTCAAACCCGAAGCGCTGCAGTTCGGCCTCACCGTCAACGACCTCGCCCGTCAGGTGCGCGCCGTCTTCTTTGGCGATGAAGTCCAGCGCATCCAGCGCGGGCGCAATGAGGTGAAGGTCATGCTCCGCTATCCGCAGGCCGACCGCAAATCCCTGGCCACGCTCGACACGCTCCGCATCCGCACCGCCTCCGGCCTGGAGCTGCCCCTCGCCCGCGTCGCCGAGGCCAAGGTCGGCAAGAGCTTCAGCTCCATCATGCGCGTGGACCGCCGCCGGGCGCTGAACATCTCCGCCGACGTCAACAAGCTCACCACCAACCCCGCCGTCGTCCGCGAGGCCGTGCGCCCCGTCGTCGATCAGATCCTGGCCGATCATCCGCAAATCAGTTGGAGCTACGAAGGGGAAGCCCGCAGCGAGCGCGAAAGCCAGGCCGCGCTCTGGGTCTCCTCCATCATGGTGCTTTTCGGCCTCTACGGCCTCATGGCCATTCCCTTCAAAAGCTACCTGCAGCCCATCATCGTACTGCTGGTCGTCCCCTTCGGCGTCGTCGGCGCCACCCTCGGCCACGTCTTCCATGACATGCCCCTCAGCCTCATGAGCCTCTGCGGCATCCTGGCCGTCTCCGGCGTCATCGTGAACGACACCCTCGTCCTCGTGGACCGCATCAACGAGTTGCGCGACGACACCGGCGACATGCGGCACGCCGTCACCGAAGGCGGCACCTCTCGTTTCCGCGCCATCTTCCTCACCCAGATCACCACCTTCGTCGGGCTCATGCCGCTGATCTTCAACTTCGGCCCACTGGTGGACAACTCGCCTCCGATCATCAAGCAGATCCTCGAATGGATCTTTGGCGACAACCGCAGCGCCCAGGCCACCAGCGCCCAATTCCTCACGCCGATGTCCGTCGCCATGGGCTACGGCAGCCTCTTTGCCACCGTCATCACGCTCTACCTCGTGCCGATGTGCTACCTCGCCCTCGACGACATCACCCGGCTCGTGCGCAGGCTTTTCTCCCTCGTCCGCATCAATCCGGCCGAAACCGCTGCCGAAGCCGCCACATGACCGACTGGCTCCGCCTTTTCCCAGCCGCCGATCATCGCCTGCAAATGAACCTGCGCCCCGGCGATGCGCGGCGCTACTGGGCGCACTCACCCGCAGCGGAAACCGTCCTCGCCGAACGCCGCCGCTGGCTCGCCGAGGCACCGCAGCGCCACCTGCTCATCCTCCCGGAAGGCGCGGAAGCCACCCGCGAAGCCGCCGCCTTCATGCTCGCGCAGGTCGGCCAGCCGGGGGCTTCGCCGGAGCACGCCGCAGCGAATCTCGAACCCGACTGGATCGTTCTCTCCGGAGACGCATCTCGATCTCACCCCGTCCTTGCCGGAGCCGTCATTTTCCCGTCGAGCTGGGCTTTGGAGGAAAAAATCGGCAAGCCGCTCCACGAAGTCCACGCGCCCGTCCCCGGCCTGCAAAGCAGCCTCGGTAGCCAGATCAGCACCTTTCTGACCCGCCTCGCACCCGGCGCCGCCTGGGAGCGCGACAACTGGGGCCTGAGCTCCGATCCCGGCCTCAATCACCACCCTGCGCTGCCCATTCGCCGTCTCGACGCCTCCGCCACCCTCGAAACCACCTGGCTGCGACTTGAGCGGCAATTCCTCACCCGACTGCCTACAACCGGCGCGATTCTCTTCGGCATCCGCGTCACCAACCACCGCCTCGATCACCTCGCCGCCATCCCCACACTCGCTCCGCGCCTCGCCCTTGCGCTGGAAACCATGTCCGCCGAAGTCGCCACCTACAAGGGCATCAGCGCCGCAAGAGGACCCCTGCTCGACCAGCTCCGCGCCCCGAGATGAAAAGAGCCGGAATATCCAGCGCCGCGCCCGACTCTCCCTGCGTAACACTTGACCGCAAGTTTGACATCCGCCCCTCCCCGCGCCTAACCTCCGCGCCGCCCACCGACCCGCAGTTCATGCACGATTCCCCCACGCTGCCCGAGAAGGAGTTCCGCTCCCACGCTCCCGGCTATTGGTCTGACAAAAACATCTCCCCCGACGAGTGGAACAGCTCCGCGTGGCAGCTCAGAAACCGCATCACCACGCTCAAGCAGCTCGAAGAGCACCTCACACTCACGGAGGAGGAACGCGCTGGCGTGCTGCTCTCCGGTAACAAGCTGGCGATGGCGATCACGCCGCACTATTTCAATTTGATGGACGCCGAAGACGCCGGCTGCCCCATCCGCCGTCAGGTCATCCCCCGCATCGAGGAAACCCTGGAAGATCCCGATGAAATGGCCGACCCCTGCGGCGAAGACAGCCACATGCCCGTGCCCGGCCTCGTCCACCGCTACCCGGACCGCGTGCTCTTTCTCGTCACCGACCGCTGCGCCAGCTACTGCCGCTACTGCACCCGCAGCCGCGTCGTTTCCGGTGTCGGGGAGCAGGAACTCCACACCGAATTCGAAGCCGCCTTCCGCTACCTCGAGCGCCACACCGAGGTCCGCGACGTCCTGCTCTCCGGCGGTGATCCCCTGCTCTTTTCCGATACCAAGCTCGACGCCCTGCTCACCCGGCTGCGCTCCATCAAGCACATCGAATTCATCCGCATCGGCAGCCGCGTGCCCATCTTCGTCCCACAGCGCATCACGCCCGAGCTTTGCCGCATGCTGCAGAAGCACCACCCGCTCTGGCTCAGCATCCACACCAATCACCCGCGCGAGCTCACCACCGAAGTGCGCGACGCACTCGCCATGCTCGCCAATCACGGCGTTCCCCTCGGCAATCAGAGCGTCCTGCTGCGCGGCGTGAACGACAACGCCGAAGTGATGAAGAGCCTCGTCCACAAGCTCCTCATGTGCCGCGTCCGGCCCTACTACCTCTACCAGTGCGATCTCATTCAGGGCTCCTCGCACCTGCGCACGAGCGTCGCCGACGGCATCGAAATCATCGAGCAGCTCCGCGGTCACACCACCGGCTACGCCATCCCGCAGTTCGTCATCGACGCCCCCGGAGGCGGCGGCAAAGTGCCTCTCAATCCCGACTACGTCCTGCTGCGCGACGAACAGCGCGTCCTCATCCGCAACTACGAAGGCAAAACCTTCGAGTACCCCGAGCCCGCCCTCGTCCGCCGCTAAAGTAGCCTTGTTGCTGTGCAACAAGGCCTCCCTGTTCCGCAGGAACAGGGCTACTTTCTCAGCGCGGCCATGAGCGCGTCCAACTCCTCGCGCACCGTGTCCGCAGCACCCACCGTCTGCGCGATCTCCGACTTCACCGCATCGCGAAAACGCTTCCGCAGACGGTGGATCGCCACTTTGACGGCCTCCACGGTCATGCCGAGTTTTTCCGCAGCCACGGTCTGCGGCATTGCATCCGCGTCAGCCGTCAGCCATGGCTTCAACACATCAAAATGCGCCGCTTTGCCATGGTCACGCATCTCGGACTCCAAACACCCCATGGACCGCGTCAGCACCGTCAGCGCCCATTGACGATCAAACGCCGCATCAGGCGCTTCGACCGACTCGTCGGCAATTTGAAGCCCTGCGCCGGTCATTTCACTCTCAGCCTCGATCACCGCATGCACCCGCCCGCCGCCACGCTTCACCGCGTGCGCCCGGTCACGCTGATCCGCCGCAAAGCGCTTCAAAGCCGCCAGCAAGTAACTGCGAAACCGCCCGCGCAGCGGATCCGCGCCCTCGATGGCCCCACCACCGAGCAGTTTGGCAAAAAAATCATGCGCCAGTTCCCGCGCCGCATCCTCCGTGCGCCCGTCACGCCGCAGAAACGCTATCACCGGCGCATAGTAAGCCTCACACAACTCGCTAAGCGCAGCCTTCGCCTGCGTGTCACTCCCGCGCGAGCGTGATACGAGCGTCCAGCGGGTGTCATGGAAGGGGGAAGTCATGCTTTGACAGGAACAGAGCTGTGAAGAACACTTTCGCCATGAAAACCGCCACGATCCATGATCTGCAAACGAGACTGCCCACGATACTCGCCTGGCTGGAGGCGGGCGAGGAGGTCATGGTGAAGCCGAAAGCCGCCACACCTGCACCGCCAGGGGAGAAGAAGGTGGACTGGACGCAAAGTGCTGCCTTCATGCGTGACCGCACAGGAGAGCCGCTGCTGTCCCAGCAAGACCTGGACGAGTTGTATGAGGAGATGGGAAGTCGCTATTAACCCTGCCTCATGGTTTTCGCGGACACCAGCTTCTTGATTTCGCTTTACGGCCAGGACGTGAACACCTCTGCGGCGAATCAGCAGCTTGAAGCTCATTCCGGCCCCATTCACCTGTGCAACATCAATGAGTTTGAGTTTGCCAATGCACTGAGACTGCTCGTCTTCCGTGAAAAAATCACTCCGGCATCGGCTCAGGCCCAGATACAAGCGTACGAGGCCGACAAACGTGCGGGAAAACTCCTCTTCAAGATTACTGACGCCAATGTCGTTCTGGCTCGCGCTGGTCAAATCTCCGCCACCCACACCGAGTCCGGCGGCCACCGCGCCTACGACATCCTGCAAGTCGCCGCCGCCTTGCTTCTCGGTGCCTCGGAGTTTTGGAGCTTCGACGGCAAACAGCGAACGCTGGCGCAGGCCGAGGGCTTGAGGGTGGGGCCGTGAGGTCATTGGAGCATGTGGCTGATCTTTCGGAGGATCCGGCCGGTGGTTTGGCTGGAAGACGGATCACTCCAGCGGTGGCACGACGATTTCCCGGTAGATTTTCCACATAATCGGGCGGTGCCGGATTTGGAAGGTGCGCACCTCTGACAAAGGCACCTGGAAGTTCACGCTCTCCAGGCGGGCGACTTCCCTGGAGCCTGGCGCACGGTATTTCTCCAAACGCGCGTCCACCATGCTGCCATAGGCGGCACCCTCCCAGTGGCCGATCTTTGTGCCGGACTTCAGGATCGCGTAGCAGCCCACCTGCTTCGTGAAGAGATTTTCGTTGTGCCAGGACACGAAAGCCCGTCCCTCCTTGTCATTGCCAGTGGCGGTGACGAAGCCAGCAACTCCCTTCAGCATCTCCTCTCCTTGGAACTGCGGCGAAACCTGGTTTGAGAGCTCCCATGGCCCGGTGCTAAATCCGAGTTCAACAGTGATGTGAGACGGAACCTGCTCTTTGCGGCCAAGAAGGAGGCTGCAACTGCGGAGCGGCGGTTGTTTCTCAGAAAGCAGCGCGCCGCCCGGCCTGCCTTGGGCAAGGCGAAGCGGCTGACCGGATTCATCGAGCAGATGGATCGCCAGCAGGCTTCTGCCATCGAAATCAGCATGCTCAAACCAAAGCAGCACCATGCGCTCATCAGCATGAGCAGGATCGGAGGTGTGGATCAAGTCGGGGAAGGACTCCTTCACCTGGCGCAGCGCCCGGGCATCCTGCACCTGACGGCCCTGCGCATCGTAAACCTTGTCTTGCCATGTTTTGTCACCACGCCGTTTGAGTTGCAGATACCTCAGTTCTGGCGAACGCACCTCGTCCCAGTGCCGCGTGCCTTCCAGAACCTTCACATGGCTTTCGGGTGAAGGCTGTCCGGTCTTTGAAGCCGCTATCGACGCATCCGGCGAGAAGTGCGAAAACAGCATCTTCCCCACGATCTTGTCCCACGGCATGAAGAACTCGTCAGGACTGCCACCACGCTTCAGGCGCAGGCCTTTGGCTTCACGTTTGACCACACGGGCGATCCAGTAATGGCCGCTCTCATGCTCAAAGATGATCAAGTCGCCAACGCTGAAGCCGGTATCGAGATGCGCGGCGACCCAATGGCTGTCTCTGGCCACACCGGGTTCATTTCCCTGCGTGATGCGGTAAGCACCCGCGATGAAGGTTTTGATGAACATGGCGATCACCACCGCAACGACAGCCTGCCCGCTCCAGCTCACGAGTCTGCTGCGCGGACGTGGCAGAGCAGCCACCGGATGCTGGCGCATCCACCACAGCGTCGCCACCACCGAGGAGGCGATGGCTGCCAACGTGAGCGTGATGGCCGCCCAGGGATAGGCGTCCTGATGGCGGGGCAGTTGATAAAAGCCCGCGATGCCCGCGCTGATGATGGTTAGCGACCACCAGAACAGATGCTTGCCGAATACGGCGTTCACATCGTACCAGCGCTGATCGGAGGCGAAGGTGGAAGGCAGGCGCACGCCGTAAAAGGAGTTCATCGGCACAAGGCGCAGCCACAGCGGCAGGGCGAGCACGAAGAACAACAGACCCATGAGCGCGGTCGCGCTCGAGATGGCCAGTTGCGGGAATCCACCGCCGCCGGATGACGCCGAGTTCGCGAAGGACGGGCTGCCGATCGTGGTCCAGCGCTCGATCAACCACCACAGCAGGACGCAGAGGAAAGTCACCGCCGGGATCGCCCAAAAGACACGCGCCGAGCCCTGCCCGCCTCCATCGGGCACCGCACCGGTCTCGATCTGAACCCGTCGGCGTGCCCACGATGGCACGAGCGCGAAGATCACGCTCAGCGGCAACCACATGAAACCGAGAAAGCTCATGTAGCGATTCGCCGCCACGATGTGCTGCATCACATCTGGCAGGTCCGCCACATGGGTGATCGCATGCTTGGCCTCGACCATGCCGCCCATCCCCTGGTTCCCCCAAACCATCCCACCGTAGGCCGTCATGCCTGCGGCCATGCCGCCGACCGAATACCAGCCCAACGCCACTCCACCCATCGCCAGCGGTCCCACGGCGACACCACCGATCGCGAGCAGCAATGCGATGGCGAGCCCGCTGAAGGAAATCAAGCCAAGGCCCAGACCGCCAAAGGTCACACCGCCCATCGCGAGCCCCCCGCAGGCAAACAGGCCGCGCGCGACACCGCCAAACGCGAACACACCGGTGGCCAGCTCGCCAAAGGCGAAAATGCCGCGCGCGTGACGGCGTTTCCCCGTCGCCGGATCGCGCCCGACCGTGACGTGAAGCAGCGGCATGCCCCAAAGCGTGCGTTTGGATTTGTACTCGAAACTCTGAGGTCGTCTTGATGCCTGCGCCAGCCTCTGGCCGGTGCCCGCGCCCTCGACCTGCGTTTTGAATTCATCCACGCTCTGCTGGCGTCGCGTGCGCTCCTTGTCCAAGGCGCGAAACACAATTTCGTCGATGTTTCCACCCACAGCGGCGAATGCCGACGGCGCAGCGAAGCGTCCGAGCGGCAGCTCGCCGGTTAGCATCTCATAAAACACGACGCCGAGGCTGTAGATGTCGGCGCGATGATCGACGCTCGATGGCTGTTCGATCTGCTCCGGCGCCATGTAGGGCGCGGTGCCGAGCTTGGCACCGCTTTGCGTGAGCAGCATCGCATCGCCTTTTTCGTCGAGGATCTTCGCGATGCCGAAGTCGGCGATCTTCACGCGGCCCTTCGAATCGAGCAGGATGTTCTCCGGTTTGATGTCGCGATGCAGCACGCCCTGCGTGTGGGCGAATTGCAGCGCGTCGCAGATGGCGGGAATGATGTTCAGCGCCTGCTCCGGCGTGAAACGACCGGCCCGCATGGCCTGGCGCAGGTTCACACCATCGACGTATTCCATGATCAGGTAGCAGAAGCCGCCGCTCTCGCCGAAGTCATGCACCGCGACGATGCTGGGATGACTCAGCCGTGCGAGCACGCGGCCCTCGCGCGTGAAACGCTCCGCAAAACCCGGCGCGGCCGCGAGCGACTTCGGCAGCACCTTGAGGGCGATGGTGCGATCCAGCTTCGGCTGCCGCGCTTTGAAAACGGCGCTCATGCCGCCGTGACCGATGAGTTCGAGGACTTCGAGTTCAGGAAACGCGGCGGCGATTTCCTCCAGCGAGGGCAGGTCGAGCTGCGACAGCGGCAGCGTGTCGGCGCCGCCGTCCGTCGGCATCGCGGCGGCGGCCATGAGATCGGCTGGATTCAGGCCGTGAAGAGGATCAGGAGATGATTCGTTCATAATGCCGACTGCATGGGGAATCCGGCGGCGGAGGTTACAAGAAAAGTAGCCCTGTTCCTGCGGAACAGGTTTTTTTCAGCCGATGGCGGAGCATATGCCCCCGCCCCAGGCCGGAATCCACCCTTGCGAAGCCTCTCCGCAGCCGCCACAATCGCGCCCCACCCAGCCGCCGAAACCATGCGCTGCCTCGCGCTCTCCATTCTCACTTCCTTCCTCATGTCGATTGCCAGCGTCTCGAATGCCGCCAGCGCCTCCGTCGAGGCCTCTGTTTGGGGAAAAACGGCATCGGGTGAAGAAGTGACCCTCTTCACGCTGCGCAATGCGAACGGCATGGAAGTCAAGATCACCAACTGGGGCGGCTACATCGTCTCCCTCACGGCGCCGGACCGGAATGGGCAGTTCGCGGATGTGGTGCTCGGCTTTGACTCCCTGGACGGCTACCTGGCCAAAAATCCGTTCTTCGGCTGCATCACCGGCCGCTACGCCAACCGCATCGGCGGCGCTTCCTTCAAGATCGACGACGAGGAATACAAAGTGACCGCCAATTCCGGCAGGCATCAGCTTCACGGCGGCAAGGAAGGTTTCGACAAGAAGCTGTGGGCGGCGACACCCATTCAGACGGGCACCGACATTGGCGTCAAGCTCACCTACACCAGCGCCGACGGTGAAGAAGGCTTTCCCGGAAAACTGGAGTGCGTGGTGACCTACCGACTCACACCGGACAACGCCCTGGTGATCGACTACCACGCTACGACCGACAAGCCGACCGTGGTCAACCTGACGAATCACAGCTACTTCAACCTCGCCGGTGAAGGCAGCGGAGACATCCTCAGTCACGAGTTGACCCTGCCGACGGATGAGATCACCGCCACGGATGACGATCTCATCCCCACCGGTGAGATCGTGAGCATCAAGAGCACGCCGCTGGATTTCACCACGCCGCACACAATCGGCGAGCGGATCGGCGCGGATTTAGAACCGCTGATCCAGGGCATCGGCTACGATCACAACTACGTCCTCACCGGCTCCGGCATGAAACTAGCTGCCACAGTCGCCGAGCCGAAAAGCGGGCGCGTGATGACCGTGCGCACCACCGAGCCCGGTGTGCAGCTTTACACCGGGAATCACCTCAACGGCGTGGTGGGCAAAGGCGGCCATGTCTATGCGAAGCGCAACGGCCTCTGCCTCGAAACGCAGCACTATCCCGACAGCCCGAATCATCCGAACTTCCCCAGCGTGATTCTGCGCCCGGGCGAGACCTTTCAAAGCACCACGATCTACCAGTTTTCCGCCAAGTGAGCACCACCCACGTCCTGACTGACAGAGTCCCCCTCCTTGAGACCGAGCCTCCTGCTTTTGTGCAGGAGCAGGATTTCGCCGCACGCCAGTACCGCGGACGCCGTGACAACCAGGAGGACTACTACGCCTTCGCCGATGCCGCCGAGCCTGAAGAACGCAGCTTGGAGCGCCTGCTGCTCGTCGTTGGCGATGGTCTGGGTGCGCACGCCGGCGGCAGCGTGGCCAGCTACATCGGCGTGAACGCCTTTGTGCGCGCCTACCACGAGCAGGACGGCTCCGCCACCTGGAAGCTCAAGCACGCCGTCGAAACGGCCAACGACACCCTCGGCTACATCACCAACCGCATGCCCAGCGTCGCCCCGCCGATGGGCACCACCATGCTCGCCGCTCTGGTGACGTCCAAGACGCTCTACTGGCTCAGCGTTGGAGATTCCCCTCTCTTCCTCTTTCGTGATGGCGAACTCATCCGCCTCAACGCCGACCACAGCCTCTCCCCGCTCATCGATGCCCGCGCCGAACGCGGTGAGATCACGGCCGAGGAAGCCGCGAACCACCCGGACCGGCACACGCTCCAGGCCGCCCTGCTTGGTCTGCCCCTGCTGATGATCGACTCACCTCCCGACCCCATGCCGCTGAAGACCGGAGACATCGTCATCGCGGCCAGCGACGGCATCTTCACGCTCACCCACAAGGCGCTCGAAGAGCTGCTCAGCTTCGGCAAGCACACCACGGCGGACAAGATCGCCGACGCCATCATCTTCGCCATCCGCCGCATCAACTACGACCGCCAGGACAACACGACGGTCGGCGTGGTGAAGATCGCCTGACGTAGGACGAGTGTGGCGACAGCCCGCTCGTCTTCAAGACGCCCGAAGGCCGGACGCAGGCACAACAGCCGGGCGGGCTTGCGCCACACCCGGCCTACATCAGAGCCCAAGCTCGCGCTTCACGAGCTCCACGCCGGCGCACATGCTGGCGAGCTTCTTCTTCGCAGCCCAGCGGGCAGTCTGACTGAGGCCGCAATCCGGCGCAAAGACGAGTTTGTCCGCCGGCGCATGCTTCAAACAGGCGCGCACAGCGTCGGCGACCTGCTCGGGCGTTTCGATGTGATAGCTTTTCACGTCGATGACACCCACGGCCACATCGTAGCGCTCCGCCATCGGCTTTATGACCTCCAGCTCGGCGTATTCACGGTTCGCCATCTCGACGTGGACTTCATCGCAGTGCAGATCAAGGAAGGCGGGGAACAGAGGCGCGTACTTGCGCCAGCCGACGGGATGGCCTTTGAAATTGCCGAAGCATAGGTGCGTGCAGATGCGCGCCTTGCCGTAGCCGCTCGCGACGGTGCGGTTGAAGATGTCCACAAAGCGCCGCGTGTCCTCGCGGTAGCCGTAGCAGCTCATGCTCGGTTCATCGACGCAGATCTCCTCCGCACCCGCAGCCACAAGATCGGCGATCTCCTGGTTCACGATGGGCAGCAGTGCTTCCGTGATCGCGTGGCGGTCTTCATACCGCGCATTCGGCAAAAGACGGCCACTCAGCGTGTAGGGACCGGGCACAGAGACTTTGAGGCGTTTGCCGGTGTGAGCCGCGAGACGCTTCAAACGCTGAAATTCCTCCACCGCGCCCAAACCACGCGGCGCACGCAGTTCGCCGGTGATCTCGTGCTTGCCACGCTGATCATGCGCCGGCGGTCCAAAGCGTCGCGGACTGGCAGGTTCGAGCGCGATGCCCTCGATGAAGCCGTAGAAGCTCAAATTGAAATCAAACCGCGTCTGCTCTCCGTCCGTGATGACATCCAGCCCTGCTGCGATTTGATCCCGGATAGCCACCTGCGCCGCATCGTCCTGCATTTCCGAGATGTCGGCCGTGCCGAAGCTGCTGAGGTGCTGCGCGGAAAATTCAAGCCAACCCGGAAACGGATAGCTGCCGATGACGGAGGTGCGAAGCGGTTGGGATTTCATGGTGCGGCATGAAACGCCACTTCGGACGGAAGAGCCACTCATCAGCCGCAAAGGACAACCGATCCGGCGGGAAGGTGCATGAAGACGTCAGCCCATTTTCGGGAAACGACGAAGGAGCCGACGCAAAATGACCAGGAGAACAAAAACCAGAGTTCCAATCACTGCTTCCACCAAGACCAACCCCGGCATTGCATTCATCCACTGAGTTCGTTTCCACGCCTCCCAGCCCTCAATAGGAGTTGAATAATCGAATGCGATTGCTCTGCTCGAAATTCCTTCAGCAGCCAAATCCACAACCATCCGCCCCAAAATTAGCATACACACGATTGGCCCTGCAACGGTGACAAACAGGACAAGCCAAATCAGAATGTTCGCGAGGCGCTTCATGACTTCTTTCAGTCTCCCAGCTTGGCATAATACTTCGCGATCCGCCGCGCATGCTCATCATACGCCGCTTCAAACAGCTCCGTGGCTTTCTGCGCACCGACGACGGCACCAGCGGTGAGCACCTTCGGCGGTTGACCGGCTTTCGTCAGACGGTCGGCGACTTCGGCTTTGATGGCATTCACAAGCAAACAACCGCCCACCGTGCTGCCCGGTGCCACCGGCGTTTCGAGGCCGTCGATCTTCACCATGGCATCGCCAACCGGTGCGCCGGTGTCGAGGACGATCTCGGAGAAGTCCTGGAGCTTTTTGCCGTCGCGATGGCGGCTGGTGCTGGCCTCGCTGTGGGTGGTGCTGATGATGGCGGCGACTTTGACGCCGCGCTTTTGAAGCTCCTCCGCCATTTCGACCGGGACAACGTTGCAACCGCCGCTGGAGATGACGAGGGCGCTGTCGCCGGGCTGGAGGTCAAAGTTGCGCAGAATGCGACTGGCGAAACCGCTCACGTTTTCGAGGAACATGGCCTGCCGCTGGCCGTTCGCCCCGACGACAAGGTTGTGAAACGTGAGTGAGAGTTCGACAATGGGATTGAAGCCGGGAAACGAGCCATATCGTGGCCACATTTCCTCAACGAGAATGCGACTGTGGCCGGAGCCGAAGACATGCACCATCTGTCCGGCGAGGATCGTCTTGGCGAACATGTCGGCCGTCTGCTGGATGAGCGGAAGTTGCTCTCGGACGCGGTTGAGGAGGCCTTGGCTGGCTTCGAGGTATTGGAGGGCGGGAGACATAGGAATGACGAAATCAGAATGCAGAATGACGAATGAACCGAATGGAAATCAAAGGGGCTGAGCAAGATTGAAAACGGAACCGAGGCAACCGGCGTTATCGCCGAGCATCGCGGGCGCAAGGCGTGCCTGGTTTCCGCCTGGACGCCACTCAAAGTCGTCGAATGCCCGTTGGAGCGGTTTGAAAAGGAGGTCTTTGGCCCCGGTGGCGATGCCGCCGCCGAGGATGACGAGTTCGGGGTCGAGGACGTTGATGAGAGATGCAATCGCGGCGGCAAGGTGACGGACGGAAGTGAGCCACACCTTTTTCGCGTGTTCATCGCCTGCGGCGCACGCATCGAGCAGGGCGAGCGTGCTGGCGTAACGGCCTTCGCCGCGTTGGGCGATGGTTTGATTGCCGATGGCGTCTTCCAGGCTGCCGGGCGTGTTGCAGTCATCACGCGGTGCATTCGCGTCAGTGGTGATGTGTCCGAGATGACCGGCGCGGCCAATGTGGCCCTTGAGCAGGCGGCCGCCACTGTAGATCGCACCACCGACACCGGTGCCGAGGGTGAGCATGAAGACATCGCGGCAGTCTTTCGCGGCTCCGGCCCACACCTCGCCGAGCAGGGCTGCGTGGGCGTCGTTCAGCACGCGGCAATCGCGTTCGAGGAAGTCGGCCCACATGAGTTTTTCGAGGCCGTGCATGCGTCCTGGCATCCAGTCGATGCACTGGCCGTTCGGATTCGCCAAACCGGGTGCGGAAAGGCCGACGGCAAGCTTTTGACCAGCCTGCGCATCGAACTCCTGCACAATCTCACGCACCGTGAGAGCGAAGCGTGGCGTGTCGCCATCGAATTCGCCATCAAACGTCGGTTTGGAGAGCGTGGCGAGGGTTTTCGCGGACTGCGTGTCCACGAGCGCGGCTTTGATGTTCGTGCCGCCGAGGTCGATGCCGATGGAGAGGTTCACAATGGGTTGGAGCCTTTCGATTTGCATGCATCTCGACTCGTTGGCAACCCGCCGTGCCCAAAAGCCATCCAACCGGCGGAATAGTCAATCCTCAAGAGCGTTTCGCAGCTCCATCACCGTGCCCATGATGTGCTCCTCGGTTTTGTCGCTCCAGCGCGTCGGATGCGTGCCGTAGATCATCGCGCCGCCGCCTTCGTAGCCGCCTTCCTGCCAAATGCGCAGGCTGGGGATGTAGGCCATCACATCGTTGGTGTAACCGCTGACCCACACGATCGGGTCCTGGATGTCCTTCTTCAGCCGCAGGGAATAATCGACGACCACCTCGCCGCCGAGTGTGATCCAGGTGAGTTCGCTGCCGAGACGCAGTACTTGTACGGGATACGGATAGGTCGTGGGCAGCGGGCCTTCGTCGGCGATGCGCTGCAACACTCGCGTCGCATGCGTGGCCATCCACTTGTTCGTGGACTTCTGCTCTTCGAGAAGCTGCTCTTTCGTCGGTAGTGTATCGTAGGCGAGCGGGATTTCGCGATACGCGGCGCGGATCGGACCCGTGAGCCGCTGCATGTGCGTCTCGAGCGCGGCCTGCACGGATGTGGCAAGTGATAGGCCGTGTGTTTGCGCGAGTTCCATCGTACGACGCGGATATGGGTTCTGATCACCGCTACAACCATTCGCAAACATCGCCACCGCATCAGGATGTGCCTTTTCGAGCGCCTGCTGTGCGTAGCCCGCGTAATCGCCGCTGAATTTCTGATGCCCCAGCGTCGTGCAATGGCACGCGTAACCGAAAACGATCGCGATCTCCTTTCCTTTGGCGCTTGTCGCCTTCAACACGGGCACCGTTTGATCCACAGGGCCGTTCGGATTCGGAAAATTGCTCCAGCCACCTTTGTCATCCGGCGTGCGGCGGTTCATCGACACGCCGCAACGCGCGGTGCTGTAATCGAGATGCGCAGGCACCGACTTCTGAATCGCTTCTCCGACGAGCTTCACGAACGTGTCTTCCAGCTTGGACGTGTACTCAGTCGCTTCTTTCTCTCGAAGCGCCACATCGTCCGCGCCATGAATCTTGCTTGTGCGCAATTCCGGTCCGCTGTGCGTGTGCGAGGCATTGATCGCGAGATTGGCGGGCCCGATCCCGAATCCTTCTTCACACGCTCCGAGACTGCGAGCCGAAGATTCCTCGGCACACCGATCAAATCCATCGTGATGAGCGCAAACTTGGCTCCGTCCTGATCCTCGATGACCAATGCTTTCGCAAACAGGTCAAGTTCCACGCCTTCCGACGGCTTTGTTCGTGCTGCATAGCCCGCCATCCACATCGATTTCTCTGGTGTGATCTTCGCCGCAGCTGCTCCGGCCTTCCAGGCAGGTGATTCAGCCACAGGCGCGGCGGCGATGACTAAGACGGCGAGGAGGAAGGGCAGCCACAGTTTCATGACGACTACCAAAGCCGCCAGGCCACCAGTTCTTTATCGCTGCGGGCAAAAACACGATTTCCTGCGAAGGCCGGATGCGCCCAGGTTTTGCCGATGATCTGCCAGCGCGCCAGTTCCTCGCGCTTTTCGGGGGTGAGCGTCACATAGACGAGTTCACCACTCGCATTGAGCAATGCGGCCAGATTCTTCGCATCATCCATCCACACAAGGCTCATCTGAGGATTGCGATCCTTCGGCGTGAGCGTGTTGTCGTCACTCCAGAGGATCTTTCCGGTTTTGAGTTCGAAGGCTTGAAGGCCGCGTGTTTTGTCGAGCATGTAAACGATGCCGTCCTTGAACAGCGGCGCAGACATGAGCCCGCAGATCTCCTTTTCATTCTCCCACAGCAGTTCGACTCCCGTGCCGAGCCGGAACGCCTTCGCGCCATGCCAGTAGCCGGAGACGAGCAGCACTCCATCGTGGTACAGAGGCTGGGCGATGCTGACGCCATACGTGATCTTGTACGGATAAGTCCAGTTCACCGCTCCGCTGTCCGGATTCAGGCTTTGCACATGCTCCGGCCCCCAGGCGATGAGTTGGCGCTTTCCTTCATGCTTGATGATCTCCGGCGTGCAGTAGCCAGCCTTGTCCGGACCGCCGCGCCACAGCTCCTTGCCGGTCGTTTTATCCAGCGCAATGACCGAGCCGTTCTCAGCACCGACATGGAGCAGGACTCGATCTCCATCGAGCACTGGTGACGCTGCGAAACCCCAGGTCGGAATTTTGGCACCATAGGTTTCGACTGTGTTCACCTGCCAGAGCACGCCACCTGTCTTCGCGTCCAGGCACGATGCCACGCCGGTAGCCCCCAGCGCATAAGCCCGGCCATCTGTGATGTTCACGGACGCCCTGGGTCCGGTGCCGTATTCCATGCTGCCGTAATCTACCTCCCAGCTCTGTCTCCACACTTCCCGGCCTGTTCCTGCATCGAAGCAGAGCACACGCTCCACCTCCTGCGGTGCCTTTTGACGGTCCATCACATAGACAAGTCCTTCACTGACCGTGACACCGCCGAATCCAGCGCCGACCTCCGCATTCCAAAGCCGCTCCGGCTCCTTCTTCGCGATGTCCGCAGGAACATCGGGCGGGTTCCAACGCCCGTCACCCTCCGGCCCGCGCCAGCGCGGCCAGTCTTCACCCATAGCCGGATGAAGGAGACATAAATGGGTGGTGAGCAGTAGCAGGAAGTGGCGCACGGGGACAAAAACGAATCTCATTCACCGTCACTGTCTCCAACGCCAAAAAATGTCAGCAGTGCAAAGAAGCCACCAGCGAACCATCCCCACGACCAGATGAGTCCAGCCACGAAATACATCATCGTCGATAATGCGATCAGCACCCATGAGAAAATGTACTTTTTGTGCTGCGGAAGATCGTGCCACCAACGGATAAATTCCATGACTCTGAATCTTGTCAATCGCACTGCTAGCATGTCAAGCATCACGCCGGACAAAAGTTTTTCACAGTACGAGTTCCTTCCTTGCCGCAGCGGATGCACTCGCTAACACCAGCCTTCCCAACCCATTTTTGATCCCCTTTTCAACCATGTCTGCCGCCAACGAACTGAACATCAACGTCGCCCATGTCGAACGCATCGCCTCAGAGCTGAAAATCAAGCCGATCCAGGTCGGCGCGACGGCGAAGCTGCTCGCGGACGGGGCCACGGTGCCGTTCATCTCGCGCTATCGAAAGGAAGCCACGGGCGAACTCGATGAAGTGCAAATTCTGAACATCCAGGAGCGCATGGGCCAGCTCGTGGCGCTGGATGATCGGCGCACCGCGATCGTGAAATCCCTCGAGGAGCGCAACCTGATGACGGACGTGCTGCGGGTGAAAATCGACAAGGCGGAGACGCTGAACTCGCTGGAGGACATCTTTGCCCCGTTCCGACCGAAACGCCGCACCAAGGCCACGATCGCCAAGGAAAAGGGCCTGGAGCCGCTGGCGGACTTCATCGAGCAGAATGTGCTCACCGCCGGGGTCGATCTCGACGCCGAGGCGGCGAAGTTTGTGAACCCAGATGCCGAAAGCGACGAGTTGAAGGTCAAGGATGCCGCCGAAGCGCTGGCCGGAGCGCGGGACATCATCGCGGAACGCATCAGTGACACGGCGGAGGTTCGCGCCGGATTGAGAAAGCTCTTCGCGGAGAACGGCACGGTGACTTCCAAGGCGATGTTCGGCAAGGAGGAGGACCCCGAGGCGCAGAAGTTCCGCGACTACTTCGACTGGAGCGAACCCGTGAAGTCGATCCCCTCACACCGCATGCTGGCCATTCGCCGAGGCGAGAAGGAAGGATTCCTGCTCATGCGCATCCAACCACCGGAGGTCGATGCCGTCACGCTGGTCGAGCGACTGACCGTCAAAGGCAACAACTCCTGCTCGGCGCAGATGAAACAGGCAGCGCAGGACGCCTACAAGCGACTGCTGAGCTCCAGCATGGAGACCGAAGCGCGGCTTGAATCGAAGAAGAAGGCCGATGCCGACGCGGTGAAGGTCTTCGCCGACAACCTGCGCGAACTGCTGCTGGCCGCGCCGCTGGGCCAGAAGCGCGTGCTGGGGATCGACCCCGGCTTCCGCACCGGCTGCAAGATCGTCGTGCTCGATGCGCAGGGGCAGCTTCTCTACAACGACGTGATTTATCTTCTTGGCGACGGCAACAGCCTCATGCACGCCAAGACGCTGCTGCTGACGCTGATCGAGCGCTTCAAGATCCAGGCCATCGCCATCGGCAACGGCACCGCCAGCCGTGAGACGGAGATGTTTGTAAAGAAGATCGGCGTGCCAGCCTCGATTCCGGTGATCATGGTGAACGAAAGCGGCGCTTCGATCTACAGCGCCAGCGAGGTAGCGCGTGAAGAATTCCCGAACCACGACGTCACCGTGCGCGGATCCGTCTCCATCGCTCGTCGTCTCATGGACCCGCTGGCGGAGTTGGTGAAACTGGATCCGAAGTCCATCGGCGTGGGCCAGTATCAGCACGATGTTGATCAGACGATGCTTCAGGGCAGCCTCGACAACGTGGTGATCAGCACCGTGAACGCCGTCGGCGTGGAGCTGAACACCGCATCGAAGCAGCTGCTCAGCTACGTTTCCGGCCTCAACAGCGCCCACGCGGCGAACATCGTGGCCTTCCGCAACGAGCACGGTGCCTTCAAGAGCCGCAAGGACCTGCTCAAGGTGCCGCGCCTCGGTGAAAAGGCCTTCGAACAGGCTGCGGGCTTCCTGCGCATCCGTGACGCCGCACATCCGCTGGACTCCAGCGCCGTGCATCCAGAGCGCTACGCACTGGTGGAGAAGATGGCGGCCGATCTCGGCTGCGGCGTAGCCGATTTGATGCAGAGAGGCGACCTGCGTGAGAAGATCGACCTCAAGAAGTATGTGAGCGCCGACGTGGGCCTGCCGACGCTGAAGGACATCATGAATGAACTCGCCAAGCCGGGACGCGATCCGCGCAAGCAGTTCGAGGTGTTCACCTTTGCGGAAGGCGTGAACGACATGAAGGATCTCACCGTCGGCATGAAGCTGCCGGGCATCGTGACGAACGTGACCGCCTTCGGCGCCTTTGTGGACATCGGCGTGCATCAGGACGGCCTCGTGCATGTGAGCCAGCTCGCCGATCATTTCATCCGCGATGCGGCTGATGTCGTCAAAGTGGCCCAACGCGTGTCCGTGACGGTCACGGAGGTCGATATTCCCCGCAAGCGCATCGCCCTGAGCATGAAGTCGAAGCCGGACTTCGAGAAGAAGCAGGGCGGCGGCGGTCCGCGGCCTGCTGCTGGTGGTGGTGGTGGTGGCGGCGGCCAGCGCAGCTTTGCCGGTGGCGGCGCTCGCAGCTCCGGCGGAGGCATGGGCAATCCTTTCGGTGGAGGCGGCGGGGGCGACTGGTTCACTGCGGCGACGCAGAAGGGGAAGAAGTGAACTTTTTCCCGGCCGTCCGGCTGATGACATGAACAAGACAGCCGCGCCCGCGTCGGAGATTGCGCTCCGCCATTTACGATTCCACCTTCCCCCTTCATGAAATCACATCTCCTCGCCACCCTGTCGCTGCCCCTGCTGCTCACCCAATGTGTCGATCCCTACTACGGTCCAAATGGCGGCCCCTACGGCGGCGGGCCGTATGGGAACACGCCCTACCAGCAAGACACGCGTGAGCAGGGAGCTCAGCTCAGCAGGCAGGCGTATGAACGCGGCTGGCGTGAAGGACAGATCGATGCGCAGCAGCGGCAGCCGCAGGGCTACAATCGCCATTACCAGAGCTACGACCGGAACACGGAGATGGCCTACCGCGACGGCTACAACCAAGGCTACGCCAGCGTCGTCGGCAATCAGCAGGGCGGCAGCTATCCCCCCTCCACCGGCGGCTATCCCGATCCCTCGACGCCACCACCCGTGCAGCGCGATCCGGCTTACAATCAGGGCTACGACTACGGCCTGCGGGACCGCACCGGCGGGCGCGTGGCTGATCCTGCGGCCCATGTCGGTCGCTACGACCCGCGTTACCGTTCCAGTTTCGAACGCGGCTATCACGACGCCTACAATCAGCAGTCCGGCGGGCAGGCACCCTCGGGCGGAACGGGAGGCTTCTGGTTCAGATAACCGGCAACGAACAGACAAAAAAACCGTGAAGGAATCCCCTTCACGGTTTTTTTTAATGAATGGACGTTAGCTCCAGTGGGCTTACTCCGCAGCAGCGGGTGCTTCGACAGCAGGAGCCGCCTCAACGGGAGCGACAGCAGTCTCGGCGGCCTCGACGGCCTTCGGCTTGGCGGCCTTCTTGGCGGCGGGTTTCTTGGCGGCAGGTTTCTTGGCGGAGGCTTTGGCCTCGGAGCGTGCGGCAGCGCGGGCTTTGCGGGAGACGCCCGCCTTGGCCAGCGCCTTCTTGCGGGTGAGATAGCTTTGACGGCGGCGGCGCTTGACGACTTTTTTCAGTTGTTGACCCATGATGGATTGGTTCGGTGTTCGATTTCGGATTGAGGGCGGCAAGAGTTCCACTGAACGCCCCTGAATCAAGACCAAATACGCCAACTACGAGAAGCGCGGCGAATTGCGCCCCCAAAAGGCCTGATCAAGGATTGGCTCCGTCCGTCTCGGAGGCGGGTGATTCCGCCTTGTTTTGCGCCTGCTGTGAGGACGGAACCTTAAAGAGCTTCCCGGTGTAGGGACACTTCACGGTCTGCCCTGCGGACATGCCTGACACGTCCACCAGCTGGGTTTTTCCGGCAAAGGGGCTGTTGACCATGTTGACGCGACCTGGAACAGCCGTTCCAAAGGGCAGTTCGTTGGCGGGTACGGGCTTGGGTGTCGCCGGGCTGTCGAATGAAGATGCGGAGATACCCGGAGTCGGCGAGCTGCGAGGCGGCTCGTCATTCGCCAGCCTGGGTTCGGGTTCTTCAATCGGGATTTTCACGCGAGGCGGGCTGCTCTCCTGGCTGGAACGAGGTTTCACTGGTGCCGGTGCGCTCCGCGGGCGCGGTGCCTCCGCACGAGTGGATTGGCTGTAATAGCGGTTCTGGGCGTAGCCGGAGGACGAGTAGGCCGGACCGTATGACTGCCGGGAAACGCTGCTGTACTGCGGGACAGGCCTATAGCGAGAAACAGGGACGCGGCTAGAGGCGTAGCGCTGGGAGGTGCCGGCTCCGAAAGGCGGCGTCGCGGCACCCGCCTCGTAGCGCATGTAGGTCAGCAGCCCGTTGGACTGGATGTAACGCCACGCCTGCTGCGGAGGCAGTGCGCAATGCGAAAGAGAGATAGCAACGAACAGAAGAGAGACAGCTCTCAACACGCGATGAGAATGTCGGGAAATTGCTTTCATAATCGTGATGGGATGACACGTCGATAGTGACAGGATTCGCTTCTTCCAGCAAGAATTCCGACGCAAAGAAGTGTGCTTCCCAGCCCTTCGCCTCAATTATCATAGCCACCAATCTGAGTGGGATGATTCATCCCGCCAAAACCTCTCCTCGTTCTCTGTCATTCAAGTAACACGAAGGATCGGGTGTCCACAAATCGCCCGTCATTTGCAGAGCGCGCACCCGGAAACCGCCGCCACAGACATCCAGAAAACCGCACTCCGCGCATTTCCCCGTTAGGTGCTCCTTGCGATTGCGCAGGGCGTTGAGCGTGGCGTTGTCGCGGTTGCTCCAGATGTCGCTGAACTTGCGCTCCTTCACATTGCCCAACGTGAGTTCATGCCAGAACTGGTCAGGATGCACATTGCCCTGTGTGTCGATGTTGCTGATGCCGGTACCGCTGCTGTTCGCGCCGCCGCCGTTCCAGTTCATGAGTTCCATCGCGCGGGCGGCACGCTCAGGGTTCTCCTTCTTCAACCGCATGTAGAGGTAGGGACCGTCCACCGGCTGATCCACGGTCAAAACCTCGCGCGGCCTGCCGCTGGCGGCCCACTTCGCCGTGCGGTCCAGGATTTTGTCGATGGCGCCGCGCGTGTCCTCGTGCGGCACTTCCATCAGATCTGAGCCGCGCCCGCTGTAAACGAGATGGTAAAAGCACACGCGCTCGATGTCCTCACGTTCGATGAAGTCGAGGATGGAGTCGAGATCGGCGATGTTGTGACGTGAAAGCGTGAGCCGCAGGCCGACCTTCTGGCCCGCGGCCTTGCAGTTGCGGAAGGCGGCCACCGCCTTGTCGAAGGCCCCGATTTTGCCGCGGAAGTGATCGTGCGTGGCCCCCATGCCGTCGAGCGAGATGCCGACGTAGCTGAAGCCGATTTCCTTGATGCGCCGCGCCCACTCGGGGGTGATCAGCGTGCCGTTGGTGGAAAGCGTGAGCCGCAGGCCCTTGCCGGTGGCATACTCCGCCAGTTCGAAGAAATGAGGATGAATCGTTGGCTCGCCTCCGGAAAGCAGCAAGGCGGGCACTTTGTAGTCGGCGAGGTCATCCACAACGTCTTTGCACTGCTGCCACGTCAGTTCGCCGGGATAGAATTTCGAATCCGAGTCCTGGTAGCAATGGACGCACTTCAGATTGCAGCGGCGCGTGATGTTCCAGACGACAATGGGCCGGCGTTCAGCGGCGGAAACGGGAGATCCGTGACCGCGGCCATAGCGGAGGTGGTCCATTGGCTGGGCGACATCACAGTAGAGGCGGGTGAGGTTGATCATGACCCCGAATCAACGCACAAAGCCACCCGCCAAGCCCCGCCGATCTTGCGCTTTGCGTGACGCCGGTTGGCTCACGCCTGCTCGGTCGTCTGGAAGTCGGGGTAGGCGTTCGCCGAGTGCTCGGAGAAGTCGAGTCCGTCGATCTGCTCGTTTTCGGAGGCCCGCAGCCCGACGAGCATGTCCACCGTCTTGAAGATGGCGAAGCAGATCACGAAAGACGTGAAGGTGATCGAGAAGGTGCCCAGCGCCTGCACGCCGAGGCTTTTCGCGTCGAAGCCCTCCATGTTGAAAAGCGCCACGCTGAGCGTGCCCCACCAGCCGTTCACCAGATGCACCGGCACGGCGCCCACAGCATCATCCAGCCCCACGCGCTCCAGGGCGATGGTGGTGACGGTGGTAATGATGCCTGCGACCAGACCGACGATGAAGGCCGAAGCCGGGGAGATATTGGCGCAGCATGCCGTGATGCCCACCAGGCCGCCGAGAGCTCCGTTCAGCGTGATGCCCACGTCCGGCCGCCCCTGGACGAACCACATCGAAATCATCGCCGCCAGCGCCCCTGCCGCAGGTGCGATGGTCGTGTTCACCGCGATGCGGCCGATGGATCCGTTGGCGACGAGCGTGGAGCCCGCATTGAAGCCGAACCAGCCGAACCAGAGAATGAAAACACCCAACGCGGCCAGCGGGATGTTATGCCCGGCGATGAGACGCGGCGTGCCGTCCTTTGCGAAGCGCCCGTGCCGCGCACCCACCACGATGATGCCCGCCAGAGCGCAGGCACCGCCGCAGCCGTGAACGACGGTGGAACCGGCGAAATCGACGAAGCCCATCGCCTCCAGCCAGCCGGGCTGCCCTCCCACGCCGAACCCGCTGCCAAAGCTGCCCCAGGCCCAGTGGCCGCCGAGCGGATAGACGATCCCGGTGAGGAACCCGGCATAGATCAGGTAGCCGACGAATTTCGTGCGCTCAGCCATGGCACCGGAGACGATCGTGCAGGCGGTGCCCGCGAACACGGCCTGGAAGAACCAAAATGCCCAAAGCTGGTCATCCCCCGCACGCGTGGACAGCCAAAAGCCGTCCGTGCCGATCCAGCCGCCCCAGCTTGTCCCGAACATCAGACCGAAGCCGAGGAACATGAACACGATCACGCTGATCGAGAAATCCAGGAAGTTCTTCATGATGATGTTGATGCTGTTCTTCGCCCGCGAGAAGCCCAGCTCCACCATCGCAAATCCTGGCTGCATGAAGAAAACCAGCGCTGCGGCGACGACCATCCACACCGTGTTCGTATTCGTCTGCACCGCGTCGATGTCCGCCTTCACCGCAGCCTCGGCAGCGCCGCCCGGCGCAGCCGCAGCGGCCTCGGTCGCAGGGGCGGCGTCCTTTGTCACGGCCTTCGCCACCTCTTTCAGCGTGCCTTGATTTGCGTCCAGCTTCTGGATGATCGTGTCGAGCTTGGCCTCGATCTTCTCCCCGTCCTGCCCGGCGGCAGGCGCTAGCAGGATGAAGCAGAGGAGCAGCAGGCAGGCGGGGAGTGATTTCATGGGGGGCGTTCAAGATTAGCTTTTCAGATGTTCCATCGCCGAATCGAGCTCCACGAGGAGCTGGCGGCGTTTCGAGGTGTTCGGGACGTGCTCGATGATGGCGGTGGCGAGCCTGCGCACGTCGGCCACGGGCAGGCGGTAGGGATCGGCGATGCCCGCCTCCTCGATGCTGCGCTCGATGAGGTTCGCGGCCTGCGCCCGGCCCATGACCTTCCCCAGCACGCCCTCCACGCACTTCCTGACCGCGCCCCACTGGTTCACGGTCGGTTCCGCTTTTTCGGTGATCTGAGACAGCGCCCGCGGGCTGGTCACGACGAGTTCCTCGATGCCGTCCGGCTGCAGGGCCACGGGCTGTGGGTCCGAAGAGGCCTGATCCAGCGCCGCCGCATGGTCGTTCAGCATCACCGACGCCGCGCTGGCCGCCAGGTCAGGATCCGCCCGCGAGGTCAGAAAAAAGAGCATCACCGCCGACTCGTGCACCAGGACGAGCAGCACACCGCCGTCGAACTCGAGGTAAATCTGCCGCACCTTCCGCCGCACCTGGCGGTAGCCGTCCAGCATCTGCTCGATCATCCCGCGCAGCTCCTCCGCACGCGATTCTGAAAAGGGCATCTGCCGGTGGATCGTGTTGCGGCCCTTGAAGAGCATGACACCGGCCACGCCCTCAAGACGCTGGAGGGAGGCCGCTGCGGTGATGACGGAATTCAGACTCATTTCAGGAAAATCATCAGCGTGAGAGCGATTCCCGCACCTGCTTGATGGAGCGCCGATTGCTGCTGACCACGCCGTGCCAGCTCCCCTCCTGCCGACCGGCGCTGATCGCCGTCTGCCCCTCCCGATCCTCGACGATGGCCAGCTCCAGGCCCCGCATGCCGAGCGTCGCCGCGAGTTTCGCCGCGTAGTAGCCGACATACTTCACCTCGCCCGCGAAGCGCTGGGAAGACTCCGGATCCCCGCCGGAAACCGACTCCCTTCCCTCAGCCGACTCCATCGTGATCAGGTTGGGGTCCGTCCGCCCCGTGTTGGGCGGCTGTGAAGATGCTGTCTGCCGGGCGCCTGAAAGGGGAATGATGCGGGTTGATTCCATCCAGCCCTATCAAAGCAGCCGCCGTGCCAGAAGCCCTCCCGCAGCGTGACATCTCAAAATCATGCGCCACAGCAGCCTTTCGAGCTTCAAGGCAGAGGCTTTGCCTCGGGAATCAGCATGGCCGCTTTCTTTTCCGGACGTTTCTCATCAGCCATTTGCCCGCCCGGCTTCACACCGTCGATCACCGCGTTCACGCGCGCGCCATCCGCAGGGAAAGGGATCGGCGTGAGGCACAGCACGTCTCCCTCCTTCGGCCCCTTGGCAGTGCCGGCCTCCACGACGATGTGCTTATCATTGCCGAAGAGCGGGTCCACCGTCATGCGCCGCAGCGTCTGCTGGGCGGAAATGAGGATGATCTCATTGCCCGCACGCACCGCAGAGCGCGGGATGATGAAAACGTCCTCCAGCGGATCGCCCTCGATCTCGGCCTCGACAAATTGCCCGATTTTGAGCGGTGGCGCTCCGTCATCCCGTTTCGCGAAAGGGCTGTCGATCTGTGCCACTGCGGTCGTCTGGCGGGTGTTTTCGTCCAGGGCGCTCTCCACCCGGACCAGACGTCCCTCCCAGAGCACCGGCTTTCCAGCACTGCTCGTTTTCAGTCGCACCAGGGCGGCGGGCATCACCTCGGAGGCGTCCTGGTAGCGCTCCGGAAGCTGGATGAAGCGGCTCTCACGCTCCGGCAGCGGCAGACGCACCTCCACGAAATCGGTCGCAAACACCCGGCCCAGCGTGGTGCCGGGCGTCACATACTGGCCCACATCCGCCGCCTGCTCCAGGACCTGGCCGTCATACGGAGCGCGGATGACGGTGCGCTCCAGATCGCGTTTGGCCTTCACCACACGCGCCTCGGCGGCGGCCAGATCGGCCTTGGCCCGCGCCACCTGCGGCGTCCGCAGCACCAGCTCCCCCGGTGCGCCGGAACGTCCCAGCGCCTTCCAGTTCTCCAGCGCCTGGTCGGCCTTCGCCTGCTCCTCGGCCACCGTCACCCTGGCCAGCGCCACAGCGGCATCCGCCACCGTGACTGCCGTTTCATAATCCACCGGGTCCAGCTTGATCAGCACCTCCCCTTTTTCGAAAAATCCCCCCGGCCGGAACGAAGGGCTCGTCTCCACGATCATGCCCGCCACCTCCGGCAGCAGCGTGCTGCGCGTGCGCGGCTGCACCGCCCCCTGGGAGGCCACACGCACCGGAAAGGCGGTCTTCTTCAGCGTCATGCCCTCCACTGTCACATACACCGGCTTCGTCTCCATCGTGGGCATCACCGGCTTGTTCGTGATCAGCCACCAGCCATACCAGGCGCAGACGGCCAAGATGACGAGCGGGAGCAGGGCGCGGATGATTTTCACCATGATGTGCAGGTAGAACGCCTCAAACGGCGCATGGATTCACACCTCACAGGTTTTAGTGCGCAAAATCAGCTTCAGAGCTTGGCCAGCGAGTCGTCCAGCGCGGCGATCACCGTGCCGATCGTCTCCTCGGTCTCGTCGCCCATGTTCGAGATGCGGAAGGTCTTGCCCTTAAGCTTCCCGTAACCGCCATCGATGATCATGCTGTGATTCTTCTTCAACAGGCCGATCAAGCCGGCCACGTCGATGCCCTTGTTGTTCGCCACGCAAGTCAGCGACTTGGAGCGATAGCCTTCCGGCGCGAAGAACTCGAAGCCATGCTTGTTCACCCACTCGTGCACCATGCCGTTCAGCTTCGCGTGGCGTGCGTAGCGATTGTCCAGCCCTTCGGCGAACATCTTCTGCAACTGATGGCGCAGCCCATAGATCGTGCTGATGCAAGGCGTGCTCGGCGTCATGCTCTTCTCGCCGTTCGCCTTGAACTCGAGGAAGTCGAAGTAGTAACCGCGGTCATTCATCGTCGCCGCACGGGCCATGGCGGCTTCGGAGGCGGTGAAAAGCGCCAGCCCCGGCGGCAGCGCGAAGGCCTTCTGGCTGCCCGTGAGCAGCACATCCAGGCCGAGTTCGTCGAAATTCACCGGCACCGTCGTGAAACCGGACACCGAATCCGTGATGAACATCACCTCAGGATACTTCTGCTTCAGCGCCGCGATCTCCGCGATGGGGCTGAGCACGCCGGTGGACGTTTCATTGTGAATGAAGGTCACCGCGTCGAATTCGCCGGTGGCGAGACGCTTGTCGATCTCCGCCGCCAGGATCGGCTGGCCCCACTCGACCTGATAGGCCTCGGCTTCCTTGCCGCAGCGCTTCGAAACGTCCAGCCACTTGTCGGAGAAGGCACCGTTGCAGCAGTTCAGCACCTTTTTCTTCACCAGATTGCGGATCGCCCCCTCCATCACGCCCCAGGCGGAGGAAGTGCTCAAAAACACCTGCTGCTTCGTGCCAAACAGCGTCTGCAGCATCGGCTGGATCTCGGCATACAGATCCTGGAATCCCTTGCCGCGATGCCCGATCATCGGCTGCGCCATCGCAGCGTAGGTGTCAGGGCTGACTTCAACGGGACCGGGGATGTAAAGTTTGACGTGGGTGCTCATGCTGGGGGGCTTTTTGGGGAGCGCCGACTGTAGGGCGCTCAGGCACTCACGCAAGGGCTGTGTGGACTGCTCCGGACTGAGTAGGAAGGCCCGTGACACGGCGAACTCCCGGTCTACAGGCTCGAAAGAAAACAACCTGCGGCAAAGCCAGCGGATCCGCTCTGCGGGGCGCGGCTTCACTCTTCCCGTGCCACGGGCCATAGCGCACTTGAGCCGGGGCGCAGACTGTGGTTAAGGCTGTGTTTCTCGTTCCCCCTTGTTTTCAGTGGAAGATTCCTTCGGCCATCACATCTCCTACATGCGCGTTTCCATCACCGACCGGTGCAATGAACGCTGTCGCTACTGCATGCCCGAGGAGGAGCAGGCGTGGTTCAGCCGGGAGGAGACGCTGGACTACGACGAGCTGCTCCGCGTGGTGCGCATCGGCGCGGGCCTCGGCATCCGCAAGATCCGTGTCACCGGCGGGGAGCCGCTCACACGGCCGGGTGCGGCGGGGTTCTGCGCGGAATTGGCGAAGATCCCAGGCATCGAGGACATCGGCATCTCCACGAACGGCACCCTGCTGGCGAAGACCGAGGAGGGGGGCACGCTGGCGGAAAAACTCGTGCGCGCCGGCGTGCGCAGCGTGAACATTTCCCTCGACTCGCTGGACCGCGCCACCTACCAGCGCACCACGGGCCGCGATCTGCTGCCGCGGGTGATCGAGGGCATCGACGCCGCGATCAGCGCGGGATTCGAAGCGATCAAGTTCAACTGCGTGCTGATGAAGCACCAGACCGAGCGCGAGCTGCCCGCGATCATCAACTTCGCCCGCGAAAAGAACGCCCTGCTGCGTTTCATCGAGCTGATGCCGGTCAGCACCCAGGAGGTGCTCAGCGAGGACAATTTCCTGCCGGTCGCCACCGCCAAGGCGCTCGTCGAGCAGACCCACGGCCCGCTGACGCCCCTGCCGGACTTCAGCACGAACGGCCCGGCCCTTTACCATCTGATCCCGGGCGCCGGTCAAAAAATCGGCTTCATCGGGGCGATGACGAACCTCCATTTCTGCGAGAACTGCAACAAGCTCCGCCTCACCTGCGACGGGAAACTGCGGCCCTGCCTCGGCAGTTTTCTGGAGTTCGATCTGCGCAGCGTGCTGCGCGCGGGATGCAGCGACGAAGAACTCGCCTCCTTCTTCCTCAATGTCGTGGCCCGCAAGCCGAAGGAGCACGACTTCCGTGACAATTACCAGCCGAACCGCCGTATGATCGCCATCGGCGGTTGAAGCGTCAGCACTGATCCCGCCATGCCCAAGCTCACCCACCTGAATCGTAAAGGCGAGGCCGCCATGGTTGATGTGTCAGCCAAGCCGCCTGTTCGTCGTGAAGCCACTGCCGGAGGCCGCATCGTGCTCTCCTCTGCCACGCTGGAACTCATTCGCAGAAATCAGGTCGCCAAGGGGGACGTGCTCAGCATCGCCCGCATCGCCGGCATCCAGGCGGCGAAGCAGACGCAAAATCTCATCCCGCTCTGCCATCAGATCCCGCTATCCAAGGTGCAGATCGACTTCGAAGTTCGGGAGCGGGACATCGGCATCACCGCCACCGCCGTCACGGTGGCGCCGACCGGGGTCGAGATGGAGGCGCTCACCGCCGTCAGCATCTCCGCGCTCACCATTTACGACATGTGCAAGGCGGTGGACAGGAGGATGCGGGTGGAAGGAGTGAAGCTCCTGCGAAAGCACAAAGCGGAGGCCTGAGGCAGCGAAGCGCAGGCATGAAAAAGCCCCGCTTTCGCGAGGCTTTTCCAAACACACACACGAGCAGATTGATTGGATCAGCGCTTCGAGAACTGGAAGCGCTTGCGGGCGCCCGGACGACCGGGCTTCTTGCGCTCCTTCTTGCGAGAGTCGCGGGAGAGCAGTCCGTTTTCTTTCAGCACCGGACGAAGCTCAGGATTCACATTGATGAGTGCGCGGGCGATGCCCAGGCAAACCGCGCCGACCTGACCGGTGGTGCCGCCACCGGTGGCGTTCACCTGCACGTCGTAGTTCTGGCGGGTGTTGGTCAGCGCCAGCGGGAAGATGATCTGGTTCTGAAGCGCGACCGTCGGAAAGTACTCTTCGAAGTCACGACCGTTGACGGTGATGCTGCCGGAGCCGTCCTTGAGGAAAACGCGGGCGATGGCGGTCTTGCGGCGGCCGGTGGCGTTGGTGAGAGGGTTGCTCATAAAATAAGAGAGAAGGAGAAAGGGATTAGGCGACGGCGAAGGCCTTCGGGTTCTGGGCCTCATGCGGATGCTCGGCCCCCTTGTAGATTTTGAGCTTGCCCATGATGGCGCGACCGAGGCGGGTATGGGGCACCATGCCTTTGACGGCGCGTTCGATCAGCAGTTCCGGACGGCGCTGACGGACGCGCTCGACGTTCTCGATTTTCTGATTGCCGACGTAGCCGGCCTTCGAGGTGTAAATCTTCTGCTGCTCTTTTTTGCCGCTGAGGCGAACGTCGGCGGCGTTCAGCACGACCACGAAATCACCAGTGTCCACATGGGGTGTGAAGGTGGGCTTGGTCTTGCCGCGGAGCAGGTTGGCTGCGGCGACGGCCACATCGCCGAGGATCTGGTTTTTGGCATCGATCACCCACCATGTGGGGTTCTGGTCCTGGGCTTTGGCTGAAAAGGTCTTCATTGGGGGCTGCGTTGCGTGGGGCTTCCGCCTGGGCGGAGGGGCCGCGATAGTAGGGGGACTGGCCGGTGTGTCAAGATGGAAAACCATGTTGTTCACAACCGCCTCCTGACGATGCGGATCGCCGGGAACCCCACGCCGGGTGCGTGAGTCAGTGGTGCTCGGGAAGGGACTCGAACCCTTAAGCCTTTCGGCACAAGATCCTTAATCTTGCGCGTATACCAATTCCGCCACCCGAGCAGGGGTCTGTGGAAACAGGGGCCGCGAATATAGACGCTTCGATTTTTATGCAACTGCTGTTTTGCTTTTTTGCACAAAAGATGGCGACCTGTTACTTTCCACCATCCACCCCCACCCTCAACATGCCCATTCAGAACGAGCTTTTTCAAACAACGGCTGAGGTGCTGATGCCGGAAGCACTGGAACTGCTGCGCAGGCTGGTGGGCGTGAACAGCTTCACGATGAATGCGGCGGGGGTGGACGAGGTGGTGAGTCTGACGGCGGAAGCGTTTGAGTCCTTGGGGTTCACGGCGGAGCGGGTGCCCTGCACGGTGGCCGGAACGGGACATCACCTGTTTTTAACGCGGCGCGGAGCGGGCGGAGATCCGGTGGTGCTGGTCACGCATTCGGACACGGTGTTTCCACCTGAGGAGGAACTGCGCCACGATTTCAAATGGGACGAACGGCCGGAGGAGGGCCGCATCTACGGACCGGGAACGATCGACATCAAGGGCGGCACGGTCTTGATCCGCCTGATGCTGCAACTGCTGATGGAACACGCTCCCGATGTCTTTAAGCAGACGCATTGGATCATCGCCGCGAACGCGGCCGAGGAGTGGCTGGGTGACGACTTCGGCCAAGCAACGGCGAAGCGCTGCGGCGGCCGGGCGCGTGCGGTGCTGGTGTTTGAAGGCGGGCCGGTGGATAAACGCGGCTGGCACATCGTGACTTCCCGCAAGGGGCGCAGTACCTGGAAGCTGACAGCGGAGGGCAAGGCGGCACACGCGGGCAGCCAGCACCATGACGGCGTGAATGCGATCGATGCTCTGGCCAAGGTGCTGCCTGAGATCGCAGCGCTGACGAGCGCCCGCGACGAGCGCACGGTGAATGTGGGCATGGTACAAGGCGGCACGGTGGTGAACCGTGTGCCGCACGAGGCCGTCGCGGAGTGGGAGTGCCGGGCGACCGAACCGGCGGCACTGCAGCACGCGGATGATTTTTTTGCGAACCTGAGCGGCACGGCGGCGAATGGTGCGAAACTGACCGCCGAACGCACGGGCCACACGGCGGCCTGGCCGGAGTCACCAGAGGCGGCGGCGCTTTTTGAACTGTGGCAGGAGGAGGCGGCCGAGATGGGACTCACGGCGGTGGCCGTGCCGCGCGGCGGCCTGAGTGATGCGAACCATCTCTGGCACCTGGGGCCGACGCTGGACGGCCTGGGCCCCTTCGGCGGGAACGCGCACTGCTCCGTGCGCTCTGCGGACGGCTTGAAGCTGCCGGAATATCTGGTGACGAAAACGCTGGTGCCCAAGGCGGTCATGAATGCGCGGGCGCTGGTGCGGCTGCTGGGGCAGGTCACCGCCGGATGAGGCTGGAGGTGCCGACTTACAAGTTCCTGACTTGTTTGCCGCCCGGCAGAGCGAAGATTTCCACCGTGACGAACGAACGGCGGCCATCATGACCTTGCACCCAGCGATTCACAGCTCGCTTCCGCGTATGCGGCGGAAGGGTCTTGGGCTGGTGCTGGCGGCGATTTTCTGCGGCGCGGCACTGCGGGCAGAAGCGCAGAATTTGCGGATCGAGTTCCGCCCGGTGTTCGACGGGAAACCGGTGCGGATGGGCGAAGCACTGCCCCTGCCTGCGAAGCCCCGCGTGACACGGCTGGACATGCTGCTCTCCGGCCTGGCCCTGCGCCGCGCAGACGGGAAATGGCTGGAGTCGGTGGACTGGTTCGCCTTTGTCAGTGCAACAAAGGAAGGTGCTTCATTCACAGCGGAAGGCACGGACACGCCGCCGGGAGACTACACGGGCATCCGTTTTCGCATCGGAGTGGAAGAATCCGTCAACAAGGCCGATCCGCACAGCTTTCCGCCGGGCCATGCGCTCAACCCGCAGATCAACGGCCTGCACTGGGGCTGGTCGGGCGGCTACATTTTCACAGCCCTGGAGGGACACTTCCAAAACGAAGAGCGCGAGGACGGCTTCTCCTACCATGTCGCCAACGCACCGCAGTTGATGACGGTGGAGTTGCCCGTAAATTTCCACGGCGGCAGTCCGCTGACGCTGCGACTGGATTTTGACCTGGTGCGGGCACTGGAGGGAATCGACTTCGCGAAAGACGGTACATCCACCCACTCGCGCGAGGGGGATTCACTGGCCGTGCGGCTGAAAAAAAACATCGAACGAGCCTTTCGTGTGCGCAGCACGCACTACGACATTTATCAAACGCCTGTCCGCGCCAAAGAACCGGTCGGGGCGCCCGCAAGCACGCATCCCTTCACACCGGCGATAACGCGGCGCTTCCCACAGGTCAGCATGCCGCATGACAATCCGCTCACAGAGGAAGGCGTGGCGCTGGGCCGCCGCCTGTTTCACGACACGCGGCTGTCGGTCAATGAAAGCCAATCCTGCGCCTCCTGCCACGAGCAGTCGCGGGCATTTTCCGACACGCGCCGCTTCAGCACCGGCGCGGAGCAGCGGCAGGGCAAACGCAACGCCATGCCGCTCTTCAACCTGGCCTGGCACGACGCTTTTTTTTGGGACGGGCGTGCGCCGACGCTGCGCGAGCAGGTGCTGATGCCGATCACCGATCCGGCGGAAATGAACGAGACGCTGCCAAATGTCGTGGCCAAACTCGCGGCAGATGACGGCGCGGCCGAAGAATTCAAGGCGGCTTTTGGTACGCCCGAAATCTCGGCTGAGAGGATCGCGAAAGCGCTGGAGCAATTTCTCCTCACGCTGGTTTCGCAGGAGTCGCGCTTCGATCGCGCGGTGCGAAAACTGACCACGCTGTCGGAGAGCGAAAAGCGCGGCCTGCAACTCTTCGTGACCGAGTTTGACCCGAAGCGAAGCCTGCGTGGCGCGGACTGCTTTCACTGCCACGGCGGCACGCTGTTCACGAGCCAGAACTTCGCCAACAACGGGCTCGAACTCGCCGCGGGCGACACCGGTCTGATGGCGGTGACGGGAAAGGAAGATGATCGTGGCAAGTTCAAGGTGCCCAGCCTGCGGAACATCGCGCTCACCGCGCCCTACATGCACGACGGGCGCTTCGCGACGCTGGAGCAGGTCGTGGAGCACTACAGCGGCGGCGTGAGGCGGACAAACACGCTCGATCCAAATCTGGCCAAGCATCCCGAAGCAGGCATCCAACTGACGGCGGGGGAGAAGGCGGACCTCGTGGCCTTTCTGAACACTCTGACCGACGAGGACTTCACCGGCGCGTCGAAGAGCACGACGGCATCCCGCTGACGCTTCGCCGAATCAGGGTGGTTACCCCGCAAGGATTCGAACCTTGAACGAGAGAATCAAAAGCTGTCGAATGATTTTTACAACATGCTGAAAATCAAAGACATAGGTTATAAAATCCAGTCTGCTAGCCTTCTAGCTAGTCATTTATGGGGGTTAGTCCAGCCCCAAAACCTGCATCATCGCCATGCGGCGTTGTGCCACGATCTTCGCGTTCAGGCGATCCTGCAGTTGCTGGCGTGTCGCTTCTGGAAACGCTTCGGCAATGGCTTTCGTTTCCTTCACGGCCTGGCGGATGCCAGGGCCGACTGTCTTCACAAACCGGTAGCGCTCTTCCGCTGTCAACACATCGGCGGCAGCCCGCCCTTGCTGGCGGATCCGGTCCGCCCGCCATGCGGCTCCGCGTGTGTGCATCTTGAGTTGTTCGGTGAGGTAGGTTCCCACCTCGATCTGATTGTCGAGGCCGGGAATCCACAGCTTCTGGCGTGCGAGCCAGAGTGTGTCTGGATCCTCGCCCTGACGGGTGACCATGCGTTTGACGATGGGCAGGCGTTGCATGACGTCGAGTTGCAGCGGTTCGCCAAAGATATTGAGCGCGGGCTTTCCGGCGATGCTGCGAATGATGGGCACATCCTTCAACAGTCCGGCGGTGATCGTGGTGTTGTCGATCTTGTCGCCGTGAATGAGTTCGCTGATGTCTCTGAGCAAGCCCTGTCCAGGCACAAAGCCGCTGGCGGTGCGTGTCCCGACCTGGGTCCAGCTTCGCTGGCCCTCGATGAGGTTGAAGAGATCATTGATGCTGCTGAGCACGCCGGTCTTCAGCAGGGCTTGCCAGGATGTGCCGAGTGCGTAGGCGGCCGCGCCAAGCGCATGCTCTTCGCTCCCCTTCGGGTTGTAGCGCAGATAGTCCAGCGTGCCGCCTGCGACGGCGAGGACGAGCGAGAGCGGCGTTTCCGCGTATCCAACATAGTTGTCGCCGATCTTGATTGTGTAAGGCTTCCAACCCTTCGGCATCTGATCGCGCCGCGCCTTTGTGCCTGGTCCCATGCCGTAGATCATGAAGGGCGCATCGTCATCGTCCCGCTCACGCATGGCATAGGCCCAGGTGAAGAGCAGTCCGGCGCCCAGCGTGCCCAGCATGCCGCTGGCGATGCGGTCACGCGCCTCGTCGGCATCGAAGTCTCTTTGTCCTGTGCGTCCTATGTTGTGGTTGTAGCGTCCCATCAGACCACGAGAGATGCCTACGGGCGTGAAATCGAGCGCCGCACTCGTGACGTTGGCGACGATGTTCACGAAGGGGATGACTGGCGTGAGGATACGGATAGGACCCCAAGGAGAGGCGATAGTTCCAATGCCGTTGTGGAGCTGGTTGAGATGATGCGCCACCCAGCCCATGAAGCCCTCGGGAGCTTGCGTGAACGTGGCCAGCGTCCCGAATCGGGAAGACTTCGCCCGCAAGTCCTCACTGCGTTGGGTCTCCAGGATCTCCCAGGCTCGCCGGTCTTGATGACCATAGCTGCCGGCATGCGGCGTGTTGGCGAGTTCCGCTTTCGCTTGTGCGAGAGCCGCGGCGAACTGCTCCGGCCCGTTGTTGAGCTGCTCGGCCAGGTAGTCGCTGAACGCGCCGCCATTGAGCTTCTCCTGTGTGCGTGCGTAGCGGGCCGCCTCCAGCCAGGCACGTCCTTCGCGGGCGGTGTGGTAGAAGAAGGCATCGCCCGCTCCAAGCGCGCGAAACACATACTTGCCCCAGTGCGCACCGTTCTTGAATCTGTCCCACCAGGTCTGAGGATTGTCGCTGTGGATCAGCTCCAGTGTCTGGCCGTGAGTGAAGTTCAGGTCGCCTTTGTAGGGCACACTCCCTTGTTTCAAGGCGGCCTTGGCCTCTACCCAGCCCCGTTTCGCCCCCTCAAACATGCCTTTTATGAAGTGCCAGGTTTCGACGGGATTGTGTGTGGCTCCCACCGTGAGAGTCTTCAGCATCAGATGCACGCCATTGCCCCAGACGTTTACGCCTTGCGTGGTGAGCCCGCTCAGCACGTTGGCATACCAGAAGGCTGTGAACACTTCCAGCGCGGGGATGCCCTTGAACATCGCCAGTTCGCTCATGAGCTTGGTGGTTTCCTCTTGTTTCAGGAAGCCGTCAGGCGCGGCCTTCTGCGCGTCGATCAGGGCTTTGAGTTTCTGCCGCGTGGCGGTGTCCATCATGGGCAGGTCGAAGGCCTCGGCGTAGGCCTTCAGGAACTCCGGCCGGTCCAGCGTGCCGAGTTCGTGCGCTTCGACCAGCTTCTTCAAGAAGCGTGGCATGCGCTCGCGTGTCTTGGGCGTGGCGAGCTTGGGCGTCAGTTGTGACATGAGCCGGTTGATCGCACGTTCGCGGGCGATCTCGGCGTGGGCCTTGCGCTCCATGTCCAGCAGACGCTGAAGCTCAACCGCCTCTGCTGGTGGCAGGCCGATGGCGCGGGCCTGGGTGTTGAAATCAGGCAGGCTGGCGGCATCGGGTGCCTTGAGGTAGTCTCGGATGAGACTGGCGAGGGCACCGGTCGTCTGCGGGGTTGTTGGCCCGCCGAACACATGGCGAAACGTGAGCCGGTCGATCCACTCGAAGGCTTGCCTGGAAAGAGCGGACTCGCCCGGCTGGCGTTTCTGCCGTTGTGTCTCGGGTGCGGTCTTGGTGGCTGCCTTCACGTCCAGGAGCTGCTGCAGCGTGGCGGCCTGTGCCGGATCCACGCCCAAAGCTTGAAGCGAAGATTGAAGCGTTGTGGCGTCGGTCCGGCCGGCCGCGTAGTCTTCAGCGAGCTGCTGGACCTGGGTCTTGGCGCGTTGGGTGGTTTGCTGGCCTGGCATTTTTGACAGGCGGGCAATGAGGCGGGCGGCGAGTTCGGCGGGATTGAGCTGCTTCGGCTTCTTCTGCCCCGCTGGGCGGGGTTTGCCGACCTGCGTGGCTTTGCGCTGCTGATTGGCTTCAGCTGCGGCAAGTTTGCGCTGGGCGGCCTGGCGGCGCTTCTCCGCGCTCTTGGCGCGCTTCTGGGCCTGGGCTGCGTCGGCTGGAGTCGTAGCCTGCGTAGTCTCCTGCTGCGCTGCTGAGGCCTCCTGCTGGGCCTGGGCGAGCTGCTGGCGGAGTTCAGCCACTTGTTGCTGTAGCTCCGTGAGCTGCTCGGCGGTGGTTTCCCCGAGGGCTTCCGCCGCCACGTCTGCACGTTCTTCCTGCGCGGCGGTTTCCACCTCAGCGGCGATTTTCTCAGGCTCACCCACGGTGCGTTGCAGGCTCTCTTCGCGTGCCGCATGTACCTTGCGTTCAAAGGCGCGCAGCACACCCTCTGCGCTCATCCTCGTCCACATGCCGAAGACTCGCACTGCCTGGCCCAGTTTGGTGCCGCGCTGTTCCACCCATTCAGCGGTTTCATACAGCAGATCATCGAGCACGCCGATGTCTCCACCGGCGAGCTGCGTCTGCTTGATCTGTTCGTCGAGGTGAAGGATGAGCTGAAGGCCCAGTGCTACGCGGTCGCTGTCCGAGAGTCCGCTTTCTGGATCGACCATCAGAGAGAAGGCACCCTCGCTGCCATTCTGCTCAATGAATTCATTGGCCCTCTGCTGCCATTCGGCTTCGGTCTCCTTGCGGTAGGTGCCGCCGATGCTCTGCCGCCACGATTGGCGCAGACGATCATCACTCCGCAGTCGCTGCCCAAAGGTGGTCTTCCCCCATTCCTGCAGTGAGCTCGCGCCCGGCCCTCCGTTGCCGGCATTGGGAGCATCCAGGTTGAAGTCCGCCGCCGTCTGGCTCGCCGGTGACGTCTCCAGGCCGGCTTCACGCAGCCGCTGCTGTGTCTGCTGCCACGGAACTACCGGACCCTCGGCACCTTCGAGACGGCCCATCACGACATCGATGGGCCTTAGCCCCTCGGTCGTCTTGATCCAGTTGCCATCGTGCTCGTCATTCAAAATGACACCATCCTCGGCACGCACCCACGCTCCGGATTGATATTCGAAACCGGCGGCTCGCAGCCAGTTTGGCACTTCCTTACCTGTGGGATGTGCTTGCTTCGTGTCTGCCGCCTTCACCCATGGCTGCGACATCACCAGTCGCAGCCCCTTGGGATCGTCGATCACACCCACTAGCCGCGCATCGTCGCCAAAGATTTCATTCGAAAGCTTCCAGCGCTCGAGGTAATCGCGCACCGTCAGCGGTGCCACGCGGCGGCCCTGGCTCAAGCCGAAGTTCGGCAGCGTGACTTTCACCGCCCGGCCCGTGTCCTTGGGATCGATGAACACATCGTGCTCGTTGCCGCCTGGTCTCTCCTGGTGGTTCTTGAAAGCGTCAGCCGTCAGCAGAGGCACGCCCGCTGCGTCCGCTAGCTGCGCTGCTTGGGACGTCGCACCACTTGTCCCATTGCCTCGCGCTGTTTCGCGCTGGCCTCCGTTTGTTCGATGATCTCCTGCAACGAAGCCGATGGCTCGGCTGAGGCTGTCGCCTTCGCGGGTTGGGGAAGCACCGGATGCTTCCGCAGATTTTCCGCCAGCGTTTGTCGCATCGACGCGTCCATTTCCTCGCCCCACTTCGCGAAGGACTCGGCTCTGGAATTCCGGGCTGTAACGTCCTGGATGTTGCGAGAAATGCTCATCGGCGGCCAGCTTGGCACGCTTTTGCAGTTCTGCAACTGGCTCCGTGTAGGCCCGCTGGCGCAGATCTTCGAGGGCCATCGGTTTGGGCAGTCCGCCTTTCTGCGTCACACCCGTGGCATCAGTCACCACGAAAGCGACGTCCGGGTTGTCGGCGAACTTCTCCGCCATGGTCATAAACGTTTTCTGGCTGGCGAGGTGAGTCGCCGCCATCTGCTGTGGCCGTTCGATGCGTCCCGCCGCATGCGCCCTCTCGATGGCGCCGGTCACCGCCTCTTCCAACGGTTTGTAAATGAAGTGAATTCGCACCTGGTTGCCGTTGTGCAGCGCCTTCTGAATGTTTGCCTCGGCACGCGCGGGATTGCTGAACGTGTTGTCATAGATCACATCCGCCCCACGCAGTTCACGGTCGCTGATTGCGCTCGTCTTGCCGCTGCCCTGTCCACCGGCCAGGAACAGCACACGCCCGTCTTGAGTCTGGCTGATCGCATCATCATACACCTGCTGCGCCAGCTTGCCGCCCGGCACACCCAGAGCGCCGCTGAGTTGCTGGCGGTTCTCATTCGACTCATTCCACGGCTCGT
Organism: uncultured Prosthecobacter sp.; assembly: GCA_964452755.1. Classification (GTDB taxonomy): domain Bacteria; phylum Verrucomicrobiota; class Verrucomicrobiia; order Verrucomicrobiales; family Verrucomicrobiaceae; genus Prosthecobacter. The sequence goes on along the minus strand of CAYVQY010000005.1, from coordinate 9,709 downwards.
AAAGTGAACGCGCATTGTCCGCGCTGATGTGGTTTTGAAACCGGTCTCGATACGTCGCGATGGCCTCGGGCACATTGCGACCGATCTGTTCCGCGAACCTCGCCGCCTGTGCCCGCTCATCCGGTTCCATGCGCGAGAGATCAAGATCACGCGCAAACTCAGTCACCGGCGCTTGAGCTTGTGTCTCAGCCTGCGCAGGCGTTTGGTTCGATGGTAGCGGCTCATTGGCAGCGGTCGGTTGTGGTTTGGTGGGCTTGGTTGTGAGTGCATTAGCAGCAGTCCGCACGCCCGCGCCCGCGCCCATGAGTCCCAGGACTCCAGCCAGACTGTCTTTGGCGATCTGCAGACGCTCCGCGCCACTCAGGTAAGGATCGTCGATGCTGGCGCTCACTTGCTCACCCAGCATCTCGCCTGCGGCTCCCTTGGCCGCGTCCATGACGCGACGGCTTGCGCTGGCACCGCGCTGCAGCACGTCAGCGCCCTTCTTCACCGCAAGCATGCCGGGCAGCAGCTCGGCGGGATCTGCCGCCTCAGAGATCAAACTGCGTGCTTCGGGTGCCAGCGCCCGCCCCAGTTGGGTATCACTCTCCAGTGCGGCCTTGTCGCCTTGCAGCTTGGCGCGGAGCGGGCTGCGCAGCAGGTTTTCCTGCAGCGCTTCCCATGACTGCGGAGAGCGTGTCACCAGATAGTTTTGCAGCAGGTTCACGTTCTCGGCACTGCCTAGCAGGCTGTTCTGATCGGCCCAGTCGTCGTTCTGATAAAAACCCTTCTGCGCCTCTTTGACGGTAGCATTCTGCTCGTCGATCCAGCCTTCGAATCCCTGCTCGTGTGTCAGGAACTCGCCCGCGTCGAGTTTCTGTTTCAGCGTGTCCATCTGCTTGACGAGCGGCTGCTCGGCATCGCTCAGCATGGACGCGCCACTCGCAGCCAGTCCCACGATGTTACGGCCCAGCGCCGGTCCCAGAGTCTCGCCGGGCACTTGCCCCGTCCATCCGCCTTTGTCGTCCGGAATCACCGGACTCAAGCCCACAGCGCCGGTCCCGATGATGGCCGGCAGATCTTTGAGCGTCTGACCCGCCACTCCGGCGTAACGCTTCGTGGTTTCCCAGGCTGTTTCACTCTCGCTTACAAACTGCCTTGCATCCGCGGCTGCCGCCCCAAAGGCCTGCCACCGTTCCGGCGTCCAGCCACCATCACGCTCGGTGATGAACCGGCTCGCCTCGCTGATGCCTTTCTCCAAATAGCTCTGTCGCTGGTCGTAGGGCAGCGCGGCAAACTCAGGATCGTCCAGCATCTCGCCGAACTCCGCCGGTGATAGGAGGTCAGATGGCATGGCTTAACGTCCACCCAGCCCTTTCCATGCTGCTGCTCGGCTCTTGGCCGTTGGTTGCGCGGGGCGTTGGCTCAGGCTTCCCTGATCACCACCGCCCTGCCTCCGGTCGTCGATGCCATCGCCGTCTTCGTCGATGAACTTAACTTTGACCCATCCGCCGCGCTGATCATCCCATTGGCGGTAGTCTTCACCGCCGGCCGCGTTCTTGAAGGCTTGCACCTTTGGCGGCCCTGCATTCTGCGGCTGTGGGCGCACATACGTCGTCCCGCCGCGCTGCGTCTGCACAGGCACCATGCCTTCAGGGATCGGCCCTTTCGGCGCTGCTGGACTGCCGGTGTAAATGCTGCCCCGGGCGTCCTGGAAATACGGCGTCTCAGTGCCTGGCACGGGCAGCGGCTTCAGTCCAAACTCCCGGCGGCGATGCTCATCCTGCTCCTGCGCCTTCTGGTCGCGGTCGAATCTCATCGCATCAGCGCCCTGGTTCAGGCCGAAGATCTGCAGTTGGTTTTCAAACTGCTGTTTGTCGCGTGCCTCCTGCGCCGCCTTGTCCACTGTCCACATCTGGAAGCGATCCTGCCGTTCCTGCTCTTGGCGGGCGTCCATGGCGCCCTGGTGCATGCCAAACATTTCCTGCTGCTGGGCGTAGTTCACCGCGTCTTGCTCGCGGGCAAACGTCTGCCCGCTCTGCTGCTGCTCGCGCTGCAGGTTCACCTGCGCAAGAATGGTATGCATCTTTGCGGCCCCGGTTTCATCCCCGCGCGTCCACATCCGCCGCGCGGCGGTCTCCAGCCGCCGCTCCGGCGTCATGGGCCGGCCCACCGGTGTGGCGCCGCGTGTGCTCAGGGGGCCGCTGCGCACGGCCCCATCGGTTGCGCGTTCAGAGATTCCTCCGCTGCCCATCGGGCGGGTAAACATCCGGTCAGCAGCATCCACACTGGCGCTGTGCATCCTATTGGTCTGTTTCCGGGCGTCCAGTTCGCGCTGCCTCGCATCTGGGAGCACCATGGGCGGCGGCTCGCCATTTGGCTGCGTTGGGTCCATCAGCAGGTTGCGGCGTTGGGTTTGATACATGGGCGGTGGCATCTGGACTCCTTTCGGTTCAGGGTTGAAGTGTTAGAGTCGGATCGCCTTCGGCAGCCGTGGCAGACGCACCACGCGCTTCCGGACGCGGTAATACAGTCCGTTGCGGAATTCCTGGTCGTCGCTGATCACATAGGGCTGCCACTTCTTCGGCCTGGTGGCCGGGAAGAACTGCCCCGCCGGCTGCTCCTGGGCGCCGGGATTGCCAAAGTCCCCGTCCAGCTCGAAGTCCGCCAGTTGCTCAGGGATCGTCACATCGTCATGCAGGCAGTCCAGACTGAGCTGCGTGCCTTTGTAAAAGTAGCGCACCGTCGTCGTCACCAGTGTCTGCACCTCCAGTTGCGGCCAGGGCGTCGGGCTTTGGAATTCCTCCACGACGATCTCCGTGGCATACTGCCCGCCGGGGATCTTCTCATACTTGTCCACAAACTCCCGCACGGTGCGTTCATTGTTGATCTGACTGTCGTAAAACACATCCGCCTCCCGGAAGGCGATCCGCCGCGCCATGCCGCCGTGGAGATTCCTCATCATCGTCGGCCATGGAATCACCTCCGCCCGCGGCGTGCTGCGGAAAGGCACCGCCATCTGCGCCGCCGTCTTCGGCTTCGCAAAGAAATAGCTGTGGTAGCCGTCTTCCTTCGGCCCCGGACGGGTCAGAATGTAGTCACCAAACCCGCGATCGATCGCATCCCCTTTTGGCTGGTCGGGCATGAAATCCTTCAGCGCCGTGCCCACCGTGCGCACCGTATCGGCGCGGATCGCCGATTCGATCACCCTCAGCACGGCCACATCCTCCGCCACGTCTTCGGTGGGAAGCGTGTAGAAATGCGTCGTCTCTCTGGCTTCGATTGGCATGAGTGTTTAGGCGTCCGGCCCTGCGTAGGCGATGATGTGATCGGGATTGGCCGGCACCAGAGTTTGGTGTCCGCCCGTGCAGACCACGATGTAGATGCCCCAGTGCTCTCCGTTGTGACGCTTCACCGGCGCGGCTGAAACCTCGTCGGATAAAATCGTGGCGGTGGGAGTCAGGGCAAAGGTGTCCGTCACCGTTGTGTCGGACGTCAGCTTGGTCAGATAGGCGGGGATCTGCACGGAGCCCGGAGAGCTGGGTTCAAACGAATCGGAAGGATAGACAGGCACCGCCGCCTGGCTTCGGATCGTGTTCCTCCAAGTGCCCCGATAGTAGCACTTCGACACCTGAGTGAGCGGGTCAAAACCCAGCGCCATGCCCGACATTTCTTCGCCGTCCGCCGTGGCCTGCGCATTCTCCGCGCTGGTGGTTCCCACGCCCGTGGTCGGATTCCATGAAGTGGCCCACAGTTCCAGCTCTGTGCCGCTCTTCACCGCATGCACGAAAGCGCCCTGAGGGATGTTCGGCGCCTTGATCGCCATGCCGGGGAAAACATTCACCGTGCTTGTCACAGTGAGTATGTTGCTTCCGGTGGTCGTTCCCACGCCCGCCAGCACCACGGGAGCCAGCACGCCTAAGAGTTCGCTGAGCAGACTGCCGCTGTCGTCTTTGATGGTGTATCGCGCCATGATGATTTATCTTTGTTATTGCAGGTCGCTTCGACGGAGGTCCGTCACCAGTTCGCGTTTGAAGCGGGTCACATTCGCCTCGTCTTGTTGGTTCCCGCCGAAAACCCAGACATGGGTGGCGTTGTGCTTCACATAGAGGCCCACATGGTTGCCGCCGGGGCGGCGCATGACCACGGTGTCGCCCTCCTGCACGCCGGCCCATGTCACCGCTTTGCCCCACTTGGCCCAGCTTGCTGCGCGGTAATGTTCGGGTGGCACACCGGTGCCCGTCTCCAGGCCCCACAGGCCCCGGATGCATCCGCACCAGGCCGTCTTGCTGTCGTCAGGATCCAGCCACTTCGCCGCCGCGAGGATGGCGGCCTTGATGCGGGGAGCGCTGGCCTTCCCCGGCAGCTCTTTCAATCCAGCATCTCTCAAAGCGTGCTGATAAAGCCGCGGGCTGCTGCTCAGTGGTGTGTTTTTGGTCTTCATGACAGTTCGCGGATGTCTTCGTGGTGGTTCTTCAAAAGCAGATCCATCGTCTGCCGGAAATGCCAGCCAGGGTCGAACCACGTGGAGTGTCCGTAGCCCCGGATGCTGTGATCCCTCACTTGAGCTGGATAGGCGCGTGCAAACTCAGCGCCACGCAGTCCCATGCTGCCATAGCCGAGGCCTACCAGACGCCCCATCCATCGGGTCCACCACGCCGTCTTCAGCACGCCGTCGTCAGGGCTTCCGTAAATATGGATGCGACGCACGGCTTTAGCCGCGATGGCCTTCGCAAAGGTGGCCTCGTCGGCGGCGGGCGCGAAGAGATGCACACTGAGAGCGGGCACCTCCAATGCGAGCACGCGGGCGATCAAGTCACAGCCATTGCTGTGGCCGACGAGAACGATGTGCCAGCCATTGTCGCTGAATTGCTTGCAGCGACGGGCAAGACTCTCCGCCCGCTTCCGCTGCCTGATCCAGCGCGTAAGTGTCCGCGCCAAGTACTCAAACTTTTCAGCCTTCGTAGCACTGCCTGTGCGCAGATTGAGCTCTGCCGTGGCCTCGTCAGTCCAGGCGTCATTCGCACCTGGGTTTTCGTTGATCCCGTTGATGCAAATGATGATGGTCGGAGTCGAGTTCATGCCATGGAAAAATGGATTTCATGCACATCCGGGATGTCCGCCCACTCGCGGGCAGTGGCGTCAAAGAGCTGGATGCGCGGCGCGGGCGCGCTCTCACACAGCGCCCACACCCACACATGAAAGTCCTGCCGCAGGTCCGGTGTGGGATCATCGGCATGCAGGCCCATGAGTATACCCGCCGCATGGCTGCATCCCTCCGCGCTCGCGTGCTTTTGCAGCTCCTGCAGCAGCTCCAGCGCCTGCTGCTCGCACTCCCAGGCATCACGCTCCCAGGGCCTGTAGCTGCGGTCACTCGCCGCACGCACCATCTCCCGCGTCGTCACCGCCATCACACGCTTCGTGCCGAGGTGCCGGTAGTTCGGAGCTTTCTGCCCCTGCAAAGCATGGAAAAGCAGCATCGCCACGGACTCCCCCGTCATGTGGCGGCGGTCCGTCTTGACCTTGGGGCGCAAGAGGCGAGCGATCCAGCTCATGGCTCCTCCCTTCGTGTGAACCTGTCAGCAAGGACACCCTGTTGAATGCGCAGCAGCGTGATCTGTTCCCGCAGCTCGTTGCGGGTATGCGCGTCTTCGGCGTTCTGGAGGGTGTTGTGCTCGATGAGCGGCGTGATGTTCCCAAGCCGAACCGAAATGTAAGACTGAGCCAGCCCGCCGATGATGGCGAGCGCCGACAGCAGCACGGCGACCTGTGCCGGGCCGACTCGTCCTCGATCCGCGAGCGACGCCTTTATTGAATCGACACCGTTTCGGGTTTCGATCTGAACACCGTCGATTCGCGCATGCAGTTTGCCATTCTCAATGATCTGCTGGTCGATGTGCGTCGCCATCTGCTTGCCGAGGTTCGTCAGGGCATCGTTGAGCTGCACGAGCAGGGTGTGATTATCACCGGACGAAGGGCGATCTGATTTCATTTTGGTCGATTACGCGTATGTGGTTGAAGCGATTTTAGAGCGCTCTGCGTCGATGGTTGCGCTACCGCTGTCTATGGAGGTGATGTAGATGTTGACGCCTGTAATGTCTCCGTCACCGGCCAAATTGATGACGCCTAGATTCATCTGACCAACGCATTGCACGGTTCCACCGGGTTCTCCGCCGAGGGTTGCGGAGCCATTATAGCAAAGCAATGTTCCCTCAACGCTAAGGAATCCGCCGCCTCCGTCTGTCCCTCCTTCGCCTCCGCTGGCTCCAGCGTCCATGTTGAAGCTCACTGAGTCGGCTCGGACATACCCCTCAACGAGGACCTGACCGCCATTACCGCCGTTGCCGCTAGTGATTTCACTGTCTCCAAGGGAGCCTGTTCCACCACTGACATCGACGCTTGCAACAACTTCGCATATCCCACGGAACACAACGGTTCCACCGCTGCCTCCAGGCTCTGAATTAAACTCGTCGGCCTGAACTCCATATGCGTTGATGGAGTTAACAAGAGCATTGTTAAGAACGACGGTGCCGCCATTGATTCCTCCCGTGTTTGGGACGTAGTTAATGGTTCCAATGGCTACGGACTGCCCTCCCAAGTCATGGATGTTCCATGATCCAGGCGAGCTAATGTCGCCAGAGATTTGAGTCACGACAGTCAATGCCCGACCCCATCCGCGCAGAGCGATTGATACATCAGAGGAATTGATGGTGAGTCCAGCAAATGCCCCCTCTCCAAGAAGGAACACCCTGGCACCCGCATTGTATGCCGACTGCATGGTCGCATACGGTTTCGCCGGGTTCCCAACGGCTCCAGTTGCGTCGTTTCCACCATTGGCGGACGTCTCCACCCAAGCCGTCTTGCGAATGGAAAGAGCTGTTCCAGCCGCCGCCAAAGCCGCCGCTAGCGCCGGGTTGTCGCTTGGAGCGCCGGTCAGTGCGCCGAAACTGCCACTTTTGATGCCACCTGAAATCTCGCTCATAAGAATGTGTGGTTATGCTTTTCGCCTCAGCCACCACCGGCTCTCCAGTCGGCTGAATTCCACTTCAGCCAGGTCGTCGCACAGCAGCTTCGCATCCTTCCGGCGTTCACCGGCAGTCTGGTGCTGACCGGCGGCCCGCCAGTATTCCGCCTGTGCAAACGCCAGTGTGGCATCAGTGAGGATGCCAATGATTTCCGCCTCCTCATCCTCGCCGTCGAACTGCGGACACACCGGACGCCAGAAGCCATACACACTGGTGTAGCTCTCGCCCACCCACACGCCTTCCTTGGTCGTGTTGGCCGGGATCCACACCGCGGTGCTGTTCTTGCGCGGATCCTTCGACCACAGGTTGAACACGTGCGCATCGTCCACGTCGGCGTAGTTGATCACGCCGTCCGCCACATTCAGTTCGCCATCATTCCACGTGTCCTCCCAGGGCACGCCGCCATAGCTCCATGCAGCACGGTAGCCGGCATTGAAGTGCCTCAGCAGTGCGGCCCGGGTCGACGCCGCCAGGCTGGCGGCATCATCGCGACCCAGCGACTTCACGAAGTCGTTGAACACGTCGGCAAAACTGGCGGCGGTGCGTCCCATGATCAGCCCTCTTTGCAGGTGAACTCGACACCCTCGGTATCGGAGATGATGTTAATCCGCCGCGTGTCGATAAACTGCGGCGTGTAGGTCTCCAGAGGGCCGATGCGCGTGCTCGGCTGGCTGGTCACTGCAGCCGCACCTTCACGAATCCACAGAGCCGCACTGTCGGACTGGTTCTGAAGCATCCAGTAGCTGCGCTCGGGATTCGCTGCCAGCAGCTGCTGGCTGGTGTCGGCGGTTGCGATGCTGCCGCTGCGGTCGGTCACTTTGCCCGTGGCAGGGCTGACTTCCTCGCGGCCTAGAGATCGGAGTTTGGCTCCCATAAAATGATGCGGTTCAGGATGTTTTCGCGACGATCACCGGCGGCCCTTTGGGGGCTGGATGGATGACCGCAGGCGGTTGCGGGTTGGCGCTGATGACCGGTGCTCCTTTCGGCTCCGGCTTGATGATCGCCGCTTTGTGCTGGTAGGTCGGCACAAAGCAAAAGTGCGCGTTGTCTCTGATCAGCTGCTTGATGAACGGCACGTCATACACGTAGCCGCTCGCGTAGCTGAGCAGCCAGTTGTGCAGGCTCTCGGCGATGCGGAAGGTGCACTGTCCCAGCCCGTTGATCGGGCGGTGGGCTGCGGCGAAATTGCTCGCGCTCACGATGGCCTGGTCCCGGAGTGCCTCGGCCAGCTCCCTCTGCGCCTTCTCTTCATACCAATCCACAAACTGCCGCGCCACCCGCGCATCGCCACCGAGTTGGTGAACGAGCGCATCGAACGTGGAGTCTGGAAGCTTGATCTTGAGCATGACGTAAAGGGAGCTGCCTTGGCGTTGATCCTCTGGGAGAGGTAAGGGGTGGGCTTATTCTTCTTCTTCTTCTTCGGCGCGCACCCATCGGGCGCCCATCTTCGGCACGTATTGCAGGCCGAAGGTGTGCAGGATCATGCCGTTCTTGGCCGCGCTGGTTTTGCCGAGGGGCTCTGCCTTCGGGGCCTGGCGCATGCGCAGGCAGCCGTAGCGGAAGTCCAGCCCGATGGCCTCGGAGGCCTGCGTGTCGGCGTCATACCGCAGCCAGGGGTGCTTGTGGAAGCGGCAGGTTCCGCTGTCGCCTTCGTAGAACTCGACCACGGTCATGATCTTCTTGTCGGCGGCCTGCTGGTTGAACCGGCGCACCACCACGGTGTCTGCCACGGCGCTCTGCAGCATTGAGAGCTTGGAGACTTTGCGCTTGTACTTGCCCGTGCAGAACACGTCCAGGTTGATCTTGCCCTTCATCGCGTCCCATAGCGCATCCAGCGGATCGTTGATGTCGTCTTCCGTCAGCGGATAGTCATTGTCGGTGACTTCGAGCGCGCGGAGGGCTCCGGACACGGTGCGGAAAGCTTCAGGCACGGCGGTCGCCGCATCCGTCTGCACGGCGATCAGCGCCGTCGTCGCCAGTTGGCGTTCGAAGCCACGCGTGCGATGCTTCACCGTCTTGCTGCCGGCCTGGGCTTCCTGTCCGCCGACCAGAACATATTCGGCGGAACGAAGGCACTTGCCCATGCCCATCTTCATCTGGTAGGCGTATTCATCACGCCCGCCCGTGTTGAAGACTTGGTTGCCCTGGGCGACCTCACCCACACCGAACTTGCGGTTGTAGTGCTGCATGCGGCCATACATGTTCGCGCGAGAGCCATAGCTGTCGGCGTTGTCCGGATCGAACTCCGTGGCGTCTTCGGAGCCCGCGTTGTCGGGGTTTTCCGGCGCGTCGAAGCCGTAGTGGAAAAGGTTCGCGTCCGGCGAATCCGGGCCTTTGAAAAGGCGGTTGTAAATCGGCGTCTCGCTGAAATCGATCTCGCCGCGTAGCACGTCATAGACGTCTGGTTTGATGGTGAGCTGTGTGCCCGAGTGAACGATCATGATGTTTGAAAGGGTGAATGAGTGAGTGCTGCTCAGCCTTCGAGAAACAGGGCGTCCAGTTTGGCCTGGGCCTGTCTGTCTCCGGCGTCCGCATCGGCTCGCAGTTTGTCCAATGCAGCCTGGGTCAGCGGTGCCTGCTTCGACTTCCGCTCCTCAGTTTCGGCCCTCTTGCCGGCCGCTGGCTTGCCGCCTTTCGGATCGGGCTTGGTCACTTTGGTGGTCACCTTGCCCGCCTTCACTTCCACAAACTTGACGCCCTGGGCC
>CAYVQY010000004.1:63462-511856 GCA_964452755.1 uncultured Prosthecobacter sp. | reverse complement strand
CTGGGGCGCTGCGAGACGCCGGATTCGCCGTTCTACGGCGACAACGTGATGAAGGGCATCATGTATCTCCTCGAAGTCGCCAAAAAGAATCCGCACGGCATGTTCACTGACAAGTGGCAGGGGGAAGCTGCCGGTGGAAAGGGCGGCTCCGGCACTTACGAGCACGGCATCGCGACGTATGCGCTGGGCGAGATGTACACCCTGGCCCGACTCGGCAGCAAAAGCCTTCCCGGCATGCGCGAAGCCTTTGAAAAAGGCGTGAAGGTCATCATCGACAATCAAAATCCGAAAGGCGCATGGGCCTACGGCGGCAAGGGCCAGATCGTTTACAACAAGGAAGGCGGAGCGGACCTGTCGGTGGTCGGTTGGCAGTTCCAGGCATTGAAGGCGGCAAAGAATACCAGCCTCAAAATCGACGGTCTCGACAGCTGCATCAAAAAAATGACCGACTACCTCGAAACGATGCAGACGAAGGACGGCGGCTTTGGCGGCACCAACCGTGACGCGCACTACAACCAGTGGAGCCTCTCCGGCGTGGGCATTCTCGGCCTGCAGACAATGGCGAAGAACAAAACCTCGGCGATCAAGAAGGGCATCGGTTTCCTCAAGGACTTCCTGACCGCCGAACCCCTCGACTGGAACAAGAACTGCAACCTCTACTGCTGGTACTACTACACCCAGGCCTTCTTCCAGCAGGGCGGAGACGACTGGAAGTTTTACAACCAGCAGTTCCTTCCGCAAATTCTCAGCGCCCAGCAGCCGGACGGCTCGTTCAAACGCGGCCGCCCGAACTGGCCCGCAGGTGATGCGGCGGACGAGATCTACCGCCAGTGTCTCTGCACGCTGCAGCTCGAGGTTTACTACCGCTATCTGAAGGTGGCAGACCGAGATGAGGGATCGATCTTTGACCGCTAACCCTGCGGCCCACGTCAAAATGCCTGCCTTCGCGGATTGACGTGGCCGGTGGCAGCCTCCAGCCTTGCGCCCATGCTCGCCAACATCGCCATTCTCACGCTGTTAGGCATCTTCCTGATCATGCTGGAAACCTTTCTGCCGGGATGGGTGGCTGGAATCATCGGCAGCGCGTGCATTCTGGTAGCGGCGATTCTCCCGCTGGTGGCGGAAGATTTCAACCATTGGACGACCGGTCAAAGATTCCTCCTGGCGACTGGCGTGCTCGTCACCGCCGCCGCTGTTTTGTTTGTCTGGCTGAGGTGGTTCGCGATCCGTTTTTTCAGACACGGATTCACCCTTTCGGCGACGGTCGGCAACGTGGCCCGCGACGAACATCTGGCCGGAAAGCAAGGTGTCGCCCTGACCGAATTACGTCCTCTCGGGCGTGCCGAGATTGACGGCAGACGCTACGAAGTCCGCTGTCAAAGCGGTTCGGCCCCCGCAGGCACGCGGATCGAGGTGCTTTCCCATGAACCTGGGAACCTTTTAGTGCGTACTCTTTCCTGACAACTCACCACCCTCAACCAACACCCTACCACCATGCCTGATCCAGTTTGGACCTTCATCTACGGCGCCGGCGTCATTGCGCTTATCGTCATCTTCCTCATCGTCGCCAAGTTTTTCAACCTCTGGCTGCGTGCTCTCGTCGCGAATGCGCCGGTGGGTTTCACCACGCTGCTGGCCATGTGGCTGCGCAAAGTGCCGAACGCCCTGATCGTGGACACGCGCATCACGGCGGCCAAGGCGGGACTCAAGATCGACACCGACCAGCTTGAGGCGCATTACCTCGCCGGCGGCGATGTCACTCATGTGGTTTTGTCGCTGATCGCCGCCGACAAAGCGGGCATCCCTTTGGTTTATGACCGCGCCTGCGCCATCGATCTGGCTTGCAAAGGCACCGGTAAAACCGTGCTCGAAGCCGTGCGCACCAGCATCAACCCGAAAGTCATCGACTGCCCGCATCCGGATATGGGACGGGGCGGGAAAATCGATGCCGTGGCCAAAGACGGCATCTCCCTCAGGGTTCGCGCCCGCGTCACGGTGCGCACGAACCTTGACCGCTTTATCGGCGGCGCCACGGAGGAGACCGTCGTCGCCCGTGTCGGCGAAGGTATCGTCACCTGCATCGGCTCGTCAGCTTCCTACAAGGCGGTGCTCGAAAACCCGGACAGCATCTCCAAACTCGTGCTTCACAAGGGCGTCGATGCCGGCACGGCCTTTGAGATTCTTTCCATCGACATCGCCGACATTGACGTCGGCGAAAACGTCGGCGCCAAACTGCAGACCGAGCAGGCCGAGGCTGATAAAAAGATCGCGCAGGCCATGGCCGAAATGCGCCGCGCCGCCGCCGTCGCCCTGGAGCAGGAAATGTCTGCGCGGACCCAGGAAATGCGCGCGCGGGTCGTCGAAGCCGAGGCGCAGGTGCCGCTGGCCATCTCCGAGGCTTTCCGCAACGGCCAACTCGGCGTGATGGACTTTGCCAAATATAAGAACGTCCTCGCCGATACCCAGATGCGCAGCAAGATCGCGGGAGACGGTGCGGAAGGTTCTTCGGGGCAGTAAACGTCCGCCATTTTTCACCATGCAGCCGTTCCTGAGTCGCAGCGACTTTGATCCGTTCCAGGTGACGGTCATCGTCATCTTTGTGCTCGCCAGCTTCGTGAAGTGGCTGTGGGAGAACTGGCAGGCGCGACGCGGAAGCACGGACGATGAAATCATCCCGCCTGATCCCGAGGTCGAGCGCCTCCGTGAGGCCGCCTGGCGCAGGCAGACAGGGCAGGGGGCTCCGCCGCCCCTTCCGCCGCCCGTCGCCGCATCGCCCTGGCAGGAGATGAAGAAGGTTTGGGAGGAACTGCAGGATGCAGCGAGGGGTGAGGCTGCACCGAAGCCGGTGCGACGTGCCGTGCGTCCGCCGCCGATGCCGACGGCCGCTCCCGAACCCTCGCCGGCTGCAAAAGTCGCCGCAGTGCCCGTCGCGGCGCGTGCGGCTCCTCGCCACGAGGCGGCTCCTTCGAAACCCAAGTCCGGGCCGTCGCAGATGCTGGTCACTCTGAGGCGGATGGGCGGCGATCCCGCGCTCCTGCGGCAGGCCGTGCTGATGCACGAAATCCTGGGGCCTCCAAAAGCCTTGCAATCTTCAGACGATCCCGCTATCTAAGTGCCGCTTCTGCGAGGCACATGCCGGTGTGGTGAAATTGGTAGACGCGCTAGACTCAAAATCTTGTGTCCTTACGGACGTGTCGGTTCGAGTCCGACCACCGGTACCACCCCTCGCAGAATTTCGGCAGCATCCATCTCCTCCGCCATGAACCACTCACGAACCGTGAAGGTCGGCCTCGCCGCATCACTGATGGCCCTTTGTTTCATCGCTGCGGCGGATGATGCGGCTACAGGCGGCAAGCCGACGAACTTCGGAGTGAACGACGGCAGCGTGCCTGATGATCCGCGTGAACTCAACCGCCGCGGCTATGGGAATGACTACCCGACCTGGTCCGTGGGCAAGGAACTGCCGAACGATGTCTTCACCTTCGCCCGCATCCGCTATAATTCGATGAGCTACGGCGGGCGGGGCTGGGGCAGGGGGAATAGAAAGTGGTCCACCGACTATCCGGATTCAGACATGAACATGTCCTACCGCCTACAGCAGCTCACCTCACTTCAGGTGAATCCGAATGGAGCCGTTGTGGACATCGACCCTGAGCAACTGCGGCATTACCCCTTTCTCTACATGATCGAGGTCGGCGACATCGACATCACGGATGACGAGGCGAAGACCCTGCGCGAGTACATGCTGAACGGCGGTTTCATCATGGTCGATGACTTCTGGGGAACACGGGAGTGGGAGAATTTCGAGGTGGCACTGAAGCAGGTATGGCCGGACCGGAAGATCGAGGAGATACCGCTTGAGCACGAGATCTTCCACATGGTCTTCCCGTTGAAGGTGAAGCCGCAGATCCCGCACATCCGCTACGCCGAATATGTCATCAACCAGGGTATCACTTATGAATTCGACAAGCCCGGCTCCGAACAGGTCCATTATCGCGGCGTTTTCGACGACAAGCGACGTCTCATGATGGTGATCTGCTGGAATACGGACACCGGGGAAGGCTGGGAGCAGGAAGGCACGGATCCCTGGTACTTCCGCGAATTTTCGGAGAAGTACGCCTACCCGCTCGGCATCAACATCATCTTCTACGCATTGACGCACTGAAGGAGGGGCGGCGAGTGATTGAATGCGGGGTTGCGTCGCGGCCAATCCGCGTCTTCTTCGGCGCACCTCCAACCTGCCAGCCATGTCCATCCGCCCTCCCGTCGAAGCCTACGAAAAAATTCCGACCGTCATCTTTGCCGATTCGGCCGCCGCTGCACAGATGCTCGCGCGTGAAGTGGGCGAACTGATTGAAACGCGGAGCAAGGCCGGCAAGACGACGGTGCTAGGCATGGCGACGGGATCGACGCCGGTGCCCTTCTACCGCGAGTTGATCCGGCTGCACAAGGAAGAAGGGCTTAGCTTCAGAAATGTCATCACCTTCAATCTCGACGAGTACTACGGACTGGATGCAAACCACCCGGAAAGCTACGCACGCTTCATGGCGGAGCAGCTTTTTGACCACATCGACATCCCCAGGGAGAACATCAATATTCCGAGTGGAACAGTCGCCAGTGACCAGGTCTTTGCCCACTGTCGGCAGTACGAAGAGAGAATCGAAAGCGTGGGGGGCATTGATTTGCAGATTCTCGGCATTGGCCGGACTGGTCACATCGGCTTCAACGAGCCTGGGTCGAGCCGCGATTCGCTGACACGACGGATCACGCTGGACCGTGTGACGAGGCAGGATGCTGCCAGTGACTTCCGTGGTGAGCAAAATGTGCCGCACTTCGCCATCACGATGGGGGTGGGGACGATCCTGCGCGCGAAGAAACTGGTGCTGATGGCCTGGGGAGACAACAAGGCCGCCATGGTGGCGAAAGCCGTCGAAGGACCGATGTCCGAAGCGGTCTCGGCGTCCTTCCTGCAGGATCATGCGGATGCGCGTTTTTTCATCGACGAAGGGGCCGCCCGGGAGCTGACCCGGATCAAGCTGCCGTGGCTGGTGGGCCCCGCTTCATGGACGCCTCGCGAGACGCGGCGTGCCATGGTGTGGCAGGCCTTCAAGATTCAGCGACCGATTTTGAAGCTCGTGGACGAGCATTACAACGAGAACGGCCTTTCCGACCTCCTCTCCGAGCAGGGGCCGGCCTACCAGCTCAACATCCGCATCTTTAACCAGCTCCAGCACACCATCACTGGCTGGCCGGGAGGTAAGCCGGACGAGAATGACACCTACCGCCCGGAAAGGGCGCGGCCCTTTCCGAAGCGCTGTCTTGTCTTCAGTCCGGAACCTCAGGACGCCGTGGTGGGGATGGGGGGGACGATCGATCGTCTCGTGGAGCAGGGGCATGACGTCCGCGTCGTCGCCATGACCTCGGGCAGCCTTCGAGTGCCGGACAGTGAGGCGGATAAATTTGCCGGCACGCTGCTTGAACTCGCCTCCAACGCGGCGCAGCCGGAGTCTTGGGCGGCACAGGTAGAGTATGCCCGCGAGGCTTTGGCGATCCTTGACGCCAAAGGTGAATTTGGGGAGGACCCGCCGCTTTTGCGCCAGCTCAAAGGCCTCATCCTGCGCGGGGAACTTCGCGATGCGGCGCACACGCTTGGGATTGCCAGTGAGCATGTGGTCTTCGCCGACCTGCCGTTTTACGAACACGGGCGCTATCGGCGCTTTTTGGGCACTCAGGATGATATTGAGGCCTTGGTTCGCCTGTTGCGGGATCACAAGCCGCACCAGATTTACGTCACCGGTGACGCGGCTGATCCTTCCAGTGTGGCCGGCATTTGCTTCCGGTTGCTGGTTTCGGCACTTCAGGCCTGTGCCGGGGAGGAGTTTGCGGGCTCGTGCAGCATCTGGCTTTACAGGGGCAAGGAGCGCTCCCTGGAACCCCATGAGATCGACATGGCCATCCCCATGAGTCCGCTGCAGCTTGAGCAAAAGGCGAACGCGCTGTCCAGATACGGAGCCCTTTCCTCCATGGAAAAGGACGCGCCTGAGTCCAACCGTGAAAATGCCCGACTTTACGACAGCCTGGGTCTGGCAGAGTACGAGGCGATCGAGACCTTCCAGCGCTGGAGCCGGAGCTAGACCGGCGTCGTCTGTGCGTCGCGATGCTTGCATGCGCCGGAGCGGGAAAGTTCCTCGCAATGGGCCTCAATGCGCATGCTCATCAGCTTGGGCTGCAGAAATCCCAGGCGGCGGGTGATGCAGTCGTGCAGCAGCGCCACATGCTCGTCTTCAAATTCCACCACCCGGTCACAGTCCAGGCAGATGAGGTGGTTGTGCTGCGGCTTGTCCAGGAAGTTCGGATCGTAGTGGATCTGGTCACGGCCGAGATCCACCTGTCGCAGCAGTCCGCATTCCACCAGAAGGGTAAGGGTGCGATAAACCGTGGCACGGGATACCGTGCTGTCGATCTTCCGGGCCTTGTCGAGGAGATCCTCGGCCTTGAAATGCTCATCACTGGCGAATGCCGCCTCCACAATGACGTCCCGCTGCTTGGTGCGCCGCAGCCCCTGGCTGGTGAGGTGTTCGTCGAGGCGTTGTCTGATCCGTTCGTCCATGAATTCGTTTTGAGATTAGCCATGGCTGAAGGCATAAGCAAGAAGGCGCTCCTCTTTAGCGGCAAGTTTTGTGACAAGCCTCGGCCTCCGTAGTGGGGGAAAGTCGAGCAAGCGCCCGCTCACCCGGCTGCAAATCGCCGGAAAGCGGATTTTTCCCTTCATGGGGAGGTGAAAACAAGGGCAGCCGGGATGTCAGAGGGCACCGATAGACAGCAAAAGTAAATATTTTCTAAAAACTTATGGCTTTTATTGAAAATGTTAATAAGTTTACCGCTATTGTCCGACTCTTTACATGCCATTACCCTTTGCATTCTCTACTCAACGTCAACCCTCTGAGGCTGTTTTGCCCCAGGTGGCGAAGGATGCAACGCACTTCGAAGGTATGCGTCAGCCACCGGCCAACATCAGCACCGAACCGCTGAAAAACACGCTGAGTGAAGTGCCTCCGCCGCTCGAAAATCGTGCCTATTTCACCTCAGATGATGACAAAACGATCATCGGCAGCCTCCCCCCCGCCCCTTCTCCCAATGTTCGGCTCGCGCCAGCCATTGAAGATTTTCAGCCCTCCCTTCAGCTCAGGGCTCCCTCCAGTCTCCTGTCTTCTTCCTCGATGGAGGACTTCGCCGCCCAGTTGGAGCAGCTCCGCAACGATGTCTTTGGCATCGCGATGAGTGTCAGTGCTTTGAATGACCGGCTCGACCGCCTGGAGCAGAGGGCTCCGCAGGGGTCCCAGTTGCAAAACGCCGTCACCGCGATGCAGAGCCAAATTGAAAGCTGGCTGGAAAGCCACCTCGGCAGCGCCGTCGAACACTGTCTGCACCGTTTGATGCCCGCTTCCGCCGCTTCACAGACTCCCGCTGATTCCTGATCTCCCAACCACACTCCCTCCATGAATTCACTCCGACTGCGACTTCTCTTCCCGCTTTGGCTGTTCGGCTTTCTGCCGGCGATCGGTGCCACACGAATGATGGGCCATTCCTTGGACTGGTTCTTCGGCATTACCGGCGTCCTCCTCGGCGGGGGCGTCTTTCTGGCTGCCTATCTCATCTCCGGCTGGCTGCTGAAGCCCACCACCGCTGTCATGAAAGGTACCACCTCCGTTCTTCGCGGAGTTCCCCCGGACGCTCAATCCGCCGAGTGGCTGCCCGAGGACTTCTGGAAGCTTCGCTGCGACATCAACATGATCTTCGCCAAGCAGCGCCAGGCACTCAATGCCGCCGAGCAGCACGCCTGCCAGACGGCGCAGCGCCTGCTCAATGCCGAGCGTCTCCTGCGCGAGGCATTCACCGCCTTGCAGGGGCTCTTCTCCGCGAGTGACGAAGGCGTTCTCGTCGTTGATGCTCAGGGTTCGATCATCGCATCCAACAGCAAGCTCGATGACTTTCTCGGCCAACCCGTCGAGGAGCTAGCCAGTCGTGACGCATCGCGTGTCCTCGCCACTCTGGCCGAAAGCTTCCAGGAGAAGGCCGCCGTCTCCACATGGATTGAGGCCACCACTTCCAGCCTCGAAGAGCAGACCGAACTGCCGCCGCTGGTCGCCAGGGACAGCCGCGTCTTCTCTCTTCGTTCCAATCCGATGCGTACGGAAAATGGCGAGATCATCGGCCGCATCTGGATCGTCAAGGACAGGTCCGAAATTCGCGTGCTCGAAAGTCGGCTGCGCGAGTCGCAGAAAATGGGAACTATCGGCCAGCTCGCCGGCGGCATCGCCCACGACTTCAACAACATGCTGACCGCCATCCGCGGCAATCTCACCCTCGCCGAACTCACGCCCGCGGAAAATCAGGCCGCCGTCCGCGACAAGCTGCAGAATGCCAGCCACGCCACCACGCGCGCGGCGGAGCTCGTCAAATCACTCCTCGGCTATTCCCGCCGCACCAATGGCACCAATGTTCGCAAGCCCGCCAACCTCAAGCGACTGCTCTCCGACGTGAAGAACCTCCTCAAGCACAGCGTCGATCCCAAGGTCACCGTTCAAATGCGTGCCGGCATGGAATCCTCCTATGCCGTCGCAGACTCCTCTCAGATTGAGCAGGTCATGCTCAATCTCAGCCTCAACGCTCGCGACGCCCTGCCGGCTGACAAGGGCATCATTGAAATCGGCGTTGAGAACGTCACCCGCAAGGCCGTCGCCAACCCGGAGGGCGGCGAGGACGCCGAGTTTGTCATGCTTGTTGTTCGCGACAACGGACACGGCATTGCCGAAGAGCACCGTCTTCGTATGTTCGAGCCGTTTTTCACCACCAAGGCGAAAGGAAAGGGGGACGGACTCGGTCTGTGCACCTCCCAGGACATCATTCGCGAGCATGGCGGATGGATTGAGTTCGACAGTGAAGTCGGTCGCGGCACCGAGTTCCGAGTCTTCCTCCCCCGCGTTCTCGATCCTGCCAACGTCGAGGATGAAGGCCCCGTGGACAACGGCCCCACCATCGCCGCACCGGCGGGCGGACAGACGACGATTCTCGTTGTTGATGACGAGGCACCCGTGCGGAACATCGCCACGAACATCCTCGGCTTCCTCGGCTACCGCGTTCTGGAGGCCTGCGACGGCCAGCAGGCTCTCGACATCGCCCTTCGCAGCGGCGAAAAGATCGACGCCATTCTCCTCGACATCTATATGCCGGTCCTCTCCGGACGCGACACCTTCAAGGAACTCCGTGCTGTGGGCAACAACGTGCCTGTCGTCGTCTGCAGCGGTTTCGTCATCGACCCCGACGAGTTTGTCATTCTAAGCCAGGGGCACCCGCCGCCTGTGGACATCATGCTCAAGCCCTACTCGCTCGACAGTCTGAGCAAGGCGCTCGCCAAAGCCATCAATGGGACCGACAAGGAGGAGCATGCTCCAGCCTTCGAATTCACGGTGCCAGAGCGTTCTCCTTCCACGGAAGCGGCGATGGCGTCCTGATTCCGTGCATTCGCGCGTTGCGCCTCATCTGCCACCGAATCCGAGGGCGCTCGCCGCCGAATCGGCGACGGTATAGAGGAGCCAGACGTAGAAGGTCCAGCCGATGACGATGAGCAGCACGATCATCGCGAGCAAAATGGCGAGTCCGGCGAAGAAGCGCAGCGTGCTGCGTTTGACGGTGTCCTCGTTGCCCGACTGCCAGGTCGTGAGCAGGCGCAGGTTCCGGCTGTTGGATTTGAAGAAGGCGGAACCCGCAGCGCCGAGGCCGGGAACCAGGCCGATGATGAAATTGGCGCCCATGTTCAGAGTCATGCGCAGAAATACCGGTACCGGAACTCCGCTGCGCAGCGCATCCAGCAGGATGATCACGCCCGCGCCGGAGGCGACGGTGTCCCCTACGCCCGGGATCAGGGCGAGGATCGGATCCAGGCCGATTCTGAAATTGGTGCCCGGAATGCGAATAAGTTCGTCGAGATACTTCGCCAGCATTCCCGCCGCCGCCCGTTCCGCGGGATCCTTGCTGGCCGCCAGTTTCGCGGCGATGGGATTCACCTGGGGAGGCAGGACCTCGTCCACGCGAATTTCGGGATCGGAGGGAGGCATGAGAATTGTTGCGGGAGGCTGGCTAGCTTTTGCTGGGCAGATCGACCAGCATCTGGGCGTTGCTGGGATAGCGCTCCAGCAAGGAGATGACGCGCTGGATCGCCTCGATCGGCTTGTGACCAGCGAGACCGCGGCGGAGCATGTGGATCTTGTCGAGCTGGAAGGCCTGCAGCAGCAGTTCCTCGCGGCGGGTGCCCGACTTGAAGATGTTCACAGCGGGGAAGATGAACTGTTCGGCGATCTTTCGATCCAGTACGAGCTCCATGTTGCCCGTTCCTTTGAACTCCTGGAAAATGATCTCGTCCATGCGGCTGCCGGTTTCGATCAAAGCGGTGCCGAGGATCGTCAGCGAGCCGGCCGTGCGCGTGTTGCGCGCGGCGGCGAAGAGACGGCGCGGGATTTCCATCGCACCGACACCTAGGCCGCCGCCGATGGACGCCTTATTGGACCCGCCCAGGTTATTGAACGCTCGCGCCATGCGCGTGATGGAGTCCATTAGCATGAAGACGTGCTCACCGCATTCGACGAGACGCTTAGCGCGCTCGATGGCGAAGGCGGCGATGCGCGTGTGGCTTTTGACGTCCTGATCGTTGTTGCTGGCGAAGATTTCGGCGCGCGGGAGGACGCGTTTGAATTCGGTGACTTCTTCGGGGCGCTCATCGACCAGCAGGATCATGACGTGCACGCCTTCGTGGTTTTGGGTCACGGCTTCCGCGATGTGCTGCAGCATCGTCGTTTTCCCCGCGCGTGGCGGGGCGACGATCAAACCGCGCTGACCGCGGCCGACCGGGGTCATCATGTCGATCACCCGTGTCGTGAGTCGGTCCTTGGTGGTTTCAAGCTGGTAGCGCTTGTTCGGATTCACCGCCTTGAGCTCTTCGAAGATGGGCAGCTCGCGCATGGCCTCCGGTGCGCGGTCGTTCACCTCGCTGATCTCGGTCACCTGCGGACCGCGAGGGCCTTTGCACTGCACGCCAGTGACGGCCATGCCCTCGCGCAGGCAGTATTTGCGGATGAGATCGGCGGGCACGAAGGCGTCCTGGGGGTTCTGCTCGAAGGACTGATCCCTCCGGCGCAGGAAGCCGAAGCCCTTGGGGGACATTTCAAGAATGCCGCCGGCCGGCTCGGGCGGGCCGAGCGGTTTCTCGGGCTCGCGTTCGCGTTCGTGGTCCGCTGCCGCGCGTGGCTCGCGCCCGTTTTGGCTTGGAGAGTGACGATCTCCTCCGCCTCCACCGGCGCGGCGTTCGGCGCGGCGCTGTTTCCAGCGTTCGAATTTCGCTTTGCGCCGCTCCTTGGCGGTCATCGGGCGCAGTTGGCCGTTTTCATCCATCACCATGTTACGCGGAGGCTCATCTTCCGTGCGCGGGGCGTCTTCGTTCCCGGAGGGGGCTTCGGGTGCCGGAGCGCTGGTCTGGAGAGCATCGGATACGGCGGCGGCTGCCGCCTCTTCCACGGGGGCGCTTCCGGTCTCCTCTGCTGGCGTGAGGGCGAGTTCCCCGGTTTCCGAGTCTGCTAACACGGGCTTCTTCTTCGCCGTTTTGGTGGCGGGCTTCTTGGCGGCCGCCTTTTTTGCGGCGGGCTTTTTGACTGCCGCTTTTTTTGCGGGGGCCTTGCGCTTCGGTTTGGTTTCCAAGACTTCGGCCGCAACGGCCTCGCTGGTGGTTTCTTCGGGCATAGGGGGCTGGGGAAAGGGGTTAGTCGAGTTGATCGGCGATCGAGTCGTCGATTTCGAAATTCGCGTGGATATGCTGGCTGTCGTCGTAGTCGTCGAGCACGTCGTAGAGGCGGATGAGCGACTTCGCCGTGTCCACGTCGCTGATGGTCACGATGGTCTGCGGCTGGTAAACGAGGCTCTGCGCACTGGGTGAGATGTCCTTGTCCCGCAGGGCGCTGGCGACTTGGAAGAGCTTTTCCGTCGGCGTGTAAACGACCCATTCGCCACCGTCGTCCGCGATGTCGTCCGCGCCGGCTTCGAGGGCGATCTCGATGAGCTGCTCCTCGGTGGCGGCGGAGCTGTCGAGACGGATTTCTCCCCGCCGCTGAAACATGTAGGCCACGCTGCCGGAGTCGGCGAAAGTGCCGTTGTTCTTGGAAAGCAGGACGCGGATGTCGTTGGCGCTGCGGTTGCGGTTGTCGGTGACGATTTCGATCATCATCGCCACGCCGCCGGGGCCGTAGGCCTCGTAGAGGATTTCTTCCAGGGCGGCACTGGCGAGTTCACCGGTGCCTTTTTTGATGGCGCGATCGATGTTGTCGTTCGGGACGTTGGCGGCTTTCGCGGCGGCGATGGCGCTGCGCAGGCGTGCATTCATGTCCGGGCTGCCGCCGCCGGCCTTCGCGGCCAGGGTGATTTCCTTCGCGAGCTTGCTGAAGGCATTGCCGCGTTTGGCATCAACGATGGCTTTGCCACGCTTGATTTTGGACCATTTATTGTGGCCGGCCATGATGGGAAACGATGTCGGTGGTGGGATGCAACAGCGCAGAGGCACCGGACCGTCCGGGCGTGGTGTTGGGTGAGTGAAATGGGGGGGAGCGGCATCGCCGCGGTGTGTTCCAGGAGGAATGACGGCCACGCAACGAGTGCGGGGTCACGTTTCATCAGCGTGTGGGCCGGGGAAACATCGGCAAGCCTGCCGGGAACATCACCAAGTGTTCACCAAGTTGAGAGAACTTGGAACAGGCGGAGTTTGCGGGCTGCGCGGCGTTCTGGCAAGAGGTTTTTCGTGAGTAAGCAAGAGATTGCCCGGCCTCGCGTGTCCTCCCGTCGTCATTTCTTGCGGGCCGCCGCCTTATCGTCGAATTCCAGCACCTTCGGCGGGATGGGGGCCGGGCCGTCCCATAGGAAGTGTTCCAGCCGGATCTTTGTGGCGCGGTCATGGGCTTCGGTCGCGCGTTCACCCGGTTGCCGTGCGATCTGCTCGGCCAGACGCGCCGCTGACTCCCACTGGCGGGAGGCTTCCAGCAGGTCGATGCCGAAAAAGCCCGCTTTCGCAAACCACGCGTAGTCCGCCGGCGTCGTAGGTGGTGTCATTTCCGCGGCGTGGCGCACGTTATAGCAGGCGTCGAGCGCCTCGGCGTCACGACCCGCTTCATGGTGCAGGGAAGCGAGCGTGAAACCGGCCCGCGCCTTCCAGACGAGCGGCAGCGCCGAGTCGGCGAGGAATTCCTCCAGCAGCGTGACTCCGCTGTCGAGTTGCGCGGGATCGGTGCGGCCGAGAACGAGGAGAACTTCGGCCTTGTCGCAGAGTGTCATGCGGCGTTGCTCGACGTCGAGAGTGCGCATGGCCAGGATCTTGTCCAGAGTGACGAGGGCGGCGGCGTGGTCTCCCTGCTGGCGCTGGGAAACGGCCTGCTGGCGACGGGCGGCCACGGCCAGTGGGCCGCCTTTCGAGGCGAGTTCGTCCCAGATGGCTGCGGCGCGGCTGCGGCCTTCCTCACTCATGACCGACGAGGCGCACAGTGCGGCAAAATACAGCGCGGTGTCCGCATGCGGTGTGAGGGGATAGTCACGGGCGATGATTTCAAACTGGGTGCGGGCGTTGGCAAAGTCTTCCTCGCGGTAGTGGGTGCTGGCGATCTGCAGATGGACTTCAGGCGCGAAGAGGCCACGCGGCCAGCCTTTGAGATAGGCGTCGGCGGCGGCCAGCAGCCCCTTGGTGTCTCCTGCGGCGTCAAACAGCCAGAGCCGTGTGAATTCCACACGCTGCTTCAGCGGGTCCGCCAAGTCCGCTTCGGCGAGTCGGGCAAGCTCCGCACGAGCGTCATCGACACGCGGCGGCGACTCCATCAGCATCCATTCGGCGAGGGCGATGCAGGCGTCGGCGAAGCGGGGGTGTTCGGCGTGGTCGCGGATGAAGGTGCGCAGGGCCTCCTCGGCGCCGTCTTTGCGCCGGGCCGCCAGATAGAGGGCTTTTTCAAGTTCCAGCGTGGCGGCGGATGACGCCGCGTCCGTGGTGTCGCCGTCCGGTCCGGAGGCCACGGCCAGTTGGCTTAGCAGGGTCTGATACAGCCCGAAGTCTCCGGCCAGGATGGCGGAGGTGGCCGCATTGTAGAGTCCCCGCCGCCTTTCACCGAGTGTTCCGGCGATGTTGGCCGCATTCTGAAATGACGCCATCGCATGCCAGTGGTCTCCGCGCTCGAACTGAATGCCGCCGACCGTGAAATCGACCTGCGCCGAATCCTTACCAAACCTTTTCCGCCAGGAGTCCGCTAGGGAGAGCACGCGTTCCGCCGCACCTAGTCGCGCATAGAGTTCCATGGCCGTGCGCATCGCTTCGCCGTTGGAGGGGTGGTCCGGCGCGAATTGCAGGAGGGTTTCAGCGAGGCCGGCGGCTTCGGCGTTTTTTCCTTCATCGGCCAGCCATCTGGCGGCGAGCAGCAGCGCATGTCCGCGAAACTCGAGGATGGCCTTTTGCAGCGTCGGCGGCGGCTCGGACGCCTGCTGCGCGGCGTTGCCGTAGGCGATCCAGCGGAGTACGGCCTCCGGCAGCGGAGGCGCCAGGCTTTCATGCAGGCGTGTCTGCTCGAGCAGTGAAAAGGACTCCGGCCACAGATCGCATTCGTCCGTTGTGTCGAGAAACTGGATCAAATGATCGCGTGCTTTAGCCGGTTTCGACTCATGCATGAGCACGGCGGCCTGAAGCAGCGTGGCCGCCTGGTGAAGGCGCCGGCCGCCGCTCGGAGAGGCGAGGAGCTGGTCGAGGGTCTTCCTCGCGGCGTTGGCCTGGCCGGATTGCAACTGGCTGCGCGCGAGCAGATAATCGACCCGCGGGTCTTTGACGGCCTTCGCGGTTCCGGCAGGGGGGCGCCCCTGCTGCAGGTCTATTTCCTGGCGCAAAAGCTGCGCTTCAGTGCGGAGAGTCGGGTCTTCGGAGGAGGTCAGGCGTTCGAGTTCGGTGCGTGCTGCGTCGTGTTCCTTCAAGGCGGTCAGCACCTGCGCCAGCAGAAGGGTGCTGCGCGGGGTGCGCGGTGCGGCCTCGTCTTCGGTCAGCAGCCGACGCGCGGCGGGGAGATCGCCGGCCAGCGCGTGGGCTTCGGCTCGCCAGAAGGTCTCGTCGTCCAGGTCATGGGCCTCCGCCAGCGCCAGCACTGGGGCGGATTGCTGTGCGCGGATCCAGGCTTCTGCGGCGAAGGTGGTGAGTTGGCGGGTCTCCGTCTTGCTCCAGCCTTTGCGTTGCAGGAGCCGCTCCGCCTTCACTGCGGCGACTCCCGGAAGACCGTCGGCCAGAGCCTGGCGGGCCGAAATAAAATCACCCGATTCCTCCAATCCCGCCGCTGACACGGCGGCGGCGGTCAGGATCAGGCCATAGGAAAGAAGAAAGCGGCGTGGCATCGACATGCGTCCGGGAGCGTATCGCAGCCTGCGTTGAGAATCCAGAACAGATGCGTCGTCTAGCCTCCGGCCTGCTTGATCGCCGCCATGCCGGCAAATGCGACCGCGCCGACAATGACGACGATGTAGGCGCAGATCATGGTGATGCAAAGAATGCCGACGTATTTCCAGAAGCGGCGCTGTTCCGTCAGAGCCGCGTCGAGATCGGCGACGGTCATGGTCGTGCTGAGTGCGCCGATGCGGCTGCCGTAGGCCCAAAGCTTGATGGCGGGATAAACGTAGAGCAGGGCCATCAACCCGTAGAGAATGGCAATGTAGATGATGGGGGCGCCGCCAAAAGCTCCCGATTTGTCCATGGCTTCCTGGAAAGGTCCACCGATGGCACCCATGACACCCATGCCTGCGGCCAGGAGCAGCATCAAGGCTACGCCAATCCAAAACATGACCGAAAGAAAGCGCACCCAGGGCTTGGTGCCGGCGAGCACCGAGATCGTGCTGGGGGAAACGGAGTCGGCGGAACCGGCTCCTACTCCGTAGGGGTTGGAAACGGGGGCGGAATACGGGTTGGTGGGTGGAGATTCCATGGTGGTGGGAGTATGGGGTGCGCTGCGGCTCGCCCATTTTTTCGGCGACTGTTTTTGAGGCTAGCTGATCAATTCGGTGGTTGTCAAAACCAAACGTTCCCGCTTGAGTAATGAGAAATGGCGGCCACACGCGCGGACACCCTGCAATCTGTCGAACTCGCCGATGGCGTGGAGATTCGCCTTCGCGTGGCCGGACTGGCAGCGCGGAGCATGGCCTACACGCTCGATCTGCTGCTGCGTCTGCTCATCTACCTGGTGATGTTTTTCGTGTTCATGATCCTGCTGATGCCCTCCAGCAGCAGGGAACTGATGACGGGCCTGTACCTGCTTTTCCTGTTCTTCATGGAGTGGTTCTACAATGTGTTTTTTGAGGCTGGGGCCAAGGGCGCCACTCCCGGCCAGCGATCCATGAAACTGCGGGTGATGAGTGTGACCGGTGGCCCAGTGACCTTTGCGCAGGCGGTCATGCGGAATTTCCTGCGCGTGGTGGATTTCATGCCGGGACTCTACCTGACCGGCATCGTCTGCATGCTTTTCACGAAGCGTTTCCAACGTCTCGGTGATCTCGTGGCGAACACGGTGGTGACCTACGTCGAAACGCCGCCTGTGAAGCAGCCGGACGTCAAGATTCAGGCCGAAAGGCGCGCACCGATGCAGGTGCTCACGCGGGAGGAGCAGGCTGCGCTGCTGCAGTTCATCGAGCGTGCGCCGCAGTGGGCGGACGAGCGGCGGATGGAGCTGGCGGCCATCGCGGAGCCGCTGACGGGTGCGCGTGGTGTGGA
Organism: uncultured Prosthecobacter sp.; assembly: GCA_964452755.1. Lineage (GTDB taxonomy): Bacteria > Verrucomicrobiota > Verrucomicrobiia > Verrucomicrobiales > Verrucomicrobiaceae > Prosthecobacter. The sequence goes on along the minus strand of CAYVQY010000004.1, from coordinate 495,040 downwards.
TGGCCTGCGCAAGCTGTGCGGCATGGCCTTGTGGCTGCAGGACCCGGAGGACAAAAAGGAAGAGCCACCGCCGCTGAAATCCCCGCCCCTGTTCATTTCATGACGCCGGCCCAGTTCGAAAAAAACATCGAGCCGCGCTGGCAAAAACTCGAGAAGCTCCTGCAAAACGTCGAAGAAGGAAAGGCGGGGCAGGACGCCGTCGAACTGCCGGCGGTGTTCCGCCAGGTGTGTCATGACCTCAGCGTGGCGCAGCACAGGATGAGTCCGCAGCGGATCACGCAGCGGCTGAACGGCCTGGCGATCCGCGCCTACCGCGTGCTGGAGCGTCGCGGTGCGGGCGGCTGGGAGACCTTCATCCGGCTTTTCGCGGTGGATTTTCCGCGGGCCGTGCGGGCGGAGTGGAAGCTCTTCTGGTGGTGCACGGCGCTGTTTTACCTGCCGGCGGTGCTGCTCGCAGGCATCACGCCGTCTCATCCGGAGTGGGCCATGGCGCTGCTGGGACCGGAACAGATGATCATGATCGAGAGCATGTATGGCGAGTCGAGCACGCCCTCCGACTACGCTCGCGACAATTTCGGCTCCAGCTTCGCGGCATTTTGTTTCTACATTTGGAACAACGTGGGCATCGACTTCAAGACCTTCGCCGGGGGCATGCTGGGCGGCGTCGGGGCGCTGTTTGTGCTGCTCTTCAATGCGCTCTACCTGGGGGCGGTCTTCGGCTACGTCCATTACTCCGGTAATCCGCTGACGCTCTACACATGGGTGATCGCCCACGGTGCGCCCGAACTCACCGGCATCGTCATCTCCGCCATGGCGGGACTGCGGGTGGGGTTGACGGTCCTGCGCCCGGGACGCCTGAGCCGGCGTGACGCGCTGGTGCTGGCCGGACGCAAGGCGCTGCCGCTGCTGACCGGTGCAGCCGTGCTGACGAGTCTGGCGGCTGTTTTGGAGGGCTTCTGGTCCCCGCTGGATCTGGGCCCGGCGGTGAAGTTTTCTGTCGGTGCGCTGTGCTGGCTGGCCGTGGGCGGGTTTCTCTTTCTCGGCGGAAGGGAGCGTCTGACATGAGGCTGGAGGACATCACCGTGGAGCTGCGTCCGCGCCAGCCATGGGAGGCCGTCGATCTCGGCTGCGCGATGGTGCGGCGTGATTTCGGCCCGCTGCTGCTGCTCTGGTCATGCACGGTGTTTCCCGTCTGGGGACTGATCTGCGTGCTGATGCGTTCGGTGCCGGAATGGATACCCCTGGTCGTGTGGTGGCTGAAGCCGCTCTATGACCGTGTGCCGCTGCATTTCCTGAGCCGCGCCACCTTCGGCGTGAGGCCGGGTTTTGCGGAGACATGGAAGGCGTGGCCGCGGCTGTGGATGATGAATTTTTTCCCCGCGCTGCTATGGCGGCGGCTGTCCTTCATCCGCACTTTCGCCCTGCCGGCGCAGATGCTGGAGGGATTGCGCGGCGCGGCGGCGAACCGCCGCGTGCGGACGCTTTCCATCGACGGCGGCGGCTCCGGCTTCATGCTGACCTATGCGTTTTTGAAGATCGAAAGCGTGGCCGCGCTGGGGCTGATGTGGGGCACCTTCGACCTGCTGCCGGAAAGCGTGATTCCGGACATCGGCGGCATGATTGAGGCGATGGACTTCGAGAGCGGATTTTCACCGGGCTTCTACTGGTGGGTGGCGCTCTGCTACATGGCGGTGGTCACCCTGGTGGAGCCGTTCTTTGTCGGTGCGGGGTTTGCGCTTTATCTGAACTGCCGCACGCGGATCGAGGGCTGGGATGTGGAGCTGGCCTTCCGCCGCATGGCCTCGCGGCTGACCACTGCGGCGGCGGCGCTGGTGCTGGGCTTCGTTTTCCTGAGTGGTCCGGCCTCCGCCGCTCCGGGGGATGAAGCCGCTGCCAAGGTGCAGGAGGTGCTGAAGCAGCCGGAATTCGAGATTCACAAGATCACCACCAAGCAATGGGTCCCTGCGTCCGATCCTGATGAAGAGAGGCCGAAGAAGAAACCGAAGAGCCCGGGCGGCACTCCTTTTCTCGACGCCTTTTTCGGTGCCATGGGGCTGAGCACGGAATTCGTGCTCTACGGTCTGGTCGGCTGCCTCGTGGCCGGGGTGATCGTGTATCTGGTGAAGAACCGCCATCTGTTTTTCTATCGCGGCGGCCATGAGGAGGCGCACGCGCCAAAGGTGGTCATGGGCATGAACATCACGCGCGAGAGCCTGCCGCAGGACATCGTGGATGCGGCACGGGCCGCGTGGGCGGCGGGTGATCTCAAAGAGGCGCTGAGCCTGCTTTATCGCGGTTCTCTTTCCTGGCTCGTGACCCGGAGGCAGGTGCGGATCAAGGACAGCGACACGGAGGAGGATTGTCTGGTGCAGGTGCTTGCTTCGGGAGACCGGGTGGAGGGCGACTACTTCCGCCAACTGACCGGCGCGTGGGTCCAGGTGGCCTACGCACTGCTGCCGGTGTCCGACGCGGAAATGAGTGCGCTGTGCGAGCAGTGGCCCTTTATCGAGAAAGGAGGCGAGGCGTGAAAATGCTGCTGCTGCGCCTCTCCGCCATGCTGGCCGTCAGCTTCCTGCTGTCCGCCTGCGGCGGTGAGTGGAAGGACGTGGAGAAGACGCTCGGCTATCGCGGCAAGGCGCGGCTGAACCCCTTCCTCGCGGCGGAAATGCTGCTCGATGAATTGGGACACGATGCGCAAGGGGTGAAGGCGCTGACCAAGCTGCCGGATCATGACGCGGTCATCATGTTGTCCGCTGAAAGCAGTCTGCCTGCCGGCCGGGCTAAGCAACTGCTGCGCTGGACCTTCAGCGGCGGGCATCTGATCTACTGCCTCGGCGGCACGCGTCCCTACAACGACTTTGATACGCAGTTCGGCTCTTTCATCGCCGCGATGCTGCTGGAGGAGGAAAAGGATCCGCTCCTCGACCAATTGGGCGTGGGTGCGAAGAAGCGGCTGGCGGTCGAGGACATGGAAAAGGAGTTGAAAGCCGTTCTCAAAGACCTGGATGAGGAAGGAGACGATGAAGAATCAGACGCTGAGGAAAGCGATGACGACTCGCGCCTTGAATCGGTTCAGCGCATCCGTTGGAAGAACCGCGAGTATGAGGTCAGCCTCGGCGGTTATCAGCATTTGATTCTGGAGCGGGATCTGCGTGCGGGTGAATTCTCTGCGGGCCCGAAGGACGAGTCGCTGGCGCTGCATCTGCGGCACGGCTCGGGCCGGGTCACGGTGCTGGCGCATGCGCGTCCGTTTCGGAACCGGTGGATCGGCGAGCGGGATCACGCGCGATGGCTGGCGGCGCTGGTCGGTGGTGGTGGAAGCAAGGAGGTGCTCTTTGTGGCGGCCTCCACCGGCAGCTTCTTCGGCCTGCTCTGGCAGCATGGATGGATGGCGCTGATCGCGCTGGGACTGTGCCTGATTTTCTGGTTGTGGCAGCAGATGCCGCGCTTCGGCCCGCCCGCGGAGGTGGAACTCGATTCCACGCGCCACTTTGCCAGTCACGTCGGCGCCTTGGGGGAGTTCTTTTGGCGCATGCGGCGTGCCGATGTGATGGTCACGGCTGCGCGTGAGGCCGTGCGTGAACGGGTCAGGGAACGGCACCGCTCCCTCGACGACGGCGGCTCTCAAATGAGTGACGCCATGGCGGCGGAGATCGCCCGCCGCACCGGCCTGTCTCCCGAGCGTGTCGCCGCCGCCTTCGACGTGGCCCCGCCGCAGTCAGCGCATAACTTTGTCCATCTCATGCGCGACCTTCAGACCATCCGCCAAGCTCTTTAATCCCACCCACCTGTTCCATGAATCCCATCCCTCCGCCCACACCCGGGTCTTACCAGCCTTCCGCCGCCGTGCCGACTCCGCCGTCCGTCGAATACGCGCCGCCGTCTGTGCCGGCGAGCACGCTCGTGTTTCGACAGATCCGCGATGCCGTGGCGCAGGTTTTTGTGGGGCAGGATGAAGTGCTGCACCAGGTGCTCGCGGCGCTGCTGGCCGGCGGTCATGTGCTGCTCGAAGGCAAGCCCGGCCTCGGCAAGACGCATCTCGTGCTGGCGCTGTCGAACACCTTCGGTGGCAGCTTCCGCCGCATCCAGTTCACGCCGGATCTGATGCCCTCCGACGTCTGCGGGCACACGCTTTTCGACATGAACAGCAGCTCCTTCCGCGTGCGGCGCGGTCCGGTGTTTGCGAACCTGTTGCTGGCGGATGAAATCAACCGCGCACCGGCAAAGACGCAGTCCTCACTGCTCGAGGTCATGCAGGAAACGCAGGTCACCATCGATGGCGAGAGCCACGCGCTGGCGCCGCCCTTCATGACCTTCGCCACGCAGAATCCCATCGAGCAGGAGGGCACCTATCCGCTGCCGGAGGCGCAGCTCGACCGCTTCCTGCTGAAGGTGCTCATCGACTACCCGGACGTGCAGAATGAAACATGGGTGGTGAAGGCGGTGTCCGCAGGGGCTTCCGGCAGCGGCTTGTCCGCCAGCGGGGTGGGGCAGGTCTGCACCCCGCAGGACATCCTCGCCGCGCAGCAGGAGGCCGCAGCCGTGCAGGCGGTCGATCAGGTGGTCGATTACGCCGTCAGCATCGTCCGCGCGACGCGCCAGCACAGCGCAATCTCCCTGGGGGCCGGCACACGCGGAGCGATCAGCCTGGTGCGCACGGCAAAAGCCTACGCACTGCTCGATGGCCGCAGCTACATCACCCCGGCGGATGTGAAACGCGCCGTGCTGCCGGTGCTGCGGCACCGCGTGCAGGTCGCGCCGGAGGTCGCCATCAGCGGCCAGGGCGTGGATGATCTGCTCACCTCCCTGCTGAAGACGGTGGAAGCACCCCGTGTCTGATTTTTGATCTCCAAATGCGTCCCACCGCCCGATTGCTCAAGCTGCTCATCGCCTGGCTCCTGCTGGCGGTGCTGGCGTGCTTTGTCACGCCGCTGGCCCTGCTGTGGCAGGTTTGCGGCGGCTTGCTGCTGGCGGTGCTGCTGCTGGATTTGATGACGCTGCCTCGAAAAGGCCGCATCAGCGGTGGCCGCTCCGTGCCCGGTCGTTTCGCCCTCGGCGTGCCGTCTGCGGTGACGCTGACGCTGACGCACTCGATGCGGCGCATCGTGAGTTTTGAGGTGTTTGACGGCATCCCGACCGCGGCGGAGGCGGAGGGGCTGCCGCATCACGTCAGCGTGGCACCCGGAAACCACGCCGCGCTGACCTACGAGGTGCGTTTCGTCCGCCGGGGGGAGCATGCCTTCACTCCGGCTCATGTGCTGGCGGGGTCCGCACTCGGTCTTTGGCAGCGGCTGCACCGCGTGGCCGGAGAGAGCCGCATCCGCGCCTACCCGAACTATGAACCCGTGGTGCGCTTCGCCCTGCTGGCCACGGCGAACCGCGTGGAGCAGATGGGCATCATCAAACGTCGCCGCATGGGCGCCTCGCTCGATTTTCATCAATTGCGCGACTATCAGGATGGCGATGTCCTTTCCCGCATCGACTGGAAGGCCACCTCGCGGCGTTCGACGCTCGTCAGCCGTGACTTTGAGGAGACGCGGAATCAAACCATCCTGCTCGTGCCGGATTGCGGCCGCCGCATGCGTGCCATGGATGGCGGTCTGAGCCAGTTCGACCACTGCTTGAATGCGATGCTGCTGATCTCCTTCATCGCCCTGCGGCAGGGGGACGAGGTCGGCGTGGTCGGCTTTGGCGGCGTGCAGCGCTGGCTGCCGCCGGTCAAAGGTGCGCACAGCATGCCGAAGCTGCTCAATCATCTCTACAACTACGAGGCCAGCCCGGAGCCGAGTGACTTCATCGAGGCGGCGGAGCGCGTGATGACGCTGCAGCGGCGGCGTGCGCTGGTCATCCTGCTGACCAATCTGCGTAGCGAGGATGGTGCCACACTGGCCGCCGCCGTCAGCGCCATGCAGCGCCGGCATCTGGTGCTGGCGGCGACTCTGCGTGAGGAGGAGCTGGATCGCTGCGCCGCCGAACCGGTGGACCATCTACACGGTGCGCTGCAATACGGTGCCCTGAGTCACTACTTTGGTGAACGGCGGCGGCTCCTGGAGTCGCTGCGTGCGCGGCGGGTTCTGACCGTGGATGAATCCGCTCAGATGCTGCCCGTGGCCCTGGCGAACAAGTACCTTGATGTGAAGGCGGGTGGAATGCTCTGATGTGAAAAAGGGTGGTCTTTTTCGCTGCGGGTGGTCAGAATCGTGTGAGCTGCCTGAACTCGCCGCCTGGATTCATGCCCTCACCCACGCTTTCTCTTTTCCCTTTTTTTCCCCAGGAAGACGAGCGGATGAGGCGTGGCGTGATCTCTGATGCGGTGAAGCGGGTGCTGGAAAGCGGCGGCTACATCCTGGGGACGGAGGTGGAGGGATTTGAGCGGGAGTTTGCCGCCTTCCTCGGCGTGGATCATGCGGTGTGCGTCGGGAATGGGACGGATGCGATCGAGCTGATGCTGCGGGTGCTGGACATCGGCCATGGCAGCCGGGTGGTCGTGCCGGCGAATGCGCCTTCAGCCGTGGCCGCAGGCGTCATGCGCAGCGGTGCGGGGCTGGTCTTTGCCGACATCGAGCCGGAGACCTCCACGCTGAGCCCGGAGTCCCTCGATGCGGTGCTGCGGTCCCATGCGGGGCGGGGGATCAAGGCGGCGCTGGTGGTGCATCTCTACGGTCATCCGGCGGACTGGGTGGGGCTGAAGCGGGTCGCGGATGCTCACGGCATCGTGCTGTTGGAAGATGCGGCGCAGGCCCATGGCGCGGAGTGGCACGGGCGCCTGGCCGGCACGCTGGGACGGCTCTCGGCATTCAGCTTTTACCCGACGAAAAATCTCGGTGCCTGCGGTGATGCCGGTGCGGTGGTCACGGCTGATCCGGAGCTGGCCGGACGCCTGCGGGAACTGCGGCAGTACGGCTGGAAAACGCGTGGGGTCAGCGAGCACTGCGGGGTCAACAGCCGGATGGACGAGATCCAGGCGGCCATTCTCCGGGCAAAGCTGCCGTTTTTGCCGGAGGGCATCAAACGGCGGCGTGATCTGGCGGCGATTTATGCATCACGGCTCGGGCGCTGTCCGGGGCTGAGTGTGCCGGTGGTGCGGGCGGACTGCGGGCATGCTTTTCATCTTTACGTCGTGCGTTCGGGGGAGCGGGACGCTCTGCTCCAGAGTCTCGCCGCGGCGGGTATCCCGGCGGCAGTTCACTATCCGGTGCCTTTGCATCGCCAGCCGGCGTTTGAAACCGCGGACGTACTGCCGGTCGCGGAGGCGGCGGCGCGTGAAGTGCTCACGCTGCCTCTGCATCCGCACTTATCCGAGGAGGCCGTTCACGTGGTTTGTGACGCGGTGGAAAGGTCCGGTGATGCAGGCGGCTGAATACGACCGGATGCGGCATGTGGAAGATCACCACTGGTGGTATGCCGTGCTGCGCTGGCTGGTGGTGGAGGCGCTGCGATCACGCCTGCCGCCACACGGTCGTGTGCTGGATGCGGGCTGCGGCACGGGCGGGATGATGGCCTGTCTGCGGGAAAAGCTCCCCGGGCTGGAAGTGCAGGGGATCGATGCCTCCGCCCGGGCGCTGGCCTTTTGCAGGGAGCGCGGCATCGAGAGCGTGCGGGAGGGCAGGGTGGAGGCGCTGCCGTGTGCGGATGCCGAGTTCGATGCGGTGCTGTGTCTGGATGTGCTTTACCACCGGGAAGTGGACGAGTCTGCGGCCCTTTCGGAGATGCTGAGAGTGCTCAAGCCGGGGGGCGTGCTGGTGCTGAATCTCCCGGCTTTCGAATGTCTTAGAGGGGCGCACGATGAGGCGGTTTGTGGCGCTAGGCGCTACAGACTGTGTCAGGTGCGGAATTGGCTCGAAGTTCATAGGATGAATTTAGAAATGAAGCACTACTGGAATGCTTGGCTGTCTGCCCCCCTGTATCTCAAACGGCGATTCACAGGCCCGAAGGCCGAGGCAGGCAGCAGGGCGGTGTCGGACCTCACCCGGTTGCCTGCATGCTTGAACCGTCTGCTGGCCTTTATTGGCAGGTGGGACGCCCGGCTCTGCCGGATTTTGCATGTCCCCTTTGGGTCTTCGGTCTTTGTGGTGGCCGGGAAATCTGTGGCGGCGGACGCAGGGAGGGCGGCATGAGCCGGGACACGTCGCGAATGGACGTGAGTTTCGTCATTCCTCTGTTCAACACCGGGGAGGCGCTGGAGAAGCTCTTCCTGGCTTTTCGCGAACTGAAATTGCAGTGGTCCTGGGAGCTGGTCCTCGTGGATGATGGCAGCACGGACGGCACTGCTGCGAAAGCGCAGGCCCTGCTGGAGGATTTTCCCGCCCGGGTCAAACTGGTGGAACTGGCGAGGAACTTCGGTGAACATGCGGCGGTTTTGGAGGCCTACCGCCACACCGGCGGCAGGATGGTGGTCAATCTGGATGATGACCTGCAAAATCCGGTGAGCGAGGCCGTGCGGCTCCTGGAGCATCTCCATGAAACCGGAGCGGAGGTCGTTTATTCGAGGTACGAGGAGAAGAAACACCACTGGCTGAGAAACCTGTGCAGCCGCATGGCGAACCGGTGCGCGAGCTTCCTCCTCGGAAAGCCGAAGGATCTGTATCTCTCCAGTTTCCGTGCGCTGCGAAGGGAACTGCTGGAGCGGATCACTCTCTACCGAGGCCCCTATCCCTACATCGACGGCTTGATCATCGGCGCGACGAACCGGATCGAGACGCTCAGCGTGCGGCATGCCGAGCGCGTCTGCGGGAAGAGCGGCTACACGCCGCGCAAACTCGTCCGGCTGGCGCTGAGCCTGCTCTTTGACTTCAGCGTCATGCCGCTGCGCATCGCCGGGGTGCTGGGAGTGGTGCTGTGCCTGATCGGGGCGGCGGTGCTGGGTGAGGTGGTCGTCGAGACGCTGCTGATCGGCCGCCAGCAGGCGGGCTGGGCGTCGCTCATGGGGGCGCTGGCGGTGTTCAGCGGTGCGCAGTTGCTGATGCTCGGCATCATTGGCGAGTACGTCGGTCGGGCCTTCCTGACGGTCTCCGGGAAGCCGCAATCGCTGGTGCGGTCCGTCGTGGGAAATGAAGGGAGGCCGGCATGATCCGGGAGACGCAGGTTTCGACGTGCTCCGTCCACGGCGTGCGGCTTTTTGAGATGCGTCACGTGCTGGACGACGTGCGCGGGCATCTGACAGTGGGGGAGGTGGGCCGCGGGCTGCCGTTTCTGCCGCAGCGATTCTTTCTGACCTACGCGATCCCGACGGAACAGACGCGTGGAGAGCATGCGCACCGGATATGCTCCCAGTTTCTGGTCTGCACGCACGGGGAGTGCCGCGTGGTCGTCGATGACGGGCGCAACCGTGAAGAGTTCCACCTGAACCGGCCGACTTTTGGCGTCCTGGTGCCGCCGATGGTGTGGGCACTGGAGCACCGGCACTCCGCGGATTCCGTGCTGCTGGTGCTGGCCTCGCATCCCTACGACCCGGGCGACTATATTCGTGACTACGATGCGTTTCTTTGTGAAGCGAAAGCGAAAGCGACCACGCCATGATTTCCAAACGTCAGACAGGCCGCTACGGCCAGCCGCAGCCACGGAGCGTGTTCACCCGGGTCACGACGGTCATGCGCGGGCAGTCGGCTCCGCGCGTCACCCTCGTCGTCCTGCTGCTGACGCTCATCCTCGGCTGGCTGGATGAAGCCACGGGCTGGGAGGTCAGTCTGCTGATCCTCTACGCCATGCCGATCGTTCTCGCCGTGTGGTGGGGCGGGCACCGGGTGGGCATCGTCATCACGCTGTGCTCCGGAGTCGTCTGGTGGCTGGTCAACGAGGATCGGCTGCCGTATGAGACGGGCCTCACGCAGATGCTGGCCGTGGTGAACCGAATTTTCTATTTCAGCGTCGTCGCCTACGCGGTTTCTGCCGTGCGGACGAAGCAAGATGCCGATGCCGAGTACATTCGCATTCTGGAGGAGCACCGACAGCTCGAGAAAGACATCGTCGAGGTCAGTGAGCACGAACAGCAGCGCATCGGCCAGGATTTGCACGACGGACTCTGCCAGCATCTCGCAGCCATCGGCTGCGCCGCTCGTGTGCTTGCCGAGGAACTGCAGGCGCAACAAGTGGAGGCGGCTGCGGATGTGGTGATGATCGAAGAATCGATCCACCAGGCGGTAAGCGAGGCCCGCAATCTGGCGCGGGGAATTTTTCCCGTTCACGTGGACCGCAGCGGTCTGGCCGCCGCCCTGCATGATCTGGCACACACGATGAGCGGCCTCACCGGCGCCGCCATCATCGTGAAAGAGTGCGAGGACGTGCCGACGGACGAGCCCGAGGTTTCCATGCATCTCTACCGCATCGCTCAGGAGGCGGTGGCCAATGCCGTTCGGCATGGTGCCGCCTCGGAGGTGGTCATCTCGGTGAAGATGGACGGCGGCACGTTTGCCCTCGCCATCGAAGACAATGGCAAGGGAATGCCGCCATTGTCATGCATTGGCGGCGAAGGAATGGGGCTGCGCACGATGCGGTATCGCGCCCAGGCTCTCGGAGCCAACCTTGATTTTACAGCCCGCAGCGGCGGAGGCACCTGCGTCCACTGTCGAATGCCCCTCAAGCCTTCTTCCGAACCATCCCACCATGAACACGAATAAAACCAGCAACGACAGCCGCCTGAAAGTGCTCCTCGTCGAGGATCATCCCATGTTCCGCGAGCACCTGGCGCAGTTGATCGACCGTGACCTCGGGCTCTCCGTCTGCGGTGAGGCGGACAACATTGGCGACGCCCTGAAATTGATCCAGGAGCGGAAACCTGACATCGCGATCGTGGACATCACGCTCAGAGGCTCCAGCGGCCTGGAACTGATCAAAAACATCAAGTCCCAGGGCATCGAGTTGAACGTGCTGGTACTTTCGATGCACGATGAGGATCTTTATGCCGAACGCGCTTTGCGTGCCGGAGCCAGGGGCTACATCACGAAAAATGAAGCGTCAACGGAGGTCATTAAAGCCATCCGCAGCGTCATGAAGGGTGAAATCTATGCCAGCCCCCACATGACCGCACGGCTGTTGGAGCGTATGACCCAGAGAAAAAGCACGGATCTCGCCGGGATCGAAAGCCTTGCTGATCGCGAATTGGAAGTGTTTCAAATGCTCGGCCGCGGGAAAAGCACCCGCGAGACGGCGCAGGAACTGAGTCTCGGGGAATCCACCGTCGAAACCTACCGGGCTCGGATCAAAGAAAAACTGCAGCTTCGAAGCGCTGCGGAGCTCTACCTGCGCGCTGGTCAGTGGGTGCGTGAAAACGGGGGGTGACGGAATGTGGCGGAAGCCGCCACGATGACTGTCTTTTGCGTTCAGAAGTCCATCTGAGGCAGAATTGGGAAAATTAGTTCGGCCCCAGTTCACCCTTTTCAGATTGGCCATGTCCAAAAAACAAAAAAGAGAAGTCTACCCGGCAAAGACCGCTGAAATCGAAAGTGCTGGCGCGACGGATGTCATAGCCCCGGTGACCGGTGCCCAGCTTCATTCTGAACATGCGGATTCAAAAGGGCGTGGCATGAAATGGCCGGCAGTCATGGCTTTCGCGTTGTTGGCGCTTTGCACGGGGCTGTATTCCTGGACTGCGGATTTTCCGATGGCCTTCGATGACCATACCTATCTTCGCGACAATCCGGTTTTTGCCCGGCCCGGGAGTTTCGGTTACCTGACGAATTTTACCGAGTTTGCCAATCTCCCGGGCAAGATGGGGTCGGATCCCGACTACGCGGTGAATTTCATTCTCCGTCCGGTCTCCTACGCGACTTTTTACTGGAACTACCTTCTGGACGGTTATGAGCCGCGCTGGTTTCGGGTCACGAACATCGTCATCCACTGGCTGAACGCCCTGCTGATCTATGCCCTGGTGCTGTCGGTCCTGCGTCGTTCGGTGGAGGAGCGGGCTTTGAGCTCGGCGTCGCGTTTGTTCATCGCGTCCGCCGCCGCTTTTCTTTTTGTCGCCCATCCGCTCGCGACTGAGTCGGTGACCTACATCATTCAGCGCTTCACCTCCATGGTGCTGCTCTTTTCCTTGCTGTCACTCTGGCTTTATTTCACCTCCCTTTCATCTGTAGTGCGTTCACGCGTCTGGCTCCTGCGGGGGGGGGCGGTCATTGCGCTGTTGATCGCGATGCAGACGAAAGAGAACGCATTCATGGTTCCTTTCCTCGCCGTCATGATTGACTGGCTGGTGCGGGGGCGCGGCCTGAAGAAGGCGTGCATTTCGGCCGTGCCGCTGCTGCTGTGCGCACCCTTGATTCCGGTGCTCGTTGTTCTGACGGCGGCCGCCCACAGCGGAGGCCTGGATTTCGAAGCGTCGATGAACATCGTCAATTCGCGCGATGCCCCCATGAATCACTGGCACTATGTGCTCACGCAGTTCACTGTTGTTGCCCACTATCTGAAGCTTTTGATCTGGCCAGTCGGGCTGAACCTTGATCCTGAATGGCCCAAATATGAATCGTTATGGCAGGGGCCTGTTCTGGTATCCCTCTCGGTCCTAGTGACTTTGCTGGCGGTGACCGGCTGGCTGTTCAGATGCCGTCGTAACGATGTGCGCTTCCGCGCCGCTTTTGCCTTTACGCTGTGGTTTTTTGTCACGGTTTCAGTGTCGTCCGGTCTGGTGCCGCTGCCTGACATGATGGCTGAGCATCGCTCCTATGTGCCTTCCGTCGGTATCTTCATCGTCGCGGCCTGTCTGCTGGACTGGGGGCGGCTGGCGGCTTTCCGGCAAGTTCCCACCAAGCGGATCGCGCCCGCATTCCTGGTATTGGCGGTAGTTGCGTTGTCGTGGGCCACCTGTGCGCGGAATGAAGTCTGGCGGACCAACGAAAGTCTGTGGAAGGACACTGTGGCGAAGAGTCCCGGAAAGTTCAGAACCTGGGGGAATCTAGGCACTGCCTATTCCCGCACCGGACGGGAAGAAAAGGCTGTGGACTGCTATCGAAAGGCTCTTGAGATTGAGCCGAGGTTTCAGAATGGTCTCCTCAATCTCTCCAACTCCCTGCTCCGGCTCAACAGGCCGAAGGAATCCCTCAACACGACTTTCAAGCTGATCAAAGTCGATGAAACGGCGGCTAACAAGGTGCCCGTCGCATTCACACTCGGACTGGGCTTTGCTGGCGTCGGACGCTACGACGAAGCCGTGGGCATCTTCCGGCAGATTTTGGACGCCGTTCCGGATGATCCGATGGCGCACAAGGCGTTGGGTATTATTTATCAGCAGACGGGGCTCCCTCATCGGGCTATCGAACACTACCGTCAGGCTATTCGGCTGATACCGGAAAATGAGGAACTACGCATGATGATGTTGTCCGCACAGGCCGAGGTCTCAAGGAATACAGGACGTATGCAGCCATAAGCAAAAATTAGACGCCTGCCGAAGGGGCGTGAATTCTCTGAATTTTCAGCACTGCCTCGCTTGAAAATTCAACGGGCAATACCTCGTTCATCAAGTCATGTGAATCCCCGGAGTCTTGTCCTTCCCGTAATGCGGAAAAAAGGACCAATGAAGCGGGATTTCAGGGACTAGCGTTTCCCGGCATCAACACCATCGTGAATGGCCGGGACGGCATTCTGTTCGCTTGGAACCTGCCAAGTGCCTGCGGGCAGGGGAGACACGGTGCTTTCCAGCGCAGGCCGGATCTCCAGGTGTTTACGGAGCAGCGACTCTTCGAGCTTTGCATTGCCACGCTCGGTGATGTTCGCCATGGGCAGGTCGCTGAGATCCATTTTCGGGATGAAGGGTTTTTCCTCAATCACCGGAACCGTCGGTGTCGACGTGACGATGGCTGGTTCCCGATTTTGAAGAGCCATCCAGGCCCCCATGACGCAAACAGCAGCGGCTGCGCCGACCATCCCCCATTTGGGAACGAGCAGATGGTTCCACCAAGTCATCATTCGCTCCGCGAGCAGTGTAAAGGCAGACTGTTTGAGCATTTCGGCCCGCTGGCGCTGGTGGAACTCACGCAGGAAGTTCTCGGTGAAGTCTTCGTCGGGCAACTCGAACCTCTTGAGGCGAATCAGTCGCTGAACGGCTTCGAATTCATTCTCGGCATCTGACGTGTTTTGATGATTCATTTTGTGAGGGCAGCTTGGTTATTTCACAAAATCTTCAAGATAGCTCTGGAGGAGCCTGTGGGCGTAAAAGAGTCTCGATCTGACAGTGCCTTCCGAGACTCCGAGTATCCTGCTGATTTCGGCATGTTGGAGTCCTTGAACATCGTACAAAGTCACCACCGTGCGGTGGTCTTCGGACAGCTTCATCATGGCGGCGTTCAACCTTTTTTGCAGTTCGTGAATGTTTACTTCCCTGGCCACTCCGGAGTTGGCGGTGGTCACGCGGATGAATTCGGGATCGTTATGAATTCCGGTATCTACATCGTCAAGACTGACCTTGTGATGGCGCCCGCGCTTCTTGAGGAAGTTGAGGGTCATGTTCACTGAGATGGAGTAAATCCAAGTGTAGAAAGAAGACTTGCCCATGAACCGCTTGATGGAGCGGTAGGCCTTGGCAAACACATCCTGCAGGACGTCCGCAGTGTCCTCCCGGTTGGAGGTCATGTTATAGACCAAGCCGTAAAGTTTCGGCGTGTATTTGCGAACGAGATCATCAAAAGCCTTGGTATCCCCTGCCTGGGCGCGTTCCACCAGAATCCGGTCTTCCGCCGCACTGCTTCCAAGTGCGGGTACGTTCAGCGGTGCGACGGTGGTCGCCTTGGCGCTGAGAGATGATTCTTCCATGAAGGTGAAGGAAAACACTCGTTGCGCGAACAAACAAGCATTTCTTCCTAGGGGGACGATTTCAATTATTTTTGAACGTTCCACAGGTGGTCCACGCAGATCTGCGACCATGTTTCGAGCTGGTCCCGCATCGCGTGCAATTCCGCGAGCGTGTGGAAGCTCAAGTCCTGGATGGCGTCCTCATTCGATTTCACATCATCGCTGCTGAGATCGAAAAGATGAACCACGCCGAGATGCACGCTGCCGACTTCGGTGGCGTCGTCGTTGATGAGTCCGATCACCTTCTGCGTGTGGGTCCCGCCGATCACGAGTTCCTCGGCCATCTCTCGCTCGACGCCGTTGTAGTACATCGTTTCTCCGAGTCCGTCCTGGCCGGCGTCCACCGGGTTGATGTGACCGCCGATGCCGATGGAGCGCTTGGCCACCAGGCGCTTTTCCCCGGAGCTTCCGCCGCGGGTGTAGCTCAGGTAGCGGCCCGCGTGATGGAAGATGGTGTAGGGGATGAGCTGTTTGTGGGACGGATCCTGTTCAGCGGCTGGCCGCTCGATGAAATAATTGGCACCGGGCGTGAGCATGGCGTGTAGATAGCGCGGGGCATCCGGCTGAAAGCCCTGAAAACTGCCGAGTTCGTCGAAGAGGCTGCGGGTGATGACGAGAACGTGTTCCATAAAAAAGAGCGCTCAGAATGACGGCTCCCGCCGGGTGCGCAACCTCTCAATCCAGCAACCAGGCTTCGGCGGCATCGCCAGCCTGCAGACTTTGCCCGGCCTCCAGCCGCAGCAGCGCTCCCGACCGGCTCAAAGAGAGCAGGGCGTGGCTCTGCTGGAGGCCGAAGGGCATGAATCTGCCGCCTGAGATCGTGCCGCGCAGGTAGTGCGGGCGTTCGCCGTCGTTCCCGATTGCGCTTCCCGTCGTCACCGGGATCAGTCGGGGGACGAGGCTGTCCCCGGTCGCGCCCATGATTTTCAGCAAGGCGGGGCGCACGAAGAGCATGAAGGTTACGAACGAGGAAACGGGATTCCCCGGCAGGCCGAAGATCTGCGTCGGGTGCGGCTCCTGGCGCGTGGCGAAGAGGAAAGGCTTGCCCGGCTTCACCTTCACCCGCCACAGCGCGGGTTCCACGCCGAGCAGCTTCAGTGCGGGTTTGACCTGGTCGTGATCGCCGACGGAAACGCCGCCGCTGAGCAGCACGACGTCATGCTCGTCCATCAGCTTCCGCAGCGTCTCGACCGTCGCCTCCAGATCGTCGCGGCAGTGCGCCTGCGTGCTATTGCGAATACCCAGGCCGGAGAGCAGGCCACGCAGCATCACACCGTTCGAATTGTAAATCTGCCCGGCCCGCAGCGGCCCGCCGCCCGGGGCTACCAGTTCGTCACCCGTGCTCAGCACCGCCACGCTCGGCACTGCTCCGACGCGAATCTTCTCCAGCCCCTGCGAGGCCAGCACCGCAAGCCGCCCCGGAGTGATCTTTTCTCCCCGGCGCAGGACGAACTGGCCCGCGCACAGGTCGGCGCCAGCCCGGCGGATGTTTTCTCCACTCACGACCGGGTCGGTGCAGACGATGTACTCATCCTCCCGGCGGACATCTTCCTGCATGATCACAGCATCGGCTCCTGCCGGAATCGGGGCACCGGTGAAGATGCGGACGGCCTGGCCGGATTCGACCTGCAAGCCGCGATCCAGCCCAGCCGGCTGTTCGCCGGTGACCCGCAGTTTTCCGCCTGCGGCGCTTTCGGTCGCGCGCAGCGCATAGCCGTCCATGGACGACATGTCGAAGGCCGGGTTGGGCACGGTGGCGGTCACATCGGCCGCAGAAAAGCGGCCGAGCGCATCCAGCAACTCCACCTCTGTGGATGCCAGCGGACTGACCGCCTCCATGATACGTTCGAGCGCCTCGTGTTCTGAGATCATCGGATGACGGGCGGCAGCTTGCTCGGATCGGGGAGCGGTTCATCCAAGGGAATGGGAGTCGGCGGCGGCGGTGTCGCACTTGGCTGAAGGGGGAGTGCCGGAACAGCAGGTTGTGGCGGCGGAACTCCCATGGGCTGAAAAGGCGTGCCGAGCGGGGGAATGACATCTGCCGGCATGATGGGGGTGAGATTCACCGGCGGTCCTTCATGGGGGAAGTCCGGCGTGGCACCCGGAAGCGCTCCAGGAAGCTGAAGATCGCCCGGCCGGAGCCGGTAGAGCACAAGATCCTGCACCTTAGGTTCGCCCTCCGTGATGTCTGCGGTGATGTAGTTCCCCTTGCGCTCCGGCGTGACCTTCAGCGTCGCCTTCGTTCCATCAGCGCCCTGCGCCACGATCTCCGTTCCTGCCGGGATGTTCAGCCGCTCGGCGCAGTTGATGAGAACATAATTCTGCTCCGGATTCACCATCTCGATGGTGCCGACGAGCTTCGCTTTTCCTGTGCCCTTGGTTTTTTCCAGGTGCTTGTCAAACATGCCCATCTTGGCCGCCTTCCCGATCAGGTAGGTGCAACTGCTGAGTCCCAGCAGCGGCAGCAGGCAGATGACACGAAGGCGACGCATGCAGGCACTCATGCCGAATGCGGGCGTCCTGTCCAGCCTCTAGCCGATGATCTCGAGTTTCTTCAGCGTGGCGGTCAGTTCATCGACCTTGGCCTGCTCCATGCCGACGAGCGGCAGTCGCAGTTCGTCGCTGCAGTGACCGGCCAGCGCCATCGCGGTTTTGATGGGGATGGGATTGGTGGCCAGTTTCAGGAAAGCGGCGAACAGCGGGTAATACTTCGCGTGGATCTTCAAAGCGGCGGCATAGTCCCCTTTCAGGGCCAGTTGCACCATCTCGCTAAGCGGTTTCGGGATGAGGTTTCCCGCCACGCTGACGATGCCGACCGCACCCACGGACATGAAGGGCAGGGTGAGTCCGTCATCGCCGGAAAGGATCTCAAAATCAGCCGGCAGCATCTGCTTCATCTGGCTCACGCGCTCAGGATTGCCGCCCGCTTCCTTGATGGCGCGGATGTTCGGGCAGCTCTCGGCCAGGCGCACGAGCACGTCGAGACCGATGTCGATGCCGCAGCGTCCGGGGATGCTGTAGAGCATGATCGGGAGCTTCGTGTTGTCGGCGATCGCCTTGAAATGCTGATACAGGCCTTCAGGCGTCGGCTTGTTGTAATAAGGAGCCACCTGCAGCGACGCGGTCGCCCCAGCAGCCTCGGCTTCCTGCGTCAATTCGATGGCTTCACGCGTGGAATTTGATCCTGTGCCTGCCATGACGCCGCCGCGGCCCTTGGCGAATTCGACACTGAGTTTGACGACCCGCTCATGCTCATCGTGATCGAGCGTCGGGGATTCCCCGGTCGTGCCGCAGGGCACGATGCCCGTCACGCCGTTGTCGAATTGGAAATCGACAATCGACTTGAGCGCGGCTTCATCAATTTGGCCGTTCTTAAAAGGGGTGACAATGGCGGTGTGGGTTCCGGCGAACATGGGAGGCGTAGGGCGAAGAGCTTAGAGTTGAACGGTGCCTTGGAAAACGAAATCTGCCGGACCGAAGAGGGTGACGTTGGTGTAGTGGCTCTTCGACGGCTCCTCAAATCCCACTTTCAGTGTGTCGCCACCTTTGACGAGGACGCTGACGGGGCTCGGCGCTCCGGTGAGTTCGTGGTGGATCAATGCACAGGCGACCATGCCGGTGCCGCAGGCGAGCGTTTCATCCTCCACCCCACGCTCGTAGGTGCGGATGGAGATGCTGCCGGGTGCGAGGACCTTGGCAAAGTTGGCATTCGTGCCTTTCGGCTGGAAGGCCTCGTGGTAGCGCAAGCCCGCGCCCCACTCGCAAACGGGGACGTTTTCCAGGTCATCGACGAACACGACGGCATGCGGCACGCCGGTGTTGACGCTGTGCACCGTCAGTCCGGCACCTGCCACGGTGAGGAGTTGCGAGAGCTTGAGGGCGTGCGGGGCGCTCATGTTGATGCGCACCTGATCGCCCTCAAATTCGGCGGAAATCATGCCCGCGAGAGTTTCGAAATTAATCTTCGTCAGCTTGTTGTCGTGCAGGTGGTTGACGAAGCGGCCAAAGCAGCGCGCACCGTTGCCGCACATCTCGGCCTCCCCGCCGTCGGCGTTGTAGTAGCGCATTTTGAAGTCGCCGCCTTCGGTGGCGGGCTCCACGCAGAGAAGTCCATCGGCTCCGATGCCGCGGTGGCGGTCGCAGAGTTTCTCGATCTGGTCCTTGGTCAGCGCGAGGCTGCGGTCGCGATTGTCCAGCATGACGAAGTCATTGCCGGCACCGTTCATTTTGGTGAAGTTCAGGGTCATGGGGAATTCAGAGGGCGTGGACGGCCTCGACCAGCGGCTTCACGAAGGCTTCCACCTTCGCGGCGCAGTCTGGGCTGGAGCCGTTTTGTTCGATGAGTTTGACGATAGCGCTGCCAACAACGACGCCGTCGGCCTTGCCGGCGATCTCGGCGGCCTGCCCGGGGTTGGAGACGCCGAAGCCGACGCACACGGGCACCTCGGTGGCCGCTTTGATGACGGCGACCTGCTCGGCGATGCCCGTGGCGATCTCCGCCTGCGCTCCGGTGACGCCGAGGCGGCTGACATAATAAACAAAACCCTCGGCGCTCTTGGCGATGCTGGCGATGCGCTCCGCTGGGCTGGTGGGGGCGATGAGCTGGATGTGCCTGAGTTCCGGCGTGGGCTTGAGCTCGGCATTTTGCGCCGCTTCGTCCGGCGGCAGGTCCAAAACGAGCACACCGTCCGCACCGGCGGCGGCCGCGTCGATGTGGAAGCGCTCGTAGCCGTAGGTATAGACGGGATTGAGGTAGGTGAAGAGCACCAGCGGCACCTGCGATTTGGTGCGGAGTTTCCGAATCATCTCCAGCACGCCAGCCGTTGTCGCTCCCGCCTTTAAGGCGCGGTCGGCGGCCATCTGGTTGACGACACCGTCGGCCAGCGGATCGGAAAACGGCAGCCCCAGCTCCACGATGTCGGCACCGGCACGTTCGAGCGCCAGGACGATGTCGATGGTCGCGTCGAGCGTGGGATCACCGGCACAGACGTAGGCCACGAAGGCTTTCTTCTTCGCGTCACGAAGAGCGGCGAAACGGGCGTCGATGCGGTTGGCGGGTGTTGGCATGGGGCGGGGTGCTTAGCATGCGAAATCAACAATGTCGAGCCGAGAGCAACTCGATGGGAAACCTGCTCTTGGTTCAGAACGAGCCGCGCAACGGCGGCGGCATCATCGAGGTGAGCTTTCTGGATCAGGGCACCTGGACCGCTCGCTGGCTGCCGCTGGGGAATGTGTTTGCGCCAGCGCCCTGAGTTGTGAATGCCTTTTCGTGAGAATGGATGATGGTCGAATCAGCGTTCGTGTACCATCCTCGCATGATCCTACGACTCACATTCCTTTTCGCCGCCGCCCTGATCGCCCAGGCTGCCGATCCGCCCTTCACCCAGGTGCCTGCCGATTACGCGGGTCAGTTGTCGCCGGGGGAATCGCCGCTGGTCTTCAATGACGGGCGCCGGGTCACGTCGGCTGAGCAATGGGCGGAGCGGCGGTGGGAGATCTTGACGAAATGGCACGAGATGATGGGGGAGTGGCCGGAGGTGATCGAGAATCCGAAAATGGAGGTGCTTGAATCGACGACGCGTGACGAAGGCATCACGCAGAGGAGGATTCGCATCGAGATCGCACCCGGTCAGACAGGTGACGGCTACCTGCTGCTGCCTGCGGCGGAGGG
Source organism: uncultured Prosthecobacter sp. (assembly GCA_964452755.1). Taxonomy (GTDB): domain Bacteria; phylum Verrucomicrobiota; class Verrucomicrobiia; order Verrucomicrobiales; family Verrucomicrobiaceae; genus Prosthecobacter. The sequence continues at coordinate 474,588 of CAYVQY010000004.1, read as the reverse complement.
GAGGCGTCCGGCCGTGTTCGTTCCCTACTACGATCCTGAAACCAGTGCCGGTCTGAGCGACAAACCGCTGCGTGACTTTGCCTGGCAGTTGGCGCGGCGCGGCTTTGTGACGCTCTGCATTGGTTCACCCGGCGGTGATGCGCGGAAGCCGGTCCTGAGCGCCGGGGCGCAGTGCCAGCCGCTTTCGTATCTCGGTTACGTCAGTGCGAACATGTGGCAGGCGCTCGCGTCCCTGCCGCAGGTAGATTCGTCGCGCATCGGCATCGTCGGGCACTCGTATGGCGGCAAGTGGGCGCTCTTCGGCTCCTGCCTGTGGGAAAAGTACGCTTGCGCCGTTTGGAGTGATCCGGGCATCGTCTTTGATGAAACGCGCGGCAGCATCAACTACCAGGAGCCCTGGTATCTGGGACTCGATCCGGCGGTCACCCGCAAGCCCGGCCTCGTGAGCGACACGAGTCCGCGCACCGGCGCCTACAAGTTGCTGATCGAAAAAGGCCACAACCTGCAGGAGCTGCACGCGCTGATGGCCCCGCGTCCGTTTCTCGTCTCCGGCGGCGCTGAAGATCCGCCGAAGCGCTGGGCGGCGCTCAACCATGCCATCGCGGTGAACAAGCTGCTAGGAGTCACCGGGCGCGTCGCCATGACCAACCGTCCCGATCATTCGCCAAACGAGGAGTCGAACGAGCAGATCTACCGCTTCTTCGAGTATTGGCTCAAGCCGTGAATCGTTCGTAGTTCGGGCTTCAGCCCGTTCTGGAAGGCTCCAAGGGGTCGGAGCCCCTTTTCCTTGGGCTACGCGTCGTCCACGCTGCCCAGCATCTCTCCGCGAGAGAAGTCGGCGACGTTTAGCTGTGCGCGGACCTTTCCTCCGGCGTGCAGCGGGAAGGTGGCCAGTTCCTTCGGGGTGAATCCGAAGAACTGCTTTCCATTCGGCAGCAGGGCGTGGCAGGTACGGTCGCTGAGCACCTCGTGAATGGTCGCCACGGTTTCGATTTTGTCGGGAATCTCGATCATGGTTTCACGGGAACGGCTTTGCGTGCGGCGGGCTCGCCGCTGGTGGCAGGCTTGGGTTTCCAGTCGATTTTAGCGCCCTCGAATAGGGTGCGTGTGGTGATGAGGTCGAGGGCTCGCTGCAGTACGGTGTCGCGGGGTTTGAGCGCGTCCTCGGGAAGGGATTCACCGGCGGAGCGGCGGATGTAGGCGTCGAGTTCCGGGTTCTGGTCGGCGACGAGGGCTGCTTCGTTGAAGCGCATGCGCGGCTGGTCGGTGATGGCGTTCTTGACATTGGTCTTGGCGCTGGTCTCGAAGGCCTGATGCTTCGTCGCGGTGTCGAGCAGGATTTCGAAGTCGGGCTTCAGTCCTTTTTTGAAAACGGAGCTGTCATCGGCCAGGAGGACCTCGGCGCGGGCGAAACGCAGCGACCAGTCGGCGTCCACCGGGACGGTTTCATAGCGCACTGCGGCACCCTGGGTCGGTCCGCCGATCAGGAGCGCCTGGCGACGCAGACGCAGCACGGCGGCGATCGTTTCCCCGAGGTTGTTGGTTTCCTCATCGACGAGCACCAGCAACGACCGCGTCCACACCGGCTCGCGGGTGTTTGTCTCCGCCTCGGCGCGGCTTTGCCCCATCTGCTTCATCTTGAAAAGCACCTCGCCCTTCGGCACGAAGAGACTCAGCAGGTCCGCCGCGTCATTGAAACCGCCGGGCGGTGCTGGCGTGCGCAGGTCGAGAATGAGATGGGTGGCTTTCGCTTCGATGAACCGACTCAGGTGCTGTTCGATTTCTCCGACCTCGCGTTGGGTGAGCGCCAGCGGGCGGAGGTAGGCGGTCTGCGGTGTGAGCATCTCGGCCTGCACGCCTTTGAGGGCGTCGGGGACTTCTTCGAGTTCCCGGGAAACGAGTTCCGCGCCAAAGTCGAGCCGCCGCAGCAGTCCGGCCAGCGCGGCGCGGTTGAGTTCGTCAAAGGTGAGGTCGTTGCTGCGGATGTACTCCTTCTGCAGGATGCGGAAGGCGCTCTGAATGCCGGCTTGGCTGATTTTGGCAGCCTCCGGATCGGCGGCGACGGCGACCGTGCTGATGGCCAGAATGATCGCGAATCGTTTCATGCGAGGGTCTGCTGGAGGTGGTTCAGAGCATGCACGACATGTGCTTCAGCACTCTGCCAGGTGAAATGCTGCGCGATGGCGCGGCTGACGAACTGCTTGGCCTCAGCCACGGCTTTCGGCACGGTCAAGCCGCGAGCCAGGCAGGTGGCGATGGCTGCGGAAAAGGTGCAGCCGGTGCCGTGAGTGTGTACGCCCGCCGTGCGCGGTGCGGTGTGCCAGGAGAGGGCGCCATCGTGGCAGAGGACGTCGGCGGCCTCCCCGCTGAGGTGCCCGCCTTTGACCAGCACCGATGTGCCAAACCTCGCGCTCAGCTCACGGGCGCAGGCGGCCATGTCTTCAAGCGTGACCACTTCGCGATCCCAGAGCACGAGTGCCTCGTCCATGTTCGGAGTGATCAGTGTCGCCAACGGCAGCAGTTCTTCGACCAGCGTAAGCACGGCTTCGTCAGCGAGGAGGCGTCCGCCACTGGTGGCCACCATGACGGGATCCACGACCAGCGGGATGCGGTTGTGTCCGCGTTGTTTCCAGATCTCAGCGACCGCCTGCACCTGCTCTTTGCCGCCCAGCATGCCGGTCTTGGCCGCAGCGACCGGGAATCCGTCCAGCAGCACGCGCATCTGATCCGCGATGAAATCCGCATCCATGAGCCGGACCTGCGAAACGATGCCCGGAGTCTCGGAGACGACGCTCGTCAGCGCATTCAAGCCGAAGCCGTCCATGGCGGAGATCGCCTTCAGGTCCGCCTGCACGCCCGCGCCGCACGACGAGTCGGAGCCTGCGATGGTGAGAACGACGGGTGGGGAGCGCATGATCGGAGTGGGAACGATGGTAGGAGCCGGCCTGCTTTTTGCAAACCCTGCTTGTGAGAGAACGGCCATGAACTAGAATCCGCCATGCAATTCGAGCCCATAGATGGACTGACGGTCACGGTGGACAGCATCGCCTACGATCCGACGCGGCCCGCCCCGCCTGACCGACCGCATCCCTTTGTTTATCATCTCTCCATCCACAACGACTCGGAGGAGACGGTGCGCATCTTTGGCCGGAAGTGGATCGTCCGTGACACGGACGGTGACACCATGGTGGTCGAGGGGGACGGGGTGGTGGGCCAGTTCCCGAATCTCTCTCCCGGGGAGGCCTTCAGCTACAATTCCTACCACGTCATCAAGTCGGATAGCACCGCTACGGGCTCCTTTTTTGGGACGACGCCGGATGGACGCCGCGTGTGCACGCGGATTCCGCCCTTTGAGATGCAGCCGCCGCTGATGGCGTGAGAAAGTAGCCTTGTTGCTGCGCAACAAGGAACCCTGTTCCGCAGGAACAGGGCAACTTTAAGCTGCCAGAATTTCACTTCTTCTCGCACACGATCCGGAAGCCCACACTGTCGAGATGGACGGTGTGCGGGTCCGGGCCGCGGAAAGAGGCCATGAGACGCTTTTCGCTGGCGGTGCGGAAGGCGCCGCCGCGGACGATGCGCAGGGTGTTTTTGGGCGGATCGTACCAGCCGTCCATCCATTCCCACACATTGCCGGAGACGTCGTAGAGCCCGTTGGCGTCCGCCGGATAGCTGGCCACCGGCGCGGTGGTGGCGTGGCCGTCATTGATCTTCAGCCACGGGCCGTCGTAGCTGTTGCGGTACTTCTTGCCGAAGGCTTCGTCGCAGAGGTTGCCCACATCCTTGGCCACCGGGCGCGTTCCCCAATGGAAGTGGCCGGCGCTCGCAGGTTGCAGCATGGGAGCCACCTCCGGCTTTTCCCTGAGGCCGACGAGCAGGCTCCATTCGGTGTCCATGAGCAGGCGGTAGCTGCGCCCCTCCTTTTTGCCGAGCCACTCGCAGAACTCGACCGCTTCCTTCCAACTGACGTTCACTGCGGGATGGTCGTCACCTTGCAGGAACAGGGGCTTCGGCCACTCGACCTTCGTTTCTTCGGCGAAGGGCCGGTAGTCCTTCACCCGCGTCTCGAAACGGCATACCAGCGCGTCGATGGCCGTCACGCGGACAAAGGGCATGTCGAGGCTGTTCGTGAAAGCGGTCTCGACTTTCGGTGACTGCGAGCTGGCGCATTGAGCGAGCGCCAGAACAGCGAGAATCGGGAGAAGGCGTCGCATGGCTTACTTCTGCTTGGGTGCGGGCTTCCACTCCCAGGCTTCGCCAAAGAATCCCGCGTCCGCAATGCCGCCGGGTGCCCGCGTGGTCTTCGGTTGAGTGAGATCGACGACGGCCCAGTCCGGCAGCTTTGGCACCTGTCGGGCGTTGTTCAGGTAGTCGTACTCGCGGTAGGTGAAGCTGCTGTTGATGACGACATACTTCTCCGGATTGAGCGGGTTCGGGTAGATCAGGATCGGCGCGTTGGTGGCGGAATCGTAAGTCTGGCCATTCGCGATCAGTTTGTCCTTCGACCACTGAATCGGCAGCTTGTCGGCGATCCTGGCGAGGATGGCGTTGCTCTGCGGATCGCCCCAGAGGATGAGGTTGTTCGCCGCGATGTCGGCGTCACTGACGGCGCTGTCATCCTTGATCGGCGCGTCGCCGCGGAACTGGCGGCGCCACTCGAACTGCGCCCGTTCAAGTTCCGCGTTCGTCCATGCGTTCACTTTTTCATTCCAGCCGGCCTTCGTGGGTTTCACAAAGAGGAAGCTGTCCATGAAGGCGTCGTCGATGGGGCCCTGCAATCCGTGCTTTTTCACCAGGCCTTCGGCTTCTTCGAAATCGAGCATCTGCACCCATTTGCTGTTCTTGAGCTGGAAACGCACCCGCCAGGAGCGGTCGAGCTTCGGGCGTGTGACCTCGAGCGCCTGGCCGTCGATGAGCACGGTGGGCTTGTGGAGCAGCGAGAGAGGGCTGTGGCCGCTGGGCATGTCCAGGGTGAAGGCGGTGATGTTCTGAAGCTTCACGGTGACTTCGGAGTGGCCCGTGATGCGGGCGTGGATGCGGGCGCGGACCCAGTGCTCCTGCAGCGCGTCGATGGTGACCCAGTGCATGCGGTTGTAGCGCAGGAACCAGCAGGAAAGATGGACCTCGTTCGGCGCGCGGCGGCGGCCGATGGCGGCGATGCTGGCCAGGCGCTTCTCGATCTCGACGAGGGAGTCGGGATGAATCTTGTGCGCGGTCTGCGGGCCGATGATGTGCAGCATGTCCACGTTCTCGCCGCGCAGGGTGCGCTCCATCACATCGGCGGCCTGCTTCTGTTTGTCGATCTCGCCGCTGTAGGCCACGGTCGGGCAGTTTTCGAGGTTCAGGGCGTTGTCCGTCGCATTGTACCAGTGCCAGAGCTTCTTCTGATACCAAGGGGCGCTGCTGACGTCTTCCCCTTGGAAAGTGCTGAGGAACTCGGGTGTCTCCGAGAAGCCCGCGCCCGGATTGGCCGCGCACCATTTCTCCGCATAGTTCACCGCGAACTGCCAGGTCGCCGCGCCGCCCATGCTGAAGCCGCGCACGATGATGCGGTCCTCGTCAATGGCGTAGAACTTGTTGGCGTGGTCGATGGCTTCCATCAGGTCGATCTCACCCGCGAATTTGTTTGCACAGGAGTAGCGGCCGTAAGGATGCAGGACGATGGCGCCTTTCGGGGAAATCTGGCCCTGCTGCTTGCGGCGCTGGTCCATGAAAGCGAGTTCGCTCAGGGTTTCACCGCGCCCGTGGCACCAGATGTCCAAACGCACAGGAGCGCCGACGTAGCTTTCCGGAATCACCAGGCCGTAGGGCTGCACGGAACCGTCGATCTTTGAGCGGTAGCCGCGCACGACGAGGCCCTTCTGCTTCGTCCACGGCGCCTGGCCGCTTTTGAAGGCCTCGGCGCGTTGCAGCCCTTCGGCGATGATTTCATCCGCTCCTTTGAGTTCGCCGAGCTTGTGGACTTCGTTGTAGCGCAGCGCCCAATCGACGGCCTTGTGATAAATCTCGATGTCGGGAAGCAAGTCGGTGAGTTTGGGGTTCTTGGCCTGCGCCTTGGCGGCTTCGTCGATGGCTGAGCGGAGCTTCTGCAAGCCTGCGGTGAGACGTGCGCGGTCCGCCTCCGGCACTTCGACGCCGGTAGGTGGAATCGGACGCACGGTGTCCGCTTCGTTGTCTTTCGGGCCGTCGGCAAAGGCGGCGGTGGCCGCAGCAAGGATGAGGATGAGTCTCTTCATGGTTGGGTGGGAGATGAAAGTTGGCGGTGCCTATTTCTTGCGCTTCGCACGGGGTTTCTTCGCGGCGAGCAACGGCACGTTGTGAATTTCAAAAGGCGCACTGCTGGCGCTGTCGAACTCGGCGGCGGCTTCCAGCCCGGCGCGGGCGACTTCTTCCGCCGTCTTGCCTTTGTCATACGCCGCCTGCATCGCGCCCAGCGCGTAGTCACGCCCGGAACCTGCGGCCCAGAATTTGTGGAACTGCTGGGCGGAGCGGTACGAGTAAATGGCGAAGATACCGTGCTCGTTCGCCATCAGGCCGTAGAACTGCGTCGTTTCGTACTCTTCGCCCTTGTCCGGCATGGCGGCCATGAAGTACTCCGCCTTCAGCCAGTGGTGCGCATGGCGGAAGGTCTCGAAAATGGCCTCGCAGGAGGAGAAATCACGCGGACGCTCGGGATTTGCGAAGTAGCTGTTCATGACCACCAGGCTGGCCGACGTGCCGGTCAGGCCGATGAAGGTGTCGGCGATCTTGGTGATCTTCGTCTTGTTGACGACATGCTGCGCTTTCTGGCGCAGGGAGCCGAGACAACTGAGCGTGTCGGCACCGATGTAGGCGACGCCGTTTTTCTGAGTGACAACGATGGTGGACATGAGGTCCGCATGACTAGCGGCTGCCCGGCGACGGCGCAAGCAGGTCAATCACCGGGCATTCGTGCCTGCTGATGTCGGAATCCACGTCAGGCATCGGCGTGTGCAGGATCAAAGCGGGGGCGGGAGGTTCCTCCTCGTCCGCGAGCGACCAGCTCAGGCCTTTGCAGAAGCGGGACTTCCATGAACCGCGATGCAAAAGGGTGTCCGCCGCTCCGTGACGGAGCCAGGGGAAGATCTTCTTGTGACCGAGGGCGAGTTTGAGCGCGTCGCGGTCGTTGGAGAAGCTCACGATGTGCATCGGTCGCACCGGCCGCCTTTGAGCAGCGGCTTCGCAGGCGAGGATCGCTGAGAGGGCGGCCGCTCCCGTGCCGAGGCCGATGTCCCAGACCACAAGCGGCTGGCCCGTGTCATCATTGAGCAGGAGCATCAACTGCGGGAGGTCTTCACGGATCTCGGCGGGCAGCAACATCCCGCTGTCGAGGTGGCGAATGGAGGAACCATGCAGCTCGTAGCGGCCGATTTCGATGACGGTGGTCGTGTTGCCTCGTTTCGGCGGCGTGACCGGATGATCGATGTCTTCCTCCTGCAGGAGGGGCCGGCGCTCTTGGTAGAGCGGCAGAAAGCGGTCTTCGAGGATGCTCTGCCGCACCTCGCGCATGAGTTGGTGGTAGAAGTGGATGTTGTGCTGGCCGACGAGCGTCCAGCCAAGCGTCTCCTGTGTCTTGGTGAGATGATGAAGGTAGGCGCGTGAGTGGGTGGCGCACACAGGACAGGAGCAGGCGGCATCCAGCGGCTCATCGGCGAATTTGTAAACCGATCGACGCAACTCGACGATGCCACGTGACGTGAAGGCGGTGCCGCGTTTCGCGACCTGCGTCGGAATGATGCAGTCAAACATGTCCACGCCGCGATGCACGGCCTCCAGCAGGTCCACCGGCGTGCCGACCCCCATGAGGTAGCGCGGGCGGTCCTCCGGCAGCAGCGCGGCGGTGAGCTCGCAAACGTCCTCGCGCTGGTGTTTCTCCTCCCCAACGGCCAGTCCGCCGATGGCGAAGCCGTCGAAGGGCATCTCGACAAGTCCGGCTGCGCTTTCCTTTCTCAAATGCGGATACAGGGCACCCTGCACGATGGCGAACAGCGATTGCGGCGAATCTTCCCGTGCGGCGAGGCTCCTTGCGGCCCAGCGCTGCGTGACTTGCAGGGCCTTGCGGGCGGCTTTTTCATCCGCCGTGCTCGGGATGCACTGGTCGAGCACCATCATGATGTCGCTGCCGATGCTGCGCTGCGTTTGGATGCTCAGTTCCGGGCTCAGCAGGATGCGGCGGTTATCCACATAGCTCTGAAACACGGCACCCTTTTCCGTCATCGACCGCGAATGCGGCAGCGAGAAGATTTGATAGCCACCCGAGTCCGTGAGCACCGAGCCCGGCCATTTCATGAAGCGATGGATGCCGCCCATTTTCTCAAACACCTCCGGCCCGGGCCGCAGCAGCAGGTGGTAGGTGTTCGCGAGGAGAATCTGCGAGCCCGAAGCCTGCAGCGATTCTGGCGTCTGCGCCTTCACCGTCGCCTGCGTGCCCACCGGCATGAAAAGCGGTGTCTGGATGCGGCCGTGCAGCGTCTGAAACGTGGCCGCACGCGCCCGCGAACCGCTGGCACGGGCATCGAGTTTGAAGTCGAGACGGGAAGGGGGCATGGCCGCTTATCCGCGCCGGATCTCGGATCCCTTGAAGATGATTCGGAAGCGGAAGACCTTCTTCTTACGGCAGTGAATCTCTCCCGACTGAAGATCGAAACGCTGGGGGATCTCGATGAGGTGCAGGTCCGCCGTGGCGTGAAAGCCTCGCTCGGAAAAGATGTCGATGAGCATCGCCAGCGCCTCGGGATCGTGGAAGAGCTGGTCCTCGGTGTTGATGTCCGCACGACCGGAAATGGCATGACGGACGACGATGGGCATCATCTTGTCCTGGATGAACGCGACGACGGCCTTCATCAACTCCGGCTTCCCGACCTTGTACGCGTCCAGCCGGCGCACGAGATCCTGGCGCGCATGGCGGACGATTTCGCTGGCCAGCGGCAGGTCGCGAAGCTGGTCAAAAGTGCGCGGATCGAGCTCCAGCGAGCTTTGATACTCGAGTTCGCGGATGATGTTGTCCTGCACCAGTTCCAGCGGGGCCTGGGCATTGATAAAGTGGTAGTGGAAGATCGACTTCAGCGAGACAAGTGCATCGTAGGTCTTCTCTTTGAAGACCTTGTAGCGGTTCCGCGCCAGCGCCGGATCGAAGTCGGTGGCGCGTTCCTCCCACAGCTCGCCTAGGCCGGAACTCCGCACCTCTTCGTTGTGCGCCAGGACCTCCTTTCCACGCTTCAGCTGTCTCGCGATGCTTTCCGCCTCATCCACGAAGAGCACCATGATATGGAAGATCGGCTGCTTGAAATGCGCGGCGTCGGGCGTCTCGGAAAAGTCACGGCGCAGACGGATCATCTCGTCGAAGAGCATCTTCAAGCACTCGACCTGCACCTTCGTGCGCGGGAATCCATCGAGGATCGCGCCATTTTGCTGCTCCGGTTCGAGCAGCTTGCGGATGAGGATGCCCACCACTTCGCGATCCCCCACCATGCCGCCCTGCGCCTTAAGTTTTTGCGCCTCGGGGCTGTCCAGCAGTGCGCTGACCACGATGGGCTCCGCTGTGATGCCGCGCACTTCGCGGATGAAGTCGGTGTTCGTGCCTTTGCCCGCGCCCGGGGCGCCGCCGAGCAGGATCAACTCTTTCGGGAAGCGCAGGCGCTCCCGGCCATAGTCGGCCTCGAGCTGTTTCCAGACGGTGTTGAAAATGAGCTGGGCATCTTTGATTTCCAGGTCCGCCGGGGCGGCGGGTTTGGCGGGGGATTCGGGGACGGCGGACGACATGAATGCGCTTATCCCAAGGAGAGTGACTTGCCAAGTCCCGGTTTGGAGGAAGGCGCTTGGCAAGCGCCTCTCCTTGAATCCCGAGGCTTACGGTTGTCCGGCACCTCGAATCGCAAAGAGCTTCGATTGCGTCCGGACGATCAGCTTTCCTCCGCCGATGGCCGGGGTGCTGCGGCAGGTGTCGCCAAGCTTGGTGTGCCCGAGTTGCGTGAATTCGGGCTTGGCGGCGATGGCGTGAAGGGTGCCGTTGGAATCGACGCAGAAGATGGCTGCTCCGTCGCTCACGGGAGAGCCGAAGGTCTGCCCCTCGGTATCGACGCGCTCGCGCCACAGCGACTCGCCGGTGGTGGGCTTGACGCAGGTGACCATGCCCGCGTCGTCCCAGAGGTAGAGGAGATCGTTCACGAGGATCACGCTGGGGATGTGCGGCACGGATTTCTCGATGCGCCAGACCTCCTCGAACTTGCCGGAATCATTCAATCGCACGGCGACGCAGTGCTTCGGATTGTTGGCGAAGCCGCAGGTTCCGATGATGATGTCCTTCCAAACGACCGGTGAGGAGATGGCGCGCTCGTTGACGTCCTGAGGGAAAGGGGAGATTTCGGCGAGGATCCGGCCGTTCTTCGGATCGACGGCGGAGAAGCCATAGGTCCAGTTGGTGAAAACAAGAAGGGGCTGACGTGTCTTCGGGTGCGAATAGACGACGGGTGTCGAGTAGCTGATGCGCGCACTTTTGCGCGGCGTCTCCCACGCGATTTTACCCGTCTTGCGGTCAAGCGCGACGAGGGAGCCGTTTTCGTTCTCCTGGTCGTTGTTCAAAACGATGAGATCGTCCAGCACCATGGGCGAAGCCCCGAATCCGTGACCGCCGACGACCGGGCCGAGGTCCGTGCTCCAGAGCGGCTTCCCTGAATGATCGTAAGCGGCGAGGGTGAGCGCTTCCTTGGTGCCCCAGCTGAAATAGACCGCGTCGGCATCGACCGCTGGCGTGGTGGAGGCGGGACTGTTGAAGCGGTGGCCCTTGTATTTGCCTGCCTCGACCCGGTGCTGCCAGAGCGTCTTGCCGCTGGCGAGATCGAGCGCCAGCGGAATGCGCGCGCCGGTCTTTTCATCGCCGCAGAGAACGAAAACGCGGCCGCCCCAAACGACTGGAGAACCGTGACCGATGGCCGGGAGGTCAGTCTTCCAGGCGAAGTCGGAGTCAGCGGCCTGTGTCGGAAATTTCGTGGCATCACTCACACCGGAACCGTTTTCGCCACGGAAGCGCGTCCAGTTGTCGGCAAAGGAAGGCAGGGCTGCGGAACATAGCGAAAGCAGAACGAAACGGAGCAGATTCATGGCTGATTAACAGCACCGTCAGGCGCATTGTTTCAAACGGCGACGTCGGTGTGACCTTGGCAAACTCGCGCTCAGGCGATCACCTCCCTCAGTACGTTCCCATGCACGTCGGTCAGCCGCAAATCGCGTCCGCTGAAGCGATAGGTGAGCTGTTCGTGGTCGATGCCCATGAGATGCAGCACCGTGGCCCACATGTCATAGACCGTGCAGACATTCTCGATCGCGTGATAGCCGAATTCGTCCGTGGCGCCGTAGATGTGACCGCGTTTTATGCCTCCACCGGCCATCCAGATCGTGAAACCATACGGGTTGTGATCGCGCCCATCGCTGCCTTGCGCGAAGGGCGTGCGGCCGAACTCACCCGCCCACACGACGAGCGTGCTGTCGATCAGGCCGCGTGATTTGAGGTCTTTGACGAGCGCGGCGATGGGTTGATCGACCTGATGCGCCATGTTCGCGTGACCTTTCTTGATTTGGCCATGCTGGTCCCATGGATTCGGTCCTTGGCCGCCGCCAAGTGTTTGCGGCAGACAGCTCAGTTCCACAAATCGCACACCGCGTTCGACGAGGCGACGCGCGAGCAGGCATTGCCGGGCATACGCGGTGCGCGGTGAGTCTGGGCCGTCCATGCCGTAGAGCTTCTTCGTCGTCTCGGTTTCTCTTGAGATGTCGCAAAGCTCCGGCACGGCAGACTGCATGCGCCAGGCCAGTTCGTAGTTCGAGATCGCGGCTTCGACGTGGGTGTCGTGCTGCGAGGCGCTGGCAAATCGGCGGTCCATCGCACCGATGAAATCGAGCTGGCGGCGCTGAGTTCTTTGCGGCTGTCGTGGCTGAATGTTTTCTACCGCCTCGGCTTCGTCCGCTTTCACGATGCTCGCCTGATGCTGTGCGGGCAGGAAACCGTTGCTAAACAAGCCCACGCCGCCATGCGGAGCCACGGCACCACCGCTTTGCAGCACGATGTAGCCGGGAAGATCACGTGACTCGGTGCCGAGGCCGTAGCTTGTCCACGCGCCCGCACTCGGATAGCCGAGAAACGGAAAGCCCGTGTGCATGAAGAAATTGCCCTGCGCATGCTCGCTGAACTTTGCCGTCATGCTGCGGATCTGGCAGATCTCATCCGCGATGGTTGCCATGTGCGGAAACAACTCGCTCACCGGCATGCCGCACTGGCCATGGCGATGAAAGGCCCAGTGCGCGGGCTGCACCGTGCCGTTGTTGTTGAACTGCGTCTTCTTCACCTCGCCGGCCATCGGCTGGCCGGCGTACTTCTCCAGCAGCGGCTTCGGATCGAACGAATCGATGTGTGACACGCCACCGCTCATGTAACAGAAGATCACGCTGCGTGCCTTCGGTGCGAAACGCTTCGCCCGGTGCACGAGCGCGGCTTGCGCCTCCGCCTGCATCAATCCCGCCAGCGCCGCCATCCCAAAGCCTGTGGAGCCATGGACGAGCATCTGGCGGCGTGAGAGGAGTGAATTCATCAGGCAAAGATGTCCCGCAGCACATTTCCGTGCACGTCGGTGAGCCGCAAATCACGACCGCTGAAGCGATAGGTGAGCTGTTCGTGGTCGATGCCCATGAGATGCAACACGGTGGCCCACATGTCATAGACGCTGCAGACGTTCTCGGTGGCGTTGTAGCCGAATTCGTCGGTGGAGCCGTAAACGTGCCCGCCTTTGACGCCACCGCCGGCCATCCAGACGGTGAAGCCGTAAGGATTGTGATCGCGGCCGTTCGTGCCCTGCGCGAAGGGCGTGCGGCCGAATTCCCCGGACCAGACGAGCAGCGTGCTGTCGAGCAGACCGCGTGAGCGGAGGTCTTTGATGAGTGCGGCGATGGGCTGGTCGATCTGGTTCGCCATCTTGCCGTGGCCTTCTTTGATCGCACCGTGATGATCCCACGGGTTGGCCGCGTTTCCACCGCCGAGGTTGTAGGCCAGCGTGCTGAGTTCGATGAAGCGCACGCCGCGTTCGACCAGACGACGCGCGAGCAGGCATTGGCGGGCGTAGGCCGCTTTCTTTGGCTCGGGATCGTCGAGTCCGTAGAGTATCTTCGTCGCTTCCGTTTCGCCGGCGATGTCACAGAGGTCGGGCAAGGCGGATTGCATGCGCCAGGCCATCTCGTAGTTCTGAATTGCCGCCTCCACGTGCATATCGTGCTGCGTGGTGCTTACAAAGCGGCGGTCCATCGAGCCGATGAAGTCGAGCTGCTTGCGCTGCATGTCCTGCGGCTGACGCGGACGGATGTTCGCCACCGCCTCGGCCTCATCAGCCTTCACGATGCTCGCCTGATGCTGCGCGGGCAGGAAGCCGTTGCTGAATAGCCCCACGCCGCCATGCGGTGTGGCCGCGCCGCCGCTTTGCAGCACGATGTAGCCTGGCAGATCGCGCGATTCGGTGCCGAGACCGTAGCTCGTCCACGCGCCTGCGCTCGGATAGCCGAGAAACGGAAAGCCCGTGTGCATGAAGAAGTTCCCCTGTGCGTGCTCACTGAACTTCGCTGTCATGCTGCGGATCATGCAGAGCTCGTCCACCACGCCGCCAATCTGCGGAAACAAGTCGCTCACCTCAAGGCCGGACTGCCCGTAACGTTTGAAGTCCCAGTGCGAGGGCTGGACAGTGCCGTTGTTGTTGAACTGCGTCTTCTTCACCACTCCCGGCATCGGCTTGCCTTCGAACTTCTTAAGCATCGGCTTGTGATCGAACGAATCGACATGCGACACGCCGCCGCTCATGTAGAGAAAGATCACGCTGCGCGCCTTTGGTGCAAAACGCTTCGCCCGATGCACAAGCGCGGCCTGTGACTCTTCCTGCATCAAACCAGCCAGCGCGGCCATGCCGAAGCCGGTGGAGGCGCGGGAGAGGATTTCGCGGCGGGAGATGGTGTTCATTGGAGATAGATGAACTCTTTGAGGTTGATGAGCGATTGCGCGAGGCTGGTCCAGGCTTGGAGTTCAGGAGTGTCGCTGCTGGTTTTGGTCCGCGTTGAATCGAGTGCTTGAGTGAGCTGATCGCGCTGAGCTTGGAGTTTGGTCAGTTGAGTGCGCTGATCGTTGGTGAGCGTGGCGAGGATGTCGGCTTCGGTAATCGTGCTGGATTCGATGCGGGCGGTCTTGGCGATTTCCTCAGCGGTCAAAGCGCGATCGTAGAGACGGGCGCGGAAGATGCGGCCGGAGAGGCCTTTGTTGCCTGCGGGCGTGCCGTGGCGACAACCGAACAGAACCTGGCTCACATTCGGTTCAAACACGGCGCCGGGAGCTTTGCGGTAGGTGCGGCCGTAGGGCTTGCCATCGCGGTAGCCGCTGATGGTGCCGTCGGCCTGATACACGACAGCGACATGTACCGGACGCGTGGTGGCTTCGGCTTCGGCGGGGCCTTCGAAGAGCTCGCTCCGATTGAATCGGTCGCTGCCGGCGACCCAGTGCGCGGACGTTTTTTCTGCGAAGACGAGGGAATCAAAGAGAACGCCGTCCTTGCCTTGCACGGTGATCACGCCTCCGCCGCGTTGAGTGAGATTGTCGAGCATCACCCAGGCTTCGAGGGTCTTGGCCTTGAGTTGTTTGAGCAAGGAACCGGATTTCGCCATGGATTTGCCATCAACAACGAGTGCACCGTTTTCGACGTGCGCGGTGCCGACGAGTTCGAGGTCGAGGCTGCCTTTGCTGTCTCGGCCATCCTTGTCGAAGGTCCATTCGGCGAGCGGTTCGGGCGTGTCGGTTGGCGCGGAGGGAAGTTTGCGTTCCGCTTGAAGCTTGGTGCGAGCCGGATCGAGGATGGCAGTGATCTGAAGGTTCAATGCGGTGATGTTTGCCTCCTGTGCGGCGAGTTCGCGGGCCTGATCCGCGCTTTCCTGCTGTAGAACCGCAAGATAAGCGAGACTCTGCCTCACCTCATCGTCGGTCGCGTTGCGTGCATAGGCCTGGCGGAACATCTGACGCACGCGCAGGTCGTCGGTGCGATTTTTGGCGTCGTTGATGACGTCGTTGGCCCAACTGCGCGACCAGTCGATGACCTTGGCGTCGTTCAGCAGGGTGAGCGACTGTGCGGGCACGTTGGTGGTGTCGCGCTTGCCGCGGGTGGCGAAGGGAACCGGTGCGTCGAAGGTGGTGAGGAAGGGATCGAGGGCGTTTCGGATGACTTTGACGTAGATGCTGCGGCGCGGATCGCCACTGCTGACGGACTCGCCGTAGAGCGTGCGATCGAGTCTGCCGGACAAGGTCACGATAGAATCGCGAATGGCCTCGGCTTCGAGACGGCGGATGCTCCAGTGGCTGAGGAGTTTGTTTTCCGGGTCCAACTGAGAACTGCGAACCGAGAACTGCGAACTCCTCTGAAACGTCTTCGACGAAACCATGAGTTTGAGCATCGCTTTGATCGAGCCGCCGCTGTCGATGAAGCGCTGGGCGAGGAAATCGAGAAGCTCGGGATGCGTGGGAAGGTCGCCGAGCTTGCCGAAATTGTCAGTGGTGGCGACGATGCCGCGACCAAAGACATGATGCCAGAGACGGTTTACGATGACGCGGGCGGTGAGCGGATTGTGCCGCATGTCGGCCATGTGCTCGGCGAGTTGCAAACGTCCGCTGCCGGTCGTGTGGAAGGGTGTGGGATCGAGCGCATCGAGGAAGCGCCGTGGCACGAGATCCGAGGGCTGCTTGTGATCGCCACGCACGAATAGCGCCGCGTCCTTTGCATCGGCTTCGATGACACCTGGCACACGCGTGGGGGCGGGAAGTTTGGTTTCGAGATCGCGATAGCGTGCCAGCAACGGGGCGATGGATTTGAGCGACAGCTTTTTGGACTGCACGAGTGCATTGAGGGCCTCGGCCTGCGAGTCATCGAGCGTGTTGTGCTGCCATGCGCTGATCAGTTGATAAGGCGATGCCGTCGAAACAGGGGGGGATTCGGGCGGTGGCATGTCCTTGGTGATGCGCACATCGGTGATGCCGAACCAGGAGCGGCCATTCGAGTGCTCCGCGGGCATGTCGGCTGCGGTGGTGAGTTGCAGGAACACCTCGTCACTCTTCCAGAAATCGAGTTCGAGCGGGCGCCACTTGAGTTCCTCGTCCTTCTCATCCTTTAGCACGACGGCCTTGTGGATGGTACCGGTGCGCGGGTAGTTCTGCACGACATACTTGGCCTTCACACCGCCGTTTCCCGCGACCCTGAACCATAGCGTGCCTTCGGGGCAGGTGAAGCGCTTGCTGAAGAGGACGGCGCGATCTTTGGAACTGATGAGGTCGGAGAAGTAGCCGCCGGGATAGATGCGCAGACCCGCCTCAGTGATGGCGAATTCACCGGCTTTGGTTTTGGTCAGACCTTGAGTGAGCCATTCGAGGTCTTTGAAACCATCATGCGGTGGATTGGGTTTGGAAGGCGCTTCGGATTTCGGTGTGTTCTTCAGCCAGTCAGTGATGAGCGTGTTTTTGATCTCAGTTTTGAGGTGCTTCAATTCGGCCCGGATCGCGTCGCCGGTGCCGGGCGCATTGACATCGATGACAGCAGGGTGCGTGCTGGTGAAGATCCCATAGAGCGCGTAGAAGTCGGTTTGCGAGATCGCATCGAACTTGTGGTTGTGACAGCGTGCGCAGCTCACGGTAAGCGACTGAAAGGCCTTGGTGACGGTGTCGATTTGGTTGTCGGTGAAGGTGACCATCTCATCGAGCGCATCGACAGGTGAGAAGCCGTGCAGCACCATGCGAAGCTGCGCGATGCCGATGGCGCTTTCGTTGAGGCCATTCTGGATGCGCGGATGCGGCAGCAGATCGCCCGCGATGGCTTCTTTGACCATCTGCGGCCAGGGAACGTCATCGTTGAAGGCGCGGATGAGGTAGTCGCGGTATTGATGGGCGTAGGGGATGGCTGGATCGCCCTCGGAGCCGTAGCTCTCGGCATAGCGGACCCAGTCCATGAAGTGACGCGCCCATTTTTCGCCGAAGGCGGGGGAGTTTAAGAGGGTGTTGATCTGGTCTGACGGGTCGGACTTGTCGGACGAGTCCGACGGTGGGAGGCCGGCAAGAATGTAGCTGATGCGGCGGCGGAGTGTCTGCGCAT
Organism: uncultured Prosthecobacter sp.; assembly: GCA_964452755.1. Taxonomy (GTDB): domain Bacteria; phylum Verrucomicrobiota; class Verrucomicrobiia; order Verrucomicrobiales; family Verrucomicrobiaceae; genus Prosthecobacter. Next base: position 457,417 of record CAYVQY010000004.1, on the reverse strand, counting down.
CCGCCGGTGGAGCGGCGGGAATACCGTTCTTCGCGAGTTCGGCATCGATGTAGTCATCGATCGTTTTGTTTGCAGGCTGCTTGGAGATCGGCTGGAAGGACCACCATTCTTTGCGGCGTTGGAGGACGGATTTCCAATCGGTCTCTTTGGCGATTTCTTCCTTGGAAGGCGCCGTGTCGCGTGGATCGAAGGCTCCTTCGCGGATCCAGCGCTCGAAGTCGGCGATGACCTTGTTGTCCAGTTTGGCGCCGTTCTTGGGCATCTTGAGATCGTCGTGCTCGTGTTTGATGGATTGAAGGAGCAAGGACGCGGCAGGATCGCCGGGCTTGATGACGTCACCGGATTCGCCGCCAGACTGCCAGCCGGGGCGGGAGTCGAGCACGAGACCACCTTTCTTCTTGGTGCCGGTGCTATGACACTCGTAGCATTCCTGCGCGAGGATCGGGCGGATCTTCGACTCGAAGAACTCGATCTGCTGCGGTGTGGCTGCTGAAGACTGGCAGCAAAGGAACGCAGAGATCGCAAAAAGGATCTTTTTCATGCCAAAAGCCTCCGGGTGATGGCTGCTGCGGCTTCGATGCAAAGCTTGCCGGCCTTTTCAAACTGGTCGCGCTTCAGGCGGAAACTCGGGGACATGACGGTGATGGCGGCGACGGGGTAGCGATATTCATCGAAGATCGCGGCGGCGACGCAGTGGATGCCTTCGAGGCCCTCGGCGATGTCGGTGGAGAAGGCGCGCTTGCGGGTTTTCACGAGGTCGGCCTCGAGAGCGCTGCGTGTGGCGAGCGTGTTGGGGGTGAACTGCTTGAGCGTCACAGCGGCGAAGAACTTGTCGAGTTCCGCAGGCGGCAGATGCGCAAGCACCGCCTTGCCGGGCGCGCAGGAATACATGGGCACCTGCAGGCCGACGGTGCTGCTGACTTTGATCGGCTGCGAGGAGATGCACTGCTCGAGCACCGTCATCTTGTGATTCGCACAGGCGAGAATCTGCGTGGTTTCGCCGGATTCATCGCGCAGCCATTTGAGCGACTCCAAGGCGCATACGACGAGACTTTTCTCGCGCACTTGAGGGCGGGAGAGGTCGAAGAGCTTGTTGGTGAGCACGAAGCGCTTGTCGTCTTCGCGGCGCTGGAGGTAGCCGCGGTTGTGCAGGGTGCCGGTGATGCGAAACACGGAATTGACCGGCAGCTCGAGCTCGCGGGCGATTTCGGTGAGGCTCAGCCCGGCGCGATGGCGGCCGAGGAGTTCGAGGATGGCCAGCGTGCGCTCCGTGCCGGGCGCGAGCGTGTCGTCAGTGCGGGGAATGGCGGCTTCTTTGAGCATTCTGGATTTAGAAACGATTCCAGATTTGGAAAACTATCGGGCAATCTGGTCAGGTCGGCTCATCGCATTTGCAATCTGGCGGCTCTTCCGCATTCTGCGCCGACATGAGCCAGGAAGAAAACGACCTCACATTGCTCGGACGTTCTGAGAACCGCCTGCCGGCCTCGCCGGATGTGGCGGTGCTGGAGACGTTCCCGAATCGCACGCCCGGGCGGAACTATCGCATTCACCTGAGCGCCCCGGAATTCAGTTCCATCTGCCCGGTGACGGGGCAGCCGGACTCTGCCCATCTCGAAATTCTCTACATTCCCGACGCGAAGTGCGTGGAGACGAAGTCGCTCAAGTTTTACCTCGCCTCGTATCGCAACCACGCCGCCTTCAACGAGGCGATCGTGAACCGCGTGCTCGATGACATCGTGAAAGCCTGCGCGCCGAAGCAGGTCGTGGTGCGCGGCAAATTCGGCGCGCGTGGCGGCATCCAGCTCACCTGCGAGGCCCGGTTTCCGGATTCGGACGAAAAAATCCGCCTGCCAGCATGAAGGCCGTCGTGCTGCTCTCAGGCGGGATGGACTCCGTGACCGCGTTGCACTGGGCACGGCGGGAACACGAGGTCGTGGGTGCGGTGAGCTTTGATTATGGGGCGAAACACAATCATCGCGAGATTCCGCTGGCGGCCTGGCATTGCGGGCAAAGCGGCATCCGTCATGACGTGATCGAACTCGACTTCATGAACCGGCTTTTCACCTCCGATCTCCTCAAGAGCGGGGGGGAGGTGCCGGAAGGGCATTACACCGACGAGAACATGAAAAGGACGGTCGTGCCGTTTCGCAACGGCATCATGCTCGCCGTCGCCTGTGGCATCGCGGAGAGCCGTGAAGCGGAGGCGCTCGTGATTGCAGCGCACGCGGGGGATCATGCGATTTATCCGGATTGCCGCGAATCGTTTATGCAGAGCATGTCTTCCGCGATGCGCGAAGGAACCTACGCCAAGGTCGAACTGCTGCGTCCCTTCATCCACCTCGACAAAGCAGGCATCGCGAAGCTCGGTGCATCGCTCGGAGTCGATTACGGCAAGACGTGGTCCTGCTACAAAGGCGGCGAGCTGCACTGTGGCAAATGCGGCACCTGCGTGGAGCGGATGGAGGCGTTTGAACTCGCCGGGATTTCGGACCCGACGGTGTATGACGCGGGTTGAGGGATTCGCGGGTTGCCAGCTTTTGAAGCGTGGCTCATAGAGACGACGTGAAATCCCACCTCCCGAATCATCCCACGCAGCTCTATTTCATCCGTCACGGCGAGGTGGAGGAGAAGTATCACAAGGTCTTCGGCGGCTCGCGCATCGACATGGCTTTGTCGCCTCTGGGACAAAAGCAGGGGGAGGCGGTGGCGGCGTGGCTGAAGGACACGAAGCTGGACAAGATCTACGCGAGTCCGATGCTGCGCGTGCAGCAGACCCTGGCTCCCTCGGCGAAGCAGCGCGGCATGGAGCCGGAGCTCTTGGCGGGACTACGGGAGGTGGATTTCGGAGACTGGACGGGGAACCGCTGGGACGAGGTGCAGGCAAAGTTTGGTGTCAGCGCCTTTGACTGGCTGGAGATCATCGAGAGCAACGGCATCCCGAACGGCGAGCCGGTTCAGGAGCTGATGTCACGCGTGCGCGAGTGCCTCATCCGCATCGTGAATGCGCATCCGCACCAGAAGGTGGCGGTGTTTTGTCACGGTGGGATCATCCGCGTGATGATCGCCCTGCTGCTGGAAATGCCGCTCATGCGCATGGCGCACTTCAACATCGAGTATGGCAGCATCAGCGTGGTGGAGATCCAGCCGGAGAAGAAGCACGCGGTGGAGATCGAGCTGCTGAATTTCCAGCCGCCGGTGGCCTGATTCAATTCGCCGGAGCTGCAATGGCCGGGTCGATCTTCTTCAGCGCGGCCCACAGTGCCGGATCCTCCGGGTGGCCGTTGAAGAGGACCTTTCCTTCCGGCGAGATGAGGATCATGCGGGGAATGGAGTCGATGTCGAAGGCCTTGGAGTAGGGACGGTCGGCGGGTTCGACGAGCCAGGGCAGGGTGGCGTTCTGTTCCTTGCGGATGCGCTCGGCGATGTGCTCGGCGTTTTCGTCGTCCTTGTTCATCGCGGCGACGACGATGCCGTGTGCGGAGAGCTTCTCCGCCTTCTTTTTGAGCGAGGGCATGAGGTTCATGCACGGGCCGCACCACGACGCCCAGAAGTCCAGCAGCAGGGCTTTGCCGTCGCCGAGTTGGTCCTGAAGGGTGGTGGCTTCGCCCATCGAGGTGGTGAGCGGGATCTTGAGATCGGCGACCATGCTTTTCATCTTCGATTCGAGGCGGAACTTGTCGATGGCCTGGATGAAGACGGGGGCCTGTTTGGAATTGAGCCAGATGGCTTCGAGGATGTTTTCCTTGAAGCCGGCGTCGTTTCCTTCTTCGCCCGCCTTGAGGGCCTTGATGTAGGCGATGAAGGCCTTCGCGGCTTCGGCGTCGGGCAGGGCGGCGGCGTTGGCCGGATCAAAGGCGGAGGCGAGGATTTCGACTTCCGGCAGGATTTTCACAAGGAAGGCGGTGTCCTGATGGCGCAGGCCCCAGACGAGTTTCGCTTCGATGATCTGCTGGCGCGGCACGCCGATCTTGTTCGCCTGTTTGACGAGGCCGAGTAGTTCCTCCTCCGTGGTCTCCTGGGAAAACAAGGTCTGCAGCAGGGCTTTGACATCGGCCGCAGCCTCTTCGGGGGACTGGGCGCGGGCGGGAATGGTGGCCAGGCCGGTGCAGAGGGTCAGGATGCAGAGAAGGATTTTCATGACGCATGGATCGTCCCCGTTTCGGCGCGGGTGTCGAGTGGAAAGTCGGATTCCATCCCGTACGCAAAACTTCCAGGCCTGATCACCGGCCTGGAAGTTGAGAAGTGTCGTTTTCCTCAGCTGCGTGCGGGCAGCGGCGGCAGCGGCTCTTCCAGCACGCCGCGCACCTTTGGCCAGATGCGCATGGCTTCGATGGCCATCCAGACCTCGAGGACGAGCACGACGACACCGACCACCACGAGCATGTAGCTTTCGCCGTTGAGCCATTTCTGGACGTCGGTCAGCAGGGCCCAGAAGGGAATGATCATCATGAAGATCATCGGGATGGCGGCGAACCAGGTGGGCAGGCCGCGGCGCAGCAGCCAGAAGCTGATGACCATGAAGGACAGTCCGGCGAGCAACTGGTTCGTTGCGCCAAAGAGAGGCCAAAGCATCAGGCCGCCGGTGCCGATGGTCTCCCAGCTCCAGTCCTTGCCCGGCGCCGGGAACAGCGCCAGCAGGAAGGCGGTGCTCACCGCGAAGAGCGTCGCGCCGTGCGTGTTCGTCAGCCACACGAGCGGGTTCAGGCTGAAGCCTTTCCTCACGGCTCCGCGCTCGAATTCGGTGTCGTAGCCTTCGGCAGCCATCGCGGTCGGTGACACTCGCGGCGCGAAGGTGGCGGCGAGCTCCTGGACAACGTAGCGCTGCAGGCGGGTCGCCGTGTCGAGTGTGGTGCCGGCAAAGCTGGCCACCAGCACGCCCATCAGCGCCTTGGCCATGGTGGCCTCGATTCCCAGCGCCTGCACGAAGTTGCCGGAGCCGACGACGAATGCGGCGATCGCCTTGCCGCCGGTCACGCCTTTCCAGTCGGCATAAACCTGGCCCCAGAGGGCGCTGCCTTGCGCACCTGGGAATGCGTCCCAGCCGAGGCCTATGCCGGCACCTGTCGCCAGGATGACCAGCGTTGCCAGGAAGCCTTCCAGCAGCATCGAGCCGTAGCCGACGAACTGCGCGTCGTTCTCGCTCTTGATCTGCTTGGACGAGGTGCCGCTGGAGACCAGGCAGTGAAAGCCGCTTACCGCTCCGCAGGCGATGGTGACGAAGAGGAAGGGGAAGATCGGCGGGGCGTTAAGGGGGGAGGCATTGAAGGCGGGGGCCACCATCTCCAGCGTCTGCGGCGGCGCGGCACTCCCGCCGAAGCCGAAGATCGCGGCGACCAGCAGGCCGGCGACGATGAGCACGAGGCTGGTCACCAGTTGCAGACTGTTGATGTAGTCACGCGGCTGCAGCAGAATCCACACCGGCATCACGCTGGCGGCGTAGCAGTAGGCCAGCAGCACCGCCACCCACGCCCAGATCGGCCATGCGGCCAGGGATGCGTTGATCGCCTGGATCGTTCCGCCGATCGCGCCGCCGGTCGATGCCACACCGGGGCAGCCCGCTCCGAGCCACACGGTCGCATACATCAGCGTCAGGGCGATGATGCTGGGCCACAACAGGTTGCCGCCCTTGCGATGCACCTTGACTCCGATCCAGATGGCGATGGGGATTTGCAAAAACACCGGCAGGATCGACTCCGGGAACTGCACGAAAACGCTGGCGATGACCCAGCCGAAAATCGCCAGCACCACCCACAGCGCGAAAAGCAGCAGCACCAGGAAGAGCAGGCGCACGCGCTTGTTCAGCAGGCGTCCGGCCACTTCGCCCACCGTCATGCCGCGATTGCGCATGCTCACCACCAGGGCGCCGAAGTCATGCACCGCGCCGATGAAGATGGAGCCGAAGAGCACCCATAAAAGCGCAGGCACCCAGCCCCACATGATCGCCAGCGCAGGACCCACGATGGGACCCGTCCCTGCAATTGAGGTGAAGTGATGGCCGAACACGATGCCGCGTGAGGTCGGCACATAGTCCTGGTCGTCGTTGATCTCGACGCTCGGTGTCACCGCATTGCCGTCCAGCTTGAAGATCTTCTTTCCCAGCCATCGGCCGTAGGTGTTGTAGGCGACGAGATAGAGAACGAGGGCACCGAAGGCGATGGCGAGCGTGGACATGGGTGGGATGGCAGGTTGATGCGGGCGGCATACTGACAAGGGAGCCGCCGTTGCGCAATAGTGGAGAACGTTTGCCGCTCAAGACATGCAAAGCGCATTCGAAACGTGATGCCCCAGATCAACACGGGACCGGGGCGGTGTAGGTGCATTCGCCAGAATGCGTGGCGGCGTCCTCGTGCTCGCGAGTGAGCCTGCGACGCACCTGCCGCGCTGCTGCCGGCACCTTTTCAGAGGTCTTGGAAAGGCAGCCACTCGGCCTCCGGGCTGCCAAGCCAGTGGGGAGGATTAGCAGTGAGCGATCGAGCCAGTCGCGCATGACGTCATCCAGGATGGATTTCCGGTTTTCTCCAGATCCCTGCAACTTCCAGAGTAGAGTGAACCGATATTTCGCGCCAGTTGAACGGCATCAAGGACCTCATCGAAGCGATCCCGGTCATGGCGGGCGGTGAAGGAGCGCAGGGCTGCCGGGCGCATGGATGCGTGCTGGCGGGACCGTTTAGAGGTTGCGGTAAACGCCGTGGACGGGGGGCTGCCGGGTGACTTTTTGCGCCTCGCCGCGGAGGACGCCGGCGGCAAGCTCGCCTGCGGATTCATCGGGGACGAAGAGGCGTTTGCCCTTCTTTTCGGTGAACCAGCAGCCTGGAGCGTCGTCGCTCAGGGCGGGGATCCCGGCGGGGATGAAGGTGGGGGGCTGGTCGCCAACCTGCTGCCAGATGCCGCTGCGGTTCCAGGTCTCTTCGTGGGACTTGTCTTTGCCGTCTTTGAAGAGGCCGCAGGAGCTGAGGCTGGAGATGAGACAGAGGCAGATGAGGTGCTTGAGGGGAGACATGGTGGGGGTGGATGCAGGGTTGCGGGCTGGAAGCCGTCACCAGCGGACGACGGAGCTGGCCCAGGTGAAGCCGCCGCCGAAGGCGACGAGGAGGACGATGTCACCTTTGTTGAGGCGGCCGGCCTTGTTGGCTTCGTCGAGGGCGACGGGGATGGTGGCGGCGCTGGTGTTACCGTATTTGTCGAGATTCATGAAGACCTTCTCGGGCGGGAGGCCGAGGCGGTCGGCGATGGCGCCGATGATGCGCGCATTGGCCTGGTGCGGGATGACGAGGGACACGTCTTCGGCCTTCAGTCCTGCATTTTCCAGGGCCTGGTTGGCGGCCTCGAGCATGCGGGTGACGGCGTGCTTGAAGGTCTCGCGCCCTTCCATGTGGATGGTGTTCGGGCGGGAGGCGACGTTTTCGGGGGTGATGGGGCAGAAGGAGGCGCCGCCGGGCACCTTGAGCAGGTCGGCGAGGTTCCCATCGCTGCCCATGACGGTGGAAAGGACGCGACCGGGGGCGTCGGTCTCACTTTCATCCGCCCGGCGGATGACGACCGCGCCAGCGCCGTCGCCGAAGAGGACGCAGGTGTTGCGGTCCTGCCAGTTGACGAGGGTGCTGAGCTTTTCCGCGCCGATGACGAGGGCGGTGGTGCGGTTTCCAGTGTTGATGAAGTGGCGGGCGACCTGGAGGGCGTAGAGGAAGCCGGAGCAGGCGGCGGAAATGTCGAAGCAGACGGCGTTGAGGGCTCCGATCTTTTTCTGCACGAAGCAGGCGGTGGAGGGGAAGAACATGTCCGGCGTGACGGTGGCCACGATGATGAGCTGGATGTCCTCGGCGGCGACTCCGGCGTCGGCGAGGGCGCGGCGGGCGGCCTCGGACGCGAGATCGCTGGTGGCCTGGCCGTCGGCGGCGATCCGGCGCTCTTTGATGCCGGTGCGGGTGGTGATCCACTCGTCGTTGGTGTCCACGATCTTGGAGAGGTCGTCGTTGGTGAGCACTTTCTCCGGCATGTAACTGCCGGTGCCGATGATGCTGGAGGCGCAAAAGGGACGGGAACTAGGAGCGGGCATGGAGAGCGATGGAATGAGCGGTGGCTGCGGCCTCGATGTGCGGGTTGATCTGGTGTTTGACCGATTCGCAAGCCTGCCGGATGGCGTTCTTCATGGCAAGCGGAGATGCGCTGCCGTGGGAGATGATGGTGGTGCCGTTGAGGCCGAGCAGCGGCATGCCGCCGAATTCGTCGGCGTTGGTGCGGGTGTGGACGCGCTTGAAGGCGGGCTTGGCCAGCAGGCCGCCGATTTTGGTCCAGAAGCCGGCTTTGATCTCGCTTTTGACCATGCTGAAGATGGCGTGGGCGAGGGCTTCGGCGTTTTTCAGAATGACGTTTCCGGTGAAACCGTCGCAGACGACGACATCGGGCGGGGTGTCCCAGACGTCGTGGCCTTCGACGTTGCCGATGAAGTTGAGGCCGGCGGTCTGGCGCAGGAGCTTGCCGGTTTCCTTGCAGAGGGCGTTGCCTTTTTCCTCCTCGGTGCCGTTGGACATGAGGCCGACTGTGGGATTCTCGCGGCCGAGGACGTGGCGGGCGTAGGCGCTGCCCATGATGGCATTCTGCACGAGATGCGCGGGCTCGCTGTCGGGATTTGCTCCGGCGTCGATTAGGAGCCAGTACTTCGTGAGCGAGGGCATCAGGGAGGCGATGGCGGGCCGCTCGATGTGGGTGAGGGTGCGCAGCTTGATGAGGGAGGCGGTCACGGCGGCCCCGGTGTGGCCGGCGCTGACGACGGCGTCGGCTTTGCCGTCTTTGACGAGATCGACCGCACGGCTGATGGAGCTGTCCTTCTTCTTCCGCACGGCGTCGAGGCCGCTGTCGGCCATTTCGACGACCTGGCTGGCGGGGAAGATCTCAAGCTTCGGACTGGAGAGTCCCTGGCGCTGCAATTCCTGCTCGATCACGTCGGGCTGGCCGACGAGAAAGACCTTCGTAATGGCGGGCAGGGCATCGAGGGCGAGCTTGAGCCCGGCGATGGGATTTTGCGGCGCAAAATCGCCGCCCATGACGTCCAGGGCGATCTTCATTCCTTCTCGTGCAGTTGGGTCTTCAAGAGTTGCGGGTGGGGCAGTCCTAAAGCGTGAGAAGTCGGGAATGCAAACAGGACTTTGGACGGCCTGCGGCGTCAGCCGTGCAAAAAGAACGAAACTCGCAGGTGCAGCCTGCGGGCCCGTCTTCCACTGGGGATCTTTCGTGAGATCGAAGCGGTCAATAGACGCCTTCGACGATGGTCTTCTCCATGGCACCGAAGGGGCGCACGTCGGCGACGCCGTCCCAGGCATAGGGGGCGCGAGGCTTGCGGCGCATGGCCTCGTCGCGCTCCAGGAAGCGCGGCATGAAGAACTCCTTGGTCAGGGTGGTGAGCTCCACGCGGCCCCATGTGTCGTATTCGACGGTGTCTTCCGTTTTTTCGGGATTCACGATGCGCAGCACGGCTCGGGGCTGCGGTGCGTAGTAGGTGATGGAGAAGTTGTCTTCCGGGGTGAGCGGCACGCTGGCGGCCAAGCCCATGAGGGTGTTCCCGTAGGTGGGGTAGAAGCCGATTTTCCCTTCGAGCACCTCTTCCACGATGAATCGCACGTACTGCGGCGTCATGGTGGTGCCGCCGACGAAGCAGCCGCGGATGCCCGCGTCGTAGAGATCCACCTTTTCAGCGAGGGCTTCGAGCAGCTTTGGCGTGGTGAAGATGGCGGAAATCTTGCGGTGCTTCAGCAGGACGACGGCTTGATCAATGACGTGGTCCATGTACTGGCGGGCGACGTCGAACTGCTTGTTGGAGATGGCCTTTTTCACGAAGCGGGGGTCGAGATCGACGAAGTAGCAGGAACTGCCGCGGTAGTTGGCAAGATGCTCGACGGCGAGGCGGAGGCGACGCGGGCCGGTGGGGCCGACCATGATCCAGGACTTGCCCGGCGGGAAGTGCTCGTCGGAGAGCTTGTGGCTGAACTCCTCGTAATCGACGCGGAAGTCGTTCCAGCCGATGCGCTGCTTCGGCATGCCGGTGGTGCCGCCGGTTTCGAAGATGTTGAAGGGCTTGCCTTCGAATGCCTTGGGCACCCAGATCTCGGGCTGGAGGTCGCGCAGCCACTCGTCCTGGAAGTGCGGGAAGTTGGCGATGATGTCGTCGTAGCTGTTGATCTTCCCGCGGGGGTCGAAGTTCTTCTGCGCCCACTCCAGCCAGAACTGGCAGCCGGTTTCAGGCGAGAAGTGCCAGTTGATGATTTCACGGACTTGGTTGTCGAGGGCGGCCTTGGCTTCTTCGGGTGTCATGGTTGTCGTGGGTAGGGAGGGGGATTTTGAAAAGGGAGGCAGTAAACGAAAGCGAAATCACCTGCCTTTCTACGAGTCGGGCGGCTGCGGGGGGCGAGTGAAAAATGAATTCTCAACATATGGAGCTTTCGCGGGTTCCAATTGCCATCATGAAAACACACACCTTCCTGCTTATCGGCCTCCTGCTGGTTTTTCTTTCTTCCTGCCTGGTCACTCCTCGCGCCCGCAGCCCCTACAGTCCCGGAGGTCGGCGTGTCACACACGCGGAGGTGGCGCCCCGGAGTCCCTTCAGCCCGGGCGGGCGCGTGGTGCTCCCGCGCGAGGCGCGCCGGGTGACCTACCGCGGCAATGTGTACTACACGCATCGCGGCCAGTGGTACAGACCCTACGGTCACGGCCATGTGAGCTGCCCGCGCCCGTACTGAAGCAGCCTGCGCTGGATTGATGCCTGAACGATGCTCTGATGACGGCGCATGCCTGAAAGCACTTTTGGCGATGAAACCTCGCTCTTCCGACAGTCCTGGACGCTCTACGACGCGATCACTCACGAGAACTACATGTTCCACCGGGAGCTCTACGCGAGTGTGGCGGGCTTGCTGCTGCGTCTTCGCGGGCGGGGGGCGTACTCCATGCTTGATCTCGGCTGCGGCAGCGCCCGTTTTCTGAGCCCCTGCCTGCACGCCGCGCCGCCGGAAAGCTACGTCGGCGTGGATCTCTCGGCGGTCGCGCTGGATGAGGCCCAAGGCTATTTGCAGGGACTCGCGGGTGTCGGGCTTCACCGTGCGGACATGCTCGATTTCGCGGCGGAAATGACGGGGGAGGTCGATGTCATCTTCAGCGGCTACGCCGTGCATCACCTCGACCGCGCCGGAAAGGAGGCGCTGTTTCGTGCCTGCAAGGCGCGTCTGCGGCCCGGCGGACTGTTCATCATGGTCGATGTCATGCGCGAGGAGGGGGAAGGCAGGGAGCAGTATCTCGAAAAATACCTCGGCCTGATGCGGCGGAACTGGACGGCAGTGCCGGTCGAGCAGTTGGAGGAGGCCTGCCGGCATGTGGCCGAGTTCGACTTTCCCGAAGCGTTTTCCACGCTGACCCGCATGGCCTCGGAGGCTGGCTTTGGCGGCACACGTCTTGTGGAGCGCCATGCGCAGCATCACCTCGCGGTTTTCACCGTCTGAAAGAGCTTTCGAGAGCCTCCCGTTAGCTCCGGGACGCATGCGCATTGTTTTCTTCACACTTATCGCCTCCCACGCGGCCTTGGCTGCGGAGATGACGCATTTCGAGCAGCGCATCCGCCCGCTTTTGATCGAGAACTGCATCGAGTGCCACGGTCCGGAGAAGCAGAAGGGTGGACTCCGGCTGGATTCGCGCTCCGGTTGGCAGACGGGCGGGGATTCCGGCCCGGCGATCAAGCCTGGGAGCATCGATGGCTCGCATCTCTGGCGTGCTGTCACGTACACCGATCGTGATCTGAAGATGCCACCGAAGCGGAAGCTGAAGAGCAGCGAGATCGCGGATCTCAAGATGTGGATCGAGTCGGGCGCTCCTGACCCGCGTGAGGAAGTGGTGGCAGGTGAGGGGAGCGCGAAGTCTTCCCGCGCCGATGCGAGCTTCTGGTCTTTCCAGCCGCCGAAGGCCGCACCCCCGCCCGAGGTGAAGGACAAGGCGTGGCCCGTCAATGCGATCGACCGCTTCATTCTGGCGAAGCTCGAATCCAACGGGCTGAAGCCCGCACCGGCCGCCGAGTCGCGCACGCTGCTGCGGCGTCTGTCGTTTGACCTCACCGGCCTGCCGCCGGACCCGGGGGAACTGACGGGCGCAAACTACGAGGCTGTTGTGGACTCGATGCTGGCCGCGCCCGCCTTCGCGGAGCGCTTTGCCTCCCACTGGCTGGATATGGCCCGCTTTGCCGAATCCTCCGGTGGCGGGCGCTCGCTGCCCTTCAAGGACGCGTGGCGCTTTCGTGACTACGTCCTCGAATCCATCCGCGACGACGCGCCGATCGACCGCATGATCAGCGAGCAGATCGCCGGCGACCTGATGCCGTATGAAGACGCCGCGCAACGCCGCAGGCAGGTCACGGCCACCGGGTTTCTCGTGCTCGGTCCTACGAACTACGAGGAGCAGGACAAGGGCATGCTGCGCATGGACATCGTCGATGAGCAACTCGACACGCTGGGGCGCGCCTTCCTCGGCATGACCATCGGCTGCGCTCGCTGCCACGACCACAAGTTCGACCCCGTCTCCACCCGCGACTACTACGCCATGGCGGGCATCCTGCGCAGCACCAGGACGCTGCGGAACTACACCGACAACGTCGCCCACTGGGTGGACACGCCGCTGCCGCTGGATGGCGAGGCGGAAAAGGAAATGCAGCGCTACGAAAAACAGGTGGAAGAACTGAAGTCGCAGATCGCCATCCTTAAGGACGAGCTGCGGGATGCCGGCAGCGCCGACCTTCGGAAGCGCAAGCAGATCGCCGTGTCGGATCTCCCGGGAATCGTTGTCGATGACAGCGAGGCCCAGAAGGTGGGCGAGTGGAAGGATTCGCAGATGTACGGACCCTACATCGGCAGCGGCTATGCTCACGACCTGAACGAGGGGAAGGGGGAGAAGACAATCTCCTTTCCCGCCAAGCTTCCGAAGACGGGGCGCTACGAAGTGCGCGTGGCCTTCAACGCTGGGCCGAACCGGGCCGCGCGGGCGATGGTCAACATCCTGCATGCCGACGGCGAGGAGCTGAAGGACTTGAAGCTTTCCACCGACAATCTCAAAGGGCTGCAGTTTGCAAGCATGGGCACCTACCGCTTCGAGGGCAACGGCCAGGGCTTTGTACTTATCTCCAATGCGGGCTCACAGGGCTATGTGACCGTCGATGCCGTGCAGTTTCTGCCTTCGGATGTGAAGGCGGGCGACTCGCCGGCCGGTAGGGAGTCGGACGCCTCGAAGCAATTAAAGGCGCGGCTGGCCGAACTCGAAAAGGAGCTCAAGAGTCTGCAAAAAGGCCGCCAGGAGCGGGCCGAGGCCATGTCCGTGGCCGAGGACGAGGTGCCTGAGGACGCCAAGATACACATCCGCGGCAGCATCCGCAATCTCGGCGCTCCGGTGCCGCGCGGGTTCATCCAAGCGGCGATGCGCCCGGGCGCACCGGCGGTCCCGGCAGACGAAAGCGGCCGCCTGCAGATGGCGCAGTGGATCACTTCCCGCGAAAATCCCCTCACGGCACGAGTGATGGTGAATCGCGTCTGGCAGTGGGTTTTCGGTGCCGGCATCGTGCGCAGCACGGACAACTTCGGCTCCACCGGCGATCTGCCGAGTCATCCCGAACTGCTCGATTATCTGGCTGTGAAGTTCATGGAGGACGGGTGGAATTTGAAGCGGTTGGTCAAGGAGATGGTCATGTCGCGTACCTACCAGGTGTCTTCAAAAGTCCCCGCACCGGCTGCGGACCCAGACAATCACCTTCTCTCCCGCATGAACCGCAAACGCCTCGATGCCGAGTGCATCCGCGACGCCATGCTCGCCGCCGCCGGCACGCTGGAGCAGGGATTCGGCGGGCCGAACATCGGTGATGCCAAGGCGATCGACGCCAACGATTCGAAGACCCAGAACCTCGAGTACGGCTACCAGTTCAACGACAGCCGCCGCAGCGTTTACACCGCCGCCTTCCGCAACGTGCGGCACCCGCTCTTTGAGGTCTTCGACTTTGCCGACATCAACCAGCCCATCGCCCAGCGCACCACCAGCACCGTCGCCACCCAGGCCCTGCTGCTGATGAATTCCCCCAAGGTCATCGAGCAGGCCCGCGCAGCCGCCGATCTCGTGCTCGAATCAGCGGACGACGACGCGAGCCGCATGCGGCTTGCTTTCCGGCGCTCCCTCCAGCGGGAGCCGAACGCGCGTGAAGAGGAGCAGCTCCGAGACTACCTCGAATCCAGCCGCTCCGGAAACGCCTCCGCCGAAGACATCCGCGACCTCTGGGCCCGCCTCATCCAAACCCTCTGGGCCACGCCGGAGTTCCGGTTCCTGGATTGAGCCGTCGCTCCGCCGCAGGCTCGTCCGTCAGAACGAGGGATCGGGGCGCTGGCGAAAGCAGGGACGCACGCACTTCACTTTTGACGTCCCGCAGCACAGCGCGAACACAACGACGCGAACCCGTCAGTCCTTGGGGCGGTCAGAGGGGAACGAGGAAGCCCTGGGCATCGAGGTACACGCCGGGCAGGCGGATTTCTGCGTCGCTGCCGGGCATGAGGCCGCTGATGCTGATGCTGTCGGCTGCGTTCTGAATGGTGAAGCCGGGCAGGAGGCGACCGAGGGAGCCTGTTTTCCGGCCAAGCTGGCCGCCGGGTTCGTTCTCCGGCATCGGAGGATCGGGGACTTCGACGCTGAGGAGGATGGTGGTGGCGGTGTCGAGGTAGCCGCGCAGAACCGCCGGGCAGCCGGCAGGCAGGGGAGCGGGATCGGAGTCGATGCAGAAGACGAGGCGTTCTTTGCCGCTGAGCCTGGGCAGATTTTCGCGGGTGGTGAAGACGACGATGTTCTCCGCCCGCGTCTTGCCGGCGTCCGTGACGGAGACGGATTTGGGCATGATCTGGGTCAGTGCTTTGACCATCTGCTCGAGCGGGCTGCTGGGAGCTTCGAGGCAGAGGAAGACGTCGCCCTCGTGCCGCCACTCGACTTCGCTGAGTCGCAGGGCGTTGATGATGCCGGGCATGGCTACGGGCGGCGGTTTGGCCAGCAGCCGGTGGCTGAGCATCGCCTCGCTGCCGAGGGCCAGCAGGGCTGTGCGCACGGCTTCGGCGGTGGCGTCTTTGGCGGAGAGCGGCTGGCCAAAGATGACCGAGGCCGGGTAGCGGAGTCGGCGCGGCATCTTGGTGAAGAAGCGCCCGCCCTGGAAGGAGAAGATGCTGCCGTAGAGGCCGTCGAGGTAGGCGGGGACGACCTGCGCGCCCGCCTGACGGGCCATGAGCTCGAAGCCCTTGCGCAGGTCATTGATCATGCCATGGCGGGTGATCTGACCTTCGGGAAAGAGGCAGACCATTTCCCCCTCCTTCAAGGCGGCGGCCACGGCGCGGATGCCGTCCTTCGCCCGCAGCGGGGAGATGGGCACGGAGCCGACGAGGCGGAGGAAGCCGGTGACGCCCTTGATGTGGTAAAGCTCGTCCCAGATGACAAAGCGCACATGGCGGCGGCAGGCGGCGCCGATGATGAAGGCGTCCATGTAGCTCACATGGTTGCACAGCAGCAGCACGCCCCCTTCGGAAGGCACACGATCAGCGTGGACGGGTTTCACGTTGTAAACCATGCGCACGATGGCCAGCAGGAGGAAGCGCACGAGGTCCTGCGGCAGCAGCCGCATGGTGTAGGCGGCGGCGGCGAAGGTGGGGATGGCCAGGAGGAGGAACTGCGTCGAAGCGGAAAGCTCCAGCCACTTCATCAGCGCCACGATGGCCACGGCGATGAGCGTGCTGATGCAGTCCATCAGGTTCATCCCGGCGTGAATGCGGGCCTTTTCCTGCTTTTCCGCCTTGTCCTGCGCGAAGGCGTAAAGCGGGACCATGAAGCAGCCGCCCGCCGCGCCGGTGAAGATGATGCCCGCATACATCCAACTGCTGCCGAGCGGCGCCAGCCCGGACCACAGCAGGCCGGCGACGAGGCCGAAACCGCCGAGCGGAATGAGGCCCATCTCGATCCGGTTGCGGCTGACATGCGAGGCGAAAAAGCTGCCGCTGATGACGCCGATACCGAGGATGCCGGCGACCCGCGCGAGTTCCATCGGGCCGTCGCCGTCTCCGGTGTCCGGATGCAGTTCCTTGGTCAGCGTGACGAGGATGAAGCTGATCGCGTTTGAGACGAACCAGAAGTAGGTGACGCCGAGCGCGGCGAGGCGGATGGAGCGGCGGCGGAAGACGATCTTGATGCTGTCGAAGTGCTCCCAGGCCATCGACTTGCGCCAGTGTACCTCCGGATGAGAGGGCGTCTTTTGGATGCAGAGCGCGGCGATGAGTTCACCCACGCCGAAGATGCTGATCACGATCAGCGGCCAGAACGCCGCCATCCAAGCGTCGCCCGTCTTTTCATAGGCCTGGCCGTACCACATGCCGCCGGCCCACATGCCGCCGAGAATGCCCGCCAGCATCGTCACCTGCAGCCAGCCGGAGACGCGGCCGAGGCGACGCGAGCCCGCGAGTTCCTTCATCACGCCCATCTTCGCCGGGCTGAGCACCGCCGCCTGCACGGCCAGCACAAAAAAGGCCACCAGACACAGCTCCAGCGATCCGGGGACGCGCTGCATCCACAGAGCGAACGCCAGCCAGACGAAGCAGATCATCTGCATCACCTGCATCCAGACGATGACGTTGCGCTTCGAGAAGCGGTCCGACCAGTAGCCTGCCAGCGGGGCGAAGATCAGGTAGGGCAGGGAAAAGATCGCGCCCAGCCACAGCTCCATGTGGCGGCCCACCCACGAGTCTTTGGCGATGATGATCGACAGCGCGATCAGCAGCATCTTGACGAAGTTGTCGCTGAACGAATTGAGCGCCTGAACGACGAGAACGAGCGAGATGGACACCCAGTTCCGGCGCGGCAGGGAAGGGGCGAGGTCGAGTTCGTGGGAGTCGGGCATGACGGGATCAGTCCACAAAACGTTCCGCCGCCACGATGTCCGCCGGGAAGGTGATTTTCGGATTGGGTTCGGTATTTTCGACGACGAAGACGGACTCGCCGAGGTGCTGCACGGCGGAGACTTCGTCCGTCACGAGAAAGTGGTCGCGGATCACCGCGTCGTAGGCGCGCACGAGAAGCTCGCGGCGGAAAACTTGCGGCGTCTCCATGATCCAGGCGTTCGTGCGGTCGATGGATTCGCTGATGCGCCCTTCGGCGTCGCAGCGCTTGAGGGTTTCCGTCATCGGCCGGGCGCAGGCGACGGCGGACTGCCGGCGTGCGGCTTCGACGCAGCGGGTGATTTGATCCGCCGAGATCAGAGGCCGCGCCCCGTCATGCACGGCGACGATTTCACAGGCGGGATCGAGTGCCTTCAGACCGGCGTGGACGGACAGATGACGCTCGGCTCCGCCCGGGATGATTTGGGTCACCTTGTTCAGGCCCTCGCTCAGCCAGCCCTGAATCTCCGGCTTCAATGACTCGCCGGCCACGACGATGACCGCGTCGATGTCCGGGCACTTTTGAAACACGCCCAGCGTGCGACGCAGCACAGGCTCACCCGCCAGGGGGGCGAGGAGCTTGTTGAAGCCCATGCGTCGGCTGCTTCCTGCGGCGACGATGATCGCGGTGGTCATTGAGTTCGCGGTTCTCTGTTCCCGGTTCGCTGTTCCGAGTTCAACGGCGAACCGGGAACAGAAACTGAATTTAGGCGAGGCGTTTCGCCACTTCGGCGGAGATGGATTTGCTGTCGGCGCGTCCGGCGACGCGTTCCTGGAGCGTTTTCATGACCGAGCCCATGTCCTTTTTCGAAGTCGCGCCGAGTTCGGCGATGACGGTTTCGACGAGCTTCGCCAAATCATCCGCGCTCATCGCGGCGGGGAGGTATTTTTCCAGCACGGCGATCTCGGCCTTGGCATCCGCCGCCGCCTCCGGGCGGCCCGCTTTTTCAGCGCCTTCCACGGAATCATTCAGCTTTTTGATCTCCTTGCGCACGACGGCCAGGGCGTCCGTGTCGCCAAGTTCACCGTCAGCGCCGAGCTTTTCGATGGCGGCGTATTTGAGGGCGGATTTGAGATTGCGGATGACGTTGAGGGCCACGGTGTCCTTGGCCCGCATGGCGGTTTTCAGGTCTTCGGAGATTTGGGCGATGAAACTCATGGGAGAGGCGGCGGGGCGGGGTTGAAGTGGGCCGCGATCATGGCGTGGCGGGGGCCGTTGTCCAGATGTTGTCAATTAAGCGGGGCAAGTCCTGTCAAGATCCGGGAATGCCTTTGCGCCGCCCCGCCCCCCGTGCATGGTCGTGGCACCGTGCAATTCCGACATCCCAAACACGACCTCTACATCCCCGACGAAACCGAACCCTGGACCGCGCTGCGCCGCGTGACTCACCTCGGCATTGTTTCCCATCAGGACGACCTCGAAATCGCCGCCTACCACGGCATCACCGAGTGCTTTAAGATGGAGGATCAATGGTTCGGCGGCGTGGTGGTGACTGATGGCGCCGGCAGTCCGCGCAAGGGACCGTATGAAAAGTACACCGACGAGGAGATGCAGAAGGTGCGCCTCATCGAGCAGCGGAAGGCGGCCTATGTGGGCGAGTACAGCATCATGGTGCAGCTCGGCTATCCGAGCGACGAGATCAAGCTGCCGAGGCACGCGCCTGCGGTGGAGGATCTCCGTTTCATCCTCGAACACACGCAGCCGAAGATCCTGTATCTGCACAATCCCTGCGACCGTCACGACACGCACGTGGCCACCTTTCTGCGCTGCCTGGAGGCCCTGCGGGAGCTGCCGGCGGAGATGCGGCCGGAGAAGGTCTATGGCTGCGAGGTCTGGCGGAAGCTCGACTGGCTGCTCTCCGACGACAAGGTGATGCTGTGGGTGGACAAGCACCCGCACATGCTGCGCCCGCTGCTGGGCGTCTTTGATTCGCAGATCAGCGGCGGCAAGCGCTACGACCTGGCCGAGGAGGGCCTGCGCCACGCGAACGCGACCTACTTCGACTCCCACACCACGGACAACACCAGCCTGCTCACCTTTGCGATGGATCTGACGCCACTCGTTCAAGACGACTCGCTCTGTCCGGTCGAATACTCCGTGAACTACGTGAAGCGGCTCGAAGGCGACGTGCGCGACCGCGTGCGGAAATTCATGTGAGCCCACAAAAAAATCCCAGCCGGTCTGAGCGGCTGGGATTTCGAAGTTGGCGTTGATTCGGGGGAGGCGATTATTCCGCGACCTTGGCGCTCTTGATGACGACCGGCTCGACCGGAACGTTTTCATAAGGCCCCTTCGTGGCGGTGGCCACTGCCGCGATGGCATCGACGATTTCCAGGCCCTTGGTCACCTTGCCGAAGACGCAGTAGCCCCAGCCGTCCTGTCCCGGATAGTCGAGGAAGTTGCTGTCCTGGTGGACGATGAAGAACTGCGACGATGCGCTGTGGGGATCGCCGCGGCGGGCCATGGCGATGGCGCCGCGCACGTTCTTCAGGCCGTTTTTGGCTTCGTTCTGGATGGTGGGGCCGGCTTCTTTCTCCTGCATGTCCGGCGTGAAGCCGCCGCCCTGGATCATGAAGTCGGGGATCACGCGGTGGAAGATCAGACCGTCGTAATGGCCCTTCTTCACATAACCGACGAAGTTGGCGACCGTGACGGGAGCCTTGGCGGCGTCGAGTTCGAGTTCGATGGTTCCCTTGCTGGTCTCCATCACGATTTTCACCGGTTTGGCGTCAGCGGCGGTCTGGGCCGCTGCGCTGGTCAGAGCGGCGAAGGAGAGTGCGAGGGCGGTAAGAACGGGTACGATTGCTTTCATGGTTGAGGAGGTGAGTCGTGTGGAAGGGGAAGACTATTCGGCGACTTTCGCGCTGGTGATGACGATCGGCTCCACTGGAACGTCACCGTGAGGTCCTTTTTGTGCGGTTTTGACGGTGGCCATGGCGTCGATGACTTCGATGCCCTTGGTCACCCTGCCGAAGACGCAGTAGCCCCACCCGTCCTGCCCCGGATAGTCCAGGAAGCCGTTGTCCTTGAGATTGATGAAGAACTGCGAGCTGGCGCTGTGGGGGACGGACGTGCGGGCCATGGCGATGCTGCCCTTGACGTTTTTGAGGCCGTTTTTGGCCTCGTTCTGGATGTTGCCGTCGGTGGCCTTCTGCTGCATGTCAGGCGTGAAGCCGCCGCCCTGGACCATGAAGTTCGGGATCACGCGGTGGAAGATCAAGCCGTCGTAGAAGCCCTTTTTGACGTAGTTGACGAAGTTGGCGACGGAGATCGGGGCCTTGGCGGCGTCGAGTTCGAGTTCGATGGAGCCTTTGCTGGTTTCCATCACGATTTTCACAGGGGTTGCGTCAGTCACGGTTGTATTCGGGGGTTGTGCCGGTCAGACCGGCGAACGTGTGAGCGAAGTCAGTGGGATTCGGTTCACAGGTCGGGGTTGGTTAAGGACTGGGAATGAGCCACTCCCGCCCTGATTTGCAATCCTCAAATCGTCTTCACGCCAGGAGCGGCTCCACCGTTCCCGAATCCGCTCCACCAGCACCGGATCCATGGGTTGGTAGTCGTCGGCGATGTCCAGCACTTCGATGCGAAGGCCGGGGTAAATCTCCGGGAAATCCTCACGCACACGCTTCTTTTGCCAGTGCTCCATGACGCAGATCAGGTCCGCCCAGAGCAGTAGGGCTTCCGTGACCTTGCGCCGCGCCGCCTGGCTCACCCCGGCGCTCTGCACCTCCACACGCGGATCGTTTCGATAAACGGCCTCCGCGGTGGGGCTGCGCCAGTGATTGCGGGAGCAGAGGAAGAGGAGGCGGGACATCTCGTCAAAGTTCGTGTTTTCCAACTCGATGTAAAAGAAGCATTTCGGCGGCTTCAGACCAGTAATTACCTGACTCGCCATGCTGGAGTAATGCCCAATCCAATGCAGAAGAGCAGCCTGACATTATTGCTGCAATCATCTTTAGAGTGTCCCAATAGTTCGAATTAAAATCTAACAAGGCCAAGTTCAGTTCGACGGAGTCGCTGCCGCGCACAACACGAAACGGCCAGAAACGCTGGGATGGAGTTGGCGGTACGTGATTGTTCCCAAACCTCACAACAGCCTGTTGACCGACTACCAACTGAATATCAATCGAGCACTAATACAGGCTAGCCTTGTTGGCAACCTACAAAACCCAGAAAACAACATTCTTTTTTAAGCAAGCAGGCGCGTTCACCCCTTGGATCACGTGAGCTGCCGACGACTGAAACGCTTCTCTTAGTGCTCTAATGTTTTCAAACGGCGAATCGCTGAAAATAGCTGGGGTGGTTTTACTGTTCATCTCACCTCTCGGGGTTAAATTTAAATCGCTTGTTCGTTCTTGCTGAAATTGATCGTTCCAATTCGATCGTTAGACGCGCTATTTGATCACTGATTAAAGTTATCGAACCAACAATCGGATCAGTGAGCTCTACGACCTTTTTCTGAATAGTGCTGGTGCCAAACCACGCTTTGGGCACCTCGATTGGGTTTTCTGCTAAGTATGCGATTGTTCCGAGGAAACCTCGGAAACCGCGTTTTGATTCCCAAAAGCGGCAATACTCATCGCAATGTGACTTCAGGTCATTTGTGATATCCGAGATTCTCATCGCGACGTCAACGACGCTTTCCCGAAGCCAACCTTTTATCCTACTTGTGAGATCGAGTTCAATATCATCGCATACTTGATTGATTATGGCTAGGACAGATTCCGGAGCACAACTTGCGCTCACTGACTGAAACGCTTCGTAGTTCTTGTCATTACTGTCCGTCAGTTCTTGATCAAGAATGTCCCAAGGTTGCCAAATATCGCCAATAGCGCTTTTGACACGTTCACAGATTCGAGCCTTGAGCGCTTCTTCCATCTTGTTGGTTGCAAATAGCTAACTCCTCACCAGCAGACTCTTCCCGGTCATCTCCTCCGACTGCTTCACGCCGAGCATGTCAAGCAGCGTCGGCGCGATGTCGGCGAGCCTGCCGTTGCGGACGGTGTAGTCGGCGGCATCGGCGGCGACGTAGATGCCGTGAACGAGGTTCGTGGTGTGGGCGGTGTGCGGGGAGCCGTCGGCGTTGCGCATCTGCTCGCAGTTACCGTGGTCGGCGGTGATGAAGAGCTTGCCGCCGAGTTCGAGGACTTTTTCCACGATCATGCGCACGCCGAGATCGATGGTCTCGCAGGCGTGGACGCCGGCTTCGACGACGCCGGTGTGGCCGACCATGTCGGGGTTGGCGTAGTTCATAATCACGAGGTCGTGATTTTCGAGGCGACGCAGGACCTCGAAGGTGAGGTCGGGGGCGCTCATCTGCGGCTTTTTGTCGTAGGTGGGCACTTCCTTGGGCGAAATGGCGAGGTAGCGTTCTTCGCCGGGGTTCGGCTCTTCGATGCCGCTGTTGAAGAAGAAGGTGACGTGCGGGTACTTTTCCGTCTCGGCAGCGCGGAGCTGGGTGAGGCCGGCGGCGGCGACGACCTGGCCAAGGTTGTTGTTCAGCGTTTCGGTTCCGAAGATGACCTTGGCACCGAGGTCGGTGTAGGTGGCGTCGTATTCGGTGAGGGTGTAGTAGCCGACCTTGGGGGTGACTTCGCGGTCGAAGCCGCTGAAGTCGGCTTTGAGGAAGGCGTCGCTGAGCTGGCGGGCGCGGTCGGCGCGGAAGTTGAACCAGAGGATGACGTCGCCATCGCGGATGCGCTGCTCGTCGGCGTTGGAAAAGATCATGGGCTGCATGAACTCGTCGCCGCGCGGGTCGCTCGGATACGCGGCTTTGACGGCGCTGCTCGGAGTGTCGGTGCGGGTTTCACCACGGCCGAGCACGATGGCGTCCCAGGCGAGTTTGTTGCGCTCCCAGCGCTTGTCACGGTCCATGGCGTAGTAGCGGCCGATGACGGTGGCGATCTTCGCGCCGCTGGGGGCGAGGTCTTTTTCCAGCTTGGCCATGTAGGCGGCTCCGCCGGTGGGGGAGGTGTCGCGACCATCGGTGATGGCGTGGACCATGAGGTCTTCGACGCCGGCGGCCTTGGCGGCATCGCAGAGCGCGGCGAGGTGATCCTGGTGCGAATGCACGCCGCCGTCGCTGATGAGGCCGAGGAAGTGCAGGCGCTTGCCCTTGGCCTGTTCAAAGGCCTCGACGAGGGCGGGCATGGTCGCGAGTTCGCCGTCGCGGATGGATTTGTTGATGCGGGTGAGGTCCTGATAGACGATGCGGCCGGCACCGAGATTGAGGTGGCCGACCTCGCTATTGCCCATCTGGCCGTCCGGCAGGCCCACGTCCTCGCCGCTGGCGCTGACGGTGCCACGCGGGTAGCTGGCGTAGAGGTGATCGTGAAAGGGGGTCTTGGCGAGCAGGGTGGCGTCGCCATTGGCTTCAGCCTGGGCTTTTCCGCCGGGGTTGATGCCCCAGCCATCACGGATAATCAGAACAACGGGTTTTTTGGCCATATTGACCCGCTTCATGCTGCATGCGGAGCGTATTATCAAGGACGAGCAAGAGCGGGCTTGTCAGAACGTTTGCGCAGGTGCCCGTCCCGGGCTATAAAAGCCGCTTCCTAACGCCCTTTCCGTGTCTCCCGTCATGTTTTTCAGACTGCGCCCCATGAATTCTCATGCCGCCCTACTCACCCTGGGTCTCCTCATTTCGGGAGCAGCTTTCCAGCCGGTCTTTGCGGATGTCGCCGACGGTGAAAAGAAGTCGGGCTTTTTCAAAAGAATCTTCGGCGGAGGCAAGGAGGAAACCCCTCCGACTCCCGAACCCAAGCCCGCGCCGAAGCCCGCTCCTTCAGGCGTCAAGCCGCCAAAAGCCGTGATCACCACGACCGGAGGCTCAAAAAAAACAACCAACTCGACGACTCCCAAGCCCGCCCCCAAACCGCAACCGAAGCCGGAGCCTGTGAAGGACGTGACCTCGTCCGCGAAGCGAGGCGACGGCGAGTTCACGCCGGCGGATGACGGCAAGCCCTCCAGTTCTTCGAGTTCCGAACCGGCCACCGTGCTGCCGGCCAATGGCGGCTGGCAGATCGTCAAAATCGGCGGGCGAGACTATGTGACGGCGGAGAGCATCCGGAACTTCTACAATCCCCTCTACGGCTTCACCACCTTCCGGCTGGATGGCAACCATCTCTGGATCGGCTCGTCGAAACTCGTGATCAAGGCCTCCGTGGGATCGCAGGAAATGCTGATCAACAACATCAAGTTCATCCTCAGCTTTCCGGTTCAGTCGCATAACGGCAAAGCCCTGTTTTCCCGCCTCGATCTGTGCAAGCTCATCGATCCGGTGCTCTGCCCCAGCCACATTCAGAACGCCGAGTTCTTCGACACCATCGTTCTCGATGCTGGCCATGGCGGGCACGATGCCGGTGCGCGCGGCGTTTACGGCTATGAGAAAGACTTCGCACTTAAAATGGCGATGGCTGTACGCACGGCTCTCATGCAGCGCGGTTTCAAGGTTATCCTCACCCGTGCTAACGACACCTTCCTGACTCTCGGCGGACGCGTAGCCATCGCGAACCAGACGCCAAAGAGCATCTTCATCAGCCTGCACTTCAATTCCGGCGGTTCCGCAGCCTCGGGCATCGAGACCTGGGCGCTGACGCCGCAGAGTGCTGCGGCGACGATCTCTCGCGGAGGCGGCTACAACGTCAACGGCGTCACCGGCAACAAGCAGGACTCCGCGAACATCGCCCTGGCCACCGCCGTGCATGCCAGTGTGATCAGCCGCTTCAAATTCATCGACCGCGGTATCAAGCGCGCCCAGTGGAGCGTTCTGACCGGCTGCAAACGCCCCGGCATTCTCTTTGAAGGCGGCTTCGTGACCAACGCCAAGGAGTGTCTCCTCGTGGCTTCTGACACCTATCGCCAGCAGGTCTCTGCAGCGATCGGTGACGCAGTGGTGAACTACCGCCGGGCGCTCGAAACCGCCATGGCGAAGCGCTGATTCAGAGCGCTGGCAGTTTTTCATCCAGCAGGGCTTCGAGAGCCGCCGTGCTCTCCAGCGTGAAATCCGCCGTCACCTGCGGCTCGTGATGGCTCA
Source organism: uncultured Prosthecobacter sp. (assembly GCA_964452755.1). Taxonomy (GTDB): domain Bacteria; phylum Verrucomicrobiota; class Verrucomicrobiia; order Verrucomicrobiales; family Verrucomicrobiaceae; genus Prosthecobacter. Next base: position 432,408 of record CAYVQY010000004.1, on the reverse strand, counting down.
GGATGCGGATGGTGCGCGGCACACCGGCGTTGATCGCCATCTGGATGTCGCGGTCGTGGTCGCCAACGAGCCAGCTTCGCGTCAGATCTAGCCCCAGCTCGTCGCGGGCGTGAAAAATCATCGCGGGACTTGGCTTGCGGCAGTCGCAGGTGCCGGAGAGGTGGGTGCAGGCGTGGATCGCGTCAAAGGTCGCCGCGTGCGCTGCCAGCTCCGCCTGCATATTGGCGTGGATCTCGTCCAGCGCGGCCTGCGTCATCAGCCCCTTGCCGACGCCCTGCTGGCTCGTGACCAGCACCGTCGCATAGCCCCGCGCCCGGCACAGGGCCAGAGCCTTGAAGATCCCGGGGGTGAAGAGGAAATCCTTCCAACTCAACACATAACCGTTTCCGGGGGATTTGTTCACGACGCCGTCACGGTCGAAGAATATGGCAGGTCGTGGCGACTGGGAATGCTCGGGCTTGCGATCCATGGTGATTCAACCGGCAACGCCAAAAAACTGCGGGACCGAATTCCCGAAGTGGTACCCCCGCTAGGACTCGAACCTAGGACCAATTGATTAAGAGTCAACTGCTCTACCAACTGAGCTACGGAGGCATTTCCTGTCCGAAGCGGAACAGGGTCGGTGAAGAATCAGAGTCATATCCGTCTCAGCCGCTCGTGCAAGCCCGTTTTGAGTTTCGGCGCGAAAGTTTCGGGTGACGAACTCCTGTCGGGTGGTAGGCAGGGGGATGAAACGACTCGTCCTGCTTCTTCTCATCCAGACGGCTGCGGCCGAGCTTCCGCTGCGGATCTCGATTTCAGGAGAGGCCGGAGTTTACACGAAGGAGCGTTGGAAGGCCGACTGGCCCGGCTGCGCGTTTGAGGGCGGCATCCGTGAGAAGCGCGTCGCGGTAGTCGGAGAGACTGACTCGAAATGGCTGCGGGTGAACTTTGCCACCGGCATGATCGGCCCGGAAGAAGGCGGCGCAGGCTGGCGCATGCCGTTTGGCAGACACGAAGCGGCAGAACTCAGCTACACGCTGCGGTTCAGCAGGGATTTCGACTTCGTCAAAGGCGGCAAGCTGCCGGGTCTCTGCGGTGGTCCTGAAAATGTGAGCGGTGGGCGGCCGGCGGACGGCAGGAACGGTTTCTCGGCGCGTCTCATGTGGCGCAGGGACGGTCGCGGGGAGGCCTACGTCTATCACAAGAATCAGAAGGGCGATTATGGCGACAGCTTCGCCTTCTCCGACGATTTCCGCTTTCCCACGGATGCGCCGGTCAAGGTCCGCCTTGCCGTCAGCATGAACACCCCGGGCAAACGCGATGGCACGCTGCGCGTGTGGATCGACAACAAGACGATGGTCGAGCGCTCCGACATGGAATGGCGCTCCGCCGACACGTTCGGAGTGGACAGTCTCTACTTCGAGACCTTCCACGGCGGCGGTGACAAGTCCTGGGCACCCAACCGCCCCTGCTGGGCGGAGTTTGGTGAGATCGGCGTTCGATGACCGGTGAGCTCGTTCGCCAGAACAAGAGCCCCTCCAAGGAGTGGCGCCTCCTGGCGTGTCATGGGCTATGAGGTAGGGCGCGTTGCCCTCAACGCGCCGCATGCCACGGCGGGTTCCTCTGACACCAGTCAGCGGAACGACCAGCGTTTCGAATTCCTTGGCAGAGCAAACTCAGCCGCTCGCCCGCCTTCGCCGGTTTGCCCATGCTCACCGCAGGGGCATCCATTCCAGATGGGCGATGACGTTGACTCCATTGTTGCCTCAACACATGTCGCTCTGCTGGGGGCAGGTTAGGACGGCCCGTTCAACCGCTTTTTCAGCGTGTCTCATTCGCGACACGGCTTTCATGGCTGGAGAGCGGTCACAGTCTGACGCCGAGGTTGGTATTGGCATTGATCAAAGGACCGGAGCGCTTGGGCGCAGGTCGATGATCATAGTGATGGTGTTCGGTGTGGGTGCGTGCAGGCTGGTAGCCGTGATGATTCACGCGACCGTGGGCATGTCCATCGACATAACAACTGGACAGGGTCATGACAGGCAATGCGAGGATGAGCAGACGAAGAATGGGTTTCATAAGCGCGATGGGTAATTGTTGACCTTACTTTTGAAGTAATCCGGTGTGATTATGTTCAACCCAATTGGTCATGGTTGGCGAAAAAGCCGCACTGGTGGTCAAAGCTGAACACAGCACTCCCTTTTGCAGACGTTTCGTTGCCGCGTGCATTTGTTCCTCTTCAAGCCCCTGTTTGGACCGTTTTGATCCTATCGCGTCTCCTTGGCGTAGGCCTCGTAGGCTCCGGCGATGTCAGCGGCCTTCTCGTCGCCTTTGTGGAAGATGAAGCGGTGGCGGAGCTTGATGCGGTCGCCTTCCTTGAGTTCGAAGGCTGCGCTTTCCTCCTGGAGCTTGAGCTGGGAGAGGCCGAAGGGGTTCGCGGTGAAGAGGCCGTAGGTGCGGGAGTGCCAGGGGGTGGGGTGCCGGAAGCTGCTGGGATGATTCAGCATGGCGATGCCGAGGTGCTCGCCTTCGACCGGACCGTGGAAGTCACACCACTTGGCACGTTTGCCCCAGGAATCGGCGTCCTGATGACCTTCGCTGTTGATGATCTTGCCGCCTTCCTTGGCATCGACGGACATGCTGTGCGGCACGCGGATGCTGAGGCCGGAGTCTTTTTTGTCATCCACCATCACCGCGCCTTGCGAGGCGATGAGGTCGATGTCCACATCGATCACACGGGTGTCGCCGACCACCTGAAAGGTCATGCTGCGCTCTTCGGTGAGGGTGACCTTGCCTTCGGGATCGACATAGTCGGAGAGGGCGTAGATGACACCGGTCTTGCCGCCGGTGAGTTCCTTGAATTCGCGATGCTTGATGGCGCCGAGGTGCTTCAAGCGCTCGCTGGTCTTGAGATTCTTGCCGAAGGAGGTCGCCTCCGCCCAGGTGTCGTAGCCGCCGATGCTCTCGTGGCCGAAATTCAGGCCGCGATGATGCGGATGGTCCTGTTTTTCCCCGGGGACGTCCTTCATGGGGTAGGAGCGGGTCATCGACTTGCCCGTGGGACCGTAGATGGGCCAGAGGTAGGGCTTGTTCGCCTGATCCACGACGTATTCTGCGAAGACCTGCCCGTCCACCTTCACGATAGCGCCGCCGCTCGGGGTTTTCTCAACGGTGAATTCAGCGGCGGCGGCCAGCGAGGTTAGAAAAAGGGTGGATGCTAGGAGGGCGGTCAGTTTCATGGTGGTGGCAGTGAACGTGTGTGAGGTTGAAATGCTTTCGCCGGAGATCATTCCCAGCCGCGGAAGAAGTCGAGCGCGTTGCGGGTGGTGTCCGCCGCGACCTGCCCGGTGGCTTCTCCCCGGAGTGCGGCGATGGCGCGTGCGGTATCGGCGACGTAGGCGGGCTCGCAGCGTTTCCCACGATGCGGTACGGGCGCGAGGTAGGGGGCGTCGGTTTCGATCATGTAGCCGCCGGCGGGCGCGACGCGTGCGGTTTCGGCGATGATGCCGGCGTTCTTGAAGCTGACGATGCCGGTGAAGGAAATGAGGTGGCCGAGATCCAGCAGCGGCTGCGCCTCGGCGAGGGGGCCGGTGAAGCAGTGGAAGACGCCGCGCAGACGGTCGCTGAAGGGCAGCACGATGGCGGTGAGGTCGTCCCAGCTCTCGCGATTGTGCAGGATGACGTTGAGCTTCATCTCGGCGGCGAGCTCGAGCTGTGCGGTGAGCACTTTCGCCTGATGCGCCTTCCATTCTTCCAGGGTGAAGCCTTCCGGCGGTGCGTGAAAGTAATCGAGGCCGATCTCGCCGATGGCGCAGACCTTCGGATGCCGCGCCAGCTCGCTCAGTTGGTCGATCCAGGCGGTTCCGGTGACGGAGTCGGCATCGCAGGGGTGGATGCCGACGGCCACGCGCACATCCGGCTCGTGTTCGGCGAGTGCGAGCAGCTTGCGGGCGTTCTCAAGGTCCGTGGCCGGCGCGACCATGCGCGTGACGCCGGCGGTGCGTGCGCGATCCAGAACTGCGGGCAGGTCTTCATCAAAGCGGCTGCTGCCAAGGTGCGTGTGGGAGTCGAAAAACATCGGCTGCGAGTTCGCATGCGGGTTTCGAGAGTCAAGCATCAGGAAAATGTCCTTTTCTCGTACCGGTGGTTGATGATAAACCTGAAAGATGCTTTTCCGACCGTCCTGTGTTGCCTTGCTGCTGCTGACCACCGCCGTCGAGGCCGCGCCGGAAGACTATTTCGCCATTCATGTCATCGACGAAACGACCGGGCGCGGCGTGCCGCTGATCACGCTGAAGACGATCAATCAGATCGAACTGACGACGGACAGCGCGGGCTGGATCGCCTTCAACGAGCCGGGTCTCATGGACCGCTCCGTCTTTTTCCATGTGGAGGGGCCGGGTTATGCGGTGCCGAAGGACGGGTTCGGATTCGCCGGGGTGAAACTCACGCCGGTGGCGGGGCAAACGGCGGAGGTGAAGGTGTTGCGCACGAACATCGCGGAGCGCGTCTGCCGCCTCACGGGGCAGGGGATTTACCGCGACAGCACCCTGCTTGGCAAAGATCCGCCACTGCCGCGGCCGAATCTCTTCGCGGATGTGATGGGTCTGGACTCTGTGCAGGTGGTACCGTGGAAGGGGCGCTACTTCTGGATCTTCGGAGATACGCAGCGGCCGAACTATCCCCTCGGCAATTTCCACTCGACTGCCGCGCTGAGTGATCCGCCTGAAACGGGTGGGCTCGATCCGCAGTTCGGCATTCACTTTGAGTATGTGACGGATGCCAGCGGAGCCGTGGCAAAGATGCTGCCGGTGGATGATCCGGGCGTCGTCTGGCTGTTCGGTCTGCTCACGGTCATGGATGCGGACAATCAGGAGCACATGATGGCGCACTACTCGCGCTGGCGTGATCTGGGAAACCGGCTGGAGCACGGGCTGGCCGAGTTCGACGAGGTGGAGGGGCGCTTTCACCGCGTCGCCGTGCTGGGGGATGAATTCGACTGGCAACATCCAAAAGGAAATGCCGTGCGGGTGAAGGGGACCGGCGGAGACTGGATTTACTTCTCCACACCCTTTTGCCAGACTCGGGTCAAGGCGGACTACGAATCCGTGCAAAACACTTCTGTCTATCAATCACTCGCCTGGTCCGAGGACGATGGCGATTACGTCTGGCAGCAGTCCGTGCGGCCGACGACGCAGAAGGAGGAGGTTGAACTCATCAAAAGTGGAAAGCTGCCGCCCGCGAAGGCAAGGATGCAGGTGGTCGATGCGCAGACGGGGAAGCCGGTGCTGATGCATGCCGGCAGCGTGCATTGGAACAAGCACCGTGAGCGCTGGATCATGATCGCCGTCCAGGAAGGCGGCGGGGAGTCGTATCTGGGCGAGGTCTGGTATCTGGAAGCGGAGCAGATCGAAGGCCCGTGGCGCAAGGCGGTGAAGGTGGCCACGCATCCGAAGTACAGCTTCTACAACCCGAGCCACCACGCCTTCTTCGACCAGCAGGACGGGCGCATGATCTATTTTCAGGGCACCTACGCCGAGACCTTCTCCGGGAATCCAAAGGCGACCCCGCGTTACGACTATAACCAGCTGATGTACCGCCTCGATCTGGACGACGAACGGCTGCAGGGGGCGCGGGAATAGGCAGGTGTGACAAAATTGACACGAACGGCGAGAGGTCTCGCCGCCGGTGAAAGTACAAGATGGCGGGGATGGAATCTCTCCTGCCCATGCAATGGCTGGCGCTCGCAGGGCGCTCATGGCTTCGATTTTTGGCGTATCTCGGCCAGTTGGTGGCGCTGGCGCTGGATCTGGGCATTGCGCTGCGTTCGGGGGTGTGGCGGCTGCGGCTGGTGATGTGGCAGATCGCCAGTGTCGGCTATGGATCGCAGGTGGTCGTCGTTGTGACCGGCGCTTTTACCGGGGCGGTGTTCACGTTTCAAACCTACGCGAAGTTCAAGGAGTTCGGCATCGAGTCGAACGTGGGCGCGATCGTCTCCATCGCCCTGTGCCGGGAACTGGCGCCGGTGCTGGCGGGGCTGATGGTGGCCGGGCGCGTGGGTGCGGCCATGGCGGCGGACATCGGCACGATGAAAGTGACGGAACAGATCGACGCGCTGCGCGTGATGGGCGTGCATCCGGTGGACTACCTGGTGCTGCCACGGCTGCTCGGCATGGTGGTGTCGATGCCGCTGCTCGTGGCGCAGACCATCGCCTTCGGGCTGGCGGCGGCGCATCTGGTGGCGGTGGAGAGTTTTGGCATTCCAGCGTCCTGGTTCTGGAATCACACGATCGACCACACCGAATTCATCGACGTGGCCTTCGGTATGATCAAAGGCCTCGTGTTCGGCGTGCTGATCACGATCATCAGTTGCCATCAGGGACTGGCGGTGGAGGACGGGGCTGTGGGCGTGGGGAGGGGGACGACGCGGGCCGTGGTCTTCGCCTCGCTGACGATTCTGGTCTTCAATTTCTTCCTGAGCATCGCGCTGAACTACATCTCCCCGCTGAGCGCATTGTAGGGCGTGTGCGGCGGAGCGGATGTTCCAGGCTTGCCCTTTTTCGGGCGACCCGATAGCCTGCGCGGAAATCAACCAGCCAACCACCATGACCGCACCCCTCGCTGAACTCCTCGGTACCATGATCCTTGTTCTTCTGGGCGACGGCGTCGTCGCCAATGTCGTGCTCAAAGAAACAAAGGGCCACAACAGCGGCTGGATCGTCATCGCGACGGGATGGGGACTTGCCGTGGCTGTGGCCGTCTATTGCACCGGTGCCATCAGCGGAGCGCATTTGAATCCCGCGGTGACGCTGGGAATGGCGGCGATCGGGCGGTTCGAGTGGGCGCTGGTGCCGGGTTACATCGCCGCGCAGATGGCGGGTGCCTTTCTTGGCGCCGTGCTCGTCTGGCTGGCATACCTGCCGCACTGGAAGGAGACGCAGGACCAAGGCACCAAGCTCGCGGTCTTTTGCACGGCTCCCGCCATCCGGCACACAGCGGCGAACGTGGTCTGCGAGATCATCGGCACGGCAGTGCTCGTGCTCGGTGTGCTGGCCATTCTGACGCCTGAAAATTTGGTGCCCGGCTCCGGTTTCGACAAAGGATTCGCTCCCGCGCTCGTCGGCATGCTGGTGTGGTCCATCGGTCTTTCCCTCGGCGGTCCCACCGGCTACGCGATCAATCCCGCCCGCGACCTCGGTCCGCGTCTCGCGCACTTCGTTCTGCCGATTCCTGGAAAAGGCGGCGCTGACTGGGGCTATGCGTGGATTCCCGTCGTGGGTCCCGTCATCGGCGGTATCCTGGGCGCGCTGCTTTATCAGGGGCTCTGGCCTGCTGCGTGATGGTTCCTTCCTTTTTCCGCGTTGTTTCATCTCCCATCCCATTCTCGTTCCATGAAGACCTCCCTGTTGATCACTCCCATCCTCGCTTTTGCCGTTCTCAGTCACGCCGCCGATCCGTTGCCGAAGTTTGAAGGCTCCATCGAGCGTCTCGATCCCGCGCTCGACGCGCTGATCGCTCCCGGCACGGAGATCGAAGTGCTGGCCTCCGGTTTTAACTGGTCCGAAGGACCCGTGTGGCGTGATGGCGGCATCGTTTTCTCCGATGTGCCGGAGAACACCGTCTTCGGCTGGAAAGAAGGCGAGACGGCGGCGAAGACGGTGCTGAAGCCGAGCGGCAGTCTCAGCGATCCGAGTGGGCAGGGCTCGAACGGGCTCGCGGTCGATGCCGATGGCAGCCTGATCCTCTGCCAGCATGGCGAGCGTCGCGTGGCGCGGTTGGAAAAAGACGGCAGCTTCACGCCGCTGGCCGACAAGTATGAAGGCAAGCGCTTCAACAGCCCGAACGATCTGACCATCGGCGCTGACGGGACGATCTACTTCACCGATCCGCCCTACGGCCTGAAAGGCGGCACGCCGGAGCTGGATTTTCACGGTGTTTACTCCGTGCATCCCTCGAAGCCGAATGTCGTCACGCTGCTGGTCCGCGATGTGAAATGGCCAAACGGCATCGCCTTGAGCCCCGATCAGAAGACGCTGTATCTCGCCGTGTCCGACAAGGAGGACACGCGCATCATGGCCTACGACCTCGCGGATGGCAGTGCCAGGAACGGGCGCGTCGTGTTCAATGCGCAGCCGCTCAAGACACCGCAGCGCAAAGGCGGCTGCGATGGCATGAAGGTGGACACCAATGGCAATCTCTGGACCACCGGCCCAGGCGGCGTGCTTGTCTTGAACAAGGACGGCAAACACCTCGGCACCATCCTCACAGGCCAGGCCACGGCGAACTGCGCCTTTGGCGCTGCGGATCGGGGCACGCTCTACATCACGGCGGACATGTTTCTGCTGCGCGTGAAAACGCTGGCGAAGGGGCTGTGAGGTTGGGCTGTTCCCGCCAGTGGGTTGTGGCAAGGTCACCGCACGGATGAATCCCTCCGACGATCCCTTCATCACGATGGTGCTGCTGACGCTGCTAGCGGCGGCGGCCATGCCGCTGGGCGGTTGGCTGGCGATGATCGAGCGCCTTCATCGCGGCTGGCTGGAGCAGGAACTCCGGCATAGCATCCTGGCCTTCGGCGCGGGTGTCCTGATCGCCGCCGTGGCGCTGGTGCTCATTCCTGAAGGCGTGAAGGGCTTGTCGCCGCTCACGATCTGCCTGTGCTTCACTGGCGGCGGCCTGGCTTTCATGCTGCTGGACATCCAGCTCGCCGCGCACAAGACCGCCGCTTCGCAGATGGCGGCCATGCTGGCGGACTTTCTGCCGGAATCCCTGGCCATGGGCGCTGCCTTTGCACACGGCCACGCCTTCGGTTTCAGCCTGGCGCTGCTCATCGCGCTGCAAAATGTCCCCGAAGGCTTCAATGCCTTTCGTGAGATGGCCGGGCGCAATCGTGTCAAAGGCCGGCGTGTGCTGCTGCTGATGGCGCTGATGGTACCCCTCGGGCCGCTGATGGGCTGGCTGGGCATGACCTGGCTCTCGCCACGGCCTGATTTGCTTCACGGCGTCATGGTCTTCGCCGCCGGTGGCATCCTGTATGCGGTCTTTGAGGACATCGCACCCGGCATCCGCCTGTCACGCCGCTGGGCACCGCCGATGGGCGCGGTCCTCGGCTTTCTGCTCGGCCTGCTGGGCAATCTTTGGGTGACCGGAGCATGACCTCCGTCCGATTCGTCCCAAAATTTGTCCTTCCCTCCGGTCTCTGATCCCGTCTATAACCGCTGTCACACTTCCCAATCATCATGTCCCAAAAGAAACTCAACATCGCCGTCGTCGGCCTCGGATTCGGGGCGGAATTCATCCCCATCTGGCAGCGTCATCCGCTCACGAACTGCTACGCCATCTGCCAGCGCGACGAGAAGAAGCTCAAGACCATCGGCGACGCTTTCGGCGTGGATGTGCGCTACACGGATTTCAAGGCGCTGCTCAAAGATCCGAACATCGACGCCGTGCACATCAATTCGCCCATCCCCGACCACGGCTGGATGAGCATCGCCGCGCTGAAGGCCGGCAAGCACGTGGCCTGCACGGTGCCGATGGCCACCAGCATCGAGGACTGCAAAAAGATCTGCGAACTCGTCAAAAAGACCGGCCTCAAGTACATGATGATGGAGACCGTGGTCTATGCCCGCGAGTATCTCTTCATGAAGGAGCAACTCGACGAAGGGAAGCTCGGCAAACTGCAGTTCGTGCAGGCCTCGCACCAGCAGGACATGGACGGCTGGCCGAACTACTGGCCCGGCCTCCCGCCGATGTGGTATGCCACGCACTGCGTCGGCCCCGTGGCCGGATTGATCGGCAAGTCCGCCGAATACGTGAGCTGCTTTGGCTCCGGCAGCGTGCGCAAGGAGCTGCAGAAGTGCTACGGCTCGCCGTTTGCCGTCGAGACCGCTCACATCAAGTTCAAGGGCACGGACGTGAGCGCCCGCATCATCCGCAGCCTGTTTGACACCGCCCGCCAGTATCGAGAGAGCATCGACGTGTATGGCGACAAGGCGTCCATCGAGTGGCCGCTCATTGAGCACGAACCGCTGGTTTTGCATCGCGCCAAGAAGCCGGAGCACAAGATCCCAAAACTCGTGAAAACGCCCGATTTCGCGAAGCGCCTGCCGAAGCCGATCCAGCGCTTCACCACGAAAGGCGTCTATGATCTGGGCAAGAAGACGCACCTCAGCTTCACGCAGGGCTCCGGGCACGGCGGTAGCCATCCGCATCTCGCGAATGAGTTTGCCAACGCCCTCGCCGAAAAGCGCCAGCCCTTCCCGAACGCCGCGCAATCGGCCAATTGGACCTGCGTCGGCCTCTGCGCCCATGAATCCGCGATGGCCGGTGGCAAGATCGTGAAGCTGCCGGCTTTCACGCTGGGGTGATCTAAGTTCAAGGAGCGGGGGACTCCGTCCCCCTTTTCTCAAGCTGGGGGACGGAGTCCCCCGCTCCTTGCAATCAACCTCTCCACGCTTCTCAGCGTGGCGCCTTCGTGCGCCTTGAGTGCGGCGTGACCGGCCTGCGCCATGGCGGCGGCCTTCGTTTTGTCCTGCAGCAGCGTGACGCAGGCGGAGGCGAGTTCGTCGAAGTCGGCCACCTGCTGCGCGCCGCCTTTTCCCAGCAGCAGTTCGACCAGCGGTTTGAAATTTTCCATGTGCGGTCCGAAGAGCACGGGCTTCTGCGCGAGCGCGGCCTCGGCGGGATTCTGGCCGCCGGTGGCGAGGAAGCTTTTGCCGACGACGACCAGCGCCGCGAGGTGCTGCCAGGCGGCGAGCTCGCCGGTGGTGTCGATGACGAAGACGGGCGCGGCTGGATCGACGCGTGAGCCTGGGACGCTGCGGAGGGCAGGGGAGAGGCCGGCGGCGTTAAGCTCGGACGCGATCTCGGCGCGGCGCTCGACGTGACGCGGCACGATGAGCAGCGCGAGGTCGCCGGTTTTTTCACGCATGCGCTGGAAGACGCGGGCGAGTTCGACTTCCTCGCCCGCATGCGTACTGGCGGCGAGGAGGATGGGCTGCGAGTCGGTGATGCCGGTTTGCGCGAGCACGCCGCGTAGTTCGGCGATCTTTGCCGTCGGCGCGGTGGCTCCATCGGGATCGTACTTGATGCTGCCGGTGTGATGGATGCGCTCCGCGTCCACGCCGAAGCCCTGCCAGCGGGCGATGTCCGCCTCCTCCTGCACCATCACCTGTTTCAGCATGCGGAAGATCGGCCCGACGAGATCACGATGCTTGCGGTAGCGACGCTCGCTGCGCGGGGAAAGACGTGCATTGACCAGCGAGACCGGGATGCCGAGGCGCTCCGCGGCGAAGGTCAGGTTCGGCCACACCTCGGCCTCGACGAGCACGAGCTGCGAGGGCTGGATGATTTCCAGCAGCAGCCGGCCGACGCCGGGAAGATCCACGGGACTGAAAATGGTGACGACACGGCCGGGATGCTTCGCGGCAAAGGCGGCGGCCAGCGCGTGGCCGGTCGGTGTCGTGGTGCTGATGACGATGCCGGCGTTGGCATCCGCCTCCAGCAGGCGGGTGATGAGCTTCGTGGCCACGCCGACCTCGCCGACGCTCACGGCATGCACCCAGAGGCGTTCGCGCTGCGGCAGCGCGTCGATGGCTTGGCGTGTTTCCTTGTCGAAGAATCCGATGCGCTGGGCCAGGTCGCGCCAGCGGCCGTTGCGGCGGCGCATTTTCACGATGGCACCCGGCAGCATGCAGACGAGGCCGAGCGGAAGTGCGAGGTTGTAGAGAGTGAGGCTAAGGGCTTTCGATGCCATGCACGGGTGTTTGCAGCCAGACGATGCGGGTGGAGCCATAGGTGCGGTCGGTGAGCACGCGCCAGCCGGGCCAGCTTGCGGTTTGGCGTTTGGAAAAGAGGCTTTCGAGCAGAAGATGGCCCCTGCTGGTGAGAAGGGCGGGCAGGGATTCTTGGTCGAGCAGTTTGGCCGTCAGGTCCTCGTCACCGGGGTGGTGCGCGTAGGGCGGGTCGGCGAAGATGAGGTCAAAGCGGCGTCCCTCGTCGCGGAGCTGTGGCAGCAGGCGGAAGACATCCCCCTGGCGCACGCTGCCGCCGGAGAGCCGGGTCTTGGCCATGTTGCGGCGGATGACCTCGCAGGCTCCCTTGTTTTCATCCACCATCAGGACGGATTTCGCACCTCGGCTGAGGCACTCCAGGCCGAAGGCACCGGTGCCGGCAAAGAGGTCCAGCACGTTCGCATCGGGCACCAGTTCGCTGATCATCGAAAACACGGCCTGCCGCACACGGTCCTGCGTGGGCCGTGTGACGGACTTCGGTACTTCGAGCGGGATGCCGCCGGCTGTGCCTGAAATGATGCGCACGGCGCTCCTTTAGCGGTGCGGGATTGCAGATGCAAGAGGCGGCGGCTGTGGTCTGGGCCTGCCCGCCCTTGACCGCCCGCGCTTCCCTGCTTTCTTCCGCTTGTTCATGACCACCCGCGCCACGGCACTGCTGCTCCTCTCCCTGCGACTTACGCAAGGGTAGGCGGCCCGCGTTTCCTCGTCATGCCCTCTTTGCCGTCACGACACGGCAGCCCCGACAGCTCAGGAAAAAATCCTGCACAGGCCTGTCATCTCGTTAATTCTGTCCCCATCCGTATCCTCATGTTGAAGAATCCCGCCTCCAAATACCAGCGCTTCGATCCCGTCTCGTTGCCGGACCGCCGCTGGCCCTCCCAAACCATCTCCCGCGCCCCGATCTGGTGCTCGGTCGATCTCCGCGATGGCAATCAGGCGCTGGCCGTGCCGATGAACGTCGGTCAGAAGCTCGACATGTTCGATGCGCTGGTGAAATGCGGCTTCAAGGAAATCGAAGTCGGCTTTCCCTCCGCCTCGAACACCGAGTTCGCCTTCAACCGCCGCCTCATCGAGGAAAACCGCATCCCCGAAGATGTCACCATCCAGTGCCTGGTGCAGGCGCGTGAGGATCTGATCGAGAAAACCGTGCAGAGCCTGATCGGCGCGAAGAAGGTCATCATTCACATGTACAACTCCACCTCGCCCGCGCAGCGGAAGTATGTGTTCGGCAAGTCGAAGGAGGAAATCATCGGCGTGGCCGTCAAAGGGGCGCAGATGATCCAGGATCGCATTCACCGCCTTACCGAGAGCGGGACGCAGGTCATGCTACAGTACTCGCCGGAGAGCTTCAGCGCCACCGAGGTCGAGTTTGCGAAGGAGATCAGCGAGGCCGTGATGGACGTGTGGCAGCCCACGCCGCAGCACAAGATGATCCTGAACCTGCCGGACACCGTCGAGGTCTGCATGCCGAACGTGTATGCCGACCAGATCGAATGGATCTGCACGAACATTAAAAACCGCGACAGCCTGATCGTAAGCCTCCACACGCACAACGACCGCGGCACCGGCACCGCCGCCACGGAGCTGGGATTGCTCGCGGGCGCGGATCGCGTCGAAGGCACGCTGTTTGGCAATGGCGAGCGCACCGGGAATCTCGACATCGTCCAGGTCGCCATGAACCTCTACATGCACGGCATCGATCCGAAGCTGGACTTCAGCGACATGAACGCCCTCATCCAGATGTACGAGCGCACCACCGGCATGACCGTGGCACCGCGTCATCCCTACAGCGGCGAGTTGGTCTTTACCGCCTTTAGCGGCAGCCATCAGGACGCCATCAAGAAGGGCCTTGCCGGTTACGAGGAACACAAATCCATCTGGGACGTGCCCTACCTGACCATTGATCCGAACGACATCGGCCGCGAATACCGCGAGGTTATCCGCGTGAACTCGCAGAGCGGCAAAGGCGGCGTGGCTTATCTCCTCGAAAGCGAGTTCGGCATCGAGCTGCCGAAGGACATGCAGCGCGAGTTCGGCCCCATCGCCAACGACATCGTGGACAAGCTGGGTCGCGAGGTCAGCGGCACGGAGTTGAAGGATATGTTCTGGAAGGAATACATCGAGCGCGAGACGCCCTTCTCGCTGCATCACTTCCATGCCGACGGCGTGGACGGTGTCTTCACCTGCCGCTGCAGCTTGATGGTGAACGGGAAGGAAAAAGGCGTCACCGGAGGCGGCAACGGCCCCATCGCCGCTTTTGTGCACGCGCTCATCAATGACGGCGGAGTCCCCGCCTTTGCGGTCACCAACTTCCGAGAGCAAAGCCTCAGCAGCGGTACAGAGGCCAGCGCTCTGGCCTTCATTCAGATCAAGACCGGCACGGGCAGGATGGTCTGGGGAGCAGGTGAAGACACCAACATCGAACTCGCTTCCATCAAAGCGGTGCTCAGCGCGGTGAACAGGGCGGTGTGACTGGTTCTCTCTGTTCTGATGTGATCCCGAGGAGCAAAGGACGCGGAAATTGGACTCTGATGCCATGCTCCGCGTTCACCGCCTCTTCGCCCTCTTTGACGTCTTGACTGAAAGACCGGGATCAAGAAATTGCCGAAGGAACCAAAACGCTTTCCGGAGGAAGCCGATGCCACGAACACATGAATGCAAACATTTTGTCAGCCAGTGGCACCCTGATCCCGTTTCCTGAAGACCGGAAAACTGAACCTGCCCAAGGAGGCGAAACGATGGCTGTCAAGAATCGCCCCCCGACCCTTTCCTGTTTTTTGTCACGCAGTTGCACACTGACCCCGTTTTCCGGCGCTGGCAGGTCGAGCTCTACTTCGACGACATCAAGACCAGCCTCCACATGCATGCCTTTCGCTGCAAGACACCGCACATGGTCGCACGCGAACTGCTCATGCACATGATCGCCTACAACCTCGTGCGCCACCTCATGGCCTGTGCCGAACCGATGCGCGAGGTTCAGGCGCGCGGCACCTTGTCATTCAAAGGCACGATGGACCGGCTCGACCAGTGGCAGTGGGTCATCTGGAGTGCGCCCTCCCGCAAGCAGGCCAGGCTCAGGCGCGACGCGCTGTTGCAAACCATCGCCGCTGACGAAGTGCCGCCACGCCCCGGACGAAAGGAGCCGCGAGTGTGCAAGGACCGGCAGAACAAATACACCTTCATGACCAAACCACGTCATCTCTACAACCTTCAAGACGACCTCGCTCATGCGTCCTAAAACAGGCTTAATTCAGTGCCATTCCACCCTGACCCCGTTTTCCCGTTTTCACCCGTTTTCACGGCAATCCAGTTCGAATTAGACCATGAATGACGAACGATTAGAAGTTTACCTCGATTATCTCCCCAAGGATGAGGCCGTTCGAAAGCTTGGTTATGATGGAGTCATCTCGGATGCATCTGCCTATCTTCGTCTTTGCGCATTGTTTGGAAAACCACAGATTGCGGACGGTTTTGATGAATCAAAACCCAATGGCTCAAGCTTTCTAGTTTTTTCCGACTCCAAGGAATATAGCGAAGGTCTTGAACTATTGAGGACACAGGGCCTCAAACCGGCTTTCACACACCGCCTCCGACCAGATCAAGTCAAAGAACGTTTTCGAGTAGTTCGAGGCACTGCTCCTAGTATAGAACGTCTCGATGCCTGCGAATATGTCAGTCTTACTTGGTGTGATGCACATGTGGGCTACCATTACACCACTGAGGACGACAAGATTGTCGCCATGGCAGAAAAGGCCGAGTTTAAAAAGACTACGGACATAGGGGCTCTGGCCCCCAGCCGTCGGCTGGCTGTCTCGGCCAAGTTCATGGCAAATTTTCAAGCGGCGGGATTGAGGGGGGCGTTGTTTCAGCAGATCGAATGGCGACCCCGCAAGGGCATGACGTATGTGCCGGACAATCCGATCCGAACCCACTGGCTCAACGCTGAGAAAGAAATGCCCCGCTGCCTGACGCCGCGCGTCGGCTTTTTGGGTGATCTCACTGGCGTTCATTTCTGGGACAATGAGGAACTTGTTAAGCATGCCATTCCCCACATGGCATGCGGTTGGGATGACGAGGGTCGCAGAGACTACACACTGCGGTTCCGTCGCAAAGAAGTGGCGGCAATGGGTGACTTCGACGTCGCACTCACCTACGAATGGATTCTTCTGGTAGGGAATGAAAACCCGCGCTGGTTTCCCCAACTGATTGTCAGCCAGCGTTTCCGTCAGTGGGCGAAGAAGCAAAGGTACAAGCTCCATTACGGACTGTGCGAGTTGATTGATTGAATCAAGCCGCCGGTGCCGGAGCCGCCCTGGCAGGGCCACGCATGGTGCGACTCTACCAGGTCCCGTTGAAGTCCGACAGGAAAGGGTCGGAGGGCGATTCGTGACAGCGATGAGCAAACGCGGGCGTTGGAGCTCCCCGTATTTCAATCAATGCTGCCCATCAACGGGAAATGATGTCAGGCTGCAACTGGCTGACAAATCACCGGAAACGACGTCAGGGTGGGGGCAGTCTGCAACGGCTCGACAAAGTGTGCCGGCCTCCGGTGAAAGCTCGGTCAGACGAGCTTCAGCCGCTTGCGCAGGAGCCACTCGACGGTCAGGAGGAGGATGGCGGCGCTGAACCACCACCAACTGGACCACAGGTTGGTCTCTTTGGTGATGACCTGTTTGCGGTCGAGGGTTTGAAGCAGATTGGGCAGGTCGGTGGCGGCCTGCTCCTCGCGCAGGAAACGGCCGCCGCTGTTTTGTGCCATGGTTTCGAGCAGCATGCGGTTCATGGTGAGCGTGGCCCACTCGGGGTTTCCGCTGTCAGAGACATTGAGGGAGAGGCGGGCCTCGCTGCGCGCGGCGCTGGGGCTTTCGGCGACGGCGATTTCGTAGGTGCCGGCCTTCAGCGGCGGCGTGAGGGCGCGATAGACACCGACGTGCGTAGGATCGGCCTCAAGCTGGAGAGTGGCGACTTCGCCGCCGTCGTAGAGGAGGTAGGCGCGCGGCTGGGCTTCGGTGACGATGTCCCCGCGATCGTTGCGGATGCGCACGCGGATTTCGGAGGATTCACCGGGGGAGTAGCGCAGGCGGTCGGTGCCGAGGGCGATCTTGTTCTGCTCGACCTGAAACGGCGGCGCGGCGATCCAAGCGCCGAGCTGCATCCAGAGCCGCTGGTGGTAGAGATCGGCGACCTGAAAACGCCAGCGCCAGAGCTCGTCGGTGCCGAGGTAGAGCACGGCACCGGCACCGACCTGGCGAAAGACGAGCGTTGGCTGCCGGGCGGAGCCGAGAGTGACGGCCGCAGGCAGGGCTTCCACCTTGGCGTGCCAGTTTACCTTCGGCAGCGTGGGCCAGAGCGAGGCGTTGGCGCTGGGGCTGTCGCTGAGGCGCAGGGCGTCGAAGCGCTGGCCATCGGTGGTGAGCTGGATGTTGGAAGGTTGGCTCTGGAGGCTGCTGGATGCCCCAAACCGTACGGGGACGAGGGACGCGGTCTTTCCTTGAGCCCAGCCTTTGAGGTGGCCGCGCTGGCCGTCGATGAGGATGAGACCGCCGCCGCGCTTTTCGACGAATTCGACGATCCAGTCGAGGTTCTCGGTCTTGAAGCGGCCCGGGGCGACGTCGCCGAGGATGATGAGGTCGTAGCCGAGGAGTTCGTCGCGGGTTTTCGGGAAGTCGCGCTGGAGGCTGCCGGCGGCGGGCGTTTCTGCAAAGTCGTCAAAGACGAGCGTGGCCTGCCAGCGGTCGTCGCGGTCGAAGTGGTTGTGGATGTAACGCGTCTCCCAGCGCGGGCGACCGTCGAGGATGAGGACTTTGCGCTTCTTTTCGAGCAGGTGGATGGCGAGGTCGCGGGCGTTGTTGGAACGCGTTTTTTCGAGTGAGGCACGGTCGCCGCTGGCGGAGACTTGGATGTTCACGATGCGCAGCGTTTTGTCACGCTGACCGGGAGCGGGCGGCGGGAGCTCGCTGACCGGGAAGAGGAAGTCGAACTTCTTTTCGCCCTTGCCGTCGGTGATGAAGTCGCGCTTCCACAGGACCTTGCCGAAGCTCTCGATGCGGACGGTGGCGGGGACACCGGCGGGCATGCTGTCGTTGATGGAGAGGCGGCCCTGAAAGTTTTCCTGGTTGAAGACGGACTCGGGCGCTTTGACTTCCAACAGGGACAAATCGGCGGGCGGCACCTCAGTGCCGAAGCCGATGGTGAAGACGGAGGTACCCCCTGCCTTCAGCGCGGTGCTGAATTCCTCCGGCGAGCCTGCGGCATTGTGCTGACCGTCGCTGAGCACGACGAGCGCGGTGCCGGCGGTCGCAGGACCGAGCGCGTCGCGCAGCGCCTGATCGAGATTGGTGATCTGCGCCGTGGCCGGCAGGTCAAAGTCGGCGGGCAGATCGCCTGAGGTGTCCTTGCCGTTCTGGCGGTGCCACCAGAGGCGCTGCGTGTTGTTGCCGCGCAGGGCGACGAGTTCCACGTCGAGTGATTCGGCCAGCTTTTTCAGCAGCGGCGTTCCGCCTTTGAAAAGCAGATCCTCGGCACGCTGGAAGCGTGACTTGCCGGTGCCGCCGCCGACGTCGTCGTTGAGCTGCATGGAGGCGGAGCTGTCCACGGCGATGACGACGCGCCCCAACTGGCGCAGGGTGGTGACGTGCCGCAGCACGGGACCGGCCAGCGCCAGAACGAGGATGAAGACCGCGAGCGAGCGCAGCAGGGCGGGGACTTTGGCGAAAGGCGACGAGACAAACTTCAGCTCCCGCCGGTAGAGGAACCACATCACGCCCGCGAGGCCGAACGCGATGAGAACCACCGGCAGCGGAGAGTAGCCGCCGGTGAATCGCAGGGTGGTTTCGGTTTCGGGAGTCATGAAGAGGGAGATCAACCTCTGGCGATGCGCTGCTGGAGGAGCACTTCAAAGAACAGCAGGGCGATGAGAGCAATAAGGAGCGGCTGCCAGAGTTCGCTGCCGAAGCGGCGGGTGCGGTCGAGGGACTGATAGGCGGGGAGCGAGTCGGCGAAGGCGGCTTCGTGGCGGTCGGCGATCTTTTTGACCTCCTCCGAAGGGAGGGCTTTGAGGTCGGACTCGGCACTGTCGGTGTTGAAGGCGAGGAGGACGGTCCGGTCGGTGCCGTTGCGCTGGAGTTGGTAGATGCCGGGCTGGGTGACGGGCGGACTTTCCGCGAACACGCCGGTGCCTTCCTGGCGGCTTTTGAGGAACTGCGTCTGGCCGGTGGGATCGCGCAGGATGAATTCGGCGCCGAGCTCGGCGGGTTCGAGGTTGAGGCGAACGGTGGAACCGATGAGCTGCCAGGCGGGGGCGCCGCCTTCGGTGGCGAGGTAGGTGGTGAGGCGCTGCATGAGCGGCACAAAAAAGGGCTGGAGCGGCAGGCTGGTCCATTCCGCATTGGCGGTGGTGGCGGCGGCGATGACGCGCCCCTGGCCGTAGGTCTTCTCGACGAGGAGCGGCACGTTGCGGTCGAGGCTCAGGATGCGCCGAGTGCGGCTGTCCGCAGGGTCGGCTTCGTCGCGTGCGAATTCGAACCAGTGGCGGAACTCGGCGTCCTGCAGGCGTCCGCCACGCGCGTCGTTGAAGTAGAGTACGCTGGGGTGCGTGAGGCGCTGCATGAGCACGCGGGCCGGTGCGTCGGCGAATTCGGCGCGGGCGCGGCCTTTGACGGCGGAGGGCAGCAGCCCCTCGCCTTTGCGGTGGAAGTCGCGATTGTACCAGTCGAGGTCGCAGTCGGGGCCGGCGAAGACGAGGAGACCACCGCCGTCGCGGACGAATTTTTCGAGGTCGCCCAGGCTTCTGCCCTGCAACTTTTCGATGTTGGCCATGATGACGACTTCGACCTGCTTGAAGTCGTCGGCGCGGAGCTTGCGCAGTTCGACCTTGCGGGTGCGGATGAGGTCCTTCAGCGAGTCTGCGGCGGCGGTGTGCGGGGTGAGGGCGAGTTCGAGGAAGTCGGTGTCGCCTTCGAGCGGGGCGGCGCCGGTACTGCCCTCGATGAGCAGGACGTTGAGCTGATTGCGAATCTGCACGACGCTGTGGAAGGCGTTGTCGTCCGTGAAGCTGTCGCCTTCGAGGCGGACGGAGAGCGAGTGGTCGCCGACGCTGTCAAAGGCATGCGTGAAGCTGAGGACGGCCTCTCCTTCCGGCGCGAGGGAGACACGCGCGGTGCGCAGGCGGGCACCGTCGGCCTCCAGATGGACGGGAATGTCCTGCCACGGGCGTTTGCCGTGGTTCTTGATGCGCACGCGGAGTCCGATGGGCTGCGTCTCGGCGGCGACGAGCGCGGAGAGGTCGGCGCTGGCGATGCTGAGGTTTTCGGCGAGGTCGCTGCCGATGCGGTAGAAGGTGATCTGCGGCTTCGGCTCCTGCTTGGAGAGATTTTCGAGCGCAGGCAGCGCTCCGCCCTCGGCGACGGATTTCCAGTCGGCCTCCTGGAAATCGGAGACGATGACGATTTCACGCGCGGCGTTGGATGCGTCCTTGAGTGCCGAGGTGGCGGCCTGGAAGGCGTCATTGGCCGAGACGGGGCCGGACATGGAGGGTACGTCGGCGAGTTTCTTTGGCACAAGATCGAGAGAGGAAGTGGCCTGATCGAAGAGCGGTCGCGGAGTCCCGCCGGAGAGGACGATCTGCGCGGCTGAGCCGCCCGGCAGGGCCTCGGTAATCTGCTGCAGATCGGCCCGGGCCTGATCAGCGACGCTGTTGCCCGGCTGGGTCGCCTTTTCCGCCGGAGCACGCATGGAGAAGGAGTCGTCCAGCATCACGATGAGCGATGAACCGCCGAGCCCGAGCGAGCGCAACGCCGTGAGCACGGGGCGTGCGAGGCAGAGCGCGAGAACGATGGGAATGGAGATGCGTGTGATGAGCAGCAGGAGCTGCTCGATCTTCATCTTGCGCTTCCGCTGGCGGATCACCTCCTGCAGCAGGTGCATGGCGCCCCAGCGCACGGTGACGACCTTCCGCTTGTTCAGCAGATGGATGATCAGCGGAATGAGAAAAGCGGCGGCACCCGCGAGGAGGATGGCGTTGAGAAAGGTCATCGCATTCTCAAGGCGAGGTAGTTGCGAAGCGCCATGGAGTGCGATTCGTCGGTCGGCAGGCTGAGGTAATCGACCTGATGCTTACGGAAGCCGTCTTTCAGCCGCTCGGCGAAGTTTTTCTGAACCTCGATGTAGCGCTGGCGAATGGTGGCGGGGTCGAGAAGGAGGAAGTCCTCGTCGTCTTCGAGATTTTCGAAGCGCGCCCAGTTGCCGAAGGGAAAGTCGATTTCGTCGCGGTCCCAGAGCTGGAGGGCGATGATCTCATGCCCTTTTTTGCGCAGGATGCCGATGGATTTGAGCAGCGCGTCGGGATCGTCGAAAAAGTCGCTGATGAGGATGACGAGTCCGCGGCGCTTGAGGCGCTGGGCGAGGGACTCGATGACCGGGGCTAGGCTGGTGTCGCGTCCGGGGGTGGTCTTCACCATGGCTTCGAGCAGCAGGTGGAGGTGGGTGATTTTGGTGCGGCAGGGAATGTTTTCGCGAAGCTGGGAGTCGAAAGTCACGAGACCGACGGCGTCCTGCTGGCTCATGAGCAGGTAGGCGAGGGATGCGGCGAGCTTGCGGGCGTAGTCGAACTTGAGGACGCCCTTGCCGCCACGGTAGTTCATGCTGCCGCTGGCGTCGAGAACGATGGTGGCGCGGAGATTGGTCTCCTCGTCATACTCGCGAATGTAGAAGCGGTCACTGCGCCCGAAGACCTTCCAGTCGAGGCGGCGGATTTCATCCCCTTGAACGTAGGGGCGGTGCTGGCGGAATTCGACGCTGAAGCCCTTGTGCGGAGAGGCGTGGTGGCCGGTGGTGAAGCCCTCGACGACGGTGCGCGCGAAGAGCTGCAACTGTTGCAGGGAAGTGATGTCTTCGGCTTGGAGAATGTCGGACAGTGTGGCCACAGGTGCGGTGATATCGGAGCTTAGGATGCGGCGGTGGGGAATGACGAAGCCGGAATGACGAATGGCGAACGAACGAGAGCGGCGGGGGCTTCGATTATCGGCATTATTTCGTCAGTCGGATTTGGTCATGATCTGTCATGGGAGCTGGGAGGCTCACAGGACGCGTTCGTCGCCTTTTTTTGTCTGCCTGATGATCTGCTCAACGATCTGATCGACGGTGACGCCTTCGGCTTCCGCGTGGAAGGTGGGCACGAGACGGTGACGAAGGGCGGGCGTGGCGAGGGCTTCGATGTCCTCGATGGTGACGTGGGTGCGGCCCTGGAGGAGGGCGCGGACTTTTCCGGCGAGCACGAGCATCTGGCTGGCTCGCGGTCCGGCTCCCCAACTGAGCATGCTTTTGACGTACTCGGAGGCGGTCGGCTCGTTCGGACGGGTGGCGCGGACGAGATCGAGGACAAAATCGACGACATGATCCGGGACGGGCACCTTGCGGGCGAGCTGCTGGGCGGCCTGGAGATCTTCCGCGGTGATGACGGCTTCGATTTCCTGGGACTCGGTGCCGGTGGTGCGGTTGACGATCTGGCGTTCGTCTTCGCGGGTAGGGTAGTCCACCTTGATGAGGAAGAGGAAGCGGTCTTTCTGAGCTTCAGGCAGCGGGTAGGTGCCCTCCTGCTCGATGGGGTTCTGCGTGGCGAGCACGAAGAAGGGTTTCGGCAGTTCGAAGGTCTCCTGGCCGACGGTGACGTGCTTCTCCTGCATCGCTTCGAGCAGGGCGGCCTGGGTCTTGGGCGGGGTGCGGTTGATTTCGTCGGCGAGGATGATCTGCGAGAAAATCGGACCCTGCTGGAAGGTGAGCTTGCGGCGGCCGGTTTCGGCGTCTTCCTGAATGATCTCGGTGCCGGTGATGTCGGCGGGCATCAGATCCGGAGTGAACTGGATGCGCCGGAAGCTGAGATGCATCGCGTCGGCGAAGGACTTGACGAGCAGGGTCTTGGCGAGGCCGGGAACGCCTTCGAGAAGGCTGTGACCTCCTGCGGTGATGGCGATGAAGACTTGTTCGATGACGGCTTCCTGCCCGACGATGCGCCTACTGAGGGCGGCTTTGAGCTTTTGAAAGTTGGCGACGAGGGAGGCTGCGGAAGCGGTGTCGGACATGATGGAAAGATGACGAATGAAAAAATCCGGAGGGACCCCCGAATGTGGAGATGGAACACGAGGTCGCCAAGCTTGTTCTTTCCGCCGACTTACTTTCGACCGACGCAGGCCACCGCCATGGCGGCGATTCCCTCTTCCCGACCGACAAATCCGAGGCGTTCGTTGGTGGTGGCCTTCACGCCGACCTGGTCGGGCCGGATGCCGAGGGCGGTGGCGATGTGCTGCTTCATTGCCGCCGCGTGCGGCATGACTTTTGGAGCCTCAGCGATCAGGGAAGCGTCCACATTCCCGATGCACATTCCTTTTTCAGCGGCGATTCCGGCGCACTTTTCAAGGATCTTGAGACTGCTGATTCCTTCGATCGCTGGATCAGAGGGCGGGAACCAATGACCGATGTCGGGCTCGCCCAGGGCTCCGAGAACAGCGTCAGCAATGGCGTGGCTAAGCACGTCCGCGTCGGAGTGGCCTTTCAAGCCGCGAGTGTGCGGGATGGTCACGCCGCCGAGAACCAAGGCGCGGCCTTCTTCGAAGGGGTGGACGTCGTAGCCGATGCCGGTGCGAACCATGGGGTCAGGCGTTGTGATCCGCCGCTTTTTTCAGGCTGGCGAGCACGGCTGGGATTTTGAGGTCGATGCGCTTTCTTTCGAGGAAGTAGCTGACTTTTTCGTAGCCGGCTTCGGTGAGCTTGTTGAGCGCGGTGACGAACTGCTCACCGACACGAACGGCCCGGTGGGCGTCCGAGCCGATGACGACGGGGATTTTCCGCTCGGCCATCATGGAGAGCATTTCATCCCCGGGGTTCATTTCGGAGTAGCTTTTGTTGAGTCCCGAAGTGTTCAATTCCATGGCGATGCCGGTGGCCGCGATGCGGTCGAGGGCTTCGGAGACGCTGTTTTTGACGATGGCGAAGCACCAGGAGTCGGGGTGGTAGTTTTTCACCAGATCCGGATGGGCGAGGCAATCATAGAGGCCGGACTCGGCGGCGCGGGCCAAGTGGTCGAAGTAGGTGCGGCGGAAGTTCTCGATGGTGCCGGTCTCGTACTTGTTCAGGTATTCCCGGGCCTGCCAGTGCAGTCCTCCGAGGACGTAGTGAAAGTCGGCCCGCTTGTGAAACTCGGCGATGTATTCCTCGCAGCCGGGGTAGTACTCGCTTTCGATGCCGAGGCGGACATCGAGCTTGCCTTTGAAGGCTTCGGCGGTCCGCTGAACGAGGGCGAGGTAGGTGTCGAACTCGCTCTCAGACATGCGGACGGTGGGCCAGAAACCGCCAGGCATCGGACAGTGGCAGGTGAAAATGATGCCCTTGAGTCCCGCTTTGACGCCTTGCTCAGCGTACTCCTCGGGCTCTCCCCAAGCGTGCTTGCAAAGCGGAGTGTGCATGTGCGAGTCGTAGAACAAGGCTCCGGATTTGGTCGGACCTTGAGCGGGCAACGGGATCGGCGCGAGCGTCTTCGCCTCGGCAAAGGTGGGGGCGGGAACGGGTGCGGCTTGTGCTGCTGATGCGGGGACTCTTTTCGCAGTTTTGGTCTTCTTGGCAGCAGGGAGAGGTGTCTTGGTCGGAGCCTTGACTTGGGCTGTCTTTGGAGCAGGAGAGGGCGCCTTTTTTTGAGGGAGCGTTTTGGTCGGCTCTTTTTTCTTCGCGACTGCAGTCCTGGCCGGAAGAGGCTTCTTTTTGGTTGCCTGCTTGCTGACGGGCTTTGGTTTCGACTTTTTAGGAACCGGCTTGGTGACAGGTTTCTTTGTAGCGGCCTTTTTTGCATGGCTGCTTTTGACAGGCTTGGCCTTGCCCTGGGCCGCCTTTTTCTTGATGCTGGTGTGTTTGCTCACTGTCTAGCTCCTGGTTCCTTGCAATATAAGCCAACCTTTGCCTTCGATGCCGGCAATCCGCACGCCATTGGCGGCACCGCTGACAGGACCGGGATAGCAAAGGCGAAGCGTGAGAGGAACGTCCTTCCAATGGCCGTTTTGCAATTGCTCTACGAGGGGCTGAAATTTGGGGTCCTGACGGTCAAAGTAGGCGAAAACGGAATGTTCCTGATCCGGATGCTTGATCTCCAGCACCTCCGTGCCGGGTGGCACTTCCCCGAGCGGCGAGAGAGCGGGTTTCGACGCGATAACGCGAAAAAGTGTGGGCGAGCCGGGGCGGGTGCGAAGGAATTCGTCCCAGTCAAGTTCGCCGTATCGGACGAAACTTTCCCAGTCCACCGCAATGGCTCCGTTCGGCAGTTCCTCGATGATGAGGCTGACCGGTTCATTGTCGTCGAAGGTGGCCTGGGCATATCCGAGGTGGTAGCCAGGCTCTTGGACGCCCAGAACCCACCCCAGTCCCTTCCAGTCGCGCCGGTCAATAGAGTGGTCGGCGTAGTAGTCGGCCATGAGTGCACCAACCCGTTCAGGATCTCGCACGAAGCGTAGTTTATCCTGGACCGTCGCCGCTTCAAAAAATCCTCGCACGGCGGTTTCGATCTGCATTCGCTTCGATTCAATGTCGGCAACGCCTGATTGCGACGAGGCCGGCACCGTGGACCGTGAAAGGCTTTGGCTGGCGGTTGTCGAATCGACCGTTGATGACGGCGAAAGAGATGTTTTCTCAACCGGACTCTTTGCCGGCGGAAAGGTGGGGGCAGGTTCCGACGGCTTTAATACTATGTCGAGGGGTGCGTCTGCGGTGACTGACCGGCGGCGTTCCAAGTTGCTGTCATAGACCGACTGAACGTAGTCCGGATTCACGCTGGTTGAGTCCCACAGCTTCACCATGATCACGCGGACCACCGTCGCGATCATAATCACCAGCGCCATGCAGCCGAGCACGGTCGCCACCGCATTGGTCATCGTTTCGCGCTGTCGGGCGCGGCTGCGACGAGGCGGGGCATTGTCTTCGACGTTAGACTCGGTCATGGACGGACACGTTTTGGTGGAGCCGAAGGCGGGATTTGAACCCGCGACCCTCGCATTACGAATGCGATGCTCTACCACTGAGCTACTCCGGCATGGACGTGCAGGAATTCATATATATGAGCCTGACACGGGTTGTCATTAGCTTTCTTCGGGATGCTGGAAAAATCGCCCCTGAATGGTCGAAGTGGCTGGTTGAAGTGGGGAGCTTGGCAGGCTAGGGTTCGAGATGAGATTGGAGGTTCAATGACGCGCACCGAATCCAGCCCCGAAGCGCCGGAAGGAACGCCTTATGGCGAATTCCTGGCGGAATTGGAAGAAATCAAGCGGCTCAAGTGGCTTGCAAGTGAGCGTGACGGCAGGGATGTGGGATTTGAACACGCACTAAACGACTGGGCCAAAAAACACCGCGAAGCTTGGCGTCGCAGCCGCAATCAAACTTCTGCGGCCACCCTCCCGGCAGATGGCTAAGCCCGGCTTTCGAAAAAAGACCAATTTCAGTGTTGCCAAGTCGCGTCGAATTTTGTTAATGCTATTTTCAGGTATGAAAAACCGCTATTTAATACTCGCCCTCGCCCTCCTGACTGTTTCCTCTGTTGCCTTCGGAGACATTCATTCGCCTCCTGGCCATCACTTTCAATGGAGCCGCAAGTTGAGCCGTGGTGTGGGCAACGTCCTTTTCGGCTGGCTTGAGTATCCCACGGTCTGGCGGAAATCGAATGCGACCGATGGCGCTGTCGCCGCCGCTTCCGACTTTTTGGTGGAAGGCACGCGCCGCACGCTGGCGCGCGCGGTTTACGGCATCTACGAAGTTTCGACTTTCCCCGTGCCGAGCTGGAAATGCACATATCGCCCACCGTATGGCACGAAGGAGAACGTGGACCACTGGTGGGGCTATACCGAGTTTCCTCCGCAGTTGGGCTTCCGTTCCGAGGTTCCGTATTCGAGATCTCAGGGTTGGTGATGTGACGCATTGTCATGCAAAAAGGCGCAGGTCGGAAACGTCCTGCGCCTTTTGTTTGCAAACCGGGGCTCCCGCTGGCAAGAAACCGATCCACCATGCCAGCAGAACATCAGATCGACATCCATCACGTTGCGACGCTCGCGAGACTCGCCCTGACCGAAGACGAGGCCGTTCGCTACGGCTCCCAACTGGACGGTATTCTTACCTACATTGACACCCTGACACGCTACGATTTGGGTGAAGTGGAGCCGACTGCCCATGCGATGCCGGTTGACGATGTGCTGAGGGTCGATGAGGCGCGCCCGGGATTCACCCAGGAAGAGGCTCTCTCCAACGCGCCCAGGCGCTTCGCCGACCAGATTCAGATCCCGAAGGTGATCGAATAGCCCGACCGACTCCCACGACCTCCGTTTCATGCTCGCTTCCTCATCGATCACCTCTCTGCGTCAGCAACTGATCGCAGGTGAAATCACCGCCCGCGATATTGTTCTCGACCTGGCCAAGACCCTGGAGTCCCGCAATGGCGAACTCGGTGCCTATTTATCCTGGGACGTCGAATCTGCGCTCGCCGAGGCGGACAAAGCGGACCTTGCACTGCCCCTGGGGGGCATTCCCATCGCCATCAAGGACAACATCAACGTCATCGGCCAGCCATGCACCTGCGGGTCGAAGATCCTCGCGGAGAATTACCGATCCCCCTACGACGCCGGTGCCATCGAACGCCTGAGGGCCGGCGGGGCTATACCTTTTGGCCGCTTGAACATGGATGAGTTTGCCATGGGATCGAGCACGGAAAACTCGGCGCTCGGTGTCACGCGCAATCCGCGTGATCTCGAACGCGTACCTGGCGGCTCCAGCGGTGGCAGTGCGGCTGCCGTGGCGGGAGATCTGGCCGTGGCCGCCCTGGGTTCCGACACGGGTGGTTCGATCCGCCAGCCGGCCGCCCTCTGCGGCTGCGTGGGCATGAAGCCGACGTATGGTCGTGTGTCCCGTTTCGGTCTCGTCGCCTTCGCCTCGTCGCTCGATCAAATCGGCCCGATGACCAAAACCGTTGCGGATGCGGCCCTGCTGTTGAACCACCTCTGCGGCCATGATCCGCGTGATTCGACCTCCTTGAAGGTTGATGCGCCTGACTTCACGGCGTCTCTGGAGCGGGGGATCAAAGGGTTGCGAATCGGACTGCCTAAAGAGTATGACATCAGCGGGATCCACAGCGGAGTCTCCGACCGGACGAAGGCCGCGATCGCCCAGTTGCAGTCACTCGGCGCCATTGTGGAGGAGATCAGCCTGCCTCACACCGAACTCGGCGTCGCAACCTACTACGTGCTCGCTCCGGCCGAGGCGTCCGCCAATTTGGCCCGTTTTGACGGCGTCCGTTATGGTCATCGCAGTGACGTCGCGGGCGATCTCATGGAGCACTATCGCCTGTCGCGTGAAGAAGGCTTCGGCCCGGAGGTCAAGCGCCGCATCCTGCTGGGAACGTATGTCCTCAGCTCCGGTTACTACGACGCCTATTACATTCGCGCCCAAAAGGCGCGCACGCTGATCCGGAATGATTTCACCGAAGCCTTCAAGAAGGTCGATGTCATCGTTTCTCCGACGAGCCCCACCCCGGCTCACAAACTGGGGGAGATGAAGGACAACCCTCTGGCCGCCTACCTCGAGGACGTTTTCACCATTCCGGTCAACCTCGCCGGTTTACCGGGCATCAGCGTTCCCTGCGGGACTGCGGATGTGGACGGCAGCGCACTGCCCGTCGGCCTGCAGTTCATCGGCAAGGCGCTGGATGAAGCCACCGTCCTGCGTGTCGCGCATGCCTATGAGCAGGCAAGAGGCTGACACCGCTCTTCGAGGCTCTCGCCGGTTCTTCCCAGGCCTTCACGGCAAAGAGTAAGCTGGAAATGGATTCAGTTCAGCCCGGCTTCCGCAAGACGTTCCTTCAGGTCGCTGGCGAGGAGGGCCTGGGTGATGGGTTCGATGCGGCCTTCGACGAACTGGTCGAGGTTGTAGAGGGTGAGCTCGATGCGGTGGTCCGTGACGCGGTTTTGCGGGTAGTTGTAGGTGCGGATCTTTTCCTCGCGTCCGCCGCCGCCGATGAGGCTTTTGCGATTGGCGGAGTATTTGGCGGCTTCTTCCTGCTGCTTTTTTTCCAGCAGTCGTGAACGCAGGATGCCGAGGGCCTTTTCCTTGTTCTTGATCTGGCTGCGGCCGTCCTGGCAGCGGACGATGGTACCGGTGGGGATGTGGAGGACCTGGACGGCGGAGTCGGTGGTGTTCACGCCCTGGCCGCCGGCGCCAGAGGAGCGGCAGACTTCGATGCGGACTTCGTCGGGCTTGAGTTCGAAATCGACCTCCTCGGCCTCAGGCAGGACGGCGACGGTGGCGGCGGAGGTGTGGATGCGGCCCTGCGCCTCGGTGGCGGGGACGCGCTGGACGCGGTGGACCCCGCTTTCGTATTTCATGACGCGATAGACGTCCTCGCCGCTGATCTTGACGATGACTTCCTTGAAACCGCCGACTTCGGAGGGGCTGGTGTCGAGGGATTCGACCTTCCAGCCTTTGGTTTCGGCGAAGCGGGTGTACATGCGCAGGAGATCTGCGGCAAAGAGGGAGGCCTCGTCACCGCCGGTGCCGGCGCGGATTTCGAGGATGATGTCGCGGCCTTCGAGGGGATCGGGCGGCAGGATGGATTCCTGGATGGCGGCTTCGAGTTCGACGATGCGCTTTTCGAGAACGGGAATCTCGGCGGCGGCCATCTCGGCGAATTCCCTGTCCTCCTGGGACTTGGCCATCTCGCGGTTTTCGGCGAGCTCAGCCTGGGCCTTTTCATACGCGGCCCAGTTCTGCAGCAAGTTGTCGAGAGACCGGTGCTCGCGCAGCATGTCGCTGGCGCGCTTGGCGTCGTCGTAGAAGTTGGGGCGGCCGATGATGTCTTCGAGGTCGGCGAAGCGGGTGCGTTTGCCGGCTATGACGGCGGAGTAGTCCATGGAGGTGGAGGGCGGAGAGAGTGGCGAGCAGAGGACGGAACCGGACAAAACAAAACGGTGCCCAGCACGAAGGCATGGGCACCGTTTTGGCTAAAGAGGGAAACTGGAGGCTAGGCTTCGGCGGCTGCTGGTGCGGCGGCACCGAGTTTCGGGGCAGTGCGGCGGGCGCGGGTGGAGCCGTAGCGCTGGGCGAATTTATCCACGCGACCCGCAGTGTCGATGAAGCGCTGCTCGCCGGTGAAATACGGATGGCAGGCGGAACAGATGCCGATGCGGAGGTTCTCCACGGTGGAGATGGTGTTATAGACGGTGCCGCAGGTGCAGGTGATCGTCGTTTCGTAGGTCTTGGGGTGGCCTTCAGCTTTCATGATGTTGTGAGGTTCACGTGACAAGGCGAGGCGCGGAATGCTGCTTTCGCCGGGGCGTGGGGCGCGGAGATTAGTGGTTTTCGAGGCAGGGTCAAGGACGAGTTCGGTGCGGCCGCCCGTGCGGAGGAGCGATGGTGAAGCCGTTGATAGCCTTGCGGGGCCGGGTTCGTTACGAGGCGGCCATGATTCATCGTTTCCTCCAATTGTTGCCCCTTTTGCTTGTTGTTTCCGCCATGGCGGCACCGCCGAATGTGGTGGTGTTTTTGGCGGATGACTCGGGCTGGGGAGACTACTCGGTGAACGGGAACACGAATCTGCGGACGCCGAACATTGACGCCTTGGCGAAGAGCGGGGCGAGTTTTGACCGTTTTTTTGTGTGTGCGGTGTGTGCGCCGACGCGGGCGGAGTTTCTGACGGGGCGCTACCATTCACGCGGTGGCGTGCTGGGCGTTTCCACGGGGCAGGAGCGTCTGAACACGGACGTGAAGACGGTGGCGGATCATTTTCTCAAGGCCGGCTACGCCACCGGAGCCTTCGGCAAGTGGCACAACGGCAGCCAGTGGCCCTACCACCCGAACGCCCGCGGCTTTCAGGAGTATGTCGGCTACACGAGCGGCCACTGGGGCGAGTACTTCGACCCGCCGCTGGAGCACAACGGGCAGTGGTTCCGGGCGAAGGGTTTTATCGTGGACGTGCTGGTGGGGAAGGTGGTGGATTTCATCGAGACGAACCGTGAAAAGCCGTTCTTCTGCTACATCCCGCTGACGACGCCGCATTCGCCCTTCAGCGTGCCGGACGAGCACTGGAACAAGTTCAAGGACTCCCCCGTGAAGATGCGCGGCGAGGAAGGCGAGAAGGAGGGGCTGGACGTGACGCGCACGGTGCTGGCGATGATGGACAACATCGACATGAACGTGGGCCGGGTGATGAAGAAGCTGGAGGATCTGAAGCTCAGTGAGAACACCATCGTGGTCTATTTCAGCGACAACGGCCCGAACAGCCCCCGCTGGAACGACGGCATGAAGGGCAGGAAGGGATCGACCGACGAGGGTGGCGTGCGCAGCGTGTGTTATGTGCGCTGGCCGGGGAAAATCCACGAGGGGATGACGGTGCCGAATGTCAGCGGCGCCATCGACCTGATGCCGACGCTGACGGAGCTGGCGGGCGTGCGACACGAGGACGCGAAGCCGCTGGACGGCACGAGTTTCGCCTCCCTGCTGCTCGGCGGCAAATGGCAGGCTCCGGAGCGCCAGATCATGAACTACCACGGCGGCAAACTCAGCGTGCGCAGCCAGACGCACCGACTCGACGCCGCAGGCGGCCTGTTTGACATGGTGGCCGATCCGAACCAGACGAAGAACATCGCCAAGGATCAGCCGGAAATCGCGGCGAAACTGGCTGCCGCAGGCTCGAAGTGGCACGAGGAGGTCTTTGGCATGCCCTACAAGCCTGTCGGTGGTGGCAGGAAGACGGGCAATGCCAGGCCGGTGGACGACCGGCCCTATCCCGTGGGTTACGCAGAGTTTCCGGTGACAATGCTGCCGGCCCGCGACGGTGAGCCTCATGGCGGCGTGCAGCGCAGCTCCGGGGCGCCAAACTGCTCCTACTTTGTGAATTGGAAAACGAAGGAGGACACGATGACCTGGGACATCGATGTTCACGCGACCGGAGAGTATGATGTGACGATCGACTATGCCTGTCCTGAAGCCGATGCGGGTTCGACGATCGAGCTGAGCTTCGGCGATTCCAAACTCAGCGGGAAGGTGACCCCGGGCTGGTTCCCGCCGCTGATCGACGGCCAGGATCATGCCTCGCGCAAGGCGGAGAGTTTCATGCGGAATTTCCGCACGCTGAGCATCGGCTCGATGCCCCTGAAGGCGGGGCGGGGGCTTCTGACGCTGCAGGCGCTCGAAATCCCCGGCCAGACGGTGATGGAGGTGCGGCGGGTGAACCTGATCCTGAAGACAAAGTGAGTGGAGTGCCACTTTCTGGTACGAAAAGGCTTGGAGACTGCTAACCGAGTCTGTTGTTATTCATTCCTTATGAAATCTTATCGCATTCTCCCGCTTCTTGTCCTTCCGTTGCTGCTTGCCGCCTGCGGTTCCGTCGAAATGGCCCCGGCCAGCTCCTCGTCGATTGTTCTGGCGGAACCTGCCACGCGCGAGTGCGGGCAGGGGAAGATCCTGTTTCCAGCGGGCGAGTATCGCGCGGAGGTGACCTCCTCGGAAGGAACCTACTACAAGGCTCCGACGGGACTGCGGACGCTCGGCGTTCTCGTGGGGCGAAATGAGGATGGCGGCATCTTCATTTCCACCAAGCCGGGCGGTCCGCAGGCGGCCTGGTTCGGCGATCCGAAAGACGAAGTGGACGAAAGCCCGGGCACTCTCTTTGGAGCCATTGGCTGGAGCGCTCCGAAGTTGTGGCCCTACACGCCGAGAATTCCGCACACGGTTAAGCCGTGATTTAGGGGGTATTGCGTAGGCTGACGGCAAAGACGTAAGGATTTTGTGAGAAGCCGTGTTTCAGGCGGGGTTTTCGTTGCACAGATCATTATAAAAACTATAATTTCGGCTCATGAGCAGCCGAATTATCATCTGGTCCGTGGTCTCTGTCGTCTTGTTGGCGGCGGGCCTCACGGCGATGAAGGAAGGGCTGCTGAACGGGTGGAAAATGCGGCTTGGGGAGCTGATGGCCAACCCCGGTTCGCAGTACTCGGCGGCGAAATTCCGGATGGATCTCGTGGACCAGTTCAACTACGCCCGGATGGCGGCGAAAACGTCCGCGCTGAGCGTCGATCCGGAGCTGGAGTTGTGGCTCGACAAGGAATTTCCCAACATCGACACGAATGACCTCAACAAGGTCACCGAAATCGTCCAAAACGGCATGCCGCGCTATTACCGGGTGTCCGTGTGCTCCGCCAGCAGTCCCAGCCTGCGGGAGCTGCTGCAGCGCTTCCATGAGTACACCCACCGGGGCCAGCCGGAGATGACCCACATGGGAGTGGCATTGCGCACACGCGCGGGCGGGCTCATGCACGAGGCACTTCTGGTGATGGGGCAGCGGCTGCGCGACTTCAGCCCGGAGGCCCTGACGGACTCCGCTGAGGAGCCTTTCTTCAACCGCTGCGTGCACTGCAAGCAGCCGCACTTCATGAAGCTCTCCAACGCGCAGCGAAGCATGGCGCTGGAGTGTCCGAAGTGCCGCCGCAAGTATGCGGTCATCGCGGCGGACAGCGACGGCAAGTTCCGCTACGTGAACGAGTTTCTCACCGGCTACGCCCCGCCGGCCGTGTTTTCAAAAACTCAAAACCGCGTGGCTCAACTCTTCACGATCTGGAGCGCCGTTCACAACCACTGCGTTTATGCGAACGACCCCGGAGCCAAACCCGGCAGCAGCTTCGCCGGCAAGGAGCAGATGGACAGTTGGCAGTTCGCGGATGAAACGCAGCGCCTGCAACGAGGGGACTGCGAGGACTCGTCGATCTTTCTGGCCGACTGGCTCACGTCCTGCGGCTTTCAGGTGCGCGTGGCGCTCGGACGCTACGGCGATCTCGGCGGGCACGCGTGGTGCGTGGTGAAGCTCGGCGACAAGGAGTACCTCATCGAATCGACGGAAAGCCGCCCCGATCCGATGAATCCGCCGCTGGCCAGCACGGTGGGCAGCCGCTATGTGCCGGAAGTTCTTTTTGACCGCCACTT
Source organism: uncultured Prosthecobacter sp. (assembly GCA_964452755.1). Classification (GTDB taxonomy): domain Bacteria; phylum Verrucomicrobiota; class Verrucomicrobiia; order Verrucomicrobiales; family Verrucomicrobiaceae; genus Prosthecobacter. The sequence goes on along the minus strand of CAYVQY010000004.1, from coordinate 398,647 downwards.
CATCTATGTGCCGGTCAGCGCCAACCGTCCCTGGAAGGGCGACTATTGGTCGGACAAATTCTGGTCACGCATCGATCCGCGCGCCGAACTGGGCGGAGATCCGGTGCTCTCGCGGCCGGCGGGAAGCATGCTGAAACTCGACGGCAAGCCCCTGGCTGAGACGGCCTCCACGCCGGACTTCAGCCGCCTCGCCCGCATGAACTTCGCCAGCCCGGCGGCTCCCATGCATTTGAGCCTCGGGGACATCCCCGCCGGTGCGCGGGAGTGGTCACTACCGATGGTGCCTCTGCACCGGCCCTGATCAGTCCACCAGGATGAGCGGCGCCTTGCGGCGGACGCCGATGTAAACCGGGGAGCGCTGCCTCTCCAGCAGCTTGTGATTGAGGGGCAGTTCCGTGTTGAAGGCTTGGAAATGCCACGGCCCGTCGTCGGTGCGGATTGAGTACTGCAGGGCGCGTCCGCCGTCCAGCAGCGTGGCGTGCTGCACGTCGATCTTACGGGCGATCTCCGTGACCTCGCTCACATTCATGACGCCGCCGTCGCCGGAGAGCACGAAAACGATGCTGCCGTCCTGCTTGGTGCCGCCCAGGGCGCGGTAGGTGATCTTTGATCCGTCGAAGAACTGATCCGGCTTCAGATCGACGTAAGAAAACACGGTGTGGTGCTTCATCACGGAAGGGTAAACCTGCGAGCCTTCCTCGATCAAGCCGGGCACATCCGTGAGCAGGGACTTCGGCCCGAACCACGGCTTGCCGTCCTTCACGAAAAAGCAGCCGCTCCAGTCGCCGAACGGAGGATTCACCCGCCGTCCCTGGTGATAGACCCAGCCCATGGGGCGGCCCTTCGGATCGCGGAAATTGGAGGTGATGGAGAACCACAGGTTCTCATGCGACATCCGCTCGCGCGCCGTGGTCAGCGCGAAGCCGGGCTGGAAGGTCGTCATGAAATCGAAGAGATCGGGGGCCAGGGTGACGACATGCACCTCCGCGCCGAAGGCGGAGTGCGCCAGCCCCGCCAGGGTGTCGCCGCGCCGCCGCACCTTCAGCGTGGTCCAGCGCATGCCGGGTTCCTTGTGGCGCTCCACCATCGCGGCGGTCAGGTCGGCGGCGGTCATCGCCGTCGCGGGCTTCCATTCACCCCGCTTGGTCAGCAGTTCCAGCGGGTAGGAGGAATGGCGAACGCTCAGCGCCACGAGGTTGCTGTTGAGATTGAAAAACACCTCCGCAAACAACCAAACCATCAACACGCCGACGATGGCGAGCAGCAGCAGTTTTTTCAAGCATCCACGTTTTCCAGCCATGGGGGTGCGCCAGCATGAAGCACACACAATGCCGATCAAGTGCGATGTGCCTTCGGCAGATGGAGATTGATTCACGCCCCGGGTTGGCGAAGCATTCCTCCCATGCATTCCCGGACGTTTCTACTCTCCCTGTTCCTCCCTTTCAGCGTGTTCTACGCACAGACGCCGGAGGTCTCGATCAAAGTCGCCACCGACAGGGCCGATGCTCTCTACAAGTCCGGCGAGACCGTCACCTTCAACATCGAGGTCAGTCAAAACAAGAAGCCGCTGGCGGACGGCAAAGTCGTCTGCGCCTTCTCGAAGGACGGCGTGCAGCCGCAGCCGCTGCAGACGATCCCGGTGAAGGCCGGGCATGCGTCGATCCAAGGAAAGCTCGACGAACCCGGGTTTCTCCTGCTGCGTGTGACGATTGGCAAGGCCGCCGCCATGGCCGGTGCTGGCTATGATCCGCTGGCCCTGAAACCCAGCATGCCCGTGCCGGATGACTTTGACGCGTTCTGGGACGCCCAGAAGGCCGCCCTGGCCAAGGTTCCGCTCAAATCCACACTCACCCCGGTGAAGGTGTCCGCCACGACCATCGACACCTTTGACGTGCTGGTTGACTGCCTCGGCCAGCCGGTCTCCGGCTACTTCGGCCGCCCGAAGGACGCGAAGCCGAAATCCCTCCCCGCCATCCTCTTCGTACACGGCGCCGGCGTCCGCAGCTCCAGTCTCGGCAACACCTCCTGGGCCGGACGCGAGGGCGGCATGTTGGCGCTCGACATCAACGCGCACGGTCTTCCCAACGGTAAGCCGAAGGAATTCTACGACGCCCTCGCCGCCGGTGAACTGAAGGACTACCGCACCCGCGGAAACACGGACCGCGAGCAGTGCTATTTCAAAGGCATGTTCCTGCGTCTCATCCGCGCCATCGACTTCCTCACCGCGCAGCCGGAGTGGGATGGGAAGACGCTCATCGTTTATGGCAGCAGCCAGGGCGGCTTTCAGGCCTTCGCCGCTGCCGGGCTCGACCCGCGCGTCTCCTACTTCTGCGCCGGCGTCCCCGCCGGCTGCGACCACTCCGGCGCCGTGGCCAATCGCATCAGCGGCTGGCCGAAGCTCGCGCCCCCGGATGCCGAAGGCAAGCCGGACCCCGCCGCCCTCCAGGCCTCGCGCTACTTCGACTGCGTGAACTTCGCCACCCGCGCGAAATGCCGCGGCGCCGTCGTCACCGTCGGCTTCATCGACACCATCTGCCCGCCAACCAGCGTCTATGCCGCCTACAATGCGTTGACGATTCCGAAGAACATCCACACCGATGTGCTTTCCGGTCACACCAACACCCCCGCCGCGACGAAATTCATGCAGGAGGCCGCTTACCGGCATGTGCGGGAGATGCAGGGCCGCTGATGGCGGCTCTCATTCCCCGTGCGGGAGATTCCAGGCCTTCAGCCACTCGGTCTTTACGGGCTTGAAGCCCTTCTTGAGGAGCCTCTCCTCCATGTCCGCGAGGTGCGCAGCACCATAAAAGATCGCCAGCCGCTTTTTCCCGGCGGCGATCTCTTTGTCCATGACCTCCAGCGCCACGCGGTTGCGCTCGCCCACCAGCACGGTGCCGCCGCCGGACTCCACGCCGGCCATGATGTCCTCCACGCTGTCAAACTGCTCGGCGATCATGCGCTTCAATCCGGTGCTGCTGTCCTTTGACGTCAGCAGCTTCAGCAGCATCACGAGGCCTGCGGCGTCGGAGTCCACGCCCTTCTTGTCATTCGCCGACTTCTGCGCCTGCGCGGCCCGCAGATAGAGGGTGAGGAAGCTCTCCTTCTTCACCTCCTGCGTTTTTGTGAACTGCTGCAGGTCCATGTCGGCGTGTACGAAGTTCTTCGCCGTGTAGTCGATGCCTTCGAGCTGCCCGTGCAGCTTCAGCGTGGTTTTCATCATCGTCTGGAGCTGTCCCACCCAGGCGAGGTTCTGCCCCTCCTTCGCGACCGGCTTTTCCTCGCGCTCCTCCATCGATGGCCCGACGAGTTCGTAGAGCACGGCGTCGTAGCTTTTGAAGCGCTTGTTCAGTCCGTCAAAGTAAGCCTTGTCGGCGATGTGGATGGCACCCACCAGATCCACCCGCACCTTGGCGGGGGATTCGTAGGTCACCACCGCCGTCTGCAGGCTGTCGCTTTCCTCCTCTTCGACGAAGCGGATGAAATCCGTCGGCTCCCCGGCGTGCGCGGTCAGGGTGGCCGCCAGGAGCAGGCCGGAAAGGAGGCGTTTCATGGCTCGGTGCGGCGGTGGGTGGAGATCTCACTCCTGGGTGAAAAGACGGGCGAAAAAGGCCTTCATCTCGTTCCAGGACGCACGGTCGGCGGCCTTGTTGTAGGCGGCGCCCTTGCTGTTGTCATCGCCGGCGGCCTTCTGGGTGAAGGCGTGAACCGCGCCGGGATAGCTGACCAACTTGTAGTCCACCTTCGCGTCCTTCATTTCCTTTTCAAAAGCAGCGATGTCTGCCGGCGGGACGAAGGGGTCGTCGGCGCCGTGCAGGGCCAGTACCTTGCCCTTGATGTTCCTGCCGTCCTCCGGGGCGGGGGAGTCGAGTCCGCCGTGAAAGCTCACCACGCCCTTGACCAGGGCACCGCTGCGGGCCAGCTCGATCACGCCGGTGCCGCCGAAGCAGTAGCCGATCGCCGCCACCTTCGCCGGGTCGGTGTGCTCGTCCTTGTTCAGCACCTCCAGCGCCGAGAGCATGCGCTCGCGGTAGAGCTTGCGGTCGGTCTTGTACTGGCCGGCCACCTTGCCCGCCTCCGGCGGCTGCGGGCGCACGCCCTTGCCATAGACATCGGCGGCGAAGACGCTGTAGCCCAGCTCCGCCAGCATGCGGGCGCGCATCTTTTCATTCTCGCTGAGGCCGGTCCACTGGTGGATGATCAGCACGGCGGGCAGCTTGCCCGTCTTCGCCGTGTCCACCACATGCAGCCCCTCGCAGACCACGTCGCCGGATTTGTATTCGACGACGGTTTCCTTGATCTCGGCCCGCAGCGGGCTGGTGGCGAGAAACAGGGACGAAAGGCAAAGAAGAGCGCGATGGGTTTTCATATTCAGGGATGAATACGCCGCTGCCCGCCGCCTTCCACCCGGTTTTCTCAACTTGAAGCCTGTCCGCCTGATTACTTCAGCTCCTTGATGCGGATGTTCCTCCACATCACTTCCTTGCCCACGGCTTCCGTCTTCTTGCCGATGCCATGCACCTGGAGTGCGATCACGCCCTCCTTGGTCATTTCGTCGGTGAAATCCGCCGCCGGCACGCCGTTGATGAAGGTCTTGATGCTGCCGCCCTTGCACTCGATGCGCGCCTGGTTCCACTCGCCCTGCTTGAAGGCCTTCCGCGCCGCCTCGTTGTCCTTCAGGTCAAAGAGCCAGCCCCGGCGGCCCTCGTCATACACGCCGCCGGTGTAGGCGCGGGCGCTCGGGTCGATCTCAAACTGGTAGCCGTGCACGCGGTCGGCGGGGAACTTCTTCTTCTTGCCGTTGATCTCCACCTCCATCTCCTCCGTGTAGTAATTGCTGCGGAACTGCACGCCCGAGTTCATCGACGGGTCCACCTTGAACTCCAGCTCCAGGATGAAATCGGAGTACTTCTTCGCCGTGCAAAGGAAGGAGTTACCCGTGTCCGGCACCGTCTTGCCGATGATGACGCCATCCTGCACACGATACTCCGCCGTCCCGCTGTGCTGCTCCCAGCCTTCCAGCGTCTTGCCGTCAAAGAGGGAAACAAAATCATCCTCCGCATGGGCGGCGGTGGCGGCGAGGGAGAAAACGGCGGCGAGAGAAAGCAGACGGTTGGTCATAGGGCGGTCTTAAACGGGCAGGACGAGTCGCTCTTTCCCCGATCCGCTGCGCCTTGTGGTAGCGACTGCCAAAATGGCGGTGGCTGGGAAACGTTTCAGAGGCGACTGCGGAGCAGGACCGGCCCGGTCTTGCCTTCACAAACAGGCCCTGATTCCCGAGCGTCGGATCAGAGAAGGGGGCGGCGCTGGCGCACGCGCCAGACGTCGCGGGCCATGCGCAGGGAGTCGCGGAGGAGGTGGACGTGGCCGCCGGGGGTCTCGTGCCAGGTGATGGGGACTTCCTCGACGGGGATGCCGGCGTCGTGCAGCGCGGCGAGGAGCTCGACATCGAAGGCGAAGCCGTGGATGCGCAGGGCGGGGGAGATGCGCCGGTAGGCGGCGCGGGGGAGGAGCTTGAGGCCGCACTGGCTGTCGTGAATGCGGATGCCGAGTACGGTGGAGACGAGCAGGCCGAAGACGCGGCCGATGAGGCGGCGCTTCCACTGGCGGCGGACCTGGCCGCTGAACTGGTCCATGCGGGAGGCGAAGAGCGCGGTGCGTGCCTCGTCCGGCTGCGCACGGGCGCGGCGGATGAGGTTTTCCACCTCGGCGGCGGAGCAGGAGCCGTCGGCATCGACAAAGGCCAGCCAGTCGGCCTCCGTCTCCAGGTCCCAGCCGGAGTACACCGCGCCGCCTTTGCCGAGGTTGCCGGGGAGGAAGAGGGGATCGAGCAGATGGACGTGCCGGCTCACCAGCGGGGCGAGGATGCCGCGCATGCGCTCCACCTCCGCCGCGTCGGAGCCGTCCTCGACGACGCGGAGGGTGACGCCGCCGAGCTCCCGGGTCACCCCGCAGAGCTCCTGCAGGAAGGGGCCGATGCGTCCGCTCTCCTGATAGCAGGGGATGACGAGGTGGACGGTGGCGGGCATGGAGGATGTTTGGCCGGGAAGGGGGCGTGGTAAAAGACAAATGATGCCGGCGGGCGTGGTGTCCGTGGTTGCGAACGGGATTGGTACGGTCTTTGTGGCGGTGTTCCTGCTTATGCGTCTCCCGCATCTTTTTGCCGCCCTTCTCCTGCTGCTGGTTCCGGCCTGCAGCTCGGGGAAGCGCCTCTTCAAGGCGGGGCTGCTGGAGCCTTCGCCTTTTTTTGAAAAGCCGTGGCTGGCGCGGGATGGCGGCGGGCAGTTGCCGTTCCAGAAGGTGTGGACGACGGATGATCCCGCAGTGCTGGCGGAGGGGAAAAAGCGGCGGAAGCTCTACATCGCGCCGGTGACGCTGGCGTATCTGCGCCCGGTGGAAAAGACGCTGTCCTCGCAGGAGCTGGCCTGGGGCGTGCGACGGCAGGCGGAGGAGGTGGCGGTGCGGCTGCGGCAGGAGTTTGCGGAGGCCTTCCGGCGCTCGCCGAATCCCTACTACCAACTGGTGACGCACCCGGGCGCGGACACGCTGACGCTGCAACTGGCGCTGATCGAGCTGCAGCCGACGAGTCCGAAGGGCAACGCGGTGATGACGGTGCTGAAGTTTGCGGTGACGCCGGTGGCGGCGCTGGGGCGGTTTTTCACGAAGGGAAACATCGCCATCGAGGGCCGGGTGGCGCTGCCGAAGACGGGACGGGCGTTCTTCCAGTTCGCGGACAACGAGCAGGACAAGCTGACCTTCATCAACGTGCGCGACTTCCAGCCCTACGGCCACGCGGCGACGGCGATCCGCGAGTGGGCGCTGCAGTTCGAGCTGATGACGCGGACGCCGAGCGGCGTGCGTGTGGAGGACTCGCGCGGCTTCACGCTGCGGCCGAACTGAGCCTCACTTCGGCAGGTGCGGAACGAGGACGTCGGGGGATTCGTTGGCCTGGCGCGCGCGTTTGAAGGCTTCGCGGGCGAAGCGCTCCTGCGAGCGCAGCGTTTTCGCGGCGGTGAGCTGGGGCAGGTGCCAGGTGCCGTCGGCGCGCAGGACGCGGCCGCGGGCGGTGTCGGAAAAATGGGTCTCCAGAATGTGCTGCAGGCGGCGGCGGGCCTCCTTGTCCTCGACCGGGGTGAGCAGCTCGACGCGCTTGGAGAGGTTGCGGTTCATGAAGTCCGCGCTGGCGATGAAGACGGCGGGCTTGCCGCCCTGGCGGAACCAGAAGACGCGGGCGTGCTCCAGGTAGCGGTCGATGATGCTGATGACGCTGATGTTTTCACTGACGCCCTTCAGGCCGGGGCGCAGGCAGCAGATGCCGCGGATGTTGAGGCGGATCTTCACGCCGGCCTGCGAGGCTTCGTAGAGCGCCTCGATCATCTGCCGGTCTTCGAGGGAGTTCATTTTCAGCATGATCTCGGCGGTCTCGCCCTGGCGGGCACGCTCGGCTTCGCTGCGGATGAGCGTGAGCATGCGCTCGCGCAGGCCGAAGGGGGCCATGCTGAGCTTGTGGAAATGGGCGAAGCGGGAGCGGCCGGTGACGGTGTTGAAGAAGGTGGAGGCGTCCGCGCCGTAGTCCGCACGGCAGGTGAGCAGGCTGATGTCGGTGTACACCTTGGAGGTGGCCTCGTTGTAGTTGCCGGTGCCGAAGTGCATGTAGCGCGTCATGTGGCCGGACTCGCGGCGCATGACCAGGCAGACCTTGGCGTGGGTCTTCAATCCGGCGACGCCGTAGATGATCTGTGCGCCGGCGTTGATGAGTTCGGCGGCACGCTCAAGATTCCGCGCCTCGTCGAAGCGGGCCTTGAGTTCGACGAGCACGGTGACGTGCTTGCCCGCCTGCGCGGCGCGGATCAGCGCGGAGATGATGCGGCTGTTCTTCGCCGTACGGTAGAGGATCTGCTTGATGGCGATGACATCCGGGTCGGCGGCGGCTTCTTCGACGAGATGCAGGATGGGGTCGAAGCTCTCGTAAGGGTGGTGCAGCATGATGTCGCCGCGTTTGATCGCATCGAAGATGCTCTCGCCGGGATTGATGGCGGTGCAGGGCTGGCTGTCCCATGGCTCGACCTTGAGTTCTTCGAATCCCGAAAGTCCGGCGAGCTGAAAGCAGGCGCGCAGATCGAGCTCTCCGGGGATCTCATAGACCTGGGCGGTGCGGGCGCCGCAGAGCTCGCGGATGATGCGCGCATGCTCGCGCGAGGCGCCGGCTTCGATCTCGATGCGGATGGCGGGGCTCTTCAGCCGCGCCTCCAGCACCTCCTCCATCTGGCTGGCGAGGTCGAAGGAACTCTCGTCGGTGATGGTGATGTCCGTGTTGCGGCTGATGCGAAAGCGTGCGGGCGGCGCGGCCTTTTCTCCGGGGAAGAAATCGCCGATGAAGAGGCTCACCACGTCCTCGAGGTTCATGTAGAGGTAGTGGCCGCTCCCGGCGTCGGGGATGACGACCTGGCGGGAGAGATTCGCCGGCAGCGGCAGCAGCGCGTGGCGCTTTTCCTTCTTTCCGTCCTCCATGTGGCTGACGGTGGTGATGAGGACGATCTGCAGCGCGGGGATGGCGGTCAGCGCCCCCGGATCGTCCGTGACCATGGGCGAGAGCACGGGGAAGATGTTTTCGGCAAAGTGGTCGTGCAGGTGGCCGCGCTGCGCCGGGGTCAGCTCGGCGGCGGGGACGCGGCGGATGCCCTGCTCGTTCAGCAGCGGCACGAGGCTCCGGTTGCGAATCTCATACTGCCGCGCCACGAAGGCGCTGACGTGCTGGTGGATCTGGTCCCACTGCTGCGTCGGCGTGAGGCCCGCAGCGTCCCGCAGGCGCAGGTTCTGCTCCCTCAGGAGCTGGAGGCCGCCGACGCGCACCATGAAGAACTCGTCGAGGTTCGCGGCGGTGATGGCCAGAAACTTCAGCCGCTCCAGCGCCGGCAGGTCGCCGCGCGCGGCTTCATCCAGCACTCTCGAATTGAAGGCCAGCCAGCTCAGCTCGCGGTTGATGAAATGCTTCTCCGAGAAGCGGGATGCGGGGGGCGTCTTGATCGGCGGCATTGGCGCATCATGCGGCGGACCCGTGGCGTGGCAAGTGACGCTTGTTCAAACCATCCGCACGTAGCGCCGCCCCGGCAGGGCGCGGATGAGGCGCTTCATTTCCAGCCGCATCAGCGTGGCGGAAACCGTGGCCACCGTGAGGCCGGAGGCGGCGGTGATGTCGTTGATGTGGCTCTCCTCGGTGCCGATGGCCCCGTAGAGAATCTCTTCGTCGAGCGTGAGCGCGGCGGCCGGCCTTGGCTCCTCGACCTTCGGCGCCGCAGGCGCGGTGGGAAAGAGGGTCATGAGATCGTCCAGCACGTCCCCGCCGTCCATGATCAGCTTGGCGCCCTGCTGGATGAGCCGGTTGCAGCCTGCGGAGGTCGGCTTGTCGATGGGACCGGGCACCGCATAGACCGTGCGTCCCTGCTCCGCCGCCTGCTGGGCGGTGATGAGTGATCCGCTGCGCAGCGGCGCCTCCACCACGACGAGGCCGCAGCTCCAGCCCGCGACGATGCGGTTGCGATACGGAAAGGTCTGCTTGTCGGCGATGCGGTCCACCGGGTACTCGCTGATCACCGCCCCGTTCTGCGCGATCCGTTCCGCCAGCGCCTGGTTCTCCGGCGGGTAGAGTTTCCCAATGCCGGAGCCGAGCACCGCGATCGTGCGTCCCTTCGCCGCGACGGCGGCTTCATGCGCGGCAGTGTCAATGCCGCGCGCCAGTCCGCTGATCACGGCATAACCTGCGTAGGCGATCTGAAAGCTCAGCTTCTTCGTCGCACTCAACCCATAGTTCGTGGCATGGCGGCTGCCGACGACGCCGATGGCATGGTGGTCGCGCTTCGTGAGTTTTCCCCAGACGTAGAGCACCAGCGGCGGATCGTGAATCTCCCGCAGCAGCGGCGGGTAAAGCTCGTCCTCCTGCGTCAGGATCGTCAGCTCGCGGTCGCGGATTTTTTGCAGCTCCTCGCCGAGGTCGATGCGCGCCTCCCAGTCCGCGATGGCATCCGCCTGCGCCCTTCCGAAGCCCTCGATCTGTTCGATCTGGGAGCTTTTGGCCGCCAGCACGGCTTCAGGCGTTTCAAAGCGCTGCAGCAGCTTCCTCACGCGCACGGGCCCGACCTGCGGCAGCAGGTTCAGGGCGAGGTAGGCCTCCGTGCGGGTCATTCACCACCTCGGATTGAGTTTCCGGATCAGGCTGCGGACGCCGCAGGCTCGTTCTCGTTCTTCGAGTTGTGCGCCGCATTCGCGGCGGACTCCGGCAGGGCGACGTTCGTCTGCGTGGAACCGGAGCCGATCAGCTTGCGGAAGATCTTTTGCGGGAAGGACTGCCCCTTCTCCTCGGCCTCCAACTGGCTCAGCGCCGAGGACTTGGCCATTTCCCAGGCGGGGGCAAAGCCCGGCGCGCTGATGACCATCTGCTTCTCCGCACGGGCCAGGATCTCCAGCTCGCGCTGCATCTTGTTGTCCGGGCGCTCGTTGAGGCGGGCGATCTGCATGCGCAGGTTTTCGTTTTCCTGCTTCAGGTTGCTCCGCTCCCTGGTGAGATCCTGGTTCTGCTTGGAATCGAGGTCCATCTTGTCGCTGAGCATGCCCTTGTAGCGTTTCAGCTCGCGCTTGGTCTTGAAGTGACCCCACCATGACTGCACCAAAAAGATGCCACAGAAAACGAGGCCGTAGATGAAGGTGTTGAGGGGGGCGAAGAGGTTTTCGAACATGACAGCGCAAAGCTAGTCCATGCTCCGGCATGTGCAACCGGGCAAAGCGCCGCCACAACAGTTGAACCGCTTTCCAGCCGCGCGGCTTCAGTGCCAGCCGGCGGCGGGGAGGTTGTTGTAGAAACTCATGAGCCATGCCTCTTGCATGCCCAAAGTAGCCCTGTTCCTGCGGAACAGGGATGCCTTGTTGCACAGCAACAAGGCTACTTTGCGTCCTCCATGGGGAAATGAACGATGCGCATGTCATTTTCAAAAGAGGCTGGACATCCCTTGGTGAATTTGCGCTAATGGCGTTGTCGCACCCGCCGCTTCCTGATCATGCTCACGGCCACATTCAGTTCTCCCTTTGAGCCGGCACCCGACCGCGTGGTGCTGCAGGACGAGCGCATCACTGAGATCAGCCAGCATCGCGTGCGTTTGATTTCCCAATCAATGATTGCTGTGATTCGGTTGCTCACGCTTGCCTCCGTTGCTGCGGTTTGTTTTCCATCCTGCAATCGTGACCCCGGTCGCATTGATCCCGTGCCAAAGGCTTGTGTGGCATTGGATTTTTGGTTTGATGCCAGCAAATCTTCAGGGGATCTTCAGCAACTTTCAGAGGTGTTGACACCCTTCAGGCAAGATTTATCACCAGTGGGCATGCGAATTCCTGATCAAGTTTACGAAACGAGGGGGAAATTCATGTGGGTTCGCTGGTACAGAATGCCACCGAACTCAGGTGTCTCGAAAGCTTGGCTAGAGGCCTGGACGGTTCGGGCACAGGAAGCGGCGCAGAATAATGATGTGGTAGCATCCGGGTTTCATCTTGTGCGATTGGTTGTTTCCGACGAACACCAACGCACTTTGCACTCGTGGGGTGCGCTTAAATGAAGGAGGCCAAGTTTCCGTCCCTTTATACGACTGCAACAATTAACTTAGACAGTAATGAGATTTATTTCTTGGATGCCGCTTGCTGTTGTCGTCATTTTATTGACGGCTTACATCCCATCTTTTTTGGACTACCGACGAAAGGCACGTGAAGCATGGCCAGCTTGCATGGCAAGTAACATGGGTGACCAGTTGCTTCAGTTCCGTACATCATCCCGAAAAGGAGACGAAGAATTGATCATCACTACTGGCGAATCACTAAAAATCACAGTTCTTCGGGCAGACTATGTCGTGAGAAACTTCGACATTAGTTACAATGCGAAATACTACCTCGAGTGCGAGTTGGAAGCAGTTCAAAGGACGGTTGCACGCTACCCGTTAGTATGGTTCGAGTCAGAATTGGACGGTTCACAAAGACGATTTCCGGCCGGCGAGCCAATTCTTCCACGGGAATATGATGCTCGGCAAGTTTTCGAGCGCTTAATGTTGGTTCCGTCTCGCTCAAAATGAACACAGCAGGAAAGGGGCGGGAGGCGGTTCTGATGCCCTCCGCTTTTTCTTTTTTTCGATTCTTTCGGCCAATCCTTCTGGGAGCAGGCCAAGCGACCGTCCCTTGATGGGGAAATGTTCGGCATGGACTCTTTCGAAAATACAACCTGGACATCCGCCGGTGAATTTGCGCTAATGGCGTTGTCGCACCCGCCGCTTCCTGCCCATGTACTCGCCCCCCTACAGCTCCCGCTTTGAGCCGACACCCGACCGCGTGGTGCCGCAGGACGAGCATTACGGCTACGACTGAGGCGGGGGCTGTCGTAAATCCATGCGGTGAGAAATGGAGGGTTGGATGTCTGGTTGCACTCGGCGGCGGCTTCGCCTAGATGCGGGGCACGATCCCATGCCTCACGCCCTCCTTTTGAAATTCCCCGGAACGAATTGCGACGCCGAAACCGCCCGCGCCCTGGAGGCGGCGGGTTTTACCACGGAGGTGCTGCCGGTGGCGCTGCTGGAGCCCGCATCACTCGACAAGGCGCAGATGATCGTCTTTTCCGGCGGTTTCAGCTATGGCGACTACGTGATGTCCGGCCGCATCGCCCAGCTCATCACGAAGTCGAAACTCGGCGACCGTCTGAAGTCCTTCGTCGAGAAGGGCGGCTACGCGCTCGGTATCTGCAACGGCTTCCAGATTCTCACCCAGCTCGATCTTCTGCCCAAGGGCAGCCTCATTCACAACACCAGCGGCCGCTTCATCTGCAAGTGGGTCGGTCTGAAAAAGACCGCCGCCAAGGTCAGCCCCTACCTCACGAAGCTGCCTGCGACCTTCGAACTGCCCGTCGCCCACGCCGAAGGGCGGCTCGTGGCGGAAGGCGACGACGCGGCAGGCTATGTGAAGTCAGGACACGCGGCGCTGCTCTACACGAGCGATGTCAACGGCTCCAGCAGCGCCATCGCGGGGATGCAGGACGACAGCGGTCGCGTCTTCGGGCTCATGCCGCATCCTGAGCGTTTCATCTTCAAAGGCCAGCACTACGACCCCGACTGGAACGGCGATCCGCAGCACGGCTGGGGGCACTACCTCTTTGAGTCGGCGCGTGAGGCGCTGAACTGAGGTATTGCTTCAATAAATCGAAGTCGGGACCGGCGGCACCATCATCGTGCGCATCCGCGTGGTGGAGCCGCGTCCGAAAAAGGGCGGCACGGACAGGACGGCGGCGCGGCGGGCATTGTAGAGGTTGAAGACGCGGTCGTAGGCCTGTGACATGCGCTGACGGAGCGGCTCGCTTTCAGGCGTGCGCGGCAGCTTCCTAGCGTTGGAGCGCAGAAGATTGATGGCCTGGCGGGCGTTGAGTTTGCGTGGATTCGACGAAAAGTCGGAAGCGCCGGTGTTGATCGTGATCATGGGGTTCGCTCCCCGGGGACCGAGGAGCGGCTGGACGAGGCTGGCAGGACCCAGGTCGTCGTAGGAGACCTGCACCGTTCGGCCGGTGATGACCTGCTGACGCTGGGCGCTGGTGCAGGCTGGGAGCAGGAGTGCCACGCCTGTCAGAAGGAAAAGGATGGGTTTCATCGTGGGAGAAGTTGAGGGCTTCAGGATTGAAACGACAGCGGCTGGGTTTTGAAACGCCTTTTCGAAGTCGGCAGATTAAATCCTTGTCATGATATGGTAATTATATATAATTATTTTTATTCAACTTCTCCTTATGACAAACAACCCCGCATCATCCGCCCGCTCACGCAGCCAAATGACCGCTTTTGCGCTGGCACTGATCCTGTTTTTCTCCGGGTTTTGCTCCCTGATTTATCAGACGGTCTGGCTGCGCGAGTTCCGCCTCGTCTTCGGTGGGGCCGCGCCAGCTGCAGCGGCGGTCATGGCGGTTTTCATGGGTGGCCTCGGCTTCGGCGGGAAGTTTTTCGGCGCCTGGGTGGAGCGTGTCGGGCGGCCCTTCCGGTTTTACGCGCGGCTGGAGGTCGGCATTGCCATCGCCGCCGTCGCCTCACCCGCCATGCTCGGCCTGGCACGCTCGCTCTATCTGACGACCGGAGGCACGGCCGGCATGGGCCTGGGCGCGGCGACCTGCCTGCAAATCCTCATGACCGCGCTCGTGCTTGGTTTGCCCTGTTTCCTCATGGGCGGCACGCTGCCGGCGGCGATGAAATTCGCCCAGCGCGATGACGATCCGCGGCGCTCCGACACCGCGTTTTTCTACGGCATCAACATCGCCGGAGCCGTGACCGGTGCGCTGCTGAGCACCTTCTGGCTGCTGCCCACCTTTGGAAACAACGGTGCCCTGACCATCGCGGTGCTCGTGAATCTCGGCATCGCCCTGGCCGCCGGCGCGATCTCCATGTTCCAGGAAAAAGAGGCGCGTCAGCCGGTGGAAGACGCCGCCGTGGAGGAGCCCGCCATCGCGGCCAAGGCGCCGCCGTCCTTTGTGCTCGCCGCCGCTTTCATGAGCGGTTTTACATTCTTCGTGGCCGAACTCGTCTGGTACCGCATGTCCACGCCTCTGCTGGGCGGTTCCGTTTATGGCTTCGGCCTCGTGCTCTGCGTCGTACTCGCCGGCATGGGAATCGGCGGGCTGCTGTATTCGCTCATGCTGAAACGCATGGAACCCAGCCTCGGCGGCTTCACGCTCGTGTCCGCGTTGCAGGCGCTGGCCATCTTGCTGCCCTTCGCGCTGGGGGATCGCATCGCGCACCTCGCGCTCATTCTCAATCACAGCCTGCGCGGCGTGGGTCTCATGCCCATGGCGCTCGGCTGGGCGGTCGTCATGAGTGCGCTTGCCTTCCTCCCGGCGCTGCTCAGCGGCGTTCAGTTTCCGTTGCTCGTTTCGCTGCTGGGGCGTGGCAATGCGGGCGTCGGGCGGCAGCTCGGTCGCGCTTACCTCTGGAACACTTTCGGGTCCATCACCGGCTCCCTGCTCGGTGGTTTCATGCTCGTGCCGCTCATCGGCCTGCGCGGCTGCTGGGTGCTGGCCGCCGTGCTCGTCGCGCTGATGTCCGCCGCGTCCCTGATGCTGCAGATTCGCCGCAGGGCGGGGGACGCCCCCGCCTTCTCCTGGAGCGGACGCTTCGCGCTCGCCTCCCTCGCCTTGTGCGGCGTCTGCGCCTTGGGCACCACCGGCCCCACCGCCGTCTGGATGCACACACCCATCGGTTACGGTCGTGTCAGCGATGAATTCCGCAGCGCTCTCGGCTTGGAAACCTGGCAGCGCAATGCCCAGCGCTCCCTCGTCCAGGAATACGACGGGCGCGAGACCAGCGTGGCCGTCGTCGGCGGCATGCAGTATGCGTTTTTGACCAATGGCAAGAGCGACGGCTCCGCCGTGGGCGATGCGGGAACGCAGGTCATGCTCGGCATCACCGGCGCCATCCTGCATCCGAATCCGCGCAACGCCTGCGTGGTCGGACTCGGCACCGGCACCACCGCCGGATGGCTGGCCGACGTGCCCGGCATGGAGCGTGTCGATGTGCTCGAGCTCGAAGAGGAAATTCGCAAGGTCGCCGAATTCTTCGACCCCGTGAGCCGCAACGCGATGAAGCACCCCCGCGTCAACAACATCACCGGCGACGCCCGCGAGTTCCTCCTCACCGACGGCCAGGACTACGATCTCATCGTCTCCGAACCCTCCAATCCCTGCCGTGCCGGCGTCGCCAATCTCTACACCCGCGAGTTTTACACCAATGCCAGCCAGCGCCTCACCCGCGACGGCATCTTCTGCCAGTGGCTGCAGGGTTACGAGGTGGATCCCTCCACCATCAGCACCGTCATCGCCACCCTGCGCAAGGTTTTCCCGAAAGTCGAAGTCTGGGCCACCCAGAGCGTGGACATGCTTCTCGTCTGCTCCAACGACGACACTCCCTGGTCGCTCGATTCCCTCCGTCGTCGGGTCAAAATCGAACCCATGGCCGAGGCGCTCCGCCGCTTCTGGAAGACCGACACCGCCGAAGGCTTCCTCACCGGCTGCATCGCCAACAGCGACTACTGCACCGCCATCGCCGCCGCCTGCAAGACCGTCAACACCGACGACATGAACCGCCTCGAGTTCAGCTTCGCCCGCAGCGTCGCGAAGCGCAGCAACTGCTCCCTCGACCTCGCCCGCGCCGCCACGCGTGCCGGCTGTTACCTGCCGAAAGTGGACGCTCCCATCGACACCGCAATCTACTATGCTGAGCGCCTCCACATGCCCGGTCGCCTCTGGGAATCCGCCAGCGCCGAAGTCCTCCCGCCCGAAGCCCCCCAGGCCGTCCGCGCCCGCGTTGACATCCTCCGCACGTTCTGGAAGCAGCGCTACGCCGACTACCTCGCCGCTCCCGCACCGTCCCACCCCGTCCTCGCTGATCGTGTCCTGCTGGCCCATGCCCGCGCCCGCATGGGATCAGCGGAGGCTTTTACCGCCATCGACGCCATCGCCTCCGTGTCCGATGTGGATGCCCATTTCCTCCGCGCCATCACCTGCCATGTGCAGCAAAAGCCCGCCGAAGTCCTCCTCCACATCGAGCAGGGGCTCGACGCCCTCATGCAGTCCCCCTGGTGCCGCGTCCCCCTGGTCAACGAGGCTCTCAACCTCCTCGGCGACCTCGCCAAGACCGAGGCCGTCCGGGATCCGCGCTTCATCACGACCTTTGAGAAGCTCGGCCGCGACTACCCCGTCCAGGTCGCGCGGAATCTCCGCCTCGGCATGCGCTGCGACATGGCCATGCACCTCCCCCTGCCGCGGAAATTGGAAGCCCTGGAAAGCCTTGGCCAGCCCTTCCCGTGGAACGGTCGCGCCCTCGCCATGCGCGTCAGCGCCTACCTCCAGGCAGGCGATCCCCGCCTCGACTCTGCTCTGGCGGAAATGAACCGCTTCCTCGACCAGGGCGGCGCCATCGGCGGTGAGTCCCCGCCCTTCGTCGTCCAGGTCAAAAAGACCATCCCCAAAGCCGTCGAGGCCGCCGAAATAGTCCTCGGTTCCCAAGCGGGTGGCGAGTAGGGAGCGTTTGTCGTTCGGACTCCACCTCCGAGGAGTGACGGCATCTTGCCGTCGCTTTCTATGACGCCAAGATGGCGTCACTCCTTGTGCGAGCGCCTCTCCAAGGAGCAGGACCGGCCCGGTCCTGTCTTCCCACCCCTCGCCTCCAAATCCTCGACGATTCGACTCACGCCATCACTTCCCCCAGTGCCTCGCTGCGAAGTCCAGGTACTGCGTCCAGTCAAAGTCGGTGACGTTGTGCTCGCCGGTGCGGTTGTGGTAGCCGACGTAGTCGCCGACGGGATGGTCGATGGCGGGCGGCGCATCGGCGACGATGCCCTGCGTCCCGTAGAGGGCATAGACGGGGCTGGCGTGCTTGCCGGAGAGGAACTCGCCCTTCTGATCCGCCCAGTAATCCTCGGCTGCGCTGGCGATGTAGATCGGGCGCGGGGCGGCCAGGGCGATGAGCATGTGCGCATCGGTGGGGCAGGCGGCGGCGTTGCCGGAGTAGCGGGCGTAGGTGGGCGTGAACCAGTGCGGGAAGGCCTTGGTGATGATGGCGGTCGTTTCGCCGAAGTCGCGGCGCATCAGGGCTGCCCCCCCTTCACCGGAGTCGTTGGAAATGACGATGCCGAAGCGCGAATCCTGCGCACCGGCCCACAGGGAGGTCTTGCCCAGGCGGGAATGGCCGATGACGGCGAGGTGCCCGGCGTCCACCTGAGGATCGGTTTCAAGGTAGTCGGCGATGCGGCTGAGGCCGCAGGCCCATGCGCCGATGGCTCCCCATTCGCCATCCTTCCACACCGTGTTCGCACCTTCGGGACTCACAGCGGCGCGCAGACCGTCCTTCCAGCCGTCGGCGTGGTCGGGCTCGATGTCACCGTAGTAGCAGGTGGCCAGCGCGAAGCCGCGCTTGAGGATCATCTCCAGCGGCCAGCGGCTGCTCGAGTTGCCGCGTGAAGCTTCCGTGGCGCGACTGTCGATCACGGCGCCTTTCACCTTGCTCGGCCGCATCCAGCGCGTGGAAATGGGCACGTCCGTTTCGGTGCTGACGGCCTGGTGGCCGACAAAGCTGAGGCCCACAAAGCAGGGCGCGGCCTTCACGCCGTTCGGCGTGTAGAGCATCACGTCCATGCCCTGCCAGGCGGGAAACTTTGGCAGGGAGATGTGGATGAACTTGCGTGTCGCGAGTCCGCCGAGCGCATCCGTTTTCGTCGCGGTGACTTCAAACTTCGGCTCTCCGAGGTCGGCGGGCGTCCTGCCATAGACGTGCTGTTCAAAGAGCCGCAGGATCTCCGGCCGGCGTGTCTGCTCCCACTCTTCACGGGTGGTCAGCTTCAGGTCGGGCAGGGGATCGCTTCCGACTTTGGCTTCATCGTAGTTCACGCCGGGGCGCGGTGTCTGTGCCAGCGCGACGGACACTGAGAGAAGGGGTAGGAGCAGTAGATAGGGATTCATGGTGGTAGGAAGGGCCGCCGCGGGCGGGTGTCAAGAAACGCGCCTTCCGCCTCCCGTCTTCCCTCGCCTTCGGCAGGGGTGACGATTCGCCGCTGCTCCCCACCAAGCCCGATTCCCAGGGAATGAGGGGGGCGCTTCGCTCCAGCTCGACAACGTCGTCGCGGGTCGCCCTACAGCGTGAACTTTTCGCTCTGGGCCATGAAGGCGCGGGGATTGTCCCAGGCGACGCGCTGGATCATTTCGGGTGTCCAGCCGCGCTGGCGCATGGCCTGCATGGTCTTGGGTACGGCGAGCGGATCACTGATGCCCCAGTCGCAGGCGCTGTTCATCCAGATGCGGTCGGCGTGGCGGTGCTCCAGCATGTCGATGGCACGGTTCGGCGTGCATTTGCTCTCAGGATAGAGGGTAATGCCGGCCCAGAAGCCGTGGTCGAGCACGTGGTCGATGGTGTGCTCCTCGACGTGGTCGATGATGACGCGGTCGGGCTTGATCTTTGGGAAGTTTTTCAGCGCATCGACGATGAGGCGCGTGCCTTTGAGCTTGTCCTCCAGGTGCGGGGTGTGGATGAGGACGAGCTGGTCGTAGTCCTGGGCGATCTGGACGTGCTGCTCGAAGATTTTCAACTCGTTGCGGCTGTTCTTGTTCAGGCCGATCTCGCCGATGCCGAGCACGCCCGGCTTGTCGATGAACTCGGGAATGAGGCCGATGACGTCCTCGGCGAGCTTGAGGTCTTCGGCTTCCTTCGGGTTGATGCAGAGCCAGCAGTAGTGCTGGATGCCGAACCGTGCGGCGCGTTTCGGCTCGTACTCGGTGATCTGGCGGAAGTAATCGTAGAAGCCGTCCGCGCTGGCGCGGTCGAAGCCGGCCCAGAAGGCGGGCTCGCAGATGGCCTGACAGCCAGCGATGGCCATGCGCTCGTAGTCGTCCGTGGTGCGGCTGACCATGTGGCCGTGGGGTTCGATGTAGTTCATCCGAAGGTTCGCGGTTCTCAGTTCCCGGTTTTGAAGGCTCCGATGGCACCTTGCATGGTGGCTTTCTCGATGGGTTCGGTGCTAGGGTCGCTGAAGCTGAGGAGGACTTCCTTGGCTCGTTGCGGTTCGTTTTTGGACAGCAGGCCGATGGCGTTTTTCAGGGCCTGCACGCGGAAGTCGCCGTCCTGGCCGGCACGCTGCACGCGGTCAAGGAAGGCGGCGAGGTCGATGAGCTTGGAACGCGAGTCCATGAAGCCGAGATCGACCAGGTTGACGGTGGTTGGGGGTGTCCAATCTGGCATGCGGGGAAAGTAGGCGGCGGAAACGTGGTCGCAAATGGCAATCAGGGTTTGAAGAGAGCTGGTTGTGGGGGAGCGTGATGCGTGAGAAGTGGGGAGGGGGCATTCCTCATTCATCACATCTCGCCTGTTCTTGCACCTGTGCTCGTCCATGCCATCGTCAAGTCTCCATGTCCGACCTCACCCCTGACGAACTGCGCCGCTACGCCCGGCACCTGGCGATCCCTGAATTCGGGATCGAGGGGCAGCGCAGGCTGAAGGCGGCGCGGGTGCTGTGCATCGGGGCTGGGGGGCTGGGATCGCCGATCACGCTGTATCTCGCGGCGGCGGGTGTCGGCGGACTGGGGCTGGTGGACGCGGATGTCGTCGAGGTGACGAATTTGCAGCGGCAGATTCTGTTTGGGCAGAAGGACCTTGGTCGGAAGAAGCTGGAGGCGGCCCGCGAGCGACTACTGGACGTCAATCCGCACCTCGACGTGCAGGTTTATCCCGAGCTCTTCACCGCCTCGAACGCCATGCGCATCGCCGCAGACTACGATGTGATCATCGACGGCACGGACAACTTCCCCACGCGCTACCTGAGCAATGACGTGGCTGTGTGGCTGAAGAAGCCGAACGTGTATGGCAGCATCCTGCGCTTCGACGGGCAGGTGGGCGTCTTTGCACCGCATCTGGGTGCACCGTGCTACCGCTGCATGTGCCCGCAGCCGCCTCCGCCGGGCATGGTGCCCTCGTGTGCGGAAGGAGGCGTGCTGGGCGTCCTGCCGGGCCTCATCGGCACCATGCAGGCGCTGGAGGCGATCAAAATCATCACGGGGATTGGCCAGCCGCTGCTGGGGAAGCTGCTGCATGTGGACACGCTGAGCATGCGCTTTCGTACGCTAAACCTGCGCCGTGATCCCGACTGCCCGGTTTGCGGTGACTCGCCCACGATTACCGAACCCATCGACTACGAGGGCTTCTGCGGCGTATCCAAAGCTCCGATGACAGCTCCCGACGTTCCCGCCATGACCGTTCAAGAACTCAAAGAGCTCCGCGACGCCGGAGACGACCATTTCCTCCTCGACGTGCGCGAGCCGCATGAGCGGGACATCTGTCGCATCGAAGGCGCCTGCCTGATTCCTCTGGGCGAGTTGGAAGGCCGGATCGGCGAACTGCCGCAGGGGCGGCGCATTCTCGTCCACTGCAAGGGCGGCGTCCGCAGTGCGAAGGCGGTGGCGAAGCTGCGAGAGCAAGGCTTTGACGATGTCTGGAACATCAGCGGCGGCATCCTGGCCTGGGCGCGTGAGATTGACCCTTCCATCCCCGAATACTGATGCCGTCCGACACTTCCTGGCTTGATGAATTTCTCCCGCTGATGCGATGCCCGGACACGCAGCAGCCGCTGCGGCGTGCGACTCCCGAGGAGTGTGAAAAGTGGGGCGTGTCAGCGGTTCTGACGACGGAGGATGGCAGCCAGCAGTTCGCCATCGACGAGGGCATCCCCATCCTGCTGTCCCGTGTCTCCCGCTGAGGGCGGCTTTTCCAAGGCAGCGGCGAGGATCTGCCCTGCGTGGGTGATGGGCAGGGAGTAATGGCCGTCAATCTCCGACCAGGTGGTGCTGGCGGCGGGAATGAGGGAGGCGATTCGCTGCGTGTAGGTCCAGGCGATGTTGCGGTCCTGCTTGCCGTGCCAGAAGCGGATCGGGAAGTGGATGTGACCCACCTCGAAACCCCATTCGCTGAGATAGATGTCCGCATCTGCGATGACGCTGCGGGGACCGCGATCCAGCGCACCGAGCGTGGCGTCGCGCACCACTTCGTAGTTGCCCGGAAGCATGAGCACCCGGCGGTCCTCATCACCGAGGAGCTTCATCAGCCAGCGCAGCGGGGCTTTTTGCGGCATTCCTTTGGCGACCCAGCCTCCTAGCTTGAGGACGGTGCCGAGGATGGTCGGGAAGCTGTGCCGCAGGCGGATCATGAAGCGGTAGAGCCAGAACATGTCGCGATCTCCGAGGAATTTCAGCGGCGGTGCTCCGCAGATGATGGATGCGGACAGCAGGCGCTTGGGAAGCTTTAGTGCTGTGATCAGCACATACGGCCCGCCGCCGCTCCAGCCCAGGACGTGGTAGTTGTCGGCACCGACATGGGCGGCCAGTTGCTCGAGCGTGTCCGGCCAGTCGGCCAGTCCGCGGCCCGGCTGAAAATCGGAGAGGCCGATGCCGGGACGGTCAGGGCAGATCAGCCGGATGCGATGTTTCCTGGCGTGGTCATCGAAGAGGGAGCCCTGGATGCGCGACGAGGGCCAGCCATGGAAATAGAACATCACTTCGCCGACCGGATCACCATACTCCGCATAGCCAAGCTGGAGGCCATTCTTGAGCTTGAAGGTGTGGTCGGACATTGGGGCGCGGAGTCTCGGGCTTCAGAGGGAGTCTTCAAGCGCCTTCTCACCCAGCCATGGGCTGCTGTGCGGCACGCGGGCGCGGCGCAGTCCGAACTGCTTCACCGCCTTCTCCTTCAGATGCGCCACGGCTTCGTCCACCGAGTCGGTCCATTTGATCAGGTCCAGGTCCTCCGGGCTGATGGTAGCGCCTTTGAGCATGTGATCCATGAACTGCCGCATCTCCGGCCAGAAGTCGCTGCCCATGATCACGATGGGGAAGCCGCGGAGTTTGCCCGTCTGGATGAGGGTCAGCGCTTCGAACATCTCGTCCATGGTACCGAAGCCGCCGGGCATGATGATGAAGCCGTAGCTGTACTTGATCAGCAGCGTCTTGCGGACAAAGAAATGCTCGATGGTCACCCAGCGGTCGAGGTAGGGATTGTGCCCCTGCTCGAAGGGCAGGCGGATGTTGCAGCCGACGCTGCGTCCGTTGACATCTTTGGCTCCGCGATTCGCCGCTTCCATGATGCCCGGGCCGCCGCCGGTCATGACGGTGAACCCCATTTTCGAGATCGCGGCACCCATCTCCCGGGCCATCTTGTAATAAGGGTGGTCTTCGGCGAAACGGGCGGAGCCGAAGACGGTGATGCAGGGTCCCACGAAGTGGAGGGCGCGGAAGCCGGCCATGAAATCCTTCGCCACTCCCCAGAGGAGTTGCAAGTCGCGCAGTCGGCGGTTCGGACCGCTCAGGAGGGCACGGTCCTCCAACTGCCGGCAGTACAGTTCGTCGGCGCGAATTTCTTCCGTGGAGACTTTGGAGTTGGCTCCGCCGGTGATGGGGACTCCGCCTTCGGGATCTTGGTCGAGGAGTGGAGATGCAGGCATGAATGGATTCGGGTCTTGGTGGGATTTTCGGACGGTTTGTTCAGTGTAATGACGGAATTCCGCAAACGACGCCTTCAAAAAAGCGCCCGCAGGCTCCATAGGGAACGCTGCGGGCGCCGGTAATGATCAAAAGGTGAATCAGGCGGCCTGGGCCGTTTCTTCCTCAGTCTCAAAGCTGGAGTCGGAGCCGTCTCCGCGGGTGTTCGGCTTGGCGCCGCTGAGTTGCAGCGGTCGGCCCATGAAATCCTTGCCGGCCAGTTCGGCGACGGCGCGGCGGGCTTCATCGACGCTTGCCATGGTCACAAAAGCGAAGCCCTTGGAGCGCTGCGTGCGGCTGTTGACCACGACCTCGGCGTTGCGGACGCTGCCGACGCCGTTGAAGAGCTCAAAGAGGTCGCTCTCGGTGGCGTCGTAGGACAGGTTGCCGACATACAGGCGGTCGGTGCTAATGTCGGCCGGATCGACCTGCGGGGGGGCTTCGCGGCGCTGGCGCGGCTCACGCTGCGGGCGCGGGGCGGACTCGTCTCGCTCTTCCTTGCGGGGGCGGGGCTTGGGCTTCGATTTGCCGAGCAGGCCGAAGCTGACGAGGCTCAGGAATTTTTGAAATCCGCTCGGTTCAGCCTTGCGGCCTTCACGACCGGTGCGCGGGCCGTCGGGGCGGGGCCCGCGATTACGGTTGCGGTTGCGGTTACGATTGCGGTTACGGTTACGATTAGGATCGTCGGACATGGTTTTCGGTATGGATGTTGCGCGTGTTCAAGCAGTTCCGGGGCGCTGAGGGAGGCGGCGGGCGGGAACGGGCGTCTTGCCTCTTCCTCGACTCCGCGGCACATGGCGGACCGCACAAGCGGCCAGCCACAGCGCCACAACGGGCTGCTGCGGTTTTCAGAGCGGGGCCTCTTCGGCCCGCTGGTCGGCTCAAAGGACGTTTCCATGGCCATTCGGGGCACATGGAAGGTCACTCTCTGGCGTTCCGTCCCGTGGAACGTCTCCGTCGGCGCAGTCTGATATCTGAGATGGCGCATCCGGTTTTTTCGGTCAAGGGGACGGGATTCGGAGCATTGGGGGCGCTCTAAAAACAGCGGGCTGACGATAAGCGGGGCGTCAGGGCGGTCAACCGCGAATAGCGGGACACGCGGCTTGCTCTCGGCCGCTCCAGCGGCATCATGTGCGCATGGTCAAACCCGTCGTTTATGTCAAAACCGGCTGCCCCTGGTGCGAGGAAGTCCTCGACTACCTCGAGGCCCGCAGCATTCCCTTTGAAAAGATCGTCGTCAGTGGCGACCGCGAGGCCATGCAGGCCATGATCGACCTCAGCGGCCAGTCGAAGGCCCCGACCATGGACTGGGACGGCGAGGTGCTGGCCGATTTCGGCGTGGACGAACTCGTGCCCTTCCTGCGGAAAAAAGGTCTCGCTCTCTGAACTTGATCCGCGCTGATTCCTCACTCAAAGCTCTCCCATCATGACCTCCTCCGATTCTTCCCATCCCTCCCGCATTTGCCTGATTCCGATGGCGCTGGTGCTGGCCGCCGCAGCTTTTCGCTGGGCCAAACTCCAGGGCCTCGTCACCGTCGATGCGTTTGAAAACTTCTCCCCCTGGATGGCACTGGCCTTCACCGGCACGCTGGTCTTCCCAAAAAGGATGGCCTGGATGCTGATCCCGCTGCTGCTCATCGGCATTGATTTCGCCGCCACCGGGGTGTCCGGCGTGCTGCATTGGGAGGGGCTGTTTGTCTATGGCTGCTTTGCCGCCGCCGCGTTGTTCGCCGGCCGTCTGCGCGGCCGCATCGGTCTGCTGGGCGCCTTGAGCGGTGTCATCGGCTGTGGCATCGGCTTTTACCTCGTCACAAACACCGTCTCTTGGTTCGCCGATCCCGGCTATGTCAAAAACTTCGCCGGCTGGCTGCAGGCGCTGACCACCGGACTGCCGGGCTACACACCGACCTACCTCTTCCTGCGCAACTCGATGGTCAGCGACCTCGGCTTCAGCCTGCTGCTCCTGGCCGCCTACAACACCGAGGCCTCAGTGCGTCGCCAGAAGTCCATCCCGCTGCTCCGCTCCGCCGCTGCATGAGGTCGCTGTTGCTGCTGTTCGCCTTTCTCGCCAGCGGTGTGTCGGCCGAGACGCTGCACGTTTACACATGGGCGGACTATGTGAGTCCGGACGTGGTCAGGAAGTTCGAAAAGCAGCAGGGCTGCAAGGTGGTCATCGACACCTTCGACTCGAACGAAAGCATGTTCGCGAAGTTCAAGGCCGGAGCCACCGGCTACGACCTCGTCTTTCCCACCGCCTACATGATCCAGGTCATGCACGCCCAAGGCATGCTGACCGATCTCGATCACGCGAAGATACCCAACCTCCCGAACATCGACCACGCAGTTCTCTCCAAGGTCGCTGACAAGACCATGGCGCACAGCGTGCCCTACACCTTCGCCTACGCCGCCATCGCGGTGCGGAAGGATAAGATCAAAGACGCCGAGGCATCTTGGGCCATGTTTGACCGTGGCTCCCTCGCCGGACGCGTCACCCTGCTCGACGACATGCGCGAAAGCATCGGCGCTGCCCTCAAATCTCTCGGCCACAGCATCAACACCCGCGACGAGGCCCAGCTCGCCGCCGCCCGCGACGTGCTCATCCGCTGGAAAAAGAACATCGCCCGCTTCGACAACGAAGGCTACAAGGCCGGCATCGACTCCGCCGAGTTTCACCTCGTCCACGGCTACAGCGGCGACCTTTTTCAGGTGCAGATGGAAAACCCCAAGGTTGAAATCCTCATCCCACGCGAAGGCGTGACCATCGGTTGCGACGAAATGGTCATTCCGAAGACCGCCAAGCAGTCCGATCTCGCCCACGCCTTCATCAACTTCCTTCTCGATTCCGACATCGCCGCCGAAAACATGGAATGGATGGGCTACTACTGCCCGAACAAGCCCGCGCTCGAAAAAGTCAGCCCCGAGTTCCTCCAAAACCCCGCCATCACCATCCCCGCCTACCTGCAGGCCAAGTGCGAGGTCATCGAAGACCTCGGTCCCGACCTCGCGAAGTACAGCAAGGTCTGGGACGAGGTGAAAGCGGCGCGGTAAAGCATGGAATGGCGACGATCCACTGCCATTCAATCCTCAGGCATGTTTCAAAACGAATGGCCGCGAATGTTCTCGAATAAAGTGCTTCTGCCCCTGAAGCAAAAGACAGCAGAATGGGGCAACAGAATGGTTTTATTCCGCTGACCTGCAGTCGGATGCCCCAAAATCACAGATTCAACTCCTAGCTCGCCTTCACGGAATTTATGTCGCATCCCTGAACATCGCCGTGTCGGCGTCTTCTGCGGGTTCCATCCCCCGGGCTCAACGATGGGTCGAAGTCCCGTTTTTCCTGGGTTAACGCCGCCATCTTCCGCTCGAGCTTCTCCATTTCATCACTGCTACGGGTTGATTCAAGTCCAATGACGTCAACGACGCCCTCCCAGATTCTAACACGTTGGAGGTGCCTTTCAGCGGGATGCTGAAGGCTGCACGCGAGACTTGGGTAGTCTTGTAAAATCCCGGTTGCATTCCAGGGATCGGCCTGCATTATCCCCGCCCCCCCGCGAGTTCCACCCATCAATTCGCCGTTGGTCTCCGTGCCTGTCTCCCTTTGGGAAGCGCAGGATTCTCGCCCGGAGGTAACCCGGCCACATCACACATCCCATGTCCGTCCGTCTTGCTCGATTCGAGATGCCGAGTCGCCTCGTCAAAAACGAGGCCACCGCCACCGACACCTACGCCCAGTTTGTTGCCGAACCCTTTGATAAAGGTTATGGTCACACCGTCGGCAACTCCCTCCGCCGCGTGCTTCTTTCCTCCCTGGAAGGTGCCGCCATCACCTCGGTTAAAATCCGCGGTGTGGAGCATGAATTTTCCACCCTCCCTGGCGTGCTGGAGGACGTCGTGCAGATCGTACTGAACCTCAAGAAGGTGCGCTTCAAACACAACAGCGAGGCCAAGGAGCCCCGCCTGCTTTCCATTCTGGTGGACAAGGAAGGCGCTGTGACCGCCGGAGACATCAAGGAAGACAATCACTTCGAAGTCATCAATCGTGACCAGGTGATCTGCACGCTGGACCGTAAGACGAAGTTCGAATGCGAATTCGAAGTGCGCGTCGGCCGCGGCTTCTCCACCTGGGAGGAAAACAAGCGCCCAGACACCCCCATCGGCGTCATCCCGATCGATTCCATCTACAGCCCGGTCAGCCGTGTGAAATACGCCGTGGAAAACACCCGCGTCGGACAGAACACCGACTATGACAAGCTGGTGCTCGACATCTGGACTGACGGCCGCATCACTCCGCACGACGCCCTCCTTCAGTCGGCGGCGATCCTCCGCCACCACCTTGATGTCTTCGTCAATTATGACGACAAGGCGATCGAGTTTGAAGCCGCTCCGGAAGCCCAGAGCGAAGAGAACAGCGAACTCCGCAAGCTCCTCAACATGAGCGTCAACGAGATCGAGCTCTCCGTCCGTGCTGCCAACTGTCTCAACAATGCGAACATCACCTCCGTCGGCCAGTTGGCCATGAAGACCGAGGGCGAGATGCTCCGCTACCGGAACTTCGGCAAGAAGTCCCTCACCGAGATCAAGGAAAAGCTCGCCGAGCTGGGTCTCTCTCTCGGCATGAAATTCGACCCTGCGCTGCTTGAGGCCACACCCGGCGGTGTGTCCCTCTTGGCTCGCAGCACCATGATCGACGATGACGAGGAGGCGGACTCCCTCGACTTCACGAAGCTCGTGGACAGTCATCTGCCCGACGTGGACGACGACGAGTAAACCCATCACAGAATACAAGGCCCCCATTTTTTTAGGACATGAAACACGGAAGAAAAATCGTCAAACTGCAGCGCAAGCAGGACCACCGCGACGCGCTGCTTATGAATCTCACCTGCTCGCTCATTGAGCATCGCCGCATCCGCACCACGCTTGCAAAGGCCAAGGCCCTCCGCCCCTACGCTGAGAAGCTCGTCACCCTCGGCAAGCGCGGCACCCTGCACGCCCGCCGCACAGCCCTCTCCTCCCTCCGTCACAAAGACGCGGTGAAGAAGCTGTTCGAAGAAATCGCCGTCGCGTCGAAGGACCGCGTCGGTGGCTACACCCGCATCACCAAGCTGGGCCAGCGCCGTACCGACTCCGCTCCGATGGCCTACATCGAGTGGGTGGATGCCTTCGTCCTGGCACCGGTCGAAGCTCCTGCGGACGCCGCTCCTGCCGCTGATGAGGCCGCCGAGCCTGCTGAGGCACCGAAAAAGAAGGCCGCCGCCAAGAAGAAGGCTCCCGCCAAAAAAGCTGCTGCAAAGAAACCCGCTGCCGCCGAGTAAGGCGACAACATCCAAGGTTCTCCTCACACGCCCGCGCGAAAACGCGGGCGTGTTTTTTGTTAGGCGCGGACACTTTCGTTTGATGCCGTGGTGACGGGCTTTGAATCGAAGCTCCTTTAACCCGCAAAGCCGGTGGCGCGGACGCCGGTGGCGCCGGGGCGGCAAACGAAGAGGCGCCCGGCCAGTGGTTCTTCGAAACCGGGCTTGATGCCAGTGGTGACGTAGAGGTCGCCGAGGTCGTCGCCGCCGAAGGCGCAGGCGGTGGTTTCGACACAGGGAAAGTCGATCTGCATCTCCACTTTTCGCGTCATGGGATCGAAACAGACGACTTTGGCTCCGTGGCAGAAGGCGATCCAGAGGCGATCTTCGCTGTCGATGGTCATGCCGTCGGGTGACGAGGGATCGTCACTGAGGTCCCAGAGCACGCGCTCGCACGAGATGGTTCCCGTGGCGTTGTCGAAGTCAAAGGCGCGGACTTTTTTGCTCGGGGTGTCGATGTAGTACATCGTTCGCGTGTCGCTGCTCCAGATGATGCCGTTGGAGTTCGTGACGGGGCTGAATTTCTTTTCGACGCGAAGATCGGTGTGCAGGCAGTAGAGCGCGGCGTCCGGGCGTTTTTTCAGACAGATCGTGCCCGCCCAGAGACGGCCGGCGGGATCGCATTTGCCGTCGTTGAAGCGGTTGTCTGGCAGATCGGGTTCCGGATCGGCGATGGCGGTGCTGACGCCGGTCGATTCGTCAAAAAAGAACAGGCCGTGATCTCCGGCCCACACGAGACCTCCGCCGGAACGAGGCACCACGGTGCCGACGCGCTGGCCGACATCCCAGATCTTCTCGGCGCCGGTGGCGGGTGAGTAGGCGAGGATTTTGTGGGACTCGATATCGACGTAGAGCAGCCGGTCTTGATGCCAGAGGGGGCCTTCGCCCCAGACGGCAGTGTAGTTGGAAACGGGTTCGGGAATCATGAGACGTCGGAAACAAAAATGGCGGCTATTGACGGTAGATGACGACGACATCCGACGAGGGGCCGGTGGGGGAGAAGTCGTTGCCGAAGCCGACGGTTTGCAGGTTGGCGGGTTCGAGGCCGAGTTCGATGAGATGCTGGCGCACGGCCTGGGCGCGACGTTCGGAGAGGGCACGCGCATGGTCATGGGGCAGGGCGGGGGGGGCGTAACCTGCGACCAAAAACTTCTTCTTGGGCACCTCCGCTTGGATTTCTTCAAACAGGCTGCGTAGCGTGCCTTCATGCCTGGCGGTGAGAGCGTAACCTTCGTCATTGAAGACCAGCGCCGGACAGGCGGGTTTGAGATCGGTCGATATGGGCGAGCGGTAGCCGTCACGCGGTCCGAGTGCGTAGATCACCGCTTCATCTGCGAGGCCGGAGAAAATGGGCATGTTACTGCACGAGTTCAGGAAGGCGGTCAGAAGCAGCGGCAGCAGGCGAATCTTCGCGGGCAGACCGGCAGGGGGAGGGAGGGCGCTTCTTGTGGTCATGGACTCAGCGCATCCAGCGCGGCTCGGTGATTCGGCCAAACTCGCGAAGGACGCTGCGGCGGCTGCCGTTGCGCATGTCATGCACGAACAATTCGCCATGCTGCGAGTAGGTGATGAAATGCCCGTTCGGACTCCACGACGGGTGCTGTGCGCCTCCCGCCTGGACGATCCGCGTACCGCCGTTTGGGTAGGGTTTGACCGCGACCGCCCACTGCCCGCCGCGTCGGGTCGTGAATGCGATGAAGCGCCCGTCCGGCGACCACTCGGGATCGGCACAGAAATGGTAGCCTGTGCGCCAGCGGAAGAGACGCGAGCGGTCGCTGTCCTTGGCGGGGATTTCGACGATGTTCAGCTTGGGACCGTCACCATCATCGTTGGCAAAGACGATCCTGCTGCCGTCCGGGTGCCACGACGGGCTGGAAGGGGCACCGACAGAGTCGCTGATGCATGCGGCTGTGTTCGTGGCTAGGTCGCTGATAAAAATCTCCGGGTTGCCGATGAAACTCATGACCATGGCTACATGGGTGCCGTCCGGCGAAAAGGCCGCGCCGAAGCTCGTGCCGGGCGTGTCCGTGACGCCGCGCTCCCAGCCTGCGTGCAGATCCAGCAGGTTCACCACGGGGAAACCGGAACGGTAGCTGGTGAAGGCGACCATGGACGAGTCCGGTGCCAATGTGGGAGAAACGGCGCCGTGGCGGTCGTGAGTAACCTGATGCACGTCCTCGCCTTCGGCATTGCAGACGTAGATCTGTCTCTTGCCGGAGCGGTCGCTGACAAAGACAATCCGGCTGGTGGCCAGTCCCGGCTTGCCGGTGATGGTGTAGATCACGTCGTCCGCCAGAGCCTTGATGTTTTCGTCGATCCCGGGAGCCGCGTAGCTGCGCTGGAAGATGCTTTTGCCGTTCGCATCCTTCAGGGTGCCGGTGACGCGGCCTCCCACGGATGAGCCTTCGAGGCTGTATTCCCCCTTCTCGTTCGGACCGGCCACGAAAAATTCGCGTGAGGAGAGAAGCTCCTCACGCAGGGCCTTTTCAGCGCTGGCTCCGGTGCCGCCCGAAAAGGTGCCGAGGCGCAGGCGGGGCAGCTCTTTTGCCGGCTGCTCCGGCTCGACTTTGCGCCCGATGCCGGGGATGACCTCAAGCAGACCGCGCATCCGGCTCATGAAACCCTCTGCCCGGACGTGCACGCCAGAGGCGGCAAGAAGGGCCAGGATGAGAAGGGCGGAACGGAAGTTCATGCGTGAGGACTACGGCAGCAAAAGGAAGTTGAGTTCCAGATCGTAGCTCTCTTTGCCAAAATTTGAAGGAAGTGTCGCGGAAATTTTCTTCACTTGCGCCGCCGCCTCCACAATCGACTGGTCGAGCCGGTGGGAGCCGGAAAACCGCACCATCTGGGCTTTCATGATGCTTCCGTCGGGTGCCACGGACACGTTCAGACGTGCCTCGCGCTGGTGCTGAGGAACTTCAGAGATCGGAGGAGCTGTCCACGCGGCTAGAAAGGCGGCGTTCAGGGCGTCATCGACTGCGTCGAGCGCCTTGTCGTCTTCGGGAACTTCGTTCTTGAGGGGTTCCTGGGTGACAGCGGGGGGCGGGGGGCGCATGCGGTTGAGCCGGGCGATGTCGAGCAGGGTCGGGCTGGCGATGGGAGGGGCGCGACCCGCTGTCATGTTGGCCTGAACGCCGGAAGGCTCGCGGATACGTCGCAGAGTGATGCTGCGATTCGCGGGCGGCTTGGGCCGGGGGGACGCGGGCGCGAAGAGAGGCGCGCTCTGCTCGTTCGGCGTGGGTTCCATGCGGTGCTGATCAGGTGGTGCGGCGACCAGGGTGGCCTTGGGGGCGGGCTCTTCGACGGTCTTCGGTGACGCGGGCAGAGTGCGCGGGACATCGGCGACGACTACGGCAGGTGCCGCAGGTTGTGCGGGAGTTTGCTCCAGAGCGCCTTTGAAATCCTGCGGACTCATCCAGGCGAGGCCCGCCGCATGCTCGCCCTTGATGCGGGAGGCATGGTCACGCCACAACCACCATCCGCCGAGGGCGAGCGCGACGTGCAGCGCGGCCATCAGGAACAGGGAGCCCGAAAAGGGTTCCAATGTGGAGGGGCGACGGCGATTCATGATTCCTCAGGGAGCGTCGGCGTGCGAGGTGACGGCCGTCTTTTGAATGCCAGCCTCCTCAAGCAGCGCCATGGTTTCCACGAGACTCTGCACAGGCAGTTCGCGATGGATGCGGACTTCGACGCCCACGCCGGGTCGCTGCTGTGCGAGTTGCTTCAATGCGCCGGGCAGGTTCACCCTCGCGAGCATGGCGTCGTCGAGCGTGACCGACTGGTCGGCATTCACCTGCAGGATGACCGCCGTCGCCGGTGCCGTGTTGACCGGGGCGGGGGAGGGGGGGCTCGGGAGGAGAAACTTGTCCGCTTTCAGCAATGGCACGGCCACCAGGATGGTGAAGAGCAGCACCAGGAGCAAGTCCATGAAGGGCGTGATGCTGATCCCGGTCACCAGCCGCAACTGGCGCTGATTGGAGGCGCGTTTCATGCGTGCGCAGGCTGATGGCGTGAAGGGGAGCTCGTAGGAGAGGCCGCGCCGGTCGAAAATGCGGGCATCGACGGTGCGCCGAGCGAACTCATGCTTGGCAGTGTTTCATTCGTGAAACGGTGGTCCACAAAGGTGCGGTCCAGGGCGGCGCTGAGTTCCGCCGCGAAGTTGTCCATCCGCACGATGAGTCCGCGAATGCGGCTGACGAGGTGGTTGTAGCCGATCATGCTCGGCAGCGCGACGAGCAGCCCCAGAAGCGTCGTGACCAGGGCGGTGGTGATGCCGGGGGCCAGCGTCGAAAGCGTGGTGTCCCCGGTCGCTCCCGTCAGCATGCTGAAACTGTCCAAAAGTCCCCAGACGGTGCCGAGCAGACCGACGAAAGGTGCGCCGCTCAGGGCCGTCGCCACCCAGC
This sequence comes from uncultured Prosthecobacter sp., assembly GCA_964452755.1. Classification (GTDB taxonomy): domain Bacteria; phylum Verrucomicrobiota; class Verrucomicrobiia; order Verrucomicrobiales; family Verrucomicrobiaceae; genus Prosthecobacter. The sequence goes on along the minus strand of CAYVQY010000004.1, from coordinate 365,828 downwards.
TCATGCGTGCTTCGAGTCGTAGGGCGGCTTCCGCCACACTGCGTTCCATCGACGTCTGAACCGCCCCCATTTGAGATGGAGTGATGCGTCCGGCTCCCTGAAGCCGTGCGGCAAAGGTCTCACCGGGGGCGTCTTCGCCCAGCAGATACCAGGACATTTCCCGGCAGGCGGCGTGGTAAATGTGATAGCAGGAGGCGTATTCGTGATGCTGGCGTCGTTGGAACATCTCCAGCGGATGATTGCTCTCCCTGTACTCTCTCAGAAAGGACAGGTTCGCCTTGTGTACCCGTGAGAGGAGGAAATGCTTGCTGACCAGCACGGCCCAGCTCGAAACCGAGAGGAGTCCCAGGATTCCGCAGATGATCCAGCAGGTGAGCGTGCCGTTTTGCAGTCCGTATTGCAGACCCGGAGAAATGAGGGATTCAAGAGGCGGCATGATGAGAGAGTGCGGATAGTTAAACGACGTTAACAGTCCGGCGTCAACCGTCGAGTGTGCCTGCGGTCACCCGGGATCATCCTTGTCGGCATCGCAGGCATGGTGCCCGGCGCCCTTGGCCAGGTGTTCGCGGACAAGGCGCAGGCATTCGTCGGGGCTGGCGGGCATCGGCAGGGTCAGTGGCCGGCCTCCGGCACGAAGCTGCCGCAGGGGCCCCTCCCGGCGGACATGCGTGACTTCGATGTCGTGCGAGGCGAAAAATCGCACGACGTCCTGATTGCTGGCGTATCGGCTCATCTTTGAGGCAGTAGATGATGTCGCGTCTGCGAACAAACAGGAAAGTCCGCGGAACGCCGGACGGCGCGGCGAAGCACTTGTTGCACCCGGCCTGAATCTTGCTCCCTTCGCCCGCTTAGTCCCCTAACTTTTGATCTAAAAAACATGCCCGTTGCCACTCCCGCCCAATACCGTGCCATGCTCGATGCCGCCCAGAAGGGCGGATACGCCTATCCCGCGATCAACGTGACCTCCCTGCCGACGATCAACGGCGCACTGAAGGCCTTCGCTGAGGCGAAATCAGACGGCATCATCCAGGTCTCCACGGGGGGCGGCGAGTTTGCCTCCGGCACCTCGGTCAAGGACATGGCGCTGGGCGCGATCATTTTGGCGGAAGCCGTGCACCTGCTGGCGGAGCGCTACGACGTGCTCGTGGCCCTGCACACCGACCACTGCCATCCCAAGAACGTCGAAAAATTCCTCAAGCCCCTGCTGGCCGCCACCAAGGCGCGTCGCGATGCGGGGAAGGGCAATCTCTTCAACAGCCACATGTTCGACGGCTCCGAGCTGCCCCTCGAAGAGAACATGAAGACCTCCAAGGAGCTGCTGGAGCAGTGCGCCGCCCTAGACATCATCCTCGAAATCGAAGCCGGCGTGGTCGGCGGCGAGGAGGACGGCCACGACACCAGCGGTGTCTCGAATGACAAGCTCTACACGACGCCCGAGGACATGGTCACCGTTTACGAGACGCTCAACGGCGTCGGTCGCTTCATGTTCGCGGCCACGTTCGGCAATGTACACGGCTCCTACAAACCCGGTGCGGTGAAGCTGAAGCCAACCATTCTGCGCGACGGCCAGGCTGCCGTGACGGAAAAGTATGGTGCAGCCGCCGAGATGGACCTCGTCTTCCACGGCGGCAGCGGCACTCCCCTGGAGGAAATCCGCGAGACGCTGGGCTACGGCGTTATCAAGATGAACATCGACACCGACACCCAGTACGCCTTCACCCGCCCGATCGTGGATCACATGATGAAGAACTACTCCGGCGTCCTGAAGATCGACGGCGAGATCGGCGACAAGAAAGCCTACGATCCCCGCGGCTACCTGAAGAAGGGCGAGCAGGGTCTGTGCGACCGCATGAAGGAAGCCTGCGACGACCTGCTCAGCACCGGCAAGACGATCTTCGGCACGGTCTAACATTTACTACCGGGCTCGTCCGCGATGTTGTTCTCCTTCTTTACGCCCCGCTACCTGAAGCACGCGAAGCTCCTGCACAAGGGGGTGACGCGCTTCATCAACTACAAGCGGGACGTACTGTCTCCGGCGAAGCTGGAGGAGATCTGCACGCTGCGGGCGAGTCTGCAGGATGCCATGCGCGCGCGTGACAGCGGGCGGATCGACAAGCTCAGCGCCGAGATCAACACCGTCTGCGAAAAGGCGCTGCCGGAGGCCCGGCAGTCCGAGCTGGCGGAGAACATCGAGGTGTTCTTTGTGGCGATCGTGATCGCGCTGGGCATCCGCAGCTACATCGCGCAGCCCTTCAAGATTCCGACCGGATCCATGCAGCCGACGCTGTATGGACTGGTGGCGAACAACACCGAGGAGGACCCCACGCCCAATCTCCTGACCCGCTGCAAGGACTGGGTCAAAGGACGCAGCTACTTCAACGTGGTGGCGAATCATTCAGGCTACCTGCTGCCTTTTCCGGAAGCGTTGACCGAGCACAGCTTCATGGGCTTCTTCGCCCACTGTCGCCTGCACTATGCCGACGGACATTCGCAGTGGATCTGGGCGCCGATGCGGCAGTTGGCCACGGACCGCGAATTCACGCTCGGCTTTGAAAAGTATCTCCGAGCGCCGATGACGGAGAGTGGGACGGAGATCACGCCGGACGCGCAGGCGGAGCGCCGCCTGGAAGGCTCCCGCAGCATCTATGTGACCGAGGGGCAGTTGCTGGCCCGAGGCACACTGGATACGGGTGATCATGTGCTGGTGAACAAGTTCTCCTACCATTTCCGCCGCCCCCAGCGCGGCGAAGTTTTCGTCTTCACCACGAAGAACATCAGCGCCATTGGCGTGCCTGCCGAGCAGGGATCGCAGCATTACATCAAGCGCCTCGCCGGAGTGCCGGGTGATGAGATCATGGTCGAGTCACCTTTGTTGAAGATCAACGGCAAGCTTGCCGAGGAGCCGGGCTTCAAGCGTGTGATGACCGGCACCAACGACGAGCCAAAAGACGGTTACCGCGGCTATGCACCCGCGGAAGCCGTCTATGGGCACTACAACCATGTGCAACTGCGGGAGCATCAGTACTTCGCGATGGGTGACAACAGCTACAACAGCTCCGACAGCCGCAAGTGGGGCGTCGTGCCCGAGCAGAACCTCGTCGGTCCGGCCCTGTTCTGCTACTTCCCGCTGGGACGGAACTGGGGATTGATCCGATAAGGCGCAGGCACCAAGGTGCGTTGTCGCATCATCGAAAGCGCCCATGCGTTCTGGCGAACGAGGCTACTTTCGCACCTCGTTGACGAACTCCTCCATCAAATCCATCGCTTTCTCGATGAGTTCGGGGGCGGTGGCGTAGCAGCAGCGGACGAAGCCTTCACCAGCGCTGCTGAAGGCGCTGCCGGGGACGACGGCCACGCTCTTCTTTTCGAGAAGCTGAATGGCGAATTCCTTGCTCGTGAGACCGGTGCTGCGGATGTCCGGGAAGACGTAGAAGGCACCACCGGGATTGAAGCAGTGCAGGCCCATGCCGTTCAGGCGGCTGACGATGAGGTTGCGGCGCTGCTCGTAGCTCTGGCGCATCTCCTCGTAGGCGCTCGATCCCATTTTGAGAGCTTCGAGGCCGGCCATCTGGCTCATGATCGGAGCGCAGAGCATGCAGTACTGGTGGATCTTCATCATCGCCTCGCGCAGCGGGGCCGGAGCACAGGCGTAGCCGAGGCGCCAACCGGTCATGGCGAAGGCCTTGCTGAAGCCGTGCAGCAGCACCGTGCGCTCACGCATGCCGGGATACTCGACGATGCTCTTGTGCTGGCGTCCGTCATAGAGCAGCTCGCTGTAGATTTCGTCGGTGAAGACGATGAGGTCGTGCTTCACGGCCAATGCGGCGATTTTTTCCAGCTCCGCCTCCGGCATGATGCCGCCGGTGGGGTTGGTGGGGAAGTTCATCGCGAGGATCTTGGTCTTCGGCGTGATGGCTTTCTCCACATCCTCGGCCATGAGGGCGAATTCGTTCTCCTCACGCGTCTGCACGACCACGGGCACGCCGTAGGCCATCTTGATGCTGGGCGAGTAGCTGACGTAGCAGGGCTCGTGGTAGATCACTTCGTCCCCCGGATTCAAAACTGCGCGGAAGGCAATGTCGAGCGCCTCGGAGACGCCGACGGTGACGAGGATCTCCGTCTTGGGATCGTAGGTCACGCGGAACTGCTTCTCCACATACTCACTGATCGCAATGCGCAGCGATTCCAGGCCGAGATTGGAGGTGTAGCTCGTCTGGCCTTTTTCCAGCGAGCGGATCACCGACTCGCGGATCGGCCAAGGCGTCGGCTTGTCCGGCTCGCCGACGCCAAGGGAGATCACATCGCTGCGACCGATGACGAGTTCGAAAAAGTCGCGAATGCCGGAACGCGGCAGATCGCGGATGACCTGTGAAATTTTGCTGTCGTAGTCCATGGACGTAGTGATTCAGACCGCAACACTCATGGAGCCACTGGCAGGCGCTCTTCGTCGCCCAGACCATTCGCCAGGAAACCGCCCTGCTTGTAGGGCTTCAACTGGAAGTGCGTGGCGGTGGACAGCACTCCGCCGAGCGTGCTGAGTTTTTCGGCCACAAAGGTCGCCACATCCAGCAGGTCCTTGCCCTCGACAATGACAGCCAGATCGTAACCGCCGCTCATGAGGAAGCAGTCGCGCACCTGGTCAAACTTCGCGATACGGCGTGCCAGCCGGTCGAATCCGCCGTTAGGCTCCGGCGTGATGCGCACCTCAATGAGCGCCGTGACCCGGCGGTCCCCGGCCTTCAGACGATCCACCACGGCGCTGTAGCCGAGGATCACACCATCCGCCTCCGCAGCCGCCATGCGTGCGGCGACCTCCGATTCCGAGATGCCCAGAGTCAGGGCGATGTCCTTGGGCGTGCGGTTGGAATTATTGCGGAGCAGTTCGATGAGTGGGTCCATGGCGATTGGGGTCGCGATTCTAATGCTTGTCCCGCCTTTGAACAGCGGAATTCCGTCTTCCCACAGGGTGAAAAGAACCTCCACAAGGCCGTCTGCGTGCGGCAAGAGGAGCTGTCGTAAAATTTGACTAGCCGGTGACTTGGCAGAAACATGGAAAAATGGAAGCACAAGCACCCACCATCCCTGCCTGGCCTTATGGTGTTCAAGTCGAGGTTTCGGCCAACGGGCTTTTCCTGCGGCCACGCGGCAAACCTCGTGCCGACTGGGCCAAGGCATTTGAGTGCCGCCCCCCCCGCCGAAAAGACGAGCTTGCAAGCCTCCGGGAAACGCAAAACAAGTTCGATGCGGAGGATTGGCAATGGTGACGAGGCGTTTCGCCGTCCATTTGGTCAAGCTTGATCCCGCGTCGGGAGCAGAGACTGCAAAAACGCGTCCCTGCGTGATTGTCTCCCCGGACGAGATGAATGACGCTCTCGCCACCGTTATGATTGCCCCGATGACCACTGTCTCGCGTGGATGGCCGACACGCCCGAAGGTCGCATTCCAAGGCAAACAAGGCGAGATCGCACTCGATCAACTCCGCGCAGTGGACAAGTCCAGACTCGTCAAACGCTTGGGGCGAATCGATCCGCCCACGGCTCGCATCGTCCTGGACACGCTGGCTGAAATGTTTGCGGAGTAGTGTATGAGCAAGGATGCACCCATCGTGAGACAAACCGCCGTCCAGATCATCGAGAAACTCACGCAGGCAGGCCACAAGGCGCTGCTGGCGGGCGGTTGCGTGCGGGACATGATGCTGGGGCGTGAACCGAAGGACTACGATGTGGCCACCAGCGCGACGCCGGAGCAGGTCGTGAGGCTGTTTCCCGGCGCACAGACCGTGGGTGCTCATTTTGGCGTGGTGATCGTCCGCTTGAACCATGAGCACGTCGAGGTGGCCACCTTCCGCAGCGACGGCAGCTACAGCGATGGCCGTAGACCGGACAGCGTGACCTACTCCACACCGGAACTCGACGCTCAGCGCCGCGATTTCACGGTGAACGGCCTGTTCTTCGATCCGCTGACCGAACAGGTCATCGACTACGTCGGCGGCCAGACCGACCTGCGCATGGGCCTGCTGCGCGCCATCGGCGTGGCGAAGGATCGCTTTGAAGAAGATCACCTGCGCATGCTGCGGGCGGTGCGTTTTGCGGCGGTGCTGGGCTTTGACATTGAACATGCCACCTGGGAGTCGATCTGCGGCCTTGCACCGAATATCAAGACGGTGAGCATCGAGCGCATCCGCGAGGAATTCATCAAGACGGTGCTCAGCCCGAACCGCGTGCGCGGCTTTGATCTGCTGGTGACGAGTGGCCTGATGGAGCAGTTCCTGCCTGAGATCCTGGTGCTGCAGGGCTGTGAGCAACCGCCGCAGTGGCACCCCGAGGGTGACGTATTCGTCCACACTCGACTGATGCTGAGCCTCCTGCCTGCGGAGGCCTCCCTGCCCCTGGTGATGAGCGTCCTGCTGCACGACATCGCCAAACCGGCGACGCAGACGCGTGATGCCGACACGGGACGCATCCGCTTCAACGGTCATGACAAACTGGGCGCGGAGATGACCGGCGAGATCATGCGGCGGATGAAGTTTCCGAACGATGTGATCGATCCCACGGTCGTGGCCGTGGAGAATCACATGGCCTTCATGAACGTGCAGCAGATGCGCACCGCCACACTGCGGCGCTTCATGGCGCGTCCTTCCTTCGATGATGAAATGGCCCTGCACCGCGTTGATTGCCTTGGCTCGAACGGCTTTACCGACAACTACGACTTCCTGCTCGCCAAGAAGGAGGAATTCGCCAACGAGCCGATTCTGCCGCCACGCCTCGTCACAGGTGCCGATTTGATCGCGCTCGGCTGGCGTGCGGGAAAGGCGTTGGGACGGCTGCTGACCGCGCTGCAAACGCTGCAACTCGAAGGCACGGTCACGACCAAAGAAGAGGCGCTGGACTGGGTGCGGGAGCATGCGCCGGTGCCGGATGTGTTTGAAGCGGTCGAGGAATAGGGCTCGCACGCATTTTCTTCTTCACGCCCGGGCATCCCGCGTCATGGTGCCGCCATGACCCGCGAGGAAGCCGCCACCATTTTCGAACACATCGCCACCCTGATGGAACTCCAGGGGGAGAACCCCTTCAAAATCCGGGCCTACCGCACAGGGGCCGAGGTGGTCGAGAGCTTCAGCGGCGACATCATGAAAATGGCGGCTGAAAACCAGCTCGCGGGCATCAAAGGGATCGGTGAGGCGCTGCGCGACAAGCTGCACGAGATGGCGACAACGGGACGGCTGGAATTTTACGAAAAGCTGAAGGCGGAGTTCCCGGACACGATCTTCGAACTGTTCGAGGTGCAGGGCCTGGGACCGAAAAAGGTCGCGGCGCTGTATTCGGAAATGGGCGTGGCCTCCATCGCCGACCTGAAGCGCGTCTGCGAAAGCGGCGAAGCGGCGAAGCTCTCCGGCTTTGGCGGCAAGACGGTCGCGAAGATTCTGGAAAGCATCGCCTTCCGTGAGAAACACGCGTCGGAGTTCAAGCTGGACCAGGTCCACGGACTCGTGTTGGAGATGCTGGAGGCGCTGCGGGAGCATCCGAATGTGTCACGGGCGGAGGTTTGCGGCAGTTTTCGGCGGGGGAAGGAGACCGTGCACGATCTCGACTTCCTGGTGGCCTCGAAGCAGCCGGAGAAGGTCATCGACTACTTCGTGAATCTGCCCGTGGTGGTCGATGTGATCGCCAAAGGACCGACGAAGGCCAGCATCCACGCGACGCACGGCGTCCAGTGCGATCTGCGCGCGGTTTCCAGCGCGGAGTTCCCCTTTGCGCTGATGTACTTCACCGGCAGCAAGGAGCACAACGTGGCCATCCGTCAGCGGGCGCTGTCACGCGGCTTGTCGCTCAATGAATATGCCCTCACGGCGGAAAAAGAAGGCGCGCAGGCCGTGCCGCCGATCGATGACGAGGCGGAGATCTATCGTGCCCTTGATCTCGACTACATCGACCCGGAACTGCGCGAGAACACGGGCGAGATCGAAGCGGCGGAGCACGGCAAGCTGCCGCGACTGGTGCAGCTCGAGAATCTGCGTGGTGTCTTTCACAATCACACCACCGCCAGCGACGGCTCGGCGACCTTGCGGGAGATGGTCGAGGCCGCGCAGGATCTCGGGATGCAGTATCTCGGCATCTCCGATCACAGTCGCTCGTCCTTTCAAGCCAACGGCCTCGACGAAAAACGACTGCTAGCACAGATCGCCGAAATCAAGGCGCTGAACGCCGAACTGGCCGGTGAGGACTTCCGCATCTTCGCGGGCAACGAGGTGGACATCCTGAAAGACGGCAGCCTCGACTTCAGCGACGAGATCCTGGCGCAGCTCGATTACGTCGTCGCCTCCGTGCACAACGTCTTCAACTTGCCCGAGGCCGAAATGACGAAGCGCATCATCCGCGCCATCGAAAATCCGCATGTCACCATGTTGGGGCATCTCACCGGCCGCCTGCTTCTCCAGCGCCCGGGGTATCCCGTCGATGTGCCGGCCATCATCGACGCGGCGGCGGAAACGGGCACCATCATCGAACTCAACGCCAGCGCCTGGCGGCTCGACATGGACTGGCGCTGGTGGAAGCTGGCGAAGGAAAAAGGCGTGAAGTGCAGCATCAATCCCGACGCGCACAGCACGCGGGGATTGCAGGCCGTGATCTTTGGCATCAAAGCGGCGAGGAAAGGCTGGCTCACGCGGAAAGACATCATCAACTGCCTGCCGCTGGCCGAAGTGGAGCAGGCCCTGCGGGCGAAGCGCGAGCGCTACGCTTAACGCAGGCTCGTTCGCCAGAACGAGGCGCATGGGGTGTGCGCATGCGCCAGACCTCCCGCACTCTGGCGAGTGCGCCTAAGACGCACATTTTTCATGCGCAGACTTGGCAGGCGGACCTCATGCCTCTTGAGTACGCGCATGTCATCCCATCCGCCTGACGAACTCGCCCAAGCGGCCCGCCTGCAACGCCGGTGGCGGGGGGTGGGCGGTGTGCTGTTCATGCTGTTTTACAGCATCTTTTTCGCCGCACACATGGAGTTGGCGGCCACGAGTCTGTACCTGAAAGATGACGTGTTTGCGGGGACACCGACGGCTTCATTTGTCAATGACCTCACCGCCGAACGACTGAAAGCCGGGAACGACGGTGCAGGGAATGACAGCGCCTTTCTTCTACTGCATCACACGCCGATCCGACTCCTGACCGGTTTCTTAACGCTCGTCACGGAGAATGCGACGACCGCAGGGCGGCACGCCGTCGCCGCGCTGACGGCAGGAGCCGGAGCCTTGACGCTCGGGATGCTCTACCAGGGACTGATCTGGTGTGGCGTGGGGCGCTGGCGGGCGATCTTGTTCGCGTCTTTGGCTGGGGCCTCGATGGCGCTGATGGTCTTTTCCGCGCTGCCGCTGCCGCAGATTTTCAGTGCTCTGGGACTCACGGCCGCCCTGGCGGCCGTGGTGCGCGGGCGGTCTGGGCGCTGGTGGGAATTCGCCGCAGCGGCGCTCTACGCGAGCTGCTGTTCGCTTTTCAATCTGGTTCCCGTGCTGCTGCTGGCGGTGGTCCGGGTCGTCGATCAGTCACGGACCAGTGGCAGCCTGCGTCCCGTGATGCTTCTTCCGGTGAATCTCGCGGCCCTGCTGCTGCTGACCTTGAGCGCCATGAAGGTGCAGGGCTGGCTCTACCCCCGCTCAAGCCAGACGAGCATCACCGCAGTGGTGCAGGACGCAGCGCAGGGCATCCCCCGGGCACTGCGGCGTCTGCCGGAAGTGAACTGGGCTGAGACAGGCCGTCAGGCAATTCTCACAAGCTCGATCGCCCCGCCACTGGCGAGCGACGGCGATCCGGTGGTCCAGACGAATGCTCGAAAGGTGGTCCTGAAGCTGGAACCCGGCATCAAGCTCGATCTTAACCACGCTCTACCGCTCGCCTGGTTGCTGCTGCTTTTCGTTGGTCTGTTGGGACTGCCCGCTGCTGGAAGGGGCGGCCCGGCAGCACTGGCATTGTTGGCAGGCGGCATTGGATTCGTTGCGACGCTACCCGGTCAGGATGCGTGGCTGGCTTATGCTCCGCTGTGGATTTCGGCGCTCGTGTTTCTCGCCGGAATCGGAGTCGAGCAGCATGTGCGAAGGTGGAAGTTTTTGGGCCTGCCTGTCGCGGTGTTCGTCCTTGTCCTGATTGCGGCGATCGGCCTTCATAACGCGCGTTTCGTGACCGCACTGGGGCGAATGATCGCGCTTTAGGTCAGCACCGGCAGCAGGGCTCCAAGGACGAGCGCCAGCAGCACAAGCAGAGCCGCCCACCACCAAATGTTGGAGATCTGCGGCTTCTTCGACTCACGCCCGCCAAACTCGCGGGCCACGAAGTCGTCGTAGTCGAAGTCTTCGTCCGGCAGGTCGAGACCGTCGGCGTCCGTGTTTCCGCTCCAGCCGGATTTTTCACAGGCACCGCATTCCTCGCAGGCGGCGGCACCCTTGTACACCCACTCCCCGCATACGGGGCACTGACCCGGAGGCTTGAAGCGTCCGCTCATGGGGTGGGCGTGCGCAACAGCGGAACGGAACTGGCATGGTGCCGCGTGCCGGCGGCGTCCAAGCGATGAAAAGCGGCACCGTCGGCCAGGCCGCCGTGATTCAAAAGGGGCAGCCATCCCGCCTGCCGGGACGAGCCATCGTCCGGACCACGGCGCAGCGGCGTGAGCATGATGAACACTGCCGTCAGGGAAACTGTGGCGGCGAGGATCTGGCTGAGCGTTTTACGGCGATCCCTTGGCATGTGTGGTTAATATTTAACTTATGTGAATTATTGTCAACAACGACTCTGCGGCGGCCTTTTTGCTTGTTTTAGCCGGTTTTTCCGGCAGCCATGGGCCGGTGATTTGGATTTTGACGGCCGGATACGGCGATGGACACAACACAGCGGCGCGATCCGTGGGGGAGGCGTTGGAGCAACTGTGCCCGGGTGAGGAGATCGAAGTGTGCGACCTCGTCAGCGAAGCCATGCCGCGCACGGCGGCGGTGACCAAGGAGCTCTATCAACTGGCCATCACCCACATGCCCTCCGCCTGGCGGCTGGTCTATGACATCATGGGGCGGCCAGGCGTCACCGGTCCTGATTCCACCTGGCAGACCGGGCTGATGAATCACCTCAAGCGGCGCATGGAGGAGAAAAAGCCGCGCCTCATCATCAGTACCTACCCGATCTACGCCGTGCTGCTCGACACGCTATCCCGCAAGCAGCCCGTGCCGCCGCTCTGCACCGTCATCACCGATTCCATCAGCGTGAACCGCATCTGGGTCATGTCGGACAGCGATTTGTTCTGCGTGGCTGATGACGACACCAAAAAGGTCGTCGCCGGATTCGGCGTACCCGAGTCAAAGATCCGCGTCCCCGGTTTTCCCGTCAGCCTCGCCTTCACAGAGCCGCTGCCCGATCTGCCGCTCGTGGCCTCCCAGCGCATTCTCTACCTTCCGTCCACGACCGGACGCCGGGTTGAGGACACGCTCAATGCTCTCAGGCCGCAACTGCTCAATGGCGTAAAACTCACACTCCCCGTGGGCAAGCATCGCTCCCGGCTTTATCACATCCTGCGCCGCTTCACCGACACCCTGCCGCCGGACACGGTGGAGATCATCGGCTGGACGAAGCGCATTCCTGAATTCCTCCGCACCCACGACGTGGTCATCTGCAAGGCCGGCGGCGCCATTCTGCACGAGGTGCTCGCGGCGAAAATTCCCGCCGTGATCGACTACGTCGTGCCCGGCCAGGAGGAGGGGAACGCCGAACTGCTCACCCGCATCGACGGCGGCATCGTGACCCATTCCGCCCAAGAGACCGCGGCCGCTGTGGAGAGCATTTTGATCAACAACTCCGCCGTGGGCCGCCGCATGCGGACCAGCATGGCGAAGCTCAGCGTGCCGGATGCCGCCATCCGAACCGCGAAAGCCGCGCTGGCCATCGCCGCCAAGTAAATCCGCGTTTGCATGGATTCCCTCCCACCCGTCGCCGTCGTCTGCGCCATCCTTTTCAAAGAAGGCCGCATCCTGCTGGCGCAGCGTCCGCCCGGCAAGAAGCTGGCCGGCCAGTGGGAGTTCGCCGGAGGTAAAATCGAGCCGGGTGAAAGCGCCGAGGCCGCGCTGCATCGAGAACTGCGGGAGGAACTTGGCTGCTTAGTGCGCATCACGCGGGAACTCGCCCCCGTGACACACGATTACCCATGGTGCCGCGTGGTGATGACCCCCTTCGTGTGCGAACTCGCGCCGGGCAGCGCCGAACCGCATCCACATGAGCACACGGCGCTGGCCTGGGTGAAGCCGGAGGCCCTCCGCGACTACGACCTCGCCCCGGCAGATGTGCCCTTGTTGAATGAACTGGCCTGAACTTGAGGATGTCTCAGCCCTCGCCCGAGTTCAGGTAGTCCAGGGCCTTTGAGAAACTGGCCTGCGTGAGGAAGTGATTCAGCCGCGGCGGCAGTTCGGAGCGCAGTCGCTGGTGCTCGGCCATGATCTCCTCCGAAACATTTTTCAGCGCCTCCAGATGCGCCGCCGCATCGCGATCCCGAAAGGCGTGGTCGGCGATGAGATCGAGGCGGCGTTGGAGGAGCGTGCGGAGGTTCGTGAAGTCGGACATGCCGTGACTATGCAGCGCCGAGCCGCTGCCGGCAAGGAGGGGAGGTTGCTTCAGGCTTCCTTGACGGCCCGGGATCGTTGCTTCCGTTCAAGGAGTTCTGCCTCCGCTCACTTCGCGCCGATGCAGTAGAGCGAGGTAGCGGTGCGGATGTAGAGGCGGTTGTCGCCGATGGCTGGAACGGAGTTGACCGCTCCGTCGAGCTTGCTGGCGGCGAGCTTTTCGAACTTCGGTCCGGCTTTGACGACGATGAGATCACCCTGCTGGCTGGTGCAGAAGATCTTGCCGTCGGCGGCCACCGGGCTGCTGAAGAATTTGGCGCTGCCCTGCACGCCTTCAACGCGCTCGTCATAGATTTCCCTGCCGGTCTTGAACTCGACGCAGCGCATGATGCCACCGTCGCCGAGAAGGTACATGAGGTCGCCGATGACGAGCGGGGAGGGAACATAGGGCAGGCCTTTGGTGCTCTCATACTGGACCGGGGAGGGCTTGCCGCTGCCGAGGCTCAGAGCCGCGATTTCCTTGCCGCCGCCGCCGCTGCCAAACGTGCAGAAGTAAAACTCGTCCTCCAGTATGCCGGAGCCAAGGCTGCGCTGCTTGTAGCCGGGGTTGTGCTGCCAGTTGATTTTGCCCCTGAGGTGGTCGATACCCATCACGCCGCTGGTGGTGTTCGAGCAGATGATCTCCCGCTTGCCGCCCGCGAGCTCGCGCACGACAGGCGTGGAAAAGGTGTTCAGGCAGTTCGGCAGATCGATCTTCCAAAGCTGCTTGCCGGTCTTCGCATCGAGACCGAAAATGCCGTTCTTCCAATTCTTCTGCTCGGGGGAGTCGGTCAGGTCTTTGCCGTTCTTTTCCGTCTGAAACTCGCTGCGAACGATCATGACGCCGTCCACGACGAGGGCGGACACGCCGGTGCCGTGCTCGTGGATATAGTCGGCGACGTGGTCGTTGTGCCACACGACCTTGCCGTTGTGGTCCAGCGCCAGGGCCTGGATGTCCGTGCCGGAGCTCCAGTTCACATAGACGCGCTCGGCGTCCACATAGGGCGAACTGCTGGCGAAGGTGTTGTAGGTCTTGTGCAGGTTGTGCGGCACAAAGGTCTCCTCGTGGCGCCAAAGCTCACTGCCGTCCTTTGTGGAAAAGGCGATCACTGCACGCTTGTTGGCGGCCGTTTCGGCGGTGAGAAACACCTTGTCCTGCCACAGCACCGGCGAGGACCATCCGCGGCCGGCTTCCACCTTCCAGATCGTGGTGCTCTCATCGACCACGGTCGGCAACCCGGAGGCCTCCGCCAGGCCGGTGCCGTTCGGACCGCGAAAACGAGACCAGTCCGTGGCAGCCAGGCAGGCGCCGGTGGTCAGGGACAGAAGGAAAAGGGAGAGGCTGATTTTCATGAGCGAACTAGAACGGCGGATGTGGCACCGAGCATTCGCGAAATCTTGAGCCTTTTGCGGTAACCCGGCTCAGGACACGGAGTCGCCGAGGGGCAGCTCATCGGAGGGCGTGGAGGCGGGTTTGGCCGGTGCCGGTTTGGCGGCGGGAGCCTTGGGTTCTTCGCGGGGAGGTTCCGGTGTCGGTGCCGATGCTGTTGGCGGCTCTGGTTCAGGCTGTGGCTCGGCCACCGGTTCAGCTTTGGCGGCGGGTGCAGGTTCGGACTTGGGTTCTGCCTCCGGCTCCGGCCTGGCCTCGACGACAGGTTCTGCCGCAGGCTGGGGAGCCTGGGGGACGGGTGCGGCGCTCTCCAGCGCTTCACTGAGGCGGTATTCGAGCTCGGCGATTTTGTAGCCGTCCTCACGGGCACGTTTGCGGGACTCCGCCTCGGTCTGCGCGAGTTTTTCCTCCAGATCCCGCACACGCTTGTCACTGCCGGTCGAGGATGCTGCGGCGCCCGGAGTGGGAGCGGAGGGCATGCCGACGGCGTTCATGAATTCCTTCTGCACCATCTCCACCCGGGCCTCGGTCGATTTCAGCGCCCGCTGAAGGTTGGCGATCTTCACCTCAAGCTGCCGGTTGGCCTCGTGAGCCTTGACCAGCTCGGCTTCCGGACCGCCCTCGGCGGCGCGGGCGGCCTGCTCGTCGCGGATCACTTTCAGTTCGGTTTCGATCTCCTGCCTCGCCGTTTTGGCCTTCGCGGCGATGTCGTGGGCCTCCATCATGCGCTTTTCAAAATCCACCGCCCGCGCATTCGTGGCGGCGATGGCCTGCTCTTGCGCCTGCACCCTGCCTTGTTCGGCGGCGAGCGCGATTTCCAGATCCTTGATCCGTGCCTGGGTCGGCACCAGTTGGGCGGCCAATTCCTTCACCGTCGTCAGTTCGGCTTCGAGCCGCGAGATTTCCTTCGCGGCGTCGGTCTGGCGGCGGTCGGAAACATCGCGGTGCGTCGCGAAACGCTGCTCGGTGTCCTGCAGCTTCGCGGTGGCCTCCGCCAGCTTCCGGTTGGCCTCATCCACACGGGCTGCCGCCTCCGCCTGCGCTGCCTTGGCCGCCGCTTCGGCGTCAAAGCGAACTTTATCGAGCATGGCTGCGGCGTCTGCCTTTGCCTGCTTCGCCTTGGCTCGCATCACCAGTCCGATGACCAGGGCGGGAAGCACGGCGGCGGCGATGAGGCCGACCGCGAGTTCAGGTGTCTCCAGCTCAAAAACGCCCAGAAGCGGGGCAAAATGGGTCACAAAAGGGAATCCGGAGGCCATGGGCCAATCAAACCACCGCCCCGCATCCTGTCCAGCACGCATTGGTAGTTGAGCGCCGGGGAAAGGCGGCTAGTCTGCGCGCCCTTTTCCCCCAACCCATCATGTCCAAGTTCAACATCCTCATCGCCGGCAACAACGACCCCATTTCGAGCAAGGGCATCGACCTGCTCAAAGCGGAGCCGTCTTTCAATGTCACGGTGGACATGGATCTGAAGGCCGAGGACAAGATGATCGAGGCCGCGCGTGACGCGCACGCCATCATCGTCCGCTCCGGCGCCAAGGTGACCGCGAAGGTCATGGAAGCCGCGACGAACCTCAAGGCCGTGGGCCGTGCCGGTGTGGGCGTGGACAACATCGACATCCCGGTGGCCAGCAAGCGCGGCGTGGTCGTCATGAACACCCCCGGCGGCAACACCATCTCCACCGCCGAGCAGGCCTTCACGCTCATGATGGCGCTCAGCCGCAAGACACCGCAGGCCCACGCCACCATCGTCAGCGGCAAGTGGGACCGCAAAAAGTTCCAGGGCACCGAAGTGTATGGCAAAACCCTCGTCGTCCTCGGCATGGGCCGCATCGGTGCGGAGTTCGCCACCCGCGCCATCGCCTTCGGCATGCGCGTCGTCGCCTACGATCCCTACCTTTCGAAAAACCGCGCGGAAAGCCTCGGCGTGGAGCTTTGCGAGGACCTCGACGCCGCCATCGTGCAGGCCGACTACATCACCATGCACATGCCGCTCACGGCGGAGACGAAGCACATGATCAATGCGAAGCGCCTCGCCACGCTCAAACCCTCCTGCCGCATCATCAACTGCGCCCGCGGCGGCCTTATCGACGACGCCGCGCTCGCCCAGGCGCTCACCGAAGGCACCATCGCCGGTGCCGCGCTCGACGTCTTCGAAGTCGAGCCTCCGCCCGCCGACTACCCGCTGCTCAGCGCCCCGAACACCGTCTTCACACCGCACCTCGGCGCCTCCACCGAGGAGGCGCAGGAGAATGTCGGCATCGAAATCGCCGAAGTCATCAAGGACCACCTTCTCAACGGCACCGTCGTCAACGCGGTGAACATGCCGAACGTTGATCCGAAGGTGCTCGCGGAGATCGGTCCCTTCCTCAAGTTCGGCGAGCTCCTCGGCCGCCTCCTCTCCCAGTTCGCTCCCGCCCGCGCCAATGTCGTGCGCATCAACTACAGCGGCAAGGTCGGTACCGGAGACACCACGCTCATCTCGCGCGCGGTTTTGAAAGGCTTCCTGGAGCGCCCCGTCGGCGCCGAGCAGGTGAACTACATCAACGCCAACGGCGTCGCCGAGAACCTCGGCATCCGTTTCACAGAAAGCCGCCTCGTGGACCCCTGCGAATTCGCCGACCTCATCGAAGTCGTCGCCAAAAACGACGTCGGTGAGGACGCCAGCATCGCCGGCACCTTCTTCGCCGGTGATCCGCGCATCGTGAAGGTCAACGGCCACCGCATCGAGGCCCGCCCGGAAGGCACGCTGCTCTTCATCGAGAACATCGACCGCCCCGGCATGATCGCCGCCTATAGCACCACGCTCGGGCAGAACAACGTCAACATCGCCGACATGAGCCTCAGCCGTGACAAGGAGACCGGCAAGGCGCTCACCCTCCTGACCCTCGACTCCACGCCCAGTGCGGAAGTCCTCGCCGAACTCGGCAAGATCCAGGGCATCAGCACGGTGCATTGCGTCGCGGTGTGAGGAAGCTCGAGACCTGCGGGACGTGAAGCGTCCCCTCGGTGCGGAAGGTCCGACTCGCATGCATGCGAAGCGTCCCGTCGTAGGGGAAAGTCGGGAACGCCTGGACGCTTTGCGTCCAGGTGGTCAGGGCTCTCCCCTGTCTCAGTAAGCAAAGCATCTTGAGACGGGTCACGGTCCGGGACGTCCAGACGCTTTGCGTCCAGTCGGTCAGGACTCTCCCCTGTCTCAGTAAGCAAAGCGTCTTGAGACAAGTCATGGTTCGGAACGCCCGGACGCTTTGCGTCCGGGCGTTCCCGACTCTCCGGTTCGACGATTTGCTTTGCGTCTCGGGGACCCGGAGACGCCACCTCCCCGGCGGGCTCTTCACTAACCCGTTGCCCAGCCGGACATCGGACCGCTCGCAGACTTATCTCCCGGCACCGACCCTCCCACTGGACGGGTGCTTTCCGTTCCTGGACGGCAGGACGCCGTGATGGAGCGCGGATTTCAATCCGCAGCCGCCGCGGAAACACGACCGTCATCCGGATCGAGACGGGAGCGACTCCTGCGTTCGCCCGAACGCTTGGGAGGGGCGATCCACGCTCCTTGACAGATACCCCCCTTTTGGAGTGTTCTGTTTCGTCATGAATTTCCGCACGCTCGCCGCGTTTCTGGTTCTCGCCACACCCCTCATCGCCCAAAAGGCCGACAAAGCCGCCACTCCCTCGCCATGGGGTGATTTTGTGGAGAAGGATTTCCCCTTTTTCAGCAGCGTGCTCGACTGCCGCGATCTCGGCGAAGGCTTCCCGAAGGACAATCTCACGCCGCGCGGCCTTATCCTGAACCTCGGCCACAACCTCTGGGCCTGCTTCGACACCGATCTCCTCCGCATCGCCTGTATCTGGGAAGGCGAGGAAGGCAAACCACCCGTCACCCCCGAAGCGCTCGCACCCGGTTCCTATCACGTCGCCGGACAGAAGACCAAGGACGGCCAGGACTTCCTGCCGAAGCCGGTGGGCAAGGTGTGGCTGGCGAATGGCATCTATCCGGGGTTTCAGAATTCGGAGGATCCAACACTGTCCGATCCACGATCGGCAGGACCATCTAAGGTGGAAGTGGGCAAGGGGCCTATTCCCACAGCACAGTTTATCGCCGTTGTCCCCGAACGAACGGGGGCCACCTTGATCTACTCTGTCGCCGGCGCATTTGTTCGGGAACACATCTTTGCCATCGAAGAAGCGGGCGTCGCGATGGTGATCCGTGATCTTCGCATCCGCCCGACTTCGCGCCCCATCAACGTCGCATTGGGCATAGGCTTTGATACGAGTCGCCTGTTCAGGGATCCATTTGCGCCTGTGACTGAGCCAGACCTTTCCCGACCAAAAGTTCAGTTTGAGGCCAATTGCGATCTTCACATCAAAGGAGAAGAAGGCGTGGCATTTGCTAGCCCCGCTGTCGATGGCACCGACATCCGTCTCCGACTATTCGCGACACAACAGAAAAATCTCACTGAGCAGACAGACAAACTCTTGTACGAGAAGCAGTCGAAGTTGCTCACTGCAGAAGCTAGTGCTGTTGGCATTATTTGGCCCCACCCCCTCATCACCAAAGCCACCCTTTCCACCAAAACCGACGCCTACGCCATCGACGACATCCCACTTCCGTCCTCGAATCCCTGGAAGCGCAACGTGAGGCTCGCGGATATCGCGTTTCTCAATGATCAGGGCGATGCGGCGGGCGTGACGTTTGATGGCGATGTGTGGATGATCTCCGGATTGAAGGGGGATCTGGAGAAGGTGACGTGGAAACGCTTCGCCAGCGGGCTGCATGAGCCGATGAGCATCGTGTCGCGAAATGGCGAAATCCTGGTCTTCGACCGCAACGGCATCTGGAAGCTGGTGGACACGAACGGCGACAAGGAATGCGACCGCTATGAGATGTTCTGCAACCTCTTCGCTCAGACGGCGGAGACGCGGGAGTTTCCGAATTCGATGAAGCTGGGGCCGAAGGGCGAGCTCTACATCTCGAAAGGCGGTCAGGAAGGCACCACACGCGGCAAGCACAACGGCACGGTCATCAAGGTGGCGGCGGACGGAAAATCCTTCGAGGTGATCGGCTATGGTTTACGCCAGCCTTTCATTGGCGTGAATGAGAAGACGGGTCTCGTCACCGCCAGCGATCAGCAGGGCCACTACGTGCCCTCCACGCCGCTGCACATCATCTCCGACCATCACTTTTACGGCCACCTGCCCACCGTCGCGCCGAAGGAGCAGTATCCCGAGGCGATCACCGATCCGGCCACATGGATCCCGCATCCGGTGAACCCCAGCGGCGTCACGCAGACTTGGTTGTTTGATGCGAAGATGGGTCCCGTGAACGACGAGCTCATCCACATCGGCTACAACCGGCCGGAGCTCTTCCGCGTGCTCATGAATCCGCGCTTTGCCAAGCCGCAGGCGGCCGTGACCAGCTTCAACCGCGACTTCGATTTCCCGACACTGAACGCGAAGGTCAATCCCGCCGACGGTCAGCTCTACGTCGTAGGCTTTCAGGTCTGGGGCACCGTGGTGAAGAAAATCAGCGGGCTGGCCCGCGTGCGCTACACCGGAGGCGAGCGCGTGCTGCTCAAGGAGGTCACCCCGACCGACAAAGGCCTCCTTTTGCGCTTCAATGCGAAGCTGGATGCCAAGCTCGCCACCGATCCCACCAGCTACAACGCCGAGCGCTGGAACTACAAGCGCACACCCGACTACGGCAGCCCGCACCTGAAGCCCGACGGCAGCAACGGTCAGGAATTCATGACCGCCAGCAGCGCCTACCTCAGCGAGGACGGCCAAAGCGTGCTCGTCGGTTTTCCCGACATGAAGGTCGTGAACCAGATGCGCATCGGTTGGGGGCTGAAGGGCGTGGACGGCTCCCCCGCGCAAAACGCCGCCTACTTCACGCCCTGGGAGCTGCTCCCCTTTGACGCGAAGAAGGAAGGCTTCGGCGACATCCAGGTCGATCTGACCCCTCGCCAGGCCGTCGCCGTCGCCGCCGTGAAACCGACTGCCGAGGAGGGCGAGCGCCTGTATCAGATGTTCGGCTGCATGGCCTGCCACAGCACCGATGGCACGCTCGTGGGCAAGGTCGGCCCGAGTTGGAAAGGCCTCTTCGGCAGTGAGCGCGACATCGCCAAGGGCGCGAAAGGCAAGTTCAAGGCCGACGAGGCCTACCTGCGCGAGTCCATCACGAATCCCAGCGCCAAGGTGGTGAAGGGCTTCGAGAAATTCGACACCGGCATGCCGATCTACGCGGGCATCTTGAACGACTCGCAGATCGACAGCCTCATTCTCTACATCAAGAGCTTGAAGTGAACGTGGCCGCTTAAAACTTTGCCTCGGACTTTTTCTTCAGTGGTGCTGCAGCGGAAGGCTCAAGCTTTCCGCTAAGTCCGTGACGTCCTTCCAGGCGGACACCAGGGGAAAGAAGTGCCCCTCAACTGTGTCTTCGACCAATGCGGCAGGGCGAATGGCATTCATGCCGAACCCCCTATAGATTCGCGCATGGAGCCGGTAACGCCCGGGATGTCCGCGGACCAAGGCCGGAAGATCGCCCGTACGGAGCTGGCTGGGAAATGAACGCAGCCAGCACCGACGGCGGCGCGCATTGTCCATCTCAACAAGCAACATCGGCACCGCAAGGATCAAGAAGCCGACGAGACATGCCAAGCCTGCCCATGAAGCATAAGGCGTCACCAGCGCGGCTGCGAGTGCGAGCACGGCGGCCAATGGCAGCCGGTATTCGACGCTATAATGCCGAAGTTCGGGAAATCGGGGTGATGCGTCCATGGTGAGACGTTCGTGTCTAGCGTGGATTCATCCAGACCAGATTCGCCCGCACGGCCCCGACGAGCTTGCCGTCCGCGCATAGTGAAAGGTCGGGCTCGAGGACACTTTCGCAGACCACCCTGACGCGGTAGCTGACTCCCCAGCGGACAAAGGTGATCTCGGCGCACTTGTCCTTCAAAACCAGTTCGTCAGCGGCGTCCGGCTTGCCGCTGCGCACTCCGAAAACTTCGACGCGATGTGTCCGGAATCCGGACATCGCAGTGTAAAGATGCGGTTTTACTACGACTTCCAGCCGCTCCAGGATCGTCGCGTCGCCGGGGACGAGTACGGGAAAGGTGGCTGCTCCGAGTGCCGCTTTATGCTTCTCCAGTTTGTCCGCCACCCGCTGGCCGGGTTTTGTCAGCGGCCGTGCCTCCAGGCGGACTTTTTCCCAAGGGATGTCCGCGAGTGTGGCAGACTTCGGAGCGGAGTCATGGTCACTATCACAGGCCGCAAGCAGAGCGATCAGGCAGCAGAGCGGGCCTGCGAGTGCCGGGCGGATGAGCCGCTGCAAGGTTTGGGTGGCAGAGATCATGTCGGCGGATCCTTTCGGTTCGCAAGGCTATCACTCCCATGGAACATGAAAAAGCCGCTTTTGGTGCGCGGTCAGATTTTCCCGTTTTTGACCTCGCGTCTGACGGTGGTGCCTTGATTCAGCAGGTCATCACGCTCCAGACCGGTCAGGCGGGAGATGGAGCGCAGCAGCCAGAACAGCAGCGTCAAAGTCACGGCCATGAGCGGCAGGCCGATGACGAGGAACCCGCCCCAGTTCAGGCGGCCGATGGACTGGGTGTATTCCTGGCTGCCGGGGGTCTTGTCGCCCAGCAGGTACATGGCCAACGCAAAGTTGGCGATGGCGGAGAAGAGAAAGGTGCCCGCCATGCCCCACGAGGCGCGCTTGAGCAGCACGGCGAAGTCGTGGTGCTTCTCCGGAGTGTCCAGCGCCTGATGCAGGGCGGGGAGGTTGATGACCTGCGGGTTGAGCAGCATCTCGTTGACCAGCGGCTTGCCCCAGCGGTGGCTAAGGGGGAAGGCGATGCCTAGAAAGATGGGAAAGAGCGCCTCCTTCGTCGCAAACCACACCGCGTTGAGTTGCAGCAGTCCGAGGCCGCCGGTGATGATGACGGCGATGAGTCCCAATACGGAGAAGAAGTTCAGCCCGCGCTTGTTCACATAGCACCAGACGCCGAAACCCAGCGGCATCAGCAGCGCGACCACCAGCGCCCAGGCCGGTCCCAGGCGCTCCGGGGTGCCGAGCTTCTCCAGCACGATGGAGGGCAGGATGATGGTGAGCGCGAGATCGAGGAGCGGATGGGGCTGTTTTTGGGTCACGCGCCGAATGTGGAATGCCGAGGCTGGAATGTCGAACGACGAATGTCTTCGAGTTTGTCCTTCCTTGACCGCGCCCCTTGCTTCCGCTTCCGTCTGTTTTAATCATTTCCCATGGTCGCCACCGCCGCCCCCAGCCTCGTCGATGAAATCCTCCGCCTGAAGAAGGAGCGCAATGCCGTCATCCTGGCGCACAACTACCAGGACAAAGCCATCCAGGAGATCGCCGACTTCGTGGGCGACTCCCTCGGCCTCGCCTACAAGGCCAGGGATACCGACGCCGACGTCATCGCCTTCTGCGGCGTCCACTTCATGGCGGAGACGGCGAAGATCGTGAACCCCGGCAAGATCGTCGTGCTACCGGATGCGAACGCCGGCTGCTCGCTGGAGCAGAGCTGCCCCGGACCGCAGTTGGAGGCCTTTTTGAAGGCCAACGCGGAGAAGAATTACTATGTCATCGCCTACATCAACTGCAGCGGCCATGTGAAGGCACTGAGCGACTGCATCTGTACCAGCGGCAATGCGGACAAGATCGTCGAAGCAGCACCGAAGGACCGGCCCATCCTCTTTGTGCCGGATCAAAACCTCGGCTCATGGGTCATGGAGCGCACAGGCCGCAAGATGGACCTGTGGAAGGGGGCATGCTATGTCCACGTCGAGTTCACCCGCGACAGCATCCAAAAGATCAAAGACGAGCATCCCGACGCCGAGGTCGTCGCTCATCCCGAGTGTACTTACGCCGTACGCATGCTGGCGGACGAGGTCTGCAGCACGGAGAAGATGGTCGCTTACTGCCGCAACAGTCCCGCCAGCGCCTTCATCATTGTCACCGAAAGCGGCATGCTCCACCGCCTGGAGCGCGAGGTGCCCGGCAAGACCTTCATTCCCGGTCCCACCGGCCACTGCGCCTGCGCGGACTGCCGCTACATGAAGCTGAACACCCTGCAAAAACTGCACGACTGCCTGCGCGATCTCGCTCCCCGGGTCGAGATGCCGGAAGATCTCCGCAAGCGGGCCGAGAAGCCGATTTTGCGCATGCTCGAGCTGAGCCGCTAGAAGCCTCCAGCCACCCGGTCCCAGGGATCGTGTGAATCCTTCCGTCGTTTTCCACAACACCAAACGGTGAAGGTTTCTTGTTTGACCGGGAAGCAGGATCGGACCGCGCTAGTTCTTTGCCGTTGGTCTTGCGTTCGAAGACATGATCAAGGCATCCATCGTCACCCAGCCACGCGTTAGCTACGAGATCCCGTATCATCCAGCCACACATTCCAAAATGCGTCCCTCCATCGTCCTTCGTTCCTTTCTTGTTCTCCTCGCTTCCTTCAACGGCGCGGTTCTAGCCGCCGCAGAGGGTCCTCCCCGTGGTACTCAACTCATTGACCCGGCAGCTTTCGGCTTTGGTCAGGCGGGTTACATGGTGGACACCAGTTTCATGGGCACGCAGGACTTCGCCAACCGCGCTGGCGGTCTGGATGTCTTTGAGGTGAGAACCATCCTGCCGCTCTGGACAAAGAAAATCGGAGCCACCCGAATCGGCGTGTCTCTTGGGTATGACTTCACACAGGCGAATTTCAACAGCTTCGCCGGGCTTGGCACGGAGGAACTGCACACTCTGGAGGCGCAGATCGGCGTTTTCTGGCGGCCGGAGGATTCTCGCTGGTGGGCCATGTCTTTTGTCACACCGGGCCTGGGTTCCGACTTCCAGGGGGTGTCGTGGGACGACTTCGAAATCTCCGGCCTCGGACTTCTTGGCTATCGCTTTTCAGACACATTTAGCTTCGCTGGCGGTGCCTTCGCCCGCTACGGTGCGCAGGAGGGGGTGATTTTTCCGGCGCTTGGCTTCATCTGGCAGCCGGATCCATTCATCGTTCAGGTCACGCCGCCGTTCATCGTACTGGGTTGGCGTGCCACGGATCGCGTCACCCTCAGCCTCAGCGCCTATCCCGGCGGCGGTTCCTGGGACATTGAGGATCCCAATGTGAGCCGCGTGGACATTGGCGGCTGGCAGACGGCCGCATCCGTGATCTACAAGGCGACGGACCGCGTGACGCTTTCCCTCCGCGTCGGTATGAACGTCGGCGGAGAACTTCAATTGAGCGACTCACAGAACCGGGAGATTGCCAACGAAACGCTCGAATCCGCGCCCTTCGGCGCTTTCAATGTCCGCTTCTCCTTCTGACGCCAATCTTGGGGCTTAGCCGGGTGAAGGCGGCGGTCCATCGCTATGATGGATCTGAGAGGTTGGAATCACCGCCACCATGAAGGTAGATCGTTCATCGTCTCTTTGAGGATGGAACGGATGGCGAGGCGTTCGGCTTGGGGAATATGGGCATGTTGCGCGTCGGGCTGATCGCGGAGGTAGAGGGCCATGTGGTAATAGACCCGCTCCTTCAGCTCCTTCGGAGCCTCCTTCCACGTGTCGGTATAAAGCATGTAGCTGCAGCGGTGCTTGAAGATGCGGGTCTTCATGTCGAGATCTTTTAGCGAAAGGCCCGCCTTCGTGAGCTTGCGGTCGCGCAGGAAGTCCTCGGCGTAGGCGGCGTCTCCGCTGATGCCCTTGGCTGGGAACTTCGCCTCGTCGGCGAAGGTGATGTAGCGGGCGAGTTCTTCGGCGCGTTCCTCGATTTCAGCCTTGGCGGCAGCGCCCATGAAGCCTTTGTTTTCATGCTTGAGCTGTCGCACGGTGTAGATGGCATAGACGAGGCGGTTTTCGAAGCCGAGCTGATGCTCGTGAATGAGATTCGGCAGGATGTCGCTGGTCGGCAGGAGGTGCAGGCTGAGGTCGGAGTACTGGCCGGGCTCCACGGGGACGACCTCATTTTTCCCGTTCCTGGGAATGCCCATCACATTCGCGCGATGGTTCGGGATGTTGTGCCCTCCGGTGAGATGCCAGCCTCCGAAGCGCGATTCGAGCGGGATCTGGTGCCCCTGCACGTCGCGGCGGAAGGTCTCCAGGCTGGAGCCTGCCTGCGAGACGAGCAGGGATTCGGCGATGAGGCCGGGCAGGCGGCGTGTGGCGTTGCCGGCGTGGCAGTTCATGCATTTAGTGGAGCGCTGCACGTCAGGGACGGGACCGCCGGGGCGCAGGCGGTTGTACACATAAAACATGGGACCCATCTCCGGATCGGCGGCGATGATCTCGATGAGCCCGCCGGGCACCCAGCCGACGTAGGTGTCCTCATTGAAGTAAAGAGCGCGCGGATTGCGGGGATTGATGATCTCACTCTGCAGGGAGCTGGCGGAGAAGACCATGATCTGCGAGCTGACAGGGATGCTCAGGGCGTCGAGCATGCTCTTGAGGAAGGCCTTGTCGTTGCTGGTGTCGATCTTCACCTCTCCCTGGTCGATGCGTTCCTTCACCTCCGCGAAGCGGTCGCGCGGCTTCCAGGCGAGGTAGTCGTGCGGTGCGGAGCGGAAGTCGATGACGCGCAGTTCCTCGCTGTCGGCGGCGGGGGCGGCTGACAGGCAAGACAGCCAAAGCAAAATCTGAAATCTGGGACGCATCATGCTCTATACGCTTGCCAAGTTGTGCAAATCGCACCAGACAACGGCACTCCCACGTTTTCGCACCCCAATGCCCAGCATTCAACCCCGCCGTGCAGGCATTCTCATCCCCGTCTTCGCCCTCCGCACTGTGGCTGACCTTGGCATCGGTGACACTGGCGGCGTCCGGCAGCTCATCGACTGGGCGGCGGAGACCGGTCTGGGTTTCCTGCAATTTCTGCCGATCAACGCCACCGGCAGTGACAGCAGCCCCTACAACGCCATCAGCTCCGTGGCGCTGGACTACCTGACGCTGGAGCTGACTCCCGCCGCGGTGCCGGAGCTCGACGAAAAATTCTTCCGCACGATCACGGGCATCCTCCGCGTGGATCAACTGCGCCACGGGTCGGTGAAGTATGTGAAGGTGCGCCGTGTGAAAAACACGCTGCTGCGCCGCGCCTTCAGCCAGATCGAATCCCAGCCGGAGCGGATGGCGCTGTTTGAAAAATTCTGCGTGAGCGAGGCCGCCTGGCTGGATGACTTCTGCCTCTTCCGCGTGCTGATGGAGGAGCACGGGCACGAGGACTGGACGAACTGGCGCGACGACCTGAACACCGCCGCCAAGGCCCGCGCCTGGCGCGACGCGAAGGGCGACGAGATCGACGACCGCATTCTGTTTCACGCCTATGTGCAGTGGCTCTGCTTCAGCCAGTGGGGCGAGGTGCGCCGTTACGCGAACGGCAAGGGTGTCAAGCTCATGGGGGACATTCCCTTTGGCATCTCATGGTGCAGCGCGGACGTGTTTTTTCAGCCGGAGCAGTTTGATCTGCAGTGGTGCGGCGGCGCCCCGCCTGAGACCTACTTCAAAGACGACTACTTCGTGCAGCGCTGGGGGCAGAACTGGGGCATCCCGCTCTACCGCTGGGACGTCATGGAGCAGGGCGGCTTTCAGTGGTGGCGGCAGCGGACGCGGAAGCTCACCGAGGTCTTCGACATCTTCCGCATCGACCATGTGCTCGGCTTTTACCGCATCTACAGCTTCCCGTGGCGGCCGACACGCAACGATGAGTTCTGTTATCTGACGGACGACGAGGCGCGTGCGCTTACCAGCGGACGTCTGCCGCATTTCATCGAGCACGGCGACGAAACGCCGGAGGGCAAAGCCGCGAACCTGGCCCACGGCGACAAGTATCTGCGCGTCATTCTGGCGGAAGCCGGTGATGCCGAGGTCGTGGCGGAGGATCTAGGCACCGTGCCGGACTATGTTCGCCCGCATCTGCTCAGCCTCGACGTGCCCGGTTTCAAGGTCTGCCAGTGGGAGCGCGACGAGCAGGGCCGCGTGGTCATGGGCAGCGACTACGACAACTGCTCCTTCACCACCTACGCCACGCATGACCACGAACCGATGAAAACTCTCTGGGAGCATCGCCGCCGCGACGCGATGAGCGAGGACGAATCCGAACGTGCGCTGGGCGACAAGGAACTGGGAGACCTCGCTGACTTCGCCGGGCTGCGCTTCTCCGACGGCGGCTGGCCGGAGTATGACGAGCACATCCGCCGTGCGCTGCTGGAAGCCCTGCTGGCCAGTCAATCCCGCTACGCCGCCTTCATGCTCACCGATCTCTTTGGCCTGGAGGATCGCTTCAACGTTCCCGGCATCGCCGCCGACAGCAACTGGAGTGCCCGCCTGCCGATGACCGTCTCCGAGATGCGTCAGGCATTCCCTTGGAAAAACGAATCACAATGGCTGAAAAAGGCCATCTCGGGCCACGCGCGGTGACCTGTGCTGCGCTCTCCTATGCAACTGGGCGCGCCCGAGTCCCAGGGCGGGGCGCTGTGTCAGGTCAAACCGTCGAGCGTGCCCGTACTGTCAACAAAGTGCTCTTCGTCGATTCCCATTGCCTGGAGCATGGTGACGAAGAGATTGGACATCGGTGTTTTTTCACTGAAGCGGAGGTATTGGTCGTGCTTGAGTCCTAGTTTGCGCCCGCCTGCGAGGAGAAGCGGGTAGTTCACGTTCTGATGAGTGCGGCTGTTGCTGCTGCCGTAGAGAACGAGGGTGCTGTCGAGCAGGTTGCCATCACCTTCCGGGGTTTCTTTGAGACGGGTGAGAAAGCGGGCGAGGTTTTCCGCGAGGAATTGGTCAAAGCGGCCGATGTTTTCCGGGCCGCCCTGTTTCCCCGCCGCGTGGGCGAGTCCATGCCAGTCTCCCTTCAAGCCAATGCAGGCAGGGAATGTGCGGGCGCGGGAGGGGCCGTGACTCCCAATCTGGTAGGTGGTGATGCGGGTCAGGTCGGTCTGGAAAGCGATGAACTTCAGGTCGTAAATCGCCCGAAGATACTCCTTGGGTGCGTCTGTCGAGGCATCAAGAGCGATGGAGTCTCGGTCCACTTTCGGCAGGGGGATCTTGAGCCATTCTTTGGAGCGTTCAATGCGCAGTTCGACCTCGCGCACGGAGGTTTCGAACTCGTCGAGTTTGCGTTTATCCGCCGTGCCCAGGTTACGGATGAGTGACTTTGACTGATCCCGCACGAGATCCAGTATGCTGCCGGTGTTTTCCAATTTTCGCCGGTCACTCAGGCTGGCTCCGTCCTGCCCGAAGAGTCGCTCGAAGATCTGTCGGGGATCACACAGTGAGGGAATGGGCTGGCCTTTCGCCGTGTAGGAGAGGGTGGTCGAACGGGTGCGTGGCCCCACGCCGCCATCGGTCGAAAGGGCGAGCGAGGCGATGCGGGTGCGGTCACCAAGATGCTGGGCGGCCAATTGATCCAGCGAGATGGAGTTTTGATAGGTGACCCCCTGAAGGTTGTTTGCGGTGAGAAAGGTGTCGCCGGTGTCGTGACCGTTCATGGAGCGGCAACGGGGATGGGAAAGACCGCCGATGATGGAGACATCCTCCATCAAAGGGTGCAGGGGCTGCAGCACGCGGCTCAGTCGATAGTCTTTTCCGGAGCCCGTGGGAAACCAGCCCCACTCCCGGTCCGGGGCATCGTCCTTTGGCACGGCGATGCCGAATGGGAACATGATGGAGCACATGCGGCGCGGCATTTTACCGACTCCGGCGGATGTTGCCATGCTTTCGAGCCAAGGGAGCGCCAGGGTGACTCCGGCTGCTTTGAGGGCGGTGCGACGAGAGAGGTGCCAGGATTTTTTCATTTGGTCAAAAAGGCTTGGGTTTCCACGAGGTTTACGATGAGCTTTTTCAGGCGGAAGTCGTTTTCCACAAATTGGCGGGTCAGGGCTGTAGTCGTCGTGCGGTCGCCCAGGTCCAGCGAGCGTCCCAGGGCGTAGGCCATCATCCGCTTGACCAAGGAGCGGGCGAACCAATCCGAGCGTTCTTCGAGCAGGTAGCGCTTCAAGTCGTTGAATCCATCGAGTTCCGTCCCGTCTGGCAGGGTGCTCTTCGCATCTGCGGCGCTGCGCCAGCGACCGAGGGCATCGAAGTTTTCGAGCGGAATCCCCCACGGATCAATGCCCGCGTGGCAACTGCGACATGACTCCTTCTCGCGGTGAACAGCCAGTTGTTCCTGGGGGCTCAGCCCGGCGAGGCTCGGGTTTTTCGGATCTAGTTCCGGCACGTCCGGCGGTGGCGGAGAAGGCGGGGAATCCAGCAGGCGGTCGAGAATCCAGACCGCGCGCTTGATCGGGTGCGAATCTTCACCGTTGGAAGCGGCGAGGAGAAACGCGCCGTGAGCGAGCACTCCTCCACGCCGGTCTTCCGGCTTCAGGGCGATCCGCTCCAAGCGGGAGGAACGCGGGCCGGTGAGCCCGTAATGCCGGGCCAGGGGACGATTGACCAGTGTCCAATCGGCGTCGATCAAATCGGTGCCGAGCCCGTCGCTGTGGAGGATTTCGGCAAACACGGCCCTTGTTTGGAGGCGCATGTCTTTTTTCAGATCGTTGTCGAAGTCAGGGAAGAATTCCGGATTCACGGCCACGCGTTCAAGGGCGTCGAGATCGAGCCACTGATCCGTGAAGTGTGTCGCGAATTGCTCCGCACGCGGATCGGCAAGCATCCGGTCCACTTCGCGTTCAAGGACTCCGGGAAGCCGCAGGACCTGCTGTCCGGCGAGTTGGAAAAGGCGTTCATCCGGCATCGTGCTCCAGAGGAAATACGACAGCCGGGTGGCGATTTCGTGGTCGCTCAGCGGTTCGGGTTCGGTGCCCCCCGCGCTGCGGTTTTCGACAATGTAAAGAAAGTGAGGGGAGACCAAAACCGAGGCGAAGACTTCGCGCATCGCTGCTTCGTGGGAATCGACTGTCGGTCGAATCGCCTGATACAAGCGAAGCGTGGAATCGATCTCTTCCGGACGGACGGGGCGGCGGTAGGCTCTCGTCATGAAGCTTTGCAGACGGGAGCGGACCTTTCCGAGATCTTCCTTGTCGGATGATACGGGACCCAGCAAAGCGAGATGACTGGGCGGTGGCCAACTCGTCAGGACGGGGGCCTCGAATTCGACGGATTCAATCTGGATGTCGAGCCTGGAGCCAAACGGTGGCGGCGCTGAAGGCGCTTTCGGTTTTTGCCCTTTCTTGGGCGTCTGCGCGTAGGTCTGGTCTGCATGGCGCAACTCGTTTCCGTCCGCATCGCAGAAATCGACCATCACGATCATGCCCTTGAATCCTGAATTTCCAAAAGCGACCGGCCCGGGTTGGGGGAAGTTCTCCATTCTTCCAGAAAAGGTATGGAGCTGTGTTTCGGGCGTGACTTCAACTTCTCCGACCTCCCCGCGCGGAACATGAATAATCCCGGGGACATGTCCCAGGGAAACCTGCATTTTGGGCAGGCCTTCCGATTCTGGAACCGACGCACGCGCTCGGATACGCAGTCTGAATTCACCGCTCTGGGGGAAATCGGTCACATCCAGAATGAACTCGGGCCGGACGGGAAGATGGCCCGCAACTTCCTTGTCCGGCAGGTTTCCGACGGACGTT
This sequence comes from uncultured Prosthecobacter sp., assembly GCA_964452755.1. Lineage (GTDB taxonomy): Bacteria > Verrucomicrobiota > Verrucomicrobiia > Verrucomicrobiales > Verrucomicrobiaceae > Prosthecobacter. Next base: position 335,247 of record CAYVQY010000004.1, on the reverse strand, counting down.
TTCGTCTGGGCGAATTGATGCAACCTGGGGCGCTCGCCGGTGACGATGGCCACATCGAGCGCCATGCGTGCGGCATCGAGATAGGCCTGAATCTGGCTTGGCGACATTTCCAACGTGGCTCCGTTGTTGTGAAAACCTTCGCTTGAAGCCGGATCGGGTGGCAGATCCCGTGCGAAATCCAGATCGATCCCCAGGAGGTCGCGCATGGTGTTGGCGTATTCATAACGCGTCAGGCGGCGGGTCACTACACGACCGTCGGCGTAGCGTGCCGCTTCGGCGGCTTCCTGCAGGGCGTCTGTCATCCAGGCCGTCAGTAGTTTTCGCTGCGCGGGGCTGGGTTGTGTGGATTTGCGCGGCGGCATTTCGCCGAGACTGAGTTGATCGAGCGCGTCATGCCAGATCCCCGGATCGGGCCACTTGGATACGTCCGCACCAAGCGTGTCGAAGCGCACGTCCCCCTTTTGTTTTTCCGCTCCATGGCACTCGAAGCAAAGCTCGGCCAAAACGGGGCGAAACTCCTTTTGAAACCGGGCTTCCAGGGAGTTGGGACTTTGCTCAGCAGCGAAAGCTGCGGAATGGGTTGCGAACAGAGTCGCCGCCGCCGCCGCGAGGAAACGACTCCAGGTGGGGCGATGGCTGGACTTCATGGTGTGGTAATACGAGAGGTGGGGATGCAACTTGCCGGCGGCCTGGACACAGAGTTTGCGTGGGCCGGGGCGGAGGCGGGAGGTGTCAGCGCAGTGCTGCGGGCTCAGAGGCCCGCGCCCCCCGGACCTGCCAGCCCCTTTGAGGCCTTGCTGTGACGCCTCAGCCCAGCTTCCACCCGTCCCTCGGCACGCGGCTCAGGAAGCGGTTGGCGTCTTCGTTGTTGGTGATGCGCATGGCTTTGGCATCCCAGACGATTTTGCCCCCGGCGCGGTGGGCGACGTTGCCGAGGTGGTTCGCCTCCGTGAGCGGGCCGGCGTAGCTGAAGGGGCTTCCCGTTGGGGTGCCGTTTTTGATGGCGGCGAGGAATTCGGCGTGATGGCCGGGGGAGTCGGCGATGAAGGGCTTCGGGGCCTGGAAGTCCTTGAAGTCGGCCTCGGGCAGCAGGATGTGCTTGCCGTAGTCGGACAGCAGCATGCCTTTGTCGCCGATGAAGAGGACACCGCTGTTCCACTTGCTGATGAAGGGATCGTTCTTCCATGCGTCCGGTTTGCTGGCGCCCTGATGCCAATGGACCTTGCACGCGGGCATCTCTCCACGCGGGCCGTATTCATAAACGGCGTGCATGCTGGCCGGGGCGATCTCTGGGTGCGGTTCTGGGCCGAAAGCTTCCACGCTCAGCGGCGCGTCGAGCTTCAGCGCCCAGAACGGCAGGTCATTCCAATGGCTGCCGAGGTCGGACATGGTGCCGTTGCCGAAGTCCCACCAGCGATACCATTTCGGTCCGGGGAAATAGACGCTGCTGTAAGGCCGCATGGGCGCAGGGCCGATCCACAGGTCCCAATCGAGATACGGCGGCGGTGTTTCGGCGATGGTGGGTCGTTCGGTGACGTGGATGATGTCGCCGTTCTTCTCCGCGTCCTCCTTGCTCTGCAATCCCCACGCGCGTGACACGCAGACATGCGCCTCGGTGACTTTACCAATGGCACCGCTTTGGATCAGTTCGACGACGCGGCGGTAGTTCGGCATGCCGTGGATCTGCGTGCCCATCTGCGTGACCACACCAGCCTCGGCGGCGGCTTGGGTGATGAGGCGTGCTTCGGCGACATTGTGCGTGAGCGGCTTTTCGCAATAAACGTGCTTCTTCATCTGCAGCGCCGGCAGCGTGGCATAGGCGTGCGTGTGCTCGGTGGTGCTGACGATGACGGCGTCGATCTCCGAGGCGCTCGTCGAATCGTAGAGCTTGCGGAAGTCGCGGAACTTCTTCGCGCCTTTGAAGGCATCGGCGGCGCGGTCGAGGTTCTCGCCGTTCACATCGCAGAGGGCGACGACGTTTTCGCGCGGCTCGATGGGCGGCGGCGGCTGGACGACGGCCTCGCCCGCCTTCGGGTTCTTTTTGGCGGCGGTCTTCGGATTGTAGAGCGCGACTCCCGTCAGCTCCTTGATGTTGCCAGTGGCACGACCGCCCACGCCGATGAAGACGAGGTTCAGCTTCGCATTCGGCGAGCGCGAACTGACGATGGCAGGAAATCCAAACGCAGCAGCAGCAGTGGCGCTGCGGGTGAGAAACTGACGGCGGGACGAAACAGGCGGGTTGGCACTCATGGTGCCTAGTTTACGAAGCCTTACGCCTTCTTCTTCCCGCCTGCTTTGCGGGGCTCGTTGAGCGGCTTGTCGGGATCGTACTTTGGATTCGATTCGGGAATCTGCGCGCCGGTTTCTTTGAGCCAGGCATTGAGCTTGTCACGAAGCTGCAGGGCGCGGACGGAGTCGAAGGGCGCGCGGTTGTCAGACTCGCTGGGATCAAGCTTGAGATTGTAGAGTTCGACGTGGTTGTCTTCGTAGAACTGAATCAACTTCCAGTCGCCTTCGCGAATGGCGCTGTAAGGGCGGGCGCTGCCGGGATGGTAGTGCGGGTAGTGCCAGAAGATCGCCTCACGTGAGAGCGTGTCTGTTTGCCCAAGAAGTGGCAGCAGCGATTCGCCATCGACCATCTGTCCGTCCTTCAGCGGCGTCTGCGTGGCGGCGAGCAGCGTGGGCACGTGGTCATAGGTGATGACGGGCACGTCGCAGGTGGTGCCGGGTTTCACGAGCGCGGGCCAGGAGACGATGAGCGGCACATGCACGCCGCCCTCATAGGCGCTGCCTTTGCCGAGACGTGCAGGACTGTTGTCCGTGGGGCCGCGTGACCAGCCGTCCGCCCGCACGAGGTGGCTGAGACCGCCGTTGTCGCTGGTGAAGATGAAGAGCGTGTTTTGATCGAGGTTCAGCTCCTTCAATTTCGCCCGCAGCGTGCCGACGCTGTCGTCCACACCTTGGACCAGCGCGGCGTAAACCGGATTGCTGTGTCCGCCGACGGCGGCTTTTGCCTGATACTTCGCCACGACGTCCGGCTTGCCCATGATTGGCGTGTGCACGGCGTAGTGTGGCAGATAGATGAAGAAGGGTTTCGCTTGGTTCTTCTCGATGAACTTCACAGCCTCGTTGGTCAGGCGGTCGGGAAGGAATTCCCCCTCCGGTCCGTCCGGCAACGTGGCGATCTTGTAGGGCGAGAAATAGCTCGGCGGCGAGCCCGCATGCGTGCCGCCAATGTTTACATCAAATCCGTGCTTCGTTGGGTAAAACTCGTCATCGCCCAGATGCCACTTGCCGATGCTGGCCGTGGCGTAGCCACGCGTCTTGAGCCGTTCGGCGATGGTCTCTTCCGCAAGCGGCAGATGCATCGTCCAATCGGGAATCAGCAGGCGCGGATTCTCCGGTTTGTGGCCTGTGATCCAGTCCGTGATGTGCAGACGCGCGGGCGCCTTGCCCGTCATCACCGCCGCGCGTGAAGGCGAGCAGACCGTGCATGCCGCATAGGCCTGCGTGAACCGCATGCCGTCCTTCGCGAGCTGGTCGATGTGCGGGGTCTCGTAGTACTTCGAACCGTAGCAGCCGAGATCCGTCCAGCCCATGTCATCAATGAACATGACGATGATGTTCGGCGGCGCTCCCTCGGGCAAGGTCGGCACGGCAGGCACCTTCACCGGTGCAGGTTGGATCGGGGGCAGCGGGGCAGGAGCAACTGGAGGTGAATCGGGAGTGGCCGGTGTGGCTGTGGCGGGTGCAGAGGCCGGCTCTGGAACTGCGGGCGAACTGGGCTGGGGTGTTTGCGCTGAAGCGAGACTGGCGATGCTGAGGAAGGCGGCGAGTAAGCGATTCATGATTGACGGGGTTGAGAGATGAGATGCAGTCTCATTGGAGGCTCCGTTGCACAAGAGTTTATTCCTTGAGCTGCACCTTTGGTGCGGGAAGCAGAGCCTGATTTCCAACAATGGCGGGCTTCGATTCTGAAAAAGTGCGAGCGAGTTCCACGACTTTGGGACACTGAAGTTACTTCGGCTCCTGAATGAACGAAGAAATCAATCCATACAAAGCTCCCGAGTCCGCGGGAGCGGTCGAAGATGCCCCGAAGCGACGTCATGCTGCAGGTTGCGCGCGCGGGGCGCTGGGCTGCGGCTGTGTTGTGCCGCTGCTATTGTTGGTAGCAGCGGCATTGTCCGGGGATGTCGGCGGTCCGTTGTTCTGGCCGATTATAGCGGTCTTTGGTGCGATTGTCGGCGGCATCATCGGTGCAATCTTCGCTCCACACGAAAAGCGCAAAGACTAGCGGGCGGTTCACCGAACAAAGGGGTGAGTTCGACGTTAGCGGATCTTCGCATCCGGCAGTTCGCTCTTCACGCCTTCGTCGAGCGGCATTTTGTCAGTCTTCGCGTCGAGACCGGTTGCGAGCATGAGTTTGGCGAGTTCGGCTTTCAGCTCGGCGATCTTGCCGGCGAGTTCCGGTTTGCTGATGAGGTTCTTGGTTTCACCGGGATCGTTTTTCAGGTCGTAAAGCTCGGCCATGTGCTGGTCGGGGGTGCCGTCGCCGTGTGGGTAGTGGATGTACTTCCAGTCGTCGGTGCGGATGGAGCGGACGTTCGGGGTGTAGGGGAACTGCTTTTCGTAGTTGTAGTGGTAGAACCAACCGCTGCGCCATTCGGGGTCGCCGCTCTGGACGAGTTTCACGAAGGACTTGCCGTGGATGTTTTCCAAGGCGGGTGCTCCGCAGAGTTCGAGCAGGCTTGGGGCGAGATCGACAGTGAGGACCTGCTTTTCGACGACCTTTGCCTCTTTCGTGAGTTGAGGTGCGCGGACAATGAGCGGAATGCGCAGGCTGCCTTCGTGGGCGGTGCGCTTGTCCACCATGCCGTGTTCACCTTCGAGCAGTCCGTTGTCGCCCATGAAGACGATGATGGTGTTTTCGAGCTGGTTGGTTTCTTCCAGCCACTTGCGGACACGGGCGACGCTGTCGTCCACGCTGAGGATGGTGCCCCAGTAGCCATGCACCATGTTTTCGAAGTCCTTCACAGCCTCGGGACGGTCGTCGGGGAATTTTTTCCGCCAGTCAAACAGCGGGCCGTAGATGCCGTGCCAGGTGTTGAGACGCTGCGTGATCCACTTCGGCTTGTCGTCGAGGTGAAAAGCGGTGTCAGGGTAGGGGACGCGCACGTCGTCGAACGCATGCTCATACTTCGGTTCCGGCGTGTAGAAGCTGTGGGGGGCTTTGTGGCCGATGCAGGCGCACCATGGCTTGTCCGTTCCCTGCTGCTTCATCCAGTCGAGCGCGAGATCGGTGACGACGGTGGTGTAGTAGCCGGGGATGACCTTGCGCTCCTTGCCGTTGAGATTCCACTCGGTGTCGAAGTATTTGCCCTGGCCCTTGTGGGTCACGAAGGTGTCGTAGCCGGGGCGCGGATCGTCATTGTTTTCACCCATGTGATACTTGCCGAAGTAGGCGGTGGCGTAACCCGAATCATGAAGCACGGAGGGGAAGCTGCGAAGCGTGGCGGGATATTCCGTAAAGTTGTCGGTGACGCCGTGCGCGTGTGCGTAAAGTCCGCTGAGGATGGAGCCGCGGCTCGGGGAGCAGAGCGAGGTGGTGCAGAACGTGTTCTTGAACAGCACGCCCTCGTTTGCGAGGCGGTCGATGTTCGGCGTCTTCACATGCTTCGAGCCGTAGGCACCGACAGCGTCCGGGCGGATGTCATCGCAGAGTATGAAAAGGACGTTGGGCCGTTCTGCGGCCAATGACGAGTGCAGAATGACGAATGACGAGAGCAGGGTCAGGATGGTTCGGAACATGGCGCGGCAACGAAGGGACTTCACAGGCTTTGTCAAAAAGGAAAGTCCCTCACGTCTGATGCGTTTGTGTTCACACCATGACTAACCGCCGCTCCTTCCTCAAGCAGTCCGCCGCCGCATCCACCGGCGTTTTTTACATCGCCAAAACCTCCTGGGCGCAGAAAAGTCCTGGCGATACGATCAACATGGCCGTGATCGGCTTTGGCGGTCGCGGCGGCTCCCACATCAGCGGCTACAAGAAGCTGAAGAATGAAGGCGTGCGTGTTGCCGCGCTTTGCGACGTGGACAGCAATGTCTTGGGCAAGGCTGTGGCAGCCTTCGACAAGGAAAAGCAGAAGGTCACCGGCTACACCGACATGCGGAAGCTGTTTGATGACAAGAGCATCGACGCGGTGAGCATCGCCACGCCGAACCACTGGCATGCGCTGGCTTCCATCTGGGCGATTCAGGCCGGGAAGGATGTGTATGTCGAGAAGCCTGTCTCGCACTGCGTGTGGGAAGGCCGACAGATCGTCAATGCCGCGCGTAAGTATGGCAAGATCGTGCAGACCGGCACGCAGTCGCGCTCAAGTCGTGAAGGCATCGCCGCTGCGGTGAAATATGTACAGGATGGCAACCTCGGGAAGATCCTCCTCTCACGCGGCCTGTGCTACAAACGCCGCGCCAGCATCGGCAAAACCGAGGGCGAGCAGCCAATCCCGGAATCTATCGACTACGATCTGTGGTGCGGTCCGGGCCCGAAGAAACCACTGACGCGGTCGAAGCTGAAGTACGACTGGCACTGGACCTGGGACTACGGCAACGGCGACCTCGGCAACCAGGGCATCCACCAGATGGACATCGCCCGCTGGTTCCTCGGCGAGATGGAACTGTCTCCCAGCGTGTGGAGTGTCGGCGGTCGTCTCGGCTACGAAGACGACGGCGAAACTGCCAACACCCAGATCATTTACCACGGCTACGAAAAGGCGCCGCTGATCTTCGAAGTGCGCGGCCTCCCTGAGAACAAGGACAGCAAGAACATGGACAAGTACAAAGGCGCAGGTGTCGGCGTGATCGTCGAATGCGAAGGCGGCACCGTCGTGGTGCCCAACTACTCGGGTGCGATCATTCAGGACAAGAATGGCAAGGAGATCAAAAAGTTCGAAGGCAGCGAGGACCACTTCAAAAACTTCATCAACGCCTGCCGCAGCCGCCGCGTGGACGATTTACACGCCGACATCCTCGAAGGCCACCTTTCCAGTGCGCTCTGTCACACGGGGAACATCAGCCACCGCCTCGGCGCGCAGGAAAAGCCCGACGCCATCCTCGAAAAGATCAAGGGCGACACCTTCGCCGCTGACACCTTCGAGCGCATGAAAGAGCACCTCGCGAAAAACGACGTGGATCTGACCAAGGACATGCTCACCCTCGGCCCCGTGCTCAAGATGGACGGCAAGACCGAGCGCTTCATCGACCACGACGCCGCCAACGGCATGCTCAAGAACAAGTATCGCGAGCCGTACGTCGTGCCGGAGATTGCGTGACTCGCGAACAGCATCAGGCAGCGAACGATCCGCTGGAAACCTTTGGGCTTGCAACTCAGGCGGGCGCAGGACACCATGCGTCCAGCTTGAAACAGCTCTACTTGCATGGATCAGACGCCCTCGAAAAAGCTCATGCCCTATTTGGAGGTCCGCAAGGGCTTCTCCGAAGCGCGGCGGCTGCTGCAGGAGGGGCAGGTGCCGATCACAAAAGCGGCCATCCAGCGGATTCAACAGAGCAGGAAATACGCGCACTCTCCCAATTTGGCGATGAAGCGGGCCTGATGCTGGACGCCTCATCTGTGAGGTCCTTGCTGGAGAGCGCCGAGCCGGTCGGTAGGGGCATGGAGCATGTGGTGGTCGCTCTTTCGGTCAGAGGGGTTGTGCTAAAAGATTACGATCCGCGGGTGTTTGATGAAGAAACATTCGAGGTCTTTTACAAGCCCGCGGAGTTGCTGTTCGACTATTTGACAGACCATATCCTAGCGAACCACTTTTTTTGCGACGACATCCGGCTGGAAGGCTTCTATCGAGATTCCGGGCACCTGCATCTTCTTCTGACACAGCCTTTCATTCATGGAAGGCATCCGTCATGGCAGGAGATGGTGAAATTGCTAACCTTGCAGGGACTCACTCAGGAGAAGGAAGGTAGCAATCAATCGCGATTCTGGGTGGATGGCGGTCCGGCCGGCGCGGCTCTGGTGACTGACGTGCATGAAGACAATGTCATCGTCGCAAACACAGGGGTGGCCCATCCTATCGATGTTCATTTTTCCTTCTCTGGCAGATCCGCGAGGATCGAGGTATTGAGACGGCTCGGTTTGTGGGTGTGAGATGCAAAGCCTCATCCGCGGCATCGTCGTGGAGTGGGTGGCAGAGATGCAAGGGCACCTTGCATCGGCGACACCGCTGTCGAGCGCGGGACGAGTGTCCAAAGTCCGTAGAAGACCCTTCGGCAAAGACAGTAGTGTCGCGCCAAGGCTTGCCACGCGCACTCCACCACGCTTCGCGAGAGGACTGGCCCTCCGGCTGTTCGATACTGTGGGTTCTATGGTTGGCGACGACTCGTCGCCGCTCCTTACAGCCTGCGCTCCTTCACCTCCGCCGCTATCTCAGCGATGAACTCGGAGATCGGCTTTACCCCGAGATCGCCTTTCTTGCTGTGACGCACAGCGACGCTCTGCACGGCGGCTTCTTTTTCACCGACGACGAGCATGTAGGGGATCTTGTCGAGCTGGGCGTTGCGGATCTTGGCGCCGATTTTGTCGGCGTCGTTGTTCAGTGACACGCGCAGGCCGGCGGCCTTGAGCTGGGCGTAGGTTTCCTCGGCGAAGGCATCGACCTTTTCGCTGATGGTGAGCACGCGGACCTGCTCGGGAGCGAGCCAGGTCGGGAAATGACCGGCGAAGTGCTCGATGAGCACGCCGCAGAAGCGCTCCATGCTGCCAAAGGGCGCGCGATGGATCATGACCGGGCGGTGAGGCTTGTTGTCAGGGCCGATGTAGCTGAGGTCAAAGCGCACGGGCAGCACGTAGTCCACCTGCACGGTGCCGAGTTGCCATTCGCGGCCGATGACGTCTTTGATGACGAAGTCGATCTTAGGGCCGTAGAAGGCGGCTTCGCCGGGTTCTTCGGTGAAGGGCACGCCGAGTGTGGAGGCGGCTTTGCGGCAGGCGTCTTCGGCGGCATCCCATTTGGCGGGATCGCCGGTGAATTTGCTGCTGTCAGGATCGCGCAGACCAACGCGCACACGGTAGTCGTGCATGCCGAGGGTGTTGAGCACGATCTTCACGAGGCTGAGGCAGCCGAGCACTTCGTCGGCGACCTGCTCCTCCGTGCAGAAGAGATGCGCATCGTCCTGCGTGAAGCCGCGGACGCGGGTCAAGCCGTTCAATTCACCGCTCTGCTCCCAGCGATACACCGTGCCAAATTCGGCGAGGCGCACGGGCAGGTCGCGATAGCTGTGCGGCTGGCTGTCGAAGATCTTGATGTGATGCGGGCAGTTCATCGGCTTCAGCAGGAAGCCGTCGAGAAGCTGCTCGTCCGGCAGGACGCGATCCTCCGTGACGGTCTCCTGGCCGGTGCGTTCGTTGAGCTGACTGCGCTGTCTGGCGGAGACGGCACCCAGGCGCTCCATCATCTCGCAACAGCCGCAGCCTTCCTTCACGATCTTGCTCAGGTCATCGTTCTCGATGATGGGCGCGAACTGGCTGTCCTTGTAGTAGGGGAAGTGGCCGCTGGTCTTGTAGAGGCCGACTTTGCCGATGTGTGGGGTGAAGACCTGGCTGTAGCCCTGCTTGCGCAGTTCCTCGCTGATGAAGTTCTGCAACTCCTGACGCAGCACGGCGCCGTTCGGCGTCCAGAGGATGAGGCCCTGGCCCACGTCTTCGTCGATGTGGAAAAGCTTAAGTTCCTTGCCGAGTTTGCGATGGTCGCGCTTCTTGGCTTCCTCGAGGTGGACGAGGTGCTGCTCCAGCTCCTCCTTCGTCGGGAAGGCGGTGCCGTAGAGGCGCTGAAGTTGGGGTTTCGTCTCGTCGCCCATGTAGAAGGCGCTGGCGACGGACATGATCTTCACGTTTTTGCACTTCGAGGTGTAGCCGACGTGCGGACCGGCGCAGAGGTCGATGAAGTCGCCGTTCTGGAAGGTGCTGATCTGTTCGCCTTCAGGAATCTTTTCCAGCAGGTCGAGTTTGAAGACGCTTGGATTGCCCGGACGCTCCGTGAGACCGCCGAGGCGGCCGGATTTCGCCAGCGCGATGGCCTCGTCGCGGCTGACGCCCTTCCAATCGAATTTCTGGTTCTCCTTGGCGATCTTCTTCATCTCCGCCTCGATCTTCTCGAAGTCATCAGGCGTGATGCGGTGGTCCGGCAGATCGAAGTCATAATAGAAGCCGTTTTCCACCGGCGGGCCGTAGGCGAACTGGGCGTTTGGCCACAGGCGCAGGATGGCGGTGGCCATCACATGGGCACAGGAGTGGCGCAGGCGGTCGATGTCGGACATCTGAGCGCGTTCTTCGAGAGTTTTTCGTTCGGCGGACATGGTTGTAAGAGGGGCGTCGTCCATGCCGCAGGACGCGGGGGGTTTCAAGCGGAGAGGCAAGTGACGCATCGCTTGAAAGGCGGAGCTGGCAGGCTACAGCGCAGGCATGCGCCGTGTTTCCATTCTCCCGCTCGCTCTCATCATGCTGCTTGGCACCCACCGCGTGGAGGCGGAAACGCCTGACCGCGTCGTCCTGATGGTGAGCGTGGACGGCCTAGCAAACTTCTACCTCGACGATCCCGTGGCGGAGATTCCGACGCTGCGCCGCCTGGTTGCCGAGGGGGCGCGTGCGCAGGGCATGATCGCCTCGATGCCCACGGTCACATGGCCCAATCACACGACGCTGGTCACGGGCGTGCATCCCGGAAAGCATGGGGTGCTGGGCAACAGCGTGCTGGATCGCGCGAAGAACGAGATCGTGCCGCTGGTGGTCGATCCGCTCTTCAACAAGGACGAGATCGTCAAAGTGCCGACGATCTACGACCTCGCGAAGCAGGCGGGATTGAAGACAGCCGCGCTGATCTGGCCCGCGACTCGCGGCGCACGCACGCTGGACTGGACCATCCCGGATGTGGGAACGCTGGCGCTGGTGAAGCAGTACGCCACACCCTCGCTGCTGGAGGAGTTCACGGCGAAAGGCATTCCCTGGGATATGCAGGAGGAGTGGTGGAATAAAGAGCGCATCGCGGAGCGGGACCGCATGTTTGCGCAGATGGGGAAGCATCTGCTGGGCGTTCATCGCCCGCATCTGCTGCTCATGCATTTTGTGGAGCTGGATCACGCGCAGCACCGCTTTGGTCCGCGCTCACCGCAGGCCTATGCCGCTTTGAAAAATCAGGACGCGTGCGTGGGCGAAATCTGGCAGGAACTGCAGCGCACTCATGGCGGGCGCGGGACGTTGCTGGTGGTGTCTGATCATGGATTCATCTCCTACCGTCGGCGAATTCAGCCGAACGTGCTGCTGCGGCAGGAGGGATTGCTGACGGCATTCGGGCCGCGCATCACGGGCGGCAGTGTCCGCGCCGTGGCGCAGGGAGGAGCCTGCTTTGTCTATGTGCTGCGGGAGGAGGGCCGTGCGGCTCAGGTCGTGAAGCTCGCCGAGAAGTTCCGCCAAGTGGAAGGCGTGGGAGCCGTGATCACACCGGGCGACTTCGCCGCCCATGGGCTGCCGGATCCTGCGAAGAACCCGCAGATGGCTGACCTCGTGCTGTCCGCGGCCAGCGGTTTCAATTTCGTGGACTCGCCGGCAGGCGATGTGGTCGTGACGCCGCTGGATGAGGTGACGAAGGGCTCGCACGGATCGGACGCGGCACAGCCGGACATGCACGCGGCCTTCGTCGCCTGGGGCGCGGGCATCCAGGCAGGGGCCGGGTGCGGCACGGTCAGCAATACCTCCGTGGCACCCACGCTGGCCGCCTTGCTCGGCTTGAAGGTGGAAAAAATGGACGGTCCCGTCTTGCAGCCGCTCTTGGAGGGGAAGTAGCCGCGCCCTCGTCGTGGCCCGATGGGCTGCACTTTGATACTCCGCATCATGTGAGACCTCGACGCAGGCATCCCTGCTTGCCCGGGCTCCGAGCTTGGTGCCGGGGGAGCCCCTTCGTTGGTCTTGAACTCCCAGGCCTACTGGTCGGCTGGCATGGCAGACGCGTTGACCTTCATGGGCTCGGGCAGCTCCCAGACGCGGGTGCCTTCGTCTTGCGCGGCGGCGGCCAGGCGCTTGCCGCTGGGGCTGAAGTTGAGCTCGGTGGGCGGGGCGATAAAGCCGTGTAGGTCTTCCAGCCGCGCACCCGTGTCGATGTCCCAGACGCGGATGCTGAGATCCTCGGAGGCTGAGGCGAGGATGTTCTTCGTGGGATGCCAGGTCAGGGCGGTGACGGCGGCATCATGGGCGCGGAATTCCCGCCGCACAGCCAACGTGGCGGTATCGCGGATGCGCAGATGCTTGTCCGCCCCGGCTTCAGCGAGGCTTCGGCCATCGGGTGAGACGGAGATCAAGTCCAGGGCGGTGGCATTGGTGGCAGACAGGAGAATTTTTCCACTGGCGGCATCCCACACGACGATGCGCTCCTCGCTGCCTTCATTGCCGCGTGGCTTGATGGCTGTCACAACGCCGAGGAGGTGCCTGCCATCGCTGGACCAGCCGATGGCGTTGACCCGGTTGATGTCACCCCGTTCGAGCCGTGCCAGCGACTTGCCGGTGGTGGTGTCATAGACCTGCACTTCGACTTTGTAATCGACCACGCAGACCACACGATCGCCGGAGGGGCTGAGACGCAGCAACCGGCGAAACTCGGGCGGGGTGAAGAAGGAGACCTTCTCGACCGCAGTCCCGGGGTTTTTCAACAGGTTCAGCGGTGCTTCTTTTTTGGAGATTCCTGTCAGCGCGAACCGTCCATCGGCGCTGACACCCACTCCAACCCCGGGACCATTCGGGATGATCCAAAGCGGGTTGGAAGTGATGTCTTGGAGGCGGTGGAGTGCTCCGTTGCCGTGCGGATTCGGCGCAAAGATTTGATCGTCATTTCCCCAAAAGGCCGCTCTTGCCGCACCGATGCCCAGCAGGTTCCATTTCGCTCCGGCGAGGCTCCAAACACGGGAAGTTGGCCCGGTCACGAGCAACTCTCCGGTCAAGGGATGCACGCCCGCTGCGGTCACGGGGCCGCTGCCACCCAGCATGAACTGCGATGGCGCGCCGGTGGCGGCATTCCACACTTCGATGGATTGGCGTCCATCGGTCAGCACGGACACGCTCACGAAGCGTGCGCCATCCGGTGTAAAGGCGAGCTGAAGGATGCGGGTTTTCTGCGGGCGAAACTCGAAGAGCACCTTGGCATCCGCCAGACCGACCCCGCGGATGCTGCCATCGTCTCCCCCCAGCACGGCCATCGTTCCATTCGGATGTGCAGCCATGCAGCGGAACAAACCGTTGCCAAGAGCACGCACGAGACTGCCATCGCTCGCGGACAACAGCGAAACCGTGCCGTAGGTGTAGGCCACCACCTTGAGGCTGTCAGGCGTGAATATGCCCTGCGACACGGCAACTCCCTCAAAAGTCCACAGCAGCCTGCCGCTGGAGGCATCCCAGGCTTTGAGGAGCTTTGCGCTCGCGAGCGCCTTATCCACGTCACCTTGAAGCAGCGTCTTGCCGTCTGGACTGAAGCTCAAGCGTGACGTGCGTGGCGCATCCCACTCTTGAAGCTTCTTTCCATCCCGGGCGCTGTGGATGAGGATGCCACCTTTGCTGCTGGCGCCTGAGCGCCCCACGGCGATACGCTCGCCATCGGGCGAAAAGGCGAGGGCGGAAACGATTTCCCTGCCGTCTGGAGAGAGCGGCGCGGCAAACTCTAGCAGCTTCGTCCCACGGCGCACGTCCATCAGTAGGATTTTCCCTCCGTTCGCTGACACGGCGAAAACTCCTGGTCGTCGCGGATCGTCCGCCAATTGAGCGAACTGCCGGTTCCCGGCTTCAAGCTGCGTGATGGAAGTGTCCGACTGGGCCAGAAGATAACGCCACGTGTTATCACGAAGGTCGTCCGGCACGGCCTTGAGCGCGGCCTGCATGAGCGGCCCGTTCGCCTCCCGCAGAGCGGCTTCCGTGAGCGCCAGATTCGCCTCAGCGGCCGAGCGACGTGCGGCTTCGCCCTTCTCCTCAGCCACGACCTCCGCCGCCCGGGCCGCCCGCTCGCTGGCCATGACCTTGATGACAAAGCCGATGCTCAGCAGCAGCATCGCCGCGAGTGCAGCGGTGACGCCCTTGTGTCGCTTGGCCAGCAGCAGGAGCTGCTTCATCGCGCCGGCTTTCTCTGCGCTGGTGGCAAAGCCGCCCTGATACGCCTCGATGTCCGCGCTGAAGGCGGCGATGTTTTGGTAGCGCTGCGTTTTATCGAGCGTGAGCGCCTTCATGGCCACGGCGGAGAGCGCATTCGGCACACGCCCGCCCGGCATGTGTGGCAGTGGGGTGATTTTCTTTGCTTCAAGCACATCCCCTTTGGCTTTCGCGGTGCCTTTGCCCGTGGTCGTGGCTCCAAACACCGTCGGCGCGGAGATGTTGGCCATTTGCACCTTCTCCAGCACCTCCCACACGTCCTTGCCCTCCACCGGCGGCCGCAAAGTGAGAATGCAGTAGAGAATGCCGCCGAGGGAAAAGATGTCCGAGCGCTCGTCGAGTTCGTTGACCTTTCCCATCGCCTGCTCGGGAGACATGTAGTTCGGCGTGCCCATCACCGCGCCTTCCATGGTGGCGGTGAGGGAAGATGTGCCGGTGGGCGCGGTGAATGACGAATGCGGAATGTCGAATGAGGAATGGGGAGCCGCTGAAGCAGGAATTTCGTCATTGCTGCCGCCAAGCAGCTTGGCAATGCCCCAGTCCATGACCAGCACCTCGCCAAACTCGCCAACCATCACGTTCTCCGGCTTCAAATCGCGATGGATGATGCTGCTGGCATGCGCGAAGGCCAGAGCGTCGCACACTTTGCGGAAGATCGTGAGCAGTCGGTCGAGCGTGTAGTGCTCCAGCACCTCTTTGTTCTCACGCCGCAGATCATCGAGGATGTCCTGCAGCGTGCGGCCTTTCACCAGCTTCATCGTGTAGTAAAGCGCACCCTCGCTGTCGCGTCCGAGGTCGTAAACCGGCACGATGTTGGGATGCGCCAGCTTACCCAACACCGCAGCCTCCTGCACGAAGCGCCGTGCCTGTTCACCGCCGGCCTGCGGATCGAGCATGACCTTCACTGCGATGGTGCGGCCGAGTTTGCAGTCCTCGCCTTCGAGAATCGCGCCCATGCCGCCTTTGGCGATGCGTTTGCCAAAGACGAAGGGCGCCGGAGCGTCAGGATTGGCACCAAACACCGCCACTTCAGGAGACGGGGCCGCCACAGGCTTCGCCACGGCGATGGTCTGCATGTCATCCTGGAACTCGGCGGGAGAGGCTGAGCTAGGCGTGTCGGCGAGCTGGTCAGGCGGTCTCATGAGAGAACCAAGACAGTGCGAAGCAGGCGGGGCTTGGCAACGATCAGAATGCCGGATTCCGCGTGGCAGAGCGCGGATTCTGGCTATGGAATGTGGACCATGACTGAAGCCGCCCCACCTCAAGCCGATCCCGGACGCTGGATCCGCGCCGCCCTCGTGATTCTACCGGCGGGCACGATCCTGCTGGGGATCGCGAGCTTCGGCATCTGGCAGTGGAAGAAGGATCAGGCTGCGGACCGTTCCTTCAAGTATGCGATGGCTCTGCGCCAGCCGATCAACGCCGTGGGTGTCGAACGCCACGCCGGCATCCTGCGCGACGCGCTCGCAAAGGGTGACTGGGCTCTGAGCATCCCCGCTTTCCTGGAATCAACGATGGGGGCGGAGAACATGGGCTACAACGTGCGCCGTGTGCGGCTGGAGGACGGCCGGTCGATCATCGACGCGGAGCTGACGGGCAAGACCCGCCCGCGTGAGATGGTCATCGCGATGGTGCTCTACAACGATGATTCTGCGAAGGTGGAATCGACGACTCAAGCGGTGGCGGAACTGCTGAGCATCGCGCACGAAGTCACGGGGGAAGCGGTGGCTCGATCGCTGCGATTCGCGGTGATCCCGGATTCGGCGGATGCCCTGAAGAATCTCAAGGAAGGCCTGCGGCGGGATGACGAGCGTGTGATGCACCTGTTTGTGCTCGGGGCTCCGGACAGCGACCGGATGGCGCGTGTCAAAGAGGTGCTGGAAACCGAATCGAAGGGCACGCGTGTCGTCTCGCGCCCGGCGACGACAGGCGTGCAGGAGACGGTGCAGTCCGCGCATGAACTCAAAGCGCTGCTCATCGAAGCAGCGGGACGGCCATGATCGTCACCTGCCGCCAGATGCAGCAGTGCGAGGAGGCCGCGTTTGCGCGTGGCATCACGGCGGCGGCGCTGATGGAGGAGGCGGGGCGGGGGATCGCGCAGGTCGTGCGGCAGTTTGCGCCGGAGCCGGGATCGCTGGTGCTGTTTCTCGGCAAGGGCAACAACGCGGGGGATGCGCTCGTGGCGGCGAGTGAGCTGGCTTGTGACGGCTGGCGCATTTACGCGCGGCTTTCCTGCAAGGCGGAGGAAATGAAGGAGTTGCCGCGTCGGCATTTTGCCGCGCTGGACGGGGGCGTCGAGATCATCGCGGATGCTGCGGCGCATGATTTTCCTGCGGGGCCTCTTGTTTGTCTCGATGGATTGCTGGGCATCGGTGCGCAGGGGGCGATGAAGGAGGATTTGCAGGTGCTGGCGCGTGAAATGAACGCTCTTCGCCGCGTGAGGCATGCGCTGACCGTTGCCATGGACATTCCCTCCGGGTTCAACGGTGACAACGGCGAAGCCTGCGAGGACGCGGTCGAGGCCGATGTGACGGCGGTCGTGGCGCAGATGAAGGAGGGGCTCGTGGAGGATGGCGCGGATCGTCATGTGGGCCGTATCGCCTTCGTTCCGCTGCCAGAGCTGGCCGCCTGCGAGGGGGATGCTTCGGCTCAGGTGCTGACGGCGCGGCTTTTACGTCCGCTGCTTCCTCGTCGTTCGAATGACATGCACAAGGGCGATGCCGGGCGAGTCGGCGTGCTGGCGGGTTCGCGGGGATTTCTCGGCGCGGCGGAACTGGCCTGTCTGGGGTCCTTGCGTGCCGGTGCGGGGCTGGTGACGCTGCTGGTGAAGAAGGATGCGTATCCGCTGATCGCCGCCCGCATGCCTGCGGAAGTGATGGTGAAGCTGATCGACGACTATCGCGACGTTTTGGAGATGCGCTTCGATGCGCTGGCGATCGGTCCAGGGCTCGGCTTTGACGACGAAAGGGAAATCCTGGAGGTAATGAAGCAGTGGAAGCTGCCGGCGGTCATCGACGCCGATGCGTTGACGATGCTGGCGGAGAATCCCGAAGTGCTGGATCAAACCGGTGAGCTGCCACGTCTCATGACGCCGCATCCCGGTGAACTCGACCGCCTGCTGCGGAGTTTCCCCGGCTGGCATGGCATGAGCCGGCGAAAGGTTTCCGAAGCTCTGGTGGGAGCCGCCCCTGGTCGCACTCTGCTGTTCAAAGGTGCGCGGACGGTGATTGCGACTCACGATGAACCCATCTGGTTCAACTCCACCGGCCATCCCGGCATGGCCAGCGGTGGCATGGGCGATGTGCTCACCGGTGTCTGTGCCGCATTCGCCGGGCAAAAGGTGCCGTTGCATCACGCGGCGGGTCTTTCGGCGTGGCTGTGCGGTCGGGCCGCCGAGGTGGCGGCGATCCGCGAGACCGGCGCCATCGAATCCGTGTGTGCGAGCGATGTGGCGAAGTGCCTCGGGGCTGCGCTGCTTGATTTGAAGCAGGGCTGCTTCTAAATCCCGTCCATGGCGGCACACGCAGACCAGTTTTCCATCTCCACCCGCGGCAAGGGCACCTATGAAATCACGGAACGCTGCCGGCAGATCGTGCGCAGTAGCGGCATCCGCACCGGGACGGCGACGGTCTTCGTGCAGCACACCAGCGCGAGTCTGGTGATCTTCGAGAATGCAGATCCTTCCGCGCGCACGGATCTGCACAGCTTCTTTGATCACCTCGTGCCGGAGGACACGCCCTACTTCGTCCACACCCATGAAGGCGCGGATGACATGCCCAGCCATCTGCGCATGGCCTTGACGCGCACGTCGGAGGTCATCCCGGTCGTGGACGGTCGCCTCGCGCTGGGCACCTGGCAGGGCATCTTTCTATTTGAGCACCGCCGCGCACCGCATACGCGGGGCATTGTCGTTAGCGTGGTCGGGGAGGCGTGAGGAGTCAGGGATCCTTGCGGATGTCCGGCGTTTCAAACTCCATGCCGTGAAGCTTTTGCGTCTCCTGCGGCGTGGAGAGCACCTTCCAAATGCACCATGAGAACAGGGTGACGACGGTGCTCACGGAGAGCAGCATGACGAGGAGGCCGGCGGTGGTCATGGAGGGAGAGGGGGATGACGAATGATGAAACTAGGCGTCGGACTTTGGCAGGCCTTTTTGGGCGCGGGCGTAGGCGGCGCTGCGGGCGGTCATGAGGCCGAAGAAGATGAAAGTGGCGGCCACCATCGCCACGCTGAGCTGCGCGACGAGGCTGGACTTTTCACCGAAGAGATCGGTGACGTAGCCGGACACCGCCCCTGCTGAGCCGGTGCTGAGGTCAAAACCGAAAATCTCCTTCATCAGCCACATCGCGAAGATGGTGAGCAGGAAGGCCGGGCAGATCCATTTCATGATTGGGCGGAAGATCCACGGTACGCGGATGGACGCGCCCTGGTGCAACTCGTTGAAGCCCTTGTCCGGGCCCCACTTCCAGCCGAAGACGATGATCTGAACGGTGGCCAGCACGAAAAGCAGAAAGGTGCCGACCCAGAAGTCGAGCGTGTCGAGCGCCTTCAGGTCGCCTGAGAAAAAGAGCACAAAGCCGGTGCCGAAGGTCGTCAGCAGGCCCAGGAGCGCCACCGACACGCGGCGCCCGACGCCGAGCGCCTCCTCCACAAAGGCGATGCCCGGCTGCAGCATCGAGATCGAGCTTGTCACCGCGGCGACGAAGAGCATGAAGAAAAAGGTGCCTCCGAAAAACTGACCCAGTGGCATCTGCGCGAAGACCAGCGGCAACACCTTGAAGCCCAGACCCACGCTGCTGCCCGCCACGCCCGCCACACTGGCGATGCCCATGAAGGCCACGGCCGCCGGCACGGTGATAAGGCCGCCGAGGGCGACCTCGCAGACCTCGTTCGTACTACTCGCGGCCAGTCCGCTGAGCACCACGTCGTCTTTCTTCGTCAGATAACTGGCGTAAACAATGATCACGCCGAAGCCGACGGAAAGGCTGAAGAAAATCTGCCCCGCCGCCGCCAGCCAGAGACTCGGATTGGCGAGCTGTTTGAGCACGCCGTCCTCCCGCAGCTTCAAGGCACCGCCACTGGCCGCGATCTCCGCCTTCGCTTCCGCGATCGCCGCTTCGCCCACGATCTCGCGCGGTATGTCGCCCGGGCCGGGTTCGGCTTTGACGACCATCACCTTGGTGGGATTCCACAGGTAGCCGAGGCCGTTAAAGACGTTGTCGTGTGGTTTCGCCGGATCAGGTGCGCCCAGTGTCAGCACGCGGACGAGCAGCAGGATGGCCAGCACGATCAGGGTCGGCATGGCGATTTTGCACACCTTCTCGATGCCGCCGCAGAGACCGCGATAGATCAGGTAGAAGTTGAAGGCAAAAACAGCGAGCAGCCAGGGCAGGGCGCTGTTCCATGAAAAGCTCATCGCGGAGGCGTCTCCGATCGCGCCGGTGAACCGGGCGAAGTAGCCCACTGTTTGATCCGCATCCTGCAGGTCCAGTTTCCCTGTCCAGAAATTCACCGCGTAGCCGAGGCACCAGCTCTCGATGATGACGTAGTAGGTGTAGATCACGACCGGAATGATCACTCCGATGATGCCGAGATACTTGCCCCAGCGATTTTGCAGAATGCAGGCGAAGGCTCCTGGAGCGGAGTTGTAGCCGAGCTGACCGGCGTGGCGGCCCATGGCCCACTCCGCCCAGCCGATGGGCAGGCCGATGATCAAAAACGAAATCGCATACGCCAGCATGAAGGCGCCGCCGCCATACTGCGCTGCGAGGCCTGGAAAGCGGAGGAAATTGCCCAAACCGACCGCGCTTCCAGCGACGGCCATGATGACTCCGAGACGTGATCCCCAGGCTTCTTTTTGCAGCGACATGGCGGTGAGGTTAGGCAAGGCGTCGCGCAGCGACAAGACTGTATTTGGAGAAACTTCCCCCCTGCATCGGTAAAGCAGAACTCGCGCCATCGTGACATTGTGCGACCGTTTCCGCATCATGGGCACCGGCCGCTGGCCTTTCATCATCCTGATCAGCGTTCTCGTCTTGATGGCGGGCTCGCTTGGCTGGCTGACATCGGAGATGAACCGCGCACCCGATGTCGAAATTTCGGCTGTGCCGAAGCGGAGCGTGAAAGCTGCGCCGGGAGTCCATCCGCAAGTCATTGCGCCATCTGTGCCTGAGGCATTGCAGGATTCAGAAAAACGCGCCGCCGCGCCGCTGCAGATTCAGCCGCTCAATGTCCCGGATGCGATTCCCGGCGAGGTGCTGCTGACTTTCCGCACGCCGGAGGCGCTCGCCGCCTTTCGCGACCGTGCGGCGGCGTTGGGGCTGGAGCTGCTCGGTTTCGATGTCCGTCTGCGCACCGCCCGTGTCCGCACCGGTGATTCGCGCAGCCTGGAGAAGGACCTGCGCGAGCATGCAAAGGACTACACGCATGTCGGACCGAACCTGTTTGTGCGTGTTCCCGGCCTGCCGGTCGAAACGGATCTTGCGAACGAGGGCGGGCGCGTGCCGTTCGAGAGTCAGGGACTCGACCGCATCGGTGCTTCCGCCGAGCGGAACGGCTGGGGGCAGGGCGTGATCGTGGCGGTCATTGATTCCGGAATCGCCGCGCATCCCTCGCTGAAAAGCGCCGACATCACACATGTCGATCTCGTCGGCGACGGCAGCGAAATGAACGGCCACGGAACCGCCATGGCATCCCTCATCGCGGGGAATGATCCGCAAGTCGGCGGCGTCGCCCCTGCGGCGAAGCTGATCGACATCCGCGTCACGGATGCGAAGGGCGAGAGCAATGTGGCGCTGCTTTCCAGCGCGATCGTCAAGGCGGCGGACCTCGGTGCCCGCGTCATCAACATCAGCCTCGGCAGTGCCAGCTCGACGCCGATGCTCGAAGAAGCCGTGCGGTATGCCCAGAGCCGAAACGTCGTCATCGTCGCGGCGGCGGGAAACGAGCAGCAGACGGCGCTGTCCATGCCCGCCGGTCTGCCGGGAGTGCTCGGCGTCGCGGCGGTGGATGCCTCCGGGCGGCAGGCGTGGTTTTCGAATTCGGGCGCTGGACTCACGCTCGCCGCGCCCGGCGTGGGCATCGTCTCCGGCTATGCGGACAACAAGTTCGTCATCGGCAGCGGCACCTCGCAGGCCACGGCCATCACCAGCGGTGCGGTGGCCTACCTGCTGGGACGCGGTTACTCCAGTGCGAACATCATACCGCTGCTCAGTCGCACCGCCGCGCCGCTTTCGGCCCCGGCGGAGGCCGTGGGCGCGGGGCTGCTGCAATTGCCAAAGTGAGACGAGCCCAGTTCCACAGGAACTGGGCAACATTGCAGCCTTGTTGCTGTGCAACAAGGCTCCCCCCGGCGATGCGGAACCTCAGTCCGCCTCAGGGCGGGGATCGCGGGAAAGCAGGGCGCGCATGACCTCCTTCGCGGGTTTGCCCTCGTGCAGGATGGCGTGGATCTCGTCGAGCAGCGGCATGCGCACGCCTTTTTCCTTCGCCGCACGGTGAAGGCTCGCGGTGTTCAGCACGCCTTCGGCCACCATGCGCGTGCCGGAGAGAATATCTTCGAGGGAGCGTCCCTGGCCGAGTTGCAGGCCCACGCGGTGATTGCGGCTGTGCGCGGAGTAGCACGTCGTCATCAGGTCGCCCACGCCGCTCAGGCCGTAGAAGGTCTCCACCTTTCCGCCTTCGGCGACGCCGAGGCGGACCATCTCCGCCAGCGCCCGCGTGATGAGTGCGGCGATGGCGTTGTCCCCGAGCTTCAAGCCGCGCGCAATGCCGGCGGCGATGGCATAGGGGTTCTTCATCGCCCCGGCCCACTCCGCGCCCGTCACATCGTCGCTCGTGTAAGTGCGGAAGAACGGCAGAGTGAAGCAGTGCTGCACCGCTTTGGCGATCTCGTCATCCGCGCAGGCGACGACGGCGGCGGTGGCGAGCCGGTTGGCGACTTCCTCCGCGTGATTGGGGCCGGTGAGGATCGCCAGCGGCACGCCGGGAATCGATTCGCCGATCAATTCGCTCATGCGGCGGCCTGTTTCGAGTTCGATGCCCTTCGCGCAGGAGACCAGCACGCGTGCCTTGGACGCCGCGCCGCTTTTCGCCACCAGCTCCGCCGTGGAGCGCACGGCCTTCGACGGCACGACAAAGACCAGCATGTCCGCCGGTTCCAGCGCGGTGAGATCGGCGGTGACGACGATGTCCTCCGGCAGCGCGAGTTCGGGGAGGTAGCGCTCGTTGCGGCGCGTCACGCGGATTTGCTCCATCAGCTCGGCATCGCGGCCCCAGAACTGCACCTTCAGGCCGCGGAGCGAGAGGAGGTTTGCCAGCGCCGTGCCCCAACTGCCGGCCCCGATGACGGTGACGGACTCGATCATGACTGCGGCTTGTCCTTCTTGCTGAAAGCCTTGTTCTCCGTGCCGGCGAGCAGCCGCTGGATGTTTGAGCGATGGCGTACGAAGGCGAGGATCATGACCACGATGCCGAAGCCGAGCAGCACGAAGTCCCATTTCCCCTCACGCCACATCTGGATGGCCATCGCCGTCGGCACTCCCACCGCCGCCGCCAGCGAGCCGAGCGAGACGTAGCGGAAGGCGAAAAGAAAAGTGAGGAAGCCGATCCAGCCGCCGAGCATGCCCGCCTTCGAGATGCCAAAGAGCACGCCGCCGGTCGTGGCGATGCCCTTGCCGCCCTTGAAGCCGAGCCAGAAGGTGAACATGTGACCGATGACGGCGGCGAATCCGGCCAGCACCTTCACCGTCGTGATCATCTCCGCCTCCGCGCCAGTCGCCGTGATCCAGCCCTCCGCGAGAAAGACGGGCAGCCAGCCTTTCAGCATGTCGCAGATGAAGACGGGGATGCCCAGGCCCTTTCCCAGCACGCGGATCGCATTCGTCGCGCCGATGTTGCCGCTGCCGTGCTGGCGGATGTCGAGGCCCTTCAGTTTTCCGGCCAGGTAGCCGAAGGGGATGGAGCCGCAGAGGTAACCGCAGCCGATGCTGGCGAGGATGGCGGTGGTGGTTGTCATGAGAGGGTCAGTCGAAGACGAGGGTCTTGTTTTTGAAGACAAGCACGCGGTCGCGCACATGCCACCACAACGCCTTCGCGAGCACGTTCTTCTCCAGATCCCGCCCCAGGCGCACGAGGTCGGCCACCTCGTCCTCGTGGCTCACGCGCATGACGTCCTGGTGGATGATCGGCCCCTCGTCGAGGTCGGCGGTGACGTAGTGGCTCGTCGCGCCGATGATCTTCACGCCGCGCTGGAAGGCCTGGTGGTAGGGCTTCGCGCCGACGAAGGCCGGCAGGAAGCTGTGGTGGATGTTCAGGATGCGGTTCGGGAACTCCGCGATCATCGCCTTGCCGATGATCTGCATGTACTTCGCCAGCACCACGCTGTCGATGCGCTCCTGCTTCAGCAGCGCGATCATCGCCTGCTCCTGCTCCAGCTTGTTCTCCTTCGTGATGGGGAAATGGTGGAAGGGGATGCCGAAGCGTTCCGCCGCAGGGCGCAGCGTCTCGTGATTGGAAACGATGAGCGGCAGGTCCACCGGCAGTTCCCCGGCCTCATGCCGCGCCAGCAGGTCGTAGAGGCAGTGATTATCCTTCGTCACGAAGAGGGCGATGCGCTTCCTTTGGCTGGCAAAAGTCAGCTGCATCTGCATCTGGTGGCGACGCGCCATCGGCTGCAGGCGGGCTTGGATCTCTTCCTTCTCCAGCGTGAAATTCTCCAGGCTCCATTCGAGGCGCATGAAAAAGGCGTTCTGCTCCGGGTCGATGTGCTGCTGCAGGTCGATGATGTTCCCCTGATGCGAGGAGATGAAACCGGTCACGTCATGCACCAGGCCGGGTCGGTCGGGGCAGGTGATGAGCAGGGTGGCGATGTCGGGGGCGGGCATGAAATTGTTCTCAGTTCGCGGTTTGCGGTTCGCGGTTCAAGCATGGAAAGCGGGTGCAGACGCCGCGGCCTTCGACGAGCGCGGGGATCTGTTCCGCATGGCGACCGGAGGCGATGATGCACTGCACGCCGCCGTGTACGGCGTCCTGCACGGCGCGGAGTTTGGAGATCATGCCGCCGGTGCCGAGGGCGGACTTTTCCTCCTCCGCGTGGTGAATGACGGCATCCACGTCCTCGACGACGGGGATCGGACCCTCGGCGGCGTTTTTAGCGTCGCGCAGCAGTCCGGGGGCGCTGGTCAGCAGGATCAGCAGGTCCGCGCCCCAAAAGCGAGCCACGCGTGAGGAGAGCTTGTCGTTGTCGCCGAAACGCAGTTCCTCGATCGCCACCGAATCGTTCTCGTTGATGACGGGCACGATCTTGGGGAACTCCAGAAGGCGGTCCAGCACGCTCCTCATGCGCGGTGCGCGTACCGCGTTTTCAAAATCCTCATGCGTCACCAGAAGCTGCGCCACATGCAGGCCGTGGTCCCGCAGCAGGGACTCGTAGGCATGCATCAGGTGCGTCTGGCCCACCGCGGCCAGCGCTTGCAGCGTCGTCACATCCGTCGGGCGCTGGCTGAACTCCATCGGCTTCAGGCCGGAGGCCACCGCCCCGCTGCTGACCACGACCACCGCGTGGCCCGCCTGCTTCAGCAGCGCCACCGCCTCCACCAGCTTGCGCAGTTGCACGGGATCAGGCTCCGGCGCATTCACGCGGGTGAGGATGCCGGAGCCGAATTTGAGAACGATGCGCAGGTGGGGCGATGCCATGGGGTCAGGAACGAAGGGCCGCGAATATGCCGGGATGGGTCATGATGCAAACCAGAAAGCCTGCAAGCCAGGCAATGCGCCGCCCCGGGGAGTGACGCCATTTTGGCGTCGTTCGGTTTTTGGTTCGGGTTTGGAGCCGTCAGACGGACTGAAGTCCCGACGCTCCTCCCCGCCTCTCGCCACCCTCTGCATCTTCGGCAAGGCTTGGCTCCACGGCTCCTGCGCGCTGTTCTTCGATCCTGTCGATCGCATCCTCATCGCTGACCTGCCGGAGCGTTTTTGATGTGAGTACGGGGCTCCTCGTCCAGGCTGACCCGCTGCGAAGGAGGATGCCTCCACTTCTTTTTGAAAACGCCGTTGCGTTCCCCGCGTTGATTCCGCCTCATGCGCACCTCCCTCGTTCTTCTCCTCTCGACATCCCTTCTCTCCGCCGACTGGCCTGAATTTCGCGGGGCCGCCGCGCAGGGTCACTCCGACGCCGCCAATCTGCCGCTGACGTGGAGCCCCACCTCGCACATTGCGTGGAAAGCCGCTGTTGCCGGCGTGGGCTGGTCCTCGCCGGTGGTGATCGGGGACCGCATCTTTCTGACCTCCGCGCTGCCCGTCGGTGGGGTGGAAGATCCGAAGGCTGATCGCTCCCTGCACGCCATGGCGCTGGATGCGGCCACAGGGAAGCCGGTTTGGGACGTGGAAATCTTCACCGCCACCTCTCCACGAGCGCATCGCAAAAACAGTCACGCCAGCCCCACGCCGGTTTACGAAGACGGGAAGCTGTATGTCCACTTTGGCCACCTCGGCACCGCCTGCCTGGATGCCGCAACGGGCGCGACGATCTGGAAGACTCAGGAGTTCGCCTACTCGCCCGTGCATGGCAACGGCAGCAGCCCCGTGCTCTTCGAAGACCTTCTCATCTTCTCCGCCGATGCCGAGAAGGATCCGAAGGTCATCGCACTCGACAAAACCACCGGCGAGCAGCGTTGGGCCTTCGCGCGGCAGTCGGACGCGAAAAAGAAATTCTCCTTCTGCACGCCGCTTCTCATCGACGTGAACGGCCAGCCGCAGCTCATCAGTCCCGGCAGCGGCGTCGTGAACGCTCTCAACCCGAAAGACGGCACCGAAATCTGGCGCTGCTACTATGATCAGGGCTACAGCGTCGTTCCTCGTCCGGTCTATGCCCACGGCATGGTCTTTGTCTCCAGCAGCTACGACAAGCCGGTGCTGAAAGCCGTCAGGGTGGACGGCAAAGGGGACGTGACCGAGACGCATGTCGCCTGGACCATCGACAAAGCCGTGCCGCATAATCCCAGCATGGCCGTGATAGGCGACGAGATCTACTTCGTGGCCGACAACGGCATCCTCACCTGCGCCGACGCGAAAACCGGCCGGATTCACTACTCCGAACGCTGCACCGGCCCCATCTCCGCCTCTCTCCTCGTCGCTGACGGAAAACTTTACCTCCAGGATGAAAAAGGCCTCGGCGTCGTCGTGAAACCCGGCAAGACCTTTGAAATTCTGGCGCAGAACGACCTCGGTGAACGCAGCCTCGCCTCCTACGCCGTCATCGGCTCGGACCTGCTGATCCGCACGGAAGGGAATCTCTACCGGATCAAGAAATAGCTCGTTGGAGACGATTTTTCGGGGTGCCGCAAAACCTGAAGAGGCGAAACCAAAGTCTGAATGAAGAGTCCTGCATGGCGGCGTTTAATCACGCACCATGAAGCGCCGCCAGTTTCTCCAATCCCTGTCCGCCCTCGCCGCCGCGCCCGCCCTTGCGGCGGAGACGTCGTGGAAGCTGAACTACATGCTCGCCTCTTCGATGTATGGCAGCCTGCCGCTGGCGGACATTCTGCCGGAAGTGAAGAAGACCGGAGCCTCAGGCATCGAACTCTGGCCGAAGAAGCACGGCACGCAGCGTGAGGAGCTGGATGCGATCGGGCATGACAAGTTTGCGGAGATGTTGAAGGAGCAGGGCGTCAGCTTCGGCGGCACGACTCGCTACGACCTCGGACCGTTCAAGCTGACCGAAGAGATCGGTGTCGTGAAGAAGTTGGGCGGTTCGTTCATCGTCACCGGTGGTTCGGGTGAGTGGAAGAACGTCACGCCGGAGCAGTTGAAGGCGAATGTGAAGGACTTCGTGGAAAAGATGAAACCGCATGCCGCGCTCGCGGCGGAGGGTGGTGTCGAGATCGGCATCGAGAACCACGTCAACAACCTCATCGACACGCCGGACTCGCTGCTCTGGCTGGCGGATGACATTCGCGACATTTCCGGCATCGGGATTGCCCTTGCGCCTTACCATTTGCCGCAGGACACGAAGCTTCTGGCCGACCTCATCACGCACATCGACAAGAAGATGACGCTGTTTTATGCCTGGGAGCATGGCATGGGCTGCATGAAGCCGATGCCGAAAGACGAGGAACTGCAGCAGATGCCAGGACGCGGCAAGCTCGACTGGAAACCGCTACTCCAGGCTCTCAAAGAAACGAAGTTCACCGGCCCCACCGAAATCTTCATGCATCCCACGCCACGCGGCATTCCCATCATGCCGACCCTGGCCGAGTCCACGGTCGAGATCATGCGCGCGAAAAACCATCTCGATGGCCTCATCGGCTGACCTCCCTTTTTGACAGGATTCACAAGATTTCAGGATGATGCAGGATTAGCTGTTTGGACTTTCTCATCGTTCCTGATTTGCTCACTCCCCAAGTCGAAATCCTGTCATCTTGTTAATCCTGTAAATCCTGTCCCAACAACCTCCGAACCACCCTGACCCATGCCTGAAGCCAAAGTCCTCCTCATCGTCGGTGACGCCACCGAGACCGTTGACACTCTCTACCCGTTCTACCGCCTCATTGAAGGCGGCTACAAGCCGGTCGTCGCAGCGCCGGAAAAGCGGAAGTACCAGATGGTGCTGCATGAAATCAAGCCCGGCTGGACCATCACGAAGGAGTGGGAGGGCTACAGCATTGACGCCGACGTCGCCTTCAAGGACATCAATCCGGAAGAATACGTCGGCATCTTCTTCAGTGGCGGCCGTGCGCCGGAATACATCCGCGAGGACGAGGACCTGCTGCGCATCACGAAGTGGTTCTGGGAGCAGAAAAAGCCCTGCGCCAGCGTCTGCCACGGCGTGGAGATTCCCGCCCGTGCCGACATCGTCAAAGGCTTGCGCATGGCCACGGTCGCCAAGTGCAAGTTTGACCTCGAAATCTGCGGCGGCATCTACGTGAATGAACCCTGCGTGATCGACCAGCACATGTATTCCGGGCGCACGTATCATGACAGCGGGCATTTCATTGGCCCTTGGATCAAGGCGCTAGATCAGGAGAGGGCGAAGATGGGACTGTAAATTAACGAATGTCGAAATCCGAATGACGAAAGAAGCCCGAATGCCTAAATCCGAAGTCATGTCCTCGTTCGTCATTCGCGCTTCGTCATTGATTCGTCATTCCTCATTCGGGTTTCGTCATTCAGCGCTGGCGCTGACATCCTTTCTCCTCAGCACCTCGCCAGCGCTCCCGCATCCTCTTCAGGCCGAGCCGATCAATCACGCGTTCGTTTACACCTTTGACCAATTCTACATTCCGCCGGACCCGGACGAGCACGTCGTGAACGGCGGTTTCCTGCTGCTGGCGGAGCTGAACTGCACGACCTGCCATGCGGCACCGGAGTCGTGGCAGGAACGACTCAGGGCGAAGCCGGGGCCGGATTTGACCGGAGTGGGATCGCGGCTCGATGAAGACACGCTGTGGCTCATGATTCGCAGCCCGCAGCATCGCAAGAAGGGCACGCAGATGCCGGGACTCTTTGCCGGTGAGGAAGACGATGACGAGAAGGTCGAGGCGCTGGTGGAATACCTGAGCACGCTGAAATGGGATGCGCCCCAGGTGCCCGCAGGCGATGTGGAGCGCGGCAAGGATCTGTATCACAAGGTCGGCTGCGTGGCCTGCCATGAGCCCGCGCTGGATGTGCGGCCTCCGAAAGTCGCGGCGGATGCGGAGCTGGAGAAGCCCGGCAACGCCTCGGTGCCGATCGCTTTGGCTGATGCCTACGACTTCACTGCGCTGTCGCATTTTCTGAAGCATCCGCTTTCCATGCGTCCGTCCGGTCGCATGCCGGACATGCGTCTCAGCGAGCAGGAGGCGTCGGATATCGCGGCGTATCTGCACACCGGCCGCGTGGCGGAAAAGGCGGAGGCGCGTGCCGCGCTGAAGCTGCCGAAGCAGGGAGTGGAGAAGGGCAGGGAAGTCTTCGAGAAGATGAACTGTGTGGCATGCCATAAAACAGGTGGTCAGGCAGTTCCGAAGCATCAGGCGAGTCTCATGGAACTGAATGCCGCCAACGGCTGCCTCTCAGAAAAACAGCCCAGCGGCACGCCGCGCTTTGACTTGAACGAGCTGCAAAAGAGGGCGCTGATACTCGCGCTGGCGGTGATTCAAAAGGAAAACGCGCCCCGGCTCACGGCGCAGGAGAAGATCGACTGGCAGATGTCGCGGCTGAACTGCTACGCCTGCCATGATCGCGACGGCAAGGGCGGGCCTGAGGAGCCGCGGGCGCAGTATTTCGGCGTGAACGACTCCACGGCGGAGTCGCTCGGTCAGCTCGGTCATCTGCCGCCGATGCTCGACAAGGTGGGACGCAAGCTCACGCAGGGTTGGTTTGAAAAAATCCTGTGGGGAGAAGGAGGCAGCGTGCGGCCCTACATGGACACGCGCATGCCGAACTTCGGTCGCGAGCAGACGGAGTTGCTCATCAGCGCGTTCAACGAAGCGGACAAACTTGACCCGCCGGTGGAGATCGATGTCAGCGGTCTCGGCAAGCATCATCGCGCGGAGCTGGGGCGGCAGTTGCTGGGTGCGAAGGGGCTCGCGTGCGTCGCCTGCCATGGCTTGAAGGACCGCAAGTCGCTCGGACCGCCGGTGATTCGTCTCACGCACACGGTGGAGCGTTTGCAGCCGGAGTATTTCAAGGAGCTGCTGCTCAATCCGCAGGTCACGCAGCCCGGCACGGTGATGCCGCCGATCCTCACGGGCCGCAAGACGGCGGACAAGGACATCGAAAGCCTCTGGACCTACCTGCGCGAGATCGACGGCCAGCCGCTGCCGGAGGGACTCATGTCGGCGGAAGATTTCGAACTGAAGCCGGACAAGGAGAAGCGCGTGATCATCTTCCGCAGCTTCATCGAAGGCGCGGGCTCGCATGCGATCGGCGTGGGCTTTCCCGGCGGCTTGAATGCGGCGTTTGATGCGCAGCAGAGCCGCTGGGCGGTGATCTGGAAAGGCCGTTTCCTCGATGCCATGAGCAACTGGCAGGATCGCGCGATGCCGCCGGTCAAGCCGCTCGGCACCGATGTGAAGGAACTGCCTGCGGCGACCGGTGAACGCGTGTTTGGAGGCTACAGGGTCGGCAAGGACGGCGTGCCGACGTTCTTGTATCGTGAAGACGGGAAGCAGGTCGAGGACACGCTGCGTCCGGCGAAGAACGGCTTTGAGAGAATCGTGAAGATCAACGGCAAGGAAACGAAGGAGGAACTGTCATGGTGAACGCATTTGAGGTAGGGCGGGCTGTCCTCAGCCCGCCGCGAGCTGCTCCATCGCCTTCGATTACTTCCAGGGTGTCTCGAATTCTTTTCGGCCTGCGGCGGCGCTTGCGGGAGCAAGCGCCCTACCTGGTCGTGGGTGCGCTTGTGCTGCTGTGCGACCATGCGTTCGCACAACAGCAGTCGGACTACTATCGCATCGAAACCTACGACCTGCCGGAAGGAGTGAACTTTGAGGCGAGCGGTCTCGCCGTGACGGCGGATGGCAAACTCGCGGTCGCTTTGCGCAAGGGCGAGGTGTGGATCGAGGGGAAGGACGGCTTCAGGCTCTTTGCGAGCGGCCTGCATGAAATCCTGGGCCTCGCCTGGCACGACGGCGCACTTTACGCGACGCAGCGTGCGGAGGTGACGAAGCTGCGTGACACGGATGGCGATGGCAAGGCGGACGAGTACCTCACGGCCTCGACGGGCTGGGGCGTTTCCGGCGCGTATCATGAGTATGCGTATGGCCCGGTGTTTGATGCGGAGGGGAATCTCTACACCTCGCTGAATTCCAGCATGGGCAAGGCTTGGAAAGGAGCTGGCGATGAGGCGACGCATCCGCTGTGGCGCGGCTGGGTGGTGCGCATGACGCCGCAGGGAAAGCTGGAGCCTTGGTGCGCCGGATTCCGTTCGCCATGCGGCATCGGCCAGAATGCGGAGGGTGATATTTTCATCACGGATCAGCAGGGCACCTGGATGCCGACCACGCCGCTGTTTCATGCGCGCAAAGGCGCCTACTTCTCGCATGCGGAGTCCATTCCCGATGCCATGCGGCCCGACTCGCCGGTGAAGATCGCCCCGAAGCAGCCGGACGGCATCACCGTGGCCGAGGCGATGAAGACGGTGAAGGGCTACACCCCGCCCGCCGTGTGGCTGCCGTATGTGAAGATGGGGCAGAGCGGCACCGGCATCGTCTGTGACAAAAGCGGCGGGAAGTTCGGCCCCTTTGAGAAGCAGCTCTTCCTCGGTGAGTTCGTGCTCAGCGGCGTGAACCGTGTCTTCCTGGAAAAAGTCGGCGGCGAGTATCAGGGCGCGTGCTTTCCCTTCGTGGAGGGCCTGCAATGCGCCGCGCTGGCGCTGACCACGCTGCCGGATGGATCGCTCGTGGTCGGTGAGTCGAACCGCGGCTGGAACAGCAAGGGCAATCGCCCCTTTGGCCTGCAGAAGATCGTGTGGACGAAAAAGACGCCGCTTGAGGTGCGGAAGATGGAACTCACGAAAACCGGTTTCCGCTTCACCTTCACCCTGCCGGTGGACAAGGCGAGCCTCGGTGGTCTGACCGGCCAGAGCTACACCTATCCCTTCACCAGCAAATACGGTGGCGAGGAGCTCGATGCGAAGCCGCTGGAAATCACCACCTCCACCCTGAGCGACGACGGCCTGACGCTGGATGTCGCCGTCGCCAACCTCCGCACCGGCTATGTGCATGAGTTTGAGATGCCTGAGCTGAAGGCGAAGGACGGCACGCCGCTGTGGCATCGCATGGCGTATTACACGGTGAACCGGTTGAAGGAGTAGGCGGTTCAGGACCTGCCGCGCTGTTCGGGCGAACGGCCTGTCCCACCACCTAAGGACGCGAAATCTGGTCAGAATGGCGCAAAACAGGGATCTGGAGGCGAAAAGGAGAGGTCGGATGGCGCAAACCTTGAATCGGATGCGGCAAACCTTGAACCGGATGGCGCAGACCTTTCACCAAATGGCGCAAACACATCACCGGATACGGCAAACCTTTCACCAAAGGCTGCTGATTTTTCATGGGATGTCGCAAGCGTCTGAACAAATGAACAAAACCTTGGAGCGGAAGGAGCCTCCTTTTTCGCTTCAGGCATGCCTTGACGCGGTTCAGGCACGCCTTTTTTCCGTTCAGGCATGCCTTTCTGCGGTTCAGGCACGCCTTATTTTCGCTCAGGCACGCCGTTTTGCGGCAAAGGCACGCCTTATTTTCGTTCAGGCGTGCCTTTCTGCGGTTAAGGCACGCCTTATTTTCATTCAGGCACGCCTTTCTGCGGCCAAGGCACGCCTTGTTTCCGTTCAGGCACGCCTTGTTCCCATTCAGGCATGCCTTGACGCGGCTCAGGCGTGCCTTTTCCTCCTGCCGATCTGCATGGGGAGGCGTTGGCTTCCCGATTTCAAAAGCGATTCAGGCACCCGGCGCGGATCGGGTGAAATCATGGGCCGCTTGGAGCCCAGGATCGAGCCGCTGGAGACGCCGAGGCTTTGTTTTGAGCCTCCGATGGGTCGTTTGAGGTGTTCTGTCAGCCTGTTGCCTGCCCCCCCGGTTCCAGCAGAGAGGCAGAGGAGCAGTGGGGGCGGAGAGATTCAGACCCCCTTGGCCTCTCTGCCTCTTGGCCCCTCTGCGGCCAAGTCGAGCGTTCTTGGCATGGGATTCTTCGCCGCGCTCTTGTGAGAGGAATGCGAAGCATGATACGGCTTGTCACGCCGTTGTAGCTTGACCCCGGTTCCCCCGTTGAGACTGAAGTGGCATTATTGTACTGAAGTCCTGAAATCCCGATAAAGCTGTTGGAGATGTCTCATCGGCTCTTTTCCAGCGCTCTTCATGACCAACATGATATTCAAATCGTTGTCTGTGAGGAAAAGAATGATCTTCCTTGGATTCGAATCGTTGTGGATCGAAAAGGCTTTCCGGGTGGCTGACTCATCTGGTTTATGTCTCGTTACAATAAAACCAAGGCGCCCCAAACGATCTCCAAGATATGTAGCAGTCTGATTCAATGCTGCGGGCCCGATTTCCTTCGTGTTTTTTGCTTCGAACATGAGGAAGATACCGGAATGCTCCTGCCTTACATAAGCCCAGAATGTTTGATCAGAGTCATTGGTGAACACAATGTCGCGACGCTCTGTGCCGTCGATTGTTCGAACTTCAGGTTTGCCGTCAATCAGTTGTGGATTGAACAGAAAGTTCAAAATTTCGAGCACCGTGTGTTGAAAAGTCGAAGCATTTTCAGCGCCAGTGGAAATGCTCTGAAGCCGATTTTTTAATTGTGCCGCCTCAGCAGCGACGCCATCCGGTTCGTCAGTCAAACTCGTCGGTTGGGCCTCGATGGCGGTTTCTTCCTTTACGCGGATGTATTGATCGACTCGTTCCATTTCCTTGCGACTTACCGCAATGATGTCTTTCTTGGCAACTCCAGCCATGCGCCCTTTAACCGTTTTTGCTCGCAAATACGCAGCAAATTCAAGTTTAACGAAGTCATCGTAGTTGATCCATGGTAACACACGGACTATCCGCCGTGGAACCAGCAGAATTGGCGCATTGTCGTGTGGGCTGAGGGGTAAATCGAAATATCCGTCCATCCATTCACTTTGAGTAGCATCGAAAACGTGAGAAATGGGCACCCCTGCAGTCATCGGAATGCCCCAAATGCTGCATTGCTTTTGTGTGTACTCGATCAAGAACCCTTTGATGATGCTTGCAGTCATGTCGCTCACACGATCTGGCCCAATCCCGACCGAAACGAGTTGAAGTTCTTCGATGTGGCGCACGCCTCGTTCAAGCATCGCAGGGGAGTTGCGCAAAGTTTCAAGGATCAACTCGGACAGGAATGATCCCAGACCAGATCCTCTTTTGCCTTTTTGTGTGTAACCCAAACCAATTTCAGGAACTTCAGGAAATCTGAACAGATGACTTGCTGTAGACGATTTACCATTCCGCATTGCCTCAAGCCCTTCTTCAAAAAGCCTGAGCAAGATGTTGTGCAGATGCTGAAACTCAGGGTCTCGGCTCTTGAAAAGCAAAAAGGGGTCGATGCCGAGGGGGACATCAACCCCCACTCGTGGGATAACAAAGTCCACTTCGTATTGCGACACGCCTTGGAGCAGTGGCACAGTCGCCGCGTTAGACGATCGTCTCATTCCGGAGGGTGAAAATGGGTCGGGATATCTGTGCTGTCTAATTTATCAAAACTAAAATAGTGGAACCCATCCTTGTATCGTTGCCAGTATTCGGTCACTCCCACGTTGTTGGCGGCCAGATCATGCACATTTACATTCACGTGCCCTTGATGGAAAAACAAAAGAGCCACACGAATGCCTTTGGCATCTGATAGTAAACCGTCCGTTTTCTTTTTCTTGGCGGGTTGCAGGGTCGCAAATCTTTCAAGTCCTTGCCGAATTTGACGGAGCATAACTACGACATCTCGATGCTCAGGGTTGTCGCCTGCTGCAACAAATTCTGTATAGCGCTTCATGAACGGATCATTTGAAGCCAAATCCTTTGCCTCTCGAATGACGTCATTAACTTGTGTAAGCACAAGCGAACTGATTTGATCGGCCGGAGACTTTTTCGCGAGTTTGTCAACCTCCTCATAGAGTCCGGCTGACACACTTTGGAGTAGCTCAAGGGTTTGCTGCTGCTTGCGAAGGTCGGATGACAAGGTGCTCAACGAATCAATTACATCGGTAATTTGCTCAAGTTGACTCTTGCGGCGTGACTCAGTCGCCGACTTCGTGGTTTTTTTTTCGGCCATGCCATAGACTGGACAATTTTGCAGAGAGGGCAACTAAACTGTTAGTGCTGCTTTTGGGAAGGATCACCACGAAGCGACGACCTCATACGCATAACCGCGGAGGTATTCGGTTTCGGGGATGGTGGCGAGGATGGGGTGGTCGGGGCGCTGGGTGTAGGTGGTGACGCGGCGGAGGGTCTTTTTGGCATCGACAGCGGCGTCGGTGATGCTGCTGTGGAAGTCCTCGGCGCTGACGTGATGGGAGCAGGTGAAGGTGGCGAAGATGCCGCCGGGCTCGAGCATCTTCATGGCGCGGAGGTGGATCTCCTTGTAGCCGCGCAACGCATCGCGCACGGAGCTTTTGGTTTTGGTGAAGGAGGGCGGATCGAGGATGATCAAGTCGTAGCGCGTGCCGGCGGCTTCGTTGCGCTTGAGGAAGTCGAAGCAGTTTTCGGCGATGCATTCGATCTTGGTGCCGGAGATGGCGGCGTTGGCTTTGGCGACCTCGGTGGCGCTGTCGCTGATGTCCACGGCGGTGACTTCGCCGGCTCCGGCGAGGGCGCAGGCCTGGGCAAAGCCGCCTTGATTTGAGAAGCAGTCGAGGACGCGGCGGCCTTTGGCGAGGGCGGCGACGAGCTGGTAGTTGTCGAGCTGGTCGAGGTAGAGGCCGGTCTTCTGGCCTTCGAGGAGGTCGGCGTGGAAGGCGCTGCCCTGGTAACGGACGACGAAGGGCTCGGGCGTCTCGCCACTGATGACGCCTTTGACCTGCTCCATGCCTTCGGCTTTGCGCACGGCGGCTTCGTTGCGCTCGACGATGCCGCGTGGTTTCAAGAGGTCGTTGAGGGCCTGGACGATGAGGTCTTTGCGCTGGTCCATGGCGAGCGTGAGCGTCTGGAGCACGAGGAAGTCGCCGTAGCGGTCGATGATGACGCCGGGGAGGCCGTCGGACTCGCTCCAGACGAGGCGGCAGAGATTGAGATCGACGCCGGAGTCTTCACGCACCTTGATGGCCCGCTGGATGCGGCGGGTGAAGAAGTCGAGGTCGAGGTCCTGACGGCGGTAGGAGAAGAGGCGGGCGGAGATTTGCGACTGCGGATTGTAGATGGCGCTGCCGAGCGGCTTGCCGCGCACGTCCTGCAGATGCACGACGTCACCGGGCTTGGGATCGCCGAAGCGTTTCTGGATTTCGGTGGCGTATACCCAGAGGTGGCCGTGAAAGAGGCGGGCGCGGGGCTGGACGGTGAGGGTGGGCATGGGCGGAAGATGGGGGTGGTGGGACGATAGAGAGGTGAGGGGAAATGACGAATGAGGAATGCGGAATGACGAATGAAGTCCGAAGAACCAATGACGAATGCTTAGCCGCGCTTCGGCATTCGAGCTTGGTCATTCATTCGTCATTCGCCATTCTGATTTCGTCATTGTGCGAGCGCCACGACCGCTTTGATGACACGGGCCTCGGGCAAGAGCCACTCGTCCATCTTCAATGGCAGCTCACGAAACTCGCACCGGTGGCTGATCCACGGCTTCGTATCGATCCGGCCTGACTGGATCATGGCGAGGATGCGGGGGAAGTCTGTGGCGACGGCGTTGCGGCTGGCGAGGAGGGTGAGTTCGCGGCGGTGGAAGAGGGGATCGTCGATGGCGACGGGTTCCTTGGTGATGCCGACATAGACGATGCGACCGGTGAAGCGGGCGAAGCGGAAGGCGCCGCTCATCGAAGTGGGATTGCCGGTGGCGTCAAAGACGATCTGGAAGGCGGGCGCGTCGGGCAATTCGGCGACGACGTTGGCTCCGGGGTAGTTTTTTTCCACGAACTCACGGCGGGCGGCGCTGAGCTCGAGGATGGTGATGGCGGCCTTGGCGGCGCGGGTGAATTCGAGCACGGTGAGGCCGATGGGACCGGCGCCGATGATGAGCACGTCGTCGGCGGGCGTGACTTGGGCGCGATTGACGGCATGGCAGCCGATGGCGAGCGTTTCAACGAGCGCGAGCTGCTCGAAGTCGAGCGCGTTGCAGGGATGCAGTTTGTGCGCGGGAAGGATCATGCGCTCACGCATGCCGCCGTCGCAGTGGACGCCGAGGACTTGCAGGGTTTCGCAGCAGTTGGTGCTGCCGCGTTGGCAGGCGTGGCAGGTGCCGCAGTTGAGGTAGGGCTCGACGGAGCAGCGGTCACCGACCTGGAGATGCGTGACGCCTGCACCGACGGCGAGGACTTCGACACCGAGTTCATGACCGAGGATGCGCGGGAACTCGATGAAGGGCATCTTGCCGAGGTAACCGCTGAAATCGGTGCCACAGATGCCGATGGCGCGGATGGAGACGAGGGCCATGCCTGGTGCGGGTGAGGCCGGTTCGGGAAGGGTGGTCCACTGGAAAGTTTTCGGGGCGGCGAGAGTCAGGGAGCGCATGGAATGACGAATTTAGAATGAGGAATGACGAATGAATGTCGAACGCTGCCGGTGTGCTTATCGCGCCTGATAGAGACCATTTCCCAAGGTGATCTGCGGGATGAAATGGTGCTGCTCGAAGATGTCGAAGGCGGGGCGGAGGTTCTGCCAGAAGTCGAGGTGCGGGGAGGCTTGTTCCTTTTGCAGACGGTCGTCGGTCATGCGGAAGGGGAAGATGTGGATGGGGACGGCGGCAGTGTTTTGAAGCGCGGCTTCGACGACGAGGTAAATTTCTTCAATGAGAGGATCCGTCATGGCAAAGCAGCCGATGCTGACGGTGTCTCCGTGAATCATGATGAGGCTGCCGGTGCGCTGGTGGGCGAGGTCGTAGGCGTTGGGGTAGCCGATGTTGAAGGAGAGGTGGTAGCTGCTGGCGGGATTGAGCTGGCTTTGCGAGACGGCGTAGAAGCCTTCCGGAGCCTGCAGGTCGCCTTCTTTCGTTTTTGGCCCGAGGGTGCCGGAGAAACTGGCAACAGGGTAGCTGCGGAAGAGTTTCCACCGCTCGTCATCGCCCAGCAGCCAGAGTTCGAGTTCGCGTGATTCTTTGAAGATGCGGATGAAGGCGGGCTGGCCGAGCCGGAGCTGATGCGCGGCGAGTTCTTCGTGCAGCTTCGGCAGGAGGCGGGAGCGGGTGTCTGCGAGGCGGTCCGCAGGACTCATGGTCCGCCATTGCTCCGGCGGGGGCGGAGGAGCGTAGGGCAGGGAAAGGGAATCGCGGGTGATGATTTGCATGAGGTTGCGGGTGCCTTGGCGGACGAAAGGCCAGTCGGCAAGCCATGCGATGAGCACGAGGATGATGCCATAGGCGATCCATCGAGCCGCTGTGCGTGGACGCATGGCGGCGGCGGATCAGGCCTGAGCCGAAGGCGGCGGCACGGGCTGCTTTTTGCCGCGAACGATGTTCATGGCGCCGTTGAGTTCGCCGCCGGGCTCGATGGAGACGGAGCGGGCGGTGACGTCGCCATTCACCGCACCGTGGCCGCCGATGGTGACGGGACCGGTGCTGAAGATGGTGCCGGTGACGCGGGCCTGGACGTCCACTTCGGTGGCGTGAACGGGATTGAGGAAGGCGACATCGGCGCCTTTTTCGACGACGAAACGCTGGCAGTGGATCTCTCCGATAATGCTGCCGGTGGTGCGGAAGGTGGCGTCGCCGGAGCAGTTGACGTTGGCTTCAATGATGCCCTGGCAGTCGAGGTCACGGCACTGGACGCTGGCGGCGGAGAGGCGTCCGCGTTTGCGAATGATGACGTTTCCGCGCGTTTTGACCGACTGGGTGGAGGTCATGTTGATCTCGACGTCTTCGAGGGAAATGTAGGCGCCGCATGCGGGGCAGTTGGCGGAGCGAGCGGAGCGGCCTGTTTTGAAGCTGTGACCGCAGTCGAAGCATTCGGCGTCTTTGAAGTACTGGTTCCGGTACATGCCCTGTTCCCGCATCTTTTGCAGGGAACTGGCCGTCTGGAGGGCGGGTGAAGGCGTGGGCGGTGGAGAATTGGACTGCGGACGACGGCGACCGGCGAGGGGGGAATTCCTCTCCGTCGGCTCGGGTGCGACCGCGGATTCTGACTCGGGCTCCGGCTCGGATTTTTCCTCTTCAGATGCGGCTTCGGCTGGTTCGCCCTTGGCCCGCTGCTGCAGGTAGGCACCGAATCCATCCGCCGGGGAGAGATCAGGTTTCGCCGACTTTGTCGGTTCGTCGGGTGTCTTGGCAGGGGCTTTGTCCTGCACCGGGGCGGGTGGATCGTCCGAAGCCCAGGCGTCATCCATGGCAGGCACGGGGCCCGAGCGGGTGACGTCGGAGGCGGTGACGCGGCGCTTCTGAATCGTCAGATGAACGCCGCATTTTTTGCAAAATGTGGAAACGACGAGGCGCGGCTCATATTGAGCCGCGCCACAAGACGGACACACCACTTCGATCTGATTCTTCGGTGGTGTGGGATGATCGTTGGACTTCGTGCCGAAGAGCCGGCCGAACACTAGGATAAGACCGGGTTAAGGTTGTGGTTTCGGACCGCCGAAGGCGGGCTTGGAGTCCGCCTTCTTGCCGACCTGGGACTGGCCCATGAAGGTGGCGCCTTCTTCGATGGCGAGGGTGCCCGCGCCGATGTCGCCCACCAGAATGGCGTTGCTCTTCAGCTCGCAGCGTTCCTGGACGGTGATGTTGCCTTCGACCTTGCCGAAAATGATGACGGAGCGGGTTTTGACCTCCCCCTTGATCAGCGCATTCTCACCGACGGTGAGACTGCCGTCGGAAATGACTTCACCCTCGATTTTTCCGTCGATGATCAGGTCGTGAGAAAATTTTATGGAACCTTTGATTTCGACGTCGTTGGCGAGAACGTTTTTGCTGGTGGTCATAGAGGGAGCAGAGTGTGTGCGTGGGGGTTGTGCAGCGGGAGCGGAGGCGGCGGAGAGAATGGGAGACCGCTCGGCCGCAGGTGCCGGTGCGGAGGATTCAGGACGCCGTTCGTCCTTTTGCCCTTCAGATTGTCCAATGATTTGCCTTAACATGAGAATGAAAATATAGAGGGTTAACAAGTTGAGTGTCAATCATGGCCTTGTTTATTTTTTGTGAATGTGATGTAACGGAAATGGGATGCTTGCGGGGGGCGATTTCTGCGACTGAATCAAAAACATGATGGATTCCGTGTTCATCACAGCCGTGGAGACGGTCTGTGGGATTGGCTTGAAGGTGGAAGACTGCCTGGAGGCGCTGCGAGAGCGGCGGGGATGTCTGCGCCCCCTCGGGGAGAGCCATGCGGAAACTGTCGGTGGCACCTTTGCCGGATTGCCTGCGGGACCGATTCCATCACGCATGCCGGCGAAAGGCCGGCGCTATGGAGCGGCGAGCAATCTGGCGGTGTCCGTGGCTCGTCAGGCTGTGCAGCGTGCAGGCTGGACGCGGGAGATGACCGGCGAGTCGTGGCTCTACGCCGCCAGCAGCCGCGGAAATGCCGGAGAGATGATGGGACGAAATGCATGGCGCCGTCCGCTGCGCAGATTCAGTGCCAGCAACAGCATGCACAGTGAGATTGCCGCCGCGGTGAGCATCGAGCTGGGAGTGCGCGGTCCCTGGCAGATGTGCTCCAATGGCTGTTCGTCCGGATTGGACGCGCTGGGAATGGCGTGGATGGCGGTGGGAGCGGGGCTGGCACCGAGGGCGCTGGTGGTGGCGGTGGATCTACCATTGGTGGAGGAACTGCTGCGCGACTTCCGCGACACCGGACTGCTTTCCAGCAACGGCGTGAATGATCCTTTCGCGATTGTGGGTGATCATGTCACCAGCGGCTTTCTGCCGGGTGAGGCGGCGGTGGCGGTGACCCTCGAACGCGTAGCCTCGGACTGCGCACCGCTGTGCCGTTTGGAGCATTACGCCGCGAACAGCGACGCCTACGATTCGCTCATGATTCCGGATGACGGCGGCGGGATCGCGGACTGCGTGAGGCTGGTGCTGGAGGCGGGCGACACTGGGCGGGTGAGGGCGCTTTGCCCGCATGCCACAGGCACGCTGAATCACGCGCGGGTCGAGCCGCCAGCGCTGAAACGTGCCTTGGCGGGTTCTGACGTACCGCTCATCCCCTTAAAGCCCCACACCGGACATTCGCTGGGTGCCAGCGGGCTGCTCGATGTGGCGCTGCTGGCGGCGTGCATGAAGGAGGGCTGGCTGCCGCAGGTGCTGCCCGGCTTGACGCAGCCTGAATGCGGTCTCCTGCTTCTCGATGAGCCGCTGGGCGTCCGGCCGGGGGATCGTGTGATCAAGCTGGCGTCCGGGATGGGCGGGCACAATGCGGCGGTCTCTTTCTCCGCCGTTTGATTCGCGCTTGGCATGGGCGGCGGATTCGCGAGAGTCGCGGACCGCATGTCCCGGCTGCCGCTTTCGATTTCCATCATCTCCCTCAATGAGGAGGCGAACCTCCGCCGCTGTCTTGCCAGCACGGCGGGATTGGCGCAGGAGATTGTGATCGTGGATTCGGGATCAAAAGATCGCACGGCGGAGATCGCCGCCGAGTTTGGTGCCAGGTTCGTGCATCAGGACTGGCTGGGTTACACCGCTCAAAAAAATTACTGCCTCACCCTCTGCGCGCAGCCGTGGATTCTGGCGCTGGACTGCGACGAGGAACTCACGCCCGAGCTGCGGGAGTCCGTCCGGCGCTTCTTTGCCGACGGCGATCATGAGAAGTTCGACGGCGCATGGATGCCGCGCCTGGTGTGGTTCATGGGGCGCTGGATTCACCATGGTGACTGGTATCCAGACCGCAAGATTCGGCTTTTTCGCCGGGAAAAAAGCACCTGGGCCGCCGAGGGGGGCGGGCAGGTGCACGAGCGGCTCGATGTGGACGGGCCTTGCACGACGCTTACGGGAGACCTGCTGCACTATTCGTTTCAGAACATTCAGCACTACCTCGTGAAGCATGTGCAGTACTCGCGGGTGTTTCTGG
The DNA here is from genome assembly GCA_964452755.1 of uncultured Prosthecobacter sp. GTDB lineage: Bacteria > Verrucomicrobiota > Verrucomicrobiia > Verrucomicrobiales > Verrucomicrobiaceae > Prosthecobacter. The sequence goes on along the minus strand of CAYVQY010000004.1, from coordinate 293,427 downwards.
AAACGCAGCAGGAGAAGGGGCGGCGCTGGTCGCTGGTGCAGACGCTCTTCCGACCGTGGTGGCGTTTTTTCAGAGCCTATGTTTTGAAGCGTGGCTTCCTCGACGGGTTCCCGGGTTTCTGGATCGCCATCGCCACGGCTTTCTTCACGTTCGATCGCTACAGCCGCATGTTTGAAGCGGAGTCCAAGACCAAGGCCGACGCATGAAAGTGGCGCTCCTGCATCATCAAATGATCCGCGCCACCGGTGTGGAGTCTTTCCTCATCGAGTTCGCGAAGCGGCTGGCCGCGGCCGGGCATGAGGTGACCTGCATCACCACACTCACGACTCCTGCGGTCGCCGCGTCGCTGCCGGTGCGCTGGGAACTGCTGCCGCGGCTTCGCGGATCGGCCACGATGAGGATGTGGCATTTCAACCGCCAGGCCCCCCGTGCGGCGAGGGCTGCGGCTGCGGACTGGAGCATCGGCTTTGGCCGCACCTGTGCGCAGGACATCCACCGCAACGGAACTGGTGCGCACCGGTTGTACGGCCATCTGCTGCCGTTGTGGCAGCGCTACAGCGTGAAACACCTGTACGAACTGCATCTGGAACGATGCCTTTACACCGGGGACGAGACGCGCCGGTTCGTCGTAGGCTCGGCCCGTGTGGCGGCTCAGTTGCAGGGCATCTACGGGACGCGTGGTGACTGCTACCACGTCACGCCGCCGCCGGTGGAATCCCGACTCTTCAAACCGGCCGAGAACCGCGACAGCACGCGCGAGATGATTTGTCGAAAGCTGGAGACCGATGCCGGCGGCCGCGTGCTGCTGTTCGTTTCCCTCAGCCACCGCCGCCGCGGACTGGAGCCGCTGCTGGAGGCGTTGAAGAGCATCGACGCGACGCTCTGGATCGTCGGGAAAGGCTTGAGCGCCGAGCAGCGTGACTTCATACGACGCCACGACCTTGAGGCCAAGATCCGGGTCGTGCCTGTCACGATGAATCTGGTGGAACTCTACCAGTCCGCCGACTGGCTGGTGCATCCGACGCAGTATGACGCCTTTTCGATGACGGTGCTGCAGAGCATGGCCTGCGGACTCCCCTGCCTGGTGTCCGTGATGGACGGGGCGGTGGATCTCCTTCGCAACGGGGAGAACGGTTTCATGCTCTACCATCCGCAGCAGCCCGAAGAGCTGGCATCACGCATCCGGGAGGCGCTGGCTCTAGGCGCGACCCGCTGGCGGGAAGTCTCCGACGCCGCATGCGCCACCGCGCTGCCGCTGACATGGGAGCGGCACATGAATGAATGGGCGGCGATGATGGAATGAGTTTCCAACGCAAAGAACCGAGGCAACATGAATCAACCGATGGAAAAAACGACACTCCTCAGGAGGCTGTGGGCGCCGCTGGCTGCGGCGCTGCTTTTTTTCGTGGCGGCGCTGCTGCCGAGGGTGGGTAGTGTGATGCACATTCGGGTGGCGCTGGGGCTGGGGCCGAGCTCGGAGCCGCTGATCCAAGCGGGAGAGCTGGGGCTGCTGCCATCAGACCGGTTTCAGGTCGCCGAGCTGCCGTGGACGTCGGCGGTGACGCGATCGCTCGGAAACGGTGCCGCAGATGTCGGCGTTGTGACTCTCGACGGAATTCTGCGCATGCGTGAAGGCGGGCAGCGGATTCGCGTGCTGATGGCGCTGGACGAATCCGCCGGCGCGGACGCGGTGATGGCGCGGAAAGACATTTCCGATGTCGCAGGCTTGAAGGCGAAGAGGATCGGCTTCGACATGCGGGGAGCGGGGGCGTATCTGCTGGCAAATGCGCTCGAGGGCGAGGGGCTGACGATGGCCGACATTCATCCGGTGCAGTTGGTCCAGTCTGAAATGAGAGCCGCCCTGCAGGCCGGCAAGGTGGATGCGGTGGTGGTTTCAGACCCCTGGCTTGAGATCATGGCTTCGCTGGGTTTGCGCGTCATTTACGATTCGACTCAGCTTGAGATTCCCATCGTGCGCCTGCTGGTGGCCTCGGAACGGGCGTATCAGTCGAGCCGGGCGGGGCTCAAGACGTTGCTGGCCGCTCAGATGGAGATGTCTGCCAGGATTCGTTCAACATCCTCTTTTTCCGGGGAGACGGCCATTCTGCAGCGGGAGCGCCTGTCGGCTGAGGAGTTTGTGAAGGTGCTGGCACGTTCGCGTCCGATGGATGTCGCGGCCAACCGTGAACTGCTGGCGGGCAACCGGCCAAAACTGGAAAAGGTGGCGGCCAAAGTTGAGGCACTGATGAGGCGGCACGGATTGCTCTCGGAGCCTCTCGACGAGGCTCCTTGGATTGACCTCCAACTGTTTGAGGAGGTGGTGCAATGATCTCTTCGCAGAGGTTTCAGCGGCGCGTGATCATCATCGTCTTCCTCTTTGGCGGAGCCACGATTCTGCTGAACAACTGGCGGGACCGGAGCTGGTTGACGGGGAGGCGCCTGGAGCGGCTGGAGCAGGAGGCGATGGACACGGTGAGCAGACTGTCCGGACTGCTCCAGCATTCGGTGCGGCGGCAGCAGGAACTCTCCGCCGAACTGGAGATGTCGTATGTGGCGCTCTCGCCATACGTGGAACTGGGGATCATCTGCAACATGCAGGGGGAGATCAGCTATGCGAGCAAGGCCCACCTGAGGGGAAAGCGCGTGGAGGAGACGGTGCTGGCCGAAGACTGGCTGCTGGTGAAGCAGGCGTTTGAGACGATGAACACTCTCAAGGCCTGGCATCTCGACGTGGGCAACCAGGATCTCACGGTGGTGGCGGCGTTCTTCGAGGGGTACGACGCCAGCCAGAAGTCCGCCGTGGTGATCAGGTATGACGCGACGGCCACGGCGGGGCATTCGCGGGCGGAGGCCACCCGTGAGTCCCTGCGGCAGGCCGCCGTGCTGCTGGCCTTGTGTCTGCTGCTGTGGTTTGCTCTGGATGTGCTCGTGGTGCAACTGAGGCAGACGGAGAACATGGTGCTCGACATTGCCGAACAGGAGCGTCGCAGGATCGGCGGGGAACTGCATGATGACCTGTGCCAGCGGCTGACGGCGACGAAGCTGAAGGCGGAAATCGCCCAGACGATGATCGCCGAGCCAGGCTCCAATGCCGCGAAGCTTGCCGCTCAGGTGGCTGAGGAACTCGCAGAGTCGGTGGTGATCGCCCGGAGCATGGCGCATGGACTTTCTCCTGTCGGTTTGGAGCAGTACGGACTTGGCGATGCACTGCAGGGCGTCGCCGGACTTGTTGGCCGCACTTACGATGTCGCCTGTTCGCTCGAGTATGAGGATGTGCAGACCTGCCTGCCTGTAAGTTCACAGGAAATGGTGTTTCGGATTGTGCAGGAGCTCGCGGTGAATGCCGCCAAACATTCGAAGCCGCGCTCGGTCAACATTTCCCTGCGGGTCGAGGACGCGCAGGTGATCCTCCGAGTGATCCATGACGGCGTGCCGTTTGATGACAAATCCGGTGAACGGGGCAGGGGCATGGGACTGGGGCTCCTGCGGCAGCGGCTCAGCACTCTCTCGGCCACGATGCAGCGGACGGTGGAGGACGGGAATCCTAAAATCTCGATTGCCACCGTGCGGATTCCGCTGGAGAAATCGTCTGCAGCTTAGAAATCTTAAACGCCAACTCCTTATGAGCTCCGAAATCGCACAGACCACCCTTCGCGTCGCCATCGTTGACGATCACGCCATGATGAGGGAAGGCATGAAACTCTTCTTCGACAACACCGGAGACATGACCTGCCTGTGGACGGCGGAGACCGCAGGGGAAGCGATCCGGCGCGTCGAAGAGGATACCCCCGATGTGCTTGTCGTGGATATTTCCCTGCCGGACCGTTCGGGGCTCGAACTCATCAAGGATGTGCGTCTGCTGCGTCCGAAAATGGCGCTGCTGGCCATGTCAATGCATGACGAGAAGCTCTATGCGCAGCGTGCTCTGAAGGCCGGCGCGCGAGGCTACGTCATGAAGAACGCCCCTCTGAAGGTCTTTGAACAGGCTCTGCGGCGTGTCGCGGGCGGTGGAGTCGCTCTGAGCGAGGAGATGTCCGACGAAGTCCTGAAAGCCTTCACACGCGGTGCGGTCAGCGAGGATACAAACTCGGTTTCAGCGCTGAGTGATCGCGAGTTTGAAATTTTCACTTTGATCAGCCAGGGGAAGACCGGGAGCCAGATCGCCGAAGCGCTGCGCATCAGCACCAAGACCGTGGACGTCCACAAGATGAACATTCGCGGCAAACTCGGCATGCACGACCCTGGGGAACTTTCCTATTTTGCTGTGCGCTGGGCGGAAGCCCAAAAGGGTGGCAAAAAGGACTGATATCACCTTCTCAACAGAGAGTGAGAGGAATTGGCGGGGGCTGAAAGACGGTTCGAATGATCGTTGATGGAATTACCGTCTTGTCGTGAGCTAAACCTTTAGTTGTGGCAAAGTGTTGAGATGTTTGGCGGTTGTGAGGGCTTAGCTGAGAGTGAGCGATAGGGCTATAGATTCCTGGCGGCGATTTAGTTCTAATCTGGAGGAAGTGAATGAAGTCTGAGCAACTGCTTCAGCACCTTCATTGCCACCCGCCCCAACCTCCATCCAAATGAGTTTCTCCTCTCTAAAACTCCTGAGCAACAACCCAGTCCGCAAGGATTTCAGTCGATGCTCAGTCGTCAACGTCATGCGCACACATCGTCGCTGTCTCAACAGCCTGTTGGCCGCAGTCATTGGTTTATGGCAGATTGCTACTCCCTTGAGCGCCGCAACGTTCGTGTGGGACGTGGATGCCGACGGGGACACCAGCCTGAGTTCAAACTGGGTCGGAAATGTGTCTCCCAATGGCATCGGCTTCGGGGGAGACACGATAAACTTTACCAACACTCTGACCTCAGCGCATCTCGTAACCATTGATGGGGCAGTCACGGCTGGAACCCTGAACATCGGCGATAGCACTTCCACGAATGCCTTTACCCTGGCTTCGACCTCCACCGGCATTTTGATCATGGATGCCGCCTCGGGTTCGGCGACCATCAGCAAGGCCCTGGGTGCGGACGCGAACGACATCATTTCCACCAACATCCTGTTCAAGGACACGCTGGCAATCACCAACGCTTCCACAGTTGGCAGCCTGACATTCTCAGGTGGCATTCGCGGGCTGACCTCGGACATCACGTTCAATGGCGCTGGTGCTATCACCGTCTCCACCGCTGCCATCATCACCGCGGGCGGCCTGGTCAAGAACGACGGAGGGACGACGACGCTGAGCATTGCCAACACGTACGCGGGAAGCACGATCATCAATGGTGGCACGCTAAAACTCAACGTCGCGGCTGCCCTCGCGGCGCGCTCAGCTGTCACTGTGGAGGCGGGGGCCACGCTCGACTACCTGAACATTGCCAACGCCATTGGATCACTTTCTGGTGCTGGAACAGTCACGACCAGCACTGCCTCGACAACGAGGATCCTGACCATTGGTCGCGACGATACCAACTCCACGTTTTCGGGGCAGTTTCTGCCTGCGACCGTCGCTCGCATGGCCATTACGAAGATTGGCGCTGGGACGCTGACCCTCGCTCCGACACTGGCCAGCACTTACACGGGCAACACGGTCATTAATGGCGGGAAGATCAACCTCGACTTTGCCAACACGGCGCTGACGAGCCTGCTGGCCGCCACGCCACTCCAGATCACCGGTGGTGACTTTACGATGACCGGGAAGGCCGGTCTCGCCGCCAATCAGCTCCTGGGGGCTCTGACAATCGGTGCTACCGGGGGTGCCATCACCGTGGTTCCGGGCGATGCATCGGGTACGATTTTGCGGACCGGCGCCGTCACTGCCACCGCATCCGGCGGAACTTTGCTCATCACTGCACCGCTGAATACCATCGTGCGGCTCGGAACAAACTACGCCGACGTCGGAACCAGCAGCACGACCGGGCTCAACAACAGAATGGTCTTTTCCGATGGCACAGCCAACACCTTCAACTGGGTCAGCAATGGAGGTGTTGCGGCCAATGACATCGTTGGGTTCGCGCCGACAGAGGTTCTCCCCACCGATGCTGGTGGCCTTGCCACGACAGCCTACCTTTTGACAGCGGGCCAGACTCAGACGGGTGCAACCACCATCCGCTCCTTGAAATTCAGTTCTTCGAGTGCAGGCACGCAGACTTTGGACTTGGACGCCTTCAGCATGACTCTGGGGGGAGCGGCGACGGCTTCTCCCGGTGCCATTCTCATCGATGGAACGGACGCCTGGAACATCAACGGAACAACCGGCGTGCTCGGCCAGGCGACAGTTGCTGGGGGTGACCTGATTTTCCAGCAGTACAATACGACGGCGGGAGTGACGGTGAACGCGGGCATTGCCAACGGCGCAGGAACCTTGAACGTGGTGAAAGCAGGCCCCGGCCTGCTCACGCTCGCTGGAACCAATACGTTTACGGGTACCATTTTTGTGAACGGCGGCATCCTGAGCTTCAGCAACGTGGCTGCGGGCGGCGCAGGCAGTCTGGGCAATGGAGCCACCACCGCCGTCGCGATTCGAGATGGTGCGACCCTCCAATACACCGGTGCCACGGGCACCATCAGCGGGGCGGCGACGACTGCCGGTGCTCATACCTTCACCCTCCAGGGCGGCAATGCGAACATTGAAGTGACAAACAGCCTGGCAGCTCTTTCCTTGAACGGCGTGATCAGCGGTGGTGGGGGTTTTACCAAAATCGGCAGCGGAACGCTTGTCCTGGGTGGCGCGAACACCTACTCTGGACCCACATACATCAATGCGGGGACGTTAACAATTTCAGCGGCAGACAGGATTCCCTCAACGCCCTTAACTGTCGGAGCCAGCGGCACCTTCGATTTCACGGCGGGGAATGAAACGGTCGGCGGCTTATCAGGTTCCGGAACAATCCTCGCGGGAAGCACGGCCAGAACGTTCACCGTTGGTGCGGACAACACGTCCTCCACCTTCACCGGAACGCTCACCACCAACGACTTCACCACGGTGCGTGGGCACATCTTCAACAAGACCGGCTCTGGAATCCAGACCATCGCATTGGCCGCCCCCACCAAATGGAGCGGTAGCTCGAACGTCAGCCAAGGGGTCATCCAGCTCGGCAACAATAATGGCATGCCCAGCACGGGAACATGGACCATCGCCAACTCCACCTCGGGGCCCGCCGGGATCGACCTGAACGGCTTCAATTGGACGACGGCCGGCACGAACATCGGGATCACCTTCTACGGCACCTCCAGCAATTCCTCCAGCCAGGGCTCCATCAACATCGGCACCGGTACGCTCACCCTCAACGGCACTTCCGGTATCACCGTGAACCTCAACGGCAACCCGCAGCAGGCAACGATTGATGCGACCGGCGTCGGCGGCATCGTCATGACGGCACAACGAAATTTCGACATTCGGGACAGCACGGCGGTTCCCGCGAACCGGGCGGAGCTGCTGATCAACGCCAACATCAGCGGTTCGGGTGGCGGCATCATCAAACTGGGCAGCGGTAATCTGCGGATCGTAGGTGGGACGAACACGACCACCGGCACAAATCGGTTCGATTCAGGCATCACTTGGCTTGATTACAGCATCGACAACACCGCAAAGCTCGGCACCGGCGCCCTGGATATGCGCGGAGGCACCTTGGTGATCGAAGGCAATGCGTCTGCAGCCACCTCGGAAACGGTGGCCAGTCTCACACTGGCTTCAGGTGGTGCCAGCACGATCACGGTCAATAGCTACGGGGGCCAGGACGCCAGCCTGTTCGTCGGGGCCATCACTCGGGCGGCCGGTGCTGGCACGATCCGGTTTGAACTCCCTGCCGGCACTCAGGGCGCCACGAATGGCATCATCACCAACACCTTGAATGACCCCATTACCGGCCTCCTCGGCAATGGAGCTGGATTTGCCACCGTCACGGATTCAACGGGTACATGGTTCGCGAAGAATTCCACCAATGCTGCCGGGGGCAACATTATGAAGGCAGACACGGTGGTGAGGGACAACATCGCCTCGTGGAAAAGCACGGAGAACGTCACCGGTTCCACCGGTTTCACTGGTACTCTTGGTTATGTGGCCACCGTGAACAGCATCCGCTTCAATGCGCCCAACGTCACCTCGACGGTAACTCTGCTGGATGGGGGTGTTCTGAACATTGTCAGCGGCGGGGTTCTGCAGACCAGCAGCGCTACCGGTGGCTCGTCCGTCATCACCGGCGGCACGCTGCGGTCATCGGCGGGCGATGAACTGATCTTCACTGCTGACAGCGACCAGGTCTTCAACGTCGCCTCCCAGCTCACGGGCACGACCTCCCTGACCAAAGCGGGGGATGGCTCGCTGCGCCTGACGGGTAACGACAATTACGCGACGGACTCAACAGGGAACGTAAAGCTGTTTGCGGGGACGCTGCGTGTCGATGGAGGCACGGCGATCGGCGACAACGCCGCGCTGACCCTCAGCGGCACCCACAGTTCCATCTTCGAACTTCTGGCCAGTGAAACGATAGGCACCCTCTCGGGCGGAACGTCCCAGACGCTGGGCTCGTCCGTGAACACCCTGCAGACGGAAATCATCCTCAATGCCAATACGCTCACCATCAATCAGGGAGCTGCGGGCACATTTTCTGGATTCTTCTCTGGCACCGGCACGCTAATCAAGTCAGGCACCGCTGAGTTGGTCTACTCGGGCAACTCCAGCATCACGTTCACTGGCACTGTTGTGATCAATCAGGGCTCACTCCGTCTTGCTGGCAATAGCATCGGCACGATAGGCTCCACGGTAATCTCGATCAACAACTCGGGCAGCAGTCTGCACATTAACCATGATAACAATAATGGCCCTGACCGCGTGCCAAACGCGGCTGTGATCACCCTCAACAACACCGCCCCGGGCCTCGGCCTTTACTTCCGAGACAGCAACGACTCAGCCTCACACGCCGAAAGCATCGGAGCGATCAGCCTGGGCGCGGGGCACAATGTCGTCGCTGCGAACTATACCGGAAACACGTCAGGGCGTCATGGGACACTGACCATCAGCGCCGCCTCCGGGTCAAACCTTCTGCGCAGCAACAATGCTACGACGCTCGTGGTGGGAAGGGACCTCGGCGGGGTGGCTTATGGTGCCGTCGCTGCTCCAGGCAACTCTGGCCGAATCAACTTCACCAATGCGATTACAGGCGTGAATGGATCTGTTGGCGGTGGCGGTGGCGATGGCACGGCTACGGCGAGCATTTTTCCCTACATGATCGGCCAAGTCACCATTGGCGCCCCCACTGCCTCCGATGTTGGCAATAGCTTTGTCCGCCTAAGTTCACAAGGGCTGCGCCCACTTTCCATCATGGCGGCTGACGGGGAATACACTTTTGAAGCGGCAGGCTACGATGGCTTGAGCGACACGACGGCAAACAACCTCCGCTTCACCGCGACCGGCACGGTCGCCGCTGCGGGTGCCGGCACGAAGACCATCAATGCGTTGGTAATTGACTCGTCCGCCGGGGAGGTGACGGTCACAGCTCCGGGCACTGACACGCTTGCCCTCACCTCGGGCGCTCTGCTCTCGACTGGCGCTGCCGGGAACAACACCGCGCTCACCGGCTTCGCAGGCATCACCACGGCGACGAACAACGAATACATCGTCTTTGTGACGAACGATCAGTTCACGCTGGGATCGCCGCTGACCACGATGGCGGCATCTCTGACCAAGAGTGGTGCGGGTGCATTGATCTTGAATGGTCTTGGTGTCGGCAACTCCTACACGGGCGGCACCTATTTTAACCAGGGTCTTGTCGAGGCCAGCGGACTGGCGGATCTCGGCCCCTCGGGCGGGCTGAACTTCTTTGGCGGCGGTCTGCGCTGGGCCACCGGCAGCTCTTTTGACATCTCAAGTCGCACAGTCACAGTCGGTACCGGAGGAGCGATCTTCGATACCAACGGAAACAACATCACCTTCGCCAATGTCATCGGCAGCAGCGGCGCGGGTGGTCTCACGAAGACGGGAGCCGGCAGCCTGACTCTCGCAGCGGGCGCGGCTTACCTTGGCAATACGGCGGTCGCCAATGGAACCCTTGTCATCAACAGCGGTGCCACCATGCCTTCGACCGGCAGTTTGACCCTCGGCAGTGGTTCCAGCTCCGGTGTCATTCAACTGGGTGATTCCGGTTCGGGCACGGCTTCCCTGACGGTTACCGAGCTTTCCACTTCCGGCACCGGCACCACCAATGCCATCGTCGGCGGAGGCGGCGCGGGTTCCGTGCTGACGGTCAGTCAAGTCACCACCACCACCTTTGCCGGCAACATTGGCGGAGCGAACGCGAATGAGAACAACCTCGGCATCACCAAAACTGGCATTGGCAGCCTGACCCTCTCGGGGACCACTCTCAGCTATACGGGAGAGACCGTTCTCTCAGGTGGTACGCTGAACATCACCGGCTCCGCCGCGGCGGCTCTCGCCACCTCGGGCATTACCCTGGCAAGAGGAACCACATTGAATCTGATCAACACCGCAGGGCAGGCCATCGATGTTGTCGCCGGCACCCTTAGCCTGGGGGCCAGCGGCACCGGCACCACGGTGCTGGGACTGGAGCTTGGCTCGACCAGCGCCTATGACCGCATCATCACCTCCGGTGCGGCCTCTGCGTCTGGCAATGTCCTCTTCAATCTCACCGGCCTTTCGGGCTTTGGTGTCGGCAATTACGACCTGCTCACGGCCGCCAGCGGCCTGGACTCTGCGACGTATTTCATCGGCAATCTCTCGGGCGCATCACTCGGGGGCTACTCCCTCAGCCTCACGACGGACCCGACCTATGTCCGCTTGGGCGTGGCAGCCATGACCGGGGACATCTACTGGCAGGGCGGCATCAATGCGAGCTGGGTCGGCAATGTAGGCCTTAGCACGAACTTCACCACGGATCTCGCCGGTACGACGAACGCCAACGGGACGCCCGGAGCGGACAGCACGGTCATCTTCAGCACCTCAAACAATCTTCAGGGACCCATCGTCAGCACCATGCTGGACACGGATTTCATCATCAACGATCTGAAGTTCAACAGCAATCCTTCGGGAGTCACCGGCGTGATCATCGCCGCAGGGACGCCGACCACGAGCAGCCTGACCATCGCGCCTTCATCGTCCATGGTCGGTATTCTGGTCGGTGACAATGCGGGTGACATCACCATCAGTGCGCCGCTCGTCCTGGGCGCCAATCAGACTTGGGACATCTCCGCCACATCGGCATCCCTGACTATTACCGGAGCTATCACGGGCACGGCAGGTTTCACCAAGACTGGAAATGGTACGGTGACCCAGACCAATGCATCAAGCACCTACTCGGGAACGACTACCATCAACGCTGGCGTTCTGCAGGCCGGCATTGCCAACGGCTTCGGAGCAAACTCCGCCTATGTCGTCAGCAGCGGCGGCACTCTTCGGCTGAACGATTTTTCAGCGGCTGTCGGCTCGCTCGCGGGATCCGGGACCGTGGAGAACGGTGGCGCGACGACCAGCCGCACGCTCACTGCCGGAGGAGACAATACTTCGACGACTTTCAGTGGCATCCTGCAGAACGGTGGTGCTTTTACCTTGGGGCTCACCAAGGCCGGCACCGGCATACTCATTCTTTCGGGCAGTTCCTCGACATTGACCGGCACGGTGGCAGTGAGGAGTGGTGTGCTGCAAACCACGGCTGCATTTGACAACGTTGATGCAGGCAACTCTGTCTTTGGTGCCACTAATATCGGCGTTTCAGGCGGAGACGTGGCAATGCTTTACGTGTCGTCAGGCACCTATACCACCGGCACCACTACGATTGGTGCCGATGGCACTGGCGAAACCAACTCGGGTGCCCTTGTGGTGAACGGAGGCGCCTACAGTACTTCGGGCCGGAACATCAACCTGGGCGGGAACACCACCAATGCGGGTTACAACTCCATCACTCTGAAGAGTGGCAGTATCGACACCGCTTACCTTGATTTTCGAAGCACCAGCACGGATTCGGTAGGTTCGCTCCGCATTGATGGAGGCACCTTGACGGACACGGATTACCTGTTGTTCCGCAATGGCCACTGGGAATTCACCGTCACTGGCGGGACGTTCGACAAGAGTTCGTCCGTCAATAACATCGCCCTCGGTTACTCCACAAGCGGGACCGGCACCATGACGGTGACGGGCGGCTTGGTGAACAACACTGGCCGCGACATCACCGTCCGCCAGTCCGCCAACAACCCGGTCGCCAACATCAACCTCAATGGTGGCCAGGTCATCACCAATTCTATTTCGGTGAACAATGCCGCCGGCACTGGTATTCTTAACTTCAACGGGGGCACTCTGACCCCTGGATCAAATGGCGGCACCCTGGTCAATGCCAACGTGACCAAGGCTTATGTGAACGCAGCCTTTGGCACCTTCGCGGGTGGTGTCGTCATCGATACAGCAGGCAACAATACCACGATCGCCGAAGCACTGTTGGCTCCTACGGGCAAGGGGGTCGCCGGGCTGACTTGGTCGGCCGGAAGCGGCTACATCGGTGCTCCGGTACTCGAAATCACGACCACCTCCGGCCCTGGCAGCGGTGCGACGGGATACGCAACGGTGGACCTTGATCCCGGCAGCGTTACATTTGGGCAGATCACCGGTGTGGTTCTCACCAATCCGGGCATTGATTATGATGAGACCTCCACCTTCACCATCAACGTTTACGGCGGCGGCGGCAGTGGCGCGACGTTTGGCGTCACTGGCATCACACTCGCGGACCTCGTCTCCGGCGGCCTGACAAAAAACGGCGCGGGCATCCTGACCCTCTCGGGCGTGAACACCTACACGGGCGACACGACCATCAATGCCGGCACGCTCGCCCTTGGTGTTGCCAATTCCTTGAGCAACAGCACAGCAGTCAACATCGCTGGCGGCACCTTCAATGTGGCCACCTTCAATGACACAGTCGCCAGTGTGATTCTCGCAAGCGGCGGTACCATCACAGGCTCCACCGGCCAGCTCACCTCCACCGCCGGTTACGACCTGCGAAGCGGCACCGTGGACTTCACGGGTGCGGGTGGCTTCGCCGGCAGCGGTGCTGTCACCAAGACCACCAGCGGCACGGTGACGCTGGAGGACAACGGCTTCGGAACCACCTTTGTCAACGAGGTTAACATCAACGGCGGCACACTGGCGTTTTCCAGCAGCAGCCAGCTCGGCGATGGCTCCGCCACCAATACCATCAGCATCAATGGCGGCACGCTGAGTCTTTTGACGCCCACCACCGTCAGTCTGGGGGCTACCCGCGGGACGGTGACCATCGGTTCCTCCGGCGCCACCTTCAACACGGACTTCGCGGCCGGTGTGATCAATCTGGATGGCGGAATCACCGCCACCTCGGCGACTTCCAACCTCACCAAAACTGGTGCAGGCACCGTGAGTGTGACCGGCACCACCAACCTCATGGGCAGCGCTGTCTTTGTCAGCGGCGGCACTTTGAATGCCGGCTTCACCGACAGCATCAGCGGCATCACCCTTTCCGGCGGAGGCGCACTCAATCTTTTTGATGGCACGGCCACCACCAACAACATCACCACGCTCAATCTTGGCAGTGGCAACGCCCTCGGTTTTGACCTCGGTGCGGCCGGCACGCCTGGAAGCAGCGACCGCCTCGTGCTGACCACTTCGGATGCATCCCTCACAGGAACGCTCATTCTCAACTTTACCGATATCGGCGGCTTTGGAGCAGGAACCTACCTCCTCATTACGGACGATGGACCTGGCGGTCTGAGCACGAATCCGGCGGCGGATTATACGATCGGCTTCGCGCCAACGGGACTGAACCTCAGCCTGGCGGCTTCAGACGCCAATAATTTAATTCTGACCGTCAGCGCACTCAATCTCGTTTACTGGCATGGAGACGTGGATGGCCAGTGGAACACCGACAGCTCCGGCAACACGAACTGGGCCACCTCGGACACAGGCACCACCGATGCGCCCGTTCCTGGCGCGTCGGACACACTGGTGTTCAGCAACACCAACGCCACCGGGCCGGCCATCAGCACCACGCTGGAGCAGAACTTTACAGTGGACAGTCTTCAGTTTATCGCGGCTCCCAGCGGCGTGACTTCTGTCACGATCGCCCAGGGCGGCGCGGGGACGCTTACCTTGACGCCTGCCAGCTCCAACAACGGCATCTCGGTGGCCGACAATGCCGGGGCGATCACAATCTCAGCGCCGCTGGTCGTCGGTGCGGCCCAGACTTGGGAAGTGGTCGGCACCGGGGCCAACGGCTCCTCACTCATCCTTTCGGGAGATGTTGCGTTCAGCAACGCCGTCACCAAGACCGGCGCCGGCATGCTGACACTCAGCGGAAACAACACTGGCGCGGGAGGCCTGTTGCTTACTGCGGGAAGCCTGACCATCAACAGCGTTACCGCGCTCGGCACAGGAACTTTCACCATCGAAGCCGGAACCAGCATCGACAACTCCACGGGCGGTCTCATCACCCTTACGTCGAACAACATTCAAAACTGGAACGGGAGCTTCACCTACCTGGGCACAACCTCTCAGTCGCTGGATCTCGGCACGGGTGCCGTGACTCTCGGCAACAATCTGACGAGCGTGGTGAACAGCGGGAGTTTGATTGTGGGCGGCGTGATCGGTGACGGTGCCAGCACCTACACCCTGATCAAAGCTGGTGCGGGAACCCTGGTGCTCAACGGCAACAACACCTACAACGGCCTGACCTACCTGTTCACAGGCACGCTGACACTCGCGGGAGACAACTCGGCGGCCACAGGCGGCGTTCAGGTGGATGCCGGCGCTACGCTGAACATCGCAAACAATACCGCCGGAACCACCAACGCTCTCGGCACCGGCACGCTTACCATCAATGGTGGCATCCTCGACAACACCAGCGGATCGGCCATCACCGCCAATGCCTGGAACAACCTCCAGGCGTGGAATGGGAACTTCACCTTTACAGGCACCCATGACCTGAATCTCGGCACGGGTGCAGTGACCTTGGGTGCCAACACCACTGTGACCACGTCTGCCGGCATTCTCACTGCGGGAGCCGTCGGGGACGGAGCCAGCACATTCAACCTCACCAAAGCCGGGACCGGCACGCTGGTCTTGGGTGGTGTCAGCTCCTACGATGGAGCCACGACTATTGGAGCAGGTACTCTCAAGTTCAGTTCTGGTACCCAGCTCCTCACCAGCGCCACGAACACACTGGTCTTCGGCGCCTCCGCCGGCAGCAGCACGGTTTCCAGTCTGGATCTGACCGTCGCCAGCGCCACTTTTGGCGGCACCACCTCGGTGCAGACGAACTCTGCCTCCGCCAATACCATCTCCATCGGTAGCGGACAAAAGCTGCAGCTCAACGGCGCGGGCACCATCGGATACAACTCAAGTGGAGTCACCACGACCAAGCTGACAGTAACTGGCCTTGGCACGCTCTCCATCGGTGATTCCAGCACGCCTACGAACTCGGGGGTCACCATCGGCGGCAACGTCACCACCAACGTCAGCAACAAGGTCACGCTGGACCTGAGCGGTCTCTCCAGCTTCTACGCCAATCTCGGCACCGGCACCTTCCGCGTGGGCGATGCTACGAACAGCGGTGGGGGCGCGGGCACCGGAGGAGGTGGCTCCGCTCTCATCCTGGCTACGGACAGTACCATCCTTGCCACCACGATCACTTCAGATTCCCCGACGGACAATGTCACCCAAGTGATCAAGCTCGGCAGCGGCACGAATGTTCTCTGGGCAAACACCATCACGATTGGCCTGAGCTCCAATCGGGGTGATGGTACCTTGGATTTCAACACAGGCACCGGCACTCTGCAGATCCGCAACCTTGCGGGAACCGGACGTGCCACCATGAATGTGGCCAATGGAGCTTCCACTAGTGGTGCCGCAGGCTTTGGCACGGTGGATTTCACGGGACATTCGGCTGACCTCCTACTCGGCACATTGACGGTCGGCGGTCGCAGCGCTGGATCGGGAGCCACCGGCAACGCCACTGGCACCTTTTCATTCGACACCGGTACACTCGATGCCTCCACTGTGGTCATCGCCACCCGAACAGGAACGACCCAGACAACGAGCGACGTGA
Organism: uncultured Prosthecobacter sp.; assembly: GCA_964452755.1. Taxonomy (GTDB): domain Bacteria; phylum Verrucomicrobiota; class Verrucomicrobiia; order Verrucomicrobiales; family Verrucomicrobiaceae; genus Prosthecobacter. Next base: position 277,362 of record CAYVQY010000004.1, on the reverse strand, counting down.
CCGGCACGCTGAACCTCATGCAAAGTGGCGGCACTGGCACCGTTACCATCGCTACCCTCAACATGGGGGTGAACTCTGTGTCCACCTCCACGACCAACGGTCAGTCGATCGCCACGCTCAATATCGGCGGTAGCGGTACGGTGGGAATCACCACCCTGACAATGGTCAACAACTCCATTGGTGGCGGCGCGACGGCTCAGACCGACGCTCCCGTCACATCCATCGTGAACATCTCCGGCAGCACGACCACGATCAGCACGCTCAACATGAACACGAACAGCTCGGCCAACACCGGCACGGGCAATGCCTCGCTTTCGACACTGAACATCAGCGGAGGCGTTCTCAATGTCGGTACCGGTTCAGGCACGGCACTCAACATGGCCAACGCTTCCAATGCGGCCGCAACCGCCACGAGCACCATCACCATAACGGGGGGCACGCTCACTATGAACGGGAACCTCGCTTATACCGCAGGAAGTGGCACTGAGAACACCACCCTGACCCTCAATGGCGGCACTCTTGACATGGGGGGCTTCAACATCGGGGCTATTCTCACGCAGGTCGGCTCCGGCTCGGGTTCGCTCAACTTCCAGTCAGGCACCTTGAAAAACCTGAACGAACTCAACGGCGGGGCGGATTTCACCAAGACCACCGCTGGAACGCTCATCCTCGAAGGCACCAATGGTTACACGGGGGCAACGAACATCTCGGCAGGCACCCTGCAGGTGGGCAGCGGCGGCATGACGGGCACGCTCGGGGTCAACACAGGAGATATTGCCAATGAAGGGGTGCTGGCGGTCAATCGCAGCGACGCCTTCGCCATCGCCAACAACATCACGGGTGCTGGTGGCTTCACTCAGATGGGGAGCGGCACCACTACCTTGACCGGTGCCAGCACCTTCGCAGGAAACACGACGGTGAGCGGCGGGGTGCTCCAGTTGGGCGACGGCGGCGCATCCGGCTCGCTTTCCAGCGGCAGCGCCATCAGCGTGGCCAGTGGTACAGTTTTCGCCGTCAACCAAAGTGATGTGGTCATCCAGGGCACCGACTTCAGCAGTGCCGCCATCAGTGGCGCGGGCGGATTCACCCAGTCTGGAACAGGCACCACGGTGTTCAATGCAGCCAACACTTATTCAGGAGCGACCAGTGTGACCGCGGGAACGCTACAGGTGGGTGACGGCACCAGCGGCTCGTTGACAGGAACAGGAACAGTGACGGTCAGCAACACAGGCAGCAAACTCTCCGGCTCCGGCAGCATCGCCGGCGGCACCATCATCGGCAGCGTTGCCATCCTGGCTCCGGGAGTTGGAAATACTGACTCCAACAACCAAGCACTCACTTTCACGGCGGTCGGCACGGCGGTCGAGGTCCAGAATGGAGGACAAATCCAACTCGGGCTGACTTCCACCGCCCAGATCGACGGCAGCTTCGACTGGACCGTGAACGACGCCCTGACCTACCTTGACGGCAATGGTGGTACTTCAGGGGCCGCTTACATCAGCACCTGGTCCCAGTCGGGCGACTACGATAGCATCAAACTGACCGACGGCACTTTCACTCTCGGTTCGACTGCTGGCGGCACCATCAAGCTGATCGACAGCGGTACGACGGCCTACTCGCTCGGTCAGATCTTCAAGCTGCTGGACTGGAGCACGGTGGGCACCGCCAATTCGCTTGCCGGAGGTGGAACGTTCACACTCTCCGATCTGGACATCTCTGGCGTGAACCTCGGGGGGCTGGCGTTCGACACATCCGCCTTCACGACTTACGGCCTGGTGGTCATCGTGCCGGAGCCTGCGCGCGCTTTGCTGCTGATGCTGGGTTTCCTGGGCCTGATGATGCGCCGCCGTCGTCTCGCCTAAAGTAAAGGTAAAGGAAAGAGCGTGTGGCGGATACAGTCCAAGGCGGAGGCGGCCATGGTATTCGAACCATGGCTGCTTGCCTGAAGCGCTGCGGAGGTGGGAAGCTGGAGGGCTGCAAAGGCCAGTGACCTTGTCGAAATCCATGGCCGTTTGGAGTGGGCGAATCCTGAGTCGCAACGGTCTGCGTGCGCAGGGTGGATTCGCAAAGTCTCGAAAGTGGCGGCAAATGATCCCTCGGGTGCATGCGGGGTACCGTGGTTTCGCCTGCCAATCCAGGCGGCGGCTGTTTGGGGGCTTTGGCAGAAGGCCGATCTCCATCCTTTCGGATGAAACGCTCAAGGTAAGTGTTCACCTTACCGATGATCAAGTCTGCGGTGGAATGTGAATGGGGCGCGTTTAGCCATGAACAAGCCAGAGGGCAATAGCTCCGGGGTGGGCGATCAGGTCATATATCCTCAGATTTCACCAATCTGCTTCCGACCACCTCCAAGCCAGAATGAGCGCCAACCCACGCAACCGTTTATCCTCCAAGGAGTACTTTCCCGCTGAATCAAGTTCGCCCCTGATTTCCGCCATGCGCACCCGCCGCCGTTTGCTCAATTGCCTGATGGCAAGTGTCATCTGCTTCTGGCAGGTCGGCCAGCCTCTTCAGGCTGCGACTTTCTACTGGGGGGTGACTGGGACGAGCAATTGGACAACAGGCACAAACTGGTCTGACAACGCCGTTTCTGGAGGGACAACCGGTGTTGTACCGGGGGCGGCTGATATCGCCGTGTTCAACCAATCCAGTGTCAATGGTGCGACGACGTCCACCATTAGTGCTGCGACAAGCATTGGCGGATTCATATTTAACAACACGGGCACCACTGGAATCCGAACTGATGGGGCTGCGAACCGTGCAGTGACGCTGGGAGCCAGTGGCATCACGATCAATGCAGGGGCGGGTGCGGTAACGTTCGGCACGACTACGAATCTGCAGCGTATCACCTTCACCCTGGGGGGCAGCCAGACCTGGACCAATAATTCGAGCACCACCTTTTCACTCAATAATAACAACACCGTTGCCACAGGCGGTTTCACGCTGACCTTCGACGGTACGGGAAATATCACCACGGGAACGGGCGCAATCAGTGGCACGGGGGGAATCATCAAGAACGGCTCCGGCACGGTCACGCTTGGCGCGGTCAACACCTACACTGGTGGCGCCACCATCAACAGCGGGACATTGGTGCTGAATGGTGCGAACACCAATGCCAGCGGAGGCATCACGTTGAACGGCGGCATTTTGCGCCTCGGCAATAATACGGCTCTCGGTGCTGCAGGGAACTCGCTTACGATCAACGGCGGGACGATCGACGTGTCCGCAGCACGCCTCACCACGAACAACAACGCGCAGAACTGGAATGGTGACTTCACCTTTCTCGGCACGAACACCTGGGACACAGGAACAGGCAATGTGGTCATGAATGCCAGCCGCAGCGTGAACGTCGCCGCCAGCACGATGACCGTGGGCGGCGTCATCAGTGGCAGTGGTTTCGGCCTGACCAAGCTCGGTGCAGGCACGCTCGTGCTCAACGGCAACAACTCCTACACCGGAGGCACCACCGTCTCTGCGGGAACGCTACAGCTTTCCGGCGCCAATGCATCAGCCGGTGCGACGACGGTCAATGGCGGAACCTTGATCTTGAGCGGGAATGGAACGCTCCTTTCCACCACCGGGGTGTCGATATCAAATCGCGGAGTTCTCTCCTTGGACAACACGGCGACCAACCTGGCAGACCGCGTTGCTGACGCTGCTGGCATCACGTCCAGCGGCGGCACGATCAATTTTATTGGGAACGTCGCAGCCACCACGGAGACCTTGGGTGCGCTGACTCTGAACGCGGGCGCGCTCACGATCAACAGCACGGCTGGCGCGGGTGGTTCAACACTGACACTCACCTCGATCCCAACGAGAGCGGTGGGGAGCACACTCTATGTGAATGGAGCGGGTCTTGGCGGCGGCACCAATCAAGTGCTGCTGACCACGGTGCCTGCAACCGTCAACAGCATCTTGAAATATGCAGTGGTGAATGATGGCACGGTTGTTCGGTTTGCCACTCATGGCGGGGACGGCACCAGCCTGGCACCGCTCACGACAGGTTATGTGGCGGCGGAAACCGGCTGGACCGGAGCTACCATCAATGCCCTCCCGACGGCGGATGTGGTTCTAACGGCAAACCGCACGGCTTACACGCTCACCTTGGACAACACGATCGACTGGAACATCTCCAGTGCGGACCGCTCGCTCACCCTCAGCGGCGGCGTGTTGCAGACGGGTGGCTCCAGCGTGATCGGCACGGCAGGTGGCACCATCGACAACATCTTGGCTTTTGGGGCTAACGAAGCTCTGTTTCATATCCTTGGAACCCTACAGCTCAACCGGGGGAACACCAACACGCTGACTGGTACGGCAGGCCTGACCAAGTCGGGGGCGGGAACGCTGATCCTGAACGGGGTGAGCACGCTCACCATCGCCACCGCAGGTTCGGCGGTGAATATCAATGAGGGGATTTTGGAATTGCGTGGTGCCACGGCGTTGTTGCCGGCTTCATCCACGACACCTGTAAACATGAACGGGGCCATGCTCAGGCTTTCAAACGATGCCAACACAATATACAATGCCCCGCTGGTGATCAACGCGGATACGACCATCGAAGTGAGTCGTGTGACAGCAGCAGCCACAGCCACCACCCACACCGTGGGCACTCTCACCATTGGCGGGGGCACCACCTTGTCCGTCACCCCCAACACAACCCAGATATCGGGTGGCGCAACGGCCTACGGCCTGACCACAGGCGCTCTCACGCTCACTTCTAACGGAGCGATTTTCAACGTGGCCAACAACGGCACGGGAACAGGCACCTTGACCGTGGGAACAATTTCGGGGGCCTTCACTTTCGTCAAGGCTGGTGCCGGGGATTTCGTCACTAACAGTTCAGTTTCCGGTTACACGACCGCGGTCGATATCGCCACCGGACGCGTCGGCTGGGCGAATGCCAGCGGCACGATCACAGAAACTCAGGTCTTCTCCGGCGTCGGCGGCATCATCAAGAGCGCCGCGGGTACGGTGAACCTGACGTCAAACAACACCTTCACAGGGGGGGTCACGGTCACCGGAGGCGTGCTGCAGTTTAGCACGGTTAGCGACATTGGAGGACCTGTCAGCAATCTGGGCCAGGGCGCCATTTCATTGGCAGGGGGAACCCTGAGTTTCATCGGTTCGACCAGCCAAGCCACCAACCGGGTATTCTCCTGGGCGTCCGGCACCACTGGCACATTTAACAACAGCGGCACCGGTGGAGCCACGATCACTCTAACTGGCGCCATGACCCCAGGTGCGCTCGTTTTGAGCGCGGCCGATGTGTCAAACATCGGCATCATCACTGGCGGAATCACCCAAACAGGCACTACGGATGACCTGACGATCACTTCAGGAACTTGGAATCTCAGCGGCACGACAAAAACCATCGCGGATGATGTGATTGTGAACGGCACCGCAGTGCTGAACCTGAATGGCACCGGCGTGCTGACCGGCCTTTCCGGCACCAGCAATGGCTTGTATTCGCGAAACACGGCCACGATCAATTTGAATGCGGATGATGCGTACAGCACCTCCACAGGGCTTGATTTCATATTCATCGGCGACAACTCGGTCGGCTCGCCGGTGCTGAACACCAACACGTTCAACATCACGACGCCGCGTCTCGATGTAGGCCAGGACAGCACCGGGTTTCTTGGCTCGATCACTGGTTCTGGAACTGTGACCGTGGGCACTTCCGCCCATTTGTTCCAGGGCAATCTGGTTTCCACGGCCAGCCTGTTGGGGGCTGGTAGTGTTTACAAGCTGGGCGGCGGCACCTTCACTCTTTCGGGAGTCATTTCAGGCATGACCAGCGCCACAGGGCCGGAGATTCATTCTGGCATCTTGGAGCTGGATTACACCACCAACAATGCCACCAAGTTTGCCGCCAACACCAGCTTGAACATGTCGGGCGGCACCCTCCTCATCAGTGGCAACGCCCTGTCAGATACTCTGGTGACCTTTGCGGGCTTGAATCTCACCACCGGCACCACCACCGGCAGCTTTCCAACTCTGACGGGTGGTTCCAGCGTCATCAACTTGTCGGCGGGAGGTTCGCAAAGCGTCGCTCTCAGTTTCGGCAACATCCTTCACGCTCTGGGTGGCAGCACCATTCGCTTCAATCTTCCCTCGGGCACACAAAGTGCCACTCACGGTTTTGTCACCACCCAGGCGAACACCAACGGGATCATCGGCGGTTACGCCACCGTGTTTGACGGCGTCGCCACGAACTTCGCCACGAATTCAGGCGGGAACATCGTAGCCATTACTCCCACCTCTCAGGACGATGTCACCTTGTGGAGCACGGCGCAGAACATCAGTGACTCGAGCGGATTTACCGGCACTCTGATTGCCAACACCAACATCACAAGTCTTCGATTCAATGCTGCGGCCGCATCCACGGTCACCATTGCCTCCGGGGTGATCCTGAACCTGTCCAGTGGTGGTGTTCTGCAGACGGCTAATGTGGGGGGCATCTCCACCATCACGGGTGGCCGGCTGCAATCCGGCGCGGGGAGTGAGTTGATCTTCCATGTGGACAGCGCAACACAGCGCTTCGACGTCACTTCCCAGATCACCGGCGCCGCTTCCGTCACCAAAGGCGGGATCGGCACTCTGAGGCTGAACAGCGCGAACAATTTTTACTCCGGGCGCACCAGCGTCCTCGGCGGCATCTTGGAGGTCAGTGGCGGCAACGCGATCGGGGATCATTCGGATCTGGTCGTGGGTGGCGGCCAGACTTCGACCTTCAAGCTGCTTGCCGATGAGGTGATTGGAAATCTGACCTTGGGTGGAGAAAACGGTTCGACTGCAGGAGTCGGCGTGGTCAGCTCCATCGACCTCGGTTCCAGCAAGCTGACCTTCAATCAGGAGACTGCGATCACGATGGTCGGCGTGCTCTTCACCAGCGGAACCGGCGGCACTTTGGTCAAATCAGGAAGCGCCACTTGGACCAATGCTGCAAACAACCCGGGCTTCACGGGCACGTTCCAAGTCGATCAGGGGGTGGCCGTCTTCAGCGGCAACGTCGCCCAGCTTTCGGCTGCAAGTGCGATCACGCTGAATGGTTCGGGCAGCTCTCTCAGGCTCGATGCTGATCAAACCACGGCCACCAACCGCATCTTGAACACAGCGACGATCACGCTAAACAACACCGCCGGGATTACTGCTGAATCGTTGGGATTTTACCAGCGGCGCAATGGTGGTTCCACCACGGGCAATGAGGTCGTGGGCCAGTTGGTCTTGGGTGCGGGTCACAACACCATCGCGGCGGACGGCACCGGCACCGGTCGTATCGGCACCATCACCTTCACGAACGCCACCTCGCTGGTGCGTAATAATTTGGCCACGCTGCTCGTCCTGGGCCGGGGTCTTGGAGACACGGCGGTTACCATTCGGGGCAACGTGGCGTTTAGCACGGAACCTGGAGGCGCGATCGGTGGGGGGGGCGCGGGCGGCACGACCACAACCAGTATTTATCCCTACGTGGTGGGAGAGACCACCGCGGGGGCTCCGAGCGGGTTAGTGAACTTTGGAAATTCGTTTGTTCGAATCAACACGCTGGCGGCAGGTTTCAAGCCGCTCCTGACCTCGGAATACGTCAACGACAGCGCGGCTCCAACCACCGGGACGAACAACGTCCGCTACACGGCCAGCAATACGATCACGACTCCAGTGGCCATTAACTCCCTCTTAATTGATTCCGGGACCGCGATTGCACTTACGGGATCGGCTACGTCGGTTGAGATTACGTCGGGTGCCATTCTTGCCGCAGGGGCCGGTGCGCACAGCATCGGGGGCATCACAGGCATCACCACGGGTGCTTCAGGTGCCAATCCCTACTATGTCTATGTGACCAACCCTGCAGGATCGCTCACGCTTAACAGTGCTCTGACCAGCGCGACTCAACTGGTCAAATCTGGAGCGGGCAGCTTGATCCTCGGCACCGCTGGCAATCTGTTCACCGACCTCCATTTCAACATGGGCGTCGTTCAGGCGGATGCGCAGTACAAGCTGGGAACCGGCGCGCTGAACTTCTTCGGTGGCACGCTGCAATTCACCGCCGCTTTCGATGCTTCGGTGCAGGCTGATTTGATGACGGCCAAGACCATCACTCTAGGAACAGGAGGAGGCACCTTTGATACGGGAAATCTCGACATCACCCTGGCGAATGCCATAGGCAACGCTGGCGCGGGTGGGCTGACCAAGATCGGGGCCGGCAGTCTTACCCTGTCGGCACCTGCCAGCTATCTCGGCGCCACGTGGATAAAGAATGGATCGCTCATTCTGGCCTCCGGCGGTAATAACCGCCTTCCTGTCACCACGGTGCTCACACTGGGCGCGGATGCCACGGCGGGTGTGCTGCAACTGGGGAACGGGTCCGGCGCGGCTGATCAAACCGTGAGCGAGATCTCAAACTCTGGCAGCGCAGGCGCCGGCAACAAAATCATCGGCGGTGACAGTGCAGTGTCAGTGCTGACCGTGAACCAGACCACGCAGACCGACTTTTCGGGGAGCATCGGTGGAACCGGCACCAACGAAAACAACATCGGCATCACAAAATCCGGAGTTGGGAGCCTGACTCTTTCTGGATCAACATTGACCTTTGCCGGTCCGCTGTCGGTGATGGCGGGAGACCTGAACATCACCGGCTCCACGGGGGCTGCGCTGGCTCCGTCGGCGCTTACGGTAAACGCCGGTGCCACACTCAATCTGCTCAACGGTGTGGGCCAGACGATCAATCTGGGTTCAGGTGCCCTGAATCTGGGCGCGGGCAGCGGGCCCGCCATTCTGGGATTCGAACTCGGTTCGACTTCTGCTTATGACCAGGTGATCACCACGGGCAGTGCCACGACGAACGGTTCGGTTCTGATCAACCTCACCAATCTGGCGGGTTTCGGTGCCGGGAACTACGATCTGCTGAAGGCAGACGGTGGTGGCTTGGGCGGTGCCGCTTACACGCTGGGTGCGGCGGCCTTGGGTGGTGTTTCATTGAATCTCGTGCCGACGGACACTCTGGTGCAACTCCAGGTCAGCGCGATCGTGGGCGATCTTTACTGGAAGGGTGCGGTCGGTGCAGGCTGGACGGCCTTCAACGGCGCCAATTCCAACTTCACAACAGATTTGGCCGGGACCATCAACGCGCTGGGCATCCCGGGCACGAACAACGGGGTGATCTTCAGCGCCAACAGCCAGACCAACACAGCGATCAACACCACGCTGAATGCCAACTTCTTCATCCGCGACCTGACCTTCAACAACAACCTCGGCAGCGGTCCGCTGGACACGATCAGCATCGCGGAGGGCAGCGGTGGCAGCCTCACCATCACACCCACGGTGACCACCGCCGGTATCCACATGCAGGCGGGCGCGGCCAGCAATGTCACAATCACCGCTCCGGTGATTCTCGGTGCCAGCCAGACGTGGACGGTGGTGGATGCTGGCAGCGTGCTCACCCTGAGCGGCGGAATCACGGGCACGGCAAACCTCATCAAAGACGGAGACGGCATCCTCGCCTTGTCTGGAGCGAACAACTCTTATGTGGGCACCACCACCGTCAGCTCAGGTGTTCTCAGAGCGGGATCAGCCAACGCCTTCAACAGCAATTCGGCATTCACGGTCGGCGCGACGGGAACGCTGCGTTTGAACGGTTTTGCCCAGACGTTGATCTCTCTGACGGGCGCGGCCGGGTCGGTTTTGGAAAACGGAGCTGCCACTGGCAACGTGGTGCTCACCGTCGGCGGCGACAACACGAGCACCCTGTTTGCAGGGACCATTCAGAACGGCGCCGCTGCCACGCTGGGGTTGACCAAGCTCGGTACCGGACAGCTCACGCTGAGTGGCAACAACACCTACACTGGCAACACGACTGTCAGCGCAGGCAGCTTGTTCATCACAGGCACGCAGACGGGAAACAGCACCACCAGTGCCGGGCCCGCTTTTGTGCTGGGCGGCACGGCCGGGACATCGGTGTTGAACCTCAGCGGTACCATTTCCAGCTACTTGCAGTTCACTGGTGCGACAGTTGCCGGAGCGAATGCCATTTATAACCAAACAGCAGGGACAGCGTCGTTCACCAGCACCAGCACCACCGTCAGCAGCTTCCTCTCCAATCATGCAAGTGGGTTCGGCTCCCTAAACATCACCGGGGGCACCACCAACATTCTTGGCAGGTTCATACTCGCCAGAAACGGTGCGGCCACTGCTTACGTTGGCGGCAGCGGCACGCTCAACATCAATGGCGAGTGGGGCATGATCGTTTACACCACGGCTGGAGCGCTCGGCTCGCTCACCATCGGTCCGGGTGGGACTGTGGACCGCACGGGGGCTAGCTCCAATTTTGGCGTTTTTATGGAGCAGGCCAACCAGTACGGCGTGTTCAACATCACCGGGGGCACGTTCATCACGACAAACCGCGCCGTGGTTTTAGGCAACGGCAACGGCGGCAATAACAATACCGGCTTCTTAAACTTGGCGGGGGGCACATTCACCACGGGATCGAATGTCGCCCAAAGTGCCGGAACCAGCACCGGCCAGAATACCTACATTAACCTCGCGGGCGGCACGCTAAGGGCCACAGCCACTCTGAGCAATGCCTTCCCAGGAACGGTCGCGGCCCAGACTGTGACTGTGACGAATTTCGGCGCAATAGACAACGTCGGCACTGCCCAAGACTTCACGGGGGGCCTCACGGTGGACACCAACGGCAATAGCGTGACGATCCAGAACCCCGTCGTGGCCGCCACGGCTGACGGCGTGGCTCAGTCGAGCCTGACCGTGACAGGTGGATCCGGTTATGTGGGAGCGCCTCTGGTGCAATTCATCGGTGGCACCCTGGCGGCGGGAGGCACTCCTGCGGCCGGTTATGCCGTCATCAGCGGCGGGGAGGTTACGGAAATCGTGATCACTTCGCCGGGCACCTATACCTCCGCACCGACAGTGGTGCTGACGGGTGGTGGCGGAACGGGGGCGAGCGTCACGGTGGGAACACTGGTCGCCAACACCTCCGGCGGCCTCACGAAGACCGGATTGGGCACGCTGACTTTGTCCGGCGTCAACACCTACACAGGCGGCACTTTCGTCAATGAAGGCACACTGGCTTTGGGCGGGGCTTCTGGCACCATCTTGGCGGACGTTGGCAATGTGACGATCAACGGCGGTACTCTGGACGTCAATACTCGCGCAGAATCTGTGGCCACGGTCTCCCTGCAAAGCGGCAGCATTACCGGCAGTACCGGCGTGCTCACGTCATCGACGGATTTCGACCTGCGCAGCGGCACGGTGGATTTCACCGGTGCGGGCGGACTGGCCGGCTCTGCAAATGTGACGAAAACGACGGCCGACACGGTCTTGCTGGCCAACAACGGTCTGGGTGGCACCTTTGACAATGCGGTGAACATCAACGGTGGCGTGCTTGAATTCACCTCCGGTGACCAGCTTGGAAGCGGAGGCGTTGGAAACACGCTGGGCATCAATGGCGGCACTCTTCGCTTCAACAGCCCTACAACCTCCAACCTGACAACCAACCGCGTGGTCAGCATCGGCACTTCGGGAGCCACTTTTGACACAACATTCGCGCTCGGGGTTCTGCAGCTCAGCGGTGGCATCACCACTGCCGCAGCGGGCAACCTGACCAAGACAGGCGCGGGCACGGTGACTGTTTCAAACACCACCAACCTGAACGGCGGAAGTGTGACGATCTCAGGCGGCACGCTCAATGCGGGATTCACCGCCAGCGGCATCAGCGGGATTTCCGTGGCTGGCGGTGCCACCCTCAATCTCTATGACAGCGCCGCTGTGATCACGGCCATCACCTCGCTGAGTCTGGCGGATGGCAGTGCCCTGGGCTTCGACCTCAACGCTCCCGGGACCAATGACGTGCTGGCGCTGACCATGAACGCTCCGGTGCTGGCAGGCACCATTACCATGAACCTGAGCAACTTGGGCAGCCTGGGAGTGGGCACCTATGACCTCATCACTTCTGCGCTCGGCGGCCTGGGTGGGGCCACCTTTGTGCTTGGAACCGCGCCTTCGGGTCCGAACTACAGTTTTGCCTCGGTGTCTGGTGACACCATTCTGCGCCTCACGGTCAGCGCTCTGACGCTGCGCTACTGGCAGGGGGACCAGGATGGCTCCTGGGTTACTGACAATGGTGGCAATACCAACTGGGCCTTGGATGAAGACGGGAACAACAACGCGCCGACGCTGCCGGGTGCGACCGACACGCTCGTCTTCAGCACCACTAATGCCGCCTTCACTTCAGGCTCCATCATCACCACGACTCTGGATGGCGGCCGCACGGCGGACAGTCTGCGCTTCCTGGCCTCGCCGTCAGGTGTGACAGCCTTCACCATCAACCCGGGCAGCGGTGGCACACTCACCCTCACACCCGTCAGTTCCAACAATGGCATCTCCGTGGCCGACAACGCCGGGGCAGTGACCATCTCCGCAGCCCTCGCCACGGGTGCGATGCAGACATGGGAAGTGGTCGGCACCGGCGCCAACGGATCGTCCCTGACGATCAGCGGAGCCGTTGTCTTCAACAACAGTGTGACGAAAACCGGCGCGGGAGCGCTGACCCTGAATGGTGCCACTGCCAACACAGGGGCTGGCGGGCTGACCATCACGGCTGGCACATTGAATATCGGCAAGGGCACAGCTCCAGGGACTGGAACTCTGACTTTCGGCCCAGGCATTGTTCTCGACAACACCTCGGGATCATCGCTCACTCTCACCAACAACAACGCGGTGGTGGTGAACGGGTCATTCTCCTTCACTGGCACGGATGATCTCAACCTCGGCACCGGAGCCTTCACGCTCGGCGTCAATGCCATCCTGCAGATCGTTGACAAGCAACTGGTCGTGGGCGGGATCATCGGAGATGGGGGCGGAAATTGGGGCTTGGGCAAAGCCGGGGCGGGCACCCTTGTGCTGAACGGCAACAACACCTATGACGGGCTCACCAGTCTGCTTCAGGGGACACTCACGCTCGTTGGCAACAATTCCGCCGCAGGTGGTGGAGTGACCACTTCTGCGGGAACCATCCTCAACATCAACAACAACAACGCCCTTGGCACGGGCACGTTGACCCTTGCTTCAGGTTCCACGATCGACAACACCCTCGGCTCGCTCGTGACCAATGCGGGAAGCAATCTCCAGGTCTGGAACGGCAGTTTTGCCTTCACCGGGACAAACAGCCTCAATCTTGGCGGTGGCACCGTCACTCTAGGGGCCAGTTTGGGCATCACCACCGCCAATGCGGCTACCACGCTGACCGTGGGCGGGGTGCTCGATGATGGAGTGAACACCTTCAGTCTCACGAAGAGCGGCCCCGGCAAACTGGTTCTCTCCGGACTTAGCAGCACTGCGGCAAACAACTACTCAGGGGCCACCATTCTCGATGGCGGAACCCTGGCCATCACCAACAGCGCAAGCCTCACAGGCGGGCTGACAGTCGGCACAGCCGGAGGTGCCAATGTGAGCACCCTGGACCTCGGCGGTGGCAGCGTCATCTTCGGCGGTGCCACTGTCGTGCAGACGAATTCAACATCGGAAAACCTGATCACGATTGGCAGCGGTCAAACACTGCGGCTGAATGGCTCTGTGCTGGTGGGTGCCACAGGAAACACGGTTACAAAGCTCACCGTGACAGGTGTTGGCACGTTGACCATCGGCGGGGTGGGGCAACCAACCAATCTCAACGTGAGCCTGGGAGGCAATGTGACAACCGACGTTAGCAATGGCGCGACGTGGGACATGAGCGGCCTGTCCACCTTCTATGCCAACCTTGGCACCGGCACGCTGCGTATCGGAGACGTGACCAACTCTGGCGGGACGGCCACCAAGGGCTCCACCCTTATTCTTGCCGCAGACAGCACGATCATCGCCACCACAATCTCTCAGGACTCACCCGACAGCGCGGTCACACAGACCATCAAGCTGGGAAGTGGCACCAATCTCCTTGCTGCGAACACGATCAGCATCGCAGCCAACAGCAGCGGTCGCAGCCATGGGAATCTCAGTTTCAACAGTGGAACGGGCACCCTGACCATCCGCAGCTTCTCAGATCCGGTGAATGGACGAGCCACCCTGAATGTGGCCAACCTCAGTGCCACCACAGGCTCGGCTCCGGTCGGAACTTTTGACGTGAACGGTCACACGGCAGACTTGATGTTGTCCACACTGACAATCGCTTCCCGCACCGGGGCCACGGCTGCGGGTGCTACCGGCACTTTCAGCTTTGACACCGGCATCTTGAATGTGGACAACTTGCTGGTCGGCAACAAGGCGTCTGCCACCACCGGCGGGAATGTCACGGGCACCATGAATCTTGGTGGAGGCGCGACCACCATCAACAACACCTCTGGTCCCGTGCAACTCGGTGTGAACGCCGCAGGCAACGGCACTTCCACCGGCACATTGAATGTGAGTGGTGGAACAGTGACCATCGCAGCTTTTGGCGGGAATTCGATACGTCTTGGCCAGGCCTCGGCTGTTGGCGGCACCGCAGTGGGTGTGGTGGACATCAGCGGCGGGACGCTGACGGTGGCAGGTGACATTATTCGCGGGGCCACCGCAGGCACCAGCACGGCCACCATCATTCTGCGTGGCGGTACGCTCGACATGGGCGGCAACACGATCGGCAGTGCCGTCAATGCTGTTACGCTTGATGCCCAGTCTGGAACGTTGAAGAATCTGTTCCGGTTCAATGGGGGTGGAACGCTCACCAAGACCACGGCGGGCACTTTGATCCTTGAAGGCACCAATTCTTATGCGGGCACCACCGTGATCAGCGGCGGCGTGCTGCAGGTCGGCAGCGGCTCCACCACCGGCACCCTGGGCACCGGCGGAGTGACCAACAACGCCACGCTCACCTTTAACCGCAGCAACGGCTACACCGTCAGCAATATCATTTCAGGGACCGGGCAGGTGATCCAGGCAGGCTCAGGGACGACGGTTCTGACGAGTGCAAACACCTACAGCGGCACCACGACCATCTCCGCGGGCACGTTGCAGCTCGGTGACGGCGCCAGCGGCAATGACGGCACGATCGGCAGCAGTTTGAGCATCGTGAACAATGCCGCACTGGTGTACAATCGGTTCGCCACCAGCACCTACAGCGGTGTGATCAGCGGCACCGGATCGGTGACCAAGACTGGCGCTGGCACGCAAGTGCTTTCGGGGGCGAACACCTATTCAGGTGCCACCAATGTCACCGCAGGAACTCTCCAAATTGGTGACGGTGCGAGCGGTTTGCTGAGTGGCACAGGTGCAGTGACGGTCAGTAACACCGGTACCAAGCTCTCCGGATCCGGCAGCATCGCCGGAGGCACCATCATAGGTAGCGGCGCTGCCCTGGCTCCTGGTGTGGGTAACACTGATGCCAGCAACAAAACCCTGGTTTTTACGGCCGTCGGCACGGCGGTTGAGGTTCAGAATGGCGGGCAGATCCAGCTTGGACTGACATCCACAACTCAGATTGACGGCAGCTTTGACTGGACGGTGAGCGACGCCCTGACTTACCTCGACAACAACGGTGGCACTTCGGGTGGGGCCTACACTGGCATATGGTCCCAGTCCGGTGACTATGACAGCCTCATCCTGACTAACGGCAGCTTTGATTTTTCGGGGGGAGGAACGATCAAGCTGCTCGACAACAGCCCTTCTTACTCTCTCGGTCAAATCTACAAATTGCTGGACTGGAGCACCGTGGGAACCACCCAACTGGGTGGTTTCGGACTCGGGCAGCTTGATCTCAGCAGTGTGAACCTCGGCGGGCTGGCATTCGACACCTCCGCCTTCACGACCTATGGCGTGGTGGTCATCGTGCCGGAGCCTGCGCGCGGCCTTCTGCTGATGCTGGGTCTCCTGGGCCTGATGATGCGCCGCCGCCGCAACGGTGGGGCATTGTAAGACTGCCCCGGGTCCGCACTTACATCCCCTTCGGCATCCACGTCTCCAGCTTGCTCACCTCCGCCTTCGCGCCAGCGCTCACCGGAATGCCCCAGGTGTCGAAGAATGGACCGAGGTTTTTGTTCACGATCTTGGAGTAACGCACGAGGAACTGGTCGCGGCGTTCGTCATCGCCCTTCGGTGCGGGGCCGAAGCTTGGGTCAGCAAAGCTGTGAAGATACTTGCGCCAGCTTTCCCAGCCGAATTCCTGCACGAGCTGGATGTAGGTGGTGAGGGCCAGGAATGGGCTGCTCTTCCACTCCTGCCACTTGTTGGCCGCTTTTTTGATCTTCTGCACATGCTCCTTCCGTGATTCTTCGCTGATCGCGCCGTGGCCGATGAGCCAGTCCTTCTTCAAGACCTCGTAGTAGCAGTACATGCCGATGACGTTGTTCGTGACCTCGCCGGTGCCGTCGAAGGTGAAGTCACCGCGCTGGTGGTTGTGTCCGATTTCATGGTAAAAGCCCCAGCCGGGGAATTTGATCTTGTTCAGTGTGACCATTTCCGGTGCGGCGCTGGTCGGAATCATGATCGGATAGCCGCTGTGCATGTAGCCGGCGCTGATCTGCACGTCGGCGACGATGCGCTCGGGGCGTTTGCGTTCGGCGGTTTGGTTCGAAACGTCGTCCTGCGCTTCGACGACCTTTTTCCAGAAAGTCATGAGTTCGGTGGGATTGTTCACGAGGCGGCCGACTTCGGTGGGAAAGGAGATGATGAGCTTGTCGCAGGCCATTTCCGCCCATGGTGCAGGCCGCATGCGGATTTCCTTCCATTTGGCATCGTCGTCCTGTCCAAGCACGAACAGCGGTGCCGAGATGGTGTTTTGAATCGCTACGGTGAACGGTTCGTCGTCTTTTGCACGGATCGGAACGACGATGTAGATCAATCCGCCGAATGCGCTGGCCGTTTTCGTCGTCGCCGCACCCAGCGTGTCGCTGCGCGTGATATCTGGCGCACGCTGCCATTTGTCGAGATGGTAAAGCGTGTCGCTGTGGCAGCCGATGCGCACCGCGTAGCCTTTGTCCGCGTATTTTTCCGGCAGGGTGACGGTGATGACCTCGCCTGCCGCGGCGTAAAGCCCCGTGCTCGTCCAGCCGGGAATGCTCGGCGTGATTTTCACTTCGCCCGTGATGCGCGGCGTACCTTCGGGCACCCTGCCGGGGAATTCGACATGCGCCGGATGCGCCTTGATGCCGTCCGCTCCTGCGAGCCTCAGCATGCGCGTCTCCATACCGAGACGCAGGCGAGCGGCGGCATGCTGCGTGTCGGTGAGCGGTTCTTTGTCCTTCGGAGCCGGCGCATCGGCCCCGGCGTTGCCGAGTGCGGCGGTCACGGCGTTCTTCAGATTGCTGCGGTCTGGAGGTTGCGCCGCCATGGCGATCTGGATGGCGTTCATGGCCTGCTTCATTTGCTCCGCCGTCAGCGCCGGGCCGCCGTCGCGCTGCTTCTTGATCGCGCTGATGGCGTCGGAGGCGTTCATGTCCGAAGGCAATTCGGCGCGTGCCTCGAAGCTGCGCAACTGATCGAACGCGCTCATGTCGGTGATCGCAATGCCTGCGGGCATCAGCGCCTGGTTCACGCCGTGCGAGAGGGCCAGGTCCTTGCCTCCGCTCGTTTGCCCATAGGCCCAGCCTGTCATGCCGCCGATGAAACCGCCGCCGCCTTGGATGAATTCGGCCAGGGCGGCTCCCTCTTCTGCGCTCGTGACGCCCTGGATGTTGATGATGACGACGTCGTAGTCGCCGAGGCTCTTCTTGTCCACGGTGGTGAAGGTTTCCGCATTGAAACCGCGCTGCTTGTAGAAGTTCACCGCGTTCACGCCTTTCAGACCGACACGCGGCTTCTCCTTGTTGCCCACCCACTTCACGCAGTTCTCCATCAGCTTCGCGTGATCGCCGCCCTCGCCGCCATTGAGATAGCTATTGTGTCCGAAGAGAATAAAACGCCCCTTTTGATAGGCAGCCGCCGCCGCGACCGCGATCTCCACGCCATCCTTGTCCGGTGCGGCAAGAATCGGAAACGCGATCTGCCCCCAGATACCGATCGGCCCCGGCGAACCGGCCTTCGGCACGGACTTCACGCCTTCGAGAATCTTCGCGCGTTCCGCGTTCACGAGCGCGGGGGGCATTTGAGCATGCGCCACGGCGCAGAGCAGGAGGGACAGGAGAATGGTTGGCTTCATGGTTGGGTTGGAAAATGAATCAGCGGTAAATCACGACAAGAAACACCAGTGCCTCGCCTTTGCCGGTGTTGACGATGGCGTGCGGCACGTCGGCGCGGTAGGTGCCGGAGTCGCCTTTGGCGAGTTCTTCGGTGTTTTGGTCGGATTCGATGCGCACGCTGCCTTCCTCGACGGTGAGGAACTCGCGCGTGCCTTCAAAGTGCGCCTGGCTGCGCAAGGCACCGCCTGATTTGAGCGAGAGCTCGTAAAACTCCACGTCCTTCTCCAAATTGATCGGCGAAAGCGTGCGAATCTCGCACTGCTTGTCACTACGATAGACCTGGGCGCGGTCGTTGGCTCGGATGACTTGGATTTTCGACGCGCTGGCCTCCGCGCTCTCGATCAGCTCCTGCAAGGTGAGCCCAAAGGCCCGCGCGATGCGGAAGGTGACAGTCAGCGTCGGATTCGCCTTCTCACGCTCGATCTCGCTGAGCATGGAACGGCTCACGCCGCTGACGTTGGCGAGTTCCTCCAGCGACCAGCCGCGATCTCCGCGCAGCTTCTTCACACGTCTCCCAAGATTCTCGTTGATGGCCTCAGGGCTGGATTCCGAGGGCGTTGCTTTGGGTTTGGCGGGCATGTGTCGGTATAACGGATTGTGCTCCGATAAACTAGAAGTTCTTTCATATGCTCAAAACATGATGCGTTGATATGAAGGTTGACCTGCCCGGTTGGAGGGTTAGTTTCGAACATGCCTTCCCGCCCGAATTGCCGCCCTGAACTCGAAGCCGCCATGCGCCAGCGCATCCTCGTGATCGATGGGGCGATGGGGACGACGATTCGTGGCTACAAGGACAAGGGCGTGCTCGACGAAGCCTCGGCCCGTGGGGAGCGGTTTCGGGACAACGAAAAGGACATCCTGAACAACGGGGACATCCTGTCGATCACGCGGCCGGACATCATCGAGGACATTCATCGCCGCTTCCTGGAGGCCGGTGCTGACATCATCGAGACGAACACGTTTTCGGCCACCAGCATCGCGCAGAGCGAGTTCTTTGTGGAGGATCCGCGTGAGAAGGGCGGGCGGAAGGATCCCGAGTTTTTCCAGAAGATCATCGACGACAAATTCCTCAACGACCTCGCTTGGGAGATCAATTTCGAGTCGGCGCAGCAGTGCCGGAAGTGGGCGGATCAAATCGCCGAAAAGACGGGGCGCAAGCGTTACGTCGCGGGTGCGGTGGGGCCGCTGACGGTATCGCTGTCGCAGTTCCCGGACCTCTCGGACTTGAGCTTCCGCTATGTGACCTTCGATCAGGTGAAGACGGCCTACGCTCATCAAATCCGCGCGCTGATCGCTGGTGGCGTCGATACGCTGATGGTGGAGACGATTTTCGATTCGCTCAATGCCAAGGCCGCACTCGTGGCGATTCGCGAAGTGTTTGAAGCGGATGGCGTCGAGCTTCCTGTGCAGATTTCTGCGGCGGTTGGACCCGGCGGTGAGACGATGATCTCTGGTCAGATCACGGAAGCTTATTTGAATGCGATGCGGCATGTGAAGCCGTTGTCGATCGGCCTGAATTGCTCGCTCGGGCCGGACAAGATGCGATCGTTCCTCGAAGAGCTGGCGACGAAGGCGGATTGCTTTGTCTCCGCCTATCCAAACGCTGGCATGCCGAACCCGCTCGCACCAACGGGTTTCGATTTGTTGCCGCCGGACATGGCAAACTTTGCCACGGATTTCGCGAAGTCGGGCTTCGTGAACATCATGGGTGGTTGCTGCGGCAACACGCCGGAGCACATCGCCGCCATCGCCAAAGCGGTGGAAGGTTTGGAGCCTCGCCATGTGCCACAACCGGAGCCGGTGATGCGTTTGAGCGGCTCTCAGCCTTACAATCACACAAAGGAGGCAAACTACCTCATGATCGGCGAGCGCACGAACGTCGCCGGTTCACCGAAGTTCGCAAAGCTGATCAAGGAAGGCAAATTCGAGGAAGCCGTGGCTATTGCGCGTCAGCAGGTGGAGAACGGTGCAAACGTGATCGACATCTGCATGGACGAGGGCCTCATCGACGGCGTGCCGACGATGACGAAGTTCCTCAACCTGCTGCAAACCGAGCCGGAAGTGGCCAAGGTGCCGTTCATGGTCGATTCCTCGAAGTGGGAGATCATCGAGGCCGGTTTGAAGATGTTGCAAGGCAAGGGCATCGCGAATTCCATCTCGCTGAAGGAAGGCGAAGAAGCCTTCAAGGAACGTGCGCGTGCCATCAAGCGCTACGGCGCGGCCACGGTCGTCATGGCCTTCGACGAGAACGGTCAGGCTGCTACTTACGACGAGAAAATCCGCATCTGCGAGCGGGCGTATCGCATCCTCGTCGATGAAGTCGATTTCCCGCCGGAGGACATCATCTTTGATCCAAACATCCTCACCGTCGCGACCGGGATGGAGGAGCACAACAACTACGCGCTCGACTTCATCAACGCCACGCGCTGGATCAAGCATCACCTGCCCGGCGCGAAGGTCAGCGGCGGGGTGTCGAACATCAGTTTCAGCTTTCGCGGCAACAACAAGGTGCGCGAGGCCATGCACAGCGCCTTCCTTTATCACGCGATCAAGGCCGGCATGGACATGGGCATCGTGAATGCCGGCATGCTCGAGGTGTATGAGGAGATTCCACCGGAATTGCTTCACAAGGTCGAGGACGTGCTCTTGAACCGCCGTCCCGATGCGACGGAGATTCTCGTCGATTACGCCGAGCAGTTCAAAGGGCAGGGCGGTGGCAAGAAAGTCGAACAGGACCTCGGCTGGCGTGACGCGCCGGTCGAGAAACGCCTTGAACACGCGCTGCTCAAAGGCATCACCGACTTCATCAACGAGGACACCCAGGAGGCGCTCGACAAGCTCGGCAAGCCGCTGCTCGTCATCGAAGGACCGCTGATGGACGGCATGAGCGTCGTTGGCGATCTCTTCGGCGCGGGTAAAATGTTCCTGCCGCAGGTCGTGAAGAGTGCGCGCGTGATGAAGCAGAGCGTTGCGTATTTGCAGCCTTTCATGGAGGCCGAGAAGCTGGCGAATCCGGCGCAACGCAGCGCGGGCAAGATCATCATGGCCACGGTCAAAGGTGACGTGCATGACATCGGCAAAAACATTGTGGGCGTCGTGCTGGCCTGCAACGGCTTCGAAGTCACCGACCTCGGCGTCATGGTGCCATGCGACAAGATTCTGGCCGCCGCCATCGAGAAAGGCGCGGACGTCATCGGCCTCAGCGGCCTGATCACGCCGTCTCTCGATGAAATGGCGCATGTCGCGGCCGAAATGGAACGTCGTGGCATGAAGATTCCGCTTTTGATCGGCGGTGCCACCACCAGCCCCGCGCACACGGCCATCAAGATCGCGCCGCATTACTCGGGACCGATCGTGCATGTGCTGGATGCTTCCCGCAGCGTGCCCGTGACGACGTCGCTGATCAGTGAAGAGAACCGCGATGCCTACATCGCCGAAAACGAAGCGCGTCATGTGCGTCTGCGTGAAGAATACGGCAAGAAGAGGGAGCGCAAGCTGCTGAGTCTCGCCGAATCGCGTGAACTCGGCTTCAAGTGCGAATGGAGCACGCAGGAGATCGCGAAGCCGAATTTTATCGGCACGAAGACTTACGAAGGCACCGACATGGTCGCCACGCTGCGCGAGTTCATCGACTGGTCGCCTTTCTTCCACTCGTGGGAGCTGCGTGGTCGCTGGATCAGCGCCGAAGGTCGTTTCTCCTCTGCGCATGAAGACGCCGAGATGAAAGTGAAAGCTGAAGAAGAAGCGGTGAAGCTCTTCAAGAGCGCCAATGATCTGTTGGATCGCGTCATCGCCGAGAAGCGCTTCACGCCGCGCGGCGTTTACGGTTTCTTCCCGGCAAACAGCATCGGCGACGACATCGAAGTTTATGCCGATGACACGCGCAGCAGCGTGAAAACCGTCTTTCACACGCTGCGCCAGCAGGTGATCAAAAAGGACACGCCGAACTATGCTCTGAGCGACTACATCGCGCCTAAGGAAAGCGGCCGAGCCGACTACATCGGCGGATTCGCCGTCGGCATCCATGGTGCGGACGACTTCGCGCATGAGTCCGAGAAGGCGCACGATCCTTTCAGCGCGATCATCGTCAAAGCGCTCGCCGATCGTCTTGCAGAAGCCTTTGCCGAATACCTGCACAAGCAGGCGCGCGTGGCTTGGGGTTATGAGAAGCCCGAAGACTTCACGAACGAGGATCTGGTCAAAGAACGCTATCGCGGCATCCGTCCGGCACCGGGCTATCCATCACAGCCCGACCACACCGAGAAGCCCATCCTCTTCGATCTGCTCGATGCCACCGCGAAAACCGGCGTCGATCTCACGGAAAGCATGGCCATGCATCCCGGCAGCGCCGTCAGCGGCCTCTATTTCAGTCATCCCGACGTGCACTACTTCGGCATCAGCGTCCTGGCGAAAGATCAGGTCGAGGATTATGCGAAGCGAAAGGGGCAGACGCTTGAAGAAGCGGAGAAGTGGCTCGGGCCTTGGCTGGGGTATTGATTATACCAGCCCCCGAATCGGCTGGCCGCGAGTGAGCACGTTGAGCAGTCCCGGCGGCAGGCCGTCGGTGACGCGCGCTTCACCGACATCGACGAGCGTGTGCATGATGGTGGCGATCAAATCGGGGATGGTGACCGGATCGGAAGCGGGTTCGCCTCCATCGCGTGCGGACTGGCCGATGACCTGGCCCATTTTCAAACCACCACCGTAGATCATGAGCGGAGCGAGGCCGCCCCAGTGATCACGGCCGCCTTTCACGTTCAGTTTCGGCGAGCGCCCCATCTCGCCGCAGCAGACGAGCATGATTTTTTCGCTCAGGCCGCGGGCTTCGAGGTCCTCGATCAATGCGGAGACGGCGTGGTCGAAGGGGCGGCCGACGTAGTCCATGCCGGTGCGGCAGGGGGCGTTGTTGTTGTCGGCGTGCATGTCCCACACGAAGCTGGTGGTGACGGTGACAAAGCCGCAGCCGCGCTCACACAGGCGGCGGGCCATGAGCAGCAGCTTGCCGAGCGTCGCGGCGTTGTCGGCGTAGTGCTCGCGGTTGTTCCACTGCGTGCTGATGCGTTCCTTGGGCAACAGCTTGGAGGTGTCATAGCGCTCGATGAGACGCGGGTCTTCCTTGGAGAGGTCGAACGCATCGGAGACGCCCCGCCGCAGCACATCGAAGGCAAGCGATTGAAGGTCGGAAACGCCACCAAGCGCCTCGCTGGCATCCATGGCGCGATTCCACTGGTCCAGTGAGGCGAGTAGCATGCGGCGGTCGTCGAGCCGGGCCTGTGGGAGATTGAGCGTCATGTCCGCCTGTGCTCCGCTGCCAGCTCCGGGAACAAACGGCTGGTAGGTGGCTCCGAATTCGCCGCTGGAGGTGAAGTCGCCGAATTTCTTGATGACCGGCATGGCCGACGACGAAATGGCCTGCGGGAATAACGCCACGTTTGTCGGCATGGCGCTGCCTTTGCGCAGCGGTCCGGCGATGCGGGAGTAAAGTGATCCGACATTCGCTTTCATCGTGTCCTTGCCGACGATGGTCTTGATGTCGTGCACCGAGTCACCCGTGACGAAGGAGCGAACGATGCTGAACTTGTCCGCGAGCCGCGCCAGCCGCTCAAACGTGCCGCCGAAAGTGACGCCGGGGATCGACGTCTTGATCTCGCCCGTCACGCTGCGGATCTCGGAGGGCGCATCCATCTTAGGATCGAAAGTCTCGAACTGCGACGGCCCACCGTGCATGAAGAGAAAGATGACGGACTTGTCCTTGAGCAACTTCTTCTGCGAGGCCGCCATCAGATCGCTCAAAGCCAGCCCGCCGAGACCGAGGCCGCCAATGCGCAGGAAATCGCGCCTGTGAAGACGCGATGCACCCTGACTGTGGTCGGAGAAGGTGAGCATGACGGCGTGATTACGGCGGGAGGAGGCGGTTCCTTCCTGAATGGTGGCTTGCATGCGCAGGTGCTTTCCGTCAGCATGACGGCATGACACGCACGATCCTCGCCATTGGCGCCCACTATGACGACTGTCCGTTTGGCATTCCCGGCACGCTGCTGCGTGCGGTGCAAAAGCATCAGCGCGTGGTCATTCTGAGTCTGATTGGTGACTACACGAACTGGCCCCCCGTGCGCGGTCGGGACCGGGATCTGCTGGAGTTGTCGAAGAAACTCGCGGCTGAGCGCGGGATGGAGATGCGATTCCTGCCTTGGAAGAGCATGGGCTTTGAGCCGACTCTGGAAACGAAGCGTGCGGTGGCGGAAGTCGTGGCCGATGTGAAGCCGGACACCGCCTTCATGCTATGGCCGCGTGACCGGCACCCGGATCACGAGGCGGCCAGCGCGATCTGCCACGCGGCGCTTTACCAGCCCGCACGGCTGCTGGGTCGCGACGATGTGCGCTCGCCTTCGCGTGTGTTCTGGTATGACAACGGGCCCGGGCACACGATCGGCTTCGAGCCGGACACCTACATCGACGTGTCCGGTGAATGGGAGGCCTCGCGGGAGTGGCTGGGACGCCTCATGGCGTTTGTCCGCGATGAGCCCTACGATCCAGCGAAGGCCGACGCTGCGGTGGAGACGAAGACGGTGCTCTCCCGCTATCGCGGACTGGCCTGCGGTGCCCGTCATGCGGAGGCGCTGAAAAGTGTGCGCCCGATCGTGCGCGACGACTGGTGATGATCAGGCGCGGCGGCTCAGCCGCATGTCCATCCACACCGCGAGGATCAGCACAACGCCGCGGGCGATGAACTTCCGCTCCGGCGGCACGGACATGAGCGTCATGCCATTCAGCAGGCAGGCGATGATCAGGGCCCCGAGCAGCACGCCCAGCACGGTGCCGCGCCCACCGCGCAGGCTCACACCGCCGATGACGCAGGCGGCGACGGCATCGAGTTCCATCAGATCGCCGACGGTCGTCGTTGAAGAGCCTGCATAGGCCGTTTGCATGAAGCCGGTGACGGCGACGATGGCGCCCATGCCGCCGTAGGCTGCGATGACGCTGCGCTTCATCGGCACGCCGGAGACGAAGGCGGCCTCCGTATTGCCTCCGATGGCATAGAGATGACGACCGAGAGCGGTGTGCTGTGTCACGGTATAGACGAGCATGGTCACGCAGCCGAGAATCAGGGAGGGCAGGGGAATGCCGCGAAACTGGCCGGTGACGAGCACGAAGAGCGCGATGGCCTGCGCGGTGATGAAGAGGCGCATGAAGGTCATCTCCTTGTCATCCACAGCGAATCCATGAGCGATGCGGCGCTTGCGGGCGCTGATGGTGGTGAAGATCAACGCGGCCACCAGCAGGGCGGCGAGCATCCAGCCGAATGTTTGCGGCATGTAGTAGGTGGTAAGCAGGGAGTAGAGATTACTCTGCCCTCCGGGCGCGACGGGGACGGTCGCATTGTCGATCACTAGCCAGAAAAGTCCTTTGAAAATCAAGAGCGCTCCCAGCGTGACGATGAAGGCGGGCATGCGCTCGCAGACGATGAAGGCACCCATGGCCATCCAGATGAGGACTCCGCAAAGCAGGCCGAGGACGAGGGCGGCGGGTGCGGGCAGTTCGTGGTGAAACACCAGCACACTGGCGATGCCGCCGATCAATCCCACACCACTGCCAGCGGAGAGGTCGATGTGACCCGGCAAAAGGACCAGCAGCATGCCCATGGCCAGCGTCGCGGTGATGGAAAGTTCCGTCGCAAGCATGGAAAGATTCCGCGCACCGAGGAATGCGGGCTCTTTCACCGCAAAGAAGACGCAGATGGCGAGCAGCGCGATGACGATGGGGAGCTCTCGGAAGCGGAAACTCACGGCGCGTTAGTTTTGCAGGCTGAGGATGATGCCGACGACGATCAGCCCAATGACGATGGCGATGGTGATCTTCACCCAGCTCAGCGGATACTCGCCGGTGATCTTCCCGGTGGCTCCGTTCACGGCGACCTGGTAGGTCTTGGTGCCGTAGGTGTAGTTCAGCAGCCAGACGGGCAGCAGGACATGCTTGAAGGTGACCCCGGTGTACTCGGGAGAGATTTGCAGGTTCCGGTGGGTGTCTCCGGGGATCTGGGAGGCGCAAAGGCTGCGCAGGCTGTCATCCATACGGCCGCGGGAGTCCTGCGCGGCATGGACGAGGTCGATCTGATACTGCTCCACGACCCAGCCGGAGAGGTAGCCCGTATCGTAGGGCAGGAGGTCGGTCGTGGTGGGGAAGGGCTGGAGGTCTTCGAGGAGTTTTGGATGCACGCCTTTTGAAGCGGGCACGAGCAGGTCGTCGAAATCATGACTCACATGACCAGCGGCGTACTCCCATCGCGTGTGGCGTGTGCGTTTACCCTTGCTATCAGTCGTGTAGTAATAATGGCCGGCTTCGGCCTCCCACGGGCATTCGGCATGCGCATCAAAGGTCCAGTAGGGAAGGTAAAGTCCATGCAGCGTGTCCGTCATCGCTTTGCCGCCGAGGGCATTGGGCGCCCAGAAGTGGCTGCCGTACCAGCGGCGGATGTCCTCCCGCACCTGGGTGTCGGGAATTTTGAAGGGAAGCTGGCTGCCGGGGCGGATGGGCGTGCCGACGTCCTCCACGGCCAGGATCGCCGGGGAGCCGCAGAAGTCGCAGCTCTGCGCCACGCGGGTCTCGTTGAAGACGGAGATGGCATGGCAGCTCTGGCACTTCACCGTCTTGCGCTCCGCCGCCCAGCCGCGCTGGTCGTCCGGGATCGCGCGCAAGGCCGCGACGAGGTCGTTCTCCTCCACCAGGGTGCCATCGTTGCTGAGTTCGGCGGGTGACTCCGTGCCGCAGTAGGGGCAGACGAGGGCGTGCTTCGCGGGTGTCCACACCGCCTCGGCTCCGCAGGCCGGGCAGGCGAATTTGGAAAGAGCGGTGACTTCAGACATGGCAGGTGTCGATTAACCGGAGAAAACGGAAGGCTGTCCATTCTAAAAACCGGGACAAAACATTTCGCCAGGTAGTGCGTTTTAGCCTGCGCATGAAACCTTCTATCCTTCTCTTCACGCTGTTGCCTGCTTTTGTGTCGCCACTCGGCGCCGAAACCGTCAAAGACCGCGAGGGCGCCGTCCGCAATGAGAAGGCGACGATGGAAAACGATGCGCGGTGGAACTGGAACGATGTGGAGGGCGGCTTTCAGTTGGCGAAGACCACCGGCAAGCCGCTGCTGGTGGTGCTGCGCTGCGTGCCATGCCTCTCCTGCGCGGGCATCGATGCGAGCGTGCTGCAGGAGACCGAGCTGGTGCCTCTGCTCGACCAGTTCGTGTGCGTTCGGGTGATCAATGCGAATGCGCTGGACCTGTCCCGCTTCCAGTTTGACTACGACCTGTCGTTTTCGGCCATCATGTTCAACGGCGACGGCACGATCTACGGCCGCTACGGTTCATGGCTGCACCAAAAGGATCCGCTGAACAAGACCACGGCGAGTTTCAAGAAAGCCCTGGAGGCGGCGCTGGTCGTTCACGGGGGTTATCCCGGCAACAAAGCCGCCCTTTCCGGCAAGCAGGGCATGCCGGTGCCCTACCAGACGCCGGTCGAGTTTCCAAAGCTGGCCGCCAAATACCAGAGCAAGCTCGACTGGGACGGGAAGGTCGTGCAAAGCTGCGTCCACTGCCACATGGTCGGAGACGCCTACCGGGCCTACTACCGCAGCCGGAACCAGGCGGTGCCGGCGGAGTGGATCTACCCGCAGCCTTCCATCGAGACGCTCGGCATTACGCTGGCGACGGATGACATCGCAAGAGTGGAGGCTGTGGCCGGAGATTCTCCGGGGGCGAAGGCCGGTCTGATGCCGGGAGATGTTTTCACGGCGCTGAACGGGCAGCCCCTGGTTTCCATCGCAGACGTGAGCTGGGTGTTGCACCGAGCACCTGATTCGGGAGCTTTGTCCGCCCTGGTCATCCGCAAAGGTGCGCAGGCCGCACTCAGCATTGACCTCCCCTCCGGCTGGCGGATGAAATCGGACATCGGTCGCCGCGTCGGCACTTGGCCGATGCGGGCCATGGCCTTTGGCGGCATGAAGATGGACGACATCCCGGATGAGGAACGCGCCAGCCTGGGCCTGGACAAGCAGCAGATGGCGCTGCGCATCGCGCACGTCGGCCAGTACGGCGAGCACGCGAAGGCGAAGCAGGCGGGATTCAAAAAAGACGACATCCTTGTGGAGGCGGGAGATTTGAAGCAGCGCATGACGGAGAGCGCGATCATCGGGTATCTGCTGCAAAAGCACCGTCCCGGGGAGAAAATTCCCTCGGTCGTGCTTCGTGGCGGGAAGCGTCTCGATTTGATGCTGCCGCAGCAGTAGGATGCGAGGCGGGCGGAGTATCGGCGTCAGGGGGCCATTCATGACGAGTCGAACATGCTGCCAACCATTGTCTCCCGAACCTATCCTGCACGCCGAAACCATGAATGCAATCCACCTGTCACGCAGTTGCAGCCTGTCCCGAATGGCGCTGAGTTAAGCAGGTTTCAGGAGGAGAAACGCCTTCGATTCTGATCCCAAATGGGTCTTAATTCAGTGCATTCACTGCCGCACCCTTTCGGTACCTGAGGCCCTTCGTCGTCTGATGCTGTTTGTAAGGGCACTGTGCCTCAAAAAGCGGGTAGCCGGAGCAGGTATTCCCGGTCTGGCGCGGCAAATCGCTCCAAGGGGATCACAAAGAACTGGCCGTCTGCGCGCTGAAATTCGGCCTCTTTCCGATCTGAGTCCATAAAGCGCACGAACGCGGCATGGAGGTTTTTTCCGTTCACATCCTTCCAGTCGCGCAAATGAGCTACGGGAGTCTCGGGCGCCGGTGGGGAGGGCTGTGCCTGGCTCGCTGGAGAGCCGGCCTCGGGGGCGGGCATGGTCGCCGATTCTGCGACTTTCGGCTTCGGAGGGCTGGGTGTCGCAACCACAGCAGGTGCGCTTTGAACTTTGGCGGTCGGTGGAGGCTTGGCCGACGCAAAGGAAGACTGCGGCACCAAGGCTGTAGGTGCTTCAAAGAATGCCGACAGGGCCTGGCGACTCTCCGAGTTCCCTTGAACGTCACTGAGGCGGAGGCTCTCGTAATTCTCAACAGGTCCCGGTTTGCCGATGACTGCACGATCATAGAGGAGGGCTCCCCGAACACCGACCGAGATTTCCTTCAGACCGTCCAAGCGTGACTGCAATGCGGAAAGGGCGGCAACCCATGCTGCTTCCGAAATGAAGTCTTTCGCCCCGGCGGTATATTGTCGAAGTTCCGGGACATGAACGAGGAACGCACATCTTTCCGGGGTCAATTGGCAGTAGGTCAAAAACTCGCCTCCAGTCGTGGACAGCATCGACTTGGAGGGATTTTTTTCGATGCCCTGGTTTCGGGCTTCCTTCAAAAACGCGGCGAACTCCTTCGCGAGCTCCTTGGCCGCCTCGCTGTTGCCGTGGACAAGCCCTTTGCTTTTCCCGACTAGCAGGCTGTCAGCCTCTTCGAACGCGCTGTTGACTGTGTGGCTGCCGGAAGATGCTGCGGAAGGACCTGTCCCGGGAGTCATCGCCAACAAAAGACCAAAAATACCAGCAAAGACCGCCCATACCCTGGCCGTCAGAAAGAAGAATGTATGGCGCGACTTGAGAAGAACCATCTGCTGGGTTCGAGGATCAAGAAGAGTTTCCTCTTTGGTTTTCCCCCAAGTCCCTCCAAACCACCAGAGCAGGCCCACCGGAACAATGGGAGTAAGAAACATGGCGAATTTGGCGAAATTCTCAGGGGCGATTCCAAGGAGGCGTGAGACATACCCCACGCCTGCGGCTCCTCCAACAAATCCGAAGATGGCGAGGATAGGAATAAGGATGCCGCGGCCAGACCAGATGATCATATGGATGAATATTGAATTTGTTTTTTATTCTATTTCCTGGTTGCCAACCGCGTCAAACAACTAATGAGATGTGGATGCAGTCCTGACAATTTAACTGGAGGCGGTCATGCCGGAAATCCCGGCAGTGAATTTTCCGGCCTCATCCCGCCCGGCAATGCGTAGAGAATTCTCATGAGCAAGCCTGCACTGCATTCACCCGCCCCTGACTTCACCGCCGCCGTCATCGGTGGAAACTATCACGAGGGAGACCGGATCACCCTGAGCGCACTCCGTGGGCGCACGGTGGTGCTCTACTTTTACCCGAAGGACAGCACGCCGGGCTGCACGAAGCAGGCCTGCGCCCTGCGTGACGGCTGGAAGAAGATCGCGCAAAAGGCGCTCGTCTTCGGTGTGAGCACGGACTCGATCAAGAGCCACGCGAAGTTCATCCGCGCGCAGGAGCTGCCGTTCCCGCTCATCGCCGACGAAGACCACTCCATCGTGGAGGCCTACGGAGTGTGGGTGGAGAAGAGCCTCTACGGCAAAAAATACATGGGCACGGAGCGCAGCACCTTTGTCATCGATCCCGAAGGCCGGATCGCGGCCATCCTCGAAAAGGTCAAACCGGACCGGCATCTCGAAGCCCTGCTGGAACTCCTGAAAGCCAGCGCCTCCTGACTCCGCGCCTCAAAGGCCGGCCGTCAGCAGCCGGAACCCACCTTCTGATTTTCAAGTTCTAACGCCTGCGGGGTATTTTGCGGGCTTGACTTGCAGGACGGTTTTGTGGCCAAGTCGGCGGATGAACTTCACCGCCTCGGTCAGCGACTTTTTCAAAAGCCCCAAGTGGCTGCCGAATCTCCTGCTCGGCGGCGTGTGCATGCTGATCCCGATCGTGGGGCCACTGGTGCTGATGGGCTGGCACATTGGTGCCCTCTATGGCCGCAGCAGTCCCTGGGATATGGCAGGCTATCCCGAATTCGACTTCAGCCATTTTGGCAAATACCTAGGGCGTGGCGTGTGGCCGTTTCTGGTGCAGTTGGTCGTGAGTCTTGTCCTCATACCGGTCATGTGGCTGGCGATGGCGGCCCCCATGTTCCTCATGCTTGCGTTCACCTCCGGCGGCTCCGCCGCGGGCGGTCCGCAGGCGGAGCCTTCGGGAGTGATCGTTGCCGGGATGCTCGCGGTCATGATCGTTGGCTACACCGCTGGCATCACGCTCATGGTACTGCTCAGCAAGCCGCTGATGCTTCGGGCCGTCATCACGCAGGATTTCGGGGCCGCCTTCGACTTCGGCTTTCTGAAGCGCTTCATTGTCCTGACCTGGAAGGAGCAGGTGCTGGCCACTTTGTTTCTGATGATTGTCGGCATGGGCCTGCTCATTCTCGGCGTCATTGCTCTCTGCGTCGGCATGTACTTCACCATCGGTCTGCTTACCTTTACTTCCTACCACCTGGACCGGCAGATCTACGATCTCTACCTCGCTCGCGGCGGGGAACCTGTGCCGCTCAGTCCGAAGCTCCGGGACACGCCGCCGGACCTCCCGGTTTGAATCCGGCAGGTTGTGCGTCTCCAATCGAACGGCGAATCCACTTCGTGGTTCGTGGAACCAGCCCGGTGAATGACAGCCCATCCCGCTGGTCGGTGGTTTGGATCTTGACGCTGTCTTGACAAAAAATCCCCTTCGGGGTGTCTTTGCTGCTAGCGAAGGGCGCTGGGTGCGTTTGTTTCCTCCCCCCATGTCTGAGCACCGGCCGAGCGCCCTTTTACGTCTTTTTGTCTTCATCATCGTCACCGCCGTCGTGGTGGCGGGGGGATGGTGGTTCTGGATGAGGAGCCAGGCCTCGTCGGGGGTGACGTCCGCTCCCGGGAAGAAGGGTGCGATGCAGGTGGAGGTTGCGAAGGTGGGCCGCGAGGACTACGCCCTGGACTTGACGGCGATCGGCACGGTGCGGGCCTTTGAGTCCACCGACATCAGCCCGAACGTGACGGAGGCGGTGACGGGCCTGTTTTTCGACGACGGCGACTTCGTGAAGCAGGGGGCGCTGCTGGCGACGCTGAGCGACGCCGAGGAGCAGGCCATGCTGGCCTCCGCGCAGGCCACGCTGGCGGAGGAGGAGCGGGAGATCGCGCGGCTCAAGAATCTGGTGGAGAGCGGCGCCGCACCCGCCGCACGGCTGCAGGAACGGCAGACCCTGGCGGACATCGCGCAGCAGAAAATCATCGAGGCCCAGGCAAAGCTGGCCGACCGCCGCATCACCGCGCCGTTTGACGGCTGGCTGGGGCTGCGGCGCATCAGCGTGGGGGCCCTGGTGTCCCCGGGCACGGTGATCACGGCGCTGGACAAGATCGACGTGGTGAAGGTCGATTTCTCCGTGCCGGAGACCAGCCTGGGCAGCGTGACGCCGGGCAGCACGAAGATCCTGGCGCTGGCGGCCTCCCACGACAGCAGGGAATTCGGCGGCACGCTGGCGCAGATGGACACGCGGATCGATCCGGTGACGCGCTCCGTCGCCGCCCGCGCGGAGGTGCCAAATCCAGATCTGCTGCTGAAACCGGGCATGCTGGTGACCGTGAAGCTTTCACTGGACCCCAACGTGTCTCTTTCCATCCCGGAGCGGGCACTGGTGCCGATCGGGTCAAAGAAGTACGTCTTCACCCTGGCCGCAGGTGACAAGGCGAAGCGCGTGGAAGTGGAGATCGGCAGGCGCAAGCCGGGCTACGTGGAGATTCTCAAGGGCCTCAAGGAAGGCCAGGTGATCATCACGGACGGCCTGGTGGGTCTGCTGGACGGCGCGGCGGTGAAGGTGACCGCCAACTTCAAGGAACCCTCGCATGCCTTCAACCCGGAGGAGGACAGGTAGCGGCGCATGTGGCTCTCCGACACCAGCGTCCGTCGCCCCGTGCTGGCCACGGTGATGAACCTCCTGCTCATCGCCTTTGGCGTGGTCAGCTACACGCGACTGCAGGTACGCGAGTACCCGGATATCGAGCCGCCCATCGTCAGCATCGAAACCTACTACCGCGGCGCTTCGGCGGCGGTGGTGGAGCGGCGCATCACCCAGCGGCTGGAGGACCGCGTGAGCATGGTGGAGTCGATCAAGAACATCTCCTCCGTGAGCACGGACGGCAAATCGGAGATCACCGTGGAGTTCGTCCTGGGCCGTGATCTCGACGCGGCGGCGAGCGACATCCGCGAGGCGATCGGCCCGGTGGTGTCCGAATTTCCCGACGAAGTCGAGGCGCCGAATGTCGGCAAGACGGACATGAGCGCCGAGGTCCTGATGTATCTCAATCTCACCAGCGACCACCACGCCAAGCTGGAACTCACCGACTACGCCGAGCGCTACCTGATGGACCGCTTCTCCCGCCTGCCGGGCGTGGCGCGTGTCCGCGTGAGCGGCGGTAACCGCTATGCGCTGCGCATCTGGCTGGACCGCGAGGCCCTGGCGGCGCGGCAGCTCACCGTCAACGATGTCGAGGACGCTCTCCGGAGTGAGAACATCGACCCGCCCGCCGGCGCGGTGCAGTCGCTGGACAGGCAGTTCACCGTGCGCATCAACCGCGAGTACCGAACGCCGGAGGATTTCGAGCGGCTCGTCATCGCGCGTGGTGAAAGCGGCTACCAGGTCCGGCTGGGCGAGGTGGCGCGTGTGGAGCTCGGCTCCTCGGAGCCGCGCGTGACCTTTCGAGGAAACCGCGTGCCGATGATCTCGCTGGGCATCGTGCGCCAGTCGCGGGCGAACACGCTGGACGTGGCGAAGGCCGTGCGCGAGGAGGCCGACCGCGTGCGCGAGTCGCTGCCGGAAGGCATGAAGCTGGAGAACAGCTATGACATGAGCGTCTTCGTCGAGGAGTCGCTGCACGAGGTGTATCGCGCGCTGATCATCGCGGTGATTCTTGTCGTGGTGATCATCTTCGTCTTCCTCGGCAGCTTCCGTGCCGTCCTGGTGCCGACGGTGGCCGTGCCGGTATCGGTTCTGGCCACCTTCATGGCGCTGGATGCGCTGGGCTACACGGTGAACACGCTCACCATGTTGGCGCTCGTGCTCGCCATCGGCCTCGTGGTCGATGACGCCATCGTGGTGCTGGAAAACATCCACCGCCGCATCGAGACGGGCGAAAAGCCGCTGGTGGCGGCGTATCGCGGCACGCGGCAGGTGGGATTCGCCGTGGTGGCCACGACGCTGGTGCTGCTGGCCGTGTTTTTGCCGATCACCTTCATGCCGGGCGATGCCGGGCGGCTGTTCTCGGAGTTCTCCGTCACGCTGGCGGTCGCGGTCGTGTTCTCCGGCTTTGTGGCGCTGTCGTTGTCGCCGATGCTGGCGTCGAAAATCATGCGCGGACGGGAAGGGGACGGCCTGGTGGCGCGGCTGCTGGAGCGTTTCTTCAATGCCGTGCAGCGCGGCTACCGGCGCGTGCTGACCGTGGCGCTGCACTTTCCCGCCACGACGATTCCCGTCGTGCTCGGACTGGCGGGGCTGTGCTTTTTCCTGATGAAGACGATCCCGGAGGAGTTCACGCCGCGCGAGGACCGCGGCTCGTTCTTCGTCACCGCCACCGGGCCACCGGGCTCGACCTACAACTACACGGTCGATATGGTCGGCAAGCTGGAGGACCGCATGATGTACCTCATCGACGAGACGAAGGAGGCCACGCGCGTGCTGGTGCGCGCCCCGCGCTCGTTCGGCACGCCTTCCGACTTCAATGAAGGCATCGGCGTCGTCACCATGGCTCCCTACGGCGAGCGGAGGAACGGCTTTGAAATCATGAACGAGGTGCGCGGGCGCGTGGCCGACGTTACCGGCGTCAAGACGATCGTCATCATGCGTCAGGGGCTGGCTCGCGGCCTCAACAAGGCTATGGAGATCGTCGTCGGCGGCCCCACCTTTGAAGAACTGGCCGAATGGCGTGACATCATCCTCGAAAAGGCGCGGGAGAATCCGAAGCTGATCGGCCTCGACTGCGACTACCGCGAAACGAAGCCGCAGCTCGGCGTGAGCATCAACCAGGCGCGCGCCGCCGATCTCGGCGTCAGCAGCGCGAACATCGGCCGCACGCTGGAAACGCTGCTCGGCAACCGCCGCGTCACCACCTTCATCCATCAGGGCGAGGAGTATGACGTGCTCGTCGAAGGCAGCTACGCCGACAAGCGCAGCCCCACCGACATCAACAACATCTTCGTCCGCAGCGACCGCAGCGGGGAGCTCATCCCGCTGGCGAACCTGGTCACCTTCAACGAATTCGCCGACAGCGGCACGCTGAACCGCTACAACCGCCTGCGCTCCATCACCTTCGACGCCGAACTCGCCGTGGGCTACAGCCTCAGCGAGGCGCTCGAATACATGGAAGGTCTCATCCGCGACCACCTTCCGCCCACGGCCATCGTCGGCTACAAGGGCAACGCGCTGAAGCTCAAGGAAAGCTCCAGCAGCATGGCGCTCATCTTTGGCCTGGCACTGCTCGTGGCCTTCCTCGTGCTCGCCGCGCAGTTCGAGAGCTTCGTTCATCCGCTGACGGTGATGCTGAGCGTGCCGGTGGCCATCGCGGGCGCCCTGCTCGGCCTGCAGATCATGGGCCTGAGCCAGAGCATCTACAGCCAGATCGGGCTCATCATGCTCATCGGCCTCGCCGCGAAGAACGGCATCCTCATCGTCGAATTCATCAACCAGCTTCGCGATGAAGGCGTCGAATTCCGCGAGGCCATCCTCACCGCCTGCGAGCAGCGTCTGCGCCCGATCATGATGACCGCGCTGTCCACCGTCATGGGCGCGCTGCCGCTCATGTACAGCTTCGGCGCCGGCTCGGAGACGCGCATGGTCGTGGGAGTGGTGATTGTCTTCGGCGTGTCGCTCGCCACGGTGGTCACCTTGTTCCTCGTGCCGATGGTCTATTCCCTGATTTCCAAAAACACCGGCTCCATCGGCGATGTGAGCCGCGAGCTCGAACGCGAACTTCAAAGCGAGTAGAATGAACCCCAGAACCGCTCTCCTCCCCCTCCTGGTCCTGCTGCCGGCGTGCAACCTCGCGCCCAAGTTTCTCGTGTCAAAGCCCGACCTGCCGACGGAATTCAAAACCGACGGCCCCTGGCGCACCGCCCGTCCGCGTGACGACGCGGAGCGCGGCAACTGGTGGACCCTGTTCAACGACTCGCGTCTCAACAGCCTCATGAAGCAGGCCGAAGCGGGCAGTCCCACGCTGCAACTTGCGCTGAGTCGCGTCACGGAGTCGCAGGCGCTCGCCCGTGCCGACCGCGCGAATTTGTTTCCCTTCCTCACGCTGAACGGAAACGCCAACCGCAGTCGCAGTTCCGGCAACATGGAGTTTCAGTTCGCCGGCGGTCGCACGCGCAGCGTTCTCGGCGCCGCGCTCGACTTCAGCTACGAGCTCGATTTTTGGGGCAGGCTCCGCAATCAGGGCCGCGCCGGTGCCGCGCGTGCCGAGGCGCAGGAGGCCGACTATCGGAGCGCGCTGCTCGGTCTGCAAAGCGAGCTGGCCATGAATTACTTTGCGCTGCGGGCGCAGGACGCGCAGATCGCCCTGCTGCGCCGCACCGTGGCGCTGAGAAAGCGCACGGTCGATCTCACCCGCACCCGCTTTGAGCAGGGAGACATCGCTCAAATCGACGTCGCGCAGGCGGAGACCGACCTCTCCGCCACTGACGCGGAGGCCATCGGCCTGGAAAGACGCCGCACGGAGCTCGAGCACGCCATCGCGCTGCTGCTCGGCACCACGCCATCGCGCTTCAGCCTGCCGATGATCGAGATCGGAGGCACGCCGCCCGCCATCCCCGCCAGTCTGCCGAGCGATCTGCTCGAGCGCCGTCCGGACATCGCCTCCGCTGAACGTCTGATGGCCGCACTCAACGCCGAAATCGGCGTGGCGAAGGCCGCTCTCTTTCCCACTCTCACCATCGGCCTTACCGGCGGCACGCAGACCAGTTACTTCTGGAAACTCGCCGACGCGCCGAGTCGCGTCTGGGGGCTCGGGCCGGGCAGTATCGAATGGCCGCTGCTGCGCGGCGGCGGCGTGCGCGCAAACATCGACGCCACGAAAGCCCGCTATGAGCAGGGGGCCGCGAGTTACAAGCAAACCGTCCTCGGCGCGGTACGTGACGCCGAGGACGCGCTTGGCGGGCTCGCCATCCTCAAGCGCCAGGCCGCCGCCCAGGACACCACCGTGGCCGCGGCCCGTCAGGCGCTCGAACTTTCGCAGAAGCGCTACGACTCCGGCCTCGTGGCTTACTACGAGGTGCTCGACAGCCAGCGCACGCTGCTGCGCGCCGAGCAGGAGGCCACGCGCATTCGCGGGGAGCGTTTCCTGACCGCCGTCATGCTCGTCAAAGCGCTCGGCGGCGGCTGGTGAAGCCTCCCGGGTTCCTCAAAGCTCCCCCATGCCGCCGCGTTTGATCCATGCGTTGAGCGGTTCGAACTGAGTGGGATCGAGCGTGATGCCGCAGCCGAAGGGAGCAGCGTTGACGCTTGGCAAATCGAGTGCGCCGTTTTCGATGCGCAGGGTGGCGAAGCTTTCGGCGTGCCGGTGATAGAGGCCGGCATGCCAGTGGAGCACTGCGTCCTGCGTGGCTGGGGAGTGCAGGCTGAGGCCGCGGAAGTAGTGGTGGCCGTTGCGCTCGACGTGGGTGATGCCGAGCAGGGCCATGACACTCAAATCCTGCAACAACGCAACGGGGCCGACATTGGCGAGGTCTTCGCCGCTGAGGATCGGGCCGCCGGGGATGGTGGTGGCGCGTTTGCGGAGCAGGGCGGCGTTGGCGAGGCCTTTGACGATGCCTTTGCAGTTCTTGTGACTGGTGCCGCGGTAGCCGAGGTCGAGGGCGCGCGGCAGGTCGGCCAGGGTGCCGTCGCTTTCATCGATGATCATGCCGGGGCCTTCGGTCCAGGAACGCAGGGCACCGGCAACGTCCTCGTTCAAGGCTTTGGAGCGGTGCAGGGGCTGCTCAATTAACAGCAGGTGCTGGAACAAGGGCGCGAGCGCGGCATCGGCGCTGAGCGTGGCGTAGAAGTCGCGGAAGGCGGCGAGGTCGTCGAACTGCTCGTTGCCGTCGAGTGTGGCATGAAAGCCGTCCGGGCAGTTGGAGGTGATGATGCGGGTGATCTCGCGCAGGCGCGGCAGGTCGGCCTCCGGCTTGCCGCAGACTTTGATTTTGAAGTAACGCAGGCCGTAGGCGCGGATGTTTTCTTCCAGCGTGTAGGGCAGGCCGTCATCAAGCGTGCCGTCCGCCGCGGTGAGCGGATCGCCAAGCCCAACGGTGTGCCGCGCAAACACGCGGGCGAGCGGCTGCGGCGCGATGACCTCGCTCACGCGCATGCCGCTCAATTCCTCGCGTACCGAGCCGAGATCGATGCCGAGCGCATCGGACCGCAGCACCTCGTGCAAAGGCCGGCCCTGCGCCTTGCACAGGCCGTCGAGCACGGCGCGCTCGATCAGGCTGACGCCGAGATTCGCCAGCAGAGGCGGCACCGTCTTGACCTCGGCCCAGCGAGTCTGCTCGGCGTAGAGATTTCGCCACCAGTCGAAAAAACCGGTCGCTTTCTCCGCAGCGAGCCGGGCGATGCGTGACGCGTTCTGAATCACCGCGATCATCTCGGCGAGATCGACTTCAAAAGGCGTGTCGGGATTCTTGGTGAACCACTTCGGCGGCAGGCCCTCGCTGGCGAGCCCGCTCACGGCTTTTCCATCCACCACCAGATCCGCAGTCACAAACAGGTGCGGCAGGGCGCTCATGCTGGCGATGCCATACTTGAACGGAAACCGCGTCCGCATGGGCAGGACGTGGAAGTGGAAGGACTCGAGGGTGAAGGTCATGGGGGACAGGAGCGTCAACGGTCAAGAGGTCAAGGCGAGCGACGCCGGACCTCCGACTTCCCGACCCGGCTCCTCCGCTACACCAGCACCGCAGGCGTCAGCTCTTCCTGCTCCTCGATGGCGGTCAGGCGCGCCTGCTCTTCGTCGAGGTTTTCGTGGATGATGCCGGATTCGTCGTCATCCGGGCCGCTCTGCTGGTTGGGCGCGTCGAGGGCGAGTTCCTGCGCGGTTTTCTCGCTGGTGCGCGTGTCCTCGGTGGTCATGCGCACGCCGACAGGCTTGCTGATGCCGAACTCCTGCATGGTGACGCCGTAGATGACGTCCGCGCGGCTCATGGTGCGCTTGTTGTGGGTGACGATGATGAACTGCGAGTTGTCGATGAACTTGTCGAGCATCTTGAGGAAGCGGCCGATGTTGGTTTCATCCAACGGGGCGTCGAGCTCGTCCAGCACGCAGAAGGGGGAGGGCTTCACCTGATAAATCGAGAAGAGCAGGGCGACGGCGGTCATGCTGCGCTCACCGCCAGAAAGCAGGCTGATGGTCTGCAGCTTCTTGCCCGGCGGTTTGGCGATGATTTCGATGCCGGACTCGAGCGGATCGGATTCGTCCACCAGCATGAGGTCGGCCTTGGCCTGGGGGCCGAAGAGCTCCTTAAAGTTCTCATGAAAGAAGCCGCGCACGAGCGTGAACGTCTCACTGAACATGGTCTTCGTGGTCTCGTTGATCTTGGCGATGACCTGCAGCAGTTCGTCCTTCGACTTCACGAGGTCGCCGTGCTGCGTTTCGAGGAAGTTGTGGCGCTCTTCGAGCTCCTCGAATTCCTGAATGGCGTCCAGATTGACGGGGCCGATGCCTTCGAGCTTCTGGCGGAGTTCATAGACGACTTCCATGACGAAGGCCCAGTCCGGCTCGGCCTCCTGGCCGGGGATGACCACCTCGTCGATGTCCATCTCTTCGTCGTCGCGGTTGGAAATGGCGCGGATTTCAGGTTCTTCATCTGTCTCCGGTGTTTCGATGGCCGCTGCCGCCTCTGACACTTCTGACGACTCAGGCTCGTCCGAAGAAGTCTCCGCTGCATTCGCGGCTTTCCTTCCGCGATTGCGGTTCTTCTTCTGCTCTTCGATGGTGAGCATCAGGACGTGGTAGTCCGGCTCGAAGGCTTCGATGTGGAAGCTGTAGCGCTCCTGCACCTGGCCGATGAGGTTTTCGAGGCGAAGATCGACACGGGTGAGAGTGACCTCTGCGCGGTTGCGGGATTCGTTGAGGCCGTTGTAGCTCTGACGGAGTTGCGTGAGCTGGGTCTCGAGCTGACTGACCTGCTCGAACAATCCGGCGCGTTCGTCGGTTTTCGCCTGAAGGTGCTCTTCGATGGCGGTGATCGCTCCGCGCTGGGATTCGATCTGTTCCTGGTAGCGGGCGCTTTCAGCTTCGCTCTGCTGGATGCGTGTGCGCCAGGTGTTGATCTCTTCGGAGAAGCGGTTCACGCCGGCCTGAAGTTCCTGAAGGCGGACACCGAGAGGAGCCTTCTGGCGTTCGATGGAATTGAGAGCGCTCTGTTCGAGGGCGAGCGCGGTGCGCAGTTCGTTGAGGCGCTCGCTGGATTCGAGTTCGCGGCGGAGGAAGGCCTCCATTTCGAGTTCGAGTTCGCCTTCGCGGACGCGGGAGGTTTCGAGCTGCTCCTGCGCGGCGGCGGCTTCTTCGCGGAACTGCCGGATCTGGCTTTCCGCGCCGCAGATGCGCTCGCTGATCTGGTTCTGGTCCCACTCGACGCTTTCGAGTTTCGCCGTGGCCTGCTGAAGGGCGCGCTGGACGACGCTGATCTTGCCCTGGAACTGTGAAAAGCCTTCGCGGGCGCGCTGGCTCTGCTCGCGGAGAGAGACTTCCTCCCGCTGCATGTCTTCGAGCTGGGCGCTGACGGAGTTCACGGCGTCTTCCTTCTCCATGAACTGAAGTTCCAGCGTTTCGACCTCGCCGCGCAACTGGCGCACTTCGGCCTCGCGGCGCAGGGTGGAGGATTCCTCCTCCTTGCTGGCACCACCGGTGATGATGCCGTCGGAGCTGATGAATTCTCCGCGCAGGGTGGCGATGGCGAGGTGCGGCATCTCCCGCTTCAGACGAAGCGCGGTGTGCAGGTCGTCAACGATGAGGACATTGTGCAGAAGGTGGTCGATGAGGCCCTGCACGCCGCTTTTGACGCGCACCTTGTCCGTGGCCCAGGCGATGGCACCGGCTGGCAGGAGTTCGCGGTCGGCGGCGTTGCGTAGATTGCAGAAGTCGTGCGGGACGAGCGCGGCACGGCCCATCTTGTGATCGGTGAGCCGGTTGATGATCTGCGCTGCGAGTTCGCTTTCCGTGAGAAGGACGGCCTGCAGATGGTCTTTGAGTGCGGCTTCGATGGAGGGAATGAAGTCCGGCTCCACTTCGATGCTCGAAGCCAGCAGGCCGCGAACTCCGGTGGAATAGACTTCAGGATTGTCGAGTCCACTGAGGACCTTCTGCGTGCCGGAGGAGAGGCCTTCGCCTTTTTGCAGAAGCTGCTCGATGATTTCGAGGCGCGACTTCCGCTGCGTGAGGTTGCGCTGGAGGTCGTTGAGTTCGTTGTTCATCGCGTCGCGCTGGCGGCGGCGTTCGATGATTTCACGGGCGCAGTCCTTGGCCTTCTCGTCGAGCTGGTTGCGGGTCTCTTCGAGTTCCTGGATGTTGCGCTGCAGTTCGTCGAATTCGATCTGGCTGGATTCGCGGGCCTGCGCGGCGGTCTGCCGGTCGTGGGCGAGGGATTCGTGACGCTGGCGGTCGGCGGAGATCTGATTTGTCAGAGACTGGGCGCGGGCCT
Source organism: uncultured Prosthecobacter sp. (assembly GCA_964452755.1). GTDB lineage: Bacteria > Verrucomicrobiota > Verrucomicrobiia > Verrucomicrobiales > Verrucomicrobiaceae > Prosthecobacter. Next base: position 235,758 of record CAYVQY010000004.1, on the reverse strand, counting down.
CGCTGGAGGCGATCTGGCCTTCGAACTGGCGGATGGCTTCGCGGATGGCGCGGCGCTCGCTTTCGAGCCGGTTACGCTCCGGCAGAATGTCCTGATGCTGACCGGCGTGCTCGTTCACGGCGAGCTGGCGCGTCTGGATGTTGTCGGTGATGGCGAGTAGCTGCTCGTCGGCGCTGGCCAGATCACGACGCGCCTGTTCGAGCAGTTCCTCGTTGGCGGCGATCTGCTCCTCGTTCTGGCGAATGCGCGCTTCGAGTTCCTCGTTGCGCTCGTTGTTGAAGCCGATGCGGCCTTCGGCGCTCTGCATCTGCGAGCGCAGTTCCTGCGCCTGCTGGCGCGCCTGGCCGATCTGGGATTCGAGGGCGTGGTAGGCCTCGCGTGTCTGCGCGGCTTCGGCCTCGGCGGTGCGCAGTTTCACCTGCAGTTCCTCGATCTGGGTGGCGAGGATGCGCACCTGGTTAGCCGCCTCTGACTTCTCTCCGCTGAATTCGGTGTACTGCTTGTGCGCGAGGTGGGTGTCGAGAAGACGCGTGTCTTCCAGCAGTGTCTGATAGCGGCGGGCCTTCGCGGCCTGGCGCTGCAGGGTGCCCATCTGGCGTTTCACTTCCGCGATGATGTCGGCGACGCGCAGCAGGTTGGCCTCGGTGTATTCGAGTTTGCGCAGCGCCTCTTTCTTCTGCGATTTGAATTTGGTGATGCCGGCGGCTTCTTCGAAAACGGTGCGCCGGTCCTCGGGCTTCGAACTCAGAAGCATGTCGATCTGGCCCTGCGCCATGATCGAATAAGCGGCGCGGCCGATGCCAGTGCCGGCAATGAGTTCGTGGATGTCCTTGAGGCGGCAGACGGTGTTGTTGAGGCGGTATTCGCTGCGACCGTCGCGGAAGACGCGGCGGGTGAGGGCGACCTCGTTGAAATCCACTTTGAGCGACTCTTCGCAGTCGGCCATGGTCAGCGTGACTTCGGCGAGACCGACGGGCTTGCGCTTGTCGGTGCCGTTGAAGATGACATCGGCCATTTCATCGCCACGCAGCGCCTTGGCGGACGTTTCACCGAGCACCCAGCGGATGGCGTCAACGACGTTCGATTTGCCGCAGCCGTTGGGGCCGACGATGCCGGTGACACCTTTGTGAAACTCAAAGTGGGTCTTGTCCGCGAAGGACTTGAATCCGTGGAGTGTGAGGCTCTTGAGATACATGGAGGGAAAGGGCGAATTCTTAGTGAGGCAAATCGGGCAACAAGTGCTGAGGAGGATTGAACCATCTCACGAGGCATGCCCGCAATAGGGAAGCCTGTTTTTTACCCTATCTTGCGGTTACTTAATGTGTCCGAAACAAGATGTGGGATTTTTGAACCCGTTTTTGCTGTGAATAAGAGACGCGGCTGTGAACAAGTTTTTAGCAGCCGATTGGAAGGCCTATTTTCTTCCGCTGCCGGAGTCAGCGACTGGCTGCGGCGGTCTTCGCGCTGCGCTTTCCGAGGCAGATGAGCGACTGGTCGGTGCGGATGAAGATCTGGCCTTCACTCAGGGCAGGGGAGGCGAAAACTTTCTCCTTCAGCTCGCTTTCGGCGAGGAGCTTGTAGCTGCTTCCGGGCTGGATGGTGCGCAGGAGGCCGAAGTCGTTGACGAAATAGACGCGGCCTTCGGCACTGGTGAGTGAGGCGTGGTGCTCGCGCAGCCGCTCCTCCCACAGGATGTCACCGGATTTGGCATCGAAGCAGTGGGCGATGCCGGAGTCGGAGACGATAAGGAAGTGGGCACCTTCGACGATGGGTGAGGGCACGTAGGCGACGCCCTTGTTCGTGCGCCAGGCGATGTGGGTGTCGGTGACGTTGCCGCTGCCGTCGGGCTTGATGGCGAGGAGGTGATGCTCCGGGAAGCCACCGGTCATGTAGAGGAGGCCGGTCTGCTCACTGAAGACGAGGGAGGCGACGAACTGCTCGGTGGGACCGTCGATGATCCACAGCAGCTTCCCGGTGCGCGGATCGTAGCTGGTGACGCAGAGGGTGCCGCTGAGCACCATCTGGGTGCGACCGCCGATTTCGCGAATGAGTGGCACGCAGTAGCTGCGGGTGTTGTTTGGCCGCTGGATGCGCCAGAGTTCCCTGCCGTCGGTTTTCGAAAGTGCGACGATGTAGCCGTCGCCATCGTGGTCGCAGTTCACGATGACTCTGTCTTCAAAGACGACCGGGCTGGAGCAGAAGCCGTGCTTGCTGGAGAAGAGCCCCGGACGCACCTGCCACACTTGTTTGCCCGTGAAGTCGTGCGCGGAGATGACGACGGTGCCTTTGGGAACCTCCCCCTTGCCGATGACGCGGCCTGAGTTGGCCGCGCGGGTGGCGGCGGTCTCGGTGTTGTCCAGGAAGGCGGTGAAGATGTGCTCGCCGTCGGTGGCCGGGGTGCTGGAGGCGAGGGAGTTGAGCTTGTGGATGCCTTCCGGCGGCGCTTTCAGCACGGTGGACTGCCAGAGGAGCTTCCCTGTGGCGCGGTCAAGGCAGAGCAGCACGCGCTCTTCATTCTCCGGCAGGGCGGCGACGGTGAAGAGCCGGTCATTCCAGACGATGGGCGATGCGTGGCCGCTGCCCGGCAGCTCGGCTTTCCATGTGATGCTGCCATCGGCGGAAATCGGGAAACCGCTGTCCTGCGACGCACCGTCGAGCCGTGGACCGCGCCACTGGGGCCAGTTTTCGGCGAAGAGCGGAGCGGTGGCGGCGAGAAGCAGGAAAAAGGTGCGCGGGATCATGCGCGAAGATGAACGTCCCGCCGGGGCGGGAGCTTGCGGGTGGCGCGTGAACGGCGGGTGATCCTCACAGAATCACACCCGGCGCGTAGGTGGCAGCCTCGGGGAATTCTTCCGCGATGGCGGCCACGCGGGCGCAAAAAGCATCGACCTGCTGCGGAGCATCGCCGGTGTTGTTTTTACCGGCGGCGACGAGGCGCTGCATGTCGGCATCGGTGAGCGTGAGGCGGTCGTCGGCGACGAGGCGGGAGAGGAGGTCGTTTTCGCGAACTTTGCCGGTGCGCATGTCTTTGGCCACCTGGACGGCGTGCTCTTTGATCACCTCGTGTGCGGTTTCACGACCGGCTCCGGCTTTGACGGCCTCCATCATGACGGTGGTGGTCAGGAGGAAGGGCAGGTAGCGCATGAGCTCCTGCTCGATCACGGAGTCAAAGACCTCCATCTGGTTCAGGATGGTCAAAAACGTCTCCAGCAGGCCGTCGAGGGCGAGGAAGGCGTCCGGCAGCATCACGCGGCGCACGACGGAGCAGGAGACGTCGCCTTCATTCCATTGATCACCGGCCAGTCCGGCAGCCATGGCCAGGTAACCTTTGAGGATGACGTGCAGCCCGTTCACGCGCTCGCACGAGCGGCTGTTCATCTTGTGCGGCATGGCGGAGGAGCCGACCTGGCCTTTCGCGAAGCCTTCTGAAGCCAGTTCCTGGCCGGCCATCAGCCGCAGCGTGCGGGCAAAGCTTCCCGGACCGCTGGCGACCTGACAAAGAGAGGCCACCACCTGCATGTCGAGGCTGCGCGGATACACCTGTCCCACGGCTCCAAACGCCGCAGGCATGCCGAGGTGATGCAGGATGCGGTTTTCGAGTTCGGAGGCTTTGGCTGCGTCTCCATCAAAGAGAGTGATCTGATCGAGGCGGGTGCCGACGGCTCCTTTAAGACCACGCGCCGGGTAGGTGGCGATGACGTTTTGCAGGTCGCCAAAGGCCAGCAGCGTCTCCTCGCCGAACATGGCGAGGCGTTTGCCCAAAGTGGTGGCCTGCGCGGCGACATTGTGCGTGCGGGCCGTCAGCGGGATGTCGCGTGTCTCGGCTGCCCGACGGGCGATGCCGGCGAGGACGGCGACCGTTTTGCGACGGATCTCTAGGAGGGCGCGGAAGACTTGAAGCTGTTCGACATTCTCCGTGAGGTCACGGCTGGTCATGCCCTTGTGGATATGCTCATGACCGGCGAGGTCGCAAAACTCCTCGATGCGGGCCTTCACATCGTGGCGCGTCACACGCTCGCGTTGCATGATGGAGGCGACGTTGATGTCGTTCTTTACCTTCTCGTAAGCCTCGATGACGCCCTCGGGCACGGGAATGCCGAGATCGCGCTGGCCTTTGAGAACCGCGATCCAGTAATCGCGTTCGAGGCGGACTTTTCCCTCAGGGGACCAGAGGGCGCACATGGGGGCGGTGGCGTAGCGTTCAGCGAGGACGTTGGGGATCGAATCAGGCATGGGTGCGATGTTCTAGGCTACAGTTCGACAAATCGCAAACAGGATGGCGTCCGCCCCCAAATCCAGATTGGGAAGAACCATTGTAGATGCCATCAAGTTTGAGTTCGGTGATCTGGACTGGCTCTATCTGTGTCTTGTGGTTGTTTGAGTTCTGGTGGGAGGGTTTTTGTATGAAATTCTTCAGCATTTCCGAAGTTTTATTGCAGTGACTCAAATATGGTTTGCAATTGTGACGAAAATTCGCAAATCTATCAATTATCCAAAGCCTGACCCTCCTCCAAACCGCAGCGAATCCTTTGTAACAGTGGAAATTATCATTCAGACCTTCTCCGCCCTCGGAATCGCGTTCTGATCTTTCTCATAGACCTGTCCGCTCCGATCTCTCTCTCAATTTACTCCTACCACCATGGCTGATCCTACTGCGCCCGAACTCATGACCGTGAAGGAAACGGCGGAATACCTCCGCATTCCGCTTCCCACTGTCTATTACCTTGTCCAACGCGGACAGCTTCCCGCCGTGCAGATCGGTGGGCGCTGGCGCATCAAACGCAGCCTGCTGGATCGCGATGTCCTCCGGAAGGAAGAAGAGGCCGGCCAGCCGACCGTCCTGGTCGTCGATGACGATCCTGCCCTGCAGGCGCTCTTTAAGCAGTTCCTGAAGAAAGCCGGCTTCGGTCGTCTCGTGGTCGGCACTGGTGCCGAAGCCATCGCGATGGCCAAGAAGCAGAAGTTCGACTTCGTGTTTCTGGACCTCAAGCTCCCGGACGTTCCTGGTGACGAGGTGTATTCACAGCTCAAGGCTCTCTATCCGGATCTTCCCATCGTGGTCATCACCGGATATCCGGACAGCGAAATCCTCAGCCGCATCCTTTCCCATGGCCCGGTCACCGTGATAAAGAAGCCGATCGAATACGATCAGCTCAATCTCGCCGTGAAACAGCTCGGTCACAAAGGCGCTGAAGCCGCCGCCTGATTTCTCAACAGCAACCGTTTCTCCCGAACTCAGCCCCGTCAGTGACCCTGACGGGGCTTTTTTTGGGTTCTCGAAGCCGGTTCCCTCAAGAGAAAAAGACCTTCTCCGCCGTGCCGCGAAGCATCCATGCTTTCTCCGTGTCGCTCAGGAAATCCAGATGGTCGCGGATGAGAGCTATGGAATCGTGGTAGTTGTGCCCGGGATCGACCTGGAAAGGGCAGTCGCTGGCCCACATCACGCGATCAGCACCAAACGCATCCCGCACTCGCCGGATCAGTGGCTCCATGTCACGGTAGGGCGGCTTCTTCTCTCCCAGCGCGTAGAATGCGGATGCCTTGATGTGCGTTTTTGCATGACGGGACAGTCGCAGAAGATTCACGATGTCCGTTTCCTTGAATCCGCCGGCCATACCGACTCGGGCGAAGTGATCCACCACCACGCTGGTGTCGGGGTACCACTCGCACATCTTGTCGATCAGCGGCAGCGTGTCGGGATTGATCAGCGGACAGACGCTGGCCTTGAGGCCCGCCGCGGTTTTCCATAGCGTCGCCATTCCTGAGGAGCCGAGCCATGCGGAGAGATTTCGCTCCTTGCCGGCATTGATGCGGAAGCCGCGCACGCCCTGCTTGACCAGATTCGCCATCGTGGCCGCCACGTCGGGGGCGTTGTGGTCCACGATCGCCACTCCGCTGAACACACCCGGATGCGCCTTCATCACATCGAGCATGTAGCTGTTGTCCGTCTGGTAGTAGCTCATCTGGATGAGCACCACCCGCTTCACGCCCTCCCGGCGTGTGTGGGCAAAAAGCTGCTCGGGCGTGAAGCTCGCGGGGCGCATGTCACTCACGGCATAGCCGCGGGCCAGCGGGTACTTCTCCACGTCAGGCGTCCACACATGCACATGGGCGTCGATCCAGTCGCCCTTTTGAAGCGAAGGAATCAGCGAGCAGCCGGTGAGTGCGGCGGAGGAGGCGGCGAGGAAGGAGCGGCGTGTGGAATTCATCGTTGGCAGGCTATCGAAGAACGCCATGACAACGCAAGCCTTTGCAGCAGCACTGAAAGCATTCATCATCATCGCATGTCCCGACTGCGTCGAATCTGTGTTTACTGTGGCTCCAGCTCTGGAACCGATCCCTCCCATCGCTCCGCCGCCCATGACCTCGGCGCCTTCCTCGCCCGCAGCGGCATCGGCCTCGTCTATGGAGGTGGAAACGTGGGCCTCATGGGTGCCATCGCGGACGGTGCCCTCTCTGAGAAGGGCGAAGTCATCGGCGTCATACCGCGCTCGCTCATGGAAAAGGAACTCGGTCACGGCGGTGTCACCGAACTCCACGTCGTCACCAGCATGCACGAGCGCAAGCAGATGATGGTCGATCTCAGTGACGGCTTCATCGCCCTGCCCGGCGGGTTCGGCACACTTGACGAGCTGTTCGAGACGCTCACCTGGCTGCAGCTCTCGTTTCACGACAAACCGGTTGGAATTCTCAATGTCGGAGGCTTTTTCGACGGACTGATCCACTTTATCCACCACATGAGCCACGGGGGCTTCCTCAAGCCGGAACATGCCGGCTGCGTGCTCGTCGATGCCGACCAGGAAAGGCTGCTCGCCAGCATGGCAGCCTTCCGTCCGCCTGATCTCGGCAAATGGATCGAAAAACTCGCCGCCGAGGCGCGCTGAATCTCCCCGGCGGCAGCGCACCGCAAAACAAGGCGAGTGGTCTTCGAAGCACGTGCTCCGTCCCTGGGGGGCGATTTCGCTGCGCTGCGAACGGCTAGGCCAGGACGCCTTTCACGAGATTACCGGCGACGCCGGTCAGGCGCATGTCGAGGCCCTGGAACTTGTAGTTGAGGCGCTCGTGATTGATGCCGAGCAGGTGCATGATCGTGGCGTTCAGGTCGTGCACATGCACGGAATCACGGACGATGTTGTAGCTGTAGTCGTCAGTCTCGCCGTATGTGGTGCCTTTCTTCACGCCGCCTCCGGCCATGAAGATGGAGTAGCAGCGCGGATGGTGGTCGCGGCCGTAGTTGGTCTCGGTGAGCGTGCCCTGGGAGTAGATGGTGCGGCCGAATTCGCCACCCCAGACGATGAGGGTGTCGTCGAGCATGCCGCGCTGTTTGAGATCCTTGATGAGGGCGGTGGTGGGCTGGTCGGTGTCGCTGCACTGGCCGCGGATGGCTTTCGGCAGGCCACCGTGGTGATCCCAGCCCATGTGAAAGAGCTGGATGCAGCGCACGTCGCGCTCGGCGAGGCGTCGCGCCAGTAGGCAGTTCGCGGCGTAGGTGCCCGGTTTGTTGACATCGGGGCCGTAGCTTTCGAGCACATGCTTTGGTTCTTTGGAGACGTCGATAAGGTCGGGTACGCTCATCTGCATGCGGAAGGCCATTTCATACTGGGAGATGCGCGTGGTCGTCTCGGGATCGCCAAAGGCTTCGAAATCACGCTGGTTGAGCGCGGCGATTTCATCGAGCATCTCGCGGCGCATGGGGCGGCTGATTCCGGCCGGGTCGGAGAGGTAGAGCACGGGGTCGCCGGAATTGCGGAAGCGCACGCCCTGATGCTGCGTGGGCAGAAAGCCGCTGCCCCACAGGCGGTCGTAAAGCGGCTGGTCATTCGCCCGCCCGGTGCCGAAGGAGGTCATGACGACGTAGGCCGGCAGGTCGCGGTTCACGCTGCCGAGTCCGTAGCTGAGCCAGGCGCCTATGCTTGGCCGTCCGGCGAGTTGAGATCCGGTCTGGCAAAACGTGATCGCCGGGTCGTGATTGATCGCTTCGGTGAACATCGAGCGGACAACGCACATCTCATCCGCCACGGTGGAGAGATGCGGCAGCAGCTCGCTGAGCCAGATGCCGCTCTTGCCGTGCTGCGCGAATTTGAAGATCGAAGGAGCGACGGGGAATGCCTTCTGCCCCGAGGTCATCGTCGTGAGGCGCTGCCCCTTGCGAATGGAAGCCGGCAGATCCTCGGCGCGATGCTTTTCCATCTGCGGCTTGGGATCGAAAAGGTCCATCTGCGACGGTGCACCCGACTGGAAGAGGTAGATGATGCGCTTGGCCTTTGGCGCGAAGTTGGGGAACACGCGTCGCGGAGATGCAGCAGCGGCATCCTCCTGTAGCAACGACCCGAGTGCGGCAGCACCGATGGCAGCGGAGCTGTTCTTGAGAAAGATGCGGCGGTTCAGCCGGTCTTGAAGCTGGAGGGCGGGGGAGTTCATATCAGTCACGGGTAACGACGCGGTCGAGGTTCAGAAGAACGGAGGCGGTGGTGGTGTAGGCGGCGAGTTCGGCTGCGTCGAGCGTGGCGTCCGCCTTGCTGGCACCCTGGGCGAGGAGGGCGCTGGCTTCCTCTGGTTTGGCTCGGAAGTCGGCAATGCGTTTTGTGAGTCCGGCGGTGAGTTGCTTGAGAGCTGCGGGCTCGATTTCACGACCGGTGGCACGTTTGAAGCCGTAAGCGATGCGGTGCTCAGGCATCTTGCCTCCGCTCTGGATCATCTGCTGGGCCAGCCCGCGGGCAGCTTCGATGAAGGTGACTTCATTGAGAAGCGAGAGCGCCTGCAGCGGCGTGTTGGTGCGGCTGCGTTTCACGGTGCAGATCTCACGCGTCGGCGCGTCAAAGAGCAGCATGGTGGGCGGTGCGGCGGTGCGCTTCCAGATGGTGTAAAAGCTGCGCCGGTAGAGGTTGTCTCCGCTGTCGGGCTTGTAGCCGCGAAGGTCGCCGTACTTGCTGGTTTCGTCCCACACGCCTTCCGGCATGTAGGGCCGCACCGATGGGCCGCCGAGCTTGGGCACCAGAAGTCCGCCGATGGCCAGTGCCTGATCGCGCACGACTTCGCCGGTCAGACGGAAACGCGGGCCGCGGGCGAGGAGGCGGTTTTCGGGATCTTTTTCGATCAATTCCGGCGTCTGCTTCGAGGACTGCCGATAGGTCGCACTCATGACGATGAGTTTCTGCATGGCCTTCATGTCCCATCCGCAGCGGATGAATTCGGTGGCCAGCCAGTCGAGCAGCTCGGGATGCATGGGGAATTCCGCCTGCGTGCCGAGGTTGTCGGTGGATTTGGAAATGCCGTAGCCGAAGAACTTCTCCCACGCGCGGTTCACCCACACGCGCGCGGTGAGCGGATTGGACGGATCAACGATCCACTTTGCGAGGCCGAGGCGGTTCAGCGGGGCGTTTTTCGGCATCGGCGGCAGCACGGCAGGCGTCGCCATCGTGACCTTTTCACCGGGCTTGTCATACTCGCCCCGATTCAGGACGAAGGCATCGCGGACCGGCCCTTCCTGCATGACCATGACCGAGGGCAGGGCGTCCTCGTATTTCTTGAGCGCTTCTTTGGCTGCGGCCAGGGCGAAATCGGCATCGCGCAGCGGACTGTCGATGTTTTCACGGTAGTACTTTTCGAGTTCAGCCTGCTGCTTGGGGCTGCGGCTCTCGGCGGCTGATTTGAGAATGGCGAGGATGGCCGCAGGTGCTCCATCGCTGCCGTCGAGGCTGGCCAGCGCGGGCTGGGCTTCGGTCTTGGAAAGACGGAAACGCCCGATGTTGTGACCGGCAAATCTGGCGCCATGCACGAGCCGGATGGTCAGTGATGCGTTCGCAGGCACATCGAGCACTTTGTCTGCGATGAACATGGCTTTCCGCGTGAGGCGCTTTGCCGGATCGTTGCCGTCGATGGCCCAGCCGTTTTTGGGGTCCTTGTCGAGGAGCAGCTTCACGTCGTAGCCGCTCTGCGAGTAGTCAGCCTCGGCACGAACGAAGGCGACCTTTACAGGCTTTTTCAAAGAAGGCGCCGCGATTTCCGCCTCGATGCCGGAGAGGACAAAATTGCCGTTGCTGGCACGTCCGAGGCTCTGGTTCGGCAGGCTTTCGTGCGGCAGTGCTTCCAGCAGCAGCCCGGTGAAGGTCCCTTTCGTCAGCGGTGCCGTGAGGGTGTAGGTGTCGCCATTGGGGTTGGCACCGCCGGCAAGCCATGATTCGTCCGGCAGCTTTTTCAAGGCTGCACCGCCGCTGGATTTGGCACCCGCCAGCGGCAGCACCTGCCACATCGGCGCTTTTTCACCTTCAGGCTTCTCCCTCTCCGCCTCCCAGTCGGCGACGAGGTTGGGGAGCTGGAGTTGTTTCTCGGTGACCACCGCCTGAGCTGTCGCGACCGACTTTCGCAGCTCGGCGAGCTTTTTCTCCTGATCGTTGTCCGGAACGGTGATGACCGGCGCGGAGTTTCCGCCGCTGCGGTTCGATGCGCCCTGGATCGTGCCGCTTTCCGGCAGGTTGTTGAAGAAGGCGAAGAAGGAGTAGAAGTCCTTCTGTGAGAGCGGGTCATACTTGTGATCGTGGCAGCGGCAGCAGTTCAGAGTGAGCCCGAGCCAGGTGAAGCTGGTCGTCTCCACGCGGTCGATGATGTTCTCGATCCGCCACTCTTCGGCAATGATGCCGCCCTCGCCGTTGAGGCGGTGGTTGCGGTTGAAACCGGTGGCCACGATCTGATCGCGCGAGGCATTCGGGAGAAGGTCACCGCCGATCTGTTCGAGGGTGAACTGATCGAAGGGCTTGTTGTCATTGAAGGCCTTGATCACCCAGTCACGCCAGGGCCACATGGCGCGGCTGCTGTCGGTCTGAAAGCCGTGGCTGTCGGCGAAGCGGGCGAAGTCCAGCCACTCCATCGCCATGCGCTCACCGTAGTGCTCGGACTTCAGCAGGCGGTCCACCACCTTTTCGTAGGCCTGCGGTGATGTGTCTTTTTCAAAGGCGGCGATCTCTTCAAGCGTGGGCGGCAGGCCGGTCAGGTCCAGGGTCACGCGACGCAGCAGCGTGGCGCGGTCCGCCTCCGCCGAGGGCTGCAGGCCTTCTTTGATCAGGCGGTCGGTGATGAAGGCGTCGATCTCGTTGTGGATCTTCAGCGCCGGATTTTCGATCTTCGGTGCCGGGGCGCGTTCCGGCTTCAAAAAGGCCCAGTGGCCTTGATACTCGGCCCCTTCCTGAATCCAGCGCCTCAGGATGACTTTTTCTTCGGCGGTGAGGGGCTTGCCATCCTTCTCCGGCGGCATCACATCGTCGTCATCGTGGGGGAGTTCGACGCGGGCGATGAGCTGACTCTTTTGCGGATTTCCAGGTACAAGAGCCACGTCACCCGACTCGGCAGGCTTCATGGCCTCTTCGCGCAAATCGAGCCTCAGCTCCCCTTTGCGGTGACTGGCGTCGGTGCCGTGACAATGAAAGCACTTCTCATTGAGGATCGGCCGCACGTCGCGGTTGTATTTAAGTTTGGCTGGCTCCGCCGCGAGGATCGCGGGAGCTGCCAGAAGGAGGTTGAGCAGGCGCAACATGGCCTAGTGATACGATCCGCCCACCCTGGCTCTTTGGAGATTCTTGTGTCCGATTCAGCATCACTCAGCCATCTGGTCGGCGATCTCCTCCGCCGGGTAGGTCCAGATTTCGCTGAGGGTCGGGTGATAGTGCGGGATGGCCATGAACTGCTGCACAGTGGCCCGGAAGTTCATCGCGATGACCACCTCATGAATCAATTCGGTCGCTTCAGGTCCGACGACGCAGGCACCGAGGATCTCGCCGGTTTCGGCATGGGCAAGCATTTTCACAAATCCGGCCGTTTCCCCCATGACCATCGACTTGCCGTGGTCGTCGAAGGGGTAGCTGGCTTCCAGGAATGGAATCTTCTGCTCCTTGAGCTTCTCGGTCGTGGCACCGACGACGGCGACCTGCGGATGGGAGAAAACCCCGAACAGCGTGAGGCGGTAGTCGATGGTTTCGTCAGCTTCTTTGCCGCTGAGCATCGCTGCGGCATTGCGTGCGGCGATTTCCCCCTGCTGGATGGCGATGTGGACGACATCCAGCGGGCTGCACACATCCCCCGCAGCGAAGATGTGCGGCTGCGATGTCTGCATGCGGTCGTTGACGACGATCTTGCCCTTGTGCGCCGTGATGGCGGCGGCATCGAGATCCAGTCCGCGCGTCGCGGGCTTGCGGCCCATGGCGAGGAGGATCTCATCGACGTGGATCGTGTGCGGTTGTTCGCCCTCGGTGAATTCGATCTTCTTTTTCCCCTCATGCGACGACACAGCGTTGAGATGCGTGCCGAGATGCATGGCCATGCCGCGCTCCGTGTAGGCTTTGGCAATCACGTCGCTGCATTCGCGGTCGAGGCCGGTGAGGAGCTGTTTGCTGCGCTGAATGAGCGAGACGCCGCAGCCCATCGCTTCCAGGTAATGCGCCATCTCCAGCGCGATGGCGCCGCCTCCGAGCACGGCGATCGTTTTTGGCAGTGATTCGGCATCCAGCACGTCATCGCTGGTCCAGAAACCTGTTTCAGCGAGTCCGGGAACGTCGGGGGCGAAGGCTTCGGAGCCGGTGGCGATGCAGAAGGACTTCGGGCTGACCTGAAAGCTCGCGGAGCCGTCGCGCGGGACGACTTCGAGCGTGTGCTTGTCAAGAAAACGCGCATGGCCGCGGTAGAGCGCGAAACGCCCGTCTTCGAGCTGGCCCTGTCGATAACCCGCGAAGTCGGCAATGAGCCTGCGCTTGCGGTCACGGATGGTTTTGACATCGACGCCCTGCGAGGTGGCCTTCAACCCGAATTCGGCGGCGTCGCGCACATGAAGCTGGCGGTTGGCGGACTCGATGAGCGTCTTGCTCGGCATGCAGCCGCGCAGGATGCAGAGGCCGCCAAGTTCCTGTGCGCCATCAATCACGGCAACGCTCAATCCCGCACCGTGAGCCGTTCTGGCTGCCGCATAGCCCCCACTGCCGCCGCCGATGACCACGAAATCAAAGTTGTGTTCTGTCATGGTGAGAGGTGCAGGGCGGGGAGCCGGTGTGCAAGCAGGCTATCGTTAAAATGGAGCGCGAGTATGGCGAAGCCTACTCGCCATTTTGAAGGCGATGCGTTCCCGCAGGATGATCAATCAGGCGAGTGGTCTTCGACACACGAGCGCCCCGGTAATCGGCGTTGCCGCAGACGTTCAATCAGGCTCTTGTTTCCTACGCACTCAATTTTTATCAGGCTTCTCGTTGCGTTGAAAATCAATCAATGGGTGGCGCATGCTTAGAAAGCAATTGTATTCATAATGTTTGTTTAATTGAATCTCACGATCTTGTTGTGGTAAGCTCATTGGAAATTTGCAAAAATCATGTGCGCGGTTTCTCCAACGCTTCATCGGTTCGCGGTTCGCGGTTCGCGGTTCGCGGTTCGCGGTTCGCGGTTCGCGGTTCGCCACGATTGACCGGTGGGACTGTCAAGAGGCTGTTTCAAACCGGGCGGCCGGTGGTTCAAATCGCAAGGTCGGGTTTCCAAACGGCGCAGTCGGACAGCCAAATCGGGCGGTCGGACGCTCAAACGGCGTGGTCGCCTTTCCAAATGGGCCGGTCGCTTTCCCAAATCGCGCGGTCGGACTCCCCAACCACCCGGTCGCTTCTCCAAATGGCTCGGTCGCCCCTCCAAATCGCCGCGTCGTTCGGCCAAACGCTCCGGTCGAGGACCGGAAATGCTCGGCAGTGGCTCCAGGCAAGGCGGGTAGGGCAGGCATGCTGCCTGCCACCAGTGCCAGGGGCATTTTGCCCCGGCTCGAAGCAAGCGGGCAAAATGCCCGCCCCACTTCCGACAGGTGGCACACCTGTCCTACTGACAACAGAGAACTGTGAACAGCGAACCCAATAGAAAACCATGAAAGACGAATTCACCAACCGCCTCGGTGCCTTCCGCACCACACTCGATTTTTTGAACGCCTCGGCCAACAAGCCGAAGTGGGACGGCCTGCCGCCGCTGCGTTTCACCAGCCGGGTGGCGGAGGCGGGGACCGCCGTGGCGGCGCTGGCGGAGTTCTGCCAGCAGCAGGGCGCGGTGATCAAAGGTGCGGCGAAGGACAAGGCGCGGGAGGAAAAGGAGCTGGAGGACGTGGCCTTCGTTCTCGGGCAGGCGGTGGCGGAGTGCTGCGGCGGCATGGGCAATGAGGCGGACGCCGCCCGCTGCGCGTTTTCGAAGAGCGCCTGGCGCGGCATGCGGGACGCCGCTCTGCTGGCCAATGCGCGTGAGGTCATCCGCGTCGCCGAGGGACTCCTGGCCGGGCCGCATGCGGATACCGCGGCGGAGTGCGGCATCACCGCCGTCAGCGTGGCGGCGTGCAGGAAGGAGGCGGACGACTACGAGGCGGTGATCAGCGCTCCGCAGCAGTCCATCGCCACGCGCAAGGCGCTGACGGCGAAGCTGCGGGAGCGCTTCAATGCGGTGGAGAAGGTCTTCAGCAGCCTCGACGGTCTGGTGGAGCAGTTCTCCGACAAAACCTTCGTGACCGGCTACCACGCCGCCCGCACCGTGCGCGATCTGGGCCACGGCCCGGGCACGGAGCCGTCTCCTCCTGCGCCGCCGCCCTGAATTGGCACGAATCCAAGCCACTTTGCCGAAATTTCCAACCCGCACGATCATTCTCCTATGGCCTCCTCATCCAGCGAATCTTCCACCGAGTCGTTCAATGACTCCTCATCGGAAACCAGCAGCAGCGAGTCCTCCTTGGAATCAAGCAGCGAATCGTCCACAGAGCCGAGCAGTGACTCGTCATCGGAGGTCAGCAGCGAATCGTCCACGGAGCCGAGCAGTGACTCGTCATCGGAGGTCAGCAGCGAATCGTCCACGGAGCCGAGCAGTGACTCCTCATCGGAGTCGAGCAGCGAGTCCTCTTCGGAATCCGGCAGCAGTGACTCCTCATCGGAGTCGAGCAGCGAGTCCTCCTCGGAATCCGGCAGCAGTGACTCTTCATCTTCCTCATCTTCATCCTCGTCAGAATCGTGGCCCAGTGAGTCCTCTTCATCCGACGATGACGAGCCGGAGCCGGGGGAATGCGACGAGTGTGACAAGCCGGAAGGCCAGGAGTGTCCCCCTTCTGGGAACAGTCCTGGCCCGGTGCGCTACGGCACGGGCCAGATGATTCATGTGGAGAATGACCTAGCGGCCAATGCCTTTGGCATCCCGTGGGGGCACACGCGCAGCTATGCGAACGTGCTGACCGGCTCCGGCGGCAACGGCACCTCCTGGAACGGCAACCGCTGGTATGTGCGGCAGATGAAGCTGCTGCGCTTTTCTCCGGGGGGCGATCCACCTGATCAGGTGATCGTGGAGGACGGCGCCACCTCCAGCCAGTACTTCACCTGGGTGACGGACAAGTATGTAAACACCTATTCCGGTTGGAACCTGCTGGAGCACGATGAGGATGAAAACGAGTTCACGCTGACCCAGGCGCGCAGCGGGGAGCGGTGGGTGTTTCATGATCACACCCTCTCCGCCGGATTGCGCGGTCAGTTGAAGCGCGTGGTGGATGCCGCAGGCCGTGCGGTCAACTGCACCTATGACGGAAGCGATCTGCTGGAAAAGTTTGAGCAGGTGGTGGACGGCCAGACTTCCGGCTTCTACTACACCTGGACGGCCATGGCCTCGGTGGAGAGCGTGACCTTGAAATTGCAGGACAAGCCGGTGCGCCGGGTGCGCTTCACCTACTATCAAAGCGGTGACACGGGAGGCAGCCTGGATGATTTAAAGTCCGCGATCATCGAGCAGTACGATGTGGGCACAGACAGTTGGCGCATCGTCGCCCGCAAGCATTATCGTTACTATCTGACCGGGGAAACGAATGGTTTTGCCAGCGGCCTGAAGATGGTCATCGGGGCCACTGCTTACCAGCAGATGCTGGACGCCGGATTGAATCCCGAGACCGCGACGGAGGCGGAACTGGTCCAGTTCGCCGACTTCTACTACGAGTATGATTCGGAAAAACGCGTGACCTTGGAGCGGCTGGAGGGCGGTCGCCGGGAGTATGGCTTCACTTATTTGTTGAATGGCAGCAACGACGGCTCCCCGAACATGTGGCTGACGAAAACGGTGGAGACGCTGCCGGACGGCAGCCAGAACCGTGTCTATACCAACGCGGGCTACAGCCTGCTGGTGAAGATTCTGCAAGAAGCCGGAACTTCACGGCAGTGGGTCGATGCCTACCAATACAACAGCCAGTTCCGCCCCATCCAGCATGCGCATCCCTCTGCGGTAGCCAGCGTCACGGAGCCGTCTGGCAGTGGTGGCACTTTGACGGTGAATTACCACGCGGCGGAAGGATTGATCGAGGTGACCAACTATTACGCAGCGGACGTCCCTGCCTCCGGCGAAGTGACGGGTTATGTCTCGACACGAGGCGTGAAGAAAGGCAGCGGCGGCACGCTGGAGGTCACGGAAAAGCTGAAGTACGACACGCAGACGGTGGGCGGAGTGAGCCTGCATCCGATACGGGAACGCATCGTGTATCCGGTGGCGGGCATGAATGACGAGGACGCACCGACCACGACCTATGCGCGAACCTACTACAATGACGGCTCGGCGGAGAGCTTCCAGGTGAAGGAACTCGTCACCACGCAGGCGGTGGTGTCCACCGATGAGAACGGGAACGGGGTAGCCGGGGTGACGCAGAAGGTGTATGACCGTTTTGGCCGTGTCATCTGGCAGATGAATCAGCGGGGCGTCGTCACCTACCGTTCCTATGTGCAGATCACGGGGGCGCTGCTTCAGCATGTGGAGGATGCCAATGTCGAGCTGCTGCCGGACCCGCCTGCGGGTTGGGCTGCCTACGGGCAGAATTTGATCACCGATTTTGTCAGCGATGCGCTGGGCCGCATCACGCAGGAGCGTGGTCCCTGGCATGAGGTGCAGTTGCGGGAGTCGGACACGGCACCCACCGCCATCCGGCGGGTGCAGTTCACCACCTTTGACGATGAGAATCACGAGCAGCGTCGTGCGTCCGGCTACATGACCGGCAGCGAACCTTCCGTGCTCTTCACCATCGTCGGGGCGGTGCAAGTGACGCGGCGGGATGCCAATGGTCGGATCGTGGATGAAATCCAGGCGGTGCGCTGCTGCCCCACCGGCGTGCTGACGCCGGACGAGCCGCTGCCCCAAAACAAATGGAGCCGGTGGACGCACCGCATTTTTGATCCTTGGGGCCGTTTGTTTGCCGAGCGTGTCTATCACACGATTCCGAATAGTGGTCCGCTCAGTCCCCTGAGCGGTTCCGATACCGCAGGCGATGAAGGCATCAACTATCTGGAAACGCTTTATGGCTACGACGCCACGGGCCGCAGAAACCGTGTGGTGGACGCGACGCACACGATCACGCGCACGGTGTTTGATGTGAGGAACCTGCCGGTGAGCCGTTGGGTGGGCACGGATGACAGCGGAGCCACGGACAGTGATCCCACTGGCGGCGGGGCCACGGGCAACAACATGACGGCGGTGGCGCTCTTGGAATACGATGACGGTAGCGCAGGCGGCGATGGCAACCTCACCGAGGAAACCCTGCCGGTGGACGACACCTCAGGCAACGACCGCATCACGACCTATGGGTACGACTTCCGCGACCGGCGCGAAACGACGACACAAACGGACGGCACCATCACCTGGATCACCAAGGCGACTTACGACAATCTGGACCGCGTGACGGCCAGCGTGCGCTACCACACGAGCGTGAGCAACGCCAACCGCATCACGCAGAGCCGCACGTTCTACGACGCGCTGGGGCGTGTTTACAAAACGGAGACGGATGGCTGCGATCCGGCCACCGGAGATGTGGCAGGCACATTGACGGGACAGAACTGGTATGACCTTGCGGGCAACCTGATCAAGCAGTCCCAGCCGGGGAACACGGCCTTCACCAAGACCGTGTTTGACGACCTCAACCGGCCCACGGTGACCTACCTGTGCTGCCGCCCAGGTACGGCGGGAGTTCCCACCGGTGATGACAACAGCGTGGTAGATGACACCGTGATCGAGCAGAGCAACCTGGAGTACGATGCCGTCGGCAACGTGATCATGCAGACGCAGAAGAAGCGCTTCGATGATGCCACCGGCACGGGCGTGCTCAACGGCCCGCAGGCGGAACCAAAGTCCCGCGACACCTACGGGATGAGCTGGCCGGATGTGCTCGGGCGTCCGCGCGTGAGCGCGGACTACGGCACCCATGGCGGCAGCCTGCCTGCACGTCCCGCCGTGGCGCCGCAGCGGAGCGACACCATCCTGGTGACCACCAACCGCTACAAGGACAGCGGCGATGCCAACGCCGTCATCGACCCCATGGGCATCGAAACCCGCTGGGAGAACGACCAGGCAGGCCGCCGCATCCGCCTGATCGAAGGCATCACGCCAGGCCAAGGAGCGGGGATGTACTCATCCCCGTCTGGATCAGGCTGTACCAATCCTCCCTATCCACCGCATCCCGCCCCTCGTATCACGGAGTTCGCCTACCACGCGAGCGGGCAGTTGAGCAAGCTGACCCTCATCAACGCGGAAACCGGCAACCAAGTCACCCATTGGTTCTTCGGCACAACGCTGGCGGACAGCGCCATCGCCAGCAACCGCCTGCTGCGCACGAAGATCTATCCGGAAAGCGACGACCGCCCCGCGCCTGCGGCGGATGGTCCCGATGGCGTGTATTCGCGCCTGGAATACCGCTACAACCGGCAGGGACAACAGACGGGGTTCAAGAACGCGGACGGCACGGTGCATGAATACGACTACAACAAGGCGGGAGCCATCACAGTGGATCGGGTGACGGTGCTGGCCGATGGCCTGAACGGAGATGTGCGGCGCATCGCCTACAGTTACGACAATCGCGGCCTCACTTCCCAAGTGAGCAGCTACGACGCAGTAAGCGGGGGAGCAATTGTCAACGAGGTGGTCATGGAGTACGATGCGTTCATGCAACTGGCCGCTGACAAGCAGAGCCACGACGGTGCGGTGGACGGCAGCACGCCTGAGGTGGGCTACGCCTATGAAACCGGTGGGGTGAAGAACAGCACGCGGCGCGTGAGCACGACTTATCCAAATGGGCGTGTGGTGGAGGTGGAGTATGGAGCGGCGAACTCGATGGATGACCATTTGATCCGCGTGTCAACCTTGCAGGTGACTGGAGAAAGCGACGAACTCGTGAACTACACTTATTGCGGGCGTGCATGGCAGGTGCGCGTGGCCTATCCGGCACCGGGCGTGGAACTGAAATACCGTCGCCTGGTCGGTGAACGTCCCGGTGACGCAGGTGATCCTTACTCCGGTTATGACCGCTTTGGCCGCACGGTGGACATGCCTTGGTTAACCATCAGCGACGGTAGCGTGACAGAGCGCAACGGTTACGGTTTTGATGCGAACAGCCGCCGCATCTGGCAGACGCGTCCGCAGACGGATACACAGGACCAGCAGTATAATTATGATGCCCTGAGCCAGGTGTCCGACGCCGCACGCGGCTGCCTGAATGCTCAAGGCACTGCCATCTGCGGCATCCCGGCAGCGAAGGAAAGCTGGGATTACGATCCCACGGGGAACTGGCGTGGTTATCATCAGATGGCCGATGGCACGTCCACCCTCGACCAGGGCCGCATACATGACCGAGGCAACCGAATGACGCAGATCGAAGACAACCCCAATAACATGATTTTGGATCGCGTGGGGAGAATGCGGCAGATGGCCCCGGATGCTAGCGGGGATTGGGATGGCAAGTTGGAGATCACCTGGGATGCCTGGAGCCGGATCACACGGGTGAAAAACAACGGGGCTGTGGTCGGTGAATACGCCTATGACGGAACCCATCGCCGGATCACGCGTGAGGTGGACGGGGAAGCGCTGCACAGCTACTACAATGACGCCTGGCGTCCAGTGGAGGAGCGAAAGGACGCTGAAACTACGGCATCCATCAGCTACCTGTGGGGGGCGCGGCATAGGGATGATCTGGTGCGGCGAGACCGTGCCGTGGGCGGCACGACGCTCAACGAAACACGCTACATCTTGATGGACTACTTCAATCCTGCGGCGATTACGGATGAGGAAGGAGTGGTCACTGAACGTTATGCGTTCAGCGCATTTGGGGTGAGGACCATCCTGAGTCCAGACTACACAACCCGAAGCAGCAGTGAGTGCGCGATGGAGTTCGCGTTCCAAGGGCAGTTCATCGACGAGGAGAGCGGACTCATGAACTATGGCTACAGGTATTATTCTCCATATCTGGGAAGGTGGACCTGCAAGGATCCAATCATGGAGGACGGCACTTTAAATCTCTATGAAATGGCCGAAAATGCCCCAGTCAACCTTGTTGACTTGCTTGGATTAGACATCGTGATGAATTCAAAGTCCCGATCAGTTTTTGATCCTAATAATAGAAGTATGGAATCTGAAGATGTTGAAGTGACAGGCATCCCCGGGGTTACTCAGTTTTATGCCGATTCTATATACTTTGCTCAACCACAAAAACCATCGGCATGTACGCGAACTTATATGGGTGGTTTTAGCGGGCATGTAGTCGCTTCTCCTGATGGTTTTTTCAAGAGATTAAAATGCTCGAAGATTTGCTCGAAAAAAATCGAAGGCCAGATAGCTGGAAAAATTATGAACTGGATCCAGGCGAAAGCAGCCGAAGAAGGGGTTCAGCTTGGTGATACTTGTGGTGAAGATGAAGGTGAACAATTCGAAAAAATAGCCGATCTCAAAGGAGTAAAGGCTAGGGTAGTCATTGATGATTTACCTGGATGCGAGTGTGTCGTCATTCTCGATTCTTTCACCGCATATTCATATTGCAAACTATGAAAAACTACATGTTCAGAATTGCCACCAACGATAGCAGTTTCGCACTTGTGCGAGCGGCTTTGAGAATCATCATGAGCTTGGCGTGTTGTTGGCTTATTTCATCCTGTAGTACTCCCAGAAAAACTACCGTGGATCATCTAGTTCGGATGGATTCCAATGTATTGGAAGATTTGCGTTATATTGGATCTACGAATGAAAGACACTATTTTGCAAATCATGCATATGGTTTGTCAATTTACTGGGTTCCAGTTTCGGACCTGAAATTGAAAAATACTTCGGCTTATTCCAGACAAAATACAAATGGCCCTCCCGCTCGACTGGCAAGTCAAAAACACAGCATCGCTATAAACAATGACAATGTAAGAATTCGCTCAATCGAGATTGATTTATCGAATGTTGGACAAGTGAGAACACTGTCCAAGTCTGAAAACAATAGAAAGAGGTAAAATGACCTCATTCGATTTGAAAGCTTCTATGTTAGGCTCGCCTGAAAAGTCTGCGTCAAGTGGCGGAGAGCGTCCAAGTGACGCCAGCGATCCCACTGGCGGCGGGGCCACGGGCAACAACATGACGGCGGTGGCGCTGCTCGAATACGACGACGGCAGCGCAGGCGGCGACGGGAACCTTACCGAGGAAGCGCTGCCGGTGGACAGCACCAGCGCGAACGATCGCATCACGACCTATGGGTATGATTACCGTGACCGCCGGGACACCACGACGCAGACCGATGGCACAACGACATGGATCACCAAGGCGACGTATGACAACCTGGACCGCGTGACCGCCAGCGTGCGGTATCATACCAGCGTGAGCAACGCCAACCGCATCACACAGAGTCGCACGTTCTACGACGCGCTGGGGCGTGTTTACAAAACGGAGACGGATGGCTGCGATCCGGCCACCGGAGATGTGGCAGGCACATTGACGGGACAGAACTGGTATGACCTTGCGGGCAACCTGATCAAGCAGTCCCAGCCGGGGAACACGGCCTTCACCAAGACCGTGTTTGACGACCTCAACCGGCCCACGGTGACCTACCTGTGCTGCCGCCCAGGTACGGCGGGAGTTCCCACCGGTGATGACAACAGCGTGGTAGATGACACCGTGATCGAGCAGAGCAACCTGGAGTACGATGCCGTCGGCAACGTGATCATGCAGACGCAGAAGAAGCGCTTCGATGATGCCACCGGCACGGGCGTGCTCAACGGCCCGCAGGCGGAACCAAAGTCCCGCGACACCTACGGGATGAGCTGGCCGGATGTGCTCGGGCGTCCGCGCGTGAGCGCGGACTACGGCACCCATGGCGGCAGCCTGCCTGCACGTCCCGCCGTGGCGCCGCAGCGGAGCGACACCATCCTGGTGACCACCAACCGCTACAAGGACAGCGGCGATGCCAACGCCGTCATCGACCCCATGGGCATCGAAACCCGCTGGGAGAACGACCAGATGGGCCGCCGCATCCGCCTGATCGAAGGCATCGCCGCTTCATCCATGGTAGGGACGGGCTGCGCCCCGTCCGACAAATCCGCATGTTCCAGCGCCCCCTATCCCCCTCATCCCACACCCCGAGTGACGGAATTCGCCTGGCATGCCAGCGGCCAACTCAGCAAACTCACCCTCATCAACGCGGAAACCGGCGATCAAGTCACCCGCTGGTTCTTCGGCACCACGCTGTCGAACAGCGGCATCGCCAGCAACCATCTGCTGCGCACGAAGATCTACCCCGAGAGCGACGACCGCCCCGCACCTGCGGCGGACGGTCCGGATGGCGTCTATTCCCGCCTCGAATACCGCTACAACCGGCAGGGGCAGCAGACGACATTCAAGAACGCCGACAGCACGGTGCATGCGTATCAATACAACAAGGCCGGGGCGATGGTGGAGGACGCCGTGACCGAACTGGCCGACGGCTTGAACGGAGACGTGCGGCGCATCACCTATAGCTACGACAATCGCGGCCTCACTTCCCAAGTGAGCAGCTATGATGCGGTGAGCGGGGGTTCGGTGGTCAACGAGGTGGCCTTGGAATATGATGCATTCATGCAACTGGCCGCTGACAAGCAGAGCCACGACGGTGCGGTGGACGGCAGCACGCCTGAGGTGGGCTATGCTTATGAAACGGGTGGGACGAAGAACGGCATCCGACGGGTGAGCACGACTTATCCAACAAGTTCGCGTGTGGTGGAGGTGGAGTATGGCGTGGCGAATTCGATGGATGATCACCTGGGGCGCGTGTCCGCCTTGCAGGTGGCGGGAGAAGGCGATGAACTGGCGAACTACACATATTGCGGGCGTGCATGGCAGGTGCGGGTGGGCTATCCAGCACCGGGGGTGGAATTAACGTACCGCCAATTGAGCGGGGAACGTCCGGGGGACGCGGGCGATCCCTATTCCGGCTACGACCGCTTTGGCCGCACGGTGGACATGCCATGGGTGAAGATCAGCGATGGCAGTGTGATCGAACGTAGCGGCTACGGCTTTGATGCGAACAGCCGCCGCATCTGGCAGACGCGTCCGCAGACGGACACGCAGGATCAGCAGTACGATTACGATGCGCTGAGCCAGGTCAGCGCCTCGGCACGCGGTTGCCTGAGTGCCCAGGGAACGGCCATCTGCGGCATCCCCGCAATGCAGGAAAAGTGGGACTATGATCCCACCGGGAACTGGCGCGGCTATCATCAAGAAGCCAACGGTGCCTCCACCTTGGATCAAGCCCGCGTGCATGACCGCGGCAACCGGCTGACGCAGATCGAAGATAATCCCAACAGCATGATTTTGGATCGCGTGGGGAGGATGCGGCAGATGTCACCCGACGCTGAAGGAGATTGGGATGGGAATCTGGACATCACCTGGGATGGATGGAGCCGGATCACCGACGTGGTCAGCAGCAGCGGCAGCTCAGGCTCCTACCGCTATGATGGGCTGCACCGTCGCATCAAGCGGGAAACCGGTGGTGTGGTGTGGCACAGCTATTACAACGACCAGTGGCGCCCCTTGGAGGAACGCAAAGACAGCGAAACAACCGCCGCGATGAGCTATCTTTGGGGCGCACGGCATCGGGATGATTTGGTGCGGCGTGACCGTGCGGTTGGCGGTACGACGCTGAACGAAACACGCTACATCCTGATGGACTACTTCAATCCTGCGGCGATCACGGATGAGGAAGGAGCAGTCACTGAACGCTATGCGTTCAGTGCGTTCGGAGTGAGGACGATCTTGAATTCAGATTACACGACCCGCATCAGCAGTGAATGTGCTATGGAGTTCGGGTTTCAGGGGCAGTTCCTGGACGTTGAGAGCGGGCTGATGAATTATGGCTACCGCTATTACTCGCCATATCTAGGGCGGTGGACGTGCAAGGATCCGATTGAAGAAGAGGGAGGCATGAATATATACGTGTTTGCTTCTAATAATCCATCTAATTCTGTTGATTGGCTTGGGTGGCTTGAGATCACGCAAGGAGGCACAGAGACCTTGTATGACCAAGAACAATTGTCGGGAGGTATTGAGGTAGTGTTTACTGCCAAGTTTGCAAAGGTCGAAAACTCTGAATGTTGTGTGGAAGCTTCAAGTGCTACGTGGTGGATAAGAAAACATCTTCCTCCGAACAACAAATTTGGAAAACCTGATTGGAAGGACTATGAAAAAAATAGAAACACGTCACACGCTAACCGTTATTACAATACCACTCCTTACACACCTGAAGGTTTAGATGCTCACGAAAGTGAACATGTCGATCAAATACAAAAGATAAAAGGGCAGGTTGAGGCTAAGTTGAGAGAATACCTCGAAAAGGCTAACAAATGCTTCGAGGAAAAAGAAAAGGCCGACGCAGCATTAAAACAAGCAAATGAAAATTTCTCGAGTCCAAAGCAGCTTAATACTAACGACTTAATGAAAAAGAATTACCCGCCGAAAGGAAGCAACCTTCCTCCTGGAGAAAAAGAGGCGGTTGATGCAGAATGGAAAAAATACCAGCAACAATATGATTCCCGTCCAAAATAAAACAAAATACCTCCACTTCTTCATATTAATGTTTTATGCATTGCCATGTCGAGCTGTTGATAAAGGAACATATCCTCTAGAAGAGGCATTAAGTGCGCTAATGTTTGCCACGAGAGCAAACATTAACTTGGTCACCGAAAAAGGGGAGGGGGGCAAGGAGGATGATTTAGCCAAAAGTCAACAAGATGCCGTACTCCAATGTTATTTGAGCCAAGTAGAGCTGATTACTGATTCAATTAAAATTAGGAAAATCAAAGATCTTTTTAAATTAGATGTGGATGTTAGTTCCCGAGCAGAGGCCGATATTAAATACAAGCTTTTGCAGTTAATGCATCAGTTGGTAGAACCGACTTTGCAGAATCCCTTATCAAAAAGCCCATTGTCTATAGATGATTCAACGTCACTGGCCGTTCCAGTAAAGTTTATTTCACAAGCACTGGATATGGTTCAGAACTACCGCAAACAGATAGTAAGTATCAATAAAAAACGATGATTGTGGAGGACATGGAAGAGGTCACTGGCACGCACCATTAATGAAGCGCTGGAGGAAATGCCGTCAGGCTGCGGTTTCTTGACAATTTTCCAAGCAAAGGTCTCAGCACTGTTTGTTATGCATCTTGTAACCTTGTGAAACGATTGCGCCTGATCAACAAGCTGTCCCCAGGCGATGTAGTGATGCTCACGGCAGCCGTGCGTGACTTGCACAAGAGCCATCCGCGCAGGTTTCAAACGGAGGTCAAAACAAGCGGCGGGGCGATCTGGGAGCACAATCCCCATGTCGAGAAGATCATGGATGGACGAGAGGTGCAGGAAATTCCCTGTGCCTACCCGCTGATCCACTGTAGCAATCGTACGCCCCATCATTTCATTCATGGCTTCATTCAAGACCTGGGGGCCAAGCTGGGCGTGAAGATCGAGCCCACGGACTTCAAGGGGGACATTCACCTTTCGGAACCAGAACAGAAGTGGATGAGCCAGGTGCAGGAGATCACACGGATCCCAGTTCCATTCTGGATCATCGGGGCGGGCGGCAAGTTTGATTTCACGGCCAAGTGGTGGCCGACCGAACGATATCAGCAGGTGGTGGATCACTTTGCGGGACGCATTCTGTTCGTGCAGGTGGGGGAGAAGCACCACCATCACCCGCCCTTGCGTGGGGTCTTAAACCTCATGGGAAAAACCAATCTGCGGCAGATGATCCGGCTGATGCATCATGCGCA
Organism: uncultured Prosthecobacter sp.; assembly: GCA_964452755.1. Taxonomy (GTDB): domain Bacteria; phylum Verrucomicrobiota; class Verrucomicrobiia; order Verrucomicrobiales; family Verrucomicrobiaceae; genus Prosthecobacter. Next base: position 209,713 of record CAYVQY010000004.1, on the reverse strand, counting down.
GGGCGTGCTCTGCCCGGTGACACTGCACATGCACCTGGCCGCCGCCGTGCCGGTGCGCAAGGGCATGCCGAAGAACCGTCCCTGCGTCGTGGTAGCGGGTGGTCGGGAACCAGCGCAGTGGGAGGCCTACCCGCATCACCAATACCTGCACCGCAACGGCATGCTGCCCTGCTGCGATCAAGGAGGCTGTTGGAAAAGCCGGGTGGTGCCCCTGGGCGACAAAGACCCGAAGGACGCTCCCAACAAGCTCTGCACCCATGTGGTGCATCTGCGTGATCCCTCCCAAAGTTTCCGCCGCAAGTCCAACGAACCCCTGCCACCCCATGCCCTGCCGGATGCAGCAGGTCGAGTGCTGACCGATTACCTGCCTCAATGCCTGGATATGGTGACAGTGGACGATGTGATTCGGGCGATTGAGCTGTACTTTGCCGGAGGCGTGGTGAGCTATCTGGATGCTCGCCAGGCGGAAGCAGCGAAGGCAGCCATTACGGAGTCTCCACCTGCGGCGGCGGAACTGAAAATTCCCCAACCTTCACGACTCCATGAAAGGGACTGTGTCGCTGCATGAGCTTTCCTATCTGCGACTTCTTACTGAGTGGTCAGCGCTTTTTCGGGTGGTTGGACGCCCGTTCTGGCGAGGTGCGTGTTCTGGATCAGGGTCGTGGTCCGTACTATGGCATCACCTGGTCCTCGAATTCGGTTTTTGTGCTGGCTAGAAATGGTGGGCGGGGGGATTTGATCCTGACTTTCGGACTTGGCGGCTGTTTGCAAAAGGTCATTAAGCTGGGGCGTGACATCGACGGGCATCAGATTCATTGCACTGGAAACAGCCTGTATGTAACCGCAACGCGGGAGAACGCACTCATTCGGATCAATCCCGAGTCAGATGAGCAACGCCTGCTGAACTGGACCGGGCATGCCACGGACATCAACCACATCAACGGGATCGGTGAAGGAGGAGAAGGACATCTGTGGGTGTCGCATGACAATCGCAAGGGAACGCCGAGCGAGATCGTCCGCCTTTCTCGGCAGAACGTGACAGTCGTGGAGCGAGTGACGATTGAGGGACCTGACATGGGCACCCACAACATCGAAGATCGAATCGTGGTGTCGTCAGGAAAGAATTCTTCGATTTGGGAGATGGCTGACCAAGGGCCGCCCCGGCGGCGGCTGAGTTTGAAAGATGTGTTTGCGCGAGGACTGGGCCGGTTTGCCTCTGCAACGACGGAGGAGCATCTGCTGGTGGGCGGGTCGCCCATTTTGGAGCGCTCATCGCGAGGAGGAGATCATCCATGCTCCGTGAACGTGATCTCACGGGTCTCATGGAAGGTGGCGGGAGAGATCTCGGTTCCAGGTCTCGGCCAGATTCATGAGGTGCGTTCCCTGGCGGATGGGTTCGCGCATAACGGCGTTCTTTTCCCCGGAACGCTGGCCGAATGGCCGGTGAGCGACGTGATTGCCACCACGAAGCATGTGTGTTCTGGTCAGATTGGAATCGTGCCTGCTGCTGTCGTGCAGGACCGGTCTTATGCCAGCAAACCGCGCAACAAAGAAGTGCAGGTCAATTTTCTGCATGGCATGGGCGACTGCACGATGTTTGCCCATCAAATTCCGCTCTACATTCGCGCGGGTTTTGATGTGACAGTGGGATGCAGGCAGGATAAGCGGATTCTTTTCGCGGGTTCGGGTGCAAGACTGGTGGAGCCACAGGCTGGCTGGCCCAGTCTCGGCTGGACACACCCTCCAGGCATGTCGGCCTCCGAAGGAAAGAGCCTGGCATGCTGGAACAAGGCGGGGTGGAACCTGGGGATGTCCCCCATGCCAGAGATTGGCGCACCCCAGGATTTGTGGGAAAGCTACTGTGCCACACGCCTCAACGTGCTGGATGCGATCAATGAAGCGGTGAAGAAGGAGGTCGAACGCTTTTTGACCGGCCTTCCCCGTCCCATTGTCCTGCTGCATTCAACTGGTAACTCATTTCAGAAGAGCAAGAGCCTGCCCGAGGGAATGATTCGCGGGCTTTACCAAGAGTTGCTGGACAGAATCGATGGCACCCTCGTTTTGCTGGATTGGGACAATCGAGTCCCGCGCCTGGCTCACTACCGCGTGAGGCATCTCACGGATGACTGGCGGCGGATTGATGTGCAGCACTTGCTGGCACTGTTTGAAAGAGCGGACCTCTTGATCGGAATTGACAGCGGCCCCCTGCATGCGGCGCGCTACACGGACATCCCGGCTCTGGGTGTTTTCTGGCACAAGGACCACCACCCGGTCCGCTATTGCCTGCCGCATGAGAAGCACGCATGCATTGTCCCCGAGAATGTGCTGCCGGAACTCACACGTCGGGCGCGACTTGACTATCATATTCTGACAAGTCGTGGCGAGGGTGTCGAAGCTGACTTCATCGCCCGGCATGCGCAGCGCATGCTGCAACCATCACGCTATTTGGAGAACAGAATGGCGGCGGCTGACCTGCAGTTGCAACAAATGGTGAGAGACTGGTCACGGGGAGGTGGAAATGAAGTGAGCGGCCGGATCGATCGGGACCGCGGTTGGGATGTCATTCTGATCGAGTGCGCCCGGCGGGCTTCCTGTCCGACGATTGTTGAAACAGGGTGCATTCGATCTCGTGATGACTGGCGTGGCGCAGGCAACAGCACGGTGCTGCTGGGGGAGTATTGCCGGCATCGGAAGGGCAGATTCCTGAGCATCGACAATTCCAAGAAAAACTGCGAATTCGCATCTGAGATCATCCGTTCACTTGCATCGACCGAGGTGGTCTGTGGAGACTCCGTGGCTTTCCTGGCTTCATTTGATGGACGGATCGATCTGCTCTATCTGGATAGCATGGACACCTTTGTCGAGGGTTCCGCCAATCACGCGCTTTGCGAATTCAATGCCGCCGAACCGAGGCTTCATGAACAGTCTATCGTGGTCTTTGACGACACGGCGTATAGCGCCGGTGGGTTCCGTGGAAAGGGGGCTGCGGCGGTGCCACACATGCTTGCCAGTGGCTGGAAGATCCTATTTTCAGGTTACCAGACAGCATTGATTCGCTCCTAGTCCGTACCGTTCCTTCACCAACGTGTATGAACTCATCGCCCCATTATCCGCACGAAAGACCTCCGTTTGTCTGCTGGCTCTATGGTCTATCGGGCGCAGGAAAATCCACCATCTCTTCCGGGGTGGCAGAGCGGCTGCGAAAGGAACATCGAAACGTTGTTGTTCTCGATGGTGACGATTTGCGCGATGGACTTTGCCATGACTTGGGTTTTACCCGCGAAGACAGGTTCGAAAACGTGCGGCGGACCGCCGAACTGGCCAAGCTATTGATGTCTCAGAATGTGATCGTTCTTGTAGCGCTCATGACGCCAGAAGAAGACATGCGGTATCTCGCTCGTGAGATCGTGGGTGGCGCACGGTTTTTGGATGTTTATGTAAAATGCCATTTCTCCCTCTGTGCGGACCGTGACCCCAAGGGACTCTATCGGAGACTGGCGGCGGGAAGTTTGACGCAGTTCGTGGGCAGAGATTTTCCGTTCGAGGAGCCGACTTCACCGGGGCTGGTGATCGACACCGCCGAATTGAGTGTGCATGCAAGTGTGAATCGGCTTCTCGCGAGATTGAACGCCGAATTACCGAATCCAGTGGTAAATACAAGCTCGGCGGCGGCGCGGCCTACAGGGTGATCTGAGGTGCCGCTGCGGCAGGGACAGTGGCCGGGGCCATTCCCAAATGGACGCGTGCATCGTCGTCATTGAGTTTACTGGGATTCTCAAAGGGCACGGCGTGGCATCCGCTACGGGTGTCGTCGAGAAGGACGAGCTACAACCGGCGCTGCCGCACCGCCTCAAACAGGATCGCTGCTCCGGCGGCGGCGACGTTGAGGGATTCGACGGGGGCGTGCAATGGGATGCGGACGCGATAGTCGCAGGCGTTGATGATTTCAGCGCTCGCACCACGGCCTTCATTGCCAAGGATGAGGAGTGTGGGTTGCCGCCAATCGTAGTCATAGTGCGCGAGTTCGGCTTCGCCAGTGGCGACAACGGTTTGGAGACCACGGGAGCGGCAGGTTGCGATGGTGCCAAGGCCGGAGACATCGGGCAGGATGGGGAGACGAAAGGCGGAACCCATCGAGCTGCGCAGTGTTTTGGGCGCGAAGGCATCGGCGGAACCCGCGAAGGCGAAAATGCCGTTTACGCCCGCGGCTTCGGCGGTGCGGACGAGGGTGCCGAGATTGCCGGGGTCCTGGATGCGGTCGAGGCCGAGGATGAGGGGCGAAGTTCCTGCAAACAAGCGATCCACTGATGGAAAAGGTCGTTCGGCGATGACGATGATGCCCTGCGTCGAGGTGGTGTCGCTCAGGGATTCGAGGACGGATTCCGAGAGCTGAAGGACGGGGCAGGTGATGCGTCCCAAAAGCGACTGCTGGGATGCGGAGGGCTCGGCGGCGGCGAAGCAGGTGTGCAGCCGGATGCCGGAGTCCACGCACTCGGCGACGAGGCGTTCGCCTTCGACGAAGATCAAATCGCGCTCGCGTCCCTCCCGGACCCGGCGGGCGTGTTTGACGCGTTCGTTGGAGGAACTGGTGATGAGCATGGGACAGCGAGCTTCCGGTGGATGCGCGTGGGAGGCAAGTGTGGAGTCGTTTCGCGATGCTGACATGGAGCGCGAGTAGGGCGAAGCCTGCTCGCCTGTTTGATTGGCATGCGTCCCCCCTGGGAGGACAAGTGGCGAGTGGTCTCGCTTCGCTCAACACACACGCGCTCCGTCCCGAGCCATCACGCCAGACGGAAGAGCTTCTTCGAGTTCTCGAAGAGGATTTTGCGCTCCACGGCCTTGCTGGGCGCCAGCCTGCGGATGGCGGCGATGGTGGCGGCACCCTGGCAGCCCGGACCGCGGCCGAGGTGGTCGGCACAGTCGCTGCCGTAGAGGATTTTGTCCTGATGGCGGTCGAAGAAGCCGGTGGTGTGCTCTTCGTCGCGCGTGAGCGCATTCAACCCGGAACCGGCGGACATGTCGGCATACATGTTTGGGTAATCGGCGAGGTAGCGGTCGGTCAGCCCGCCGGGAGTGATCTTGCCCTTGGGATACAGGTTCGTCTGCTCCTGCATCTTGTCGATGTTGCCCCAGAAGGTCTGCGCATGGCCGATGAAGTTCGTCTTCGGATGCTTCTCAAGCATGGTGTGAAAGCGTTCGTAACCGTAGTTGTACTTCAGGTGCTGGAAGTGCAGGAGAATCGGCACGTTGTAGGCGGCGGCGAGCGCGTAGAGCTTCTGGCTTTCGGCGGAGTCGCACTCCACGCCGAATTTCTGCTCGGCGATCATGCAGGCTCCCTGCTTGAGCCATTTTTCGATCTCGGCGGGCGCGGTTTCGAGGTCGGTGACTTCGTTGCAGGCCCAGAGGTAGGAATCGGGATGCGCTTTGGCGAAGTCGCGTGCCGCATCGGACGTGGCGCACTTGGCGGCGAGTCCGTTGGAGCTGCCGTTGTGGGTGGATGGACGGTCCACGTAGGTTCCGGCAGGCAGGATGATCGACGTCGTGATGCCCATGGCCTTCTGATGCGCCAGCAGATGCTCATCCGAGCGCAGGTGGTAGTTCATGTGCTGGTGGATGTCGATGATCGGCTCGACGGCATCCGTTTGCGCGAAGCCGCGTGCGGCGAGGGCGCTGAGGCCGGTGGTCAGGAAGGTGCGACGTGAGGTCATGCACAGATTACGGCACTCGACCGGAGTCTCTTTTCCCTCATGTCCGCATCAGCGCGGCTGCAGGATCTGCACGAGCCGCGGATCGGCGGCGGGATCGAGCCAGGTGAGCATCTTGCGGAGGTTGGGCTCGCTCATGGCGGTGCAGCCGGAGGTGGGGATGTTTTCACCCTGCCAGATGTGAAAGAAGATGCAGGAGCCGAGGCCGGGCCGGTTTTGCGGATTGTTGGCGATGACGGCTCCGAGCTGATAGCAGCCGCTGCTGGGAATCATGGTTTCAGGATTCGTCCAGTCACAGGCGACGTCGCGATCATCGACGATCTGGTTGTAGAAGCGGGAGCGCGGATCATCGATGCCGAAATGGTGTGCGGTGCAGCGGATGTAGGGCAGGCGGAGGCCGCCCGGCGGCGGCTCGGTGCCGAAGGCTGTCGTGATTCTGAAAATGCCGATGGGGGCGCATCCATCGCCTTCCTGCTTGATGCGAAGACCGGTGGGGGCGGGCAAGGCGGGTTCGCCAACGCCCCAGGCGAGGCCGTTGCGACCGATGCGGACGGGGATGGTCTCGGCGGTGGTCGTCCATGCGCCATCAGGCGTGCGTTGCAGCATGCGCAGCTCTGCGGCGGTGGCCCTGTCGTCTGTGTCGGTGACATAAACGACCTGCCTGCATGTTTGAGGCAAGGCGGCGGAGATTTCCGGGGGCAGCGTCATGGGCGCGGGCATGTGCGCACAGGAAGCGAGTGCGAGGAGCATGACAAGGGCGCGGTGCATGCAGTGAGTGGGTCGGTGGAAAAGAAAACGCCGCAGGGCGGTGAGGCTCTGCGGCGTTTCGAGGTGGGTCAGGCCACGCTGTCTTACCAGCCGTGGGCGTCGCGGACTTTGATCATCGCGCTGAGGATCTTGTTCCAGGTGTCCGGCGTTTCGAGCACGGCGTTCGGGAACATGCAGCCGTCCCAGCAGATGTGCTGGATGCCGCGGGAGGCGGCGTCCTTGAGCCAGTAGCCGGCGGCCTTGGTGATGTCGAGCTTGCCGTTCGGGTCGTCGGCCTGGCAGTGCTTGCCGGTCTTGTCGTGCGATCCGGCTCCGTGGACGGTGCCGTCGTTCTGCGCGACGTGGAAGTCGATGGTCCAGGGGCGGAGGGCGTCGGTCATCTTCTCGTAGGCGGCCCAGAATTCGGCGTCGCTGTAGCCTTCTTTGACGAGGGCATGTTCAGGAGCGTTGTAGCCGAGGGTGTAGAGGTAGGTGTGGGCGAGGTCGGCCTGGAAGCCGAGCGCGTTCGGCATGCCAACGCCTTCGAGAACGTCGAGCATGTCCTTCCAGGAGTGCATGCCGGCCCAGCAGATTTCGCCTTCGGCGGCGAGACGCTCCCCGGCGTCTGCGGCGATGGTGGCGGCCTTCTTGAAGGTCTCCACGATGCGGGCGGTATTTGCAGTCGGATTCTCACGCCACTTGGCCACGCCGAACTCGGCGGAGTCGATGCGAATGCAGCCGTATTTGCGGACGCCGCGCTCGTTGAAGACCTTGGCGATGCGGCAGGCCATCTTCACGGCGCTGAGGAATTTCTCCTGCTGAGCGTCGTCGCCCATGGCGGAATCACCGACGGTGCCCGGCCACACAGGGGCCACGAGGGAGCCGACGGTGAAGCCCTTGCCGGCGATGAGATCGGCGATCTTCTTGAGTTCGTCGTCGCTGGCTTCGGGATTCGTGTGAGGCAGGAAGAGGAAGTAGTCGATGCCTTCAAACTTCTGACCGTCCACGTTCGCGGCGGCGGTGAGGTCGAGCATCTTTTCGAGGCTGATCGGCGGCTCCTGGCCTTCGCCATCGCCTTTGCCGACGAGTCCGGGCCACATTGCATTGTGAAGTTTGGGTGAGGTGTAGCTCATGGTGGTTGCTTGGTTTGAGGAAACGGAATTGCGAGGTTAGCGGGTGCGATTTGATACGCACGAAGAAATTTTTGTCATTTCGTCTTCTTCTTCGGCTTTGCGGCAGGTGTCGGCTTGCGAATGACCACCGGCACCGCGTTCTGCTGAGGCGTTCCGGGCGTGCTGCGGCCGCTGTTGACGATCTTCTCCAGTTCAGCGGTCATCTTGGTGACGATCTCGGGGTTCTTGTTCAGCAGGTTGTCTTTCTCGGCAATGTCGTGCTTAAGATTGTAGAGCTGCGTGTCGGGCAGGCCCTGCTCTCCCGGGCTGCCGGGGCGCGGATCGCTCCAGCCGCCGGAACCCGCGCAGAGTTCGAGTTTCCAGTCGCCCTCGCGCAGCGCAAAGCTGCCGTTGATGGAGTGATGAATGACGCTCTGGCGTGTCGGTTTGTCGGACTGGCCGAGCAGAACGGGCAGGAAACTGAAGCTGTCCTCGGCGGCGTTGTCCGGCAGCTTCACTCCAACGATGTCGGCGGCGGTGGCCATGAAATCGGTCAGGCAGGTGAGCTGGCTCGTCGTCTGGCCGCTCTTCACTTTCGCAGGCCAGCGCACGATGAAAGGCACTCGGTGCCCGCCGTCGTAGATGTCCGCCTTGTGGCCGCGCATGTTGTAGCTCGGGTTGTGGCCTTTGGCGATGAGATCTGGGAAGTTCGCCTGCGGCGAGCAGCCGTTGTCGCTTGTCACGATGATGAGCGTGCCGTTGGCGAGGCCGTTTTCCTCCGTGGCACGCATCACCTGGCCGATGGCGTCGTCGGTCTCCATCACGAAATCCGCATAGGGGCCGAGTCCGCTTCTGCCCTGCCACTTCTCGCTCGGCAGGATCGGCGTGTGCGGCGAGTTCAAGGGCATGTAGATGAAGAACGGATCGCCTTTTTTCGCACCTGCCGCCTTCTCTTTGATGATCTTCACCGCACGCTCCGTCAGCGCCGGCAGCACGTCCTCGCCGCGAAATCCCGGCGAGCCGGGACCCTCGCGGGTGAAGCTCATTTTACCGCCGGAACCGTTCATGGCGAGTTTCATCGTCTCGGTTGGGGTGGCGGCGACGCGGTCGTTTTCGATGAAGCAGTAGGGCACCATGTCCAGCGAGGCGCTGATGCCGAAGTAGGTGTCGAAGCCGACGCTGATCGGGCTGTTGGAGATGGGCTTGGTGTAATCGACATTATTCACCTGATCCGCCGATTCGATGCCGAGTTCGGTGACCTCGCCCGTGCGCACCCAGTCCATGCCGAGATGCCACTTGCCCACGCAATGCGTCGAGTAGCCCTGCTTTTTCAGCATGTCGGCCACCGTCATGCGGCCCTGCTCGATGAGGCGAGGACTCAGGCCGCCGAGCACGCTGCTTTGCAGCTTTGAACGCCAGGCGTAGCGGCCGGTCATCACGCCGTAGCGCGTCGGCGTGCAGACGCTGGAGCCTGAGTGTGCGTCAGTGAAGGTCATGCCCTCGGCGGCGAGCTTGTCGAAATTCGGCGTCGCGATCTTGCCCTTGGGGTTCAGGCATTTCACATCGCCGTAACCGAGGTCATCACAGAGGATGAAAATGATGTTCGGCTTGGCCTCCATGGCGGCAAGAAAACGCGTGGACATCAGCAGGAGAGCGAGGAGGCCGGTCAGGGAGATGGGGAGTTTCATGGAGCATTCCCAAACGCGGACTTTGGGGGCAGATTTCAGCCTTCCATCAAGGGCGGGGCAATCTAACAGCCCGGAAGACCTTCAAATTTGAGGTTTGCATAATGAAGGAGGCATTTTTATGATTCTTCCGAACCGCAATCCCAGGCCCGCATGAAATCGACGCTCACTCTTCTGGTATGTTTCCTGTCTCTGTCTCTTAACGTCTTGGCCGGAAAAACCGGCTGGGACGACAACTACGACAAGGCGCTGGCCGAGGCAAAGGAGGAGGGCAAATTGGTCATGCTCGACTTCACCGGCTCCGACTGGTGCGGATGGTGCATGAAGATCGACGAGGATTTTTTCTCGAAGTCCGAGTTCAAGAAGTTCGCCAAGGAGAACCTCGTGCTCGTCGAACTGGACTTTCCGCAGGGCAAGCGGCTGAGCAAGAAAACGAAAGAGCAGAACGATGCGCTGAAGACCAAGTTCGGCGTGCGCGGCTTCCCCACGATCATCATCGTGGATGCCGAGGGCACCGAGAAGGCTCGATGGGGCGGTTACAGCAAGGATTTCATGACCGAACTGAAGGAAAAGGTCGGTGCGCTGAAAAAGTAGCCAGGATCCAGCGGGGTAGCGCCTTCTTTCTTCGCGCTCTCGCGAACGCGCCTAGGCCTGCAAGGCGCGTATAATTGCGTTCGCCGTGATCCTCTGCACGCGTTCATCAGGACCATGCGGACGAGAAAAGTGGCTCCAGGGGATCATGTGGCCGGGAGGATCGCTGAGGCCCTGGCTCCAGAAGATGGTGCTGGCGTTGAAGACGATGTTCTTCTTCGGACCTTGGAAAACGGTGGCGGCGTATTTGCCGAGCCGCGTGCCACCGGCCCAGACGTTGCCTTCGGCGACCACTTCGAGGCCGGCGCGGGCGGTGTCGGGATCGCCATGAAACTCCCAGCCGACGAGGCCGGGGATGCTGTCGCCCTTTTTCATGCCGGTGCCTTCAAAAAGCCAGTGATCCGGCTTCGCACAGGTCCAGTCGCCGCCGCCGTTGAAGGGAACAATTGTGCGCGCACCGATGATGTCTCGCTCGTCAGGGCCGGGGTTTTCAAAGGGGCCGAGCACCTTCGAGTAGGCCTCCTTTTCCTCCTCGCGGAACTCGCCGTAGCAGGTTTCGCGCGTGAGGCGGCGGTTGGGATCGCCTTTGGCGTTCGGCGTGAAGGGCGTGACCATGTAAACGTCGTTGGCGGAGAGCCAGAGCACGCTCAGACCGTCTGCGATGGCCTGCTTCACATTCTGATACTGCCGCACGTCCCAATACTCGTCATGGCCGACGCTGATCATGGTTTTGGCGCGGGCGAGATTCGCGGGCTCGAGGTTGTCCACGTTCGAGCAGTAGGTCACGTCGTAGCCTTCCTTTTCGAGCCAGTAGCACAGCGGGTATTCCCACAGCAGGAACTCGCCGCTGCCCATGCTCTGAGGGTTGTCGAAGATCTGCACGTATTTGCCGTAAGGCCGGTCGAAGCTGCAACTGACGCCCGGCGCATGCGCCGCACGCGGATCGGTGTAGAGCGATTCATTGACCGGCCAGCGGTTGTAGGCCTGCCAGGTGTTGTCGCTGCATTGAAAAAGGATGTCGGCGGGACGGTCGTCTTTGACGATAAAGATAATGTAGCTCTGCCAATAAGGCTCTTCGTTTGTAGTTCGGCCTTCATGCTGCTCCGGGGACGGGCTGAAGCCCGAACTATGAACACCCGGCAGAGTCGTCAACCGGCCGAGATACACACCGCTTGGCCAGTCGGCGGGAATGGTGAGTGTGGTGGAGGCTTCCCACTGACACTCGCGGAGTCGTTTGTCGGCCATCTCAGGCACGGGCTGCTCTTTGCCTTCAAAGGGGCCGAGCGTGGTCATCAGGCGTGATCCTGCGCCGTCGTAGTAGCCCATGCGGAAGATGTCGATCGTGAAATGCGCCACGGGCTTAGTGCTGACGAAGATGTCGAGTTTCTCGCCGGCTTTCACCGACTGGCGCGAGCAGTAGCCCTCGATCAGCGAGGTGCGGAAAGAGGTCGCGCCGTCCGGTCGCATACGCGTGAGCTGGAAGCTGGCACCCGCTTTCGCGTTTTCCGTTTGAATGAGATCAGGCTGCGCAGGAATGGCGGCGTACGATGGCGTCCGCACTCCGGAGGCGATTGCGGCGGCGGTGGAGGTCTTGATGAAATCGCGGCGGTCCATGATGGGGAGACCTACGTTGTGGCGTTTGCTGCTCATGCTTCGCGTACTGTTTCTCCTTCTCTTTTGTGTCTCCTCGGCCGCGCCAGCCCAGACGCCTCTTCGTATCGTGCTGGCGGGTGATTCCACCGTCGCCTCGGTGGCCCAGCCGCCGAAGGACCGGCCCACATTGGCGGGCTGGGGGCAGATGCTGGGTGAGTTTTTGCCGGAGGCGGAGGTTATCAATCACGCGCGGTCGGGAACGAGTGCGAAGAGCTTTCGGGATCTCGGATTGTGGGAACGTGTGTTGAAGGAGAAGGGGGACTGGGTGCTGATACAGTTTGGTCACAACGATCAAAAGGTGAAGGATCCGGCCCGCGGAACGGACCCGGACACGACTTATCGTGAGAACCTGAAGGCCTTCATCCAGGAGGTGCGCGGGAGTGGAGGGCGTCCCGTGCTTGTTACTTCCGTGGCTCGTCGTGTCTATGCGGACGGGAAGATGACCACTTCACTGCTGCCATATGTCGAAGCAGCGAAAGCGGTGGGCCGGGAAATGCAGGTGCCGGTGGTGGACCTGCATGCGGCGAGTTTCGCGCTGTTCGATCAGATGGGGGAGAAGTTCTGCCAGTCGTATGGCCCCGCCATCGAGGACAAGTCGCATTTCTCGGGGGAAGGTGCACGAATGGTGGCCCGCCTCGTTGCGGAAGGACTCTCACGGGAAGTGCCGGAACTGCGTCCGCATCTGCAACTGTTGCCGCCTATGCCGAAGGGCGTGCCGTTTGAGCTGCACCGCCGCATTGTCTCCGAAGGCTACGACGGGCAGACCTGCTGGGTGCATCCGCGTGCGGGCGCGATTCCTGGAAAAACTCCCAGCGTCGTGCTGACGATGCAAAAGCTGCTGCTGACCGGCAGCGATGTTTTTTTCGCCCTCAATGAAACGCGCAGCGATGATGGCGGCAAATCATGGAGCCCCATCACGGAGCACGCGGACACGCTGGGCCGCCGAAACGAGCCCGACGGCGTCGTGGTGGCCACCTGCGACTTCACGCCTAAATGGCACGCGAAAAGCGGCAAGCTGCTGGGCACCGGCCACACCGTGCGCTACAGCGGCGACAAGGTCATCCACGACCGCAGACGCGAAACCTCGTGGTCGGTCTATGATGAAAAGTCGCGCCAGTGGACTCCTTGGGCGGCCCTCGATATGCCCGACGAGGCGCGTTTTCACAGCGCGGGCGCGGGCAGCGTGCAGCGCGTCGATCTCGACAACGGCGACATCCTGCTGCCGATCTATTTCAAAGGGAAGGCCGACAAATATTACTCTGTGACGGTACTGCGCTGCTCGTTTGACGGCGATAAGTTGACCTATCGCGAACACGGTGATGTTCTCTCCCTCGAATCCGGGCGAGGCGTTTATGAGCCGTCGCTGATCCGCTGCGGTGGTCGCTTCTACCTCACCTTGCGCAATGACACCGCCGGCTATGTGTCTGTCAGCGACGACGGCCTGCACTTTACCAAACCGACGATGTGGTGCTGGGAAGACGGCAGCGAACTGGGGAACTACAACACGCAGCAGCACTGGGTCACGCATGGCGAGGGTCTTTGGCTTGTTTACACACGCAAAGGCGCGCACAACGACCACGTCTTCCGCCATCGCGCGCCACTCTTCATGGCGGAGGTGAACAAGGACACCCTGCGCGTAAAACGCGGGACAGAAGTCGTGCTCGTACCGGAAAGCGGTGCTCGTCTGGGAAACTTCGCCGTGTGCGAGGTCAGCGAAAACGAAACCTGGGTCACCGTGGCGGAGTGGATGCAGACCTGGAGCCCCAACGTGGTCATCCGCCCCGGGCATCCGCTGGGCGCGAACAATCGCGTGCACGCGGTGCGTATTCTCTGGAACCAATAATCCGTCATGCCGCTTCATCTCACTTCCCGCCGCCGCTTTATCACACAATTTGGCGCTGCCGTCGCTCTCGCAAGCATCGAGTCGTCCGCCGCAGATGTGGATTCGGACTTGATCGCCATTTTGAACGACACGCACATCGGTGCGCAGCATCCCTCGACGGCTTCGATCCCCGCGAATCTGCGAAACACGATCGCGTGGTTGCTGGCGCTGCCGAAACGGCCTGCGGCGGTCGTCATCAATGGTGATCTGGCCTTGAGGGATGGAAAACCGGGTGACTACGAGCACTTCGCAAAGCTGATCGCCCCGCTCCGCGAGGCCGGTGTGTCGCTGCACCTCACGATGGGCAATCACGATGACCGCGCCGTGTTTTACGACGTACTGAAAAGCGAAAAGCCTGAATCTCCGGCGGTGGAGTCCAAGCATGTCGGCGTGATCCATTTGGCGGGAGCCAACTTGTTCCTGCTCGATTCCCTGAAGGAAACCATGGTCACGCAGGGGCTGATCGGTGAAGCGCAGACGGGCTGGCTGACGAAGCTGCTCGATCAGCATGCCGACAAGCCCGCGCTCGTCTTCGCACATCACAATCCGCGTCTCGGTGGCGAAGCGCTGCATTTTCCGGGCGGCTTGGAGGATTCCGAGGCGCTCTGGAAAGAGTTTGCCAAGCGCCCGCAGGTCAAAGCCTACATCCACGGCCATATCCATCATCGCAATTTCTTCGAGCACGAGGGCATTCACATCCTCAACACGCCTGCGACATCGTATGTCGCTGACAAGAAGACTTCCACGACCGGCTGGACCATGCTGCGTCTCACGAATGCCGGCACCGAGGTGACCACGCACACGCATCTGACCGGGCATGAGTGGAATGGCGCGAAGGTGGATTTGGTGTGGCGGGCGTGAACAGGTGGTTGCGGCGCGTCACTTCGGGCGCGTGAACGTCCCGCCGGTCAGCGCGGCCATCTGCTGGAGCAGCGTCTGCTCTCCAAAGACTTCTGGCGCATCCTCTCCGATGCTGATGGTGTTGAAGCGGATCTGCTGCTGTTGGAAAATCCTCCGCGTGATGTCCAGTACCATCTCCGGCGTGCCGTCGCTGGGCGCACCGTCGCTGAGGAAGTAGATCGTATCGACATTGGCGCCGGGCAGGAGCTTCCGGTCCGCATAGTCCAGCACCTCGACCATGGGCGTGCCGCCATCCGCCTGGAGGTCCTCCACGAAGCGCGAGGCCTTCTTCCGGTTGCCTACGTCGTTGGGCATGATGCCGCGCGTGAAGCAGGATCTGACGTCTTCGCCGAAGATGGCGATGCCGAAACGCAGTTTTTCGGACCTTGATTCGAGGATGACGAGAATGTTGCTCATCTGCGCCCGGAGCTTGTTGATTCGATCATCGGTCATCATGCTGCCGCTGACGTCGAGAATGAAGAGCATGGCTTTGCCGCGAAGGTCGATGCCGTAAAACGTGTTCATGTCCATGGCGGGATCGTCGTCCGGATTCAGCAGGACCTGCATGTTGAGAAAGTTGTCGAAATCCGCCTGCGTGTGCATTTTGAAGTCGATCCGGCCCGGGTTCGCAGCCAGCCACTCGCCCCATTGTGCCGGAGGGTCCCGGTCGAAATGCTGTCCGGTGAGGCGGTAGAGGCTGCGCACGACCTGCGGGCCGACGGCGTCATCCAGAGCATGCGGAATGAGGGCTTCCACGGCGGCGCGATGCCGCATGCCCCCCAAGGCGTCTGCACTGCAGGCGCGGAGGACGTGAGGGTAGTCTGCGGCGAGGAGTGAGCCGATACGCGCGACGACGGATTCCGGGTTGTCCTCAAAAAAGCCCAGCCCCATCACCGCCATGGCGGCCCGCTGCGGTTGGCGGAATTTGTCGGGGTCGCCCTTGATCTGCTCGATTAGCGTCCAGAAAAAGCTGCGGGCCTCCTTGAGGCGGAGCGAGGCGAAAAACAGCAGTTCGTCGTCGCTGCAGTTGGGATGCTTGGTGAGCCAGTCGAGCAGCGTTGGCCGTCCGAGTGCTGACTGAGGCCATGCGGCGACGATTTCCGCCATCCGCGCCTTCATGCCTGCGCCGACGCGGTCGCTGCGAACGGCATCCAGGACGAGTTTGGCGGCTTTTTCGCCGTGACAGTCATTCAGTCCCGCAAGGCTTTCCTGCACGCCTTCCTTGATGCCTTTGGCGATCAGTTTGAGCCGCGCTTCTTCTTCGTCGTCCCCGCTGCAGGTGACGGTCGCGAGGGCCAGGGCGACGAGGAGGCGTTTCATGAGTTCTCTCTCGCGACTTGGGACACTGCGGCATTCATTCCTGGTCAGGGTGCCCTTGAATTGGCAGGGTGGTTGCCTCACTAGGATTCGAACCTAGAATAACAGATTCAGAATCTGCGGTGTTACCATTACACTATGAGGCAGCGGTCGAAGGGCGCACAGAATAGAGGTCGAATGCGTCCTTGCAAGTGGCAGGGAGAAATTTTTCAGTCCTTTCCGGTCAGTTCGGCGGAGTGGGCTTTTGTTTCCGCCGCGATGACTCCGCTCAGGCAGAGCAGGGCGATGAGATTCGGCACGGCCATGAGGCCGTTGGCGGCATCGGAGAAGTCCATCACGGCGGCGGCAGGCTGCACGGCGCCGACGAGCACCATGAGTACCCACAGGATGCGGTAGGGCCTTACCGCACGCGGCCCGACGAGGTATTCCGCCGCCTTTTCTCCGTAGTAGCACCAGCCCAGGATCGAGGAGAAGACAAAGGTCATCAGGCCGAAGAGCAGGAAGATGGGGCCGATGGTGTGCAGTTCGGCAAAGGCGGCGTTGGTGAGGGCGCTCTTGGGCAGGCCCTCCTTCCAGTGACCGCTGCTGACGATGACCAGCCCGGTGATGGCGCACACCACCACGGTGTCCCAGAAGGTGGCCGTGGAGGACACCAGCGCTTGTCGCACGGGATTCCGTGTCTGCGCGGCGGCGGCCACGATTGGAGCACTGCCGAGGCCGGATTCGTTGGAGAACAAGCCCCGCGCGATGCCGGCCTGAATCACGGCCTTGAGCGCCGCACCGGTGAACCCGCCCACCGCCGCGTGGCTGGTAAATGCACCGTTAAAAATGTCGCTGAAGGCCTGCGGCAGGAGGGTGGCGTTTTTGATGAGAATGAGCACGCAGCCGAGAACATAGCCCACCGCCATGACCGGGACGAGGACGCCGCAGACCTTGGCGATGCTCTTCACTCCGCCGAGGATCACGGCGCCGGTGATCGCTGCCATCACCAGCCCGCACACCCAGCGCATGATGCTTTCATAGTCTTCACCCGGCTTGATGTAGTCCTTCAGGGATTCCACCACCGCGTTGGCCTGGAACATATTGCCAATGCCAAACGCCGCGATGCACGTGAAGAGGGCAAAGACCATGCCGAGCCACTTCTGCCCCAGTCCGCGTTCCAGCGCGTACATCGGCCCGCCCGCGTAGCTGCCATCCGGCATCTTCACGCGATACTTCACCGCGAGCACGGCCTCGGAGTATTTCGTCGCGATGCCAAACACGCCGGTCAGCCACATCCAGAACACTGCGCCGGGGCCGCCCGTCGCTACCGCGCCGGCCACGCCGATGATGTTGCCCGCGCCGATGGTAGCGGCGAGCGCCGTCATGAGAGCGCCGAACTGTGAGACGTCGCCCTCGCCGTCCTTCTCCCGCGAGAGGGAGATCCTGATCCCGCGCGGTACGAAGCGTTGAATGAAGCCCGTGCGGAAGGTCAGAAAAAGGTGGGTTCCGAAGAGCAGCACGATCAGCGGCACTCCCCAGACCCAACCGCTCAGCTTTGAGGCGAATTCGGCGAAGTCCATTTATAGGTTGTAAGTGGTGGCAGGGGGACTCGCCAAGCACAAAGAGTGCCTTTCTTGTGATTCTCTCCCCGGGGCATTTTTCCCGCAGAATGACATTCCCATTGCGTTTCATGCGCCCGCGCCGCTATCCTCGCGTCCCTCAATTAAACCATGAAGCCCACACTCTTCCCCAATCGTCGCGCCTTCCTGCGCGGAACCGCCGCCGCCACAGGTGGTATCTTTTTCCCCAATCTCCTCCTCGGCCAGGAAGGCGGCGTCAAAAAACTCAACGTCGCCGGCATCGGCGGTGCGGGTGGCAAAGGCGCGTCTGACGTCGGCATCGCCGCTGAAGGTGCCAACATCGTGGCCATCTGCGACATCGACAGCAACCGCCTCAAGGACGCCCAGAAGAAGTATCCCGGCGCGAAGATGTTCACCTCTTTCAAGGAGATGTTCGAGACCATGGGCGACCAGATCGACATGTGTACCGTCTCCACGCCTGACCACGCGCACTACCCGGCCGCTATGGAGGCCATCAATCGCGGCAAGCACGTCTGCGTGCAGAAGCCGCTGGTGAACCGCATCTGGGAGGCCAACCAGCTTCATGAAGCCGCCAAGAAAATGGGCGTGAAGACCAACATGGGCAACCAGGGCCACACCGGCGAGCAGATCCGCCAACTCAAGGAGTGGATGAACGCCGGCGTCGTCGGCAACGTGAAAGAAATCCACGTCTGGACGAACCGCCCCATCTGGCCGCAGGGCAACGCCGCCATGGACATCTACACCGGCAAGACCGCGCCGAAACCCCGCCGCAAGGAGGAGTCCAACGCCGTCGCAGAAGCCCCCGGAGTGGCCCCCGCCCATGTGAACTGGCAGCAGTGGCTCGCCCAGGTGCCGGATCAGCCCTACGTTCCCGGCCTGCACCCCTTCGCCTGGCGCGGTCATCGTGAGTTCGGAGCCGGTGCCATGGGCGACATGGGCTGCCACATCATGGACGGTCCCTTCTGGGCCTGCGAGCTAGGCGAGCCCTATCAGATCGAGGCCGAAGTCGGTGAACTCACCGACCTGAGCTGGCCCGCCTGGTCCCACGTCGTCTGCTCCTTCAAGCACGCCAAATATGGCGACATCAAGCTGCACTGGTACGAGGGCATGAAGGACGGCAAGCCCATGAAGCCCGAGCGTCCGGCGAAGTTGGAGGCCGACCGCGACTACGACAAGATGAAGGGTGGCTTCCTCATCGTCGGCGACGAGGACAGCATCCTCAATCCGGGCGACTACTGCGAAGCGCTGGAAGTCGTCGGCAACCGTCCGAAGCTCGTCAAGTTCTTCAAGGAAACGCCCAAGACCCTGGAGCGCTCCCTCGCCCCAGGCAAGCCCCAGCTCGAGCTCGTCATGGCCATCGAGCAGAACAAGACCGCCGGCAGCAACTTCGACTACTCCGTGCCGCTGACGAAGCTCTGCCTCTTCGGCAACTTCGGCATCACCAACCCCGGAAAAGTCATCCGCTGGGACAGCGCCACCCAACTCACCGACAGCGAGGAGGCCAACAAGCTCATCAAGCGCGCCGCTGTGCGTCAGGGCTGGGAATACAGCGCCGACAGCATCTAGCCGGATCGTGAAACAGGCTGCCAGCCTGTTCCGCATCTACTCCAAACCAAACGCCCGGCAGTTCACGCTGCCGGGCGTTTTTCTGCGGAGGGCGGAACCTCCGTGTATGCTCCACTCCACCGGGGTTAGCGACCCCGGTTACAATTCCCGGCTTCTACGCAAACAAATGCGTCAGCGGCTGGCCTTTGTCGGCGACGGTGAAGGGGCGCTTGCTGGGCGAGTAGATCACCTGGTCAAGCGGCAGGCCGAGGGCGTAGCCGATGGTGGCGTTCAAGTCTGGCGGACCGACCTTGTCTGCGGCGATCCCGGCTCCGTCAGGCGTGGTGGCTCCGTATTTGATGCCGCCTTTGATCCCACCGCCGATGATGACGGAACTGAAGATGGGGAAGTGGTCACGGCCCTGGTTCTGATTAATTTTTGGTGTGCGGCCAAACTCGGAGCTGACGACGATCATGGTGCTGTCGAGCATGCCGCGGCGTTCCAGATCGGTGACTAGGGCGGCAAGGGCGGTGTCAAGCGTGTCGCAAAGACGCGGTACGTTGATGAAATTCGCCACATGCGTGTCCCAACTGCCGAAGCTCACTTCGATGAAGCGCACGCCGTGCTCGACGAGGCGACGCGCCAGCAGGCAGCCCTGACCGAAGGTTTCCTTGCCGTAAGCGGCGCGGACGGATTCCGACTCCTTGGTGAGGTCAAAAGCCACGAGATCCTCGCTCTTCATGAGCTTTACGGCATCGTCGTACGAATCGGAATAGGCCTTCACGTTGCGCGTGTCCCACTTGCCTTGGAACTCCGCATCGAGCGCACCGGCAAGTTCGCGGCGCATGCCGAAGCGTTCGTCGGTCACGCCTTTCTGCGGACGCACGTTTTGCAGGCCGGCTTCCGGATTGTTCACCATGAGCGGTCCATGCTTCTTCGCGAAGAAGCCCGCGCCGGGATGGCGGCTGTCGTTGCCGACATAGACATAGGGTGGCAGCGCCGGATTGCCCGGCCCCTGGAAGACACTCAGCCATGCACCCATTCCGGGGTGCTTGATGGTGCTGCGCAGACCAAAGCTGGTGTGCATGAAGTAGTTCGCCTGCTCGTGTGCGGCCGTGTTGGTGGCCATCGAGTTGATCACGCAGGCGTGGTGCATCTGCTTCGCCATGCGCGGCAGGTATTCGCTGATCCGCACGCCGTCGGCGCTCGTCTTGATGGCCTTGGTCGCGCCCATGACCTCCTTATTGTCCGGCTTCGGATCCCAGGTGTCCAGATGGCTCTGACCGCCGGTCATGTAGAGAAAGATCACGTTGCGGGCCGTGGCGGCCTGCTTTGCGATGGCGCTTCCTTCGCCCACGGCAAAGGCTTTGCTGCTGAAGAGATGCTCCATCGAAGGAAGCAAGCCGACACCGAGGCAGGACTGGGCCATGCGGGTCATCACGGAGCGGCGGGTGAGATCAGAGTTCATAGGTGTTCCAAGTTTCAGGTTTAAAGTTTCAAGTTAAGCTACTCGACAAAGATGAAGCGCTGGGTGCTGAGGGCGGCGACGATGATGTCCTCCCACAGGGTCTTGGAGGACGCGTAGGATTCGACGGTCTGCAGCATGTGTGCCTTCTCCTTGGCGGAAGGCGGACGTGAGTAGAGGCTGAGGAAAAGCGCATCGATTTTTTCATCGTCCGTCTTCGCCTTGCGCAGATTGATGCTGAGAACGGACCACGCGCTGGTGAGCTGGCTGAGCAGCGAGCCGTTCATCATGGTGAGCGCCTGCGGCACGCTGGCTTCGTCGTTGGCATTCTCGATGATCTCGCGGTCGCTCTGGCCGAACTCGCGCAGGAAGTGACCGCGCGGGGCGGGGGAGGGCAGCTCCGCGGCGCGGCTCCAAGTCTGGTGCAGGGTTTTCTGGTAGCTTTCGAAGCTTTTCGCACTCTTTGCATCCTTCATGCCGAGCACGACTTCGTAAGCCTTGATGCGCTGCATCAGTTTAGGATTCAACTCGGCCTGTTTCGGGTCCACACGGGTGTCTTCCATCAAATTCATCATCGCCATGTCCATGGGGCCGTCGCCGCTCGCTGCGGCCAGTTCCGCCTGAATCTCCTTGTCGCCGGACTTCTTGGCGGCGGCATAAAAGCACTTCGACACCTGTTCGCGCAGGATGCGCTGGCTGCTGTTGAGTCGGTTCTGGATTTCACGGACCTTGGCCTTGTCATCCTTGGCGCGGGCGACGTCGAGTTCCTTGCGCAACTGGTCGAACTCCTTGTTCTGCTCGCGCATCGCTTGGGCGACCCGTTTCGAGGCTTCAAAAAGTAGAGCCGGTTCGGTTTTGTCCAAGAGGGCGGCAAGGCGCTCGCGATTCTCCAAGTCGCGGCGTTCGCGCTCGCGGGTGCTCCAGTTCGGCTGCTCAGGATCCGGACTCACGAGGGTGACGAGGGAATCCCACACCTGCTCGGCGCTCATGCGGTGGAAGACGGGACCCTGGAAGTAGTAGGGCATGCCTGGGGAGATTTCCTTCGTGCTCACGCGGGCGAAGGCCTGCGTGTTGAGAAGCATGCGCAGATAGGCCTTCATGTCATACTTCAGGGTCACCATTTGGCGTTCGAGGAAGTCCATGAGCTCGGGATTTGAGGCCACGCTGCCATCCATCATTTCATCGACCTGCTCGTAGATGCCCGCGCCGAAGACGCGCTTCCACAGGCGGTTGGCGATGATCGTGGTGAATCGCGGATTCTCGGCCGAAGTGAGCCACTTGCCGAACTCGTCAATGGCGTTGCCGCCTTTTTCCACCGTCACCGGTTTGCCAAACATGACCGAAGCCTGCACGACGTCCTTTGGCTTGGCGTCGGAGTATTTGTAATCGTGCGGCAGGCGCATCGGATTCTTGTTCCGGACGACCAGGGTGTTGCGCAGCGGGCGCACGGCCTCGCTCATGGCCTTGCGCATGAGGTCCTGCGTTTCCTTGTCGAGCGATTTGTCGGCGCGCATCATCTTCTGCATCTCGTTGTAGCCCTTCGACTGGTAGCTGGTGGCGCTCATGTTGTGCGTGAAGGCCGCCATCTCGTAGAATTCCTTTTGTGTCCATTTGTCGAACGGGTGGTCGTGGCACTGCGCACACTCGAGTCGTGTGCCAAGGAAGATGCGCGTCGTGTTTGACAAATTGTCCAGCGGCATGCCGCGGTCGCGCATGTAGTAGCCGATGGCGCCGGTGTCGAAGCATGAGCCGCTGCTGGTCACCAGTTCGCGGCTCATCTGATCCCAGGGCTTGTTCGAGCGGAGTGATTCGCGGATGTAGTTCAGGTAATTCTGAGCCGTGGTGCTGCCGCCGACTCCGACGCTTTGCGCCCGCAGCACGTCCGCCCAGTAGTTGAAGAAGTTCTGCACGTAGCCTTCGCTGGCGAGCAGTGAGTCGATCAGCTTCGCCCGCTTGTCCGGCATCTGCGAGGCATAGTATGCGCGGGCCTCCTCCAACGTCGGGATGCGACCCACCACGGTCAGGTAAACGCGGCGTAGAAACGTGGCATCGTCCACCAGCGGATTTGGCGTGATCTTGTGCTTCTGCCAGCTCTGGGCCAGCAGGGCGTCGATCTTCTTCGTAGCCGCAGCCGTATCGGTGGTTGCGCCTTGAAGGCTGGTGGCAATGGCGATGATCGGAATGAGAAGCGATGCTTTCATGCCGAACCAACGCGGCACTCTCCGCGCAGGTGTCATAGTCGATCCAGGATGCCAAATCCGGCACAGGGAATGACAATTGTCGTCTTGCCGGAGCTTCCCGGAAGGTGGTTTCGCGGATGAAATTACAATCCCATGTCGCGGAGCATGCCCTTAATCGTATCCAGCGCTTCGCCCATGCCTTGGGACAAGGCGGCCAGGCCCGGACCGAGGATCCAGGAGGTGTAGGCGATGCCGGCCCACCAGGCGAGGGCGTTCACGATAACCATCAAGGTGACGAGGACCTCGACCCAGCGGCCCCAGACACGCAGGTAACCGTTTTCATCCTTCTTTCGGCGGAAAATGTGGTCGGAGTAGATCGAAACGGCGGCCCACCACAGCAGCGGAGGCAGAAAGAGGAAGCCGAAGAACATGCGGCGCAGCACGGTGCTTCCTCGCTGGTTGTAGGGCACACGGTCGTAGTCGCGATAGCGGGCCACGCGCCGACGCACGGGCTTGACCGTGAGTCCGTCGGCGATCACCTCGCCGGTGGTCGCCAGTTCGAGCAGACTGGAGACCGGCCGCCACTGCTCCTCGCTGTCCAGCCGGACCAGATCGCTGTCGCGGATGGAACCGTAGGCCAGGAAATTGCGCAGATCATCCTTGGAGCAGGGACCGAGGGTCTTCTGGCCTTTGGCGATGTAGTACAAGGCATGCACGGGACAAGAGAAGGTGAACCTGGTAAGTTTAGCTCACTTACCCGTGGAAATGCAATATCCGCACCAAGTTTTCTTGTAAGTTTTTAATCAGCAGCTTCCCGGAGTAAGGCGGGCTTCGGAGGACGACACAGGCTTCGAAGAGGATCCGAGGTTCTTTGTTTGCAGTTCCGCCGTGATCGTGTCAGAAAGGCGTCTGAAGACACTTCCGACATCATGAACACCGCCGACATCCTGACCGCCCTGAAATGGCGCTATGCCACGAAAGTCTTCGATCCTTCCAAGAAAATCCCCGCCGATACCTGGGCTGCGCTGGAGGAGTCCCTGGTGCTCACGCCGTCGAGCTACGGGCTTCAGCCGTGGAAATTCATCATCGTTCAGGATCAGGATCTGCGGGAGCAGCTCGTCGGCCACTCCTGGCGTCAGCGGCAGGTGGCGGACTGCTCCCATCTCGTGGTGATGGCGGTGAAAAAGGCCTTCAGCCTCGATGACCTGGACGCCTTCATCACGCGCATGACCGAGGTGCGCGGCGGCACGGCGGAGGCGCTGGCCGGTTTTCGGAAGATGATCGCCGGCACGCAGGCTCAGGGCTACATGACCACGGAGTGGGCGAAAATGCAGGCCTACATCGCCCTCGGACAGTTCATGACGTCCTGTGCGCTGCTGGGAATCGACACCTGCCCGATGGAGGGCTTTGTGCCGGCGAAGTATGACGAACTGCTTGGCCTCGAATCTCAGGGACTGACCACGGCGGTCCTTTGCCCCGCCGGTTATCGTCACGCGGATGACCGCTACGCCTCGCTGCCGAAGGTCCGTTTCACGAATTCCGACTTGATCGAGCATCGCTGAGAGCCAGCAGGGCCAGGACGCTCACGCTGTCGCGGATGCGGCCATCGCGGGCCATTTGGATCGCCTCCGAAAGCGGGAGCCGCAGGACTTCGAGTTGCTCGGTGTCCTCGGGTTCGGCCTGGCCGTGCGAAAGGCCGGTGGCGATGAAGATATCGCACAGCTCGTTGCTGGTGGAATTCGAGAGCTGGATGCCGGTGAGCAGGGGCTCGATGGTTTCGGCGACGATGCCGGTTTCCTCCAGCAGTTCGCGTCGGGCGGTGTCGGCGGTGGATTCGCCCTCCGGGCAGCCGCCTTCGGGGATCTCCCATTCGTAGCTTTCATGCGTGTAGCGCCACTGACCGACGAGCCAGGTGTGTTCTTCGTCGTCGATGGGAACCACGCCGACGGCGATATTCTTGTACTGCACCACGCCGTAGATGCCCGGTCCGCCGCTGGGTTTGATCACCTGGTCCTCCCGCACGCTGATCCAAGGATTGGAATAGGCGGACCGTGATGAGACGGTCTGCCACGGGTTAGGGTGCCGGGGGAGTTCCATCTTGAGGAGCTGGCTGGGTGGAAAGGGTGATGCCGTCAGGCTCCACGGTGAAGCTTTTGATCGCCACGAGAATGGGGCCGATCTCGGGATGCGTCTGGTAGGGGCCCAGATAGCCGTACATCTGCATGCCTTTCAGCATGCCGTCCGGGATGGTCTTGCCCGGCACACGGACGTTTTTGACGCGGGCGTCGAGACCGGCTTCGGTCACTTCGAGGCTGAAGTCGATTTCGCCGTTCAGATAGCGCTTCTTGTCCTCCCAGAACTTGGCGGTGTTCATCGGCAGGCTGCAGGCGGTGGTGATTGCGGCGGATTCCGGGGCGAAGCCCCTGACCCGCAGCATGTCCGCGTATGTGCCGCTGCCGGCATCCGGCGCGGTGACGATCAGTGCGTTCAATTCATCCACGTCGAGTTTCAGCGTGGCCGCCGTGCCGGCGGTGACCGCCTTGGCGAAATCGGCGAGCTTTTGCTGAAGCTCCGGCTGCGGTGCCACATCCGCCAGTGTGACCCGCTGTTCCTGGGCGATGGCGGCGATCTCGCGGTCCATCGTCGTGAGGGAGTGCCAGGCCCACCAGATGATGAAGCCGAACACGCCGATGGCCGCCGCCAGAATGATGCAGCCGTAGCCGGAGTGGAACTCGGCCGTGGGTTTCTTTTCAAATCTTGCCATGCCGCATGTGAATGCGCCGTGCGGAAAGATCAAGGCGGCGTTCCGCCACGCGTGGAAACAAAAAGCCCCATCCCTCCGGTTGGTGGAAGGATGAGGCGGATGGATTCAGATTCTGACGAGGCTCAGTTCTGATTGGCTGGCTGCGACGCCTCCTCCTGCGCCTCGCGGGCCTTCTTTTGGCCCTCTTCCAGCGCTTTTTGGAACTCCTTCTGGAAGGCCGGATCGGAAGCGGCGACTCCCATCATGCCGGCGATGGCGACGAACCAAAGGACGATGCTGGCGACGACGCAGATGGTCCACCAGACCATCGTTTTCTTGAGGCTGAGTTCGGTGCTCTTTATCCAGCCCCAGATGAAGGGATAGATGCCACAAGTGATAATCCCCACGATGCCGAGGCCGGCACCCTCCTTCTTGAACAGGGCGATCAGTACTTTAATAAAACAGACGAGGCTGATAATCGCGACGACGAAATAGGCGGCAAGGAAGACGATGCCGAGGATGCCTGCGGCGGCGGCTGTTTGTGACGATGGTTCCATGGTGTGGGCTAGGGTGTGGTGTTAAGGTTGGCTGACGTTGTCGGTCGCCGTCGCTGCCCGAATTAAACGGAACGTCGATGGGCCTGACAATGAAGGTTGATACCAAAAACCCAGCATCCTCAGCAAGCTGAAACAAAGCAGACCTACCCAAAAAACCGTCGTGAGGAGTGTTTTTCGCTCAAAAAGTGTCACTCGGGCCGCCAGAGCGCGAGTCCAACGCAGGGGCAGCAGGGCGCCAGAGGCGACCAACAGGCCTAGAATGGCAAAAGCAGGCGAGAAGGGGTGAAACTGCAGGGCCGTCTGCCATTCCCCGCGCAGCAGCGCACCTCCCGCGCGGGTCAGTCCGCAGCCGGGGCAGGGGAGCCCGGTGACATTGGCGAAGGTGCAGGGCCAGAGCTGCCACCCCTGCCACAGAGCCAGTGTGAGAATCGCCAGCACGACGAGCAGCGCACGGCACATGGCTCTTTGCAGAATCAAGGAGCCAAGCCAGGGGCGGATGAGGGGTTCGATGCTGCGCATGGACGAAGCGCAGCCTGTTTCCACCGCCGGCGGAAGTCAATCTCGGCCTCCCGATTGACGCCAGCGCTCTGCCGCCGACCATCGCGGGATGAAGATTCTCGTCGCCCTGTCAGGAGGTGTGGACAGCAGCGTGGCCGCCGCGCAGCTCGTCCGCGCCGGTCATGATGTGGAGGGCGTTTACATGAAAAATTGGATCAACGAGGAGAACATCATCGGTGACTGCCCCTGGGAGCAGGACATCGTGGATGCGGAGGCGGTGGCCAGGCAGCTCGGCATCCCGTTTCGCGTGGTGAATCTCATGACCGAGTATCGCGAGAAGGTGGTGAAGTACCTTCTCGAAGGCTACCAGGCCGGCATCACGCCGAATCCCGACGTCATGTGCAATCGCGAGATGAAATTCGGCGTGCTTTGGGAGTGGGCGCGGGATCACGGCTTCGAAGGCATCGCGACCGGGCACTACGCGCGCAAAGACGGCGATCACGTCCTGCGCGGCGCCGATCCGAACAAGGACCAGACCTACTTCCTCGCCATGATGCGCCCGGAGCAGGTGCGCATCGCGCATTTTCCCATCGGTCATCTGTTGAAGCCGGAACTGCGGGAGATCGCCCGCAGTCTGAGCCTGAAGACGGCGGAGAAAAAGGACAGCCAGGGCATCTGCTTCATCGGACAGGTGAAGATGGAGGACTTCCTGCGCACCTTCGTCCCGGACAATCCGGGGCCCATCGTGAACCTCGAAGGCAAGGTGCTCGGCGAGCATCGCGGCCTGCATCTTTACACGCTCGGCCAGCGCAAGGGACACGGCGTGGCCAGTCCGGTGCATAAGCAGGCTTACGTCGTGGTGGCCAAGCGCCCCGCCACGAACGAGCTGGTCGTCGCCATCGAAAATCCCGACACGCCGCTGCTCTGGGCGCGTCGTGCCGTGCTGAACTCGATCTCCACCACCGGCGAGCCTTTGGTGGATGAAAGGCTGCTGCAGGCGCAGCCGCGCTACCGCTGCCCGGCGGGAGACGCCACCTTCCGACCGCTCGGAGGCGGGCGTGCCGAACTCGAATACCGCGAGCCCCAGCGCGCCCTCACGCCTGGTCAAATCTGTGCGCTGTATGACGGCGAGCGCCTTCTCGGCGGCGCGGTGTTTGAATCCATCCACTACGAATGAGCGGTTCCATCCTCATCCTCGGTGGCGGCTGCTTCGGTCTCACCACCGCGCTGGAGCTGCGCTCTCGCGGCTGGCGCGTCACGCTGATCGATCAGGGCCGTCTGCCGCATCCCGACGCCGCCTCCACGGACATCAGCAAGGTCGTGCGCATGGATTACGCCGCCGACGAGCAGCACACCGCGATGGGGGAGCTCAGCCTCGCCCGCTGGCGCGAATGGAATGCGCGTTGGGGGGAAGAGCTGTACCACGAGTCCGGCTTTCTGGTGATGTCGCGGCATGACATGCAGCCGGGGGGCTTCGAGCACGACAGCCACCGTTTTCTCACCGCCCGCGGTCACGCCTTGCGACGCACCGACGCCGACATGCTGCGGGAACGGCACCCGGCATGGAATCACGAGCTGTTTCGAGACGGCTACCTCAATCCCGTCGGCGGCTGGGTGGAGAGCGGGCGCGTCATCGCCCGCCTCGCGGCGGAGGCGCGGGCAGTGGGCGTGGAGATCGTCGAGAATGCGGACGCTGCCCGGCCTGAGTTTGACGCCGGGCGCTGCATCGGCATCACGGCGGAAAGCGGCTCATGGAAGGCGGATCGGGTGCTCCTGGCCGCCGGTGCGTGGACGCCGGACCTGCTGCCGGAACTCCAGGACGTGATGTGGGCCACCGCCCAGACGGTCGTTCATTTTCAGCCGGCAGATTCACGCATCTACACGCCGCCGCAGTTTCCCGTATGGGGTGCCGACATCGGCAAGACCGGCTGGTACGGATTTCCGGCAAACGCGGCCGGGCTTGTGAAAGTGGCCAATCATGGTGCTGGCCGACGCGTCAGCGCCCGCGCCGTGCGCATCTGGCCGAATGGAGAAGAGGAACTCTATCGCAGCTTTCTCCGCGAGACCTTTCCAGGTCTGGCCGATGCGCCCATTCACTCAACCCGCGTCTGCCTCTACTGCGACACCTTTGACGGTGCCTTCTGGATCGACCACCACCCGGACCGTCCCGGCCTGATCGTGGCAGCGGGAGACTCCGGCCACGCCTTCAAGTTCACGCCTGTGATGGGCGGGATCATCGCGGATGTGGTGGAGGAAAAGGCGAATCTTTGGTCGCACCGCTACCGCTGGCGGAAACACAGCGCGGCTGCGGCCGACGGAGCGCGTGCCTAGTCAGGCTGAGAACTAGCGGCGGCAGTCACGCCTCGTAGCAAGAGGGACAGGAGTTGATGGTTCACAAAATCATGGCTTTGTCACCAATCGCCCCATGATTCTTTATTGCGGACATTTTGTCAGCCAGTTGCACCCTGACCCCGTTTCCCCCGGCTTTGCCGGGGGTATCTGACTCAAACATTCCAATTACTTTTTCGCGCAGGCGGTCGGTCCGAAGATCATTCTCGTAGGCGTCTAAAGCGGCGTCGATCTTGGGCACTCCCAAGGTCACTCTCAGGTACAGATCAAAGTCCCAGAAATACATTTTGGAAGGGTATTCTAGCGTCACCAATTTGGGGCCGATGGGATCGTCATAGACCTCCCAGATGACGGTCTCGCGGGATTGCAGGCGACGATGAATCTGCATCACCGCGTCTTGGAACGCCAGAACCCAATATCGATCCAAGCCACTGCAACCATCTGGTTCCATTCCCGGAAACTTTAGCACGTTTGAATTGATACCTGAATAGAAGACCAATTTGTTGAAACGTGGGTCATCGGCATCCCTCCCTTTTAGAAAGTCCCAAAAATGCAGTGAGTTTAGATAAAATCCGTTCTCCAGCGTTCTCTCTTCAACCGTGAAACCCTTGAACACACCGAATGCTTCAACCGTTGACGTGTAACGCAGCACAAAGCCTTCCGAAGCGTTCCAGACTCCCTCTGATGAAGGGTTCATGTTGTGAGTCTCAACCCAGTGCTTGGTCTGCGTGAAGTGGCTGCCAAACAAAGCCGCAGGCAAATCCTGTGACAATAAAGTATTCCGCCAGTCTTCCCACTGTTCAGCAGACTCAGCTTGAAGCTGATGCGAGCCGAAAAAACCCACCGAGGCCATCACCTCACCAATGATTCTATTGATAAGCTGGCGTTCCAAACATTCATCAATGTCAAAACTGACCTGTAGGGCGTATGTGTCCACATTCATAAATCGTAGATTTTCAAGTATTGTTCGGCTGCGTCACCGTGAATCCGTATCAAAGCCTGCCTGAGGGTTTCCAACATGGTCGGGTTCGTTTGCGCAGGAAAGGGTCGGGAGGCGATTCTTGCCAGCAAGCCCGTTTGTTGCGGGTCCATGGCTGCCATGCCTCTGCCTGCGGGGGATCGGGGCGGTCAGGGACCGCGAAGATTTGATGCTGTCAGCAGGCCCCCTTGGGTCATGCATCGAGCTGACCATGACGCGGTGGTGAACGGAGGGCGTGCCTCGTCACACGGAGGCTTACATCACCATCCCACCGTCCACGGTCAGCACCTGGCCGGTGACGTAACGGGCGGAGGGGCTGGCGAGGTAGAGGGCGGCGGCGGAGATGTCCTCGGCGGCTCCGAGTTGACCGAGCGGGATTTTCTTCAGGATCTCGTCCTTGATCTGGTCATTGAGTCCGTGCGTCATGTCCGTGGCGATGAAGCCGGGGCAGATGCAGTTCGCCGTGACGCCGCGCCCGGCGAATTCGCGGGCGAGGGACTTGGTGAAACCGATGAGGCCCGCCTTGCTGGCGGCGTAGTTCGCCTGGCCGGCGTTGCCGATGAGGCCGATGACGCTGCTGATGTTGATGATGCGTGCGCCCTTCTGCTTCAGCATGCTGCGCTGCACCGCCTTCACCATGTTAAAAGCACCCTTCAGGTTGGTGTCGAGCACGGCGTCCCAGTCCTCCTCGCTCATGCGCAGGAGCAGGCCGTCTTTGGTCACACCGGCGTTGTTCACCAGGATGTCCACGTGGTCGAAGTCGGCGAGGATCTGCTTGCCGACCTCGGCGCAGGCGGGGCCGTCGGCTACGTCGAGCGCGTAGGCCTTCGCGGCACCGGGGTGGGCGGCATTGATGGCGTCGGCGGCGCTCTGGGCGTTCGCCTGTGTGCGGCTGACGACGGCCACTTTGGCACCCTCGGCGGCGAATGATTCTGCGATGGCTTTGCCGATGCCGCGTCCGGCTCCGGTGATGACTGCGACTTTGTCTTGAAGTTGACCCATGCCGCCATCCTTGAACGGCGGTCATTCACGCGCAAGAAGAAGGTGCAATGGCGTGCCCCTGCGCCATCATGCGCCCCTTTTTTGCCCATGAACGAAGCCTCCCCCCTGGAAGACAAGCTGCCACCGTCCGGACGGCGGGTCTCGTGGGGCGCATGTGGCGATGCTGTGGCCCTTCTGTCGCTGGTATTCACATGGCTGGGCAGCCTCGGGGAGCATCACTGGCTTCTGGACCTGGTATCGCACTTCCGGCTGCAGTATCTCGTGGCCGGGGTCGTGGTGCTGCTCTACGCCGCCCTCCGCCGCCGCACCTGGCTGGTGCTGATGGCGGTGGCCTCCCTGCTGTGGAACGGGCGCGTGGTGGCCTCTTACCACGCCACCGCCCGGCCGGTGCCGGCGGCCGCCCACAAGCCGCTGCGGGTGATGACCTTCAATGTCAGGGCAGGGAATACCACGCAGGCCGCCGCGATCCAGCACGTGCTCGATGCGGATGCCGACATCGTGTGCCTGCTGGAGACGAGCGAGGCGTGGCTCTCAAGTCTGGCACCGCTGAGGTCAAAGTATCCCTACCGCGTCGAGGAACTTGGGGCTGGATACTTCAGCATCGCCTGCTACACGCGGCTGCCGGTGAAAAGCAGCGAAGTGCGGCGCTACAGCCTCTGGGCGCTCCCGGTCGTTCTTTTCAGTCTCGATCACCACGGTGCGCCGCTGACCTTCATCGGCATTCACCCCGATGCTCCGATGGGAGCCTTGCATGCCCGCGAGTGGCGCGGCCAGCTCTCGGAGATCGGCTCCCTGGTGGCGGAAATTCAGGGCGCTGTCATCGTCGCCGGTGACTTCAACGCCACCCCCTGGTGCGAGGGCATGCGCCTGCTGCGTGAAAAAAGCGGCCTCGATTTCCATTCCGTCGATCCCGTCTGGCCGCCGACCTGGGGGCTGAATCTGCCGATGATGATCCCCATCGACCATGTGCTCGTCAAAGGCGGACTCAGCGTGCAAAAACGCGTGATAGGTCCCGATCTCGGCTCCGATCACCGTTCGGTGACGGTGGAGATCATACGCTAGCCTCCCGCACGAGCGGGTGACACAAAAGTAGGCACCGTAGTCGCCGGACTGCGGTGCCGGGGAGTGTGCGCCTATTCGCCCGGAAGCGGCTCGGCGGGCCAGGTCTCGACCCACGGCAGGCCGTAGGCGTTGAGGTCGGCCATGAAGGGGTCGGGATTGAGCTGTTCGACGTTCCAGACGCCGGGCTGGCGGTACTCAGCCGGATTGGTGAGAAGCTGACGGGCGGCGATCATGGCGGGGACGCCGGTGGTGTAGCTGACGCCCTGGCTGTTCGTCTCCTTGTAGCACTCTTCGTGGTCGCAGATGTTGTAAACGTAGTAGCGCAGGGGCTGGCCGTCCTTGCCGGTGCCTTCGATCCAGTTGCCGATGCAGGTCTTACCCTTCGTGTCGGCACCGAGGGTGCCGGGCTCGGGAAGCAGGGTCTTGAGGAACTCGATGGGGATAATGTCCACGCCTTTGTGCTTCACAGGATGGATGCCGGTCATGCCGACGTTCACCAGCACTTCCATGTGCTTGATGTAGGCGTCTCCAAAGGTCATCCAGAAACGTGCGCGGCGGATGTCGAAGTGCTTGGTCAGGGATTCCAGCTCCTCGTGGTAGAGGCAGTAGATGTTCTTCGGGCCGATGCCATCGGGGAAGGAGAAGCTGCGCTTGATTTCGAGCGGCTTGGTCTCCACCCACGCGCCGTTTTCCCAGTAGCGGCCGTTGGCGGTGACTTCGCGGAGATTGATCTCGGGATTGAAGTTGGTGGCGAAGGCCTTGCCGTGGTCGCCGGCGTTGCAGTCGAGGATGTCGAGGGTGTCGATCTTGCTGAAGTGGTGCTTCATGGCGTAGGCCGTGTACACATTCGTCACACCGGGGTCAAAGCCGCAGCCGAGCAGCGCGGTGAGGCCTGCGGCTTTGAATTTCTCCTGGTAGGCCCACTGCCAGTGGTACTCGAACTTCGCCACGTCACGCGGCTCGTAGTTCGCGGTGTCGATGTAGTGCACACCGGCCTCCAGGCAGGCGTCCATGATGGTGAGGTCTTGATACGGAAGGGCGACGTTGATGACGACCTCCGGCTTGAAGTCCTTCAGCAGTTTCACGAGTTCCGGCACATTGTCGGCATCGACTGCCGCGGTTTGGATCGGGCGATTCAGCTCGGCGGCGATGCCGTCGCACTTGGACTTCGTACGGGAGGCCAGCATGATCTCACCGAACACGTCGGGGAGCTGGGCGCATTTGTGAACGACGACACGGCCGACGCCGCCGGCTCCGATGATGAGAACTTTGTGAGACATGAGGGGGAATGACGAAATCAGAATGACGAAGGCCGAATGCGGGCCGGAAAGCGAGTCTAGCAGACGAGGGGGGATTGCAAGCGACGGAAACGGCTGGCTTGACAGGACTCCCGGTCAACCGGGTAGGATGGCGGCATGAGCAGTTTTGGCTTGAGACCCTGTTTCTCGCATGTGATCGACCTGGGAGTCGATGAAGTGCGACGGAAAATCGTGGAGAGTGCAGGCAGGGAGGCGCAGCGCTGCGAGGTGAAGGACTTTGCCGGCTTCGTCTGCCTGCGGGTTCCGGAGTCGGAGCGTCATTACTGGTCACCGCGCCTGAATCTGAGCCTGGATTCGGATGGCGAAGGCAGGACGCGGGTGGAAGGCATCTACGGCCCGAATGCGAACATGTGGTCATCGTTTCTTTACGGTTACCTCCTGGTCGGGACGGGAGGCCTGTTTTCCGGCATTCTGGGTTACTGCCAGTGGACGCTGGGCATGCAGCCCTGGGGGCTGTGGGTTCTCGTGATCCTAGGCGCCATCGCACTCGGGCTGTATCTGCTGGCCCAGCTGGGACAGAAACTGGCAGCGCAGCAGACTTTCAAGCTGCATCAGATTTATGAAGCCGCCGTAGGCATGCCTGTGCCGGTTAATTAAACGCCAGCGCCGTTACTTTACTGAGGGCTTTGGCTCAGGTTGTTGCGCAATGAGCGTTACAATCAGGATGAAGCAGCACATGACGACCGAGAACAGCGGGAACTGCAAGGCGGGCGGGAGGCTGTAAACAAGGGCCAGAGCGGGTATCCACACGAGCCAGTTGGTGACCAGCACTGTTGGGCAGGTGCGCGTCCAGAACTCGCGGTTCAGCGTTTGCCGTGTGCGCGACCAGGAGCCCCCGAACTCCGCCCAGCGCAGGGCGATCAAGTAGGTGGGCACAAACCACAGCGGGCTGGCGACAAACTGATCCAGCAGCACCTTTTTCATCAGGGTGAGTGCGTCGGCACCTTCGCCAAAGATGCAGCCTTGTAAGCGGTAGAAGAGATCGATCTCCATGCCCCGGTAGCCCCAGAACAGCACCAGCAGCATGATGCGGCGCCAACGGTTTTCCACCGGCGGCACGCCCTGAAGCCACTGGATGAATGATGGCAGCAAAGCGGCGGCGAAGATCGTCGAAACAAAGGCAAAAGCGAAGGACCAGCGCATCTTCAGCAGTCCCATCCATTCCCAGAATCCCGCGAGGGCCGGCACTTGGTAGTAGCTGAGAACCAGGGTGACGGCGACGGCGTTGAGCACGAGGCAGGGCGCCCGGTTTCGCCGGAAGACGGTGGAGATGGTCTCTAACATGCCCGACGGGCGGGGAGGTGTGGCTGGCATGGAAAGATGGTGGCGCTCAGTCCACAGCTTGAGTTCTTTCACCTGTAGCGGCCGATTTTTCCATCAGCGTCTGCGCCTGCCGCACCCAGCCTTCACGATGAATGCGATCCTTGAACGCGAGGCGCGAGGAGACCTCCTGGATCTGAGCATCGTTCCAGGAGGCGATTTGGGCGTAGGTGTAGATGCCGAGGTCATGCAGCCTCTTCTCCAGAACTTTGGCGATGCCTTTCAGTGCGGTGAGATCATCGGGATTGGCCGGCTGCTTTTTGTAAATCGGCCCCAGTCGCGGGTCCTCAGTGGTGTAAATTTCTTCCTGTTTTGGCAACTCGGGAAGATCGGATAAGCTGGGAATAGCACCCTGGCCCATCATGATTGAATCGTTACTTCCGACACCCTTTTTCTTGTCTTTATGTAACGCTGATGCTGTGACAATGGCGGCGAGCGGCGAGGTCTTTTTTTCCTTTGCAGCAGGGGCTGTCGGCTTCTCCTCTGTGGCGGTGGTGTGCGCCATGAGGGCTGTTGCCGCGCTGGATGTTGATTCGAATTCCGACGGTCTCTCCTCGACTGCTGATGGTTCGGTCTCAACCTGAGCGGTAACGGTTGAGGCGTTGCGTGGCGGCATGTGAATCGTTTCCGTCGCCATCGCAGCGACAGGGCCGGACTTCACGGCTCGATCGGCGACCCGCCGCTTGAGCTGGGCGATCTCGTCCTTCATTTCCACCGCCTCTCCCCGGAGTTCGCGGGTCTGGCGTTTGTAGCGGCCCCAGGTCGCATAGCCAAATAGGAGCCCGATGAAGAAAAAGACCACTCCGAGGATGGTTACGAACACCGCGCTGTGCATCAGCATGTACATAAGCGGTTCGAGGGAGATGGACTGGAGATCGGTGTTCATCGACGGGCTACTTTACCATGATTTCAACCTGGCGCGGGGTGGAAGGTGCGGCGGGCGAGCCTGCCGGCACCGAGTCAAACACCACCGCGCTGATCTCAGTCGAGGGGACGCCCTGATCAATGAGAAACGAGAGCACGGCCTGTGCCCGGGCTTTGCCGATGCCCCGTTCCGCCGCCTCCGGGCCTGTGGGATCAGGATGAGCTCCGATCACCAGCCGGAGCGCCGGTCCGGCTGCCAGCAGGGTGGGCACCAGCGAGGTGAGGCGGATTTGCCCTTCTGCGGTGAGCCGGGCGGAGCCCTCGTCAAAGCTGAGCTCGCAGTCTTTCAAAGCCGCGCGAATCACGGTGAGCTGCTCTTCCGGCAGCTCCGACTGCGCCTTGTAGCCCGGGAAGTGCAGCGCCGAGGGCAGCCGTTCCAGCGCGGCCTCCACCCGCACGGCTCCGGTGACGGGGCGCAGCAGCGAAAGCCAGCGGCTTTCCATCTGCCGTGTGGCCAGGCCTTTGAGATGAGGAACGCCATCCGCACCAATCCGAAATGAGCGTGGAGGCGGCTGGCGGAAGAAATCACCGACAAATGCGGCGAGGTGTTCGTGGACGGCAAACGGCGCCGTCTCCACATGCGGGCTGGCCTTCAGCCCCGCCGGGTCCACCTCCCGTCCGCCTGCGACTTCCACCAATGCTGCCACGAGTTCCTGCTTCAGTCCCTCATCCGGCAGTAGTCCACTCAGAACGAGCGCGTCATCCCTGGCTTCGATGCGCAGTTCGGCGGGCACGCGCAGCTTTTCCACGATGGGTCGCAGCATGGGGCTGTCCACGGTCAGCGGCGGCTTGAAGCCTTCCGGCCAGCGCACCTCGGGGGCGGTCATCAGCTTTTCGGCATTCATTTGCAGATCGGGGCGGAGTTCGTTCAGAATCTCGGCCAGCACGCCTATGTCGTCGCCTTCCGGCAGCCAGCCCTGAAGGTGCAGCGTTTCGCCTTCCACGTCCGCTTTCAGGCGGGCCACGACATGCAGGCGGTCGGCCTCAGGCAGCAGGCGCAGGGGCTGCAGTGAGCGGATGGCTGCCAGCGCCCGCTCACGCGAGGGTGGGTCCGCTGCCTCCCCGGCCACCGCGATGTCGAAAAAGCGGATGTCCACGACCGGATCATTCACTCCGGCGTCTTTCAAGCGGGTGAGCGCCTCCTGCGTCAGACGCGGCAGATGTTCATCGCAAAACAGCCAGGCATGGACGCCCGTGGCCACCGGCAGCAGAATCAGCATGATGAAAATGAGGCTGAGGCGCATGGAACAGTCTTCGGAGTGGCATTTGACACGGGGGCGGTGAAACGGATACTCGGCCTCCCTCGCGACATCGTACCGATAATGGTGTGCCGACCGCGAGGCAAGAATCATCTTCCACCACCCATACCCCAAACACGCTCATGTCAGTCGTCATCGCCGGAACCGTCGCCCTGGACAACGTCAAAACACCTCAGGATGCCCAGGATAATCTGCTCGGCGGCTCCGCCAGCTACGCGGCCCTGGCAGCCAGCATTTTCTGCCAGCCGATTCATCTCGTCGGCGTCATCGGCCACGACTTCCCGAAGCTGCACCTCGACATGCTGTCCGCGCGTGGCATCACCCTCGACGGCTTGGAGCGCAGCAGTGGTGAATCCTTCACCTGGACCGGCGAGTACCACACCGACATGAACAGCCGCACCACGCACAAGGTGGCGCTCAACGTGCTGGAAAACTGGCAGCCCAACCTGCCCACCTCCGCCCGGGAGGCCAAAGTCGCCGTGGCCGCGAACATGAGCCCGGACAACCAGATGCAGATGCTCGACCAGATCCAGGCCGACTTCGTCACCGCCGACACCATGGACCTCTGGATCGAGATCGCCAACGAGCGCCTGCATGAAGTGCTCAAGCGCATCGACCTGCTCGTCATCAACGACGGCGAAGCCAAGGAATTCGCCGGCACTACCAACCTCGTCGAGGCCGGACGCAAGCTGCAGGCCAAAGGCCCTCGCTTTGTCATCGTGAAGCGCGGCGAGCATGGCAGCTTCCTTTTCGGCGAGAAGCCGGAAGATTTCTTCGCTTGCTCCGCCTACCCGCTGCACAGCGTCTTTGACCCCACCGGTGCCGGCGACAGCTTCCTTGGCGGGCTTTCCGGCTGGCTGGCCGCCAACGGCAAAACCAAGCCCTCCTTTGAAGACCTGAAAACCGCCGTCGTTCACGGCAGCGTCACCGCCAGCTACACCTGCGAAGCCTTCAGCACGCACAAGCTGCAAACGGTGTCTCTCGCCGACGTCGCGGCGCGTATCGCCGAACTGCGGAGCTTCACGAATTTCGCGTAAAGTTCGCCGTTGTTTGCGGTGGTTGGCAGTCGTTTGCGATTGTTGTCAAACCATCCAAACCACCGCCGGCAACAGCCAACCCTTGCAATCCCCATGTGGCAGACCATCAAAACCTTCACCGACATCAAGCTGGAGAAAACCGGCGACGGCATCGCCAAGATCACCATCAACCGTCCTGAGGTGCGCAACGCTTTCCGGCCACTGACGGTGAAGGAGATGCTGGAGGCCTTCGACATCGTGCATGAGGACCGTGACGTCGGTGTGATCGTGCTCTGCGGGGAGGGCCCGCTCGCCTTCTGCTCGGGCGGCGATCAGAAGGTTCGTGGAGATGCCGGTTACATCGGAGATGACGGCGTGCCGCGCCTGAACATCCTCGATGTTCAGCGGAAGATTCGCACCATTCCGAAACCCGTGGTCGCCATGGTGGCCGGATACGCCATCGGCGGCGGTCATGTGTTGCATGTGGTGTGCGATCTGACCATCGCGGCGGACAATGCCCGCTTTGGCCAGACGGGACCGAAGGTTGGCAGTTTCGACGGCGGCCTCGGCTCCAGCTACCTCGCCCGCATCGTCGGCCAGAAGAAGGCGCGTGAGATTTGGTACCTCTGCCGACAATACGACGCGCAGCAGGCACTCGACATGGGGCTGGTCAACACGGTGGTCCCGCTCGAAAAACTGGAGGAGGAAACCCTGCAGTGGTGTCGCGAGATGCTCCAGCACTCGCCGCTGGCGCTGCGCTGCCTGAAGGCCTCCCTCAACGCGGATTGCGACGGCCAGATGGGACTCCTGGACCTCGCCGGCAACGCCACTTTGCTCTATTACATGAGTGAGGAAGCCAAAGAGGGCAAAAATGCCTACGTCGAGAAGCGAAAGCCTGATTTTTCAAGGTTCCCGAGGCTGCCCTGAGGAGTGATGGCGGCACGGTAAACGCTTGAAAATCAAGACCGCCTTTATGGTTGCCTCCAGCGGCGGAGTTTGTAGTATCGGCGAGTCAATTTTGACACACACTCTCCCCTGATATGGCCAAACGCACCACTACCAAGCCGGTTTCTCCCGCCCCAGCCCCTTCTTCGAACGCCTACGATCTGAAGCAGATCCGCGAGATCGTGGGAATGATGGCCGAGAATGACCTGACCTATTTCCACAGCGAGCAGCGGGGTGCCAAGCTCGAACTCCGCCGCGGTTCCGACCTCGGCGCTCTCAAGGATCTTCTGAAAAACCTCCCGGTGGCCTCCGCCGCCCCCGTCGCGATGCAGGCTGCTCCGGTGGCCGCCGCTCCCGTGGCTGCTGCTCCGGTCGCCACCGCCGCGGCGCCTGCCGCCAGTGAGCCGATGGGACCGACCATCAATTCCCCCATGGTAGGAACTTTCTACCGCTCCGCCGCCCCGGGTGAAAAGGCCTTTGTGAGCATCGGTGACTCGGTCGATGAGAACAGCAATGTCTGCATCATCGAAGCCATGAAGGTGATGAATGAAATCAAAGCTGAGGCACGCGGCACCATCGCCCGCATTCTCGTGGAGGACGGCAAGCCCGTCCAATACGGCCAGCCCCTGTTCGAACTGAAAGCGTAGCGCCAAGGGTTGGCGGGATCGGTTTAAATCCCCGCCCTCATCGACCCAAAGTAAACGAAATACGTCGCCGCCCCTCCGTTCCACGTCCCCTAGTCCTCCGCTCAGATGTTCAAAAAAGTCCTCGTCGCCAATCGTGGTGAAATCGCCCTTCGCGTCATTCGCGCCTGCAAGGAGCTCGATGTCAAAACCGTCGCCGTCTATTCCGAAGCCGACGTCGATTCGATGCATGTGCATCTCGCTGATGAAGCCATCTGCATCGGCCCCGGCCCGAGCAGTGAAAGCTACCTCAAAATGAGCCGCATCATCAGCGCGGCAGAGATCGCCAATGTGGACGCCATCCATCCCGGCTACGGCTTCCTCTCCGAGAAGGCCGAGTTCGCCGAAGTCTGCAACAAGTGCAAAATCAAGTTCATCGGCCCGTCCGCCAGGGTCATCAGCATGATGGGGGACAAGAACGTCGCCCGTGAAACGGCGCTGAAGGCGGGCATGCCCATCACCCCCGGTTCGGACGGCATCATCCACACCGAGCAGGAGGCGCTGAAGTGGGCGCGCAAAATAGGCTACCCTGTCATGATCAAGGCCAGCGCCGGCGGCGGTGGTCGCGGCATGCGCCCGGTGCTCAACGAGGCCACGCTGATCTCCAGCTTCCAGGCCGCAAGTCTTGAGGCGATGAAGTGCTTCGGCGACGGCTCCATGTACATGGAAAAGCTCGTTGAGAAGCCCCACCACATCGAATTCCAGGTCGTTGCCGACAGCCACGGCAACGTGGTCCACCTCGGCGAGCGCGACTGCTCCATGCAGCGCCGCAATCAGAAGATCATCGAGGAGTGCCCTTCGCCCAAGATCTCCGCGAAGCTGCGCAAACGCATGGGGGACGCCACCGTGAAGCTCTGCAAGGAGATCGGCTACGAGAACTGTGGCACCATCGAATTCCTCGTCGATAACACCTGCGAAAACTTCTACTTCATGGAGATGAACACGCGAATTCAGGTGGAGCATCCCATCACGGAGGAAGTTTACGGCTGCGACCTGATCAAGGAGCAGATCCGCATCGCCGCCGGATTGCCGCTGAGCGAGCACGTCATTGGTGCCAAGCCTCGTGGTCACTCCATCGAGTGCCGCATCAATGCCGAAGATCCGGCCCGCAATTTCGCCCCCAGCCCGGGGAAGATCAATCTCTGGTACACCTCCGGTGGTCGCGGAGTCCGCGTCGATACGCACGTTTACTCCGGATATTCCGTCCCGCCCTACTATGACTCGATGATCGCCAAGCTCATCGTCACCGGTGCGACCCGCGACATCGCCATCCGGCGGATGCGTCGCGCTCTTGGGGAATTCACCGTGGAAGGCATCAAGACCACCATTCCGCTGCAAAGCCAGATCCTCACCACCTCCGACTTCCAGAACGGGAAGTACGACATCACCTGGGTGGAGAACTTCCTGAGCTAGGCTTCCGAAACAGGGGCTCCCAACGTGCTCCGGCGTGTACGCCTAAGGGAAGGCGGCGCACGCCGGCGGAATCATTGTCAAGTTGGCTCAAGAGGCCTGCAACGGTGGCCGTGTGACCGGGGAGAACAAGATCCGGTCGTATGTCAGCCAGCGGCTGCAGCACGAAGCGGCGCAGGTGCAGGCGTGGATGGGGGAGGATGAGTTCGGGATCGTCACTGACCAAGTCATCGGCGTAGAGCATGTCCAGGTCGAGCGTGCGCGGCGAATTGCGCTCGCGCTGTTCCGGACGTCCGAGCGCTGATTCGACGGCCTTGAGGTGGGCGTGCAGTTCCTGCGGCGTGCAGGGCGCGGTGATTTCGATGGCGGTGTTGAGGAAGGCCTGCGTGTCCGCCGTGCAATCGACGGGATCCGTTTCGTAAACGGCAGCACTGGCGAGCAGGTTTGCGCCTGACACTCGCTCCAAAAGCATGGCTACGCCAAGCCGCAGGTTTTCGGCGCGATCACCGAGATTCGTGCCGAGGGCGATGCCGAAATGCATGTTCGTCGTTACTTCAGCCCCAGCACGTCCTGCATGTCATACAGCCCCGCCGGTTTGCCGACGAGCCACTGGGCGGCGCGGACGGAGCCGCCGGCAAAGGTGTCGCGGCTGCTGGCTTTGTGGGTGAGTTCGACGCGCTCGCCGACGTTGGCGAAGACGACGGTGTGATCACCCACGACATCACCTCCGCGCAGGGCGTGTACGCCGATTTCCTTCGGTGTACGGGCGCCGACATCGCCGAAACGGCCGTGGCGGCAGTCCTTGTCGTATTCGAGGCCGCGCACGTCGGCGAGGATTTCCACCAGCGTGCGGGCGGTGCCGCTGGGGGCGTCCTTTTTCATGCGGTGGTGCATTTCGACGACTTCGAGGTCGAAGTCGGGGCCGAGCAGCTCGGCGGCCTTGCGGGTGAGCCAGAAGAGGGTGTTCACGCCGACGCTGTAGTTCGAAGCGAAGACGATGGGCAGGGTCTTGGAGGCCTCGCGGATGGCGGCGAGCTGCTCGTTCGTGTGGCCGGTGGTGCCGATGATCATGCTCTTTTTCTGCTTGAGGCATTCGGCGAGCAGTTCGTCGGCAAAGTGATGCGAGGTGAAGTCGATCACGCAGTCGGCCTGCTCCAAGGCGGGAGCGAGGGCGTCTCCCACGTCGATGGTGGCGGCGACGGCGACATTCTGGGCTTCAGCGGCGCGGATGATGGCCTGGCCCATGCGGCCCTTGCAGCCGGTGATGAGGAGTTTGAGGTCGGACATGATGATTTGTCGGTGGATCGGGGGCGCTTCTCGTAAACGGGAGGGCGGGGGAACGCAAGGACGCGCTGGGTTACGCGGGGGAGAGCTTTTGCAGGATCTCGGCGACGATTTCGTCCGGCATTGGGTCGATGGAGACCCGGATGAGGTCGGGCGTCGGCTCCAGGGTGGCGAGCTGGCTGGTGAGAAGGGCAGGGGGCATGAAATGGCCTTTGCGCTGCTCAAGGCGCCCGGCGATGAGATCCTGGCTGCCGTCCAGCAGGATGAAGCGCAGCGTCTCCGGCGCGTCATGGGCGCGCAATTTTTCGCGATAGGCAGGTTTCAGCGCGGAACAGGCGAGGATGTAAACGGGCGTGGCGTGGCGCATGTCCTCGATGCGCCGGCGCAGCACGGCATACCAGGGCCAGCGGTCTTCGTCCGTGAGCGGAGTGCCGGCGGACATTTTCGCTTTGTTGGAGGCCGGGTGGAAGTCGTCACCGTCTTCGAAGGTGGCGTCGAGCTTCGATGCGAGGAGGTTGCCGATGACGGACTTTCCCGAGCCGGAGACGCCCATGATGATGATGGTTTTCAGATCGGGATGCAGCATGGGACGGAGGGGATGAAGGCGGACAATGGTTTGCCATGAGTGCCGCCCGACTGCAAGCGTGAGCACGTCAGCAGACGGCTTGACCTTTGCTGGCGGGCGTGGAGGATGAGCAAACCGCCATGAAACACATTTTTCTGCCCATCCTGCTGCTCGCGGGAGCCGCCTTCGCCGCCGATGAAGCCAAGCCCGGGAAGGAGGAGGCTCTCAAGGAAATCATCCTGTTTGACGGCAAGTCGCTGGATGACTGGGAGACGGTGGATGTGGGGGGCAGCGGGATCGTGGAGCTCGTGGACGGAGAAATGCTGATCCATCAGGGCGAAGGTGTCAGCGGCGCGGTTTATAAGAACGCGGACAAGCTGCCGGTGACGAATTACGAGATCACGCTGGAAGCGAAGAGGCTCCAAGGAGTGGATTTCTTTGTCGGACTCACGGTTCCCGTGGGGGACCTTAAAACCTGCTGCACCTTCATCTGCGGCGGATGGGGCGGTGCGGTGACGGGCATTTCCTCCATCAACAATTTCGACGCTTCGGAGAACAACACCTCCACCTATCAGCGCTATGAAGACGACAAGTGGTACAAAATCAAACTGCGGGTCACCCCTCATAACCTCAGCGCTTGGATCGGCGACGAGCAGGTGGTGGACGAGGACATCGTGGACAAAAAGATCAGCGTGCGGCCCGGCGCGATCGAAAGCTACCTGCCTCTATCGCTGACGAACTTCAACACCACGTCCGCGATCCGGAACATCAAGCTGAAGCCGGTGGCGGCCCGGGAATGATTCGCGGCATCGTCCGGGTTCGCTGCTTGATCCTTGCTGCTTGCGCCGCATCGGTTTCCTGCACGTCGGTGCTGACCACCGCGCAGATGGAGCGCGGCGAGACGCGGCTCTCGAAGCATGAGAAGCGTCGCATGGCGGACCAACTCGGGGAGATGGCCGCCGGCTGGGACGGCCTGCGGCGCGGAAAGATCGGGCAGCGGCGTGACGCGCAGGAGCGCTACGACCACGCCCTGTCGGATTTTTTGCGGGATTGGGATGACGCGCAAAGCCCGCGCTACTGGGAAAACGGCGCCACCTTCACCTCAAAGAGCGGCACCTTCAGGATCGAGTTCGATCCGCAGGCCGATCCCCGGCGTGAAGTCTCCCCCGGCAGGATCGACGAGATCATTCTGCCTTACCGGGTCAAGCCGCGCGAGTTGGACACCCTGGCGGAGCGGCCCGGGGTGGGCGTGCCGCTCGTCGGCCACGTCCGCCCCACTCGTGAGATGCGCACGCAATATCCCTTCCTGCCGCCGAACGGTGGCAACCTGACGCTGACCGCGACAATGGACATCAGCGACCCGCCGACGGATCCTGCGGCTCCCCGCGTCTGCCGGCTTCACCTGCACAATGCGCTGAATGTGGAGACCGTGAAGCTGCGGGGCGACGAACGCCTGCTGGCCGCACACTTCACCGCGTCAAAGCAGCGCGCCCTCTCCAAGCGCTCGCTCAATCCCTTCGCTTGGCTGGGCATCCTCTACCCGGAGAGCACTCTGAAGGACTGCCAGCTTTACCAGATGGACGTGTATGATCGTGACCGCATTCCGCTGATCTTTGTACACGGCCTCATGTCGGACCCGCACATCTGGCTGAACGTGGTCAATGCCGTCAGTGCGGACAAGGAACTGCGCACCGCCTACCAGCCCTGGTACTTTCTCTACCCAACCGCCCTGGGCATTCCACAGTCAGCCGGAAAGCTGCGGGAGTCGTTGGAAAAGGTGTTGGATCATGTCGATCCCGACCACGATGATCCCGGTCCGAAGAAGATGGTGCTCGTCGGTCACAGCATGGGCGGGCTGCTCAGTCGCATGCAGGTCATGGACCCGAGGGACGAACTCTGGAACGCCTTGATCGACCGGCCGCCCGAGGAGCTGCGTGTTTCAGACTCCCTGCGCAGCCGACTGCGCGACGAACTGATCTTTAAGCCTCGCCCGGAGGTGAAGCGG
Source organism: uncultured Prosthecobacter sp. (assembly GCA_964452755.1). Taxonomy (GTDB): domain Bacteria; phylum Verrucomicrobiota; class Verrucomicrobiia; order Verrucomicrobiales; family Verrucomicrobiaceae; genus Prosthecobacter. The sequence continues at coordinate 165,428 of CAYVQY010000004.1, read as the reverse complement.
CTCATTTTCATCGCCACACCGCATCGTGGCAGCAATCTCGCCAGCACGAACATCGTCCGTCGTCTCGCGTCCCTGATCCGCCTGCCGGTCGATACGCTGGTCCTGTCCCGGGAACTGTTGCGCGGGAATACCGGCGCGCTTTCCCCGGAGGTGAGAGACTGGGGCATCTACGGCTTCCTCAGCCTAGGCATGCTCTCCGAGAAGCATCCGTTCTACGGAGGACTCAATGCGGCGCCGATTCTCGTGGAGCACCATTCCATCATCGGCAGGCTGGGCGAAAAGGGGCGGCTCAGCCAGTCGGATGGTGTCGTGCCCTACTGGAGTTCCCACCTCGGGACGGCGGAGTCGGAAAAGATCGTTCCGCACTGGCACGGCTGCGTCGAGCAGCCGGACGTGGTGCGGGAAGTCATCCGTGTTTTGCGTGAGCACCTGCGTGAGACTCGAACGAGCAGTCGGCGGGGATGATCGAGAGGCCTGTCACTTGACGGCTGGGCGAAGCGCAGTCCCTGTGGGTGCGGTTTCTCTTTCCACCCATGACCTGGCTCGAACTGAATTTTTGGACGATCACGCTGGCGCTGATTTCGATCGCCGGGGCGCTGGCGGCGCTGGCGCATCTGCTGCTGCAACACCGCGACCACCGGTCGGCGGCGTTTTGGACGGCGCTGGTGGTTTTCTCCCCGCTGGTGGGGCCGCTGCTTTATCTGTTTCTCGGGGTGAACATCTTGCGCCGGCAGGGGCGTCGCTACCGCAGCGGTACGCACGAGCCGTGGCATGATCCGGTGCCGGATCAACCGCTGCCCCTGGCTGCGGTGGAAAGTTGTGAGAGCCAGGACCATCAGCAATTGGCGCGGACGCTGGACCGCCTCTCCCGCTTCAACTTCACGGCGGGAAACGAGGTGCGGCTGCTGCACGGCGGGGACGTGGCGATGCCGCGGATGCTGGAGGCCATCCGCGGGGCGCGGCAGAGTGTGACGCTGGCGAGCTACATCTTTGAGGCGATCGGGATCGGCGCGGATTTTGTGACGGAGCTGGGCGCGGCGGTGAAGCGAGGTGTCGAAGTGCGGGTGATGGTGGACGATGCCGGGACGCGCTACTCCTGGCCGCCGGTGATCGACGCGCTGACGGGGGCTGGGGTGCAGGCGCGCAGGTTCATGCCGAGCCGCATGGTGTTGAGGCTGATCACGATGAATCTTCGGAACCACCGGAAGATCATGGTGGTGGATGGGGAGACGGCCTTCACCGGCGGGATGAACATCCGCGAAGGAAACATGCTTAGCCGCAAGCCTGCGCATCCAGTGCAGGACATGCACTTCGAGGTGCGTGGACCGGCTGCGGCGCAGATTCAGCGGGTGTTCGCGGAGGACTGGGCCTTTTGCACGGGGGAGGCGCTGGAGGGAGGGCGCTGGTTCCCGACTCCGTCTCCGGCGGGAGCGACGAGCATCATCGGCATCGTGGACGGTCCGGACGAGGACCTGGAGGTCATGCCTGCGGCGTTTTTCGCGGCTTTGAATGCGGCGCGGCACGAGGTGCGGATCGTGACGCCTTATTTTCTGCCGCCGGTGGTTCTGATGGCTGCGTTGCGGATGTGCGCGATCCGCGGCGTAAAGGTGACGATTTTGACCCCGGCGGAGAACAACATCCGCTTGGTCTCATGGGCGTCACAGACCCTATACCCCGAACTGCTGGCGGCAGGCTGCCGGATTTTCGAGTCACCTCCGCCGTTTGACCACTCGAAGTTCTTTGTGATCGACGGGGCATGGAGCTTCATTGGCTCAACGAACTGGGATCCTCGCAGCCTGCGGCTGAATTTCGAATTCAACATCGCCTGTCATGACGCTGAGCTGGGCGGCAGGCTGACCGCAGAGATGAACAGCATGCTGGCGGTGAGCCGGGAGGTGACGCGGGGGGTGTTGGAGGAGGCGACGCTGTTTCAACAGGTGCGCAACGGTTTCGCCCGGCTGTTCATCCCGGTTCTGTAAATCAGGTGCATCATTTGGCTAAAACCGACGTATCCCAGTTCGTTGCATGAGTGAACATGACGTTTTTTAGGAAACCATTTTCTCCGGGAATAATTCAATCCGGCTCTCGTCTGATCTTCAATTCCACTTTTAACTTCGAACCCTTTGCCCCGGAAGACGGGGCCGCTGCCGCGCACAGCCTCCCGCGCAAAACCTAACCCATAAGCCAAATCATCCAATCATGAAGAAACTCATCGCACTCGTCCTGGCCTTCGTCGCCTCCTCCGCCTTCGCCGCCGAATTCCCGGACATCAGCATCGCTGATCTTAAGCAGGCCATCGCCGACAAAAAGGTGACCGTCATCGACGTGAATGGCTCCGCTTCCTATGCGAACGGCCATGTCCCGGGAGCCATCGACTTTGGCACCGCCAAGGCCGACCTCGCCTCCAAGCTCCCCGCCGACAAGGGGACGCTCGTCGTCGCCTACTGCGGTGGTCCAAAATGCAGCGCCTACAAGGCCGCCGCCAACGCCGCCAGCGAACTGGGCTACACCAATGTGAAGCACCTCTCCGCCGGCATCTCCGGCTGGAAGGCTGCCAATGAGCCGCTGGAGAAGTAACTTTTCTTCTTTTCCGCACCGGGCCGCTGAGAGATCAGCCGCCCGGTTTTTTTATGACGGGTGCCAGGATTCCATGGCCAGACTGACCGCGCCGAGGGCGCCGGCGTCATCGCCGAGTTCGGAGGGGACGAGCTGGAGTGGATTCCCCTTCAAGGCGTGGAAGCGCTCATGTGCCAGGGTGACGATCCTGTGGCAGAAGCGGTCTCCAAGAGCGGTCAGTGGTCCGTGCAGGATGAAGAGCTGCGTGTCGATCAGGAACTGAACACAGCCGAGAACGTTGGCAAAGTCGCGGCAGACGGACTGCCATTCCGTGCTTTCTGATGCCTCGTGGGCGGAGAGTGCGGCGCGGAGGTCGGCGGGGACGGGGGACTCCGGGTGGGCATGGGTCAGCCGACGCCAGACTGCGGTGGCGCTCATTTCATGCTGAAGCTGCCGGTTGCCGCGGCTCTCGGAACCCAGCGGCCAAGGCCAGCGGCCCATTTCGCCCGCTGCGTGATGCGCACCATCGACGAGCCGGCCGTCTTTCACCAAAGCCAGGCCGAAACCGCTGCGGGGGCCGAGGATGGCATAGTCGTTCAGATCGTGACCGAAGCCGAACCAGCGCTCCGCCAGCGCGATGGCGCGAAGATTGTTCTGGATGATGACCGGGACTCCGAGCTGGGATTGAATGCGTTTCACCACGGGAATGTCGTTCCAGTCCGCAATGAAGGCATAGTGGAGGCCCACGCCCGCCTGCGGATCCACGAGTCCCGGTACCCCGATGCCTAGGGAGTGCAGCGGACCGTCCATCGACTGCCGAAGGCTCGCAACGCTTTCCATCACGGCCTGCAGCACCTGCTCCGCCGTGACTCCCGGGGGGAGCACGCGGGACGAACCGCTGGTCTTTTGTCCGGAAAAATTCACACCTGTCGCCTGCATGCGGGAGGCGTTGAACTCGATGCCTGCAAACCAGCCTGCTGCAGGCTCTGTCTTCAGAATCCGCCGCGGTCGGCCCATGGCCCCCTGAGTGAGCCCGGATTCGTTCAGGTAACCGTCGGCGATGAGCTTGTCCACATAGAGACCGGTCGTGGAAGGCGAGATGCCGAGCTTTTTCGACAGCGAGGTGCGGGAAACCGCCTGCCCGCTTCGGACATGGAGAATCGCTGCTCCAAGAACTTCACGATGAACAACGAGATTACGGCGCATTCGAGACAGGTGACGAATCAAGATACATGAGGTATTCGACGATCAATGACTGATGCGTGCAGATTCTCAACCAACCCATTCGGCTTTTTTACATTTTGGCGGCAGAAGTTTCATTCAGAAAAAACTTTACAGCCGCCCGTGTCATGTCCACTGCCGCTTCCTTGGCGCGTCATTCCAGTTCAAACACGAACGGCAGCCCCTGTGCGGTCATCATCTGCTTCTCCTTCGCCATGAAGCGTTCGGCGAGTTTGGCGAAACTTCCGTCGCGCCGCATGCGCGCCAGGACTTCGTTCACCTGCGCTTTGAGTTCGTCGTTCCCCTGATTCAATCCGATGGCCCAGACCTCTTCACGGAGCGGTGCCAGCAGGGCACGGGTCTTCTCCGGGTGCTCGGCGTGGTGGTTCATGATCGACAACTGGTCATAAACCCAGGCGTCGGCGTTGGCGTTGACGACCTCCATGACGCAGGATACATCAGCATCAAGGGCGGTGATTTTGGCCTCCTTGAGGTTCTCGCGTGCCCAGCTCTCACCGGTCGTGCCGAGGCGGACGACGATCTTGCGGCCCGGTGCCTTCAAATCGGCCGCGCTTTGCACCGTGGAGTCTTTGGCGGCCAGAATGGACAGCCCGGTCTTCACGTACGGCTCCGAAAAGTCGATCGACTGCCGCCGCGCCGGCGTCGCGGTCATGGAGGAGATCACGAGGTCGATGGAGCCGGTGCGCAGCGCTGTGATGAGGCCGTCGAAGTTGATGTTCCGAAACTCCACCTCGCGTCCCAGCGCCTTGGCGATTTCTTTGCCGATCTCGATGGAAACGCCGATGACTTCGCCTTTCTCATCGACGTACTCGAACGGCCGATACGTCGCATCCGTTCCAATGATGAGTTTCTCACTGCGGGAGCAGGCGCAGAGCGTGAAAAGCAGACTCAGGGCAAGGAATCGAAGCATGGGTGGAATAAGGAGTTTAAATCACCGGCGTAGTCGCTTGGCATGCGCCAGTCGCCGCGAGGTGAAAGGGCCACGGAGCCGACCTTGGGGCCGTCGGGCACGCTGGAACGCTTGAACTGGTTTTGCGCGAAGCGTTTGAAGAACAGCGCTAGCCACTGGGCGATGGTTTTTTCGTCGTACTTGCCTGCAAAGGCCAGCGCGGCGAGCCGGCGGATCTTTTCCGCGCTGCTGCCGTGGCGCACGAAGTGGTAGAGAAAGAAGTCATGCAGCTCATACGGCCCGATGCTGTCCTCGGTCCTCTGTTGCAGCGATGCATCCGCCGCGAGCGGCAGCAGTTCGGGTGTGATCGGCGTGTCGGCGATGTCGCGCAGGATCGCGCCTGCTTTCTCTGCGAACGGACCTTCCGCGCACCATTCGATGAGGTAGCGCACCAGCGTCTTCGGCACGCCGGAGTTCACGTGATACATCGACATGTGGTCGCCATTGAAGGTACACCAGCCCAGCGCAGCCTCGGACAAATCGCCGGTGCCGACGACGATGCCGCCGGTCTTGTTGGCGATGTCCATGAGGATCTGCGTGCGCTCGCGGGCCTGCGAGTTCTCGTAGGTCGCGTCGTGCTGCGACTCCGCATGGCCGATGTCGGCGAAGTGCTGCCTCACCGCTTCATTGATCGAAATCGTGCGCAGTTCGATGTTCAGCGCTTCGGCGAGTTTTTCCGCATTGCTCTTCGTGCGTGTCGTCGTGCCGAAGCCGGGCATGGTGATCGTCAAAGCCGCGCACAATGGCATCCCGGCGCGTTGGATTGCCTCCAGCATCACCAGCAGCGCCAGCGTCGAATCAAGCCCGCCGGACAAACCGAGCACTGCTGTTTTCGCCCGCGCCTGCTTCAGCCGGCGGGCGAGTCCCGTGGCCTGAATGGCGAAAATCTCCTCGCAGACCGCTTCACGGTCCACTTTGGCCGAAGGCACGAAGGGATGTGGCGTGATCGTGCGCAGCACCTTGTCATCGCCGCCGAGGGGGACGCCGAGATCGAAGGTGATGCGATGCATCAGCACGGTGCTCGCCTCGTCGCGAAACGCCGCGCTCTTCAGCCGGTCATGCGCCAGATGCTGCATATCGACATCCTGAACCACGCAGCGCGTCTCAAAGGCAAACCGCTTGCTCTCGCCGAGAATGACGCCGTTTTCCGCAACGATGCCGTGTCCCGAATAAACCACGTCGGTGCTCGACTCTCCGGCTCCGGCTCCGGCATAAACATAGGCCGCGAGACAACGCGCCGACTGCTGAGCCACGAGCTGGCGGCGATAGGTCGCCTTGCCGAGAACTTCCGTGCTCGCAGACGGATTCGCCAGCAGCGTGGCTCCGGCGAGCGCGAGGTGGCTGGATGGCGGGATCACCGTCCACAAATCTTCGCAAATCTCCACGCCGAGCACGAAGCCGGACACATCACGCGCCTCAAACAGCAACTCCGGGCCAATCGGCACGTCCTCGCCATTCAGCGTCGCGATCGAGGTGCTCAGCGTGTGCGCCGGTGAGAACCAGCGCCGCTCGTAAAACTCCGCCGAGTTCGGCAGGAAGGTCTTCGGCACCAGCCCGAGCACGCGTCCCTTTGCCAGCACCGCTGCCACGTTGTAGAGCCGGTCCTGCACGAGCAGAGGCAGGCCCACGACCAGCACGGACGACAGATCATGCGTTGCATCCGCCAGTTCTCGCAAACCACGCACCGCCGCGCTCCGCAGCGACTCCGTGTGAAACAAATCGGCGCAGGAGTAGCCGGTGAGGCTCAGCTCCGGGAAAACGACCAGCCTGCAGCCGCGATGCGCCAGCGAACGCGCCTCCCGCGCCAGGATCGCCACGTTCTTCCCCACATCTCCCAGCACCAGTTCCGGCGACGCCGCCGCCACCCGCACGAAGCCAAGGCGTTCGCGGGTCGAGGTGGGGGAAGGGGAGGCTTGTGGCATGGCGGAACCTAGCACGCGGGGAATGGTGTGCGCGAGGGGGAATTCATTCGGTCAGCACACGAGCCTTCAACTCAGGCGTCGGCATCATGCAGGTCTCGTCCTTGCCGAACCAGCGGTAGCGGTTGCGGGCGATGAGGTGGTAGGCGGCGTCGCGCAGCACACGAGGCAGCGGTTTGAAGAGGAGCGCAAGCTGCCACAAGCCGCCGAGAGTGCGGGCGACTTCGAGGGCGGCGTCGCTGGCCTGGAAAGCGCCGCGTGGCGTGATGAAGAGCATCGCGCTGGGGGATTCAGGATCGAGGCCGTGGCGGGCGTAGTGCTCGCGGCCGAGCGGGCTCTGGAGCGGCGCGAATTTTATTTTTCCCGCCGGATCGTGCCGCACGATGAAGCGCACGCTGGCATCGCAGAGATGACAGACGCCATCGAAGAGCAGCAGGTGATCGTGGCTGGGATCGTAGTGGGACACGGCTAATCGAGATTACGCTGCAAACACTGGGGCGTCGTCGCCGAAATCCAAAAGAGATAGGTGAACAGGAGCAAGGTGCCGAAGCCGAGGGTGAAGCTCCAGGTGTGGGAGTGATGCAGCGGATCGAGGAGGCGCAAGGCGATGTCTTTGAAGAGCTGATGCGGCCGGTGGACGACGTCCCAACTGTTCCAGCGCAGAAAACGGCCGAGATAAACGCCGAAGCCGCTGAGAACGAGCGTGCCCACGGCCACGCCCCAGGCGGCGGCGCGGGAGAAGCGGCGCGTGAACCAGTGCTGCACGATTTGCAGCGACTGGAAGCCGAACCAAAGAGCGACGAGGGCGAAGGAGAGCAGCAGGAGCAGGTCGAGCCACTGTGGCACCTGGCCGTGCCGGTGGGCATTGAGGTGAATGAGGTCGGTGAGGACGTAGGGTGCGTTCGGGAAGAACAGCAGCCACACGGAGAGCAGCGGCAGCGCATAAATGAGGCGGCGGCAGCGCTCAAGGCCGAGGCTTAGGCCCAGCGGGACGGCGGCCAGGAAGAGATTCCACAGCAGGAAGATGTAGCCGTGGTGTCCTGCGGCGTGGAAGCGGATGTTCAGTACGATGCAGCACCAGAAGGTGGCGGCGAGATTGAGCAGGAGAATGCGACGCGGCATGGCGGAAGTGTCCACGCGGTCGGAGAAGGCGGCAAGCTGCGGGGTGTATTGTGAAGATGAATTCACGCGGGCTTCACGGTGCGTTCATGCAGTTCGGGCTTTAGCCCGAACTGCGAACTCTCACGCGGCTTTGCGTCGCGATTGCTTCGCGGCCTTAAGCTGTCCGCAGCCGGCGGCGACGTCGATGCCGCGTCTCTGGCGGATGGTGCAGGGGAATCCGGCGTCTTGAAGAATGCCGTGGAAGACATCGGCGGCGTCATCGCTGCTTTCGGTGCCGGTGTAGCCTTCGGTGCGGTTCAGCGGGATGAGATTGATGTGGGCGTCGAGGCCGTGGAGCAGTTCGGCGATGCGTTTCGCCTGCTCGGGCGTGTCGTTGACGCCGTGGATCAAGGTCCACGCGAAGAAGATGCGGCGGTCGGTCTGCGCATTGTAGCTGCGGCAGGCGGCAATGAGTTCGGCCAGCGGCCAGCGCTGGTTGGCGGGGATCAGCTTGGCGCGTTCCTCTTCCGTGGCGGCATGGAGGCTCACGGCCAGGTTGTAGGGCCGGTTTTCCTCCGCCATGCGCAGGATGCCGGGTACGACGCCGACGGTACTGACGCTGATCTTGCTGGGGCCGATGTTCAGGCCGCGCGTGTCGCAGATGATGTCGAGCGCGGTCATCACGGCGTCGTAGTTGTGCAGTGGTTCGCCCATGCCCATGAAGACGAGATTGCGCAGGCCCTTTTCGCCCTTTGCCCGCAGGATGCGCTGCGCATGCAGCACCTGGGCGACGATTTCACCGGGACGCAGATGCCGCACGAAGCCCATCTGGCCCGTCGCGCAGAACACGCAGCCCATGGCACAGCCGGCCTGGGTGCTGACACAGGCGGTGTGTCGGCCGGTGTAGCCCATGATGACGGTCTCGATCTCCTGCGCGTCGGCCATGCGCAGGAGGAACTTGTGCGTCAAGCCGTCGCTGCTGGGCGTGTCGGAAGAGACGGGCGGCACGTCGAGCATCCAGGAACCGTCGCCGAGCACCCGGGTGAGCCATTTCCTCAGCGGCGGGGCCAGATCCTCGCGGGCGAATGGATCGGCCATCGCCCTGAAGTGCAGGGTGTTCCAAAGCGTGCCCGCATGCGCCGGACGCAGACCTTCGGCCACGATCAGCTCGCGGAGCTGGTCGAAGGTCAGGTCATGAAGGTAGCGTGGCATCCAGGAATGGCGAATGACGAATTTCAGGTGAGGAACGGGTTCTGCATGCGTTCGCGACCGATGGTGGTGTCGTCGCCGTGGCCTGTGTAAACACGGGTGGTGTCGTGGAGTTTGAAGAGTTTTTCTTCAATGCCGGAGAGAAGTTGCCGTGTGGAGCCGCCGGGGAAGTCCGTGCGGCCGACGCCGTCGAGAAAGAGCACGTCACCGCCGAAGAGGAGGTTCAAACGTTCGAGATAAAAGCACACGCTGTCGGGAGAATGTCCGGGGACGTGGTGAAGCTGCCAGGTCTCGCCGAGGGCGTCGATGCTCGCTTTGCCTTCGAGCAGATGGTCCACGTCAAACTCAGTCACCTCGAAGGAACTGCCGGTCACCGCTCCGTAGAGCCGCTCCAGCGTCAGATCGCGTGAGAATGGGGCAAAGGAGAAGACCGGACACTGGTGCTCCGCTTTGACCTCCGCAGCGTCCAGGACGTGGTCGAAGTGTTGATGGGTCAGAAAAAGAGCATCGACATGGACGCCCCGGCTCTTCAGCCAGGGGGCGATGCCGTCCGGTGCGTCCACTAGTAAAGTGCCGCCCGGCAGGCGGAGGAGGTGGCCGTTGGTGGCGGCGATGCCGCCGGTGTAGGTGGTGATTTCTGGCATTGGGAGGGCGAAAGACGGGAAACAGTTGGACATTTCAAGCCGCAAAAGGCAAAATCCGTCGCCAAAACAGGCCGCGAGGCTCGTTATAGTTCAGGACCCCCCATGAATCGTTCCTTCTTCTCACCCATTGCGGCCGCCGCCGCTCTCGCGCTTGTCATTCCTACGGCGCAGGCGGAAACCAATTTCGGCCAGGTGGCCATGCATGTGGCCTACATGCTGCAGAACCACCACTACTCGAAGCAGGACTTCGACGACAAGGTCTCCAGCACCATGCTGGACAACTACCTGAACATGCTCGACTTCAAGCACATCTTCTTCACCGAGAAGGACGTGGCCGACTTCAAGGACAAGTATGACACCACGCTAGACGACCATGTGCTGATGCGGAACATCAGCCCCGCCATTGAGATCTACGACATCTACAAGGAACGGGTGAAGGAGCGAGTAGCCTTCCTCAAGAAGGCGCTCGAAACGAAGACGTTTGCCTTTGATTCCAATCGCAAGATCGAAATCAAGCGTGACAAAGCGCCCTGGCCGAAGGACAAGGCCGCTCAGGATACCATTTGGCTCGACATCATCGAGGACAACCTCCTCGCCGAGCAGCTCGTGGACGACGCTCGTGCCCGTGAGGAAAAAAAGAAGCAGGAAAAAGCCGCCGCCGCGAAGGACGGCACCGCCGAGGCCAAGTCCGAAACCAAGGGGCAGGAGACTGCCGCCGACAAGGTCGCTGCAGAGGCTCCCGCTGCGGACGGTGCCAAAGTGGTCGCCAAGAAGGAAAAGGACGAAAAGGACGAAAAGGACATGACGCCAAAGGAGCGCGTGCTCAAGGACTACGAGCGCCTGCTCGAAAGCATCAACGAGAACGACAGCAAGGATGTCGTGAACTTCTTCCTCTCCAGCCTCGCCACGGCCTACGATCCGCACACCGAGTACATGAGCACGGATGAGAGCGACAACTTCCGCATCCACATGTCTCACAAACTCGTCGGCATCGGCGCCCTGCTGGGCCAGAAGGACGACGGCGCGGAGATTCAGGGCATCGTTGTCGGCGGTCCTGCGGACAAGCAGGGAGAGCTCAAGCTCAACGACCGCATCATCGGCGTCGCCCAGGGTGACGAGGAATTCGTCGATGTGAAGTATCTGAAGCTCCAGAAGATCGTGGACATGATCCGCGGCGACAAGGGAACCACCGTCCGCATCAAGATCGTGCCTGCCGACGATCCCTCCGCCAACCGCATTATCGCCATCGTCCGCGACGAGGTCCCGCTGAAGGAGAAGCTCGCCAACGCCGAGATGCTCGTGACCCCGCCGGACCTCGGCAACCCCCTCAAGATCGGCTGGATCAACCTTTCCAATTTCTACGCCGACATGGAAAACGGAACCGTCAGCACCAGTGCCGACGTGGAGCGCCTGCTTCGCCGTCTCATGAAGGAAAAGATCGACGGACTCGTCCTCGACCTTCGCGACAACGGCGGCGGATCCTTGGATGAAGCCATCAAGCTCACCGGTCTCTTCGTACCTTCTGGCCCTGTTGTGCAGGCAAAGGATTGGCGCGGCAGCATCACCTGGCGCGACAGCGACAACGCCAAACCCGTTTATGACGGTCCCATGATCGTGCTCGTGAACAAGGCCAGCGCCTCCGCCTCGGAAATTCTCGCCGCCGCCCTCCAGGACTACCGCCGCGCGCTCATCGTGGGCGACGAGTCCACCTTTGGCAAAGGCACAGTACAGACCATCCTTCCCGTCGAGCGCTACATGCCCTTCTTCAGCGACAAAAAGAACGCCGGGGATCTCAAGGTCACCATTCAGAAGTTCTACCGCATCGCCGGCGGTTCCACCCAGCTCAAGGGCGTCGTGCCGGATGTCAAACTGCCTTCCATCCGCGACGTGCTCGACATCGGTGAAGCCGCCGCCGACAATCCTCTGCCCTACGACACTATCCCGCCGCGCAAGTATCCCCTCTTCCGCAAGGATCCTTTCCCAGTGGATGAGATCACCGCCCGCGTGCAGAGCCGCATCGCCGCCAACCCCGAATTCCAATACATCGTGGACGAGTCGAAGCGCCTGAAGGAAAAGATCGACCGCAACACCGTCACCCTCAATCTCACCGAGCGTGAGAAGGAGCGCATCGAGACCGAGGCCCGCCGCGACAAACAGAACGAGGAGCGTGAAAAGCGCGCGAAGGAAATCGCCGAACGTCTCAAGGACAACGGCTTCAAGATCTACCACCTCACCCTCGACAATGTGGACAAGCCCGATCTTGTGGCGCATTCCGACTTCACCAAGGAAATGAATTCCGGCATGCGCACCGCATCCGCCAAGGACGAGGACGGCGGCGACGGCTCCAAGTTCCCCTACGGCATCGAGCCGGTGAAACTGGAGACGGTTCACATCCTCCGGGACCTCATCGAACTCGACAACAAGCCGACCACGGCCTCTAAAAGCGGCGGAAAGGCGCAGGCGGAAGCCACGCCGAAGCCCCAGGCGCAGTGATGCGGTCACCGGTCGTCTGAGCTTGATTCCATTTCGATTCGACGATTCCGCATGCAAGTCGGCATCATCACCGTTTCCGACCGTGCCAGCGAGGGGGTGTACGAGGATCTCGGCGGCCCAGCCTTGAAAAAGGCCGCCGAAGGCTACGGGTGGAGTGTCGCAGCCGAGGCCGTCGTTCCGGATGATCTCGTCCGTCTTCAGGAAACCATCCGCTCCTTCTCCAGCCAGGGCTGCGGCCTCATCCTCACCACGGGCGGCACCGGCATCGCCGAGCGGGACGTCACGCCCGAGGCCATTCGCGGCATCATGCGCGTCGAGATTCCGGGCTTTGGCGAGGTCATGCGCATGAAATCGCTCGAACTCACCCCGAACGCCATTCTCAGCCGCAGCCTCGCCGCCGTCGTGGATCGCAGTCTCGTCATCGCCCTTCCCGGAAAACCGCAGGGCGCCGTGGACTGCCTTGGTTTTGTCCTCGGGGCCATCCCGCACAGCGTGAAGCTCGCCCAGCGCGTGCCGACGAGCTGTTAGTGCGCCGCTGTTGGACGAAATCACAGGCGGCGCACGAAGAACAAAGCGCCTGACAAGCCCGCAGACCGGGGCACCTTCAGTGGAAACGGTCCACCCCCATCCGCCATGAGCATCCAGCGCATTGTTCCCGATGTCACTTCCGAGCGGATGGACGAGAGCCGCAGGTTCTACACCGATTTTCTCGGCATGAATCTCGCGATGGACATGGGCTGGATCATGACCTTCGTCTCCCCCGCGAATCCAACCGCGCAGATGACGCTGATCCAGGCGCAGCCCGACGGTGCGAAGAATCCGGACGTCTCGATGGAGGTGGAAGATGTCTCCGCCACCCACGCCAGGGCCGTGGCGTTCGGCCTGGAGATCGTCTATCCCCTGACGGACGAACCCTGGGGCGTGCGGCGCTTCTTTGTGAAGGATCCCAACGGCGCCGTTATCAATGTGATGAGTCATTTGTAGCCGCGTTGCCCGCACGACCCTTCCTCACCCGTCACGCCCACCCCTGATCCGCAATCCCATGGCAGCCTGTGAAATGCAACCAGCGGACAAAAAGGTCTTCATCGGCAAAGTGGGGGAAAAGCTGGTCGCCACGCACGGGAAGCGCAAATACTACGCGCCCAGAGACATCCGCCGCGCCGCCGATGTCTGCGGCTACCCCGTTGACATTCACTGCTGGGCCTACTGCTTCTACTCCGCGCCCGAGGAGTTTGCTGCTCTCCACGAGGCGGCGGGGGAGGCCTGCGACTACGTCGCCATGAAGACCGCGATGCTCGCGGATCTCGCCGATGGCGGCACCTTCGCCCTGCCGGACATCAACCTCTCCTGGTTGGAATGGCCGGACATCGACCTCTCGTCGCTTTTCGACTGGTTCGATTGATCGCCGCCGCGGCGCGTCACAGTCCCTGCGAGCACCGGCCCGGATCTCCCGCCGCGTCCTCCATTTTTCCGCGATGAGACGCGCTTGGAGGCATGGGGACAGGATGACCGCAGGCAGACGCGCCCGAAGACGGGCCATCTTTCTCCTTTTCGATGGCCGCAAAGGCGTTACCATCCGCGCCCCATGATCAAAGTCGGCCTCGTCTCCCTCGGTTGCGCAAAAAACCTCATCGACTCGGAAATCATGATCGGCCACCTTCAAGAGGCGGGCATGGTCATGACACCCGAAGCTGATCTGGCGGACGTGCTGATCGTCAACACCTGCTCCTTCATCGACATGGCGAAAAAGGAGAGCGTGGGCGCGGTGCACGACGCCGTGGACCAGCGGGCCGAGTCCAAGAAGCGGGCGCGGCAGAAGATCATCGTCGCCGGCTGCCTCTCGCAGCGTTTTTCCAAGGAACTGCCCGGCCTCATGCCGGAGGTGGACGCCTTCATCGGCCTGGATCAGATCACCCAGGTGGCGCCCATCATTCAGAAGCTCGTCGGCGTGAAGGAGCACGAGCAGGAAAACCTCGTCACCAAGCAGCCGCAGTACATCCCGGACTACGACACGCCGCGCTTCCGCCTCACGCCGAAGCACATGGCCTATGTGAAAATCGCCGAAGGCTGCAATCATCCCTGCTCCTTCTGCATCATCCCCCGCATTCGCGGAAAGCACCGCAGCCGCACGCAGGACAGCGTCGTGCAGGAGGTCCGTCAGCTCGTCGCCAGCGGCGTGAAGGAGATCAATCTCATCTCCCAGGACACCACCTACTTCGGCATGGACAAATGGACCGAGGACCGTCCGCGACCGCGCAGCGGTGTGGACTCCTCCAAGGGCGAATCGCTTTCCACCCTCATCCGTGCGCTCAACGAGATCGATGGCGACTTCTGGATCCGCCTGCTCTACACCCATCCCGCGCACTGGAGCGACGACCTCATCCAGGCCATCGCCGAAAGCCCCAAGGTCGCGCGCTACATCGACATGCCGCTGCAGCACATCAGCGACAACATGCTCGGCCTCATGAAGCGCGAGACCGACGGTGCCTACATCCGCGATCTGATCAAGCGCATCCGCGCCGGCATTCCCGGCATCGCCATCCGCACCACCTTCATCGTCGGCTTCCCCGGCGAAACGGAAGCCGACTTCAACGAGCTGCTGCAGTTCATCGAGGACAGCAAGTTTGAGCGCGCCGGCGTCTTCAACTACTCCCGCGAGGAGGGCACCCGCGCCGCGAAGATGGAGGACCAGATCCACCACATGACGCGCAAAGCCCGCTGGAACGAGGCCATGCGCGCCATCCAGCGCAGCATCGAAGGCTTCAACACCACGCAGGTCGGCCGCAGCATGCGCGTCCTCGTCGAGGAACCCGGCATCGCCCGCAGTGAGATGGACGCCCCCGACATCGACACCACCGTCTTCGTCAGCAAGAAGCTCCCCGTCGGCTCCTTCGCCGAAGTGAAGGTCAAGGACTGGCGCGGCTACGACCTTGTCGCCGCCTGACCCCGCTCGTTTGCCCCCCAAGGAGTAACGACATCCTGCCGTCGTCCCCCACTGCTGACGCCAGGATGGCGTCACTCGTGCGCTGGGGAGCGTCACGATCCTCCGGGGTGGAAGCCCCGTGCCATCTGGAACCGTGTTCCGGGTGGGAACTTGAAGTAACTGCGTCGTCGCGAGGCGGAGTGGAGAGCAACGGAAAGAACCTGACTGACGACAACGAAAGTGAACACGATTCGGCCACAAAAGAACATCGAGCCTGCCAGTGAAGGGCGAAGCTCTGATGCGCCCATGCATCAGACTGCGACAGGAGATGCGGAACCTGTCGCTGGGAATGTTGGGGTGGTTGGTGGTCGTATGTTAGGCAATGAGCGTGCCGTGAACAAAGGGACCGGAGCGCAGCGGAGATTGACAGCCGCAGGCTGCCCCGCAGGGGTGAGCGCAGCGAATCAAATCTGCCAGTGCAGCAACGTCGCGATACGGTAGGCAGAAGTCAGGATGCCATGCCGCGAAGCGGCAATACCCGAGCCGAATGCCAAACCGCATAGGCGAAGCCAACCATCATAGTAGCGCTGAAGCGGGTAATGACCGTAGAGCGAGAAGATGCTATGGCCCTCGAAAGAGGGATCAAGGTAGTGGTGTGGTTCAGCCTGATCGACAGCCGAGCGGAGCGAGACAGCCAGCCGTCAGGCTGTCCTGAAGGGGGGAGTGCCGTGGGGCGGCACGAAGCAACGTGATGGCTGAGTGCACGCTTCAACTAGCCTGGAAGCGAGTGCAGCATAACGCAGGGGCCTGCGGCGTTGATTGCGTGAGGGTAGGACACTTTGCCAACGTCCAGCCAAAATCGGCTGCTCGCCGTGAAGATTGTCATCGAACCGATCTTTGAGCGCGAGTTCGCCGAGCACAGCCATGGATTTAGGCTCGGACGTTGTTGTCACGATGCCCTTCGCGGCGTGGACGAACTGCTGCAAAACAGAGCCGTCCATGCTGGTGCATGTGGACATCAATAGGCTAGTTGATGCTCCGCACTCCCGCGCTGCGCACCCTGCGGGGCTGCTCGTTCCTCGCAGTCTGTCTCGCGGCTTCCGCCACCGTTCGGCTCGACAGCATCCCCACCAGCGCCTCATGGAGTTGGTCGGGGAGCGCATCGCCGACGGGCGGGTGCTCACGCTGATCGAGAGCTTCCTCAAGCAAGGCATCATGAAGGACATGGGCGAGATCGAGCCGGAAGAGAGCGGAGAAGGTACGCCCCTAGGCGGCGTCATTTGCTTCACGCCTATCTGGCTGAGGTGGCACGGAACGCCGGTTGTGAAGCCTACCGCGTCGGCGGCGTGGCCGATCATATGCATTTTGCCATCCGACTCTCCCGCACGATGACCATCGCCGAAATGGTCGAAACTTTGAAGATTACTGAACAAATACGGCGTGTCGTATGACCAGGACTATGTGTGGGATTGAGCCGCGGTGGACATGGGGCGGACTCAGGGAGCGGGGAGTTTGTCGAGGTCGTACTCCGGGTCGGGATCTTCGGCAAGGCAGCGCATCATGGTGGCGTCGGAGGCCCACTGGGCGACGACTTTGTCTTTCCCATGGAGGACGCGGATGACGGCGCCGCGGTAGTTGGCGTCGGTCTTGGAGCGGCGCTTGTCCTTGGCGGGGAGTTCGTCGAGGTCGTCGGCAAAGTTGTCGTAGGAGGACTTGGGCCGGGTGGTGAATTCGAGGGGCTGGACGCCGGCTCCGCGGAGCTGGACGGTCTCTTTGCCCCGGGCCATGAGGTAGTTGCGATGCTCGATCTCGGTGTCGCCTAGGAGCCACCACTCGACGGTGACCTCGGTGGGCGTGGAGGAGATGTTGCGGAGTTCGATGCCGTAGCTCCAGCGGTAGTTGTTGCGCTTGCTGGGCTGCTGGAGGAGACGGCCTTGGAGCTTGAGGCTGGGGACTTTTTCGGCGGCTCCAGCTCCGGCGCGTTTCATTTCGGCCTGGAAGGCGAGGGCCTGCTCGGAGGCGGTCTCTCCCATGGCGTTGTGGGGCTCTTCGGGCTTGGGCTTGTCTTTGGCGAGCTTTGCCTGCTCGGCGTAGTGCTCCATCTCACTTTCGACCGCCTGGAGTTGCTTCATGAAGGCGGCGTCCTTGACGGGATCCGAGCCGCCGTTTTCACGACTGCGGGAGGGTGCGATGAGGCGGACGTTGGAGATGTCCCGGGAGAGGCGGGGGGCGTGCTCGAGGGGGACGATATTTTCGAAGACGACCTGCTTTTCGCGGTCGGGACCCTGGGTGATTTTGCCGGTGAACTGATGGTTGGCGTCGAAACAGCCTAGGGCGCGGGCCTCCCGCCACATCTGCTCGAGATTGCCGGTGATGACCATGCGCTGGGTGTCGCCGACATGGGGCACGAAGTCGAAGGCGCTGTTGAGGAGGGCGCGGCCGTCTGGACCTCCGGTGCGGTAGCTGGACTCCATGGCGGTGAGGATGCCGGCAAGGCGGGGGCGAAGCTGGTTGAGGCCGTCGGGTTCGGCCTTCCGGGTGAGGCCGAGGGGGCGGAGCTGGGGGGCGAGGTCCTTGGCCTGGCGGTTGTTTTCCGCGAGGGCGGCTGCGGCGAGACCGAGGAGGCAGAGCAGAATCCGGGGGGCGGCAGAACGGCGAATGACGGGCATCGGGCGAGGCTGCCATACTGGCGGGGATGGTGGCAATCCTATAATTGCAGGAGGCCCCGAAGGATGGCGGGCGGTGGAACGTGCTCCCTTGCATGCGCCGGAGGGACGGCGTATCGACGCGGCATGAAACTGCCTCCGCATCTCCTCGACGAAATCATCACCGCGCTGGGGGAGATCTTTGTGGGCAGGCGCTATGCGGACCGGGTGATCGAGTTCACCTTCAAGCGGCACCGCAAGTGGGGCAGCCGGGACCGGCGGATCTTTGCGGAGTCGATTTATGAATGCGTGCGCTGGTGGCGCTGGTTCTGGCATCTGGCAGGACTGCCGGACGCGGAGCATGCGCAGCCGGACAACATCACGCCTGAGCGCCTGTGGCGGGTGTGGGCGGCCTACTGGATCGCGAATGGTCGCGATCTGCCGCCGGATGAGACGGCACCAGTGGTGAAGGCGGGGGATGTGCTGAAGCGGGCAAAGGAGGGCGCGGCTCCGGCGATTCGTGCGGCGATCCCGGACTGGCTGGAAGAAATCGGCAGCCGGGAGTTGGGCGCGGGCTGGGCGGCGGAGCGCGAGGCGCTGAACGTGCCGGCGGAGGTGTTTCTGCGCGTGAACACGCTGAAGACGGATCGCCGTGCGCTGCGGGAGACGCTGGGACGCGAGGGATTTGAGATGGAAGCTGTGGATGAGATCCCCTCGGCGCTGCGGATGAAGCAGCGGGCAAATGTGTTTGGCTCGCCGTCCTTCAAAAGCGGCCTGTTCGAGGTGCAGGATGCGGCGTCGCAGCTGATCGCGCCGTTTTTGCAGGCGGAGCCGGGCATGCGGGTGATCGATGCCTGTGCGGGTGGCGGCGGCAAGGCGCTGCATGTGGCGGCGACGATGCGCAACAAGGGCCGGATCCTGGCGCTGGACGTGCACGCATGGAAGCTGGCGGAGCTGCGCAAGCGGGCGTCACGCGCGGGCGTGGACATCATCGAGGCGCGGGAGATCGAGGGCTCGAAAACGGTGAAGCGGCTGGCGAAGACGGCGGACCGCGTGCTGCTGGATGTGCCATGCTCAGGCCTGGGCGTGCTGCGGCGGAATCCGGACGCGAAGTGGAAGCTGAGCCTGGAGGAGGTGGAACGCCTGCGGCAGTTGCAGGCGGAGATTCTGGAGAGTTACAGCCGCATGGTCATGCCCGGCGGCAAGCTGGTGTATGCGACCTGCAGCCTGCTGCCGAGTGAGAACGAGAACCAGGTGCGCGCCTTCTTGAACAAGCACGGCGAGGAGTGGACGCTGGAGGAGGAACTCCACCGCCTGCCTTCGCAGGGATTCGACGGCTTCTATGCGGCGCGGCTGGCGCGGGCGGGTGCGGCAGAGTCTTCGACCATGGAAGGCGAGGAAGAGAAGGCCCCGCCGGAGAAGAGCGAGGGTTGAAGAGCGGGCGGGCGCTCTGCCCGGTGGGCGTCTGAGTTTTTGTCTTTTCAGACCGCTGCCGAGATGTCAGAGGCCCCTCCTCCTTGCTCAGTGGCAGCCGCAGCCTGTGCCGCAGGAGCCTCCGCCGGATGATGGCGCAGGAGATGAGCCGCCGCCGCCCATGATGCCGGTGCCGCCGATGGGCACGCGGCGCACGGGGCGTCCGCTGTCGGGATGCTGGGTGAGGGGCGCGTCCTTCATGCTCTGGCGCATTTCAAAGCGCTGCGCGGATTCGCCTTCGACTTGGGGGATGGTTTCGTAAACGTAGGTGGGCATGGCGGCGGGAGAATGAGGTGTGTCCGAATTATTTCAAGGCCTTGCCCTTCGTCTCGGGTGCGAACCAAATGAGGATCATGCCGACGACGTAGATGCAGGAGAGCACGGAGAAGGCATTGGCCTCGACTTCGAGCTGCATGAGCCTGCGGGCCTCGCCTTCGAGTGCGGTGACTTTGTCGGACCCGAAGAGGCTCATCAGGTTGACGAACTGGAGGGCGCCGATGGCGGCGATGAGGCGGCCAAAATTGAAGCAGAAGCCCTGGCCGGTGGCGCGGACGCTGGTGGGGAAGAGCTCCGGGAAGTAGAGCGGGAAGAAGCCGTAGAAGGAGGCGGTCAGCCCGCCGAGCAGGAAGGCGCTGGTCATCAGCCATACGGGCATGCCGTTGCCGGTGTAGGAATGGTTCGTCTGGAAGAAGACGAAGGCGGAGCCGAGGGCCAGCACGCAGAGCAGGAAGTAAGTCACGCGGCGACCGAGCTTGTCGGCCACGAGCGGCGTGAGGATGGTGACGAGGATGGCGCCGAGGGCCGTGGCGATAACGACGTATTCGATGATGTTCGAGCTGGTGCCGTCCGGGGAAAGGAAGGATGCCCACTTCGCGGCCTGCTGGGCGGAGCCCCAGGTGCCCATCAGCGCAACCGCGGCCAGTCCCGCGCCGATGAGCAGGCTCTTCATGATAAAGGCGCGATCTTCCGCTTGCACGCTGCCGCCGGCCTGCGCACGCGTCATGTAGCGGCGCACCGGGTGCAGGTAGCCCCACAGCGCGATGCCCAGACCGAGGACGGTGACGGGCAGGGCGACGACATTGCCGACCTTTTCCAGGATCGGCGGCGTCCACACCGCGATGACGGCCAGCGCGGCGACCGCCGCCGCCAGCACGCCGAGCAGGTCGATGGTGGCCCAGTGCGAGGTGCTGCCGGACTTCTTCTCTTCCTCCCACTTGTGGGATTCCGGCACGAAGATGAGGATGAAGAAATTGATCAGGGCCGGTGCGGCACCGCTGACGGCGAGGAAACGCCAGCCGCGATTGTGCAGCAGGTAGTCGGCAGTCTCCTGACTGAGACCGATGCTGCTGATCCAATGCGAAACGGTTTCCAAGCTGGCATTGAGATAGAGGCTGAGCACGCCGGTGAGCAGGAATCCCACGTTGGACGCCGCACCGATCATGCCGGCGATCCAAGCGCGGTTCTTGCCGCCCCAGATTTCGTTCACGAGGGCGACTCCGAGCGCCCACTCGCCACCCATGCCGAGGGAGGCGATGAAGCGCAGTCCGGCGAACTGCCAGGCCTGTGTGGCAAAGGCGCAGAGCCCGGTGAAGATGGCGAAGGTGAAGATGGCCAGCGCCATGGCCTTCACACGGCCGAGTTTGTCCCCCAGCCAGCCGAAGAGCACACCGCCCGTGGCCGCACCGACGAGGAAGATGGCGATGATGACCGTGAACCACTGCCCCTGCACGGCGGCCGACTCACCCGGCAGCATGTCTTGAAGGGCGGGCTTGCCGATCAGAGGGAAGAGTCCCATTTCAAAGCCATCAAAGAGCCATCCGAGGAAGGCGGCGATCAAGGCGGCCATGGCGCCGCGAGTGGAGGTTTTGGGTGTGGAGTCGGACATGGTGGGAATGAGAGTGAGACAAAACGCAGCTTGAGCGCACATCTGCGCTCAAGGCGAGAAAAAAAGCCCGCGCTAGGTCAAAGCTCGTCCATATCAGCGGAATGCGGAGCGAAAGTGCCGGCGGAGTGCTGCGGGCTCGGAGGCCCGCGCGCCGGTAGCGGCTCGACCTTCACGCGTTGTCCGGCTTGCTCTTTTCGGCGCGATGCAGATGCAATGATTTCAGATAGACGTTGTCCGGCATCGGCTTCACGGGCCGCTCGGGGGTGGCGATCATTTGCGTCACTTTTCCCGAACTGCCGGTGATGAGTTCGTGGATGATCTGCGCCTCGGGCAGGTTCTTCCAGTACTTCTGCGGCATCTCGGACTGCATGGCCTGGATCTTCAGGCGGGCGGGGTTGAAAATGCTGCGGTAGTAGGTGCGCCAGAGGTCATCGTGGGCATCGGCATCGGGGACATCGCCTTTTGAAACGCCGGGGCTGAAGGTGAGTACACTGCCGTCCCAGTGGGCGCATTCGTCGGGGGTCAAAATGGACCAGTCCATGCCGGCGAAGCGCTTCTCAAAGAAGGGGGATGCCAGACGGACGATGCGATACATGGGTTCGAACCAGGCCACGAACTGCTCACGCCCTGCCTCGCTGGTGCCAATGAGCCGGAAACGGACAAAGGCATGCATCTTGTGGATGTCCCGGGACACGGCCTTCGCCCAGACCTGGCACTGACGGGTGTCGGGATCATGCGGCATGGCGAGCAGATGCCGCTCACCGCCGAGCGTGAGGCGATGCAGCAGCCGATAGAGAATGGCGAAGCGGCGCTCGTCCGTATGCGCGCAGACGCTGGCTGCCAGGGACAGAAAGTCAGGCGGCACTTTGATGCCCTGCGCGGGGCCTGCGGCATAGATGGCGGCTTCCTCCATGAGCAGGCTCGGCGTCTGCGTGACATCGCACCAGTCCACCTCCTTCGGCTGCACACCCTGTCGTAGCAGCTCGCGGGCTTTTTTCCGCCAGGCGGCAAAGGTGGGCTCGATGGCGGCGGTGATCATAGCTGTCCGCTCAGCGCCATTTGAGCATCGGCCTGCGTGGTGGCGGGGGCGGCGTTGAAGTCGAGTTCGAGCTGCTTCGGACCGGGTAGGAAGTGCTGGCGGAGGTGGTCGCCCTCCAGCAGGGCGGGGCGGGGGAAGTGATCGGCGGCGATGATGAAGGGCAGCACCTTTTTCAGGCTCACGCGCATCCGCTGGAGGTCAATAAGGTGAAGCCGCGCATGGCGACGTGCGGAGAGGATGCGATCCACATTCACCGTGCCGAGGCCGGGGATGCGCCAGAGCATTTCCCGTGAAGCGCGGTTCACATCCACGGGGAAGAGCTGACGGTTCCGCAGCGCCCAGGCCAGCTTCGGATCGATCTCCAGGTCGAGGTGCGGATTCGTGGCGGGAAGCAGCTCTTTGACATCGAAGCCATAGAAACGCAGGAGCCAGTCCGCCTGATAAAGCCGATGCTCGCGCACGAGTGGCGGCGGTTTGATGGGCAGCAGCACGCTGGGCTCCGGGATGGGGCTGAAGCCGCTGTAATAAACGCGGCGCAGGCGGTAGTCGCGATACAGCTCATCGGCCCGGCCGAGCACAAGCGCGTCATCGGAGCTGTCAGCGCCGACGATGATCTGGGTGCTCTGGCCGGTGGCAAAGACCGGCGCTTTGGCACGCGGGGCGTTTTTGATCTGCCGCGCTTCTTTGCGGGCGCTGAGCGTCTCCTCGATCTTCGCGCGGATGCCACCCATGGCCTGTTTCGTGTTCGCGAGGTTCTTTTCAGGTGCCAGTTTGTCCAAGCCTTCCTGCGTGGGCAGCTCGACATTGATGCTGATGCGGTCGGCGTAGAGCCCGGCTTTCTCGATCAGTTCCTGCGAGGCCTCCGGGATGGTTTTGAGATGAATGTAACCGCGAAAGTGATGCACCTCCCGGAGCTGCCGGGCGACCTCGATGACCATCTCCATGGTGAAGTCCGCACTGCGCACGATGCCGCTGCTGAGGAAGAGGCCCTCGATGTAGTTCCGCTTGTAAAAATCCAGCGTCAGCTTCACGACCTCCTCCGGAGTGAAGCGGGCGCGCTGAACGTTGCTGGAGCGGCGGTTGATGCAGTAGTGGCAGTCGTAGAGGCAGACGTTCGTCAGCAGCACTTTGAGGAGCGAAACACAGCGCCCGTCCGGCGTGTAGCTGTGGCAGATGCCCATGCCGCCGGTGGAGCCCACGCCCGCGCTGCCGCGCGAGTCCTTCCGCGCCGCGCCGGAACTTGCGCAGGAGGCGTCATACTTCGCCGCATCGGCCAGGATTTCGAGTTTGCGCGTGAGTTCCATGAGTTCGAGTGAACAGTAGTGAGGCTTGGCAGGCTGTCACCTTCAAAAGCCCAAGACAGGGGCCGCGCCCAGAGAGGAGCTACGATTGACGCGAACAGACAGAGACGATAAGATCGGCCATGCAGAGAGCCTTCACCGCCGTCATTGAGCGCTGCCCGGACACGGGGCTGTATGTGGGACATGTGCCGGGTTTTTCGGGGGCACATTCTCAGGGGGAGTCTCTCGACGAACTGCAGCAGAATCTCCGTGAGGTGATTGAAATGCTGATGGAAGACGGCGAACCGGTCATGGAGGCAGAGTTTGTGGGAACGCAAAGCATCTCAATCGCCGCCTGAGCCATGCCGAAGCCACCAGTGCTTAAGCCTCGCGAAGTGTGTTCGCTGCTGGAAGTGCTCGGCTTCTCCCTGGCGAGGCAGCGAGGATCGCACATGCAATACCGGCATCCTGACGGTCGCGGCACGACGGTGCCGAATCATCAGGGCAGGGATGTTTCACCTGTCCTGCTGCGGCAGATTGCCAAGGACATCGGTCTGACGATGGAAGAGTTTCTCCGCAATCGCTGACGAACCACCGCACACGGAGTGTGCGGACCACTCTACACGTCACACATCATCGCCGCATGCCTCAGCGCGAGGATGGGATCGTCCCAGGTGGGGATGAATTCGTGGGCCACGAAGTCGTGGTAGCCGATTTCGAGGACGGCCTGCATGACGGCGGGGTAGTTGATCTCCTGGTGCTCGTCGAGCTCGCAGCGGCCGGGATTGCCGGCGGTGTGGAGGTGGCCGATGTAGTCCTGGTGCAAGCGCAGACGGCGGATGATGTCGCCGTTCATGATGCTGACGTGGTAGATGTCGAACAGCAGCTTGAAGTGCGGGCTGCCGATGTTTTTGATGAGATCGACACAGAAGTCCACGTCGTCGCCGAAGTAGCCGGGGTGGCCCTTCATCGGGTGCGAGCTGTCGCGGGAGTTCAGGTGCTCCAGCACGAGCGTGATGCCCTTCTTCTCTGCCAGCGGCAGCACTTCCTTCCAGGTGTTGAGGCAGTTCTGGATGGCCTTGTCGCGGTCCATGCCCTCGAACTTCATGCCGGTGAAGGTGATGACCTTCTTGCAGCCGACATCCGCGGCCAGGTTGATGGAATCGGTCAGCTTCGTGACCACCTCGTCATGGAATTCCGGATTGCACGGCCCCTTGGCGAAGCCGTGGCTGCCGACGAGGGAGATGTCGAGTCCGAGCTTCTTCACGTCCGGATAGAGCTTGGAGTCAATGCCCTCGATGCCGACGAGGCCGATGGCCTTCGCATGCTTCGCCAGTTCCAGCATGTCCATCGGCTTCCAGCACCAGCCCATGAGCGTGTGCTTGATGCCGTGGTTTTTGATGACGTAGGCCGGATCAGCCGCCGCTTTGGCGATGGTCTGGGCGCTGAGGCGGGAGGCCAGGGCTGCGGCGGCTGCGGAGGTGAAAAAGGTGCGGCGGTTCATGGGATGAGTTTCAAGTTTCAGGTTCAAAGTTTCAAGTGGGTCCGCAGAGGAGAACGTGGCGGGGTGTCACTTTCCTATGCCGAAGGTGGAGAAGATGACGCCTGGAATGTGCCCGTCCCTCTGGCAGGCAATCTGAATGGATGGCCGAAAGAGTGAAAAGAAGGGAAAGAGGAGCTGAATCTCAGGTCTTTTTCCCTCTTTTTCTCCTTTTCGGCCAACTTTCAACACCCCTCTGGCTGATCCAGTGCCGATGGGTAGCCCACGGCCGAAAGAGGTGCAATGACCGGCTTCATGCGAGGGAACGCAGGGCGGCCGGACCGTCTTGCAAGCCTGCATTTTCCCACCCACTCCGCGCACAGCAGCTTCGCCTGCGCCAACACGGTCTTCACTGCCTCCTCCTGCAAGTCCGGCGGGTATCCGTGTGTTGTTCAGTATGCGCTTCACCATCACCCGGATTTTGACGCGGTTCCCTTAACGCAGTGCCATTACATCGTCTGCAAGCATGGCACATCAAAGCCAGTCATTGCACTGCCGAGGGCCAAAAAGGCAATTTCTCGCAGCTCCTCGTAAACTACGCTGAGCGAATGTCTTTCCCATAAGGCAGAATCGTCCGATTTGTTCCGCTCATCTTCTTCGCTTCTTCTAAAGTCGCATTGAAAGGCGGCTTGAGCCACAGGAGGACGTCTCTGATCGAATCGAGATACTGCTCGTTACGATTGAACATGGGAAGAAAGGATAAAGCTTCACCAGGGATGCATTCTCGAATTAGATCAATCGCTTGCGTGACGGTCGTTCCAGAAGCGACGATGTCGTCCACCAGAAGCAACTCGCCTGCACCTATCGTCTTTTTCACGCCCGCCAGGAGTTCTTTGTTAATTGTACTCCCAAAAATATTCTTGCTCTTCCGATTTGCCCAAAGACCAGCCACGGGGACATAGCCGTGAAAATGCCGGGCAAGGAGGTCTGCGAAAACCATTCCACCATTTGATATTCCAAGGAGTATTGCGGGCGCATACTTTCGGGCGTTTCGATCATCATGAATCGACTGGGAGATTTCTTCGATTCTACGCCAATACTCGCTCCATGGCATACGAGCCGCATCTTCAGCGCTCTCATCTGCTTCGACGCCAGGAATACCGCGGACGGTAAGCTGAGGAAACACCTCGTAGACCAAGCTGTCGGATCCGCATCCGGCGTTTTGAGAAGCTTCTATTGTCTTCGCTATTTCCCGAACTGCCGCGTCTTCGGCAAACGGGCTGTAGTCAACACACCGAAAACCATAGATATCGAATGGAATGGCCATGCCAGTCTGTCTCAGTAGAATGGTGGTCTTTTTTCGCAGAGAATATCGAATACCCAATTCGAAAAAGACATTTGGATTCTGCCCGGTTATATCAACAATCGCCAGATCGCAGGTGGCCGTCCTCGATACAATGTCCCTGGTGATCGACCCAGGCTCGCGATTGTCGGTTTCGCGAATTACTTCCACATGGCCAACGAACGCCTTTTTCACCCCTGGCTCGATGATTTTCTTGAAAACGAAGTCAGACTCCGTGACACCATGTGAGTATTCGCCATGTTGCCCGGATGGCATGATCACGAAGCACACACGATGATGCTTTCGATTGACAGACTCATGCTTTGGCGGCGAGGAGATCGCCATCTCTTGGTGCGTTCCATCGATCTCACCGAGGATTTCAGCTTGCTTGCCGTCGTGTCCATTCCCTGTTTCGATGGGATTCTTTGAGCGCAAACGCGATTTGGAATTGGTTGTGCCCGGTGGCGTTACCTGGCCTCTACGTTTAACCATGGGACGAGGCAATGGGGACTCTTTTGGGGATTTTTTCATAGTCTGCCTGAATGCACTTTTCGTTGGGCACTGCTCTTAGAAACTGAAAAAAGAAGCACCGTCTTTTCAGGACGAATACGTCTTGCTTTCCCTGATACTTTCTAAGGATCCAAGTTTAGGGCTCCTACAAGAGACGAGGCCGCCATTTCTTTCGCAGTTAGCTCGAACTCAAAATCCATCGTTCGATGTTTCTGCCTCTCTCTACCTCCGCTCTCGCTATATGTGACGAGCGCCTTCTTGAGCTGATCGGCGAGGCAGTCAAAGTGCGACTGAAAAAGTGCGGATTTCGAAGTTGCGACTCAACTCGTCATTCCCCACGCCACCAGATCGGCGGCCATCAGCGCGATGTGTTTCGGATCGCCCGCCAACGCCACCACCACGGTCCGACCAGGCTCTGTGAACAACCCGATGGCGGGCTGCTCGACAAGGTGGTCTCCGGTGTAGGCGTGGGGCATGGCTCAATCGTTCCCGTATTCCGCCTCAAACTCGCGCTCTCTGACCTCAAACTTGGTAAACTCGTCAGAGAGTTCTGCAGCCTCGAATTCCTTCCTGCCGAAAAGATGAAAGTCGCAAATCGGACAGTCGAACTCTTCGGCGAGATACAGGATGTCCACGTATTCCACGCTTGGGTCTTCTCTGTCTTGCTCGGATGAAAGCTCTTCGCTCCAGAGGGTGCCTGCCGTTACCCCCTTCGATCCGCAGGCTGGGCATGTCGTCCGATTGTGGCCATCTGCGACAACGTGAAACCGCCGTGGTAGTTCCCACCACCGCACTGCATCGGACTCCGCAATAACCTTTGCGCGCTTCTTCTTGGGATACTTGTCTTCAAAACTGCCCCTGCACCTTTCGAGTCTCCTTGCCACTGCCAGTCGCAGAGCCTCGGCAGCATCCTCAACGATTTGCTTCGGCGCTTTAGCACTTTCAGCACCGAGCCACGCGTCGAGGCTCTTTCCCTGCATGTTCAAGACGATTTGGACCCCACCCCAGAATTGCTTCTCCCAAGCTGCTGGCTCAGTTGCCGAGAACGGTGATTCACCTGAATGCAGCTCGGCATTCCTCCGCAACGCCATTTGCTCGCAGAATTTCTGGTCGCGTGCATCAAAAGCTTTATCTAAGTGACCCAATCGGTCGAAGAGCGTCTTCGCGGTAATGGTCTTGATGTCGGATGACAACTGCCGGCCACACGCCGAAAACATCGAGTGCGTATGCAGCGGGTCGGCAACAAGAGAAGGATGCAGCCCGGCAAGAGCAGCCTTCCCTAGCAGTTCCAGCGAGAGCGAGGCCCACAGTTGATACTCTTCAGCATCCCCAGCGCCTTTCGCCCGCAATCCGCGCTGGATATACACCTGTGATTTTGAGTAGAGCGCTTCCGAATCGAGGGCCGGATTTAATGTTGGTGTCATCGTATTGAAATTCTCAGGAGT
Organism: uncultured Prosthecobacter sp.; assembly: GCA_964452755.1. Taxonomy (GTDB): domain Bacteria; phylum Verrucomicrobiota; class Verrucomicrobiia; order Verrucomicrobiales; family Verrucomicrobiaceae; genus Prosthecobacter. The sequence goes on along the minus strand of CAYVQY010000004.1, from coordinate 137,293 downwards.
TTTCTGTCGGAGTCGGGACAATCAGCGCGTCCTCGCCCGTGGAGCATCCTCCAGTTGTCCCAGACGAGCACCAGTCCCGCTTTCCACTGAACGGTTTCGATGTAGTCCGACCAGTTCTCGCGGTCGAGAATTGCAAGAGCCATCGCTCCGTCGGGCGTGGTTGCCGTCATGCAGCCGGGGTCGAAGCGGACGAACGGGCGTGCCTTCGAGAGAATGGTTGAGAAGAACGAGTTTCGTCCGTTCGTAACGCGAAGCGGTGCGCTGTGAAGTAACGTGGATTGGTGTTCTTTCAGCGGAAGTCGTCGCGCGTCCATCAGCAACGTGGGCCGACTGACGCTGCCGGGCGAAACACACGCCAGCATGACATAGCGGCATGGCGTCAGCCAATGGGCCGTGTCTATGTGAAGCGGAAACTCCCCAACAGAGTAGACCTTGCTGAGCGATCGTGGCTTTGCAGAAGTGGCCTCCGTGGGCAGCAGCGTATCGCACTGACTGCCGCCGGAGCGCGTCGTCGCCGGTGTGCCCAGGCCAATCGCCAGTGCAAGCGTCCGCTCACGCAAATCTGATTCGCTATACGATGGCAGGGTGAACGACACCCAACCGCGAGATTCCAACACAGCCCTATCAACGGCGGGCTGTTCGACAAACAGGTCCTCGGTGTAGGCGTGGGGCATGGTTTTACGGAGATGGCAGCGTCGCGCCTGCGGCTGGTGCAGCAGCGGGAGTGGTCTTTGTGGCTGTGTGGAGCGAGCGAGAGATTGCGGATTCGAGCAACGCCGACTTGAGCGCCCCATCTACGTCGTTCACGAAGTCCGGGTTTGCGTTGATTAGCGCCTCCAGCCGATTCAGTCCATTGTCGAAGTGTATGTTCATCACTGCGGGCGTCGTTTGCAGCGTCGTAATTTGCCCTTGGAGCGTGGCAGTAGGCTGATCAAAGGAGTCGTAACCGCGCCACAGGAACGCGGCGATTCGCGCGATGTGAAGAATGCCGTTGTTAATCAGTTTGCGGCGCAATTCGGTGATTCCTGTCGCGCGGCGAGCCGTCCTCGCCCAACCGTTGGCAGCCTGGTAGAGCAGGAGGCAAATGACGTGAGGCTCAACGCTACTGCCGCTGAAAATGTCTCCGTAATTATCTGTCCAGACCTTGTATTTTCGCCGCCGGGCGTCGCCCGGCTTCTTAAGCGCGATGGCAAGATATGCCTGCCCAACATCCTCGTTGGAAACGATCCGTTGGCCTGCCGCCAGAATGTTGGTGGCGTATTGGTTGACCTTGTGCTCGTAAAGGAGGTTGTAGCGTTCAAAGCGGCGCTGCATGTCCTGTTGCACCGCGTCGTTCGCCTTGAGGTCTCGCGTGCTGATGCGGTTTTGGTTGTTCGTTGTCAGGACGATTCGCGATGCGAGGGTGGGATCTTTCGTCTCGAAAATCTTCAGGAGCACCCTCGCATCAGGCCTCAATGTACCATCGCGAGCAGCATGAGCCAGCGCGGTAGCTGTCTGGCAACCGTTGACGATTTGGAGGTTGGTGATTTTGACCATCGGGTTGTCCGGGTCGGTAACTGGGTCGCAACTATCACAGACAATCGTCACGCCGTTGTTCAGGAACCAGAAGAGGTAACTGGAAGCCGCCTCGGATGCCGTCTTTAGAATGTCTGCGTTGACCGATCGTCCCTTCCCCAAGAACCGGCGGATGTTTGACTCGAAGAGTGCGCCACCCGGGTCGCCGATGACGAGGTTTGCGATGTCACGAGCCGCTGCCGTGCAGACGATTCCTTTGAGACCTTGAGTCTGGTAGCGAATCAGCGAGGGAGTGTTTGCGTCGTAGCGAATCGTCACGTCAGCATCAATGGAGCGGCTTCGTCTCTCGGAACGATTGATGAGGCCGACCAGCTCGTCGGCTCCCAGAGTCTCAAAGGTAAACTCCGCGAACGTCCCATTGTCGTATTCCGCCAAAATCCCTCTGACTTCCTGCTGGTATTCGGTCGAGAGAGTTGATGTCAATCCATTCGTCGCGAAGTAGCACCGCACTCGGATATTCGATGGTCCAATGCCGGACAACACGGAACGAACGTCCAGAATCTTATCGCGGAACGCTTCGTTCGATATCGTCGCAACTTCGGCTCTCGGGCGATTGAGCATCCAGCCAAGCCCGTTGCGCATCAGGATGATTGCGTTCGAGGAGAAACCATCAGTGAACTTGGCAGAGATGATAAAAATCTCCGCGTCGTCGTCCTGTTCCTCGATGGAGATGAGGTCAATCTGTTTGTCCTGGCTTCCATCGACCCAGTCTGCTGGATCGAGGGAGTGGACGCTCTGTCCCGTCACGAGTGAGTGGACGAATCGCTCGAACGCTTGGTCCTGCGGGACTCCAATAGAAGTCAACAGATTTGCGACGCGGTCAGCTACAAGTTGTTGGCGGAGTGTCATAGTGTTTTTGATTTGAAGGCTGCCTGCCCCGGCAGCAGCAGGTCGCGCGTCCGGCGGAGGTTTTGAACTATTTACCGGTGAGGGATGAGGGTGTTCTGGCCGCTGCATTGGGAGTGCAGGTCAGTCCTGCCAATGAGCCAGAGCCTCGCCTCAATGCCGCAGATGGCGAGGCGGCGGGCCGGGGAAATGACGAAACCCGAATTCCGAATGCCGATTGGGCCAACGTCAGCCTCGAAGCCGAGGGTGGCGGTGCTGGGGAAGCCGGAGTCGGGCTTGGAGGATGCTTGGCTTGCCATGCGGGAGGATTTCCCCATCCAAAGCGGGAAGGCTTCGGATGGCAAGGAAATCCAGATGGGGAGACCGGGAGACGCAGGGGGGCGAAGTTCTTGGTTCCTTGTTCCTTGTTCCTTGTTCCTCGTTCTGCGGCGCAGACGTCTTAACCCAGGCGTTCCAGAAGGCAGGACCTCGCTTGATTCTCCGCAGCCAACTTGGAAGGATGAGTGCGTCGGGGCTCATTCTTTGTCGGACACGATGCAGCGTGTCCCTACCTTTATCATGGAGGACGAAGACGGCCTGCGGCGCTGGCGCAAGACGGTTCCGCCCCTGTTTTTTCTGAAACCTCTGTTGGCTTTCTGAGATCGGGACGTGCCGGGATCGAAACCTGAACTGTTGTTTTGGAAAAAACAGTTGGTTTCTGACACCGGGACGTGCCGGGGCGTGGGTTTGAGAGGGGGATTTGGAAAAAGCCGTTGGTTTTCGGGGTCCGGGACGTGCCGGTGCGTGAACCTGAGGTGAGGTTTTAGAAAAAGCCGTTGGTTTTTGGGGATCGGGACGTGCCGGGGCGGGAACCTGAGGTGCTTTTAAGTTAGAATGAAGATGAGGCTTGATATTATTTGTGGTTATTATTATATTTCTATTGAATGCCAACCTGGATCCTCACAACTCACTCCCAACCGACCATGAACACGATTCTTAGCGATGCGGCCTCTGAAGCAGTTTCTCATGCCGACGGCGGCACTTTCTTGGCGGAGGAAACCGACGCGCCGACGGTGCAGGCCGGACTCCCGACCTGCGGCCACGCCACGGTCCGCCAGGCGGCGGGCGGCACCCTGCCGCCGGTGGACGAGGGGGCGAAGGTGAAGATGGGACTCTATGTGATGACCACCAACGAGCTGATCCCCTACATCGAGAACCACATCGAGATGATGACGGGGAACCCGAACTTTGCCGCCCCGCAGCCGCCGCCGGAGGATTTCCTGGCGGATTTCAACGCCTACCAGAACTCGGCCATGGCGGTGCTGAATCTGGAGGCGATGCTGCGTGACGCGATCGCGCTGCGGGAGCAGCAACGCGGGGCGATGGTGGGAGCGATGAACGTGCGCGCCGCCTACGTGCAGCAGGCGAGCAATGGCAACCGCCAAGTGATCACGAGCAGCGGCCTGGGAGTGAAGAGCGCGCCCACCTATGTGACGAGCCTGGCCGCGCCGACGAACCTGCGCGTGGAGCTGAACGGCGAGGCGGGGATGATGAAGATCCGCTGGGCCCACGTGCCGCATGCGAAGACCTATCTGCTGCAATACCGCCGGAACGGGACGGCCGACGTGTGGGAAACGCTGGAGAGCACGACGAAGACGACGGTGACAAAAACGCTGGAGGTGGGAGTGACGTATGTCTTCCGCGTGGCGGCGAACGGCACGCCCGGCGTGAGCAACTGGAGCGCGGAGGTGATCCGCGGCGCGGCGTAGCTGGATGCTGGATGAAGGGAGCGCGGGCACTCCTGCCCGCTTCTTTCCGAACCCTGCGGACAGGAGTGTCCGCGCTCCCTTCCGCCACGCTCCTACTCCTATTGACTCCCTCGTGCCTCACACTCGTGTCGGGCTAGGCCCAAGGCTTCGCCTTGTCCGACTCAGCTCCTGCCGGTCGCTTCGGCTCGTCCTCGATGGTTTGAGGTAGGGCGTGTTGTCCTCAACGCGCCGGTTTGCCGGAACGGAGCTTGGGGGACCAATCTCCCTACCTTTCCTCGTCCTCGTTGGTTTGAGGTAGGGCGTGTTGTCCTCAACGCGCCGCCCAGACGGCGGCTGAGGGACCAGCCGCCCTACCTTTCCAAACAGCGGACGAGAGCGTCCGCGCTCCCTTCAAAGCTGACCGGCTAAAGCCGGGACTATGAACCCAGACTTCAGCATCTCGCATCCAGCCTCGAGTTCGAGCGGGAGGATCACTTCCCGATGCAGAAGGTGGAGAAGATGACGTCGAGGATGTGCTCGACATCGACCTGGCCGATGACGTCGCCGAGGGCCTGGAGGGCGTCGCGGATTTCGAGGGCGATGAATTCGGGAAACGGTTCAGTGTGCAACGGCTTGACTGATCCGCCGGGAGAACAATGTGTTTGTCACTCTCTGGCTCTGTCACGTTCACGGATTCAAAACAGCCTCGCTGCTCTGAGCTTCTGCAGCAGGTCCCTCTGGCGCTCCACCATTGTGTCCTTTTGCCGATGTTTAGACTGACGGCGGGCAGAGGGCACCATGTCGCGCCCCCCGGGCCGCTCTTCAAAATCATCGCCTTTATGCCTCCAGCGAGTTTGGCGCTGCGTCTAGCTAAACCACGCAGTTGCGTTGTTCGCATTGGGTAGCAGTGACGATCAGGTCTCTCAGGACGCGTCTTACATCATGAATCGCCCGGCGTCTGTCCACGTAGCGATCAAATTCCACACGGAACCACTGATCTTGGCTCACTTTAGTGGCGATGAGCACCGCAGTCGCCCGCGTCTCGTGCACCATCATCGTCTGATACCATGAGTGTGACGCGAGCGGAAAGTGCCACCAATCGGATTCCTTTGTGTCATTTCTGCCAGATGCGAGTTCCTTCTCATCCGTAACAGATTTGACACGGGCGAGAAGGGCTTTGAACATTTTTGGAACTACGGGTCCGGCATGCTCATCGAGCGGTTTTGGCTCGCCAACTTGAGAGTGGATGCCTGACATTTTCTTGACCCAGTCCTCTAGCCATTGTGCCGGGTGGTTCTCTTTTGAGGCTTGTATTTCCTGCAACCACCGTGCGAGTTCCTGGCTCAAAAGCTCCTCCGTCACGGGAATGAAGTTTTCGCTGTCGGCAAACTTGAATTTGTCCGCCCAGTCTTTGGATTCTTTGTCGATGGTGAACCACCCATGCCTCGGCAATACCGCCAGCGTATCGACCGGCCAGACGGCATGAGGATACTGCACACGAAAGCAAAACTCCGCGCCAGGGACATGCATATTGACCTGTGAAACGAGCGGGATGCCGGCTTTCTCGATCCTCCCGCCAAGAGGCATCGTCATGGATAAAAGTGCCTCAATGGAACGGGCTCCATGATGGTACTCCGACACGGTGAGCAGAGCACGCAGCAGATCTTCGTCGATCCGGGCGGCTTCGATTTCTTTGCCATCCAGTCGCTCGTTGACGACTCGATTCGATCTTTTCAGGTTGGAGTGGATCAACAGTGCGCGGCGCACATAGGGGATGTACTGGTCGTCGGCTCCCTGCCAGCTTCGTTCCTTGGAAAGTTGCGCCCGCCGGATGCGATTGTAGCCCGGGATGTCGAGGTGCCCTTTCAGCCGGCTGACAAAGTCCGGCATCTTGCTCGCTTTCGGATCCGGCTGGGTCTTGGTCGCCCCTGAGTCGCTCTCTGTTTTGAAGCGAAACTCTGCTTTGAAGCGAAACTCCGCAAAGGATTCGCAGATCCCCCCGGCGAAGATCAGGATGGCGGGACCAATTTCGATGATGCCGTCCGAATGGCGAAAGGTGCCGTCCTGCATGGGGGCCAGAAAGTATTTGAGCCAGCCGAACGGCGTCTCGTTGAACGAAGAATCAAACTCGTCGAAAAAGATCAGGGGGATCTTCCCGCGGGCGGAAATCCCCGCGATATTGACAAAAGCTTGCTGCAAGTCGCTGCGGTCACTGAACTCCGAAAGATTGAATGCGCGGATCTCAAAATCCGAGCCCAAAGAATTCGCGATCTCCGTAATGGCGAAGGATTTCCCGTTTCCGGGGGATCCGAACACGGCGATCGACAGAGGTTTGGCTTTCTTTCCAGCATCCTTTGTCTGGTCCAAGTGCTGTCGCAGCAGGTTGCGAATGTTCTGAAAGTTCTCAATGTCCCTCTGCCCGATTGCCACCAGCTGGCCACACTTCACAAATGGACCGTTGAAAGGAAAATCGGTGACGTAACTTTGGATCTGACTGATGTTGAGTGAAGCATCGGTCGATTGAAGCAGGAGTTGAGCTTCTTTTTCTTTTTCCGGAAGATACTTGGGAAATGGCTTGGCGCGGGAAAGGAGCCACTCGTTATTAAGCAGGTGGTCGATTTTAAATTTCGGCGGACCGGCTCGATGGGCTTGTGTGCCGCTTTCTTTTTTGGGGACATTGAGGACGCCTTCGGGACCGAATTTACAAATTTGCATGGCGCAGCGGAGCCGGCGCATGCGTTCGAGGGCGTGTATTTTCCGATCTTCGGGACTGGCCTGCACCTGGTCATTCGTTCCAGATCCCTCGGAGGCCTTTTCCAGAGCCTTTGCTACCTCGGCTCCTGAAAGCTTCGAACCGGTGGCATCACCTTGCCCACACCTCCATGTCGGCAGAAGGAGGTTCCAAGAGGTGACATCGCGTCCAACAGGCACGGTGATCTCTTGGATGGTGGATTTGTCCAGCTTCTTGTTCGCTGTTTCGATGGCTGTGTCGTAAAGATGCACCCGCTGCCCGTTCTTTGTTGAGAATGGGAAGTCACGAACGTCCGTCCACGTTTGACCGAAGCCTTGGGGGTAGAGTTCTTGGGAGGCGAGGAGCGCGAGACGAATCCCATCGCGAATGGCTTTGTTGGTTTTCTCAGGTGAGTTGGGTTTGTCGGCTTCGAGAAGTCGCGCAGCGATGCAGGCGCTGAACGCCGCTCGCGTGGCGAAAATGGACCCTTGCTCCACAGGTTCCCGGAAGATGACTCCCTTTGCGGTAGGGTCGTAGAGGAAGGTGAACTCGTGCTTTCCTTCGTCGTTTTTGACGCAGTGGATGGCAGCGGTGACGCCGATGCGCACGACCACATGCTTGAATTTAAGCAACTCCTGCAGAAACTTATGACGCTGGGTGGCTTCAATAAAATCGTCCACGGTTCGGTCCCATGATCTGCGCCGAGAAATCACCGCTCCAGCTCGGCGCAGCGTGTTGATGCTGACAATGATGAGGGTGTCGTCCAGGCTGCCTTCGAGAGATTTCCACATCTGCTCATTGTCGCCATCTTCCCCCACAAAAGAAGCGGGGAGGTCGTTGGCGATCATCACGATGTTTTTCACATCCATCACGCCCTTCGTTTTTGTGCAAAGCTTTCTAAATAGACCGTCCTGCGCCCAATCTGGATGACGGCGAAAGTGCCGGTTGTAGTCGGCAAAGATATTCAGATCCGGCGACAGGGCCTGTATATCTCCTTGGGGGTGAAAACTAGCTGTGTTCGTCACGACTTCCTTGTTCAAGTCTGCTGGCGTGACGGGTGTGTTGGCCAGCCGTTTTGTGGCCCGCCAACACTTCTTCTTCTCGTTCCCGTCCAATTCTTCCCGCCGCTTGCTCAACTCCCAGATCATTTGAGGCGGAAAATGATCTTTCCCAGAGTGGTAGAAAACGGCTCCTGGTTTGGAGAGGATTTCGAATTTATATTCTTGAAATTCCTCATCTGGAAGCGAGTTCCAGACCAATGGCTGCTGGTCTTGGATGATCGTTGGCAATTTGGCCTTCCCACTCTGCTTCAACAGGCGGTGGAGAAATTCAAGGGTGTACCTCACGCCGCCTGCCTTGACGATGAGTTCTCTTTCGGGAGTGTTTGAGAGGACGGAAAGCTGGTTCCCTTTTTCCCAGACAATAGGCCGTGCTCCACTGTCGGAGAGGAGGATGTCTTGAATCGCGTCACCCAGAACAATGAGAGTTTTTGTAATTTTCCCCATGGCGGCACCATACTTCTAAAGAACCACCAAGTGTCGAGCAAAGATTCCTAATAATTGCGCCCGATTCGCTTCAGACCGCCTGAGGAACGGTGCGCCACGAAAGCGGTAGTTACCATTGCGAACAGGGGCGGCCTGATCACGGCTTAACCATGCACCGTAGTAAGTGCTGGTGCATGCGATTTCATCTGTCTTTGGCTCTGTGATGGTCGAAGGGAATCGTTCTCGTTCTCATTTGCCTCCTCAAAATGAGGAGTGTTGTGAGGAGCGTGGAAGCCGAGAGGATGTTGCTCTATGCGTTGAGTGGTCAGTCTTTTAGGCCAACTCTCAGGTTCTCTTACTTTCCTATGCAGAAGGTGGAGAAGATGACGTCGAGGATGCGTTCGACATCGACCTGGCCGATGACGTCGCCGAGGGCCTGGAGGGCTTCGCGGATTTCGAGGGCGATGAATTCAGGGGCTTCGTTGCTTTCGAGGGCGGCTCTGGCGGCGAGGAGGCGTTCGGCGCAGCGCTCGAAGGCGGCTTTGTGGCGCGCGTTGATGGCGACGGGGTGATCGGCGGCGAGCGGACCGGCATGCGCGATGATTTCGCGGATAGCATCGCGCAGGGCTTCGATGCCCTGGCCGGTGAGGCAGGAGACGGGGATGGCGTTGGTCTCGGCGGACCAGTCCGGGTGGATCCCGAGGTCGGCTTTGTTGAGGACGAGGATGCGGCGGCGGGCGAGTTCGGGGGACAATGCCAAGCGGGCAGGAGTGCCCGCATCACTGCTGGCATCGACGACTTCGATGACGAGATCGGCGCGGTCGAGCTCGCGCTCAGTGCGCTGGATGCCGACGCGCTCGATGTCGTCGGTGGATTCACGGAGGCCGGCGGTATCGACGAGGCGCAGGGGGATGCCGTGGACCTGGATGATTTCCTCGATGGTGTCGCGCGTGGTGCCGGCGGTGGGGCTGACGATGGCTCGCTCGAAGCCGAGGAGGACATTGAGGAGGCTGCTTTTTCCGACATTAGGCGCACCGGAGATCACCGTGCGGGCGCCGTGGCGCAGGATGCGGCCCTGCTCGGAGGTGGCGATGAGTTTTTGTGCCTGATCGATCACGGCGTCGATGCGCTTGAGCAGATCGGCGCCGGTCTCCGGCGAGATATCCTCGTCCGGAAAGTCGATGAAGGCCTCGATGTGGGCGAGCACGGGGATGATCTGCTGCTGCATGGCCTGCGCCTCACGACCGATGGCACCGCCGAGTTGCTCGTTCGCGGCACGCAGAGCGAGCGTGCTCTGCGCGTGGATGAGATCCATCACCGCCTCGGCCTGCGTGAGGTCCATTTTCCCGTTCAAGAACGCACGCTGGGTGAATTCCCCCGGCTCGGCGGCACGAGCACCGCAGGCGAGCAGACGCTCCAGCACGCGCTGGGTGACGAGCACGCCGCCGTGGCCGTGGAATTCGATCACGTCCTCTCCGGTGTAGCTGGCGGGGCCTTGGAAATACAGAAACAGGCCGTGATCGAGCGGACTGCCCGCGGCATCGACGGCAGAGACGAGGTGGGCGAAGCGCGGGGTGAGGCTTTTGGGCAGACGGAAGGCGGCGGCGGCGACGGTGAGCGCCTGCGGGCCGGAAATGCGGACAACACTGATGGCAGCCTCGCCGAGGGCGGTGGAGATGGCGGCGATGGTGTCTGCGAGCATCGTTGATGGTGAAAGCGGCGGGAGAAAAGTGCAAGAAGCGATCCGCCGGAGGAGCAACCGACAAGTTCTTTGGCGCAGAGTGGTTGAACGTTCATTTGCCAAGGTCTAGTCTGAAGACCCGCCCCGACCTGCCGTCAACCCACCCAGCCATTCGTGTTTCCGATTGCCACCACCATCGCCGCAGGTTGGACGCCGCGTCCCGTCTCATGGGCTGAAAATACGGCCTACTTTGTGGGGGCGCTGCTGGTGGCCGGACTGGGTGCCTTGTGGATCATCCGACGCGGGGGCAGCCTGGGTCTCGACGAACCGGATGATCGCCGGAAGCAGCATGAAAAGGCAATCCCGCGGCTGGGCGGTGCGCCGATCTTCCTGGCGGTCAGCCTGGCCTGTCTGGTGGCGGGTTACATCGGCGGGCTGGGCTGGAGCCGTTGGCTGCCGGTGGCGATCTGCAACGCCCTAATGTTCAGCGTCGGATTCGCGGATGATCTGAAACCACTGGGAGCGAGGGTGAAGCTGGTGGGGCAGGTGGGAACGGCGCTGATCCTCTACGCTTTGGGGGTGTCGATCGACATGCTGAGCAATCCGTTTGGAGAGGGACATGTCATTCTCGGGTGGTGGAGCCTGCCTCTCACCGTGTTCTGGCTGGTGAGCGTGCCGAACGTGGTGAATCTGATTGACGGCATGGACGGACTGGCGGGCGGATTCGGGCTGTTCCTGAGCCTGACGCTGGCATTCCTCGGCTACCATGGAAATCAGCCGGATGTGATGGTGGTGTCCCTGGCGATGGCAGGGGCCCTGGCCGGCTTTCTGATTTTCAACCTGCCCCCGGCCAAGATCTTCCTGGGCGATGGGGGAGCGTATTTGATTGGATTTTTCATTGCCTCCGTTTCGCTGTTCACATCGAACAAGGGCTCCGTCATCGGTGCGCTGCTGGTCATCATCATCGCACTGGGCGTTCCGATTCTGGACACGTTTTTCGCCATCGTGCGACGAGGTCTGCGAGGTGTTCCGATTTTCAGGGCGGACGCGGAGCACATCCATCATCGGCTTATCCTGCTGGGGTTCAGCAAGGCTGGTGCGCTGGCAACCATGTATGCCGTCTGCCTGATTCTCAGTCTTGTGGGACTCAGCATCCTGATGACGAAGGGGGTGGCGCTGCCGGTGGCCGGTGCTTTCCTCTTTCTGATGGCGCTCGGAGCGGCTCGCTATCTGGGCTATGTGAAGAGCTGGTCAAATCTGCGGGCGCAGTTGGACGAAACACTGGAGCGTCGCCGGCAACGGGAGTTTTTCCGCGCCTACGGGCATGTGCTCGACTTCGAGGTGGAGCGCTGCGAGCGCCTGGAGGACTTCGATGCCATGCTGACGCATGGCCTGAAGCGGATGGGGCTGCGCTCCGAGCCTGCGGAGGGATATGCACTGGAAACGATCCGCCTGACCGACGGCACACAGTGCCGGATTTATCATCCTCTGGACGACAATCACTCCGCCGAGTGGCAATTTCGTCTCGATGTCTTCGTTCCGGTGCTGGAACGCTGCCAGACCAAATGGCAGTCGATGCCCGCATGCCTTCAAACCCTTCCGCCTTCCCCGGCCCCCTTGTCCAGCCATACATGAAACCCGGTTCCGAGCCAGAAAGCGACGCAAAGGCCCGCAAACCACTGCTGGTCGGCGACGATGACTTGATCGAACATCCAGACCTGGAGGGCGAGCAAGCTCTCCCGGATGCGGAGGACCCGGAGGAAACACGGAAAAGGAAATCCGACGCCGATGCGGAACTGCCCGGCCCCGCCTGGCAGGGCGTCGTTTTTGCAGCGCTGCCGTTCATCATCTGCTTGTTCGGTGCGGGACGAGAGGCCTGGTCCAAGGGACTGGCGGCAATTTTACTGGGGCTCGCCGTGGTGATTTTTCCCGTGCGCAGGAGCCTTCCTTCGTTCGTCACCCTTTGCCTGTCTGCGGCACTGCTGGCTCCATTGCTGGCTCTTCTGCCGGCGGATACTCTGCTGGCACTGCCGGAGTGGCGGACGGTGTTGGTGCAAGACTGGGGCATCGAACTCAGCTCCACCCTCTCTCCGCAGGCGGGGATGACCTTGGAAGAATGGATGGTTTTCGCGTTGTGCGTCCTCTGGCTGTATTGGGGGCTGGCGCGCGGGTTTTCGCCGGAGCAGCGGCGTGTCATCCTGCAGGTGCTGGCTTTGGGTGGTAGCATCCTCAGCATGCTTGCGATGTTGGATGCCTGGAAGTGGATATCTATTGAATGGTGGCCCGCGCACAAGATCGAATGGACGCAGAAATTCGGACCTTTCGCCAACCGTAATCACACCAGCAGTTTGGCGGCGATCACTGCCGTATTGTGTGCGGCTTGCGCCGTTGATTCTCATCGGTGTAAGAGTCTGAAGTGGTGGTGGTTCGCGTGTGGCTTTATCGTTGCTTCGGGCGCTATTTTTAACAATACGTCGCGGGCGGGGTTGGTCCTGTTGTTCACCGGATTTACCCTTTGGTTGGGAACTTCGGCCATGGGGCGCGGATTTTTTAAAAAAATCACAGTCACGGTCTCCGTCGTTCTGATCATATCCACCCTTCTTGTGATTTCTTCCGGAGGTCTTGCCGCTCGCATGAATAAGGAGGCAGGAGCTCCGGAAGGACGATTGACGGTATTCACCAAGACTATCGACATGGTTTTAGATTCACCCTGGTTAGGTGTGGGACTTGGTAACTTCGAGGGGGTATTTCCTCAGTTTCAGGGTGAGAATTATACTGAATACCGCACTATCCACCCTGAGAGCGACTATCTCTGGATTATGAGCGAAGCAGGTCTTCTTTCGCTGCTTCCGTGTCTCGCTGTCATGATTTGGTTTAGCCTCTCTACCGGACCTTGGTTTCGTCCATCCAAGAAGGGGCGAAGAACCCGCAGCGGCGATAGGCGCCTCAGGAATGCAGCATCAATAGGAGTCACCCTAGCCGCATTGCATGGCTTAGCAGATGTGCCCAATCATGGCATTGGTTACTGGTCCTGGGTAGCCTTGTTGGCGGGTATTGCTCTTCGTCCAAGGTGTTTGTGCCCTTCAGGCCCTCTGGCAGCGAAGGTTGCGGTGGGCGGGGGGGGGGTGGCCTTAGTTGGTTTCGGCGTTGGGTGGCTGATGGTCTCTGATGGCCGACCGGTCATGCCCGGAGAAAGCTCGGTTGTTATGCTGAGGGGGCGTGCAAATACTATCGCTGATTCGGGAGCCAGTGCTGATTCACTGGCCTTGTTTGATCAGGCGATCCGCATGAATCCTCTGGACTACAGGCTCTACCACGAGCGCGCTTGTGTGAGAATGCGAATCGGCCATTCGCCCATTGATATCTTGGCTGACTTCTCACGGTCTAGGGTTTTGCATCCCACGGATTGGAAGGCATGCTTTAAAGAGGGACAACTATGGCTGGATATTCGGCCCGAATTTGCCGTCATTCCTTGGCGCATTGTGTTAGCTCGTCGGCCAGATTATTACTCATGGATGCTCGATAGTTCTAAATCGCACCCCGAACTGCGTGAGCCTCTGTGGCACTTGGCGAACACTGCGGACCTCAAGGTGACATACTTGGACTGGGTGACTGACCCTGAAGACTTCGAACGTTGTTTGCGCAGCATCCTCTCAAATCAGTCTGATCTGACGGTCCTGGAACCGACTCAGCGCCTGAAGCTTTTCAAAAAATGGTACGAGCTCGGCAACAAGGAGGCGCTCATCGCCGCGTTGGAGACGAACCGGCAATGGCGTGACATCGGCTGGCGCATTCTGGCGGAGCACTACGCCCGAGATTCCCAATTTCAGCGCGCCTGCACGCTGGCAGCCTCCCACCTGCCTTCCATGAACCGTGCGCTGCCGGGCACGGGTGCAGATGTGGCAGCCCTTGAACGTGCGCTGCTTTACAATCCCATGGATCCCCGCCGCAGCATCGACTTGTTTCAGGCCCAAAAGGCGCATGGAGACGTGGATGGTGCCATTCGGACGCTGGAAAAGATTCTCAAGGTGCCTGGATGTCCGGCGTATGTTCGGCAGGAGATCGCTGCTCTGTACGTCATGAAGGAGGACTATCGCAGGGCTTGGGAGTTCCTGCGCGACGCGATGAACGAGGTTCCGCTGCCTTGATTGAGGCGTATTCTCTTTTTTGAGAATAGAAGATTGACGCATTCTTGCGAAACGTTTAGTGTCTTTGACAATCAACCCTGACTCTCATTTAACCAACTTAATATGGCTAAACTAGTAATCATAGACGACGAAGCCGCCATCCTTGAGCTCATGACCAAGCTCTGCAAGGCGGCCGGCCATCAGGTGATCGGCTGCACGGCAGGCTTGGAGGGCATCGCGGCCATCCGATCCAACTCTCCCGACCTCGTCATCGTGGATCTGCGGATCGGTGATGTGAACGGTCTCGATCTCGTCAGCATGTGTCGCGATCAGTTTCCCAAAACGGCGGTCATCATGGTCACCGGCCATGGCAGTGTTGAGACTGCGGTCGAGGCGATGCGACTCGGCGCTTTTGATTATCTCACCAAACCGTTCGATCTCGGAGATTTGATCAAAACCGTGAATCAGGCGCTGCAGCGCAACGGTCATGACACCTCTGACGCCCCCACGATTCCGGCTGTCAGCTCCATGCTGCGCTCGAGCGGGTCGGCCAAACTCATCGGTCACAGCGAGGAACTGCAGCGCATTTTTGAAATCGTGCGCCGCGTTTCCGACAATGACAGCCCCGTGCTCCTCGAAGGTGAATTCGGAGTGGGCAAGCACATCGTCGCCCGCTCGTTGCACGAGGCAAGCCGCCGCAGCGCCGCGTCCTTCAAGGAGTTGCAGTGCAGCGCCATGCCTGAAGAGGCGCTCGAGACGGAGCTCTTCGGCCAGAACTCCATCTTCAAGCGGGTGGCCGGCGGCACCGTCGTTCTCTCCGAGGTCAACCAGCTTCCAGCCCGCATCCAGTCCCAGCTCAACACCTTTCTGGACGATGTGCAGGCAAAGTCCCGCGGTGGCAGCTCCGGCCCGGATTTCCGTCTTGTCGTCTCGACCACCGTGTCGCTGGAGGACGCCGTGCGGGACGGGAAGTTCCGCGAGGACCTCTACTACAAGCTCTCCATCGTCCCCCTGAAGATCCCGCCGCTTCGCGAGCGACGCAGCGACATCAAGCCCACGGTCGATCATTTCCTCAAGGAACTGGCCGAGCGCACCGAAACGAAGCCCAAGGTCATCGACCCGTCTGCGGTCGAGTTTCTCGAAAAGTACAACTGGCCGGGCAACCTGTCCGAACTGCGCAATGCCATCGAGCGCGCCTGCGCCTTCGCCGAGGGGGATCGCATCAAACCCTCCGACCTGCCCACCAAAGTCACGCAGCAGATCGAGGTGCCAACGCCTGCCGCCGAAGGTTTCACCAAGCTTCCCATCGGCTCGACCCTGGAGAGTTTCATCAAGGCCCAGGAGCACGTCTTCATTCAGGAAACGCTCAAGTACAACAGCGGTTCCCGGGAAAAGACCGCAAGCATGCTCGGCGTCTCCATCGCCACGCTTTACAGGAAGATGGGCCTGAACTCCGAGCGCAAGACCAGCGCCTGAGGGATATTTGGCGCCTGTGATGCGCACGAATGTTGCGCGGTGGGGCACTCGCGGCCACACTGCCGCTTCAACCTTTCCCCAACGCGCCTTGCCAGACTCTCCGACCATTCTTTACTGCCGTTGCGCCTATGCCCAGGTCGTTCCGACCGGCGTCAAAAACGAAGTTTTGCAGAAACTCTGCGATTCCAGCACGAGCTTCGAGACTGTCTCCGACCTTTGCGAGATGGCGGCGCATCGCGACCCCAGGCTCCAGGCCATCGCCTCCTGCGGGAAACTGCGCATTGCCGCCTGTTACCCCCGTGCGGTGAAAGGTTTGTTTCAGCAGGCCGGTTTTCCTCTTCCTGAAGATGTCGAGGTGCTCAACATGCGTACCCAGACTTCGGACGAAATCGCCGCCGCCCTGCTCACCGACTCCGAATCCAGCTCCCCGCCATGATCACCCACACGCACCGTCCCCTCCGCGTCGTCCTGTACGAAGGCAGCGGCAGCATCGCGCTGTCGGCCGAATCGCGGGCGAAGGTCATGATGTCCCTTCTCGACAAAGGTTACGCCGTCACCCGCAGCGGCCAGGGGGCCAGTTCCATGCCGCATGACGACCGCAGTCTGCTCGTCCTCGGTGCCTTCGATGGCAGGGCACCCGCGTTGGAAGACGCCTCCGGGCGGATCACGATCGATACGCGCGACATCACCGGCCTCGAGCCGGACGCCATCATCTCCCTGGTCGAAAAGAGCCGCGGTGACAAGCCCATGAACGAGCCCGGCAAATGGAAGCCTTGGTTCCCCGTCATCGACTACACCCGCTGCACCAACTGCATGCAGTGTCTCAGCTTCTGCCTCTTCGACGTTTACGGCGTCAGTGAGGACAACAAGATCCAGGTCCAGAACAACGACAACTGCAAGACCAACTGCCCCGCCTGCTCCCGTGTCTGCCCGGAAGTGGCCATCATGTTTCCCAAGTACCAGGCCGGCCCCATCAACGGCGACGAGGTGAACGAAAACGAGGCCAAGCGCGAGAAGATCAAAGTCGATATTTCCTCCCTCCTCGGCGGCGACATTTACTCCACGCTCAAGGACCGCAGCGCCGCTGCGAAGTCGCGCTTCGGCAAGGAACGAAGTCCCGACAAGGCGCTGACCGAACGCAAAAAGTGCCTCACCAAGCTCGTCGGCGACGGCTTCATTCCCGCCGACGTCCTCGCCAGCCTTCCCAGCACGGAGGAAATCCTGCGCAAGGCCGAGATCGCCAAGCAAAGGGCCGCCGCAGCCCTCGCCGCCCAGTGAGGCGGGAGGGGTAGGATCCGACGCCTCCCCTGATTTACTCCGCATCCTCGCCGAGATGGGCGGAGAGATGTTTTCTCAATTCGGTGCGGGCGCGGAAGAGGAGGCTCTTCACAGCGGGGAGTGACATTTTCAGGATGGCGCAGATCTCTTCATAAGGCAGGTCCTGCTTCCCGCGCAGGATCACGGCCATGCGCTGCTTCTCGGGCAGCGCCTCGATGGCCTTGTCGAGTGCATCGTGAAACTCGGCCTTGGAGAGATTCTCATCGGCTCCGGCAACGCTGTGGTCGGCGAAGTGTTTTGGCGCGTCGTCTTCGTTTTCCTGCTCGATGGTGACCTCCTTGCGGCGGGAGCGGCGGCGGGTTTCGTTGAAGACGAGGTTGCGCGTGATGGTGTAGAGCCAGGTGGTGAACTTGGCGGTGGGCTCATAGCGCGGCGCGCTGCGCCAGACGCGGATGAAGACCATCTGCGCGATGTCGTGCGCGTCATCGACGTTGTTGAGCATGCGTGCGCAGGTGCCGACGATGGCGTTCTGATGCAGCTCGACGAGTTTTTCAAAAGCCTTCACGTCCCCCTCCTTCACGCGGAGCATGAGGCGCACGCTCTCGGCGTCGGCAGGCTCTTCCGCATCGACGGCAGCCGCCTGGGCTGGTGGGTGAGGGGCGTTCCGTTCCGGTTCGGGCATGAGGTAGGCGGGCAGTGTGAACGTCATGCTAGCGAAGGTCATGGACGATGTAAACCACCGGCGGCGGGGAATGGTTGCGGGCAAAGTTTGACGCGGCAGATGCAGCCGGATAGCATGGCCGCTCGTTTCACCCACCAACCACTCACTCATGAAGCTCGAAACACTCTGTCTCCATGGCGGCCAGGCCCCAGATCCCTCCACCGGTTCCCGCGCCGTGCCGGTTTACCGCACGGCCAGCTATGTCTTCAAAAACACCGAGCACGCGGCAAACCTCTTTGCGCTGAAGGAGCTGGGGAACATCTACACGCGGCTCATGAACCCGACGACGGACGTGCTGGAAAAGCGCGTGGCGCTGCTGGAAGGCGCGCACGAGATGGCCGGCCTCGGTCTCGCCAGCGGCACGAGCGCGGTGTTTTACTCGATCATCAATCTGGCGCAGGCGGGGGACAACATCGTCTCCGCCCGCAACCTCTACGGCGGCACCTACACGCAGTTCAACGACATCCTGCCCGCGCTGGGCATCACGGTGAAGCTGGTGGACAGCAACGACCCTGAAAACTTCCGCAAGGCCATCGATGACAAGACGCGGGCGCTGTTCTGCGAATCGGTGTCGAACCCCGCGCTCGAAATCGCAGACTTGGAGGCCATCGCGAAGATCGCGCATGACAACGGCCTGCCGCTGATCGTGGACAGCACCTTCAGCACTCCGTATTTGACCAAGCCGCTCGAACATGGCGCGGACATCGTGGTGCATTCGCTGACGAAGTGGTTCGGCGGGCATGGCGCGGGCATCGGCGGCATTGTCGTGGACAGCGGGAAGTTCAACTGGGCCGCCGGCAAGCATCCGCTTTTCACGAATCCGGACAACAGCTACCACGGCCTGCGCTGGGGCATCGACCTGCCCGCGCCGCTGCTGCCGCTGGCCTACATTCTGCGCATGCGCACCGTGCCGCTGCGGAATCTGGGTGCGTGCATCGCGCCGGACAATTCGTGGTTCCTGCTGCAGGGCATCGAGACGCTGCCGCTGCGGATGGAGAAGCACTGTGAGAATTCGCTGGCCGTGGCGAAGCACCTGCAATCGCATCCGGGCGTCACCTGGGTGAGGTTCCCCGGCCTGGAGTGCGATCCGCAGCACGCGGCGAGTCAGAAGTACCTGCGAGGCAAGGGTGGCAGCATGGTGGTCTTCGGCATCAAGGGCGGCCGGGAGGCGGGTCAGAAGTTCATCGACAATCTGAAGCTCATCTCGCACCTCGCCAACGTGGGGGATGCGAAAACGCTGGCGATTCATCCGGCGAGCACGACGCACAGCCAGCTCAGCGAGGAAGCGCAGGCGGCGGGAGGCATCACGCCGGACTTGGTGCGCTTGAGCATCGGCATCGAACACATTGACGACATCCTTGCCGACCTCGATCAGGCACTGGCGAAGGCGGCGTGATCATGAAGAACGAAGCACTTATGAACGACCAGACCTGGGACACGACCTTCCGCGAACTCTTTGAACGCTGCGCCAAACTGCATCGCGCAGGCGATGCGCGCGGCGAAAAGTGGTTCACGGACACCGACAAGGCCTTCCTCGATTCCATCGGCTACACAACGCAGGAGTTTTTCGACTTTGTCGATGACCACTGCCGCTACGGAGCCGAGGGGCCGACGCTGGAGACGAGCCTGCTCGTGGCCGCCGTGCGACGCGACTATTTCCGGGTGATCCAAAACGGCCAACGCACCGGCAAGATTGTGCAGCCGAGCGAGCTGCCGCCGAAACCCGCCGCCGTGGACGGCATCTCCTGGCTGCCGCGTCTGATCGTGAAGGCGCGTGCGAAGCTGAAGGGGGAGATGGACCCGGACACGATGTTCGGCTGCGGCGGAGACCGTGCGTTCTTCGAGCAGCACAAGTTGCACCCGGCGGATTTCCTGCGTGTGACCTGGGCGGCAGGGGACGATGACCGCAAGATCATCGACTTTGTAAAGACGGGAATTTTTTCCCGCTGATGCACTCGGGGACGGGAGTCCCCCCCCCATTCCTTGATTTACTTCTCCGGCTCCACGCCGCCTTCTTTGGCGACTTCATCCTTCTTGGACTTCACCTCGGCGGAGTTCACTTCGAGGAGCTTGGGGGCTTCGCCGCCGAGGGGGACGAACTTCAGGGCGATGCCGTTGATGCAGAAGCGGCGATTGGTCGGCGTGTTGGCACTGACGGACTCGCCGTCGAAGACGTGGCCCAGGTGCGCGTCGCAGCGTTTGCACACGGTTTCGACGCGACGCATGCCGTGGCTGTTGTCCACTTTTTCGAGGACGCCCTTGGCCTTGGAACTGTCGTAGAAGGAAGGCCAGCCGCAGCCGGAATGGAACTTTTCTTTGGAGGTGAAGAGCTCGGCGCCGCAGCACACACAGTAATAGGTTCCTTCTCCCTGTTTTTCGAATTCCTCGTAAATGGCCCCAAAAGGTCGCTCGGTGCCGCGCCCGCGGGTGACTTCATACTGTTCGAGGGTTAGGAGCTTCTTCCACTCCTCATCGGTCTTCACGACTTCGGGCTTGGGCATGTTCTTGGTATCGGTTTGGGGCTTGTCTTCGGCGTGGGCGATGAAAAACGAGAGCGAGAGGACGGCGAAGATGGCGAGAGATGGTTTCATGGCGTTTGGTGCTTCTGATAGTACGTTTGATGCGCGGTTCAGATTGCTTATTCCTGCAAACTGAGTCGCTCAGTTCTCCGCTTCGCGGGCCGGCTGACCGATGTTCCAGAGAAGAAGGCGGAAGCCAGCGTCAGGGTGACGGTCGTCGGCATTGGACTGTCTGCGAAACGAAGCGAGCAATTCCTGGCGTTCGGCGGTGGTGAAGGAGCCGCCGCGCAGGACGCCCTGGTCGGGCGTGTCCTGCCACGAGTCCGAGACCCACTCCCAGACGTTCCCGGAAAGGTCGAAGATGCCGCGTCCGTCGGGCCTGTAGGCACCAACGGGGCTGAGTCCGGTGGCGCCGTCGTCGTAGCCGGGGATGGAATTTTTACCGGATTTGTCGGCGCTTTTGTCGAGGAAGTTTCCAGCCTTCGCTGGCGGAGGCCAGATGAAGCCCCAAGGATAGATGCCTTCAATCTTCAGGCTGCGCTCGGCGGGCGTTTTTCCCACCTCCCGCGAAAGATAGGCGGCCATGCTCCATTCGTCATCAGTGGGCAGCCGGTATTCCTGGTCGGGTTCGAGGAGGCCCTTGGCACGCTCGCGGTCCGTCAGCCAGCGGCAGAACTGCTCGGCTTCCGAGCGGTTGACCATGGTGACGGGAAGATCCGGGCCGGCGTCGAGGATTCGTCCATCCACGGGCGGCTGGTTGGTGGCGGAGGCGAATTCGGCGAAGTCTTTGCGTCGCGCCTCAATGGTGGCGAACATGGCCTTGCCTAGCGGGACGAATTTGGCGCCCTGGCTGTTCTGCCATGGTTTTCCAAAGACAACGGAGCCCGTGGCCCGCAGACGGAGGTTGAAGCTCACACTTTGGTTTTCCTTGAGCTTGCCGCCAGCGGCCTCGGGCTTGTAGCCTGGGAGTCGCACTTCGTAGTCGAAGGCCTCCGCCCGCACCTTCGGCAGTGAAAGCGGCGTGCGGCCGAGAAGATTCTCACCGTCGAAGACTTCGGCTCCCGCCGGAACGCTGGCGATTTTCAGGCTGCCGTATTTGACCGCCACGATTTCGCAGCGGATGGCGCTGTGGCCCTCCCTCGGTGGCGAGGAATTCGGTGTGCGGGGCAGATTGACGGGACGCCAGACGTACTCGTGATCCGCGTCGAGCCTACCGCTTTTGCGGTCCATCGATGTCATCCACTCGCAGAAGGCGTCGGCATCCTCCTTCATAATGACAGCGGCGCGCAGGGTGTTTTTGTCCGGTAGGATGAACTCGGCAGCCCCGTATTCGGCCGGGCGGTTGGTGGACATGAGGAAGTTCCAGAACAGCTCGGGGTCGAGTGGCTGGTCGGCCACATGCCGGTCCTGTTTGTGGGTGAACCACTGCTTGAGCCGGTTCTGCCAGGGTTTGCCCGGTGTAGGCGGCTGCGGCGGCGCGGGCAGGACGCGCTGGGGTTTGGCGGGCAGCGGCATGGCGTAGGCCCATTCGCGCTGGTAGCGGCCCATTATGAGACCGCTGGCCGCAATGAAGGATGCCAGTGTGGTGATGATGATGCCGCGGCTGAGGCGGCGCATCAGGCTCTCCGGTTTCACGTCGCCCACATGCTGCAGCGCCTCGGCAAACTCCGCAGCGGTCGTGAAGCGGCGCGAAAGGTCGCTTTCACAGGCCTGGCAGATGACGCGGTTGAGATCCAGCCAGAAGGGCCATTCCTCGTCGGAGAGATTGTCAGGCACTTCGGGGAACTCCATCCTGTCTTTCCCACTGCTCATCTCGTAGAGCACCTTGCCAAGGCTGTAGATGTCCGCCTGCGGAGTGCCGGGGCCTTCCGGCGGAACGAATCCCTCGGTGCCGACGAAGGTGCGCTCCCCGAAGGCGGCCACGAGGCCGATGTCCGCCAGTTTGCACACGCCGCCTACGAAGATGATGTTCGAGGGCTTGATGTCGCGGTGGGTGAGACCGTGATTGTGCATGTAGTGCAGCGCGTCGGCCATGTACACCCCGGCGTCGCGGCAGAAGAAGGGGTCCAGCCGACCGTGCCGCTTCATGTCTGTACCGAGCGTGCGGGGGACGTAGGTCGCGATGTCATCGACGTTCGCGCCCTCGTCGGCGTCGTCCGCCAGTTCCATTACACAGTAGTAAAAGCCGCGCTTCTCATTCCAGCCGACGTGCAGAATGTGGACGAGACAGGGGTGGCCGCGCGAGATGGGCTCGAACTGCTGGATGCCGAGGAACTCACGCTGGAAGGTGCGGGTCAGTTCAAAGTCCTCGCGCCAGACGATTTTCACCGCTCGGAGGGCGCCGGTGACACTCTGCGCCAGCCAGACCTCCCCGTAGGCGCCTGAGCCGATGCGCTTGATCAGCTTGTAGTCGGGGATTTCGATGTCGTCGCGGTGCGAAGGTGGGCCGTTTCGCTCGCGGTCCCGGATTTTGTCCTTCGCTGTCAGCGGTCTGATCGGTGGGCTGGGCAGTTCGACATCGGCAGAATCGGACGACGGGGCGGCATCTTCCTGGCGCGGCAAGTCGTCTTCATCCGCGATCTCGGACGAAGGAGTGTACTGTGCGGTGGGATCGCTCATGGAGCTTTCGTGGAAGGGAACGGCGGCATGCCCGCCCGTCGAGGCCGCAGCATTCGCCCGGAACACTCCCACTAAAGCATCGTATTCTCAAGCGCCTGGACTTCTTTCTTCACCAGAGCCCCCACGCGATGCTTCGCCAGATAGACCTGGGCGGCGTTGATGCCGAGGGATTCGGAGGTCTTTTTCACTCCCCAGCCCTTCATGACGTAGCAGTCGAAAATCTGAAACTGGCGGGGAGAGACCTTCGCCTTCACCCGCTCCAGGGCGGCTGCGGTGATGTTGTCCCGCCACTCGCGATCCCATATTTTTTCGAGGAGGTTGTCCTTGTCCTGGGAGAGGCGGTCCACGATCTGCGTTCCGGTGTCCTCACTGTCCGCATTGCCCTGGTCGGCGAGGGAGGGTTGGCGCTTGCGGGCGCGGAAGACGTCGAGGATGCGCCAGCGGGTCATCTGCAGAAGCCAGGCCTTGAAGGAGCCCGCCCGCGGGTCGTACTGGCCTTTTTGGACCTGGCGGGCGATGGCGATGATGGTCTCCTGAATGACGTCGAAGGACTCCTCCCGTGTCAGCCCAGCCTTCGATGCGACGCTGTAAATCAGCCGCCAGTAGGTCTGGTAAAACTCGTTCCATGTGCGCTGGTCCTCCCAATTGTTCAGCCGCTCGATCAGGCTTTTGCGGGTCTTTTCCCACAAGCCTTTTTCTTTTTTGGCGTCCTCCGGGACCGGAATCTCTGGCTCTGGTGCCTCTTTGCTCATTGTGCCCTGATTTTCAACGGCTGAGTGGTCCTGTCAAACCATTGAACCCCGCTGCGGAAGGTGAATTTTTGCGAAAGAGACGAGGGCTGGGCGGCGGGTCCCGCACCACTTTGTTCATTGAGTGCATGAAGCATTTTCATGTGGCCCGGCTTCTGCGGAGATCTTCGCGAGTTGCCTTTGCATAACGCCGGGCTAGTCTCGCCCACCCCTTTAGAATCAATCGAAATGCTGGAAAACCCCTTCCAAGAAACGTTGCTTTCACGCCATCGCGCCGAGCCCTGCACCGTGGTCATCTTTGGTGCCACGGGAGATCTCACTCATCGCAAACTCATTCCGGCGATCTACAACATCGCCGCCGCCGGTGATCTTCCTCCACAGTTCAAGGTGGTCGGATTCGCCCGCCGCGACAAGACCGACGAGGGGTTTCGCGACGAGCTGGAGGCCGGCAACCGCAAAAACAGCCGCCAGGGGCACACGGATGAGCTTTGGGCCAGTTTCTCGCAGTGCATCCACTATCACAGGAGTGAGTTCGAAGACCCCGCCGGTTACAAGAGACTCAAGCTCCTGCTCGACAAGTTTGACGAAGAACGCGGAGCGCCGGCCAACCGCCTCTTCTACTTGGCTTCCGCTCCCGAGGCCTTCAAGCCAATCCTGGAGATGCTGCGCGCCGCCGGGCTCAATGAAGGAACGGGCGGCAAATGGGCGCGCGTCGTCTGCGAAAAACCCTTCGGCAAGGACTTGGCCACGGCGCGTGGCTTGAACGAGGTGGTGAATGCGACCTTCGACGAAAAGGACACCTATCGAATCGATCACTACTTGGGCAAAGAGACCGCGCAGAACATCATGGTGCTGCGCTTTGCGAATTCCATCTTCGAGCCGAACTGGAACAGCCGCTACATCGACCATGTGCAGATCACCTGCGCCGAGAACCTTGGCATGGAAGGCGGGCGCGGCGGCTACTACGATACGGCTGGCGCCCTGCGTGACATGGTGCAGAACCACCTCTTCCAACTGCTCACCCTCGTGGCCATGGAGCCGCCGACCGATCTCAGCGCGGACAGCGTGCGCGACGAGAAGGTCAAGGTCATCCGTGCGTTGCGGCCCCTTGTCGGTCCCGAAGATGTGGCCAAGCATGTCATTCGCGCCCAGTACACCGCCGGCAGTGTGGATGGCGTTTCGCGGGTCGGCTACCGGCAGGAGGATCGCGTCAATCCGGAATCGAAGACCGAGCCCTATGTGGCCCTGCGCGTCATGATCGACACCTGGCGCTGGCAGGGAGTGCCCTTCTACATCCGCGTGGGCAAGCAACTGCCCAAAAAAGCCACCGAGATCAGCGTGCATTTCAAAAAGCCGCCGCAGGTGCCCTTTGCCACCACGAGTGCGCTCAAAAACAGCGAGAACACCCTCGTCATCCGCATTCAGCCGGATGAAGGCATTGCCCTGCGCATCTTGTGCAAGCAGCCGGGGCAGGCCATGAACATGCAGCAGGTGAAGATGGACTTCCGCTACAGCAGCAGTTTCGGCAAGGCGAGCCCCGAGGCCTATGAGCGCCTCCTGCTGGATGCGATGGCCGGCGACGCCACGCTTTTCGCCCGTCGTGACGAGGTCGAGAACGCCTGGAAATTCATCGACGAAATCGAGAAGGCCTGGCACAAGTCCGACTCGCCACCGCCCATGTATGAGTATCCCGCCGGAAGCTGGGGACCGAAGGAAGCCGACGATCTCCTTCGCGCCGATGGCCGTGAATGGCGGCTCCTTTAATTTTTGCGAGGAACTCCGTCATGCCTTCCACGCTCCACTCCGAATCTGATCTGGACCGCCTCGGTATCGAGACACCCATCGCGCGCATTGACCGCGCGTTGAAGGAGTTTTGGACGGAAGACGAGGCGAAGACCCGCGCCTCCCTCATCAACCTGGCGATCTACACGGAGGACAGCTCCGGTCTCGGTGTCGCCAATGAAATCCTCGAACAGGTGGCCGCACGGCACGCCTGCCGGGCCATGCTGATTCTGGCGCTGCCTGATGTCACGCCGCCGCGCGCGCGCGCCTGGATTCAGGCGCTGTGCCGTCCCTATCAGGGCAAGCAGGCCGTCTGCAGCGAGCAGATCAGCTTCGTTCTCGAAGGCAGCGACGCCGCGCAGGTGCAGAATGTGGTCTTTGCCCACCTCGATTCGGATCTGCCGCTGGTCGTCTGGTGGAAGGCGGATATCACCAAGCACTTCGAAGAGCGCTTCTATTCCCGAATCGACACCCTGATCATCGACTCCGCCTGCTGGAGTGATCCCTCCCGTCAGTTCGACGCGCTGCTGGCCGCCCAGCAGACCGGGGGAGGGGACTTCGACGTCCGCGACCTCGCATGGACGCGCTCTCACTTCATGCGCACGGCACTGGCCTCCTGCTTTCAGGATGCCGCAGCGCTGCAAAATCTTTCCAAGCTGCGCACGATTCGCATCGCCCATCTCAAAGGCCAGCGCACCACCGCGCTCCTTCTGGCCATGTGGATCAACCGGCGGCTGAATGCCGGTCTTGAGGTCGAACTCACTGAAAATGAAACCGGTCCCGCGCTGCAGAGCCTCGTGCTCGAAGGTGAGGGCGTCCGCGGCGAAGTTCGGCGCGACTGCGATTCCGCCTTCATCCACGTCTGCACCACCTGCGGCGAGCACGAGCACAAGGACCTCCTGCCCGCCGATGCCGACAGCGACGCCGAACTCGTCAACGACCAGCTCTCCCGCCGCGGAGGCAGCACGCTCTACGCAGAGCTGCTGCCCTTTGTGCGCGGCATGCTGAAGTGATCGCACGGCATTTGTCATTCTGTTTCGTCATTCCGCGCATGCGCCCCTGGCTCCACCTCGCCCGCATCTCCAACCTGCCCACGGTCTGGACCAACGTCTCCGCCGCCTGGCTGCTCTCCGGCGGTGGACTGGAGGATGCCCGCTTGTACTGGCTCATCCTCGCCGGATCGCTGCTTTACACCGGCGGAATGATCCTCAACGACGCCGCCGATGTGAAGTTCGATCGCGAGCACCGGCCTGAGCGTCCCATTCCCAATGGGCAAGTGAGCACAAAAGAGGCTTGGAGCGTCGGTCTCGGCATGCTGCTCATCGGAGCGTGGCTGGCTTTTGACAAAGGCTGGGCGCATCCGCTTTTCATCGCCGGGCTGCTCGTCTGCATCGTCTTTTACGACCTCTACCACAAGCCCTGGGCGGGTTCAGTGTTCGTGATGGGAGCTTGTCGGACGATGTTGATCGCCATGGCCGGTTCGGCGCGGCTGATCGATCTAGCCTTCGAGGAAAGCGGGGGACTTGTTGCTCCGGCTTTCCGCCTGGGATTCTACTCCTTGAACTACTTCCCTCGGCTGGTGGTGATTCACGCGGTCGCAGTTGGCATCTACACCGTGGCGCTGAGCATGGCGGCCCGCTCCGGTGGCAGGAGCAGCGTCCGCTTCCTTCTCTGGGTGCCTTTGTTGAGTCTGCTTTCGGGAAAAGCCGTTGAGATGACTCTCGACAGCGCCAAGCCGCTGGCCCTTTTCGTCGTGCTGGCCGCATTCGCTCTGCTGGTGGTCAGTGCCCAGCTGCGGCTGAGAAGCGGCAGGATCGACGCCGCCGTCGGTCTTCTGCTGGCAGGCTTCGTCATTGCTGATGCGCTGGCCATCTGCACGACATCTCCGTTTCTGGCTCTAGTCTTCGTTGCGGTCGCGCCCTTGCTGCGTTTTTGGCAGCGCTGGGTCGCGGCGACGTGAGGCGGGAGATTCGTCATTCGGATTTCGACATTCGTCATTTCCCACTTTCGACGACAGAAAAGGCCTCCCGCTCCTGTTCATCCTTTCCCCATTGACCCCGGACCCGGTCAGCGGCAAAGAACCCGCCCGTTTTAATGCAGGAGAGACAAATCAGGCTCGAACACACCCACCGCATCCTTTTCACGAGGGACGTCTTCATGCCCCGGAATACCACGGTGCGCGATCTCATCACCCTGGATGCTCCGCACAAGCTGCCGCGCGTTCTTATTTTTGTCGATGAAGCCGTCGCCAACGCCAATCGCGACCTGCTCGACGACATTGTCGGCTACGGAGAGGCGCACGCGGATGCCTTCACCCTGACGGACGAGCCCATCGTCATTCCCGGTGGCGAGGCCTGCAAAAACGACCTGCGGCTCGTTGAATGCTGCTGGGACGCCATCAACGAAGCCGCGCTCGACCGCCACAGCTACGTCTTTGTCATCGGCGGAGGCGCCGTTCTCGATCTCGTCTGCTTCGCGGCGTCCACCGCTCATCGCGGCATTCGCCACGTGCGTTTCCCCACGACCACGCTGTCCCAGGGGGACGGTGGCGTCGGCGTGAAAAACGGCGTGAACTACTTCGGCAAGAAGAACTGGATCGGCAGCTTCGCGGTGCCCTTCGCCGTCGTGAACGACTTCGCCTTCCTGGAATCCCTGCCGAAGCGGGAGCGCCGCAACGGCATCATCGAAGCCATCAAGGTCTCACTGATTCGCGACGCGGCCTTCTTCGGCCAGATCGAGGCCATGGCAGACGACCTCGCCGCGCTGAAGCAAGAGTCCCTGGAAAAAGTCGTGCAACGCAGCGCCGAACTGCATGTGGAGCACATCGCCACCAGCGGAGATCCCTTTGAACTCGGTTCCGCCCGTCCGCTGGACTTCGGCCACTGGGCCGCGCACAAACTGGAGCAGATTTCGCGCTTCGAAGTCACCCATGGGGAGGCTGTTGCCATCGGCATCGCTGTCGATCTGGTGTATTCACGCATGCAGGGCATTCTCGATGCCGAAACCTGCGAACGCGTGCTCAAGCTGATCGAGCGCATCGGCTTCGCCACTTACTCTCCGCACCTGCTCGATACCGGCCGCAGCGGCGAGCCCGCCATCCTCGAAGGCCTCGAAGAATTCCGCGAGCACCTCGGCGGAGAGCTGACAGTGACGCTGGTGCCGAAGATCGGAGAGAAGATCGAAGTCCACGAAATGAACCGCGTGAAGATCCTCAATGCCGTGGTCGAGCTCAAGCAGCGGCAGGCCGCATAGGTTTGAAAGCCCGCTTGCGCATTTGCTGCATTTACGGCTATCTTTGCCTCGGAATGACCACCCGCTACCTCCAACGGCTCATTGTCGGCCTCATCGTTCTCTTTGCGATGGGCTGGGCGCAGGCGTTCGGGCTGCACCGCGGGTTCATGTGCGACTGTGGCGGGGTGGAGCAGTTGACGTTGGTGGATCACTGCCACGGGCCGCATTCTTCTGCTTGTCATGAGAATGAGGACCACTCCATCCCGCATCATCACGAAGAGGAGGACGGGGAGACTCACGACCACGTCGCCGTGGTGGATTCACTGCTCGCCCAGCTTCAGCAGGATACGGGAGCCGCCATCAGTGCTCCAGTGAAAGTGCTCGATGCTTTTGATTTCCTGCCAAGCGTTCGTCTCATCGCTGCCGAGGTGGGATGCATGCCTGAAACGCCGCCGCGACCGTGGCGTCAGACGCAGGAATGGCCGCGACGAATCGCGCAGACCATCGCTTTGAGAATTTGAAGACGTGGGTGAGTGCCGGCACGATTTTCCGGCCCTGATTGTCCTTCCTCGCGCATGGCGCTTTGCCGTGCCTGATTCTCAAACTTCGTTGGTTCTCATGTTCCGCACACTTCTCTTTTTTTCCTGGTCCGCCTTCGTCTTGGGGGCCGACCTTTCGCTGGACGGCATTGCCGCCCGTGTCAGAAACCACAACCCGGTCCTGAAAGCCGCCCGGCTCGCGGTGGACGAGGCCCGCGGTCGGCAGCTCGGCAGCGGTAAACTGCCGAACCCGACCTTCGAAACCAGCTTCCAAAACGAAAGCCGTGTCAGCCCCAGTGTGCTGCAGTTCGGGCTTGATCAGTCATTTCCCGTCACGAACCGCCTGAAACTCGAAAAACAGCTTTCCCGTGAACTTGTGGCAGCCGCCGAGTTGGAAGTGCGTGATGTGGAGCGCCGCCTCATCGCGGAAGCGCGTGAACGGGCGGTGCGTATCGTGGCCATCGATCAGCAGAGCATCCTCCGGCAGCAGCAGCGGGAGATTGCAAAAAAGCTTTCCGACTTCGCCAAAGATCGCGCCGAGAGGGGCGAACTGTCACCGCTCGACGCGGGCCAGGCCCGGGTGGACGCACAAAGACTCGTTCTGGAAATGAAGAAGCTCGAAACGCAGCGCACCGGCCTGGTTGGCGCTCTCAAGCCCATGCTCGGCATCTCCCCGCAGGAGTCTCTCGTCATTCGCGGCGGACTGCCCGCATTGGTGCTGCCGGCTGCCGCCCCATGGCGGACTCGCGCAGACTTCCAGCTCGCTCAGACAAAGATCATCGCGGCTGAAACCGCCGCTAATCTGGCGAAATCGAAGCGCCTGCAAGATGTGCGTGCCGGCTTCTTCAGCGCGCAGGAAATGCAGGACCAGTCCAACGGTCAGCGCGAGCGCACCGGCTTCGTCGGTTTCCGCGTGTCCATTCCGCTGCCCTTTTGGAATCGCAACGACGGAGAGATCGCTGAAATGAAGGCTGCTGCCCAGCGGGAGCGTCTCTCCGCCGAAGCGCTCGGCCGGCAAATCGACGGTGAGGCCGACACCGCGCGACGCGAAATGCAGGCCAATGCCGACCTGGTTCGTGAGACCCGCGACGAACTGCTGCCGCTCGTTATTGAACAGACCAAAAAGCTCGAAAACGCCTACGAGGCCGGGCAGTCGGACCTGCTCGCGCTGCTCCGGGCCCGCGATCAACGCCTTCAGCTCGAGGCCGCCGTGATCGACGCACTGCGGGATTTTCACCTCGCCCGGGTCCGTTTTGAAGCCGCCACTGGAACACAGCCATGAAACAACTCATTTCAATCCTCGCACTTGCAGCTTCGCTCCACGCCGCCGACGCGGATCGTGCGCAAAACACCGTCATCCTTGATGAATCCGCCGTGGCGAACATCCGGCTCGATTTTGTCGAGGCCGAGGAGACGACCTTTGAGGAAACCGTCTTCTCGCTCGGCCACATCGAGGTGCTGCCGGGCAGCAAGGCCGTTGTCAGCAGCCGGATTCCCGGTCGCGCTTTTTCCGTGATCGTCATCCCGCATCAGGAGGTGGATGCGGGCACCGAAGTCGCGTGGGTGGAAAGTCGCCAACCCGGCGATCCGCCACCCGTGATCAAGCTCGAAGCACCGATTAGCGGCATGATTGCGAAGGTGAACATCGCGCAGGGCCAGCCGATCTCGCCGGATGACGAACTGATCGAAATCATTGACCTTAGTACAGTCGAGGCCGCCGCGCAGGTGCCGCAACATCTCGCGGGCAAATTGCAGAAGGGCTGCAAGGCGCACATTCGTGTCACCGCGCTGCCGGAGCGCGTGTTCGAGGCGAAACTCGCCCACATCGCCGTCGAGGCCGATGAAGTCACCGGCACTATCGAGGCCGCGTTTCACGTCGCCAATCCGGACAAGCTGCTGCGCCCCGGCATGAAGGCGGAGTTCAGCATTGTCGTGAGCCAGCGCGAGGACGTGATGTCCATTCCACGCAGCGCCGTGCAGGGGGATGCGGCCGGGCGCTTCGTCTATGTCAAAGACTTCGAATTGGAGAACGCCTTCGTCCGCGTGCCCGTCGTCCTCGGTGTGCAGAACGACCGCTTCGTCGAGGTCATCCAGGGACTGTTGCCGGGCGATGAAGTCATCACGCGCGGAGCCTACGCGCTCGCCTTCGCCGGCAAAGGCAGCATTTCACTCAAAGAGGCGATGGATGCCGCCCACGGCCACGCGCACAACGAAGACGGCAGCGAGATCACCAATGAGCAGATCGCCGCCGCCGGGGATGACGATCACGATCATGTCGCGAGCGGCGACTGGTCCATGCTCACGACATTCTTTGCCGCCACGAGCGGACTGCTGCTCGTGCTCTTGATTATGTGTGGAGTTAAACGCGGGGAGGTGGCGGCATAATGCGACAGCAAAGCAGCCATTTTGCTCCGGAGAATGAGCTGGACGTGTTGCTGGCGAATGCAATCACCGAAGGTCGGTGCGGTTTGATTGCTGCGAAGCGCCCAGCTCCTCTTTCGGGAGCGAGAGGGCTACTTTGCTTCGCGCCTTTGGTTGCTCAACGGCAGGAGGCTGCGCAATGCTGAAACACCTCATCGGCTTCTCGCTGCACCACCGCCCGCTTATACTGATGACGGCGCTGCTGGTGCTGGTGTTCGGCTTGCAAACGATGACGCAACTCCCCGTCGAGGTGCTGCCGGACATGACGAAGCCCACGGTGACGATTCTCACCGAGGCACCGGGCCTCGCGCCGGAAGAGGTCGAAGTGCTCGTTACACAGCCGCTGGAGTCGGCCGTGCAAGGCGTCGGCGGTCTCGACCGCCTGCGCTCAAACTCGGATGTAGGCTTGTCGCTCGTTTTTGCCGAGTTTGGCTGGGGCACGGACATCTATCGTGCGCGGCAGCTTGTGCAGGAGCGAATGCAGGCCGTGCTCAATACGCTGCCCGCAGGCACGAAGCCGGGCATGACGCCGGTGTCCTCGCTCATGGGTGAGATTCTCCTCGTCGGCCTGCGCAGCACGGATGATTCGATGCAGCCGATGGACCTGCGAACGCTCGCGGACTGGACGATTCGACGGCGCCTGCAAAGCATCAGCGGCGTGGCGGAGGTGCTCAGCATCGGCGGAGGGGTGAAACAGGTGCAGGTACAGCCTGACCCCTATCGTCTCGCCTCGTTTGGAGTGACTTTTGAAGAAATCGAGGCCGCCGTGAGCCGTGCTGCAGGGAATGCGACCAGCGGCTACCTGCAAGCCGGCCCGCGCGAGATCATGGTGCGCAATCTAGGCATGACCACGAGCATGGAAGACATTGCCCACACGCTGATCAAGACCGTGGGCGACCGCCCGGTGCTCATCAGCGACGTGGCGGAGGTCAGGCACGCCGTGCAGACCATGCGCGGTGATGCCAGTGTGAACGGGACCATGGGCGTGGTGCTCAGCATTGATAAAGCGCCAGGCTTTGACACCCTCAAGCTCACGCAACAAATCGAGCAGGCGCTGGACGAGCTGCGGCCCACGTTGCCTGCGGGCGTCACGGCGGAGATCCTCTTTCGTCAGGGGGATTTCATCGAGCATGCCGTCGGTAACCTCAAGGAGGCCATCCGCGACGGCGCGATCATGGTCACGATCATTCTGTTTCTCTTCTTGCTGAACTTCCGCACGACCTTCATCACACTGACGGCCATGCCGCTGTCGTTTGCGGTCACGATTCTGATCTTTAAGTGGTTCGGCGTCAGCGTGAACTCAATGACGCTCGGCGGGCTCGCCGTGGCCATCGGCATGGTCGTGGACGACGCCATCGTGGACGTGGAAAACGTGTTTCGTCGGCTTCGGGAAAGTGGGACTGGGATTCCGCCTGTCACGAGTGATCCGGGCATTCTTCCCGGATCAAGAAAGCTCGAAGTCATCGCCGCCGCGTCCGGCGAGGTGCGGAATTCGATCCTTTACGCGACTGTGCTGATCATTCTCGTTTTTCTGCCGCTGTTCGGTCTGGAGGGTATTGAGGGGCGGCTGTTCACGCCCATCGCCATCGCCACGATCACCAGCATGGCGGCGTCGTTTGTCGTGTCACTCACGGTGATTCCTGTGCTGTGCTCGTTTCTGCTCAAACCTTCCGCCGCAGGCCATCATGATGGTTTTTTGGTGCGCCGCATGAAATGGATCGTGGAGCGCACCTTCCTGCGATTCGCGCTCGGCGCACCGATGCTAGTGCTCGCATTTGCTGGTGTGCTGCTCATTGCAGCGCTTATGCTTTACCCGATGATGGGAAAGGAGTTCCTGCCCGCTTTCAACGAAGGCAGTGCCACCATCTCGCTCGCCAGCGCGCCCGGCACCTCGCTGGCGCACTCGAATGAGATCGGAGAGGCCGGTGTGCGCCTGCTGCAAAGCATTCCTGAGGTCAAAAGCGTGGGGCGCAGGGCCGGTCGTGCCGAAAAGGACGATCACGTCATGCCCGTGAGCGTGAACGAGTTCGATGTCGAGTTCCATGCGACGGGCCGCCCGCGTGAGATCGTGTTTGCGGAGATTCGCACGCTGCTCAAAACCATTCCCGGCACCTTCGTCAATGTCGGCCAGCCCATCGGGCATCGGCTCTCCCACATGCTCAGCGGTGTGTCGGCCAAGATCGTGGTTAAGATCTTCGGTCCCGATCTCGCCGTGCTGCGTGAGAAAGGCGCGCAGGTGCGCGACCTCGCCAAAACGATTCCCGGATTGACCGATGTGAACCTGGAGGCGCAGGTGCCGATCCCGCAGATTAAAATCGAAGTCAACCGCGAGCGGGCCGTCGCATACGGGGTGCAACCCGGAACGCTCAATGAACAAGTCTCAACCCTCTTCGGCGGCAAAACAGTGACGGAACTGCGCGAGGGGCAGCGTACCGTCGATCTCGTGCTCCGCCTGCCCGAATCCTGGCGTGATTCGCCGGAAAAGATCGGCGAGTTGCTCATCGAAACCGAGCGCGGCCAGCGCATCCCACTGCGGCTCGTCGCCGACATCCGCGAAGCCAACGGCCCGAACGTCATCAATCGTGAAAACACGCAGCGCCGCATCGCCATCGGCGCGAACACCGAGGTGCGCGATATTGAAAATCTCGTGAACCAGTGGGATGCCGCCGTGCGGGGGAATGTGACGCTGCCGGAGGGCTATTACCTGCGCTTTGAGGGCGAATTCCAGGCGCAGCAGGCTGCGGCGGAGCGCATCGCGTTTTACTTCGCGCTCGTGCTCATTGCCGTCGGCGTGCTGCTGCACGGCTACTTTCGCAGCCTCTCACTGGCCTTGCAGGTGATGCTGAACATCCCGCTCGCGCTCATGGGCGGTCTCGCGCTGACGTGGTGGCTCATTGATAACATCAGCATCGCCACGATCGTCGGCTTCATCGCCGTCGGCGGCGTGGCGGCGCGTAATGGCATCATGATGATCAGTCACTACCTGCACTTGATGAAGCATGAAGGGGAGGGCTTCTCGCGGCAGATGATCGTGCGCGGCACGCTGGAGCGGCTCGTGCCCGTGCTGATGACCGCACTCTGCGCCGGCATCGCGCTGATTCCGCTGCTGCTCGCCGCGAACGAGCCGGGGAAGGAAATCCTGCATCCCGTGGCCGTCGTCATCGTCGGCGGACTCGTCAGCAGTACGCTGCTCGACCTGATGATCACCCCCGCGGTCTTTTATCTCTTTGGCCGCAGGGCCGCGCATCTTCACACTCAATTCAACACATGAAAACCAAACTGATCCTCCTCTCCCTCCTAACCACCCTTGGCCTCGCCCATGAAGGCGTCGAACTCGGCCCCAACGGCGGCCGCATCCTCGAATTCAGCAAGGATGAAACGATGCACGGTGAAATCCTTGTCAAAGGCGACAAGTTTCACATCGCCCTGTTCGGCAAGGACATGACACCCGTCGTTATGGCCGCGCAGACGCTCACCGCGACCATCGGCGACCGCACCAAACCGCAGAAACTCACCGTCGAAAAAGACGCGAGGGGCTTTGTTCTGCCGGTCGTGAAAGCCGGCGAATGGCTGATTCTGCAATACAAGAACACACCCGAGAGTAAGGCCATCACCGCCCGTTTTGAATACAACACAGCCATCTGCGAGGAATGCCAGGCGGCAGAGTGGCTCTGCAAATGCAAACCGGAGGAGGAGAAAAATTAAGGAGCCAAGTGGGCATTTTTAGAGTAATCATATGTCGTGCGCATGCGACTGCGCGTTTGAGTTTATGAGTCTGCTCCGCTCCATCGTCTTCATTCTGGCACTGCTAGCACAGAGCTGGCCCGCACAGGCGATGACATTTGTGAATGAACCGGCTGACTGCGGCATGGGTTGCTGCGCCGCGCTGGCAGCGGCTGAAATAAGCTCTTGTGGCTGTGCGGAGTCCTCTGCGCCTGCCGAACCGGTAGGTGTGCCGCCTGCGGGCGGTCGTGAGCGGGTGCCGCAGGTAGTTTGGCTCTCTTTTACAGATGTGCGGTCCGCAATACGGCCTGCGATGTGCCAGGGGATGGCGCACGCGCACTGGGTGGAAAGTGACGGGCTAAACCTGCCGCATGTCCGGTTGGCGGTGCTGTTTTGCTCGTGGCTGAATTGAGTCGGCGTTTTTGACAGACGCAATGTGCCCGCGCCTCGCGGCCGATGAGGAACCATCTGCGCATGCGGGCTTGATTCCATGAACCGTCAACGACTCGATTTCCATGAAACGCTTTCTTTTTCTCGTCCTGTTCGGGCCTTTACCAGCCGCGCTGGCCTGTGACGATTGTAGAATGCCCCAACCCGCCGCCGGTCAGCGGGTAGTGGAGTATGATCTCATCATCTCCGAGCAAACCGTGATCCCGGCAGGCCGGCCAGTGCGCGGTTTCACCATCAATGGCGGCATTCCAGGACCGACGCTGCGTTTCCGTGAAGGAGACTTCGCCCGCATCCGTGTGCATAATCATCTGAAGCACGAGACGACCTCGACGCACTGGCACGGACTCCTGCTCCCGAACGAGCAGGATGGCGTGCCGCACATCAACACGCCGCCCATTTTGCCGGGGACGACGCACACGTTTGGCTTCGATCTGAGGCACAGCGGCACTTACTGGTATCACTCGCACACGCAGCTTCAGGAGCAGAACGGTGTGTATGGCAGCATCGTGGTGCTGCCGCGTGGCGGCGAGCCGGTGAAGGCGGATCGCGAGCAGGTGCTGGTGCTCTCCGACTGGACGAACTTCAATCCGCACGAGGTCATGCGCATGCTGATGCGCGGCAGCGATTACTTCGGTCTCATGCGGCGGAACTCGCAGTCCATCCTTGGCGCATGGCAGCGCGGGAATTTGAAGGACTACTTCCAGCGCGAGTGGGACCGCATGATGCCGATGGACGTCTCTGACGTGGGCTATCACGCTTTTCTCGTGAATGGCCAGCGCCAGACACGAATCGAGGGCAAGCCCGGCGAGCGTGTGCGCCTGCGCATCATCAATGCCTCGGCGGCCTCGTATTTTTATCTGAACTCCTCGGCAGGACCGATGACCCTTGTGGCGGCGGACGGGCCTTCGGTGCAGCCGGTGAAGGTGGATCGCTTCCTGATGGCGATTGCGGAGACTTATGACGTGATCATCACCATCCCGGCCAGCGGCCAGTACGAACTGCGGGCCACCACGCAGGACGGCAGCGGACATGTGTCGGCGTTTTTCGGTTCTGGAGAGCTGAAGCCGGCCACCGATCCGCCGAGGCCAAATCTTTACCAGATGGACGAAATGCTGAACCTCGCGCTGGAGGAGCAGGAGGATGATCCACGCGCCTCCTTGAAGCTACCACGGCCGGGATCGCCCTACCGGCTGCTCAAATCGACGCACGACACCACGCTTCCCGCGAAGCTGCCGCGCCGGAAGATCACGATGCACCTCACTGGTGACATGAACCGCTACATCTGGGGCTTCGACGGCAAAACCATCGCGCAGGAACCTTATGTGATGATCAAGAAGGGCGAGATCATCGAGCTGGAGCTCATCAACGACACGATGATGCACCACCCGATTCATCTGCACGGCCACTTCTTCCGCCTGCTCATGGGGAATGGCGCACGCTCACCGCTGAAGCACACCGTCGATGTGCCGCCGATGAGCAAACGGGTCGTCGAGTTCGAGGCAAACGAGGCCAAGGACTGGATGTTCCACTGCCACATCCTCTATCACATGATGAGCGGCATGGCGCGGGTGTTTCGGTATGAGGATGAAGTAGGCGCAAACGCCAGTTTGCGGCATGACGATGACTCCCGCAGTCTGGCGACTGCGCCTACAACCGCCGACCACAGCCTGCGCCACGCCGCCGGTCTAGGCGAGCATTCACATGACATGTCTTATGTCTGGGGCGCGGCTTCCATTCAGTCCCACATGAGCGAGGGGCTGCTCACCTGGATGAATCCGAAGAACGACCTCATGCTCGCATGGGAAGTCGGCTGGGAAGGCGTGGACAATCCGCAGTATGAGATCGACGCGCTCTACCAGCGCTACTTCAACCTCAACTTCCAGGCCTTTGCCGGTTACCGCCTCACGAACGATCCCGATGCGAAGGATCGCGGCCTCATCGGTTTCAACTACCGCCTGCCGCTGATGGTCTGGGCCAATCTGAGCCTCGACACCGAGGGCGACGCGCGCCTCACGCTCTCGAAGCGCCTCCAGCTCACGCCGCGTCTCGGCGTGTGGGGCGAAGTTTTCTACGACACGGGCACCGAGTGGGAGTGGACGGCTGGCGCCGACTACACGCTCACGCGCCACACCTCGCTCACCCTTTCTTATCACAGCGACTTCGGCCTCGGCGCCGGCGTGCTTATCCGCTTTTAATGGCCTGCGCCATTCACATCCCAAACCCAAACACACACCATGAAAACGAAACTCACCACCCTCCTCACCACCGCGCTGCTCGGCCTCGCGCTGGCCTCCTGCTCCACCACCGGCGGCGCGAAACCCTATCCGTATGACGTGTGCATCGTCAGCGGCAACAAGCTCGGCAGCATGGGCAAGCCCATCACCAAGGTCCACCAGGGCCAGCAGGTCAAATTCTGCTGCAGCCCCTGCGTGGAGGAATTCGACGCCAATCCGGCGAAGTTCATGACGAAACTGCCGAAGTAACCTCGCCAAGATGCTTGGTGGAGCAGCCACGGCCCATGATTTGAAAATAATCAGAGGGGTTGGTGGAGGCGTGGAGTTGCACTGGATGAACGCCTCACATGGCGATCCAACAAACCAAACCACACAGAAAAAGACCCCACCATGAAAACGAAATTCACCCTTCTCGCTGCTGTCATCCTTGCAGGCATCGGCACCAGCGTTGCCCTCGACACTGCCGCACCCGCCGCTGACAAACCTGCTGGCATGAGCTGCTGCGCCAAGATGCCGAAGGCTCCTGCGCCAGCCGCTGACAAAGACGCGCCTGCCACCACCGGCATGAGCTGCCACTTGGACGCGCCAGCGGCCAAGGACGCGGCACCGGTGAAAGCCAAGGGCTGCTGCAAGTAATGGCTCCACGAGCCCGCAACCCGCCAGCATCGGATGATCTGGCGGGTTGTGTTTCACCCGTCATCCGCCAAGCTTCCCCAGCCATGAATGACGAAGAACTCCATGATCTGATCCGGCAGACGCACCCGAAGCCGGAGTTTTCCTCCTCGTTCCAGCGTGAAATCTGGGCGCGCATCGCCGTCGCTGAACAGCAATCCTGGACGGCACGGTGGCGGCAATGGAGTGAGTCACTGTTCCGCTGGGTGGCACAGCCCGCGCCTGCTCTCGCCATGGTGACAGCGATGTTGCTTCTGGGAGCCGGACTCGGACGACTGATCACGCCTGACACTGATCACGCCGCACTGCGCACGGCTTATGTGACCTCCATCAACCCCGTTGTCGCAGCGCGTTTCACGATCCAGCCATGAAGCGCGGCCTTTGGATCATCCTCGCGGCGGTGCTGGCGGCCATCGCAGGTTTCGTCATCACGCAGCGGCCATGCTGTGATGTCGTGATGGCAAACACGGCCCCAAATGATGACAGTTCGCGACTGCCTGAACTCGAATGGCTCCGCCATGACTTCAAACTGACCGATGCGCAGTTTGCCAAAGTCGCTGAGCTGCACCTGGCCTACCGACCGACCTGTGAAGACCTTTGCGCGAAGGTGATGATGTCTCAGGAGAAACTGAAAAAGCTCGTCACGGGTGGCTCACAGGTCTCGCCGGAACTCAGGGCGGCCTTGCAGGAGCAGGCGACGCTGCATGTGGAGTGCCAGACGGCGATGCTCACGCATCTTTATCAGACAGCGGCCTGCCTCTCGCCCGAGCAGGCACGCGGCTATCTCGATGCCATGCTGCCGCAGGTCATCGACATGAAGATGGAGCCTGCCACCACGCACAGCGGTCACTGATCCCCCTCCACCGCATGGACCTCACCCACGATGCCGATGTAGTGCTCATGCAGCGGCTCGCTGGCGGGGAGGATCTGGCCTTGAACGAACTCATGGCCCGCTGGCGAGAGCGAGTCGCCGCGTTTCTCCTGCGCATGGTGGGCGATCATGCCACCGCGATGGATCTCACGCAGGAGACCTTTGTGCGCCTCTACACCAGCCGCCACAGCTACAAGCCCGTCGCCGCCTTCTCGACTTACCTGTTTCACATCGCCACCAATCTCGCCCGCAGTCACGCCCGCTGGAAAGGCCGCCACCCCACCGTGCCGATGGAGGATGAGCAGGGCGAACTTGTTCACGAACCCATCGACCCGCAGCTTTCCCCCGATGATGCGGCGGCCCTGCATGAAAAGACCACGCTGGTGAACCAGGCCATCGCCGCATTGCCCGCCGATCTGCGCGAGGCGCTGCTGCTCTTCACCGTGGAAGACATGAGCCACGCCGACATCGCCGCCACGCTCGGTTGTTCGGCCAAAGCCGTCGAAGTGCGTATTTACCGCGCCCGGCAAGCTTTGAAGGAAGCCCTCGCCCGCATGGCCTGATGAAGTTTGAAAATAGTTCGAGGGGTTGGCGCTGCGGCGGAGTTGCACCTGATGACCGGCTGAAATCACCGGTCACTCAACTCAAACTCAAACACCTCCTATGAAAACGACCC
This sequence comes from uncultured Prosthecobacter sp., assembly GCA_964452755.1. Classification (GTDB taxonomy): domain Bacteria; phylum Verrucomicrobiota; class Verrucomicrobiia; order Verrucomicrobiales; family Verrucomicrobiaceae; genus Prosthecobacter. The sequence continues at coordinate 97,161 of CAYVQY010000004.1, read as the reverse complement.
TCGCCCTCCTCTCCAGCCTCCTCCTCGGTGCCAGCATCGCCTTGGCGGCCCCCGCCCCCTACCCGCTGAAAACCTGCCTCGTCAGCGACAACGAACTCGGCAGCATGGGCAAGGTTGTCACCAAGGTTTACCAGGACCAGGAGGTCAAACTCTGCTGCAAGCCCTGCATCAAGAAGTTCGACGCCAACCCGGCCAAGTATCTCGGCAAGCTGAAAAAGTAAGCCCTGCGAAGACACGCCTGATGCGGCAATTGGTCATGAATGTGCCTCCCTTGCGGTGCTGCTTATACAGCGCTGCGACGGAGGCATGTTTCGTGAGGGTTTGAGATGCCAGCGGTGTTTGTCCGATTGAACCCCTGTCCAACCGGCCACACCATGAAATCGTCTTCCAACATTCCTGTCATGAATGACGACCAACTCCATCATCTGCTGCGCCGGACGCCCGCGCAGGTCAAACTTCCGGCCTCTTTCGGACGTGAGGTCTGGGCGCGCATCGAGGCGGAAGCATCCCTCACCTTCCGCCACTGCATCAGCAGGCTCGCGCAGTCGTTGTTTGCCACACTGGCGCGCCCGCTGCCAGCCAGCCTGACGATTGCCGCGTTCATTGCCCTGGGGGCATGGCTGGGAAGTTGGGGGCAGGCGGAAAATGCGGCGGCCGCTGAAATGGCCTATGTCGAATCCATTCATCCGCTGCTGCAAAGCAGCATGGAGAACATGCCATGAAACGCGGCCAGCTCATCCTGCTCATCGCCTTGGTGCTTGGGGCATGCATGTTCTTCTGCTCGCGCTACTGGCTGCATGACAACCGCATGACGAGCGCCATGCCGCAGGAGCGTGAAAGCCTGCTGCCGGAGCTGGAGTGGCTGCGACAGCGGCTGCGGCTCGATGAGGCGCAGTTTGACAAGGTGAAGACGCTGCATCTGGCCTACCGGCCCAAATGCCAGGATCTCTGCATGCGTGCCGAGGAGGCGGAATCCGCGCTCAGAGAGGTGCTGAGCGATCCACAGAAAGATGCCACTACAGCGCTCAAAATCCGTGCCGAACTCCAGATCGAATGCCAGCAGGCCATGCTGGCTCATGTGCGGCAGACCGCCGCCTGCATGACTCCGGAACAGGCCAGGCAGTATCTTGACGCCCTACTGCCGCATGTCCTGGGCCTCAGGCTTCCGCGTGACAGTGACTCCTCACGCTCTCAATGATTCCGATGTCCGACGCTCCTCCCGATGCCGACATCCTTGCCATGCAGCGCCTTGCTGCCGGAGATGATCTTGCCTTGAATGAGATCATGCACCGCTGGCGGGACAAGGTAGCCGCCTTCCTGAAACGCATGACTGGTGATCCTGATGCCGCCGTGGATCTGGCACAGGAGACCTTCGTGCGCCTTTACCAGTCCTGCGGCTCCTACACGCCTACGGCTGCCTTTCCCACCTACCTGTTTCGCATCGCCGCTAATCTCGCCCGCAATCATCAGCGCTGGCGTCGTCGCCACCCCACCGTTTCGCTTGAGGAGGAAGAAGGTGCGGCGGGAGAAACAGCCGGTGACCAGTCATCTCCCGATGCGGAAATGCAGAGTGGCGAACGCCTGCGTGCAGTCGAGGCGGCCATCGCAGCGCTGCCGCCGGAGCTGCGCGAGGCCCTGCTGCTCTTCACCTATGAGGACATGAGCTACGCGGAAATCGCCAGCACCGCCCGGCGTAGTGTCAAAACCGTGGAAATGCGGATCTACCGGGCGCGGCAGATGCTCAAGGCCCTGCTGAAGGAGCTGGAGTCCTGAGCCAGTCTTGCGGCGGGTGGGGCCATTTTTGTTTCTTGGAGGGTTTGGAGTGGCCACGGTGTTTGACGTGTCGAGGGCAGTTTATCAACCGTCCCAAATCCACTCCAAATCAAACATACCATGAAAACGAAACTTATCCGCTCCCTGTTCCTCGGTCTCGCCGCAGTCGCCCTGGCCTCCTGTCAGGCTCCGTCCTCCACCCCCTCCAGCGCGGTGACGTGCAGCAAATGCGGCACTGTCTCCTTCAAGGCGCCTCACAGCCCCGCCGGCTCCTGGAACAAAGGTTTTGTCACCCTCAAGTCCTCCAGCCACATGACCTGCCCGGATTGCGAGAACAAGGTCGTGGCCTGGGTCAAAGGCGGCGCCTTCAAGGAGCACACCTGCAAGTCCTGCGGTGGTGCCATGAAGCATTGCACGGTCCACTAAGCCTCCCTCAAATCCCCCTGGGCCGCCGCCGGACTGACCGTCGGCGGCTTGGGTGTTCGAGACGCTTTGAGATCCAAAGCAGGGTTATACCCCATTGGCACGATCCGTTCCCGTCAGGCACCAGTGCTGAAACAACGACAACCAGAGGACTTCCCGAAGCCGAAGTATCTCTGCCAACGCAAACAACCAGCCATCATCCACACCATGAAAGCCATCCCCATACTCCTCCTCTGCCTCGGTCTCGCCTCCTGTGGCAAAACCTCGAATGCCGGCTCCTACCCGCTCACCACTTGCGTCGTCTCCGGTGAGAAACTCGACAGCATGGGAGAACCCCATGTCTTCACGCATGAGGGCACAGAAGTGCGCCTGTGCTGCAAATCGTGCCTCGATGATTTCAACAAGGAACCCGCCAAATACATGGCAAAGCTGAAACCATGACCCAATAATGGCATTGATTCGATATGATGAAGTTTCCCACACATGGCCGGGCGTCGGCGCGAGTTGCTCGCATCGTTCTGGCAGCAGCCTGTGGTTTTTCAGCCGCTTGTGTCGGCATTAAAACGCCAGGCGAGCGTGATTCAAGGGAGCGGGTGCAGAAGGTGCTGAGCAAGTATCGCCCGGCAGATACTGCGCCCAGTCTGCCAGCACTGCGCAGCGCTGGTTCGCCGGAGACCTTTGTTCGCTACGCCATCTACAAGCATCCGCAGGTGGAAGCGGCGTATTACGAATGGCTGGCGTCGGTGGAGAAGATCACGCGTGAGCGCTCGCTGCCTGATCCGCAGCTGACGTTTCAGATGGACATCACGAAGGTCATCATGGCATTGATGCCGGGGCTGATGATGGATTTCCCAGGGCCGGGTAAGCTGCGCGCGGCGGCCAATGTGGCCACGGCGGAGAGCGGGATGAAGTATTTCCAATTTGAAACGGCGGTGCTGCAGGTGGCCTACGGTTTCAAGAAGGCGTGGTATGAGCTGCGGCTGGTGGATGAGCGCATCCGCGTGAACCAGGAGATGGTGACGCTGCTGGAAGACCTCGAAAAGCTCGCGCAATCGCGCACGGAGGTGGGCAAGGGGACGTTGCAGGATCTGCTGCGCACGCAAATGGAGAAAGAGCGGCTGCAAACGGAGCTGACCAATCTGCGCGACTCGCGGCAGTGGTTCGTGACGCAGTTCAAGGCCGCGCTCGGCTTCGGCACGGGCGATCCGACCCCGCCGCTGCCTCGCGCGCTGCAATCGTCGCCGCTTTCCACCAGCGGCGACGGGGTTCTCGCAACGGCGCTGGCGCGAAATCCGCGACTGAAAGCCATGGAGGCCGATGTGCGGCGTGCGGAGGCCGCCATCACGCAGGCGCAGCGCACACGCATCCCTGATTTCGCGCTGGGAGTGATGGCCGATGTCAAGGCGTCTCCCGTCATGGTTCGGCCCGTGGGTGGAATGACGCTGCCCATCTGGCGTGACAAGATCGCGGCGGAGATCGCGGGCGCGCGTCATCTGGAAGGCGCATCGAAGGCCCGGCTCTCCAATGAACGTCTCACGCTGACCGTGGAGGTGGCGATGAAGAGCTATCAGTATCGCGAAAGCACCCGGCTGCTCGCGCTGCTGCAAAACAGCCTGCTGCCAAAGGCGAAGCAGTCGCTCGATGTGGCGCGTTCCGGTTATTCCACCGGCGGCACGGATTTCATCAACCTGATCGATGCCCAGCGCACACTGCTGGAGTTCCGCCTGGCCGAGGTCGAGGCACGCATCAAGCGCGAGCTCGCCCTGGCCGATCTGTCACTGCAAGTCATGGGCGTGCCGCCGTCCGGCGCTCCTTTTCTCGATCCAACCAGGAGGTAACATCATGTCCGCTTCATCCATCCATCGCATCCTGCTCGCCAGCATCGCGGCGGCTCTCGTGTTTGTCAGTTTGAGTTGCGATGATGCCGGAGCGCCTGCTCCAGCTGGCCAAGTCTGGACCTGCTCCATGCATCCGCAGGTGCGGCTGCCAAAGTCGGGCAAGTGCCCCATCTGCGAGATGCCGCTGATCCTCACCAAAGCCACGGCCCCAACGCCGCAGAAGGAAGGTCAGGCGAGCCCGGAGCCAGAGGCCATGCTCACGCTTTCCGAACACGCCCGCGCCATGGCGAGCGTGGAAACCGTGCCGGTGCAGCGCCGCCAGATCACGCATGAAATTCGCGCGGTCGGCAAGGTTCAGTACAACGAGTCCGCGCTCGCCGTGATCAACAGCCGCGTCGAGGGCTACATCGAAAAGCTCTACGTGGACTTCACCGGCGTGCAGGTGAAGAAGGGCGACCATCTCGTGGAGATCTACAGCCCTGACCTCGTCCTCGCGCAGAAGGAACTGCTCGTCGGTCTCGAAGGTCCGGCGAACAACGCCTTGATCGAGGCGTCGAAGCTGAAACTGCTGCGCTGGGGACTGACGCAGGAGCAGGTGGATGATCTGGTGCAGAAGCGCAAGGTCAGCGAGCGCGTCACTTTGTTCTCGCCCATCAACGGCACCGTCACCGAGCGCATGGCGGTGCAGCAGGCCATGGTGAAAAGCGGCGAGATGCTCTACAAGCTCGCGAACCTGGAGTCCCTGTGGGTCTATCTCGACATCTACGAGTCCGAGCTGGGCTGGGTGCAGCAGGGACAGGATGTCACGATCCAGGCGGAGGCTTATCCCAGCGAATCGTTCACCGGCCGCATCTGGTTCATCAATCCCGTGCTCACGGAGGAAAGCCGTACCGTGAAAGTGCTCGTGAACATCGCCAACACCGATCAAAAGCTGAAGCCCGGCATGTTTGTCAGCGCCATGATTCGTGTGCCGGTGCTGGCGGATGGCAAAGCCGCGCCGACGGGCCTCGGCGGCCAGTTCACCTGCCAGATGCATCCGCAGATTCTACAGGCTCAGGCGGGCGCATGTCCGCGCTGCGGCATGGCGCTGACCGTGATCCCTGGCGGCAAAACCAAGCCCACCGACGCCGAATTGAGCGTGCTGGCCGTGCCCATCGCCGCCGTGCTCGACAGCGGCACGCGCAAGCTCGTGTATGTGGAGCATGCTCAAGGCGAGTTCATGCCGATGGAGGCAAAGCTCGGCCCGCGTGCTGGAGATTTTTATCCCGTGCTCGCCGGCTTGAAGGAAGGCGAGAAGGTGGCGGTGCGCGGCAATTTCCTGCTCGACAGCCAGTTTCAAATCCAGGGACTGCCCAGCCTGTTTTACGCGAAAGGCCAGGCTCCCGCCGGAGGTCATCAACATGGCGCCGCCACTGGGTCGAAACCCGCCGCCACACCTCCCGCTGCGGCAGGCCATGAAGGCCATGCCGCACCGAAACCTGTCGAGCACAAGCACTAGACCATGATCTCCGCTCTCATTCGCTGGTGCCTGAAGAACGGCTTCCTGGTCGTTCTTTTCATGCTCGCACTGCTCGGCGGCGGCTACTACGCGGTGCAAAACATGCCCGTCGATGCCATCCCCGACATCGGCGAGAAGCAGGTCATCGTCTTTGCCGACTGGCCGGGCCGTTCGCCGCAGGATGTGGATAATCAGGTCACCTATCCGCTCACCACGAGCCTCACCGGCACTCCAGGCGTGAAGACCATTCGCAGCATGTCGGGCTTCGGCTTCTCGATGGTCTTCGTCATTTTCAAGGACGACGTGGACTACTACTGGGCGCGCTCACGCGTGATCGAGCGCATGAACATCGCGCAGCAGCGGCTGCCGACGGATGTCGTGCCGGTCATGGGGCCGGATGCCACGGCGCTCGGCCAGGTCTTTTGGTACACCGTCGAGGGCGAGGGCTTCGATCTCGCCGAACTGCGCAGCATCCAGGACTGGTATCTGCGCTATCAGCTCAATGCCGTCGAAGGCGTGAGCGAGGTGGCGAGCATCGGCGGCTTCGTGAAGCAGTACCAGATCGACGTGCATCCCGACAAGCTGCGCGCGCATCGTGTTACGCTGTTTGATGTGTATGAGGCCGTGCGGAAGGCGAACATCGACGTCGGCGCGAAGGTGCTGGAGAAAAACGGCCTGGAGTTCTTCATCCGCGGTGTCGGCTTCATCAAGTCGGCGGAGGATTTGGAGAAAGTCGTCATCCGCCAGGAGCAGGGCACGCCGATCCAGATCAAGCACGTCGCCACCGTGACGCTCGGCCCGGATTTTCGTCGTGGTTCGCTCGACAAGGCGGGAGTCGAGGCCGTGGGCGGTGTGGCGCTGATGCGCTACGGCGAAAACCCGCAGCACGTCGTCGAGCGCCTGAAAGCCAAGATCAAGCAGCTCGAAACCGGGCTGCCCCAGAAGACGCTGGCCGACGGCCGCATCTCGAAAGTGCGCGTGGTGCCGTTTTACGACCGCACGGACATCGTCAACGAGACCATCGAAACGCTTAAAACTGCGCTTAGCGAGGAGGCGCTGATGGCCTCCATCATCATTCTCATCTTCCTGCTGCATCTGCGCAGCACGGCGGCGGTGCTCGTCACCCTGCCTCTGTCCGTCTGCTTGTGCTTCGTCCTCATGCTCACCTTCGGTGTGGACTCAAACATCATGTCGCTCGCCGGTCTCGCCATCGCCATCGGCGATGTGGCGGACATGGGCATCATCATGACGGAGAACATCTACCGGCACATCGCCACCGGAGATCCGAAGAAGAGCCACTTCCAGAAGATCTATGACGGCGCGACGGAGGTCGGCGGCGCGATAGTCACCGCTGTCTCGAACACGCTCGTTTCCTTCATCCCGGTGTTCTTTCTCACCGACCAGGAAGGCAAGCTGTTCCGTCCGCTCGCCTTCACCAAGACCTTCGCCATCGGTGCCAGCGTCATCCTCGCGCTCACGGTCGTGCCGCTCATCTGCTACTACTTGTTCCAGCCGGTGAAGTGGTCGCGCCGCACCGTGTGGAAGATCGCCCTGAGCATGGGCATCGCCTCCGTGTTCGCCACGCACGCGATTTTCATGTGGGCCATGGCAGGCTCGCATTACAGCGGCTGGCCGATGTCCGTCGTCGTCGGCGTCATTGTCATGCTGGCCGTGGTGCGCATGACGCGCGAGCGCTTCCTGCCGATGGAGGAGAATCCAGTCTCTCGCAAAATCTCACGCGTCTATGTGCCGGCGCTGCGCTGGGTGCTGGATCACAAGAAGACCTTCATGATCGCCCCGATGGCGATCCTCTTCACCGGCATGAGCATCTGGCTCGGCATCGGCGTGACCTTGAAGCCCGTCGAGTGGATCGCGAACCTCGGCGCGGAGGAGCCGCGCGTGCAACTGGGCGAACTGCGCTGGCAAAAAATCCGCCATGGCGACGAAGCGCCCACCCGCCGCATGCTCTGGCGCAAACAAAGCGAGACCGATGCGCACAACGAGGCCAAGGGCGGGCTCACCATCGTTTCAGAAACCCGCATCATGCCCGGTATCGGGCGTGAGTTCATGCCGCCGCTGGATGAGGGATCGTTCCTCTACATGCCCTCGCTGCTGCCACAGGGCGGACTCGGGCCCGCCATCGAGGTCAATGCCAAGCAGGACATGGCCATTGCCAGTGTGCCTGAAGTCGAAAGCGTCGTCGGCAAGCTCGGCCGCGCTGAGACTGCGCTCGACCCCGCGCCCATCGGCATGATGGAGAGCATCATCATCCTCAAACCCGAGGACGAATGGCGTCGGTTGCCCGTGAAACGCTGGTACTCCGGCTGGCCAGGCTGGCTCAAGGCACCCCTGACGTGGATCGTGCCGGAGCATCGCCAGATCACAAAAAACGAAATTCTCACCGAGTTGCAGGAGAAGACCGCCATCCCAGGCGTGCTGCCGACCTTCCTTCAGCCGATTCAGACGCGCCTGATCATGCTCCAGACCGGCTTCCGCGCCATGATGGGCGTGAAGATCTACGGTGGCGACCTCGGTGAGATCGAACGCATCGGCCTGCAGATCGAATCCCTGCTCAAGGAAGTGCCCGGCGCCACCGACATCATCGCTGACCGCATCGTCGGGAAGCCTTATCTCGAATTCCACATCGATCGCGACCGCATCGCCCGTTACGGTGTCAACATTCGCGACGTGCAGGACGTGATCGAAGTCGCCATCGGCGGCATGAACCTCATGGAATCCGTCGAGGGCCGTGAGCGCTATCCCATCCGCGTGCGCTATCTGCGCGAGTTCCGCGAAGACATCCCCGAGCTGGAGAAAATCCTCGTCCCCACCAGCAGCGGCGCGCAGATACCTCTCGCCCAGGTCGTCACCATCAAAAGCGTGCTCGGCCCGCAGGAGATCAAAGGCGAGCGCGGGCTGCTCGTCGGCTACGTCACCATGAACACGCGTGATCGTGATGAGGTCAGCGTCGTTGAGGATGCCGAACGGCTGTTGCAGGCCGCGTTGAAGGACGGGCGACTCCATCTCCCTGCCGGCTACTACTGGGAATGGAGCGGCCAGTTTGAAAACCAGGTGCGCGCCACCAAGCGCATGCAGATTCTTGTGCCGATCTGTCTGGCCACCATGTTTGTCATGCTCTATCTTGGGTTCAACCGGTGGTGGATCGCCCCCGTCATCTTCATCGGCGTGCTGGTCTCGGCCTCGGGAGGCTTCATCATGCTGGCCCTTTGGGGAGTGAACCTCTCCGTGGCAGTGTGGGTGGGATTTCTGGTCTTGTTCGGCGTGGTGGATGACGACGGCGTGGTCATGTCCACCTATCTAGAGGATGTGTTCAAAGACCGGCAGTTCAACTCCATCTCAGAAATCCGTGAGTCGGTGTTGGATGCCGGGCTCAAACGCATCCGTCCCGCCCTGATGACGACGGCCACCAGCGTCTTCGGCCTGCTGCCAATCTTTTGGGCCACCGGGCGCGGCGCGGATGTCATGCTGCCCATGGCCATCCCCTCCATGGGCGGCATGGCCGTCAGCCTCATTACCCTTTTCATCGTGCCCTGCCTGTTCTGCGCCATTGAGGAATGGAAGTGGCAGCGCAAGCAGCAGTCAGTGCGGGACGAAAAAGCGCTGGAAACCACAATCAATCTTCAAACGTCATGAGCACCTCCTGTCCAACTTCTGTCTCAAACTGCGCAAGGAATGTGACAACTGGTGCTCAAATCCGCATTGGCGTGATGGGTTCCGCTGCGGAGATCAGCGATGCGGGACTCGTTCAACAATGTCGGAGTCTTGGGCGTGCCATTGCAGAACAAGGCTGTTGCGTTCTCACGGGAGCTTGTCCGGGCATGCCGCATGAAGTGGTGCTTGGCACAAAAGAGGCAGGCGGCTATTCGATGGGCATTTCGCCCGCCGTGCATCTCAAGGAGCACATCGAGACCTTTACCTCTCCCTACAAGGAGTATGACGTGATGATTTACACAGGGCTCGGCTTGATGGGGCGGGAACTCATCAACATCCGTAGCAGTGACATCATTCTCGTGGCGGGCGGTCGTTGCGGCACATTGGGAGAGTTCGCCATTGCTTATGAAGAGGGCAAACTCATCGGTGTGCTTACTGGCACGGGCGGCATTACCAACGTGCTCCCCCAACTCGTGGACACTCTAAGCAAGCAGACAGGCTCGGAGGTGATCTATGACGCTGATCCGCATCAGCTCGTCACCCGGCTTTTGCAGCGCTTCAATGCGTCTGATTACGAATGCTCATGCAAGCCAGAATCCTGCTGCTGCGGCCCGGCGGGCAAGCCGTGCGACTGCGGAGCTTTGACCCCGGTCGTTTTGGACTCCTCGCATCCGTCTGATGCTTTGGCAGGACCAGCCGAAGACCTCCGATGAACACTTCCCAATCTGCCCTGGCAACAACTGCTTGTCGGAAGACGCCCTCAATGCCCATGAACACCAAACCAACAGTCCAATTTCTCGGTGCCGCTCGTTGCGTCACCGGCTCGAAGTATCTGCTGCGCACATCGACCGGAACTACACTCATTGATTGCGGGCTGTTCCAGGGACTGAAAAAGTTGCGCGAGCGAAACTGGGAGCCGCTGCCGATTGCGGCGAAGGAGATTGATCAGGTCATTCTCACGCACGGGCACATCGACCACACCGGCTATTTGCCCAGACTGCACAAGGAAGGATTCACCGGACCGATCTACTGCACGCCGTCCACAGCCGAGCTGCTGGCCTTGCTGCTGCCGGACTGTGGTCACATCCAGGAGGAGGATGCCAAATATGCCGCTAAAAAGGGCTTCTCCAAACATGCCGTGCCGCTGCCGCTCTTCACTTCGGAGGATGGACGGAAGGTGCTGCCGTTGCTGCGCACGGTGGACTTCGGTGGCAAGGGCGGAGCCGGTGCGGGCCTGACGTTCCGTTATCATCCGACCGGACACATCCTTGGTGCCGCCAGTCTGGAGATCGGCTTGGACGGAAAGACACTCTGGTTCTCCGGCGATCTGGGCCGCTATACGGATGAGGTGATGAACGCACCGGAGCCTGCGGACGAGGCTGACTATGTTTTCGTCGAGTCCACCTATGGCAATCGCCTCCATCCCACCGGGGATATGCGAGTGGAACTCGCGGCGATCATCAATCGCACCGTGGAGCGCGGCGGTTGCATCATCATCCCCGCCTTCGCGATTGGGCGAACACAGACGATGCTCTATCACATCCGCCGTCTCGAAGATGCGAAACTCATTCCGAAATTGCCGGTGTATATCGACAGCCCGATGGCCGTGGATGCGTCCGCGCTCTACTGCAAGTTTGGCAATGAGCGGAACCTCAGAATCGACCTCACCATGGGAGCCGGTGATTGCTGTCCGCTGCGCTGCAATGAGGCGCACTTCGTCAAGTCGGCCGACCAATCAAAGCAGCTCAACTTCCTCAAGACGCCAGCCATCATCATTTCCGCCAGCGGCATGGCTACGGGAGGCCGCGTCGTGCATCATCTCGCACGCCGCCTTCCCGACAGCCGCAACACAGTTTTGCTCGTCGGATTCCAGGCCGAAGGAACGCGCGGACGCCTGCTGCTGAACGGCGCAAAGGAGATCAAGATGCACGGGCAGTTCATTTCCGTGAAGGCAGAGATCGCCTCGGTTTCCGGACTCTCCGCCCACGGTGATCAGAGCGACCTCATGCGCTGGCTGGACACGTTCCGTCACGCGCCACGGCAGACGTTCATCGTGCATGGAGAGGACGATGGTATGGCTGGATTGCAAAACGAGATCGAAAACCGCCTCGGATGGCCCACGCACATCCCCGATTACCTGGAGACGTTCGAGTTTTAAGATGGGTGAGGACCACAAATCGTTGCATCGCATGCCCGCCTCATCCGCATCACCCCAAGTCGCGGCCTGGCACTCACAGGAACCGCAGGCCATTCTTCAGAAACTCCAAACATCCATCCGAGGTCTCTCTGCGTCAGAGGCGGCTCAACGTTTTCTCGTCAACGGCCCGAACGAACTGAAGGAAGGCAAGCGCATCAGCCCGTGGCAGATTTTCCTCGGGCAGTTCAAGAGCCTCATCGTGTGGATTCTCATCGTCGCGGGCCTCATCTCCGGCCTGCTCGGTGAGGTGGTCGATGCCGTCGCCATTCTCGCCATCGTCGTGCTGAACGCGGTCATTGGCTTTTATCAGGAGCACAGCGCGGAGAAATCCATCGCCGCGCTCAAGAAGATGGCCGCGCCCCAGGCGAAGGTGTGGCGCGATGGCGCGATCAAGGCCGTGCCTGCGGCGGAGATCGTGACAGGGGATGTTCTCGAACTCGAAGCGGGCGATCTCGTCGCCGCCGATGCGCGCCTGCTCACCGCCGCATCCTTCAAGTGTGTGGAGTCGGCGCTCACGGGGGAATCCGAAGCCGTCGAGAAACACGCCGTCACCCTCGACAAGGCGGAGGTGCCGTTGGGCGACCGCAAGAACATGATCTTCATGGGCACCAGCGTGGCCGCAGGCAGCGGGCGTGCGCTGGTCGTCGCCACGGCGATGCAGACCGAGATCGGCGGCATCGCGGGCCTGCTCGAAGAAGCCGGTGCGGATGAAGACACGCCGCTCCAGCAAAAGCTCACCTCGTTTGGCCGCATCCTGGTCTGGGCCTCGCTCGGCATCGTCGCACTGCTGTTTGTGCTCGGCATTCTGCGGGGCATGCCGTTCCTCGAACTCTTCATGACGGCGGTCAGCCTCGCCGTGGCGGCGGTGCCGGAAGGTCTGCCGACCGTCGTCACCGTTGCTCTCGCGCTGGGCGTCATGCGCATGTCGCGCCGCCGTGCGCTGGTGCGCAGACTGCCCGCCGTCGAGACGCTGGGCTCGACGAATGTGATCTGCACCGACAAAACCGGCACGCTCACCGTCGGCGAGATGACCGTGCGCGTGCTTTACGTTGCCGGACAAACCTTTGAGATCACCGGGGAAGGCTACGGGCCGGATGGCGAGGTGCGCGTGGCGGACAAAGCCGCCGATGAACGCCAGTCGAAGCTCCTGCGAGAACTCGCGAACAACCTCATCGGCTGCAACAACGCGCATCTCGTGCTCGAAAACGGTCAGTGGAAGGTCATCGGCGATCCCACCGAAGGCGCGATGCTTTCCGCCGCCCACAAGGCCGGCCTCACCGAGGAGCAGATCGCGCTCGAAATGCCGAAGCGGCACGAGATTCCCTTCGATTCCGACCGCAAACGCCAAAGTGTCATCCGTTTGATGCCGGATGGCCGTCACCGTGCCTTCATCAATGGCGCACCCGACCTGCTGCTGCAGCATTGCACTCACATCCTCACCACGGAGGGCATTCGTCCGCTCACGGACGCGGATCGTGCCGAAATCGCCGCCCAAAACACCGCGCTGGCCGCGCAAGCCCTGCGCGTGCTCGGCTCCGCGCAGCGTGACCTCGATGCCGTCCTGCCAGAGCAGGTCCACGCGGCGGAAGTGGAGCGTGATCTCGTGTTTGTCGGACTCACCGGCATGTATGATCCGCCGCGCACCGAGGCGAAGGAGGCCATCGTCAAATGCCACAGCGCCGGCATCCGCGTGGTGATGATCACCGGCGATCATCCCCACACAGCGACGGCCATCGCCCGCGAGCTCGGCATCGCCACCGGTGAAGATCTCGCCTTGTCCGGCGCGGAGCTTGACCAGCTCAGCGACGACGAACTGCGTCAGCGCGTCACCCAGGTGGCCGTCTATGCCCGCGTCACCGCCGCGCACAAACTACGCATCGTGCGCGCTTGGAAAGCCAGCGGAGCGGTCGTGGCGATGACCGGCGACGGCGTGAACGACGCACCCGCGATCAAAGGGGCCGACATCGGCATCGCCATGGGCCGCAGCGGCACGGAGGTCACCAAACAGGCCTCCGACATGATCGTCACCGACGACAACTTCGCCAGCATCGTCGCCGCCGTGGAGGAAGGCCGCGGCATCTACGACAACATCCGCAAGACGCTCCAATACTTGTTAGCGGGGAACTGCGGCGAACTGCTGCTCATGACCGCCGCCATCGTCATGGGCCTGCCCATGCCGTTGCTCGCCCTGCATCTGCTCTGGATCAATCTCGTCACCGACGGCCTGCCCGCGCTCTGCCTCGCCACCGATCCCATCGACACCGATGTCATGCAACAACCGCCACGTTCGCGGCACGAGCGCATCACTGAAGGCGGCTTCCTCGGCACGATGTTTCTCACCGGCCTGCTCACCGCCGGAGTGTCACTGGCCGTCTATCTCTATGCCTTGAAGCATGAGAGCCTGGAGATGGCCCGCACGCACGCCTTCGCCGCGCTGGTCTTTGCCGAACTCCTACGTGCCTTCGGCGCCCGCAGCGAGACACGCCCGCTCTGGCGCATCAATCATCTCTCCAACCTCAATCTCCTCGCCGTCGTCGTCGCTTCCTTCGGCCTCCAGGTTTGGAGTCATCACAACGCCATGCTTGCCGCATTCCTTAAGACCTCCCTGATGCCCTTCTCCGAGTGCCTCATGCTGCTGAGCATTTCCGTCATCCCGTTGCTTGCTCTGGAAGGCGTCAAATGGCTGCGCCGCAGATCCCCTTGAATCGGCAGCATGGGCAAGCCCATCACCAAGGTTTACCAGGACCAGGAGATCAAACTCTGCTGCAAGCCCTGCATCAAGAAGTTCGACGCGAACCCGGCCAAGTATCTCGGCAAGCTGAAGTAAGCCTCACGCACATCTCCCCTTACCCCCCGGCAGCCGACGAGTCACCGCGAGGAATAAAGTCCCACCTTGACCATCTTATGATGTCGGCGAGTCTTGCCGCCGCTTTCCCAATGAAACGCTTCTGGCAAATCCTCGCACTTCTGATGCTGGCCTTGATGGTCCCGGCTTCGATGTGCTGCTATGGGGCGGATGGATGCGCGGTGGAGGCTTGCTGCTCACAATGCCATGAGCCACATGATGGCGATGAACATCACGCTCCCGTCTCCTGCCCGAGTGATACGATTGCCCACAGCCAGGTTCCCGCGCCGGTCATGCTTCCTGCGATGCAGATGGTGGAGCTGGCGGAGTTGATTCAGGCGATGATCCGTCTTCAAGACGAACTCGCCACCGCCACGGATTCTTCCGGGCTGCCGATGACCACCGCGCCGCCGGAGTTGCGAGCGACGTGGCATTTCACGCACCGCACGGCGCTGCCTGTGCGCGCGCCTTCGATCCAGGCTTAAAGTTCCGTGCGTTGGTCCGCCCATGAAGGCGGTGACAGCCACGCAGGAGCTTCCCACCGCGACTGCTCGCTTAGCGGCATCGTGGCTTTGCCGTGCCTCCGTCGAAACTCGAACCCCATCTCATCATGCGCTTACTCATCCTCTTATCTCTATTGCTCGCCGCTGTGCCGCAGCTCCACGCGGCAGACGGCAAACCGGAGCCGTCCTCGATCTCTAGCCTTGTAGGCCGAACGCTCGCGGGGAATCCTGAAATCCGCTTCTATGAGGCGGAGGTCGCGGCGGCGAAGGCGACACGCAGCACGGCGGGCAGGCAGTCGAATCCTGAGTTGAGCCTGCAAGTCGGCAACAACCACATCCGCAACGCCGACAGCCGCTCGAACGGCCTCGCGTTCTCCGCCGAGCTGGCACAGCCCATCGAGTGGCCGGGGCGCTTGGGTTTGCGCAAAGCCATCGCGAATCGCGACATCGCCATGGCGGAGCTGGGGCTGGAGCGGTTCCGCTTTCATCTCGCGGCTCGTGTCCGTGTGTTGGCCTTCACGCTGTCTGCGCAGCAAGACCTCGCCAATGCCGCGAATGAAGTCGCCGCACGTTATGCCTCGCTGCGTGAGGTCATGGTGCAGCGCGAGCCTGCGGGCATCGCGCCGCAGTTGGAGATCGCCACCATCGAGGCAGCGGCGCTCGTGGCGGAGTCGCGGGCGGCGAAGTCTGGAGTCGTGGTGCAAAAGGCGCTGCTGGAGCTGAATCAGCTCATGGGCCGCCGTGCGGATGCGCCGCTCATCGTGAAGCGCGGCCCGCTGGATGCCAAGCCCGCGCCTGCGCTGCTCTCTCTGCTCGGCTCCGCGATGAAGAACCACTACGAGCTGCGCCTGCGCCGTGCCGAGTTGGAGCAGCAGGGCTTCAAGGTCGAGCTGGCGAAGAACGAGCGCTACCCCGCCTTCACCATCGGCCCCTTTGTTGAGGTGCAAAACACCCGCACGCTCGATGACCAGACCGTGGCAGGCATCGGCATCTCTTTCCCGCTGCCGTTTTGGAAGAATGGCAAAGCGGAAGTCACCAATGCCGAGGCACGCCAAGTGCAGGCGCAGGCCACGCTCGCCGCCGCGCAGCGCGAGGTGGAGCGGCAGGTCACCGAGAGCATGCTCATCTACCAGACGCAGCAGGCACGCCTTGCCGTGTGGAAGGGCGATGCCGTCACAAAGTTCAGCGATGCCGCCGCGCTTGCGGACAGGCATTTCAGACTCGGTGCAGTGCCCATGAGCACCTTTGTCGAGCTTCAGGACAAGTATCTCGAAGCCGTCGAGGCCATCCACAGCACGCAGACCGAGGCTCTCGAAGCCGCGCTCACACTTGAAGAACTCACCGGCGCACCCGGCAGCCTCATCACCGCCAAAAACTAACCTCACCCCATCATGAAACTCTTGCTCATCCTGTCTCTCATCGTCACCGCCGTCGCGCTCACCAGTTGCAGTGAATCCGCCGCCAGTCCTTCCACCGAACACACCTCCGCGCCGGAAAATGGCGCGCAGTTCAGGGAAGGCAAAGGCGTGGCCCTCACCGCGCTCATGGCGCAGTCCATCCGTCTGCAAACCGCCGAGGTGCAGGAGGAAAAGATCGCCCCCGCCTTCACCCTCAGCTTGCAGGCCATGCAGCGCGGCACCGAGGCCAGCGGCTGGCTCACTGCCGATCAAGCAGCGCGTGTGCAGCCCGGCATGGAGGTCGAGCTTGGCACTGCGAAAGGCAGCGTGCTCCGCATTGAAAAGGCAGCTTATGCCACGCTCGGTGATTTTGAAGTCACCGTGCAAACCGCCGCTCCTATCGAGGCAGGCAGCGCCATCACCGCCACCTTCCGCTTCCCCGCTGGCGATGCCGTCACCGCCATTCCTCAGGCGGCGCTGCTCACCACTGCCGAGGGCACCTTCGTCTATGCCAAGAGCGACGAGTTCTACCTGCGCACTCCGGTCAAAGTCGGCGCACGCAGCGGCGATCATGTCGAAATCACCGATGGCCTCTACACGGGCGATGAGATCGTCACCACGCCCGTCATGTCCCTCTGGCTCGCCGAACTCCAAGTGCTACGCGGCGGCAAAGCCTGCACCTGCGGCCACTAAACCCCAGCCATGTTCTCCATCGCCATCCATCACCGCCAACAGCGCCGCATGATCACCTGGATCATGCTCGTCGTGCTGCTGCCGTTGTTTGCGGTGCCGTGGAGTCAGGCACATCAGGGGCAGTGCTCACCCCGGATGCCAGCGTGTGAGATGACCTGCTGCAAAGACATGTCAGCGGACAACACCACGCACCATTCCGAGTGCCCATGCCAGGACACCGATCAAGGCTGCGACTGCGCCTGCTGTCTGCACCTCGCGTCCACCATGCCTCCTGTGGTGGTGAGTGCTCCGCAGACCTGCCCGCTCAATGCTCAAGGCATTCGTCCTTCGTCGCAGCGTGCCCCTTCTCGCACCGAGCGGTCTCCTTTGCCGCCTCCAAAGCCGCCGCACCACTTCCACCCCGTCGGCACTTCGCCGACTTCAGTTCATTCAAACCATTCAAACTTACTTATCTATGAAAACATTGTTTCTGTCTCTTGCCCTCATCCTGACCCTCACGGGTCTCTACGCAGCCACCCAATCCAGCGCGGACGCCAAGTCCAACTGCTGCCTTGCCGCTGCCTGCTGCACCGGTGGCGCTTGCTGTGCCACGGGTGACTGCTGCTGCCTCACCGGTAGTTGCTGTGAGGCTGGTGTCTGCTCTTGCGACCCAGGCTGCTGCACCGGCTGCGAGTGCTGCGCTGACTAACTAGCGCCCCCACGGCGTCCGCCGACTCCGGTCGGCGGACGCTCTTTTCTTCGCTCTCATGCTCACCCATCTCATTACCTTCGCCATGCGGCAGCGGGCCGCTGTGCTGCTCGCCACGTTTATTCTCGTCGGCATCGGCACTTACTCGGCCATTCATCTGCCGATTGATGCCGTGCCCGACATCACGAACCCGCAGGTGCAGATCAACACCGCCGTCAATGCGCTGGCACCCGAGGAGATCGAAAAGCTCGTCTCCTTCCCGATTGAAAGCGAGATGGCGGGCCTGCCGCAGATGGTGGAACTGCGCTCGCTGTCCAAGTTCGGCCTCTCGCAGGTCACCATGACCTTCCAGGATGACGTGGATCTTTACCGCACGCGCCAGCTCGTCACCGAGCGCCTGCAAACCGTGCTCGATGAACTCCCGCCCGGCCTCACGCCAAAGCTCGCGCCCGTCGCCACCGGCCTCGGCGAAATCTTCTACTACAGCCTCGATTACAGCGCCGATGCGCCGCACAAGCCCGCCACCCGCGAAGCGCAGCTCATGGCTCTCGCGCAAATACAGGAGTATCAGGTGAAGCCATTGCTGCGTGGCACACCCGGCGTCGCCGAGGTCAATACCAACGGCGGCTATCAACAACAAATCGTCATCCAGCCTGATCCCGCACGCCTCGCCGCGCGCGGCATGTCACTCGACATGCTCGCGGAGATCATCGAGCAAAACACCCGCAATGCTGGCGGCGGTTACGTCGAGATCGGTGGCGAGCAGCTCATCATCCGCGCCACCAGCCGCGTGAATGACATCGAGCAAATTCTCGCCATCCCGCTCAAGTTCGCAGGCGGTGTGAAGCCCATCCTGCTCAGTGAAGTCGCCACCGTCAGCATCGGCAGCGCCTTTCGCACGGGGGCCGCCACCGACGACGGGCAGGAAGCCCTCGTCGGAGCCGCCATCATGCTCGCCGGGGAAAACACACGCCTCGTCGCCCAGGCTGTGCGCGCGAAGCTCACCGAGATACAGCCCAAGCTCCCGCAGGGCGTCATCATCCGCGCCCTCTATGATCGCAGTGACCTCGTCAGCCGAACTCTCGCGACTGTGGAGACGAACTTGGCCGAGGGCGCATTGCTCGTCGTCGTCGTGCTCTTTGCCCTGCTGGGGAACTTCCGCGCCGCCTTCATCGTCGCGCTCGTCATCCCGCTTTCCATGCTCTTTGCCATGACCGGCATGGTGCGCTGGCACATCAGTGGAAATTTGATGAGCCTCGGTGCCATCGACTTCGGCCTCATCATTGATGGCGCGGTCGTCATGGTGGAAAACATCGTGCGTCATCTCGGCGAGCGTCAGCACGCTCTCGGTCGCCGACTCACCGCCAGCGAGCGCACGGAGGAAGTGCTCAAATCGGCCAAAGAAGTCGCCAATCCGATGTTCTTCGGCGTGCTCATCATCACCGTCGTCTATGTGCCCATCCTCGCGTTGCAAGGCATCGAAGGGAAGATGTTCAAACCCATGGCTCTCGTCGTCATGCTCGCGCTCGGCGGCTCCTTGGTGCTCGCCGTCACCTTGATGCCCGTGCTGTGCTCTTACCTCCTCGGCGGCAAGATTCAGGAAAAAGACAACTGGCTCGTCACCCTCACCAAACGCCTCTACACCCCGCTGCTGCGCTTTGGACTGCGTTTCAAGCCGCTCATCGTCCTGCCCATGATCGTGCTCTTTGGCTCCTCCCTCTGGGTTTTCTCACGACTTGGCTCCGAGTTCATCCCGCAGCTCGATGAGGGCGACTTCGCCTTTCAGCTCATCCGCAGCAGCAGCGCCGGGTTGTCCTCCTCGCTTGATTTGCAGAAGCAAAGTGAGGCCGTCATCCGCCGCGACTTCCCCGAAGTAAAAGAAATGTTCTCCCGCATCGGCACCGCCGAGATCGCCACCGATCCCATGAATCCGAATGTGGCCGACACCTACCTCATGCTCACGCCGCGTGACCAGTGGCGACAAGAAAACGGCAAACCCATCAGCAAAGAGCACCTCGGTGAACTCATGCGCAAAGCCCTGCTCGATCAAGTGCCCGGCCAAAACATCCTCGTCACCCAGCCCATCCAGATGCGCTTCAACGAGATCATGGCCGGAGCACGCGCCGACCTCGTGTGCAAAATCTTTGGCGACAGCTACGACGAACTCGAACGCCTCGCCGGAGAGGTGCGCACCGCGATTTCCGCCATCCGTGGCGGCGGCGAGACCGAGTTCGACAGCATCGGCAAGAACCCCATGATCGAAATCCAGCCCGACCGCGAGGCCATGCGCAAGTTCAACGTCCACGCCGATGAATTGAATCGCCTCATCGAAACCGCGCTCGCCGGAACCGAGGTCGGCCTCGTCATCGAAGGCAACAAACGCAGCCCCATCGTCGTCCGCCTCGGTGAAGACCGCCGCAGCGACCTCGAAGGCATCAAACGCCTCGCCCTCCGCACCGAAGACGGCGGCATGTTGGCGCTCGGTCAAGTCGCCAAAATCGTCCTCGTGCCGCAGCCCGTGCAAATCGCCCGTGAAGATGCACAACGCCGCGTCAGCATCCTCATCAACGTGCGAGGCCGCGATACCGAGGGCTTCGTGCAGGAGGCCACGCAGGCCATCCATGACAAAGTGAAGTTCCCCGATGGCTACTACTTCGAGTTCGGCGGCCAGTTCAAAAACCTGCAAGAGGCCAAGGCCCGCCTCATGATCGTCGTCCCGCTCGCGCTCGCCTTGATCTTCGTGCTCATCTTCCTCAGCTTCGGCTCATTCAGACAGGCCACGCTCATCTTCATGTGTGTGCCGCTCGCCGTCACCGGCGGCATCTTCGCTTTGTATCTGCGCGGCATGCCTTTCACCATCAGTGCTGCGGTCGGCTTCATCGCCTTGAGCGGCATCGCCGTCTTGAACGGCATCATGCTCATCAGCTACATCAACCAACTGCGCACCGAAGGCCGCGGCGTGCGCGAAGCCGTCGTCGAAGGCACGCTCACCCGCCTGCGTCCGAAGCTCATGACCGCCCTCGTCGCCAGCCTCGGGTTCGTCCCGATGGCGATTGCCACCGGAGCCGGAGCCGAAGTCCAGCGCCCCATCGCCACCGTCGTCATCGGCGGCATCCTCACCTCCACTTTCCTCACCCTGCTCGTCGTGCCCGTGCTCTACGACTGGATTGAGCGCAAAACCAAACCCGCAACCGCCAACTAACCCACCATGAAAACACTGCTAAACCTCCTCATCATCGCCGCCCTCGCCACCACGTCCGCCTTTGCCGATACCAAAGTCAAAGCCGGCCCCCGCAAAGGCCTCCTCCTCGATCTCGGCGGCAAACAGGCCGAGTTCTTCGTCGAGAAAGACCGCACCATCAGCATCGCCGTCTATGACGCTGCGATGAAATCCCAGCCCGCCTCCACCGAGGTCATCACCGCCACCGCCGAGGCTCCCAGCGGCAAAACCAAGATCGAGTTCGAGAAGAAAGGCGACCTCTTCGCCTCCAAAACGAAGCTCCCCGAAGGCGAAGGTTACCAAGTCGTCGTCCAGGCCAAGTCCACGCCAGATGCCAAGACCAAGAACTTCCGCATCAAGCTGGAACTCCACACCTGCAAAGAGTGCGGCAACGCCGAATACGCCTGCACCTGTGACGAGTGATTGAACTGCCAAAAGCCCCTGATTCCAAGCTCTGGGATCAGGGGGCTTCAAAATTAGAATTGAATAAATCACCCGTCGGATCATCTTAACACCGTCCATGACCTCTCTCCGCACACGCATCCTCCCCACGCTGGCCGTTCTGGTCGTGGCGTGTGCGCAGGTGTTTGGGATGCAGCGGGGTTATGTTTGCAATCACGGGGAAGAATCACTCGAAACGAAGACTGAGCATTGCCATCGGGTGCAGGAGGACGGCCACGAGCATGAAATCCCCTGTGAGGACTCCCCCGGCAACGAGTGCGATGGCAAGGGCGAGAAGGAACACCACCAGCCTTTGGCGGTCGATCTTCAATCCTCTCCCGCCAGCCAGACGCTCGTCTTTGCTCCTGTCTTTGTCGCGGTGCTGATAGCCGATGTTTCCTTCCATCATTGGGAGCTGGTTCAGGTGCTCGCCGAGGACGAACGATTAAAAACGCCCCTGGACACCGGGGGAGAGAGTCCGCCATCTGCCGCTGTGCAGGTGGCTCGTTGCATGGTGATTTTGGTTTGAGGCAGGCCGCCAGCGCCGCCGTCCACGACTGACGGCTGAGCACACTGGCGAGCCTTTTGCAATTTCCGGCCTGGCATGTCCACGCCTGCAAACCTCAACCCACCACCCTTTCCATGCTTCGTTCCATCTCACTGACTTTCTCCTTGTTCCTGGCGGCTGTTTCATCCGCTCCGGCACTTACTCTTTCCCTCTCCGACATCGGGCCGCGTGTCCGCGCCGCTCACCCTTCGTTGAAAGCAGCCCGCATGGCCGTGGAGGAGGCTCGTGGTCGCCAGCTTGGCTCAGGTCGCCTGTCGAATCCCACTTTGGGCTACGACTTCCAAAACCAGAGCAACGTCAGCCCTCAAACTGGTGTCTTCTCGATCGATCAGTCCTTCCCCATCACGCGAAGGCTGAGCCTGGAGAAAAAGCTCACCTCCCAGCTCGTCACCGCTGCTGAACTGGAGATTCGGGATGTGGAGCGCAAGCTGATCTCCGATGCTCAGCAGCAGGTGGTGCAGTTGCTCACGCTCTCGAAACAGCGTGCCTTGAGGCAGCAGCAGACGGAGCTGGCTCAGAAGCTCTCGGAGTTTGCCAGCGGACGTGCCAAAGCGGGCGAGGTGTCGCCTCTGGATGCGAAGCAGGTGCAGCTCGACGCGCAACGCCTGCGTGTGGAGTCACGCTTGCTGGAGGCGCAGAGCGTCAGCCTGCTCGGGCAGCTCAAACCCATGCTGGGTCTGCGCTCGGAGGACGCGTTGAGCATTTCAGGCGATCTGCCAGACATGTCATTGCCCGCGAAATCCTCGTGGATGATGCGGCCTGACTACCAACTCGCGCAGACGAAGATCGCTGCTGCCCAGACGAGCAAGGATCTCGCCAAAGCGAAACGTATGCCAGATGTGACGGCGGGGTTCTTTGCTTCCCGTGAAATGCAGGATGTGACGACGACGCAGCGTGAGCGCACCGGCTTTGTCGGTTTCCGAATTTCCATTCCGCTGCCATTCTGGAATCGCAATCAGGGAGAGATCGCCGAAAGGGCGGCGGCAGCCGAACGAGCACGCTTGGAAAGCGAAGCGCTCGCGGTGCAAATCAACGGCGAGGCTGGCACCGCACGGCGGGAGATGGAAACAAACGCCTCCATCGTCCGGGAGACACGCGACACGCTTCTACCGCTGGCGGTGGAGCAGATGACCGCCATGCAGAAGGCTTATGAGTCGGGGCAGGCCGACCTGCTCTCCGTGCTACGGGCGCGGGATCAAAGGCTCCAGCTTGAGGCCGCATCATTGGACGCTCTGCGCGACTTCCACCTGGCCCGCATCCGCTACGAGGCCGCCATCGGCAAACACGCACCAGCCACCACACCCGCAGCAACGCCTGCGATGAAGCCCGTCATTCCATCCTCCACACGCCGCTAACTGATCCCCCAATTGAATATGAAACGATCTCTTGTCCCATTATTTCTGCTCTTAACCCACTCCGGCTACCTCCCCGCCGCCGAGGATGCCAAACGTGCCACCAACACCGTGATCCTTGATGAGATCGGCGTTAAAAACCTACACCTTGCAACGGTGATGGTCGAGGAGCGTGACTTTGAACAAACCGTCTTTGCCATCGGCCGGGTCGAGGAAATCCCCGGCAACCAATACTCGGTATCCTCCCGCATTGCTGGCCGGGCCATCGCTGTCAATGCGTTCATCGGCGACACCGTTAAGAAGGGCCAGGCGCTGGTGCGCGTCGAGAGCCGCCAACCGGGCGATCCGCCGCCCACGATCGAACTCACAACGCCGCTCGACGGACTGGTGACCCAATCTCATGTACTCCCAGGCCAGCCGGTCGAGCCGAACCAGGACCTGCTCGACATTTCAAACCGTTCACAGATGTGGGTGGTGGCACGCATTCCTGAGCAACGTGCCGCCGGAATTGGGCCGGGAACCCGCGCCCGCATCCGCTTTCCCGCCCTTGGGGGTGGTGGGATCGAAGCCAAGCTGCTGCGTTTCGGCGTCAAGGCTGATCTTGAGGCAGGCGCGATTGAGGGCGTCTTCGTGGTGCCCAACCCCGACGGTCATCTCCAGCCCGGCATGCGTGCCGAATTCGACATCATCATCTCGACCCGTCCCAACGTGCTCGCCGTCCCCGAGGAGGCGGTGCAGGGAGACCCGGCTTCACGAGTGGTTTTTGTGAAGGACTTTGATATTGCCAACGCCTTCGTGAAGGCTCCGGTGGTGACGGGAGAGAGAGGCAACGGGTGGGTTGAAATCAAAGAAGGGATCTTTCCCGGAGACGAGGTTGTCACGCAGGGGTCTTACATGCTGGGATTCGCCGGTGGTGGCAGTGTTTCGCTGAAAGAAGCGCTTGATGCCGCGCACGGCCATGCTCACGCCGAGGATGGTTCGGAACTTAAATCCGGTGGTGCTGCAATCGAGAATGAAGATCACGGCCACAAGGATGCTGCCCCAGGCGGCGCTCCGAACTGGCTGATCTATTACGCATCTGGATGCACGCTTTTGCTGATTGTCTTCGTCCAGCTCTGGTGGAATCTGAAGCACAAGAAGGGAGGTTCCCATGCTTGACCGCCTGATCCGTTTTTCGCTCGCCCAGCGCGGCCTCATTATCATGATGGCTCTGGTCGTCCTCATCCTCGGGGTGAAAAAGACCCTCGAAACCCCGGTCGATGTGCTCCCCGACCTCACCAAGCCGACAGTCACCCTGCTCACCGAAGCCAAGGGGTACTCGCCTGAGGAGGTCGAGACCCTGGTCTCCGTGCCGCTGGAAAACGCCCTGATGGGCGTGACCGGTGTGGACCGCATCCGCACCACCAATGACATCGGCCTGTCACTGATCTTCGTCGAGTTCAACTGGGGCACAGACATCTACCGGGCCCGTCAGTTCGTGCAGGAGAGGCTCATGGGCGTGGGTGATACTTTGCCCGCAGGCACGACCCCTTACATGACGCCGGTTTCGTCGTTGATGGGTGACATCCTGCTCGTCGGCCTGAGCGATCCCACCCACCAAACCTCGCCGCGTGACCTGCGGGTGCTAGCCGACTGGGTGGTGGCCCGCCGCATCCAGTCCATCCCCGGCATCGCCGAGGTGCTCTCCATGGGCGGTGGCGTGAAGCAGATTCAGGTGCAGCCCGATCCCGAGCGGATGCTGCTGCACCAAATCTCCTATGAGGAACTGCGAGACGCCGCTGCGGAAGCCGTGAAAAACACCACTGGCGGCTTCCTCACTGAGCGCGCTCAGGAAATCATGGTCCGCAATCTGGCCATGACGACCGAGCCGGAGACCATCGGCACCACCGTGGTCGCCCATCGCAACGATCGCCCCATTCACATTCGCGATGTCGCCAATGTGAAATGGGACATCGAGCCGATGCGCGGCGATGCGGGATTCGGAGTGGCCGGACGCGAGCCAAATGCGGATGGCAAAGTCAGTGACCGCGGAGTGATCTTGATGATCCGCAAGGCTCCAGGTTTCGACACGATCGCGCTGACCGCCAAGGTCGATGAAGCACTGGAAGAGCTCAACAAATCCCTCCCCAAAGGCTCCGAGCTTGTCACTCTCTATCGCCAGGAGGAATTCATCAAACTCTCCATCGACAATCTTGTCGAGGCCCTACGCGACGGAGCCATCATGGTCGCTGTCATCCTCTTCCTGTTCCTGCTCAACTTCCGCGTCACGGCCATCACGCTGACCGCGATCCCCTTGTCGCTGGGCCTCACCCTGCTGACCTTCGACTTCTTCGGCCTCACCGTGAATTCCATGACCCTCGGTGGTCTCGCCGTGGCGGTGGGGATGGTGGTCGATGACGCCATCGTCGATGTCGAAAACGTCTTCCGCAGACTGCGGGAGAACGCGTCATTGGAAAAACCATTGCCGAAGCTGGAAGTGATCGCCCGCGCCTCCAGCGAGGTGCGTTCATCCATCCTCTACGCCACCGTGCTCATCATCCTGGTGTTTCTGCCGTTGATGGCGCTTTCGGGTGTGGAAGGCCGTCTCTTCACCCCCATTGCGCTCGCCACCATCGTCAGCATGGCGGCCTCCTTCGTTGTCTCCCTCACTGTGATTCCCGTCCTCAGCTCCTTCCTGCTCAATCCGAAATCAGGAGAGGAACACAAGGATTTCATCCTCGTCCGCTGGTTGAAGGCCGCCTTTCGGGCGACGTGGATGCGCCTCGCCCTGTCTCAGCCGCTGGTGGTGGTCGTGGGCACCGTGGCACTCACAGGAGTGGCCTGGTTCACATTCACCAAGATGGGGAGCAATTTCCTTCCCCCATTCCGCGAACCGACCGCCTTGGTGGCCACCACGCTCAGCCCCGGCACTTCGCTCAAGACCACCTCGGAAGTCTCCGATGTCGCCATGGAGAGGCTGTTGCAAGTTCCCGGTGTGAAGTTGGTCGGCTACCGCGCTGGACGTGCCGAGCGGGGCGATCACGTCGTGCCGGTCTCAACCGTTGAGTTTGACGTCGAGTTCGACGACAGCGCCGGACGCAGCCGCGAGGAGATCCTTGCGGAAATTCGCGACACGATGAAGACGATCCCCGGCACCTTCAGCGCCTTGAGCGGACCGCTCGCCGACCGCATCGGCCACATGCTCAGCGGGGTTTCCGCCAAGGTCGCGGTGAAGATCTTCGGACCCGATCTCGACGAACTGCGCCGCATCGGCACCGAGATAGCCGAGATAGCCCGAACCATTCCCGGTCTGGAGGAGGCGCGCACCGAACAGCAGGCCAGCGTGCCACAATTGCGGATCGAGCCCGACCCCGAACGCGCCGCCGCCTATGGTGTCACACCTGCCGCTCTGACAGGGGAAATGGCGGGCCTCATGGGCGGTGAGAAAGTGGCCGAGTTGTACGAGGGCGTCCGGGTTTATGATCTTGTCGTTCGCCTCCCGGTGGAGTGGCGGGAGAAACCCGAGCGCTTGCGCTCACTCTACATCGATTCCAAGGCAGGCCAGCTCGTCCCTCTCGACACCGTTGCCAATCTGCGTCTTGCCACGGGTCCGAACACCATCCTGCGTGAGAACCTGCGCCGCCGCTTCGTCGTCGCCATCAATCCCACCAGGCCTGACTTGGTCAACGCCGTGGAGGAGTTGAAAAGCCGTGTCGAAGAGAAGCTCAAGCTGCCGGAAGGCTACACGATTTCTTTCGAGGGCGAGTACCTCGCGCAGAAACAGGCGGCGCGCGTCATTGCGATCACCTCGCTGCTCATTCTGCTGGTGGTCGTGTTTCTGCTGCACTCGTTCTTCAAGAGCTTCCGTTTTGTTTTGCTGGTACTGACCATCATCCCGGTTTCGCTCGTGGGCGGGGTTCTCTACACCCACATGACCCTCGACAACATCAGCATCGCCACACTGGTTGGCTTCATTGCCGTCGGCGGCATCGCCGCGCGCAACAATATCATGCTCATCTCGCACTATCTCCACCTCATGAAGCACGAGGGCGAGGGATTCACACCCGAGATGGTGATCCGCGGCACCGAGGAACGGCTTGTCCCCATCCTGATGACTGCCCTGGCCGCCGGCATCGGGCTGATCCCGCTGGTGCTCGCAGCAGATCAACCCGGCAAGGAAATCCTCAACCCTGTGGCGATCGTCATCGTTGGCGGACTCGTCAGTTCAACCCTGCTCGGGCTGCTCGTCACCCCGGCGCTCTACTACCGTTTCGGCCGAAAGCCGTCTGAAAAAGCGATCCGTCACGATGTCAGCATCTCCGCTTGAATCCTCACCCCATTTCCAAACGGCGACGGCTTCCAAAGCCGTCACCGTGAGGCAAAACCAAACCAAACTAAAAACAGACAACCCAACATCATGAAAAAGCTGCTCACCACAATCCTGTTCACCCTTGCCCTGGCCTTCACCGCCAGCGCCGCCGACAAAGACAAGCACGACCACGAGGAACACTCGGGCAAAGCCGGCCCCACTGGCGGCAAGCTCATCACCGAAGTGGAACCCCACGTCGAGTTCTTCGTGAACAAAGACAAGAAGGTCGAAATCCGCTTCATCGACGACAACATGAAAGTCGTCGCCCCAGGCGAGCAAGTCATCAGCGTCATCCTTGGCGACCGCTCCGCTCCCACCAAGCTGAGCTTCACCAAAGACGGCGACAAGCTCGTCTCCGACAAGGCCGTTCCTGAAGGCAACGACCTGCCCACCGTGGTGCAAATCCGTGAGAAGGAAGGTGCCAAGGCCGTGATCGAGAAGTTCAACCTGAACCTCAACGACTGCCCCACCTGCAAGAACAAGGAATACGCCTGCACCTGTGCGCATGGCGAGGAGGAGAAGAAGTAACCCCCACGCCTGCGTCATGCCACAGCGCCGTCCCCCATGAGGGCGGCGCTGCTGGCTGCGCGCACCACGACCATGAAACACCGTCTTATACTTTTCACTCTAACAGTCCTCGCTTGTTTCTGGCTGCCATCCACCGCCAGCGCGATTCGCCCGATGGGCACCACGATGACTGGCATCATTCAGACTGTCGATCACTCCACACGCTGGATCACTTTCGCTCAGGATGGCGGCCCCGTGCGTCAGTTCGTTTACTCGGAATGGGCTAGGTTTTGGCACGATGAGGCGGAATCACTTCCCGCTCATTTGAAACCCGGTATGAGGGTTCAGATCAAGCTGCACAATCCCCTTTTCGGCCCGGATTTCGTGCGCCAGATCGTGCTGCTTCAAAGCAAGGCATCAAAGAAGCATCCATGAACACCCGAACCACACTCACACACAGCCGCCGAAGTTCGCTCTGCCGGATTTCCGCCCATATCGTCTGCATTTTGCTCACCACCACAGGAGCGGCGCTCGCAGACAACAGCATCAAGCTCCAGGTGACCGCCAAGAGCGAGCACAACGACCCCAAAGGCAACAATCCACAGGAGGTGCAGAGCCGCTGGCTCGAAATCTCCGCCACTGGCTTTCATCTCGAAAAGCCTGCCGCTGTGAAGCTCGAATGGGCGTTCTTTGGCGACAACCTCGACACGGACAAAGTGATCAAGCATGGCAGCGGCACCGAGACCGTGGAGCTGGCCCAAAGCAAAAAAGCCGACGCCAAGACCAAGCCCGTCAACTTCACCTACACGCCGCGTCATTCAGTCCGCACCGGCAGCGGCAAGCGTGCCCGCTCAAAGACCATCGAAGCCACCGGTGTCCGCTATCACGCCTGGGGTGTGCGGGCCTTTGTGGACGGCAAGCTTGCCGGTGAAGCCTACAGCTCGCCCAGTATCCAGAAACTCATGGGCGGCACGGATTGACCCGCATGAATCATCATTTCCCATCAAGCACAAAAAACCCGCCGGAGTCCTCTCTTTCTCCGGCGGGCTTGGTGGAATCTTTCGATCCCGTTCACTCCCTGTTAATGGCGGCCGCGGCTGCCAAAATCAAAATGGAATCCCGGCAGGCTGATGTGTCCACCGCTGCTGCCGTGGCCGTAGCCATGACCTGGGTTCGGAACGTAATGCCGGTTGCTGCTGTGCCCGCCGCTGCTGCCATGACTCGGCGTGTAGTGGCTGCCATAGCCATGACCGGAGCTGTGTCCGCTGCCGTGGCTGGGCGTGTAATGGCTGCCATAGCCATGCCCGCTGCCGTGGCTCGGTGTGTAATGGCTGCTGCCATGCCCGGAACTGTGTCCGCCGCCATGGCTGGAACCATGGCCGGAGGAATGACGATCTCCCGCCTGCACCGAGGCAGGAGTGAGGACGGCGAAGCTGGCGGTGACGGCCAGGAGGGTGATGAGCTTTTTCATGATGCTTTAGATTTGGGTTTGAGTCGTGACCGCCAAAGTGCGGCATGTCAGTCAGACGCAGTCCCCATGCGGCTATTCAGTTGATCCATTCTTTTCATGAAAACCTTTCTTCTCTTCTTCATCACAGCGCTTGCCGAGATCAGCGGTTGCTTTGCCGCCTATGCTGTTCTGCGCCAAGGGCGTCATCCTTCATGGCTGCTGGTAGGCGCGGCGGCACTCGCGCTTTTCGCCTGGCTGCTGACGCTCCATCCCGCTGAGGGTGCCGGGCGCATCTACGCGGCTTATGGCGGTGTTTACATCGCTGCGTCGTTGCTCTGGCTTTGGCAGGTCGAGGGTCTTGTCCCCGACCGCTTTGATCTCACCGGTGTCTGTCTTTGCCTCATCGGGGCGGGCGTCATCATGCTCGCACCAAGAACCTGACCTATGAACACACCAGACTCTGCCTCCGAATCCAAATCCTGCGGCTCCTGCGAGCACGGGCATGACGACACACCGCTGCCACGCAATGCGCTCGTCATCGGCTCCGGTGCCTTGCTTGGTGCTGGGATGTTGCTGCAATGGCTCAAGCTCGACCCGCCGCTGTTGCACACGAGCTGCTTTGCGCTCGCCACGCTGGCAGGGGGCATGCTGGTTTTTCCCGCCGCCTTCAAAGCACTCAAGAAACTGCGGCTCGACATGAACGTCCTCATGACTGTTGCCGTGAGCGGCGCATGGCTCGTCGGTGAAGGCGCGGAAGGTGCCGCCGTGGTCTTTCTTTTCGCGCTTTCAGAACTGCTGGAGTCCTGGAGCGTGGGCCGTGCGCGGCGTGCCATCGCCTCACTCTTGAAACTCACGCCCCAGACCG
Source organism: uncultured Prosthecobacter sp. (assembly GCA_964452755.1). GTDB lineage: Bacteria > Verrucomicrobiota > Verrucomicrobiia > Verrucomicrobiales > Verrucomicrobiaceae > Prosthecobacter. The sequence continues at coordinate 66,883 of CAYVQY010000004.1, read as the reverse complement.
CGCTGGTGCGCGGCGCTGATGGTGCTTCCCAAGAAATGCCCGTGGCCGACGTGCCCGTGGGCGCGGAGATCAGCGTGCGCAGCGGCAGCAGCGTCCCGCTCGATGGCGTCGTCATCACCGGTGACTCCGCCGTGAATCAAGCCCCCATCACGGGCGAGTCCGTTCCGGTGGAGAAGAAACCCGGCGACACCGTTTTCGCGGGCACCATCAATGGCGAAGGCTCGCTCACGGTCCGCGTCACCAAAGCCGCCAACGACTCCACGCTCGCCCGCATCATCAAGCTCGTCGAAGAAGCCGAGGAGCAGAAAGCGCCCACGCAGCGCTTCGTGGACAAGTTTGCCACCATCTACACGCCCGCCGTGTTTGTCGTGGCGCTCTTGGTTGCCCTCCTGCCCCCGCTGCTCATGGGCGGCGCATGGTCAGAGTGGACGTATCGCGCCCTCGTGCTGCTCGTCATCGCCTGTCCCTGTGCGCTCGTCATTGCCACGCCCGTTTCCATTGTCTCCGGCCTCACCGCCCTCGCACGGCGCGGCGTGCTCATCAAAGGCGGTGCGTATCTTGAGGCCGTCGGCAAACTCCGTGCCCTCGCCGTGGACAAGACCGGCACCATCACGCAAGGCAGACCGCAAGTCACCGGCGTCATCCTCATCGGCGACATCACGGAGGAAGAAATCATGCGACGTGCAGCCGCCATTGATACGCATTCTGAGCATCCGCTCGCCAAGGCCGTCGTCGTCGCCGCGCAGGCCAAGGGCATCACCTGGAGCGAATCCACACAGTATCAATCCGTCACCGGACGCGGAGCCACCGCCATCATCGCAGGTCACCCGCACTTCATCGGCAATCACAAAATGGCTCACGAACTCGGCCTGTGCAGCCCCGCGATTGAAGCGAAGCTCGCCGAGATCGAAAGCAAAGGCCAGTCCCTCGCCATCCTCGGTCACGCTCCGCATGAAGGCTGCGCTGGCGCGGCGCTCGGCATCCTCAGCATCGGCGACACCATGAGGCCCGAAGTTTCCAACGCCCTCACCCTGCTGCACGACGCAGGCATTGAAAAAGTCGTCATGCTCAGCGGTGACAATCAGCGCACCGTCGATGCCATCGCCCGCAGCGCAGGTATTGACGAAGCCCACGGCGACCTCATGCCCGAACAAAAGATCGAGCACATCCGCCGCCTCATGGCCGAGCATCACTATGTCGGCATGATCGGCGATGGCGTGAACGACGCCCCCGCTCTCGCCCTCGCCAGTGTCGGCATCGCCATGGGAGCCATCGGCAGTGATACTGCCATCGAGACCGCCGACATGGCCCTCATGAAAGACGACCTCACGCGGGTCGCCGAAGCCATCGCGTTAGGCCGCCGCACCCTGCGCATCATTCAGTTCAACGTCACCTTTGCCCTCGTCGTGAAGGCCATCTTCCTCATCCTCGCCTTCACCGGCCACACCAGCCTGTGGCTCGCCATCCTTGCCGACACCGGCGCTACCTTGCTGGTCATCATGAACGCGCTCCGGCTGCTCAGCGGCGCGACAAACCTCAACCCGCGTGATTTGTGAGCAAACGATTGTCCAAAAAGAAAGCCGCCACCGCGCCGACCACTCTGGCCCCGCGTGACAAAGCCATGCTCATCGGCGTTCCGATCCTGCTCCTCGCAGTTCCGGCTCTAGTTCTGCACTTTTCCTCCATCAGCCAGCAGACCGTCTCCATTGCCAAAACCGTCGAAGGATGGAAGACCACCTACCACATCAACGACGAGCAGGCAGAGCGCATCAAGCAGATCGAACTCGACTTCCACGGCAACGGCAGCCCTTTCAGCATCAAGCCCACACGCAGCAAAGACGAAAAACACCGTCATCATGAGGACATCAGCCGCCTGATGTCCCCCGAAGACGGTGCGCACTTCATGAAGGTGATGGAGAAAAGCGAAGGCAAGCATTGAGCCGAAGCTCAATGCCCAGGACACCAGTAATCCTCACCATGACCGCACCATTGATGGCCGTGGTGGTGATGATGATTGCCGCAGAAGCGCTGGCACAGGTGCATGACCGCAGCGCGTGCGGTGGACGCGGCCTTGTCGGCCACAAAAGCAGCCTGTGCAGGCATGGCAAAAGCAGCGACAAGCGTCAGAGCGAGCACAGCACCCGTGACGGTGGCCGTGCGTGAGAGGTTCCTGAGTGACTTCATAGCATGTTGTTTTTGACGGGTTGAATGACTGCCTGGAAAATTTGAACGCAAGCAGTGCGGACTCCGACGGTGCTCGCGCCGCACTATTCAACCGCGTGAGATATTTTGCAGAAAACCAGAGGGGTTTGTTTGGGGGAGTGGAGTTGCATTCCTTGAACGAGAATCTCGGCTGCAAGCTGGCAACAAACCCACCATGAAAACACTGCTCAACATCCTCATCATCGCCGCACTCGCCACCACGTCCGCGTTTGCGGATGCCAAAGTCAAAGCCGGCCCGCGCAAAGGCCTCATCCTCGACCTCGGCGTCAAGCAAGCCGAGTTCTTCGTCGAAAAAGACCGCAGCATCAGCATCGCCGTCTATGACGCCGCTATGAAGGCTCAACCCGCCAGCACCGAAGTCATCACCGCCACCGCCGAAGCCCCCGGCGGCAAAGTGAAAATGGAGTTCGAGAAGAAAGGCGACCTCCTCGTCTCCAAAACCAAACTCCCCGAAGGCGAAGGCTACCAAGTCGTCCTCCAAGCCAAAGCCACCCCTGATGCGAAGACGAAGAACTTCCGCATCAAGCTCCAGCTCTATACTTGCAAAGGCTGCGGCAACGCCGAATACGCCTGTACCTGCGACGAGTAAATCCATGAGCGATTCTCCCGATCAAAGCGCCTGCCCCTGCCCCTGCCACGCCAACCGCCAGAGTTTGGAAAGCCGCAGAGGTCGGAAGCCAGAAGTCTTGCAGCGGTCTTCTCACCTCTCATGGTGCCCTGCTTTGCTGCCTTGACGCCAGTGGCGATCACAACCCACCCGGGCCCTGCTCGCGGAAGCGCTGGAGGCGGCGTTGAATATCCTTCGGCTTCTCGCCGTGCCGGGTGTCGCGCACCAGCCAGAGGCGGCATGTGCAGTGGATTTGCAGACCGGGCCAGGGCTTGAGAAAGACTTGGAGACTGGGAGACTTGGAGACTGGGAGATGTTGTCTGGAACTCCAAGTCTCTCGGTCCCCTAGCGAAGCGGCTCTCCCAGTCTGCTCACCACTCGCCGGGTCGGTGCTGTGGAGGACGCCTCCGGCAAAGCTGGCTTTCAAACTGTTCATATAAACAGTTAAAAGAGCGTTTCAAGGCCTCGAATGTGCCAATGTGGCTGACTTGAAGGCTGCGGCACCCCGCAAACGGCTTCTGCGGCCCCGCACGAGTGCTGTGCGGCCCCGCATGAGAGCTGTGCGGCCCCGCATGAGAGCTGTGCGGCCCC
>CAYVQY010000004.1:0-63362 GCA_964452755.1 uncultured Prosthecobacter sp. | reverse complement strand
GCTGTGCGGCCCCGCATGAGAGCTGTGCGGCCCCGCATGAGAGCTGTGCGGCCCCGCACCCAAGCCATGCGGCCCCTCAAAAAGGCTTCGCAGTGGCGTTTTCACGCGCTGCGGTGTCCACGCACGAGAAAGCGCCCTGGCTGAAAATATTTCGCACGCTTCAAGTGCTTGGAATCGAGACTCTTACGCACGTTTTCACCTATCAGAGGCGAGGCGTATGCCAAAATAATATTGCAGTTCCACCACAAAATAAATAAAACGCACGCATCGCTGGTAATTCCATTACGCAATGAGTGATCCGCACAACCCTCACTATGACGACCCATCGGTTTTCTATGATGCCGGGTTTTTCTACGCGGATGGGGTGCCAGAACCTCTGCCAACCAACACAACCAACAGGAGAACACATATGTCATCCATCAGCGCCGGTCTCAGCCGCAAAAATCCCACGCAGGTCATCGCCCTGGCCGACCTCGTCATCCCGAAACTCGCACCCACAGCGCCAGCAACGCCGCCCGTGCCCAACATGGCCGCCAAAGTGACCGCCTTGGGGTTGAAACGTGACGCCGCCAAAGCCGCCAACGACGCGTATGAGTCCGCACGCGCCGGACTCGTGGCCTTGAGAGCCACGCGTGACAGCACGGCGGATGAACTGCGCACCGAGCATGACGTGGTGATCAGTGCCATCGAGTCCGAGGCACGGGGCGATGCCGTGATGCTCGCCGCATCCGGTTACCCTCTGGCTTCAGCCTCGGTGCCCGCCTCCACCCCGCCGGGAATGATTCTCAACGTCACGCTGACAGCCGGTGATTACGCTGGCATGCTGGACCTCACCTTCGATCCTGATCCGCTGGCGAAAACGTACGAGGTGCAGATCACCACCACCCACCCGATCGACGGACCCTGGGCGACGGTGGCCCAGCCGACCACCTCCTCCACCCAGCTCGGCAGTCTGACCAGCGGCCAGCGCGTGTGGACCCGCGTGCGCGGCATCGGCTCCAACGGCCCCGGTGCCTGGAGCGATCCGGCGACGAAGATCGTGCCGTAAACTCAGACGAGGAGACGGGGAGACTCGCTTCGCTCGGGAGACCGGGAGGAGCCTGCTCCCCGTTTTCTGGTCACCTCTTCTCCCCGTCTTCAAGTCTCCCAGTCTTCCCCTCCCCATGCCCTACGATCCCAATCTTCCCGTCAACAATGCGCAGGTCCAGGCGTCCGTGCTGCGCGGCCAGTTCAACGGCCTCAAAGACCTCATCGACGCCATTCAATCCATCGGCAGCGCCACGGTGGACGGCGTGGACACGCTGCCACCGGGGGATCCGGCCACGGTGACGCTCGACGTGGAAAACCAAACGCTCAAATTCACGTTTGCGATCCCAGCGGGCGAAGCTGGCAGCAGCGGCGATCCCGGCCCGCCCTTTGCGGATGCGGTGGTGGACGCGGTGAACACGCTGCCGCCCGGTGAACCGGCCACGGTGGAGTCCAGCTTTGACGGAGCGACTGTCCATCTGGTTTTTAATCTGCCATCTCCTGAGCCGGGGCCGGAGGGGCCGATGGGCGAGGTGTCGCAGCAGCAGTTGGACGACGCGATCAGCGGCAGCAGCGCCAACAGCAACGGCGTGAGCACGCTGGGGCTGGCGGTGAGCGATCCACCGACGCAGACGGAGGTGCAGGCCATTGCGGACAAGCTGGATGAGCTGATCCTGGCGCTGAGGCGGTGATGTTCGCGGTTCTCAGTTCGCGGTTCGCTGTTTGCGGTGGAAAGGTAGGGCGCGTTGTCCTCAACGCGCCGCCGATCCCGGCGGCTGGGGGGACCAGCCGCCCTACCATGAGGGCATGAGACAGGCAGCCTGTGTCAAAGGAGGGGGGGGGGAGGACCGACGATTCGTCGGCTTTTTTTCACGCGCAGTCGCAGTCCAGGCAGCCGTGCGTGGCGCAGGTGCGGCAGGTGCGCTCCACCTGCTCGCGCAATTTTCGGCGGGCGCGGAGCAGGCGGACGTTGAGCGTGTTCACGCGCTGATTCGTCGCCTTCGCGATCTCGGTGGCGGATTCGCCGCCGAGGTCGATGCGGCGCAGGAGTTCGGCATCCGCCTCCGGCAATGCGGGGAGGAGCTTCATCACACACTGGCAGAGCGTTTTTTCGTCTTCAGGCTCCAATGCCTCCGGCAGCTCATGCACGAGCTTTTCCAATGCCTGATCCCGCGTGGTGCGGCGTCGATGCGCGTCGATGATGGCATGGCGCAGCACTCGGTAGAACCAGGTGACGACGCCTTCGGCATCCTCGGGCACGTTGTCGGCCTTCAGGGCCTTCATGAGGCATTCCTGCACGAGATCAGCGGCGAGTTCGGGATCGCCGGTGCGGGAACGGGCGAAGCCGATGAAGGCATCGAGATGCTGGAGGAGTGGAGAGGTGGACATGGGGCGGGGAGTCGAATCCAAGATACGCACAGACACGCGGCAAACCAGCGCGTAACAAGTTCATACCTCGTGCGTGGGCACAGGATGAAGGGCCAATCAGGCTCCACCTCAAACCATCACCCATTCACTCCATGAAAACTCACTCGCACGAACCCCAAGCGCCAGCCTCCTGCTGCCACACGGCTCCTCAACCCGCCAAGCCAAGCTGTTGTCAGCACGATCATCACTCGCCTGATGAAGCCGTGAAGCCGTCCACCACGGCGAAGTATTTCTGCCCGATGTGCCCCGGTGTGGAGTCGGACAAGCCGGGCGCGTGCCCGAAGTGCGGCATGGCTTTGGAGCGCAACCCGGCCTGGAAACCGGCGGCGAAGACGATCTACACCTGCCCGATGCATCCCGAGGTGCAGCAGGATCATCCGGGCACCTGTCCCAAGTGCGGCATGGCCCTGGAGCCGATGACGGCGAGGGAGACCGATGATGCGGACGATGACGCCGAGCTGCGCGACATGACGCGGCGTTTCAAGTGGAGCGCGTTGCTGACGCTGCCGGTGTTTGTCACCGCGATGGCGCATCTCGTGCCCGCGTGGAGTCATGCGGAGTGGGCGAATGGCACGGCGACTCGCTGGATGCAGTTTGTGCTCGCGACACCGGTGGTGCTGTGGGCCGGATGGCCGTTCTTTGTGCGCGCGTGGCAGTCGCTGCTGCATCGCAGCATGAACATGTTCACGCTCATCGCGCTGGGTGTGGGATCGGCCTATGTCTTCAGCGTCGCGGCCATGCTGGCACCGGGGTGGTTTCCGAAATCATTGGGCGACGCGCACGGCAGCGTTCCGCTCTACTTTGAAGCGGCGGCGGTGATCATCGTGCTGGTGCTGCTCGGTCAGGTGCTGGAGTTGCGAGCTCGGGCACGCACCGGCAGTGCGATTCAGGAACTGCTCGGCCTTCAGCCGAAGACGGCGCGGCTCGTCACGCCTGAGGGTGATGTGGATGTCGCCCTCGATGCTGTGCAGGTCGGACAACGTCTGCGTGTGCGTCCTGGCGAAAAAATTCCTGTCGATGGCGTGGTGATCGAAGGCAGCAGCCATGTGGATGAGTCCATGCTCACCGGCGAACCTGATCCCGTGGAGAAATCCGCCGGAGCGCAAGTGACGGGCGGCACGCTGAATCAACACGGTAGTCTCATGGTGCAGGCCGAGCGCGTGGGTGCGGACACGATGCTGGCGCAGATCGTCCAGCTTGTCGGACAGGCGCAGCGCAGTCGTGCGCCGATCCAGGCGCTTGCGGATAAAGTGGCGGCGTGGTTTGTACCCGCCGTATTGGTCGCGGCGGCGGTGACCTTTGGGCTGTGGTTATGGCTCGGGCCGGAGCCATCGCTGGCGTATGCCATTGCGAATGCCGTCGCTGTTTTGATCATTGCCTGTCCCTGTGCGCTCGGGCTTGCCACGCCGATGAGCGTGATGGTCGGCATCGGTCGCGGAGCGAAGATGGGCGTGCTGATCCGTCAGGCGGAAGCCATCGAGAAGCTGGCTGCGCTGAACACGCTGGCCGTGGACAAGACCGGCACGCTCACGCTCGGCAAACCCGAAGTGACGGAGATTCTCCTCGCACCGCAGAGCCATCTCAGCATCGATGACGCGCTTCGCTTTGCGGCGGCCTTGGAGCGTCACAGCGAGCATCCGCTGGCCTATGCCGTCATCCAGGCGGCGGAGAAAAAGAAGCTCGCACTGCCGGACGTGCCCGACTTCCAATCAACGCCCGCAGCAGGTGTCAGCGGCAAGGTGGATGGCAAAGCCGTGATGGTCGGCAAAGCCGACTTCTTGCGCGAGCAAGGCATCGAAAATCTCGCCGCGCTCGAAGCACTTGCGACGCCGCGTCAAAGCGAAGGCAAATCGGCCATTTTTCTTGCCGTGGATCGTCAGGCGGCCGCTGTCATCGTCGTCAGTGATCCGATCAAGGAGACCACGCCCGAAGCGCTCGCTCAACTTCGTGCGCTCGGCATCTCTGTGGTCATGCTTACGGGCGACAATGAACGCACGGCCAAGCGCATCGCCACCACGCTGGGCATCAAGCGCTTTCATGCCGGTGTCACACCGCAGGAGAAGCACACCTTCATCACCTCCATGAAGCGCCCTGGTGCTGTCGTTGGCATGGCAGGTGATGGCATCAATGATGCGCCCGCTTTGGCGGAGGCCGATGTCGGCATCGCCATGGGCACTGGCACGGACATCGCCATGGAGACCGCACCCGTCACGCTCGTGCGCGGCGATCTGCGCGGCATCGTCCACGCCATCCAGCTTGGCCGCGCGATGATGCGGAACATCCGGCAAAACCTGCTCTTCGCCTTCCTCTACAACGCGCTCGGCATCCCCATCGCCGCCGGTGTCCTGTACCCGTGGCTCGGCGTGCTGCTCAGTCCGATGATCGCCGGTGCGGCCATGAGTTTGAGTTCCGTGTCCGTCATCGCGAACGCGCTGCGGCTGAGAAGCATGAAGCTCTGAGCATGCGGCAAACGGCGCGGTGGGATTACACCCCATCGCGCCGTCGTGTTGCCATGCGCAAGATGAGGCATGCCAGCCATCTCAAGCACCATGAAAACCTTGTTCACAGCCGAAGCGATCTCCAGAGGCGGACGTTCGGGCACCATTGAGACGCCGGACCCGTTGCTCAACATCACGCTGGGCAATCCGTTGGAGCTGGGCGCGGAGAAACTGGGCCCCAATCCCGAGCTGTTGTTTGCGGCGGCGTATTCCGCCTGCTATCACGGTGCGGTGAGGGGCGCGGCCAAAAAGCTCGGCACACCGGTCGCGGACTCCACCGTGCGGGCGTTGGTGAGCCTGCTGGAGGATGAAAACGGTGGCTACCATCTCGCGGTGGAGCTGCAGGCCAACATCCCTGGCACGGATCGTCCTCAAGTGCAGCGCATCATGGAGGAGGCGCATCAGACCTGCCCGTATTCCAGGGCGCTGCGTGGCGATGCCAAGGTGACCTTGGTGGTGTCATGAACTCGGCGGGCCGGTCACGTTTTGCAGGTCGCCATGCCTGAAAGGCGAGTGCGGTCACGAGTCTCAGGACACCACCACCGCATGACCGACCGCGTCCTCGTAAACCCGGTGCAGCAGAAAGGTCTGCTGCGCGGCGAGCTTTTGCCCGAACTGCGCCAGGATGTAGAGCCCAAGGGCAAGCGCGACCATGAGGGCAAAGACGCCCAGCCCCCAGGCTGTCTCACCGATGCACCACTGGCATGCGCCGAAGATGCCGGAAAAGACGCCCGCCGTTCCGACGAGCAGATAGGCGTAGAGATAGGCGGACCAGACGTTCGTGTTCGGGCCGTAGGTGCCCTCGACATGAGTTTTGCCCGGCGTGTCGCTTTCCAGGCTCAAATTCAACTGCGGTGACCAGTGATGCTGGTCCGCCTCCGGGATGCGCAGCGTGAGAAAGCCGGGAAAGCATTTCACCTCGCAGCGGTCGCCGTCGCTGCGGGCCTGCCGCACGATTCGATCCCTCATGTCATCCATGCCAAGATCAACGGTGTGCGAGAAGCGGGGTCTGAGGCGAAAACTGCTCATGGTGTCCTCAAAACGCCGCAAATCGCGTGTCCTGTCTTGCCTCCGGCACAGCTCACGGCCTCGGCAGGCCGAAGACGTCCATGCGGTCGCTACTTCCGCCCGGTGACGTTCTTGAGGGCGGCCATGCCCTGGAGGACGCGTACTTTGCCGCCGCGTGCGCGGGAGGCGATGTTTTCAAAGTGGTCCTGCATGGGGATGTTCTGTTCGTCCTTGCCGACGAAGAGGACGAAATTGATCTGCGGCTTGGTCTTGCCCTGACCTGAGTAGATGATGCGGATGGCGTTGAGGATCTGCTTTTCACGCTCATCGGCGTCGATGTTCGGGCCGGGCTTGCGGCGGACGTTCGGGGTGACCTCGGCAACGATTTCGTGGATGCTGCGGATGACGCGCTGGGGGATGCCCTTGGCCTTGCGCTTGTCATTTTCTTCTTTGAGCCATGCCTGGGCCTTGACGACGGCCTCCTGCCATTCCTTCTCGTTCTTATCCGTCCAGCGCATGTCTTTGAGGTATTCGGCGAGTTCCTCCTTGGTCTCGTAGCGGGCCATGTGCCGCCAGCCGCTGGTCATGATGAAGACGGTGTCCACATCGCTTTCGAGCGCGTACTGAATGGCGAGCATATAGCCCTGGAGGAGGCGGTTGCGCACGGGTTCGATCTCCTGGGCAGCCTTGAGCTTTGGGTAGCCGACGGCGGCGAGGCCGATCTTTTCAAACTGCTGATTCACGGGGTAGAGCCAGTCGCGCACCTTCTCGATGTTCGCGGAAGTGGCGGGCACCAGTTTCTCACTGAAAGCAGAGAGGTGGAAGTGGTCGAACATGAGGACGTTGTAGGACGTGGAGACATCGAACTTGCTGATCATGTTGGCGATTTCCTCCTTCACGATCTGGTAAGCGGGGATGCCGCCCTTCGGATCGGTGAGCATGTAGCGCTCGGCCTCGATGAGGAAGGCGATGCGGCGGCCCTTCGATTTGATGCCGAAGAAGTTCACCTGCACGGTGCCCTTCGGCTGAAAGGCGACGGAGAAGCTGGAGCCGAGGTCAGTGGTTGCGACTTCAGCGACGGCTTCGGCGGGGGCTTTGAAGTCGAACTCCGGCAGGGAGATGGCGGAGACGCCTGCAGCAGTGATGGCGGAGGTGGTCGGGCGCGCGACGGCGGCTGTCGCCGGTGTGGGCTGGGGGACGACGATCTTCTTCGTCTCCGGCTTTTCCTGCTCCTGCTCGGAGACGGAATTCGCGGTGATCTCCGCCACGGGTGGCGGTGGAAGCACGATCAGGACGACGCCGAGGAGAGCGAAGAGCGCAGCATGAACGAGGATGGCCGCCGCCGCCGCCGTGACTTTCGCGCCGAGGAGACGGCGCTGTTTGGGCCGTGCGTCGATGATTTCCGCATCATGTCCGGCCAGTGCTTCCGGGGTGTAGATATGTTCCGCCGCGACATCCGGCGGCGGCATGGCACCGAGTGAAGGAGTGGGCAGCCCAGAGGGTGCGGGCAGTCCGGAAGGGGAGGGAAGGTCCAAAGTGGCTGCGGGGACAGTCTCGGATGCGGCATCGTCGTCGTCCTCGACGACGACGGCCATGGCTTCATCTCCGGCGTCTGGAGTGCGCGCCGCAGGCTCGCGGCGCATCGACTTTACATTAACGGGAACGGTGGCCTTGGAGGCGAAGTTGGTGGTGTGGCTGTCGATCCAAGCCTTCAGCTCCGGATATTGGCCTTCGAGCGTGGGGTCGAGTTCCATGGCCACGAGATAGTGCGTTTCCGCCTCGTCGCCGTCCTTGAGTGCGCGGCAAGCCTCCGCTGCGAGGAGGGATGCCTCGGCGTTCATTTCGTCAGCCTGCATGGCGTGTGTGGCATACTTCAGCGCCACATCCGGGCTGATGGTCAGGAGGTAGCGTCCGGCCTGGATCAAATGTTGCGGTTCCGTCGGGGCTGCGGGGGCAAGAGAGACGACCATCGATGCCATGTCTCCGCGCCCTCCTTCGACCAGTGTGTGCGCCAGTTGCAGACGCAGCGGCCAGTTCTCAGGCTGCTCGTTGACCTGTTGTTGCAGTTCGTTAAGGGGATGAGACATAGCTGTGTGAAATTGTTGCTGTTGATTGAAGGGACTTCAGATCGTGGCTGCAAGCTCAAAAACATCCGCAATCATGAGGAAAATGGCATTGTTTGACGAAATCATCCTGCATCTCGATGAAATCCCGCATCCGGGGACCTGGAACATGGCTGTGGACCAAGCCTGGCTGGAAGAGACGGGGCTGCCAGTCCTGAGAGTTTACGCCTGGGAAACCCCCACTGTTACGCTTGGTTACGCGCAAAATGCGGCCAAGCTGCGCGAATCACTACCGGACTGGCCCGTCATCCGCCGCTGGACAGGCGGAGGTGTGGTGATGCACGAAGATGATGCGACCTACTCGGTGATCGTCCCGGCCCGCCAGGCGTGGTCTCAAACGAACCCTCTTGACAGTTACCGGCTCATTCATGAATCGCTCGCCGCCGCGCTCGGTGGCGGGTGCAGGCTGGCGGGACCGGATGATTTGATCGAGAATCCCTTCTGTTTCGTGGCTCCTGCTCTTCATGACGTGGTGCGGGGAAAGGTGAAAATCTCGGGTGCGGGCCAGCGCCGGGGAAAGCTGGGACTTCTGCATCAGGGCAGCGTGCAGCAGGTGGAGATCCCCCCGGGCTTCTGGCAATCCTGGGCGGCCGGACTCGCCGGGAGTGTGAATGTGATGACGGAACCGCCACCGCAGGTCTTGGAGCGGGCGCGGGTGCTGGTTGAAAAGCGCTACTCCCTGCCGCAATGGCTTGAGGAGCGGGAGGATGCCCTGTGAGCACGCTGGTCTTTGTCTATGGAACGCTGAAACGAGGCGGCGAAAATCACGACTGGCTTAATGGCCAGCATTTCGTTGCGGAGGCGCGGACGCGGCCGGTTTACCGCATGTTCGACCTCGGCGGCTATCCGGGCATGGTGCGGTCAGCGGATGGTCTGGCGATTCAAGGCGAGATCTGGCGGGTGGACGGCCCGGGTCTCGTACGTCTCGACGTGCTGGAGGACGTCGAGGGCGGTGAGTATGAACGGGTCGAAGTGGCTCTCGAAGGCGAATTCGCCGATCAAGCCGTGGAAGGCTATCTCTATCTGCCAAGTGTCGAAGGACGCCGCGATGTCGGCGAGTGCTGGTGATCAGCCCGCGCCGAAAAAGCCGCCGAGCTTCCGGATGCGTGTCGGATGGCGCAGTTTGCGCAGCGCCTTGGCTTCGATCTGACGAATGCGCTCGCGGGTGACCTGGAACTGCTTGCCCACCTCTTCGAGGGTGCGTCCAGCCCCGTCGGCGAGGCCGAAGCGCTGCTCCAGCACCTCGCGTTCGCGAGGATTGAGCGTGTCGAGTACGTCACGCAGCTTGTCGCGCAGCAGGTGCATGGCGGTGAGTTCCATGGGGTTGCTGGCCTCCTTGTCCTCGATGAAGTCGCCGAATTCGGTGTCGCTTTCACCTTCGCCCACCTTGCTCTGCATGGAGACGGGCTGCTGCGAGAGGCGCAGCACGGCATTGACGCGCTCGACGGGAAGATGGATTTCCTCGGCGATTTCTTCCGGCGTGGGGTCGCGGCCCATCTCTTGAAGGAGCTGCTTGTGCACCCGCATGAGCTTGTTGATCGTCTCGATCATGTGTACCGGGATGCGGATGGTCCGCGCCTGGTCGGCGATGCTGCGGGTGATGGCCTGGCGGATCCACCAGGTGGCGTAGGTGCTGAACTTGTAGCCGCGCTGGTACTCGAATTTCTCCACGGCGCGCATGAGCCCCATGTTGCCTTCCTGGATGAGATCCAGGAAGGAGAGGCCGCGGTTCGTGTATTTTTTGGCGATGGAAATGACGAGCCGCAGATTGGCCTCGATCATCTCAGTCTTGGCCTTCGTGGAGTCGGAGACATGGCTCAGCGTCTCCGTCACGCGCTTGTGGAAGTCGGCGGCGGACATCCACGATTCATGCTCGAACTTTTGCAGGGCTGCCTTCGGGGCGTCGGCACGGGGATGCGCCTTCCTCTCCTTCTCAAGGTTGGAAAGCTCGGTCAGCCGACTGCGGAGGAGATTCACAAACTCCTCGGTCAGTCTGGCTTTGAAGAAAAACTTTTCGCACAGGCGGAAGAAGGCCGTGCGGCTGGCCGCGAACTCTTCTTCGAGTGTGATGCGCTTCCGCGGTCCGGCGCCTTCCAGGGATTGGAAGAGCCTGGTCGTCTTGTTGTAAAGTTCGCGGGCGGAGGTCAGGAGTGGCTCGAGCTTCTTGAAATAGGACTCGCGCTCGTCCGCCTTGCGGTCGCTGACGATTCGGTCAAAGCGTTCAAGCCCGTTGTGCAGGTCTTCCGCGAACTGGAGATACCCCTGACCGATGAAGCCGATGGTGTGAAGGCACTGGCGGAGGCTGAGATCGGCCCGTTCGATGCGCTTGGAGATCTGGATTTCCTGCTCCCGCGTCAGGAGCGGCACCTGGCCCATCTGGCGCAGATACATGCGCACGGGATCGTCCAGGACATCGAGCTTTGAGGCAGCGTTGCGTTCGGCATCGGCCCGGTTCCTGCCGGCCGGTGATCTTGCGGCGCCGTCGATCTCGGACTCGTCGAGGATTTTGATCTCCATGGCGCGCAGGCGCGTGATCAGGGAGTCCATGAGGTCCGGCGTCACAAAGCCCGGAGGAAGGGCGTCGTTGATGTCATCCCAGGTCAGGTGGTCCTGTTCGCGGGCGCTGCGGATGAGTACACGCAGCCGCTCCTGCACATCCGGAGCGTGAATGTCGTCATGAGTGACGTTGGCCAATGCCGCGAGACGGCCTCCTGGTCCGTTCTTCGGCGGTCTGCCGCGGCGGCGCTTCAACGGCTGGCCGTCGGGGCCCAGAACAACGGTGGGTTTTTCCTTTGGAGGATGAATCCGCGGCCGTCCGCGACCGCGTTTGACCGGCGCGTTGCCGGGCACGGTCGTTCCCGCAGGCACGGTGCTGCCAGACGGTGTAGGTCTTTTCGATGGTTTTTTAGAGACGGCCATACAAGCCTCGGCGAGGTCCGGGAATGCGTCGATCAGGGGGGCGGACTATCAGAAGTGCCCTTGGTACGGTCAAGGCATACTTTCCGCATTGCGATGAGTTCAACGACCTGATGCTGCAAACTCTCCATTTCCTCGGCGGTCAGGCCCGGTCGGCGGAGTTTGGACTGGATGCCCTGAATCAGGCTCTGAAGCCGTGCGATTTCCAGGGAGTAGAGCGCCTGATTGGCGTCGTGCAGGTTTCCTGGCGGACTCGGTCGTGCTTGGAGCTGGGCGAAGGCGGCTTCCTGCTGACGTTCCAGTCCTGCCATGAATGCCGTTTGAGAAATCTCGTCTTCAGGGCTGTAGCGGCTGTGATACATGACAGAGAGCATCTCCGTGCCTGGGACGTCGCGCAGAATGTCCGCGCAGTCCGACTCGCGCAGCCAGTGGAGTACGCTGGCGTCGTTTAACGCCATCTGGCATAGCAGGAGGGCGATCTTGTTTTGTGTGGCGAGCAGCTTACCCGCTTCGGCAGCAATGTTTTTTGCGGGCATCGCATCCGCCGACTCTCCCGGCTGCCGCTTCTTCTCGGAGGCGGTCCGTTTGACCATCGCATTGAGCTGCTCTTCTGAGACTTCGAGCAGCTTCGCCACCTGATTCACTGCTGCGACTCTTTGCGCCACGCCGCTGAAGATTGAAATCGCATCCGCCGCCTGCTCGGCCATGCGAACGCGTTCCGCCATGCCGTCGGACTTGGCCCCGGCCCGCATGGTGCGGATTTGATGCTCCAGGAAATCCACCGCGCCGTCCAGGATGCGGCGGAACTCGTCCGCGCCCTCCTTGCGCACGAGGGAGTCCGGATCCTCGCCCGGCGGCAGTGCGGCGACTTTGACGATGAGTCCCGTGGGCGTGAGGATCTGAAACGCGCGTTCCGCCGCCTTGTAGCCGGCCGTGTCGGAGTCGTAGCAGAGCACCACCTCGTCTGCTTGGCGCTTGAGCATCTTGGCATGCTGCTCGGTGAAGGCGGTTCCGAGCGGGGCTACGGCGTTTTGAATGCCGGCCTCGAAGAGGGTGATGAGATCGATCTGTCCTTCGCACACGATGGCCTGGCCCGCTCGTGACACGAAGCGCTTGGTCTTGTCGTAGCCAAAGAGCACCTTGCTCTTGCTGAAAAGAGGCGTCTCGGGGGAGTTCAGGTACTTGGCCGCCTTTGCCTCGGCATCCAGCATCCGGCCGCTGAAGGCGATGACGTCTCCGTTGTCGTTGCGGATGGGAAACATGAGCCGGTGCCTGAAGCGCGGGTAGGTGCCGGTGCGCCCGGTCGATTCGTCGCTCTGTACCAGCAGGCCCGCCTCCACCAGGACGCCTTCCGCCAGTTTCTGCTCCCGCGCCCACTGCCGGATCATGTTTCCTGCGGCGGGCGCGTAGCCGAGCTGCCAGTTCTTGGCCACGGCGGCGGAAAGGCCGCGCTTTTTGAGATAGGCCCGCGCTTCGTCGGCGATCTGGTGGCGCATGAGAAGCTGGTGAAACCACTCCGCCGCTTCGCGGTTCGCCCGCATCAGGAGACTGCGGTGCTTGGCCTCCGCTTCGGCGTTCGCGTCCCAGACTTCCTCGACAATGCGGATGCCTGCGGCGTCGGCGAGGCGCTTCACCGCTTCCATGAAGGACATGCCGTCATTCTCCATCACAAAGCGGATCGCCGATCCGCCCGCCCCGCAGCCGAAGCAGTGGTAGGTGCCGCGTGACGGGCTGACGTTGAATGAGGGGCTGCGCTCCGTGTGAAAGGGGCACAGGCCGACGAAGTTCGTCCCCGCCTTCCTCAGCTTTACCGTACGACCGATGAGCGCCACGATGTCAGTGGCGGCGATCACCTGCTGGATGGTTTCCTCCGGAATGCGCGGCATGGTCGTCAAGGTGTTGAGCGGGCACCGGCCTGCAACTGCGGATGCTCATGCCCGGATCCGCGTCCGGCAAGGCCGTGCGCTCAGCCGTCGGACTCGGCGTTTTTCGGCTCCCGCACGACGCGATCCACGCTGTGCTTCGTGATGATGTTCCCCTGCGAACTGCGGCCCTTGATGGCGATGGAATTGAAGGGAAACTTGATCGACAGGTTTCGCAGGTAGAGGGCGGGCTTGAGATGAACGATGGCGGTGAAAGCGTCCGATTCCTCCTCCGTTTCGTGGCGCACAAAATAAAGCACGGTGGAGCCCGGCTTGCCGCGGGTGAGGACGTATTCCTTGTCCCGGGTGACGCCGCCGATGCGGAAGCGCTTCGCCATCAGCGGCCCCTGGCGGCCGTCGCGGTAGATCATTGAATAGACCCCCGTGTCATCCTTCTTGAAGAGGCTGATGAAAGGCGGGTTTTTGCCCACGAAAAACTTCGGCGCGGCCTTGGTGACGGTCATGTTGCCGTCCTTGGTGAAGTAGATCACGTCGTCGAGCGGCGAGCACTTGCAGAGCGCCTCCCCGTCCCGCTTCAGGCTGGTGCCGGCAAAGCCCTCTTTCGCGTCGAGGTAGAGGGTGTCGTTCTGGATGATCACCTCGGCGGCGGCGACGCGGTCAAACTGCGAGACTTCGGTGCGGCGCTCGCGTCCGGGGCCGTAGGTCTTCTTGAGCTGCTCGAAGTGCCCGATGGCGAACTTGGTGAGGTTCTTGAGATACTTTTCCGCCTCGGCGATCTCTTCCTCGAGTTCGCGGATCTGCTCGTCGGCCTCGAAGCTGTTGAACTTCGAGATACGCTTGATCTTGATCTCCGTAAGCCGTGCGACGTCGTCGTTGTTGATCTCGCGTTTGAGCAGGGAAATGTGGGGCTTGAGTCCCTCCCAGATCGCCTCAAGAACAGCCTCCCAGGTTTCGCATTCTTCGATGCGGCGGTAGATCCGGTTCTCGATAAAGATCTTCTCCAGGGAGCTGAAGTGCCATTTTTCGTTGAGTTCGCCGAGCAGGATTTCCAGCTCGTGACCGAGGATCTTCTTCGTGTTCTCCGCGCTGGCCTTCAGCAGGTCGTTCACGTTCATGAAGTGCGGTTTGTCGTCCCTGATGACGACCGCGTTTGGTGAGAGCGAGACCTCGCAGTCGGTGAAGGCGTAGAGCGCCTGGATCGTCTGCTCCACATCGGTGCCCGTCGGGAGCTGGACGGCGATCTCCACCTTGTCGGAGGTGTTGTCATCCACGTGGGAGATCTTGATTTTGCCCTTGTCGTTGGCGGCCACGATGCTGTCCATCAAGCCGCCCGTTGTCGTGCCGAAGGGGATCTCCGTGATGACGAGCGTGTTCTTTTTCTGGCCTTCCTCGATTTTGGCGCGGACGCGGACGCGGCCGCCACGCATGCCGCCGTTGTAGTCGCTGGCGTCCATGATGCCGCCAGTCACGAAGTCCGGCAGCAGATTGACCTCCTGGCCACGCAGCGCGGCGATGCTGGCGTCGCAAAGCTCGATGAAATTGTGGGGCAAAATGCGGCAGGAAAGGCCCACGGCGATGCCTTCGACGCCCTGTGTGAGCAGGAGCGGGAACTTCACCGGCAGCGTGACCGGCTCCTTGTTGCGGCCGTCGTAGGAGCGTGACCATTCGGTGACTTTCGGGCTGTAAACGACGTCGAGCGCGAATTTGGAGAGGCGCGCTTCGATGTACCGAGGCGCTGCGGCGTTGTCGCCGGTCAGCGTGTTGCCCCAGTTGCCCTGGGTATCGATGAGCAGGTCCTTCTGGCCGAGCTGCACCATGGCGTCGCCGATGGAGGCGTCGCCGTGGGGGTGGTACTTCATCGTGTTGCCGACGACGTTGGCCACCTTGTTGTAGCGGCCGTCTTCCAGCTCGTCCATCGAGTGCAGGATGCGACGCTGCACCGGCTTCAGGCCGTCGTTCATGTGCGGGACGGCGCGTTCCAGGATCACATAGCTGGCATACTCCAGGAACCAGTCGCCATAGAGGTCGTCCACCGGCTTGTGCTCCACCGGGGCGGCGGAGGGCAGGATCGGGGAGTGGGCGGTGTCGGAGGATGTCTTTCTGGAGGATTTCTTGGCCACGGCTCGGAGAAAAAATGGGGTCGGAAGGGCGGCGAGAATAGACGCTCGCCCGGGGAGTGCAAGGCTGCATGCTGCCATTGCCGGGGAAGCCCCCGCAGGAGGCCGAAAAGACTGCGGATTCCCGTCAAAAAAGCCTTTGCCTCCCCCTCCTTCTTGCTAGTCTCACTGGGTCATCATCGAGCACGTTTCCGGTAGCGGTTTTTGGACGGATTCAGTCGATGATTTTTCCTTCCAATCATATGTCCGAACAGTCCCCCGAGCAGAATGCTGCTTTCAATACCGGCGTGGCCGAGAGCCAAGCCTACGGTGCCGATCAGATTCAAAAACTCGAAGGTCTCGAAGCCGTCCGCCTTCGACCCGGCATGTACATTGGCGATCCCGACGAGCGCGGCTTGCACCACTGTGTTTTCGAGGTGGTGGACAACTCGATCGACGAGCATCTCGCGGGCTACTGCAAGAACGTTTGGATCACGATTCACTCGGACGGCTCCATCTCCATCCGGGACGACGGACGCGGCATTCCGGTGGAAATGCACCCCAAGGCGGGCATTCCGACGGTGGAACTCGTGCTGACCAGCCTGCACGCAGGCGGCAAGTTCGGCGACGGGGCGTATGAGTTCTCCGGCGGTCTTCACGGCGTCGGCGCGAAGTGTACGAATGCTCTGTCCGACTGGTTTAAGTGCGAGGTCTTCCGCGACGGCAAGATTCACGCCATCGGTTTCGAGCGCGGCATCACGACCGAGCCGCTGACCGTTCTGGGCGAGCTCGATGACCCCAAGGCCACCGGCACGAAGATTTCCTTCTTCCCGGATGCGACCATTTTCACCGTCACCACGACCTACGTCTTTGAGCGCCTGCTCGTCCGGCTGCGAGAACTGGCCTTCCTGAATCCCGGCATCCGGATCACGCTCACGGATGAGCGTGTGGAGCCCCAGCGCCAGGAATCGCTCTTTTATCAAGATGGCGTGAAGGAATTCGTGCGTGAGATGGGCGCGGACAAGGACAAGATCCATCCCGAACCCATCGCCATCGCCGGTCGCCGCGAGGTGCCGGTGGACGACAAGAAGAAGTTCATCCTCGTGGACTGCGTGCTACAGTGGAACAAGGGGCTCAACGAGCAGACGCTCTGCTTTGCGAACGCGATCCCGAATCCGGATGGCGGCACGCACTACAGTGGTCTCAAAGGGGCGCTGACGAAGGCGGTGAACGCCTACATCAAGAACAATCCCAAGTCCTTCAAGGACAAGCTGCCGGAGATCAAAGGCGACGACTGCCGCGAAGGGCTGATCTGTGTGTTGAGCGTGAAATTGACCAATCCGCGCTTCAATTCGCAGACGAAGGTCAAACTCGTGAACGGCGAGGTTGAGGGCGTGGTGGGCTCCATCGTTTATGAAGGCCTGCTGCGTTTCTTTGACGATACGCCGGACATCGCGGTGACGGTCATCAACAACATCATCATTGCTGCCAAGTCACGCGAAGCGGCTGAAAAAGCTCGCAACATGATCCGCAAGGACGCCATGAGCAGCGGTGGTTTGCCGGGCAAGCTCGCCGACTGTTCCGACCGCGATCCGACGAAGACCGAACTGTTCATTGTCGAGGGTGACTCCGCCGGTGGCTCCGCCAAAATGGGCCGCAATCGGCACAACCAGGCGATTTTGCCCCTGCGTGGTAAATTGATCAACACCGAGAAGGCCCGCCTCGAGAAGGTGCTCCAAAACAAGGAAGTGCAGACCATGATCACCGCCATCGGCACCGGAATCGGTGGCGACAGCGAGGTGGAGGGCTCCTTCAACATCGAGAAACTGCGCTATCACAAGATCGTCATCATGACCGATGCTGACGTCGATGGCAGCCACATCCGCACCCTGCTGCTCACTTTCTTCTTCCGCCAGATGCCGGAACTCGTGAAGCGCGGTCATATCTATGTCGCCCAGCCGCCGCTGTATCAGGTCACTCGTAAAAAGCGTGAAGAGTATGTGCAGAGCGACGCCGAAATGGACGCCATCCTGCTCGAACTCGGATCGGGGGAAATCAGTCTGCGCAACATCGCCGACGGCAGCATCGTCGTGGACGAGCGCTTGAAGGCGATCCTCGAGCAGCTCGTGCCTGTCGCCAAGTTTGCCGACATCGTCCGTCGTCATGGCGGCGATTTTGAGGCCTACTTGCAGGCGCGTGATGAAGTCACGGGTAACCTCCCGCATTACCTCGCTGTCGTGCGTGAAGGGAATGAAGTCGAAGTTCACTACTTCCTCGGTAACGAGCAGCTCGCCGCCTACGCGCGTGCGAATGCCGACCTGCATCTGTTTTCACAGGCTCCGCAGATCGACGAGACCGATGAGGCCAATGGCTCCGTGGCACCAAAAACGCATCGCCGTGCCCGCCTGATCGAGATCCACGAGGCGCACGGCATGAAGGCGCGCTTCAAGAAGCTCGATGAACTAGGTCTTCACGTCGATCACTTCAGCAGTCAGGACAAACCGCTCTTTGAAGTGATCGAAGGAGACGGTGACAACGCCAAGGTTCATCCCGTTTTCAGCATCCCCGGCATCCTCGACAAGGTCATGGAGATAGGTAAACGCGGCATGGAGATCAAGCGATTCAAAGGTCTGGGTGAAATGAACGCCAAGCAGCTTTTCGAAACCACCATGGACCCCAACAAGCGCGTCCTCCTCCAGGTCAAACTTGACGAATCCAATGCCCACGAAGCCGAACGCATGTTCACCATCCTCATGGGTGACGTCGTCGAACCGCGGAAGCACTTCATCGAGGAGAATGCTCTCAACGTCCGCAATCTGGACGTGTAACTCCAAGGCTTACGCCTTCTTCCCGCTTACTCGTTTAGCCTTTTCTCCTTTCGTTCATGCAAGACCCCAACATCCGCCCCATCTCTGTCGCTGAAGAAGTGAAGAACTCCTTCCTCGACTATTCGATGTCCGTCATCATCGCTCGTGCGTTGCCGGACGTTCGCGATGGTTTGAAGCCTTCCCAGCGCCGCATTCTTTACGCGATGCACGAGCTCTCGCTCTATCCGCCGAAGAAGCACATGAAGTGTGCGAAGATCTGCGGTGACACCTCGGGTAACTACCATCCCCACGGCGAGGCCGTCATCTACCCGACGCTCGTCCACATGGGGCAGCCCTGGGCCATCCGCGAGCCGCTGATCGATCCGCAGGGGAACTTCGGTTCGGTGGAAGGCGATCCCCCAGCTGCGATGCGATACACGGAGGCCCGCATGACGCACCTTGGAGGCACTTTGATGTCGGACATGGAGAAAGACACAGTCGATTTCGTGCCGAACTATGATGAGCGTCTCACGGAGCCGAAGGTGTTTCCTGCGGCATTCCCGAACCTCATTGTCAACGGTGGCACCGGCATCGCCGTCGGCATGGCGACGAACATGCCGCCGCACAACCTTGGTGAAGTCGTGGATGCGGTCTGTGCTCAGGTTGACAATCCGCAGATCACCTCCGCCGAGCTGCAGGCCTTCATCAAAGGGCCCGATTTCCCGACAGGTTGCACCATCCTCGGCACCAGCGGCATCCGCGACTACATCGAGACCGGGCACGGCAGCGTGCGCATCCGTGGTCAGGCTGAGATCGTCGAAAACGGTGCGCGTGAGCAGATCATCATCACCGAAATTCCCTTCAACGTGAACCGCGCGGAGCTGGTGAAGCGCATCGCCGAACTCGCCAATGAGAAGGTGATCGCCGAGATCAGCGGCGTGCGCGATGAGTCGGACGAAAACTCCCGCGTCGTGATCGATCTGAAGCGCGATGCACGCGCCCAGGTGGTGCTGAACAATCTCTACAAGCACACCTCGCTGGAGACCAGCTTCTCCATCCACATGCTGGCGATCGACGGCGGCAAGCCGCGCGTTCTCAGCATGAAGGACGCCATCGCCTGCTACATCGAGCATCGCCGGGAGGTGGTAATTCGGCGCACGCGCTACTTGCTGAAGCAGGCGGAGATCAAGGCGGAAAAACTGGAGGCCCAGCTCCTCGCACTGGGTCATCTTGACGACTTCATCAAAATCATCCGCGACAGTAAGAACCGCGACGAAGCCCGCGAGCGCCTCAAGGCCTACTCGTTCTCTGTCGCCACCGCCGAGCAACTTGGCATCATGATTCGCGGTCAGGCGAGCATCCAGGGAGATCGCTATGTCTTCACCGACAAGCAGGTCGAAGACATCCTCGAACTCCGCCTCTACCAGCTCGTCGGATTGGAGCGGGACAAGATCAAAGGCGACTACGACGACGTGCTCGTGAGCATCCGCGACTTCATGGACATCCTCGCCCGTGAGATTCGCGTGCTGGAGATCATCAAGGAAGAGCTGCAAGCCATCCGCGCCAAGCACATCACGCCGCGTCTGACCCGCATCGAAGCCGCCCTCGGCGAGATTGAGAACATCGACCTCATTCCGAATGATGCAGCCGTCGTCACCATGACGCACATGGGCAGCATCAAGCGCACCGACACCGCCGAATACCGCCTGCAGGGCCGCGGCGGCAAGGGATTGAAGGGCATGGAGACACGCGAGGCGCTGGGGGAGGACGACAAGGCCGACTTCGTCGAGCGCCTGTTCAGCGCCCACCTGCACGACTTCTTGCTCTTCTTTACCAACACGGGCCGCATGTATGTGGAGCGCGTTTACCAGATCGCAGAAGCCTCCCGCACGGGGAAGGGGCGCAGCATCAAGAACATGCTCAACCTGCGGCCTGCCTACACGGCGAAGCGCACCAAGGACGGTCAGGAATACACCGTCAGCTTCCCGGAGGAAAAGATCGCCGCCGTGCTGACCCTGGAAGCTCAGGGACCGGAAGACGAGGCCATGTGGGCTGCGGATCGCTACGTCGTCTTCGCCACCAAGGACGGCACCGTGAAGAAGACGGCGCTCGAAGAATTCAAAAACTACCGCAAGGACGGCATCGCGGCGATTAATCTGGACGAGGACAATGACCTGGTCGATGTCGTGCTGACCGACGGCAACAAGGAGATTTGCCTGGTGACGCACGAGGGCATGTGCGTTCGCTTCCATGAAACGGGCGATGATCCTGAATCACCCACCCTGCGCCCCATGGGACGCGCCGCCGGCGGTGTTCGCGGCATCAACCTTTCCGAGGGCGATTTCCTCGTCGCCTGCCTCACGAACGAACCGGACACGCTGGTGCTGGTTGTTTCGGAGAACGGCCTCGGCAAACAGACACCGTTCGACGACTACCGCCTCACCCGTCGTGGTGCGAAGGGCGTCATCACGATGAAAGTCACCGAGAAAACGGGCAAGGTCGTCGCCGCCAAAGCCGTTCATGAAAAGGACGAGCTCATGCTTATGACCACGAAGGGGCAGAGTGTGCGCATCCGCATCGAAGACATCCGTGTCACGGGCCGCAACGCCCAGGGCGTGAAGCTCATGAACCTCAATGAGGGCGAGACCATCCAGGACGTCGCCACCGTCGTGCCTGATGAGGAGGAGGCTGCGGCAGAAGTGGCCGCTGATGCTTCCGAAGCAACTGAGCCCGCCGCAGGTGAACCCCCACCTTCAGAGGGAGAGGATGCCGTGCCTGCGGAGGAGTAGTCGGTCCATAGGCAGTCTTCGGTCAAAGACGGTGTTCCATCGTCTTTGACGTCACCTTGTCGTAGGATCGCCTTCCGTCGGTCGTTTTCACAACATGCTCCGCCTGTCTATTTTACTGTTCCTTTTCGCCTGCGTCACGCTGCACGCTGCCACGCCGAAGCCGAACTTTGTGCTCATTTTGGCCGATGATCTCGGTTACTCGGATCTCGGCTGCTACGGCAGCGAGATCGCGACGCCGAATCTGGACAGACTGGCGGCGGAGGGGCTGCGCTTCACCCAGTTCTACAACACGGCCCGCTGCTGGCCGACGCGGAGTGTTTTGATGACGGGGCACTATGCGCAGCAGGTCGGCATGGACCCGCAGTATGGCCGCTTTCCGGACTGGGTGCGCACTCTGCCCCGGCGCCTCGGGGAGCTCGGCTACCGCAGCTACCACTCCGGCAAGTGGCATGTGGGCAATGCGCCGAAGGTCGTGGCGGATGGCGGCTTCACGCGTTCGTATTTTGTCGCGCAGCAGGACAGCCACTTTCAGCCGAAAAAGCATGAGCTGGATGACCAGCCGCTGCCGCCGCCAGAGGGGCCGTGGTATTCCAGCACGGTGATGGCGCAGTATGCCATCGACTTCTTGAAGGAGCATGCCGACAAGCATGCGGAAACGCCCTTCTTCACCTACCTGGCCTTCACCGCACCGCATTTCCCGGTGCAGGCACCCCAGGAGGACATCGACAGGTACAAGGACACCTACACCCGGGGCTGGCCGGCCATGCGGGCGGCGCGGTTTGAGCGGATGAAAAAGCTGGGACTCGTGGACACCCCTTTGTCAGATCCTGAACCGCAAATCACCGCGCCGAGCGGGAAGGAGAGCGATCTTGAGATCCTCGGCCCGGGAGAGACGCGGCATGCGGAGCCGTGGGAAAGTCTGACCGACGAGCAGAAGAAATTCCAGGCGACGAAGCAGGCGATCCACGCCGCGATGATCGTCCGCATGGACCGGGAGATCAGCCGGGTGCTGGATCAACTGCGGGCGATGAACGCGATGGAGAACACGCTCATTCTTTTTCTCTCCGACAATGGCGCCAGCGCGGAGGTCATGGTGCGCGGACTCGGCCATGACAGGTCTGTGCCTATGGGATCGGGCCTCTCCTATCTTTGCCTTGGACCCGGCGGCTCGACCGTTTCGAACACGCCGTTCCGCCGTCACAAGATATGGACGCATGAAGGCGGCATCAGCACGCCGCTCATCGCCCACTGGCCGCAGGGCATTACTGCCAAGGGGGAACTGCGCCGGACCCCGGGCCATGTCATCGACATCGTGCCTACGCTGCTCGCTCTGGCGGGGGATGCAGCCCCCGTGCTGCCGGAAGGCGCACCGCCCTATCCCGGTCGCAGCCTGGTCCCCGCCTTTGAGAAGGACGACCCCATCAGCCGTGACTTCATCTTCTGGCACCACTCCGGCAATCGTGCCCTGCGTGAAGGAGATTGGAAGGTCGTCAGTTCAGGCGAGGACAACAATGTGTGGGAACTCTACGACCTGAGCACAGACCGAGCTGAGTCGAACAACATCGCCGCGAAGGAACCGGAACGCTTGAAGGCGATGGCCGAGCGCTGGGAGAGGCTGGAGAAGCAGTTCACAGCCGAGGCCGGCCCCAGGCCCACCGCAAAGGGCAAAGGCAAAAGGAAGAAGTAATCGAAATTTCCAGCAGGCATACCGGCGCCACCATGTTCGGTGGCCAATCACAAACCTGATGAAGCCAGGTATGATCACGCCGCATCCGTCTCAGCCCACATGATTAGCAGGTCGCGTGAGACATGTGGCCTACTTGGCTTCAGCAGGAGTCTTCTCGCCGAGCTGCAGGGTCGGGACCTTGGCGTCGGCACTCACGTTCAGCGCCAGCCAGTGGCCGTTGATGGCGTGGGCGGGGAAGCCGCAGGCGAGGGCGAACTCGCCGGTCTCGTCCGTGACAAAAGAAAATTCCGCTTTGGTCAGCGAGAGGCCGACTTCAGGCTTCGGCACGCCGCCTCCTGGAAAGAAGGGCTCTCCCATTTGAAGCTTCTTCGTCATGTCCTTCTCGACCACGATGGCGCTGTGCGGGATGGGGCTGGGATTGATGAAGGTGACCTCGACGGTCCAGTCTTTCGGGATCGTGAAGACGGCCTTGCCGTGGGAGTAGCCGTTGAAGTTCATGCCGTAGTTGGCGGCGCTGTAGGTGGCCACGAGCGTGATCTTCACCGTCTTCGGCTTGTCGCCCAGCTTCAGGAAATCCGCCTCCGTGATGCCGGCAAAGAGCTCCTTCTTTAATCCGGGAATCTCCACGCCGTGACCGTGGTCGGCGGCCGGTTGCTGGGCGAAGACGGAGGTGAAAAGAAGTGCGGAGGCGAGAAGGAGCGGGCGGATCATGATGGAAGCGAATGGAAGCAGGCAAGGTTCAACGCGCAAGGGAGGATCGAACTGTCGGGCATGGAGTGATCAATCTCGCCTTCCGCGAAAAAATCCCCCAAGATACTTTTCACGTTCCCGTGATGCGCGGCGAACACGACCTAATGAGCGACTCGCACGATCTTTTCCTGGCAACCCTGCAGCGCTACGAGCGGCCCCTCATCCGCTACGCGCACGGCTACACAGGCGACCTGGAGGACGCGCGGGACATCGTGCAGGACGTGTTCGTGAAGCTCTGCCAGAACCTCGCCACGCTCGACCACGAGCGGCTGGCCCCCTGGCTCTTCACCGTCTGCCGCAATCGTGCCCTCGACCACCACCGCAAACATCAACGCATTGTCGTCATGGAAACGGAAACTCTCGATCTCGAAACCTCCGCCAACCCCGCGCCCAATGACGCGATGGAGAAGCGCGAGACCGCCGCGGCGCTGCGCGATCTCATTGAAACCCTCCCCACCCGCCAGCGCGAGGCCGTGCGGTTGAAATTCATCGCCGGGCTCGACTACCAGCAGATCAGCGCCGCCATGCAGACCAGCATCGGCAACGTCGGCTACCTCATCCACCACGGCGTCGCCGCCCTGAAGACCAAATGGCAGGCCCACGACCAGCCACAACCCGCGAAACTGAAAACCGCGCTCGCCTGAAACCCTCAATCCACTTTTTGACCATGAAACCGGAACACATCACCGCCTGGGCGCTCGAAGAAGCCAGCGCTGAAGAACGCGAACGGCTGGAGGCCGAACTGCGCGACGATCCGAAGGCGAAACAGACCGCCGACGAAACCAAAGACTTTTGCCATTTCCTGCTCGCCGAACTGCGCGACGAATCGCTCGCGCTCACTGAAGAGCAGCGTGAGCGATTGAAAGCGCAGCCCATGGCTGCAGACGTGCGCCCGGACGGGCTAAAGCCCGAACTACGAACAAGCTGGCGTACAGGAATGATCCGTCTGGCCCTGGCTGCTTGTGTGGTGCTTGGGGTATTCTGGACTTGGAACTCGGTTGAAAACGCCCAGATGCAGAAAGCGGTGACGGATGCCGGAGCGGTCAGAATTCAGATCGGCCAGGAGGGCGGACCGATGGTGAAAGCGAAGCCCGTGTCCGAATCCCGACTTTTGGCCGAAACGCCGCTGAAGGTGGTGGATCCGCTGGCTGGTCTTGTGGACGGCAAGGATTTGGCGTCAGCTTCGGCTGGCCAGCCACGCCATGAGATGCCTCGCCTGCTTTCATTGAATGCGGGTCAGGCGACGATGACGGCGAGGGAGGGAGAAGAATTGAAGAGAATACAGGGCCAGAGCGCATCCGGGCTGCGTTTGGACAATTCATCAGCATCAATCATGACACCACAGGCTGGCTTGATCGCCAGTTCTGGCGAGAGCAGCTCGACCAGCGCAGTCACCTTCTCCGGTGTCATTTCCTCGGCTAGTGGTGTTGCGTCTTCCAAGGTAGGTTCGGCTACGATGGACCTCAATGGTTATGCCAGCTCATTCAACTTGAATGGAGGAGCAATTTTGGGTGGTCCGGTTGTAAGGCCGGACGATGCCGCCGCGACGGAGCTAAATGCATCTTCGCCCGCTGCGATCAATGTTCCGCCACCTGTCTTGGGAAAAGGGTTCGAACAGCAGGGGGGGATGAGTCTGATGGCAGAGCCAGTTGTCACAACCAAGTCCGGCACGCAGGTTACAGCCGTCGTCACGGGCGACCTTGTTACCAGCAGTCCTTCCTCTCCGATGGTGCTGAATCCTACAGCGGCGGCTACGGATGGGGTAGCTAAGGGATTGCTCCTGGCCGGCAGTTCGACCGAGATTGGCGACTACAGCGCGGCGATCTCTCAGTATCAGGATGTTCTGCGCACCGACCCCTACAATACTGCTGCCCGCCGTGGCATTGAGGCGGTAGAGAAAAAGCGCGTCGAGTACTTTAAGGCGGCGGCTGTCCATTCGCGCTACAAGATGCTGGCACAGGTGAGCGAAGACTGGGAAGACAAGGTGCCACGTTCGGACGCCTATTACTTCGGCAGGAGTCCAGATGAGGAGATGCCTGCTGCACGGCCTCAGCTCGAATCCCGTAGCAACACCGAAACCTACTCCCGCATCCTCGAAAACGAGCTCAAGGACGTGGCGAGGGAGCCGCTTTCGACGTTCTCGATCGATGTGGATACGGCGTCGTATGCAAACGTGCGGCGTTTCCTGAACCAGAACATGATCCCGCCGCCGGATGCGGTGCGGATTGAGGAATTGGTCAATTACTTCCCCACGGCGGAGGAAGGTCCGGCGCATGAGGCAAAGGAGCCCTTCGCGGTGCGGGTGGAGATGGCGCCGTGCCCGTGGCAGCCGGTGCATCGTTTGGCGCGGATCGCGATCAAGGGCCGCGAACTCGGCGACGAGCGCAAGAATAGCAATCTGGTCTTCCTTGTCGATGTCTCCGGCTCAATGAACGAGCCTAACAAGCTGCCGTTGGTGCAGCAGTCGCTGCGCATGCTGACAGAACAGCTCGGCGAAGAGGATCGCGTGACGATGGTGGTCTATGCTGGCAGCAGCGGCCTTGTGCTGCCACCAACCAGCGGCGAGAAGAAGAGCGAAATCATTGCCGCCATTGATCGGTTGAAGGCCGGCGGCAGCACGCATGGCAGCGCGGGCATCCAGCTCGCTTACGAGCAGGCGGTGGCCGGTTTCATCAAGGAAGGCGTGAATCGCGTGATCCTCTGCACGGACGGCGACTTCAATGTCGGTGTCAGTTCACCGGAGGCACTGGAGACGCTCATCACGAAGAAGGCGAAGAGCGGTGTCTTTCTCAGCGTGCTGGGCTTTGGCACGGGGAACTTGAAGGACCGTACGATGGAAACGCTGGCCGACAAGGGCAACGGCAACTACGCCTACATCGACAGCCTCAGCGAAGCGCGCAAGGTGCTCGTCGAGCAGATGAGCGGCACGCTGGTGACGATTGCGAAGGACGTCAAAATCCAGGTCGAGTTCAATCCCGCCGCCGTTCGGAGTTATCGCCTCATCGGTTATGAAAACCGCATGTTGGCGAAGGAAGACTTCAACGACGACACCAAGGATGCGGGCGAGATCGGCGCAGGCCACAGCGCGGTCGCCTTGTATGAGGTCGTGCCCGCCAATCTGCCGCCCGGTGCCGAACCGCGGCCTGCGGTGGATGGATTGAAATACCAAGCGCAGGCAGTCGCGTCCGCACAGCTCGCGGAAGCGGCGAAGAGCGGTGAGACGATGACCGTGAAGCTGCGCTACAAGGATCCGGATGGCGACACGAGCCAACTCATCGAGATGCCGGTGAAGGACGAAGGCAAAACGCTCACCGCCAGCAGCGAGGAATACAAATACAGCGCCGCCGTGGCCGGCTTCGGCCTGCTGCTGCGCGACTCCGCCTACCAAGGCACGCTGAACTGGGAAACGGTTCGCCGCCTTGCCCTCGACGGCAAAGGCGCGGACAAGCTGGGGTATCGCGGTGAGTTCCTGCAACTCATCGACAAGGCACGAGGCTTGAAGGAGACGAGGCCGTAAGATTGAATGACGAAACCAGAATGGCGAATGACGAATGAAGTCCGAATGACCCAAGATCGAATCATAAGATCCCTCGGACTTCGTCCTTGATTCGTCATTTTTAGCCCGCAGAGCGCACGAGTGGAGGCTGGTCGGCAGTGGTGGTCTGGAAGTGCATGGACGGCCTTGACCATGCTGGGCGACCCGCTACTCTCCCCGCCCCCTAACCTTAAAAACACTCATCCCACACCCCACCATGAGCCAGACCCACGAATTCCAGGCCGAAGTCAAACAAGTCCTCGATATCGTCATCCACTCGCTCTACACCGACCGCGAGATATTCATCCGTGAACTCGTTTCCAACGCGTCCGATGCGATGGAGAAGATGCGCCACACGCAGTTGACGGAGAAGGAGATTTTCGACGGCACTGCCGAGCTGCAGATCAGCATCACGACGGATGAGGCCGCCCGCACGCTGACCATCGCGGATGCCGGCATCGGCATGACCCGGGCGGAGTTGATCGAGAATCTGGGCACCATCGCCCACTCCGGCTCGAAGGCCTTCGCGGCGGCCCTCAAAAACGCCGGCAAGCAGGGCGATGCGACCCTCATTGGTCAGTTCGGCGTTGGCTTTTATTCCGCCTTCATGGTGGCCGACAAGGTGGAGGTGCACACGCACTCCTGGCGCAACGACGGCGAGCATCTCGTCTGGACGAGCGACGGCAGCAGCAGCTACACCATCGAGGATTCGACCGAGGAGAAGCGCGGCTGCAAGATCGTGCTGCATCTGAAGGAGGACGCCGCCGAGTTCGCGAAGGACACGACGGTGAAGCAGATCGTCGAAAAGCACTCGAATTTTGTCAGCTTTCCGCTGCTGCTGAACGGCGAGCGGGTGAACACGGTGGAGGCGCTCTGGCTGAAGTCGAAGGACGGCATCACCGACGAGCAGTACAACGAGTTCTACAAGTTCACCGCACACGCTTTTGACGATCCGAGCTACCGCCTGCACTTTCAGGCCGAGTCCCCCATCGTCATCAACGCGCTGCTCTTCACGCCGACGCAGAACATGGAGGCTTTTGGCATGGGCCAGATGGAGCCCGGCGTGTCTCTCTACTGCAAGAAGGTGCTCATCGATCCGAAGCCGAAGAAGCTGCTGCCGGAGTGGATGCGCTTCGTACGCGGGGTGATCGACAGCGAGGATCTGCCGCTGAACATTTCCCGTGAAAGCATGCAGGACAGCGCCCTCGTGCGGAAGATCGGCGACGTCGTCGTGAAGCGCCTCCTGAAGCAGCTCGACAAGGAAGCCTCCGACGACGCGAAGAAGTACGACGGCTTCTACAAGGATTTCAGCCGCTTCCTCAAGGAAGGCATCGCCACCGACTTCAACAACCGCGAAGCGATCGCCAAACTGCTGCGCTTTGAGTCGAGCATGACTCAGCCGGGTGAGACCGTCGGCCTGGCCGATTATGTGAAGCGCATGACGGCCGACCAGAAGGCCATCTACTACCAGGTCGCACCGAGCCGTGCCGCCATCGAAAGCGGCCCGTATCTCGAAGCCTTCAAGGCGAAGGGCATCGAAGTGCTCTACATGTTCGACACGATCGACGAGTACGTTGTCAGCAGCCTGCACAAGTTTGAGGACAAGGACCTGAAGTCCGTCAACGCCGACGACATCGATCTCGGTGACAGCGACACCGAAGGCGAAGCTCTCCCTGAAGCCGAGACGACCACGCTGTGCGATTGGATCAAGGAGCGTCTGTCCTCCAACGTGGAGACCGTCCGCCCAGGCAAGCGTCTGGTCGGCTCACCGGCCCTTGTGCTGACCCCGGATGGAGAAATGAACCCGCAGATGCGGCAGATGATGAAGGCTCTGGGCAAGGACGGTGGCATGCCCGGTCCGAAGGTGGTTTTTGAGATCAATCCGCGCCACAATCTGGTCAAAGGTCTCTCGAAACTGCACCAGTCCGATCCTGATACGGCGGGCCTCATCACGGAGCAGATCCTCGACAACGCCCTGCTTTCCGCCGGGCTTCTCGACGAGCCGCAGCGCATCATTGATCGTACACAGAAATTGATGGAGAAGCTGGCCGGGAACTGATCGGTGCTAGACGGGGGCGTGGGTGTCCGTTACCCATTGCCCCCATGGAAACCACCCTCGATTCCCCGTCGGCCGCCGCCGCGACCGAAGTCAAGCATCCGAAGAAGGTTGAGCAGACCGAGGTCGGCAACTACTTCGTGTCGAACTATCCGCCGTTCTCGTTCTGGAAGCCGGATCAGGTTTCCGTCGTCGAGGAGGTGCTGCAGCGGCCTGCTCCGGCGGATATTCCGCTTGGCGTTTACTTTCACATCCCGTTCTGCCGGAAGCGCTGCCACTTCTGCTACTTCAAGGTGTACACCGACAAGAATGCAGGCGAAATCAAGGCGTACATCGACGCAGGCATGCGTGAGATGGAGCGGCTGGCCTCCCAGCCTTATCTGAAGGGAAGGAAGGCTCACTTCGTGTATTTCGGCGGCGGCACTCCCAGCTACCTCTCCGTGCCGCAGCTCAAGGATCTCACCAACCGCATGAAGGATCTGGTGCCTTGGGACGAGGCTGAGGAGGTGGCTTTTGAGGCGGAACCCGGGACGCTGAACGAGACGAAGCTCACCGGCATCCGCGAGGTCGGCGTGACGCGCCTGAGCCTCGGCGTGGAGAATTTTGACGACCACATCCTCGAAACCAATGGTCGCGCCCATCGCAGCGGTGAAATCGACAAGGCCTACCGTTTTGCCCGCACGCTGGGCTTCGAGCACATCAACATCGACCTCATCGCCGGGATGATGAACGAAACGGAGTCGAACTGGAAGGACACCGTGAAAAAGGCCATCGAGATGCAGCCGGATGCGGTGACAATTTACCAGATGGAGGTGCCCTACAACACCACGATGTACCGGCAGATGAAGGAGGAGGGGAAGGTGACAGCCCCTGTGGCCGACTGGCAGACAAAGCGCGACTGGGTCAGTTACGCCTTCGATGAGTTTCAGAAGGCGGGCTACACCGTGACCAGCGCCTACACCGTCGTGAAGGACCCTTCGCGGATCAAATTCGTCTATCGCGACTCTCTCTGGGAAGGCGCCGACCTGCTGAGCTGCGGTGTCGCCTCCTTCGGCCACCTTGGCGGCGTGCACTACCAGAACCAGGCGGATGTAGGCCCCTACATGCAGGCGGTAGATGCCGGCAATCTTCCGATCTTCCGCGCCTATCAAACCACTGCCGAAGACCGCTTTGTGCGCGAGTTCATCCTGAAACTCAAGCTCGGACGCAGCGAGTTTGCCTATTACGTCGAAAAGTTTGGCGAGGACCCCAGGAAACATTTCGGTCCGCAACTTGACTATCTGGCAAAGGAGGGTTTCGCGACCCTCGATCCGGAAGGTGTCACGCTGACGCGTGATGGGCTTCTACAGGTGGACCGTCTGCTGCACGACTTCTTCCTCCCGCAGCACCGCCAGTTTGAGCGCTACACCTGATTGCCAACGCCTGCCATTCCGCATGAACAACGGGCTGCAAAACGAGGCTCCGCGGGAGGATGAGGACATCCTCGCGCCGATTATTTTTTTCTACGGCATCGGCAGCACCCGGCCGCGGGTGACCTTTGTCGAGCCGGAGGTGCTCGCCGGTCAGGAACGCAGTCTCCTGGTGCATGACCAGGACATGACACCGAGGCTGCGGGACTTTCACGGCAGTGAGATCGACCTCGATGTGGCCGCACGGGCGCGAATCGGGAATTACCTCGTGCGCGCCTCCGTCCTGCATCGCCGCAGCGACGGCATGCCTGTGGAATTTGGCGCGATCGGCATTCACCTGGACCTGCTGCCCGAGGAGGCTCAAAAACTGGTCCTTGAGGGGAGGGTGCCGTTTGGTGCCATTTTGGAGAAGTATGAGGTGCCTCACTCCAGTCACCCGCGGGGCTATTTCCGCATCTCCGTGGATCAGCGCCTTGCCGATCTCCTCGGCGCGACCAGCGGCCAGATGCTCTTTGGCCGCTGCAACGAACTCCGCCATGGCTCCGGTCGCGTGCTGGCGGACGTCGTCGAGGTGCTGCCAAGGTTGCCGTGATGCCGCGTGGATTGCCCTGAGCCGGACTCTGCGGGTCAAACCAGTTGCGAGTTGGGACTTCCACGGCTTGATTCAGGACAACAAACCCGTTTCCCATTCATGAAGCACTTCGCTATTTCGTCCGTTATCGCCGGGCTGGCTCTTGGAACCTGCAATCTCGCCGCCGCGCCCCAGGGCACGAAGGGCGTGGAGGAATTCGATCCTCTGGCATTCCCAGGAAAGGTCGTCGGTGACGTGGTGGTTCCCGTTCCGAGCGAGGTCTTTTCCGTTCTCGATAAACTGGGTGAGCCGAACTGGCGCGCTGAACTTCGCAAGGCGGAGATTCCGACGACGAGCGATCGCACAAAACTCTCGCTGCTTTTTGGCTACACCGTTGCGGAAGGGTTCGTGGCCGTGCAGGCCGAGGACAAGGAGACGGTGAAGGAGCTGGGCCGCGATGTGATCAATCTCGCCAAGAGCCTCGGCTTGAGCAAGTCGGTGCTGCCTCATGCGCAAAGCATCCTGGATGCGGCGGACAAGTCGGACTGGAGCACGATCCGCAAGGAATTCGACCAGACGCAGAAGACCGTGCGTGACACGATGGAGCAGATGAAGGATATGGACCTCTCCCAGTGCGTCAGCCTCGGCGGCTGGCTGCGCGGCACGGCTTCGGTGACCTCGGTTGTGAAAAAGGGCTTCAACCCGGATCGGGCGGAACTGCTGAACCAGCCGATGCTGGTGGAGCATTTCGTTGCCTCCATCGAGAAGATGCCCGCCGGAACACGCGATCACGACGTGGTACGTTCCATTCACAAAGGGCTCGCCGTGGTGCTTCAGCAGATGGAAGGCGCGGTGGACGGCTTCACGAAGGATGCGGTTTCCCAGATCGGAAAGACCTGCGACGGTCTTTTGGTCGAGATCCTGGCGAAGAAGTAATCTGAGAATCTTTTCCTCATGAATACAGTTTTTGGAAGAACGGTCCTGATCACGCTCGCCTTGGCGCTGGCATCCTTGGTGCATGCCACGGTGGATGAGTCGCACGATTTTGCGATGGAAGCCGCGATGCCCTTTGTCGAGGAGGGCTTCATCGTGCGGGAGGACTACTGGAACGGAGAGGTGAAGAGCGGCCTGAAGCTGCTGATCACCCATCAACTTTTCAAGGGCAACGAGTACGCCTTCTGGCTGGGAACCGCCAACACTGGCGTGGAACTGGACATGAAGGTCTATGACGAGAAGAACCAGCCGGTGCAGATCAAGGCGACTTCGGACAAGTACTTCATGAGCGTGCGCGTGAATCCGCCGAAGACCGGCACCTACCGCATTGTCTTCGAGCTGAAGTCGAAGAAGGAGCCAAGCGTGCTCTGGGCGCTGGCCTATGGCTACCGCTGATGCCCGTCGAGACGCTCACATACGAGACACCGCAGTTCCTCCACAAATTGCTCGGTGATGATCTGGGCAGTCTGCGGCTGCTGGCGGAAATTTTTGGCGTGAACGTGACCAGCCGCGAAGGCTGGGTGCGTCTCGAGGGCGAGGATGGCGCGGTGGCCTCGGTGCGCGAGGTTTTTGTGCAGCTCGAGCGCGTGCGGCGTCAAGGCGGAGAAATCTCCAGCGGCATGGTGCGCCTCGTGGCGGAAAGCGTGCTGCGTGAGAGTGGAGAAGCCCCTGCCGAGGCCATCATGCAACTCAAACTCCTCGGATCGGGAAAGCGGGCTGCCGTTTTGGCCAAGACTCGCAGCCAGATCGCCTATGTGAAGGCGATGAGGGAGGCGGAAGTCGTCTTTGGCGTGGGGCCTGCCGGTACGGGCAAGACCTATCTCGCGATGGCTCAGGGCTTGCACTGTCTGAAGGAAAAAAGCGTGCAAAGACTCGTTTTGACCCGTCCCGCCGTGGAGGCGGGCGAGGCGCTCGGCTTTCTGCCGGGGGATCTGAAGGAAAAGATTTTCCCCTACCTCCGCCCGCTCTATGATGCCCTCTACGACATGGTGGAGCCGGAGGAGGCGGAGAGACTCATCGAGCGTGGCAGCATCGAGATCGCTCCGCTGGCCTACATGCGAGGTCGGACGCTGAAAAATGCCTTCATCATTCTGGACGAGGCCCAGAACACGACCACCGAGCAGATGCTCATGTTTCTGACCCGGCTGGGTGAGGGAGCACGCTGTGTGGTGACCGGAGATCCTTCCCAGGTGGACCTGCGGCGGCATGTGAAGTCAGGTTTGCGTGAAGCCGTCGAGTTGCTGCAAGATGTCGAAGGCGTGAAATTTGTCGCCTTTGCCACCCAAGACATTGTTCGCCTACCAGTCGTCCAGCGCATCATTGAGGCCTACCAACAAGGGCGAACTGGAAATAGTGTGCCGTAATGACTCAAGGATGACCGGGTCGGGGGAAAGATTCTTGTTCGGCTTCCGATCTATGATAGCGTCCTCGCTACTCCCGCCAAAAAAACATGTTTGAGTCCATTCGCCGTGCCCGCTTAAAAAGAGAGGGCCTTTCATGCGGGAAAACCCGCCGCAAACACCAGGAAGGTGATCTCTTTGACGAGATGCGCACCCACCCGGGTGGGACAGTGGCGGTCTATGCCCTGTTTTTCATCGGTCTGGGGGTTTTGATGAGCCTGGGCACCCGTGTCGAGGCCGGGCTGCCCGCGCTCACCTGGCTCCATGCGCTCTACGCCGCCGCCATCGGCTTCGCCTTCGTGGCCCATGAACGTGTCGTCCTGCGCCTGGAGATTCGTGACAACGGCATCCTGCTGCTCGTGTTGGGGACTGTCCTCATGCATCTGGGGCTGATGGTGTTTGCTCTGGACATGTCCTCGGGTCAGAGCTGGGGAAAAACGCTGAAGTCCGTGATCCTGCCGCACGCTTTTGGTCCGCTGGTACTTTCGGTCATCCTCGGACGCCGCATTGGGCTCTTTGGCGCGATATATTCGACCTTGTTCGGGGTGCTCGTGTGCGTGTCCATCTCGGCCCCCACCTACATGGCTACTTCCGCCCTGATTGGTTTCAGCGCGGTGCTTTTCACCCGGCAGGTGCGTCGCCGCAACCGTCTGTTCATGGCGGGTCTCTACGTCGGATTTGTGGCCATGGCCTTCTCGCTGCTATTGCACGAGGCGGCGGGTGTCATCATGCAGGAGAAACTGGGCCGCATGATCGGCATGCCGCTCGGAGTCGGCATTCTCACGGGCATGGTGGTGGGCGGACTGCTGCCCGTGCTTGAAAGCATCTTCGGCGTCACTACGGACGTGTCCTGGCTGGAGCTGGGAGATCTCAATCATCCGCTGATGCGCCGCCTCAGCATCGAGGCCCCAGGGACCTATCACCACAGCCTCGTCGTGGCGAACCTCTCGGAGGCCGCCGCCGAAAACATCGGCGCCAGTGCCAGCATGTGCCGCGTCTGCGCCTACTTTCATGACATCGGGAAGCTCAGCAAGCCGGAGTACTTCATCGAAAACATGGATCCGGAGGCGAATCCCCACAATGATCTCACGCCGCGCATGAGCGCCCTCGTCATTATCGCCCATGTGAAGGACGGCGTGGACCTCGCCATCAAGAACAACCTCAACTCGCGCATCATTGACGTCATCGAGCAGCATCACGGGACCTCGCTCGCCTATTACTTCTATCGTCAGGCACTCGACCAGAAGGCCGAATTGGAGCGTCTCGTGAAGCTAGGCAAGGCCAAGGAGGACGACGTGCCCCAGGTCAGCAAGGAGACTTTCCGATATCCCGGGCCGCGCCCGCAGTTCAAGGAGGCCGCTATCATCTCGCTCGCGGACGCGGTTGAAAGCGCCTCTCGCACCCTCGAAAAGCCGAATGCATCCCGCATTGAAACCATGATCGACGAGATCGTACAGGGGCGCATGCTGGACGACCAGCTCGACGAATGCGACCTCACCATTGCAGAACTGGCCCGCATCAAGGCCAGCTTCGCCAAAACACTGCTCAGCATGATGCATGGTCGCATCAAGTATCAAAAAGCCGTCGAGTCCAAGCCCTCCGCAACGCAGGGCAAACCCCTGCTGGCGGACGATGAAGAGCCTGTCGTCGAAGATTCGGCCAACATCGTCGAGGCGACTTTTGCCGGGACGCAGCCGACGCCGAAAAAATCCCAGGGGCGCAAGTCTCCGCCCGCCTCCGCCGCCTGATGACGCTGCCGAAGCTTCGCATTTACAACCGGCAGAAGGTGCACC
Organism: uncultured Prosthecobacter sp.; assembly: GCA_964452755.1. Classification (GTDB taxonomy): domain Bacteria; phylum Verrucomicrobiota; class Verrucomicrobiia; order Verrucomicrobiales; family Verrucomicrobiaceae; genus Prosthecobacter. The sequence continues at coordinate 28,594 of CAYVQY010000004.1, read as the reverse complement.
CGATCCCGCTGCCTTGGCTGCGCAAAGTCGGCAAGGCGGCCCTGCCCGGATGCCTCGCTGCCATCAGGTCACCGGAGGCGCCTCTTCCTTCCCTCGGGGAGATCGAGGTGACCATCGTCGATGACGCCGACATCGCCCGCGTCCACGGCGATTTCCTCGACGACCCCACACCTACCGACGTCATCACCTTTCACCATGGCGAAATTTTGATCAGCGCCGACACGGCGGAGCGGCAGGGCAGGGAGCACGGGCAGACTGTCGATCACGAGGTCGCGCTCTATCTCGTTCACGGATTGATGCATCTGGCGGGCTGGGATGATCACGAACAAGAAGAGGCCCGCGAAATGGCTAAGCGCCAGGAAAGTATCCTGCAGGCGGCCTTGAAGGCTTTTTGATCACTCCTCCAGTACCCTCAGCGCATTGCGCAGCAGCGTCAGGCCGGCCTCCTGGCTCTTTTCGGGGTGGAACTGTACCGCCACGAGGTTCTTCTTGGCGATGCCGCTGATGAAACTCACGCCGTAGTCCGTGCGGCACAGCGCGAGTGATTCGTCCGCCACATCGGGATAGTACGAGTGCACAAAGTACACGTGCGTCGGGTTCGGCAGACCGTTCCAAACGTCGGACTGACTCGTTTCCCACTGCGCCACATTCCAGCCCATGTGTGGGATCTTCAAACCGCTCGCCGCATCGAATTTGCGCACCTTGCCGGCCACGGCGCACAGTCCTTCGACGCCGGGGCATTCCTCACTGCTTTCAAATAGCAACTGGTAGCCCAGGCAGATGCCGAGGTAGGGCTTCTCCGCCTTTAACCATGCCCGTAGAGGCTCCCACAGGCCTGTTTCCTTCAAGATGCGCACGGAATCCCCAAAGGCTCCCTGCCCGGGAAAGACCAGCACGTCGATGCTGTCGAAGTCCTCGGGCTTCGTCACGAGATTCGCATGCGCTCCGATGGCTTCGAAGGCATTCAACACGCTGCGAAGATTCCCTGCGCCATAATCCAGCACTCCGAGTTTCATCACAGAACGTCCTTTGTGCTGGGGATGCCGGTGACGCGCGGATCGTGCTTGGTGGCCGCGTCCAGTGCTCTTGCGAGACCCTTGAAAATCGCCTCCGCCATGTGGTGGGCGTCGCGTCCGCGGCGGATTTCGACGTGCAGCGTCGCCAGCAGGCTTGAAGCGAAGGCGCGCAGGAATTCCTCCACGAGCTGGTAGCTGAAGCGGTTCACACCGCCGATTGCTTCGACGTTCTCAGGCGCGTGATAGCTCAGGAACGAGCGGCCGCTCAGGTCGAGCGCGACTTCGGCGAGCGTCTCATCCATCGGCAGCAGCCAAAAGCCGTAGCGCACAATGCCCGCCTTGTTGCCCAGCGCCTCGCGGAAGCAGTTCCCCAGCACGATGCCGGTGTCCTCCACCGTGTGATGGTAGTCCACCGCAATGTCGCCCACGACCTTCACCTTGAGGTCAAACAGCCCGTGCTTCGAGAACAACGTCAGCATGTGGTCGAAAAACGGCACTCCCGTGTCGATCTGCGATTGGCCGGACCCATCGACATTGAGTTCGATCTCAATGTCCGTCTCGGCGGTTTTGCGGTGCTGCTTGGCGGTTCTGGCTTGGCTCATGGGGAAGGTATTCAACACGCGTTTGTGCCTTAGAGCAAGCGACAGGCTGGGGAAGAAGAATGACGAAATCAGAATGAGGAATGACGAATCAATGATGAAGTCCGGAATGACCAAACAAGCTTCGGAATTGGGCATTCCTTCATCATTCTCGCCGTCAGGCGAGCAGTCCCTTCACAAGATGCCCATGCACATCCGTGAGGCGATAACGCCTTCCCTGAAACTTGTACGTCAGCCGTTCGTGATCGATCCCCAGCAGGTGCATCAGCGTGGCGTGGAAATCGTGGATGTGCAGGCCGTCTTTGACCGTGTTGTAGCCGAAATCGTCCGTCTCGCCATACACGGAGCCCGCCTTGATGCCGCCGCCGGCAAACCAGGCGCTGAAGCAGCGCGGATGATGATCGCGCCCGAAGTTCGTGCTGATCTTGCCTTGGCAGTACGCCGTGCGGCCAAACTCACCGCCCCACACCACGAGCGTGTCATCCAGCATGCCGCGCTGCTTGAGGTCTTTGATCAGCGCGGCGGCGGGTTGGTCGGTTTCCTTGCACAGTTTCGGCAGATTCCCCGGCAGTCCGCCGTGATGATCCCAGTCCTGATGGTAGAGCTGGATGAAGCGCACGCCTTTTTCCGCCAGACGCCGCGCTTGCAGGCAGTTCGCGGCAAAGGTCCCCGGCGTCTTCACGTCCGGCCCGTAGCTGTCGAGCACATGCTGCGGTTCGCCGCTCAGGTCCGTCACTTCGGGAATGCTCGTCTGCATGCGGAAGGCCATCTCGTAGTGGTCGATGCGATTTTGAATCTCAACATCGGGCGTCCCGGCAAACTGGTGCTCGTGCAGCTCCTTCAGCCGGTCCAGCATGAGCCTGCGGCTGTCTGCGCTCACCCCCGCCGGATTGCCGAGGTAGAGCACCGGGTCTTTGGCGGCTCGAAACAGCACGCCTTGATGCCTCGTCGGCAAAAAGCCGCTGCCCCACAGGTGCGAACCCAGCGGCTGCCCGCCCTTGCCCTTCGTGATCAGCACCGTGAACGACGGTAGATTCGCGTTTTCCGCGCCGAGCCCATAGCTCAGCCACGAGCCAAAACTCGGCCTGCCGGCGATCTGCGACCCGGTTTGGAAAAAAGTGACGCCGGGGCCGTGATTGATCGACTCCGTGAACATCGAACGCACCACGCAAATATCGTCCGAGATGCTCGCGGTGTGCGGCAGCAGCTCGCTGAACCATCCGCCCGCCTGTCCATGCTGCGTGAACTTGAACGGCGATCCCACCATCGGAATCGACGACTGATTCCCCGACATCCCCGTCAGCCGCTGCGTGCCGCGCACCGAATCCGGCAGTTGCTCGCCGTTGCGCTTGTTGAGCAGCGGCTTGTGATCAAACAAGTCGAGATGCGACGGCCCGCCCGACATGAAAAGGTAAATGATCCGCTTCGCCTTCGCGAAATGATGCGTGCCGCCCAGCACTCCATGATCCGCTGGTGACGACGCCTGCGCGAGCATCTCGTTCAAGGCGATTCCGCCAAGGCCCATGCCGAAGCGGTTGAGGAAGCTGCGGCGATCAAACATGACAGATGAAGAGTTCATGAAATCGGGTCGGTTAACGTTTAACGACGCAGGCATCGTGATTCATCAAAGCCTGGGCCAGAACAGCCGCCGCAGCCGCCTCCGGGGGAGGAATGGAGGCATCCCGTTTCGCATTCCCCGTCTTGAGCAGTTCCTCCGCTTCCTTCGGCGTGGCTTTGAAATGCGCGAGCTGTTCCTGATAAAGCTGTGTGCAGATCTGAAGCTCCTTCGCATCCGGTTTCCGGCTCAAGCAGCGCAGAAAGCCGAGTTCGATCATCTTGGGCAGATCACCCTTGGCTTCGAGATGCAGTTTCTCTCCCAGAACTCGTGCGGCTTCGACATACTGCACACCGTTGAGAAGAATAAGAGCCTGGAGGGGCGAGTCGGTGCGTTCTCGTCTGGAGATGCACACGGCGCGTCGTGGTGCGTCAAAGGCCACCATGGCGGGCGGCGGGCTGGTGCGCCGCCAGTTTGAGTAGAGGCTTCGGCGATAAACCGTGTCGCCCTTGCCTGGGGTGACGGGCTTGAAGGCCTCGGACATCTCATAGGCATGCACCGGCGGGCCGCCCAGAGTGAGTTTGATCAAACCGGCGGTGGCGAGCGCGTTGTCGCGGATCATTTCGGCAGGCAGGCGGAAGTGCGGGCCGCGCGCCAGCCACTGATTTTCGGGATCGTCCGCCATCGTGGCTGTATCCGCGATGCTGCGTTGGAGATAGACCTGGCTTGTGACGATCTCTTTGAGCAGGGACTTCATGTCCCAGCCGCTTTGGATGAACTTCATCGCGAGGTAGTCGAGCAGTTCGGGATACAACGGCCTTTCCCCCTGGCTGCCGAAGTCTTCCGTGGTCTTCACCAAGCCGCGGCCAAACAAGCTCTGCCACAGCCGGTTCACCGTGACTCGTGCCATCAGCGGATGATCCGGCGCGGTGAGCCACTGTGCGTAGCCGAGTCGGTTCAGCGGCGCGTTCTTGGGAAACGGCGGGAGAAACGCCGGCGTCGCCGGGCCGACTTCCTCCGCTCGTTTGTCATACTCGCCGCGTGTGAGCACATAGGCCTGCTTCGGCTGCGGCAACTCGCGCATGACCATGATCTCCTTCTGCGCGTCCTGATGGGCGTAGAATTCAGCCCGTGCCTTGCCCAGGGCCTCATTCACAGCGGCCTCGGATGACACATCGCGATTGAACACGCGAAAATCGTCAATCATCCCTCCCTTGAAGCCGCGATCCCGAAACCGCTCGCCGAGGCTGATATTGTCGCCGCCACCGCCCTGGATCGTCTTGGTCAAAGCATCACGAATGACCTCCACCTCGGCCAGTTGGCCGTTCACATACAGCCGCAGTCCGGCCGCGCGACTGCTGCCATCGTAAGTCACCACGACCTGCGTCCATTCCTTGATCGGCAGCGGCTGCTTCGCGCGAATCGAGATTGCATTGCCCGGCCAGAAGTGAATCAGCGACCATTTGAGTTTTCCTTCCTCGATCAGCAGTTCGTAACCGCGGCTCGCCGCGTCCGTCCAGGCGCGTGAGCGGTGAAACACGACCGCGCGCTCCTTCACGTCCGGCGTTTGCAGCCAGAGCGAGACGCTGAAGGGTTCGTGCCGCTGAAAATTGCCCACGGGCGTGTCCAAGGCGTCGTCACCGGTGAATTGCACCGCGCTGCCGATTTTGCCGGGCACGAGTTTGTTTTCGCCTTTGAGAATGGCGGCGGGTTCGGCCTGATTCGCCACCTTCCTGCCTTTTGCATCCTTTGCATCGGGCTTGGGCAGCGGAGACGGATGCAAGGCGTCGGCCAGCTTGTTGCCCTGCAAATCATCCAAGGTGTAATGTGCGATCATCCCCTGTTCCAGCTTGGGAGACGCGACCGCTGCGGACGGGTGGATCTTTTCCAACTCGGCCACCTTCGCCTTCAGCGCCGTCATCTTGTCCTTCGCCGGCTGATCCATCAGCATCATCGTTGGAGTCGGCGGGGAAGGGGTGAAGAAGGAGTACAGGCCGGCTTCGTCGATGTTTTGCAGCATCGAAAACAAGCCGTAATAGTCCTTCTGCGTGATCGGGTCATACTTGTGATCGTGGCAGCGTGAGCACTCAAAAGTTAACCCAAGAAAGGCCGTCGCAACGGTTTGAACGCGGTCGGCGACGTATTCGACGCGATACTCCTCTTCAACACTGCCGCCTTCGTTTTCCTGCTGGTGCAGGCGGTTGAATGCGGTGGCGAGGATCTGCTCGTCCGTCGCATTCGGCAGCAGATCGCCGGCGATCTGCCAGGTCACGAACTTGTCATAAGGCAGGTTGTCATTGAAGGCCTTCACCACCCAGTCACGCCATGGCCACACCTCTCGTTCGCGGTCCACCTGAAAGCCGTAGCTGTCCGCGTAGCGTGCCACGTCCAGCCAGTCCACGGCCATGCGCTCGCCGTAGTGCGGAGATGACAGCAGCCGGGTGACTAGATGCTCGATGCTGGATGCCGGATCAAACTGATGCTCGGCGACGAAGGCGGTGACTTCCTCCGGTGAGGGCGGCAGGCCGGTGAGGTCGAAGCTGATGCGGCGGATGAGCGTTTCCGGCGCTGCTTCGGGCTGCAGTTTTAGGCCGCGCTTCGCCAGGCCGGCGCTGACGATCTCGTCGATGCCGCGATCTTTCGTCTCCTCCTGTTTCAAGGAAATGAAAGCCCAGTGCTCCTCATACTCGGCACCTTCGTCGATCCATTGCTTCAAGATGGCGATCTCTTCCGATGTCAGCTTGCCGAGCTTTGATTTGACCGGTGGCATGCGGTCATCGTCATCGGTCGTGGTGATGCGGTGGTGCAACTCGCTGGCCTGCGCGTCGCCGGGGATGAAAGCTTTGGCCTCCACGGCGGCCTCGCGCACGTCCAGGCGCAGGTCGGCATCCCTTGTCTTCGGGTCCGGGCCGTGACAGAAGAAGCACTTGTCCGAGAGAATGGGGCGCACGTCACGATTGAACTGAACCTTCGCGGGAGCCGCAAAGGCGGAGGTCGTGAGAACGAGCAGGAAGAGGTGGAGGCCGCGCGTCATGGGTATGTAGTATCTCACGCAAACACCGCCTTCACCACTTTGGGATTCTCCACGCCCGTCAGACGCTGGTCGAGTCCCTGGAATTTGAAGGTGAGGCGCTCGTGATCGAGTCCGGCTGCGGCGAGGATCGTGGCATGCAGATCGTGGACGCTGACTTTGTCGGTCGCCGCTTTGAAGCCGATCTCGTCCGTCTGGCCGTGATGATAGCCGCCTTTCACACCGCCGCCGCACATCCAGACGGTGAAGGCATGCGGATTGTGGTCGCGGCCGGGTTTGGCGCCTTTTTGAGCGATGGGCAGCCGCCCGAATTCGCCGCCCCAGATGATGAGCGTCTGGTCGAGCAGGCCGCGCTGTTCGAGATCGCTGATGAGTGCGGCCACGGGCTGGTCGCTCTCATTGGCAAAGCCGCGATGGTTGCCGAGGATGTCGCTGTGCCCGTCCCAACTCTGCTGATTCTCCATGCCGCCGCTGTAGATCTGGATGAAGCGCACGCCGCGCTCGACCATGCGCCGGGCGGTGAGGCACTGCGCGGCGAAATGGCCGCAGTGCTTTTCATTGAGGCCGTAGAGCTTTTGGATGTGCTCGGGCTCGCCATGGACATCAAAGGCCTCCGGCGCGGAGGTCTGCATGCGATAGGCGAGTTCAAAACTCTCGATGCGGGCTTCGAGCTCGCTCTCGATGGCTGATCCTGAGAGGGCGCTGCGATTCAGTTTCGCCAAAAGATCAAGCTGGGCGCGCTGACGCTGCGGCGTGAGGGATGCGGGCACGGCGAGGTTGTCGATGGGGGCGCCGCTTGGCTTCAGCCAAGTGCCCTGATAGATGCTCGGCAGGAAGCCCGCGCCCCAGTTCGCCGCGCTGCCTTTTGGCAGGCCGCGATTGAGCGGATCGCTCATGACGACGAACGACGGCAGCGAATCGCTCTCGCTGCCGAGGCCGTAATTGACCCAGGAGCCGACACAGGGATAGCCCATGCGTGTCTCCCCGGTGTTCATCTTAAACAGGGCGGGGGAGTGGTTGTTCGAACTGGTCCAGCAACTGTGGATGAAGCACATCTTGTCCACATGCATCGCCGTTTTCGGGAACAGATCGCTGCACCAAGTGCCGCTCTGTCCGTGCTGTTTGAATTCAAACGGCGACTTCATCAAGCCGCCCACCGAGCCCGGAAAGAAGCCCGTTTTCGGATCAAAGCCCTCGAGCGTCTGCCCGTCGCGCTTCGCGAGCTCCGGCTTGTAATCCCAAGTATCCACCTGCGACGGTCCGCCGTTGGCGAAGATCCAGATGACCGACTTCGCCTTGCCGCCGACCTGCATCGGCACCTTCGGCGCGAAGGGGTTGCTCGCCGCTTCGAGCATGGAAGCAAACGCCAGCATGCCAAAACCACCACCCGCACGTGCGAGCATTTGACGACGGGAGTGAGTAAGCGTGGTCATATCAGTTCACGTAGATGAATTCATTCAGCCCGAGCACCACCTGGCAGTAATCCGCCAGCGTGGCTCCGGATTGCAGAAAGGAGGCGCCGGCGGCGAGTTCGTCGGGATTTGGATCGCGATGGAAGCAGAGGCGATAGGCCTGGGTGACTTGCTTTGGAACATCGCCCGCGCTTTGGATGCGTTTTGCCAGGCCTTCGGCCCACCCGCGGGCTTGCGGGCTGTTCATCAAGATCAGCGCCTGCGGGGCCACGGTCGTCGTTGGGCGTGCGCCCTGGCTTACGAGCGGCTCCGGCTGGTCAAAGGCCACCATGCTGCCGATGAGTTGGCTGCGTTTGATGTTGAAGTAGATGCTGCGGCGCTTGCTGTTTTCATCGCGAGTGCCGGGGCCGTACATCGTGTTGTCGAGCAGGCCGCTGACGGCGAGCATCGAGTCGCGAATGGCTTCGGCTTCGAGGCGTTGGGGCACGAAGCGCATGAAGAGGCCGTTGGTGGGATCGTCGGCTTCTTTTTTCGCGTCGCGGGCGCTGCTTTGCTGCCACGCGCGGCTGGTCAGGATCATTTTGTGGAGCGGCTTGAGCTTCCAGCCGTTGGCGACGAGTTGTTGGGCGAGCCAGTCGAGCAATTCCGGCTGTGTGGGCGGTGTGCCGGTCTTGCCGAAGTCGTTCGCGGTCGGTACGAGTCCGGTGCCAAAGTGATGTTGCCAGACACGATTGACGATGACGCGGGCGAGCAGGGCTCCCGCGCCGTTTTCGACATCGGTGATCCAGTTCGAGAGCGAACGCCGTCTGCCGCTGTATTTCGCGTCTTTCGGCGGCTGCCATTGCCAGCGGTTCTCTTTGCCGGGCTTGCTGAGCACCTGCAGGAAGCTTTGCGCGGCTTCATCCTCCTTCATGTCCGTGCTGCCGCGGCGGAGGACGTAGGTTTTGTCAAAGAAGGGATCACCCTGGGTGTGCATGACGATGGGCTCGTAGCCCTCGCCGCAGATCATCATGCGCGTCGCGCCTGGAATGATTGGCGTGTCCGCGTCCTTCTTTTTCTTGGTCGTCACGGCCGGGGTGATTTTCCCGTCGGGATGGATGTCCACGTTCATGCGTGTCGTCGTCGTGAAGGTGGCGAGCATCGCGTAGTAGTCGCGCGTCGGGAAGGGATCGAACTTGTGATCGTGGCAGCGGGCGCAGCCCACGGTGAGTCCCAGCATGGCGCTGCTGGTGGTGCTGAGCATGTCGTCCATGGCATCGTAGCGCGTGCGCTCGACTTCGTTCGCGGTGATTTGGGAAGGGAACACGCCCGCGCCGAGGAATCCGGTCGCGGCCAGCGCCAGTGGGTTCTGCGGCTCGTACTCGTCGCCCGCGAGCTGCCACTTCACGAACTGGTCATACGGCATGTCCATGTTCAACGCCTTGATGACGAAGTCGCGAAAGTGGAAGGCGTAGGGGCGGTCGTAGTCCTGCTCAAAGCCGGTGCTTTCAGCGTAGCGGGCCACATCCAGCCAGTGCCGCGCCCAGCGCTCTCCGTAGCGCGGAGATTCAAGGAGCTTGTCGATGAGGTCAGACAGACCTGACTCGCCGGACACCTCCGACGGCGGCAGCCCGGTCAAATCGAGAAACAGCCGCCGCACCAGCACGGCCTTTTCCGCAGGCGGTGCAAAGTTCATGCCCTTCGCGTTTTTCAAGAGCAGCTCGTCGATCGACCTGGCCTGCACGTTCTTCAGCGGTTGAAAGGCCCACCATTGACGATCGGCGTCGGTGACGACGCTGGCGTCTCTTTTCTCTTTTTTGCCGGCGATCAGCGGCGCGGAGTAGGGGGCGCCGTCGTCGATCCAGGCCGCGATTTTGGAAATGGCATCCGCTGGCAGCTTCGGGCTGCTGTCGGGCATGTTCGGCTCCTTCTCATGGCGGATCAGTGCCATCAAAAGACTGGCCTTGGCGTCAAATGGCACGAGCACGGTGCCGTGCGACCCGCCGCGAAGCAGATCCTCGCGCGTGACCATGTCGAAGTCGCTCTTCACCTTTTCGCCGCCGTGGCACTTGAGGCAGTGCTGCTTCAAAAGGCCGGCCACATCGCTCTCAAACAGCTTCAGGCCGCGCTCCATGCGCCGGGCGTGGTCCGGCGGCAGGGCGAGTGCGGAGGTGGCGAGGATGAAGAACAGGAATCGCATCGTGAAAAGATACGCTGGACGAGTATGCCGTTTCATGGCGTAGTTGTGTCCGATCATGGCGGCACGTCGAAAATACCTGAACTACACCACGCCGTGGGGCGTGGATCTGGCGCGAATCGCGACGGCGGGTTGGACGCCGTTTTTGATTCATGAAAGCGGGTATCAGCCATCGCTCGATGACTGGAATCATCAGGGCGTCGATTCTCCCTTCTGGCGCTTCTATTACAACCCGAAGCCGGGTTGCCATCTGTTGTTTCAGGGCCGGAAGATTCCGCTGGAACCGAAGACGGCGGTGCTGATCCCGGCGGACACGGTCTTTGACTGCGTCGGTCCCGTGCGCGCCTGCCACTACTGGCTGCACTTCACCACGAGTCGTCCGGGTGTGTCCTTTCCTGCCGAGCCGATCTCGATTCCTGCCGACGACACGCTGAAGCCACTGCTCCTGCGCTTGATGGAAACTCACGCGAAGCCGGCCGCCGACGCCCGTGATCACACCCTGTTTCATCTGGGGGCGGCGCTGCTGCACACAGTCTTCGCCGCGCTCGAAACACCGCCGCACGAGGTGCTGCCGGAGCGTCTCATCGATGTGCTGGCGCTGATCAATCGGGTGCCTCACGGCAAACTGACGAACCGCTTCCTCGCCGAGCGTGCGGGCATGAGCGTGGAGCGCTTCATCCGGACATTCCGCGAACACACCGGCCAGACGCCCGCCGCCTATGTGCTGAGCACGCGCATCCGCCTGGCCGGCGAGGCGCTGGCGCTCACCGACAAGACGGTCGATCAGATCGCCATCGAGACCGGCTTTCCGAACCGGCACTACCTGACCCGCATGTTCGCGCGGCAGGTCGGATGCGGCCCGGCGGAGTTCCGGTCACGGCAGAGGGAGCGGAAAGGACGCTAGGCCTGAGGAGGGAGATGGGGCCACGATGGCGGATGCGTGTTTAGGCTTGTTCATACGCGTCCCTGCACGTAGAAACCGGCCCTGGAATCACCCGCGCCGTCGTGACGCCCGCGGTGAATCCACTCCAACGCCCTCCAAAAAAATAGATGCTCTCAATCATCATCGGAATCGTGTTTCTTTACGTCGGGGCCGAGAGCCTTGTCCGGGGAAGTTCGCGCCTTGCCGCGCATTTCGGCATTCCCCCCCTGGTCATTGGCCTCACGGTGGTTGCCTTCGGGACGAGTTCACCCGAGCTTCTGGTGAGTCTTTCCGCTGCGATGCAGGGCGCCAATGACGTGGCGGTCGGGAATGTCGTGGGGTCCAACATCTTCAACATTGCCGTGATCCTCGGCCTTACGGCGTTGATCAGGCCTCCGAGTGTCCACCTGGATCTGATCAGGCGTGAGATCCCGTTCCTGCTCATCGTTTCGGCGGTGGGGGTTGGACTTGTGGCCTGCGGGCAGGTGTCGCGTCTCGCCGGCGTTCTGCTCTTTGCAGGCTTGTGCGCCTACATCGTCTTTTCTATCCGGACAGCGCGCAGAGAGCCTGAGGAGCCTGCCGCCGAAAATTTTGTGGCCGCTCCCGTGCCAGTGTGGCTCTGCGGGCTTCTGATCGCGGGCGGCCTCGGGGTCCTGGTCTTCGGATCGCACCTGTTTGTGACTGGCGCCGTTGGGATGGCGCGCACCTTCGGGGTTTCCGAGGCTGTGATCGGCCTCACCATCGTTGCCGCCGGAACAAGCCTCCCGGAACTAGCCACAAGTCTCGTGGCGGCGGTCAAAAAGGAGTCCGACGTGGCCATCGGGAACATCGTGGGGTCCAACATCTTCAACATTCTTGGCATCCTCGGGCTGACCGCTTCAATCTTGCCGCTGAAGGTCGCCGGGGTCGGGGTGCGGGATGCGGGAGTTATGTTGGGAGTGAGCCTGCTGATGTTGCCCTTTGCCTTCAGCCAACGCTCCATTTCACGGGTGGAGGGCGGGGTTTTTCTGGGGATTTACGCGGCCTATTTGTGTGTCTTGTGGCCATCTTGAGGCAAACGGTCGCGGGCCTCTTGCAAGACGGGACCTGCTGCTGAGCCATTCCGCGTGAGACAGGCAGCCACCTGTTATTCAGGAGCGAAGGCGCGTTCGCCAGAACGCGGGCTGCCATCACGCTCCTTGTCTTCCCACATCTTCGCCGAAGGTAAGAACCAACCGAGCGGCGGCGGGAGCCGCGAGATAGACTGCCGCCAGGCAGCCCGAAGGGCGAGACACGCCGGAGGAGGCGTGCGAGTCAAAACCACGGCCAGCTCTCGGCGGCTTTGGGGCTCTTCACATCATAGGCCTTTGGCATCGCCACGCCCGGCACTCCGTCCCTCCGGTCGGCGTCAAAGATGGCCCGCACCTGCTTCACATGATCTTCAATTGGGTGCCGCAGGGATTTAGGCAGCGTGATGACTCGGTCTTTATTCCCCTTACCGCCGCGCACCTCGATCTTCCCCCCTCCCACATCCACGTCCTTGATCCGAAGGGCCAGCACCTCCGCGACTCTCAATCCGCAACCGTAGAGCAGCTTCACCGCCAGCCCTGCCGCCCCCTTCACACCTGCCAGCAGGGTCTTCACCTCGTCTTGCGTCAAAACCACCGGCAGACACTTCAATCTCTTGGCCCGCACCGCGTCGATCCCCTCCAGCTCCATTTTGAGCACCTCCCGATAGAGGAACACCAGTGCAATCAGTGCCTGATTCTGGGAGGAGGCCGCCAAGTTCTTGTTCACGGCTAAATTCGTCAAGAATGCCGTCACCTCTGCCGCCCCCATCTCTTTGGGATGACGCATCCGACCCGTCACCTGCGACTGGAAGACGACATAGCGCTTGTACCACTGCACGTAACCCTCTTCGGTCCTCCTGCTGTACTGTTTCAGCCGCATCACGCCGCGCAGTTGTTCCTCCAGTTTGGGTTGGGTGGGTGGAATATTCACACATGGAATTGACCCTCCTATGCCGTTGCAAAGCCACATTTTTGTTGCCCAGCAACGGCATGGGAGTGTAAAACAACACTCATGAGCGTCCCAGCCCGTACTTTTCCGACAAAATCGTTGGCGATAAAGCTGCTGACAAACCTCACGATCTGTTAACCATCTTCAATGTTGTGCAGAAAAATGAGTGCGACTCACCAACGGGATCAGGCGAGTGCGCTTGCCAAGTCCAGTCCAAAGCAAGCCCTGGCTAAGGCGAAGACCGTCAGCGAGCCTTGGTTTCGAGCCCAAGCGTTGGCATGGGTGGCACGCTTTACCGATTCCGATCCTGTAGCCATCGCCAAGCTCGCGGCCAAGGCGGCATCCGATTGCGACGATGACTACAAGCGATCTGCGGTTCGAGCTTGGGAGGTGGCAGCACTCGCAGAGTGGAATCAACCGAATCACGCGGAGCGAGCCCTGAAGGCAGCCGTTGCAGTTGCGGAAGGAGTTCAGCCGGTATCCTCAAGGAGCGAGGCGCTATTTTTCCTGTTTCAGGCGGCATTTTCCATCGGACGGAAGCAAGCTGAGTGGGTATGCGGACGGCTTGACGCGACGTGTCCCGAGGCGGAGCATTGGCGTTGCAAGCGATCCCGTAGAGACGCTCATCAGATTCTCGAAGGCGTATCCAAGCCGCGGCCATTCTTCTGGTAACAAAGAAGCACAACAAGTCGGAGATGGCGACGCCGAGGAAGCCGCCTGATCAAAACTAGCTTCCCCCCGGCGCGCCATTCCTCTATCGTTAGGCCTTCAACACCACATGCAACTCCAACCCGTATCGTTCGATAAAGAGACGGACATCCGTTACGAGTTCCGGCTGGAGACGACTGGCAAGAATCGGTTTTGGTATACGTTGATCGCCAAGTTCAGCGGCACGTATCGGCCCGGCTCTGCAGGCGCTCCAGACGCTCACTTCATTTGCGGCATTGCACACACGGGTATCGCGATGTGGCATCCCGCAGCCCTCATTTTGGATTTGCGAGAGCTTTCATACACTTGGGGAGACGAGATGGATATGGTTTTGGATGCTGGTTCAGACCACCATGTTCCCACAGCGATTGTCGGCAGCGATGCGTGTCTGCCCGCCATCGGCACACTTATTCATGGCATCAACAGCACACAGCCTGCGACAGATGCGAAGAGCATCTTCGACAGCATTGAGGAGGCTTGGGAGTATGTTCGCAAGAAGGCCTAACCAGGCGCTGCAGCGAACCCGGCGGGAGCGTCGCGGTTGCAATCGTCGCCTCCCGTGCGCCGGGTCGCTGAGCTTGGGTCGTTAGGCGGTGGGTGGGAGACTTGCGCTCCCGATGCACCGGCTGGAAGCCGGTTTCACGAAGGGGGAGCGGCGGCCCCCAACCCACAGGCAGGCTGCCTGTCTCACGACTTTCCGAACAAAGTGCCTGCCCTCCGGGAATGGTTCCCGCCTCCGAGCCGGGCCGGGGGATTCACTCCTCCATGCGGCCGAGGTAGGTGAGGGCGCCGGTGGATTCGTCGCGGCGGGTGACGACGATGATCTTGGCGCGTTTTTCTCCAACCCAGCCGATGCTGGTGATGCGGCGGAGGCTGGTGTCGTCGTCGTTGACGATGCCGCGGATGGCGGCGAGGCGGTCGCCACTGAGACCGAGGAGCTGGTAGGCCTCGTCATCGCGAATGCGGCGGTCGTCTTCGGTGCCGGGGATGCCGTCGGCACCGTCGCGCTCGGTGATGAAGCGGGTGACGTCGGTTTCGGAGGCGCCGGTGACGGCGAGGAGGACGTCTTTGAAGACGGTGCGGAGGTCGATCTGGCCTTCGCCATAGATGCTGAAGTAGTCGCGCCAGGTGGGTTTTTTGCGGTCCACGGCGTCCATGCCGCGGACGAGGAGCATTTCATCGACGCGGATGAAGCCGCGGTTGCGGGGGGCGTCGTAGATGCCGAGCTGCTGGTAGTAGTCGGACTCGGCGCCGTTGGCGCGGGGGGTGCTGTCGTTGTCGATCCAGTCGGCGAGGGAGTCGGCGGCGATGGCGGCGGATTCGGCGTCGAGCTGCCAGTAGATGAAGAGGTTGTAGATGGCCTCGCGGAGGCGCTCGTCGGTGGCGTAGTTGATGGGGATGCGGGCGCCTTCGTAGTTGATGACGACGTCGAAGCCGCTGTCGGGGCCGACCGACTGCTTCAGGACGAGGTCACCACGGCGGGTGCTGGGGTGCATGCCGACGGCGAGGCCGCTCTCCGCGAGGTGGAGGGCGCGGAACTCGTAGGCGGCGAGGGTGGCCTCCCTGGCGCTGGATTGAATGTACTGCACGACACCGAGGACGGTGATGGACATGAGCAGGACGGCCCAGATCATGAGCATGAGGGCGGAGCCGCGATCCCGCCGCAGGAGGGCGGTGCGGGCGCGGATGGGCGTGCTGCGAAGAGTGGAGGTGAATGTCATGCGAAGTGTGTTTTCCGGTTAACGTCCACCGCCCCCGCCTCCGCCGAAGCTTCCGCCGCCACCGCCGGGAGGGCCTCCCCCGCCGCCGGGACCACCGCCAGGACCGCCGCGCCCACCGCCGTCGCCACCACGACCGCCGCCGTCGCCACCACGACCACCGCCGTCACCACCACGACCACCGCCGCCGCCAGCGCCGGTGGGTTGGGGTGCGCCTCCGCCTGTCGAGGTCGAGGTGCTGCTGCTGCTTGAAGAAGACGAGGAACCCGAAGGCGTGCGTCCCGGGGAGAGTTCGATGACCGGTGTCGAAAAGACCATGCGGATGGGCCGGGTGCGGTTTTTAAGCACGAGCTCGGCTTCGATGAGGTCCGGCCACGCGGATTTCGACCATTCCTCGGACCAGGTTTCGTCTTTTTCGACATAGAAGCGCCATTTGAAGGAGACGACGTCGGGCAGCAGCGGCATCCAGTAGCGCCCTTCCTCATCAGGAGCGTAGAGGCCGGTGGTCTCCTGGCGGATGCCGCCCTGGCGGTCGTCGGTCTGCGGGATGAGATCCTCGCGGGAGAGGCAGAGGTAGTTCAGCGGCATCTGGTTGTCGTCCACGAGGCCGTCGGGATGCGGACGGAGGCTCAGGGTGGTGTCCTTCAGGGTGATGGGGTTCAGGCCGAAGGGGAAGCAGTCGGGTGAGCCGACGATGGTGAGCTCCTGGATGATGGGCTCGGTGTTTTGCACGAGCTTCAGTTTCAGTGTGGCGGTGGAGGGCAGGGAGGCGAAGGTCTTGCGACTGAGGTCGATGAAGCGGTTCACCGAATCGCTCTCCCGCTGGAGCTGCTCGATCTCCGAAGCGCCGCGCATGGAGCCGCGGATGATGGCGAAGAGGGTGACCGTGATCATAGAGAGGATCGTCATGCCGATGACGACCTCGATCAGGGTGAAGGCGGAGCGCCGCCTACTTCTGCGCGGGCTTGTAAACATAAACGCTCAGGGTGTCCTCCTGCGGCACGTCGTTGAAGGTGGAGGTGGCGACGATGGTGAGGTTGTAGATGTCGGAGAGGTTTCCGCCGCTGGTGGTGCGCAGCGTCACCGGCTCCGTGCTGCTGGTGTAGGTGACGCCGTAGGTCTCGTCCATCATGGTGGTGCTCATGTCCCGCAGCGGCTTGCGCCGGATCTCCTCGAAGAAATTGCGCATGCCGATGCGGATGATCTGGTCGCGCTTCAGGAGATTCGCCGTCTCCAGCGCCTGGTCGAGAGACTTGGCCAAGCCGAGCACGGCGATGGCGAAAATGCCGAGCGCGAGTACGAGCTCGAAAAGGATGTAGCCGCCGCCTTTGCGGCGGAATGACGAAGGACGAATAAGGAAGGACGAACTCGCAGACATGGAACCGGACCGGGACTTGCTCCGGTCGGCTGCTTTTTGTCCCGTGCTCTTCGCTTGAGTTTTCATCGCATGTCCACGCTTTCTTTGACGATGTCCGCCGTGAGGGCGGCGAACTCGACATCGAAGGTGGCGGATTCACGTTCGATGTGAACTTTGAGGGGCTGGCAGATGCCGCTGGGCTGGAAGACCCAGAGCTTCACAAGGTCGCCCTCGAGATAGGTGGGCTCGTTGTCATACCAGAACTGGATGGCGTACTGCATGTCAGGCGGCATTTCGTACTTCTCCGTCCAGTGCTCGTCGTATTTCGGCGGTGGAGGTGCGAGCGGCAGCTCGGTGGTCTTGGTGAGCTTGCCGCCGTTGTCGAGGTCGTTGACGTCGAACCCATCCTCCTCCGGCGGCGGATTGCCCGCAGTGGCGACGAAGTCCTCCAGCTCCGAGAGCTGGAGGTAGGGATTGAAATAGCGGGAGGCGGTGAAGCCGCGACCGTGGAAAGCCACCTGGTAGGGGCGCTTCTCGGTCATGGCACGCATGCGCACCTCGCGGGCGAGTTCGACGAGTTTGGCCACGGGCTCGCGGGCCAGGCGCTCGTCCTGAAAGCCCTTCAGCAAGGGCATCGCCCCCACGGCAAGAATCGCGACGATGGTGAGCGCGACGATGATTTCGACGAGGGTGAACCCCCGCGAGGAAGCGGGGGGACGCCGGTGAACCAGCGACGTGTACCGCATGCCGAAGGCATTCCGGTGGGGGCCCGTCACGGGTTCATGCTTCATGGGAAAGGCTAGTTGGCGGGCTTCCAGTTGCCGATGTCGTCCGGGGTGCCGTCCTGGCCGTCGGGACCGACGGACCAGATGTCATAGTCGTCTTTCGACTTCTGCGGCGGGATGCGGTACTTGTATTCCTGGCCCCAGGGATCCTTTGGCATCTCCTTCATGAAGGCGCGGTAGTTTTCAGGGATGGGCTCGATGACGGGCTTTTCGACCAGCGCCTTCAGGCCCTGCTCGGTCGTGGGCTTGCGCAGGGCGCGTGACTCGTAGGACTGGAGGGCGAGGCCGATGGCCTGGAGGTCGCTGCCGACGCGGGTGTCCTTGGCGGAGTCGATCTGACCTTTGAGCAGGTAGATGGAGCCGGAGGCCAGGATGGCGATGATGGTCAGCGTGATGACGATTTCGATGAGGGTGAAGGCGGCCGGATGGGCGCGGGATGTCGAGGTGCGGATTTTCATGACGGAACGGAGTGAACAGCGTTTTGAACGGGGTGAACAGGAAGAAATAGCCGAGGTTTCGCCGAATCAACCGCGGCGGATGCCGGTGACGCTCTGGGCGATGGCCGCGACGATGGAGTAGGCGACGGTGCCGACCATGACGGCCATGATGACGAGGATGATCGGCGTGATCATGGCGGTCATGCGCTTGATGCGCTTGTCGAGCTCCTTGTCGTAGCGGTTGGCGCACTTTTCCATCGACTTGCCGAGCTGGCCGGTCTGCTCGCCCACGGCGATCATGTCGGCGAGCAGGAGGGGGAAGCTGCCGGCCTTCCGCAGCGCGGTGGAGAGGGGGGCGCCTTCGGACACCATCGCCGTGACTTTGGCGAGGAGGTTTTGGATGAAGACGTTGGCGGAGATCTTCGAGACAAGGCGGATGCTGTTGAGCAGCGGCACGCCGTTGGTGATCAGGTTGCCCAGCGAGTGGGCGAACTGGGCGTAGAAGCGCATGCTCATGATCGCGCCAAAGAGCGGGAGCTTCAGCCGGGTCTCGTCCCACCACAGGCGGCCCTTCGGGCTGGAGATGTAGCCGCGGAAGGTCAGGACGACGGCGGTGATCGCGGCGGCGATGGCCCACCACCAGGAGGCGAGGAAATTGTTGAAGCTGATGAGCAACTGCGTGGCGGCGGGGAGCTGCTGGCCGTTTTTGGACATCAGGTCGGTGATCTGCGGCACCATGAAGGTCATGAAGACGACCATGAGCACGACGCAGGCACCGATCAGGAAGGCCGGGTAGATCATGGCCGAGGTCACCTTGGCCTGAAGCTCGGCCATGACGTTCAGGTTCGAAGCCAGGCGTCGCAGGATGCTGGGGAGCGAGCCGCTGACCTCCCCGGCGGCGGCGAGGTTGCAGTAAAGTTCGTCAAAACTGGGGGAGGCTTTTTTCAGCGCCTTCGCTACGGATGAACCCTCGCGCAGTTCGTTGCGCATTGTCGTGGCGACGCGGCGCATGACCTCGGCCTCCTGCCGCTCCTGCATGACGCGGAAGGCCTGGTCGATCTGCAGGCCGCCGTCGAGCAGGTCGGCGACTTCCTCGGTGAACTGGATCAACTGCGCCCGTTTCAATTTCACCGGTCCGGCTTCGGCGTCCGCTTTTGCCTTGGCGGCGGCCGTTTTCTCCTCCTGCGTGACCTTGACCGGCGTCAGCGCCTGCGCCTCGATCTTTCGAAACGCCTCCGCCCGGGATCCCACGGTGATGGAGCCGGTCACAGTCTGGCCGGTGGTGGTGAGGGCGGTGTAGGCGAAGGCGGGCATTGTTCGGTGAGTGGTGGCCGGTTGGCAGTAGCCAGTGGTCAGCGGCAGAAAGAATGGTGTGTGGCGATCATTTTTCCCAACATGGAACCGATGGATGAAATGGAGTTCAACAGGAACGTGTGTTGAGTTTCGGTGAGGTATTCACAAGCAAACGCGCTGTCGATCCAGTGGGTGGTTTCCTGCAGCTCACCATCGGAGTCTGTCAGTTTGCTCAGGAAATGCGCCTCGTAGCGCCGCTTCGCCCACGCTTCAGCCAGATTGGCCCCAACTGCCCGTGAGCTTCGTCGCACCTGGTCAGTCATCGAATACATCTCTTCACGGGGAAATTTTTTCGTCAGTTTGAAGATGTCCTGCTGGAGCTTGAATGCGGCCTTGTACACCTCGAGATCGCGGTAACTGCGAACGATGGGGTTTCGAGAGGTCGAATTCATGCGGATTGAGATGGGGGCTTGCTACTGATCACTGCCAACCGACTGCTGCCCACTGGTTACTCGCTCGCCGCCGTGACGGTCATCACCTCCTCGATGGTGGTGATGCCTTCGGCGGCTTTGCGGAAGCCGTACTGGCGCATGGGGACCATGCCGTCCTTCAGCGCCTGGACTTTGAGCTCCATGGTGTTAACACGGTTGTTGATCTTGTCCTGCAGCGCCTCGGACATCAGACAGATCTCCATGATGGCGAGACGGCCGGTGAAGCCGGTGTTGCGGCAGGCGCGGCAGCCGACCGGCTTGAAGAGCTTGCCTTTCCATTCCATCGGGAAGCCGATGCTGCGCAGATGGCTGTCCTCGTGGTGTGCGGGCTGCTTGCAGATGCCGCAGAGCGTGCGCACGAGACGCTGGGCCTGGAAGGCACGCACCGACGAGGAAATCATGAAGGGCTCGATGCCCATGTCGAGCAGACGGGAGATGCCGCCGACGGCGTCGTTAGTGTGGAGCGTGGAGAAAACCAAGTGACCGGTCAAAGCGCCGCGGATGGCGATCTCGACGGTCTCCTGGTCGCGCATTTCCCCGACCATGATGACGTTGGGGTCACCACGGAGAATGCTGCGCAGGCCGGCGGCGAAGGTGAGGTCGATCTCCGGCTTCACGGCGATCTGGATGATGCCGTCGAGCTTGTTTTCCACCGGGTCTTCGATGGTGACGATGCGCCGCTCCTTGGTGTTCAGCTCCTTGAGGAAGGTGTAGAGGGTGGAGGACTTGCCGGAACCGGTGGGGCCGGTGACGAGGATGATGCCGTTCGGGGCTGCGAGGAGCTTGCGGATGGTGGCTTCGGTCTTGTCGTCGAGGCCGAGGGCCTGGAGGTCGAACTTCTTCCGGGTCAGGAGACGAAGGGCCACGGATTCGCCGTTCACGCTCGGGATGGTGGCGACGCGCACGTCGATGGGCTCGCCATCGAGTTCGAGGTTGATGCGGCCATCCTGCGGCATGCGGCGCTCGGCGATGTCGAGGTGCGCCATGATCTTCAGGCGGGAAATGAGCGAGGCCTGGAGCAGGCGCATGTTGGGCGGCACGGGGACTTCGAGCAGCTTGCCATCCACGCGGTAGCGGATGCGCAGATCGCGCTCCAGCGGTTCGACGTGGATGTCGGTCGCGCGTTCCTTCAGCGCCTCGCGGAAGACCTGATTGACGAAATTCATGACCGTGGCCTCCTCGTCGGCCTCGTCGAGCACGGTGGTCTCCTGCTTGAGGTCGTCGTTGTCATCGCCGGCCTCGCGCCCTTCGAGGAGTTCCTCGAAATTTTCCGCGCCGACGCCGTAGCCCTGGTGCAGGGCTTCAAGAATGCGGTGGCGCGGGGCGATCTGCCAGTGGACGCGTTTCCGCAGTTCCTGGCCGACGGCCTGCCGTGCGCCGAGATCGAAGGGATTGTAGGTGAGGATGGTGACCTCGCCGTTGGAAACCTCCGCCGGGCAGATGCGGTGCCGCAGGGCCAGCTTGGCGGGAAAACGCGCGTGCAGGCCCTCGGCAGCCTCGGCCACACCTTCGTCGGCGTAGGGCATGCCGAGGCCGGTGGCGAGGTGGGAGAAGAACTTGTCCTCGTCCACCATGTTCGAATCCACCAGGGCCTCGATCAGCGGCTGGCGGTTGTCCGCCGCCAGTTCGAGCGAGTGGCGGAGACGGGTGGGTTCCTCGCATCCGGCGCTGGCGGCGGTGCGGACGAGGACGTCGATCAGGGTGGGGGAAGGCATGAAGGCGGATACAACGCGAAGCCCCGGGCAAAGTTTCGCGGCCTTCTCATATCAGGCTGGCGAACAAAAACCAGTGGTGTGCGGGGAAACCCGTGCTAGATGCACGCTCGCATGAAAACCATCTCATCAGCCCTCCGTTGCTCCATCAAAGTGGCCTTTTTTGCAGGCCTCGCCCTGACGCTCAGCCAGTGCGCCACCCCGAAAAAGGGTAACTACTCCGTTCACTTCGATCCGCCCGCCAAGGCGGTGAAGAATCCTTCCAACGTGAAGGTGAAGCTCAGCACCGGCGCTCAGCGTGTTTATGTGATGGAAGGCAACGAAGTCCTCCTTGCCACGCCTTGCTCCGTCGGCACGGCCAGCACGCCGACCCCGCACGGCACCTTCACGATTTACAGCAAGACGGCCAACCGCCGCCGCGTCAGCAGCCCCGGTGCCGGCTACCCGATGACCTTCTGGATGGAGTTCAAATCCGCCTACGGCATGCACTGGGGCTGGGTGAAGCCTTATCCATGCACCCACGGCTGCGTCCGCCTGCCGATCAAGTCCGCGCAGAAGATCTTCAGCATGGTCAAGGTGGGTACGCCGCTGATCATCGCCGCCTCGCATCCCGAAGACGCCACCATCGGCAAGACGCTCCCGGTTCTGGACGACAGCACCCTGGCCGACCCGCCGGACTCTTACATGATGAGCAGCAAGGTCTTTGAAGACGCTGCCAAGGGCAAAATGTACTACTGATCCCCGCCTTCCGCCCAGGCAGTCTCCACTTCGTTCGATGTCCGCTCCAACCGCCGCTCCCGCCTCCCGCCGTGTGAACATCCGCACCCCGGAGGTCATGGAGCGTGTCCAGGCCGAAGTGGAGACGCATTATCGCAGCGTCATCGTGGAAAAAATCCGCGCACGCGGAAATTCGATGACTGTTGGCGGCACGACCGTGCGGCTGGCCCGCGATTTCGGCTTCTGTTACGGCGTGGAGCGCGCCATCGATCTGGCCTACGCTTCGCGCAAAGTCTTCGCCGACCGGAAGGTCTATCTGCTCGGTGAGATCATCCACAACCAGGAGGTCAACCGCCAACTGAGCGAAATGGGCGTCATCAGCGTGCCGATCTCCGAACACGAGGCGACCATCGCCACGCTGACGAGCGAGGATGTGGTCATCGTGCCGGCCTTCGGCGCCGAGACGCGGCTCATGAAGCTCATTTCCGAGCGCGGCTGCCTCGTGGTGGACACCACCTGCGGGGACGTGATGAGCGTGTGGAAGCGCGTGCGCCAGTATGCGAAGAACGGATTCACCTCCATCATTCACGGCAAGGCCAGTCACGAGGAAACCCGCGCCACCTCGTCACGCGCGATGGGGGACGACGGCATGGGCAACTATCTGGTCGTCCTCACGCTGGCGGATGTGGACTACGTCTGCGACTACATCCGCAAGGGCGGGGACAGGGAGGCCTTTTTGAAGCGCTTCCCGGCCGGAGCGCATTCGGTGGGGTTCGATCCTGACCTGCACCTGTCGCGTGTCGGCGTTGCGAATCAGACGACCATGCTGAAGTCGGAAACCGAGGAGGTTCAGCGCCGCCTGCAGCAGGCTGTCATGGACCGCCACGGCCCCGAGGAAGGGCCGAAGAATTTCCAGGTGTTCGACACCATCTGCGGAGCCACGCAGGAACGCCAGGACTCGCTCTTCGGACTGCTGCGGCAGCCGTTGGACGTCCTCCTCGTCGTCGGCGGCTACAACAGTTCCAATACGACCCACCTCGTCGAAATCGGTGAGCAGCAGTTGCCGACCTTCTTCATCCGCACCGCCGACTGCCTCAAGTCTCTGGAGCAGATCGTTCACTTTGATCTCCATCTGAAGGCGGAAAAAGAGAGTTATTCCTCGAAGCTGGCCGGTGACGGTCCGGTGACGGTCGGCATCACGGCCGGAGCCTCCTGCCCGAACAATCTCATCGAGGACACGGTCCTGCGCGTGTTCCAACTGCGCGGCATTGACGAGGCCGCCGTGCGGGCCGAGTTGAACTGATTCATGGAAACACCGACGATAGAGACCCGCGAGGAGGTCATGTTTTTCGACACCGACTGCGGCGGAGTGGTACACAACATCGCCTACCTCCGCATGATCGAAACCGCCCGCACACGGCTCGCGGCGCTGCTCGGCATGAAGCTGCGCGAGATGGCGCAGACCCACCTCTATCCGGTCGTCGTCCGCACCGAGATCGACTACAAAAAGCCGGCCAAGCTCGGCGACGAACTGGTCATCCACGGCAGGCTCGAAAGTGTCGAGCGCGTGCGCTTCTGGTGTGCGTTCGAGGTTCGGCGTGTCGAAGACAACGCTTTGCTCATCACCTGCCGCCAGTCACTGGCGCTGGTGCAAATGCCGGAAGGCCGCCCTGCGCGTCTTCCGGATGACTGGAAAGACAAGTACGCCCACCTGATCAAGTCGAAGCCGGCTTCTTCTTAGCCCGGCCCCTGACGCCGGCGGGTTTCTTGGCTGCGGCGGCGGCTTTCGGCTTGGCTTCACGCGGCGGGAATTCCCAGCTCATGATGCGCTTCTCGCCCGGCGTGCAGACGAGGAAGGTGCTGAAGGGGCGCCCGCGCTTGGAGATCATCCCGGTGATGAGGGAGGTCTTGCCGTCCTTGAAGAATTCACGGGCGTTTTCGGCGGTGATGTCCTTCTGGCAGAGCTTCTTCGGCAGCTTGGCGTTGCACTTGCCGGACTCCGTGGCGGCGATTCGGCACTGGTAGGCGTCCGGCGTGTCGTAGATTTTCTCTCCTGCTCGGCCCTTCTTGGCGCACACGGGGCAGTCGGTGATCACGGGGCATTCCTCCCAGTTGATGGCGTCCGGATCGTTGCCCTCGAAGACGAAGGCCACTTTCATGTCGTCCTTGATCTGCAGGGCGGCGTTGAACTCCTTGCCCTTCTTGCTGCGGAAGCCTTCCAGCGGACCGACGAAGCGCTTTTCGATCAGGGTGCGGATTTCATCCTCGCTGAGGGCGCGGCTGGCCACGTTCTTATAGACGCGCACCTTGCACTTGGGGTTCTTGCAGCCGTAGAACTCCTCGGTCTGCTTGTAGCCCTCGGTGCTTCCGCAGACTCCGCAGACGGCCTTGAACTCGGGATAGACCTTTTCCTTCACCGCCTTGGAGTAGGCGCGGGTCTTTTCGACCACGTCCTTGGTCACTTTGCGGATCTCGCGCATGAAGGTGGTGCGGTCGAGCTCGCGATGCTCCATCTGGCGCAGCTTGTACTCCCACTGCCCGGTCATTTCGGGGGAACTCAGGGAGTCGATGCCAATGGCGCCGATCTGCTCGATGAGGGCGAGTCCCTTGGCGGTCACATGCATGTCACGCTGCACGCGCTCGATGTAGCGGTCCATGATGAGGCCTTCGATGATCGCCGCGCGTGTGGCGGGCGTGCCGAGACCGCGCTCGCTCATGGCCTCCGCCAGTTCCTCGTCCTCGACGAATTTCCCGGCCCCCTCCATGACGGAGAGCAGGGTGGCTTCCGTGTAGCGGGGCGGCGGCTTGGTTTGCAGCTCGTCCACTTCGACGTCGAGGGTGTCGGCCGAGTCGCCGTCATTCGCGGCGACGAGGAGCTTGGCGTCCTTCTCTTCACCTTCGGCGGATTCCTCGGCGGCTTTCTTGCCGTAAACAGCCAGCCAGCCCGGGGACTTGAGGACCTTGCCGTCGCTCTTGAAGGCGTCCCGGCCCACGCGGGTGATGCGGGAGGTCACCTCAAACTCGGCGGCGGGGAAAAAGACGGACACAAAGCGGCGTGCCACCATGTCAAAGAGCTTCTGCTCGGCTTCCGGCAGCTCCTTCGGCGGAATCAGGCCGGTGGGGATGATGGCAAAGTGGTCGCTGACCTTGCTGTTGTCGAAGACGCGCTTGTTCGGACGCACCCAGCCGTTGTCCAGGGCGGTGGCGGCGTGCGTGCCGAGTTCATGCGGCAGCGCGTCCTGCTTCCGGCTGTCGTGGCTGGCGAAGGTCTTCAGCGTGGAGGTGACCGTGGGCAGATAATCCTCCGGCAGGTGCCGTGAGTCGGTTCGCGGATAGGTCAGCACCTTGAACTTCTCATACAGCGCCTGGGCGATCTGCAGCGTGCGCCGCGCGGAGAAGCCGAAGCGATTGCTGGCCTCCCGCTGGAGCGTGGTGAGGTCATAGAGCAGCGGCGCGGCCTGACGGGCGGGTTTGACGGTTTGCTCGATGACGCCGGGCTTGCCGATGCAGCGCTCGGCGATGGCCCGGGCGCTGGCCTCGTCCCAGATGCGCTCGGCCTTCTTGTGCTCGTCGGTTTCGTCCTTTTTAAAAGACTCGTCGATCCAGCGGCCCTGATACTGGCCGGCCTTCACTTCAAAAAGCGCGATGGCCTCGAAATACGTCCGCGGCTCGAAGGCGGCGATTTCCCGCTCGCGCTTGGCCAGGATGGAAAGCGTGGGCGTCTGCACGCGGCCGACCGGCGTGAGCCGGAAGCCGCCGTGGCGGGAGTTCAGCGCGGTCAGGGCGCGGGTGCCGTTGATGCCGACGATCCAGTCGCTCTCACTGCGGCACTTGGCGGCGTCGGCCAGGGGCTGCATTTCCTCGTCGCTGCGCAGTTTCTTGAAGGCCTCAAGGATGGAGCCCTGGGTCATCGACTGCATCCAGAGGCGCTTGACGGGCTTCTTCGTTTTCGTGGCATCCACGATGTATCGGAAGATGAGTTCCCCCTCGCGCCCGGCGTCGCAGGCGTTGATCAGTTCGTCCACGTCCTTGCGCTTGATGAGCCGGGTCAGCAGTTTGTAGCGGTCCGCGCTGCTCTCGATCGGTTTCAGCTCGAACTCCTCCGGCATGATCGGCAGGCTGGTGAAGCCCCAGCCGATCTTTTTGCCATCCACCATGGGCATGCCGAGTTCGAGGAGGTGGCCGACGGCCGAGGAGATGACGTGGGTGTCGTTCTCATACCAGTCCTTCTCCTTGGTGAAGGACTTCATGCCGGGGGCTTTGGCCAGGGCGCGGGCGAGATCGGCTGCGACACTGGGCTTCTCGGCGATGATGAGGGCTTTTGGCATGTGCGTTGGGCGGGTCGGGGGGGAAGGGGGCTACTTAGGGCATCCATTCCACTCGGATGTCAAGACGGTCACGCTTCGCCCCCCTAAATCCTCCCCAAGGAGCAGGACCGGCCCGGTCCTGTCTTTCCACCCAGCGCCACCCCATCCTTCACAATCCCCCAGCCCGGGGCGGGCCGCCCCGGCTCCTTGCTGCCGCCCCCCCAAGGAGTGACGGCATCCTGCCGTCACAGGTGACGCCAGGATGGCGTCACTCCTTGTCATCTTGTCATCCCGTCAGCGATAGAGCGTATTGATCAGCTCGTCGATCTTGTCCACGATGGCCTGCACCTCGAACTGCTGGGGCGGATCGCTCACGATCATGGAGAGCAGGCTCACGCTGTTCACATTGCTGCTGGTGCCCGCGATGGCGTCGCTGAGCTGCTGCGGGGAGACCTCTCCGGGCGGGCCTTGCGGTCCCTCCGGCCCTTGAGGTCCCTGCGCCCCGTCGGCCCCGGCGGGGCCGTCCGAACCGACCGGTCCCTCCGGGCCTTCCGGTCCGGGCGGACCTTCCGGCCCCTGGGGTCCGGCAGGGATGGCGTCGATGAGGTCTTTGAGCCCGGTGAACTGCTCGCGCATCGGCGCGGACTCCAGCGGGGCGTTCGTCGGTGGGTAGTTGGGATCGTAGGGCATGGTGGTGGGGGATGAGGGATGAGGGATGAGGGATGAAGGGAGCGCGGGCACTCCTGCCCGCTTCAGTTCTCGGTTCGCTGTTCGCTGTTCTCGGTTCGTAGTTCGGCCTTTAGGCCGTTCTGGGATCGTAGGGCATCGTGGGGAGATGCGTGATGAGGGATGAAGGGAGCGCGGGCACTCCTGCCCGCTTCGGTTCTCGGTTCGCAGTTCGCCGTTCCAGGTTCGTAGTTCGGCCTTTAGGCCGTTCTGGGTTCGTAGTTCGGCGCGGAGCGTTCAGGTGCTGGCACTCCTGCCATGGGGGAACGCCCACAGGCAGGAGTGCCTATTTCACGGATCGCCTCACGGCGCACGCTCCACCGCCTCGTCGCTCCAGGTGCCGGGGCCGGCGGTGCCGATGGCGCGGACGCGGAAGGCATAGACGGCGCCGGGCGTCAGGCCGGACGCGAGGATCTTCGCGGTCGAACTCGTCTTGAAAGCCTCCCACGGCGGGTTGCCATCGTGCAGGCGGCACTGCCACTCGTAGGTCAACGCGCCCTTCACCGTCTTGCAGCGCAGCTCGATCTCGCCCTCGTTGTTCGTCGGTTTCGCCCGCAGATCAGCGGGGGCGGGCAGGGGGCCCACGGGAACACTGGAGCTGCGCAGCGGGAAGCCCGTGCTGGTTAGCGCGGGGATGTTGTTCGGCGTCACCGCCTCGCAGTTGCCCGCCCGCGCGGTGATCACCACGTCCCAGGCTGCCTCCTTCTCATCCCGCATGGCAATCTTGTTCTTCCAGATCACCTCCGCCGAGTCCGCCTCGCCATTGGCGGCAGCCAGTTCGTCCTGCGCGGTCTGCACCTGCGCATCCGTCGGCACGCGGGTGGCGTCGGGGTAGTTGGCGTTGCCGGTCATCGCCGTGATGT
The DNA here is from genome assembly GCA_964452755.1 of uncultured Prosthecobacter sp. Lineage (GTDB taxonomy): Bacteria > Verrucomicrobiota > Verrucomicrobiia > Verrucomicrobiales > Verrucomicrobiaceae > Prosthecobacter. The sequence continues at coordinate 771 of CAYVQY010000004.1, read as the reverse complement.
GGGAGTCGCCCAGCGCCAGTTTGTCCGTCACAGTCTTCTTCTGCAGTTCCAGTTTGAATTTACTCATGGTGCGATTGCTAGTTTTAGGTTGGTAGGGAGACGGCTCCGGTGCCGCCGCGTCGAACTGCTGGCCGGAATCAAAGGTCAGGCCGGGAGAGTCGAAAAGAACAGGCATGGCGGGGTCGTCGTTATGGCCGCTACTTCACCACACCCGCCGCCCGTCCGCACCGCCAGTGATTTAGGCCTCGCCCGCACCCGGCGGCGGCCCGTTTTTCCGCCACTGCTGCTTCACCCGGTCCACCTCCGCATCCAGCTCGATCACGCTGATGCCCAGCGCCGTGCAAAGGCGGAATTTCGTCCCCTCACGCATCCCGTGGCGTGCATGCTCCACATGCTGGATTTGCGCACGGCAGACGTGAGACAGGTCCGCAAACTCCTCCTGAGTCAGGTGCTGTCCCTGCCGCCGCTGCTTCACACACCAGCCCAACACCTGGAGGTGCAGGACTTCCTCGTCATCCATTTCTTGACGTGACAGGGGCATTGCAGACGGGTTGGATCGGGTGGAATGCTTAGATAATTAGGCATATCATCAAATATTGTCGAAAGAAAAGTCCAATATGAGCCTAAATCATGGGGGCTAAAGCCTCGTCATCGAGCCCGGTCACATCCTGTCGCGGTCAACATGACCTCATCTCGTGGGCAGGATGACCTCATCCCGTGGGCAAGATGACCTCATCCCGTGGGCAAGATGACCTCATCTCGTGGGCAAGA
>CAYVQY010000003.1:0-581937 GCA_964452755.1 uncultured Prosthecobacter sp. | reverse complement strand
CGCAGATGCAGGGAAGGCCGTGAGAACCGGCCACAGTGGCGCTGCGGTATCGGGTTACAGACCCCCATTTGTGCGTGAGCACGGAGCAAAGCCAATCGGGAGCAATCTTTGGTGAAGGCGGGGGCGAGGCACGGCGACTCATCGTCGCATAAACCCGGAGTCCGAACATCTCGCTGCGAACACATCATCCGACCCGCCAAATGGCGGTGCGCGGATGATTTCATCGAACCAATGAAAATACACAAGACATGTACATCCACATCCCCCGTGGCCGGAGCCCCGTGCTCACGGCCCTCCTGTTCGGCCCGCTGCTCCACCTCGCCGCCGAACCGCTTAAAAAAACCGGCAAGCCGGACTCCGGCGGCCTGCCGGAAGTCGTCGTCACGGCGACCAGGACCGAGACGGAGTCCTGGCGCACCGCTTCGAGCGTCACGGTGATCAACCGCAAAAAGATCGAGCAAGAGCAGTACAAGCTGCTGCCAGAAGCGCTGAGACAGGTGCCGGGCCTCGTCATCGCCGACCGCGGTACGCCCGGCTCGATCAACGGCATCTTTCTGCGCGGCACGAACAGTGATCAGACGCTCGTCGTCATCGACGGGCGGCCGATTCCTGGCAACCTCGCCGGCCTCTACAACATCGAGACCATGGCGCTGGACAATGTGGAGCGCATCGAGGTGCTGCGCGGCCCCGCAGCCAGCCTGTATGGCGGCAAGACGCTCGGCGGCGTGATCAACATCATCACCCGCAGCGGGCGCGGTCTCGAAAAACCCGAGACGATATTGTCCTGGGAGGGCGGCAGTTTCGGCTATTCCCGCGAGACTGCCGGCATCCGCGGCTCCGCAGGCATTTTCGACTGGAGCGTCGAACTCAGCCGCACCGACACGCAGGGCTACCGCGACAACAGCCAGATGCAGATGAACAACGCCGCCGCCAAATTCGGGGCGCAACTTTCGGACACGCTGCGGGCTGATCTCGACCTGCGCTACTACAACGCGGATGTCGGTGTCCCGGGCCCCACCGTGGGCTTCGGCGCCAACGACCCGGACGGTCACCTGCTCACCGAGTTCTGGAGCCTTTCTCCCCGGATCGTGTGGGAGACCACAGAATGGTGGACCCAGACGCTGACCTATCAGTTCGGAAACTTCCGGCAGGTGTCCACGAACCTCAATCCCGCGGCGATCGGCCTGAACGCCCGTGTCACCTCCCGCAACCATTTCCTGGAGTATCAGAGCGTGTTCAAGGCGGCGGAGGGCTGGACGATCACGGCGGGCACATGGCTTCAGGACAGCGGCTATTCGCAGAGCAGCGACAACGCCTTCCCCGCGAACGGTTACGACGTGGATCAGGCGGAGACGAACTGGGCGGTCTTTCTCCAGTCGCAGGCGGAAATCCTTCCGGGGTGGAATCTGCTGGGCGGCATCCGCCACGACAGTTATTCCGACTTCAGGGACGCCACCACCTGGCGCGCCGGCACGAGCTGGCGTGTGCCGTGGACGCAAACGGTGCTGCACGCGAACTACGGCACCGCCTTTGCGCCTGCGAGTCCGCAGAACCGCGAAGCCGCACTCTTCGGCAATCCGGCCCTCATCCAACCGGAACTGAGCAAAGGCGTCGAGGTCGGCATCTCGCAGCCGTTTGCGAACAACAAGGCGTCGATCAGCCTGACCTACTTTCGCAACAGCATCAGCAATCTGATCGTGTTCACGCCGCCGTTTGGGCCGCTTCAGCAGATCAACAATGCGCGCACCCAGGGGCTGGAAACGGCGCTGAACTGGCAGGTCTGTGACGCCTTCGGTTTCAACGCTCAATACACCTACCTCGACGCCGATGATCTCACCGCGGGCACGCGCCTCGTGCGCCGCCCGCGACATACCTTGTCGGGGGATGTCTGGGTGAAGCCCGTTTCGAAGCTCCGCCTCGGCATCGGAGGGCTCTACATCATCGACCGCGAGGATGGTTTCGGGGCAGCCCAGCGGGATGTCGAGGACTACCTGCGCCTGCGTCTGACGGCGAGCTATGCGGTGTGCGAGAACTTCGAGGTCTTCGCCCGCGTCGAGAATCTGCTCGGCGAGCGCTATCAGGAAGTGCTTGGCTTTCCCGCCATGCGCACCGGTGCCTACGCCGGATTCCGGCTGCGCTTTTGACGGGGCATGCTAAGGGATCCGCGTGAGCCGCCGACCATCACGCATTGAAGCCCCATCCGCGCTGCGCGAGCGTTTCATCCGTCGTGTCAGCGCGGACAGCCCCTTTTACCGGCTCTTCGACCACCTGCCTGATCTCGCCTTCTTCGCGAAGGACGGCGGCTTCCGCTTCATGTGCGCGAGTCGCCGTTTCATGGATCGCTTCGCCATCAGTGAAGAAGCCGACATCGTCGGAAAAAACGACTTTGATCTCTTCCCCGCGCGCCTGGCTGAAAACTTCCGGCGCGACGACGAGGAGGTGCTAGCCAGCGGCCGACCGAAGCTTCACATCGTCGAGCTGTTCTTCAACGACCAGGGCATCCCCGACTGGTTCGTCACCAACAAGCTGCCCCTTTTCGACGCCCGCGGCCGCGTCATCGGCATCATGGGCACCGTGCAGAGTTTCGAGGGCAAGAAGCAGGTGCTGCAGCCTTATCTTCAGATTGATCGCGCCCTCGCCTACATCCGCGACCACTTCCGGACCGGCGTGTCGATCACCGAACTCGCACGGATCGTGCATCTCTCGCCGCGCCAGCTGCACCGCAAATTTGTCGAGACCTTTGGTGCCAGTCCCCAGGCCTTCATCATGAAGCTGCGCATCCAGGCCGCCTGCGAGGCGCTGCAAAAGGAGGGCGCCCAGATCACCGAGGTGGCCCGCATGCTCGGCTTCTGCGATCAGAGCGCCTTCACGCATCACTTCCACCGTCACATAGGGCTCACCCCGCTGAAGTACCTCCATCAGTTCCGCCTGCGCAGAATGTAGCGCGTCCGGCGGCGGAAAAAATCCGGTTGCCGCGCCCCCCAAGTCCGGTTACAGACTCGGCCCTCACGGATTTTCGCGCGATTAGCTCAGTGGTAGAGCATTGCCTTCACACGGCAGGGGTCGCAGGTTCGAACCCTGCATCGCGCACCATCAAGACTTCGTTTTCCGCCGTGGGTTGAATGAGGCTAGCAGGGTCTTGAATTCGTGAATGCCGGCCCCTCCGCCGCCGTAGCGGCCTGCGGCGTACAATTCGGCCAGCCGGCCCGTCATTTCGGCGAGGTCGGGACGGATTTGGGAAACACATTTGGCATAGGCGAGGGGGCCTTCGTTGGCCTGGCGCGGCCGGACACCCGCCCGTGCCAGTCTCATGCACGCTCGCTGCCAGGCGCGCATCCATGGGTCGGCTGATCGCGCCGGACGCCGGAGCCACCAGGCCACGCCGAGGGCGAAAAGCAGCACGGCCAGCGCACTGACGGCGAGCAGGACTGCGCGACTGCGCATCAGCCCGAAGCGTTCCAGCAGACTTCTCTGCGACTCCTGATCGAAGTCGATGACTTCATCCTGCCAGGCGTAGCTGAGGCTGTCCCACAGCAGGCGGATGCGCTGAGTCGTGCGCCCCCAGAGGCTGCGCCGCTGGCGCTCGGCGGCCTCCGCGCCGCCGGCCAGCCAGGCGCGCAGGTCGATGTTCACACGATCCGGCGCCAGCGCCGCCGTGGGGTCGATGCGCTGCCAGCCGTAGCGCTCCAGCCATACCTCCGTCCATGCATGCACATCGCTTTGCTTCACAATGAGATAGCCGCCGTTGTGGTCGGAGTACTCGCCGCCCAGATAGCCGACGATGACCCGCGAGGGCACCCCGGCCATCCGCAGCAGCGTGGCAAAGCCGGCGCTGAAGTGCTCGCAAAATCCGGTGCGGCGATCGAGCAGAAACTCCTCCAGCCCGTTGCCGTCAGCATACTCGCCCGGATCCAGGGTGTAGGTGAAGCCCTGGCTGCGGAGGTGGTCGATCACGAGTTGAACGATCTGCTCGTCACTCGCGGCGGCGGCCCGCCAGCCGTCCGCGAGCTCGGTCAAACGCGGACTGATCTCCTCCGGCACCTGCAGGGCTGCCTCGCGATGATGGGCGGGCAGTTCCCGCAGTGGCGGCAGTTCCAGGCGCGAGAGCACCTCGATGCGCTCCGCATTTCTCACCTGCACGGGCGAGGTGATGGAATCGTCAAAGTCCGGCAGCAGCAGAATTTTGCGCGCCATCGCCCGCAGCGGCCGGTCCAGTGCCGGCACCCAGTTCTTCCCGTGCGGTTCGAGGTCGATGATCTGCCGCACATCTCGGCCGGGTTCGGGACGCTGCGGAATGATGACGTTTCCGAGCCGTTGTCCGCGCCGCCATCTCAGACCGTCGCAATCCCACAACGTGAGACAGCGCCAGTAGCGCTGCTCCACCGGCGGCGGCGGGCCGTCGGGAAAACGGACGCGAAAGGCCACTCCGGAACTCAATGCCAGCGAGGCGATGCGGCCTGGATCGAGCGAGGCGTCGATGCCGGTCTCTCCGAACCGGCTGCGACCCAGCGCACCGCCGAGATTCATCAGCCCGCGCGGGAACACGAAGAACAGCACCAGCGCCAGCGGGACCGCCTGGGCGAAGAGCACCGCCGTGGTTCGCGCCGGCTCACGCGCCCCGGGAGCGTTGCGGCGGAAACGCGCCATGCAGCCCGCGATCATGACAAAGACGCCGGTCACCCACAACGCGCGGGAGAGCTGATTGTCTAGCAGCAGCAGGCAGAACGCCAGAAACCAGCCGATCAGGGCCATGATCTGGAAATCACGCGGCGTCCGGCTTTCCAGCATCTTTGCACCGGCCAGCACGAGGAGCATCGCAATGCCCGGCTCCATGCCCTGCAATCCGCCATACTCGTCCCAAACGGCCGTGGTGCCGGCAAGGATCATGCCGAGGCGCACCGTGACATGCGGCACGCCCCTGCGCAGCACGCCGCGCCAGATCAGACTGACCGCGCAAAGCGCGATCGCCGCGGCGGCGATGTGGCCGTGCAGCGGCCAGATCCCCAGCAGGATGGCGAGGCTCAGCAGCAGCAGCGGGCGCGGTGGAAGATGCACAGCATGTTCGGAGCCGGTGTCGGTTTCGTCGCGCGTCGCGTGTTCCCGCAGGTCCCCGGTCGCAGCCGTTCCTTCTTCGGCGTTCGTCTGGCCCGCCAGCGCATCCAGGCAGCGGCGCATGTGCGCGGGACCCAGACCGGCCCGGATCGTCGCCTGCGGCAGGCGCAGTTCATACGGATGCCCCTCATTCTCACACTGCTCCATCCAGCGGGCGAATTGCGAGGCGCGAACTGCGGGCGCCAGCGCCAGCGTGTTCCAATCCAGCGCCACGACGCCCTTGAGGCTCGAACTCCAGGTCTTGGCCATCAGCGGCCCGCCGCGCGCCGCCGCGCGCCAGTCGATGTGACGCGGTGAATCTCCCGCGCGCCATTCCCGCAGTCCGGCGAAGTCGTCGCCGCCGCTGGTTCTCGCCGTCGTCATGGCAACGACTGCCGCGTCACCCTGCAAATTGAAATCCGGCGCGGGCGGCGGCAGGTCGCCCGCCGGTTTCGGGTGAACGCGGCGAATCCATGACGTCCGTAGCTCGGCCTCCGCCGTGAACAGGCCCAGGGGGTAAACACTGCGCACGACGATGCGCAGGGCTTCGCCGGACAGGCCCTTTGGCGGCGGCAGTTCCACCCGCGTCACGCCATGGGCGGGCACCTGCTCCACAAAGACGGATTTCTCCGCTCCCGCCGCCCGGACTTCAAGTCCGCATGGCACGACCGACCCCGCAGCCCGCAGCTCGACGGCGATGCGCCGGGATTCGTTCTGCGCCGCCGGTCTTCCTCCTGCCAGGCGCACGCTCAAACCCCGCATGTTCGCGCGTGCATGCAGCCAGGAGAGGGTGCCCATCGCCCCTGCGAGCAGGGCGATGAGATGAGCGGCGCCGTTCGATTGCGCCTCGGCCGCATACCACATGCCGCCTACGATGGCGGCGAGTGCCAGGGTGTGGCGGTTCCAGCGGACACGCGTTTTCATACCATCACGGCAGCGGTGTCTCGGCGATCAGTTGCCTGGCAAATTCCGCGCCCGGGGTGCCATCCAGCGCATGCTCGAGACGATGACCCATGACCGGAACGGCCACGGCCTGCAGGTCCTCCGGCAGCACCATGGCGCGCCCGCTGAGCAGTGCCCATGCGCGCGCCGCGGCCAGCAGGGCGAGGCCCGCACGGGGCGAGAGCCCCACGCCATGCGCACGGCTGGCCGCCAGCAGCTCCTGCAGGTAGTCCAGCAGCGCCGGTGATGCATGCACCGCACGCGTCCAGTCCTGCATTTGCTGAAGTTCGATCATGGAAAGCGCGGGCTCCATTTTGCGCAGCAGCTCGCGCCGCTCCTGCCCTTCGAGCAGGGCGCGCTCCGCATTGCGATCCGGTACGCCGAGCGCGAGGCGCATCAGGAAGCGGTCCAACTGCGACTCCGGCAGCATGAAAGTGCCGATCTGGGTGGAAGGATTCTGCGTGGCGATGACAAAAAACGGTACCGGCAGCGGATGCGTGGCACCGTCTGCGGTCACCCGGCCCTCTTCCATCGCCTCCAGCAGCGCGGACTGCGTCTTCGGCGTGGCGCGGTTGATTTCATCCGCCAGCAGCACCTGGGTGAAAACCGGGCCGCGGTGAAAGTGAAACGCACCGCTGTCGCGATCATAAACGGACGCGCCGAGGATGTCCGCCGGCAGCAGGTCGCTCGTGAACTGCACGCGCCGAAAGCCGAGCCCCAGCGCCTGGGCGAGCGCCTGTGAGAGCATCGTCTTGCCGACGCCCGGCTGATCCTCCAGCAGCAGATGCCCGCGTGCCAGCAGGCAGGTCACAGCGAGGCGCACGATCTCCTCCTTGCCGAGAATGACCTCCGAGACGCAGCGGATGATCGTTTCGATCTGCATGGCCGCCGATTTGGCGGTGGCCTCGGGCAGTATGGCATCAGAGGGGGAATGGGACGCGCGTGAAGACATCGGTAGTCAGCAATGTCGCCCTACACGCCGTGCAAAAGCAAGCCTGCAATCGCCGCGCCGTCAAAATCAGCCACTCGCCGCCCTGCTTGTCACGGCTTCAATTCCACCGCCTTGTAGCTGCGATGCTCGAGCAGGGATGGCAGCATGCCTTTGACCTCGGAGCGCATCAGGTACGAGTGCGTGTACCAGTACACCGGTAGGATGGGCGCTTCATTGAGCATGAGAGTCTCCGCCTGGTTGAGAGTTTGCAGGCGCTTCGCGGCGTCTCCCTCGCGGAAGCTCCGCTTGATGAGTTCGTCGTAGCGGGCGCTGCTCCAGCCGGTGTTGTTGTTGCCGTCGTTGGTCTGCCACATGGCGAGAAAGGTCGATGGGTCGAGATAATCGCCGACCCAGGCCGCACGGCTGACCTGGTAGTCGAGCTTGCGCTGGGATTCGAGATAGACACCCCAGTCCTGGTTTAAAACGCGGGCGGGGATGCCGAGATGCTGCTTCCACATGGCCTGCACGGCCTCTGCCAGGGCGCGGTGCGCTTCGCTGGTGTTGATGAGGATGTCAAAGGTGGGGAATCCTTTGCCGTCCGGGAAACCGGCTTCAGTGAGCAGCTTCCTCGCGGCGGCGGGGTCGAAGCGCATGATGTCTGGCGTTTGGTAGTCGGCCACGGTGCCGGGCGGCGTGAGTCCGGTGGCGGGCTTTTGTCCCGCACGGAGGATATTGCGCGTGATGCTCTCCCGGTCGATGGCGAGTGCGAGCGCACGGCGCACCCGCGGATCGTCGAAAGGCTTCTTCGTGACGTTACAGCGGTAGAAATAAACGCTGAGCAGAGGGTCGGAATGGAAGAAGGGTGATTTCGCCTCCCGATACACGGGGATCTTCGACAGCGGCATGGTGAGCGTGACGTGGAGCTGCCCGTCGAGAAAGGCGCGCTCCTCCGTGGTGTCGCTGACGATGGGCAGGAAGACGATGCCATTGAGCTTCACGCCGCCGGCGTCCCAGTAGTGGGGGTTGCGATCCACTTCGACGGTTTGGTTGACCTGCCAGCTTTTGAGTTTGAAGGGGCCGTTGCAGACCATGTTGGCCGGTCGCGTCCAGCGGGTGTTCCCGCGATCGTCCATTTTCCCGTGCTTCTCGACGACGTGCCGCGGCACCGGGAACCACGAGTAGTGCTTCAGCATGCTGGGCAGATAGGGCGCGGGGCCGTTGAGCGTGATCTGCAGCGTGTGATCATCGAGCGCCTTCACGCCGACCTGGGAGAAGTCTTTCAGCCGACCGCCGTGGTACGCCTCCGCGTTAAGCATCGGGTAGAGCATGTTCGCGTAGTCGGCGCCGAGGTTTGGGGAAAGGATGCGCTGGTAGGCGTAGAGAAAATCGGCGGTCGTGACCGGCTGGCCGTCGCTCCACCTGCCTTCCGGCTGGAGCCTGAAAGTCCAGGTGGTGAACTGCTCGTGTGTCCATGTGGCCGCCGCTCCGGGGCCGTCGCCATCGGGATTCTCCGGCAGCGGAGCGATGAGTCCTTCAAAGATCGCGTGGAAGATGTGATGCTCCGGCTGGCCGCTGGCGAGTTGCGGATCGAGCGTGGCGGGTTCGGTGCCGTTGCCGAGGAGCAGGATGCCGTCACGATTGGCCTGCTCCACGCGCGTCGGCCGGTGCGTCCGCACATCGTGAAACCATGCGATGCCGCCGAGGGCGGCGAGGAGAAAGAGGATGCGGACGAGCCACTGCATGCGCCGATCATGCCATGCGATGCCGTGCGTGGCAACAGAACGGCCCCGCCGTGCACTGGCGGGGCCGCGTGGGGTTTTCAAGCTTCAAGCAGCGGCGCTACTACCTGCCGAAACCGAAGCTGAAGCTGACGCCGCTGCGGGAGCGGCCGAAGAAGGGGCTGCCGAACCCCGGGCGGAAACCGTTAACATGTCCGGTGTTGCAGCCGGGCTGGCCGTAGCCATAGACGGGGCGCGGATTGCAGACACCGCAGTTGTGATTGGCGCGCTGCGTGACCCACTGGCCCACCGGATTTCCGCAGCGGTCGTATCCGACGACCTGATAGACGGCATAGACCGGAGTGCCGCAGGGGAGACGGCTGACGATGCGCTGTGCGCCGTGGCAGTAGGGGTTCGCCGAGGCGGTGGTGGGGGCTGCAAAACCAAGAACAACGGCTGCAGCGAGGAGGGTGAGGAGTGCTTTCATGAGTGTGTGTGGATTTTGTTTCCGCACTCTCAGACGAGGTCTTCACGGACCTATTCAGCCGCCGTTAAAATATTTTCATCCGCTACTGCTGCGACATCGACTTTGGATCGAAGGCATCGCGCAAGCCGTCGCCGAGCAGGTTCAGCGCAAGCAGGGTGGCGGAGAAAAAGATACCCGGATAAAGAAGCATCCAGGGATAAGTCTCCATCGAGTTGGCACCTTCGCGAATCAGAACGCCCCAGCTCGCATCCGGCGGCTGGATGCCGAGGCCGAGAAAGCTCAGTGCGGCCTCCAGCAGCATGACGCCGGGAACGGTCAGGCTTGCGTAGATGATGACGGGACCCATCACGTTCGGCAGCAGATGCTTCCACACAATGTGCCAGAATCCCGCGCCGCTGGCTCGCGCGGCGGTCACGAATTCAAGATCCTTCAATGCCAGCACCTGCCCGCGCACGACACGCGCCATCGTCAGCCATTCCACCGCGCCGATGGCGACGAAGATGAGCCAGAACTCGCGACCGACGATGACCATGAGCAGAATGACGAAGTTGATGAAGGGGAACGCATACAGGATGTCCACGATGCGCATCAGCGCCGAATCAATGCGGCCGCCCGCGAGCCCGGACATCATGCCGTAGATCACGCCGATGATCGCCGCGACGCCCGTGGCCAGCAATCCCACCTCCAGCGACACACGCCCGCCGTGCAGGATGCGCGTGAGCATGTCACGCCCGAGCGGATCCGTGCCCAGCCAGTGCGCGAGGCTCGGATTCGTCGCCTTGAGTTCGAGATTCTGCTCCGCCTGATCGTAGGGTGAAATCTCCGGCCCGACGCCGCACAGGAGCACCAGGGCGACGAGAAACCACAGCGCCCAGGCATTCATGCGCTGCCGGATGAGCCGCTGCCATGCAGCCCGCATCGGGGATACAGAGTGGTCCGCACAGTCCCCTGTGCGGCGATCCAAAGTCATGGAGGCATCCGAACCGCGCAGAGGGCTTTGTGGGCTACTTTGGCTGCCGCCTGAATCGTTCACATCTGACGGATCTGGATCACTCATGCTTGAAGTCGGATCCTTGGGTTGAGAAGCGCCTGGAGGATGTCCACGAGCAGGTTGAAGCCGACGATGAGCGCGGCGTAAAAGGTGGAGATGGCGATCGTGAGCTGATGGTCGCCATTGGTGGCCGCGGCGATGAAGAACTGCCCGAGGCCCGGTAGTTGGAAGATCGTCTCGACAATGAACGAACCGGTGAGCAACCCCGCCGCCGCCGGTCCGAGGAAATTGAGGACGGGCAGGCTGGCGAGCTTCATGGCATGCAGAAAGACGACCGAGCTTTCACTGGCCCCTTTAGCGCGGGCGGTGCGGATGAACTCCTGCGCCAGTGTCTCGCGCAGGCTGCCACGGGTGAGCCTGGCGATGTAGGCGCTGTAGATGACGCCCAGCGTCAAAGCAGGCAGCACCCAGTCGGACGAGTCAAACCAGCCGGCGACATTGAACCAGCGCAGCTTCAATCCAAACAGCATCGCGATCAGCGGACCGAGCACCATGCTGGGTGTGCAGATACCCAGCGTGGCGGCCAGCGTGCTGCCACGATCTTCGAGCGTGTTTGGCCGCAAGGCCGCGATGGCTCCGAGCGGCACCCCGATGAGCAATGCGATTGCCAATCCCGCCACGCCCACCGCTGCCGACACTGGAAACCCGGAGGCGATGATCTCATCCACGCCGCGTCCCTTGTAGTGGTAGGAGTCGGGCAGGTCGAGTGTGACGTAGTGTTTGATCGTGAGGCAGAGACGCACGATCCACGGCTTGTTGAGGCCGTAGTATTCCTCCTGCGCCTTCTTCGTCTCCTCGGAGACATTGCGCTCATTCCGGATCGCCCCGCCCGGTACCATCTGCGACAGCGTGAAGGTGATCGTGATCACCGCCAGGATCACGACGATGCCTTGAAGAAAGCGGCTGAGCAGAAAGCGGATCATTTCGACGGCTCGTAAAGGGAGCTGATGTCAGCGGCGGCGAGCTCGATCAAATAGGTCGCGATCTTCGCGCCGAGGGCTTCGAGGTACTGCTTACCTTTCTGCGCTGTGCTGTGCTGCGGATCGCCGCTGCCGGTGTCATTGGTGGCTTTGGACCACGCACGCTGTGCCCAAGCCCATTTCTCGTTGATGGCCTTGAGCTTCCACCGGTTGTCGGTGCCGGGACCCCATTCGGACTTCGGGCGCACAAGGTCAGGATGCAGGTGCATCATGAGGCTGGTCTCACGCTCGTCGGCGTGATCGCCGACGATGTTGAAAATCTCGTCGCCCTTGACCGCCTGGAACCAGCTCACGGTCGAGAGGAACATTTTCGGATGCCGTGCCTGCAGCTCGCGCAGCATCTGGCGGAAGTCGTTGCCGCCGTGGCCGTTCAGGATGACGAACTTCATCACACCGACACCCTCAAGGCTGCTGATGACGTCTTCGAGCACCATCATCTGCGTGGTGGGATTCATGTTGATGCAGAAGGGAATGTCGAGCTGGCCGGTCTGCACGCCGAAGGGCATGTTTGGCAGGATGGCCACCTTTGCGCCTGCCTCCCAGGCGATACGACCCGCCTCGGCGGCGATGGCGTCGTTCTGCAGGGAGTCGGTCGCGTAGGGCAGATGCCAGTTGTGCGCCTCCGTCGCTCCCCATGGCAGCACGGCGGCTTCATAGCTCGTGGCTTTGACGTGCTTCCAGTTCGTTTCGGCGATGATCCAGGGTCTCGGGTTCATGGCGCGATTTTAGAGCGGCAATTCGTCGATGCAAAGGCGCAACCCGGGTTGAACATCGTCTTTTCGCGGGAATGGTGCCCCCATGAAACAACGCGTTGTCATCGTCGGTGCCAGCAACAATCCCGAGCGCTACAGCCACAAGGCGCTGATTTCCCTCCGCCGTCACGGACACGAAGTCGTGCCAGTCCATCCCAGGCTGACGAAGATTGAGGGAATTGCAGTCGTGCCGGATTTGAGCCTCATTTCCGGTTCCGTGGACACCGTGACGATGTATGTCGGCTCCGCCATTTCAGCGGGACTCTCCGGAAAACTGACCGCATTGAAGCCGCGTCGCGTCATTTTCAATCCGGGCGCGGAGAATGCCGAACTCGTCCATGCACTGGAAAACTCGGGAATCGTCTGCGAGGAGGCCTGCACGCTGGTGCTGCTGAATACGGGGCAGTTTTGAACGAGTCCCCGCAAGGCCAGTCTGAGCTTGAGTCATGCTTGAAGCCCAGAAAGACCGAATGCACCAACGCAGCCGCCTGCGGGCGAAGGGTGTGTCTGAAGATCAAATCGTATCAGCCCAGCAGCGGCCCTTCCGACCGGCCTTTGTGAATGGAAAACGGAAGGAGCGTGACGCCGCCCCTGAGGAGGGCTTGCCTCCGGTGCAGTTCGCGTTTCGCCGGAGTGGCTGAGCAGCAGCCTTGCCCCTCTGCCATGACCTGCTAGCATCGCGGCACAACAGGCATGCCCGCGAACCGCTTTTACTCCTCCTTCGACTTTGAGACCCTCGACCCGCGCCCCCAGCATCCGGGCGAGTACCGGAACGCGTTTCAGATCGACCGCGACCGCATCATCCACAGCAGCGCCTTCCGCCGCCTGCAAAGCAAGACGCAGGTGTTTCTCTCGGGCGAATATGACTTCTACCGCACGCGGCTCACCCACAGCATCGAGGTGGCACAAATCGGCCGCAGTATCTGCGCCTGGCTGACGCAGCAGGATGAAACCCTCGGAGACGACTGTTTCATCGACCCCGACCTGGTCGAAAGCACCTGCCTCAGCCACGACCTAGGTCATCCGCCCTTCGGCCACGCCGGGGAGCGCACGCTGCACGCGTTGATGGAGCCCTACGGTGGCTTCGAGGGCAATGCGCAGACGCTGCGTATCCTGACGCAGACGCTTTTCAGCGAAGGACGCATCGGCATGAATCCCACGCGCGCGCTGCTGGACGGCGTGCTGAAATACAAGACGCTCTTTGCTGAAAAACCGAAGAACAAGGCCAACCACTACCTCTACAACGACCAGGAACGCTGGCTCGACTTCACGATGGGCGGGCAGGCCTTCCCCGTCGAACTCACGCCGGGGAAGGAGCGCAACAGATTCAAGAGCATCGAGTGCCAGATTATGGACTGGGCGGATGACACCGCCTACTCGCTGAACGACCTCGCCGACGGCATCCACGCCGGTTTCATCAATGTCAGCAGGGTCGAGCGCTGGGCCGCAGATCAGACGCTCGGCAGCGATGACAGCACGGACATCGAATTCCTCTGCAAAGCGATGCGCGATGCTCGCGTCGAAGGCCGGCTGAACCGCCTCATCGGAGAATGCATCCGCGCCACCAAACTCGTGCCGACCGCGAATTTCCTCAGCGCCAGCACGCGTCGGCATCAGTTTGCCCTGGAAATCGATCCCGCGCAGCGCCGCCGTGCGGATCTGCACAAGAAGATCGCCCTCGATCTGGTCTTCCTCAGCCCGCAGCTCCAGCAGCTCGATCACAAGGCCGACTTTATCCTCAAGCGCGTGTTCGAGGTGCTTCATGACCGCTACATTGAGCCGAAGCAGCCGAAGGGGCTGCACCTCATGCCGGCCACGATCGAAAAACAGATCCGTGAAGCCGAATCAGCCGGCGAGCGAGCCCGCCTCGTCTGCGACTGGATTGCGAACATGACGGATCACTTCGCCTTCCGCACCTATCGCCGACTTTTCGACGCCGACTTCGGTTCGATCACGGACTTCGTGTAATCGAAAAACAAAAAACGCCGCCCCAAAGGGAGCGGCGCTTTGCAAGGCGGATGACTGCGAGAACTCGCCTCGCGATTACAACTGCGCGATGCGCTTGCAGACTTCCTCGACGTTCGCTCGGCTGTTGAAGGCGCTGATGCGGAAGTAGCCTTCGCCGGCGCTGCCAAAGCCGCTGCCGGGTGTGATGACGACATTCGCCTCGTTGAGCATCTTGTCGAACATCTGCCAGCTCGTGACGCCCTGCGGGCATGCCACCCAGACGTAGGGGGCATTCACACCGCCATAGACAGCGAGGCCGGCCTTCTGGCAGGCTTCGACGAGCAGTTTCGCATTGCCCATGTAGTGCTCGATGAGTGCGGCGACCTGGGCCTTGCCCTCGGGCGAGTAGATCGCCTCGGCACCACGCTGCACGATGTAGCTGGCTCCGTTGAACTTCGTGCTGTGACGGCGGCTCCAGAGCGGATGGATGGCCTGCTGCGTGCCGTCCTTTTTCCTGCCCATGAGGCCCTTCGGAATGACGACGATGCCGCAGCGCACGCCGGTGAATCCGCCGTTCTTCGAGAAACTGCGGAACTCGATGGCGCAATCACGGGCGCCTTCGATTTCAAAGATCGAGCGCGGCACGGAGGGATCCTGGATGAAGGCCTCGTAGGCGGCGTCGTAGAGGATGATCGTGCCGTTCGCACGGGCGTAGGCGACCCAGGCTTCGAGTTGCTCGCGCGTGGCGGTGCCGCCGGTCGGGTTGTTAGGGTAGCAGAGATAGACGAGATCGACGGGCTCACTCGGGATCTGTGGCACGAAGCCGTTCGCCGGGGTGCATTTGAGATAATGCAGGCCAGCGTAGGCACCGCTTTCGTCGGCGTCGCCGGTGTTTCCGGCCATGACGTTCGTATCGACATAGACGGGATACACCGGATCGGTGATGGCGATCTTGTTCCCCGCGCCGAAGATGTCGAGGATGTTGCCGGTGTCGCACTTGCTGCCGTCGGAGATGAAGATCTCATCGGCCTCGATGTTGATGCCGCGAGATTTGAAATCGTGCTCGGCGATGGCGTTGCGCAGGAAATCGTAGCCCTGCTCCGGGCCGTAACCGCGAAAGGTGCTGCGGTCGCCCATTTCATCGACGGCCTTGTGCATGGCGGTGCGCACGGCTTCGGGGAGCGCCTCGGTCACATCGCCGATGCCGCAGCGGATCAGGCGCTTCGCGGCCTCGGTGTTCGCCTCGGTGAAGACCTTCACGCGACGAGCGATTTCGGGGAAGAGGTAACCGGCTTTGAGCTTGTTGTAGTTTTCGTTGATGTAGGCCATGGCAGGGAAAAAGGGCGGCCAGTGTGGCGCGGAGAGGCCGGGATGCAAGGTGAGGCTGACCACGGAATACACGGAACACACGGAAATCTGCGAACGTATTCTTGCGCGTCATGCGCTTCATCTTTCCGTGTCTTCTGTGTCTTCCGTGGTTGTCCCTCTCCGCGTTGGATTTCCCCTCCACGCCGCCCGTGGAGCCGCAAAACGCCGCGAAGACCTTCCATGTGCTCGACGGCTTCGAGATGCAGCTCATCGCCGCCGAGCCGCTCGTCACCGATCCCGTCGCCATCACCTACGATGCGGATGGCCGCGCCTACGTGTGCGAGATGAACGACTACCCCTACACCGACAAAGCCGCGCACAAGCCCAGCCAGGAAAACCCCACGGATGCGCACATCGGCAAGGTGCGCCTGCTCACCGACACGGATGGCGATGGCACCTTCGACAAGGCCACCGTCTTCGCCGAAGGCCTCTCCTGGCCCACCGGGGCCGCGTGCTGGAAAGGCGGCATCTTCGTCACCGCCACGCCGGACGTTTGGTATCTCAAAGACACGAATGACGACGGCGTGGCCGATGTGCGGCAAAAAGTCTTCACCGGCTTCAAAAAGCTCAACGTGCAGGCCGTCATGAACAACCCCATCTGGGGCCTCGACCACCGCATCTACATCGCGGGCGGCTCGAATGGCGGCGAAATCCAGCGCGTGCCCGGCAGCGAGAGCGTCATGCCGATTCCGAAGGACTTCAAACCGCTCCCCATCAAGCGAAACGACTTCTCCTTCGACCCCAGCACCGGCGATGTGCGCCTCGAAAGCGGCGGCGCACGCTTTGGCCAGACTTTTGATGATTGGGGCAACCGCTTCCTCTGCAACATCCGCAATCCCTGCCAGCACGTCGTTCTGCCGTATCGCTACCTCGCGCGGAATCCGTATCTCGTCGTCCCCAGCGCCCTGAACGACTGCGCCGAGGCCGGCGACCAGCTCCCCGTCTGGCGCACCAGCCCGCCCGAGCCCTGGCGCGAGTTCCGCGCGAAGCGCTGGGTGCAGGAAGGCAGCCACCTGCCGAAAAGCGAGCTCGTCGGCGCTGGCGTCGTCACCTCGTCCAGCGGCATCACCGTCTATCGCGGCGATGCGTATCCGAAAGAGTATCGCGACTTCGCCTTCGTCGCCGACGTGGCCGGGAATCTCTTCTACCGCATGAAGCTCGTGCCCGACGGCGTCACCTTCAAAGCCGTGCAGGTCGATGGAACGAAAAACTTCTGCACCAGCGACGACCTCTGGTTCCGCCCCGTCAATTTCGTCAACGCCCCCGACGGCTGCCTCCACATCTGCGACATGTATCGCGAGGTCATCGAGCACCCCTGGAGCATCCCCGACGACATCCATGCCGCCGTCGATCTCCTCCGCGGTAAAGACAAAGGCCGCATCTGGCGCCTCGCGCCCAAAGTAGTCCAGAGCTTTAGCTCGGACAGCCATCGTGAAGGGCTAAAGCCCCGCACTACTTTGCTAAGCCACGCGAGCACCGCAGACCTCGTCGCCCTCCTCGACCACCCGAACGCCTGGCACCGCGAAACCGCGCAGCGTTTGCTGTTTGAGCGCCAGGACAAAGCCGCCATCGAGCCGCTGCGCGAGTTGGTGAAGAGCGGCAAGACAACGCAAGGGCGAGTTGCGGCGTTGTGGACCCTAAATTCAGTGGCAACCAGCCAAAGCGGGGATTTATCTCAAGTCGCATTCGACACACTGCGCGACGCCTTCGATTCAAATGACAGCCAGCTTGTCGCACAGGCGGCGGTCATCACGGGGGACGTAAGATCAGCAGTGTCTTCGACTCAGTCGTCTGTTCTCCTTTATCAGCAAAGCAGGATGCTCGAACGGTCAGGCGATCAGGGTTTGGGAATCCTTGCCGCTGTTTTCGGTCTCAGTGATGCTTCGGGTTCCCAGATCACACCTCTGGCTTCATCACTTCTTCGCATCGGATCGCGGGATTCATGGCTGGCCCCTGTCGCTATCAGTTTGTGTCTTCGTGCCGGTGTGACAAAAATCGCCGCCACGGCCTTTGATCCACGGAAAGAAGACACCAAGCAAAAGGCGCTGCTGTTTCCTCAAATCGTGGAAGCTGCCGCGCAGTCCGCTGATCCCAAGCTGGCGGTTGAGGCTATGGAGTTGCCCGTGGTGTTGGAAGGAATCGAGCGAGACATGTCTGACTATCCGGTCATGCCTTCCGGGTTCCCGGAATCAGCAGCGCATTCTGTACCCAAAGGTGCGCTCAAAAAGGGCCGAAAGCTTGCTGATTTGCTTCTGAGCACAGCTTGCACCGCATGGTGGAACAAACGGATCGACGCAATGTCCGACACGATTCTCCGAGATCGTGAAGAAATAAATGAGAGCAACATTGCTCTGATGGCGCTGGCTTCGCTCGACCGCTTTTCACCCATCCTAAAAAGAGCTCTTTCGCCGTCCTCAACGAGTGATGTCCAACTCGCCGCCCTCGAAGCCCTCGGCAGTTACCGCGAGCTCGCCGTCGCCGACATGCTCATTGAGGCTTGGCCAAAGATGACTCCAACGCTTCGCGACAAGGCCACCACGATCCTGCTCTCGCGCACCGACCGCATCGCGAAGCTGCTGGATGCCATCGAGGCGAAGAAAATCACGCCCGCTCAGCTCAGCGTCGCCGCGAAGGCCACGTTGGGACGGCAGAAAACACCCGCGCTGACCGAGCGCATAGCCAAACTCATCGGCGATGGGTCTTCGTCGAACCGGAAGGAGGTCATCGCGAAGTATGCCTCGGTGATGACGATGACCGGAGACGTCACTCGCGGAGCCAAAATCTACGAAACGGCCTGCATGGTCTGCCACAAGTTCGCGGACAAGGGCAGCGACGTCGGTCCGCATCTCGGCACGATCAAGGCGTGGACCGCCGAGCAGCTTGTCACGAACATCCTCGACCCGAACCGCGAGGTCTCGCCGAACTTTGCGCTCTACCTCGTCGAAACCAACGACGGCCGCACCCTCAGCGGCCTCATCACCAGCGAGACCGCCGGCAATCTCACCCTCAAACGCGCCGATGGCGGCACGGACACCGTCTTGCGCAGCGAGATCAAATCCCTCACCAGCCCCGGCATCTCGCTGATGCCGGAAGGGCTGGAAGCGGCGATCACGCCGCAGCAGATGGCGGATTTGATCGCGTTTTTGAAGGGTGCTTGAGACGACAAATGGAGGATTGCCGTCTTTTCGAGTTCACAGTAGAATTCATGCCATGAAGCCGGTGATTCCAGAGCAGTTTGCCAACGATCCGTTGTTCCTGGCCGTGATGAAGGACGCGCTGGCCATTCAAGACCGGTTCGCAGCAGAACCGGTGTATGCGAAGACTGGAAAAGGATTTTTGCGGAGTGCCGGTGTTGAGGAGATCAAGCAGGCGAAGGAAGGGCCGAAGAAGTCCAAATCTGCCGGGTCATGAACCCGCAGAAGCCATGGCTGGCCCGATTCTCTTGGGACTTTGTCGTCGCACAGAATGCCGTGCTCTGTCAGGCAAAGAACGCGCTGCACAAGCCCACTTCGGATGGCTATGAAGCCACCAAGGCACTCTGGGAATCGACCCACCAGCAACCGATGACGCTGATGGAGGCGGTGGATCTCTGCCGCCGCTGCCATCGCATGGCACCGTTCTGCTTTTACAACGGCAACACCTTCGCGGCGATTGCCCGCTCGATGGTGGAGCAGCTCGGGCTTTCAGGATCGGAAGCAGCGGTCCTGCGGAGTCTCGCGGGTCATATCGTGGCCGGCGTGGCGACACCGGAACAGCAGGAGGCGTTTCGGAGGTTTTGTGAGAAGGGCTGATCAAGCCACGATCGGAGCGATCACCTCGCCATACACATCCGTCAGGCGGAAATCTCGCCCGGCATAGCGGTAGGTGAGCTCTTCGTGATTGATTCCCATCAGGTGGAGGATCGTGGCGTGCAGATCATGCACGCTGGTGGGATTGTCCTGCGCGGCGAAGCCGAACTCATCGGTGCTGCCGTGCACGATGCCGCCCCTGATGCCGCCACCGGCCATCCACACGCTGAACCCGTAGTGATTGTGATCGCGGCCGAGTTTCGATTTGCCGCCGGCGAGCTCCACCGTTGGCGTGCGGCCGAATTCGCCGCCCCAGATGATGAGCGTGTCCTCCAGCATGCCACGTTGCTTCAAATCGGCCAACAAGGCCGCGATGGGCTGGTCGATCTGCGCGGCGAGCTTGCGGTGATTCGTCTCGATGTTGTCGTGATTGTCCCAGGGCTGCCCCGCGCCATGCCAGAGCTGCACCATGCGCACGCCACGTTCGAGGAGACGACGTGCGATGAGCGTCTGCCGTGCATGCACGCCTTCGCCATAGAGCTTGCGGATGTGTTCCGGCTCTTTGGTGACATCAAAGGCGTCCGCCGCCTCGATTTGCATGCGGAAGGCCAGCTCGAATGATTGAATGCGGGCCTCCAGCCGTGGATCGCTGCGTTCCGCGCGGTGCGCCATGTTGATGCGGCGCATCAGTTCGAGCTGGCGGAGCTGCACGCTCGTGTCCGCATGCGGGCTGCGGATGTTTTCGATCAAACGATCCACCGCCTGATGCTGAGAATCAACGTAGGTGCCCTGAAACGCGCCGGGCAGGAAGGCGGACTGCCAGTTCTCCGCGCTCTTGATCGGCATGCCGCCCGGACACATGGCGATGAAGCCCGGCAGATTGTCATTCGCACTGCCGAGGCCGTAAGTGAGCCACGCGCCCATGCTCGGCCGCGCCTGGATCGAGTCGCCGCAGTTCATGAGCATCAAAGACGGCTCATGATTCGGCACCTGCGCCTGCATGGAGCGAATGACCGCGATGTCGTCGATGTGGGCCGCTGTTTTGGCGAACAACTCGCTGACCTCGATGCCGCTCTGCCCGTAGCGCTGAAACTTGAACGGCGATGGAAACGCCGCGCCCGTCTTCCGCTCGGTGATGCGGTGACTGGGCACCGGTTTTCCGTCGTAGCGGGCCAGCGCTGGTTTCGGATCAAATGTGTCCACATGCGAGGGACCACCATTGAGGAAGAAATGAATCACCCGCTTCGCCTTCGGCGCGAAATGCGGCTTTGCGGCCTGCAAATCCGCCAGCCCAAGCGCCGCCATGCCCATGCCGGAGCGGCGTAGAAAATCTCGGCGTGTGAGAGGCAGTTTCATATCAATCCACAAACATGAATTCGTTCGACAGCATGAGCACCTGCGCGAGCTGCTCCCACGGGCTCAGGTTTGTCTTGGGTTGTTCGGCGAAATCCTTTCGGGCGTCCCAGAGCTCCGGAACACTGTCTCCGCCCGAGCCGGCGACGGCGTTGCTGGCACGAATTTGTGGCGACCAGAGGAACTGATCGCTGTTCAGGCCGTCGCCGATATCGACGATGAAGTCGAGGGTGTCGCCCTGCTGAAACGTGATTGCGGCGAGGTTCAGTTCGGCTTTGGAAGCGTGCAGCTTCGTGCTGAGCAGTTTGCCGAGTCGCGAGTGGCTCACAAAGGCGCGGATGCCGTCACCGGGCTTCGGTTCGTGGATGAGGGTGGACCGCAAATCGTAGCTGCCATCCGCAGGCGCGATCCAGCGGCGCACGGCGGCGTGTTTGCGATCATTGCCCGGGTGTCCGCCCTCGGCAGTCAGCTGTGCCCAGCCGAGCTTGGTATTCGGCCAGTCCACATCGCCTTGCCAGGCGTGACCGGTGAAGTGCGGCAAGATGTTGAAGTTTTTCACGCGTCCGCTGTTTTCATCCCACTCGCCGTAGCCGTAGTGCCAGGAATTTGAGCGGTCGGATTCGACGATGACGGGCTTTTCATCGACGGAGACGAAAGCGAGCGCGGAGGCGAGTTCGTCCGGCGTGGGGTTGCGTTGGAAGAGGCGCTTGAAGATGAAATTGACACGATCGGTGTCTGCGGAGCGCCGCTCAGAGGCCTGAGCGGACCACTTTATGAGCGCCTTCGCCTGCTGGACGACAAACGGATGATTCATGCCAAAAAGCGCCTGCTGGGGCACGGTGGTTTCGGTGCGTTGGGGGATGGAGAGATCGGGATTGGCGAAGTCGAAGGTGGTCATGACCGTTGGCACGTTTTGACGGTCCACCAAGGCGTAGAGCGTGCGGCGGGTGTTGCTGCTGGCGAACAAGGCGTCCGGACGGCCTCCGATGCGCAGACTCAATCGACCAGCGGCGCTAAGCCACGCGTCGCGTGCTTCTTCGAAGCTGAGGCGATGCGGGGTCATGCGGGCGAGCAGGCGATTGTCGGGGTCGCTTGGATCACTCGTCTTGCTGCTCTGCTGATACGTCTCCGACAGCATGATGAGCCGGTGCATGTGCTTGATGCTCCAGCCGCTGCGGATGAACTCGGCGGCAAGCCAGTCGAGCAGTTCGGGATGGCTAGGAGGGCTGCCCTGCTTGCCGAAATCGCTCGGCGTGTTGACGAGCCCGCGGCCGAAGTGATGCTGCCAGATGCGGTTCACCATCACGCGGGCAGTGAGCGGATTGCGCGGATCGATGATGGCCTGCGCGAGTTCCAGGCGGCCGCTTCCTTTCTTGAATGGCTGCGGCGGACCGAAAAGGCTCAGGAACTGTCGCGGCACCTCGTCCCCCTTGGTAAGCGGATTGCCACGCGTGAAAACACGCGGCGTACTCGGCGCTGCGCGATCCACCAGGACGGTCGCATGAGCCGGAGCGGCGGTGCTTTTGATGAGGAAGCGGTCCACTTCCGCCTGTGACTTCCACAGTTCGGTGGTGACGCTGTTCGGGAAGTACATCTCGTTGTTCGCGATGTGCTCGTCCGGCACAAAGGCGGGAGAATCGGGACGTCGGAGAAGCTCGTCGGTAATTTCGACGCCCGGATGTTTCTCCAGCCAGGCTTTCCAGCGGTGCACGATGAAGGGATTGAGGTCCTTCTCGTCGAGGAGCTGGCCAAAGACTTCCTCGGGGTATTTTTCGAGCTCGTTCTGTGCGGCGAGGTAGTCGGCGGCCTGTGCACATGTGCGTGCCATCTGTTCTTCGCGGCGTTTCGTCATTAAATCGCGGTTCTTCTTCACCAGGGCGGCGAGTTCAGCGTTTTCACCGTTCGTGCAGGGCACGAGCGCTTCCGCGCTGTTTTGGAAGACGCCGTAGAGGGCGTAGTAGTCGCGTGTGGGGATGGGATCGAACTTGTGATCGTGGCACCGTGCGCAGGCGACGGTGAGCCCGAGCGTGCCACGGGTGACGACATCGATGCGGTCGTCGATGATGTCGTGCGTGACACCGAGGAAGCGTCGCCCGAGCGTGAGAAAGCCCATGGCGGCGAGGTCGGGCGACTTTGGTGGCACAACTTGATCGGCTGCGATTTGCAGGAGCAGAAAGCGGTCGTAGGGCATGTCGTCGTTGAGCGCCCTCACCACCCAGTCGCGATACGGCGTGGCATGCACCCAGTTCTTTTCCTCGCGGGCATAGACGTAACCTTTGGTGTCTGAGTAGCGTGCGACATCCAGCCAGTGACGGGCCCAATGCTCTCCGTAGTGGGGGCTGGAGAGGAGTCGGTCGATGAGAACGGAATAGGCTTGGTCGGACAGGTCGGAGGGAGGGAGGCCCGTGAGATCAAAGTGGGCGCGGCGGATCAATGTGCGGACATCGGCTCGTGGTGCGGGCTTCAGGCCGTGCTGCGAGAGCTCTTTCTGGATGTAGGCGTCGATGCTCTGCTCTTTCCCCGGCTTCAGCGGCTGAAAGGCCCAGTGCTCAGCCGCGAGGAGACTCGTGGAGAGCAGAAGGGCACCAAGCTGGATGAGGCGGCGGGGCACGGCAGGAGCCATACGGACTACGGGCGCCGGTTCTGCTGCAAAAGAAAACCTTGTGACGATCAAGAGTGACCGCTTCAATCTGCCTTTCATGCGCATCTGGGACCTTCACTGTCATCTTTCGGGCGTCTCCGGCCTCACGCCGGAGGAACGGCTGAAGCAGCTGCTCGTCTATGCGGATCGCATGGGCATCGAGCGGCTTTGCATCTACATGGGCATGAAGTGGGCGCAGGACCCGTCTCCCGCCGATCTCGTGCAGCAGAACAGCGAGGTGCTGCGGGCGATCGACAAACATCCGGACCGCGCGTTTGGCTTTGTCTATCTCAGCGCGAAACATCCCGAGGAGAGCCTGGCGGAACTCGAACGCTGTGTGGCCAACGGGCCGATGGTCGGCGTGAAGCTCTGGGTGGCGGAAAAATGCAGCGTGGCGGCCATCGACGCCATCATTCAGCGGGCGGCGGAATTGAAGGCCGTGATCTTCCAGCACACCTGGTTCAAAACGAACGGCAACTACTCCGGCGAATCCACCCCCGATGACCTCGTGGCGCTGGCGAAGAGGTTTCCCGATGTGCCCATCATCTGCGGGCACACGGGTGGCACATGGGAGCCCGGCATCCGTGCGATTCGTGCCCAGGCCAATCTCTACGCCGATCTTGCGGGCTCGGACCCCACCGCTGGCTTCACGGAAATGGCGGTGCGGGAGCTGGGCGCCTCGCGCGTCATCTATGGCAGTGACTGTGGCGGTCGCAGCTTCGCGAGCCAGCTCGCCAAGGTGCATGGCGCGAACATCAGCGAAACGGACAAACAAAAGATCCTCTGCGACAACCTGCGAGGCCTGCTGCTGCCCATTCTCCAGGCGAAGGGCATCAAGGCTTAGCTTTTCCTGGACCCATCAACCCAGCTTTCACCCTCCTCTCCCATGAATCGCCGGAACTTCCTACTGAGCACATCCGCTACGCTCGCCGCATATTCGCTAGGGGCGGTCGAGGAGGCGCGAATGACGGATTGCCACGTCTATCTCGGTTCCCATCCGTTCCGCCGACTCGGCGGGGAGGACTCCGCCGCCTTCGCTGAAAACCTGCGCCGAAGCGGTGTCACCGAGGCCTGGGTGGGGGCTTTCGAAGGATTGTTGCGTCGCGATGTCGCCGACGTGAACCGGCTCACGGCGCAACGCTGCAAGTCCGATGGCATTTTTCGACCCTGCGGCACCCTCAATCTCACGCTGCCCGATTGGCAGGACGACCTGAAGCGCTGCGCCGAAGATCACGGGATGCGCGTCATCCGCCTGCATCCGAACTATCATAGTCACACGCTCGAAGCGCCCGCGTTTCGTGAGCTGCTGGCTTTGGCGACGAAAAACCGCCTACTGGTCCAGGTCGTGGTGCAGATGGAGGATGAACGCACGCAGAACCCGCAGGTGCGCGTGCCGCCTGTCGATCTGAAGCCTCTGCCCGCGCTGATGAAGGAGATGTCGGGTGCGCGGGTGATGATCCTCAATGCCAATGCCTCCATGGTGCTGCGCCACCTGCAGGACTGCCCTAACACGACGCTCGACTTCGCCATGATCGAAGGCGTCGGCGGCGTCGAAAACCTGTTCAAGAGTTGGCCGCTGGATCGACTGGTCTTCGGGTCCTTTGCTCCGGTGTTTTACTGGGAGTCCGCCCGTTTGAAGATGCAGGAGTCCGCTCTCGACCCGATGCAGGCGGCAGCCGTGCAATGGCGGAATTCGTCTGCACTTCTCGGGTGACCAGTCACTTTTAAAGCCGGTCGCGCTGACGCCGTGTGATGAGTCCCGCGAGTCCGAGCAGGAGCAAAAATACGCGACTCGGTTCTGGTACGACGATGATGATGCCGCTGGTGGTGAACTGGCTCACGTCCCAGAAGAGGCCCGCGGTCAGGGTGGGCAGGTCGAACTGGCTGGCATCATCGCCTGCGCCATCACGGTAGTTGGTTCCCAGATCGAAACCCGTGAAGTTTGTGGCCACAAGATTCGACCAGTCGAGGAGGTTAAAGACTTGGCCGATTTCAGCCGTGAAGCCACTGCCGTGGATCTGCAGTGTGCCCGTCGTGGTCAGGAAGTTCAGGTCGTAGCCGGAGGCATCACCGGCGGTGTTGAAGGAAAGCAGGTCGTGGCTGCCGGTTCCGAGCCCCTGAGAACGGCTGATGTCATTCACATAGGCGAGGTAGCCGGCGGTGCCCACCGCATTCCCGCCAAAGGTGGGATCGATGCCGCCTTCATTGTTGGCGGTGCCAATGCCGAGGATGATGGCGCCATGAAGGCTCTGCGTGCCGCCGCCGGTGGCAGGCGTGAAATTCAGGGTGCCAAAGGAACTGTTTGCAGTGCTGTCGCCCGCCTGAAGCGTGGAACCGCTCTCACCGGTGAAGTTGGATCCCCGAAGGGTGCCCGTGCCGAAGAGCACGCCTCCGCTTTGCACGGTGACGTCTCCGGTACCGGTCTGGCCCACGCCGCCGCTGCCGACTTGCAAATTGCCGGCACTCACGGTGGTCGCGCCGCTGTAGGTATTCTCTCCGCTGAGGACCCAGGTGCCCGGAGTATCGATTTTGGTGATGCCGCCGGTGCCGGAGATGACGCCGCTGATGGTGCCGGTGCCGCGACCGCGAGCGTAGAGCGTGTTGGCACCGAGATCGACGGTTCCAGAAAGGGTGACGCTGTCAGACGTGGTGGTTGCTCCCACCGGGCTGGAAACGGAAACGGTGGCATCTCCGCTGAGGATGAAGTTGTTGGCGTGGGTGGTGTTGGCGCCGGTGAAGGTGAAGGCGGAGGGCACGGCGGTGCCTGATGCCCAGGTGTTCTGGTTGCCGCCCTGAATGGTCACATCGCCACTGCCTAGCGCACCGCTGGCCGTCACCGTGAAAAGATCCCAGGACCCGGAGGTCCCGCTGTTCGAGACCCATTGAGTCCCGCCGGAGTAGTCATTGGCGCCATTGGTCAGCGTGAGTCCGCCGGCACCACTCGGATCGAAGATCAGCATGCCCGTTCCTGTCACCTTGCCTTTGACGGTAGTGCCATAGGTCGATGCGCGGAAAGTCAGGCTGGTGGCGTCGATTTGCACAGACGAGTTCACGTTCAGAGTGCCCACGTAATTCGAGTCGAAGACGGGTTGCGTGGCACCATCGGCGACGAAGCGCAGGGTGCCGCCGTCAAGGTTGCTAGTCACGGAGGTTCCCGTATTGTCCCAGTCGATCCGGTTCAGGGTGAGGACCGCATCGGTGCCGAGGGTGAGCCCGGGTGCTGTGCCAGACACCACCCTGGCGGCCAGGTTTCGGATCGTCTCATTTTGGCCGTTGAGGTTCCAGGTCCCCCCATTGAGGTCAACCGTCGCATCATCGGCGATTTGATCCGCCGCAGCGAGCTTCAGGGTGCCGCCAGTGTTTACTTGGATGTCCGTGGTTCCTGCCGCGCCATCCCCCGCGATGGCATCGCCAGCACCGAGATTGTGCAGTTCCAGGATGCCGGCGCTGATGGAAGTCAAGCCGGTGTAGGTGTTGGCCGTCGCGAGACTCACGGTGCCAGCGCCGCTTTTGTCCAGGGCGCCCGTGCCGGTGATGACATTGGCGATGGTGAGCGTGGTGGCGGCATCTGCACCGAAACTGCCTCCGCCGTCGCCCAAGGTGATGCCTCGATTGGCGTCGTCGATGGTGAAACTGGCCGCTGCGGTGAGGGTGGCGCCCGCGCCATCCAGAGTGAGCTGGCCCGCGTTGAAGGCGGCGGGATTTGCCCCGAGGTTGGACTCGTCGCTGACGCGGAGGTTGCCGGCAGTGACTGTGGTGGCTCCGGCGTAGGTGTTTGCGCCGGTCAGAGTCGTGGTTCCGGTGCCCGACTGCGTCAGTGTCCCGCTTCCGGCAATCGTCGTGTTGATGGTGACGTCACCGGAGCCCGTGACACTGATTCCATTGGCTGTGGTAAGAGTCTGAGAGGCCGCTGAACTCACACTGTAATCCGTTCCGGTCGTGTTGCTGAAAGTGACGGCACCCACGGTGATGTCGGATTGCAGAACCGGGGCAAGGTTTGAGGCACCGTCGGCAAAGATGACATCGTCACCTGTTTGGAACACGCTGTCTTTGGCGTTGGTCCAGTTGGCGGTGACGCCGATGTCCCAGAACGTCGGATTGACACCTCCGCCGACCCAGGTGTTGGTGAGGTAGCCGAGGTCAACGGTGATCGCGTCGATGCCATTGTCGCTGAAGCCTCCGGCTCCGTGGGCGCTGGCGTTGCTGGCTCCCACCACGAAGCGATCAACGTCACCGATGAACCCGCCGCTGCCGTAGGTGAGGACTTTGATGGCGCCTGCTCCGAACCCGGCAATGTTGATGGTGAAGCCGCCCACACTGAGGGCGCTGACATCGAGGCTTCCTGCGTCTGTGGAACCCAATGCGGCAGCGGTCCCGGCGTCGATGTCGAGAGTGTGGGTGGTGCCGAGGAAGACGACGTTTCCGGTGGTGCTGCCTTCCCCGCCGAGATTGGCCCCGCTGGCCACGGTGATGCTGGAGAGATTGGTGCCGCCGATCACGAGACTGCCCGCGCTGACCGTGGTCGCGCCGATGTAGGTGTTGTCGCCTGAGAGGGTGAGTGTTCCGCTGCCGACTTTGGTGACGTTGTTGTTGAAGGCTCCCTGCAGCACGCCGCTGAAGATGGTGCTCTGGTTGTTGGCACCAACACTGAGATTGGAGACGGCGAGGTCGAAATCGGCGCTGCCTTTGAGTCCGCCAATGTTGTAAGTGCTGCCCTCGGCCAGAGTGAGGTTGGCGCTTTGGGTGCCGGCGGCACCCGTATCCAGTGTGCTGTTTTGCAGGGCGTTCGCATGGGCGAGGACAATCATGCCGCCTTCGATGCGGGTATCACCGGAGAACGTGCTCGCAGCAGTCAGGTTGAGTGTGCCGTCACCCACTTTGGTCAGGCCACCAGTGCCGTTCAAGCTGCCGGTGAAGAGGGTGGTTTCGTTGTTCGCACCGACGCTGATCGTGTTCGCGCCGAGAGATACCGCATCGTTGCCGGCGAGACCGCCGAGATTGTAGGTGTTGGCACCGGCGACAGTGAAGGTGACGTTGCCCGCCGTGGCCGTGGTCAGCGTGCTGTTTTGCAGTGCATCGACGTTGCCAAGCGCCAGCGTGCCGGCATTGGCGTAGGTCAAGCCGGAGTAGGTGTTTGCGGCGGTGAGGGCCAGTGTGCCAGAGCCGGATTGGACAAGGTTTCCCGTGCCCGTGATGACGTTGGCCACTGTCAACGTGGTGGACGAATTGACCGAGAGGGTGCCGCCCGCCGGAGCCAGGGTGATGCCGCGATGGCTGTCGTCCAGACTGAAGCTGGCGGTCGTGTTCAGGGTGCCGCCGGCCAGGGTGAGTTGATCAGCGGCGAAGCTGGAAGGATTTCCTCCCAGGTTTTCCTCGCTGGAAATCCGCAGTGTGCCGCCGCCCACGACGGTCTGGCCAGTGTAGGTATTGGTGCCAGCCAAAAGCGTGATGCCGGCACCGGATGTGGTGACGCTGACGGATCCCGTGCCGTTGTCGGTAATGGCGGAGTTGAGGGTAAGTAGATTGGAAGAGTGATTGTTCGTCAGGTAAACCGTGCCCGCCGTGTCAGCCGCGCCGCCAGCGGTGAGCAGTCCGTCATTGGCGCTGGCGCCGATGGTGAGTGCGCCGGCATTGCTGGCGACCATGATGCCGCCCGCTGCGCCGAGACGGAGGACGTCAGTGGTGCCGGGATCGTAAGTGGCGGCGCCGCCGGTAGCACTTTGCAGCAAGGTGTTGATGTCCGTGGTGCCCGTCGCGGCAGGGGTGATGTTGCCAGAGGTGCCGCCATTGATGATGCGCACGTTACTACTGGCCGCCGAAGCAATGATGCTGGGGCCGAGGCGGTTCACATCCGTGTAAACGGCAAGGGCGATGATGTTGCCGCCCGCCGCGTTGGTGCTGTTTATTGCCCAATCATTCCCCACCCGTGCCCAGCCTCCGAGAATGCCGGTGGTATCATTGAGGGTGTTCGTCGTGATGCCATTGGTGGCGCTCTGGTCACCGGTGGGCAGGGTGAAGTTCACCGTGGCTCCGGCATTCGGAGTGATGGCACCGAGATTGAGCACCGTGCCGTCCGAGCCGCTGGAGGGGATGCTTACCGTAACGCCGGAGGCACCGGCATTGAGCGTGAGACCGGCGAAGGTCTGGGAGGTGGTGAAGCTGTTCGCCGTAGCGGTGATGGTGGTGCTGGAACCGGCGACACTTGGTGCGACACTGATGACAAACTGCGTGCTGCTGATGACGCTGACGACATAGGCTTCGGCGGGGATGTTCGTACCGGTGATCAACTGCCCCGGCGCAAGGTTCGCCGTCGATGTGACTGTGATAAGCGGCTGGTTGGCAGACCAGGAACCGTTTGCCAGGGAGGTGGCGGTACCATTGTTCCTACCGGTGAGCTGGAATGTGCCACCCCCCAGGGTTAGCGGCGCAGTGCTGGGAAGATAGTCGCTCACGGCTCCAGCGCCGTCCTGGGATGCCGTGGCCCGCCCGAAGTTCAGGTTCAGTGTGCCCTTGTTCACCGTGAAATTACCAGTGGTGGTGCTGGTTCCGCTAAGAGTAAGGGTTCCGTTCCCGATCTTGGTTAATGAAACAGCGCCGTGAAACCGTCCGTCAAAAATGGTGCTGGCATTGTTGAACCCGGCGGACAGGGTGGCGGCCGTGGCGCTGGTGATGACGCGATCATAGGAGCCATGAACGGAATAAGTGGCGGTGCTGAGCCCGCCCGCCGTCTGGTCATTTCCGTTCAGGTTCAGAGTGGCGGAGGTCGGGGCGTATGAAACGCTGAAGCCAATATCCGCAGTGCTGGACAGGGCATTGGCCACATCCGTCTGCAAGGTTCCGGCTAAGAGGCGGTGTGAGCCGTAAGTGCTACCCACGACTCCAAGGACCATCGTTCTGCCCGTGCTGTCCATGTAGAGTTGCCCCGTGCCATTGGAGATGGGTTTGCCGGTGATGTTCATGATCGTCGCCGCTTGCATCACCATCGATGACCCACCCGCACCATTCGTGGTGGAAATGCCGCCGGTCACGTTGAGCGTGCCACTGCTTTGCCACCGGGTTCCGCTGCTCAAACGGATCGCGCCGGTCAGGGTGTTGGTGCCGAGGTTCTCGATCAAATTGCCGCCGTTGAATGCATTCGTGACGTCGTCCAACCAAATCGACTCCGCCGTGGTGACACCACCTGCGAGGGACAACCTGCCGCTTAACCCGATGCGGGTACCACCGGCTGTCGAGCCGAGAGTCCCGGAGCTCGTCAGCGATACCTTGCCCCGCGAAATGCTGGTGACGCCTGAGTAGGTGTTTGCCCCCGACAGAGTCAGGATGCCATTGCCTGCCTTCGTGAGGCCGGAGGCACCACCCGCGCCATCACTGATGATGCCCGAGAATGTCAGATAACGCGCACTGCTGCTGTCGCCGTTGGTGAACACCAGTTCTCCACTGGCCCCGATGGTGACATTTCCGCTCAGGGTGAGCGCCCCCGTGCCGGAGGTGAGAATGCCATTGGCAGTAAAGTCCCCGGTGATGGTGCCCGCCGCTCCGGTATAACGCAGAGTATTGAATGAAGCGTCCGTACCGAGGGCGCCGACAGCCGCCACGTCATAGTTCACCAGGCCAGTGGTGTCGATGACGTCTGCCGCCGTGGCAGCCGCAGTGCCACCCGTGTAGCCGACGATGTTGTTGCTGCCGTCGATGGTGGCGAACTGGATCGTGGTTCCACTGCCGATGGTGGCCCAAGTGCCGATGATCCCGGTGCTGGTGTCATTGAAGATGCTTGTGGTGTTTACGGTGCCTGCACCCTGCACGTTCAGTGTGGCTCCCGTGTCGCGGGTAAAGAGGCCAGTTTCAAGCGTGAGCGTGCGGCCCGATGCGATGTTCCACAACTGCCCAACCGTCGTCTTGATCGTCAGTCCAGACTGGATGGTGAGATCCTGCGTGGCGGCGCTCATGTCGATGCTCGTACCCGCCTGGCCTGCGCTGAGGGTGAGCGTATTGCCGGCTCCGATGGTGATCAATCCGCCCGGGTTGGCAATCCGGATGCCCTGCCATGAAACGTTCCCGCCTAGGACCGAGGTATTGGCTCCGGTCACCGTGCTGGTCCAAACCGCCATGTGACTGAGACTCGGGACACCACCACTCCAACTCCCGGCGTTGTTCAGATTGGTGGTGTTGTTCAACTTGGTTCGGTCTGCCGCAAGCGCCAGCGGCGCATTTAGAATGGTAAGTGATACAATTAGGAAAATGGTGGGAAATCTCGCGAGAAGATAACCGTGGTACGATCGAGGACTCATGCGATGAGCCTTTAGATCAAGCTTAGGATGACGGCAACCTTCAAAAAAAAGGCCTTTTTGCACGGCTTCGCCTGGGAAATGTCGGGTGATTCCACCCAACAAGAAATCGACAGGATCACTTCACCGCAGTAGATCGTCACATGTTCACGGGCCTCGTAGAAACCACCGGCAGCGTCATTTCTCTCGAACCACGCGGGGAGAGTGCCCGGCTGACAGTGAACGTGGGCACGATGGCTGCCGGACTCGCCGACGGCGAAAGCGTGGCGGTGAACGGTTGCTGCCTGACGGTGACGTCAAAGGATGCAGAGGCGCAGACGGCGTGCTTTGACCTGCTGATGCAGACACTGAAAGTCACGAGTCTGGGCGATCTGCAAACGGGCTCCCTGGTCAATCTGGAGCGTGCCATGGCCATGGGCGCGCGGTTTGGCGGGCACTTTGTGCAGGGGCATGTTGATGCCACGGTGAAGGTGCTTGACTGGAGCGAGCACGGGCAGGATCACCGGCTGGAGGTGGAGATTCCGGCGGAGCATCGCGGTTTGATCATTCCGAAAGGTTCGATCTGCCTGGATGGCATCTCTTTGACCGCAGCTGAGGTGACGGAGAGCACGGTGGTGTGCTGGATCATCCCGCACACGTTTCAGCGGACGAATCTGCACACGAAGAAACCGGGCGACCGGCTCAATGTGGAGTTCGACATGCTGGGCAAATACGTGCGCGAGCTG
Source organism: uncultured Prosthecobacter sp. (assembly GCA_964452755.1). Classification (GTDB taxonomy): domain Bacteria; phylum Verrucomicrobiota; class Verrucomicrobiia; order Verrucomicrobiales; family Verrucomicrobiaceae; genus Prosthecobacter. The sequence continues at coordinate 549,878 of CAYVQY010000003.1, read as the reverse complement.
ATGCGGGCGATGAAGTAGCGTCCAGGCAGCCGGACAGGCCGTTTCCTTTTCCAGATGCCTGTCCTCGAAGTCGAATCCCTCACCAAATCCTACGCGAAACGCCCGATCCTGCGTGGGGTGTCGTTCAAGCTGGAGCAGGGGGAGCGAGTGGCTCTGCTGGGACCTTCGGGCAGCGGCAAAACGACGGTCTTAAATTGTGTGGGCGGCGTGGACCGTGCGGACAGCGGCAGCGTGACGATCACGGGCCATGTGCTCGGGGAATTGAGCATGGATGAGCTCGCGCATCTGCGGCGCAGGCACATCGGCACGGTGTTTCAGTTTTATCATCTGCTGCCGACGCTCAGCGCGGCGGAAAACATCGAACTGCCGCTGCAACTGCTCGGCGTGGCGGCGGCTGAACGTGAAAAGCGTGTGGGTGAACTGCTGGAGCGTGTGGGCATCTCGCATCGCGCCGCGGCACTGCCGGGACAGCTTTCGGGCGGGGAGATGCAGCGCGTGGCGATCGCGCGGGCGGTGGTGCACCGACCGATGCTGATTTTGGCGGATGAGCCGACGGGCAGCCTCGATTCGGCCACGGGCGCGCAGGTTCTCGACCTGCTGGCGGAAATCGTGCGTGAAACGAATGCGGCCATGCTGCTGGTGACGCACAGCCCGGAGGCGGTGAGGCATTGCGACCGCGTGCTGCGGATGCAGGACGGTGAAATCGTCGATGGCGCATGAGCACGGTGCTTCTCATCCTGCGGCGTTGCGCGCTGCGGCACTGGCGGCTGGCTTTGCGGCAGCAGGTGGCGCTGATGCTGATCCTGGCATTGGGCTCGAGCGTTTACCTGGCCGTGCGGCTGGCGAGCAATGCGGCGCTGTCGGGTTTTGAGACCTTTACGGATGGCATCACGCGGCAGCCGGACTGGACGGTGGAGGCGGCAAGCGGCGTGCTACGTGAAAAGGACGTGCGGGAGATGCGCGAACTGCTGGCGCATCGCCCGGTGAGTCTGCTGCCGGTGGTGGAGGAAACGGTGACGCCCGCAGCGGACGCGGGAAACGGAGAAATCGGATCGCGGGCGACGTGGAGGCTGCTGGGCGTGGATTTCGTGGCGCTGCTCAATCTGCGCGGCGAAGCGCCCGCAGGTCTCGGCGCGAATCTGCAGGCGGTGCGGTCAGGAGTTTACGTGAGCCCGAAACTCGGTGTGAAGGATGGCGAGGAACTACGATTGATCGTGGATGATCGCGTGATCACGCTGACGGTGGCAGGCGTGGTTCTGGAGACACCCGGCGTGCCAAGCCTGCCCGCGCATCTGCTGCTGATGGATCTGCCGGAGGCGCAGTCGGTATTGTTGCGCGGTGACAAGGTGGACCGCGTGGAGGTGCTGGCGCAGGACAGTGCCTTGTTTCCAAATCTGCGCGAGGAAACCGGCGAACTGCTCAAATCGCACTGGCAGGTGACGGGCGGTGCGGACCGGCGCCAGCTCGCAGGGACCATGACGCAGGCATTTCGGCTGAATTTGACGATTCTCTCACTGCTGGCGCTGCTGGTCGGAGGTTATCTTATTTTTCAAGCGCTGGATGGCGTGGTGCTGCGGCGGCGGGAGGAGATCGGGATTTTGAAATCGCTGGGCGTGACGGACCGGGCGATTCAAATCGCGTTTCTCATCGAATCGGCACTGCTCGGATCGTGCGGCGGTGTTTTGGGAGTGTTTCTCGGCTGGCTCGGTGCGCAAGCCGCGGTGGGCGGCGTGACGCAGACGATGAACGCGCTGTATGGAGCGACGAGCGAGCAGCAGGCCTCCCTGAGCGTGAGTGAGGCTGCGCTGGCGCTTTCGATTTCGATTCTTGCGAGCCTCATCGCCGCGTGGTGGCCGGCACGGATGGCGGCACTCACTCCGCCGGCGCACATGCTGGGACGGCATGCGACGCCGTTTGAGGGCGGCACGGTGTGGCGCGTGGAATGGATCGGCTGGGCGATGATGCTTGCGGCGGTTTTGCTGGCGCAGGTGCCGGTGCTGAGATTTGCGAACGGCACGCGGCTGCCACTGGCCGCTTACTCGGCGGCGCTGCTGTGGCTGCTGGGCGCGGGATTGGCGGCAGGCGCGGTGCTGCGGTTCATGGCAGGGAGAAAAGTGCTTCCGGCGGTGTGGCGCGTGGCGCTTTCACACCTGCGGCGGCCGACGGTGCGGCATCGCTTTGCGGTGGCGGCGCTGGCGAGTGCGGTGGCGATGACGACGGGTATGGCGGTGATGGTGGCGAGTTTTGACCACACGATGCGGGGATGGATCGACCGCACGATGAAGGCGGATATTTACATCAGCAGCGCGGGTGCACAGAGCGCGTCATCGACGCATTTCATCTCAGCGAAAACAGTGGCGGACCTGGCGAGGGAACCGGAGGTGGCGGAACTGGCGTTCGTGCAAGCGCGGACGCTGCTGTGGAAGGGCGGCGAGGTGCTGGTGCTCGGCACCGACCCGGCGTTTGCGCACAAGCACGAGCTGTATGCCTGGGTGGAGGCACCGGGACGCGATGAATGGTGGAAGGCGGAAGACGGGATCACGCCGGCGATCATGAGCGAGAGCTGGGCCGAGCGTTTTGGCACGCAGACGGGCGATGTGATCGAGCTGGCGGGCCACGAGGTGCGCGTGGTCGCGGTGAACGCGGAGTATGGCAACGAGCGGGGATCGCTGACGCTGCCTGCGGCGGCATTTCGCGAGTGGTTTGAGACGGACGAGGCCTGGCGTGTGGCGATGATGCTGAAGCCGGGTGCGGATGCGGAGACCGTGCGGGACCGCATTCAACGTGAGCAGCCGGGACTAAGCGTGTTCACGAACGCGCATCTTCGCAGCGAGGCTCTGCGCATTTTCCGCCAAACGTTTTCCGTGACGCATGCGCTGGAGGTGATCGGCGTGATCGTGGCCGTGGCGGGACTTGGGCTGGCATTGACGAGCCTGCTTCTAGAGCGGCGACCGATTTTGGCGACGCTGCGTTCGCTTGGGATGATGCGCAGCGAGATCGCGAGATCAGCGGCGCTGGAAGGCCTCGGCGTCGCCTGCGCGGGCGCATTCACGGGCATCGCGGCCGGTTTGTGGCTGGGCTGGCTGCTGGTGTATCGCATCAACAAGCAGTGCTTCGGCTGGACGCTGCAGTTTCATGCGGTGTGGTGGCATCTGGCGGTGCTGGGTGTTGCGGTGATCGCCGCAGGCATGCTGGTGGCCGCGCTGGTCGGACGATGGGCGGCGATGCTGCCGGCTGAACACACGGAGGAATGACATGAAGCTCTGGACCCTATTTTTTCTCGTGATGATGACGTGTCTGCGGGCGCAGACGACACCGGACGGCTTTGCGATTCCGCGGCCGGGGCGTGTGTTTGAGTTTCCGCGGGATCATGGGAGCCATCCTGAATTCCGCACGGAGTGGTGGTATGTCACCGGGCACCTGGATGCGGAGAATGGCGCTCGCTTTGGCTTTCAGGTCACCTTTTTCCGACAGGCGCGACGCGAGGATGGGAAGACGCTGCATTTGCATCTGGCACACGCGGCCTTGCTCGACGCGCAGACGGGGAGGTTCGTGCATGAGGAGCGGCTGAATCGCGAAGGCTGGGATGCGGTGTCGTCAGAGAAAACATTGGCAGTGCGGAACGGGAACTGGTCGCTGAAGCAGGATGAAGCGACGCGACACCTGCACATCGCGGCGACGGTGAGGGACGAGATTCTGATGCAACTCGAGCTGGAGCCGGTGAAGCCGCTGGTGGTGTTCGGGAAGGATGGCGTTTCGCGGAAGGGCGCGTCTGAGTCTGCGGCGAGTCATTACCTGACCTGGCCGCGTTTGAAGACGACGGGCACGGTGAAACTGGGTGCGGCAGAGCGTGTGGTGAGCGGCGAAGCCTGGATGGATCACGAGTTCAGCAGCAGCCAGCTTGAGACGGGGCAGGTGGGCTGGGATTGGGCGGCGCTTCAGCTCAATGACGGCCGCGAGGTGATGGTGTATCGCATGCGGCGGGAGGATGGCACCATGGATGCAGCCTCGACGCTCGCAGTGATCGGGCGCGACGGGAAGGTGCGGCAGATCGCGAGCGATGCCTTTGCCTGGGAGGTTCTGGAGACCTGGAAAAGCCCGCGGAACGGCGCGGCGTATCCGATTCGTGTTCGAATCCGGTTCGAGAACGAATCGTTCGAATTGTTACCGCTGGCAGCGGATCAGGAGCAGGACGGCGGAATCACGCAGCTTCCGTACTGGGAGGGAGCGTGTGATGTGCTGGATTCACGCGGGGAGGTCGCGGGCCGGGCATTTTTGGAACTGGCCGGATACGCGGGCGACTTGGCGGGGCATTTGTCGTCGGGGTCGAAGTGAGGCTCTCAGACCGGCTAAAGCCGGAACTACGAACCCGAAGCTACGAATATTTGACGTCCTTGCGCGGCTCCATCTCGAAGGCGGTGGATTCCTGCTCTGCGATGTTCGGCTTGAGCACCTCTTCGCGGAACTTGATGTAGTGCGGGTCGTCCTGGCAGATGGCGAGTTTGTCCATGTTCTCGACTTCGAGATAGACGAACCAAGGCCACGGATCGTCAGGGTTGACGCGTTTGCCGGTTTTAACCGTGAGGATCTCCGGCACCCTCAGCAGCATGACCCGGGTCTGGGACATGATCTCTTCGAGCTTCTCCTCCGTCACCTGAGGCTTGAGCTGAAACAGGCTGAGGTAGGCGATCATGCGTCGGGGGGAAGGCGAGGCGGACGGCCCGGTGCTACGACTTCCAGTCGAGCACGCCCTTCTTCCAAGCGTAAACGAAGGCGACGAGCAGGATCGACACGAAACCGGTGGCCACCGCGAGAATGGAGGGGCCAAAGGCGGCGAGGTAGTCCTTGTAAACGATGGCCCAGGGGTAAAGGAAGACGACTTCGATGTCGAAGAGCACGAACAGCATCGCCACGATGTAGAACTTCACGCTGAAGCGCGGCTGGCTGTCGCCCACGGGGAGCATTCCGCACTCGTAGGCGGAATCCTTGATCGTATTGCGCTTGGCTGACTTGCCGAGGAGTGCGGAGGCGATCAGGGTGACCACGGCGAAGCCGCCGGCGATGACGATCTGGAGCAGAACGGGGATGTAAGTCTCAAACATGGGGTGAATCGGCAACGGATGGGTAGCGAGAGGCCGGGCAGCGTCAAATCCGGAAACAAAAAGGGCCGCCCTGCGGATGGCAGGGCGGCCCAGAAAGGAGGGATGGAAGATCAGCGGGCGGCGGCGCGGGCGACAACGGCCGCCGTGCGGGCGGCGATGGCGGCATCGTGCGACTCACGCAGGCCTTCGAGGCCACGGTAGGTCTTGCCGACTTTGGCGCAGAGGCCGCGGCTGACGAGATTCTGCAGCTTCTCGTAGGATCGGAGTCGCAGCATTTCCTCTCCGCCGCTGACGGCGTTCTTCAGCTTGAGGTTGTCATAGACCAGACCAAAGAGCTGATTGAACTCATAGGTTTCAGGCTTGGACAGCACATTGACAAGCTCGTCGGTGACATGGTCAGGGACTCGGCGGGAGAAACGTGTCTTACGGGTCGGAGTAGTAGTAGCCATAGAGACGCGGAGTTTACCACCAGTTCGTCACCTTTGCGACGGTTTTGTGAGAATCACCGGATTTTCCTCCTACGCAGCATGCGCAGATATTAGTCTCCTCGCGCCAGATTACGCCACGGGACCGGCGGAAGGGGCTGAAACAACCGGAATACAAGCTCCCGGCTCCGGATTACTTCGCGATTTTGTAGATTGATTTCTTAGTTCTGATGAAAATGGCTCCGTCCGCAACGGCGGCGGCGGCGGTGATGGCGTCCGGGAGCTGGTTGGTGCCAACAAGCTCGAACTTCTCCGGGGAGGCGCGAACGATGAAGGACTGTCCCCGGTCGTTGGAGAAAAGCAGTTTGTCACCAATGGCGATCGGTCCCGGCAGGTGCTGCCCTCCCATGCGGTCCTCCCACAGGTCCCTGCCGGTCCTGGCATCGACGGCGCTGATGATCCCACCGCGGGTGGTCTGGTAAAGGATGCCTTCAATGAGGACCGGGCTGGACTCGCTGGCGTTGCGCTTTTCACGGTCCCAGAGGACGTGGCTTTCGGTGATGTCGCCGGACATTTTGTCATCGATGCGCACGCCGAGGGTATGCGAGCGCTCGGAGCCGGTGTTCAGGATGAGGAGATCGTCGAGACGCAGCGGCGGGATGGCGGCGTTGAAACCGCCGTGGCGGATGGTCCAGAGTTCCCTGCCGGTCTTCACGTCATAGCCGAAGGCCGCGCGTGAGCCGACGGACACGAGCACCTCGACGCCGGCGATCTCGAAGACGCCGGGGGTGTGGTAGGCCTTGCGCATGTCACCGTCGCGGGTGGGCTTGCCTTCCGGATCGAGATCTCCGTAGTCGGTGGTGCGCGGCGTCTTCCAGACGGTCTTGCCGGTCTTCTTGTCGAGCGCGGTCACAAACTGCTGGTCAATGCCGTCGAAGGTCAGAATCAGGAGATCGCCGTGGATGAGGGGGGAGGAGCCTGGGCCGCGATAGTGGCGAACATTGATGTCACGGCGCTCCCAGACTTTTTTCCCCGTGGCGGGATCGATGCGGGCGGTGCCGTAGGTGCCGAAGTGGACGTAGAGCGCGTCCGCCTCCAGGGCGGGGGAGGGGGCGGCGTAATTGTTGATGGGATTGCCGAGGATCTCGGGATCGGGATTTTCAAAAGCGAGGATGTGATGCACGATCTTGCCGCTGTGGCGGTCGATGCCATAGACATACTGCCGCTTGCCGTCCGTTGTGGCGGCGGTGAACCAGATCATGTCCCCGCCGATCACGGGAGTGGAGTGGCCGTCCCCCTCCAGCGGCGTGCTCCAGGCAATGTTCTTGCCGGACTCGGCGTCCCACTCCAGCGGGAGTCTGGCAGCCTCCGCTGCGGGCACGATGCCGTCGAGGGTCGGGCCGTTCCGGGCGGGCCAGAAAACGGGAGTGGTGGCGACATCGGCGAGGGCTGTCGTGGCGCACAGCAGGAGGGCCGTGGTGAGGGGGGGGAAAGCGCGGATCATGGGCACGAGTTGACGGATGGAACGGGAAATTCTTTCGTCTGCCAAAAGAGCATGCATGGTCTGGCGCATCCACCCCTATCCCCGCCGTCATGAAAAAGATCCTTCTGTTCTCCTTGTTCCTTGGTCTCGGACTTCCTCCTATCCTTGCGGAAGACAGCCTCACCGAGCAGCTCCGCAAGGCCGCCGAAAAGCTCAAGGACGAAGTCGCCAAGGTGACGGAAAAGACCGAGGTCAAGGGCCGTGAATGGTACAAGGCGGCCCGGGAGCGTCTCACGACCAGCCGTGAGGAGTACCTGCGGCAGGCCGGCGCCGCGCTGGCGGGCTGGAAGGCGGATATCGACGTGCTCAAGGAGCAGGGCGGGCGCGACTATTTCAAAACCCGCGTGAAGGCCCTGGAGGAGCACCACGCCTATGCGGCGCGGGAGATCGAAACCCTCGCCGCCCTCACGGACGAGGCCGCCTTCCGCGCCCGGCAAAAATCCGCCGACAAGACCATGTGGACCCTGGAGGCCGCCGTCGAGCAGGCACAGGAGGAGACGGGGCTGTAGGGTCGGTCAGCGCCCGCCGGGCCACAAATGCGGAGCGGTTGGCGCTGCCAGCGCCGACAGTGCTGGAAACAGATCAGAGGCCCCCGCCACTTAGGGGGAAATGTTCGACCGGCCAGCCTTGGAGAAGCCGCAGTCCATGTCATGGTGCCTCCCAGGGGAACTCTCGCGCCATTGGGATCTCTGGCGGTGCTCCTCATCCCCGATCACGAAAAGGCCGCATGGGCTCGTCGAGTGGCTGGAACGCCAAGGGAGGATGATTGGGAGCCATCGGTTTTGATCAACAAATCACGAGACCATGCGCTTGCAGTAAAACCACAAAACATGTGAGTGATTCGAATGCTCTACAGGTTTAGATGTGCCTCAAAGCAACAGTCACAAATTTCCATCCATGACCTCCGCAACGATCAAACTCTTCCTGCCTCGTGGGGATGCAAAGAGCCTACGAACTGCCGAAATCTCCAATTGGACGGGAAAGGCAGTCGCAGCGCCACGAACCGAACTGGACGATCTTCTCGCCCGCGAGGAATTGGATAAAGCCGGAGTCTATATTCTGATCGGGACAGATCCACTCACCAACTCACCCAAAGCATACGTTGGTGAAGCCGAGGTGATTCGGGATCGACTCAAGCAGCACAAAACCAAAGAGTTTTGGGTTTCGGCGATTGTCTTTGTGAGCAAGGACGAGAATCTGACCAAAGCTCATGTCCGATATCTTGAGCAACGTCTTCTCGTCGAAGCTGCTGCGGTTAACAGATTCACGCTCGAACAAAATCAGGCAGGTGGATCAAAGCTCCCAGAATCCGATCGTGAGGATATGGAGGTATTCTTCTCCCGCATCCGCCAGCTTCTTCCGGTTCTTGGATGTGACATCATCACGCCTATTGCCCAACCTGCTGCAAAGCCCCAACCAGGCGGTGTCCTCTACTGCCGAATGAAGGAGGCGGAGGCGCGTGGACAGCGGACAGCGAATGGCTTTGTAGTATTCCAAGGTTCGACAGCCAGCTTGGAAGACCGGCCATCGACGGAAAAGTATCCTAACGTCCTGGTTCACCGCAAACAACTCATTGCGAATGGCACGCTGGTCGAGAAAGGCGGTCTTTTCGTCTTCACGAAGGATGTCGAGTTTACTAGCCCGTCCGCAGCAGCAGTGGTCATTCACGGTGGAAGCGCAAACGGACTCACTGCTTGGAAGACCAAGGATGGCAAATCACTCAAGCAATTGGACGAACAAGGCTAAACTGTGTTTTAGAGGCAGCCGCGATTCGAAATAGAGCCTGAATTGATCCATACGCAGCGCTGCGGAGAAGACGAGCTCACTCCCCACGTTTCATGTCCCCACATGAAACCGCTCCTCGCGCTCGTCATCACTCTCTCCGCCGCGACCGCCGCAGACCTCACGCTGCTCGACGCGGGCAAAACGGACTACCAGATCGTGTTGCCGGATGCTGCGCCGACTTCGGCCATCGACGCGAGTCTCCAGCAGACGGCGCGGCTGCTCCAGACGGCGTTTTTGGCGAACAAGGCGGAGATCGCTGTCGTGCGGGAAAAAGCGCGGGATGCCTCCAAACCGGCGTTGATGCTTGGGAACACGGTTTTGGCGCAGAAGAACGGTGTGGAGGTCATGAAGCTGCGGGATTGGAGCTATGTGCAGCGGGTGGTGGGGCGGGATGTGATCCTCGCGGGGCATGATCATGCCTCGAAGGCGAAGACGGAGAATGTGCGGAGGCCGAATTGGGATCGGGTGGGCACAGCGAAGGCGGCGGTGGATTTTGCGCGGGAGTTTCTCGGTGTTCGGTTTCTTTATCCTGACCTGCCGGGCTACACGCCGGTGAGCGGCGCGGCGAAGATCGATCTCATGAGCTCGCCTGCGATCGAGTTTCTGCCGATGAAGACGATCACGGTGCCGGACACGCTGAACGTGACGAAGACGCCGCTGCTGCGCGTGAACTCGGCGCATCCGGCGGGCGGTTCGTTTTATGATCTCGCGCACAATCGCTTCCCGCGGGTGGATGAGCAGTTCGGCGGGCACACGTGGGAGCGGGCGGTGCCGGCGGAGTTGTTTGCGGAGCATCCCGAATACTTCGCGCTGATCAGTGGCTCGCGTTTGAAGCCGGAGGGCAATGGGCAGTATTGCCTTTCGAACGTCGAGGTGCGTGAGCGCATCTACCGCGATCTCGTTTCGCATCTGGAGCGCGGCTTTGACAGTGTCGATCTCGGCCAGCCGGATGGGTTCCGCGAGTGCCAGTGCGAGAAGTGCGAGGCGCTCTACGGCACGGGCAAGGACTGGTCGGAGAAGATCTGGATCTTCAACCGCGAGGTGGCGGAGCGAGTGGCGAAATCGCATCCCGGCGGGCAGATCACGATGATGAGCTACATCCTGACCGCGACGCCGCCGAAGACGTTTTCCAAATTTCCCACGAACACCAGCATCATGCTCACCGGCACGAACGAGGAGGACATCGCCCCGTGGCGCGGCATCGAGGTGCCGCGCGGCTTCACCGGTTACGTCTATAATTGGTGCCCGAATCTCGGCACGCGCTACACGCCGATGCGCACGCCGGGCTACATCGAGCTGCAGGTGCAAAGGCTCGCCGCCGCGCGCATTCAGTCGCTGTATCGTGACGGCCCCGGCCAGCTCTTCGGCCTGGAGGGTCCGGTGTATTACACCATGGGCCGCATGTTTGATGATCCGGCGAACAACCACGCGAAGGACCTCATCCCCGAGTTCTGCGAGGGCGCATTCCCGGACAAGAGCATCGCCTTCTACATGCGGGCCTTTTACGACGAGCTGTATCACGCCATCGCGCTCTACTCCGACCACATCGGAACGCGCACGGATGTGTGGACCTACAAACCGCTGCCAACCGATGCACGCGGCCGCAAAACGGTGCAGGACCCGTTTCAGCTCATCGCCTTCCTCTACACGCCGCGTGTGCTCGCCGCGATGGAGGGCCACCTCACGCAGTCCGAGCAGCTCGCCCGCACACCGAAGATCAAAACACGCCTCGCGCTCGTCCGCGCCGAGTTTGATTACCTGAAGCACTTCGCGAAGGTCGTGCACCTGCATCAGGCCTGGCAAATGGCACCCGATCAGCCCTCGCTGCATCGCCTGCTCGATGCCATCGACGCTCGCAATGCCTTTATCGCCACGCTCTACGCCAAAGGGCATCAAAAGGCGTGGAACCACGTCCTCTTCCCCTTTCCCGGCCACGACGCGAAGCACCTGCAACTCGCCCACGACGGCTATCAGGAGCCGTATGCGAACACCTGCTTCAACTGGGACACCGCCCTCATGCGCCAAGCGCCCACTCCAGGTCAAAAGAAGCTCTCCATCGCCAAAACGACCGCGAAACTCACGCTCGACAGCCCCGAGTGGCAAAACGCCGCAGCGCATGATCTGACGCTCCTCCCGCCGCTGCGCACGCTGCCGCGCAAAACGACGATTCGACTGCTTTACGACACAAACGCCCTCCACATCCGCGCCGAGGCCGAACTGGGAGATGAAACGAAATTCACCGCTTACAGCCGCGACCGTGTTTTGACGAACCAAGAAGCCTTCGACGTCTATCTGGCTCCAAATCCCGCCCAGCCGATGTTTTACCGCTTCACCCAAGGTGCGAATGCCTCCTCCAAATACGATGCCCTCAACGGTCGCATCACCGACGTGATGGACCCGCGCCACGGCAAGGACGATCCCACCTGGAACGGCGATTGGGCCAGCGAAACCCGCGTCGATACGAAAGCAAAGCGATGGCACACGCATCTCGTGATTCCCTTCACCACCCTCGGCGTCGAAGCCCCGACCAAAGGCATCACCTGGAAAGCCAACTTCGCTCGCAACCATGCCTTGCCCCGCGAGCAGATCGATCGCGCGATTTGGTCATCCACCCTCACCAGCACCCGCATGGACGACACCGCTGTGATGGGCGAGGTGGTGTTTGAGTAATAGGGGCATCCTGCCCCTAAACGCTGGCAAAAATTCGAGGTGTGCTTGGTTACGTTTGCGACAACATCCAACGCGCCTCATTGATCCATGAAAACACTCCTCGCACTCCTGACCGTCGGCCTCGGCCTGTCACTGCCCGCCGCCGAACCGGTGCCGGACAAGCTCGTGGTGCTCACGTTTGACGATTCGGTGGCGAGTCACGCCACCTTTGTAGCACCGCTGCTGAGGAAGCATGGCTTTGGAGCGACGTTCTTCATCACCGAGGGTTTCGAGTTCCTCGTGGACAAGACGCACTACATGACCTGGGAGCAGATCAAGACGCTGCATGAGCAGGGATTTGAGATCGGCAACCATACGCGGAAGCACGCAGGCGTGACGAAGCAGAAACCGGAGCAGCTCGCGGCGGATGTGGAGTTCATCGAGCAGCAGTGCCTGAAACATGGCATCCCGAAGCCGGTGAGCTTTTGCTACCCCGGCTACGCGACGAGTGAACCAGCAGTGAAGCTGCTGAGCGAGAGAGGTTATCAATTTGCGAGAGCGGGAGGCGCAAAGGCCTTCGACCCAGCCACGGACAATCCTTTGCTCATGCCACAGGCCTTTGACGGGAAGCCGGAGAGCACCCTGGAGCAATTCAAAGCCGCTGTGGCGCAGGCGAAGGACGGCAAGATCGCGGTGATGACGTTTCACGGCGTGCCTGACATCAAGCATCCGTGGGTGAACACCGATCCGTCGAAGTTTGATAGCTACATGCAGCATCTCAAAGACGAAGGCTGCACGGTGATCGCCATGCGAGACCTGATGAAGTATCTCGCGGCGAAGTAACGCCTGCGGCTCGCGTATAGCTCTGGCCATGAAGTCCATCCTCGCCCTTCTCCTTCTGCTCCTCAGCACGCCCGCATTCGCCCAGGTCGTCCAGCGCAACGTCCGCTACCTCGATGACGGCCACGCCCGTCATGTGCTCGACATCTACGCGCCGGAGGGCGCGAAGAACCTGCCTGTCGTCTTTTGGATGCATGGCGGCGGATGGCAGCAGGGTGACAAATCCAGCGTGCAGACGAAGCCGAAGTGGTTCTTGGAGCGCGGTTTCGTCTTCGTCTCGACGAACTACCGCCTGCTGCCGGAGGTGGACATGGGCACGCTCATCCGCGACTGCGCAAAGTCCTTTGGCTGGGTGCAGAAACACATCGCCGACTACGGTGGCGATCCGAAACGCGTGCTTGTCGGCGGTCACAGCGCCGGTGCGCAGCTCGCGGCGATTCTTTGCACGGATGACCGCTATCTGAAGGAGGTCGGCGCGGATTTCTCCAGCCTCATCGGCTGCGTGCCGGTCGATGGGGACACCTACAACGTGCCGGCCATCATCGAGGTCGCGGAGACGCGTGCGCGCGTGCACGGCTTTCCGCTGCCGTCGTTCGGTCATCGTCTGAAGTTCGGAAACGATCCCGCGCTGCACAAAGACTTCTCCGCCGTCACCCACGTGGCGAAGGGCAAAGGCATCCCGCCCTTCCTGATCCTGTATGTCTCGCACCATCCGGACAACACAGCCCAGGCCAGGCACTTCGGTGACAATCTGAAGGCGGCCGAGGTGCCTGTGACGCTGTTCGGTGCGAGAGATACCGAGCACGTGAAGCTCAACGCCGACCTCGGCCTCGCCGGTGATCCGGCCACGAAGGCGCTGGATCAGTTTGTTACGTCGATCTTGAAGAAGTGACGGTCTTTCCGGCATGGCGGTGCCGGTGTCCGCGAGGCTGCGAAGCGGATGATCCGGCATTGTGCTGCATCACGAAGGTCCGGTCTTAGCGCCGACGTATGAGGGGGATGCCTGCTCGTCTTCTCATTTCGATTCTCCTTTCCGCATTCGTTGCTCATGCGGCGGAAGATTTCACGGTCCTGAAAACGACGCCCGGAGGGATCGCGCCGGACCAGCAGCTCGAAGCGTGGCTGAAGCAGGAGTTTTACCGGATGGTGGACCGACGCAGCGAGGCGTTTGAGAAGATGATCAAGAGCGAGTCAGCGATGCGCGCGTGGCAGACGGAGCGGAAAGCGTTTTTTCTCAAGCAGATCGGCGGACTGCCGGAGCGCACACCGCTGAAGGCGCAGGTGGTGGGCACCTTGCAGGGAAAGAGGTATCGCGTGGAGAAGATCCTGTTTGAGAGCCGCCCGGGATTTCATGTGACGGGAAACCTGTATCTGCCGGAGGCACCGGGCCCATGGCCAGCGGTGCTGGTGCCGTGCGGACACAGCCATGATGGCAAGGCGGTAGGGCAGTATCAGCGTGCGTCGATCCTGCTGGCGCAAAATGGCATGGCGGCGATGTGCTACGACCCCGTCGGTCAGGGCGAGCGGTATCAGATGCTGGACACTACGCAGGAGAGGAAGACGTTTGACGATGCGGCGCACGTGGCGGTGCCGCATCCGAACGTGCGGCTGATGTGCACGACGGAGCACACGATGATGGGCATCAGCAGCGCCTTGATCGGTGGAAATGTGGCGCAGTTTCGCATCTGGGACGGCATGCGGGTGATCGACTACCTGCAAAGCCGTCCGGACATCATCGCGGACAAGATCGGCTGCACAGGGAACTCGGGCGGCGGCACGGAGACGGCGTATCTGATGGCGCTGGATGATCGCATCGTCGCGGCGGCGCCCGGTTGCTACCTGACGACGTTCCGCAAGCTGATCGACACCAAGGGGCCGCAGGATGGCGAGCAGAACATCTTCGGCCAGATCGGCTTCGGCATGGACGAGGCGGACTACTGCATCATGCGTGCTCCGCGGCCCACGCTCATCTGTGCGGGCACACGGGATGCGACGTTCGACTTCTCCGGGACGATGGATGTGTTTCGTGATGCGAAGCGCTTTTACTCCCGCCTCGGTTTTGCGGAACGCATGGACATCGCCGCGCCGGATGCACCGCATGGTTTTACGATCCAGCTTCGCGAGGCAGTGGCGCGCTTCATGAGCCGCTGGCTCCTGGGCAAGGACGTCGTCATTCGTGAGGTGGAATCGCTGCCCGATGCGCTGACGGACGAGCAGTTGCGCGACTACAACGAACCGGACTGGACGCAGGAGCAACTGCAATGCACGCCCAAGGGTCAGGTGATGCTCATGCCGGGAGAGCGCTCGGTGTTTCAGATCAATGCGGATGCGGCGGGCTCTCTCAGGACGACGCGCGGCAAGGCATGGGGAGAGCTTTATGAAGATGCGAAGCGGCGGCTCATCATCGAGACCATCGGCGCACGATCCGCCGGCAGCCTGCCGGAGTCAGAGGTGGCAGTGACTGCCAGGATCGAAGGCGACAGCGGTGGCATTCAAAAGCTCGCCATGAACGCGGAGACTGGCCTTCAGCTTCCCGCGCTGCTGTTTGAACCCCGGAAGCCCAACGGCAAGGCCGTACTCTACCTCCACGGCACCAGCATGAAGGAAGACGCCGTGCCCGGTTGTTCCATCGAGGCGCTGGTAAAGCGTGGGTATCTCGTGCTGGCCGCCGAGTTGCGCGGGATCGGCGAGACAGAGACCGGCCTGCGGAAGCGCGGCTTCGGTGCAGGGCGCTTCGGTCGTGACAATCTGGAGACGCTCACCGCCTATCTCATGGGAAAAAGTTACGTCGGCATGCGCACGGATGACGTGGGGCGCTGGACGCGCTTCTTGAAAACGAAGACGGCGGAGGTGGAGCTCGTGGCGGTGGGTGAGGCGGCCATTCCCGCCCTGCATGCTGCGGCGCTGGATCGTGAGGCCTTCACTTCGGTCACGCTGCGGGGGATGATCCCGTCCTGGCAGTCGCTCATGATGGCGGACGAGACCTTCGACCAGCTCGTGAGCACCGTGCATGGTGTGCTGCGGCACTACGACCTGCCGGATCTGATCGAGATGGTGGGCCGAGACCGCGTGACGGTCATCGCTCCGGTGGATGGCATGGGCAGGCCGGTGAAATGACGAAATCCGAATGACGAATGGCGAAGCCCGGCCATTCTCAGGGCGTGAACCTGCTCCCCCACCATCGTGCGCATGACGCGCGGCATCTGATCCGGCGCTGGCGTGTGCTGGCGCGTGAGACGGGATGCAAAGTGCGGACGATCTGCACCGTGGAAGGACTCCCGGTCATCGTGCTGGAATCCGCTGCGGCGGGTGCCGGACTGCCTGCGGCCTACCTTTCCTCCGGTGTGCATGGGGACGAGCCCGGCGCTGCCTGGGGACTGCTCACGTGGGCGGAGAAACATGCGCGTGATTTGAAGAGCGGGGCGTTTTTGATCGCTCCCTGCCTGAATCCGGTCGGTCTCATGATGAACACGCGCCTGGATCATCGCGGGATCGACATCAACCGGCGTTTTCATGATGCGGAGGATGTGATCTGCGGTCCCTGGCAGCGCTGGATCAGCGGGCGGGCGATGCGTTTCGGCCTCTGCCTGCATGAGGACTACGACGCGCAGGGAATCTATCTCTACGAGTTGAATCATGCGCGGCAGACGACCGGCCACGGCATCATCGAAAAGTGCTCGCGCGTCATCGCGGCGGACCCGCGGACGGGCATCGACGGCCAGCGCGCCCGGGGCGGCGTGATCCGCCGGCGCACGATGCCGGTCAACCTGCCCGGCATGCCGGAGGCGATCGAACTGCACGTGCGGGGTTGTCCGGTGACGCTGACGTTTGAGTCGCCGTCGGAGTTTGATTTGGACCGGCGGGTGCGTGTACATGTGAGGTTTGTCGAGGCGGCCCTGGAGGTGTTTTGCGACTCATGAGGCTGTTGGCGATCATCATGATGCTGGCGCTGGCCGGTTGCGCGACGTTCAAGCCCGCGCAGAGCCGTCCGGTGCTGAATGCGACGGACTGGGTGAGCTACGACAGCAAAACGATGCCGTGGAAGTCGTGGCCGGTGCCGGACGGCGTGACCACGAGAGGCGTGGTGATTGCCGTGCATGGGTTGAGCGGGGCGAAGTCGGATTTCTGGTTTTTGGGCCAGGAGCTGCCGGCGCGTGGCTATGCCGTGTATGCCTATGACTTGAGAGGGCAGGGGAATGATCCCGTGGTGGAGGAGCGTGGCGACATCTCAGGTGAAAAAGTCTGGCAGCGTGACCTGGCCACGTTTCACGCGCTGGTGAAGCGGCGGCATCCGAAGGCGCCGGTCTTCTGGTATGGGGAGAGCCTGGGCAGCCTCATCGCGCTGCACACAGCAGCGGACCTGCTCGGAAACCGCAGCGATCCGCAGGCGATCATTCTCGCGTCGCCGGTGGCGGGGCTGCGGCAGACGATCAGCGGTTTTCAGCGCTTCTTGCTGGAGACTGCGGCGAAGCTCTCCCCCCGGTCACGTTACACGCTGGGGGAGCTGGCAGGCGTGGATGAAAAGAAGATCCAGGTCACCTCGCACTCGACGCATGGCGGCCAGATGGCGGTGACGCCGCATCACGTCAGCGCCTTCTCCCTGCGCCTGCTGACGGCGATCGGCGGCATGCTGGATGAGAATGCGGAGGCGGCGCGGCGGCTGAAGATGCCGGTGCTCTTTGTCGCTTCTCCAAATGACGTGATGTCATCGGCGGATCAGATTCAGGGTCTCTTTGCCAAAGTGCGCAGCCGTGACAAGAAGCTGCTGTGGTACACGCGCTCCTACCATCTGCTGCTGCATGACGTGCAGCGGCAGGAAGTGGTGAATGACGTGGCAAAATGGCTGGACCGGCAGACCCGGGCCGGACAACGCTGAATTCCCATCCATGAATCTCGAAGAACTCATCCTGGACGCCCTGCAGCAGTCCGCGACGCCGCTCAAGGCGCCGCAGATCACGAAAATCGTCAAGCCGCAGGCCGGCCGCGCGGCGACGCCGAAGGCCCTGAAGGAGGTGCTCGCCGCGCTGGAGGCGTCCGGGCGTCTGCGCGTCATCACGGCCGGGAAAACGGCGCTTTTCACGACGCTGGATTTCGAAACCGCAGCCGCCGCTCTGCTGAAGCCGCTGGTGCATGCCGCCAAGGCGCCCCCGCAGGCTGCGAAGCTGCGCACGAAGCTGCCGTTGGCACTGCAGCCGCATTTTGACGCGGCGCTGGCACGTCTTGTCGCGCAGGGTGATGCCTTCGTGATGCCGGGGGCGAAGCGCCTCGTGCATGCGCGACGACCGCAGCCCTCGGAACTGCTGGACGCGGCCAAGCGGCGGGCTCTGCAAAAGATTTTCGACGAGGTCAACGCACTGCGTTCGTTGCCGCTCACGCTGGCGGATTTCGCCGCGTGGCTTGACGAGGCGCCATTCCCAGCCGCGTCGTCTCCTTTGGCTGATGCGACGGAAGAAATCCTCCTCCCGGATGAGGCGCTGCTGCGAATCTGGTATGCCGAAGATCATGCCCGCTCGTCCACCATGATGATCCCCATTCCGCGGACCATGGCACGCTACGAGGCTTGGGCGCAGGAACGCGGAGGCATGGCTGATAGTCAGGTTTTACGAAACTTGCTTGAGACGCTTTACAACAACGGGCTCATCCTGCTAGAACCCTGTGAAAGGCCGCAAGACCTGCCCGAGCAAGAACGCGCAATGCTCGTGCCGATGTCTCTCGGCCCCCCCGGTTACTCCTGGTGCTGGATCTCCTGATCCCGGCACCGCCTGTCTCTCCCGAACAGCTCCCGCAAGATCATGACCGACTACGCCGCCCTGAACCCCTTCGCCGCCACGAGCGTGGGTGAAAACGATCTGTGGAACGCCGCCGACTTCCAGGACGTTCCGAACATCAATTCCACGCCGTTCGCCGCGCTGAAGACCGCCGTGGATCAGGTGCGTGATCGCCGCCGCAGCCAAGTCCGCTTCGTACGCGGAGCCGGTGGAGCTGGCAAGTCGCATCTGTTTTCGCGCCTGCACCGCTCGTGCGGAGACGGCGTCTTTTATGCGTATGCGCCGAATCCGCCGCTGCAGCCCGAGGCACTGGAGCCTTTCATTCTTTCCCGTTTCGTCAGCAGCCTGCGGCATGCGGCGCGGATTGCGGACGGCAAGGACGCGCCCTACAGCCAGCTCCGTCTCCTGGCCTACGCGCTGCTGAAGCCGGTGGTGGAGCAGGAGATGTCGCTTTCAGGCCTGCACGAGGCGTGGGCGGGCATCTCCCTCGAATCGCAGAAGGAGCTGATCCACCAGGCGGTGCAGCTTCTCGAAGCCGAGCACCCGATGGTGCCGCGCAGCGTCCTGCGCTGCCTGCTGAACGTCTTGCGGGAGGACAAGCAGCACCTCGCCGCGCAGTGGCTCTCAGGCGCGGCCTATCTCACGGACAACGAGCTGAAATTCCTCGGCGTCTCCGATCCTCTCGCCAGGGGGGAGGTCGGCTTGGTGATCCAGCTTTTCGGAAAACTGGCCGCGCAGGCGGGATCTCCCGCCGTCCTCGTTCTCGACCAGCTGGACCTGATTTCCACCCAGCCGCAGTTTGACGAAATGCAGCGCCTGCTCTTTTCGCTCATCGACCAGAGCGAAAACTGGGTCGTCTTGATCGGCCTCGTCGCCGAGCGTTTCGCCATGTGGGACGCGGCGCTTTCGCAGGCCCTGCGCGGCCGCATCGGCTCTCCGGATGCCAACGCGCCGCTTGGCTTCCGGCTTCCGGTCATCGACATGCTGCCGATCGCCAACGAACAAAAGAAACTCCTGCTCTCCTGCCGCCTGGAGACACCCGAACTCGTGGCCCTGCGCAAAAAGGACGGCATCACCTCCGCCATCCATCCTCTGCTGGAGGAGGACATCACCCGACTCACGAGCGGTGGCGCCATCTTCCCTCGGCACCTTTTGGCCGCCGCCGCAGAACTTTACGAAATGCGGGTCGCCGGAAAGGCGGCAACACCTGCGGCTGCTCAAGCCCCGGCTTTGGTCTCTGCGGCTTCCGCAGAACTGAAGACCCCCGCCGCAGCTTCCCCTCCCGCGCCTTCCGCCGAGGCAAAGCCCGCCGCTCCGCCTCAAGCTCCTGCTGCCCCACCACCATTCGCGAAACCACCGCCGTCACCCGCGAGCGCCGTCGTGTCGGTTGTGGCTGATTCCGATGAAATAGACAGCTCTGTTCCGGTCGCCGTCGCAGTGACATCCGCAGTGGCCGCGTCGTCGTCGGTGTCGAAGATCCCACTGGCCGAAAAAATCGACTCCCTGCTGCAGACGGCCGTGGACGGAGCGAAGGCGGCTTCGGAGGTCCCTAGCGCCATCGACCTGGGAGAGCGCGTGCGCGATGTGATTGAACTGATGGTCGCGCCACCCGTGACGATCACCGAAGGCGACATCCGCAAGACCTATGAGAACTTCGACGGCGTCGACCGCTGGTTCGAGTGGGGCGGGGGAAAGGTGCGCGTCGTCACCAGCGACTCTATGCGCGGCAGCTTCATCGCGGTGCTTGAGCGCTTGAAAGACGCCTGCTGCGACACCCTGCTGCTGCGTCATGCCGTTGCACCCGTGTCCGGTCAGTTGACCCTTGAGCTTCTCAACGCCTTCAAGGCGAAGAATACTTTTCATCACATACCCGCATCAGAGACGGCCGTGCTCTCCGCTCTCGGGCGCGTGCTGGCCAGCCAGCGCGAGGGTTCCTACGACCAGTTGGCCACCGAACCTCCGGCGACGAGGGACAACGTGCTCGCCGCCTTGCGGAACCACCCGTTGCTGCGCGGGCTGCGCCTTTGGCAGATGATTCAAAAGACGCACGCTCCGAAGCAGACGAAACCCGCTGCCACGGTTCCGCCTCCGGCTTCCGTCCTGTCCTCCATCGCTCGGCCAGCCACCGTCGCCGTGGTGAAACCGCCGCCGGTTCCCGCCGCGTCGAAACCTGCAGCCCCTCCGCCGCCTGCGCCCGCTCAGGCCGTGTCCGCTTCCGCGCCGCCCCCGGCTCCGTTCCGGATGCCGCCGTCCATTCCCCAGGCGAAGGCATCGCCGCCCGCCACCGTCGTCTCCAAGCCTGTCGCGAAACCGCCAATGCCCGTGGCCAAGCCGCCGCCGGGTGTGGCGCGTCCTCCAGCCGCCAAGCTGCCGCCCCCTTCGCAGGGAACCGCCGCCTGAGTTTTTCGCGGAGCTTTGCGGCTACATCGCCCCGCATTGCGACGTTAACGCCGCTTCATGAAAGCACTCGCTCTTTGCCTGCTCGGCACCCTCGCGCTCCACGGCCTCGCCGTAGAGGCGAAGCGTCCGAACATCCTTTTCATCTACGCCGACGATCAATCGACGAAAACCGTCGCCTGCTATCCCGAATCCTGGCCGTGGGTGAAGACGCCGCACATCGACGCGCTGGCGAAGGAGGGCGTCCGCTTTCACGCAGCCTACCTCGGCTCCTGGTGCATGCCCTCGCGCGCGACGATGCTCACGGGCCGTCATCCGCATGGCATCGAGTCGATGTCCATGGAAGGCGTCTATCCGGGCAGCACCTACGATCCGAAGCAGTGCCCCTTTTTCCCCGCAGAAATGCGCCGGCAGGGCTATCAAACCGCGCACATCGGCAAGTGGCACACCGGCACGGACTCCGGCTGGGGCCGCGACTGGGATCATCAAATCGTCTGGAACCGTCCGCTGCATCAGGACAACGCCGGCGCCTACTACCAGACACAGATCACCAGCATCGACGGCAAGGAGCAGACCATCGAAGGCTACCCGGCTGACAACTACACGCAGTGGTCGCTCGACTACATCCGCGGCAAAAACCGCGACGCCGAAAAGCCTTGGTACCTCTGGCTCTGCTACGGCAGCGTTCACGGCCCCTCCACTCCCGCGAAGCGCCATAAAGGAGGCTACAAAAACGCCGAAGTCCCGCTGCCTGCGGACATCTTCCCGCCGCGCGAAGGCAAGCCCGACTACCTCAACAACACGCAGATGTGGGTCCGGGGGCCTGATGGACATCCCGTCGTCGGCAAAGGCGGCGAGCGGTCCGCGAAGAAACAGAACGGACAGCGCTTCGACGACTGGGTGCGCCAGGTGAACGAATGCGTGCCCGCCATTGATGAAGGCGTCGGCCGGCTGGTCGCCGCGCTGAAGGAAACCGGCCAGTATGACAACACGCTCGTCATCTACACCGCCGACCAGGGCTTCGCGATGGGGGAGCACGGCTTCCGCACCAAGCTCGCGCCCTACGACGCGAACTACCGCTCGCCCTTCATCGTCAGCATGCCCTCGCGTTTCGCCACCGGGCAGTTCTGCGACGTGTCCGTGAACGGCCCCGATCTCGTCGCCACCTTCCTCGCCCTCGCCGGCGTGAAGGTGCCGTGGCAGGTTCACGGTCGCGATCTCACACCGCTGCTCGAAAAGCCCGACTCTCCGTGGCCGCACGCCTGCTACTACGAGAATATGGGCAACGAATACGGCTCCAAAGTCACGCAAACCATCCTCTCCGGCGCCAAGCAGGACAGCAATCACGGCGTGCCGCTCTACTCCGCCCTTGTGCGGGACAAGTTCAAGTTCGTCCACTACCTCGACGGCAAGTCCGGCGAGGAACTTTACGATCTCACAAACGATCCCGAGGAACTCAAGAACCTCATCAGCGAACCCGCGCAGGCGGAGCGCATCGCCAAACTTCGCGAAGCCCTGAAGGCCGAAGTCGAACGCACCGGAGCCGGTTTTGCGGGCGCGATCAAGTGACCCGGTTTCCGTCGGAAATTCGTGCACAAACTTCTTCGGAGGAGCTGGGACATTTGATTTACCTCTCTCCGTGCTCTTCTTTGGCCGCTGCGGTCGCTTCCCGGAAGCGACCGCGATTCACCCATGGAAGCCATCCGCCCAACCCACGTCGAAGTGAGCCTCGGCGCCATCGCGCACAACTTTGACGCGATCCGCGCCCATGCCGGTGCGGCGGAAGTGATGCCGGTGGTGAAGGCGAACGCCTACGGGCACGGCATCGCGGAGGTTTCCCGGCATCTCGTTCAGCACGGCGCGACGAGCCTCGGCGTCGCCCTGCTCGAAGAAGCGGTCCTTCTGCGGCAGGCGGGAATCGCGGTACCGGTGCTCGTGTTCGGCGGCGTGGCGACGCGGCAGATCCCGCAATTCATCGCGAACGATCTGATGATGACGGCGTCGTCCATCGACAAGATGCGGCAGATCGACGAAGCCGCCGCGGCGGCGAAGATGAAGGCGCGCGTGCATTTGAAGATCGACACCGGCATGGAGCGCATCGGCATGCACTGGTACAGCGCCGAAAAGCTGCTGGCGGCCAGCCTGGACTTCTCCAACGTCGAAGTGGCCGGCATCTACTCGCACTTCGCCAATTCCGATGCGGAGGATCTTTCGAGCGCGAGGGAGCAGTTGGCGCGTTTCCTCGAAGTGCTCGAATTCTATCCGAAACGCGGCCTGGCCACTCCTCAGCGTCACATCGCCAATTCCGGGGGCATTTTGCAGCTGCCGGAAAGCCACCTGGATCTCGTGCGGCCCGGCATCATGCTCTACGGCGTCTATCCTTCACGGGAAACCGCGCCGACGATCACGCTCAAGCCCGCGCTGGGCTGGAAGTCGGAAGTCGTGTTCTTCAAGGTCGTGCAGCCGGGCAATCCCGTCAGCTACGGCGGAACCTGGCGGAGCGACCATCTCGTGCGCGTGGTGACCGTGCCCGTGGGCTATGGCGACGGCTATTTCCGCGCCCTCTCGAATCGCGGTGAAGTACTCATTCGCGGCCAGCGCCACCCGATTGTCGGTCGTGTCTGCATGGACCAGTTCATGGTGAATCTTGAATGGGGCACCGCCTACAACGGCGACCTCGTGACGATCATCGGCGGCGACGGCGATGAGACGGTCCGCGTGCAGGACGTGGCGGATGCGGCCGGCACGATTCCGTATGAAGTGCTGACGAATATCAGCACCCGCGTGCCTCGGGTCTATGTTTAATGCCTTGCTTTCACCCTCATGCGGTCACACGTCACCCTGTGACCCTCATCATCTTTGACCTCGAAACCACCGGACTACGACCCTGCCAGCACGAAATCATTCAGATCGCGGCGGTGAAGGTGAAAAACGGGGAATGGGGCAAGGCGGAGCTTTTCGACAGTTATGTGCGGCCGGAGCGGCGCGTCCCCTCCTTCATCACGAAGCTCACAGGCATCACCCAGGCGGAGGTGGCCCATGCGCCGACCCCGCAGGACGTGCTGAAGCGTTTCTCGGAATTTGTGGGAAAAAACGCCACGCTCATCGCGCACAACGGCCTCCGCTTCGACATGCGCTTCATCGCCGAAAGCTGCAAGCGGCTCGACATGCCGGTGCGCGAGACGAGCGCGCTCGATTCGCGTGACTTCTCCCGAAAAATCTGGGGCGGACGTGGCGGCCACGGTCTGGACGCGGTTCTCGACCGGGTGGGTGTTTCCAGCAAGGGCGTGAAGCGCCACGACGCGCGGGGCGACGTGCAGCTTCTGTCGCAAGCCGTGCAGTACATGTGGGAGCGTCTCACTCCGAACGCGAACCTCTGTCCTGTCGATTGCTCGGTCGGCGTGATTCCGGCGCTGGGCTGAGCCGAAAGCATTCGACTCTCTCGTGCTCCATCAAACCGCGCGTTCGAGCTTCTCGTCGATGCGGGCGACGAGGGTGTCGAGAAGTTCGCTGTTGCCGAAACGCTCGACGACACCGGCGAGGAAGCCTTCGATGATGAGCTTGCGGCTTTCGCTGTCGCTGATGCCACGGGCTTTGAGGTAGAAGAGCTCTTCGTCGCTGATCGGTCCGCTCGTCGCGCCGTGGCTGCATTTGACCTGGTCCGCGTTGATTTCGAGGCCGGGGAGGCTGGTGGCCTCGGCTTCGTCGCTGTTGAGCAGGTTGCGGCAGGTCTGGTAGGCGTCGGTGTAGTGCGCGCCTTCATCGACGATGATGAGGCCGCTGAAAATGCTGCGGGACTTGCCGTAGAGCGCGTTTTTGTAGAGCAGGTCGCTGGTGGCGTGCGGGGCTTTGTGACGCTGAAGCGTGCGCTGATCGACGATTTGATCGCCGATGGGCAACGAGACGCTCAGCATGTCGCTGCGCGCGCCCTGGCCGACGAGGTCGCTGACGCTCTCGCTGCGGCTGAAGGCGGCGCCGAGCTGCACCTGAAAGCTTTTCACGCTGGCATCGCGTCCGGCGGTGATGCTGGAAAGATGCAGCGCCTGGGCATCATCGGCCAGCTCCTGGCAGGCCGCGTAAGTGATCTTGCTGCCGCTGCCGCCTACGAGATCGGCGATGGCGATGCTGAGGCCGCCTTCACCCTCCAAACTGCGATAATGATCAACGACGCTGACCTGCGCGTTGTCCTCCGTGACGACGAGCGTGTGCGGAAAGATGGCCGCGTGATCGCCGACGACCCAGTGGAAGATTTCGACGGGCTTTTCGATGACGACATTCTTCGGCACGATGATGACGGTGCCCGCTTTAACGTGCGCGAGGTGCAACGCGGCGAATTTGTCGGACCCAAGTGGCAGATCACCCTTCATGAAATGCTGCTGGAGCACGTCAGCGTGGGTTTGGAGCGCTTCGGTAAAGCTGACGCATACCACGCCAGCGGGCAGGCTGGCCGTGTCGGACTCGACGAGTGTGTCGTTCACGAAGACAAATCGCGCCGCACGCTCTTTGAGGCCTCCGGTGGCCGCGAGAGCGGCTTTGGATTGCTCGGCGGTCGGCGCCTTGGCGGGTGCGTGGTCGGCGAGTTCGATCTTCTTCGCGTTCGAGTAGCGCCAGTTTTCGTCTTTGAGGCCTGGCAGCGGCAGGGATTGGAATTCGGTCCATGCGGCTTCGGCACGCACGTGGAACCAACCTGGAGCGGACGATTCTTCACGTGCTGGAGCGATGATTTCGAGACCGGAAGGAACGGAAGTGGTGGGAGCGTCGGGCACGGAAGCTGTTTTGGGTTCGGGAGGGAAAGTGGAGGTCATGAGTGAGAACAGAATGACGCAATCAGATTTTTGAATGACGAAAAGGAGAGCAAATCATGAGATTTGAGAGGGGCTCGGAAAGAGAAATGTGACTGGTCAATCATTCATCATTCTGGTTTCGTCATTGTCGGCGTCAGCCGACGCTGCCTTCCATTTCGAGGTCGATGAGGCGCTTCAACTCGACGCTGTATTCCATCGGGAATTCCTTTGCGAGATCGTTGATGAAGCCATTCACAGAAAGGCTCATCGCCTCGGCTTCGGTGAGGCCGCGCTGCATGAGATAGAAGATCTGATCGGCGCTGACCTGGCTGACGCTGGCTTCATGCTGGGTGGCGTGCTGGTTGCCGCGCACGGAGATCGCGGGGTAGGTGTCGGTGCGGCTGTTGGGGTTGATGAGCAGCGCGTCGCACTCGGTGTTGTTTTTACAGCCCTTGAGGTGCTTCGGAATGTGGACGAGGCCGCGGTAGGTGCTGCGGCCTTCGCCGATGCTGATGGACTTGCTGATGACGTTGCTGGTGGTGTCATCGGCGGCGTGGACCATCTTCGCACCGGTGTCCTGATGCTGGCCGCTGTTGGCCAGGGCGATGCTGATGACCTCGCCGCGGGCGCGTTTGCCCTTCATGATGACTCCGGGGTATTTCATGGTGAGGCGGCTGCCGATGTTGCAGTCGATCCATTTCACTTCGGCGTCCTCGTGCGCGATGCCGCGCTTGGTGACGAGGTTGAAGACATTGCTGCTCCAGTTCTGCACGGTGACATACTGGATCTTCGCGCCTTTCATGGCGACGAGCTCGACGACGGCGCTGTGCAGCGTGGCGGTCTCAAACTTCGGCGCGGTGCAGCCTTCCATGTACATCACTTCCGCGCCTTCGTCGGCGATGATGAGCGTCCGCTCGAACTGGCCGAACTGCTCGCTGTTGATGCGGAAATAAGCCTGCAGCGGATGGCTCACTTTGACGCCGGGCGGGACGTAGATGAAGGAGCCGCCGGAGAACACGGCGCTGTTGAGCGCGGAGAATTTGTTGTCGCCGGTCGGGATGACCTTGCCGAACCACTTCTTGAAGATCTCGGGGTATTTGTGCAGGCCTTCGGTGCTGTTGACAAAGATGACTCCCTGCTCCTCGACGGCGGCTTTGATGTTGGAGTATGCGGCCTCGCTGTCATACTGCGCTTCGACGCCGGCGAGGAACTTGCGCTCCTGCTCGGGGATGCCGAGTCGGTCGAATGTCTTCTTCACATCGTCGGGCACGTCGTCCCACGAGCGTTTCGGCTTCTGGCCGTCGCTGAGGTAGTAACGAAACTCGTCGAACTTGATGTTTTCGAGGTCCTTTGTGGCCCAATGCGTCGGCATCGGCTTGTCCTGGAAGACCTTGAGCGCCTTGTGCCGGAATTCGCGAATCCAATCAGGATCGCCCTTCACGTCGGCAATGAAGTCCACCGTTTTCTCGGTGATGCCGAAGCCGGAGTTGAACTTGTTCCGCTCAGGAAAAGTGAAGTTGCCGGTGTTGTCGGCCTTGATGTCGGAGATGTCGTTTTCAGGGGCGGTGACCATGATGTTAAAGCTTGGCGGATTTCTATGCGCTTATGCTGCGACGGGGAGTTCCTCTTGGACCCAGTCGTAGCCTTTTTCTTCCAGCTCGAGAGCGAGCTCCTTGCCGCCGGTTTTGACGATGCGGCCGTCTTTAAGGACGTGGACGATGTCGGGCTGGATGTAGTTCAGCAGACGCTGGTAGTGGGTGATGACGAGGAAGCCGCGGTTCTCGCTGCGCATGGCGTTGACACCGCGCGAGACGATTTTGAGCGCGTCGATGTCGAGGCCGGAGTCGGTTTCGTCGAGGATGGCGTACTTCGGCTCCAGCATCATGAGCTGGAGGATCTCGTTGCGCTTCTTTTCACCGCCGGAGAAGCCTTCATTGACGCTGCGGCTGGTGAAGCTGCGGTCCATTTCGAGGGCGTCCATGCGGGCGTAGAGCTGTTTATAAAATTTCACGGCGTCGATGTCCTCACCCTTCGGCTGACGGGCCTTTAAGGCGGCGCGGAGGAAGTTCGCATTGCTGACGCCGGGGATTTCGTGCGGGTATTGGAAGGCGAGAAAGAGGCCGGCGCGGCTGCGCTCATCGACGGCCATGTCGAGAATGTTCACGCCGTCGAGCAGGACCTCGCCGCCGGTGACTTCGTAGTCTTCGTGGCCGCAGAGAACCTTGCTGAGCGTGCTTTTACCTGAGCCGTTCGGACCCATGATGGCATGGACTTCACCGGGGTTGATCGTGAGGTTCAGGCCTTTGAGGATTTCGCGGCCGGGGATCTGGGCGTGGAGGTTTTTGATTTCGAGGGACATGAGGATGGGGAAACGAGGAATGACGAACTATTTGGCGGCGCAGGCGCTGCAGGTGCCATGAATGGCGAGGTCGGTGCGCGTGACTTTGGTGCCCGCTGGCAGGTTCCAGAATTTGGCGGGGTCAAAGTCCGTCGCAGGATGGGCGTCGATGACCTTGCCGCAGGTCTCGCAGTGGAAGTGGACGTGCTCGTGGAGGTTGGCGCAGTAGCGGGACTGGCCGCGCTCCAGGTGAACCTGCTTGATGAGTCCGTGACTGGTGAGGTGCTCCAGGCAGTTATACACCGTTGCGAGGGAGATGCCCGGCGAGCGGCTCTTCACCCGGTCCAGAATGTCATAAGCCGTCGGGTGGTCCGTGGAGCCGGCGAGGACGTCGAAAACCTCGCGCCGGTGGGGTGTGAGGCGTACATCAGCACCCAGCACGGCGAGGCGGCAGTCCAAACCGGAGGGTTTGGCGGGAGTGCGTGGGGTGGAGGAGCGCATGATTTAGAATTAGAATTGGAATCATTCTAACATTATCAAAAACGGCTCGTTGGCAACCCTGGATACCTCTTCATGCAAAAAAAATGACGGTTCCAAAAACGGAAACCGCCCGGATTCATGCTACTCCTTATGGATGACCCGCAGCCACGCCGAAGACCTCCCCTGGGCCGATCAGAACTCCCCCAACGGCAAATATGGCATCCGACGTCGCAGCCTCTCCCAGGCAGCCGGCGGTCAAAAGGACATCGGCACCTGGGGCGGCGGGCATCCCTTTGACCTCGAAATCCACCGCATCCCGCCGGGAAAGATCAATTTTCCGCTTCATGAGCACTCAGCCCAATGGGAAGCCTACTACATCCTGCGTGGCAGCGGCCAGATCCGCACGCCAAAGGGCAGGGAGGCGATCAAGGTCGGCGACTACCTCGTCTTCCCGCCCGGCGAGGCTCATCAGCTCATCAACACCGGCTCTGAAGACCTCACCTTCCTAGTCATCGCCGACCAGCCGCAGGCCGACGTCATCCACTACCCCGATTCCGGTAAATGGATGACCAAACCGCAGAGGAAATGCTTCGAGATGACCGAGGCGGACTACTTCAAGGGCGAAGAATGAGCCAAGCACGGCGCAATCATTGCGGTTTCGTGGGCACGAAATGCGGCCATGCTTGTTCCATGAAGCCGTCCATTCTCGCCACCTTCGCTCTGGCCGCCATCCTTGCCAGTTGCCGCACACCCTTGATGGATCCGGCAGAGGCTCAGGCCTTTGCCCCCGTCCAGCGAGTCCTCGAAACGAACTGCGTACACTGCCACGGAGACAACCGCCTCTCCACCATGCCGCCGATCAACGACACGCACGCGCTGACAAAGCTCATCGGCACGCACTGGATCGTGCCCGGCCAGCCGGAAACGAGCCGCTTCTTCCAAGTCGTGACCTTTCCCGATGAAATCCCCGGTGCCATGCCGCCCAGCGGTCACGCCATCAGCCCGCGCGAGGTCCGCATCCTCCGCGATTGGATCAAAGCGGGCGCCAAAGTGCCTGCCCACAACATCAAGCTGCATCCGCAAGGCCCGCTGCCTCGATCCATCTGATCAGGACTGCGCCTTACCCCGCCCGTGCGCCAGATCACGCAGCAGGTCGATCTGGATCTGCTGCACCTCCATCAGACGCGTGGTGTGCTGATGCAGCAGGTAGTCCATTTTTTCGTGCAGGTGCCGGATCTCGAGCTCCGCTTTCAGATTTACCTTGTAGTCGCCCTCGGCACGCTGGCGGTCACGCGCCTCCTGCCGGTTCTGGCTCATCATGATCACCGGTGCCTGCAGTGATGCCAAAAAGGACAGCATCAGATTCAGCAGGATGAAAGGATACGGGTCAAACGGCCGCGACAGCAGCAGTCCCGCGTTCACCAAGATCCACAGTGCCAGGAAACCGCAAAAAGTGAGAATGAACGTCCAGCTCCCGCCAAAATCCGCGATCTTGTCCGCCAGTCGCTGGCCAAATGTGAGCTGCTGCACCTCCTCCGTTTCGGAGAGTGGACGCTCGCTCAGCACCTCGTGCTTGTGCAGACTTTCCACCACCTCCTCGTCCAGCTTTGTCAGATCACCCACCTGCGTCTCCAGAAGGTTGCGCACGTATTCCAGTCGTGCTGCATTCACCGCCTCCGCGCTCAGCAGGGATTCCTCCGTCAATTCAGGGTGAGATCTCCGAAGCGTCTCCGCGATGCTGGGCCGCAGCTCCCGCAGCAGCATGAGCTTGGACATCGGATGCGGCCTGCCGGTGATGGCGCATACGCCGTGAGAGGCTTTCGTGCGGGTGGAATCCATGCCAGATCATACTCCGCCGGCACATTCGTCATTCGGAATTCGTCATCCGCCATTTTCCGCCTACCATCCGCGCCCGCTTCCTCCCATGCCCCGAATCCATTACCCCGAAGATCTTCCCATCACGCCGCGTCGTGAGGAAATCATCGCGGCCATCCGGCAGAATCAGGTCGTCATCCTCGCGGGTGAAACAGGCTCGGGAAAGACGACGCAGCTCCCGAAGATGTGCCTCGAAGCGCTTCACGACGTGCGCGGCCAAATCGGCTGCACACAGCCTCGTCGTGTGGCGGCGATGAGCGTGTCCAAACGCGTCGCGGAGGAGCTGAACGTGCCCTGGGGCCGCGAGGTCGGCTGCAAGATGCGCTTCAGCGACGACACCAGCCGCGACACGCGCATCAAGTTCATGACAGACGGCATCCTGCTGGCCGAGATCCAGAGCGATCCGATGCTGCGGGCCTATTCCGTGCTCATTCTCGATGAAGCACACGAGCGCTCCCTGAACATCGACTTCCTGCTCGGCTACCTCGTCGGATTGCTGAAAAAACGACCCGACCTGAAGCTCCTCGTCACCTCCGCGACGATCGACACGGAGGCCTTCTCCGCCGCGTTCGGTGGTGCGCCAATCATCGAGGTCTCCGGCCGTCTTTATCCCGTCGAGATTCGCTACCTGCCGCTCGACACCGGCGAAGACGATTTCGGCTTCATCGACAGCGCTGTCTCCGCCGTCGAGAATGCTCTCATCGAAACCGATGACGGCGATGTGCTCGTCTTCATGCCCACCGAGCGCGACATCCGCGACACGCGCGATCTGCTTGATGGCCGCCTGGGCAGCGAATTCGAAGTGCTCGCGCTCTACGGTCGCATGGCTTCCGCTGAGCAGCAGCGCATCTTCTCGCCAGGCCGCAAACGCCGCGTCGTCATCGCCACGAACGTTGCCGAAACGTCCATCACCATCCCGCGCATCCGCTACGTCGTCGATACCGGCCTCGCGCGCATCAGCCGCTACAATCCGCGCACGCGCACCAAACGCCTGCCCGTTGAAGCGGTGTCGCAAAGCAGCGCGAATCAACGCGCCGGCCGCGCAGGTCGAGTGCAGGACGGCATCTGCATCCGCCTTTACTCGCAGGAGGATTTTGAGAAGCGGGACAAGTTCACCATGCCGGAAATCCAGCGCGCAAACCTCGCCGAGGTCATCCTGCGCATGAAGGCCTTCAAGCTCGGCGAGATCGAGGACTTTCCCTTCATCAATCCGCCTGTCAGCGCCGCCATCCGCGCCGGCTACGATCTGCTGCACGAACTCGGCTCGCTCAACGAAACGCACGAGCTCACACCCCTTGGCCGCGAACTCGCCCGCCTCCCGCTCGATCCCACGCTCGGTCGCATGCTGCTGCAGGCACGCATTGAAAAAGCATTGCCCGAGATGCTCGTCATCGCCGCCGGGCTCAGCATTCCAGATCCACGCGAGCGCCCTGAAGAAAAACGCGAACTCGCCAACGCCGCGCATAAAGCCTTCGCCGCGCCCGAATCCGACTTCCTCACGCTGCTCAAAATTTGGAACGCCAGTCCCGAACCCACCGGCAAATCGCGCAACGCGCTGCGGAAGTTCTGCAAATCCAGCTTCCTCTCCTTCACCCGCATGCAGGAATGGCGCGACGTCTGGAACCAGCTCTGCGACTGCTTCCGCGATGATTTAAGAAATCAAAACTCTGCCCCCTCTGCCTCTCCGCCCCTCTGCGGCCAAACCGAACGTCCTGGAAACTCGAATTTGCCGCAGAGGGGCAGAGGAGCAGAGGATGCGGAGAAGGGAAAAAGTTCAGATGACGCCATCCATCGCAGCATCCTCGCTGCGCAGCTCGGCCACATCGCGATGAAGGAGGAGCGGAACATGTACAAGGCCGCTGGCAATCGCGCAGTCACCGTCTTCCCCGGCTCGAACCTCTACGAGCGCCGTGAGAAGAACAGCAAGGGCAAGCCCGGTCAGGACAAAGGCCGCCAGCCGCCGTGGATCGTCGCGGGCGAGATTGTGCACACGTCGCAGCTCTTTGTCCGCACCATCGCGAAGATTGATCCAAACTGGATCGCCGAACTCGGCGCGCATCTTTGCACGCACAAATACAGCGAGCCGCATTGGAACCTCAAATCCGGCCGCGTTCTCGCCACGCAGCGCACGCTCATTCACGGACTCGAGGTGAAGCGCCAGCACATCGACTTCCTCAAGGTCGATGCCGTCGCCGCCACGCAGATGTTCATCCGCGCCGCGCTCATCGACAGCCAGGAGGTGCCCATCACGCTGCGCTTCTACGCGCACAACAACCAGCTCCGCCAGAAGATCGAAACCATGCTCACCCGCGTGCGCAGCAATCGCGTCTATGCCATCGAGGAGCGCCTCTTCCGCTTCTACGACGAGCGCATCAAGAACGTATCGTCCATTCACGACCTCAACCGCTTCGTCAAAGAGCACCTCGACGAGCAGCCGAACTTCCTCTGCGCCACCGAGGAAGAACTCACCGCCGGTGAGGACTTCGAGTGCGACCTTCAGCTCTTCCCCGACAAAGTCTCGCTCGCCAACACCGCGCTGCCTGTCACCTACAACTACAAACCTGGCGAGGAAAACGACGGCGTCACCGTGCAGGTCCCCGCACAGCTCGCCGGGCATCTCACCAGCGGCCAGATTCAATGGATGGTGCCCGGCATCCGCGAAGAACTCGCCAACGTCATGCTGCGTGCCTTGCCGAAGGTCATGCGCCGCCAGTTGATGCCCATCGATCCCAAAGCACGCGAAATCGCCGCCGCCTTCGATCCCGGTCGCGACGACTTCCTCGCTGCACTCGCCGATTTCATCACGCGCCGTTACCGCATCCACGTCCGCGCCGAAGACTGGCCCCCGCAAAGCCTTCCTGCGCACTTGCAGCCGCGCGTTGAAGTCCTCGACCCGAAAAACAACAGCGTCATCGCCGCCAGCCGCGATCTCGACACCATCCGCAGCAGCGTGCAAAAGCAGGAAGTGCGCTCCGATGCCTGGGAGAAGCTCCTGCCCCGCGTCGAACGCTTTGCATTGAAGTCCTGGTCCTTCGGCGACCTTCCCGAAACCATCCTCGTCGAAGAACTCAACGGCACGCCCATCCACGGCTATCTCGGCCTCGTCCTGCGTGAAAACGAGATCGACGTCCGCCTCTTCCGCACCCAGGCCGAAGCCGCACGCGGCACACCGGCCGCCATTCGCCAGCTCGCCGAAAACACCTTGAGCAAAGACCTCGCGTGGCTGCCCAAGGAACTCCGCAGCATCAGCGCACCCGCTTCCAAGCCGCAGCAACCCGCCAGCTTTCAAGCCGCCCTGTCCCAGCTTGCAACCACTCCCGCTGCCACGCCTGTCTCTAACCTGGCCCAGCAGGCCCACGAGCACATCCTCACCCACATGCTGCGCCTGCAGCCCGTGTTCCCGCTCACCGAGAAACGCTTCTTCAAGCTCTGCGAAACCGTCCGCCGCGAACTCCCCGCCGTCACGCATCGCGTGAAGACGCTCTTCACGCAGATTCACGACCAGCGTGCCAAGCTCCTCACCCTGACCAAACGCTACCCAGGTCTCGAAAACGACCTCGCCCGCCTCATCCCCGCCGATCTCCTCGCCACCACGCCGCACGAGCAGCTTCAGCACCTGCCGCGCTACTTGAAAGCCATCCAGATTCGCAACGAACGCTGGCTCGCCAACCCCGCCAAAGACGCCGACAAGAATCTCTTCATCACCGACTTCGACGGCTGGCAATCCCACGTCCCCAAATCCCAGCACGAAACCTTCCGCTGGATGATGGAAGAATACCGCGTCCAAGTCTTCGCTCAGGAACTCGGCACCGCCCAGCCCGTCAGTGTGAAGCGACTGGAGGCGCTTTGGGTGTAGCTGCGACTTTAGTCAGGGGGTGATTCCGCCGCTATTTGCCGGTAAATCGCCTTCGCCTCCTCAAACGTCCGCTTCGCCTCCTCGCGCTCGGCTGGCGCGATGTTTTTCTCCCGCACTCGCCAGAGCTGGTCGATGCAGGCGAGGCACCACAGCGCACTGTCGCGCGAGGCGCGGATGGGTTTGTCCGCGATGATCACATTGACCGGATTGGTATGCAGTTGCGGGAACTGGCGCACCGCCACCCAACTGCTGCGCGCAATGTCGGCGGTGAAGGTGATGTCATGCACTTGATCGTCGGCGATGATCTCGCGCACGGCGACGGGACGACCGTTGACGATGAGTTCGAACTTGCGCTTGCCGCCGGCATACGGCTGTGCGCCGGTGGTGTCGTGGTAGTTCACGGTGTCGCCGGTCAAACGTGCGCCTGCGACCGGCACCGCGCCGCCGTAGGCGATTTCGAGCGGTGTTTCGGAGCTGAAGGCGACCTTCACGCTCACTTTCACTTTGCCTGGCTGAGAGAGTCTCACTTCATCGCCAGAGCGTTGGCCTTCGACCTCGAATTCGAGTGCATGTGCATAGCCGTCGCTCACATAGGTGTCGCGACCGTGCGCCATGGCCTCGCACCATTTCGGGAAGTTGATGTGATCGACCTTGCCGAGCTGCACATAGGTGCGGCCTTGTCCGACACGTGTTCCGCTCATGCAGGGGAAGTCGGTTTCGCCCGCCGCCTTGAGAGGAAAGCCGCAGTTCAGCATGTGATACCACGCATTCCATTCGAGCAGACGCGCGGTGTCCATGGCGCTGATGAAATCGCACACGCCGATGGCGGTCGTGACGAAGATCTCATGCCCGCCTGCATCGGGAATGGCGAAGTTTGGAAGCGAATCGAGCACGCGCTCGTGGCTGTTGGTCAGTTCGGCCTCGTTGAGGCCGCCGTCGCGATCCGCGTCGATCTTTTCAAAAGGCTCCGGTAGCAGCGCCTCCTTCGTTTCGTCAGTGGTGAGGCGTGCATCCTTGTTGGCATCGAGCAGATCGAGCATGCGTTTCGCCGCCGTGGCGGAATTCACCTGCATGCCGCTGCCGGAATGCGGATAGCCGGTGAAGCCGCCCTGCTGCTTCGTCCAGCGCAGCGCGGGCGTGTTCCAGGTGGGCCAGCCCTTGATGCCGTCGGCGCCGGGATAGACGAGTTCGCGCAGATTCAGCAGACACACATGGCCGAGCGCGGCAGAACCGAAGCCGCTGACCTCCATGTCGTATTTCATCTGCGTGAAGGGCTCGCTCAGCGCATCTACCTGTGGGCCGAAAAATTGACGCTGATGCTCAAATCCATAGCCCCAGGAGAGCACGCTGCCGACGTTCAGTCCCTCGCCCTTCACCTGCTGAAACATGTGCTCCGGCGGCATGCCCTGCGTCGGTGAGGTGTAGTGCGCACAGCCCGCCGCGTGGATGTGATGATCACCGCTGAAGTAGCCGAAATCGGCCGCGTTGAACCAGCGATCGAGCTTCACCGGCAGCGTGGTCTCCTTCGTGGCGGGAATCGTCACCTTTGTCTTCACCGTGTGATATTCCGGCCCGCGTGAGGCTTCCATCGTGAACTCGCCCGGCGGCAGCGACACGGTGCTGCCGTTCGCGCGATAGATCTGCTTCTGGAAAAAGAAATCCGGCGCAAGGCGACGCGCCTGCGGTGGAAACACGTGCCCTTGTGCGTCGTAGAAGATCAAGCGAGCGGTGGTTGGCGTGCCGTCGAAGTCCTTCACCTCAAGCTTCACCGTCACCGCAGGCCGCACATCGAGTAGTACCGGTACTTCCGCACGAAAACCGAGATCCTGCGTGCCCTGGCCGATGTCGAATGCCAGCGAGGCCTCGCGTTTGCCCGCCTCGCTCGAATAGATGAGCGCGATGACGTATTCGACGCCGAGTCCGCTCAGGTTCGGCGTCATCGGCGGCGAATCGAATACGCTCACTTCGAGAAAGCGGTCCTCGCCCTTCGTGTTTTCGTTTTCACGCAAGTGCGTCTGCCGCTCGCGCTCCATCGTGCCCTTCGCCACGCCCGCATACGAGGGACCGGCCTGCGTGCTGCTGAGATGCAGCTTCGCCACGCTCGTCGCGTGATTGATCACTTTGATCAGCACCGGCGTGTAGCCCGCCTGCTGCACTTTTGCAGTCGCAGGACCGCGCCGCGCTTTCACCCGTGACTCGGGATTGATGTCCACGACGCAGAGCACCTGCGGATCCAGCACCGCCTGCACGCCCGCTGCGTCGCGTTTCGCGATCGCATCCTGCAGTTTCGCGCGCACGTCGTCCGCGAGGGGTGCGCCGAGAAAATCCAACGCCTGCATCAAACGCTTCGCATTCGCCGCCAGCGGCTGCCCTTC
Organism: uncultured Prosthecobacter sp.; assembly: GCA_964452755.1. Classification (GTDB taxonomy): domain Bacteria; phylum Verrucomicrobiota; class Verrucomicrobiia; order Verrucomicrobiales; family Verrucomicrobiaceae; genus Prosthecobacter. Next base: position 513,661 of record CAYVQY010000003.1, on the reverse strand, counting down.
GACCTCGATCACCTCCAGCGGCTCGGCGAAGGCTGCGAGAGAAGACGCCGCTAGAATGGCGAGAACTTTGTTCATGCTCCCAATACGCCGCAAACGGGTGCGTCTTGGATCACGGACTGAATTGCACCGGCGTGCTCACCATCGCATCACGTTCATCGGTGATGGTGATGAACCAGGTGTTCGCGTCGGCGGACGGTTTGGGAGCGGTGATGGTGGTGCCGGTGATCATGGCTGGAATGGACTTCCATTCGCGCTTCGAGCGCAGACCTGTTTCGGTGGTGTAGTTGAGGTCGGCTTTCTTGAGAGCGGTCGCGGATTCGCAGGTGACCTCGACTTGATCGCCTTTGACGACGGGCGTGCCGGGATTCGGCAGCGGTTTGCCGTCACGGCATTTGGAATCGATGAACAGGCCGATCTCCTGCGGCGCCCAGCCTGGCGGGTGGCCGTGGGGCATCTTGATCTGGATGCGGATGTGTTTCTCGCCGGAGACGGCGTTGTAGCTCTTTATGTAGCTGTCGAGCACGTAGTGAACGTCGTTGGTGCCGTTCACGAAGAGGATCGGCACGTGGCAGCGCGGGAGGAGGCTGCCGGGATCGTATTCTTTCACCCACAGGGCACGATGCTTCGGGTCGAGCTTGTCGATGCTGGGCTTTTGCACGGATTCGCCTTCGTGAAGGAAGCCGCAGCCGTAAACCGGCACCGCGGCTTTGAAGCGATCATCGAGCGAAGCGACGAGGCAGGTCGTGTAACCGCCCCAACTGATGCCGGTGACGGCGGTGTGCTCCGCATTCACTTCCGGGAAGCTGCGCAGCAGGGAATGCGCACGCATCACGCTCGCGGCGGCATGGAAGGGCCAGTCGTCGCTGGTGTCCGGGGTGAGGATGCAGTCGAATTTTTCGACGTGGCCGTGCGGCGGGCCGCCGTTCGGCAGGCGCGTGCGTTCACCACGATGACCGTTGCCGATGGCCATGCCGGTTTTCGGATCGAACTCGGGATCGGGCGGCCGCGAGCCGTTCAAATCCATCGCGATGGCCGCGTAGCCACGCTTCGCCCACAGATGCACCCAGTCTGCGAAGGCCGTGCCGCCGCCGCCATGAATGAGCACGACGCCGGGGAACTTCGCACCCGGTTTGGCATCGCCAATCGTGATGGGCGAGGCGTAAAAGGCGAACACCTCGGTGTCGTGGCCTTGATACTTCTCGCCAGCATACGTGAGCGATTGGATCGGCTGGTCCTGCCGTACCCATTTCATGGCGGGCACGTTGCTTTTGAGAGCATCGAGATCCCACGGGCCGACCTTTTCGGCAAAGAGCGGAGGGCAGAGGGCGGAGAGGGAGAGAGCTGTCGCGAGGATCGGTGACTTCATGGCGGACGAGAAAACGCAGCCGCATGGGGAATTCAGCGTCTTTTTTGAAGCGTTTGTCATGGTCCAAGCAAAACCGCCGCCGCAAGTGACTCCAGGCACTCACGACGGCGGTTGTTTATGGCAATAGAGAGATGGACCGCTCTCAGTTGCCCTTCTTTGGACGGCCAAGCACGTCATCCTTCGTCGTGAGAGCGACGGCGACGACCTGGTCGATAAGATCCTGGCTGATTTTCAGATCCTTAAGCGTGCTCACGAGGTTTTCAGCGATGGCGTTGAAGTGAACCTCGGTGAGGCCCATGCCCTCGTGGGCCTTGCGCATGTCCTTGCCGGTCCAGGGCAGCGGGCCGCCAAAGGCCGCGCTGAGGAATTCCTTCTGCTTCCGGTGCTGCTTCGGCATGCTCACGTCGTCGAAGAAGTGCTTTACACGGTCATCGGCCAGCACCTTGACATAGAAGGCGTCGATGGCCGCGTCGATGGCCTTCCAGCCCCCGAGCTTGTGATACAGGCTGTCCTCGCGTGCTTTCAGCCACTTCGTTTTGCAGGCTTCTTTGGCAAAGGACCACTTCCTGCCTTCATACTCGGCGGTGATGGCCGGATCGACGGCATTGCCGGTGACGGGGCAGACGGTGTTTGTGGCGGTTTCGGTGGCGACTGCAGCCTGATCGGCGGCAAGGGCGGCGTTGACGAGGAGGGTCATCACCGCAGTGATGGTGGCGAGAGACGAGAGGATGAGTTTCATGGTTGGATGGAACGGCAGGTGGTTGGACTGCGCTTCCATATAAAGATGCACGGGCGATGCATCAATGCACCGATCCTGCGCAGCAATGCGCGGCGATTGTGCGGCCAATACCTGCGCACAACGACGCAGAAATCGTGGAGCGACACGGGTGATAAAAGTTGCATGATGCGTGCATGTTTGAAACCAAACCCGACATCAAAGGCCGCGCAGAGATCGAGACGCTGGTGAACACCTTTTACGACCGAGTGCGCGGCGACGAGCTGCTCGGCTTCATTTTTGAAAAGGTCGCGCAGACCAACTGGGCCACGCATCTTCCGAAGATGTATGCATTCTGGGAGACGGTGCTTTTCCGCAGCGGCGGCTACACGGGAAATCCCATCGCCGCACATGCAAAGCTCCTGCCGCAGACTACGATGGGCCGCGAGCAGTTCGACCGCTGGCTGCTGCTCTTCCGCGCCACGGTGGACGATCTCTTTGCCGGTGAAAGGGCGGACCATATCAAACACTGCGCCGAGGACATGGCGAACGTGATCCACAGCAGGATCAACGCCGTGCCTGATCCGCGATTTGATCCTGCCAACCTGACGCCGGAACAACGCGAGCGATATGCGCGTTACAAAGCCACCGCATGAGTCAGTTCCCCGTTTGCAAACACAAGGCCAAAGGTCCGCGAAAAAACGGTCTGCGCTGGCTCGCGTCTGAGCCGTATCGGGTGTTCTTCGCCAGCGGCGCGGTGTGGAGCATCATCGGCGTATCGCTGTGGCCGCTGTTCTATGCGCAGTGGATCGGTTTCTATCCGAACTTCGCTCACGCGCGGATCATGATCGAGGCGTTCGGCGGCGCGTTCGTCGTCGGCTTCCTCGGCACCGCAGGTCCGCGCATGGCCACGGCGCCGAAACTCACGCCACCCGAACTGATCTGGCTCTTCGTGCTGCATCAGGCCTGCGGGATCAGTCATCTCACGCTGCACCTCGCTTGGGGCGATGCGTTCTTCATCGCGCTGCTAGCTTCGCTGCTGCTGTGTCTGGTCATTCGCGTCATTCGCTTCCGCAAAGAAGCACCACCGCCTCAGATGCTGCTAGCGCTCACCGGACTGGCCTGCGGCATCGGCGGTGCAGCGATGCAGCTCTCGCCGGCCACACTGCTGGATCCGCAGCGCCTGCGGCTGGCGAATCTGCTGCTCTATCAGGGACTGCTGCTGCCTCCTGTGCTCGGTATCGGCTCGTTTGTGTTTCCGCGCATGCTCGGCGGTGATTTCGGTGATGCGAAAAGCGCCGCGCAGAGCAGGGCGAAGTTCATCCGCTCAGTCGTCGCAGCCGTGATGATTGCGGGAAGTTTTTTCTTCGAGGCCGTCGGCCAAGTCACGTTCGGATACGCTCTGCGCGCCGCCATCGCGGCTGCTTATCTGCTCATCGAGGTGAAATGGAAAATGCAGCAAGGCGGATCGCTCACCACGGGGCTGTTTTGGGCGCTGATCCTCGGCTGGATCGGCATTGTGCTCGCCCCGTTTTTTTATGCGCAGCATGTCAGCATCGAGCACCTGCTCTACATCGGCGGATTCGGCATGCTGATGCTCATCGTCGGCTCGCGCGTGCTGTTTGGACACAGCGGCGATCTCGACGGCTTCTTCGTGAAATCGAAGTGGGTGCGCTTCCTGGTCTTCCTTGGCGTTCTGGCCGCCACCACCCGCGCCACGCCCGCCTGGGTGCCTTCGACGACGGTTTCCCATCACATCTACGCCGCCCTGACCTGGGCGCTGCTCGCCGCGATTTGGCTGCTCTGGCATCGCCGTCGCTTTGTGAAGCGGGATGAGGAGTGAATGGCCCTGGCAAGTTCGACTGCCGGTCCGCACCCGTTTTTCGCGTCGGGGTTTTTGACGGAGTCTGTTTCGCCGCGCCCGAACCGATCTTCCAAAAACTGTCCAAGCTCGTCGAGATTAAAAACATGCTCTGTGTCGTGGGCGCCCGTGGTGGCGCTGTGTCGGTCCTGGCGGTCAAAAGTGTAGCCTAGGCTGCACAGTACGGTGCCACATCCGCCCGGATACATCTTGGCAAGCAGCAAGTCCGTGCGCGACACGGCGCTGTCTTTCCCCCGTGGCGATGTTCTTCGTTCAGGCCTCAATCCGGCGTATCCGCCACGAAGTTTTCCTCATGATGCGAGGAATGTAACGGTCGAGCAGGCAGTGAGCGGGTTCATTTCTGCCCGTCTTCACGCTCCGGTTGCGACTGCTTGTAAACGGACGTGGCGTAAAGCCGGGGTCACGCGATCAAATCCGTGAGCAGCTTGCCGCCGTTGACGATGTCGATGGGGCGGACGTTTTCGACGACGATGCGCTTGCTGGCGTTGATGCCGAGGAGACGGTACATCGTGCGGGCGAGGTCTTCGGGGCCGACGGGGTTTTCGTCCGGCTCGCCTCCGAGGGCATCGGACTTGCCATAGATGAAGCCTCTCTTCACGCCGCCGCCGGCCATGGCAACGGAGAAGACGCGCGGGTAGTGGTCGCGACCGTTGGTGGAGTTGATCTTCGGCGTGCGACCGAATTCGGAACTGACGAGCACGAGGGTGGTGTCAAGTATGCCGCGCTCATCGAGGTCGCGGATGAGGCGGGCGAAGGCGATATCGAATTCGACGGCCTGTCGTTCGAAGGCGCCCTTGATGTTCGAGTGGTGATCCCAACTGCCGAAGTTGACGGAGACCATGCGCGTGCCGGCTTCGACGAGACGACGGGCGAGGAGGAAGCGCTGGCCGGCGGCGTTGCGGCCGTATTCGTCCCGGAGCTTGGCGGGTTCGGCGTTGAGTTCGAAGGCTTCACGGGCCTGCTTGGAGCTGATGAGGTTGTAGGCGGCGCTGTAGAATTTGTCCATCGCGGTGAGTCCGTCCGACTTCTCCGTGGTGCGGAAATGTTCATCGACGGCGGAGAGCAGACTGCGGCGGCGGTCGAAGCGTTTGGCGTCGATTTCCTTTGGCGAGGCCAGGTCGCGCACGGTGAAGTCTTTGCTGGCGGGGTCGCTGCCGAGGGAGAAGGGGCCGAAGGCGCTGCTCATGTAGCCGCTGCCCTGGTCGGGTGCGAAGACGCTGGGGATGGCGACGTAGGGCGGCAAATTGTTCCGCACGCCCTGCTCGTGGGAGATGACGCTGCCGAAACTGGGGAACTTGATCGCCGGACTGGGGCGGTAGCCGGTGAACATGTTGTGCGTGCCGCGCTCGTGGGCAGCCTCGCCGTGCGTGACGGAGCGGATGATGCTGATTTTGTCGAGGATCTTCGCGATGTTGGCGAACTTCTCACCGACGTACTCGCCGGTGACACTCTTGATGGGGCTGAAGGGGCCGCGATACTCCGGCGCGGCGAAGGGTTTCGGATCCCAGGACTCGTGCTGGGCCATGCCGCCGGGCAGGTAGATGTGGATGACCGATGTGGCGACAGGTTTGTAGCTTTCCACCGCTGGCATCGCTAGATCCGCCGCCTGAAGCTTGAGCAATTGCGGCAGCGTGATGCCGAGCCCGGCCATGGCGCCCACCTGGAGAAAATCACGACGGCCCACGGCGGTGGTGAAGAGATTGGCGTGGTTGCCGGAGCAGAGGGGGTGCATTTTCATGGTTTCGAAGACGTGATTGTCTCCGAACCTACGGGTGGCTCACGGGGCTGTTGCAGCAGGCCCCCCATTGTGACAAGCGAGGGCCAAAGCTCCGCAAATCACGCACACTGCGGCGCATTTCCGAGCGTCAGAAACCCACGACGTAGAAACGCTTCTGGGACACCTGCTCAGCCTCGGGCAGGGTGATCCAGCGCTCCTTGAATCGTTCACCCCAACTGTCGCTGAAGGCGATTTCATTGGTCTCCGCGTTGTAGCCGATGATGAGGACGACGTGGGCGGTTTCGGTGTCCTTCGGTAGTTGGTTGGCGGCGGCTTCTCCGGTGATCTTCGTCTTCCATGCGGCCCAGTCGTTCACGTCTTTGCGCTCTTTGGTGCGCTTGTTGGCCGTGTCATTGAATTCCTTGGTGCTGAACAGGCACCACATGAGGGGCACCCCCTTGTCGATGTGTTTGGCCAGATCCTTGAGTTTGAAATCTCCGCGCCACGAATCAAAAGAGCGCCTTTTGTTGCGGATCTGCCGCTCCATGCCTTCGAGAAGCAGGTCCACGCTGGTTCCGCCGCCGAAGCCGCTTTGGCCGGCGTTGGCCAGGATGTACATGTCCGCAGGCACGCCGAGATAGCGCATGGCCCGCTCGGCGGTGGCGGGGACGCAGTAGCCTTTGGGGCCCTGATCGACCATGGGGATGTCGCCGATCACGACGTCGCCGTTTTCACGCTTTTCGAGATTGGCCAGCGCCCGCGCACGGATGATGGCGTCCGGGGTGCCTTCCATCTTCCCGCCGGCGTCGGCAAAATCTGTGGTGACAATCTGTACGCCGACGTACTCGCCCTCGGCCTCCGCCAGCAGGATGGAGTGTCCGCGCCAGTCCCAGCGTTGCATGTTCATGCGGCCGGACTTGCCTTCACCAAAGCGCTCCTTTTTCGGTGCGCCGAGCGTCTTGGTCAGGGCGGCGGAAATGGCGGCCAGATCCTTGTCCATGGCGGTTTTGACGATTTCCGCCGCCTTGGCCGGAGGCGTGTCCTTGTCGAAGTGCAGTTCTCCGCCGCCTTTGGCGGAGAAGAGGTCGCCCTTGTTGGCAAAGACGAGGGAGAAACTCGTCACTTTGTCTTCCTCAGCGTACATCGCCACGGAGAAAGGGTGTGCGCCGAACATCAGGTAGTCGTCCTTGGTGTAGGAGCGGAAGCTGCTGGCGCTCTTGGTTTTGGATTCCGGCGGAATGCCGAGGCGGGTGGCGACTTCGTCCGCCGACGAGTCCCAAACGGAGGCCTCCGTAAAAAGCGGCTGGCCGACGACCTCGTTCACAGCCTCGGGCGGCAGCTTGTCATTCGGGCCGGAGAAGAGCTTTCCAGAGGACGCTGGTTTGGCGGCCGCCTGCTTGACGTAGTCCTGATCGGCTGCGGAGAACTGGGTGACGGCGAGGGTGTATTTTTGGCCTCCGGCCATTTCTATCGTGACCTGGTCTCCGCTGAGCGCCACGAAACGCGCCTGGATCTCCTTGCCCTGGGCGTTCGTAAAAGTGCGGAAGCCGGGAGCCTGCGCCCTCGCGACACCCGCTGAGAAAAGAAAGACGAGGAGGAGTTTCGATGCGCGGTTCATGGCGCAGCTTTTAGCCTAATCGCCCGGGGATGGGAAGGACGATTTTCTCTCCCGCCGCCGCGTCAGATCCACGTTCCGGATGGAATCACGGCGTCCTTCGGCACGCAGACGATGCCGTCCCGGATGTAGTAATTCGGGCCGTCGAAGTTGTCCGGCTTGCCCTCGGGCGTGATGACCACGTTGTCACCGATGTGGACGTTCTTGTCGATGATGGCGTGCTCGATTCGGCAGTTGCGCCCGATGCCGGGCGGCGGGCGGTCCCGGTCCGTGCCGACGGCGCCTGCGTAATAGTCTGCTCCCATGATGATGGTGTCGCGAATGGTGGAGCCGGGCTCGATGCGTGCGCGCAGGCCGATGACGGCCGTTTCGATGTGGGCGTCGGTGAGCACGCCGCCGTCGGCGATGAGTGCCTGGCGAATGGTGGCGCCGTTGATCTTTGTGGCGGGCAGGAAGCGGGCGTGGGAGAAAATGGGTGCGGTGCTGTCGAAGAAGTCGAACTGCGGAACAAGGCGGCAGAGGTCGAGGTTGGCGTCAAAGAAGTTACGGATCGTCCCGATGTCTTCCCAGTACCCCTGGAAGACAAAGTTATGCACCTTGCGGCTCTCGATGGCCGCGGGGATGATGTTTTTCCCGAAGTCGTTCTCCGAGTTGTCGAGGCACTCCTCAAGCACTTTGCGATTGAAGAGGTAGATCCCCATGGAGGCTTCATAGCGCGGCTCGCTCTTGTCGAGTCCGTGCGCCTTCATGGAGGCGGCCGGCATGCGCAGTTTCTTCAGGACGGCGGGATCTTTGGGTTTTTCGACGAATTCGCGGATGCGTCCGCTTTCGTCGGTGTTCATGATGCCGAAGGAGGTGGCCGCCTTTTCGTCCACCGGAATGGTGGCGATCGTTATGTCCGCGCCGTTGGTGACGTGCTGGCGCATCAGCAGGCGGTAGTCCATGCGGTAGAGCTGATCGCCGCTTAGGATGAGAAAGTAGTCGTAATCACCTTCGAGGAAGTAACGGAGGTTTTGCCGGACGGCGTCGGCGGTGCCCTGGTACCAGCGCTCGCCTTCCTGGGTCTGCTGTGCGGCCAAAACCTCGACGAAGCCGCGGGTGAACGGATCAAAATGAAACGTGCGCGCCAGATGGCGGTTTAGGGAGGCGCTGTTGTACTGCGTTAGCACATAGACCTGCCGCAGGCCTGAATTGATGCAGTTGCTGATCGGGATGTCCACGATGCGGTACTTGCCGGCGAGGGGCACGGCCGGCTTCGCGCGGTTTTTGGTCAGGGGAAAAAGTCGGGTGCCGGCTCCGCCACCCATGACGATCGCCAGGGTATTGCGGCGGAGCAGCATGTTGGAGTCGATGGGCTGAACAGCGTTCGAAGTCATAGGCGTGGCGGATAATCCTCTCTACCTTTTCCCTGAAACAAGGGCGGGAGGCAAGCGTTATCCCTGCCCCAATATTGGCGAGAGACGCTCCCGCTATTATTGAAGATACGAAAAACACCCAACCATGTTCGTCCCTGTGTACCGCCTATCCCTCGCATTCGCCGTTGCCGGCTCGCTGACCGTCTCCGTTTCGGCCGCGGTCGATTTTGAAAAGGAACTGCTTCCAGTTCTCACCAAGAAGTGCGTGGACTGCCATCGCGCACCTTACGAGGAGGACGGCAAGAAAAAGGAACCCAAGGCGGGACTCCGCCTCGACGCCTCCTGGGCGATCATCAAGGGCGGCGAAAACGGAACCGTCCTGACCGCCGGAGCGCCGGACAAAAGCGCCCTCTATGAAGTCGTCACGCTGCCGAAGGACGACGACGACCACATGCCGCCGAAGGGCGACGACATGACGCCGGAGGAGATCGCACTGCTGAAGAAATGGATCGAGGAGGGGGCGGATTTCGGCAAATGGATCGGCTCGACGCTCGGCATGCCCGCCGGTGCGCAGGTGGAGGCGACCAAGGTCTTCAAACCGCGTGAGCACGACCTCTTCTACGCGGCGCTGGAAAAAGACGTGAAGCCTCTTTCCGACGCCGTGCTGGAAGCTGCCAGGGAGGCCGGTGCCCAGGTTTCCCCCATTAAGGTGGACAGTCCGCTTGTGCGCGTCGATTTCCTCACTGGTGTCTCCAAGTGCGATGATGCCAAAGTCGCCTCCATCCTGCCGATGAAGGAAAACATCGTCCAGCTCGACCTCGGCAGGACGGTCGTCACGGACGAGGCCCTGGCCACCGTTGCCAAGCTTCCGCGCTTGATTTCGCTCGACCTTCGCCAGACGAAGATCACCGACGCGGGGCTCGAGGCTTTGGGCGGCCTGAAGAAAATCGAAACCATCAATCTCTACGGCACCGACATCACAGACGCCGGATTGAAACATCTCGCCGGCCTGAAGAGCCTCAAAAACGTCTATCTCTGGCAGTCCAAGGCCACCGAGGCGGGCGTAAAAAAACTCGTCGCGGCGATCCCCGGACTCAAAGCCAGCATCAAGTAACCTTTCCAAACGTAACCTCCCATGAAAACCCGCCTCCTCGTGCTCACCGCCCTCTTCAACAGCCTCTTCGGCCTCGCCAATGCCGGGGAAGGTGAAAAAGTCAGCCTGCCCGCTCCCGCCGTCTCCGGCGTCAATCAGGACGGCGAAACCGTGAACTTCGCCGAAGTGTACGCCAAAGGCCCCACCGTCGTGTTCTTCTATCCGAAGGCTGACACTCCGGGCTGCACCAAACAGGCCTGCTCCCTCCGGGACGCCTTTGCAGACCTGACCAAGGAGGGCGTTCAGGTCCTCGGCGTCTCTTTCGACAAGCCTGAAGCGCAGAAAAAATTCAAGGACAAGTTCACCCTGCCTTACGACCTCATCGCCGATCCCGAAGGCAAGATCGTGGAGGCCTTCAAGGTGGAGAAAATGCTCAAGGGCGTGCTCTCGCTCGCCAAACGCAGCTGCTTCCTGGTCAAGGACGGCAAGGTCGTCTGGCAGGACTATGCGGCCAGCACCGATCAGCAGGCAGCCGATATCAAACGCGTGCTCGGCGAGTTGAAGTAAGGCGGGCGTTCTTCCGGGCTGCTTGAAGCACGGCATTGAATTGCTGCGCAATACTCTTCCAAGTAAAGCACTCCTGCCGCACATGCCGCAGGCCGTTGTTACTCATCGCGTTTCGCGCGGCCCGGTTTCGGTAGAGGCTGTCCAGAGCTTCCACAAACGGTGCATGGTCCACCAAGGAGCCTATCGTGTTGATTTCCGGGTTCATCAGCAGCCGGGAGCAGGGGATCTTCACCGCCGGCTCCGCCCATTCGGCCAGCGCGGAGGAGTCCGGCACGAGCTGCGGGGTGCCGCAGGCCATGCCTTCCATGGTCGTGAGTCCCCAGCCTTCACCGAGCGTTGTGGACATCTGGACATCCAGGCTGTTGTAGATGAGCCGCAGGTGGCGCGTGCTTTGCAGGTCGCGGATGGTCTCACTGCCCGTCAACAGCAGCCGGTTCGCAACACCGTGATACGCGGCCACGCGCCGCAGGTCCCAGCCGGTGTCCTTCTGGGCGCAGTGAAGCAGCAGAAAGGCGTCCGCGACTTCGTGCCGACGGATCCAGTCGGCAAAAATCTCGATCGTCAGATCGAGGCGCTTGCGGGGCTGGTTGCGGTTCAGATTCCCGACGACAAAGGCGTTCCGGGGCACTTTCAAGTCGAGAAGCCGCCGTGCCTCCGCTCGATTCATGGGGTGAAACACGCCGGTGTCGATGCCGTGCGGGATCACATGACGCTTCCCCTTGAACCCGGCTTTGACTGCCTCGCGATGACCGAATCCGGTGTACCACACGGCCGCATGCAGGCGGTTCAGCTCCCGCATGGCGGCCGGATTCAAATGGCCGCCATCGACCGGCATGTAGCCTATCACTGGTATTTCCTTCGGCGCGAGTTTGGCGAACTCGGCCACGTTCCACCAGTCATTGTTAATGATCACGGCTGAGGGTGCGAACTCAGCGCAGAGATCCCGGAAGCGGTTCATCCCCCACATGTCTCCACCCTGCCAGGCCGGCATGACGCGGTAGGGCAGGGCGTGCGGAGAGCCGTCATAGTTCACCCCTGAGACGACGATTTCCCAATCCCGGCGCAGATGACGCAGGACCGAGTGCGTGACCGTGGCGAACCCTGTCGGGACCAGCGCATCGCCGATCCACAGCAGACGCGGTTTCTTGTTCCCGGCGCGTGCGTGAGTCGCTGATGAAAGCTCCGCCGCAAAGGCCGGCTCTCCGCCCGAGGCGGCGACTCCGCTTGCCATGACCGCGAGGGATGCGACCGCTCTGAGGGTGGGAGCGGTCACTGCTGATTTTTTGGGTGAACGCTTTCGTGCTGCCGGCCTCTTGGGGACTTTCTTCTTCGCCGTTGAGGCTGGAGTTTTGGCGGCGGGTGCTTTCTCCTTGGTCGGGGGCTTCACCTCCTCTTGGGAGACCTCCCGCGTCTTTTCCACTGCTGATTTCTTGACCGGCTGCCGGTCCGTCGCTGTTTTCCGGATGGGCTGTTTCATGATCTGGCGTGTGAATGCGATCGGAGGGAAATCGCGGTTGTTCGGTCAATCAGCGGTGCTGATACGGCACGTCGGCAGCAGCATGGCCATCTGTTCGATGAGCGTGCTGTCGGCCGGCAGCTTGTTGTTGCTGACGCGCACCATCCGCAATGAGCGGCAGGACGCGAGATAGGAGGCGATGTCATGGGCGACAATGGTGCTCGCCGTGAGGTCCAGGTTTTCGAGGCTCTCGATCCTGGCGAGCGGAGCCAGCGCCTGCGGGGGGACATCCAGGCCGCGCAGGCTCAGGTTCGAGACGGTCCCCGCGTATCGAATCAACCTGAACAGATCCTCCAGCACCACCTCGTCCTTGATCGGTGAGGCGGAAAAGCACACCCGCCAGACGGTGTACGGCTCGTCGGGGAGATCCACGGAGTACCAGATGTCTGCCGCCTCTCCCATCAGATGGTCCGGTGAGGAGGGCGTCACGACATTCACGAAACCATCATGAGCAAAGACCCACTGGGCGAGTTGCTCCTGTTCCACGACCGCGGAGGCGCGTGCCTTGGGCTGTGCCGGCTGATCTGCGCCTGCCTGTTCCGCGACGATGCCGGTTTCTCTCAGCCATCCCGCCTTCCAGGCGGCCGCCACCGCGATTCCGGAGAGTAGCGCCAGAGCCACCGCCGCCATTCGGACACCGCTTCTCCTGCGCTGCCTTTGCTTGATGTTCACCGTCTCCGCATTCGTAGAGACCGGCCCGTTCGAGACCCCGCCGCTCACTTCGCTGCGTACCGGGCGGCGGTAGTTCTTCCAGGCGTCGGCGCTCAGCAGCAGTTTCTCCAGCACCTGGGTCATGTCGCTGACATGCTGATACCTCTTGTCGGGGTCGTTCTGCATCGCCTTGCTGACGAGCAAGTCAACGCGCCGGTCCGCGCCGGAGCGGATCGAGGGCGGTTCCCACATGCCCTTCGGCACATGCCCGGTGAGGAGTTCGTAAATCATCACTCCCAGGGAGTAGATGTCCGCCCTGTGGTCCACCTTGTCGCTCTGCCCCATCGCCTCCGGCGCGATGTAGTCCGGGGTTCCCAGCGTGGTGCCCGTCGCCGTGTAGTCCACGGATGTCGGACCCACCACCTTAGCGAGTCCGAAATCGGCCACCTTCACGTTGCCTCGTTCATCGATCAGGATGTTCGCCGGTTTGACGTCGCGATGTACGATGCCCCGGTCGTGCGCGTATTGCAGCGCTTCGCACACCTGCGTGATGATTTTCAAAAGCTGCCTGGGTTCCGGCGAGCTGCGCTTCAAAAGATGCTGCAGGTCCATCCCGGAGACGTACTCCATCGCATAGTACATCTGGCCGTCCGGCGTCTCGCCAAAGTCATACACCGCGACGATGTGCGGATGATTGAGCTGCGCCAGAGCGTGGGCCTCCCGTTTGAAACGTTCCGCGAAGGTCTCCTTGTCGCGATGCACCTGCGGCAGCAGTTTGACGGCCACGGTGCGGTTCAGGCTGCGCTGCACCGCCTTGTAAACCGCTCCCATGCCTCCCCGGTCGATGAACTCCAAAAACTGGTAGGCCGGTATCAGGCGGTCCAGTTCTTCCGTCGAAGGTGGAGCGAACGGCTCAAAACGGATGGCCTCTTGGTTGCTGTCAGGCACCGACGACATGGGGACATTTAAGAGTGCTCCTTCTCATTTGGCAAGACTGGCGTGCATTGGCTGCAAAATAATCACTAGAAAGTGGGATCAACCCATCTCCGTCAAAGTCCCGCGCGTCACGCCGAGTTGGCTCTGCGCTTTCAGATCGCGCCAGATCTCCTCGCCGTCGCGCTCGCCCGCCAAAAGCTCCTGGTAGGTGCGCAGGACGATCATCGCCTCGTCCGCGTCTTCTTCGAGAAGCTCGACGCGGAAACAGCGCAGGCCGTGCTCGCGGAGTTCATCGAAGAATTGCGCCCCCGTCTGCGCCACGGCGTTGAACAGCGTGTTGCGGCAGCCCACGTCCGCCTTCAGCGGATGGTGCATGCCCACGCGGTCCCGCAGATGCACGCGGTGCCTGTCGCAGGGGCGGCCGCAGTTGGTGAAGTCGGTGCCCTTGCTCATGAACGCCGCGAAAGCGCAGTGCTCCATGTGAAACATCGGCATGTGCTGGTGCAACGTCAGCTCGAACCACGACGGCGGCGCGGCAGCCAGCAGATCGACCACCTGCTCGATGTTCAAGTCGTAGCTGATCGTGAGCCGCTCCAGGCCGGAGTTCTTCAAAATCCCGGCCGTCAGCGGATTCGCCACGTTCAGGGAAAAATCTCCGGTCATCGGGATGCCGGCATCTTTAAAGAACGCCATGGCGCCGAGGTTCCGAATGAGCACGCCGTGCGGTTCCGCCCGCTGGATCAGCTTGAAAAAGCCCGCTTCCCCCGACTTCTGAATGCGCGGCGTCGCCAGCCAGACCTGCGCCGTGTCGCTGCGTTCCTTGATCTGCTTCACGAGGCCCGCGTAGAGCCGAATGTCTTCGAAATCGAGGTAGAGACGAGGAATGCCGAGCACCAGCGCCGCGTCGATGTGCGCCTGCGTGCGGCACAAGGCATGGATCTGCAGTGGCGACGAGTCGTCGCTCTTTCCGCGTGACGGCATGAGCGATTCGAGGGTCACCGTGCTGGTCGGAGTTGGTTTGGGCGACGACTCGTCGCCGCTCCACGAAGCGATCAAATCCCGCCGCATGCGGTTCAGCTCGCTGATGGGCAGCATCACCTCGCCTTCGACATCGAACTGCACCTCTCCGAGTTCGAACTCGGTCCCCCCAAGACGCGAAAATTGTTCAATGAAGGCCGCCGGCGTCAGCGGGCGCTTCACCGCGGTCTGCAGCGCCATGCTGGAGGTCACCGTGTTCGTCGTTCGGGCTTTAGCCCGTCCCTCCATGCTGGCCTCCACCTTCAGGCATTCGCCGGGGCGGCCTGTCACGATGAGATGGATCCTGCTCAGCTTGCGGACGGGAATGTCGCCTTCGAACGACTGCCGCAGCGCCCTGTTCAGCGCCGGATCACTTGTCTTGAAAACGCGCGTGCCGGGCGGGATTTCCTCCGTGCGCAGATGACCGTGGCGGAAACTCAGCACGCTGCCGCGCATCTCATACACGCTGCCGCCCTGCTCACGATTCGTGTCGGCGAGGTTTTCAAACACGACCCCGTCGCCCGGCTTCATCGCGATGTGCAGGGAGTCGAGCTCCACCGTGTCTGCACCGAGGACGCGCGTCACCTCGCCGACATATGGGCCGCGTTTTTTGCCGTAGTAGGCTCCCACCAGCTCCTGGTGGTTCACCCCGTGCATCCAGCCGGAATACAAACCGCGCGAGAAGGTCATTTCGAGAGCGTAGCGGTCGTCCTCGCTTGCCGGAGCCGGTTGATTCGCCAGTGCACGATCAATCGCCGCGCGATAGACCTGCGTGACACCCGCCACATATTCCGGCGTCTTGAGACGGCCTTCGATCTTGAAACTGCGAATGCCGAGTTCGATCAATCGCGGGATTTCATCCACGGCAGCGAGGTCCTGCGGCGAAAGCAGGTAGCGCTTGTCGCCGAGGTCGCGCGGCTCGCCGTCCACGAACATTTCATACGGCATGCGGCAGGCCTGCGCACATTCGCCGCGGTTTGCACTGCGTCGTCCCAGCGATTCACTGGTGAGACACTGCCCCGAGTAGGCGACGCACAACGCGCCATGCACGAAGACCTCCAGCGGCACGTGCGCGTCCTTGAAGCGCTCCAACTCGCGCATCGAGAGTTCTCGCGCGAGCACCGCCTGGTCGATGTCGAGCTGCTTCGCGAATTCGAGCCCCTCGGGCGAGGTGATTGTCATCTGCGTGCTCGCGTGCAGCCGCAGGTTCGGCGTGAGCGCCTTCACCATGCGCGCCAGTCCGAGATCCTGCACGATCACCGCATCCACACCGCTGTGTTCGAGCAAACGCAGCTGCGTTTCAGCGTCCGGCAGTTCCTTGGTGAAGATCAGTGTGTTGAAGGCCGCGTAGCCCTTCACGCCATGCTCATGCAGAAACTTCATCAGCTCCGGCAGATCTTCCTCGACGAAATTGTCCGCCCGCAACCGTGCATTGAAGCGCGGCATGCCGAAGTAGATCGCATCCGCCCCGTTTGCGACCGCCGCACGGGCACAGTCCCAGTTCCCGGCGGGGGAGAGGAGTTCGGGTTTGTGGATTGGTGGCATGATGGGCGTAGAGCACAGAAGTAACCGGATTTCGGCATCGTGCAGGATTACTTCTCTGAATCCGCCAAGGCGGGTGGGACGGAAGGTTGCGTCCCGCTGTGACCCACGCAATGATTCCCGAAGCGTCCTGGCCGACTGCCGGTGACGATGTTAATCCTTTTCCTGTTTTAGCCTCGCGCTTTTACCATCCACGCGAATACGATCATGAATCTCCATCGACTGTTCCTTGGGGCGCTGACCTTGTGCGTCGCTTCTTGCGAGCGGTCGCAGACGAGTCTGCTGCAGGGCTATGCCGAGGGGGAGTTCGTCTATGTGGCGGCGCCGTCGGCTGGTCGGCTGGAGAAGCTGAACGTGCGGCGCGGAGTCCACGTGGAGGCGGGTGAGGATCTCTTTGCCTTGGAAGCGGTGGCGGAAAAGGCGGCGCGGGATGAAGCCATGCACCGCCTTCAGCAGGCAAAGGCCAATCTGGAAGATGCCCGGAAAGGACTCCGCCCCTCGGAAATTGCAGCGCTGAAGGCCGGAGTATTGCTTGCCGAGGATGCCCTTGCTCTCGCCCAGATGGAATTTGTGCGTCAGGAAACTCTTCGGAAAACCGGAGCCGTCTCGATCGACAGCATCGACCGGGCGCGGAGCGCCTACGCGCAGGATCAGCATCGCCTTGAACAATTGGAAGCGGAACTGAAAACAGCGCAGATGGGCGCCAGGTCGGATAAGATCAGTGCGCTGGAGTTTGAAGTGAAGGCGCGCAGCGAGGCGCTGGCGAAGGCGGAGTGGGATCTCGTGCAGAAGCAGCAGAAGGCGCCGCAGGCGGGCCTCGTTCATGACACGCTGTATCGCGAGGGCGAAATGGTTCTCGCAGGGCGGCCCGTAGTCGCACTGCTTCCGCCGACGAACATCAAGGTTCGCTTCTTTGTGCCACAAGATCGCGTATCGACGCTGAAACGCGGCGACGCGGCGAAGGTGCATGTGGACGGCCTCGCGGAGGCGATCACGGGCAAGGTGAGCTTCATCTCACCGCAGGCGGAGTACACGCCGCCGGTGATCTACAGCCAGGAAAACCGCGCAAAGCTGGTGTTCATGGTCGAGCTGCGCTTTGAGGATGCTGATGCGGTGAAACTGCATCCGGGACAGCCGGTGGACGTCGAATTCTCGCGCTGATCATGAACGGCGACCTCGCGATCGACGTGAAAGGCATGACGAAGCGCTTCGGCACGCGCACGGTCGTGAACGGCATCGATCTGCAGGTGCGCTCCGGCGAGATCTACGGCTTCCTCGGTCCGAACGGCAGCGGCAAGACCACCTTCATCCGCATGCTGTGCGGATTGCTGAACGCGGACGCGGGCAGCGGCACCTGCCTCGGCTTTGATGTGATCAAGGAGAGCGAGGCGATCAAAACTCAGGTCGGCTACATGACGCAGCGCTTCAGCTTTTACGAAGACCTGAGCATCCGCGAGAACCTCGACTTCGTCGCGCGCATGTATGGCGTGAAGCATCGGCGCGATGTGGTGGACGAATCCATCCGCGATCTGGGCCTGGCGGGGCGTGACCAGCAGCTCGCAGGCCAGCTCTCCGGCGGCTGGAAGCAGCGCCTCGCTCTCGCCGCGTGTTTGATTCATTCGCCGAAGCTGTTGCTGCTCGACGAGCCGACCGCGGGCGTGGATCCGAAGGCGCGTCGCGATTTCTGGGAACAGATTCACCGGCTCGCCGCCAAAGGGCTTACCTTTCTCATCACGACGCACTACATGGACGAGGCGGAGCGCTGCCACCGGCTGGCCTATCTCGCCTATGGCGATCTGCTCACGCACGGCACCGTCGCGGAAGTGATCGATGGTGCCAGGCTCACCACCTGGGCCGTGCGCGGCAGCAACTTGCTGGATCTCGCCGAAAAATTGCGTCAGTGCCCGGGCGTGCATCAGGCCGTGGCGTTTGGCACGTCGTTGCACGTCAGCGGTGGCGATGCCGCCGCGCTGGAGCAGGCCATCGCGCCGTTTCGCAACGACTACGAGTGGACGCAGATCCGCTCCGGTCTCGAGGACGTGTTCATTCACCTGATGGATCAATCGAAGGATAACTTTGCCGCATGAGCCATCGGTTCTCCATCACGCGCTTCCTCGCGATCATCACCAAGGAGTTCATCCAGATGCGCCGCGACCGCGTGACCTTCGGCATGATGGTCGGTATTCCGATGATGCAGCTTCTGCTCTTTGGCTTCGCCATCAATTCGGATCCGAAAGACCTGCCGGCTGCCGTGCTGATGAACGACAACGGCCCGCAGGCGCGCACGCTGCTCGGCGCCATCCGCAACAGCGGCTACTACAAGTTCGTGCGGCAGCTTCACAGCGAGGATGAGGCACGTGAGGTGCTGGAGCATGGCGAGGTGCAGTTCGTCATCACCATCCCGCAGGATTTCTCACGCGACCTCCTGCGCGGCGACCGCCCCGCGCTGCTCATCGAGGCGGACGCCACCGATCCCGCCGCCACCAGCAACGCGATCGGCACCGTGAGGAACTTGGTGGACTCCGCATTGCAAAACGATCTGAAAGGACCGCTCGCCTACCTCGCGCAAGACACGGCGCCCGTGGATCTCCGCGTGCATGCGCTCTACAATCCCGAGGCCATCACGCAGTACAACATCGTCCCCGGACTTATGGGCGTGGTGCTCACGATGACCATGGTCATGATCACCGCGCTCGCCATCACGCGCGAACGCGAACGCGGCACGATGGAAAACCTGCTCTCGATGCCCACGCGTCCGTTCGAGGTGCTGCTGGGAAAAATCATTCCCTACATGCTCGTCGGTTACATCCAGGTCGTTCTCATCCTCGTCGCGGCGCACTTCCTGTTTCATGTGCCGATGGTCGGCAATCTGGGACTGCTCTTCGCCGCCGCGTTCGTCTTCATCGCCGCGAACCTCGCCGTCGGCATCACCTTCTCGACCGTCTCGACGAACCAGCTTCAGGCCGTGCAGGGTTCATTCTTCTTCTTCCTGCCCTCGCTCCTCCTGTCCGGATTCATGTTTCCCTTCCGCGGCATGCCGCAGTGGGCGCAAAACATCGGCGAGGTGCTGCCGCTCACGCACTTCCTGCGCATCGTGCGCGGCGTGCTGCTGAAGGGAAACACCTTCGCCGACATCTCGCTCGAACTCTGGCACATCTCCTTCTTCGCCATCGTCGCCCTGATCATCGGCACACTGCGCTACCGGCAGACGCTGGATTGATGCTAGACCTTCAGCTTGTAAAACCGCATCGCATTCCCGCTCCAGAGTTTGCGTTGCTCGCTGGCGGGGCGTGAGGAGACGATCTGCTTCAACGCATTGACCCATGCCGAGTGCGGGGCTGTCGCACGGTCACTCACGGACAAGCCTGACGCCCAGGACTACCGGAAGATCATTTCTCACCGTGAAATGCAGGTTTCCCAGTGGCCAAAATAGAAATGAATACGCCGACCCTATCCTTGCGGAAAGTGCTCCATACGGAGCGTTTGTCAGGTCGGCGGCAATTCCAAGGAAAAGCTGCACAAGTATGATTGGCTGTCGACCACCGAGACAGTGGAATTCTGGGGGATGAAGTTCTCTCCGTAAAACTGGCTGACAAAGACAAACGATCCCCCAATGCACGAGCAAGTGCCTCAGCCTCGAACTCCGTGTCGTTTATCCATCGGAGGTGGAAGCATGGCGGCTCAAAAACTCCTCCGCCAGGGCGCGATATGCCTCCGCGCCGCTCCCATGGGGATCGTATTCGAGGATCGTCTTGCCATAGCTCGGTGCCTCGGCCAGACGCACGGAGCGCGGGATCACCGTTTGATACAGCACCCCGCTGGAGAGCTGCTGCTCCCCGAAAGCACGCACATCATTGACCACCTGCTGCGACAGGCTGTTGCGCCCGTCAAACATCGTCATCACCACCCCGCCAATATGCAGGCCCGGATTCGCCCCGCTGGCGGCCACCTGCTGCACGATGTCCAGGAGATCGGAAAAGCTTTCCAGGGGCAGGTACTCGCACTGGATCGGCATCAGCACCTCATCCGCCGCCGCCAGCGCGGAAGTCATGATGACCCCGAGAGAGGGCGGGCAGTCCAGCAGGATGCAGTCAAAGAGGGGCAGCGGGCGGAGTTCCGCCAGCACATCCCGCAGGCGCGTCAGGTGATTGCCCCGCTGCGCGAGCTCGATCTCCGCACCCGCAAGCTCCTTGTGGGAGCGGATGATGAACAGGTTCCCCACCCGCGTGCTGCGCACGGCATCGTAGGTCGGCGTGCCATCCACCAGCGCCGAATACAGGCTGCCACCGGCCTCCTTCGCCAGTCCGAGCCAACTGGTGGCATTGCCCTAGGAATCCAAATCAACCAGCAGCACCCGCACATCGCGCTCAGCCAGACAGGCGGCCAAGTTCACCGTGGTTGTGGTTTTACCCACACCACCCTTTTGATTGGATACGGCGACGATGCGCATGGCACTCAGCTTAAGAGCCGATCGTGAAGGGTGGAAAGGCAATTCTTCATTGAATCCATGCACCTCCATGCCACAGACGCGTATCGCCCAAACCGAGATGGCTGCTCGGTGTGACCGTCTGGCGTGAAGCCTCTACCCTCGCGCCATTATCTCCCGCAAGGCCATCCCGCAATACTGCGATACCATCGCCGCCACTTTCAAGCCGCTCGCATAAGCGACTACCCCGTGAGCATCCGCTATCCAGGCAACGAAGCCACGGCGACCGAAATGAAGCGCTGCCATGCGGATGCCAAAACCATCCGCGCCGAGGCGCGTGCGGCGCTAGGGCTGTGACGCCACTTTGACAGAATGCCGGGCATCTTTTGCTGGCATCATGTTGCGCGTTCCTGCGTTCACAGATCATCCAACAGCCTGGTGATCTCCCCGTGCATGGCATGGACTAGTTGGACATAAATCTCCGCCGTGTGCGCCTGTCATTCCCGAAAGCAGTCCGCGCCTGCGAGGATTTTGAGGTAGTTGCGCAACTCCTTGAATGCTTTTTCCGAAAGGTTGAAGCCAATGTTAAAAGTGAGGTCATCATCTGCTATCACCTGCACCCGGTCACGCCACAGGGTGATTTGGCTGACACCATAGCCGCCGTGGTAATCATGCCCATTATGGAAGTCAAACCTCACGCCGTCGAAATTCACACTCAACATCAGGTAGGGCGTAGACCTGTCCGTTTCCTCAGCCATTTCTTCATCCTCTTCGGCATCATTTGGTGCAACTGTGTCGAAGGTGACTCGGACGATCTCATAATCCATCGCCTCGTCGCATTCGACGCTGATGGCTTGGAAGTGAATGCTTTGATGTGGCATTGGGGTGGGTGACTCCGAAAGTTTCTTGGACTGCGATAAAGGGATGGGAATGCTGGAGTCTTGGCAAGACTTCGCTAAACACCAAAGAACAAACGGGGGTTATGCGCTGAGATTATGAATGACAACTGTAGCGCCGATGAATGGGTGCTCTAATTCATGCCTGAAATATCATCCTTGGCTTCAAATACAAATCGTTCGGGTGGGTTCTGTTTTTGAATATTTGGCAAAGTGCCATCGCCAACATAACCGGGTTCCCTGAGTGTGTACTCGTATTCACCAATAGCCACGGTAACTGGTAGGTCGCCGCCGTGCTCATTCACGAGTTGAGTCAGTTCTTGTATCAATTGTTCTGCAGTCATTGTCTGGGGTTTGTTTTATGTGTGTCGCAGCATTCTTTCGTTGCGTGTATCCGCACGGGTTCTGATTGCTGTGGATGCCACTGTTGCCCAAGGTCCAACGCGCACAACATAAAGCAAAAACGGGGTTAAGGGGAATCGGGAAACCGGGAAATGGAGAAAGTTAATACTCAGACCTACATTGAGTGGACAGCGAGGTTGATGAGCGGCGTGGTGTTGGAGATGATCAAGGCGCTTTCCATGCGGCGAGGTTTTCAAGATCCTGCGCCAAATCCTGCTCCGCCAGCGGCTGGGTGATGCCGCGTTCACCGAGCAGGTGCTGAAACTCCGCCTTGCCCATGCCCGCCATTTTGCACGCGGCGGCACCGGACAGGATACCGTCCGAAAACAGCGCCATCGCCAGACGACAGCGCAGCTCCCGCTCAAGATCACGCGGCGGAATGCGGACACCGACGAGTGATTCGGCGGGCAGAGTGAGGGTAAGAGCTTGCATGGACGGAGCTTAAGCGGCAGGCGGTCTCCCCCGCCACCCGAAATCCGTGCCACACTTGCGCTGCTCGTTGGCAGGACGTGAGGAGCCGCCTTGGTTCACGCAACGCATTCATTGCGCAATGGCATTTTTGCACATTGGCCTGCCGAGGAGGCAGAAGGCAGACGGGCCAGTCACTCACCTGCCTGCCGGAGAATTTCGGCCACAATGCGATCTGCAAGCCAGTAGCCGTTGTTTCGGATGGCCTCGATCAGCGGCTTTACCGAGTCGATCAACCCCATGCGTTTGGCCTCGACCAGAATGCGTCCTGTTCCGACGACCTGCAGGCCATAGACATCGCGGGCGACGCGCCGACCGCGTGTCTCGTCCATGAGGAGCACGGCGTTTGGCTGGCGAAGCGCCAGTTCGATCGTTCTCGATTCTCCGAGGTCGAGCAACGAGGACAGCAGAGGATCGGGCGAGGTTCCCAAATCGACGATTCGAAGCCATGAGGCGACCCGAAACGCTTCAAGGCCCGTCTTGGACACACCGCCAGCCTGACATTCGGCGGCCACTTCCGTAGCGATGCAGACGCCGCCGAAGAGAGATCGAAGCAGAACGAGCTGGTCAATGCCACCAAGCGCGATGAGCGGTCCTGAATTGCAGACGATGGTGCTCATTCGCGCTGCAACGGCAAAGTCCCGCTGAATTCCGCTGCGAGGTCTTCCTCATCCCAGTCCACGCTGGACACGCCCCACTGGCGGCAGGTGAGCAAGAACTCCACCCGCGACATGCCCGCCAACTGGGCTGCCTGACCGCTGGAGAGCCGGTGACGCTCGAACAACTTCATCGCCGCCGCGATCTTCGTGTCCGCCGCGAACTGTGGCGCGTCCACGCCCATGGCCACAAGCCAGGAGGGCGGATATTCGAGGGTGATCGTGCTCATACGTGAAAACTAACTTCAAATGGCGGGCGTGCAATGGCGGGCGCTTACACCTTCAACCCGTAAAACCGCATCGCATTCCCGCTCCACAGTTTGCGCTGTTCGCTGGCGGGGCGTGAGGAGACGATCTGCTTCAGGGCATTGACCCAGCCGAGCGCGGGGCTGCCGAGGAGGCAGACGGGCCAGTCGCCGCCGAAGAAGACGCGCTCGGGGCCGAAGGCGTCGAGGCAGTGATTGACGACGGGCGCGAGGTCTTCGGCGTGCCATTGGTTCGGCGGAACGAAGGCGACGATGCCGCTGATCTTGCACATGACATCCGCGCGTGCGGCGGCGACGGCATCGATGCCGCGCTTCCAGCCGTCGATGGTGCAGGTGCGCTTCAAGTCGGGGCCGAGCTTCGAATTGAAGGCCTTGGGATCGCCGTTGCCGCAGTGATCGAGCACGAAGCGCGTGTCCGGACACTGCTTGATGAGCTTCGCGCCGTCCTGGAGTTCCGTCGGCCGCATGGTGAGCTCGAAGTTGAGGCCGTGCCTGCCGAGCGTGTGCATGCCGCGCACGAAATCCTTTTGGAGACAAAAGCCGGCGGGCGTGGACGGCCCATGCAGCACCTGGCGCAGGCCTTTGACGATGCCGTTGCCCGCGTAGCGCTTCACGTAGCTCTCGAAATCATCCGACGCGGGCCGTCCGCCGATCGTCGCGGCGATGGTCGGCGTGTTTTTGGCGCGGCATTGGGCGACGATGCCATCGGCCTCCTTGATGTGATCGCCCGGGGCGACATCGACCTCCATGTAGATCGCCTTCACGTTCAGACCGGCGAAGGCCTTTTGATAATCGGCGGTGAGGAAATCATGCCGCAGCACTTCGGGCGCGCCTTTGAGCCAAGGCGGGTTCAAGACGCGCCGGTTCCACAGATGCTGGTGCGTGTCGATGATCAGCGAATCCGGTGCGCTGAGGGTGGTGCAGGAGGCGAGCGTGGTGGCGGAGGCGGTCTGGAGAAACTGGCGGCGGTTCATGGTGGTGGAAGCTTTACGGAGCCACTCACCCTTTTCTCTTCCTGCTTCCCCGTTTGGGTTTGCCATAAACGATGTCCCTGCGCTGCGGGATTGTCCCTGTGTCGTCGGTGTTGAGGCCGGCGCGTTTTTTGAGCTCGCGGATCTGGTCGCGAAGCAGGGCGGCGCGTTCGTATTCGAGCTTCATGGCGGCTTCGGCCATCTCCTGTTCGAGTTCGCGGATGGTTTCGGTGACGGCGTAGTCGCCGCCGCCTTCCTTCACGACGTTTTCCTCAATCTCCTTGGCCTTGCCGAGGACGTGCAGGCTTTCCTGCACGGCACGGCGCACGGTCTGCGGGGTGATGCCGTGCTTTTCGTTGTGATCGGCCTGCACCGTGCGGCGGTAGGTGCAGATGTTCACGAGGGCCTGGATGCTCTGCGTTTGGATGTCGGCAAAGAGCACGACTTCACCCATGACGTGACGTGCAGCGCGGCCGGCGGTCTGGATGAGGGAGGTTTCGCTGCGCAGGAAGCCTTCCTTGTCGGCATCGAGGATGCACACGAGGCTGACTTCGGGCAGGTCGAGGCCTTCGCGGAGGAGATTGATGCCGACGAGCACGTCGCAGTCACCCGCGCGGAGGCTGCGGAGGATTTCGACGCGCTCGATGGCGTCGATGTCGCTGTGCAGGTAGCGGACTTTGAAGTCGAGATTGCGCAGGTAGTCGGTGAGATCTTCGGCGGTGCGTTTGGTGAGCGTGGTGACGAGGACGCGCTCGCCTTTTTCGATGCGCTGACGGCACAGCTCCATCGTTTCGTCGATCTGGCCTTTGAGCGGTTTGATGGTGATGATGGGATCGAGCAGGCCCGTGGGGCGGATGATCTGCTCGACGACGAGCGGCCTGCCCTTCGTGCTGACATCGAAATTTTCGACCGACTGCGTGTTGCCGCTGACCCGCACGGCCTTGCCTGGCAGTGCGGCGGGAATTCCCTCCTCGATGCCGATGCGCTCGCGCTGATGCGGGATGTAGTTCGTGTTCCCGACGACGCTGTTTTCCATCTCGAAGCGTGCGGGTGTGGCGCTGACATAGACGAGCTGCCCGACCTTGCCCATGAACTCCTCGAAGCGCAGCGGGCGGTTGTCGAGAGCGCTCGGCAGACGAAAGCCGTGCTCGACGAGGACGGTTTTGCGCGATTTGTCGCCTTCATACATGCCGCCGATCTGCGGAATGGTGGCGTGGCTTTCGTCGATGAAGACGAGCGGCGGCTCGGGGAAGAAGTCGAGCAAGGTGCCGGGCGTGGCGCCGGGTTCGCGGCCGGTGAGGTGGCGGCTGTAGTTCTCGATGCCCTGGCAGAAGCCCATCTCCTGCATCATCTCGATGTCATATTGCGTGCGCATCTTGATGCGCTGGGCTTCGAGGAGCTTTCCCTCCTTCTCAAACCACGCGACGCGCTCCTCCATCTCCTCGCGGATTTTGACGATGGCCTTGCGCAGCTTGTCGCCGGGCGTGACGAACTGCTTGGCGGGGAAGATGGTGTAGCTGGGCATCTTCAGCGTCACCGTGCCCGTCAGCACGTCCACAGCACTGATGCGGTCGATCTCGTCGCCGAAGAACTCGATGCGGATGGCCTCGTTTTCGAGGTAGGCCGGGACGACCTCGATCACGTCGCCGCGTGCACGGAATTTGCCGCGCATGAGCTGGTAGTCGTTCCGCTCGTAGAGCATGTCCACGAGCTTGGTGAGCAGCGTCTCGCGGGTGATCTGCTGGCCGGTGTGCAGCGGCACCATCATGCCCTCGTAGTCCTCGGGGGAGCCGAGGCCGTAGATGCAACTGACGCTTGCCACGACGATGGTGTCCCGTCGCGTCAGCAAGGCGCCCATGCTGGAGAGGCGGAGGCGCTCGATCTCGTCGTTCACCGCCGAGTCCTTCTCAATGTAAGTGTCCGTCCGGGCGATGTAGGCTTCGGGCTGGTAGTAGTCGAAGTAGCTGACGAAGTACTCGACGGCGTTCTCGGGGAAGAAGTTCTTAAATTCCGAGTAGAGCTGCGCCGCGAGCGTCTTGTTGTGGGAAAAAACGAGCGCGGGCCTGCCCATCTCCGCGATGACGTTCGCCATCGTGAAGGTCTTGCCCGAACCGGTGACGCCGAGCAGCGTCTGATGCCGGTTTCCCGCCCGGACCGACTTCAGCAGCTTGGCGATGGCTTGCGCCTGGTCGCCACGCGGATGGAATTCGGGATTGAGCTGAAACGACGGCGAGTCCACACGACAGACTACGCCGCGAGACCGACGTCAGCATCGTTTTGCTGACGCAGTTTCTTCGCATCACGGAAGCTGACGAGGCGGCGGCCCTTCTCATCAAAGAGGCGAAGGTTGATGCACTTCAGGCTCGACCAGAGGGTCAGCGGCTTGACCGAGTGAAACATCGGATGCGAGTGGTGGCAGCGCTCCAGATGGTAGTTCGGAATGCGGGAACTGAGATGGTGAATGTGGTGAAAGCCGATGTTGCCGGTGAACCACTGGAGGATCTTCGGCAGCTTGTAGAAGGAGCTGCCCTCGATGGCGGCGGTGGTGTAGTCCCAATTTTCACGACGCTCCCAGTAAACGTCCTCGTACTGGTGCTGAACGTAAAACATCCAGATGCCCGCCATGCCGGCCACCATGGTCACCGGGAGCTGCATCATGAGATAGTTCTTGAATCCGAAGAGCCAGCTCAAACCGATCACCATCAGCGTGACGGCGACGTTCATCGCCATGACGGAGGAGCGGTCTTTGCCCTTGGCGCGGGGGGAAGGGAAGCGCTGGTGAATGAGGAAGAGGACGAGAGGGCCGAGTCCGAAAAGAACGATCGGGTTGCGAACTAAACGGTAGAACATGCGCCACTTGGGACTGGCTTTCTCGTATTCCTCGACGGTCATCGTCCAGATGTCGCCATCTCCGCGACGGTCGAGGTCGCCCGAGGTGGCGTGGTGGACGTTGTGCTGCCAGCGCCAGTGGCCGTAGGGGGTGAAAGTGAGCATTCCGGTGATGAAACCCAGGATGTCATTGGCCCGCTTCGATTTAAGGTAGGAGCCGTGGCAGCAATCGTGAAAGATAATGAACACGCGGACAAGAAGAAGACCCGCAACGGCGGCGATGCCCAGCGTCAGCCAGTAAGACACCGACAGGCTCAGCCACATCAGATACCAAAGCGCCACATAGGGAACCAGGGTGTTGACGATCTGCCACGTGGCGCGCGGTATGGAGGGCGTCTGAAACGGCGCGATGATCTGTTTCCACTCGGAGATGGAGGCTTGTACTCGGTCTTGGGGTGCGGTCATGGTCGGTCGAAGCGGGCTAAGTAGCAGATTTTCAAGCGTTTGCCCCATATTTTTTTGAGCAAAACTGTTTCGGCAAAAAAATGTGAAAGAACGACAAAATGCGAAAAGCCGGTTCGCCGAGTTCAATAGTCCCGAAACGGCCCCCTCGGCTCGGCGGCGTCCATCTCGCCCCGCCAGGCTTCAAACCGACCGCGCATCATCCTGGCAATCTCCGGCATTTCGGCGCTCAGATCCTTCGTTTCGCCGATGTCGGAGCTCAGGTCGTAGAGGCCGCTGCCCTTGGCTGACTCCAGCCACTTCCAGTTTTCAAAGCGGGCCGCCTTGTCGCTCCGGCGCTGCCAGAACATCTCTTTGCGCGGCGACTTGGCCTCGCCCCGCAGGATCGGCAGCATGTCGAAACCGTCCATTTTCACCCCCTCGGGAGCCGCTGCGCCGGCGGCGGCCAGGAGTGTGGGCACAAATTCCAGCGAGGTGAGGAACTCGTCCGTGACCTTCCCGGCGGGCAGTTTCCCCGGCCAGCGGGCGATGAAGGGCACGCGCAGACCGCCCTCCCACATCGTGCTTTTGCTACCCTTGAGTGGGGCGTTTCCGCCATTGCCGCTGCCGCCGTTGTCGGAGATGAAGAGGAAGATCGTGTTGTCCTTCTGGTCGGCTTTTTCGACGGCCTCCATGACCGCGCCTATGGCCTCGTCCATGCAGGTCACCGCGCCGCAGTAGCGGGCCAGTTTCTCGTCCTTCACCCTGCCGCGATACATGGCGACGTATTTTTCGGGCGCCTGCACGCCCACGCTCTTCTTCTTTTCGCCCTCCACGGTGTCTTCCGGCAGGGTGGAGGCTCCATGCGGGGCGTTGAAGGCCAGGTAAAGGAAGAAAGGCTTCTGCCCGGCATGCTCATTGAGGAAGTACAGCGCCTCGCGGCGGAACACGTCGGTCACATACTTGCCCTTGTCCTCCTCGGTGCGCTGGTTGCCGCGGAAGAGCGAGGGCACGCCGTAGCGCTCGTGCGTGTAGTAGTCGATGCCGTTGTTGCCGTGGCCGTAGAAGAAGTCGAAGCCGCGCTGCAGCGGCAGGAAGCGCTTCGCCTGCCCCATGTCCCACTTGCCGACGCAACCGGTGGCGTAGCCGGCCTTCTTGAGCATGTCGCCGATCGTCACCTCCCGCACGTCCAGCCCCAGCGTCATCTCGGGCGAGACGGCGTACTCGTCCGGCGAGTAACGATGGCCGAAATTGACCATGTCATTGCGCACCATGTCGTAGAGCCCGTTGCGCTGCGGATACCGCCCCGTCAGAATGCTGCCGCGCGAAGGCGTGCAGGCGCACCACGTCACATAGAAGCTCGTCCCCCGCACCCCTTCCGCCGCCAGCTTGTCGAGATTCGGCGTGATCAGCGGCTTCGTGCCGATGCAGCCAAGGTCCGGGTAGCCCTGGTCGTCGCTGACGATGAGAATGATGTTCGGCTGCGCGGCGAAACACGCAGCCGAGAGAATCAGGAAGATAAAGATTCGCATGCCGGATTCAACGATGCCGGGCGGTGGATTACTTCACCTTGAAGAGCTCCACGTCGAAAATCAGCGCCTCATTGGGGCCGATGTCGCGTCCGGCACCGCGGGGGCCGTAGGCGAGCTTGGAGGGGATGTAGAAGCGGAATTTGCTGCCTTCCTTCATGAGCTGCACGCCCTCGGTCCAGCCGGCGATGACGCGGTTCAGCGGGAATTCGATGGTTTCACCGCGCTTGTAGCTGCTGTCGAAGACCGTGCCGTCGATCAGGGTGCCTTCGTAGTGGACTTCGACGGTGTCGGTGGCCTTCGGGCTCTTGCCGGTGCCTTCGGTGATGACTTTGTACTGGAGGCCGGAGGCGGTGACGGTCACGCCTTCCTTTTTGGCGTTGTCTTCGAGGAATTTTTCACCTTTGGCGAGTGCGATGTCGGACATGATATGTGTGGGTGGTGATATGTGTGGGTGGTTGAGTTGGAATGCGGAGGCTAGCAAATGGGGGATGGAATGTCGAATGACGAATGCAGAGCCGGGTGAAACGAAGCGATGACGAATGGGAGGGATCAGGCTACAATCGCGGCATGAACCGCGACCGCATGTTCTCCCAACTCGCCGCTCACGGCGGCCTCTTTGACATCGCGATCATCGGAGGCGGTGCGACGGGACTGGGCGCGGCGGTGGATGCGGCCTCGCGCGGGCACTCCGTGGTGCTGGTGGAGCAGTCGGACTTTGCGAAGGGGACCTCGAGCCGCAGCACAAAGCTGGTGCATGGCGGCGTGCGTTATCTGAAGCAGGGGAATGTCTCGCTGGTGTTGGAGGCGCTGCGCGAGCGCGGACTCATGGTGCGCAATGCGCCGCATCTCGTCCACAGCCTGCCGTTTGTGATTCCGAGCTACCACTGGTGGGAGGGGCCGTTTTACGGCATCGGTTTGAAAATGTACGACGCGCTGGCGGGTCAGCTCGGCCTGGAGCCTTCACGCTGGCTCACGCGGGAGGAAATCACCGAAAAACTGCCCACGCTCGAAACGGAAGGCCTGGACGGGGGCATCGTGTATCACGACGGGCAGTTCGACGATGCACGTCTCGCGATCCATCTGGCGCGCACGGCGGTGAATCACGGCGGCATCCTGCTCAATCACACGCGCTGCATCGGCCTGATAAAGGAGAACGGTCACGTCATCGGCGTGAAGGCGGAGTGCGTGGAAACCGGTGCGCAGCATGAGATTCGCGCGAAGTGCGTCATCAACGCCACGGGCGTCTTCGTCGATGGCGTGCGGCAGATGGACGACGCGCAGGCCGAAAAAATCGTCGCCCCCAGTCAGGGCGTGCATCTGGTGCTGCCGCGCGAGTTTTTGCCCGGTGACTCGGCCATCATGATCCCGAAGACGGACGACGGCCGCGTGCTCTTCGCGGTGCCCTGGCACGGGCGCGTCATCGTCGGCACCACGGACACGCCGGTGGAGCATGCGACGGTGGAGCCCCGCGCCCTGCCGGATGAAATCGAATTCCTCATGACGCATGCCGCACGCTATCTCACGCGCGATCCGCAGCCGTCCGATGTGCTGAGCATCTACGCAGGTCTGCGTCCGCTGGTGGCGATGAAGAACGCCGGCTCCACCGCCGCGCTCTCCCGCGACCACACGATCCTCGTGTCCGAGTCCGGCCTCGTCACCATCACCGGTGGCAAATGGACAACCTACCGCCGCATGGCGGAAGACGTGATCGACCATGCGGAACTGATCGGCGGCATCGGCGTGAGGAAGTGCGTCACGCATGACCTGCGCATCCACGGCGGAGACACCGTGCTCGACCGGGATGATCCGCTCGCGGTTTACGGCAGCGATGCGGCCGAGATCCGCGCCCTGATGCAAAAGGAACCTGAATGGGCCGCGAAGGTGCATCCGAAGCTCGATCTGACCTGCGCGGAGGTCATTTTCCACGTCCGACACGAGATGGCCCGCACCGTGGGCGACGTTCTGTCCCGCCGCAGCCGCAGCCTGCTTTTCGACGCGCAGGCCAGCATGGCCGCCGCGCCTCGCGTGGCCGCCTTGATGGCACCCGAACTCGGCTGGGACGCGGCGGAGAGCGCCCGGCAGGTCGAGCGCTTTCAGACGCTCGCCTGTGGGTACATTCTTGGCGCTTAGTCCTCCGGGCGTTTCGGCACTGAGGGGTCGTTCTTCACGGCGGTATCGCATGCCGCGATGAATTCAGGATGCGCGAGTGCGGGGTCGGTGGCGCTGGCGGCTTTCCAAGTCTTGAGGACGAGATCTCCCATGTAGGCGAGGTAGTCGGGCTCCAGATGCGAGGACGGCTCGGCGATGGTCTGCTTCCAGGCTTCGCAGGCGTGCTCCAGCGCCTCCGCCGGACGCTTCTGGCGCATCCGGATGCGGGACATCTGCCGGAGGTCGTCGAGGCGGTTCTTGAAGCTGGCGTTGTGTGAAGCATGCAGTTCGTAGTTCTGCCGGTGCGTCTCCCAGGTCGCTTCGAGATTACCGGCCGCCTCTTCGATGCGGGCGAGTGAATCCAGGGCGCTGCTGACGACGGTTTGATTGCCGCCCTGGCGGGCGACGAGCAGCGCCTGCCGCACCGAGGCGAGAGCTTTGGCGTGCTCCTTCATCCCGCTTTCTGCGGACGCCTGCACGTCCAGTGCCTTGACAATGGTCTCCCGCAGAGTGTCGGTGCTGGCGTCGTTCTTCGTCTCCGAGTCGGCCTCCTGGTTCCTTCGGGCGATGTCGAGCGCCTCGGCGGAGTGGGCGATCGCCTGCTCGAATCTCCGCGCACGGTTCTCGAGCTCTCCCAGCCTGATCAGCAGTTCCAGGTAGTAACCCATGCCGTCTTCTTTCTTGTGCGGACGGAAATGGTCCACGATGGCTCGCTGCCTGTCGGCGGCGCCCGCGAGGTTTCCGCGGCGGATCTGAATCTGCACCAGTTGCAGGTCGATCGACAGCCAGTGGGACTCTTTTTCCCCGGCGGCCTCGGTGATCGCGCGGCATTCTTCGACCAGCGTTTCGGCGTCTGTGAAGTCACCCGCCGCCTCGAGAGCGCTCACATGGTCCATGAGCACTGAGTAAAGAGGATTGCCCTGAAGATGCTGCCGGCGCGCCTCGGTCACGGCTTCACCGGATGCGGCGAGTGCTTCCGGGTGGCGCCGCAGCTTGAGCCAGACGCGGACGATCAAGGCCTGGGCCTGGAACCAGTTCGGACTGCCGCGCCCTTCGTGTCGCTCGATTCGGTCGCGCAGAACGCCCAGCAGCGGCGGGGCCTTGATGCGCTCGCCGTGGTCGATCAGCATGATCAAGTGGCGAAACTCGGCGGCGCGGGCTTCCGGGCTGTCAGGGCCATGGCGTGCGGCCATCCATTCAGCCCGTTTTTGAAGCGCGGGAACGACGAGCTTCCGGTCGCTCATGCCTTCGTAGAGTTCGGCCACCTCGGTGATCAGCGCGATGCGCAGGTCGGGATCGTTGCTGAGCGCCTCGATGTGTTTTTCGCTGCCGATGAGCGCCTGCCGCAGCGCCTCGGGATTGCGTCCTTTTTTGACTTCCGCAGCGACCCGGGCCAGCAGGCCGGTGAGGAATTCGGCGGTCTC
The DNA here is from genome assembly GCA_964452755.1 of uncultured Prosthecobacter sp. Lineage (GTDB taxonomy): Bacteria > Verrucomicrobiota > Verrucomicrobiia > Verrucomicrobiales > Verrucomicrobiaceae > Prosthecobacter. Next base: position 481,230 of record CAYVQY010000003.1, on the reverse strand, counting down.
GCGGCTGCGCACGGACTCCGACTCGGCCCGCAATTGCGCCTCGCGAGCCAGCTTTGCCTGCCAAACGGCCATGCCGGCGCCGAGCACGAGCGCGGCGGCGCTCACACACGTCGCCGCAAAAGCCGCCCGATGCCGGCGAATCCAGCGTGATGCGATGTAGGCGCTGCCGGGAGGGTGGGCGGAGACTGGCTCGTCGTCGAGAAAGCGCTGTAAATCGGCGGCAAACTCCGCCGCGCTCTGGTAGCGGCGCTGCGGCTCTTTTTCGAGTGCGCACAGCGTGATCCAGTCCAGATCCGCCGGCAGTCGCGAAACATCCACGTTTGGCGCGGAGGATGGCTGGTCGGGGCTGACGGATTTCGTGGTGAAGCTCGTTGACGGGCGCTGCGGAGTCTTGTCGCGAATGATCTGCCAGAATGCCTGCCGGTCGGTGCATTGAAGCGTCTCGGCGGCAAAGGGCGGCTTCCCCGCCAGCAGTTCATAAAGCACCGTGCCAAGCGCGTAGATATCGCTCCTCGTGTCCACGCTGCCCACGTCACTGATCTGCTCAGGTGACATGTACTGCGGAGTGCCCAGGACCATGTTTCCCTGCGTCGCCAGCGTCATCGCCTCGATGTCACCGGACGCGAGCGCCTTGGCGATGCCGAAGTCGATGATTTTAGGCACGGGCCGCCCGTCCACCTCGGTCACGAGGATGTTCGAGGGCTTGAGGTCCCGGTGGATGACCCCTTTCTGATGGGCGTGCTGCACGCCGTCGCACACGCCACGAAACAGCGTGATGCGCTCCCTCAGCGGCAGTTTCCTTTGCTCGCAATAGGTCGTGATCGGAATGCCGGGCAGCAGTTCCATGACAAAAAACGGACGCCCGTCCGACGAGACCCCCGCGTCGAGAATTTTGGCGATGCACGGGTGCTCCATCGCCGCCAGTACGCGGCGCTCCTGCTCGAATCGGGAGAGCACCTGCCGCGTGTCCATCCCGCGCTTCAGCAGCTTCAGGGCAACATCCCGACGCATCGGGCGTGACTGCTCCGCATGCCACACGACGCCGAATCCGCCTTCTCCCACTCGTTTGATGAGGCGGTAGGGGCCGAGCACGTCACCCTCCTTCTCAGCGCCCGGGTCGAACGATGACGGTCCGTCGGTCAGGGAACCTGCCGTTACGGTGGGGGGGATGAAGCTTGGAGGGCATCGACACGGAAGCTCGGATGTCACTGGAGCATGTACCGTGCGCGGCCTCTTTTCATGCAAACGAATTTTCGCCGTGCATCGGAGGGTAGTGCCCGGCGGGAGTTGACCTCCGTCCGGGTGTCCTGTCCAGGCGCGGTCTTGTCTTCACCGGTCGTTTTCCAGCCATTTTCACCCGGGGTGAGGTTTCTCGAAATGAGAGCACGCGGCAGGCGTTTTTTTTCTCACCCCCCGTTCATGCAATTTTCTTTTCTAACGTCGCCATCATCCACGCCGTCTTTCCCTGTTTGTGTCAGCGTCCTGCTGACCCTCGGCATGGGGTCCGGGACTTTCGCTGCTGATTTCAAAAAAGACATCGAGCCGATCCTCTCGCAATACTGCTATGACTGCCATGCCGACGGCGTGGCGAAGGGCGACTTCGCGATGGACGACTACAAGACGCTGGAGGAGCACCTGGCCGACCAGCCCCTCTGGCTCCGCGTGTGGGACAATACGCGCTCCCATCTCATGCCTCCTTCCGAGAAGGATCAGCCGACGGATGCGCAGCGCAATCTGCTGGCACGGTGGATCGAGGAGAAGGTCTTCAAGCTCGATCCCGAAAATCCCGATCCCGGCCGTGTGACGATCCGCCGCATGAACCGCATGGAGTATGAAAACACGGTCAAAGACCTCTTTGCCGTCAGCTTCGACGCCGAGGACGCGCTGCCGCCGGACGACACCGGCTACGGCTTTGACACCATCGGCGACGTGCTCTCCATCTCGCCGATGCTGATGGAAAAATATCTCACCGCAGCCCGCAGCATCGTCTCGCAGGCCGTGCGTCCGCAGCAGGCGAGCATCCCGGTCTATTCGATCACGGGCGACAAGTTCAAATCCGCCGCGCCTGCGAAAAAGACCGGCAAGTACCTCGCCTTCAACCAGGGCGCGGAGATCCTCTCCAAATACGTCATTGATCATCCCGGCGAGTACAAGGTGACCGTGGAGTACAAGATCGGCGGCTCCTCGGAAGCCTCCGACCACACGGCGACTCTGACGACGCTCGTCAACGGCAGAGAGGTCGGTGACGAGAGCGTCGGCTGGGACAACCGCAAGAGCATCACCTTTTCCACCAAGGCTCCGCTGACCGACGGTGAGAACCTGCTGGGCTTCCGCATCGCGGAAAAGTCGCCGCCCAAGCAGGACGACAAGCCACTGAACATGAGCTTGCTCAAGGTCTCTCTCCAGGGGCCGCTGGACGGCAGCCACAAGGTCTATCCGCGCGACTACTACCGCGTCTTTTTCAAAGGCGGCCCGCCTGCGGATGAGAAGGAGCGCGAGGCCTACGCACGCGAAATCCTCCGCCGCATCGCCGACCGCGCCTTCCGGCGTCCGGTGGACGAGCCCACGCTCGACCGCCTGGTGAAGCTGGCGCAACTGGCAGCCAAGGAACCGAAGGCCACGTTTGAGAGCGGCATCGCCCACGCGACCACGGCCATCCTCGCCTCACCGCGTTTTCTCTTCCGCGCCGAGGTGCAGCCTGAGCCTGACAATCCGGGCAAGGTGGTGTCGCTGGACGAGTTCGCGCTCGCCTCCCGCCTGTCGTATTTCCTGTGGAGCTCGATGCCGGACACGGAGCTGTTTGAACTCGCAAAGAAGGGCGAGCTGCGCGCGAACCTCGACGACGAAATCGACCGCATGCTCTCGGATTCAAAGGCGCAGCGCTTCATCGAGAACTTCGTCGGCCAGTGGCTGCTAACGCGTGACGTGGAGGGCATCAACGTCGATCCGCGGCGTGTGCTGGGCATCAAGGATCTCGGCGACGCCTTCAAGGTCTTTGGCTCGCGCCAGCGCCGCGCCATGCGCCTGGAGACGGAGTTGCTCTTCGCTTATCTGTTGAAGGAAAACCGCAGTGCCTTGGAGCTCTTCACCGCCGACTACAGTTTCTTGAACGAGCACCTGGCCAAGTTCTACGGCATCCCGGGCGTGAAGGGGGACTCGATGCAAAAAGTTTCGTTGCCGAAGGACAGCCATCGCGGCGGTATTTTCACGCACGGCAGCCTGCTGGTCGTCACCTCGAACCCCACGCGCACCTCGCCGGTAAAACGCGGCCTCTTTGTGCTCGACAACCTGCTCGGCACTCCCGCGCCACCCGCGCCGCCGAATGTCCCCACGCTGGAGGAGGCCAAGAAGGCGCACAAGAACGCCACCATGCGCGAGATGATGGAAATCCATCGCGAGAAGCCGCTCTGCGCCTCCTGCCACGCCCGCATGGATCCAATCGGACTCGCCTTGGAAAACTTCAATGCCGTGGGCATGTTTCGCGCGGAGGAAAACGGCAAGCCCATCGATACCGCCGGCAAGCTCATTACCGGGGAGACCTTCTCCTCCGTCGAAGAGCTGAGCCGCATCATGACCACCTCCCGTCGCACGGATTTTTACCGCTGCCTGGTTTCAAAAATGCTCACCTATGCCATCGGCCGCGGCACCGAGTACTATGACGCGCCCACCATCGACCGCATCGTCGCCGATCTGGAAAAAGACGGCGGCAAGCTGCGCACCGTGGTCCGCGGCATCATCCTCAGCGCCCCGTTTCAGAAGCGCCGCGGCGACGGCTCATTGCGATAATTTCGCGTTTGTAAGCGTATCAATTTAAGAACCCCATGATCCTGCAATCCTCCTCCAACCGCCGTCACTTCCTGCGCGGCCTCGGTACCTGCCTTACGCTGCCCGCGCTGGAGTCGCTCGCGCCGGCCCGTGCCGCGGCTGCCGCCGCGCCACGCCGGATGTCCTTCCTCTACATCCCGAACGGCGTCATTCTCGACAAATGGCGTCCGCAGGGCGAGGGCGAGAACTTCCAGTTCGGCTCCACCATGGCACCGGTCGAAAAATTCAAAAACGACCTGCAGGTCTTCACCGGATTCGAACAGGCGAACGGCTGGGCCGGCCCGGACGGCGGCGGTGATCACGCCCGCGCGAATTCCACCATCCTCACCGGAGCCCGCCCGCGCAAGACCTCCGGCTCCGACATCCGTGTCGGCATCTCGGTCGATCAAGTCGCCGCGCGCGAGGTCGGTGCCGCCACGCGTTTCCGTTCCCTGGAACTCACCTGCGACGCAGTGCGCGCCTCCGGCGGCTGTGACTCCGGCTACTCCTGCGCCTACCAGTTCAATCTGTCCTGGCGCAGCGAGACTAGTCCTGCGACACCGGAACCCAGCCCGGCGCAGGTGTTTGAGCGTCTCTTTGGCGCGGGCACTGGTGCTGAGCGTGCACGCTCCTACGTCGCCCGTCAGGAGAAGCAGCGTTCCATCCTCGACTTCGTGCTCGATGACGTGAAGAGCCTGGAGAAGCAGCTCGGCCGCAACGACCGCAACAAGCTCGACGAATACATCACCGGCGTGCGTGAAATCGAGCAACGCGTCGCCGCTTCCGAGCGCTTCGGCCCGCCGCCTGATCCCGGCGTCGATTCACCCGAAGCCGGCATCCCCTCCAATTACGAGCAGCACATCCGTCTCATGATGGACATGCAGCTCCTCGCCTTCCAGACCGACAGCACGCGCATTTCCACGCTCCTGCTCGCGCATGACGGCAGCAACCGCAGCTTCAAGGAGATCGGCGTGTCCGACGGCCATCATTCCCTTTCGCATCATCAGCTCGATCAGGTGAAAGTCGCGAAGTTGGAAAAGATCGACCTCTTTTACATGCGTCAGTTCGCCTACTACATGGAGCGCATGAAAGCGCTAAAGGACGCCGACGGCAGCTCGATGCTGGACAACTCCATGGTCGTCTATTGTGGCGGTCTTTCGGACGGCAACCGTCACCGGCACGACGACCTTCCCGTCATTGTGGCAGGGCGCGCCGGCGGTTCCTTCAAACCGGGACGGCATGTGAAACTCGGCGGCAACACGCCGATGTCGAACCTCTACGTGCGCATGCTCAACGAAATGGGCGTGAAAACGGACCGTTTCGGCGACTCCACCGGCAGGCTCGCCACCATTTGACTGTTCATGAGGCCTCCAGCCCTTCTCTGTCTCCTCTCGCTGGCATCTTTCGCTGCGGATGTTCCTTCCACACCCGTCGCGGAAAAAGGCGAATCCTTGTTTGCCGATGACTTCGAACGTTCGGATCTCGGCGAATGGAAATCGGTCATCCCCACTTTCACTGTGGAAGGCGGCAGCCTCAAGGGCGTGCAGACGCGCGATGACCATGGGGCCGTGGGCCGCGTCCATCGCCCGATGAAGAACGTCGTGGTCGAGTTCCGCTTTCAGCTCGACGGCTCCACCGGTTTCAATGCGGTGTTCGATGATCAGAAGTTCAAAGGGTCCCACGCGGGCCACATCTGCCGCGTGGCATTTGCGCCGAAACAGCTCCGGCTCGGCGACGACAAAGAAGGTGTCATGCGCAACGACATCTTCGAGATGCGCAGGGATCCCGCCCGCAAGATGGAGGCGGACAAACTCCTCGTCGGTCGAGGCTCGGCCGCGAGCATCGTTTTGGAGCAAAAGAAGTGGTATCAGGTGTCCATCGAGATTGCCGGTGACGAGATGCGCGTGAGCATCGACGGCAAACCCACCGGCTACCTGAAGTCACCCGGACTCGCGCATGAGACGAAGAGCAGCTTTCACTTCACCGTGAACGGCAAGGGCGTCTTGTTTGACGACATTCGCATCTGGCAGGCCAAGTGAGGCTGTCGGATCGTGTTAACATATCATGCGTGAACTCACGCCCGGCGGAGGAAAGGACCTTCGTTCGTCGTTTAGGCTGCTGTCATGCGATTCACGTTCCTTTTTCTCTTCCTGCTCGTCTTGCAAGCCCATGCCCGGGACAAGACACTGGCCGATCTCACGCTGGAGCCGCCGCTGATCAACACCGCGCCCGGCCCCGAGTATGCCGATCAGGTTCGGCCCGGAAACATGATCATCGGCATCGACCGCACGCCCAAAGGCCGCCTGTGGGCCGCGTGGGTGGGGAATGGTGATTCGCCGAACGGCTTCTTCATGCTCGCCACCAGCGATGACGATGGCAAGACGTGGTCGAAGCCGCGTGTCGTCATCGACCCGCAGGATGGTGAACTCAATGGCGTGAAATACGAACGCCGCGCCCTCGTCGGCAACCTGTGGACCGATCCGCTGGGCCGTTTGTGGTGCTTCTTTGATCAAAGCCTCGGCTACTTCGACGGACGCTGCGGCGACTGGTACATCCGCTGTGACGATCCCGATGCCGTCGAGCCGAAATGGACCGCGCCGGTGCGCTTCGCCGACGGTTGCACGCTGAACAAGCCCACCGTGCTTTCGAACGGCGACTGGCTGCTGCCGGTTTCGCTTTGGACACGCGACCGCATGCACGGTCCGGGCGTGGACAAGGAGGCGCACAAGGATCTCGATGTGACCCGCATGGCGAACGTGTTCGCCTCCACCGATCAGGGCAAGACGTGGACACGTCGCGGCGGCGTGGCGTTTCCGCGTGCGGATTTCGACGAGCACATGATCGTCGAGCGCAAAGACGGCAGTCTGTGGATGCTTGCGCGAACGAAGGACGGCATCAGCGAGAGCACTTCCAACGACAAAGGCGCGACATGGAGCGATCCGCAGCCGAGCACGATTCAAAACGTCAGCGCCCGCTTCTTCATCCGTCGTCTCTCCAGCGGCAAACTCATCCTCGTGAAGAATGGTCCGCTCAACGTGCGTCTGCCGAACCGCACGAACTTGAAAGCCTTCCTCTCCGAGGACGACGGCATGACATGGGGCAAAGGCCTGCTCATTGATGATCGCGCTTCCGTGTCCTATCCCGACGGTTTCCAGGCGCCGAATGGCGACATCCACATCCTCTATGACTGGAATCGCCACACGGACGCCGAGATCCTGCATGTGAAGTTCACCGAGGCCCACTTCGGCTCGCGCCCAAAGCTCGCGAAAGTTATCGTCAACAAAGCGCTCGCTCCGAAGCTGCCGAAATCCATCACGCCCGATCCGAAATGGACCGCGCAGGCCCTCGAAGATGCGAAGCAGGACTTCAAGAGCACCCCCTACGACGGCGTCACGCCGAACAAGATGGTCTGCGACACGACCCTGCGCGAGCTGCCGGACGGATCGTGGATTCTCTTCATGCTCGCGGGCGGTGACACGGAGCCGTCACCGCTGAACTACACCGGCGTCACCCGCAGCCACGACATGGGGAAGACGTGGACGCCGCTGGAACAGTTCGATGTCGGCTTCCCGCGCGAGGGCAAAACCATCGGCCAGGGACCGACGGAACTCATGATCCTCGGCCAACGCGGCACGCTGTTCTTCTCCACGCACTCGAAGCATTGGGCGAATGACTGGCGCTCGTGGTATCTCACCAGCGACGACAGTTTCAAGACCTGGAGCAAGCCTGTGGAAGTGCCCGGTCGCCTCAAGGAACGCACCTTCATCCGCAAGCACATCGTCACCAAGGACGGCCGCATCATTATTCCTTTCCAGCATTACATCGGCCCGGATGAGCAGAAGAAGCTGCCTCCGCTGGAGCGCGACTTCACCAATCCGCGCAACGGCGTGCTCATCAGCAGCGACGGCGGCCAGACGTGGAGCGAGCACGGCAACATCCGCCTCACTCCCGACAGCCACTACTTTGGATGGGCGGAGAACGATCTTTTCGAACATCCCGACGGCCGCATCACCATGGTCATCCGCGCCGACGGCCTCGGCGGCCTCCTTTACAAGGCGGAATCAAAAGACGGCGGCAAAACCTGGCCCGAATTCGCCAGCGTCACCCAGATCCCTAATCCCGGCAGCAAGACCACGCTCTACAACCTCGGCGGCGACACTGTCGCCATCCTGCACAATCCGAACAGCAAGCACCGCAGCCCCATGGCCCTGTGGATCAGCTTCGACGGCATGAAAACCTGGTCCTACCAGCGCGTGCTTCAGCAGGAGTCCGTCGATGGCCCCAAAGGCCGCATGAACTACCCCGACGGCTTCGTCAGCCAAGACGGCCAGTGGCTCCACTTCGCCTTCGACGACAACCGTCATCGCGCCGTGCATTATTCCGCGAAGCTGCCGCCGCTGAAGTAGCGTAGGCGTGTGACTTTGGCCTTGTGCCAGCGGTGGCTGGTTGGTATCACAAATTGATGTCTTGGCTGACATTAAAATATTCTCCAGGATTCTGGCCGGATCACACCTGTTGGACTATTGACATTGATTCGGACGGGGCTTTTCGTCAGCAGGTCGAAATGGGCCGCCCCATTCGTCGGTCACATCGATACGACAATCGCGTTTTGATCTACAAAGGGCAGCTTCCAGAGTTTCATGTGGGTGCGCTTCGCAACTTGGTCGATGCAATCGACTTTACCGGGCTGAATTCCTTCGACGGCTATCCCTGCGTGACTGACGTGTGTGATCAGAAAATCATTGTGGCAGATCAGGCTGGGCAGCGATCCTTCGGAGGCCCCATTTTTTCACATCTTCGCGACCAGAAGATGACCGAAAATCGCCCAGATTTTATGGGGGAGAGGCTCCCAGATCATCTGACGTTCCAAGAGCTGACCGACCTGTGGACCTTCGTTCATGATCTCGCACCTTTCCCGCCAGATGACGAACGCGACGCCCAGCGCCAAGAGCGCGCACTGCCATTGCCCGAAATGGAACTCGAGGTAAGAAAGCCAGAGATTCCAGAGGAGTTTCGCCGACTGCCTCGGCCTGAAGTCCCGGTGACCTTCGATGAAATCAAGCTCCGGCTTGAGGCCGCATTGGTCGAGGTCTGGGAGCACTTGGCGAAAAAAATTTCCCACGAATGCCCGCCCCCGGCCAAGTTTCAGATCCTCGAGTTTTACTGGCCGGAAGATGACGGATCTCCAGAATGCGAACGTGAGCATCTTCGCATCTTGTCGGAGGATGGTCTCTCGGTGGATGAGGCTGTTAGAGGCCTGCTTTACGACGGGCGCATGTCCTCCGTATCTTTGGTTCCCAGTCGGGTTGAAGACGGCTACACTTACTTCAAGCTGCTTGCCCAGATTGGGCGGTTTGACACTGTCTATCCTCGCTCAAAGCCGTCTGAGTCACACCCGATCTCGCTCTACACAGGTGCAATCACCCCGATGGAGGTGATCTTCAGCAGCGATAAATTCGCGCTCGAGGAGCAGCGATTCTGGGATTATTACGCGGTCCGGATTGGTGACCAAACCTGAAGCGAGAGGAAACTCCCCTACTACCGCATCACCGGCGGCTGCCCCGTGCAGGCGAGCACGCTGTGCCAGAGTTCCTGAGTGGGATCGACCTTGCGGCGACCGTGGATGACGAGCTCCAGCGGCAGATGGACGAACGATCCGTGCCAGCGGCCGACGAGCATGTTCGTCTTGCCGGCGAGGGCTGCGTGCACCGCACCCTGGGCGAGGCGTGAGCAGTAAACGTTGTCCGCCGCATTCGCGGGCACGCTGCGCACGATGTAGCTGGGGTCGATGTATTTGAGGTTCACCTCGGTGCGGCGCTCTTTGAAGAAGGCGTTGATCCGGTCCTTCAGGAACATGCCGATGTCGCCGTAGCGCTTGTTACCGCTGGCATCCGTGGCGGCTTCAGTCTGCATCAGGTGCTGGCCCGCACCTTCGGCGACGACGATCACGGCGCTTCCGCGCTTGGAAAGGCGGTAGCGCAGGGTTTCCAGCAGCCCGCCCGGTCCTTCCAGCTCAAAGGGCACCTCCGGAATGAGCACGTAATCGACATTGCTGCCCGCCAGCGCGGCGTAGCAGGCGATGAAGCCCGAATCGCGGCCCATGAGCTTCACCAGCCCCACGCCGTTCACCGCGCCGGTGGCTTCGACGTAGGCGCATTTCACCGCCTGCACGGCGGCGGCGAAGGCTGTCTCGAAGCCGAAACTCTTGTCGAGAAACATGATGTCGTTGTCGATGGTCTTTGGAATGCCGACGACCGCCTTTTTCAGCCCGCGTCGCTCGATTTCCTTCACGATCTCGGACGCGCCCCGCAGCGTGCCGTCCCCCCCGATGACGAAGAGGATGTCCACCTTCATATCCTCCAGTGTGTCCACCATTTCGCCGATGCCCTGCTGGCCGCGGGAGCTACCGAGCAGGGAGCCGCCGAAATTGTGCGCCTGCTCCACCGAAGACGGCTTCAAAATGAGCGGCGTGTGGCCGTAGCTCTCCACGAGCCCCTCGTAGCCGAAGCGGAAGCCGTAGATGCGGTTGATGCCGTATTGAAACGCGCACTGGTTCACGATGCCGCGGATGATGTCGTTCAGGCCGGGGGAGAGTCCGCCGCAGGTCACGATGCCGACGGTCGTCTTCGCCGGATTGAAGTAGAGCATCTCACGGGCGCCCGCTTCTTCGAAGGTCGGCGTCGTGTGGTCGCGCCCGTCTTCCAGCATGTGGCTGTGGTAGAGGATTCTGTCCGTCGCGTCCGACTTGAAAGGAGCCTCCACCCCGCCGATCCGGTGCAGCGGCGAGTGAAACTGGCAGGGGCCGAGGGTCGGAATGGTCGTGTTGATCGGAGCAGGCGTCATGGTTGGGGAGGGAATTGCCCGTTTACAGCCATAGCACAACCAATGCCAGTCGCCGGGCGCAAGCGAACGGGAATCAGAACCGCATGCGCAGGTAGGTGAGGAAGACGGATTCGTGCGTCCATTGCGTCACGCCGGACTGGGAAAAAATCATGTAGGACAAGTCGAGGTCGCTGTTGGGGGAGAGCTTCACGGTGACACCCAGCGGTATGAGGCGGTTCTCGCCCCATTGATGCCGTTGTAGATCAACGAGCCACTCATTGCTGGCAAAAACTCGCGTGACCGGCCCCACGGACTCCGGGAGCGTCCAGCCGAGCTGCAGCCGGTGGCGCGAGCGGTGCGTGGTGAAGGCCTCGCCGTCGTTCTTCCGCCACTCCATGCGGTTGCGCCATTCCAGGCGGAGGCGGGGAGAGAGGTCGAATTTCGGGGAGAGTTCAAACTCGGGCCGACCCTGCCAGCGGCGGTCGTGTGTCCTTGTGTTTTCGATGTTCAGCAGCGACAGGCCGACGCCGGTCTCCAGCCAGGGCAGCAGCTGATACTTCACCCGCGGGCTGGCGATCTGCACATAGGCACCGTCATCCGCGTCCAGTCGGTTGCCGAGAAACAGGCCCGCACTCCACGGCTTCTGCTTCCAGACGTCCAGCATCGTCCACGCCCACCATTCGTCGGCTTGGGCGGACGACAGAGCAGCAAAGAGGATGATGGAGGTGAACGTGCGCATGGACATTGCAAGAAGAGCATCCGCCGTGCCTTGCGGGTGACAAGGATGTGTACCAGTCAAAAATGCAACCGCGTGCGATATGCCGCGCCTGCGGTCGTTCTCAAAAGCTCCCAATCCCAACCATGAAGCATTTCCTCGCGCTCTTCCTTTCTTCATTCCTCATTTTGGTTTCGTCATTCGCGGCGGAGCAGCGTCCCAACGTCGTCATCATTTTCATCGACGACCTCGGCTACGGCGACATCGGTCCCTTTGGCGCGACGAAGCAGCAGACACCGAACCTCGACCGAATGGCGAAGGAAGGCATGAAGCTCACGTCGTTTTACGCGGCACCGGTGTGCAGCGTGTCGCGGGCGCAGCTCATGACCGGTTGCTATGGCGCGCGCATCTCCGTGCCGGGTGTTTATGGCCCCGGCTCCAGAAACGGCCTGAATCCGCAGGAAAACACCATCGCCGACCTGCTCAAGGCGCAGGGCTACGCCACGCAGTGCGTCGGCAAGTGGCACCTCGGCGACCAGCCCGAATTTCTGCCCACGAAACAGGGCTTCGATCATTATTTCGGCATTCCGTATTCCAACGACATGCAGCGCACCGCGACGGAGACCGGCGCGAGGGTAGTGCCGCTCGTCCGCGACGACAAAGTCGCCGAACTCCTCACCGACGAGGCCCAGAGCCGCATCGTCAAGCGCTACACCGATGAGGCGCTCGGCTTCATCCGCACGAACAAGAACAAACCCTTCTTCCTCTACTTCCCGCACACCGCCGTGCACACGCCCATCTGGCCCGGCGAGGCCTTCCGCGGCAAATCGCATAACGGCCGCTTCGGCGACTGGGTGGAGGAGGTGGACTGGAGCGTCGGCCGCGTGCTCGACACCCTGCGCGAACTGAAGCTCGATGAAAGCACGCTCGTCCTTTTCACCAGCGACAACGGACCCTGGCTCATCAAAGGCGCGGACGGCGGCAGCGCCCTCCCGCTTCGCGGTGGCAAAGGCAGCACCTGGGAGGGTGGCGTGCGCGTGCCCACCGTCGCCTGGTGGCCCGGCAAGATCGCGCCCGGCAGCGTGTGCGACACCGTCGCCGGCACGATCGACATGCTGCCCACCTGCGTGAAACTCGCCGGAGGTCAGGTGCCCGCCGAACCTGTCATCGACGGCCGCGACATCTCCGCGCTCCTCTTTGGCAAAACCACCGAGGCCCAGCGCGAGGCGCACTACTACTTCGCCGGTTACAACCTCCAAGCCGTGCGCCAGGGCCCATGGAAGCTCGCCATCTCGACCCAGCCCGAGACGATGGGCAAAGGCGCGGCCGAGGGCGCGACGATCAATCCGCGGCTCTACAATCTCGACGAGGAAATCAACGAGCACACCAACCTCGCTGAGAAACATCCCGACATCGTCGCCAAACTCACCGCCCTCGCCGACAAGATGGGCGCCGAACTCGGCGGCAAGGAACCGAAGTCACGACGTCCCGCCGGCGAGGCCGAAAATCCGGTCACGCTTTATCCCACCAGCGACGCGCCGCGTGGCAAAAAATCGGCCAGGCCTGTCGCCCTTGACACCCTGAACCCCGGCGACACCCTCGCGCCGGATCGCGCTCCGCAAATCGGCGGTGTTCCCTTCACGCTCACTTGCGAGGTCACCACCGCGCAACGCGACGCCATCCTCATCGCCCACGGCGGCGCCAGTGTCGGTTACGCGCTTCATCTCAGTGACGGAAAGGCCGTCTGGTCCCTCCGCCACGGCAAAAGCCTCACCAACGCCGAAACCGCCTTCCCGTCCGACAGCCAGCCGCATCGCATCACCGCCACGCTCGCCAAAGACGGCACCCTCACCGTCCAGGTCGATGGTCAAGCACCCGCTACCGCCAAGGGCCCCGGCATTATCAGCAACCAGCCCAAGGAAGACTTCTGCCTCGGCCACGACAACAAAGTTCCCGTCGCGAACTACACGGGGAAGGGGAAGTTTCAGGGGAAACTGACAAAGCTGGAGTTGAAAGTTCAGTGACCGCCGTCGCCCATTTGCGATGCTCGCGGATGGTTGTCTGAAACTCAGCATGCACACGGAGAAATAGCGTTGACCATTCGGGCTCCGCTCTTCAGCATCGCGGTCATCCATGACACGAAGCACATTTCTCAAATCCACCGTGGCTGCTGCCGGAGTGGCTGGCGCGTTGAACGAGGCGAAGTCGGCAGGAGCGGAGCAGGAAGGGGCGACCGAGTACTTTGAAATCAGAAAGTTCATTCTCAAGAGCCCGGAGAAACAGGCGATCCTCGAAGCCTATCTCAAAGAAGCGGCGATTCCGGCGCTGAACCGCCTCGGCGTGAGTCACGTGGGCGTTTTTCTGCCCGAGGCATCCGAAGCTACGCCGGTCGTTTACGTCGTGTTGCGACTGAATTCGCTAGGACAGTTGGCGAAGAGTACTGAGCTGCTCGCTGACGCCGCCCTGCAGAAGGCGGGCGCGGCCTATTTGGACGCTCCTGCGGAGGACGCGGTTTACGAACGTGTCGAGAGCTGGCTGACGAAGGGCATCGAGGGCATGCCTACGATGTCGCTCCCGGCGAAGGGAAGCCGGATCTACCAGCTTCGGATTTATGAAAGCCACAGCGAGAAGGCGGCGAAGAAAAAGATCGAGATGTTCAACATCGGAGAGTTGGAGATCTTCAAGCGCAGCGGTCTGAACGCGGTCTTTTTCGGAGAGACGATCGTCGGTCCGCTGATGCCGAATCTGACCTACATGCTCGCCTTCAGCAACACGGCGGTCAAAGACGCTGCATGGAGCACGTTTCGCGTCGATCCGGAATGGACGAAGCTGAAGACGACCCCCGGCTTCACCGACAAGGAGATCGTCTCCCGCATCACGAACATCGTCTTGGTGCCTGCACCGTACTCGCAGCTCTAGCAGCACGGGCGGGTCTAAAGCGGCCAGTCGATTTCGGTCTCGCCGTGCATGATTTCGGCGAGGACTGGGACGTCGAGAAAATGCTCCAGCACCATGCGGTTGCTGATGCTGGCGGCATCGCGTTCGTCCTTCACATAGTTCAAAATGACGCCGGCACAGGTGAGGCCGCGGGCCTGGATGTTGCGGACGGTGAGGATGGTGTGGTTGAGGCAGCCGAGCTTGTTGTTCACGACGACAATGACCGGCAGGGCGAGGCGCTGCGCGAAGTCGGCCATGGTGGAAAATTCGTTCAGCGGCACCTCCCAGCCGCCGGCGCCTTCGACGAGGACGTGCTCGTGGGATTGCGCGAGTTTCTGGTAGTTGGAGATGACGTCGTTGAGTTCGAAACGGCGGTTTTCCATCAATGAGGCGGCGTAGGGCGCTGCGGGCACTTTGAACCAGACCGGATTGACCTCCTCGACGGTCAGCCCTTCGCGGCTGGCGTTGGCGAGGTAGATCGCGTCGTCACGCTGGCCGCAAACGAAGGGCTTGAAACCTGCGGCGCGTTTCCCTTCGCGCTTCAAAGCCTCCAGCAGCAGGCATGTGACATAGGTTTTGCCTGCGTCGGTGTCGGTGCCGGTGATGAAGTAGTGGGACATTAGCCGATTTGCGCGAGGACGGCGGAGGCGATCTTGTCAGCCTGCGCTTCGAGGTATTCGACATCGCGGCCTTCGACGAGGAGGCGGATGAGCGGCTCGGTGCCGGAGTAGCGGAGGAGGACGCGGCCGTAGTCGCCGAGTTTCTTCTCCGTTTCGACGATGATTTTCTGCGCTTCGGCCAGCTGCTCGATGGGCGGCTTGGCGCGGACGCGAAGATTGCGGGAGCACTGCGGGAATTTTTTCAGGCATTTACGCAGCTCGCTGAGCGGCTCGCCGGTTTCCTTCATGATGCGCAGGATCTGCAGGCCGGCGATGAGGCCGTCCCCTGTGGTGGCCCAGTCGCCGAAAATGATGTGGCCGCTCTGCTCGCCGCCGAAGTTCAATCCGCGCTCGCGCATCTGCTCCAGCACGTAGCGATCGCCGACGCCGGTGCGGATGACGCGTCCGCCGAGGCGGGAGACGAGATCATCAAGGCCGAAGTTGCTCATCACGGTGACGGCCAGCGTGTTGTGCTTCAGCGTGCCTTTGCGCAGCATGGATTCGGCGGCGATGGCCATGAGTTCGTCGCCGTCGAGCGCGATGGCTTCCTCGTCGCACAGGGCGCTGCGATCCGCGTCACCGTCATGGGCGATGCCCGCCTGGGCCGCGCACTGGCGGACGATGCGCTCGATTTCCTCGGAGTGCGTGCAGCCGCATTCTTCGTTGATGTTGAAGCCGTCCGGTTCGGAGTGGAACACCTGCACGTCGGCGCCGAGCTGCTCCAGGGCGAGGGCGCTGGTGAAGGAGGAGGCGCCGTGCGCGTTGTCGAGCGCGACGCGCATGCCTTCGAGGCGGACGCCTTCCATCGAAGCGACGGCATGGGCGACGTAGCGGTCCACGCCGTCGGTGAGTTTGGAAATTCTGCCGATGCCGCGGCCTTCGGGGCGGGGCATGTCGTCGGTGCCGAGCACGAGGCGCTCAATGGCGATCTCGGTCGTGTCGTTGAGCTTGTGGCCGGGGCCGTGGACGAATTTCACGCCGTTGTCGGCAAACGGGTTGTGGGAGGCGGAAATGATGACGCCGAAGTTCGCACCGAGCTGAGCGCTGATCATCGCGACGGCCGGCGTGGGGACCTGTCCGGCAAGAATGACATCGACGCCTGCCGAATTGAGCCCGGCGGCGAGGGCGGACTCCAGCATTTCACCCGAGGCGCGGGTATCGCGGCCGACGACGGCCCGGGGACGATCCCCGCCCTCAGGCTTGCCGCCGAGCACGACGGCAGCGGCCTGCGCGAGGCGCATGACGAACTCGGGGGTCATGGGGTGACGATTGGCCACGGCACGGACGCCGTCGGTGCCGAAGAACTGGCGCTTTTCAGACATAGGAGGCGCGTTCTAACGCAGGACACCCGGGGTGTCAAAGACCCGTGGCACCGCCGAGGCCCGCCGGAGTTCCCGGCTCGGGTGCGGAAGGTTCGGATGGCGGCGGTACCACCGGCTCCAACTGAAGGGGGACCTGGGTGGGGGGCGGCAGCACGGGGGTGAGCTGCGACGGGGCGGGGGAGGAGATCTTCGTGGGCGCAGGGGGGATGTAGGGCTGCGCGTAGCGCTGATCCTGGGCCTTGATCATGAACCAGGACAAAAAAGCGAGAAGCAGGGAGATGATTTTCTCCCTCCAGTTCAAGGTGAAAAATTCTTTAAGCCAGCGTCCCCAATTCATTGCCGTCCTCCTTTCCTGATGTCGCGGTGGCATCTTTCCCCGCGTTGAGAATCTCATTGATGCGCTGCCGGAGTTCGTCGAGTTCCAGGTCGTGCTCCAGCTTTCCTTGGAAGCAGATGGAGAGGGCGCCGGTTTCCTCGGACACCACCAGCGCGATGGCGTCGGTCTCCTCGGAGATGCCCATGCCGGCGCGATGGCGAAGGCCGATGGCGCGGTCCTGCACCTCCCGCTGGCTGACCGGGAAAACGCAGCCGGCGGCGGAAATGCGTCCCTGGTCGATGATGGCTCCACCGTCGTGCAGGGTGGTTTTGGGATGGAAAATCGTGGTGATCAGACCGGTGGAAATGACGGCGTCCAGCTCCACCCCGGATTCCGCGTAGGGGTGCAGGTCGATGCCGCGCTTCAGGGCGAAGAGGGCGCCGAAGCGCTGGGAGGAAAGCTGCCGCATGGCCTCCATGAGGACGTCCAAGGATTCGGGGTCCGGCCGGTTGAAGGAAAAAATACGGCTGCTGCCCAGCTCCGCGAGCACACGGCGCAGCTCAGGCTGAAAGAGGACGACGAGTGCCACGGCGAGGAAGACGGAGAAGCGCTGGAGCAGGCTGCTGATGACGGAAAGCTCCAGCAGCAGGGAAATCAGCGCCAGGCTCAGCAGCAGCACGAGCAGCCCCGTCAGAATGCGCGCCCCGCGGGTGGCGCGGAAAAACAGGTAACCATGATAGGCCAGCGCGGCGAGGATGAGGATCTCCACGCCGTCACGCCAGTGCTCTGTCAGAAAACTCCACATGCCAAATCGTGCCGTACTGCTGCTGCCGGCGCATCATGGCACGGGAGAGTTTGTTTCTCAAAAGAAGATTCGTTTGGGAGGCGGAATCACGGCATCTAGGATGAGACATGCCGCCCGCCGCCCCGAACTCCCCGAAAAAACCGCAGCAGACCGATCTGTTTGGCGGCGTGGAGGCTGCGCCCGGCGCCGCGGTGGACGACGGCAGGCGCATCGCACGCGTGCAGCTTGAAGGCTCGGCGTTGATGGAGCTCGATTACGCCGTCCCGGACGAGCTGGCGGCAAAGGTCGTCGTGGGATCACGGGTCACGGTGCCCCTGCAAAACCGCCGCGCGAATGCCGTGGTGCTCGAACTGCCCGAGGTTTCGCCTCATCGTGGAAAGCTGAAGGAGGTGGCGTCCATCATCGGCCAGCGGCCGATGTTCACGCCTGCGCTGCTGAAGCTGGCACGCTGGATGGCCGAGTATTATCTCGTCTCACCGCATCAGGTGCTGCGGACCATGCTTCCGCAGGCCGTGAGGGAGAAGCCGGGCAGCTTCGTGATGGACAGCCATTTGAAACTCGTGAAGGAGCCGCCGCCGGAGGTTTTCGAAAAAATGCGCGGAAAGGCGCCCATGCAGGCGCGGATTCTCGACATCCTGATCTCCGCCAAAGGCGAGGTGACGCTGAGCCAGATCCGCCGCGAAGTGCCCCGTGTGGCGTCCATTCTCAAGCCGCTGCTGAAGGCGGGCTGGATCTCCCGCAGCGAGGTGCGGGTGGAGCGCGACCCTTTTGAAAACGAGGAATTCCTGCCCAGTCAGGCGCTGACCTTCACGGATGAGCAGCAGGCGGCCTACACGCGTGTCGTGGCGGCCATCGAATCCGCCGAAACGGCAAAGCCGATCCTGCTCCACGGCATCACCGGCAGCGGCAAGACGGAGGTCTATCTGCAGGCCATCGCGCGGGTGCTGGAGCGCGGCTGCACGGCGCTGGTGCTGGTGCCGGAGATCAGCCTCACACCGCAGACGATTGAGCGCTTCAAGGCACGGTTTGCCGACCGCAGCGACAAGATCGCCGTCCTGCACAGTCATCTGAGCGACGGCGAACGGCATGACGAGTGGTTCAAAATTCACGAAAACCGCGCCGACATCGTGATCGGGGCGCGGAGTGCGATTTTCGCCCCGCTGGAGAGGCTGGGCATCATCATCGTGGACGAGGAGCACGAGCCGTCGTTCAAGCAGGACGAGACGCCGCGTTACCATGCGCGGGATCTGGCGGTGGTCCGCGGCAGCCTAGAGAAGTGCGTCGTGCTGCTTGGCACCGCCACGCCGAGCCTCGAATCCTATGAAAACGCCATCAGCGGAAAGTACGAGCTGCTCAAGCTCATGCAGCGCACGGACGGCAGGACGCTGCCGCTGATCCGCATCGTCGATATGCGGCTGGAGCGCCGCAAAGGCACGGGCACGAGCGTGGCGAACACCGGAATCCTCTCCGAGAGGCTGCGGGCGGCGGTGACCGCCCGGCTGGAGAAAAAGGAGCAGACGATCCTGTTTTTGAACCGGCGCGGCTTCAACACCTCGCTCAGCTGCATCGCCTGCGGGGAGACGGTGCAGTGCCAGGATTGCAGCATCCCCATGACGCTGCACAAGCACGAGAACCGTCTCGTCTGCCATGTCTGCGGCTCGCGGCGGCTGCCGCCGTCGAAGTGTCCGTCCTGCGAGGAGCCCGGGCTGAAATTCGCCGGTTACGGCACGGAACGCGTCGAGACGGTGGTGCGGGAGGTCTTTCCGAACGCGAGGATCGCCCGTGTGGATACGGACACGATCCAGCGCAAAAACCAGCTGCGCGACCTGCTGCGGGATTTCCGGGCGCAGAAGATCGACATCCTGATCGGCACGCAGATGATCGCAAAGGGCCTCGATTTCCCCAATGTGACGCTGGTGGGCGTGTTGAATGCGGATCTGGCCCTGAATCTGCCGGATTTCCGGGCGGCCGAGCGTACACTGCAGCTCCTTGTCCAAGTGGCGGGGCGGGCGGGACGCGGAGAGGTCAAGGGGGAGGTCGTGGTGCAGACCTATGCGCCCCACAGCCCCGCCGTGCAGTTTTCGCGGCACAATGACTTTGAGGGCTTCGCCGAGCAGGAGCTGGAGCAGCGGCGGGCCTTTCACTACCCGCCTTTCAGCCATGTGGTTATCCTCGCCAGTCGCGGGAAACACCAGGCCAGGGCGGAATTCGCCCTGCAGACGCTGCACCGCCGCCTGCTCCAGGGCCTGCCGGAGGGAGTGATCATGGGTGAACCCGCCCCCTGCGCTCTGGCGAAGTCGCACGGGCAGTTTCGCCACCAGCTGCTGCTGCGGACGCCGAAAATCCGCCCGCTTTGCCGCCACATCCGGGAGGTCATGCGCTCCATCACGCCGCCGGAGGACGTCATCGTGACCTGGGACGTGGACCCTGTTTCACTGTTGTGAGTGATTTTGTTGGGGAATGTGAAGAATTGAAGGGGACGTTGACATCAAGCACTCTGATTCCAATATTCGGCTCTTCATGACGACTTTGTCACGCCTCCTTTGTCTCCGTCTCGGATGCCTCGCGCTCCTGAGTCTCGCGCTTCCGGCGTGCTCCAGCGCCGTCAACGGGCCGGGCGGGCGCATCTCCAAGGTGAAGTACCATCATCTCATGCCGTGGCAGCCGGTGAGGACGTTGGATCCCGCCTTGATCTTCGAGAACCAGTACCTGCTTCACGGCGCGGTCACTGCGGCGGAGATCAACGACCGCTTCGGACACTACTACAGCGTCTTTTGGAAGGCCAACGAGCGGGATGACGGGCCGGTCACCGTGCGCTTCGAGTACCTGCAGGCTCAGGCGGGGCTGAAAAAGCGGGTGCAGGAAATGATCGTCGATGACGTCCGCCGCAGCAATGTCTCCAAGTTTCAAGTCACCGGAGACGAGTATCATAAAAGCGGCAGGGTGACAGCATGGCGCGTGAGCGTCCTGCGCGGCGGGGAGGAACTGGTGAGCCAGCAGTCCGCGCTCTGGAATTAATTCCGCAAGCATGACGTCTCCCACTCATATCCTGGTAGGAATCATCGGACAGGTGTTCTGGATGCGGGTGGACGGACGAGGCACCTTTCAAAACAGTCTGCAGGCCAAGCGGGCGCTGCAGGGGGTCATCGCCAAAGGCATGACCAACTTGGTGGTCGATCTGGAGAGCTGTCCGATGATGGACTCGACCTTCCTCGGAATGCTCACAGGGACCGCGCTGAATCTGCACGCAGCCGGCGTCGGCAGCCTGAGCGTGGTGAACGCCAACCCGCGCAACATTCAACTGCTCACCGACCTGGGCTTGGACCACATCCTGGAGCTCGACAGGGAGGGCAAAATGTGGACTGCGGAGCGCCATGAGGTCTGTGCCGCGCTGCGCGAGTGCCTTGAACGCAACGCCGACTGCAAGGAGGAACAGGCACAACATGTGCTCGACTCACACCAGGCTCTCGCCGGGATCAGCGATGCCAACGAGTGCCGCTTTCACGATGTCATTGAGTTTTTGGAAAAGGATCTGCACGCGCATGAGGCCGCCGCGCCGGCCTGAGGCGCCGTCCGGATGGGCCGGGAGCGTCGTTTGAGACCATGACCACATTTCTTCTTCTTATCCTCGTGCTGCTGCTATCTGCGGCGCTTGTGATGCTTGGCCTGGCCTTCCGTCGTCAAAAAGGCGACTTGGCGCACCTGCGGGAGGAGGAGGAGGCCATCGTGGCCGAGGAGCGCCGGATGTTCGACTTCCTGCACAACCTGGGGGAGGCCATCTGGCGGGACGACCAGCAGGCCTCCATGTACCGGCTCATCGTGGACGGTGCTCTCGAAGTGACCCAGAGCACGGGCGGAGCACTCTACCTCTTCGACGAAGCGTCCAAACAACTGGTGCCGCGCCACATCTCGGACTTTTGCGCACCGCTGATTTCCGTGCCCGACACGCTGCGCGAGCAGATGAAGGAGAATCCCTCCTCCCTGCTGAGCAGCCTGCGCATGTACGCCGTCTCCTCCGACCACGGCCTGCCGGGGGCTATTTTTGCGGGCCAGCAGACGGAGATGCTGGCCGATCTCGCCACGGATCCGCGTCTGGGCGGCTCGCCCGTGGTGAATCAGCAGAATGTGACCGGCATGATAGGCCCCCTGAGTTTTGGCTCGCGCCGGCTGGGCGTACTGGCCGTCACCTCGCAGAAGGACGGCAGGAAGTACAATGCGAACGACTTTGAAGTCTTTAAATCACTCATCGAACAGTGCGCCTTTGCGCTGGCCAACGCCGTTTCCCACCAGGAGGCCACACAGAGCCGCATGGACCAGCAGGAGCTGCAGAACGCCAGCCAGATTCAGCAGCTTCTCCAACCGGATCACGACCCTGTGCTTCCAGGCTTTGTGCTGGCCGGGAAAAACATCCCCGCCCGCACGCTCAGTGGCGACTACTTCGACTTTCTGCCCCTGCCGGACGGCAAGTTCGGCTCCATCATTGCCGATGTTTCCGGCAAGGGCCTCGGTGCCGCCCTCATCGCCGTGATGTGCCGCGCCCTGATGCGCTCCACGGCCGCCCTGAACCGCACTCCCGCCGAAACCCTCGCCGCCGTGAACCGGCAGATCGCCCCGGACATCCGCGAGGACATGTTCATCACCATGTCCTACGTCGTTGCGGAGGCGGGCAGTCCCAGGCTTACTCTCGTCCGCGCCGGGCACAATGCCGCCCTCCTCTGGCGCAAGGCCACCGGTGCCGTCGAACTTCTGCATCCGCCGGGGCTGGGCATCGGCATCGACAAGGGCAGCGTCTTCGAGCGGGTGACCAGGCAGCTCGATTTCGAAATGCAGCCGGGAGACTGCCTGCTCCTCTACACCGACGGTGTCAACGAGGCCATGAACCCCGAAGAACTCGAATTCGGCGAGGAGCGTGTGCAGGAAAAATTCGCCAAATACGCCGACCAGGGCCCGAAGGCGATCATCGGCGGAATCATCATGGAATTGGAGCACTTCATGGAGGGGAGGCGTTGTCATGATGACATCACCTTGATTGCCATGCAGAAGACGGCATAGTCGCGGCCCCCCAAACCCGCAAAAACTATGACCGAGCCGAGTCCCGAAACGACCCAGCAACCCGACATCGACCCCGTTCCAGCCCATGAAGCCGCCGATTCCGCCGTGGAGAATGCCCCCGTGGACGCCGCCCAGGATGAGACTGCCGAACCCGTCGATCCCATGACCGCCCTGGCCCTGGAGGCCGAAAGGTGGAAAGACATAGCCTATCGCAGCCAGGCGGAACTCGACAACTTCCGCAAGCGCTCCGCCCGCGAGGCGCAGGAGACCCGCGCCTACGCCAATGCCGACCTGCTCCGCTCTCTCTTTCCCATCCTCGACAATTTCGACATGGGCCTCGAGCAGGCCCGCCTCGAATCGGAAAAGTCGATGATCTACATCGGCATGAGCATGGTGAACCGCCAGCTCCAGGACTTCCTGCGAGAAAGCGGCGTGCAGGAGGTGGAGGCGCAGGACAAGGCCTTCGACCCGAACCTCCATGAGGCCGTGGCCCAGGAAGCCAGCGCCGAAGTCCCCGAAGGCACCGTCCTTCGCGTCACCCGCAAGGGCTACAAACTCAAGGACCGCCTGCTGCGGGCCGCCAGCGTCATTGTTTCCAGCGGCCCGGAAGCGGCTCCCCAGGCGTAAACCTCTTCTATTTTCATGGCTGACAAACGCGATTATTACGAAGTCCTCGGCGTCTCCCGCGACGTCTCGGCGGAAGATTTGAAAAAGGCTTACCGCAAGCTCGCGGTGAAGTTTCACCCCGACAAAAACCCCGACGACAAGACCGCCGAGGCCAAGTTCAAGGAGGTGGGTGAAGCCTACGACGTCCTCAGCGACGACCAAAAACGCGCCGCCTACGACCGCTACGGTCACGCGGCCTTCCAGGGCGGCATGGGCGGCCCCTCCGCCGGCGGTGGCGGCTTTCACGATCCCTTCGACGTCTTCCGTGAAGTCTTCGGCGGAGGTGGCGGCGGCATCTTTGAGCAGTTCTTCGGCGGAGGTGGCGGTGGCGGCGGTCGCAGGCGCGACGGCCCGCAGCGCGGCAGCGATCTGCGCTACGGCATGGAAATCTCCCTCGAAGACGCCGCGCACGGCGTCGAGCGCGAAATCGAATACGAGCGCAGCGCCTCATGCAAAACCTGTTCCGGCTCCGGTTCCGCCAGCGGCGGCGGTGGCAAGAAAACCTGCCGCACCTGCGGTGGCGTGGGACAGGTCATCAGTTCGCGCGGCTTCTTCCAGATCCAGCAGGCCTGCCCGGACTGCAGCGGTACTGGTGAGACCATCAGCGACCCCTGCCGCACCTGCCATGGCGCCGGACGCGCCAAGGAGCGCACGAAGGTGCGCGTCAAGGTTCCCGCCGGCATCGAGGACGGTTCCCGCCTGCGCTCCAGCGGCAACGGCGACCTCGGCGTCAAAAACGGCCCGCCCGGCGACCTCTACATTGTCATCCAGATCAAGCAGCACGAGATCTTCGAGCGTGAAGGCGATGACCTCCACTGCGACATGCCGCTTTCCTTCTCCACCGCCGCACTTGGCGGTGAGATCATTGTGCCCACCATGGAGGCCAAGGCCACCGTCAAGGTGCCAGCAGGCACCCAGAACGGCACCACCTTCCGCCTCCGCGGCAAGGGCATGAAAGTCCTCGGTCAGGATCGCCATGGCGACCTCTATGTCCACGTTCAGATCGCTGTGCCCACCAAACTCAGCGCCGAGCAGCGTGAAAAACTCGAAGCCTTCGCCGAAGCCCTCGGCGAGCAGACCTCCCCCATGGAGGAGAGCTTTTTTGAGAAGGCGAAGAAGTTCTTCCGGTAACCGCCCATGACCGCCCGCGACCTGCTGACCCTGACGAAGTTCCGCCTCAGTGCGCTCGTCATCGTCACCACGTTTGTGGGTTTCTGGCTGCGGGCGCCGCAGGGGTTTGACGGCTGGCTGCTCTTTCACACGATCATCGGCAGCACACTGGCGGCTTTCGGTGCGGCCGTTTTCAACCAGTTGATGGAAATCGAGCCCGACTCGCGCATGGAGCGCACGGCGGACCGCCCCCTGCCTTCGGGACGCGTCAGTCCTTCAGCCGCGTTTGGCATCGGCTGGCTGCTCAGCGCCTTGGCGCTGATCCATTTGACCATTCGCGTGAATCTGGAAGCCGCCGCGCTCACCGCGCTCACGCTGGCGGTTTATCTCTTCATCTACACGCCGCTGAAGCGCCAAAGCGCCACCAACACGCTCGTCGGCGCCGTTTCGGGAGCCCTTCCGCCTCTCATTGGCTGGGCGGGTGCCGCCGGGCCTCTGCCTACAGGCACGGTGCCGCATTTCCGCTGGGAGCTAATGCTGGAGCCGGGTGCGATCTACCTCTTCCTACTGCTGTTCCTCTGGCAGCTTCCGCATTTCCTCGCCATCAACTGGATGTATCGCGACGAGTATCGCAAAGGCGGCTTCGTCATGCTCGCCAACGACGACGAGCAGGGTGCCCGCACGTCGCAGCACGCGCTCGCTTATGCCGTCAGCACGGTGCTTCTCATGTTTTACCCGGTCTATGCCGGTGCGGCGCACGCCTGGTGGTTTCTGCCGCCGGCGCTGCTGCTCAGCGGCTGGCTTTGCGTGCTGGCCCTGCGTTTCAACCGCCAGCCGGAGCGCCCCGCGGCACGCAAACTTTTCTTCTGCACGCTGATGTATCTCCCGGCCATCCTGGTCGTATCCATCCTCGCCTGGAAACGCGAGTAACCCGCCTCCGCCATGAACGAAACTGCCGCCAAGCCGAAACTCAACCCCTGGACGATCTGGGTCCCGATCATCATCGCCGCGCTTGGTTTCGTCGTTTTTTACAATTACCTCATCTACCGCTCCCGCGTGGACAACGCCGAGCGCCCGCCCGTCCTCGGTCGCCTCGAAAAAGATCTCGAACTCACCGAGCGCAGCGGAAAAACCGTCCACATGGCCGATCTGAAGGGCAGGGTCCTCGTCATCTCCTGGGTCTTCACCCGCTGCCCGCGCGGCTGTGCCGCCGTGATCGCCAAGCTCAAAAAATTGCACGAGGAGTTCGGCAACGAACCCGGCTTGCAGTTCGTCAGCTTCACCCTCGACGCCGATGACACGCCGGAGATGATGAAAAAATTCGCCGGCGGCCTCGGCATCGCCGACGACGCGAACTGGTGGTTCGTGAACGGTGAGAAGGAAGAGGTGCGCAAGTTCATGACCCGTCAGGTGCAGTTCCGCCCGGTGCAGGACATGCCGGAGGCCGACCGCCTCTCCCCTGACGACAAATACATCCACGACCTCCGCGTCGCCGTCATTGACCACCTGGGGCATGTCCGCAGCCTTGCGGACATTTTGAACCCCGACCCCGAATTCGCGAACTTCTGGGACGAGAAACTGCGCAAAGACCTGCGCTACCTCCTGAAGGAACAGAAGAGCAGCCCCTACAAAGCACCAGCCGCCAACTGAGACATGACCGTCCTCGAACTTCCGAAGCTCTACACGCTTTTCAACGCCGCCGCCCTGCTGCACATCATCCTGGGCCTGGTGATGATCAAGATCGGCCAGAAAAAGCCGCACATCGTCAGCATGGTCATCGCGCTGCTGTTCTCCACCGCCTTCCTCGGCTGCTATTTGTATTACCACTACCACGCCGGCCATGTGAAGTTCGCAGGGACAGGCATGACGCGCCCGATCTACTTCACGATCCTCTTCACGCACATCCCGCTGGCCGTCCTAAACCTGCCGATGATCATCATGACCGTCGTCCCCGCCCTGCGGCATCGCTTTGACAAGCACAAGCGCATGGCGAAGTGGACCGTGCCCATCTGGCTTTACGTCTCCGCCACAGGCATCATCGTCTATCTGATGTGCTACGTCTGGTACGGCCCGCCGATTCGTGCGTGACGCATCCGGCCAAAGAGTGGTCACGGTTGCTCGTCCTCAAACGTCCACGATTTCCGCTTCGGCGGTTTGAGATCGGTGCGCCCTCTCCGTTTCCGAAACACGTCGAACACGATGTCGGAGCCGTCCACCTTCATCTGGTGGACCATGCGCAGCAGTTCGCCGAGGCGGCCTTTCGGAAACCCCGCCTTGTTGGCGAACCAGCCGAGGTACTCCGCAGGAATGTCGTAAATCGGCACGCCGTTCGGCGGAAAATGCGCCGGCCCGTATTTGCCAAACGGCATGCACGTCCGCCCGATCTCTTCGAGGTCGGAGCGCATGCGTTGGGTGAGGTCGTCCATGGTCGTAAAAATGACGAAACCAGAATGGCGAATGACTAATCAATGTCGAATCCCGAATGCCGTGGAGCGATTCGGATTTCATTCGGCATTCCTCATTCTGGTTTCGTCATTTCAGCGCTTCGTGCGCCTCACGCAGCAGCTTCTCGGTCGTGTCCCAGTCGATGCACGCATCTGTGATCGACTGGCCGCGGACGAGCTGATCGAGGGGCTGCGGGAACTTCTGGCTGCCGCCGACGAGATTGCTCTCCAGCATCGCGCCGATGATGGCCTTCTGACCGGCGGCACGCTGGCGCACGATCTCACGGAAGACGTCCGGCATGCGGCGGTGGTCCTTGGCGCAGTTGCCGTGGCTGGCGTCGATCATGATCGCGGGCTTGAGCTTCGCGGCTTCGAGACCGTCGATGGTCTCCATGACGTTGTCCGCACCGTAGTTCGGGCCGCTTTCGCCGCCGCGCAGGATGATGTGGCAGTCGGGATTGCCGCTCGTCGTCACCGCCGAGGCCACGCCGTCGTCGCTGACGCCGAGAAAGGTCTGCGGCTGTATGGCTGCCTTGATGGCGTTGATGGCGGGCGTGATGTGCCCAAACGTGCCGTTCTTGAATCCGAGCGGCATCGACAATCCGGAGGCCATCTGGCGATGCGTCTGCGATTCCGTCGTACGCGCGCCGATGGCGCTCCAGGAGATCAAATCGGCGATGTACTGCGGCGTGATGGGATCGAGCAGTTCCGTGGCGGTCGGCAGACCGAGATCGAGCACATCGCGCAGAATTTTCCGCGCCAGCCGCAAACCTTCCGGGATGTCGCAGCTTCCGTCGAGATGCGGATCCATGATGAGGCCCTTCCAGCCGACCGTCGTGCGCGGTTTTTCAAAATAGACGCGCATGACGATGCGCAGGCGGTCCTTCAGTTCGGCGGCCAATGTCGCGAGCTTTCGCGCATACTCCAATCCGGCTTCCGGATCATGAATCGAGCATGGACCGAGCACGACGAGAAAGCGATGATCGCTGCCGAAGATGATTTCCCGGATTTCGCGCCGCGATTCCGCCATGAAGGCTGCCTGCGTCTCGGTGGGCGCGATTTCTGCCACCAAGTCACGCGGAGCTGGCAGGGCGATGTTGGAGGCGATGTGAAGATTGGCGGTCTGACTCATGGAAAGCCTCCACTAGCATCACGTCAGGTCTTGCTCACCTGATTTTCCATCTGGAGTGCTTTCGCGAATGAAGCGAAACAGTAAAAACAAACCCCAAGGATAAAGAATGCCATCCGCGATGATGATCAGATTGTGGCATCTCCAGTAGGCCAGAGCATCTTCTTCATTTCCAGGATGGGCAGCTTCGATGGCATTCATGGCGATAAGGAGAACCACAAGCATCGAAGAGAGCGCCAAAAATAGGAAGGCCCGATGCGTATACTTTTGCCAAGCGAACGCACACATCAGAAACACTATCACAGGGCTGAGATAGTATAGGATGTGTGCGATCCAGCCTATTGCGGTGTCAATTGCCTGCTGCATGTAGAGTCTAGTTCATGCCGCAGACTCAGCCTCCAGCGTCTCCCCTTCCGACTTCGCGATGACCACCGCGCAGACGGTGTCGCCGAGGACGTTGACGGTGGTGCGGGCCATGTCGAGGGGGCGGTCGATGGTGAGGACGAGGCCGAGCGACGCCATGATGGCCTGCTCGGAGAAGCCGGCGTTTTGCATGATGATGATGATCGCCACCATGCTGGCGGCCGGAATGCCGGCCACACCGATGCTGGAGACGAGTGCGAGGAGCACGACGATGAACTGCTGCGAGAGTGAGAGGTCAATGCCGAGCACCTGCGCGGCGAACACGACGACAACGCACTCGTACAACGCTGTGCCGTCCATGTTCACCGTTGCTCCCAGCGGAATGACGAAGCTGCTGACGCGCTCGGAGACCTTGGCTTCGTCCTGGATGCAGCGCATCGTCACCGGGATGGTGGCGGAGGACGAGGCGGTGGAAAAGGCCATGAGCAGCGCCTCGCTCATGTTCTTGAAGTGCTGCAGCGGCGAGACGCCCATGAGCTTCAGCACCAGCGGCAGGACCACCAGGCTGTGCATCAGCAGTGCGCCTGCGACGGTCAAAACATAAGGCACCAGGTTTTGCAGCACGCCCAGGCCCACCTCCGCGATCGCGGGAATGATGAGACAGAAGACCGCGATGGGAGTGAACTTCATCACCCACACCGTGATCAACGTCATGACGTCGGCGAGTTGATTGAACAGGTCTCGCAGCGCCTCGGGCGGCCCGCCCGGAACCAGCGCCATGGCCACGGCAAAGAGGATGCTGAAAAAAATGATCGAAAGCAGGTCTCCGTTCGCGCACGACTCGATGATGTTCGTCGGCACCATGCGGCGGATGATGTCCACCAGTGAGCCGGCGCCGCCCTCGGCGCGTTTCATGATGTCTCCCACCTCGGCGGCACTCTCACTGCTGAGCGCCGCATCCATCGCGGCCCTGAGCGTGGCGTTCGGCTGGCCGTCGGCGCGGCCGGGCTGGATCGTGTTCACCATGAAAAGACCCACACAAACAGCCACGAGGCTGCCTGCGGCATAATAGGCCCAGGTTTTCAGCCCCATGCGTGCAAATCCGTCCAGCGACTTGAGCCCGGCGATGCCGCTGATGATGCTGGCGACGACAAGCGGCACGATGACCATTTTCAGCCCCCGCAGGAACAGGTCGGAAAAGAAGCGGCAGAACGACAGGATACCGGCGACCCAGCCTGGCGCGTCCCCCTCCGCCGGATGCGCAAACTGCTGCAGGATGACCCCGGCGGCGACGCCTCCGATCAGGGCGATGACAATGGGCCAGTGCTGATGGCCGTGGCGCGACTTGGTATTCTCATGCTGGGACATGAACCGAGTTTATGCCGCGAAAGCAGCGCCCCGGCAACAAGAGAAGCCCGCATCACCAGTTTTGGCGATGCGGGCTACGACTTGTCGGCTTGGCAGTTTACTGCACCTGAATCTGGCGCGGCTTGGCGGTTTCCTTCAGCGGAATGCGAAGGGTGAGCACGCCGTCTTCGAGCTTCGCGTTCATCTTGTCCTCATCGACCGGCGTGTTGAGGCGCAGACGAAGAAGGTAGTTGAGCGGGGACAGTTCGCGGTGGAGCGTCTTCATGCCTTCCGGCACGCTGACGTTGCGCTCGCCGCGTACGGTGAGGACGTTGTCCTCAAGGTCGAGCCTCACGCCGCTCTTCGGAACGCCGGGAATCTCGACGCGCAGTTCATACGCGTCGGCGTTGCCGATGACGTTGTAGAGGGGCTTGCGCACGGATTCCGTGACGCCGGAGCTTGCGGAAGCACGGGTGGATGGGGGGCAGGTTGTGGTCATGGTTTTGGGGATGATTGAAGGGTTGGGTGCTGGATTTCAGTTCAGGGCGATGGTCCGCGGCTTGCGGTGTTCGGCCTTTGGCAGGGTCACGTTGAGGATGCCGTCCTCGAGTTTCGCGGCGATGGCGTCGGCGTTGACGCCGTCCGGCACGGACACCGAGCGGGTCAGCGTGTAGCTGCTTTCGCTTTCGCCGTTCTTCTCGCGCTTCTCGGCGGTGACGCTGAGCATGCCGTTGTTAAGCTCGACTTTGACGTCCTCCTTTTTCACGCCGGGCACTTCAAAGTGGGCGTGGTAGGCGTCTTGGTCCTCGTGTACATCGACCGCGAGTTTGTCGCTGGTGACGCCGGGAAAAACTTCGCCGAGGTTCCCGAAGAGGTGGCCGAGGGAGGGCAGTCCGGCAAAGGGATGGCGGAACCATTCGTCGAAGTCGGAGACACGACCGAGGCTGTTGGGATTGGTGCGGATGAGTTTCATGGTTTGTGGGTGTGAGTTGGGTTTTGGGTTGGAATTGAGTTCCGTTCCCATCAACCTGCATCAGCCGTGCCAATGTCATGCCGTCAGCCTGGAAGCCTTGTGATACAAGGGGTATGGAATCATCTGGCGTGGGATGGAGTGTCCGAAAATCCTGGCTGCATGTGCCAGAATTAATCAGCTTGTGACACGTCGTTGTGCCATTTTTTCCAGCTTCCGCGTCAGGACAAAGGCAGCACCCGCTTGGTGGCCATTTTCTTCTTCATGCGGATGTTCAGCATCTCCACGAAGATCGAGAAGGCCATGGCAAAATAGACATAACCCTTCTGGAAATGGACATGGAAGCCCTCGGCGATGAGCGTCGTGCCGATGAGCAGCAGGAAGGAAAGCGCCAGCACCTTCACCGTGGGATGCTGGCTGATGAAAGTGCTCACCGAGCCGGCGAACACCATCATAAAGCCGACGGAAATCATCACGGCGATCACCATCACCATGATGTGGTCCACCATGCCCACCGCCGTGATGACGGAGTCGAGGGAGAATACGATGTCCAGAATCGCGATCTGTACCAGGATGGCTCCCAGGGCGGATTTCACAGACGCCTTCAATTCCTCCTCTGCATGCCCTTCGACCTTGTGATGAATTTCCGTCGTCGCTTTGAACAGCAGGAAAAGGCCGCCGAGCATGAGGATGAGGTCTTTGCCTGAAATCTCATGCTCAAACACCGCGAAGAGCGGGTTCTTGAGCTGCATGACCCACGAAATCGAGAGCAGCAGGAGAATGCGGGTGAGCATCGCAAACCCAAGGCCCAAAAACCGCGCGCGCGGGCGTTCCTGCTCCGGCAGTTTGTCCACCAGGATCGAGATGAAGACGATGTTGTCGATCCCCAGGACGATTTCCATCACCGTGAGCGTCAGCAGCGCCACCCAGGCCTCCGGGCTGCCGACCCAGGAAAAATCGAAAACGTTGATGGTGCCGAGGAGGGAGGTGGGGAGGAGGTCCATGCGCGTTTCGATGCCGAGTGTGAAGAACGGCAACCCGATGCCACGCATGCCCGCTTGTGTCAATGTGCCGACGAGGCGGCGGCCTGCGTGGTGCTGAGGACAAGCTTGCGCAGGATCGCCTCCGAAGCTTCGCCCAGGGAAGGGCTAAAGCACGGCGCTAGTGGCAAACAACGCCCCGGCATGCAATCACGGCTGGGCATTCGCGACGGACGCGGCGTCATGCTCATCTCGCACACCGGCGTGGTGTCTCCGAGCAGGCTTCCTGCCCTCCAATGCGGCAATGTGCGTGACGGGACATCCCGCGTGCCTGCGGGCGGTTGCCATCACTTCCGATGATCAGAGTCCCATATCCGTGACGGCACCATGGCTGGCGTCGCTGGAGAGCTTGGCGTATTTGGCCAGCACACCGCGGGTGTAGCGGGGCTTTGGCTGCTTCCACTTGGCGAGGCGGGCTTTGAGTTCGGCGGCGGGGATGCCGAGGGTGATGGCGCGTTTTTCGGCGTCGATGGTGACGGGGTCGCCGTTTTTGATGACGGCGATGGGGCCTCCGACGAAGGCTTCAGGAGTGACGTGTCCGACGACGAAGCCGTGGCTGCCGCCGCTGAAGCGGCCGTCGGTGATGAAGGCGACGTCCTTGCCCAATCCTTTGCCCATGATGGCGCTGGTCGGGGAGAGCATCTCGCGCATGCCGGGGCCGCCTTTGGGGCCTTCCATGCGGACGACGATGACGTGGCCTTTCTTGACCTTGTCGTTCAGGATGGCCTGGAGCGCCGTTTCCTCGGATTCGAAGACGATGGCCTTGCCGGTGAAGTTGAGGCCTTCCTTGCCGGAAATCTTGCCGACGGCGCCCTCGGGGCAGAGGTTGCCTTTGAAGATGACGAGGTGGCTGTCCTTCTTGATCGGATCGCTGAGCGGACGCACGATCGTCTGGCTCTTTGGCCACACGATCTTGGAGTTGCGCATGTTCTCCTTCATCGTCTTGCCGGTGACGGTGAGGCAATCGCCGTGCATGAGACCCTCATCGATGAGCATGCGCATGAGCGGCACGGTGCCGCCGATCTTCACGAGGTCGTTCATGAAGTATTTACCGCTGGGCTTGAGGTCACCGAGGACGGGCGTTTTTTTGCCGATGCGGGTGAAGTCGTCGATGCCGAGCTTCACGCCTGCGGCGTGCGCCATGGCGATGAGATGCAGGACGGCGTTGGTGGAGCCGCCGAGGGTGATGATGAGCGTGATGGCGTTCTCAAAAGCCTCCTTCGTCATGATGTCGCGGGGCGTGATGCCCTTCTTGATCATGTTCATCACCGCTGCGCCGGCGTCGAAGCAGTCGATAAGCTTTTCGTTCGAGACGGCGGCCTGGGCGCCGGAGTTTGGCAGGGACATGCCCATGGCCTCGATGGCGCTGGCCATGGTGTTGGCGGTGTACATGCCGCCGCAGCTTCCCTCTCCCGGGATGGAGTGCTCCTCGATGTCGATGAGTTCCTTGTTGGAGATCTGGCAGTTGGCGTGCTTGCCGACGGCTTCGAAGACGGTGACGATATCGGCGTCCTTCTTTTCCTTGCCGACGCAGCCGGGGAGAATGGTGCCGCCATACACGAAAACGGCCGGGCGGTTCATGCGCGCGATGGCGATCATGCAGCCGGGCATGTTCTTGTCACAGCCGCCGATGGCGACGTAGCCGTCCATGCCTTCACAGCCGACGACGGTTTCGATGGAGTCGGCGATGACCTCGCGCGAGACGAGGGAGTATTTCATGCCCTCCGTGCCCATGGAAATGCCGTCGGAGATGGTGATGGTGTTGAAGATGATGCTCTTGCCGCCGGCGGCATCGACTCCTTTGGCCGTTTCCCTGGCGAGGCGGTCGATGTGCATGTTGCAGGGGGTGACCATGCTCCAGGTGGAGGCGATGCCGATCTGCGATTTTTTGAAGTCCTCGCGCTTGAAGCCCACGGCGTGCAGCATGGCGCGGCTGGCTGCGCGCTCCGGCCCATCGACGACGATGGCGCTGTGCTTGCGGTGGAGGGAGGGTTTGGAGGCGGCTTTTTTTGGCATGGCGTGAAGATTGGGCGGGCAAAATGGCAGACGCCCCTGCGTGCGCAAGCGGCCTTTGCGGCAGTTATTGCACAGCACTCGGCAAGCATGGCATAGTGCCGACCGTGATCGTGCGCGATTCCTCTTTCCTTCCATGCCCCTCCGTCTTCCAGCCCTGTTTCTATTTCTTCTCGCAGCACTGCTGCGCGCGGAGGAGCCGGCGCCACTAGATTTCAACCTCTACATGCAGGGCAAGTACGTCTTCGAGCGCAACTGCATCGTCTGTCATGGTCCGCGTGGCGACGGCAAGGGAGAACTCAGCCCCACGCTGAAGCCGCATCCGCGTTCATTTCGCGAGGGCATGTTCAAGTTCCGCACCACGCCCCTCGGCACGCTGCCGACGGACGACGACCTGCGCCGTACGATCCGCGGCGGTCTCAGCGGGACGGCGATGGGCATGTTCACCCAGCTTTCCGACGAGGAGGTGAACGCCGTGATCACCTATGTTAAGTCGTTCTCCCGCCGCTGGCGCAAGGCGGAAAACTACGCGCCATCGGTGCCGCTCCCACCGGCACCAGGGTGGTTCAAAGAAGACGGTGCGCGCCAGACGCATGCGTCCGCAGGCGCACAGCTCTTCGCGGTGAACTGCGCCACCTGCCACGGCGACAAGGCGGACGGCAAAGGTCCTGCAGCCGCCGCTTTGAGAGACATCTGGGGACATCCCGCCGCTCCTTCCGACCTGCGCCAGCCGCATCTGCGCTGCGGAGATGCACCGGCGGATATTTTTCGCGTGCTGACCACGGGTCTCAACGGTACGGCGATGGTCAGCTTTGAAAAGACACTCACCGAGGCGCAGCGCTGGGACATCATCGCCTACATCCTTAGCATCCGGCTGCCTTCAGGACCGGTGCTGGGCGGCTAGGAGGGTCATTCGGCGATGTAGAACATCGCGGCGAAGGTGTTGGATACGAAAGTCGCATCGTGCGGGGGGCGGATAAGCATGGTGGAGATGTCACCGTCGAGAAAGAGCGCGTCCCGGCAGCCGAGGTACAGGAAAAAGCGGCTGAGCTGGTGAAAGGTGACCCGTCCGAGCGTGCGATCCTCGCGGTCGCTCATGACGAAAATGATCTGGCCGTCACTGCGGACCCCGACGGCGTTGCGCAGGCGTTTGTTGGGAGAATTAAGGTTGAAGGCGGGATGGATGACGCCATTTCGCAGCAGCAGCGGTCCGCTCTGGGTGGCGAGGTGCGGCTTGAGGCCGCTGTTGCCAAATTCCGCCGCCTCCATGACCCCGGGGCCGGACTTGTCGTCGAGGAAGAAGACGCCGTTCGGTTTGAGATAGAAGTTTCCCTCCCCGGGACGGAGATTCAGCGGAACGAGCTCCCGGCCGCCGCAGATCGTCAGGCCGCAGGGTTTGGGACCGCGCTCGTAAATACCCGCATTCGTGGCGAAGACGATTTTTTGGCCTTTGGCGGCGAGGTCACGCTTCAGGCCATTGAAATCGAGCAGCGGCTTGCCGTCCGCGCCGAGCCATGTGAGCCGGAGTTTTGTCCACTCGGCGCGGTCCACGCGAAACAGGTGGTATCTCGCGTCTTCATGCTCCACGACCTCCGCGCCGTGCAGATGCGGGCTGAGGGCGGCACAACCGAAAGCGGCGCAGAGCCAGCGGGGGAGTCTCATGCCGCATTTCACCCGTCTTTCGCGGGAACGACAACTTTGAACTTTGAACTTTCGACTTTGAACCCATAGGTGACGGCCTATGGCGAGCAACTTCGGCACTCTTTTCCGCATCAGCACCTGGGGGGAATCCCACGGCCCCGGCGTCGGCGTCGTCATCGACGGCTGCCCGCCGCGCATCCCGCTGACGGTCGCAGACATTCAGGCCGAGCTCGACCGCCGCCGCCCCGGGCAGAGCAAGATCGTGACCCCGCGCAAGGAGGACGACAAGGCGGAGATCCTCTCCGGCGTTCTGGACGGCCGGACGCTCGGCACGCCCATCGGCATCTTCGTGCGGAACACCGACCAGCGCCCCTCCGCCTACACGGAGATGCAGCAGTCCTACCGCCCCAGCCACGCCGACTACACTTACGATGCGAAGTACGGCATCCGCGCCGTCTCCGGTGGCGGACGGTCCAGCGCGCGCGAGACGATCGGCCGCGTGGCAGCGGGTGCCATCGCACGGAAAATGCTGCAGCACACGATCAGCGGCTACCAATGCCTGGCTTATGTGAAAACGGTGCAGAACATCGAGGCAGCCGTCCCTCCGCCCTCCGCCCTCTGCTCTTCTCTTATCGAATCGAACATCGTCCGCACCTGCGATCCCGAGGCGGCGGAGAAGATGATCGAACTGATCGAAAAGATCCGCAGCGAGGGCAACAGCGTCGGCGGTGTGATCGAGTGTGTCGTGCGCGGCGTGCCGCCGGGGCTCGGCGAGCCTGTGTTTGATCGACTGGAGGCGGATTTGGCCAAGGCGATGCTCAGCCTGCCGGCGACGAAGGGATTCGAAATCGGTAGCGGCTTCGGCGGAACGACGATGACCGGCCTGGAGCACAATGATGAGTTTTACATGGACGGCGAAAAGGTGCGCACCCGCAGCAACCGCAGCGGCGGCGTGCAGGGCGGTATCAGCAACGGTGAGGAGATTGTCTTACGCGTGGCCTTCAAACCGACCGCCACCGTTCTGCGCGAGCAGAAGACCGTGACGAACACCGGCGAGGACACCACGCTCTCCGCCCGCGGCCGCCACGATCCCTGTGTGCTGCCACGCGCCGTGCCGATGGTCGAGGCGATGGTGCACCTCGTGCTGGCCGATCACTTCCTGCGTCAGCGGGCACAGATGGGGTGAATGCCATGCGCTGGCTGATGCTGCTGCTCGTTCCGTTCGGCCTTCAGGCGAGGGAGGTTCGGATTCCCTGCACGACTTGGTATGAAAGTACAATCGCGGGATGCGAATCCGCCATCTTCGGAGAGATCGTCAGCGTGGACTCGCAGGTGGAGCGGTCGGCCTCCCAAGTGCTGCCAGAGGAAAGCTGCGTGATTCGGATCGACGAAGTCGTGGGACGCAGCCCGGAACTGGAAGGCGTCCAGATAGCCCGGTTGGTGGCCCGATACATTCACGACACCTACCTGCAACTGGAGCCTGACTGGGGCGTGTATCGTCATCTTGAGCCGGGGCAGAAGGTGGTCGCGCTGATTCATCGCTACGAGCATGACGTGGCCATCGGCAGTGATGCCTTGATCGTCTTGAAACCGGGAACCATGGCGCTGCCGGAGATCATTCGGCGCACCGGGTTTGATCTTTCGCTGATCACTGATGAAGATCTCGTGGTGTGGAAGGCGGCCAGCCCGCGAATGCATGCGGAACTCGCCGACTATGTGATCTACGAACGTGATAGCGTAGAAGAGGAGCGGAGGCTCGGTGATGTCACACCGGGCGAGTGGATGATGCTGGCAGGAATCGCCGCCGCGGTACTGGCGATCGGAGTCTGGTCGACACGTCGTTGCCTGGTCAGGCGATCAAATCCGTGATCACCTTGCAGCCGTTGACGATGTCCACAGGGCGGACGTTTTCGACGACGATGCGCCTACCACTTGCCCTCCACCAGCACGCTTTTGAAGTGGTCCAGAGCATGCAGGCGAAGTTCATCTGCCTGACGTTGAACTTGCTGCAACTCATCGAGCATAAACTGGGCAAGGCGGGCGTCGTCAACGAGTCTGAGATCAAGAAGTGAGCCAGGCACCTGGATTCTTGGCATCTTGTTTCTTGCTTTCATCGTCAGACGCCGCCTGCGGCTTCCGCAGCCATAGCCGGTGGTTCACTGTCAGATCCTCCAGCGCCCTGCTCCATGCCGGCGCGGCAAACACCGCGCCGACGTGGCCTCAGAGGATGACGCAGACTTTGATAAGAAGCTGGCCTTTCATTTGGGAGCGGCGCAACGAAGCGCGCGCAAGCCATCGCACGGCAACACAATCAGCGTCTCGCATGCTTGGAGACTTCACGGCCACTGCGCCAGCACCTTGCCGTCCGCACCCGTTAGTCTGAGTCCGTCGATCCCGGCTTCTCCTGCGCCGGCACACACATCAAGTCTGAAGGCATGCAGCGTTTTCGCTTCGTCGATGGTCAGCTTCATGTCATGCCATTCGCCGTCGTGGTTCACCTCAAATTCGAGGTGTTTGCCTTTGGGGAGGATGGTTTCGGCGTCGGTGGTCCAAAAGAATTCGCCGGGGCCGGTGGCGCGGCTTTGGAGCTTGAATTCGAGGGTGTAGGGACCGGCCTGCTCAAGAGCAATTTTGTCGAAGGCGAGGCCGGGATCGTCGCCGGTGCAGGTGAGGACGAGTTGCGTGCCTTCGACGGTGAGTTTGGTGCCTTTGCGAGTGCGGGGAAGAGCGGAAGCCGATTTCCTGCCTTTGCGCACCTTGCCGCCGGTGAGCGGCTTGTCGTAGTCGGTCCACTCTTTGTTTGTGTGCGGCGTGGCCTCGGTGGCGACGGGGGCGAGTTCCTTGCCCTTCGTCATGAGCACGTGCTCGCTCATGTCGTGCCACTGCTTGACCATGCGCTCGACGATCTCGGGGTTCTTCGCGGCGACATCGTGCAGCTCGGTGCGGTCG
This sequence comes from uncultured Prosthecobacter sp., assembly GCA_964452755.1. Taxonomy (GTDB): domain Bacteria; phylum Verrucomicrobiota; class Verrucomicrobiia; order Verrucomicrobiales; family Verrucomicrobiaceae; genus Prosthecobacter. The sequence goes on along the minus strand of CAYVQY010000003.1, from coordinate 443,126 downwards.
CTGGCGATGTGATAGAGCTCCCAGGGCTGGCTTTTGTAGCTTACGACCTTCCATTCGCCATCACGCAGGCCGCGATCCGAGGCGAAGAGCAGATGGATCGGCGGACGCGCTTTGATTTCACCGCCGGCGATGAGCGGTGCGAGCGAAATGCCGGCGAGTGGCGTGGGTTCGCGGTCGGGGAATGTCTCGGGCACCTTCGCCTCGGCGAGTTCGGCAAAGGTGGGCAGCACATCGACAAGGTGCGCGGGTGTTTCGATGACCGTGCCGGGCTTCTGCTTCAAACCAGCGGGCCAGTGCAGGATGGCTGGCGTGGAGATGCCGCCTTCGAACTGGTTCTGCTTGTAGTAGCGGAAGGGCGAGTTCCGAGCCCAGGCCCAGCCGGTGCTGTCACTCCAACTGGTCTTTGGATCAAAAGGCTGCGCGTCCGGCTCTGGACGGCCGCGGTCGTAAGGACACGCGCCGTTGTCGGAGACGAAGAGGATCACGGTGTTGTCGAGTTCGCCGTTCTTCTCCAGATCGGCAATGAGACGGCCCATTTCCTGATCGATGCGGTCGATCATGCCGGCATACGCCGCCATGCGTTTCGCCTCCCAGGCACGATGCGCGTCGTCGAGCTTTTCCCACGCGCGCAAATGCTCGGGACGCGGTGATTCGTCGAGATTGGTCGGCAGCAGGCCGATTTGCTTCTGTTTGGCGACTCGCGCAGCGCGAATGGCATCCCAGCCTGCATCATAGCGGCCGAGGTATTTGCGATAATCCTGTTCCAGCGGCTGCAACGGCGCGTGTGGTGCGTTGAAGGCGACGTATTGAAACCACGGCTTCTTCGCCTTGCGCGCCTCGCCGATGAACTCAATGGCTCGGTCCACGTTCGCGATGGTGGTGTAGAAGCCTTTGGCGGGCACCTCAAACTTTTCGCCGTTTAGACGGAAGGTCTTGTCGCCGAGGTAGTAGTTCGTCGCACCAGAGAGATGACCGAAGTAGCGCTGGAAGCCGAAGTCGGTCGGCTCCTTGCTCAAGTGCCACTTGCCGCTCATCGCGGTGAAGTAACCCGCAGGCGCGAGCACCTCAGGAATGATCGCGGCGCGTCTCAAGCTCTCATCACCCGCCTGCCGGCACCAGCGCCCGCTGAGCAGGCTCACGCGCGAGGAGTGGCACTTCGCGGTGTTGTAAAACTGCGTGAAGCGCACACCGCCTGCCGCGAGCTTGTCCATGTTCGGCGTGTCGATCTCGCTGCCGTAGCAGCCGAGATCGGAGAAGCCCATGTCATCGACCATGACGAGCAAGAAATTCGGCTTCGCCGACAATGACGAAACCAGAGCCGAGCAAAGCGAGACAGCCAGCACTGCGAAGCGTGTGCTGCTCCGAAGGAGTGAGCGAAGCGAAGCAATGGCGAATGACGAACAGAGGGTGAGGAGGAAGCGCATGATGGGTGGGGGAACGAGCGTTGGGAGGAAATCATGCAGATGCTTTCATCCGTCATCATCCTGTCGTTCCTGAGTGCTTCCGTCCTGGCGGATGAGATGATCGTGCGTGATGTCGAGTCGCTACGCTCCGCACTTCGCGGGCTCAAATCGGGCGACACGCTAAAGATTGCTCCCGGCGACTATCCAGGCGGGCATCATGTCGCCGACATCGCGAAACTGACCGTCGAGGCACTTGAGGCAAAGAGCCCGCCGCACTTCAAAGGCGGCACCAATGGATGGCAGTTCTCGCGCTGTCCCGATCTCACGCTGCGAAACCTGCGCATCAGCGGTCAGACCTGGAATGGCCTGAATCTCGATGACGGCGGCGATCTCGCGAGTCCCGTCACCGGGATCACGCTCGATCATCTGGAGATCAGCGACATCGGTCCCAGCGGCAACCACGACGGCATCAAGTGCTCCGGTCTCGACAAGCTCACCATCCGCGACTGCACGATCTCCGGCTGGGGAGGGCAGGGCATCGACTTCGTCGGCTGCCATCACTCACTCATCACCGGCTGCCGTTTCATCGGCAAGGAAGGCTTCACCGCCAGCGCAGGCATCCAGCTCAAAGGCGGCACGAGCGATGTGATCGTGGAAAAATGCCGCTTCACCAACGCAGGCGAGCGCCCGCTCAATCTCGGCGGTTCCACCGGCCTGCCGTATTTTCGTCCGCAGGGAGCGAAGCATGAGGCCGCGCGGCTCATCGCCCGTGACAACGTCATCGAAGGCAGCCTGTGCGCCGCCGCGTTCGTCGGTGTCGATGGCGCGGAGTTCAGCGACAACACGATTCTCTTCCCCATCAAGTGGATCTTCCGCATCCTGCAGGAGACTCACGAGCCTGGCTTCGTTCCGTGTCAGAACGTCGTCGTTCGCGGCAATCGGATCGTCTTCCGTCGTTCACAGGTGCAGATCGAGGTGAATGTTGGCGGTGGCACATCGCCGGAAACCTTCCGCTTCGAGAAGAACCACTGGTTTGCCGAGGACCGGCCGCAATCCTCGAAGCCGAAACTGCCCACGCAGGAGCAGGACGGCGTTTACGGCACGGATCCGCGTTGAAGATCAGAACTTCGGCGCGTTCGGCACGCTGCTGGCGGTGTATTCGGCTTCGTCGAGAACGCCGTCGGTGTTGCGGTCGCGGGCCTTGAACCAGGCCTCGGCTTCGTTGGGCTTGCGGCTCTTGCCGAACTCGGCAGGCGTGAGCTTGCCGTCGTGGTTGGTGTCGAGCTTCTTGAACATCTCAGCACGCTTCGGATCGCCCTTCGATTTGCCTTTGCCCTTCGGATCGGACGGGATCGGCAGCGGCAGGTAGTCGAAGTCCAGGATCATCTTGCGTTGCAGCGCGGTCTTGAGCTCGAGCGTGACCTCTTCGAGACCTTTCTGGCCGTAGAGGTTGTGCAGTTCGTTCGGGTCGGCCTTCAGGTCGTAAAGCTCATACACTGGACGCGGGCTGGTGAACCAGAGATCCTCAAATTCGGTCGCCAACGACTTCTCCTCGTGCGCTTTGACGACTTCCTTCCAGCTTGAATCACCGGCGCTGTCCACGGGCGCGTAGCGCTGATGCGGCGTGACGTTGTAGATGAGCTTGTAGTGCGCACTGCGCACGCAGCGGCTGTAGTCCACGCTGCTGGCGGCTGTGTTTAGATCGAACGTGGCGCTGCCATGCGGCCCGCGCTCGGCGAAGATGTGCTTCCGCTCGTTCGGGAACGATTCGACCTTAAGCAATGGCAGAAAACTCACGCCGCTGATGCGCTGTGGCACTTTCAGGCCCGCAGCTTCGAGACAGGTCGGCGCGATGTCCTCGCCGGAGATGAGCGTGCTGGTGTCGCCGCCGGGTTTCACCACGCCGGGCCACCACGCGAGCAAAGGCACATTCAACCCGGGATCATGCAGCGAGCCTTTGCCGGCAGGGAAGGCCATGCCATTGTCGCCCATGAAAATGACCAGCGTGTTGTCGAGACCGGCGCGCTCCTTCACGATGTCGAGCACGCGCTGGAAGTCGCCGTCGCAGTGTTCGATCTCGCCTTCGTAACGCGAGAGGTCCTCGCGCACACCGGGCAGATCCGGTAGGAAGCCGGGCACTTCGAGCTTCGCGGGATCGGGCGGATTTTTGCCGGTGTTCCAGGGATGATGCGGATCGCTGAAGTTCACCCACAGGAAGAAGGGCTTGTCCTTCGGACGCTGGTCGAAGAACTCGTTCATCTTCGCCGGCACGTTCTCCTGGCCGGTGGCATCGACGAAATCGAAGCGGTCCTGGAACGTCTGCATGTGATGTTCTTCGAAGACCGCTGCCGTCGCCGATGGTGCGCGTCCGGAACCGTCGAGATGATAGCTGCGTCCGCACACGCCGACGAAGTAGCCCGCGTCGCTCTTCAAGATTTCTGGAAACGTGATTTCATCCCGCGGCAGCGGTGAGGAGAAGCGCGTGATGCGTGCCGCGACTGGCGAACGTCCCGTCATGATCGTCGCCCGCGAGGGCACGCACTGCGGCGCGCCGGTGAACATCCGGCGAAACATCATTCCCTCCGCCGCAAAGCGGTCGAGACTCGGCGTCTTCATCTCCTTGCGCCCGTAGCAGCCGAGGAAAGGATAGCTGTGGTCGTCGGAGAGGACGAAGAGGATGTTCGGCTTCGCCGACAATGACGAAACCAGAGCCGAGTAAAGCGAGACAGCCAGCACCGCGAAGCAGGTGCTGCTCCGAAGGAGCGAACGAAGTGAGGCAATGAGGAATGATGAAAGCAGGAGGAGAGACCGCATGGCGTTGGAAACGCGGGCTTGTGGAGGGTCTTGCCGGGCAATCACGAAGTGCGAAGCCCGAAAAAAGGTTGCCAGTCGCGGCATCCGGCGGCACGAAGGCAGGCGCTGTTTCCTGACGGCTTCCGAGGTTGGTGCGCGGTCCCGATGGACCGGCGCGAAGGCTTGGTTCGAGCGGCATCCTGCCGACCCCGTCGGGATCGTCGTCCCCTCATCTCTCATCCCCTCATCGTTTTCGTGTTCTCCCCAAAAGCCTCCCAGGAATGGTTCTCCAACATCCGCGCCGACCTGCTCGCCGGTCTCGTTGTCGCCCTCGCCCTCATCCCTGAAGCCATCGCCTTCTCCATCATCGCGGGCGTGGATCCGAAGGTCGGACTGTATGCTTCATTCTGCATCGCCGTGGTCACGGCTTTCTTCGGCGGCCGTCCTGCGATGATCTCCGCTGCCACGGGTGCGATGGCGCTGCTCATGGTCACGCTGGTCCGTGAGCACGGATTGCAATACCTGCTCGTCGCGACGCTGCTCACGGGTGTGTTTCAGATCATCGCCGGACTGGCGCGCATCGGCGATGTGATGCGCTTCGTGTCGAAGTCGGTGATGACCGGCTTCGTCAATGCGCTGGCCATTCTCATCTTCATGGCGCAGCTACCGGAGTTCAAAGGCGCCGGCCTCACCATGTATGCGATGGTCGCCGGTGCGCTGGGCATCATCTACATCCTGCCGCGTTTCACGAAGGCGGTGCCGTCGCCGCTGGTGGCGATCATTGTGATGACCATCATCGCCATCGTCTTCAAGCTCGACGTGCGCCGCGTGGGCGATCTCGGCGAACTGCCGGACGCGCTGCCCGTCTTCCTCTGGCCGCAGGTGCCGTGGACGCTCAAGACATTGTGGATCGTGCTGCCATACTCCGCCGGCCTCGCCGCCGTCGGTCTGCTGGAGTCGCTGCTCACCGCCCAGATCGTCGATGAGATGACCGACACGCCGAGCGACAAAAACCGCGAATGCAGCGGCCAGGGAATCGCCAACATCGTCGCCGGTCTCTTCGGAGGCATGGCGGGTTGCGCAATGATCGGCCAATCGGTCATCAATGTGAAGTCCGGCGGCCGCGGCCGCCTCTCCACGTTCGTCGCAGGCGTGTTTCTGCTCATCCTCCTCGTCGTGCTCGGGCCCTGGGTGCGGCAGATCCCCATGCCCGCGCTCGTCGCCGTGATGATCATGGTGTCCATCGGCACCTTCTCATGGGTTTCGTTCAGCAACATGCGGCTGCATCCGAAGTCCTCCAGCATCGTCATGATCGCCACCGTGCTGGTCGTCGTCCTCACGCACAATCTGGCGCTCGGCGTCGGCGTGGGCGTGCTGCTCAGTGCTCTGTTCTTCGCGCGCAAAGTCGCGCACTTCCTGCGCGTCAGCAGCGAACTCGATGAGTCCGGTTCCCGCCGCACCTACACCGTCGTTGGCCAGCTCTTCTTCGCCTCGGCAGGCGGATTCGTGCGCTCCTTCGATTTCAAAGAGGCCGTCTCGAAAATACGCCTCGATGTCACGCACGCCCATTTCTGGGATCTCACCGCGGTGGCCTCGCTCGACAAAGTCGTGCTGAAATTCCGCCGCGGGGGCAAAGAAGTCGAAGTGCTCGGCCTCAACGAAGCCAGTGCCACGCTCGTCGATCGTCTCGGCACGCACGACAAGCCGGGTGCGATGGAAGACATCCTGGAGCACTAGCGTGACGCCCCGGCCGCCTTTGCTTCCGACATTGGATAATCGAGCGTGAACTGATGCTGCTCGACGTCGTGAACGTACGGCGTGTCATCGACGAGCACCTGCTGGACGACGTCGTAGGTCAGCGCGTGGACGCGATTCTCTGCGGGGACGAAGCGCAGCAGACGGAGCACCGGCTGGCTCATGTAATCGCTCAGCATGGATGTGACGGGATGACCGTCGTCGGCCGTCGAGGTGAGCCTCAGCGCGGTGACGCGGCTTTGATCGCCACAGAAGATCAGGCGGAGGTTCGCATGCTTGCGGTAGAGCTTGTCCCACATCTGCTCGCCGGTGTTGCCGCGTTCGCCGTGGATCTTGATCCAGCGCATGCGGCCCTTCGGATCGTGGATGTAGCCTTCGGTGGTCTTCGGCTTGTCGCGAATGCCGAGATCCATGTGCGTGGTGATCAACGCGCGTCGTCCGGCATGTTTCGCGAGCGTTTCATCCGCCCAGGTCAGCACGTCATCGGGTGCGTTGCATTCGAGGCTGAGGTGAATGAAGTCGATGCCGCCCGCGCTGAAGAGCTGCGCGCTGTTCACGTTGTTCGCAGAGACGTTCTGATCGGCCCGCGTGTGGGTGTAACTGCCAAGATACCAGGGATGCGAGTTGAAGCTGGCGGCCGGGAAGTGCTGCTGAAACAGCGTCGCATCCCCTTTGCTCGTCATGTCATGATTGCCCACGGTGAGGCTGAACGGCGCGACGCCTCGCAGCGTGTCGAGGTGCTGTTTCGCCACCGCCCACTGCTCGGCGTTGTTCTTGTCCACGATGTCACCCACATGGCTGACAAAAACGATGTTTTGATCGTCACGATGCTCGCGAATCCATTTCACCTGCTCTTCGAGATTCTCATTCGTCACCGGATCGGTGCTGTCGGGCGTGGCTTTGCAGCCTTTGCCTTTGTAGCTCTGCGTGTCCGGGATGATGACGATGGTAAAGGCCTGCTCCGGCATCACCGGCAGCGGACGCGTGCCGATCATGCGCTTCGCGGACTCGGCATGCGCCTGAAGACCTACCAGAAGGACGCCAACAAGAAATGTTCGAAGTACAAGGATCATGATTCAGTAACGGCTATTCCTTTTTCCGCTTCTTACGATCCGCTTTGTCTCCCTTGCCGAGCTGGTCGGCCTTGGTGGGATCGTATTGGGGATTCGGAACAGGCATGCGGGCGTTCACCTCATTACGCCAGGCTTGCAGTGACGCATGCATGGCTTTGAGCCGGTCGGTTTCCACGGCGGCGAGGTTCTTCTGCTCGCCGGGATCGTTTTTCAGATCGTAGAGCTCCAGCGAGCCGTCCTCGAAAAACTCGATGAGTTTCCAGTCGCCTTGGCGCATGGCGCTGGCGGGCGTGCTGTGGTGGTAGTGCGGCAGGTGCCAATGCAGCGTGTCACGCGCGAGCGTGGCCGCCGGATCGCGAATCACGGCGGCAAGGCTCACGCCGTCGCAGGGCTGGGACTTTGGCGTGTCGGCTCCGGCCAGTTCGACGAAGGTCGGATGCACATCCATGGTGATGAGCGGCGTGTCGCACTGGCTGCCGGCGGGCACCTTGCCCGGCCAGCGGGCGATGGCGGGCACGCGGATGCCGCCTTCGTAAAGCGTGCCCTTCTCGCTGCGCAGCGGCTTGTTCGAGGTGACGACGCGTCCGCTCTGCTCGTGCTCGAGTCCGCCGTTGTCGCTGAGGAAAAGAACGAGCGTGTTGTCGGCGATGCCCGCCTTCTCGACGGCCTCAACGACGCGGCCAACGCTTTCATCGAGCTCCTCGGTGAGTCCGGCGTACTCCGGATTGCTCGGATAGCCCGGCATCGGCGATTTGTTCTCATACTTCTTCTTCAACTCCGGCGTGGTGGAAAGCGGGATGTGTACGGCACCGTGCGAGACCTGAAGGACAAAGGGATGGTCTTTGTTCGCCGCGATGAACTCCTCCGCCTTCTGCGCGAGGAAGTCGGTGGTGCGGCGTGTCTCGGCACTGCCGGTGACTTTCGGCGGCTGAGTGTTGCCATTGCATTCGAGCGCGGTCTGCCATCCTTGGTCCGCCGGACTGAATCCTGCGCCGCCGAGGTGCCATTTGCCGAAGTATCCGGTCGCATAGCCCGCCTTCGCGAGACATTCCGCAAAGGTCTCGACTTCCAGCGGCATCTGCTTTGGCATGACGGGATCGGACAGCTTCGCGAACGGTCGTTTATGACCTGGAATGTGCTGCGTGATGCCGAAACGCGCCTGGTCCTGTCCGCTCTGCAGATTGCAGCGCGTGGGCGAGCACACTGGCCCCGCATAGAACTGCGTGAAGCGCATGCCCGCGGTCGCGAGCCGGTCGATGTTTGGCGTTTCGTTGAAGGTGTTGCCGTAGCAGCCGAGATCGGCGTAGCCGAGGTCATCCGCGAGGATGAGGATCAGATTCGGCTGCGCCGAAAATGACGAATGCGGAATGACGAATGCCGAAAGGAGAATGAGTAGCGCGAGGTGTTTCATGGATTTTGGTTTCGTTATTTTCCCTCCTTCGCCCACTGCTTCATGAGCGCGATGTTCTTCTCCACTTCGGGATTCTTCTTCTTCGTGTACTCGGCCATGTCGCTGTCATACATGGCTTCGGGCTCCGCTCCTTTGTCGCCGGATTCGACGATCCATCGATCGAGTTGGGCGCGGCGTGCTTCGAGTTCGGCTTTGAAATCGGGATTCGCGGCGAGGTTCGTGACTTGGAAGGGATCGGCGTGATAGTCGTAGAGCTCTTCCGGCTGACGCGTGGGGCTGAATAGTAGATCCTCGGAAACGGACGGCAGTTTGCCTTCCGCATGCAGCGAACGCAACTGCTGCACGATGGCCTTGCCGTCCTTGTAGGCGTTCGGCTGCAGGTGCGGGCGCTGCGGCAGAAAGTTGCGGATGTAGAGGAAGCGGTCCGTGCGCACGCTACGAAGGTGTTCGACGGTTTCATCGCAGCGGTCTCTCGCGGCGAAGATGGCGTCTCGCGGCCGGTAGTTTTTGGCGAGCACGTCGCGTCCCTGCATCGTCGCTGGAATGGGGATGCCGGCAGCGGCCAGTGACATCGCCGCCATGTCGATCTGCATGACGAGGTCGTCGCGCACCGCTCCTTTGGCGACTCCCGGGCCGCGCACGACGAATGGAATGTGTGAGCCTTCATCATACAGGAATTGTTTCCCACGCGCGTGGCTGATGCCGTGGTCGGTCATGAAGATGACGAGCGTGTTTTCCAGCAGGCCTTCCTTCTCCAGGCGCTCCATGACGCGCCCCACATGCAGGTCCGTCATGCGTGCGGCATTGAGGTAGAGCGCCCAGTCGTCGAGGATCACCGGATCACGCGGGTAGTAGGGCGGCAGTGTGACCTTCGCGGGATCGGTGGCGCTGCCGAGCTCGGCGATCACGCGTTGCTTGAAGGCTGCCCGCGCCTTTTCGTCGCCCTCGCGCAGCTTGCCGCCGTGAAGCTGCACCTGCATGAAGAACGGCTTGTCACCGTGCTCCGCCCAGTCGTGGCTGTCGTACATTTTAGAGTCCCATTCGAAATTGTAGTCCGTCTTGCCGAGCGGGGAGCCGCCGCCCTTTTTTTTGCGATTGCCCAGGGGCATGCCCCGATTGTCCAAACCCGGCAGTCCGCTGCCGATGCAGGTGTAGTAGCCTGCTTTTTGAAACTGCACTGGCACCGGCGCCACATCCGGCGGCAGATGGATCTTCAATTCGCCGCGTCCGCTGCGATGATGGTGCGCGCCGATCGTGGTCTGATATATCCCCGTGATCAGCGCCGAGCGACAGGTGGAGCACACCGGCGCGGTGACATAGGCCCGCGTGAACTTCGTCCCCTCCGCCGCCAGTTTGTCCACCGCCGGCGTCTGGATCAACGTCTCGCCATAGCAGCCGAAGCTCGGCGACATGTCATCGACGACGAACCAGAGGATGTTCGGCTGTGCCGACCATGAAGCGAGCGGGAGAAGAAGAGACGAAATGCCAACGAGCAGTGATTTCATGGGAGGGACGTTCTCTAACGACGGAATACAGTCGTTGTGTCTCCCATTTTCAAAACTCGCGCATCCCCTGTGCGCGGCTTCGTCTGCCCTGTCTTGTCTTGTCCTGTCAGAGCATCGCCGCAAGATCCGCCGCGAGCTGCTTTGCCTCGTGCAGCGGGCGGACGGCTTCGCGTTCGACTGGAGGCAGTGAGAGATCACCTTCGTTGAAGACGCGAATAGCCATGTGGAGAACATGATCCTTGATCCAGGTGTGGGCGCCGACGGGTGTCTGGCAGCCGGCGCCGAGAATCTTCAGGAACTCACGTTCGGCGGTCACGCGGGCTTCAGTCTCGGCATGGTTGAGCGAACGCACAGCCTGAACCGAATCCTCATCACCGGCGCGGCATTCGATGGCGATGGCACCCTGGCCTGCGGCGGGAAGGAATTTCACGGGGTCGAGCACGAGCGCGTGCATCGTCTGCTCCTCAATGTGAATGCGGCTAAGGTTCGCATTGAGAAGGCCGAGGCGCAGCAGTCCGGCGGCGGCCAGCAGCACGGCGTCGAGAGCGTTTTCACCGAGCACTTTTTTCACGCGTGTGGGCACGTTGCCCCGAATCTCGACGATTTCGACATCGGGTCGGAGAAACTTGAGCTGCGCGGCCCTGCGGACGCTGCTGGTGCCGACGCGGGCACCCTGGGGCAGGGTTTCGAGCGTGAAAGGCTGCGCTGTGACGAGCACGTCCTCGATCGCGGCACGCGGCAGCACGGCGGCGATGGTGAACCCGGCGGCGAGATCACTCGGCACGTCCTTGAGGCTGTGTACGGCGGCGTCGATCTGGCCGTTTTCGAGGGCTATTTCGAGCTCCTTGATGAAGATGCCCTTGTCCACATGCGCCACGTCGTTGAATTCGGAAAAGCGCAGATCCTGGCGCTTGTCGCCACTGGTCTGGATGATCTGGCGCTCGATCTGCAGATGCGGATGCGCGGTCTGCAGCTCGGCGGTGACCATTTTTGTCTGCGTGAGGGCCAGCTCGCTGCCGCGGGTGCCGAGGATGATTTTTTCGATGCTCATGAAAGTAGAAGTCCGGGCCGGGAGGAGCCGGGTGGTTTGACGTAGCCGAATTTTTCGAGCTGCTCCTCGATGATGCGCTCGCAGGCGGCGAGCTGGCGCTCGCGCTCCCGGCGTCCGTCGTCGGCGATGGTCTGGAGCGCGTCGATGTCGTAGAGATAGACGCCTTCGATTTCGTTGACGGCGGGATCCACATCACGCGGCACGGCGATGTCGATGAGCAGCAGCGGCTCCCAGCGGCGGCGGCGCATGACCTGGTCGATCTGCTCCGCCTTGATCACAAAATGCGGCGCACTGGTGCTGCTGATGATCACGTCCACCTCGTGCAGGGCGTGCTCCCATTCGTCGAACTTCATCGCCGTGCCCTTCATCTCCGCCGCCAGCTCCACGGCCTTTTCGTAGCTGCGGTTGGAGACGATGATGCTCTTTGCGCCGCGGCTCAGCAGGCTCTGCGCGCAGGTGCGGCTCATCTCGCCGGCGCCGACGAGCATGACGCGGCATTCCTTCAGATCGTGGACCTTTTCGGCGAGATCGACCGCGACGCTGCCAACACTGGTGGAGCCGCGCTGGATCATGGTGTCGTTGCGCACCTTTTTGCCCACGGTGAAGGCCTGCTGGAAGAGCTTGTTGAGCGTTCGGGCGGTGGAGCCGGTGGCGAGGGCTGTTTTATAGGCCGCCTTGACCTGGCCGAAAATTTCCGTCTCTCCCAGCACCATGGAATCAAGACCGCTGACGACGCGGAAGAGGTGCCGCGCGGCCTCGTCCGCGTCGAGATTGTAGAGCATCATGGCCTCGGCGTGCTCGGGTTCGAGTTTGAAGTGTCTGACCAGGTACTCGCGCAGGGCGGCATGCCCATGATCGCCGCTGGGCAGCGAGTGGGCGGCGTAGAGCTCGACGCGGTTGCAGGTGCTGAGCACGACGCTTTCGTCAAAGCCGGGCAGTCCGCGCACCTGTTCGACGGCCTGCGGCACCTGCGCCTCGGGGAAGGCGAGACGCTCACGCACCTCGACGGGCGTGGTCTTGTAGTTCAGGCCCACACAGACGAGGCCGCTGCGGTTGTCCGTCGGCTCAGGCATGCGTCACGATCCACAAAGAAATGAACGGCAGAATGAAACCGATGACGGCGAGCCAGGCGGTCCGGCGCGGCGAGGTGAAGTGCCGCCACATCAGGACGGTGATGACCGCGTAGAGGCCCCACACGACCCAGGAGAAAACCAGCTTCGGATTCGAAACCGAGGTCTCCAATGCGAAGGAAACGCCCAGCGAGATGCTCAGCAGCAGCAGCCCCAGGCGCACGAGGCGTTGAATGGCCTGCGCGAGTCCCTGGATCGGCGGCAGTTGATAAAACAACCCGCCAATCTGGTGCCGCTTCAGCATGCGCTCCTGGACGAGGTACATGACGCCGGTGACGCAGGCCAGGGCAAAGGCCGCGTAGGCGATGAGCGCCACGGCGGCATGCAGCTCGATCAGCGCATTGATTTTACCCTTCGGCGGATAAGGCTCAAATCCGCCGAATGCGGCCATGACGTGCATCACGGTCACCAGCGGCGCGGTGAAGACCCCCAGCAGGGAGAGCCGAAAGGCGGAACCGACGAGAAAATACAGCAGCACGATGCTCCAAGCGATGAACACCAGGATGTCCGGCAGCGTTTTCATCGGGCACTGGCCGACATCCTGGCCGCGAAGGTAAATGAAGCCGGTCTGCAGCAGGAATCCGAGGCCCATGAGGACCGATCGTGTGCGCCCCTGCTTCCACACGCCGGACTTCAGGGCCAGCAGGCCCTGCACAAACGCGCAGGCAAAGGCCAGCGTGGAGGCGATCAGGATCTGGGAGGGGTGCAGCATGGGGGCCGGGATACTCGCGGGCGGAGGGCGCTTTCGCAAGGCTGAAGGCGGTCCGAAATGTCGTTACAAAGCCGGTATTCCCATGTCGGATGACCTTTCGGTGAGCGGCGGGCTATTTTCCGCTGATGAAGGCGAGGACATCGGCCACATCCTGAGCGCCGAGGAGGCTTTCGAGTCCTTCGGGCATGATGGAGGTTGTCAGTGTCTTCATTTCCTGAATCTCGGAGCGCAGGACGACGACCTCGGCACCGCCGGGCATGCGGATCGTGAGGTTCCCCGGCGTTTCGGCGGCGAGCTGGCCGACGACCAGCGTCTTGTCCTTCTTCGTCACCTGCGTGGCTGCGTTTCGCTGCTCCACGGCCCGATTCGGATCAAAGATGGCCTCAATGAGCTGTTCGCGCGGCTTGGTGGCGACGGTCTTCAGATCCGGGCCGACCTCGACACCGAGATCGCCGACTTTGTGGCAGATCATGCACGCCTTCTGAAACACTGCGGCTCCGCGTTTTGCATCCCCTTCGAGTTTGCCCGTGTCACTAACGTATTGGGCGACCACCTTCTGCCGGTTGGGATTGTTGTTCGTGATCACAGGCATCACGGCGGCCACAGGTGCCTTCGCAGGCGTTTGTTTGAGCAAAGGCTTTTCTAAATCGATGAACACGTCGTCGCTGGATGAACCAGTGGCGGTCAAAGCGACCGCCCGGACTCGCGGTGCGAGAGGTTTGAGCATGCGGCGCAAGTCCTCCGGCGTCATGCCCCCGAGTTCCATGATCGTGAACGCCGCCTGAATCCTCACCGGAGCTTCCGCCATCAGCAGCTTTTTCAACTCAGCAATCGCCGTCGTGTCATTCCGTTCAATCAACAGCCGTTGTGCCGTATCACGCATCCAGCCGTTCGACGAAGCCATCGCTTCGACCAGATGCGTCGTCGAAGCCGATGCCAGGTTCGTTGTTCGGGCTTTAGCCCGTCCTCCCGAAGGCCGAACCGCAAACACGCGTCCCTTGTCCTCCCCACCGCGCAGTTCCAGCCCCCTCGCGATCTCCGCCGGAATCCACTCCGGGTGCTCCAGTACCAGGCGATACATGTCCACGACGTAAAGCGCCCCATCCGGGCCGGTGCGGGCCATGCTGGGGCGGAACCAGTTGTCCTCGCTCGCGATGAATTCGCTGCCCGCATCGCCCGCATGTCGCCGGCTCGTGATCGAAGCGCCGTCGTAGTTTAAAACCTCGCGATGCACCAGATTGTTCGCCGGTTCGCAGATGAACATCACGTCCTCGCCATCCGCGCCGAAAGTCGTGTCGCGGAACGGCATCGGCGAGCAGCCGGAGGTCAGCGTGTTGACCGAACTCGCCTGATTGAAGCGCCGCACCGGCGGACTGGCTGGAAAGACGCTCTTCTCGTCGTTCAGATTCCCGCGCACCGATTTCGCCACGACTTCGGGATGGCGTTCCAGGTAACGGAACGGCAGCCAGTAGTGCCAGCCGATGGTGTTGTTGTTGTTACCGAACCAGTTGCCGAAATCATCGCGCCACTTGCCATACTGGCTGCGTCCGCCTTCCAGTGCGAACTCGCCTGTGCGCGGATCAAAACGGAAGTCGTTCGTGCCTAGAGCGAATTGTTTGCCCGTCTTCACGCAGGTGATGTCGCCGCCGCTGTCGCCGTTCGCACCGTAGAACCAGCCGTCGAGTCCCCAGCAGAAGCCGTTGACCAGATGCTGCGGATTGCCCGCCGTGAATCCGGTGAACCACGTTTCACGCTTGTCGCACCTGCCATCTCCGTCCGTGTCCTCCGCATAGAAAATGTCCGGGATATTGGCAATGAAGACACCGTTCTTCCACGGTGCGAGGCCGGTGGGATGCTTCAAGCCGTCGAGAAAGAGCGTGGCCTTGTCATAGACACCGTCACCGTTCGTGTCTTCGAGGATCTTCACGCGACCGCTCTGCAACTCGGAGACCTTCTCCTGACCCACGCTGCCGTCCTTGGTCTTCTCACCCGGCGCGAAAGGATAGTCGCCCATCTCCACCACCCACATCCGTCCCTGCGCATCCCAGTCGATGAAGACCGGGTCCTGCACCAGCGGTTCCCGCGCCACCAGCGCCGCCTCATAGCCCCGCTTCAGTTTCAGCGCCCTGAGCGACTCCTGCGGCGATTTCGGCGCGGGACCGGGAACCTTCAGCAGTTCGGAGAAGGGGATGCGCTGCTTTGTCTTCTCGATCCACATCGCCCCCTCGCGAAAGGTGACCCCCAGTTCTTGGCCTTCGCCGTCGATCATGAGCGGCAGACTGTTCGCATCGCCCGCCTTGCCCTCCCGCATCACCTGCGACCAACCTTCATGCCACTGCAGGTTCGCCTTGGCCCGCTCCTTCGGCACGAAGAGAAAGACGCCATACTCGCGCGGATTCGAGAGCACGATGTCCTTATGACCGTCGCCATTGAGATCGACAAAACGGGCACCGCTGTCCGCTGCCCGGGCTGGCGCCGGCAGTTCGTACTGGCGGAGTTTTTCCGGAATTTCGAGGGCGACGGCCGCATGGGCAAAAAGCAGCAGGAAGAGAAGGCGGTGCATTTCGAACAAACGCGATCCACACCGGCATTTCACCGCCATTTCATCCCCGGTTCATCAAGGTTTCACGCCTCTTTCGAAGATGGGCGTCGATGAAAGCACTCCTCATCCTCCTGCTCGGAGCCGGATCACTACTGGCTCAAAACCAACCACGCGTCACCGCCGCCACGCTCGACGACAGCGAGGTCCGCATCACATACGGCGAGCTGAAACGCCTCGTCGCCGCCACGCTGCCGAATGCGCCGGTATCCGAGGCGAAATCGAAACCGCCGGTGTCCGCCGCGCTGCTCTCCAGCCTGTATCGGCTTGATTCGAAGGCAGGTGCGATCATTGCCGAGATGCAGGTGGGGAGCTTCGACGCCGGATGGCATGCCATTCCAGTCGCCGGGGCGGGGGCAGGCGCGATCTCGGTGGAACCGAAGGATGCACGCCTCGTCGTCGATGACGAACACCTCAGCCTCGTCACCGATGAAACCGGCGCACAAACGCTGAAGCTCACCTTCCCGCTCGCCGGTGAAGGGCAGGGGACCACGCTTCATCTCGCCGCGTCGCCTGTCGCTGCGTTGGAAGTCCGGGAGCTTCCGGAAAACAAGGTTCTGCGCCTCCAGCATGGAACCACGACGAAAACGATCACTCAGGCCGGCACGCATGCGCTGCCTGCCAGTGGCGGAGAGGTTACGCTCACCCTCGAAGACTCACGCAAAGCCGCGCAATCATCTCTCGCCGGTCCCACCGCCGACGCCATCATTTCCACGGCTGCTTACACGACCCAAGTCGTCCGCGACGGCTCCGTGCTCACCGAAGGCGCGATCACCGTGCGTCACGATCATCCCGTGAAACTCGTCTTGCAGCTCCCTGAGACCGCGACACTCCTGCAATGCCACGTCAATGCCGAGCCCGTGCGTCCCACGACGGGCGCAGACGGTCGCATCGAGATCCCACTCGATGATCCCGCCACCGACGGTGCCGAGTCCGAAGTGAAACTCTCCTTCACCTCCACCCTCACCGCTTTGCAGGCCGCTGAAGGCGAACTCGACCTCGCCCTGCCGCAGACGCCGCTCTTTGCCAAGCAGATCGACTGGAACGTGCAACTGCCCGCCACCTACGACCTCAGCTTCACCGGCAACGTCGATCCCATCACCGACAAAGTCGCCGCCCCGGGACTGCGCCTGCGCAAATCCCTCTGCCGCGATCAACAGCCCCAGGCCCGCATCACCTACCGCAAACGCACCACCAACTGACTCCGAACATTGAACCCTGAACATCGAACTCTGAACATTGAATTATGAAACTCACCCACCTCATCGTCATCGCCTCCATCTTCGTCTGCACCAGCATCGCCTGGTGGCTGCTCGGAGCGGTCATCACGCAGCGCACCAGCCACGTCTCGTATCAGACGGGCGACAGTGTCAGCGGTCGCTGGGGGCCGCCGCTGCTGCAAAAACATCCTTCTGCGCGTTACACGTCATCCAGCGGTTCCCGCGTGTCGCTGCAACCGGCGAAGAGCGACGTGAAGGTGAAGCTCTCCTATCAACCCGTGAAAATGGGCCTGCTCTGGCACCGCACCTATGGCGCGACTTTTGAAGGCCACTACACCTTCAGCAACAGCACCGCCATCACGCAAAAATTCGACATTGACTTCGAGCTGCCCAGTTCGGGGGCGCTGCTCGACAAGATCAAGTTCACGCTTGGTTCCGGTGGAAATGCACGCGATTCCATTGCCGCACCGGAACAGGGCGTGATCACCGACAGCGTCCAGCTCGCTCCCGGCGAGAGCATTCCCATCGTCGTCAGCTACGAATGCCGCGGCATGGACCACTGGCGCTACGCCTTTGCCGATGCCAGCCGCATCCGCGACTTCACCCTCACGATGAACACCGACTTCACCGATGTGAACTTCCCCATCAGCTCGCCCACCGATCGTGAACAACTCGAGAAGGGCATGCAACTCATCTGGAAATACGAAGACGCCATCTCCGCGCCCGGCATCGGCATGGAAATGCCGCGCGAGCTCAATGCCGGGCCCGTGGCCGCGCAGATTTCGTTTTATGCGCCTCTCTCGCTGCTGCTGTTCTTCACGGTCATCATCATCACCGTCATCTCGCGCGGCATGTCGCTGCACCCGGTGAACTACTTCTTCCTCGCCGCCGGGTTCTTCGCCTTTCCGCTGCTGTTCTCCTACATGCTCGATGTTTTCCCCGTTCATCTGAGCTTTGTCATCGCCGCCGCCTGTTCGCTGCTGCTCGTCTGTGGCTATCTCCGAGCTGCGGCGGGAGAGTTTCTGTTCCGCGTGGCCGTGGTCGCGCAATCGGCCTACATGGTGCTGTTCAGCTACAGCTTCTTCTTCAAGGGGCTCACCGGCCTCACGCTCACCATTGGCGGCATTGTCACACTTGGAGTCCTGATGGCTCTCACCGCCAAAGTGGACTGGAGCCAGAAGCTCGGGGCGGTTTCACCAAGACTTGCTTGATGTCCCGTCGCTGAACTCGTTAAATCGCCTCACTCTCGTCATGCCAGCCCGCATTCTCATCGTCGAAGACGAACCCTCCATCTGCGAAAACGTGGTCTATGCCCTCGAAGCGGACGGCTTCGCAGTCGTGACCGCCGCCACCGGTCGCGACGCGTTGGAGCAGATGAAGTCGCAGGCCTTCGACCTCGTCATTCTCGACGTCGGTCTGCCGGACATGACCGGCTTCGAGGTGTGCAAAACGATCCGCAGGACCCATTCCCTGCCGATCCTCTTCCTCACCGCACGCTCCAGCGAGGTGGACCGTGTGGTGGGACTGGAGATCGGCGGAGACGACTACGTCGTAAAACCCTTCAGCCCGCGCGAGCTCGTAGCCCGCGTGCGCGCCATCCTGCGCCGCGTCTCGGCCACGCCGCTGCCGCCAAGCGGCCAGGACCCGTCCATCCCGCTCGTCATCGACGATGTGCGCTGTCAGGCCGTTTACTTTGGCATCTCCTTGAACCTCTCGCGCTATGAGTTCCGCATGCTGAAGGCCTTCGCCGCGCATCCGGGCCGCGTTTTCAGCCGCGAGCAGCTCATGGACCATGCTTCCGAGGAGCCGGACGCCTCCATGGAGCGCACGGTGGACACGCACATCAAAACCCTCCGCTCCCGCATGCGCGGCGTGCGCGAGGGGCTCGATCCCATCGTCACCCATCGCGGCATGGGCTACTCGCTGCTCGAAACCTGGCCTGAAGCATGAGCCTCACCGCGCGATTTCTCGTCGGGTTTGCGCTCGTCGCCGTTGTAGGCCTTAGCATGCTGTTTTCCCAGCTCATCCGGCGTGTGGAGCGTCAGTATTTCGAGGCCATCGAGGAGCCGATGGTCGATGTGGCGAACATCCTGGCCGAAATCATCGGAGTGCAGGCGAAGGACGGTGTTTTGGAGTCTGCGCTCGTCGAATCCGCGGTCCGCGCCGCGCAAAGCCGCGACCTCAACGCGCAGATCTACAACCTCAGCAAGACGAAAGTGGACATGCAGGTCTATGTCACCGATGCGAGCGGGCGCGTGCTTTTTGACTCCGCCGGCATCGAGAAGCCCGGCAGCATTCCGAATCATCGAGACGTGAATCTCACGCTGATGGGCGAGTACGGTGCCCGGTCGTCACGCACAAGTGAATACGATCCGCTTTCCATCGTGATGTATGTCGGCGCACCGATCCGGCAGAACGGTCGGATGATTGGCATGATCAGCGTCGCCAAGCCACAACGCGGCGTGCTGGCCTTCGTGTGGGAGACGGAGCGCTGGTTGAAATGGTCCATCGTCACGACCGTGGTACTCATGCTGCTGGGCATCTACCTCGCTGCGCGCTGGGCCACTCGTCCGCTGGAGGTTCTGACGCAGCACGCACTGGCCGTGAGTCGCGGGGAGCGCTCCACTTCACCGCACATGCCCGGTCATCAGATGAAGACGCTCGCCAGGGCGCTCGAAGACATGCGCGACGCGCTCGAAGGCCGCGAATACGTGGAGCATTACGTTCAGAGCCTGACGCATGAACTGAAAAGCCCCGTGGCCGCGATTCTCGGCGCGAGCGAGATTTTGCAAGGCGATGTCCCTGAGCCGAAGCGCGCCCGTTTTCTGCAAAACATTCGCAGCGAAGCCGGGAGGCTGCGCGACTTGCTCGAACGACTCCTGCACCTCGCGGCACTCGAAAAGCAGAAGAAGCTCGAAGATCCGGTGCCAGTGAACCTGCGTGAGAAGCTGGACCGTGCGTGGGATCATCACGCTCTCGTCGCCGCAGCACGCGGTGTGACTTTGCAGTGTGAACTGGCGGATCGTCTCGTCATTGAAGGCGATCCATGGCTTGTCGAGATGGCCCTGAGCAATCTCATTCAAAACGCCATCGACTTTGCGCCGAAGGGCGGTGCGATCATCGCCCGTGGTTACCGCTTCGACTCGAAAGTGGTGATCGAGATCGAAGATCGCGGTCCCGGCATTCCCGATTATGCTCGCGAGCGTGTGTTTGAGCGCTTCTATTCGCTGCCACGGCCCGACACCGGCAAGAAAAGCACGGGGCTTGGCCTGTGCTTCGTCAAGGAAGTCGCGGAACTGCACGGTGGGAGTGTGGAACTGACAAATCTTGAAAGCGGAGTGGGTGCGAAGGCGATGTTGATACTTGATGCCTGACGGAGGGCTGGTTTGACAATTCAACCCGGCTTTCCTAGTCTCGCACCACATCGCCCAACCATCACATGAGCACTCCAGAAGCCGGAAAGCCCGTTTACAACGTCAAGAATCCCTGCATCGCGAAAGTGAAGCGGATGTTCAACCTTTCCGGCCCGGACGCGCCCAAGCACACCGCTCACTATGAGATCGACCTTGATGGCAGCGGACTCGAATACACGCCAGGGGACTCGCTGGCTGTGCAGCCCACGAACGATCCTGCGCTGGTCGATGACACGCTCAAGGTGCTCGGCTTTTCCGGCACGGAGATCGTGAAGCATCCGAAGACGCAGGTGGAAGTGCCGATTCGTCAGGCGCTGATCGAAGGCGCGCTCATCACCGAGATCGATAACAAGCTTATCAAGGCCATCGTCGAAAAGACCGGCGGCAATACGCCGCTGGCGGACCTATCGCAGCCCGAGAAGAAGGAAGAACTCAAAGACTACCTTTGGGGCCGTTTTGTGATCGATTTGCTGCTCGAAAACCCGACGGCAAAGTTCACGCCGGAGGAGTTCATCGCCACGCAGAAAAAGCTGAACATCCGTCTCTACTCGATCAGCAGCAGTCAGAAGGCTCATCCGACCGAGGTGCATCTCACCGTCGCCACCGTGCGCTACAACAGCCACGGTCGCGCCCGCGCCGGTGTGTGTTCATCATTCCTCGCCGAACGCGTGACGCCAAACGAGACGCTGATTCCATGTTTCGTGAATCACGGCAAAGGCTTCCGCCTGCCCGAACCGCAGGAGGAGACCCCGATCATCATGTGCGGCCCCGGCACCGGCATCGCCCCATTCCGTGCCTTCCTCGAAGAACGTAAAGCCACGAATGCCAAAGGCAAGGCGTGGCTTTTCTTCGGTGAAGTCAGCGCCAAGTCCTGCTTCTTCTACAAGGAGGAGTTCGAAGCCTATCTCGCCGACGGCACGCTGACGAAGTTCAGCACCGCCTGGAGCCGCGATCAGGCCGAGAAGATCTACGTTCAGCACAAGATGCTCGAAAACAGCGCCGAGTTCTGGGACTGGCTCGAACAAGGCGCCATTTTATACGTCTGCGGCGACGCCTCCCGCATGGCCAACGACGTGGACAAGGCCCTGCACACCATCATTGAGAAGGAAGGTGGAAAGACACCCGAAGAAGCCGCCGCCTACGTCCAGGCGATGAAGGACGCGAAGCGGTATCGGCGGGATGTGTATTGAACAAGTAGAGGGAAGACTCGATTCCTCGTTTTCAGAACATAGGGCAACGGCATTGCTCGCCCATTGGCGATTTGCTCTCGCGTAATTGTTTTTGTCGCAGTTGGCAACATTGTGCCTGCGCCATTCACCGCAGATGCATCTTGTTGGGCAGGTTGTTTTCAGCGGTGCCATACGACGCCTCAGAGCGACTCTGAAATTGCACAAACCATGTGCGAAGTGGAGACTGAGGAGTATCCCTTCCCGAAATCTCTAACAATCCCGATTTCAGGAGCCGCCACGTAAAAGCAGTTTTGGTATTTCCAAATACCTTCTCTCCAGCACCTCCTTCGCTGAAGGACCACTTCGTTCCTGAATCTGCAACCCATGTTTTTGCCACGAACCATGCAGGGTTAACTGATTGATTTGCAGTTGTCGGCCCAGAAGTCGATTGAGCCATCGTTGTTGATGGCGAAGCCTTGCCTGCGATCGAATCCATTAGCTCGGACAGATTGCCGTTCGCCTCGAAAACAGTCAGAATATTTTTTGATTCGGGATCAAAAACCACCGGGTTCAGCGTCTTCGCTAGTTTTTTTGCGACTAACGTATCGACTGGCGTGCCTGTCACATTGGGGCCCTTCCCCTCTCGCATTCCGTTAATCGAATCCGTCACCTTCCGTTGTCCATCGGAAGTTAGAGATCCAAAAACTCCACGCACCGATGACTGGAATTCGGGGTCATCGGGTATGGTTCGTGCGAGCTTCTTCCAATCAACACCACTCAAAACCTTGCCGAGGCCTTGATTTTCCGCGTCTGCTCCGAGTGTGCCCCAGACACCCACGAGCATGAAGAGAATTACGCTTGACCTATATGACCTAGGCTGGGGAAGTTGGCTGGAATGCATAAGGTTTCAGTTGAGATCGAAGCGACTGTGTCAAAAAAGCGATGGCGAAACAAGGCGAAATTCTACAGCAGATAAGTGAAGATAAGTGGCGGGCCACCCACTTTAGCGCTCTAGACGACTCTCTGAATGCTCGGTTGCAGGAGATTCCAAGCTTTTGGTTTACGCCTTCGCGAGCCACAAAATCCCCGTTGCGGTCACCTGGATGTTCTTCTTCACGGGCGTGAGTTTGACGGTCTCGAGCGTCAGCGCGGCAGGGTCGTACTGGTCGCGGATCTTTTGCGTTTCATCGGCCGTCTGCTGTTCGAGTTCGGCCATGTCGGCTTTGACGCGGTCGAGTTCGGCTTCGGCGGCTTTTGCCTCGGAGGACTCGCGCATGACGCGGCTGGCGCTGCCGATGGTGCTCGTTTTGAGGAGGCTCGATTTCCGTCCCATGAACGCACCTAGGAGGCTGCTGCCGATCTGAACGACGGTGCTGAGTTTCGCGCTGGAGGCCTGCGATTTCTGGGTTTCGACTTTGAGCTCGGCCTTGGCGGCCTTGGCTTCGAACGACTTGAGGGCCTTCTCGGTTTTCTGGCGGAGCTCCTCGATGGCGGCGTCGCGTTTCTCGCGCGTCGTCTGGGTGATGCGGGCCTTGAACTCGTCCTGCTTCTCGCCGGGATTCGAATAAGCGTCGAGCAGCGGGCTGTAATAGACCTCGAGCGTGTGATTCGAATAGACCCACTCTTCGAAGTCCTTCGCGATGCTGGTATAGGTGCTGGATTTCAACGCGGGGCCGGGGAGATCGGCGAAGGCGGCATTGGCGACGGGTTCGGAGTCGAACTTCGACAAATCGACGTCCTTCGGGATGTCCACGAATTTATCCCAGAGTACCTTCTGCTTCTCGCTGTCGATGACGTTGACGAGCGTGATGCTGCTCTTGCCGGTGATCTTGCGTTTGGCGTCGTCGAAATTCACCACGGCGCTGCGCAGGATGGCTGGCACGTAGGTGACGCGCTCGCCGTCTTCCTCCGTCGGCTGGAACAAGGCGGTGGCGTTTTCCGGCAGGCGCGGGCGCACGGTGTTGCGCTCGGCGGCGGGGTTGCTGGAGCCGGGAGGAGCGAAGCCGTCGTCCTCGGCGGCTATTTCGTTCTTTGCCGGGCGGATGGGGTCCATGAGCTGCTTGATCTGCGAGCGCGAAAGCGGGCCGCCGAGGTAGGCAAGCACCCAGCGCACATGGAAGGCCACGGGATGGTCCTCATGCACGTTGTTCATGAGAAAAATGCGATTGCCGAGCCCGGCGAGCGTGCGCTCCATCGCGGCCTTGTCGAATTTGCCGCCGGCAGTGTTGGCGGCGCCTTCGAGACCTTCGAGCACGCGCATCTTGTCGCGCTCCGTCTGCAAACGTCCGAGCCACCACGTGCCGATGTTAGCCAGCGCCTTGTAGTCGAGGTCGGCAGGATTTTGCGTGGCCAGCAGCAGCCCGATCCCAAAGGCGCGCGCCTGCTTGAGTAGCAGCATCATGGGCTTCTTCGACGGCGGCATGGCCGTGGGCGGCAGGTAGCCGAAGATTTCATCCATGTAGAACATGGCGCGCAGGGAGGTGGTGCCCTGCTGCGAGCGCATCCAGCCGAGGAGCTGATTCAGCAGCAGCGAGACGAAGAACATGCGCTCGGTGTCGCTCAGGTGAGCGATGCAGAAGATGGTGACGCGCGGCTTCCCCTCAGGCGTGTAATACATGCGCTGGATGTCGAGTGGCTCGCCTTCGAGCCAGGAAGCGAAGCCGGGGCTGGCGATGAGGTTGTTGAGTTTCATCGCCAAGGCAGAGCGCTTGGCTTCCGGCATGAAGCTCTCGACATCGACCACGCCGATCTTCCGAATCGGCGGGTTTTGAATCTGGCGGACGAGATTGGCGAGGCTGATGTTCTGGCCGTTCTTCCAAGCATGCGCGGCGATATTGCTGAGCAGGATGTGCTCCGGTGACTGCACTGGGTCGGCCTCGATGCCGAGCAGGCCGAGCAACGAGGAAACGGTGCTCTCGATGCGATCCGCAAAGGTTTCGGCATCGTCGATCACGGCATCCGGCGGACAGTCGAGCGAACTGAGGATCGAAACCGGTAGCCCGGCGCTGCTGCCGGGCGTGTAGATCGTCATATCGACGGTCTCGCGCAGCTTCTGAATACGGCTGGCGTCCTGGCCCCACTCGCCGAGGCCCTTCTTCCAGAGCGCCGCCTGCGAGGCGGCGTATTCGTCCATCGACTGATTTTTTCGGCGAGCCTCGTCCTCATTGATCCACGGACGAAATTCCTCCGGGCTCAGATTCGGGAAGGTGAGCAGCGCATTGCCGATATCGCCCTTCGGATCAATGGCGATGACCGGGATGCCGTCGATGGCGGCTTCTTCGAGCAGCGCGAGGCAAAGGCCCGTTTTCCCGGAGCCGGTCATCCCAAGCACGACGCCATGCGTGACGAGATCCTTCGAATCATAGAGCACAAGGTCATCCTGAATCTGCTTTGCTTCGAGATCGTATTCGCGGCCGAGGTAGAAGGAGCCTAGCTTTTCGTATTGGTCGGGGGTGATGGACATGGTGTGCGCGGGGAAAAGGGTCCGCGCAGGATGCCTGATAGCGGGCGAAATGGGAATTGGAAAATGGCGGAAGATGGCTAGCTTTCCCCATGACCAAGGCTCATCAGGAAATCATCGAATTTGTCGCGGGCGGCAGCACCAGCTCGGATGTGGCTGCTTTCAAGCCCTCCGCCAAGGCGCGAAAAAGGGTGGCGGCCTTGCTGGCGAGGGAGAAAACCTCCGGGTTGCTGCCGGAGGAGAAACGAGAGTTGGACGAGTATCTGCAGCTTGAGCACCTCATGCGTCTCGCCAAAGCCCGGGCGCGCCAGATTATCCGTTGTGAGTGAGACCCATATCGCCGCTGTTCTCAGGCGCAAGGTCGCAGCCCGGGCGTCCCGGCGCTGCGAATATTGTCTGATTCATGAGGATGACACCTTATGGGGCTGCGAGGTGGATCACATCATCAGCGAAAAGCACGGTGGCAGGACGACGGTCGGCAATCTGGCTTTCTGCTGCGCCTACTGCAATCGACACAAGGGGGCGGACATCGCGACCTTGGATTCGCGCAAACGTGTGGTGCCTTTGTTTCATCCGCGAAAGGACCAATGGCACGAGCATTTTGAGATTCGCGGGCTGAAGATTGTTGGAAGAACCGAGACCGGAAAAGCCACTGCAAAACTCCTTCGCTTCAACAACCCGGCGCGCCTTGAGGAACGGGCTGCGATGGCGTCGCCAAAAGCGTGAGGTATTGCAAAGGCCCCGCTCGCTGCGCAATGTGTCGGCATGCGCGCCGCATTTTTGCTCATGCTGACTGCTTCTTCTCTCACTGCCGAAACCCTGAACTATCCACAGACCCGCAAGGAGGAGGTGGTGGACACGCTGCATGGCGTGCGGGTGGCGGATCCGTATCGCTGGCTGGAAGATGACAACTCCGAGGAGACGAAGGCCTGGGTGAAGGCGCAGAATGAGGTAACGTTCGGCTATCTGGAGAAGCTGCCGAGTCGCGAGGAGATCAAGGCGCGACTGAAGGAGTTGTGGAACTACGAGCGCGTGGGCATGCCGTTTGAGCGTGGCGGACGCTGGTTCTACTCGCACAACTCTGGTCTGCAGAACCAGTCGGTGCTGATGACGGCGGAAGCTCTGGAGGGGAAGGCGACTGTCTTGCTCGATCCGAATGCGATGTCGGAGGACGGAACGACCTCTTTGACCGACTATGAGCCGAGCGAGGACGGCAAACTCATGGCGTATGGCGTATCAGAGGCCGGAAGCGACTGGACGACGATTCGCGTGCGCGACATCGCCAGTGGGCGTGATCTCGAAGACGTGGTGAAATGGGTGAAGTTCAGCGGCGTGTCGTGGCTAAAGGACGGCAGCGGCTTCTTTTACTCGCGCTATGACGAGCCGAAGGCTGGGGCGGCGCTGACGGCGAAGAACGAGTTTCACAAGCTGTGCTTCCACAAGCTCGGCACGTCACAGAGCGAGGACGTGATCGTCTATGAACGCAAAGAGGAGCCGAAGTGGGGCTTTGGAGGTCATGTGACCGAGGATGGCGAGTATCTCATCATTCAGGTGTGGTTGGGCACGGAGCCGAAGAACCGTGTGTTTTACAAGAAAATCGCCGCTGATGCGCCGGTGGTGGAGCTGCTCAACGATTACGATGCGCGCTACTCCTTCATCGACAATGACGGTCCCGTTTTCTACTTCCGCACGGATCTGAACGCGCCCTGCTTCCAGGTCATCGCCATCGACGTGAATAAACCGCAGCGTGGCAACTGGCGCATCGTCGTGCCTGAGGTGCCGAAGGTGCTGCTGGAAGGCGTCAGCACGGTCGGGGGCTGGATGTTCTGCGAGTATCTGCGCGATGCGCAGACCGAGGTGAAGGGCTACGAGATGGCCGGGACGGAGGTTCGCGACGTTAAGCTGCCCGGCATCGGATCCGCTGGCGGCTTTGGTGGTCATCGCACGGACACGAGCACGTTTTACAGCTTCACGAGTTTCACGGAGCCCGGCGCGATCTACCGCATGGACTTGACGACGGGCGAAAGCACGCTGTGGCGCAAGCCGGAGGTGAAGTTCGACGGATCGGCGTTCGAGACGAAGCAAGTGTTCTACGCGAGCAAGGACGGCACGAAGGTGCCGATGTTCATCGTACACAAGAAAGGCCTCCAACTCGACGGCTCGAATCCGACGCTGCTCTACGGTTACGGCGGCTTCAATATCAGCCTCACGCCCGGCTTTTCGACCTCGCGGACTGTCTGGCTGGAGATGGGCGGCGTGTTTGCGATGCCGAACCTGCGCGGCGGCGGCGAATACGGCCGCGAATGGCATCAGGCGGGCATCAAGCTCGGCAAGCAGAACGTGTTCGACGACTTCATCGCCGCGGCGGAGTGGCTGATCGCGAACAAATACACCTCACGCGAAAAACTCGCCATCCAGGGCGGCAGCAACGGCGGACTGCTCGTCGGCGCGTGCATGACCCAGCGTCCCGAACTCTACGCCGCCGCGCTGCCAGCCGTCGGCGTGCTGGACATGCTGCGTTTCGAGAAGTTCACCATCGGCTGGGGCTGGAAGAGCGACTACGGCTCGGTCGAGAACAAGGCCGAGTTCAACGCGCTGCTGAAGTATTCGCCGTATCACAACCTCAAGCCCGGCACCCGCTATCCGGCCACGCTCGTGCTCACCAGCGACCACGACGACCGCGTGGTGCCCGCGCACAGCTTCAAATTCGGCGCCCGCCTCCAGGAATGCCAGGCCAAGGACGGCCCACCGGTGCTCATCCGCATCGAAACAAGCGCCGGGCATGGTGCCGGCACGGCGCTGAACAAGACCATCGAGAAGGTCGCGGACGAGTGGGCGTTCCTGGTGAAGGCGCTGGGGAGGGATGGTTGAGTCGAGGAAAGAACGGTTGTTATCGGTTCTTGGCGAAGGCGCGTTGTAAAATCACAATCCCAGAAACCAACCAGCCGATTACAAGGACGGCAGTTGAGATTGTTGCTCCCAAAAGCTGGATTGTGTCATCCGAGTTCACAAGTATTTGGATCATGCCTGGCAAGCGATCAGCCATGCCTGCAGACAACAGCGACCAACCGATGATGAGACCAACGAAGCTGCTCCTCTTGCGGCACTTTGCCCAAACAGAAACACCCAGGCTGTGAACAAACCATATCAATAAAACAGCCCATACGGGCGAAGGTATATCCCTGACTATTGGGATATTGCTGGGGAAGCCGGCACCGCCGAACCAAAAAGTTATTAGAACAGCCCAAAGCGCCACCATCGACCACGGGCAGATGACGAAAACTGTGACGAAGGCACTCCACAACGCAGCCCGCGTGGATATCGTTGCTGCCTGTTCGTCAGAGGGTTCCATGAATGACAATGTCGGAAGCCAAACATGCAGGACAATGACTATTCCTGTGAGGTCACAAAGAAATTCGCGAACCTCACCGGCGTGCCGAAGCGTCGATACCGGCGGGGACTTTGCCGGGGCGGAGCTTCCCCTTCCTCAAAACTCGATCTTCATCGGCGGCGGCGGGGCGAGCTTGATGGGGAGTTCCTCCTCGCCGCTGCCGATGGCATCGACGGGGATGGCCTTGCGGACGGGGGTGCCGTCGTCGTTCACGGCGCGGGCGCGGGGGATGGCCTGTTCGGACTCGTAGGGATCCTCGCCGATGACGGTGAGGGCGCGCATGCGCACGGGTTCGATGTGGACCCACTTGGCCGATTCGGCGATGAGCGGCGCGGCGCTGATGCCGCCGCCGGGCATGCGGAATTTGAAGTTGTCGGCGGCGAGGTCCACGCCTTCACCGGTGTGGGCGGTGCAGAAGCCGTCCAGCGGCGTGCCGGGGCGCAGGTACTCGAAGTAGGTGGAGCGCACGGATTTCTCCACGCCGTCCGGCCCCTTGACCTTCTCATAGCAGTAGTCGGTGGCCCGCATGCCGCTGCGCTGGCACATTTCGATGCGGTCGGCGATCTGCGGCGGGGTGATTTCCTCCGGGGTGAAGCGGCTGGTGCTGGCGTTGATCATGTCCACCCAGGCGGGAAGGAGAATGCGGTTGGAAAAGGCGCCGGGGTAGATGGTCTTGCTTTTGTCAAAGCCGGCCCACAGGCCGCAGGTGACGCCGGAGGTGTAGCCGAGGAACCAGAGGTCTTTGAACTCATAGTGGGTGCCCGTTTTGCCGCCGCAAGGGAAGTCGCCGAGCTTGTAATCCGAAACGGCGGGGCTGCCGGTGCCGCGGTGCAGGGCCTCGACGAGGCAGGTGTGCGTCTGGTAGGCGGCGATGGGGTCCATGCTTTGCACGGTCTGCAGGGCCTGTTCGGAAATCTGGTAAACCACCTTGTCGCTGCTGTCGGTGATGCGCTGGATGAGGTGCAGCTTCTGCGGGCGGCTGCCGACGTTCGGGAAGTTCGTGTAGGCGATGCACATCTCGCTGAGCCGCGCCTCGCTGGCACCGAGGAAGGAGGAGGGGTAGTCGCGCAGCTCGGTCTCGATGCCGGCCTTCTTCGCCACCTCCTTGAGCATCGGCACGCCCACGCGTTCTCCGAGGCGCACGGTGGCGGAGTTGCGGCCGAGCACCAGCGCCTCGCGCGAGCTCATGGGCTCCTGGGTCCACTTCGGATTGTCCACCTCCGCACCCCACTCTCCGAGGATGCCGGTGAGGCCGCCGATCATCACGCGGCGGTTGTCCAGCGGCGCGTCGTCCACCTTGGTGCCCGGATAGATGCCGGGGCTGCTGAAGGCCGCCGCATAGACGAAGGGGGTGAAGGCCGTGCCCGCGGGCCGCACGCCGTCCATCGCGCGGTTGAACTGGCTGTCGCCAAAGTCACGCCCGCCGACCATGGCAAGGATGGTGCCGTCCTTGTTGTCGATCATCAGGGCGGCGGCCTGCAGGTACTCGGGCAGTGGACGCGGGGTGGAGGGGTCGATCTCTCCGCGCTTCAAACGGGCGCGGTAGTCGCTCATGATCGCGTTGAACTGCGCCATGGTCTGGTGCTCGTAGCCGGGCCGCGCCTCGACTTCCGCCAGGTGCTTGTTCACGGAGATCTCCGCCGCCTTCTGCAGGTCCTGGTCGATGCCCGTGTAGATCTGAAAGCCGCCGATGGAGGCGCGTTCCTCTCCGACGATGTTCACCACCTCCCGGCGCACGGCGTCAAAGACGTAGCTCAGGCGCGGGTCGCTGCTCTGCGGCGCGGTGACGAGCGGCTTCATCTTCAGCCTGGCTGCATCCTCCATGTTGAGCGTGCCCTCCGCGACCATGCGGTCGAGCACGGAGTTGCGCTCCTTCAGTGCCCGCTGCGGGTGGCGCAGGGGCTGGATGTTGTTCGGGCTCTTGATGAGGCCGCAGATCGTCGCCGACTCCTCGATGGTGAGTTCCTTCACATCCTTGCCAAAGTAGCCGCGCGCCGCGGCCTGCACGCCGTAGAAGTTCAGGCCGAAGAAGATGCGGTTCAGGTAGAGCTCCAGGATCTCCGGCTTCGAGAAGTTCTTCTCGATGCGCTGCGCCAGGGAGGCCTCCAGGATCTTGCGCCGGTAGCTGCGCTCCAGCAGTTGGAAGGTCTGCCGCGCCAGCTGCTGCGTGATCGTACTCGCGCCCTGCGTCACCTGCCCGGCGGTGATGTTCTCCTTCATCGCACGGGCCAGGCCGATGTAGTCCACACCGTCGTGCTTGAAGAAGCGGCTGTCCTCCTGCGCCACCAGCGCGTCGATGAAATGCTGCGGCACGTCCGTGATCGGCACCGGCGTGCGGTTCAGCACGTAGAGCCGGGCCAGTTCGTCGCCGTTGCGGTCGTAGATGATGCTGGCGGCCTCCAGCTTCTTCAGCTCCTGCAGGTCAAACTTCTCCGCGTCCCGCTTCAGCGGCGCCACCACCACGCTGTACACGCCGAAGGCGGCCAAGATGCCGAGGATGAAAAGGGCCAGCAGGGCATTGAACCAGCCGCGGCGGTAGAGCGGCAGTTTCAGGCCGGATTCGCCGCGCCAGTTGCGCACAGGCTGGGGATCGGGATCATCTCGGAACATGGTGGGGCAGAGGAAAGAGCGGGGAAGTTACCCGCCCTTCACAGTCCGCGCCACTTCTTTCCCGTCTTCCGCATGACCCCGCTCGCCCGCCTGCTCCGCGCACGCCTCTCCACCGCTTCCGGCGGGCGGCTGACCTTCGCGGAGGTCATGGAAACGGCGCTCTACCACCCTGAGCATGGCTATTATGGGCCGGGGCCGCGCCGCATCGGCCGGCAGGGGGATTTTTTCACCAGCGTCAGCGTGGGGCCGCTGTTCGGCAGGCTGCTGGCCATGCGGGCTGTCGAGGAATGGCGGGCGCTGGGGCAGCCGGAGGATTTTACGATCATCGAGCAGGGCGCGCATGACGGCCAGCTCGCCGAGGACGTGCTCGCCGCGCTCGGGGACGCGCCGCTGCCCTACCTCATCGTCGAGCCGAACCCGCGCTACCGCGAAGCCCAGGCGCAGCGCCTCGGCGACCGCGTGCAGTGGGTGCAGGGCCTCGCCGCGCTGCAGGCCGGCCCGCGCCACGCTTTCTTCCTCTGCAACGAGCTGCCCGACGCCTTCCCGGTCCATCTCGTGCGGTGGAATGGGGAACGCTGGGAGGAAATGTACGTCGAGGCGGATGGGACCGAAGCCTTCCGGTTCAGCCCAGGAGATCTGTCCTCATCGGAGCTGAATGCGGAGGCGGCGCGGCTGCCGCGTGACCTGGCCGCCGGCCACACCTTCGAAATCAACCTCGCCATGCTCGCCTGGGTGCGGGAGCTCGCGCAGGCGGCGTTTCGCGGGGCCGTCTTCATCGCCGACTACGGCCTGGATGCGGTGGAATTCCATGCCGACAGCCGCGCCGGCGGAACCCTGCGCCGCTACCGCGCCCATCAGATGGACGACCGCGTGCTGGAGGATCTCGGCGACTGCGACCTCACCACGCACATCGACTTCACCCGGCTCATCGACGAAGCCGCCCGCCATGGCCTGCCGCAGCGGGAGTACGACCTGCAGGGCCGCTATCTGGGGCGCCTGGCCGTGCCCTGGCTGAAGAGCCTCGAAGGCCGCCCGCTGGATGCCGCCGCGATGCGCCAGTTCCAGTCCCTCACCCACCCGGCCTTCCTGGGGCGGTCGTTTCGGTGCCTGGTGCTCGGGAAGCCCGGGAACTGAAAGCGTCACTTTGGCGCCAAGGTAGCCTCTGAAGGGCCGCTGCCCCGGCCCCTCGACGCTCGTACCCGCCGCCCTCGACGCTCGTACCCGCCGCCCTCGTCGCTCGTGCCCGCCGCCCTCGACGCTCGTACCCGCCGCCCTCGTCGCTCGTGCCCGCCGCCCTCGTCGCTCGTACCCGCCGCCCTCGTCGCTCGTGCCCGCCACCCTCGTCGCTCGTACCCTGCCCCCCTGCGGCCAAAGGAGGGCCGCCTTTTTCCAGCGGCAGGCGTATTCTCTGCCATGAAGATGTTCATCACCCTCAGCGTCGGGATCCTTGTCGTGGTCGTCGGCATCGCCGCGTGCAGCACGTCACGGGCGGGTTACGAGACCGCGCCCTACAAGGTCGTCCGCACGGACGGCGCCTTTGAGATTCGCGAGTATCCGGAGATCAGGATCGCCACCACCCGCAGCGACGCCTCCGGCTCCGGCTTCATGCGGCTGTTCCGCTACATCGACGGCGGGAACGTGGAGAAGGAGAAGATCGCCATGACGACGCCGGTCTTCATGGTGGATGGGAAGATGGCCTTTGTGGTGCCGGAGAAGCACAGGACGAACGCGCCCGCCCCGGCCTCCGATCAGGTGAGCGTGGACACGATGAAGGCGCAGCGCGTGGCCGCCTACCGCTACAGCGGCGGCCGCAGCGCAAAGAGCGAGCCGCAGGCCCTGGAGAAGCTGAAGGCCTGGATGGCGCAGAACAGGCTCCGGACCAGCGGCCAGCCTTTCAGCGCCTACTACGATCCGCCCTGGACACCGGGCTTTCTGCGGCGGAACGAGATGCTGGTTCCCATTCAAACCCACTGACATCATGCGCATCGGCATCACAGGAGCGACGGGATTCATCGGCGGGCATCTGACCGCTCTCGCCGCGAAGGGCGGGCACGAGGTGGTCGCCTACTCGAGGCGGGCGGCTGCGGTGGTGCCAGGGGCGCGGCAGACGCTGGCTGCGCCGAAGGAGGCCGCCCATGCGCTGCCGGAAACGCGGCTGGACGCCCTGGTGCATCTGGCCGGCGAGTCGCTGATGGGACTGTGGACGCAGGAGAAGCGTGACCGCATTTGGAAGAGCCGCGTGGACTTCACCGAGGCGCTGGTGGCGCATCTGGGCACCTGGAAGCCGGAGAACCGCCCCAAGGTGCTGGTCTGCGCCTCGGGGGCCGGGTTTTACGGAAACAGCGGCGACGAGCCGGTGGATGAGAGCGCTCCGCATGGAGAGGGCTTTCTGGCAGAGGTGTGCGTGGGCTGGGAGCAGGCGGCGCGGCGGGCGGAGTCCCTCGGCATGCGCGTGGTGAATCTGCGTTCAGGCATGGTGCTGGGCGCGGACGGAGGTGCCTTTCCGCTGCTGCGGAAGGTGTTCGGTTTCGGACTCGGCGGCAGACTGGGGAAGGGGACGCAGGGCATGGCGTGGATCCACATCGACGATGCGGCAGGACTCATCGTGAGGGCGATCGAAACGGAAGAGGTTCGCGGTCCGGTGAACCTGTGCGCACCGGAGATGGTATCAAATGCGGAGTTCACCCGGAGGCTGGCGGCGGCGCTGCACAGACCCGCCTTCTGCCACGCGCCAGCCTTCGCCCTGCGGCTGATGCTGCGCGGCATGGCGGACGAGATGCTGCTGGGCGGCCAGCGAGTGATTCCTCGCGTCGCGACGGAGATGGGCTACGTTTTCCGGCATCCGACCCTCGCCGGTGCGTTCAAGGCGCTGGTGTGATCGGAGGGTTTGCGGTTGTTGACGGTGGTTTACTGTTGTTGACGATTGTTTCAAACCACTGTCAACCATCGCCAACGACCGTAAACCACTGTCAACTCTCCCGTCATGGCTTCCCAGCAGACCACCATCGGTATCATCTACGACTACGATCAGACCCTGAGTCCGACGTACATGCAGGACGAGACGCTCTTCCCGCACTTCGGGATCAATCCCGGGCAGTTCTGGAAGCGCAGCCGTGAGCTGGTGGACACGGAAGGCTACGACGGGGAACTGGCCTACCTGAAGTGCATGCTGGACTACCTGGACATGGACCGGCCGACGAATGAGGACCTGCGCAAGCTGGGCGCGAAACTGCGCTTTTTCAAAGGCGTGCCGGAACTCTTCGGGGAGCTGAACAACGTGCTCAAAGACGAGCACAGGCTGCTCGGTGTGACGATCGAGCACTACATCATCTCCAGTGGACTGAAGGCGCTGATCGATGGCTCCGCTCTCGCTCCCTACATCAAACGCATCTTCGGCTGCGAATTCGGCGAGGACAAAAACGGCCGCATCACCTTCCCGAAGCGGGTGATCAGCCACACCACGAAGACGCAGTACATCTTCCGCATCAACAAAGGCATGCTGGAGCCGCACGAGGACGTGAACGACCACATGGCCCACGAGCTGCGGCCCATCCCCTTCCAGCACATGATCTATGTGGGCGACGGTCCGACGGACGTGCCCTGCTTCACCCTGATGAAGCGCTACGGCGGCCACGCGGTGGCGGTTTACAATCCAGATGAGGCAAGCCGTAGCAGCTTCCGCAAATGCTACCAACTCACCGGTGCCGCCGATCGTGTGAAACACATCGCGCCGGCGGATTACCGCCCCGGCAGCCACCTGCGCCTGCTGCTGGAGGAGATGGTCACCGACATCGCGGACGGCATCGTGCGCAAGAGGCGGCAGGAGATTGAGGAGGGCACGGTTTCGGCACCGCACTTTTGAGCCGGGGGCTTGGAAGAGATGATAGGTGATGGCTGGCCGGTCTTTGCCGGCATTGGCTATCGTCGATTGCCTGTTTTACTCAGCACACCGTGATGCCTCGCGCCCGCATGTCGCGGAACCACTCGACGTATCTCGGCACGCCTTGGGCGATGGTGGTGGTCGGTTTGAAGCCAATCAGCGCGTTCGCCTTGCTCACGTCAGCGGACGTGATGGGCACGTCGCCGGGCTGCTCGGGGAGCGAGTTGATGGTGGCCTTCTTGCCCAGCGCGTCCTCGATGGTGGTGATGAGGTCGTTGAGGGAGACATTCTGCGAGCCGCCTAGATTGAAGATGTCGCAGATCGGGCCGGTGCGGTAGTTCAGGGCACCGATGATCCCATCCACAATGTCCGTGATGTAGGTGTAATCACGCCGGGTCGTGCCGTCGCCAAACTTGTCGATCGGTTTGCCGTCCTCGATCAGGCGTGTGAATTTCGAAATGGCGAGGTCCGGACGCTGGCGCGGGCCATAGACGGTGAAGAAGCGCAGGGAGACGGTCTTGATGCCGTAGAGGTGGCTGTAGTTCGAGCACATCTGCTCTCCGGCCATCTTGGTCATCGCGTAGGGGCTGATGGTCTGCAGGATGGGGTCGGTCTCGGCGAAGGGCACTTTTTTGTTCACGCCATACACGGAGGAACTGCTGGCTGAGACGAAATGCTTCACTCCGGTGCGGCGGGCGGCTTCGAGGAGGTTGAAGGTGCCTTTGATGTTCGTGTCGATGTAGAGCTCCGGCTGCTCGATGGAAGGACGCACGCCGGCGCGGGCGGCGAGGTGGATGACGGCGTCGAAACGGCCCTCGTCGAAAACGTCGGCGACGAACTGCGGGTCGGTAAGCTCCCCCTGGCGGAAAATGACGTCCGGGCCGAGGGCGCGGAGGTTGTCGCGTTTGATGGCCGGATTGTAGTAGTCGTTGAGGCTGTCGAGGACGGTGACGCGGCCCGCTTGATCGCGGAGGAGGCGTTCGACAGTGTGGGAGCCGATGAATCCGGCTCCGCCAGTGACAAGGATGTTCATGAGGTGATTGGTGGCCGCCGCAGCGACGCAGAGCCGCAAACTAACGGTCAAGCAGCCGTCTTTTGCAACCCGTGAGGAGAAAGGGATTGACGCACGGGCGTGAATTTCGCTAAATGGACGGAATTCTGTCCATTTCCCATGAGCGACTCCGAAAACACGCCAACACCTCCGCCTCCAACGACTCCGAAGACCGCAGCGGTCCCGCTGAAGAAGGAAACTGTGCGCATCACGCTGCGCGGCCGTCCGGGTGCGGGGGTCACGCAGCCCCGTGAATCGACCGCCCCCGTCTCACCATCCACGGGCAACGTCCCCTCCCTGCACACCACTTCCGCCGTGCCCACCGTCGCCAAGAAGGCGACCGCGCCGATTCAGCTCCCGTCCGCGCCGCTTCCGCCGCCTGCACCGAAGTCCAGCACATCCCCGGTCAAGCTTCCGGCCCCGCCTTCAGGTCCCTCCAAGCGGACGACCTCGGCCGTCCCCGTTTCGAGCGCTCCTCCTCCTGCGGCACCTCCTCCCTCCTCCGCTGTGCCGCCCCCGGCCCGCCCGGCCGCCGGAGCTCCCACTGCTCCGCGCCCCGTTCCGCCTTCCACCGCCGGAATGCCGCGTCCCGTCGCCCCACCGTCCGCCGGGCTGCCGATTGCCACCCGACCACTGGCCCAGAATCCCGGTGCGGCTCCACGCGTGGAAGCAGGCGCCCCCACGGTCCCCCTTCAGAAAAAGCCGGGTCCGGCCGCTCCGCGTCCTCCGGGTGCGTCCACGGGTCCGATGGCGGGTTCCGCTCCGCTGCCGAAGGCCACGGTAAAACTTGCCCCGACGCAGGTGATGAAGCGTCCGTCGATTTCGGCACCGCCGAGCGCTCCCGTGAAGCGCAGCGCCGCCGCCGATGCCGAGCAGTTCTACGAGGAAAAAGATCCCGAAGCCGGGCTGGTGCCGCTCTCCGTGATCTGCTTCGTGCTCTCCGCACTGCTGATGGTGGTGCAGATGTTCGGCTCGGATGCCGTGCAGTCGGACCCCACCGGCAGCTCGCCCATCATGGTGCCTGCGGAAAACCGTCAGGCATGGGAAAGCAGGAACGCGATCACGGGCGTCTGGACCAACAAGTTCAAGGATACCCTTCCAGCCATTCCCTGAGCCGTCGTTCGTCATTCTAAACTCTACTTCCCGTCGCTATGCCTCTCGCCTGGTTGGTTTTCCTTCTCGCCGTCGCCACACTCGCCCTGAATTTCCTCGCCAAGAGTGGCGGGGGAATGTGAGTTTCGGTTTTTCCGTATCTATGCCCGTCGCGATTTTCGACGG
Source organism: uncultured Prosthecobacter sp. (assembly GCA_964452755.1). Lineage (GTDB taxonomy): Bacteria > Verrucomicrobiota > Verrucomicrobiia > Verrucomicrobiales > Verrucomicrobiaceae > Prosthecobacter. Next base: position 406,222 of record CAYVQY010000003.1, on the reverse strand, counting down.
GATGTTCTGCGAAGTCGATCCTGTTGAGGGGACTTTTGTTTCCCTTTCTTAACCGCGCACGACCGGTTGGCCGCGACCGATGCCGTGGTACTGGAACCCGAACTCGGCGGCCACTGCGGGATCCAGCAGATTGCGTCCATCAAAGATGAGAGGCGTGCGCATGACGTCCCGCAACTGACCGAGATTGACCGCCGCAAACTGGGGCCACTCCGTGGCGATGATGAGCGCTTCGGCACCCCGGGCGGCCTCGATGGCCGACTCTGCGAGTTCGATTTGAGAGCCCACGGGCAGCGCACGGGCCTTTTCCATGGCCTTCGGGTCGAAGGCGGTGATCCGGGCTCCCTCGGAGACCAGCGTTTCGACCAACGTGATGGCGATCGAATCCCGGACGTCATCGGTGTGGGGTTTGAAGCTGAGACCCCAGACGGCGATCCTTTTGTCCTTCAGGATCCAAAGGGCTTCGCGCACCGTCTTGATGAAGCGCTGGAGCTGATGCCTGTTGATGGACTGCACTTCGCCGAGGAGTTTGAAGGGGACTCCCAGATCTTTGCTGATGGCGATGAATGCGGAGATGTCCTTTGGAAAACAGGAGCCTCCGTAGCCCAGGCCGGCGTTCAGAAAGGCCCGGCCTATGCGCCGGTCGGAGCCGATCCCTTCGGCTACCTTCACCACGTCGGCACCGCTGACCTCGCAGATCTCGGAGAGCGCGTTGATGTAGGAGATCTTCAGCGCCAGGAAGGAGTTCGCCGCGTGCTTGATCAATTCGGCGCTGTTGATGTCCGTGACGATCACCGGGGCGATGAACGGCTCGTAAACCTTTTGCATCAGGGCCAGGGCGCGGTCGCTGTTTCCGCCGATGACGATGCGGTCCGGCTTCATGAGATCCTCGACCGCACAGCCCTCCCGGAGGAATTCGGGGTTGCTGACGACGTCGAACTCGACTCCTGGTTTCGCATAGCGGCGGATGGTCTGCGTCACGCGTTCCCCGGTTTTGACTGGAACGGTGCTTTTATCCACGATGACTCGGTAGCTGTCCAGGTGCTCGGCGATCTCCAGGGCGACCTTCTCGATGTAGCTCAGATCGACGCTCCCGTCGGGCTGTGGAGGGGTGGGAACGGCGATGAAGAGCACCTCCCCATGTCGGACCCCCTCTTCGATGGAATTGGTGAAGGTGAGGCGGCGGGAGGCCGTGTTTTTTCGCAGCAGGTCCTCCAGCCCGGGTTCGTAGATGGGCACCTCCCCGTCGAGAAGCATCCGGACTTTCTCCGCGTCATTGTCAACGCAGAGCACATGATGCCCCGCTTCCGCAAAGCATGCTCCCGTCGTCAATCCGACGTAGCCTGATCCTATAATGGTGAGCTTCATTCGCTGGATGTCGGGTTCGATGTGGCGTCTCTCAGGATTGAAGAGCGCCGACCTCAAGGCCGGCAAACGGGCTGCCGGTTTGGAATGCCCCGTCAGGGAGTTCCGCCGCGCGTCGTTTGGTTCGGGTCGATGTCGAAATTGAAATTGAGCTGGGGGAAATCCTTGAGCGTGAAAGACAGCAGGATGCCGTAGTCGGAGACGCCGTTGCGGTTGTCACGCGCCATGACTCCCACCGAGGCGATCCAACTGCTCAGATCCCGCGTCAGGCTGTAGCTCTGGAATTCCAGAATGCCGTCGTCCGCCTCGAAGACATGCACCATGTTGAGCCCGTAGTTGTCGGTCAGGCGTCCATAGATCCGCGAGAAAACCCGACTGCTGTCTCCGAAGAAGGGGTGATCGTTGATGTACTGATGGCCGATATCCCATGTCGCGTTCTTGGAAGGCATCCAGGAAATGAAGTTGTTGAATTCAGTGAAGTTACCCAAGCCGCCTATGATCGGAATCTGCCAGTCTGAATTCAGGGAAATCCATGGAACGGGGCGCCAGAACAACTCGTTGTACAAGTTCGACATGTCCCTCCCAAATTCAGGATCTTTGCCGAAGATATCCACATAGGTGTTCATTCCAGCCCAGGTGTAGGTCGTCGTGGATTCTTCGTCAGGTGCTCTCACGAGCTGTCCGTTGCCCATGTTGACGAGGTAGTCCCTCTTCGTCTGGAGGAGGTTTCGGAAGCCGACTCGCGCGACGTTCCACGAACGCAGGCTGTCCACCGCGGTGAAGAACGGTACGTCAATGGAACGCGGACGCGTGGTCGGAGTGGAAAGCCGGTCGATCCCCGGAACGCCGGCATCCTGCGTGGCATCGAGGTAGGAGAGGTTCACGTAGGGCTGGAAGACGTGCCGGATTCCGTCGAGTCCGAGCGCGTCGGATTGCACGTCGGACCAGGAGCGCGACCACTTGACCGCGATGTCCAGCCCGAGGTGGAAAATGCCGCGGCTGAAATGCTGCAGCCCCGTCACGCTTCCATCGATGCTCTGATAGCTTGTTACCCCGGCTCCCACGCGCGGAGTCACTGACAGCCAGCCGAGGTAGGTTTTCGGGTAGAGCAGTTCCTGATAGGTGTGGAATCGTACAAAATTGGGTTCCTGCAGTCGGCTCGAAATCACCCCCAGGCCTGTCGTCACGTCGGCTCCTGTCAGCCCAACATCGCGGGGGAGGCCGGCGAGTGTTCGGAACGAATTCGTGGCGGTGCCGAGCGGATCGGCCGCAACGCCGGCGAGCCCGCCGGCTCCGAGAGCCTGCAAGCGCCTCAACTCGGCTTCTTCCTGATTGCCCACCACCTCGCTGTAGATGCCGGCTGAAATACTGCCCTGGTGGTAAATGCCTGAACCCCAAAGAGGCCTGCGGGTGAAGTCCACGGAGAGCTCCGGCAGGCGGGTGGTCGTCCGGTAGAAGTTGTTCGCCTTGAACTTCGCCATCAAGGTCGCCACATAGGCATCATTGGCGTGAATCAGAGAGACCTGATTGTCGGGCTCGCGGTCAGTCCTGAAGTCATTGAAAAAGAAGTCTTCATAGAAGTGGAAGTCGCTGATCTTGTTGATGTCGAAATCCAGGTACCAGGTGCTGACATCAGGTCCGGGCAGATAGACCCGGTGCTGGAAATTGACCCGGTAGCGGGTGCTGGGAACCGGAAACCGCGTGGTGCCGGCCAGATTCGTGGTGGATTCGATGTCCTGGGAGGCATACAGCTTCAGTCCGGTGAGATTTTGCCGGTTCGACGCATGTCGCTGTGACAAGAAATCGACGCCCCCCGCGAGACCGCGGCGGCTGCGAAGATCAACCTTGTAACGTGCCAGGGTGTGGTCACCGTGAAGGACTGTATACTGGGTCAGGAGGAAAGCTCCCCAGCGGCTCTGATAGCCGGGACTAAAAGTCAGCCCGTTCTCGTCGAGAGACTGGGTGTATTTTGGCAGCCAAAACATGGGGGTATTTCCACCATAGATCTTCACGTCCCGCAGTTGAACATTGTCGCCCGGGATCGCCGTCAGGTTCCTGGCCCGCAGATGAAAGTTCGGATTTTGCAGGTCATGCGTGGTGAAACTCACTCCTGACGCTTCAATCTCGTTGGCGAGCCGGTTCTCGGACTGAAACTCTTCGGCCTTGTAGATGAACATGCCCGGACCCGCCGCCATCCCTGACATGATGTTCTGGCCGGACATCGCTCCGGTGACCGAATTGTAGGTGATCGAGTCCCCATGATAGAGTGTCCCGGCCCTCCAAACGGTCACCCCGTCCTGCGCCAGCACGTCGCCCGTCGTCTGGTTGTACTGGGCGCTTCCGCAGCGGATCTCCACATCACCGTACACGATGTGCACGTCCCCGGTCACCGTGGCGATGCCCGTTTCAGGATCCATCGTGGTCGTCAGTCCCCGGATGTTCAGATCAGTCGTCAGACTTTCCAACAGGCCTTGGCCGGCAGCGTTTCCAGCTGCCGCCAGGACACACATGAGGACCGTCAGGGGGATTCGTTTCAAGTTCATAAGAACGGAGGTGCTGAGCCGCTTCAACGCGGCCAAAGTAGCCTCGTTCAATAGGCTACCGGCGTCCCGGTGACAAGAAAAAGCCCGGTTTTTTTCCTTCTTCGACGCCTTAGTCGTCATCGCGTCCCGGACGCACGGGGCAGACCCCCTTTTTGCTTGGTGCCTGGACAAATTCCAGTAGTCGCATCGCCTTGTCAGGCCACTGCTTCTCCGCTGCACGATCCGCAGCCTGGGAGAGGTTCATTCCTTCGCAGAAAAGTAGGCGAAACAGCTCCTTGATGGCCCCCCGCTCCTCCTTTGTGAAGCCCTGCCGCCTCAGACCGATCACATTCAGCCCTGTCACCCGGTTGATGCGCTGGGCCGCGCAAAAGTGCGGGATGTCCTTGCTGAAGCTGCCGTTCCCCTGCACCACGCAGAAATCCCCGATCCGCAGGAACTGGTGAAACACCGCCCCGCCACCGATGAACGTGCCGTTTCCCACCTGAATGTGGCCCGCCAGCAGCACCGTGTTGGCAATGATGTTCTGATTTCCCAGCACCACGTCGTGCGCCAGATGGCAGCCGACCATGAGGAAGTTCCCGTCGCCGATCCGCGTCACTCCGCCCGGCTTGCTGCCACGGTGGATCGTCACATGCTCTCGGATCACGTTATTTTCGCCCAAAATGACGCTGCTTTCCGTCGCGGGGTTAAATCCCAGGTCCTGCGGTTCCCCGCCGATCACCGCTCCGCGACCGATCAGCGTTCCGGCTCCCACCTCCACATGCCCCACCAGCTGCGCATGCGCCTCGATCCGGCATCCGGCACCGATTTCCGCCGCTCCCTCAATCACCACATAGGGGCCGATCTCGGCCGTGGGGTCGATCTTGGCCTTCGGGTCGATCAAAGCGGTAGGGTGGATCATGTCCGGCGATCATGGATGCCGCCGCCTCCCGGTCAATCCCGACTTGCCTCCCGCACGCGCAAACTTCCACTTTGCACACCGCCGCCCGTTGCCTACTGTTCCCCCGCCGCAGCGTGGCACCAGGAGAGGTGGTCGAGTGGTTTATGGCTCCAGTCTTGAAAACTGGCGTGGGTTAATCCCCACCGTGGGTTCGAATCCCACCCTCTCCGCCACCCCGCCCGCAAGCCCTTGAAACTGCGGCTCTCCTTATGAAATCAGGGAAGAACGGAACCAAACTGGGACACAACGACGGGACACCTTCCCGGCCTGATTCCATTCCGACTCATCCCCACATCCTCAAGCGTGATGGCCGTTACTACTACCGCCGCCGCATTCCTTCCGACCTCGTGCGGCTGGGATGCTACGGGAAGGCCAAGGACATCAAGCGTTCCCTCAAGACCAACGACCTTGCCACCGCCAACCGCCTTGCCAAGACGGTGGCCGTTGAAGTGGATGAAGAGTTTGAGGCAAAGCGGCGGGACGCGAAGCAAGGCAACCCGCCACTATCTGCGGCCAATGGCGACAGCCAGGCGAAACGGAAGCTGGCGGGCCTTTCGGAGATGGAGCGGCGGGATTTCATCATTCGCGCATTCATCACTAGCGAGCGGCAGGAGGCCGGAAGGCGTGTTTTGAGCCGCGATACCGAAGCCAACGAACGGAGGCTGGAAACTGCCCGCGAGGATTTGGCGGCTCTTCAAAACTCCCCCACTTATCAAGAAATCGACTGGCTGGCAAAAACACGCGAGGCTTTGGAAGCGGAAGGCGTGACGATTGAAGGGGGGAATGATCCCCTGTTGCACGAGCTTTCGGAAAGGCTGCGAAGGGCCAGCATCGAAACGGCTTGGCGCACTGAGAGAGCGATGAGCGGCAAACAGTTTGCGGGCCGTGATCCTCTTTTCAAAGCCCTTCATGCTGAAAGCGCCACACCGTCGCCGGCGACTGGTGGCAAGACCGTTGGTGACTTGTGCGGCGACTACTTGGCGCACAATCAAAACAAGGTGAAGAATAGGAAGCTGGCACGTTCCACGATTCCCAAGATCGAAATGCGATGCCGAATCCTGACAGACTTTTTTGGCGATGAACGGCGGCTGGCTTCACTCACCAGCGACGATGCAATCAGCCTTGTGGACTTTCTGCCGACGATTCCGCAGAATGCGGCTAAGCGTTACAAGGGCGCTTCCATCGTGCTTGCGGCTGAACGCGAGGCCAAATTGCAGACTCAAAGGCTCATCCACGCGGAGACGGCAGAGGATTATCTGACCGGCCTTTCCGCAATGCTCAATTATGCAGTAACGCGCCGATGGATGATAGAGAACCCTTTGAAGGGGCGGCTTGTTCACGAACGGCTGGCAAAGCCCAAGAAGCGGAACCGCCAGACACTCACGCCCGACGAAATGACGAGGCTGTTTTCAACGGTGGAGTTTTCTTCTCTGCGGCAAAGCACGGATGGCCCGATGAATGCCCGCTTTTGGCTGCCCTTGCTCTGCCTTTTTCACGGCACGCGAGCGAATGAAATAGCCGGGTTGCGTGTAGCCGACGTGCGGGAGGAAAACGGAGTGCTCTTCATGGATTTGTGCGAGACAGACGAGCACCGGCAAAAAACGGAAAGCAGCAAGCGCAAGGTGCCACTTCATCAGCAGCTTTTCAGCTTGGGATTTTTGGAGTTCGTAGAAGCAAGGCGGAGAGACGATCCCCACGGCTACCTGTTCGCAGGACTCAAACGAAACAGGAATGGCAGCCGTGCGGATGGTGTCTGCAAATGGTGGCAGCGATTCGTCACAAGCACCCTTGGCGCGACCTCGAATAATGGCCCAAACGGAGCGAGGGGGATTCACAGCCTGCGCCATTCTTGGGTAGGTGCGGCCCGTTTCGCCAGCATTGCAGATACCACTATCAAGCGCCTTGGTGGCTGGATTCAAGATGATGTGTGGACCGATTACGGTTGGTATTCTGCGCTTCCATTGTTGAAGCGTGAAAACGACAAAATTGAGTTCCCCAGCCTCAACTTCTCCGCGATGGGACTGCTCAAGAATCAGCAATCTTGATCTTCCAACACTTTCGACAAGCGGACATCAAGCCCATCTGCGATCTTCAAGAGCAACCAGAGAGTCGGGCGCGTCCTGTCCGCTTCCATGTGCGTGATCGTGCTTCGATCAACCTTGATCTTGGCAGCCAGCGCGTTTGCCGAGATGCCCTTTTCCGTGCGGATTTCTTTCAGTCGTAGAACGATGGCGCGTTCGTTCGGATCAAGCTGCGATGGAGGTTCCATCTGTCCAACAGTCGCCCGTTGACGCTCTACGCACTGGGATTAAAATCCCAACTCTCAAAGGGCCGCTTTCCCGTGCGTTGGCTGCCGTCGCCGCCATCACCTCAACAATCAATCAGAGCCACCCATGCGTTATCTCCTTTGCCTCATTCCACCACTGGCAGTTCTCTCGTGCGGGAAGCCGGTTCAGTTCTTCTTGAATCTGGTTTTGACGCTGTTGTTCTACATCCCCGGCTTGATTCATGCCATTCTTGTTGTGAGCCAGTTCAATGCCGACAGACGCACTGACCGAATAATCAACGCGATGACTCCTGCTTCTGGTGCTCCTCCGCTGCCAGCGTCAGCCACTCAAGGGCGCTCCATGAAGTTCATGCTCCTTGCTGGTGCTTTTGCCTGCGTGTTTGTGTTCGCCATTTTGGCCGCAATGGTGGCAGGACTCAGAAACCGGCTGCCAGCACAAGCCGACAAGCAGGCGATCTCTGAACAAATGCAGTCAGAAACCGCGACAGCGCCCATGCGTGCAACCGCGACTGATAACAAGGTGCCCTCTTACACGATCATTTCCGACAAATTCAAGCCGGGCGGAAAGTGGCGAATCGTTGAAGTTCGCTTGCAAGAAAAGCTGTCCGAGGATGAACTGAAAAAAATCTCCGAGGATGTTAATTCGGCAAAACCAAACAAACGCAAATGCACCATATTTTGCTTTTTGCCTGAACAGCTTGTAGGCGCGGGCGCTTGGGCCAAGGCTGAATTTGACCCTGCTTTGAAGATCGAAATCATGGGGAACCCCAAAGGCGCACAGCCACCAAAACCAGACGGTGAAATTGTCGGCCAATGGGAATACGCAATGGGCACGTTTCTGACTTTGTCCCGCAACAAGGACGGCCTGAAAATGATCTGCACAAGTAGCAAAGACAACGCGCCAATTTCTGACCAACTCGTCAGTGCAAAAGTGGATGGCAATCGTGTCACGATCCGCCCGACAAAGCCAAATGACCCCGGAGACTATTGGATATTGGATGAAGCCAAGAATCTTCTGTTGATGGATTCTGAGGGGACCATCGGCAAAGCGGCAGCGATCGTAAAGCCGACTTTGAAACCCTGACCGGCGAACCACGACAGCAAAAGTGGAAGGAGCGTTTCTTTGCAATTTTAATTGTGTTCACACATATACGCTCGTATATGTGTGAACATGGACGGCAAATTTGTAGCATATTACCGCGTTTCGACAGCCAAGCAGGGCCAGAGCGGGCTTGGGTTGGAAGCACAGAAGGCAGCCGTTGAAACCTACCTGAACGGCGGCAAGTGGAACCTTGTTGGCGAGTTCGTGGAAGTGGAAAGCGGCAAGCGGAAGAACCGCCCCCAGCTAAACGCCGCCCTCGCCCTTTGCAAAAAGCAGAAAGCCACGCTCATCATTGCCAAGCTGGACAGGCTGGCCCGCAATCTTCACTTCATTTCCGGCCTTATGGAGTCCCGGATTGAGTTCTTGGCAGTGGACAACCCGACAGCTAACCGCCTCACGGTGCAAATCCTCGCAGCCGTCGCGGAGGAAGAAGCCCGCGCCATCTCATCCCGCACAAAGGCCGCTCTCGCCAGCGCCAAGGCAAGAGGCGTGATCTTGGGCAAGCACGGCGCGAAGCTGGGGAAGGCGAATCACAAGCAGGCGATGAAAACAGCGCACAGCTTGAAGCCTACGATTGAAGTTCTCAGAACGGAAGGCATCACAGCCGTTCGTGAAATCGCTGCCGCCTTGAATGCTCGCAGCATCGCCACGCCACAGGGTAAGCAATGGCACAGCACGTCTGTTCATCGCCTTTTGAAGCGGTTGGATAAGGCCGCTTAGAGCCTCGCCAAGCCCCATCAAATGCGGGCTGTTTGTGCAAGGGAAATGCACTTTCATTTCTTCTCATTTCTGACTGAAAATCAGTCGCTTATGAGGGCCGTTTTCACTGGCAATTTGTCCAAATTCGTCTAATGAAAACGATGCAGTTTGAAGCCACATTTGCCCGCCGTCGCCAGCTTGCAAAACAGCAGGCTTTTCTCTCCATTTTCGCGGAGTCTGGGAACATTCTCGCCAGCGCAAAGAGGACCGGTGTCTCTCGCCAACTCGTCTATTACTGGCGGGAAATCTCGCCTGCTTTTGAGCGACAAATAAACGACGCTGCGGACATCGCTTTCAAAAGCCCGCCTGCGGCTCTGCCGGGTAAAGAGAGTAAATTGAGACGGCGGGTGCAAACGGCAAGGAGGGCGCGGCCATGAATGCCACAGGCAGGCCACCGTGCTACACATCGGCAAAGGCCGCTCGCATCGTGAAGGCCATCCGGCGCGGACTGCCTTACAAGCTGGCAGCGGCGGCAGGCGGAGTGAGCTACAACACTTTCATTCGTTGGAGGAATGAAGGAACCAAGCCCGACAGCCCGCCCCACTTTCGGCAGTTTTTGCACCAACTCCGCACAGCAGAGGCGGAAGCCGCAGAAAGGCTTGTTGGCTTGATTGAAGAACGGGCCAAAGACCACTGGCAGGCGGCGGCATGGATGTTGGAGAGAAGGCACCCGGATTTGTTCAGGAGAAACGCGGCACTTCCTGACAGGCCATTACAAGAGTTTGCCGTCACAATGGAGGACGATTAAGCCCACAAAAAAACCAACCCGGCGCGAAGGGAAATTGCAACCGGGTTGGCTTCGTAACTGACAATGCAAAGTATCAAACATTTGCGCGGCTCGCAAGGGCCGATGCAGTCAGCGCACACGCCAGCCGTGAGACTGCGGCAGCGGAGAATTGCACAGTGTGCAAATCCGGCCCGCCCTTCGCAGCGAATTGAAAGACGGCAAAGCGTGGCGTGCTCTATTAGGCGTCCCGCAGGTTACGAAAGGACAGAGACACAGAGGAACACAAGGCAATGTATTCCTTCAACGGTCACAGAACAGGATGGAAGAAATGACAGGATTCATTTTGTCTGCGACATCGCTACCGTGATCTGCGAAACGAGAGAAGATGCCGCCATCTTTGTTCTTCACTGCGGGGCCGCTCCGATGCAGCAAAGGGGAGAACATGAATTGTTTTCCAAACTCCTCACCACGGCAGCACTGAATGGGGATGGCAACAGATTAGACTTTCGATCTGCTGTGATGCGTTGCAGCGAACAGACTTTTCAACCCCCGCTGTTCAGTGGTGAATTACGCTTCCGCAGGGTCCGCAGCGATGATGGCAGAATTGTCGTTTTCGTGACTGCTGATTTGTGCCTGAACGTGAATCGCGCTTTGAATCATCGGCGGGTAGAACTGGCGGAGGGCACAGCAGATGCCATTTTCGAGAGTGCGGCCCCTGTGAAGCTGGGACTGTGTGGCAATGACAATCTCGCGCCCTTTGATCTTGAAAGCGGGGAGCATGACCAAGCGCGGCAAGCCTACTTTTCAGCGGTCATTGACGCCATTTATGCGGACGTGAAGCGAGCGGCTGAAAAGGCAGTGGCAGCGGGCAGCGAATTAGATGCGCAAGGGCACCCCGCCAAGTTCTCCCTTCGGGAAGTGGAAACATGCTGGGACATTGGCGGCAATGGCTTTGATGCGGTCCAAGCCTTGGCAGACATCACGCCGGGACTGCGGGAACACGGGGGAAAACAAGGCTGGGAGGGAAGCGCCGGAACTGTGACGGTGAAGTTTTCAGAATGGGAAAGGTTGGCCGTGTATGCCAAGACTCCCGACAGGCTGAGATTTGAAATCAGGCACTACCCCCGAAACGGAAATCTGCCCTACTCCGCCCCCACCATCGCCGAAATGCTCGCCAAGCTAGACGGCCTGCGCGAATCCGCAGCGGACACGCTGAACGGCGTTCTTTCGTTTCTGGAAGGCCAGCCAGCCGCTTCACGCACTGCCGGAGAGTGGGAAGCCTATGCGATGGCATGGGGCGCTTGCTGCGGCGTTTCTGACTCCGCCACGGCCCTTTTCCGCATCCTCCGCCAGTATGGACGAATCTACGGCGGGAAGCGCATCCAGTGCGTTCAGGGCGGCGAGGAATTGCTACGGAAGGCCAAAGACGCCGGGCTGATTCGACACAGCCACGGTGCGTTCCGTCCCGTCTTCCCAAATGCCAACGATGCGGCATTGACAGATTTTGACAGTGCGGCTTTGATTCTGGGACACAACTCCGAGACACAACCCGTCCCGGTTTGTTCCGCCTTCCCTCGTAAAATAAGGAATGGCAGAGAGCGGAAGCAAATCCCACCCTCTCCGCCACAAGCCTGCGAAAATGGAGCGTGCCGTTGCATGTGAACTCCGTCCCGTTCAGACCTGTTTCTTTGCCTTGCGCGGCGTCTTCCTGACGGGTGAGGCGGCTCCGTCCTCGGCGGGCGCATCCGCCGCCAGATCGATGCCAAAGATCGCCGAGAGATCGGCGCCGGCTAGATCTCCCTCACCCAAAGCAAGCTCGGTGATCGCCTCACTGCTCGCGTTTGAAAGCAGTTCCGCCTGATCCACTCCTCGCAGGGTGAAAAGCAGCTCCGGCTTCGTGTCGAGCATCACGCCCACCCCGTAGAGCACGGCGGAGACGTGCTTGCACATGTCGGCGAAATCCGGGCACGAGCAGTCGAAGCGGATCTCCTTGGGCTTCGGAAACAGACCGTCTGTCGGATCTGTCAGCAGCGTCATCAGTCCGTCGCCCAGATTGCCTGCCAGCAGGTCGAGCATCGATCCCACCTGTCCGGAGCCTGAAGCCACGATCTTCTTCCACAGCTTTTTCGGCAGCGGCTGGATGTGAATGCTCGTCTCATACAACTCCGATCCCGCCACGACCGCGCTGAGCTGTCCGGCCTCGATTTCGAGGTTGTACACGTTTCCCTGTCGCAAATAGCTGCGCCCGCGCGGCAGCCGCGATTCATAGTCCTGATACGACTCCAGATTCCGGCACCAGGCCTGGCCCCAGAACGTGGTGCAGAGCTTCTTCTGCCCCGCTGGAGCCGGCAGCGCCTCAAACTTCTCTCCGCGCTTCACCCGCTTTGCGATCTCGCGCTGCAGCCGGTCTTTGCGCTCCCGCGCATCTTCGTAGTCCCAGGGCATGCGCTGCGAATAGCCGGGAAGTGAATTTTTGTCCAGTCTTCTGAAGCCAATGAAATGGCCGGTTGACATAGTGTAAAATTCACACGAAAAGCGTGGATGCCTCACACTTATGAGTATCCACGTGCCGCGCTGACCGTCGATTGCGTTGTCTTCGGCTTCGATGGCGGCGAGCTGCAGGTCCTGCTCATCCGGCGCGGTCTGGCCCCCTTCAAAGACAAGTGGGCGCTGCCCGGTGGCTTTGTCCGCGTCGAAGAAACGCTCGATGAGGCCGCGCGTCGCGAGCTGGAGGAGGAGACGGGCCTCAAAACCGACTTCATGGAGCAGCTCTACACCTTCGGCACCGTGAAGCGTGATCCACGCGAGCGTGTCGTCAGCGTCGCCTACTTCGCTTTGGTGAAACCCGGGGCCGTCACCGCCGCCACCGATGCCGCCGAGGCGAAATGGTTCCTCGTAAGCGACCTCCCGCTTCTCGCCTTCGACCATGCCGAAATCCTCGCCACGGCGCTCACCCGCCTCCGCGGCAAGCTCACCTACCAGCCCATCGGCTTCGAGCTTCTCCCGCCGAAATTCACCCTTACCCAGCTCCAGCGCCTGTACGAAGCCGTGCTCGGCCAAGACCTCGACAAACGCAACTTCCGCAAAAAAGCCCTCAGCTTCGATCTGCTCATCCCCCTCAAAGAAACCCACCGTGACGGCGCCCACCGCCCCGCCCAGCTCTTCCGTTTTGATCCCGTGAAGTATGAGCGGCTGAAGAAGAAAGGCTTCCTGTTTGAGATATGAAATCCACCACCCTCTACCGCCGCGTCTGCCCGACCAGCCGATTTTTTATCCGGTGATGAACGAGGCATACGCCCCCCAGATCGCACGCGATTGGAATCCGGCTCCGGCTATGTCACCTCCATCACCGAGCAGTTCGTGGGCGGAAGCATGCACCGCGAACTCCGGGTGCCCGCAGAAAAACTCGAAGAGTTCAATCAACACATCATCGGCCTCATCGAGGTTCCCCGACGATTCCCATGACTGAAAATCAAACCACCAGCGCCAGCAAGTTCCTCAGCCTCGTGTTGCGACACGAACCTGCTGCGGCGCATGTCACGCTCGATTCTGCCGGATGGACCGACGTTGCCGCGCTGCTGGAAGGCTGCGCCAAGGCTGGCCGCTGCCTCACACGCGCAGACCTTGAGCATGTCGTCGCCACGAATGTGAAGAAGCGTTTCGAATTCAGCGCGGATGGGACGCTCATCCGGGCCAGCCAGGGGCATTCCGTCGAGGTCGAGCTGGAGTATGCGCCGCAGGAGCCGCCTGATCTCCTTTACCACGGCACGGCGACACGTTTCCTCGACTCCATCTGCGCCCAGGGCCTGCTCAAGATGGAACGTCACCATGTGCACCTTTCCTCCGAGACCCGCACGACGAAGGAAGTCGGCGCACGGCATGGGAAGCCCGTCCTACTCACCATCCAAGCCGGAATGATGCACCGAGAAGGCCATGTCTTTTACCACAGCACCAATGGCATCTGGCTCGTCGAGCATGTGCCGCCGCAGTTCATCACTCCCATGTTCCAAGCCATCCAAGCCGACATCACCCAGCTCGATGTCGATGCCATCGTGAACGCGGCCAACTCCTCCTTGCTCGGTGGCGGCGGCGTGGATGGGGCGATTCATCGCGCGGCGGGGCCAGACTTGCTCGCCGAGTGTCGCACGCTAAACGGCTGCCGCACGGGCGAGGCAAAGATCACGAAGGGCTATCGGCTGAAAGCCCGTCACGTCATCCACACCGTCGGTCCCATCTGGAACGGCGGCAAAAACGGCGAGGCTGACAAACTCCGCGCCTGCTACACGAACTCCCTGCACCTCGCCGCAGAGAACGGCCTGCAAAGCATCGCCTTCCCCTGCATCTCGACGGGTGTGTATCGCTTCCCGGCAGATCAAGCGGCTCAAATAGCCGTGGAAAGCGTGCGGGCGTTTTTGGAAACGCCTTGCTCCTTCAAAACTGTGATCTTTTGCTGCTTTTCCGAGGCGGACCGGGTGCGATACGAATGTCTTCTGGACTCCTAACGACATGGACAAAACGCAACCCACACGATCTCATGGCTTTCGCTTCTCGGCGCTCGACGCGCTGGTTTTAATCGCCGGAACGGTGCTGACGTTGTGGCTCCGAAACGAGGTGTTTCCGCTGTGGTGGATCGTTCCGATGGCGCTGGGGCATTTCTTCCTCTTCTGCAATGTCTTCCTTGTCTGGCGAACGCTGGAACTCGCGTGGGCAGCGGCATTTGTGATCCTCATCGGCATTCATCTGGCAGTAGGCTACTCCGACTGGCTGTCTCCATTGATCATGCAGACGCCGATCACGTTTTTCGTGCTCTGGTTGCAAATACGGTCACCGTGGTATCACGGCATCTTTGCCCGGCACATCAATTCCAGGCTCGATGACTACCTGGCCGGGCGGCTCACCCCACCGCGCTGACATCCAGCTTCACGAAGTCGAGCAGCTCCTCGCTGCTCATGTCGGTGAGAATTTTTTCCGCTCCAGCGGCATCACCCACAAGGTCCTGCGCCAGCGACATCTTCTCCTCGATCAGCGCATCGATGCGCTCCTCGATGGTGCCCTGGCAGACGAATTTGTGGACGATGACGTTCTTTTTCTGGCCGATGCGGTAGGCGCGGTCGGTGGCCTGGTTTTCAACCGCCGGATTCCACCAGCGGTCGAAGTGGATGACGTGGCTGGCGGCGGTGAGATTGAGGCCGGTGCCGCCGGCCTTGACGCTGATGACCATGAAGGGCGGGCCGCCGGGCTGCTGGAAGGACTCGACGAGTTGCGGTCGCTTTTTCACGGCGGTGCCGCCGTGGAGGATGAGACCCTCGCGACCAAAGACGGTGGCGAGGAAGCGGGCGAGAGGATCGCAGGTTTCGGCGAACTGTGTGAAGATGAGCGCACGTTCACGACGCTCGGCGAGTTCTGTGCAGATTTCGGCGAGGCGGGTGAATTTGCCGCTGTCCTCGGGGTTCCACGCTCCGTCTCCGTTCCAATGACTCGGATGATTGCAGATCTGTTTGAACTTCATCAGGAAGCCGAGCACGAGGCCCTGGCGCTTGATGGGCTCCATGTCTTTGTCGTTCAGCATCTTGGCGAGTTGATCGACGAGCTTGGCGTAAATCGTGGCTTGGCGTTTGGTGAGTCCGCACCATGCCTTGGTTTCGATCTTGTCCGGCAGGTCGCTGATGATGCGCTTGTCGGTTTTCATCCGGCGCAGGATATAGGGCTTCACGAGGCGGCGCAGCGGTGCGAAGCCTTCGCTGCTTTTCGCGCAGCGTTTCACGGCGTCTGAAAAAGCGGACGAGCCGCCGAGCAGGCCGGGATTGAGAAAGTCGAAGAGGCTCCAGAGATCGCCGGGACGGTTTTCGACGGGCGTGCCGGTCAAGGCGATGCGTGTGGTGGCCTGCAGGCGTTTCACGGCCTTGGTGCTGGCGCTGCCGGGGTTCTTGATGGCCTGCGCTTCGTCGAGGATGACCATGCTCCATGGATGAATCTGCCACGCTTCGGTGCGCTGGAGGAACTGATAGGTCGTGAGCATCGCATCGCAGCCGCGCAGGGCTTCGGCGGTGTGTTTCACGGCGAGGTCGAGGGATTCGCGCGAGGTTTGCGATGGATGGGCGATGAAGAGTTTCAAGTCAGGGGCAAACCTTGCGACTTCAGCCTTCCAGTTGCCGACCAGGGAGGCGGGAACGACGAGGAGGGCGGGTGCGGATCGCGATTCTTTGCGTGCGAGCAGCAGCGCGATGACTTGCAGCGTTTTGCCCAGGCCCATGTCGTCGGCGAGGCAGGCGCCGAGGCCGAGGCTCGTCATGAATTTCAGCCAGGCGAAGCCTTTGCGCTGATAGGGACGCATCGTGGCGCGGAGATTCGGCGGCGGGGGCGATTCGGCGGGATCGCGCATCTGGTCGAGCAATCGAGCGAGGTTTTTGCCGGCGACGATGTCGCTCCATTCATGCACCATCTCGATGTTTTCATCGGCAGCGGCGAGCTGGCGCGGATCGAAGCCCGCGAGCAGGCGCATGCCGTCGAGAAAGCCGATGCCGCCTTCGCCGGTGGCGTTTTGTACGCGTCGCCAATGCTCCATCACCTGGTGGAGTCGCTCGCCATTCACCTCGACCCATTTGCCGCGCAATGAAACGAGTCCGGTATCGGCGCTGAGCAGTTTTTCCCATTCGGCCTCGGTCAGCGGTTCGCCATCGAGGCTGTGCTCGATTTTGAAGCCGAGCAGCGCACCGGCGTGCAACGAAGTCTTTTGGGGCGCTTCGATGGTGACGGAGACGGTCGGGCGCGGGCCTTTGCCGCTGCGCCACCAGTCCGGCAGTTTCATGACGATGCCGCTTTCTTGGAACGCCGCGGTCTCCCGCAACACGCGAAAAGCCTCCTGCGGCGACATGGCCATGGGTTGGAACAGGCGCTTCGTTTCCAGCCACTCGCGCAGGAGTTTGGATTTTTCGGCGGCGGTGCGCACGGGCGCCAGCAGAGCTTTGAGCGCGGTTTGATCCTTCTGCCCGGCGTAGAGCTGCAGGGCGCGGGCCAGCGGCAGATGCTGCGGCTGACCGGTGGCGCTGAGTTTTTCCGTGAAGGTGGCGAGGAAGGCGAAGGGACGCTGCGTGTCCGTTTTGTTCTCCGCGAGATGAAACGTGACGCGCCCGACGACATGCCACGCGGGGCATTCGTCCCGAATCCAGTCCTCGACGCCGTCTTTGGCGATTTGGGCGATGTGCTGAGCGAGTTCGAGCCACCAGCGTTCGAGAATCTCCTGCGTGGCGTATTCTGCTCCGGCGAAGGGCGGGATCGCGGCGAGGAAGGCCGCGCACTCGTCTGCGGAAGGAGGTTTGACCTGCCCGACGTCCTTGGTCTGGCACAGTTTGGAAAAAAAGCGCTGCGCCCAGTCGCGCAGCCAGCGCAGGGCTGGTTCGAGTTCCGCAGCGTGCAGATCGGCGGCGAGACGGCAGAGCAGGGGGCCGGTTCCGCTGGTTGCGGCGAGCCTGCGCTCGACGGCGGTCTCCGCCCGGCCTTCGAGAAGCAGGAAGCCTTCGGGCGTGAGCGTGGGGGAGAGCATGGACGGGTTTTCGATGAAAAAGAATCGTCCGGCAAGCCTCTGCGCGGATGGCCGGGGAAAAAACAGCGTCACAGTTCTTTCAATGCGGGATTGGTGTGCTAGGCATCTTGTTCGCCATCGGCAGTACCTGTGGTTGGCGACATCACTCATGCCAGCCCTCATTGAAGCCCTACCCACGCTGCTGAAGCAGTACGACGACCGCACCCGCCAGGAGGCCGAGCGCCTCGTGGATGACGACTCGGTCATGGGCCTGGAACTGATGGAGGATGAAATGATGGCGGAGGTGCGGATGGACGACCGCCCGGCGCAGGTGCGCTGGCTGCGCGGTGATCTCGGCTGGCATGGCGAGACGGACATCGACGACGAGGAGGCGCTGGAGAACCTAGCCCTGTGCGCCACGCTCGTGGCGGTGCAGCGGAGGGAAGCCCGCGGCACGCTGCCGCCGCCGCCGGTGGAGGAGGAGGATTTTGAGCAGGCTCTGATCACCCTTTTGGGCCGGGCGCTGACGCCGAACGAGGAGAACTATCTGAGCAAGATGGAGAAGCGCTACGAGCGGGCGCGGCTGACCGGGAAGATGTTCGACCAGGACATGGTGCGCCTGCATCCGAAGTGGGCGATCGAGAGCATGGAGCCGCTGACGCTGTGGCCGGAAGCTCCGAAATCGCTGCGCGAGTTTTGGAATTACATCGTGCTGGCGCTGGACGACAAGGGGCTGGCCGCGCCGTCGTTCCTGCGGTGCATGGCGGACCTGGACGCGACGCGTGATGGGCTGCGGGAGTGGCGCCACGCGAGCACCGTGCCGACCTGGCGGAAGCGGATTCACGATTTTATGGAGTCGCGCGAGGACGCGGGCCGCAAGGTGGCTGCACCGCCGCGTGAGTGCGAGTTCCGAATGCTGATCACGGTCAATGACGCGAAGCTGCAGATGCGCCTCGTTGGCGAAGAGGCGGCGGCCTTTTCCACGGTGGATTCCACCCAGCTTGATTCACTGCGCAGGGAGCACCGCGAAGGCCGCGTGCTGGCCTCCGGGCCTGCGGAACTGCTGCTGGTGTCCTGTCTGGCGCAGAGCGGGGAGGACTGGAACGATTCCTTCCGGCTCGAGGCGGAGCATCACGCCCGCTGGCTTTCCACGCTGCTGCGGCAGCCGGCCCTGGAAAAACTTTTGGTCACGCTGGACGAGCTTTCCTTCCGTCGCGTGGACGAGCCCCTGCGCTGGGGTTCCAGCTTGAGTGAGGACGGACGGACGCTCACGCTGCAGCTCGAAACAGCCGAGGGCGAACCCGCGCCGCTGCCGCTGCGGATTCTGCGCGGAGCCCAGACGCTGTTTTTGAGCGCCGATTCGGTCTTTCAGGGGCCGAACTGGCTGCACGACGAGTCGCGCATCGACGCGCCGGTGGTCATGCCGCTGGAGGCGCTGGCCACGCCGGAGGGCATCGCGTTCATGAGCGAGATCGACATCACGGTGCCGGAGTCCATCCAGAGCCGTGTCCGTCATGAAAAACTGCGGGTGAACATCACCGCCGCTTGCATGGCGAAGGGGGTGCATTCCGGCAGCGCGGAGTTTGTGACCTTCAAGGCCGAAGCCATGGATGAAGAGGGCCGGGTGCGGGAAAGACTCCGCATCTCGGGCTGGCAGCCCGTGGACGAAAAAAAAAACGCTGACGACGGCAATGCCATCGTCTGCCGCGACCGCCGCGCCCTGCGTGAAGCCGACGAACTGCTGAACCAGTTGCGGCGCACTTGGGACATGGAGACGGACGGGTGGCGCGTGCGCATGGCGAAGGATTTCCCCGACGTGTTTCACGGTTGGGCGACGAACCTGCCGGAGGGCGTGGCTTTGGAATCCGACGAGAGGTTGCAGTCGATCCTGGCCGATCCGCTGATCGCCCGCGTGCGGATCGAGGCGACGCAGACCGCGAACATCGACTGGCTGGATCTGAAGCTCGTCTTTGACATCGATGGCGTGGATCTCAAACCTGCCGAAATCCGGCGGCTGATCGCGGCGAAGGGCGAGTTCGTGCGGTTGGCGGACGGATCGTGGCGGCGGGTGAAGCTCGAACTGAGCGAGGAGCAGCTGCAGATGCTCGACAGCCTCGGCATCGACCTGGACGAGAACAGCGGTGAGGCGCACCGCATGCACTGGCGCCAACTGGCGCTGGAAAAGGCGGCGGAGATCGTCAGCCCGCGAGCCTGGGCGAAAATCGTCGAGCGCATGGAGTCGGCAAAGCTCGATGAGAGGCCGCCGGTGCCGGAGGGTTTGAACGTGACGCTGCGGCCCTACCAGGTGGAAGGGTATCAATTCCTCACTTACCTCACGATGAATCGTTTCGGCGGCATTCTGGCGGATGACATGGGCTTGGGGAAGACGCTGCAAAGCATCGCCTGGGTGCTGTGGCTGCGCTCGCGGAAGAAGGCGGACGGTCCGCACCTGCCGGTGCTGGTGGTCTGCCCGAAATCCGTGCTCGACGTGTGGGCGCTGGAATTCAACAAGGCCGCCTCAGGCCTGCGCGTGCTGGTGCTGCATGACCGTGATCTTTTCGACCTGCAGGTGGTGCAGACGCAGATCGACGTGCTGGTAATGAACTACACGCAGATGCGCAACGTGATCGAGGAACTCGGTTCCGTGCGCTGGCTGGCCGCGATCCTCGATGAAGGACAGCAGATCAAGAATCCCGACTCGCAGACCGCGCGTGCCGCACGCCAGCTCCGTGCCGACAACCGGCTTGTCCTGACCGGGACGCCGCTCGAGAACCGGCTGCTGGATCTGTGGAGCCTCATGACCTTCGCCACGCCGGGAGCACTGGGTGAACGCGCTTACTTCCACCGCCACTTTGACCGCCGCAAGGATGCCAAGGCCTCCGAGCGCCTGGCTGCGCGCCTGCGCCCGTTCCTGCTGCGCCGCACGAAGGGCCAGGTGGCGCGTGACCTGCCTTCCCGCAGCGAGGAGAACATCCTCTCCGAGATGAGCGGACGCCAGGCAGAGCTCTACAAGGAAGAGCTGGCCCGTGCGCAGCATCTCGTGCTCAGCAGTTCCGGCTTTGACATGGTGAACCGCCGTCGTTTTGCCATCCTGCAGGCGCTCACGCGCCTGAGGCAGATATGCTGCCATCCGGGCCTCGTGGACAAGTCGGCTGAGAACGAAGACAGCGCCAAGCTGACCGCGACGCTCGACCTGATTCAGGAACTGAACGCTGAAGGCCACAAGGTGCTGCTCTTCAGTCAGTTCGTGACGATGCTGAAGATCATCCGCAGCAAGCTGGAGGAAATGAATTTGCCCTACCACTGGCTCACGGGGGCCAGCACGGATCGCGCGGGGATCGTGAAGGCCTTCCAGGAGGATGAAAAGGCCAGCGTGTTCCTGCTTTCCCTCAAAGCCGGCGGCAGTGGTCTGAACCTCACCGCCGCGTCCTACGTCATCCTGTATGATCCGTGGTGGAATCCGGCGGTGGAAAACCAGGCCATCGACCGTGCGCACCGCATCGGCCAAACGCAGCCTGTGATGGCCTACCGCATGCTGACGAAGAGCACGATCGAGGAAAAAATCATGACCCTGCAGCACAAGAAAAACCTCATGGTGAACAACGTGCTCGGCGAAGGCGGCTTCACCAGCCTGCTGCAGCGGGAGGACATCGAGTTCCTCTTCGACATGGAAGCGGAGAAGGTGAGCTGAGGCAGGGGCGCTAGCGCGTCGCGAGCCTGCCCGCAGCCTGACCGGTGGCGAGGCAGGTGCCCATGACGCGGACGGAGGCGAGGGCTTCGTGATCGCAGGAGAGACATTTTCCGGCGAAGAACATGCCGGGCACTTCGGCACTGCGGAGGCATCGCGCGGGGATGCCTGCGGGCTCGGGCTTGTCGAAGTACACGAACTTCGGGCCGCGGGCCGTTTCGCGAAATTCGAGCGGCCACCCGGCCAGCGCGACTTCGTCGTCAAAGCGGCGGCATTCACGCAGTTCCTGAGCCGTGAGCACGTGATCGCCCCTCCAGCGTGCGGATTCACGGATACCGAGCTGGTCAGGCATGATGATCCGGTCGCTGGTAGCGAAGAGCGGATGATGAGCGACGAGGTGCCGCCAGATGCTGCGGGCGAGCGCATGCGCGTCCTGCTTCACCGCTGCGAGCGTCGCCAGATCCAGCGGATTCCAGGCCGCGCCGCCGCCTTCGAGATCGAGGGTCATGAAGACTTCGCTCTCACAAACAGGAGACTGACGAAAACCCGCGCCCATGGCGGCGGCAGGCAGATCACCCGAGCGCACGGCGCGCACGAGGATGGCGGCGAGCTGCAGCGGCGCGTGTTCGTCCAGCGGTCCGGTCGTGCCGGTGATGCGGCAGACCAGGGCCGGGCGGTAGAGCTTGGCACCTTCGGCAACGACGCGTGATTCGGGGGAGCACAGGGCAGCCAGCGCGGCGGCGCCGGTGGTGTCCACCACGCGGCGGGCGGTGGCTTCGGTCGTTTGACCGTCGGCGGAGGTGACGAAGCGCCATTCCTCGGCGTCCCGCTCAAGAGAGAGCAGATCGGCGCCGGTTCGCACGGTCAGCGCGGGCTCATCGGCGCAGAGTCGGGTGGCGAGGTGGGCAAACTCTGCCGGCTCGTGTCGCAGGACGTAAACACGGCCCATCAGATCCGGTTTATCCCGACCGGAGGCGGTGAGGAGGTGCTGGCCGATCTCGGTCGGAATGCCGGGATTGAGCCATTCGTGGGCACGGGAGACATCGGGATGAAACAGGCCGCAGAAGGTGTGAACGAGAGCGTTGGAGCCCATGCCGCCGAGCTGTGCCGAGCGCTCGATCAGCAGCGTGCGTGCTCCCGCGCGTGAGGCGGCCAGCGCGGCGGCGATGCCGGCGCTGCCACCGCCGGCGACCATGACGTCAAAGGTCTGCATGGCTCATGCGGCCCGCCTTTTGCGCCAGGAATGTTCCGAGGGCGCGGGCGCAGGCCAGGTTTTCGCGGTTCATCTCCGGTGGGTCGAGCGTGACGCCAAAACGCTCGTCCAGATGCAGTAGCAGCTGCATCACGGCCATGCTGTCCAGACCGGCGGCAAAGAGCGGGGAGTCCGCGCTCAGTGTTTCGGGGGCTTCGACAAGCTGGTGCTCCCGGATGAGTTCGAGCACGAGTTCAGGGGTGGCGGTGACGGGCATGGGGCAGCGGCATAAAGCGGTCCGGGCCTTCACTGTCAAGGCGCACGCTCCGCCGTCCGGCTCCGTCCCATGGCAAACAACACGCCGCCGACCAGACCGCCGGTCAGGGTCAGCAGCCAGCCTGCCAGCGATGCGGAAACGCTCATGTCCACCGGCATTCCCGTGAGTGCGTGCATCAGGGACTCGAAGGTTTTTTCCCGCACTCCGAGCCCGGCCACGGAGATCGGCAGTGAGGCAGCCAGATCGACCAGCGGCATCGCCAAAAACAGCGGCAACAATGCGCTGACGCCGCCCACCGCCCGCAGGCCGCAGTAAAACGTCAGGAAATGGGTGGTCAGCAGCGCCAGCGAGACCACGCCCGCCTGGACGAGTGTTCGCCCATCTTTCAGCACGACGACCATGCGCTCGGAGGCGCTATCGACGAAGGCGCGGCAGGGTGCGGGGGTGTACTGGCCGAAGCGGCGGAGAAAAGGCGGAGAGATCGACCCGAGCGCCATCGTCATCAGCACTGAGAGCACGAGCATGACCAGCGCGAGCTGCCAGAACAGGCCCTGCATGCCGCCGGAAGAGGCGTCCGCATAAAACAGGGCCAGCGATCCGGTCACGAGCAGAAAAACCAGGGCTGCGACGAGACCGGCGGCGTGCTCGACCAGCACGCTGACGCCGGCGGAGACGCCATGCCCGGGAAAGCGGCGTCGCACCTCGATGATGCGCCACGCATCCCCGCCCAGGGCGCCGAGGGTGGTGACGCTGAAAAACCAGGCCACCAGCGTCGCCCGCAGCAGAAAGAGCGGTCGCGCCTCCGGCACATGCGGGCGCAGCACCAGCCACCAGCGCAGGGTCATGAGCAGGATCGTCACGGTGACGCAGCCGAAGCCAGCCAGCACCCATTCCAGATGGTCGCCCATGTCCTGGAGGCGGACAGCCAGCCGGGATTTCAGTCCGGGTTCACGAAAGAGCACGGCCAGCAGCAGCAGGCTCACGGCGACACGCAGCAGCAGCCAGAGCGCCTTCTTGAGCTGCGGGTTCATGGGCCTACTTGGCGGCGGCGTGTTCTTCGACCGCCGCGGCGATGGTGTTCACGCTCTGCAGCACGCGGCGGGCCACGTCCGGATCGGTGATCTTGAGGCCGAAATTCTTCTCGATCTCGACCACAAGCTGCAGCGCGTCCACGGAGTCCAGGCCCATGCCCGCAGGTCCGATCAGGCTGGCGTCATCCGCGAATTCTTCCTCGCTGACGTCCAGCATGAGGTTGGTGATGATCATGTTCTTGATTCGCTGCTGCAGGGTCATGTGTAATAAAAAGCCAAACCGCATGAGACACCGTGAGCGGCCGCTCGTTGCCGCTAAACCATGCCGCCGTCCATGTGGAGTGTGGTTCCAGTGATATAAGCTGCCTCCGGGCTTGCAAGAAAGAAAACCGCCGCCGCCACCTCCTCCGGCCGGGCGAAGCGCCGCATCGGCGTCTGCATGCGCGCGGCTTTCAGTTGCTCCGGCGTCCAGGCGGCCGGGGTCGCGCCCTCCAGATGCGCGGGCGCCACCGCATTGACCGTGATTCCCAGCCTTGCGGTTTCCTTGGCCAGGCTCTTCGTCAGCCCGATCACGCCGGCCTTCGCCGCAGCGTAATTCGTCTGGCCCACCGGCGGGTGGAAGGCGCTGAGGGAGGCGATGTTGATGATGCGGCCGAAGCGCGACTTCATCATCGGGCGCTGCACGGCCCGGCAACCGAGGAAGACGCTGCCGAGATTCGCCTGGATGACGTCCTGCCACTGCGTCCACGACATCTGCGCCAGCAGGGTGTCGTCATGGTGCCCCGCATTGTTCACCAGCACGAGCAGCGGCGTGCCGCTGGCCTCGATCTCGGCAATGGCCTGCTCCCAGGCCTCCGGCTGCGTCACGTCCAGGTTCAAAGGAGTCACCCGTCCGGGATGCGCCTGCTGCAGGGCCTCCACGCGTTCCCGCTGCCTGCGCACGCCGAGGAAGAGGTGACAGGTCGGGTCCTTGGAAAGAAAATGCTCGGCCAGCGCATTCCCCAAAACACCGTTCGCGCCGGTGATGAGAATGCCGCGTGGGGAGGGTTCGGATGTGGCTGACATGGGGTTGAAGAGAAGTGGGCGGGGCTGCGTGTGCCGATCCATCTCACAGCATGGGCGGGTGGTCTATCGATGTGTGGCCGCTTCAGGGCTGTGGGCCTCAGTTTTGGGGTTTCGTGGCGTCAGACCGGGAGTCGGGCCGTGGATTCGCGGTTGGGAGGCTGGAACCCGGGTTGGGCGGCGCGGTGGGCCGGACGCGGGCGCAGGTGAGCCGGGTGGACGGCATGGCCCTGGACCGTCTGCGGCGGACCCTGGGCCTCGTGGCGTGCGGTCACGGGTGCATGGCGCGGGAAGCCGGTCATGGGGGATGGTACCAGGTTCTGGTGCCCAGACCGTGGCCGGATGCGGTGAGTCCGGGGTCTGGCGGGATGCGTCCGCGCCCTGCCGCCGTGCGGTCATGGGTGTCATGCCTCGCTCCGGGGGCTGGCGGTTTGCGGTCGTCCACCTGACGCCCCGACCCGGAGTCTGGCCGCGTGCGTCCGCAGGCTGAGGAGTCCGACCCGCAGAACAAGGCGGCCACCTCAAGGTGCCAGACGGGGAGTCCCAATGACCGGCTGGGGAGGCCGCAGACGGAAGCGGTCAGTCCGGGGTCGAGTCTGCTTTTTCCGTGGAAACCTCCACCGCGAAGGCGGCCGATCCAGTTCCGGGCAGGGAGACGGCGCAGGTGGCGGGCGATGGCTGTGTCAGGCCGGCGGCAAACACGAGTTGCAGGGCGGAAGCCGCGCCCATGCACTCGCCGAGGATTTCGAGCGGGTGGTGCGTTTTCGCTGCGGTGTCCGACCAGGCGAGCCGTTCGTCGCGATCGAGGCGGTCGATGCCGACGGCACGATCCACGAGCATCGAGCTGACGGCGGTTTGCGCGGCCATCTGCTGCAAGGCGCTGCGGCGCTGCGCCCGGTTGGCGTAGCTGAAGGGGCCGTGGACGGCTTCAATGCACGGACCTTCGCCCGCCAGAGAAAGGAGCAGCGCTCCGGCACCTTCGCCGCCGACGAGGCACTTGTGATAGTAGGTCATGGCCTCCAGCGCCAGCGCGTCGGCTTCTTCAGCGCCGATGACGAGGCAGTCATCGACGAGGCCGTTCTCCAGCCACAGTCCGGCGAGGCGCAGGGCTTCGGCGATGAGATTGGATTCGCCGATCAGGGTGGACACGGGACCCGAAGCGCCGAGGAGGGTGGCGAGGTGGGAGGCGGGCGCGTTGAAGACGGTCTCGGGAAACAGCAGCGGGCTGGCCAGCGCGGGCGTGTGGATGACTTCGTTGTAAAAGCGGCTGGTGAACTGCACGCAGGCGTTGGTCATCACCACCAGGATACCGAGGCGCTGCGGATCGAACTCGACGCCCTTCAGCGCCTCCTGGGCGGCGGCCACCATGAAGCGGGTGACGGGGCTGGCGCGGCGCAGGCGCGGATGCTTTGGCAGTAGGCCGGGCGGGGCGGGGGGGACGAGTCTGGCGGTGACGTCCCAGTCGCGGACGCCATCGGCACGGGGCACGACCGTGGCGGGGATCGCCCGCCGCTCGCTCACGGCGGCCAGCATTTCATCCGCCGACCAGCCGGCAGCGCTGACGGCCCCGAGGCCGCGGATCACAAGAGGAGGCATGCGGGAAACGTCGCTCATCTTCAGACAGAACGGAATACGAGACTGGCGTTCGTTCCGCCGAATCCGAAGGAGTTGGTCAGTGCGCTGCGCAGCTGCGCCGGGCGGAAACTTTGCACCAGATCGAAACGGGCCACGGGATCGGGCGTGCGGATGTTTAGCGAGCCGGGAAGCCACTGTCCGGCCAGCGACATGACGCAGATGCCCGCCTCCACCGCTCCCGCGCCGCCGAGAAGGTGGCCCATGGCGGACTTGGTGGAGCTGACGGGAACGCGGTCGAGAGCGTCCCCGGCCCAGGTGGCGATGGCGGCGGATTCGGCGGCGTCGTTGAAGGGAGTGCCGGTGCCGTGGGAGTTGATGTAATCGACCTCTCCCGGCGTGACGCCCGCCATTTCGCAGGCGCGGGTCATCGTGCGCACGGCGGCGGCTCCAGCGGGATCAGGCTGGGTGAGGTGGTGGAGATCGGTGGCGGTGTGATAGCCGCCGAGGATGGCGATCGGCGTGGCACCCCGGGCGTGGGCATGAGCGCTGGTTTCGAGGATCAGGACGCCGGCGCCTTCACCCAGCGCGAGTCCATCCCGCTCCGCATCAAAGGGGCGCGGCACACCGGAGGGGGCGAGGGCGCGGAGGGCGTCGAATCCGGCAAAGACGAGTTCCGTGATGGCATCGTAGCCGCCGGTGATCACGCACTGGGTGCGGCCGGAGCGGAGCAGTTCGAGTCCGGTGCCGACGGCGTTGGCTCCGGAGGCGCAGGCGTTGGAGATGAGCATGACCTGCCCCGGCCAGCCGAGCTCGCCGGCGAGGGTGCGCATCTGCGTCTGCGGCTGGTAGTGCTCCACGCGGGTGGTTTGACCGCGGACGCGCCGGGGGCTCGTGAGCAGGGTGCGGCTGTAGGATTCGCCGTGCTGCATGGCGGCGGCGGAGGTGCCGATGATCATGGCCTGCACCGGTTTCGCAGAGGGCAGGGCGGCCTGGGTCATGGCCTCGCGAATGGCGAGCAGCAGCATCCGGGTACCGTGATCCACGCGGGCTTCAGCGCGAGCGCTGAGCGTGTGAAAAAGCCGATCATCAGGCAGGTCCACCAGCGCGGCGGTGTGGGCGCTGCGCTCGCTCACGTCGAAGCGGGACACCTGGCCGAAACCCGTGCGCTGGTCCCGAAACGCCTGTTCGTGGTCCTTCCAGCCCATGCCGAGTGCTGAGACCAGTCCGATACCGGTGACGACGATTTGGGGCGGCTGGGAATCGGCCTGTGGTGGACAACGGAGCATCAACAGTTTAGCTGGGCATCGTTAGTATGATCCTACAGCGTTGGCAACATGTGTTGGAGCAGCGGCGGGACGCGGTGGCTCTGCACTCGGCGGAACGCACGCTGACCTTTGCCGCACTCGATGCGGCTGCCCGTGTTTTTGAAGGGAAGGTGGCTCGCGGATCGGTGGAAGAGGTCATGACGGGAATTCTGGCGGCGATTCTCCGGGAGGACTACGTCCAGGTGGTGGAAAAGGATCGCGAGCAGCGCCTGCCGAGCCGCCCGCCGCCTGCGGGCACCTTTCTCGTCAAGCAAACCGTCGGCGGTTCGGGCCTGCGCCGCTGCCAGTTCTTCACCGCCGCCCAGATTCTGGCGGATGTGGACCGCCTGCACGCGGCGTTGAGCCTGGACGGCTGCGACGTCGTCGTTTCGGCGATTTCCCCGGCGCACTCCTACGGCCTGACGACGACCGTTCTCCAGACGCTGCTGCACGGCCTGCCGCTGCACGCCGTCGCCGCGCCGTTTCCGCACCTGCTGGCAGAGGCGCTGGCGGCGCATGAACGCGCCTTCCTCCCCGGCATTCCCGCCCTGTGGCGTGCTTGGCTGATGGCCGGGGTGCCGATGCAGCGCACCGCTCTCTGCGTGAGCGCCGGGTCGCCGCTGACGCTGGAGCTGGAGCAGCGCTTCCGTGAGGCTCACGGCATGAAATTGCACTCCCTCTATGGCACCAGCGAGGCGGGTGCGATCTCCTACGACGCCAAAGACACGCCACGCGAGGACGCAGGCGATGTGGGCACGCTGCTGCCCGGTGTCCATGCCGAGGTGAAGGAGAACGGCCTGCTGCAGGTGCGCAGCGATTCGGTGGGCCTCGGCTACGACGAACTTCTGCCCGGCGAGGTTTTTGGAGACGGCACCTTTTTGACCTGCGACGAGGCGGCGCTGACCGGGGAGCACCTGCGCTGGCTCGGCTGCCGGGGGCAGGGGATCAACGTCGCGGGCCGCAAGCTCGCGCCGGGTGAAATCGCCGCCAAACTGCGGCTGGCGCTCGGTGTGGAAGGCGTCCGCGTCAGCGGTCAGACCAGCAGCGATGCGGAACGTTGCCAGCAGGTCGTGGCCGAAGTCGATCTGACGCCCGCCGAACTCACCCCGGAGCTGCGCCAGCGGGCCTGCGCCAGCCTGGCCCCCTGGGAGCTGCCCCGCCGCTGGGTGGCGACCCGCCGGTAGCGGATCATTCCCCTGCCAGCATCACCGTGCCGCTGGCGAGGACCGTGCCGTCGGCGAGTTTCACTTCGCCGGAAACCTGGCCCATCGTCCCGAGCACCTGATCCAGCCGCGCCTGAATCGTGAGCGTCTCCCCCGGACCGGCGGAGCCGAAGATCTTGAAGCGTTGGATGGCGGTCAGTTTCAGACCCGCAAGGGCCGGGATGCCCGGCCGGGTTTGCATCACGATGCCGCCGAGCTGCGCCACCGCCTCCGCCATGATCACACCCGGCAGCAGCGGATGGCCGGGGAAGTGACCGCGCAAAAACTCCGCCTCCTCCCGCACGCGATAGCAGCCGCAGGCCGAAACGCCGGGCTCCAGCGCGGTGATTTCGTCGATGAAGCGGAATTCAGGGCCGTGAGGAAGCGCTGCGAGGGCCTCGGACAGGGGAGGAGAGTCAGACATGGCCGCAGTCGTGGATCAAACATCCCGTCCGTGCAAGACAACAGCGGGGTGGAAGTTGCAGTGCCGGGCTGATGCCGAGAATGATCTGCGAGGCGATGGATTTCGTCGTTTACTACGCGTGAATTATCTTCACGCGTGTCCGATGATCATTCGTGCATTTTTTTCGACGTCGGCGGGGGGTAGAGTGGACTAATGTTGCCCACAGGCATGTCTTCTCCAGCTCTTCCAACCCAGTCCACCTCCGGCGCATCCTGGTGCTGGCGTCTGCGCGTGCTGATCGCGGTGGTGGGCAACCTCATCTACTGGACCCTCGGAGCTTCCATTTTTCTGGTCTTGGCGTGGACGGTCTTCTGGGTGCTGCCGAGGCGCTGGACGCGTCCCTGGGGCCAGCGCGTGTTGCACGGAGGATTTGCCGGGTTCGGCTGGCTGCTGCGGACCTGCGGGATCGTCCGCACCACGTTCCTCGGTTTTGAAAAGTGGAATCCCGAACTGCGCGGGCAGATCATCGCGCCTAATCACCCGGCGCAGTGGGACGCGCTGTTCATCATGGGCCGGATCAGCGGCCTGACCTGCGTCCTGAAGGCCAGCCTGCTGCGCAATCCGCTGCTCAACGGCGGGGCGCGGCTGGCGCAGTTCATCCCGGGATCGCCGCCGCTGGACATGGTGCGCATGGGCGTGAAGGCGGTGAGGGAAGGGCAGAATCTCCTGATTTTTCCCGAATCCACGCGGACGGTGCGGCCGGAATGCATTCTGAACGAGCTGAAGGGCGGCATCGGCATGATCGCGGATCGCACCGAGGCGCCGGTGTGGCCGTTGGTGGTGACTACGGACAGCTTGTATCTGAGCAAGGGCTGGCCGTTTTGGCGCTGGCCGCTGCGGCGGGTGAACATCGAATTTCTCCTGCTCGATCCCATCCGGGCGGAGCCGGGCGAAACGGCACAGGAATTCGTTGCAAGGTTGCGTGCGGTTTATCTCTCCGTACTGTCCGCTCCCCCCCGATGACCTGGCTCGTCCTGATTCCCAGCTATAACACCGGCCCGGACCTTCTGGTCCGCACGGTGACTGAGGTCTTGGAGCAGTCGGCCCATGTGTGGGTGGTGATCGACGGCAGCACGGACGGCAGCGCGGAGACCATGGCGGAGCTCGGCTCCCGGCACGCGGGACTGCGCTGTATGGTCCTTCCGGAAAATCGCGGCAAGGGCTGCGCCATCCTGCACGGCGTGAAAGCCGCAACGGAGGCCGGATTCACGCACGTCCTGACCATGGACGCCGACGGGCAGCATCCCGCCGCCGCCATCCCGTCCTATGTGGCGCTGGCGGAGTCGCATCCCGAAACCGTGCTCATGGGCAGGCCGAACTTCGGCCCCGAAGCCCCGGCGGTCCGGGTGCAGGGGCGCAAGATTTCCAACGGCCTCGTCTGGCTGGAAACCGTGGGCTGGAGCTCGGTGGACTGCCTTTTCGGCATGCGCATGTACCCCTGTTCCGCCCTGCTGCGGGCCTTTGAGAGCACGCCGTTTGCACGGCGGTTCGACTTTGACGCGGAGATCTGTGTCCGTCTGGCGTGGAGGCTCACGCCGATGATGAACGTCCCCACTGACGTCCGCTACCTCACCCGCGAGGAGGGCGGCGTTTCGCAGTTTCGCTATGGGCGTGACAATCTGCTGTTTGTGTGGATGCACACGCGGCTGCTGCTCGGTGCGCTGGTCCGCCTGCCCTGGCTGGTTTTTCGCCGGTTGTTCTCCTCCCCATGCCGCTGACCCTTCCAGACATCGAAAAAGTCGCCGCGTTGTGCGCTCCGAAGTGGGACCGCTACTACACGAAGGCCAAGCTGAAGAGTGATCCGGTTTACGCGGCCATCGAGGACGATCTGCGTGGCAGCACGCTGCCGGTGCTCGACATCGGCTGCGGCATCGGCCTGCTGACGCACTGGCTGCGCGGCAGCGGCATCGAGCTGCCGACGGTGGGCATTGATTTTGACGAGCGGAAAATCACCGCGGCTCTTCACATGGCGCAGGGCATGAGCGGCGTCCGCTACTTCACCGGAGATGCTCTCCGCGACCTGCCGGAGCACCAGGGACACGTCGTCGTCCTCGACATGCTTCAATATTTTCCGAGTGATGAACAGGACGCGCTCCTGCAGGCTGCCGCGCGGCGCGTTTCTCCCGGCGGTCGTCTGCTCATCCGCAGCGGCTTGAGCGGCGGCTCCTGGCGCTACGATCTGACACGGGCCTGCGACTGGCTGGCAAAGCTAACCTTTTGGATGAAATCCAGTCCGGTCGTGTATCCGAACGCCGAACAGTTTCACCGTGTGCTGGAGGCGGAGGGGCTGACCGTCGCCATCACACCGCTCTGGGGGCGGACGCCGTTCTACAATCACCTCATCCGGGCAGAGCGTCCGGTTGGGCAGTCTTGAGGCCGCGGTCCTTGAGCAATCGGAGCACCCGGCGCAGCAGCTCGACGCTGGAAGGCCGGGATTCGTGGAGCAGGACGATGCCGCCGGGCTTGAGGCTGCTTTCGATGCGTTTGCAGACGCGGTCCACGTCCGCGTCGATGCCGTCGTAGCCGCGGCAGCTCCAGCCCATGAGCCGCAGGTCGAGGCAGTCCAGCGCCGGATGCGTGAAGCTTTGAAAATGTCCCGCCGGTGCCCGAAACCAGCGCGGCCGCCTGCCGGTGATCTCCTGCAAAGTCTCCTGGCAGTCGGCGATCTCACTCCAGGTCTCACCGGGCATGAGGCGCCAGAACCGCGTGGCCGGATGATGCTCGGTGTGATTGCCGATTTCGTGCCCCCGGCGCTGGATTTCGCGCACGAGTTCCGGCCAGCGGCGGGCTTTTTCGCCGATGAGGAAAAAGACGGCGCGCACCTGCTGCGCGTCGAGTTCCTCCAGCATGGCCGTCGTCGTCTCGGGAGTCGGTCCGTCGTCGATCGTGATCAGGACGCCCTCGCGGCCAGCCGGAAGCCGCGTGATGATCGGCCCGAAGAAGCGGGTGGCGGGATTCAGGATCCAAAACGCCTCCATGATCGAAACCACCGCCAGCATGCCGAGGGCCGCTCCGGGCCGCCCTGCCGCCCAGAGGGCCAGCATCACGGCGATCAGGCCCAGCCGCACTGCCAGGCGTGCGGCGGCGGCTTTTTTGAAGGCTGGCGGCATCGGCGTCACGGGGCGCGTGAGAGCAGGGCTTCAAAAACGAACCACTGATCCCAATGGACCTTCAAAAACGGGTGAAACACCTCCAGCCAGCGCGTGCTCAGCGTGCCGGGTTCGAGCTTTTCGTCACGCTGTGTCAGCGCCGGGTGGATCTCCACGCCGTAGCGGAGCCGCGAGAGCCTCCGCAGAAAGATGGGATAGCAGGGCACGCGGGTCATCTCCGCCAGCAGCAGCGGCCCGCGGGGCATTTTGAAGGTGATGCCGTCGTGCCGGTGGGTGACCGAAGAAACCTCCAGCAGCACGCGATCCGCCTGCACGGCCACCACCTGCCCGCTGCGGATCAGATTGCACAGCAGCAGGCCGAGGTGCGCGTCCGGCTTGTTGTAGTGAATGTGCAGCTTCGGGTGGATGCGGCGGAGTTCGGCTGCCCGCAACTCCTGGAGCGACTCCTGCTGCTCCTCCACGCGCACGATGTGCAGTTCGCGGTCCAGATGCTCGGCGAAGAGTGTCGCGCCGATGTCGTAGTTGCCGGAGTGAATGGTGAAAATCAGCGCCCCGCCCGGCTCCTCACGCAGCTCTTCCACGCAGTTTTCGCCGACCGCCTCCCACTGCACCTTGCGGTTCAGATGAAGATGCAGCAGCCGGTCCAGATAGGTGAGTCCGAAGTTCAAAAACACGCGCCAGCCCTTCAGCCAGACCAGGAGCCGGCCGTCTTCGGGAAACAGGGCTTCCAGATTCGCGCAGAGTCCGCGCCTCGCCTCTCCCGCCAGCACATAAACCACCCAAACCACCGGACGGGCCAGCCACTCGCACAGCCAGGCCGGCAGGATGCGGAGGCAAAATAGCAGCAGATGCGTCCAGAGTGCTCCGTGCAGTGACAGGCCGCCTGCGGGCGGCCTTTGGGCTTGATCGGTCAGTGTTTCTGTCGTTCCTTCGACGGTCATTGGTTTCTTGGGGGTGTCGCACAGCGCCGCAAACGACAGCCCAAGCGCGAGCGAGTAATGCAATGCCAAATCCCACTATGCGAGCCGAAAATGCACTCCCTCCGAACTCTGATGACTTCGACGTCATCATCATCGGCGGTGCCTTCTCCGGAGCCTCGGCGGCCCTGCTGCTGAAACGCGATCTGCCGGACCTGCGGGTGCTGATCATCGAGCGGCGCGAGGTTTTCGACAAAAAGGTGGGGGAAAGCACCAGCGAGGTAGCCGGCTGCTTCATGACCCGCGTGCTCCGCCAGTCCGCCTATCTCGCGGCCAATCACATCAACAAGCACGGGCTGCGGCTGTGGTTCTGCAACACGCCGGAGGACGATCCTTTCTCCTGCTCAGAGATCGGCCCGCGTTTTCAGGCCCGTCTGCCCACCTATCAGCTCGACCGCTCCAAACTCGACGAGCATCTGCTGGCAGAGGCCGTCGCGCTGGGCTGCGAGCTCGTCCGCCCGGCTACGGTGAAGGCCATCGACCTCACCGAAGAGGGTGAGGCCCCGCAGTCAGTCGAATTCACGTCCGGTGACGCCCCGCCGCGCCGTTGCTCTGCCAAATGGGTGCTCGATGCCTCCGGAAAAGCCGCCGTCATCTCCCGCAAGCGTGGCCTCTACCGTCAACTCGGCGCGGAGCACCCCACGGCGGCGCTTTGGACCCGTTATCGCAACGTCAACGATGTGGACAGCGCCGCCACCGGCCGCCGTGCGACGCCGGAGTTTCATGACAGCGTCTGGGCGGCGCGATCCATCGCCACGAATCATCTCATGGGAGACGGCTGGTGGTGCTGGCTCATTCCACTATCAGATGGAACCCTCAGCGTGGGCATCGTCTGGGACTACACGCTCTTTGACCTGCCTGCGGGTCCCTCCCTCGGCGAGCGGCTGCACGCGCATCTTTTGAGCCATCCGGTGGGCAGGCTGATGTTTGAAAAGGCGCAGCAGGAGCCGGGAGATGTTCATTACTTCAAGGATCTGTCCTACTACTCGGCACAGATGTGCGGCCATCGCTGGGCCTTGCTCGGGGACGCGGCCGGTTTCATCGACCCGCTCTACAGCCAGGGGCTGGATTACTGCGGCCACACCGTCAGTGCTGTTGTGGATTTGCTGGTCAAAGACTTTCGCGGTCAGGACTTCGCGGAGGCGCACGCCAGCCTGCGGGGCGACGCCTACGGCAGAAGCTACCGGCACTGGTTTGAAGCTCTCTACAAAGGCAAGTATCACTACATGGGCGATGCGGAACTCATGTGGGCCGCTTTTCTCCTGGATCTGTCCTGCTACTTCGTCGGACCGGTGCGCCTCGTTTACATGTCTCCGCAGACGGAGTGGACGCGCCTGCCCTACGACGGAGCGATCGGCACCTTCGTGGCCAAGTTCATGGCCTTCTACAACCGCCGCCTGCGTCGCGTCGCGCAGAAGAGGCGCGAGAAAGGAATCTTTGGCCTCTCCAATCTCAACCAGCGTCATCTGCTGGCGGAAAACTTCTCCCCGAACCCCCGCGTCCTGCGACTGCTGCTGAAAGGCGTCTTCGTCTGGATGAAGGCGGAGATCACCACCGCCCTGGCGACTTCCCGCAGCGCCACGCCTGCCGGCCAGAAGGACCATCCGGTGGCCGCCGCCAAACTGGCGCGCTCTTCCTGAGGTTTCTTCTACCTGCCCGTCACCCACCGCCAGAGTCCCGGAAAAACGACAAGGGACAGCGTCATCATCACCACCACGCCCGCACCTGCCACCAGCCCGAGGTCGGCCATCGCGCGGCTGGAGGCCATCAAGAGCGAGCCAAAACCCACCGCCGTCGTAAGGGCGCAAAACAGCACCGCCATGCCCGTGCCATGCAGGACCCGCGTCACGTCGCCATTCTCCCGCCGCAGGGCAAAGGTCATGTGCAGCATGTAATCAAGCCCGGCTCCCATGAGGATGATGAGGCCGAGGATTTGCAGGAAATGCAGCGAGCCGTCGCCCGTCCACAGCGCGAGAGTGAAGACCATGAGAACACCGAGGAGGAGCAATCCCATGGCCAGCAGCGCCTCACGCCAGCTCCGCAGTGCGATCAGCAGCGTCACCAGCAGCGCCAGGATCATCGGCAGCACGGTCAGGCGCACATCGCGTTCGAGCATCGGTTCGATGTCGAACTTCACCAGGCTCCACGACGCACAGCGCACGCCCGAAGCGTCCAGTGCGCGCACCCGGGCGTGCAGCGCCTCGTCGGCGGGCTTCGCCAGGCGCAGCGCACCCACCGCCGCGCGTCCATGCGCGTCTTCGATCACCCGGCCGGAGAAAAGCGGACGCTCCTTCACCGCCGTGAAGGCCTTTTCCACGCCGCCTTCGCTCCAGCGTGCGGAGGCTTCGCAAATCATCTGCGGCAGACCCGCCGCCTGCTCGGTGAATCCGTTCGCATCCAGCGCCGCACGGACTTCCTCCAGCCACTGCGGATGCGCGGCGATCCATGCCACGTTGCGGTCAAAGGCCGCCGCGTCCGGCAGCATGCCCGCAGGCAAAAGCGCATCCTCCGCGATCCCGTCTGCCCGCAGTTCTTCGATGGCGCTGCGCAGTTTTTTCTCATCGATGGCATCTCCTTCACGCGCCACGAGATGCACCACGCCCTGGCTCCACTGCGGATAAAAATCCTGCAGCCGGTTCAAAGTCTGCAGCGCTTCGGTTTTCGCCGGTTCCATCAGCGCTACGTCAAAGGCCATGCGCACATCTCCGAGGCGCGGCGCGATCAGCGCGGCCACCAGCACGATCAGGCCCAGCGTGACACGCAGCGCCGGGCGCGGTGAAAAAGCCCGCAGCGGCAGCACCAGCGCACGAGCCTGCGGCCGGACGCCGAAGGCCAGCCACGGATACCATTCATTCATCACCCAGGCGCCGATCAGGAGCCCCACGGCCACGAGAAAACCGAGCTGCGAGCCGCCGGGCATCACGCTCGTCATCATCACCGCAAAGGGAGCCGCCGTGGTCAGCGCCGCCCAGAAAATGCCCTTTCGGCTGTGCGCCTGCCCCTCGCTCACGCTGCCGGAGCCAATCACCTCACGCGCCACGACCATCGCGTAATCCACCGTCAGTCCCACCAGCATCGCCGCGAAACCGGCGCTTACCAGACCGAGCTTTCCAAACGCCCAGCCATACATTCCCAGCGCACCGCCGAGGATCAGCATCAGACAGAGAAACAGCGCGCCCAACTGCCGCAGCGACCGCTGAAACACCAGAAACATCAACACCACCAGCACCGAGCACACGCCCGCCGTGCCGCTCATGTCCTTTTCCATCGCCGAACCGATCTCTGCGGCGAACGCGGGCGATCCCGTGAAGCCGATGCGCGGTGGAAGATCGTGCGTGGCCGCACGCACGCGTCCGATCCACTCTGCGTAGTCCTTGTAGCCCGCGAGTTCCGGTCCCGCCTCCGCCAGCAGCACGCGCACACCGCTTTCATGCTCCTCCGCAGCCGCCAGACCGCTCTCCAGCCAGCGAAACACCGGATGCCGCGTGAATCCCAGCGGATCATGCCCGGCGTGTGCGGCCTCGAGCCCGTCAAAGGTCGTCGCCAGCGTGGCGCGGGCAGCTTGGAGGGACTTGGTCAGACCGTCCTTTTGCAGTGCCTCCATCTGACTGGCGAAGTCGGCCTCGGACTGATTCAAGGTCAAATACGCCGCCAGCTCTGCGAAATTCCCCTCCATGTCCGGCCCCTCCATCGCGTCACGGACCGAGCGTGTGCCCGGGACCGCTGCGATGGCATCGAGCACCGCATCCACCTCGTCTTCGGCGTTGTCGATGTCCTTCGGCTCCACCAGCAGCACCAGCGTTCGCTCATCCGCCAGATGCGCATTCAGCCTCTGCAACTCGGCCACGCCGGGAACAGCAGAGGGCAGCAGCGAAAGCGTGTCCGTATCCAAGCGCACTTGGGTGAAACCGGCAAACGCTGCGACAAGGACGAGGATGGGAAGCGCGCGTAAAGTCCAGAGCATGGCAGGGCGGCGATCATGGGATGGCATTGATGAGAATGCAAATTGCCACCGCCGCGTGATCTGGGTATGAATGCGCCGCCGCTTTCCTCATGCTCCGCCTCCTTCTCGCCATCGCCCTGTGTGCGCAAGCTTGCGCACAGACGCCCGAACTGCTCACGCAGTGGGTGGCCGCCCAGAAAGACCTCGCGGACATGCATGTGCCCTTTCGCATGACGAGGGCGATTCCCACGCTGAAGGAGCCGGCCACCTCGGAGGGCAATCTCTACCGCCTCAAAGACGGCCGTTTCCGGCTCGAAGTCGGCCAGCCGCCTTCATCGATCATCCTCTACGATGGTGAGTCGATGCATGCGCAGGAAGATGCGGAGAAAGGCTGGCACACGCTGCCTCCCACCCACCGGGCCGCACGCATGTGGACGCTTTTTCTCCATCCCACCGAGATGTCGGTCGATGCGATCACGCGAGATTTCACCCCGACCGTCACCGATCAGACCGACTCCATCAGCAACATCGCCCTGAGGCCGAAAAGCGCCATGCTCCGCCGTCGCCTCCTGCAGATCGACATCCAGATCCAGCGGCCCGGCTTCCGGCTGCTCCAGATGCGCGTGGCGCAGGGAGACGGCAGCACGGTCACGCTCACTTTTGATGCGCCCGAGACTCTCACTCCGGCGCAGCAGAGTCGTCTGGTCTTCACTCCCCCACCTTCATCATGAAATCTCGCATCATCCTCGCCCTTCTGCTCGCAGCCGCGACCTGCGCGGCCCAGTCACCCGCACCTGCGACTTTGTCCCCGCAGGTCAAACCGATTTATGAGGCTCACGCCATCGATCTGGAGTCCGGCCTGCTGTTTCAATCCGGATCCAGCACCACCATCGACTATCGCCTCGTGCCGACCCAGATCGCCTGGCGCTCTCCGCGGGTGCTGGGTCACGACTTCGCCTCGGGTGCCAGTCTTTCCCTGCGGCATCGTGCCGCGCTGCTCGGCACATGGATGGCCGAAGGGGCTGAAAACCACTACTTCGGCGTCATGCTCTCCCCATCCATCGAATACTGGAATGCGGCGCAGACCTTCGGCATTTACTTCGGAGCCGGCGGCGGTGTCGGCTGGGTGGACTCGCAGGGCGTTCCCGGCGGGCAGGGACAGGACTTCACGCTGAACTGGTTCGCCCATCTCGGCATCCAGCAGGTGCTCACGGAACGCATCAGCCTGCTTGCGGGTGCGATGTTTCAGCACATGTCCAACGGTGGCGCGACGGATCCGAATCCCGGGATCGACGCCATTGGTTTCACGCTGGGAATTTCCCGCCGGTTTTGAATCTGAAATCGTAGCTCTTCGCGTGAGCCCTCAAATCATCATCGTCGGTGCCGGTCCGGCCGGTTGCACGCTGGCCGCGCTGCTGGCGCTGCGCGGTGTGCCCGTCCTCGTCTTTGACGATGACAAGCGCCCGCCGCTGCTCGTCGGCGAATCGCTCATCCCGGCCGTCGTGCCGCTGTTTCGGAAGCTCGGCATCGAGGATCGCGTGAAGGAATTCTGCGTCCACAAGCCCGGTGCCTCCTTCTTCGCCACCACCGGCGAAAAGCTCCACTTCAGCTTTCAAAACGTCGCCGATCACCTCCCGCCCTATTCCTACAACACGCCGCGCCCCGAGTTTGACAATCTCCTGCGCCAGCGTGCGGAGGAACTCGGCGCCCGCTTTGTCAAAGCCCACGCCAAAGTTCACTCGGAAGGCGATTCGATCATCCTCGACGAGCAAAGCCGGCAGGCCGCAGGCCTCGCTCCCGGCGATCCCCAACCGCTGCTCATCGACGCCACCGGTCGCTCGCGTCTCTTCGCCCGCACGCTGCAACTGCCTTCGCATCGCGGACCGCGCAACGATGTCGCCTACTTCGCTCATTACGAGAATTTTCGTCATGACGAAGTCACGCCCGGCACCGTCATCATCTCCGTCCTGAAGCATGGCTGGAGCTGGCGCATTCCGCTGCAGGACCGCCTCTCCGTTGGGGTCGTCCTTTCCAAGGATCACGCTGCCACCTTCGGCGACACGGCTGCGGAACGCCTCGAAAACATCATCCGGCACGAGCCGCTGCTGCGCGATCACGGCGCGAATGCACGCCGCGTCACCGATGTGATGACCTACACGAACTACCAGCTCCTGAGCGAGCGCGGACACGGACCCGGCTGGATCCTGCTCGGTGACGCCTTCGGCTTCGTCGATCCCATGCTGTCGCCCGGCCTGTTCATGAGCATGGAGGGTGCCCGTTTGCTCGATGAACTCGTGCTGCAGCCGCATCCGCAGCCCGGCCCCGCTCAAAATGCCGCCCTGGAGCGCTACAGCGCCCGAGTCGTCCGCTGGCATCGCGGCTGGAGCCAACTCGTCGAGTACTTCTACAACGGCCAGATCTTCCGCGCCTACGAAGGCGGCCGCAAACTTTGCGCCACCTACCCGGAAACCCACGTCATGCGCAAGTTCGACCGCTACGTGAACCGCGTCATCGCCAGCATGGCCAGCGGCGGTCGCACCTGCTCACGCTACAGCCAGACCTTCCTGAAAATCCTCTGCCGCTACCTCATCCGCGACGTCCAGCCGGCGAGTTACTTCAGCGTGCGGTGACATTTTTTCAATCATCCCATGAGCACTGAAGAAGGATCGTCCAACGGAGCTGCCATGGCATTGATTGTGGCGTTGCCACTCGTGTACCTGCTCAGCATTGGTCCGGTTGCCTTTGTCTGTGAGAAAACGTCCTCCTCCACGTCGATTCGTAAAACGGTCCTGGCAATCTATGCGCCGATCATTTGGCTCCATGATCACACGCCGATGAAGATGCCTCTGGAAGATTATGTGAATTGGTGGGAGAGATTGGCCCGAACGCCGTGAGTGGCTGGTGTTGTCAAAGTCACGCCCCGAAAAACGGCACGCCCAGTTTCTTCGCCACACGCTTCGGTCGGCGCATCGCCTCCTCCATCCGCCGGGCCTCATCTTCTCCACGCAGATCCTTGCAATCCGGATGCGCTTCCGGTGCGTCGATGATGCCAAGCTGATGCAGCACATGCGCCGTGCTGTGCTTGTAGGGTGAGGCGCTCATGCGTTCATCGAGGCGGAAGACGAGGTCTTCGAAGGACTGGAAGGCTTCGAAGAGCTTGTAAACCCGCGTGTCGAAGCGGCCGGTGCCGGTCTTGAATTTCTTGTCCGCCACGGAATCGAGAAGCCACATGTCCTTGGCCGCGCAGATCAGCGGGCAGGCGCTCACGCCCGCGCCGATGAGCAGCGGCAGCCCGAGCTTGATCGCAGTGGCGATGCCGTAATCGTCGCCACTGTGTGGTGAGAAGGGCAGCTTCAGGCCTTTGCACATCGCCGCCCAGTAGTGGAAGTGCGGCTCGTCGAGCGTGCTGACCTTTCCGCCGACGTAGGCCGGATGCATGGCGATCTCATGGAACAGCCACGGGTCAAACGGCGTGGCCCACGGCACAAAGGACGGCTCCAGCGCGTGCGCGATGCCCGGACGGATCAGATGCTCGGCGATCTGGAAGTAGGCGTCTCGTCGCGGCTCGTTTTCCAGCGTGTTGAGCAGCTTGCTGGTCATGATCATCATCTCGCAGTTGTCATGCTCCTGCGCGATGTCGAGCAGCGGCCAGTAGCGTTCGGCTTTGAAGGTGTCGTCGTTTTCCGCACCGCGTGCCGTGACACCGGCGATGAAGCGCTGCTGCGGAAACTCCGCGCGGAAGCGCTTCAGCACCTCGGCGTAGAGTTCATTGTTCATGTCAAAGATGTAGCCCGTGTCCGCATTCAGCACGAACACCACCTCCACGCCGTAATGCGCCGCGCATTGCTGCATCCAGCGCACGCTCTTGTTGAAACCATCCCAGTCGGGCTTCTTGTCCTTGAACGGCAGCAGCGTGGCCACGCAGAGACGTGCCTTCGTGCTGTGATCGACGAGTTCCTCCTCGCTCGTGTAGGCCCAGACCGTCTCGTTCCAGGTGGTGGAGGGTTTCAGATCGGCGGGATTGGAAATGAGGGCGCGATTTTCAGCCATGCACCATGGTGCCCAGGCCCGGCCCGCGAGGCAATGACGAATCCAGAATGGCGGAGATAAGAAAATCCGATCACCGGATGATCGTCAGCGTGCCTGCCGCGCCCGAGGGCCAGCTCGCGCCTTCCTTGACCCACTTGGTGAGGATCGCGTATTCGTCCTTGGTGAGTCGTTCGCCCACGGCGGGCATGATGCTGACGTTTTGATGCGCGGAATGCACGTTCGCCACCAGCAGACTGTTTTCAGGATGGCCGGGGACGATGTAAGCGCCGAGCGCTCCCGAACGCATCGCCTGCGTGCGGTTTTCGAGGCTCATGTGACCGGGCAATGCCTCGCGGTTGTGGCACATGACGCATTTCGCCTCCAGCACCGGCTTCACATGCGCCACAAAATCCACCGGCCCGCTCTTCGCGGCCTTGAGCGCCTCCTTGCTCAGGACGTTTTCGCCCATAGGCTTCGTTTCGGGATCGGGCGTCGTCGAACATGCGGCGATGGCAAGGACGCAAAGCAGGCTGGAGATGTGGCGGATGTTCATGGGACAATGAGGACGTGAAACGGGCGGCGCGCAAGGCGAGTGAGGGGGCGGGCGGCGCGCGTCCTCAAACCTTCACCCAGCTCTTCGCCTTGCTGCTTCGTAGGATGGCTTCGCAGAGTTTGATTTCGTGGTGGCCGTCGGCGGCGGTGGCAAAGAGGGGGTCGGTTTTCTTGCCGCTGGCGATGTGCTCGTAAACGGCGCGGTAGTGCATCTTGTGGCAGTCGTTGAAGCCTTCGGCGTGACCGGGCGGGTAGTCGGTGTAGTTGGCGACGTCTTCGATGAAACCGGGAGTGCCTCGGTTCATGGTCTGATTCGGTTCGTCGCGGCGACCGACCTGAATTTCGTTCGGCTGCTGAAGATCCCAGCGCACGCTGCCCTTCGTGCCGTAGATGCCGAAGCTGAGACTGCATTTCCAACCGGCTGCGACTTGTGAGATCGCCGCGTTCGCGTGCACACCGTCGGCGAAGCCGTGCTTCGCCTTGCCGAACTTCAACAGCACACTGCCGAAGTCCTCCGTATCCACCTTGTAATCGATCATCTTTTTCGGATCGACCTTGGCAAAGCTCTGCACCTCGCCTTTTGGGCGTTTGCGGGCCTTGTGGAAGGTTTCGAGATGCGCAAAGACGCTCTGCGCCTTGGAGCCGAGGACGAAGCTGACGGCATCGATCCAGTGCGTGCCGATGTCGCCCACGGCACGGAGTTTGCCACCTTCCCCGGAGAGGATGCGCCAGTTGTAGTCGGTGTCATACAAGAGCCAGTCCTGGAAGAAGTGACCCTGGACGTGCATGATCCTGCCCAGGTCGCCGCGGGCGATCATGGCGCGCATTTGCAGGATCGCGGGAAAAAAGCGGCACACGTAGTTCACCGCGAAGACGGGGCCGTTTTTGCCACCTTTCTTCACCGCAGCGACGACCCTGGCGGTTTCGTCGGCGGTCATGCCGAGCGGCTTTTCGCAGATGACGTGCTTGCCCATTTCGAGTGCGCTCAGGCACTGCTCGACGTGGACCTTGTTGGGGGAGGTGATGTGGACGACGTCGATGTTCGGGCTGGCGTGCATGGCCTCATGATCGTAGTCGCCGTAGATTTCGGGGATGCCCCACTGCTCGCCCACCTTGCGGGCGCTTCGCGTGGAGCCGCAGATGCCGTTCACGGTGACGCCGAGCCGCTTCAGCGCCTCGATATGCACCGGGCCGATGAATCCTGTGCCAATGATGCCTGCGCGGAGATGATGGAGTGGTGTCATGCGGCACAGATCAAGAACAGCGGCGGCGCGGGGTCAATCGCGGATGCGCCGCTCGTTTTCGAGCGGATGCCGCTGCGAAACTGCCATGATCTGGTGTTGAGTGATTTCAAACCCGCACTACGATGGCCGGGATTGCCGCACAGGCAGCAGATCTTTGACAATCGCGGCCGCTTTGGCGGCCCTCCCCTTTCCTGCAGTGTTCGTTTTCGAGCTTTGTGGCCCGGCCCGTTTCTTCAAATGCGGGGGCTGCGCGCGGGTGTGTCTTGTCATGCCTTCACTGGAAGACAGCGCTCCCTCAACGCGGGTTCCCACCTGGTCTCATGGGACACGTGAGCCCTTTGTATTCGGACGGCACAGGTGGGTTTGAAAGCGTCCCGGCTCCGCCCGGGGCGCTTTCTCTGTTTCGGGGGCGGAACTCAGGCCTTAGGCTTGATCGGTAGCGGTGTTGGGTCCTTGTCACCCACGGGAACGGCAGGACGGATGATGACGCCGACGGGCATCGAGGCCTTTTCCATGTTCAGGAGCTGGCTGACGGTGACGAATTGATAACCCTTCGCCAGAAGCTGGTCGAACATGGCCGGCATGGCTTGAATGGTGGGCGGATGGATGTCATGAGAGAGCATGATGGCTCCCGGGTGTGCACCGTTGACCAGCCGACTGGTCACGACCGAGACGCCTGGACGACGCCAGTCTTGCGGATCGACCGACCACATGATCGTGGAGTAGCCGAACTCGGAGAACATAAGGTCCTTGATGCGCGTGTTGATGGCACCGTAGGGCGGGCGGACGAGGTGCGGGCGGACGCCGGCCACTTCGTAAACGGCGTCTTCGGACTTCTTGAGTTCGCTGCGGATCTGCTCGTCGGAGCGGCTGGTGAGGCTGCAGTGCGACCAGGTGTGATTGCCGATCTCATGACCCTCCGCGATGATGCGGCGCACGATGTCGGGATAGACCTTCACGAGATTGCCCACGAGGAAGAAGGTGCATTTGATGTTCCGCTCCTTCAGCAGGTCCAGCAGCTTCGGCGTCAGGCTCGGGTGCGGGCCGTCGTCAAAGGTCATGGCCAG
Source organism: uncultured Prosthecobacter sp. (assembly GCA_964452755.1). GTDB lineage: Bacteria > Verrucomicrobiota > Verrucomicrobiia > Verrucomicrobiales > Verrucomicrobiaceae > Prosthecobacter. The sequence continues at coordinate 362,264 of CAYVQY010000003.1, read as the reverse complement.
GGTCTTTTGCTCGATCTTGACCGAAGAATAGGACACGCGCGCCCCTGCGGGAGGTACGACCGGCATGGAGGACGGATTGTTCAGCCGCTTCACGAGCGGATTCGGAATGTCCTCGGCAGGCAGAGCCTTGCGCGCCTGTTCGACGGCGAGTTTTTCCGGCTTCGCAGCCTTTTGAGTCGTGCAGCCGGATTCTGCGGCCAGCATGATGCCTAACCAAATGCTGAAGTACATGCGGGGGTAAGTCACAAGACAGGCAGAGTAGAGGGTGAAATTCATCCGCGAAAGCCGGAATTTCTGAAAATCAGAGAATCTCCAGAGTTGACGGCTTTCCAGGCCTCAGCCGGTTCCAGTAGGCGCCAGCCCCCGGGCGGAAGGTCTTCCGGCAGGCCTATCGAGCCGATGCTCTCGCGGTGCAGGGAAGCCACCCGATTCCCAATACGGTGAAACATGCGCTTCACCTGGTGGTAGCGCCCTTCGTGCAGGGTCAGCCGCGCACGGCAAGGGGCCAGAACGTCCAGTTCGGCGGGCAAAGTCGTGATGTCCTCGGTGTGAAAGTAGAATCCCTGCGCGAAGGCGTCTGCGGCATCTGCCGAGATGGGTTCGGTCGTCTCGACGAGATAAACTTTTGGCACCTTTTGATCGGCGGCCATCAGGAGCTTCGACCAGCGCCCGTCGTTGGTCAGCAGCAGCAGCCCGGATGTGCCGCGATCCAGCCTCCCGGCGATGTGCAGGGTGTGCCTATCTGGATCATCGATCAAATCGATCACTGTCGGGTGCTGGGCGTCCTTGGTGGCGCTGAGGACGCCCACCGGCTTGTGCATCATGAGATACACTGCCCGCTCCGGTCGCTGAACGAACTGGCCGTCGAGCTCCACCCGCGTGAAACGATCCACCGGATGATGGCCGTTGGTCATCACGGCGCCATCCACGCGCACCCGGCCTGCGGCGATGGCGCGGTGCGCCGCCTGCCTGCCCAGCGACTCATGAGAGGCGATGAGGCGGTCGAGTTTCATGCCGCGAGTCCGGCCCCGGCCGGATCAGATTTCGCCGAAGTGCTTTTCACGCATCTTCACGATGGCGTCCATCATCTTCTCGGCCTCGTCACGGGTATGGGCGTCCAAGCTGGAGGCGCTGCGGTTGTAGCGGCGGAAAAGCAGTTTGAGCTGGGTCATGACCTCGTCCTTGCCCATCTTCGGGGTGATGCCGCAGAGGTCCTCCGGTGTCTTCGGCGCTTCCGCCTTGGTGGCGGGGGTGCCCTTGTTGACCTTCTCCAGAAGGCTGCCGGGTTTGGCGGCTGCGGCCTGCTTTTTGGCTGCCGATTTCCCGCCGAGGGAATTGGAGAGAGACTTGAGAATCTTGAACATGGCGTGGTTCCTTGAGGTTCGTGGGGACTACTCGATGCGCATGGCGCGGAGGTGCGCACTGCGGCGTTTCAGTTCTTCGGGGGAAAGCACTCCGGCACCCTTGTAGCTGACGGCGACTTCCTTGCTGCGGCCGGACTGCTTGTCCACCACGAGGGCGCGCACGCGCTGGTTTTCGTCGTAGCTGAAAGTGACGGCGATCTCGCAGCCCTTCGGGCGGTTCGGCGGCACTTCGAGTGTGATGCGGCCGATGACGTCGATGAATTTCGCGTCCTCGTCCTCGCCCTGGGTGATATCCACCTCAATGACGCGCTCGTTGTCCTCGGAGGTCTGGTACACCTGGGAGCGGGAGCAGGGGATCGGCGTGTTCTTCGGGATCACGATGGAGTTCGCCAGCTTCTCCTCCCCGGTCTTCGCGTTGTAGATCATCGCCAGCGTGCCGTAGCTGGCGTTGCAGACCTCCTGGATCTTCGCGGATTTTTTCGCGAAGAGGGCCGCGCCGAGCGCCACGCACTCGTCCACGTTTCCGCAGGACTTCGGCGTCTTGCCGAACATTTTTTCCAAAAGCTGCTTCACCTTCGGAATGCGGGTGGAGCCGCCGACGAGGACCACGTGGTCGATGTCTGAAGGCTTCAGGTTCACCGAGTCGAGCGCCTGCTCCACCAGGAAAATGGTGCGCGTCAGCATGTGGCGGATCATCGTCTCGAAGTCGCCGCGGGTGAGGTCGATGCGGGCGATGCCGCTGTTCTGGTCGTTGGCGACGGTATCGTTCACGCGCTGGAGCTTCGAGAGCATCTTTTTCGCGTCCTCGGTGGCCTGCAGCACGCGGCGGCGGTGGCGCTCGTCGCTGTAGAGTCCTGTGCCCGTCTGCTTGCGGTACTGCTCGGAGTAGGCTTCGAGCAGGATGTCGTCAAAGTTGCTGCCGCCGAGATGGCGCGCACCTTCCGAGGTGAGGATCTTGATCTGGTCGCCCGCCACTTCGAGAATGGTCGTGTCTAGCGTGCCGCCGCCGAGGTCAAAGACGAGCACGCGGCCCTTCACGCCCTGCGAATGCGCGTAGTAAACCGCCGCCGCCGTCGGCTCGTTCACGAGGCGTTTCACCGTCATCCCCGCCATTTCCGCCGCCGCGATGGTGCTCTTGCGGGCCAGTTCGTTGAAGTTGGCCGGCACGGTGATGACGACCTCGTTGATGTCGCCGCAGATCTTGGAGCAGTCGCGCTTCAGCTTGGAAAGAATCAGCGCGGAAATCTCCGCCGGCGTCCATTTCTTGCCGTCGATGTCCACCAGGTGTTCCGGATCATCCATGTGGCGCTTGATCTGGAAGATCGTGCGGTCCGGCTCGCCGCCGTCACGCGCCGCGCTTCCGACGAGCTTCACATCCTCATGGGAGTCAAAAAAGACCACCGAAGGCGTCAGCCTCTCGCCGTCCGCGTTGGGGACAATCTCGGGATTGCCGTCTGGTTTGAGATAGGCCAGCCCGGAAAGGGTGGTTCCAAGGTCGATTCCAACGTATTCAGCCATAAAAGGGGGAGTGTGGTAAAAAGGGGATTTGGAAGTGACTACTGGCTTGAAGTGCGCACCTCCACTTTGCGCAGGATAATCTCGTGGCCCTCTCCACGCGAGAAGATAAAGCCGGTGCGGCAGCTTTCCGTGACCCGCGGCTTGGATTTCCCGGGGACGGAGTCCACCACGGTGATGCGTTTGCGGAGCTCGATGTCCACCATGGTGCCGGCCGCCACGTCGAACTCGGTCACGCCGTGCTGGTGCAGGATGTCTTCAAATGAGGCCCGCAGCGTGGTCAACTGCTGCGGCACGTCCGCCGTGCCGTTCGAGCCGGCGTAGCGGGCGATCAGCGCGTCGATGAGATCGATCCGCTTGATGATGTCGTTCGCGAATATGACCACCGTGCCGTCCTCCGTAGGCAGGCCGCGGCGCATGATCTCGTGCTTCTCCTCCAGCTCCTCCAACTGGCCGCGCAGGCGCTTTTCGATGTCCTGCCAGTGCTTCAACTGCGCCTCCGCCTGGGCAAACTCCTGCTTCCGTCCTTCGAGGCGCGTCAGCTCCTCCTGCGTCTGCTCGATCTGGCTGGTGACGCGCTGCTGCATCGTGCCGAGATCGGCGATGCGTTTCTCCAGCTCCGCGATGCGCTTTTTCTGCTCCAGTTCGTAGTTTTGCAGGGCGGCGGCCTCTTTCTGGACGCCGGCGCTGAACTGTTTGAACTCCGCATCGGCTGCCTCGCGGTCCCTGCGCGCCTGCTCCGCCCGGGCGGATTCGCGGTTCAGCGTCTCCTGCGCCGCATTCAGCTTCACTTGGATCGCCAGCTCCTCCTCGGCGGCTTTGCGCAGGGATTTGTTGATCTCCGCCTGCCGCGCCTCCATGCCGCCGAGCGCCTGGCCGAGTCCGAGGATCTGGCCGCCGACCTTCAAATAGTCGCCCAGCTCGTTCTTGCGGGCCTCGATCTTGGTTTGCAGTTCCTTCACTTCCAAGTCCGCGGTTTCGGTGCTCTTCTTGCGAGCGTCGATCTCCTTGGTCAGGCGCTCCTCTTCGGATTTCAGATGCTGCACCCGGTCAAGCCGCTCCCGCAGTTCGTCTTCGAAGCTGGCGGCCTGTTTGCGGGCGGTGTCCGCCTTCAGCTTCGAATCCTTGAGTTCTTTCTGCAATTCGGCCAGTTGAGCCTCCGCCGAGCGCGACTCCTCCTGGGCGGCCTTCAGGCGGGCGCCTTCCCGGTCCACGTCCGCCTGGGCCTTCATGACGCGTTCTTCGCGGAGTTTGTGCGCCTCCTCGAGCTGGGTGATCTGCTGCTGCAGTTCGGCCAGCTTTTTGTTTTGATTGTCGGTGCTGACGTTCAGGCGGGTGACGAACTGGGAGGCCTCTTCCCGCTCCTTCGTCAGGCTGGTCAGCATCGCCTGGATGCCCGCGAGTTCCGTGTTGAGCGCGGGAATCTGCTTCCGCAGGTTCTTTTCCTCGCCCTGTGCGGCCTGCAGCCTGGCCTCGGCATCGCTGCGCTTCGCGTCGGCGGCGTTCTGGGCAGCCACGGCCTTTTCGGCGCGTTGTTCCGCCTCGGCGGCTTTCGCCTCCGCGGCTTTGACGTTTCGACCGAGTTCGGTGAGACGAAGGTTCTCCGTCTTGATCGAGCCTTCGAGCGCCGTCAGCTCCTTCTTAAGCTTGTCCTGGTTCCGAACCAGTTCGGCGAGGGTCTTTTCCTCGGTCAGGCGGTTCGCTTCCGCCTCCTTCAGGGTCTTGGTGGCCGCAGCGATGCGGGCATCGACATCCGCCAATTCGGCCATGCGTTTTTCAGCCGCAGCGATCCGCTCCTGAATGCCTGCGAGGCGCGTCTCAGCCGCGTTCGCCTCGGCCAGTTTGGCCTTGGTTTCCGCCTCCAGATTGACACGCTTGTCGCCGAGGATCTTGTCCAGATTCGCCGACTCGACGCGCATGATTTCGAGGGCGGAATCAGTTTTCTTGCGCTCGGCGACGGACTCCGCGAGAGCCGTTGCTGCGGCGTCCCGGTCTTTCGTTAGGCCGGCGAGTTCGACCTTCAAATTGTCCGCTTCGGCGCGGGTTTGCGTCACGGCGGCACGCAGGTCGGGCAGCAGGGCGTCGAGTTCGCCCTTTTCCTTGCTCAGACGCTGGGTTTCGGCACTCAGCTTGTCGCGCTCCTGCGTGGCGGTGATCACGGTGGCGGTGAGATCGGCATGCTGCTTGTTCACCGCGGCGAGCTCCTTGACGCGCTCTTCGAGGCCGGTTGTCTGTCCGGTCAGTTCGGCCACGCGCGCCTCGGCGGCGGTGATTTCCTTCTGCCGTTCGCTCAGCCGGTCCTGGACGTTGAGATGATCCGACTCGGCGGCGCAAAGTTTCTGCTGCGTGGCCGCATGCGTGGCTGTCAGCGTGGCGATCACGGCCTCCAGTCCGCTGATCTTTTCCGCCAGCGTGAGATGCTGTTGGGAGCTCTTTTCCGCCAATCCGGCGGCTTCGGAGGCCTCTTTCTTCTTCTCGGCTGCCTCCCGGGTGGACTGTTCCAGGTCTTTTTTCGCCAGGGCGAGTTGCTCGTCGAGCTTCCGGTGTTCCGCCTGCAGGCTCTTAAACTGCTGGTCGGCGGTGGTGGTCAGTTCTTCCAGGCTCTTCACACGCTGCTCGGCCGCCGCGACCTGTGACTCGCGTTCTTTGAGGTCCGCCTCGATCTTCCGCAACTGCTCGCGGGATTTCCCGATGGCCTGCGAAACTTCCGTCTGCTGTTCCTCGATCTGGTGCACCGCCTTCTCCGCCTCCTCGCGCCGCTGCGTGAGCGTCTGCGTGAGAAGGGTCTGGGCGCGACCCTGCTCGGTGGCGGCGAGGAGTTCCCGGGTGCGCTCGTCACGATCCTTCACCAAGGCCGCCACGGCGGCGAGAACCTCCGCCTTGTGGGATTCGACGGCTTTCAGCGCTTCGGAGGCGTCGTTCAGCTTCGTGTCGGTGGAGGCCAGATCGTCGAGCTTGTTGTTGAGATCGGCGACCCTGTCTTCCAGGGCCTTTGCCTCGGCACTGACCTGGGCCAGGCGCGTCTCGCGCTGGGCGATTTTGGACTGAATGTCGGCGAGGCGCTTTTCCGCATCCTCCCGTGCCTGATCGTCCGCCGCCCGCGCATCCCGGGACTTCTTGTCGATCTCCGCCAGCTTTGCCTGCGCCTCCTCGTGCTTTTTGGCGATTTCGGCTTCGGCGTCCGTTTTTTCGGTGTTGAGCGCTGCGATCTGCTCTTCCGCCGCGAGACGCTGCTTGTCCAAGGCCGCGAGCTGGGCGCGGAGGGACGTCATTCGTTCCTCGGCAGCCGAGGCTTCGGTTTCCTGCGATTGCTTCTTGCCGAGAAGGGCGCCGATCGCGGCATCGAGCATGCCGCGTTGGTTTTCCATTTCTCCCAGGCTCCGGGTCAGCGCGTTGAGGCGATCCTCATTACCCCGCAGTTCGTTCACGCGGGCGGAAACGGCCTTCTCTTCGCCGCCGAGCCGGGCGATCTGCGACTCCAGTTTCTGAAGCTGCTCCTGGGCTTTCTTCAGAGAGGCGTTGGCCGCTTCGATCTCGTCGTTCTTGGCGTCTTTGGCGGTGTCCAGCTTGCCGAGTTCGGCGCGGCGGGCGTCGAGCTGCTTGTCGAGCTCCTGCAACTCCGCACTGCGCTGGGTGCGCTGTTCCTCTTCCGACTTCTGCGCGTCGGACCGCAGATCGTTGAGGCGTTTCACCTCGGCGGCGGCCGCAGCGGACTGTTTTTCCAAATCTGCCACCTTCTTCGCTGTCGAGGCCTCGTCGGCTGTTAGCTTGGCGACTGCTCCCTCTCGCTTCTTGAATTCTTCGCCCGCTTTGGCGAGTGCGTCCTGCTGTGAGGAGAGTTCCGTCTGCAGCTTTGTCAGTTCGGCCTGCGCTTTTTCGAGGGCGGCGGTCTTGTCGGTGATTTTGGCCTCAATGTCCTGAAGTTCGGCTCCGCGCTTCGACTTCAGTTCCGCCTCGGACTTCTGCGCGTCTTCCTTCAGCCGGGAAACGTCCTTTAACTTCGCTTCGGCGGCAGTGATCTCGGCTTGAAGCGTCGCGAGTTTCTCTCCCAACGAGGTCAATTCAGTCGCGGCTGTGGCGATTTCTGCCTCCTTCGTCTTCGCCTGCTCTTCGGTCTTGGCGAGCTGGGTTTTGAGTTCGTCGAGCGCGGCCCGCTTCGCGGCCACCTCGTGCTCCAGCGTCTGGAGTTCGGTGCTGTGCTGGGTTTTGAGCTCCGCTTCGGATTTTTGCGCGTTGGCCAGCAGCAGGTTGATGGCGGCGACTTTCGCCTTGGCGTCCTCTTCCTCGGCTTTCAGCTTTGAGATCGACGCTTCGCGTTCCTTGCGCTGCTTGTCTGCCTCGTCATGCAGGGCTTGCAGGCTCTTGCGGGCGGTTTCCAGGTCGCCTTCAGCTTTGGCGGTCAGCGTGCGGGTGGAGTCGAGCTTGCTCTCAATGTTTCCCAGATCGCGTCGTTTGACGTCAAATTTTCCCGCTTCGCTCTTGGCGTTCTCAACCTCGGCGCGGGCATCCTGGACCTGGGCGCGGAGTTTTTCGACCTCGCTTTTGAAGCCGGTGATCTCGGCCTGGGTTTTTTCGAGTTCCTTCTTTCGCGTCTCCAATGTGGCGTCCAAGGAACGGATTTCCGAGCGGCGCTTCTGCTCGACCTCGTTTTCGGCCTGCAGCAGGTCACGCTGGCGGGTGAGCTTTTCGATTTCTTCCTGCAGCGCGGTTGCTTGTCTGGCTGCGGCAGGATCAGGGGCGGAAGTGCCTCCGAGGGCGGAGGGTTTCGGAATCAGCGAAACGGGCGGTGTTCCGGCGGGACTCCGCGCCATTTCGGCCGGGGCGCGTTGAACGACGGGCTTGGTGACTTCGATCTTGCCCGTTTCCGACCGGGACGGCGACCCTTCCGGCTTGTCGCGGGCGGGGATGCCCTCCGTGTCCCCTTTGCGCCCGTCTTCACGGCTCGGTTGGCCCTTGGGGGGGGCGACTGTCTTTGATCCGCGGTCAGGCGCCAGGCCCTTCGGTGCGCGTTCGCGAAAGCGGCTCTCCAACTGCCCGAACATGATGCGGTCACCGCCCTTGACCCGGGCGCGTTCGACCCGCTTGCCGTTGACGAAGGTGCCGTTGGAAGACTTCAGATCGACGATTTCGTAACCTCCGTCCCCCTGGCGCAGAAATTCGGCGTGGTGCGCGGAGATGAAGGTGTTGTCGATGACGATGTCGTTGCTGGCGTCACGACCGATGGTGAGCCGTTCTTCGAGGATGTCGAAGACGAACTCATTTCCATCATTGAGGTTGAAGGCCAGATACGGCATGCCGGACGAGCAAAAAGGACTGAAGAGCCGGGAGATTAAGGGTGAAAAATCAGTGAATCAAACTTAATGAAATTAGTCCAGAAGCAGATGGCTCTCGGTGGTCATTGTTTCAAAAACTAGTTGGACTCATGCGCATCATTTAAGATTTCTAAAATATGACCGCTTCATTATTATCATCTCGCCTTCCTGTCATGGCTCTTTTTTTGAACTGTCTTGGAAGTTGCGCTGAATCGCCGCTCCCACCTCCTACCGGTGGAGCGCGTTTAACTCCGCCCCAAATCGAGCGTGTAGGTGGGCGCATCTGGCAGAACGAGTGCGGCGGGACGGTGGCAGGGCTAACGAGCTGGAATGCCGGGGAAGACTTTGCCTCGCTCGGGATCGGACACTTTATCTGGTATCCGCAGGGAAGGATGGGCCCCTTTGAGGAGAGCTTCCCGCCGCTGGCGGTCATGCTCGCCTCGCGCGGACATGCCGTTCCTGCCTGGATGCGTGGTGCCTGCCCGTGGCCGACGAAAGCGGCTTTCGAGGCGGACAGGAATGGTCCCCGACAGCAGGAACTGCGCACTCTGCTGGGCCGGACCGTGCGGGAGCAGACCGAATTCATCATGGCGCGGATGCAGAGGGCGCTGCCGAAGATGTTGGCGCAGGCGAAGGATCCGGCAGGAGTCCGCTTGCAGTTCGAGGGGCTCATGCAGACGCCTGAAGGGGCCTTTTGCCTCATCGACTACGTCAATTTCAAAGGGGAGGGAACCAGCCCGAAGGAGCGTTACCAAGGGGAAGGCTGGGGGCTGCTGCAAGTCCTAGAGGGAATGCTCGGAGCCTCCCAAACCAGCCGCGCCCACGCTTTCGCCGAATCCGCCAAGCGCGTCCTCAGCCGTCGCGTGGCCAATTCTCCGCCGGAGCGAGGTGAAAAGCGCTGGCTGGCCGGCTGGCACAACCGCTGCGAAGGCTACAAGCGTCCGCTGTAGGAAGAGAAAGGGCTGAATCAGTCTTCTTTGCGTTCGACTTTGATCTTCGGCATTCCGCTGGTGATCTTTTCGACCAGGTCGGACATGAGATTTCCGTTCATTTCCTTCGAATGGCGCATGGCCAGGCCGACCGCAAAAGCGATGACGAAAAGCCCCGTGACGATGATCGCGGACATGCACCCGCCTTCACTGGTGTCCGGGTAGCTGCTCGGCGTGCTCTTGGCGTAGGCCCGGCGCACCGGGCTGAGCGGGCGGCCGCCTGGACCGGCCATCGCCGCTGGGGCGGAATCCGCAGGTGCGGCATCGGGAGCGGGCAGCCCGACGGAGGGCTTTGGTGTGGCTGCGGGCGGCTCTTCCAGGACGGCGGGCGGATTTCCGGCGTAGAATACGGCCTGTACGTCGCCGAAACCGACACGGTCTCCGTCTTTCAGCAGCGCCTCTTCAATTTCGGCACCGTTCACACGGGTGCCGTTGCTGGAATCCAAATCGTTCACATAGAAGCTGCCGGATGCGTTTTTGATGACGGCATGGCGGGCGGAGGAAGACGGGCAGGTGAGCACCACATCGCTTTCCGGGTGCCGGCCCACGGTTGTGACCTCGCCTTCGAGCGTGTGCACGAGCGTGGTGCCGTCTTCCATGTAAAAAACAAAAGCTGCCATAAAGAAGTGTGCGGGATTCGGGGTGAACGTTCGAAGAACCAAGAACCGGCACGAACGGCCTAACAGAAACTTGGGATTTTCCTGATGCAACGGCTATGTTCGCATGAGAGAGTGAAAAGTCCCGTCTTCTTTTGCCATGCGCCCCCAATCTGTCCCGTCATTGATCGTGCGAGCAACGCTTGTTGCCTTGATGCTGCTCACCGCTCCCGCCGGACTGCTCGCGGATGACCGCGAGGATGCGGAAAAAGCCGCCCACGCCCTGGCCTACGATCAGGAGAATGAGGGATTCAACATCCGGGCGGAGGCTTGGAACCGCATGCTCGAACCGAAGGTCGGCAAGGCCATGCGCATGCAGCTCTACAAGGGCAACGAGTACTGCTTCTGCGTCGCCGTGCCGCGCAAGTCCGGCGTTCACATCACCGGCGCCGTGCTTGATCTTGAGGGAAAGCCCAGCGGCGAGATCCTACCGGTGCTCGACGGCTGGGGCTTCGTGCTCTTTTACAAGCCCAAGAAGACCGGCATGTACATGATCGCCATTCACCAGACCGATCAGGGAAAACGCAAGGAAGTGCCCTGCTCGATGGTGACCGGTTACAAGTGACCGGCCTGCTGGAAGCCGCCGTTCGCCGAATGACGGGTAAAGCCGTGCTGCGCCGCCGAAACGGCATTTTTCCTGTGCGGTTGCCTGCGGGATTTCGAATCGCCTTTGTCACGGCATGAAGTTCGGGGGGCGGGCCTGGAAAAACCCGTTGCCCTCCGTCACAAGCTCTCTGCTATCCATCGCCCCGCATGTTTCACGTTGCCGAAGATCACGAAGAAGGAGTCGCGGGCCGCATCTCGCGGCCGCCGCTGGCCCCACGCATGCACCACGCCTTCTCGCATGACGGCAGGATGGCCGAGTCGCCGCAGTTTGAATATCGCCCGCAGCAGCAGCGCATGGCGGAGCTGGTAGGCGCGGCGCTGGACGGGAATCACGCCTTCGTTTGTGAAGCCGCCACCGGCGTCGGCAAGTCGTTGGCCTATTTGGTCCCCGCCGTCACGTTCGCCCTGGAGCAGAAGCGCAAAGCCATCATCTGCACGCACACGATCAACCTGCAGGAACAGCTCATCTCGAAGGACATCCCGATCGTCAAACAGCTCGTTGGCGACTTCCACGCGGAGATTCTCAAAGGCCGCGGCAACTACATCTGCCCTACGCGTCTCAAACGTGCGCTCAATGAATCGGGCGACCTCTTTTCCACCTCCGAAGCCTCCGAACTGAAGCTCCTCCTCGACTGGGTGGCCGAAACCGAGGACGGCACGCTGAGCGATCTCGACTTCAGCCCCAGCGCCCGCGTGTGGTCGCTCGTGTGCAGCGAGCCGCATGCCTGCACCCCGCGCCGCTGTCCGCCGGGCAGCCGCTGCTGGTATCAGGACGTGCGCCGCCGCATGGAGGCTGCGGACGTCATCGTGCTCAATCACACGCTCTTCTTCACACTGCTGGCCTCCGCCGACGAGACGACGACCGAGGACTGCAATTTCCTCTTCCCCCGCGACTTCGTCATCCTCGACGAGGCGCATACGATCGAAAACGTGGCCGCCCGCGCCTTCGGCCTGCACATCAGCGAATCCAACATCAAATTCGAACTCGGCCGCCTGCACAATCCGAAGACGCGCAAGGGCTTCTTCCAACTCGTCGGCGACAAGGACGGCATCCGCGAGGTGCTGCAGGCGCTGGAAAACGTGGACACTTTTTTCCGCGCGGCGGAGGCGGGCTGCAAGTTCAACGCCGTCGGCCGCGAGTTTCGCATCCGCGAGCCCGGACTCGTCGAGGACACGCTCAGCCTGCCTCTGCAGCGCCTCGCTCAACGCGCCAACAAAGCCGGCGACGCGACACCCAAAGAGGGTACCCGCCTCGAATTGCACGACCTGGCGAAACGGCTCACCTCCATCCGCGTCGGGCTGAAGGCCTTCCTCGACCAGGAAAACGAGGACCATGTCCACTGGGTCGAGCGCACCGGCACCGAACATCGGACCATCGGCTTTCATACCGCGCCCGTGGATGTGTCGCCGCGTCTGCGGCAGATCTTTTTCGCCAGCGGCAAGGCCTGCGTCTTCACCAGCGCCACGCTCGGCATCGGCCAGGACGAAGAACTGCACTACTTCCGCAACCGCGTCGGCGCCGAGGGCGCCCGCGCGGCGCTGATCGAAAGCCCCTTCGATTTCAGGAAGCAGATGAAGCTCTATCTGCTCAAAAAAATGCCGCAGCCCTCCGAACCGGGCTACCTCGACCGGCTGGAGCACTGGATCACTCATTTCATCGACCTCAGCATCGGCCGTGCCTTCATCCTCTTCACCAGCTACAGCCAGATGACTTCGCTCGCCGACAAGCTTGAGGCCCACTGTGCAGAGCGTGGCTGGCGTCTGCTCGTGCAGGGGCGCGGCATGCCGCGGCATCAAATGCTTGCCGAATTCAGAAACGACACCCACAGCGTCCTGTGCGGCACCGACAGCTTCTGGACAGGGGTGGATGTTCCCGGCGAGGCTCTTAGCAACGTCATCATCACGCGCCTGCCCTTCGCCGTGCCGGACCATCCGCTCACCGCCTCGCGCATCGAACATCTCGAAGAACAGGGCCTCAACCCCTTCACCGAATACAGCGTCCCCGAGGCCATCCTCAAACTCCGTCAGGGCGTCGGCCGCCTCATCCGCACCGCCACTGACAAAGGCATCTGCGCCATCCTCGACAACCGCATTCTCACGAAGCCGTATGGCCGCGCATTTCTCGCCTCCCTGCCTGAATGCCCGACGGAGATCATGCAGTAAGCTGGACGCGGCATCTTCAGCCCGGCGTCATCTGGAATCTTCCATTGTCAGCGTCCGGTTCTCTCATGTAAATGATCTCCATGCCCTCCGCCCATGCGCCCGCCAGCCTCCGCCGCCTCTTCGACGAGGTCGGCACCGTGGATCATGTCGGCATCGAGGAACGCGTAGCGAAGTTCACCACGCGCAGCATCAAGAACAAGGCGAAGGAATTCGGGCTGCGTCTCGCGGTCACAATGGTCGATCTCACCACGCTTGAAGGCAAAGACACTCCGGGAAAAGTCGCCTCGCTCTGCCAGAAGGCCCTCACGCCGCATGATGAGGGTGACATTCCGCCCACCGCCGCCGTCTGCGTGTATCCCTCGATGGTGAAGCACGCGAAGAAGCATGTCGGCGGTACCCAGGTGAAGATCGCCTCCGTCGCGACCGCGTTTCCCTCCGGCCAGGCGCCGCTTAAAACACGTCTCGCCGAAGTTCGCGCTGCGGTGAACGATGGTGCCGATGAAATCGACATGGTGATCAACCGTGGCGCGTTTCTCTGCGGCGAATTCGGCCGCATGCAGGACGAAATCGCCGCCGTGGTCGAGGCCTGCGGCGCGGCGACGCTGAAAGTCATTCTCGAAGTCAGCGAGCTCGAAACCTACGACAACATCCGCGCCGCGAGCTTTCTGGCCATGCGCGTGATCCGCCCGAACGACTTCATCAAAACCAGCACCGGCAAGACCTCCTCCAATGCCACGCTCGGCAACAATCAGGTCATGCTGGAGGCCATTCGCGATCATTTCCTCGCCACCGGCGTGCCCATCGCCATGAAGCCCGCCGGCGGCATCCGCACCGCCAAGCAGGCATTACAGTTCCTCGTCGCCGTCAAAGAGACCCTCGGCGACGAATGGCTGAACAACCGCCGCTACCGTTTCGGCGCATCAGCCCTTCTGAACGACCTCGTTCGCCAGCTCGAAAAGCAGCGCACCGGCGCCTATCAGGCGCCGTGGAATTTCAGCGAGGCGACGGAGGGCTACTGAATCGGCCCGCCTTACGTCCGAGCCGGCGTCACCGTGCAGCTTCGCATGCCGCGCAGGATGCGGTGCGTGCACTGCTCGAAGTGCGCCATGATCTCCTCCGCGCTGGTGTCCGGCGGCAGAGCGGCATCGGCCACAACCGGTTTGTCGCTGAGTTCATCGAGGAAAACGAGCACGTCGGTCAGATGATGAAACAGCTGCGCCTCCTGCTCAGGCTCGGGCAGCATTACGAAGGCCAGATTGATCAGCCAGCGCCCGTCCTTGAGCAGGATGAAGCGCTGCGGACGAAAATCGACGCTGCCGGGCGCATAGCCCTCCTGCCGCACGAGGTAGAGGCCGTGCCCGTGCGGCCCCCAGCCGAGGTTCATCACCTCGCAGCGGGCCGGATCATTGCTCAGCGCTGGCATGTCAGGTGAAAAGGATGTGCGTGCCAGCTCCGGCGGACTCCGCGTAGAAATCACCCACGGTCAGCACGCCATCGACGCGGTCCATGAGATCCTCCTTCTTCAGCTTGAACATGTCCATCGCCAGCTTGCAGGCGAAGATCTTGCCGCCGGAGTCGGAGATGAGTTCGAGGAACTCGCGCACCGGCGGGATGTCGAGCTTTTCCATCTCCTTGTTCATGAGGTGCGTTGCGAAAGCCGACACGCCGGGAATCGCGCCCATCACCGTCGGAAACGGCACCGTCATCGGCAGGCCGAGCATGGGCATGGCCATGTTCAGCGCGGAGTTGCCTACGGTGGACACCTTCAAATGATCGAGCGTCTTTTTTGCCAGCGCGTTGAGGCCGAAGAAGGTGAAAAACAGCGATGCCTCGATGCCTTCCATGCGTGCTCCGTTGGCCATGATCAGCGCCGGGTAAATCCCATCCAGCGAGCCGCGGCTCACGATGATGGACATCTTCTTCACGCGTTGTTTGTCGTCAGTCATACGGGTTGATGGTGGAGGTTAAATGCAGCCGACAGGCTTCGGAATGCCGGCGATCTTTGAGGACTTCTTCAGCGGGCCGCCGGGGAAGAGGTCGTAGAGCTCCTTCGTCGTCACCACGCCGCTCTTGCCCATGCTGCGGATGGTCAGCGCTGCGCCTTTCGCCTGCTGCTCGCGCAAGTAGCGAATGACCTTCATGTGCGCGTCGGTCAGAGCGCCGATGCCTTCCTCCGTGGCGATCACGGCGGCAATTTGTTCATTCCATTGCGATGCTTCGGTGAGGTAGCCTTCCTCGTTCACGTCAATTTCGGTACCTGCGATGTTTTTCTTCATGGTTGTGAGTTTGGTTTGTTTAGAACGGTGGCGAATGACAAATCAAATTCGGCGTTTCGGACTTCGATCATTCATTCGGGATTCCTCATTCTGGTTTCGTCATTTAGCGAACGCGGGCTTCTTCTTCTGCCGGCTGATGCCCGGCAGCGACCAGCCGCGGAGCAGCACGTTCCAGTAAATGTGCCGAAAGGCGAGTTTGCCGAGATGGTTGAGGCGGCTTTCCTCCAGCAGCTTCATCGGACCGAAAGAGAAGGGGAAATTCCCTTCGTGCGGCTCATGCTCGTAGTTGAAGTCGATGAGCAGCGCCTTGCCGTCGCCGGATTCGATGAAGCAGTTTGAGTGGCCGTCGAACTCCTCCTTCAGCGGCTTGCCCGCGATGTGCAGCAGGATGTTGTCCGTGAGCGTTTCGCTTTCGAAATGCGCTACGGAACCCGCTTTGGACGCGGGCAGGTTCGTCGCATCGCCGATGACGAACACATCGGGATACTCGATCGACTGCAGCGTGTGTTTGTGCGTCGGGATGAAGTCCAAATCGTCTCCAAGCGCGGAGCGCCGCACGGATTCGTCGCCCATGTTCGTCGGCGTGGTCACCAGCAGGTCGTAAGGCACCTCGCGACCGTCGAAACACACGAGCTTGTCATTCTCCTGATCGACCTTTTCGGCCACGAACTCGGTGACGAGTTCGATTCCCTTGTCTCCCAGCAGATGCCCGAGCTTCTTCGAGGATTTCGGCTTCGTGAAGGCTCCCGACAGCGGCGTTACGTAGGTCAGCGTGACCTTGTCGCGAAGGCCCTGCTCGCGGAAGAACGTGTCCGCAAGGAAGGTGAACTCCAGCGGTGCCACGGGACATTTGATGGGCATTTCGTTGATGTGAACCACCACGCGACCGCCTTCGAAGGTTTTGAGCTTTTCGCGCAGCGCCCGTGCGCCATCCAGCGTGTAAAAATCATGCACGTTCACCCGCCACTTGGGTCCTAGCATGCCCTCCGTCTCCTCCGGGGCCGTGCGGCAGCCGGTTGCGACGATCAGCACGTCGTATTTCAATACACGACCTTCTTTCAAAGTAACCGCATGATCTTCGGGTTTGATGTGATCCATCTCCGCCTGGATGAACTCAACATCACGGGGAATGAAGTCGCGTGTTTTCCGGATGATGTCGCTCTCTTCATATTTTCCAAAAGGCAGAAAGAGAAAGCCCGGCTGATAGAGATGCTTGTCCGAGCGGTCCACCACCGTCATGCGCCAGTCGGCAGCGGGCAGTTTACGCCGCAGATGGTTGGCCATCATGGTGCCTGCGGTGCCGCCACCAAGGATCAGAAGATGCTTGCTCATGGTTGTTGATTCGTTGTCTTGCAATACCGCTATATGAGCGTATGCGTATATGCAAGAATTAACTCTCCTCCAATATTGTCATCCATGAGTCACTCCCTTCAATCCGACGAACGCGGCATCATCCTGCCCTGTCCCGCCTGCGGCACCGCCAATCGCATCGCCTACGGCAAAGTGAGTCAACAAGGCCGCTGTGGCAGTTGCAGGGCCGATCTACCCCACGTCACCGCTCCAGTCGAAGTCACCAGCCCCACCGACTTCGCTGCACTCATCTCGCAAAGCTCGCTGCCCGTCGTCATCGATTTCTGGGCCCCCTGGTGCGGCCCCTGCCAGATGATGGCCCCCGAGTTCGCCAAAGCCGCCGCCCAAGCCGCTGGCGAAGCCATCTTCGTCAAAGTGAACACCGACGAGCAGCAGCAGATCGCCGGTCAATTCCGCATTCAGGGCATCCCCGCTTTCGCTCTTATCAAAGGCGGCAAGCTGGTCTCTCAAACCTCCGGCTTCCAGCCCGCCGACCGTCTGCTGGCGTGGATGCGGGAGCGTTGAATCCTGCCAAAGCTCAATGTTTGAAAAGGAAAAACCCCATCCCGACGGGTGTCGGGATGGGGCGGAAGCTTTGCGCTTTCGCTTACTTCGCGAGGTCAAACCGGTCGAGGTTCATGACCTTGGTCCAGGCGGTGACGAAGTCGGTGACGAACTTGTCTTTGGCATCGGCGCTGGCATAGACCTCGGCGATGGCGCGGAGCTGGGAGTTCGAGCCGAAGACGAGATCGACGGAGGTGGCGGTCCATTTTACGTCGCCGGACTTGCTGTCACGGCCTTCGTAGAAGTGCTCGCACACGGGCGAGACTTTCCATTCGGTGCCCATGTCCAGCAGGTTCACGAAGAAGTCGTTTGTGAGTGCGCCGCGGTTCTTCGTGAGCACGCCGAGGTCCGGGTGGCCCACGTTGGTGCCGAGCACGCGCATGCCGCCGACGAGAACGGCCATCTCCGGTGCGGAGAGCGTCAGCAACTGGGCGCGGTCCACAAGGTTCTCAGGCGCGGGGCGGTCGAGCTCGTGACCGAGGAAGTTGCGGAAGCCGTCGTGCTTCGGTTCGAGCACGGCAAAGGATTCCACATCGGTCATTTCCTGCGTGGCATCCGTGCGGCCGGGGGTGAAGGGCACCTTCACGTCGTGTCCGGCTTTCTTGGCGGCCGCCTCGACGGCGGCGGAGCCACCGAGCACGATCAGGTCGGCGAGTGATACTTTCTTCCCGCCCTTTTGGGCGCTGTTGAAGTCCGTCTGAATCTTTTCGAGTGTGACGAGCACTTTCGCGAGTTGCTCCGGCTGGTTGACCTCCCAGTCCTTCTGCGGGGCGAGGCGGATGCGGGCGCCGTTGGCGCCGCCGCGCTTGTCGCTGCCTCGGAAGGTGGAGGCTGAGGCCCAGGCGGTGGAGACGAGCTGGGAAACGGACAGGCCGGAGTCCAGGATCTGACTCTTGAGCTGTGCGATGTCCGCATCTCCGATCAGTTCATGATTCACACTTGGCACCGGATCCTGCCAGATCTGCGGCTCTGGAACTTCCGGTCCGAGCAGACGTGAGACGGGCCCCATGTCGCGGTGGGTAAGCTTGTACCAGGCCTTGGCAAAGGCGGTCTCAAACTCCTTCGGATTCTCCAGGAAGCGGCGCGAGACCTTTTCATACGCCGGGTCCATGCGCAGGGCGATGTCGGTTGTGAACATCATGGGAGCGTGGCTCTTCGTCTTGTCGTGCGCATCCGGCACGGTGCCCTGGCCGGCTCCGTCCTTGGGCGTCCACTGCTGGGCGCCTGCGGGGCTTTTGGTCAGCTCCCACTCGTAGGCGAAAAGATTGGAGAGATACATGTGCGACCAGCGTGCCGGTGCGCTGGTCCAGGCACCTTCGAGGCCGCTGGTGATGGTGTCGGCGCCGTTGCCCGTGCCGTGCTTGTTCTTCCAGCCGAGGCCTTGTTCTTCCAGCGGAGCGCCTTCGGGTGCCGGGCCCACATTGTCCGCGCTGGCGGCTCCGTGAGCTTTGCCAAAGGTGTGACCGCCTGCGATGAGTGCGACGGTTTCCTCGTCATTCATCGCCATGCGGGCGAAGGTTTCACGGATGTCCCTGGCGGCGGCCAGCGGGTCGGGTTTACCGTTGGGGCCTTCTGGATTGACGTAAATCAGGCCCATCTGCACGGCGGCGAGCGGGTTTTCCAGATCTCGGTCGCCTTTGTAGCGTTTGTCGCCCAGCCACTCGGATTCGGGTCCCCAATAAATGTCTTCCTGTGGTTCCCACACGTCTTCGCGCCCGCCGGCGAAGCCGAAGGTTTTGAAGCCCATGGTTTCAAGCGCGACATTCCCGGTCAGCACCATCAGGTCGGCCCAGGAGATCTTGTTGCCGTATTTCTGCTTGATCGGCCAGAGCAGGCGGCGCGCCTTGTCGAGGTTGGCATTGTCGGGCCAGCTGTTCAGCGGCGCGAAGCGCTGCGTGCCGTAGCCGGCGCCGCCGCGTCCGTCTGCCACCCGGTAGGTGCCGGCGCTGTGCCAGGCCATGCGGATGAAAAGCGGACCGTAGTTCCCGTAGTCGGCGGGCCACCAGTCCTGCGACGTGGTCATCAGGGTGGCGAGGTCCTTTTTCAGAGCGGCGAGGTCGAGCTTCTTGAACTCCTCGGCATAGTTAAAGTCGGCGTCCATGGGGTTTCCCTTCACCGAGTTTTGGTGGAGGATTTTCAGGTTCAGCTGATTCGGCCACCAGTCTCCGGTGGTCATGGCACCGGCGACGGTGGTTCGGCTGGGGCTGGCGGGAGCGCCC
Source organism: uncultured Prosthecobacter sp. (assembly GCA_964452755.1). Lineage (GTDB taxonomy): Bacteria > Verrucomicrobiota > Verrucomicrobiia > Verrucomicrobiales > Verrucomicrobiaceae > Prosthecobacter. Next base: position 343,250 of record CAYVQY010000003.1, on the reverse strand, counting down.
ATGACAGGGCATTTGCTGGCGTTGTTCATGGCTTTATCGGGTTGGGATGGGGTGGATGCTTCCTGGGCTGAACTGACTGCGGGCGCAATCATAGTCAGTGAGGTGAGCAGCGCCCTGAGTTTCTGTGACTTCATGGGATGCGTAGGGTTGGATTTTGTCTTTCGGATTGCGATCGACCTGTGGTGGGTCAGAACAGCACCATCATTCCTGCCGGCCGTTAATGCATCCAATGCATTCTTTGAATGCTTGTGATGCGCTCGGCGCATCGCTATATCTCCTGCATGAGAAGTGACCTGAAACTCGAAGCGCTGGAGCAGTTCGTCTGCGTCGCGCGGACCAAAAATTTCACACGGGCTGCGGACGAGCTGCATCTCTCCCAGTCTGCGCTTAGCCGCGCCATCCAAAAACTGGAGGAGCAGCTCGGGCAGCCGCTCTTTGAGCGCAAGCCCCGCGAAGTCGTGCTCACAGAGCTCGGGGAGCGGCTCCTCGAACGTGCGCGGGAGATCCTGCGGCTGGTCGAAGACACCTTTGCCGAATTGTCCGAATCCGGTCGCCGCGGACGAATCCGGCTAGGCACGATACCCACCATCGCGCCCTATTTTCTGCCGGGTCTGTTGGGCGATTTTGCCGAAAAACATCCTGACATCTCAGTGATCGTGCAGGAGGACACGACGGAGAATCTCATCAAACGATGCAGCCATGGAGAGCTTGATCTCGCCATCCTGGCCCTGCCGGTGATCGCCAAATATCTGGAAGTTGAGCCGCTCTTTGACGAGGAGCTGCTGCTTGTCGTTCCCGCCGGTCATCCGCTGGCCACTTCAAAGACCGTCGCCATTTCCGCGCTGGAGAGCTACCCGTTTATCATGCTGAACGAGGCGCATTGCCTGTCGGACAACATTTCCAGTTTTTGCCGGCGCCAGGCGGTTCAGACGGTCACTGTCGAACGCACGAGCCAGCTCGCCACCGTTCAGGAACTCGTCGCCCTCGACCATGGCGTTTCAATCGTGCCGGCAATGGCCCGTAGAATCGATGCGACCGAGCGGCGGGTGTATCGATCATTTAATGGAGAGAAGCCGTGCCGGACCGTGGCCATGATGTGGAATGAATATCGCTTTCAAAGCAATGCCGTGAAAGCGCTCATGCAACACCTGAGGACGACGACCAAGTCGCAAATCAACACGCGCAGCCGGAGCCACCCTATTTCCGGCGAAACTTCACAAAGTAGTTCTCCTTCAGCACATCCTTCACTTCGCCGATCTTCTCGAAGCCGGCGGCGGTGACTTCGGCTTCAAAGACTTCTTGGCCGGCGCGGACGTGGTTCATGATGAAGTCGCTCGTTTCGCCGGGAATGCGTTTGAAATCGATGAGCATCAGAGTTCCGCCTGGTTTGAGGGCCTTGTGCAGCGTGGCGAGCGTGGCCTGCGGATACTCGAAGTGGTGATACACATCGCAGATGAAGGCGAGGTCGATGCTTGCTTCGGGCAGTTCCACACTCTTCCCGGTGCAAAGAATCGCCTGAACGTTCGACGCACTGGCTTTGGAAGCGCGGGCCTTGATGTGTTCGAGGAAATTCTTCGCGATCTCGACAGCATAGACCTTGCCGTTCTCGCCGACAGCCTGTGCGAAATGGAGCGTGAAGAGTCCCGTGCCCGCGCCGATGTCCGCCATGGCCATGCCGGGTTTCAATCCGATGGCAGCAACGATCTTCTCGCGTTGGTGGAAAATCTCACGGCTCTCGGTTTCGAACTTCTTCGCCCATTCTTCGACGTTGAGCCTCGGATCAAGGAACTTGTCGTTGATGCCGGGCTTTACACTCGCGTCCTGAGCGAGATTAACCGTGGCAATGAAGCAGAGGAGTGGGAGGATGCGTGTCTTCATGGGGCGGGAAGGGATGGGGTTCATTCAAACTTGATGTAGGCGAAGCCTTGCAGTTGCAGGTCGATCAGGCGTGGGAAGGCACCAACGACGAGTTTCACGCCGGGCATCAGCTCCGTGTGCTTCACGCCCTTTTGCTGCATGGTGTTTTCGCACAGCTCGACCTGCACCCCGCGCTTCAACAACTCCGCAAGGATCTCGCCATTCGGATTGGCCGCTTCGACGCCGAGACGCTTCCGCGCTTCGTCGTTCACCACGGCGGCGATGCCCGTGCCGTGATAGACAAGATGCAGATGCACCTGTTCTGCGGCGATGCCTTGCTTCTGATAGGTGTTGATCAGTTTGCGGGCGTAAAAGAGCCCTTTGTTCACGCCCTCGTGCTGCGCGTCATCAGTGACCTGATACACAATGCGCAGGTTTTCCCGAATATGGAGCGGGATGACCTGCGGTTCGGAAGCGAATGCGCCAAGACTCAGCGCAAGGATGGGAATGAGAAGATGTTTCATGTGGGTCAGGGCTGCGCATCCGGTTTCCACGACATGTAGCCGCGGTGGATGTGCTGGATGTTCTTAAAGCCAAGATTCTTGAGCTTCGCGACCGCCTTGCGGCTGCGGAAGCCGCCGGCGCAATAAACGAGCACCGGCTTGTCTTTATCAAATTGCGTAACCTTGGTGTCGAAGGCCTCGTCAGCGATGGAAATGTTGACCGCCTCGGGCAGCGCACCGCCTTCAAACTCGCCCGTGGAACGCACGTCGAGCACCTGCGTCTCCGGATGCTCGCGCAGCCATGCGTTTGCCTGACCGGGATTGAGATTGGCACACACACAGCCGGGTGCGGCTTTGAAAAGCTGATTGTCCCAGTTGCCTTCATACCAATACCAACCAACGACAACCACGGCGAGAATAAGAATAGTCCAGATCATGGCCTTCATGCTCCACCGAGCTTTTTTACCTGTTGTGAGAGGCGCTTGAGAAGGTTGTTGCAGACGTTGTCACACAGGTCGGTGATGCTGGGATCCGCGATGAAGCAGATAACCGTCAGTCCTTCCTTGCGACGGCCGACCATGCCGGCTTCAACGAGCGACTGCACATGGCGGGAGACGTTCGCCTGGGTGAGGCCTGTGGCCTCGACGATCTCGGTGATGTTCTTCTCGCCTTCCTCCAGGGCGCGCAGGATTTTCAGGCGGCTGGGTTCGGCGAGCGTGCGGAACCATGAGGCGATCAAAGCGAGCGCCTCATCGGTGACCGGCGGCAGGGATTTCTTTCGTGCGGCGGGCATGATGTCAAAAAGGGTTTGTAGACAGAGACTATATGCGTATAGACTCATACAGTTGAATAAGAGAACACCATGAAAACTACTTCGTCCACCAAAACCTTGCTGCTGGCTGTTCTCGCCGCCGCCAGTTTCGGTTCCACCTCCTGTGCGCAGCCAAAAGGCGGCCCGGGGATGCCTGCGGAGGCCCGCGAGCAGATCCATGCCCTCTTCGATGGCCATGCGAGCATCCATCGTGATCTCAAGCTCACTGCCGACGGCTACGTGGCCACCACGGAGAGTGATGATCCCAAGGTCGCCTCCGCCCTGAAGAAGCACGTCAAACAAATGCAGGAGCGCCTTGGCACCGGACTCAGCGTGCGTCGCTGGGACCCGGCTTTCGCCGAATACTGCGACCACTACGCCGAGATGGACCACCAGTTCACCACCACGGACAAAGGCGTGCGCATGACGGTCAAGGGCCGCACAGCAAACGCCGTGAAGATCTCCCAGAATCATGCCAAGGTCGTCTCCGCCTTCGCCGCCACCGGCTGGGCCGAGCATGACAAGAAGCACGCCACTGTGACCCGCTGATCCATTTCAACCCCAAACCTGATCCACACTATGAAACTCGAAAACGCCATCCGCGCCCTTGCTGGCACCTTTATCCTCGTCAGCCTGGCACTCGCCCACTACTTGAGCTCCAACTGGCTCTGGTTCACCGCCTTTGTCGGCGCTAACCTCCTGCAGTCCGCCTTTACCGGATTCTGCCCAGCGGAGATGATTCTCAAGAAACTTGGAGTCGGCGGTTCCTGCTGCTCGAAGAATTGAGAGATCGAACTTCGTTTACCTTCCGCCATGAAACGCCTTCTCCCGATTCTCTTCCTCGCCGCATGTGGCAAACACGAATCGCCACATGCTGCGGCTCCCGACCTCCCTGCCGTCTCCGTGAAGGTGCGGGCGGCCATACTGGAGCCGCATGTGGCCACCGAGGAGGTCGTCGGCACGGTGCGTTCCAAATTGCGCGCGATGGTCGAGGCGAAGATCAGCGGCCGCGTGCTCGAATACACCGCCACGCCCGGCGCGATCGTGAAAGCGGGCGATCTGCTGGCCCGGCTCGAGAATCAGGAGATTCAGGCGAAGGTCGATCAGGCGAAGGCGATGCTCGACCAAGCTGAACGCGATTTCGCCCGCCAGAAGCAGCTCATTGCCAGCAACGCGACGACACGGCAGGATTTTGATGCCGCCGATGCTCGTGTCAAAGTCGCAACGGCAGGCGTGAACGAGGCCGAAACAATGCTCGGCTATGCCAAAGTCACGGCGCCCTTCGATGGTGTCATTACGCGCAAGCTCGCCGATGTGGGCGATCTCGCCATGCCGGGCAAGCCGCTGTTGGAAATCGAGGCTCCAACCGCGCTTCGCTTCGAAGCCGACCTGCCGGAGGCGATTCTCGATCGCATCATGATGGGCGCGAAGATGCAGGTTAAAGTCGCCTCCGTTTCGAAACCGCTCGAAGCTACGGTGAGTGAAATCGCACCCGTGGCAGATCCTGTGAGCCGCACGTTTCAGGTGAAGCTCGATCTGCCGAAGGCGGACGGTTTGCGCACCGGCCAGTTCGGTCGTGTTTCCGTGCCGGTGGCAGAGGTGAAGTTCCTGATGGTGCCCAAGACCAGCGTGATCAAGCGCGGGCAGATGGAGCTCGTCTTCGTCGCCAAAGATACCAAAGCCGCGCTGCGCCTCGTGAAGACCGGGCGTGCGCTCAATGGCAGCGTCGAGGTGCTTTCCGGTCTTGAAGAAGGCGAACAGGTCGTGATCAGCGATGTCGCAAAACTCGCCGATGGCCAACCCGTGACGATCCAGCCATGAGCGAGCCTTCATCCAGCCATCTCGGCATCGCCGGTCGCATCGCGGCAATGTTCATCGACTCCAAGCTGACGCCGCTGATCGTCATCGCGTCCGTCCTGCTTGGCGCGGCGGCGGTGGTGTTGCTGCCTCGCGAAGAAGAGCCGCAAATCAAGGTGCCGATGGTCGATGTGATGGTTTCCATGCCCGGATCGACAGCGAAGGAGATCGAAGAACGCGCCACGCGCCCGATGGAAAAGCTGCTGTGGGAGATTCCCGGCGTCGAATACATCTACAGCACTTCGACCGACAGCGAGAGCCTCGTCATTGTGCGATTCAAGGTGGGCGAAGATCCGGACGTCAGCCTCGTGAGACTCACGGAGAAGCTGCGCTCGAACTACGACCGCATCCCGATGGGCGTCAGCGCGCCGCTGATCAAGCTCAAGAGCATCGACGACGTGCCGATCCTCGCGCTCACGCTGCACAGCGATCGCTACGATCATCTCATGCTGCGCCGATTGGCCGCGCAGATCGACGAAGAGATCAAACAGGTGCCGCTGGTGGCTGAAACGACGCTGATCGGCGGTTCGCGGCGCACCGTCCGTGTGCTGCTCGATCCCGTGAAGCTCGCCTCGCGCAGTCTGAGTCCCGCAGGCCTCGTGCCGATGCTGCAGCAAGCGAACCGGCAGTTTCGCGCCGGCGGATTGACCACCGGCAACAACGAGGTGCTCATCGAAACCGGCGCCTTTCTGAAAACCGCGCACGAGGTCGGCGATGTCGTCATCGGCGTGTTCAGCGGACGCCCCGTGTATTTGCGCGAAGTCGCCGAGATCGCCGATACGGGCGAGGAACCGACGCAATACGTGCTCCACGGCACCAAGAGCAAAGAAGAGCCTGCCGTGACGATCAGCATCGCCAAACGTCCCGGCGCGAATGCGATCAGTGTGGCCGATGAAGTGCTGCGCAAAGTCGATCTGCTCAAAGGCTCGGTCATTCCCGCCGATGTCACCGTCAGCATCACGCGCAACTATGGCGAGACGGCAGCGGAGAAATCGAACGAACTGCTGCTGCACATGGGCATCGCCGTTTTCAGTGTCGCGATCCTCATCTGGCTCACACTCGGCTGGCGGGAGTCGGGAATCGTCGCTGTCGCCATTCCGGCCACGCTGGCGCTCACGCTGCTCGTTTTTTACCTCTACGGCTTCACGCTGAACCGCATCACGCTCTTCGCGCTCATCTTCAGCATCGGCATCCTCGTGGATGACGCCATCGTGGTGGTCGAAAACATCGTCCGGCACTTCCATCTGCCGCAAAACAAAGGCCGCAACTGGTCTGCAATCGCCGTGGAAGCGGTGGGTGAAGTCGGCAACCCTACCATCCTCGCCACCTTCGCCGTCATCGCCGCCGTGCTGCCGATGGCCTTCGTTGGCGGCTTGATGGGGCCTTACATGCGCCCGATTCCGATCGGTGCCAGCGCCGCGATGTTTTGGTCGTTGCTGATAGCGTTCATTGTGACGCCTTGGGCAGCGGTGCGCATTCTTGGCTGGGGGCGCAAGTATAGGACAGATAGGTCCAATGCGACCGATGAGTCTCATTCGTCGCATCAGACCCATTCGTCCCATTCAGAGCATCCCGAGGACTTTTTCACGAAGCTCTACCGCAAGATGATGGGGCCGTTGCTGCATCACACCGGCTGGCGCTGGGCATTTCTCATCGGTATCACCGTGTTGTTGCTTGGCTCGATGGCGACGGTCGGACTCGGCTGGGTGAAGGTCAAAATGCTACCCTTCGACAACAAGAGCGAGTTCCAGGTCATTCTGAACATGCCGGAAGGCTCCTCGCTGGAGCAAACGACCGCCGTCGCGCGCGAAATGGCCGCCGTGATCCGCACCGAGCCTGAAGTGACCGATTATCAGGTCTATGCCGGTGTCGCATCGCCCTACAACTTCAACGGCCTCGTGCGCCACTACTTCATGCGTCGCGGCGCGAACGTGGCCGACATCCAGGTGAACCTTGTCGGCAAGCACGAGCGTGCAGCGCAAAGCCACGACATCGCCAAACGCATCCGTCCCGCCGTCACGGCCATCGCAGATCGCTATCAAGCGCGTGTCGCCATCGCCGAGGTGCCGCCCGGCCCGCCGGTGCTGCAGACGCTTGTAGCGGAGATTTACGGGCCGAATGAAGAGGCCCGTTTAAAGCTCGCCGAGGAGGTGAAGCGCATTTTCAAATCGACGCCCGGCGTCGTGGATGTGGATTGGTACATCGAGGCCGATCAGCAGAAAGCACGCTTCGTCATCGACAAGGAAAAAGCCGCGCTGCACGGCATCAGCGCCGCCACGATTTCGCAGACGCTCAAGATCGCCGTCGATGGCGAGACGGTCGATCTGCTGCATCAGCCCGAGGAGAAGGAAGACGTCAATATTCGCCTCGAACTGCCGCGCTCCGCCAAAACCGCGCCTGAAGAGCTGCTCGCCCTGCGCGTGCGCTCCGGCGATGCCAACGCATTGCCCGAACCCGGCGCCTCCGGCTCGCCGCTCGTCCCCTTGCGCGAGTTGGTCAAGGTCGAGCACGTCACTGTCGAGAAGAGCCTCTATCACAAGAACCTCATGCCCGTGACTTACGTCATCGGCGACGTGGCTGGCATCGTGGAGAGTCCCGTTTATGCCATCTTTCAGATGAACGAGGCGCTCAAGAAGCTGGACACCCGCGAGTTCGGCGGCAGCGGTGCGGAATTACAAATCCTTAACGCCGCAATGCCCTTCAGCGATAAAGAGCCCGCGATGAAATGGGACGGCGAGTGGCACATCACCATCGAAGTCTTTCGCGATCTCGGCGCGGCCTTCGGTGCATGCATCATCCTCATTTACGTGCTCATGGTCGGCTGGTTCCGGAGCTTCCTGACGCCTGCCATCGTGATGGTTGCGATTCCGTTCTCACTCGTCGGTATTTTGCCCGCGCATGCCCTCATGGACGCCTTCTTCTCCGCCACGAGCATGATCGGCTTCATGGCTGGCGGCGGCATTGTGGTGCGAAACAGCATCATCCTCGTCGATTTCATCGAGCTTAGAATTCAGGAAGGCATGCCGCTGAGCGAAGCGGTCATCGATGCCGGCGCCGTGCGCTTTCGGCCCATGCTGCTCACCGCGATGGCTGTCGTCGTCGGCGCGGCTGTGATCCTCGCCGACCCGATCTTCCAAGGTCTCGCCATCGCCCTTATGGCAGGCGAAATCGCCAGCCTCTTCATCAGCCGTATGGCCGTGCCGGTGCTCTACTTCATGGCGAACCGTCACAGGCAATGAAAAAACGGCATTCCGTTGCCGGAATGCCGCCGAATTCTATTGGAGGCTTATGCGCTGCGAGTTAGTAGCGATCGCGGCCACCGCCGCCGCCACCGCCGCCGCCACCACCGTAGCCGCCGCGGCCACCGCCACCGCCGCCACCGCCTTTGCCACCGTAGCCGCCGCGACCACCGCCGCCGCCGCCGTAGCCACCACCGCCGCCTGGACGCTCTTCCTTCGGACGAGCTTCATTGATGGCGAGGTTGCGCCCACCGAAGTCCTGGCCGTTCTGTCCGCGAATGGCGGCTTCCATAGCGGAGGTTGAGTCCATGGTGACGAAGGCAAAGCCGCGAGGGCGGCCGGAGTCACGATCGATCGGGAGGAAGACATCCGTCACGGTGCCGTATTCGGAGAACAGGCTGGTGATGTCCTCTTGGGTGGCGCTGAAGGGCAGATTGCCCACATACATTTTGGTATTCATTTCTGTTTTTGGGTTCGGTCAGCCTGCGCCAGGGCTTGAAGCAAGTTCCGTTATCGGATTTCAGAACACCAAAGTATCAACCTGATGAGCAACTTAACTTAGCCTTGATCAGGTTAACGTGCGTCTGGTCTGTCGTCTGCATTCGGCCAATAGCAAACGATAGTTTTGCCACCCGGTGCCTCAGCTCTGCCTCGATTCAGTACCGTCGATGATGAGTCCGGCGGGCGGGATGGGGCCGGTCATTCCGGCCTCGCCGGCGGGAGTGTCGGTCTCCGGACGGGCGCCGGTGCCGCGCATGTTGATGATCTTCTTCATCAGGTCGAACCAGAACTGCGCCCCGAGCGTCGCTGCGGCTCCGGCCATCAGCCAGCCGAGCAGGCTTTCAAAGAGGCTGCTGAAAGGGTGCATCGCCCAAGCCTTTGTGGTGGTGCTGTTCCAGCCGACGGGAAAGCCGGCATCGGAGATTTCCTTTACCGCCTCGTCGAACACGGCTCGCGCACCTTTCGACTCCTCGACACCCAATTTGGCCGCCAGTTCACTCTGGGCGTGGACGGAGGCTTCGGCCTTCTGCACGAAGGCGGTGCGGAGTTCGTCGTTGGTCGAAAGAGCCCGGGTGATGGCGATCACATTGAGATTGCAGGCAACGGCGAGCGCGAGGCCGAGGCCGAAGTTCCAGGCCTGGGCCAGGCGCTTGTACCAGCCGGTGGCACGGTTCATCATGGAGTCGTACCACTGACCGGCGAGGTGCTGAAACACGCTCATGGGCTCCTGGCCCGGGAGCAGATTCCGCTCCGCGTCACGACTCAGTGCACGCAGTGCGCCACCGGCATCTTTTGGCAGCAGCGAGATGCCTTTTTGGATCTGTTCCCAGCGCGTTTCGGCCTGGGGGTTGGCGCCTTTCGTTTCCAGCAGATCCATGAGCACTTGTCCGAATTGACCGCTGGAAAGGTAGGAGGGAAAGTCTTTCGCGGCGGCGGCGCCCGGCGTGGTGTGGCGGTGCATGCATGCCATCAGTGGGTGTCCGACGAAGTCTTTCAGTGGTTCGGCCTTTCTGCCGTGTCCGGAGTCGGGCAGCAGGTGGGAAAGCGCCTTCCAGAGCATCTTTCCGCGTGCGTTGGTCCAGGAGAGAATCATCTCGCTGGCGGTCGAAACGAGCACGCTGAAGAGGAAGAAGATGAACGAAAGACCGAGGGCGACGTCGAGTGTCTGGAGCATGGCGGGCGGAAGAGGATCTAGATCTTGGAGCCGGATGGATGCCGCTAATGACGAAATCCGAAATCCGAAATCCGAAATCAGAATGACGAATGAATCACTGCTCGTGGTATTTCATTCGTCATTCAGGTTTCGTCATTACCGCCGCAGGCGGTCAGTGCATCTCCACATCGCAGTGGCCGAGACCGCCGCGGTAGTAGTTGAACTGCACATTCGGATGATCTGCCAGCAGCGACATGGGCACGGCGCTGTCTGCCAGACGCTTCGAGATCATGAGCGCGGTGAGGCGCTGGCCCAGCGGATTGTCGTGCATGCCGGCGTGCCAGATGCTGACCTTCTCGGCCATCCAGGTTTCCTTGGGTCCGACGGTGATCGCCATCTTCGGCACCATGGTGATGTTTCCACCACCGGAAGTGCGGGCGTTCTGCGCGAGGGTGACGGGGTGGAGCTCCACGACGCGGGTGGCAAGTTTGCGATACTCGGCGGGCGGCGGCGGCTCGTTCTTCCATTTGCCGGTGCGCTTCGGCGGATCGTTGAAGGCCCAGTGCTTGATGTCTCCCTGACCGCCCTGCATCACGATGCAGCGCACGCCGCTCTGCCAGCTCTTCACGAACTCGGCGACGTTCGCCTTCGGGAAATGCAGATGCGAGTCGGGCATGCAGAGCTTCTTTTGCATGCGGTCGAAGCACAGGCCGCGGTCGGCACGCTCGAAGGACAGCGGATGCTCCATGGTCACCTCTTTTTTCGTTTCCTCATCGTACCACTCGTCCATGCCCCAGAAGTGGCCGTCCTTGATTGAGATGCCGAGGTCGTTGATGAGGCGGGCGACGAGCGGGAGCTGTTCGGTGGGGCCGATGGGGCCGCAGATGCCGGTGGGGTTGTCAGGAGTGGCCTGCTTCCAGGCGTGGATGTATTCGAGGGCCTCGGCCAAGTAGAAATCCTCCAGCGTGTCATACATCACCACCTTGAAACCCGGACGTGAGAGCTGTCGCAAATCCCGCTCGGTGAGCCGTGCTGCATCGTTGATGAGTTCGAAGTCCAGGGTGGTGTAGTCCCACCAGTCCGGGGCGATGTGGCTGAGTTTGCGCGGCATGGCTCGTGATTGGGTTGTGTGGTGATTCTCAAGGAGAACGTGCTGTTTGCCAAGACATCATCACCTGAGGACGAAAAAATCTTTGTCTGAGGTCCGGTGTTCAGCGTTTCGGAGGCTGGCAGATCGCCTTCTTGACCTCGGGAGCGCGCCCGCCTACCTCCCGGGATGGACGACACCACGATGCTGAATCATCCCGACGCGCTGACCCGTCTGCGCTACATCGTACACCGCCTCCGGGCGCCGGGGGGCTGCCCCTGGGACATGGAGCAGACGCACGAGTCGCTGATCCCGCATGTTATCGAAGAGGCCTACGAAGTGGCGGAGGCCATTCGTGGAGGGAATGCCGCCGAGATTTGCGATGAACTCGGCGACCTGCTGCTGCAGCCCGTACTGCATGCCGAGATCGCGAGCGAGTCAGGCGCCTTCGACCTCGACAAAATGGCCCACGGCCTCTGCGAGAAGCTCATCCGGCGGCATCCGCATGTTTTTGGTGAATCCAGCGCCGCCACCAGCGACGCGGTGCTTTCGCAGTGGGACGCCATCAAGCGCGTCGAAAAAGGCACCGAGAACGAAGGCCTGCTCCACGGCACCGGTGGCGGACTCCCGGCGCTGATGCGCGGACAAAAGCTGCAAAAGAAGGCGGCGCGCGTTGGCTTCGACTGGCCGGATGCCGCACCCGTCTTCGCCAAGATTCGCGAGGAGACCGCCGAACTCGAAGAAGCCGTGCAGAGCGGCGACAAAGCGCACATTGAGGAGGAGATCGGTGATTTGTTCTTCAGCGTAGTCAATCTCGCCCGCAAACTCGGCGTTGAGTCCGAATCCGCGCTGGCCGCCGCGAACGACAAGTTCGTGAACCGCTTTCACGCGATGGAAAAACAGCTGCGCGGGCAGGGCAGGGAATTCGGCAAGCTCAGCCTCGCGGAAATGGACGAGGCGTGGGACATGGTGAAGAAGCAGTAGCCTGACACCATGGTCATCGGCGGCTTTTCATTCACTCAACTCTGGGCGCAGGTGCGCTCGAAATCCTGGCTGTGGCTGTTCCGGCGGCAGCAGATCGAGGACGGCGGTCGCCTGCTCAAACAGGGCGATGTGGGACTCGCGGGAGTCAGTGTGTGCGCGGCGAACGAGGTGGAAATCATCGCGGGCATGGGGTCGGGCCTTTTCAACACCGCGTCCGTCACCGTGCAACTGCGGCTGCGTGAAGACGGAGCGCTGATGATGACCTCCCACTGCACCTGCGTACAGGGAACGCTCTGCCAGCATGCGGCGGCGCTGATGCTGATGCTGGACATCGAGGAGGGCCGTCTGCGGATCGAGAAGATGGCCCGCGTGCAGGACAGAGCTTCGCCCGCACCCGAGGGCCAGGAAGACAATCATTCCCCCGAGCCTGCTGCGGAGGATCTGCCGCCTGCGGAACCGAAGCCCGTGCTCGTCGTCCGGCGCATCGCATTGCAGGTGCCGCGCATCAATGCAAAGCGCGGTCTCGGCGGCTGGGATGCGCGGAGCATCGCCATCGCGCGGCCCTGCGCGGAGTACGAGGGCTGCCCCCGGCGGTTTGAGATGCTCGTGCGCAGCCCGGCGCATCAGTGGACGGATGACAAAGGCCAGCGGCATACCGTCGTTCGCAATCTGCGCTCCGAGCGCCTGCTTTTGACCGATTTGTCCTCGATGGGTTTCAAGCCCTTCGCGGAGGCGCTGCCGGGCGCGAAGGCCGAGGAGTCCACACTCGGCTTCATGGCGGTCGAAGGAGATCAGGCTCTTTTCTGGTCGCAGTTTCTCAAGGATCAGACGAAAAAGCTGCGTGAAACCGGCTGGCGTGTCGAAGTGCCGGACGACATCGGCTTTCAAATTCACGAGGCGGATGAAGACGCATGGTTCAGCGACCTGCAGGGCGACGCGAGCGGCAGGGACTGGTTTGCGCTCGATTTAGGCGTGGAGATCGAGGGCAAACGCATCTCGCTCGTGCCGCTGCTCGTCGATTGCATCGACCAGGGACTCACCGCCTCGGTGCTGGAGAAAAACCTCGACCAGCGCTTCCTGCTCTCGCTCGGCGGTGACAGCGACAACGTGCTCTCCGTGCCTGCGGACAGGCTGCTGGTTCTGCTGCGCTTCTTTGACGAACTCCTCGCCACGCGTCCCGTGCGCAAGGACGGCAAGCTGCAGCTCGACAAACTCCGCGCCGCGCAGCTCGCCACGCTCGACGGGCTGCCCATCCGTGCGCCCGAGGAGCTTTCAGCGCTCTCGCAGCGTCTGGACAACTTCCAGCGCATCGCGCTCATTGATCCTCCCGCCACGCTCAAGGCCAGTTTGCGCGACTATCAGCGCGAAGGCGCCTCGTGGATGCAGTTCCTCCGCGAATTCGGCCTGCATGGCATTTTGGCAGACGACATGGGCCTGGGCAAAACGCTTCAAACGCTGACGCATCTCCTCATCGAAAAGGAAAGCGGACGCATGGAGCATCCCAGTCTCATTGTGGCACCCACCAGTGTTCTGCGGAACTGGATCAACGAATCGATCAAGTTCACGCCCACGCTGAGTTTGCTGCTGCTGCACGGTCAGTCGCGGAAGAGCGACTTCCGCTTCCTCAAGCGCTACGATCTTGTGGTTACCAGCTATCCCTTGCTCGTGCGGGATGCTGAGGTGCTGCGGGATCAGGAGTGGCATGTCGTCGCGCTCGACGAGGCGCAGAACATCAAGAATCCGAAAAGCCTTGCCGCGCAGGTTTGCAGCAGCCTGAAGGCGAAGCACCGCCTCTGCCTCACCGGCACGCCGATGGAGAATCACCTCGGCGAACTGTGGAGCCTCTTCAATTTCCTCATGCCCGGCCTGCTGAGTGATGCGGACACCTTCCGCCAGCACTATCGCAATCCCATCGAGCGCGATGCCGACGCCGAACGCCAAAAGCAGCTCAGTACCCGCATTCAGCCGCTGCTGCTGCGCCGCACCAAGGACGCCGTGGCCAGGGAACTGCCGCCGAAGACGGAGATCCTCAACACCATCGAACTCGGCAAGGCGCAGACCGATTTATACGAGACCATACGTGCTGCGATGGACAAGCGGGTGAGGGAAGCCATCGCCGTGAACGGCCTGGACCGCTCGCAGATCGTCGTGCTCGACGCGCTGCTGAAGCTCCGCCAGGTCTGCTGCCATCCGAAGCTGCTCAAACATGAATCCGCGCAAAACGTCGTGGAATCCGCCAAGACCGCCTTCCTCATGGACGAGCTGCTGCCCGAGCTGATCGAGGAGGGACGGCGCATTCTTATTTTCTCGCAGTTCACGGAGATGCTGGCGCTCATCGAGGCGCGTCTCAAAAAGGACGGCACGAAGTTTGTCAAACTCACCGGCAGCACGCGTGACCGCGAGACGCCGATCCGTGAATTTCAGGCCGGGAAGATCCCCGTCTTCCTCATCAGCCTGAAAGCCGGCGGGGCGGGCCTGAATCTCACCGCCGCCGACACAGTCATCCATTACGATCCGTGGTGGAATCCCGCAGCCGAAGCGCAGGCCAGCGATCGTGCGCACCGCATCGGCCAGACGAAGCCGGTATTCGTCCACAAGCTGATCTGCGAAGGCACGATCGAGGAGCGCATCGTCAAGATGCAGCAGAAAAAAGCCGCGCTGGTCGAAGGACTGCTGGCCGGCCGTGCCGACAAGCTCCAACTGACGCAGTCGGACATTCAGGCGCTTTTTGCGGTGGAGTGATGATCACGCCCGCTGTCCCATCGCCTTGAGCTTCGCCTCGCTCTCACTCCACGGCACGTCGTGCGGCAGGCGCTTGGACGTGGCGGCGAGTGCGGCGGTCACACCGGCGGCTTCGCCCATCGCTACCGAATTCCCTGTCACGCGGTAGCTCGCGTGCGCGATGAAATCCCCGCTGATGTTGCGTCCGGCCATCATCAGACCATCCACATCTTTGGCGATGAGCGCACGCAGCGGGATGTCATAGGGCTTGGTCTTGATGCCGCGGTTCGTGTAGCCGGCCGTTTTGTTGTGCTCGGCGCTCAGCGCATGGATGTCCACGCTGAAGATCGGGCGCACCACGGCGTCGTCGTAACGGGCGCCGTTGATCACATCGTCCTTGTTCACCGTGTAACGCCCGGCGATGCGCCGCCCATCGCGCACGCCGATCTGCTCCGCCGTGGCGGCGATCTGCAGGCCTTCCCATCGTCCACCGAGCTTGCGCAGGCCGTTGACGATCTTGTGCAGCTCCGCGCGCGCCATCACCGTGGCTTCCGTGATCTTCTCCGCATCGAAACACGGCACGCCGTATTGATGGTTCATCATGACCAGCAGCAGGTTGTCACGGATCTGCCAGAGCGTGGGCTTGCTGTAGGAGGGGAAGTGCCCCGTGCGCTCGATCTCGGCCCGCAGCAGGTTCTTCTTCGCCTCGTTGGGCTTGTCCCCGGCAGGGATCGTGCCGTAGCGGACGAAGTCGCCCAGTTGCGTCACGTCTTTGCAAACCAGCAGCGCATTCAGCGACATCGGCTGGCAAGGGCAGTCGGCGGCCTCGCCGTATTCAAAGGAGCAGCCCGCCAGTGCGCCGAGATCGCCGTCGCCGGTCGTGTCGATGAAAACGGGCGCACGCCAGGCCTGCCGCCCCGATTTCGACTCCGTCACGATCGTGGTGAGGCGTTTTCCTTCGCGATACGCCGCGCTTACCCGCGTGTGGAGTTGGAACTTCACCCCCGCCTCCACAAACAGCTCCTCCAGCAGCAGCTTCATCCCCTCCGGCTCATAGCAGACATCATACTTGCTCGTGCCGCGCCGCAGATCGCGCTCTTCGAGGAGCTTCAGCAGCTCTTGATTGAAGCCCGGCTTGTCGAAATCGAGGAGATAGCCCAGCAGCCCGGCCGTCCACACACCGCCCAGGCAGCCGCGCCATTCAAACACGCGCACCTTCGCTCCAGCGCGAGCGGCGGTGATCGCCGCAGCTATGCCCGCAGGTCCGGCACCGCACACGATCACATCCGCGTCTTCGACGAGCGGCAGATCGCGGGCTTCTTCGTGGAACTGGCCGGCGATTACCTTTTCCACCTCCGCAGCAGACATCACACCCGGCGTGACGAGCGCTCCGGAAAAAGCGGCGCGGAGGAAGGAACGGCGATTGGCAGATGAGGATGGTGGATTCATGAGAAATCAGTGGGTTTGCAGGCCTTCAAGCCTGGCGAGTTCATTGGCCTTTTGGTCAAAACTATAAAACCTCCCGCATTGAAGCGTCATCGCCGATGCAACATGCAGGATGTCGTAGGTGCGGAAACCGTGACGGGCGGTGTGGCGTCCAACGAGGGCGTCAAAATCCTCTTCGATTCCCCGCAGGGGCAGTGTGACACGCTTCAAAAAAACACCAGCGTTTAAATCCTCCTCAAAATTGGCCGTTGCGGCAGCGGCGGCCTCAGGACTCGTCCGGAAGAATCCGCCATTTCTGCTTTCAAATACCATGCGTTGAAACGCGTTGATGACTTCGCATCGTAAAATGTCCGTCACTGGAAGGGGCCATGCTTCCACAGCTTCCTCGGTGTTGAGCATGTCGCGAACCTCCGCCCCTTCGAATTCGAGATACAGCCGCACGAGGATGTTGGCGTCCGCGTAGATGCTCATGTCTCACCTGCGATGATTTTGTTGATACGCTCATTTTCCGAAGCTGGCGGCGGCACATGACCCAGCTCACGAAGTCTCTTCCAGCGGGCTTCAAAATCTGGGAACCCCTTTGGCTTGGTCGGATGAGGCTCCGCCTTGATCATCAACTCAAACGTCTCCCCTTCCTGAGTGCGAATCTCCGCGCTGCCAAAGCGGCGCACGGCGTCGAAGACCTTCGTCGCCTGTGCGGCGAGGTCTTGCGGAGTGAAAGTGGCGGCGGCACTGCTCATGCGGCCAAGTTTGCGCTTCCGCCTTCCGGGTGTCAATGCACAAGAACCCGGCCGGACCGGGAGCCTACAGACCAAAGGCCGTGTCCATCTGTGCGGATACGCCTTTGAGATGGTCGAGGTCACCACCCGCCACTTCGGCGGCCAGCCAGCCGTGGTAGTTGATCTCCAGCAGTGCCCTGCGCACGTCGGCGTAGTCGATGTCGCCTTCGCCGATGGGGGTGAACTTGCTGTCGGCACGCGAAAAGCCCTTCACGTCGAGTTTCAGCACGCGATGGCCGAGTTGCCGGATCCAGTCGCCCATGCTGCCGTATTTCCAGTGGTTGCCGATGTCGAACTGCATGCCCACCCACGGCGAGCGGAATTCATCGACGTATTTCACGAACTTGTCCGCCGTCTGGTCATGTCCGCCGTCGTGATTGTAGAGGAACTGGTTCCACACATTCTCGATCACGATCTGCACGCCCAGTTCCGCCGCCAGCGGCACGGCTTTGGCGATGTTTTCCACCGAACGTGGCCAGATTTCATTCTCCGGGCCGTCCTCGCCTTTGCCCACCACCAGCAGCACGCTGTGCCCGCCGACCTCACGCGTCTCGCGCAGGGCCTGCTTCAGATTTTCGAGCGCCTTCGCCCGCGTGGCCGCGTCCGCGCTGGTGTGCCGCACGCTCCAGTGCTCTCCGCACACGCTGCCATCCACCGGCAGTCCAGATTCAGCGATGGCTTTCTTCGTCTCCGCCACATCGTTGCCAGGGAATCCCATCTCCACGCCCTTGAACCCGGCTTCCTTGGCGATTTTGAATTTCTCCGTGAGATTCGCTCCGCTTTTGATCATCCCAATCTTGAGCGTCTTATAAATGCGGCCCGCCAGTGCATTCGGAACATCCGGCGCGGCGAAGGCACGCTGCGCGGCGGGCAGGAGGGCACCCGCAGTGACGAGCGAGGCTTGGCGGAGGAAATGGCGGCGGCTGAAATCGGCGGTGTGGTTCATGGTGGAGCACAAAACGTCACTCCGGCCCCGATCCATTCAAAGACTCCACCTGCACGGCCACGGCCTCGTCACAGGCCTTCAGGGCCTCGCGGAGTTTATCGCGGTCACCGCCCGCTGCCGTGATCAGACGCCGGGCGATGGCCAGGGCGGACTCGAAGCGGCCGTCACCGTCCGCATCGATCCAAATCGGATTCGTCGAGCCGATGACACGCGGCGTGAATGCCTTGCTGGCAGGCTGATACGGCTGCGGGATTTCCCAAAACGGCTCCGTCACTCCCGGACCGGTGGCGATCGCGACCAGATGCACGTCGTGCGACGGCTTCGGGATCTCCCAGACGACTCGCGCCTTTTCACCCGGGCGATGATCGTCCTCGATCTTCTGTTCGCGGATCACCCGGCCGTTCGCATACAGCTCGATGTGATCCGCCCGCACCCAGGCCGGACCGGACACGGCGGCTTCCACTTTGATTGTCTCCGGCAGGCCGGTGGCCAGATCACCCACGCTGAAACGATCCTGCACGACGACCTGCACCAGCAGGCCGAGGCTCACCAGCAACCGCCCTTCCTGATAGCTGCGCCAGATTTCGCCGAGATCGAGGTTCGCGGGATAGGCATCCTTCGCGGCGACGTAGGTGCGCCCTTGGCCGAGGATGAAGCGGTTCACGTCATGCGTGTCGCTGGAGGCGACGGCGGCGATGCGGTGCCCGCGATTGAGCAGCGCAAACCAGTCGCGATAGAGGAGATGAATGTCCGACTGCATCGCTCCCGAGGTGACCACCTCCATGGCATCAATGTCCAGCGCGTCCGCCTGCCGGTGCTTTCCCGTCTTCGGATTGAACTGCACTCCGCCGAGCGGGATGAAGCCGCTGTGCACGTCACGCGGATGATTCAGGGTGATGACCTGCACGCCCGGTGTTGCCCGGATTTCCGGCAGCAGCTTTGACCAGTCCTCCTGCTGATGATTCACCACCTTCGATCCTGGCTGAATCGGGAAGGCATTGAAGTGGCCGTGCTTCGTCGTGACCTCGTTCCCGATGACCGGCGTGAAACGATCCGCCACGCCCATGGTCGCCGCGCTCGGTGCGTAGTCGGTGTGGTGATTGTGATCCGTGGCGACGGCCAGCTCGATGCCTTCTCCCGCGATGGTCAGCATGCGCTCGTCGATCTGCGCATCGCCATGGCCGCTGTGCGTCAGCGTGTGGATGTGGCTGTCCGCCGCGATCCAGCCGCTGGTGTCCACTTCACGCCGGAGTTTCAGCGCCACCGGCGGCGCATCGCCTTCCTTCACTGAAATCGCCGCCGTTTCGACGCTCCACTCGAATCCGCGTCCCGCGTGGAGGCGGTAGTCACCCGGTGGCAGCGACAGCGTGGCCCTGCCATTCCGCGTGTAAACCACGCCGATGCGCACAGCCACTGCTTCAGCCGGTCCGGCACGCAGCGGCTGCAGGGTGCCGTCCGTTCGCGTCACCGTCAGCCGACACGGCAGTGCGGCACCCGTTTCGGCATCCGTCACGGACACTTCCACCTGCGCACCGCTGACCACCTCGTTCACGGATTTTGTCACGATGGAGATGGGGCCGATTTCGATGTCATCGAGGCTCGGCGGCGGCTCGATCGTCACAACGTTCTCCCCGTCACGCAGCAGTCCTGGCGGGATGGGCAGCAGGTTTTCCAGCGCGGTGCCCTGGTTGACGAGCGTGCCCAGCTTTTTGTCATTCAGCTTCACCTGCCATGACAGTTTCACCTCCCGCTGCCAGATCCGCAGGGTCTGCTCCGTGGCGTTTGCCTTGGCTTGAAACCGCCGCTCGAAGCGCTCGCCATCCACCGGGCGGTCCTTGAAGGACTCCCACTCAAACTGCCCCTCCTTGCCGAGGTGCAGCCGCTTTGCCTCCAGCACGGTCTCTTCCGCCATCACTGGCAGGACCAGCGCACACATCAGGATGAATCTCATCCCGCACCAACGATCCAATTTCATTCCAACTCTCGGCCGCCATTGAATTGCCCCGCAAGACCTGCCACAGCTTCCGCATGAAACGCTATCACGTCCGCCGCAGTTCCGGCTCCGATCTCAGTTGGTCGGAGGCGGACGTGTTGACCGATTTCAGTTTTCCCTGGGAGCAGTGCGAAGCGCCGAAGACCGAGTTCCGAGCCCTGTGGGACGACAGCCGGCTGCATTTCCGTTTTGACTGCGAGGATGCCGATCTGGTGCTGCCGGAGGGGCCCACGGTGAAAGACCGCGTGCTGGGCGCGGATCGGGTGGAGATCTTCTTCGCGCCGGACTTGAGCCTGAATCCCTACTTCTGCCTCGAAATGTCGCCAAAGGCCGACGCGCTGGCCTATGAGGCCAGGTTCTACCGGCAGGTGAACTGGGACTGGCAGTGCGCGGGGCTGGAGATCGCGGCATCCATCGCCGGCGGGCGTTATTCCGTCACCGGCAGCCTTCCGCTGGCCACCCTGCGCGATTTGAAGGTGCTGCGTGAAGGCGAGATGTTCGCGGGCATCTACCGCGCCGAATTTCACCGCAAAACGGACGGCACCATCCATCAGGGATGGATGCCATGGGTCGATCCACAGACCGAGAAGCCCGACTTTCACGTCCCAGCCTCGTTCGGCCTGCTGGAACTAAAGTAGCCCTGTTCCTGCGGAACAGGGTGGCCTTGTTGCGCAGCAACAAGGCTACTTTACGCCTCCGGCTTTTTCTCTTTCCAGGTGCTCTGGATGTAGATCTCGCGGAGGGTCTTGAAGTCGATGTTCGTGGGGCTGTCGGTCATCAGGTCGCTGCCCTTGTTGTTCTTCGGGAAGGCGATGACTTCGCGGATGCTGTCCTCGCCGCTCACGAGCATGGCGATGCGGTCGAGGCCGAGCGCGAGGCCGCCGTGCGGTGGAGCGCCGAAGCGGAAGGCGTCGAGGAGATGGCCGAATTTGTGGGCCTGCTCTTCTTCATTCACGCCGAGGACGCTGAACATCTTGGCCTGCAGCTCCTTTTCGTGGATTCGGACGGAGCCGCCGCCGAGTTCGTAGCCGTTGAGGACCACGTCGTAGGCCTCGGCACGGACTTTGCCATATTCACCGGCTTCCATGAGCGGGATGTCCTCCGTCTTCGGACGGGTGAAGGGATGATGCACGGCCACCCAGCTCTGCGTTTCGGCATCGTGGGCGAGCAGCGGGAAATCGACGACCCAGAGGAAGTTGAAGGCGGTGCTGTCCTTGGTGAGTTCGCACATGTTGGCGATCTCGACACGGACGCGGCCGAGGATGTCACAGGCTTCCTGCCAGGTGCCGGCGTAGAAGAAGATGAGGTCGTTTTCGACGACATCGAGCTTGGCGATCAGCGCCTTCTGCTCGTCCTCGCTGAAGAACTTCCACAGCGGTGATTTGTATTCGAGCACGCCATTGGCGTCGCGCTCGACTTTGATGAAGGCGAGTTGCTTGACCTTCATGCCTGCCTGCGTGGCGATCTCGTTGAGACGGATCATCTGGCCGGTGGTGATGCCGGCGAAGCCCTTGGCGTTGATGGCACGGACCACGCCGCCGTTTTCGATGGTGCTGCGGAAGATCTTGAAGCCGCTGTTGGCGAACACATCGGCCATATCAACGATCTCGTTGCCGTAGCGCGTGTCCGGCTTGTCGCTGCCGTAGCGGTCCATGGCCTCCTGATAGGTCATGCGCGGGAAGGGCGCAGGGATGTCGCGGCCGGTGCCGGCCTTGAACATGCTGACGAGCAGGCCTTCGACGAGATGGATGATGTCATCGCGCTCGATGAAGCTGGCTTCGATGTCGATCTGCGTGAATTCGGGCTGGCGGTCGGCACGAAGGTCCTCATCGCGGAAGCAGCGGGCGATCTGGAAATAACGCTCCAGACCGGCCACCATCATGAGCTGCTTGTACTGCTGCGGCGCCTGCGGCAGGGCGTAGAACTTGCCGGGGTTCAAGCGGGCCGGCACGAGGAAGTCGCGCGCGCCTTCCGGTGTCGGATTGCTGAGGATCGGTGTTTCGACCTCAATGAAGCCGGCGGCGTCGAGGTGGTTGCGCGCGGCGTTGGTGATCTTGTGGCGCGTGCGGATGTTCTTGTTCATGCGCTCTCGGCGCAGGTCGAGGTAGCGGTATTTCATCCGCATGTCCTCGTTGGAAAGCTCGCGGTCGAGCTGGAAGGGCAGCACGTCGGCCTTGTTGAGGATTTTGAACTCGGTGGCGACGATTTCGACATCGCCGGTGGGCAGCTTGGCGTTCTCGGTACCGGTCAGACGGGCGGAGACCTTGCCGGTGATCTGCAGCACGTCCTCGTCGCGGAGATGATGGCTTTGCGCGGCGACTTCCGCGTTTTCTTCCGGGCGGAAAACGACCTGTGTCAGGCCCTCGCGGTCGCGCAGGTCGATGAAGATGACGCCGCCATGGTCGCGGGCCGAATTCACCCAGCCACAGAGCGTGACGGTCTGGCCGATGTGCTCTTTGCGGACGGCGTTGCAGTGGAGGGTGCGGAAGATGTTCGGGATCATGGCTGAAAAAGGGCGCGTAGAGTCGGTGGAATCGGCTCCGGTGCAAGGGGGAAGGCACGACGAAAGCCGGTGATCGGAGCAAGGTCGGACGGTGAAGTTCGTTCCCTTCGGCCATGCTTTGGAAAACACTTTGCTTCATGAGTTCGCTGTCGGTCGTGGTGGGTGCCGCGGAAAAACCGAACGTGGTCTTCTTCCTCGTCGATGACCTCGGCCAGCGGGATCTGGGCTGCTATGGCAGCACTTTTTACGAGACGCCGAATGTGGACCGCCTGGCCAGGGAGGGCGCACTTTTCACGAATGGCTACGCCGCCTGCCCGGTGTGCTCGCCCACGCGTGCGGCGGTGCAGACGGGGCGCTGGCCGCAGCGCACCGGGATCACGGATTACATCGGCGCGGCAAAGACGCCGGAGGCCTGGAAGCGCAACACGCTGCTGCTGCCGGCGCCCTACACCGACCGTCTGGCGCATGAGGAAGTGACGCTGGCAGAGATGATGAAAGGGGCAGGCTATGCGACGTTCTTTGCCGGAAAGTGGCATCTGGGACCGGAGGGCTTCTGGCCGGAAGATCAGGGCTACGACATCAACATGGGCGGCGTGGACCGGGGCGGGCCGTATGGCCCTGGAAAATACTTCGTGCCCTACGCCAATCCGCGCCTGGCGGACGGCCCCGAGGGCGAGCATCTGCCGGATCGTCTCGCCTCGGAGGCCTGCAGTTTCATCGAAGTGAACAAGGCGAAGCCGTTCTTTGCCTTTTTCTCGTTCTATTCCGTGCACACGCCGCTGCAGTCGCGACCTGATTTGGAGGCGAAATACCAGGCCAAACGGCAAAAGCTCGGTCTGGAGCCGAAGTTTGGCAAGGAAGGGCCGCGCGAGGTGCGCCTGGTGCAGGAAAACGCGGTTTACGCCGGCATGGTGGAGGCGATGGACGCCGCCGTGGGCAAGGTGCTGGCCAAGCTCGAAGAACTGGGCCTGTCAAAAAACACCCTGGTCATCTTCAACAGTGACAACGGCGGCCTCAGCACAAGCGAGGGCTGGCCGACTTCGAATCTGCCACTGCGTGGCGGGAAAGGCTGGCTCTACGAAGGCGGCATTCGTGAGCCGCTCATCGTGCGCTGGCCGGCGGTTCTGAAAGCTGGACAAACTCTCGACACGCCGGTGAGCAGCCCTGATTATTTTGCCACCATGGCCGATGTCGCGGGTGCAAAGCCCGCCGCGAAGATCGACGGCGTCAGCCTGCGGCCGTTGCTGGACGGCACGGGCGATCTTCCCGAGCGTGCACTGTGCTGGCACTACCCGCATTATGGCAACCAAGGCGGCTCCCCGGGGGCGGCGATTCGTCGCGGCGACTGGAAACTCGTCCTTTGGTACGAAAAACCGGACGCGCCAGAGCTTTACAATCTGCGCGATGACATCGGCGAGTCGAAGAATCTTGCCGTTCAGGAGCCCAGTCGGGTGAAGACCCTGCTCGCCGAACTGGAGATGTGGCAGAAGGAGGTCGGAGCGCTGATGCCGACGAAGAATGCCGCCTACGATCCCGCCAAACCCAATGGGCGCAGCGCGAACCGCCCTGCCGGCAAGGCTGCTAAGGCGCCGAAAAAGAACAAGTAGCGCAAGGCCGGTCGCCTTGCCCTTCAGACCTCATCCGAGAAATCGGGGGAAGTCGTGCGTGCCAGTTGGTCGTTCCTTTTTTTGGGCGATGTCGGATGGCTGGGAATCAAGGTGTTCCGAATTCCGTCAAGAGTGCGGGAATATCTGACCATCCAGTTCATCTAAATTGACTACCTCTAAAATGACAAAAATATGCTCAAACATTAGACAAAATGGGAAATAAATTAGACAAAGATGAAACAAATCTTTGACATGAAGGGTTTTGTCGCAATCCTCCCCACGATAACCCTTCACAATCCACCCAATGACTGCGACCAAAACATCTCCAGAAGTTGATCCGAATCTTGAAGAAGACATTCGTCTCTTGAAGCGCATCGCCGAACGCGATCCGGCCAGCTTTCAGGCTTTCTACAGGAAATACAGCGGTCTAATTTTCGCTTCCATCTCCAATGTGCTGAACGATCACCACGACACTGAGGACGTGATGCAGGAGGTGCTGGTCCAGGTTTGGAACAAGGCCCACCTTTACGAATCCCGCAAAGGCAAGCCGCTGACATGGCTGACCACGATGGCCCGCAACCGCGCCATCGACCGCATCCGCTCGAAGCAGCGCCGGTCGAGGTTGAACGGAGATTTTGAATCCGAGAATAAAACCGAGCAGTTCGAATTTGAACCGTCCGGCCACGAGAACCTGGAGTTCAAGGAACGCGACGGCATCCTGCACCAGGCGGTCTCCCGTCTCACGGCGGATCAGCGGGAAGCGATCGAACTCACCTACTTCAGCGGTCTGACGCAGGCGGAAGTGGCGGAGCGTTTGAATGAGCCTCTTGGCACGATCAAAGCTCGCATTCGTCGCGGCGTGAACCGCCTGGAGACGCTGGTGAAGCCTCGGCTCGCTTAATTTTTACCCCAAAACCGAATGGAGGGGCGGACTACGGTTCGCCCTTCTTTTTTTTGGTGTGGTCGGGGCTGTTCTTCGAAAACGCTTCACTCACGGCCCGGCGGGATGGAACCGGTAGTGGCCGGTGTGCGGGAATTCGAAGAGGCGGTTCTCACATTTCGGCCCTTGGCCGATGTTGTGAACGATCCAGGGCTTGGTGCCGCCATCAGGCGCCTGCACGACTATTGCGATTTGCGGCAGCCTGCCGGCGACGGTGCAGGTGATCAGATCCCCGGAGCGATAGTCGGCGGCGTTTTGTGTGACTGAAAGTGATGCACCGTGCCGCTTGAAGAAGGTCTGCAGATTTGGCACGCGGCGGTGGTCGATGTTCTTGTCGGGGGATTTCAGTCCCCAAATCTTAGGGTAGGAGGCAAAGGAGCGTTTCATGTCCTCATGGACGAGCTTTTGCAGATCGAATCCGAGGGCGCGGTAGCAGCGGATGATCACGTCCGTGCAGACGCCGGTGTCGGCGGGCACGTCGCCGTTTGGATAGTCCAGCCTGACATAGGCAGGCTCGTAACGAACCGTGAGCTTGGTGCGCTCCATGGCGGCCTCTACGAGGCGTTCGGCAAAGGATGGCGTTTGCGCGTGGCTGGCGACGAACAGGACAAGGTTGAGAAAGATGAGACTTCTGAAACCACTCATGTTCACTAATGGACTCAAATGATCGGGTTAGAACATTGGCATGGGATTAGTGAGCATGAGTGGTTCAAAATCCCGACCTCATTCACGCGGCACTTCGACGCCGGAGATGAAGGTCTGTTTGACGTCCAGCCGCCTGTTGAGCACGAGAACGTCGGCCTGCTTCCCGGTTTCCAGGCTGCCGCATTTTTTGGCGATGCCCACGCGCTCCGCAGGCGTGAGGCTGGCCATGCGCACGGCGTCCGGCAGCGAGGCGGAGGTGTTTTTCTTCATGGTCCGTACCATGTGGTCAAGACCGACGACGGAGCTGGCGAGTCCGTGGTCCGGGATAAAGCCGACCTGCCCGTCGCTCTCAAAGAAGTCGCCATCGTCCTCTGGACCGAAGCGGTAGCGGCCCGGAGGCATGTCCATGGCGCGGTTCGCGTCCGTCACGAGGCAGAGTCGCTGGACGCCCTTCATGCGGAAGGCGAAATCGAGCAGCTCGGGTGAGAGGTGCATGCCGTCGGCGATAACCTCGGTGCTGACTTCGGCGTTGGAGAGAACGAACTGCTCCATGCCGGCCTGCATGGGGGTGCCAAAGCGGCTGCGCAGGGAGGAGACCGAGCTCATGGCGCACCAGAAGTGATCCACATGCCGCATGCCGGCCTTGAAGGCGGCCTGCATTTCGGCCCAGTTGGAGTTCGAATGTCCGCAGGTGACGAGGCAGCGCTTCTTGCGGGCGGCCTGGTAAAACGCCTCAGCCCCGGGCAATTCGGCGGCGCAGGTGGCGATGCGCACGAGGTCGTCGCGAAACCAGAGGGCGTACTCGTTTGGCGACGGATCACGGCGCCCCATGCGGGAGTGGCAGCCCACTTTGTCCGAGGCGAAGTAAGGGCCGTAAAGATGCACGCCTTCGATGCGTGAGCCATGCAGAGGCTCCCAGGTGCGCCGCGCCTCACGGCAGGCATTCAACATGGCCATGATCTGCACATAGGAACCCGTGGTCGTGGTGGGGAAGATGGTCGTCGTGCCATGCTTCGCATGGGCTTCCAAGGCGGTTCGCACGGCCGGGATCGTGCCGTCCATGAAATCGGCCCCGGCGCCGCCGTGGACATGAATGTCGATGTATCCCGGGCTGATGTAGCCGCCCTTTGCATCCACCACGATCGCATTGTCAGGTGCCGCGATCCGCTTGCCGACGGCCTTGATCTTCCCGCGTTCGCAGAGCACCGAACCGCCTTCGACAAGCTTGTCCGGCAGGATGAGGGTGCCGTTTTGAATGAGGAGGGAAGGCGTGGTGTTCTTTTTCATAAAATCGTGAGCGGATTGACGCGGGTTTGCAGCGGCAGGGAAGTGCGTTGGCCGCCGAGTCGGTGGGATTCGAGGACGGCACAGATCATTTCGATGGTCTCCCGTCCCTGTGCGGCGTCGCACAGGGGATTCCGATTTTCACAAATCGCGGTGACAAGGTCAAGCCCTGCGGCCTCGTGACTGGAAAGTATTCTGCCGAGGGAGGGAATGGCCTCCTGCTGATCGACCCCGGCGGTGGTGACGGGCAGCCAGCGCTTTGGCTGCGGACCGGCCGGATTGAACGGATTTCCCGCGAGGATGTGGGCGATGGGTTCCTTGTCGATCCGGAAGTCGATGATCCCGCCTGTGCCGATGATCTGGAGACCGAATCCGGCCTGCCTGTCCCCGGCGTTCTGCACGGAGTCAAAGAACAGCGGCATGCCGCGGGCCATCTCAAAGCGGGCGTGGACCTCGTTGCCGGCCAGCGGGCCGATGCCTTCGTCGCCTTCTTTCACGTCGGGCCGTGTGACCGGCTTTCCATCCGTCAAAACAGTGGCGCTGCATGTTTTCGGCGCTCCGCCATAGAACGTCGCCAGATTGAAAATGTGCGATCCGAGAACCCAGAGATCGAGGGAGCCGCCGCGCGCGTCCTCCTTCCCGCGTCCGCGCATCTCGAGGACGCGGCCGATGGCGCCTTCCTCGATCAGTTTCGCAACGACGGGCAGGACGGGATGGTAGCGGTTCCGGTGGGCGACGGCGATTTTCGTCCCGGCTTTTTCGGCTGCCGCGACCACCTCGTCGGCTTCCGCCGGGCTGCGGACGAAAGGTTTTTCGATATAAACACCCTTGGCGCCGGATCGAATGGCGGCGAGCAGCATGTCACGATGCTGATCCACATGACGCGGACCGATGGCGACGATGTCCGGCCGGATGTCTGAGAGCATCTGCTCGTAGTCCGCGAAGCCGTAGGGGGCTTGGAGTTTTTTGAGCTGGGCTCCGAGTGTTTTTTCGTCGGGATCGGCGATCGCAGAGATCGTGGTTGAAGGAATGTTCAGCCACATCGTGTCGAGGCCGTGCCCGTAGTTGCCGCGTCCGGTATGACCGATGATGCCGACGCTGAACTTCTTTTTCGATTCAGCGGAGTGGACGGAGGAAATGAGTGCGGGAGCCAGGGAAAGCAGGAGGTGGCGGCGGTTCATGCCCCTGTTAAACGGCCCGGGCTGCTTGAAACACGCATTCTGCCCGCTTTTGCGCCGGTTTCCAACTGCTGCGGCCGCGTCAATTTTGTGCCTGCGCACGAGCTTTTGGTTTGTCTGCGGCAAAATGCGCCTATCCTTTATCCTGTTCCTGCCAACCTCCATTTGGAACCCTCCTTCCTGTCCATGCCTGAATCCAGCCAGCCAGCCAAGGGTGACTCCGTGCCGGAGTTGAAGCTGCGCATTCGGGAGCTTGAGGAGGAGTTGAAGGCGGCCCGGCAGGCCCTCCCGGAACTACGGCCCGAGGCCGTGCATGAACTGGCGGAAAGCGAGAAGCGCTTCGCGCTGGCGGTCCGGGGCACGAACGACGGCGTCTGGGATTGGAACATCCGGACGGACGAAGTCTATTACGCTCCCCGGTTTAAGCAGCTCATCGGTTACGAGGACCATGAGATGAAGAATCTCTTTTCAGAGTTCGAGGTGCGGCTCCACGAGGCCGACCACGAGCGCGTCATGGCCGCGTTGAAAGGGCATCTCGACAACTGCGAGCCTTATGACGTGGAGTATCGCCTGCGCTGCAAGGACGGCGAATTCCGCTGGTTCCGCGCCCGCGGCAGCGCACTGCGGGACGCGGATGGAAAGCCCTACCGGATGGCGGGGTCCATTACGGACATCACCGAGCAGAAGGCCTCGATCCAGGCGCTGGCGCTGAGCGAGGAGCGCTTCGCCCTGGCCGTGCGCGGCACGAACGATGGCATCTGGGACTGGGACATCCGCAGGAATAACGTGTTCTTCTCGCCGCGCTGGAAGGGAATGATCGGCTATGAAGAGGAGGAGTTGGAAAGCAGCTTCGACACCTTCGAGAAACTGCTCCACCCAGAAGACCACGACCGGGTGATGGCGTCTCTCAGCGACTACCTCGAGGGGCGTTCCGAGCGTTACTCGGTCGAGTTTCGTTTCCGGCACAAGGACGGTACCTGGCGCTGGATCCTGGCGCGCGGCCGCGCGATGCGGGACGCGGCCGGCAAACCCTACCGCATGGCAGGCTCGCACACTGACGTGACGGAGCGCAAGCATGACGAGGAGGAACTGCGGCAGGCGCGGCACGACGCGGAGGCGGCCAACAGCGCCAAGTCGGTCTTCCTGGCAAACATGAGCCACGAGATTCGGACACCGATGAACGGCATCATCGGAATGGGAGAGCTGCTGCTGGAGACGGATCTGAAAGACGTGCAGCGCGAGTACCTGGAAATGCTCAAGCAGTCGGCGGATTCACTGCTGGAACTCCTCAACGATCTTCTCGACTTCTCCAAAATCGAGGCCGGAAAGATGGAGTTGGACTCCCATGAATTTGACTTGAACGCGATCGTCACGGAGATCGTGAAGGCCATGGGCGTGCGGGCGTTTCAGAAGCGTCTCGTTCTTCTCCACCACATCGGCCCAGAGGTTCCCGCGCGACTGATCGGTGACGACGGCCGGCTGCGCCAGATCCTTGTCAATCTGATCGGTAACGCGATCAAGTTCACGCACAAGGGCGGCGTGACCATCGAGGTCGGCGTGGAGTCCGAAACCGCCGATCTCATCGTCCTGCACTTCAAGATCAACGACACAGGGATTGGCATTTCCGGAGACCTGCACGAGCGCATTTTTGAAGCCTTCACCCAGGCGGAGAATTCCATCACCCGGCGCTACGGCGGCACCGGACTGGGGCTGGCCATCTGCCGTGATCTGGTCGAGCTCATGCACGGGCGCATCTGGGTGGAAAGCCAGCCTTTGGTGGGAAGCACGTTCCATTTCACGGCGGCGTTCGGGCGCACCAGCGGCATCTCGATCAAGCCACTTTCGCCGCGGAGCGAGCCGGTGGCCGCCGCGCATTCCTCCCTGAAAATTCTCGTCGTGGAGGACGGTCATGTGAACCAACTCGTCAGTACCCGCATGCTGGAGAAGCGCGGTCATCTGGTCACGCTCGCCTCGAGCGGCGAGGAGGCGCTGGAATTCTTCAAGAGCGACAAGTTTGACGTGATCCTCATGGATGTGCAGATGCCGGGCATGAACGGACTTGAGACAACGGCGGCCATCCGTGAAATCGAGAAATCCGCAGGCGGCCATGTTCCGATCGTGGCGATGACCGCCAACGCCCTGAGCGGTGACCGTGAGCTGTGCATCGCCTCGGGAATGGACGACTATCTCTCAAAACCGCTGCGTTCCGCCGAGCTTTTCCAGGCCATCGAGGCGCTGGCCGGAGATTCCAGCGCAGGACCGGCGCACAAATCCGTTGATAACGTCGGACCGCCCCCTTTGCCGCCGTCCGCGCAGCCCATGCCTTTCGACCCGGAGCTGTTTCGTGAGTCTGCCGGTGATGATAAGCTGATGCAGAAACTCATCGCCATTTTTCCGGAGGACACGAAAAAGTATCTCAAACGCGCGGAGAAGGGGATGTCCGCCGGCAAGGCTCAGATGGTTTACGAAGCGGCGCACTCGCTCAAAGGCATGCTCGGAGTCTATGCCGCGCCCAGGGCCGTGCGGCTCGCTTCGGAATTGTCCGAGTATTCGCACGCCGGTGATCTGAAGGGTGCCCGCATCATGCTGGACCAGTTGAAGCAGGAGTGCGGCCGGGTGGCCGAGGCGCTGACGGCCTGCCGCAAGCCGTCCAAATAGCATTCCGCCTCATCGGTAGTCGGACAGCCCGTCGTAGGCGTGTACGACATCCACGTCGCAGTCGATTTCCTTCAGGATCTGCCGGGTGAGGTTGAGCTTCGAGTGCAGCGCGGTGTCGTCGTGGTCGGGGTCGTGATGCACGACGATCCACTTCCTGGCGCGGACCATTTTAGCCAGGGCGCATGCCATGGCCAGATTCGAATGCCCCCAGCCGATGCGCTTCGGGTAGTCGGCGGGCAGGTACTGCGCTTCGTGAACGAGCAGGTCCACATCGGCCAGGAAATCGACGATCGGCTGGTAGGGCACCACCAGGTCGTGGTCGCGTGTCAGTCCCAGCGGGGATCCGGTGTGGCCCTGGAGGAATTCGTTGTCCGGCACGAACGCCGCGCTCCATCCGTCGTGCTCGACCTTGAAGCAGACCGTCGCACCCGGATGCTGGGTGAATTCGCGGGTGACGGAAACCTCGCCGATTTTCACCGGCGAGTCGTCGAGAAACACGAAGTTGATCTTCGCGTGCAGGTCTTCGCGCTGGATGGGAAAGTAATCGCGGTCCATCTGGCCGCAAAGCAGGGACTCGATGTTCTTCCCGAAGCCGCGCTCGCCATAGACCGTGATTTCAAAGCCCGGGATGTAGATCGGCGTGAAAAAGGGGAAGCCCTGAATATGGTCCCAGTGCGTGTGCGTGATGAAAAGATGGATGTGGCAGGGGCCGCCCGCCAGAAAGGACAGGCCGGCGTCCCGCAGACCGGAGCCGGCATCGAAGATGATCCGCTCTTTTCCCGTGTTGTACTCGAAGCAAGTCGTATTGCCTCCATGCTGCGCGTAGCGCGCCCCGCAGACGGGAATCGACCCGCGTGTGCCCCAGAATTTCACATGAGGCCTGGAGGTGTCCAGCGTGGGGGCGTATTGAACAGCCGGTGTCGGCAGATGGGAGCGGTGGGTGATGCCCGTGGCCGATCCCGCCTTGTGAAAATACTGGTTCAGCTTCTCCAGCAGCAGTTCCGGATCGAAAGGTTTGATCAAGACATCCACCGGGCCGGTCGCCTGGATATGCTTGAGTTCCGTGGAGTAGTCCTTCGCCGTGCAGACGATCACCGGCATGTGCTGCGTGGCCTGCTGCGCCCGCAGGTGACGCAGCACCTCCAGGCCGTTCATCTTCGGCATGATCAGATCCAGCACCAGCAGGTCGGGCTGGAAGGACTCGATCATCTCCAGGCACTCCTCCCCGTCCTCCGCCACGTTCACCTTGTAACCGTGTTGTTCCAGCGCATGGGACATTTTCAGCGAGATGGCCCGCACGTCCTCGGCGAGAAGAATTTTTTTGGGTGGAGGAGGGGTCGCCATGGTTCGCCTTTGTACTTATACGCTTCCGCCTGTTGGGTGGTCGGGCTGGCGGGATTCGAACCCACGACCTCTTCGTCCCGAACGAAGCGCGCTACCAGACTGCGCTACAGCCCGCCGGGGTCATTGCTGACGTTTGCGGATTCTCACAGGCGAACCCGCGAGCGGGACGGAATTGTTAGCGCTCCGGCTTGAAACGCGCAAGTCAGAAGATGTCCGGCTCCGGCACTGCGGGGCCATGCTGGAGGAAGTCGAAGTCCGCTCCTTGATCCGCTTGCGTGACGTGCTCGACGAACAGCTTCGCGTAGCCGCGGTGGTAGCGCGGCGGTGCAGGTTTCCAGTCGGCGCGGCGCTTTTCCAGCTCCTCCTCGCTCACATGCAGGTGCAGTTTGCGCTTCGGCACGTCGAGTTCGATGAGATCACCTGTTTTCACCAGCGCCAACGGGCCACCGACCGCGCTCTCCGGCGCGATGTGAAGGACGCAGGCTCCGTAACTCGTGCCGCTCATGCGGCAGTCCGTCAGGCGCACCATGTCGCGGATGCCTTGCATGATGAGCTTCTTCGGAATTGGTAGCTGGCCCCACTCCGGCATGCCGGGCGCACCCACCGGACCTGCGCCGCGCAGGATGAGCACGGTGTCCTTCGTCACGTCGAGGTTCATGTCATCAATCTGCGCCTTCATGTCCGGGTAGCTGTCAAAGACGAGCGCGGGGCCGGTATGCGTGCAGAGTTCCTTCGTCGCGGCGGCGTGTTTGATGACCGCGCCGTTCGGGCAAAGGTTGCCGCGCAGGATGGCGGTGCCGCCGTCGGGCTGGAGTGGGTTTTTCGGCGTGCGAATGACGTCTTCGTTGTGGATGATCGCGTTGGCGATGTCTTCACCGAGCGTCTTGCCGGTGATGGTGAGCACATCGGTGTGCAAAAGCTCGCGCATGCCGTTGAGCAGCGCCTGAAGGCCGCCGGCCAGATAAAACTCCTCCATCAAGTATTTGCCCGCAGGCCTCATGTTTGCCAGCAGCGGGATTTTGCGGCTGATCTCGTCGAATTTCTCCAGCGGAAGCGGAATGCCGAGTCGTCCCGCCATGGCGACGAGATGCACGATGGCATTCGTGCTGCCGCCGAGCGCCATATCGACCGCGATGGCGTTTTCAAACGAGCGCTCGGTCACGATGCCTGACGGTTTGCGGTCCAGCCACACGTTCTCGATGATCTGACGCCCTGCGGCCGCTGCGATGCGTGTGTGTGCGCTGTCCACCGCCGGAATCGACGACGCGCCAGGCATGCAAAGGCCCAGCGTCTCCGCCAGCGCGGTGAGCGTGCTCGCGGTGCCCATCGTCATGCAGTGACCGGGACTGCGGGCGATGCCGTCCTCGATCTCGCACCATTGGTCCCAGCTCAGATTGCCCGCGCGTTTTTCGTCCCAGTATTTCCATACGTCACTGCCGCTGCCGAGCGTCTCACCGCGCCAGTTGCCCTTCATCATCGGACCGCAGGGCATGTAAATGACGGGGATGTCCATGCTGAAGGCGCCCATGAGCAGCCCCGGCGTGGATTTGTCACAGCCGCCGAGCAGCACCGCGCCGTCGATAGGATTCGCGCGGAGCATTTCCTCCGTCTCCATTGCCAGGAAATTGCGGTGAAACATCGCCGTCGGCTTCGTGAGCATCTCGCCTGCGGACATGACCGGAATCTCCATCGGATGCCCGCCCGCCTGAAGGATGCCGCGCTTCACCGCGTCCGCTGTGAGCCTCAAATGCATGTGGCAGGAGTTCAGATCGCTCCAGGTGTTCAGAATGCCGATGACCGGTTTCCCCACGATGTCCTCGCTGCCCCAGCCGTTCTGCTTGGCCCGCGAACGATGGCCAAAGGAGCGCAGTTCATCCCGGCCATACCAGCGCCAGGAGCGGAGTTGTTCGGGAGTCTTCGGGGTCGGGGTGTTTGCGGAGGCCATTTCGACAGGATTCACAGGATTACAGAATTCACAAGATTTGTGCGGCCCTGATTTGAAATCTCCACCTCGAAGACACGCCTCCAAATCACTCGGAATCATCCTGAATAATCCTGAAATCTTGTAAATCCTGTCACAACACCGTTCTGTGGACATAGCCGTCCGATTCCACCCAAAGTGTGTCCGACATCGTTCTTGCCGCCTCTTCGTTATTCCTGCTACAACCTGTCCAGCCATGCGCTTTCTCTTTTTCCTCTCTTGCTGCCTCCTCTCCGCCGATCTGCTTGCCGCTGGCAAGGAAATCGAGGGCGAACGTGCCGCCGCCACCACCGCCTGCCCCACGCCGGAGGAAGCGCGCGCGAAAATGACCGTGCCGGAGGGCTACGAAGTCCGCTGCTTCGCCCATGAGCCGATGGTTCAAAACCCCGTCGCCATGACCTGGGATCATCGCGGCCGTTTGTGGGTCGTGGAAGCTTACGAATACCCGAATGGTTCCGAACACCCCGCGCCCTTCGGCGGCGAGGCGAAGAATGATCAATACCACCCCGTGCCCGCAAGTTGCCTCCCAACTGCGAACAGCGAACCGAGAACTGCGAACCTCCCCCGCGACCGCGTCATTATCCTCGAAGACACCGACAACGACGGCACCGCCGACAAGCGTACCGTCTTCGTCGAGGGCCTCAATCTCGCCAGCGCCATCATCTGCGGCGATGACGGCATCTACGTCGGCCAGCAGCCGCACCTCATTCACTTCCGCGATGCCGATGGCGACGACCAACCGGATGCTTGGCGTGTCGTGCTGACCGGCTTTGGTCGCGAGGACACGCATGAGCTCTTGAATTCCTTCACCTGGGGCCCCGACGGCTGGCTCTACATGACGCACGGCGTCTTCACGAACAGCAAAGTCCGCCGCCCCGGCCAGCCGGAGAGCGAAGGATTCAAGTTTGATGCGGGGATCGGGCGGGCGAGGCCGGTGAGACAGACACTCCTGTCTGTTCCCTCTGAAAAACAGACAGGAGTGTCTGTTTCACCTCCCTGGGAATTCGAAGTCTTCGCCGACGGCACCAGCAATCCCTGGGGTTGCGACTACGACGCCGCAGGCAACTTCTTCGTCAGCGCCTGCGTCATCGACCACTTCTTCCACATGGCCCCCGGCGGCATCTACGTGCGGCAGGGCGGTGCGCCGGAGAATCCGTATGCCTACGAGCAGCTTCCCAGCATCGTGAAGCATAAACATTTCCGCGCCGCCTATGCCGGCGTGCAGATTTATCAAGGCGGCCGCTATCCCGCCGACACGCACGGCCACGCCTTCATCGGCAACATCCACGACAACGCCATCCACGAGGAAATCCTCACGCCCGTCGGCGCCACCTTCAAATGCGAGCCGCGCCGCGACTTCCTCCGCGCCAACGACGGCTGGTTCCGCCCGGTAAGCACGCAAACCGGCCCCGACGGCTTCCTGTGGATCATGGACTGGTGCGACAAATATCCCTGCTACCAAAACGCCAAGGCCAATCCCGAAGGCGTGGACCGCGAGCGCGGACGCATATGGCGCGTCGTCACCACCCAAAGCGGTTCCGTAGTTCCGGCTTCAGCCGGTTCAGAAACAGCACCGCCTAAAGGCGGAACTACAGAACACGCTTCGCGGCCCTCGAATGACCTCGACCTCAAAAAACTCTCCACCGCCGACCTCGTGAAGACCCTGGAGCATCCCAACAACTGGATGCGCCGGATGGCGAGGCGGATGCTGGTGGAGTCTTCCAGGGACGTTGCCATTGAAAATCTTCGATCTGACAAAAATTCAGCCAACACGCTGCTTCAGAAGCTGATCAAAGATGGTGCTTCTGATCCACTCCGGCTTGAAGCGATTTGGGCCATGCATTCTTCGAGAATGCTAAGCAAAGAAGGATGGTCTTTGCTATCGGAAGACTCATCCACTTCTTTACGAGCTTGGGCAGCAAGGCTAGTTGGGGAATATCATAGTTATGCCTTCACTAAAATGGGGGAAAACCCAAATCCAGGAGGCGTGCAAAGTTTCATTTATGGCTATCCAGGTCTCGTGAAGCTGGCGAGTGACAAGGACGCAATGGTAAGAGCTTCCGTCGGCATTGCCCTCCGAAGCCTTCGAGGACAACTGCTAACGGTCCCGCGTTATCGAGAAATCGGGCAGACACCACCTGCGTCCGTCGAGCCAGTCTTTGCCGAACTCATCTTTGCATGTGCAGATGCAAGTGACTCTTTGCAGGCTTTCCATATTTGGATGGCGCTCGAGACGAGGATTAATCTCTATCATACCAAAGAAACGATACTGTTGCTCGCCGCTTGCGCACCACAATCCCAGCCCCTCTCCCGCGTCCTCTCCCACAAAGCCATGCGCCGGCTCTGTGACACTCGGAAGGCGGAGAACCTCGATCTCGCCATCGAGTTCTGCGACAAGATCGCCGAACACGACGTGCTGCTAGCGCATGCACTCGATGGTCTCGTCAAAGGCCAGGAAGGCGGCGTGATCAAGCCGGTGAAGGATGTCTCGGCCCATCTGGCGAAGTGGCGTTCGTCCTTGAATGCCGACGTGCGGAAGCACGCGCAGACGCTCGCGGTGATGTGGGGAGATGCTGTGGCGGTGAAGGAGATGATCGTGGTGCTGCACGATGGCTCGAGACCGGAGAAGGAGCGCATCAAGGTGCTGCAATCGCTGCAAAAGGTGCGCACGAACGCGGTGAAGGACGGTTTGAAGCCGCTGCTCAAGCCGCAGACATCCACCGCGCTCGCCGTGGCGGCGATTCGTGCGGCGGCGGATCTTGGAGGCGATGAGTTCGTCGCGCCGCTGCTTCAGCAGTCGGCATCGAAGGAATTTAACGTGCGCAATGCGGCCATCGAAGCGCTTTCCAATCGCGACGCGTGGACGAAGGCGCTGCTGAACGCGATTTCCGAGCAAAAGGTCAGTTCGAGTGGTTTCCCGGCGCCGGTGCGTCGTGCGTTGGCAACGCACAAGGACAAGGCCATCCGCGATCTCGCCTTCAAGGTGCTCGGCGCGTGGCAGGACTCCTCCGAGGATGTGAAATCGCTCATCGCGCAGAAGAAGCAGGCCGCATTGACGGGCGAGCCGGACCTCGCGAACGGCAAAATGATTTTCTCCGCGACTTGCATGGTCTGCCATGAATTCCACGGCGGCGGACAGAAAGTCGGTCCCGATTTGATCGGCAGCGGACGCAGCAATCTCGATGCGTTGCTCGCCAACGTGATCGATCCCAATCAAATCATCGGCAACGGCTACGAAAACATCACGGTGAGCACGAAGGACGGTCGCACGCTCGCCGGACGCATCGTCGAGGACACGCCAGGGCATGTGAAGCTGCTAGGAGCCGGTGGAGCCGCGCAAGTCGTGCCACGCGATCAAATCGCCACGCTTACCAACACGAAACAAAGCCTCATGCCGATGGGATTCGGCAATCTGCCCGACACCGCCTTCCGCGACCTCATTTGGTACATTCTGGCTCCACCGGAAGAAGGCCCGCTCACGCCCGAAAAGAAGAAACTACTCATCCAAGGCGTCGAACTGCCCGAAACGGCCTCCCAGCCGAAAAAGACCAACTGGCGCGCCATCGACTGGGAGAGCGTCAGCCTGTGGAATCCCGATTGGAAGGTCAACGCGCCCGATTTCGAGCGCACGCCGGTCAAGCTGGCCGAGTATCATGGCAAAACGAACGTGCTGTTGATGCATCCGTTCCCGGACAAGAAGACGCCCGCGAGCTTTGAGCGCAAACTGAAGGTCGAGAAGACGAAACTGAAGTTCAGCGTGGCCGCGGATGATCGGGGTGACTGGCTGCTCAAGACCTTGGTCAACGGTCAGGTGGTCAAGGAGGTAGCCGTGGACCATGAAAAGCCGCGTTGGAAGGATGTGGAAGTCGATCTGTCGAAGTTTGCAGGGCAGGAAGTCACCGTGCGACTCGAGGCGCACGCCAGCGGCTGGCACATGGAGTTCTCGTATTGGAACGGGTTCCGTCTTGAGTGATCACGGCTGCAGAAGACTTTCAACGACATCGCCCGACGGTTCCTCCGGGAGAACGGCGAAGAGCGCGGGCTGCCAGGGATCAAGGGCGACGCTGAACTCGCTCCGCCTGCCGAGCTTTTCCCCCGTGCGCAGGTTCACGACGTGGCCGGGCTGTTGCAGCTTCGCAGTGAAGGTGACGGGTTGTTCGAGACGCTCGTTGCCGCCGGCCTGCGCGAGTTCCTCGCGCATCTTGTACTCGACGTTGCGCTCAAAGGCGATGAGGCGGGCTTTGTCGCCGATGGTGAAACGGTGAACGCGCACCCGCGCATCGGCGGGCACGCTGACGGGCGGCCGCACGCCGCGCTCGGCGAGGAGTTGCCGGATGGATTCGAGCGGCGCGTCGTCCGTTTCAGCCCTCAGGCGGTTCGCGGGGTAGTCGCTCAGCGTGATGGAGGTCCGGCGGAAAGTATTTTCACCTTCGTTCGTGCCGAAGGTGACGCACACACGCTCCGGGGATTCGTTGGCGGGCCATTCAAAGCGGGGACGCAGGGTGCCGTGCTCGTCGAAGAGTGCGTGAGGACCGTCGGCGATGACGACGCGGTGCTCGCGCTTGGCGAAGGACTCGACGGCGGTCAGCTCGGCATCGCTCATGGCCCAGCTTTGCGGGAGGATGAGGAGACGCGGCGTGGCGGGCAGGCCTTTGGCCAGCTCCTCGCCGGCGATGAAGACCGGGCTGAATCCGAGATCCTGCAGGGCTTTGAGCCAGGCATTGCGGACGCCGGCGTGGCGGTTGTGATCGGCCTCGTAGCTGCTGAAGCGGCGCAGCCAGGTCTTGCCGTCGGCCGTGGATTCCATC
Source organism: uncultured Prosthecobacter sp. (assembly GCA_964452755.1). GTDB lineage: Bacteria > Verrucomicrobiota > Verrucomicrobiia > Verrucomicrobiales > Verrucomicrobiaceae > Prosthecobacter. Next base: position 304,425 of record CAYVQY010000003.1, on the reverse strand, counting down.
AGCCATGCGGCCTGGATGCTCGGCTGCGAGTAGTGGATCAGCAGGGGGTCACGCTCGCGCTCGGCGAGCATGAAAAGCCGCGCCAGCGGGCTGGTGAGCGATTGGAAGACGGGAGCGAGCGCGCGGCCCTTCGGGGTGAGCGGCAGATCGGGCTTTTCGTGGTCCAGCACGTCCTCGCTCCACCAGATGATGGCACCTTTGTCACCCTCCAGCAGAAGGTGCCAGAGCCGCCGCATGGCGGCATTCGTCTCCTTTTCGAAGACCGTGGCGAGGATGGTCTTTCCCGGCATGAAGGAGCCAAGGATCTCGCGTGAATTGCAGATGTCGTAGGGCTCCACCCAGTCGAGCACGCGGCTCATCCGCCACAGATCGTAGCCGCCGAAGGCGTGCGGCATCTGCGTGCCCTCGATGCCGACGGGCGTGGCGGGATCGGCCTCGTGGGAGACTTTGCGGAAGTGATCCAGCGTCTTGGCGAGGGCGGTGTCCATGTAGGTGCGGTGATCGGCCCAGGGGGCGAAGTTCCAGCGCGTGCGCTCGCCGTGTGCCTTCGCCAAATCGAGCTTCACGGCGCGGACGGCGGCCCAGTCCACTTTCGTTTCCGGCCCCGGCCTGCCCGAGGCCATGCGCTGCTTGATTTGATCCGTGGTGAAGGGCAGCACGGCCTCCCAGCTCGTGAAATTCGTCTCCCACTGCGCGTTCAGCGCCTCCAGCGAGGCATGGCGCGTTTTGAGCCACTCGCGGAAGGCTGCGAGCGAGGTGGGTGAAAAATCGTAGTCAAACGGGTTCGCCGAGATCGTGGTCGAAAGTTCATCGCGCAGGTCGTAGAGCAGCGGGCCGTTTGGCGCTGCTTCCAGCGCGGTTTTTCGCATGCGGTCACTCATGCGCTGGAGCCAGCCGGGGTCTTCGAGCGGATAGTCCCGAACCAGCGAATCCATGTCCCGCGCATCGGACCATCCTTTCACGAATTTGTCCCAGTCGGTGACCTTGGACCGGAATTTGAGGCAAAGGCCTTCATTGATGATGTTCTCGACGTAGTGCCCGAAGCCATGCCGCCGGTAGAAGGAGGAGTCGCCGCCGGGTCCGACCATGCCGCTGTTGATCCCGAGTTCGCGCAGTCGCTCCGGCAGCACGGGATTGGCGAGCGCCTTCTGGCCTTTTTCCCCCATCCAGAGGATCACTCGGTAGTCGGTCCATGGGCGGAGGTTTTCCGCCTGGAGACAGGTCCAGGTGGTGAGCAAGAAGGCGAGGAGGGCGGGCTTGGTCATGGAAGGCTCGGAGAGGTTCGTTGAAGAGCCCCAAAAAAACGCGTGTCCTCGTCACGGCTATCTCAGCAATCGGCTGAGTCATGTCTGGAGAGCGGCGGCGGTCCGGCATCCGCCAAAAAAACTGGCGCGCCCGGCAGGGATCGAACCTGCGACCTACGGATTAGAAATCCGCTGCTCTAGTCCACTGAGCTACGGGCGCCTCGCTTGGTGCGCGATGATAGTGCCCTCTGCCGGATGAGCAAGGGCGCAGTCACTCGGGATGCAGGCCGAACATTTGCAGGACGACGCGGAGCATGTCCCCGACTTTCGAGTCGTAGGGCCGCGCGGGGCGCAGGATGGCCCAGTCGCGGGCTTTGCCGATGGCGGCGAGGCTTTTTGAGGGATGGACGAGCACGCCGAAGCCGGCGTAGTCGAGCAGGGGGAGGTCGGCGGCGCTGTCGGAGTAGCTCCAGGAGTTGGCGCGTTCGCTTTCGGTGAGTTCGGTCAGGCCGGGCACCAAGGCTTCCATGGCGGCGATCTTGGCTTCGTGCTTGTTGTTGCCTGTGACGAGTCGCGGCATGCGCGGGAACGTTTCACCCACTTCAAACCGGGTGGCGACGCAGTGGTCAAAGTCGAGCGCGCACGCGATGTGGTGCGCATAGAAGTCCGGACTGGCGGTGTTCAGCACGAGGATGCGGTGCTGGTGCTTGTGGCGGAGGATTTCAGCCCGCAGGCTGGGGTAGGCCCAGCGGGGCACGCAGACCTCGGCGAACTCGTGCGCGTAGGCGTCGAGTTTTTCCCGGGACATGCCCCACAGGTAGCTAAGAAAGGCGCGTTTGGCCGTGGCGGTGCTGGCGAGACCGCAGGCTCGGGCGAGCGCGACGGGAATGAAAAGGCCGTGCAGAAAGACCCGCCAGGGCTCGCGCTTGAGCACGAAATTGCAGAACAGCGCCTGCGTGTCGAAGGGCAGCAGGGTGTGGTCGAGATCGAAGAAGGCGAACGAGCGGGCGGGCATGAGGCGCACAAGCCTACGCGCCGCGTTTCCATCTGGCAAAAGATTCCCACCCTTGACGGATGGCGGGGGGGGCGGCAGAGTCCGCGCCCCTTTCCCCCTCTAATATCAGACCCATGGCCCAAGAAAAAACTCTCATCCTGCTCAAGCCTGACTGCGTCGCCCAAGGCATCAACGGCACCGTCATCAAGCGTTTCGAAGACGAAGGCTTCCGCATCCGCGGCTGCAAGATGATCCGCCTGACGGACGAGCTGCTGAAGGAGCACTACTCGCACATCGCCGACCGTCCGTTCTTCCCGGATGTGGCCGGCTTCATGAAGAGCAATCCGGTGATCGCCATCGTGCTCGGTGGTGAAAACGTGATCGCCCATGTGCGTGACCTGCTGGGGCCGACCGATTCGAAAGCGGCACCCAAGGGCACGATTCGCGGTGATTTCGGCTCGGACAAGATGACCAACGTCGTCCACGCCTCCGATTCCCCGGAAGCCGCCGCCATCGAGATCGAGCGGTTCTTCCATCACGGTGAGATTTTCGACTATTGAGGACCGCCTCATTGCCGCTACACTCCGCGGCGCGGTGCAAACCCACGCCGATGTGGTGAAATGGTAAACACAGCGGACTTAAAATCCGCTGGGCGGAAACGCCCTTGCCGGTTCGAGTCCGGCCATCGGCACCACTGTACGAAGGGGAAATGGTGTTTTTGGTGCTGGAGTGTAAAATGGGACATCAGGCACCAGATGGCAAGAAAAGGCACATTTTGCCTGTAGATTAGCGGAATTTTAGCGGACGCTTTGGCGGCAGTTCCCTAGCCTGTTCCAAGCTCAGAGCGGCCATGCTTTTCGAGAATCATCGCTTGGACTCTCTCCGCAATCTCTGAGGGCTTTGAATATGGCTGTGCGGCATCGTTCCTCTGAACTACTGGCATGGCCAATCCATAGATTCGGGACAGTTGCTCTAATGACTTGAGCCGGACTGCCAGCATTTGTGGCGTGGGAGTCAGTTCGATGATGTCCTTCTCGTCCGTAGCATCTTCCACAATCCCAGGTCGAGCGTGAGTCTCCTCAACCACCCGCCACAACTTCGCGGCAATTTGTTCCCGCATGGCTGCAAACTCCTCGCCAGTTCGTGGGGCTGCTTGCTCAATGCTCTCCAGACGCCTGGAAATGTAGCGGCAAACGCGGCTGGGGCAGACGCCAAGCTGGGCAGCAATCGCGACTTGGCGCTGCCCCGTCATGTAAAGTCGCCAGACCTTTTCCTCGATCTCAAGGCCGTGGGCACGCTGGCGACGGGATTGACGGGCTAGTTGCTGAGGCTGACGGTTCATGTGGAAGCCTTGGGTGCCTTCGGGAAACTGCAACTCCATTCGTGGCGCAACGGGCTTTGATGAGGTGGCATTCGCCACGATCGGTCAGGCGGACCGCTTGCTTGGATCGTCCAACTCGTTCGCAGATTCAATATTCGTATCCTCGGCCTCTTCTGATTCTTCGAGTTCGTCTTCCGCTTCTTCCTCGCTTTCATCATCGTCGTCAAATTTACGCCGCAGATACTTGAGCACGCTTGGATTCGTTGAACACCTTGCGTCTTCATAGACGCCATTTTCGACCACATGTTCCACGATGTCGGAAATGCAGATGGGATAGGCGTCGCGTTCTTCCTCGTATTCACATTCCCAATCCGAACCCTCATTGGTGAGCAGCCACAGCGCTTCTCTTTCAAAGGGAGGCAACTCCTCCGCCACCTGCTGAATCGTTTCGCGCACGGTCATGTCATACATGTCCCAGTGAATCGACTGCTCGAACTGCAACTGTGCGCACAGCTCTTCCCAAATTGTGCTTAGCCCGGAGTCTTCGCCGGACAGCCCTCCCTCCATGGCATCCAGTGTGCGAATGACTTCCTTTTTGACTCGTTCAAAGACGTTTTCACCGAGGTCTTGGACAATCGTGTACTCGCTGAGTTTGCGGTGGGCTGTCATGGGCTGGTTGTGAAAGAAAGGATCACGCCGCCCTCTGCCCAAACACCCCGGCGGTGCTCTGCTCAAAGACGTGCTGATAGACGCGGCCTGCCAGTGCCAGCTTTTCGTCTTCATCGAAGGGGGGATCTGGCAGCAGAGTGAAAACCTCGGTCTGGATCAGCACCTCGACTTCGGCCTTGGTCGGCTCCTTGGCGATCCAGTCATGCCGTGAGGCGACAATTTCCAGCACCTTCGTGAGCAGGTGCTTGCTTGCTTCCTTCACCTTTTCTCGCTGTTTCTGGGTCAGTTTGGACTTCTTCAGGAGGTCGAAAATCGCCAGTTCATCCTCGGTGAGTCCTTCCTCAGCAGCGCGACGTTGTTCCTCGTTCAGGCTGGCGAGAAGGTCGGCGAGTTGGGCGAAGGTCTGCTCGATGGTCACGCGGTCCTTCTCGCGGTTGTAGTCGGCCACGATCTCCGAGTACTTGCGGTAGTAGTCCATCCGCTCGGGATTCAGGCGCATCATCAGCGCCAGCTTGTGCTCGATGAGGGCACGCAGGTCTTCGACAGCAGTGGCCTTGCGCTTCACCTTCTTGGCGAACTCATCCCGCAGCTTTTCCAGGTCGATCTTGCTCAGGTCGTAGAGTTTTGCCTCAGTCTGATCATCTCCGGGCGTCATCGTGCGAATGGCTTCGTTCACGATCAGGTGGAGTTCTTTGAGGACGGCTGTCACATCGGACATGTCCCGGCGCTCCTCCAGCTTCTTGTAAATGGCCTCCAGGTTGTCGTGACGCTCAGCAAACGCGAAGATGGCATCCTCCATGATCAGCGCCTTGAAGCGGAGGAAAACCTGCCGCGCCATGATCTCGAAGCGCTGCTTCGTTTCCCGGCTCGTGTAGATGACGTTCACCGCATCGGCGAGCAGTCCCGTCTTGGTGAACCCCTTGGCCCCGATCAACTGCGCCGGATCAAAGCCCAGCGTTCGCAAGTAAGCCTCCGTCAAGGAAATGGCCTCTTCCAGCGCTTGGACACGCTCTTCGATGGGTGCCACCACCTCGCCGCTGCCGTTTTCGCCTTCGTCCCCCAGCGCATACTGCGCCAGGGCGGCCCGCAGGCTTTTGAGCATTCCGTTGTAGTCCACGATCAGGCCGAAGTCCTTGCCCTCGCAGCGTCGGTTCGCTCGGGCGATGGCCTGCATGAGCGTGTGGGCCTTCATCCGCTTGTCGATGTAAAGTGTGCCCAGGCTTTCCACGTCGAAGCCGGTCAGCCACATCGCGCAGACGATCACCACGCGGAAAGGATGCTCCGGGGTTTTGAAGGCGTCTTCCATGCTGAGAGTCTTCTCACCCACGACAAAGCCATCCTTCATGCGCTGGCGGTGCGGGATGATGTCCACGCCCCATTTCTTGAAATCCGCCACCTCGCCCTGCTGCTCGCTGATTTGAATCTCGATGATGGTCTCTTCGAGCCACTTCGCTTTCGCAGCCAGTTTCGCCTTCTTGTCGGGATCAGCTTCCGCCTGCGCCTCAGACTTCACAGCCTCCGTCTTGGTCCGCCAGTGCGGGGCGATGAGGTTAAACATCCGGCCGCAGGTGATCTTGTCGATGCACACGAGCATGAATTTTCCCGACTCCCAGCGTGCTGCGCAGTGTTCGACGAAATCCTTCGCGATCTTCTCCAGCCGGTCCGGTGCGGTGATGACTTCGTAGTCCTTGCCCAGCAGCTTGTCCAAATGCGCCCGCTGATCCACATCGAGGTCCGCGTTCTCGATCACCTCCGCGATGCTGTCGTTCAGGTCGAGCGTTGTGATGCCCAGCTTCTCACCCCGGTTTTCATACACGAGCTTCACCGTCGCTCCGTCCTCCTCGCTCCGCTTGAAGTCATAGCGGGAGATGTAGCCGCCAAAGATGCGCTTCGTCAGATGGTCGTTCTTGAAAAGTGGTGTGCCGGTGAAGCCGAGGAAGGCCGCGTTTGGCAGTGCCAGCCGCATGTTCCGGGCGAATTTCCCCGCCTGCGTGCGATGCGCCTCGTCGGAGATGACGATGATGTCGTCGCGGTCGCTGTAGGGCTCTTTGACCTCCTGATTGAACTTGTGAATCAGTGTGAAGATGTAGGCGTGATTCTCTTCGAGCAGTTTTTTGAGTTCTTTGCCGCTGCTGGCGCGGGGTGTCTTTTTGGGGTCGATGACACCACAACCGCCAAAGGTGCGGTAAATCTGATCGTCCAGATCGTCGCGGTCGGTCATCAGCACAAAGGTGAACCCGCCGGGAATCTTCCGCCGCACCTTCTCGGCAAAGAAAGCCATGCTGTAGCTCTTGCCGCTGCCCTGCGTGTGCCAGAAGACACCCAGCCTGCCCAGGTCAGGATGGGCACGCGTCACTAAAGGCAACTCCTCCATGGCTGGCGGCATCGTCTCAGCCACAAGTGACGCCTCGCCCGGCTTCAGCTCGATGGCCGGGGTGAACCACTCCTTCGAGGGCTTCTTGGACATTGTGTATCTGACCTCGCGCCGCACCGGGAACTGCCGTTTCAGTTCTTCCTGCCGTTTCACCGACTCCACCGCCAGATTCACGCCGAGCACCTGATGATTGCGGGCCACCACCTTGCGGGTTTTGCCTGGCTTGCTGGCATCGAACAGGATGAAGTTCTCCACGAGGTCGAGCAGCCGGTCCTTGGCGAGCATGCCGTTGAGCAGCACCTCGGCCTTCACCTTGCCCTTGTCCTTGTCCTTCTCGTCGTTGCGCTTCCACTCGGCGAAATGGTCCCAGCCGCTCGTGATCGAGCCGTAGCGGGCGTTGTCGCCATTGCTCACGATCAGGAAGGCGTTGTGGTGGAAGGCGTGGCCGATCACATGATCGTCCATGTAGTCGGAGAGATTGCCGTCGAAACCGGCGCGGATGTTTTTATAGACCGCCTTCAGCTCGATGAAGACCAGCGGAATGCCGTTCACGAAGCACACGAGGTCCGCGCGGCGGTTGTAGCTTGGCGCAAGCAGGCCGGTGAGGCAAAGCTCACGCACGGCGACGAAGCGGTTGTTCTCCACAAAGTCGAAGTCGATCACCCGTGCTCGTGTGCTGCGGGGCTGGCCTTTCTCATCCCGGTAATCCACCGGCACGCCATCCCGGATGAAACTGTGAAACTCCTGATTGTGCTGGAGCAGTGAGCGGGAAAAATCATGCCGCGTCATCTTCGCCACCGCCTCGTCGATGGCCTTGTCAGGCAGGCCGGGATTCAGCCGCACCAGCGCCGCCCGCAGGTCACGCGTCAGCACCACCTCCCGCTTGTCTTTGCGTCCCAGCGTTCCCTCGGGGCCAAAGGTCTCCTCGTTGTAGGCATACACCGATTCCCAGCCCAGCACGCTTTCCAGGTGCTCCGCAAAGGTTTGCTGAACCAGCCGGTCTTCGCTGTTGATGTCGGAGTAGGCCATGGAGGCGCTATGAAAGCAGGCGCATAGGTTTTTGCACCAATTGAAATTCACTCGGCGGGTCAATGCGACCTCCGCTTCGAGGGTTGTTCACGTTTTGGGGCATGTTCACCCATTCGTGAACATGCCCCAAAACGTGAACATGACGCCTGCTCTGCCTGCTTACGCCGATTCGGCCTCTTCATCCTCGCTCTGGAGGTTCAGCTCCCGCTGCCCTTGGTTGAAGAACGCGGGGTCGAACCCATCTTCGAGCTTAATGGGGCGGAATTGGGCCGCGCCTGAGGACACCAGAGCGGCCGCAAACTTGTAAAAGGAACTGCTGTCGTCCGTGATCAGGAAGGCCGCGTCTTTCACCATCGCCTGAGCGATGATTTTCACGTCGTCTTTCAGGGCGTCCCGGCTTGCGCCCTGACGATCTGCTTTGGAGAAATCCAAGGAAGCGGCCTTGATGGCATCGTCCCAATTGAACGGCAGCACCACGCAGGCTCTCAGGATTTCAGGGGGTAGGGTTTGCTTGATGTAGAACTCCGAAACCACAATCGTGGGCAGATACATCGGCAGGGCATTTTCCGTGAAGTGCCTCCAGTATTTCCGTGCAGCGTCGTGATGCTTCCTCGCGGGGTCCGCCAGCGTGATGAGAAAGCTCGTATCAAGGATGACGCCCGCAGCCATTATCTCACCGCGCCTCCCCGCAGTTCATGCACCCATTGAGCCGCGTCGGGCACATCAGCCCAGGCGGCGCGGCCAGCAGCGGCGAAGCGGTCTAGTGCCGCCTCGTCATACACGGGTGCGTAATCTTCAAAGGCCAGCATCCGCAGGTTTCTCAAGTCTCCTGTTCTGAAGTGCTGTTCTGCCTCCACTCGCACCAGCACCTTCTGGTAGAGGCGGTCATTGCTGTGCTCTTTCAGGTAGCCCTGGTTGGTGTCGATGCGCACCACCTGACCGGAGTCGTCCAGACGGATATGCACATTCGCCTTCTGCACGCCGCCCATGTTCATCACCGTACCGAAAAGATACTTCTCCACCTTCACCCAGGGCACGATCTCCCCCATGCGGTAATCAGTATGCACATTCAGCTCGATGGGTTTCAGGGTCTTGCCATCCACCGGACGGATCACATGACTCAAGTCGGCATTGGCCTTGCTGCGGGCCTGCCATTTGGCGATCACTTCTGCCCGTTTTGGGTCCACTTCCCCCAGCGAGTCCTCTCGTTGCAGTCTCTTCAAATCGGACTCCAGAGACGCCATGACCATGAGAGGCAGCGCCGTGCGCAGCAGATAGGAGCCCGGCTCCACGCTCACTTTCACCTCATCCAGCTTGATCTTCTCACTCCCGCTGATGAAGGCCTCCACCTGCTGATTGAACTCATTGAACCGGGACAAGCTGATCGTGGACGGCGTGATCTCCACGCCCTCCAGCTTGCCCCGGAGGACAAATTCGATCTGACTGTCTGCGGTGGTCATTTGGGACTTTTAACGGCATTAGCCCAGCCTGACAAGACCGGACTCCGCCGCCTCACACCTCGATCTCCCCGCTCATCAGGCGTGGCAGCAGCAGGTCGCGGGCTTCTCTGGCTCGTTTGTTGGCGGCTTCGAGATGGCCGAGCTGGATTTCAATGGGGCGGGCGTGGTTTAAGAACTGGTCCAGAAGTCCTCTTGGTGGGACGAGCACGGTCACTTTGGCGAGTTTCTCACGGGGGAAATGCTTGATGGTCGCGCCGGTGAATAGCGTCGCAAAATGGCCTGACTCGGCTTGGTGGCGCAGGTTTTGGTAAAGGTATTCGTGGGCCATGTTCTCGCGGCAGCGGATACGATGAATGGCTTTCTGGAACATCATGCCGGGCATTTGGTCCTTCCAGATGGCACAGCGTCCGGGTTCACCGCCTTCGCACATGACGATGTCACCCAACTTCAATCCAAACGTCTCCAGCTCATGCTCCTCGAAACGCATTTCGCGCAGGTTCGAGAGGTCGAACTCACCCCAGCGCAAGTTGACGTTGGCCAGATAGGGCAGCGGCTCGCCACGATTCTTCTTCTCGTCCAGCATCTTGCCGAGACGGAACTCTGCCACCTCCTCCAAGGGCTTCACTGACCACCCCTCCGGCAGGCCATGGATGAGGCGGGTGTGTTCGTGGCCGGGGAAGCGGAGGTGGACGAACCACTCCCGGTACAGCAGCCGCGCCGACTCCTCCAGCAACGCCATCCGCCGCCGGTTGTTCTCCATCAGGTCGTCGTAGGCGGCGGCTACATCAACGATTCGCCTTTGATCTTTGAGAGGTGGCAGCGGAATTTTGAACCGCCGCAGCACTCCCAGGTTGATATGCGGCACGCCTGATGAACTGACATGGCTCTTGATGGTTTCAACCGTCGTCGGCAACCTGAAATAGTAGTACACGAAACGCGGCTCGGCTTTGGACGAATCCACCGTCAACTTCATCTGGCTCTGTGAGATGACATAGCGGGGATAGTTTGGCTGGTCAGGGATCAATCCAACTTGTCCTAGTGTGCCCCGTTGGGTAAAAACCAAGTCTTTCGGTCCCGCAGTGTTCGCTGAAAGACTCTGTGCTTTTTCATCAGAAACGAAGACGAAGTCTCCGTCATGGAATGCGGTGTGATCTGGCAGGTTGTTGCCGCGAATAACTGGAACACCGTCTTCGATGTAACTCTTGCTCGTCAGATCAGAGCCGAATGGGCCTCCAACGAGTGCGTTGCGTTCGCTCGCTTTGATCGTTTCGACTTCTACAATCGGCCACTTCATATCCCCAGCCCCTCAAAGTTCGCCTGAATCTTCGCGGCCAGTTCGCTGGCTTCGTGGTCAAGGTCTTTCAGTTCTCCATGGATGTCCCGCATGGCCTGGCCGAAATCAAAATCCTCGTCCACCTCCGCCGGGGCCACGCCGACGTAGCGGCCGGGAGTGAGGCTCCAGTCCGCAGCGGCGATGTCCGCCCGGCTGGCGATCTTGCACAGGCCGGGCACGTCGGCATAGCGAGCCTCGGGGAAGCGGGTGAGCAGCCAGTGGACCTGCTTGCGGAAGTAGGCGTAAAGGCGGCTGGCGCGGGAGACCTCATCCAGCGCGGTTTGCAGCGATGCGAGGCGCTCCGGTGCCTTCCAGTCCCTGCGCCAGAAATCCAGGCGATGGGCACCGAACTGTTTCGCGGCGAAATCGGCGGTTTGCGTGATTTCTTTGCCAAAACGGGCGGCGAGCTGGCAAAAGGAGTCCATCTGCGCGGCGGCGTCCTCCATGCGGCTGAGGTTGCAGGTGTAGCGGCCCATGGCGGCGTCCAGATCGCGGCGCGGATCGCTGCCGTCATCCAGGCTGGCACGGTGGGTCTCCAGCAGATCGTGCAGTTGCTCGGCGGCGCTCTGGAGTTCCTTCCAAGTGCCGTGCAAGCCGGAGGCGAGCGCCTGATACGAGGCGACATCCGCCAGCGTGGGTTTCACCTTGAAGCACTCATCCGGTCCCTTGAGCATGGCCGTGAGTTTATTCAGGCAGCCGATGAGGAACTGCGTCTCGTGAGCCGGACCCTGTGGATGGCAGAAGTAGCTCGCATGGTGGAGCTGGGCGGCAGCCGCCAGACACTCCTGCCGATAGTCCGCCACCAGCTCCGCGAAACGCAGCCTTTCTCCCCGATACAGCCACACAATGGCGGAGAGGTTCTTTTGCTGCTCGGCGCTGAAGTCGTAAATCTTCCGCGTGACCTTCCGATACACGTTCCGCGCATCGAGCATGAGCACGCTGCCCTTCCGCTCCTGCGGCTTGCCTTTGTCGAAGAACCACAGCTCGCAGGGCACGGAGCGCGTGTAGAAGAAATTGGAGCGGATGGACATCATCACGTCCACATCCCCGGTGGCGACGAGCTTTTGCCGCACCTCCGCCTCGCCATGACCGGCGCTGCTGGCCTGCGATGACATCACGAATCCAGCGCGGCCTGTTTGGTTCAGGTAGGAGTGGAAGTAGCTGATCCAGAGGTAGTTCGCATTGGAGAGGGTCTTGTTCTTGTTCACCCCCGGCAGGCCGAAGGGCAGGCGGCGGTCGCCCTTCACCTTCGCCTCATCCACCATGTCCACATTGAAGGGCGGGTTCGCCATCATGAAGTCGCAGTTCCCCCAGAGCGGGCGGCCATCGCTAAGGCGGTGCTCGTCCTGGTAGAAGGTGTTTGCCTCCCTGATCTCTCCCTCCAGCCCGTGAACGGCGAGGTTCATCTTTGCCAGTCGGATGGTGGTGGCCGTTTTCTCCTGACCGTAGAAGGTCACGCGCTTCATGGTGTCCTGCCCGTGATCCTCCATGAAGTGGCTGGTCTGCACGAACATGCCGCCGGAGCCGCAGGCGAGGTCCGCCACGACACCGTGGTCCGGCTCGATGACGTTCACGATCATCTGCACCAGCGAGGGCGGGGTGAAGAACTCGCCATTGTCCTGCGCTCCCTGGATGGCGAACTTCATGAGGAAATACTCATAAATGCGCCCGAAGACATCGCCGCTGGCCTGCCGCAGCGCCTCGCTGTCAAAGATGCGGAGCATGGACTCCAGCAGGTCGTTCTCGAACTTCTCGTAGTCCTTCGGGAGCTGGTTTTCCAAAGGCTGGAAGTCACGCTCAATGGCATGCATGGCCTCCACGAGCGCGGAGCCGAGATTCGTGCCCTTGGGCAGGGCGATCAGCGTCTCATACCGTGCCTCCAGCGGCAGCATCAGCGCCCGGCGGGCGATGAAGTGGGCCTTCGTGATGGGCAGCTTCTTTGGCAGCTTCCCGGCGGCCTTTTCCTCCTCGATCCGGGCCGCGACGGCGTTGTAGCGGTTCGTGGCGTGGCGCAGGAAAATGATGCCAAGGATGGGGAAGCAATACTCGCTGGAGGTCAGCTTCGAGTTCGCCCGGAGCTGGTCCGCCGCCTCCCAGAGGGTGTCTTCGAGCTTGGAGATGTCTTGGAAGGCGTGGGCAGTCATTCGGGAGAGTGCGATTCTGGCGGGTGATGCCGGGAACTCAAGGGTCGTGTGGCAGGTTCATGAATAGAATGTCGCAATGCCATATCAGGATATTAGCAGATTTGGGGCTGCTTGCTTGCGGCGGCGCTCCCAAGTCCTTCGGCAGATTCCCAGCTCCTCCCAAGGTTTGGATTTTGCGAGTGTCGGAACGTTCTGCCACCGTTTCAAAGCTCTCGCTCGCTGAATGGCCGAAAAACGCGGCATTGAAAACTCATCCCAAACCCACCGTGCCACAGAACGTGCGATTCCCTTGATCTCGGGGTGGGATAGCGGGAACGGAAAGGCGGAGTTTATCGCTTTCGCATGATCCAGAAGAAAGTCCTGGAACTGGTTGAGGTTAACCCCGTCTTTCTTGAAGCGCAGGCATTGTCGGTAGGCAATCTCACGCAGTGCATCAAAGGTGGCGACGTTTCGCCCGATGCCGGTGCACTCTTGGCGTGGTCGCCTTCGCTTGTCCGCTGGGTCCAGATAATCGTTGAGCCTTGCGAGCTGGTATGGCTGCTGTGCCAGCCAAGCAGTCTCCCATTCGCTGGAAAGCGGGTTCTTGGACAAGAAGCCGGGATAGGCTGTATCAGCTCCAAGCCGGTGCGTCAGCCCCCGTTCGACATCCTCGCAGAACTTTATGGCTCTTCGGCTTGAGGATGAGAAATCCGAGACGGGCGCTTCGAGACGGTAGGCAAGATGCCCGTGGCCGTTCGCACGATTCAACGCGATGAAGGTCGGCGGGGGACAGCCCCTATCCTCGGCACGCGTGAACGCATCGTCCGCATCGACATCGAAAACCAGCCAGTGCCAGAACAACGGTGAATTGTGCTGGATCATGGCAAAGTCCAAGGCACGACACCGGTCCCGAATCAGCAGTCTGCGGCCGAGATGATTGGTGCAATAGGGGCGCTGCGGCAGGCTCCCCAGATACTCTTCCCACCTTGATGGAGGGATGTTCATGGATGCAAGGTTTGTGGCTTGCCTGTGAACAGCCTCCGGCTACTCTATGCGGCATCTGACCTCCACAAACAGCAGCCCGTTTTCCCTCACAGGAAGCGGGTTTGTTGTTGGAGGGTCAGCGGGTGATCTCAGCACGCTCAAACTTTTCGAGGGCGGCTTTGACCTTCTCGAAATCGAAGCGGCAAACGCGGCCAACTTTGACCATCGGAACGACGCGGGCGCGTGTCCAATTCCCGAGGCAGCGGCGGGAGATATTGAGCTTCTTGGCAGTTTGCTCAGGGGTGAGCAGTTCAGGGACGACGGGGGAGGGATGTAGTGCGGAGCGCATGGAACGTTGAAGGGTGACTTTTTGGGAAAGCAAACTCTTTTTTCATTCCCCTGCATTTCCCTGTTGTGACGAGCCTCTATGTGTCGCTTCGTTCCTCACAAAGGGCGTTTTTGCGAAGGCGAAAGACGCTACAAGACGCCTGTTTGCGAAGGGAGTAAGGCGCTTTCAGTCGTTTTCCTGGCGCAGAGATGCCTCGCCATTCTGCCATATTCACATGATTTAACATGGTCTCGCGGAAGGCCAGCTTCAAAAACTGAGCACTGATCAGCGGTTGAAGTTTGTAGATGGGCGAGTGACGCTAAGTGACGCCCCCTCTACGCTCTTGCGAGTGACGCTTTTTTCTTCTTCGTCGCGGCCAACGTGTTCGACGCATTTCGACACCGTTTGCGTGGGGAGTTCGACGCTTTTCGACGCTTTACCAAGTCACATCATGTAACGCTTTGTAACACCACCGACCGATGGGGCGGTAACGCTTTGTGCGCAGGGTGAACGACGCTTTTCGACGCCGATTTGCGTAGTGGAGACGACGCTTTACGACGCCTTTAGCTTTGCCTCCGCTCGTCCAGAATCACGGCCGATTCGGGCGCGTTCGGACGTTTTGCGGCGCTGCTTTCGACATGGTTTAACATGGTTTAACATGGTTTCCGCCTCTCGCGGTAGCGGCATGGCCCGCGTCGCCTCTTTTCGACGTTTGAAGCCGTCACTCTTTCGAGGTTGTTATGGCCTCGAATGCGCCTGCCAAAAAAACCACCCAACCAACGGCGGCGGGCCATTCATCATTAAGCCCCTGAGAGAGCAGCGCCCACGCGGCGAAGGCCACAAATGCCGCGAGGAACACGCCACTGGTCTTAGAGCCTTTGAGGGCTGCATCTTTGGCAGCCTGACAAGAAAGTAGCGTGGCACAGATCGCCACAATCAAGATGAGCAGGGCTTTTTGCATGGTGTCGCATTGTTGGTCAGTCCGGGCCGTAGTGATCCCCCTCCAGCGTCGTCAGTGGTAAGTATTCCCTCCGCAGACTGCCGTAGAGATTTAGAATATTATCATCATCCCCTGACTGGATCGCCTCCTCAAGCATGTGACGTGGCGCTTCATACACCATCACTCGGAAGACGTGCTCGATCATGTTCACGAGTTCCGGTGTGGGCTTTCCGTCCTCAGTCAGGTACGCCTCGTATTCGCGCTCTAGGTTGGGAAGGTTGCGGATTGTCATGTGAAAGACAGTGCTCCGCAGCTCCTCATAATTTGCCTGCCACTCGTCTGAGTTGATCAGCCATCGCATCAGGGTATCGACACAGCTGACACGCAAATCACAAAAAGAGTCGGCTGTCATACGGCCTTGGAGGTGTGCCACTCCGGTTTGTCCGTGAGTTGGTCAGGCGAAACTATGGGCAAGATGTTTGATTGACCTTCTGCCACAGGGAAAATAGCGAAGAACTCGTCGCCTTGCTCGAACGGCACTGCCTTTTGATAATGCTTTTTGACCACACCTGGAGAGTTGCCCATGACCTCGGAAACATGGCCGATGTCTTTGGTGCGTGCCATCTCATACGTTCCGAACGAATGCCGCGTGCCGTCTTGGGGCCATTCGGTGATTCCCGCCCGCTTGAAGGTTTGCTTTTTTAGCTCGTCCACGTTTTCAGGTGCAACAGGACCGTGAGACTTCGCCACGGGCAGCAACCATGCTTTCATGTTTGGCGTTATGGGCACTAGCCGTTTACGCTTCGTTTTGGAAACGTCGCTCTCAATGGTGACGTAGCCGGTCAGGAGGTTGACCGAACGCCAATCGAGGCGCTTGATCTCGGCATCACGGACGCCGCCAAAGAGGGCGATGGCGTAATAGGCCAGCATGGCGTCGTCGGCAGCGTTGAGCAGGGCGCGGGTTTGCTGGATGGTCAGAATCTCAGGGCTGGTTTCCTCGACATCCACGCAGTCGATCTTGGCAATGACGTTCGCGGTTGCCCACGACTTCGATATGGCAAAGTTCCAAAGGAGGTTCAGGTATCTCCGTTCGTTGTTCCATGAAACGGCCCCGACGTTGAGACTGTCCAGCCAATGCTCGATCTCGGGGGCGTCGAGTTCAGCGATCATGCGTTCACCAAATGTCTGGCAGAAGCGCCCCAGCTTCATTGACACATCGCGCTGATAGCGTTCACGTTTGCCCTTCTTTTCCTTGAGTGTCAGCAACTCGGCGACGACCTCGGAAACCGGCTTGCTGGTGCGTGTGGCTCTCAGGTGGTCGAGGTAGAACGCCACAGCATCGCCAATACCTTTTCCATAGGCCTCTAGTTCCTGCCGCCAGTTCATCACGTCGCGCTTGAGCGAGTTGGTCAACGTAGATGCCGCCTGCGCCCCGACATTGCCAGCCTCGACCGCCCAAGCCTGAGCTTTGGTCAGTGCCTCGCCCTTCTCCACGAAATACTCCGTCTGTCGCTTGGTCTGCCCCTTCTGGCGTTTGACCACGGCGAACGCATAGGGCGGCTTGTCGATAGCTTGCACCGTGATGGTGTAGGCACCGCATGGAATCCGTTTGATGGGGCGGCGGCGGCGGGATGGGTGAGCCTTTGGCATGACGAATCATCACATGGCATCCAGTGGAAAGCAATGCCAATTAGCAGACAATTAGCGGAATGGACAGGTGTTACCCACTGTAGTGACGGACTTAAAATCCGCTGGGAGGAAACTCCCTTGCCGGTTCGAGTCCGGCCATCGGCACTGTCAAAGTTGCCTTGTTCCTGCGGAACAAGAGCTTTCGTTGTTCCGCAGGAACAACGCTACTTGCCGAGCTCGCTGAGGTATTTGATGAGGTGCGCGAGCTGCTGCTCGTTCATCCCGGCGGTGAGGCCGTCGGGCATGAGGGTGCCGCCGAACTGGATCTTCTGCGTGTCGGTTTTTTTGATGGTTTGGATCGCGCCGGTGAGGTCGCGGATGCCGATGGTGTCGGCGGTGTCGGTCTGCTTGAAGCCGGTGACGACGGTGCCGTCCTTCATGGTCACGGTGGCGGCCTCGTAGTTTTCCTTCACGTTAAGCGCGGGCCAGACGACCTCGGTGACGATCATGTCGATGGGCAGGCCTTTGGCGATGGCGCTCAGGTCGGGGCCGATCTTGCTCTGCGCTGCTCCGGGGATGTGGCAGGCGATGCAGCCGGCCTGCTCGTAGATTTTCTTCCCCTCCTCGGCATTGCCGAAGGTGTTCGCCCCTTTGACGACGTTGCTGATGTAGGCCTTGGTGTAGGGAGGGAGGGCGGAGTTGATGCCGGCGATCTCCATGAGCAGGGGAGAGAGTTTGGCGTCCGTTTTGCCGAGGCTGTTGAGGGCCTGGAGCGCGAGTTTCGCGGTGGCGGCGGAGAGGGCGTTCGGCTTTTTCAAGGCGAGCATCAGCGCCCGATGGCCCTCCGTGCGTGAAACGAGGGCGTTGAGAAGGGGCGCGGCTTCCTGGGGCGTCTTGAGGGCTGTAAGCTTGTCCAGCGTGGTCCTGGCGACTTCGTCCGGTTTCAGACTGATGAGCGCATCGAGTGCGACGGGGAGTTTCTCGTCATAGGCAAGCGTCTGAATGCGATCCGCGAAGGACGCGACCTTCCAGGCTCCGGCGAGGCGGATGGCCTGGGCACGCAGCGCGGGATTTTTGTCGTCAAACAGCGGCACGAGCAGCGCGTCCGCATTCTGCGGTCTGCGGGAGCGCAGCGCGGCGAGGACGGTGGGATTTCTGCCGCCGCGCTCGAAGATGAAGGGCAGGTCGTCCACGCTGGCGACGGCGGCGAGCGCCTTCAGCCATGTGGTCTGGCGTTCGGCGTTGCCGGTGTGTTTAGCGACCTGATCACGCATGATGGCGGCGACGCTGCTGCCGGCGGTGGGTTGCAGATTCTTGGGCGGACCGCTGAGATTTTTGAGGTCGTCCGGGTTGTTGTCCACCCAGCCGTTTTGGAGGGCGAAGATGAGATGTTCGTCTTTTTCGAATTCGAGTTTCGATGACCAGAGCGGGTTCAGGACGTGCAGCGTCTTGGTGAGCGCGTGCCGGTGGTAGGCGTTGAAGTCTTTGTCCAAAGCGCGTGCGGCGACGAAGGCCGCCTGCGCATCGTGGATGTAACTCGCCGCAACGATGGCTTCCAGGCGGACAAGTGCGTCTTCGTCGGCGATTTGGGCCTCCAGCAATCTGAGTGCGTCCGGCAGGCGGTCATCGCGTGCCCATGTGCCGATGATGCGTGTGGCATAGGCACGGACGCGGGCGTCGGCGGAGCGCAGCAGTTCTTTGAGCAACGCGGGGCGTGGTGCCTCATGTGCTTCGTAAAGGGAGAGCGCCAGGAGCCTGCGGTAGTCGTTTTGTTTCGGCGTCCATACTTCGAGCGCGGCGAGGACTTCTGTCGTGTCGCGTCCGATGAGAAGGCGTTTCGCCTGATACCAGGTCCAGCGCTCTTTGGAATCAAGCTGCTCCAGCAACTCGGCGGTGCTGGCGTCGGCCAGATTGACCGGTTTGACTTTGGTGCCGCCTTTCCAGGTCACGCGCCAGATGCGACCATGCGCCTTGTCGCGATCAGGATGACGGTAGCTGGCCTGGTAGTGGCCGATGATGGGATTGTACCAGTCGGCGACGTAGATGCCGCCATCCGGACCCATGCGGATTTCCACGGGACGGAAGACGTTGTTCTTTGTCTCGATGATGTTGGGCAGCAGCGTGGTGGAGTACATGCCGTTTTCGAACTTCAGCTCGTGCCACTCCAGCAGGTTCGCGTAGTAGCCGCCGATGAGGATGCGGCCCTGCATTTCCGGCGGAAACATACTGCTGTGCAGGAACTCCATGCCGACCTGCTTGATCGGCGCGAGGCAGAGGTTCAGCGCCTGGGCATCGACGGCGAGGTTCGAGCGGATGAGGCCCGGAGTGGTGTAGTAGCTTCCGATGTTCGCGCCGCTTTTGTGGAAAGGCTGGCCGTATTCGGTGGTCACGACGCCCCAGCAATTCGCCCCGGCGGAGGACCATTGGAAAAAAGGATCGAGATGCCCCGTGCGCGGCCGGTAACGCCACACGCCTGCACGGTTCAGCGTCTCGACGCCGTAGGGCGTCTCCACGCGCGAGTAGATGTGATGCCCCTGCGTGAACCACAGCTCGCCGCCGAAGCCCCAGTTGATGCCGTTGATCATCTGATGCGAGTCGGCGGTGCCGAATCCGCCAAGCACGATGCGCTTGGAGTCCGCTTTGCCGTCACCGTCAGTGTCCTTGAAGTGCAGCAGTTCGGTGCCCTGGGCGACGTAGAGGCCGCCATCGCCGAGCTCAATGCCGCTGGGCATGAAGAGGCCTTCGACGAACTTGTGAAATTTGTCCGCGCGGCCGTCGCCATCGGTGTCCTCGCAGACGAGGACGTAGTCATTCGGCTTTTCACCGGGTTTGATCTGCGGATAACTGATGGTGCAGGCGACCCAGAGATGGCCGCGCTCGTCCCAACGCATCTGGATCGGTTTCACGATGCCGTCCGCCTCGCTGGCGAAAAGATTCACCTCAAAACCCTCCGCGATCTGGAAGGATGCGAGTTCTTCCTCCGGCGAGAGCGGCTTCGCGCTCGGAGGCTCGACGGGGATGGACGAGCGCACGCTGACGGGCGTCACTGTTTTGCCGGCGATGGCGGCCTGGATGTTGTCCTCGGCCTGTTTCAGCAGCGGCAGGAAATCCTCCATCTCCTGCGGGAAGATGCGCTTCGAGGTGTCCTTCCAGTCCTTTGAGTAAGGCTGCGTGGTGCGGTCGCCATTGAGGAAAGCCCAATTCATGGGCCGCCAGTAGTCGAACCAGAGGCGTTCGAATTCGAGAACCTGCCGACGAGTGGCTTCGAAGCGCTCGGTTGGCGGCGGCATGAGGCCGAGGCCGTTGATCACAGCTTTGGCGAGCGCCTTGTGGCCCAGTTCGTTGAGCTGGTAGCCGTTCGAAGTCAGATGAACGGAGTAGCTGTTCAAGACATCCAGGGGGATAAACGGGAGCTTCAGTCGTGCCGCCATCTCACGGATGGCTTCGGTGTAGGGCCTGATGAAATCCCGTTTTGCCCCGAACAACTCGTAGCCATCTGGCGGGCCAATCGTCTCAAAGCCCGTTGGAGCCACGATCACCACACGCCGCCCGTCATCTGAGAACTCGGCGATCAGCTTCTCATAGGCGGCGATGAACTGCGGCAGCTTCTCGATGCCGTCGAGTGACTCCATCTGTCCAAACTGTGCGATGACGATCGTGGCTCCGACATCGCCGAGCTGTTCACGCCAGTCGCGCTGCTGCCGCCAACTGGTTGAACCTGTTTCCGCCTGATTGCGGCGCTCTGCTTCCCGGCGTCTGGCATCGAGGTTCTCGACGCTGCCGCCGTCTCGCCACTGTTCAAAGACGGTGTCGCCCTCCCAGCCGAAGTTGCGGACTTTGATTTTCAGTTCCGGCTTCGCTGCGATGAGACTGGTGTGAAGGAAACCGTCGAAGCGGGTGCGCTCGATATTCGAGCCGCCGGTGAGGGCGATGACGTCGTTAGGTTTCAGTTCAAAAGCCTGCGCCTGGGCAATGCCGGCATGAAGGGCGAGAAGGAGTGCGGGTAGGAGTCGCATGAGTTCCGTGGTTACAGCTTCGGCCGCAGTTCCTCAATCATGATGTCCTTGTAACGGACGATGGAGGTGGCGTTGCCGTGGATCTGCACGGCGATGATGCCGGTCTTGTCGATGTCCGGCTCCGTCTCGGTGTAATCGACGGTTTGCACGCCGTTGAGCCAGATCTGGATACGGTTGCCTTCGGCATGGATGCGGTAGTCGTTCCATTCGCCGAGCGGTTTCTGCGCCTTGGCAAGCACTTCGGGGGAAGGCTGGGCGAGCATCTTTTTGCGACGACTTTCGTCATACAACGCGCCGTCGTAGCCCCTGCCGAGATCGGCCTGGTAGCCGGAGACCTCGTGGTGGTCCGGAATTCGCACAGTACGGAACTGCACCCCGCCGTTCACAAAGCCCTCGGTGCCTTCCAGCTTCCATTTCAGTGTGAGTTCGAAGTCGCCGTATTTCTTTTCCGTGGCGAGGAAGTTGTTCTTCTCCTGCTTCGTTTCGAGCGATCCGGCGACGAACGCCCCGTCCTCGATGCGCCAGACGGTGCCCGTGTCTCCCTCCCAGCCGGTGAAGCTCTTGCCATCGAAGAGCAGCACGGGTTCGGCGTGCGCGGTGAGGGAGAGGGCGACGAGAAGGGAAAGCAGTTTCATGTGGAAGTGGCGGGTATCGGACGCCAGAATGAACAGGCCAATCTCACCCAGCCTTGCTCCAACCATGCGCCTTCCCGTACTTTTTTCCCTGCTTCTCGTCACGAACCTCGCCGCCCAGCAGGCGCCGTATGATGTGTTTCCGTCTGCCGAGCCGCCGTATTATCGTGCGAGGTATGAGGCCTCCACCCAGCCGGGAGAGCTGGTTTACCCGGTGAATTACACGATTTGGCTCCCGCCGGGCGTGGAGTCGCTTCGTGGTGTGATCGTGCATCAGCACGGCTGCGGCGAGGGATCGTGCAAGTCGGGTCTCACGGGTGCTTTTGACCTGCACTGGCAGGCCTTGGCTAAAAAGCATGACTGCGCCCTGCTGGCACCGTCCTACGAGCAGCCGGACAAGGCCGAGTGCCAGATGTGGTGCGATCCGCGAAATGGCTCGTCAGCCGCTTTTCAGAAGTGCCTGGTGGATCTCGGTGTGAAAAGTGGCCATCCGGAACTTTCCAAGGTGCCATGGGCGCTGTGGGGTCACAGCGGAGGCGGACACTGGGCGGGCGGCATGGTGCTTCTGCATCCGGAGCGCGTGGCAGCGGCATGGCTGCGCTCGGGCGTCCCTCTGCTCACGGAGAATCCGCAGCGTTCGACGATCAAGACCCACACGGTGCCGGTGGCGGCACTGGGCGTGCCGCTGATGTGCAATCCCGGCACGAAAGAGGGCGTGACGGTGAAGGAAGGCCGGTTCGCGGGCGTCTGGCCCTCAAACGAAGCCTTCTTCAAAGAGGTGCGCTCCAAGGGCGGGCTGATCGGCGTGGCGGTCGATCCGCTGACCGCTCACGAGTGCGGCAACCAGCGCTACATGGCGATCGCGTGGCTGGACGCATGCCTCGCCGCGCGTCTGCCGGACAAGAGCGGCGAGCCTCTGAAGCCGATGCCGACGGAGGGTGCGTGGCTGGCGGAACTGCTCGCCACCGAAGCGGTGCCTGCGGCGAAGCTTTCCGGCGATCCGAAGCAGTCCGTGTGGCTGCCGAATGAAACGGTCGCGAAAAAATGGATGCAGTATGTGAAGGACACCGCGGTGGCCGACACCACACCGCCACCGGCTCCGCGGAATCTCCTCGTCGAGGGCAACGTGCTGACCTGGGAAGCGGAATCTGACCTGGAGAGCGGCACGGCGCAGTTCATCATCGAGCGAGACGGTGAAGTGGTCGGCTCCGTGCCAGAACAGGCGAAGAATCCGTTTGGTCGGCCGATCTTCCAGGGCCTTCAGTACAGCGACACCCCCGCGCAGCCGCTGGCGCGGATGACCTTCAGCGACACAAAGGCCGAGCCGGGGAAGAAGCATGCCTACCGGGTCATTCAGGTGAACACGGCGGGGCTGAAGTCTGAATGAGACACGGGGGCGCCGCCTTCGTGGTGACGTGAAACAATTCCGCCCCGCTCATTGCGTATCCCGGGGCATCGCTATGGTGCGCATTTCCGGAACCACACGGCATTTTCCAAGCAACACATGAGCAAACGCATACTGATCACCGGCGGAGCGGGCTTTTTGGGGTCCCATCTCTGCGAGAAGCTGTTGAACGAGGGGCACGAGGTCATCTGTGCGGACAACTTGTTTACGGGGCGGAAGCAGAACATCGCGCATTTGCGGGACAATCCGAACTTCGAGTTCATGCGGCATGACATCACGCATCCGATCAGCGTGGAGGTGGATCAGATTTACAATCTGGCCTGCCCGGCCTCGCCGCCGCACTACCAGTACAATGCCATCAAAACCATCAAGACCTCGGTGATGGGGGCCATCAACGTTCTCGGTCTCGCCCGCCGCGTGCATGCGCGGGTGTTTCAGGCCTCCACGTCCGAGATTTACGGTGATCCCGCCGTGCATCCGCAGCCCGAAAGCTACTGGGGGAACGTGAACACCATCGGCGTGCGCTCCTGCTATGACGAGGGCAAGCGCGTGGCGGAGACGCTGTTTTTCGACTACCACCGCCAGAACGGCGTGGACATTCGTGTGGTGAGAATTTTCAACACCTACGGGCCGCGCATGCTGCCGGACGACGGACGCGTGGTGTCGAATTTCATCGTGCAGGCGCTTCGCGGCGAGGATCTGACGATCTACGGCACCGGGCAGCAGACGCGCAGTTTTTGCTATGTGGACGACCTGATCGAGGGCTTCGTGAAATTCATGGAGACGGATGATTTCACCGGTCCGGTGAACCTCGGGAATCCCGGTGAGTTCACGATGCTGGAGCTGGCCGAGCAGGTTCTCAAGAAGGTCGGCGGCAAGTCGAAGATCGTTTACCGCCCGCTGCCTTCAGACGATCCGAAGCAGCGCCAGCCGGACATCACGCTGGCGAAGACCCGACTGGGCTGGGAGCCGAAGGTGCCGCTGTCCGAAGGGCTCGACCGCACGATCACCTACTTTTCGAAGCTGCTCGAAAACCCGCAGGGAATGCGGCCCAAACTCATGCCGCGCCCGCGAACCGCCGGCAACGCCAGCGCGTAAGACCATCCCCCGATTCAGAATGTCCCAGGAAGAAGCCTCCCCCTCGTTCGATTTGCGAATCTGCTGCATCGGCGCCGGTTATGTCGGCGGTCCGACGATGGCGATGATCGCGCTCAAGTGCCCACGCGTCCGGGTCGATGTCGTGGACCTGAACGAGCAGCGCATCGCGGCGTGGAATTCGCAGGAGTTGCCGATTTACGAACCTGGACTCGATGAAATCGTGGCCGAGGCACGTGGAAGGAACCTGTTCTTCTCCACCGGGGTCAAACAGGCAATTCACGAAGCGGACATCATTTTCGTCAGCGTGAACACGCCGACCAAGACCTTCGGCGTCGGCGCGAACAAGGCGGCGGATCTGCGGTTCGTCGAGTCGGTGGCCCGCACCATCGCCGAAGTGGCCGACGAGCCGAAGATCATCGTGGAAAAAAGCACGATTCCGGTGCGCACGGCGGAGACCATTCAGACCATCCTCGCATCCAGCGAAAAGGGCCTGAAGCACCAGGTGCTCTCAAATCCCGAATTTCTCGCCGAGGGCACGGCCATGGCCGATCTCGCCAATCCCGACCGCATCCTCATCGGCGGCGAGCAGACGCCCGGAGGTTTGGCAGCCGTGGAGAAGCTTGTCGGCGTCTATGCGAACTGGGTTTCGCGTGAACGCATCCTCACCACGAACCTGTGGTCTTCTGAGCTTTCCAAGCTGGTGGCCAATGCGTTTCTGGCGCAGCGAATTTCATCGATCAATAGCATCTCCGCGCTGTGCGAGCAGACCGGCGCGGACGTGGACGAGGTGGCGCGGGCCATCGGGTCGGACTCACGCATCGGTCCGAAGTTTCTCAAAGCTTCCGTGGGCTTCGGCGGCTCGTGCTTTCAGAAGGATGTGCTCAATCTCGTCTATCTGTGCGGACACTTCGGTCTGCCGGAAGTGGCTGCCTACTGGGAGCAGGTCATTCAGATGAACGACTGGCAGAAGCACCGCTTCGCCGAGCGCGTGCTGCGGACCTTGTTCAACACCGTCACCGGAAAGCGCATCGCCGTCCTCGGCTTCGCCTTCAAGAAGGATACCAACGATACGCGGGAATCCGCGGCGATTTATGTGTGCCGCGATCTCCTGGAGGAGCGCGCGACGCTGTCGATCTACGACCCCAAGGTCTCCAAGGCGCAAATCTGCAAGGATCTCGGCATCGAGCCGGACGATCCGCGTGTGGAGTTCGCCGCCAGCGCCGACCAGGCGGCTGCGAAATCCCACTCGCTGCTCGTGCTCACGGAATGGGATGAGTTTCGCTCCCTCGACTTTGAAGCGATCTACGAGTCGATGGTGAAACCCGCGTGGATTTTCGACGGGCGCAGCCTTTTGGATCATGCACGGCTGCGCGGGATCGGGTTCAAGGTGTACAGCATCGGGAAGCCGCTGCCGTAGGCGGCTAATGGAATCCACTATGCCAAAATTGCGGCGGACCACGAGGCCGCGGACCGTAGTGGACGACAATATCGGATCAGCCCCGGGGTGGCATGATCTGCGTCGTGAACACAAACCACGAACGCGCAATGAATACCACCCAAGCCACCCCTAAAACCGCCCGTCAACGCTTCATTCAGAACCTCGCGGACAGCGAACTGTTCCAGCACTACCAGAAAGCCTTCCACACGCTCACCAGCCTGCCGCTGAGCCTGAAATCCGTGGGCGAGGACGTCCACATCGACGGCGTCACCTCACGCACCGGAGTGGCCGGAGTCGTGGAGACCCGGGTGCCTGTCCGCGTCGGCAAGAACACCATTGCCGTCATGCTCACCGGCGGTGTCCGTCTTCAGCCCGCCAATGCGGACACCTTCGCTCCCGTCGCGAAGGCGCTGCTCGATGAAGACCGCTCCGCAGCTGAAATCCGCAGTGCGAAGCTCCATTTCGAGCAGGTGCCGGTGATGCAGCCGGAGCGCTACGAGGCCGCCGTCGCCATCCTGCAGTCCTTTGCCCTGCAGCTCGGCGACAACGCTCACCGCCTCCTCTTTGCCACCGCCACGCACGAGCCCGAAGCGGTCCGCAATGCCAAGGTTTTCATCCACGACCACCTCGCGGAACCGATGTCCCTGGAAGCTGTCGCCGGCGCCGTGAACGTCAGCCCCTTCCACTTCTGCAAGCTCTTCAAACGCGCCACCGGCCTCACCTTCACCGACTTCGTGAACCGCGCCCGGGTGGAAAAAGCCAAGCGCATGCTCATGAAGCCCGCCGCCCGCATCACCGAGGTGGCCTACGATGTCGGCTTCCAGAGCCTGTCCCACTTCAACCGCAGCTTCCGCCGGATTGCCGATGAATCCCCCACGGAGTTCCGCAGCAGGATGAAGAATGGTGCTCCCGCCCTGATGGCCGCGTAAGCCGCCGCACAAAAGCTTGTCGCCATGCGCATCGCGTCGCGATGTTTCGACGACACGGCCCCGAAGAGATGAACCCGAGCGCGTTGGGCGATCCTCTTCGGGGTTTTTTGTGCCCGGATGCGGACTTGACCCGCCTCCCCGCTCTGCGCACAGTCGCATCCCTCCCTCATTCCCAACCCACAAACCTCATCACAGCATTCCTATGAGCCGGAAAATTCGTTATGGCATGATCGGCGGCGGACGTGGCGCCTTCATCGGCGGCGTTCACCGCATTGCGGCGGCAATCGACCAGCAGATTGAACTCGTCTGCGGCGCCTTCTCCTCCGATCCGGAAAAGTCGAAGGCCAGCGGTGCCGACTTTTTCCTGCCCGCCGAGCGCTGCTACGGCACCTTCGAGGAAATGATCAGGACGGAGGCCTCGCTGCCCGCCGACAAGCGCATGGATTTCGTCAGCATCGTCACGCCGAACCACATGCACTTTCCTGCGGCAAAGGCGGCGCTCGAGGCCGGCTTTCATGTCCTCTCCGACAAGCCCGCCACCTTCAACCTCGCCCAGGCCAAGGAACTCGCGGAAATCGTCAAGAAGTCCGGCAAGCTCTACGGCGTCACCTACAACTACACCGGCTACCCGCTGATCCGCCAGGCCCGCCAGATGATCGAGCAGGGCAAGCTGGGAGAGATCCGCAAAGTCGTCGTCGAGTACCCGCAGGGCTGGCTGGCCACGATGCTGGAAAACACCGGTCAAAAGCAGGCATCATGGCGCGTCGATCCCGCCATCTGCGGCGCCGCCGGCTGCATGGGTGACATCGGCACGCACGCCATCAACCTCGCCGAATACGTCACCGGCCTGCACATCAAGGAACTCGCCGCCGACCTCACCATCTTCCTCGGCGAGCAGGGCCGCCGCCTCGAAGACGACGGCAACGTGCTGCTGCGCTTCACCAACGGCGCCAAGGGCGTGCTGCACTCCAGCCAGATCAGCGTCGGCTGCGAAAACAACCTCAGCCTGCGCGTGTATGGAGAGCTCGGCGGCATCGAGTGGAGCCAGCTTGATCCGAACACCATGATCGTCACCTCGCTCGACCAGCCGAAGCAGATCTACCGCACCAGCATGGGCTACCTCGGCAGCGCCGCCGCCGCCTGCACCCGCACGCCCGCCGGTCATCCCGAAGGCTACCTGGAAGGCTTCGCGAACATCTACAAGAACTTCACCAACCACATCCGCGCCGTCGAGGCCGGCACCACGCCGAACCCGCTGGACATGGACTACCCGACCATCGAGGAAGGCGTCGCCGGCATGGCCTTCATCGAAGCCGTCGTGGCCTCCTCCGCCAACAACGCCGCCTGGACCCCGCTCGATTTCACCCCCGCAGAGCGCCCGAAATACGGCGACGCGACGCTAAACAGCGACCGCGGTGGTTTGAGTTAATCTGCGTAGATCACAAAAAAGGCGCAGGCGAAACCGCCTGCGCCTTTTTCGTTTCATGATCGGTCAGATCGACACCGGTTTGCCGCTGGCTGCGGAGGCGTAAATCGCGTCGATGACCTGCATCAGACGGAGGGCCTGCTCAGGCGTGTTCATCGGTTCGGCTTTGCCGTCGAGAAACTCAATGAAGTTCGCTGCAGAGCCGATGCGGCCCATGTCTTCGCAGGCTTCAGTGGTGATGCTGCGGTCCACGCTGTTGCCGTTTTCCTGGACGTAGAGTTCGCAGGTGTCGATGGCGGTGTTGTCGAAGCCGTCGATGCCGAAAAGCCGCTCCACCTTTCCGCCGGCCTTCGTGCCCTGGAAGACCACGGAGACTTCCTCGCGCTTCACCATTTCCGCCCACGAGACCTGGAGGCTCAGCACCTGCCCGGTTTTGAAGGTCACGAAGCCGTGCGCGGCATTTTCCACGTCGGTCGTGCCGCCCACTTTGTCCGGGATGCCCCACGGGCCCTTGAACTGCTTGTCGTGGATGAAATCGGAGAAGGTCTGGCCCAGAACGTGTGCGGGCTCCGGATAGCCCATGAAATACATCGCCAAATCAACCATGTGCAGCAGATCGACGAGGGAGCCACCGCCTGCGAGTTCCTTCGTGGTGAACCAGCCGCCGAAGCCCGGGATGCCGGTGCGGCGGATCCACTTGGCCTGCGCGGAATTGATCGTGCCGACCACGCCTTGGTCGATGTAGGTCTTCATCGCCAGCGATTCGGGACGTGCGCGGTTGTTGAAGTTGAAGAGCACGTGCTTGCCGGCCTTTTTGGCGGCGTCGATGATCTCCTGCACTTCAGCGGCGTTCAAAGCGGGCGGCTTTTCAGAAAAGACATGCTTGCCCGCATTGAGGCACTGGACGGCCAGCGGCTTGTGAAACTTGTTCGGGACGATGATGCTGATGGCATCCAGCTCGGGGCTGCCGGCCAGCATGGCGTCCACGGACTCATAGGCGGTGGGGATGCCCCATTTTTCAGCGGCTTTTGCCGCTGCGCCCGGTGCCGCATCGGCCACGGCGACGATTTCTGCTCCCGCCTGACGGAAACCCGCCGCGTGATACTGCAACATGCCGCCGGCTCCGATGACTCCTACTTTGATGGACATAAAGGTGTGTGTATTAAGATGGTTGATGGATGAAATCCGGCGCGAGGATGTCGGGCGCGGGCCGTGGAGTCAAGACTGGAAAGCGCCATGCCCCATCGCCATTGCGGTCGGGTCATCATTCTGGTTTCGACATTCGTCATTTGGACGCTTCTTTCACCGCCGAAGCCACGTTTTCAGCCCGCATGCCCATCACGACCCGACCTGCCACGCTCGCCGACCTCCCGGCCATCAACGCGATCTACAATCACTATGTCGAGCACAGCACCTGTACCTATCAAACCGTGCCCAGCACGGAGCAGGAGCGCCGCGAGTGGTTTGAAGCGCACGGCCCCGAGCATCCCGTCATCGTAGCCGAGGAGGACGGTGTCATCCTCGGCTGGGGCTCGCTCAGCCGCTTCCATCCGCGCCAAGCCTACAGTCACAGCGTCGAGGATTCCGTTTACCTGCATCATCAGCATCAAGGCAAAGGTCTTGGCACTCTCCTGCTCGGTGAACTCATCGAACTCGCCAGAAAAATCGGTCACCACACCGTGCTCGGCGGCATTGATGCCGATCAGCAAGGCAGCATCTCCCTGCACGCGAAGTTCGGCTTTGAAAAGGTCTCCCATCTCAAGGAGGTCGGTCACAAGCAGGGCCGCTGGCTCGACGTGATCTGGATGCAAAAGATGCTGTAGTTCTCCAGCATTGACATCGCCCGCCCAAAACCGCTAGAACCGGCCCCCAGCCAACGTCTTGACGCCATGCCCACGGATCTTGCCATGCTCTCCCGCCGCCGCCTCATCGGCACGACGGCGATGGGGCTTTCCAGCGTGGCCCTGTCGCATTTGATGGCTGAATCGCGCTCGCATTTCCCCGCCAGGGCCAAGCGTGTCATCTGGCTCTTCATGCATGGCGGGCCAAGCCATGTCGATTTGTTCGATCCCAAGCCCGAACTCATCCGCCATGCGGGCAAGCCGCTGCCGGAGAGCTACGGCGCGGTCGAAACGCGACGCAAAGTCGCGCAGAATCCGCTGCTGGCGCCGGTGAAGCCGTTTCGGAAGCACGGACAGAGCGGTATCGAGATCAGCGACTTCCTGCCACACATGGCGGAGCTGGCGGATGAGATGTGCCTGATCCGCAGTTGCCATGGCGACAGCGTGAACCATCCGCAGTCCGTCTATCAGATGAACACTGGCTCCATCCAGATGGGCAGGCCGAGCATGGGAAGCTGGGTGTCGTACGGACTCGGCTCCGAGAACGCGGACATGCCCGCGTTTGTCGTGCTGCCTGACCCCGGCGGCGGCTTGAAAGGCGGCCCGCCCGCCTGGGGCAGCGGCTATCTGCCCGCGACGTATCAAGGCACCACGATGCGTGCCGGAAGCAGTCCCATCCTCGATTTGCAAAGCCCGCACAGCAACGCGCGGCAGCGTGCCACGCTCGATCTCATCCAGCAGATGAACGCGCAGCATCTCGCCAGACGCGAAGCTGACAGCGAGCTCGACGCCCGCATCCGCGCCTACGAGCTGGCCTTCCGCATGCAGAGCGCCGCGCCGGAGGCGGTGGACATTTCGCGCGAAACCGAGGCCACCAAAAATCTCTACGGCATCGACGATCCGCAGACCAAGGAGTTCGGCACGCGCTGTCTGCTGGCCCGCCGCATGATCGAGCGAGGCGTGCGCTTTGTGCAACTCTACTCCGGCGACACCAACGGCTGGGATGCGCATGACAACGTGCTCAAAAATCACACCGAATACTGCGCCCGCACCGACAAGCCCGTGGCCGCTTTGATTCGCGATCTGAAACAACGAGGCCTGTTGGAGGACACCCTCGTCATCTGGGGCGGGGAATTCGGCCGCATGCCGATGAGCGAGAAGGGCGTGGGACGCGATCACAATCCCTGGGGCTACACCACCGTGCTCTTCGGCGCGGGTGTGAAGCACGGCCACGTCCACGGCGCCACCGATGAGTTCGGCCTGCGTGCCGCGCAGGACAAGGTCCACATCCACGACCTGCATGCCACCATCCTGCACACGCTCGGCTTGGATCATGAGCGCCTCACTTTCCGCCTCAATGGACTCGACCAAAGGCTGACCGGCGTGGAGGGCAACGTCGTGAAAGGCATCCTGGCTTAAAATGACGAATGACGAATTCAGAATGACGCAGGGTTCGCCGGCGAAGGCTGGCGTCGTCTTTTGCTGGCTTTTCATCATGACGCTCGGTGTGCGTGATGCGCATGCCGTCTCCATCCGCGCCTCGGCCGATCCGGTGAAGGATGAGCGGCCCATCACCGCCAAGGACAAGGGGCACTGGGCTTTTCAGCCGCTGCAAAGCACACACGGCAGGAGCAGCATCGACGACTTTACGAAGTCCGCACCCAAAGCCGACCCTGCCACCCTGATCCGTCGCCTCACCTTCGACCTCACTGGTCTCCCGCCGACACCCGAGGAAGTCACCGCCTTTGTCAACGAGTGTCGCCAGGGCTCGGCTTTCGTCATTCGGCCTTCTTCATTGGAGGCCTTGGCCGACCGTCTGCTCGCATCCCCGCGCTACGGCGAGCACTGGGCGCAATGGTGGCTCGACCTCGCCCGCTTTGCCGAAACCGACGGCTTCGAGTACGACGCCGAACGCAACCGCGCGTGGCAGTATCGGGACTGGGTCATCGACGCGCTGAATCGCGACATGCCGTTCAATGAATTCGTGCAGCTTCAAATCGCGGGCGATCTGCTGGGCGACGAAATCGCCACCGGTTTTCTCTTTGCAGCGCCGGACATGCCGGACCTCAACAACCAAAACGAGCGCCGGCATGTCCTGCTCAACGACATCGCCGCTGCCGTCGGCTCCGTGGGCCTCGGTCTCACCGTCGGCTGCGCACAGTGCCATGATCATCCCTATGATCCGATCAGCCAGGCCGACTTTTATCGTCTGCGGGCCTTCTTCGACAACACCGTGCTGCCGAAGGAGCGCAAGCCGCTCGGCCCCTTCGTGCGCGTCTTCACGGAGGGCGTTCCTGCCAGCACCGTGTTCGTGCGCGGTGACTTTAAACGCCCCGGCCCCGCGATCACGCCCGCTTTCCCACGCGTTTTCGGCAGCACGCCTGCAAACGCTGATCGCTTGACGCTCGCGAAGTGGATCACGAGCAAAGACAACGCGATCTTTCTGCGCACGACGGCGAACCGCATCTGGCAGCAGCATTTCGGCAAACCGCTGGCCGCCGTACCCGGCGATCTCGGTCATCAAGGCGAGGCTCCGACAAATCCCGCACTGCTCGACTGGCTCGCCGCCGAGATGCCCCGGCAAAACTGGAGCCTCAAGAAGCTGCACAAGGTCATCGTGATGTCGCAGACGTATCAGCAGACTTCGCTCGTAGTTCGGCCTTCAGGCCGTCCGGGAGCAAAGAACGGTCTAAAGGCCGAACTACAAACCCAAACCCGCAAACGCCTCACCGGCGAGATGCTGCGGGACGCCATGCTAGCCGTCAGCGGCCGGCTCAATCTCAAAACGGGCGGACTTGGCGTGAAACTGCCGCTGCCGAAGGAGATCAGCAGCACGCTGATCAAAAACCAGGCCGAGGCGACCAAGGATGAGAGCGAGCACACCCGCCGCAGCATCTACACCTTTGCCCGGCGGAACCTGCGGCATCCGCTGTTTGAAATGTTCGACCGTCCCGACGCGCAGATCAGCTGTGCCCGCCGCAACGAGTCCACCACCGCGCCGCAGGCGCTCATGCTGCTCAATTCCGAGTTCACCCACGCCATCGCCGCGCAACTCGCCGCCGCCTTGAATGAGCAGCACGGCAGCGATTCCGTCGCGCTCATCACTGCCGCGACCCTGCGCTGTTGGTCACGCGAACCGACGAAGCAGGAGATCGAAGCGGGACAAAAATTCCTGCGACAGCAGACGGCCCTCACGCCTGAGTTTCGCGACGCGTTCGCCGACTACTGCCTAGCACTTCTCAACTCGAACGAATTCGTTTATGTGGATTGAAGGTTCAGGATACGCGGGAATGATGTGCGAGGTCCGGCCTGCCTTCACTCCGCCTTCTTCATCTCCTCCAGCATCTCCAGCAGGTTCTGCGTGAGGATGACGCTCGTGTCTTCCTGCACCTGGTTCGTTCCCAGCCACGTCTCGTAGCCGCCGAGCTTGTGCTGCTCCGGTGTGGGCAGGTAGCCGTGGCGGCCATTGGCGAGTCCGATGACCATCGTCTGTGCAAACGGGCTGCGCTTCTTCAGATCGAGGCCGATCTCCACGAAGGTCTCGAACGGAATGCCGCAGACCGCGAAGTCGCCGATGCGAATGGCCTGGATCTTCACCGTGATCGTCTCCTCCTCGCGCTCGGCCGCATTCACCACGCTGCGCGCGTAGTTCTGCGCCAGGCGCGGCAGTTTCTCGATGGCGTCCTTATCCTTCACCGCCAGCACCGCCTTCGCTTCGGCCACGTCCTGGGCAGACGGACGGCGGAACTTCAGTGTGATCTCGCGCTGGCGCATGCCGAGCCGCACATCGCTGTGATGCTTCTCGATCTTCCGGTGCGCGTGCCAAGCCGTGTCCGCCGCCTTTTGCGCGACGACCCGGATCTGCTCAAAAGGTTCGCGTGGAGGGCGGGTGACGCCGAAGGGGATGTTGTTGATGTCGCCCGAGGTGCCGTTCGACATCATGGCGACAAAATGCTCATCCCCGCGCACACGCGAGGGCATGAGCCGTGCGAATTCGCCGAAGTAGTCCGCTGACATCTGCCCCTTCGGCGCTCCGCCGACGTAGTGCAGCGAGTAGTTGGCAAACAGCGCGATCTCTTTTCGCTTCAGATCCTGCACGGAGAGAATCGTGATGTCAGGGTCCGTCGGACCTGCGGGGCGGTCGATCACATCCGGACTCGTGCCCGGATTCATCTTCACCGTATCGAGCCTGCCGAAGGGGTTCAGCGGCATCTTGCCAGGCTTCAGATACCAGCGGCGATTGAAGACCTCGTCCGGCAGCGGATGGGCCGCCGCACCGACTGCGGCAGGCTTCAAAGCCGCATGCGCCCGGGCGATCGATCCCGCAACGCCTTCAACAAACTGCTTGTAGTAGGCCGCCGCGCTCTCGCTGCGCGTGTTCAAAGAGGGGCCGCTGTGCGTGTGTGTGGAGCAGATCAGCATGTTCTCCGGTTTCATTCCGGTCTTCTCCGCCGCCAGCGCCTTCGCCTCGTTCAGCACGTCCGGGCCCGCGCCGAGATTATCGACGACGACCATCGCCAGCGTCGTTTTTCCGTCGTCGAGCACCAGTGCGCGTGAATGAAACGGGTCGTGCGCCTTCTCCGCCATGTTGGTGCTGAACCCGCCGGGCATGTTCATGGGAAACTGCGTCGGCGTGATGTCCGCAGCAGCGGCTCCGGCGCGAAGTTCGGGTGTTTTCGCAGCGAGCGCCGGAGTGAAGGTGGCGACGAGAAGGGCGAGCAGGGCAGGGGACTTCATGGTCGGACAAGTACGTCCGCAATGCCCTGTCTATAGCGGCGTTGTGCCGGCTTCGAGTCGTTAGCTGGCCAGACGACCGCTGCATTGATCACATGGCTGCCCTCTGCAGCCCCGTTCCTCATTTCAACCACTCCCACATCCGGGCCATGACGCGAAACCGCGCTACCCATGCAACGGCCAGAACCAGGGCAGCACGAGCAACGTGACGATCATGATGAGGATCGTCAGCGGGATGCCGACCCTGGCGTAGTCGGCGAAGCGGTAGCCGCCGGGTCCCATGATCATGACATTGGCCGGATGGGCGATGGGGCTGTTGAAACTTCCCGCCGCCGCCACGGCCAGGGTCATCATCAATGCGTAGGGCGAGAGGCTGAGCGTTTCAGCGGTGTGCAGCGCGATTGGCGCCATAAGCACCACGAAGGCTGCGGCGGGCATGATGGTGCAGCCGATCGTGACGATGAGAAAAACCGCCGCCAGGATGGCAGTGTCGCCAAAAGGCCGCGACAGCGCGACCAGACCCTCGGCAAACCATTCAGCCGCGCCGGAGTCCCGCAGCGCCGTTCCCAGCGGTAGCATCCCCGCGATCAGCAGGATCGACTTCAGGTCAACGGACTTGCAGGCCTCCTCCATGGAGAGGCAGCGGGTCAACACCATCACCACCGCGCCCATCATCGCGGCCAGATGCACCGGCAGCCAGCCGAGCATTGCAGGCACCAGAAACATGAGCATGGCGAAAACGGCCCAGGGCGCCTTCTGATACTGCGGTGCGGGCTGAACCGACTGCGTGAGAAGTATGAAGTCTGGATCGGTGGACAGCATCCTCAGCTTTTCCTTCGGGCCGTGCAGCAGCAGCACGTCGCCGAGTTCCAGCGCGAGCTCGCGGAGTTTGGCGGTGTGGGCGGTTCCCTGCCGCCACAGGCCCATCACGTTGAGGCCAAACTGATCGCGAAACTGGATCTCCGGCAGCGTCTTGCCCACCAGGGAGCACTGTGGAGAGAGCACGGCTTCGACGAGTCCGAACTGCTCGGTCTCGATCTCCGCCCAGCCGCCGCTGACTTCACCTTCGCTCACCAGGTCACCGATGGCGTTCAGGCGCTCCAGATCGCTGGCCTGTCCTAGAATCATGAGTTCGTCTCCGGCCAGCAGCACCTCGTCGCGATCTGGCAGCACCAGTGTTTCTTCGCCGCGAGTGACGGCGAGCACCGCGAATCCCAGGGCGTCTCCGAGTCTGCTTTTCCCCAGACTGCGGTTTGCGAGGTGGGACTCCGCCGCGATGGGAAGCGTGAAGAGTCGGTCTTCGAGTCCATGTATCTGCTGGAGGTCCTCCGGTTTCAGGGAGCGGCCGTTTTCAAGCTCGCCACCGGAGGTCAGTTTCGCCAGACACTCCACCGGTCCGCAGACCAGCAGCACGTCGCCGGCGTGAAGGCGGCGCTGCTGAAGATTGTCGTGGTGGATGAGGCTTCCGCGGCGGATCGCCAGAACCGTCACCCCGAACTGCCGGCGAAAACCCAGCCATGCGAGCGTATGACCGCAAAAGGGGGACTGTGCCCCGATGCCCGCTTCCGCGAAGCCGATCCCGTCCGCGACGAGGTTCCCCCATTCGCAGTTCGACTGCAGTTTCAGCGTACGCCAGTCTTCCAGGGCGTCGAGCTGCGCCGCAGTGCCCTGGACGATGAGGCGGTCGTCGCCGCGAAGCTCGAAGCGTGGTCCGGGAGCCAGGTGGGTGTGACCGCGTCGAATGACGCCCACGACGTGAAGGCCCAGGGCGGAGCCCAGCCGTGTCTCCTGCAGAGTCTTCCCGGCCAGCGTCGAATTTGAGGGCACGCGCATCACGAACGTCCTCTCCTGAAAATCCAGCGTTTCCTTGAATCGCATCCCGTGTCGCAGACTTGCCTCCTTGCTCAAGTCGCGGTCCGGAAGCAGGCGGCGACCCACGAAGGCCATGAAAAGGATGCCTGTACCCGCAGCCACCAGTCCCACGGAGGCGAAGTCAAACAACCCGAACGGACGCAGTCCCGCCTCGCGCAGCGCCTCGCTGACGAGCAGGTTCGTCAGCGTGGCAAAGAGCGTGGTGTAGCCGCCCAACAACGCGCCGAAGGACAGCGGCATCAGCAGCTTGGAGGGCGCGTGACCCGTCCGCCGCGCGATGTCCATGACCGCCGGCAGCATCAGTGCGACGATGCCGATCGTGTTCATGAAAAATGACATTCCAGCGGCCAGCAGCATGATGCCAAAGAGCAGTTTGATCTCGCCCTTGCCTCCAAAGCGCAGGATCTGCCGCCCCAGCCAGCCGGCCACGCCCGCCTGGTAAAGCCCCGCGCTCAGCACGAAGATGGAGCAAACCGTGATGACCACCGGACTGCTGAAGCCCGCCACCGCCTGGTTCGGCGTCACAAGACCAAGCAACGCCAGCGCCAACAGCACCAACAGCGCGATGAGATCGACGCGCAACCTCTCGGTAAAAAAAAGCAGCATCGCGACCACGACGAGGCCGATGACCAGTAGGATGGCGGTCGTCATGTCACGTGGGGAGAAATGGCAGTCGGTTGGTTCTCCATTCAGTTCGGAACGTTAACTCGACTCCGATCATGTCAGACCCGCAGGGTTATGCAATGCACATCAAGTCTCCTCCAGCACCGCCAGCTCGCGCAGCAGCGTCGTCGCATAGGTTCCCTTGGGAAGGTCGAACTGAAACAGAAGATCGCCGTCCTCGGGCACTTCGAGGGCGGGGTTCAGCGGGCGCAGGCGCATCACGCGGCGTTCCTGCCGCAGGCCGCAGGCTTCGAGCCCGGCGGTGAGATTGGGAAATGCGGCGAGCAGTTCGTATTCGAGTGCGCGCACTTCCTTCACGCTTTGCAGCTCGCCGCAGCCCCACAGTGGCGCGGTGAGCTCGACAATGCCTTGATCAAATCGCACCACTTCATCGCCGCGCTGATTTTCCGGCAGCAGAATGGTTCCGTTGTCGGCAAAGCCGAAAACCTCGCCGCGCAGCGGGCGATCCCAGTTTCCCTGCGCCATGCGGCCTGCCACCACCGCATTGAAAAGATGACTGCGGGCGGCGGAGAGCAGCAGCCCGCGCAGCAGGCGGTCTCCCGGCGTGAACTCGCCGCGAAACATCGCCTCCGCCTTCTCGACGTTGCGCCCCTCGTTGCCGAAACGCTGTGATCCGAAGAAGTTCGGCACGCCTCGCTCCGTGATCGTCTGCCAGCGCTGCTTCGCGAGCGTGGCGTCGAAATCAGTCTCGCGCAGGCGAATCGTGAAGCGGTTTCCCGCATGGATGCCGCGCCTCAGTTTGCGCGTGTTCCGCGTGATGCGCAGCACGCGCAGCCCTTCCGACTCCAGCGCGGCCGGTTCCGGCGAAGCCTGCCCGGGCATGTGCAGGCTGAACCACTGTCGCGTCACCGCATGTCGGTCCTTCAAACCGCAATGACTCACCAGACGCCGCCGCAGTCCCAGCGCGTCCGCCAATCGTGCGCCCGCCGTGTTGCTGTCGAGATCACGCTTCTCCACCCAAATCAGACAGTGCTCACCCTCGCCGGAGGGCTCGAAGCCCAGCAGTTCCTCCACGATAAAGTCCTCCGGCAGCGTCTTGAATCGCGCCCGCCCCAGCGGGCCGCCGTGCAAATAGGGGAGGTCTTCGAAATGCATGCGCGGCGAGTGTTTCGAGAGGTGTCCGTCGGGTCATCATCATTGAGCGGAGTAGCCGCCGTCCACCAGCCAGACCGCCCCGTTCACGAAGGAGGCCTCATCCGACGCTAGGAATGCGATGACGCAGGCCACCTCATCCGCTGTTCCCATGCGCCCGGCCGGATGCAGACCGTTGAGCTTTTTCAGGATCTCGGGATTGCCGGTCACATTCGCCGTGAGTGAGGTGTGGATAAAACCGGGAGCCACGGCATTCACGCGGATGCCCTCCGCCGCCAGTCGAACCCCCATGTCGCGGGTGAGTTGGCCGACTGCGCCTTTGCTGCTCGGGTAGGGATTGAAGCCGTCGGTGAATTCGAGCGCCGTCGGGTATCCGGTGAACCCCATCACCGAGCTCAGGTTAATGATCGCCCCGCCGCCCGACTGCCGCATGGCCGGCACCGCCGCGTGAGCCATGAGCATGGAGCCCTTCACATTGACGGCCATCACCTTGTCCCAGCGCTCCTCCAGGCTCGCGCCCTCACCCACGTTGCGGGCCGTGATGCCCGCTGAATTCACCAGCACATCCAGCCTGCCATACTGCTTCATGGCCGCTGCGACAATCGTCTCCACCTCGTCGGGTCGGCTCACGTCTCCAGGAAGCGTGGGGATGCCGGGGAATTCGCGGACCAGGGCCTCCAGGGCGGTTTCGTTGACATCCGTCGCGAAGACTTGCGCACCCTCCGTCAAAAACTTCCGCACGGTCGCGAATCCGATTCCCGATCCGGCGCCCGTGACGATCGCGGTTTTGCCCTGTAATCTCATGCACCATGCTATCCAGCGATTCGAGTCGTTAACAACCGCCTTCTTCATGGAATCAATGCGGGCGCGTTGAGCTAGATAATACCCGGGCAGCCCCGTGTGGCTTTACCCGCTCCCATTTCCGATTCATACAGGCCGGCTGACCTCGCTGTAGCCGGGCGGTTTTGTCGCCGCTGCCGTTTGGTGAAATCAGACTGTAAGCCACTTCACTTCCCCTTCCTCCCCTTCGCCGGATAGCGCTTCACCTGGACGTCATTCTTTTGCGGTGCACCCGGCGTGCTGCGGCCGTCGGTGATGAGTTTGTCGAACAATGCCTGCATTTGAGCGACACGCTCGGGCTGGGCGGCGGCGAGGTTCTTGGTTTCGCCGATGTCGTCGTCGAGATTGTAGAGCTGCACGGGCTGGCTTTGATCGCCTCCTTTGCCCCAGCCGCCAGAACCGGGTGCGAGGATGAGTTTCCATGGTCCCTGGCGAAGGCTGGGCACGCCGCTGATGGAGCAGGCCACGACATGCTCGCGCACGGGCTTGTCGTCGCCTTTGAGCAGCGGCAAAAAGCTGTAGCTATCTTCACCGGCGGTGTCGGGCAGCGTTGTGCCGAGGATGTCGGCGAGCGTGGCCATGATGTCGGCCTGCGCGACGAGCTGGCCGCAGGTAGTGCCGGCTTTCACCGTGGCGGGCCAGCGCACGATGAACGGCACGCGATGCCCGCCCTCCCACGCGTCCGCCTTGTAGCCGCGCAACGGACCGCTCGGATAATGGCCCTGCTTTTCGAGATCGCCGACGCCGATGTAGGGCGCGCAGCCGTTGTCGCTGGTGAAGATGACGAGCGTGTTGTCCGCAGCGCCGCTTTGATCGAGCGCGGCAAGCACGCGGCCAATGACGGCGTCGGTCTCCATGACGAAGTCAGCGTAGAGATTAAGCCCGCTCTTGTCCTTCCACTCCGCATTCACCGCCAGCGGCGTGTGCGGCGAGGTGAAGGTCATGTGCAGCAGGAAGGGCTCCGGCGTCTTCGCCTCGCGTTCGATGAAGGCCACCGCCTTGTCACCGAGTGTCGGCAGGATGCGCTCGAGCTTCCAGTCCTTCAAGGCGGGGCCGCGCTGGCTGGCCTGGTTGCCTTGAAAATTCTCCTCCGGCAGAAACTCGGACGGAATGCCGAGCGTGCGATCATTCTCGATGAAGCAATACGGCGGCCAGTTCGGCACGTCGGTGCCAAAGTAGCTGTCAAAGCCTCTCGTGGTCGGTCCACCGGCGATCGTTTTTGAAAACACCTCGCTCCAAGCCGCGAGATGCGCGGGCGTGGCGACGGTGCCTTCGTCGTTCGGGCCCTTGGGCTTCGCGCCTTGCAAAAGCTTGCGCTGCGCCGGCTCGACGGGCCAATCCCAGCCGAGATGCCATTTGCCGACGATGCCGGTGTGGTAGCCGTGCTGTTTCGCGAGGCCGCCGATGGTCAACCGGTCCGGCGCGATGAGCGGGTCGCCAAACACACCGACGATGCCGGCCTGCAATCGCGTGCGCCAATGATAGCGACCGGTGAGCACCGTGTAGCGTGACGGCGAGCACACGCCCGAGGACGAATGCGCATCCGTGAAGCGCATACCCTGCGCAGCCAGCCGGTCCATGTTCGGAGTGGGGATCTTTCCGCGCTGCGGATTGTAGCACTGAACATCGCCATAGCCGAGGTCATCGGTGTAGAGAATGAGCACGTTCGGCTTCTGCGCGAAGGCGCTGGCGGCGAGCAGCAGGGACGCGGCGAGATAGAGTCGGGTGGAGCGGATCATGGCGGGATGAGCATACCGTTCTTGAAGTCTCACTTTAACAGCTTTTTTAATTTCGAGGCTGTCTCCGCATGCGCCGGATCATCGGCGAGGTTGTTCATCTCCTTCGGATCAGCCGTCTCATCATACAACTCGCGTCCCCCATTGCCGTTTTCACCCCACTCCGTATAGCGCCACTTCGCCGTGCGCACACTACGACCGGGCACCTCGCGAAACCGCACCATGCTGTGAGCCGGACGATCATGCGGCGTCGCAGGATCGCGGAGCAGCGGCAGGAGGCTCACACCTTCGAGCCCTTTCGGTGAAGGCAATCCGGCAGCCTCCACAACCGTGGGAAAGATGTCGACGAACTCCACCGGACTCGCGCAGGTCTTTCCGCGTGCGAAACCCGGCGCGGAGATGATCAACGGCGCGCGCGTGGACTCCTCGAACAGACTGTTCTTCCGCCACAGGCCGTGTTCGCCCAGATGAAAGCCGTGATCGCCCCACAACACGATGACCGTTTTGTCGGCGAGCTTCATTCCATCGAGTGCATCAAGCAGACGACCGATCTGCGCATCGACGAAGCTCACCGTCGCCTCATAGGCAAGGATGCACTCGCGCGCCTGCCGTTCCGTCGTGCCGAAGTTCGGCCAGACCGGCGTCGAAGACAGCGCGGCAGCGGGCACGCGACTGCGATAGTCGGCCGACAATGCGGGCAGCATCGTTTGATCGAGCACATACAAATCAAACCACTTCTTCGGCGCGATGCTTGGCAGATGCGGACGATAAAACCCCGCGGCGATGAAGAAGGGCTTGGCGGCATGAGCTTTGAGCAATTGGATTGTCGCATCCGCCACCTTGCCGTCCGTTTGCTCCGCATCCGTGCCCTCGGCGGCGAGGTAGGCCATCTGATCCGGCAGCGGCAGGT
The DNA here is from genome assembly GCA_964452755.1 of uncultured Prosthecobacter sp. Classification (GTDB taxonomy): domain Bacteria; phylum Verrucomicrobiota; class Verrucomicrobiia; order Verrucomicrobiales; family Verrucomicrobiaceae; genus Prosthecobacter. Next base: position 263,344 of record CAYVQY010000003.1, on the reverse strand, counting down.
CCGGCGTGTGCACCGTGAGGAGATGCTCTTCATCCTTGTCCCGTCCACGTGGATTCACGACCTCGTCCCACGATTCCGCATCGTCCAGGCCGTTCGTCCCGATGTCTGTCGGCACGTCCTGGTGAAAAATCTTCCCGGCCCTCGCCACATGATAGCCCTGATTCCGAAACCACTGCGGCAGCGTCATCGCGTCTGGCAGTGCATCCCGCAGCCGCGTCTTGTTGTTGAGCACGCCCGTCGTTTGCGGACGCAGTCCCGTCAGCACCGACGCACGGCTCGGCCCGCACGACGGATACTGGCAGTAGGCGCGATCAAACCGCACGCCCCGCGCCGCCAGCCGGTCAATATTCGGAGACTTCACCCGCGCATCGCCATAACATCCGAGCCGCGTGTTCAAATCATCCACGGCGATGAAGAGCACGTTGAACTTCGGAGGCGACACCTCCGCCGCTGCAGCCATGGCGCTGCCAATCCAGCAAAACAGAATCAGGATCGTCGAACACCGCATGCTTTGTGAACGTTGTCCGGCGTTTCGTTTTACGGCGACTCACGGCAACTGCCATTCCAGCCGATGAAACTTTGGGATGTCTCCCATCCACTTCGCAGGCTCAGGGCGGCTGCCCCGCTCCCGCTCTTCAAACTGGGCGCAGAGGCCGAGTTGGTCGATCTGGCTCCAATCTTTCAGCGTCGCCCCATCTCCAGTTTTGAAATCGGCGGGGGAAAGCGAGATCGTCTGCGGTCCGGCACCGGACACCTCGCGACGGCAGACGTAGGTCGTCTTTTTGCCGCGATAGCTGCGCCATTCGTTTTCCTGCACCACGATGGTGAGCGTGTTCGTCTCCGGCAGTGTGAGCGTGATGGCGAGCTTCGCTCCCTCAGCGCCGCGCCATTTGGGATCAGTGATCTTGCGTGTCCAATTCTGCCAGAACTGCTTGTTCTCCGCATTCAGGCGATACCAGTCATGCCAGCCGCGGGCGAAGTCGTCGATGAGCCGAGACTTCTCATCTGTGGCCTTCACCCCGGCTGCCTTGAGTTCCGAGTTCATGGCGCTATGCAGCAGCGAACTGAGACACACTGCGGTGATCGGCGCCATATGCGGGAGCGTCTCGGACTTTGGCAGGGTGTAATAGACATTCGCAAAGGCGTAAAGCGGCTCATCGGTGCTCAGCACGGGCAGTTTCGCCTCCCACACCTCGCCATTTTTCACCGCCATGGCATCGCGCCAGAAGCGGGCACGCGGATCGGGATCGATGCTGTAGTAAATGACCACGCGGGCGATGGGAAGCGATGTCTTGTCCGGCATCACGCGCATCACCGGAATGCCGTCGGCTGTTTTCAGTTCCCACGCCGACTTGGGCGTCTCCGGCAGTGCAGGCCCGTCTTTGAGAAAATGATCCAGCCACAGCGGACGCGTCACCGCGACCTCGGGAATGAAGCGATGATTGAGATGCGGCGAGAAGGCGTAGCGCAGCGGCTGGTCTTTGATCAACGCGTTGGTGCGATACACGTCATCCATCCAGCCATGGAAGTCGTTCGTGCCGCTGAGGTGCATCACCGGGCAGTGGATGCGCGGCGCGTAGTTCTCAAAGCCCAGCGTGCGGGTGAAGAGAGCCGTGTCGCCCTTGATGTTCTCTTGCTGAGCCTTGCCGCTCATCATGTCGTGCGGCTCGGTGCGGTAGCCCTGCCCGCCCACGCTCGGCGCGGCGACTTTCACGCGATCGTCGGTGCCCGCGACATACATCGTCAGGTTGCCGCCCATCGAGTGGCCGAAGATGCCGATGCGCTCCGCATCAACTTCCGCCTGCTGTTCCAAGAACGTGATGCCACGGCGGCATCCCAGCGTGAGCAGATACCAGTTGTTGTTCTTCGGCGACTCGTGATCGACGAGGAACTTGTCGCCCGGCAGCAGATTGAAATAACCCGGCACATTCTGCTGCGTCGGATCGACCGTACCCCAGTCCGTGTTCGGATCGCCCGGCTTCGCCTCCTCCATCTCGCGTCCGCCCCAGTTCACCGACAGCGCCGCGTAACCGCGGCCGACATACGTCTTCACCTCCTCCAAAAACGACCGCTGCCCGCCGCCGTGCATGTGCATCACCGCCGGCAGTTTTCCCTTCGCACCTTCAGGGAATCCATAAAAGGCCGCCATGCGCGCCGGCTTGCCTTTGAACGTGCCGATCAGATACCGCACGTAGCGATAAACTCCGCCGTCCTCCTTCCACTCGCGCAGGACCTCGATTTCCAGCGGGTCCTTGCGCGGATCAAAGTCAGCCCACAGTTCGGCGACGATTTGCGGCGGCGCGGCCTTGGCGACCGCGAGGGCCATGGCGAAAATTGCGAAATGGAGGCTGGTCTTCATGATGAGATGACTGTGAAGTTTACCTGCGACGCTCTTGCGAAAACACATCGCCTTCGGGTTTCTTCGGCAGAGTGGCCTTCCATGCTTCGAGCTTGGCGACGAGTTCCTTGACCACATCCGCTTTCTCTGCGGCGAGTTCCTTGAACTCAAGCGCATCCGCGACGATGTCGTAGAGTTCCATCCGTTTCGCATCGGCTGTCGTCAGCAGCTTCCATCGCTCATGCACCACCGCGTAGTTCGCCCAGTGGAACTCGGAATCTTTGCCGCCGCCCATTTTCCAAAACAGCGGTTTGCTCCTGGTTGAAGTCGCCGCGCCTTTGAACACGGCCACCTGGCTCATCCCATCGGGCTGGTAGCCTTCCGGCATCTGCGCACCGGCGAGTTCGCAAAACGTCGGCAGCAGATCGACGGCGGAAATGAGCGAGGTGTTGTCGATTTTTCCCGCGGCGATCTTCCCCGGCCAGCGGGCGATGAAGGGCACGTTGATGCCGCCTTCAAACAGCGCGGCTTTGTAGCCCTTGCGACCGGCGGTGATGCCTTTGGAGGCCGCAATGCCCCAGCCCGCGCCGGTCGCGGTGTCGTATTGCAGTTCGAGCGTGGCGTTCGCGGAGCCACGCGCAGGACCGTTGTCCGAACTGAAGATGACCAGCGTGTTGTCGGCGAGCTTCAGGCGGTCGAGCGCCGCGAGCACCTCACCGATGCGATCATCGGCGTGCGAGAGCACCGAGGCGTAGATTTGATCCTCGCGGCTCTTCATCTCGCGGAAGCGCCACTCGTATTTCGGCACGGTGTGAAAGGGCGTGTGCGGCTCGTGCATCCACAGGTTGATGAAGAATGGCTTCTTCGCAGCCGCACTCTTCTCGATGAAGGTGATCGCGTGCCGCGCATCCTCGTGGACGGGCATCTGCTCACCGGCGCAGTTGAACGCGCCGTATTCGTCGTAGCCATAGACCTTCGGCAACGGCGAATCGGGGATCATGTCATTCGAGAGATGCCACTTGCCGAAATGGGCCGTCGCATAGCCTGCAGATTGCAGCATCTTTGGCAGCGTCGGTGTTTTGGGGTCGAGCCAGTCGGGCATGCCTCGCTTCTCATTCTGCGGCACCCACGCGAAGTGACCGTCGATGTTGTAGCGTGCCGGAAAATGTCCCGTCATCACCGCCGTCCGGCTCGGCGAGCACACGCCGCTGGCCACTGTGAAGCGCTGGAAGTCGGTGCCCTCGTGCGCCAAGCGGTCGATGTTCGGCGTCTTCACATACGGATGCCCGTGGCAACTCAGATCTCCCCAGCCCCAGTCATCGGCGAAGATGAAGACAATGTTCGGCTTCGGAGGTTCGGCTGAGAATGCCCAGTTCAATATCGCGGAGACGCATAAGAGAAGGAGTGGAAGGCGTTTCATAAAGAAGAAAAGGAAGCTTGCCGCTATGAACTGTCTCCGCCATGCGAAAAGCATGTCCAAAGTGTCGCCTCTTCGGACTTGTAGGGGTCCTCCAACCTGCAGCATTATCCTAATTCCATGAACCGCCGCCATTTCATCCGCTCCGCCGCCGCCCTGCCTTTCATCTCCGCCATCGCAGCTGAGAAACCGAAGCGTCTCGTCCTGCGCTCGTCGTGGCAGACGGTCAACATCGGCGACATCGCCCACACGCCAGGGGTGCTAACGCTGCTGGAAAAGCATCTGCCGGACGTGGAGGTGCGGCTTTGGCCGAGCAAGGTGGACAACGGGGTCGAGGAGATGCTGAAGGCGCGCTTCCCGAAGGTGCAGATCATCCAGGGTGAAGCCGTTAAGAAGGCTTTCGAAGAGTGCGACTTTCTTTTGCATGGCTCCGGGCCGTCTCTGGTGGCGCAGAGGGACGTGGCGAAGTGGAGCGAGGCGACCGGCAAGCCCTACGGCGTCTATGGCATCACCTTCGCGGTGCAGAGTTCCGCATCCACCACGCCGTCGTCGGAGAAGGCTGTGGCGGAGACGATTCGCGTGCTGAGCGGCGCGAAGTTTGTGTATTTTCGCGATTCAGTGTCGCTCGAACTGGCGAAAGCGAAGGGCTGCACGAGTCCCCGGATGGAATTCGGACCCGACGGCACCTTTGCGGTCGATTTGAAGGACGACGCGAAGGCGGAGGCCTTCCTGAAGGCGAACGATCTCGAAGAGGGCAAGTTTCTCTGCTGCATCCCCCGGCTGCGCTACACTCCCTACTGGACGATCCCCGAAAAAAAGGCGGCGATGGACGAGGTGAAGCACGCCCGCAACGAGGCGATGAAGGAGCACGACTGCAAACCGCTGCGCGATGCGATCGTGAAGGTGATCCAGCAAACCGATCTGAAAATCCTGCTCTGCCCCGAGGACAAAACGCAGATGGCCGTGAACAAGGAGATGCTCTACGACAAGCTGCCGGAAGACGTGAAGGCCCGCGTCGTGTGGCGTGAGAGCTACTGGCTCACTGATGAGGCGGTCAGCACCTACCGCCGCAGTGCGGGCCTGTTCGGTCACGAGATGCACAGCCCGATCTTGTGCATTGGCAGCGGCATTCCTGCCATCGTCTGCCGCTGGGCCGAACAGACGAGCAAGGGCTACATGTGGCGCGACATCGGCCTGAATGACTGGCTCTTCGACCTCGACAAGGAGGAAGAAGTCGCCCGCGTGGCCGACACCGTGCTGGCCATGGCCAAAGATCCCGCCGGCTCGAAAGCGAAGGCCGAGAAGGCCCGCGAGGTGGTGATGGCGAATTTCGCCGCCAGCATGCAGGTGGTGAAAAGCCATCTGCCGGGCTGATCCGAAAAATTTCGCATAATCCGCGAACCTTTTGGATCGAAAGACCCACGTCGGGGGTGATAACCTGCGCATGCAGCCGGTGAATTGCCTCCCAACCGCGTGGACACCACGAACCAACCGCTCTTGCTCGAACGCCTCTTCATGGAGAGTGCGGGGGATCTGGCGCGCTATTTCGCGCGGCGGCATGGAGGTGATGAGGGCGTGCAGGACTTGGTGCAGGAGACGTTTTTAGAAATGGCGCGGGGTTTACGCGACGGGAAGTCGCCGAAGTGCGCACGGGGATATTTGTTCGGCATTGCGCGTCATCTGAGCCAGGCGGCGTGGTCGAAACGAGCGCAGGTGATTCCCCTGAACACGGAAACGCACGATGTCGCCGCACCCGCTCAAGACGAGCGCGTGGAAGCAGCACGTGAGACGATCTCGACCATGGAGCCGTTGCAGCGCGAGATTCTCGACCTGCGCTTTGCCCAAGGATTGTCCTATGCCGAGATCGCCGAGGCTCTGGGCATTCCCGTCGGCACCGTGCGCTCGCGTCTGCATCACGCGGTCGCGGAGGTGCGTCATCGTTTGGAATCTGAAAATCAACTCATCAACTCATGAAACCTGAATCCCTGAACGCTTTGATCATCGACCGGCACTTCGGCGAGCTTTCGCCGGAAGCTGAGGAACTGCTGGAGCATCATCTGGCGGCCCATGTGGATGCCCGCGCCGAGGCGGAGCGCATTGTGCAATCATTGAACGTCGCGCGTGATGCCGTTGTGAGGCATCCCGAGCTGGCGCGTGTGCCGGTGGAGGTGCTCGTCGTGCCGCGAATCGTCAGAATGCCTTCGAAAATGCCATGGCTGGCTCGTGCGGCGGCGTTGGTGCTGCTGGCGGGCGCGGGTGGTTTTTTCGCTGGCCGCTCGAATGTGCCCACGGCAGCGGCTTCTGCTGAAAAGACGCCCGAACCGCGTCGAGAGAGCCCGTGGGCGAAGTATCGCATGTCCTTCGATCCTGCGGGTGAAGGCATGCGGGTGGTGCGCGTGGAGGCGGAGAAACTCGAACCCCGTTCGCTGCAATGAAGACGCGCCAGTGCCTTGTTTTGCTCATCATGCTCATCGCCGGCTGCCTGCCGGAGGAGCGCGTGTGGTGGTCTCCGAAAGGGGACGTCGCGGTGGTCGTCGCAGAAGACGGCGTGCATCTCGCGACGGCGGACGGCCATCGCGGTCAGCCGCTGAATCTCGCGATAGGCGGGAAGTGGATCAAAAGCGTGAGCTGGCTGCGTGATGGCAGCGGCTTCGTGGCGCAACGCACGCGGATCATCGCCAAGTGGGATGAGCTGCGCAGCCTGATCCCGGCGGGGGAGATTCGCTCGGTGGAGACGATGCTGCCTCTGGTGATTCCGTTGCTGGAGGCGGCCGCAGGTCTTGGCGAAGAGGCAAAGACGCTTGATGATGTGTTCAGCGGTCTTTCCGAGAAGCAGATGACGTGCTTCGCGCATGCGGTGCGGCGGAGGTTTGAGCAAGAGCCGGAAAGCGTCGAGAAGCTGCTGCTCGCCTTGCCAGAGGGGAGGGAGCTGGCCGCGTCCTTCAAGAAAAGTGGAGCGGGCTATGAAATCAGCGAGCTGTGCGTCCTCAAGCTGGCTGGTGAAGCGGTGGAAGAAACGAATTCGCTCGTCTGCAGCCTGCTGCGGCCTGCCTTGCTGCCGCGTGTGTCGCCGCGGCATGACGCGCTCGCTTTTTTACGCGTCGATGAGGATGGCGAGAGCGCGGCGCTGGTGGTCGTCACACATGGCGGCGGTGCCGAGCAGACGGTGGCGCGCCGGGTGAGCGGGGCGTTCGACTGGACGCCGGATGGTCGCTCGCTGGTCTTCATGGCTCCGCTCGGCGGCGAGGGGGAGAAACTGCAAAGCATTCATCGCCTCAACGTCATCGAGGAGAATGGAACACTCGCCAAACCGGGCAAACCGGTCACGCTGGCCACGGCGATCACGCTGAACCGCCCCGTGGTGCAGGTGCTGGCGGACGGGCGCGTGCTTTTCGCCAGCCAGCCGGCCACGCTGCCTGCAACGGGCACCGGGCCGGAGCTTTCTCCACGCTTTTATCTCATCGCCGCCGATGGCAGCGCGGTGACGCCTGTGCCAACCGCACCGGGTGATCTGCCGGTGAATCTCGGTTATTTTGTCGTATCTCCGGATGGCAGCCATGTGGCCGTGGTCGAGAGCGAGACCGACGCGGTGGCGGTGGTGGAGGTGGACACGGGCAAGACGCAGATCGTTTCACCACCGCATCCGCGCTGGCAATGCCGCACGATGCCCGCATGGAAATCCGCCACGGAGCTGACCTTTGCCGCGCTGCACGAAGGTGCGCCCGCTTGGATGATGTGGAGCACGAACGGTGAAACACGCTGCCTCAGCGCCACGTGGCCGAAATCCAGCACCGTGAAATGGCTGGAGCAGCAGCGCGAGGACGCGAGGGAAGGCTCCGTGATCTCGAAACCCGACAACAGCCGATGAAACCTGCGATTTTCCTCCTTTTCACCGCCAGCGTGCTCGCGGAAGACACGGCCTTCTTTGAGTCGAAGATCCGGCCCGTGCTTGTGAAGCACTGCTACGAGTGCCACTCTGCCGAGTCGGGCAAATCGAAGGGTGGGCTGATGCTGGACACGAAGGCGGCGATTCGCGCCGGTGGTGACAACGGTCCCGCTGTGGTGCCCGGCGATGCGGCGAAAAGTCTGCTGCTCACGGCGATCAAACACAGCGACCCCGATCTCGAAATGCCACCGAAGGAAGCCAAACTGTCGGATGCGGTCATCGCGGACTTTGAAGCATGGATCAAAGCCGGTGCGGACGATCCGCGCGAGTCCGCTGCGAAGGTGGCGGAACGCCCGCCGGTGGATGTGGAGTCGGGCAGGGAGTTCTGGAGCTACAAGAGGCCGGTGATGCCCGAGAACGCCGCGCAGGGCATCGACGGCTTCGTTCGGGCGAAGCTGAAGGAGAATGGCCTGAAGCCTGCGCCACCGGCCGAGACGGTTGTATTGATGCGACGCTTGTTTTTCGATCTCATCGGCTTGCCACCGTCTGACTTGTCGGGCAGGTCCGACCTGTCCGACTATGAAAAGCTTGTGGACGAGCTTCTCGAAAGCCCGCGCTTCGGCGAGCGCTGGGGCCGCCACTGGCTGGATGTGGCGCGGTTTGCGGAGTCGAACGGGCGCGAATCGAACCTCGCGTTTCCGCATGCGTGGAGGTATCGCGACTATGTCATCGACGCGGTGAACGCGGATGTGTCGTACGACCGCTTCATCACCGAACAGATCGCGGGCGACCTGCTGCCAGCCAAGGACTATGCGGAGCGTGCGCGGCTGCTGATCGCGACGGGCTTTCTCGCTATCGGGCCGAAGGGATTGAACGAGCAGAACAAGATGCAGTTCGCCGCCGATGTGGCCGACGAGCAGCTCGACACCGTGACGCGCGCGGTGATGGCCAGCTCGGTGGCCTGCGCACGCTGCCACGATCACAAGAGCGAGCCGTTCAGCATGGAGGACTACTACGGCCTGGCGGGCATCTTCAAGAGCACGCAGACGTATTACGGCAACTGGATCGACTCCGAGAACAACAACCACGGCCATCTCATCCGCCTGCCGAAGCTTCCGGGGCAGTTGATCCCGAATAAGTCGATCACCTCGGAGCGCGTGAAGCAGCTCAAGGCTGACCTGGCGCGGATCAACAAGGACGAAAAGGAGCAGAAGGAGTATGCCGAAAAGGCCCGCAAGGAGGGGCGCGACATCAGCGGAGAGGCTTACAAGATGCTGCAGCAGGCCATCGGCAATTACTGGAGGCGCGGCGGCATTGAGGGGGCGCTCGAGCGCGTGGATGACCAAGGTCGTGCCCTGCCACTGTGCATGGGCGTCAAAGACAACAAGATCATCCTGGACTCGCAGCTCTATGATCGCGGTGAACTGGCGCATCCGGTGAAGGCGGTCCCGCGTGGCTTTCCACGGGTGTTTGAGATCAAGGTGGCTGCGCCGAAGGCGCAAAGCGGCCGGCTGGAGCTGGCGCAGTGGCTGACGAGCCGCGACAACCCGCTGACAGCCCGCGTGATGGTGAACCGCGTGTGGCGGCATCTCTTCGGCGCGGGAATCGTGCGCACCGTGGACAATTTCGGCTTCAGCGGGGAGCGCCCGAGCCATCCTGAACTGCTCGACTATCTCGCGATCCGTTTTGTGGACGGCGGCTGGTCGGTGAAGAAGCTGATCAAGGAGATCGTGATGTCGGAGACGTATCGACAGGCGAGCGGAGGGCGGAAAGCGAAGGACGCAGAGTCTGATCCAGACAACAGACTCCTCTCTCACGCGAACAGGCGCCGTCTCGACGCGGAGGTGATACGCGACTCCATGCTGGCGGTTTCGGGCCTGCTCGACACGTCGCGTCGTCCCGGATCGCTGGTGGCGGAGCTGGACGGGCAGTCGGTGTCGCTGATCGGCTTCAACACGAAGCTGCCGCCCGATCTCGACGGCTCGCACCACCGCTCGATTTACCTCCCTGTGATCCGCGATCACCTGCCCGACGTGCTGGAGCATTTTGATGTGGCGAATCCGAATCTCGTCATCGGCGACCGCGATGTGACGAATGTGCCGTTGCAAGGCTTGTATCTGCTCAACGGCTCCTTCGTGCAGGAAATGGCCTCCGCGCTTGCCAAACGCATCGAATCGGCCCCGAACCGGGTGGAGCGCGCTTTTGAGCTTTGTTTCAATCGCCCCCCCGATGGGCAGGAAACCGCCCTCGCGCAAAAATTCCTCCAATCCGCCCCCGGTGACGACGCGCAGCGCCTCGCCACATTCTGCCAGGCCCTTTTGTGCAGCGCGGAGTTTCGTTTGGCCGATTAACCATCATGAACACGATCTTTTCACGACGCGAAGTGTCCATGATGATCTCTTCCTGCCTCTGCTGGCTGGTGTTTTCAGCGCTAGATGGAACCGTCATCGCCGGGAATCTGGAGGAAACCGGCAGGCTGCGTCGCCAGTTTCAGGATCAGGAGTTGATCACGGCCAGGCCGTTCACGCGTGTTTTCACGCCCGGCGAACCACCGAGGATCATCTGGCGCGATGTGGATGAGGTTCGACGGCTTGGCGGTGCTGGAAAACCGGGTGTGCGATGGTTTGATGCCGATCTCAAGGAAGCCGCGGTGCCGGATCATCCCGGCCGCTGGGCAGCCTGGGTGGAGGATCTCGCGCCAAACGGCACCCCCGTGCGGCGTGTGCTGGCCTTCTATGCACGGCCGAAAGATTTTCTCGCCTATCTCACGCCTTCCGTTCCGCTCCCGCACCTCCCGGGGCCGATCCCGGCACAGGTCTGGCAGGAGCATCAGGAGGAGATCGACCAGTTTTTCGGCCGCATGCTTTTCTCTCTCAATGACAGCGAGGCCGGAGCGATCTTGCTGGCGGGATTGACGGAGTCCAAGGCGCAAGGGCGCGCCGCTCTGCCTGTTGAAACAGCGCAGGCGCTGCATGACGACTTTCAGTTCAGGCTCAAGATGAAAGCACAGGGACTTTGGGGGAAGGCACGTGGTTTGAAGCCGCCGCGAGTGCTCGAAAAGCCCGTTCCGGTGTTGCATGAGGGCTCCACCACGGAGGCTGGAGTGTCTTCAGATGCAAGGCAGCGTATCAATGCCGTGCTGGAGGCTTGGGAGGCGGATTCACATGAGCCTTTTGTCACGCTGGTGGCGCGCCGTGGGGTGATCATCGCGCACAAGGCGGTGGGACGCGACGCCGCGGGGAAGTGCATCGATCTCGACTACAAGGCAGGCGTGGCCTCCATCACCAAGACCACCACGGCCATCCTGTTCAGCCAGTTCCTGCAGCAGGGACTGGTGAGACTTGATGATTCCATCGGCCGGGTCTTCCCGGATTATCCCGAGGACAGCAGGCATGTGCCGACTTTCCGGCAATGTCTGACGCACATGAGCGGCTTCAGCGGTCATGGCGGCTGGGGCGGTGCTCGCAACGTGCATCTCGACAACATTTTGCTGAACGGCATCGACGCCAACCAGCCGGGCACGGCCTACAATTACTCGGGCATGGGTTTTGATGTCACCGCGCTCGCCATGCAGATTCTCAGCGGCAAAAGCTTCACCCGACTGTATCAAGAGCACCTTTTCGGTCCGCTGGGCATGCGCTCCGCGAGCATTGAAGATGGGAGCGCGGGAGCGCATTTCACCGCCATGGATCTCGCCAAGCTGGCGCAGTGGTTGGTGAATCGCGGCAGTTACGGCGTAAGGGAGTTCATCTCAGCTCAGAACTTTCAGCAACTCCTGCCAGAGGATCTGAATCTCCGTTATCCCGGCGTGACCAGAGAGATCGAGGGCATCGGCATGCACTGGATGCATGATCGAAAGCCCGGCGCACCGTCAGACTCGAAATCCCCTGAAGATTTGATTCTGAGCCCGCGGACGCTCGGTCACGGCTCCTTGAGTTCCTGCATTCTGCGGGCTGATCTGGAGAACGATCTCATCGTGGTGCAAATCCGCCGCCAGGCTGGTGCGCGCTTTGGCGAGTGGCAGACGAAGTTTCTGCAAACCGTGGCCGGCACGATCCAGAGCATTGCCCCAACGTCTTTCACAACCCGCCCTCCGGCTCAACCATGAACACGCATCCCTTCTCACGTCGTCACATGCTGACCACGATGTCCTCCGGCATCGGCTGGCTGGCTTTCTCCGCCTTGGCACAAGGCAAGAGCGGGCTGGCATCCAGAGCATCGCATTTTCCCGCACGGGCGAAGCGGATCATCTTTCTCACGATGCGCGGCGGACCGTCGCATGTGGACTTGTTTGATTACAAGCCGGAGCTGATCAAGCGCGACGGCAAAACGGCCAGTCTGGGACGCGATTCGGCAGGGGCGAAGCTCTTCGGACCGGTGCATCCGCTGAAGCAGTTTGGGAAATCGGGTCAGTGGATGACGACCCTGTATCCAAAGCTTGCGAAGCACGCGGACGACCTGTGCATCATCAACTCGATGAACACCGACCTGCCGAATCATGCGCAGGCCTTTGTGCAGATGCACACGGGCAGTTTTCAGTTCGTGCGGCCTTCAGTGGGGGCGTGGACGCTCTATGGGCTGGGGACGGAGAACGAGAATTTGCCCGGCTTCATCACGCTGAATCCACCGGCGGACAACGGCGGCGCACAGAACTACGGCAGCTCGTTTTTGCCCGCGATCTGCCAGGGCACGCGCATCGGCGGCTCGCAATTGCCTGATCTTTACGCGGCGCTTTTGAAGAAGGACGTGGCTCCGGGACCGCCGATGAAGAACATTGAGAACAAAGACATCCCGCGCGATCTCCAGCGGGCGCAGATCGACCTCATTCGCGGTCTGAACGAGCGCAAGATGGAGCGCGATGGTTTTGATCCCGAGATTGAAGGTGCGATCCAATCGTTCGAACTCGCTTTCCGCATGCAGAGCGAGGTGCCCGATGTGCTCGACCTGCGAGGCGAGCCGGAGCACATCCTGAAGCTCTACGGCATCGGGCAGGGGAAGGACCAGTTCGCGCGGCAGTGCCTGCTGGCACGGCGAATGGCTGAAGCGGGGGTGCGTTTCATCGAAATCGCTTCGCCGGTCGGATGGGATCATCACAACCGCCTGCGGGAACTGCTCGCGACCAACTGTGCGGCCACGGATCAGCCGATCGCGGCGCTGCTGACGGATCTGAAAGCGCGTGGCATGCTGAAGGACACGCTGGTCGTGTGGGCGGGCGAATTCGGACGCACGCCGTATGCCCAAGCGGGTGATGGGCGCGATCACAATCACAAAGGCTACTCCATCTGGATGGCCGGCGGCGGCGTGAAAGGCGGACTCACCTATGGTGCGACGGATGAAGTCGGTCACAAGGCCGCGCTGGATCCGATGCACATCCACGACTGGCACGCGACGATTCTGCATCTGCTCGGCCTTGATCACACCAAGCTCACCTACAACTACGGAGGTAGGAATTTCCGCCTCACGAATGTGGGCGGCGAGGTGGCGCGGGGGATTTTCGCGTAACTTTAGGGTTGCCCCGGGGACGGGGAGGGGGGTAGCCTCGAAAAATGATCGAGGCTGGTCGCCGATGGCGGCATCGCCCCGGTGTCACCTCCTACTACCATGAGTGAAGACCACGCCGATCAACCCGCCGTTCGCAGGAAGCCACCGTCAGGATGGGGAAATCTGTTCATGGGGCTCTTTGTCGGCGGCTTGGTCGGAGCAGGGGCTTTGTATGTGACGAAGGTCGATCCGTCGTTGATCGCGGGAATGATGGCGGAGCCTCAGGTGGCAGAAACACCCGCTGTCCACATCGAAGAGCCGGAAGAAGCGGTGGAAGACGAGGTGGTGGCACCCATTCCGCATCAGGGACTGCGGCAGACGCCGTTTGAGATGGGGAACCTGCCAGCGGATGAGGCGGTCGAGTCCATCAAGATCACTCTCGGCGTCGGGACGGAGGGCGCGGCCTTGAGCGAGGCGGTGGACGTGCATCTGGGACTCGGCTTCCCGCTGCGGCTCTATCCGCTCGGTGGAACAGGACGCGCTTCGTCTTTCGCGGCCTTTCCTCACAAGTCGTCGCTGACGGATTCACAGTCGGCCATTCAACCCGGACAGATGGCGAGTTTTGAGTTTTCGGTGAAGGAGGACGATGTGGGCGCCGACGAGTTGCACACTGCATCGCAATTGTTGAGCGGTGTGACCATTGGCGATTTCCAGAGCATCGGATTCGCCTCCCAGGCGCGCTCGGACTGGGTGCTGGCGGGTTACCGGATCGAGGTGAATGGAAAACTCTTCGCCGCGAACGGGCTCGTCAATGCGCATGCCCAGAAGCAGGTGGCGTCCAGCCGCGAGAGCCTGCTGCAGATGCTGCCGGCCTATGAGGAGAAGGTGAACAAGGACAAGCTGACGGCTGAGGAAGAGGCGGCGCTGAAGACCGAGCACGCGCTGGTCCGCGCCTTGAGCGGACATGTTTCCGGCGCGGCTCCATGGTATGAGGAGGCCGATGAAAAATTTCAGGCGGAGGCGGTCGCGGGCACACGGGTGAAAAAACTGCGCGTGACCTTGAAGAGCGGTGACGGTGCCCGGCCCGGCACCCGCAATCCGCTGTATCTTCGGGCTGGCGCACGCAAATTCCTGCTCTCTTCGGAGTCCGATCCGCTGGTGGATGAGACGGACCCGCAGATCTTTGAGCTGGCCGGATTCGAACTCTCAATGAATCCGCTGACGAAGGAGGCGCTGGCCCGGCCGGGCGTGGGCGTCATCGGCAGCGGGTTGCCGGCGGACAAGGTGCCGGACCGTGCGCAACTCGAACAGGTGAGGGTCGAGGCGGACGGCGAATCAGTCTATGACAGCGACAAGCAGGCCGACGACAAGAAGGCGCTGCCCTCGTTCTGGCTGACTCCAGTGGCGCATTACGACGACAAAGGAGGACTGGTGAACACGCCTTTGGCCCAGGGGGAGGTGCCATTGTGGACGGCGGGAATGAAAGGCGTGATTCCTGCCGCAGGGATCGTCCCCGAGCCTCCGCCCAAAGTGGTGGTGGGACCGCCGAAAACACTGCCTCCGCCGCCCATCGTGCCGCCGCAGCGTCGGATCGGCTCCAGTGGCCTTCCTTTGCGCCGACCGGGGCTGGTATCGCTTCTGAATGCTCTTCGGAACCTGCTGCGGCCGCTCACGCCACCGGCAGTTCCCATCATCAGCGCCGTCCGCATCGCCGCACCGACCGGCATTCTTTGCGTCAACGATGTCCCCACGGTGACGTGGACGGTCGGCGGCAACACATCGCAGATCGCGAGGTGGACGATTCAACTGGCACCCGTCGTTCCGGATTTGCCGGTGCCACAGCTTTTCGTACCGCTGACGGTCAATCCTCTCCCGTTCTCGGTTCCCACCGTCGCTGGCCTCTCCAATTTCAATCAGCTGATGACGGGGTATCCGATCAGTGTGAATCAAGTCCCGGCCAACCTGCGACCCTATGTCTATGTGCGGCCTGTGGTCACGGCCTTTGCTGCGAACGGGCGAATTCTGGCATCGAGCACGGGGGCGCTGCGCCCCCTGTTTCCATTTGGCTCGACGGTGGCCACCGTGGGACTCGTGCGAGGCGCCGCAAGGCCTGCCGGAGCACCTTTCGATCCGCGGCCACAGGCACCGGCGCCGAGTTTTCAATGGTCTGATTTCACCCCCGGAGTTGTCGCGCCGGATAGTGCGTGGACCGCGCTGGGTTACACAGCCCCGGCTGCGGGTGTCAATCGCATCGCCTGGGGGCTGAACGCGATCGCGGCGTCGCACACCGGCCTCAATTTTGACACCCACGAAGTCTTTGCCGTCCCCACGGCGGCACCCTTGGCGGCCATCAATACTGCCGCCCGTCCGGTTCCCGGCAATCCGCCCGTCGCCGGCGGTTCGGGGCCGGAGATCGTCAGGATGCGGTTCGAGGGTTTTGTGCCGGTTCCGACGACTCCCCTGGCAACGCTGCGCCTCGTGGCGCATGTGGGCTTCACAGGTGGGACTGACCCGGCAGCTTTGAGCGATGTGGTTGCCGCAAGGGCGGAACTCAGCAGCGGCCCTCTCACCCCCGGCCTTTTCCTCACCAATGGAAATATTCAGAATCAGGGACGCCAGCCTTTCTTCACGATTGAAAGTCCGAGCGTGGCGGGCGCGGCCCTGACGCAGATCAACAGAAGAAGTCCGATGCTCCGGGTCGATATCCCGCTGAAGCTGACCAACCTCAGCACGGGCAATTTTGTCGGCTACGGATTGAATCCCGCCTACAGCATTCTGACCTCAAACAGAGCCGGGCAGACATTTGATGTGACGGTTGCCGCCAATGCGCCTCTCGCCGCAGCGAGTTCCGCGGCCCTCGCCAGGCAAATCGCGCGCGGCAGGGTCTATGTCACGGTCAACTTCTACGTCGATCTCCAGACGACCGACAACACAACGGCGGTGGGTGTTTTTGGCGTGCGCCTCGTTCCCGAATAATCCGCCATGAAAGCGATTCTTTTCATCTTTACCCTGACGACGTGCGCGTTGCTCCATGCCGGGACTGGCAGCGTTCACGGCTACGTTCTCGGGTTGGACGAGAATGGCGCAGCCATCGGCGTTGTTGCCGGTGCCAGGGTCGAACTCAAAAACGAAAACGGCGCCACCGTGGCAACCGCGACGAGCAGCGCCTCCGGCTACTACGCGCTCTCCGGGCTGGACGCTGCGGGCTATCGCTACAAGGTCACTGCGGCGGGATACAAGGACGAGGACGAGAAGCGCGGTTTTGACCTTCCGGAGGGCGAGATCGAGTACGCTCATGATTTCCTGCTGTGGAAGGAACACACGAAGAAGCCCGCGCCGAATCCGGCACCTTCTGTGGCGGTGACTCAGCAAAAGCCGACCGTGCATGGACGCGTCTTCAGTCAGGATGACAAGGGCGTCATGACCGGTGTGCTCCCGGGTGCGAAGGTGGAACTGCTGTCCGGTGGCAAAGTGGTGGCAAGCGCGACGGCGCAGGCACCTGGCGGGTATTACGCGATCCGCGGTCTCGCTCCTGGCGATTATCAGTATCGTGTCACGGCTGCGGGTTATGCGCCCGAGGATCACGGCCGCGGCTTCACGGTGCCGGCGGATACACTGGAATACGCGCACGATTTTCTCCTCAGTCCGCCGCCGCCGAAAAAGGAGAAGTGCGACCTCGCCATCCTCGTGGTGAAGCGCATCAGCAGTGGCAAGAACAAGGACAACGACGTCCGTTTGCCCGTGGCGGAGGCGGAGATAATGCTGCAGCCCGGCGGCAATCTGCCCACGCCGCCGAACCAGCCTTTCGTGACCAATGCCAAAGGCGAAGCCATCGTGAAGATGCTCGCAAACGGCGATTACACGGTGATGGTCGATGCACCGGACTGCGATCCGTATTCCGGTCCGCTGAAGGTCGTGTGCGACGATGAAGGTCAGATCATTCTGGAACTCCAGCCCTGCAATGAACTGCTGCATGCCTACCTTCGTGACATGCTGACCGATGGCTGGGGAGACTCCGCTCAGGCCAAAGCCGCTGCCGAACGCGCCTATCAGCGCGCATTGAAAGCCGACAGCGGCGGGGAGTGCGGCGTCAACTACGTCCGCGGCTTGACTGAACTCAGCGCCGGAGAGTACGAGGCGGCGCAGCAGAGCCTCGCCGCCGCCATCGGCAAGAAGAGTGACAGTCCCGTCTGGGATCGCGCCTGCGGCACCCGCCTGTGGATGACTCTCTGCCTTCACCGGCCCGAGCAGGCGATCCGCGAGATCCGCTCGCTGGTGCGAAATCACTACTCCGACCGGGCGGCCACCGTGGCAGCGGAGGATACCGCCTACTACTGCGGTGTGGCCTTGGGCATGGTGAAAGGTCCGTGGCAGGACATGGTCAGCCCGGGAGATGCCGTGCTGCTGGAGAGCGAATTGTTTTCAGGGCTTCAGGGTGAAATGCGGGTGGCCTGTGGGGAAGGGCGGGATCACGTCGCGAAGGCTTACGACCAGTGGAAAATGGAGTTGGATCAGGAGAGAAACCGCCTGCTCACTGAAGCCACCGAGGCGAGAAATGCCGACGTCGGGCGCATGGAGCAGCGGCAGGCCGTCCTCAGCAGGGAGGTGGCCGCCCTGGATGGGGAGATCCAAAAACTCGATGCCACGATCGCCCAGTACGAGCAGTTGCGGGTGCAGGCGGCCGGCTTCGCCCAGCAGCGGCAGCTCATCGCCGCACAGTTTCAGCCGCTGAACGCACGCCTGCAGCAGATCAACATCTGCATGGCCCAGGATCAGCAGGATTATCAGATGATGGCCACGCAGAATCCCGCCGAGGCCGTTCAGGTCATGGCGGAGATGCAGCAGCACCAGGCCGAGATGCAGCAGATCCGCCAGCAGATGGTTTTGCTGCAGAATCAGGATGCTCAGATGGCCGCGCAGATCGCGAATCTGGAGGCGCAGTTCAATCGCGGTGCAGGCGCGGCGATGGCCAGCCGCAACACCCTGCTTGGGCGGCGTGAGGGCCTGGCGCGTGAGTTTGACGAGCTCGAACGGAAACGCATGACGCCCTTCGATCCGTCGAAGTTCACCACGCCCGAGCTCGAAATGGCCGAAGATCACCTCCGCAACATCAAGCCCTACTGCGATCTGGAACTGGAGCCCGCTCGCGAGGAAATGCTCGAACATTTCAACTGCGGAGCGTCGAAGCAGCCGAAGCGCCTGGCATCCGCGGCCAAACCGGTCGAAATCGTCGAGCCTTCATTCAAGAGGCAGCCTTCCAGTGTGAACCGTCCGATGACCGCGCCGGCGATTCCACGCGCTGCGCCGGTGCCTCCCACGAGCGCACTGCCGCCAAAGAAGCCGGTGCCGGCTGCCGCAACCGCGCCTCGCCAGGCGCCCAAGGCGGGCGATCCTGCGGACCTCGTCGTCACCAACAACCACGACGGCGGGGTGCGCATCTTCGGCATCGCACCCGGCGGCGACAATGAACAACTGGTGCGCCGGATGGAGAGCGGTGACGAGGCGATGATCAAGGTGCGGGTCGGTCAGACACTCATCATTCGCGCCACGCTCGGTGGTCGCGAATTGCAGCGGCACCAGGTGAGCAAGAAGCTCGAAGTGCTGAAGATCGGTGAGCAGCCGTAGCTGTTTCAGCGCACTTGGTCGTTGTGGATCATGGTGACCTGCCAGTCCCATGGCCAGCCGCCGGGATTGCTCCAGTGAAAGATCCAGGGTTCGGAAAGCTGGTTCACGCGACCGAGAACGGCATGGCTGTAGCCGATGCCGTTGCCTTCGAGGCGGATCATCGCCTGCACCATTCCCTGGCCCTTGGCGGCCCGCACGGCGGTCTGATCCGTCAGAAGGGTCAGCGTGTAGAATCCACCCAGGAGCTTCTTTCCGTGCGTGATCGCTGATTCGCGGTTGTTGCCATACGCGTCGGTGTAGGAGTCGGCGAGGAATGACGCGATCTCGTCCCAGTCACGGTCTTCGACGGCGGCGATCAGGCCGGCCTGTGCCGACCGAATCTGCGCCTCGGGAGAGCGACCAAAGATCCACCACGCCAGCCAAAGTGCGGTGATGAGAAGAACCGTCAGCGTGCTGCGGATGAGAAGGCGGGAGTTCATGGGCGGTCAAAGCAGCGCGAGCTGCCCGCTGTCGTCCGCCGGGGCGAAGCAGAAGCTCACGGTGGAGCTGCGGCGCTTGCGCACGACTTCGATCGTCGGTGTCGGCTGGCGGCGCTCCGCGCAGGTGACCCGCGCCTCCGTGGCTCCAGCGGCGTCGAGCGCCTGGCGAATGTGGCGGGCGGCGACCGCCGGATCGTTGCAGTCATCGCTCAAGTGTCCCAGCACGACGTGGCTCAGCTCGGGGTGCGCCACTTCGCGGACGAGTTCGGCGGCCTGTTCGTTGGAAAGATGCCCGTGGCGGGAGCTGATGCGCTGCTTGGTGCTCCACGGCCGTTTGGTGTCGTTTTCGAGGAGCTGGGTGTCGTAGTTGGCCTCGATGAAGAGGCTGTCGGAGTTTTTGAGACGGTCCTTGATCAGGTTGGTGACGAATCCGACATCGCTCAGGATGCCGAGACGCGAATCCTCGTCGCTGATGACGTAGCCGACGGGATCGACGGCGTCATGGGGGACGGGGAAGGATTCGATGCGCAGGTCCTGAAACTCAAAGGTCGATCCGGTCGTCATGATGCGCCACGGCGGCGTCTTTTTGAAGCCCAGGCTGCCGGCCAGGGTCTCCTGGGTCAAGGCGGTGCAGAAAAGCGGAACCTGCCGCTTCCGGCTGAGCACTTCGAGGCCGCCCGTGTGGTCCTGGTGCTCATGAGTCAGCAGGATGCCGTCCAGCATGTCCAGCGAGTAGCCGCAGGCGTCGAGACGCAGGCAGATCTGCTTCGCGCTGAGGCCGGCGTCCAGCAGCAGAGTCGTGCGATCCGTCGAAATGACGGCGCAATTTCCCGAGCTGCCGCTGCCGAGAATTGTGAGACGAACCATGCTGCATGGTCTAGCGGCGGCCCGCGTGTCTTGCAAGGCGGATGAGCGCCGGTCGGCGCTGTCATGTCGGACCTCGCCCGCTGAGAGGTCAGGGGGCGGGCGTTTGTTCCAGCTTCACGTTGTCGATGAAGAACGCGGTCTTCTTGGTGCCGAGGGCGCTGAACAGCAGGTAGCTGGCGTCGGTCCATCCGGGTTTGGTGGCGACTCCGGCTTCCCAATAACGCCACAAACCGAGAAACCAGGGCATCGTCTGGTCGTTCGATCCCATCGGATAATGCGATTTGCCATCCGTGCTCATCCCGCGGCCGACGAAGCCCTTCACTTCGCTGATGGAATTCAGCATCAAGAGGCGCCAACCGCCGACCGACTTGGACTGGAATGGCCTTGGAGAGCTGAAGAATGACTGTGCTTCCGTCGCCTGTGAAGGGTGCGGCGCAGGGGCAGGATACCATGCGGTTTATGTGAAGAAGCAGTGGCGTTTGAAAACAGCCGCCCATCTTGATGCGATGAAAAAGTCCCGCGACACCGCCCTGGCTCTCAGCACGGATTACCGGCAGTTCGTGACTGATTTGAAGTCCCGCATCACCAGCGCCCGGCTGTCAGCGGCTCGTCATGTCAATTGCGAGCTGGTCACGCTCTACTGGGACATTGGACGGAGCATCGTCGAGAAGCAGAAAGCCCTCGGCTGGGGCGAGTCCGTAGTGGAAATGGTCGCAGCGGAGCTGCGAGCGGCGTTTCCTGACATGAAAGGCTTCTCACCTCGGAACTTGCGGGACATGAAGCGATTTTATGTCGCTTACAGTGATCCTGCAATTTGGCCACAGCTTGTGGCCAAATTGAGGCTTGGACCATCAAGCACCAAAGTTATGCGACAAGCCGTCGCAGAAACGACTGTCGAAAAATGGCCACAAGCTGTGGCCAAATTGGAAAAAACAGACGCCGCTCAAATTCTGCCACAGCTTGTGGCAGAAATTCCCTGGGGTCATCATCGCTTCCTCCTCGACAAGGTCTCCGCCCCCGCAGCCCGCCTCTGGTATCTCCGTGCCACGGCCAGCTTTGGGTGGTCGCGGAACGTGCTTTTGAACCAGATCAAGGCCGGGGCCTACGAGCGGGCGGTCACGGAGAAGAAGACGCACAACTTCGGCCTCGCGCTGCCGGAGCACTTTGCGGAGCAGGCGGAGGAGATGCTCAAAAGCTCCTACAACCTCGAGTTCCTCGGCCTGCGCCGCGTCATGAAGGAGCGTGAGCTTGAGGACCGCCTCATCACACGGCTCCAGGCATTCCTGCTGGAGCTTGGTTACGGCTTCTGCTTCGTCGGCAGGCAGCACCGGCTCGTGCTGGGGAAGAAGGAGTATTTCATCGACCTGCTCTTCTACCATCGCTTCCTCAAGGCCCTCGTCGCCTTCGAGTTAAAGCTCGGCCCCTTCGAGCCCGAGTTCGCGGGCAAGATGGACTTCTACTTGAACCTCCTCAACGACACCGAACGCGCCCCCGGCGACCAGCCCTCCATCGGCATCATCCTCTGCGCCGAAAAGGATGACGTGGAGGTCGAATACGCCCTGCGCACCAAGGCCAACCCCATCGGCGTCGCCGCCTACAGCTTGCAGTCGAAGCTGCCGGGTGAGTTGAAGGGCCGATTGCCGACAGCGAAGCAACTGGCGGAGATTGTCCGCTTGGAGATGGAGGGCTCCAAATGAATCGGAATGCTCCTGAAGGATTCAAGACTCGGCCCCAATCTGATCAAGGCGCAGTTGAATCTGAGCAGCAAAGTCTTCGATCGACGCGAATAGCTTCAGTAATTCGTCTGGTTTGAACGTGTGAAGGCGATTATCCTTCGTTCGCCCGTTTCGGTGAACCAGATCATGACGAATTGACACCGCTCGATGCAGTGAGGCCATGTCAGACGGGAACTCGATGCCCAACACAGCCGAATACATCATCTTCACTTTGCTCAAGTTGTGCCACACGATGTCGTAAAGGTATTCACTGACCTTCTTTTTGACGTTCTGGCTCCAATTTACGACTTCGGCGATGCTGTATTTGCGATCTGCAAACTCTGGTGCCGTCGAGAGCAGCTTTTCCATTCGAGTCTGACTCGGAACTACGTTTTGATAGAAAGAATCCGAAAGGAATGTCTCAAGAGCGGTAATCGCAGACGAATAAACCATGCGGTAGAGTGCCTGGGTCATGTGCACCGTCTTCATCCGCCCTTGCTTCACGAAAGCGCGCAACGAATCCAGGTTGTGAAGCAGTGTCTTTTGGCAATCGACGTTGAGTTGCACCGATTCCAGCAAGCCAATCTGAAGGCGTTCCGCCCTCTGAGCAGCTTCACACCCCGGACAGCCACTTTTGTGGATGGTGCGGTTTTTAACCATGGCGATCCATTCATGCGATGGTTCCTTTCCACAACGCCACCACACTTTCTTGCCGCTAGCCCTTGAAACATCAGCGGCGGTGAGAGAGCCATTTTTGGTGGGATGCCATTCCGCCGCGAGGTCGGGATGCACTGTGAGTAATGAATTGCAGTCAGTGAGGCGAGTTTTGGCGCAAAACGCACACTCGCCTTCAGGTTGTCGTGACGTGCGATTGTAAATGCTGGCATCCCAAATGTGCGGCGGATCACCAAAGCACTTCCACCAGACTCTTTTTGTGCTTCCAGGGGTTACGTTCTCCGGTCTCAATGTTCCGTTCTTTTCGGCGTGCCATTGAGCTGCCAGTTTTGGATGCTTGTCCGCGAGGTTCGATCCACGAGATGCCCGCCCGGTTCGAGTAGAGCACATGGGACACCCATGCCCAAGTCTCGCACGATTACGCACTGGGGCACTCCACTCGTGATCAGGGGCAACTTCGCACTTCCACCAGACACTTCTGTGTGAACCGACGGTCACGTCATCAGGAGTTAGTCCCCCGTTCCTTGTTGGATGCCACTGCTTTGTGAGATCTGCTGAGAAAGCTCTCAGCGTGGGTCTTGAACTCTGAGGCTGAGAACGGGCACATACAGGGCATCCTGTTTTCGCATCCACCCTCATTCGCACTTGAGCGTCCCAGACGTGCTGAGGGTTGGTCTTGCACTGCCACCATGCTTTGAGGCGTGAGCCAGTCGAAGTCGTTTCAGGTGTGTGCGGGAGATTCTTTTTTGGGTGCCACTCTTTCGCCAGTTCAGGCGCTGCATTTGCTAACGAGGAGGCGGTTTGCCGGCAAATCGGACACCCTGCATCAGACTCAGTTCGTCCGGACAGCCTCGATTCCCAAACATGGTCAGGATGCTTTGAGCATACCCAAAAGACCTTTTTGTTGCTCAATGGTGCAGTCGCGAAGGGATCGAATCCGAGGTTTTTGGATGGGTGTAACTGCTTGGCTAACTGCGGGTAAAGAGTGCCGAACGACTCCTCACGGAGCGTATAGCGGCCAGAACAATACGGGCAGCCATGGCCCAATGTGCGGTCACGAACCTGAGCTTGCCACCCATGTCTCTTATCCATGGTGCATCGCCACCACACACGAATCTTCGAGTGGGCTGTCACCGCATCGAATGTCATCTTGCCATTTCTGCTGGCGTCCCATTCTGGAAGCAGTTCAGGGCGTAGATTTGCGAGCAGTTTCATAATTAGGAGCTGAACACAATAACAGAGATTTGTCGAATACCCCAAATCGAACACCGCTCGAAGCTACTTGGCCACTTGCTCCATCTTCACGTTGTCGATGAAGAACGCGGTCTTCTTCGGGCTGAGGGCGCTGAAGAGCAGGTAGCTGGCGCTGGTCCAGCCGGGTTTAGCGGGGAGCAAATCGGAGGCCTTCTTGGTGCCGTCCTGGCGGGTCAAGGTAAGGCTCCAGCTACCTGCTTTGCCCTCGCTGCCGGTGGTGGCGCGGATTTCGAGGCGAATCCACTCGCTGGCAGGAATGGTGGCAAGCTCGGTCTTGCCATCGACTCCAGCGACGAGCCTGCCATTCTGCCAGCGCACATAGGGGCCTGCGGCAAACTCGCCGCCGTTGCCTGCGCGCATCTCGAAGAACCAATCGGCACCAGCTTGGCCCATGATGTCGAAGCTCACATAAAAGGTGCCAGATTCCCATTTCGGGTAGATGTCGAGCACGGGATCGTAGCTGTGCTTCAAGCCGGGCGCGTCGAGCACCTTGAGGCAGCGTTTGCCGCCGGGCGTGAAGGGCGAGGAGGTCTCATCGGTCACGCCGATGCTTTCGCCTTTGTTTTCGCGATCATACTTCGCGCCGCGAATGCCAATGACACCGAGGCCGGAGTGCTCGAAGTCCTGATCGATGCGATACGGCGGCGCGGGCCACGGTTTGGCGTCGGTGTCCCATGTGGGATAGTCGTGGCCCTGCGCGGCGAGCGCCTGCCATGCGGCATCCGTTTTGCGCACGCCGGCGAGCGTGAGGTCCCAGGGCTTGAAGCCGATCTTTCCGGCGGGCGAGCCGGGCTTGAGGCGGAAGTCGCGTTTTGCGATGTCTTCAAAGAGCGGGTCGGCAAAGAGGCTGCCGGAGTCGCGGCCGAGCTTGCGCCATTCATCCCAGGTGAAGTGCGTCTTGGTGAGGTGCGGCGGAATTTTGCCGTCGGTGGGCCAGTAGAGGTTGTTGCGGAAGACGAGGCTGTCTTTGGGATCGCCGCGATCGATCTTGTCGAAGAACTTCCAGTTCCACTCGCCGCCGTCGAGCAGCGGCGACTCGGGATCCCACACGACGATGTTGTTCAGGTAGCGGAAGCGCAGGCGCGGTTCGTTGCGGGTGGCCTGGATCTGTGCGGTGTGGCCGAAGGCGAAGATGTTGTTCCGCACAGTGTTGAAGTAGCCGTAGTGCTGGTGGAAGCCGGCGTTCCAGGTGTCATGCACGAGGTTGTTTTCCATGAGCACGGTGCTGCTGCCCTCGTCGTTGTAGAGCCCCCAGCCGCCATAGCGATGCGCCGCGACGTGATGCACGTGATTGCCGCGGATGGCGGTGCCCGGCGAGGTGCCGAGGCCGTAGAAGCCGCCCATGTCACTGAGGTAAGCCCAGCCGAGGTGGTGGATGTGATTGTTCTCCACCAGGGTTTCGCACGAGGCGGTGTCGCCATAGCCCCAGTTCCATCCCGCGCTGACGCCGGAATAATAAAAATCACCGATGTCGCAATGCGTGACCGCGCAGTGCCGCGTGTGCGTGAAGACCACGCCGCAGGCGCTGGGGTGCAGACGTCCGCCGTGCTGAATGATGCAGTCGTCGATGGTGATGTGATGATTCACTCGCTCGTCCTCCGGGCGCTTCGTCTCGCCGACATACACACCGCCACCGCCGAGGTCGTGCAGATGACAATGTGTGACCGAGGAATCCGCGCAGCCGTTTTTGAACCAGATCGCGTGCAGGCCGGTGTGCGCGATCTCGCAGTTCGCGAAGTGAATGCCGCGCGAGTCCTCGATCTCGATGGCGCCGCCGCTCGTCGTGGCCGCCTGGCCGTCGTGCAGACCGTCGGCGGGGTAAAGATGGTTGCTGTATTCATAGCGGATGCCCTCAAAGCGCACATCGCTCGCGCCTTTGATGATGAGGAACGTCTCCACCACCGGCGCGATGACCTCCGCCTTCGTCATGTCCTCGCCGGGCAGTGGCAGATAGAGCACTTCGCCCTTCGCCTTGTCGAGAAACCACTCGCCCGGCGCGTCCAGTGCTGCGCGGAAATTTTCCATCCAGAAGCGCTGATCGGGCTCGAACTCGACAAAGGGATAGCGCGAGCGGCCTTTGATCCGCACCGCGAGCGCTTCGTCGCTCAGCGCCTTGATGCGGCACTGCCCGACGGCCCAGGCATGCGTCACGGTCAGCAGCACGTCATCGCGTTCGGCCTGCGGGATCGCTTTGAGCACGTCATACTGCTCCGGTGCGATGCTGAAGGCGTGGAAGTTCATGTGCTCTTTCAAATCGGAGAACACTCCCGGACCGACGGCCTCGGTGATGTGGTGGTAGCCCTTGTTCGGCGAGCGGGCCAGAGTGGCGCGGCGGCCGTTGATCCAGAGTTGCTCGAATTTCCACGCCTTGTCCGGCAACGTGGCTTTCCAGAGTCCGCCTTCGCTTTTCTGCCAGCCGGTGATCGGTTTTCCGGCGCGGAAGATCGCGTTTGGGCCGACCCAGGTCACCTGCGAGTCCTCTTTGCCGAGCTGGATCGTTTCCGTGAGCGGATGCACGCCGTCTTCGACGATGATTCTCACCGGCTTCGGCGCTTTGCGGGCCGCTTCCAGCACGGCGGCCAGATTGCCGGGCTTGAGGACGATTTCGGCGGCAAAGCCCACTGTGGTGAGGGCGAGAAGGAGAACCAATCGGAGCATCCGTGCTTCTTGCCACGGCCCCAACGCTTTGCACGAGCTAACCAGCACTGTTTTTCCACATGACCGGGGGGAATGATCCCTCTGGCAAAAATGTGCATAGGAGGCCCGGGGCTGCCGCCTGGATGGAGGCGGAATCACGAGCGACGCCCCCAAAACAGCCGCGGGATGAAGCGTGCGCCTGACTGGGCTGCGGAGCGTATTGAAGCAGCCAGCCGTTCAGGCTGCCCGGTCGCGGAAAATAGAACCGTGACTTGGCAGGCAGAATGCTGATTGATTTACCTCCCGGGCTGGCCTAAATCCCGCCCCCCCTTTGTAGCAAAAATGAGAAATCACGGACTCCCACCCAAGCAAGGCCTCTATGACCCGCAGTTCGAACACGACGCCTGCGGCGTCGGTTTCATTTGTCAGATGAAGGGGAAGAAATCGCACGAAATCGTCCAGCAGGGTTTGACGATCCTCATCAATCTCGACCATCGCGGCGCTGTCGGAAGCGAAAAGAACACTGGAGACGGTGCCGGCATCCTGATGCAGCTCCCGGACAAATTTGCCCGGAAAGTGGCCGCCATCGAAGGCATCGAACTGCCGAAGACGGGTCATTTCGGCATCGCCATGGCCTACTGTTCCCCGGATCCCGCCCTGCGTGCCGCCGGCGCGAAGGTCTTCGAAAAAATCGTGGCCGAGGAAGGCCAGAAGGTGCTCGGCTGGCGCGACGTGCCGGTGGACAATTCCATGATCGGCGCGACCGCCAAGGCCAGCGAACCCTTCATGCGCATGGCGTTCATCGAACGCGGAGAAGACTGTCCGGACCAGCAGACCTTTGAGCGGAAGCTCTATGTGATCCGCAAGCGTTCCGTCACGGCGATCCGCACGGCGGAGATCGACGAGCACTGGTACTGCTCCAGCCTGTCGTCCCGCACGCTTGTCTATAAGGGCATGCTCATGCCGGAGCAGGTCGGTGCGTTCTTCCTCGATCTTCAGGATCCGGACATGGAATCCGCGCTGGCGCTGGTCCATTCCCGCTTCTCGACGAACACTTTCCCGAGCTGGGAGCGCTCGCATCCCTACCGCTACATCGCCCACAACGGCGAAATCAACACGCTGCGCGGCAACATCAACTGGATGAAGGCCCGCCAGTCCCTGCTGGAAAGCCCGCTTTTTGACGACGTGAACAAGATTTTCCCGATCGTGAACGAAAGCGGTTCCGACTCGGCCATGTTCGACAACGTGCTCGAACTCCTCGTCATGGGCGGCCGCTCGCTGCCGCATGCGATGATGATGATGATTCCCGAGCCTTGGAGCGGCCATGAGTCGATGGATGAGAAGCGCAAGGCCTTCTACCAGTATCATTCCTGCCTCATGGAACCCTGGGACGGCCCGGCTTCCGTGGCCTTCACCGATGGCACCATGATGGGTGCGACGCTGGACCGCAACGGCCTGCGGCCCTCCCGCTACTACGTCACGAAGGACGACCTCGTGATCATGGCCTCCGAGGCCGGCGTGCTGCCCGTCGCTCCTGAGAACGTGAAGCTCAAAGGCCGCCTGCAGCCGGGCAAGATGTTCATCGTGAACATGGAGGAAGGCCGCATCGTCCCGGATGATGAGATCAAGGCGAAGATCGCCGCCGAGAAGCCCTACCGCGAGTGGCTGGACCAGCACCTCGTGAAGCTGGCGGACATCAAGGACGGAGACCCCGTGTCTCCGCCGGATCACGAAACCATGCTCCAGCGGCAGCAGGCCTTTGGCTACACCTTTGAAGACCTGCGCAAGCTCATGGTCCCCATGGGACGCGACGGCGTGGAGGCCACCGGTTCGATGGGCACGGACATCCCCATCGCGGTGCTCTCGAACAAGTCCAAGCTTCTCTACGATTACTTCAAGCAGCTCTTCGCGCAGGTCACGAACCCGCCCATCGACTGCATCCGCGAGGAGATCGTCACCTCGCCGGTGACCACCATCGGTGCGGAAGGCAACCTGCTTGATCCGAAGCCGGAAAGCTGTCATCTGATCGAGCTGAAAACACCGATCCTCAGCAACGAAGACATCGCCAAGCTCAAGAGCGTGGCCGAGGGCGAGTTCAAGTCCGCCACGATCGACATCCTCTTCGATCCGAAGCAGGGCGCCGCTGGTTTGGAAAAGGCGATGGCCAAAATCTGCACCAAGGCCGACGAGCTCGTCACCCAGGGCTGGAACATTCTCATCCTCTCCGATCGCGGCGTCAGCGAGGACAAGGCTGCAATCCCGGCGCTGCTCGCCGTCGGCGGCCTGCACCACCATCTCATCCGCAAAGGCACGCGCACGCAGTGCGATCTCGTGCTGGAGTCCGGTGAGCCGCGTGAAGTGCATCACTTCTGCACGCTCATCGGCTACGGCTGCGGTGCGATCAATCCCTACCTCGCCTTCGAGACGCTGGACGACATGATCCGCCAGGGGCTCCTGCCGAACGTCGATCACAAGACGGCGGTTTATAACTACATCAAGGCCGCCACCAAGGGCGTCATCAAGGTCGCCTCGAAGATCGGCATCTCCACGATGCAGAGCTACCGCGGTGCGCAGATCTTTGAGGCCGTCGGCCTCAGCCAGAGCGTGGTGGACAAGTACTTCACCTGGACCGCTACGCGCGTGGAAGGCAGCGACATCCGTGTCATCGCCGAAGAGGCCATCCAGCGGCACATGCGCGGATTCCCTGACCGCGATTCCCAGGTGCATGCCCTCGACGTCGGCGGTGACTACCAGTGGCGCAAGGAAGGTGAAGCCCACCTTTTCAACCCGCTCACCATTCACACGCTTCAGAAGGCCGTCCGCACGGGCAATTACGACACTTTCAAGCAGTACAGCACCCTGGTGAACACCCAGGTGAAGCAGTTCTACACCCTTCGCGGCCTGCTCGAATTCAAGCAGCGCACTCCTGTGCCGATCGAGGAGGTCGAATCCGTCGAGGCCATCATGAAGCGCTTCAAGACGGGCGCGATGAGCTATGGCTCCATTTCGAAGGAGGCGCACGAGTCCCTCGCCATCGCCATGAACCGGATCGGCGGCAAGTCGAACACCGGTGAAGGCGGCGAGGATCCTGAGCGCTTCACCTGGACCAACGAGCGCGGCGACTCGAAGAACAGTGCGATCAAGCAGGTGGCCTCCGGTCGATTCGGCGTCACCAGCCTCTACCTCTCGCAGGCGAAGGAAATCCAGATCAAGATGGCCCAGGGGGCCAAACCCGGTGAAGGCGGCCAGCTTCCCGGCGGCAAGGTTTATCCTTGGATCGCCAAGGTGCGTCATTCGACTCCCGGTGTCGGCCTCATCTCGCCGCCTCCGCATCACGACATCTACTCCATCGAGGATCTCGCCCAGCTCATCCACGACCTGAAGAACGCGAACCGCGAAGCCCGCATCAGCGTGAAGCTCGTCTCCGAAGTCGGCGTCGGCACCATCGCCGCCGGTGTGGCGAAGGCCCACTCCGACGTGGTGCTCATCTCCGGATTCGACGGCGGCACGGGAGCCTCCCCACAGACCTCCGTGAAGCACGCAGGCCTGCCATGGGAACTCGGTCTCGCCGAGACGCACCAGACGCTCGTCCTTAACAATCTGCGCAGCCGCATCGTCGTCGAAGCGGACGGTCAGATGAAGACTGGACGTGATGTCGTCATCGCCGCGCTGCTCGGAGCCGAGGAGTTCGGTTTTGCCACCGCTCCGCTCGTCACGCTGGGCTGCATCATGATGCGCGTCTGCCACCTGAACACCTGCCCGGTCGGCGTCGCCACGCAGAATCCGGACCTGCGCGCCAAATTCTCCGGTGATCCGGATCACGCGGTGAATTTCATGAAATTCATCGCCCAGGAGGTGCGTGAACTCATGGCCGAGCTCGGCTTCCGCACGCTCGAAGAGATGGTCGGACGCACCGACGTCCTCGAACCCCGCGCTGCCGTCGATCACTGGAAGGCGCGCGGCATTGATCTCAGCAATCTGCTCTATCGTCCGGACGTCGGAGACGAAGTCGGTCGTTACTGCACCGAGATTCAGGATCACGGCATCGACCGCAGCCTCGACATCACCACACTGCTCGACCTCTGCAAACCGGCCATCGAGAAGGGTGAAAAAGTCACCGCCGAGGTCGCCATCCGCAACGTCAACCGCACCGTCGGCACGATTCTCGGCAACGAGATCACCAAGCGCCACTGGCACGGCCTGCCAGACGACACGGTGACGCTGAAGTTCAAGGGAACCGCCGGCCAGAGCTTCGGCGCTTTCGTGCCGAAGGGTGTCACGCTCGAGCTGGAAGGCGACGGCAACGACTACATCGGCAAGGGGCTTAGCGGAGGACGCATCATCATCTACCCGCCGGAAGGCTCCGACTTTGTTGCCGACGAGAACATCATCGCCGGCAACACCGCGCTCTACGGTGCGACGAGCGGAGAGCTCTTCCTTCGCGGCATGGCCGGCGAGC
Organism: uncultured Prosthecobacter sp.; assembly: GCA_964452755.1. GTDB lineage: Bacteria > Verrucomicrobiota > Verrucomicrobiia > Verrucomicrobiales > Verrucomicrobiaceae > Prosthecobacter. The sequence continues at coordinate 232,511 of CAYVQY010000003.1, read as the reverse complement.
GCTTCGCCGTCCGCAACAGCGGCGTGGACGCCGTCGTCGAAGGCGTGGGCGACCACGGCTGCGAATACATGACCGGCGGCCGCGTCGTCGTCCTCGGCGCCACCGGCCGCAACTTCGCGGCGGGCATGAGCGGCGGCGTCGCTTACGTGCTCGACGAGGCGGGCGACTTTGCCAACCATTGCAACACCAGCATGGCCGATCTCGTGAAGCTCGACGATCAGGAGGAAATTGACAGCCTCTATGAACTGATCAAAAAACATGCGGAAGCCACCAAGAGCCAGAAAGCCTTCAAGGTGATCGCCCTCTGGGAGCAGAGCGTTAAACAATTCGTCAAGGTGCTGCCGCGGGATTACGCCCGCGTGCTAAAGGCGCTCAAGAAAGCCAAGGACGACGGCCTCACCGGAGACGACGCGCTGATCGCCGCCTTCGAAGCCAACGCCAAAGACGTCGCCCGCATCGGAGGCAGCTAGTATCCGCCGCGCCCGAAACGAACCCCAAAGACAACACCTTTTCACAGACCAGAGACCATGGGAAAACCAACCGGCTTCATCGAATTCGAACGCGAAATCCCCGCCGACCGCGATCCGCTAGAGCGCATCAAGGACTGGAAGGAGTTTCACCTACACCTGCCCGAAGACCGCCTGAAAAACCAGGGCGCCCGCTGCATGGACTGCGGCATCCCCTTTTGCCACAGCGGCACGCTCATCAGCGGCATGGCCTCCGGCTGCCCGATCAACAACATTATCCCCGAATGGAATGATCTCATTTATCGCGGCCTGTGGAAGGAGGCGCTCGACCGCCTGCACAAGACGAACAACTTCCCCGAGTTCACCGGCCGCGTCTGCCCCGCCCCTTGCGAAGGTTCATGCGTGCTCGGCATCCACGAGCCGCCGGTCACGATCAAAAACATCGAGGTCAGCATCATCGACAAAGGCTGGGAAGAAGGCTGGGTGAAGCCCGAGCCGCCTGAAAAGCGCACCGGTAAAACGGTTGCCGTCATCGGCTCAGGCCCCGCTGGGCTCAGCGCCGCCGCCCAGCTCAACAAGGCCGGCCACACCGTCACCGTCTTCGAACGCGCCGACCGCCCCGGCGGCCTCCTCATGTATGGCATCCCCAACATGAAGCTCGACAAGAACGAAGTCGTGCTCCGCCGCGTGAAACTGCTGGAAGACGAAGGCGTCACCTTCAGGTGCAACGTCAATGTCGGCTCCGACATCACTGCCGAGCAGCTTCGCAAGGACTTTGACGCCATCATCGTGGCTACCGGAGCCACCAAGCCGCGCGATCTCCCGATCCCCGGTCGCGAATTGAAGGGCATCCACTTCGCCATGGACTTCCTCACGGCGAACACCAAGGCCGTGCTCGATCCAAGCGGCGAATACATCACCGCCGACGGCAAGGACGTCGTCATCATCGGTGGTGGCGACACCGGCACCGACTGCGTGGGCACCAGCGTCCGTCACGGCTGCAAAACCGTCACGCAGCTCGAAATCATGGCCAAGCCGCCGCTCACCCGCGCCGCGAACAATCCGTGGCCCGAATGGCCGAAGACCTACAAGATGGACTACGGCCAGGAAGAAGCCGCCGCCAAGTTCGGCGACGATCCCCGAGTCTATCTCACCACCGCCACCCACTTCGAAGGCGACGAAAACGGCAACGTCAAAGCCGTCCACGTCGTCAATGTCGAGTGGAAGAAGGACGAGAAGGGCAATTTCGGCCCGCAGAAGATCCCAGGGACCGAAAAAGTCCTCCCTGCACAGCTCGTCCTGCTCGCCATGGGCTTCCTCGGACCTGAGCAGCCACTCCTCGACGCCCTCAACGTCGAGCGCGATGCCCGCAGCAACATCAAGGCCGAGCACGAGAAATACACCACCAGCCTCCCTGGCGTCTTCGCCGCCGGTGACTGCCGCCGTGGTCAATCCCTCGTCGTCTGGGCCTTCAACGAAGGCCGCGGTGCCGCCCGCGAATGCGACCGCTTCCTCATGGGCGCGACAAGCCTGCCGTAAACTTCGGCGAACGAACATCAGACGCCCCGAGGTTTCGAAAGAGCCTCGGGGCTTTTCGTGTTCTTTGACCGACGCGTGCGCTGGTCACCGATGGCGCTCGATTGAGTATAAATCGCAATCAATTTGCAAAAGGTGCCGCGGGGATTTACTCGTTGCTCAAGCCTGCAACTATGAAAGCCTTCGTCACCGCCTTCTTCTGCCTTCTGACCGTTTCTGTCGGCAACGCCGCTCCGCTCAAGGTCGCCTCCCTGCATCCCATTGTGGCGGATCTCGCACGGCAGGTCGGCGGCGCAAATGTGGAGGTGGTCGAAATCCTCAAGCCTGGGAGCGACATCCATCACTTCGAGCCCTCGCCAAAGGACATCGCGGAGATGCGCGGCGCCAGACTCCTGCTTGCCTCTGGCAAGGAACTCGAAACTTACCTGGACAAGCTTCGCGACAGTCTCGGCGCCGGAGTCAAGCTGGTCGAGATCGGTGAAAAAGTGCCCTCCATCCCCTTCGTCTGCGAACATGACCATGGTGAACACGATCATCATCACGGTCAGTTTGATCCCCACTGGTGGCACAGCGCGGAAAACATGAAGCGTGCCTCACGCATCATGTCCGACGTGCTTGGTGAAGCAGATCCTGCCAACAAGGGCGCATACGAAGCCGGGGCCAAGGCCGCCGGCAAGCGCTTCGACGAGCTGAAAAGGTGGGCGCAGAAGGAAGTTGCGAAGATCTCCCGCAAAGACCGCAAGCTCGTCACCGCGCATTCCGCCTTCGGCTACTTCTGCAAAGAGTACGGCTTTGAACCCATCTCCCTCCTCGGCGTCGGCCGCAACGACGACGCCGACTCGAAACACGTGGCCGAAACGATCGCGGAAATCCGCGAGCATGGCATCAAGGCCGTCTTTCCCGAGGATCAGGCGAATCCCAAAGTGCTCGCCGAGATCGCCCGCAGCACGGGCGTAAAAATCGGCGACTCGCTCGTCGCCGACGGCACCGCCAAGCACGCGCACACCTTTGAGACGATGCTCGCACACAACGTCCGCGCCATCGTCGCGGCCCTGGCACCTGCTCCCGCGAATTGAACCATGCGTGGATTTCCGCCCATTCAGATTTTCCTGCTCGTCCTCGCGTTCATCGTGCTGGCGGTTCCGCTGGGCCACCTCACCGGCAATGCGCAGGAAAAATCCGCCCCGCAGGTCGTGGCGAAGGAGAAACAGAGCATGAAAGCCCTGCTTCGCCTGCGTTTCGCTCACAAACCCTCCACGTTCAGTCTCAAGATCGCCGACAAGGAGCTGATCGCCGCCATCGACCCTCCACCGATCGAAATCGACACTGTTCTTGCTTCGCTAGAGGAAGGCGTGGATGCCTTTCTCAGCGCCACCTGGCCCGACGGCACGCCCGACACCGCCCTCACGCTCGAAATCGAACCCGATGGCCTCGAAGCACGCAGCGAGACACGCTGGTCTTCCGCTGGCAGCATCGACGAAGTCATCACCTTCATCTGGGAATGAGCGCCGCGACCAGCCATGACCAAACCAAGGAGCACGTCTGTTGGGGCGGCGGCTGCGAGCACACGCAGCATCACCGCCTCGAAGTCGTCGATCTCAGCGTGCAGTATCAGGAGGTCAGGGCGCTCGAGAAGATCAACTTCGCGACCGAGTGCGGCCGCAGCATGGCCCTCATCGGCCCCAACGGCGCAGGCAAGAGCACGCTGCTGAAATCCCTCGCAGGCCTCATCGCCGGTGACAGCGGCAGCATCCTCTGGCGTGGCAAGCCGCTGACCCGCAGCAGCCACGAAATCGCCTATCTGCCGCAGCGCGGAGACATCGACTGGAACTTCCCCATCACCGTGCGCGGTCTCGTCGAGATGGGCCGCTACCCGAATCTCGGCTGGTGGCGTCAATACTCACGCCACGATGCCGACATCGTCGAGCGCGCCCTCACCAGCATGGAACTGCGTGATCTGCAGGACCGCCAGATCAGCGCACTCTCCGGCGGGCAGCAGCAGCGCGCCTTCATCGCTCGTGCCCTGGCCCAAGAAGCGCACGTCTTGCTGCTGGATGAGCCCTTCACCGGCCTCGATAAACCCGCGCAGGAAAACTTGAGCCGCCTGTTCAAAGAACTCACCGCCGAAGGTCGCCTGCTCATCGCCAGCCATCACGATCTGCAGACTGTCACCGGGAACTTCGACGACGTGCTCCTCATCCGCCGTCATCAGATCGCCTTCGGTCCCGTCGCCGAATCCTTCACGCCTGCGAACATCGCCCTCGCCTACGACACCAGCGAACTGCGCACCGAGAACTGAGAACCTCTTCAGTCATGCCCACCATCACCGATTTCCTCGCCGAACCCATCGCCAAGCGCGCCCTTCTTGCGTGCCTGATGATCGGTTTCGCCAACGGCTTCGTCAGCGCCTTCGTCGTGCTGAGGAAGTCGGCGCTCAAGATCGGCACCATCTCGCACTCCCTGCTGCCGGGACTCGCCGTCGCCGTCCTGCTCGCGGGGCTTTCGCAGTGGAGCGCCCTTGTGGGTGCGATTTTTGCCGCGCTCATCGTTGGCCTCGGTTCCATCTTTCTCTCACGCACCTCGCGTCTCGATCAGGACACCGCCATGGGCGTGCTTTACACCACGGCCTTCGCCGGCGGTCTTCTCATCCTCAAAAATCTCGACCTGCGTCAGAAGCTCGACGAGTGGCTCTTTGGCAGCATCATCGGCATGGCGGACTCAGATTTGTGGATCGCCTTCGGCATCAGCGCCATCGCGGTCATCACGCTCACGACGCTGCAAAGACCGCTGCTCATCTATCTCTTCGAGCCAAACATCGCCGCCAGTCTCGGCGTGCCCGTGCGGCTGCTGAACTACGCCACCTTCGCCGTCACGATTCTGGTGCTTGTGTCATCGCTGCAGGCCGTCGGCTGCATTCTCAGCGTCGGGCTGCTCGTGGCTCCGGCGGCGACGATTTACCTGCTCACGAACAACGCCCGCACGCTCTTCTGGGGCGGCGGCATCCTCGGCGCCTTGGGCTCGGTCATCGCCTTCTTCCTCTCCTATCCGCTCGGCTGGAGCGTCAGCGCCACCATCATCGTCGTCCTCGGCGTGTTTTTCTTCCTCGCCTACATTTTCAGCCCCAAATACGGGCTGTTCAGCAGGCGAAGAGGCGTGGCCTGATGCGCCTCGTCGCCCACACGACGCCCAGCCCGATCAAGACGCCCAGCGCCATCGAGGGCGGGATGTCAGAGGGCCAGTGGGCGCCGCAGTAGATGCGCGAGTAGGCGATGCCGGCTGCCAGAAAGTACATCCCGAATCCGATCCTGCGGTAAAAGAGTGCGATGACTGTGGCGGTGGCGAAAAGATTGATCGTGTGACTCGACGGGAAGGACTTTCCGCGCGGGCCGCCGTTGGGTTCGCAGGGTTTCACCACCGGCTTTTCGAACAGGCGCATGAAGGCCGGTGTGGCGTTTCCCAGATCACGCACGATCACGCCCTCCATCGCATCGCGGGGACGCACGCGGCCGATCGTCTTCTTCATCGTGTTCGAAATCACGCCGTCGCCCAGGCCGATCGCGATGCCGAGGCACAGCAGCATGACACGCGCCTTCTTCCCGCCGCGCCAGGCGGTGAGCAGTGCTGCACCGATGATGAACGGCAACCAAGCCTCGATGGCCGACAGCGCAGGCATGAGCCAGTCCAGCACCGGGTGCGACCACGCGGTATTGATCTGATGCAGCAGGCTCAGGTCCCACGATGTCATGGCCTCACCACCTTCCAAGATTTCAGGTTTCGTCCTAAAAACACGCTAAAATTACGATCTTCGCCACTTTGGGGAACGTGGATACGACCGAGACGTTCCACCGATTCGAAGACCTTGGCGAGTTCGGGGCTGAGCGAGTTCACCTCCCCGTCCGCAGGCAGCAGGATGAGCGCATCGTCGCCCAGGTGCTCCTCCGGGCCGGGCCAGATCTCATACTGGGACTGCACCGTTCCGCTCGACTCCCAGCGGTAGACGCGCGGACGTGAAGGCATGTAGAAGGCCATTTCCGCCGCGTGGTAGCGGTGCCCGAGCGCCATCATGAAGGTTTGACCCTTGCGTGGTGCCTGGTTGAGAAATGTTTGCGCTTCAAGGCCTGTCTCTCGCCATCCACGGATGGACGTGAGCTTGTGGACGGCTTTTAGCGACTTTTCGGCTGCTTTTTCACCGAAGCGATCCCGCACCTGGTTCACGACAGCGTCCCAGAATGCTGGCGAGGCCAGCAGCACGCCGATGAGAAGAATGTGGCAGATCGCGGTCAGCGCGCCGCCCACGCGGAGTGACCAGCGCTGCCAGCAACTGCCCGGTGTGGAGGGCAGGTGCCCGCGCATCCATGCCGCCGCCAGAACGAATGCAGGGACAAAGAACGCCGCAGGCCAGTTGGGATTGATGCGTTGCCGCAGTGCCAGCACCACAAAGCAAGCCAGTCCGGGTACACAGGCCAGCAATAGAAACAAAGCAGGACGCGTCAGTTTTGTCCGGTGCTTGATTGCGACGAGCATGGCCGCCACCAGTGCCACGAACGTCACCGGCGTGTAGATCAGTGCCTGCAGGCCTGCGTTTTCCAGGGTGCGTCCGGTCCACTTGAGGAGGTCCAGATCCTTCGTGTCAAAGTGATGCCGGGTGTGTTCCAGCGTGATCCATGCGTGCTGCTGGTTCCACAGGAGCACGGGAATGATGAAGGCCATGCCCGCCAGCATCGCGATCCACATGCGCGGGTTGCGCAGTAGCCCGCGGTCTTCACGTGAGACGGCCGTGAAAAGCAGCATCAGCGCCGGAAACGCCAGCATCATCTGCTTGCTGAGCGTGCCAATGCCAATCACAAGGGCAAGCGCCAGCCAGCGTCGATTGCAGCCGGGTTTTTGTGCTGCGGACCAGAACAGCAGCAGGCCCAGCGTCCAGCACAGCAGCAGCGGCGCATCAATGGTGAGCAGCAGATTGAGCGCCGCGAGTGCGGGCGTCAGCTGCACCAGCACTGCCGTCAGAAACGCCGTGCGCGCATCGAACAGCACCAGCGCGATTCGGTGGACGATGACCAGCGTCGCGGTGCCCAGCAGCAGCGCTGCAAAGCGGATGCCCCATTCCGCATTTCCTGTCAGCCAGCCGATCACGCCCATCAGCCACCCGATCATCGGCGGCTTGCTGTAGTAGCACCAGTCCGGTCTCCGGCCCCAGTCCCAGTAGTAGGCCTCATCACCGGCTAGGTCCGCCCCGCTCACAAACATCAGCATCACGCCGATTCGTGCGATGAAAACGGCGGCCAGCAGCCACCAGAAGCGTTTCAGCCAGGTCGCGGAGTCGGAGTCGGAGGTCAGGGGCATGTTCGGCGACCATAGCGGTGCTCATCCATCGGGAAAGCCAAGAGTTGCGTCCTCTCGGCGGCACCGCCAACATGCCCCACGGGAATGATCAAAGACACGGCGCAACGCGAAATCGACTGGCTCTACGGCACCCAGCTTTACGGCATCAAACTGGGCCTCGAAAACGTCCAGCGCCTGCTCGCAGAGCAGAATCTGCCCGCTGCAGGCCAAAAATTCATCCACGTCGCAGGCACGAATGGCAAGGGCTCCACCTGTGCCTTCATCCATTCGATCCTGAAGGCCGCAGGCCTCAACGCCGGCATCTTCACCTCGCCCCATCTCATCCACTTTGGCGAGCGCATCCGCGACTCCGAGCGCATGATCACGTCGGATGAGATCGTCGCTGGCATCACCCGTCTGCGTGAACGCGTCGCTGACTGGGACACGCATCCCACCTTCTTCGAACTCGCCTTCGCCCTCGCTCTCGAATGGTTCGCGCAGCGTGCAAACCCATGGGTCGTGCTCGAAACCGGCCTCGGCGGCAGGCTTGATGCCACAAATGCGATCACACCCGCCGTCAGCGTCATCACACCCATCGGCTGGGATCACATGGACATGCTCGGTGATACGCTGGCAAAGATCGCCGCTGAAAAAGCCGGCATCATCAAGCCCGGAGTCCCCGTGATCACGATGCCCCAGCCCCCGGAAGCACTCGATGTCATCCAACGCACCGCTGCTGAGCGCGGCACCTCGCTTACCATCGTCAAAGCCCCCTGGAACGGCGAAACTGGTCTCGCAGGCACACATCAGCGCTGGAATGCGGCGATGGCCGTCGCCGCCGTGCAGGCTGCCGGCATGAAGCTCGACGACGACGTGATTCGCTGCGGCCTGCGCACCGTGCAATGGCCCGCCCGCTTTCAGAAACTCGGTCGCTTCATCATCGACGGCGCTCACAACATCGACGCCGCGCGCGTGCTCGCGCATACGTGGCAGGAACAGTTCCCAAATGAGAAAGCGGAGGTCATCTTCGGTGCGGTCGAAGGCAAGGACATCTGTGCCGTGCTGCGCGAGCTCGATCCCGTCGCCGCCGCCTGGCACTTCACCGGTTTCGATTCACCTCGTGCGATGGCAGTGGATCGATTGGGTGAAACCTGGAGCCGACTCGCGCTGGCTCCCCGGCCCGTCACCTTGCACGCAAGCCTTGAGGAGGCTTTGAGCGCCGCACGTCAGACCCCTCGCACCTTGATCACCGGATCACTCTATCTGGCCGGCGAAGCCCTGGCCCTGCTCGAAAACAAACCGCAGGCTTTTGAGCGAAGTGCTCAGTAGTCGATTCGACTGGCAGTCGAATCCGAACGTCTCAGAGCCTTCGATTGCCAATCGAAGCTACCAAAGGAGGCACCTCACTCCTCTGAAGCCGCCACCTTGATGCGATAGCCGTTTTCGTTCTTCTCCAGCTTCATCAGCCCGCGCTCCGCTGCGGCCTCCAGCAGGGCACTGAAGGTGCTGAAGCCGTAGAAGCGCTCATCAAATTGCGGCTGGCGGCGGCGAATGGCCTGCTTCACCGGGCCGGCCCACACGGTATCGCTGCCGCTGCGGCCCAGCATCGCCTCTACGGTCTCCACGACCATCTGAATTGCCTTCTCAGGATCGCCGCCGCTCTTTTTCTCCGTCGCGTTCGCCTTCGGTGCCGGCTTGGCTCGGGCGAGGCGGTTTTTGGTCTTTTCCTCCTCCCGCACAAGATCGTCGTAAAAAATGAATTCGTCGCAGTTGTCGATGAACAGGCCGCTGGTGGACTGTTTCACGCCCACGCCGATGACGGTCTTGTTGTTCTCGCGCAGCTTGCTCACCAGCGGCGAGAAGTCCGAGTCACCGCTCACGATGGCGAAGGTATCGACATGCGGCTTCGTGTAGCACAGATCCAGCGCATCCACGACCATGCGGATGTCCGCCGAGTTCTTGCCCGACTGCCGCACGTGCGGGATTTCGATCAGCTCGAACGAGGCCTCATGCACCGCCGCCTTGAAGCTCTTGTAACGGTCCCAGTCGCAGTAGGCCTTCTTCACCACGATGCTGCCTTTCAGCAGCAGCCGGTCCAGAACCTTGTTCATGTCGAACTTGTCATACTTCGCGTCTTTCACCCCGATGGCCAGGTTTTCAAAGTCGCAGAAAACAGCAATCGTATGCGCGCGGTCGGTGGGAGAGGCCATGGTGGCGGATCGTCCGCTCTCGCAGAGCGCTGGTCAACCACCGTTCCAGTCACTCTCGTAAAACGGCCATTCTGCCAAAGTTGGCCGCCCGAGTGATTCCTGCTCGAAATCACCTTTGCTTCCGGCTTTGTGCATCGCTGCGAGATCCGCATGGCAGTCTGCCATGTGGTGATCCGCGAGGAGGCGTGTGAGGATTTGATGATCGCGTTGAGTGAGGGCCGCTGCGTTGTCTTTGGCACGCCATCGCATCTGGAATGGATGCACCGGGCGGTCAGAGACTTCGCGGAGTTTGCGCAGGATGTCCCAGCCGGCGGGATCCGTGTCGCCGAAGTGATGGTGAGGCAGGTCGGGTGGCAGCTTTTGCAGCAGCAGGCGCAGGGCTTGCGTCGGGAACGAGGTGGCGACGATGAGGGTGCTTCGCGCGACATCCGCACGCACGAGCTGGAGAAAGGTCGTTTTGCGATTCTCGACCGTCAGGAGCCGTTTTGCGGTCGTAGTGAGCTTCGTGGCCTGTTCGAGTTCGGCCACGGAGAGTGTGGATTCGAAGCGGAGATCGAGGTTTTTGACGTGATCGTCGGAATGCAACACGAGTGGCCCGCCGTAGTGAAGCACGCTGTTGCTCGATTGGATGTCGAGTGCCTCCAGCGGCGTCTCGCGCTCCCACAGTTGCTCCAGCGCCCGCTCGATGAAGCTCTGCTGCGCTTCGAGGTATTTGGAATCAAAGCCGAGCTGCGTGCTCGCATCGCGGATCAGCGTGCCTTCCGGCCATTCACGGCTCGTCAGTGCAAAAAGCAGTCCCAGCAGCTCCGCCACGCGATCCGCCTCCAACCACCGAAACGGCTCCAGAGCCCGTGGAAGGCCAAATTCAGTCTTCAAACGGCTCAACAGCCCGTTCCAAGCTTCCGGCAGCAGCGCATGCCGTTGCATCGAGAAACGCTCCACCACCTCCAAAGCCGCCCTTTTGGCCTCCGCGCCGGTTTGTGATCCAAACTGAGCATGCAACCATGCCTCCGACTCCAGCGGCACTTCGACCTTGTCGATGAAGCGAGGCTTGTGCCGAAACGGAATCAGCTTCAGCGGCAGCTTCTCCGCCTCTCGCAGCGCTGCCTGCCGATCCTCCGCCGACTTCAGTCCCGCATCATCGAGCAACTGCTCCCAGTCCCGCCGAAACGCCCGCACGGACGCCTCCACCCGGCGTTTCCGAGCGGTCATCCATTGATCGTGCAGCGTCCTGAGCCAGCGCATGAGTCATCGTGGCGATGCCTACTCTGGTAACAAGTGCTCGTCTTCGGAACACTCGCTTGTATAAAACTGGCTCTAATCCAATCTCCGGCATGAAAGTCAGCCGCCTCAAACTCACCAACTTCAAACGCTTCACCGAACTTGCCATCGAAGGCATTCCTGAAACAGCAAGGCTCGTTTTGCTGGTAGGCAACAATGGATCAGGTAAGTCCTGCGTTTTTGATGCCTTCAACCTGCTGAACCGCCGCCCCTACAAAGGCGTGCCCGAGGAGGTGGCTGATTATCATCGCAAAGACCGCTCGGTGGAGACTCGAATCGCAGTCTGTTTTGAAGATGGGCAAGAAATCACTCGTTTCGGCGACACCTTGACCGGGGAGTCTGCCCAACGTCAGTTTTACGGGCGCTCCAGCAATCGCATCCCGGCGAGGATTGAGCAGGTGAGGGAGCCTGACGTGACGATCCGCAATGACAAGGATGCCCCACTTTTCTTCATTGAGGATGATCGCCGTGTATTCACCGACGTTCTCGTGTACACATCCGCGATTGATGCAGCGCTGCGCAAACCAACCTTTGAAGGTCGCCAGGCGGACACCGTCGCCATTTTCCAGGAGCACATCGCTCCCCTCAATAAATCGCTCTCCCGAATTTTCGGTGATAATCCGACCACCAGTATACAGCTCCGTGGTTTTGACAATTCTGACGCTGTAAAACCCGTTCAGTTGCTCTTCACGAAAGGTTCCTCGAATATTCCTTTCGATCTCCTGAGCCACGGCGAAAAGCAAGTAGTCATCTTGCTACTCGGCTTCATAACCCGAAAGACGCTTTATCAGGAAACCATCTTTTACATCGACGAGATGGACTTGCACCTCAACACCGGACTTCAGTGGCAGCTTCTGGCGGAGATCGTCGAGCATTGGATTCCTGCTGGTTCGCAGCTTTGGACAGCCAGCCACTCTTTAGGCTTCATCGACTATGCTCAGCAGTCGGATATGGCTGTTTGCATCGACCTTGATCAGCTCGACTTTGACCAGTCACAGACTCTCCGCCCGCAGCCCAAGGACAGGCTCGAGGTCTTTGAAATCGCCGTGCCCAAGGACTCGCTTGGGCGGTTGTTTGCCAATCGTAAGATGGTCGTCTGCGAAGGTGACGACCAGAAGCTCTACAACGCGGCGCTCGATGATTCGGAGCTTCTCTTCATTCCGGCCAGGAACGCATATAGCGTGTTTCAAATGGTCACGGCTGATCCTTCCTTGTGGGGGCTGCGGGACAGGGACTTCCTCCTGCAAAAAGAAGTTGAGAAGCTTCAGCAGGCTTACCCACGCCTGCGCATCCTTCCCTGTTACAGCATTGAAAGCTGGCTTTACCATCCGCAAAACATAGCGTCACTGGCACTCGCAGGATACAACGCCGATGCTTGGAAGGAGGAGATTGTCGCTAGAAGGCCCGAGGCACACACCTTGGAAGTGAAACATGCGCGTTCCCACATTGCAGAACTTCGCCACCATCCCCTCGACTCCATGCGCTCCTCTGAGGTGATCGTGGATGAAATATATACCGCCTATGCTTCAGCGGATTTTGACACGATGTACAAGGTGCTTCCGATGAAAAACTTCCCAAAGGACTATTTGGCCCCTTTCCAGCTCACACCTTCAGCACTGGCCCGAGCTCCTTGGTTTAAAGAGCAGCTTGGCAAACTTTTTGAGTGAAGCGAGCCTACTCCATCAGCTCCGCGAGGCGTGAGCCTTCGACGCGCACGATCCAGTTTTCGATGTTTTGGATCTGTTCGGTGGCTTCGTCGTAGGTGCGCTCGACGCGGCATTGGACCACGGTGTCGGCGTGTTGGAACATGGTGGGCAGGCGGTCCTCGGGGAAGGCCATGATGAGCTGAAGGCCGAAGTTGCGGGCGAGGGCAAGGCAGTCGTCGATGCGGTCGCCGCTTAGCTTGCTGAAGGCTTCATCCATGACGACGAGGCCGAGGTTCTGCTGCTCCTCGCGGCGGCCGAGGTCATACACGCGACGGAAGGCGGCGAGTGTGGCGACGAAGAACGGCGCCTGGTTTTCACCACCGCTTTGTTTCTTCGCGCTTTTGTTCAGGCTGATGGCAGCGGCTTCTCCGCGACCGGCGGGCTTGGCCTCGATGTCCCAGTGGTGGTAGTAGCGGTAGTCGAGCATGCGCTGGTGGCGCTTGTCCTCGGGATTGTCGGCGGCGTCGATGGCGGCCATGAGCTCGACCTTGGCACGCTCGATGTCCTCGCGGCCGGCGGCGTTGAAGAGTTCCATCTCGCTGCCGCTGGGCAGGCCTTTTTCGACGAGCGTCCAAATGGCGGTGTGTGCCTTGTCGGCACGGCTGGTGAGCTGGTAACGCCAGCCGCCGATCTCATGATCCATGGCGCGGTTCAGCTCGCGCTTCGTGCGGTCGGCTTCGCTGAGCTTTTCACGTAGCACGTCGAGCACCTGATGCTGCAAACGATCCTCCCATTCCTTGCGCGCTTCATCGGCGGCGGTTTTGAAACGCTCCAGCTCATGCGTTTCGAGATCCTCGCGGCGCTGGTCAAAGGCGTCGTTGTCCTCCGCGTAGGCATCGAGAGCATCACCGAGGTCAGCGTGCACGGTGATGAGCTCGCGGCGCTGCTCATCGCGCAGGCGACGGGCTTCTTGAGCCCTTGTTTCGAGCTGCACAGCCAGCGTGGCGGCCATTTCGATGGACTTGCGCCACGAGGTGGATTTCTGCCGCTCGGCGTCGATGCGCACGGTGATCTCTTCATCGGAAATACCGCGCACGAGCGTTCGCGAGGCCTGGCGGGCGATGCGGGTCTGCTCTTCCTGGAAAACGCTTTCTTGAATGGATTCCTCAAGACGTGACTTTGCGAGTTCGAAGGCCGTGATGGCTGTTTTGAGGCTGCCGATGCGTTCGTGGATGCCTTCCAGCGTGGCGTTTTCCACGCGGAGGTTTTCCATGGCTTTCACGTTGTCCGGCGTGGCGAGCAGATCCCAGGTGGCTTGCAGCTCGCCGAGATCTTTGCGCAGTTTGGGCAGTTGTTGGACCTCGTCGGCGCCTTCGGGCACGATGAAGCGGTCGAGATGCCATTCGGCACCGCGATTCAAAAACGCGCGGAGGTCATCACGATCCTGCCGCACCTCTTCGATGACGGCGTCGGTCTCACGCAATTCAGTCTCGCGCAGGTCGCGGAGGCGGCGCAGGCCTTCCTCGCCGAGCGTGAGCTCTTTTTCGGGCGTGAGCTTTACGCGGCGCGGCGGGTCTTTGAGCCAGCCATCGAGCGAAAGCGCCCGCTCGTGCTTGTCGAGCTGCGCGGTCTTGTTCACCGCGACGATGTCGCCGAGGAGTTGATCGAGCACTTTGCCAACGATGGGGTGTTTGGTCTCCACCATCTCACGCAGAGAGCCTTTTTTGATGTCGGCGGTGATCGCGGCGGCCTCGTCGGGATGAATGAGCGGCTCGTTCGTGCTGCCGGTCTGCTGCGCCTGATCCCACGCGGCGCGGAAGTCCTCGGGAATGATGGCGCGGCGATGCGCTCCGAGCACGCTCTCGATGAGAGGCCACCATTTTTCAGCGGAAGCCTTCACCTCAACCACCCGACCGAGCGCGATGGCTTTTTGTCCACGGGCGAGCAGCGCATTCAGCAGTGGCGAAGCGGTGGCGTGACCTTCGCGGAGCTGCGTGAGGTCTTTGTGCAGTGCGGCCTTGCGCATCTCATGCTCGGCGAGCCGTGCCTCGACCGGGCGCAGTTGCTCCATCGCCTCATCACGCAGCTTGATGTAGGCATGCACGGAGTCACGAGCGGCAGCGAGCGCCTTGCTCTCATCCTTGCTGTGCATGCCGGAGATGGCGGCGGAGGCATTCGTGGTGTCGTTGAGCTGCAGTCGTGCGGCATGCAGCGTCCAGTCCTGCCAGTGACGCAGATGCTTCAGAATTTTGTCGCGCAGGCTGCTGGAGGCTGTTTCGAGCCTTTCGATCTCTTTTTCGACTTCGCGACGGCGGCGGTCGTTTTCTTCGAGGCGCACGGCTTTGTCACCAAGTGCGGCACGAGCTGCCTCGACAGAGCGGCGGAGCCTTTCGCGCTCTTCGAGGGCTTGTTCGTGCGCTTTGCGGTTCTCCTCGTCGTCGGCGAGTTTTTCCTCCAGCTCGGCGCGGCTGAGCGTGAGGCCTTCGAGCGCCTCCTCGTGCTTCAAAGCATCGCTGAGGTGCGAGTAGAGCGCGGACTCGCGCTTTGACGTGAGCCAGTCCTGATGATGCGTGGCGATGCGTTTCAGGCGCTCGAGCTGGTCGTGCATCTTCTCCAGCCGCTCCTGCGCACGACGATGCGCATCGACGCTGGCCTTCACGGCCTTCACATCCGGCATGCCAGGCTCGAGAAGGAACTCGCGCACGAATTTTTCGAAGTTGCTCTCCGGCTCGAAGGCCATCGCGCGTGGCAGTGTCTTGCCCATCTGCTCTTCATCGAATCCCAGATGGCTGCGCAGCGCCATTTCAGCGCGGTAGGTCTGCTGGCGGTCCCACACATCGCCGTCGAGCTCGCGCTTCACCCGCGTGCGGAATTCGTCCTCGGGCAGGAATTGCATTGCCTGCGGTCCGGCGTCGCTATTCAGAAAATCCTGCCACGCGAGGCGGCGTCCGGTGCGGAACCAGATCGTCGAAGGCTTCGCGGTGGGGCTTTCATACTCGATGCGTGCGCCCCAGGTCTCGCGACGCGGCTCCTCGCCGTCTTTCGCGGGCCAGGTGAATTCCAAACCGGCCAGCGTGACGCTGCTGGGCCGGAGGTAACGCTCCGCACCATCACGGCCGGTCGTGTTCGTATCGCAAAGGCAGTAGCCGCGCAGCGAGCGACCGCTGCCCGCGCCCGCGGCGGCCTTGTTGAATTTGCTCTGCTGCTCGCCGAGCATGACGAACTGGATGAGATCGAGCAGCGCGCTCTTGCCGCTGCCATTCGCGCCGGTGATGAGCGAGAGGCCTGCCACATCGATGAACTGGCGGTAGCCATACCAGTTCACCGCGAGGATGCGGCTCAAGGTGATGCGCTGATGGCTCATGCGACCACCTCCCCGCCTTCCGCGTCGTCTTTGACCGGCTGATGCAGCTCCACGCGCTGCTGCCACGCGGCGAGATCATCAAACGGGATCACTCGGGCTAAAGAGGGCAGGATCTCGATCTGCATCTCACCCGCCTGCGTCATGCCCTCCGGCTTCAGCGTGCGAATGAGCCGGTGACGGCGCAAGCGGGCCAGACAGGCCTCGATCTGCGATTTCTCCGGCGTGGTGATCTTGTCGAAGTACACCTTCAGCGCGGCCCAGAGCTGGTCCACGGTCACGATGACCGCCTCCTGGCTGCCGGTGCTGATTTCATCATCGTAAAGCCGCCACAGCGCCAGCAGCACGAGCGTCTCGTCTTTATCAAAACGGCCCAGCAGCAGGCACGACTCCGTGCGCGGCCTCGCCTGCAGCAGCGAGTGCTCCTCATCGACGATCAACTCCAGCGCCAGCGGCGCGAGGTAATCCTCCACCTGCGTGCGGTAGTGATCGCGGGCCAGCAGATACAGCTCCCGCCCACCGCCCTCGTCGCCGAGCAGCACCCCGCGCCCCAGCAACTCCGCCAGCACCTCCCGCAGCGCCGCACGATCCGAATCCGGCACCTCACTCCAAAAGGAGCGCGGCCAAAGAGGATCGGAGGCGGTGGTGGTCATGGGGGCGGCGATGATGGCGTGGCGTTGGATTTGCTCAACCTTCTCTTGTGATCGCAAAGCGCTCCACGCGGTGTCCGGCGATCTCGTCGTGCTCCAAAACGTGGGGTTCGAGGCCGTTGCGGCGGCGCAGGCCGTCCACGCTCCAGCGGACGCGTTTGCCGGCGAGGGCGGGCGCGTGCTCGTAGGCCACGGCGGCGAGGAGGTCGAGCAGGTCGTCGGTGGTTTCGAGCGTAATCTCCTCCGTGCTCGTTGTGCGGCCTTTCGCGGGCAAAAGCTTCGCGACGAGGCGTGCGGCACGCTGCGGTGTGAGGGCGAGGCGCTGACGCTCCTTCCACGCGGCGAGCACATCGTCCTCGCTTTGTTTTGAAGTGCCTGTTTCGCCGAAACGCAGATCGACAGGCGATTTCGTGCGACGGGGTTTGTAGAGCGACTCCGTGCCGTAGAAGAAGCGTGTTTCGACACAGCGCGGCGCGAAGTCGGCGCTTTGACCGGCGAACTCGGAGAAGCGACCGCCCGCCTGGGCGGCATTGGTGGCATCGCAGTAGGCCTTCACGATCTCGGGGCGACGGCCACGCAGCTCCGTCTGGTAGCGGTAACGCTGCTGACTGAGGCGGTTGAAGGCGGCCATGCGCAGATCGATGGCCTCCGCGCGGCGTTTCAGGCCGCCGAGATCGCGCTCGAGCCGCGTCAGCATGATCACGGCGTGGTCGTAGGCGTCACCCTCGTCGTAGCCATAGTGCTCGCGCAGCCCGGCGGCGAGCCGCTCGCGCATGAGCGGATCATCGTGACGCTCCGAGACCACCCCACGCGCACGCTCGATGCGCATCAGCAGTCCACCGCGGCGCAAGGCATCGTAGCAGACCATGTGCTGCCCCTGGCCGAACTCCTCGTAGAGCAGGTTCAGCGTGTCCGCCGCAGTGGAGGTCTGTCTTTGGCGCTGCTCAAAGCTGGTGACGATTTTTTCCACCGCGTGAAGCTGCTCGATCGCCCGCTCCAGGCGCTGCGTGAGATCGGTGATGGTCGAACGCAGCTCGTCAGGCGGCTGGATCTGCGGATCGAGCACACCGCGCTCCTCCAGCGTCTGGCAAAGGCCGCGCAGCGTGTCCGCGAAGGTCTTCAACTCCGCCACGCGGTCCTCCGCCAGATCCCGCAGCATGCGCAGCAGCGGTCGCAGCCCCGGCGTGATGACCGCCCAGCGATCATGCAGCCCCAGCGTCTGATCCTCCAGCCATCCAGCGGCGATGAGGCGATTGAAAAACTGCCCCGCACGCTGCCGCGCATCCCGCAACGCCGCGCCTTCATCATCTGCCAGCAGCGACAGCGGATGCCGTGCGATGACTTCGCGAATGATCTCCGTCGTCTCCCGCTGCGAGAGCCGTCCTGCCTCGCCCGCCTCGTCGATCAAACGATCCGCGCAATCCACATACACCGGCGCCGAAGGCCGTGCCAACGGCCGGAAAAAATCCGCCGAGACGCTGCGGCTGAGTCGGGTGCTGAGGGTTTCAGGGGGCATGTAGCCAGCTACCATGGGGAGGCTAGGCGCGGTGACAACCTTCGGCATCAGAGCTGCTCTCAAGGCGCCAGCAGCGACCAGAGAATTAGCATTTTAAACAATACTGCTGAGCCTCATCCCCTCCAATTCTGCCAGCATTCGCGCTTTGCCATCGAAGCTCCAAAACTCATCGCAGCCCAGAATCTGCGCTTGGGCGACATGCAGGATGTCGTAAGTGCGGAAGCCATGCTTGGCCGTGTGGCGCTGGCTCAGGACGCGAAATTCCCGCCGCAGTTCACTCCAGGAAACCTCGCAAGCGAAAAACATGCCCGCCTCCCTCACGTGCCCCTCAAACGCGGCGATGGCAGCCGCGGCCGTTTCTGGGGACACACGCCACTGGCTGCCATGACGCATCAAATGAACATGCAGCTCGAAAGCGTTCGTGATCTCTGCCCATAACAGCGAGGTCACTGGCAGGGCGTCCGATTGTCGGTCAAACGCCTCTGTTACCTGGGCGCGTGCGAGTTCGTACGGCCCAACATCGAGATAGAGCGAGACAAGGAAATTGGTGTCGGCGTAGGGACGCATCACTCACCTCGGATAGCTTCGAATAACGCGGCTTCTTCCTCGGCGGTCAGTTTTGTCCTGCCAAAGGGCGCTTGCTGTGCTTTGAAATTGGGAACCGAGGTCATTTTAGGACGTTCCGGCAGCGGGGCTCTTGTCGCCTCCAGTTTGAAGGTGCTCTTGTCGTTGTTTTCCAGGATCAAGGCACCGCGTTCCTCGCAATCGCGCAAAATTGTGTCCCAGGCCGGGTCCGAATCTGAAATCGCATAAACGCCAGGAGCTTTGAGTGTCGCAGTCATGGCGGAAAGTGCTCCGAACTCATGCAGAAGCAACCGCCGTGTCATCTCCGCCGCCCGGCATGGACGATCCCGCCCTGGGTGCGTGAAAGCGTAAGGATTGCGGTATCCAGACCGTTTTTTGCGGCCCCCTAAACCACCTACTCTGACCATGAAGCTGCGTCTCATCGCCTCTGCGCTCGTTTTATCCTCATCTGCTTTTTCGGCACCACCGAAGAAGGAGGAGGGCATTGACCCGAACCAGCCGGTGTCGTTCTACAAGCACATCCGCCCGATCTTCCAGGCGCAGTGCAACGGATGCCACCAGCCGGCGAAGAACAAGGGTGACTACGTCATGACCGACTTCGTGGCGCTACTCAAAGGCGGCGAGGAAGGGCACGCGGTCATCCCGGGGAAGGCGGCGGAGTCGAATCTGCTGAAGTTGATCAAACCGGACGAAAAGGGCAAGGTGGAGATGCCGCAGAAGGCTGACCCGCTGCATGAGTCGCAGGTGGCGCTGATCGAGCGCTGGATCAATGAGGGGGCAAACGACGACACGCCGGCCTCGGCCAAGGCGCAGTATGACATGGCGCATCCGCCGGTTTACGTGAAGGCTCCGGCGGTCACCTCTCTCGAGTACTCGCCTGATGGCACGCAGATCGCCGTGGCGGGCTATCATGAGGTTTTGATCCACAAGGCGGACGGCAGTGGCATTGTCGCGCGGCTCGTGGGACTCGCGGAGCGCATCCAGAAACTCGCGTGGTCGCCGGATGGTAAAAAGATCGCCCTCACCGGCGGCAGCCCGGCGCGCATGGGTGAGATCCAGATCTGGGACGTGGCGGCGAAGAAGCTGGAGCTCTCGAAATCGCTCACTTTTGACACGCTGTATGGCGCGAGCTGGTCGCCCGATGGCAAATACCTGGCGTTCGGCTGCGGCGACAATGCGGTGCGCGCCATCGAGGTCGCCACCGGCAAGGAAACACTCTTCATGGGCGGTCATAGCGACTGGGTGCTCGACACGGTGTGGGGCGTGGACGGCAAGCACCTCGTCTCCTGCGGTCGTGACATGAGTGTGAAGCTCACGGAGGTCGCCACGATGCGCTTTGTCGATAACGTCACCTCCATCACACCCGGTGCGCTCAAAGGCGGCGTGCAGGTGCTGGCGCGGCATCCGCTGCGCGATGAGGTGCTCATCGGCGGCACGGATGGCATCCCGCAGATCTACCGGATGAAGCGCATCACCGTGCGCAAGATCGGCGACAACGCGAACCTCATCCGCAAATTCCCCGCGATGAAGGGCCGCATCTTCGGCGTCGATTTTGCACCGGACGGCAAGCGCATCGCCGCAGGCGCCTCGCATGAAGGACTCGGCACCGTGAACATCTACAGCAGCGACTACGACAGCGCGATGCCCGAGGCGGTGAAGAAGATCGTCGAAACCGTGAACGGCAAGGGCAAGGAACTCGATGATTACATCACGAAGGACGTGAAGCAGATCAGCAGCACGGCGCTTCCCTGCGGCATTTTCAGCGTTAGCTTCAGCCCGGATGGCAAAACGGTGGCCGCTGCCGGTCAGGACGGCCAGATTCGCCTGATCGACGCTGCCAATGGCAAGATCGCGAAGGAATTCACTTCCGTGCCGCTGGTGAAGGAGAAGATCCTCGCCGCCAGCGATGTCCTTGTCGATGACGCCGTCCGCGCGGCCGTGAAAGCAGACGACAAGGTCGAAACGCTGCACACCGGCCCGACCGTGGCTTCGATTGATGTCGAGCCGACGACGATCAAGATCGGCAAGCCGACCGAATACGCCCAGCTTCTCGTCACCGCACGCATGAGCGACGGCACCCGCGCCGATGTCACGCGCATGGCGAAGATCACCGCCGCGAACGACGGCGTGATCGACATCGACTCACGCGGCATGGTGCGCCCGGACAAGGACGGCAGCAGCAGCGTGAAGATTTCCTTCCTCGGCAAGACGGCGAACGTCCCCGTGAGCGTGGCTGGCATGAATGTGGCCCTGAAGCCCGACTACGTGCGCGACATCATGCCCATCATGTCAAAGCTCGGCTGCAACCAGGGCACCTGCCACGGCGCGAAGGACGGCAAGGCGGGCTTCAAGCTCAGCCTGCGCGGCTACGATCCGATCTATGACGTGCTCGCCTTTGCCGACGATCACGCCAGCCGCCGTGCGAATGTCGCCTCGCCGGAGCATTCGCTGATGCTGCTGAAGGCTAGCGGCAGCGTGCCGCATGAGGGCGGCCAGCTCACCGTGCCGGGCGAGCTTTATTACGAGTCGCTGAAAGCCTGGATCGGTCAGGGCACGAAGCTTGAAATGAAGACGCCACGCGTCACCGGCATCGAACTCTCGCCGAAGAATCCCGTCATCGAGCGCATCGGCGGCCGCCAGCAGTTGCGGGTCATCGCGCGTTATGCCGATGGCTATGTCAAGGACGTCACCGCCGAGGCCTTCCTGGAAAGCGGCAACGGTGATGTCATCGAAGCCGACAAAAAAGGCCTCATGACCAGCCTGCGTCGCGGTGAGGCACCGATCCTCGCCCGCTTTGAAGGCGCTTACGCCGCCACCACGATCACGGTGATGGGCGACCGCAGCGGCTTCGCATGGAAGGAGCCGGAGACCTGGAACAAGATCGATGAACTCGTCGCGCAGAAGTGGCAGCGCATGAAGATCGAGCCCAGCGGCCTGTGCAGCGACGAGGACTTCCTGCGTCGCATCCACCTCGACCTCACCGGCCTGCCACCGAAGCCGGAGGAAGTCGCCGCATTCCTAGCCGACAAGCGCGACACCCGCACGAAGCGCAGTGACATCATCGACAAGCTGATCGGTAATCCTGATTTCGTCGAACACTGGGCCAACAAGTGGGCCGACATGCTCCAGGTGAACTCCAAATTCCTCGGCACCGAGGGCGCTGGCGGGCTGCGAGCGTGGATCAAGCAGCAGGTCGTCGACAACACGCCCTATGACCGCTTTGCCTACCGCATCGTCACCGCCACCGGTTCAAACAAGGACAACCCGGCCGCCGCTTACTTCAAGACCGTGCGCACGCCGGAGGAACTCGTCGAAAACACCACGCACCTGTTCCTGGCGACGCGTTTCAACTGCAACAAGTGCCACGACCACCCCTTCGAGAAGTGGACGATGGACCAGTATTATGAGACCGCGTCCTACTTCGCTCAGATCGACCTCAAGGGCGATCCCACAGCCGCCGGCAAGACGATCGGCGGCAGCGCCGTCGAAGGAGCGAAGCCGCTGTTCGAAATCGTCAGCGACAAGAAAGACGGCGACGTGCTGCACCTGCGCACAAACCTGCCCGTCGCGCCGAAGGTGCCGTATGACACCGAACTCGTCAGCAAGTCCGCCAGCACCCGCCGCGACCAGTTTGCCACCTGGATGACCAGCCCGCAGAACGACTACTTCGCCATGAGCTACGCGAACCGCATCTGGGGCTACCTCACCGGCACTGGCGTGATCGAGCCGCTGGACGACATCCGCGCCGGCAATCCGCCGAGCAATCCCGAGCTGCTGCAGTATCTGACGAACGAGTTCATCCAGAGCGGCTTCAACGTGCGCCACCTGATGAAAATAATCGCCAACAGCCGCACCTACAATCTGAGCCTCGCCACCAACAAATGGAACGAAGACGACCACACCAACTACAGCCATGCCAAAGCCCGCCGCCTGCCCGCTGAAGTGCTCTTTGACTCCGTCTTCGCCGTCACCGGCTCCATGCCGAACATCCCCGGCGTGCCGAAGGGCACCCGCGCCGCCGCCTTGGCCGATGGCCAGGTCAAGCTCCAGGACGGTTTCCTCGCGAACTTCGGCAAGCCCGCGCGTGAATCCGTCTGCGAGTGCGAACGCAGCAACGAAGTGAATCTCGGGCCCATCATGGCCCTGATGAGCGGCCCGACCGTGGGCGATGCTATCAGCGATCCGAACAACGCCATCGCCAAGCTCACCGCCGAGATCAAAGACGACCGCCAGCTCGTCGATGCCGTGTTTCTCCGCATCCTGAACCGCCACGCCAACGACATGGAGATCAACGCCGCGCTCGAAAGCATGCAGGGCCTCGATGCCGAAAACAAACAGCTCGCCGCCGTCGCTCAGGCCAAGGAGGCCGAGCAGAAACCGATCATCGCGAAGGCCGAGGCGGATCGTCTTGCCGCCATAGCGGCTGCGCAGAAGGAACTCGACGCCTACAAGGTCAAGATGGCCCCCGAAGTGAAGAAAAAGGAAGACGCTCGCCTCGCCGCCATCAAAGCGGCGGAAGCCAAGGTGAAGACCGCTGCGGACACCGCACCTGCGAACCAGCCGCGTTGGGAAAACTACCTCGACCTCACCACCGAATGGCATCCGCTCGAAGTGAAGGTTGTTCGTGCCAACGGCGTCGAGAAGCTCGAAGTGCAGCCTGACGGCAGCCTCTTTGCCACCGGCTACCCCGAAGGCCGTCAGGCCATTGGCAACTACCAGCTCTCCGGGAAAAGCGATCTCGCAGGCATCACCGCCATCAAGCTCGAAATGCTGCCCGACGACCGCCTGCCGAGCAACGGCCCCGGCCTCGCGCCCGACGGCAACTTCGTGCTCAGTGAATTCCTCGTCACCACCAGCCCTGCTGACGCCAAGCGCGGCAAACGTGGCGGAGAAATCCAGACGCTCAAGAATCCGAAGGCCGACTTCGAGCAGGGCAGTTTCCCCGTCGCCGAAGCGCTGAAGAAAGGCAATCGCGACAGAGGTTGGGCCGTCAGCCCCGAAGGCGGCTACCGCCACGAGGCGACCTTCCAGTTTGAAAAACCCGTCAGCAACGAAGGCGGCACGAACTTCACCATCCAGATGATTTCCGGCTTCAAGAACGGCATGTACAATCCAGGCCGTTTCCGCCTCTGGATCACCACCAGCCCGACCGTCCGCTTCGGCACGCCCGCCGCCGTCGCCGCCGCGCTCAAGGCTCCGAAGCGCACACCGGAGCAGACCAAGCTGCTCACCGAGCACTTCCTGCTTCAGTTCAAAGACTACCAGGCGCAGAAAAAAGCCCTCGCCGCCGCCAAGAAGCCGCTCGCTGTCGATCCGCAGCTCATCGCCCTCGAAACGAAGCACACGCAATCGCAAAACCCGATCACGATCGACCCCAAACTCCTCCAGCTCCGCCGCGATGCCGACCTGAGCCGGAAGCAGCTCAGCAACAAGCGCCTCACCGCCGCGCAAGACTTGGCGTGGGCGCTGATCAACTCACCGGCGTTCTTGTTTAATCATTAGTGGCCGAGACCTGCAAAGCGTCGTGGAGTGCGTTGGCAAGCGCTAAGGCGCGACACCGCTGTCGCGGGTCGGACGGTGGGCAGAGACCTGAGTGCATTCTTCCAACGCTCGACAGCGGTGTCGCCGGGGCAGGCTTGCGCCGTGCCCCTCTGCCACCGCACTCCACAAGGCTGGCGCGTGGCGCGAGTGCCTCCGGCCAAATCCGGCGTTTATCCGACATTTGAGGTTGATCACGACGATTGACTCGCGGCCACCATCGTCGTAGCCTCTTGCCAGCGTGAACTCCGAAAAAAAACAGACTCCCAGTCGCGGGACGAAGGCCATTCGCTTGAAGCCTTCCACCACCGATTACGCGACCTTTGCCGTCACGACGGCGCGGGCGATGGGAGTGACCGGGCCGCTCGCGCCACGCACGAAGCCGAACATGCGCGTGCTCTCGCTCGCGAAATCGAAATCCTGAGTCAGGCCGGGCAAACGTTCGAAGCGTTTCGGAATTCCGATCCCGGTTTACGCTGTGGCACGGAACATCTCGTGGAATTCGACGATGAGGCGGGTCGCGTGGTCAAAATCACGGTTCCGCCCAAGTTCGGACTGATTCCCTCGGTCATTTCAGTGCTCCAGGCGAATCTGCGCGATGATCCTGCGATCCCGCCATTCCGACAGGAAATAGGCTTCATTCACGCCACACCTTTGGAGTATCTGGAGCGATGGATGGCGGCCAACGAGGTCTTTGAAGATGATGTGAGGCTCACCTCAGTCATCGAGTGGTCGGATGGACAAACATCCTTCGCCATCACCCAGCCGCAGTATCATGGCGAACCTGCTGCTCACCGCGAGATCGAGCATTTTTTCGCCGAAGCCGGCTGGACCCGCATTCCCGACGCCACTGGACACCTGCTCTTCTTCAACTACGCCTTCAATGTCCTCGCCATCGATGCCCTGCCGCGAAATTGCTACGTTCGTGAGGGAAGCCTGCAGCCCTTTGATGTCATCTTGTGCCATCCCGACGAACGTATGGAACAATTCCTGAGACTGTACTGATATGAGCCCCACCCCCACCGACACCGTCGTCCTCATCCACGGACTTGGACGCACGCGGCGCAGCATGTGGTTGGTGGGTTTGTGGCTGAAGTTTTGCGGTTATCGGGTGACAAGCATTGGCTATCCGTCCCACCGCGTGTCGATCGCGGACGCGGTGGAGAAGCATCTGGTGCCGGCGCTGGCGGAGCTGGAGATCGAAAGTGGCTCGCGCGTGCACTTCGTCACTCATTCGCTCGGCGGTATCGTGTTTCGGGCGTGGGCGGTCAAGCGTAATCCGGCGTTTCCTTTGGGGCGTGCGGTGTTGCTCGCACCGCCGAATCGGGGCAGCCAGATCATTGACGAACTGGCTCAGTGGCGCTGGGTGCGCTGGCTGCTGGGACCGGTTTCGGCCGAACTCGGCACGGATGCGGACAGCACGCCGAACAGCCTCGGTCCGCTGCCACCGAACACGGGCATCATCATGGGAAACAAGGACACGCTGCCGTTTTTTCGCCACATTCTCGGGGACGAATCCGATGGTGTGGTGACCATCGTGAGCTCGCGGGCGGAAGGGGAGGCGGACTTCACCCTGCTGCCGACGAATCACGCCACCATCATCCTGCAGCCTGCGGTTTTTCGTGCGGTGAACCGGTTTTTGAAGACTGGCAGCTTTGCAGAGGCGTGAGGCACATGAAAGGCCGGCGGATCACTTTTTGGATCGAGTGGTGCGAATGGCTTCGGTGAGAAACCGGCCTGTGACGCTGGCCTTGTTCTTGATGATTTCCGCCGGCGTCCCAGTCGCAACGACATGACCACCTTCGCTACCGCCGCCGGGACCGAGGTCGATGATCCAGTCGGCGCAGCGGATGACGTCGAGCTGGTGCTCGATGACGATGAGGGTGTTTCCTGCGTCACGTAGGCGGAGCAGCACGCCGAGCAGGGTCTGGATGTCGGCGCTGTGCAGGCCGGTGGTCGGTTCGTCGAGGACGTAGAGCGTGCGACCGGTGCTGCGTTTGGCCAGTTCGGCACTGAGCTTGATGCGCTGCGCCTCGCCGCCGGAGAGGGAGGCACCGCTTTGACCGAGTTTGACATAGCCGAGGCCAGTGTCCTCCAGCGTCCGCAGTTTCGGAGAGATGGCCGGATTCTTGTCAAAAAATCGCGCGGCCTCGCTGACGGTCATGTCGAGCACTTCGGCGATGTTTTTGCCCTTGAAGGTGACCTCCAGCGTCTCTGCGCCATAGCGGCTGCCTTTGCAGGCTTCGCAGGTCACATAGACATCGGCGAGGAAGTGCATGTCGATCTTGATCGAGCCGTCGCCCTCGCATTTCTCACAGCGACCGCCCGGCGTGTTGAAGCTGAAGCGTCCGGCGTTGTAGCCACGCACGCGGGCGAGCGGGAGCTGCGCGTAGAGCTCGCGAATCGGCCCGAAGGCGCCGGTGTAAGTCGCGGGATTCGAGCGCGGGCTGCGGCCGATGGGCGACTGGTCGATGACGACGACCTTGTCGAGATGTTCGAGGCCGGTGATGCTCTCATGCCTGCCGGGGATGTCCTTGGCGTCGTAAAAGTGCCGCCGCAGCGCCCGCATGAGGATGTCATCAACGAGCGTCGATTTTCCGCTGCCGGACGGGCCGGTGACGCAGGTGAAGCGGCCGAGGGGGAAGGCGGCGGTGACGTTTCTCAGGTTGTGCTCGGTGGCGCCGTGAATGGTCAGTGCGTTCGCGGTTTTCGGTTCGCAGTTCTCGGTGAGCAGCGTTTGCGGTAGAGCATTGGCTTGAATGCGCACCCGACCGCTCAGGAAACCGCCGGTGATGGAACTGGCATCGGCCGCGATTTGGTCGGGCGTGCCCTGGGCCGTGATTTTTCCGCCATGGGTGCCCGCAGCCGGGCCGAGCTCGATGATGTGGTCAGCGGCCCGCATGGTGGCCTCGTCGTGCTCGACGACGAGGACCGTGTTGCCGAGATCGCGCAGGCGCAGCAGGGTCTGGATCAAACGTTCGTTGTCGGAGGGATGCAGGCCGATGCTGGGCTCGTCGAGAACGTAGAGCACGCCTGCCAAGCCGGCACCGATCTGTGAGGCCAGTCGGATGCGCTGCATCTCGCCGCCGGAAAGCGTGCCGCTTTCGCGATTCAGCGCCAGGTAGCCGAGTCCCACTTGATCGAGGAACTCAGTGCGCTTCACGATTTCACGCTGCAATTCGCCCACATACACCTGCTGCTGCTCGGTGACTTCGAGTGCTCGCATCCACTCCAGCGCGTCACGAATCTGCAGGGAGGTGAATTCGTGGATGTTGAGTTCTTTGATGCCAGATACGAGACGCACCGCCAGCGACTGTGGCTTCAGGCGTCTGCCCTCGCACTTCACGCAAGGCTGCGGATTCATGAGCCGTGTGAGGTTTGCACGCAGCATCTCGCTTTCGGCGTTGTCGTAGAGGCGTCGGACTTCATTCAACAGGCCTTCGAAGGGCTTGGCCACGCTGCGTTTCGTGTCGGACTTCTTCCAGCCGGTGTTGATGAGGACCTCCCCCGTTCCGTGAAAAAGCGCGTCTTTGAATGCCTGCGGCAGCGCCTTGAAGGGTGAATCCATCGAAATCTCGAAATGCTGCGCCAGCGCCTCGATCCCGCGGTTGAAGATGACGCGCAGTTTCGGGTGCTTCGCCCACCAGGCCTTGATCGCACCTTTGGCGAGTGATTTGGATTCATTCGGCACCAGCAGTGTCGCGTCTGGCGTCAGCGTCGTGCCGGTGCCTTCGCAGGCGGTGCAGGCGCCGGCGTGGGTGTTGAAGGAAAAGTGCTGCGGCGTCAGGCGCTCGATGACGTAGCCGGTGCGTGGATTGGCGAACTCAGTGGTGTAGCTGAGGATTTCATCGCTGCCGTCAAGGTTCACGAGGAACTGCACCTCCCGCTCGTTCCAGTGCAGGGAGCTTTCGATGGCCTCCATCAGCCGCTGGCGGGAATCGGCGCGCACCACCAGGCGGTCGATGACGATCTCCACGCGATGCTGGCTGCTGGCCGCCGGTTTCAGCGAATCCTCGATCTCCACGATCTCGCCGTTCAGGCGCACGCGGACGAAGCCTTGGCGTTTCAGTTTCTCAAACAGCGCCCGTGTGGCCGTGCCGTTCGCCTTCGGTTGTGGCGACAAAACGATCACCCGTGTGCCTTCCCCGAGAGCGAGCACCTTGTCAGCGATCTCCGGCGGCGTGCTGCGCTGGAGTTTCTCCCCGGTCTGCGGGTCGTGCGGTTGTCCGGCCACGGCGTAGAGCACGCGGAGGTAATCGTAGATTTCCGTGACCGTGGCGATGGTGCTGCGCGGGTTCGGATTCGAGTGCACCTGCTCGATGGCCACCGCCGGGGACAGCCCCTCGATGAAATCCACGTCCGGCTTCTGCATCTGGTCCAAAAACTGCCGGGCATAGGCCGAGAGGCTCTGCACATAGCGCCTCTGGCCCTCGGCGAAGAGCGTGTCGAAGGCCAGGGACGACTTTCCGCTGCCGCTCACGCCTGTGAGGACTACGAGTTTGTGGCGCGGGATGTCCACGTCGATGTTTTTGAGGTTGTGCTGCCGTGCACCCCGCACGCGGATCACGTCTTCGGCCATGCGGGGTAGTTGCCGCGTGGGGCAGGGGACTGCAAGCCCAAGAAAAGCCCCCGCCCGCCCGTTGCAGGGCTGGGTTCGCCGCGCAGGTTGCATTCCATCGCCTTCGACCCTAGACTCCGCCCATCATGAAACCTCTCATTGTCATCATCCTGGCCGTCGCCGTCGGTTACGTCGCCTACGAGTATGTGTACCCGCCCTTCGCCGACGCGATGAAGTTCACGAAGCATGTGCCGCCGGCTCCGAAGAAGGAGGTGGCCGTGGTGGCTCCGAAGCCCAAGCCTGTCATCAAAGAAGAGCCCAAGCCTGAGCCCAAGCCTGAGCCGGAAATGAAGCCGGAGCCGATGCCCGAGCCGAAGCCGGAGATGCCGAAGCTCCCTGAGCCGCCGCCGCCGGACCCGAACGCCTTCGTTGCGCCCGTTTTCCCGCCCGTCGAGGAACTCACCAAGAACTGGACGGCCGTCCCCGCGGGCTTTTTTGCCAGTCCGAAGCAGATTACGATTAACAAGGATCTCGAAATCAAAATGCAGATGGGCAAGGCCACCGCGGCCTCCACTTTCAAGGCGGGCGCCAAGATTTTCGTGATGGGCCAGGAGGGAACGAACCTGGTCGTCGGCGCCTCGGCCGGCTCGCCAATGAAAGGCCAGGTGGCCATGGATGACACCGACTTCAAAGAAGTCTTCAGCAAAGCCTACGAGGACATCAAAGTCGTCCGCATCGACCAGGCCCGCAAGGCGCACGAGTACCGGCTGGCGGCAGCGGAACGCGCCAAAAACGCTCCCGCATCCTCGGGCGGTTCTTCCGGGAGCGTCGGCAATGACAAGCCCGAAAAGGACGCCGACGGCACCTATCCTCTTCTTCTTGCCAGCATGAAGTCCGGCGAGGTCACCGAAATCAAGCCGGACAACATCAAGTCCTGGGGCGAGGTCGAGCAGGAGAAGATCGACGGTACCGACTACTGGACGGTGAACGTCAAATACGAGACCCAGACGATGTTCGGTAAATTCGAGACTGAAGCCCAGGCCCGCATCAAGAACGGCCGTGTCGAAAAATGGGTGTACACCGGCTCGGGCGAAATCGTCCCGTAAGACGGCTGCCGTCGCCCATGCGAATCCCGGCTGCCGCCGGTGCTTCCCGAATCGAACTCTTCAAAGCGGGCGCCAAACGGTGCCCGCTTTCGTATCTTCCCGGTTCTCCATCCTTGACGCCCCGAGCTCCCGCCTCATTGACTGCCTTTACCTCATGAAAGTACTCCGCCCCAACGATCCCGGCTATGCAGACGCCGTCTCCGCCCTGAACCGACGCGCCGAGGCCAGCGATGCCGTGCGCGAAGTCGTCTCCGGCGTGATCAAAGCGGTGCGGGAGCGCGGAGATGCCGCTGTGCTCGAACTCGTCGAAAAATTCGACGGCGCCAAGCTCACACCGGCGCAGATGCGCGTCTCGCAGGCCGAAATCGACGCCGCCTGGGATGGTGCCGACGTCACCCTGCGCTCCGCGCTCGAAGCCTCCCACCGCAACGTCGCCGCCTTCGCCAAACGCAGCCTGCGCCAGGACTGGCATGGCACGAACGAGCAGGGGGCTGCGGTGGGCGAGGTGTTTCACCCTTTTGAACGCGTCGGCTGCTACGTCCCTGGCGGCACAGCGCCGCTCGTCTCCACCGTGATGATGACCGTCGCCATCGCCGCCGCGGCCGGCGTGCCGGAAATCATCGTCTGCACGCCCTGTGGGCGTGATGGCAGTGTCAATCCGGGACTCCTCGCCGCCTTGAAGCTCGCCGGTGCCACCGAAGTCTATAAAATCGGCGGATCGCAGGCCATCGCCGCACTCGCCTTCGGCACGGAGACGATCCGCCCTGTCGTGAAAATCTTCGGCCCCGGCAACAGCTACGTCGTCGAGGCCAAGCGCCAGGCCTTCGGCGTCGTTTCCATCGACTTGCTGCCCGGCCCGAGTGAAGTGCTCATTCTCGCCGACAAGTCCGGCAATCCCGCCTTCATCGCCGCCGACATCCTCGCGCAGGCGGAGCATGGCAAGGACAGCATGGCCGGATTCATCACCGATGACGCTGCGCTGCTCGACGCAGTCGTCGCCGAAGTCGATTCGCAGTCGAAAACGCTCAGCCGTCAGGCCCAGCTCGCCCCCGTGCTCGAAAAAGGAGTGTTCTGCATGCTTGTTTCCAGCTTGGAGGAAGGCGCACGGCTGGTGAATGATTTCGCTCCTGAGCATCTCTCCCTCATCACCACGAGTGAAGACGCCATCCTGCCGATGATTCGCACGGCAGGCGCCATTTTCCTCGGCAACCACTCTCCCGTCGCCGTTGGCGACTTCCTCGCCGGTCCTAGTCACACGCTGCCCACCGGGGGCTCCGGCAAATCCTTTCCCGGCATCACGGCGGACATGTTTCAGCGCCGCACCAGCATCATCCGTCTCGACCGCGAGAGCTGTGCGCAGTCCGAACCCGTCGTCAGCGCCTTCAGCCAGGTCGAAGGCCTGGATGCGCATGGGCGCTCCGTCTCCATCCGCTGCTCATGAAACTCATCGTTTTGATCGCAAGCCTGCTGCTCGTTTCCTGCGGCAGGGAAGAGGACAAATCCGTGCCCAAAGCTGTCGCTGCGCCCACTGCGAAGCCGGCTTCCGCTCCTGAGAAGAAAGCCCCCCCGGTTCCTCAAGGCAAACTGCCAAAAATGGATCCCGAGAAATCCAAATTCATCGCCGTGCCCAGCACGCCGAAAGACCCCGAGGTCAAAAAAGCCGCAAAGCCGTCGGGAAAAGTGGAGAGAGCCGACGTGCCGACGAAAAAAGACAAGAAGTGAATGGGCGGAGGCCGAATTCATGCCGGAATCCGGATCTCCAGCCACTGACTCGCTGCATCGACCGGCGTCACATCGCGTGACTTTGCGTCCATGCCCGCAGGCAGCAGCGCGAAGTCCCCGGCCTTCAAACTCACACCGCCCACGCGGATCGCGCCTCCCACCACGGCCAGCGTCACGCATTCACCGGTGGTGCCAGCGGCTCCTGGTTTTCCGCACAGCTTCACATCGAAGAACTCGCACTTCACCAGCGTGCCGTCGGCTTTGACCGTCTGAACGCCCGGGGCGAAATCGGCGAAATCGATGCTTTCCAGCGATTCCCGCACATGCAGCGCCCGCGGCTGGCCGTCGAGGCCGACGCGGTTCCAATCAAAGACGCGGTAGGTCGTGTCGCTGTTCTGCTGGATCTCGTAGATCAGCAGGCCCGCGCCGATGGCGTGGATGCGTCCGCTTGGAATGAAAAGGCAGTCGCCCGTGCGCGCCTCGACCACATGCACCACATTGGACAGCGTGCCGTTTTGCAGCGCCGCCTCGAAATCCGCACGCGTCACGCCTTCTTTGAGGCCGGCATAGATCTTTGCGCCCGGATCAGCATGCGCGATGAACCACATCTCGGTCTTCGGCTCGCCGTTCAGCTCGGCCGCCTTGTCCGCCGGAGGATGCACCTGGATGGAAAGATCGTCGCAGGCGTCGAGAATCTTCATCAGCAGGGGGAAACGCTCCGAATCAGGGGCTCCGGCGCCGAAAACCTCCGCGCGATGATGCGTCCACAGTTCGTGCAGCGTCATGCCGTCCGCCGTCGTGCTTTGCGCTTCAGGCCTGTCGGAGACGGACCAGGCCTCGCCGTAAGGCGTCGCTGCGTCTGGCAGGGTGTGACCGAGCAGGGTTTCCATGCGGCGACCGCCCCAGACACGGGTTTGATGGATCGGCAGGAAGCGGATGGGGCCGTTGAATTTCATTCCTGGACTATCGCGTTTGAACTTCTCCTTCCACAAATCAAAAAATGGGTGGATTGCCCCTGCGCCATTCGCCACTCTCAATTCGTGAACACCGCCGACGCCAGCTTCATTCAATCATTAAGGGAAGTCTTGTCCCCGGAACGCGTGCTGACCTCCGACGAGGATCTGGTGCCTTACAGCTTCGACGGCACCGCCGCTCTGAAGCAGCGTCCAGGTGCCGTGGTTTTTCCGCTGACGACGCTGGAAGTCGCCGCCTGCGTGAAACTGGCCCGCGACCGCGGCATTCCGGTCGTCACGCGAGGTTCCGGCACCGGTTTGAGCGGTGGCAGCGTGCCGCTGAGCAGCTGCCTGGTGATCTGTCTGGTGAAGATGGACAAGCTCATCGAGGTCGATGAAAAAAACCTCACGCTGCGTGCGCAAAGCGGCGTCATCACCAAGGAGATCGACGACGCCTGCGCCAAAGTGGGCTTGTTTTACCCGCCTGACCCCGGCTCGATGAAAATCTCGACCATCGGCGGCAATGTGGCCGAAAACTCCGGCGGTTTGCGCGGCCTGAAATACGGCGTGACTCGGGATTACGTCATGGGCATCGAAGTCGTCCTGCCGGACGGCACGCAGACCTTCCTCGGCAACAAATGCGTCAAGGACGTGGCCGGTTACTCGATGAAGGACCTCTTCATCGGCAGCGAGGGCACGCTCGGCATCATCACGGAGGTCATCCTGAAAGTCCTGCCGCGTCCAAAGGCGCGCAAAACGATGCTGGCGCTCTACGATTCGATGGACGCCGCCGCGAAGACGATTTCAGCGATCATCGCCGCGAAGATCATTCCCTGCACGCTGGAGTTCCTCGACCGCGTCACGGTGCAGTGCGTCGAAGACTACGCCAAGATCGGCCTGCCCACGGATGTGGAGGCTCTGGTGCTGATGGAGACCGACGGACATCCCGTCGTCGTCGAAGAAGAAGCCGCGCAGATGATGGAGTTGGCGAAAGCCAACGGTGCGCATGATGTCCGGGCCGCCGCCGACGAAGCCGAAGGCGCAAAACTCGCCGCCGCCCGTCGCAATGCCTTCTCCGCACTCGCCCGCGTGCGGCCGACGACGATCCTCGAAGACGTGACCGTGCCGCGCAGCGAGCTCGCCACGATGGTCGCCTTCATCGACAGCGTTGCGAAGAGGCACAATCTTCAAATCGGCACCTTCGGCCATCTCGGCGACGGCAATCTGCACCCTACTTTTCTCACCAACGAGCGTGATCACGAGGAGATGCACCGCGTGGAAGCCGCCCTGGAGGAGATTGTCGAGGAAACCATCCGCCTCGGTGGCACCGTGACCGGCGAGCACGGTGTCGGCTTGGCGAAAAAGGGCTTCCTCAAACGCCAGCTCGGCGAAGGCAGCTACGAGCTCATGCGCAGCATCAAGCAGGCGCTCGATCCGCAGGGATTGCTGAACCCGGGGAAGATCTTTGATTTGAGGAAATGATCATGCCGCAAGCCTCACTTCTCCAATCCCTCGACTACTCCGTGCTCCAGCAGTGCATGCACTGCGGCATGTGCCTGCCGACTTGTCCGACGTATGTGGAGACGAAAATGGAGAAGAACAGCCCGCGCGGGCGCATTTCGCTGCTGAGGGCCGTGGCGGATGGCGATCTCGAGGTTTCCCGGGCGCTCTCCGACGAGATGTACTACTGCCTCGGCTGCCTGGCCTGTCAGACGGCCTGTCCTGCGGGTGTGAATTATGCGGAGCTGTTTGAAACGGCACGAGCGGAGGTGGAGCAGGCAGGCGTGAACGACGGCATGCAGCGCGGGTTCTGGCGCTGGATCACGCTGAATGTCATTTTCATGCATCCGTGGATGCTGCGGTTGATCGGTCGTGTGCTGCGGATTTATCAAAGCAGCGGCTTGGACAGGCTGATGCGCAAGCTGCGCTTTTTTGGTCTCATGCCGCCATCCCTGGCGAAGCTGGAGCCGCAGACGCCGCAAATCTCGAAGCATTTCTCGAACGAGGTGATCCTGCCGGAAGAGTCGCCGGAAGGACCGAGGGAATACCGTGTGGGCCTGCTCACGGGCTGCATTCAGGATCTGGCCTTTTCGAACATCAATCGAGATACGGCCGACGTGCTGCTGGCGAACGGCTGCGAGGTCGTCACGCCTTCCTCGCAGCACTGCTGCGGTTCGCTGCATGCGCACAATGGCGAGCTGGAACTCGCCCGTGAGCTGGCCCGCAGGCAGATCGACAGCTTTGACCTCGATTCGCTCGATGCCATCATCACCAACGCGGGTGGTTGCGGCTCGCATTTGAAGACCTACGGCCATCTGCTTCACGATGACCCGTTCTACGCGGCCAAGGCGAAGGTTTGGGACACGAAGGTGAAGGATATCCACGAATGGCTGGTGCAGATCCGCTTTCGCAAACCGACCGCCGGTGCTGGTGTGAGCGAAGTGACGTATCACGAGAGCTGCCACCTTTGCCACGGGCAGAAAGTCGTCTCGCAGCCGCGTCAGGTGCTTGCGAGCATTCCCGGGCTTGTGTTCAAGGAACTGCCGGAGTCGAACTGGTGCTGCGGCAGTGCCGGCATTTACAACATCACCCAGCCCGAGCAGAGTCAGAAGCTGCTGGACCGCAAAGTGGCCAATCTGCGGCAGGCAAACGCCCCCGTCGTCGCCACGAGCAATCCGGGCTGCCATTTGCAGATCGCCAATGGCCTGCGCACGTGCGGCGATCATCCCTGCCACGAAGTGACACAGCCGGTAACACTGCTGGCGCGTGCGTATCGGGCGGAACAAGGAGTGGGGGCCTCTGGCCCCCAGAGCACGGGAGCAGAGACCCCGGAACCTTGATGCACCCAAACCTCATTCCCCCATGGAACTCGATCTCACCGGACCGCATCGCGACGA
Organism: uncultured Prosthecobacter sp.; assembly: GCA_964452755.1. Lineage (GTDB taxonomy): Bacteria > Verrucomicrobiota > Verrucomicrobiia > Verrucomicrobiales > Verrucomicrobiaceae > Prosthecobacter. Next base: position 197,163 of record CAYVQY010000003.1, on the reverse strand, counting down.
CGCTTACATGATCCTCGCCGGACTCGTCACGCCGCGTCCCATTGCCTTGACGACCACGGTTGATCCCGAGGGTCGTGTGAATGCGGCACCGTTCAGTTTTTTCAACGTGCTGGGTGACTCGCCGCCGATCGTCGGCCTCTGCCCTGGAGACCGCTCTCCCGGCGTGCCGAAGGACACCGCTCGCAACATCCGCCTCACGCACGAGTTTGTTGTGAACCTCGTCGATGAGGCGATCGCGGAGAAAATGAACCTCTGCGCCGCTTCTTTGCCTGCGGGTGAAAACGAACTGCTGCATGCCGGGCTCACAGCCGTGGCCAGCAGCGCGGTCAAACCGCCACGCATCGCCGAAGCTCCCGCCAGCCTGGAGTGCCGCAGCCACAGCATCCTGGAGATCGGCGACAACCGCCTCGTCATCGGCGAATTCCTACGCATCCATGTGCGCGACGACATTTTCGATCCCCAAACGTGGTTGGTGAAGCCAGGCACCTACAACCCCATCGGCCGCATGCAGAGCCCGCACTGGTACTGCCGCACGCGGGACATGTTCGAGTTGAAGCGTCCGAAGTAAGCCTACGGGCCCTGACAGTGCTCATTTGCCGTTTACGGCGACCCATTCCGCAGGCGCCCCGGGCAGGGTTTCGGCGAGGATGCGGCGGATGTGGGCGCGTTCGGATTCGCTGAGGTACTCGTATTCTCCGGAGGTGTCCCGGCCTTCGAGGACGGTCCAGAGGCGGCTGAGCACGGTTTTCTTGAGCGGGGGCGTGAGGTGCTGGAAGGTCAGCGAGTAAACCATGTAGCTGCAGCGGTGCTTGAAGATGCGGTTGAGGAGCTGAAAGTCCTTCAGGCTGCGGCCGTCGCTGCTCTGCGGGGCACGGCGGGTGAAGGCGCTCTGAAAGGCGGGGTCGCCTTCAATGCCGCCTGCGGGGAGGGCGGCTTCGTCTTTGAAGAGAATGGCTTCGACGATATCCTCGGCGCAGTGGTCAATGATGCGGCGTGCGGTGCCGACGGGTTCCTTTTCGACCTTTTCCCCAAGTTCCCGCTGGAGGCTGGTCTGCATGTGCATGGCGCGGAGGGCGCTGTGATTGGCCTTGGTGAGTGTGTTCTGCACGCTCGTCTGATGCTCCAGGACCATGAGGGCGATGATGTCGCTCGTTTTGCGGGGGTAGGGCGCGGTGTCGAAAAATTTGGACAGGTCGGTGACGTTGGCTCCCGCTTCGAAGTCGATCTCAATGCTCTGGTCGTTCTGCTCGGTGGCGGTGACGTTGCCGCGGTGCAGTTCTTTGCCATGCATGCCGGTGACGTACCAGCCGCCCCAGCGGTCGCTGAAGGGGGTGGTGGAATCGACGACGGTGCTGCCCTGGCTCATGATGGGGTGGCCTTCAGGGCCGGGAAAGACGGAGCGCACGAGCACGCCGGGCACTTCCGGTGAAAAGGGGCCGCCGTGACAGCTGAGGCAACTGTTGTCGCGCTGAAAGTGCAGCGGCTTTTGCGGCTCCTCATGCGGGTCGAGGAGGTAGAAGATGGGGCCAAGCTTTGGGTCGATGGTGGCGACCTCGATCGAGCCGCCCACGGAGTAGCCGACGTAGGCGTCATCGCCGAAATAGACGACGCGGGGTGTCTGCGGGCTGATGCGGTCGTTTTGCTTGCTGGTCTTTGAGAAGACCATGACCTGCGACTCCGGCGGGATGTTGAAGTGTTTCATGACGCCGCTTAGGACGGTCCACGCATCGGTGCGGTCGATTTTGACCTTCCCTGCGGCCATCAAGCGCTCGAGACGCTGCGTGGCGTCGTTGGGCGCGGTTTCAGAGTAGCGGATGGGCGCGTTTTCATAGGCGTCTTCGGCTGGAAGGAACTTCGGGAGGGAAAATGAGGAAATCAGAATGAGGAATGACGAATGAATGACGAAGCCCAAAGATGAACGATGGGTGTGGAACCGCATTCTTTGCTGGATGGCGTTCATGGCTGGCAATTCGGTAGGCATCATTTTTGGTTTCACTTCGTGACTTCGTAGCGTCACTTCTGCGGCAGCAGAATGCGGTTCATGCGGGTGCCGTCCTGGCCGCTGACGAGGTCCTTCAGCGTGTGGCGGTCGAGGGTTTCGTAGAAGGCGTTCAAGGCCTGGGCCAGGGCGCCTTTGAGCTGGCAACTGCCGTTGATGGGGCAGGTGTTGTGCTTTTTGTCGAAGCACTCGACGATGAAGGGCGTGTCCTCAGTGCGGCGGACGACCATGCCGATGCGAATGTCCTCCGCCTTCATGCCGAGGGCGATGCCGCCACCGCGGCCGCGGCGGGTCTCCAGGTAGCCGAGCTTGGCGAGGTAGTTCACCACCTTGACGAGGTGGTGGCGTGAGATGTCGTAGGCCTCGGCGACTTCGCTGAGCGAAAAGGATTCCCCTTTGAGCGCGGCGAACATGAGCACGCGCAGTGAGTAGTCGGTGAAGAGGCTCAGTTTCATGCCCGATTTACGAGTGGTGGCGGTTAAACTTGCATGGGCGGTGCATGTTTAAGGCGGACGCGCCAAGGGACGCGCACTCCGCCGCAGGATCGGCGCAATCCCGGCACAAAAAACCCGGAGGCGCGTGCTCCGGGTTTCGTGGATCGTTGTCGCGGCGATCAATGTTTGCAGGTCTTGCAGTCGTCGGCCTTTTTGGCGCAGCAGGCGCTGCTGGAGGCGCTGCAGCAGTCTTTTTTCTTGCCGGCGAAGATGCAGCGACCGTCGGAGGTGCAGCTGCTGAGGGTGAGGCCGGCGGCGAGAAGGGTCAGGGTGAGGAGTGCTTTCATGGTGTGTATGATGTTCGGTGTTCGATGGCTGACGCAGGTCTCAGGAAGACCAGTCGTTCAGAAAGGTTAGACGCGTTTAATACGCGATATTCCGGGGAATCTAGTAAAAGATGAGAATGCCGGCGGCTGCGGGCATAGAAAAGCCCGGAGACGATGTCTCCGGGCTTCGCGGGTGAAATCAATCACCGCAAAAACGGATCAGCCCTTCTTGAGGGATTCCACTTTCTTGTGGGAGCTGACGGCGACCACGTCCTTGCCGACGAGCTTGTCGGCGCCTTTGACGGCCGCGGTGAGGGTGAGCTTGACGTCTTTGCCGCCGGATTCGATGACGATGGACTTGGAGTCGGCGTCAACGGACTTAAGCTTGCCGGTGGTGGTTTCAGTTTTGCCGCAGCCGGCGAACGCGGAAGCGGAGAGGCCGATAACGGCGAGGGTGGTGAGGATGGCTTTCATGTTAGGATTCGGGTATTGGCTTTTCCGGCAGGGAACTGCCCCAATCGGATTTGTGCTCATTCAAAACGATTGGGAAGGCCCTTGGCAATCAAAAATTTTGTGGGGTTCGGTGAAAAGACTCGTCATAAGCCCCGGCTCTGTGCCACGCTCTCGTCATGAGATTCTTCCCTCTGCCCGTTGTTTCGGGCCTGCTTGCCTTGGCGGCCCCTCTGATCGCCCATCCGCTGCCGGACGTGGCTTTCCGTGCTCATTTTGAGGAAAACGGGGGCTGGACGCTCCAGGCTGAGATTGATCCGCGCAGCTTCGAGCCGGACCCGAACGTGGCGCCCTACCTGACGAAAGCCGATCTCGAATTCACGCCTCCGGAGCAGCAGGCGAAGCTGAAGGCCACCGCCGGGGACTACATTCAGCGGGTGGTCAAGGTGGTGCTGGACCCCGCAGTGGCGGTGAAACCCGAATTCGCCTGGGAGTTCACCACGATGGAGAACGCCCCTTTGAAGGAGCCGGAGGACCCCGTGATGCTCACAGGGACCTGGCGCGGCATGATTCCCGCAGGGACGAGCGGCTACTCGATCGAGGCGCTGCCGGAGGGCACGCTGAGCGTGCTTTACCACAACACGGCGTTGGGCAAGAAGGTGGAGCGCTACCAGATCCTCTTTCCGGGGGAGTCGAGCTATGTGCTCGATCTGAAGAGCTTCACGCCGCGCAGCAAGGCTCCGCCGCCGATCACGGCGGAGGCCGTCACGGCTCCCTCCGCCAGTGACGCTGAAGCCCTGGCGATGGACTGCCCGATGTGCGAAATGGCGACGGGTGGCGGCTACACGATGCCTGCGGTCGCGGCGTTGGCTTTCATCGTGCTGCTGGTCACTTGGCTGCGAAAGAAGCGGGCGGCCTGAGCCTGCCGGGGCAAGTTCCGTTTGCGCCGCCAGCGCGTCCGCGTAAGTCCGGCGCGTGAATCAGGCATTTGTATTGGGCGCAGGCATGGGTGAACGGCTCCGGCCGCTGACGGAACAGCTTCCGAAGCCGCTCGTGCCCGTGTTTCACCGGCCGCTGATCACCTATGCCTTCGACCATCTCATCGCTGCGGGTGTTTCACGGCTCGTGGTGAACACGCATCACATCCCGGAGGCCTACGAGCGTGCTTTCCCGCACCGCAGCTATCGCGACGTGCCGATCCATTTTCGCAATGAAAGTCCGGTGAGGCTCGAAACGGCGGGTGGCATCGCCAACGTGCGGGACCTTCTGGACGGCGATCCCTTTCTCGTTTATAACGGCGACATTCTGACCGACCTGCCGCTGCAGCCGCTGCTCACGGAGCATCGGGAGAAAGGAAATCTTGTCACCCTCGTCCTGCGCAGCCATGGGCCGTCCCTGCACATCGCCTTCGATTCGCAAAGCCGGAGGGTCACGGACATCCGCAACAAGCTGGGTACGGGTGACGAAGGGAAATACCTCTTCACCGGGATTTATGCCTGCGATCCGGCCATCCACGACTGGATCACGCCGGGAAAAGTCGAGTCGGTCATTCCGGTCTTTCTTAAGATGCTCAGCGAAGGTGCCAAACTGGGCGCGGTGGTCATTGACGAGGGCAGTTGGTGGGATCTCGGCAGCCGCACCGCGTATCTGGCGGCCCATGGTGCTCTGAACGGCATGTATGGTCCGGCGCTTGATCCCGGGGCGCAGATCGAAGGCGGGGCCATCCTGCGCGGCACGAACGTCGTCGGTGCCGGAGCCGTGATCGAATTCGGCGCCCAGTTGGAGGACACCATCGTCTGGCCCGGCGGGCGCGTGGTGCGCGGTGCGGAGCTGAAGCGGTGCATCGTGCGAAGTGGCGTCACCGCGGCCGGTATCGTGGAGGACGCCGATTTCTGACGCCGCTTAGTGTTGGACATTCTTCATTTCGCATTCGTCATTCACCGATTTCATCATGCCCCCCGAACACGAGGCCCTTCTCATTCTCACCCGCGAACAGTTCCCCGAGCTGGCCGCCGTGCCGTGCGAGGTCGAGGTGATCCTCAAAGGTGCCTCTGACCGCCATTTTTACCGCCTGAACTGGCAGGACGGTCGCGAGCCGATGATCCTGATGGTTTACACCCTGGCGCGGCGCGACAATCCGAAGTTCGTGCCCGCGACACTGCGGCTGAAAAAGATCGGGGTGCATGTGCCGCAGGTGCTCGCCTCCGACGACCAGCGTCTCTGCGTCTGGCTGGAGGATCTCGGGCGTGTGGACCTGCAATCGCTCAATGACCAGCCATGGGAGGTGCGGCGGCCCTTGTATGAGGCGACGCTGCGGGAGGCGGCCAAATTCCATGCCGTGGATGAGAGTTCGCTGTCCGCCGCGGATCGGAACGAGCTGGAGCCTGAATTTGACGAGGCGCTCTACGATTGGGAGCAGAACTACTTTCTCGATCACTTTGTCGGCGGGCACCTCGGGCGCGATCTCGGCAGTCCGGACTTCACGAATGCGCATGAGGCGCTGAAAAAGCTGCGCCATCATCTTGCCAAACTGCCCCGCTGCTTGGTGCATCGTGATTTTCAGAGCCAGAACGTGCTGATCCGCGAGGGGGAGGCCTGGCTGGTGGACTACCAGGGGCTGCGCCTCGGACGCGCGGAATACGACCTCGCCTCACTGATCTATGATCCTTACGTCAATCTTTCCGCCGGGCAGCGGGACGACCTTCTTAGCTACTATGCCACGCATCGCATTCTTGATCCGGTGGAGCTGCGCCGGGTCTTCCATGCCTGCGCCGCACAGCGTTTGATGCAGGCGCTGGGAGCCTATGCAAATCTTAGCCGCAACCTCGGCAAGAAGCAGTATCTGGAGCACATCCCCGCCGCCGTGGCGAATCTGCGAGAGGTCTGCCAGCAAGGGGAAGGCCTGCAGGAAATCGAAGCCTTCCTGCAGGGTGCGGCTTGATCACGCCTGCCTGCAGGCCTTGATCGTGTTCGCCATCAGCATGGCGATGGTCATTGGCCCGACGCCGCCGGGGACGGGCGTGATGGCGCGGCATTTCGGCGCGACTTCGTCGAAGGCGACATCACCGACGAGCTTGTAGCCTTTCTCCGTCGCAAGATCGTCCACGCGGTTGATGCCGACGTCGATGACGACTGCGCCTTCTTTGACATGCTCGGCCCTGATGAAATGCGGGCGACCGATCGCGGCGATGATGATGTCCGCCGTGCGGGTGATGACCGCGAGGTCGCGGGTGCGGGAATGTGTCACCGTGACCGTGGCGTCACCGCCTTTGCCTTTCGCCATCAAAAGCAGCGCCATCGGTTTGCCGACGATCATGCTGCGACCGACGACCACGGCGTGTGCGCCGCTGGTTTCGATGCCGGCGTCGATGAGAAGGCGCTGGCAGCCGAGGGGTGTGCAGGGCACAAAGCCGGTCGGGTCTTCGAGCGCGAGTTTCGCGACATTCACGGGGTGGAAGCCATCGACATCTTTTGCCGGATCAATCGCACGCACGATGACGGCCTCGTCGATGTGTTTCGGTGGCGGGCTTTGCACCAGAATGCCGTGAATCGCGGGATCATTGTTCAACGCATGTACATGCGCGAGCAGTTCGTCCTGCGTGGTGGCGGCTGGAAGCTCCAGTTTGACCGAATGCAGGCCCAGATCGCGGCATTTTTTGTCCTTGGAGCGGACGTAGGCACGGGAAGCGGGGTCATCGCCGACGAGAACCACGGCGAGGCCGGGCTTGCGTCCTTGGGCGGCCAATGCGGCAATGTCGCGGCGACATTCTTCGAGGACTTTTTCAGCGACAGCTGTTCCGGAAATCAGGGTCATGCACCCTGTTGGCGCAGAGCGTCGGGCTTTTCAAGCCGCCAGCAATTTCTCACGACCGCTTTGAGCGAGCATGGCGGCGAGTTCCGGCATGTAGCGGGCGATTTCGTGGGAGAGCATAGAGAGGCGGGTCTCGGACTTCCAGTTGCCCTTCAGGCTGCGGTCCGCATCGGTCATTTCGACTTCGACGAGGGCGGAGAAGACGGCGGTGTCGGCTTGAGGATCGAGTTGCAGGGTCATGATGTGAGGGCAGGTTGCTCGGGTGTGACCAGGACGAGTTCGCCGTCCTTGAGCACCCATTTGCGTCTTTCCAAAGCACCCGAGTTCAACATGGAATCGATCCCATTGCTCAGAAGCATCCTCGCCGCCTCGGCGGGGCTGCTGCCAAACGTGCCCTTCAAGGTCATGTCTTCGAGGTACTGCTTAATCTGCGGGGTGACCGCGATCGTCAGCGAGAGTGAATCGAAGGTGTTTGAAGGGCGGGCCATCCAATAATAATCGGGTAATAATCCGGTTTTAACTCCAACCTGGCCAAATGGTCAAGGTTGGTTTCGATTTATTTGGGGTTTTTACCCGGTTAAAACCCCCTATTTTGTTAAGGTTTGTTAAATAACCGTGGGTTTTCGATGGAAATCGGGCTCTGCAGGCGTTCCAAGCCCCCCGTTTTATGAAAACTCGTTCCTTTGTCTCCCTGTCGGCTGCCGCCGTTCTCACCACCGCGTTTTTCACCCTCCAGGCCCAGGATTCCGGGCCGGACTGGCAGTACTGGTTTGCCGATGGTTCGCTTCAGGGCGGGCAGATCATCAGCGGTCAGGCCTCTTACAAGGTGGAAAATGGCGTCCTCATTGGCACCACGACCGATGGCAGCCCAAACTCATTCCTCGCCATCGGACCGTTCAAGGACTTCGAACTCGAGTTCGAAGTGAATGTCGACGACGAACTCAACTCCGGCGTGCAGGTGCGCAGCCACATCGCCAAGGAAGGCGATCCGGCGCCTGAAGGCAGCAAGAGTGGCAAACCGAACCCGCCCGGCCGTCTCTACGGCCCGCAGTGCGAGATCGCGATCAACGGCACCGCCGGTGACTTTTATGACGAAGCCCGTCGCGGCACATGGTGGAGTATTCTGACGAAGACGGAAGCCGTGCGCACCGAAGACGCGAAAGCCGCCTTCAAAAAGGGCGAATGGAACCACTACCGCATCGTGGTGAAGGGTGATCACTTCCAGAGCTTCGTCAATGGTGTGAAAACCGCCGACTTCACCCAGTCGGGCGATCCCGAAGGCTACATTGGCTTCCAGGTGCACGGCATCAAGAAAGGCGCCGGCCCTTACAGCGTGCGCTGGCGCAACGTGAAATTCCGCGAGACGAAGTAACCGAGAGCGACAAGAAACACCGAAGAGGCCATCACTGTCTGCCAGCGACGCCACCATGGCGTCCGACGGACGGGGATGGCCTTGGATTTGTCACCTGCTAGCAGGAGCATCCACTTTTGCGGCGCATCGGGATTCGCCTCGTCGCGCGTCCACAGCAGCACGTCGTGCATTTTGCCCTTTGGCATTTCGAAGACGATCTCCGCTGTCTCGCTCCGCCAGCGCCATGCTGCGGTGATCAGTTGGTGCGCCTGCCCCTCCGTGTCCGAGGGCAGGTAGGAGGCGGGGGCGAATTCCGCCCAGTTTTGATGCTGGGAGATCGAGGGCGTCGCGATATCGGAAAGGGCTACAAGAATGCCCTGCACATTCAAGCGAACCGGATCGATCAGGGCTTCGCGGGCGGCAGCCTCGTCTGAAATGAGCGGATTGCCGCCGAAGTCAGCGGTGATCTCCAGCAGCACCCCGGCGTCCGGAAGCAGCGTGAGTTTGGCGCTCAAAAACTCGGCCCCATGCCCGAAAGCACACAGGGGGAGCATCGGCATGACGAATGCAGAAATCCGAATGACGAATGCGCGGATGGTCTGGTGCATCGGCGATCCGTCATTCGGGAATTCGTGCTTCGTCATTTCTTGACGTTCCACCGCAAGACGCGGCCCCACTGGTTCCACTCGGTTTCGAGGATGTTGCCGTCGTTGTCGAAGGTGATGCCGTGCGGGCTGGTGACGATGCCCTGCTGCCAGTCTTTGGGTTCGATCTTGGGTGTGTTGGTCGGTTTTGGGCTGGTGCCGAGATCGGCGACGCGCTTGTTCTCCTTGTCCCACACGCTGACGTTGCCGGCGATCTCGGCCACGCACATCAGATCGCCGTGGAAGCTGGCGGAGCTGGGATTGCGCATTTCGGTGGCGATTTCACCGATGAAGTTGCCGGCCAGGTCGGTGTGCAGCATGCGCTTGTGACCGCGGTCGCAGATCATCACGCGGGCGGGTTCGAAGCGGCGGTCGATGAAGATTTTGTGAGCGTTGGCCAGCTTGAGGGGTTCGCCAGGGCCGCCGAAGACGGCCTTGAACTTGCCTTCACGGCTGAAGACGAAGATGTGGCTCTGGCCGTAGCCATCGACGACGTAGATGTCGCCGTTCGGGGCCACGTCACAGTTGGTGAGCTTGAGACCCTTGCCGACCTTGTCGGCGGGGAACTCGGTCGTCGGGATGGTCTTGAGGACTTTGCCTTCGAGGTCGCACTTGATGACCTTTTGCTCGCCCAGGACGGCGGCGAAGATGAATTCGCCGCCGTCGTCCTTGCGGATCACGAAGCCGTGCAGGGAAGGTGGCAGCGGCAAAGCCTTGATGAACTTCCCGTCGGTGCCGTACACCTGGATGCCGGCGTCCTTTTCCTGGACGCTCACATAAATCTTGCCGGAGGAGTCCACGCCGATTTCGCCATGGCCATTGCCGATGGTTTCCTTGCCGGGAGGCGGGGTGATGAAGTTCGGGACGAGTTCATAGGCGACTTCGGCGGCGGCGCTGCCGGCGAGGGCCAAGACGGAGAGGAGGGAGAGGACGCGGTTGTTCATCAGGCGGATTCAAACGGACGGGGACTGCGGCGTCAATCGCTGGAGTGTGTTTTTGACTGGATGATCCTGTCATACGGCAGGAAACTTCCGGTCACAGATCGAGTTCATACCTCACTCCTCCATGAAAAAGCTTGGCTACATCCTTCTCGGCGGCGTTCTGCTGGCCGTTTCCGTCATCGGGCTGCGAGCCCAGACGCAACTCGCGGATTTCGATTCCCGCTTCAAGGCCTTCGACAAAAACAATGATGGTGTCATCAGCGGTGACGAGATGAACAGCGCCGGGTATCTGAAAATGCTCGATGCCGACAAGGACGGCAAGCTCACCCGCGTCGAGGCCCTGCAAAGCGTGCGCAAGGCAGGGAAGCTCGTGAGCGGTGGCGACGCGACGGATGCTCTTTTCAAGCGCTTCGACAAAAACGGCGACGGCAGGCTCACCGAGGACGAACTGCCGAACAAACGCTGGTTCGCCGGGCTCGATACGGACAAGGACGGCGGCGTGACGCTGAACGAGGCGGTGAAGACGCTCGCCAGCCTGCGGCAACGGGGAGCGCCATCCGGCGGCACGCCGGAGGCCGGACCGATCAAGCCCGCGAGCGAGGACCCGTCGTTCAAAGAAGCGCCGCAGTTCCTCAAGGCTGCCGATCACGGCATCGGTCGGATGGTGGAGGATCTTGCGCTGAAGACGCTGGACGGTTCGGCGATGAAGCTGAGCGCCGCAGCCGGAAAGAACGGCCTCGTGATCGCCTTGTTCAGTTCGAGCTGCCCGATCAGCGGCAAGCTGGCACCGGAGACGGGGCGTTTGGAAAATGACCTCAAGGAGCAGGGGGTGAAGGTGCTGCTCGTGAATGCTCCCCCGGTCCAGAAGACGGAGGAAATAGCGAAATTCATCGCGGATCGCGGTTTGAAATCGCAGGTCGCGCTGGATGCCGAGGGCCGGTTGGCGCAGGCACTGGCGGCTACCACCACCACGGAAGTCTTCCTGCTGGATGCCGCGCGCACGCTCGTCTATCGCGGCGCGTTGAACGATCAATATGGCCTCGGCTACACCAAGGATCAGCCGCAGCACCATTACCTGCGCAATGCCGTGGCTGCGATGCTGCGCGGCGAGCCAGCGGAGATCGCCGCGACGAGCGCCCCGGGCTGTGCCCTTGATTTGCCCGCTCAAATGGCGGTGACCGCCACGAACGTGACCTACCACCGCGACATCGCCCGCATCATGCAGGCGAACTGCGTGGAATGTCACCACGACGGTGGTGTGGGACCCTTCGCGTTGGATTCCCATGACGCGGTGATCGAGCACGCCGGCATGATCCGCAAGCAGGTGGAGCGCGGCGCGATGCCCCCCTGGTTTGCCGCGCCGCTGGAAGGACAGACGCACTCGCCATGGGCCAACGACCGTTCGCTTTCGGAGCGCGACCGCACGGATCTGCTGGCCTGGCTGGCTTCAGACCGCCCGCCGGGAGACGTGGCGGACGCCCCACGACCGCGCCAGTTTCCAGGCGAGTGGAGCATCGGCAAGCCGGATGCCGTCATTGCCGCGGCAAAGCCGATTTCGGTCAAGGCCGAAGGCACCATGCCCTACCAGCATGTCACGGTGGTCACCGACTTTTCCGAAGACCGCTGGGTGCGCGGCTATGAGATTCTGCCCACCGAGCGCCAGGTGGTGCATCATGTGATCGTCAGCGTTTTTGAAAAAGGCCGCAAAGTGCGCGGTGGCGGAGAGGAAGGCGCCGAAGGCTACTGGGCGGCCTATGTGCCGGGAAATACAAAACGGGTCTTTCCGGAGGGCTTCGCCCGCAAGCTGCCCGCCGGTGCGACGGTCAGCTTTCAGATCCATTACACGCCGAACGGGAAGAAAGTGGAGGACACCATGCGCATGGGTCTGCTCTTTGCCAAGGAGCCGCCGAAATACGTCGTTCATACCACCGCGCTGCCGAATGCCCGCATCAACATCCCCGCCGGAGCCTCTGACCATGTGGAAACCGCCCAGCGCAAGCTGCCAACGGATGTGAACGCCATGGCTTGGATGGCGCACATGCACGTGCGCGGCAAGGCCTTCAAATTCGAGGCCGTCCATCCCGACGGCACGCAGGAAACGCTGCTCGACATCCCGCGTTACGATTTCAACTGGCAGCTCCGCTACGACTACGCCACGCCGCGATTCCTGCCGCGCGGCACAATCATCAAGGTCACCGCCGTGTTCGACAACAGCGCCACCAATCCGGCGAACCCCGATCCGACGAAGAACGTCCGCTGGGGTCAGCAAACCTACGACGAAATGATGATCGGCTACATGGAGCACTACTCGCCGCTGAGGCCCGTCGTGGCGGGCGGGGAGTGAGCCTTTGGCTGGGCTTATAGGTCCTTTAACAGTCGTTCCAGCCTAGCAGTGATTCCTTCCGGGCCGATGTCGAATCGCTGGGTCAGGCTTTCGGGCAGTTGCTCGCTCTCTAGTTTCAAGTTTGCCACGCCATCCTCATGCAGAAAGGTGATGGAATCGTCGGTAATTTTGAGGATGCGTGCGTTGGAAAGGCTTGCCCGACCCTCCAGTTTGAGCTCGGCAACTCTGGTGTCTATGGCTGCTTTTCGCACCTTGGTGACGGCTTCCCTCATGGACAGGGCCAGATACTTGATCTCGGCTATCAGTCGCCGCTGCTGCCCGGAGATTTTGTCCTGCGCATTATGGGCCTCGTCTTCCCGCTGGCGAAGGGCTTTGAGGTCGGTTTGGGCCTGCTTAATGGTCTTCCATTTTTTTTCCAGGTCCGCCAGAGTTCCGCTGATCGAGGCAGTTTGGGCTTTGACTTCGGCGAGCCGGAGTTTTTTTGCTTCAAACCATGTGCAGGCTTCCCACACCCCGACAATGACGAGGAGGAGAAGCAAGCCTTTGAGAAGACATCCGGAGCGCATGTGAGAAGGTGGGCGGTTAAGGTAGAAGCGCGGCTTTGTTGTTCGTCTTGAATGCTTCAGAGGCCGGTTTTAGGACGGAGAGTTCCGCCTCAATGGCGTCCCATGTTTTTTGCTGCGCTTTGTTGTCGGCTTCGAGAAGATTGATGCGGACTTTGATCTGAGCGCATTCACGAAGGAGTCGTTCTTCAATTCCGGCGCCACCGGCTGCGCGGGTCTGCTCTTCAAGTTCATGAATAGCGGCCTGGTCCTTGCGGAGATTTTCTTCGGCTTCGGCTAGTTCGCGCAGGATCGTGGACGGCCGGTCGCAGGAGCTTCCCATGAGGCACACGCCAAAAAGCAGGGGGCGGAGCGGGGCACAAAGGGGGGGGAGGCTGCGCATTTTGTTGTGATACGCTTTTTGTAGTACCGACGCAAGCTTCTTGCCAATCCGCCATCCTCTCCTAGCATCGCGGCGTGATCGCAATTGCAACGGCCAGTCAAAAGGGAGGCGTGGGTAAAACGACGCTGTGCATCAACCTCGCCTACTCGCTGGCCAAGCGCGGGTGGCGGGTGCTGCTGGTGGACACGGACCCGCAGGGCGCGGTGGGCCTTTCGCTAGCGAAGAGCGCAAAAACGAGGGACGGTTTTTACGAGTTTCTCATGCGCGGCGGAGACCTGGGCCGCATCGTGGTGCCTACGCGCCTGCCGGAGTTGGAAATCATCACCGCGGGCAGATCGGAGACGTGCTCGCGCGAGGGCTGGGCGGCGCAAGAGGTGCCGGGGCGTCTGGCGGACCTGCTGCGGGCTGCGGAGCTGCGCGGGGTGGATGTGGTGCTGCTGGACACGGCCGCCGGCGTCAGCGGAACGACCGAGGCGGTGGTGAAGGCGTGTGATTTTGTGATTCTGCCGCAGCAGGCCGAGCCGCTGGCGATCCGCAGCGTGCCGCACCTGCTGGAGACGCTGGCGCGATTCCGGGCAGAGGGGGCGGGCGTGCGGGTGGCGGGCATCCTGCTGACGATGGTGATGAACGAGCACGCGATGAGCCTGAAGGTGGCGCGCGAGCTGCGCGAGATGCTGCCGGCCAACCTGATGTTTCAGCAGAGCATTCCGCGTCTGCCTTCCTTCCTGGACGCGAGTGCGCTCGGGGTGCCGGTGGCGCTGACGAAGCGGCATCCGCCGCCGGAGGCACTGATTTTCGACCAGATCGCCGCCGAGTTGGAGCAGCGAGCCGAACTGTCCAAACCCGCCGAAAAGGAGCCAGGTCATGCAAGTCTCATGGATTGATGCGGAGCATCTGAACTCGCTCCTGGCGAGGATCGCCCCGGCGGAGAAACCGCAGGAGGAGCCGTCGGCGGACGTCTTGTTCGTGGAGGCGTCCGTGCCTCCAACGGATGATTTTGGCTTTCTCGATGCGCCTTCGCCAGTCGAGACGCAGGTGGTTGAGGAGCCGTCGCTGGCGGGTGGGGTCGGCATCGTTGCTTTGCAGGCTTCTGCGGATGCTGGTGAACCGGATGAGTCGGGGGCGGATGGGAACGATCAGCCGCTGCACAATCCTGGTGCCGCGCTGCCGCTGAGCCGGATACGCGACCGTCTGCGGGCGATCCGCCAGAGCGCGGTGGACTCGGGAATCTTGACGCGCGTGGCTGAGGCTGCCATCCCGCCGCCCGCAGTGGCTTCTCGCCCGGAAACAACGGAGAGGCGGCTGGCTCACGGACCTGAGGCCTCTGGCACGCAGCGTGAACGATTGGCTTCTTTCGCGGGATGGGCGCGCGGTCAGTTGCAGGAGCACGGCGGGCACATCGTGGTCATGGACGACGGCGGTGAGTTTCTATGGGGTGGGGAGGGGAATCCGGCGATGGTTCTTTCGACGATGATGGCCTGCGGTGCGGCGATTCGCGCCAGTGCGGGACCCGCCTGCGGTGTGAGCACGGTCATCCGCCGGACGCTGGCCTCGGGCAATGTACTGACGGTGATCCCTACGACGCTGGAATCAGGCGGGCTGCATGTGGCGATCACAGCGCCCGCAGCCCTGTCAGACGAGGTGGCGGAAAGCCTGCGCGACGGACTGGCTTCAGCGATGCGGGGTGTCGCAAGCGAAGGCTGACCGTGGCCGGGTCATTTGCCCTTGGCTTTTTGCGGTGGCGCCGACGGTTTGGCCGGTTGAGGCGGGGTTTCGAAATAGTACCCGCGGGCGCGGCTGTCGTTGAGCTGGATCTGGTCGGGCTTGATGCAGATGGAGTAGATGACGACTTCACCGAGGAAGCCAACGAATTGATCTTTCTTCGGAGCCGCCGCTCCCTTGCCGTCTTTGACGCGGCCGATTTGGAGGCGGGTCAGGGGGGCTTTGGGAGCTGGCGCCTTGCCGGGCTTGGCGGAGTTGACTTTGCCGGTCACGTCCCTCGCCCGCAGTTCCACTTCCCCGGTGTCTGCATTCCAGCGCACAAAAACGATGCAGGGGAGGGTGCCGTTGACGCCGCTGGTGACCAGTTTGACGGTGCCGCCGGGGCTGCTGGCAGTGGCGACGAGATTCTTTTTTTCATCGACGATGATGGAGATGCCGCCGCCGGCGTCATTGTCGAGGGTCATAACGGAGGTGGGAAGGTTGGCGGCGTCGGCCTGGAAGGTCGCGATCATGGTCAGTCCCTTGTCATTGCCCGCCAGCGTGTCGCTGCCGAAGGGCAGTTTCTGGTTCTCCTTGCCCGGAGCGTCGAGGACGAGGGCGCATGGTTTCCCGCCCTGCGGGCGGAAGTCCAGGACCACGCGTCCGGCCTTGACCTTCGTGGTGCCGGACCCGACCGGCCATGTGACGCGTTTGGGGGCGTGCTCGGACTTGCCGTCAAAGACGCGGAGGATGTTGTCACCGCCGCGCTCGGAAATGTCGTGCCACTCCATCACCGGGTCATTGGTGCCGGCGGCTGCTGGCTTGCCGTTGCTGCCTTTGCGGTTGGTGAGGCTGCCGGCATCGGCGACATGGAAGAGCGAGACGCCGCGATCCACCGGCGGGAAGGCGCGATCCATCGGCAGTTGGACGCTGACCTTCGGTGGTCCCGACGAGATGCCAACGGAGGCTAGGACGGACGAGCCACCTGCTGAACCAGCTTTCGAGCTGCCGGAGCCCTTCATGAAAAACCAGCCGACCGCGCCGAGGAGCACGACGGCACCACCCATGACGGCCCACTTCATAGGGAAGCCAGCCGATGGCGGGCCGGCCGGGGCGGGCGTGGGTTTCTTCAGGACCGTGCTCGGCTGCCGGGGCTGCGACGTGGCGCGCCCCGTGCCTCCCGGCCGGCGGGGGGATGGAGCCAGCGCGGTGGTGATGGCGGCTGTTTCGATGACGGGCGAGGCCTCGGAGATCACCTCGATGGCGACCGCCGCCACCGGCACGTCCTCCTCATGACGGATCGTGGGAACACCGGAAGTCGTCGGATGCGGCGGATAGTGACCTCCGAGGGGGGCGGTGTGGCCGCCCAGCGGCGTCGTGCCCATTCCCGGCGCCCCATACATCGGCGGCACGCCGTACATCCCGTAGGGCACCATCGCGGGCATCTTTTCCCAGGCTCGGAATTCCTCGATCGCGAGTTGCGCGTTGGCCGGGCGGTCGTCCGGCTTTTGCGCCATCAGCCGTGCGCACCACGCGTCGAGCCACTGGGGCACGTGCGGGGCGATGACGTGCAGCGGGGTCACATCGTGATTGATGTGCTTGTCGATCACGTCGGACACCGATTCTCCGTCGAAGGCCTTCTTGCCTGAAAGCGCCTCGTAAAAGACGCAGCCCAGGGAGTAGAGGTCCGTGCGTTCGTCCACAGGCTCGCGGGTGAGCTGCTCCGGTGCCATGTAGTAGATCGAGCCCATCACCGTACCGGCCTGATCTTCCGTCTGCTTGCGTGCCAGCAGGCCGGCGCGGGCGAGCCCGAAGTCGATGATTTTCGCCTGCATGCGCCCGCCGGGGAGCCGCTCCACCTTGATGTTCTCAGGCTTGATGTCGCGGTGCAGGATGTGGTGCTGATGCGCCGCCAGCATGCCTTCGAGACTCTGGGAGGCCAGCTCCTTGAAGTCATCATAGGGCAGCGGCCCGCGTGCGACGACATCGGCCAGGTCCTCGCCCTGGAGCAGCTCCATGACCATGAAAATGCCGTCGTCGTCGCTGGCCACGTCGAAGATGGTCACGATGTTCGGATTGCGCAGGGAGGCCAGCGCATCGGCCTCGCGCCGCAGTTCGGAGGCGGTGTCCTCGTCTTTCGCCGCCTCGGTGGCAGTCATGATTCGCTTCACCGCCACCCAGCGCTTCAACTGGCTGTCGTAGGCGCGGAACACGGCGCCGACTCCGCCCGAGCCCAGCTTTTCATAAATTTTGTATCGTTCCGCCATCCAAGTGTACTTGCGTGAGAATCAACCGCCGGGAGCAAAACCCATGAGCGCCCCCCTTGGCAAGTCCGATATTCCACGAAAACGCTTTCGATTCGCCCTGCGGCTCGCCCTTTGACAAAACGGAGCGTCGCGACAAACTGCCTTCCCGCCACCGTGCGGGGTCGAATCATCCGCAAATAGAATTTTGAAAAGCGTCCTCTTTGTCTGCACTGGCAACACCTGTCGAAGCCCGATGGCGGAGGCGCTCTTTCGTGAACTTGTGAAGGACCGCGCCGATTATGCAGTCGCCAGCGCCGGCGTGGCCGCCGCACCGGGCATGCCGGCCAGCAGGCACACGAGCGACCTTTTGAAGGAGCGCGGCCTGGATCTTTCCTCATTCCAAAGCCAGATGCTCGAGCGGCGGATGCTGGAGGTCGCGACGCACGTCTTTGCGATGTCCGCGCATCACATCGCCGCCATCGAGTCGGAGTTTCCCGAACTCGCCGGCAAGGTCTATCTCGTGTCCGAATTTGCCGCTGACGACGCCCTCCGCGGCCGGGACGTGAGTGATCCCTTCGGGCAGGGGCGGGGCGCCTACCAGGAGACGCTCGCCGACCTGGAGGCGATGCTCCCCAGCCTGATCTCCTACATCGAAAAGACGCACAAACGCTGACCCCGGCGACTCCCATCCCAACGTCCCAATGCCTGAATCACTCCACCATCAAATCGCCATCGGCTCCGATCACGGCGGGCTTGCACTCAAGAACGCCGTCGTCACGCATCTGAAGGCTTCAGGGGTCGTCGTGGAGGACCTGGGCACGCACTCCATGGATTCCGTGGACTACCCCGATTACGCGGAACTCGTCTGCGAGCGTGTTTTGGACGGTCGGGCGGAGGCGGGCATCCTCGTGTGCACCACCGGCATCGGCATGTGCATCTCCGCGAACCGCCACGCGGGCATCCAGGCCAGTCTCGTCAGCGACGCCGAGACCGCTGCCATCACTCGCGAGCACAATGCCTCAAACGTTCTCTGCCTCGCCGGAAAAACGACGCCTGAAGCCGCCGCGAAGGAGATCGTGGACGTATGGCTTAGCACCCCCTTTGCCGGAGGCCGCCACGGTCGCCGGGTTGATAAAATGAACACCCAAGCCCACCCCCTCAGCATCCTCGCCTCCTCCGATCCCGCCGTCGCCGAAATCATTCGCGGTGAGCAGCACCGCCAGCAGGATCACATCGAGCTCATCGCCAGTGAGAACTTCACCTCGCGCGCCGTCATGGCAGCGCAGGGCAGCTGCCTGACGAACAAATACGCCGAAGGTTATCCGGGCAAACGCTGGTACGGCGGCTGCGAAGAGGTCGATAAGGTCGAGCAACTCGCCATCGACCGCGCCTGCGAGCTTTTCGGCGCGAAATTCGCCAACGTGCAGCCGCATTCCGGCTCCCAGGCCAACGCAGCCGTCTATTTCAGCGTGCTCCAGCCCGGCGACAAGGTGCTCGGTATGAATCTTGCCCACGGCGGCCATCTCACGCACGGCAATCCCGCGAACTTCAGCGGCCGCCTCTACCAGTTCTGCCAGTACGGCGTCAGCCAGACCGACGAACTCATCGACTACGATGAACTCGCCGAAGTCGCCCTGCGTGAGCAGCCGAAGATGATCACCGCCGGTGCCAGCGCCTACCCGCGAGTCATCGACTTCAAAAAAATGAGCGAGATCGCCAAGAGCGTTGGCGCCTACCTATTCGTCGATATGGCCCACATCGCCGGCCTCGTCGCCGGTGGAGCGCACCCCTCGCCGATGGAATACGCCGATTTCGTCACCACCACCACGCACAAAAGCCTGCGAGGCCCCCGTGGCGGCATGATCCTCACCAACAGCGAGGAACTCTTCAAAAAGATCCAAAGCCAGGTCTTCCCCGGCGTGCAGGGCGGGCCGCTCATGCACGTCATCGCCGCGAAAGCCGTTTGCTTCGGCGAATGCCTCAAGCCTGACTTCAAAGACTACTCCGCCCAGGTCGTCAAAAACGCTCGGGCGCTCGCCGCCGCGCTCGCCGCCCTCGGCTACCGCATTGTCAGCGGCGGCACGGACAATCACCTCATGCTCGTCGATCTCCGCCCGAAAGGACTCAACGGAAAAATCGCCAGCGAGACGCTCGACAAGGCCGCCATCACCGTGAACAAAAACGGGATCCCCTTTGACACCGAGAAGATCACCCTCGGAGGCGGTATCCGCATCGGCACCCCCGCCGTGACCACGCGCGGCATGAAGGAAGCCGAGATGACTCAAATCGCCGCCTGGATCGACCGTGCGCTCACCCATCGTGAGGACGACACCGTCCTTGCCGAGATCCGCAAGGAAGTCAGCGCGGCGAACCAGCGCTTCCCGCTGCCGTGACCTGATCGGCAGGTCTGGCGGCGGAGTTTGCTTCGGTCACTTGTTGTCACGCTTGGCCTGGCGCTTCCGGCTGCGGCTGGCTGCGTGGGCCTGCACGCGGCGGTTCTGAGCGGCCAGCGCACGGCTGGGCGGCTTTGGCCGGGCGATTTCTTTGGTGGCCTGCGGGGCTTTGGCGAGTTTCTCGACGCTGAGCTGCGCTTTTTTGCCCTTGGCCGTTCGGCTGGGGGTGGGCTTCGACGCAGGGATTTTACCGCCTGATTTCTCGATTTCCTTGGAAAGTTTCGTCAGTGACCTGGACAAACTCTCTTCCAGTTTGGTCAGGGCTTTGGCGAAGCCGTCCGCCTTCTTGCGGACCTGTTTCAACGCGGAGGCGCTCTTCTTGCGCATTTGCTGCTCGCCACTTTCAAGCCAGAGGTTCAGTACCTGGCGGGCTGTGACGGTGTGGGTGGAAGTGGCGTGCAGTTTTTCTTCCAGAGCGTCGATGAGTTTGCGGGCGCGGTTGAAGTTCAGTTCCATGGCTGGTTGTAGGGTTGAGTGAACGATGACGACGTGCAGACAACGTCCACACCTCCCCCATATTGCCAGGGTAATGAAATGCGAGGAAAGGTTTTTCTGAGCGATTTGCATGCATACACTCGCAAACCATCGCCTTTGCCTGCCCGTTTTCCTTCGAGATGAATGCAAAAAAACTCCGCCGTTTGACGGGCGGAGTTTGGAGGTGGGAAGCAATTGGCGCTTCCCGGGTCAGGCGGGCACGCCGGTCAGGCCGGGAGCCAGACCGCCTTCGTCATCGTCTTCCTGCTGGGCGGGGCGGGGATCGGCGGCCTTCGGCAGCGGGGGGGGGGGCGGTGGCTTGCTCCTGTTTTCGGGCGGATTGATGAGGCGCCCGTGCTCCATGATTTCCTTGATGTGGGAGCCGTCGAGCGTCTCGTATTCGAGCAGCGCCTGGGCGATGGCGTCGAGTTTGTCCTTGTATTTCAGGAGGATCGTCTTCGCTTCGGCATAGGCTTCGTCGATGAGTCTTTTGACTTCCTGGTCGATCTTCTTGGCGGTGTCCTGGCTGTAGTTGCTGGTGCCGCGACCCATGAAACTGGTGCTTTCATTTTCACCATACTCGATCATGCCGAGCTCCGTGCTCATGCCCCAGGAGCAGACCATGCTCCGCGCGATGCGGGAGGCCATGCGGATGTCGCCGCTGGCGCCGTTGGTCACGTCGCCAAACTGGATTTCCTCCGCCACTCGGCCTCCCATCGCGACGATGAGGTCGTCGAGCAGTTCACTCTTGCGGTCGTTGTGCTTGTCCTCCTCAGGCAGCCACATCGTGGAGCCGAGCGACGGGCCGCGCGGGATGATGGTGACCTTGTGCAGAGGGTCCGTATTCTCCAGCACCTCGATGAGAATGGCGTGTCCGGCCTCGTGGTAGGCGGTGTTCTCTTTCTCCTTCTCGGTGAGAGCCATGCTGCGGCGTTCGCGGCCCCAGCGCACCTTGTCCCGCGCCTCTTCGAGCTCTGGATTGGTGATGGCCTTCATGTTCTTGCGCGCGGCCAGCAGCGCGGCCTCGTTCAAGAGGTTCGCCAGTTCAGCACCGGAGAATCCGGGTGTGCCGCGGGCGATCTTGGACAGGTCGGCGCTTTCGGAGAGCTTCACCTTCTTGGCGTGAACGCGCAGGATTTCCTCGCGGCCTTTCACGTCCGGCAGGTTCACGGTCACCTGGCGATCGAAACGACCCGGGCGCAGGAGGGCGGGATCGAGCACGTCGGCGCGGTTGGTGGCGGCGATGATGATGATGCCTTCCTGGGTGTCGAAGCCGTCCATCTCCACGAGCAGCGCGTTCAGCGTCTGCTCGCGCTCGTCATGGCCGCCGCCCATGCCGTGCCCGCGATGGCGGCCCACGGCGTCGATTTCGTCGATGAAAATGAGGCAGGGGGCGTTCTTGCGGCCCTGCTCGAACATGTCACGCACGCGGCTGGCGCCGACGCCGACGAACATCTCCACGAAATCCGAACCGCTGATGCTGAAGAAGGGCACGTCCGCTTCTCCGGCGATGGCTTTGGCCAGCAGCGTCTTGCCGGTGCCCGGAGGGCCGACCATGAGCACGCCTTTGGGGATTTTGCCGCCGAGGCGCTGGAACTTCTTCGGGTCCTTGAGGAATTCCACGAGCTCCTGCACCTCGTCCTTCGCTTCTTCCACGCCGGCCACATCCTTGAAAGTGACCTTGTTGCGGTCCTGGGAGAGCATCTTGGCCTTGCTCTTGCCGAAGCTCATCGCGCCGCGTCCGGCACTGCGGAGCTGCTGGCGCACCAGGAAGTAGAAGAATGCCAGGATGATCAGCAGCGGCAGCAGGAAGCCGATGAGGGAGCCCCACATGTCGTTTTCATAAACCGGAATCAGCACCAGTTTGTGGTCCTTGAGTAGGTCGCGCAGTTCCTCCTTCTGATACTCGATGTTGACCGCGACCGTGAATTCCTTGGATTCAGTCCTGGGTCCGAAGGCCGGGTTGGTCGTGCCATCGGGCGATGTGCGCTCTTCGGTCTGTGGCTGGCCCAGATTCTGGACGACGGCGCCGGGTTCTGATTCCTTGCCGGACGCTGCCTCAGGGAAGTACCAGCCCTTGATCATCTGCTCGGTCGTCGTGTCGGAATTCACCAGGACCAGCTTCTTCGGCGGCGTCGTGTCGATGCGGCCCGCCTCGACGGTCTCCTTGAACTTCGCGTAATCAAAGACCTGCCGGCTGGCGACGAGCCCCTTGTTCATCATGAAGCCGGAGATCAGCAGCGTGATCGCGAGGGCAAAGAGCATGAAACCGCGCCAGTTGAACTGCGGGTCCGGATTGCGGCGGCCGGGACCGTCGGGGCGGTTGTTAAAGGGGTCGTCAGACATGGAGGAGGTTGGTTACAAAGTAGTAACGCAGCCCTGAGCATACATGTCGGATGTTTTTTTGCAAAACGGGATTCCGGGCACGGGCGGCGTCCTGAGTCAACGCCGCACAGCCTTAAATTCGCGCGTCAGCTTGGTCAGGGAGTCCTCCACGCCCATGCGCTCCAGGCTGGAAGCTCCGACAAAGCCGTCGGCGGTGGTTTTGCTCAGCGCGAATTCCACATCCTTCGGTGTGTTCACCGGGCCGCCGTGGGTGAGGGTGAAAACGTCTTTTTTAACGCTCTTGGCCGCGTCGATGATCTCCTGCGTGCGCTTGATGGTGAAATCCCAGTCCACGACGGCATTCACCACGCCGATGCTGCCACCGACGGTGGTGCCGACGTGGGCGATGATGGCGTCCGCCCCGTTTTTGACCATTTCGACGGCCTCTTCCGGCGTGGCGACATAGACGATGCTGAACATGTCCATTTTCGTGGCGAGTCCGACCATTTCGAACTCCTTGGTCACACTCATTCCGGTCTCTTCGAGCACGCCGCGGAAGTGTCCGTCCACGATGCAGTGGGTGGGGAAGTTGTTCACGCCGCTGAAGCCCATGTTCTTCACCTGTTGCAGCCAGTGCCACATGCGGCGGCGGGGATCGGTTGCGTGAACGCCGCAGATGACGGGGATCTCTTTGACGACGGGGAGCACCTCGTACTCGCCGATCTCCATGGCGATGGCGTTCGCGTCTCCATAGGACATCAGGCCGCAGGTCGAGCCGTGGCCCATCATGCGGAAGCGCCCGCTGTTGTAGATGATGATCAGGTCGGCTCCGCCTTTCTCGATGAATTTGGCGCTGATGCCCGTGCCCGCTCCCGCCGCGATGATGGGTTCCCCCCTTGCCAGCGTGGCTTTGAGACGATCGACGACTTCCTGCTTCGTGTAGGGATTTCCGATTCCGGTCCAGGGATTGGGCATGACGGGGAGTGGGTTGGCGGTTGTTAGCGATAGTTGGCGCTTCGCGCGTTTGCAGTTGTTTGTTAAACCATTGCAAACCATCGCCAACAACGGCAAACAACCGCAATCTTTCCCCGATGCACGCCAAAGCAGCCATCCAAGAGCTATCCGAAACCCACACGCACGGGCCGGACACGAAATTCCGCGTGGTGCGGGCCTCGGAGGCGGACCGGCGCTCCTGGCTGCGCGGTTCGCCGGTGTGCGGCATGCTGGGCACCCACCGCATCGCCCACGCCGGGGTCATGACGGCGCGGGCGCCCTACCGCATCGTGCGCATGCACCAGAGTGGCCTGTATTTCCTGGCCTGCCTCGAGGGCGAGGGGCGGGTGCTGGTGGATGGTACATGGAAAAAATGCGCCGCCGGAATGGCCGTGGCGCTGCCGCCTTTCATGGCGAACGCTTTTCAGGCCGTGCCGGGAAAGATCTGGCGCTGCTGCTGGGTGCGCTACGAGCAGCAGCCGCAGCAGCGGCCCATCCTCAGCAGCAGTTCGCCCGTCATGGCCCCATTCTCCGGAACCGCACTGGCGAACGCCATCGAAGGCCTCATCGAGGAGGCGGAAAACGAAGCCAAACCGGCCGCCATGTTTCACTGGACCGAGCTCATCCAGCACTATGTCGAGCGCTTTGCCCAGCCCTGGCAGGTGGATGACCGCCTGCACCGCATCTGGGAAAAAGTCTCCGCCAACGTCGGCTCCGACTGGACTCTGGACGAACTGGCCCGCCAGGCCCACGTCAGCACGGAGCACCTCCGCCGCCTGTGCCGGAAGGCGCTGGGCCGCACGCCCATGCACCACGTCACCTGGCTGCGCATGCGCAAGGCCGCCGAGCTGCTTTCCACCACCAATCTCAAGATCGAGACCATCTCCCACGAAGTCGGCTACCAGAATCCTTTCGTCTTCAGCAACACCTTCAAAAAATGGATCGGCTGGCGTCCCAGCGAACACCGCTCCCGCATGGGCGGGAACTGAGTCAGCGGATCACGCCCGCCTTGCGGTAAACATCCACGATGTCCAGGATGGTGCGGGCGAAGGGGGCGGGGACATACCAGTGTACGTTTTCATAGGCGCGGCCGGTCGGCAGGCCGGGCGGCATGAATCCGGGGGGGGCGAGTCCGGGCGGCGTGTTGGGGATGCCGGGCAGCGTCATGCCCTTGTCCTGAAAGGCGGTCTTGATGCAGACGACCCCGCCGCCGAGGATTTGATAGGGCACCTCTTTGCCGCTGCTGCCGTTGTGGGTGAGGCTGATCAGGTTGTAGTAGGGCTCGCGGATGCCGTCCGGCACGGGGAACCAGTGGATGTTTTTTCCGCTTTGATCGACGAACTGCACGGAGACGGCCTTCCGCTCCTTGTCGATGAGGACGAACATCTGGTTGAAGGGCTGTTCGCGGTCCAGGAAGCTCTTGAACTGAAAGCCGCAGAGGGTGAGCGAGTCGATCGGCAGGCACGAATGGACCATGGGCCGCTCCATGATCTTGTTATGGCCGCGCGGCAGGGTCTGGACGATCTCGTCGATGGGCATTCGCCAGCGGATGGCGCCGACGATGGTGGCGGGAACGGGCTCCTTCCCTCTGGACGCGTTGCCGACGGCGGCCTTGCAGTAGAAGTCCAAGGACTCCAGCAGCTCGCGCTTGGCGGTGAGCGTAGTGGGCAGCCAGTTCGGAGAGAAGACCATGCCGCCGGGCAGGGCCGGCCCCGCAGCGGTGGGGGCATTCACGGCGGCTCGCGTCTTGAGCCATTGCTGGTCCGCCGCGCTCAGCGTGGTGAGGGCGAGGGTGTACTCCCGGCCGTTCTCCAGCTTCAGGGTGACCTGATCGTTCTTCACGGAGATGAGCGAGGCGAGGAGCCTGCGGCCCTGCCAATCCGTGAAGAAGCGGAGCGGCTCCGTGGACTGTGCGAGGGAATGAAGCGCGAACGTGAGGAAGAGAGCGAGGCGACGGGATGTCATGACGAATAGTGACCGCCTCTCCCTACCGAAAAAACGGTGTCCCGGTGACACTGAGCGAGATAAAAAATGGGGTGCAGTGGAGTCAGTGCTTCCTTTCGCCCAGGGCCTTTGAGACTGCTGACTCGAGGTCGCTGCCGCGCAGACCGCAGGCAAGGACTTTGCCGCTGTCCGCGTCGATGAGGAAGTTGTTCGGCACGGAATGGTTTTTGAAGAGTTTCAAAAGAGGGTGGTTCATCGCGCCCGACTGGTGCTCGCAGCTTTGCGGCCAGGCGATGGCGTTTTCCTTCACAAAGGCGGGGAGCTTTTCCTTCCCGCTGCGGTACTCCACGCAGATGCCGAGCATGTCGAAGGCGGCGGAATGATGCTTGTCGTAAACGGCTTTGAGGTGCGGCAGCTCAGCGAGACTGTTTTTTTGGCCCGTGCTCCAGAAATGCAGCAGAAGGAGCTTTCCCTTGTAGCCGGCCGGCATGGCAATGGCCTCTCCGGTGATGGTGGTGGCGGAGAAGCCGGGCGCGGTCTTGCCCGTCCATCCTGGGGACGGGACGATCTTGAAGGACTCGCCGCCGGGCGTAAGGCCGGAGAGTTGGTAATTAGCGCCGTCCACGGTGAAGTACTCCGTGACGGGAAAAGCCTCCGCCTCCTCCCAGCGGAAACCACCGCGCTTGTCGAGGTCGATTCGGAAGGTGCTGGTAGGTGCGCTGAAATCGCCGGTGCCGCCGTCGTCGTAAAGCAGGGCATCGTAGGGCTTTCCTCCGAGCATAACGGTGCCAACACGAGCGTACTGAGGATGAATCCACAGGCTGTCGGAGGTGCTGTTGGGTCCGGTGTTTTGGGACACTTGGAAGCGTGCGGGATGAACGCCGTCCGTGTGGCTGAGTTCGACCAGAAACTCGCCTTGGAAAGTGTCCCATTTTTCCCCGGTGACGATGTTGGACTGTTGCCCCGGCTGCCATTTGGCGGACGCATCCCCCGCGAAGAATCCGTTGGCGTTGCCGTCCACGAAAAGTGCGGCTTTGGCTGTCTTGGGGTTGTTGAGGACGATCGGATGACGGCGCTGCCGACCTTCGGCACCCAACCTGAGTTCTCCATACAAGGGCGATGCCAGATCTGCGGGAGCCTGACTGATGGACGAGGGCGGAGCACTGCTCATCGGCACCTCGGTCGGGTAGTAGCCGCCGACGTCGAAATACTTCTCCGCGTTTTTGAATTCGAGCTTCACCTCAAGTGATTCAGGCTGTGCGCTGGCAGCGGTTATCGGAGGCGGACTGTTGGTCGCAGCCGCCATGTCCAGCACGCAGCGGAAACCGCAGTCGTCGAGCCGCGACTGCGGCGTGATGTGCGCCCTTCCGCTGGTCAGCAGATCCTCCTGCCGGAAGCCCTGCCAGGAACTGCCGCGTAGGACACGCCACTGCTTGGCCGCATTGTACCAGTCCGCGCACCATTCGCGGACATTGCCGCCCATGTCGTAGAGTCCCAGCGCGTTCGGGCGGAAGCTCATGACCGGAGCGGTGGTGGGAAAGCCGTCGGTGTGCCCCTGGCCAAAAATTCCCACGAGGTGTTTTGGATCCGTCTTGAAGGCCTCGATGTAGGAGGTGTCCACATAGTTGCCCGCCATGCTGACTTCACTGGGGGGCTTTCCATCGCCCCACGGGAAGTGGTTCAAGACCAAGTGGTCCAGTATCTCGGGAGTGGTCTGGGCGGTGTGATTTTCCTGGAGACCCGCGGCGATGCTCCATTCCCGGTCCGTCGGCAGCCGGTAGTTCAGGCGCTCCTTTTGCGAAAGCCACTGGCAGAAGGCATTCGCGTCATCCCAGTTCACGCCGACCACCGGGTGCATGTCTTCGTGGCCGGCCGGGATACCCTTGTATCCCATGGTTTTCCACTGGCCATGCACACCGGGGACTTGCAGGGCGTGCTCCGCATAATCCTGTCGCCGCGTTTCGTGGACGCACATCAGCAGGCGTGTGCCGGGCACGGGAACAAACTTCATGCCGAGGGAGTTGACGAAGGGCTTCTCCCGGGTGGCCTGCGCGGGCGGAGGCACACCAGCGGTTGCTTTTGGTGGAGGAGGTTTTTGAGTGGGCTCGAGAGACGCGGTGACGACGGGTTGCGGTCTGGGCGGAGGTGCCGCCGCCGTGCCCGCCGTTTTCGACTTGTTCGGCTGCCAGTAATAGGCATCGCCGATGCAGATGCTCTCGGCGCCGACCGCCTGGCACACGCGGCGCATGGCCTCGCTCAAGGTGACTTTGACCAGATCGAGGGTCACCCTCGGACTCCGAATGTCGAGGTCGGGGTCGATGATGATGTGGGCGACTTCATGATGGGGATCGAGGTCCTTGGTCTTCAGACGGAGGAATTCCGAGGCTTGCTCAAGTGTCGCGTCGTTGAACGGAACTGAAGGGAAGAGCAGCGCTGCATGACGCCTGCTGCGGGGGCTGGGCGTCCGGCTTTCGAAGGGAGGGCGGACTCCGGGATCGCTCTCCAGCAGCACGGCGCCGTCCTCCTCGGAAACCTTCAGCCGCGCCATCATGGCCATGATGGCCACCGCGTCTCTCAATTGCACGTCAAACAGGGAGAAGGTGATCTTGGCGGGCGACGATCTGACTTCGCTGCCGGCGACGAACGCCAGTCCTTTCTTTTTCGGATCAAGCTGCCGGGTTTGGAGCGTGAAGTAGTCGATCGCTTCCGCCACGGACGCATTGAGAAACAGGGCGCGGGGAAGCGTGTAGTTGCTCATGCTCATGCCGGCGTCTGCGTGCGAGCTGCCGATGTTCGTCGCCGGCACGACGGCGGGCTTTTTTTGCCACCAGGCCAGTCCGCCGGCGAGTGCGGCGACTGCTGCGATGCCAAGAATCCATCCGGCGTGCGATTTCCTGCGCGACGGCGGTGGAGCCACGGGGCGCTGCTGCGGTCCGGCAGGCCGTCGTTGCTGAGGGGCTTTGCTGGCGGTTCGTGGTGGCGGGGTTTGTGCGGTCGCCTGACTCCTCTCCACCGGCTGCGTCAAGATGGCGTCCAGCGCATGACGCATGTCCAGAATCTGCTGGTAGCGCTGCTCGCGATCCTCGCGCATCGCGCTGGCGACGATGGAGTCATAGCGCGGATCGAGGCCGGGCACCTGCATCGACGGCATCTCGAACAGTCCCTGCGGCAGCTTCCCGGTGAGCATCTGGTAGAGCATGACGCCAACGGCGTAAATGTCCGCACGGTGGTCGATGCTCATGCCGAGCGTCAATGCCTCCGGGGCGACGAAATGCGGCGTGCCCATGACATGTCCGCTGACGGTGAGGCTGATGTTCTGGTGGAGGACCGACTTGGCTAGACCGAAGTCCGCCACCTTCACGCGTCCATCGTAACCGACCATGATGTTTGCCGGTTTGATGTCGCGATGCACCACGCCGTGCTCGTGCGCATACTGTAGCGCGTCGCAGACGTGCGCGGTGACGGCCATGGCGTGCGCGGAGCTCAGGCGTCCCTGTTCGGCCACCATCCTGCCCACGTCCGTTCCGTCGATGAACTCCATGACAAAGTACAGCGTGCCGTCCTGCATCTCGCCGAAATCATAGACGGCCACGATGCCGGGATGGTTGAGCTGCGCCATCGACCGCGCCTCCTGCTTGAAGCGCTGGGCGTACTGCGAATCGGCATCCCGAAGCTGTGGCGGCAGGATTTTGATGGCCACCTGCCGGCCGAGCGAGGTCTGGATGCCGGGATACACCGCGCCCATGCCGCCGCGTGCGAGAAACTCCAGCACCTCGTAACCTGAAAGCCTCGCCTGCAAGGCCTCGGGTGTGGGCGGCTGCCAGGCATGAGGATCGGTGGTCGGACTCGTCGGATCCATCGCGCCATCCGTTGGTCCGTGGGTGGGATGGCCGAACGATGGATCGCTTTCGAAGGGGGCTGGGGTGTCGTCAGACATGGGGCGTGCGTGCGGAAACCTCAAGAGCGGGGGTCCCACCCCGCACTACCGGAAAAACGGTGCCCCGGTGACACCTCGCGGTGAAATGAGTGGAAACGGGAGGTCCGCTAGCGCTGCTGTGGCAACGCCAGCAACGCATCCAGCACGGTCTGGCAGAAGTGGCTGACGGCTTTTCCATCCGCGTAGTGATTGACCATGAGGGCGTAGCAGAGCTCCTCTCCGCCCGCCGTGGTGGCGTAGCCGGTGAAGGTGCGGATGCCGGACATGGCGCCGCCTTTCCAGCGCAGCCCGCCGCGTGAGAGAAGGGAGGCTTTGTAAGCCTCTCCATGCGGTCCTTTGCCAGCGAGAAACTGCAGTCGCGCGAGATCCGCTGGCCGGATGAAGTCCGCACGCGCCAGCCCGCAGCCGTCCTCCATGCGCAGACCGGTGAAGGCGAGTCCGCGTCCGGCCCAGTGGCTGCGGATGACTTCGACGGGCGCTTTGCCGGCCTGCAGGCCGAGGGTGAGAAAAACGCACTCCGTTTCATGGTTGTCCGAGGTGGCGTGGATGCTCTTGACGATCTCCAGCAGCGGCGGGGACTCGTGCATTAGCAGGACATGCACTGCCTCCAGGCTGCCGGCGCTGCTGGTGCCGACTTCGATGCCGGCGTCCATCAGACTGCGGCGCAGATGATGCTCGGTGAAGCGCACGGGGTCCGGAACCGCGCCTTTGACATGAAATTCCCGCGCCCCCAGCGGTACTGTGCCACGCAGGTGAACGACCGGAGTTTTCTCGCCGCCGTGAATCATGACGCCGTCTCCGGAATCCGCCGCGCCTGTGACGACCTCGTTCTTCCACAACACATCCGGCACGTCCGGTCGGGTGCCGAGAAAGGCGGTCGCCGAACCCAATGTCTCTCCGGCGCGAAACCAGCCGCTGAAGCGGTTGTGATTCAGGTTCAGGCCGGAAACAGGACTGCCGAAGCCGTTGCCGATGTCTCCCCAGTTCCAGAAGTCGTTGTAGATGCTGCCGACAAACAGGCTGCCGTCCCCGTGCACGGTGCCGGTGATGCGCAGCAGGCCCTGTGCTTTGAGCTTGGCGGCCATCGCGGCCAAATCCTCGGGCTTCAGCATTGGATCTCCGCCTCCGACGATGACCAGATCGCCGGTGATCACACCATTCTCCATCTTCGCCGTGGCTCGCAGCTCAGTGGTGAAGCGGAACTCCGGCCCCAGGACCTCGAGGGCGGTCGCCGTCGTGACCGTCTTCAAACTGGATGCGGGGATGAAGGCGGTCTCCGCGAGCTGATTCACCACGATCTCTCCCTTGTCATCGATCAGGCAAAGTCCGATCGCCGCTCCTGCCAGCGCAGCATTCCTCCGCGCTTCATCGAGCATCGCCTCGATCTCCGCGAAGCGCGAAGGCGGCGGCACCGGGGCGGGTGTGGGTGCGACTGCGGGCGGCCTCGGGACCTCCACCGGCGGTGCGGGGGCGACCGGCTCAACGCGCGGCGGCTCCTCCCGGCGGCAAGCGGCGAGCATGAGGAGCAGCAGGGCGGGCAGGAGGCGCTTCATGGCGCGCATCTTGACCGCAGCTTGCCTATTTGCCAAGCACCGCCACGGTGGCCGCCATGAGACTGGAAAAAGTGAAGTTCATGCTCATGGCCGCCGACATGAAGCGCGCCGTGGCCTTCTACCGCGACGTCATCGGCCTCGACGAAGTGTTCGTGAGTGACTTCTGGACGGAGTTGCGCCATGGCGACGCGATCATCGCGCTGCACGGCGGTCATGACGGCAGCCGCAATCCCACCGGATTGAGCTTCCAGTTCGAAGACGTGCTGGCCATGGCGGAGAGGATTCGCGAGGCCGGTGGCACCATCCTGCAACCGCCCACGCAAAGGGAAGGCGAGCCGATTCTGCTGGGCATCTACCGCGACGCGGAGGGGAACGAAGTCTTCATCACCCAGTACATCGGCTGAAAATCAGGTGGAGTGCCGGCGATTCGTCGCGATAGGGTCGCCCACTCATGAAAATCGTTCTTCTCGACGCCCACACCGCAAATCCCGGCGACCTCTCCTGGCAGCCGCTCGAAGCCATTGCTCCCTGTGACGTGCATGCGCGCACGCCGCTGGATCAAACCGTGGCACGCTGTGCCGGGGCGGAGGTCGTGATCACGAACAAGGCGCCGCTGACGCGTGAAATTATCGCGGCGCTGCCGGATTTGAAATACATCGGGGTCATCGCCACGGGGTTCAATGTGGTGGACGTCGTGGCGGCGAAGGAACGCAGCATCGTGGTGACGAATGTGCCGGGTTATGGCACGCCGTCCGTCGCGCAGCATGTGATCGCGCTGATGCTGGAGCTGACCAATCACGTCGGCCATGCGGCGAAGAGCGTGGAGCAGGGCGGGTGGACGAAATGCCCGGACTTCTGCTACTGGGACTATCCGATCATCGAACTGGCCGGACGCACGCTCGGCATCATCGGCTACGGCGAAATTGGCAGTGCCGTGGCGCGCATCGGTGCCGCGTTTGGCATGAAGGTGCTCGCATCGAAGCGCACCTGGAAGGAACCGCCGCCTGCCGGTGTCGAAGCCGCCGAGATTGACGACATTTTCCGTCAAGCTGACGTGATCAGCCTGCACTGCCCGCTGACCGATGCCACGAAGCATCTCATCGGCGAACGCACGCTCGGCTTGATGAAGCGTGACGTTTTCTTGATCAATACCGGCCGCGGACCGCTGGTCGATGAAGCCGCGCTCGCGAAGGCGCTCAACGAAGGTCGCATCGCAGGAGCCGGACTCGACGTTCTCTCCGTCGAGCCGCCGAAGGACGGCAATCCACTCATCGGCGCGAAGAACTGCCTCATCACCCCGCATATCGCCTGGGCCAGCCGCGAATCCCGCGCCCGCCTCATCGACATGACCGCCGCGAACTTGGAAGCGTTCCTGGCGGGGAAGCCGGTGAATGTGGTGAACGGGTGAGGAAAATGCAGGCTTGAGTTAGCACCAAGATCCGCCGAGCCTTGTCTTATGGTCATTGAGCAACATCGCTGCATGCCTTGAGTCTTGAGGACAAGCTTCAGCTTTCCGAGGAACTGTGCATGGACGCCATGCTAGACGTGCAGCGCAATACAGCCCTCAAGGAGCGCGTGTAAAACGCGGCTGGAGGAGTATCGCGCCGATCCTGACGGCGGGTGCCGGGCGAGAACTCTAGGAGGTTTACGAGCAGCTTGAGGATTATCGCGACGGCGACGGCGCGGCATTGCTGAAAGACTTGGAACGAAATCTGGCACTGCTCGCCGCCCAGCCATGCGTGGGCGGCTATTTCGAGAAGCCCACCTGATCTGCCCCCGGAGTTTGAGCCAGTTTTTATGAGAGTCTGGCGGTGGCTTGCGGTTTGCCGAGCGAGCCGGCGATCATGGCCATTTCATCGCTGAGGGGGGGCAGCAAGGAGGTGTTTAATGGCAAGCACGTCGTCCTGCGACATTCCGCAATCTCCGGAGATGACTCTGAGTAGTGGGTCATCCGAATGAAGGTTTGTTGTTTGCACAAATCTCCCCGCCCTTCATAGTCCGCGCCCGCCACCACCCCCACCATGGCTCAACCTTTTCTTACCCAGGATTTCCACATCCGCTGGTCCACGCTGACTCCGGAGCACATCGAAACCGACATTCGCGCCGCCTTGGACAAGGCACAGGCGAATCTCGACGCCTTCGCGGACCAGGATCGCGGCAAGATCAGCTTCGACTCGGTCGTGCTGGGTCTGGACGAAACCACGCGCGAGTTGAACGAGGCATGGGGGCTGGTGACGCACCTCGATTCGCTGTGCAACTCCCCGGCGCTGCGTGAGGCGCACAACAAGATGCTGGCGGAGGTCAGTTCATTCTTCGCCAAAATTCCCCTGAACGAGCACATCTGGGATCTGCTGGAGACCTACGGCAAGACCGAGGAGGCTCAGAAGCTGCCGCCGGTGCGCAGGCGGGCGCTCGACGAGGCGATGGAGGGCTTCATCCAGGCTGGCGCGGACCTGCCGGCGGACAAGAAGAAGCGGGTCGAGGAAATCGAGTCCGAACTGTCCCAAATCACGCAGAAGTACTCCGAGAACGTCCTCGACTCGACGAACAAGTGGGAACTGCTCATTAACGATGCGGGCCGTCTCAAGGGGCTGCCGTCTTCCGCCATCGACGCCGCGCGCGCCGATGCCGCCGCCAAGGGCCTCGGCACGGCGGACAAGCCGGTTTACCGCTTCACTCTGAAGGCGCCGTCGATGATCCCGGTCATGGAGCACCTCGAGGACGACGGCATCCGCCGCCAGGTATGGGAGGGCGCCTGCTCCATCGGCCGCGGTGGTGAGCTCGACAACACGGAAAACATTTTCAAAATTCTGTGCCTGCGCCACGAGAAGGCGCAGATCATGGGCAAAGCGAACTTCGCTGATCACATTCTGGCGCATCGCATGGCAAAGTCCGGCCGCAGCGCCTTGAAATTCATCGAGGACCTCTACTCCCGCGTGAGCGACGCGTTCCAGCGTGAAACGATCGAACTGCAGGAGTTCCGCGCCGATACCGCGCATCAGTCCGCGGATTTGTTTCAGCCCTGGGAGGTCGCGTTCTGGAGCGAGAAGCAGCGGAAGTCCAAGTACGACTTCGACTCCGAGGAACTTCGTCCCTATTTCCCCCTGGACCGGGTTCTCGGCGGCATGTTCCAGCTTGCCGAAAAAGTCTTCGACCTACGCATCGTGAGCCGAGAGGTGGTGCATGTGGAGCCCGGTGCCGAAGCTCCCGCCGGAGTCAGCACCGATGCCGGCAAGGCCGGTCCCGTGGAGGTCTGGCACCCGGAAGTGAAGTTCTACGAGGTGCGCAACGAGAAGGGTGTCCACATTGGCTCCTTCTACGCCGACTGGCATCCGCGTGACTCGAAACGCGGCGGCGCCTGGATGAACTACCTCAAGATGGGCGTGCCACCCAGCGGCGAGCGCGACCGCCGCCTGCACTTGGGCCTCATCTGCGGAAACATGACGCCTCCCGTCGATGGCAAGGCGGCGCTGCTCACGCATGACGAGGTCTGCACCGTGTTTCATGAATTCGGCCACCTTCTGCACCAGCTCTGCGGGAATGTGGAAATCCCCTCGCTCAACGGTGTGAGCGTTTACTGGGACTTCGTCGAACTGCCCTCCCAGCTCATGGAGAATTTCTGCTGGGAACGCGAGAGCCTGGACCTCTTCGCCCGCCATCACGAAACCGGCGAGGCGATTCCCCCTCGTCTTTTCAAGAAGCTCCTCGCCGCAAAGAACTACCGCAGCGCCAGCGACATCATGCGCCAGCTCGCCCTCGGAAAGCTGGACCTGGAGCTTCACATGAACCACGCCGCGGACGAAGTCGCCGATTTGGATCGGTTGTCCCGCGACATCCTGGACGGTTACCTCATGCCGCTGAAGACGGAACCGCCCACCATGGCGCGCCGTTTCGGCCATCTTTTCAGCAGTCCGGTCGGCTACGCTGCGGGCTACTACAGCTACAAATGGGCCGAGGTGCTCGACGCGGACGCCTTCACGCGTTTCCAGAAAGAGGGCGTGCTCAATCCCGCGGTGGGCCGTGCCTTCCGCGACTCCATCCTCAGCAAGGGCAACTCGGAGGATCCTGCGAAGCTGTTTCATGACTTCATGGACCGTGATCCCGACGCCATGGCGCTGCTCGTCCGTGCCGGGCTGGCGTGACGCCTCATTTGCCGCTGCGTGGAGATAAGCTCTTGCCATCTCCGGGACAAGGTCTTGAGTCACGGTCATGCGCCTTCCTCTCGAAGACTTTTTCAATGATGTGATCGCCAAGTCCATGCGTGGACTTGGCATTTCTGATGCGGACCTCGCGGAACGGGCCGGACTGATCGTCGAGGACATTGCCGCAGCGAAGGCCGGCCAGGTTGACGACCGCGTGCTTCGCAAGATCGCCCCTCATTTGAACCTCAGTGGACTGGCGCTGGTGAACATGGCGCGCGGGGAATGGCAGCCACTGGTCATTCCTGTACCCGGCCTCGCCCAGTTCAACACGACCTACCACGACATGACGGTGAACGCCTACATCGCCTGGGACGTGGAGACCAAAAATGCCGTGGCTTTCGACACCGGGGCGGACGCCACGCCGATGATCGAATTTATCGAGGAAAAAGGGCTGAACTTGAGCCTCATCTTCCTCACCCACACGCATCCCGACCACATCCTTGATCTCGCCAAACTCTCCGCCGACGGCGCGGTGACCGTTTTTGTGAATGAGAAAGAGCCCTGTGAAGGTGCGCAGACCTTCCGCATCGGCGAGACGGAGTGCTGGGAGAGCGGCGGCCTGAAGATCGAGCCCCGCAGCACCTGGGGCCACTCGAAAGGCGGCACGACGTATGTCATCAGCGGCCTGAAGCGTCCTGTGGCGATCGTTGGGGACGCCCTCTTTGCCTCCAGCATGGGCGGCGGCATGGTCTCGTATGCCGACGCACTGGCCACGAACCGGAAGGAAATCTTTACCCTGCCGAACAACACCGTCCTCTGCCCCGGCCACGGCCCCCTGACCACCGTTGGCGAGGAAAAGGAGAACAATCCTTTTTATCCCGAATTCAAGTAAACCCACCCATCCCATCCATGTCCCAGACCGTTGCATTTGTAGGAGTCGGAAAAATGGGGGCCAACATGGCCCGCCGCCTCAAGGATTGCGGTTACAGCGTCACCGCCGTGCTCGATGTGAACACTCAGGCCGCCGCCGATCTCGCCGCCGAACTCGGCTGCCAGGCCTGCACGAAGCTGGCGGATGTCACCGCCGCCGCAGATGTCATTTTCACCGTTGTGACCAATGACGACTCCATGCGCGGGATTTTCTTTGGCGGTGACGACAATCTGCTGACCGCCGCGAAGGGGAAGATCTTCATCAACTGCGCCACGCTCTCCCCCGCGATCCATCGCGAGGTTTATGCTGCAGCCGAAAAGGCCGGGGCGCACAGTTTGGAAGCCTGCATGGCCTCCAGCATCAGCCATGCAAGGGAAGGGAAGCTCTACCTGATGCTTGCCGGTGACGAGGCGATCTACAACCAGGTGCAGCCGATGATCGAGCAGATGAGCGTGAACCGCCGCTTCATCGGCGGTCCCGGCCGTGCCGCGGAAGTGAAAGCGCTGGTGAACATGGTCATGAACATCAATACCGCCGGCCTCGCCGAGGGCCTCGGCCTCGCCTCTGCCCTCGGACATGACCTGGACATGATCCGCGAGGTTTTCAGCCAGACGGGCGCGAATTCCCGCGTGCTGGAGACGGACAGCGCCGACATGGTGGCCCGCGAACACGACTGCTGGTTCTCCGCCGAGCACGCCGCGAAGGATAGCGGCATCGCCGCCGACGTCGCAAAGAGCGTGGGACTGAACCTGCCGCTGAATGACGCCACGAAGGCCCAGTACGACAAGATGGTCACCCTCGGCCTTGGCGGTCTGGACAAGAGCGGCATTGCCGAACTGACCTTCAAGGGCCGCCACGCCTGAACCGTGGCAGGGCGGGAAAACTTCCCTTTGCCTTCGGCGGAGACTGCGGCTAAGCCTTCCGCCGTTCATGGGAATCACAGCCAACAGCCTCCAGATCATCCGAATTATCGTCGGACTCCTCAGCGCGTGACGCGGCCGGGGCAGTCCGTTTGATGTTTTGATCTGGCAAGCGTGCCTCCTGGACAAACCAGCACGCCCCACGCGTCTCACACACCCTGGCTTGTCCTGCATTCACACGTTTCCTTTTCCATCCATGACTCCTGTTACCATCTATGACACCACCTTGCGCGACGGCACGCAGGGCACCGGCATCTCCTTCAGCACGCTCGACAAAATCCGCGTCGCCGAAAAGCTCGACAGCTTCGGCGTCCATTACATCGAAGGCGGCTGGCCGGGCTCGAACCCGAAAGACGCGGCCTTCTTTGAGGAAGCCGCCAAGCGCTCCTGGAAAAACGCCAAGATCACCGCCTTCGGCATGACCCGTCGCGGCAAGATGAAGGTCGAGGACGATCCCCAGGTCAAAATGCTGCTCGATGCGAAGACGCCCGTCGTCACCGTCGTCGGCAAGACCTGGGCGCTCCACGTGACCGAGGTCTTCCAGGTCACGCTGGAGGAAAACCTCGCCATGATCGCCGACACGGTCGCCTACTTGAAGCAGCACGGCCGCGAGGTGCTCTACGATGCCGAGCACTTCTTCGACAGCTTCAAGGAAGACCCCGAATACTCGCTCAAAACCGTCAAGGCCGCCGCCGATGCCGGGGCTGACCTTATCGTGCTGTGTGAGACAAACGGCGGTGCTCTGCCCGAATTCGTCGAGGACGTCACCCGCAAGGTCATCGCCTATCTCGGCAAGCCCGTGGGCATCCACACGCACAATGACGGCGGCGTCGGCGTGGCCAATGCGCTGGCCGCCGTGCGCGCCGGTGCCTGCCAGGTGCAGGGCACGATCAACGGCTACGGCGAGCGCGTCGGAAACTGCAATCTCATCACCGTCA
The DNA here is from genome assembly GCA_964452755.1 of uncultured Prosthecobacter sp. GTDB lineage: Bacteria > Verrucomicrobiota > Verrucomicrobiia > Verrucomicrobiales > Verrucomicrobiaceae > Prosthecobacter. The sequence continues at coordinate 159,361 of CAYVQY010000003.1, read as the reverse complement.
TGCCCACCTTGCAGATCAAGATGGGCATCGACCTCGGCCTCGACCTCACCCGCTTGCGCGAACTCGCCCACTTCGTCAACGAACTCGCCAACGTGCCGCACGACATCCGTGCGCCCTACGTCGGCCTCGCTGCTTTCACGCACAAAGGCGGTTTGCATGTCCATGCCGTGCAGAAGCTGGCCCGCACCTATGAGCACGTCGATCCTTCACTCGTCGGCAACCAGCGCGTCATCACCATCTCCGACATGTCCGGACAGTCGAACGTCCTCGTGAAGGCGGAGGGCATGGGCTTCAAATTCGCCAAAGGCGCGCCCGAGGTGCAGAAGATCCTCGCGGAGGTGAAACGCCTCGAAAGCGAAGGCTACGAATTCGAGGCCGCCGAGGCGTCCTTCGAGATGCTCATCCGCAAGCAGACCGGCCAGTACACACCCGCCTTCACGCTCATCGAATATCACTCCACCCACCGCTACCATGGCGGCGAGCACGGCTTTGAAACCTGCGAGGCCACCGTGAAGATCGAGATCAACGGCGAACGCGTTTACACCGTGGCCGAGGGCGACGGACCCGTCAACGCGCTCGACAACGCCCTGCGCAAGGCTCTTCTGCCCTTTTTCCCGGCGCTCGAACGCATGCGTCTGGCCGACTACAAGGTGCGCATCATCGACGGCGGTGCGGGCACTGCGGCGAAAACCCGCGTGCTCATCACCAGCACCAACGGCAACGACGACTGGAGCACCGTGGGCACCAGCTTTAACATCATCGACGCCAGTTGGCGCGCCTTGGTGGACGGCATCGAGTACTTCCTGCTCAAGGGCACCTGAAGCATTCGCGGAGCCGGGTTATTCCGCCAGCCACTGTGCCGCGTCGATGATGACGTGGCCGGTGGTGCCCTCGTTGCGGATTTCGAGCCAACCGCTTTTGCCTTTTTCGAAGCGGTAGCTGCCGAGAGGCAGGAGCACGTCTTTATCGGGGGCTTTCTTCTTCTGATTCACGGTTACCGTGGCTTCACCGTCGGCGTGATGGATGACGACGGGGACATGCGCGGCACGGTTTGCGAGGGCGCCATAGGTGATGGCTACGCGGTACCTGCCTGCTGCGGGCAGGTCGGGCGTGAAGCGGGCGCGCTGCTCGCCTTTGGCGGCGTCGCCGTCATGCCGGTAGCCCTGACCGACGAAGCCCGGGGTGGTGTGGCCGATGGAATCAAAGCCGGTGAGCTCGGCCTCCATGTCATCCACGACAATGCCGCCGAGCTTTTCCTTGGAGATGGAAACGTGCTCCGGCATCGGCGGTGATTCGAAGTCGAGCACCTGGCCGTCGGCGATGAGGCGCTCCTTCAGCTTGGCGTAGTCGATCTGCTGCAATTCTTTGCCGTCCTCGATAGCAATAATCGCCGCTGTTGCGGCGCTCTGGCCCATGACCATGAAGACGGGTTCCATGCGGATGCTGCCGTAGGCGATGTGGCTGGCGCTGAGGCAGACGGGCACAAGGAGATTGGTACACTCTTCCGCCTTCGGCGTGATGCTACGGTAGCTGACGGGGTAGGGGCGTGTGCCGATCTGGATGTCGCCCTCGTTGCGCACGAAGCCCTCCTTGGTGATGTAGCGCTGTACGTTGTGGGAGTCCATGTTGTAGGCGCCCATGCCGACGCTGTCCTCCACGATCTCGCGGCGTTTGCAGTTCTTCTCGGTCATCACATAGCCGCCGACCATGCGCCGTGCCTCGCGAACGTACATCTGCCGCGGCCAGTTGTCATTGTCGGTGAATTCATCCTTGGCGAGGCCGAGTTTCTGGAAGGCCGTGCGAATCTTCTCCGGCACGCGCGGGTGATGCGCATAGGTCCACATGAGGCCCTTCTGCCAGTCTTCGTGCGCCTTCCAGATCCTGGCGCGGTTTTCGTAGTCGGCTTCGGGATAGTCGAAATTCTGGCCGATGAAGTCGGTGCTGACGGCGAAGTTGTTGTTCGTGTCGGTCTTGCGGTTCGGCATCCAGGAGGGCGCCCAGGAGATGCGCTCGTCGCCGGCCTCGACATTGCGCAGGGCCAGTTCGAACCACTTTTCGTCGTAGTTTGCCGGCTTCTCCCACTCGCGGCGGTTTTCCGGCACGTCGGTGGTACACATGCGGAAGTTGTAGGCCTGGAGTTTGCGGTCGCCGGTTTCATCTTCGCCGATGTCACCCGGGTCGATGCCCGGCAGCACGCCGCTGCTTGGATCGCCGGGTTTGACGTAGGGATCGACGTTCTTCACAAACTGGTGGTGGATCGTTTTCGCCTTCTGCACGCCGTTGATCGTCTCGCCATACATCGCGTTCGCCTCGCGGCCCACGGCGTAGCTGACACCGGCTTTGGCCATGAGGTCGCCTTCGTAAGTGGCGTCGATGAACATCTTTCCTTCAAACTCGCGTCCGCTTTCCATGACGATGCGCGTGATGCGGGTGCCGTCCTTGACCACGCCCTTCTTCAAATCGAGACGTTCGCCGAACACCACCGTCACTTGATCCTTCACCACTGCAAGCATGGCGTAATAGATCTCGGTGGCGGCGTGAGGTTCGAAGGTCCACATGGTTTCCTCTCCCGCCGAGTTGCCGTGGATCTTCTTGGCAAAATACTCCTCGCGCGTCTGACGGGTCCACTTCGCGGGGTCGGTATAGTAGCGATGAACATTGGCGTAAAACTCCCGCGACAGTCCGCCGATGGCCTTCTTGTTGCCGATGTCCGTGGCGCCGAGACCTCCGGTGGTCAGTCCGCCGAGAAACTTCGTCGGCTCGATGATCACCGCCGTCTTTCCCATGCGCGCGGTCTGGATGGCTGCGGTGATGCCTGCGGAACTGCCGCCGTAAATAACAACGTCGTGCGCCGCAAAGGCGGTGAAAGCGGAGGACAGGATGAGTGCGAGGAAAGTTTTCATGAGTTGAAGTCAGTGTAGCGGCTGGCCGGGGAGAATAAATGAAGTTACTCGGAAAACGTTGACGCTGGAATGTCCGCTCCATTGCGCAGGCAGGCGCTCGGGTTGTCCTTCCAGGCGTAACGAACGTGCTTGGGTTCGGTGATGGCCGTGTTGCTTACGATGACGGTTTCGCCTTCGATCTTTGCCTCGGCGGGCAGCCACTTGCCATCCGCTCCGGCGATCTCGAAATCCGTAAGCGGACCTTCGCTTTTCAATCCGGCGGCGTGTTTGAAGGAGACGACCATCTTGCCTTCGCGCACGGTTGTTCTGCTCACCAATGGGCCGCTAGTGGCTGGGACGCTTTTCTCATACACGTCACCCAGCGCCCACAGGGCGAGGCGGCGGCCGACTTCCTGTTTGTTCTTGGGATGGATGTCCTTCGCATCGCCGATGTCGAGCGTGATGGCCATGCCGCTTTTCGGCAGGTCCTGCAGGGCGCGGCGCATGCCGTCGCGCACCTGCGGCCAGCCGTTGCCGGGGCGTGTGAAATTCGGAAGCTGCACCCAGGCGAATGGGAAATCGTCCGCCCAGCGCGTGCGCCAGTCACGGGCCAGCGCGGCGAGCTGTGCCTGGTAAAACGGCGCTTTTTCATCCTGGCTGTTGGCCTCGCCCTGATACCAGATGGCGCCACGGATCGTGTAGGGAACGAGGGGTGAGATCTTGCCGTTGAAAAGGCCGCCGATATCGCCCTTGCGCTTGAAGGTGGCCACCGGGTCGCGCGGCTTGGCCGGTAGCGCCTTTTTCGCAGCGCGTGCGGCTTTGACGTCGTCCGCCCACTTGGCGAGCTGCTTTTCATACTGCGCCGCCACCTTGGCTTCGTCGAAGGAGTCGCGGGCCTTTTTCATCATGGCGAGGAAGGGTTCGAGCTTAGGATCGGCTTTCTGCACTTCGGGGCTGATCCAGGCTTCGATGGGCGTGCCGCCGACGGCGGAGACGATGAGCCCCACGGGCGTCTTCAGCTCCGCATGGAGGCTGCGTCCAAAGAAGAAGGCCGTGGCGGAGAATCGCTCCACGGTTTCAGGAGAGCACACCACCCACGCGCCCTTGCCGCCAGTCTGCGCGGTGGCGGCACTGCCGCTGCCTTCCGTGAAGACGCGGATGCCGGGCAGCACGGCCTTGGCCTTGGTGCCCTCGAGATCGTTCGCGCCCTTCACTCCCATGGCCATGTTCGACTGGCCGGAGCCGAGCCACACTTCGCCGACCAGCACGTCCTGAATCGTCTGCCCGCCGATCACCAGCGTCTGCGGTTCCGAAGACGCGGGCAGGGGATCGAGTTTCACGCTCCAGGAACCTTTCGCGTCCGCCGTCGCGGTCTTGGTCTGTCCGGCGATGCTCACTTTGATCTCTTCACCGGCATCAGCCCATCCCCACACCGCCGCTGATTTGTCCGCCTGCAGCACCATGTGATCGGAGAACAGCGCCGGGAGTTTGACGGCGGCGTGGGACACAGTGGAAAGCGCGAGCAACGCGAGCAGGACGGGTTGAATTTTCATGGTCCCTCAGCAACGGGCTAAACCTTCCCAACTCTCGCTTTGGTTTCAAAAATCGCATCCTGCCGATGGCGACTCGGTGAGAGCGCACCAGCCTGTTGGCGCTTTCGTGCCTTTGCAGGGCGCAGATTTGCCTCGCAATCCAATCTTGATCAAAGTCGCAGCTGATGCCCATCCGTCTTACGGCTTGCCGGCCGGTGCATCGAACTTCCAGCTCGTTTTGAAATCGGGTGACAGTGGCTGTTTCAGCAGGCTGGCGCGGACGAGTTCGATGGGGATGGGGCCGAGCTGGAGAATGGTGTCGTGGAATTGCTTTTCGGTGAGTTTGCCGCTGGTGACGAGTTCCTTGTGCAGGGCGATGAGCTGAAGGCCGCCGAGCATGTAGCCGCATTGGTAGAGCGGTGAGTAGTTCCCTTTGATGAAGCGGCGGACCTCGCTGGTGGCGCCGAGCTTCTCATGACCGACGCGCTCGACGAGGAATTTCACCATCTCATCGGGCTTCATCTGGCCGAGGTGAAACTTCAGCGTGACGATGATGCGGGCGCAGCGGTGCATGCGCCAGAACAGCGCGCCGATGCGGTCCTCCGGCGTGGTCTGGTAACCGAGATCCCAGAGCCGCATCTCCCAGTAGAGCGCCCAGCCTTCCACATAAAAGGGCGTGCTGAAAGCCCGGCGGTAGGGCAGGTGGCGGTCCGCCATGAAGCGCTGGAGATGGTGGCCGGGGATGAGCTCGTGCGGCACGACATTGCGCATGAAGGGACGGTTGTTTCCGCGCATGGACATCATTTTGTCCTCATGCTTCATGCTCTCGTTCGCATAGGCCACGAGGATGTCGTGCCCGCTGTAGGCGGCATAGGGCATCTGCTTCTGCTCCTGCGGGCCGAGCATCCGCGTGCCCCACCACTCGGCGCAATCGGCAGGCACGGTGACGAGGTCACGCTTCGTCACGAACTCCATGGCGCGTTTGCCCTCGGCGCGGACAAAGCTCTCCTGCTCGCCGGGGCGGACGTATTGCAGTTTCACGCGCAGCAGCGCTTTTTTCCAGTCGTCACCGAGCTTCATCTCCTGCGCGGCCTTCTTCATCTCCGTCTCGCACCAGGTGAACTCGCGCTCGGCGATGCCGATGAGTTCTTCGGGCGTGTACGGGATGAACTCATGGGCGAGCTGCGCCTGCAGGTTGCTGGCGCCCTGGGCTTTGCCGAGCAGCGGCGCATCGTCCTTTTCTTTGATGCCGGCGATCTCCTCGCGCAGGTATTTGGCGTAGCCTTCGAGCGCTTTCGTGGCCTCGTCATACGGCTGCTTCATCCACCACGAGAAGTCGGGAAGGAAGCCGTCATAGTTTCCCATCCACGACTTCAAGGACTCCCGCATGGCATCCACGGACTCTGCGGCACGCATGGCCTGGAGCGGCGTCGGCAGGGCAGGGGAGGTCGGCTTTTTCTCAGGCTTTGCTGGAGCGCCTTTGGATGGCGCCTTCTTGTTCTTGGGATCGGGCTTTTGGTCCTTCGCCGCCTTGAGCTTGTTTTGCAGGTCGGTCACGGTTTTGGCCAGCGGTGCCAGCGCGGCGGCGGCCTTTTCGACATTGAGCGGATCGCCATGCACGCGCTGCTCGGTGAGGCCGTCGATGATGGGGCGGAAAGGCAGCCAGGGCGCGAGTTCCTGCGCATCATCACGACGGTCTCCGAGATGCATGAGCGAGGCCTCGAGGTCGTTGCGCATTAGGATGCAGTCGATCTGGTCGGTCGGGGAGAGCTTCGCAAAGTCGAGCTTCTGCAGCCGCGCGAGCCAGCTCTGATGCAACTTTTCCTCGCGGTCCATCGACTTGGCCGAGTCGCCGGTGATGGCCCAGTGGCGCTGCAGCAGGCTCAGATCGGCGCCGTACTGCTCGATGAGTTCCCGCGGGCTCGCGGCGGCCAGGGACGAAACCAGAAGAAGAAAAAGGAATGGGCGGATCACGGCGCGATTGGAGAGGGGAAGCGATGCGAATGCAAGATCCGCCGTTGCAATTCTCAAGGCGCAGCCTCGGCCTCGACGGGCTGCAGGGCTCTTGAGGTGCGTGACATTCAGCCGTAGCAGCCAAGGTGGGCACGGTTCATTTTGCTCTCGGAAGTCGATTGCCTACCGCCTCAAGTCCGCGAGGAAGTCGATGGGGCGGCAGATGCTGAACTCGGTCAGATAGGCGGATCGCAGGCTGAGCAAATCATCATCGTAAGTGACCAGGTGGCTGGCGGCTCCGTTGATGGCGCAGAGGAGAAAGGCGATGTCATCCTCGTCCGCTGGGTAAGGACGGGTGTGGAAGGACGCGACAAAGACATTGTCACCGAGACGCCGGATGGCGGCGAGAAACTGAATGATGTCGGTTTCCGGTATTTCGTGCTCGATCATCTTCTCCGCGAACTCAGCGAGCATGTCCTCCGTGTAGAGGAGCGTGTACTCGCCCTTCAGCCAGCGTTCGAAGATTTCACGATTGGGGCTGCCGGGATGCGTGCTGCGATGCGAGGAGAGCACCACATTCGTGTCATGGACGGCTCTCAGCATGCTTGTCTGGTTTTAGGAGGCGTCTCCATCCTTCATCGCTGAAGCGATGCGGTCCTGAAGGCTGCGGAATTCCGCCGCCGCTTCTTCCTGGGACATGCCAGCCGCCACGGAGGCCGACGCTGCGACCAGCCGCTGGGCCTCGGACGAGTAACGCTTGGAACGCCAGCGCTCCAGATCGACCTGCTGCCGCACAAAAAGCAGCAGGCGATCCTTCAAATCGGTGATTTGAACGGCATCCCTTTCCAGTTCTGGCGGGAGATCGAGTGTCAGTGTCATGCCGTGAGGATACCGGGAGGCTTGCGAGTGCTCAAGCGGCTTTTCCAAGGCCCAAAGAGAGGCGTTCAGCCGCGTGGAAGGACTCCACGTGGAGGACGGGACGGTTGGATGCCGTCCGAAGCGGGCAAGCCGCCGAGAGGAAAGGGTGAAGCCACGGCCTCGGCGGTCTGCCTGGCTCGGGGGGGCAGAGATTCAGCCACAGCATCCGAGGAGGGGCGCTTGTCAGCTTGTTACATACTTCTCTGACGTCTTTTCCCTCTGGCATTTGTCAATTTTCTGCGCCTTGACGTCGTTTCATTAACATGGCCCCAAATGAACCCAAGAAGCGAGAGGCAGCAGGCCGCAGCGTATCGCAACTAGAGGCAGAACGACGCTACGAGCAACGCCACCGCGAGAAACGCATGCAGCAGCAGTGGCGGAAGCATCAAAACGCGCTAGAGAAACGACGGGAGAGGCACAGAGTTCACAATCGGACCCGTGGTCACCATGAACGACCCAAAGGCAAAAAGGCCCGACCTGATGTTGATGTTCCATCAGATGACGTTGCCCAGATAATTTATCACGAGGGCACTGAAAGAGATCTTTTGTATTTCACCCACGAGCGGCCACTCACTTGGGACGATTTACTCACGGGGGTGACAAAGTTTTCCGCTGAGTCGGCAGCGGACATTCTTGATGAGACGCCAGTCACTCCAAAGACCGGACGTCGGCTGTGGCGCTTTTGGGCAAACGATAATGTTCCCAGCTTTCGTGTGACGACCAAGAAAGGGCTAGATCAGGATGCACTTCGATTGCTGGCGGGGGAATTCAAAGATTACATTGAGAAGTTCCAGAGTTCACCTGATGGCCCCAATTCAGACCTGCGAACAACCAAGGCCGATGGAGTTCGCACAAGCACTGTAGGCAAGCTTACAGATTCAATGTTTCTCGCAGATTTGAGCGAAGAAGGCGGACGTAAGCTTGTTCTTCATCAAAGAATTGAACGAAAAAGGAACAATGTGAATGCGAAGAAGCGAGCTGTGCTTGACGCCGAGGGATCTCTGGCGTGCGAAGTTTGCGGTTTTAATTTCTTTCAGGCATACGGACTCATAGGAAAGGATTTTTGTGAAGTCCATCATCGGAAGCCACTTGCCAGCTTGGTCGAGAAACAAAGAATCAAGCTCGAAGACTTGGCTATCGTTTGTTCCAACTGCCATCGAATGCTTCACCGAGGCGACCCATGTTATAAAATCGAAGACCTCAGGCGGTTAATGATAAAAGGAGAGGGCACATCGTCTGTTGGGCTATAGACGAGCTTCGTAGGCATCGTGTCGGCCAATGAAGAACCAGACAATGGTGCCGTCGGATTCAATGCCGAGGGCGCGGTGGTTTGCATCGACGCGAACGGACCAGAAGGGGCCGACGCGCTTGAAGTGGAGAGACGGGTGCCAGTGGTTTTCCTGCCACAAGGCATACTGCTTCTTCGCACGGGCCTGAACCGCGGCGGGAAGACGGTTGTAACACTGCCAGAAGTCAGGCGCGACGGAGGAAGTCATCGAGAGCGACGGTTTTGCCCGCTTGGTGGTCGCGCAGCGCCCGGGCGGCCATTTCATCGAACTGGCCGCCGAGAATGGCGCTTTCAAATGCATCGTCCACACGGCTGGCGCGCGTCTCGTCGAACCACGCGGCGAAGGCCTGGAAATCAGGCTCGGGCAGCTTGGCGACGGCTTCTTCGATCTCAAGCACTGTGCTCATGATGAAAGAATACGGAATTTGAAGACAAAGTGCAAGCACCGGAAGAACCACTCGCCTTCGTAGAGGACGAGTTCGAGTAGGAGAACGATCACGATGCGTTGAGGCTCAGAACTCTTCGCTCCTTGCCCTCTGCTCTCCGCTTTGACAGCCTCAATAATACTTCGACAGCCCGTCCTTCCACAAAGGCTTGAGCTGATCGACTTTGGTGTCGATGAGGGTGGTGCCGCTGTGGGAGAGGTAGAGGTAGGCTTCGCGGGTGGCATCGCCGATGATGACGAGGCCGGCTTTTTCGGCGGCGTGCCTCAGCGCAGCTTGTCGCCGTAAGCCGGACTGCGCTTTTGGTGACGGATGACGAGGACTTTGACGCGCTCGGGTTCGACGCGGTAGAGGAGCTTGTAGGGAAAGCGGGGGAACTGGGCCACACGGCGGCCTTTGTCGGTCGGCGGCCAATGGCTTGGATTGCGCTGGATGGTGGCGATCACAGGGAGGAACTCGTCAAAGAAGCGGTCGCCCAAGCCTTCGGAAGCTCCCTCGTAGTAGCGCCAAGCTTCGTCGAGATCCTTCTGAACCAGCGTGTGATAGACAATCTTCACCGCCGACGGCTTTGGATGAAGGCGAGCATGTCTTCGTGGGAGATCGTGGCGGATGGATCGCGGTCCATCTCCGCCTCACGGTCATCGGCGAGGGCGTGCAACTCGTCATCGCTCGAACTGGACAACGGCTCAGACAACTCGCCGAGCAGGCGGGTGAGGAGAGCGCCGAGATCAGGCCGCGGAAGGGTCCGGGCTGAGGAATACACTTGGTCGAGTGTCGCTGTCATGGTCGGAGAATAGCCAAAACGGAGGATGGCGACAAGAGGGATGTTGGGACCGTTCCTGGCCTCTTTGCCCTCGGCTCTCCGCTTTGCCTGCCTCAATAATACTTCGCCAGCCCATTCTTCCAGAGCGGCTTGAGCTGATCGACTTTGTTGTCGATGAGGGTGGTGCCGTTGTGGGAGAGGTAGAGGTAGGGATCGCGGGTGGCTTCGTCGAGGATAACGAGGCCTACAGCTTCACAAATCGTCATTCGATACGTTCAGGAATGGATCGTCGTTCGGTTCGATGCCGGTCCGAACCCATTCCCGCGCCTGACGAGCCGCGTCCCCCAGCTTGGGGTGGTGACGCAGGTAGAAATCAGGCAGTTCACCAATGAGCGCGTCGATTACGGTCGGCATGCCATTAGACAAGCGGCGAATGTTTCCTTTGTGCAGATCGCTGAGCAGCCAGAAGCGGTTGCTGGCATAGAACACCCAAATCTCATTGCCTCCATAAGAACCTTTGGGCGAAACAGCCTTCATCTCCTTGACGGCCTCTTTGCGATCATCGTCGAGATCTTCATAGGCTTTGCATCGCGGTTGCTTGGCAATGAGATATTTCCCGTCCTCGGACAACCCGGCAATCTCCGTGGGGCAGGCTCCGGCCTCGTGAAGCACACAGAGCTTTTCGAGAATGTGGTCGAGATCGGCAGGCAACTGACAAACGTCTGGTCGGTCGGCGTCACCCGTAATCTCCAGCTTCAGTCCGATGGAACACCTGTCGTCGGAATCCATCTTCACATCGAAGAGCTTGTAAACCGAATTGCTTTCACGATCCACCCATGCGGATGCCTCCCTTCCAATACCGATGTTTCCGAGAAGACGAGAGCTCATGCATTCAGCGTCATCCTCGATAAAGCCAAGCCCATCAAGGGAGATCAACGGTACTTCGAGGTACCCTGCTCGGCGCTTAAGGGAGGCAAGCCAGCCATCGCGCGAAATCTGTTCGCCGGGTGGATAGTCTCTAAGCGCCTCCTTGATTCGACCCGCGCGGAGTCGATTGAGGTGAGCACAAGCCTCCCAGTGGCTCCGTCCTGGTGTTCCACGACAAATGAAAGTTGGACGGCCTGTCCGGTAATCGAACTCAGGTTGGATGTCATTGGAGTCATTCACATTTAAAGGTTGAGGACCACTCTGCTACCGCAAAGCATTATACGGGAAGTCATTGGATCATGGAAAGGGCGAATTTCGGGCCAAAATGGCGCATGACTTGCGATCAATAATACTTCGCCAGCCCATCCTTCCAGAGCGGCTTGAGCTGATCGACTTTGGTGTCGATGAGGGTGGTGCCGTTGTGGGAGATGTAGAGGTAGGGGTCACGGGTGGCTTCGCCGATGATGGCGAGGCCGGCGGCCTCTGCGGCGGCGACGTTTTCGGGGGCGATCTCGACGAGGAGGCGGCCGGGGGTCTCGCCGAAGAGGAGTTCGGCGGTGGTGAGGCCGGGGGCGGTGACGGGCATCTTGTCGGTGGCGATGCGGAGGCCGGCTTTGCCGCTGAAGGCCATTTCGGCCAATGCGACGGCGAGGCCGCCTTCACCGATGTCGTGGGCGCTGAGGATGGCACCCTGCTTCACGAGGTCGAAGTAGCGGCGGTAGGCGGCCATGCTTTCGGCTTCGTCGAAGGACGGGCCGGCGTCGAGGCCGATGCCGCGGGTGTATTTGGCGACGATGCTGCCGCGCAGACCGGCGCTGGCTTTGCCAAGGATGGCGATCTTGCTGCCGACGCGGCGCAAGGAGGCTCCGACAACGTGCTTGGCGTCCTCGACGATGCCGAAGCCGCTGAGCAGGAGCGTGACGGGGATGGAGACGGGGCCTTCGTCGGTGACGAAGTAGTTGTAGAAGCTGTCCTTGCCGCTGACGAAGGGCGCGGCATACGCGATGGCGGCCTTGGCCATGCCCTTGGTGCATTCGACGAGGGCGCCGAGCTCGCGCTCGTTGTCGGGATTGCCCATGCAGAAGTTGTCGAGGATGGCGATGCGGTCGGGATTGGACCCCATGGCGACGAGCTGGCGCACGCATTCATCGACGACGGCACGGCCCATGAGGTGCGGGTCGGTCTTGCCCCACTCCGGCAGCAAGGCGCAGGCGAGGGAGATGAGCTGCGAGCTGCCATCGACACGGATGACGCTGCCGTCCTGCGGCGCATCGCCCGAGGCTCCGGCGAGCGGTTTGAGGACGGTATTGCCCTGCACTTCGTGGTCGTATTCGCGGATGATCGGCTCGCGGGAGACGATGGCGAAGTCGGAGAGCAGGGTCTTGAGCGTGTCGGTCCAGGATTCGGGACGGACGGGCACCTTCGGCTTCACGGCGGGCGGGGTGCGCCATTTGCCACGCATTTCACGGCGCGGGGCCTCGTGCAGCGCGGTGACGTGCATGTCGCAGACTGTGGTGCCGTGATGGAGGACTTTGAGACGCTGTGAGCCGTCGGCCTTGGCGAGGACGAAGATCTCGGTCTGATAGATGTCGGCGAGCTTCTGCAGTTCGGGCAAATTATGCTCGTCGATGGCGATGACCATGCGCTCCTGAGACTCGCTGATGAAGACCTGCCAGCTTTCGAGATCGGGCGCTTTGAGCGGCGCATTCTCCAGCCAGACCTCGCCGCCAGTGTCTCGCAGCATTTCGCCCGCAGCCGAGCTGAAGCCGCCTGCACCGCAGTCGGTGACGAATTGAATGAGGCCCTTCTCACGTGCGGCGAGCACGAAGTCGGCGGCTTTCTTTTCCTCGATGGGATTGCCGATCTGCACGGCGGTTTGGTCTTCCTCATGCGAGTCGGTGGTGAGTGACGCGGAGGAGAAGGTCGCGCCTTTGAGGCCGTCCTTGCCGGTGCGGCCGCCTGCGGCGATGAGGAGATGACCGGGCTTCACTTCCTTGGCGATGTCCTTGATCGGGATGATGCCGGCGGTGCCGCAGAAGACGAGCGGATTGTAGATGAAGGTGTCGTCGAACTGGATCGCGCCGTTCACCGTGGGAATGCCCATGCGGTTGCCATAGTCGCGCACGCCGCGCACCACGCCGCGCATCACGCCGAGCGGATGGATCACGTCCTTCGCCTTGATGTCCTCCTGTTCGATGTCCGGCGGCCCAAAGCAGAACACATCGAGCGAGGCGACCGGCTTTGCGCCCTTGCCCGCGCCGAGGATGTCGCGAATGACACCGCCGAGGCCGGTATTGGCGCCTGCGTAGGGCTCGATGGCGCTGGGGTGGTTGTGCGTTTCGACCTTGAGGCAGACGGCCTTGTCAGCATCGAGCCGGACGAAGCCCGCGTTGTCCTCAAAGGCACCGAGCACGAAGTCGGGCTTCGTTTTGCAGATCTCCTCCGTCACAGCGCGGATGTAGGTCTTGAAGAGGCCGTCCACGACCTCCTGCTTGCCATCGAGCGTGTGGAAAATTTTCGCGCCAAAGATGCGGTGCTTGCAGTGCTCGCTCCAGGTCTGCGCGACGACCTCCATTTCGACGTCCGTGGGATCGCGGCCCTCGTCCTGGAAGATTTTCTGCACCGCGAGCATGTCCGCTTTGGAAAGCGAGAGCTTCATGCGCTTCGAGAGGTCAAGAAGCTGGTCGGCGGTGAGATCGCGGAGGGGGATGGTGCGGAAGACGGCTTGGGACATGGGGAACCGCTGCTTATGCCAAGCGGGGGCCTGTGGTCAATGCCGGAGGGGGAGGAAAATGGCCATCTCGGCTACTGCGGGCGACGTGACAGAAGAATCGAGCGTATCGAAGATGGATCCTGCCGCAGGTGTAAAACGGCGACGACCACGTTCCGCGTGCCTTCGACAGTGTAATAGTTGCCCGCATCCCACTCCAGCACCGCACGGCGGCGGATTGGTGCCGAGGCGGGATAAACTGGCCCGAGGAAGGGATTTCGGCGGAGCAACTCCAGTTGCTCGTTCACTGCTGCATCAAATTTGGCACCTGCGCCTTCACGCCTGTCTTCGAGACGGCAGTAGTGGCCGAAGAGGTCTTGCTCGGCCCCCGAGAGCAGCACGTTCTCGTTCATGCACTTTTCTTGCCATCTGCTTTCCAGGTATCAAAGCGCTGCTTCAGTCTGGCGCGTACTTCCTCCCAAGGGCGGGCGGTCTCAGGATGTTCCCGGTAATGAGCCGTGCGGGATTCCAGCAGTTCTTTCACTGCAGCGGCGGTTTCCGGGTCATGCAACTGCGGATCGTCGCCCGTGATAGCTTGTTGATGCAGTTCTTCGTCGAGCTCTCGAAAAACTTCCCATTTCTCCTCAAGAGACATGGCGGCGAGTTGCGGCAGGCGTTCGGCGATCATGGTGGGAGAATAAGGGTCTGGGGTGGCAGCGTCAAGCCGTGTGGACGGCGGATAGGAGGTGGTGTGAAACGGTTGCTGTTCTTCCCGTGCCCGCTTTTATCATGGCATCATGGCAACCATCGCAGTGCTCGGCACGCTCGACACCAAAGGTCACGAACACGCCTACGTGGCGGAAATCATCCGCTCACGCGGACACCAGACGCTGCTCATCGACACCGGCAGCGGCGAGGCGCCGCAGGTGAAGCCGGATGTGACGCGGGAACAGGTCGCGGCGGCGGGAAATGTCGATCTCGCAGGCATCATCGAGCGCAAAGACCGCGGCGAGGCCGTGACGGCGATGGCCGGGGCGGCGGCGACGTTTTTGTCGGCGCTGGTCCAAAGCGGCAAGGTGCAGGGTGTGATCTCCCTTGGCGGAGGAGGCGGCACGGCGATCGGTACGGCGGCGATGCGGGCTTTGCCCGTTGGATTTCCGAAGGTGATGGTCTCCACGCTGGCGGCAGGCAATGTGGCGCCCTATGTCGGCACGAAAGACATCGTGATGTTTCCGAGCATCGTTGATGTCAGTGGCATGAACCGCATCTCCCGCGTGCTGCTGGCGCGTGCTGCTGGGGCGATCTGCGGGATGGTGGAAACGGCGGTGCCTGCTGCGGATGACAAGCCGCTGATCGCCGCCTCGATGTTCGGCAACACGACAGAGTGCGTGAACATGGCGAAAAAAATCCTCGAAGACGCCGGTTACGAGGTGCTCGTCTTCCACGCGACCGGCACCGGCGGCCGGATCATGGAGTCGCTCATTGAAAGCGGCATGTTTGCGGGTGTTCTCGATGTCACGACCACCGAGTGGGCCGATGAACTCGTCGGTGGCATTCTGGGAGCCGGTCCTGCGCGGCTTGATGCTGCAGGCAAAGCCGGCATTCCCGCGATCATCACGCCCGGCTGCCTCGACATGGTGAACTTCGGCGAACGCGCCACCGTTCCGGCGAAGTTCGAAGGCCGCACCTTCTACATCCACAACCCGCAGGTCACGCTGATGCGCACCAACGCCGAAGAGTGCGCCGAACTCGGGCGTATCCTCGCTGAGAAGGCCAATGCGTATCGCGGACCGGTGACGGTTCTGCTGCCACGAAAGGCGATCAGCATCATCAGCGCCGAAGGGAAGCCGTTTCATGATGCCGAGGCTGACGCGGCGCTGTTTGACGCGATCAAACATCATCTGCGTGTGGACATTCCACTGGTGGTGATGGATTGCGAGATCAACGCGCCCGAGTTTGCAGCGGCGTGTGCGAAGACGCTGCTTGAGAGCTTGCCAGCGTGATGATCGCCGCCACTTTGGCGGACTCATGAACTACCCGCTCACGTTCCGCTTCAAGCTCATCGCCCTAGCTCCACAGATCTACGTGACGGACGCCACGGGGAAAACCATCTGCTATGTGAAGCAGAAGTTGCTGCGCTTTCGTGAAAAGGTCGAGGTCTTCAGCGATGACACGCGGCAGCATCTCCTCGCGACGATCGAAGCAGACCGCATCATCGACTGGTCGGCGCGCTACACTTTCAAGTCGGCGGATGGCGAAGTTCTGGGTTCGGTGGGGAGGCGCGGGATGAGATCCTTGTGGAAGGCGCACTATGATGTCTTCGCACCAGGAGCTCAATCGCCCACGTTTGCGATTCAGGAAGAGAACGCCTGGACCAAGTTTCTCGACGGCCTGGTGAGCGGGATTCCGGTTGTCGGCATGTTTGCAGGCTACATGCTGCATCCGAGCTACCATGCCACCCGGGTCGTAGGGGGTGAGTTGGTGCTGAGGCTGACGAAGCAGGCCGCCTTTTTTGAGGGGATTTTTAAACTGGAGCCGATCTGTGAAGCCACTGAGGAAGAGCAGATGGCCCTGATGCTGTCGTTTCTGATGATGAACCTGCTGGAGCGGGCGAGGGGGTGAGCAGAGTGGCCTTGTTCCAAGGGAACAGGTGCACAGCAATAAGGCTACTTTGGCAGCCGCTCGATCGCCGATGCGGGCAGTTCCACCGTCTTCTGCCGACTGGAGGCACCGCGCAGGAGGATGATCTGGCCTTTGGGGCAGTCGAGGGCGCTGGCGAGGAAGCGGATGAGCTCGGTGTTGGCTTTGCCATCGACGGGCGGGGCGGCCAGCTTCACCAGGAGCACAGGGCGGCCTTTTTCGTCGGCGGTCCAGCCGACGAATGCGGACTTTCGCGCTCCGGGCGTCACACGGACGGCGAGCTGGGCGCGATCATTGCGGTCGTGCATGACGCGTTTTATTTGGAGAGCAGCATCTGTTTGGCGGTCTGAAGATGCGCGGTCTGCTCCGGCGGGAGCTTGGGGTACTTCAGCTTCATGGTCTGCATCTCGGCCAGAATGACGGCGCTGACGATGAGGCGCATGTTCTTCTTGTCGTCGGCGGGAATGACATACCAGGGGCATTCGTCGGTGGCAGTGACGTTGATGGCGTCCTCATAGGCGCTCATGTACTCTTTCCAGAAGCCGCGCTCCTTCACGTCGCCCTCTTCGAATTTCCAGTTCTTGCTTGGCGTGTCGATGCGGGTGAGAAAGCGCTTCTTCTGCTCGTCCTTGGAGACGTGGAGGAAGAATTTCACGACGCGGATGCCGTTGCGGTGGCTGTAGCTTTCGAAGTTGCGGATGTCCTTGAGCCGGTCGGCAAAGAGTTTGTCGAGGTTGCGGGTGGTCGAATCGGGCAGGCGCTGGATCTTGGTGACGATCTCGGGATGCACGCGGCAGACGAGGACTTCCTCGTAGTAGCTGCGGTTGAAGATGCCGATGCGGCCGCGGGGCGGCATGACGCGGTTGGTGCGCCAGAGGAAATCGTGGTCGAGCTCGGCGGCGGTGGGCCGCTTGAAGGCATGCACCTCCACGCCCTGGGTGTTCACGCCGCTCATAACGTGCTTGATGGTGCTGTCCTTGCCGGCGGCGTCCATGGCCTGGAAGACGAGGAGCAGGCCCTGGCGGTCCTGAGCGTACATCTTCTGCTGCAGGTCGTCGATCTCGAAGCGGAACTCCTTAATGAGGGATTCGTAGTGCGAATCGTCCTTGTACAGGTCCTTGACCTTGGTTTTTGCCTTCTTGATGCGGAAGGGGCCGCCGTCCGGAACACGGAAGTCGTCGAGGTCGAGTTTGAGTTTCATGAGCGGGATTCCGATGAATACCCGTGATCCGTCCGCTTGAACAGGACGAAGTGTCCGCCGGCTGCCGCCGTGCGGATGATCACGCCGCCTTGCGCTCGACGCGTTTGCGCATGAGCGGGGAGCGTTCGCCTTTGACGACGCCGGCATTGATCGTGACGGTGCGCACGTCCATGCGGCTGGGGACGTCGTACATGACGTCAAGCATGATGCGCTCGAAAATACTGCGCAGGCCGCGGGCACCGGTGCCGCGTGTCACCGCCTCGTGCGCCATGGCGAGCATGGCGTCGCGCGTGATGGAGAGATCCACGCCGTCCATGTGCATAAGTTTTGAGTACTGCTTGATGAGGGCGTTTTTAGGTTCGGTGAGGACTCGGACGAGTTCCTGTTCGGTCAGGGCCTGCAGGGAGCAGAGAACGGGAAGCCTTCCGATGAATTCGGGAATGAGGCCGAAGGTCAGAAGATCCTCCGGCTCGACTTTGAGCGCCTGGTCGGCGGATTTGGACGACTTTTCGTCAGAGATGACGGTGAAGCCCATGGTTTTGCGGCCTTGTCTGCGGTCGATGATTTTATCGAGCCCGACGAAGGCGCCCCCGCAGATGAAAAGGATGTTCTCCGTGTTCACCTGGATGTACTCCTGCTGCGGGTGCTTGCGTCCGCCCTGCGGTGGAACGTTGCACACGGTACCCTCGATGATCTTCAGGAGCGCCTGCTGAACGCCCTCTCCGGAGACGTCGCGAGTGATGCTGACGTTCTCCGTCTTGCGTCCGATTTTGTCGATCTCGTCGATGTAGATGATGCCGATCTCCGCACGTGCCACATCATAGTCGGCAGCCTGGAGGAGGCGCAGGATGATGTTTTCGACGTCTTCGCCCACGTAGCCCGCTTCGGTGAGCGTGGTGGCGTCGGCGATGGTGAAGGGAACGTTAAGAATGCGGGCGAGGGTCTTTGCCAGGAGGGTCTTGCCGCAGCCGGTCGGCCCCATGAGCAGGACGTTGCTCTTTTCGATTTCGACGTCGTGGGGGTCGGGCAAGGTGGCGCTGATTTTTTTCTGGCTGCCGCCGCCGCGGGCGGCGCGCTGCTGCGAATGCAGGATGCGCTTGTAGTGGTTGTGCACGGCCACACTGAGTACTTTTTTGGCGTGCGGCTGGCCGATGACGTGGAGGTCGAGCAGCGCCGTAATGTCTGCAGGGCGCGGCACCAGAAGGGATGGGGAGCCGCCCTCGGCCTCATTCGCCGACTCCTTGTCGAGGATGCTTTTGCAGACGTGGATGCAGTTGTCGCAGATGTAAACGCCCGGGCCGGCGATCAGTTTTTTGACCTCGGCATGGCTTTTGCCGCAGAAGGAGCAGAGGGTGACGTTGGAGCTGCGTGCCATTGTAGAGTGAAATTCTTGGTCAAGTGTCGCACGGAGGCGTGTCCCGCGTCAACCTGCCGCTTCAATGGAACGCAAAACGACCCGTCTTTTCTCATCGACCTGGTAGATGACCTCAAATGTCAGATCGACGTTTACGATCTCGCCCAGCAGGGAATCACTCTCGTGCAGGCCTGCCGTGCCGGGTGCGGGCCAGCAGGCGGAGTTCAGTCCTTGGATCACCGTGCCAGGAGGGATTTCTGCGGGATCGTGAATCCAGGCTTGGGAAACAATGCTCAACAGGGCTGCATAATGATTCTGCCTCAATTCCTGGGTCCAAAAGCTCTTCAGGGCCGGTAGGTGCAGCAGCGCTTGTTCGAGCCTCGATTCCGCCAGCGCGGTTCCTTTTTGCAACAACAGCCCGTTTGAGGACAAGCCGAACTTCAATCGTAGATCTTCGGACGCGGGAACCGGCGGGGCAGCGGGACTCCACCGACTCAAAAACTCGTTCAAGGCACCGGCAAACCGCTGCTTCATGATGCGGCGGTGGAGTACGAGTCGCGCATGGCTCCAGCGCAGCACCCGGTAGCCGGCGGACTCCAGCGCCGAAAGCTGTGAAGTGGACAGGGAATCCGTGAAAGAAGAGGTCATGCTTCCATGTCCTTACGATGATGAATTGAGGATCAAAACAAGAGTTTGCCGGGAAATCCTGACTATGGTAATTATTGCGGGTGTCAGTTCTAAACCATCATTATCTGCGCATCTTCCGCCGCTCCGGCGGGAAGCGATGCTGCGGCTTCTCGCTGGTTGAGCTGCTCGTCGTCCTGGCTCTTATCAGCATTCTCGGCGGGGCGGTCTTCGGGTGGTATGCGGGCAACCACCGCGAGTTGATTCAGAGGCTCACAAACCAGCGCAATGCGCAGGAGATCGTGTCCATCGGCGTGTGCGCGACGATGGGCGGCGCGGAGTTTGTGGTGCCGGACGACAAGGCGGCAACGGTCAGGGAACTGGTGGCCGGAGCGACGGGACGGATCGGCATCTGGAAGGGGAAAGTCTTTCGCCTCAGCAGCCTCGACCCGCAGGCGCTGGCGAATGCCCTCGAGTTCGTGAAATTCGACGGCCATCTGCTGCTCTACGAACCTGCGGGCGGTCAGCCGTGATTCAGCTCAATTCGCCCGGGTGTCGAGTTTGATTGTGGGCGGCTGTTTGAGTGCGGTGTCGGCGTCTTTGGCCGCCGGTTCGTCGGGAAAAATCACCACGATCTCGCGGATGCCGCCCTGTTCCGGATGGTTCTGTTCCTTGAGTATCCATTGCCGGACAAACTTAGCCACGGATTGCCGCGCAGCCTCGCGGATGTTGCGCATTTTGCTCGGCGCGGCGGCACGCAGCTCCAGCAGCGGGGTCAGGCCCTTCTCGAGTTCCGCCAGGTTTTCCGCCGCATTGAACCTCAGCCAGCCGGCCTCGGATTTTTTTTCCATCGTTTCGGAGCGCACGGCCGGCGGCAGCGAAGGGCGGATGGCGGGGGCGGTGACGATGCAGCGGCCGTCCTCGACGCGCAGGTTCCAGTCGTCGGAAAGTTTGAGATGGAAGCGGTAGACGACCATCGCGCGAATTTCGGAAGCCGTCGTTCCGAGGTAAACCAGATCGTTGAAGAGCGTCTTGGTGTCGAACTTCGTCACCGTCTCCTCGATCTCCAGTGTTCCAAGTTCGAGGATGTCCCCGTCCGTGGAGGAGATCCTCTTCACATTTTCACGAAAGGCTTCCGTCAGGGTTCTCTTCTGGAAGTTCTCGGTCAGCCACCGCAGGCCGAAACCCGAGTCGAAAACTTTCCATGTGATCACGCCGCCGACGAGCAGCGCCGAGACCAGCAGCAGTGCCAACACTCCCATGCACCCAATCCTGCGTCGGGGAAGGGCGGCTGGGGTGGCGGACGTTTCTGGCATACGGCGGGCGGAGGGGAACATGCGCAGGGCGGGGCGGCTGCCAATGCTCAATTCCGCCCCGCTCCGGCGACGTGATGCAGCATCCATTCCGCCATCTCTGCGTAAACGGGAAATTCGGTGATTAAAACATCGTCGTGATCCGCCTGCGGAATTTCGACCCAGGCGGTGGTGGCTCCCGCGGGGAGGCCGTCGCGGAGACTGCGTCCCAGTGCGACGGGGATTGCGCTGTCCGACGTGCCGTGCGCCATCAGCACCGGACAGCGGATGCGCGAGGCGGTGGCTTTGGAATCCGCATCCTCCAATGAAAATCCCGTGGCTTGTCGAAACATCCAGCCGGTGATCTTTGTCAAAAATCCACCCGCCCACGCACCCGCGAGACTTTCCGACTGATGACGGACGACGTTCGGCAGCGTGTCGAAGGTGGAGACGAGGACGGCGGCCTTCCACGGCGTGTCATCGCGTGCGCACGACCGCACGCTCACCGCTCCACCCATCGACAGTCCCATGATTCCGGCAGGCTCCGGATCGAAGCCGAAGCGCGCGGCTGACTCGCGAAGTACCATTTGCGGAAGGCGACCTTCATGAACGCCATAGGCGGCGATGCGCCCGGGATGATCGCCGTGCGCGGGTAGGTCCGGCACGACGCAGCGGAAACCCGCCGCGCAGAAGCGCTCAGCGATCGGCAGGTAATCCTCTTTTCTGCCGCGACGTCCGTGAACCAGGACGAGCGTGCCCACTATTTCGCCATAGGCTCGCATGGCGGCGCCCTTTGCCGCCAGTTGCTCCCGAATCAATTCGCCGCGACGACCCGGCGACGCCTCTCCGTCCGGCTCGCAAAGCAGGCATGGCGTGCCGTCGGAGCAGGTGAAGAGGCGCAGTATCAAACCGTGCGACCCGGGTGCGGCCAAAAATTCGCGATGGAAGTCCTGAAGCGGGCGACGTGGCGGATGCGCCAACTGGTCGGCGGCCAGCCACCCGGCGAGCGGTGGCTGGAGCGCCGCCAGTGCGCCAAGAACGAGCATCTTCTTTTTCATTGTGTCCATGATGAGCGGCATTGTGCCGTGCGCCAATGGTGCTTACTATGCTACCGCCGCCGATGAACTTTATACACAACCTCAGAGTTTTCCTCCTGGCTATGTCCGCGATGCTTGTCAGTTGCGCACCTCCCGCCTTCACGGAGCGCGGCATGGCCTCGTATGTTGCCGACCATTACGCGGGGCATCCCACCAGTTCGGGAGAGATTTATTATCCCCAGGGCTGGACGGCCGCCCACAATTCGCTGCCCTTTGGAACGCAGTTGGAGGTCAAAAACAATTACAACGGACGCAGCGTGAACGTGGTCGTCAACGACCGCTTTCCCTACTATCCCGGCCGCGTGATCAATCTGTCCCGGGCGGCGGCGGAAACCATTCAGATTCCCTACATGCAGATGGCTGACGTGACCGTGACGGCGAAGACCATACCCGGACAGCAGGCGCAAAACAGAGGTTCAAGCCAGAATGCGCCTGCCCCGCCGCCGCCGGGTTATGGAGCTCCTCCGCCGAACTACGGCTCCGCACCGCCCGCAGGATACGGTGCTCCACCTCCTTCGAGCTACGGAGCGCCGCCTGCGGGCGCGGGCACTACTTCGGCTCCGTCAGGACTGCCGCCACCGCCTGCGGGCTATCCGGATTTGAGATAGCCGTTAACCTGAATCGCCAGATGCACGGGAACCGGCTTGCACTGAAAGCTTGCATGTAAAAAGGTAACTCCGCAGCGGCGTGCCGGTCGTGCCGTAGCGCAGCAGAATCAGGTCATCCTGGAAAATCCGCGGCAGGCGTGAGTCAATCACCAGTTTGTGCCCTACTTCCCAGTGGCACAGAGTTTCCAGGTCGCTTTCAGTGACGAGCATGTGTGCATGTGGAAGGTTCTTGAGGAGGTAAAGCGCATCGCTCAAGCCTTCGGCCGTGCGCACATCAGCCCGGCGGCTGAGCGTCTCCTCAGAATCGTCGTGAGAGACGATGAAATGATCCGAGCCCTCCTGGTGCGTTTCAATCCACGAGATCAATTGCCGCGAGTCCTGGTGACTCCAAGTCTGCCAAACGTTCCAGGCCACGGTGAGCATGACGAGCGCCGCCGCGGCAGTCAGGCTGGCCCATAGCGCACGCCAGTGAGCATCGGCGGTCTTGACCAGTCCGGTTTGAGACACCCAATTCCCCAGGCGCCGCCCGCACACGTAGCATTCAGAGCCCAGCGAGGGGAAAAGACCACCCCATATGTGGTTCAAGCGGATCCACCAGCGCTGGTCTTCGAGCCAGCTACCGCTAAAGCGCACGGCATGGCTGCCGGTGACGAATTCGGGCTCCAGCCCTGTTTCCTTCATGAGATTTTTCCATCGTCCGGGGGAAAGGCAGTTGATATGCCCGCCTGGAGCCACTTGACCGCTGCGAAATTTGCGGCGCAGCCAGCGTTCCCGCACCAGGGCGGCCCAGTGGGGCATCGTGGGGCATCGTGGGGCTGCCACCGAGGAAGATGCCGCCATTTCTCAGCACACGGCTGATTTCCGCCATGGTGCTTCCAGGGCGCGGAAGATGCTCCATGACGTGGTTGTTTACCACGACGTCCATCGAGCCGGATTCCACCGGAAGCGGTTCGTCAAAATTAGCGCGGATGACCTCGTCGTAGCAGGCGTTCTCACGGACTTCCTGTCGCAGATCCCAGTCCAGCCCGACCCACTTCTCCACCGCTTCGGATGGAGTGAAGTATTTCAACCACCCACGTTCACAACCGACATCCAGCACATGCAGGGCGCGGCCTTGGCGGCGCGCCTCTTCCGCGATCGCCTGCCCGGCCCACCAGTACCGCAGAAAGCGGATGGAAAAAGTAGAACGGGCAAGATGCGCCAGGAGTGTCGAATCTGCATTTTTCAAGCGTGCCATCAATTCGTTGTTGGCGAGCAGGGGCCAACTGAGAAAAGGAAAACGTCGTAAACCGGTTTTAGGGGAGGGAAGCGAGTGGGAGACCATGCGTTTGGAAATACGGCCAGTAGTGTGAGCCGGTTTCCTTGAGTCAATGATAGCGTTCTCCGCGATATTCTGGTCATGTTGTAGCAAAAAAACTACAACACGCCAGCTTGTCATCACAAGCTCACTCCCCGCGCTTAACGGCCTTCTCCAGCCAGTCGTAGAGCACGGGAAGCAGCAGAAGTGTGAGGATCGTGGAGCTGATGATGCCGCCGATGACGACGGTGGCGAGCGGGCGCTGCACTTCGGCACCGGCCCCGGTCGCGAGCGCCATGGGGACGAAACCGAGCGCCGCGACAAGCGCGGTCATCATGACGGCACGCAGGCGGGTGGAGACACCGTTGAGCACGGCATCGCGAACGCTCATGCCTTCCTCGCGGAGTTCATTGAAGTAATTCACGAGCACGAGGCCGTTGAGCACCGCCACACCGCTGAGGGCGATGAAGCCGACGGCGGCGGTGATGCTGAAGGGCATGTCACGCAGGTCGAGGGCGATGATGCCCCCGGTCAAGGCGAGCGGGATGCCGGTGGCGACGAGGAAGGTCTGCCGCAGGCTGCCGAAGGTAAAGAAAATGAGCAGCAGGATCAGCAGCAGCGTGGTGGGCACGACGATGGCGAGCCGGGCGCGGGCCTCTTGCAGGTTTTCAAAGGTGCCACCAAACTCGAAGTCGTAGCCCTCGGGGAATTTGACCTCTTTTTTGATGCGGGTGGTGGCCTCGTTGACGAAGCCCTCCATGTCGCGACCCTCACCAACGCTGACGAGCAAGGCGACCCGTCGCTGCGTGCGGCTGTGTCGGATGGGATCGACGGATTTCTCGACGCGGATGTCCACCGCATCTCCGAGCGGGATCATGCCGTAGTCACCGACACGCAGCGGGAGGCTTTTGATGATCTCGTCCTTCGAGCGTTCGTGCTCGGGCAGGCGCACGACGATGTCGCGCTTTCGATTACCCTCCACGATCTGGCCCACAACTTCACCACCGAGTCCGGAGGAGACGGCGCGATTGGTCTCCGCCAGCGGGATGTTGTGCTTGGTGAGAATCTCGCGTTTGACCTGGAGCACGACGGTGCCGGGGCGTCCGGCAGTTTCCAGCTCAGCGTCTCCGCCAGGGGTGGTATTGATGATGTCTTTCACCTGCTCGGCCAGCTTGTCCAGCATGTCGAACTCGATGCCGTAGATGCGCACTGCCAGTTCGGCCTTGGTGCCTTCCATCATTTCATTGAAGCGTGTTTCGATGGGTTGGCCGAACTCCACGGTTTGGTCCGGGTGGCGCGTGAGCACCTCTTTTTCGATGGCGGTCATCAGCTCCTGCTTGGTCGTGGGCAGGCCGGGGCCTTTGGGCCATTCATCAAGGGGTTTGTAGAAGATGTAGAAGTCCGTCTCGTTTGGCGGCATGGGATCAGTGGCCACCTCGCTGGTGCCGATGCGGGTGAAGATGCGGGTGGTCATGGGAAACTTCTCCCGCACGAATTTCCCCAGTTCGAGATCCTGCAGGAGGGACTCCCGCAGGTTCATTCCAACTTTGCGGTAAACCATGCCTGACATGGAACCTTCATCGAGCTTTGGCACGAACTCCGATCCCAGGGTGGTGAAACGCTGTCCGCAGAAGACAAAGAAACCGACGGCGACGAGGGCCACGAGCCAGCGCATCCTCAGCGC
Source organism: uncultured Prosthecobacter sp. (assembly GCA_964452755.1). Classification (GTDB taxonomy): domain Bacteria; phylum Verrucomicrobiota; class Verrucomicrobiia; order Verrucomicrobiales; family Verrucomicrobiaceae; genus Prosthecobacter. Next base: position 134,148 of record CAYVQY010000003.1, on the reverse strand, counting down.
GAGGCGCAGCAGCGGCTGCACGAGCTTGTTCAACCAGGCAATCATGAAGTTTTCCTTCTCCGCGATGTTTCCACCGAGAAAATATGAGCAGAGCACCGGCACGAGAGTGAGTGCCAGCAGCAGGGCTCCGGTGAGCGAAAGAATGACGGTGAATGCCATCGGTCGGAACATTTTTCCCTCGATACCGGTGAGCGTCATGATGGGCAGATACACGACGGTGATGATCAGCACGCCAAAGAAGGTGGGACTGGCGATCTGCTTGCTGGCGGCGAGCACTTCGCGGCTGCGCTCCTCGCGGGTTAGAACACGGCCGAGGTGATGCTGCTTGTGGCCGAGCCGGCGGATGATGTTTTCCACCATGAAGATGGCTCCATCAATGATGAGGCCGAAATCAAGGGCTCCGAGGCTCATCAGATTGGCGGACCACCCGCCCTGGACCATGCCGCATGCGGCAAAAAGGAAGGACAGGGGAATCATCAGGGCGACGATCAATGCCGCACGCAGATTCCCGAGCAGCACCAGCAGGACGAGGACGATGAAAATGGCTCCCTCACCCAGATTTTTTTGCACGGTGCCGACGGTGGCCTCGACCAGGTCGGAACGATCATAGACGATGGTGATGTCCATTCCGTCCGGCAGTTTCTCCCGGATTTCATCGATGCGCGGCTTCACACGCTGGCAGACATCGCGGGCGTTTTCACCCATGAGCATCATGATGGTGCCGAGCACGACCTCCTCGCCGTCCATGGTGGCCGCGCCGCCGCGAAACCCGGCCCCCCACTGCACCTGCGCCACATCCTTGACCTTCAACGGCTGCACGGCGGCCCCGAATTTTATGGGCAGGCTGGCGATTTCTTCGGCCGTGCTCACTCGGCCGACACTGCGCACGGTGAGCTGCTCGCCATCGCGGCTGATGACGCCGCCGCCGGCGTTGTCGACGTTGCCGCGAATGATGTCGGCGAGTTCACCCACGGTCATGTTTGCGGCCTTCAATTTTTCGAGCATCGGCTCGACGGTGACCTGGCGCTGATGGCCGCCGTTGCTGTTGATCTCGGCGACGCCCTGCACGGTGCGCATCATGGGCTTGACGACGTATTCATGCGTCTCCCAAAGGCGCATGAGGCCCTCGCGCTCATCGGCGGGCCTTTCCTTCACGCCTTCTTTCCAATGCACGGTGTAGTAAAAGATCTCGCCAAGGCCGGTGCTGATGGGCGCGAGGCTCAAATCACTGCCCGGCGGCAGGTCCTGCATGATGGCGGTGAGGCGTTCGCCGACGAGCTGACGGGCGCGGAAGATGTCCGTGCCGTCCTCAAATTCGACAGTGACCTGGCTGAGGCCGAATTTGGTGATGGAGCGGGAATCGAGTACGCCGGGCATGCCGCTGAGCGCCATTTCGATGGGCCGCGTGACTGCGCGCTCGGACTCCTCCGGCGCCAGGGCGGGCACATTCACGTTCACCTGCACCTGCGGGCCGGTGAGATCCGGCACTGCGTCGATGGGTAGGTTTACAAGGGCGAAAATGCCGGTGATGAGAAGACCGAGCGTGCCCAGCAGCACGATGGCACGTTGTCTCAGGGAAAATTCGAGAAGATGATTGAGCATGATGACGGAGAGCGGAGATGGCGTAGTCCCCCTCCTGTCCTTCCTCTTGTTAGGGCGTCCGCGTCAAAGCCCGGTGACGGCTCGACGGCGGGGCTGAAGAGTTGAAGGAAGAGGGGGCGCGGAATTACTGGAGTTTCGTGCCGGTGAGCTGCTCCAGTTCCAGGCGTGCCTCGACGGCTCCGAGCTGAGAGTCCAGAACGGCATGGACGCTTTCCATGTACTGCTGCTGCAGCTCGGTGTAGGTCGAAAGCGGCAACGCACCGAGACGGTAGTGCTCATCGGCCTCGGCTGCAGCTTGGCGGAAGCTTTCCAGCGTGTCACCGGGCCATTTGGCGAGCTCTTCGACGTGGATGCGGTAATGACTGGCCTGCGCGGCCACCTCGCGCTCGAGCTGGCGCATCTGTGCGGTGAGCATGACCTCAGCCTGCACTTCCTTCGCTTTCGCGGCATCAATGGCGCCCTTGTTGCGGTTCCAAAGCGGCAGCGGGATGGAGATATTGATGCCTGCCTGTGTTTCGCGCGTTTCGTTTTGCTGGCGTTGAACAAACGGAGAAACGGTGATCGAGGGCCAGCGCTCGTTTTCTGCCAGTCGCACCTCGTAGCCTTGCTGCTGCACATCAAGGATGCGGGCGCGGAGATCGAAGTTCTTCTTCCGTGCCTGGCTGAGCAGCGACTCGAGCGACGGAGGCGGATTGAGGGTGATTTTCTCCATCTGAAGCGCCAAGGGATGCTCGGGCCGTTCTCCGAGGAGTTGATTCAGCTCAAAACGCGCCGCTGCCAGCTCGTTGCGGGCGCTTGCTGCCGCCGCGCTGAGATTCAGCGCGTTGGCCTGGATGATGCGCGCCTCAAGTCGTGGGGCCGCACCTGCTGGATCACGCTGCAGCAGCACCTCGGCCAGAGATTGATAGCGCCTGGCGACCTCCTCGGCGGCCTTTGTGTGCTCCTGCGCTGCAATCATCTTCCAGGAGATGGAACGCACTTTGGCCGCCAAGGCGGCGCGGAACTGCTCCAGGCCGAGCTGGGAGAGCTCGATGTCTTTTTGTGCGATGGCCTTCCGCAGGGAAAGACGACCGGGCCACTCAAATGTCTGCGTGAGCTGGACCGCCCAGGTGGGGCCGTCGGTGACGTTGTTCGTGGCGAGATCGCGGATACGCCAGTTGCCGACGCCGGTCATGAGGTCGGGATTTTGGATTTCGCCGGCTTTTGTTTTGCCTCCTTGGGCGAAAGCGATCTGGGCTTCATAGAAGCGAAGCTCGGGATGGGTGGCGAGGGCTTTTTGAACGAGAGAGTTGACGGTGAAGGGCTCGGTGCGGCCGGTTAGCGGCAGGAGCATGAAGACAGAGAAACTGAGAAGAAAAAGTTTGGAAGACATGGACGCGTTGAAATTGGAATGGTTTGGAATCCGCTGACGGTCGTCAGCATGTAGAGCAGGGCCGGGACGGCCTGCCGCCCGCATGGGGCCTGAGTGGACGGTTCCAAAAATCTCAACAGAGCATGATCGTCCTTCCAGCCTTCAAAGCGAGGCCGGGGGACCATGCCGGAGCATGCACTTTTCGTGTCGAAACATGCGCTCGCTGCCCTTCCTGCCAAGACGGCATGAAGATGGCGCTGGGGAGGCAAAGCGGGGGCGCCTGCAACTTGACCAGGACTCCTGGCTGGGCGCGGGAGACCACATCCATGGACCTGAAAGTCAGGACGTGATCGGCCCCGACGGCCAGAGGCTGCGCAGCGAACACCAGCAGAAAATCGCACAGCAGATCGTGAGCCCTGAGCTCGTTCTCGGCGCTTTCGTGGGATAGCACCACGGTCGGTTCACCATTGAAAGTGGCGCCTGCATTTACCCGGTGAGCCCCGTCGAAATGTGCGGCGACGAGACACACGGCAGGCGCGAAACCATGACTCGAAAGCATCCAGCCCAGCAGCAGGCACAGATGAACGATCCGCTGCAGCGAATGGCGTTCTTGATGATGCCGGAGGTGAAACATGGACGTCTGTTGGTTCGGGGAAATGCTCAGTGGGTCAGAAAACGTGAAGCGCTTTGAGATTTATCTCACGATTCACGCCCCGGATTTCTGCCCCAGTTTTCGCTTCAGCTTGCGCAGCAGGTCCGCGTTGCCCTCCAGTTCCTCCATGAGCAGAGTCAGGACGTCGAGCGTCTGGCGGCTGATGTGGTGCTCCATGCCTTCCACATCCTCATGCACCGTGTCCGGGTCCAGCCCAAAGCCCGCCAGCAAGCGCGTCAGGACTTCGTGTCGGCGAGCGATGTCGAGGCCGATTTTGCGACCGGAGTCCGTCAGCACCACGCCGCGATAGCGCTCATAGACGACAAATCCCTCGGCATCGAGCCGCTGGATCATGTTCGTCACGCTGGCTTGCGAGATGCCGAGGTTCTTGGCGATGTCCACGACGCGGGCGTAGCCCTTCGATTCGATCAGATTGTGAATCTGCTCCAGATAGTCCTCGATCGCGGGGGAATGGACGTGGGCGGTGGTTTCCTGGCGCTTCGCGGGCGGCATGTGCGCAGAGGTAGCCAGAACCATGCTGCGGCAAAGGAGAAATTCCCGGCGCAGGGAATAAAAGTTAGGCCAGGCTAAAACTTCCTCTTGATCATCAGTCGGGCTTGATGTTGTTAGTCCGGACTAACTTTATCATGCGTCCCAATCTTTTGTCCGCCTGCCTTCTGCTGGCCTACCAATCCGTCTCCGGTCTCGAGCCTGTGCGCCCGATGAGCACCGACCGGCCGGACACCACCGAGTCCGGCTACACCGTGCCCGCAGGGATGTTTCAGGTGGAAATGAGCTTCTTTGATTACGCTCGTGACGCCGATCGCGGCCGGGTGGAGGACCAGTGGATCTACGCCCAGACGAATCTCAAAGCCGGGCTGACGCGAAGCACCGATCTCCAGGTGATCCTCAACAGTCATGCCGTGGCGGGCGAGTCTGAGCGCGGAGACGCCACGCGCACCTCCGGCTTTGGTGACATCACGGTCCGCTTGAAGCAGAATCTCTTCGGCAACGACTCCGGACCTGCGGCGCTCGCCATCATGCCGTATGTCACCATTCCCACCCACACCAGGGTCAGCGATGAAGCCTGGGAGGGCGGCCTCATCGTGCCACTCTCGGTCACTCTGACCGACCGGTTGGTCCTGGGCCTGATGATCGAGGCTGACATCGTCCACGACACGGAAACCAACGGCTACGATCTCGAATGGCTGCACTCCGCCACGCTCGGCTACACCCTGACGGAGAAGCTGGGGATGTATGTGGAACTCGTCGGCATCGCGGGCCAGGATGCCGCCTATCAGGGAATTTTCGATGCAGGCCTGACTTTTGCTCTCAACAACGATCTTATCTTCGATGCTGGTGTCCGTATCGGCATGAACAGGCCCGCGCCTGACTTTGGTGTCTTCAGCGGTGTCAGCTTTCGCTTTTAATCTCCCATGAACAGACTCTCCTTCCTCCTCATTCTCTGCGCGTCCCTCGTTTCTTGTGGCCCATCGGCTGAGAGAACCAAAACGGGCCCCAAGCGCATCCTGACGACTTTCACCATCATTCAGGACATGGCGCAGAAGGTCGCCGGGACGGCGGCCATCGTGGAGTCCATCACGAAGCCGGGGGCAGAGATTCATGACTATGAGCCTACGCCGCTCGACCTCGTGAAGGCGCAGGACGCCGACCTCGTGCTGTGGAACGGCATGGGTCTGGAGCGCTGGTTTGAAAAATTTCTCCAGCAGGTCCAGGACGTGCCCAGCGTGGTGCTTTCGCAGCGGATCGAGCCGATCGGCATCGGGGACGGGCCCTACACCGGGAAACCGAACCCGCATTCCTGGATGTCACCCGCGAATGCCGTCGTTTACGTCGAAAACATCCGCCGGGCACTCGTGGAGCTCGATCCCGCCAATGCCGCCACCTACAACGCCAACGCCGCCGCCTACACGGAGGAAATCCGCGCCGTGGACGAACCGGTGCGGAGAGCGCTGGAGGCCATTCCCGCCGATCAGCGCTGGCTTGTGAGTTGCGAGGGGGCTTTCTCCTATCTGACGCGGAACTACGGCATGAAGGAGCTCTACCTCTGGCCCATCAATGCCGATCAGGAAGGCACGCCGCAGCAGGTGCAGAAGGTCGTGGACACCGTGCGCAGCAACAAGATTCCGGTCGTCTTTTCCGAAAGCACGATCAGTGACAAGGCCATGCTGCAGGTGGCCAAGGAAACCGGTGCGCGATATGGCGGCGTGCTGTATGTGGACTCGCTGACTGCTGAAGACGGTCCCGCACCGACGTATCTGAAGCTGCTGCAATACAATGCCGACACCATCGTGAAGGCCTTCTCCCATCCGTGATCCCCCAGTCTGCCACATCACCGCCGCTCTCCATCGAAGTCGCCAATGTGACGGTGGCCTACAATAACGGCCACGTCGCACTCAGAGACGCCTCCTTTGCGCTCGGGCCGGGCACCATCTGCGCCCTTGTCGGCGTGAATGGCAGCGGGAAGAGCACGCTTTTCAAATCCATCATGGGCTTTCTTCGCCCGGCGAAGGGCAGCGTGAAAATCGCCGGACTCGAGGTCGAAAAATCGCGCAAGCGCCAGCTCGTCGCCTACGTGCCGCAGAGCGAGGAGGTGGACTGGACCTTCCCCGTCAGCGTCTGGGACGTCGTGATGATGGGGCGTTACGGTCACATGAATTTCATGCGTATTCCGCGAGCCGAGGACAAGCGCATCGCCCGGGAATGCCTCGAACGCGTGGGCATGAGCGCCTTCAAGGACCGCCAGATCGGTGAACTCTCCGGCGGGCAGAAAAAGCGCGTCTTCCTGGCCCGGGCGCTGGCCCAGCAGGGGCGGATCATGCTGCTGGACGAGCCCTTCACCGGTGTGGACGTGCAGACTGAATCCGCCATCATCGAGCTGCTTCGCGACTTGCGGCAGGAGGGGCACATCATGCTCGTCTCCACGCACAATCTCGGCAGCGTCCCTGAATTCTGCGACCAGGTCGTGCTCGTTAATCGCACGGTGCTGGCCTTTGGCCCCACGGAGCAGGTATTTACTGAGGACAATCTCTCCCGCGCCTTCGGCGGCGTGCTGCGGCAGTTCCAGTTCGAGCAGTCCACCATCCAGGAGCACGACGGCCGCACCGTGAAGCTCCTCACCGATGACGAACGCCCGCTCGTCTTCGGCAAAGACGGCCATTTGGAGTACACCGACCGTCAGGGACGCGAGGAACTGGTGAAAGAGCGGGAGAAGGAGGCTGGGGAGTGAGAAATGACGAAACCAGAGCCAAGCGCAGCGAGACAGACAGCCTCAGGCTGCCCCAACGGGGTGAGCACAGCGAATCAATGACGAATGACGAATGGCCCGCTCGTTCGTCATTAGTGCTTCGACATTCATTCGTCATTCGCCATTCGTCATTCGTCATTCCAAGGAGGTTCGCATGACCAGCCTCCTCACGCCCTTCCACTACGAATACATGGTGAAGGCCATCCTCGTGAGCGGTCTCATCGGCGGCGTGTGCGCGTTTTTGTCCTGCTTCATCACGCTGAAGGGCTGGTCGCTCATGGGAGACGCCCTGTCTCATGCGGTCGTGCCCGGCGTCTCGCTGGCGTGGCTGCTGGGGCTGCCATTTTCTCTCGGTGCCTTTGTGGCAGGTGTGCTGGCCGCACTCGGCATGGGCTGGGTGAAGAACAATTCCCGGCTGCGGGAGGACGCGGTGATCGGCGTCGTCTTCACCAGCTTCTTCGCCCTCGGGCTGCTGATGCTCTCGCTTTATCCGAGCAATCTCAATCTGCGCACCATCATTTTTGGCAACATCCTCGCCATCTCCGATCCCGACATCCTCCAGGTGCTCATCATCTCCGCCGTATCAATCCTCGTGCTCGGCCTGAAGTGGCGTGACCTGCTGCTCTACTGCTTCGACGAGGCCCATGCCCGCAGTCTCGGCATGAACACGCGCTTCCTCCACTTCCTTCTGCTCGCCCTGCTTTCCGCCACCGCCGTCGCGGCCCTGCAGACAGTGGGCGCATGCCTCGTCGTTGCCATGCTCGTCACGCCGGGGGCCACAGCCTACCTGCTGACGGATCGCTTCGGGCGGATGCTCGCCATCGCCACCGTCACGGGGGTGTTTTGCGGCGTGATCGGCGCTTACGCCAGCTACTTTCTGAACGGCTCCACCGGTGGCTGCATCGTGGTGTTGCAAACCGTCGTCTTTCTCATCGCGCTCGCCCTTGCGCCGAAACACGGCCTGCTCGCCGCCCGCGCCCAGCGCCGCGCCGCCGCCCTGCCATGAATCTCCTGACTCCCTTTCAATACGGCTTCATGATCGAAGCGCTGCTCGTCGGCGCTCTCGTGGGGGCCGTGTGCGCGGTTCTTTCCTGCTACCTCGTGCTGAAAGGATGGTCGCTCATGGGGGATGCCATTTCTCACGCAGTGCTGCCCGGCGTCGTCGGCGCCTACATGCTCGGGCTGCCGCTGGCCGTGGGCGCGTTTGCCACCGGCCTTTTCTGCGCCACCGCCACCGGCTGGATCAAATCGAACACCCGCATCAAGGAAGACACCGTCATGGGCATCGTCTTCACCGGGCTCTTCGCCCTCGGCTTGGTGATGTTCACAAAGGTGGAAACCGAGGCGCACCTCAATCACATCCTCTTCGGCAACATCCTCGGCATCGAGCGTGGGGACCTGATCCAGACGCTCGCTGCCTCTGTGGTCACGCTGCTGGTCATTTTTGTCATGCGCAAAGACCTGCTGCTCTTCTGCTTCGACCCTGCCCACGCTCGCGCCATCGGATTGAACACCAACCTGCTTTACTACATCCTTCTCGCCCTTCTTGCCGCCACCATCGTCGCCTCGCTGCAGGCCGTCGGCATCATCCTCGTCGTGGCCATGCTCATCACTCCCGGTTGCACCGCACGGCTGCTCACCGACCGTTTTGACCGCATGCTGCTGATCGCCGCCGGTTCATCCGTGCTCGCCAGTTGTCTTGGAGTCTATGTCAGTTTCTTCATCAACGGTGCCACCGGTGCCTGCATCGTGCTCGCCCAGTCCGTCCTTTTCGCTCTCGCGTTTGTCTGTGGCCCGAAGCACGGCCTGATCGCCAATCGCAAACGGCTGGCCTGACCGCTGATCGCGGTAAAAAGAGCTGGAATCCGACCTCTCATTCGGCATTCGACATTCCGCGTTCGTCATTCAAACTCCGCCTTCATCTTCAAGCAGCTTCCCTCAACCATGCGCATCCTTTCCGGCCTTCAACCCAGCGGCAGACTCCACATCGGCAATTTCTTCGGCATGATGGAGCCTGCATTGAAACTGCAGCACGAGGGCGACGCCTACTACTTCATCGCCGACTACCACTCGCTCACCTCCATCCACGACGGCAAGGCGCTGCGCGGCTTTGTCCGTGAACTCGCCGTCGATTTCCTCGCCTGCGGCCTCGACCCGGACAAATGCGTCTTCTTTCGCCAGAGCGACGTGCCGGAGCATTGCGAACTCGCCTGGATCCTCAGCACCATCACGCCCATGGGCCTGCTGGAGCGCTGCCACAGTTACAAGGACAAGATCGCCAACGGCATCAAGCCCTCCCACGGCCTCTTCGCCTATCCCGTGCTCATGGCGGCGGATATTCTGATTTATGACAGCGATGTCGTCCCGGTGGGCAAGGATCAGAAGCAGCACGTCGAGGTCACCCGCGACATCGCCATCAAGATGAACGAGACCTTTGGCGAAGGCCTCTTCAAGCTGCCCAATCCGCGCATTCAGGAGTCCACCGCCGTCGTTCCCGGCCTCGACGGCCAGAAGATGAGCAAAAGCTACGACAACACCATCCCGCTCTTCGAAGAGCCCGGACCGCTCAAAAAGAAGATCATGGGCATCAAGACCGACTCCACACCCGTCGAAGCTCCGAAGCCCGTCGAAGGCAGCAGCATCCTCGCCCTCTACAAACTCGTCGCCTCCGAAGCCGACTACACTGCGATGGTGAACGACCACCTCAACGGCGGCGTCGGCTACGGCGACTTCAAAAAGCGCCTCCTGCAAGGCGTCACCGACTACTTCGCCCCCTACCGCGCCCGCCGCGATGAAATCCTTGCCGACAAAGACTACGTGGACAAAGTCCTCGCCCAAGGAGCCGAGAAAGCCCGTGCCGTAGCCCGCAAGACGCTCAGTCGAGTGCGCGATGCGGTGGGGTTGGGCTGAGCGATCCTACCTGATCCCGGGCATCAGCCTGGTGATCGGCTTTGCGAGGATCAGCAGCACGATGCCGGCGATGCCGGAGGTGACCACGACATCCATGAAACGCGCGGGCATCTCGGCGGTGGCGTCGCCGGTGACTTCACCGGCGAGCAGACCGGCGAGGATGTTTCCAAGGGCGCTGCCGAGGAACCAAATGCCCATCATCTGACCGGTGAGACGCGGCGGGGAGAGCTTGGTGACGGCACTGAGGCCTACGGGGCTGAGGAAGAGTTCGCCGAGGGTGTGGATCAGCACGACCGTCATCAGCCAGGTCGGCCACACGGGGCCGAAATTCAGCGCACGATGCGAAGCCCAGGCGACGACGGCAAAGCCCGCTGCCAGCAGCAGCAACGCCCATGACATTTTTGTGGTGAGGGAGGGGGATTTTCCACGCCGGGCGAACCATGTCCACAATCCGGCCACCACGGGGGCGAGAGCGATGACCATCAGCGGATTGAGCGCCTGCACCCAGCTGGCCGGTATCTCCACGCCGCCAAACTGACGGATCGTGAAGCGCTCCGCGAAGATGCTGAAGGACGAGCCCACCTGCTCAAATCCCGCGAAGAAAATCGCCGAGGCCGCGAACAGCACGACGATGACGACCAAACGCTTCAGCTCGACCGCCGTGAGTCCGGCGAAGAGGAACGCCCATGCGAAATACAGCAGCGCGATGCCGCTGATGATGACCGCCGTGCTCTTCGCCAGCCAGTAGGGGTCGATGGACACGACGCCTGCGACGCACAGAACGGTGAGGGCGGTCACGGCGGCCATGGATGCCCAGAAGATCATCCAGTCGCGGCGGAGGTTTTGCCCTGCGTGCTCCACCCGCAAGCCGATGTGGGCGACGTGACGGTGGGTAAACTTGAACTGCACCAGACCGAGGAACATGCCCAGTGCCGCCACGGAGAAGCCCCAGCGCCAGCCGACGCGCTCCCCCAGCCAGCCGCACATCAACTGGCCGAAAAGCGCCCCCAGATTGATGCCCATGTAAAACAGCGTGAAGCCCGCGTCCCGCCGCTCCCCGCCTTCAGGGTAAAGCTGGCCCACCATGGCGCTCATGTTCGACTTCAGCAGGCCGGAGCCGAGGGCCACGATGACCAGTCCGACAAAGAAAGCCTCCATGCTGTGAAGGCCGAGAACCACATGTCCGATGGCGATGACCACGCCGCCCCACCACACGGCTGACTTTGCACCCAGCAGCCGGTCCCCGACCCAGCCCCCGGGTAGTGCGGCCAGATAAACGAGCGCGGTGTAGAGGCCGTAGATCGCCGCGGCCATTTCATCCGTCAGCCCCATGCCGCCGCTGCCCACACCTGCCACCATGTAGAGCACCAGCAGGGCGCGCATGCCGTAGTAGCTGAAGCGTTCCCACATCTCGGTGAAGAACAGCGTATAGATGCCGCGCGGATGGCCTGTGGCTTCGGGAGTCATGCCCGCCATCCAAGACGACAAAGGTGAAAACGCGAGCGTTTCCTCGCCCGTGGCACGATGTGCAGGCGCAGTCGCCAGACTGCGGAGGCGTATGCCACCTCGTTCTGGTCGTCGAGCCTGCCGGTCAGGCCGCTCAGCCCGCGGGCACGAGCTTGGCCTTGAACTTCACCATCGCCTTCTGGACCAGCGGATCGTTGTAAAATTCGGCGTCCGCTTGCGACGCGGCGGATTCTTCGGCGGGCTCCGCTTTGGGCTCCGGCTCGGCCTTGGCCGTCGGCTGTGGCTCAAGCTTCGGCGGCGGCGGAGCTGGTTCCTCCAGCAGACCGAGGCCGATTTCAGAAAACTCGGGAGCCTTCAGGCCCGCGTCGAGCACGAGTTCAAACTTCATCGCCTGCCCGAGCATTTCCTCCGCCAGACCTTCCAGAAAGCTGAGTTGTGCCGGCCGCATCAGGCTGTCCCGCGCGAAGCTCTCCGTCGTGGGAAAGCCGACCTTCACGACTTTCCCCGCGATGCCGAGCAGCGAGGCCGAATGCAGCCACGAAACCGCCAGCGGTCGCCGCTGCTGCACGAGGGACACGAAGTTCGGCCAGAAATCAGCCGTGCTCACCGCCGCTTTGGGCTCCGGTGAGGGCGCGGGTTCAGGCGCCGGGATGGGATCGGGTTCCCTTGCGACGGGCGCGGGTGCCGGGGCGGCGGGGGCGGGCGGGTCCTCCCGAATGACCGCCGGGGCCTGGCGGGTGACTTCAGGCCGCTTCACCGGCTCCGACTCCCGCACGGCGGGCGCGGGGGCGCGGCGCAGGGGCGGCGGGGCGGACCTCTGCGGGGGGGCGGGGCGCTGCAGGCCGGCGGTGTTGCCGCCCTCCAGCGCGTCGATGACATCGCTGATGGAGACTTCGTTGAGGCTCTGCACGGCGGCGATGACGCCGAGTTCAAAGTGCAGGCGCTTGTTGCTGGCCCAGCGCATGCGGGAGTCCACTTCCGCCAGGCCATCGACGACCCGCAGCAACTGCTCGGTCGTGGCCATCTGAGCCTGGTCGATGATTTCCTTGATGAGTTCCGGGCTCAGGTCCTCCGTCGCCGCTTCAGGATCGGCCTGCTGCACCAGCAGGGTGCGGAAGTGCTGGATGAGATCCCCCAGGAAGCGACCGAGGTCCTTGCCGGCCTCGTTTTGATCGTAAACGCAACGCAGCGACCCCACGGTGTCGCTTTCCAGGATGCTGCGCGCCAGTTGCGCCACGGACTCCCCGGAAGTGAAGCCGAAGATGTCCAGCACGTCCTGCTCGGTGATATGCTCTCCGCAGAAGGCAACGAGCTGGTCCAGCATGGACTGCGCGTCGCGCATGCCGCCTTCCGCGCCCTTGCCGATGGCGTAAGCCGCTTTTTCATCGAGCTTCACGCCTTCCAGATCGGCGATGTGCAGCAGGTGCTTCGCGATGATCGCGTTCGGGATGCGCCGCAGGTCGAAGCGCTGGCAGCGGCTGATGATGGTGGGCAGGATCTTGTTCGCCTCCGTGGTGGCGAAGATGAACTTCACATGCGGAGGCGGCTCCTCCAGCGTCTTGAGCAACGCGTTGAAGGCGCCGGTCGTCAGCATGTGCACCTCGTCGATGTAGTAGATTTTGAAAGGGCAGCGCGTCGGGGCGAATTTCACGTTGTCGCGCAGCTCGCGCACCTGCTCCACGCCGTTGTTGCTCGCGCCGTCGATCTCCAGAACGTCCATGCAGCGGCCTTCGGCGATCTCGATGCTCAGCTCGTCATCCGGGTCGAAATCGATCGTCGGGCCGCCCTTGGCGCAGAGCGCCTTGGCGAAAATGCGCGCCGTGGAGGTCTTTCCGGTGCCACGGGGGCCGACGAAGAGGTAGGCGTGCGCCAGACGGCTCTGCGCGATGGCATTCCTCAGCGTCCTGACCACATGCTCCTGTCCGAGCACGTCTTCAAAGGTCCGGGGTCGGTATTTGCGGGCGAAAACTTGGTAACTCACAGCGCTGAGGCTAGCGAAGCACCTCCGCGAAGCCAACGGAAGTTTGGACTTTGCACGGGTCATTGCGCCGACCCGCCGCAAACAGGCGGAAAATGCCAAAAATCATGAGGGCGGTTTCATCTTGACCCCGTGCCCTCGCGCCGCCCACAGTGGCTTTGCTCATTTAAGATGTCCCTGCTCGTCGCCTCGTTTCTTTACCTCGCCCTGCTGCTGCTGCTCGCGGTTGTTTCCGCCGCTGAAACAGCCATCCACAGTGCGCGGGATGTGGAGGCGGAGCTGACGGAGGCGGGGGAAGGTACGGTGGCGCGGCGGCTGCGGGCCATCACGGCGAACCCCTTCTCCCATCTGCACCGGGCGCTGCTGCTCTCCGCCACGCTGAATCTGGCGCTGGCGGCGCTGGGCCTGTGGGCGGTGACCGGGCCGCTGCGGGACCTGGGCTGGAATCCATGGATTTCTTCGACGGTGCTGTTTTTGGCAACGGTCCTGCTAGGAGACATGACCCCGAAGTTTTTTGCCGCGCGCGCACCTTCCGTGGTGCTGCTGGGCAGTCTGCGCCTGCTGACCCCCCTCCGCCGGGTGATCGATCCGCTCACATCCTTTGCCGACCGCACCACCGACCGCCTGCTGCAGCGCTTTGTCACCCGCCACCTGAAGACGCGCCTGCCGGTCACGCGGGACGAGTTTGAGACACTGGTGGAAATGCGCGAGGAGCAGGGACTCCTGGATGCGGACGAAAGCGCCATGATTTATGAGGTGCTGGAGATCGAGGCGCTCACTGTGCGCGACTGCATGGTGCCGCGCGTCGATCTGGCCCTGGTCGGCAGCGACAGCAGCGATGAAAAGATCACCGCCCTGCTGGAAAAGCCCTCCAGCCGCTTCGTCGTCGTGCATGGTGAGACGCCGGACTCGGTGGAGGGAGTCATCGACACCAGCGCGTGGAAGCTGGCCAACCGTCCGGCGTGGCGGGAGATGCTGCGGCAGCCGGTTTTCGTGCCGGAGACGATGCTGGTGCTGGAAACACTGGAGCAGCATATGGAGACGGACAGTCAACCCGTGCTCATCGCCGACGAGTACGGCGGCCTGGAAGGCATGATCACCCGCCGCGAGATCGCCGACTGGCTGCTCTACGAGGCCGCGCCCTGGCAGGGGGAGGCCGCCGAGATTCAGGAGCTGGGCGCAGGCAGATACCTCGTCGATGGGGGCACGCGATTGGACGACTTGCGCGAGACGCTGGAGGTGGATTTTGACGAGGGAAGCATCGACGCGGGCGGCATCGACACGATCGGCGGCTTTGTCTTCACCCTCCTCGGCCACGTCCCGAAGGCCGGCGAGCGGATCAGCGTCGGCGGAGCAGACATCAAGGTGCGCCGCGTCGTCCGCGCCCGCATCCAGGAGCTGGAGCTGCGCCTCCGGACGAGACCCAACGAAGAAGGAGGCGGGATATGAGCTCTCCCGCGCTTCCGATTTTCACCCCGCCATGACCTGGATCCTCATCTTTCTCTTTCTGTGCCTGTCCTTCATGCTTTCCGGCCTGGAGAGCGCGGTGCCGGCCGTCAGCCGTGTGCGTGTGCGGCACGCCGCGAGCGCGGGGGACCGCCGCGCGCTGGGCCTGCTGCCTCTGCTGGAAGACCGCGACGCGCTGATCGGCTGCATCACCGTGGCGAACCACGTCACGAATCTCTCCGCCTTCGTTCTCATCTCCCTGCCGGTGATCCGCAGCGCCAGCGTGTGGAGTTTTGCGGCGGCGTTCATTTTTGTGCTGCCCGTTTTCCTCATCGGCCTGGAGGTCATGCCGAAGAAGCTCTTTCGCCGCTATCCCTTCCGCTCGCTGCGCAGCGTCTCGCCGCTGGTCCATCTGGTCGGCGTGGCTCGGCCGCTGTTTCGCGCCTTTGCGGCGGCGAAGGCGGACGACCCGTCCGTCCTCCCAAATGACTCCGGACAGACGCGGGGACGCGACGATTTGAAACACCTGGCCCGCGCGCTTTCCGTCAAAAACCAGCTCTCCAGCTCAGCGACCCTGCTCATCGAGCGCGTGCTCGACTACAAAAAACTGCGCACCGGGGATGTCATGCAGCCGCTGACCCGCAGCGTGGCCCTCCCCGCCGAGTTCCCGCTCAGTTCCGCACTCATCCTGGCCCGCGAGCAGAACACCACCGTGCTACCCGTGCTCGGAGAGGATGGTGCCTTCATCGGCATGCTGGACACCGCCGAGCTGCCGCCTTCCGTGCCGCAGGATCGTCTCGTGCGCCAGCACATGCGCCCGCTGGAGACCGTGCCCGCAGCCCAGTCCGCCCTCCAGACGCTCAAACGCCTGCGCAGGCAGGGCCGCCGCCTGGCCATCGTCACGGACGAGCGCCAGCAGCCGGCGGGTGTCATCACGGAGCAGCGTCTCCTGGAGCCGCTCATGAGGTGACGGTCAGGGCTCATGCATGAAACGAGGTTTTATATGGGCAAGGCCGCTCTTTTGACAGGGTTTAAAGGACGACAGGATTCTGCAGGATTTCGTTCTGCGTGACTCGAAAGCTTGATGAGCCAAAGAGGATCATTTTGAATTCAAGACTGACATGATTGGCTCCTGTTCATCCTGTCATTCCGGGAGGGCGACCATCCTTGTGAAGTTCTATCCTCTTGGTGCATAAGCCCTGGATGACGGCTGCTCTGCGGAGAGAGCCCTTTGTCATTTGTCATCGCGGCAACCATCGTCATTCTGTGCGCATGCAGCTCGTCTTTGCCACCTCCAACGCCCACAAAACCGAGGAAGTCGCCGCCATTCTCGGCGCTGACTGGCAGGTCGAGGACCTCCGCGCTCATCCCGGCGTCACGCTCGACGAGGAAACGGGGGGCACCTTTGAGGCCAACGCCATCATCAAAGCCGTCAGCGGCAGCCGCCAACTGCCCGGCCTGCTGGTTCTCGCCGACGACTCAGGCCTCGAAGTCGATGCCCTCGCCGGTGCGCCCGGCGTCCGTAGCGCCCGCTACGCCGGAGAAAACGCCAACGCCGCCGACAACCGCGAAAAGCTCAAGGCCGAACTCCGCCGCAAGCTGCAGTACACTCGCTTCGCCGGGCGTTTCCACTGCTGCATGGTCCTGGCCCGCGACGGCGAGGTGCTTCACATCACGCACGGCGCCGTGGAAGGGCGTCTCATCACGAAGGAACAGGGAGAGGGAGGTTTCGGCTATGATCCCCTTTTCATTCCCGAAGGATTCAACGAGACGTTCGGCGTGCTGCCCGCCGAAACAAAAAATCAGCTCAGCCATCGTGCCCTCGCCCTCGATGCGATGAAGAAAAAGCTCGCCGAGGTGGCCTGACCGCATGCATCGACTGTTCATCATCTTCGCCCTGATGCTGATTGGCTGTGCGAGTCCGCCACCGCCTCCACCGGATTCGGCGTCCGCCGTTCCGCTCTACCCTGCGTGGGAGGAGGTGCCAGCGCCGACCGCCGCTTCCGCTTCACCCTATGGCTGGCATCTCGATGCCCCGGCGGAAAGCCAGCCGCTTACCGGCGGCGCCACGCTGCAGACGCTCACCGTCAGCAGGGGAGGTCACTCCGTCGATCTCCAGCTCGTCGTCTTCGACAGCCGCGCCTACGAACTCCAGGTGATTGATCAGCCGGAGGACTGGTCAGGCGGTGGAAAAATCTCCGCCTGCATGCGCGGCGCGGGTGCCGCCGCCGGAGTGAACGGCGGCTTCTTCACGCCGGAATTCACGCCAATGGGCCTCATGATCTCCCAAGGCCGCACGACCGGCACCTGGCAGTCCAACAAGCTGCTCTCCGGTGCTGTCGTCGTCACCTCGAAGCCTCGGCTGCTGTGGAATGCCGAGGTCGGCACACGGGATGACGTGCACCACCTGCTGCAGGCCGGGCCGCGCCTCGTTGATGCGGGCCGTCCGGTGGCCGGTCTCGACCGCAAAAAGCACGCCACGCGCACCTTCATCGCCAACGACGGGGACGAGGGCTGGTTCTTCGGCCTTGCCGAGGGTGTCAGCCTCGGCGAACTCGCGGAAATCCTCGCCACGCCCGGCCTCACCGCCACGCCTGTTCAGCGCGCTCTCAATCTCGACGGCGGCCGTTCCTCCGCCCTGTACTATCGCAGCGTCGATGGACGCGAGCATTCCGCCCCCGGCTGGAGCACCGTCCGCAACTACCTCGCCATCGTCCCCCGCTAAAGTTCGTCATTCCCACCATGTCCCCCTCCTCCAAAACCTTCCTCCTCGATCTCCTCTCCACCCCCAGCCCCACCGGCTTCGAGCACCGCGGTCAGCGCAAATGGGCCGCGCATGTGCGGAAGTCCGCCGACCGCGTGGAATCCGACGCCTACGGCACCGCCTGGGCCACGCTCGAAGGCGGCGGCGGACGCAGCCTCATGTTCGAAGCGCATGCGGATGAGATCGGCTACATGGTGAAGTTCATCTCCAAGGACGGCTTCATCTTCGTCGATCGCGTCGGAGGCAGTGACGTGGCCACGGCCCGCGGCCGCCGCGTCGAAATCTTCGGAGACAAGGGCACCGTGCGCGGTGTCGTCGGCAACATCGCCATCCACATCCGTGACCGTGAGGATGAAAAGGTCCCGAAGGTTCACGAACTCGCCATCGACATCGGCGCCTCCAGCGCAAAGGAAGTCGCCCAGGCCGGAATCCGCGTCGGCCACCCCGCCGTGTATGCCGACGGCGTCGAGGAGATCGGCGCGGACAAGCTCTGCGGCCGGGCGCTCGACAACCGCGTCGGCGGCTTCATCATCGCCGAGGTCATCGCCCGCCTCAGCAGGCGCAAGTCGCGCCTGCCCACCACGGTTTATGCCGTCAACGCCGTGCAGGAGGAGATCGGCGGCAACGGCGCGCGCATGATTGCCCACCGCCTGATGCCGGACGTCGCCATCGTGCTCGATGTGACGCACGCCACCGACACGCCGAACGTCGATGAGAAAAAACACGGCAGTGTGAAGCTCGGCGGCGGCCCCACCCTCACGCACGGCGGTGCGAACCACGTCGAAGTCGTCAAACGCCTGATCGAAGTGGCCGAGAAGGCGAAGATCCCCCTCCAGCACGAAGCATCGTCGCGCTTCACCGGCACGGACACCGACGTCATCTTCAACCAGCAGAGCGGCATCCCCAGTGCGCTCGTTTCCCTGCCGCTGCGCTACATGCACAGCGTCGTGGAGATGGCCCATTTCGACGACATCGAAGCCACCATCCGCCTGCTCACCGCCTTCGCCGAAAGCGTGAAGGCGAAGGATGTGTTCAGCGTGAAGCTGTAAGCTCCGCAGCTACTTCGGTTCCTTGAGCTTCAGTTCGTAGAGATCCGTGCGGCGCTGGCGGAGATTGCGCACGGAGCCCTTGTTGTGCAGGTCCGTCAGGTCGTCGAGATCCACGTCGGCGATGAGCGTCATCTCCGTGTTCGTCGTCGCCTGCGTGACGATGCCGGTGTCCGGGAAGGCGAAGTCGGAGGGCGAGAAGACGGCGGACTGCGCATATTGGATGTCCATGTTCTTCACCTTCGGCAGGTTCCCCACGCTGCCGGCGATGGCGACGTAGCACTCGTTTTCCACCGCACGGGCCTGCGCGCAGAGGCGCACGCGGTAGTAGCCGGTGGAGGTGTCCGTGCAGAACGGCACGAAGAGGATCTGCACGCCCCTGTCGGCCAGCAGGCGGCCGAGTTCCGGGAACTCCACGTCGTAGCAGATCAGCATGGCGATCTTGCCGCAGTCCGTGTCAAACACCTTCACGCTGTCGCCGCCCTTCATGCCCCATTCCGAGGCCTCGCTCGGCGTGATGTGAATCTTGAGCTGCTGCTCCCAGGTGCCGTCGCGGCGGCAGAGGTACACCACGTTGTAAAGCGCACCGTTTTCATACAGCGGCAGGCTGCCGGTGATGATGTTGATGTTGTAGGCCAGCGCCTTGTCCACGAAGAACTGGCGCACCTCCTCCGTGATTTCGGCCAGCTTGCGGATCGAGTCCGGCACGCTCATGTCGTTGTAAGGGGCCATCAGCGGCGCGTTCACGTACTCGGGGAAAATCACGAAGTCCGCCTTGTAGCCGCTCACCGCGTCGATGAAGAATTCCACATGGTCGTAGAAGGCCTGGATGTCCGCCGTGGCGCGCATCTGCAGTTGCACGATGCCCAGGCGCACCACCGTGCGCGGCGCACCCACCAGCGCCCGCTCCTTCGGCGTGTAGTAGATGTTGATCCACTCGATCAGCGTGGCGTGCGATTTGGACTCCGTGTCGCCGGGCAGGTAGTCGGTGAGCACTTTCTTGACGTGGAAGTCGTTGCTGAGCTGGAAGGAGAGCACCGGATCGTACAGCTCGCGGGTGCGGACTTTGTCGATGTACTGGCGCGGCGTCAGCGTGTTCTGGTGGTCCTTGTATCCCGGCATGCGACCGCCGGCCACGATGGCGCGGAGGTTGAGGCGCTCGCAGATTTCCTTGCGTCCGTCATACAGACGGCGGCCGATGCGCATGCCCTGAAATTCCGGCCTCACGCAGACCTCGATGCCGTAGAGCGTGTCCCCCTCCGCGTCGTGCGTGGTGAACTGGAAGCCGCCGGTGATCTGGCCGTAGGTGTGGCGGTCGCCGTACTTCGAGTACTCGACGATGAGAGAGAATGCGAAGGCCACCAGCCTGCCGTTGTCCTCCACGCCGATCTGCCCCTCCGGAAACGCACGGTGCAGCCGCAGAAACTGCTCTGTGGTCCAGGACGAATTGATGCCCTGGTAAAGCTCCGCCGAGATCTCGGCCACGGCCGGAGCGTCTGCGGCGGTGAGGGAGCGCAGCACGAGCTGATGCTGGGGAGCGGGGGGGGCGGAGGAATCGTCGGACATGGGGCGCAGGGAAGGGGATCACTCCGCGATCACCGTATCCGGTATCCACGGGCGTTCCGAGAATGCGCGGAGTCTCCGCCATGTCATGCGTTTCCTTGCGAAACGCAGGCGGGCGGCTTGGAACACCCGAGGAGCACTGAGGCGGAGGGCGCGGATTTGCTGGAAGATGGGGGCGATGCCCATGCCGGCGATGTCGGGGGCGGTGCCGCCGCTGGGCTCAAAGAGGCCGATGTAGAGACCGTCGCCTTTCGGCTGGCCTCATAGATTATCATCGTTCACGTCTTCGAAGGCTTTGCGTTTTGGTAGAACGCCGGTTTCACGCCATGAGCGAGCATCTGCAGCCGAAAGCGATTCCCGGGATGGAGCTGATCAAGCTGCCTCCTGGATGCCTTGCGCTCGCTGTCGGTTAAGGGCAGAGCAAGCTGCGCGTTCTCCTGCGCCGAAGGCCGCGCCGGTGAGGGCGGTTTCGCGACCGGTGCGGAAGTCGATGTGGAATTGAGTTGAGGCGATTCGATTTGTTTGGCGATACACGGGCTAAAGCCCGAACTACGAACTTACAGTGCCGCGATGACCGCGTCGCCGATCTCCTTGGTGTTCACCTGTCGCGTGCCGGGAGCGCCGCTGAAGATGTCGCCGGTGCGGAGGCCTTGGTCGATGACCTTCTTGACCGCGGATTCGATCTGCACGGCTTCGGTTTCGAGGCCGAGGGAGAAGCGCAACAGGAGGGCGACGGAGAGGATCTGCGCGATGGGATTGGCGATCCCCATGCCGGCGATATCCGGCGCGGTACCGCCGGAAGGCTCGAAGAGGCCGAAGTAGAGGCCGTCGCCCTTCGGCTGGCCGAGGCTGGCGCTGGCGAGCATGCCGAGCGAACCGGCGATCATGGCCATCTCGTCGCTGAGGATGTCGCCAAAGAGGTTTTCGGTGACGAGCACGTCGAAGCTGCGCGGGGCCTTGATGAGCTGCATGGCGGCGTTGTCCACATAGAGGTGCGCGAGGGTCACATCCGGGTATTCCTTGGCGACTTCGATCATCGTTTCGCGCCAGAGCACGGAGTTGGTGAGCACGTTGGCCTTGTCCACGCTGGTGACGTGCTTGCGGCGGAGTTGCGCGGCCTTGAAGGCGACGTGGGCGATGCGCACGATCTCGCTCTTTTTGTAAACCATGGTGTCGATGACCTCGATGTCGCCATCGGGCAGAGTGGTGCGGCTCTTCGGCTGGCCAAAGTACATGCCGCCGGTGAGTTCACGCACGCAGAGCACGTCGAAGCCGCCTTCCACAAGGTCAGGACGGATCGGCGAGGAACTGGTGAGGGCCGGGTAGCAGATGCCGGGGCGCAGATTGGCGAAGAGGCCGAAGTGCTTGCGGATGGGCAGCAGCGCGCCGCGTTCAGGCTGCTCGTTCGGGGGCAGGTGCTCCCATTTCGGGCCGCCGACGGAGCCGAAGAGGATGGCGTCGCTGGCTTCACAGGCGGCGATGGTTTCAGCGGGGAGAGCCTTGCCCATGGCGTCGATGGCGGCGCCGCCGACGAGCTGGTGGTTGTATTCGAAGGTGAGGCTGGAGCGGGCGGCGACGGTGTCGAGGACGCGGAGTGCTTCGGCCATGACTTCAGGGCCGATGCCGTCTCCTGGGAGGACTGCGAGTTGGTACGAGCGGGACATAAAAGGGGCCGGTTTATGGATGCGAAAGGCCATGGAGGCAAGCGGGTGGGGATGGAAAATGGAGCGGGTTTGAGTTCTGAGACGACCGCAAGTCCGTGCCGAGGCCGTCGCACACCCGAGTCTCACAATTGTGATGATACATAATTCTTACTTTGAGAGCGCCTCTTCGAATCTAGTTATTCCAATTCAGGTGCTTCTGGATTGCGAATTTTACAGAAAACACAACTCGGCTCATGAAATTAAACGTTTACCCGGTTCTGAAGCCATTCTCTACCCAAAGAGACAGGATTGCCCGAGTCGTGGCCCAACGGTGGCTGAACCAGTGTCGGGTCACCGTAAGCTTCTGCGCCCTGACGGTCGCCTTGAGCTGCGCCGGGTCAGGTGGATTGCTAGCTGGCGAGGATGATCACGGTCTGTCCGACCAGCTTTCCGCCGAGGCTGAGCTGTTGGCGCCGGCTTTCCCTGTCATGGCACCGGCGGCGACGACCGCCACGGCGCGCATTTCCCTCGGCGAATGGGGAGACATCATCCCCTGGACGCCGCACATTCCAGTGACGGCGGCGACACTGCCGGACGGGCGGCTGCTGACCTTTGCCTCGAACCAGCGCACCACGTTTCCCGTGGGCGCGGAGTTCACCTATGCGGCGGTGTGGAATCCGGCCACGGGCGTGTTCACCGAGATCAACAACACCCGGCATGACATGTTTTGCGGCGGCACGGCGATGCTGCCGGACGGGCGGTTGGTGATCAATGGCGGGCGCAACACGACGCGGCTCAGCAGCATCTTCGACTGGCGCACCAGCCAGTGGTCCGCGCTGCCGAACATGAACGACGGCCGCTGGTACAACACCAGCGTGGCATTGACGGACGGCAGCGTCTTCACTGTGACGGGCGACGGCGGCACCTACACCGCGGAGCGCTGGACCTCCGCCGGGGGCTGGGCGCTGCTGACGGGCATCAACTGGACCCCGGTGATCAGCCAGCCGGGGTATGTCACGCGCTGGCATCCGCAGATCGTCATGGCGCCGGACGGTCGCTTGTTTCACGGCGGTCCGACACGGCAGATGAACTGGGTCACGGCCACTGGAAACGGCAGTCTGAGCTACGCCGGGGTGAACGTCCCAGGCGTGCTGTATCCGAAAGAGGGTACCTTCACGCTGTATGACGAGGGCCGCATCCTCGTGACGGGCGGTTCGGCCAATACGAACACCAATCCGAATGACAGCTCCACGGGCACCAGCACGACGGCGGCGTTCACCATCGACATCCGCAGCGGCGCACCGGTGGTGCAAACCGCACCCTCCATGAGCTTTGCGCGGCAGTTTGCGAATTCGGTGATCCTGCCGAACGGCGAGGTGATGATCATCGGAGGCAACACTTCCGGCCGTAAATTCAACGACACCGGCTCCATCCTCGTACCTGAAGTATGGAATCCGCAGACGCGGACATGGCGGCAGCTCGCCCCGATGAGCGTGCCGCGCAACTACCACTCCGTGGCGCTGCTGCTCCCGGACGGCAGGGTGTGGTCCGGCGGCGGCGGACTGGGTGGCAACAGCGCGGATCATCGCGACGCGCAGATTTTCACGCCGCCCATGCTCTTCAACGCCGACGGCACTGCCGCCACGCGTCCGGTCATCACGCAGTCGCCGTCCTACATCGGAGTGGGCACCACCTTTGCCGTGCAGGCCACGCCGGGCGTCACGAAATTCAGCTTCATCAAGATGTCCTCGCAAACGCATTCGACGAACACCGATGTGCGCTTTCTGAGCCTGCCGTTCACGGAATCCTCCCCAGGCGTTTATGCGGTTCAGGGGCATGCGAACCTGAACGTCATGACGCCGGGCTATTGGATGCTGTTTGCCAGCGGCGCGAACGGCGCCTGGTCCGCGGCGGCGGTCGTCCAGGTCGATCCCTCGACCACGGTTTCCGTCGTCAACCCCGGAGCCCAGGTCAGCGCGGTGAACGCGCCTACGACGCTCGCGGTTTACAGCACCGCACCCGGCGGCGGCGGCGTGACTTACAGCGCGATGGGGCTGCCTGCGGGGCTCGCGATCAACGCGGGCACCGGCGTCATCAGCGGCGCACCGACGACGCCCGGCACCTACAGCAATGCGCGGGTCACCGTCACCGATGGCATCACCAGCGCCAGCACCACCTTCGAGTGGACCGTCACGCCGCCGAATTTGAGCCATCAATTCGCGAGTTTCACCTCCGCCATCGGCTGGCAGATGAATGGCAGCGCTACAGTCACGGGCGGCGTGCTGCGTCTCACGCCCAACACAGCCACGCAGGCCGGCTCCGCCTTCCTGAGCAATCCCGTGCCGGTTTCCGAAGGCACGTCCTTCAGCAGCCGCTTCGTCTTCCGCATGAATGGCACGGGCGACGGTGCGGACGGCATGACCTTTGTGCTGCAAGGCTCGGCGGCGACGGCGCTGGGTGCTGCTGGTGGCGGTTTAGCTTATGAAGGCATCACCAAGAGCCTTGCCATCGAGCTGGACACCTACCTCGGCGGCACGGACCCGAACGCGAACCACGTCGGCGTGCTGACCAACGGCGTCGTCTCGCCGCATCTCGGCACGGCAAATGCGGCCTTCGACCTGGAGAATGGCGCGAGCCACACCTTGTGGGTGGATTACGATGGTCCGGCGGACACGCTGCGTGTTTATCTGGTGCAGGGCGTGAGCACCGTGAAGCCCGCGACGCCCGTGCTCACACAAACCGCGCTCAAGCTCGCCAACCTCACCGGCTCCAGCGCGTGGATCGGCTTCACCGGCGCGACTGGCGGCTCCACGAACACGCACGAAGTGCTGGCATGGGATTTCAACTTGAACGCCTTCGCGCCGCCCGCTCCGCCGGTGGTGACGAATCCCGGACCGCAGAGCCGCGTCATCAATCAAAGCACCACGCTCAGCATCCAGGCCGGCGATGTGAATCAGGACACGCTCGCCTTCAGCGCCACCGGCTTGCCCGCAGGTTTGACGATTCATCCCGCGACTGGCGTCATCAGCGGCACGCCGACTGCGGCGGGGACCTTTCCTTCCTCCGTGACCGTGAGCGATGGCAACACCGCGCCTGTCAGCGTGTCGTTTGAATGGACGATCAATGCCAGCCTCGCCCTGCAACTGCAGCCGTCGCCGCCCATAGTGTCCGGCGCGGTCGTTCCATTCACCGTCGGCAGCACCGGCGGCGCAAATCCGCGCTTCAAATGGAACTTCGGTGACGGCACGCCCGAAACCGCCTACAGCAGCAGCACCAGCATCAGCCACACCTATGCGAATCCGGGGCGCTACACCGTGGTCGTCACGGCCACCGATGACACCGCCGCCGAGGTCAGCAGCACCTTCTTCCAGGCCGTGCATGCTCCGCTGACAGCGAAGAAACCGGCGGTTTCCTCCAGCATCATTTTCGAGGAACGTGCCACGGGCAACGACCGCGTCTGGCTCGTCAATCCTGACACCGACAGTGTCACCGTTCTCGATGCCGTGACACGCGCGAAGCTGGCCGAAACCAGCGTCGGCCTCGCACCTCGCAGCCTTGCGCTTGCGCCGGATGGACGTGTGTGGGTGACGAATGCGGAGAGCGCCACGATTTCGATCTTGGACGGCGGCACTAACGCCGTGGCAGTCACGCTGCCGCTGCCGCGCGGTTCGCGTCCGTTTGGCATCGCCTTTGATCCGAACGGCACCGCCGCTTATGTCGCGCTGGAGGGAGGCGGGAGGTTGTTGAAGCTCCATCCGACCACCGGAGCGCAGATCAGCAGCCTGAATGCCGGCCAAAACCTGCGCCATGTCTCCGTCAGCGCGGATGGGGCGCGGGTTTACGTCAGCCGTTTCATCACGCCACCGCTCCCGGGTGAAAACACCGCTGCTCCCGTCACTACCGGTCGTGGTGGCGAGGTGCTGGTCGTCACCGCAACGACGCTCGCGCTGGAGCGTACCATCCTGCTTCAGCACAGCGAGAAAGAGGACTCGCCCACCTCCGCGCGCGGCCTGCCGAACTACCTCGGCGCCACGGCGCTCTCGCCGGACGGACTTTCCGCGTGGGTGCCCTCAAAGCAGGACAACATCAAGCGCGGCACCCTGCGCAATGGTGTGGGCCTCAATCACGATCAGTCGCTGCGCGCCATCGCCAGCCGCATCGATCTGACCACGCAGGTCGAGGATCAAGCGGGACGGATTGATTTCGACAACGCGGGAGTACCCAGCGCGGCGATTTTTGACCCGTGGGGCGTCTATGTCTTCGTCGCGCTCGAAAGCAGCCACGCCGTGGCCGTGGTCGATGCCTGGAACCGGGAAGTGATCATGCGCTTCGACGCCGGGCTCGCGCCGCAGGGACTCGCGCTTTCGCCGGATGGGCGCACGCTTTTTGTTCATAACTTCATGGCCCGCACCGTGAGTGTGCATGACGTCAGCAGTCTCGTGCAGGGCGGCAGCGGCGTGCCGCTCACGCTCGGCTTGGTCAATGCCATCAACACGGAAAAGCTCAGCGCCGCCGTCCTCCGCGGAAAGCAGCTCTTTTATGACGCCGCTGATCCGCGGCTCGCGCTGCAGGAGTACATCGCCTGCGCGGCCTGCCACAACGACGGCGGGCACGACGGCCGCACTTGGGATTTCACCGGCGTGGGCGAGGGGCTGCGCAACACTATCACGCTGCGCGGTCATGGCAATCACGGAGCGCTGCACTGGTCCGGGAATTTCGACGAGGTTCACGACTTCGAGGGTCAGATCCGCGCCTTCGCCGGCGGCACCGGGCTGATGAGCGACGCGCAGTTCAACACCGGCACGCGCAGCCAGCCGCTCGGTGATCCGAAGGCCGGCGTCAGTGCCGATCTCGACGCACTGGCGGCCTACATCACCTCGCTCACCGCCGAAGAGAACTCGCCGCACCGGAACGGCGACGGCAGCGCCACGGCGGCGGCCATCGCCGGAGAGCGTGTGTTTCGTCAGCAAAACTGCGCCGCCTGCCACGGCGGCACGGCCTTCACAAACAGCGCCTTGAACGTTTTCCGCGATGTCGGCACGATCAAACAGCCCACCAGCGGGAAGCGCCTCAATGGCGCGCTCACCGGCTTCGATGTGCCGACCCTGCGCGGCGTCTGGGCCACCGCTCCGTATTTGCACGACGGCTCCGCCGCCACGCTGGCGGAAGCCGTCACCGCGCACCAGGGCGTGACGCTGAACGCTACGGATTTGAACAACCTCGCGGCTTATCTCCAGCAGATCGACAGCGCACCCGCCGCCGCGCCGCTGCCTGTGACCGTGGAGCTTTCCACGACGGCTCCGGCAAATGTGAGTGATCCCTTTGTCGTCACCGCCACCTTCAGCCATGCGGTGGCGGGATTCACGCTTTCCGACATCAGTGTCACGGGCGGCACGGCCGGTGCCTTCAGCGGCTCCGGCACGAGTTACAGCTTCACCATCACGCCGACGGCCAACGTGACGATCAGCGTCGCGGCGAATGCAGCGCAGGATGCCGAAGTGGTGACGAATCTCGCCTCCAACGTGCTGTCACGCACTTACACCGAACCCAACGACACGCCCGTCTTTGTCAGCGAGGATGTTGGTACGGGCTTCCCCGCCGGATCGACAAACTATGACGTCGTCACCGGCATCCACACCGTCACCGCATCGGGCCGGGACATTTACTTCACCGAGGACGGCTTCCGCTTCTCCCACGTCGTCCTCAACGGCGATGGCGAGGTCCGCGCCCGCGTGCGCAGCTTCGGCAACACCAATCCCTGGTCGAAGGCCGGCGTCATGGTGCGCGAGACGCTCGCCGCCGGATCGCGGCATGCCACGACGTTCATCACGCCGCCTGCCGCAGGGAACGGCTTTGGCATGGTGTCGCGCCTCGCGACGGATGGGGCCACGAGCTATGCCGGCGGGCCCGCCCTGAATGCGGTGCCGAACAACTGGGTGCGCCTCGTGCGTCAGGGGGACGTGCTGACCGGCTACACCTCAGCGAACGGCAGCGCCTGGACGCTTGTGAGCAGTTTCACGCTCGGTGGTTTGCCAGCGCAGGTGCGCGTGGGCATCGCCGCCACCGCCTCCGACGAAGGCGTGACCACCACGGCGGAGTTTGACAATGTGCAAGTCATCGGGGCGCAGGCGGTGGTGGCGCCCGCAGTCACGCTCAGCACCGCCTCGGCGATCGAAAGCGGACCCTTCACCGTGCAGGCGCAGTTCAGCCAGCCGGTGACCGGATTGACCGCGGGCGATTTTGTTTTGAGCAACGCCAACGCGTCGAACCTCACCGGCGGCGGATCGAGCTACAGCATCATGCTCACGCCAGTCGCCTCCGGTCTTGTCACGGTCAGCCTGCCCGCCGGAGCCGCGCAGAATGCAGGCGCGACGGCCAGCCTCGCTTCGAACACGGTCGGCGTCACTTACACGCCGCCGGCGGCCGTCTCGCTCGTCGGGCAGGATGTGGGTGAAACACTGGCGGCAGGCAGCACCACCTTCAGCGGTGGCGTTTACACCGTGAAAGGCTCCGGGAACGACATTTTCTTCGCGGCGGACGGCTTTCAATACGCGCTGACCCAGCTCACAGGCGACGGCGAAATCCGCGCCCGCGTGACCAGCCAGTCAAACACCAATCCGTGGGCGAAAACGGGCGTGATGATGCGTGAAACACTCACCGCAGGCTCGCGCCACGCGCTGATGTTCACCACGCCTTCCAACGGCTTTGGCATGGTCTGGCGGCCAACGGCCAACGCGGCCACGAACTACGCCGGCGGCCCGGCATTGAACACCGCGCCGAACAACTGGGTGCGCCTCGTCCGCAGCGGAGCCACGGTCACCTCCTACGCCTCGGCGAATGGCAATGCGTGGACGCTGGTTCACACCGCCACGCTGACCGGACTGCCGAACACGGTCTATGTCGGTCTCGCGGTGACCTCGTCGTCGCCCTCCACGCTGGCCACGTCCACCTTTGACAACGTGCAGGTCGTCGGCTCGCAGGCCGTGGTGGCGCCCTCGGTCGCGCTCAGTGCGGCGTCGGCCATCGAGTCCGGACCGTTCACGCTGCAGGCGCAGTTTAGCCAGTCGGTCACGGGACTTGCCGCAGGTGACTTCATCGTCACGAATGGCGCGGTTTCAAACCTCACCGGCTCCGGTGCGGGCTACGGTGTGACCGTGACGCCGGCGGCTGAGGGTGCGGTCACCGTCCGCCTGCCGGCGAATGCAGCGCTGAATGCCGGCGCGGTCGGCAGTCTGGCCTCGAACACGGTTTCCGTGACTTACTCGCCGCCGGTGGTGGTCGCCCTGCAATCGCAGGATGTCGGCGTCGTTGAGATCGCGGGCGGCATGAGCTACAACGGGACCACGGACACCTACACGCTGCAGGGTTCCGGGGCGGACATCTTCTTCACGGCGGACGGCTTCCGCTTCGCCTACGCGCAGCTCGCCGGAGACGGGGAAATCCGGGCGCGCATCCTCAGCCAGTCCAACACGAATCCCTGGGCGAAAACCGGCGTCATGATCCGCGAGACGCTCACCGGCGGATCGCGCCACGCCACGGTCTTCACCACGCCTGCCGGCGAGGGCAATGGCTACGGCATGGTCTGGCGTCCGGCTGCGAGCGGCGCCACCAGCTATGCAGGTGGTCCGGCGGTGAACACCGCGCCGAACAACTGGGTGCGCCTCGTCCGCAGTGGCGACTCGGTCACGGCTTACGCCTCCGCCAACGGCAACGCTTGGACGCTGATCAGGACTGTGACGCTCACTGGATTGAGCAGTACCGTGCAGATCGGCCTGGCGGTGACGTCCTCCTCCCCGTTTACCCTTTCCTCATCCAGCTTTGACAACGTGCAAATCGTCCAGGCTGCGGGCGCACCGGCGGGTGGGAATGCGCAATCCAACACACTGGGTTCGGCACCGGTGGAAGGTTCGATTTCTTCGAAAGCGGTCACAGATGCCGACTTCGATGCGGACGGCGTCAATGATCTCATCGAATACGCCCTCGGCGGCGAAAGCAGCTTTGACGGCGGCTGGTGGCTGACCACGACGCGCGAAGGCCGCGTCGATGCGCATCTCGAGCATCCGCGCGACATCACGGACGTGGACTTCCGATTGGAGCATTCGACCGATCAGGTGAACTGGAACCCGCTCACGCTGGCACCGACCAAAGCGGATGCAGGCGGAGGTCGCGAGCGGCTCTCATGGAGCGGCATCACCGGCCTCGGCGGACAAAGCGTGCAGCGCGGCATCCTGCGCTTGCGGGTGACGCATCGCGGCGGACTCAGCGCCGCGACAACGCCGCAGGCCTGGCAGCGCTTTGTTTTTGAGGGTGCGCAGACCGTCGGCGTCAGCCTCGTCAATGCTCCGTTGTACGCTGGACGGATCGAGCAGGTGCCGGGTGCTGCGGAGCTGGCGCTGGAGAATGCGCAAGAGATTCGCGTCGATGCCGAAACACCCTGCTATCTGGAAGTGCTGGACGGCATCCTGGCCGGGCACCGGCTTGAAATCGGCGGTCTGAGCGCGGGAGTGGCCGTTTTGGACCTCGATTCCGTTCTCAGCACGCTCAAAACGCTGCCTGAGGAGCTGCGTGGTGCGCGGGTGGTGGTGCGCCCGCATGTCACGCTGGCCCAGGTCTTCCCTGCGGACGTGTTCAAGTCGGCGGCCGTCGCCTCTGCCGCCGATCAGGTGATGTTCCTTGAAAACGGCGTTTGGCAGACGCACTGGCTGAACGGCGGCGGGCAGTGGGTGTCCTCCGTGGGGGCCGCTTCTCCCTATGGCAGGATCATTCCGCCCGGCACCGGTCTCATGGTCAAAACCTCCGGCCCGGCGAAGGCCGTCACACTGACCGGCCATGTGCGCACCACGCCTTGGCGCAGGACGTTGCATCCAGGGCAGAACCTGCTCGCGCTGCCCTGGCCGGTCGATGGCACCCCGGCGACGCTCGGCCTGACAGCCGAAAACGGCTTCACGGCCAGCACGAGCGTGGCGGCGGCGGACGTGCTGCAGCTTTGGAAGGCCGATTCGCAACCCGGATCCAGCAGCTACGATGCCTACTGGCTGCTCCAACGCGCGCCTGCCCCCTACTGGACGGCCAAAGGAAGCGCCACAGTGCTGAACGTCAGCGCCACCCTGCCGCTGCCCGCCCACCGCGCCTTTTTCCTCAAAGCACAACCCGCGACGGCTGGAATGGGCTGGGTTTTACCCTGAAAACAGCCCAAACTTCCTCTTGCCAAAACAGGCTTCTATGGTTCCTTCGCGGCCCCACATCCCAGAACACACACCGCCAGACAAGTTGTCCGGCCATTCAAACGAAACATGAGCGAAGCAACCACCACCGATTCCGCCTCCTTCAAACTGCATGAGAAGGACACCGGCAGCGCAGACGTCCAAGTGGCGATCCTGACCAAGCGAATCAATGCCCTGACGCAGCACCTGTCGGCGCATCAAAAGGATCACTCCACCCGCCGCGGCCTCCTGCAAATGGTCGCGCGTCGCCGCAAGCTCCTCGATTATCTCAAGGTCACGGCTAACGAACGCTACCAGGCCCTGCTGAAGAATCTCAGCCTGCGCCGCTAACAGCTAAATTTACCGAAGGGTGATGCCAAGCGCATCGCCCTTCGTGTTTCAAGCGCACATAGCCGGGGGCGTAGAGCAGAGGCTCACTTTCAGGACGCATGATCGTCCATGAACTTTGGCGCATCAGCATTCGTCCTGCGTATCCGGGATCGGATGCCTGTCTCCGGCCCCTCTTTCCTCCGCTCTCTGCGGCGAAATCTTTTCCCACAAACCAAACAACACAAACACACGCCAACCTATGGCCATCCACACACAAAAAATCCAGCTCGGTGCTGGCACCCTCGAAATCGAAACCGGCAAGTTCGCCAAACTGGCTGACGGCGCCGTCACCGTCCGCATGGGCGACACCATCGTCCTCGTCACCGCTGTTTCCGCCACGAAACTCAAGGAGGGCCAGGACTGGTTCCCTCTGAGCGTGGAGTATAAGGAAAAAGCCTCCGCCGCAGGCCGCTTCCCCGGCGGTTACTTCAAGCGCGAAGGCCGTCCTACGGAAAAGGAAATCCTCACCTGCCGCATGACGGACCGCCCGCTGCGCCCGCTCTTCCCGAAAGGTTACCTCTATGACACCCAGGTCGTCGCCATCCTCCTCAGCGCGGACGGCGAGAACGATCCGGACATCTGCGCCATGAACGGCGCCTCCGCCGCCCTCTGCGTCTCCGACATCCCCTTCGCCGGCCCTGTCGGCGCCGTGCGCATCGGCCGTATCGGTGGTGAGTTCGTCATCAATCCCACGCAGTCCCAGCGTCTCGAAAGCGACCTCGACCTCGTTTACGTCGGCAACAAGACCGACGTCATCATGATCGAAGGTGCCGCCAACGAGCTGCCCGAGGCTGAATTCGTGAAGGCGCTGCACTTTGCTCAAAGCGAAGTCGCCCAGATCGTCGCCGCGCAGGAAGAGCTCACGAAGCTCGCCGGCAAGGAAAAGCGCGAAGTCCCCCTCATGCTGGTGAAGGACGAACTGCTCGAAATCGCCTACGCCGTCGCTGGCGACCGCATTGAAGGCGCACTCTACACGCCGTCCAAAGTCGCTCGCGGCAAGGCCGTCGGCGCACTGAAGGACGAAGTCGAGCAGGCCATCAAGGCCAAGTTCCCCGAGGCCACCGGCTTCGAGATCAGCCAGGCTTTCGACTACCTCCAGAAGAAAGCCTTCCGCATCTCCATCCTCGACAAGCAGAGCCGCTGCGACGGCCGCGGCATCGACCAGCTCCGCCAGCTTTCCGGCGAAGCCTCCGTGCTGCCCCGCACGCACGGCTCCGCCAGCTTCACCCGCGGCGAGACGATGGCACTTTCCATCGCCACGCTCGCCCCGGCGGACGAAGCCCAGGAAATGGACACCTACGCCGGTGGTCCTGATTCGAAGCGCTTCATCCTTCACTACAACTTCCCGCCGTTCTCCGTCGGTGAGACCGGCCGCTTCGGCGGTCAGAACCGTCGTGAAATCGGCCACGGCGCCCTCGCCGAGCGCTCCATCGAGCCGGTCATCCCCGCGAAGGAAGACTTCCCCTACGCCATCCGCGTGAGCAGCGAAGTCATGGAGTCCAACGGCTCCACCTCGATGGCCTCCGTCTGCTCCGGCGTCATGGCCCTCCTCGACGCCGGTGTGCCGATCAAGCGCCCCGTCGGCGGCATCAGCGTCGGTCTCGTCACCGAGTTCGAAGGCGACAACATGAAGCGCTACCTGACGATGCTCGACATCATCGGCAGCGAAGACCACTTCGGCGACATGGACTTCAAACTCTGCGGCACCACCGAAGGCGTCACCGGCTACCAGCTTGACCTCAAGCTCCCCGGCATCCCGCTCAGCATCCTGGAAGAAGCCATCGTCAAGGCCAAGGAAGGCCGCACTCAGGTGCTCTCCGCCATGTCCCAGGCCATCGCCGAAGTGAAGCCGCTCAGCCCGTATGCCCCGCGCATCGAGATCATCAAGATCAACCCCGACAAGATCGGCGAGCTCATCGGCCCCGGCGGCAAGAACATCAAGGCCATCCAGGCCGAGTCCGGCGCCGAGATCAGCATCGAAGACGACGGTACCGTGTACGTTTATGCCAGCCGCAAGGAAGGCATCGAGCGCGCGATCGAAATGATCAGCGGCACCTCCCAGGAGATCGAAGTCGGCAAGCTCTACACCGGCAAGGTCGTCAGCACGACGAACTTCGGCGCCTTCATGAACCTCGGCGGCAAGAAGGACGGCCTGATCCACATCAGCGAACTCGCCGACTTCCGCGTCAACCGCACCGAAGACGTCGTCAAGACCGGCGACATCGTCACCGCCAAGTGCATCGGCATCGACGACAAGGGCCGCATCAAGATGAGCCGCAAGGCCGCCATGAAGGAGAAGGACGCCGCCGCCGCTGCTGAAGCGGGTGGCGAAGCCGCTCCTGCGGAAGACAACGGTTGATCCGGGTCATCCATCCATTGAATCCACGAGGGGCCGCTTTCCAGCGGCCTCTTTCTTTTGCGTCCGGCTGTGCCGGAGGCTGGATCCGCTCACGTCGAGGCGAGCATGGCCACGAGAGGGCGCAGGGCTTTTTCGAAGTCGTCGCGCTTCTTCTTCAACTGCAGCTTCAGCAGCGGATTGGCGAAGGGGCCGGTGCTCTTGGCGGCGGCATCCTGAAGGATGCTGCGCCAGGTGGCGGCGGCCAGATCGGTGGCGGCGGCCAGTTCCGCATCCAGCAGCGGCAGGCGGATGACGGTGTCCTGTGGACGTGCCACCTTCTCGACCATGGCTGGCGGCACCTGGCCGTCCTTTTGAGAAACCACGATGACGGAGGGGATGTCTCCCCAAAGCTGTTCACGCCAGGCCGTCAGCACCGGCACGGAGGAGGCGCGGGCGGTCAGCAGATGCACGGGGAGCCACGAAATGCCCGCCTCGGCCTGGAGCTGGAAGACGATTTCAGGACTCAGCTCGACGGCGAAGCGCTGGAGGCAACTGGAAGGCAGATCGGCAAACACTGGATGCTGCGCCGAGGTGGCGCCGACGAAGAGTCGGATGAGTTCCGTGCTCGACGTCTCCACTGACTGGATGCGTTCGGGGTCGATCTTCTGGAAATCCCGGTTTCCCTCCACATCGCAGTCGAAGAGCGGAATCTCAGGGCGTTCATCCATGCCGGCAAAGTCGTAGAGCAGCCGCGCCAGCATGCTCTTTCCCGTGCCGCCGCTGCCGAGGGTCAGGACGATGGGTTTCATTGGCGCGGTCGCCGGGCCTTCTTCGGAATCGCCAGCTTCGCCATCGTCTTGAGAGCCGCCGCTTTCCATCGTGGACACATTGACGGCTTCCGGTCGGGCGAGTCGGAAGACGTCTCCGCCTCCGTCCACCGGGCTGGATCCGCGGTCATAGCGGCGCAGGCCATAAAGTCCGGCGCGCATGACTTCGGCCAGGCGCAGATGCTGCCGCGCGTGATCGCTGCGCAGATCTTCCAACGGCTGATTTTCTTCCGCAGCTTCAAGCGCCAGGACGGGACTCGCACTCCATGCGTCATCTTCGGCGGGGCGGTTGAGGGAAACTGCAAACTCGGCGGAACTGTCCAGTCGCATGTCCAGGCTCTTCGCATCCGAGGCGGAGAGATAGCCGGGAAGCTTGATCCAAATGTGGCGCGGTTCGCAGTGAACAGGGCTGTCTTCCGCACTCCGGGCGGCCTTGGCGAGCCGCGGCAGAAACTTCCCGATCTCGGACGGCGTCAGCGTTTCCCGCTGGGCCAGCAGCCGAGAGAGCCGGATGGTGCCGGATGGCAGGGCCGCGGGCGTTTTGCAGCCTTCCGGCAGGAGGTGCGGCTCCAGCCCGAGGTGCGCCATGAGGCTGGCGCTGCGCAGCGTGCGGCCGTGCGTGGCGATGGTGTCCAGCAGCACGTTTTTGAGCTGCGGCCAGCTGAGATTCGCGTGCTCCAGATCCTCGTCCAGAAGTCGGAGGTGCATCAGCAGCGTGGAGGGAATGCCGCCGACCATGGCTTCGGGGATCGAGTCATTGCCGCCCGTGATGAGCTTGCGGCAGATCTGCAGCAGGCCGAGCGTCTGCGATGCGCCCTGCCGGGGAGTTTCGCCGACATCGAAGGCCGCCACGCGCAGTTGCAGAAACTCGTCCTGCCAGACGTCCACCACCGTGCTGCCCAGGTCGATGCTCACCGACGCCGGTGTAAAATGCGCGTGCAGTGCGGAGAGCTCCGCCGTGAGGCGGTAAACCAGTGCGCAGGCCATCGGGATGCCCAGCGGTCCGACGCGCCGGCTGTAGTCGGTCACGGCCTCTCCGCCGTGCCGGGCCAGTCGCAGGGCGGGCTTTCGCTCACCCTCGCCGGGGTGGCATTCCAGCACGCGGGGCAGGGAGGGGAAGCAGGCTCCTAGCATGCAACGCAGGTCGTCATAGGCGGCCTCTTCGACGGTGACGAGGGTGGTGGCCGAGTCTTGGGCGTTGTCGGGATCGTGCGTCATGGATGTTTTTCTGGAAGGATGCACTCGCGCGAGCGAGAAAGCTGCGGCAACCGAAGAAATACAAACTTCGCGTTTCGAGAGCTTTCTTGGCGGGACTCGCATTTTGGATGCCGAGTCTGCGGAGAACGCATCCGAACAAACGCGGCGTCAGACGATCAGCATGCAGTCGCCGTAGCTGAAAAAGCGGTAGCGCTCGCGGATCGCCTCCGCGTAGGCCCGCATGGTCAGCTCTTTCCCGGCAAAGGCGCTCACCAGCATGATCAGCGTGGATTTCGGAAGATGAAAATTCGTCAGCAGCCCGCCGGCCACTTTGAACTGGAAACCCGGGTGGATGAAAATGTCCGTGCTGCCTCGTGTCGCGACGACCCGCCCGTGATCCCTCGCAACGGACTCCAGCGTGCGGAGGGAGGTGGTGCCCACGCAGATGACGCGCCGCGCTGCGGCGACCGCACTTGCCGTCGCCTCCGAGACCTCGTACTCCTCTCGGTGCATCAGGTGATCCTCGATGCGCTCCGCCTTGACCGGCTGAAAGGTGCCCACGCCCACATGCAGCGTCACAAACGCATGCGGCAGCGGCTCCAGCAGCTCCGGTGTGAAGTGCAGCCCCGCCGTCGGCGCGGCGATGGAGCCGGACTCGCGCGCGAATACCGTCTGGTAACGCTCGCGGTCCGCAGGCTGGTCGTCGCGGCCCATGTAATGCGGCAGCGCCAGATGGCCGTGCTTCGACTCGTCCACCACGCGGTCGAACTCAATGATGCGGTCGCCGTGCTCGCCCACGATCTCCACCACCCGTCCGTTCGCCTCGCCGATGGCCAGGGTGTGGCCGGCGCGGAACTTTTTTCCCGGCCTCACCATGCAGCGCCAGCGCAGCGGCGTCAGCGACTCCAGCCGCAGCACCTCGTGGCCCTGGTTCGTGAAATAGCGCGCCGGCACCACCCGCGTGTCGTTGAGCACCAGCAGATCGCCGGCGTCGCCAGAGATGAATTCGCCGATCTCGCGAAACATTCGGTGCTCGATCATTCCCGAATCGCGATGCAGCACCAGCATGCGCGAGGCCGCGCGCTCCGCCAGCGGCTCGCTCGCGATCAGCTCCGGCGGCAGGTTGTAGTCGAAATCAGCGGTCAGCATGGGTTCATCGACCGGACTTCTTCAGGTTCTGGTAAACGCCGAAGTCGTTGAAGAAGAACTTCTTCGCCAGCCAGTACATCCAGTGCTTCTCGGGGATCTCCTCGCCCTCGCGCCACTGGCTAGTGCGCGGTGTCATGCTCTCGATCTCCGCCATCGCCGTCTGGCGGATGGTGGAATCCTTCGCTGTATGCTTCGTCACGACCGCCTTCACCAGATCCGGGCGCTCCAGCACGATGCAGCCGCGCGTGTTGTGCGAGGCGATGGTGCGGAAGTCGTTCAAGAATTCGCTCTTCGTGAAGACATCAAAGAGATCGTCCTTCGTACGCACGCTCTCCTTCGCGAACTGAATGATCGGGCAGGGTTCGATCGCTCCCGTCGGGCTGATGTGATGGCTGATGCCGTTGGCCATCGGGCACAGCGCCTGGCCGTTGTGGTCGTAGTAGGCATCGACGATGGCGATCGGCAGCTTGGCGCGCATGTTCACCACGAATTTCCGCACCTGAGTGATCTGCTCCGGCGTCAGAGCCAGTTCCGCACTGATTTTCGGGCCGACGGGGCGGTAGGTGTGGTACCAGGCGTAATGCACGCCCATGTCGATCAGGCGGCGCAGCCACTTCTCGGTGAGGAGATCGTCGATGTTCGTTTTGCACAGGCTGGTGGCCACGCCGGTGAGGACTTTGGCATCCAGGCAGTTTTGCAGGCCGCGCAGCGTGCGGGTGAGCACGTCCTTGTTTCCGCGGCGTTCGTTGCTGACGATCTCCGTGCCCTCGATGCTGACCAGCGGCGTGATGTTGCCCAGCTTGCGCATGTTCGTCGCCGCCTTCTCGGTGATCATCTGGCCGTTGGTGAAGACCTGGAAGTAGGCATCCGGGTGCATCGAAAGGAAGTCGAAGAGCTCCGGGTGCATGAAGGGCTCCCCGCCGAGGATGCCGAAGAAGGCGTTCCCGCGCCGCTTGGCGTCGTTCACGATCTTGTTCAGCTCGTCGAGGTTCAGCGACTCGCGCGGCTTGTCCACATCCACCCAGCAGCCCTGGCAGCGCAGGTTGCAGGAGTTCAGGATGGAGATGTAGAAGAACGGCGGGAAGAACTGCCCCTGCTTCATGCGCTGCTTGTGCAGCACCACCGAGCGCGCCCCTTTATAGCCAAAATTCCAGCCGATCTTCGCCAGGCACAGCGGATCGACAGTTCGGAGAATGCGGGAGGTCAGGGAAAGCAGCATGTGAAGGGGAGTGTTCAGAGGTGAACGCCGAAAGTCCAGCCCCGGTAGCATCTCTTCTCTGACTTTTTGACTCATGGACATCGACCAGGATTGCCGGTGTCAAAACTTTTGAGGCAACAGGTGCGCTTGTTGCCCTGCTCCAAAGTGCTTGCCATGCCGGGGAGGAATGTGATGCAATCGGCTTTCCCCACCCGCCGACATCTAAATTCAAACCAGCCAAAATCGCGTCATGCCGTCCGTCACCCGCCGCTTCCGATCCTGCCACTTCATACTCACCGTCTGCACGGCACTCACGATGCTGAGCGCCGCCTTCGCTGAGGCGCCGGCGCCTCCGGCGAAGGGCGGTTTTACCGTGGCGGTGCTGCCGGACACGCAGATTTACGCCTGGAAGGACCCGTCCCTTTACCGGGCTCAGACGCAGTGGGTGGCGGATCATGTGGATGCTCATGCCATCCCGATGGTGCTGCACCTGGGGGATGTGACGCAGCACAACACGGACGAGCAATGGAAGGCGGCCCGTGCGGCGCATGACCTCATGAAGGAGCGGGTGCCCTGCGCGATCGCGCCCGGGAATCACGACCTGGGACCGGAGGGCAAGGGCAGCACGCGCGACACACTTATGACCTCGTTCTTCCCGCTGGCGGAGTTTCAGCGGTGGAAGAGCTTCGGCGGGGTGTATGACAAGGAGCCGGAGCGGACGGAGAACAACTGGCACCGCTTCGAGGCGGGCGGTCGCAAGTGGCTGGTGATCGCGCTGGAGTTCGGCCCGCGCGACGATGTGCTGCGCTGGGCGGGCGAGATCGCGCAGGCGCATGCGGACCACTCCACGATCCTCATCACGCACGCTTACCTGAGGCCGGATGACACGCGCTTCAACCGCGGCGCGAAGATTCAAAAGAACGGTAAGGAGAGCAACAAGGGGCTGGACAGCTACGCGCTGAGCAAGGCGCAGAGCGGCTTCAACGACGGGGAGGACATCTGGCAGAAACTGGTCTCGCAGCACGCAAACTTCTTCCTCGTGATCAGCGGCCACGTGTGCGTGACGGGACGGCGCACGGATGCCGGGAAGCACGGCAACAGCGTGCATCAGATGGTGGTGGACTATCAGAACCAGGCGAAGGGCGGCAACGGCTTCCTGCGCCTGCTGCAGTTCTCGGCGGATGGGAAAAGCCTTCATGTGGTGGATTACTCCCCGGTGTTGGACGAGGTGAGTCTTCTGCCGAACACGGACTACACGCTGGACCTGCCGCCCGCGCCTGCGGAGTGAGGATCAAGGAGTGGTGGCATCTCCTGGCATCACCAGTGACGGCGACGGATCGTTGCCACTTCGGAAACTTTATGCCGCCAGCACCTCGCGGCTGGCGAGGGTGTGGGCGAAGGGGCTGGTAGAGGCGAGATTGTACTGGCGGATGGCGGTGGCCCAGAAGGGGGCGAGCTCGTGGTCGGCGGCGCTCCAGAGGCGGTAGTGCAGATTGGTGACGGTGTCGGTGTCGTGCATGAGGGCCTTTAGCTCCTGGGCGTTGAGGGACTGCGGACCTTCGGTGAGGAGGCGGTGGCCGATTTTGTCGAGGTAGCCGCGGGAGACGTCGATGGTGCGGCGGCGGCGCAGGAGGCTGACGTGGAGGCCGTTGACGTAGGGGTCCAGGCAGACCTGCATGAGGCCGTAGTGGCGTTCGAGCTCCGGGGGGAGCTGGAGGCGGTCTTTGATCTCTTCAAGGTTCTCCTGCATCATCTGCAGGACGGTGGGCGGATAGTGCTCCTCGGGCGTGAGAAAGAGACCAAAGCGGCGGCCGCTGCGGGAGCCGGAGACGAATCCGGCGACCAGGATGGCGACGATGAGGGAAAAGAGGATGGGGCTGATCCACAGCAGGAAAGCCTTGGAGACGAACCAGCCGAGGGTGGCCCAGGCGATGCCGAGCAGGGTGACGCTGGCGAAGGTGATCAGGATTTCGGCCCAGTTGACGCCGCCGTCGGTCTTGCGGCGCTGGGTGACCCAGTTCACGCTGCGGCCGATGACGGTGTAGATGACGAAGCGCGAGTGGAAGACCATGAGCACGGGCGCCATGAGGGTGAAGACGACGGTGTCCAGCAGGCTGCTGAAGAAGGTGAGCAGGCGGAGCTTCAGCGGCTTGAACATGCGGCCGGTGATGACCTCGTCGAGGAGGATGACGGTCTTTGGCAGGAAGATGAGCATGGCGGTGAGGCCGAGTAGAAGCTCCTCCGCCAGAACGGCCTGCGGATCGCCATGCGGCGTGGGCGTGGCGGCGAGGAAGGTGGCCAGCGCGAGGAAGAGGAACCACAGCAGGGAGCTGACGTAGCTGAGGATGCCGTGGATAAAATTGACACGGCTCATGGGGTGCCAGCCTTTGGCAAAGACGAGCCAGAGGTGCTGGATGTTCCCCTGGCACCAGCGGCGGTCGCGCTTCAGCATGTCCACGAGGGTGGGCGGCCCCTCCTCGTAGCTGCCGCGGGTGGTGGGCAGCAGGCGCACGGCGTAGCCGGCTTTCCGCATGAGCGCGGCCTCGACGAAGTCATGGCTCAGAATGTGGCCGCCGAAGGGCGCATTGGCGGGCAGGGGAGGCAGGGCGCAGTGCTCAATGAAGGGCGCGAGGCGGAGGATGGCATTGTGCCCCCAGAAGTTCGCCTCTCCGCACTGCCAGTAGTCGAGTCCGGCCATGAAGGGCGGACCGTAGAGTGCCTGCGCGAACTGCATGACGCGGCCGAGGAGGGTGTCGGCGGCGATCTGCTTCGGGAAAGTCTGCACGATGCCGATGCCGGGATTTTTTTCC
This sequence comes from uncultured Prosthecobacter sp., assembly GCA_964452755.1. GTDB lineage: Bacteria > Verrucomicrobiota > Verrucomicrobiia > Verrucomicrobiales > Verrucomicrobiaceae > Prosthecobacter. The sequence goes on along the minus strand of CAYVQY010000003.1, from coordinate 93,346 downwards.
ATGATGCGCACCATGTTGGTGAGCAGGGCGCCGGACATGAGGCTGTCCGCGTCGAGGACGACCATGTAGCGGTAGCGCTTTCCCCAGCGGCGGCAGAAGTCGCTGACGTTGCCGCTCTTGCGGTTGATGGGCTTGCGGCGCTTGCGGTAGAAGATGCGGCCGAAGGCCTGGAGCTGGCGGCAGAGCTCCAGCCACGCGGTTTCCTCCTCGATCCACTGGCTGGCCCTGTCGGAGTCGCTGAGGATGAAGAAGTCGAAGTTTTTCGACTGGCCGGTGGCTTCGAGGGAGAGGTAGATGGAGCGCAGCCCCTCATAAACACGCGTCACGTCCTCGTTGAAGACGGGCATGATGATGGCGGTGCTGGCCTCGATGGGCTGGGCGTAGTCCTCCGCACCGAGGGTGAGCCAGAGGTCGAGCGGATCGGGCTTTGAGCGGTTCATGAGCCAGACGCCGAAGAGCGCGGTCCAGAAGCCGACATTGAGCTGGTAGTAGAGGGGAATGAAGACGACGAGCAGCGCCCACTCGGAAAGGCGCATGCCGTTTTCCGAAAGGAAGATGAAGGAGAGCCAGGCGCCGACGATGGTGCCGAGACCGACGAAGGAGAAGAAGGTGGCGCGCCGCATGCGCGAGATGCGCTTCGGCGGCATGCCGGCGGTCATCGCGATGTTCGTGGTCTGGCTGCCAATGGGGGCGCTCATGCGAAGAGGGAGTAGAGATAACCAAGCACGCCGAAGATGATGACCAGTAGCACGGAGTAGCGCAGGATCGGATGCCGGCCGAGGCGGTCGAAGGTGTCCTCCGCGACGTCGGGGATGAGGCCGAGATCGATGTCGCGCGGTGTCATCTTGCTGACCTGCATGCCGGGACCGGAGGTGCGCAGGGCGGAGCGCATGGCCTCGCCCATGTCTTCGGGCATGTTCTCCTCGTCGAGAAAGAACTGCGGCCAGCGGACGGGACCACCGGCGAGGTGAAAGCCCAGGCGGCCGGTGGCTTCGAGCTGCGCCTCGCTGAGGTTCAGGTCGCTGTAAATCTTGCCGAACCACTCAAGCAGCATCAGCCGCGCCTGCTCGATGGCGTGCGCCGTGGGGGGGCGCACGGGGTCCTTCGCGTGCGCTTCGGCGGCCTTGCGCAGCGTTTCGAGGATGAGCTGCGTGCGCCGGATGCGGTTGTGCAGATTGTAGGCGCGGAAGTAGTCGGCCAGGCGGGCATAGGCCTCGTTCCATTCCTCCTCGGTGCCCGTTTCCGGGGCAAACTGGATGTTCAGCGCCTCCATTGATACATCCAGCGTTCGGAGACGACTTTGGCCCCGTCCTTGAGCTCGCACGTGAGTTCCAGCAGCTTGGTGGCCTCAGGCACGTCCAGCTTGAAAAAGGCGCGCCAGCCGCCGGTCTCGGAATTTTTCATGACACGCTTGTCCACGACCTTCGCCTCTCCGGCGGAGTGGGCGACTTCGATGTCCGGCAGCCAGTCGTCGTCATGGCCCGCTGTCGCCGCAGCGGCCGCGAAGTCGATGACGTAAAGATGATCGTCGGAGTCCATCACGAAACCGCGCCGCGTGGAGGTGACGCGGCAGAGGTCTCCGGGCAGATGCTCTTCAAGCCAGGAAAGCTTGTATTCGAAAGCAAGCGGCTCGGCAGGGGAGGCGGGCAGCTTGTCCGGCTTCCACATGGCGACGATGTTGTCCCAGGTCTCCTCACCCGTGGGGAGTTCGACCAGCGCCACGGAGCCGCTCTCGAAGCCGCTGACCGGCTCCACCCACACGGCGGGGCGCTGGTGGTAGCGGGCTTCGAGGTCTTCGAAGTTGCCGAAATCACGATCCCGCTCCGCGAGGCCGAAGCCTTTGAGCTTGTCCGCATGAATGAAGCTCAGACGCAGGTCCTTGCTGACGTCGAGCGCCCGCCAGATGGACGGGCCGCCTTCGATCTCCACCTGCAGGCCGTCGGAGTCATGCACCTCGGGACGGAAGTCGTAGGGCTTCGGGTGCGAGTTCTCGCCAAACCAGAACATGCTGGAGAAGGGGGCGATGCCCAGCATCGTCACCGGCTGGCGCAGGTAAACGGCGGCCTTCACCTGCATGCTCGTGGTCTTGCCGGGGGCGGACTCAAACTGGTAGGCTCCGGTGATGCTCGGTCCGTCGAGCAAGGCCAGCAGCTTGAAGCTGTTGTCACCGGGCTTCGGCTGCTCGAACCAGAAATGCGTGAAGTCAGGAAACTCCTCCGGCTTTCCGCCGACCGTGTTCACCGCGATGCCGCGTGCGGAAATGCCGTAGCCGAGTTCCGTGGTCACCGCCCGGTAGTAGCTCGCCCCCATGAAGACCATGAACTCAAAGCGGCGCTTCAGAAAGGTGTCCGGCGCCAGCACACGGAAACCGGCGTAGCCGGGAGGATTGATGATTTTTTCAGGAACCTTCAGCGGCCCGTAGTCGAACTGTCCGCGGTCAAAGGGCACCGGCTGTGTTTTTTCGCCGAGCGTGAAAAAGGTCACGGGCTTCTTGAACATCCAGCCCGGATGGAAGAACTCCACGCGGAAGGTGCCGTCCCCGCCGCCGAAGAGCGCCTTGTCTTCGCGAAAACGGATCTGCCGATGGCCGTCGTAGGTCAGCCCTTCGAAAAACGGATCGAGATTCTGCGAGGGTGCCGTGTAGGGCTTTGCCGCCATCTGCGCAGCGAGGGCCTGAAGGCTGGCAAAATCGGTGACGTCCGCATGCTGTATTTCCGCCGCGTGGACGGCGTGACCTGCGAGGCAGGATGTCAGGATCGTGGATCCTGCGAGGAGATGTCTGATCATAAGGGAGGAGATCGTGACCGGCTCGCTTAGAGTGCAGCGGCGTGACGTACAGTCAACCGCCGCTCCCATGCCAGCATTGAAGCAATCGGCTCAAACCGCGTTGATGTCTTTGTTGTAGTACACCTTCACGAATTTCATGCCCTTCTTGTCATCGTAGCCGCGTTCGAGCTGCGGATCGGACTCGCCGACTCCGGGCTTGATGTGGATTTCGACGCCGGTGTCCAGCTTCAGCACGGCGGCGATGCGCTTTTTGGCTTTGGTGAGGTCTTTTTTGGAAATCTCGAAGCTGGTCTCCAGCGGCTGACCCTGCTCCTCTTCCATTCTGGCGCGATGCTCGCCGAACTGGGCGATGGTTTCCGGGTCCTTGAGCACTTCCTTCTCGAACTCGTCGAGCTCGAACTTTTCCCGGTCCTCGAAGTAGTCGAGCGCACCCTTCGCGGCGTTCGCCGTCTCCCACGGCGGGGAGTCGTCTTCGGCGGCGGCGGCTTTTTGTTCTTCGAGAAAAGACACCGCCATCTTTGCATAAGCGTTCGTGAGAAAGGCCGCGTCCGGCACGGCCTCCACGCCGAGGAACTCGCGCACCCAGAAGCGCGTGTCGCCGCCGCCACGGTCAAAGGTGAGCACGTAGTGGCCCTTCTCCTGCCAGAAATCGAGGATGAGGCAACCCTTGTCGATCTTGTCGGGATTGATGCCGTGCTCGGTGGCCAGGCGGAGGTCGCCGTTGCGGGTGGTGATTGTCAGAAAGGGGGTGACGCTGTCGGATTTGAGGATGCAGAGGCCGTTCACCAGCTCGCCCTCGATGTGGATCTCCTTCAGCAGGGCGATGCACAGGTCGCCCGCCTTGATGTTCGGGTGGTTCGACTTCGCGTAGAGGCGCTGGGCGATCTCGACGCCCTTCGCAAGCAGCATGTCCTCGTCGGCAAAGATCGCCTTCGCACAGTTGCTGATCTCGTGCTGGTCCAGGGACGCGTGGTGGGTGAAGCGGTGGCCGATGACGTTTTTGAAGGGCTTCAGAAAGATCGAGGTCAGCGGTTCCTGCTCCTGTTCGGAGATTTCGAAAAGCTCCTTCGAGGTCTGCAGCGGCTCCTGGCGCTGAGGGTTGCCGATTTTGGCGAGGACGGCCTTGGTGGCCGTGGCGGTGTTGAGGCGAAGTTTGACGGACATGAGGGGTGCCGAGGGTAACGAGCCACGCAAACACGCAAGAGCATTTCACGTCCACTTGCACCCGCCCCGGCTCCGGACACGGTATGCGGCCTCTTAAGAGAACTGAATCCTGTTTCTTCATCCCTCAAGAAAGGGAAGGACGCCATTTGTGACAGTTGAGTCATTTTGCCACGGTCCCTACACCGAGGGCACTGAATCGAGCATGTTCTGGCACTGGAAACGGCTGTGAATTTGATGCCAAATTGATCATGACTCAGCATTGTTCACACCTGCCCCATTTTGCAGGGTCGAAATTACGCCTCTTTCCTGTAGGAGTGGCTGGCGGGGAATCGTCGGCGAATGTGAACCGTCAATCATGGCGTCTTGACGTTAAGGTTGCCCTCAAGACGGTGCCGGAGGAACCGAAACACTTTCTGGAGCAAGCTGATGCCACGAACTCATGAGTGCCAGCCATTTGTCAAGCAGTTGCCTGACCCCGTTCCCCCGCTCTGGTGGCGCAGCCAGCAGTCTTGGTGTTCTATCGCCAGACAATCCGGCAAGCTTTAGGCTGAGCGCTGGCAGCCTGGATGCCGGCGTCGTCTCTCAGTACGTCTGGGGCGCACGAGCCGGCCACCGGGATGAGCTGATCCTGCGCGATCACGCCTCCGACAGCGGGAGCGAAAGTTCTGGTGATTTCCTCAGTGAGCGCCTATGGTGCCTCATGGATTATTACGATCCAACCAGCATCGTAGATAACTCGGGCGCTCTGGTCGAGCGCTACCGCTTCAGTGCCTTCGGCCTCCGCGGCATCATGGATCCTGATTTTAGCGCCCGCGTTATCAGTGATTATGCTTGGGACTTCGCTTTCAAAAGCCAGTTCCTTGATTTGGACACCGGATATTACAACTACGGGTACCGGCATTTTTCGCCGCAGATCGGCAGATGGTTAAGCAGGAATCCGATCAATGAGAATGGTGGATTAAACCTGTATGCGATGAGCGCCAACGATCCACTTAACCAACTGGATTATTTGGGTCTTAAATGTTGCTTGTTATCGGATGCAGCATTTTCATATAGTGGTTCAAATATTGACGAAAGCGGGTTGGTTACAGTAACAGCGTCGGAGGTCTTTTTCACTTTTTCAGCAAGCTTTGTAAATAATCCCCAAACTGGTTGCAAATGTTGTGACTGTTCCGTTCGATATTGTATCAAGTGGTCTGCTGGCGCTAGTCCTGCAGGCGGGCCGACTTGGCCAGTATCCGAAAACTTAAGCGCCAACACTTGGTACGAAGATCGTATATATGTGGGCGACAACACTTCGACTAATCCTGCTCGCTACCATTATGGTCACCGTGAGGACATGGACGTCGTCCCTCTCTCCCCAAATGTGGGAGATCACAATATTTGCCAGACCTCATTTATTCAGCCTACTAAAGCCTCCAAAGGCTGCTTTTACACGGAATCAGATCGACCCAAGCGTAATGGGGGCACCATCGAACAACCGACCTCAATATTTGGCACATGGACCTTTTGCATAAAGGTTATAGACGCTACTAAAGGGGGGGGCAGGTCGGCGAAGGCGATACGATAACAATTAAATGGGTATAAATATGCGTGATTTAGCCGCAACAATAATTATTTTTGGCTTGTTCTTAATCGCGCCATTGCTGGCGAGAGCCGTGGATCCGCTCGAAGTAAGGCCGTTGAATTATCAATGGCCGCTCTTGGAGTTCGAACTTGTAAATAAGAGTGGTCAGGATCTGGCCGTTTGGGACAAGGGTAATTCCTGGGGGTGGGATAATTACGAAATCGAAGTTATACCATTTGATAAACCCAACCTTCATCTTTGGATTAAAAAAAGAAAGGTTCCTTGGTCGGGAAATGTGCCGATCCATCATATTATCAAAGCAGGTGGCAAGGCATCACGAAAAATTGATCTGAGCGAGGCGTTCTGGGCAAAGCCGGAAGGTTGGGGCGGGCTCCACGAGGGAGATCAAATAATTATCCATTATAAGGTTGGTGAAACGCCGGAAGCTGATAAGTATCATGTTGTTGTTGGTTCTTTCAAATCGACGTTATACGTCATTCGCTTAAAACGTGAGGGCCGATGAATGAGTGCTTGAGATTGTCTTCTCGCTTGTCAAGCCTGTCTGTTGCAGTAATGACGTAAATGAAGATGCTTTTATAATCAAGTGAGCACAAGACTTCAATCCGCAGCCAGCCTGGACGCTCAAATCGTTTGCCAGTATGTATGGGGGGGCTCGCCCAGGACATCGCGATGAGTTGATCCTGCGCGATCACGCCACCCCCCAGCAGCGGGAGCGAAAGTTCTGGTGATTTCCTCAGCGAGCGCCTATGGTGCTTCATGGATTATTACGATCCAACCAGCATCGTAGATAACTCGGGTGCTCTGGTCGAGCGCTACCGCTTCAGCGCCTTCGGCCTGCGCAGTATCATGACCCCAGATTTCAGTATACGAACCACCAGCGACTATGCCTGGGATTTCGCCTTCAAGGGCCAGTTCCTTGATCTGGACACCGGGTATTACAACTACGGGTACCGGTATTATTCGCCGCAGATCGGCAGATGGTTAAGCAGGGATCCGATCAATGAGAATGGTGGATTAAACCTGTATGCGATGAGCGCCAACGATCCACTTAACCAACTGGATTATTTGGGCTTTTATTTCCAACCTCCAGAACTAGTGGGCCTTCTGACTGCCTCCCAATTGGAAGTGTCTATGTTCTACTGCGGAAATTTCAGGACCGTCATTCAGTGGGGGGTTACCCGTAGTGTGACAAAAGGAGTAATACTGCAAATGGTGATACAAAAGGGCGAAATTACCCCATGCCCGAAAAGCAGTCAGAGGTCATACGATCCAATAGACTTTCAATGGACGGAGTATTGGAGGAATTTAAACGGACAAATCTTGGATTCAAATGGAATCGACAGATTCGAAGGAAGCGAATTCCCCTGTTCATCAGGATACATAACATACACCACAGATGCTGCCTACATGCCGGTTGTAGGGCAAATTGCATTACCTCCTGCCCAGGTGCCCCAGGCATCGGGTTTGCCTTCGCAATGGGGTTTCGTGAACCTTGATGGGTGCTCTATAAGCAATATATTCTCTAGGATGATAACCTTATCCTGGAACTGCTGCTCTGGTAGAAGAAAAACCATGTGGAAGAAAGGCGCAAAAATGAAACGTGTGATTTCATTCCTGTTTACTGTTTTCTATTTGTCCGGTTGTGCTGAAAAAAACGATTCCATCTTTCCGGTCAGCAAGGAGGGGGCAAGGGCGCGTTATGTCATTGAGAACGCAATGCGTCTAAACAGACTTGTTCCTGTGTTGGCCGGCAGAAGACAGGAAATTCTTGTCGAATTTGTGATGTTCCCTACCAACTTTCCATTGGAGGGAGACGGCCAGGATCATCGAGTTTTTGTGAGGTTTAAAAAGATTCCGCAAGTGACTTTATTCCTGATCATTTCAAAAGAATACACCAGACAGGATGTGCTAAATGCGCTGACCAGTAGGTTTGCGGAAGCAGTTGTGGTTAAGAGTTTTAAAGTTGTCGCATTCTAGAAAGGTTGTTTGCCCACGAAATGGGCACCCCACATCGGGGCTTTAGATGGCGAAAATGATGGCAGGCATTTAGCTGACAGTCCCGTTCTGCTGTCTACCCATCGTCTGCCATGAAGACAACTCAATCCTCTGATAATCAGGCGCTTCCGCTCGAAGAGCAGCTCGTCGGTGTGAACGCTAAAACCGGTCTCTATCCAGGCGCGCGTTCGTGGTCCGGCGGCAGGCGGCGCATCCTCGGCAAGGGGCCGCTGGAGTCCTATTGCTACCATGTCATGTCGCGAAAAAAAGATGCCAGGCATTTAGTTGACGGTCCCGTTCTGCTGACTACCCATCGTCTGCTATGAAGACAACCCAATCCTCTGATAATCAGGCGCTTCCGATCGAAGAGCAACTCGTCGGCGTGAACGCCAAAACTGGACTCTATCCCGGCGCGCGTTCCTGGTCCGGCGGCAGGCGGCGCATCCTTGGCAAGGGGCCGCTCGAATCTTACTGCTACCACGTCATGTCCCGCACTTGCGGCGGCGAGATTTTCTTTGATGAGGTGGAGAAGGAGGCGCTGCGGCGGGTGATCTGGCGCATGGCCGAGTTCTGCGGCGTCAAGGTCGTGACCTACTGCATCATGGGCAACCACTTCCACCTGCTGACCGAGCTGCCGCATCGCGAGACGTGGCTGCAACGCTTCGACGGCCCGCAAGGCGAGGCGAGGTTGCTGGAGCACCTGCGCATCCTCTACAGCAAGACCTACGTCGGCCTGCTTCGGGATGAAATCGCCGACCTGCGCAAGCGGGGGCTGGAGGTGCTCGTCCAGCAGAAGCTGGAGGCGATTAAGAAGCGCTTCTGCGACCTGTCGTTGTTCGTGAAGGAAGTGAAGGAGCGCTTCAGCCGCTGGTTCAACAAACGGCGCGGACGCCGGGGCACGCTGTGGATGGACCGCTTCAAGAGTGTGCTGGTGGAAGGCAAGGGCGAGGCGCTGCGCACGATGGCGGCTTACATCGACCTCAATCCCGTGCGTGCGGGGCTGGTGAAGGACCCGAAGGACTACCGCTGGTGCGGTTATGCCGAGGCGCTGGGCGGGAGTCGGCGTGCGCAACGCGGGCTGTGCAAAGCGATTGGCAAACCGGTGGACGGCTGGCAGAGCGCGGGCGCGGCGGAGGCGTATCGCAGCATTCTCTACGCCGAAGGACGGGAGGTGCGAGACGCGCAGAATGAGAAGGTGGTGAAGCGAGGTGTGAGCGTGGAATCCGCGAGAGCGGTGCAGGCGGAGCGCGGCAAGCTGAGTCCAGCGGAGCTTGTGCGGCTGCGGGTGCGCTACTTCAGCGACGGAGCGGTGCTGGGCAGTCAAACCTTTGTGGAAGGCATCTTCGAGGCGCAGCGCGAGCAGTTCAGCCCGAAGAGAAAGAAGGGAGCAAAGCGGATCACGGAGTCGGAGGTGCCTTTTTATTCGCTGCGAGGGCTCAGGCTGAATGGTGTGTGCTGAAAGGCTGAGGAATGCCGTTTTTCCAGCAGAGTCTGATGGCAAGGCGATAGCTTCAGCGAGAAGGTGTCACAAATGAGCGAGCACAGGCATGAAATGAATCCTCGAGTGAGTGTCATCCAACCCTCCACACGCCCCTGGCTGGTGCGCATCCCGGAGATTTTCGAAGGGATCGCGCCGGACATTCTGCGGTGCTTCGGCGCGGAGACGCACACGCGGCTGGGCTTGGACTTTTATTCCATCAAAACAGCGACGCCGGAGGCGGTGCGCGATTCGGACGCGGCAAAATTCGCCCGCTGGAACCTGCCGCTGGACCACGGCTGGCCCTGCAATCCGCAGAAGATGGACGGCTTCATCGAAAAAGCGGCGCAGACGCTGCTGAAGAAGTTTGGCGACCAAAATCCGCAGGGAATTTTCGTTGGCACGCTGAATCCGACTTCGCCGGACAAGTACTACAAGGGCCTCGCCTCGAACCTGCGGGGCAGGGTGCTGCAATTGTTTCCCAAACTGCCCGTCGGAACCGTCGAGGAGCAGGACCCGGCGGCGGAGACGCTCTTTTGCCTGGTGGGAAAGGAGGGCCTTTTCTGCGGGATGCAGAGCCCGCGTGCCTGCAACGGCCTCTATCCCGGCGGCAGCAAGTTCATCGACCAGGACGCGCCGAACACGATCAGCCGTGCGGGCGCGAAGATCGCGGAGGCGCTGCATTACCTGCTGCTGCATCGCCCGCCGCTGCCTGAGGGCGGCCACTGGCTGGAGCTGGGCGCCTGCCCCGGCGGTATGACTTCGGAACTGCTGGCCCGCGGACAGAGAGTGACTGCGATCGACCGTGCGCCGCTGGACAAGCGGCTGGACGGCAGGCCGGGATTGAAGTTCTGCCTCGAGGACGTGGCCGCCTTTGACCCCCGCGCTGGCACGATTTACGACGCCCTGCTTTGCGACATGAACGGTCCGCCGGAGGAGTCCATCGAGCAGGTGATCCGCCTCTCCCGGTTCCTGAAGCCGGGCGGACTCGTCGTTTTCACGCTCAAAGTGCCGCGTGTTGAAAATTTGGAGGAGCCGAACGAGCTGTTTCACCTGATCGTTTCGATGGCCCGGGCGGCGGGGCTGAAGCTCTTTGCCCAAACGCACCTGACCTACAACCGGCACGAATTCACGCTTTTCTATGAGGCGGGGGGGAGCGGACGGAGAGACAATCGGGAAGCGGGCAAGGTGGACCACCGTGGATAATTAGGAGGGAAATAATATTCAAAAGAAGCTTGTATCAGTAGTCAATTGTTATTACAATTATGGCAAATGTGATTCATTGAGGCCAAATGCAGGCTTCAGACACACGCCGATCATAACAAGCCTCCCCTTCAGTCTCATGAAACTTCCCACGTTCACTGCTTTCCGAGCCGGATTTCTGGCCCTCGCCTGGATGGGCGGCTCTGCCTGGGGCAGCACGATTTTCTGGGGCAGCCAGTTCCAGGACAACCTCTTCGACAGCAACGGGCAGGCGCTGGACGGCAGCTATTCCTTCGAGGTCGGGACCTTTGGTGCCTTCGTGCCGACCCTTTTCAACATCGACCAGTGGGCGGCGAATTGGAAGGTCTTGGATCGGGCCTTCGATCCCACGCCTCTCGACCCCAATGATGGCGACCCGGAGGGATGGAATGTGATCGATCAGTTCTTTGTCGGCACGGTGGGTCACGATACCTCGGGCTTCTCCGACTCTCCGGACGCGAATCCCACCGACGTCTTCGCCCAAAACGAGAAGGTCTATCTGTGGGCCTACAACTCCAAGGTGATCGCGGCCACCAGCGAGTGGGCGTTGATTACAGATTCGAATCCAGCGGGCAATCTGTCGAACGACTGGCTCGTGCCTGACCCCGCCGACACGACCGGATCCTACGACTGGCAACTGGCTGACGCGGACGAGGCGGTGTATGGCGGCGTGAACGGCGTCCAGGGTCCGGGGCAGTTCGCGGCGACCCCGCCGACGTTCAGCCTGCAGACGGCGGTGGTTCCGGAGCCCGGTTCCGCGTTCCTGCTTTTCTCCGCCTTTGCCGCCCACTTCATCCGGCGCACGCGCCGGTCCGCCAGTCTGGTGCGTTCCTGACAGGTTGTCATTTCTAGCATCTGAAGGCATGAACTCGAGTGTCATCCACCTTCCCATGCGGGGCGACGAAGCCGGGGGGGGGGGATTTCGCCAAAATCGGCCAGTCATGGGTGGTGGCGGCGGCATGGATTGCGGCATTCTTTTTGGCGGGCACTGCGGTGCTGCATGTCGTTTTTTTGAGCCGCACTGCGGATATCCCGGTTTTCGACTTAATTGATGTGGACGGAGAGGCAAACATGCCCACCTGGTTCGCCTCCTTCCTGCTGCTGACGGCAGGCATGGTGGCGCTGGCCATCAGTCAACAGGACATCCCTTCGCAGCGGACCGGTTGGCGCGGCATTGCCGTCATCATGACCCTCATGAGCATGGACGAGGTGGCATGTCTGCATAACGCGCCATCCAGGCGTCTGAGCGATGTTGTCGGCACGGCGGACGGCTATCTGATGAATGCGTGGGTGCTGCCGGCGGGGTTGCTGGTCCTGATGCTAGGGTTCATTTACCTGCCCTTTTTTCTGCGTTTGCCGCGATGGTTGAAGCGCGGACTCCTGGGCGCAGCTGCGGCCTATCTTGTCGGAGCCGTGGGGCTGGAGATCGTCGGCTCGAAGTATGAATACGAAGCCGGGGGGCTGAACTATGACGGTGCCGTTTACTATTCGCTGAGGTTCGAACTGTGCGCGGTTGCCGAGGAGATCTTTGAGTTTATCGGCGTTCTCGCGGCCCTGCATGTGCTGATTCGGCATGCATCGGACCTGAAAGCGAAACTCCAATTAGGATTCACGGCGGACAAGCTGGAGGAGGCTTGAGCAGGAAGGGGCGAGCAGATTCAGGCACAGGGAATCAGGGGCGGAGGTAGAGAAAATGGAGCCAGAGCCAGTTTCCACATTGAAATTATGGAAAATATGGTAAGATTGTTTAATTTAACAAAGGTAGATGCATTTCTTCTTCGAAAAACGTCGCTCTGCAGCACCTCGCTGCCGCAGAGCTGACTTGACCGCCTATGCCTCGGCGTGGGGAAGAGGGATTTTGGCAGTGTGGATTTGGCTGGCACGCTGCTCTGGTGCATTGGGTGGAGCGATGTTCGTGCTTGCGGGAGCCGCGTCGGGACAAACACTCGACTATGGTGACTACAGTTCCTTCCCCAGCGCCAGCAGCACGAGGGTGTCCACGATACGCATCGGGTCCACGACGGACGCGGAATCTTCAGCCACCACCAATTCTTCGGCCACCGGCGACGATATCACCGGCAGTGACGACGAGGATGGCGTGACTCTTCCTTCGAGCCTTGTCGCGGGAAACTCCAACTCGCTGACTGTTAACGTGACCAACACCAGCGGCAGCACCACCTACCTGAATGTGTGGATCGACTTCAACCGCAACGGCAGCATCACGGACTCCGGCGAGCAGGTCGCGAGCAATCTCACCGTCGGCAACGGCACCAGCAATTCCAACCGGACGATCACGTTCACCGTGCCGTCAACGGCCAGCCTCGGTTCCGCCGGGGTCCGTGTGCGTCTCACCAGCGTCAGCAGCCCCGGGGTCAGCGGCACGGATGGAAACGGCGAGGTGGAGGACCATCTCGTGACCATTTCCAGGAATGACTACGGCGACTGGAACGGATCCGGAGCCGCCACCGCGAGCACCAGCAGCATTGTGAACAGTCGGCTGCGTCTAGGGGCGAGTGTCGATGCGGAAGCTGATGCCAGCACCAATGCCGCAGCCACCGGGGACGACCTCACCGGCACCGACGACGAAGACGGCATCACCCTGCCTTCAAGCGTGCTGCCGGGAATGTCGTCTTCCCTCACGGCCAAGGTGACCAACACACGCGGCTCGACTTCCTATCTCCATGCCTGGATCGACTTCAACGGCAACGGCTCGTTTGCCGACAGCGGGGAGCAGATTGCCTCGAATGTCACGATTGCGAACAAAACCTCCAATTCGAATCGCACCATCAACTTCAGCGTGCCTGCGAATGCGGCCAGCGGCACGGTGGGTGTGCGTGTGCGTTTGACCTCCACGACCAGCCCCGGCCCGACGGGGGCCAGCGGTTATGGAGAGGTCGAGGATCACCTGCTGACGATTGCATGCCCTACCATGAGCTTGAGTCCGACCACGCTGCCCGTCGGCACGGCGGGGGCGGCCTATTCGACCACCCTTTCGGTGTCAGGCGGCACGGCTCCCCACAGCTATGCGGTCACTTCGGGTGTGCTGCCAGCGGGGTTGATCTTGAATTCGACCACAGGGGCGTTGTCCGGCACACCGACGGCGGGGAACGGAGCCGGAAGCAGCATCACCGTCACGGCCGCGGACGCCAACGGATGCTCCATATCGCGGGTTTACAATCTGACCGTCTGCCCGGTGCTTTCCCTCAGCCCGGCGAGTCTGCCGTCGGGCATGGTGAGCTCCGCCTATAGCCAGACACTGAGTGCGTCCGGTGGCGCGTCGCCTTATGTTTATGCAGTGAGCAGTGGCAGTTTGCCGGCAGGTCTGGTGCTGAACGCCGGTTCCGGAGTCCTCTCTGGCAGGCCGACTTCGACGGCGACTGCCAGTTTCACTCTCTCCGCCACGGATGCCAATGGCTGCACGGCTTCCCGGGCTTACAGCGTCTCTCCGGCGGCTCCGGTTGATTTTGGCGATTTCGACGCCTTCGCCAGCGCCAGCAGCGCGGTCATTTCCTCGCTCAAAATCGGCGCTCTTACCGATGCGGAGCCCTCCGCCCTGACCAACGGCTCCGCCACGGGAGACGACGCATCCGATCTGGACGACGAAGACGGCGTCACGATCCCGGCCTACATCAACGCCGGATTCGCCAGCTCGGTGGTGGTCAACGTCACCAACACGACCGGCTCCTCCGCCTTCCTCAACGTCTGGATCGACTTCAACGGCAACGGCAGCCTCGGGGACAGCGGCGAGCAGGTGGCCTCCAACACCCTCATCGCATCCGGATCGAGCAACTCCAACCGCACGATCAACTTCACCGTGCCGGCTGCTGCCAAGCTCGGCACGATCGGGGTCCGTGCGCGACTTACCTCGGTGAGCAGTCCGGGACCGACGGGTGCCGCCGGAAACGGCGAGGTCGAGGACACCGTCACGAACGTGATCCTGCCGGCGGACTTTGGCGACTTCTCCAAGTTTGGCGCGGCGAACAGCGTCGCGTCGAGCGCGATCCGCATGGGGGCGCTGGTGGACAATGATGTCACCCAGGTGGTCAACACGGCTGCCACAGGGGACGACCTCAGCGGATCCGATGACGAGGACGGCGTGACACTCCCAGCATCCGTCATCCAAGGCCAGGTCGGCGCGACCGTGACGGTGCAGGTGACGAACACCAGCGGCGCAGAGGCTTACCTGAACGGATGGATCGACTTCAACAACAACGGCGACCTCACCGACGCCGGTGAGCAGATCGTCTTCAATGATCCTGTGGCCACGGGCGCCAGTGGCGTCAGCCGTTCATTCACCTTCGATGTTCCGACCAGCGCCTTCGCCGGCTCCATCGGTGTCCGGTTTCGCCTCACTTCCACGCCCACGCCCGGCGCTGTCGGCCTCGCCGGCACGGGCGAGGTGGAGGACCACATGCTCACCATCCTGGCCACGTCCGACTTTGGCGACTACGCCGGATTCTCCGACGCGAGCAGCCTCATCTCCGACTTTTTGAAGATGGGGGCGCTGGTGGACTCGGAGTTCTCCTCCAATGCCAACCTGGCGGCAACGGGTGACGACACGACCAACGTGAACGACGAGGACGGAGTCTCCGCGCAGACCATCCTCGTGCAGGGGCAGGCGGGCGTCTCCGTGACGGTGAACCTGACCAACAAGACCGGAGCGCCGGCCTATCTCAACGGCTGGGTGGACTTCAACGGCAATGACAACCTCGCCAACAACGAACAAATCATCAACGACGTGATCGTGCCTGACGGCACGGACGACGAGTACCAGACGTTCTTCTTCGACGTGCCGAGCACTGCGTCGCTGGGAGTAGCTGGCATGCGCTTTCGACTGACTTCGGTGGCCTCCCCCGGCACCACCGGTGCCGATGGAATCGGCGAGGTGGAGGACTACACGACCACGATCGTGGCCCCGTCCTCGAATTTCCGAGACTACTTCTACACGATCCGCCAGTCAGGGACGCGCTTCTACCTGGATGAAATCTCCGTTTACAATCCGAATGCTTCCTCCCCCACGGTATCGGTGAATCAGGGAATTCTGGACCTGAATGTGGCCTCCCCGGGCTTTAACACCGGAGCCACCGATGCGGTGATGAACGGTCTCGCGCTCGACTGGCTCAACCGCCGGTTTTACTGGGCCACCACTTCTGCGGGTTCCGGCGGTTACAACTTCAAGATCTACACGGCCAACTACGACAACGTCACCAAGACCTGGAACTACCAGCAGGTGACGGGCTCCACCTTGACCAACGTTCCTTACAACTCGGGGACGCCCACCTCGGCTTCCGCCGGTGCCGGTGCCTTCCCCCGTGCGGCCTACTATGCGGGCGGCTACTACGCGGGCGGGCAGCTAAGCAAGAACGTGGCACTCTGGAATCTGGACTCGACGGGACTGGCCCTGCAAGCCCCTGCAATCACGGACTACACGGACTTCTTCCACCAGAGCACGACGTTTAACGGTGGTGACTTTGTCATTCGTCCGCAGGACGGCTTGTTGGTCACCTCCACGGTGATCAGCAGCTCGAACACATTGTTCAATCAGTCCATCGCCGACGGGATCAATCCTTCCGGGCCTGTAGCAACGACGGTGAACATCAACTCGCAGATCCCCTTTTCCAGCAACAACTCGGTGCAGATCGCCGGTGTGGGCGGAGTCACGCGTCTCTACGCCCTCGGCTCTCGAGGCAACACACTCTTCCGCATCGACAACTACGACACAGCCTCCCCGAATTCCGTCCGCGTCGGTCCGCTGCCTGAGGCTTCTTACACGGATTTGTCGGAAGGGATTTCCAGCTCGGTCACCTCCCTCGGCGTGAAGGGTGTCGTGTATGACGATGCCAATGGCATGGCAGACAATACGGTCAACGGCACGGGCACCAACGCGGGCGGCAGCCTCTTCGCCATGCTCGTGGACAGTACCGGCAAGCTCGTGGATTCTTTTCCGGTCAAAAGCGACGGCACCTTCATCCTTGGCGGCGCCACGGCCAATAAAAACTACACCGTGGTCTTGAGCACGACCTACGGCAGTCTGGGCTCCACAGCGCCGCCCCCGGCGCTCCCCCAGGGGTGGGTCAACAGCGGTGAGTTCTTTGGCAATGGAACCGGAAATGACGGCTCCGTGGACGGTGTGCTTTCCATCTCGATCGGCACCAGCGGTGTCGTGAACGCCAAATTCGGCATTGTTCAGGGCTTGTCGCTGGGGAACCTCGTCTGGAACGACGCCAACAACAACGGCCTGAGGGACGCGGGTGAAAACGGCATCGTCGGCGTCAGCGTCCAGCTCTGGAGTCCGGGGGGGGACGATGTCATCGGCGGCAACGGTCCCGCCGCGGATGTCCTGCTCGCCACGACCACGACCGACGGCACGGGGGCCTACAACTTCACCAACCTGACCGCCGGGAAATACTTCGTCCGGGTGACTCCGGTCACCGTATTTGCCAGCGCCAGCAGCGCCGTCTCGGGAGACAACGGGGTGGACGACGACAACAACGGATCGCAGCCGGGAGGCAGCGCCACGGCGGTCTTCAGTCCCGTCATTGATCTGTCGCGCGGGAAGGAGCCCGGAAACCTTGCGTCCGGCGGCGGCAATGCCGACAACACGATCGACTTCGGCCTCTACACGTCCACGGATTACGGGGACTACTCGGGCTTCGGCAGCGCGGGCAGCGCCGTGGTGGGCAGCCTTTACCTGGGCGCGCTGGTCGATGCCGAAGACCTGCCGCAGACGGACGCCAACGCCGCAGCCGACGACCTCCATGGATCGGATGACGAGGACGGCGTCACCGTGCCGGCCTCCATCACTCCGGGATCGAACGGCTCGGTCTCCGCCACGGTGACCAACACGAGCGGTTCGTCAGCCTTCCTCAATGCCTGGATCGACTTCAATCAAAACGGTGTCCTGACCGATCCGGGTGAGCAGATCGCCAGGAATATTCTGATCTCCAACGGAACCCTCCAGTCCACTCGCACCCTCGCATTCACGGTTCCCGCAGAGGCGCCTTTCGGAGCGTGCGGCGTTCGTGTTCGTCTAAGTTCCGTCAACACTCCCGGCGCCACGGGAAGTGTCGGCAGGGGAGAGGTGGAAGATTACGTCACCACCGTCGCGCTGCCCACCCGGGACTACGGGGACGACCTCGACTTCGCGGATGCCAGCAGCATGATGAATCCGGCACTGCACATCGGGGCCACGGTGGATATGGAGGGCGCGTCCACCCGGACGGCGGATGCCGACGGTGACGACACGGCGGGGTCTGATGACGAGGACGGCGTGACCTTCCCCAGCTTCACCGCCGGACAGCCGGTGGCACTGCCGGTCATCGTCACCAACAACACGGGCGCCACTGCCTACCTCAACGCGTGGATCGACTTTAACAACAACGGCGACCTCACCGATCCCGGAGAACAGATCGCCTCCAACATCCCGGTTCCCAATCTGTCCGCCAACCGTTCCGTGATTTTGAACTTCGACGTGCCGAGTGACGCCGTGACCGCTCCCGCCAGCCTCGGGACCCGCTTCCGGCTCACGGACGTGCAGGATCCCGGCCCCACCGGCCACGCGGGCATGGGGGAGGTGGAGGATCACCCCGTCATCATCCTGGCTCCGCTGACGGATTTCGGCGACTTTAGCGGCGTGCCCGAGGCCTCGAACACCGCCAGTTCGAATCTACGACTCGGCGC
The DNA here is from genome assembly GCA_964452755.1 of uncultured Prosthecobacter sp. Lineage (GTDB taxonomy): Bacteria > Verrucomicrobiota > Verrucomicrobiia > Verrucomicrobiales > Verrucomicrobiaceae > Prosthecobacter. The sequence goes on along the minus strand of CAYVQY010000003.1, from coordinate 75,413 downwards.
CCTGGTGGACACGGAGTACGCCTCCGCCGCCAATGCCGACGCCACGGGTGACGACATCACCGGCGTGGACGATGAGGACGGCGTCACGCTTCCATCCTTCACCGCAGGTGCTCCCGCCACGATCGTGACGACGGTGACCAACACCACGGGCGCGGCCGCTTATCTCAACGCGTGGATCGACTTCAACAACAATGGTGTCTTCACCGACCCGGGAGAGCAGATCGCCACCAACACGCTCATCGCCGCCGGCACCAGCAATGCCAGCCGCAACATCAATGTGGCGGTGCCTCCCCAGGCCGTCACCGGCACGACTTTGGGTGTCCGCGTGCGTCTCTCCGCACTTTCTTCGCCTGGATCCACGGGAGCCGGCGGTGCGGGAGAGGTGGAGGACTATGTTACCGTCATCGCACCGCCGACCACGGATTTTGGCGACCTGTCCCTCTTCGCCGACGCCAGCAGCACGGTGGTCGACGGACTCCGGCTGGGAGCGCTCGTGGACACCGAATACAGCCCCACGAAAAATGCCTCCGCCACGGGTGACGACATCACCGGTGTGGACGACGAGGACGCCGTGACCTTCCCGACACTGATCGCGGGAGCACTCGCCACGATTCCTGTCAACGTGACCAACACGACCGGTTCTCCGGCCTACCTGAACGCCTGGATCGACTTCAACAACAACGGCAGCATCAATGATGCCGGGGAGCGGATCGCCACGAACATTCTGGTCGCCACGGGTGCTTCCAATGCCACCCGGAACATCAGTGTCACCATTCCGGCGGCCACCCTCACGGGCATCAATCTTGGTTCCCGCTTCCGCCTCACCAGCGTGCAGGATCCAGGCTCCGCCGGAGCCGCTGGCAACGGCGAGGTGGAAGACCACATCGCGGTCGTCAATGCGCCGACCACGGACTATGGCGACTTTAGCGGCTTTGCCGGCGCCTCCCAGGGCGTGAATCCCGCCCTCCGGATGGGTGCTCAGCTCGACGCCGAATTCGCAGCCACCCTCAACGCCGACGCCACGGGCGATGATGACACCGGCATTGATGACGAGGACGGTGTGGACCTGCCCGAGATGACCGCCGGAGAAACTGTCTCGATTCCGGTCACCATCACCAACGTCACGGGCGGTGACGGCTACCTGAATGCCTGGTTCGACTTCAACAACAACGGAGTGCTGACAGACTCGGGAGAGCAGATCGCCGCGAACATCGCCATTCCTACCGGGACCATCGACGGTGTCACCGTTCTCAATGTGACCATCCCGGCCAATGCGGTGACGGATGTCAGCACGGGCGTTCGCTTCCGTCTCTCCGCCCCCAGCGGTCTCGGTCCCGTAGGGGCCAATCCCCTGGCCGGTGAGATCGAGGATTACACCGCGGTCATCGGAGACCCCACGACGGATTTCGGCGACCACGCCCTGCTCGCCGCCGCCAGCAGCACGGCCGACGCGGAGTTGACCCTCGGCATGACGGTGGACACGGAATTCGCGGCGACCACCAGCGCCAACGCCACCGGGGACGACACCACGGGAACGGATGACGAGGACGGGGTGCTCATGCCTGGCAGCCTGCAGCCCGGCGCGGTCGTCACTTTGCCGGTCACGGTCAGGAACATCACGGGGGGCGCTGCCTACCTGCACGCGTGGATCGACTTCAACAATGACGGAGTGCTCGATGACGCCGTCCTCGCGGACGGGGGCGAACGTTTGGAAAATGCCTGTCTCATCACCAGCCAGGGCAGGGGCACCATCCTCCGCGAGTACTGGCTCGGCATCGGCGGCACTGCGGTTTCCAACCTGACAGGTAACGCGAACTATCCGAACAACCCCACGGGCTCCGACCTGCGGACGCAGTTCAGCACGCCGACAAACTGGGCGGACAACATGGGCCAGCGCATGCGTGGCTGGATTTTCCCTCCTGTCAGCGGCGAGTACACCTTCTGGGTCTCCGGTGACGATGAAACGCATCTCTACCTCAGCAGTGACGCGACGCCTGCCAACGCGTCCCTCGTCGCCCGCGTGCCCTATTGGAGCAGTTCGCTGGAGTGGACGAAGTATTCCGAGCAAAAGTCTGTCAAGATCACCCTCGAGGCCGGCAGGCCCTACTACATTGAGGCGCTGATGAAGGAAGGCGGCGGCGGTGACAATCTGGCCGCAGGCTGGGAGCTGCCCGGAACCTCCACAGGGCCGGTGGTCATTGACGGCCAGTATCTGGCGCCCTGGACGGCTGCGGGACTCCCGCCCTCCGATACCGAGCAGCAGATCGTTTTCACGGTTCCGGTCACCTCCAGTCCCGGCTCCAACCGCGCCGTGCGTTTCCGTCTGACCAACGACCCCGCCACCGGCCCCGTCGGTCATTCCGCAACGGGTGAAGTCGAAGACTATGCCGTCACGATCACTTCTCCTGAGGATGACTTTGGCGACTGGAGCGGTGCCGCCAGCGCCTCCAACGGCGTCAGCACGGACCTCTTCCTGGGCGAGTTTGTGGACGCGGAGTACGTCTCCGCCGGCAATGCGTCGGCCACGGGTGACGATCTTCAGGACATTGACGATGAGGACGGCGTGACGCTGCCGCCGCTCACCGCCGGGGGCGTCTTCAATGGCCCCGTCGTCGTGACAAACTCCACCGGCGCCACGGCCTTCCTCAATGCATGGATCGACTTCAACAACAATGGCAGCTTTGCGGATGCGGGAGAGCAGATCATCACGAACCAGGGCGTGATCAACGGCAGTGACGGCTTGGCGCTTTTCCCGGCCATCATCGTGCCTTCAAACGCGGTCACCGGCACCAACGTCGGCGTCAGGTTTCGTCTCACCTCCAACAACAACCCTGGGCCGACGGGAGCGGGCACCGGCATTGGCGAGGTCGAGGACTACGTTGTCAATATCGCCGCTGCCACGCTCGACCAGGGGGACAATTCGCGCTTCGTCACGGCGGCCAGCACGGCCAGCACTTCGCTGAGACTGGGCGCTCTCGTGGATGCCGAATACACCGCCACCACCAACGCAGCCGCCAATGGGGACGACACCAACGGCGTTGATGATGAAGACGGCGTGACCTTCCCGGCCATGACCGCGGGCGGCCCGGGCACCGCCCAGACCAGAGTCACCAACACCTCGGGGGCCGCTGCTTATCTCAACGTGTGGATCGATTTCAACAACAACGGACAGCTCACCGATGCCGGAGAACGGGTGGCCGAAGATATTCTCGTGGCCGACGGCACGGTCGATGAAGCGCTGAACGTCAACTTCACGGTGCCTGCCACTGCGGTGACGGCCCTGCCAGTGGGTGCCCGCGTGAGGCTCACATCCGTTTCCTCGCCGGGATTCGCGGGCACCGCAGGCACGGGCGAGGTGGAAGACCATCTGGTGGACATTTCTCCGCCGCTGCTCGACTTCGGAGACTGGAGCGCGCTCCCTGATGCCTCGTCCACGGTGGATGCAGGGCTGCTTCTCGGGGCTCTCGCGGACACTGAGTTTGCCGCCACCCGCAACTCCACCGCTTCCGGTGACGACATCACGGGAACCGATGATGAAGACGGCGTGGTGATGCCTCCCATGATCGCCGGCGCTCCGGCCACCATTCCGGTCATCGTGACCAACACCACCGGTGCTCCGGCTTATCTGAACGTCTGGTTCGACTTCAACAACAACAACGCGGTCAATGATCCCGGGGAGCAGATCGCCATCGACACGGTGGTGCCCCCGGGCACCTTCGGCGGCACGGTGAATGTCAGCTTCACGGTCCCGCCCGCAGCCGTGACGGGCGCGAGCCTCGGCACCCGTTTCCGTCTCACCAGCATCATGTCCCCCGGCATCAGCGGAAACGCCGGCATCGGCGAGGTCGAAGACCACATCGCCAACGTCGCCGTGCCGGAAACGGATTTTGGCGACTGGAGCCGCGCCGCCAACGCGTCCAATCTGGCCAGTTCCGACCTGCGCATGGGGGCGCTGGCGGACACGGAGTACCTGCCGACGAACAATGCGAACGCCACGGGCGACGACAACACCGCCAGCGACGACGAAGACGGCGTGACCCTTCCCGTACTCACGCCCGGCACCGTGGGTGAAGCCACGGTCGTCGTGACCAACAACACCGGAGCTCCCGGTTATCTGCACGCGTGGATCGACTTCAACGACAACGGCTCCTTTGATGATGCCGGAGAGCAGATCGCCGCCAATGTCCTCGTCGCCAGCGGCACCAACGGTGCGACGCAAATCCTTTCCTTTGTCACGCCCATCGACGCCATCCCCGGCAATCGGGGGACACGCTTCCGCCTGACGGCTGATCAAAACGCCGCCTCCACCGGAGCCGGCGGACTCGGGGAAGTGGAGGATCACATGGCCCTGTTTGCCTGCGTGCCGTTCCAGGTGAATCCGGCCGCGCTGCCGACACCCACGGTCGGCACGCCCTACTCGCAGACCTTCAGTTCCGTCGGCGTTCATCCGCCGTTCATCTTCAGCGTCAGCGGCGGATCCCTTACGGCGGGATTGACGCTCGACGGCGCCACCGGCCTTCTCAGCGGCACTCCCTCCAGCAGCGCGGCCGCAGCTTTTACCATCACCTCGACCGATGCGAACGGCTGCACCGCCACGCGCGACTATTCGGTCACTCCGGTCTGTCCCGCGATCAGCATCACGCCTGTGTCTTTGACTGCGGGCACCGTAGGCACCGCCTACTCTCGCACTCTGGCAGCCAGCGGCGGCACCGCACCCTATGGATCGTGGGCCGTCACCAGCGGTGCGCTGCCGACCGGTCTCACCCTCAACGCCGCTACGGGTGTCATCTCCGGAACTCCCACGGCTGCCGCCAGCCCCGCTACCAGTTTCACCGTGCGCGTCACGGACATCTATGGTTGTCAGGGGACGCAGACGGTCAGCCTTCAGATCTGCCCGGTCGTCTCTTTGAGCGCCGCTTCGCTTCCCGCGGGTACGGTCGGGACGGCTTACAGTCACACGGTCTCCGGCAGCGGTGGTGCGGCACCCTACAATTATGACATCACCAGCGGCACCCTGCCGCCTGGACTCGGCCTGAATGCTTCCACCGGCGTGATCAGCGGCACCCCCACCCAGGCGGTCACCCGCACCTTCACTGTCCGCGCCACGGATGCGAACGGCTGCGCCGGCACACGCAGCTACACCCTCGCCCCGGCCTGTCCGCTCATCAGCCTGACCCCGTTCACGCTGCCGACCGCCTACTTTGGCGGCGCTTATGAGCGAACACTGACCGCCACGGGAGGTACGGCGCCCTACACCTTTGTCATCGACCAGGGGGCGCTGCCAACGGGACTCTTCCTGGCCGCCAACGGCGTCATCAGTGGTGCGCCTTCGGTCGTCGGTGACTTCATCTTCAAGGTCAAGGTGCAGGATGCCTACGGCTGCCTGGCGCTGGTGGACTACTCCCTCTCCGTGCGCGCACTTTCCGTCGGGAACCTCGTCTTTGAAGACCTCGACAACGACGGCTTCTTCGATCCCGGCGAGCCCGGTATCGAAGGCGCATTGGTGCAGCTCTTCGCCACCGGTGATGACGGCGCCCTCGGCGGCTCCGGCTCCGCCGCAGACGCGCAAACCGGAGGCAGCATCCTCACGCCCGCGACCGGCGCCTATCTCTTCACCAGCGTCCCTCCCGGCCGCTACTACGTCAAAGTCACGCCGCCTAAATCCTACCAGGTCGCCAGTGGCACGCCCGCGTTGACCGATGACAACGTGAACAATAACAACGACGGCAGCCAGCCCGGCGGCCCCGGTACGGCCCTCTTCAGCCCGGTCGTCACCTTGACCGGCGGCGGAGAGCCGATCTCGGACGGGGACAACGATCCTGACACGAACCTGAGCCTCGACTTCGGCCTCTGGGCCAGCTCGAAAGTCGGTAACTTCGTCTTCCTCGACATCAACGGAGACGGCGTGCTCAATCCCGGAGAGCGTATCCAGGACGTGGTCGTCCTGCTCTATGCCGAAAATGCAACGCCCGGCGAGGATGAGCCCCTCGGCGCGGCCGTCTCGGACAGCAAGGGCCGCTACCTCATCGATAACGTCAACAACGGCAGCTACTTCCTGCACGTCCCAGCCTCCCAGTTCGCGCCCGGCATGCCGCTAGAGGGACTGGTGCCCATGGCTGCCGTGACTCTGGGTGATGACGACGCCGGCCAGGATCTTATCTTCAACGACAATCCCGCCGTCAACGGCGCCAGCACCGGCGTCTTCTCCGTGCGCGCAGGCTTCGCGCCGGTCGGCGTGGCGGAATCCGGGTCCGACGGCGGCTTTGATGACGACGAAGACGACCGCGTGGACCTCACCCGCGATCTTGGGTTCGTCTCCACGCTCGGCAGCGGTTTTGCTTCCGCGTCTCGCACTGAGCGGAATCTCTCCATGGCGGACAGCGCCTCCGGGGAAGCCGCTCCCGTCACCCTGCTGACCTGGAGCCGGGCACGCGACATCGGCGGCCCTCTGGATGACCCGGACGCCGATGGCGCGGCCAACCTCCTCGAATACGCCCTCGGCACCGATCCCCTCAGCGGTCTCGGCGTTGAACGCATGAAACTCGAACAGACTCCGGACGGCTCGCGGATCGATCTCTCCCTGACGCGACCGAATTCGCTGCAGGATGACATCGTGGTCTCCATCGAAACCACCGAGGATATTGATGCCGCCTCCTGGACGCGCCTCGCGCTGCCCGCAGCCGCCGTCTTCAATGCGGACGGCACCGTTACCCGCCGCTACGCCGACATCGCCGCCGGCCCCGACACCGGCTTCCTCCGCGTCCGCGTGGAACTCGACGCCGATCGAGACGGCACATCGGAAGCCGCCGCCGTTTCCCCAATCCTCGGCTGGAGCCGCCAGACCTTCGCACCCGGCACCCGCACTTTCAGCATGCCGCTGGTGCGCCAGGCGCTTTTCACAGGTCGCGCTGCTGGTCTCGTCGGCAGGGAAATCACCCTCCCTGTTTCGTTCTCGCTCCCCGCAGGCTCTCACTACCTGGAGGTCCTCGACGGCACTCTTGCAGGACGTCATTTTGAAATCGACGCCGCCACCAGCAGCGGCAGCGTGATCACGCTCACGGAAAACGCACCATCCGCCATTCTCGGCGCTCGCATCGCCCTCCGCACGCACTGGACGTTCGCCGCCCTGCTGCCGCCGGAGGCCTTTGCCGCGGACGACCGGCTCCAGCTCTTCGATTCGGCCACCTCCGCCTACACCAGCCTCTCCCTTGTTGACGGTGCTTGGAGCGACGGACTTCTCGGCATGAACGCGCGCCCGCTTTCACCGCAGGAGGCTCTGCTCGTGCAAACGCGCGACGCCACCGTCATCCGCACCTTCACCGGCGAAGTTTCGTTCGCTCCACTGCCGCTGCCATCCGGTGCCGGCACCCGCCTCATCGGCACCGGCTGGCCCGCCGCGATCACCGCCCCCGTCGCAGGTCTGCACGCCGACGCCACGCCTGAACTCGCCGATCGTCTGCGCCTCTGGAATGGCGATGCCGCACCGGGTGTCACCGGATACTCGGGCTACTACCTCGACGACAGCGCCGGCTCTCCGGCATGGCGTCCACAGGCCGCCGAATCCTCGCTGGAGACTCCGCAGTTGCCGCCCTTCCACGGCTACTTCCTCATCCGCGTCGCTCCGTGACGCTCACACCACGCCGAAGGCGCAGACTTCGTTCTTGTTCGCGCACAGCCGGGTGAGGTAAAAGTCCGCGCACAGCGGCGCTGCCTCACGTTTCAGCGTTTCGAGCACGGCATACTCGTCGTGGCCTTTGAATTTGATCGTCACCACAAAGTTCCGCATCCGCTTCTCGCGCAGCCATTCCAGCAGCAGGTCGATGCTGCGCTGCGGCGCGGCGATGACATCGCACACGAGCCAGTCCACGACCTGCGCAGGTTTGAACTTGAAGGCGTCCGCGATCTCCAGCCGCAACCCCGGATGCCGCATCAGATCCTCGCGCAATTCCGAACGGTCCACCGCGATCACCCGCGCTCCCCGGTTCAGCGCCACATAGCTCCAACTGCCCGGCGACGCGCCCAGGTCCACGCAGGTCTGGCTTTTTTCGATCTGGCGTCCCAGCCGTGCCTCCGCTTCCACCAGCTTCGCAAAGGCGCGTGACGGGGCGCTCTTGTCCTCCGCCCACGGCATATGACCGCGTGGAAAAAACGAAACCAAGTGCCGCCATACATGCGGCTGCGGCGCACGGCACGCGGAGAGCCAGCCGGCATCCGGCGCGGTCAGAAAACACTGAACCAGTGAAGTCTTCTCATCGAAGACGGCCTCCGACTCCTCCAGCGAGCGCAGCAGATGCCTGCGCCGTTTTTTTAGCCGCTCCATCACGGCCGCGCGGATCAGCTCGCAGCGGTTTTCGCCGGCCCTGCCTTCGCCGTAGCCCGGCCACACATGCAGACGCCAGGGATCTCCGTCCGGAAACACTCCGGCCACAGCTTCGATGATCCGGTCCGCCCAGGCATTGATCGAGGCCGCGCCCACCTCCACCGCATCCGGCAGCGTCTGTCGCGCAAACGCCAGCCAACGCCCCCGCATGTCCGCCTCCGCACCGATGCCGAGCCCGTCCATCTCCCGCAGCGCGGCACCCGGCGCAGTCCGCCGCATTTCATCCGCCAGGAACGGCGTCACATCGGGTTCGGCGAGGAAAAGATGCACGTTCGCGGCGGACGATCACGGTTTCGCCGGAGCCTGCGGCGCGGCGTTTTCCTTGAAGGGAGACACCACGCCCAGCGTGGAGGGAATGAAGTCATCCGTGCGGAAGCAGGAGGCGGGCAGCCCCTCCGCATTCATGAGATTCGCACCCTCCGGCCAGCTCGCCCACGCGTAGCGCACGCCCACCGGTTCCGGCACCTCGTCGCTCCAGACCACCACTTCGTTGCCCTCGATCTTCGTCTTCGCCCACACCCACTTCTGGTCGGCTCCGGTGATCTGGAAGTGCCCGGGCTCCTTGCCGTCGCGTGTTTTCAAGCCGCCGCCGACGTGCGTGAATTGCACCCGCACCTTGTCCCCCTGCACCACCGAGGAGAGGTAAAGCGGTCCGCTGTACTCGCTGCCCGTGCGGCCATAGTCGTTTGCCAGCGCCCACAGCGCCAGCCGCCGGCCCACCTCCTGCTTGTTCTTCGGATGGATGTCGTTTTGCTCTCCGATGTCGTTGATGATCGCGATGCCGCATTTGTCGATGGTTTGCGCCGTCAGCGTCTGCGCCTCCTGCAGTTCCGCCCAGGTGTCCGGCACGCCGGCATCCTTCGTCACCGGCCGGCCGTTCCCGAAGTTCGCCAGTTGCACCATGTAGAAGGAAAACGCGTCCACCCACTGCTTGCGCCAGTCGTTGATCATCGTCGGCATCAGCTCCTGATACTGGAAGGCCCGGCGCTGGTTCGACTCGCCCTGGTACCAGATCACCCCCTTGATGCCGTAGGGCACCAGCGGCGCCACCATGCCGTTGAACAGCACGCTCGGGTGGTGCGGCGTCTTGGTCGGATCATCCGGCGGGCGCGGCGCCTGCGGCTTGGTCTTTTTCTCGCCGGCGGGCAGCTTCGCGTTCTCCTCGTCGATCTTCTTCACCAGCGCCTGCCAATCGGCTTTCCTTTTCTCAAAGGACGCCTGCTCCTTCGCCGCATCCCATTTGGAAACGTGCTCCTGCCAGTCCGCCAGCAGCTCGTTCGCGCAGGGCCGCTCCTCCAGCGCCTCGCGGCTCGTCCACGCCTCGATCCGCGTTCCACCCCAGGAGGTGTTGATCAGTCCCACCGGCACCTTCAGCACCTGATGCAGGTGCCGGCCAAAGTAGTAACCCACGGCCGAAAAGTCGCCCACATTGGCCGAAGTCGCCTCCTTCCACGCGCCTTTGCAGTCCTCCTGCGGCGTCATGCTCGGGTTCCGCTCCACGTTGAGCATGCGGATCTGCGGATGATTCGCGCCCGCGATCTCCGCCTCCGCGTTCCCGGCCTGCTTTACCGTCCATTGCATGTTGGACTGCCCGGAGCAGATCCACACCTCGCCCACCAGCACGTTTTTGATGGTGATCGTGTTCTTGCCCGCCACCACCAGCTCCGCAGGCGTCGCGTTCGCGTTCATCGGATTCAGCGTGATCGACCATTTGCCGTCCGCAGCCGTCAGCATGCTGTGCGCCTGCTCGCCGAAGGTCACCTTCACCTCCTCACCGGCGTCCGCCGTGCCCCAGATGCGCACCAGTTGCAGTTGCTGCAGCACCATGCCGTCGGAGAACATGGCGGGCAGCTTCACCTCGGCCTTCAGGCTGGAGGCGGCGAGGACGAGAAGGCAGAAAAGACGTTTCATGAAGGGAAAGGTTCGGGTGAGGCCCGTTGCGGTGCAAGTAAGCCGAATGTCAGAGAAGGGTGCTGTCGTCCGTGCGCTCCAGCCTGCCGATGCGCTTCTTGATCGTCTCCAGCAGCACCGTCATCTCATGGGCGCACCGCAGGCACTCTTTCTGCGTCTCCTCGTCTCCCAGTCCGGGCACGGCGGGATGAATCTTCATGAATTGAAGGGCGATGTTTTTGCAGGCTTCACGAATCTGTGCGATGGCGGCGGGTCGGTCCATGCGTCCAGACTAGAGCGAATGACGCCGCCTGCAAGACCGTTGCCTGCTCCTCGACTCCTCCCGTCATGCACATCCCCACCCTCATCGAGCGCAAGCGCGACGGCGGCTCGCTCTCTACTGCGGAGATCAAGGCCGTGATCGACGCCTTCACCCGCGGGGACATGCCGGACTACCAGATGAGCTCGCTGGCGATGGCGATCTTCTTCCGCGGCATGACCCCGGAGGAAACCGCCGCCCTCACCGACGCGATGCTGCACAGCGGCACCATGCTCGCATGGAACGACCACGACCCCATCCGTGTGGACAAGCACAGTACCGGCGGCATTGGCGACAAAACCTCCCTCGTCCTCGCGCCGCTGCTCGCCTGCGATGGAGTTTGGGTGCCGATGATTTCCGGTCGCGGCCTCGGCATCACCGGCGGCACCCTCGACAAGCTCGAAAGCATCCCCGGCTTCCGCACGCAGCTCAACGAGGTGGAAATCCACCACGTCATCGACCAGGTCGGCTGCGTCATGGTCGGCCAAACGGCGGGCATCTGTCCGGCCGACAAAAAACTCTACGCCCTCCGCGATGTCACCGGCACCGTGCCCAGCATCCCGCTCATCACCGCCAGCATCATGAGCAAAAAACTCGCCGAGGGCCTCAACCGCCTCGTGCTCGACGTGAAATACGGCAGCGGCGCCTTCATGAAGACCGAGGAGCAGGCGCACCAGCTCGCGCAAAGCATGGTCCGCGTCGGCAACGCCCTCGGCGTGCGCTCCAGCGTTCGATTGAGCGCGATGAACGAGCCCACCGGCGAATCCGCCGGCAACGCCCTCGAAGTCGCCGAATGCGTGCGCTGCCTCAAAGGCGAAGGCCCGCAGGATCTGGAAGACATCGTCCTCGACCTCGCCTCTGCCGTCGCCGTTTCATCTCGTTCCGACCTGCAGAAGATGCTCCATCGCGGCGATGCTTGGGCCAAGTTTCAGCAGATGGTCGCCCTGCAGGGCGGCAACGTCGAATCGCTCGAAAAAATCACCACCGTCCACCGCGCCCCGTTCATCGGTGAACTCAAGGCATCCGCCAGCGGCGTGCTCACACGAATGGACGCCGGCGGCATCGGCCACGTCGTCCTCGAACTCGGTGCCGGACGTTCCAAAGCCGCCGATCCCGTCGATTTCGCCGTCGGCTGCGATCAAATCGCCAAGACCCGCACGCAGGTTCGCGCAGGCGATGTACTCCTGCGCGTCCACGCCCGCACCAAAAAGGCGCTGACGATTGCCCTCGACGTTTTACCGCAGCACATCGAGATCGTGTGACGTTTGTTTGCCATGAACCGCCGCCGCTTCCTTCAAACTACCGCCGCCGCCGCCCTGCTCCCCGAAGTCACACAGGCGGCACCGCCTGCGACGCGCATCATCGACACGCACACGCATTTCTATGATCCCGCGCGTCCCGGTGGCGTGCCGTGGCCGGCGAAGGGCTCGAAGCTTTACCGCACCGTACTGCCAGCCGACTGGCTTGCCGTCGCAGCCCCGCATGGCGTCAAGGAGACGGTCGTCGTCGAAGCCAGCAAGCTCGTGGAAGACAATCAGTGGATCCTCGATCTCTCCGCGAAGGAGAAGTCCATCGTCGGCTTCGTCGGCCATCTCGATCCTGGCGACGAATTTGCCGCCAATCTGAAGCGCTTCGCTGCGAATCCGATCTTCCGAGGCATCCGCTGGAGCGGCAATTTCCTGCTCGATGCTGCGATGAACGACCACGTTCTCGCCGGTGCCCGGCTCCTCGCCGAACACGGTCTCGAACTCGACTTGAACGGAGGCCCCAACTACCTCCCGCACGCAGCCAAACTCGCCGCCGATGTGCCGGATCTGCGTGTCCTCATCAACCACCTCGGTGCTTCGGGTGATCCGCAGGCATTGCGTCCAGAATGGAAGGACAACATCCGTGCCGTGGCGAAACAGCCAAACACCTTCATGAAAGTGTCTGCGCTCGTCGAGCAGGTGAAGTGCGAACCCGGCCAGGCGCCACGCGACACCGCCTACTACCTGCCCATTCTCGATCATCTCTGGGAAACCTTCGGCCCCGACCGCCTCATCTACGGCAGCAACTGGCCCGTCTCCGATCGCGGCGCTCCCTACGATGTCGTTTTCAAGATCGTGGACGAATACTTCCGCGCCAAAGGCAACGATGCCTGCGAGAAGTACTTCTGGAAAAACTCGCTCGCTGCGTATCGCTGGAACGAACGCCGATAGTTCCAATCATTCGGCATTCGCCATTCTGGTTTCGTCATTCCATCCATGCGCCTCGTCCTCCAACGCGTCTCCGAAGCCTCCGTCACCATTGATGGTCAAATTACCGGCCAGATCGGCGCGGGGTTGATGATCCTTGCGGGCATCGAGCATGAGGACACGGTCGATGACGCGGCGTGGCTGGTGCAGAAGGTCACGCAGATGCGCATCTTTGGCGATGCGGAGGGCAAGATGAACCTCGGCGTTAAGGATATCGGCGGCGGGCTGCTCGTCGTGAGCCAGTTCACGCTGCATGCGAGCACGAAGAAGGGCAATCGCCCCAGCTTTATCCGTGCGGCGCGTCCAGAGATCGCGATCCCGCTCTACGAGCAGTTTTTGAAGATGCTGGAGGCCGAGATGGGCAAAAGGGTCGAGCGCGGCATCTTCGGCGCGGACATGAAGGTGGCGCTGGTCAATGATGGCCCCGTGACCATTTGCATCGACTCGCGGGCGCGGGAATGACGATGCCGGCATCCCGCAAAAAAACAGTGTTAGCATTGCTGCCGATTGGCAGTGTTGTGTTGCAAAGAGACATGTCCGCCACCCCCCAAGAATCCGATCCCCAGGAAGACGCCCGCTACGAGGTCTTCGTGAAGAAGTTCGCGCACCATGAGGGCGATCTGCGCCGCTTTGTGCGGTCTCTTTTGCCAAACTGGGCGGATGCGGACGAGGTGGTGCAGCAGACGGCGATCGTGATGTGGCGGAAGTTCGACCAGTATGATCCGGAGACGAATTTCATGAAGTGGGGATGCGTCATCGCTCGCTTCGAGGCGCTGGCGTATCGGCGCAAGATGGCGCGTGACAGGCTGGTCTTCCGCGAGGACGTGCTGGAACTGATGGCGGACGAGGGCGTCGAGGAAATGGACCAGCGCGACGCGGAGCACGCGGCGCTGGAGTCCTGCCTGCAGGAAGTGCCGGAGATGCAGCGGCGGTTTCTCACGCTGGCCCACACCCAGGGCGTGAACGTGAAGGAACTCGCGGAGCAGGCGGGCTCGACCGCCGCGGCCTTTTACATGCGGCTGAACCGCCTGCGTCGTCAGCTCATGAACTGCGTGGAATCGAAACTCCAACAACCCGACCCGGCATGAAATCGTCATCCACACGTTTTGATGATTTGTCCGGCGAAGAGCAGGATTGGCTCGACGCCTACCTGAACGGCACGATCGACTCCGCAGCGTTTGGTGCGATGCAGGACCGCCTCGCTTCCAGTCCGCCGTTTCGGGCCGTGATGCGGCGCTTTCTCGCGCTGGACCATCACCTGCAGATGGAATGCGCCGGCGACGATCTCGCGGTCAATGCCTGGCAGAGCGCCGACGAACCGGCCAAGCTCGAGTTTCCAAAGCCCCAGCGCTGGCGCTTCAGAACCCCGATGCAAATGGCCGCCGCGGCAGCGATCGCGTTCCTGCTCGGCCTGGCTCTCATGTACTGGCAGGGTGGTCCGGCGAAGGACGACGCCACGATCACCACGACCAACGGCGAAGAACCGTCGGCGGAGGGTTTTGCCGTCGTGCGCCGCTTGTTTGATGCCGCATGGCCGGAACAGTCGAAGCTCCATCGTGAAGGCGATACACTGGCTGGCGAGGTCTTTCGCCTGCAATCCGGCACGGCTGAAATTCAGTTCTACTCCGGCGCCACGATGACCGTCCAGGGCCCCGCTGAAATTGCCCTCAAGTCGGCGTGGGAGGCCGCTTGCGGCGAAGGCAGCGTACGCATGCAGGTGCCGCCCGCAGCACGTGGATTCAAGCTGCAGGCACCCACGACGGAAATCATCGATCTTGGCACCGAGTTCGGTCTCGAAGTGCGAAACGGGAAGGCCCACGTCGAAGTCTTCAAAGGCGAGGTCGCCCTGCATCATCAGCAGGAAGCCGAACGCCTCGTCAAACAGGGTGCGGCGTGGGGATTGCCCGCCGGCGGAGCTGCAGCACCGGCGGAGACGGGACGCGTCACCTTCCCGGACCTCAATCGACTCGACACGCAGGCCATGGCACAGCGCAGCGCAGATTTTGAGCGCTGGCAGTCGCACCGAAACACCCTGGCCCGGGATCCGCGGCTCATCGCCTACTACAGCTTTGATCAAGCGATGCCCGGTGCTCTCATTCAAAACCTCGGCATGCCGCGCAACGCCGAACTCGACGGCGCCGCCGTGCTCGCCGCACCTGTCGCCGGTCGCTGGCCGGGCATGAAGTCGGCGCTTGAATTTCATCGTCCGGGTTCGCGGGTGCGAGTGAATGTGCCCGGCGAGTTTCCGGCCTTCACCTTCGCCTGCTGGGTGCGCATCGACAGCCTCGACCGCTGGTACAACGCGCTCTTCATGGGCGACGGCTACGAGACCGGAGAACCGCACTGGCAGATCCGCAACGATGGCAAAATGATGCTTTCGGTCATGGTGGACGACACCCGGCCCAATCCCGGATCACCCAATGACGCCGGCTTCCATCGCGTCTATTTTTCGCCGCCGATGTGGGACATCTCCATGAGCGGCCAGTGGCTGCATCTGGCATCCGTGTTCGATCCGGAGAAGCGTGTCGTATCGCATTATGTCAATGGCGAGCGCATCAGCCGCCAGGTCATCGAAGACCGATTTTTCATCAAGACCCTGCGCATCGGCAACGCCGAGATAGGCAACTGGGGGCAGCCCTTCCGGGAGGAGCCCACCTTCGCCATCCGCAATCTCAACGGTCGCATGGACGAGCTCGCCATTTTCAAAGTCGCGCTTAGTGACGTGGAGATTCAGAATCTCCACGAGGAGAGCCGGTCAAGTGCGCGCTGAGAAACGCCATTCCTACGCCAGCACGTCCTTCACGACATGCCCATGGACGTTCGTGAGGCGGCGTTCGAAACCGTTGTGGTAGAAAGTCAGGCGCTCGTGATCGAGGCCCATGAGATGCAGGATCGTGGCGTTGAAATCATAGACCGAGGTCTCGTTCAGGGCCGATTTGAAGCCAAACTCATCGCTCTCTCCGTAGCTGAAGCCTTTCTTCACTCCCGCTCCGGCGAGGAAGCAGGTGAATGCGCCCGGATTGTGATCGCGACCCGTGCCGTTGCCTTGGAGGAAGGGCATGCGGCCAAACTCGGTGGCCCAGACGATGAGCGTGTCATTCAGCAGGCCGCGGCGTTTCATGTCGCGGATGAGCGCGGCGGTCGGCTGATCCATGATCTCCGCCTGCATGGCGTGCGTGTCCTGGATGTTACTGTGGGAGTCCCAGTTGGTGATGCCGTTGCCGCCCGCGGGATCGCTGCCGTTGAAGAGCTGCACCACGCGCACGCCTTTCTCGATGAGGCGGCGGGCGAGGATGCAGTTCTTCGCATACTCGCGTTTCAGATCGGTGCCGGTGTCGGTGCCGTATTCCTTGTGAATCGACTCCGGCTCGCCCGCGAGGTCCATGATCTCCGGTACAGACATCTGCATGCGGCCAGCAAGTTCATAGCTGGCCACACGCGCCGCGAGATTGGCATCACCCGGGAACTTCTCAAGGTGACGGCTGTTGAGCCGCTTCAGCAGATCGATCGTCGAGCGATCATCCGCCGCAGAATAGCCAGCGGGACGGCGCAGATTTGCCGGCGGACTCTTCGCGGTGAAATCCGTGCCTTGGAAGGCCGCAGGCAGGAAGCCGCTGCCGAAGTTGTTCTTGCCGGAGCGTGCAAGCCCGCGCGGATCGTTGATCGCAACAAACGCCGGGAGATCCGAGCACTCGGAGCCAAGCGCATACGTCGTCCATGCACCGAAGGAAGGGAATCCTTCCATCGTGAACCCGGTGTTCATAAAGTTCTCGCCCTGCGGATGAGCGCTGGTCTGAGTGCTAAGCGCGTGGAAGAAGCAGAAGTCATCGACCAACTCCGCCATGTTCGGCAGCAGATCGGAAACCATCTTGCCTGTTTGCCCGCGCGGTTTGAAATCCCAAAACGGTTTCGCAATGTTGCCGCTCGGTCCTTCAAACGTCACCTCGGGCATGCCCGGCGGCTTCTGCCCGTGAAACTTCGTCAGCATCGGCTTGTAGTCAAAAGTGTCCACGTGACTGACCGCCCCCGGGCAGTAGATCACCAGCACGCGCTTCGCAGGCATCGGGAAATGTGGCTGGCGCGGCGCATACGGATTGTCGGGATCGATCTGCGGACGAATGGGGACTTTTCCGGCGAAGTTCGTCTTCTCTTCAGACGCCAGAAGCTGGCTCAGCCCCAGCCCCCCAAAAGCCATGCCCGTGCCACGCATGAAGTTGCGCCGGTCCAGCAGACCGCGCCCGTGAGGTGAGATGATTTCGGCGATGTTCATGGCAGAAAGGCAAATTCGTTGGAGTTGATGAGGCTGCGGGCCACGAGGTTGAGTTCCACGTGCTCGCATGCGGCGAGTTCGTCCGGCGTGGGTTCGCGGGTGAGCAGCAGTTCAAAAACACGGCGCACGGCGGCGGCGTTGTTTTGTCCGGTGGTGTCATTCTTGGCCCGCTCGGCGATGAAGCGGCTCTGCTCGACGACGAAGTCGCTGTTCATGAGATTGAGCGCCTGGAGTGGGGTGGTGGAGACGGGGCGCTTGGCCGCCACCTGGCCGCAGTCGGGAAAATCGAAGGCGGTGAAGATGCGGTCGTCCACGCGTCGCATGCGCTCCTGGTAGATCATGCGACGCCAGGTCTGCGGGCCGTGATTGTCGATGACCTGCCACTGCGCGTAGGTCTTCTTTTCGTTGTGAATGCGGAAGCTGCGACCGCCGAGCGTCGGATCGAGCTTGCCGGAGGCTTGCAGGATGCTGTCGCGAATGACCTCGGCTTCCACTCGCTGCGGCGAGTAGCGCCAGAGCAGCGCGTTGCCCGCATCGGCCTGAAGTCCGTCTTCACGCGGTGCGCTGGACTGGCGGAAGGCGTCGGTGAGAACGAGCCGACGAATGAGGTCTTTGATGCCCCAGGGCTTCGCACCTTTGTCCTGCGGTTTGACGAATTCTGCGGCTAGGTAGTCGAGCAGCTCGGGATGACTCGGCGGCGCACCGGCTTTACCAAAATCGGCGGTGGTCGGCACGATGCCGGAACCAAAGACGTGATGCCAGACGCGATTGACGAACACCCGCGCCGTGAGCGGCTGCTCGGGTCGTGTGAGCCATTCGGCGAAGCGCTTGCGGCGCTCCGCATCTGGCGTGGAGGAGTCGAGGCCGAGGTCGCCTTCGAGAATGGCGAAGCCGGCCGGCATGACTTCATCGGCGGGATTCTCCGGGCTGCCGCGGCTGAGGACGCGAGTCACCGCAGGCTTCTCAAAACGTGCCACGAAACTGTGACGCGGCCCCTCCTCGGACAACGCCGTCAAATGCTCATGCAGGCGCTCCGATGCGGCTTTCAAGGCGGGCGCTTTCAATGCCGCCCGGGCCTGCTGCGTGCTGCCCACTTCCTGCCAACTGCCATCCGGCTGCTGCGCGAGGATGCGATAGCCGGGGAAGTTGCTCTTGCCGCTCTTGTTGCCGTTGTCGAGGTAGTCAGTCTCAAAGTAGTACTCGCGATTCGAGCTGAATCGGAAGCGGTTCACTTCCTGCTCCTCCTTGAAATGAATCTCCACCCAGGGTTTCTGCTTGCCGCCTTGCGGTGCCTTCGATTTCCAAACCATCGTGCCATACTCGCCGTCGTTGGCCCGGTGGACTCCGGCGCCAGGGTCTGCCATGGCCGGGTCTTCCACCAGCTTGGTGCCGACGGCTGCGGCGGCGAGGTTCTCTTTGAAATCCCCGGTGCCAAAGACTTCGAGTTCGTCGATGAATGTCTGCGGCCTGTCAAACTCGATGCGCAGCACCCGCGTCGTCGTGTTGGGGAACACCATGTCCGTGTAGCCGCCGTTGTTTTCCTCCCAGAAGTCGACGCCTTTGCGCAGAATGCCGCGCTGCTCCGCCATCAGCGTGTAGAGTTCGTTCGCGCGTTTCACGCGCGGGTGATCCTGCGACAACTCCGGACGACGTCCTCCAAACTCGACACCCTGAAAAACGGCGGTCAGCGAGTAGTAATCCTGAATCGAAATAGGATCGAACTTGTGATTGTGGCAGCGTGCGCAGCCGATCGTCATGCCGAGCATGGAAGCTCCGACCGTCTGCATGATTTCATCCATGCGGTCCGCCCGCGCCTGACGAATGGCGGTCGGCTCGCGGCCGACGGTGGCTGCGGGCACATGCGGACCCGCGACGAGGAAGCCCGTGGCCTCGCCATTGCCCGTTTGATCACCGGCGAGCTGATCCCGGACGAACTGATCATAAGGACGGTCCTCGTTGAAGGCACGGATGACGTAGTCGCGGTAAATCCACGCGTTTTTGCGGTAGAGGTTGGCCTCCGAGCCGTTCGACTCCGCCCAGCGGATGACATCCAGCCAGTGCTGCGCCCAGCGCTCGCCAAAATGCGGTGAGGCAAGCAACTCATCCACCAGCGCGGTGTAGGCGGCGTCTGCGTCGGCATTCGAGTCGGTCAAAAACTGCGCCACGCGCCCGGGTGTCGGCTCCAGGCCGGTGAGGATCACCGATGCGCGGCGAATGAGCGAGCGGGCGTCGGCAGGTTCGCTGCGGGTGAGTTTGTTTTCGCGGAGCTTGCGCAGCAGGAAGGCATCGACCGGCGTCTTCGCTTCTGCGACCTCCGGCACGGCGGGACGAAGCACTGGCTGGAGCGACCACAGATCCGAGGTCACCTTTGCCACCGCGTCCATTTGTCCCGGCCACTCCGCACCTTCCCTGACCCACTGCTCCAGCAGCGCGATCTGCTCTGCGGACAAAGGATCACCCTTCGGCGGCATGAGCATGTCGGGATCCACCTCGCCCTTCACAACCTCGATCAAATAACTCGCCGCCGGATCACCGGGAACGAGCGCCTTGAGACCGGAATCACCGCCCCTGAGCATCACGGCGCGTTGATCGACGCGAAAGCCGGATTTCTCCTTGTCCGGTCCGTGGCACTTGAGGCAGTTCTCCTCGAAAATAGGCCGGATGTCCTTTTCATAGTCCACAGCCGCCGCGCTGAGCACGGTTCCGAAGAGAAAACAGCCAAAGGTGAAGGTGGGGCGCATGGAATCCATCACTCCAACACTGCCACCGTGAGAAAAGCTAACGTGATTTTTTCGCGTCAACGCCGGATCACGACGAGCCAGTCCTCTCCCTCATCCGATGGTGCGGCGCCGAGGCTGACTTTGCCGCCGCCGCTGACGTTTTCGACGGAGCCGGACTGCAAGGAACCGCCGCTGCGGGGATTGAACCAGCTCACGGTGAAGCCGCCGGCGGCACCGCCGAGATCGAGCTCGGCTCCGCCGCCTTCAGGCAAATAAACGAGATAGGTGTCTCCGGCCCTGGCGAGGCAGTACAGGCTGTTGTCGTGCTTGTCGTTGCCGACGAGGGCGTCGGCGCTCGACATCTCCTGAAAGGGAATCTTTTCGTCACGGAAGAAGTCGAGCGCGATGCGGCAGAAATCCCAGCTTTTGTCACGACTGCGGAAGTCCTCGCAGACGAGGTCGTTCTCCGGCAGGGCGTAACCGAAGTAGTACTCAACGCCCGCTCCTCCGGCCATGAGCGTGCCCCACAGGCAGAGCTTGCGGATGTCGTGCAGGGTGTAGGGCGCGGCTTGGAAGTTACCCTCGGCCTTGGTGCCCTTGGGCTTGGTTTTCTCCACGGCGACGCCGTCGTGGCCTTTGTAGCCGGGATCGGGCGGGACACCCAGACCGGCGGGGTTTTGCTCGTCATTGGCGACGACCCACGGGCGGCCGGCTGCGGCGGATTCGCGCACCCAGAGCAGCGTCTGCTGGTGGGCGGCTTTCCAGGAGTTTTGCAGCGACACCCCGCTGAGCAGGGACTGGCCTCCCAGCAGCGGTCTGTACACTTTTTCCTGCTCCGGCGGAAAGGTGTGGAGGACGATGGGATGCCGGTAGGGATCAGTGTCGTGGATGAATTTCACCATCTCTCTCACCTCGTCGCTGGTCTGGGTGTTTTCCTCGCCGATGTTCCAGTTCAAGGCGAGCGCGTGACCGAAGCGGGCGATGAGTTCGCGGCAGTAGAGTTTCCGCTCGACGTCGAGTCTGCCGCCGTCGAGGGCCTCCGGCAGTCGGACCTTTTTGCGGGCGGGGCCGAGGCGCTCGTCGTCGGATTCGTTCTCCTGGAGTTTGAAGTGCAGGTAAAGGCCGAGCTGCGTGGCGTGATCGAAAACGATGCCCCACTGGCCGAGCTTCGAGCAGTCGTAGTGCAGCTTGTCCTCACGCTGGATGAAGGGCCAAACGTTGTCGCCATCACCAGCGGCGTTGTAAGTGAGGAAGGAGAAGGCGTTCACGCCTTTGCTGGCGAGGTAGTTCAACGCACCGATGAGGCCTTTGCCTTTGCCTCCCTGCCAGATCGGATCGCCATGCCGCCAGTCCTGCAGATGCGGTTGCCATGTCTTGAGCGGCACCTTGTCGGGTTTGCCTGCCTGGGTATTGTCGAAGTCGGCATAACCCAGCATCGTCTCCGGCGCATCGGCGCCGGCTTTGAGGAAATACTCCTTCGATCCGGCGAACTGGAGGTGATGCCCGCCGACATACTGCAAGCGACCGTGCGCCCGGAAGTCGCGCCCTGTCTTGTCGCTGGCAGCAATTTGAAAGCTGCCGGTTTGACCATCGAAGGGCTTCAGCGCCTCGCCGCCGCCATCGAGTGCCGCGTGCTTGCCCCTGGCAAAGCTCACGCGGTAGTTCCAGGTGCCGGTCTTGTCGGGGGAGAGATGTGCGAGCCAAGTCGTGCCTGAAGTTTCACAGCTGTGCGCTGCTTCGCTATCAGCGGCGAAATAGCCGGGCACGACATACTTCGGCGCTCCACTTTCATGCGTGAAGGTCACGTTGAAGGCGAGGTCCGTGAAGGGATTCGGCGCGTTGTCCTGCTCGTGCGCATATGGGCCGTCGAGGGCGAGTGAGACCTTATGCCATTGCTTGAGCTCTCCGTTGATGGTGACGCCGCCTTTGCCATCCGGCAGGCGCGGCATCACTACCGGCACTACGGGCACTTTGGCCTCAGCGGCGGCAGGTTGCTCGACCTCGGCTCCCGTAGGTCGAAAGTCCACCGACTTGGCGAGGATGATCTGATCGACTTCGATGCCGTCTTCGCGCATGGACATCAGCAGTTCGTGATCGCCCGCCTTGTCGATGTCGAGCCAGAGCTGCATGGGCACGCCGACGTGGACTTCTTCGGTGCGTTGTTTGCAGTCCCAGTTCCAGCCGTTCTTTTGCACGGTCTGCCAGCGCGCGCCGCTTTCCGGCCATTCGCCATTGAGTCCGAAGTGCAGGCCGTTGTCCTCACTGGTAGTCGAGTACGCCCGCACCCAGATGTAATAGCGGCCTGGGGTGTTGATTTTCACCGGATAGCTCAGCATCGCCATCTGCCCGCCCTTGTTGGTGAAGTTTTCGCCGTTGATGAGCTTGTCATCATGAGAGCGTCGCGTGTCCGGCAGCAGCTCAACGTAGGAGCCGCCGCTTGCGCCTTCGACGTGCGGCGGATCACCGTCAGGCACGATGTCGGGCGTCGAAGTGGCGGAGGTGATGTGCCACCTGCGCTTGTCGTTGAGCGTCTGTCTGGCAAAGCTCTCGGCTTCGATCGTGATGATGTCGGCTATCTCCTCGGCGGCGTGCATGGACAAGGTGAGCGCCAGGAAAACAATGAGGGAGTCTTTCCGCATGATGGTTCATTTGGGTGCGGAGCCGAAACAAGCGCTGAAGGTTTCGGATGGAAAGCCGCCCGGTTGGGTCCCCTGGGGCAGCTTGAAAACCGTTCTGTTTCCGTCGCTCGCTCTGCTTCGTCGTTGTGTGAGAATGGAGCGGGTGATGAGAATCGAACTCACGTATCAAGCTTGGGAAGCTCGTGTTCTACCATTGAACTACACCCGCGACGCTGGCGGATGATGACCGGGTTGATGCGAATGTCAATCCGGCCTGTCTTTCATGGCCGCAGCCTTTTGGGCGCAAGGTGCGGACTGGGGGGCTTTTTCGCCCTCATTTGAGACCCCGGCTCATTTTGATGGTTGAGAGCCCCGCTGCCAAACGTAACTTCCTGCATGAATCCGAAACGCTTCACTCTTTTGACGGTCGCTTTGTCGCTGCTCACGATTTTGACCGGAGGTCCTTCCCTGATGGCTCAGCGGGTGGATGAGGAGGAGCTGAAGAACTGGGCCGACAGAGGCGACGCGGACGCGCAGTTCGAGCTGGGGCTGCGGATGATTACCGGGGAAGGGGTGGCGAAGAACCTCGCGGAAGGCGTGAAATCGCTCGAAAAGGCGGCAAAGCAAAAGCATCTCCGCGCGCAGCACATCATGGGCACCCTCTATGAGGACGGGGTGGGCGTGAAGAAGGATCTGGCGAAGGCGGCGGAGTGGTACCGCATCTCGGCGGATCTCGGCTTCGCCCTCTCACAGCACAGTCTCGCGGTCATGTATGAGGAGGGGCGCGGTGTGAAAAAGGACTCCGCCAAGGCCGCTGAGTGGTTCCAAAAGGCGGGAGAGCAGGGGAATCCGCCTTCGCAGACCGCCTACGCGTCGAAACTGGAGCGGGGCGATGGCGTGGCAAAGAGTACTGCGAAGGCCGCGCTCTGGTACCTCAAGGCGGCGCAGCAGGACTTCATCCCCGCGATGACGCGGTTGGCGAACATGTACTACACGGGGCAGGGGGTGCCGGTGGATTACCGGCGTGCTGGGGCGTGGTATCGCCGTGCAGCCCGCTCCGAGGACCCGTGGGCTTCGAACAACCTCGCGTGGTTCCTTTCCACCTGTCCGGAGGAGAACCTGCACAACGGAGAGACCGCCGTGCTGCTGGCCCGCCGCGCCTTGAAACTGGTGGCCGAGATGGCCCAGAGCGACGAGCAGCCCTACGAGATGATCGACACCATGGCCGCGGCCCTCGCTCGCAACGGAGAATTCAAAGAGGCCGAACTCTGGCAACAGCGCTGCCTGACCCTGCTCAAGGAAGACGCCGACCTCCCCGACGAGGACCGCGCCAAGCTCCTCAGTGAATTTGAAACCCGGCTTACGCTCTACCGCAAGGCGGTGCCGTTTGCCGAGTCCGATCCGCAAGGGGAGGAAGGCGCGGAACCCCTGCCGCAGGACACCATCCTGCAGGAGGAAGGGCTTCCGGAGAGTGCTCCCAGAAAAAAGACCGCTCCGAAAAAGAGCCAAGGTACGGTGGTCTAATCCTGCCTTCAGCGACGGCGGACAATACCGGGGTGGCGCTCTGCCGGCGCAAGATTCGCACATTCACTCGCAATAACTGCAAGACTCCACCCCCCGGGGTCGGTTAAAACCTTCGCACCTCGTCATCCTTTTCGTTTCCCCTCCTTTTTTGTTCATGTCCACCGTCGCCGTCCGCTCCGCCACCCTGCCGCCGCCCATTCCCGGGCTGAACCGCCGTATCCGGCAGCCGAAAAAAAACATCCCGCAGACCAAGCAGGATCGAGATCAGATCCTCGGCTGGGTGCGCGCGTATGCGGAGGATCAAAAACTCGTGCCGCCCGTGCCGCTGGCGGAGCTGCAGGAGCACACGGACAAAATCCTCACCATTCACGCCATCGACAAAATCCACCGCGATTACGTCGGCGTGCTGCTGGCGAACGAAACCTGGCGCGAGTCGCTGGCAACCGTGCCCTTTGAAAAGCGCCTGCTGCTGATGCCGAAGTGCCTGCGCGTCGAAAGCAAGTGCCCCGCGCCTTTTGATGAATTCGGCCTGCTGTGCAAGCAGTGCGGCCTGTGCTCCATCCAGGACTTTCAAAACGAGGCCGAAAAGCTCGGCTACGCCGTCCTCGTGGCTGAAGGCAGCGCCATCGTCATGTCGCTCATTCAGACCGGCAAGATCGAGGCCATCGTCGGCATTTCCTGCCTGCCGGTGCTGGAGCGCACCTTTCCTTATGTCGAAGCCGCCGCCATCCCCGCCGTCGCGGTGCCGCTGTTGCAGGACGACTGCATCGACACGCTGGTCGATATCGACTGGGTCTGGGACTACATCCATCTCACCAGCGAGGACAAAACGCGCCGACTGAATCTCAACGAGTTGCACGACGAGGTGAAGACTTGGTTCACCCGCGAGTCGCTCGACGCGCTTATGGGGCCATCCCGCGGTCACAGCGATGACATCGCCCGCGAATGGCTGGCCCGTGCTGGCAAGCGCTGGCGCCCCTTCCTCACCGTCGCCGCCTATCAGGCGCTGCGTGAAGATCCCGAAGGTCCGATCTCCGACACGGTCAAGAAAGCAGCGATCGCCGTCGAAATTTTCCACAAGGCCTCTCTCGTCCACGATGACATCGAAGACGGCGACTCCGAGCGTTACGGAGAAACCACGCTGCACACCGAGCACGGCATCCCGGTCGCGCTGAACATCGGCGACCTGCTCATCGGCGAAGGCTATCGTCTCCTCGCTGACAACGATGCACCGGCGCACATCCGCAGCGCCGCCATTCTCGTCGCCGCCGAGGGCCAGCGTGAACTGTGCATCGGTCAGGGAGCCGAACTGCTCTGGACGCGGCATCCCGTCGCTCTCAGCAGCACCCAGGTGCTCGAAATCTTCCGCAGCAAGACCGCTCCCGCCTTTGAAGTCGCGCTCAAGGTCGGCGCCGCGCTCGCAGGCCAGCTTGATGACTGCGCCGACGTGCTGCACGCCTACAGTGAGAACCTCGGCATCGCCTACCAGATTCGTGACGACCTCGACGATCTCGGCGAGGACTCCGCCGCGGGCAACGAATGGAACATGCGCCCCAGCATCGTGCTCTCGCTGCTGCGTGAGAAGGGCAAGGACGAGGTCAAAGAGCAGATGGAAGCCCTCTGGAACGGCGCTTTGGCCGTGAAGCCCGACAACGCCACGATCCGCCAGTGGGCGCTCGACAGCGGTGCGCATGAGAAGGCGATGATGCTCCTCGAAAGCTACAAGGAGGCCGCCATCCGCTCCCTTCAAGAGGTCGAGCTTCCGAACCTGAAAGGCCTGCTGCGCCGCGTCATTGGCAAGATCTTCAACGAACTCGAAATCAAGGGCTGGTGCCGCGAGTTCGAGCAGCAGAATCTCAATCCGGAGCTGCGTGCCGAGGCGGCCAAGGCCGCAGAGCACTTGGTGCCAAAGGTCGCTGCGGAATAAAGCCGTCTGAATGCCGATGGCGAGGCTTCCTTGATTCGACGTGCGTCCGGTTGACTGTGCGCCTCACATTCGCGCGTGCCAACATCTCTCACCAGACTCCGTCTCACCTTTGGCCTCGGCTTTCTTGCCTTTGTCGTCGCTGGATCACTGCTGCTGCTGGCGTGGCTGCGGCAGCGTGAGCGGGAGGAGTCCAGCCGGCTGTTTCAAGCACTCGTGCAGGCGGATGCCGAGTTTGTGCGGCGCATGAACCTGCCGCGCAGCGAAAAGCTGGCGCGTGACCTGGAACAGCTCCTCGGCATGCGGATCGAGTTTCGCGAGGCGGGGAAGGGAGCCGCCACCGACGAAAACACCCTCGTCGTGCCTCTCGACGCCAAGAACGACATGATCTTCACGCGACAGCCTGCGGCATCACAGCTCTCGCTGCGAGATCCGGCCACGCGCAACGCCCTGATCGTCTTCTGGCTCGTCTCGGCTCTCGTCGGCTGGCTGCTGGCGCGGGAGCGCTTCAAGCGGGCGCAGTCGGAACGGCTGGCCATGCTGGGTCGTGTGGCGACGAGTCTCGCGCATGACATCAAAAACCCGCTCGCTTCGATCCAGCTTCACGCGCAGTTGATGACCCCCGCGAATGCGGAGGATGCGCAGGCCCTGCGCCTCATCGAATCCGAGTCCGAGGTCATCGCCGGACTGGTGAACCAGTGGCTGCATCTCGCCAGTCCTTTGCCATCGAAAATGGTGCGCATGGATGTCGCGCAGTGTCTGGCCACTGTGGTCAAAAATCTCGACGCCCAAGCTCGCCATTGCGGAGTGGAGATTGAAAACCACGCCGCCGGTCCGCTATGGGCGCAGGGAGATGCGCAGCGGCTCGCGCAGGCCTTTCGCAACCTCACCGTCAATGCCATGCAGGCCATGCCGCGCGGCGGGCGGGTGCGCATCACGGCCGAAAGCTGCGGCGCTGAAGTTTCGCTGCGTTTTGCCGACTCCGGCCCTGGATTTTCCGAAGCCGCTCTCTCACGCGGCACCGAGCTCTTCTTCACCGAGAAAGAAGGTGGCATGGGCGTGGGGCTGAACATTGTGGCGGGAATCGTGGAGATGCACGGCGGCGGGCTTTCGCTGCAAAATGACCTCCAGGGCGGCGCGGTCGTCGTCGTGACATTTCCTCAATTCGACGCATGACTCGGGCCACCCTCATCATCGAGACGAATACACGCTCATGTCAGAGGCTCTTCATGATTTGACCTGTTTGGATTCCATCCTTTCCACGTCAAAAAATGCCAAGCAATTGCTTCGATGGCAGCCCACGGCCCGAGCTATTCAAAAATATGATGTCATGCCTAGCGTGTGCCGTTTTAAAGTCACCGATCAGCTAGGTTTTCCCCTTGGAGAACCGACCAGCATTAGAAGCGGCGGCGGCGTAGCAGGGACACAAGACCGGAGAGTGTGATGAGCAGTGACCCTGCGGGCTCTGGTATGGCAAAGGCACGACCGGCACCGAGCGTCCATTCCTCAAAACCCGCGCCAGCGGCGGCATTGGAAACATCCCCTCCGAAGGCACTGTAGAGGTAGATCACTTGGTTTGGCGTTACCCCGGCGAAGTGATCAAGCGGAACAAAGAGCCCCATGTCAACCTTGCCGCTGCCACTGCTGACACGATCGAAGTCCAAGAGGACATAGCTGGAGGGATCGGACATTGAATTGTCCAGCGCGTAGAGTTGTGTGAGTTCTGGAGCCACCAGCAGTTGGGAGAGCGTCTGGTAGCTCAGACCCGAGGCGCTGGAGGAGAAAATACGCACGTCGTCCAGAGAGAGCAGACTGCCGTTGTTGGCCTGCTCGTTGATGTCGAGAAGGAAGGGCACGTAATCCCGCCCGAGTATGTCCACAATGGTGAGTTGGGAGGCGAGGATCTCGTAATTGAACTGAGGAACGCGCTTGGTGTCCATCACGCCAGGAGCGGAGGTGTTGTAACCCTGCTCAAAGCCGTTGTTCTGAATGGTAAGGAACACACCTCCGGCACCCCTGGCAAATGCGTCCGTACCTGAGGGGGTGCTGGTGTCCACGGAGTAGATGGCGTCATTGATGTTACCGAGAAACGTATTTGGATCGGCCAGATTGATGATTTGCGCCTGCATGAGCGGCTGCAGCACCAGTACCAGACCCAGTGTTAAAAGGCGCATGATGGCACGGCGGTGGGCTGGATGGCTGAGGTATTGCATCTGTGGGAAGTGCTGGGTGACCGAGATCGGTTATAGCTCCAGCCTTCTCTCATGATTGAGAATCACAAGTGAGACGATTGTCACTCGTGTAATGTTTGCGTGCCAATTGTCACCGATTCATGAGGGTGCGCCAGGGCGTGCGGCGGAGCGTGAGGCTCCGGATCCAAAACCGACGTTAGGCTTTGCCTGTTCGTTGAGGTGCGTGTTGAGACGTCCTTTGGAAGTACTTTTTGCCATTGAAGCAGCGTTCGAGTACCCCTTCAAAATCTCCTGAATGCCTGCTTCCATCCTCATCATCGAAGACGAGTACGCGCTCGCCGCTGCGCTGGCGACGGTGGTGCGGCGTTTGGATTTCACGCCGGTGGTGGCGGCCAGCGGGCAGGGCGGCATCGACAAACTCGATGCGCAGGGTTTTGCGCTCGTCCTCCTCGATGTGGGACTGCCGGACATGAGCGGGCTGCGGGTGCTGGAGAAAATCCAGGCGCTGCCGGAGCCGCCGCCGGTTGTGGTGATCACCGCGCATGGCACGCTGGACACCGCACTGGAGGCGCGGCGCCTAGGGGCGCGTGAGTACTTTCTCAAGCCGCTGGACTTGGGAGCGATGCAGCGCACGATCCGGGAGGTTTTCACGCCGGTGAAGGCGGGCCTTCAGGCGCAGCACACCATGATCGGCGCCAGCGAGCTCATGCAGCGCGCTTTTGCCGACATCGCCCAGGCGAGCGGATGCGACACACCGGTCCTGCTGCAGGGACCGGCCGGCAGCGGGAAAAGCCTGGCTGCGCAAGTTATTCATCGTCATAGCGCACGGGGCGAAAAGCCGTTCGTCGTTTTTCGTTCGGATGAATGGCCGGCAGAGCGTGACGAGGCGGCCTTGGACGAGGCGATCACGAAGGCTGGCGACGGCGTTCTGCTGCTCGATGAAATCAGCCTCTGGTCGAAACCGCTGCAGGCAGCGCTGATGCATCGCATCGGTGGCGTAAAGGCGCGCCTGTTGTGCACGTCCAGCCGGGATCTCACGGATATGCGCGAAGATTTGTTTTACGCCATTGCCGTGCTGCAAGTGACGCTGCCGCCGCTGGCGGAACGCACGGCCGACATGCCGGCGCTCGCCGCATCCTTCCTTGGCGATCATGTGCTAGCGGCCGAAACGCTCGCGGCACTCAAGGCCCATGCGTGGCCCGGCAACGTGCGCGAACTGAAGGCTGCGATGGCGCACGCTGCAGCGGTGTGCGGAGGCGGCACCATTCTGCCGCATCACCTGCCTTCGAGCATTGCCCAAACCGGCGGCGCAAATCACCTGGAGGACACGATGAAACAGGCGCTGGCGGTGTGGCTGGATCAGAAAACCACGGGAGCCGATGACATGATGCCCGCCTACGACGACCTCATTGAAACGGTGGAATCCGCGATGCTGGAGACCCTGCTGCAGCGCTTCGACGGCAAGCCCACGCGCCTCGCCGCAGCGATGAAGATGAACCGAGCGACGTTGCGGCGGAAGTTGAAGGAGGAGTGATCAACGCCCATCCGCCTTGCCCGGGACGCGGGGGTCGTGGGCGGGGAAGAAGAGCTCCTTTTCACGGTCGAAGAAGATGGCCTGGCAGGCGCCGAAGCCGGAGCTGGGGGCGAGCTTGTGACCGAGTTTTTCGACGCGCTTGAGCGTGCCTTCGCCGAAGGCTTTTTCGATTTTCAGTTCGTCAGGATTCCACTGATGATGGAAGCGCGGCTCGGCGAGGGCTTCGGCGGGCAGCATGCCGTCGTCGATGATGTGAGTGATCAGCAGCAGCGCCTGCGTGATGATGGTGGGACCGCCGGCGGCGCCGGTGACGATCACGGGCTGGCCGTCCTTCAGCACGATCGTGGGACTCATGCTGGAGAGCGGGCGCTTGCCTGGGGCGACGGCGTTCGCCTCCGCACCGATGAGCTTGAAGGCGTTCGGGATGCCGGGCTGCACAGCGAAATCGTCCATCTCGTCATTCATGAGCACGCCGGTGCCTGGGATGACGACCTTGCTGCCGAAGGCGGTGTTGATCGTCTGGTTGAGGGCCACCCAGTTGCCCTCGGCATCGGCGGTGCAGAGGAAGGTGGTGTGCTTGCCAAAGACATCGCCTTCCCAATGCGGAGGCAAGCCATGGCCGGAAACAGGCGTAGTGTGATCGAGGTCGATCTTCTTCGCCAGTTCGGCGGCGTAGGCGGGATCGACGAGACCGCGCGGGACTTTGGCGAAATCAGGATCGCCGAGCCAGTAGGCGCGGTCGGCGAAGGCGAGTTTCATCGCCTCGGTGATGACGTGGATGCGGCTGCTGGCGCGGAAGTGACGGATGGGGAAGTGCTCGACGATGTTCAGGATCTGCGCGACGTGGACGCCGCCTGAACTCGGCGGCGGCATCGTGAGAAGTTCGTAGCCGCGGTAGTTCGAGCGGATGACCGCGCGCTCGGGTGCCTTGTAATGGGCGAAATCTTCCGCCGTCATGATGCCGCCGTTGGCCTGCATCCACGCATCGGCCTTTTGGGCGAATTCACCTTCGTAGAACCATTTCACCCCTTGTTCGGCCACGGCACGATAGGTCGCAGCGAGATCGGTCTGGACGAGTGTCTGCCCTTTTTCGAGCGGCTTGCCGTCCTTGAGAAAGATGGCGGCTGAGGCGGGGAATTTCGCCAGTTTGTCCGCCATTCCGGCGAGCTTGCGGGCATAGACTTCGTCGATGGGGAAGCCTTTTTCGGCGATGTCTGCGGCGGGCAGGAGCACATCGGCGAGCTTGAGTTTGCCGTGCTTCGCCTGCGCTGCGGCGCAGGCTTTCAAGTAGCCCGGCACACCGGAGGCGAGGGCGCCGGTCTTGCTGGCTTCGTCGTCGAGCCGGCCATTGATGACATACATGTCGCGATGCGCTTTGGCGGGGGCCATTTCGCGGCCGTCGATGCAGGTGACCGTGCCGTCAGCGGCGCGAATGACGAAAAAGCAGCCGCCGCCGATGCCGGAGTTGTGTCCGTCCACCACGCCGAGCGCGAGTCCGGCGGCGATGGCGGCGTCCACGGCGTTTCCGCCCTTCGCGAAGGCGTCCATGCCCGCCTGCGTTGCGAGGGGATGCACGGTGGCGATGGAGTGCTTCGGGAAGGAGGCGTCGGCGGCATGCAGGAAGCTGCCGGCGAGGAGGAGCAACAGCGCTGTGATCTTTTTCATGGCTGCGAGGCTAGCGAAGCTGCACCTGCGCGTCGATGGAAAAGGACTCCCCAAAACTGGCGATGGGGGCTTCAGGCCCCGCGCTTCCAATTCAGCCAGGCCCTGCGGTAGGTGAAGGCCATGGCCATGATTCCTGCGAAGAGAAGGATGGCGCGACCGGGTTCCGGTACGGCCAGGAAAGATGATTGATCTTCAAGCGACAGTTTGAATTCCTCAGGATCGGCGGCTCCGGGTTCTGCGGCTGTAGCGGCAAGGGCCGCAGCGAAGCTGGAAAATAACCAGTAGGTGAATGAGCGAAACGACATCGGAATAAATGATGCTTTAGCAGGAATGGCGTGGGCTGGACAAGACATTTCTGGTGACGAGTCCGTCATAAGTGTCTGACGATGTGTGTTTGGGGCGATTGCTCCCAGGTTGGAGGATGGGCTCGCTTGGTACGTTCCCGCTTGCGAGTCCTCCGGGCTGCCTCCATGACTACGGCCCTCCTTTTCAGGCACACTCTTCAGCACCATCATGTCCAACGTCAGTTCTCTTCGCGTCATCAACATAGGCTTGGCCGGATTAGGCAACGTGGGGGCCGGAGTGTTCAAGAATCTCCAGAAGAATCGGGCGCTGATAGGCCAGCGGATCGGTGCGGATCTGCGGATCAGCCGGGTGGTGGTGCGGGATCTTGACCGTCCGCGTGACGTGGAGGTGCCGGCGGACATTTTGACCACGGACTGGACCGGGATGGTCAACGATCCGGACATTCCGGTCATCGTGGAACTCATTGGCGGCACGACCACGGCCTACGACCTGGTGGCGGCGGCGCTGCGGGCCAAAAAAATCGTCGTGACGGGCAACAAGGCCCTGCTGGCGGAGCGTGGAAAGGAGCTCTTCGCGCTGGCGGAAGAGTGCGGGGTGCCGATCTATTTCGAGGCGGCGGTGGCGGGTGGGATTCCGATCATTCAGGTGCTGCAGGAGGGGCTGGTGGGGAATCACATCCGCTCGATCCACGGCATCATCAACGGCACCTGCAACTACATCCTCACCCGCATGTCGCAGGCGGGCCTCGGCTATGAAGAGGCCCTGCGGGAGGCGCAGGAGAAAGGCTACGCGGAGGCTGATCCGACGCTGGATGTGAGCGGCTGGGACGCGGCGCACAAGGCCATCATTCTGGCCTCCCTGAGCTATGGATTCTGGATCCCGCAGGACAGAGTGCACGTCGAGGGCGTGGATCGCGTGAACATCACGGATTTCAAATTTGCCGAGCGCCTCGGCTACACGATCAAGCTACTCTCCGTCATCCGTGCGGACGAAAACGGCCTCGTCGAGGTGCGCACGCAGCCCACGCTGGTGCCGCTGTCGCACGTGCTGGCCAGTGTGAGCGGAGCCTTCAACGCCGTGCTGGTCAATGGAGATGTCGTCGGCGAGACCCTGTTCTACGGCCGCGGCGCCGGTCAGGACCCGACCAGCAGCAGCGTGATCAGCGACCTGTGCGAAGCCGCCGCTGTGCTGATGCACGGAGCGCGGCACAGCGGCTTCGTGCCGCACGGCCTCTACGGCAAATCGAAGCCCGTGGAGGACACCGTTTCCCACTACTACCTGCGTCTCACGGTCGATGACGTGCCGGGCGTCCTGGCCCAGGTCTCCGCCGTGCTGGGACAGCGGGGGATCGGCATCTCGTCCATGATCCAGCCGGAGGACCTCGAAGACACCAGTGGTGAGACCTCCCTCGTCCTGATGCTGCACGATGCGAGCCTGGGCGACATGAAGGATGCGCTGGAGGCCATCACGCGCCTGCAGTGCGTGCGCTGCGCACCGAGCTGGATGCGCGTGGAGACGCTGCAGGGCTAGCGGGACGAAAAATCTGTGGCGGCAAGATAGAGGTGGCACGCGTTCAGAAAGGGTGACAGCCTGCCTTTCATGAAAATCGCGCTATCGGACCTTGCCACCCTCGTCGCAGGGACGCTCAAAAACGGTGACCCCTCTCTGGAGATCACCGGCTTCGCCTCTCTAAAGGAGGCCATCCCGGGCGATTTGAGTTTCTTCAACGACACGCGCTACAACGAACGTCTGTTAAAGACCAGGGCCAGCGCGGTGCTGGTGCCCGCCGACTATGCCGAACTGCCTCCGCAGGCGGCCTACATCGCCGTGGCGGATCCTTCGCGCTCCTTCGAACTGATCGTCGAAACCTACGGCTTTCAGCCTGCCCCTTTCGCTCCCGGCGTGCATGCCTCGGCGGTGGTGGCGGAATCAGCCACCTTTGACGCTACGAAGGTCGCCATCGGTCCGCATGCGGTCGTCGAAGAAGGTGTGGAACTGGCCGATGGCGTGGAAGTCGGCGCGGGATGCTTTGTCGGTCGCAATGCGCGGATCGGCGCGGGTTCGAAGCTGTTCGCGAACTGCACCGTGCATGCGGAGTGCAGTCTCGGCAGCGGCGTGATTCTGCATTCCGGCGTCGTGATCGGCGCGGACGGCTTTGGCTACGAGTTCAGCCAGGGGCGGCATCGCAAGATCCGCCAGGCCGGCGTGGTGCAGATCGACAACGACGTGGAAATCGGCGCCGGCACCACGGTGGACCGTGCGCGCTTCGGTCGCACGTGGATCGGTGAAGGCACCAAAATCGACAACCTTGTGCAGGTCGGGCACAACGTCGTCATCGGAAAGCACTGCATCATCGTCGCTGGCACGGCCATCGCCGGCAGCGCCATCATCGGAGATTACGTCGTGATCGCGGCGCAGGTGGGAATCGCCGGGCATGTGACCGTCGGCTCCCAGAGCACGCTGGCGGCCCGCTGCGGCGTGACCCGTGATCTGCCCGCCGGAAAGACGTACCTGGGCTTTCCGGCGATCCCGGTTTCCGAGGAGAAGCGCCGCCTGGCCAGCGTGAACCGCCTGCCGCAGTTGCAGGCGCGGGTGAAGGAGCTGGAAGCCAAGCTGAACGGCGGCAACGGCGCCGGCTGATCACCAGAAGCCCCACTGCCGGGTCTGCATCACATAAAGGCCCAGTGCCAGATTTCCGACCGCGTGCATGAATACGCAGGCGCCGAGGCTCTTCGTCCGCACGGCGACGAAATACACCAGCGAACCCCAGACGAAGGCCCCCGTGTAATCCTCCGTGTTGTGGATCAGCATCACCGCCACGGTGACGATCCAGAAGACCTTCCACGCGTGCGTGCCAAAGGCCACGCGCTCGAATCTGCCATCCTCCGTGAGCAGGAAGCGCATCAGGAAGCCCCGCCAAAACAGCTCCTCCACGAAGGGCACCACCAGCACCATCCGCGCAAAGCGCATCGCCACGATCACGCTGTACCACAGCGGTGAATCCTGCGCGATCATCGGGTCAAAGCCCTCCGACCGCTCCGCCAGTCCCAGCCAGTCCCACCACGCAGCGGGCTCGATACCGCGTCCGACCAGGGATTCCCTCAGCAGTGCGGGCGCGATCCAGAAAGCGATGCCGGCGATGCCCAGCGCCAGGGCCAGCCCCAGCCCGCGCCACGGCTTGAAGGTGTAGTGCCGGCGGTAGAGCCACAGCACCACGGCGCAGACCACCGTCTGCAGCGGATACACCCAGTGCTCCGGCGCCCGCACATGCCAGGGCAGCTCCGAATTCTCCACGCGGAAGACGCCGGGCAGCGAGTTCAGCAGCGTGAACAGCAGCAGCGGCAGCACATGCGCCGCGGTGGCGGAGGAAAGCAGGCGCATGGTGCGGCGGTCACTCGAAACCATTCGAGCGCAGGAAGCTCAGGCTCGCGGGAATTTGATCCATGGACGTCGGCGATTCGTCCTCGATGAAATAGTGCTGCACGCCATGCTCGCGTGCGGCGGCCAGGATGGACGTCCAGTCCATCTGGCCGGTGCCCAGGACCACATCGTTCGCCACGTCGGTCTTGCCGGTGAGGAAGCCGGTTTCGACGCCCTTCTTCAAATCCTTCAGGTGCATCAGCTTCCAGCGACCGCTGTACTTCTCCAGCAGCTTTGCCGGGTCCTGGCCGGGGAAGACGATCCACAGCACGTCCATCTGCACGGAGACGAATTCCGGCTTCGTCTCCCGCATGAAGAGGTCGAAGAGCGTGCCGTCGCCATGCGGTTCGAACTCAAAGCCGTGCGCGTGGTAGAACATCGTGATGCCCTCCTTCGCCAGCGCCTCGCCCGCCTTGTTGAAGACCGCCGCCGCCTCGCGGCACTCCGCCTCGTCAAAGCTGTCCTTGTGATTGATCCAGGCGCAGCCGGCGAACTTGACGCCCAGCGCCTTCGCGTCCTTCACCACGTTGTCCAGATCGTTCTTGTAGCGGTCGTACGGGAAGTGGCTGCTCACCGCCTTCAGGCCGCGCTGATCCAGCTCCGCTTTGAACTGCTCCGGCGTCAGGTCGTAGGTCCCTGCCAGCTCCACCTCCTTGATCCCAAAATCCTTCACCCGGTCCAGCGTCCACGGCACGCCGCGCAGCTTGAACTGGCTGCGCAGACTGTAGAGCTGCAAACCGGCGGCATTCGGCGCGGCGACCGCATGGATCTGGAAGGCGAGACCGAGGACGAGAAGGAAGGGCGTGAGTTTCATGGCAGAAGCCGGCATCCTGCGATGAAGCATGCCGGGATGCGAGGATTTTCTGCCTGCGGTCGGCAACACGTCAGGGCATGTTTCGCCGCGCCCGCCCCGAGCATTCAAAAGGGGGATCCGGAGACACATAGTGGCAACCAACGGCAACACTGAGCGAGTCCCGTTTCAAATTTTTAACCTCGCAAGCTTCTCGTTACTTCACGGTCTGCAAACTCGGCGGATCAGCTTTTCCTTACTTTCCGAACGCTCCAATGCACGGGCCACCCACATCCAGCAATAGTCCCCGGCAACCTCGGAGATGCGAAGCTCCTGCGAAACGGGTTAGGAACGCGACTTGCGCGGCGATGTCGCTCGTTTCATGCACTCAAATCGCCGCGACCGCAAGCAGCCGGGTTTTCCATTTTGGGTTGGCCGAATCACCTGAGATCATCCGCGGCGGCATGCAGGCTGGTATGAACCGGGAACATTGGTAACAGATTGACCGGGGAAATGGGTTACACTTTTCGAGGCGTTCCATGCCTTGGAACACCGCACCCACATCGGAACAGAGATTGAAGTTTGCCACCCTTGCCAACAGCGGCAGGTTTTATGTCAGCGAGCTGTGTTTTGGGGCCGATTTCCTGCAGATCAGCCGCTGTCGGGAATCAAAGCCGGGACAGGCTCATCCTTGGACGGTTTCCCGCGAGAACGCGGAAAACGGCCCGCGGCACGCATGCGCTCCACCCACCTCACACCCGCCTGATCGCCGTGGCGAAGGCTCCGTCCATCTGATCGTCCGTTGGAAAGCTGTGCTGGACTTTGACGATTCCGTAGCCGGGAGTCGATTCGAGGACGGCACCGACGAGCTGTTCGTTTTCGGCGGGTTCGATGCTGCAGGTGCTGTAAACGAGGATGCCGCCGGGCTTGAGGACGCGGAGGCAGTTTTTGAGGAGCTGGGTCTGGGTGTGTACCTGCGCGGTGATGTCTTCGGGGCTGAGCCGCCAGCGCACATCGACACGGCGGCGCATGACGCCGGTGTTCGAGCAGGGGACGTCGAGCAGGATGCGGTCGAAGCCTTCTTCTGCGAAGGCGGGAATCTGCGGGTCGGCCCAGTCGTGCTGCTCGATGCGGGCGTTGGTGACGTGGAGGCGGTGGAGATTCCCCTCCAGACGCCGCAGGCGGCCGGGGGCGACGTCGCAGGCGATGATCTCGCCGGTGTTGTCCATGAGCTGGGCGAGCAGGGCGGTCTTGCCGCCGGGCGCGGCGCAGGCATCGAGCACGCGCTGGCCGGGCTGCGGGTCGAGCAGACGGGGGGCGAGGGCGGTGCTGGGATCCTGCATGTAAACCTTGCCGAC
Source organism: uncultured Prosthecobacter sp. (assembly GCA_964452755.1). Taxonomy (GTDB): domain Bacteria; phylum Verrucomicrobiota; class Verrucomicrobiia; order Verrucomicrobiales; family Verrucomicrobiaceae; genus Prosthecobacter. The sequence goes on along the minus strand of CAYVQY010000003.1, from coordinate 38,269 downwards.
GGAGAGGTCTTCGCGCGGCAGGTGGTCGCAGATGATGAAATCCTCCGGGCCGGCGTCGGTCTGCGGGTAGAGGCGGTTGACGCGGGCGCAGATGGGGGCGGGGACCTGGTTCCACTCGCACAGCGCGGTGGTTTTGGCTTCGCCGAAGAGGCCGAGCCAGTGCTCGATGAGCCATTTCGGATGCGAGGTGCGGGTCTCGAGCGGCAGGGCGTCCACCAGGGCGAGCAGTTCGGCGGATTCACGGCAGGCGCGGCGCAGGACGGCATTGATGAGGCTGCGGGCGCGTCCGGTGGCGGCCACGGTTTCGTTCACGGCGGCGTGTTCGGAGACCTTGAGGATCAGAATCTGGCACAGGCCGATGCGCAGGCCCCAGCGGCTGCGGTGGTCGAGGTGCTTGTTTTCGGTGAGCACGGCGATCCAGTGGTCAAGCAGGGAAAGGTTTCTCAGAGTCGTGAGGACGATGTCGCGCAGGAAGGCGGCGTCCTGCAGGCTGAGCTGGCAGTCGCGCTGGACGTGGTCCATGAGGTCGGCGGCGAAGCGCCCGCCCCCGGCCCATTCACCGAGGACATCCAGCGCCATCCCTCGGATGGGAACGGCTGGTTGGCGGGGCGGGCGGGCGGAGGGCTGGTGGTCGGGAATCATGAGCGGCATGAGTAGGTCGGCCCGGTGCCGGGCACAAGCCGCCCTTTCCTCGCTGGCGGGAGGATTGATTGACAAACTTCCCGCCCCCGCCTTTATACCCGCCCCCCTGTTTTCTCACCGTCCAACCACGACCCATCTATGGATTTCATTGCCAAAAATATCGCCGAAGTCGCCCCTTCCATGACCCTGTCCATCACCAGCCAGGCGAAGGCGCTGAAGAAGCAGGGTGTGGATGTGCTGAGCTTCGGAGCCGGTGAGCCTGATTTTGACACCCCCGCGCCGATCATTGCCGCCGCCGTCGAGGCCCTCAACAGCGGCAAGACGCGCTACACGGAAAGCGCCGGCATCCTCGAACTTCGCGAAGCTCTGGCCGCGAAGCTGATGGTCGAGAACAACGTGCAGTATGAGCCCTCCCAGATCAGCGTGAACTGCGGTGCCAAGCACTCCTGCTACAACGCCATCCTCGCCTGTGTGAATCCCGGGGAAGAAGTCATTATCCCAGCGCCTTACTGGACCAGCTACCCGGAAATGGTGCGCCTCGTCGGCGGCGTTCCGGTCATCGTCGAAACGAAGGCCGAAAACGGCTGGAAGATCACCCCGGATGAGTTCGAGGACGCCATGTCCCCGCTGACGAAGATGATCATCCTGAACACTCCCGGAAACCCCACGGGTTCCGTGTACACCCGGGATGAACTGAAGGCTCTGGGTGAAGTGGCCGTGGCTGAGGACATCCTGATCCTCTCCGACGAAATCTACGAAAAACTCGTCTATGACGGCAACGAGCACGTCAGCATCGCTTCATTGAGCAAGGAGATCTATGACCTCACCATCACCATCAACGGCTTCTCCAAAGCCTACGCGATGACCGGTTGGCGTCTCGGCTACACCGCCGCTCCGAAGAAGATCGCAGACGCCATCGACACGATCCAGAGCCACACCACCAGCAATCCGACCAGCTTCGCCCAGTATGGCGCTCTCGCTGCCCTCCAGATGGATCAGCAGGTCGTCAGCGACATGCGGGACGAGTTCGACGTGCGCCGCCAGTACATGCTCGGCCGCCTTGGCAACATCAAGAACGTCCGCGTGGTGGAGCCGAAGGGTGCCTTCTACTTCCTTGTCGACATCGAGCCGACTCAGATCAAGAGCGTCAATTTCTGCGAGAAGCTGCTCAGCAAGCAGAAGGTTGCCGTCGTTCCCGGCGTTGCCTTCGGAGCCGAGCACACCGTCCGTTTCAGCTATGCGACAGGTCTCGACGTCATCAACGCCGGTATGGATCGCTTCGAAGAATTCTGCAACCAGCACTGATTTTAGAAACCACCATCAACAACCGCAAACCTCAAACATCATGGGAATCTACAACAACATCGTCGAAACCATCGGCAAGACCCCGCTGGTGAAACTGAACAAGGTGACCGCTGGTCTGAACGCCACGGTTGCTCTGAAGTGTGAATTCTTCAATCCGCTCGGCAGCGTGAAGGACCGCATCGGCATGGCCATGATCGAGGACGCGGAGCAGCGTGGTATTTTGAAGTCCGACACCGTCATCGTGGAGCCCACCAGCGGCAACACGGGTATCGCACTCGCTTTTGTCGCCGCCGCGAAGGGCTACAAGCTCATCCTGACGATGCCTGAAACGATGTCGATGGAGCGCCGCACCCTGCTGGCGCTGCTCGGCGCTGAACTCGTGCTCACTCCCGGTGCCCAGGGCATGAAGGGAGCCATCGCCAAGGCCACTGAGATCGTCGCCAGCACGCCGAACGCGTGGATGCCGCAGCAGTTTGAGAATCCCGCCAACCCGGCCATTCACGCCAAAACCACCGCCGAGGAACTTTGGGTGGATACCGATGGCAAGATCGACATTCTTGTCTCCGCCGTCGGCACGGGTGGCACGATCACCGGCTGCTGCGAGGTCATCAAGCCGCGCAAGCCCAGCTTTCAAGCTATCGCCGTCGAGCCCGACGCCTCCCCGGTCATCAATCAAACTCTCGTAGGTGAACCCGTGCAGCCTGGCCCGCACAAAATCCAGGGCACCGGTGCCGGATTCGTTCCCGTCAACCTGCACCTCAAAGACAGCGCCGGAAACGCACAGATCACCGAGTGCATCAAGGTCAGCAACGAAGATTCCTTTGCCATGGCGCGCCGCATCGCCGCCGAAGAGGGCATCCTCGTCGGCATCAGCACCGGTGCCAACGTGGTCGCCGCCATCGAAGTCGCCAAGCGCCCTGAAAATGCCGGCAAGCTCATCGTCACCATCGCCTGCTCCACAGGTGAGCGCTACCTCTCCACCGCGCTGGCCGATGAAGCCCGCGCCAAAGTGGGTGCCTAGGCTTCCCAATGACGAAATGCGAAAGTCGAATGACGAGTTTCGACCCTTGTTCGTCATTCTGAGCTTCGCCATCTGTCATTTTTTCGAACCCGCAGCCCTCAATCCCCTCCCATTCGCCGATCATGTCTGAACTCGACGCCATCTCCCAGGAAGTTCCCTCCACAGGTCTTGAAAAGTTCCTGGAAGATAACTTCCGTAAACTCGTCTGGTTCTTCGTCATTCTGGTCGTGGCGATCATCGCCTTCGGCTTCATTCGTCATCAGAACACGCTGAAGAACAACGAGGCCGCCGAGGCCTTCACGAGCGCGAAGACCGTTGAAGACTGTGATCTTGTGATCTCCCGCTATCCCGGCTCCACCGCCGCCGCCAACGCGCTGCTGCTCAAGTCCGACCTGCTGTGGGAGCAGAACAAGAAAAGTTCATCCATCGATGAACTCAAGGCCTTCACCACGCAGTATCCGAAGCACCCCCTCGCCGTGAATGCGCTGCTCGGACTGGGTGCCAAGCTGGACGCGATGGGCGACCAGAAAGAGGCCCAGGCGATCTTCGAGCGCATCGTGAATGAATTCCCCTCCAGCGAGGCTGCTCCTCTGGCGCAGGTTCGCCTTGGCGATCTGCTCTGGGCCGCCGGAAAGCAGGAGGAGGCTAAAAAGGCCTATGAGGAACTCTCCGTGAAGTTCGCTGACATGGCCGACTTCCAGACCATCGCCCAGGACCGTCTCGGCTGGATCGCCGCTTCGCTGCCGACCAAGGAGGTCGATCCGCCGCCGGCACCGAAAGTCGAAGCCAAGACCGGCGATGCAGCCGCCGACCCGAAGGCGATGCTCAAGTCTGCACCTGGCGGCCTTTCCCCGACCATCAACCTCCCCGGTGCTCCGGCTGCCACGACCCCGACAGCGCCAGCCTCAGCTACCCCCGCGCCGAAAGCCAAGACGCCTGCTCCTGCGGCTCCGTCGCCGACTCCCGCTCCTAAAGCCGAAACGCCTGCTGCACCTGCCCCTGTTGCTACTCCGTCGGCACCTGCCGGTGCTCCTGCCGCTGCGCCAGACGCACCGAAGAATCCTTGATAAATTGCAGCGGCGCGGCGGGTTTCGGTTTCTCCGGCTGCCAATCTGTTGATTGTTTGCCATGCCTTCAGCATATACATCTCCGCAAGATGCAGTGAATGGATTGATCGATGCGTATCGGACGCTCGATATTGATGAAATTGTTCAGAGCAAAGATTTTGGCATCGACTCTCGCCTGTTTTGGGAAAATTTAGGGCTGCCTGTTTCGCCGGAACAGCTTGCCGATTCACGATTGGCCTTCGAGAAGAACTTCCGGAAGGAGTTGTCGGAGGGGATTCCAGACTATCGACGAGTCACGTTTAGCTTTGTCTCTGAGGAGCGGCAGGAGGACAACTTTGCAGTGGTTACCCTTGCAGGGTCAACGGCTGACAAGCAGATCTTTGAGATGAAGATACCTGTCTGCCAAACTGACAATGGATGGATGGATGGTCGTGCTGCATCCGGCCTATGACCACCTGTAGGCAGGAAATAGTAGGAGGCTGAGTAGCCATAGACTTGGAGTCGGCCGGTTGATGGGCCGTGGACAACTTGGAAGTGGTCTTTCTCAGCCGAGCCACTCCGCAATCGCCGCGATCACTTCGAGTCGCTGCGCCTCGGTGAGTTCGCCGTAGATCGGGATGCTGAGAACTTCGCCTGCGATGCGATGCGATACCTCGCAGCCGCTGAGTGAGCTTGCGGGAAGGTTTGCGAAGCACTTCTGCTGGTCGAGCGTGACCGGGTAGTAGATGTCACACCCGATCTGCTTTGAGACAAGATGGTCGCGCAGTGAGTCACGCTTGCCATCGAGGACGCGCAGCGTGAACTGGTTCCAGATGTGCGTGTTGTGCGCGTAGCTGACAGGCAGCACGATCTTCGCGTTTTGCGCGGACAGCCAGGCGTCCTGCGTGTTCACGCACTTGCAGTGCGCCGGGTCAGCCTGCACAACGCCGGGGAGTTTCGTGAGTTCGGCGATGTAGTGCGCCGCGTTGCGCTGGCGGTCGGCGGTGTATTGCGCGTAGCGCTTCACTTTGACGCTCAGCAGGGCGCATTGCAGCGTGTCCATGCGGAAATTGCCGCCGACGTAGTGATGGTAGTACTTCGGCTTGCCGCCATGCACGCGCAGCACGCGTGCGTATTCGGCCAGTTCGTCGTCATTGGTCACCAGCATGCCGCCGTCACCGAAGCCGCCGAGGTTCTTGCTCGGGAAGAAGCTGTAGGTTCCGAACTCCGACATCGTGCCGGCGTACCGGCCTTTGTATTGCGCACCGATGGACTGCGCAGTGTCCTCGATGACCTTGAGCTCGTGCTCCTTCGCCAGCGCGAGGATGGGGTCCATGTCGGCGCATTGACCGAACAGGTGCACCGGCATGATGACCTTCGCTTTGGCCGTGATCTTTTTCCGCGCATCGTTCACGTCCATGTTGAAGCAAATCGGGCAGACGTCGGTGAACACCGGCACCGCCCCAAGACGCGAAACCGCGCCCGCCGTGGCAAAGAAGGTGAAGGCCGGGCACAGCACCTCGTCGCCTGGCTGGATGTCCAGCGCCATGAGCGCCAGCAGCAGCGCATCCGTGCCGGATGAAACCGAGAGCGCATGCTTCACACCGACCATCTCGGCGATTTCTTTTTCAAACGTCTCCATCTCCGGCCCCATGATGAACCGGCCATGATTCAGCACCTGTGTGAAGGCTGCCTGGAGTTCGGATTCGAGGGGGTGGTTCTGGGCGTTGACGTCGAGGAGTGGGACTGGCATGGCAAAAGTCTGAATGATGATTGACGATTTGGCGAGCTACATCCGCTCCGTCGTCTGAATGCCGAGCAGGCCGAGGCCTGCTTTCAGGACGCGGCTGGTGGCTTCACAGAGGGTAAGACGGGTGTTGCGCACCGCCCCTTCGGACCGCAGCACGTTGCAGGCTTCGTAGAAGCTGTGGTAGGTGTCGGCGAGTTCGTAGAGGTAGCTGGCGAGAAGGTTCGGGCGGAAGTCGAGCAGCACGTCGTGCGCGGTCTCGGCGAGCTGCGCGAGCTTCAGTGCGAGGGCTCGTTCGGCGGGTTCGGTGATCGCCAGTTCATCGGTGAGCGTGACATCGCCGTCGAGCTTGCGGAAGATGCTCTTGGTGCGGACGTAGGCGTTGATGAGATAGGGCGCGGTGTTGCCCTGCAGGGCGAGCATCTTGTCCCAACTGAACTTGTAGTCGGTCATGCGATGCTGGCTGAGCTCGGCGTATTTGACCGCGCCGGTGCCGATGACTTCGGCGATCTGCGCCTTTTCATCGTCGGAAAAACCTTCGCGTTCGGCGACGACGGCGGCCGCGCGTTCAACGGCTTCGTCGAGCACTTCGAGCAGGCCCACGCTCTCGCCGGAGCGGGTTTTGAACATCTTGCCGTCCTGGCCAAGGATGCTGCCAAAGGCGATGTGCTGCATGCGCGTCGTCTGGCCGCGCTTCTTCGCGACCTGGAAGAGCTGGCGGAAGTGCAGTTCCTGCGGTGCGCCAACGACATACCAGATTTCGTCCGCCTTCCAGTCGTTGATGCGGTGATCGATCGTCGCGAGGTCGGTGGTGGCGTAAAGAAAGCCGCCGTCGCTCTTGCGGATGAGGCAGGGCTTGTCGGCAAGCTCCGGCACGTCGCGGAAGAAGACGCAGGTGGCGCCGTCGCTGATCTCGGCGATGCCGGAGGTGAGCAGGCTCTCGACGAGCGGGAGGAGCTGGTCGTTGTAGGCGCTTTCGCCGAGGTAATGGTCGAAGTGGATGTCGAGCTTGCCGTAGATCCGGCGCAACTGCTCCAGTGAGAGGGCGACGCAGCGCGTCCAGATTTCCATGTTGTCCGGATCGCCCTGCTGTAGCTTGACGAGTTCGTTGCGGCAGGTGGTCAGCACAGCCTCGTCGGCTTTGGTCTGCGCGTTCACCGCTTTGTAAACACGCACGAGTTCCTGGATGGGATCTTTGTCGAGCGCTGCATGATCGAGGATGGTCTTCCAGCCGTGCAGGATCATGCCGAACTGGGTGCCCCAGTCGCCGATGTGGTTGTCGGTGATGACTTTGTGCCCCACGAAGCGGGCAATGCGCGCCAGCGAGTCGCCGATGAAGGTGCTGCGGATGTGGCCGACGTGCATCGGTTTGGCGATGTTCGGCGCGGAGAAATCGACGACGATGGTCTTTGCCATTTCGACCTTTGGCACGCCGACGTGCTCATCCTTGACGATCATCGCGAGGCGTTGCGCCAGCGCTGTGGCACTCAGGGTGAAATTGAGAAAGCCGGGGCCGTCGATGCTGGTTTTCTCGCACAGATCGGCCACGTCCAGCTTGTCCACGATCTGCTGTGCCAGCGCACGCGGGTTTGTCTTGAGCTGCTTGGCCAAAACCATCGCCGCATTGCTCTGGTAGTCGCCGTAGCGCGTGTCGGAGGCGATGACGACGTTGGGCAGAAAACCTTCAGGCAGTTCGATGCCTGCCGCAGTGAAGGCGGCTTGAAGACGGGTGGTGAGCAGTGCGCGAAACATGGGCGCGCCTAGTAGTCTGCGGGTGGCGTCAATTCAACGACAAAGCCGGATCTCTGGCGCGAGACCGGTCGGTCAGTTTGGCGCGTTGTCGATGGGTTTCCATCGTTTGTCGTAGAACCGACCCTCCTTGAACGATTGGATGGTCTCGGCCATTTTTTCGAGCGTGGCAGAAGTGGACTTGGTGAATACGACCACATTCGCGGGGTCTGTGACTTGAATAACCCAGCCGTCGTATTTGTAGCCAAAGGTCACTCCATTGGACGCGTTGCTGTCAAACTGGGTCACGACTGTTTTTCCTTCGCTTTCCAACACCTCTCTGGGTGGCAGCGCAATGTCAATGTCATGGCGGAGCATGATCTTGTAGATGCCGCGCTGGGCGGCGCTTTCGCCGACCAGAAACAAAACGGCTTTGTAGCCGTCGTAGGCTTCGCCTGTTGTGTTCGTCAGTTTGACCTTGGGTGTGATGATCTGGGTCATGTCATCGCCCTGCGTGAATTTAGAAGGGCGGCTGATCGAGACATCAGTCCGGACGCCTCTCGAAAACTCAACTTTGGGAGCCGTTGCGGCGGTTTGTGTCGTGACAGGAGGCGGTATCGTGAGGGCCTGGGGTGGCGTTGGAGGCTGTGGTGGCGTTGGAGCAGTCGCGGCAACCATGGGCACCGGCATGGGAGGCGCGGCATTGCCAGGAGCGGTAAACGCGGATGCTAAGACAACGTCGAAAGGGGCCAGATTACTCAAACTGGTGAGGAGTGCATTGCAGCGTGCGGCACCGAGGCGGTCACCGTCCTGTTGACGTTTTGCGGCGAGCGTTTGGACTCCGGCAGACAGATTCTGGCGCACTGTGGCGACCGATTCCTGCCTGCGGGCTTCAAGCTGGGCGAGTTGCTGGCGGTAGATGCCTCGGAAACGTTTGTGGTCGCCGGAAGTCGCAGCGTCCATGGAGGGATCAGGCACGGCGTGTCCGATGGCGATCGCGTCCGCCTCGGCGCGCATGGCGAGTTGGTCTTTGGGAGAGGCGGTGGCGGCGGAGCGAGTCAAGGCGGCACCGTATTTGCTGGTTAGATCGAGAATCTGAGCACGGAGTTGGTCGTCGTCGGCGATGGAATCAGGCGGAGAAACCTGAGTGCGCAGGGCGGCGAGTTCGGGATCAATGCTGCTGAGCTTCGGGAGCTGGCGCTTGGCAAAGCTGAGGAAGCCTCCTGCCGTGCCGAGCTTGTTCAAGTCTGGAAGGCGCACGACGAGGACGTCGAAGTCGTCGGGTTTCGGGTTCTTCTGGTCCAGCGGAAAACCGGAGATGACGGCCCAGTGGTTGTCCTGCGAGACGTTGATTTCGCTAGCGCGAAGACCGACGTCGAGCCTGCCGAGTTCCGTGCCTGAGTCGGCCTCGCACAAACGCAGTATCCCGTCGCTATAGCCGATGAGCAGCATGCGCCCGCCCGCCGCCCATGAGGAGGCCTGGCTGGAGACTTGCGGGGTGTGCTGGGGGATGGTGCCGCGTGTGGTGAGGGCGGGAACGTCGAGCAGGTAAATGATCCCAAGGCCTCCGGCGATGGCGCTGCCGTCCGGTGAGAGGGAGAGTTCGTTGCGAAGGTTTTTGTAGTCCGGGATCTCGCGGATGAGGCGATGATCAGGCGTGGAAAACATGGCCGCCCAAGGTCTGTCCGTGACCATGGCCTGAGTGCCGCCGTTCTGTGAATTCGGGGCGGGTTTCAGCGTGCTGCCCATGACGAGGAGCCGGCCGCCGCCACCCGGGGCGTCCGGTGGCAGCGGGAAGGCATGGAAGGCGGCGCGCGGCCACTCGCTCAGCTTTTCGATCACGGCTCCCTTGGCCGGATCCCAATGGTAGATGCCGCCGTCGGTGTTTTTGCACAGCAGGTAGGCGGACTTTTCATCGGCCGCCCAGACGACGTTGCTCAGGGTGTCCGTGGGACTGCGGATGAGGGCCTGCGAAGTGCCGGTGTCGGCATCAAAGATGGACACCTGATCGGTGCGGAAGGACCACACCAGCACCTGGCTGCCGTCTTTGCTGGCGGAGATTCCATGCACGTCACCGACAGGAGACGGAAACGTCTGCAAACGAGCGCCCGATGCCAGGTCCCAGAGAATGAGCGTGTCGTCGTGGCCGCCGGAAATGGCCCGCCGCTGATCCGCCAGGATCGCGCAGGAATAAACCAGTTCGGAATGTCCCTTGAGACGCTTGAGTACCGCAAACCCGCCTGCTTCTGGCGTGAAGGGGCCCGCAGTGCTGTTGCTCACCACCTTTGGAACGGCTGCATCAGGCATGACCGGATCATCCTTTGGAGGCTCCGGCTTCTTTTCGGCTGTTGACGTTTCGTCGGGTGCTTTTGCATTCGCGGTGATTTCCGGCTTCTCGCCACCGGCACGTTGCTTGAGAACGAACCAAGCACCTCCGCCCGCCAGTGCGAGACAGGCTACAGCCCAGAGCCATGGCCCTGAACTCTCTTTTTGCCGAGGGGGTGGTATGGGATTCCGTTGAACCCTTGCTCGCAGGTGTGGAGGAACACTCGCGGGGGCTGAAGCGACTGGGGCGGACGGCGCCGGGGAGGGCACCGTCCTCAGTGCTTCGGCTGCAGCGATGTAGCTCTTGATTTCCCTGCAATGTTGGAATCGCAGGGCCGGATCCGCCGCCATGCAGCGGTTCACGATGCTGGCATATTCCGGCGGCATGTTCGTGGTCGAACCGCCTGCCTGCGGCGTGAGACCGGTGAGCATCTCGTGAATCACGACGCCAAGAGAATAGATGTCCGCACGGTGGTCCACTGCGGCACCCGGAGTCAGTCGTTCCGGAGCGACGTAGTCGGGCGTGCCGTACTCATTCTCGCCGGCAGCACTGAGTTTTTCGTCACTCGCGAGGCCGAAATCGACGAGCTTCGCCTGAAAGTTCTCGGTGATCAGGATGTTGGCAGGCTTGATGTCACGGTGGATGACCCCGTGCTCATGGGCGAATTGAAGCGCGTCACACAACTGGAGAACCAGACTGCGAATCTGCGGCTGAGTGAGATCTCCGTTCTGAATGACGCGATGCAGATCCTGGCCAGCGACATACTCCATGACAAGATAGAGGTGCCCCAGGCTGGTCTGACCGAAGTCGTGCACGGCGGCGATATGTGGATGTATCAGCTTCGCCATCGAACGTGCCTCGGTGATGAAGCGGTTGGCGTCCTCTTCGTTCAGAGATGCGGAAGCTGGCAGCAGCTTGATCGCCACCCAGCGGTCGAGTGCCGCCTGCCGACCCAAATAAACGGCTCCCATCCCTCCCAATCCGAGGATGTTGTGAAATTCGTACTGCGGCAACAGTGCCGCCACCTCCTCCATGTTCGGGAAGTGACCTGCTTCCAAGGGAGATCCCGTGGGATTGATCGGCAATGTGTCTTCTGGATTCATGGAGCGGATGCGGTTAGTATTTCAGTTGAATACTAAATGAATGCCGGTGAAGTGCTCAAGCAAATAGTTCGATGGAATCGAACGCTTGAGGGAAGGACTTATGACCGCTGTTCACGGCGCCTCTATTTCTCGGGAATATTCCGTGCTCGTCTGGCGACGTTCTGTGCGCCCCTCCGCAACTATCGTTCAGCCTACAGCCGACGCACCTCGTCGGCGCTGGTCAACGTGCGGGTGCTGCCGTCGGGGAATGCGAGAATGAGGTGGCCTTCCTCGTTCAAGTCGAGGACACGTCCGAAGACTTCGCCCTGTGGAGCGCGGGCACGGATCTGGCGGCCGATCAGCCAGCTTCGCTCACGGACTTCGGCGAGGGCGGCGCTGAAGTCGTCTTCGAGTCGCTGAAATTCGTGGCGCAAAGATTCAAGCAGACGGCATCCGAGCGCGTTGCGGTCGATCTCGAGCAGTGTGGGTGAAGCGAGCTGTTTGAGGAGCGAAGTGGCGGGAAGATCGGGAGGGAAGGTGAGGGTGTTCACGTTCAAACCGATGCCGAGGACAAGCCGGAGTCCGCCGGGTGTCGAAACGGTTTCGGCGAGGAGGCCGCTGACTTTTTGATCGGCCAGATAGACGTCATTGGGCCATTTGATGCGCGGCTGGAGCGGCAGTTCGGCTTCGACGGCCTTGCAGATGGCGAGAGCGGCGAGCGTGGTGATGCGCGGCCAGCGTTCCAGTGCTGCGGAGGGTTGCAGGAGGAGCGAAAACATCAGGTCTTTGCCGCGCGGGGCGATCCAGCGGTTTTCCCGTCGTCCGCGACCTGCGGTCTGGCTTTCGGTGAAGACGACGGTGTCGAGTGGCAGCTCGGAGGCTCGTTGTTTCAGCCAGTCGCTCGTGGAATTGACTTCATCGAGCACGGTCATCTTCCATGGTGCCGCATCTGTATTCAAATTGCCTGCGTCGAGAGGGATCATACGCGTTCGCAGTTGGGATCGCTGGCTTCCCCGTGCCGGTGGAGTTCGTCGTGGTCGCCGAGACACTCGAGATGCGTGGTGATGAGCACGGGATGGGCGACGCTGGCCTGGACGGCGAGTTCGATTTCGGTGGCCGTGCGGTGGGCGGCTTTCAGCATGATGTCGTCGTCGAACAGGAGATGTACCTCGACGTAGTGCATCTCACCGGCGTCGCGGTGACGCAGGGCGTGGAACTGCAGTCCGTGCTTCTCCGTCTCACGGCGGAGGGCGGCGTCGAGCGCGGCGTTGAGCTGTGGATCGGCGGTGTCCATCAGACCGCCGACGCTTTGACGCATGAGTCCATAACCCGTCCAGATGATGTTCGCGGCCATGATGAGGCCGCAGATCGGGTCCCAGCCGTGCCAGCCGGTTAGAGCGACCAAGCCGAGGCCGACGAGGGCACCGAGGCTCGTCCACACGTCGGTGAGGACATGCTTGCCGTTTGATTCGAGGATGATGGAGCCGCTGCGTTTGCCGGTGCGGACGAGATAAACGCCGAGCACGCCATTGATGAGGATGGTGAGGCCGGTCAGGGCAAGACCTTCGTCCAGATTGGCGGGTGGCAGGTGCAGGAACCAGCGGCGCACGGATTCATAGATGATGAACAGTGCGGCGATGACGATGAGGCCGCCCTCAATGCCGGCGGAGAAGAAGGCGATCTTGCTGTGACCGTAGGGGTGGTCGTCATCGGCGGGCTTGTGGACATAGCCGAGGCTGAAGGAGGCGAACATCACCGCCGCGACATGGACGACGGACTCCGCCGCATCACCGAGAATGGCCGCCGAGCCAGTGAGCACATAGGCGCCGACCTTGAGCACGATCATGAGGAAGCCGACCGCCAGCGAGAACCGCATGGCGCGGGTGGCTTCGGTCGAGGGACTCATGATGGATCAGTCTTGCAGCAACAAGTCCAGCATCGCGGGCACGTCGGCAAAGGAATCGACGGTGTGCCAGGGATTCAGGGCGCTCAATTCCTCGGTAGAATACTCGCCGGTGGCGACGGCGAGGCACTTTGCACCGAAGGCCTCGGCGCAGCGGATGTCCTTTGGCGTGTCGCCGATCACGATCACGTCGGTCAGGTCGTAGGTCGTGCCTGTCGCGTCCTGCATACGCTGCAGGGCCACGGGGCCGAGACGGTTGCGGTCATGATGATCACTGCCGAAGCCGCCGTCGACGAAATGCTCGAAAAGACCGTGGCGCGAGAGCTTGATGGTTGCGCCGCGGCGCACGTTGCCGGTCAGCAGGCCGAGATGGGCTTCGCTTTCGCTGCGCAGGGTTTGAAGCAGTTGACCGACTCCAGGAAGGGTCACTCCGCTGAAATCGGGCGCCTGCAAACGGCGCTGTAGATTGGCGAGATAGCGATCGAGAAAGGCGTTGATCTCATCCGGCGTGTGCTCGCGGTTAAGCCGTTGGAAAAGGTCCATAGCAATCCCTGGATCGGTGGAGCCCGCCAGTTGCAGGGGCGGCAGTTCACAGCGCTGAATGCCGAAGTGTTCTTCCGCCGCATCGAGGATCGATTCACCACCGGCTCCACCGCTGTCGATCAGCGTGCCGTCGATGTCGAAGAGAAGAAGCTTGGGCATGGGAAGGGGATGACGAAACCAGAAGGGCGAGTGTCGAAGGAATGAGGTAATCCGAATGGCTAAGGATCGGGTCGAAGGCGATGAGGACCCCGTCGTTTCTCATTCGGCTTGGTTGTTTCAGTGCGGCTTGGCGGCCGCGCCGGGTTTGTGTCCGCCGCCCGTGTTGGATGGAGCGTACTTTGCCACGAGGAAAGCGCCTGAAGCAGCCATGAGACAGCCGAGAATGAAGGGCAGCGGCAACGACTTGAACCCTCCCTCCGGCGGATGCAGCAGCATCGCGGTGATCGTGTTGATGATGGGGGCACCGGCGAAGACGATGGGCATCACGGCGGCCGCTGCGGCGCTGCCTTTGAACGGCACTGCGGCACCGAGGGCGAGCACGAGGGTGAAGGCACCGAGCGCTCCGCAAACCCCGGCGATCAGGCTCCATGAAATGCCGCTGCCGGTGAAGCTCCAGTTCGAGCCACGCAGCTTGATCATTACAGCGGCAACGATGCCAATGGCGGCGTAAGCGACACAGACGAGCAGGAAGGCTTTCAGGCTTGCATGAGGAGCTTCAGACCCCATCGGCATGAGTCCGCGGCCTTTGTGAAGAATGACGCCATACACGCCCCAGGAGAGCACGGTGAGGAGGGCAAAGATGATCCAGGTTTCCATTTTTTTGCTTTTCGGTTGGGAGTTCACGAGGAGAGGTGGTGGGGACGGCGATGAATTGCCGTGGGAGAACGCCCGCCACAACGGCTTTGTTCACTTTTTGTCATGAAGATGTTGTCATCCTTTCAGAGCAAGGAAGGAGGCCAAGGCTTCGAGTCGCTTTTGTGTTTCGTGCCTGAGTTGTCGGAGCATGAACGGATGCAGGATGAAGCGCAGCCTGCGTGGTCGTGCGGTGAACTGGAGCCTGTAGGTCGCCAGGGAGCCTCCGTCGTTGTCCTGATGGCGGATGGAGGTGGCGAAGTGATCGAAGAACGGCGGGCGATTGATCATTTCCACCGCCGCGATTTCACCGGGCTTGAAGGTGACGTAGTGCGTCTCGATGCCGATGAGTCCGAACCACGGCTTGCCAACGCAAAGTGACGTCGCTCCCGGGCCGGCCTGTTCGTGGCCTCGTGTCAATCGTGCCTCGGACAGCAAGGTGTCCCACTCCAGCCTGCGCGAGTAATCATGCAGCAGTGTAAAAACCTCCGCAGCCGAAACGGGCATCTGCTGCTGGACAGTGACGGAGGGCATGGCCGGGGGTGTCACCTGGGCGCCAACTGCTACGCCATCAAACGAAGCGCGATGTAGGGCACCAGGTTGAAGACGATCACGGCAATCTTGAACTGCGCCAGATACTGGAAGTAGGCGCGCGGCAGGTCGGGCTCGGCCATGCCAAAAAGTGCGGCGTGGATTTTGGAAACGGTGCCTCGCATCAGGATCAGTGCGACAGACGACAGGAGCAGAATGCCGATGCTGATGGCGCTGCACCAGCCGAAGAAGGTTGTGAGAGATTGTATGGAGGTCATGGTTCGTTAGGGTTGGCTGTGAGAGTGAAATAACTGTGCGCTCACCGCTTCTCAGGACGGCGCAGAAGCTCGGGCGGCGCGGGTTCGATCTTGTCCCGAAAGCGCTGGGGGATCTCGATGGCTTTCATCCTGCCAGTGGCCGGGTCTTTGCGGACGCAGGCGGCAGTGATGCGGCCTTCGGCAGCGAGGATGCCGTCGCTTTTCCAGAAGCGGACGATGTGGCGGATGACCTTGCTGCGGACTTCTTCGATGATGAGTTCGCATTCGAACTCCTCCTCGAAGTGCAGAGGGACCATGTAGTCGCAGGAGGCGTGAACGCGGGGCCAGCCGACGCGTTCCTGGCCTTCAACGGCGGGATCGACGATGGAGAAGCCGAGGCTGCGAAAGAAGGCGTGCTCCACGCGCTCCATGTAGCGGAAGAAGTTCGAGAAATGGACGATGCCGGCCATGTCGGTGTCGGAGAACTGGACGCGTTCGGTGCAGGTGAAGCGGTGCATGGTGTTGAGAAAAGGGGCGGTCAGAGGTTTTGCGGGACCGCATGCGAAGCGGGGCGGGAAATGACGAATTCAGAATGTCGAAGGACGATGGAATGACCCATGACAAAAAGTCCGAATGTCCGGCGGGACATTCGCGGCCCTCAACATTGAGGCATTCGGGAGGGGGAATTCATTTGTCATTCTGATTTCGTCATTTTTCAGCTCACAGCGTCAGTGCACGCTAACAAGCCCACCATCGCCCTGCATTGCGCGCATTTTCCGTGCGGTATCAATGACCACCCGCGCGGCGGCTTCGGCCTCGGGCTTGGTGTTGAAGCGGCTGAAGGAGAAGCGCAGCGTGCAGGCGGCGTCGCGGGCGCTGACGCCCATCGCCTCCAGCACATGGGAGGGATGCAGTGCGGCGGTATGGCAGGCGGAGCCGGCGGAGGCGCAGATGCTCTGCTTGTCGAGCAGGATGAGCATGCCGGCGGCGTCCGTCCCGGGAAAGCAGAGCGAGCTGATCGTGTGGAGCCGGTGCTCCGGGCAGCCGTGAATGCGCGTGTCGGGGAGGGCGGCATGGATGAGATGCTCGAAGCGGTCGCGCATGGCGTGCAGCCGCGCCTTGGTGCCGTCCTCCAGATGCTGGCGGGCCAGTTCGGCGGCGGTCCCCATGCCGACGATTCCGGGCACGTTTTCGGTGCCGCTGCGGCGCTCCCTTTCCTGTCCGCCGCCGACGAGAAACGGAGCGAAGCGGGCGCGACGGCTGATGTAGAGTGCGCCGACGCCCTTGGGCGCGTGAAATTTGTGACCGCTGAGGCTGAGGAAATCGACAGGCACAGCATGCATGTTGAGATGGATTTTCCCGACCGCCTGCACCGCATCGGAGTGCACCAGCGCACCGGCACTGCGGGCGATTTCGACGATCTCCTTCATCGGTGCGATGACGCCGGTCTCGTTATTCGCCCACATGACGGAGACCAGCGCCGTGCTGCCTGGCTGCACGAGGCCGCGCAGGGCGTCAAGATCCACCCGTCCGTCCGGGGAGACCGGAGCCTGGAAGACCGTGCCGCCCAGCTCCTGCCAGCGCCTCGCGCTTTCGAGCACGACGGGGTGCTCGGTGCCGGTGATGACGAGATCGGGCTTTTCCGGCCACAGCGAGCGGACGGAGGCATGCACGGCATTGATCGACTCCGTGCCGCCGCTGGTGAAGACGATCTCATCCGCGTTTGCGCCGATGAGCGCGGCGACCTGCTCCCGGGCACTATGCACGGCGCGTGACGCCGTGCGCCCACCGGCATAGGCAGATGAAGGATTGGCAAAGTAGTCGCGCAGAAACGGCAGCATGGCCTCCAGCACGGCTGGATCGATCTGCGTGGTGGCGCTGGAGTCCAGATAGATCACGGTAAGATGTTCGGACCGACTTTGCCCCTGTCAACAAGCCCTTCCCGCACTCGACAAGCCGCGCACTCCCGCTAACCTCCTCGCCCTTATGCTCGACATCCGCCTCCTTCGTGACAACCCCGATCAAGTCAAACAGCGCCTCGCAGGCCGCAGCGGCGACTTTGCGTCCATGGTCGATGAAGTGCTCGCCATCGACACGCAACGCCGTGCGGCGGAGACTGAGCGGCAGAAGCTGCAGAGCGACCGTAACCGCATCAGCAAGGAGATCGGCATCGCCAAAAAGAACGGCCAGGATACCAGTGCCATCGAGGCGGAGGTGCGCGGCATCGGCAGCCGCATTGATGAAATCGGTCGTGAGGCCGATGTGGCGGATGCACGTCAGCGCGACCTGCTTTTGAGCATTCCCAATCTGCCGCATGAGGCCTGCCCGGTGGGACACAGCGCCGAAGAGAACCCCGAAGTGCGTGTCTGGGGGGCAAAGCCGGAGTTTGCGTTTCAGCCAAAGGACCACACGCATGTGGCCGGAGCACATGGGATGATCGATTTTGAAGCAGGCGCCAAGATCTCCGGGAGCGCCTTCGTGGTCTATCGCGGTGCCGGTGCGCGGCTGGAGCGTGCTTTGATCAGCTTCCTGCTCGACCTGCACACGACACAGCACGGCTACGAGGAGATCAGCCCGCCGCTGCTGGTGAAACCGGAGTGCCTCGTCGGCACGGGACAGCTTCCGAAATTCGGCGATCAGGTCTATCACAGTGCCGAGGACGATTTGTACCTCATTCCGACGGCGGAGGTGCCGGTGACGAATCTGCACCGCGATGAAATCGTGCCGCTGGAGAAACTGCCGATCAATTACGCGGCCTACACGCCCTGTTTCCGTCGCGAGGCGGGCAGCGCCGGTCTTGGCACACGCGGTTTGATCCGCATGCATCAGTTCGACAAGGTGGAGCTCGTGAAAATCACCACGCCGGAGACAAGCATGGCGGAGCTGGAAAGCCTGACGGCAAATGCGGAGAAAGTGCTGCAACTGCTCGGACTGCACTACCGCGTGATCGAGCTCTGCACGGGCGACATCGGCTTCGGCTCGGCCAAAACCTACGACATCGAAGTCTGGGCGCCGGGGCAGGGGACTTACCTCGAAGTGTCGAGCTGCTCGAATTTCGGCGATTACCAGGCCCGCCGCATGAACCTGCGCTACAAGGATGAAAACGGCAAAAACCGTATCCCGCACACGCTGAACGGTTCCGGCACGGCGCTGGCGCGTTTGTTTGTCGCAGTCGTGGAGACCTATCAGCAGGCGGATGGAACGATCCTGATCCCGGAGGCGCTGCGCGGGCACTTCGGCTCGGAGAAGATTGGCTGATCGTCATGAAAAGAGCCTGGACCCTTCTCTTCACGCTGGCGGCTGCCAACGTCATGATGGCGCAGGCTCCCGGCGTGCCGGTTTATGTTGAAGGCCGTGGTTCAAGACCAAACGCGGCCTTGCTGGAGCAGGCGAAGAAATTGCAGGGTGAATCCGCACTGCTCTCGATGACGAAAGCGGGTGAGCAGTCGAAACGGACGCAGTGCGACCTGGAGCTGCCAGCGGCAGACACGCTGCCGCTTCCGCCGCGCGAGCGCTGGCAGCGGGCGAGGATGTCGCACATCCGCGTGGGGGCTTATTTTCTCTGTTCGAAGTGTGATCGCTGGCATCTCGACCTGGCCGGCGGTTATGCGATCACGGCAGATGGCGCGGTGGCGACCTGCGCACATGTCATCGCGCCTCCGGCGAATTTTAAGGAGGGCTGGCTCGTGGCGGCCACGGAGGACGACGTGCTGCTGCCGGTCCTCGAAGTGCTCGCCTGCAACAACGGCACCGACTCCGCCATCATCCGCGTGAAATCGGACCAGCCGCTGACTCCTCTGCCACTGGGTTTTGACGTGTCGCCGGGAGATCCGGTGTGGTGCTTCAGCGATCCGAGCGGGAAGCGCGGCTATTTCAGCGAGGGCATCGTGAGCCGTTTCGTGAAGCGTCCGTTCATGCGGAAAAGAGAGGCGGAGAAACTGCCTGAAGGCACCGAGGTCGCCACGCCCGTGTGGTTGGAGACCACGACGGACTGGGCGCCGGGATCGAGCGGCTCGGCGTTGATCGACCAGTTTGGCAATGCCGTCGGTCATGTGTCGGAAATCCAGACCGTGATTGAGCAGCCGCTGCCTTCACGTCGAAAAAACGGCGCGGTGACGACCGCGCCGCAGCTCGGCACCCAGATCATCTTTCACCAGGCCATCGGGGCGGTGGAGGTGCGGGCGCTGGTGAAGAAGCCCTGAGCTGTTCCGATGGATGATCGTTCATCTGCGGATCATTTCATGCGTTGGAGAATTTTGGACGCGTCACCGACAGTGATGACGTAGTGAGCTGTCTTGGGTGAATACAGCAGCACCACGAAAAATCTTCGCTCGTCTTGGACGAAATCTTCGACAAGAACAGACCCCGGCTCGAACTGAAATTGCCACTTCCCTTCTGGCATTACCTTGGACCAGTTCTCGTGAAAAGAATAACCCTGCTGATCAACCAACTCGTTTTTCGCGACGCCGAGATCACGAATAAGCTTGTCTATGGTGTCTGGCGTTGATTTGCCGCAAATCAGCAAGTCGAACGCTGTGGCGTAATTGTTGCAGATCACAACATATTCAGAGGCACTTGATCGTGTGAGCAACTGGCGAATGGCATTGTTGCGGATGTGCCAGCCATCTCCTGACTCGATGGTCTCCCGAAATCGCAAATCCCCAAAAACCCAGATTGCGGCAATTAAGGAAATCGCTGCCAACGTAAGTTTTACGATGTTTGGAAGCGTCATGTGAACGCGCTTGGTTTGCTTGCAGTACAACGCAACTTTTTGAGTTTTTGAATATTCATGGTGACATGAAATTCTCCGTTGTCATCGCAGCCCTGGGTTTTGCTGCTGTTTCTTCCGCCCAAACTGCGGGCGTGAAAGCGCACCGTGACCTCGTCTATGTCGAAGGCGGGCACGAGCGGCACAAACTCGACCTCTATCTGCCGAAAAAAGCCGACGGGCCTCTGCCCTTGCTGATCTGGGTACACGGCGGCGGCTGGCAGAACGGCAGCAAGGACGGCTGTCCACCGTTGCGTGCCGGATACCTGGATCGCGGCTACGCCGTGACGAGCATCAACTACCGTCTCAGCGGCCATGCGGCTTTTCCGGCGCAGATTGAGGACTGCAAGGCGGCGATCCGCTGGCTGCGGGCGCATGCCGCAGACTACGGACTCGATCCAAAGCGTTTCGGCGTGTGGGGCAGTTCGGCGGGCGGCCATCTCGTGGCGCTCATCGGCACCAGTGGTGATGTGAAGGAGTTCGATGTCGGTGCCCACTTGGATCAATCAAGCCGCGTGCAGGCGGTGTGCGACTACTACGGCCCGACGGATTTCACCGTCTTTGTCACCACGCCGGGCTATGAGAGCCACGCGTCGGAGGCCTCGCCCGAGGCGAAACTGATCGGCGGTGCGGTGATGCAGAACAAGGACAAGGCCGCCCGCGTGAACCCGATCACCTACGTCAGCAAGGATGATCCGCCGTTTCTGATCGTGCATGGCGACAAAGACCCCACCGTGCCGATCAATCAGAGTCAGCTTTTGTTTCAAGCGCTCAAGCAGACCGGTGTGAGCGCTCATTTTCACACGATCCACGGCGCAGGCCACGGCGGGCCGGGTTTCGCGGGGAGGGACATCAGCGACGGCGTCGCCGCCTTCTTCGATGAGCGGCTCAAACGCACTGCGGACGAGATTGAAGCGCGCACCACCAGCAGCACGGCCGACTCCGGCGTGATGGAGAGTGATCCGCGCAAAGGCACGCCGCCAGCGGGCGTTGGACAGCGTCGCGGGATTCCATGGGAGGTCATCACGCGCCGTGATGACAAGAACCAAGATGGAAAGGTCAGCAAAGACGAGTTCAGCGGCCCCCAGGAGCTTTTTCGGCGTCTGGATCGCAATCAGGACAGATTCATCACTGCTGAAGAGCATGCGGAAGGTCTCAAACAGCGGCCATGAGGCCCAGATTTTGCTTCCCAAGCCAAAATTGAACCGTTACGATCCGCAGAATCACCAAGCAGGTCATGCACACGCCACGCTGTTCTCTTTTACTGGTCGCCCTTGTGGGCGCTTCCTGGGTCTCCAAGACGCAAGCCGATGGCGACTGGAGCGTCAAAAGCGCCGAGAAGCCGAAGGTGGCGATCTATGCCGAGGATGTGACGGTGGACGGTGATCGTAGGCCGGATCTCGGTCGTGCCCTGGCGGACAGTCTCAGCACCAACCTGCTGCGTCGCGGGCAGATGCGGGTGTTCAATCTGACCACCGAGGAGACCACCACCGGCACGCAGACCCTGCGCGCCCCCGCCGAGGCCGGAGTGAATCATCAGGGGCCGACGGCGCTGGACAAGGACGTGGACTACCTGCTGACCTTCAATCTTTTCTCCAACGCGAACGAGCACCGCCTCACCGTCAAAAAGACCCGGGTGGCGACTTCGGAGTTGATCGACTCGTATCAATTCTTTGCCCACGGGCGCATGAGCGATGTCTTCTCACTGGTCGGCAAGGTGGCTGACCGCGTGGACCCGCTGCCCGTGCGCCACGCTTTCCCCCGCACGCAGTCACCGGCGGCGATCCGTGCGGCTCAGCCCGATCCTTATCCTCCTCAGCGTTCCTTCTGGGCGGGAGACTACGCCAATCCCGCGAGTCCCGCTTACGATCCGTGGAAGGCCAATCTGGCCATCGAACACGATCTTGCGAAAGTGCCCAAGGCGCTGGTTTACCGCGAGCTCGGCTCCATCGAGCACATCGACAACACCTGGAAGTTCACCATCGTCAGTCCGATTAAAGGCGTCGAACTCCGCTCCAACGATCCGCTGCACGTGCTCTATGACGAAGGGGACGTGTATGCGGACCTCCGCGTCGGTGCCGTCGAGCGCGAAGGCGCGGTGGCGGATTTCGGCGGACGCACGCCGGAGCATCATCCGCTTTTCAAGGGAGACAAGGTCTTCGGCTGGCACACGCCGCCGGTCGAGAAGCCTGCGAACACGAAGTAGGCCCAGCGTCCCGCTTGCATTTGCGTGTTCCGCACGCGAGACGCTAGCAGCGTCCCGCCATGCTGCAGCTCTCCCACATTCTCCTGCCCGTCGATCATCAAGAAGGTGATCTGCGGACCGCCGTGCTGAAGCTGCTTCAGATTTCTGCGGAGCAGCTCCTGAGCCTCACAATCAAGCAGCGAGCCATCGACGCGCGGCGCGGGCATGTTTCCTTCAGTTTCACGGTGCTGGCTGAGGTGAAGGAAGAGGCGGCGGTGCTCAAAAAAGCCGGCAAAAACCCGCACATCGGCCCCGCGTCGGATGAGACGTATCGCCAGGTGGCCGAGGACGTGGTGCGCTCCGGACCGATGCGGCCCGTCATCGTCGGCACGGGGCCTTGCGGTCTGTTTTGCGGCCTGGTGCTGGCTCGGGCGGGGCTCAAGCCACTGCTGCTGGAGCGCGGAAAGGCGGCGGGGGATCGAGCCCGGGACGTGACGGGCTTTTGGCGGCGCGGCTGGGATTTCAATCCTGAATCGAACGTGCAGTACGGCGAGGGCGGGGCGGGGACGTTTTCCGACGGCAAGCTTTACACCCAGATCCGCGACCGCGAGCATCGCATCCCGTGGCTGTTGCGTGAAATGGTCGCGGCAGGTGCTCCCGAGGACATTTTGGTCAAAAGCAGGCCGCACATCGGCACGGACCGTCTGATCAAGGTGGTGCGGCATGTACGGGAGGAGATCATCGCGCTCGGCGGCGAGGTGCGGTTCGGGGCGCGTGTGGCGGACGTGGTGATCGAGGACGGCGTGATGCGTGCGGTGACTCTGGCGGATGGCACGACGATTGAAGGCTCGCGCTTCATCTTCGGCATCGGTCACAGTTCCCGTGACACCTTTGAGATGCTGCATCGGCACCGCGTGCCATTTGAAGCGAAGCCGTTTTCCATCGGCGTGCGCATCGAGCATCCGCAGAAGCTCGTCGATCAGGCGCTCTACGGAAAATGGGCCGGGGATGCGCGGCTTGGTTCGGCACCCTACAAATTCGTGGCGCACTGCGGCACGGGACGGGCGGCCTACAGCTTCTGCATGTGTCCGGGCGGTCTCGTCGTGGCCGCCTCGTCGGAGCCGGGCATGGTGGTGACGAACGGCATGAGCAGCTATGCGCGCGAGGAGTCCAACGCGAACAGCGGCTTCATGGTCGATGTGCGACCCGAGGACATGCCGGGCGGCGATGTGCTGAGCGGCATCGAATTTCAGCGCGGTCTGGAGCGCCGCGCCTTTGAACTCGGCGGGGGAAAGTATCACGCTCCGGCGCAGCTTTTGGGCGATTTCCTCGCCGGACGCGCCTCGACCGGGCCGGGCAAAGTATTGCCCTCCTATCAGCCGGGAGTCGTGTGGACGGACCTGCGCGAATGCCTGCCGGAATACACCGTTGAGACGATTCAGGAGGCCATTCCGCGCATCGACCGCAGTCTGCGCGGTTTCGCCCTGGAGGATGCGGTGATGACGGGCGTGGAGACGCGCAGCTCCGCACCGGTGCGCATCCCGCGTGATCCGCAGAGCTACGAATGCACGGAAGTGCGGCAGTTTTATCCGGCGGGGGAGGGCGCGGGCTATGCCGGCGGCATCATTTCCGCCGCAGCGGACGGCATGCGCGTGGCGGAGGCGATCCTGCGCGAGGGATGATGCGCCATCGGCACTACAGCCCGCGCAATTCGCGGATGTGTCTCAGCACACCGCGGCAGCCGTCTTCCAGCAGGTCGAGCACATGCTCGAAGCCCTGCTCGCCGCCATAGTAGGGGTCCGGCACCTCTTGCTCATCGTGGTCGGCGCAGAATTCGCAAAAGAGCCGGATTTTTCCGCCGAAACTCGATTCGCGGTCCAGGGCGCGGGCGTCGCCCAGGTTGGCACGGTCCATGACGAGGATTAGGTCCTGGTCGTGCAGGTCGCGGGCCGTCAGTTGGCGGGCGCGGCTGTTGAGGCTGCAGCCGCGATTTTGCGCGGCGGTGCGCATGCGCGGGTCGGGCAGCTTTCCGGTGTGCCAGCCGGCCGTGCCTGCGGACTGAATGAGGACGTGGTCTCCCATGCCCTCCGACTGAACCAGGCTGCGCATGACCCCTTCCGCCGCAGGAGAGCGGCAGATGTTGCCCAGGCAGACGAAAAGAAGACGAAACGGATCGGCCATCGGCGTGAGCAAGGCGCTTGCCGGTCATTTCACAAGGCGAAACAGGTGACGGCGGGCTGTGGGCGAGGCTGATTTTCTTTTCCTGCAAATGACTCTTTGGTTGAGGCGTAGTTTCAGCACGCTATCTGCTCTGAAACACCAAACCCCACGCCCTTAAAAATACCATGTCTGTCGTCTCCAAAGGTCTAGAAGGAATCGTCGCCGCCGAAACCCGTCTCGGAGAGGTCAAAGGAGCCGACGGCGTGCTTTTCTACTGCGGCTACGACATCAACGAACTCGTCAAGCTCAGCTACGAGGAGGTCGTTTACCTGCTTTACTACAACAAGCTGCCGAACCGCGCCGAACTCGCCGAGTTGACCACGGCCCTCCGCGCGGAGCGCGAGCTGCCGGACGGCGTGATCAATTTTCTCAAGTCCGCGCCGAAATCCGCCAAGCCCATCGATGTCATGCGCACGGCCGTCTCGATGCTCGGCTGCTACGACCAGACCCGTCACGACATCGAGGTCGGCGAGAATCTGGCCACCGCCATTCGCCTGACCGCGCAGATCGGCGTCATCGCCGCCTACTTCCACCGCGCCCGCCAGGGGCTGGAGCTGCCTCCTGTGCGCAAGGATCTCAGCGAGGCCGCCCACTTCCTCTACCTCATGAACGGCGAAGTGCCGAGCAAGGAGGCCGAGCGCACCCTCGACATCGCCTACATCCTGCACGCCGAGCACGGCTTCAATGCCTCCACCTTCACCGCCCGCGTCGTCGCCTCGACGCTGAGCGACATGTATTCCGCCATCAGCGCCGCCATCGGTGCGCTCAAAGGCCCGCTGCATGGCGGTGCCAATGAAGGCGTGATCCACATGCTGCAGGAAATCGGCAGCCTGGACAAGGTGGACGCCTGGGTGGAAGACGCCCTCGCCCAGAAGAAGAAGATCATGGGCATCGGCCACCGTGTTTACAAGGTGCTCGACCCGCGCGCACCGCACCTGCGCGAGATGGCCATCGAGCTCACCAAGCAGCTCGGCGAGGCCAAGTGGATCCAGATGTCCGAGCGCATCGCCGAGATCATGCGCGAGCGGAAGGGGCTGAACGCCAACGTCGATTTCTACAGCGCCACCGTTTACTACAGCCTCGACATCCCGACCGATCTCTTCACGCCCATCTTCGCCATCGCCCGCATGAGCGGCTGGACCGCGCACGTGCTGGAGCAGTGGAGCGAGAACCGCCTCTTCCGTCCGCTGAGCGAATACGTCGGCAAGCCCTACGGCCAGAAGGTCGTGCCGATCGAAGAGCGCTGAGCAACGCGCGATTTCCGCCTGCCGGCGGTGCGGGGCCTGATCGCAGCATCGTTTCCTAGTTTGAAGCGTCTCCTTCCAACCATCGGAGCCATCGCACTGCTGTCGGGTGTACAGGCGCTGGCACAGCCGGGCACACGCCTCGTCTGGCAGCCGATCCAGGAGTATTTCATTCATCGCGACGAGGCGCAGCAGATCGCCGCCGGCACGAAGCGGCTGAACTCGTTCACGACCTACACGCACATCGGCACCGATTTCGGCTTTCACGGACCCGCCGAGCACGAGATCATCTGGCTCAATGACGAGATCGTGGTGAATCTGAGCCAGCAGCCGGACGCGTGGGCCGGCATGTGGCACAGCCTGGCGGGGCGGGCGGGCAATGCGGAGGTGATGGACTTCACGCGGCCCTATCCGCCGGAAATTTCCGCGCATCTCCAGCCCCGCGTCAGTGCGGTGATGCTGGAGGCCGCCGGCCTCGGCAAGGTCAAGATCGAGATCAAGTCGTCCTCGGGAGAGGTCCGCTGGATGCAGATGATCGGCGTGGAAAGTGCAGGCTACAGCATCTTCGTGCGTCCGGTGAATCCCGAAACGGTGCACGACGCGAAAACGATCATCTGGACCGTCGAGCCGGGCTCGGACGTGAAAATCTCCGGCCTGTGGCTGGGAATGGAACGCCCGCAGATCGGCTTCGACGCGCAGGCCTTCCTGGCTTCCTACACGAAGCTGCTGCGCTGCTACTCCGCCGACACCGGCTACGTGCGCGATCGTGCGCATGTCGAGGCCGGGGCTTTCGACACCGTTTCCGCCACCGGCATGTTTGTACTCGCCACGGCTGCGGCTTCACAGAGCGACGTGGGCCTCGTCTCGGACGAGTATGCGCACAGCGTCCTGCGCACGACGCACGCGGCGGTGCGCCGGCTGGGGACCGCCCACGGCCTGCTGCCGCACTTCGTCCGTCGTGAGGACGGCGTCACCCGGATCCACCCGGGCACCGAGTACAGCTCGGTGGACAGCGCGATCTACCTCCAGTCGATGCTGCTCGCCGCCGTCGTGCTCGGCGAGGAGGCCGTCGCCGGGGAGATTGTCGCCATGATCAGGCGCATCGACTTCGCCCGTCTGCGCCTGCCGGGCGGGTATGTCTCCCACGGCTTTCTGGATGACGGAGAAACCCTCCTGCTCAATGGCTGGCGGGACTGGGGCGGTGAGACCGCGCTGGTCATGCTCATGGAGCGCATCGCCGTCCCCGACTGCCAACCGCCACCCATGCGCCGCCCGGGGCACGCCTGGCAGGGCGCCGGGTTCATCACCGAGCTGCAAAGCCTCTTCCATCCCGACTTCGACAGCGACGAGCCGGACGCCCACGACGGCGTGCGCTGGCTCAGCGTGCGCCGTGCCATGCTCGGTGCCCAGCGGGCCTACATCTCCCAGCGCTGGCCCCGGTCCGCCGCCGCCAGGGACGGCCTCTACGGCCTCTCCGCCGGGGAGAACCGCTTCGGGAACGGCTACTTCGTCGGCGGTGTCGATCTGCCGGACCAGGACTTGATCCATCCGCATTACATCCTCATGTCCGCCGCCCTGCGCACTCCCGCCTCCGAGGTGCGTGAACTCATCCAGCGCATGGAAAAGGCCGGTTTCTTCCCGCCCTGGGGCATGGTCGAAAACGTGGCCGTCGATGGAAAAAGCTACCTGCCCATGGAAGGCGGCCTGAATGCCGGCTTCGAAGCGCTCGGCGCCTACCACTTCCTCACGAAAGCACGCGGCCTGCCGGACGCCATTTACGACGCCAGCCGCGGCAGCCCGCATCTGCGCCAGGCCATGAGGCTGTTCTACCCGGACACCGTCGAAGATCAGGCCAGCCAGTAGGACCTGGATGCAGCAAAGCCTTGCTCCACGCGGCATCCCCGACTAACTCCCCGGCCATGTTTGTCGATCAGATCAAAGTTTACGCCCGTGCCGGAAAAGGCGGGGATGGCAGCGCCCACTTTCACCGGGGCAAGTTTCGTCCGAAGGGCGGCCCCGACGGTGGTGACGGCGGCGCCGGCGGGGATGTCATCCTGCTGGCCGATCCCAGCACCGACAGCCTGCGCAACTACGTCTTCAACGGCCGCCTCCTGGCCGAGGACGGCGCCAAGGGCGGCGCCACCATGTGTACGGGCCGCAGCGGCAAACACTCGACCTTCAAGGTCCCCCCGGGCACGCTCGTCAGCCTCGTCACCGAGGAGATCGACGAGGAGACCGGCGAGGTGGTGCAGAAGTTCGAGCCCGTGGCCGACCTCACCGAGGCCAACGGCACCTACGTCCTCTGCAAAGGCGGCAAAGGCGGAAAGGGAAACGTCCACTTCAAAACCTCCACCCACCAGGCCCCGCGCGAGTTCACCCCCGGCACGCCCGGCGGGGAGGGCACCTTCCACTTTGAGCTGCGCAGCATCGCCGACGCCGGCTTCGTCGGTGCCCCGAACGCGGGCAAGTCCACGCTGCTCTCCAAGCTCAGCGCCGCGAAGCCGAAGATCGCCAACTACCCCTTCACCACCCTCCAGCCCATGGTCGGCGTCATCGAGTTCGGGGAGAATCGCCGCGGCACCCTCGCCGACATCCCCGGCCTCATCGAAGGCGCGCATGACAACATCGGCCTCGGCCACGACTTCCTGCGCCACATCATGCGCTGCCGCATCCTGCTCTTCGTCGTCGATACCGCCGGCACCGAAGGGCGCGATCCCGTCGCCGACCTCGAAACCGTGCGCACCGAGGTTTCGCTGTACTCCAAAGAACTCGCCAAGCGTCCGTGGTGCATCATCGCCAACAAGATCGACCTCCCCGAGGCGCAGGAAAATCTGGTGCACTTCAAGGAGCGCTTCAAACGCATCAAGATCCACCCCGTCTCCGCCGAAACCGGCGAAGGCCTCGACAAGCTCCGCAAATGGCTCGACGAAAAGATCGGGTATAAGTTTGAGAAGTGAGGGGCGGGACTTCAAGGAGCCGGGGCGGCCCGCCCCGGGCTTGGGCCGGGCCGGGCGAGACAGACGACCGCATGGGGCCCGGAAGGTGAACGCCGCGAATCAACGAAACGAAAGAGGGAAAAAAGAATCGAACCCTCGTCCCGCAGCCACCTGCCCGTTCATCCGCAGCCAGTCACGGCGTTGGCGGGCTCTAAGTCAGGAGGCAGCGGGCCGGAAGGGATTCTGGATGCGCACGCCGCCGTAGTCCTGTCCGTGATTCAGATCTTCTGAAATCAGAGTCGTGGCACCGGCCTCTTTGGCGGCGGCGATGATGAGCGCGTCCCAGAGAGAGGTCTGCCAGCGCTCCTTCACCTCCAGGGCGGTGTGCAGCAGGAGCAGGGTGTTCTCAACTACGGGCCAGAGGGACAGGTCATGCAGGATCACGGATGCCTCATCATGCGTGCGCCCCCTGCGCAGGAGATTGACATAGAGTTCTTGAAGCACCTGCACGCTGATCGCCGTGCTGCCCAGATGCAGCCAGCCGCGTTCCACGAGGCCCAGAGCGGTGGTGCGCTTCTCTCCCGCATCCATGTCATAGGCATAGAAGAGGATGTTTGTGTCCAGAAACACCTCAGCGTGCATGGGCTTCGTCACGGGAGAGGGGTTTGCCTCCACCGAGATGATGTCCTGCGCGCAGACGGGCCAGCGCCTGCTCGCTCGTCGTCGTGGGTACGGAGGAGCGCAGCACCACGCGGAGTCCTTCCACCACCAGGGCCTGAAAGGTCGTCTTGCGCACCGTCGCGACATCCTGAGCCTGGGTGACGATTTCCTGAGGAAGGTCAAGCATGGTGATCATCGGCAAAATTTAGGATGACCATTGGAAAAGATCAACCCGTCTCTCCATCGCCCAGTTTTGGCTCCTCTGAAACCGGCGAAGGCCTCGACAAGCTCCGCAAGTGGCTCGACGAAAAGATCGGGTACAAGTTCGAGAAGTGAGGGGCGGGAGCGGAGGGCGTCGTCCGCGAATCCTCTCGCGGTGCGGGGGAGTCGGACGTGAGCGCCGAAAGAGGGCGAGGATGGCGGTGATGCGGCGGACGTGGTGGGTGAAGTGTTGGGCTATTGACCTCGGTTGACTCGCATCAGCAGCCCTTTCAGCGACTCCACCGATTGAAGTTGTTGATGCACCTTCTTCGCCAGGGCTGGAAAATCAGGATTGTCGGTGCAGACGATGATGCCTTCGTGGTCGGAATTGAGCCGGTGCAGGCGGATAAAGTCCTGACGATTGTGTGTCAGCACGGCTCGTTTTTCTGCGATGGCAAAGGCGAGAACCTCCTCGTCCGGGATGCCCTCGTTGGCCCTGCCCGCGTCACGGCTTGTCAGCACATCGTGTCCCATCTCACGCAGAGTCTCGACCACTGGTAGCGGGAAGTTTTCATTGGAATAAAGCCGCGCCGTCATGACTCATCTCCATTCGCGGCGATTTCCCGATCCATCTCCTCTCGATGCGCACGAGCATAGCTCCAGGCGTTGGCGAGGTCCTCCGCATTCAGTGAAGGGTAGGCCGCCAGCAGTTCCGCGTCTGTCTTGCCGCCTCGCCGGAGAGATTCAAGCAGCCAGACAGGAATCCGCGTGCGGATGATCCGTGCCGAGCCGCCGCAGACATGTTCTTGGAAATCAATGCCCGCATGGGCATCCGCCACCTCCTGCGCCACAAGTGTGAGGATGCGCATTTGGTCCCCTTTGGGCAGGTGGATCACGGCGTCACGGATGGAGTCAAAGCTGGCAGTCATGAACCGATCCTATCACAAAGTTCAGATTGGGCAGTCGTCTTTTCGATTCATCAAACGCTCGCCCCATAGTGCGCATCCAGCTTCTCGTGAAGCGCGAGGATGGCGGTGATGCGGCGGACGTGGTGGGTGAAGGATTGGGCTTCGTCGCTCGTGAGGGGGCGGCCCAGCAGGGCGCTTTCGCGGTAGCTGAGCCACTTCTTGAGCACTTGGTAGCCGCCGAGGGTGTCGTTCCACACGGCCTCGGGCACGTCTTTCCAGCGGGTGGTGGCGTTGAGGTGGATGTCGAGGTAGCCCTCGCCTCGCGTGCCGGGGGTGATCTGGCCGGGGCCGGGCATGGTGACGCCGCCTTGGCCGGTGTAACCCCAGCGCGCGGCGATGGCGAGGTCGGGGGTGCGGGCTGGAGTGATGCGGGCACTCTTGCCCGCAGGTTTGGCTTGTTGGCCGTCCGCAGCATGGCGGGCAGGAGTGCCCACCTCACTTTTCACCGTCAGCTCGCCGAGGTCTTTTAGATCGGCGCGGACTTGGAGGCTGGTGACGCCTTCGAGGGGCGTTTCGGGATCGAGCAGGGCGGCGATCTGGCGGCCGAGGTCGGCTCCGGCTTGGAGGACTTGGGCGCTCTTCGGCAGGGGCACGCGGGGCCAGTCCTGCCGCAGGGCTCCGGCGTTCTCCTCGCGGTAAAGCGGCGCGTGCAGCACGGCGACGATGTGGAAGAACAAATCCTCCGCGCCGCACTTCAGGCCCGCCAGATACTCCCGCGCAAAGTCCGTCAGGTTCGGCTGCGGGCCGCTGGGCTTCGCGGGGGCGAAGAGGTCGGGTATAAGTTTGAGAGGTGAGGGGGCGTCGTCCGCGAGTCCTCTTGCGGCGGAGGTGGCTTCACAAGGAGCCGGGCGGGCGGATGGCCAGGCTCAGGATGCTGGGCGCACCACACGGATCAACTGGCCCGCGAGAGACGGCTTGGCGCTGAGTGCGGTGTGAATGCGGAGCGCAAAGGCGGCCGGACTCTCATCGTCACGCGTGCAGGTGATGATCCCGGCGTGTTGTCCGCCCGTCGCACGGTGCAGTCGGAAGAAATCGAGCCGGTTTAGCGTCAGCACGGCGCGCTGCTGCTGCGTGGCAAACTGGAGCACCTCATCATCCGGCACCATCTGGTTGGCCCGGCCTGCTTTCTGCGAGGTCAACACGTCATGGCCCAGCAGGCGCAGCTCATTCACCACGCGCCGGGGAAAATTTTCGTTGGCTTAGATTGCAGCCATCACGCCCCGTGGTTGGCACGGATGGCGGTTTCGATCTCTTCGGCGTGGGTGTTGACGTATTGCCAGGCCGCCTCGAGGTCTTCCCGCGTCAGGTCCGGGTAATCAGCGAGCAGGTCCGCATCACTTGCGCGTTGGCGCCTGGCTTCCTCCAGCATCCACACGGCGATGCGTGTCGTGCGGATGCAGGCCTCGCCGCCGCAGACACCGGGCGTGTGGCGGATGAAGGTTTTGACCGGCACACGATCACCCGTCCGCGCCTTGAGGAAGACCACAAAGTCCAGCACTTCCCGCTGCACCGGCTCAGGGGCCGATTCAATCTCGGTGAACAGGGTTTGGGTCAGCGTGCTCATGCCCGCAAGGTGCCGGCAGCCTCCCACGGCGGCAAGCCGCAAATGCTTCACCCCGCCGCCCGCTGGATCGCGCTCTGCACCATCCCCAGCTCGCCGGGGCCGCAGACCATTTCAAAGTGGCACTGCCCACCGCTGCGTTCCTCCCACAGCTTGCCCAGGCGGGTCTTTTCCACCGTGTCGGGATTCCCGGCGAGGTGCCCGCCCTTGTATTCCACGGCCAGCACTTTGCCGTTTTTGAGCTTCGCCACGAAGTCGGGGTAAAACTTGTCCGTGCTCGTCTGAATCCAGAAAGAGGTCTTCGGCTCGCGCTCCAGATTGCGCACCCAGCACTCCACGCGCTCGTCATGGGCGATGATCTGTGCGCACTTGATTTCCTCGTCATTCATCGCGCCGATCTCCTTGTAGTAGTGGCGCGGCAGTTCCAGGCCCTGATAGCGGTCGCGCACGGGATACTTCTGCGGATGAAAGGTGAACACGCTCGCCAAGCTCACATGCACGGTGCCGCTGCCATCGCCGAAGAGCAGCGTCTCATAGACCTTCTTCTGGTTCAGCTTTTCCAGCTCGGCCACGCGGGCTGACACCGCTTTGAAAAGCCGGTGCCGGTGCGCGGTCATCTGCTCCAGGGTGATGCCGCGTTGCTCCAGGTCGGTGATCACACGTTGCAGCCAGATGTCGATCTCCGCGTCCGTGAGACCGGGATGCGGGAAGGCGCGGGCGATGGCGACGATTAGCTTCTGCACCGGCCACGCCGTGGAGGCTTGCAGCAGCTCCATCTGCCGGTCCGTGACTTGAAGGAAGCGCTGTTGCAGCTTCTCCCGCTTTGTTTCCTCATTTCTCTCGATGTCGATCACGATGCCGTGGTTCGTGTTGGGAATGAGGAAGCCCGGCAGCTCCGCGTCACACTTCGCCAGCGTCCAGTGGTTGCGTTCGATCAGGTCGTCCTCCTCGAACTGACGCAGGAAATCCCCCTGTTTCAGCGCCAGCACGGGCACGGCGAAGGTTACGCCTCGATCAGCAGGAAACTTCTTCGCCATCGCGGCATCCGCGCTCTTGCCAGCGCGTTTGTTCACGGCGGCACGCACGGCTTCCTTTGCCTTCTCCGTGCCTGCCCATTGCACCACGGCTTCTTCCTGCTCCTTGCTCAGCGGTTTCTCCACCGTGAGTTCACCGGTCTTTGGATTCCACGTCACCGCGTCGATCACATCCACCGGCAGCGCCGCCTTCGGTTTGTCGATCAGGGTTGTCGTCACCGGCACGTCCGGCACCTTGGGCGCTTCCGGCGGCAGGCCGGGCAATAGCGGACGATCTACCACGAGGTCTTCCGCGTCCTGGCCTTCAAAGCCGGAGGCAATGAGGCCGTCCTTGAGCGCCTTCGCCGCTTCATCGAACTTCGACGAGGCCACAAAGGCATACGCGTTGTTCAGGTCGTCGCGTTGCTTTCGCTTCGCCTTAGGCATGCGCAGCACGCGTCCGAGAATCTGTTCCACCGCCTTGCTGCTACTCATCTCCGCCACGGAAAAGAGCACATAGGCCCACGGGCAGTCCCAGCCTTCCTTGAGCGCCTGCACGGTGATGACAAAGCGCACCTCACTCCCTTTAGTCATCACGTTGATGCCGTCCAGTTCAGTGCGCTTGCTGGTCTGCACGCGAATCTGCTCCGCCGGAATGCCAAACTTCTCCTTCAAGGCGGCTTCCACGGTCTCCACCGTGATGCTCTCTCGGTTTTCATACGTCGGCTGCGCTTGCAGCAGCATGATCGGGCGGATGTGCTCGCCCGTGGCCGCTTCCTCCTCGCGTGCTTCACCTTCCAAATGGTTGCGCACGCCGATGGCATCCCCCAGCAGCGCGTCCCACGGCTCGCGGTAGCGCAGGTAGATGGGCAGCTTGATCATCTCCTCCGCCTTCAGTTGATACGCGGACACGGAGAAGAGCACGTTGCTCGGCGGGTTCTCGATCGTCTCGCCCTCATCCTTCACCATCTGCGGTTTCAGGTTCGGCGTGGCCGTCAGTTCCAGCACCGCGCTGGGGTTCAGACGCCGCAGCGTTTCAAAGGAGAGCGGCTGCCGCGCATTGTGCGCCTCGTCGATGATCACCAAGGGACGCCGCAGGCGGAACACATTCACCAGCGAGCAGTTGAAATGCCCCTCCGGCTCGCGTTCCACCGCCTCCAGCAGCTCCGGCGGCAGATTCTCGAAGTGGGACATCAACTCGCCGTTGTTCTTGTACACATTCAGCCCGCTCATGTCCTTCCGGCGGAAGGCCTGCATCGTCGCGATCACGATCACGGTATGACTGTCCAGCAGCCCGCGCTTCATCCGCGTCGCCTCCTCGATGTCCAGCACCGCCACATTGCCCAGGGTCGTGTCCAGTGCCTGCCGGTACGGGTCCGCCTCGTCCTTCAGCCGCGCCAGCGTCTGGCTGCGGATCGTGTCGCTCGGCACCAGCCACAGGATCAGCGCGTGGTCCTTCTGCAGCAGGTCCTTCACGCCGAGGCTCACCGCCTCGCAGGCCACCAGCGTCTTGCCCCCGCCCGTCGGGATGCGCAGGCAAACATAGGGGATGCCCGGCACCTGCTGCACCGGTGCGTAGGGCCGCCCCATGCCGTCATGGATCTCCCCCGTCACCATCATGAAGGCCGTGCGTGCGGGAAACTCATCCCCCGCCTCCGTCATCACCCGGCACTTCTGGTAGTAGCGCCGCAGCCAGTGCAGCGAATGCTTCTGATATTGCTTCGTTTCCATTCAGCGGGTGCGGATCGCGTAAGGGGTTTGTTTGAAGGTGATGCCCTCGCGCTCCAGCCGTGCCTTGCTGAAGCGGCAGCCGGCGGCATAGACAACCTTAGGCCCGTCGTGCGCGGGCAGGTGCGCCAGCGTCTCGCCCGTCAGCACGTTGCCGCCGTCCACGCTCCTGTCCTTCAGGATGCCGTTGTAGAGCAGATAGACGGCGCGGCCGTGGTGGATACCCAGCAGCGGGGTTTTGGCGGACACACGCTCCTTCGGCAGGGGCTCGCCCGTCTCGGTGAAGTACACGTGCCGGGCCAGATCGGCGAAGCGCACCTTCGTTTCGTTGATGCGTCCATGCTCGTCGAAAAGCGTCTCGCCCAGCCGCACATAGCGGAAGCCGCCGCCTAGGCCGGGCACGTTATCGCCTTTCGCATTCGTGTAGCCCTCCGCCACGCGCTTGACGCGCTCCCGCGTGATGTCTGGCGCGATTTTTGGGTTCATCTCAACAAGAACAAATCGGCGTCTTTGGAAATCGAGAGAGTTTAGACGGAGAACCGCATGCCCTGTTGTTCCGGAACCACCAAATGCGTCCATAATGATATCTTCACCGTCCGTGGTGAAACTAACAAGTTCCTGAACGAGATCTGTCGGTTTGGGAAAGTCAAAGGGACGGTTGCTCTCGGGAAATATCTCTTTGATCTCGTTGGTTCCCACCCTGCCATCGAGATCAAAAATACTCGCTAGCTTCGCACGGTAGTCTTTCACATAGACCTTCAACTCAACGAGCTTCGTTTCGTCCTCGCCGAAAAGAATGCGTCCTTCGTTGATGAGTCGAGCCATCGTTTCGGGTGGAAATCGGTATCCCATCATTGGCTGCACGCAGTCCTTGCCAGTAATCGGATGAAAGACCGGATAGCGGTATCCCTCTTTACCAGGGTTGTGGACGCTACGCATTCCTGTGTAGATGCCGCCTTCATCGATGAACTTGTAATCTTGGAAAGGCCACAACTCGTTCTTGTGCTTCCTAAACCACTTCGAGTATTCGCGTTGCCTCTCTTCGGGGTCTCGGAAGCGTTCAATGTAGTCCTGGCTGATCTCTAAGAGTCGCTGCTTCACCGCCAAGTTGGGCGATTTCCACTCATTGGGAATCTTGGCTTTATTCTTCGCGTAGCAGAGAATGTATTCGTGCTCGATGGCAATGTTTGTCGGATTGTTATCCGTTGCATTGTGCCAGATGATGGTGCCGACGCGGTTAGGAATCCCAAACACTTCGTCCATGATCTGCCTGAGAATTGCGAATTCGTTTTCGTCAATATTCACGAATAGGATGCCGTCATCGCGAAGCATCTCCCGTAGCAGCATGAGGCGCGGATAAATCATGCAGAGCCATTTATCGTGCCGGGAAAGATCTTCCGCCTCTGGCCCAACTACCTTGTTTCGCCAAGCCTTTTGAACTGGATTGTCAATGTTGTCGCTGTAAACCCACCCGGACCGTTTACCCTCTGCGTCACGCTCATCCACTCCGGTGTTGTAAGGCGGGTCGATGCAGATGCACTTCACCTTCCCTTTGTAGTAGGGGAGCAGGGCTTTGAGGGCGAGGAGGTTGTCCCCTTCCACGATGAGGTTTCCACTGCCGGGATCGCCACATTCCAAGCCGGGCACGTCCTTCAGCAGATGGAAGGGCACATCGAGATGATGATTGATGACGGCCTCCTTGCCGATCCAGTTCAGCGTGGGCATCAGGCCGCGCCTCCCGGCTGAAGGTTCAAAGCAGCGGACTTGCCAGCGCGGCGGGTTGCGCTAGAAATCTGGCCGCAGCCATGAACGCTTTGGGTGTCCTGCGCAGAATGCCGGCCGTCAGCCGCAGCTACAACGCGAACCGCGAACCGCGAACCGCGAACCGCGAACCGCGAACCGCACAACGTGCGGATAGATTTCGTCAAGTGATCAATGGCGGCGGGCATGGCCGCCCATGTTGGGAGATGGACGGCGGGGAGGCAAGGAGAAGGAGGGCGGCGCCGCGGGAAAATGATCCTTGGCACGCGGATCTATGGACCAACCACACCATGGCAAAACACCGGACGAGTATGCGGACTGGATCAACGAGCGCCTCGGCGCGGAGGTGCGGGAACGGCGGGAGGCGCTGGGGCTGAGCGCCTACGCGCTGGGCCGCGCCTGCGGCGTGAGTGACCAGACGATCCTCAACATCGAGCAGGGAAACTGCGACCGGGGCTGTCTGACCGGCACGCTGGCGCGGGTGGCCTTCCACTTTGGCATCTCCCTGACGGCCTTGATCGAGGCGGCGGAGCGGCGGCGGTGACTAGCCAAATACATTTGGCTAATCGGAACGGCGGGGTGTGTGGTGGAATGGCGGGGAAATTCGATCCGACCTGCGATGAACCCGTTCTCCCGCCCCATTCGCCTGATTTCGCCTCCAGGGACCGCTTTCCGTCCCGGAAGGGCGCGTTTCCCGGGGAAAACGCCGCCCCCTTTTCGTTCGGGGGCGGACCCGGACGCGGCGGGGGCGGAGTTCCCGAAGGCGGGGGCGTCGCTGAACCGCCCGGGGGCGTCGCTGGGCCGGGCGGGGGCGTCGCTGAGCCGGGCGGGGGTGTCGATGGGCGGGCCGGGGGCGTCGTTGAACCGTTCGGGGGTGGCCCCCATTTTGTCCGCCGAAGCCCCCGCCGCCGGGAGCGGAGCCCCCGGCTCCTTCATGGCAGCCCCCGCCTCAGCGAACGGGCACCCCGAAGGGGGCGGGAGAAACGCCTTTTCAGGTAGGGCGGCTGGTCCTCCAGCCGCCGTCAGCGGCGCGTTGGGGACAACGCGCCCTACCTCCAGCGGCGCGTGGAGGACCACGCGCCCCACCCTCCGCGCCGCATGACCTGGGACACCGGCACATGGGACAGCGGCTTTTGGGACGCGCCACCGGCTCCGCCCGCCTCCGACTATTTCAACCCCCGACGCAAACGCAAACCACACACCACCATGAAACGACAAGACTACTACCCCGGCCGCATCGGCGACCAGGTGAACTGGCTCGACAACTACGCGGAAAAACTCCCCATCTACGGGGCCACCCTCGGCGTGGAGGCGGCCGACATCACCGCCAGCGTGAACGACGCGAAATTCGGCAACTACGTCCTCGGCTCCTGGCTGAGCGCGGTGCGGAATTTCTCCCCCAGCACGACGGACGCGGTGGATGACGTGCTGGCCGGCGCGGGCGCGGACGCGATCGTGCTGCCCAGCTTCACCGCCCCGGCGCTGCCCGCAGGCGTCACCGCCACGCTGCCGGGTCTGCTGACGCGCATCTTTGCCCTGATCGCCAGGATGAAGCTCTCCCCGGCCTACACGGAGGCCATCGGCACGGACCTGGGCGTCGTGGGCGTGGAGGAGACGGCGAAGGCGCTGCCGAAATTCCTCATCTCGGTCGAGCAGGGCGCCGGCTGCCAGTGCGTGAAGCTGGTCTTCTACAAGTACGGCCACATGGGCGTGTACATCGAGTGCCGCCGGGGCACGGGAGCCTGGGAGTTCCTCGCCATCGACACCGAAAGCCCCTACATGGACGAGCGCCCGCTGCAGGTGGCCGGCCAGCCCGAAGTGCGGGAGTACCGCATGCGCTTCTGGGACAAAGGCACGCCGAACGGCGACTGGACCGACGTGCAGAAGGTCACGGTGTCGCCGTAAGCGCCGAAGGCGCTGTTGGCGGTGGTTGGCAATGGCTGAAGGGCGCTTCGCGCCGTTGACCGTTGTTTTGGAAAACCACTGCCAACCACCCGTCAACCATCGTCAACAACCGCCAACTCTTCCCCGCCATGCCCTA
>CAYVQY010000002.1:0-698832 GCA_964452755.1 uncultured Prosthecobacter sp. | reverse complement strand
CCAACCACCCGTCAACCATCGTCAACAACCGCCAACTCTTCCCCGCCATGCCCTACGATCCCAGAACGGCCTAAAGGCCGAACTACAAACCGAGAACGGCGAACTGAGAACTACCAACCAACCACCATGCCCTACGATCCCGCTCTCCCCGCCGAGAATTCGCCGAACTCCAGCGCTGAAATGCGCGCGCAGCTCACCGGCCTGAAAGACCTCATCGACGCCGTCCCTGCCGGCCCCCAGGGGCCGGAAGGACCAGCCGGACCGGAAGGCCCGGAGGGACCGGCCGGATCGGACGGCCCCGCCGGGGCGGACGGGGCGCAGGGACCTCAAGGGCCGGAAGGACCGCAGGGCCCGCCCGGAGAGGTCTCCCCGCAGCAGCTCAGCGACGCCATCGCGGGCACCAGCAGCAATGTGAACAGCGTGAGCCTGCTCTCCATGATCGTGAGCGATCCCCCCCAGCAGTTCGAGGTGCAGGCCATCGTGGACAAGATCGACGAGCTGATCAATGCGCTCTATCGGTAGGGAAACAAGGAGTGACGCCATCCTGGCGTCACCTGTGACGGCTGGAAGCCGTCACTCCTTGGGGGCGGGGCGCTGAGGAGGTAGGGGGGCGTTTGTAGTTCGGGGTTCGCTTCGCGGCTGCGCAGTAGCCCGGGTTTGGAATCGCCAAGACCGGAGACGGGTTAAAGCCCGAATGACAAGGAGTGACGCCATCCTGGCGTCAGGGTGGGGACGACGGCTGGAAGCCGTCGCTCCTTGAGGGGGGACGTGAGACAGGCAGCCTGCCTGTGGGATGGGACGGACGCAGGAGCGCAGGCTGGCAGCCTGCTTCACCGGGGCGGTCCCGCTGCTTGAGGGGGTGCTTCGTGAGAAAGAATCGCTATTGAAGTTGTGCGGCGGGACGGGGGCTTTTAGCTTGGCGGCTTTCCGGCATGCCCCTCCCGAACCGCTCCAACCTCTGCTGGCTGGCGCTCGCCCTCATCACGGCGGGCTATCTCATTTTCTGGGCGCTGCTGCTGGGGGCGACGGCGACGTACAGCACGCCGGAGTCGTGGATGAAGGTGCTGCTTTCCCCGGAGATCCGGTATGCGACGTGGCTGAGCCTGGTGACCTGCTCGTTCGCGGCGGGGTTTGCGGTGCTGCTGGCGGTGCCGGTGGGCTACCTGATGTCGCGCCGCGAGTTTCGCGGGAAGTCGTGGCTGGATGCGGCGCTGGACATTCCGATCATCCTGCCGCCGCTGGTGGTGGGCCTGTGCCTCTTGATCTTTTTCCAGACGCGGATCGGCAAGGTGATCGAGATGGGGATTCCCTTCACCTACCAGGTCAGCGGGGTGGTGCTGGCGCAGTTCGTGGTGGCGGCGGCGTTTGCCATCCGCACGATGCGCGGGACGTTTCAGCATCTCTCGGCACGACCGGAGGAGGTGGCGCTGACGCTGGGCTGCACGCGGTTTCAGGCGCTGTGGCATGTGGCGCTGCCGGCGGCGCGGCGCGGGATGGTGGCGGCGTTTTGCATCGCCTGGGCGCGGAGCCTGGGGGAGTTCGGGCCGATCCTGGTCTTCGCCGGTGCCACGCGGATGCGCACGGAGGTGCTGCCGACGACGGTCTGGCTGGAGCTGAGCGTGGGAAATCTGGAAGCCGCCGTGGCGGTGAGTTTGTTCATGGTGCTGCTGGCCGTCGTGGTGCTGGTGGTGGTGCGTGCGACGGGGGAAAAAGTATGATTCAGCTCGAAAACATCACTTGGAAGACCGGCGAGCGCGTGATCCTGGCGGACGCGACCCTCGCCATCCCTGCGAACACCTACGCGGTGCTGATGGGCTCCACCGGCTGCGGCAAAACGACGCTGCTGGAGATCCTCTGCGGCCTGCGCAGTCCCACGACGGGCCGCGTGCGGCTGGACGGCGTGGATGTGACGGACCTGGAGCCGCGCGAGCGCGGGATCGGCTACGTGCCGCAGGATTTGGCGCTGTTCCCGGGCTTGAAGGTGCGGGATCAGATCGCCTTTGCTCCGAAACTGCGCGGCCTGCCGCCTGCGGAGATCACGGCGCGGGTGGAGCGGCTGGCGCAGCAGTTTGGCATCGCGCATCTGCTCGACCGCCAGCCCGACATGCTCTCCGGCGGTGAGAAGCAGCGCGTGGCGCTGGCGCGGGCGCTGGCGGCGCAGCCGAAGCTGCTGCTGCTGGACGAACCTCTGTCCGCGCTGGACGAAGGCATGCGCGCGGAGGCGGTGGCGTTGCTGCAAAAGGTGCAGAGGGAGCATTCGCTGACCGTTTTGCACGTGACCCACTCCAGCAGCGAGGCGGCGGCGCTGGGCCACCTGCATCTGCGGATGAACGCCGGGCGGCTGGAGGCGGCGAAGGCGGCATGATTTGCATCCGTGCTTGGAATCCGGCCCAAGCCGCGCTTAGAGTGACTGAAATCAACCCCCCATGGAATGGCAAGACTGGCAGTGCGTGCTGAAATGGCGCGCCCTCGAAGAAGGCGATGCGGACGGCGTGCTCGTCGGCGCGGAGCGTCGGCGTGAGGCGACGGCGCACACGCGCGCCGGTCTGGCGTCGGAGGAGGTCAGGGGGGAGGCGCTGGACGAGCGCAGCGAGTCGTTTCTCAAAAAGCGGGCGGAATGGCTGGAGCGCGAGGCCGTGGGCTGGCGCGGGGAATTGATCCGGGTGCTCGGGCTGCTGCGGGTGCCGCAGGGCCGCTGGTCGTGGGCGGCGGCGGGCTGGGCGGCGGCGCTGGTGGCCGGTTACCTGCTGACCGATCTGGGACAGACGAGCGAGTTCAACCTGCTGGCGCTGCCGCTGGTGGGACTGCTGGCCTGGAACGCGGTGGTCGTGGTCCTCGGCGTGCTGTGCGAGATCCTGCCGGCGTCGTCGATGGCGGGCCGGGGCGGCTGGCTGGCGGAGGTGCTGGCGCACGGCGTCTCGCGCCTCGGCGGAGGTCCGAAGCCGAACGAGGACGGACTCGGCGAGAAGGTGCGCGCACGGTTTGAGGAACTCGCGTGGCCGCCGGCCTGGAGCCGCATGCAGATGCGGCTGCGCCTGTGGCTGCACGTGGCGGCGGCGCTGCTGGCGCTGGGCGGCGCGGTGGCGCTGTATGCGCGCGGCTGGTCTAAGGAGTACCGAGCGGTGTGGGAAAGCACGCTGCTGAGCGAAGACGGGGCGCGGGCGTTTTTTGAGACTTTGTTCAAGCCTGCGGCGACCGTGCTGGGCACGCCGGTGCCGCTGGACCAACTGGCGACCATGCACCGCAGCGCGGGCGTCACACCGCAGCCGGCGCCGGCGCTGCCGTGGATCAATCTGTATGCCGGGACGCTGCTGGTGCTGGTCATCGCGCCGCGGCTGCTGCTGGCGGGCGTCGGCATGGTGCGCGGTCGGCGGGGGGTCTCCTCGCGGGCGCGGACGCTGAACTGGGGCGGCTACCTGCGCGGGCTGCTGCGGGCGGTGGAGGGCGGTGACGAGGTGGTCCAGGTGCTGGTGCATGCGATGGAGGCCACGCCGACGCACCGCGAGGTGTGGGACCGCGGCGTGCGGGGCCGCTTCGGCGGCATGGCGCGTGCGGAGTACCTGCGCATCCCGGCGGGGGAGGAGGACGAGTTTGCCGCCGAATGGAAACCCGCCTCCGCGCAGGTGGTGATGCTTTTCAACATGGCCACCACGCCTGAGGACGAGGTGCAGCGCAGGCTGGTGTCCGACGTGCGGCAGCGCCTGCTCACGAAGCACGCCGAGCCGGACCTGATCGTGCTGCTGGACGGCACGAGCCTGGCCGGGCGCTGGACGCCGGAAAAAATCGCCGGACGCGAGCAGTTGTGGTCGAGCATGGTCGAAGGTCTCGCGTCGGAGGTGATCGTGGCCGTTCGCAAAGAATCCCCACGCGATCACGCGCATTCATCGTAACGTATTTCTCCCGTGCCCTCACTGCTCTCCAGATTCAAGGCTTCGACCACCGCGCCAACGCGGGAGGGGGAGCCGGTCGTGCGTGATTCGTCCGACATCATCACGCTGAGTCTCGTCTCCCACACGAACGCCGGCAAGACGACGCTGGCCCGCACGCTGCTGCGGCAGGACGTGGGGGAGGTGCGCGACGCGGCGCACGTGACGCTGGTGAACGAATCCTTCACGCTGATCGAAACGAGCGGCTTCATGATGCGCCTCTGGGATACGCCCGGCTTTGGCGACAGCGCCCGGCTGATGAAGCGCCTGAAGCGCGAACGCAATCCGGTGGTGTGGTTCCTCTCGCAAACCTGGGACCGGATCACCGACCGGCCGCTGTGGTGCAGCCAGCAGGCGCTGAAAAACGTGCGCGATGACGCAGACGTGGTGCTCTACCTCGTCAACGCTGCCGAACCGCCCGAGGCGGCGGGTTACATCGGCCCCGAGATGGAAATCCTCTCCTGGGTGGGCAAGCCCGTCGTCGTGCTGCTGAATCAAACCGGACCCGCCGGCGGTTCGCTCTTTGACGCCACGGAGCTCGACGCGTGGCGCGGCCATCTGAAGCAGTTTGAGGTCGTGAGGGCGGTGCTGACGCTGGACGCCTTCGCCCGCTGCTGGGTGCAGGAGGACACGCTGATGGAGGCGCTGGCACCGCTGATGGAGGGGTCGAAAATCCCCACCTTTCAGCAGGTGAAGCG
The DNA here is from genome assembly GCA_964452755.1 of uncultured Prosthecobacter sp. Classification (GTDB taxonomy): domain Bacteria; phylum Verrucomicrobiota; class Verrucomicrobiia; order Verrucomicrobiales; family Verrucomicrobiaceae; genus Prosthecobacter. The sequence goes on along the minus strand of CAYVQY010000002.1, from coordinate 694,208 downwards.
CGCGTGGACGCAGCGGAACATCGGCGTGTTTCGCGATTCGGTGCGGCTCATGTCGGAACAGCTCACCGCCGCGCTGGTGGACGGTGTGGACGTGCGCCCCGAGACGCTGCTGGAGCGCGTGGGCTGGCAGCGCGAGGAGCTGAACCGCGAGTACAACGAGGCCCGTCAAAAACTCGCCGAGGGACTCGCCGACCGCGTCGAGCAGGCCACAAACAAGCTCATCGAGGCGCACGGGCTGAAGGGCGCGGCGGGCAGTGCCCTGAGCCAGGTGGCGCGGGAGCATTTCCATCAGCCGCAGGGCGTTTCCGAGAGCATCTGGGGCGTCGTGGGCAGCTTCGCCGGCGGGGCGATGGGCGGCCTCATCGCCGATCTGAAGCTCGGCGGCATGACCTTCGGCGGCGGCGCATTGATCGGCGGCATCGCCTCCGGCATCGGCGCGTACGCCTTGATCCGCAGCTACAATCTGGTGCGCGGCAGCGACCAGCGGCTGCGCTGGTCACGGGAGCATTTTCGTGAGCAGGTGCGTCTGGCGCTGCTGACCTACCTCGCCGTCTGCCATTTCGGCCGCGGTCGCGGTGAATGGGAGGAAAGCGAGCAGCCGGAGCACTGGCGGGAGGCGGTGGATGCGGTGCTGGAGGAGTTCGCTGATGAAGTGGACCAGCTCTGGAAAAACGGCGTCCAGAAGGAGACCGCTCCCTCCGCCCTCTATCGCGAAACGCATCATCTGGCCGGCGACTGCATGACCGCGCTCCTGGAGCGGCTGTATCCCGGCGTGGAATCGAGTTCTTGGCGGGGCTGAGGCAACTGAGGCCTGCCAAGCTCAGTCCATCATGGCCAGCACACATCTCTGAGCGATCTGAAACGAGTTCACGATCTCTGCATCTTCCGGTATGTGGGCTGAAGCAAAGGCTGCTTCGAGTTCAGTGCGGAGAATCCCCTCGTGCGCGATCATCCACCGAACTTCCTGCATGTGCTGCGGATCGTCACCGCGCATCATCTTGCTGAGGATGAGATCCAGAGTGGCCGGGCGATAAAGTCTGAGATGATTCAGTCTCGGTCGTTGGATGGCGACACGCTGGGCAAACCAGTCCCGTCTCAGAATGATCTGCCACTCTTCGAAGATGTGCGTGAGATAAATTCCCTGACTTGTCAGATCGGCGTTGGCCGCCGTGAGAGCGTCCCAGAAAGCAAGGTCTTCGTTCATTTGATCGGATTGCTGCTCTGGCACCACCGCGTCCACGTCTTGAGTCACTCCATAGTCTGTCGGGGGATTTTCAAAACCCAACCACAGGGCTGATTTGCCAATAAGCGTCAGTTCCACCATGTGACTCAGCCGGGCATCGAGGGCCTGGAGGATGATCGTTGGATTGTCAGCCGGCATAACCGAGCGCTTTGACTCTTTTGGGGCGAAGCCACACGGCTTTTCCTTGAGTGCGGGGTGCAATCAGGCCCGGCAGGGAGACATAGCGCGAGTGGTGAGGCATCACGCCGCGCGGAGGCGTGCCGGGAGGAAGGCTTGCCAGCAGGGTGTCCCAGAATGGCAGTTCTGGTTCATAGCGAGTGGCTGCTTCAGCAATGGCACGGACAACACAAGTGCAGCCCTCATCGGTCGCCATTTGTGCAATCCGCCGTGGGTCATTGTTTTCCGCTCCCAGCAGCATGGCTCCCAAACGGATCGACCACGAATCTTCAGCACTGGCTTTTCCCAGAAGGAGGAGTGCCAGTTCTTCATTGGAGAAAGTCTCCTCACTCAGACGTTGCTTTGGCGGTGTGCGGCCTTGAAGATAATGGAAGCAGCCTCGCGCGATGGCTTCGTCCTGCCATTCGGCAGGCCCATGCAATCCGAGCGCACTCGCCTTCAACCGCAGCGGCGTATCCTCCGCCAAAGCGGTGTGTTCACGGGCAAGACTTTCCGTTTGCATGACGCGGAAGCTAAACTGGCACTGTCGGGCTGTAAACTTGCGATGCGTTGGCCTTTATGTCTTCGGAAAGCCGACGCTCCAGCCTTGACTGGAAGTTTTCCCAGCAGCGGGCGGCGCGGGCGCGGAAATCGGCTGGTGAGACGTGCAACGTGCGCAGGCAGTGACGGTGGTCCCAGGAGACGACGGCGGCAGTGACGCGGTGAATGAACTGAAACTGCCAGCGCCAGAGACGCTGCGTGGCGGGTGTGAGGGTTTGCAGGCGCTCGAAGAGGAAGTCGCGCTGGAAGGAGAGGTGGCCCATCTCATCTCGCAGGAGTTTTTTGGCGACGGTTTGCACGACGGGATCGGTGCAGCGCAAGGCGAGGAGGCCGAAATAGACTTCGGCGATGAGTTCCGCCGTGAGCAGGACCTGGATGTTGAACTCGAGGTTCACGAGATCGCGCATCCAGCGGAAGATGGAGTTCGTCCACTGCTTCTGCAGCAAGACCCCGCGCAGATGCGTGACGGTGCGTGCGAGCAGCGCAGCGTGGCTCTGCTCTTCGGCGACGAAGAGATCGACCGCACGCCGGTAGCCGCGCAGGTTCTCGAGAGCGGCGATGCTGCGCGTGTAGCGCCGCAGGCGGGTGCCACCGCCGCTTTCGCCAAGCTGGAAGATGGCGATGGAATGAGCGATGGCTTGGCGATCAGCTTCCGCAAGAGCGCAGGGCGTTTCCGGAAGCTGAAGTTCGTGATTGAGGCGGGTGTTGGCCTCGAAGTGGTTGATCCAGTGTTGGGTGTTCATAAAAAGTTCTCGGTTCGTTGTTATCGGTTCTCTGTTGGTCAGGCGGCTTGGAGCATGGTGCGGAGGAATTCGTGGACGGGGGCGCTGCGCAGCTCGGCGGCGATCTGGCGGAGGCGCTGCATGACGGCATCGACGGTCTCATCGAGCGTGGAGGTGCCGGCGGTGACACCGACATTCCGGGCGTTGCGGAACCACGCGGGATCGAGTTCCTCAGGGCGCTCGATTTGGAGGGTTCTGCGATCGTGGTCGGCGGCTTTCTGCGCGAGTTGGCGGGTGTTGTTGCTGTTGCGGCCGCCGATGACGATGATGTGGTCGCATTCGCGGATGAGATCATCCATGGCGGTCTGGCGCTGCTTCGTGGGATGGCAGATGGTGTCGATGAACCGCACTTCGGAGACGGGGTGTCGGCGTTTGATCGCATCGACGAGGCGCAGCGCGACTTCGATGGGTTGTGTGGTCTGCGAGACGACGCCGATGCGAGGATGCAGCGGGATTTTCTCCAGATCGGACTCGTCGATCACGACGACGGCCTGCGGGAAGTCGCCGGTGAGACCACGGACCTCGACGTGCTGGCTTTGGCCGATGACAACGGGCTGATAGCCGTCACTGACGAGGGTAGCGAGGGCGTGATGCGCCTTGCGAACGAGGGGACAGGTGGTGTCGATCACGGTGTGGCCTGCGTTTTGCCACATCCGACGATGCCCGTCAGAAGCGCCGTGAGCGGTTATGGCGACTTGGAGCGTCTGCGACGAGCCGAGGTCGTCGAGATCACCACGCTGTGCGCCGACGGCGGCGAGGTGGCGCTCGACGAGCGGATTGTGGACGAGCTGACCGAGGACGGTCAACGGTGCGCGTTGAGCGGCGGCGTGGGTGGTGCGCAGGGCGTCGCGGACGCCGAAGCACATGCCGTGATGTTGGGCGAGGATGATGTTCATAGGTTCTCTGTTGTTTGGCTTTGTGGGACAAAGTGAATGGGTAAAAGAAGGGAGTTTAGCGCTGTTGGGCGGCTTTGACGATCTCACCCAGCACTTCGAGGTAGTCCTGGAAGGCCTTCCGACCAGCGGGGCTGAGCGCGTAGCTGGTGCGGGGGCGCGAGCCTGTCTCGTCGCGTGATTCTTGAATGTAACCGGCGGTGCCGAGCGTGCGGAGATGGGTGATCAAATTTCCGTCGCTCATGCCGAGTTCGGTTTTGAGATCCTGAAAGGCCCACTCACCCCGCGTGGAGAGCAGCGTCATGATGGAGAGGCGGCCCTTTTCGTGGATGAGCTTGTCGATTTGATCGAAGTCGATCATTTCGGCAGCACCTCCGCGGGTTTTTGGGTGAAGAAGACGGCCAGGGAGTAAATCACATGCAGCAGGCCGAAAGTGAGTCCCATGACAGCCGAGGCGGGTGCCTCGCTGCTGGAAAGCAGGCGGATGTCGCCATTCGCCGCCCAGGCGAGAAACAGCAGCAGTCCGGCGATCACAAACGCCCAGCCCAGCCGAACAAGTGATCGCGGAGAAAAGCCTGCCGTGGCCAGCAGAGCGAGGCCGTAGCAGAGCACCCATATCAGCGCGGCGAAGGTCAGATTCTGCAAAAAGACGATCATGCCGAGGCCGACCACTCCACCGACGAGCATGGGCGGCGCGATGGCCCGCAAGGCCACGCGCATGCCCTCGGAGACGAAGGGCTGGGCACGGCGGGCGGCCTCCTTGGCGAGAAGAACGAGATTCAAAAGGGTGGCGATCGCGAGAATGCCCAGCCAAAGGGCGAGAAACCCGTTGTCACCGAAGAGTGATTCGCCTTTTCCAGAAAGCGCGTGCTGTACCGGCCAGGCGGCGGCGAGCAGGGCCAGGATGCCGCCGGTCAAGGCGGCAGGTGCTGAAACGGCGCGGTAGATGTGCGCCTTTTCCATCAGGGAACGAATGATGCGAAGGTTCTCCAGGGCGGCTTCGGTCGTGCTCATGGCGGTCACTTTGTTCGACAAAGTGAGGTGTGCAAGTGAAACTTTGTGGGGCAAAGCGGAACGAAATAGGGTGCAGCCGATGATAATCCGGGTTTGCGAGTCCTTATAATTATCATAAGTTAGGATTCGATGACACTCGACACCTCAACATGGTCACTGTCTCGCCTGGCAAGGCGGGTGGTCTTGCTGTGGCTCGGTGCCTCGATGCTCGCAGGGCAGGGCAGGCTCAATGCCGCCGACCCGACGGCGGAGCAGCAGTACATGCTGGAACTCATGAACCGCTTCCGCAGCGATCCGCAGAATGAGCTGTCGCGGTGGGTGAACTTTTCCGCGCCCGGCGTCTGGGACACACCCAAGTCCGACGACGCCTACATCGCCAGTGCCCTGAACTATTTCGGCACCAGCGCCTCGGACATCGCTGCGCAGTTTTCCACTCTTTCGGCAGCGCCGCCGGTTGCCTGGAACAGCGCCCTCAATGTTTCGGCGACGAACTACTCGAACCTCATGGTCACCAACGACCAGCAGTCGCACTCGCTCGACGGGCTGGCGATCGAGCAGCGCATTCAAAACGGCGGCTACAGCACGAACTGGCTTTTGGCAGGTGAGAACCTCTTCGCCACCACGCAGTCAATCAACCATGGCCACGCGGGATTCGCGATCGACTGGGGTGACGGCAACGGGGCCGATCCCGGCTTTGGCAACGGCATTCAGAATCCCGCCGGGCATCGCGATCTTCTCCTTGATGCGGCGATCAAGGAGGTGGGCATCGGCTTTCAAAGCATCGCCATCCCCGGAGGAAACACAGCCGTCACCGGTCCCTATGTCACGACCCAGCACTTCGCCACGGAGTACCGGACGGATGGCGTGAACTACTTTGCCGATGCCATCCTGACCGGCTCGATCTACCAGGACACCATCGCCGCGGATCTGTTTTACACGCCGGGGGAGGGGATCGCGGGTGCGGCGGTGAACGTCTATGAAGATGTCAACGGCATCCTCGTGGCGAGCGGCTTCAGCAACAGCGCAGGCGGCTACAACATCGCGCTCACCGGCCTCACCGACGGCGTTGTTTATCGGGTCGAAGCCCCGGTGACCGGCCTCGCTGCGCAAACGTTCACGCTGAATGCGCACGCGGAAAACTACGGCGTGCCGGTGATCTTCTACGACAACGTGCAGGCCTCGTTCATGACCGTGCCGGAGCCGGGCGGTATGCTGCTGTGCTTTGCCGCCGCCCTGCACCTGCTGTCTTTCCGAATTCGCCGCTCTTCCTGCTGATTCATCATGAAGCACCTCGTTCTCCTTTGTCTCTCCGCAGTGTCTCTCCTCGCTCAGGAAACGTCCTCGCCGCTGGCGGTGCAGATTCGTGCGCTGATCGACGAGTACGAAAACTCGGTGCGGGCGAACACGCAAAAAATCATCGCTGCGACCACTGATGAGGAAAGAAACAAGTACCGTTCCAGCATTCCGAGCGCCGGACCGTATGCGACCCAGATGATGCAGCTCGTGCAGGCAAATCTGGACCAGCCTGACGTGGTGAAAGCTGTCTCGTGGCTTGTGACCGGTGCGGTAAATTTTCCCGAAGGGCGCGAGGCGCTGAACATGCTCGGAACGACCTTCGCCGACCGCAGCGGCATCGCCGAGGCGGTGAAGCATCTCGAATACCACGGCCTGCCCGCCGAGCCGGTGCTGCAGGCGGTGATTGAAAAAAACCCGCACCGTGAGGAGAAGGCGGCTGCGCTCTACGCCCTCGGCGCGATTCATTTCAAGAACTTCGACGCCTCCGCCGACCGCGTTTCCGGCGAGGCCTCAAAGGACAAGGCGCTGCAACTCCTTCAGCAGATCAACGCTGACTATGCCGACGTGGTCATCCAGGGCTTCCGGCTTTCCGACATGACCGCAAAGATGCTCTTTGAGATGTCGAGCCTGCAGGTCGGCTGTGAAACGCCGGAGATCGAAGGCAAGGACGCGGAGGGCGTCAGCTTCAAGCTCAGCGACTATCGCGGCAAGCACGTCATCGTCATCTTCTGGGGCGGCTGGTGCCACGCCTGTCATGGCATGCTGCCGCTGATGAATCAGGCGGCGGAGCAGTTGAAGGACAAAAACGCCGTTGTGATCGGCGTGAACACCGACATCGAATCCGAGGCGAAGCAGGCGCTCGCCGACTACCAGGTCGCCTTCCGCAACGTCCTCGACAACACCACCAGCGGCCCGAACACCTCGCTCTACAGTCCGCGCAATTTTCCGACGCTCTATCTCATCGATCCCAAGGGCGTGATCGCCGTGAAGAACGGCTCGCTGGACGAGATGATCGCGAGGATTCAGGCGAGCGAAAAGTGACCGCCAGGAGCCGGGGCAGCCCGCCCCGGACTTCGGCCCCCTGGCGCCCCGATTCTCAACGATGCGGCAGCGCTGGGTGGGAATGCTGGACCGGGCCGGTCCAGCTCCTTGTGGTCGCACGGTGGGGACGGCACAAGGCTTCGGCTACACGAATTAAAGACGCTTATCCGAGTCTCTTCGCCTCTCTAAATGGTTCAGATGTATTAAAAACTTGCCATTTCTGTGAAAAACCATAATTATACGGTATTATAAGGCCGAATTTAGGCCGCACAGACCTCATGCTTCCTCTCATCGAACAGATCCTCGCAACGGCGGGTTGCGGTGATCGGCCTGCCGTCCGGCAGGCCGTGGATGATGCGTGCTTCAACCAGACCTCCTTTGTCGATGCCGTGCTGGATTGCGAAGGCGTGCGCGAGCGGGATTTCCTGCTCGCCTTGGCAAAGGCCCTCAGCCTGCCGTGGTGGGAACCTGAAACGGTCGGGGATGAGGAAAAGCCGGGCGAGTCCGGCATCCGTCGAATGCTGCCTGCCGAGATCGCACTGCGGCATCGGTTGCTGCCGATATACAGCGAGGAGATCGAAGGCGAGGCGGACGGAACCACGGGCGAGGCCCAGCGGGTGCTGCACATCGCCACCTTTGATCCGCTCAGTCTCGTCGCGCATCAGCGTGTGGCCGCCGCTCTGACCCTGCCGGTCGTCTGGCACGTCGGGCCGCGCACGCGCATCGTCGAAGGCCTGCAGAAGCTCTATGGCCTGGGCGCGGACACCTTTGAGAAGATCCTTCGCGGTCGTGCCGACTGGGGATCGGAAGAATTGCGCGATGAAGTGACCGTGCTGGATGAACCCGAGGACGAGGAGGCCTCCGTCGTCCGTTTCGTGAATCAAATCATCCGCCGCGGACTCGATCAGCGTGCGACGGACATCCACGTCGAACCGCAGCACGACCGGCTGCGCATCCGCTACCGCATTGACGGCCGTCTCGAAGAACTGGCGGTGCCGGAAAACATCAAATCGCTGCAGGCCTCCGTCATCGCCCGCCTGAAGATCATGGCGCGGCTCGACATCGCGGAAAAACGCCTGCCTCAAGACGGGCGCATCAACCTCGAACTCGACGGCACGCCGATCGACGTGCGCGTGGCCACGATCCCCAGCGTCGAAGGGGAAAGCATCAGCCTGCGTCTTCTGGCGCAGCAGCAGGTCACGCTGAACCGCCTCGGCCTCACCGACAGCATCCGCCCGGTCGTGGAGGAACTGCTCAAGCTGCCGAACGGCATCATCCTGATCACCGGTCCCACCGGCAGCGGGAAATCGACCTCCCTCTACGCCTTCCTCACCGAACTCAATCAAACACACCGCCGCATCGTCACGATCGAAGATCCGGTCGAATACAAGATGCCCGGCGTAGTGCAGATCGCTGTGAAGCCTGAGATCGGCCTCACCTTTGCCGCCGGTCTGCGCAGCATCCTGCGTGGTGATCCGAACGTCGTCATGATCGGGGAAATGCGCGACCTGGAAACCACCGAGATCGCTGTCCGCGCTGCTTTGACCGGCCATCTCGTCCTCAGCACGCTGCACACGAACGACGCCATCGGCGGCATCTCGCGGCTCATGGACATGGGGGTGGAGCCCTTCCTCGTCAGCAGCGCCGTTCGTGCCTTCTTCGCCCAGCGTCTCGTGCGCAAGCTCTGCCCGCTGTGCAAAGCGCCGGCGGATGTCGAGGAGAGCTACCTGCGCTCCATCGGCTTCCCGTTGCACGCGCAGGGAAAAATCATGCGCGGGGTCGGCTGTGACGGATGCCGCGGCAGTGGTTTCCAGGGGCGTCTTTCGATCTACGAAGTGATTCTCGTCACGCACGCCCTGCAGCATCTCATCAACAGCCGCGCCCATCCCGCTGAGTTCATCAAGCAGGCGGTCAAAGACGGCTACATCCCAATGCGCGGCTACGGTTTTCAAAAAGTGCTCAGCGGCGAAACCACCATCGAGGAAGTCCTCTCCGTCACCGCCGCCAGTGAACGCGCCCATGCCTCACCCACCGCGACCCTTCCGCTCACCTCACGTCTAGCTGCCTAATAATTCGTCATTCGTCATTCCAACCATGCCCCTCTTCACCTACAGCGCTCAAGGTCCATCCGGTCTCGTCACCGGGGAGCTTTCCGCGTCGGATCGCAGTGAGGCGTTCAGCATTCTCGGTCGGAAGAAGATCCAGCCCATCAAGCTGGAGATGGCGAACGCGTCCGGATCGGCGGTGAAATCGAGCGCGCGGTCAAAGGCGAACGCTGCGACCGATCTCCCCGGCGGACCCATCAAGCTGAAGCTCGCGCAGGTCGTGCTGTTCATCGAAGAGTTGGCCGATCTCGTCGGTGCCGGCATCCAGCTCGAACCGGCGCTGGCCACCATGGAGCGCCGCCGTGAACTCTCCGGCATCAAGACGCTGGCCACCGTGCTGCGCACGAAAGTGCGGGACGGCATGTCCTTTTCCAAAGCGGTCGCCAGCACCAGCCCGAGCTTCGGAAATCTCTTCTGCGCCCTCGTTTCCGCCGGTGAGGCCAGCGGCTCCATGAGCACGATCCTGAAACGCCAGGCCGCCTACATGCGCTCGCTCGCTGCGCTGCGCTCCAAGGTGCTCGCGGCGATGCTTTATCCCGCATTTCTCGTCGTCGCCGCCGTCGGCGTGTCGCTGATGTTTGTGCTCTACTTGATCCCGAAGCTGACCGAGATGCTCGACAGCACCGGCGGCTCTCTGCCCTTCCTCGCGCAGATGATGCTGCACGCCAGCGAGCTGTTCAAATCGACGTGGTGGATGATTCTCATCGGCGGCATCACGGCCTTCATCATGCTGCGCACATGGATTTCACGCCCGGAGTCCGCCATCCCGTGGGCGCGTTTCAAACTGCGGCTTCCCCTCTTCGGCGGCATCTTCCAGGCGCGATTTTACGTCCAGTTCCTCGAAACGATGGCGAACCTGCTCAGCAACGGCCTCACCATGGTGCAGGCGATGCAGCTCACGCATCAGGCCATCGAGAATCCGCATCTGCAGCGCGAGTTCGAAGGCGTCATGCGCCACGTCGGCGAAGGCGTGAGCCTTTCCCGCGCTCTTGATCGCAGCGGCCAGTTTCCGCCGCTGCTGCTCGACATGGTGAACGTGGGTGAGCAGACCGGCGACATGCCCGCCGCGCTCTCCCGCGCCGCCGAGCGCTTCGACCGCGAACTCGGCAAGAAGATCGACACCCTCGCCGCGCTCATCCAGCCCGTCATCGTCTTCGTCATGGCCGGCATGGTCGGCTTCATGGCCTACATCATGATGAGCACCATCTTCGAAACGATCAGCAGCATTAAATAAGTCACCACCCCGAAACCAACAGCCCAACATGAAAAACACGCACCTCCTCCACCGGCATCGCGGCGCCTTCACGCTCGTCGAGATGCTCCTCGTCCTCGGCATCATCGGCCTGCTCGTCGGCGTCGGCGTCGTCAGCTTCGGCGGCGTCCTCGAAAGCGGTAAAAACAAGACCGCGCTCGGCCACATCAACCAGATCCAGTCCGCCGTCCGCGCCTATGAGGTCGATACCATGAAGCTGCCCACCAGCGCCCAGGGCATCGGCATCCTCGTGGAAAAGGGCAAGCTCAAGAAGATGCCGCTCGACCCCTGGGGCAACGCCTACCACTACCGCAAGCCGGGAACGAAGGACAAAGGCGGCTTCGACATCTACTCCGCCGGTCCTGACGGCATCGCCGACAACACGGACGACGTGGGAAGCTGGCAGCTTTGAAAATGACGAATGAGGAATGCTCGAATGACGAATAAACTTCCAATGACCGAAAGCCCGATGACGAACAGCGGTGTTCGTCATTCAGGCTTCGTCATTCCTTCGTCATTCGCCATTCGGGTTTCGTCATTGCCAAGCAGTGGCTTCACTCTGCTCGAGATGCTCGTGGTCCTCAGCATCATCACGCTTCTCTTTGGCGTCTCGATCATCAGCATCGCCGGCATCAAAGACGAAGACCGCCTGCGGCGTGCCGTGGCGATGATCGAGACCAGCGCCCGCGAGAACCTGCTCATGGCCGTCAAAGACCAGCGGCTCATGCGCATGCCGCTGGCGGCGGCTTCCTTCGGCTCGGGCTCCGACTTTGGAGGAAAGCTGGAAATCCGGCGCGTGGGCGAACGCGTCTTCCGCGAGCCGAGACGCGGTGAGATCTGGGAATTCAGCCCCACCGGCATTTGCGAGCCCATCGAGGTCCGCCTCTCCGGCCCCGGTGGCCGGGTGGAACTGGCCTTCGACGCCCTCACCGCCTGCGCGAAGCGCAAAGCCCTCGACTTCAACGCCAAGTCATGAAGCACACGAGCACAACTTTGAGCATCAAACCCCGCGCCAGCGTCCTGGAGTGCGCCGGCCCTCCGGCGCTTTCGGGCGGCTCTCGGCCTGCGGAAAGCTCCAGAGGGCTGGAGCACTCCAAAACGCTCACGCGCCATTCGTCAGCTCAGGGTTTCGCACTTCTCGAAATCCTTCTCGCCATCGCCCTGTTCGCGATGGTTTCCGTCGGCATGACGCAAGCCATCGACGGCATCGCCAAAACCACCACCGCCGCGCGTCAGGAGGCGCAGGTGCTGCGCGTGCTGGAGTCCGTGCTGGCCGAAGTCGCGCATCAGCCGGAATTCAAGGCGACCACGATCAACTTCCCCAAAAATGGCGACGACATCGACGCCAGCGCCAGCATCCAGAAGGTGCGCCTCCTCACACAGGACAAGGCGGAGCTGGATCACATCTTCCGCGTCCGGGCCGAGGCCTGGATCAGCGACGGCGGCACGCGCCGCATCGTCCGCAGCATGGAAACCTATGTCTATTCACCCAACAGCACCATCTGATGCATGCTGCGTGATGCGTGAATCTGGTTTCACGCATCACTCCTCACGCCTCACGCACCGCTCCGGCTTCACGCTGCTCGAAGTGCTCCTGGCCCTCGTCCTCGTGGGCCTGGTGCTCAGCGGCGTGCTGGGCGTGGCGGACGGCGCGATGCAGCTCGGGAAGTCGATGAACGCCGCACGCGTGAGCGAGACGCGCATTTCGAACTTCGTCACGCAGTGGCGCGACTACTTCGAATCCGTGCCGCCAGGCATTCAGGTCTCCGCGGGTCTCGAAAAGGCTGCGCGCGGCTCCTCGGGCAATCTTTTCATCCTCGGCGGCCAGATGCCCTTCGTGTGGGATCAGCGGCTCAAGATGGCGGACGCCGTCGAATTCGGTCTCGTGCGTGAGCGCAGCCGGAAAACGCTGAACCTCGTGGTGCGTCATCTCAAGCGGCCAAAGAACGCCCGTGATCCGGACCAGTTCGACACCATCGCGGAGCTGCCGATTCTCGAGAACCTCACGCAGATGCAGTGGCTGTTTTATTCTCCTGAGGACAAGGACTGGTACATCAATTGGGACCCGAAGAAGCGCCCCACGCCGCCTCTTTTCATCAAGCTGAAGTTTGGCTTCCTCAACGATCCACGGGAGCACGAATACACTTTTTGGGTGGCCAATGATCTCAATGGGCAGATCGCCGCTGCTCCGCAGAAGCAATGACGAAATCAGAATCACGAATGACGAACGAAGCTCCAATGACCGAAATCCGAATGAAGGGCAAAAACGCCCCTCAAGGAGGCGGCATGGCTTCGTCATTCCCTCGCGGCTTCATCATTCCGTCTCACGCATCACGCATCACGCATCAATCGCAGCGCGGCTCCGCCCTCATCGCGGTCTTCTGGATGATCTTCGTGCTCGGCATGGTGCTCTTCGCGGCCACGAAGGCGCTGCACGCGGACACCGCCTACACGCGCATGATGCGCGGACGCATTTACGCCAAGCGCTACGCTGAAACCGGTCTCGAACTGGCGCGTCATCCAGTGATCCAGCAGGACGACCCGCTTCTCCATTTCGTGAACGATGATGAAGGCGGCTTCGACGTCACGCTGAAGACCGAGGAGGCCCGGCTCAACATCAACCACCTGCTGCTCACGGGTGACAAGGTGCTGCTGCGCCGGCTTTTCAACCGCTGGGGCTTCAAGCCGGAGTTCGCCGCCGCGCTCTGCGATGCGCTGAAGGACTGGGTGGACGAGGATGACAGCGTCAGTCTCAACGGCGCCGAAAAACGCGAGTATCTGAAAGCCGGTCTCGAAGGCATGCCCTTCAACCGCCCCTTCAAGGAAGTCGAGGAGATGCTCCACGTGCGCGGCATGGACATCGTGAACGCAGAACGCCCGGACTGGCGCGAGTGGTTCACCGTGTATGGCGACGGTCTCATCGACATCAATGACACGAGCGCCGAAATCATCTCCCTGCTCGGCAATGTTCCGATGGAGCGCGTGCAGCCGCTGCTGACCTTCCGCGCCGGCCCCGATGGGCGGCACCGCACGCGTGATGATTCGCGCTTCACCAGCGTGCCGCAGGTGGCGCAGATGCTCGGCATCTTCAATCGCGGCACGGTCGAGCAGCTCACGCAGTGGATTCAATTTTCCGGTCCCATCCGGCGCATCGAAAGCGTCGGCTACCTCGGACCCCTGAAGCGCAAACTCATCCTCATCACGCAGGGCGGACAGGCCGTCTGGCGTGGTGAAATTCCCGTTCATGGCACGGACTCGTAAACCACCATCAGAGCTGCTGCTCCCCGGCGCGACCGTCTGGCAGGGCTGGACCGGTGCGGCGGGTTCGTCGTGCCAGGCGGGAGGCGAATTCACGTCCGCAGGCGGCTCCTTCAGCCGGGAATCCCAGCGCCGCGTGCTGGCCCTGCCGGCCACGCACTTCTGGGTGCTGCCCGCGTGGTTCAAAGGCGAGCCTGAGCATCTGCGCAGCATGGCCCTGCTGCATCTGGAACGCATGGGCGTGAAGACCGGCGATGACGAATCCTGCGTGCAGGTCAAGAGCGTCGCGACAAAAGATGGTGCGCACCTCACCCGCATCCTGGCGCTGAAGGACGAACCGGTGCCGATGAGCGACACGACGCGCCTGCCGGACGAGGTCACGCATCACGCGCTCTGCTATCCGCTGGTGCAGAACGGCATCACCATCTTCCGTGAATTGGGACGCCTCGTCGTCGCCATCACCAGCGGCACACAGCTCGTTTACTGCACCCCGCTATCCTCCACCCGGCTCGATGAGAATGCCCTGACGGAACTGAACAACATCTGCCTCCAGCTCGGCTTCCAGGGCGTGCTGGGTCGCCTGGAAAGCATCGTGCTCTGGACGGATGAGGGGGACGCCGGCAGGATCCAGCGCGCCACGGGGCTGACGCCCTACCGTTGCGACATGCCGGCTCCGACCATGCCGGAGCGCGGCTCCAGCCTGCTGATGCCTGAGGATCTGATCTTGCAGCGCCAGCGGCAGGCCGGAAGCGCCCGCACGCGCTTCATCGCGCTAACCGTCGGGGCCGTGCTCGCGGCCGTGGTGACTCTGATCGCCACGCTCACCGCGCTCGCCCTGCAGGAGCGGAACATGCTGCGGGACAAGGTCGCAGGCATCATGCCGCGTGCTTCACGCGTGATGGACCACAAACGCGCGTGGTTCGAGGCCGCACCCGCCGTGGATCCTTCCATCTGGCCGCAGCAGGTCCTGCTCGACTGCATGGAGCCGGAGTCGTCGAAAGAAGCCAGCATCACCCACTGGGAGTGGACACCGGACCAGTTGAGCCTCATCGGCCGCATGCCCACCGCATCGCTTGCTCTGGAATACACGCAGGCGCTGAAGACCAGCGACGCGCTGGCCCGCTTCGGCCTCGAAGGACCGCCGCCGGTGATCGCCAGCGACCAGAGTGCCACCTTTGAAATGAAAGGAGGCATCGCGCATGAAGAAGAGTGAGAAAGTGCTCCTCGGCGTCTTTGCGGCGTTGTTCCTCGGCATCGTGTTGATCGGCGGCGGAGCCTTCGCGACGCGCCACTACCTGGAAGTGCGTGACGAGATCGACCTGCTGCGCGACCGCCTCGCCGCGATGAACCTCGCCGTCGCGCAGGGGGCCGACTGGGCCGCCCGCAGCGCATGGCTGGAGGAGGCCGCTCCCGGCTTTACCAGCAGCAAGGACGCCTCCGCCAAGCTGCTGGAGAACGTCTCCCGCGCGGCCCAGGCCCATTCGCTGATGATCGGCGCCACCGAGTTCCTGGAACCCGCCCGCAGCATCGGCAGCGACGGCCTGCCCTTGGAAGACGAGGAAGACAGCCACTTTGACCGGACATCCATCAAGACCATTCTCACCGGCGTGCCGGAGCAGGCCTTCTTCGCCTGGCTGCACGACCTGCAGAAGCCGGAGAGCTTCCTTGGCCTCACGCGGCTCCAGATCAATCCCAGTGGCACGGACAAGACGATCAACGCCGAGGTCGAGTTCACGCAGTTCTACCACGAGAAAAGCGGACCCAAGGTCACCAAAGCCGACTAACCCATGAACATTGACCGACTCCATTTTGCAGTGCTCGCCGGGGCCATCCTGATCGCCTCGGGTGTGCGTGCCGACGACGCGGGGAAGGGCGCTCCGCCGGTCGAGTTTCCGAAACTGGAGAAGTTCGAACCGCTCTGGAAGCGCTCCATCTTCACCACCAAGGACCTGCCCGCACCAGAGGATCCCGGCGCACCGAACTTTGCCGACAACCTCAGCCTCTCCGGCGTGTACGAGATCGATGGCGGCGTCGTCGCCGTGCTGGTGGATCGCACGACTTCCCAGGTCATGGAGGCCCGCATCGGCTCCGAGAACGAAATGGGCATCAAGATCCGCCAGGTCACACCCGGCGCCACGGTGGACAAGACCCGCATCCAACTGCAAAAGGGCGACAAAGCCGGCTGGGTCGGCTTCGGCGATCCCGAGGCTTCGCAGCCTGCGGAAGTCGTCCAGCGCGCGGTCATTCCCACCCAGGCAGCCGGTGCAGCAAGACCAGTGCCGCAGCGCGGCGGTGTCTCTCCGCCACCCAATCCCATCCTGCCGCCCCCGCCCGCCCCTGCCTCCAGTGCGCCCCCGGTCGTGAACGACGTGCCGCTGCCGCCGCCTTGATGTCTTCCGCCTCAAAGAGGCCTACCCGATGGGACGTGTTTTGAGTTGGCGCAGCGAATACAACCCCGAGGCGCTCTCTGCGATGCGTCTGGCCCCGCTCTTCCTCTTCGGGCTGAATCGCTCCCGCTGCGCCTCGAAGACGCCTTCCACGAACGCCTTGCTGCCCAGCACCGCCCCATCACTGAAGTAGCGCACTCGCAGCCGCACCAGCTCCGCAGGACTCAGCTTCCCACGTTCAGCATGCACCGCCCTCGCCGATTCCACGCTCACACCTCGCTTCATCACCTTCTCATTCTGCGCGTCTTTCACCTCCCGACCGCTCGCATGCAGGATGCAGCGATACGCTTCCGCCGCTCCCGCCTTCCGCCAGCCGTCCACCGGTTTGCCGATCGCTTTGCACAGCCCGCGCTGCGCACGTCGGCTCCCACCCAGCGCCTCCGCATATCCACACCAGCGATAGTCCTTCGGATCCTTCACCAGTCCCGCACGCACGGGATTGAGGTCGATGTAGGCCGCCATCGTGCGCAGCGCCTCGCCCTTGCCTTCCACCAACACGCTTTTGAAGCGATCCATCCACAGCGTGCCGCGACGTCCGCGACGCTTGTTGAACCAGCGACTGAAGCGCTCCTTCACTTCCTTCACGAAGAGCGACAGGTCGCAAAAGCGCTTCTTGAGAGCCTCTAGCTTCTGCTGCACCAGCGCCTTCAGCCCACGCTTGCGCAGATCGGTCAGTTCATCGCGCAGCAGGCCCACATAGGTCCTGCTGTAAAGGATGCGCAGGTGCTCCAGCAGTATCGCCTCGCCCTGCGGACCGTCGAAACGCTGCAGCCACGTCTCGCGATGCGGTACTTCAGCCAGCAGGTGAAAATGATTGCTCATGATGCAGTAGGTCACGACCTTGACACCGCAGAACTCCGCCATGCGCCAGATGACGCGCCGCAGCGCCTCCTTCTCCACGTCATCAAAGAAGATTTCACCGCCACAAGTTCGCGACATGACATGGTAGCAATACGACTCCAACGGTCCCTTGCCGAGGATGCGCCGCCTGCCACCTGACCACGAACGCGCGCCGGGATAGAGCCCGGTTTTCGCATTCACGCCGACAAGCTGTTCTTCGAGCGGGATGGGTTGATAATCAGTGGGCTGAACGGTTTTCATAGCGGCGGAAGATGGTCAAAAAGTCTGTGAGAGCAACGACTAAACGCCTGGCACTTTCTTTCCTTTCTTTTTCTTTCGGTGATCTGCTCACGCTGGCCGATGGACGCGATGCGGCGGTGACTGAGGTGAAGGTGAAACAGGCGGCGGAAGACCGGCTGTTCACCACCTACAACTTCACCGTGGCGGACCACCACACCTACTTTGCTGGCAAGCTGCCGGTGTGGGTGCATAACGAGGGGCTGAGTGAGTGCGACCGCATATGGAAAGTATTCGATTACTTCCTCAAAAAGAACCCAGGAGATCCCTTCGCGGCATATTTTCAGAGCGCACGTCGTTTGCCAAAACTAGAGAATGCACATGGTGTTAGCTTTCTCCGTGGCGTGATCGATGAGATGCGTAAGGTCGGTGGCGGCAAATGGCTGGACTATTTTGAAGGGCCGTCGAAAGGACACACGCTTCAAAAACATGTTGGTAAAACCGATGCTGAACTGCTTGCACGTTTTGCGGCCGAGCCAAACATTGCCGGTTCTAGCACCTTTTTGAACCAAAGTGAGGCAGAGAAGTGGATTGAAGCTGTCCTCGTAAACAACCATGCCGCGATACGAAAATGGATGGAGACGACTGGCCCGTCAGCACCACCCAAACCTTTTACGTTTGCTTTTGGAGAACCCGTTGGGCGTGGAGTCTTGAGAGTCGGCAGTGGAAACATCGCCAATCTTTTCAAGGTCCGAGTTGTCCTGAAAAGGATTGGAAGCGATAGCTGGGGGATATTGACGTCACACCCTGATTGAGAACATGACCCATATCGAAACCGCCGATCTCGAGCAAAAGCTGCCACAACTGGCTGGGTATCTTACGGGTGCGTTTGATGCTGGAACGGACCCTAGTGAGAAAGAGTCCTCGCTAGCATACTTACGGTCCGTTGATTTGGACGCTTTACTGGAGATCAAACACGGCTTGCAATACTGCATCGACAACACCGAATTGGTGAAGCCTGCTGTAGAAGATTTGGCTTATCGCATGATGATGTGCGTTGAGCATCTTCATTATTGGCTTCGAGATCGGCTGAACGAGGTAAATCAAGTAATTTCAGAGAAGTGTGAATAGTGCCAGATGCTGGCAATGATGAAAATCTGCCAGGCGGAGTACAAGGACTTCGGCCCCAAACACAACAACCTGAACGCCTTCAAAAGTGTTCAATGGTGGGATGATCTATTTGAAAGCAGCAGGAAAGGGTCAGGGGGGAATGGCACTGAATTAAGCCTGTTTTAGGACGCGTGAGCGATGTCATCTTGAAGGTTGTAGAGGTGGCGTGGTTTGGTCATGAAGGTGTATTTGTTCTGCCGGTCTTTGCAGACACGTGGCTCCTTTCGTCCGGGGCGTGGCGGCACTTCGTCAGCGGCGATGGTTTGCAACAGCGCGTCGCGCCTGAGCCTGGCCTGCTTGCGGGAGGGCGCACTCCAGATGACCCACTGCCACTGGTCGAGCCGGTCCATCGTGCCTTTGAATGACAAGGTGCCGCGCGCCTGAACCTCGCGCATCGGTTCGGCACAGGCCATGAGGTGGCGCACGAGGTTGTAGGCGATCATGTGCATGAGCAGTTCGCGTGCGACCATGTGCGGTGTCTTGCAGCGAAAGGCATGCATGTGGAGGCTGGTCTTGATGTCGTCGAAGTAGAGCTCGACCTGCCAGCGCCGTTGATACCATGCGGCAATCTGTGCGGCGCTGTGAACACGCGTGTCACGCAGCGTGGTGACGATCTGCAACTCCTGGGTGCGAAAGCCTTGACTGGTGCTGCTCACTTTGACGAGGCGTAGATCCAGTGTGGCTGGCAATGCGGCGTGCAATGCCTTGTGCTGTCCTTTGGGCGGTTGCAACGGCCGCTTCCAGGTGACGTGCCAGTCATGGCCGCCGACACGCCTTCCCTTCGCCAGCTGCGGATTACGCGCCTGATGCAGACGCATGACCACATCGATGCCGCGCGCCTTGCACGCGGCGATGAAGGCGGGGGAAACGGGGTCAGGGGGGAAACGGGGTCAGTGTGCAACTGCTTGACAAAAGCGCATAGAGCTTTTGCCACTGACTATTTGTCAGCCTGTTGCATCCTGCCTCCGCATCTCCTCCGGTCGTGAACGACGTCCCGCTGCCGCCGCCGTGAGAGGTCTTGCAGAGCGGCCGGTGATCACCCGCAGCGAGCGCAAGATGACAAGTGGAGAGGCTGACTCGCTGATGCGCCACGCCATTGAACTCCTGCGCGAGCTGTGGAACTCATTCGTGTTTCAAGATTGAGTGATCCCGCATGGCCTACCTCTCGACAGATTTCTTCAAGCGCGATGTGCTCGCGGTGGCGCGTGATCTCATCGGTGTGGAGCTCGTCTGGCAGGGCTGTTCGGGCGTCATCGTTGAGACTGAGGCCTACGCCGTTGAGGGTGATCCCGCCTGTCACACCGCATCCCGACCCAGTGCCCGCGAGTTTATGCAAACGATGCCGCCCGGCGCGGCCTATGTGTATCTCAACTACGGCATGTATTGGCTCTTCAACCTTCTCGTGAAGGGCGGTGGAAGAGACGGCTTGATCCTGATCCGCGCCCTGGAGCCAAAGCTGGGCATCGCCACCATGCAGGAGCGGCGCAGGCGGGAAGAATCGCACGAACTGTGCTCAGGACCGGGGAAACTTGGTCGGGCACTTGCCATCGACGGCACTCATCATGGCTTGGCGATGACCGGCAAAGGCAGAAAGACGGACTGCGGCCTGAAACCCGCAGTTTCGAACTCGTACGAAGTCGTGAGGGACATCCGCGTCGGCATCAGCCGGGCGGTGGATTTTCCGTGGCGGTTTCTCGCCAGGGACAATCCGCACGTGAGCGTGAAACAGGGGCGGGTGAAGGTGCCGAAGGTCAAACCACACCGCTGCCCATGATCAGGCGCACCAGGGCTACGATACCAACCGCGATGTTGATGGTGAGGCCGATCTTGCGCTCGGGAAAGACACCGAAAATGATGCCCACCAGGCAGAAAACGAGGACCAGCCAGTTCAGCGCTCCCAGCAGGGGGATGAGGCTGGGCACCAGGCACAGCGCGGAAAACAGGCCGATGAGGACCGAGAGGATTTGGCAGATGGTTTTCATGTCGGCCCACCATCGCGAGGAAGGGGCGATCTCAACTGGAAATCCGTGAACTCATTGTAAGCCGCGCCTTGCATTCCCTGCCGGACGCGGTACTCTCGGCCCCATCTGAGCGCGAAAGGAGAGGTGGCTGAGTGGTTGAAGGCACCTGACTCGAAATCAGACGTGGGGGTAACTCCACCGAGGGTTCGAATCCCTCCCTCTCCGCGCATTTTCGCAGATCTGGCGGTGCCGCCGCGCCCGCAACGGTGTTAAATCACCCCTTGGCAAACCCGGCACGATCTCCCAAACTCCGCCGTCATGCCCGCCGTCGCCAAAAAAGCCTCATCACGCCGGAATCCCGCCCGCGAACTCGTCTTTGGTGATCTGTGGGAGTTTGATCCAGCACCGGAGACGGCGGATCCGAAAGTGAAGAAGAAGTATGATCTCTTCATCAACGGCCAGTTCGTGACTCCGAAGAAGGGCCAATACTTTGCAACGATCAATCCGGCGACCGAACAGAAGATCGCCGACATCGCGCTCGCCGAAGCTTTGGATGTCGATGCGGCATGCAAGGCGGCGCAGAAGGCGTTCACGACGGTTTGGGGCAAGATGCCGGGCAAGGAGCGGGGGAAGTATCTGTATCGCATCGCACGGCTGCTGCAGGATCATGCGCGGGAGTTTGCGGTGGCGGAGACGATGGACGGCGGGAAGCCGATCAAGGAATCGCGTGACTTCGACGTGCCGATGGCGGCGGCGCATTTCTTTTATCACGCAGGCTGGGCGGACAAGCTGGAGTTCCTCGCGCCCGGTCGTCAGCTCGCGCCGCATGGCGTCGTGGGGCAGGTTATTCCGTGGAATTTCCCGCTGCTCATGCTCGCGTGGAAGATCGCACCCGCGCTCGCGGCGGGGAACTGCGTCGTTTTGAAGCCTGCGGAGACCACGAGCATCACTGCGCTGAAATTTGGCGAGATCTGCCAGGAGGCGGGATTGCCAAATGGCGTCGTGAACATCGTCAGCGGAGCCGGTGAGACCGGTGCGGCGGTGATCAATCATCCACTGACCTCGAAAGTGGCCTTCACCGGCAGCACCGAGGTCGGGAAGATCATCATGCGCTCGCTGGCAGGCACGGAAAAGAAGATGACGCTCGAACTCGGTGGCAAGGCGGCGAACATCGTCTTCGATGACGCACCGCTCGATCAAGCCGTGGAAGGCATCGTGAACGGCATCTTCTTCAATCAAGGCCATGTCTGCTGCGCGGGCTCGCGCTTGCTCGTGCAGGAAAGCATCGCCGATGAGGTGCTGGCCAAGCTGAAGCGCCGCATCGCCACTCTGCGCGTGGGCGATCCGCTCGACAAAAACACCGACCTCGGTGCCATCAACAGCGCCGAACAGCTCGCGAAGATCACCGACCTCGTGAAGAGCGGCGTCGAGGAAGGCGCGGAGAAGCACGACAACGGCTGCAGGCTGCCCGCGAAGGGCTTCTTCTTCCGCCCGACCGTCTTCGCGAATGTCAGCATGAGCCACCGCATCGCCCGCAAGGAGATTTTTGGCCCCGTGCTCAGCATCCTCACCTTCCGCACGCCGGAGGAAGCCGTCGAGAAAGCCAACAACACCGCCTACGGCCTCAGCGCCGGCGTCTGGACCGACAAAGGCAGCCGCATCCTCAAGATGAGCACGCTGCTCAAAGCCGGCGTCGTGTGGGCGAACACGTATAACAAATTTGATCCCACGAGCCCGTTCGGAGGATTCAAGGAGAGCGGGTTTGGAAGGGAAGGTGGGAAGCAGGGGCTGCTCGATTATCTCAAGGTGGCTTGAGGCCGCTGCGCTTAATGACGAATGAGTAAATCCGAATGACGAAAGAAATCCCAATGCCGATCGAAGACGTGCCGATAGCACGAAGGTATGGCTTTGTTCGTCATTTGGTCTTCGTCATTATTTCGTCATTCGTGCTGACTCATTCGTCATTTTTCATCTCACCATCATGAATCGCCTCCACGTTACAAAGACCCCCAAATGCTATGTCGGCGGAGCTTTCATTCGCAGTGAGAGCGGACGTGTCGCGGAGCTTCGGGATGCTACGGGCGCATTCTTCGCGAACATTCCGCAATGCACGCGGAAGGACCTGCGGAATGCCGTCGAGGCGGCGGCGAAGGCGGGGCCGGGGTGGGCGAAGAGGTCGGCGTTCAATCGCGGGCAGATCTTGTATCGGCTGGCGGAGATGATGGAGGCGCGTGGTGTGGAGCTGGCGGACAGCATCACGTTTAATGGCACGTCGAAGGCGGATGCCTCACGCGAGGTGGCGGCGGCGATTGAGCGCGTGGTGCATTACGCGGGCTGGACGGACAAATACGAGCAGGTGCTCGGCAGCGTGAATCCGGTGGCCTCGGCGCACTTCAATTTCACCGTGACGGAGCCGATGGGCATCATCGGTATCCTTGCGCCGGATGGCACGCCCGTTTTGGGTTTGCTGTCACTGATTCTGCCCGCGATCACGAGCGGGAACAGCGTGGTGGCGCTGGCGAGCACGACACAGCCGTATCCGAGCATCCTGCTGGGCGAAATGCTCGCCACGAGCGACCTGCCGGGCGGCTTGGTGAACCTGCTCACCGGTGTGCGCAGTGAATTGATCCCGACCTTTGCCACGCATGAGCATCTTCGCGCTTTGAGCGGTGTCGCTAATGCCGACGAACGCAAAGCGCTGCGCCTCGGTGCGGTGGAGAGCGTGAAGCGCGTGCATCTGCGCAAGGCCGAGGAGCCGATCGACTGGTTCGCGGACAAGATGCAGGGCGCGGAGGAGATCCGTGCGCTGGTGGAGTTCAAGACGACGTGGCACCCGGTGGGGGCTTGAGGTTGCTCTCAGGCGCGGGCGCGTCACTGTGGCGGCCTTTATGTCCGCCTACCAATCCCTCTGCGAAGTTACCTCTGAAATCGCCCTGATCACATCCACGGAGTCTGTTTTGGGATGGGATCAGGAGACCTACATGCCGGAGAAGGCGCTGGAGCATCGCGCACGACAGCTTTCGTATCTGACGGGCAAGGCTCATGCGCTGCTGACCTCGAAGCGGACACTGAAACTGCTGGAGCGGGCGGAGACGGAGATGCCGGAGAATCCGACGCAGGCGGCGAATGTGCGCGGTTTGCGGCGCGACATCGACAAGGCGACGAAGCTGCCGCAGAAACTCGTAGAGGAGGAGAGCGAGGTGACCTCGCTCGGGAAGGCGGCGTGGGTGGAGGCACGTGGAAAATCCGATTTCGCGCTGTTCGCGCCGCATCTGGAGAAGATCCTCGGCATCGCGCGGAAGAAGGCGGATTTGTTCGGCTACGAGGACGAGCCGTATGACGCGCTGCTCGATTTGTATGAGCGCGGTGCGAAGACGCGCGAGGTGGCGGCGCTGTTTGCCAAATTGCGGCCGCAATTGGCGGAGATCGCCCGCGAGGCGGTGGCAAAGTCAAAGAAGGTGAAGCCGGGCGTGCTCAAGGGGCGCTATCCGATCGAGAAGCAGCAGATTTTGAATCGCGAAATCGCGGAGAGCCTGGGTTTCGATTTCGAAGCGGGCCGTATCGACACGACGGCGCATCCGTTTTGCACGACGCTCGGCCCGGGCGACGTGAGGCTGACGACGCGCTATGATGAGAAGGATTTTCTGTCCTCGCTCTTCGGCGTGATGCACGAGGCGGGGCACGGATTGTATGAGCAGGGCCTGCCGGGGCTGGATTACGGCATGCCGAGCGGCAGCGCGGCGTCGCTGGGCATCCACGAGTCACAGAGCCGGCTTTGGGAGAACCATGTGGGCCGCAGCCGCACGTTTTGGTCGAAGTGGCTGCCGCGTGCGAAGGAGCTGTTTCCGCATTTGAAGAAGGTGCGGCTGGACGCCTTCATGAAGGAGATGCTGCGCAGTGAGTTCAGCTTCATCCGCGTGGAGGCCGACGAAGCGACCTACGACCTGCACATCCTGCTGCGCTTTGGCATCGAGCGTCGTCTGGTGAAGGGCGAACTGGCCGTCCAAGACGTGCCAAAGGTGTGGAACGAGGAGTTCCGCGAGCTGTTCGGCATGACACCGCCGGATGACCGACGCGGCTGCCTGCAGGACATTCACTGGAGCATGGGCGGGCTCGGCTATTTCGCGACCTACACCCTGGGCAATCTCAATGCCGCGCAGCTTTTCCATTCGGCAAAGAAGCAGAAGCCGGTCGCGGCGGCCTTGGAGAAATGCGATTACGCGCCGCTGCTGAAGTGGCTGCACGCGAATGTGCATGCACATGGCGCGGCCCTGACGCCGCAGGAGATCATGCAGCGGGCGACAGGCATGCCCACGGACGCGAAGTGGCACATCGCGCATCTAAGGGAGCGGTATGTGGGCTAATTTCTGAGATGTTCCGCCAAAAGCTCGCGGAGGAGTCTGCGAGCGCGGTAGAGGCGGAGTTCGACGGCTTTTTCGCTGGTGTTTTGCAAGCGGGCGATTTCGCTATGACTCATGCCCTGCCAGGTGGAGAGCAAGAGGACCTCACGCATGTCCCTTGGAAGTGTGGCAACGGCGTTTTGAAGCGCGGCGGTGCGCTCGCCGGCCATGGTTTGTTCGTCGGGCGAGGCGGCGGTGGTGGTCAGTTCCTTCAGGTGTTCGTGCTCCAGGAGCGTTTCAGGGTGCCTGCCGTGCCAGCGGGCGTGATTGCGCGCCAGGTTGGTGGCGATGCCGAAAAGCCAGGTGGAAAACTTTTGCGAGAGGCGAAAGCGCAGCCGGTGTCGGTAAACGCGCACAAATGTTTCCTGGGCGAGATCGCAGGCCGTGGCGTGATTGCCGGTTAGACGTGTGAGGTAGGCGATGAGGGGCTGAGTCCAGGCGTCGATCAGCCCGTTCAAGGCGAGGTCGTCTCCCTCGCCGAGGGCTCGCATGAGTTCGCTGTCGAGTTCATCCCTGGAGCTTTTCATCGGCGAAGGCTCGAGGAGATGCTGTCATCGTGATCACGGCGTTGCTGCTTCAGAGTGGGCAGCATTTCATTCAGAAACCGCTCTCCTTGTCCGGGCGGCAGCAGCTCGGCCACCTGACGAAGATGCTCGGTGGCCGCCTGCTCACATTCGGCGCAAAGGGCCTGTTCCCTGGCCAGCCGGTCTTCGAGATCGTCCGGCTGGCGATGGCGCTGACGTTTGCGCCAGAGCAGCGGTCGGTCGGCTTCTCCGAGTTTACGGCACATCTGGGTGCATTGGGCGAAGTAGTCGCTATGCAGCTGGCTGACGCGTTCAAAGGTGGCGTCGTCGAGCTGGTACTCCTCCTTCAACCAGCGCAGGCCGATTTCCTGCAGTGATTCCCCCTGCCGCAGGCTCTCACGAGTGCCCCACAAGGCGGCGAAAACGAGGGCGGCGGTGGCAAGGAAGAAAAGCGTCAATCGTTGACCGGGACTCATGGGTAGCGGCCATTGAGGTGATGAGGGTCAAAGGGGCTGACCGAAATGACGTAGGCGTCGTGCGGGCTGAATTCCGGCTCCGGCGGGTGCGTGATTCCCCATGCAATAGCCAGCAGGACGGCGGTGGCGAGTATGAGGGCTTCGCGCTTGGGACGCAGGAGCCACCATGCGAAGCGCTCAATCCAGCCCGGGGGACTGGCATCTGCGGCGATGCGCCGCCAAACTTCGCGACGGAAGTCTGGCGGCGTTGCCTCCCGTATCCGCCATTCGAAGAGCAGATCGTCGAGCGGATCATGTTCGTCGGTTTTCATGGCGGATGCGGGGTCGGTTTTGGGGGAAGGGAAACGAAGGTTAGCGTTGTCCATAAACGTCAATCCAAGCGAGGCCGCTCTTGTAGCCCACGGGATGGTAGTAGCGGCGACCGAGGTAAACGCCGTCCACGGCATGCATCGATCCACCGCTCGGATGACTGGCTCGTGTAAGCACCGGCTTGCCGTTGTAAGTCTGGGTGAGACTTGGCACGGGCCGGTTGGAGCATGACACCGAAGTCAGTGTGGTGAGGGCCAGCAGGGTGAGGATGTAGGGTTTCATGGTTGAGTCAGGGTTGCTTTTGGTTGGGTTGGATGAGCGGCCAAATTTTTGACGTGCTCATTTCGTGTTACCCCGCTCCCTTCGTCATCCCTCAAACTTTTTTCCAGAACCCTCTCCGTCTCAGTTTTCGCGCCGCGTATGCCGAATGAGTCCGATCATCACGCCCTGAATGAGGAGTTCACGGGCAGGGATGAGATCGGGATAGTCGGAGTTCTCCGCTTTGAGGTAGGGCTGGGAGTCCTTGACTAGGTAGCGTTTCAGCGTGGTTTCGCCATCGATCAGAGCGGCGACGATGTCGCGCGGCCTGGGCTCGCGGATTTCGAGAATGACGAGGTCGCCATCGCCGATGAGTGCGCCGATCATGGACTCTCCGCTCACTTTGAGCGCAAAGCTCTTCGCGCTGCGGGGGATGCCGAGGGTGTTCACATCGACGGAGATGCACCGGTCCGCGTGCTGCACCATGTCCGCTGCGGCCATGCCTGCTGGGATTTGACCGAAGACGGGAATGTCGATGATCTCAGCACGGTCGAGGTCCTCCGGGAAGACAACGGCGCGGGCCTTGTGCGCATGTCGCTGGATGACGCCCTTTTTTTCCAACGCACGCAGGTGGCTCATGGCGGCGGTCTGGCTGGAGAAGCCGAAATGCTTTTGGATGTCGCGCGTGGAGGGCATGACCCCCTCGGCACGCTGGTAACTGCGCAGGTAGTCGAGGAGTTCCTGCTGGCGGGCGGTGAGGCGTGTTTCGGTGTCGGTAAACATGGTGGTGTTGTGTGTTCGACTGAACATCCCCGTTCGGAAGACATGCGCAAGGAGTTTTCCTGCGCCGTTTTCAGCGCATAGTCGCGGAGATGATTCTCAAATGTCCACTGAAAATCCGGGCTCTGCCGTGGCTCCTCGCGACCGTTTGCCTGGCTCAAGAAGCGGCTCCTTTGCCACCGACAAAGAATCCGCTTTTGGTCGGCGGTCAGCACGCGCCTGCCAAAGAACTTGCGCCGCTGAATCCGGCGGAGATGAAGAAAACGGGCATGTTGCCGCCCTACACGAAGGTGTTGGGGGAACGTGCGGCAACGGCTTTTGGAAGGGGGGACTGGGGCGCGGCGCGCAAGGCTTACGAAGAGATGCTGGGTCTGGACGACGGCAATGCGCTGGTTTGGGCGAACCTGGGAGCGGTGGAGCAGCAGGCCGGGAATGTGAAGCGGGCCATCGAGTGCTTCGAGAAATCCGTGATGTTTAATCCCCAGCTCGCGCAAACATGGACGGCGCTGGGCCTGCTTTTGCAGCAGGAGGGGGATGCCTATCGGGCGATCTCGTGCTTTACTCGTGCGGTTCATGAAGATCCGGAGGACGCCCGGGCGCATAATTTTCTGGCGATCACGGTGAAGGGCCTTGGCTGGGCGGATGCCGCGGAGGCGGAGTTGCAGAAGGCGATCGAGCTGAAGCCTGACTACGGCATCGCACACTTCAACATGGCGCTCATGCTGCTGGAACGGCGTCCGCCTTCCATCGAGCTGGCCCGCCGCCATTATGACAAGTCGCTCGAGCTGGGCGTGGCGAAGGATGACGTGGTGGAGCGTCGCTTGAACGAATAGCCGCGCCATGGATGCCTGGAACATTTCCCGCCAACTGGAGGAACTGCGAACGCAGGGACTCTGGCGTGAGCTGCGTCCGCTGGACGAGGTGGATGGAGTGGTCGTGCGCTCGGAAGGGCGTGAGTGGATCAATTTTTCATCCAATGACTACCTCGGCCTGGCCGGATCTCCGGCACTGCGAAATGCGCTGGAAGATGGTGTGGCAAAGTGCGGGGCCGGATCGGGTGCTTCGCGGCTGGTTTGCGGGACGCATCGAATTCACCTCGAATTCGAAGAAGCGCTAGCGGTGTTCAAAGGCACAGAGGCGGCGCTGACCTTCAGCAGCGGTTTTGCGGTCGCGCTCGGCACGATCCCGGCGCTTGTCGGCTCTGGTGACACGATCATTCTCGACAAGCTGTGCCACGCCAGCCTCGTTGATGCGGCGCGGCTGAGTGGCGCCACGATCCGAGTGTTTCCGCACAATCATTTGGGAAAACTCGAGCGTCTGCTGACGACCGCTAAGGGGCGTGTGCTGGTTGTCACCGAGTCTATTTTCAGCATGGATGGAGATGCCTCGCCGCTGCGTGAGATCGTGGAACTCAAATCCAAACACGGTGCCTGGCTCCTGGTGGACGAGGCGCATGCGGTCGGCGTTTTGGGACCGCAGGGCCGTGGCTTGGCGGCCGAACTCGGTGTCGAGGAGCAGGTCGAATTGCAAATGGGCACCCTCAGCAAGGCCTTCGGCCTCAGCGGCGGCTATCTGGCCGCGTCGCGACGGGTGATCGATCTGCTGATCAACCGTGCGCGCAGTTTCATCTACACCACAGCCCCTCCGCCGGCGCTGGCTCACGCGGGATTGGCGGCGCTCCACCTCTTGTGCGGCGAGCAGGGGGATCTTTTGCGACAGGCTCTGCACCGGAACGTCCAGCGGGTCCGCATCTTCTTGCCGGAGGTCACAGGGCGTGCCGCCATTCTTCCTCTCATTGTCGGCACCGAGTCCGATGCGATGAGTGCAAGTCAGAGTCTGAAAGACGCCGGCTTTCTCGTTCCCTGTATCCGCTACCCTACAGTCGCCAGGGGGAGTGCCAGACTGCGGTTCACACTCAACGCCGCACACACGGCGGCTCAAATCGGGGCGCTTGAGGCGGCGGGCGCGGATCAGGGTTTCACTGGTAGCACTGACCAAACCTCACTGATCGACTGAGCCTTTTTCCGGGCCTCCTTGATCTCGTCCCCGTTCATCGAAACCCCGTTGCGGCCGGAGGCCATGAGGTTCACGTGATCCTGTCGGTGCTGGAGACCGAGAACATGACCCAGTTCATGGGCGGTCACGCGAGCCACCGGATTTGCAGCGCCTCCTTTGACCTTGGTGAATTCCGGGTTTTCACAAACAACGACAGGCTCACCGTAGAAGAATCCGTTCGGCCCCATCTCACCCACGAAACAGACATCGATGGCACCTGGGGCGAAAGATGAAGTCGGGATCGCCGCCTTGACCCAGTTTCGATCCTTCTCGAACCATTTCTTTGGAGGGGGGGCGAGTGCCTCCAATTCGGCGATTGATGCAATCTCAAATCGAATTCCGGCAGGTGCCCAGATGTCATTGACCTCGCTGAAAATCCCCTGAACTTCAGGTGGCTGAAGAGAAGACTGCAGGCGGGGATGAGCTGCGGACCTGACCAAATGCACGCTCACCGGTAGTGTGATGTGAGTGGCTGACACGTCCTGCGAGCGGATGCCTGTCAGGGGCAGTGCTAGAATGAAAAAATGCAGTGGTGTTTTCATGTCCGGATCGGTTAAAACAGGAGAATAGCGGTTCCATTCCGATATTGCCAGCCGGGTTCTGAAAACACGACGAAAGACCTTGATAAGCCGGTACCGTGCCGTGCGGCTCAGAAAACCGTGAAAAAGCGAAAAAAATGCTTTTCAGTCATTATGGACCTGCTAGGCTCCCAACTGAACGGCTCACGTAACTTGTTTCTGGAACCAACCTTCCAGGGCAAACCATGCGAGTGTCCGACCTCAACCCAACCAACCTAATACCAACCTGATCAGACTATGAAATTGAATGCATTGCTGAATACGCTGGGGTTCTTGGCACTGGCCGCCACTCCCGTTGTGGCCGGAACCATGGCTCCCGCCCCTAAAAACCCGATCGCTCCCGCTCCGGTGAACGACGACCTCGGCATCAACGCCTCCCTCGGCTACGACTCCAGCTACATCTGGCGTGGCTTGAACATGGGGCAACACTGGGTTCGTGCAGGTCTCGACGGTTCCATCCTCCTTGTGGGTGGTGCTTCTGAAGACGGTGCTGGCAACACTTCCCTCGACTGGAATGCTCAATTCGGCACCTTCGCAGGTGACCAGGATCATTTCATGCCTGCGGGTGCGCAAGACGCTTCCTTTCAGCGCCTTCAGCTTGGTGCCGCAATTGCACATGACTTTGGTCCTGCAACTGTGAGCTTGGGTTACACCTACTACCGTAATATGGGCAGCCTCAACCGCAATGCCCCTATGAACGATGGTCAGGAAGTCAGCCTTGGCCTTGCCACGGCTCTCGGTCCGATCGACCTCGCAACGAGTGCCAACTACGACTTCGTCAACGATTCTTGGTACTTTGACGTTAACGCCAGCACCACGATTGCCATCACTGATTCTATCAGTGTGGTTCCCTTCGCTAACGTTGGCTACGGCAAAAACATGAACTGGCAGTTCCCTGATAATTCGGCTCTTGCCACTCCGGGGTCCAATGGTCAGAACATTACCGGTTGGACTGCCATCACGACTGGCATCAACTTCCCGGTCAAGCTCAATAGCCGCGCCACATTGACGCCATACATCGCGGTGAACATCCCGCTTGGTGGTACTCAGAACATGGGTGGAACCGCACTTCGTGCAGGTTTGCCTGACACCCCCTACCAGAGCGTGCTCTTCGGTGGCGTGTCCCTGAGTGTCCGCTTCTAATCGTTCTCTGAACGATTAAAATCCTTCTTTGGATTAACCTCCCGGCTAACGCCGGGAGGTTTTTTGTTTAATGGTGGCGACGTAGTCAGTAAAGCCGGTTCATCCGGGAGGTCAGCAGGGCTGTGGCCACGGTCTCTCACCCGGTTTTCGCAAGGCAACTCCGTGGCCATCAAGGGGCTCCCTCTTGGCGTCACGCATTGGGCGGGGGGAGGGCGCCTTGCGACCGTTCGAACGTGCCCATTTTCTACTCCTTCAAATCGTACTCTCCTTCTCAAAACGAGGACAAAAGGACTCCGAGTGGAGGGGGGCTTTCAGTCCGACATGGTCCCCTTTCGGTGATTTGTTGCGAAAACACCGCACTGGTGCTGGAGCCAATCCCAACTTTCCAGATCAACTGCGACCTCTGGGGGATTGGTAGTCTTTAATTGCATGACGCTGGATTCGATGCACGGCCCCCGCTCTGTGGGGCGATTGTTTGTGTCTCGCGGTTTCAGTCGTCAGGAGTCCGGCTGCTCTGGGCGGACTCTTTGTCGCGGCTCGGATCTCGCCTGACTCAAGGGGTGCCGTTGGAATCCATCCATCGAACCTGGTTTGTAGCGTGGGATTTCTCGGGAGGCATTGATCGTCCGATAAACCCAAAACATGGCACGCCAGCTGCTTCTCTGTTGGGTTGCTGGGTGACCTTCCCGGTCAAAACAGCGCCTCAACACCAACATAACCAAACTCGACCAAACACATGAAGCTCAAAAGCATGACCTCCATCATTGCCAAGTCGGTGACCGTTCTTGCTGCATGCGCAGCGCTGAACGCCTCCGCCGGCACCGTGGCTCCAAAGGCACCTCTCCCGCCTGTGGAACCTGAACCCTCCGCCCTTTTCGACTCCGTTGGAGCCGACGTGAGCGTTGGCTACGACAGCCGCTACTACTTCCGCGGCCTCTGGTTCGCTGACAACATCATCTCCTCCTTCGTCAACCTTTCCATCCCTCTGGTTGGCGGCGCGGGTGAAGACGGTGTCGGCAGCATCACTTGGGGTCTCGGCGGCGGTTACATCGCCACCTATGAAACTCCAGTGAACCCAGGCGGGGTCAATGCCAACAGCTTTGACTACTCGGAATTCGATCTCTACACATCCCTCAGCTATGAACTCGGCTGGGCTACGTTTGGAGTTCAGTACCAGTATTATGGTTACCCCGACACCTACTCCGGCTCCAACTTTGGCGCTGGCGTCTCCGGTGGTGATCCAGAACTTGGTATTACTGGTGCCCACGAAGTCGGTGTGACCCTCTCCATCCCGCTTGGTGCCGCCAGTTTCGGTGTCGGTTATTTCTATGACCTCACGATCGGTGGTTCCTACTTCCAGGCTGCTGCTGATTACACCATTGCTGTCAACGACTGGCTCAGCATTGTGCCAGCCGCCCAGCTTGGCTATGGCATCGACTACTACACTGGCACCCGTGGCGTTGCCTTTGCTGGCGTCGCCACCCAGTCCAGCGGTTTCACCCACTGCCTCGTGAGCGTCAGCACCCCTGTGCAGCTCACGAAGACCGCCACCCTCACCCCATACGTTGCTTGGAACTTCGCGTTCGACACCCGCAACTACATGAATGCCACCGCCGACAACGAAGTCTTCGCAGGCATCAAGCTCAGCGTCGCGTTCTAATTCGACCGGGTCTTCGGACTCGATTGAATAGGATTTGACTCCATTCCAAGCTCCCGGTCAGCTCGCTGGCCGGGAGTTTTTTTTGCCCAAAGGCTTTCCCTTGTTTAGAGTCGCCTGATGGACCCCCAAGCCCCGCTCAACTGGAACTCGCGCAATCTCACTCACGGCTGGCAACGAGGCGTCAATGCCTTCTTCTGGGGGCTGGGTTTCAAGCCCGAGGATTTCGACAAGGCGCAGATCGGCATCGGCACGCCGCTGCTCGATGGCAACATCTGCAACGTCCACGCCCACGAACTCGCCACCCTCATCGCCCAAGGCTGCACCGAGGCGGGTCTCATCGGTTTCCCTTTTGGCGTCTCTCCGGCCAGCGACAACATCACTCAGGGGAACATCGGAGGCGCAGCGTCGCTCTGCTCGCGCAACCTGATGGCCAACGGTGCGGAGATGATCTGCACGGCGCACAGCTACGACGGTCTCATCGGCCTCCATCATTGCGACAAGAACGGACCCGCCTTTGCCATGGCGCTGGCCCGCACGAATTTCCCCGGTCTTATCGTCAACGGAGGCAGCATCATGCCGGGCTGCCACAAGGGCCAGCCGACGAGTATTCTCGACGTTTACGATGCGGCGGCCAAGGAAAGCCAGGGCTCCATGAGCTTCGAAGAGTCGGAGCAGGTCATCCGGACCGCATGTCCCGGTCCGGGAGGCTGCGGGATCGCGGCCTCCTTCAACACCTGGGGCATCACGCTGGAGGCGATGGGCCTCAGCCTGCCGGACACTTCTTCGATGCCCGCCGTCGAGGCGGGAAAACGCGCAGAATGTCTGCGTGTCGGTCACGCCATGAAAAATCTGCTCGAAAAGAACATTCGCCCGCGTGACATCATCACGAAGCAGTCGCTCTCCAATGCCATGACTGCCATCGCGGCCATCGGCGGTTCCACGAACGGCGTCCTGCACCTGCTCGCCGTTGCCCGCGAGGCTGGCGTCGATTTCACGTTGCGGGATGTGCAGGCCATCTGCCGCCGGGTTCCGGTGCTGTGCAGCTTTGCTCCTCGTGGTCGCGGTACCATGGTGGATCTTCATCGTCTGGGCGGCACCACCATGCTCTTGAAGCATCTATTCGATGCCGGGCTGCTGGACGGCTCATGTTTGACGGTCACTGGCAGGACACTGGCTGAAAACCTAGCCGATGCCAAGGCTGTGCCCTTTCCGAACGACCTCATTGCTCCGCACGATAAACCCTTCAAGGAGTACGCGGACATCCAGATCTGTTTTGGCAACCTCGCACCGCACGGCATGGTCTTCAAAGTCTCGTCCCTTAAAGAGCCGCGCTTCACCGGTCGCGCGATCTGCTTTTCCGACAGCAAGGGTGTCTTTGAAGCCGCTTCTGAAAACCGGATCAAACCCGGCCACATCGTTATCATTCGCGGCAGCGGCCCCGTCGCCCTCGGCATGCCGGAGATGCATGTCGCCAGCGCCGCTCTGGCCGTCCCTGAACTCTACGGGAAAGTCGCACTCATCACCGACGGTCGTGTTTCCGGCGTCTCTGCGGGCGCGGTCGGCGTCCATTGCACGCCGGAAGCCGTCCTCGGCGGCCCCATCGCCAGGGTGCAGGACGGCGATGAGATTGAGTTCGACCTCCTCGCGGGAACCATCGAGGTCAAAGCAGATCTCGATTCCCGGGATGGCATCATACCATCCGTGACGCATCCGTTCGGATATCTGGCGGATTTCGCCGCGACGGTCTCCCAGGCTCATGAAGGCTGCGTTCCACGCTGGACTCTCCAACGTCCGTGACCGTCAGCGTCCAAACGCCTGCTTGATGAAATCGGCCATCAGCCTTGTGCGCTCGTCGTCGTAAAACTCCGGTCCTCCGTGTTTGGAGCCCGGAAGCGTGATGTAGGTCACCCTGCCCGGATAGGCCATTTGAAATTCCGCCGACTGCTGCGGCGGCATCTGCGGATCGGCGTCGCCATGGATGAGCAGCAGTGGAGGATCGTTCTTGTCGAGGTGCGCCACCGGACTGGCGAGCTTGGCCAGATCGGGGATCGCGTCCGGCACGTCGCCCAGCAGGAGTTTCAGGGCGGGAATCCTCACCGTGAGGCCGAATTCGGTGCTTTGACCCAGGATCGACTGGAGGTTCGACGCGCCGTAAAGACTCACGATGGCCTGCACGTCGCTGCTTTGATCCAAATGGCCGCCGATCCGGCCCTCCAGTTCCTGGTGGCCGTTGGTCACTCCGACCAGCGCTGCGAGATGCCCTCCAGCCGAAGATCCGATGATCGCGATCTGCTTTGTCTCGAGGTGCAACTCATCCGATTTCGCCCGGAGAAAACGGATCGCCGCCTTGATGTCATGAATCTGCGCCGGAAATCGCGCCTGGGTGGAAAGCCGGTAGTCCACGCTGGCGATAGCGAAGCCGTGGTCCAGCAGTCCGGCGACCGGGACATCCGACTTCGACCCTGCTCTCCAGGCGCCGCCATGCACATACACAACGAGCGGCGCCCTTGCTGCCTGGGGACGGTGTAAATCTAGTTTTAGGGCGATTCCACCCACGGTTCCGTATTCAATGTCCGTCTGACTGTCTGCAAACAGGGAGGAGCACATGCCGAGGGTGATAAGAATAATTTTTTTCATGGCTGCGGAGCAGGGGCTAAATCTCGAATGTCATCTGATCAAAAGGCACCTCCAGCGTGATCTCGCTGCCGTAGGCGAGTCCTTTCGTCCAGGGCAGCAGGAGTTCCAAAACGTCGGGATTTTGGAAATGCTCCGGTTTCGTCTCGGGATGCGGGAGGTAGATCCAGCCGGTGACGACCGGGCCGCCTGCGACGTGCAAGGTCGCGTCAAAAAACGAAAAATCCTCCGCCGGCTCCACCGGGTGCCATTTCACGCCTCGAAACACATGCCGCGGCATTTTCACATGGTACCTGCGGGGGGCGATGCTCACGTTCAGCGTGGCGGGATGGATGCCGCTCAAATCCAGTCCGAGTCCGGCGAAATGGGGGCGCTGCATGCGGATCGTTCCGCCCGGGAACCGCGGATCTCCGTTTATACCGGAGGCCACGCGGTGCCCGCGTACGATCACGCCCGTGACGGCTGCAGGTTGACTCGCGTGCATGGGGATGGCTCCGGCGGCTTCCGTCACGACTGTATTCAATGAACAAAATAGTGGCCGGCCAGACTGTCGAGCACCGCTCCCATCTGAGTCGTCTGGAAGGGGGTGTCGTAGATGACGGCTTCGAAGATCTCCCCGGCAAAGGCGTCCGCCCCTGCCGTGCCGTCAGGCTTTATGTTGGGACCGATTCCCATCCTTGCGTAGGGCACTGGAGGCCGGCCATCGACACGCGCGATCCTCCCCGTCTGGTCCCAGTCGGCAGTCGAGCGCACCCGGATGCGCAGTTCCATTGTCTTCAAATCGAGCGCCGCCGCGACGATCAAAGGTGCATCCCCGGCGGGACGCTCGGCGGTGGTGCTCGCATACTTCGCGCCGCGCCCCAAATTGCAGCCGACCCGGACCGATTGGCCGTTCTCGCGGCTCACTTGCACGCTAAAGACCGAACCACCGGGGCCGGTGCCGTCCGCCAGGTCGAGAACACGGATTTTCTGAGTGGTGGCGTCGTTGAATTTGGGACGGAGAACCACCACAACGGTGAAGCCGTCGGCAGGTCTCCATTTGATGCCTGCGAGACGAAGCCCCTGCTTGCCGTCGAACCTCAGGCCCGGCACGGGGTTGCGCATGCCGGGTGCCTCCACCGATGCGAACAGCGGTGCCGAAGCACCGAGCTGTCCGGACTGCACCATTTGCCAAAACCCGCTTTTGGACGCCACATCCTTCCAGGTGGCCACCGGCTGGGCGATTCGGGCGGGAGTGGCCGCCTTGCCGAGGGAGGGCTTGGCGTCGTCGTCGAAAGTCATCACCTGCTGGCTGGAAACAAAACGCGCCACAAGTGCTTCCGGCATCGGTAGGGCGGCGGTGGGGGGAGTCCTGTTTTTCGTGGTGGTGCTCGCGGGCTTCTTGGCGGGTGCTTTGTTTTGAGCGGAGGGCGGCACTCCTTCAGCGGGCTTGCTTCCGGGACGCAGCATCAGCAGCACCGCCACCACTAAAACGAGCACTCCAGCCCCTATGAAGACGGCTTTGTTCACGGCGGGCTTTTGCACCATCGCTCCAGGCAGCCGCGCAGGCCCCCGCAGCGCACTCGTCTGGCTCCCCGCCGTGCTTCTGGGGACCGAGGATGTGCGAGCCGGCACCGCGGAAGTGCGGCTTGGCACCGATGAGGTGCGAGGCGGTGCTGTGGCGGCCGGCTCAGTCTCCGGAATGATCTCCACCGGCTGCGCCAGGCTCACAGGAGTCGCCTCATGATGGGATGACCAGGAGGCGATCTGGTAGCACAGGTTATGAAAAGACTGCAGCGCCGCCCCCGCATCGTTGGGGCGGTTCGCCCTGTCCGGCATGATGAGCCACATCACCCACTCGCACAGCGGCGGCGGGAGGTCCGGGCGCTTCTGCTGCAGTGGTATGATCGCATGCGCCAGGTGGGCGTCGCGCACCTCCACGGAGGTAGTTCCCTCGAACGGGGCTTTGCCGGTCAGGCACTCGTAGTAGATGCAGCCGAGCGCATAGATGTCCGTGCGCGTGTCCAGCTCCTCCAGCCGGAACTGTTCCGGCGCCATGTAGTGAACCGTGCCAAACAACCGCCCGTCCTCGCTCAGGCGCTGCTTCTGCGGTCCGGTGGCCAGTTGCGCCAGTCCGAAGTCCAGGATGCTCGTCTTCAGTCGCCCGTCAGGCAGGCGCTGCACCCGGATGTTCTGCGGCTTGAGGTCGAGGTGCAGAATGCTCTTGCGGTGCGCCGCCAGCATCGCGTCCAGCGTCTGCGTGACGACTTGAGCGAAGTCGGTCCAAACCAGCGGTTGAAATTTCAGCCAGGCCTCGAGGTCCCGTCCTTCGACGAGTTCCATCACGATGAAGAGACCTTCGGCATCCTCCGCGATGTCGAAGGTCGTCACGATGTTCTCGTGCCGCAGTTGCGCCATCGTGGCCGCCTCCCGCTTGATCGATGTGATCTCGTCATCCGTTCGGACCGCCCCCTCCGTCATCAGCAGTCGCTTGATCGCGACCTTGCGCTGCAAAACGGTGTCCATCGCCAGAAACACGGAGCCGCTTCCCCCCTCTCCGAGGGGTTCAAGAATTTGGTATCGTTGTTCCGCCATGGCATTAAAAAGGGGAATCTTGACGGGTCGCGACGCCGCAGGCAAAACTTTTATCCACCGGCGCGGACTTGTTTTTCAATCCCGGGATCAGGCGAGGATCTGCTTGATCACCTTGCACGGGTCCACGCCGGTCAGTTTGAAGTCGAGCCCGGCCTTGCGGAAGGTCAGGTGCTCGTGGTCGATGCCGAGGCAGTGCAGGATCGTGGCCTGAAGGTCGGCGACGTGGACTTCGTCCTCGATGATGTTGAAACCCATCTCGTCCGTCGCGCCGAGCGTGACGCCGCCCTTGATGCCGCCACCGGCCATCCACATCGTGAAGGCCTGAGGATGATGATCGCGTCCCATGCTGCGGCCCAGCGAGATGCTGGCCTCCACCATCGGCGTGCGGCCGAATTCGCCCCCCCAGACGACGAGCGTGTCGTCCAGCAGGCCGCGTTGCTTGAGGTCTTTCACCAGTGCGGCGCTGGCCTGGTCGGTGACCTCGCAGTTCTTCTTCACGTTGCCCTCGACGTTGCTGTGCGCGTCCCAGCCTTCGTTGTAGATGTTGATGAAGCGTACGCCGCGCTCGACCATCCGCCGCGCGAGCAGGCAGGCGCGGGCGAAGGACGGCACCTTCGGATCGCAGCCGTACATTTCGAGCGTCGCCTTGTCCTCCTTCGTGAGATCCATGAGTTCCGGCGCGGAGCTTTGCAGCCTGTAGGCCATCTCGTAGTTCGCGATCCGCGTGGCGATCTCGCTGTCGCCGTCGAGTTCGAGGCGGCGCTGGTTCATCGCGTTGATGAGGTCGATCGTGTCCTTCTGCGTCCCTTCCGCGATGCTTTCCGGCGTGCTCACATTCAAGATGGGATCGCCCGTATTGCGGAACCGCGTGCCTGAGTAAACACTCGGCAGGAAACCGCTGCTCCAGCACGCCGCACCGCCGCTGATGCCGCTGCCTGTGCTCATCACGACAAAACTCGGCAGATCGCGCGACTCGGAGCCGAGGCCGTAGGTGATCCACGAGCCCATGCTCGGCCGCCCCGGCTGCGAAAAGCCCGTGTTCATGTAAATCTGCGCCGGCGCGTGGTTGAACTGCGTCGTGCGGCAGGACTTCACGATGGCGATGTCGTCCACGATCGTCGCCAGATGCGGCAGCACCTCGGAGATCTCCGCGCCGCTCTGCCCATGCTTGGCAAACTTGAAGCGCGGACCCAAAACCGCCGCGTCAGGCCGGATGAACGCGTAACGCTGCCCGCCGATGATTGAAGGCGGCAGCGGCTTGCCCTCGTACTTCGTCAGCATCGGCTTGTGATCGAACATTTCGAGCTGCGACGGCGCTCCCGCCATAAACATGTGAATGACCGCCTTCGCCTTCGGTGCGTGATGCGCCCGTCTCGTCGCGCCGAGAGCCTGGTCCGTCAGCAGCGAGGCCAGCGCGATCTTGCCCGTGCCGACGGCGCAATCCTGAAAAAAGTGTCTGCGGGTGATGTTGGGGGTGTTCATGGGGTCAAAGAGGGCAATTGTTGGAGCGCGTGTGTGTCGTCAGACCACTCGCCATTTTGAGGTGATTCGTGGGCGATGGGAAGAAGTCGGGGCGAGTAGGCTCCGCCATACTCGCGCTCCATTCTGCGGTGCTTGCTGCTGGTTTGGACATCATGGATGAGTAATCGCTTCGTCGAGGTTCAGCGCCGCACGGCTTACCGCCGCCCACAGCGCCTCACCTTCGAGTTTTTTGGCGCGCTGCTTTTGCAGGAAGGTTTTGAGCATCTGCATCTCATCGGCTGCGGCGGGACGGGTGGCGACGCGGCGGATGATGTTTTGCAGGCGGGAGTCGTCGTCCGTGGATTCGGCGATGACCTGTTTCGCCATCGCCTGCGCGGCTTCCATGAACATCTGGTCGTTGAGGAGAGTGAGGGCTTGGAGCGGGCTGTTGGAGACTTCGCGACGGGCGAGGCAGCTCTCCCCGGTGGGGGCGTCGAAGGTGGTGGACATGGCGAAGGGCGCGGTGCGCTTCATGAAGGTGTAGAGACTGCGGCGGAAGCGGTCGTCGCCTTCGCTGACTTTCCACTCGAACTTGCCGTAGGTGCCCTCGGAGGTCACGCTGACGGGCTGCGGCGGGAAGACGCCCGGACCGCCCATTTTTGGCGACAAAACACCTGCGGCTTTAAGCGCGGAATCGCGGATGATTTCGGCGTCGAGGCGGAAGCGCGCGCCGCGGGCGAGCAGGATGTTTTCCGGGTCTTTTTCTGCGAGTTCGGGCGTGGTGCGGCTGCTTTGCTTGTAGGTGGCGCTGGTGACGATGAGGCGGTGCAGCTTCTTCATCGACCAGCCCTGTTTCACGAACTCAACGGCGAGCCAGTCGAGCAACTCGGGATGCGAGGGCGGGTCGCTTTGATAGCCGAAGTCTTCGAGCGACTTTACCAATCCGCGGCCAAAGAAAGCCTGCCACTGGCGATTGACGGTGACACGCGCGGTGAGCGGATTCTCAGGTGCGAAGAGCCATTTTGCGAAGGTGAGGCGG
This sequence comes from uncultured Prosthecobacter sp., assembly GCA_964452755.1. Lineage (GTDB taxonomy): Bacteria > Verrucomicrobiota > Verrucomicrobiia > Verrucomicrobiales > Verrucomicrobiaceae > Prosthecobacter. The sequence continues at coordinate 654,061 of CAYVQY010000002.1, read as the reverse complement.
TTCGCGGGCGCATCCTTCGGCAACTGCGGCAGGAAGGCTGGCACGGCAGCCGGCACTTCATCCCGCGGCGACAAATACTCGCCACGATGATGCAGTCGCGTGACGCGGGGATTCGACGCGGGACGCTCGCTCATCACAAGCGTGGGCTGGCCGCGTGGTGGGTTTTTCCGCAACGCGAACAGCGGCGCGACAGCTCGCTTCATCTCGGGCGCGGTTTCGAGGAAGCGGCTAAGCAGCTCCTTGCGCTTCGACTGCTCACCCAAAGCAAGCATGTTCTCGACCTCAAATGGATGGCCTGTAGCTGTTGCGTGGTCGCTGGTGGTCACGCTGATGCGAAAATGGCCGAGCGGGCAGGCGAAGTGCTTTTCAAAGAGCATCTTCAAATCGAAGCCGTTGGTGAGATCGATCGGCTTTTCGAAATGGAAGACGGCGGCGTGCTCCACGCCGATGCCGCCGAGCACCTGCCAGCCGCTGGACATTTCGGCGTCCAGCGTGGCGCTGGCGTTGTTGGTTTTCTTTTTCGCCGCAGCCGCTTTCTTTTTAGCAGGGGCGGCGTCGCTGATTTTGTCCTCCTCCGCGTCATTCGTGGCCTTTGCGTGGGTGATTTTCACCCGCTGGCCGTTTTGGAAAGCCTGCAACTCGCTGAGGAAGAAGCCGCCGAGCGGGCCTTCATAATCGGTGAGGCCGGGGCCGTCGTTGGGCAGGCTGGGATGACTCGCTACTTCGAGTTTGAGCGCCGTGACGCCGGTGATGGGCGCCTTGAAGCTGAGGTCATAGACGTCGCTCTTCGAGATGTCGCCGCTGCCGAGGATGAAGCCGTCCTTCTGCTGCACCAGGTGCGGCATGGTCGTTTTCATGGCCGTGGGGCGGATGATTTCCCATCGGGAAGCACGATGCGCTTCGCCTTCGATCCAGCCGGCGAAGCGGCTTTCCATCGCCGCTTTCCCGCCGGGGAACTTCGACGGCAGTTCCGCCTCCAGCTTAGCGATCTTTTCCTCATGCGCCCGCTGCTGAGCCGCGATGTCCTGAGTCGGGATGTGGTAGGTGGGTTCGCTGGCGTTGTTGAGCAGCGCCATGGTGCTGTAGTAGTCGGTGTGGAGGATGGGATCGTATTTGTGCGTGTGGCACTGGCAGCAGTGCATGGTGAGCCCCATCCAGGTCGTGCCGGTGACGCCGACGCGGTCCACCATGGCATAGAAGCGGTATTCGTTCGGGTCGATGCCGCCTTCCTCATTGAGCATGGTGTTGCGATGAAATCCGGTGGCGATGAGGTCGTCCGGCGTCGGATTCGGCAGCATGTCACCGGCGAGCTGCTTGATGCTGAACTGATCGAAGGGCATGTCGTCGTTCAGTGCCTTCACGATCCAGTCGCGGTAGGGCCAGATCTGGCGCGGGCGGTCTTTTTCGAAGCCGTTCGTGTCGGCGTAACGCGCCAGATCGAGCCAGCGCCGCGCCCAGCGTTCGCCGTAGTTTTTGGAGGCTAGCAGTTGATCGACCAGCTTCTCGTAGGCGTCCGGCGACTTGTCGTTCACAAAGGCATCCGCCTCGGCAGGTGTGGGTGGCAGGCCGATCAGGTCGAGGTAGAGGCGGCGTGCGAGCGTGTAGCGATCCGCTTCCGGCGAGGGCCTCAGACCTTCTTGTTCGAGACGTGTACGGATGAAGCCGTCGATGCCCGCTTTGGCATCTTTGGACGGTTGCGGCGGTGTGTAGGCCCAATGCGCCTCGTACTTCGCGCCTTCGGCGACCCATGTCTTGAGTGTGGCCTTGTCCTTCTCCGACAGCACCTTTTTCGTGTGTGGCGGTGGCATCAAATCGTCCTCGTCGGTGGTCAAGATGCGCCGGACGAGTTCGCTGGCGTCCGGTTTACCGGGCACGATGGCGATCTCGCCGGATTTGCCCGCGCCGTAGGCGGAGTCGCTCAGATCGAGCCTCAGCTTTCCCTTGCGGCCATGCTCGTCCATGCCGTGGCAGGCGAAGCACTGCTGCGCGAGGATGGGCCGCACGTCGCGGTTGAAATCGAGGGCGGCATGGACGGAATTTGCCAAAAGAAAGAAGACCGGAAGGAGCTGCTTCATGAGTGAGTAAACGGCGTTGGGGGGCGAGATTTCTGCTGTCTGAACGGTGTTATCAGGGAATGCTGCTATTCATCCAATACGAGCCACGAGGCCTGGACGTCGTCCATGTAATGATCGGTGCGAGCGGAGACCGGGCCGGGGGTGTTTGAGCCCATGGAAATGACGAGCGTGCGGGCCTGCGGCGGCACGTCGAGGCGCACGGTGATGCTGTGCCAGCCGGGTTCCGTCGCGGTGGGAAAAACGGCGCGTCCCGTCGTCGTTAACGAGGAGTCCCGCATGTCCCTCCAGGTGTTCTCCCACAGCTCGGCGACCTCCCCGGCTGACCGGGCAAAAGTGGCGACGTTGAGGCTGTAATGTTCGTTCTGGCCGGGCTTCGACGCGTGATACCATGCGGTCACCTCGATTTGAAGCTGTTTGTCGGTCAAAGGACGGCTGGAGCTGAGGTCCGTCATCAGATTTGCAAAGTAGCCCGTCCCTGCCGGCGCGGGACCGAGCTTCATCATGCGCCGGCCATTCCTCGCCGCCGGCCGCACACCAGCGCCTTCAACGACCTCCGTGGTGATGCCGCTCCACTGGCCGTGAAACGGCACGAGGTGCACCTGCGGCAGTTCCTGCGGCTGCTCAAAGCCAGGGTTTGCCAGCGCGATGGCATACTGCCGGATGCCGCCGCTCCATCCCATGACCAACGTCGTGCTGAAGCAGCCGATGACGACGCCCGCTGCGGCGGCGAGCCATGGACGCCACACCTGCCAGCGCACTGCGCGATGCCTTGAAAAACCAATGACGGAGGATGACGCGTGCGTGGCCGCCATTACTCCAAGGACACCGCTTTCAACGAGTCTCCTCCGGGCTTCAGGATGGGAGCGAAGCATGGTTTTCAGCTCGTCTGACTCTCCGGGGGTGATGTCGCCGTCTTCATGGGCGAGCAGCAATTCTTCGAAACGGGTGGTGTTCATGTTCAGGCGGCGGTCAGTTGTTCGAGGCGTTTCCGCACACAGTCGGCAAGAGCGATGCGAAGGCGGCAAAGGGCCGTCTTGAGGCTCCCGGTGCTCCGGCCGAGTTGCTCGGCGATGTCCGAGATGGGCTGATTCTGCCGATAGCGGCGCGCGAGAAGATCCCGCGAGAGCGGAGGCAGGGTCTCAAGGCACTGCGTGAGAGCCTGCGTGTGCTCCTGCCAGTGGTCGGCATGCGAATCCTGCTCAGAATGGGACTGGTCGATGAGATCCAAGAGTTCCGGGTCGGCCATCGGCCGTTCGCGGGACTGTTTGCGCCAGCTTTCTAGCGCCACGAGCCGTGCGGCGGCGCGGCACCATGCAGGCACGTTTTCGATCACCTCGCCATGACGTGTGGCTTTCTCGAAACGTAGCCACACCTCCTGAAACACATCCTCCGCCAGCGCGGCATCCCGCATGAGTGAGCGAATGTGAGCCTGCACGAGAGTCCTCGCCGCCAGAAACGCCCGCACCTGGGCGTCCAGCGCGTCTTCGTTCACAGAGGTCGGGGAGGGGGCATGCATGTCTCCTGCATGGTGACGGAAGTTGCGGAAAGGTTACAGGGTAGCTTGAAAAAAACATGCTCCGCAAGCTCCGGCGGCGATCATCCATGCCGTGCCAGACGAAAGGTGTGTCTTGAGTGCGATCCTTCGCGGTGGGTCAAACCATGCATCTCAAACCAGCTCCGCCATCGGCAGATGCCCATCGACGAGATACTGCGGCCGGCCGGTCAGGTCCGTGAGCGTGGCCTTGGTCACGTCGATGCCCATTTGCTTGTAGAGCGTGGCAAAGACCTCGCCGAAGGCGACGGGGCGGTCGGTGGCTTCACCGGCGTGCTTGTCGGTGGCGCCGATGACCTGGCCGTGACGCATGCCGCCGCAGGCGAGCAGGGCGGAGGCGACGCGCGGCCAGTGATCGCGACCGCCTTTGGCGTTGATGGTGGGCGTGCGGCCGAATTCACCCCACACGACGACGGACACGTCCTTGTCCATGCCGCGCTCATGCAGGTCGGTGATCAGCGCGGTGAGTCCGCTGTCGAGCAGCGGCAGGTCCTCGCGGAGCTGCTTGAAGTTGTCGCTGTGATAGTCCCAGCGGCTGAAGGCGAGTGTCACGACGCGCGCTCCTGCTTCCACCAGACGACGAGCGGCGAGGAAGTGCTCGGGCAGGCGGGGACCACCGTCGTCGCGATTGCGGTTCTCGCCTTTGCCGTAGCGCTCGACGATGCGCGGGTCTTCGCGGCTTAAATCGAGCGCGTGAATCAGCTTCGGACTCGTCAGCACGTTCAGCGCCTGTTCGTTGAAAACGTCCACGCCGCCCATCAGGCCGCTGGTGTCAAGATCGCGGCGCAGAACGTCGAAGCTGGACAGAAGGGACTTGCGATCGCGCAGGCGCTCAAGCGTGATGCCGTTGAGTGACATGTCCTCCGTGCCGCTGCCGCGATTGGCCTGAAACGGCGCGTGCGCCACGCCGAGGAAGCCGGGATCGCCCGTGCGCGCCCATTCCATGTGGCCCATCTTCGGCGCGAGTCCGACGAAAGGCGGCATCGCCGGATTCGCCGCGCCTTGCAGTCTGGAAACGACCGACCCCAGCGACGGCCAGCCGCCGGGCGGCTGCTGCTTCGAATTGCGACCCGTGAGGCACTGAAAGGCATCGTGCCGACCGTCGCAGTCGGCTAGCGAGCGGATGATGGTGCATTTGTCCATCATCTTCGCGAGGCGCGGCATCTGCTCGGTGATCTGGATGCCCGGAACGTTCGTGGAGATCGGTTTGAACTCGCCGCGGATCTCGCTCGGCGCGTCCGGCTTCAAATCGAAGATGTCCTGATGCGAAGGGCCGCCCGGCAGGAAGATCATGATCACCGCCTTGTGCGACTTGCCCGTCTTTTGCACCGCTTCGGCACGCAGCACGTCATTCAACGACATCCCGCCCATGGCGAGTCCGCCGATCTTCAGAAAGTTTCGACGCGACACACCATCGCAAAAACCGCCGCTGGGATGTGAGTACAGGTTGAGCATGACCGCTAACCTACGGCAGCACCTTCACCTCTCTTGCCAGACCGGGGCCCAAAGTGGTCCGCACAGTCCTCTGTGCGGCACTCCGCAATCTCCGGCGACTCCGCGTTTTCCCGGAACGGTCCTCGTTCGGGCTCCTTTGCCGTGAAGTTCACCGGCGGACTGCAACGCCCGCACAGAGGATTGTGCGGACCACTTTATACCAGCCCCTTGATCGGCGAGCCCATGTAGAGCGTGTGCGGACGTCCGGTGAAGTCGTGCCACATGAGGTCGTTGGGGAGGCCCAGTGCTTCGTAAATCGTGGCGGCGAGGTTTTCGGGCGTCTGCGGATCGCTCTCGGGATAACCCCCGATTTTGTCGCTGCTGCCGATGACGCGACCGCCTTTGATGCCGCCGCCGGCGAGCATGAGGCTCTGCACATGCCCCCAGTGATCGCGACCGGGAAGGGCGGTGGCGGAGATGCTCTTGATCTTCGGAGTGCGGCCGAATTCGCCGCCCATGACGATGAGTGTCTCGTCAAGCTGACCGCTGGCGTCGAGATCCTCGATCAATGCGCTCACGGCCTGGTCCATCGGCGGCAGCAGGAAGTTCTTCAGATTCCGCCACGCGGCCTGATGTGTGTCCCAGCTCTCGTTGTTGCCCAGATTGACCTGCACCATGCTCACACCGCTCTGCACGAGGTTTTTCGCCATGAGCAGCGACCAGCCGAAGCTGTGGCGGCCGTAGCGGTCGAGCAGCTTCGGATCGACCTTCTCCAAACTGAAGGCGTCGTGCACCTTGCGGTTGCTCAGCAGGCCGATGGCGGCCTGGCGCGTGGAATCAAAGGCTTCGTCACCCGCGAGCGCGGTGAGGTCTTCCGTCTGCTTTTCGAGCGCATTGCGCAGGGAGACCCGGTCCATGACGCGGTCCAGTGTCAGCCCCTGCGGCAGCGAAAGATGCGGTGCCTGGAACTTCAATCCGTCGTCCTTTTCAAACCCTCGCTCGTGATGAAACAGGTGCGTGGGAAACGCACCGTAGTGATTCGGGTGGTAGGGAGACATTTCCAGGAACCACGGGTCATGCTGTGCGCCGAGCATTCCGCCGAACTGACCGGCGAGCGTGCGCCCGGTGCGATGCACGAGCTTGTCCGGCAGCACGATGGCGGGCGGCAGGTTGTCTTTGCGCCTCGGCAGCAGCGCCGTCGCCAGCGCGGCGATGCTGGGGTGGTCGGACTTCTTCGGCTTGCCTGGATCGAAACCGAGCGGCAGATCGCTGCGCCCGGTGAGCATCACATGGTGCCCCTGGGAGTGCTCGCTGACGCCATGCGTGAGCGAACGTACCAGCGACCACTTTTCGGAAATGCGCGCCAGATTCGGCAGGTGCTCGCAGATGTGGGTGCCGGGCGTCCGTGTGCGGATGGGTTTGAATTCGCCGCGGTACTCCATCGGTGCGTCCGGCTTCATGTCGAAGCTTTCATGCTGCGCCAGTCCGCCGGAGAGGAAGATGTAGATCACCGACTTAGCCCGTGCCGGCTGCGTGGCCGCCGTCATCGCCTGCAGGGCGCTGAGATGGTTCATGCCGAGGCCCAGTAACCCGACAGCACCCGCTTGAATCACTTCACGGCGGGAACAGGGATGCGCTGGGTGCGGCAGGGACATGCGCGGGGAGATACGGCAGCGCCCCGGTCAGCCTTTCGACGGAAGCATTACTTCCGATTCCAAGTGCCGAGCTTGGCCTTGTAGTCGAACGGGTTTTCACCCGCTTCCCGCTGCCGCAGCACCTTGGTGACCACCAGGATGCCGTTCTGCACGACCACACGAAGATCGGCTTCGTCACCTTCTTTGAGGATCAGCCCCTCGGGCATCGTGGTCTGGAGTTGGGGCATGCGAGCACATACGCCCGCCGGGCAGACAAGCAAGCAGGCTGTCTCAGGTGCCGCAGAAAGTCTGATACGAGTCCTGACCCGAAGGCTCGCTGAACTCCGGCAGCTCCAGCGTGTGATCAAACGGATCCGCCAGCACGGTCAGCAGCCGCTGCAGCGGATTCAAATCCCCGCCGTTCGCCGCGTCGAGCGCTTCCTCGACTTTATGATTGCGCGGGATGAAGGCGGGATTGCTGCGGCGCATGAGTTCGGAGACCTCGTCAGCGGATTGCGGCTGTCGTTTGAGGCGCTCAGACCATCGCAGATGCCATTCCATCGGCTTCAGTCGGCCATTCGTCAGATCGCGGAAGGTGTTGGTGAAATCCGCGCCCGTTTCCTTCATCCAGTCGAGCAGGTCCTGGATCAGCACGGCGTCTTCCTGCTCCTCGGACATCAGTCCGAGCTTTGCCCGCATGCCGGTGAGCCAGTGATGTTTGTAGCGACCTTCAAAGCGGGGAATCAGGCCGTTCGCCACTTCGACGGCCTGCTTTTCATCCTCGTGAAACAACGGCAGCATGGCCTCCGCCAGCCGCGCGAGATTCCACTGCGCGATCGGTGGCTGGCTGCCGTAGGCGTAGCGGCCGTTGCGGTCGATGGAGCTGAAGACCGTGGCCGGATCATAGGCGTCCATGAAGGCGCAGGGGCCATAGTCGATGGTCTCACCACTGAGCGCCATGTTGTCGGTATTCATGACGCCGTGGATGAAGCCGACGTGCATCCATTTCGCAATCAGCGCCGCTTGGCGCTCCATGACCGCCTCAAACAGCGCTGCAGGATCGTTTTCGACGTCAGGGTAATGCCGCTGCCGCGTGTGCTCCGCCAGCGCCCGCAGCGCTGCGGGATCGCGATGCGCCGCGGCCCACTCAAACGTGCCGACGCGGATGTGACTGGCCGCAACACGAGTCAGAACCGCGCCGGGCAGTCCACCATCCTGCCGCCAGACTTTTTCACCCGTGGCCGCCACCGCGAGGCTGCGCGTGGTCGGAATGCCGAGCGCGTGCATCGCCTTGCTGATGATGTATTCGCGCAGCATCGGTCCCAGCGCCGCACGACCATCCCCACGCCGCGAATAGGGCGTTGGGCCCGGCCCTTTAAGTTGAATGTCAAAGCGGTCGCCCGACGGCGTAATCTGCTCGCCGAGCAGGATGGCCCGTCCATCACCCAAACCGGTGAAATGGGCGAACTGATGCCCGGCGTAGGCCTGCGCGATCGGTCGCGCCCCCGGCGGCAGCGCATTGCCGGCGTAGATCGCGGCTTCGTCCTCCGGCAGGCCGAGTTCGTCCGCGAGCGCATGATTGAAGATGATCATGCGCGGCTCCTTCACCGGCGTGGGTTCCACTTCGGTGAAAAAAAGGCCGGGGAGCCGGGTGTAGGTGTGTTCGAGCCGCCAGGATGCAGGTTCAGTCATGCGGAGGCTTCCGTAAGCCGTGTTCGCCCTGTGGCAAGCTCCTCGCAGAGATTCCATTGCCAAGCGCAGGCTCATGAGCCACGCATCCCGCATGTCCGCCAAACCCGACCCCGCCACGCTCCCCTGCAGCCCTCTTGATGAAACAGCCGGCCTGAAGTACTTCCCGCGCATGCTCGGCAAGATCCGCCTGCATGCGGCCGGACAGTTGTGGGAGGATCTGCATGCGAACCTCGGCAAAGGCAGCGATGGTGCCCTCGTGGACTTTCTTCACATCAACTACGACGATCTGACGGCCCGCGTGCTGAAGGGCGGCACGGACGAGGAAATCCTGCACTGGTGCGAGGAGCAGAGCCGCCCCATCAACGACACCGAAAAGCTGATCTGGAACCACTACGTCAAAACGCTCGGCTGGAACGATCACATCACCGCGATCCTCGCCAAGCGCAAAGCCGACGGCGGCCTCGGCGACCGCGATGACATCCAGACCATCGCGCACTACATCGATGTGGACGAAGGCAGGCTGCCGTAGGAGGAAATGACGAAACCAGAATGACGAATGACGAAATCCTGTCACTCCGAATGGACGGCGGGTGTTTGAGTCATTCAGGCTTCGTCATTCTTTCTTCATTCGGAATTCCTCATTCGTCATTCCAAGCCTCGTCTCCATGAGCCAGGACTCCACCTCATCCCCCGTCCCCTTCTGGGGCAGCGTCAAACAATCGCTCAGCGGTGAGGAGCACGACTACACAGCCCTGCCGCTGAATCGCGCCGTGATCCTGCTCGCGGTGCCGATGGTGCTGGAGATGGTCATGGAGTCGCTCTTTGCCGTCACGGACGTGTTCTGGGTCGCCAAGCTCGGCAGGGAGGCCGTGGCGGTGGTCGGCATCACGGAGTCCGTGATGACTCTAATCTACGCCGTGGCCATCGGCATCTCGATTGCCGCCACGGCGATCATTTCACGCCGCATCGGCGAAAAGCAGCCGCAGCTCGCAGCGCAGGCGGCGGGGCAGATCGTGCTGCTCGGCGTGCTCGTCTCCGCAGGCATCGGCATCGTATTCGGAGGCTTTGCACCGGAGATTCTGCGGCTCATGGGCGCGGACGAGACGGTGGTCGGCAAAGGCGCGGGATTCACGCGCGTCATGCTCGGCGGCAATGCCACCGTCTTTTTGATCTTCCTCATCAACGCGGTCTTCCGCGGTGCCGGAGATGCCGTGATCGCTATGCGCACATTGATTCTGGCCAACACGCTGAACATCCTCCTCGACCCCTGCCTCATCTTCGGCTGGTGGATCTTTCCGGAGATGGGCGTCACCGGAGCGGCCGTGGCCACGAACATCGGCCGCGGCGTCGGCGTGATCTACCAACTCTGGCATCTGGCCGGGCATCACAGCCGCGTGAAGGTGCGCTGGGAGCATCTCAAACCGGCGCGCGAGGTGATCGGCGCGGTGCTGAGAAAATCCGGCAGCGGCGTGACGCAGCTTCTCATCAGCACGACGAGCTGGGTGGGCCTGTTCAAGATTCTCGCATTGTTCGGCAGCACGGCTCTGGCCGGCTACACCATCGCGATTCGCATCGTGGTCTTCGCCTTGATGCCCGCCTGGGGCTTGGCGAACGCCGGGGCGACGCTCGTCGGGCAGAATCTCGGTGCGCAGAAACCTGAGCGCGCCGAGGCGGCGGTGTGGATCGCCACGAAGCTGAACATGCTCGTGCTCGGCATCTTTGGCGTCGTCTTCGTGCTGCTGGCGGGCCCGCTGATTCGTTTTTTCACGCCGGAGGCCGACGTGGTGGCCTTTGGCACCGAGTCACTGTGGATTCTCAGCCTCGCCTTTCCGCTGTATGCCGCCGGCATGTGCTTCGAGGCCGCCTTCAACGGCTCCGGCGACACCTGGACGCCCGCGCGGCTAAATTTCCTCTGCTTGTGGGTCGTGCAAATTCCGCTGGCGTGGCTGCTGTCGAAAACCTTCGGCTTCGGCCCGGTCGGTGCCGTCATTTCCGTGCCTGCGGCCTACTCGCTTCTCGCGATGTGGAGCTGGTGGTTGTTCCGCCGGGGAAAGTGGAAGGCGCAGAAGGTTTGAATGGGAAGATCAAGAATCGTCACCCGCATGCCAAGGATGCACTGACGAGTTGGCTTGCCCTCGGGACACCTCGCGGGCCACAATCGGCCACCATGCCTGCAAAACCAACCATCCAACTCGTCGCCAGCGGCGACCTGCGTCTCGCCGCGAATCAAACCTGCTGGCCCGCCCAGAAGGCGATGGAAGACGCTCTCGTCAAAGCGATCAAAGCGGAGGGCTTCACCGTCAAACGTGCGCACCCGTATGACGCAAAGAAAAAGCACGGCTTCATCGCCAGCCAGCGTGAGGGCATCGAGGTGTTTCGCGGCATTGATCCCGACGCGCCGCTGATCGTGGCGGAGGCCGTTTGGCAGTATTCGCATCATGTTCTGGCCGGCTTGACCACGCATCGCGGACCGATCCTCACCGTGGCGAACTGGAGCGGTCAGTGGCCGGGGCTGGTCGGCATGCTGAATCTGAACGCATCGCTCACCAAGGCCGGCGTGCGCTACTCCGCGCTGTGGAGCGAGACCTTCACCGATTCCTTTTTCCAGACCGGCCTGCGCGAGTGGCTGACGAGCGGGGAAGTCACGCATGATCAATCCCACGTTCGTGATCTGCCGCTGCTGAAGCTGCCCGCCGATGACGAGCAGGCCGGCCGCGACTTCGGGCGGCTCTTCCGCACCCGCAAAGCCATCCTCGGCGTCTTTGATGAAGGCTGCATGGGCATGTTCAACGCCATCATCCCTGACCACCTGCTGCACCCGACAGGATGCTTCAAGGAGCGGCTCAGCCAGTCCACACTCTACGCCGCGATGCAAAACGTCAGCGATGACGACGCGGCGGCGGTTTATGCGTGGCTGAAGCGCAAGGGCCTGCAAATAAAGCTCGGCACCGACGAGGCCGCAGAACTGACGGAGCCGCAGATCCTCCTGCAGTGCAAAATGTACATCGCCGCCCTGCGCATCGCCGACGAGTTCGGCTGCGACGCCATCGGCATCCAGTATCAGCAGGGGCTCAAAGACCTCACACCTGCTAGCGATCTCGTCGAAGGCATGCTCAACAACGCCGACCGCCCGCCCGTGCGCAGCGCCGATGGCCGGCGCGTGCTCTTCGAAGGCGAAGCTCTGCCGCATTTCAACGAGGTCGATGAATGCGCCGGTCTCGACGGACTGGTGACCTATCGTCTCTGGCGCGAGCTCGGCTTTGCGCCGGAAAACACCCTGCACGATCTGCGCTGGGGTGCGAAATACGGCAAAGACTACGTCTGGGTGCTGCTCATCAGCGGTGCGGCACCGCCCGCGCACTTCATCGGTGGATGGAAAGGCGCGAGCAGTGAGCGCCAGCCGGGCATGTACTTCCGCCTCGGCGGCGGAACGATGAAAGGCGTCAGCAAGCCCGGACACATCGTCTGGAGCCGTGTGTTCGTGATGAATGGTGCGCTGCATTGCGACATCGGCGTCGCCGAGGTGGTGAAACTGCCGGAGGCGGAAACGAATCGCCGCTGGCAGGAAACCACACCGCAGTGGCCGATCATGCACACGGTGCTCAAAGGCGTGTCACGTGACCAGATGATGGCCCGCCACAAATCGAACCACATCCAGGTCGTCTATTGCCCGAACGAGAAGCAGGCGCACCGCGCCGCACGCATCAAGGCCGCCGCCATGCGCGAGTTGGGCCTGCATGTTTCTCTGTGCGGCGACGTTCGTCTCGCATAACATTCCCCCTTTTCTACCCGACCATGAAGCATCTCCTCCTCGCGCTCCTTTGCGGCTCCACCTTCGCTGCGGAGTCCACGCTCGCCCCGCTCAAGTACAACAACCCAGGTCTGGTCGTCGATCTCGGCGTCGGTCTGTGGGCCTGGCCGCTGCCGATGGACTTCGATGGCGACGGCGACCTCGATCTTGTCGTCAACTGCCCCGACAAGCCCTACAACGGCATCTACTTCTTCGAGAACGCCAGCGGCGACACTGCGAAGAACAAGATGCCCGTCTTCAAACCGGCCAAACGCATCAGCAAGGGCGCGCAAAACGTGCAGGTCAGCTACATCGACGGTAAACCCGTCGTGCTCACACCCGGCAATGCGCATCCTGATTTCCTCAAGACAGGCATCGAGCAGCAGGAGAAGCTCGGTCCGCCGACAAACGTCCATCCCAACAAGGTGCGCGGCAACATGTGGCGCATGGTCGATTACGACGGCGACGGAAAAAACGACCTCGTCGTCGGTGTCGGCGACTGGACCACCTACGGCTGGGACAACGCCTACACGGAGGATGGCCGCTGGATGAACGGCCCGCTCTGCGGCTATGTGTACCTGCTCACGAACACAGGCACGAATGACAAACCGGCCTACGACAAGGCGAAGAAGATCATGGCAGCGGATCGCCCCGTGCAGACCTACGGCTGGCCTTCGCCGAACTTCGGCGACTTCGACGGCGATGGCGATCTGGACCTGCTCTGTGGCGAGTTCCTCGATGGTTTCACCTATTTCCAAAACACCGGTTCGCGCACGAAGCCGAAGTATGCGCTCGGCGTTCGCCTGAAGGCCGACACGGGCCGCTACCTCACGATGGACCTCGAAATGATCACGCCGACCGCCATCGACTGGGACAAGGATGGTGATCTCGACATCATTTGCGGTGATGAAGACGGACGTGTGGCTTTCATCGAGCACACGGGCAAGTTTGACAACAAGGTGCCGGTCTATGCCGAACCGCGCTACTTCCAGCAGGAAGCGGATCAGGTGAAGTTCGGTGCGCTCGCCACGCCTGTCGGATTCGATTGGGACGGCGATGGCGACACCGACATCATCTGCGGCAACACCGCCGGTTACGTCGCCTTCATCGAAAACCTCAGCGGCAAGGGCGTCGAGGTCCCAAAATGGGCCGCACCCGTGCGACTCGAAGCCGCAGGCAAAGTCATCCGCCCGATGGCCGGACCCAACGGCAGCATTCAGGGACCGTGCGAGGCCAAATGGGGCTACACGACTCAGACTGTGGCCGATTGGGATGGGGATGGGCTGCCGGACCTGCTGCTCAACTCCATCCTCGGCAAGGTCGTGTGGTATCGGAACATCGGCACACGGCAGCAGCCGAAACTCGCCGCGGCAAAGCCCGTGGAGGTCGAATGGGAAGGCACGCAGCCTCATCTCGCCTACGGCTGGCTGCGTCCCGATGGCAAAGCACTGCTCACGCAATGGCGTACCACGCCGGTCGGTGTCGATTGGAACAAGGACGACCTCACCGATCTCGTCATGCTCGATCAGGAGGGCTATCTCGCCTTCTTCGAGCGTGCGAAGAGAGACGGAAAACTCATTCTCAAACATCCGCAGCGCGTCCTGTGTGCCTCCAAAGATGCTCCAAAGCCCGGCTTGATCGACAAGGCCCTTGAACATCTCAAAGTGAAGACGCCCGTCGCCATGAAGCCCGGCGAACCGCTTCGCCTGAACAGCGGCATCGCCGGAAAAAGCGGACGCCGCAAGATCTGCATCATGGACTGGGACCAGGACGGCAAGCTCGACATCCTGCTCAACTCCGCCAATGCCAACTTCATCCGCCAGACCGGCAGCGAAGGCGGACAGTGGTTCTTCACCGATATGGGTCTGCTATCCGACGCCAACATCGAAGGCCACGACGTCAGTCCGACGACCGTCGATTTCAATGCAGATGGTGTCCCGGATTTCCTCGGCGGCGCTGAGGACGGGCATCTCTATTACCTGCGGAATCCGAAGGCGAAGTGAACAGAGTGACCGAGTTGTGGCACAACTCGGATCAGAACCCTGTTGCGCAGCAACAGGACTACTTTAGGAACGAGGCATGTCCGTCCTCGAACTCCTAGCCCTCGCCGCCGCCGGTTGCGCCGCCGGTGCGATCAATGCCATCGCGGGCGGCGGGACGATGGTGACGTTTCCGGTGCTGCTGCTGTTTGGCACACCGCCGGTGATGGCAAATGCGACGAGCACCGTGGGCCTGGTCTTTGGCACGGCGGGCAGCATCGTGAGCTTTCGCAAACACCTGCGGGCGGTGAAGTCGATGCTGTGGTGGTTTGTGCCCGTGTGTCTCGTTGGCGCGGGCTTCGGAAGCTGGCTGCTGACGCGGACGAGCGATGACCAGTTCGCGAAGCTGGTGCCCTTTCTCGTGTTGTTCGCCACGGTGCTGTTTTTCCTCCAGGGCTTTCTGCGAAAGTCCGCGGAGGAATCAAAGTCGGGAGCTTTGTGGTTTTCCATCGCCCTGCAACTGCCCGTGGCGATCTACGGCGCGTTTTTCGGCGCGGGGATCGGCATCCTGATGCTGGCGTCGTTCGGCTTCATGGGCATGACGAACATCCACGAGATGAACGCGCTCAAGAATGTGCTGGGCTCTCTGATCAATGTGATTGCGGCGGTATGGTTCATGGCTGCAGGCATGGTCAACTGGCCGCAGGCGGTCGCGCTCACGACGGGTGCGCTGGTCGGCTACTATTTCGGTGCGCACTACTCGCAGCGCATCTCGCCACGAAGTGTAAGGCGTTTGATCACCGCCATCGGTTTTGTCATTTCGGCCGTGATGTTCTGGAAGCAGTTTGGATGACAAGACGCCCGAACGAGGTTAAGACCGGCGCCGTGCGACTCCTCCTCACTTCGATCCTTTTCTGTTCCGGTCTTGCCGGTTGTTCGCTGATCACCGCGCCCATCGGCGCGGCGGGCACCGTCGCCGGGGCCACCGTCAAAGCCACGGGTGGTGTGGCCAAGGCGGGTGTGAAGGCGATGGGCAGCCACCGCCAGCCGGAGCCGCAACCCCAGCAGCCGTATTATCCGCCCCAAGGCTACCCGCAGCAGCCTTACTCAGCGCAGCAGGCGCAGCCGTATTATCCCAGGCAGTCGTATGCACCGCCGTATCCGCAACCGCAGCAGGCCTACCCCTATCCTCCACAGCAACAGCAGGGCCAGTGGTATCAGGGCCGCTGGTATCCCTACCCGCCACAGCCCACTCGGTGAGTGACAAGCCACCCGGATTGGGTAAAACCTTTGGCATGAACATCCGCTTCCTCCTGCCGGTTTCATGCATCTGCCTTGCAAGTTGCTCACTGGTGACCGTGCCGGTTAAAACAGCAGGCAGCATCGTGACGACGCCGGTCAAAACGACCGGTGACATCGTGACGGCACCCTTTGATGCGGTGGGCAGGAGCAGGGAGTCTTCCGACTCCAAGCCGAAAGCTGATCCCAAGCAAGAGGATAACGGCCGCCCGGCACCTCTATACGAGTACTTGGAGGAGACCCGAACAGCGGAGCCAGCGATCCGATGATGATCAGGCCAGTTGCCACGGCCCGCGCATCGGCCTCGTGAGCATGGCGGCGGCCTCGTCGTCGTCGGCGATCTGCTCAGTCTCCGGATTCCAGCGGAGCTTCTCGCGATTCAGCCGCAGGCCGATGTTAGCGAGGTGGGCGATGGTGATGCTGCGATGCGCATACTCGATGGGCGCGGCTGCCTTCACGCCGTCACGAATGGCGTCGATGAAGTTGCGGAAGTGGTCCTTGCTCTCGTAGAGGCGCACGTCGCCCTCGGCGAGCGGCTTGCGCAGTTCGACCGGCTTGATCTCCAGCTTGCCGCGTGTGCAGAGGACACTGCCGGCCTCGCCTTCAAAGATAATGCCGGAGCCGAAGTCCTGCTTGTCCTTCACATGAACGGGCGTGCCGTCGGTGTAGCGGTAGGAGAATGCAAAGGTGGGCGGGGTGGAGTAGAGTGCGCCTTTTTCCGGCCAGGTGGCGGCGAGATCGAAAAACTCGACGGGGCCGCTTTCGTCCATGCCGAGAGCCCATTGCACGATGTCGAGATGGTGCGCGCCGAAGTCGGTGATGTTGCCGCCGGAGTAGTCGTAGAACCAGCGCCAGTTCGAGTGCAGGCGGGCCGGGCAAAACGGCGCTTCAGGCGCTGGGCCGAGCCAGAACTCGTAGTTCAAACCCTCCGGCACCGGCACCGGCGCGGTTTGCGAGGCGCAGCCGTTGTTGTCGCGGTTGTCGCTCGCGAGGCCGACGCGGATCTGCTTCAGCTTGCCGAGCCGGCCGTTGCGCACGTATTCGCAGGCCATGCGGAAATGAATGTCACTGCGCTGCTGGCTGCCGGTCTGCCAGGTGACACCGCTCTTGCGCACGACATCACTCATGAAGCGGCCCTGCGCGATGGTGAGGCTCAGCGGCTTCTCGCAGTAGATGTGCTTGCCGGCCCGAGCTGCGGCGACCGCCTGCAGGGCGTGCCAGTGGTCCGGCGTGGCGATCTGCACGGCGTCCACATCCGCGCGTGCGAGCACCTCGCGGAAGTCCTCATGCACGGCGCATCCTTTCGTGCCGTAAGTGCTGTCCACGAGGCGTCGGGCGGGTTCACGGCCCAAGGTGTGAGCTTTCTTGATGATGCCTTTGTTGTAGCCGTCCGACTCGCGCTCCACATCGCACACGGCCATGACCTGCACGCGCTCGTCCTGGAGGAAATTCTTCACCACATCTGTTCCGCGTCCACCACAGCCGATCAGCGCCAGCGTGGTGCGGTTCGAGGGAGCCACCGCGCCGTCTTTGCCGAGCGCCGAGGAGGGGATGATGGTGGGAAACCCCAGCGCCGCTCCGGCTGCGGAGCACTGCTGGAGAAAACGACGGCGGGAGGCGGAGGTTGGCGTTTGCATGACCCCGGGTAAAACGAACCGGCCGATCGGGATGCTTCACTGCGCGCTCAATTTCCCGGCCTTAGCCGCGAACAGTGACAGACTGATCTCGATGCAGCCCTTGACGAATCCCCGCAAGAGCGGCTAGGATCGCCGCGAACTCCACACGGCATTTCACCCATGAAGACTCGCCTCATTTTTCTCACCACCCTGCTTGCATTCACCTGTGCAGACAGCCCGGCCCGCGAATTCACCGACCCTCAGGGCCGGAAACTGGAGGCCGACATCACCGCTGCCGGTGGCGGGCAGGTGACGATGAAGAGGGCCTCCGACGGAGTCGTTTTCACGGTTCCAGTCACCACCTTTTCACCGGCGGACCAGAAGTTCATCAATGAGTGGGCGCTTGAGAATCAGAGCTACAGCTTTGAGGTCCGCTACGACAAAACGAAGGGGGAGACCACCAAGCAGAAGCTTTCTGACGAGCTCAGGACCACCGAGATGTGGAGCTACAAGATCGAACTGCGCAACAAGCTGCCGACCGAGGCGACGAACCTGCGGGTGGACTACTGGCTCTTCAAGAAGGAGGACCAGGGCAAAGGCAAGGGCGCATCCCGCGTGGCGACGTCCGGCTCCCACAAAATCGAAGCTCTCAAAGGTTCGGCCAGTCACTCTTTCGAGACGCTGCCCGTCGCGCTCTACAAATCGCAACTGGTGGGCAATGTCATCTACATCGACGGCACGCGTGCGCGCTTTGCGGACGCCATGGGCGGAGTCGTCGTGCGGGTTTTCGACCCGAAGAATCGCGAGGTCTTCTGCTATGCCAGCGACGAGGATCTCAAACCCGCGGCGGTCGGCAAAACCCGGGGCAGCGCGTCGAACGCTAGGAAATGACCACTGACTTCGCGTTTGACGACTTCGGTCTTGTCCGCTGATATGCCGCGCCGGGTGATCTCACCCGGCGCTTTCTTTTGGACACCGTCGCACGCGCCCCAAAAACACGCGGCGTGAAGAAGACCGCGAAACGCAAACCGCCACCCCCTTCCGGGCGTGCACGGGGGGACGCGCTCGGCCTGGTGGATCTGGTGCTTGCGACGCGGGAGTTTCAATCGCGGACGATTCTGGATCATGTGACGCCGCAGGCATTCGGATTCGCGGCGGCGCTGATGGTGCGGCACGTGGAAAAATCGGAACCGCAACGCCGGGTGTGGATTCTTTGTCCCGATGTGAAAACGCAGGACCATGTGCACGCTGAACTCGGCGTATGGCAGTGTCCGGCGCTTTATCTCCCCCGTCTCGGTCATGTCGTGAATGATGCGCTGGTCGATCCCGAACTGCTGGCGGAGCAGGCGGGCACTCTCGGGCGCATGACGGAGGTCGATTCGCCCGTGATGGTGCTCTGCGCTGACAGCCTGGACGAACCCGCACCCGCACCGGCAGAGATCAGCAGCCAGAGGCGCACGCTAAAGGCCGGTGGAAAGCTGGATGTGGAAGAACTTCTCGCCGACCTCGGGGCCGCAGGCTACGAACGTGTGCCCGTGGTCACAGAGCGCGGCCAGTTCGCCCGGCGCGGTGGCATTGTGGACTTCTTTTCGTGGCAGGCGGAGGAGCCGCTGCGGCTGGAGTTTTTCGACGACGAGATCGAGTCGATCCGCGCCTTTGACCTGCACAACCAGTCCTCCATCCGGCGGCTGGAGAGCATCGGCGTCATTCTGCAGATGAGCGAGAATGCGGAGGGGGCCTCGCTCGTGCGCGAGCACCTGCGGCAGGACGATTTCGTCATCGCGATCGAAGGAGAGGCGGATGCAAACGCCCGCATCCTCAGCGGCGCTACGCCGGTGGAGGGGCTGGAGGATTTTTCAGCGGCGATCCATGAGAATCCGCTCGGCGTCTTCGATGCGTCGGATTTCGTGCTGCACGAGGCGCGGCGGGAGCATTTCGCGCGGCAGATTCGTGAATGGCATGCGGACGGCTGGCGCACGGTCATTTTTTTCCACAACGAGGCGGAGCGTGAGCGCTTCGCGGAGCTGCAGAGCGCCCTGCCTTCGTCCCTGGAGACGAAGCTGGGGCTGCTCTATCGCGGATTCACCGTTCCGGCGGCGAAGCTGGCCGTGCTGACTGGCGCGGAGATTTTTGGCCGGCATCAGCAGATCCGCCGCGTGCGCGGATCGAAGCTCGACGAGGCCGAGGTGCTGCGGAAGGCGCGGGACGTGATGCGCGACCTGCGGGAGGGCGACATCGTGGTGCATGCCGAGCACGGCGTAGCGCGGTTCGCCGGCGTGGAGGTGCGGGACACGGGCAAGCGCGAGGAGGTGCTGGTGCTGCACTACGCGGACGGTGCCAAGCTTTTCGTGCCCGTGGCACACACCCATCTCGTGACGCGATATGTCGGCGTTGGCGGGAAGGCCCCCGCCTTGAGCAAGCTCAGCGAGGCCCGCTGGCAAAAGACGCGCAAAAACGCGGAAAAGAGCGTGGAGGAATTCGCCGCTCGCATGCTCAGCGTGGCGGCGGAGCGGCAGACGCTGAAGGCCTACTCGCATCAGCCGGACACGAAGTGGCAGGTCGAGTTCGAGGAATCGTTCCTTTATCATGAGACGCCCGACCAGCTCCGCAGCGCGGAGGAGATCAAGCGTGACATGGAAGCCGAAAAACCGATGGACCGCCTGCTCTGCGCGGACGTGGGTTTCGGCAAGACGGAGGTCGCCATCCGCGCCGCTTTCAAAGCGGTGATGGGCGGCCGGCAGGTCGCCATCCTCGTGCCGACAACCGTTTTGGCGCGTCAGCACTGGGAGAACATCCGCCAGCGCATGAGCGAGTTTCCCGTGACGGTGGAGATGCTCTGCCGCCTGACACCGCCGGGCCGCGAACGCGAGATTTTGAAGGGCATCAGCGAAGGCACGGTCGATATCGTCGTGGGCACACACCGCGTCATTTCGAAGGATGTCCGGTTCAAGAACCTGGGCCTCGCCGTGATCGACGAGGAGCAGCGCTTCGGTGTGAAGCACAAGGAGAAGTTCAAGGAGCTCTTTCGCCTCGTGGACGTGCTCACACTGAGCGCCACGCCGATTCCGCGCACGCTTTACCTCGCGCTGATGGGCATGCGTGACATGAGCACCATCGAGACACCGCCGCCGAACAAGCAGGCCGTGCAGACAATCATCTGCCCCTATGACGAGCGCACGATCAAGCAGGCCGTGGAAGCGGAAATCGAGCGTGGCGGGCAGGTGTTCTTCCTGCACAACCGTGTGATGACGATCGAGAAGGTCGCCCAGCGCATCCGGGACCTCTGTCCCGGCGCACGCGTCATCGTCGGTCACGGCCAGATGGAGAGCGAGATGCTCGAAGACGTGATGCACCGCTTCGTCGATGGCGATGCCGACGTGCTCGTCTGCACCACGATCATCGAAAGCGGTGTCGATATTCCCAATGCAAACACCATCATCATCGACCGCGCGGATCGCTTCGGTTTGGCCGATCTTTATCAGCTGCGCGGCCGTGTCGGTCGTGGCGGTGTGCAGGCGCATGCCTACCTGCTTCTGCCACGCGATGCCGTGACCGCCGGCGATGCGCGGAAGCGGGTGAATGCGATCAAGCAGTACGCCGGGCTCGGCAGCGGCTTCAAGATCGCCCTGCGCGACCTGGAGATCCGCGGCGCGGGCAACCTCCTCGGCACGGAGCAGAGCGGGCACATCGCTGCGGTCGGTTTCGATTTGTACTGCCAGATGCTGAAGCAAAGCGTCGCCCGCATGCAGGGCAAGCGCGCGATGCGCCCGGTCGAAGTCGGCCTGCGCGCCGACTTCCTCGTGATGAGCGAGGCGTTGATGCTCCAGGCCGCGCCCGGTGCCACGCCCGCCTTCCTGCCCTCCAGCTTCATCGAAGATCTCAAAATGCGCATCACCGCCTACCGCCAGCTCGGCGAGGTGATGATGCGGCGAGAGCTCGACGAACTCGAAGCGCAATGGCGCGACCAGTTCGGCGAAAAACTGCCGCATGCCGTCACGAATCTCCTGAACTGCGCAGCCATCCGGCTCGCCGCCGCCCACGCCGGCATCAGCGACATCGAGATCAAGGACCGCAAGCTCATGCTCACGCGCAACGGCAAGCTCGTGATGGTGCAGGGTAAGTTCCCGCGCCTCTCCGCCGGTCCGGGCCACAAACAGCTTGGCGAAGCGCTGACGATGCTGCGCACTCTGTGATAAAAGGCGCACGAAGGAAGCATGGGCCGTTTTCGTTCTTCACCATCCACTCTGGCGAGCGAGCCTTCACCAAGTTTACTCCGTTGCCAACGGCGTGATCGTCAGATGGTGACACACCACAGGTCCATGATTTCCCCGAATGCAGTGGGAACTTGAGGCGGCACTGTCTTTGAGTTTGGCGCCACGGGGCGAGCCGGTCATTTCGGGGTTTTCGTGAATGACTTTGTCGTTGTGGACCACTTTGATGAACCTCGCATTTTCAACCTTCTTTCCTGATGCATCGAAGCGAGGCGCCCGGATGGTAATGTCGAAATTATGCCGTTCGCCGCTGGGCTTGCTGGCATTGACGGTCGGTGTGTGACCCTCGTAGCGTTCCTTGCCTTTGCCGGGCTTCGGATCCCAGCGCTCATAGAGTGCGCCGCAGTCATGAACGACGATGGGACCTTTCCCAAAGCTGTCGAACACCTGAATCTCATAGCTACCGTGGATTTGGAGGCCGCTGCTCGAGTCTTTCGGCACATTGAAATCGACGTTAATCTGGACGCCGCCGTGTTCGATGGTGCTTACAGTGGTCACTGTTCTGCTCGGGGCGGTGTTGAGCATGACTCCAGTGCCGGGTTCTGTGATATTACGCTTAGTAAACAGGGAAGCGTTGTTGGCCCGGGTGAAGGTGGGTGTGGCGTGGGCAAAGAAGACGAGGCGAAGCTCCATGGAGATGATGGTTGTGCCCGTGCCTCACTTCTTCTTCGGTTTCGCACTGCTGACCGCAGGCGTGTCATCCTCGGTGTCGCCGCCCCAGAACGGGCGCACGTTTTGGATGTTCCATTCGTCCCACAGTTTTTGCAGGGCTTTGACTTTGTCTGGATGCTCGGCGGAAAGGTCGTGATGATCGGCGAGATCGCTCGCGAGGTTGTAGAGGCCGGTGGTGTAAACGGGCGGCTTTGAGACCTGCTCCATGGTCTTGACCAGTTTCCAGTCGCTCTGGCGTACGGCATACTCGTCGCCGTAGCGCCAGAAAAGATTGCGCTGGGGTGCCTCGGCTTTGTCGGTGAGATAAGGCAGAAGATTCACGCCATCGAGCTTCGCATCTGCGGGAATGCTGACGTTGGCGGCGGCCAATGCCGTGGGAAGCATGTCGAGCGAGATGATCGTCGTGTCCTCCACGCGTCCTGCGGGCAGCGTGCCTTTCCACTGCATCACGAAGGGCATGCGGATGCCACCTTCACGCAGGGTGCTCTTGTAGCCGCTTAAGGGGGGTGAGCGAGCCGCTGCCAAACGGCGCGCCGTTGTCGCTGTGGAATATGATGAGCGTGCGCTCCTCCTGGCCGGAATCGCGCAGCGCCTTGAGAACGAGGCCCACGCTTTCATCGAGCAGGGAGATCATCGCCGCGTTTTTGCGGCGCTTGGCATCGGCGATTCCGGCGAACGGCTTCTCGGAATCGGGCGGCGCCTGCAGCGGCACGTGCGGGGTGATATAGGCCAGGTAGAGATACCACGGCGCGGTCTTGTGCTCGTGGATGTAGTCGGCGGCTTCGCGTCCCATCGCCAGATCCACATAGGAATCGCTGGCCGTCTCGCGCTTGCCATTTCGGAAGACGAGCAACGGCGGAAGCTTGTTCTGGCCGGGGTGAATCAGATCGAGATCAAAGCCACGCGCGTTGGGAGAAAATTCCGCCACCGACGGGTTGCCGAGATGCCATTTGCCGATATGCGCGGTCGCAAAGCCAGCGTCCTTGTACCAGTTGGCCGAGGTCTTTTGATCCGCCGGCAACCCGATGGGCGCACGGTCAGCCAGCGGATGATTGAGCTCATGGCCGAAGCGCGCCTGGTAACGTCCCGTCATAAATCCTGCACGGCTCGGACTGCACACCGGCGCGGAAACATAGCCGCTGGTGAAGCGCACGCCGTTCTTCGCGATGGAATCGAGATTGGCAGTCGGCACGTCCTGGCAGCCTTGGAAACCGGCGTCGGCGAAGCCGAAGTCGTCGGCGAGGAGATACAGGATGTTGGGCCGGTCAGCCGCAGGTAGCGTGGTGGTGTGAAAAGCGAGTGATGCCAAAATGATGGCGATGGTTCTCATGAGAAGTGGGGTAGGTCGAGCTACGGGCGAAAAGGTGTCTCCCGGGCAGGTTCATTTCAGCGGGTGTTCTTTGAGCAGGTCGGCGGTGTTGTAGAGCATCGCGCGGCCGGGGTTGGCCTCGCACACTTTCTTGATGGCGGCAGGCGTGACTGGCTCCGATTTGTGGCCGAAGCTGTTGCGGACAAAGGTGAGCATGGCGGCGAGTTCGTTGTCGCTGAGCAGTCTTCCGAATGGAGTCATGGGAACCTGGCCGTCGTATTTTTTTGCCGTTCACTTCGATGGGGCCCATGAGGCCGAAGATGCCGATTTTGATCAGGCGGTCGGGATCGCCGGAAACCCACGGGCTGTTTTCGAGCGGTGGGAATGCAGGGTCCAAGCCTTTGCTGTTAGGCTGGTGACAGGTCACGCAGTGGGCATCGCGGTAATACACTTCCTCGCCGAGTTTAAATTGCTTGGCGGCGTCGCCCTTGAGGTGCGCGGGGACGGGCGTGGCTTTGAAGTCGGGACGCTCGATTTCGGCGACTCCATTGAGGCGGCCGAGCGTGGTCTTCACCACGACTTTGCTCCAGACATCGAGCGGCTGATTCTAGGGTCGGGCGTCATTCGTGGCAGCAGCTTCACTGCGGAGAACGGCTCCACCATCCACGCCGGCGACAGCACCACGCAGGGCAGCTATGGCACGCTCACGTTCACGCCTGCGTTAGGTTCCGGCAGCTTCGATTTTCAATCGGGCAGCTCGGTGATCCTCGACATCAATCCCGGCAGCACTTCCGACAAGCTTATCTTTTCCGGCACGGGCACCAACACGCTGACTCCGGTTTCCGCGGAAGCCTTTGATCTGATCGACTGGTCCGGCCTGACCGGCAGCCCCACCTTTGGCAGCCAGTTCACCACCAGCATTCTGCGCGACGGCTCCGCTGACAACGGCTCCGCCTGGGATCTGCCCGACATCAGCGGTAGCGGCTATTTTTGGGACCTCTCCCTGTTCACCACGAATGGCACCATCGCCATCGTGGTGCCGGAGCCGGGGCGCTGTGTGCTGCTGCTCATCGGCTTGATGACGCTGCATCTCCGTCGTTGTCGCTGATCATGACGATTCGCCCGACGGTGGCTGGTTGAAGTAAAAATCAGGCTGGCAGGGCTTGGTCACATGGCTTGACCAGCAACATCGGTGGAGCGAGCACGTCATAAGCTCCATCGACCGACATGAAGCCAATCCTTCTCTTTGCATTACTCGTCAGTCATTCACTGCGTGCCGCTGACTTCCGCATAGAAAACAGCACAGTGCTCAACGGCACGGAGAAGTATCACTGGTCGCAGTCGCGACCGGCGGTGCTTCCGGGCGGGCGCGTGATTGTCACGACGCAGGAGATCGAGAAACGCGGTTCGCATGGCTATCGCGACATCTACATCACCGAGACCACCGATGGAGCGAAGACCTGGAGCGCGCCGAAACGCATCGATGCGCTCAATCGGAAACGCTTTCCCGACGGCATCGAGCGCGTCATGGGAGACATCTGCCCGCAGTGGCATGCGAAGTCCGGCAAACTGCTCGTCACGGGCAAATGCTTTGGCTTCCTCGCCAACGCGAACGACAACAAGTCCAAAGACGACCGCTCGCAGGAGCGCGTGGCCTATGCGGTGTATGATCCGAAGACGAATGAGTGGAGCGGCATGAAGATCATGGCCATGCCGGAGAAAGATCATGCCGGACATCCCATCATCGAGCCAAATGCCGGTTGCCATCAGCGCTGGGACTTGCCGGATGGCGATGTGCTGCTGCCGGTGCGCTATCGCGCGGATCCGAAGACGCGCGTTTACACGACGGTCGTGACGCGTTGCACCTTCGATGGCGAAACGCTGGCCTATGCGGAACATGGCAGCGAGCACACGATCAGCATTCCACGCGGCCTGTATGAGCCGTCGGTGTGCAGCTTTCAAGGTCGCTACTTTCTGACGATGCGTGGTGAAGTGAACGGCCACGTCGCCCGCAGCGACGACGGGTTGAAATACACGCCCGATGCCGAGTGGAAGTTCGATGATGGCAAGCCGCTCCTCAGCGCGAACACCCAGCAGCACTGGATCACGCATAGCGACGGCCTTTACCTCATCTACACCCGCAAAGGCGCCAACAACGACCACGTCTTTCGCAACCGTGCGCCCATCTTCATCGCGCGTGTCGATCCCGACAAGCTGCACGTCATTCGCGCGACCGAGCAGGTGCTCATGCCCGAGACTGGCGTCGATCTCGGCGGTGGCTACGCGCCTGTCGGTGTGAATGAAGGTGAAACCTGGGTCATCAGCAGCGAGATGGCCTTCCCCGAGGCCCGCAAAGACGAAAACAACCGCGTGCTGCTCGCTAAGATCCTCTGGAACAAGCCCAACTGACCGCTTCACCCAACCACCATGAGACACCTCGTCTTCCTCCTTTCGTCCGTCGCCATCTTGCATTCGTCATTGGCACTCGCTGCTCCCGAGCGCTGGATGGACAAGCAGAACCTCTTCACCGTCGGCGATAATGTCGATTACAACCTCTACCACATCCCCGGCATCGTCGTGACGGCCAAGGGCACCGTGCTGGCATGGTGCGAAGCGCGGAAACGTGCCGCGGGTGTGAGCGACTGGGACGACATCCGCATCCTGCTACGCCGCAGCACCGACGAGGGCAAAACGTGGAGTCCGCCAAAGAGCATCGCCAATGTCGAAGGCCCGAAGCAGAAAAACCCCTTCGCCATGCGCATGAAGAACGTCGATCCCAACGACGTGACCTACAACAATCCGGTGCTCATCGCCGACAAGGACGGCACGGTGCACATGCTCTTCTGCCTCGAATACATGCGCTGCTTTTACCAGCGTAGCGAGGATGACGGCGTCTCGTGGAGCACTCCGGTCGAAATCACCGCTACGTTTGACGCATTCAAAAAAGACTATGACTGGAAAGTACTCGCCACTGGTCCGAACCACAGCATCCAGCTAAAGAACGGCCGCCTCGTCGTCCCTGTCTGGCTTTCCACCGGCACCGGCGGCAATGCGCATCGTCCCAGCATCACCGCGACGATCTACAGCGACGATCAGGGCAAAACGTGGAAGGTGGGCGACATCGCCGTGCCCTGCACGGACGAATGGATCAACCCGAATGAAACCGTCGCCATCGAACTCAACGACGGCCGCGTCATGCTCAACGTCCGCAGCGAATCAAAAGCTCACCGCCGCCTCGTCACCATCAGCCCTGATGGCGCGACGAACTGGAGCACGCCGAAGTTTGACGACGCCCTGCTCGAACCGATCTGCATGGGCGGCATCGTGCGTTACGATCACGATGGGCAAAGCTACATCCTCTTCTCCAATCCGCACAATCTCGAGAAGGCCAATGGCAAGGCCGAACCCGGCAAAAATCGCGATCGCAAAAACGTCAGCGTGAAACTCAGCCGCGACGAAGGCCAGACCTGGCCGGTGAACAAGCTCATCGAAGACGGCCCCAGCATGTATTCCGACCTCGCCGTGACCCACAGCGGCATCATTCTCTGCTTCTACGGCCGTGCTGGCGATGGCAAAGGCACCGCTGCCTTCGCCGGCGGCCGTCTCACGCTGGCGCGCTTCAATCTAAACTGGCTCACCCATTAGCTTCGTTTGGCAATCGAAGCCTCTCCCCAATCCATCGCCATGATCCCCCGACTCCTCCTCCCATTTTTTCTCGTTAGTGCCTGCCTTCACGCGGAACCGCTGTTCGAAAAAGCCGACGTCTTCCCCACTGGCATGAATGGCGTCGCTCGCTACCGCATTCCCGGCATCGTCGTGACGTCCAAGGGTACTGTGCTGGCCTACAGCGAAGCGCGGAAGAACAATTCCTCCGACTGGGGCGAGATCGAGATCCATCTGCGCCGCTCCACCGACGGTGGCAGGACCTGGGAAGCGGGAAAGCAGATTGCGCACTTCGGTGATCGTCTCGAAGGCAATCCTCGCAAGAAGGAAGGCGGCGAGAAGGAACAAACCGTGAACAATCCCGTCGCCATTGTCGATCGCGAGACCGGCGCGATCGAGTTTCTCTACTGCATCAACTACGCCCGCTGCTACTCCATGCGCAGCACCGACGACGGACTCACCTGGAGTGCGCCCGTGGACATCACGGCGACCTTTGAGCCGTTTCGAAAGCACTATGACTGGAAAGTCATCGCCACCGGACCCGGCCATGGCATTCAGCTCAAAAGCGGACGCCTGGTGGTGCCCATCTGGCTCGCCTACGGTAAAACGGGCGATCATTCACCCTCCGCCGCCGCGACGATCTACAGCGACGATCACGGCAAGACATGGAAGGCTGGTGAACTCGCCGTTCCGAATGAAGGTGGCTTCAACAATCCGAACGAAACCATGCTCGCGGCCTTGTCGGACGACAGTGTGATGCTCGTCACCCGCAGTGTCTCGAAGCCGAACCGCAAGATCATCACCATCAGTCCGAATGGTGCCACCGCATGGAGCAAACCCCTCTTCCACGATCAACTCTGGGAACCGATCTGCATGGCCAGCATCGTGGCGCATCCCTCGAAACCGGGAACACTGATCTTTTCCAATCCGCACAACCTCAGTTTCGACAAGGAGGGAAAGGAAGTCCCCGCTGGTCGCGGCAAGCGCGAGAATCTCTGCATCAAGCTCAGTCGCGATGACGGCAAAACCTGGCCGGTGAACAAAGTGCTCGATCCCGGCAAGGCCGCCTACTCGGACCTCGCCGTTCTGCCTGACGGCACCGTGCTGTGCCTTTATGAAGCAGACAGCGACATCGACTGTGCCCGTTTCAATCTGGAGTGGATCACCACGCCATGAGACGTCTGCTTTTCCTCCTCGCCCTGTGTCCGCTGCTCGCCGCAGCCGCCCCGCCGAACATCCTTGTCATCCTCATCGATGACCTCGGATGGAAGGACCTCTCCTGCTATGGCAGCACCTTTTATCGCACGCCGAACATCGACCGGTTGGTCTCGCAGGGCGTGCGCTTTAGCGACGGATATGCGGCCTGCGCGGTATGTTCGCCCACGCGTGCGGCCATTCTCACCGGCAAGTATCCGGCGCGTCTCATGCTGACCGAGTGGCTGCCGTCGGGACGCTGGGATCCGCAGGCCAAGCTGCGCAGCGGACGATTCCTGCGCCAGTTGCCGCTTGATGAGGTGACGCTCGCCGAGGCGCTGCGTGCCGGAGGTTATCACACGGGAATCATCGGCAAATGGCACCTCGGCGGCGAGCCGTTTTCCACGCCGGCCCATCATGGCTTCGATGTGGCGATCGCGGCCAACGATCATGGCAACCCCGGCGATTACTTCTTCCCCTACGAAGGCGAGTGGCCCATTCCGACGACGAAGCTCAAAGCAAGCTGGCGTGTCATCGAAGGCGGCGAGAAGGGTGAATACCTGACCGATCGTCTCACCGACGAAGCAGTACAATTCATTCGCGACAGCGCTGCGAAGCCCTTCTTCCTCTATCTCTCACACTACGCGGTGCATACGCCTCTGCAGGCGAAAAAGGAAATAGTCGCGCCTTATGAGGCCGTTGCCGAAGATCAGCGTCAGGGGAAGCCGGTTTACGCAGCCATGGTGGAAAGCGTGGATCAGAGCGTGGGCCGCGTGCTGGCAACGCTCGACGAACTGAAAATCGCGAAGAACACGCTGGTGGTTTTCACCTCCGACAACGGTGGCTTCGCCGGTGCCACAGACCACAAGCCGATGCGCGGCAACAAGGGTGCTTATTACGAGGGCGGCATTCGTGTACCGTTGATTGTGCGCTGGCCGGGTGTCGCCAAAGCGGGCCATATCAGTGCAGTTCCCGTCACCAGCACGGATTTTTATCCCACCTGCCTCGCTGCTGCGGGACTTCCTCCGCATCCAGCCCAGCATCGTGACGGACTGGATCTGCGTCCGGTCTTGGAAGGAGCCACGTCACTCCAACGCGACGCCCTCTTTTGGCACTATCCGCATTACAACAGCCATCCCTCCAGCGTACCGAGCAGCGTCATCCGCAAGGGTGACTGGAAACTGATCGAGACCTTCGACCCCGAGGGCGTCGAGCTCTACAATCTCGCGGATGACCTGAGTGAGACGAAGAATCTCGCCGCCGAACAAACCTCCAAGGTGGATGAGCTCAGACGCGAACTCGAAGCCTGGCGCAACGAGGTGGGAGCTGAGAAGATGGAGCCTAATCCTGACTACGAGCCAGCAGCTCCCAAGTCGAAAAGGAAGAAGAAATGAATTCGTATGACTGATCGAAAACAGTCCATGATCCGGTTAGCACTTGCTGCCATGCTGGCGGGTTTCGGTGTCCTTGATGCTTTCGAGCCACTTTTTGAAACGACATGCCTCTTTGCCATCACGTCTGAGAACAAGCCGAACCACCGCATCCCTTCGATCATCCAGGCACCGAACGGTGACATCCTGGTCATTTGCGAAAAGCGCAACGACGGTCCGGGCGACATCGGCAATCACGACATCGTGATGAAGCGCAGCGCGGACAAGGGGCGGATATGGAGCGACGAGATCATGATCCTCGATGATGAGGACGGCGTGTGCACGGACCTCACGGTGGGACTGGACCGCGAGACGAAGAAGCTGTGGCTGTTTTTTCTGAAGGACAAAAAGCAATACGCGCACCTGACCAGCGTGGACAACGGGCTCACGTGGGTCGGACCGACGGTCATTCACGATCAGGTCATCCGGCCCGAATGGCAGACGCTGAAGGGCAAGGGCGACGAACCTGCGGGCAATCCGAAGAGCCATGTGGTGCGGTGGGAGAAAGGCTGGGTGCAGCGCTACGGCTGCGGGCCGGGCAATGCGATGGTGCAGCTCAAATCGGGGCGCCTCCTCGTTCCAGCACGGCATCGCGAGGACATTGGCAAAGGACGTCTGCGCAGCTTCGCGCACTGCTTTTACAGCGACGATCATGGTGCATCGTGGACACTCGGCGGAACGATCGGCCTCAACACGAGCGAGTGCCAGTTCGTCGAGTTGAACGATGGCAGCGTGCGAGTGATCTCGCGCAATGAGAGCAGCGAGGACTCGCCGGACAATCTGCGGCATCTCACGGCCATCAGCAAAGACGGCGGTGAGACGTGGAGCGATGTTCAACGTCTCGAAGAACTCATCACACCGCGCTGTCACGGCTGCGTGGAGCGTTTTGATCCGAAGACGCTGCTGTTTTCGAGTCCCGCGTCACCGTTCCGGCAGAAAGAACATCCCTACGGACGCTACAACCTGACCGTCCGCATCAGTCATGACGACGGCGAGACGTGGAGCGCCGGAAAGACGATCTGGCTGCACCCCGGGTCGTATTCCGACATGGCCGTCCTCGATGACCATACGATCGGCTACATCTACGAGCGCGCGGAGAAGGGGAGCGATCACTACTGGGACGAACTGCATTTTGTCCGTTTCAACCTCGAATGGCTGATGAATCGTCGGTGAAACCGCTCTTTGACGAGCGTTTGGGTTTCTCAATGAAAGCTGCGCTTCTGTATCTGTACATCGCTGCGTTTGTCCACTCGGCGGACATTCTCATGCCGTCCCGCGGTCTTTGTGCGCATCGTGGTGCGATGAGCACCCATCCCGAAAACACGATCCCCGCCTTTGAAGAAGCAATTCGCCTCGGTGCGCAGATGATCGAATTCGATGTCCAGCTCACCAAGGACGGCGCTCTGGTGCTCATGCACGACGCCACGGTGGATCGCACGACTGATGGCAAAGGCAAAGTCGCCGACCTGACGCTCGCGGAAATCAAGGCGCTCTACGCAGGCAACAAGCTGGACGCGAAGTTTGCCGGAACGCGCGTGCCAACCTTCGAGGAAGCGCTTGCGGTGTTTCCGAAGAACATCTGGCTCAACTGTCATCTCAAGGGTGGTGCCGCATTGGGCGAAGCCACGGCCAAGGTGATCGCGAAGACCGGGCGCACGCATCAAGCCTTCCTTGCTGCCACGGCCGATGCCGCCAAAGCTGCGCGGACCGCTGTGCCGAACATTCTCATCTGCAACATGGAGCGACAGGGAAGCTCGATGGCCTACGCGGAGGAAACGATCGCGATGGAGGCGCAGTTTATCCAGTTGCTCGGCAAAGGCGAGGTGCCCGTCGATGCAGTGAAACTGCTCAAGGACGCTGGGATTCGCGTGAACTACTACCACGATGAATCGCCCGAAGGTCTGCGGCGGCAGTGGAATGCGGGTGTGGACTTTCCGCTGGTGAACGATCTCGCGAAAGCGGTGCCGATTGCGCGTGAATTAGGCATCGAGCCGGTTAAGTAGCGGGGATGAAGCTGTTCTCCCTCGTTCTTCTGTTTTCTTCTTCTGCCCTGGCTCTCGAGACCGATCTCGTCATCTACGGTGGCACGCCGGCGGGATTGAGCGCGGGCATTGTCGCGGCGCGTGAAGGCGCATCCGTGGTGATCATCGAGCCGACAAAATGGATCGGTGGCATGGTCACGGGCGGTCTTTGTCGGTCGGATGTGGGCAAGGAGCAGACGATTGGCGGGTTCCCGCGCGAGTTCTTCACACGTGCCGCAGCTGCAAAGCCGGACACGACGATGTGGTATGCGGAGCCTAGCGTGAACATGGCCACGTTTCAGGCGATGCTGAAGGAAGCGGGCGTGAAAGTCATCACCGGGCAGGCTTTGAAAAGGATCACCAAGGACGGTGCTCGCATTACCAGCCTGACCACGACCGATGGAACGACTTACTCGGGGAAGATGTTCATTGATGCCAGCTATGAAGGCGATCTCATGGCCGCGGCCAAGGTGAGCTACATCGTCGGGCGTGAAAGCCGCGCGCAGTATGGCGAGCCGCTCGCGGGTTATCATCCCATGGAGATCCGCCCGCGCACGGTCGAGGTGATGGAGAGCGACTGCCCGAGCATCGGCGGCACAGGTCCGGCCTACGTTCACGGCACACCCGCGAGCATTTCCGGCCTCGGCAGCGATGGAAAGCCCCTCTTTGGTGTCTATCCTGCGCCGAAACTGCAGCCCGGCGACGCGGACCATCGCACGCAGTCCTACAACTTCCGCATCTGCGTCACGCAGCGACCGGACATCTTCGTGCCGTTTCCGAAGCCCGCGAACTACGATGCATCGCGCTACGAACTGCTGCTGCGTTTGATTCAAACTTTTCCCGGCGTGCGTTTTGGCCGCCTGTTCCACATCGGATCCACCTCGCACGGCAAGTATGATCTCAACGCGCAGGGTTTGTTCTCCACGGACTATCCTGGTGCGAACTTCGACTATCCGGATGGTGATGCCACCACGCGGGCGCGGATCTGGCAGGATCACATCGACTTCACTCAGGGCATGTTCTGGTTCCTCGGCCACGATGAACGCGTGCCGCAGAGCCTGCGCGAGCAGGCGCTGAGCTGGGGCCTGTGCAAAGACGAGTTCGCCGACAACGACCACTGGCCGTATGCGCTCTACATTCGCGAAGGGCGTCGGATGATCGGCGAATACGTCATGGTGCAGAAGGACCTGCAGACCGACATCTTCAAGGACGACAGCATTGCCATGGGCTCCTTCCTCATCGACTGCCACATCGTGCAACGCATCCTCGCCGGGGACGGCACCGTGCGGGATGAGGGCAGCTTTCAGGACACGCCCGCGCTGCCGTATCAGATCGCCTATCGCAGCCTCACGCCGAAGCGGGCCGAGTGCGAAAACCTGCTCGTGCCCTTCTGCCTGTCCGCCAGCCACATTGCCTACTGCTCGATCCGCATGGAGCCGGTTTACATGGCGCTTGGTCATGCATCCGCTCTGGCCGCCGTGCAGGCGATGCGGGCGAATCAAAGCGTGCAGGCCATCGACGTGAAGGCGTTGCGCGAGAAGTTGCTCGCGCAGCAGGCCGTGCTCGAGCTTCCCGAGCTCGCGAACATGCCGCGCTCGGCCAAACTTCCCGGCATCGTCATGGACGACCAGCAGGCGGAAAAAATTGGCCACTGGACCGGCAGCACCCACGGCAATCCCGTCGATGGCGCCAGCGTGCACGATGCGAACGGCGAAAAAGGCGGGCTGAGCATCACTTACCGGCTCACCGTTCCAAAGAGCGGCCGTTATGAGGTCCGCGTGTCCTATGCGCCGGCTCCAAACCGGGCGAGCAACGTTCCTGTTTCGGTCCAGCATGCCAAGGGCACGGAAACCATCATCGTGAATCAAAAGAAGGCGCCGCCGATCGACGGTCTGTTCCTCAAACTGGGCGAGTTCGACTTCGACGCAGCCAAGCCGGCCGTCATCACCATCCGCAACGGCGACACCAACGGCATCGTCGGCGCGGATGCGGTGCAGTTGCTGGCGGAGTGAGACAGCGTGCCACTTCTTCATCCCGCGAAATTGCACATCAAACCACGCCGCGAATTGCCATATTCCGGTTGGCGATTCGCCAAGCCGTGGCGGCGCCGACTTCCTGCGCTTTGGCGACAAAGGTTTCGGACTGCTGGATGGGCACGAGGAAATCCTGATCGCCGTGGATGATGAAGGTAGGTGGGAGTTTCGTGGTGATGAAGTAGATCGGCGAGACCGGCTTGCCGAGGCGCTGGCGGTCTTCCGGCGTAGCGGATTCGGCTCCGAAGGCGGACTTGGAGTTCTTCAGTGTGCCGAAGCCGACGGCGTCTTCGCCTGGCTTGCCGTGGTTGAGGAAACCGGTCGGCGGAGAGAGGCAGGCGAGGGCCTGGATGGCGCTGCTTTCGCGGTTCACGGGATTTTTCGCTTCGGATCGCCCGGGGCTCCATGCGCGGCCATGGTGAGAAAGAGGTGCCAGCCGTCGCTGATGGTCATTTCTTGATTCCTCAGTGACCGATGCGCCCCGGACCGAGCGTTTGTTTCGACCATGAGCCATCGCGCCACCTCCATCTTCCCGTTTCATTCACTGATCGCCGCCGCGTGCCTCATTGGCGTGCTGCGGGCGGCGGGCGAGCCGGGGGCTTCAGTTTCCGCAGGTTGGCAGTCCGCCGCCGCAGAACACGCCCGCATTCTTTCCCATGTGAAATGGACGCCGGTGGCCGACACACTGCCGAACCGCAAAGGCGGTTTCTTTGAGAAGGGCAAAGAAGTCACCGGCGTGCCCTACTCCAGCGTGCGCTCTGAGGGGCGCTACATCGGCTTTGACATCGCGCTGCGCACGTTTTTGGCCGCCGTGGAGAATCCGCGCAGCGTGCTCTACACGGAAAACTTCACCGGCAAGGTCTCCAACGCCGCCGCCTATTATGGCAGCGTCTGCTCCGCCTACACCAGCTACGCGCTCGGCTGCGGCTTCCCGGAGGTCAGCCGCCGCTACGGACCTGAGATCAGTCAGGGCATCGAGCTCGTGCAGCCGCAGTCGGCGCTGGGTGCGGAGGTGGGTGATGTCATCTACACACCGCACGCCACCGAAAGTTCCGGCTCGCATGTCGAGATCATCACCGCCGTAACGAAGGACAAGGAAGGCCGCGTCACCTCCGTGCGTGTCGAGGAAAGCCGCCCGCCGTCCACGCAGGTCACGGATCGCAGCGCGTCGAATTTCAACGCGCATCTGGCGTCGCGGAACAAGCAGCTCTTCCGCATCACGGATCGCGATGCCTGGCGCGGCGCCAACCGCGCCGAGCGGCTCCGTTTTCCCAACTTTGAACTCGACGCCACGCCGCCTGCGATCAATCGCACGCTCCTGCTCGACCTCGGCGACTGGGTGCCCTATCAAAAGGGAGCACCCGTGAAATTCAACGTCATGGACCGCGACCTGCGCGGCGTGAAAGCCCTCATCATCCGGCGCGGTGACAGCGTGGTGGAGGAGATCGCGCTTGATGGCCCCGGCCTGCACGAGCGCCGCTACGACACCTGCGGCGACTACACCGCGCATGTCATCCACAGCGACGGCAAGTCGAGTCCGGCCTGCGAATTCGCTGTCTGCGATCTCGACCTCCGTCTGCCCGCCGACAGCGTCTCACTCGGTAAAGAATGGACGGTCGGCTTCGGCTCCGAGAACATGGACGTCATCGCCGTCTATCTCTGGAACTCCGGCGACAGCTACGGACGCCATCCGCTCTTCGTCACCGAGCAGCAGCGAAAGGACGGCTCACTCGTCATCCCAGCCGACTTGCTGAAAAAGCACGGAACCCTGCAGGTCTGGCTCATCGGCGAGCATCCACTCGGCCGCCTCAAGCTGCGGAAAGACATCGCACTGGTGAAGTGAATCGTGTTTGGTCAGCCTCGTTGACCAGCAAGGCGGGCGTTGGCAGGTCGTAGATTCGACTGTACATCGAATCCACCATGAAGACTTTCCTGCTCGTATCCGCTTTTGCTTCGTCGTTTGCCGCTGCGGCGGTTGTTGAATCCGATGTTTGCATCTACGGCGGCACGAGTGGCGGCGTGGCGGCGGCGGTGCAGGCGGCGCGGATGGGGAAGTCGGTGGTGATCGCGGAGCCGGGGCGGCATCTGGGTGGTATGACGAGCGGCGGGCTCAGCGCGGTGGACATTGGCGACCCGCGCTCGGTGGGCGGCATTGCGCGCGAGTATTTCACGAAGCTGGCGGCGACGGTGGGTGTCACGCTTGCTTGGGACAAGGCTTTTAAAGGCGACGGCGGAGGTGGTCCGGCCACGGGCGGCGCCTACGCCATCGAGCCGCACAAGGCGGAGGAGGTTTTCACGCAGATGGCGCATGAGGCGGGCGTGAAGTTGCACTTCAAGGCGCGCCTCACCGAAGTCACGCATCACGAATCACGCATCAAAGAATTCACCACCGAAGACGGCACGGTCTTCCGCGCCAAAATGTTCATCGACTGCAGCTATGAGGGCGATCTGATGGCGAAGGCTGGGGTGAGCCACACGCTCATGCGCGAGGGCAATTCGACGTATGGCGAGACGCTCAACGGCATTCATTACACGGACAAGTACCTGCCGCGCACGAATCACCTCAAGCCGGGGCCGACGGGGCGTGTGCCGGGCGGGCAGGGCGTGTGGGATCGCGATTTCCCGCTCGATCCGTATGTCATCAAAGGCGACCCGAAAAGCGGCCTGCTGCCGCTGATCAACGAAGGTGAGCCGGGTATGCAAGGCGAACCCGCTCCGGGCCTGCAGGCCTACTGCTTCCGGCTCTGCCTCACGACGAATCCGGTGAACATGATCCCGATCACGCCGCCGTCGGACTACGATCCGAAGCGCTATGAGATCGTCGCGCGTTTTATCGAGGCCTGCCTCGCGAACGGCGACGACATGGACCTGCGCTGGTTCTCGAAGCATGATGCGCTGCCGAACGACAAGTGGGACTTCAACACCGCGACCTTCGGCGGCAACCTGCCCGGTGCATCGTGGGCATGGCCGGAGGCTTCGTATGCGCAGCGCGAAAAGATCGCGAAGCAGCACGAGGACTACCATCGCGGCCTGCTGCACTTCCTCGCCACGGATTCACGAGTGCCTGAAAAAGTGCGCAAGGACATGCAGCGCTTCGGTTTGCCAAAGGACGAGTTCACCGACAACGGCGGCTGGCCGCACCAGATCTACGTGCGCGAGGCTCGGCGCATGATCAGCGATCTCGTGATGACCGAGCATCACACCTTCGGACGCCAGCCCGTGGCGAAATCCGTCGGCCTCGGCAGCTACGGCACCGACGTGCATGAAATCCGCCGCATCGTGAAAGACGGCGTGGTCGCTCGCGAAGGCAAGATCGCCACCGGTCGCGACGGAGCGCCGCCGTATGCCGTCGGCTATGACGCCATCGTGCCGAAGCGGAGCGAGTGTGAAAACTTGTTCGTCACCTTCGCGCTCAGCAGCAGCCACGTCGCCTTTGCCAGCATTCGCATGGAGCCGGTCTTCATGTGTACCAGTCAAAGCGCCGCCGCTGCCGCCGTTCTCGCCATGGATGCCGATCAAGCTGTTCAAGACGTGGACTACGAGGCGCTGAAGGCCGTCCTGATCAAGCACAAGCAAGTCCTCACCTGGCCTCCCCGGTAGATTCGACCGGTCGTCGCATCCAAGCCCCAACCAATCTCATGAATCGTCGCGTCTTCACACTCTCTGCGCTGCTCCTTGCCTTCGCCGGTTTTCTCCGGGCCGCATCACTTCCCGTGGTCGATCTTTCTCAAGACACCGCCCGCCACGTCATCATCGCCCAAGGCACGGAGGAGGTTTATCAAGGCCATCCGACCACGCTGCTGCTGCCGGATGGCAAGACGATGTTCTGCGTATGGACGCAGGGGCACGGTGGTCCTTGTGGGCCGATGAAGCGCAGCGATGACGGCGGCAAGACGTGGAGCGACCTGCTGCCGGTGCCGGAGAACTGGACAACCACGCGCAACTGCCCGGCGCTGTATCGTCTGACCGATCCGCAGGGTGTGACTCGCTTGTTTGTCTTCGCCGGGCAAGGTCCGGGAGGCTCGCGGCAGCCGGACAACGGTACGATGCAGCGCTCGTTCTCGCTCGATGACGGCAGGACGTGGTCGCCGATGCAAAGCATCGATCTCGAATGTGTGATGCCCTTTTGCACCATCATGCCGGTCGAGGGCGGCAAGAAGCTGATCGGGCTCACCAACATCCGCCGTCCGGGCGAGACGAAGGACACGAAGTCGAACATCGTCACACAGAGCGAATCCACCGACGGAGGCCTGACGTGGAGCCCGTGGCGTGTGCTCGTTGATCTGGGTGATTTGAAGCCCTGCGAGCCGGAGGTCGTGCGCTCGCCCGATGGCAAGCAACTGCTTTGCATGATGCGCGAAAACATCCGCACCGAGCCCGCGCACTTCATCACCAGCGATGATGAGGGCAAAACGTGGTCGGAGGTGAAAGCGCTGCCACCAGGGCTGCACGGTGATCGCCACAAGGCCGTGTATGCGAAAGATGGCCGTCTCGTCGTTTGCTTCCGTGACATGGGCAAGGAAAGCCCCACCCGCACGCATTTCGTCGCCTGGGTGGGACGTTACGAGGACATCGTCAGCGGCAAGGACGGCGAATACAAAATCAAGCTGCTGCACAGCCATAAAAGCAGCGATTGCGGTTATCCGGGCCTCGAATTGCTGCCCGACGGCACTTTGGTCGCCACGACCTACATCAAGTATCGTCCTGGCGCGGAGCAGAACTCCGTCGTGAGCACGCGCTTCACGCTCGCGGAGACGGACAAGGCCGAAAAGACCACCGCTACTACTTCCAGTCGCAAAGCCGCAGGCATCGTGCTCGACGACGATGCGGCGAAATACACCGGCGCATGGAAAGTCAGTGATAAGCTCACGCCTCTCGTCGGTTCAGCGTATCGACACGATGATCGCGCGAAGAAATCGGCCGCGGTGGCGAAGTTCACGCCGGAGATTCCCACCGATGGCAAATACGAGGTGCGCCTGCTTTACCTGCATGCCTCGAATCGTGCTCAAAAGGCGCAGATCACCATCCGCAGTGCCGATGGCGAAAAAGTGGTCGAGCTGAATCAGCGACTGGAATGCTTGGAGGATGGCATTCCGCGTTCGTTGGGCGTGTATGCCTTCACGAAGGGAAAATCGGGCAGCATCAAAATCTCCAATGCGGACGCGGATGGCTATGTCGCAGTCGATGGCTTGCAACTCGTGCCGGAGGCCGAGGCCATCGCCGAGCGCAATACTCGCGCTGATGCCGGATTTCCCGTGAAAACGAGCGCGGAGGCCAAACCAGTCGTCATTCCGCCGCCGATGCTTTTGAAGACCGCCGCGAAGCCGCATGACGTGGATGGCAAGTCGTATGATCTCGTCGTCATCGGCGGCACGCCGGGTGGCATCGCCTGCGCGGTGCGTGCGGCTCGTGAAGGCTTGAGCGTGCTGCTGGTGAATCACACGAAGCATCTCGGCGGCTTCGTCACCAGCGGCGCAGGTGGTTGGGAAGCACCTTATGATGGCCTGCGCTCGCCGATCTATGGCGAGATGATCACTGGCGCGGCGCAGTATTACGCGAAGACCTACGGCGAAGGCTCGACACAGCACCTCGTCTCGATGCCCAGCAAGACCAGCCGTGCTCACATTGATCGTCCGAAGGTCGAGCCGCGCATCGCGGAGATGCTTTTCAATCAGATGGTCGAAAAGGAGAAAACGCTGACGGTGCTGCTCGGTCACATCGTGACCAAAGCGGAGCGTGACGGTGCCTTGCTCCAAAGCGTGACCTTGAAGCCGATGCATGGCGAAAAAGCGATCACCGTGAGTGGCCAAGTTTTCGCCGATGGCATGTATGAGGGCGATTTGATGGCCGTCGCGGGCGTGAAGACGCAAATCGGTCGCGAATCCCGTGCGCAATACGGGGAGAAGCATGCAGGTGTGATCTACACCACCGAACGACACAAGGAACCCGGTCAGCGCGGCTTCCCCAAAGCCGCCGATGAAGGCACGCTGAACATCCGCTACAACAGCCACGCCACCGCCGACATCGTCGAAGGCCCGCAAAGCGGCGAGGCAGACGGTTCCGTGATGGCCTACAACTACCGCCTCGTCCTCACGCGCGATCCGGCGAACAAGATCATGGTGCAGAAGCCCGCGAACTTCGATCTCGCCATCGCCAAAGCTGCCGGCGGAGGCGGCTTCGTGCCGAATCTACCGAACGGCAAAGTCGCGTGGAACGGCGGACGACTCATCGGTCCACAGAACGACTATCCCGCAGCCGACTGGCCGACACGCGAGGCGATTTCGAAGCGCTATCTTGATAGCATGCTCATGCGCCTCTGGTGGATGCAGAATGATCCCGAAGCACCGGAGAAGGAGCGCAAGCAGTTCACCGGTTATGGTCTTGCCGCTGACGAGTTCTCCGACAATCACCACGCGCCCTATGAGATCTATGTCCGCGAAGCGAGGCGGCTCGTCGGGCGTTACGTCTTCAAAGAGCAGGACAACGTCATCGCCGAAGGCATCGCCCGCACACCCATCCACGCCGACAGCATTGCCATGACCGACTGGCCGGTCGATTCGGTCGCCTGCCTGCCGCGCAAAGCCCCCGGCGGCAACACCGACGGCATCCTCTTCCTCGGCGAAGAATCCCGCCCCGCGCAGGTGCCCTATCGCAGCATCCTCGCCAACGAGATCGACAACCTGCTCGTACCCGTCGCCATCAGCGCCTCGCACGTTGGCTGGGGCAGCATCCGCCTCGAACCCGTCTGGATGCAACTCGGCGAAAGCGCCGGGTTTGCTGCCGCGCTCGCGGTGAAGGGAAAAACCACGCCCGCCGCACTCGACTCCGACGTGCTGATCCGCAAACTCGCCGCAAGCCGCATGATGATCAGTTTCTTCAACGATGTCGATGTCACCGCCGACGATCCGCGCATCGCCGCCGCTGAGTATTTTGGCACAAAGGGTTTCTTTTCGAGCTACGACGCCAAACTCAATGCGCCGCTGACCGAGAGCGTGAAAGCGGTGTGGCAGGAGGGATTTGTGAAGCTTCAACAAGGTTCGTTGAACCCGAGTCTGTTCGCTAAAGAAGTGGATGCTGTGGAAGTGCAGGAATCCCCGGTCACGAAACAAGTGCGCGGCGAAATGTTGCTGACTCTATGGAGGAAGCTGAACGCAAAGTAGGTCGTTCAGCGCTCGGAAAAGACCGTTCCATATCAATCCATGAAACATCCCTCACCCGTGCAGAGCATCCTGGTCAACATCGGCTGCGCTTTGGCATTTCCAGCGCTTTTGTTTTCTCAAAACGACAGACTGCAACGCCCGGCCGCGCCAGCTCTAAGGAAGGGTGAAAAACAACTCTTTGTGGACAGCGTGATGATCCGCAGCAAGCAGGGCGTCACACGAGTGGTCCATCCGGCGAAAAAACGGGAGCAGCCCGTGCTCACGGCTGAGATGCCCTGGGAAGTGAGAACCAAGGACGGTGTCATCGACAAACGGGTGAACATCTACGGGACGGTGCTGCGCGACGAGAAAACCGGCTCCTTCAGAATGTGGTATGCCGATCCTGGCAGCGTGCTTTACGCCACCTCCACCGATGGCATTCACTGGGAGCGCCCTATTCTGAAGGTCTCTGGTAAGACGAATGAAACCGATCTTCACCTGCACAGTCCCAGCATCATTGAGGACAAGTTCGAGACCGACCCCAAGAAACGATACAAGGCGGTCGGCAATGCGAGCACGGGTGTGGACGACGCCAAGCTGCAACGACTCAAGGACAAGTTTGAGCTGGTGGACTGGTATCGCGACAAAACCCACCGCCTGTATTACGCCGCGCACTCCGCCGACGGCTTGCGCTGGACGATTGATCCCGAGCCCATCCTGCTCGGCTGCGACACCATCACGCTGTCGCAGGACCCGGTGACCGGAGAATACCTCGCCTTTCACAAACGCCAGGGTGATCCGCGCGTGGTGGGCATCCGGCATGTGTTTCTTTCGGTGAGCAAGGACATGAAGCACTGGTCCGAGCCGCATCCGGTGCATGTGGCCGATGAGATCGACAACAAAGCCACGCGGAAGCTGAAGGGCGGGACTTACTCGGAATACTACAATCTGTCCGCTTTCGGCTACGCCGGGCAGTGGCTGGGATTCGTCACTCATTTCCGCCGGGTCGAGCCGCCGTCTGCTTTGTTCGGCAATGACGAGGTCAACGGACACAAAAGATCCGCGACCGGTATCATTGATGTCCAACTCGTCACCAGCCGCGATGGTCGTCATTGGGATCGCTGCTCGGATCGCAGCCCGGTGATCCCGCTGGGGCCGCATCCGTATGATGCGGGCAGTATCTTCGGACTCTGCAACACGCCCGTCTTCGTCGGCGATGAGATGTGGATGTATTACACCGCCGTGACCACGCCGCATGGAGGTTTGGCGCCGGAGAAGCAACAATCCATCGCGCTGGCCGCCTGGCGCATCGACGGCTTGGCTTCCTTGCAGGCGAAGGACAAACCAGGCAGCATCGAAACACACGATTTCATCCCGGAAGGAGCGCACCTCTCGGTGAATGCCAGTTTCGGCAAAGGCCGCCTCATGGTGGAGGTGCTGGATGCGAATGGCAAAACCATCCCAGGTTATGAAAAGGAAACGTGCGTGATCGAAAACCAAGACGCCGTGAAGCTGCCCATCCGCTGGAAAAGCTCGGCGTCACTCCCGCCGGGCGCTCCCATCCGCCTCCGCTTCCATCTTCAGGGCGGAGATTTGTTCAGCTACCGGATTGATTGAGGTGCTCAATGAAAACGAGTTCGCCGTGCACCTGGCCTATCTCGAATCGCTGGTCCAGCATTGATGCCTCGGTGGGTTCCAAACCATCAGGTGTGGCGCCTCGCCAAGCAGCGGGTCAAATTAACTGAAAATATCTCGTTAAATCGCAGCGGCAGCGGCAGCGGTAGAGTGAAGCCGATATGTCCGACAGCTCCGAACACGAACCATTCCCCCAGTCCGATCCGCATGAGCGGTTTCTGCGACTGTGGACGCTGCACGAGGCGGAACTGCGTGCCTATGTGCGCTGCTGCTGTCCGCGAGCGCAGGAGGTGGACGAGGTCATGCAGGACGTGAGCATCGCGGCGTGGCGGAAGTTTTCCACGCTCGATGACCCGGCGAAGTTCGGCCCGTGGGCCTGCCTCATCGCACGCTATGAGCTGCTCATGGCCCGCCGTCGCGTGGCGCGGGATCGGCTGTTGCTGGCGGAGGATATTCTGGATCTGCTGGCCGACGAAGGCGCGGAGGAAATGCCGCTGCGGCATCGTCAGCTCGCGGCACTCGATCATTGTGTCGCCAAACTCCCGCGTGAACGCCGAGAATTGGCACTCGCCGCCTATGCGCAAGATACCTCCATGCGCGACCTCGCCGCCCGGCTCGGGCGCACGGAGGGCTCCCTTTACCAACTGCTCGCCCGCATCCGGCAGGCGCTGCTGCGGTGTCTGGAGCAAAGCCTCGCGCGGGAGGCGCACACGCCATGACCACGGACGAACTCACTCTGCTGCACCGCTACCTCGCCGGCATCCTCACCGAGCCGGAACTGGAAAACCTGGAGCACCTGCTGCGCCGGAGTTCCGAGGCCCGCGCCACCCTGCGCACACTGGCGACGATTGATGCGAAGTGGCAGCAGCTCGCCGCGCTGAATCCTGCGGAAGCGCTCCTCGCGTCCGGCAAACCCAATGCCTCATCACTGGACACGAAATGGCTGCAATGGCGTCCGCTCACGACGGCGATGGCGGCCGGGCTGGCTATCGCGGCGTTGCTGGCGGGCTTGTTTCTGTCTGACGCCAGCGCGGCGGCGATGCTGCGTCACACGCTCAAGACGCATCTCGCGGGACCGGATCGCTGCTATCGGGTGAGCGTCGG
The DNA here is from genome assembly GCA_964452755.1 of uncultured Prosthecobacter sp. Taxonomy (GTDB): domain Bacteria; phylum Verrucomicrobiota; class Verrucomicrobiia; order Verrucomicrobiales; family Verrucomicrobiaceae; genus Prosthecobacter. The sequence goes on along the minus strand of CAYVQY010000002.1, from coordinate 610,519 downwards.
TTGGCATCCTCTGTCCGTGGACAATTCCTCGCCAGCACGGCGGGAGACGCGGGTCTGGACGCGGGGTGATCGATTCTGGGTGCAGGCTCGCTCGGATGAGCGAACGGCGGTCTGGGGGCGCGACGAGCGGGGGCGCGTGTGGTTCGCCGCTTCGCCACACGCGGGTGGGTGGTTCGAGCCGGACGAAGTGCCCTCGCGCCTTGCGCAGGTCTGCGAACTACGCACCCTGCACCCCGAGTCACTGCTGCGCTCTTTGCTCGCGGATTTCGACCTGCGCCGCGAGCCGGACGCCGCCGGTAATCGCCTCATCCACGCGGAGCCGAAGCCGGGACGCGAGCACTCGGCTTTTCGCGGGGCCTTGCTGGAGATTGACGCGGGGAGCGGCGTGCTGCGCCGCGCCGTCGTGCAGCGGGTTTCCGAGGAGCGTTCGCCGGTGCCGGTGACCTTCACACTCGTCGAAAGCAGTCTGCTGGAGGACACGACCTACACACTCGCCGGGCATTTATCCGCCGACGCGGAGATCTTCGACCGCGATTCGCCCCCTGGCCTGCGCACGAGAGCCATGCTGGAGTTCCTCCGAATCGTCACCGGTCGCGAGAAAACCAACCCATGACAGCTTCCATCAAACACCCTATGAAAATGCGACTCTTCCTTCTGCTACGAGCCTGTTCTTTGCTGCTTGCCGTCACACCGCTCGGTCGTGCATCGGCAAAGCCAGACTCTTCGTCGGCTGTTACCGCAGTCCATTGCGACTCCGCCCGCGCCTACAGCGAGGTCAATGGCGGCTTCTCCGTGCTCGTGCTGCAAAACGGCACGAAACTTTTTGAAGCCTATGGCAACGGCGGCGGCGCGGACAAACGGCATACGCTCGCCAGTGGCACAAAGAGCTTCACCGGCGTGCTCGCGGCGGCGGCGGTGGAGGATGGATTCATCAAGCTCGACGCCGCCGCGTGCGAGAGCCTGACCGAGTGGAAAGCCGACCCGCTCAAGTCGCGCATCACCTTCCGCCAACTGCTCACGCTCACCAGCGGCCTCACCCCCGGCGAACGGGGCGAAGGCGGACGCAATCCGGCGTGGGAGGACATCATTGCCAAGCCCATGTCCGGCCAGCCCGGTGCGCAGTTTGAATACGGCGCGTATCACCTCAATGCCTTCGGCGAGGCTCTCGAACGCAAGCTCAAGGCCGCAAAGGACGAGACCTTCGAGCAGTATCTCGAACGCCGCGTTTTGAAGCCGCTCGGCATCACCCTCGAGTGGCGAGTTCGCTGTCCCGACGGCCATCCGCAACTCGGCGGCGGCGCGGCTATGACCGCGCGCGACTGGGCCGCGTTCGGCGAATTCATGCGGCAGGGCGGAAAGTGGAACAAGCTGCAACTCATCCGCGCCGACCTGCTGGCCGAGTGCATCCAGGGCACGGAGCAAAACCCCGCTTACGGCCTGACGTGGTGGCTCAAGGAGACCGTGCCCGACGCCATCATCGCGCAAGTGCCCATCCTTCAGCGCGACATGGGTGACATCGTGAAATCCGACTGGCTGCCGGAGGATTTGTTCGTGGCCGCCGGCGCGGGCAAGCAGCGGCTTTACGTCATCCCCTCGATGCAGCTCGTCATCGTCCGCCAGGGCGACCTCACCGCGAGCCGCAGCTTCAGCGACGCTGCCTTCCTTGACCGTCTCCTTCGGGGCGCGGGTGGAAATGACACCCTTACCAAGACAACGCCCACGCCACCCGTCCGCACCACGCCTCCAACTGCCGGTGGCATCTTCGGCCGCCTAGACACCAACAGCGACGGCACGGTGAGCCGCGAGGAATTCAAGCAACTTGGCAAGCTCGGGCAGGGAAGGCTCGGCGAGAATCCCGCCCTGCTCGACCAATTGTTCCAACGGCTCGACACGAACAAAGACGGCACCCTTTCCACCGAGGAGATGAAAGCCTTCGGCAACCGCAGCGGCGCACCGGGCAAGTAACCACCGGGAGGTCATGCGAAACAGACTCCGTCCATTTCATCCCCGCGGCGTGTCGCGGCTGCTCACGCTGCTGTGGTGCATCGCCGTCGCGCCTTCCGCATCGCGCGCGCAGAGCATCACGACCGCCGCGCCAGCCTTTACCGACGGCAGCTTCGCGATGGACATGCTCGCGCCGAACGACACGTGGTTTTCCTTCCAGACCAGCACCGACCTCCTCAACTGGCAGCGCCTCGAGAACTACCAGGTGCAGCTCGCAAATCGGCTCCGCGTCTCCCATCCGGTCGCTCCGGGCGAGACGCGCCGCTTTTTCCGCGCGCAGACGCCCCCGCCGCTGCGACTCTCACCCGCCAGCGCTGACTTGCTGACCGGAGCTACGCAATCGTTCGCCGCCCTTTTGAACGGCACACAAAACAATGGCGGCGTCACCTGGTCCGTGGTGGAAGCGGGCGGCGGCAGCATCGGTGCTGGCGGCACCTACGTCGCGCCCGCCACGTCCGGCACCTATTACGTCCGCGCGGTGTCGAAGACCGATGCGAATGTCTTTGTCGAAGTCCCGGTCACGGTCGTCGCCGTGAGCGCCACGGAACTCGCGCGCTTCACCGCTGCGGCGGATTACTCCGATTTCGTGGACGGCGATGCGCTACTCGTGATGAAAGGCGGCGCGGTCGTGTTCGAGCGTTACACGGGCACCACCACGGCCAACAGCCAGCAACAACTCGCCTCCGGCACCAAGAGTTTCAGCGCTGCGCTGTTCGCGATGGGTGAATCCGAGGGCATCTGGACGCTGGATGAGAACGTCTCGCAGACCATCACCGAATGGCAGGGTGTGGCCAACAAGCAGGACATCACCATCCGCCAGCTCATCAGCCTCACCAGCGGACTGGTGGACTCGCCGGACTACAGCGCGACCAACGTCGCAAACCTTGACACCTACGACCTCGCCATCAACGGCTCAACCACGCCCCACCCACCCGGCGTCGCCTGCATCTATGCACCCGGAAATTTCCAAGTGCTCGCCGCCATGTTCGAGCGCAAGTCCGGGCTGGACCCCGCGCAGTATCTTTACGACCGCCTGCTCTCGCGCCTCGGCTTCAGCGCCGCGCATCTTGCGTTCTGGACGCGCGACATTATGGGCAAACCGCAGATGGCCGGCGGTGCGCGCTTCAGCGCACGGGCATGGGCGAACTACGGCAAGCTCTGGATTCAAAACGGCCAGTGGCATGGCCAGACCATTCTCGACCCGCAGACAATGAACCTCGCAGTGACCTACGCGAACCCCGCCTTCCTTGGCTATGGTTTCACTTGGTGGCTCAACGTGCCCAACCAAGGCAGCTACACCCCCGGTGTGGACCAACTCCCCGCCGATGGCACCGGCGACGGCACGCAAATCGCCACCAACGTCCCCGCCGACATGTTCATGGCCGCCGGCACCGGCAAGCAGCGCCTCTACGTCATCCCGTCGCTCGACCTCGTCATCGTCCGCTACGGCCACGGACTCGGCGGCTCGTTCAGCGACCACACGCTGCTGGGCCATGTGCTCGGCGAGCCATAGCCAGAATGCCGTCTCTCAGAGCGCCTCCCCCCTTTCCCCCCAGCCCATGAAGCATCACATCCAAATCCCCCTAATCGCAACGATAGCCGCCTCGCTTTTCGCTGCGGTTCTTGTTTCCCTCGCGCAAATTCCGGCCAGGGCACCCGACCTCTCCGCGTTGTTTCCCTGGCTCGACGCCCACTTCGGCCCCGCCGAAGCCACTGCGACGGACCTGAAGGTGACGTTACTGAACGAGAAGACGCAGACGTTTGAAAAGGTTGCTTCGGGCAAGAACCACTCGCTACCGGTAGCGCTCACCAAATGAATGCTGGAGAATGGCTTTCCCAGCAGACAACCACGAAGCCCACGACTACGCCGAGCGCATTCGCGAGCGGCTGCCGAGGCGGTTGCAGGAACTGCGTGAAGCCGCTGGCTTGAGCAAATAAGGCCTCTCCCGAGAAAGTGGCATCAGCCGGGAATACATCGGCAAGATCGAGCTTGGGAAAAATGCGCGACTAGCTCACCTCGCTCAACGCCGACATCCAGGATGCGTGCGACGGTCAGCAATCTCAACAACTCCGTCGTTGGAACCAGCAGCAACGGAGTGAACACGCTGAACATCAGCATCTGCGACCCACCACAAAAGTAGGAACTCCAGCAGGTGTCCAACAAGCTGGATGAGCTGATCAACGCACTGCGGCGGTAAGTGGTCTTTTGCGCTAACCCGCAAGCTGGCGCGTCAGGGCGGCGTGTTGTATGAAGTGTGCTTTCACACTCCCACAGCATGTCACGTTTCCTTTCTTCAGCCCTGCTTTTTACCTGCTTGTCATTGCTCGGGGGAATGCTGCCGCTTCATGCCCAGGCCAAGCCGCTTGCGCATGATTACAGCATCGTTTGGCACAATCCTGATCGTGAGCGTTATGTCGAAGGTCCGGGGCTGGTGCGCCTGGATGATGGCACGCTCCTCGCCGTGGTGCCGGTGGTGCCGCGTGAGGAGTGGAGCAAGGAACGGCGGGCCACGCAGAGTGTCACGCACATCCTGCGCAGTGGCGATGGCGGCCAGACGTGGCAGAAGGCGTCCGATTTGCCCTACTACTCCGCCGCGCCGTGGATGCATGGCGGTGCGCTGTATTTGTTCGTGAACAAGGGCGGCACAAAGGTGCGCAATGACGACCTGCTGCTGCTCAAGAGCACCGATGGCGGCAAAACGTGGTCGGAGCCAGTGACGCTCTTCACCGGGCACTTCTGGAACTGCCACACGGGCATGGTGCAGCGTGACAACAAGCTCTACTGGGCCACGGATGACCTCGCGCTCGGCAGCAAGCGTGGGCCGCGCCTCATCGCGGGCGATTTGTCCGGCGATGTGATGAATCCGAGCGCGTGGCGATTGTCCGAGCCGGTGCCGTTTCCCGGTGTGCCGGAGGCGATGACGAATCCGCAGTATGCCAAGCTCAGCAGCCAGTATCTGGAGCCGAACGTGATCGAAGTGAACGGCAGGCTGCGCGTGCTCGCCACCGTGAAGCCCAAACGCCTGTCCACCGCTGGACTCGCCGCTGTTTTCGACTTCGAGGACAAAGGCGGGCCGATTGATTTGAAGTTCACGCAGTTTCACCCGATGCCCGGCGGTCAGTTGAAGTTCTGCGTGATCTGGGATGAGCAGTCGAAGATGTTCTGGGCCACGGCGAATCTCGTCGTCGATGGGCAGGGCGCGTTCGATTGGTTCCGCGAGGGCGAGAAGCGCGGCAACGTGCGCTACGCGAGCGGCCTCGGCGGCAACGACCGACGCTTTCTGATGCTCCTGTATGGTCTCGACGGCCTGAACTGGTTCCAGGCTGGCTGCGTGGCGCAGGCGGGTAAGATCTCGCAGTCCTTCATGTATGCACGTCCCGTGATCGACGGCGACGACCTTGCCATCATCGCCCGCAGCAGCATCCACGCTCCGAATCAGCACGATGCGGATCATGCGACGTTTCATCGCGTGAAGAACTTCCGCAGCCTCGCGCTGAAGCTGACACCTGAACCCGAAGAGTAGCTTCGATTGGCAATCGAAGCCGAATCTCCCACCCCATTCGATTAACAATCGAATCTACGAATCATGAAACTCATCCTCTTTGCCTTCCTCACGTGCATCACGACTGCCTCCGCTGCTGACGGCCAGTTGCTCACGTTGATCGTGCCGCCAGTCGAGGGAGATCGTTTTCAGCACGCCGAGTTCTCCTGCTGGATCCCAGATGCATCAAAACCTCTGAAAGCGGTGATCATCCATCAGCACGGCTGCACGAATGCGTCGCCCGACAAGCATCCGCCGATCACGGGTGACTGGCATTGGCGTGCGTTGGCGCGGAAGCATGACGCGGCGCTGTTGGTGCCGATGTATCATGTGGCGAAGAATTGTGATGAATGGAACGATCCCGATAGCGGTTCCGAGCGTGCGCTGCTGGCGGCGCTGGCTGATTTCGCGCAGCGGTCGGGTCGCGCGGAAATCAAAGACGCACCGTGGGGGCTGTGGGGACACTCCGGCGGCTCAAGCTGGTCCGCACAGATGATTGTGCGGCATCCGGGCCGTGTGCTGGCGGCTTCGTTTCGAGGTGGATGTCACAAGCAGTTTGGCGATCCGGCGTTTCGTGCGCGTTTCGGACCGGTGGCGCGGGAACTGCCGCTGATCTTCGTGTGGGGGAAACGCGAGACCGTGCCGACGTCCAGTCATCATGTGTCCTGGGAGCCGATGAACACGATGTTTCGTGAACTGCGGTCGCAGGGTGGCAGGGTCTGTCGCGTGATCGATCCGCGTTCTGAGCACGGGTGTGATGATTCGCGGCTGATGAGTCTCTCCTTCTTCGACGCGGTGCTTTCGGGAACTGCCACGGCGATGGCTTCGCGTGACTCTTCCGAATCATGGATGCCGAACGCGGGGTTTGCGAAGCTGTGGCGGGAGTTTTCTGAGACAGGAACGTTGCGTCCGATGGATCCGAAGCTCGTCGCGCCAGAACTGACCGTCACGCGAGATGCCAAAGGGCCGGCTCGACTGACGTGGCGCATCGTGCCGGAAATCTCCGGCGGCCTCCGGTCGCTGCGAGTGTATCGCGATGGCAAGTTGTGGAAGGAGATCGGCCTCAAGCCCGCTGAGTTTCTCGCCACGTCGCGTGATTCCACGCCCGAAGTGCTGCGGGGCGATGGAATGACTGACGATTCTGCCGAACCGCACACTTACTCGCTCACCTTTCTCGACGCAGCAGGGAACGAATCGCCACACAGCCAGCCGTAGAGTCGATTGGCAATCGAAGCCGAACCTCCGAACCGATTCGATTGCCAATCGAATCTACCCATCATGAAATCGCTCTTCACCTCCTTCTTCCTGATCCTTGCTTCGCTGGCTCGTGCTGAAACGGTTCAGGCGGATCTCTGCGTCTATGAAGCCACGCCCGGCGGTATCGCGATGGCAGTGCGTGCGGCACGGGAAGGCCTTTCAGTCGTGTTGGTGAATCACAATGACCATCTCGGCGGCATTCTGCCGAATGGCCTGGGCGTTTGGGATACGCTGTGGGAAGGAAAACGGGCTCCGATCTATGATGAGGCACGGCAGGCGATCTTTGATCACTACCGCACGACCTATGGCGAGAAGTCGCCGCAGTATCGCGATGCACTGCCAGGCAAAAGCGGACACACGAACGGGAAGTTTGAGCCGAAAGTGGCGGAGATGGTTTTGACGAATTTGGTGAAGAAGGAGCCGCGCATTCGCTTGATCACGAATCGGGTGATCAGCGCGGTGAAGCGAGAAAGCGCCTTGATTCAATCTGCGAGCTTCATGAGCCTGTGGGCAAATGTTGAAGCCATCGAGGTGCAGGCCAAGGTCTTCGCGGATTGCAGCTACGAGGGTGATCTGGCGGCTCTGGCGAAGGTGCCGTATCGGGTTGGGCGGGAAGCTCGCAGTGAGTTCAACGAGCCTCATGCAGGCGTGATTTTCATGTCGCCCCTCAAGCAGGCACCCACGATCGAGATGGAGCGGACGGCGGAGTTGCATCACAGGCTTAAGTTGCGGAAGTTCAGCGGCTTTCAGCGCATCAAGCAGCCGGAGAGCACGGGGGAGGCCGATGGAAACGTGCAGGCCTTCAACTACCGCACGATTTTGACCTCTGATCCGGCAAATCGGCTGCCAGTCGAGAAACCGGCGAATTACGATCCGGAAAAGCTCAAACTACTGGAGCATGGCTCCATCGTGTCGCCCATTCCGAACTCGAAACGTGGCTGGAACCGTCCGCAGCTTGTCGGTATGCAAACCGACTATGTCGAGGCTGACTGGAGCGGGCGACAGAAGATCATGGATGCGTTTTGGGACACGACGATGGCCCTTCTCTACTTTTTGCAGAACGATCCATCCGTCGATCCGGCACGGCAGAAGTCGTGGCGTGAGTTTGGGCTGGCGAAGGACGAGTTCACCGACAACGGGCATCGTCCGCACGAGTTTTATGTGCGCGAAGCGCGGCGGATCACGGGGCGCTACTTCTTCACCCAGCACGACGCGATGCTCGCGGAAGGCCTGGAGCGTGCGCCGGTGCATCAGGACAGCATCGGTGTGACCGAGTGGTATCTCGACACGCACGCCTGCACCCCGCGCCGCATCGAAGGAGCGCTCGAGGAAGGTAAGATGATGCTCGATGTCGAGACCTTCCCGGGTCAGGTGCCGTATCGCGCCATCCTGCCGCAGGGTTTGGACAATCTGCTCGTGCCTGTGTGCCTGAGCAGCACGCACGTCGCGTGGGGAACGATCCGACTGGAACCGACATGGATGAACGTCTGCGAATCTGCCGGCCATGCCGCCGCGCTCGCCATTCAAAACAATGTCACGCCCGTAGCACTCGATCCAGATGCCCTGCTGCGCAGACTGGCCGCGAGCCATGTGATGCTGAGCTTCTTCAACGACGTGGATGTGTCGTCCGATGATCCACGCGTCGCCGCAGCGCAGTATTTTGCTGCGAAGGGTTTTTTTACGGACTACAACGCTGGCCTCGACGAACCGCTGACGGAAGACGTGCGTGCCGCCTGGGGCCGCGGGTTGAATGCATTGCGGAATGGAACGCTGAAGCCGATGGATCTGGTGAAACAGGTGCGCGAAGCGGAACTGGCGAACTCGAAGCCAATCGAACGAACACGTGGTGAAGCGCTGCTGGGCATGTGGAAGACTTTGCAGACAAAAAAGACGGCGGGAGGGAGCCCGAAGAAGCTGAAGGTGCAACCGGTGCGATCCAGCACGGCGTCGGAGGTGGATGGGAAGAGCTTTGACGTCGTGGTGATCGGCGGCACGCCGGGAGGAGTCGCCTGCGCGGTGCGTGCAGCGCGGGAAGGACTGAGCGTACTGCTGGTGCAGAACAACCGGCACATCGGCGGCATGCTGACGAACGGGCTCATGCAGTGGGACGCGCTTTACGGCGGTCCGCGGTCGCCGGTTTTCAACGAATACGCGAGGATGATCGAAGACTACTACCGCGAGACGTTTGGCGCGAATTCGCGCGAATACAGTGCGGCGCGTTACACGCAGATGCATTACCCGATGAGCCGCTTCGAGCCGTCCGTGGCCGAGCACTTGTTCAACAAGCTCGTATCGGCGGAGAAGAACATCACGACGCTGTTGTCTCACTATCCATCGGAAGTGGCACGGGAGGGCGTGTTACTGAAAGCGCTCACTTTAAGTGAATACGGCACGACGAAGGACATCGTGGTGACCGCAAGCACCTTTGTCGATGCCACTTACGAAGGCGATCTCGCGGCGTCGGCGAAGGTGCCATATCGCGTCGGCCGTGAGAGCCGCGAGGAATACGGCGAGCCGCATGCGGGCAAGGTTTTCACCAACATTGAGTCGAAAAAGGGGCCGAAGGATGTGCTGGAGGGAAAGCTGAACCTGCACACGTATGCTCACGTGCAGGGCAGCATTGATCCCACGAGTCCGCACACTGCCGATGGGGCGATCCAGGCCTACAACCATCGCTTCTGCCTCAGCAATGAGCCGGGAAACATCCGCCTGCCGGGCAAGCCGCCGGGCTACAACCGTGAGGAGTATGTGAACTACAACCGCAAAGGCATGGGCGCGGGTGCTCTGAATGGGAAGAGCAGCTTCAACAGCGCCATCCTGCCCGGCGAAAACCATGCCTATCCCGAAGCGACTTGGCCGGAGCGGGAGAAGATCATCGCGCGGCACACGAACTTCGCGCTTGGGCTGGTGTACTTCCTGCAGAATGACGAGTCCGTGCCGCCAGCGAAACGCGAGGAGTTTCGCCGCATCGGCCTGCCGCTCGACGAGTATCCCGACAACCGCAACCTGCCCTATGAGATGTATGTGCGTGAGGCACGACGCATCGTGGGCCGCTACGTTTTCACTGAGCACGATAACATGCCCGCTCCGGGTCAGACACGGCCGCCGGTGCACGCCGACAGCATCGCCTTCACCGACTGGTCGATGGATTCACACGATTGCACCACCGAGCGCCGTCCCGGATATGACTACGATGGCAAACTCATTCTCACCGAAGAGTCACGTCCCGCACAGATTCCGTATCGTTGCCTGCTGCCGAAGGACATCGACAATCTGATCGTTCCCGTGTGCCTTAGCGCTACGCATGTCGCCTGGGGCGCGGTGCGTCTCGAACCTGTGTGGATGCAGACCGGTGAGGCTGCGGGTTTTGCGGCGGCATTGGCGAAGAAGCATCAAACAACGCCCGGAAAACTCGATTCAGACCTGCTGGTGCGCACGCTGGTGGCGAACAAGCATTTCGTGACCTTCTTCAATGAACTTGAAGCCTGCGCGGATCATTCCGCCATGCCTGCGGCGCAGTATTTCGGGACGAAGGGCTTCTGCGCCAATTACGAAGCCTGTTTGGACGAGCCGCTGACGGAAAGCCTCGAAGCCGTTTGGAAAAAGGGATTCGAGAAGCGGCAGAAAGGTGATCTCGAAGCGAAGAAACTGTGGCACCTCATGCACGAGGCTGAGAGAGGGAAGTCGGTTATGATCGATCAGAGTCGAGGCGCGTTTTTGGAATGGCTTTGGCGGTCGCTTAAACCGTAGGTTCACACGAGGTGCTTCGGCAGATCGGCGACGCTTTCGCAGCCAACCTGCTCCATGACCTGTTTGAGCTGGCGTTTGAGCATGGTCATGGTGTGATCGCCGCCGTCTTTGCCGAGCGCGGCGACGCCGTACATCCAGGAACGGCCCATGAAGGCGAATTTCGCGCCGCTGGCTATGGCGCAGGCGACGTCCGGTCCCGAGCGCAGACCGCTGTCGATCATCACGGTGGTGCGCTGGCCGAATTTCTTCGCGAGCTCGGTGAGCGGTTTGATGGTGGACTGCCCGGCGTCGAGCTGGCGTCCGCCGTGGTTGGAGACGATGAAGCCGTCCACACCGAGTCCGAGAGCGGTTTCGGCATCCTCCTCGGTCACGACGCCTTTGACGACGAGCTTGCCCTGCCACTTGTCGCGAATAGCAGCGATCTTGGCCGGATTCAGACGACCGGAGAAGGTCTTGTTCATGAAGAGGCCGAGGTGTTTCATGCTCAGGCCCTTTGGCAGGTAGGGTTTCATCGTCTTGAACTCAGGCACTCCTGCGGCGAGTTGGCTGAATGACCAGGTGGGATGCAGCATCATCTGGATGACGTTGCGCAGCGTCATGCGAGGCGGGATGGACAGGCCGTTGCGGATTTCCTTTGGACGGTAGGCGAATGTGGGGGTGTCAGCGAGGATGACGAGCGTGGGGAATCCGGCGTTCTTCACTCGCTCGATCAGCTTGTCGCGCAGCGCGTCCTCTGTGGGATGGTAGAGCTGAAACCAGGCGCGGCCTTCGGTGAGTTCGGCAACGGTTTCAATGCTGGCTGTTGCCACTGTGCTGAGGATGAAGGGGATGTTGTGCTGATGGGCGGCCTTCGCGAGGATCTCCGTCGCCCGCGGCCAGATGAGGCCCTGAAGACCGATGGGCGAGACGCCAAAGGGTGCGTCGTAGGTCGTGCCGAAGAGTTCCGTCTTCAGATCGGAGCCGGGATAGTCCCGCAGATACCAGGGCCGCAGGCGCACCTCGCGAATCTCGTCCGTGTTGCGCTGGAGGTTGATGTTCGAGAAGCAGCCGCCTTCCAGATACTCAAAGGCGAAGCGCGGCGTGCGCTTCCGGGCGCGTTCGCGGAGGTGCTCGATGGAGGGGTAGTTGGAGTTGAAAACTTCGGACATGGGAGGGAAAGGCAGTGAAACCGAAACTTCTACGCTGTTCAACTCCCGCAGCCACACTTCTTCATCGCTCAAAAGCACGCGGCGTCCGCCAATCCGTCTGAGAATGCCTTGTTGCGGCCGCGCATCGCGTGCTCACTTGTTCGGACCTCATGAAGATACCAGCCATCATCGCATTCCTGCTCTCCGCTCCCGGTTTCATCCTCGGAGCGGAGGCGTCGCGTCAGGACATTCTCATGATCGCCATCGACGATCTGCGGCCCATGCTCGGCTGCTACGGCGATCCGCACGTCCTCACGCCGAACATCGACCGGCTGGCCGCGCGCAGCGTGGTCTTTGAACGCGCCTACTGCCAGTATGCGAAATGCGGGCCGTCACGCACCTCGCTGCTGAGCGGTCTGCGGCCTGATGCGGTGGGAGTCTTCAGCCACAAGGATGAGGACGTGGCGGCCTTTCGGCAGCGCCGCCCGGACGCGATTTCGCTTCCCGCGTGGTTCAAGCGGCACGGCTACCACGCGCGCGGTTTTGGCAAAATTCACCACGACGGCTGGGATGTGCCGGGTGACTGGTCCGCGGCGACTTTTCCCGGGCGGGAAGGGGAGATGATGGAGGTCACGGATGAAAAAAGTCCGTGCGGCCCCAGCATCATCGCGGAGCGTTTCGACTGCCCGGTCATGCAAAGTCCCGAAGTGGCCGACGAGGCCCTCTTTGCCGGACGCATGACGGCGGAGGTGATCCGCACGCTGCGCGCGCACTCCGGCGCCGAGCCGCTGTTTCTGGCCGTGGGTTATCGCCGCCCGCATCTGCCCTTTGTCGCTCCGAAGCGCTACTTTGACCTCTACCGCCCTGATGTCGGCTGGCTGGCCAAGAATCCGCTGCCGCCGGTAAACTCTCCGGTCATGGCCTGGTTCAATTCCGACGGCTACGTCGGCGGGGCGAAAAAGCTCGGGCTCACGATGCCCAACCCGCCGGATCGCGACGAGGGCGTCGCATGGAACGGCTACGAGATGCGCAGCTATGTCGGCGTGCCGAAGGTCGGCCCCATTCCCGAAGATCTGCAATTGAAGCTGCTGCAGGCCTACGCTGCGTGCATCAGCTATGTGGATGCTCAAATCGGCAAGCTGCTGGACGAACTGGAAAGGACGGGGCGCCTGGAGACGATGACGATCATCCTGTGGGCTGATCACGGCTGGCATCTGGGTGAGCAGAGCGCCTGGGGGAAGATGACGAACTTCGAAATCGCCACCCGCGTGCCGCTCATGATCGCCGCGCCGGGGATCAAGCCGGGGCGGACGCGCACGCTGGCCGAACTGGTCGATCTATATCCCACGCTTTGCGATCTTCGGGGAGTCCCCGTGCCCGCTCACCTCGAGGGCGAGAGCCTCCTGCCCGCGCTGCGCGAGCCCGGGAGAAGTCATACCGGACACGCGCTGAGCCAGTATGAGCGTTACGGTGGAAAGAACACGGGACGCGCCTTGAGGACGGAGCGTTATCGCTATGTGGCATGGTGGGAGAAGCGCAGCGGCGAGATCGTGGCCCGCGAGCTGTATGATCATGAGATTGACCCCTCGGAAACGCGAAATTTCGCCGCCGATCCGCAGCATGCGGCGCTCGTCGTGAGGCTGGAGCGGGAGCTTTTGTCCGCCTTCGGTCTCGAAGGAAAATGACGCGCTTCACTCCGTTGAGGCGCCGCCGGCTGTCGTGGTCTCATGGTTCGACTGCATGCTGGAATGATTTTCCACGCGGGTGATTCAGGGAAGCTGCGGCACGGCGCCCGGCTGCGAGCAGACATAGGCGGCGGTTTCGCAGGCCTTGCGCAGGATGTCTGCGTGGGCATCCCCCCGGAGCAGTCCCAGAACAAAGGCCCCGGTGAAGGAATCCCCGGCACCGACGGTATCGACGACCGTCGTTGGAATCCCCGGCTGATCGACGGTTTCTTCCGCCGAGACGAGCAGCGCCCCATCCGCGCCGCGTGTCATCACCACGAGGTTGAGTCCAAAGCGCTCACGCAATGTGCGCAGCGTGTCTTCCGCATTCGCCGCGGTCGCGATGTCACAGGCGGCGGCGACTTCTGCCAGCTCGTCGTCGCTGAGTTTGAGCACACTCGCCAGCGCCACGGAGTCGCGAATCAGTGCCGCGTCGTAGAAGGGTTTACGCAGATTCACATCGAGCACGCGAACGAGGCCGCGCTCCTTCGTGACACCCAGGGCGCGTCGGATCGTGGCGCGGGAGACTTCTCCACGCTGACCGAGAGTGCCGAAGTAGATCGCGTCCGCTTCGGTGATGCGAGTTTCGAGATCCGGCGTCCACGCGATGCCGTCCCAGGCTGATCTTTCGTGGATGGTGAAGGTTGGCTTGCCCCTGTCATCCAGCTCGATCCCCACGGTGCCGGTGGGCGCACTGGCATGGATCGCCACCATCCGGGTGTCGATGCCGAAGCCGTCGAGAATACGGATCGCCTCACGGCCGTGCTCGTCATCACCCACAGCGCTGACCATGGTCACAGCGCCGCCGAGGTTGGCGGCATGGCAGGCAAAGTTGGCGGGAGCGCCGCCGAAGCGCGGGCCGGCGGGAAAGAGATCCCAGAGAACCTCGCCAAGAGAAATGATGTTCGGTTTGTTCATGAGTCGAAATCGAAGAGAGGACTGGAGCACCGAGTGACAGAGAACGCGGCCTGCATTGCACGTGGCGTCATTCTGGAGGACGCGTGCCGTCAGAGCAAGCCATGCGTTCGCTGCTCAGCGGGCTCGGGTTTTCGCATTTCGGGAAGTCAGGGCAAGGAAGGCCGGATCATGCGCGAATTATCAGCTATGAAAAATGTCTTGGGTTGGATTGGCCGCGCACTCACGCTGCTCGGGGTGCTCACCGGCGGATTGTCCGCCGGTGAAAATGACGGGATCACCGCGCTCTCCGAGATTCTGCCGGACAGGCCGTGGCCTGAGCGCCGAAAGGAGGTGGAACGGCGCTGGCTCGAACTGCTGGGCGATTTTCCGACCGACATTCCGGCGCTGCGTCCGGAGATGAAGGAGATCGCGAAGGAAGACAGCTCCACGCGCTACCATGTCAGTTTTCAAACCGAAGCCGACGACCGGGTCACGGCCTGGCTGCTGGTGCCGGATGCGGCACGCGAGAAACCGACGCCTGCGATCATCTGCATCCACAGCACGACCTTCGGCTCCGGCAAGGACAGCACCATTGGAATCTCCGGACGGCGCCCGGTCGATCCGCCGCGTGATCCGAAAGTCGGCGCGACCTACGGCAAGAATCTGGCGCGGCACGGTTTTGTGACGCTGAGCATCGACCTGCTCACGGATGGCGAACGCATACGTCCAGGTGATCGCGCGATGGACACGCGGCGTTTCTATCAGGAGCACCCGGAGTGGTCGATCGTGGGCAAGAACACCTGGGACATCATGCGCAGCGTGGACTTCCTCCAGACGCTGGATTTCGTCGATAAAAAGCACATCGGCTGCACCGGTTGGTCGCTGGGCGGGCACACCGCCTTGTTTGCGGCGGCCTTTGATCCACGCATCACGGCCACCATCAGCAATGGCGGCGTGCTCGACTGGTATCGCAACGCGGACGCTTGGGCGCGCAATCCAAAGCCCTCGTGGGAACCATGGAAGGAGGGCGATCCGGTGAGCAAGAGCGAGGAGTTGCACCGCCGCTTCGGCTTCTACCCAAACAGCGGCCCCTACATTTACATCAAGGGATTCCGTCCCTACATCGACGATTCGACCAAGCGCATTCCGATCGATTTCGACAGTTTGATGGCCCTGGTCGCCCCGCGGCCGTTGATGCTGATTTCCAGCGAGCAGGAGTTCTATCGTCACAAGATTTTCCCGAAGTGTATCGAGACGTTCCCGATCTATGCCAACTGGCGGGATGCCGAAGGTCTGCCCAGTGCGGTCAAGGCCCGGCAGGAGCGCATCGGCTACGCGGAGACGCTGGAATACTACGAGACGCAGCACAAGATGAAGCCCGCGAGCATGCCGGGCATGCTGGAGAAACTCGGCGCGGGCGACTGCTTCAGCTGGTTCTCCTTTCCCGGCGGTCACAGCTATCCGGGCGTGGCTCGGCGGCTGACCTTCGTCTGGTTTGACCGCTGGCTGGGCCGGACGCTGGAGTGAGCGGGAGTCGTGGCGTCCTCAAACACCCGCCTCCGCAGTCTGAAGAGTGGGGAATGGCCGGACACGCTTTTCGGTCATGATTGCTCGGCTCCTGATGGCTCGTATGTTTTACCTTATGTCCATGCAAGTCCTCCTCATTCTCTCATTCGGCATCTCTCTCGTCACCCACAGCGGGCGGGCACAGGAAAGCGAATCGGCTTCGCAGGGCCTGACGATCGGCCACGGCAGCGCCCGCTATCGTGTGGATATGAAGTGGGCAAAGGC
Organism: uncultured Prosthecobacter sp.; assembly: GCA_964452755.1. Taxonomy (GTDB): domain Bacteria; phylum Verrucomicrobiota; class Verrucomicrobiia; order Verrucomicrobiales; family Verrucomicrobiaceae; genus Prosthecobacter. Next base: position 594,427 of record CAYVQY010000002.1, on the reverse strand, counting down.
CGATCCCGCGGTCGCCCCGGTGATCAATTCGCATGCACTTGCCGAGGGACGCGACGGGCGCATCTACCTCGTCACCGATCATCCGCAGAATGACTTCATCGTGTTTGAGAAAGACGGCAGCTACGTGCGCTCCATCAGCCGGGGGCTCGGCGGCGGTCACGGGCTGGAGATTTTCGAAAAGGACGGCACGGAATATTTGCTGCACATCGACTGCGGCTGGCACTTTGCAGCTGAGGGATGGAATCCGAAGGCTGGTCAGGGGCGCGTCACCCTGCTGACCACGGCGGGAGAGGTGCTGCGGAAGTTTCCCACGCCGCAGGAACTCGGCATCAACGAGGGCAAGTTCATGCCCTGTGACGCGGCTTACACGCCCGGCGGCACGCTGCTGATCGCAGACGGCTACGGATCGAACTTCATCTACGAGTTCACGCTGGAAGGAAAGCTGCTGAAGAAGTGGGGAGGCCCCACGAAGGACGACGCGAACCTCAGCAACGCCCACGGCATCTCCATCGATGCGAGTGATTCGCGCGGCCCGCTCGTCTGGGTGCCCTCACGCAGCCAGAGCCAGATCAAGGCCTTCACGCTCGACGGCGCCTATGTGGACACCATCGAACTGCCGGGCGCCTTTGCAGGCCAGCTCGCCATTCGCGATGACAAGATCTACACCGCCGTCTGCTGGAGCAAAGAGAACGGCACGGGAAAAAGGCTGCCGCAGTCCGGCTTCGTCCTCGTGCTCGACCGCAAGACCAAGCGCGTCCTCAGCGCCCCCGGCGGCAGCGAGCCGGTTTACACCGACGGCAAGCTCCAGCCGATGCATCAAACAGAGGCCGTCTTCAAACACTGCCACGATCTCTATGTGGACAGCGCGGGGGACATTTACGTCGGCGAGTGGAATGCCGACCGCCGTTACCCTTGGAAGCTGGTTAGGGTGAAGTGAAGCGGAAGAGGTCATCCGAATCGGATTCCCTGCGGGGGGCCGCGCCTCACCTTCTGATGGACGTCTTCAGTTGGGCCAAGAGTTCCCTGGTCAGTTCCGGATTGGCTTTCGCCACATTCACGGTCTCCTGCGGGTCAGCCTCGTGATCGTAGAGCTCCTCGGCCAGCGGCTTGCGGCTCAGGTCGCGGCTGTCGAGCCAGGCGATGTAGCGATGCTGCTCCGTTCGGAGCGAGTAGCCCATGAGATGCTTCTCAAACAATTCACGGTCCCACGATTCGCCCTGCTGCGCGATGATTCGTTCTTCGACCTCCTCGATAAGGGGACCGAAAAAGGTCTCGCGCATCTCCGCCGACAGCGGATTCGCCGCCCACTCGCGTAGAGCAGGGCTGGGGAACTGACTGAGCGCACTGTCTTTCACGGTGGCCGCGGGATTTTCTAGAATCGGCACCAGGCTGGTGCCGGCGAGGTGGTCGGGCCGGGGCAGGCCGGCCAGCTCGCAAAGCGTGGGATACAGATCCACAAACTCAACGAGAGACTTCGATCCAGCGCCCCGCTCTTTCATGTCCAGCGTCGTGATGATCAGCGGAACGCGCGTGGCGATCTCGTAGTTCGTGGCCTTGCCCCAGGTGCCCATCTCGCCGAGGTGCCAGCCGTGGTCACCCCAGACGACGATGATCGTGTTGTCACGAACGCCCGCTGCATCGAGGGCGGCGATCATTTTGCCGATGCAGGCATCGACGTAGCTGACGCTGGCATAGTAGGCGTGGAGAAGCGTGCGGGAGAGGTCGTCCCCCATCGGGCCGATTTTTGGGATGAGTTCGCGGACGCGAAGTTCGAAGGATGGATGAAGCCCGATCTGCGCACCGTCCTTCGGGCCGGAGACCTGCTCGGTGAGCTTGATTTGGTCCCGGTCGTAGAGATTCCAGTACCTTTTGGGAGCCACCCAGTTCAGGTGCGGAAGCTTGAAACCGAGGGCCAGGAAGAAGGGCTTTTCCGGGGTGGACTCCCGCATGTCTTTCAGCGTGGCGATGGCGACCTCCGTGTTCCAGCCGTCGATGTAGGCGTGGTCGGGCACGTCGTAGCACTCGTAGGCCGGACCGCTGGCCAGACCGTGTTTCGAAGCCTCGCCATACTTCTCGAACATCTCCTTCCTCTGCCGCATGTGCAGCTCGTGATTCTTCGGATCGGCAAAGGTGTAGTTCGGTTTCGGATACGGCACCTTCCGGGTCGCCGGCTGGCGGCTCCAGGACTGCGGATCGTCTCCTGGGCGATGAAAAATCTTCCCGGTGGAGACGGTGACGTAACCGTTCGCCTTGAAGTGCTGAGGCAGGGTGATGACGTCGGGATTCAGATCGCGGAACTCGACGTAGTTGTGCGTGATGCCGGTCTGATCCGGTCGCATCCCGGAAAGCAAACTGGCGCGCGAGGGCGAGCAGATCGCCTGCTGACAGTAGGCTCGGTCAAAGCGCCTCCCCTCGGAAGCCAGACGATCCAGGTTCGGACTATGGACGGCCTTCGAGCCATAGCACCCAAGCTCTGGCCGCAGGTCGTCGATGGCGATGAAGAGAACGTTCGGTCGGTCGGCGGCGAAGGACGCATTGATGCTGAGGAGGACCAAAAGAATCAATCGAGTAGGTTGCATGACCCCAACACTGCCGGGTGTGGAGATAGCTCACACGAAAATTCGCAGCGTTTTACACTTTCGTTGCCGCAGGCGGATGCCGTCTGCTCCATCCGCGTGGGAAACCCTTCCCCCGTGGCGGCCTTGGGGGCGGATTTCATCTCCCCCACCCACCTCATAGCGGATTGCATTTTTTACGGTCTCTCTCCAGACTGCTGGGCAACGACATGAAAATCCACGCCTCACCCACCCGCCGCGACATCCTGGCTGCGACTGCCGCAACGACGTGCGGACTCTTTTTTGCCAAGACGACGCGGCTCCAGTCGGCTCCCGTCGGCGGGACGGGCGAAACGGAGCACTTCTGGTACAAGCTCGCGCCGGACGATGGCCCCTGGATCGACGCTCAACGCGGCAGTCGCGCTTTCGGCTTTCGCGACGCCAAGATTTTCCTTTCCGACGATAACGCCAAAACCTGGCTTCATAAGGCGGACTTCGCCGACGCGGAGAACATCCAGTTCAGCAGCCTTCTCGCAAACGGCAATGTGGTCTTTGCCACTCAGCGCCGGATTTTTCTCGCGACCGACAAGCTCGCGACGATTCGCGAAATCACCGTCCGCAATCAAGACGGCGGTGACTACCAGTTCCACACCCTTCGCGAGGGCGAGGTGCCCGGCTGGCATTTTTATTCCCTCGACGGTGTCCACACCTTCCAGGTCAAGGATGTTGGTGAAATGCTAATCTGGGGCAATTACTGCAACGTCCGTACCGGTCCCACGCCACCGAACATCTACTATTCCGTCGATGGCGGCGAGACGATCAAGATCGCCTATTCGTTCGGACGAAATCCCGAATTCCAGCACAAGGACGCCGATCCCGCCGACTGGATCGGCCATCCCGACAACCCGGTCGTCTGCCGCCACATCCACTCCGTCTCCTACAACCCGGTGGAGGATGCCTTTTACGCCTGCACCGGCGACATCGACCGCAAGATCGGTGTCGGCCTGGAGTGTCACTGGCTGCGCGGCGTTTACGATGCGGCGGCAGATCAATGGAAGTGGAGGGTCGTCGTGTCGTCGGACGCCAACTCGCGCTTCAAGTCCGGTGGCATCAATTTCGTGGACGGCCAGGTCTATTGGGTGGCCGACGCCAACGGCCCCAAATCACTCCGCGAAAGCTATGACCGCGGCATCTTCCGCTGCGATCCGAAAAACATCGCCGACAAATCAAAGCACACCTGCATTTACCCGGCGGAATACGAGATCGCCGCGATGACCATCGACGACCCAGTGATCGTCGTCCCTGAATACGGCAACGCCAATCCCTGCGACTGCGGCTTCCTTTTCTCGCCCGATCTCGGCAAGACCTGGGGCAAGTATGACCTCAAGGAACTCGGCGACCTCTCAGGCGTGCGCGTCAGCCCCCGCAACTCCGAAGGCTGGTTCCGCGTCGATCTCCGCGCCCGCTGGCTGGATCGCTGGAAGGTGCTGTTCCTGAAGCCGAAGGCATGATTTTGGGATCGGAAGTCAGCCCGGGGAGCTCAGGAAAATCTATTTACTCCCGAGGCTGACTATGATAGACCGGACGAAATGATGCTTTTTTCCCGTTTATTCCTCGGCATTGCCGCCTCCGTGCTCTTGACCAACTGTGGGCTGATCAATTCAGCCCTCCGCTTGGCTCCGATGGCGCTCATGTTTGTCGAGGAAGACGGTGCGAATCGCGCACCCGGATCCCTCATGGAACGAGGGGCGCAGATTGAGGATCGCGGAAACTTTGCCCCGCCCGCCGTGCCCAGGGGGTTGGTGGAACCCGGACTGGCGGCCCGCTGAAATCTAAATTGTTTACACCTTCCGCCCCGCATGATAAACACCTCCGCAATGAACCTCCTTCGTTCTGCCCTTCTTGTTCTTTTCACCGCGTGTCTGACCAGTTGCAGCACCCTGGGAGGATTGATGAACAGCTACCCGGTGCGCATACTGGACCAGACCGGGTCTGCGCTGATGGGCTATCTCGCTGAGAATGAGGAAGGGGTGAAGCCTGCCTCCATCGAGGAACGCGCCCGTCAGATCGAATCGCGAGGCATCTACGCGGGTTCCGGCCCAGTTGGAGGGGGGGAAGTTTCGTCTCCCGTCGCCTCACGCTGAAAGCTTCAACGCGGTGCGTTTGTCTGCGGAGCTGACATCCTCCGCTTGAATCCGCGGTGATCCTTGCGGAAGTGGTGGCGTATTGTTTCCCACAACCATGGACTGGCATCGCATACGCTCCGACTTCCCCATTCTCACCCAGGAGGTGAACGGGCATTCTCTGGTCTATCTGGACAGCGCCGCCACCAGCCAGAAGCCGCGTGCGGTCATTCAGGCGCTCAGTCACTACTACGAGCGCGACAATTCGAACGTCCACCGGGCACTGCATGAACTCAGCGCCCGGGCGACGGAGGCCTTCGAGCTGGCGCGGAAAAAAGCGGCGGGCTTTGTCGGGGCCGCATCTCCCGACGAGATCATTTTCACCCGGGGCACCACGGAGGGCATCAACCTCGTCGCCAACACCTGGGGAGCACAGAACCTGCGGGCGGGGGACGTCATTCTTGTCACGGGCATGGAGCACCACAGCAATCTGATCCCCTGGCAGCTCCTGGCGCAGCGGACAGGAGCGACGCTGAAACATGTGCCAGTGCTCGACGACGGCACGCTGGACATGGAGGCGCTGGAGACGCTTTTGACTGAGCAGGTGAAGCTCTTCGCCTTTGTCCACATTTCGAACTCGCTGGGGACGATCAATCCAGCCCGTGAACTCTGCGCAAAGGCCCGTGCTGTCGGCGCGGTGACGCTGCTCGACGGAGCCCAGAGCGCCGGCCACCTGCCGATCAACGTGCAAGAGCTGGGCTGCGACTTCTTCGTCTTTTCCGGTCACAAGATGTGCGGCCCGACCGGAATCGGTGTTCTTTACGGTCGGATGGCGCTGCTGGAGGCGATGCCGCCCTGGCACGGTGGTGGGGAGATGATCCTCTCCGTGACGCTCGAGGGCAGCACCTACAAGCCGCCGCCTCACCGTTTTGAGGCAGGCACGCCGAACATCGCCGGTGTGATCGGACTCGGGGCTGCCATCGACTACCTGGAGGCGATCGGTCTGGAGAACATCCACCGGCACGATCACAATCTGGCGAACTACGCCGTGCAGTGCATGAGCGAGGTGCCGGGCATCCGCATTTTAGGCCCGCAGAGCGGCCAGCGCGGCTCGCTGGTGGCCTTTCACCTCGAATCCGCCCATCCGCACGATCTTGTGGAATTTGCCAACACCCACGGCGTGGCCATGCGCGGCGGACACCACTGCACGCAGCCGCTGATGAAGCGCTTCAAGGTGCCAGGGACGACACGGGCCAGCTTTTACTTTTACAACACCATCGAGGAGATCAATCGTCTCGTCGAAGTCCTCAATGCCGCGAACCAATTCTTCTCCTGATGCCGCTTTCCGACGAACTCCGTGATCTCTATCAGCAGGTGATCCTCGATCATTCCAGGAATCCCCGCAATCATGGCGAGATCCCGCCGCCCTGCCTGCACGCGCACGGTGACAATCCCTCCTGCGGTGACGAAATCGACGTCTGGCTGCGTCTTGATGACAAGGGAGAGATTGAGGATCTCAAATTCACCGGCCAAGGCTGTGCTATTAGCCAGGCTAGCGCCTCGATGATGACGCAGAAGATCAAAGGCAAGTCTCGAGAACAGGCCGCCGCCATGCGCGAGGACTTCCGCCGTGTCGTCATGGGCGATGGCTGCCCGCAGGACGAAGACGCTCTCGGCGAACTGATCCTCCTCGAAGGCGTGCAGAAATTCCCCCAGCGCGTGAAGTGCGCCATGCTCGCCTGGCGGGCGCTCGAACAGGCGCTCGAAGAAGGGAAATAATCCCGCCTGCGGCAGCGTGATCCATTTGACCCATCCAACCATGAAACACATCGCCCTCCTCCTCGCACTCACCTTCTCCACCCTCCATGCCGAAGACTGGAAGCCTGATGCGGGATTCAAATCACTTTTTAACGGCAAAGACCTCACCGGCTGGTGCTTCCGGGCCAAAACCGACCGCAAGACTCCGACCGTCGGTGAAGTCACCGAAAAGCACGACGGCAAGACCGAGGCGGCGGATGCGGGCCGCTACATCGTGAAGGACGGCGTCATCGCCGTGACTTTTCCCGACGGAATGGACAAGCTCACCGGCCAGCTTTACACCGTGGAGGAGTTTCCGAAGAATTTCGTGCTCAAACTCGAATTCCGCGCCTCCGTGAACGCCGACAGCGGCGTTTTCATCCGCAAACCGCAGCTCCAGTGCCGCGACTACCTGGTGGCCGGCCCCTACAAGGAATTGAAGCAGTACAAGCCTCAGGAATGGAATCAAATGCTCGTCGAGGTTAAGGACGGTGTCGCCCACTGCACCTGCAACGGCGAAGTGCTCGAAGCCGCCCTCCAACTTCCGCCCACTGGCCCCATCGGGCTCGAGGGCGACCGCGGCGTGATGGAATACCGCCGCATTCAGATCAAGGAACTTCCGTGAGCAAAGACGGAGTTTACGATTATTGATGTTGTTGACGAAAGTTTAAGGTGGCTTGGCAAACCATGGTCAACGCGGCAGCCTCAACGATCGTCAACCACTGTAAACTATCATCGCCATGAACCTCCCTATACGCCCACGCCGCAACCGCCAGTCACCCGCCATGCGCGATCTGGTGCGGGAGACCGAACTGACGCCGGGGCATCTTATTTATCCGCTCTTCATCCAGGAAGGCACGGAGAACACGCCCATCGCCTCCATGCCCGGCTGTACGCGCTGGAGCATCGACGGGCTGGTGCAGGAGGCGGGCTCGGCGCACGCGCTTGGCGTGCCTGCGGTCGTCTTGTTCCCGCGCATCCCCGATCACTTGAAAACCAGAGGCGCGGAGGCCTGCCACGCTGATGACGGCCTCGTTCCCCGCGCCATCCGCGCCTTGAAGATCGCGCATCCGACGCTGACGGTGATCACGGACGTGGCACTGGATCCCTACAACAGCGACGGGCATGACGGCCTCGTGGCGGAAGAAGGTCGCATCTTGAACGACGAAACTGTCGCCGTCCTCCAGCAGCAGGCGCTTTGCCACGCCAAAGCCGGCGCGGACATGGTTTCTCCGAGCGACATGATGGACGGCCGCGTCGGGGCGCTGCGCTCCGCGCTCGACGCCGCCGGATTCCAATCGGTTTCCATCATGAGTTACACGGCGAAGTATGCCAGCGCCTACTATGGTCCCTTCCGCGGGGCTCTGGACTCGGCCCCAAAGGCCGGGGACAAAAAGACGTATCAAATGGATCCCTCCAATGCCCGCGAGGCGCTGCGTGAAGCCGCGCTCGATGAGGCGGAAGGGGCGGACATCCTCATGGTGAAGCCAGCAGGGCCCTACCTCGACATCATCTCGAAGATCCGGGCGGCCACCACGCTGCCCGTCGCCGCCTATCAGGTCAGCGGCGAGTATCTGATGGTCAAATCCGCCTCAGCCGCCGGTTGGCTGGATGAAGCGAAAATCGTTCACGAGTCGCTGATCGGCATCCGCCGCGCCGGTGCGGACATGATCCTCACTTATTTTGCGAAGCAGTGGGCGGATGCGCAGAAATGCTCATGATGGTTCGTAGAGCCAGCTCAGGACCAGTGTGAGACCGACCAGCAGCAGGAAGAAGCCAATGCCTCCGATGAACCAGCGTGCGCCTTCGCGTCCGAACAAGCTGACCAAGAAAGCAGCGCGCGAGTGATTGTACAACGAATCGGAGTCGAGCTTCACGAGCAAGAGGCCGTACAGCCCCAAGAAGGCGATTCCAATCGCACTGATGAGCTGCATTGGCTCCTTGCTCATGGATCACTTTTTGTTGGAAGCATCCGAATTGGCAGGGGTGGCTGGAGGACTCGGAGGCGTTGGAACAGGAGTCGTTGATGTTGGGGGTGTGCCTTCTGGAGTGGAAGCTCCGGGAGCGATTGGCTCCGTGGGCGGCGGCTCAGGCTTCTTGAAGGGGTCTTCCCAGACGTGGAGAGGATAACCGGCTCCCAAGCCTCCGATCTCGCCGATGTATTTCTCGCACTGCTCTTTCCATTTGGCCATGTCCGGCGGAGAGCGGGTCTTTTCGGCGGTGCCGGGGAAGATGAGGTAGGTAACCTTCAAATCGCTTTCGGGGCGGATGTAGGGCGTCGCTTTGGGATTGATGGTCTTGGCCATGAGGAGGGAGGCCTCGCCCATTTTGAAGCTGGGGCCGTAGTCGCCGCAGATCGCGGGGTAGATCTTGCCTTCGTGAATGACGACGGCGTAATCGCCGATCTGCGGGGTGAATTTGTTGCTGTCGCCGTAGCCGCGAAAAAGGAGGGAGATGACCACGAAGGGGTCCTTTTCGGCGATGAGGCTGCTGCGGGCTTTCATGTCGCTGATCTCGGCCTTGATCGTGCTGATGAGGGAACGCAACTCCAAGTTGCGGGCGGCGGAGAGGCCTTTGATTTTGTATTCCTCCTCGGCCTTTTTCAGGCGTGACTCCCACTTTGCCAGCAGCGGATTCGGCGTGCTCGTTTTCTTACCCCACGCGTAGCTCGTGAACGGCTGGTAGTAGTCGGACATGAAGATGTACTCGTCGAGCGTCGGCATGCGGTCGCCGTCGGAACCGTCGGCGACGACATCCATCTCTGACTGGATGAGCATCGCTCGACGCTGAGTGCCAGGGTGCGTCAGTTCCAGGATGGTTTCGCAGTCGTAGAAGTTGTGGCGGTCGAGGGCGCGATTGAGGCGTGTGAGATCGTTCTGAACGCGGTCGGTCTTGTTCTGGTAAAGTTTATGGTAAAAGCCGCTAACCTTCGCAGCGGGCAGCATCGCATCCAGATCTGGAAGGATCGCGGGAAGGTGCTTGTTGATGCGGGCGAGCTCTGGAAGGGTCTGGTTGGCCTTCGGCACGCGAATGCTAAGCTGGAACTCCGCCTTGTAAGACTCAGGATCAAGGCGCTCGAGGCTGGCGAACCCTCCCTCTTCGGTAAGCAGCTTGGTCTTCACCGTGATGCCGTTGAAGAGAGACGCCACGTCCACTTCCTTGCGAGGAATGTACTTCTCAGGGAGCGGCGGCTGAACTTCCCTGATCACTTCCACCTGCTTGATGACCTCCTTCGTCACCGGCACCTCTTTAATCACTTCACGAGGCACATCACGGGTGACGATGCGTTCTTTGGTACCGTTGGCAGCCTCAATGATGTCCTGCAGGCCGCGCTTCACCTTTCCGGCGTACGGGGTGAACGGCAGCAGGAGGCCGGTAAGAATGATCAGGAGGAGTAAAACACGGGCGAAGCTGCTGAAACAGCCGCGTTTTGGCTGCGTCTGCCACTGGCTGGGCAGGGGTTCGTTTCCGACGTCTTGTTGGGGCGTTTGGGATTCCGAAGACATGCGATGGTGGGGGATTGGCAGCGATTCGGGCGGCTGGACCGGGACTTCAGCCCTCTTCCAGGCGCCCTTCTTTAAGTGTCAGCCGGCGGTCGCCGCGCTTGGCGAGGGTTTGATCGTGAGTGACGACAATGAGAGTCTTTTTTTCCTCATCAACGACCTGCATGAGCATGTCGATGACGCCCGATCCGGTTTTGGCGTCCAGATTGCCGGTGGGTTCGTCGGCGTAAAGGATGCCGGGATTGTTGATCAGAGCCCGCGCGATGGCCACGCGCTGCTGTTCACCGCCGGAAAGCTCCGTCGGAAGATGGTCCAGTCGCTCACTGAGACCGACGCGGTCGAGTAGCTCCCGTGCGCGTGCCTCCGCTTTTCTGCCGCCGATCATGGCCGGCAAAACGACGTTTTCGAGGGCGGTGAGTTCAGGGAGCAGAAAGTAATGCTGAAAAACGAAGCCCATCACCTGATTGCGGGTCCGCGCACGTTCAGCGGCCGCCGCTTTGTAAAGGGAGCGGCCATGCACCAGCACATCGCCTCCTGTCGGCTGTTCCAGTCCGCCGAGGACGTAAAGCAGCGTCGTCTTGCCCGCGCCGGACTGGCCGCACAGGAACACCTTTTCCCCTGCGGCGACTTCAAGATTCACGCCTCGAAGCACGGGCAGATCGTGCCCCGCGAGATGGTAGGTGCGGTGTACGTCTGTAGCGGCGAGTGGGGCGGCGTCCTGGCTCATAAGAGGTGCGCGTACGCTCCGCAGATGCGCCGATGCGTCAAGACACGATGCCCGCCCTCGCCTGCTGCCGGAGAGTTTCGTACATCACGATTCCCGCTGCGGTGGCGAGATTCAGGCTGCGCGTGCCCTGCATCGGTATGCGAAGGCAACGCTCCGGATCGACCACGGATGGGGGAATGCCGCGTGTTTCGGGGCCGAACACGAGATACACCTCGGTGCAGGCGAGATCCGCATCCCAGTGCAGGGTCTCTCCGCCACATTCGATAAAATAGACCGCCGCCTTCGGAGCAATGCCATCGGCCAGAGCCTGCCAGTGGTCCCAGACGTGGACATCCACCTCCTGCCAGTAGTCGAGTCCGGCGCGCTTGAGGTGCTTGTCCTCTAGACTGAACCCGAGAGGCTGAATCAGGTGCAGGCGTGCGCCGGTGGCGAGGCACAGACGCCCGATGGCTCCCGTGTTGTGGGGAATCTCTGGCTGATACAGGACGACATTCAGCATTGCCGCTCAGCTCTTGAAAACGAAGAATTTGCGGCACACGAAATTCACCATCACCGATACGACAACCAGCAGGCCTTGCGCGACGACGGAGTTGATTCCGTACTTGTGAATGAGGAAGGGGCCTGCGGCGAGGCCCGCGACAAAGCCGAGCGTGCTGGCGAGCGTGAAGTAGAAAAACTCCTTCACCCAGTGGTGCCGCCCCTGCTGGAAAACCCAGAGCACGTTGGTGACGTAGGCGAAAACATTGCTGAACAGGAAGGCGATGGCGTTGTTGTAGGTGGAATGAATGGCCCGGACATCCCTGGGGAGAGCGCTGTCGATGGCGGGGTAGAGCCACGCGGAGCAGGCGGTCCAGATGGTCTGGTGAACGATCAGCGCACCCACGCCACAGATGCCGTACTTGATGAACTGCACCATGGGATGCGTGTCACGAGCGTTCATCCGTGCCAGGATCATGCGCCAGTCGTTCTCTGAAAAAAAGCGCCGTGCATTGGCGAGCTGCTGCATCATCGGGTACTCTACCCGCAAAACAAAAAGCCTGTCCAACGAAGAGTTCGTCGGACAGGCTGATTGGGATTGATCGGAGAGACCTGCTCTCCTTCGCGACTTAATAGTAGCGGTAGTTGCCGTTGCGGTCGTAGTAGCCCTGCTGCCGGCGCGTGTTTTGCTGGTCTCTAGAGTTGCCGATGGCATTGCCGCCGAGGGCGCCAAGGCCGGCCCCGATGGCCGCGCCCTCAAGGCCGCGGCCGCTCTGCGCACCGACGATGCCGCCGACACCGGCACCTGCGAGGGCTCCAATCACGGAGCCGGTTTGCGCATTCGGCCCTGTCGCGCAAGAGACCAGTGACAGAGCGCACAAGACGGAGGGAACGACGTGTTTGTATGAAGTGGGGATTTTCATGGTGGGTTATCGTTGTGGGTGATTTGATTTGATGGCGGGAACGATCAATAGCCGCGGCGACGGTCCTGGGAATTGCCGATGGCCGCACCGCCGAGGGCGCCCAGCGCACCACCGATGGCGGCTCCTTCGAGGCCGCGGCCACTTTGGTTGCCAATGATGCCGCCGGCTGCCGCGCCGCCAAGGCCGCCGATGATCGCGCCTTTCTGGGCGCCCGGACCGGAGCAGGACGAGGTGAACAATGCAGTGGCGGCGATGGAGGAGAGGATGATGTGTTTCATAGGATGTTAAGCGATGTGCTTGGTCGGAGATTAGAGCTTTTTTGTTCACAAAGAAATCAAAAAACTGACGCCGGAGGCCTTCCCAGGTGGCGGCTTTCTTCGTTTGACGGCTTTTGTCCCTGCGCTTACAGCGTTATTCCTCAAGCGTCATCCGATCTCCCATGCAAGTGCGTTCCCTTCTCAGCAGCTTCCTCCTTGTTTCCTTGTTTTTCGCAGCCGCCCCGGCCGCGCGTTCCGAGGTTCTGCCGCTCGACCACCCATGTGCGGAGTTGGTGAAAAAGTACCTCACGGCGGTCGTCATGCAGGATTGGAAGACAGCCTCCCAGATGCTCGTGGAGGACTCTCTGGAGCGCCGTCAGCGCGAAACCATCAACATCATCAAATCCGCGCCGACGATGACCGACGAGGAAACCATGCTCGCCGGTTACAATGTCAGCGGCGTCCGCGATCTGGAGAAAATGACTCCTCAGGAGTTCTATCAGACGGATCGTGAGGCCTGGCACAAAAAGCTTAAGCTCACCCCTGAAGCCACTCAACGGAAGCAGGAGACGCTCAAAATCACCGTCCTCGGACTCGTTCAGGAGAAGGACAAAGGCTACGTTCACGCCACCGTTCGCACCTCCCAGGAAACGCTGACGGACCGAATCGAGGAGCTGTTCCTGATTTCGTTCATTCCTGATCCTTCCAACACGAAGAACTATTTGATCTCCCCCGAGATGAAGGACCGCCCGGTGATCACGCCTTTGGACACCGCTGCTCCAAAGAGCAAGTAACCGCTCAGCCCAGCAGGACTCTTAATTCGGCGAATTGGACCTTCCCGAGTTCCCCGCGTGGCAGGGAAGGGAGCGCCTTCCATTCCATAACCTGCTCGAAAGGTCTGAGGCCCTCGTTGAGGCGTTTTTGAAGCTGAAAAGCATGTGCCTCGCTCATCTGGCTCACTGCCAGCACCAATCGCGCTTCCTTACGCGGATCAGGCAGATCGCAAACCACGGCTTCGCCGGTGTGCAGCCCCATGTCCAGTCGCAGCACGTCCAGGCGCTCCTGAATCGGCCTGAGGGCGACCAGTTCGCCCAGAATCTTGACGATTCCAGCCTCGCGGCCCGTGAAGCGCAGGCACTGACCGCCTCCGGCCTGCCAGATTTCCACGCGATCACGCGTGCGCAGGCCCGCGTCGCCAGAAATGGCCTCCCATCTCCACCACCTGGACTCTTGAACCGCGTAGCCTCGCGCCAGCGCCTCGCCGCGGACAGTGAGCACGCCCACTTCATCCGTGCTGACTTGCCAGATCGGCAGCACTTCCATTTCGCCGCCTTCGGTTCGTTGGGATGCCACCTGCGAAGCCGTTTCCGTCATTCCATAAGTGCGCCGTACCGGCCAGCCGAGGCTCAGGGCGGCGGACTCGATCTCAAGGCTCAAGGCGCCACCGCCGACCAGTACGACACGCATCGACTTCGGCGCGTCCAGTTTCGCCGCCACCAGGTCAAACACCTGCGTGGGCACCAGTGATGCCAGTGTGGCACCCGCTTCCGTGCATGTTCTGGCGAAACGCGGCGCATCCCATTTCTCAGTCAGCCGAGTCACCTTGCTGCCGCTCAGAAAAGCCCGTGCCAATACGCCAAAGCCGCCCACATGATGAACGGGCAGCGCGAGCAGCCAGTGGTCGTCCCTGGTGATGTTGAAATGCGCATTCACGGCGCGCGCGGAGACGAGCAGGGATTCCTTGGTCAGCCCCACCCACTTGCGCCGGCCTTCCGATCCGCTCGTCTGGAAAAAGCACCAGCCGTCCGCCTGCAACTCGTCACGGGCAAACTCTGCCAGAGTGCCGCCTTCCTCGCACTGGTCCGGCAGCGCGATCCAGTTGCCGCCGTCGGACCAGAATTCCGGCTCGAGGTTCATAGTTTTCTCCATGGCAGCCCCTCCAGCACGTCGCCGAATCCCAGGCCTCCGCCGCTGCGATCCGCCTCCAAAACACCGCCACGCGAAGACACGCGCTCGAAGAAGGCGTCCTTCTCAAACAAGTGCTCCGTACACAGGCCGCAGAAATCAAGCGCCCGTCCCTCGGACATCGCCACCGCAGCCTCGTAAGCCGCATACATCTGCCCCAGGGCATGATCCATCGCCGAAGTCAGCACCAGCGGTTTGCCGGGATGCGCTTGCGCCACCCTCCGCCAGTCGCGCCGCGCAGGCTTCACCACCACCGTGTCGAAACCGTGGGTGCCGTCCTTCCAACCCTTGTCGAGCGCCAGCCGCACATTCCAGCGCCTTCGCACGGCCTCCCAGGCCTCCGCGTCATACGGAAACGGGTCCTCCGCAAAATCCAGCGCAGACCGAACCTGCGGGGACAGGGATTCGGCGAACGTTTCGAACGCCGAGCGGTCTAGCACGCCGTTGAAATCCACCCGCAGTAGCACGCTCTTCGCTTCAAACCGCTCCGCGCATTCCTCCAGAAAGCGTCGCGTTTCCCTGTGCTTCGCCAATCCCTTCGCCTTGATCGCAGGCCAGTCCTCGTGCAGCACGCGCTGCATTTGCGACTCCGCATCCATGGCAAAACTCCACGAGTAATGGCTGCGCGGAATCGCCAGCCCCTGGAACAGACTCACGCCCGCGCGTCGTGCCTCGCCGTCGATTTCCGCGCAGTGCATCGCCATGGCTGTCACAGGCGTGGTGGTGCCCGCGCTCAGCAGGCGAAGCTGCTCCTCCACCGGTGCATCGCCAAACTCCGGCCACGGATGCACGCAGCCGTAACCGCCGTCCACGCGGATCAAAGCCCCCGCAAACTCCCGCCGCTGTGACACCGCATTCAGCGCTGCACCGCTGCGCAGCCGGTATTCGTGGGCGTGGATCGGTGAGTTCACGGCATCACGTCCTTCGCCTTGACGATTCCCCAGCACATCAGCGCCGCGAAGGCCAGCAGTTGCACCCCGCTCATCGCCAGCAGGCGGTTGTGACCCCGGCTGGGCGGCTCGGCGATCACGCGCCACGTCACGAAAAGACCGAGAGGCAGCGTTACCAGCGGCAGCGTGAAAGCCCGCTCCCATCCCTGCTTCACCCAGTAAAAACCCGCCGCATGAGCCGCGACGACGAGCAGCAGGATCTCGGCCCGGGCGAAACCCACCCCGAGACGCACGGCTAGCGTTTTCTTGCCCGTCTGGCGGTCCTCATTCACGTCCCGCAGGTTGTTCACGGCGATGAGGACGGTGCTCAGGCAACCGATTTGGAATCCGGCCACCACCGCCGCCTCATACCACTCGCCCGTTTGCACAAAGGCTGATCCCGTGACCGCGATGAGGCCGAAGAACAGGATCACAAACAACTCTCCCAGGCCTCGATAAGCCAGGGGCAGGGGGCCGCCTGTGTAGCCAAAGCAAAAATACAGCGACGGAATTCCGATGAAGAGAATGGGCAGTCCCCGTGCGTCGAAGAGCGGGAGGGCGAGCAGCGTCGCCAGCAGCAGCATGAGCCACGCCGCGATCTTCACGCTCCCGGCTGACGCCACCCCGCTGGCCGTGATGCGCCGCGGCCCGATGCGTTCCTGCGTGTCTGCGCCCTTGATCGAATCCAGCGCGTCGTTGAAGAAATTCGTCGCGATTTGCAGCGCTCCGCAACTCCCCAGCGTGCATAGCGCCAGCGTCCAGTCGAGTTGCCCTGAAATCTTCTCCGCCAGCGCACAACCCACCGCCACAGGCGCGATGGCCGCTCCGAGGGTTTTCGGGCGTGCGGCGGCGATCCAGTCGAAAATTGAAGCCATGGCGGAATGACGAAATCAGAAACCAGAATGACGAATGAGTGTGCTCACGCAAACCATTCGTCATTCGGTCATCGTCATTGCTTTGGCATCTCCACCTGCCCTTCGCCCATGAGGTAGGCGATGAGGTTGATCACGTTTTCCTCGCCCAGCGCCGTCAAAAGCCCTTCCGGCATCAAACTCTGCGCCAACTGCTCCTGCTTAACGATTTGGGTGCGTTCGATGACGAGGCGCTCGGCGGGCGTTTGCACGGTCAGCGTGCGTTCGGTCTGCTCGGGGATCACGCCGCTGAGGGTGCGGCCGTCTTTGAGCTGGAACACGCTGACGCGGTAGTCGGCGGGCACGACTGCGTTCGGATCGAGGATGTTTTCGAGGAGGTATTTCAGGTTGCGGCGGTCGCTGCCGGTGAGTTCGGGGCCGATGGCTCCGCCCAGGCCGTACATCTTGTGACAGGCGCTGCAAGCGGCCATGAAGATCATGCGGCCCTTCGAGCGGTCGGCCTTGGCAAGCGTGCCGGGTTTGAGCACGCCTTCCCATTTGGCGAACTCGGCTTTCTTCGCCTCAGGCGTGTCGCGAATCTCGCCCCACGTTTCCGTGAGCAGCTTCGTGAGTGATTCATCGCCGAGATTGCGGATCTGCCGTGCTTGGAAGGGTGAAATCGCGTTGGCGGGCACTTTGCCGGCCTTCACGGCTTCGAGCAAAACCTTCGCGTAGCTCGCGCGGGAGGTCAGCGTGGCCACGGTGGCGGCCTGCTGCTCCTCGCTGCGCACCGGCCACGAGCCGGTGAGCTGCTTCGGAATGCTGGGATCGTCATACGCCGCCAATGCGCTGCGTGAGACGGTGCCGAGCACCTTGTCGTTGATGAGCGTGCGGATGACCGCGAGCAGCTCGGGCTTGGCGTTGCGCGTGAGGCTCTTAAAGGCGTTCAAGCGGGCGTTGGCATCGCCGTCGTTGTTTTTGACGAGGGCGATGAGTTCGTCGATGGCCCGGCCGCTGCCGAAGAGAGCGGAGAGCGTCTGAATGTTCGTAGTTCGGGCTTTAGCCCGTTCTTCGTCGTTCAATTCGCCATAACGGGCTGCTGCGGAGCCGCGAAGCGAACCCCGAACTACGAACTCATCCCAGTCTTTCGGCTTCTTCGCGCTGCTGAAGCCCTCGAGGCCCGCGACCAAGCCCGCGAGCACATCATCAAGGAGTGATGGCATCCTGCCATCAGCTGACGGCTGGAAGCCGTCACTCCCAGTAACCATCAGCGCCACGAGCGCATCGACGGCGGCGGGCTTGTCCTCGATCATCTCGGCGACGCGGCGGGCCACGAGGCGGCGCACGGTGGGGATTTTTGCCTCGCGGATGAGCTCCACGCCCTTCATCGGCTCCGCCGCCACCGCCGGCTCGATGCCATACCAGATCATGAGCGGCTGCTGACGGTCGTTGGCGTCTCCGGCGTGCTTCGCCAGCGCGGTGGCGATGGGCCAACGGGCTTCGAGGGGGAGACGCTGCATGGAAGAAGCAACATAAAGGCGAACTAATCCTGACTCATCTGATGTCGCCAATGATGTGTATAGCTTGCTCATCGCGTCGGCATATTCTTTGTGTTTCGGCAACCAAGAGTTTTTGTAATCAGGGCCGAAGAGAAGAATGTTGGCCGCTTTGGAGGATTCGTCACCGTTGAGGATCGGCTCCAGTAATTCGACACCCCAACCAAAGTCATCGGCTGGCACCTCTGCCATTTTCCCGTCAGATACGTTCATTTCCATGAAACAGCGTGTGGCCATTCGCAGCCACCAATTGTTTCGAGGATTGATTCCTTTCTTCTCTAGTCGTTCCCTCAATGCGCTAATGCTTTCCGTCTCACGCGTGTCTTGGGCCACGTTGATCGGCTCCGCCTTCTTCGGCTCGCCATACACGATCTTATAAATCCGTCCGCTGCTGCGGTGCACGCCGTCGTTGTCGTGGCATTCGCCGCTGTCGCTCCAGTCGGCGACGAAGACGTTGCCGTCGGGGCCGGTGAGGAGGTCGATGCCGCGGAACCATTTGTCTTTGGCCTTCATGAAATCAGGCGCGTGCTTGCCGACGTAGCCGCAGCCTTCGCGGTGGAGGGTGTCCATGTTGATGCGGTTGCCGTGCAGGTTGCAGGTGAGGACGGCGCCGTGGTATTTCTCCGGCCAGATGCCGCCTTGATAGATGAGCATGCCGACGTGGGCGTGGCCGCCGCCGAGGGTGTCGGTCTTGCCGGTGACGCCGAGTTTGCGGATGTCGCTCCAGGTTTCGGCACCGGCATCCCAGTGAAAGTGGTCGGCGGTCTGCTCGATGACTTCATAGACGTGCGGATTGAGGTGCGTGCCGAACATGCGGCGGTAGTAGGCGCCGGGAATGCCGTGCCAGAGGTGGCCGATGACGGTGTTGATCCAGAAGAGCTCGCCTTCGGCATTCCAATCGTGGCCCCAGGAGTTCGTGCCGCCGTGGCAGACGACTTCGAAAACCTTCCGCGTGGGATGGTAGCGCCAGATGCCGCAGTTGATTTTGACGCGCTTGTCCTGCGGCGTGCCGGGTGCGCCGACGGCGGAGGTGTCGGTGATGCCGTGGCGGCCGTAAAGCCAGCCATCCGGGCCCCAGCGCAGGCCGTTGACGATGTTGTGGCCGATGGTCTTCACGTTGAACCCATCGAGCAGCACCTCGGGCTCGCCATCGGGTGTGTCGTCGCCGTTTTTATCGGCGATGAAGCTGAGCGTGCCGTTGTGCAGCACCCACGCGCCGCCGTAGCCGGTCTCGACGCTGGTGAGGTAGCTGCCGCCTTCCCAGAAGACCTTCCGGCCGTCGTGTTTGCCATCGCCGTCCTTGTCTTCGAGGATGATGAGTCGGTCGCGCAGCTTCGTGTCCCAGCGGATGGGATTCTCCGCAAAGGTGTAGTTCTCCGCGACCCAGAGGCGGCCTTTGGCATCCCACGCCATACCGATGGGCTGGCGCACATCCGGCTCGGCGGCAAAGACGACGCATTTGAAGCCCGGCGGCAGTTCCATGGTGGCCGCGGCTTCCTCGGCGGACATGGGAGCGCCTTTTTCCGTGTCGTAGATGGCGGGGAAGTCGGCAGCAAGGGCCGGCAGGGTGCAGACGAGGAGGAAGAGGAGCGAGGTCGGGCGCATGCGGGAGTGTTGGTGCGGGCAGGGACGATGGCAATCTGGAAGCCGGGCTGACAAAAGAGTTTCAAAAGGCCATTGAAAAGCTGGCATCAATGCCATACAAATGCCAGCATGAAATTGACCATGCACATCGACGACGCCTTGTTGAAGCGGGTGATGAACGCACACGACATCACCAGCAAGACCAAGGCGGTGGACTTCGCCCTGCGGGAAGTGGACCGGCGGGCCACTTTGAAGCGCTTGGCGGAGACCAATCTCGGTTTGACCGAAAAGGAAATCCTCACCGCTTTCGACGACCGGTACAATGTCGTTGAACTGCGGGTCGCCGAAACACCCGGTGCTGCGGCAAGCGCAGACCTGCCGAAACGCAAACCCGTGACCTATGCAAAAAAGCCCCGTACTGGTCGATAGCAGCTTTTACATCGGCATGACGCGGCAGGGGAAAAATCCGCTGCCGCTGCTCACTTACCTGGCCGTGGATCGCGATCTGGCGATCTGCGGCGTGATCCGGACCGAGGTGGGACGCGGCATCCGTATTCCGAAGGTGCGTTCCGCATTCCATGGTTTCTGGGATGTGATGATCAATGTGCAAACAGACAACAAACTCTGGCAGCAGGCGGAAGAACTCGCATGGAAGCTGGGCCGGGCGGGGAAGATGCTGCCGCTGACGGACATTGTCATCGCCTGCTGTGCCATGCGCCTGGATGCGACGGTGCTGACGCACGATCACCACTTTCTCGAAATTCCCGGCATCCGGGTGGCCATGAGCGGCGCAGAGCTGTGATGCATGGAAGTGCTCGCGTGGCTCGTTTCATGCGTCACAATCCATCATGCGCCTGGCCCCCCTTCTATTCGTCGCCATCCTGATCACCGGACAGGCGATGGCGGCTCCTCAAGCCAAGACTTCCGCCAAATCGACCGTCGATCTCGCCGACACGATCCGGCCTTCGCTCGTCAAGATCACGCAGCTCGGACGCGAGGGCACGGATGGCATTGGCTCCGGCTTCATTGTCAGCGAGGATGGATTCATCGCCACCAATCTGCATGTCATCGGCGAGGCGCGGCGGCTGCAGGTGGAAATGCAGGACGGCAAGGTACACGAAGTGACGGCTGTCCACGGCACGGACGCGCATCACGATCTCGCTCTACTCAAGATCAACGCGAGAGGCCTCACGCCGCTGCCGTTCGGTGATTCCGACAAGGTGCGGCAGGGCGAGAGCGTCGTCGCCATGGGCGCACCGGAGGGGCTTGGCTTCAGCATCGTACAGGGTGTTCTCTCCGCCACGCGGGAGATCGATGGCAACGAGATGCTGCAGGTGGCGATCCCGATCGAAAAGGGCAACAGTGGCGGCCCCTTGCTGAACATGAAGGGCCAGGTGCTCGGCATCCTGACGCTCAAGCACATCAAGACCGACAACCTCGGCTTCGCGATGCCGGTGAATGCGCTCAAGGAACTCATCGCCAAGCCGAACCCGGTGCCGATGAGCCGCTGGCTGACCATCGGCGTCCTGAATCCGAAACTGTGGAAGCTGCACCTCGGCGCACAGTGGACACAGCACGCCGGGATTATTCATGTGGACACGCCGGGCAGCGGCTTCGGCGGGCGGGCGCTGTGCCTTTCCACCCAGAAGGTGCCAAAAGACCGCTTCGAAGTCGCCACCACCGTGAAGCTCGATGATGAATCCGGCGCGGCGGGCCTGGCCTTCTGCTCCGACGGCGGGGACCGGCACTACGGCTTTTATCCCTCCGGCGGCAAGCTGCGGCTTACGCGTTTCGATGGCCCGGACGTGTTTTCGTGGACGATCCTCGCCGACGTGCCCAGCGACGCCTACAAGCCGGGCGACTGGAACACCCTGCGCGTCCGCGTGGAGCCGGAAAAGGTCGTCTGCTTCGTGAACGGTCAGCAGGTCATCGAGAGCAACGACACCGGCCTGCGTGGCGGGGCGGCGGGACTTTGCAAATTCAGGACCACCGTGGCCGACTTTCGCAGCTTCCGCATCGGCGCCGATCTCTCCGAAAAGGCGCTCGATCCCGAGCTGGCGTCCAGATTCCGCAGCGAGATCGAGTCCAGCCTCGCAAAGGCCTCCCCACGCGACCGGACGCTCGAACGGTTGCTGGAAAACCCCTCTGCGGCCCGGCGCGTCATCACCGAGCAGCGCCGGCAGCTCGAAGAGCAGGCCGCCGCCCTGCGCGAGCTGGAGAGCGAGCTGCACCGCCGCGCCATGACGCAGGCTATTCTGACCGAACTCGAAAAACCCGAGCCCGAGATCAATCTTCTGCGCTGCACCCTGCTGCTCGCCCGCCACGACAATCCGGAGATCGACGTGGCGGCCTACCTGAACGCCTTCCATTCGATGGTCGCCGATCTGAAGGACGATCCCGAGATCGCGAAAGGCACGATGCCCGCCGTGAAGAGGCTCAACCGCTACCTCTTCGAGGAAAACGGCTTTCACGGCAGCCGGGGGGACTACTCCAGCCGCAGCAACAGCTACATGAACGAAGTCCTAGATGACCGCGAGGGCCTGCCCATCACGCTCGCGGTTCTCTACGTGGAGCTGGCTTCAAAGCTGGGCATTCAAGGTGTGTTCGGCGTGCCGCTGCCGGGCAAGTTCATGGTCGGCTACCGCGACGGACCCGAGGGCGAGCTGCAGCTCGTCGATGTTTTCGAAAACGGCAGGGAAGTGACCGTGGCGCAGGCGGCCATGGAGCTGAGCGATTATGGCGAGCTCCCCGAGCAGTCGCTCGTCGCCGCCAGGAAGAGCGACATCCTCCTGCGCATGCTGCGGAACCTGCTCGGCTCCGCCTTCGACGAAACGCGCTCCATCCGCGAGTCGCTGCCGTATCTCGACCTCGTTTTGGCCATCGATCCCAAAGCCGCCGCCGAGCGCCTCACCCGCGCGCAGTTGCGCCAGCGCCTCGGAGAAAAATCCGCCGCAGGCGAGGACGTGAACTGGCTGATCGAAAACTTCCCCGAAGACGGCCCGCCGGAGCTGATCCAGCAGTTGGACCGCTGGATGCAGTCCCTGCGGGAATAGAAGCTGTAGGCCGGGTGTGGTGCCAGCCCGCGCGGCTGCAAGCGTGTCGAGCGCCTCCAGACCGATTGCAAGCGACCTCGGAGCATCGTTCGGTAGTGGTGGATGTTTGCGTTGCCGCAGGGAGCCGGGCGGGCTTACGCCACACCCGGCCTACGAGGAGATGCGCATCACGGCACAGGCTCGCCCGATCCTGGATAGATCCAGCGCACGATCTGACCGCCACGCACCTGAGCCTGTGCCTCGGTGTCCATCAGGCCGAAGATGGTCATGCTCTGGTAAAAGACGCTCACCGTCCAGATGGACTCGTTGTCAATGGTTCGCGCCTGGGGAGTGCCCCAGCGCTGGATTCTCTTGGGCGAGATGTCGGAGACTTGGCCGGAGTTCATGCTGGCCAGCAGCAGGTCATAGCTGCCGTCCGCATTCCGCCGCGGCGCACCGGAGGGCTCGACGGCGTCCGGCATGCTGACCCTGGCGGTAGCGCTGACCTTGCGCTTTTTCCAAGCCACCAGCGCCATCTCCACGCGGCCGCGCTTCCACTGCTCGTAGGACGCCCGCACCTGCGTGGGAAGGTCCGTGTCGTGGACAAAGATCTGACCGCGAGCCTCCGAGGTTTCCGATGGTGCGACGAGCAGCACATTCGCCTGGGCGGCCAGGGCGAAGGCGGCAGAACCTGCGGGCAGCGTGGAGCTGCCGCCGTCGAGATGCATCTCCACCGGCTTGCTGATTTTGACCTGCCTTGGAAAAGCCGTGGGCGGGAAGACCGTCCAGTTCTTCGTCAGCGATTCGAGCGGCTCGATGCTCGGCGGCACAAACTCCTCTTCCGTCCCCGTTGTCGTGCGGGCCGGTCCTGAGTCAAGCGGGCGCGGATCGGATCCGTCGCCCTCGTCGAACTCCAGCGGCGGATTTTCGAAAAAGACCCGCAGTCCCGGCGGCGTGATGAAGCGGTCATAGACCGCGAACGCCGAGACGAAGATCAGGAGGGTGATGAGGAGTGCTTTCATGGCGAGTCAGTCCTGGAAGCCGACCAGTCTGACACCCAGCAGCCGGCGGAAGGGCGGTTTCAGTGCCACCGTCCTGCGCATCCTCGCGCAGCCCGCCCCGCGAAACAGCGCCGCCAGATCGCCCACCGTGTAGTCTTTGAGATGAAAGCGGGTCGCCTCACGATCGAACTCGCCGCTGATATTGTGCGGTCCGGTCAGGCGGCTCGGGGTGATGCATTGGTAAACTCCGCCGGGTTCCGGCGCCGCGTGCAGTTGCTCCATCAGCTGGTTGCTGTAGGCCACGTCCACGCTGTCCGGCGGCACGGGAATGGAACTGCCCTCGGAGATCACGATCCGCAGGTTTGCCGGTAGTTCGCGCAGATGCCGGGGCACGCGGCGGGACGGCTCGTCATAAACCTCAAAGTGGAGACTTCGGCACTCCTCCTTCGTGGCCTTCCGCAGCCGTTCCGCCAGCTCCCGCTCCACCTCGTAATGCTGGCGGAGTTCTTCGCGAGTGCGGGTTTCGGTGACTGTGGCGGGCATCTTGGAGCGAAACTACGCGGCGGATTCCTGCGAGGCAAGGTCTCGCGCCTTCCGCCGCTGGGTGTTGCCCTTGGTTTGACGAGATCCCGGCGGATATACGCC
The DNA here is from genome assembly GCA_964452755.1 of uncultured Prosthecobacter sp. Lineage (GTDB taxonomy): Bacteria > Verrucomicrobiota > Verrucomicrobiia > Verrucomicrobiales > Verrucomicrobiaceae > Prosthecobacter. Next base: position 570,502 of record CAYVQY010000002.1, on the reverse strand, counting down.
CGCTCCTGTGGGGACTACCATGCCGGACTCAGTTCTTGAAGAGGCGCTTGAAGAAGCGGCCGACTTCGAGGCCGGTGTCGCCGGTCCACTCCCAGGCGCGGCGGGCGCCGTCCTTCACGTCGTCGGCGACGCGCTCGCCGGGAGTCTCCGGATTGTTGACGGGAGCGTTGGGGGTGTTGCTGGCCAGGCCGTTGCTCCACTGCTGGTGGATGACGGCGCCGGTCTCCGCAGAGATGACGATGAAGCCGACCTCGGCACCGGCGGTGTCCAGCAGGGCGAGGCCCCACTCGGGCGCCCCGGTGGTGGCGTTGGCGGCGAGCTGGTAGTTGGCGGTGATGAAATTCGTCCTGGCGAGCATGGCCTGCTGCTGGGCGATTTTACGGGCGTCGGCGGTGCGGTAGCGAATGCGGTTGAAGGCGATGACCTGGGTGGGGGCGCGTCCGAGGAGCTTGGAGCCTCCGGCGAGGGCCTGCGGTGCCCAGGCGCGGTTTTGAAGCGTCACGGAGGCCTTCACCAGTTCGCCCTGGCGGAAGGGGTCGCGCGCATAGACCGTCCACTGCTGGGGTTCCGCAGCGGAGGCGGTGGATTGCAGCAGGACGATGCCTTCTGCGGTGGCGGCGCCGTACTCCTGGTCGATGACGGTGGCGATTTCAGGATTGGCTTGCAGCAGCGAGGTGCCGGAGAGGAGGAGGGAGGCGAGGAATGCGTGTTTCATAAGTTGGGAAGGGTTGGTGATGCGGAGGAGGCGGGCGTTCAATCCCGGCTGCGCAGCTTGGAGAGCAGGCGGAGGATTTCGAGGTAGAGCCAGACGAGGGTGACGAGGAGGCCGAAGGCGGCGTACCACTCCATGAACTTTGGAGCACCGACGGCACAGCCATTTTCAATGAAGTCAAAGTCGAGCACGAGATTGAGCGCGGCGATGACGACGACGAAGCCGGAGAAGGCGATACCGATCCAGCCGTTTCCGAAGACGCCGGGGATCTGGATGCCGAACATGCCGAGCACGAGGGAGGCGAGGTAGAAGAAGAATATGCCGCCGGTGGCGGCAATGACGCCGAGCTTGAAGTTTTCCGAAGGCTTGATCATGCCGGTGGAATACGCGGCGAGCAGGGCGAAGAGGATGCCGCAAGTGAGCATGACCGCGGTCAGCACGATGCCGCTGAACTGCGCTTCAAACATGGCCGAGATGAGTCCGATGATGATTCCTTTTGTCACGGCATACAACGGCGCGAGCCAGGGTGCGGTTCTGGGTTTGAAGGCGATGATCATCGCTATCACGAAAGGCACGAGCCATCCGAACCTGAGAGCGGCCCCGAACCAGGAAGGCTGGTTGGCGCTGGTGACGAGATTCCAGCTCCAACTGCCGGCGGTGATGAGCAGGAGGGTGAGGATGGCGGTCTTCAAGACGGTGCCGTTGAGGGTCATCACGCCGTCGGCGGCATCGCCGGTGCGTGAGATTTGAAAGACACTGTCGTTGAGCGTGGGATTGGTGGTGCGCATGGAGGGATCGAATTTCCCACCAGACTACAGGCTGAATCCGACAACGGTCAATCCACCTCTTTGCGACATTCACGCGGCCGGCCGCGTCAGATGACCGGCTCCGGTGCGCTGCGGTACTGCAGGGCCGCTTTCACGAACCCGTGGAAGAGCGGGTGCGGATTGTTCGGCTTGGAGAGGAACTCGGGGTGGAACTGGCAGGCCACGAAGTAGGGATGCGCAGGCAGTTCGATGATTTCGGCGAGTTCCCCCTTCGGCGAAGTGCCGGAGATGAGCAGGCCTTTTTCCTCCATCTGCTGCTTGTACTCGGAGTTGAATTCGTAGCGGTGGCGGTGGCGCTCGGTGATGGTTTCGCTGTTGTAGAGTTCGCGGACTTTACTGCCGGGCACGAGTTCCGTCTGCCATGAGCCGAGGCGCATGGTGCCGCCGAGTTGCTGCACCTTTTTCTGCTCCTCCATGAGGCTGATGACCGGGTAAGGCGTGGTCTTGTCGAACTCGGTGCTGGTGGCCCCCTTCAATTCACAGACATTCCGTGCGAATTCAATGACGGCGATCTGCATGCCGAGGCAGATGCCAAAGAAGGGAATGTTGCTTTCACGGGCGTAGCGGGCGGCGGAGATTTTGCCCTCCGTTCCGCGATCACCAAAGCCGCCGGGGATGAGGATGCCCTGCAGTCCGGCGAGGTAGAGTTCGGGGCCGGCTTTCTCGATGCTTTCGGCATCGACGCGCACGATGTCCACCTTGCAGTCGTTCGCGGCTCCGGAGTGGGTGAGGGCTTCGTAGATGCTCTTGTAGGCGTCCTGGAGCTCGATGTATTTGCCGACGACGCCGATGCGGACGTGGTGCGAGGGATGAATGACGCGCTGCACAAAACCGCGCCAGCGGGTGAGGTCGGGCTCATGGGTCTGCAGTCCGAGGAGCTTGCAGACATTGTCGTCGAGGCGCTCCTCGTGCAGCTTCAACGGCACCTCATAGATGGTGTGCTTCACGTCACGAACCTCGACAACGGACTCGATGGGCACGTTGCCGAAGAGGGAGATTTTCTCACGCACATCAAGATCGAGCGGATGCTCAGTGCGGCAGACGATGATGTGGGGGGCGATGCCGATCTCTCGCAGTTTGGCGATGCTCTGCTGCGTGGGTTTGGTCTTGAGTTCCTGCGCGGCCTTGATGTAGGGCACGAGCGTGGCGTGGATGTAGAGGACGTTCCCCGGGCCGACCTCGTGGCCGAACTGGCGGATCGCCTCCAGGAAGGGCAGGCCCTCAATGTCGCCTACGGTACCGCCGATTTCGGTGATGATCACGTCGCCGCCCATTTTCTCGGCAACCTCGTGCATGCGGGCTTTGATCTCGTTGGTGACGTGCGGGATGACCTGCACGGTGCGGCCCTGGTACTTGCCGGCGCGTTCCTTGTCCAGCACGCTCTGGTACACCTGCCCGGAGGTCAGGTTGTTGAGCTTGGAGAGGTTTGTGTGGGTGAAACGCTCGTAGTGGCCGAGGTCGAGGTCGGTTTCGGCACCATCATCGAGCACATACACCTCGCCATGCTCGTACGGGTTCATTGTGCCCGGGTCGATGTTCAGGTACGGGTCAAACTTCTGCATGATGACCTTCAGGCCGCGAAGCTCCAGCAAAGTGCCGAGGGAGGAGGCGGCAAGGCCTTTGCCGAGTGAACTGACGACGCCGCCGGTGACGAAAATGTATTTCATGATGGTCTTCGGTTCGTGGTTCTGGGTTCGCAGTTCAAGAGGAATGTTTCTGCAGATGCCGTTCGATGGCGGCGGCCTGCTCCGGCGTGTCCACGCCGGGGGAAAGCTCGTCCGTCAGCACGACGCGGATGCGGGAGCCGTTTTCGAGGGCGCGGAGCTGCTCCAGGGACTCAGTCTGCTCCAGCCGGGACGGGGGCCAGGCGACAAACTGAAACAGGAAGCTGCGCTGAAAGCCGTAAATGCCCAGGTGGCGGTAGCTGCGCGGCCAGGCGTCCGGATTTCTCACGAAGGGCAGGGGGGAGCGCGAAAAGTAGAGCGCGTCGCCGTGCGTGTCGAAGATCACCTTTACCACGTTTGCGTCGTCGATCTGGGCGGGGTCGTGGATCGGCGCGGCGGCGGTGATCATTCTCACTGCGGCGTCGTCGCGCATGGTGCAGGCCAGTTCGTCGATAAGGGCGGGGGAGATGAGCGGCTCGTCGCCCTGCACATTGATGATGATGCGATGGTCGGGAAAGGAATTCGCCGCCTCGGCGATGCGGTCCGTGCCGCTGGGATGGTCCGGGGAGGTCAAAACGGCCTTCGCGCCGAACCCGGCCGCCGCCTCGGCAATGCGGGCGTCGTCCGTGGCGATGATGATGTCATCGACCTGCCTGCAGTCCTGGCAGCGCTCCCAGACGTGCTGCACAAGCGGTTTCCCGGCGATGAGGTGGAGCGGCTTCCCCGGGAAGCGGGTGGAACCCCAGCGGGCGGGTATGGCGACGAGGGTGCGGGAGGAGTCGGAGGCGGCCAAGGTGGTGACGTGCAGGTTCATTTGAGATGACGCGGAAGCGCGGGCGATGCAAGGGGGATTTGGGCGGTGAAAATCCTGCGTCCTGCGCGCGGGGGGGGCGTTTGTCGTGAAACCCGCGCAGACCGGGCCGGAAAGTCGGCCTCAGTGGGCTGCGGGTGAAAGATGCTTGTGACGCGGGGCGACTTCTGCACTCTCATCCCACCATGAAACACACTCTTTTTCTAGCCTCCCTTCTCGCGGTCTCGGCCATGGCTGCCGACAATTCTCCGCCTGAAGGCTTCACCGCACTTTTCAACGGCCAAGACCTCTCCGGCTGGTACGGATGGAGCACGCGTGATCCGGCGGAACTTTGGAGCATGACTCCCGAGGAGCGTGCCGAGTACAAGAAGATGTCCATCGACGGCGGACTGAAAGACGCCAAGGGCAATGACAAGGGTGATCACCTCAACGCCCACTGGAAGGTGGAGAACGGCGAGCTCGTCAACGACGGCAAGGGCCTTTACCTCACCACCGACAAGGACTATGGCGACTTTGAACTGATGGTGGACTACAAGATGCTGCCGCTGGGTGACAGCGGCATCTACCTGCGCGGCATCCCCCAGGTCCAGATATGGGACTTCACGGAAAAGGATGAAAAAGCGGTGTCGCTGGGCAAGCCCTTTGGCTCCGGCGGACTTTGGAACAACAAAAACCCCGAGGGCAAGAACCCCCTCAAGCTCATGGACCGGCCCCTTGGCGAGTGGAACACCTTCCACATCAAGATGATCGGCGAGCGCGTGACCGTCACCTTCAACGGCGAGGTCGTGGTGAAAAACGCCGTGCTGGAAAACTTCTTCGCCAACAAGAAGGCGGGCTACCTGGCCTACGGGAAAAAGGACGACAAGGCCAAGGATCAAGCAGCCGAGAAAGCCCCGAACGGCTGGTTCCCCGATCCTGTTTACGCCAAAGGCCCCATCCAGCTCCAGACCCACGGCAGCGAGATCCGCTGGAAGAACGTCTATGTCCGCGAAATTCCCGCCGAAGAGGCGAACAAGGAACTCGCCGGTCAGTGGGCGGAGGAAGGATTCACCGAATACGTCAACGGTCAGGACCTCAGCAACTGGCAGGGCGCGGTGGAAAACTACGAAGTGAAGGACGGCGCCATCACCTGCAAGCAGGGCAAGGGAGGCGACCTGCTGACGAAGGACGAGTTCGAGAACGGCATCATTCGCGTGGAGTTCAAGCTGCCGAAGGCCGGCAACAACGGCATCGCCCTGCGCACGCCGCTTGGAGGCCACTCCGCCAAGGACGGTCTCGAACTCCAAGTCATCGACAGCGACGGCTACAACGAAAAGCAGGCCGCCGCAGGCAAAAAGGGCCTCGAACCCTACCAGTATCACGGCTCCCTCTACCACTGTGTCGGCGCGAAGCACGGCTACCTGCGTCCGGTCGGCGAATGGAACTTCCAGGAGATCGAAGTGCAGGGTCAGCGCATCAAGGTCACGCTCAACGGCACCAAGATCCTCGACGTGGACATCGATTCGCTCGACCGCAGCCAGATCGCGCATCCGCCGAAGGGGCTCGACCATACGAGGGGCTACATCGGCTTCGCCGGTCACAGCGATCCCGTGGCCTTCCGCAGCTTCAAGGTGAAGAAGCTGTAGTTGAGGGTCCTGCGCCCATCACTAGGCGGGTAAGATCTGAGATGTGAGATGTGAGATGTGAGATGTGAGATGTGAGATGTGAGATGTGGCGCAGCCGCCACCTCTCACTTTTCACATCTGACTTCTTACCTCGGGCGTTTTTTTCAACACGCAGCGTGGTCCCTCCGATGGGCCGCTCTTCATGCGGTGCAGGTAAAAAAATCCCCCAACTCCGTTCGACGGCCCCGGATCAGATCATCCGGGAGTCTTTGCGAAGTTGGGGGTGAATCAGCGGACGTCGGTTACTTGACGTGCTGGGAGACCAGCTTGGTCATTTCAAACATGGTCACCTGGCTCTTGCCGCCAAAGACGGCTTTCAGCGCCTCGTCGGCGTTGATGTTCGTCTTCTTGGTCTGGTCCTGCAGGCCGTTCTTCTTGATGTATTCCCACAGCTTCTTCGTCAGCTCTCCGCGGGAGACGGGCGTCGAGCCTACCACCTTCGCGAGAACCTCGTCCGGCTGGACGGGCTTCATGAGGGCTGGGTTTGGCTTGCGTGCGGGTTTCGGAGTTGGATTGGATTTATCGGACATAGGACCATAAGGCTGACAGCAGACGGGCCTGAGGTCAATAGCAGTGATGCATAGGTTTTTTTGCGCCGTCCGGGGCCTGTTCCGGCTTCAAGCGAAAAATGACCGGACGTTGAGAAAATACGCACACGCCGTGTTTCGTCTTGGACGGCGTCATCCGGGCTTTGCGGCCACCTCTCCGCCCGCCTCCAGCAGGCGCACTTTTTTCTCCACCCGCGGCAGCCACAGGCTCACGCGCGTGCCCTGGCCCTCCCGGCTCTCGATGTCGATCTCCCCGCCGTGCTCGCGGATGATGCGCCGCACGATCAGCAGGCCCAGGCCGGTGCCCGTCGTGCGCGTTGTGGCGAAGGGTTGGAAGAGCTTGCCCATCTGCTCGGCGCTGATGCCCTTGCCGGTGTCGTCAAAGCTGAGACGCACCTCGTAGTCGGTGAAGGTTCCCGTGATGGTCAGTGAGCCGCCTTCAGGCATGGCCTGGCAGGCGTTGCGGATGAGATTGAAAACCGCCTGCTTCATCTGGTCGGGGTCCAGCGGCATGGCGGGCAGATCGGAGCGCAGATCGAGCCGCAGCTTCACCTTCGACTGCTCGATCTCCGGCTGCAGGAAGCGCACGCACTCCTCCAGAAGCTCGCGAAGCTGCACCCGCTGAAGCTGCGGCTTCGTGGGCCGGATGGCGGCGAGGAACTGGCCGATGATGAAATCGAGCCGCCGGATCTCGCCGGTGGCCACGTCCAGGTGCTCGCGCAGGCTTTCGCCCTTCGCGCCCATCTTCTTCAGGCGGCGTTCGAGGAGCTGCAGGTGGATGGTCAATGAATTGAGCGGATTGCCCAGCTCGTGCGCCACTCCGGCGGCCAGCAGCGTGAAGGCGTTCAGGCGCTCCGTTTCGAGCTGCTCCTCCGTGCGCTTGCGTGTCTCGGTCACGTCGCGGATCAGCATCACGAAGCCCAGCGGCGAGTCGTCGTCGATGCTGGTGATGTAGAAGTTCAGGTAGCGGTTCTCCGGGTAAAAAACCTCCAGGTCGCGGCTCACCACCGTGCCGGGCTTGAGCAGTTCGTTCCAGTCCAGCCCGCGCACGCCCTGCGCCAGGCGCTGCCCCCGCACCTGATCCTGCTCCAGGCCGAAGAAGGTGCAGGCCGCCCGGTTCACGTAGCTGACCTTGCCCTCGGCATCGAGCAGGATGACGCCCTCCTGCAGCGCCTCGAACACCTTCTCCTGAAACTTCTTCTCCCGCACCAGGTCCAGCACCACGGACTGGACCTCCCCCGGTTCCAGGCGGTCCATGCGTTTGATAAGCTTGTCGATGAAGGCGGATCTCATACACTGGCGGTCATGAACGACATCCTGATCGTCCTCTGCACCTTTCCCGACATGGCAAAGGCCCGCGAGACTGGCACGGCGCTGGTCGAATCGCAACTCGCCGCCTGCGTGAATCTCATCCCCGCCGTCGAATCCATCTACCGCTGGGAGGGCAAAGTCGAAACCGCCGCCGACGTGCTGACCGTCTTCAAAACCACACCCGCCGCCTGGCCCCGCTTCGAATCCCGCCTCCGCGAACTGCATCCCTACGACGTTCCGGAAATCGTGGCGCTCAAACCGGAGCAGGTGGCGGAGGGGTATGCGCGGTGGGTCGGGGAATGTGTACCCTGACGGCGTGGCAGCATGAGTGTTCGCGCGGCGCTCTGCCCGTTCGAGGCTCCTGCGGTGCCGGGGTGCCATGTCCTGAAGTCGGCCCCTGCATGCCTCATGACGAGGTGGCGAAGGTGCTCTGGGCGCGTATCGCATCGAGGTCGCTCGGAAGTTTGAGCGCCAACTCCGCCCGCGCCAGGGCGACGCGGGCATGACGCCTGGCGGCCTCCTGCATGTCTTCATCTCCTGCCTCGGCGAGTGCGTGCAGGGCTTTTTGCAGGCGGATTCCGACTTCCACGACTCCGGCTGCGTCACGGGCGATCGCCATGAAGGCATCATCAAACATGTCATGCACGGAGATCGCCGGAACTTCCACCCGGTCGCATTCACAGGGGATGGTCTGGTCTTCTTCCACAGGCTTGGTCCACAGGACGAAAAGGCGCACGAGGGTGCCAAGGATGTCAATCACCGTGCCAGGATCGTTGACCGCAGGTGAAAGCGCACGGCCGGCAATCTCCGAAAGCACCACGAGCCCAAATCGCGGATCCTCAACGAATGTCCGGTCATCGCCGATTTGGAATGCCGCCAGGATCCGGCTTGTGTCGATCTGCTCGGCTGCGTTGTCCTGGCTGATGATGAACGCGAGCGGCCGGCCGGGAACGGCAAAGGTGCCCGGCAAGGCGTCCACGGCGATCCGCAGTCCGGCCTGTGCGGCGTACTCCTGCAGCATCGGGACGTCCACCCGCTGCACATAGCCCACCGTGTTCCCGTAAACGGCCCGGCTTCCTGCGGGACGCGGCCACGCCCGAACACCGCCAAGCGTGGGCGCCCGACGTCTGGCCACAAGGGCCTTGGCGGTCGCATCCTCCACCTTGTCGATCGTCGAGCCGAGGCGGCCCAGGCGCGCGATGCTGTCCACCCACCGCAGAAACATCAGAATCACGAGGGCGAAAGCGAGCAGCGTCACGCAGAACAGGGCGAACCGTCCGCCGGCCTGGTAATAGCCCTTCATGACGGAGATCAGGGCGACAATGCTGAAAATGAAGGCTCCGATGAAGCTGGACAGGGCGTTTTGGGAAACGTCATCAGCGACGATCAACGCAAAGGAGCGCGGGGTCGCCGTACTGCTCGCCGAGGCGTAGGAGGAGACCATCGAGCCGACCGCAAAGGTGGCAATGACCAGCATGCTCGAGGCGATGATCTTGAGCAGAGTCTCGATCGTCTCGGGGGAGATGTTCGGAACAAAGCCGGGCACAGGGCCGTAATCCGCCGCCTTCACCACGAACGCGATGATGACGGAGAGGATGCACATCCCAAGCGGCCTGATCCACAGGCGCTCGCGCAGACGGGCGATGAAAAATTTGAGGCGATTGATCATGTGGAAAACAGTCTCATGCGCAGGCCCGTTGTCCCCAGCTAAATCGCGACTGTTTCGGCGGGCCGGAGTCGGCAGGCATTGAGGATGATCGAGCGGCCCAACCAAGTCAATGCCACAGCCGTTAACGCGTTAGGCGCAATGGACCGCCTCGTCTTCGACGCGCCCGAGATCGTGACGCTCAATCCGGAGCAGGTGGCGCGGTGGGTGGGGGAGTGTGTCGTTGCTTAAACGGTGCGCCAGTTTCTATGGATTTTCGCTGTCATCAAACACAGGCAGCTCCTCCTTGGTTCTGACAAGCGCCTGAATGTTTTCAACAGAGCGATTACGGTGTGTCGTCCACAAGACTTCCGCCCCATCCTCAATTCTATCGTGAATTGGAAGAAGTTCAGTTGGCCCTTCAAAACGCCAAACGCCCTTCCGGCCAGTCGCGGAATCAACACATTCTATGTTTTCAACGCCGGAACCCAAGGCCATCAGCTTTTTGTAGGCTTCTTCTCGATCCTTGGCGGTGATGAGAACAGTGTTCTCATACGCAAGGCAGCGTCGCTTGGGATTTTTGCGATCCTCGTCGTTAAACTCGAAGCGCTCGATGTAAATTCCGATCCACCAGCCGTATGGGCTGCGGTTGCGTTCAGGAATGGTCTTCTTACGCTTTTTCGCACTCATAGCACCTCCGCCAACGCCCGCTGAATCCTCGCCAGCGTCTTCTCCTTCCCGATCAAATGCGCGATCGTCGTCACGCCCGGACCGCGTGATTGTCCGCTGAGCGCAAAGCGCAGCAGCGGCATCAGTTTGCCGGCTTTGATGCCGAGAGCGGTGGCGGCGACTTCAACGGCGTCGTGGACACTCTGCTCGGTCCATTCGGCGGCTTGCGCGAGTTGAGCGCTCGCAGCCTTCAGCAGACCGGCGTTTTCGGGTTTGGCCTTCAACTTGGTCACGACATCAGCCTCGAAAGGGAAATCCTCGCGGAAGAAGTAATGTACCCATTCGGGCAGCTCGGTGAGCAGGCTCACCTTTTCGCGCACGCTGTGAACGGCGGCGGCGGCGAGTGTATCTTCGGTCCATTGCAGGCCGCTGGCGGTGAGGAAGGCGCGCGAGTGCTTCAGCAGGTCTTCGGGACTGAGTTCGCGCAGATACTGGGCGTTGAACCACTGGGCTTTCTTGAGATCGAACTTCGCGTTGCTGCTGTGGATGGCCTCGGCGTCGAACAGCGCGGTGAGTTCGGTGCGGGAGAGTTTTTCGCTCTCGGCCTTCGGCGTCCAGCCGAGCATGCAGAGGTAGTTGAACACGGCGTCGGGCAGGAAGCCGGCGTTCATGTAGCTGTGCTCGATGGCGCTGCCTTCGTCGCGCTTGCTCATCTTGGTGCCGTCGGGGTTCAGGATCAGCGGGATGTGCGCGTAGGTCGGCGGCGTGGCGCCGAAGGCGTTGAAGAGGTCGATGTGCTTCCAGGTGTTCGACAGATGGTCCTCGCCGCGGATGACATGCGTCATGCGCATCTCGATGTCGTCCACCACATTGACGAAATGGAAGATGTAGCTGCCGTCCGGACGGCGGATCGTCATGTCCGGCTCTTCGGTGGGCGCGAAGGTGACATCGCCGCAGACGAGGTCATGCACGGTGATGGCGGTGCGGCTGAACTTGAAGCGCATCGCGCCATCGGGCTCGGCATAGACGCGTCCGGCGTCTTCGAGCTTCTTGAAATAGGCGTCGTAGATGTCCTTGCGCTGGCTTTGGAAGTACGGGCCGCAGTCGCCGCCGACCTCAGGGCCTTCATCCCAGTCGAGTCCGAGCCAGCGCATGCCTTTGATGATGCCGGCGGCGGCTTCGGCGGTGTTGCGTGCGCCGTCGGTGTCTTCCACGCGCAGGATGAACGTGCCGCCGGTCTTGCGCGCCATGAGCCAGTTGAACAAGGCCGTGCGTGCGCCTCCAACGTGAAGGTCACCGGTGGGGGAGGGGGCAAAACGGACGCGAATGGACATGACGAGTGGTAAGGATGTGAATTGAAACGGGTGACGACCATAGCCGGGATTCGCGGCTGCAAATTTCAAATCTCAAATTTCCATCCGCGCATCACCGGCTATGCTCGACGCCATGAAGAAGTTTGCCCGCCTCATTTTCATCCTCTTCGGCCTGCTGCTGCTCCTGGCCGTGGCCACGCCGCTGGTCGGCGCCTACGTCCTGCGGCGCTACGTCAGCCGGGAGTTTCTGGTGCTTCAAACCGAGAGCAACATCAACGCCCGTGTCGAACTCAAGGACGTGACGCTCACGCTTTTCACCTGGCCGCCGAGCCTGCGCCTCTCGGGCATCAAGATCGCCCCGCGTGACGAATTCGCCGGGACGCCGCTGGAGGGCCGTCCCGCGCTGTTGGACGCGCCGGTGAACATCGACATGGCCTATGCCGAGCTGGTGCCGGAGGGGCTGCTGCATCGCCAGTTTCTGCCACGCATCATCCGCTTCATCGGCGTGGACGTGAGCGAGTCGATCAATCCCCGTGACGGCAGTTCGCTGGAGAAGCTGTTCGCGAGACCCCTGGCACCGATCGCCGTCAACGTGGCCGAGGTGCCGCGTGCGATTCCGGTCGAGCCCGTTGCGCCGGCAGTGCCTGCGCCGCAGTTTTACCGGGAAGCTGCACCGCCCGTGACTTCGCAGGCGCCACCTCCTCCGGCAGTGATTCCCGAGGTGGAACAGGCTCCGGAGGGCTCGCGGGCGGAGCGGCTGGCGCTGAAGGAAATCAGCATCGAGCAGGGGCGCTTCCGCATCACCAATGAAACCTCCGACGCGCGGTTCGACGGCGAAGTCAGCGATTTCAACCTCTCGATCACCGACATCGACATCGATCCGTTCGACATCGCGAATCACAATCATCTCAACGTGCGCATGAGTTCCAAGGTCGTGTTGAACGGCCTCGCCCAGATCGGCGGCCGCATGCAGGAGGTGCGTTTCGCGGACATGAAGCTGAACGGCGAGGGCGACGTGAACCCTGTCGATCCGGTGACCATGCAGTGGTCTCCCACCGCCATTCTGAAACTGGCCATCGAGCGGGATTCCGTAATCGGAGGCCACATGACCATCGGCGACGCCGCAGGGCAGGATCTCGACAAACTCATGAAGTATGGCGTCGATCTGCGGAACATCCGCATCGGTGGTCCGCTGATGCGCGAACTGTCGGTGAACCTGCTCATGCAGGATCAGAGCATCAAGTTTCTGGAGGACGCCCATCTCGCGCTGCCTGAATACGAGGTGCGCGTGAAACGAGATTCGTGGATCAACTTCGCGGCGGACAATCAGGGACTTCTGACCCGGCTCTACTGCGGCGAGGCGCTGAAGGCCCAAATCGTTAACGGAGTCGCCTCGCGCGGTCTCGGCAGCACCGTCTCGCGCATGGTGGTCGATGCGCTGTCCGATGACAACGGCCAGCTTTCCTTTGACCTGTCCGTCACCGGCTCTCTGTCGCATCCGCAGGTGAAGCCCGACATCCAGCTTCGTCTGGAGAGCCTGCTCGGCGGTGACATTGAGGACAAGGCCAAAGGGCTGATCGAAACCTTCAAAGGCCTCAAAGGTCTGTTCAAATAGCATTCGAGATCATGCCCCAGCGCGTTCGCAAAGCTGTCATTCCCGCCGCCGGCTACGGCACCCGTTTCCTGCCCATCTCCAAGGCCGTGCCCAAGGAGATGCTGCCGCTGGTGGACAAGCCGGTGATTCAATACGTCGTTGAAGAGGCCGTCGCCTCCGGCATCGAGGACATTCTGATCATCATCTCGCGCTCGAAGCGTCCGATCGAGGAGCACTTTCATCCCGCCTTCGACCTCGAAGCCGAACTCGCCGCCAAAGGCCGCGATGTGGAGCTGGCCACGCTGCGCCACATGCAAACCATGGCGCGCATTCATTTCATCTGGCAGCCGAAGATGGGAGGCCTCGGTGATGCCATCCTCTATGCGCAGGATCACGTGGGGGAGGAACCCTTCGCCGTGCTGCTCGGCGACACCGTCGTGACGAGCAACAGCGACAAGCCGGTGACGCGGCAGCTTGCGGATGTCGTGGAGCAGCACGGCGGCTCCGCTGTCGCCCTGCAGCAGGTGCCCGCTGAAAAAGTCAGCCGCTACGGCATCCTCGGCGGCGAGGAGATCGCACCCGGCCTCATCCGTGCGAACGCGTTTGTCGAAAAGCCGAAGCCGGAGGATGCACCGTCGAATCTCGCCGTGAGCGCCCGCTACGTGCTCTCACCGCGCATCTTTGACCAGCTACGCAAGACGCCGACGGGCAAGGGCGGCGAACTCCAGCTCACCGACGCCATGGCCGCGCTGATGCGCGAGGAGACCCTGCACGGCCTGCGCTACGACGGCGCACGCCACGACATCGGCAACAAGCTCGACTTCATCAAGGCGAACATCCACTTTGGCCTCCAGCGCGAAGACATCGCCCCTGCGCTGCGGGAGTATTTGAAGTCGCTCGACTGAACCGATGTTTCGGTGTTCCGAAGCACAATTCCATGCTCACGGCTTTGCAATGGGCTGGGTGACGAGTAGCATCGCCGGACTATGAGCAAAAAAACGTACGGATGTTTCATGGCACTGCTGGTGCTCGCCCTGGTGGTCAGCCTGGGACTCAATCTGGGACTGTTTCTGGGCAAGATGGACCTGGGAGTTGACCTAGAGGCGGGGCTTTCCACGGCGCGGCCGAAGAAGCGCATGAGCGAGGTGACGGTGGAGTCGCCGAAGGCGGTCACGCGTGACAAGATCGTACACATCGACCTCGACGGCATCATCTCCTCGGTCGAAATGAGCGGGCTGTTTTCCGACGCCGTGCCGAGCATGAGCAGCATCAAACGCGCCCTGGAACAGGCGGTCGAGGACAAGAACGTGAAGGCCATCGTCCTGCGTGTGAACTCACCCGGCGGCGAGGTGACGGCATCGGACATTCTTTACAACGCGGTCAAAAAAGCGGCCAAGGAGAAGCCGGTGGTGGTTTACATGGACTCCATGGCGGCGTCCGGCGGCTACTACATCGCCTGCGGCGCCACGCAGATCGTGGCCAGCGAGACGACGCTGACCGCGAGCATCGGCGTGATCATCGAGACGATGAATTACAGCGATCTGTTTGGCAAAGTGGGCCTGTCGATGAACACCTTCACCAGCGGCGACTTCAAGGACTCCCTGAGTGGAGCACGGCCGATGCGTGAGGACGAAAAAGCCTATGTGCAGAATCTCGTGACGCAGATGTACGACCGCTTCCTCGGCATCGTCTCCGAAGCACGCGGCGTGCCGAAGGAGACGCTGAAAAACGGCGTGGCGGACGGACGCGTGGTGACCGGGCGCGAGGCGCTCGACGCGAAGCTGGTGGATAAAATCGGCTATGTGGAGGATGCCTACGCGCTGGCGCGCGAGCTGGGGAAGGCGGCTGACGCGGGCGTGGTGAAGTATCGCAGTGAAGTGAGCTTCTTTGAGGCTCTCAGCATGGGTTCCGCCAGGGCTGCGGCCGAACCGAAGGTGAAGCTCGAACTCGGCGGCGGCGTGCTGCCGAAACTCCAGCCGGGCCTGCCCTATTACCTCCCGCCCGGCTACGCGCACTGATCATGGCCGACGCCGCCACCATCGGTGTCCTGCGGGACCTCGCCCTTCTTGTGAGCCTTGCCACGGCGCTGGGGCTGGCCGCCTACTGGATGCTGCGGAGATGGCGGCCGCATGTCTCATGGAGCAGCGAGGGGCTGGTGCTTTCCTCGCCGTACGGGTTTCCCGATCTGATGATCCTTTCGACCCTGGGCCTCTTTTTTATCTATGCTGCCATGGGGCCGACGGACGAGAAAGCGGCCGCCGGAGCGATGACGCCGGGGAGTCTGGTGGCCAGCATGGCTTTCAACCTGGTCGTGTGTGCGGGCTTGCTGGTGTTTCTGCACCGGGTCCGCGGTTTGAATCCGGCGGAGCTGTTTGGTTTGCAGCGTGTGGACGGCCGGCGGCTCTTTCGCGTGGTGGTCGTGTTCGCGGTGGTGTCGCTGATCGGAGTGAACGTGGTGTCGGGGGTGACGGTCACCTGGCTGCAGGATGTTTGGCCGGATCTGCAGCCGCAGGATACGGTGCGGGCTTTTCAGGAGTCGGACGGTTTCATGTTCCGCTTCCTGGTCGTCATGGCCGCCGTCGTGGTCGCGCCGCTGGCGGAGGAGGTGCTGTTTCGCGGATTCGTTTACGGGGTTTTGAAGCGCTACACCGACGCGCCCTTCGCGGCGCTGAGTTCCTCGCTGATGTTTGCCATCATCCACCTGCACGTCGGCAGTCTGCTGCCGTTGTGGGTGTTGGCGCTGCTCTTCTGCCTGGCCTACGAGGTCACCGGCTGCCTGCTGGCGCCGATGCTGCTGCACATGATCTTCAACGGCACCAGCATCGCGCTAATGCAGTTTGTCCCGGTGGAGTAGGCTCAGCCGCGGAAAAGGGCGCCGAGTTTCTTCCCGAGAATCAAGCCCGCTCCGAGGATGGTGACGGCGAGAAAGATCATCGCCCACACGCCGAGTGCCGAGGCGAGGTTCGGGCCGCTGCCGAGGGCGAGCACGAGGGAGTAGATCGCCTTCGTGATCGGGAAATGGGCGGCCTGCTGAGCGAGGATCATGCTGTCGCTGACTTCGAGCATGGCGAAGGAAAACGCGAGCAGGCCGCCGGCGACGAGATTCGGAGCCACCAGCGGCAGCGTGATGCGCCAGAGGGCTTTCTCCGGCCGTGCGCCGAGGTTTTGCGCGGCTTCCTCCAGTGCGGGGCTGACCTGCTGAAAGCCGGCGGCGGCGGAGCGCACGACATACGGCAGCCTGCGCACCGCATAGGCGATGACGAGCAGCAGGATCGGATCCTCGCCGAGCATCAACCAGTGAAAGGGCTGACCCTCGCGCGTCATCGCCAGGTAGCCGAAAGCCATCACAATGCCGGGGACGGCCAGCGGCAGCATCGCCATCGCATCGAGCACCTGGCGGCCCCAGATTTTCGTGCGCACGGAGACGTAGGCCACGCCGATGCCGAGCACCAGTGCGACGAGCATCGCCAGCGCGGAGTATTTCAAACTGTTGGCGATGGAGGACAGCGTCAGTTCATGGCCGAGCGCGTCGTGGTAGTGCTCAAGCGTCAGCGAGTGCGGAACGACGGTGCCATACCAGTCCTTCGAGAACGAAAGGAGAACGACGCCGAGATGAGGCAGCACGGCGAGGAAGGTGACGCCGGCGAAGAAGGCCGTGCATACCCAGCCGGCCCAGGCGGGGAGCTGGATCGTCTGGCGGCCCGTCGTGGCGCGACCACCGCCGCCGGAGCTGGAGCTGCCGAACATGACCTTGCCGGTGAGATAGAAAAGCGTGCTGAAGAGCAGCATCACGGTGACCAGCGCATAAGGGAAGGGGTTCCCGCT
Organism: uncultured Prosthecobacter sp.; assembly: GCA_964452755.1. Lineage (GTDB taxonomy): Bacteria > Verrucomicrobiota > Verrucomicrobiia > Verrucomicrobiales > Verrucomicrobiaceae > Prosthecobacter. The sequence continues at coordinate 553,919 of CAYVQY010000002.1, read as the reverse complement.
GAGGTCGTTGATGCTGCGGAAGACCTGCACCGCGGTGACGCGGTCGTAGTCGAACAGCAGCGGCACGCCCATCTCGGTGAAGGACCAGACGAAGACGATCGTGCCGCCGGCAAACACGCCGGGCATGATTAGCGGGAGCGTGACGCGCCAGAAGCGGTTCCACGCATTGCAGCCGAGATTCGCGGCGGCTTCTTCGAGCGCGGGATCGAGGTTCGACAGTGCGGCGGCGGCGTTGAGGTAGATGATCGGGTAGAGATGCAGCACCTCCATGATGATGATGCCGAGCATGCGATGCTGGCCGAGCCAGTCGGTCGGATGCATCGCATCCATGAGGCCCAGGTTGATCAGGAGGCTGTTCAGGGCTCCCGCCTGACCCAGCATGGCCTTGATGCCGATGGCGCCGACGAACGGCGGCAGGATCATCGGCATCAGCACGAGCGAATTCAGCAGCGCACGACCGGGAAAGGCGAACTTCACATAGCAGACCGCCAGTGGCAGCGCTACGGCCAGCGAGCCCAGCGTTGTCCAGAAGGCGATGACAAAGGAGTTCCACAGGCCTTCGCGATACAGCTCGTTGAGGAAGACCTCAGTGATGTACTCCAGCGTGAACCTGTGATCCGGTCCCCGAAACGCCGCCTCCAGCGCCGCCCAGATCGGGTAGGCGAAGAAGCATGCGAAGAACAGGCTCATCACCGCGAAGATCAGGATGGAGAGGGATTTGGACATGAGTGAAGAAGATCAGAGTCCGCGCCGAGCCATGGTGCCGGCGCGGATGAACTGGGTGCGAAAGGCGTCGCCGAGTTCGCGGGCGAGGCGGGTTTCCTGAACCTTGTCACGGGCGGAGAGGATTTTCGCGATGCTGCCAGTGGCGGCTTCGTACTTCACCCGTGTGAGGTCTTCGAGCACGGTGATGGCGCGTTCGGGCATGCCGGCGTCGATGATGCTTTTCCATGCAGCGTGCAGCTCGTCGTGCGAATCGACGCAAATGACGCGGACGAGAAAACGAATGGCGCTGAAGGCGGCGCCGGTGCGTTCGGCGTGGTAGGTGAAGGCCTTGGCCTTCTCGAACGGTGCTTCTTTGCCGTCGCTCATGCGGGGAATGTTTTCCGCCGTGTAGAGATCATGCCGGACCGGCAGGCGGCGCAGGGCGTGTCGGCGCGGCGCCCCCGGCTCGCCGACACGGAAGCTCCACAGCTTCTGGCCCGGATCTCCGAGCACGAATTCGATGAAAGCGGTGGCCAGCTCCGGGTCCGGCGCGCCGCGCAGCAGGCCGATGGGATCGACGCTGATCGAGGTGCCGCCCAGCGGGGCGACGAAGCCCACGCGCGAAGTGCCGTCTGCCCTGCGCACGCCCTCTTCGGCGGAGCGTCCGTAGAAGTCGATGCACATGCCGGCCGCCGCATCGCCACGCGCCACTTCGAGCGGGATCTTGGTGGAGAAATCGGTGAAGTATCGCGCATTCGCGCTGATGCGCAGGATCAGGCGCATGCCCGCGTCCCAGCCTTCCGCCACGCCGCGGGCTTCGAGCTCTTCGGGCGTGAGTTTGAGGCTGGCGTCAGTCTTGAGACGGTCGATGGCGATCTGCATCTGCTGCTGGATGAGCATCTCCAGCGCCTTCGTCACGGAGCCGCTTTTGCCGGGATCACTCAGCGCGATCTGGCCGTAGTAGCGCGGATCGGCGAGATCCTCCCACGCGTCCGGATCGTCGGTGATGCCGATGCGGCGGAGCACGTCGCGATTGAAGACGATGCCGCTGCTGGAGAGGCATGCACCGCACCAGCGGCCTTGCGGATCGCGGAACGGTTCGCCGCTGAGTTTTTCAGGGATGCCGCTCTCACTGAACCAGTCGGGGTGTTTTTTCATCAAGGCGCTGATGCCGGTCTTTTCTCCGTCGCCAGGCACCAGAGTGCCTGCCTTTGCCTGCTGCTCGAAGTCATAGGCTCCGCCGCCGAAGAAAACGTCCATGCCGGTGCCGACATCGGAGGCCAGGTAAGCTTTGCGCGCTTCGTCGTCTGCCGGCGCCTTCGCGCTGAGGCAGTTCTGCGCGGCGGCGGGCGACCAAGCCTGGTTCAAATCTCTCTGCCAGTGCTGCTGAAAGGCGGCGGTGGCCTCCGACTTGATGAGCATGGCGATCTCCGAGGTGCCGCCGGGCACGCGCCAATCGATGGAGAGGATTTGTCCGGTGGTTTCCTTCCAATGCGCCGCGAAGGCCTGCCCGAACTCCTCGCGGATGCGGTCGTGGTGCGGGGTGATGATGACCAGTCTGCGGTCGTAACGCGCCGGGGCGGTGCTTTGCACCGGCTTGAGCAAAAACGGGCCGATCATCGTCAGCAGCATCGCGGTGATCACGGCCGCCTCCTTGCGCCGGAGGCCCAGCCACGCCCGCGCGGACTGTATGCGTGGGTGCTGGAGGAGGGCCTTCATTTCCGCAGGATCACGACGTCATTCATCGCGGCCATGGCGCGGGTTTCGTCCTCGGAGGGCGGGCGGACTTCCTGCGGGTTGATCTCGCAGACCTTCATGAGCGGGCCGTTTTGAACCTGGATGACGTACTGCGCCGTGGCGCCGAGGTAGGTGGTGTCCACAATGTGGCCGGGGAAGCGGTTCGTGCTGTCGGTGAGGTTCGCAAAGGTCATGGCCTCCGGGCGGATGCTGAGGACCACGGGCTGGCCTGCCGAGGGCTGCCAGGAGGTGTCGTTGGTGCGGCCGCGCAGCACGCCGAAGGCGGTCTCGACATCGAAGAAGCCTGCCCAACTGCTCTCTCGAAGCGCACGCCCCTCGACGAAGTTCGTTTCACCGATGAATTCGGCCACCATGCGGCTGGCGGGATTCCGGTAAACCTCCGCAGGTTCGCCGAGTTGCGCGATCCTGCCGCCGTCCATGATGGCCATGCGGTCGGCCATGCTGAGGGCTTCGTCGCGGTCGTGGGTGACGTAGATGGCGGTGAGCCCGTGCTGCTTGCAGATGTGGCGAATCTCACTCCGCATGTCGAGGCGCAGCTTGGCGTCCAGATTCGAAAGCGGTTCGTCGAGCAGCAGGCACTTCGGGCGGATGACAAGCGCGCGGGCCAGAGCGACGCGCTGCTGCTGGCCGCCGGAGAGTTGCTGGATTTTGCGCGCCCCGAGGCCGTCGAGCTTCACCTGCTCCAGCGCTTCGGCGACGCGGTGCTCGATTTCTTTGCGCGGGCGCTTCCGCTCTTCGAGACCGAAGGCGACGTTTTGCGCCACGTTGAGGTGCGGCCATAGCGCGTAGCTTTGAAACATCATGCCCGTGCCGCGCTTGTGCGCGGGGAGACGTGTCACATCCTCGTCGTCGAACCAGACCTTTCCCTCGTCCGGCGTGTAGAAGCCGGCGATGTGGCGGAGCAGGGTGGTCTTGCCGCAGCCACTGGGGCCGAGGAGGAAGAAGAGCTCGCCGGCTGCGATCTGCAAATCCACGCTGCCGAGCACCACGCTACCACCGAAGCGTTTGGTGAGTTCCTGGATTGTGATGGTGACCATGCAGCGGCGGAGGGCGGATTTCCCCGATGGTTTTACGTCGCAGCGATGCGGAAGGCAAGCCTCGCAGGGGATTCTTGGCATGAAGACAACATCGCGGTTGCAAAGCGTCCCTCTCTGCCCAGAATGCGCCCTCTCTCTTCGGCGGCCACCCCAACGCGGCTCCGACGGGAGTTTCAAACAAGGTCGGGCTGTAGTTCAGCCTGGTAGAACGCTTGCATGGGGTGCAAGAGGTCGTGAGTTCGAATCTCGCCAGCCCGACCACTGTTTGTTTGCCTCCGGACCGCGGCTACTTCGCGTCCTGCATGGAGGCGATGGGCATGATGCCGAGCTCGCGGGCCTCGGCGACGGAGATGAGCTGGGTGTCCGGGGCGCTGCCTTTGACAAAGGCCCGCATGTTCTCTTCCAGGGCGGCATTGCCGGATTGTACGGCGTTGCTGAAGGTCTTGTAAGACGCTTGGAACTCCTTCTGTTTGACCTTGTCGGGCAGGTTCGGGATCTCGCTGACGGGCTTCAGCTTGTTGTTTCCGAGCATGGTCGTTTCGAGGCCGATGATTTCATCGTTGCGGCGGGTGCCGGAGTCGAAGGCCAGGAAGCAGTGTCCTGGCACCATGACGAGGTAGGAGTTGATGCCGATCTTCTGCAGAATGGAGGCCAGCAGCACGGTTCCGTCCACACAGTTGGCCTGGCTGGCCTTGATGGACTCGTCGAGAAAGCGCACGGTTTGGGTGACGACGTACTTGCTGGGCGTCGTGGTGGACACATCGCTGTATTTGATGCCGCGGCGCTGGAGGACGTTCCAGATGGCGAAGACCTGCGCCATCACCACTTCGGGATCGCGGGACTGGTAGCCGGAGAAGGCGTCCACGAGTCCGCTCTGCAGGGCCTCCTTGAGGATGTCATCGACCAGCGGATGGTTCTCATTCACATAGGCGGCGAAGAGCCATGAGAAGTCCTCGATGTCCTCGCCCTCCTCGTCCCAGACGACGTAGAAGGGGCAGTCGTTGACGGATCTCACCACGCAGGCCTCGGTCTGCTCCGGCAGGGAATTGCCGTTCACGGTGACTTTGTAGCTGGAGGTCACGGGACGCTGCTGGCGCACGCGCAGGAGTGCCGCGTAGTCCCAGGCCGCTTTCGGGAAGATGCGCGCTTCGCCGTCCTGGCTGACCTTGGTGACCTTGCCCTTCCATCTGGACGGCTTCATGAAGCCGTCGATGGAGATTTCGACCTCGACCATCGCACCGCGCGGCACGTCCAGCAGTTCCACGGCGAGCCATCCGTTCTCGTCGCCGTAGATGGGAATCTCGCGCCTGCGCAGCTTCGGGTCGTCCGCAGTCTTCCGGTCCTCGGCGGTCTGCTCGTCACCGTTCCAATCGACCGTCGCGGTGGAGACGATGGCGCTGGGGAAGAGATCGCGCTCCGTGTAGGACCAGACGGTGAAGTCGGGCTCTCCATGAAGAAACGACGTGGCCAGTGCGAAGGTGGCGGCAAGGCGTGCTTTCACGGCGGGGCGTTGGGATGGTCCAAAAAAAAGCGCCTCCCCGTCGATGATGATCGAAAAGGAGACGCCTGGAAATGTGAGGAAGGAACTATCTGCCCTTCACGGAGTTCAGGATCTTGCCGATGTCCTCGCCGTGCTTCTCAAGGGCTTCGAGGGGGATGATGTTGAAGAGCATGAAGAAGGTGTCGGCCTTCTTGGGCGCGAAGACGCAGCAGTTCACCGCCATTTTGACTCCTTCGAGCGTGACCTGCCCGTTGAGGAAGGTGACGCTCATGCCGTTGAGCTCGCCCTTTTCCACCTCGCTGAATTTGATGCCCTTGAGCTCCTCCTTGAGCGACTCCTTGCCGATTTCAATGGCGTCCTCCAGCTCCTCCGCGTCCAGCGCGATGAGCTCCATGTTGGCGAGTTCGTCTTCGGATGAGGCGGAGACGGACTCGTCGTCACCTTCCACCGTCCAACTGTCGGGGAAGGAGATGGAAAAGAAGGGTTTTTTGGCCGGGTAGTTGATGGTTTGTTCGGCACCGGCGAGGGGTGCCAACAACAGGCTGACAAGGAGAAGAAGGGAGGATGCTTTCATGGGGTGCGGGTTATGGCGAACTTGTGCTAGGCAGCACCCGGAGTGAACGACGAGGGCGGAGGTTGTCAATCGGCAGTCCGTTTAGGCCGAAGTAGGCGCGTCGCCGGGTTTCCGGGGGTCGCGGAAGAAGATCACGAACACCACGAGCACCGCCACGGCAATCCATGCGGGCGTGGCCCAGATGCCGGACCAGTCGTGGGCGATGTCGCCTTTGGCTTCGGCCAGCTTGTGCTGGTCCATGACCTTGCCTGCGAGGAAGGTGCCCACGAGCGAGCCGAAGCCCCAGAGGATGATGGCGATGAGACCCTGGGCCGCGCCGCGGATGCGCTCGTTGGCCTCGTCATCGACGTAGAGCTGGCCGGCGATGAAGAGGAAGTCATAGCAGACGCCGTGCAGCAGGATCGCGCCGAAGATGAGCACGGTACCCGTGCTGGAGGCGCTGGCGCTGAGCATGAAGTAGCGCGTGACCCAGGCGAGGATGCCGAGGAAGATCGTCTTCTTGTAGCCGAGCTTTTTGAGCATGACGGGCAGGAGCACGAGGAAGATGACATCGGAGACCTGCGCGAGCGTCATCTTCTGCGCCATGTCCTCCCACTTCAACTGGGTGAGGTAGGTGCCCAAGTTCACAAAGTAAAAGTACAGCGGGATGCAGATGAGGAACATGCACAGGATGAAGATCGCGAACGCGGGCTTCTTCAGCAGCGCCAGAGCATCGAGGCCCAGCACCTCACTCAGCGGCACGTCCTGCCCTTTCTTCTTGGGCGGCGTGTGAGGCAGCGTGAGCGCGAAGAGGCCGAAGGCCATCGATGCACCGCCGGCGAGGTAGTGCTGCAGAGGGGACTGCTCCGCTTTCAACTGGCTGAGCACCACGCCACCGGCGATCCAGCCCACGGCGGAGAAAATCTTCACAAAGGGGAAGTCCTTCTTGGCGTCCGTCAGGTGCGTCATCGAGACCGAGTTTCCCAGCGCGAGCGTGGGCGCGTAAAGCGTGCAGTAGAGAATGAGCGTGGGATAGACGCTGCCGAAGGTCTTCAACTGCGGAATGATGAACATCACCAGACCACCCGCGATGCCGAGCACGGCGATGATTTTTTCGGAGGCAAAGAAGCGGTCGGCAATCAAGCCCACGATGAAGGGCGAGAGGATCGCACCCCAGGCGAAGGCACCATACGACGCGCCGATTTCCGTGCCGCTGAAGTTCAGCGTGCCGAGGTAGGCGCCGAGGGTCATGTACCAGGTGCTCCAGATGAAGTACTGGAGAAACATGAAGATGGAGAGCTTGGTCTTGAGCGCGGTTTGCATGGTGGTGTGGGATTTGAAACGGGGTGGCGTCACTTCATGCCGTCGCCGGCATTCCAGGGTTCGAGATTGCGCAGGCTGCGGGAGTTCAGCTCTGCGTAGCAGTCCGGTAGATCAAACTGTGCCAACACCTGCGGCAGCATGGCGGCGTAGGGCCACTGGTAGTCGTCATGAGTGGCGATGTCGTGAAAGGAGGTCAGCGCATGCTTGAGCGTGACCTGCTGCACGTTGCCGAGCACGGCGGCGAGCGCGACGGGCAGGGCACCCCAGCCTTTCCCGGCGAGATGGATCTCGGTGTGTCCGGCGGCGGCGAGGACTTGAAGCACGCGAAGCACGTCATAGGTGCGCTGGCCGAGCAGCGGGCGGTCGAGCATCTGGCTGTAGGCGGCGTAGAAGTAGTGGCTGCCGTAGGGGCGGAGGAACTGACCCACGCCGCAGGTGTCCGGCTGCGATTCGCCGATGCCGCGCACGTCGCAGGCGAAGAAGGCGGCGTCGGGATGCGCGGCGATGAGTTCCTGCACGAGAGGTTCCTCGCGCAGTTCGGCATCGGCGGAGCGATGCGAGATGTAGAGCACGGCCTTGCTCAAACCACGCGGCAGGCGCGAGGTCAGCGTCTCATCACTCAGGCGGGTGACGAGCGCGTGTATGTCAGGCTCGGTTTCGATTCCATAGGTGCAGTAGGCCTTCGCTGGATACTTCCGCACACCGGCGCTGCGCAGGATGCGATAGTCGGGCGGCGTGTCGGGAAGCTTCGGCAGCTTCAAGACGTCGCGCACGGCCTGCTTGAGCGCCTCACCGCGAAGGGATTTGCGTTGGCCGGCTAGAGCGAGGGCCTTATCTCGTGTGAAGGACATCACTGTGCGCGAGCCGGCTCCGTCCACCTGGCCGCGTGGTGTGGCGAGCAGGTCGGCATCTTTTTCGATGATGATCGCCGGCTCGCTGGCGGCGGCTGGAATGCCGGTCGCTTTGCCGAAGAAACGGTACATCGCCTCGCGGTTTGACTGCGAGTAGCCGTGCGGATCGGGGCCGATGTGGAGCTGGATGTTCTCCGGTTTGCCGAGCAGTGTGTAGAGCTTCTTCAGGCGCTCGTAGGTTTCGGTGGAGCCGCGTGCATCGAAGTAGTCCTTCTCCTGCGCCATGATGAGCACCGGCTTGGGTGCCATCGCGGCCAGGAAGTCGCAGTGATCGAGATCATGCGCGAGCACGCAAGGCGGGCATTGTTCACAGTCCTGCGGCAGTTCGTTTTCGGCATCGCGTCGGAAGGTGGTCACGAAGCAGGATGGCGCTCCCATGGTTAAGCGCGGCTCCATGCCGCACAGCCACGTCGTCTGCGTGCCGCCGCCGGAGTTTCCGGTCACGCCCAGATGCTGTGGGTCGATCTCCGGCCGTGTGAGCAGGTAGTCGAGTGCACGCATCGCATCCCACACAAACCAGGTGCCGAGGAATTCGCCGACGAGCGTCATGTGATTGCCCATCTGATTGTGCTCCGACGTGCCGCCGCCGAGGCGCGAGCCGAGCTTCTCGTTCACATATTGAAAACGCTCCCCCTGACCGGGTGGGTCGATGATGAAGCAGGCCTGGCCCTGACGTGCGAGGCCCTGCGCGAAGCTTTGGTAAGCCTCCGCCGCCTTGCCGTTGAGCGAATGCCCGCACACGCCGATCACGCCCGGCACCTTGCCCTTCCGGTTGGTCGGCAGGTAAAGATTGCCCGTGACCATGAAGTTCGGGCGGCTTTCGAAGACGATGTTTTCGATCTGATAGCCATCGCGTTCGAGCGTCTTCGTGATCTGCGCGTTCAGCGGCGTCTTTTCAGGCAGCGGGCCGAAGCATTCGCGGATGCGCTGCTGCACGGATTTCACATAGGCTTCCGCATCCGCCTTCGTCTTCAAAGCCTCGCGTCGGACGTTGCCACGTGCCTCGGCGGCGCGGACTTCATCCAACAGCCAGTTCTGCATCATGCGCGGGAAGCGATTGAGTGGCGGCACTGCGGCTGCGGTGGTCGTGCTGCCTGCGCTTTGGGCCACAGCCGAGGTCGTGGTGCCAAAGAACGTCTGCGTCAGCGGCCAACCCATCAGTCCCAGGCCGGCGGTTTGAAGGAAGTCACGACGGCGGGGAAGGGGAGGGGAATCCATGATGGGTGCGTGTGGGTTGGAGAGGGAGATTACCCGTGCTCGGAAGATGTTCTTTCGCCTGGGGGGCAAAGTGCAGCAGCGGAAAGCGCTGTCATCTTCTCCTTGCAGCCTTCTTTAGAAGTGCTTTGTCACCGGCCCCCGAATGACCGCCAACTCCTCCACTGCAGAAATCGTCGCCGCCATGCGTTCCGCGCAGCGCATCGCGGTGGTGGCGCATGTGCGCCCGGATGGTGACGCCGTCGGCTCCGTGCTCGGTCTTGCCTTGAGCCTTCGCGCCCTCGGCAAGGAAGTCACCGCCCTGCTGGAAGACGGCGTCCCGGAAAATCTCGCCTTCCTTCCCGGAACGGACACCGTCCTGCAGCCGGTGATGGCATCCCTCGAAGTCGATCTCGCCATCGCACTCGATACCGCCACGCACGAGCGCATCGGCGAGCGCTGCAAGGTGCTGCTGGATGCCGCCCCGCTGCTGGTGAACATCGACCATCACCCCACGAATCCGCGCTATGGCACGATGAATCTGATCGATTCCGATTCGCCGGCCACCGGGCAGATCGTTTACAACCTGCTCTACGAGCACGGGCTGCCCATCGACGACGCCGTGCGTCAGAATCTCTTCGTGGCGATTTCCACGGACACCGGCTCCTTCCAGTTCTCCAGCACGAACGCCCGCACACACCAGATCGCCGCCGAAATGATCGACGCCGGGCTGGACACCGCCCGCCTGGCGCAGCTCGTTTATCAGTCCTACCCGCGCCGGCGGGTGGACCTCATGCGCGCCATGCTCAACGAGATGGAGTTCCGTGCCGGCGACCGCATCGTGAGCTGGCAGCTCAAGCAGCAGTTGATGGACGACATCTCCATGCTGCCCGGAGACACGGAAGGGCTCATCGACACGCTCCGCATGATGGACGGCGTGGTCAGTTGCGTGATTTTTGAAGATGTGGCCGGTGGCAAGGTGCGGGTCAGTGCCCGCTCCAAAGATCCGCGCCTGGATGTTTCGCTCATTTGCGGCCAGTTCGGAGGAGGCGGCCATCGCATGGCATCGGGCGCGCGGATGCGCGGTCCCATCGGCGACGCCGCGGAGAAATTTTTGCAAGCACTCGAAGATGAAGTCAGACGACTCGATTAACGGCGTCCTCCTGGTGGACAAAGGGCAGGACATGACCTCCCACGACGTCGTCGCGGTGGCGCGTCGCTGTCTTAACATGAAGAAAATCGGCCACTGCGGCACGCTCGACCCCATGGCCACCGGCATGCTCATCCTCGTGCTCGGCACCGCCACCCGGATTCAAGATCTCCTCATGAGCGAGGACAAGGAATACACCGGCACGCTCAAGCTCGGAGCCACCACCAACACCCAGGACGCCGAGGGTGAAATCCTCGAAGAGAAGCCCGTGCCCGCTGATCTCACGCTCGAACAGGTGAAGGCCGCCTTCGACGAATTCCGCGGTGATTTCTACCAGACGCCACCGATGGTCAGCGCCGTGAAGATCAACGGCGTGCCGCTCTACAAACTGGCCCGCCAGGGGAAGGAAGTCGCCCGCGAGCCGCGCTTTGTGCGCGTGTACGATTCTGAAATCACCCGCTGCGAGCCTCCCGACGTGGACTTCCGCGTGGTGTGCAGCAAGGGTTTCTACGTCCGCACCTACGCGCATGAGATCGGCCAGAAGCTCGGCTGCGGCGCGCATCTCAGTGCGCTGCGCCGCACGCGCTCCGGTCACTTCAAGCTGCTGCCGGGGAAGCACGTCACCTTCGACATGTTAAAAGAGGGCCGCAAAGAGGAGGTCCTCGCCGCCATGCTGAGTCTCTACGACGTCTCGAAGCTGCGCGGGGCCTAATCTTCCCCGGCGGCGGTGCGCTCCTCCCAGCGGGCGAGCAGCCAGAGCAGGTCCGAGAGGCGGTTGAGGAAGCGGATGATTTCGGGATTCGGCACTTCATCACGGGTGCCTACGAGGTCGATCACGCTGCGTTCGGCACGGCGGCAGGCGACGCGGGCGAGGTCGGCCCACGCGCCGCTCATGACGCCGGCCTCGCCGGGCAGCGCCCAGCCTTTGAACTTCATGGCACCGCCATTTTCCAGCGTCTTGATATGCCCGTCGAGCCATTCGACCTTGTCGGCGAGGATGCGGTCTGAGTGCGTCTCGGCATAGCGTGTTTCTTCTCCTGGAGGCGTGGCCAGCTCTCCCATGAGGGTGATGAGCCAGCGCTGCACCTGTGGGACGATGGTCTGCGTCTCCTCGCGCAGCGCAGCGATACGCAGGGGGCCGAGGGCGGCGTTCAGTTCATCCACGGCACCGAGGGCGTGGACGCGGGGGTGGGACTTGGCCAGGCGGCAGCCAAAGAGGAGATCGGTTTGGCCTTGGTCGCCTTTGCGGGTTGCGATGGACATGGTGGGGATGGCGGGTGGCCCTGGGTTACGCGCCGGATCACTCGTCGGGGAAGTAGATTTTCGGTTCTTCTTCGTCGGCCGGTTCCGTGGAGACTTCGGGCGGCGGCGTTGTGGTGACACCGCCCGTCCGCCATGAGCGGGCGCTCCAGCCAAAAAGCAGCAGCAGGAGGATGCCGGCGGCGAGTCGGGCGGAGCGGGTGGTCAGCATGGCGGGGCGAAAAGGCGCTCAAAGTCCGCAGGCGGCATCGCGGTGCCGTTTGACCTCCCGGCTGGCGTGCTCGAGGCGGAGCTTTTCTTCGGGTGACAGGCTTTCGATGCCGTGCAGGTGGATCTTTTCGAGGATCGGGTTCACCTCGTTCATGAGAGACTGAACCGGGTCGGAAGGGGGGGATTCGTCCAGTCCGGCTTCGAGGTCGAGGACGGGCCTGATGCGTTTTTTTGCCATGACTGGGCTGCGCGGATTTTCGAGGACGGGTGGCTGCCATTGGCGGGCGTAGCGCATCGGCCGGCCGCCGTAGCCGAGGCTGCGGGCGTAGAGCCAACCTGCGAGAGCTCCGCCGAGGTGGGCGAAGTAGGCGATGCGCAGCCCCTCCGGCAGAAAGTCGAAAATCGCGCCCAGCAGACCGAGGACGAGCTGAATGATGCACAGGCCCTTCACCAGCGTCCACATGCGCAGATGCACCGGAATGATGAAGTAGATGAAGGCCGTGATCCTCTGCTCCGGGATCATCGTGGCGAGCGCGGTCAGCAGGCCAAAGACCGAAGCCGAGGCACCGATAAGCGGAGTGACGGTGTCACCATGCACGAATCCGTTCACCGCCATTTCGGCGGCTGCTCCAACGATGCCCGCTCCGGCGTAGATGAGCACGAAGTGCAGGTTTCCGAAGAACTGCTGAACGCCGCGTCCCGCGAACCATAGCATCAGCATATTCAGAAAAAAGTGTCCCACGCTGCCGTGGACGAACATGTAGGTGAAGATCGTCCAGACATGCCCCCGCGCCAGTTCGTGGGCGCTGACGCCCCCGAGGGGCATGAGCAGCTCCCCAGTGAGCGGATGGCGCAGCCAGCCGACCTCGAAGATGAACTGGAACACGAAAACAACCACGTTCAGCCCAAGCACGACGCCAAACGCCGAAAGACCGCGTGTGGCGCGGTCATCCGGATCTTCGCGCATGTAGTCGCGATCATCGAGAGACATGGCCCAAATGTGCGCCTTCGACCGTCTTGCGCGAGGTTTTTTTCGCCCGGTCGGTGACAAGCCCAATGCCGTCGTGTACCGTCCGGCAAACATTGCCCATGAAGGAGACTCCTGCCGAATCCCTGCTCACCAAAGTATCCCAAGGAGGAGCAAAGAATGCCGCCGCCCTGCTGAAGAGCGCCACCGGTGAGGATGCGGCGCAGGTGCTGCAGCAACTGAATCCCATGTTTGCCCAGCAGGTGCTGGAAGAGATGGAGGAGATGCCGCGGACGGCCGCGCTGAATTTCGTGCCACTGGACAAAGTCAGGCAGTGGAAGAAGAACCGCGAATTCCCCGAGGACAGCGTCGGCTGGCTGATGGAGGCGCCAGTGGCCGTCTTCAAACCGGAGCTCACCGTGCATGAGGCGATCGAGGAGCTGCGCCACCTGGCCAAGCAGGCCTTCATCACCTACGCCTACGTGACTGACGGTGAGGAAAAGCTGCTCGGCCTGCTGGTGATGCGCGACCTGATGCTCGCCAAACCCGAAACAAAGCTGACCGAGGTGATGGTGCCGGAGCTCTTCACGCTGGATCCGAACCTGGAGCTGACGGAGGCGATGAAGCTCGTCGTGAACAGGCACTACCCTGTTTATCCCGTCTGTGACGCGGCGGGGAGGCTGCTCGGACTGGTGCGTGGGCAGAATCTGTTTGAGGCCCGCGCCATTGAGATCAGCGCCCAGGTGGGATCCATGGTGGGTGTGGAAAAGGAGGAGCGCTTCTCCACGCCGCTGCTGCGCAGCCTGCGTTTCCGCCATCCCTGGCTGCAGATCAATCTGGCCACCTGCTTCGTCGCTGCGGCGGTCGTCGGTGTGTTTCAGGAGACGCTGGACCGACTGGTGCTGCTGGCCGTCTTTTTGCCGGTGCTTTCAGGCCAGTCGGGAAACACGGGCTGCCAGGCGCTGGCGGTGGCGCTGCGCGGCATGACGCTCGGGGATTTGAAAGTGGGGGAGGAGCGGCAGCTCGTGATCAAGGAGGGCTTGCTCGGCCTCTTCAACGGCATGCTGGTGGGCGTTTCGGCCGCGGCGGGCATGTGGATCTATGCGTGGATGAAGGGCAATCCGAACGCGCTGACCCTGGCGGCGGTGGTGTGGCTGGCGATGGTGGCCAGTTGCGTCGTCAGCGGCCTGGGCGGTGCTTTGATCCCGCTGCTGCTGCGGCGGATCGGCGCCGATCCGGCCACGGCTTCCAGCATCTTCCTCACCACGGGGACGGATGTCGTCAGCATGGGCACCTTCCTCGGTCTGGCGACTTTGATGCTGCCATGAGCGGTGTGGTTTTGAGCCGGGAACAGTGGCTGGAGCGTGCCGCAGCCCATCACGAGCGCGTCGCAGCGCATGCCGATGCCTTTGTGGACCGCCGCAGCCGCGAGGCGAAGCATCCGGTGCATGATTTTCTTTTCACCTATTACAGCTTCCCGCCCGCGAAGCTCAAGCAGTGGGTGCCGCCCTTCGGCGTGAGCATCGAATGCACGGATGCGGATCTCGAAGCCCGGCCCTGGCTGCAAGGGGAGCGCTTCATTCGCCACGAAGGCCTGTTGCGGCTGAATGAACGCCGCTTCACCAACCGGGAGCGCGAATTCGCCGCGTGGGTCGCGATGCTGTGCGAGCGCATCCTCGGCAGGGCGGGCAGATTCGCCTGCTTCGGCCTGCACGAGTGGGCCATGGTCTATCGTCAGCCGGCGGAGCAGGTGCGGCATCAGGGCTTCGAGCTGCGTCTTTCGCCGGAGGAGCTCGCCGCCTTCGTGGAGTCGCAGGCCGTGTGCTGCTCGCACTACGACGCCTTCCGCTTTTTCACTCCTGCTGCGCGTCCTTTGAACGTCCTGCAGCCCACGCTCGAGTCGCGGCCTGATCTTGAGCAACCCGCCTGCCTGCATGCGAACATGGATCTCTACAAGTGGTCGTCCAAGCTCTGGCCGTGGACGGGCTCCGACCTGATCGGGGAGTGCTTCGAGCTCGCGCTCGCCGGGCGTGATCTCGACATGCGCGCCAGCCCTTACGATCTGCGGGATCTCGGCTATGAGCCGGTCCTCATCGAAACTGTGGAAGGACGGGCACGATATGAAAAAGAGCAGCGCGATCTCGCGGCGCGTGCCACCGTCGTGCGTCGGAATCTCCGGCACTGCTGCGAATCACTTGTGCTCATCGATCATCCGCCGTCCGACCTCCTCGCAAAGACCGACGAAGGTGCGCTCCGGCAGATTTAGAGGCCGGTCCTTCAGCGTGGAGACGGCCCAGTGGCGCTTCAGTTTGCCGCGCGGCATCGGCTGCACGACCAACTGTCCGGCTTCGATCTCCGAACGCGCGATCCAACGCGCGGCGATGGCGACGCCGATGCCGAGCTTGGCGAGCTCGATGGTGGCCTCCGAGCTGCCGAGTTCGATGAACGAGCTCAGCCGCACGCCGTATTTCATGAAGTACTCCTGGATGAGGATGAAGTTCATGCTGTTGCGGCTGGCGACGATGAAGGTCTCACCACTGGTGTCCTTGAGTCTGGGCGGCTGCTCCGCCCACTTGTGCAGCGGCGAGACGAGAAACTCCAGCGTGTCATCAAAGATGGGGTGGCAGGCAAGCCGGCTGGCGTCCTTGGGGCGCAGGCTGACGGCGATGTCGATCTGGTTCTTCAGCAGGCGCTCGATGGTGTCGGGCGTTTCGCCGGTGAGGACCTGAATCTCGTACTGGGGGAAGGATTCCTTGAATTCGCGAAACACGGTGGGCAGGATGAACTGCGCCGCCGCCGTGGTGCAGCCGACGCGCAGCTTCCCGCGCGGGGACTGGTCCAGCGTGCCGAGCACCGCCCGCGCGTGACTCATGGACTGCAGGATGGCCTCCGCATGCGGCAGCAGTTCGCGGCCGGCGTGGGTGAGGATCACGCTCTTGCCCTGGCGGTGGAACAATCTGCTGCCGAGATCGGTTTCGAGGGATTTGATGGCGTGACTGATGGCGCTCTGCGTGAGATGCAACTCTCGTCCCGCCTGTGTGAAACTACCGCCGCGGGCGAGGCAGACGAAGGCGCGGAGTTGTCGGGTGTCGATGGCGTTGTCCATGAATGCGATTCATACATGATGTGAAAAACATTGCGCGTCATTTATGAGTGAGATTGGCACGCTGGCATTGCGGATGCTTGGAAGTGGGAGGTCATGCCGAAAGCATCCTCATCCTCCCAGCCCGCTCTCAGCGGTGTCATTCAGCCGGTCCGAATCGGGTTCATCCCGCTCGCCGACTGTGCGCCGCTGCTGGTGGCAAGGAGGCGTGAGTTGTTCCGCCGTCATGGTGTGCGCGTCGAGTTAAGTTGTGAAGTCGGATGGGCCACCATCAGGGAAAAGCTGTTGTACGGCCAGTTGGACGCCACCCATGCCATTGCCGGCCTCGCGCTGGCCATGCGCATGGGACTCAGCTCTCCTCCACGCCGGGTGGTGGCCCCATTCGTCTTCAATCTTCATGGCAATGCGATCACTCTCAGCCGTGATCTTTGGAATCGCGGGGTAAGGGAAGCCGTGAGCCTGAAGAAACTCATCCGCAGCTCCAGCCGCCGCCTCACTTTTGGCATGGTGTCACGCTACTCGTCGCACTTCTTCCTGCTTCGCCAGTGGCTGATCGCCGGCGGGATCGACGTGGAGAGGGACGTGCGCATCGTGGCTCTTCCGCCCACGCAGATGACTGCGAACCTCGCCGCCGGACTGATCGACGGCTATTGCGTCGGCGAACCCTGGAATTCCGTCGCCGTCGAACGCGGCATCGGCTGGATCGCCGCCACCAGCGAGCAGCTCGCGCCCGGCCATCCGGAAAAAGTGCTGCTGACGACGGAGGATTTCATCGAGCGCCATGCGGACGAGTTTGCCGCCATCACAGCGGCTCTCAAAGAGGCCTGCGCCTTCTGCGATGTGCCGGAAAACCGCGAAGAGGTGGTCCGCATCCTGGCTGACAGCGGCTATTTCGCGGGCAATGAGCAAATTCTCGGGCGTTCGCTCGTCGGTCCACTCGATTTAGGCACGGAGAAAAGCGCCGCGGTCGGCAGCTTCCACATCTTCCATCGTCGTGAGGCCAACGAACCCACCGGCGAGCGCGGCCGCTGGCTGCTCGACCAGTTCATCACCCACGGGCTCATCACACCAACCGAGCGGGCCGAAGGCATGAAAGCCCTGCGCGAGTGCTGGACCTCGGATCACCTGCTGGTTCCGGCCCCTCAGGATTCCTCCCCCAAAACCGAAAAACCAACAAAACGCTCCAAGAAAGCCAACGCATGAAATTCAAACTCATAACCCTCACCCGATTCGCGGTTCTGGCCGTCTCGCCTCTCTTCGCCGGGACCACCGACTTGCTCGACGTCGAAAAGGACCAGCTCAAGATCGGCTTCATCAAGCTGACAGACTGCGCCCCGCTCGTCATCGCCAAAGAAAAGGGCTTCTTTGAAGAAGAAGGTCTCATCGTCGAAGTCGAAGCGCAGGCGAACTGGAAGGTGCTGCTCGACCGCGTCATCTCCGGCGAGCTCGACGGCGCTCACATGCTGGCCGGACAGCCCATCGGCGCCACGATCGGTTTCGGATCGAAGGCCGAGGTCATCACGCCCATCAGCCTCGACTACAACGGCAACGCCATCACCGTCTCCAACGCCGTTTGGGAGCAGATGAAACCCGCCATACCGAAGGATGCGGACGGCAAGCCCGTGCATCCCATCAAGGCGGACAGCTTCAAGCCCATCGTCATGGCCGCCAAGTCCACCGGCAAGCCGCTGCAGTTCGGCATGGTCTTCCCGGTTTCCACGCACAACTACGAGCTGCGCTACTGGCTGGCCGCCGGCGGCATCAATCCCGGCTTCTACTTTGATCCGGCCAGCGGTGAGGAGAACATCCCCGGCGTGCTCAACGGTGACCTGGTCCTCTCCGTCACGCCGCCGCCGCAGATGCCTTCCACGCTGGAGGCCGGCACCATCGTCGGCTACTGCGTGGGCGAGCCCTGGAATCAGCAGGCTGTCTTCAAGAAAATCGGCGTGCCGGTCATCACCGACCACGAAATCTGGGCCTACAATCCTGAAAAGGTCTTCGGCATCACGAAAGGCTTCGCCGAGGCAAATCCGAACACCACGCTGGCGCTCACCAAGGCGATCATCCGTGCCTGCGCCTGGCTCGATGAGAGCATGGAAAACCGCAAGGAGGCCGTGAAGATCCTCAGCGCGCCGAACTACGTCGGTGCGGATGAAGCCGTGATCGCCAACAGCATGACGGGCACCTTTGAATACGAGCCCGGCGACAAGCGACCTGCGGCTGACTTCAATGTCTTCTTCAAGCACCACGCCTCCTATCCCTGGGCCAGCGACTGCATCTGGTACCTCACGCAAATGGTGCGCTGGGGGCAGGTAAAGGAGCAGAAGTCTGACGCCTGGTATGCTGAAACCGCCAAGTCCGTTTATCGCTCCGATCTCTATGAGAAAGCTGCGAAGCTGCTCATCAAGGAGGGCTTCTTCACCGAAGCTGACTTCCCACTCGGCACGGACGGCTACCGCGAGCCCACCTCCGAGTTCATCGACGGGAAGACCTACGACGGCCGCAAGCCGAACGACTACCTCAAGGCCTTCGAAATCGGCCTCAAATAGATTTCCACCACGTCCCTGACAGCCGCCGCCATCATGAACGCCACCACCTTTGAATCCTCCACCGCCGTCGCTGCGGAGGCCGCTCCGAAACGGGAACCGCTGCGCATGCTCGCGTTTGCCACCCTGCTGGAGAAACTCGGCTTCGGCTACTTCAGCCCCTTTGTCCGCATCGTTGCCCGCTATGATGTGAAGGCCCAGTGGCAGCAGGTGGTGACGAACACCGTCCTCCCGGGCATCGTGATCGCGCTTTTCATGGGCTTCTGGACGCTCTGCTCGCATGCGGTGCACACGGACAGCCAGCGCATCCCGACGCCCTCGGAAACCTGGCACGCATGGCAGGGCATGCGCGAGTTCGCACAGAACGAGGCGGTCAAAAAGCGGGAGTTCCTCGCCAGCATGGAGCGCCTGGCCGTCAAATGGGACGAAAAGGCCGCTGCCGCCATCACCGAAGGCAAGGCGGACTCCGCCGCGCAATACAGCGAGAAGGCGGAAAGCTATCGCAGCAAATACTACGCGGGGCCTCCGACCTTCGGCACGCAGATCATGACAAGTCTGCTCACCGTGGCCATCGGCATCGGTGCGGCCACGCTCATCGCCGTGCCGCTCGGTTTTCTCTGCGGACTGAGCCCGCGCTTCAATTTGGCGATGAATCCGCTCATTCAGATTTTCAAGCCCGTGTCTCCTCTGGCCTGGCTGCCGATCGTGTTCGTGTTCGTGACAGCTCTCTACAATCCTGCGAGTGACGCGGGCATCTCACGGGCGCTTCTTATCTCCGCCGGCACGGTCACGCTTTGCTCACTCTGGCCCACGCTGATCAACACGGCCGTCGGCGTGGCCGGTGTGGACAAGGATTACCTCAATGTGGCCAAGGTGCTGAAGCTGAACGCCTTCCAGCGCATCTGGAAAATCATCCTGCCTGCCGCTCTGCCGCTCATCTTTACCGGCATGCGCCTTTCCATCGGTGTCGGCTGGATGGTCCTCATCGCTGCGGACATGCTCGCGCAGAATCCGGGCCTGGGGAAGTTTGTCTGGGACACCTTCCAGAACGGCTCCACCGAGAGCATGGCGCAGATCATCGTCGCCGTGTTCACCATCGGCTTCATCGGCTTCATCCTCGACCGCATCATGCTGGCGCTGCAGCGCCTCGCCACTTTCGGAGGCCAGACTCTCTAACCGCACCTGCGTCATGCCCTTGATCGAACTCAACAACGTCTCCGTCGGATTTGGCGCGGCCAGCACCCGCACCGAGGTGCTGCGCGGCATCGACCTCACGATCAACGAGGGTGAACTCGTCGCTATCGTCGGTTACTCGGGCAGCGGCAAGTCCACGCTGGTGAACCTGATCGCCGGTCTCGTGAAGCCGGATAAGGGAGCCGCCTTGTTCGACGGCCAACCGATCACCGGCCCCGGACCGGAGCGTGGCTTGGTGTTTCAAACCTACGCGCTGCTCCCCTGGCTCAGCGTGAAGGGAAATGTGGCGCTCGCGGTGAACCAGGTCTGTCAGGGCGAGTCGCCGGCCGAGCGCAACCAGCGCATCGCCGATGCGGTCGATCAGGTCAAACTCACACCCGCCATGAGCAAGCTGCCGGGTGAACTCTCCGGCGGCATGCGTCAGCGTGTTTCCGTCGCCCGCGCACTCTCCTTTGCACCTCGCGTCCTGCTGCTTGATGAGCCTCTCAGTGCGCTGGATGCACTCACGCGCTCGGAACTGCAGGACCAGATCCTCGAACTCAAGCAGCGCACAGGGCAGACGATCCTGCTCATCACCAATGACGTCGATGAAGCGCTCTACATGGCGGATCGCGTCATTCCGCTGACCATGGGTCCGGCGGCCACGTTTGGCCCCGTGGAAGAAGTGAAGCTGCGCCGCCCGCGTGACCGCTCCACGCTGCTCGCCGAGCCGGAGGTGCTCGCCGCCCGCACGCGCCTGCTCGACTTCCTCATCGCTCAACGTGCGGACAACAGCGGAAACCATTCCATCCGGGCACTGCCGGACGCGGCTCCGGTCGATGTCCGTGCCTTCCAGCCGAACTTCGCCTTCCGCTGGGTGCGTGATCGCGAAGAGGCCAAAACCGGCCATCCCGCCGTGCCCAAGCCTGCTGAGGTGCGCCGCCCGGCCGAGGGCTTCGTGACCATCTCGAAGCTCGGGAAGACCTATCCCACTCCGCGCGGCAGTGCCGTCATCGTGAGGGATTTTGATCTCCAGATCAAACGTGGCGACCTCGTTTCCATCATCGGCCACAGCGGCTGCGGGAAGAGCACCGTGCTCAGCATGGTCGCCGGGCTTTCGAGCATCACGGCGGGCGGCGTCATCATCGACGGCCGTGAAATCGACGGTGCCGGCCCGGATCGCGGCATGGTCTTTCAAAGCCCCAACCTGCTGCCATGGGCGAGCGCCCTGGAAAATGTCATGATCGGCGTGCGCCAGGTTTTTTATCACCTCAACAAGCAGGAGCAGCTCGACATCGCCGCGCACTATCTCGAAACACTCGGCTTGGGGGGAAGCTTCAGCAAGAAGCCCGGCGCACTCTCCCAGGGCATGCGCCAGCGCGTCGGTCTCGCACGCGCCTTCGCCCTGCAGCCGAAGGTGCTGCTGCTCGACGAGCCCTTCGGCATGCTCGACAAGCTCACCAAGCTGGAGCTTCAGGACGTGCTGCTTGATTTGCGTGAGCGCACCGGCACCACCGCGATCATGGTCACGCATGATGTCGATGAGGCCATCTACCTCTCCGACCAGGTCGTGATGATGAGCGACGGGCCCGCCGCCACCGCCGCGGAGATCCTGCACATCGACTTTCCGCGTCCGCGTGACCGCAAAGTGCTGCTCGAAAGCCCCGAGTGGCAGCACTACCGCGAGCACCTGCTCTCCTTCCTCGAAGAACGCGCCCATCAGCGTGGCGCGACCACGCACCACAGCCGCGCGGACGCCACACTGCTCCGTCGCAGCGTCCCCCTTTCCCTGCAAGCCGCCGCTTAGCCGATCCAACAACACACCCCAATGAAATGCATATGAAAAGGCTGCTCCCGATCCTGTTCGCGACCACTTCCGTCGCTTTTGCACAAACCCCCGCTCCGAAACCGCCTCCCACCGCTCCCGCCTATGCCCCGATCAAGTTCGGTGCACTGACGGTGGATGTTCAGGAAAAAATGCGCTTCGAAGCGCGTGAAAACAACTTCGACTTCAACAGCGCTGTCAACAGTCCGCAGGACGCCAGTTGGCTGCTCCAGCGCTTCCGCCTGGGCCTCGGTTACGAGGTCAATTCCTGGCTCAAGTTTTACATCCAGGGCCAGGACATCCGTGAAATCGGCGGCAGCAGGCCTAACGAGGTCGGCGTCGCCGCTGCCGAAGGTGACGATGTCTTCGACGTGCTGAAGGCATACGCCCAGATCGGCAATGCGGCGAAGGGGCTCAGCGCCACCATCGGCCGCCAGTTTCTCAGCTATGGCGACCAGCGCCTCGTCGGACCGCTCGAGTGGCTGAATTCGGCCCGCACCTTTGACGCGGTCAAACTCCGCTACGCTGAGGAAAAATACGCGCTCGACTTCTTCGTCTCCTCGCCGGTCGTCTTCCGCGATCACATGTGGAACCAGTCGAATTTCCTCAACGAGGAGGATTCGCTCAACGACTACTTCAGCGGCCTCTACCTCGCCACGAAGTTCGTGCCCATCAACAAGACCACTGACTTCTATGTCTTTCACAAGCGCGACGACGGGGATGCCAGTTTCGGCCCGCGTCTCGGAGACACGAACTTCCTCACCATCGGCACCCTCTGGAAGGGGGATCCCGCCAAGCTCGGCGGATGGGACTATGAGACGGAAATGGCCTACCAGACGGGTGAGGTGGCCGGTCGCGACCTGAGCGCCTTCGCCGGCCACTGGGGTGTTGGTTACAACTGGTCCAAGGCCGCGTGGAACCCGCGCATCGGCATTCAATACAACTACGGAAGTGGTGATGACAACGCCGCCGACGGTGACATCCAGACCTTCCAGAACCTCTATCCGACGAACCACCTCTTCTACGGCTTCATCGACACCACAGGCTGGCTGAACATGCACAATCCGCAGTTGAACATCAGCTTCCAGCCCACGGCGAAGCTCAAGATCATGCTGGACTACCACCTCTACTGGAGCGCCACGAACAACGACGCCTGGCGCCGTGTGAACGGTGTCACCGCCGTGCGTCCCATCACTCCCGGTGCCAGCAACTTCCGCGGCCAGGAGATCGACATCACCGCCTTCTACAAGGTCAACGCACACGTCGGGCTGGCGGCCGGTTATCACGTGTTCTTCGCTGGCGATTACCTCGCCGACACCGGCGCTTCGGACAATGCCCACTTCGGTTACGTCCAGCTTCAGATCGACTTTTAATCCGCCTCTCAAGCCGCTCTGACCGATGAAAATCGTGCCCCTCATTCCCGAAAACGCCCCGTTTAGCGCTGAGCAGCGTGCGTGGCTGAATGGATTCCTCGCCGGAGTCCTCAATCGCGGCGCCGCCCCCGGCGAGTCGCCGACGGAATCGAAGCGGTCACTGCTCATCGCCTTCGGCAGTCAGAGCGGCAACGCGGAAAGTTTGGCCAAGCGGCTGGCCAGGGAAGCATCGGGTCGGGGCTTCGCGGCGCGAGCTGCGGGCCTCGACTCGCTGCAACCGGCCGACTTCATCCAGGACAAATACGTCCTCCTCATCACGAGCACGTGGGGGGACGGAGACATGCCGGACAACGCAGTCTCGTTCTGGGACGCCATCAATCAAAACGGCAGCAGTCCGAAGCTCGACGGCGTTCAATTCAGCGTCCTCGCCCTCGGTGACAAAAACTACGGCGACACCTTCTGCCTCGCCGGCAGGAAGCTGGACGAGCGCCTCGCCGAACTTGGTGCCACGAGGATCGTTGACCGCGTCGATTGTGACGTGGACTTCGAAGACCTCGCCAAGGAGTGGTCAGCGAATGCCTTCAGCATTTTAGGAGCCGCCAAATTGTCCGACGTATCGGATACTTCAGACCCATCCGACCAAGCGTGGTCCAAGAAGAAACCCTTTCCGGCCAAACTGATCGAAAACACGCCACTCAACGCTGCCGGCAGCTCCAAAGATACCCGCCACATCGCTTTCTCCCTCGCAGGCAGCGGACTGAGCTACGAGGTCGGGGACGCGCTCGGCGTCTTCGTTCAGAATTGTCCCGAAGTCGTCGATTCGGTCATCGATGCGCACGGATTTGATCCAAACAGCTCCGTCGGCTCCAAGACGCTTCGTGCAGCCCTCCTCACCGATTACGAAGTGCGCAGCCTGCTCGGCAAAACACCCGAGCCCGGCCTCACGCTCGAGGCCTTCCTCGAAAACCTGCGCAAGCTCCAGCCCCGGCTCTACTCCATCGCATCGAGTCTCAAGGCCCATCCCGACGAGGTTCATCTCTGCATCGCTGCCGTGCGCTATCAGACGGATGGCGTCGCGCACAAAGGCGTCGCCAGCACCTTCCTCGCCGACCGCCTCGCCCTTGGCGAGACGACAGGCATCTACTTCCACGCAGCGAATCACTTTCGCCTCCCAGCAGACCTCTCCAAGCCCGTCATCATGGTCGGACCCGGCACGGGCATCGCTCCCTTCCGTGCCTTCCTCGAAGAACGCGAGGCCACCCAGGCTTCCGGCAAGAACTGGCTCTTCTTCGGCGACCAGAAACGCGCCACCGACTTTCTTTACCACGATCAAATCATCGGCTGGATGCAGAAAGGCCACCTCACCCGGCTCGATACCGCTTTCAGCCGCGATCAGGAGGAGAAGATCTACGTCCAAACCCGCATGCTGCAGGCCGCCAGCGAACTCTGGCAGTGGCTGGAGGAAGGTGCGCACTTCTACGTCTGCGGAGACGCCAAACGCATGGCCAAAGACGTCGATGAAGCCCTTCACAGCATCATCCAAACTGCCGGAGGCAAATCAGCCGACGAAGCCGCCGCTTACGTCGCTCAAATGAAGAAGGAGAAACGCTATGCCCGCGATGTCTATTGAGCCTCCCTCGCTCACCGATCCGATGAGCGCAGACTTTTCCTCTGAACAGAAGCGTTATCTCGAAGGCTTCTTTGCCGGGATTGCCGCTGGCGGTGTTTCCTTTGGTGATCTTGCTCCAGCCCCAGCCCCAGCCGCTGCGACTGCAGGGCCCTCGCTCGACGATCTGACCAAGGAAGAGCGCATCAAACGTGAACTGCATCCCTTCGATGCCATCGAGCAGCTTGTCATGGATGCGCGCTGGAATGCGAAGCCGGAACCGGAATCCGTCTTTCGATTCAAGTGGAATGGTCTGTTTTGGCTGAATCCGGTGAAGGACGGTTACATGTGCCGTCTGCGCATTCCCGGTGGCATCGTGAAGAGCTATCAGCTACGCGAAATCGCCGCCATCGCGCGAGAACTCACGACCGGTTACATCCAGATCACGACGCGGAACAATTTTCAGATCCGCCTCATCGAGCCAAAAAACTGCCCCGAGGTGCTGCGCCGCATTCAGGGCTGCGGCTTGCACTCCAAAGGCGCAGGCGCGGACAACATCCGCAACATCACGATGAATCCCTGCGCAGGTTACGATCCGTATGAGCTCATCGACGTGCGCCCGCTCGTACATGAACTCGCCACGCTGATCATCTCCTCGAAAGAGTTCTACGACCTGCCGCGCAAGTTCAACATCGCCTACGACGGCGGCGGTTTGATTTCGGCGGTGGAAGACACCAACGACATCGGCGCCAGCGCGGTGAAAATCGTCGAGAATGGCGAGGGCGTCGAACCGGGCGTCTATTTTCGCATCGCGCTCGGCGGTGTCACCGGGCATCAGACCTTCGCCAGCGACTGGGGAGTGATTGTGAAGCCCGAGCAACTCAATGACGTGATGGTCGCTCTGCTGCGCGTGTTCATCCGGTTCGGCGACCGCACGAATCGCAAAAAGGCGCGCTTCAAGTATGTCGTGGAGGACAAGGGACTCGATGGCGTGCTCGTTGAGGCTGAAAAATTCCTCAAGTTCAAGCTCATGCGCCTGCCGCCCGATTCACCGATTCAGGAGAAGCGCTCGTTTTCACAGCAGGGCCACTCGCACGTCGGCACCTATTCGCAGAAGCAGGAAGGGCTCGTCTATGTAGGTGCGAGCGTGCCCGTCGGCCAGATGACCGCGAAGCAGCTCGATCGTATCGCCGATCTCGCGGACAGCTACGGCAGCGGCGAGGTGCGGCTCACGGTGTGGCAAAACTTCATCATCCCTAACGTCAAAGAGGCCTACGCCGCCACCTTGGCGAAGTCCTTGAAGAAGCTCGGCTTCCCCTGCGAAGCCTCGACCCTGCGCAACGGCTTCGTCGCATGCACGGGCAGCAAGTACTGCAAGTTTGCCGCCACGGACACCAAGGGGCACGCCATCGCGATAATGGACTACCTGGATAAGCGCGTGAAGCTCGACCGACCGATCAATCTGCACTTCACCGGCTGCGCCCACTCCTGCGCGCAGCACTTCATGGGTGACATCGGACTACTCGGCACCAAAGTGAAAACCGAAAGCGGCGAAGGCTATCACATCACCGTTGGCGGAGGGTTTGGCGAGAACCGCAAGATCGGCCGGCAGATCTTTAGCGGCGTGCCTTTTGAGAGCCTCGGCACTACTTTGGAAACCATGCTGAAAGGCTATCTCAAAGGCCGCAGCGGTCCCGAAGAGAGTTTTCATGCTTTCTGCAATCAACGAACCAATGGCCAGCTTCAGGAGGCGTTCAGCGTCGCATGACCCCGGCGCAGTCAGACACGCCCGACCTGTCCGACTCGTCAGACCTGCTGAACCGAGTGCTTCGCGAGCAGCACACGCTGCGCACGCCCGTGGCGCTCTTCGCTGAAGAATACGATTCCCAATCGGTTCGCGAGCGCTTCACCCATCTGATCCCGCTTTCAAAACCGAATCCGGGGGAGCAGTACGGTTTTGAGGTCGATCTCGACGCCTGCACCGGCTGCAAGGCCTGTGTGGCGGCCTGTCACTCGCTGAACGGACTCGATGACGACGAAAGCTGGCGCGACATCGGCCTGCTCGTCGGCTCGCGCCGGGAGCCCTATCTTCAAACCGTCACCACCGCCTGCCATCACTGCGCCGACCCGGCCTGCGCGGACGGCTGCCCGGTGCTCGCCTACGACAAAGACGCCGTCACAGGCATCGTGCGTCATCTCGACGACCAGTGCATCGGCTGTTCCTACTGCATTTTGAAGTGCCCGTATGACGTGCCGAAGTTCAATCTGAAGCGCGGCATCGTGCGGAAGTGCGACATGTGCCAGGGCCGCCTTGCCGAGGGCGAAGCGCCAGCCTGCGTGCAGGCATGCCCGAACGAAGCGATCAAAATCAAGGTCGTGAAACTCGATGTCGTTCCGGATCGCGGCCAAATCATCGCGGGAGCTTTTGATTCCAGCTACACACGCCCGACCACGAGTTATGTTTCCGCAAAAACCGTTCCCGCAGCGGCCAGGCCGGCCGACGCAGGCCGCCTGGAGCTAGATTACGGTCATGAACCGCTCGCGTGGATGCTGGTGCTCACGCAGATGAGCGCGGGCGGCTTCATCGGCTGCGCCCTCGCCATGTGGCTCAATGCGCTCACGCTGCAGCAGGCCGCGATCACCAGCGCCGCCGCACTCTTTTTTGGTCTCGCGGGTATCGCCTTGAGCACGCTGCACCTCGGCCAGCCTCTGAAGGCTTGGCGCGCGTTTCTCGGCTGGCGGAAGTCGTGGCTCTCACGCGAGATCATGGCCTTCGGCGCACTGCCAGCCGGTGGCACGGCCGCTTTCGTGGCATGGTGGCTCGGCAGCATCGAATGGCTGCGCCTCGCCGTCTCCGGTGCCGCCGTGGCTGCGGTCGTGGCCGTGTGGTGCTCGGTCATGGTCTATGTGGACACGCGCAGGCCGTTTTGGTCGCTCAAAAACGTCGCGGGTAAATTCCTCGGTACCATGGGCCTGCTCGGCGCGGGCTTGTGCGCCGTCGTGTGGAGCTTGACGGATGTCGCTGTGCTGTCATGGGCCATGGTATGCTTGATCGCGTTTCAATGGAGCCTTTCAATCTGGGAACTCACGAACTATCGCCGTGCCCTGGACGATGAAACCTGCCCCTGGCACAAGTCCGCGCGCATCATGCACAAGCTGCTGCCGTTGCATCTCGAAGTGCGCGGCGTGTTTCTCATGCTGACAGGCCTGCTCATTCCCGTGCTGATCGGCGCGGGCACGTCGAAGCCCTGGATGCTCGCGTTGTCCCAGCTGCTCATTTTCACCAGCCAGCTCATTGAGCGGCGTTACTTCTTCACCGCGGCTGCCGGGCCGAAAATGCCGGGAAACTGAGATGATCACGCTGCCCGCCATGACCTTTCGCGAGTGGAGCGGACCGCTGACCGCCGATCTCGTGCGCGAACCGGCGAAGTTCGGCCTGGGGCAGGTGCCGTCGCGCTTGATGCCGGATGCGACCACGAAAGCCATCTGCGGATTCTGCTCCACGGGCTGCGGTTTAAAAATTCATCTCAAAGAAGGAGAAGCGGTCAATCTCACGCCGGATCCCGACTACCCCGTCAACATCGGCACCGCCTGTCCGAAGGGCTGGGAGGCGCTCAGCGTGCTCGACGCGCCGGACCGCGCCACCCTGCCGCTGCTGCACGGGAAGGAGGTCGATTGGGACACCGCGCTGCGCTACTTCTGCGAGAAAATGCGCGCTGTCCTGGACGCGCACGGCCCCGAGGCCGCTGCATTCATCAGCACGGGCCAGATCATGTTCGAGGAAATGGCCTATCTCGGTGCGCTGGCGAAGTTTGGCATGGGCATGATCCATGGCGATGGCAACACGCGCCAGTGCATGGCCACCGCCGTCACCGCCTACAAGGAGAGCTTCGGCTTTGACGCGCCACCCTTCACCTACGCGGACTTTGAGGAGAGCGACGTGCTCGTCTTCATCGGCGCGAATCCCTGCATCGCCCATCCCATCATGTGGCAGCGGGTGCTGCGGAACAAAAAGAGCCCGCAGATCATCGTCGTCGATCCGCGCACCACCGAGACGGCGATGGCCGCCACGCAGCACCACGCGATCAAACCCAAAAGCGACCTCACACTGCTCTACGGGCTCGCACACCTGATCATCCGCGACGGCGGCGTTGACAAAGCCTTCGTCGAGGCCAGCACGAGCGGCTTTGCGGAGTTCGCCGCCTTTTTGACCGAGTTCACGCCCGAACGAGTCTCTGCTGAAACCGGGCTGAGCACGGAGCGACTGGCGCTTTTTGCCAAAACCATCCTTGAGGGCCGGGCGGTCAGCTTTTGGTGGACCATGGGTGTCAATCAGGGGCATGAGGCCACGCGCACCGCGCAGGCCATCATCAACCTCGCCCTGATGACGGGAAACATCGGCCGGCCCGGCACCGGCGCGAATTCCATCACCGGCCAGTGCAATGCCATGGGCTCGCGTCTGTTTTCAAACACGACGAACCTGCTTGGCGGGCACGATTTCCGCTATCCGGCGCATCGCGAAAAAATTGCCGCCGTCGCCGGCATCCCCTTTGATCGCATCCCCGAGCAGACGAGCCTCGCGTATGATCAGATCATTGATGCTGCGGGCGCAGGGAAGGTCAAAGCCCTCTGGTTCATCGCCACAAACCCGAGTCATTCCTGGATCGATCAGAACGAGATGAATCGCATCCTCGACAAGCTCGACTTCCTCGTCGTGCAGGACATGTACTGCAGCACGGAGACGGCCCGGCGTGCGCATCTTGTGCTGCCCGCCGCCGGTTGGGGTGAAAAGGAAGGCTGCTTCATCAACAGCGAGCGCCGCATCGGCTACAGCCCGAAAGTGCGCCGCGCACCCGGTCAGGCGCTGGCGGATTTTCACATCTTCCGCCTCATCGCGCACTACTGGGGCTGCGGAGAGATGTTTCGCGAATGGGAGACGCCGGAGACGGTGTTCCGTGTCCTGCAGCGCTGCTCCGAAGGGCAGCCCTGTGACATTGCCGGGATCGAGGGGTATGAGATGATTCGGAAAGCGGGCGGAGTGCAGTGGCCGCTGTCAAAATCTGAAAGCTCAAATCTGAAATCTAAAATTCCACAGGAGAGACGGTTGTTTGAAGATGGGAAATTCTACACGCCGGATCAGCGGGCGAAGTTCGTCTTCGATCCACCTGAGGCACCGCCGGAACAGCGCAGCGACGAATTTCCACTGATCCTGCTGACCGGACGCGGCACGAGCGCCCAGTGGCACACGGAGTCGCGGACGGGAAAGTCGGCGGTGCTCGCCAAGATGATGCCGGAGGAGCTGCTGCTCGATCTCCATCCGCAGGATGCCGAAAAGCTGAACATTCGCGACGGCGCCGCCGTGCGGGTCATCGCTAAACGCGCCGAACTCACGGCCAGAGCGCGTGTGACGACCTGTGTGTCGGTCGGAGAGGTTTTTCTGCCGATGCACGACCCCCGGGTGAATCAGCTCACCCACGCCAGTTTTGATCCCCACAGCCGCCAGCCGAGCTACAAGCACTCGGCGGTGCGGGTGGAGGCAGCGTAGCCCTGCAGCGGTGCGGGAGGTGTGTTGCTGCGCAGAAACAACACAACTTTCAGAACGGTGGTGGACCGAAACCTGGAGGAGGCGGGCCGCCGGGCCGGCCGGGCGGACGACCACCGGGGCCTCCGCGCCGACCTCCCGGGCCGCCGGGAGGGCCGAAGCCGCCGCCGGGTGGCCCCCGGCGCTCGAAGCTGGCGTCCGGCGTGCCGGCGAATTGACGGGGTATGAAGGGATATTCGGCGGTGAGCACATAGTGGTAGGTGCCCTGCGGAAACTCGGGAGTCACGCCGAAGCGGCCGTTGTTGGCGTCGAGATCTCCCAATCCATCAATGTACTCATAGTCTTGAACAAAGGAGCCGTCATGCTTGCCGCCGGGTGAGTTCCTCGGACGGGAACCCTGCTTCACGGCGTAGCCTGACGTCAGCTTTTTTAACGCGCTGGCGGCATCGCGGGCGTTGCTGTAGCCCCAGGGGCCATAGATGGGAAAGCCATCGGCGGCCCAGCCGACGAGCGTAACGGCGGGCTGGTCTCCGGTGACCGCTTTGATGAGGCCGTGCGGGATGCCGTGGTAGTGGTAGGCACCGGTGGGCTGGACATGCGCATTGCTTTCGTCGAGACCGAGATCAATGGCCCCGCCGGAGGGTTCATACTGCCAGCCGCTGTTCGGATCGTTCTTCCACCACTCGGCGGCGAAGGGGTCAAAGACGACGCCGTTCACGCCGATGCCGAAGGGCTGCATGCGGTAAGGCGTTGGCTGCGCGGCGACTTCCGGCTTGAGCGGCACCTTGTAGTCGTAGTGCTGAGCGGAGATGGTGTTGGGGTTGTTGCGGTTGGGGAAGCGCCCGGGTTCATGGTTCGGGATGCCGTTGGCCTGGATGCGGCGGTACTCGCCGTCGGTGGTGATCGTGACCTCGCTGGACGGGAGTCTGGAGGACGCCGCCAGGGACGCGGAGGCTAGGGCTAGCAGCGGAAAGTGGAAAAGGCGGGAGGATTTCATGCAACTGGGGAAAACCGCTGAACCGCGTTTCGTTACGAAATTCCTTCCACAAACTCGATCAAAACTCCCCGCCGAGGGCGAGGTGGAGGGCGGCGCGGTTGCGGAGGCGCTGGGCTTTGACGCTGATGAGGGTGCTGCGCGCGTCGAAGGCGCGCTGGCGGGTGTCGAGGAGGGTGAGGACGTCGCTGAGTCCCTTTTCATACTGGCCGAGGGCGAGGCTTTCTGCGCGCTCGGCTTCAGAGGAGGCGCGTTCAAGGGCGGACTGCTGCTCGCGGAGGAACTGCTCTGCGGCGAGGGCGGTTTCGACTTCCCGAAAAGCGGTGAGAACGCTGCCGGCGTAGATTTGCAGGGATTCGTCGTAGCGGGCGCGTTCCAGGTCCATGCCGGCTTTGAGGCGGCCGCCTTGGAACAAGGTTTGAGCGGCTTGAGAGCCGATGTTCCAGATGGCGGATTCGGGGCGGATGATCTGCTCGATCTGCTGGGAGGTGCGGCCGGCCTGTCCGGTGAGGCGGAGGCTGGGCAGGAGGGCTTTTTTGGCCGCGCTTTCGTTGGCGAGCGCGGCGATCACGCGGCGCTCTGCGGCGCGGAGATCGGGACGGCGCAGGAGCATTTCCGAGGGCAGGCCGGCGGGAACGCTGCGCCGCAGGGAGGGCAAGCTGCCGAGGCCGCGCTCAGCTCCAGCCGGGTAGCCGCCGAGGAGGGTTTCGAGCGTACGGCGCGTCTGATCCGCGGTGGCGCGGCGCTGCTGCACGGTGGACTCGGCACGTGCCAGGTCGGCGCGGCTGAGCGTGACGTCGAGCGCGGCGCGGTCCGGGTCGATGCCGCGGTCGAGCTGGCGTTCGAGGATGCCGAGCTGGGTGGTGCGGATGGCGACGTTGTTTTGCGCCAGGGCGAGGAGGTTTTCGGCTTCTGTCAGCGTGATGGCGGTCTGGACGGTGTTTGAGGCGAGGGAGAGGCGCGCGGCGTGCCAGTCTTCCTCGGCGGCCTGGGTACCGGCTTTCGCAGCGCGGCGCTCGTCGGCCACGCGGCCCCAGAAGTCGATCTCCCAGGTCACATTGAGCGTGGTGGTGAAGCGGTTGGCGATTTGATTGAGACCCGGGAAGCGCTGGTCACCCGGGCTCTGGGTGCGGCTGCCGAAGCCGTTGGCGGCCAGTGCGGGGAAGAGGCCGGCCCCGGCCTGCACGAGTTGCGCCTGCGCCTGGTTGACGCGCGCACCGGCGGCCTTGAGATCGGGATTGGCGGCGACGGCCTGGGTGACGAGCGCTTTGAGCTTTGAGCTGCCAAATTCATCCAGCCAGCCGGTGGCGGCACCTGCCGGTATGGAGGGCAGGGCGGCCCACTTTGACGGCGCGGTGCCGCTCAGCGCGGCGAGGTCGTTTTTGAGACGCTTGCTGCCCAGTGGAGGGAGGAAGGCACAGCCGCTGATGAGAAGGCACAGGGCGGCTGTGAGGCCGAATGGGCGGAGGAATGGCAACAGACGTGATTCAGGCCGGTGGGAGCGCGGGGTGTTCATCGGCAGGCCCTTCGAGGTGACTTCACTTGATGACGAGCCAGCCGACGATGATGACGACGGGGAGCAGAATCGGGAGCGAGAAGCGGTAAATGTAGGCCAGGAAGGACGGAGCGTGGACCTTCGACTTGTCGGCGATGGCCTTGACCATGAAGTTCGGGCCGTTGCCGATGTAGCTGCCTGCGCCGAAGAAGACGGCGCCGAGGGAGATGGCGATGAGATGCGCGGCGTTCTCTGCGGCGAATTTCAGCACGTCAGAGGAAGAATCCACGGACAACTGCTCATGACCCATGGAGGCGGCGAGGAAGGAGAGGTAGGTGGGCGCGTTGTCGAGGAAGGCGGAGAGTGCGCCGGTGGCAAAGTAGTACTGCATCGGCGTGTCGATCTTCACGGCCTCTCCGCTTTGCAGGATCTGCAGGGCGGGGATCATGGTGAGGAAGATGCCGATGAAGAGGTAACCGACCTCCTTCACGGGGCCGAAGTTGAAGTCGTTCGCCTCGTGCACTTCCGGCTTGGTGGTGAAGTAGGACGCCACGGCGGCGGCGAACATGACCAGGGCGGGCACGGAAAAGACGCCGAGCAGTGTGGTCTCCTGCACGCTCTTCGGCAGGAAGACGGCACCGAGCACCGCACCCAGCCACAGCAGGTTCAGAGTGCCGCGGAAGAACCAGTCCTCGTGGGCGGTTTCCTTCTCGCGGATCTCCTTGGGAGCGCGGCGGAAGTTCGCGGAGTCAAACGCGTAGAAGATGGCCAGCAGCAGCGCCACGGCGAGCGCCCAGGCCTGCCAGCAGTTCTGCAGCACCCACCAGAAGGGCACGCCGCGCAGGAAGCCCAGGAAGAGCGGCGGATCTCCGATGGGCGTGAGTGCTCCGCCGACATTGCTGACAACAAAGATGAAGAAGACGATGTGAAAGCCGGTGATGCGGTACTTGTTCATTTTGATCCAGGGGCGGATCATCAGCATCGACGCGCCGGTGGTGCCGATGAAGTTCGCCAGCACGGCTCCGATGAGGAGGAAGATCGTGTTCACCATCGGCGTGGCCTCCCCCTTCACGCGGATGTTGATGCCGCCGGAGATGACAAAGAGGGAGCCGACGAGGGCCATGAAGCTCACATACTCGTGCGCGGCGTGGTGCAGCGGGTGCCAGTCCTTCTGCACAAAGAGATAGTAGCAGGCCGTCACCAGACCCAGGCCGACGGCCACCTTCGGATAGTGATGCTCCCAAAAGTGAGCGGCAAAAAGCGGCATCAGGGCGATGCACAGCAGCAGCAGGGCGAAAGGGGCGACCATGCCGTAGGACGGCAGCGCGGAGTGGACGGATTCGGATGCGGAGGCGAGCAGAAACATGCGGGCGACACAAGGAGGATGCCCCGCACCTTGTCAAATCACGCTTTGTGAAGCGGGCGAACCGCAGTCAAGAAAATGAATGGGGCAGTGTTTGTCGCGAAGGCCCCTTTGGCGACAAAAAAACGCCCGCTTGCCAGTTCAAGCGGGCGCCAAATCCGAATGGTGAGAAAGCAGGCTTCTAAGTTCTTTTTTTTGGTTTTTCCAGTGGGGCGGCAGGCGGTGGCGGGGACCCATTTTGTCCTGCCGCCTGGCCTGTGCTTTGGAAAATGCCGCTCAGAGGATTGAGTGGATCATCCTGGCGGTGGCGCAGCTTGAGCGACTTCTTGGCGCCCAGGTAGTAGCGCATTCCACCCTGAACCTGCACGAAGTCTCCGTCACCCACGCCGACGACGCCAAATGCGGCAAGTCCGGCTACGGGTGTCTGGTATTCGACGGTCAGGTCGTAGAAGTTGCGGTTGAACCTGTTGGTGTAATCAAGCCTCAGCATCACATCATCAACGGGGTAGATGGCGGCATAAATGTTAACCAGGGCGTGATCGTCATGGTTGTTGATGCGCGGCGTGAAGGTGGAAACGATTCCATTCTTGTCCACATGGTCGAAACCGAGAAAAGTTCCGACAGTGACCTTGTCGAAATACAGCTCGCCCTCGACCGCGACAGCCAGATTGTCCATGGAACTGCCGCTCTTGATGCCGCCGACGAAAAGTCCCAGCAGGCCCACTTCCGACTTACGGGTGAAAAAGTGGCCGCCGAGGCCATAAAAATCATCTTCCGCTGCGTGTTGATACATGGAGTCAAACTGGAGGCCTAGAGACTCCGCAACAGGGATGGACAAACTGGCCGCAATGCCACGGCTGTAGGTGTCGCTTACCTCGCCATAGCTGCCTTCGATTTTGCCATTGATAGCCGATACGGCATCATTCCCTTGAAGGGTAGGGGAGCCAAGCAATCCTACAGCGGCTTGGAACGCGCAAAAAAGGCGGAATGTGGATGTGGATAGGGGGAGGTGAGGTCGTGATTTCATACAGCGATTTGTACAAAAACAAATTTCAGGGCGGTGTGTCCACCCTAGATTGCCATAAAGAATTGCCCCTTAAGTCTTCATCAACGATCCGCCGTTGGCTGGGTCAATCCGGGCGCCGTTCCATGATGCCCTTCATCTTTTCCAGCTCGTCGATGGCCCAGTAGGCCACCCCGGGCTCGTCCTCTTCGGTGGAGCCGGTGATGTGCACGCGGCGCGGGTAATGCTTGTCGATGAAGGCGACGATTTTCTCAGAAACGCCCAGGATGCCGCGATGAACGTGCAGCACGGGCTTTTTCTGTTTTTTGGCCAGGGTGACTGCTTTTTGACCGGTTGTCTTGAGCTTGGGCTTGGCCTCGGCGGTGAAGACGACCGTTGCGTCGGAGTCGCGGATGTTCGAGTCGAGGACCTCGAAGACGTCATCGGTTTCCGCCTCCTTGAGTTTGAAATCCGGATTTGGCGCCTCCTCGAGACGAGCCGCGCACCACCCGCCGTGCGGGATCTGGTGTTTGACGGTCCATTCCATTGCAGCACGTTCGACGCCTGTTTGTGCGCCGGAGATAATCACAAGTTTGAAAGCCATGACCGGCTCAGAAGAAAGCAGAACCTCCGCCGGGGCAAGCACGAAGTCACCCTGAAGCTCGCAGTCGGCATCTTGCATCGCTTTTGAGCGCGAGGTTTCCAGTTCCAGGGGCTTCGGACACTGTGCGGACGGCAAGCCGCTTCAAACCGGTGTCAATGTGCTGGTGACATCGAAGTAGGGTGGGGGCTTGGCGATTCACTCCTGCCCGGCGAATGCGGCGACGACACGCGGTTCGGCGCCGACTTTGAGGGAGAAAATCTCACAGCTCGCGGCGAAGGGATCGGCGAGGTAGCGTTCAGCAAGGTCGGGGGTGAATTCTTCGACAAATTCGCGCCGTGCCGGGAAGACGTAGAGGGCGTGGCGGTCAGGCAGGGCCACCCAGATTTCCTTGCCGAAGAGCTCTTCGAAGATCTTCGGCAGGGAAGGGGCCAGGAGCAGTGTGGCGAAGAGCGGCGAATCACCTCGATACACAGCGTAGGCGATCCTGCCGTCCGCTCCCTTGATGAGTTCCGGGCGGAGCTGCAGGAGTCGCTTGTCGGCGGCGTTGCGGGCGCGCGCCTGGAAGGTTTCGAGGCTGAGACCGAGTTTTTTGAAGGTTTCCTCGCTGTAGGCTTCGATGCCGCCGGTGGCGGTGCGGGATTCACGGGCCGGAGTCAGAACGGTCTGCTTCGCTCCCGGCGGCGGGAGGGAGAGGCCGGAGCGCATGGCCTTTGGCTCCGGCAGCAGCAGCAGAGTCTCCAGCTTGCGATCCGACTCCGGCTGCTGGGCGTGGAGGTCCGTGCCGAGCATGAGGAGGAGGCAGGTCAAAAGGCGCATGTGCGCAAATGTGGAGGGAACACGCAGCAAAGCAAACCGGCGCTTGCGCGACCTCGCACCGCTCGCCTTGATGTTGGGCATGATCGCCTTCCTGCGTGGAATTCTGGCCGAGGCCCTGCCTCATCGAGCGACGATGGACGTGAACGGCGTTGGCTACCTCCTGCTCATTCCGCTGACCACCTTCGACCGCCTGCCGCAGCCGGGCGCGGAGGTGCGGCTGTTGACGCACTATCACGTGACCGAGCGTGACCACACGCTGTTTGGCTTCATCACCGCTGATGAGCGTGACCTCTTCCGCCTGCTGATGGACCGCGTATCCGGCATCGGCCCGAAGATGGCGCTCAGCGTGCTCAGCGGCATGCCGGTGGCGGCTTTCAAGGATGCGGTGGTCCAGGGGGATGTGAAGGCGCTGGCGCGCATCAAGGGCGTAGGCGGGAAGACGGCGGAGCGCATAGTCCTCGAACTCAAGGACAAAGTGGGAGTCGTGGACGCCTGGCAGGAGGCCAGCAGGGCAAAGGGCACGCACGATCCAAAGCAGGCGGCCTACAGCGACGCGGTGCTGGCGCTCATCGCCCTGGGCTACAAGCAGAGCGAGGCGCAGAAGGCGGTGAACGAGGCCGGCAAGCAGGAGGGGATCGATACCGCAGACAAGCTGATTCGCGAGGCGCTGCGGGGAATGAACTGAATCATTCCAACCGGCCAACAGCGAGGCTCGTAAGCTCTGAAACACGAATGGAATCTCCCTCATCCTCAAGTCCCCAGCCGTTTCTCCTGCCCCAGAGGCTGCCGATGATCGTGCTGGACGACTGCTACCACTTTCCCGGCTGCCACCTGCCGCTTTTCATTTTCGAGGAGCGCTACCGGCTGATGCTGGACCATGCGCTGCGATCCGACCGCATGTTCTGCGTAGGCGTGCGCTCGGGGAGGGGGGGGGAGGTCCTGCCGGTCGTCACTGCAGGCTTGATCCGCGCTTCGGTGAAGAATCCGGACGGCACCTCTCAAGTCGTGCTCTCCGGGGTGGAGCGCATGCGCGTCACCGGCTGGGAGCAGACGGAGCCTTTCCGCATCGCGAAGGTGCGGTGCTTCGAGTCGGAGGGTGCACCACCGGAGAATCTCAAGATGCTCAAGGCTCGCGCCCTGGAGCTGCTGCCCGTGCCCACCAACGATAGCTGCGACGCTATTCACCAACTCCGCACCGCCCTGGAAGTCATGGAGGAGCCTGAATTGGTCTGCGACATCATCGCCTTTCACTTTGTGCGGCGGAAGTCAGCGCTGCGCGCCATCCTGGAGGATCCCTGCCCGCAGCGTCGTTATGAGCGCCTGGTGGCCGATCTGGAAAAGGCGAAGCCCTAAGTTCAGGTCTCGGTACGCACGGGATTGGTCAGTGAGCCGATTTTTTCAATCTCCACGCTGATGACATCGCCGTCTTTCAGGAACACCGGCGGCGTGCGCGCCATGCCAACGCCGTGCGGCGTGCCGGTGAGGATGACTGTGCCAGGCGGCAGTGTCGTGCTGCCGCTGAGAAACTCGATCAGCGTGGGCACGTCAAAGATCATGTCGTTGGTGTTCCAGTCCTGCATTGTCTCGCCGTTGAGCACGGTTTTGATGGCGAGG
Organism: uncultured Prosthecobacter sp.; assembly: GCA_964452755.1. GTDB lineage: Bacteria > Verrucomicrobiota > Verrucomicrobiia > Verrucomicrobiales > Verrucomicrobiaceae > Prosthecobacter. The sequence continues at coordinate 516,293 of CAYVQY010000002.1, read as the reverse complement.
CTGTTCGGGTTCGGAATCTCGTCCGCAGTCACCAGTGCGGGGCCGAGTGGGCAGAAGGTGTCGAAGGACTTGCCGCGGCACCACTGGCCGCCGCCGCCGTGCTTCTGCCAGTCGCGGGCGCTGACGTCGTTCGCGCAGGTGTAGCCCAGCACATATTGCAATGCGTCGGCTTTGGCCACGTTCTTCGCCTCCTTGCCGATCACGACTGCCAGTTCGCATTCGTAATCGACCTTATCACTCTTCAAATGCGTCGGCAGCAGGATCGGCGCATCGGGATGCTGCACCACGTTTGGCAGTTTCATGAAGACCACCGGATGCTGCGGGATGGCTGCCTTCGTCTCCTCGGCGTGACGCTTGTAATTCAATCCGATGCAGATGATCGTGAAGGGCTGCACTGGCGCGAGCAGTCGTGAGATGTCCGCCTTGCGGTCGGTGACGCGATGCTGTCCGAAGATGTCGCCCTCAATGACAAGCGCACACCCGTCGGTCTGCTGTGCCGCGTGAGCGATGCTTCCTTGAGAGTCGCAGTAGCGGATGATCTTCATGGTTTATCGTTCAGGGGTTAGCTCGGCTCACTGCTTTCAAAATTCAGAGCTGAGGACGGCGGTTCCAGGCCACCAAATCGTCATATTTGGCGCCAGTGCCGCCAAACAAGTCCAAGGCGCTGCCCACGGTGCCGTCCACGCGGCCGCGGCTCAGTTCGTCGATGCGCTTGAGGTCGTCGAGGTGGCGGATGCCGCCGGCATAAGTCATCGGTATCGGCGAGTGCTCACCAAGGAAGCTTACGAGGGTTTCGTCGATGCCTTCGCACTTTCCTTCGACATCCACGGCATGGATCAAAAACTCCGCGCAGTGCCCGGCCAGCCATCGCAATGAATCGGGCGTCACGTCCAGCGTCGTCAGCGTCTGCCAGCGGTTCATCGCCACCGTCCAGCCCTGCGGCGTGGCTTTGCAGCTGAGGTCGATGACGAGTTTCTCGCGACCGGCCGCCTTCACCATCTCCTCCAGGCGCTTCTCGCTGAAAGTGCCCTGCAAGTCAAAGAGGTGGCTGGTGACGATCACATGACTCGCCCCTGCATCGAGATATTCCGCCGCATTGTCAGGACGGATGCCGCCACCGACCTGCAGACCGCCAGGGAAGGCGCTCACGGCCGTCTTCGCGGCCTCCGTATTGCCCTTTCCAAGCAGGATGACGTGACCGCCGGTGAGGCCATCGCGCCGGTAGAGTCCTCCATACCAGGCCGCGTCGCGGTCGCTGACAAAGTTCGTCTTCAAGCCGCTGCCGTCATCCCGCAGCGAGGAGCCGACGATCTGCTTTACGCGGCCGTCGTGGAGGTCGATGCAGGGGCGAAATTTTGTCATGGGCGGGCCGGTGAGTAGTCAGCAGAGTCAAGGCGCGGTCAAGCAACCATCAGCGAGAGAAAGGGGGCTCATGTCGCGAAACGCTCGGGGGCAGCGGGGCAAAAGCGCAGAAAAACGAGGTCCGACAAAGTCAATTCAGGAGGACCGAAGACGGCGTGAGGGAGACCTTTCAGGAACTTTTGAAATATTCTTTGACAGAATGCCCCCCTGTCCTACTTTCAACCCACTTTTTCGGTAAAAAAGCCGGGGCGTACTGTCTCTTGACGCCAGTTTAAGAGACTTTCATGTCCCGGTTTTATTGTCGAAAGAGGAGGAGGTCTCTCACAGGGCCGCCGCAGGTTAAGCTGTTATAGCTCAGTGGTAGAGCACGTCCTTGGTAAGGACGAGGTCGAGGGTTCAAGTCCCTCTAACAGCTCCAGTGGCAGTACCGTACGGGATCTTCGAGACACGACAAACGAACACAGTCCCAAGCGCACCCCCTTAACTAACCTACTCCATGGCTAAAGAAGCATTCCAACGCAACAAGCCGCACGTCAACATCGGCACTATTGGCCACGTTGACCACGGCAAAACCACCCTGACCGCCGCCATCACGACCGTCCTTTCCAAGAAAGGCTTTGCACAGGCGCGCGCTTACGATCAGATCGACGCAGCTCCAGAAGAAAAAGAGCGCGGTATCACGATCAACACGGCGCACGTGGAGTATGAAACCGACAAGCGCCACTACGCGCACGTCGATTGTCCCGGACACGCCGACTACGTCAAGAACATGATCACCGGCGCCGCGCAGATGGACGGTGGTATTCTCGTGGTTTCCGCCGCTGACGGTCCGATGCCTCAGACTCGCGAGCACATCCTGCTTGCCCGCCAGGTGGGCGTGCCCGCCCTTTGCGTGTTCATGAACAAAGTGGACATGGTGGACGACGCTGAACTCCTCGACCTCGTCGAGATGGAAATCCGTGATCTCCTCTCCAAGTATGATTTCCCAGGTGATGACATCCCGATCGTGAAGGGTTCCGCTCTCAAGGCTCTCGAAGGGGACGCCGAGCAGGAAGCCAACATCATCAAGCTCATGGATGCCGTGGACAGCTACATCCCGCTGCCTGAGCGTCCGATCGACAAGGACTTCCTGATGCCAGTGGAAGACGTGTTCGCGATCGAAGGTCGTGGCACCGTCTGCACCGGTCGTGTCGAGCGCGGCATCATCAAGAAGATGTCCGAAGTCGAAATCATCGGCATCCGCCCCACCGTCAAGACCACCGTTACCGACATCGAAATGTTCCGCAAGCTCCTCGACGAAGGTCGTGCGGGTGACAACGTGGGCCTTCTGCTCCGCGGCACCAAGAAGAACGACATCGAGCGCGGCCAGGTCATCGCCAAGCCCGGCTCCGTCACTCCCCACAAGAAGTTCACCGCAGAGGTGTACGTTCTCTCCAAGGATGAAGGCGGTCGCCACACTCCCTTCTTCAACAACTACCGCCCGCAGTTCTACTTCCGCACCACGGACGTGACCGGCAGCGTGAAGCTTCCTGAAGGTGTCGAAATGGTGATGCCTGGTGACAACGTCTCGATCGAAGTCGAACTCATCACCCCGATCGCCATGGAGAAGACCATCCGTTTCGCCATCCGCGAGGGCGGTAAGACCGTGGGTGCCGGCCGTGTGGCCACCATCCTCGACTAAGCCGCGCTTTCAGTTCGTTTGTTTCGAACCCCGCCGGGTCTGGCGCACAGATCCGGCGGTGGTTTCGTCTCCTTCTCAAGGATGCAAGCAGCCGACGAACTTGCCAAATCAGAATTCATCCATTAATCATTCCGGGAAGCGTCTTCGCTCAATTACAGGTCAGTAGCTCAATTGGTAGAGTAGCGGTCTCCAAAACCGTCGGTTGGGGGTTCGAGTCCCTCCTGGCCTGCCAGCGAATATCCCGGAAACAAACGTCCGCAAGAAAAGTCAAACGCTTCACATGACCCGCATCCGCAAATACATCAGCGAAGTCGCCGTGGAACTCAAGAAAGCCACCTGGCCTTGGGATCCCAAGGAAAAGGGCTTTGCCAAGTATCGCGAATTGAATGAATCAACGGTCGTTGTCTTCATCGCGATGATTCTCTTAGGAGGCTTCGTGGCCGCGTTTGACGTCAGTTTCAAGTGGGCCTTTGAGGCCGCTCAAAAACTCGGCGGAATGTGATCCTGTAACGCAACCCTACCCCCCCCCCACCCCTTCGAACCTTATGGGAGCCATTCCAGCACCGCGTGACCAGTGGTACGTCATTCATGTACGTTCCGGCCTTGAAAAAAGGGTCTTGGACAGCATGCTGCGCCGCATTCAGACGGAGGAAATGGGGGATTACATCTATCAAGTACTCGTTCCCATGGAGCGCGTGGCCGAAGTCAAGAAAGGCAAGCGTTCGGAAAGCAATCGGAAATTCTTTCCCGGCTATGTGATTGCGAACTGTTACCTCATCGACGAGCACAACCGGTTGGTTGATAAAACCTGGTACTTTGTTAAGGAAACCGAGGGCGTCCTTAACTTTGCCGGAGCGAAGGATCATCCGATCCCGATGCGTCAAAAGGAGGTCGAAGCCATGCTGGCCCAGGTCCGCGACAAGGATGAAGGTGCCGTGCCGAAGATCACCTTCAATCTGGGGGACACAGTTCGCGTCGCCGACGGTCCGTTCGAAAGCCAGAACGGCATTGTCGAGGAAATTGACCCCGAGCGCGGCGTACTGCGCGTCTCCGTCAACATCTTTGGTCGATCCACCCCCGTCGATCTTGAATACTGGCAGGTGGAAAAGGCATAACGCCCGCCCAGAGCCCCAAATCAATCTCAAGCAAGCAACCCAAAAAACATGGCCAAGGAAATCGTCAAACTAATCAAGCTCCAGATCAAGGCTGGGGCCGCCAACCCCGCCCCGCCCATCGGTCCCGCACTCGGTCAGGCCGGCGTCAACATCATGGGCTTCTGCAAGGAGTTCAATGCCGCCACCGCCAAGGCTGGTGGTGATGTCCTGCCCACGGTCATCACCGTTTACAAGGACAAGAGCTTCACCTTCATCACCAAGCAGCCGCCGGCCTCCAACCTTCTGAAAAAGGTTGCAAACCTGGCCTCCGGATCCGGTGAGCCGAATAAAAAGAAAGTTGCCAAGATCACCAAGGCCCAACTTCTCGAAGCCACCAAGGCCAAGATTGCCGACCTCAACACCCAGGACCTCGAGCGCGCTTCGCGCATCATGGCTGGAACCGCCCGCCAAATGGGCATCGAAATCGCCGATTAATCCCACACCACCGCAGGAGAACTTACAGTTCGCCACTACTGCATCCCCACCATGCAAAAGAGAAGCAAACGCTACAAGAAAGCCGCCGAAATGATCCCGGCGGGAAAATCGTTCACGCTTGAAGAAGCGGCCGAACTCCTCCGGACCCTTCCTGGTACAAAATTTAACCAAACGGTGACCCTGTCTTTCCACATGGGCGTCGATCCGCGCAAATCCGATCAGATGGTCCGCGGCACCTGCCCGCTGCCCCACGGTTCTGGCAAGACTGTTCGTGTGGCTGTCTTTGCTCAAGGCGCTGCCGCCGAAGCTGCGAAAGAAGCCGGAGCGGATATTGTTGGAAATGAAGATCTCATCGCCAAGGTCAAGGAAGGCTTCACCGACTTTGATGTCGCCATCGCCACTCCCGCCGCCATGAATGAAGTCCGCAAGCTGGGCAAGCAGCTCGGCCCTCGTGGTTTGATGCCAAATCCCCGCACGGGTACGGTGACTGAAGATACTGCAGCAGCCGTGAAAGCGGTCAAAGCTGGTCGTGCAGACTTTAAGCTCGACAAAAACGGCAATATCGCCGCCTCCATCGGCAAGGCATCCTTTGAACCCAGCCAGCTCGCCGACAACGGCAATTCGCTCATCGAAGCGGTGGTTCGCGCTCGTCCGGCCACGGCCCGCGGTCGCTATGTCGAAGCGATCACCTTTGCGGCCACGATGTCACCGGCTCTTCGCATTGACGTCTCCAAATACATCAAGCTTTAACCCTCGCAGCACCCCATCATGAAAGTTGAAAAGTCATTGCTCATCGACGACCTGCTGCAACGGGTCAACGCTTCGCCCTTCCTCTTTGTGGTCGATTACACCGGCCTCACTGTGGAAAAGTTCGCCGAGCTTCGCAAGCGCTTGGCGGCCGCCGGTTCGGAAATTCACGTCTTCAAGAACAACCTCGTCAAAAAGGCCGCTGAAAGAGCCGGATTTCCCGGCGACCTTTCCGATCACTTGAAAGGCCAGAGCGCTTATGTGACCGGAGCGCAGGATGTTTGTGCCGCCGCGAAAGTCATGAAGACCTTCGCCACCGAATTCAAGATGCCGACGATGAAGGTCGGCGTCCTCGACGGGAACCTTCTCGACGTGAACGGCATCACCTCGCTTGCAGATCTGCCGTCCCGCGAGGTTCTCCTCGCACAGCTCCTCGGCGTGCTTCAGGCTCCGGCCTCCAAGCTTGTCCGCACTCTCGCCGAACCCGCCGCGTCCTTGGCGCGCGTCATCAAGGCCAAGGGAGAGAAGGCATAAATCGACCCACCTATTTGAACAGATGGCTTCCGTTCTGCGGGGCCTGAACATACCAACACCCAATGGTTCCTCGCCGGAGCGACGGCTTTCGCTCTTAAAACAACCGATGCTTCGGGACACGGCGATACCGACAAAATAATATGGCAGACCTGAATAAAATCGTTGAAGAACTGAGCGGCCTTACCGTCCTGGAAGTCGCTGAACTTGTGAAATCCCTCGAAGACAAGTGGGGCGTCAGTGCCGCCGCTCCTGTCGCCGTTGCCGCCGCAGGCGGTGCCGCCGGTGGTGCCGCAGCTCCCGCTGCGGAAGAGAAGACCGAATTTGACGTCATCCTGACCGATGCCGGCAGCAACAAGATCGGCGTCATCAAGGAAGTCCGCACCGTCGTTCCGGGCCTCGGCCTTGCCGAAGCGAAGAAGCTCGTCGAGAGCGCTCCGCAGCCCCTCAAGGAAGGCGTCAAGAAGGAAGAAGCGGAAGAAATCAAGAAGAAGATGGAAGCCGCAGGTGCCAAGGTCGAGATCAAGTAGTCTCCTCAGTTCCCCATGCTCTTTGCCGCGTGGTGTCCCGCCTTCGATGGCGGCGCCACGCGGTCCAGGGTTCCCAATGTTAGTTGTTTCCAACCTCCCGTCAGTCTCGTTTCATCACATGCCCGCCCAGAATCGCGCGTCCCGGAACCTCCGAAGCAGTGGCTTCGGTTCGGGGATCTTTCGCGATGCGGTGGTCTTGTGTCCTCAATTTTTCGCCAGAGTCAGGGCTATGTTCCTGACTCCGGCTGTTTCGTTTTCGCGGTCATGACGTCGCAGATCAGGCACAATGCCTGATCTTCGCCCAGTGCCCGCACGCGGAGTATCCAGCTCCGCACCCGTGCCCCCGCCATCGCCCCCTAACCGCCTCATCACTGCCTTATGTCCCAGCGCACCAACTTTGGCAAAATCCACGAAGTCGCCGAGCCGCCAAATCTCATCGAGATCCAGCTTCGGTCCTACGAGGAGTTCCTCCAAAAAAACATTGCACCCTCCAAGCGCAAGGATCTCGGCCTGCAGGCCGTGTTCCGGGAAGTTTTCCCGATCACCAGCTATGATGAAAAGATGACACTCGATTTCGTCATGTACGAAATTGGTGATCCCAAGCTCTCCTCTCTTGAGGCCATTCGTGAGGCGGAAACCTTCAGCGCCCCGCTTTACGTCACCTACGAACTCAAGGACGAGCAGGGCGCCAAGCAGGAGCGCGTTTACATGGGCGAAATTCCTCTCATGACCGTCCGCGGCACCTTCGTCATCAACGGTGCCGAACGCGTCGTCGTCTCGCAGCTTCACCGTTCGCCCGGCATCTGCTTCGAAACCACCCAGCACCTAAACGGCCGCTGGCTCCACGGTTTCCGCATCATTCCCGACCGCGGCACCTGGCTTGAGGTTCAGTTCGACACGAACGACCTTCTTTACGTCTATCTCGACCGCCGTCGCCGTCGCCGCAAGTTCCTGGCCACGACCCTCCTTCGCGTCATCGGATACCCCAACGACGAGGACATCTTGAAGCTATTTTACGAGATTCAGGATCTTAAGCTCAAGGAAGGTCTCTCCGAAGAGGACCTGGCCAGCAAGATCCTGTTCAAGGACATCCTCGATGGCGAACTGATCGTCGCCCGTGCCTACGAGCCTCTTACCCAGGGCGTGGTCCGCCAGTTGATTCAGCTCGGTCACAAGACCATCAAAGTGGTCACCGCTTCCCCCGACGACCTGCTGATCACCTCGCTCCGCAAGGACACCGCCCGTGACGAAGAGGAGGCCCTCAAGGAAATCTACCGCCGCCTCCGCCCGGGTGATCCTCCGACCACGCCGAACGCTCGCGCACTCGTCAAGCGGCTTTTCTTTGATCCGAAGCGCTACGACCTCACCCGAGTCGGCCGCTACAAGATCAACCAGAAGCTAGGCATCAAGCTTGACACCGAAATGCGCGTCCTCACCGCCGAAGACGTTGTTTCCGCGCTGAACTACCTCTTCCGTCTCCGCGAAGGCGAAGGCCTGCTCGATGATATTGACCATCTCGGCAGCCGCCGTGTGCGTGCCGTGGGTGAACTTCTCGCCAATCAGTGCCGCGTGGGGCTTTCCCGCACCGAGCGTCTGGTGAAGGAACGCATGACCTTGTTCGATGTGAACATGGACACCATGACGCCCGCCAAGCTTGTCAATCCGAAGGCGCTCTCCGCCGTCGTGCGTGACTTCTTTGGCCGCAGCCAGCTCAGCCAGTTCATGGACCAGATCAATCCTCTGGCCGAACTCACCCACAAGCGCCGTCTCTCCGCCCTCGGGCCAGGCGGTCTGAATCGTGACCGTGCCGGTTTCGAGGTTCGTGACGTTCATCCTTCCCACTACGGTCGCATCTGCCCGATCGAGACCCCGGAAGGTCCAAACATCGGTCTGATTAACTCGCTGGGTTCCTATGCCCGCATCAATGAGTTCGGCTTCATTGAGACGCCGTACCGCCCCTGCAAGGACGGTCATGTGCTCGAGAAAATCGAGTACCTCACCGCCGATCAGGAAGAGAACCATTACATCGCCCAGGCGAACAATCCCATCGACGAAAAGGGCCGGTTCAAGAGTGACAAGATCACCGTCCGTTACCGCGGTGACTTCATCGAAGTGGAGCCTGGAAAGGCCACACTGATGGACGTTTCTCCGAAGCAGCTCGTCTCCGTCGCCGCAGCGTTGATTCCATTCCTGGAACACGATGATGCAAACCGCGCTCTCATGGGTTCGAACATGCAGCGTCAGGGCGTTCCTCTCCTGGAAGCCGAGGCTCCGTTCGTTGGCACAGGGATGGAAGGCAAGGCCGCGCGTGACTCCCATGCCGTGATCGTCTCCGACGGCCCCGGCACCGTTGCATCCGCCACGTCCGATGTGATCATTGTGACCAAGGACGGCGAACTGCCCGTGAAGGAGGAGAAATTCCTCGCCGATCCGCTCGGTTCCGTTCAGACCGATCCTGACAAGGGCGTGTTTGTCTATCCCCTCCGCAAGTTTGGCCGCAGCAATGCCGGCACCTGCATCAATCAGAAGCCGCTGGTCCGACGCGGTCAAAAGATCAAGAAGGGCGACGTCATCGCCGACGGTCCCTGCACCGACCAGGGCGAACTGGCCATCGGCAAGAACATGCTCGTCGCGTTCATGCCATGGAACGGTTACAACTTCGAGGATGCCATCGTCATCAGCCGTCGCATCGTGAAGGAGGACATCTACACCTCCATTCACATCGAGGACTTCGAAGTCATCGCTCGTGACACGAAGCTCGGACCGGAAGAAATCACACGCGACATCCCCAACGTGGGCGATGAAGCGCTGAAAAATCTCGACGCAATGGGCGTCGTCCGCATCGGCGCGGAAGTGAAGCCCGGGGATATTCTCGTCGGCAAGATCACTCCGAAGTCCGAAACCGAACTCGCTCCTGAAGAGCGGCTCCTCCGCGCCATTTTCGGTGAGAAGGCTGCCGACGTGAAGGACACCTCCCTCCGCGTTCCCTCCGGCTGCACCGGCATCGTCATGGATGTCAGGGTCGCCCAGCGCGGCGGTGCGGATTCCGACAAGGAGAAGCTCTCCCCGTCCGAGTACAAGCGCCAGATCAAGCAGATCGAGGAAGACTACCGCAAGAAGAAGGAAGACCTCACCGAGCAGCTCACCGAGCGTCTCTCCGACATCCTTCTCAACGAGAAGATCCCGCTCGACATCGTCAACGGCCAGACCGGCGAACCGCTGGTGGGTGCGAACAAGAAGATCACCAAAACGATGCTCCGTCATGTGGCCGAAAGCTACGACACCATCGAGATCGACCCGAGCCCTATCCGCAACAAGATCTTCGACATCATTCAGAGCTTCGAGCAGAAGTTCAGCGATGCCGACATGGAGCGTGAACGCAACCTCGACAAGATCGAAAGCAGCGAGGAAGCCGGCGATGTCGGTGTCGTCAAACAGGTCCGCGTTTTCGTCGCCAGCAAGCGCAAGCTTTCCGTCGGTGACAAGATGGCCGGTCGTCACGGTAACAAGGGCGTTGTCGCCACGATTGTTCCTGAAGAAGACATGCCGTTCCTCGAAAACGGCGTCCCGGTGGACATCTGCCTCAATCCCTTGGGCGTGCCTTCACGCATGAACGTCGGTCAGGTTCTTGAAACCCACCTCGGCATCGCCGCCAAAGCGCTGGGTCTGAAGATTGCCACCCCGGTGTTCGACGGTATTCACGAGTCGAAGATCATGGACTTCGTCAAGGAGGCCAAGAAGCAGCCTGGTTTTGAATGGATGGGCCTCAACGGCAAATCCAAGCTCTACGACGGTCGCACTGGTGACCCCTTCAATCTCGACGTCGTTGTCGGCTACATTTACATGCTGAAGCTCGGTCACCTTGTCGCTGACAAGATCCACGCCCGTGCCGTCGGACCTTACTCCCTCGTCACGCAGCAGCCTCTCGGCGGCAAGGCCCAGTATGGTGGCCAGCGCTTCGGTGAAATGGAAGTGTGGGCGCTTGAAGCCTACGGTGCCGCTTACACGCTGCAGGAACTCCTCACCGTCAAATCTGACGATGTTCAGGGCCGCACGCGCATCTATGAGCAGATCGTCAAGGGTGATCACGCCTTGGAAGCCGGTACGCCGGAGTCCTTCAACGTTCTCATCAAGGAAATGCAGTCCCTTGGATTGGACGTGAAAGTTCACAAGCGTTCGCAGGCCAATGCCGACGCCGAGGCCCTTGAGAGCTTCGCCACCGCGGCGGGTGCATGACCCGCCTTCCCCAGCAAAAACCACACACAAAACGCATCTTCTTAATTTTATGAATGCTGACGCGAGCTTGAAAGAAATCTTCGGGGAACAAAATCACGGCGAGGAGTTCGACTACGTGTCGATCTGCATCGCCTCTGCGGATCGTGTCCGCTCCTGGTCATCCGGCGAAGTCAAAAATCCGGAAACCATCAACTACCGCACGTTCAAGCCTGAAAAGGGCGGCCTGTTCTGCGAGCGCATCTTCGGACCCACCCGGGACTGGGAGTGCGCCTGCGGCAAATACAAGCGCATCAAGCACAAGGGTGTTGTCTGCGACCGTTGCGGCGTTGAGGTCACCCTTTCCCGCGTTCGTCGCGAGCGCATGGGCCACATCGAGCTCGCCGTTCCGGTGACGCACATCTGGTTCTACAAATGCATGCCATCCCGCATCGGCCTCATGCTCGACATGACCGCCCGTTCGCTGGAGCGTGTCATTTATTACGAAGACTACATGGTCATCGAGCCGGGCAGCACTCCGCTGCTTCGTGGCCAGCTTCTCACGGAAGTCGATCTTCGCGAAGCCGAAGAGCAGTTTGGCGCCGACGCCTTCCAGGTCGGCATGGGCGCTCAGGCCATCCGCGACATCTTCGCCCAGATCAATCTGGCCGATCAGATCAAGGAGCTAGAAGAGGCCATGACCAAGACGCGCTCCAAGCAGACCCGCAAGAAGCTCGCGAAGCGTCTGAAGCTCTGCCAGGGCTTTGCTTCCAGTCACAGCCGTCCCGAGGCCATGATCCTTGAAGTGCTGCCGGTCATCCCGCCGGACCTTCGTCCGCTCGTTCCTCTTGAAGGCGGTCGTTTCGCCACCTCCGACTTGAACGACCTCTACCGTCGCGTCATCAACCGCAACAACCGTCTCAAGAACCTGCTGCAGCTCCGCACACCGGATGTCATCATCCGAAATGAAAAACGCATGCTGCAGGAGGCCGTGGACGCCCTCTTCGACAACGGCCGCCATGGCCGTCCTGTGACCGGTGCCGGCAATCGCCCGCTCAAGTCCATGTCCGACATGCTCAAGGGCAAGTCCGGTCGCTTCCGTCAGAACCTTCTCGGCAAGCGCGTCGATTACTCCGGTCGTTCCGTCATCGTCATCGGTCCGGACCTCGGTCTGCACCAGTGCGGTCTGCCGAAGAAGATGGCTCTCGTCCTCTTCGAACCCTTCATCATCCGTCGCCTCAAGGAAATGGGCCTCGTCCATACCGTCCGCAGCGCGAAGAAGATGATCGAGCGCCGCACGCCGGAAGTCTGGGACATTCTGGACGAAGTCACCAAGGGCCATCCGGTTCTCCTGAACCGCGCTCCGACCCTCCATCGTCTTTCCATCCAGGCCTTCGAGCCGAAGCTCATTGAAGGTGAGGCCATCCGTGTCCATCCCCTCGTTTGCACAGCTTACAACGCCGACTTCGACGGTGACCAGATGGCCGTCCACGTCCCGCTTTCCATCGAAGCGCAGATGGAGGCCCGCCTGCTCATGCTTGCGCCGAACAACCTGTTCAGCCCTGCCAGCGGCCGCCCCGTCATGAACCCCGGCCAGGACATTCCGCTCGGCTGCTACTTCCTCACCTACCTGCGTGAATTCCCCTCCGCCGACGCGAAGAAGACCGACATGCCGGAGCGTCTGCCGCTGTTCAATGAGGCCTCCGAAGTCGAGTTCGCTCTCGCCGAAGGCGCTCTCACGGTGAACGATAAGATTCGCTTTCGCAATCCGGACTACAACCTGGCCAAGCGGCCCTTCGGCGACCCGACAAAGTTCGTCATCGAGACCACCGCCGGCCGCGTCCGCTTCAACGAAATCTGGCCCGAAGGGCTCGGCTTCATCAACAACACCGTCGGCAAAAAGCAGCTCTCTGACATCATCTGGCGTTGCTTCCAGACGGTCGGCCAGCGCGAGACGGTCGAGGGCCTTGATCGCCTCAAGCAGCTAGGCTTCCGTGAGGCCACCCGCTCCGGGTGCTCCATCGGTATCACTGACATGGTCATTCCAAAGGCGAAGGCCGCCGGTCTTGAGAACGCCTACAAGCAGATCGAGGAAATCGAGAAGCAGTACCGTCGCGGCATCATCACCCACGGTGAGCGCTACCAGAAGATCATCGACATCTGGACGCAGGTCGGTGAACAGGTCGCTGACGAACTCTTCCGCACGCTTGAGTACAACGAAGGCAAGAAGCACCACAATCCGCTTTACGTCATGGTGAACTCCGGTGCGCGAGGCAACCGCACCCAGATCAAGCAGCTCGCCGGTATGCGCGGCCTCATGGCCAAGCCCTCCGGTGAGATCATCGAGCGTCCGATCACCTCGAACTTCCGCGAAGGTCTTAGCGTGCTCGAGTACTTCATCTCCACCCACGGCGCCCGCAAGGGACTCGCCGATACCGCCTTGAAAACGGCCGACTCCGGCTACATGACCCGCAAGCTGGTTGATGTGTCCCAGGACGTCATCGTGACCGAGGAAGACTGTGGCACCGTCAACGGAATCACGCTCGCCTCGATTTATCAGGGCGACGAGGAGATCGTTGACCTCAAGACGCGCATCTACGGACGCACAAGCTGCGAGACCATCCACGATCCGGTGGACAAGAGCATCGTCATCAAGGCTGGCCAGATGGCTTCCGAGAAGGAGGCGAACCACCTCATGAAGATCGGCGTGGAAAAGCTCAAGATTCGTTCCGTCCTCACTTGCGAAAGCAAGCGCGGCTGCTGCGCGAAGTGCTATGGGCTCCACCTCGCCACCCACCGCTCCGCAAAGATCGGCGAGGCTGTCGGCATCGTCGCCGCGCAGTCCATCGGCGAACCCGGAACGCAGCTCACGATGCGCACCTTCCACGTTGGTGGCGCCGCCATGAGCTCCTTCAAGCAGCCCTTCATCAACACCAAGAACGCCGGTATCCTCAAGTTTACCGAAATGCGTAACGTGCAGACGGTCGAAGGCACTTGGATCGCCCTCACGAAGAACGGCGTTCTCTCCATTCATGACGAGGCCGGTCGCGAACTCGAAAGCCACAAGCTGGTCGTCGGTTCCGTCATCGCCAAGCCGGAAGGCTCCCATGTCAAGAAGGGCGAGCAGATCGTCACCTGGGATCCCTACAACGTGCCAATCATCACCGAGAAGGCCGGCAAGCTGGAATTCCGCGACATGATCTCCGGCATCACCATCACGAAGGAAGTCAACCAGAGCACCGGCAACGAGGAAACCGTCGTTATCGAGCACAAGGAGGACCTCCATCCGCAGGTGGTCATCGTCGATCCGAAGACCCACGAAGTCCTCGCCAGCTACACCATTCCGGCAGGCGCTCACTTGAACGTCAAGAACAACCAGAAGGTTGAGGCCGGCACCACTATCGCCAAGACGCCGCGCAAGGCCTCCAAGACGAAGGACATCACCGGCGGTCTGCCGCGTGTGGCCGAGCTCTTCGAAGCCCGCAAGCCCAAGGACTCCTGCGAAATCGCCCGAATCGACGGCATCGTCGAAATCGGCGGTCTCGTCCGCGGCAAGCGCCGCGTCATCGTCACCGACCAGAAGACCGGTCAGCAGGAGGAGCATCTCATCCCGCGGCAGAAGCACATTCTCGTCTTCAACGGCGACTTCATCGGCAAGGGGGACCAGATCACCGACGGCCCGGTCGTTCCGCACGACCTTCTTGAAATCCTCGGCCCGCAGGCCCTTCGTGAACATCTCGTCAACGAGGTGCAGGAAGTGTACCGTGCGCAGGGCGTGGAAATCAACGACAAGCACGTCGAGATCATCATCCGCCAGATGCTTCGCAAGGTGAAGGTCACCGATCCGGGCGACACCGAGTTCCTTTGGGGCGACCAGATCGACCGCGGCACCTTCGACAAGGAGAACAACCGCGTTTCCGAAGAGGGCGGCAAGCCGGCCGAAGCCGAACCCGTGCTCCTTGGCATCACGAAAGCCTCCATCGAGACCGAGTCCTTCATCTCCGCCGCCTCCTTCCAGGACACCACCCGCGTGCTCACGGAAGCCTCCACGCTGGCGAAGTCCGACCTGCTCCGCGGGTTCAAGGAAAACGTCATCATGGGCCACCTCATCCCGGCTGGCACCGGCTTCCTCACCAACCGGAACTTCGAAATCAACGAAACCGAGAGGCCCCAGCTACCGGTCGTCGAAGAAGACGAAGCGGCCGTGGTGGCCTGATTCGCCCGCATTGCTTCAAATCACACCGCCTCCACGGCCTTGGCCGTAGGAGGCGGTTTTTTTTGTGTCCTCGTGTGCGGCCGCCTGTCGGAAAGCGTTGGCGGCCGCGCCTGCGTTCGCCTTGGTTTGGTCAGTCCTTTCTGCCGTTCAGCCTGCGACGCGTTTGAAGGCGGGCGGCGTGGGCAGGCTCGCGTTCTTCGGCTTCGGCGCGGGTTTGTCATCCAGGTTTTGCTGGAGATCTTCCGCGGATACCGAGGACTCCACGCCCTGCACGGGGACCTCGACCTTGGTGACCCAGAGCAGGGCATTCAGCACCACCCTGCGCACGTTGTCGTTGCCCCAGTTGGTGTGGAAGTGACCGCCGGTGAAGCCAAAGCCGCGTCCGCCGTCTGGGTGTTCGACCGTCCACATCATCGTCTCCGGTGCGCCTTTTTCCGCCTGGATGTGAGGGTAGGGCCCTTTGGGGTAAACATAGGGGCCGTCCCGGGTCGCGTCCGGCGGCGTGGCCACCAGGATCGGCGCAAAGAGCGTGTCGCCGTCTTTGGCGGTTTCGATGCCGTGTCCGAAGGCAGGGCGGAAGCGCATGTGGAAATACCATTCGTCATTCGTTGTGAAGGGCTGCACGCCGCGCGTTACCGGATGCTGCGGCAGCCGCGCGTAGTCCGCGTCCCAGATGGGATTGCATGAAAAAGAGTTCTCATAGTGCCCCCCGAGCCACTCAAGGAATTCCTTGCCGGCCTCGTCCGGCACCACCTCGACGCCGTAATGCATGCAGCCAAAGCCCACGCCTTTGGCCATCAGCCCGCGCAGCGTCTCCAGATGTCCGTCCACCACGGCCGGGTGCTTGCCGCCGCCGTCGGCGTAGATGACCACGGCATCCGCGTCGGCAAAGGTCGCCTCGTCGTTCACCCAGCCCATTTCATGCCGGTCCACCACGAGTCCCGGCACGCCCTTGAGGCATTTCTCCAGCAGCATCGTGCCCGCCCGGAACTCGTGCATGCCCGGCGGGTGGGAGGGCTTGCCGGCGATGAGGACGAGCTTCCGCTGACCGTCCGGCGTCGCTGCGCTGGTGGATGAAAAAGCGAAGGCGAGGAGGGCGGCGAAGGCGGTGGGCTTCATGTGTCCATCATTCTCCGCGTCGTCTCCAAATCAAGGACTTGTCCCGGTGCTTTCCAGCCGCGCTTAATCGCCGGTATCGAGGGCCTTCCATCGTTCCTCCGGGGCGAGCTTCCTCATCCGCTCCACCGCGTGGTGAAATGCCTCGAGACTGCAGCCGTGCTCCTTTAGCAGACGTTCAAAGCCGGGGACCAGGTTGTAATAGGACGAGATGGTGTTCAGGCGGGCGTTGTTCCAGGCCGCGTGTTGGTCATCGCTGCGGATGCGCGTTTGCGGTCCGCGGACTCCGGCGCGGCGGAGCATGCCGTCGAAGACTTCCTGCTTCGCCAAGCGCTCGGCCTCGACGCTCTTGTGCGGGCTTTCATAGACTTCCCGCAGACGCTCGCGGGTGTCCAGCAGCAGGGCGATCACGTCGCGTCCGCGTTTAAGGTGGGCTTCGTACTCGCGCAGGCCTGCGTGGTCGTTCTTGGAGCGCAGCCAGCGGCGCACGCCGTACTCGGCATTGGCGGTGGCGAAGGCTTCGTTAAAGTCCGTGTCTCCTGGAATGAAGACTTTGGCATGCGTGAGTTCGTGAAACACGAGTTCCGCCAGTTGGGCGTCGCTGCGGTGCAGGAAGGTGTTGAGGACGGGATCCCTCAGGTAGCCCAGCGTCGAGTAGGCCTCCACACCACCGACGAAGACATCCAGCCCCTGTTCGCGCAGCCGTGCGGCTTCGCGTTTTGCAGTCTTTTCCTCAAAGAAACCGCGGTACTTCAGGCTGCCGACCAGCGGGTACCACCACTGCTTCGCCTCCACGGAAAACTCTGGCGCGGCGAACACCACCCACACGACATAGGGGCGCTTCAGGTCGCAGTACTTACCGAAGCTCTTCGTCGGCAGGTGCAGGTCGCTCGCGGCGAAGGCGCGGAGCTCCTCGATCAGCTTCAGGCGTTCCTTGACCTTTGCCTCCACTCCGGGATCTGCCATCACCTCGGCATTGGGCCGCGACTTGCGCCAGATCTCCAGCTGCCCGCCTGCGGCTTGCGTGTAGAACTGGAGGGTGCCGCAGGAGCAGATGCAGAGCATCGGCAAAAGTGGCAGCCAGTGGCGGAGGAGGGCGGGCATGAAGCGCCAAGATTAAGCATTGAACTTTGAGGATGTAACTCTAAAAGACGCAGCATGTCCTTCATCCACGACGATTTCCTGCTCTCCACCAAGACCGCGAGCCGCCTCTACCACGCCTTCGCGAAGAACGAACCGATTCTCGACTATCACAACCACCTGCCCGCGAAGGACATCGCCGAAGACCGCGTCTTCAAGAACCTCTTCGAAGTCTGGCTGGAGGGCGACCACTACAAATGGCGGGCCATGCGCTGCAACGGCGTGCCGGAGAAATTCATCACCGGCGACGCCTCTCCCTTTGAAAAATTCAGCGCCTGGGCGCGGACCGTGCCCCACACCCTGCGCAATCCGCTCTACCACTGGACACACCTGGAACTGAAGCGCTACTTCGGTATCGACGATCTGCTCGGGGAAAAGACCGCCATCGCCGTCTGGGAAAAGGCCTGTTCCATGCTTGACCGGCCCGGGATGAGCGCCCGCAACATCCTGCGCGATCAGAAGGTCTCCGCACTCTGCACCACGGATGACCCAGCCGATGACCTCGCCCATCATGTGAAGTGCGCGGAGGATGGATTTGAAATCGGCGTCTATCCCACCTTCCGTCCGGATAAGTCGCTCGCCGTCCACCAGCCCGAGGCCTGGAACCTCTGGTGTGACATGCTCAGCGCCGCCAGCGGTATCGAGGTGAAGAGCTACGCCACGCTCCTCGAAGCCCTGAAGCAGCGCCACGACTTCTTCCACAGCGTCGGCGGCCGTCTCAGCGACCACGGCCTGAACCACTGCCATGCGAATTTCGTGAGCGACGCGGATGCCGAGCGCATCTTTGCCAAAGCCCGCGCCGGCACCGCAGCGGACGCCGTGGAGCAGGACCAGTTCGCCAGTAACATCATGCTGCACATCGGTCGGCTGAATGCGGAAAAGGGCTGGACGATGCAGCTCCACCTCGGCCCCGTGCGCAACAACAACAGCCGCCTCGCCCGCGAGATCGGTGCGGACGTCGGCTGCGACAGTATCGGCGACTATCCGCAGGCGGAGACGCTTTCCCGCTTCCTCGACCGCCTCGACACCGAGAACGCCCTGCCCAAGACCGTGCTCTACAACGTCAATCCGGCGCACAACTACGTCTTCGGCACCATGGCCGGAAACTTCGCCGACGGCACCACGCCGGGGAAGGTGCAGTTCGGCTCCGCGTGGTGGTTTGTGGATCAGAAGGAAGGCATGGAGTGGCAGATCAATGCGCTGAGCAATCTCGGCCTGCTCAGCCGCTTCATCGGCATGCTTACCGACAGCCGCAGCTTCATGAGCTTCCCCCGCCACGAGTACTTCCGTCGCACCCTCTGCAACCTGCTTGGTGCCGACATCGAGGCCGGACTCATCCCCGACGACGACGAACTTGTCGGCACGATGGTGAAAAACATCTGCCACGCCAACGCGAAGGCATATCTCGGCCTGCAGGTGGCGTGAGTCACGCGCCTGCGTTCTTTGTCCGCATACAGCTAAGCATACGAGGAATCAAGCAGATGGAAGTCGGCTCAAAAACTGCCCGAATCAAAAAAGAAGCCCCGCCAGTTTGGCGGGGCTTTTTCTTGTAACACCTTGATTGACAAGGTGGTGGGCAGGGCTGGATTCGAACCAGCGTAGGCGTAAGCCAGCAGATTTACAGTCTTTTGCCCAAGTGCTCAAGAATGTTTGCCGATGTCTGCGGACGTTTCTGTTACTTCGTTGTATTCCAACGTTTTCTGTGCTAGATGATGCAAAGAATTGAAAACCATGATCCAAATTCGGAACCACGATAATGGCCAAGAAGTGGCCAAGCACAAAAAGAGGAAGAGCTTTGCCAAAACCGATGTTCGATACTGGCATTCTCGCCTTTTCAAAAATTCGTTCACACGTGCAGGCCAAAGGCAAGAAACCACCGATTGGTGTATCCGTATTGCTCGAAATGGTCACCGTGAGACATTTAACCTGGAGAGTCCGAACAAGGAGGATGCCGCAAAGGCCGCCCAAAGGATTTATCTTGCCATCGTCGCCAAGGGCTGGGAACAAGCCCTCGCCGAATTCAAGCCGACCGTTTCCAAGAAATGCACTGGGGCTGACATTGGAACTCTTATCACCGTCTGCCAAAAATTGTCATCCAAGCGACCGGAGACATTGGATGCTTACGTGAAGGCTCTGCGTCGGATTGTTGCTGGTGCCTTTGAAATCGATGATGGACGAAAATTTGACGCCTTTATGGGTGGGAGGGCAGCGTGGGTGAAGCAGATCGATTCCACCCCGATTGCCGAACTCACCCCCAGCAGAGTGCAATCCTGGAAAACTCGCTTTCTGGCGAAGGCCAAGACACATCAGGAACGAAACCGGACGGTGGTGACAGTCAATTCCGTTTTGCGGAATGCAAAGGCTCTTCTGTCAAAAAAGCTTCTCCCCTTCATTCGAGCAGAGATTGAACTCCCCTCCCCTCTTTTCTTCGAAGGTGTCACAGCAGAGAAAGAACCGTCATTGCGCTACAAATCGAGAATCGACGCGTCCGAGATTCTTCGCTGCGCAAAAGCTGACTTGGCGGTTGTGAACCCCGAAGCCTACAAGCTGCTGCTGCTTACGCTCGTGTTTGGCCTTAGGCGAAGCGAGGCTGACACGTTGCTGTGGGCGCAGTTTGATTTTCAAAAGCGCTTGCTCGTCATCGAGGACACCGATTACAAGCAACTCAAGAGTCACGATTCAGCCGGCGAAATTGATCTTGAACCTGAACTCTGTGATATTTTTAAATCTTTCCGTGAAAAAGCAGAGGGGGATTTTGTCTTGGAGAATCCCCTTCGGCTTCGAATCATTGAGCCATCTGAACGTAAGAGCCGTGGATACAGGTGCAACGAAACACACAACTTCCTGCTGACCTGGCTCCGAACCAAGGGGGTGAAGGATCGGCGCCCCATTCATACGATGCGTAAGGAAATCGGTTCAATTATCGCAAGCAGGGATGGAATTTGGAAGGCCTCACGATACTTGCGTCACTCGGACATCCGTATTACAAGTAAACTTTATGCAGACAAGAAGCTTCCCGTCACCGCTGGTCTCGGTAGCATCTTGATCTAATGAGGGCACCAAACCGAACTATGCTCTCAGGAAGTCCATCGGTGCCCTCATGACCAACAAGTTCGGAATCCACGCTGCACAACGCCTTTTGAGACACACCAGCCCCACCATTACCTCGAAGTTCTACTCAGACAGGACAGCCACCACGCTTCCTGGAATTGGGTCGCTATTGGAACCCCGTTTACCGAAGGCGTCTTAACCAAGGGATGAAAAGCTGAACTTCTACAGCTACGCTTTTGATGCCGCCGAAATCATGAACGACGCCGGCATAAAAACAGGTCAAAGGTCACTGGCGGAAGCTGCAAGAGGAGCTTGCGAAGCCTTTAGAACCTGAACAATGACCAAGCCACCACGCGAATTCACCAGAGCCACCACGACGAATCTGGATGAGGTGTTGGCTTCTGTGCCTCAACAGGACCAGCATGACCTATTGGATGCCCTGGCGGCTGAGATTGAGGAGCGCCTAGATCGCTTGACGGAAGGGGAGGAATGAGAGACCGATCCAAAATGTGAAGAAAATTCCAATTCTACACCGCCACTCAAAGGCAACCACAAGCACGAATCAGCACCAATCAGACGAGAAAGAGGAGACGCTGCTCTCTGCACAGAACTCCGCACGGTTATTTGGCTCTTCATTTTCGTCGGACACCACCAGCACAAACCAGTTTTCAGTCATGGTGCGAATTTGAGCAGCAGGGCAGCCAAAGCCAAGCCCATTGTCTTTGTCTTGCCAATCGGGGCCGGGTGGGACGTTGTAGGAGTATGAGAAGTGAACTAGCTGATTTCACTCTTCATAAAGGACGAACCTCGCTGCATGCGTGCTTGAATCTGTTCGGCGATTAACTTCGCAAACTTCTCAGGCTCGTGCCACTTCTGCCATTTTTTTGAAGAGTCCAAGTCATGCTTTCGAATGAGGGCCTTCAGGATGGGCGTTTCCAAGTCTCTGAGCCATAGCTCGAACTCGCCAGCGGGCCGTGCCTTTGCTTCAGCGAACGGATCAGGAAGCTCTTCATCAAGCACTGCTTTCTGTGATTTTACTGGCTTCCTGTTTGAAGGGACCGCCGTCAAGATCGACCCCAGTCGCTCGGCGAATTTGGGGTTTTGAGACGCTTCCTCTGCAACGAGGGTAGCGAGGTCGTTGAGGATACGGATGATCAGTTTTTCTTCTCGCATATTTGCACAATTTCTTGGGTTAAGCCCTGTAGCTCAGCATACGTTTTCGCGCCATACTTGCCTTTGAAAGTCCGTTTATCTGCATCCACATCGGCCCCCCGTGCAACTTCGACTCCTTGGGATATCGAAGACTTAAAGAGAAGAGGTTGTTCGACCTTTCCCGCGGCAAAGTTTCCAAGTCTCTGATTGCGGAGGTCATTGATCACACGCGCGTGCAAGTTGTTGACCTGAACTTTGGTCGCCACAATCCCGAGGGGCGGAATTTTAATATCAGACGTTTTAGCCAACTTCTCCACGTTCTCGACGATCTGATAAATCCCCCACGTGGAAAGCACATCGGGAATTGTTGGAATAATATAGCCGGTTGAAATGCGAAGCCCGTTCTTCGTCACAATACCCAAACTTGGAGGGCAGTCGATAATGATGTAATCATACGCTCCCATGACCGGCTCAATGGCATTCTTTAGAATTTCCACTGGTCTCTCTGCTCCATCATTCTGCATAGCGATTAACGGCACCTGATCTTGGATTGAGATCAAGCGGATGCTCGACGGTAGCAAGTCGAGCCGTGCGATCCCATTATTGATCGTTGAAACCTGCCTTGCGATTGCCTGCTCAACATCGAATTTCGGAGGTAGGTGTGGGTTCAATTTGTCCAGGAACAACTGAGCGATCGTCCTGCCCGAACTATCCATCTCCGCCCATTTTTCCTCCTTGATCAAAGTGACAGTGGCATTTGTCTGAGGGTCCAGATCGATGACCAAAACTCGTTTTTTATGCTCCTGCGCCAAAATTTCTGCGACGCCAACCGCTGTAGTGGTTTTACCCACACCTCCTTTCAAATTAATGAAGCTCAGGACGTGAGTGGCTTCGCCTTTTCTCTGTTTGAGCCACAGTTTTACGGCTTCCTCATTCCAGACTGGTCCACTTTCCAGATTCTGGATCGGCTTGGGAAAGTCCTCATAACGACGTCTCCAGTTGCTGACTACTTGTTTGGTTGCTTCCGCCAGGGCTGCGATTTCTGCGATTCCAACTAGATTTGCAGTGCTCATGTTGAGCTAAAATAGACCCATCTGTTTACTTTGTAAACAAAATAATCCCGCTTGAGTGGCACAGCGGTTGGCAAAACTTTCAGAGCTCAGATCAGTGTGCGTATGAACAAACATTCTTTCAGAATTTCTCTAATATGCACGAAGTTTTAAACGTCCCTATCAACGTAGAAACCAACATTCTCATGAACACCTTCCTGACCCTCGACCTTAACAACAAGGTGCCTTCGGCAAACCGTGACCTGATGTATGCGGAATTGGAAAAACTTCACTGGGTGAAGATCTCGCCACTAACGACCCTTTGGAAAAAGGTTTGGCAGGATAATTCCCAAAGCGAGGCCTATGAGCGTAGCGCCTTCCAGGACGCAGCTTTAGCCGCCAAGGCGGCAAAAGTCGCGGAATATGATGCCACAGTAATCGTGAGCATGAATGAGCAGAAAACGGTGAAAGTGCCCCGCCCTCTAGCGGTTCCCCCTGTGACCTCGACTTTTGCTGCCGCCTTGCGTAGGACGGCAGGCCACATGCCCCGATACACTCCCTAGATTAGCGGACCAAGTCCCTTCTCTGCTCTGCGCCCACCTCCACTTTCCAGCGCTCTTGCGAAAGCACGCCGAGAGAGTTTGGGGCGTTTTGGCGCGTGAAGCCGCCAGCATCGATGTATTCCGGCTACACTCAAACAGGATGCATATGTTCTAGCTTGGAAGCAGGCTTGCGACACAAACTCCGAATGATGGGCTGAACAGTTACACTTACTGTCCAGGCGATCCAGACTCTCCTGCGGCAACAAGAGACTTCTTGCGTTGTCGGGAAGTGATGAAGACTTCCAACCTCAAATCTCCAGCAGCAATTGATCCCTCTCGGGTGGCACAAGCGTTGAGAGGCCAATTCCCAGCAACCTCAACGGACGCTTCACCAATTGATTTTTCGCCAAGAGGAAACAGGCCAGGTGGTAGATCTCAACCGCAGTGGTGACCGGTTCCTGCAGACGGATTTGCCGGGTGAACGTGGTGAAATCGCTATACCGGACCTTCACTTGGACCGTAAGCGCTGCGACACCTTCCGCATCGAGGGTTTGAGCCACATCTGCGGCCATTTCCTTGAGTGCAGACCGTAATGTTGGCCGATGATCCGTGTCCGTTAAAAAAGTGGTTTCTGCACTCATGCTCTTTCGTTCATCACTCAGATCCACCGGCCGATCATCAATTCCCAAGGCACGTTGTTTCAGTGTGCCGGCGAATGAACCAACAACGGGTTCGAGATCGAGGGTGGTATTTTGCAGATCACCGATGGTTTGAATTCCTTTGGCTTTAAGTGCTTGGGCTGTGACCGGTCCGACGCCGTGAATTGATCCGACCGGCAAAGGCTTCAAAAACTCCACTTTGTCCTCGTCATGAATAACCGTCAGCCCATCCGGTTTCTGAAATCCACTCCCCAGCTTCGCGAGGAACTTGTTGCAGCTCACACCGATGCTTGATGTCAGTCCGCGTTCCTCTTTGATTCGCCGTTTGATCTCTCGGGCCAATTCAACGGCATCACCCAACTCACTGACGTCAAGGTAGGCTTCATCCACTGACATCCGTTCGACCAGTGGCGTAAAACTCCGCAGGATGTCCATGATGAGGGCAGATTCAGCACGATAAACCTCCATCCGTGGCCGAACAAAAATGCCATGCGGACAGAGTTTTGCTGCGGTTCTGGAAGGCATGGCAGACCGGACCTTGAACTTCCTGGCCTCATAACTGGCTGCGCACACCACACCTCTTTGATCGGGCGGAGAACCCACGATCACTGGCTTTCCTCGATATGATGGTTCGTCACGCTGTTCGATGGAGGCAAAGAACGCATCCATATCGACGTGGAGAATGGTTCGTGGCATGGCTTTATTTCAGCATGCTCACCTTCACGCCCATCGACTCAAGCAGCATCTTTCCCATCTGCCTTGTTTTCTCATCGACGGGTTTGGGTGGAAGCATGCCAGCGAATCTCCCTTCAAAGCTGTCTGCGGGCATGTCTTCAGCATCACCCAGGTTCCAGAATTTGCCGTTTCCGAGGCGATGAATGGGCAGGAAGTGAGTGATTTTTTCTTGGGGAGCCTGACCGATCAGCACCACGACTTCTTCCCGGTCATACGATTCTGAAGGTGGTGTTAACGCATCCAGCGGCTCATCTGCCTTGGCCTTAGAGGCTGTTATTAACTTTAAAATGAGCTGTACCCCGGTGAGGTTCCAAGCAATAAACTTGGGATGGAACCCTCCAGCAACAAGCCAAGAGCAGCCTACACCAGTGACGTCAGCGATGCAGAGTGGGAGTTTTGCCAGCCCTACCTGCTGCTGATGAAAGAAGATGCGCCCCAGCGGGATTATTCGCTGCGTGAAGTCTTCAACGCACTGCGCTATATCGTGCGCGGCGGCTGCCAGTGGCGCATGATGCCCCATGACCTGCCGCCCTGGCAGAACGTTTACCAGCAGGCGCAGCGCTGGATGAAGGCGTGCTGCTTTGAAGCCATGGCCCATGATCTGCGTGAACTGGCTCGTGTGGCAAAGGGACGCGACGCCCAGCCCACGGCGGCCATCTTGGACGGACGCACGCTGCAGTCCTCGCCTGAAAGCGGAGGCCGGGCTGGCTATGACGGCTACAAGAGGCGCAAAGGCAGCAAGGTGCATATTGCGGTGGACACTCTGGGACATCTGCTGGCATTAAAGGTGACGGCGGCCAACGAGCAGGAGCGTGCGCAGGTCGGAGAGCTTGCCGCGCAGATCCAGCAGGCCACTGGAGACAACGTGGAACTCGCCTACCTGGATCAGGGCTACACTGGAGAAGCAGCGGCAAGGCAGGGACAGAGAGACGGACACGGACACGGAATAAGACTTGAGGTGGTCAAGCTCTCGGAAGCCAGGAAGGGCTTTGTGCTGCTGCCGCGCCGTTGGGTGGTGGAACGCAGCTTTGGCTGGGCGGCACGCTTCAAGCGTCTCTCTCGGGACTACGAGCGCCTAGCCTCGACTCTGACTGGCATGCACTGGCTGGCCTTCGCAACCCTCTTGCTCTCTTCTCTATTCGGCAAAGGTTAATAACAGGCTCTAGCTTGAAACACTATTTCTTTCAGCGCGTTCCCAAACCGCCTCAATTCCCTTTGCGCCTTTCGATAGAACACTAGCACACACCTCACGCATCTCTCCTTCAGGAAGAGACGAGAGGCCCTCCTGGAGATATAAGATCAAAGCTTGAGTCCTTTCCATTCGTTCTTCTAGATTCGAAGCGTCTGTTATCACCGCTCTAAATTTTGGATCGGTTATTGGGGTGTCGATACTCACACCATCAAGATATTGGAATTCGCTGGCTAAATGCAGTCTGGTATAAACCCCACGGGAAGTAATTCGAAATCCGGAATACTCTCCAGCTTCCTGAAAGTGAGCATCTTCAGCAACACACTCACCATCAACTAAAACCTGGAGATGCCGCTGAATTGTCGCGATATCGAAATACATGGACTCTAAAAATTGGAAAAGTTCATTTTCACCAACCCAAGCCCTTCGCCCACCTTGATTAGCACGACTCAAGAACTCAAGTATCAAAATGCGAGCAAAATGCTCCTTTTTGTCCGCATGAAAAATATCGTAAAGGTTAACAAAAATTGAAGACTTTGGGCTAAAGTGGTCATAATCGCCGTAAAGGAGTGTCTTGTTGACTTCGAAATCCGGAATCGAATATTTGTCACTCTTTTCGATGGTTTTCAAAATTTTACCTGTATCAAGGTAGCCGCTAGTGATTACTGCCTTTGCGAGGTCCAGTAATAGTCTGATATTGCCATTTGATAAAGCCGCTAATGCTTCAATCGCTCCCGCACGCTTTCGGGCAGAGAATTCACAGCAACCAAAAATTTTGGCTACACTGGAGAGCTTCAATCCAATTTGCTTTTGGTTGAGTGCCATATTCGCTACTGCACTTTGAATGTCACCTTGAGCAATCTGTTGCGCGAACTGGAAACGTCGCTTCAAAACAACCGCGAGGTCCGTGTCTCCTAGAGTATAGGTTTTTGGAGCCAATGAATCCAGTAGCCCCCTCCTTAGAGATTCATAAAATGTTCCAGGCCGGAGACAAATGAAAACCACACACTCCCAGTCCCGAGCTATGGCCGATGCCTTCAAAAATGCTTTTTCCTGAATATCCAGATCTCTCCGATCGAGATTATCAATGAAAATTGCCAAAGAACGTCTCTGCCCGAGTTTGAGATGCCACATTAACTTCCGATAATACTCGTGCTGGTCTTCCAATTGCTCCTTGATATATGACAATTCCTCCCTTTTCACGGCCTCCAAATCATCACCGTATATGCGGCATCGGGTGCTATTTTTGAAGCGCTCCAGATCACCGCGCAACGCACCACGCACGATATCAAAATCCATCGGGTCGACTCCTGTTTCAATCAAACCTTTTTCAATTTCTTTGTATATAAAGGTGTTTACCAGCTCCGCAGAATCCGGACGATCCAGAAAATTGACTTCAAGTTGAATATAGTTTTCTAGAAGTTCTTTTGCATCGACCATTCGGAGCCGAGTTAGAAACGTAGTTTTTCCATGGCCTACTTCTCCGAGAATTACAAATGGCTTCTCGTTTCCGTATCCCACAGAGCGAGAGATTCCGTGAGGAGTTAGGGCCTCTACCCCATTTTTTGCGATTGATGTGTCCGCCTCCCTGCGCCTAGCTATGCTACTGGTCGCAGCGTTGAGTAGAACAGTGTCTGATTGAGGCGCAACATAACAATGCTCTATAAACAGAGGGGTCTTTTCGGCACGCTGTAACGTGTCCCAAAGTAGATCCAAGACATATGCAATTTCATTTTTATATAAATTCCTCGACGATGGCCGAGGATAACCAGTGATGGCTTCGCTTGCTTTCGGAGGAGCCGGTTTTTTCCTACACTCCAAGAGCTCAGCCTGGACCGCATTCTCGCGAACTGCAGCTTTGCTAAAACACTGCCAGAATCTCAAAAAGTTATTAGCAACTGATGCTAGACTATCAAAAACAATAATTTGTCTGTCTTCTACAGCTTGTGCTGAAACATGAGTCAATGAGAGAATCCATTGACGCCCATTACTAATAGCCACATAACGAGCGCCCAGTTCGTTTGCGTAACTTAATGCCTGCCGGAGTGCTAGCGAGGTATCCTTACACTTCTTTTCCAGCAGAGCGAATGTCAAAGCCTCGGGCTTAAATAGCCCCTCAGGCATAGTGAACGCAATCGAGCTTCTTTTTGCTTCTAAAACCAATGCCACATGTTTTCCAATGGTGAAAACGTAATCCGCGAAGCCTGTTTCCCGGACATATTTTTCCACGTCCACTTCAGATTTTTCCCAGTCAAGAACCTCAAACACAATCTCGTCGATGACCTTGAGTCGCACACTAGCCTCATTTGCATCCGTCGCCTCGTTCTCAAGTTTCCCCAAACGAGAATTGAATTCGGCGTACGCCTCGTGCTCACTCCATTTTTTTGGTTTTGGCGAAGTCATGTCTTCATCGTATAAATGCGCCCTGAAATCACAAGCATCATAAACATTTTTTTCCATTTTTTGTTATCGGGCCGGCCGACACGCTGCCAGGTGATGAACAAACAGCTAAAGAAAAGGGACCCGGATGAACCGAACCCCTCCCCTTTGCCCCCCCCCTCAAGCAGGCAGGCCTACATGCGTATCCAGCAACCCATGGAGGGCTTCTGTGAATCGGCTAGCGGTTCACTCCCCATCAAAGTTCACCACTTTCACCCCCATCGCCTCAAGCAGCATCTTTCCCATCTGCCTTGTTTTCTCATCGACGGGTTTGGGGGGAAGCATGCCAGCGAATCGAGCTTCAAATGAATCGGCTGGCATGTCTTCAGCATCACCCAGGTTCCAAAATTTGCCGTTTCCGAGACGATGGATGGGCAGGAGGTGGGTGATGGTTTCTTGGGGAGCCTGACCGATCAGTACCACGACTTCTTCACGGTCATACGATTCTGAAGGTGGTGTCAACGCGTCCAGCGGCTCATCTGCCTTGGCCTTCGTGATCCAGGATTCCACAATGAGCACGACCGCAGAAGCACCATACGAGGCAGTGATCAGACGGACCTTGTTGGCGAAATCGTCCTTGGCCCCCGTATCGGTCAAACCGTTCGGGCAAAACAGAATGATGCCCTTGTCTGTGGAAGCCATCATCACCGGAGCCAGCGAACCACTCTTTTTAATGGTGAAACGAGCGTAGCGAGTGGCTTCGGTGATGAGGGAATGGAGGTCGGAGGGCATTAGCGAAGATTACCTTTGGGGTGGACCCGCGTCGAAGGGCAGGTTGAAATACTCGAACACAGCCTTGGTTCGCTCGAAGATCTGGCGCTCGCTCATTCCGGCACGCTCACACATCTCGTTCATCGGCACAAAACCACCACTGATGAACTGAACCACCTCCAAGGGACTGATGCTGACTTTGACCTGGCTCTGACCTTTCACCTTCACTGCGTCCAGGGATTCGAGACAGCACATCACCATCATCATCAGGTTTTCAGACTCCAGATTGCAGAAATAAAGCCAATAGGGCCAGACCTCCCAAAGCTGCTTGTAGAACGCTCTGACTTCTGGGATGGCATAGATTTCTCGTGGATCATCGTCGTAGCCTTGGATCATGAGGGCCAGGCTGTTCATCATCCCTTGGAGCTGCTTGCCCACGGGAACACGAAACTTGCCAAACCGGGACAGAAAATCCTTGGCATCACCGGCTTGCACACGATCCCGGCTGAACTGATAGAGGATGAGGTCGGACATGGCTCAGTATTCCTCAGGCAGGTAGATCGTCGTGTAAGACCTGTCGGCTACGGTTTCCACATACACGCGGTCATCATCCGTCACCTGATAGACGCTGAGGATTCGTTCATCACCACTCACCACGGCCAGACTGTTGAGCGCCAGGCCGTCGGAATGCTCATGGCTGCCATCATCCTTCAGACAGCCAGGCCCCATCTGACCCACCTCACCAAAATCCCCGGAAACATGCCGGTCGATCAGCTTCACCGCATCAATCCCGCCGCGCTTGAGCAAATCGAGTGCCGCAGGTGAAGCGACGACACGACCAGGCTGAAAAAGGACTTCGGAGACAGGCATTTGAGAGAGTGCCCATAGCCAGCCTCCTTCGCAAGCATCGTTGCCAAAACTCGAAAAACTCCCGCTAAATCATGGCGTTCGTCCGGCCAGTGTTGTAGGAAATGCCCCTTTACTGATGCCCCCACCTTTCACCGCCATCATTCCAGCCGGCGCCCTCGACGTTTCAGGGCTGCCTCCTCATGCCAGGCAGCCGGGGACGCAGGAGTTCAAAAAGGCGGTTTCGGAGATGCTTGCCGGGGATTTGCAGGCATTTGGACTCGACGGCACCATCAAGGTCACAGACGGCAACATCACCATCTCCTGGGTGGATACAGGCAAGGCGGAAGGCAGTGTGGAGCGTGCGGTGACACTGTTGCGCTCGGGCGACTATGCCAGAGGCATCCGACTCCTTCAGATCCTTGAGAAGCTGGAACCCGAAAATCCCCACCTGCACTTCAATCTCGGGGCAGCTCTCTCGGACAAAGGCAAATTCGATGAAGCTCGTGTCCATCTTCATCAGGCCATCCAGCTCGACCCTGACCACATCGACGCCAGAACGACCTTAGGACTCACGTTCGCTCGGCAAGGCCGACATGAGGAAGCGGTGGAGGTCTTTGAGGAAACAGCCGCCAAAGCCCCGCAGAACCCTTTTATCTGGCGTGCCCTCGGTGGAACCTTTCGACTGATGCCCGGACGCCTGCCAGAGGCCAAGGAATACCTCAAAAAGGCCACGCAACTCGCTCCGAATGATCCGGTGGCATGGTTGGGCTATGCGGAGGTCTGTGAAAAGCTGGAGTCTTGGGAAGAGGCAAGCGCAGCCTTCCAGAAGTGCAGGAGCCTCAATCCTCCCGATGTCCTTGCCGATAAAGCGGAACAAGGCACCAACCGCCTCACGAGCCGCAGCCTTCGGCCCAAGACCGAAACAGGCCAGGAAATGCTCAGGATGGATGCCGTCATGTATATGCAGGAGGCGCTTCCCCTGTTCGCCAAAATGACCCCGGAGCAGTTAAAGCAGGCCGCCTTGGAACTAGCCATGGCCGGACAACAAGGCCTCGATCTCAAAGACCCGACCCCGAAGCACACCTTGAAAGCCTTCCCCGGTGCTTTCAGTGGAGTGAAAATCGTCAGCTACATGTATGCCGCCTTCCAGCGGGTCATGCCCGGTGTGGACGTGGGTATTGATCTGTCGAAGGAGTATGCGGCGGCAAAAGGTGGGTGAGTTGACACCCCTCGAAGCCGTCTCTTGCTGTTTCTCCGTTTCTGTGGCAAAGCGGCGGAAGCCCATGGTTCCGGAACCATTCTCCCAGCACTCCCTCAAACGGGCAATATCCAGCCGATTACCCGTGTTTCTAGTCGGTGGCACGGAGAAAGAACGCATGGACGTAGCCAAAACAGTTTTGTCTTTGCTCCCGCCGCTTGGCACCACGGAGGCCGAGGAGATTCGCGAGAACCACCGAGCTGCGAGGGTGGTATTTGGACCGGAAGAAAAGCGACCGTTTCGGAAGCCGCAGGCGACAATCACGATGGGAGGCTTGTGCGGCTCCGGGTTGCGGTCCACTCCCGGAGAGACGGCTTTGGCACACGGCGGAGTGCTTTTCCTGAAGAAAGCAGAGAAGTTTGGGAAAGGAAAGCTGGCGGCGCTGTTACTGGTCTGGGAGGCCGGGTGCTCGCCCGCAGAATCCCGCGGCGGCAACTCCAGCGCCATGCCCGCCCACTTCCTCCTCGTCGCGGGGTTCGAGAGCCTCGGAGGTCTCGAAGCGAGCCCCATGGCGGCCCTCTGGAAGAGGGGGAGCGCCGTTTGCCTCGCCCTCTAAAGCGGTTTGAGAAAGCATGTAGGCGCGGTACGGCGGATTGTCCTCGGCGGAAGTGGGGGAATGACTTTGGGCGGCGCAGTTGTAATGTAGTGATCGGCTTCAGCCGGTGGCCAACCGAAACTATTTCACCAGATCCATCAGCTTACCGTAGCTGTCGATCATCTCATACTTCACTTGGTCGCTGGTGATCTTGGCGAAGAACTTCTTGGCGCAGGCGATCTTGGATTTCTCGATGTCTTTGAGCTGGAGGGTGGACATGGAGCCCTTGGTCTCGGCAATGAAGTAGATGTGCTTCACCTTGTTCGCCTCAAAGGCGATGGCCCAATCAGGGCTGTAATTGCCGACGGGTGTTGGGATGGAGAAGGCTTTGGGCAGCTTGGCATAGACGATGACCTCCGTGCTGGCATCCAGCTCTCCCACGAAGGTGCGCTCGCCGCCGGAGTCGGTGAAAACGTAGTCGTAGATGTGTTTGTTGGCCTTGAAGCCTTTGCTGAGGTCTTCTTTGCGTTGTGTAAAGATCTCGGGGGCGTCGTAGGTGCCGGTGGTGGTGTCGTAGCTCAGGTGCTCCACGATGATCGTGGCCTTCTGTTCGTTGATCAGACGGGCTGCCTCCATGATGAACTGCTCGGGGTTGGTCCTGAACTGACCAAAGCGGGCGGCGAGGATGCCTTGAAGGATGGCGGCGATGGTGCGGCGGGTAAGTTGAGTGGCTTCACAGAGTTTGCCGATGAGGTCATACTTCACGCCTGAGCTGGCTGTGGTAGTCAGTTTTTCGGTGGTGTTGGTCTTGGTTTGGAAGGACTCGCCTTTCTTCACCTCCTCAAAGGTAGCCTCGTCCTTCTGTTCACCAGCAGTGACGGTGTATTGGAGCGGGGCGACTTTGAGTTCGGCATCGAGTGTCTTGATGCACTTCTGGATGAGCTCCTCCGTCTGGAAGTCCACGGCATAGACGGCCTTGTGGTTGATCCGATGCCAGAGTTCCTGGAACTCCTTCTTCTCAAAGTTGGCGTTCAGCGGGTTGGGCTTGGCCTTTAGTTCATCGTCAATGTCGGGCATCTGGCCTGCGCTGAAGACGGTGTTCACCAGTTGGAAGACCTGTTCCTGGTAGGGTTTCAGTTCCGTCGGCAGCTCGGCCAGGGTTCCTTCCTTTTTCGCCGTGTGGTAGGCTTCGGTGATCCGATGCTCGAAATCGACATAGCCCTTCTGAATCAAGTAGAACTCGATCTGCGTCGCCATTTTGGGCGTCACCTTCACGTCTCCTGTCTCCGTCTTGAGCACCTTGTTGGTAAAGTATTCCTTGTTCGCTTTCTGCGGACGGGCAGACAGCGAGGCACCGATGTCCTTCTGCAAACCGGCTACGAAGTCCTTGTAGCTCTCGTTCGCCACCACGGTCAGCACGTTGATCTGATGCACAATGGCAGGGTCGTCGATGCGGTCGCCGCTTTGGTCACGGCAGAGGCGCATCCCACGGCCTACTTCCTGGCGGCGTGAGATGGTATTGTCGCTGTGCTTCAGCGTGCAGATGACGAAGACGTTGGAGTTGTCCCAGCCTTCCCGCAGGGCGGAGTGGGAGAAAAGAAAGCGCACCGGCTCTGCAAAGGTCAGCAGGCGTTCCTTGTCTTTCAGGATGAGGTCGTAGGCGTCCACGTCATCTGTTTCACCGGCATTCTCGCCAGTCTTCTTGGCAGCGGGGTCCACCAGACGCTTCGTTTTCTTGTCGATGCTGAAGTAGCCGTTGTGCGTCCGGTTGGCGGTAATGCCTTTCAGGTAGCGGTTGTAGGGCGTGTCTTCCAGCGTCAGCACCTCATTGAGCTGGTGATCGTATTCCTCCTCAAAGATTCGGGCATACTCCCCGGCCTGCTCTCCGGCATCGGTGTAGCTTCGATACTTGGCTACTTCGTCGATGAAGAAAAGGGAAAGCACCTTGATCCCTTTGGCAAAGAGCACTTTTTCCTTCTCAAAGTGGGCTTTGATGGCCTCGCGCATTTGCACCCTGCGTAGGGAGGACTCGTTCACATCCCCGGCAGCCTTGCCTTGTTGGATGATGGTGCCGTTGGTGAAGGTCACCACGCCATCCCGTGCGTCGATGTCAGACACCACGAAGCCGTCATATTGATCTAGTCCACCCGAGGTGTCTTGCAGGTTGGTTCCTTTGGTGACTTTGCGGACTTCACGCTTGATGCCGCTCTTCTGCTTGATCTCCAGCTCGATGCGGGCCTCCGGGGCCTTGGAGGGGCTGATGTCGATGCCCTTGAGGTAAAGGTAGGCATTCGTCCCGGCCAATCCCTTCACGCTGATGCCGCGCACGGCGATCTTCTTCACCAGCTTCTGGTTGTAGGCGTCCAGGGCATCCAGGCGATACATCTTGTTGTGCTCCGTCTTGTGCGTGGCGGAGTAGCGTAGGATCATCAGCGGGTTGAAGTCCTTCAACTTTGCAACCGTGGCTGGGCCTTCCATCTTCTGCGGTTCGTCCAGGATGAGGATGGGCCGGTTCTTGGCGATCACGTCGATGGGCTTGCGGCTTTGGAAATCATCCAGCTCCAGGTAGATGCGGCGTGCATCCGCTCCAGTTGCGTTAAATGCCTGCACGTTGATGATCATGACATTGATCCCGGCATCGGAGGAGAAGCTCTCCAGGTTGTGGAGCTGCTTGCTGTTGTAGATAAAGCTGCGGATGCGCTTGCCGTAGTCCTCCAGGAAATGCTCCGCCATGATGTCGAAGGATTTCCAGACACCTTCACGGATGGCAATGCTGGGCACCACGATGATGAACTTGCTCCAGCCGTAGGCCTTGTTCAGCTCAAACATCGTCTTGATGTAGCAGTAGGTCTTGCCCGTGCCCGTCTCCATCTCGATGTCCAGATTCAGATCGCAGACGGAGGTCTTCTTCAGTTCGGGGGAGATGGGCAGGTCCTGACGGCGCTGCACCTCCTGAAGGTTCTGCAGAATCTTTACCGGTAAGATGGCAAAGGGCGCATTGGCAAAGCCATCCGCATCCATGCCCGGAAGTGTGACATTGCCATTTTGAGGTTCGCGGCCTGGATCTATTTTATAAGCCCGCGCAGCATTATTCGCCATCGGCTGTCCCGCAAAGCAGTCACGGATGGCGAGGACGGAATCCGTCTGGAAGGACTGCTGTTTGAATTTCAGCTTCATGGCTTACAGGGACTTTAGTTCCGTGCCGGGGCTCAGGAGCTTGAAGATTTGCTCCACGTTGATCTTCACGCTGTCGCTGCCGTAGCTGCTGTCACGGAAGACGGCGCGCAGGGGCTTCTTCTTCGCCAGTTCCTTCACCAGCTCCTCGTTGATGTTCGGGTCAAAGCAGGCCGCCAGCGCATTGCCATCCACGAAGAACACCTTCTTCTTGGCAATCGTCTCCTGGGTGATCGGCAGGGCCAGATCCACGCCCCAGTCCACCAGCACTTGGAAGAGCAGGTCTTCCGGTGTGCGATCCTCCTTGATGTTATCCGTCAGCATTTCGAGCTGCCCCTGCTTCACCTCATCCGGCGCGTAATACACGTCCTTCATGTTGGACGTATCGATCTTCAGCACGCGGAAGCCGATATCTAGGTTGGGGGCCGTGGTGGCGTTGTCGGCTTTGATCTTGGCTCCAGCTCGGCGGATGCGTTCTTTTGCAATTTCAGCAACAGAAGAATAACCGGCGGCATGAGCAGCACTCTTTGCAGGGCATGGTTCAGGTAGCTGAACTAGAATAAATTGTCTCTGACAAGAATCCTCAGCATTCAAAAGCATCAGCGCGTGTGCAGTTGTTCCAGAGCCAGCAAAGAAATCCATCACGATTACATCCCCAGAAGTATTGGAAGTTGCCATTTCTATGAAGCCCCGAACAGTGAACTCATCCTTCGGAAACTCAAAAACACCTGGTCCTAGTAAAGTAGCAAGCCGTTCAGATGCAGATCGAACTGGCTGATAGAATACACTGGGCGGCGTGAGTGAATCAGTTTCATGAAGGTAAAGACGAAGCATAACACTTGTGTCCGAAATGAACTCGATCCGATCTTCATCAACCAGGCGATTGAATTCATTTTGATCAAAAGCCCAACCACGGTTGGGCGTGAGGTTAATCACCTTGCCATTCTTTGGGTTAATAAGGTTGAAACGCCTACCACCAGGCGCAGTAGGATTCTCTTCTTTGTAAACCCCTCGCTTATCGATAAAGCGGTAACGCCGATGGTTGAAGGCTGGCTTGGCCTTCATTGCTCGATACCAACCTGCCAGCTCGTCAGATGCGCGTTCATAATCCTGTCCATGTAGCATTTTGAGACGTTCCACTTCTGCAAGGACGACATCCACTCCGTCCTTGCGCATTTGCCACTCTCTAGGTACGGATGGTTTAGACTTTGCGTAAACAACCGCATACTCATGCGACACTCCAATTTGGCTTGCGTCATTTTTGTTGGCCCCCTCCCAGACGACTTGAGCAATAAAGTTAGTGTCTCCGAAAACCTCATCGCAAACTTTGCGGACGTTTGTAACTTCAATGTCATCAACGGAAATAAAGATTACACCATCATCACGCAGCAGGTTTCTGGCGAGTCTAAGGCGGGAATAGAACATCGTGATCCAGTCAGAATGAAAACGTCCATTGGACAGCTTGTTCGCCACGAGTTGGTTGCCTTCTGCGTCTAGCTGGTTTGAACGGCGTAGATACGCTTCCGAATCCTCCGCGAAGTCATCCTCATAAATGAAATCGTTCCCCGTGTTATAAGGCGGGTCGATGTAGATCAGCTTCACCTTCCCGAGGTAGGTTTCCTGAAGCAGCTTGAGGGCATCGAGGTTGTCGCCTTCGATGAAGAGGTTCTTGGTGGTGTCGAAGTCCACGCTCTCTTCACGGCAGGGGCGCAGAGTCTTGGCGATGGGGGCATTGGCCGCCAGCAGGGCCTCACGCTTGCCGGGCCAGTCCAGGTGATACCGCTCACGCGGCCCCTCCACCACATGATCGGAGAGTTCCTGGCGGAGCTGGTCGAAGTCGATCCCGCGCTTGAGCTTGCCCATGGCATCTGTGGTCTCCGTGACGCAGTTCGGGAACAGGGCGGCGAGTTTTGCGATGTTCTGGGCCGTGAGGTCCGGCGTGTGGAGCTTGAGCTTGTCCATGGCTGAAAGGATGAAGGAGGAATTAGGAGTGATGAAGGTCGGAGAGTTCTTGGCGGAGGGTGCGCAGCGCGGCGTTCATCTCCACCTTCCGGTTGAACTGCTTCTCTTTGTTTAAGCGGCCTTCCAATTGCTGGCACTCCTTTTCTTTGACCCGGATGGCTGTGTAGCGGGCGACATGGTCGCGGATGCTCTCACCGGAGCGCTGCGGCAGCGGAAGGTGGCGGCGAATGAGGTGCTCGTAGAGGCTGGCGAGGTCCAGCGCGACGGGAAGCGATGGGCGTTCCTGCCCGGAAGGCTGCCAGTCTGTGATGAAACTGGCCTCGATGACCCATTTCGTGGAGTCGGCATCGCTGGGCCGCTTGTAGGAGGTGGCGAAGCGAATGCGGTCGCCATGGGTGAGCTGGAAGAGGATGGGGAATGGGATGGTCTTGTCGATGGTGTGCAGGACATCCTCGTCCATCTCCTCGCCCTTCAGCGCGATTTCGAACACCTGAATCTCGGTGATGCCGTGCCGTGCCGGGAGATTGATGGTTTCCGGGGAGAGCTTGTATTTCCAAACAATCTCCCCGATCTGCGAGACGAAGAGGTCCTTCACCGCCTTGCTCGGCTTGGCATGAGCGTAGATCTTGCTCTTCGGGAGCACGCGATTGAACTCGGCCTGTTTCGGGTAGGCGAACATCAGGAATCAAGCGGAGGGCTGGACAACGAGGAAGGCGATGAGTTCGAAGTCTTCCAGACCCTTGATGGTGTTGAGCAGGGCGCTGGTCTTGCCACCGGAGAAGAGGCTGTCGATGTCCTTCTCCTCCTTCAGGGCCATCATGGAGCGGATGGCCTGGCTGAGCAGGCCTGAATAGACTTCCATCTTGCGCCCGTCCTTGGTGGCCTTGTTGAAGGGCTGATAAACCTCGGGGATGGGCTCTGGGCGTTCTTTGCAGGCCGCACGGGCGAGGTCGAGCAGGCGCTTTGGCTCGGTGTGGTTCACCCGGACCTGCCCATCCATGCCGACATACACGAGGTAGTAGGGATGCAGGCGGTTCTGCTGGTTGATGTTCACGCCATCATTCCGGTTCCGCAGGGTGAAGATGGCTCCTGGGTGCAGGCCGCGTGCGGGATCAGCCGGGACAACGGCATGCATGCCATTCGGCAGATTGGCTAGGTCGCCATGCTCCCGGACATGGTTGATGAGGTCCATGCGGAAGTCATTCAAGCCAAGATCGGTGATGGAAATGCCAGTTTTGAGGTCTTCTAACTCGATGACTTCCTCCTGAAGCTTGCGAAGCTGTTCGCGCCGGTAGGCGACATCATTGGCCTGTGCATCCAATGGGTTGTCATCCCCCGTGGCGGTGACATCGGCAATGATCATGCGGCTTTCGACGCGCTCCTTGAGATTGATGTATTCATCGAGCGTGATGTCCGGCCAGTAGTTCACGAGCTGGATGCGCTTGTTTTTGGAACCGATGCGGTCCACGCGGCCAAAGCGCTGAATGATGCGCACGGGGTTCCAGTGGATGTCGTAGTTGATGAGGTAGTCGCAGTCCTGGAGGTTCTGGCCCTCGCTGATGCAATCCGTGGCGATGAGGATGTCGATCTCGGCAGGTTCCTTCGGCATGATGACAGCCTTTTCCTTGGACCGAGGCGAGAAGAGGGTGAGCAGGGCCTGGAAGTCGTAACTCTTCGTCAAGGTGCTGGCAGTGCGGTTTCCCCCAAGGACCATGCCACTGTGCAGGTGCTGATGCTCGCGGAAGTAGGGTGACAGGTGCTTGAACAAATACTCCGCCGTGTCGGCAAAGGCGGTGAAGACGATGACCTTCTTGTTCCCTGGATTGATGGGGGAAGCCAGCTTGCTGAGGATGGTGGTCTTGAGGTGCTGGAGCTTGGCATCATCCGAAGGCGTGATCTTCGCCATCTCTGCCAGCAGCTCCTTGATGATGACCAAGTCCACCTCCAGCGCCTGCTTCCAAGCAGGGATGTCCATGTCATCCAGACTGATCTCCACACGCTGAGGGCTGGCTTCGTCGTCTAAATCCGGGAAGTCGCCTTCATCCTCCGGCTCTGCCTCGGCAAAGGCCTGTGAGATGTCCGCGAAGGTGGCCGATTTGCCGTTCTTCTGATGCTCGGCGATCTTCTTGAGCGTGCGGTGATGATTGTCGGCAAGGCTCTGAAGCGTGAGGCGGAAGGAATGCACGGAGCTTTCCAGCCGCTTGAGCAGATTCACGGTCATGAGCGCCTGAAGGCCCTTTTCACGGCCACTGCGCCCGAGATTCGTCGCCGCATCAAAGTCGTCCCCCATGTCATCCGGCTCTGCCTGCTCATACTTGGAGAGGCGGCTGGGCTGAACAAACATCATCGGCGTATAGACGGC
The DNA here is from genome assembly GCA_964452755.1 of uncultured Prosthecobacter sp. Taxonomy (GTDB): domain Bacteria; phylum Verrucomicrobiota; class Verrucomicrobiia; order Verrucomicrobiales; family Verrucomicrobiaceae; genus Prosthecobacter. The sequence continues at coordinate 477,502 of CAYVQY010000002.1, read as the reverse complement.
CAGTGTGAGCAGGGAGAGCTGCTGGAAGATCTCATTGAAGCCAATGACATCCGAGCGGTGCGTGAGCTGGCAGTGGTGGGAGATGGGCTTCAGCCGTTCGGGGAACTCGCCGATGTCCTTCGTATCGTAGTAGGTCTGAATGTGGCGGCGGGAGCGGGCAATGGTGACGCTGTCCAGCAGCTCGAAGAAATCGAAGTCCAGCGCCCCAAGAATGGCGGCAGGGGTGCGCTCTTCCGCCGGGAGCTTTGACCAAGTGGTGAAAGTGGCCTGGGCACGCTTGAAGATCTCGTCGATGTCCTTTTCCGTGCGGAGCTTGGAATTGAGGTTCTCCGGCTCGCCCTCATAGGCCAGAGCGAGCTGGTTCTTGAGGTCGGAGAAGCGGTTATTCACCGGCGTGGCCGAAAGCATGAGCACCTTCGTCTTCACGCCCTGACGGATCACTTCATTGAGTAGGCGCTGGTAACGTGTCTCGCGCTCGCGGTAGGGGTCATTGGTGCGGAAGTTGTGAGACTCGTCGATGACGACGAGGTCGTAGTTTCCCCAGTTCACCTTCCGCAGGTCTAACCCAAAAGATTGTCCCCGCGTGCGCAACAGGTCGGTGTGGCAAAGCACATCGTAACCAAAGCGATCCTTTACGAAGATGTTGGTCACCAGATTGCCTTTGTAGGTCAGCCAGTTGTCCGCGAGTTTCTTGGGGCAGAGCACGAGGACGGACTTGTTCCGCAGCTCGTAATACTTCACCACGGCCAGCGCCGTGAAGGTCTTCCCAAGGCCCACGCTATCCGCCAGAATGCAGCCATTGTAGGTTTCCAGCTTGTTGATGATGCCGGTGGAGGCATCGCGCTGGAAGTTGAAGAGCTTTTTCCAGATGAGGCTTTCCTGATAACCGGTTAGGTCATTCGGCAGGACATCGGCGTTAAGGTCTTCGAGGAACTCGTTGAAGATGTTGTAGAGCATCTGGAAGTAGATGCTCTGGGGGGAGTTCTCCTTGTAGATGGAGGCGATGTGCTCACAGAGCTTTTCGGTGACGTCTTCCAGCTTCTCTTTGTCTGCCCAAATCTGGTCAAACAAGGCGAGCCATTGTCGCGCCATCCCAGGGTCATCCATCTTGGTGACGAAGTTGGAGACGGCGTTGCCCTTCTCGTAACCCAAATCGACCGCCGAGAACCCATGCAGCGGCATGTAGGCGGTGCTTTGCTCTCCTGCATTCACCGTCATGAACTGCTGCATCGGGGCATGTGTGCGGTTCGAGCGGAACTGGGCCTTCTGGCGAATCCATTCCGCGCACTCCTTAGCGATGGCTTTCTGGGTCAGTTCATTGCGCAACCTGACCTCAAACTCGGTGCCATACAGGCTCCGCTCGCGTGTGAGCTTGGGAATATGGAATTCCCGATGCTCTTTCTTGAACTTCCCAGCCACCTCCGAGGGAACAAAGGTGGGTGAGGTGAAGATGAAGGACAGGGACTCAATCTGCTCCAGCTCCTTCTTCAGCGCCTCATAAGCATAGATGGAGAAGCTCGCGGCCGCGATTTGGAGCTTGGCACCGGGGGAGATGGCCTGTTTCAGATTGTCGCCGAGGAGCTGGTTGATGTTGTCGATGATTTCCATGCGGGGAGGGGCAAGTTGCGGCGAGAGCTTAGTAGATAAGCCGGCCACGTCACTGGCAAGCTCGGAAGTCGATTGCGATTCCCAGGAGCTTGCTCTTGAGGAAGGTCTTGAATCCAGCGTTCACCCACCGTGCTCCGCCACCTCTTGGAGATGACGGAGCCGTGAGTGGACCTTTAGCCTTGGGGTGGGAATGGATCACTGCCGTAGCTCCACGATTCGCGGATTTTGTTGTCCGCACCGTGAATCCTCAGCTCGCCGCCAGCCTTTTGAGCTAGCGGACGACCTGCGGCAATGGCTTCGCCCTGCGTCCGATGAACGGACGAAGCGCGCTGATTACCAGCACCCACCACTGCGTAGCCGGTCTCCCGGCGAGTCACATGATAGTTTTTAGCCATCTTCTTGGTCTCCTGTTTGTAATCCCTTTAAAAGCCTCGGATTGGGCTTGACCCCCACTGGCTGATCTTGCAGAATCGGCGCGCTTTGAACCAAGCCTGCTACCAGGAGGGTGTCTCCAGCAAGGGACACCGTCTGAAGCAAAGGAGCCGGTTCCGGTTGCACCCGGAATCGGCTTCTCTGTTTTGGAATTCGACTTTCCATTGCCCTAAAATGGATGTTTACAAAAGATGGTCAAGGATATATTTTTGTAAACCATGACCACCGAAGCCCCCGACACCTTTGCCAAACGGCTTCGTCAAGCGCGAGCGATGAAGGGTTTAGCCCTTAGAGGATTGGCAGATGCGATTGGCGGAGCGGTCTCCCACACTGCCCTTGCCAAATATGAGTCAGGGCAGATGCAGCCAGACTCCACTGTTTTGATCAAGCTCTGTGATGCTTTAAATCAGGTGCCGGATTATTTCTTTCGCCCATTCACCATCACCCTCCAGGATGTTCGATTCAGGAAGAAGGCTTCACTTGGCGTGAAAGCTGAGCAGGCGGTTCGTGAGCGCGCCATGGAGTATTTTGAGCGCTACCATGAGATCGAACAAATCGTGGATGCTCCCAGCAGGTTCCCTGGCCGGCTGGCAGGCGCAAGCATCAAGACTCCTGATGCTGCCGAAAAGATGGCGGATGAACTGCGCAAGGAATGGAAACTCGGACGAGATCCCCTGCCGAATGTGATCGAGCTGATCGAGTCACATGGTATCAAGGTGTTTGAGCTGGCAGGTGCTGACAGGGACTTTGATGGATTCTCAGCGGAAACCGAAGCAGGCCCGGTTATCGTTCTCGCTGATTGGTTGAATGAAAACCTGCTTAGAAAACGCATGACCGCCGTTCATGAACTGGCGCATCTGGTTTTGCCGCTAGACAAGAACCTTTCAGAGAAGGAAGAGGAAGACATTGTGAAGCGGTTTGCAGGGGCATTGCTCCTGCCCAAGGAGAGCTTTGAACAAACTTTTGGGAAGCATCGCACCAGTTTGAGCCTGGGTGAGTTGATCGAGATGAAGGCTAATTTTGGTGCGTCCATCTGGGCCATCATGATGCGGGCACGACAGCTCGGACTAATCGGTGAACAGGTGTTTCTGCGCTTCTGTCGGGAGGCGAATGCCTGGCGTGCTCAAAAACGCGAACCAGGTGATGACCTGTATCGTGGAAACGAGAGCCACTCGCGGTTCAAACAGCTTGTTCACCGGGCTGTAGCCGAGGAGTGCATCAGCGCATCGAAAGCATCCAGCCTGCTCGGGCAGACCATCGGTGATTTCCGAAAAGAATTCAGGGAGGTGTTTTCCTGACGGCAATGAAGATAGCGGTCAAAGACGCCTGTGTTTTGATCGACCTGATCAACGGAGGTCTCATTGGTGCCTGGTTTCAGCTAGGCATTGAGACATGGACGACCGATCTTGTGATCCGCCAGATAAAAAGGGAAAGCCAGTGGCCTGTGGTCGAAGCATTGCAGGCTACAGGTGTCATCAGAGTGAAGTCCTTTGATGATGCCGAGCTGAAGAAGGTCCGAGATTTTCAGTATGCAGCGAATCTGGGGATCGAGGATCAATCCGTGCTTTTTCTTGCCACCGAACTCAAAGCCGTTCTAATCACGAGCGACAAGAAGCTCCGTGCACAAGCATCTGCCGCCCAAGTGAGGGTGATGGGCATGCTGGGAATCTTGGATGAGCTGCTAGCCCAATCCATCATTACGCAGCAGGCAGCGGTGGAACGACTGCAATCCATGATTGAACAAGGGGCCTTCTTGCCGCTGGGCGAATGTCAGAAGCGACTCGAATTGTGGCGTCGCCCTTCATGATGACTCCCAGCTAAAGAAAAGGGACCTCGTAAAGGCCTACGGCCACCACGAAACCCCTTCCCTTTTCCGGCCTCAAGCAGACAGGCCGACGTGCGTATCCAGAAGTCCATGGAGGGCTTCTGTGCGTTTCGGTAGCTCTGCGAGATTCCCATCTTTCAGAGATTCCGTGAACGCATTGAAGAGCGACCAAACGTTTCTCCCCTCGAATGCATCATGACGAGGCTCGCGCCATTCATTGAGCACCGGAGGGATCAGGCGGTTGGAACAAACCCCGACATCAGTGGCCCGGATGATGAGGTCGTGGGCTTCGATGTCGGTGATCTCGGCCTCTTTGTAGGCGGCGATGCGTTTGTCCTGATCGTGCCATTTTGCGAGCAGGAGGCCGATGGAGCGACTGACCAATTGAGGCAGGTCTCGGACGATGAACCGTGTGTGTTTGCGCGCGAATTTGATCTCCCCTGAAAATGAGAGGTTATCGCAAACGAAGACACTGGCACCGGCAACGATTCCAGCGGGGAACGTTTTGTCGTGGCTGTTACGAAGCCCAAGAACCCAGCAATAATCTTCTGTGGCTTTTTGGGCGTGGATTTCCATCAGACCGAAGTAGCGCTGGCCTTCATGAGACAATGAATGTGCTTGAGTGCCGATGCGCAGGTTGGTGGTTTTCAGGGTCTTTTGAACCTGAGTGATGAGCTGATGGTGAGGGATCGGGCACCAGCTATTGGTTGAACGTGGTGTTTTCACATGGCGGACTTCATCGAGTTCCACGTTTTGGGCTCCGCAGTGAAGGATAAGGTTGGGGGTTTTGCGGGTGGCGATGACAGGGATGGGATCGAGGTTTGCAATCATGGTGTTGTTTGGGTTGAAGGGTTGAGAGCGTCACAGTTTGGACACCATGCGCTCAATTCTTTGGATGACGGGAACTGCGAGCAACCGAGCAGCGAGATCACCAGAGGAGGTCCAGTTGAGTTCTCCGGCTATATTCCTCCATTCGACTTTGACGGTGCCGAGAGGGGTGATGATGGTGGCTCGCTTGGGGTGCTCGTGTTTGTCGAAGACGATGGACGAGATGCGCTTCATGAAACGACAAGAGCCAGACACACCGGTTAGGGCACGTCTGGCTCTTTGAGGGGTTGAGGGTGGTTTAGAGCTTCATGCCTTGGATGGACCTGAGCGTGGAGCGGACCGAATTGAACTCCCTGGCACTGATTTTCTGCTCCCGGTTGATGACCTTGAGCTTCAGGGAGAGGTTGCGCAGCATGTCGAAGCCTTCATTGAGCTTGTCACGAATGAGCAAAGTCATGTCGATGGCTTCTTCGGTGGGGGATTTCGATTCGTGCGGTTGGGGTCCTTCGGATGTGGGATTCGTGATCATGGGTTTTTGTTGTGTGGGTGGTGCTGGCGGTGGAACAGGCCGGGATGCAGGCATGTTCACCGGGGCGGGTTGGTGGCTTGGTGGTGGTGGCTGTGGGCTGGCTCCATCAGACCGCAAAGGCATGACGATCATTTGCCTGCCTTTGTTGTGGAAGCGGATGGGCAAGACAAAGGAAATGAGGCTGATGATGTTGAGCCCGTATTCCAGGGCCTTGATGACGAATCGACGGCTCAGGAAGATGGAGACTTCCGCGCCTTCGACTTTGGCATCAGAGACTGGAACTCGTGTCCATGGTTCGTTGGGGTGGTCCTTTCCGAGGAGCAAGAATTGCCCATTTTTGCATTCCAAGCCGATGGTCTGGATTTTATCCGCATCGTGACAAGGCATGCGCTGGATGAGCTTGATGAGCGCTTCCAGTTTGGCCGGATCGAGGGTGATGTGGGTTGTGGCGGTGTCTGGATTTGGAATCGTTTGCCGCCAGTTTGGATAATTGCCGTCAATCTGCTTGCTGATGAATCTCCAACGGCGGCTGGAGATTTGCACAGTTTTGTCATCGACCTTCATCTGCCATTCCCCATCCGCATTGAACTCTTTCCATCCGAGGAACTTGTGATTCGGGATGATGACAGATCGCTTGAGCGGCAGCGTGAAGGAATTCGCGCTGTAGAGGTGCTTTCCGTCAGTGCCCACAATGTAGTTGGCCTTGGGATTGCTGTTGTCGATGAAGGTGCCGTTGAGGACTTGGCGGGTGGCATCGACACTCGCGCATTCCATGGCTTCGTGGATGGAAAGGCGAAGATCTGGAGGCAGTGCGATGGCGTCAGATTTGATGCGTGGAGTTACAGGGAACTCGCCTGCTGGAATGTGCTTCACCTTCTGTTCGCCGAGGCTGTTCGCCAGGGCGAATTTGATGAATCCTGGCTCGATGTGGATGCTTTCATTCTTCCCGCAGTTCTTGGTCATCTGTGTGAGCTGGTCATACGGAACGAGCACAGCCATAGGCGGACCTTCGGCCGGATGCTCAAGGCGCATGGTGACAAAGCGAACCAGGTCGGTGCCGGTAAGGGCAATCCAACCGTCAGAGGTTCGTTCGACTTTGACGTTGGTGAGGATGGCAAGGGAGGCGCGTGCGTTGACGACCTTTCCAATGCCAGCCAGTGCGGATTTAAGCTCCGCGATGGGTAGGGTGATGGGTTTCATGTTGGGGTGTGGGGTTGAGCGCAAAAAGCCCATGCGCCGGTTAGGGACACATGGGCTTGGAGCGTGGGTTGGGGTGCCTGTGAAAATATTTACACAGGCATGGCCTCAGCTTTGTATTTGAGCTGGGCGGTGGTGCATTCGGCGGAGAGGATGTCTTCACGCGGCCCAAGATAAACAGGCTGGTAGATGGAGCCTGATTCCTTGAATGCGTAGAGATACCGGCATTCCACGACAGTCCCAGGTGCGGGAATATCGTGGTTCGGCGGGATGGTGACATTTCCCGCCGGCCTCACCTTCTCGTCTTCAAACAAGATCAACGAGACACTGCGCTTGTCATTCAACTTGGTGACGATGAATGAAGCGGTCTCGTAGAACTTGAATTTGAGCTGGGAACCGCCGGAGTTGGGCTTTCCTGCGGTGTAGGGGGCGTCCAGGTGTTTGAAGACGACGCCTTCCTTGCCCTCACCTTTGAACTGCGAATACATGCCAGCCATTTCTGGCGCGCAATAGGTGTTCACAATCTTGATGTGAGGGTGGTGGAAAGCGTTGAGCAGGTCTCGGAGACGCATGTAGCGAACAGCGAAACGCAGCTTTCTCATGTCCTCTCCGCTGATGGTGAGGAGGTCGAAGGCATGGAGGGTTTCGCCTACAGCTTCCCCGTCGAGAATGAAGTTGCCCTGATACATGGAGGCGCTACGGGCGATCATCTCAGGAACCGAGGTGATGAATCCCAGACGATTGATGCCTGTGATCGTGTCGCCTTCCTTTCGGATGAGAAGCCGGCGCCCATCCATTTTCTCCTGCATCCAATAGTCGGGAGTGGTGAGGAGGTGTTCAGCGTGCTTCTCGTCGATGGGGTTGAGGAGCTGGCACTGAACACCGCTGTGTTTCTTCGGGCCTTCTACTGGGGCTTGTTGGGGTGAGGCAGCTCCGGGGTGGTAGCCCTTTGCCAGCTTCTCTTTGATCAGCTTGTCGTAGATGCCTTTGGCGATCTGATAATCGACGGGTGTTTGCGTTTTGCTGCCGGTGTTGAGGGTGGAACCGCGACGACCATAAGCAAAGTGAACCATGAAGCCTTTGTCCTTGGGACGGATGCAGGCTTGATACACTTTGTCTGATGGCCCCTCGCGGAAGTAGAGGGTGATGGTGTCTTCCATATTGCGTAAAATGAAAAGGAGCCGGACAATCCTGTGACAGATCATCCGGCTCCGGGTTTTGTTGTTGGGAGATCAGTAGCTGTAGGGATCGCGGCGTTGGGTTCGCATCCGCATTTCCAGGATTGAGCGACCGATGTAAATCAAGCCGCAGACCAGGAGGATGCTCAGCACGACAGAGAGCGGAAACAGCACGAAGCTGCTGAACGCCTCTGTGAGCATGGCGATCCACACTTGGAACTGAGAAATCGCCATGGTGACAAGCGGAGCCACCATGAGCACAGGAATGGCAATGCTGATGGCAAGCCGGATGTTAACCTTGAGGAACTCGCGCAGAACCCCGAGTGGTGATAGCGCGTATTCCAGCTTGGTGAGGATGAACCTGCACACCTCAGCGGATCTTTCGATGGCGGTGAGATGTGGCAGATCAACGTCCACTACGGGCGCAGGCAACGGTTTAGGCCGCCAGTGTTGAGAGAACATTTTCTTCGCCCTTTTTGCCCATGAGGTGGGGTTTGCGGCCGTTGAGCTTTGTGGGTGATGAGGGTGTTGGTCCCAGTCTTGGTGATGTTGCATCGTGGTGTTTTCGGGTTGTGGCTCCAAGGGCGGTGCCGATGATGAGGAGGATGACACAGCCGATGCCCAATGAACCGGAGGCGATTTGCCAGCGGTTGAGAAGGATGGCTTGCGCGGACAGGTGGCTTTCCAGGGCGACGATCTTTTCCTTGTATTCAGGGATTGGATCGGGTGTGCTGGTCAAGGGCCAGAAGGCGTTTGCTGCGGTTGAACAGCAAAGCAGGCAGATGAGGGTGATGTATTTCATGGTGATGTGGGGGTGGGGTTGAGGTTTGGATTTAATGCCAGCGACGGCATTCGTTGAAGAACTCGCAGCCCATGCAGCCAAGACCTGGTGATGGGTGGAATTGTCCTTTGCCCAGCTCGGTCTGGTAAACATCCATGAGTCGAAACAGGCGTGATTGCTGTTGATCGCTCATGGGTGGCATGTCAGTGATGCAGAGCTTGGGGCTTTTGTTTTTAACCAGGTGATGCAGTTCGATGCCGGCTTCCCTTTTGCCTGTGTTGTGGCGGTAGAGGACGGCGTAGCTGCTCGTCTGGGTTTCGTGCAGATGTGCAACGGAGGTGGGGTTGGGTGTCGAGGAGCTGGTCTTGAAGTCGATGATGCTTCCTTCTTGAACCAGATCGAGAATACCGATGAGGCGAGGAAGACCGTGTTTGGTGAGATCGGCTTCAATGGACACTTCTACGGCGTCAGGCTTGATGTTCGCCATCGAGCCACTTTGCCGGATGTAGGTGTCACAGAGTCGCCAGCCCGTTGTTTTCTCTTCGTCCTCTTCACCGGGTTCCCAATTGACGAGACCTTCGGAGGTGTCCGACCAGGCTTTCGTGAACTCATCATGGAGTCCTTTCAGCGAGAGCGGTTTATCAAGCCAGCGTGCCTTGTTCCATGCTTTCAACGCGGAATGAACCGAATTGCCAAGATGCAGCGCAGCCGTTTTGGGCTTTTTGAGTTTGAGCACATAGCGGCAATAGAACTTCAGCCGACATTGCAGAAACAGAGACAGCCGTGAAGCTGAAACTGTTTTCTGCAAGCCGGTGATGATGTCCTTCTCGCTGGGCTCTTTGGATGGGGGAGCGTCAGCGGTGGTGTTCATGCTGCTTGGTGGTTGGTGGGTTGTTGCTGCCAGCGTGTTTGGCGCGTGGCGGGTTTGCCGACTTTGATGAGCAAATCCTCAATGAGCTGTGACGCCTGCATCTTGTTGATCTGCTTCACGCCAATGCCGAAGAGCTGCTGGGACAGATCTTCGACCTCCTGCTTGTCCAGCTTGTTGTCATGAACGATGCGTGAGATGAAGGACTTCTGTCCGTCCGTGCAGTTCCAGACATCACCAACAGCTTGTGGCTGTTGGCGCTGTCCGTTGCTCTGCTGACGAGCATTGCCGTTAATCTGGTAGGTGCGTCCATTCTGCTGTTGATGATGACCGTTCCCATTGGCTTCAGGAACAAAGCCGGGGTGTTGGATTTCCTGATCGACGCTTTGTTGCAGGAGAGCGTAGAGCTTCTGAATTTCTGCTTCGACCTGGGTGATGTCCGTGAGTTCGACTTCGACGGAGGCGCTGAAGCTGTGACTGCTGTATTGAGGGAGTCCGAGCTTTTTGCTGTAGTTGGCGCTGAGTTTGATTGCCATGATGTTTGATGTGTTTTGGGTTGTGGTGAGATGAAGACACGAAAAAAGCCAGACCTTGGAGGGCCTGGCTTGATGCGTGGGATTGGGTGCTGCTTTGAGTTCTAAGCCGCTTTTGGCAGCTCAGAACGTGGTGGCGGTGTGCTGTCCGCTGCTCTGAGGGTCGTCGCTGTGGTCCATCCCTGCGTGCCTTGAAGCGCTTGCCGAAGAAGATCATCCACGAGGCGAGTCATGGGTATCTTCCGTCGTTTGGCTTCATGGTAGAGGACTGAGACGAGGAACCTGCAGATTTGCGGGCTGTAGTGCTTCGGTCTGGACATGGCGCTATTTTTGGACGTAACGCTGGTCGCAGATTTCGATGATCGACTCCTGCGAATAACGGAACGCAGCCTTCACCGACTCAGCGCCAAATTTGAACGCGACGATGATGACGAGAGACTGAACCGCGACGATGACGTAGAGGAGGGCGAGTGCTGTTTTCATTGGGGTATGTGGATGTTTCCAGGAAGGCGATGCTTCCCGTTCATCTTGCTATACCAGCAATGATCGCGACTATGGGGTGAGGGGTCCCCACCTTTTATGCCAGGCATTGACGTAGCCTTCGCACTCAATGTTCAGAATGTCCCCGTCTTCTACGAAGAGCTTGGTCCCGCCATGTTGAAGCCTCACTTCTATGGTTTCATAGGGTTTGATCACCGGCGGGAGTTTAATGGGGAAAACTGATCCCCCTCTTTCCAAGGCCGCTTTTACGGGGGCCACACCATCTCGAAATGTGTTGGTGATGATCAAGAAGTGCACATTTTCCAGCCCCAGAAACTCCGTTCGGCTATCAAGGCGAATGTCCAAAGGAGGCGTCTTGCCGAGAACCTCGGCTCCCATCTTCCAAAAGGTCGCGAAAATATTCGATTTCCCATGACGTAATTCGCGGAAGCATGCGGGAAGAACCACCGGTAGAAGCAATATCCCAACCCCTAGAAACCACGGCTTTAACCGTTTTTGCATGGGAGAAGGGCGGCCATCTCGATCCACGCATTGCCTCCATCCAATAGCCGCAATCATGACGGCGCAGAAGGCAAAACCTTCTGGTGGCACGTTCATCGTCCACAAGACCACCGTTACAATGAGGGCCAAGCCCAGCAGACATGCAAAAAGCAAGGGTTCCAAAGAATGTTCATAATTCATACAGGCGTTTGCGGTAGTGGGTTTGTCGATTTCGTGGGCCCAAGGTGTCCTAATACGGACATTCCGCGCCTGAATTCAAGCCATAATATCGTAGGGTGCCCAAGCCGCCCTCAGATGAATATGCAGCAATCCTTGGAGAGGTTTTCAAGGCTGCGAGGGAACGTGCCGGGTTGTCACAGAAGAGGTTGTCAGAGATCTCTGGGGTCGGAAGAACGGGAATCATCACCCTCGAATCAGCACAACGTAATCCGTCCATGTTGATTGGACAAATGCTTGCGGATGGCATGGGCGTTCCGCTTGCCTCACTGATCACAGAGGTCGAAAAGAAGTGGAAAAAGCGCAAGAAGTAGATGCGGGGATCAGCCAGACCCCTGACTATATGTGTTTTAGAATTCGCTACGACTGAAGCGCCGTACAAGCAAATCTGCTGGACCCTTGAGTGCATGGGGCTTGCAGCGTCATGAGATCCGCGTGAATTTTCCTCCCCTCAAAAGCGGGGTAAGCATTTCCATCACCATTTCTCATTGTACCAGAATGCTTCGCTCAGGACGATCCCAAAATGGGATGCTCCCGTCTTTGTTCAGGTCAACGGAGGCGCAAAGGGGGAATTGCACTTGTTGCACCTCCGCACTTCGATGGGAGGGTTGACCCATGTTCGACCAGAAAACACATTCCGTTCTGAGGGTGCCGCTTCAAAAGCTGGTGCAGGACTCTGTTTTCATCGGCACCTCGTCTTGGAAATACCCCGGATGGTGTGGACAGGTCTATGACGAGTCTCGATACATCACTCGAAAGAAGTTTTCCGAGGCCAGGTTTGAGCGCGAGTGCCTGGCCGAATACGCGGAAATCTTTCCAACGGTCTGTGTTGATGCTGGCTACTACAGGTTCCCATCACCGCAATACCTGGAAGGTCTTTGCAAGCAGGTTCCAGACTCGTTTCGGTTCGGCTTCAAGGTCACAGACACCATCACGATCAAAAATTACACCAACCTCCCTCGGTTCGGTGCTTTGGCTGGAAAACCAAACGAGCACTTCCTGGACGCTGACTTGTTCAAGAAGGCATTTCTTTCCTCCTTTGATCGAGTCCAGGACAAAGTCGGCGTCTTCATTTTCGAGTTCTCGCACTTCTACCCCAAGGATTTTGAGCATGGGCGGGACTTCGTGGTGCTGCTTGATGAGTTCTTTTCCAAGCTGCCAAAAACCTATGCGTATGCTGTCGAGGTGAGAAACAAGGCCCTGCTGCAGCCCGAGTATTTCTCGATGCTGGGCAGTCATGGGGTAGCCCACGTTTTCAATTCATGGACCAAGATGCCTGAAGTGTCTGAGCAGATCCAGATCCCCGACAGCTTCACCACGGATTTCACGGTTGCTAGGCTCCTATTGAGGCCAGGAAGGACGTATGAGCAGGCAGTCAGCTCATTTTCCCCCTACAAATCGGTCCAGGAGCCAAACTCCAACGTCAGGGAGGCGGCTAAAACACTGATTCAGAAAGTGAAAGGGAGAAAAAAGCCCTCCTTCGTGTTCGTGAACAACCGTCTGGAAGGAAATGCTCCCACGACCATTGCGGCCATTTTAGACGAATCGAAATAGCGACCGCCGCAGCGCATGAGCAGATTGGATCGTCACCCCCCGTCAATATTCACTCAACGCTTACCCGCATGACCAACACTGCCTTCACCACCGCCACGCCTGATTGGTGCAAAATTATGGGTGAGTATTTCCCGCCGGCCAATGACCTTGTTTGGACGACCGACGGCAACGCAGTCCGTAAAGGCGTTTGGACTTCAAGAGATCCCTCCGAATGGAAACAGACCGACCCGCCCTCCTTTGATCCGGGAATCTGGAGAGATGAACATGGCGCACCCATAGTCGTCACGCACTGGCTGGGACTGGAGGCGAGTCCCGATTTGCCGCCGCCGATGCCACAAATCTAAGCTTGCGGTCGATCCGGGCTGGCTAATGTTCATCCGAACATGCCAAGCAAAATGGACCCGCTCTTAAAACTCGCCGAACTCCTGGGAAGCATCTCGGTGCTGGGAGCCATTCAAGCGGGCATCCCCGTCTCTGAATCTGCCCGTCCTGACCGCCTGGATGCGTTCGATATGGATACCCTGCGCATCCCTAACACCATGCGCACGTTTGCTCTGAAGGTGCGCGGAGACTCCATGATCAATGCTGGCATCCATGAGGGTGATGTGGTCATCCTAGACTTCGAGAAGGAAGCCAAGAACCGGGATATTGTGGCGGCTTTGATTGATGGGGATTCCACCCTGAAGCGCTACATCGTTCAGAGAGGCAGGCCCTTTCTGAAGGCTGAGAACCCGGCTTACCCGTCTTTGATTCCTGCGCATGAACTGGTGATTCAGGGTGTGATGGTGGCCCTGTTCCGCCAGGTGACATGAAAGGCATGAAAACAGGCCATGATTGTCCACCTCGATGCAGACGCCTACTTCGCCTCCGTTGAGCAGGCAGCAGACCCGACTCTGCGCGGTCGGCCCATGGCTGTAGGGGGCGAGAAACGTGGCATAATCGCTTCGGCTAGCTACGAGGCCAGAAAACTTGGCATCTACACGCCCATGCCAACCGCCAAGGCCAGGAAGCTCTGCCCGAAGCTGATCGTGCTACCGGGGGATTTTGAGAAATATGAGCGATTCAGCCGGTTCATGTTCAGCTATGCGTACGACTTCACCCCGGACGTGGAAATCACCTCCATCGACGAGGGGTATTTTGATCTGGGTGGACTGAGAAAAGGCACGCCCGAGCAGGTGGCTCAAACGATCCGCAAAGCCATCGCCCAACGGTTAAGGATCACGGTTTCGGAAGGGATCGCCAGCAACAAGCTCGTGTCTCAAGTGGCGTCCAAGCTCAGGAAACCCGCAAGCCTGATTGAAGTGCCAGCCGGTCATGAACGTGAATTCTTGGCTCCGTTACCCAATCACTGGCTTCCCAATGTCGGCCCAAAGCTCTCGGCCACTCTCAAATCAGCGGGATTGGCGTTCATTCGTGAAGTCGCAGAGACCCCCGTCGAAATGCTGGCCTTGCTGGTGGGGGGCTATGGCAGTCAGCTTCGGGATTACGCGCTTGGAATTGATCAACGGCCGCTGGTGATCGAGAAGCAGCCAGCCAAGTCTTACAGCGAACAGCATACGTTTGGCGTCGATGTGACTGAAGAATCCGTGCTCATTTCGCAGCTCTACAAGATGGCAGATAATCTCACGGGCAAAGTCAGAGAAGACAGACGCAGCTATCGCACGATCACCCTAAAGCTCCGCTACAACGACATGCAGGACGTGAGCCGCAGTGTGAGCCTCGAAGAACCGTCAGATCTAGCGGAAGACATTTTTCCCTTACTGCCAGGCCTGCTGAAGAAGGCATGGGACAGACGAGTGAGCATCCGTTTGGTGGGGCTTAAACTGAGTCATATTTACGGCCCTGTGTTTCGCTCAGAACTAGCGTTGGAGGCAGATTCCCAGATCAGAATGAAGATGCAAAAGATTGCTCCGGTGTTCGACATGTTGCGCCGTGATAAGCAGATCATGCGTGGCAGTGAACTGGTTCTTCAGCCCAAAGCGAGAGCACGAATATTCGCCCCAAGAGCCAAGCCTCAAACACCCCCCAAAGCAGAGCAGGAGTTGCTGGTGGGGCTCAACTTCAAATCGTATTACAGCTTCCTCGATTCGCTGCTTTCACCAGAAGACATCGTTGAGATGGCAAAGGCGAATGGGCTGAAAGCGGTCGCCATCACTGATCCGAATTTGCATGGAACGGTGGCCTTTTTTCAAGCGGCCCAAGCAGCAGGCATTAAACCGTTGGTGGCGGCTGAACTGAGAACCAGATCGGGTTCAGTTTTGGCCTACGTTCAAAATAGCACCGGATACGGCAATTTGTGTCACTTGCTGAGCCTGGAGAAACTGACAGACAAACTGGTCAAAGATCATGCAAGCGGGCTGCTGTTTGCATCACCATCCACACACGCATTACCAGAAGTTCGGTATCAAAAACCCGAGGACAGACGCAAATATGGGATCGTTCAGAGCATCCGCACTCTCACACGGTTGAACGAAAAGCATCCTGACAAGCGAACCGGCACCTACGGATTAAAGTCATCACAAGAATGGGGCGGAATGTTTTCATCAGAACACATCGCTGCGTCTCATTTGCTTGCGGAGCAGTGCGACTTTTCCTTCGAGTTCAACATCCTGCGTTTCCCCCGTTTCGTCCCATCCTCCGGCATTTCATCCAAGGAGCTGCTGCATCAACTGGCGACAGAAGGGTTGCATCGACGTTACCGGGACAAAGCTTCAAAGCACGTCGCACAGCTTGAAGAAGAACTGACCATCATTTCAGAGGTCGGTTATGAGGAATATTTTCTGGCCGTGTGGGAACTGTTGCAGGAATGCAGGGAGCTGGGCATTGACTGGATCACGAGAGGCAGTGCGGCAGATTCCCTGGTCTGCTACTGCCTCGGCATCAGCGGTGTTTGCCCCATTCGCTTCGACCTGTATTTCCGCAGGTTCTTGAATCGTGAGCGGATGGCGATGAATAAATTACCCGACATCGACATCGACTTCCCACACGACAGAAAAGATGACGTGGTGGATCTGATCTTCCGTCGGTATGGCAATCAGCATGCTGCCATCGTGGGAGGGTTTAACACGTTTCGGGGGAGATCGGCCGTGGCTGATATTGCGAAGGTCCTGGGGGTGGCTGACCATCAAATACGACGCTTGACGGAAAACGTGCCTCATACCAACGCCACGCATTTGTCTGAAGCCGTGCACCAAAGCCAGGAATGTCGTGACAGTCTCTGGGAAGAAGAACCCTACAAGACCGCGCTGGAGATGGCCGCATTCTTGGACGGGTTTCCTCGTTATCCAAAGATGCATCCCTGTGGTGTGGTTGTTTCGCGTGACACCATTCACTCACTGACGCCCACCTTTATCAGCTCCAAGGGGTATCCGACCACGCATCTGGATATGGATGCGGTCGAGACAGTTGGGTTGATCAAAATGGACATACTCGCTCAGGGTGGCTTGGCGGTGATGCGGGATGCTGTGAAGGCACTTTCCAAACGTGGCATTGCTGTCGATCTGGAGACGTTGGAGCCATGGGAAGATCCTGAGGTCTGGGAAATGATCGCCGGGGGTGGTGCCAGGGCGGTGCATCACATCGAATCGCCCGCCATGATCTCACTGTGCAAAATGACCAACGTTCGAGAGATTGATGGACTGGTTGCCATTGTGAGTGTGATCAGGCCAGGGGCAGCCAATGAATCCAAAAAACTCAGCTTCACTCGGCGGTATCAGGGCCTCGAACCCGTCTATTATCCACATTCTTCGCTGGAGAGCTGTCTGCGGAGCACCTTCGGACTGGTCGTGTATGAAGAACACATCCTTCAGATTTGTGAGGCGTTTGCAGGGATGTCGGCAGGGAGGGCGGATATTCTTCGACGGGCACTGGTGAAGCGTAAAACACCAGTGATTCGTGAACTGGGGACGGAGTTTTTGGAATGTGCTTTAAAGCTCGGACACAGCCGGGACAAAATCCAGGAGGTCTGGAAGCTGGTGACTGGCTTTGACGGCTACGCGTTCTGCAAGGCCCACAGCACTGCCTATGGGGTAGAAGCGTATCAAGCAGCGTGGTTGAAGCACTACCACCCTGCTGAATTTATGGCGGCAGTCCTGAGCAACGGGAAGGGCTTTTATTCAACGCTGGTCTATGCGTTGGAGTGTTATCACTTGGGCCTGTCATTCCTACCGCCCACGGTCAACAACCCATCCGACGCTTTCGAGGCTGAAGAGAATCAAATCCGTGTCCCTGTTCGAAGCATCAAGGGGTTGACGGAAAAAACGGCCAAGAACATCCAGAGAGAGGCATCAAGACAGCCCTTTGTGTCTCTGCGGGATTTCTGCGACCGGACACACCCAAGCTCCGACGAGATCCAAAACCTCATTCGTGCCGGAGCATGTGATGTGTTTGGCGATCCACGAACTCATCAATTCTGGGAATCCAGGGCATACCTGTCTTCATCAGAAGGCGAAGGTGTGCAGGGATGGTTGCTGCCCCCTCCCAACGTCGCTGAACGCCTCAAGGCTGGCCTCAGTGAACCCTCCTTCAAAGAACGTCTGGAATGGGAAACGGATTTGTTTGGTTTCACCATTTCAGGGCATCCTTTGGACCTGTATCCAGACGTGGCATGGGACACGTATTGCCCGGTCATCCGCTTGCAGGAATACATCGGCCAGCATGTGGTTTGCTGTGGTCTGGTGATCGAGCAAAGGCTTCATCACCAAACCACCGGGGAGGTGATGAAATTCCTGAGCCTCGCGGATAAAACAGGGATCGTGGAGACGGAATTGTTTGCCGACACCTACCGGAGCTATGGGGCCGTCACCGTTCGCTACCCCGTTCTTGAAGTGGAAGCGACTGTGGAGCCGTATGATAATGGCCGTGGATTTTCACTGCGGGTGCATCGTGTTGGGAAACCACGCACAAAACCTTGAACAATCTGGCGTTCGCTTATGAACCAGAGACTTGCTTGAGCAGCCACAATCATTCAGCTTAACGAGCACATGGCGGAGTCCACAGATCAAAAGACCGCAGCGTTTATCGCCAAAGCGCGTGCGATACATGGCGACCACTACGACTATTCAGAGACCCAATTTGCAGGTGCCAAGGCAAAGGTAACGATTATCTGCCCCAAACACGGATCGTTTCGACAGATTGCGCGATTCCACATACGTAAATCTCGTCCATGTGGTTGTCTTCGATGCGGACAATTGCGCAGGAGCACCAATCTCCTCAAAACCAGCGCAGAGAACTTCATCAAAAAAGCCAAAGCGATTCATGGTGACCGCTATGACTACTCCGAAGCCGTTTTTAGAGGTGCAATGTCTAAGGTCAGGATCATCTGTCCCGAACACGGCCCGTTCATGCAGACGGCCCATACCCATACAAACCGTAAACTGCATTGCGGCTGTCCTCGTTGTGGTCAATTGCGATCTGGGCCAACTCCAAATGCTCTAGCCGCGAAGCTGTTTGTGAAGCGATCACGCAAAGCGCACGGCGACAAATACGATTACGCAAAAACCAGATACGAAGGCGCGCATACCAAGGTCTGCATCATCTGTCCGCAACACGGGGAGTTTTGGCAGTCTCCCAATGTCCATTTGAAGGGGCAAGGGTGCTGGTCCTGTGGTGTTTCTGAGCGTGCATTAACACGCAGGAAAAATGCCGGGAGAGTTTTCGTGAGAAAGGCCCGCAAGGTTCACAGCTACAAGTTCGCTTATTCCGCAGTGCAATATGTCTCCGTGAACACCAAGGTTTCCATTGTATGCCGGAAGCACGGACCATTCCTGCAAAGCCCTCACTCGCATTTGCGAGGCAGCGGCTGTCCTAGCTGTGGGATCGCATCTGCCGCCAAAACCCGCTCCAAGGCGGCAAAAACAACGAGCAAAAGCAGATGAGCTGCTGCAAGCGCAGCAGCGAGTGGATGCCAATCAAATATGTTGCATGTGGCTCGATTGCATGACTCTCAAGCTGCCTCAGTAGTGGTCAGGTCTTCCTCTTTTGCTTTTGTGGTAGAGGAAAGGCGGTCATGGGCGTTTTTAACTCGCTGCGTCATTTCATCAGCACGTCGAAATAGGACCGGCGACCACAGACGTTCAATTTCCCATCCCTGTGAGCGAAACACACGAGTGCGGAACATGTCCCATTCAATAGGATCAGGCGTTTTGTGGAAACGGCTAAAATCAGTCAGGACCCCAACTGTGACATCAGCCGGCATCAGTGGGTGAATGCAGGCAACATCAATGCAGAATCCCTCGTTCCCCCAATGCACATGTGAACCAGTGTTGTGCTTTTCCAACAGTGCATTGGCGAAGGAAGAAGCCACCGAGGAACGGGTCACACTGGGCCATTCCTTCACTTCGGGTTTGGTGTCACGGCGCATTTTTTCCAATTCCTCCTGATAATCGGCAAAGATGACAGCCAATGATTCCGCGTAGCGCAAATATGCGTAGAGTTGCAGACGTCCATTTGGAAGTTGTCCTGGAGGAACAGACTCAACGGAGCTGTATTCTGCCACAGGAATTGAAGTGAGAACATGCACAGCATCCCTTGCCCTGGTGACAAGCACATTTAATCGTCGCCCTCCTTCACGTTGGGATAAGGCTCCAAAATTGCGACGGAACTTGCCCTGTGGATCTGGTCCGAAGGTGGTGCAGATGATCATCACATCCCGTTCATCGCCTTGAACGTTCTCAAGATTCTTTACAAACAGGCCTTCGAAAGAGTCACGTCCTTTACGCCGCTTCGCCTCCTCATAACGGCGGGCAAAATCAGCGTCCTTTCCTACCCGCGCTGCCAGAGCTTCATGAATGGCCTCCTTTTGTGTCAGGTTAAAGCAGGCAACGCCAATCGAAGGCGGCTGTTCTCCTGCTAGCAGTTCTGCAATGAGGTCAACCGCTGCTTCAGCCTCCTTTACATTGGCCCTCTCGAAATAAACCCCACACACACGATGAAGCTGGATCGGCGTGCTCAGAGCCTTGTTGCGAGGGTGTCCGGGAATCGGTTGCAGGCGTGACCCGTAGTAGTGCTCATTTGAAAAGCCGATCAACGCTTCGTTTCGGCTGCGATAATGCACATCTAGGTAAGCCTCTCGCACATCTAGATTTAGTGCGGCCGAGAGAAGGTCCTCCGCCTCTTGCTGCTGCTGATAAAAGAGTTCCTCAGCAGTCTCAGCATCACTGTCGCCTGAATCAGCCAGCGCAGATTCAAAGAACCGGGTAGGAGGAAGCTGCTTTTGGTCGCCGGCGATCACCACACGATGTCCACGCATCAGAACTGGAAGCGCCTCCTCTAAACGACACTGAGAGGCTTCGTCAAATATCACTACATCGAAGATTGCGTGGCGTGGAAAGATCTGCGCCACGGTTGATGGGCTAGCCATCCAAACAGGGCACAAATCATAAATCGGATCTCCTCCATCTGAGTCGGCCCCGGTGGCAAGCATTTGGCGAAGTTTAAGCGCCTTTTTCCCTTTGACGTAAAGACGTTGACGCAGGCCGGCACCTTGTTTGTTGAGCTGTGTGCCTGTGCTGGCAAGCAGGCGACTTTTCTGATGATGGCGCCAGAGGAATCGAATGTAGTCAGTGACCAGTTGTGGCTTCTCATTGGAAAGGTTCAAGAAGGCATCAAAAGCAGCCTCGACACGTTCTCCATCGATTGCAGTGAGTTCAGGATCATTTTTTAAGCGATCACGCAAAGCGTTCGCCAAGGCCTGAAGATTGAAACAGTCGCGCACTTCAGCAAAAGCAGCTCCTTTGACGATTAAATTCTCGGTGGCCGTGCGCATGTGCTGCGGCAGCTGCGCCAAGGAATTCTGCAGGCGAACCACATCCTCAAGCGTCTTCGCGTGTGTTTGCCATTCCCGAGTGGTATCGCGAGCACTGGTGCAACTCAGCCAAGTTGTGAGCAATTGTTGTGGAGCCTCTTTCGTGAACAACCTACTTTTAGAGACCAAGGCAGCCAGCAGATCTAGCGCCATAGCCCAGCGTGAATCATTTTCCAAGGCCGAAGCCAATGCATCTAAAGCCATCGCATCACGAATGCACTCGACGAGCTTTTGTGAGCCGCCAAGAGGTGTTAGGACGGATTGTGCCTCCCATACTGTCTGAGCGATGGATGTGCGGTTTTGCAGTTCTGTGTCATCTGCTAGAACCACTGAAGGTGAGCCGGTAATGCGTCCAAGCCAATCGACAATCTGAAGTCGGTTCTTTACACCTCGATAAAACGTCAGTCCTTGCTGCCATCCTGAATCCAGGCAGAGGCCAAGTGGCAAAAGCGCAGTAGTGGCCGCTTTCTTAACGGCTCCAGCAAACAACCTTTTGAAGAAGCTTCCTGCCACAGCTTCCCATGAAGTTAATGCTGCAAGATGTTGATTCACAGTGGCTAGGGAAAGGATTCCAGCACTGCGGGCACCGGTTAACAGCGCACGATCAAGGGGGGCTGTTTTAATGGGGGCTATCCAAACGAGGACTTCAGACAGTTCATCCTTCAGTTCTTTTCTGCGGCCTTCGGACAACGTTGCGACCGTGTGAGCAAAATCAGGATCTCCCAAAGTTGCAAGGTTCCTCACAAGTTTGGCTATTGCCTCGCGCTGTGTCGCTTGTTCAACAAGTGGCTTTGAGGCATTGAGCTGACAGACCAATTGTTCTGGCTTGGCGGCATCCGCTTTTTCAGCCGCAACGTCCAAGGCATCCAAAGTCGCAATGGTGTCGCTGTTCGTCCGTGCAAACAAATCCGTCAGGCTGATGCCAACGCAATTGCGAAACGGATTTGACGGATATGACGACTTCTCTGCGCGCCTGCATATCTCATCGAGCGTGGTGGATGCTTGCTCCACTTCTGCTGGCATCAAGCCAGGCATGCTTTCCAAGGCTGGCAAATCCGTTCTGGTAGCATAAGCGAGCCAGTTCCCTAGCAAATCATGAAAGCTCCGTGTCGCCGGTTCTGTGCTGAGATGAAGCTTTTGGCGATAGCCTTCCAATTCCGAATGTATCGCGGAAAGCTGCTCATTGACTGAGTTCAACTGCAACCGCGGATCATTAATTGGCGGCATGTCGGCCAGATTCTCCAACTGTGAACGCAACCCCATATAGAAGTCTTTGCGGTCACTGCTCGGATCATGCACAACACCGCAAAGGTCCCCGATCCCCACCGAATCAAGGCGGTATTTCACCACATCAAGGGCTGTTCGCTTGTCGCAGACAAAGAGGACTCGTTCTCCTCGGGCGAGATGGTCTGCGATCATGTTTGTTATGGTCTGGCTTTTGCCAGTTCCTGGAGGGCCATGCACAACCAGCGCCTTTGCCTCACGCGATGCCAGAACGGCGTTGGCCTGACATGGATCTGCAGCAGATACGAGCCATTCTTCTTTGAAGTCGCGCTTCTGGATGATCACTGGTTGATCAGCCTCTTGTTTGTCAGCTTCATCATGCAGCGCCTGGGGATTCAGAAATGCCGATAGCGGTTCTTGCAGTGCATCCTGATTATCCAGCATCCATCTCGTATCACGCAGGAGTGATTGATTGGAAAGAGGGAACAAACCCAGCACAGCAGATGAAAGCACAGAGACGGTCTTGGGAAGTTTCTCCATCGTTGGCACGCCCTCTAGTCGCGCATCGCTATGGAATGAAGGAGCACTCGGCAAGTCCAGCAGCTGATTGATTTGTTTCAACAGTTCATCCACCTCACGCCATGGATCTGCACCCTCTTCATCGAGGTAAATGTCGCCAAGTGACTTCCCTGTTTGACGTTCCAGCCAAGCGATAAGCGCAGGATTGGCCACCATCAAATCGGACCCTTCACCCACGCACTCAATTGTCAGCCCCATCCGAGATCCTGTTCGGACCTGAAGATTTATCGGCATTAGAAGCAGCGGCGCCAGAATGCGGCTCGACCCACGCACCGCATTTTCTTCTCCTGTGGGAGGTAGGGAGAGCAACGGAAACCCGAGTGCCAAGCAGGACTCACCATGGTCATTCATGTATTCCAACGCATCGTCTGCGATGTCTCTCAGCTTCTTCAGCATCTTGGTCTGCTTTTGGTAAGCGTCGCGCGCCTGCTTTTGTTCATCCGACCATTCTGCTTCTGGATACGTCGGGGTATTGAAGGGTTGCACCTTGGCTGAGAATTCGATTTTGCGCTTCTCCAATAGAGTTTTCAGCGCAGATGCAGGCTCGATCCCCTTGAGCAGACTCAAGTCCATCCAATCACAACGCTGCCGCGACCGATGAGGGCGTGCATTCATGGAGGGCCCGTGGACGAGGCTGGCAAACAGCCGCTGGATCATGGCTTCAAGGATCATAATGGCATGACTTGGCCCAAATCCTCAATATGTCCACGCCTCGAACACAGAATTCATCCGACTTTCTTAAGAAAACAGAAAAGAAGGTCCTCATTTGTGTTGGCTTTCGTTTCGTTCGTTTCATAGATTTACGCTCTGTCCTTTTCTTCGCTATGAAATCCGTCCTTCTCTACGTCTGCCTGATTCTTGGAGCACTGACCGCATTTGGGGCGGATACACCCATTGAAATCAACCTCCTTGACGGCTCTCGTATCAAGGGACGTGTGATGTCTTCGACTGCTTCGGAGATCACCTTCATGACTGATTTCGGTGTCTCGCGCATTCCTCTTGAAAAGCTGACTGCCGAATCAAGGCAGGCGGTCGCACAAGGAGCTAAGCCAGACGTGGAAGCTTTGTTGAGACGTGTTGCAGAACTGGAAGCAAAAGTGTCTCAGCTCCAGCAAGAAAACGAATCCCTACGCCGCCAAACTGTAGCAAGTCCCACCCCTGCCTACCGACCACCAACTGGCGCACAATCACTGACGCCTCCGGGATCAACAACACAACCTGCAGCCGGGGCAAGCCACACCATCAGCTCGACCGGGAAACGTCATAATTCAGGCTGCCGGTATTTTGGAACGGGCAGATCGTGTGGAGCAACCGATGGAATTGCATGCAAAATCTGCGGTGGCTAATCTTTTGCGCCCTCATTCTGGGAACCACGAACGGAGCCGATGTCGTTCGTTTAGTCACTTGGAACCTTGAATGGTTTCCAGGTAAAAAACCAGCAGCGTCACAAGCGGAGCGGGACAAGCATTTCCTGGAAGTGGCTGCCGTTCTTCCTCAATTTCGTGCAGACATCATCGTTTTGCAGGAGGTCAGGAATGATGATGCAGCACAACAACTGGCTAAACTGCTCCCTGGATTCTCTGTACATGTGACCAGCCGATTTAAGGACACATTCACTCACACCATCGGAGAACAGCAGATCACCATTCTTTCCCGTTTTAAGGCCGATTCTGCGTGGTCTGAATCATGGAAGAGGGGTTGGGCTAATGCACCTCGTGGTTATGCATACGCGAAGCTCATGATCGGAGAAAAACCGCTGCACGTTTATGGGCTGCATCTGAAGAGCAACCTGGGAAATCCCGCCGCGAATACTTCAAAGCGAGAGGATGCGATGGAACAACTCATCGAACACGTCAAAGGCCAGGCGAAACCGAAGGAGGGCGTGGTGGTGGTGGGTGACTTCAACACTTCCAAGGAACAGGTCAATTTGGCCGGTGACACGACCCTGAAGAAGATCGAGGCTGCAGGGTTTTTTTGGACGTTTGAAGGCATACCGCTTGAGCATCGCATCACCATCCCTGGCAAAGGCAAATACCCGGATGCCTGCTTCGATCACATTTACACCCGCTCACTTGGAAAACCCGCCGCAGTCGTTTTGAAGGACACCCCAGGAAGCGATCATTTCCCGGTCGTGGTTGATTTGGTGATCGAGAGCAAATGAGACTGGTGCTACTAATCATCTTGGCATGCACATCGCCTCTTTGCGCTCACTCAGGTCGAACTGATAGCCAAGGAGGGCATTACAACAGGTCGACGGGGGAATATCACTTTCACGACGGTCGCTATGCAGGACGGCAGAAAACGACATCGACTGCCAAAAGCACAAAATCAGACGGATCAGGATGGATCACTTTGGGGGTAATTGTGCTCGTGGCGCTATGGTTTGCCAATAGCGGAAATGCCACCACGAAACCACCCCAAAGCATCTCTCCCGCATCAACAGAAACTAGTGGCTCCAACATCTCCCAACCATCCGACTATTATTATTTGAGTTCCACAGGCGTGAGGCACAATCGAAGATGCAAATACTACCGTAGAGGTCGACCATGCAGCGCAAGTACGGGGAGGCGCTGCCGCCTGTGCGGGGGGTGAGCACAGAAATTCCTTTTCAATCCCAGATCAAAAGTATTCAGCAGTCTTCATGAAGCTCACCAAAATCATTTCCGGAGGGCAGACAGGCGCGGATCGTGCAGGCCTTGATGTCGCTCTCCGGTACAAATTCCCTCATGGTGGCTGGTGTCCCAAAGGCAGGAAAGCTGAAGACGGACCCATTGGAGGGCAATACCAGCTCACCGAAACTCCCAGCGCCAATTATCTCCAGCGCACCGAATGGAATGTTCGTGATACGGATGGCACCATTGTTTTCACTTTTGATCCTCAGATTACGGGTGGATCATTGCGGACAGTCGATTTCGCGAAGAAGCACAAAAAGCCCTGTCTCCAGATCAGCAGAGGCAGTCTTTTTCAGCCCGAGGGATTGATACAGGAATTCATCAAGGAGCACGACATCAAGCTGCTTAACATTGCCGGATCGAGAGAAAGCAAAGAGCCAGGAATCAATGAATGGGCAAAAAGCATTCTGGATCGGGCGTTGTTCTGGAGCAAGTCAAATCCAAACATGCTAGGAGGACCAGGAGAGGGATGAACGAACAAGAATTCAAAAAGGCCTGTGACGCCGCAGAGGGTTATACCGCACTCGGACTGCTTGAGGAGGCGGTTAACACTTTGGAGAATCTGCCGTCCGAATTGAAGACCAGCAAGGAGGTTATCACCCTTCACATGGGCATCCTGCTGAAGGCGAAGGATTATCTCAAGGCGTCATATTTGGCCGAGACTCTGAGCTTGAGCGAACCGGATGATGTGGATCGGATGGTGCTCGTGGCCCGCTATCGCTATCAGGCAGGCGAATTCACGGATGCTCTGGCCTGGCTGCTGTCGGTGCAGAAGAAGTGCTCAGGGGACGCCTATTTCCATTATCTGTGCGCCCAATGTCATGCGGCCCTTGGGGACATGGATACAGCTCGCAATTCGCTAAAGCAGGCTTCCGCCATGAGTGAAACACTGAGGATTAGAGCGCTGGACGACCCTGTGTTTGAGGCGATTTATGGGCCTGCTGCGCCCGATGCGTGCTCCTAGAATGCGAAATGCGGAAGCCAGAAGAGGCGAAAGTAGCCGTCATCCCTTTGGCGCGTGAACTGAGGAACATCCGACTTAACACATTTTCCAGATGACTAGTGCATTAGGTACATCCATTTTCCTAAATGCGCATGCATCCTAATGACCCAGTCGAGATCAGAAGTGCAAAGATCACGAGTCGTGGCACTGTCTTCGCTGCATTTGTTGCAGGAGCCTTGGGATTAATCGGGGTCTTTGGTTCATCCCTGAATTCATGGATATCCAATGTTCAGCATCCTGTTCTCACGATTGGAATTCCCGAAGGAGCGGCTTACTACGGTCTGCTTCAACCGTCTGGGAAATGGCAAACGAACTTCGTTTTGACAACTTCCAAGACGGTGGCTCCTCCATCAAAAGGGCAAATTGTGACAGCAATTGTTCACGACGTAAAAGTTCGGCCAATTACGTTGGATCCAAAACTTCCTGAAACAGACTGGCCCAAACCGATTCATTCACTTGAGCAAAACGACATTTTGCGAATCCAAGACGTTCGTTCTCACATGTCGAACGAAGGCATTCACTATTGGGTTGTCGTCCAAAGCACTGTCGAATCCTTCAAATCCAACCTGAACGTTCCAAAGGATTCTGAAAATCAACCAACGCGAACAAGTGATGCAATCCCCATTACGAAGACCGAAATAGCACCTTCAAAACCTGTCGCTGTATTCAATAAGAGAAGGGCACTACGAGATCTTGAGGCCTACCGAATAGCCATCTACTTTCGCGCGGGCAACAAGCACCTAGAAGGGCTTGCAAGTGACATTCGCTCGACGCTCACTGATTTTGGACTCGATTCAGACGCCGTTTCCACCGAAGCGAGAGATTCAGATTTTTTTGACGCCGCCGTCAAACCGACGGGGTATGAAATACGATACGAACCAGGATACGAGGATGCCGCGGCCGATGCTCTTCTGGGCATACTGAGTAAAGCATACGAATCTGAACAGTTTCAGCAGGAAGTTGTGGAGGCAGGAAGGTCAGAAAATTTTATCTCAATATTCTTGGGCCATACAACCAAGAGCGCAGCAAAAAAGAAGTAGTTCTGAGCATACGTTCCATCTCCGCGCCCCTGATTTGCTCCAGTGTTCCGGGTTGCCAGACACCTGATCATCATGCATTTGTGTTCTGACTATCCCACTAAGCTCATGTCCTCACCATCCTCAACTACTCTTAAACGCGCTGCCGCTCTTCAGGAAAAGATCGAAAAGCTCGAAAAGGAACTCGCCGCAATTCTGGGCGGTTCATCAGGATCAGCGCAAAGCGTCAAAGCAGCCAAAGTGAAACCAGACGGTCGCAAGAAAAAGCGCACCATGTCGCCTGAGGCGCGTGAGAAGATTGCTGCTGCCCAAAGGAAACGCTGGAAGAAGCAAAAGGCAGAAAAGGCAGCATGATCCGATCTGCCGGGGTTGTTCTGAGGTAACCACAGCCGCAAAAGCCAATGAGCAGTGCCTTCGTCAAAGAGGACGTTGACGAACCCGAGCGTCCTATGCGTCGGCGGTCATCAACTGGTTTGCCACCGGGAGCACTCAATTTCATGACTGTTGCCGGGGAGGTCCGATTGCAGCAGAGACTTACCGAGCTAATAGAGGGGTCTGTGGATGCCTCGGAGATTGCAGATCTGAAGAACGTTCTTGAATCAGCAACTGTTGTGAAGCAGTCAGACCGTTCCGAAGAAGTAGCTTTCGGAGAGCGTGTCACCTTGAAAAGCGCGGCCGACGAAATGAGGTACTATCGAATTGTGGGTGTGGACGAGGTTGATCTTGAACCCGAAAACATTAGCTGGGTGTCCGCTATCGGGAAAGCGCTGCTCGGGGCTAAACGGGGACAACGCGTAAAACTAGAAGCCGAAGTGCATAAGAGCTGGACGGTGGTGCAAATTGATTGATCTGAACAATGCTCCCTAGGTTGTCGGGTCGTTGTAATCCCGGTCCTGAGCACCCCTAATGACTCAAATCTGTTATAAATGGGAAAGGACTCCAGTGTTCATGAGCTGCCTGGCGGCATCTGCGATCTCCGCACCTCATATTGCCCACCACTTCAACGGAACTGCATTGCGGCTGTCCTCGTTGTGGTCAATTACGATCTGGGCCAACTCCAAATGCTCTAGCCGCGAATCTGTTTGTGAAGCGATCTCGCAAAGCGCACGGCGACAAATACGATTACGCAGAGGCCAGATACCAAGGCGCGCATACCAAGGTTTGCATCATCTGCCCCAATCACGGAGAGTTTTGGCAGTCCCCCAATGTTCATGTGAAGGGGCAAGGGTGCTGGTCCTGTGGTGTTTCTGAGCGTGCATTAACACGCAGGAAAAATGCCGGGAGAGTTTTCGTGAGAAAGGCCCGCAAGGTTCACAGCTACAAGTTCGCTTATTCCGCAGTGCAATATGTCTCCGTGAACACCAAGGTTTCCATTGTATGCCGGAAGCACGGACCATTCCTGCAAAGCCCTCACTCGCATTTGCGAGGCAGCGGCTGTCCTGCATGCGGGATCGCATCTGCCGTCAAAAGCCGCTCCAAAGCCGCACAGAGACGACGCCAGGAAACCAGAATTCATCCACGCCCTCTTTGAGGCTTGCCCCTGAATTCCGCATTTCCCTGTTTGATGCCGTGGTGCTGATTTATCTGGAGACGCAAAAGCCTTCGTATCACGGGATCTTCTGGATCAAATCCAATCCGGGACTTCTTGATTGGTAGGAGAAGCAGAGAAACTGCAAATGACTCAAAGTTTTACCCTCCATCTATTCAACCCTAACCGGGTGCAGCTGATTACGCGGTTCCCGAGGGGCTAGCCAGGGCCTCAGAAGCGGGGACATCCTGAATGTGTGCGTGAATGCGATTCATGCGGGGAAGCATGGATGCTGACCGCGCGAAGTGGATGGTGACGCAGGCGATGATCGAAGTGGGTATCAGGAAAGCGCGAAAGGCCAAGGCGGAGCACGCGGGGGAAAGAGGTGGCAGGGGAAGCGGGGGATTGGGTTTTGGGGTTGTGTGAATTCTTGAGCTTTAAATCAAGAATCTCGATGATGCGCCTGTTCACAGCGTGTTGAAGAATCGGGGCTCGATCTTTGGAATGAGCGTAGATTTGTCTTCCAAAGCCATTTGTGTACCTGATCCACGCACGTTTTCATGCAAACACTCCGCATTTTCATCTCCTCGCCTGGCGACGTCGCCGATGAACGCCAGATCGCTGGCAAGGTCATCGAGCGGCTTCAAGGGAAATACTGGTCCTTCGTCCGCTTGGATGATGTTTTCTGGGAGCAAAAGGTCATTCGCTCGACAGCCCACTATCAGGATGAGCTCGTCAATCCCGGCGACTGCGAAATGGTCGTGGGCATCCTCTGGTCGCGCCTTGGCAGCCTGATGCCCGAGAAATTCCTCAAGGCTTCCGGCGAGCGCTACGATTCCGGCACGGAATGGGAACTCGAAATAGCCTTTGAGAGCTACAGAAAATCGCTGGAGAAAACCGGCGATCCGTTCGTCGCCAAACCCGACATCATTGTCTACCGCCGCAAACAGCCGCGCCCTCACTTCGAAAACCCCGATCAGGAGACCCTGGCCGCCGAGCAGATCACCCGGCTCGAGGCCTATTTCCGGCAGAACTACTGGTTCCCAGACGGCACCATCAAGCGGCCGATCACCAAATACGCCACGCTGGAGGAGTTCGAAGCGGTTCTCTCCCGTAATCTGGAGGAACTTATTCTTCGCCAGATCCCAAGCCTCAAACCCGGCTTTGAACCGCCGCCCATTTCCGGCTCCCCCTTCAAAGGCCTGCATGCCTTCGATTTCTCCGACACCGACCGCTACTTCGGCCGCAACCGGGAGATCCGCGAGATCCAGCAGCGCCTCATCGCCAATGCCCGCAAGAGACTGCCCTTCGTCCTCATCTATGGCGGTAGCGGCTACGGCAAAAGCTCGCTCATGCTTAACCCGAGAATCGTTGAGCCTAGGTGATACCACTTCATAATCTTCATGGACTTAGACATGCCAGCGGAAAACAGGTCAAGAGCCATTTGAAGATTTGTTGGTTTCGGGAGTGGCTATTTTTTATAGGTTGAAGATCCGAAGCACCACATCAGAGCCTTACAATCTGGATATTCGACCCATGGCCTGTGATTTGCTGCTCCCAAGTAGTGAATCCTCACTCTCTAGTCGTGAAGGGGATCCTCAGCGAATCACACTCTCATCAACGAACCGCTCAAGGATATAAACGAGGCGCAAAACACCCCGGAACGACAACCGAGGATGCTCACCTGCCGAACCAACCTCAATCAAACTGAACGAGACGAACAGTTCAGTATCCTCGACAGTCAGCCCAGTCAGGTTTGATACCTCGGACATCTGCATGGTGGCCTCTACGTGGTGCTTCTTCGCCTTCTTGAGGTTCTTGCTTCCGGTGAGCCAAATTTCATAATAATGTATTCTCGCGAGTCGGCCTAGTAGACCATTAAAACTCCCCGTGATGATCAATTCACTGTGTTCCTCACTGTTTGGGGCCTGATCCATTTTGCACACCTCCTCCCTCTGGGACTGACATCTGACTCTGTAGGTAGCGCACAAGATCATCCTCATTGCCAAAGAACCCGATCCTGGATCCATCGACCTCCAGCACCCAGTAGAGGCCGTAGAACTCCAGAACGGTCGCCTCTTCATCGCCAAGGATCACAGAGGCAACGGGACGGGAGAGTAGAAGCAATGCCAGTGGATGTGTGATCGGTTCCGCCAGGTCAGGGTTGAGGACTCGCTGGGCGGCCAGCAAACGAGCATTCACCTGCTCCAAGGAAAGAGGCGCATTCATTGCAGCACCTCCATTACCTGGAAGAATTTCGGAGTCGCATTCCAGAACAGTTTATCGTCCTGGAAAAACGCTTCCATTTTCCTCTGTGTGAGGTTTCCCCGGCCAATGTATTCATCCTTTATTGTCGCCGTGAGGCGTTTCTGATCCACACGAGTCCATTGTTCCGGACGCATGAAGAAGGAAGATGCCTCATACAGGACTCTTCCCTCATTGATAGGCCTGCATTCCCCACAGCAGAACGTGAATATGCCCACACCGCCAGAATGCACCGATAACGCCCTTCTGACGACTTTGCGCTCTAGGCAGTATGGACACACTCCCGCCAGCGCTGAAGCCCGTCTGTGGAGCTCTGTGAAGCAAGCACGCTCCTCGTCTTCATAATCCCATCGTGTCTCCAGCACCCGGTTCTTGTGCATCCAATCCGCATACCAGGGAGCATTGAAAAACAACCACTCGAATGATCTTCCATTAAATTCACCAAAATTGATCCTGCTCATCTCACTCATTTTCTGTTTAAAAGTTCAGCAAATGAGGTCCTGCAAGTGCAGCAGCGGTTAAGGATAACCGCTGCACTGCACTCTGCACCTCTGCACCGATAGTCATGCTGCAACAGGTGCAATTGCACATGCTGCACTCTGCACTTCCTTCTTTGGAAGGGTGGTTAAATGTGGTCGTTGAGGAATTGCGGTGCGCCACTTGCCATCATCGTTTTTGACGATTCTTTTCTCCTCCTCCAGTTTCTTCTTTTTGCCATTGAAAGTGCCATCGCCCATCCCGGTGGCGTCCATGACCTTCTTCTTCCATTCGGTAGTGGTCAACGATCCTTCCTGAAGCGGTATCAGCAACAAGTCGGCTGGATATTCCTCCTTTTTGCGTCCAGCCACTTTGAGCTTTGACGGATTGTGGTCTAGGGAACGCACCATGAGCGGATGATCCCACCTCACGCAGAAGGGTTCCATCCGTTTGTGATTCCTTAGGGTGGTCTCAACGGTATAGACGTCCTCCTCTTCATGTGGGGTGATGATGAGAATGGCGTCAGGTGATCGGGAAAAAACGCCGGACCCAGAAATTCGCTCTATGGACTCCTTGCCAGCTTGATTCCCTTTGGAGAAATGGTGTCCCACAACAATCGATGCCCCAGATGCTACCGCAATCTTGTCGAGTTCATTCATCAGCGAATTGATGTCGCCAGCACTGTTCTCGTCACGCTTACCCAGCACTTTGTACAGCGGATCAATGATGATCAGAGAGTACGAAGTGGTCCTGACTCGCTCAATGATTTCCTCAACGAGAGTGGACAAGTCGGCTGCGTGTCCCCGAAGGTTCCAGACGTCGATCTCATCCATCGCTTCCAGGGTTACCCCCTTTGCGTTGGATATTTTTTCCAGACGTTCGCGGAAGAACCGTTTCTCCAGTTCGAAGTCAATGTAGAGAACGCAGCCCTTTGATGTTTGCAGGTTCCACCAAGGTGTTCCGGTAGCAACGCTCACCGCCAGGTCCATCATGGCGAAGGTCTTGTTTGTCTTCGCTCCTCCACCATAGATCATCGTTGAACCACAATACAACAGCCCCTCCACCAGTTCGGGAGGAAGGGGTAAAGCCCGCCGAATTAAAGCGGAAGCCTTTTCAATCGGTGGCAGACAACTCTGGCGCTGTTCAGACCCACGCATCCTGGGCACCGCAACACGATGTCCAGTCAGTATCCTCTGGAACTCCGTTGATGAGCGTCCGACCGCGACATTTGACATGTCAGTGCTCAAAGTGCCACCCCCTTGAAGTCGAAGGTTTGCACGGAGGCACAGACATCGAGAAGCATGTCAGCAAGCTTTTGAGTCGCTCTGGCACCAGCTTCATCATCGTCCATGCACAGCGTCACATGTTTTCCCTGAACAAGTTTGGGAAGTTCGGCTGGAATGGTTGAAGCACTGGGCAACGCGATGACAGCCATGGAGCCGTCTTCTTCGATGCCCTTGTCGACGAGGGAAATGCAGTCCGTCTCACCCTCGCAGATGAAAACCTCCATGGAATCTCCGATCTGCTTCCCACGCCAGACGCTAGGACTTCCGAAATCCCAGAAGAACTCATGGTGAGGCCAATTGCGTGATTTCATGCCCGTCGAATACAGGAATGCCAGTGCACCATCCCATCCCAGAGAGCCTTCTGCTGCCAGCGCTTTGATGGTGGCTGGGTTCCAGTTTCTTTTTGAGGCAACCGATTGACAGATGTATGGATTCTCAGCCAGTCGTTGTGCTGCGGCTTTAATGGTGTCCTGCTGCGCTTTGGTGAGTCCTTGACCTGGAAACACTAAAGGCTTCGGCCTCGCCAGTGAAACGCCTTTTAAACGTCCAAGGCTGTATGCTTGCTTAGACAGGTAGGTCACAGCCTCAGAGAAGCTCATCTGGAAGAAGTCTCTGACGTATTTGACGATGTCTCCGGACCACCCGCATCCATAACATTTCGCCCATCCACTGTCCTCATAAACGTGGAAGCTGGCTGTTCGCTCACCATGGAACGGGCACAGGCAGCGTTTAGTACGACCTGAGCTTTCCAGGCGGTGTCCGTCCGCTCCTAGGAGACGGGCAAAGGAAATGGTCCCTTTAAGGTGTTGAGCTTGATCCTTGACCTTGCTTTTGGAGCTTCTGTTGGAAACCCAGATTGATGCTGGGCTTTCGACAGAGGCTTTGGAGGTGATCAGGAACGAATTGCGATTGTCATTGTTTGTTGCCGACTCAATGCGGCTTGGTGTTGCTGTCATATGCTTTGCGGTCCCATTCGGCTTTTTCGTCCAGAGGACCCGGGACATGGGCTCTGGCGGTTTGTTTTTGATGGTTGTGGTTCATCGTCGATAGACCCTCCTGGTTAAAAAAAGGGCGTTTATGCGTATCTGAGGGTGGAGTGAAGTTCAGCAGTCCGGCCGCCATCAAGGTGCATCCTCAATGACTGCCCATCTGCAGACTGGATCATTTGAAAGCCACACAGATCCTTCGGCATTATGCCGGCGGACCTGAGCTGCTTTGCAATAAAGTTCAGGAACAGAGAGGGATAATCCTTGGCTTCGATCAGAACCTTCTCTGTGCATGTGTTGACCGCCTCCAAGACAAAAGCCTCTAGCTCCGGTCCATCCAGAGCTAGCGCCTTTCCAATTTTGCGAGCCTGAAACTCACCCACACTACGGCTACCGGATTGAAGACCAGCGATGAGTGAGGAAGGAACAGAAGCACCCACCGCCAATTCGCGGTTAGTTACCCCCCTGCCCTTTCTCAGTCTCGAAAGCTTGTCTCCAAAATGCTCGGTCACCATGAATTTATCATAGCATTCTACTTAGGAATGTCAAGGCGTTTTGGTGTTCAGTCGCACATTCCATTTCTGACTAACCGAGCATTATTTCTTCGTCGTCATGGGCAGAAATAAACCAGTCGTGTGAAATGAGAATGGATCATCGGAGCCACCCAATTATATCGAAATGGACGGCACGCGGCGCCCAGAGCCTGAATTTTTAGACGCAAGGCCCGGACTTTCTTTCGCCAGTCGGACTCGTCGGTAGCATTGATGGCGAACACCAGTGTCGTGCCGGCATCCGTCCTCATAGCCAGCCGCACAGGAATATCCCGGCTGATGATCTGGTCGCGCATCACTTCAAGGCTTTCTGCGTCGAAATTGCCAGTCGCGGAATTCCAATCTGCCACTGAGCTTTTCGTTTTTTCGATCAGTTCCCCATCGTCGCCCTCCACCCGCACAGGCATAGGCAAAAACCATGCGCCGCCGATATCCTCGCCAATCTCAATGTTCCAAGGAAGGCCCTCCCTGGCACTTGTAGAGTCCAGCATGAGCGCCGACGTTCCCTGGGGAAACAAAGCCGCGAGGAAGTCGGTTCTGGTGTGGCCGTCAACATTGAGCGGGGAGGCGTCCATCAGGGGGCGGTAAAGCTTATCGAAGTTCAGCTCCGCGATTCTTGCCCGGATCTTTTCATCCAAAGTAAATTGCATGAAATCGATCTCTCGGTCAGCAGAGAAGTCGTCGCGGCGGATGCGCCAGTTTTGGATAAGCCGACGGAGTTCATCTGCGGAGAACAGGTCGATGGCGTTGGGGCATGCAGTCAAGAGGGAGCGAAGGCTCTCATTGTCATCGGGGTCCTTTGATGCCTTGCCGCATGCTCTAATGATGGCGACCTTGGCCCGGAGTTCCAAGAGCTTCGGGTCGTCGGCAAAGGGTGGAATGTATTCGTCGTCCATAGTAGTGAATAATGAGGGCGGCCTGCGAAGTGGCATTTCCACCTCCTACAGCGCTTTTAGCTGTGGTCTGCGGTGATTACACTCCCACAGGCCGCCGGGTTTGGGTTATGCCAGGTAAAGCAAAGCACCCCTGCCCCGTGACTCGCGGGAGATCGGGACCAACGTGTGCAGTGAGAACTTATCGAGCATAAGCTCACGGTCTGCGTACCATTGGCGAAGACGACGCCCCTCCGCTCGCCATGTGTCGTAATCATGGGCGTCGACACCGAAGATCACCATCACACCACCGTCAGCAGCCGTGATAGCACGCACAACATACGGGCCTTTGCCAATCCAATGCACCAAGTGGGGAATTTCGCGATCAGGGACGGGCACTGCCGCACGGTCCCACACAGCAAAGTTGCGTCGCGTAAGATTGAGGCTTTGGCGTCTGGTTGATGACGCCAATGTCTGGTGATCCACGGGGAGGGGGCAGAAACTGTCACGCATGCTCGTCACTTGCGTATCGCCATTGACCAACACCCCCAGATCCTTTTGTGGGCGCTTGAGCACGAGCCCGTGTTCAGGCGTAGAGAGGCTGCGAAGGAGGTCCTGGTAACCGTGGTCGCCAATTGGACAAGGAGACAGGTTGATGATGTCCGCATACTTGAAAGTGAAAGTCGAGTCTACGATCACTTTGTCGAATGTGGACGCTAGGTTTTGCTCCACCTCTTTGCGCAGGAGTTGTGTTTCGGCGCTGATATGCGTTTGCGTAAAGTGCTCATTGGCACGGGTGAGGTGCTGTCTGAGCAATGGTCTAATTCTCAGGTTCTTAAATTTCATAAGTTGCGATTTGAAGTGGCCACCCGTTGGAGCTCTGGCCCCCACGGGTGGCCGGTTTTTTGGTTATGCAGCTGTCACCAGGTGCAGGGTTTTGCGGTTTTTGACCGTGTTCTCCGTGATGAGTCCCTCCTTGATCAAGCGCTCGCGTGCTTTAGTGAGCAGCGCGTGGTCAGGAAGGATCGGCGACAGGAAGCTAAGATTGACGGTTCCGTTGAAGGCCTCCAAGGCCTTCAGGATGGAAACTGAGTAATCTTGCGACCCGCCGAGTTTCTCCAGGCGCTGGATGCGCTTGAGGATCTCCACATGGTAGTCGGCGATGGCCTCGTTATGTTTGGTCTGTGCTTTGAGCGCAGCGATTTCGTCCTCGTCTTCATCGAGAACAGGTGTTGTGTTTGGTTTAGCCATATGGCGCATTTAGTTTGCATTGTACCTGCCGAGCAGGCGGTGTTTCGAGAAGGCGAGGGCCACATGACCCTTGCTCTTCGGAAAGGGTTAGGAGTGAGCCTCGTCAGCCTGGATGCCGGAGGGCTGGGCCTCTATGAAATTTAGAAGTGAGTCCACGTGAACCAGCCTCACGCCCCTGGTTGAATACTTGTGGTTACGAATTGACCGGGATTTTACCAGAGGTTTAAAGCCATTGGCCTTGGTGGGCAAAATTAACGAGTTGATCGCGGATCTACTGAGGCCTGAAACAGGGCACCGCTGTCCGCTCTTAGGTAGTTGCAACCACTCAGGGCGGACTGTGTTTGTGGAGTTTGGAAAGGTTGAAAGCGTTGTATTCACGCCGCCAAGATGATGCACCGGCCATCAGATGCTTTACCGCCATCGCATCACTTTGGATGACAAGTCGGCGGGTTCAGAGGATGCGGTCAAGAACATCTTCAACAAGGCTTTTTGCTTTGCGCCGTGCCCTGCTTACTGCTGTTTCATCATCCCCAGGCAGGTCAGCGTTATGCGCCTGAGCATAGTTGAGAACGCGTTCTGCATTTTTCAGATGCCTGTAAAGCCGATCGACTGCCAGATAGTTTAAGCGGCTCATTGTACGTTGGCCGCCTCTGAGTTCTTTGAGCACGGCGTCCACGGCAGCGATAGCAAGACGGCGCGGCGTCCGAGGGTGAAGTTCCACAGACCACGTCTTTTTGCTGGTGGTGTATTGACCGCCAGGCTGATGAACACGCAAAGCCATATGGTTTCTCAGCTTATTGAGTTCGGCACACCGCTTCTCTCGCAAATCCGAAGGAATCGAGAGGAAAGGCTGCGCAGGAAAGTAGTCGTGAAACGCATCAATGAACGTTTTCCCGATGAGGTTCGAGCACCTGTCAGGAAACAGCCCTGGGTCATCCCAAACGCGCGTGTTGCGGTATGAATCTACCATTTTGCGGACTGTCTGGTTCTCACGTGCGTACTCGTATATTTCACACCAGCGACGTTGATCCTTCGGACAGTCGGCGAAACGCCATTCGTCGTTAGAAAGATGATTCATGAGGTCAGCGGATTTGGATTTTTTGATGGTTTTCATGGTTAGTCGTTTTTGTGGATGAGATGCACCCCTTTGTACCCCCGCAGCTCCGCACCGAATCGGCGGATGTGGTTGTCACGCTCGACACCAAACAGCTCGAACATGACCTCGGGGAAATCTTCCTGGAAGCGTTGCTTGCGCGGAATGCGCCAATTGCGGGCACGTGCGAACTCACAATATGCCGTCCACGACTCATCGACCGTCAGTGTGCCAATACCTGCCTGGATGTTTTCGTTGGCGAAAGAGCGTAAAGCGTCGCTTTCCTGCAGCCAGTCATCGACACGCTGCTGCTGCGCTGGTGTGAGTTTCAACGTTCCGTGCTCACGCAGTTCTTCCCGGTGTGCCAAGAAGCCGCAGATCAGCCAGTTTAAAATGGCAGCTCCTTCCTCCTTCAAAAGAACATGATCAAAATTCGAGATACGTTTGTCAGGTGCTTTGCGGCTGAACTCATACACCACTAGTCGTCTTCTCCATGCGCTTGCGTCACGCTGCAGCTTTATCAACAGTCGACTGTTTGCCGTGATGATGACATAAAATGATCCACGAAGATCATGCTTTCCGCCGTATTTTTTCTCGGTCTGAATTCGATCAGCGCCTGTCAGCGACTTTATGACCGCCGCCCCTTGATTGTTCAGGTAGTCTGGACGAACATCTTTCCCAACTAACGTCGTCTTCCCGTGGAATCCATGCGTTTCGAACCTTCCATTGAGCTGATCGCTACGCAGATGACCGATCTTTTCATGCAGCAGCATTGCCTCCAGAATCAACAATAGAACGCTCTTCCCAGACCCTCCTTCGCCCACGAGCACTGAGATCGTTTGTGCGTCGTTTCCAGCAAAGAGCTGGCGACCTAGATCGCGCTGCAGAAGTCGAATGTCATCTTCGTCGGGGAGCGCAGGCCTGATCAACTCGTTCAAGAACCGGTCACATTTTGCCTCTGGTTCATATGACCAAGGCAGTTTTGTCGTGAACCAGTCTTCTTCTCTGTAAGGACGCAGTACCGGCTTAGCGCCAGAGAGGTCCAAGACACCGTTGTTCACAGGTAACAAAGCCTGTGCTGGCGATGGCGGCTCACCAAGTACGCTGACAATCTCGATCATCATCAGGAGGTTTTTGAGCAACCCTATCGTCCGCTTTGCCAGTAAGTCTGGAGATCGGACAACATCAGCCAGCTTGTCCTTCAGCATCTGGGCCATTAGCTCTTTGACTCTTGCCGTTTCGATCTTCTGCCAATTTCCCTCGGAAGTATATTGGAGCAGGGCACCGTCCGAGAGGCGGGAGCGCACCTTATGGGCTGCCGCGAACCAAGCCACAAGTGCGAGTTCGTTCAGCTTCCATCGCTCATCCTGTTTGAAAATGATGGAGCCGTATTTTGGCACGATGAGCTTCAGTAGGGCCTTGTCAGCGTCCCCCAGGGCTTCGAGACTGTTGAAAGATTGATTAGCCTTTGCTTCGGTGTCAGGTGCGTTTGCCATATGCCGCTGACGTTTCCACGCCTTTCTGTGGTGGTCGACGCACGCGTATTTTTCAAAAATACAAATGCAGTCGTGTGCGATTTGGCCACGTTAGTCGCTCAAGCCGTCCGGGTCGTCCGTGGGGATACACCTGTCTCCTAGATAATCTCTTTGGACCGCGTGACTCGCTGCCAACTATTTGCGTGGCCGACCTTTGGCATCAAGTCCTATGCGCAGCACCTTGCTGTGAAGACTCTTCAAAATGCGCTTGGGCTCCGCCTCACCGCCATACCTGGTAACCAGTTTCAACCGCTTTTTGATGCTCCCAGGCTTCATGACCAAAAGGCGTCTTGCTCCCCATGGCGTAATGGTTGCCGTCAGCCAGTCCCGCAAGCTCGCTCCTCCCATCTCACATCGGTTTTTCGGTGAGAGGCCAGCCTTCAGCTCAGCGCAGAATGTCTTATTCTGATTCAGGAAGCTGCCGATCGGATCAAGCCATGCCTCCAGTGTCATGCGGGCTTTTTGTGCATTCTGCTTCCAGGTTCTTTTCGTATAAAGTGGAGTTCCACAGACTTTTTTGGTGTATGCCTGAACCGCTTCCAAACTTCCGGCAGGCGATAGGCGATAAGCTCCAAGCCGTTTCATGGCGGTTTCCATAGCTGCCCTTGCATCCTTGCCAGCAAATTTGATCTTGCAGTCCTTGTTCTCAGGCGGCGCATTATCCTTCAGCCACTTTTTAAAGGAGCTGAGGATCTCTCCATTTGAGCGATGCCAGGCAATCACAAAAGGAATCGCAGTGAAGTGCATCACCCCGCCAGGACCGACTCCAAAAACATCTTCCATTTCGGCTGCTTCTTGGAAATTCCTCGCATCACACCGAAAGACTGCAGGAGAGTCTAAAAAATAGCCCGCAAAGGCTTTTACCACCTTCGTCCTCACGCTGGCCGGGATCTTCAACCAGGGCGTTTGGGGAAAGTAATCGGACAATGACGTGAAAAAGCGGGTTGAAACTGGGCAACTCGAAAGGAGCTTGCTCTTGGCGGTCTTGATGCCGCAGGTCCGTGTGAATTCATATTGAAAGCAAAACTCCGCCTCCTCTTTTGGGCATCCCGCATAATTGCTTTGCATCTCCGGCGACTGCTCGTCCACTGCGGCCCCTTTGCGGGGTTTTGACCGCGCAAAGTCCCATTCTTCTCTGTCGATGGATTTTGGCTTGGCGCTCTCGGGCATGATGGAAACAAACGAGCCATGTCTATTTGGCAAGCACATCAGGCAAGGCCTCAGCTGCCTTCCGCATCGCTTCCTGGCCGACGTGTGTGTAGTGCTCACTCATCTGCGCGCTGTCAAAGGAGTTCGATTTTACCATCCCGGTCGAAGCATAGCAAACACAACCAGAACCGAGTGGACCACTAGCCACTACCGTCCCAAAAGACATTCGTGATTATCCCGGGACATGCTTGAACACCATTTTT
The DNA here is from genome assembly GCA_964452755.1 of uncultured Prosthecobacter sp. Classification (GTDB taxonomy): domain Bacteria; phylum Verrucomicrobiota; class Verrucomicrobiia; order Verrucomicrobiales; family Verrucomicrobiaceae; genus Prosthecobacter. The sequence continues at coordinate 437,376 of CAYVQY010000002.1, read as the reverse complement.
TCGCAATTCTAAAAGTGGCCAAGAAGTGGCCAAGCTGCTTTTTGCAACAGTAGTAACCTCTATCCCTTTCGGGAGGCGTAATCCGTTGAGAATGAAAATGGTGGGTAGGGCTGGGTTCGAACCAGCGTAGGCGTAAGCCAGCAGATTTACAGTCTTTTTTGATGTTCCACTATGCGCCAATCTGCTCTGTTATTAACTGTTGAAATGGCTTCGTGCGTAGGTGTTTGTTACCGAATCAACCACGCAAGATGAAACAGGACAAAACTCAGCAGGGCAGAAAAAGTGAGCACATATTGCACACACAAAAAGATGCCGCCCTTCCAGCCGACAAAGGAAGATTTGCTACCAAAAGCAAAACTAGCGCTGCTTACTGGCTTGGACGCGTGTTCAAGCACAAGCGGAGCAACCGTGCTGGCAAAGTTGTTGAGGACCCAGATTACTCTTGTCAACTTTCATCTTGTGGGAGGCGTGAACGATTCCAAATGCATACATCCAACAATAACGAGGCAGCAAAGCGATCTGCGGCGATCTTCCGAGATGTCACGGGAAAAGGTTGGGATGAAGCCGTGAAGATTCACAACCGAAAGCTGCCTCTACGATTATTGAGACTCGTAAAATAGGGTTATAAAGCATGGGTGTGGTGGTAGGGAGATGGATGGCTGCTCAAAACGAGACCACAAGGAGATGGAGAAGCGCAGGCTTCACGGGTGCAGGATGCTGGAGAAGGGCTGCGGCTGCGCCGAGGTGGCCGAACGACTTGGGGTGACCCGTGCCGTGGTCTATCGCTGGAAGGCCGCATGGCAGAGCGGGGGCAGAGAGGCCGTTGTCAGCAAGGGCAAGGCGGGTCGCAAACCCAGGCTCGGAACACAAGCTGCCGCGCGGATTACCGAGGCGCTGCTGGCCGGTCCCCGGGCGCAAGGATACAAGACAGACCTTTGGACACTGCCAAGAGTGGGGCACCTCATCGAGAAGATCGCCGCCTTGCGCTATCACGAGGGGCATGTGTGGCGGGTGCTGGGCAAACTGGGCTTCTCCTGCCAGCGCCCGGAGCGGCGGGCCATTGAGCGTGATGACAAGGAGGTGAGCCAATGGCGGCGCAAGACGTGGCCGGCGTTAAAAAAACGCCGGGCGGCAGAGGCGTCTCATCGTCTTCGTCGATGAAAGCGGGCTGAGCACCAAGCCGACACGCGCACGAACCTGGGTCCCATGCGGCCAGACGCCGCTGCCCCTTGAGAGCTTCAACTGGAAAAGCCTTTCGGTGATTGGCGGGCTGAGTTTGCGGCGCTTCTACTTCCAGATTCACAAAGGCAGCATCAAGAGCGCCCAGGTCATCGAGTTCATCAAGCATCTGCTGCGCCATCTCAAAGGACGTATCCTCATCATCTGGGATGGCGCGGCCATCCATCGCAGCAAGGAGGTGCGCGCCTACATCGCATCAACCAAGGGCAGGGTGCGGGCCGAGCGGCTGCCAGCCTAGGCTCCCGAACTCAATCCGGTCGAATACATGTGGGCGCATCTCAAGAGCCATGAGATCGCCAATCTGATCGTCACCGAAGCGTGGGAGCTGAGCTTCGAGGCCACGGCCGCCCTGCGCAAGATGCGCCGTCGTCCCCCCATCATCGCGGCGTGCTTCACTCAGGCTGAGCTTTGGCCATGATGTATCCCTATTGCGCGAGCCTCAATAGACGCAAATGCAGTCAGAAGATGGTTTCTGTGGTAAAGTCGACTAGGGCACGCTGTCTTGCGCTACGTTGTGGGCTTTAGCAGCAGTGGGTGCAGCGCACTTATTGCACCTCTTGTAGATTGGCTTTCAGATTGTTTGTGAGGTGACGCTCCAGCCGTGCGGGGTCGGGTGGTGGGTCTTCGACTTTGCTAGGGCGTCCGCGTTTTTGCTTGGTTGAAGGGCGGCCTGGAGTTTCGCTTGTTGTGTTGGTGCGGCTTTGGCGATATACGCTTTCTCACGCGCTTCGGTGGCGATACCGTCGATGGCGTAGTGCGAGTTGATGATGACTTTGGCTAGGTGGGTGAAGATGAGGTATTCATGCATGCTTTGACTCACGCCGATTGGATGCCGAATTTCGTTCTCAGGATGCGGGAACCTTTGATGCAGAGACGCTGCGAAAAACTTTAAGATAATTATGCACCATGGCCCCTAGTGAGAATTGGGTGTGTGCGGCTTCGCGAGCATTTTTGGAAACCAAGTAGCGCAGTTCGGGCTGTGCCATCAGGCTTCCAATGCGGTCGGACAGCTCTGACGCACTGTTAATTTCGGCCAAAAAACCGCTGACGTTGTTTTGTATTACCTCTCCAGCGCCGCAGGCGGCATGGGCCAGGACAGGCAGACCACTGGCCATGCCTTCCAGCAGGGCGTTGGCCAGTCCCTCGTGGGAGGATGGCATGACGAGAATATCCATGGCTTGGTAAAAGGGGGCCGGTTCAGCCTGATGACCGAGAGTGTGGATGCGACCCGCAAACGGACTTTGCCGTATTCGCTCTTGCACAAGCGCTTGCTCGGTACCTCCATCGCCTAGAATCATCAGGTGACAATCAGGGTTAGCTGATGCTATGATTTCAAACGTTTCGACTAGGAGATTGTAGCGTTTTGTGGCGATGAAGCGGCCCACAGCACCCAGCACGAAGGCATTTTCAGGCAGCCCAGCTTTCAAGCGGGCTTCGCCTAGGTTTGATGCGGGGCAGAACCGATCACAATCCACTCCGTTGAGGATGGTGACCAATTTCCCGGCCGGCATACCGTGAGAAATCAACTCTTGCCGCAATCCTTCAGAAACCGTGTGAACAATTCGGCATCGTTGAAATAGACGACGACGTTGGCGCAGGCGGCGCGGCAAAAGCCCTTCGCCCTGGAGGGCGCCATGCTCGCCGTGCATGATGGGGATGCGCCACAAGGAGGGAAACATGAGGCGGGCGGTGGTGGCATAGATCAAGGGGCCGAGATTGTGGGTGTGAATGACATCAGGCCGTAAATGTCGCAGTGCCCACCCCAGTCTCCAGCAAGCCCGCCAATCCCAACCTGGGCGGCGACCCAAAATACGCACGATGACTCCAGGTTTCAGTCGTTTGGCAAAAGCGCCAGCCTCCTCCAAGCACAGGAAGGTCGTCAAAGCCTGTGACTCAGGCATGTGATTGGCCAAGTTTACAACGCCATTCTCCATACCACCCGGCTGAAGGGAAAAAACCACCTGAGCGATTTTCAATGGTTGCGGGGTACGATGCATTTGATGAGTGAAACAGTCCAGTTTCATGGGCGGTCAAGGGAAGTCAGGCATGCGCTCCTCGGCGAATCCATGCATGGCGTCTTCGACATAAGACGAACGTTTGAACTGACGACTACAAGCCATGCTGGTATTGATAACATTCGTCAAGTCTCTGCTTGGTGGCAAACAAGTCGGCAAGGTGGATTGACAATCCAGATTCGCGAGACAGTGTCGCTTTCACTGGTTTCGCAGCCATTTAACTTTTGCCATGAGAGAGACTTTGCTCCGGTTCATCACTATCCAGCCGCTGAATGACCACGAAATCATCCCGTGGGCCATGGGATTGGTCTGGCTCTCATTGGTTCTCAACTGTATGGCCAGCATCAGACAGCAGTCCTTTACAGCAAAGGCCATGCTTGTTTGGGCTGCGGGGATTGTTTTTGTGCCAGTCCTCGGGATGGCCGCTTATCTGACTTATTGTTTGTTCAGGGCGGATTATTCATTTTTAAAGTTTATTCTAGGATCTCCCAGCCGTCTGGATATGCAAAATCACGTCAAACCGCAACTTCCATCCAATTTAAATACTAATAATGCTTAGGGATGAAAGCTGTTCAAAATAAAGGTTTAGATCCAACCACATTAATCTCACAGGCGCTGAGATATGTGCATCATGGACGGCTGATGGCGGTCATGGGATGCCTAGGAATTATCGCGGGTTTGGTTTATTATGTTTACGGCACACCCTTGTATGAATCTAAAGCTTTGGTTTATGTTCGCGGCCACGGAAGTCCAGTGAAACAGTCCGATGTGCCTGAAACTATTCAAGCCAGCGGTCTTAATCGTGCCATTACACAGGAATTCGGTTCCAGACGTAATATCATTGAAACAGCCAAACGGCTGAAATTGGTGAGTGAGGCAGCTACTTGGGAGAGCGTGGTCGTTCTTGTGCCCATTGTTAGCATCCTCGAGGTGGACAGCAGCCACTTGGAAGTCATTGTCCAGGCCCGCCGCCCCGAAATCGTTCGTGTATTTGCAGCCGCCTTGGTGGAAGAGTTTCGCAGACAACAGGATTTGACATGGCGGCAATATAGGGATGAAGCGCTTGACCGCTATGCACGCGAGTTAAAGGCGTTGCAAGAGAAGGCGAATGCTGGTCTCAAACAGCTAGCAAGACTCGAACGGGATGAAAATATGGCGGAGTCAGCCATTGAACAAACCCGGCTCAACGAACTGCCGAAAGATTTGATTGTGACTCGTGAAGTGCTTCAGCGAATGGATGAGGTCGCTGCCAAATTGGCGACTCTCCCTGTTGGTCGTGAAAGTGAGCTGGAACTGTCGGCGGTGTTCCAAGAACTCTCTCTTTTGACAACATTCGAGAAAGAACGCGAGATCAAGATCGGGGATGTGGTACGTCGCACTGTGAGTGGCACTGGTACTCCGCTAGTTTCAGCGCCGAAGGCCAATCTTGCGGCCGAGGTGATTGTGCAACCTGGGATGATCGAGTCTCTGCAACCCTGGCAGAAACTTGAGAAAGAACGCCGGATATTGGAAGGCAGCCAGATCGAACTGGCCAAGCAATATCTGCCGGGGCACAGTGTCATGAAGAAAGTCGCCGACGAACTGGAGGCGAACGAGCGGGGGGTGCGCGCTGAGTTAACGGTGCTCCGTCAGCGCTTCCAACTGGAACGAGAGCATTATCGCACAAAGCTGGCTGCTCTGCAGGCACGGCTTGGCGACTACCACAAGATTAATGAGGAGTTCACACTTAACACACAAACTTATTCGGAAATAGAAAGGGAAAAATCACTGTGGGACAAGGCTCGTGAGCATTTGGCAGAGAAGCTTGCAGTCATCACATTCTCCGAAGATCGAAACTGGGTGGAAATGCAGTTTAAGGGATACACCGCCATGCGCGACGAAATTCCAGTTTCCCCAAACAAGACCAAGCTGCTCATTTTTTCGTTTGTTCTGGCACTGGCTGGGGCATTTGGAGCGCCGACACTTGTCAATTTGATGGACGGCAGTGCCAGCACACTTCAGCAATTAGAGATCGTCACCGGGCTTAAGGGGATAGGAGTCGTGCCAAGGACCACGAAGGAAATTCTTGAGGATGTTTGTCGATCGCCGGCTGTGGGTGCCAAAGTGCCCAACTATTTGCTGGAAAACTTCCGCTTGGTTCGAAGTCATGTCTTGTTACTACCGGGCCGTTCTGGCAACACGCAGGTGGTAATGGTCACCAGCGCACGAGCTTCAGAGGGCAAAACCAGTCAGGCCGCCAATTTGGCATGGGCATTTCAATCGATGGGTGCCCGCACCTTGCTGGTTGATTGCGACATGCGCCGGGGGCGTGTACATCACTTTACGAAAGTTTCGAATGAACTAGGCATGACTCATCTGTTGCAAGGGCATTGCTCGATTGAAGAAGCAATCCTGAAAACGTCAGTGGATTTGCTAGACGTTATTCCGCGTGGGCCAATCACCGTCGGAACCACTGATTTACTGGCCCAGTCGGTGTTTTTCAATCTGATCCAGAAACTGAGAGGGCAGTATGATCAAATTGTGATCGACTCTCCGCCGGTGCTGGGTCTTAGTGAAACATCAAGCTTTCAGCGTGCGGTGGATGGAGTGGTATTTGTCGTGCGTGCTGAAAAGACCTTGTTAAAAGATGTTGTGGATGCAGTGACTTTGTTACGAAAGGCTAGCGCTCACATTTTCGGACTAGTATTAAACGACCTTGATTTGAGTAGGGTTAGCAATTACTATAATTACTACTACTATTCGGCAGCCTATTATGATGACATGGAAGTAGTAAAAGATGAATTGAGTGAGCGGGGAGGGGTGTGATCGAGTGTCTTTCGTGAAATAGCCAGGCTTTGTTGCCAATGTAAAATCATCGATGCCAGATCTTCGAGACGTGTTGGTGTCAAAGTTTGGCGAATGCTATTTTTCAAATAAATAATGCTTGCGCTGCGTATCGAGTGTGATAACTAAAATCCGCAAGAAATCACATTTGGTATTTTAATCGCTTTGGGTTAGTAAATCGGAAGTGCCCTATCTTCTCATGCCTTCTCAATTAATTTTAATACTTATTCTTGCAACGATTTGTACACAATATAGCGTGGGAGCTGTGCCGTTTCAAAAAGAAAATAATAGCACAAAACCTAAAAATAATTCTCTTACCGATTTGGAGGGTTCATTTGTTATGCCTGCATGGCAGGACACTTTAATTCGCAGTGATGTTCAGCTTCTCCCAGTGTTGAGCCAATCAGGAACTAATGGCTATTACCCAACCCGAAGCGACATGGAACTGTTGGGGGATAGAGATTATGCGAGGAATGCGGGGTTCCAACAAGAAGGGCCTGATGGGGGCATGCAGAGGGCGATGGGTATTTTCCCTTATCAATCGGTCGAACAGAATTTTTATAACCGAAATGCCAATGCATTCAGGCCGATGAACCGCGTTCTGGGCTTTTTCACTCCTCAGCAATCGCTTACTCATGAAACTCAAGCGTTTCCTGAAGCAACTCTCTCGATGGATTTCAATATGTGGACTTTGTTCACACGGGCGTTTGAACCCGATAAAGCTCATGTCAAAATGGGTCCTCTAGCCTTCGATGTGCTTTGGATTGGTGTTGGAACAATTTGGAGTGATTATAAAGGGCCGGTAGTCTTTCCTAAGGATGGAGAAGATGGCTGGTTGGGGTATGTAGAAATCGGATTGAGAGGTTATCTTCGACTGACAGACATGATTTATTTTTCGTGGGCTGCGAATTTAATATATCTCCCGTGGAGTAACGAATTTGGTTTTCAATCTACTAACGGCACATTTCCACAATTAGGTGTCGAGTTTTCATATCAAAAGCGAGTCAATGAATGGGATGTCTATTTCAGCAATCAATTTTATGGTATGCCTGGTATCAATATGTTTGCTCAACTAAACGTGCGTTCATTTGATCAAGCGGGCAACTACATGTTTGGTACTTATGGGCGGGTCAGTCAGGTGGGGCTATACGATAATGCAGGTGCGCTCTTTGGCAACAATGCCACTATTCAAATTACCAGGATGCTGCTGGATTCTAACTGGCGATTTTGGGGTGATTACATGCATGGCGACTTTTGGAACTCTTTTGATTTTAAAAATCATTCTATGCGAGACACCTTGTCAGTTGCTTTGGGCTATGAAGGCAATGCCATTCCGTTTGCTCCTAAATTTTCTTATACGACTTCGAGCATGGATGGTTTTAAAAGTTTCTGGCACCAATTAAGAGCGCTATTCACCGGGAGAATCACAGAGAATGTCTCGCTTCAAACCATGATTGGCTATTTGTGGACAAGTGGTAGTGCAGTTTCCCAGGATTCAATTTTGTGGTCGGTTAGTCTTACCCATCAATTCTCTGTGAAGGGCATGCATGGGCTTACAGTTGGGCAGAACTTTATTGCTGACTCATACAGTGCTGAATCCGTGTTGGCGAATTACTACACATATTTTGTGAGATATCAGCTTGCTCGTAGAATTACAACGTCTGCCTTTGCGCAATATTCTAACGGAGATCAGATCTCGAGCGCATTTCCAACATCTGCCACACGTAGTGATTTCGATACATATCTCTTGGGGTGCGCGGTGGATTTACGTTTGCGCGATTTCACCACACTAACCGCCTCAACGGCCTTTGAAAGAATGGATGGGGATAGCAATTTCCAAAGGGTGGATCATTGGGTTCATCGTCTTACACTGACACAGCAAGTATTATCTCGCTTGGCGCTGAATGTGACTTATCAATATGAAGACCGTTCTTCCAGTTCATTAAACTCAAGCGAACACATGATCAGATTTGGTTTGACTCGATACTTTTAAGTTCCACCAACCATTCAGTCATCACCTCCATCCTTATGATTCCTCAGATATGAAAACACAAATGCAACAATTTAACATCGCGAGCACTTGTAATGTGTTTGTTTTCATTTTGTCTGCTTTTTCACCTTGTGATTCCAAAGCGCAAGACACCGCTGCGAAGAATCCCCCGACGCCAGCAGTGGAAACCGAAATGGACTTGCCAAGCAGCTTTCACAAATATTATGGACAACGTATCAACAACTGGCGTGACACCGAGCGTGCTATAGCCAAGATCGATTTGGACGCTGACGTAAACTATGATGGCGTCATCAATAACAACGACCCTCAGGATGGTGGCGCTTTCGAGGCAACCCCCCCAGGGCTTCAAATAGGGGTAGGAGAGATGAGCAAGGTGATCCTGCGGGTGATACCCTATCGTGTTGACTTCGATGGTGAGGTAGTGATCACGTTGGAACTAGCCGGTATCAACCGTTCCAACGCAAAAGGGGAGTTTGCCTCTTTTGAAGAGGAAAAGGCAAATACTGGAAGAGTCCGTGTATGGAAGGAGCCGGCCCGTAAGACGCTGTTGCTTGATTCGGCTGACCCTCAGCGTCGATCTGTCGAATTTACCTCTCAATATCGTGTCTATCCATACAATCTACCCAATGAGATTCCTAGGTCGGTCTATGTCGAGGGGGTGAAATTATCAAGACCACATATCGGCGATCTTCGTCTCCTAATAACCTGCTCTCATAGAGCACCTGGGACGTCACCACAAAGTTTCGCGGAAAGTCGCAAAACTTTGCTGAAGAGTTTCCGATCAACTTTCGATCATATCCTTTTGACGATTCTTTCGCAACCTCTGTCCAAGGAGTTTATTAACAACAACGCGGAACGCAACTGGATCAAAATTGGCAATGCCCAATAACAATTTGATCAATTTGGTTCGCCTACATTCGTTTCTCCAGAACACTTTCGCTATCATTTAGTTCTAATGGTATCGTTTATTTATATTCTTTCGCGCACGCTGATGTTAATCATCATCTTGATAATGTTCGTCGCTTGCAGTGTTTTGAATGAGGGGGGGCAAGGTATTCCTCCACCGCGTGTTCCAAAGCTTGTATCTTCAGCTTCTTCGAGTGTCTCAGAATCGCTGTTCAAGAGTGGAGATTTTGTTGAACTGTTGGTCGAGGAAGATGTGTCTTTCAACGGGAATTTTGAAGTCCGCGAGGGAGGTTATGTGTTGATTCCCAAAATCGGCCGTGTGGAGGTGGTAGGCTTGAACCGGGAGGCAGTGGAAAATCGCATCCGGGATATTTTGCAGCGCCAGCAGTTGAAACACGCCACGGTCTATGTCGAGCGCAGGCTTGGCCCACTTCGAACCAACTCAGTTTCTGTCATCTCGTCTTCCGAATCCTGTATAACCATTTTTTTGACTGGGGCTGTGGCCCGGCCCGGCCAGCATGCGCTTCCTTTCCAACCCGGGGGGCACACTCCGGGTGTTTATGAAGCTCTCTTGATCGCAGGGGGGCTGGCAAAGTTTGGCGATGAGTCTAGAATTCGAATCATGCGTCTGAACGAGAATGGCATGAGGAATTCCGTCCTGGTTGATATCCGCAAGATTCGGGATGGCCTTACTTCCGATGTTCCTATTGGGGATGGAGACATCATCCAGGTGCCTGAAAAAGTTTTCGGATTTTGATGCCCCACCGTCGCTACAATGATCGGTTCCACTCCCGTTACCCGCCATTTGGTTCTCACAGCTTTTCGTTTCCTTTTGGACGGGTTGTTGGTGCCATTGAGTGTAGTGGCGGGAGCGGTGTGGCGTTTCGGGACTCTCGTTCCCTCTAAACTGGACGCTTATGCTCCTGCGATGCTGGCTGCAGCTCTGGTCTTGCCCATTTTGTCGTACATAGGTGGGCTTTATTCCGCCTCCCTGCCGCGTTTCGAGTCCTGGGCGCGTGTGCGCTGGTTTCTTTTCAGCCTTGCGGCCACGGTAGTGGTTTTGATGGGCATGGGGTCTGTCAAATTGGAGGCCAGGGTGGGACGCGGTGTGATGGTTTACGGTCTTATTATCCTGACCTTGTGTTATTCGGTCCATCACTTTCTCCTTTCCAGGCGGCTACGCAGGAGCAGGCTGCGCACCGCATGCCTGGTTTCTGGTGCGGATGACGAGATGGCGGCTGACATCCTCTCACGTAGCAGTCCACAGATCGAGGTAATCGGACTGATTTCCGTCGGTGATACCTTTGCCCAGTCCGGGCACCTTCCGATTTTAGGGAAAATAGACGGGAACGAATCAATGGAATTGCCCTTGGCAGTGGACACAATTCTTGTTCGTGACCGGCATCTAGTGATGCCCCTGCTTACACCAGTGCTTCGGCGTTGGCGTTATCAAGGCATTGAGATCATGTCAATGGCGGATGCTTGTGAAATGGTGCTTCAGGCAGTTCCTCTCCCGTTGGTCACTGAAAGCTGGCTTTTCCGCGCATCCAGTCAGTCAGGTCTGCTATACATTAAGAAGCTCAAGCGCTTGTTTGATATCGTGGCCGCTATTCTTTGCCTCATAACCCTCTGGCCGGTTCTTTTGGCTGGGATTCTGATCGTCCGGCTGTCTTCTCCAGGTTCTGTGCTTTTTCGCCAGACCCGCATGGGGCGCATGGGGCGGCAGTTTGTCATCTTTAAACTCCGTAGCATGCGTCTCGACGCCGAGAAGGACGGTCCGCAGTGGGCGTCATCGGGCAGGGATGAGCGCGTCATCCCCCTGGGCAACATCCTGCGCAAATACCGCATTGATGAGATTCCCCAGTTGTTCAACATCCTCCGTGGGGACATGTCCTTTGTCGGGCCGAGGCCTGAGCGGCCGGAGTTTATCGAGCAGCTTGAGCATGAGATCCCGTTTTACCGCGAAAGGCTGCTCGTTCAGCCCGGACTCACTGGCTGGGCACAGGTGAAATATCCCTATGGCTCCACCGTCGAAGATGCCTGGCGGAAGCATGAGTTCGACCTCTATTACATCAAACACATGAGCGTTCTTCTCGACTTCTTTGTGCTCCTCGAGACCACGCGCACGGTGCTCATCGGTGGTAATCGCAAGCCGGATGCCATCATTAAGGCCATGCATCAATGGAATAAGCTCGGGCCTCATGTGCCAGAGATCTCAACCGTGGTTATGGCGCCGACGCTGACGAAGCCATGACCCCGCCCGTCACCGAAAACGACACCGTGCGCCACGACGCCGAGTTTGACAACTTTGCAGGAAACTATGTCGAGGCACTTAACCAAGGCCTGAAGTTCACCGGCGAGTGCAGGGATTACTTTGCGCAGGGACGCGCTGAATGGCTCGCCGCCCGTTTCAAAAAGGCCGGTGCCCGAGTTTCCTCGTGCCTCGACTTTGGCTGCGGCACCGGCGGTGGCTGTGCCCCGCTCGCAGATGCCCTGGGGCTGGGTTCTTATCTGGGTTTCGATCCGTCATCCGCGTCTATCATCGAGGCCCGGCAGACGGTGGGGGGGGCGCACATCGCTTTCGAGTTTGATGAGACAGCGGTGCCCACGGCAGCATTCGACCTCGTTTTCACCAATGGCGTCTTCCACCACATCCCTCCCGCGGCGCGGCCCGGCTGCGTGGAACTCATCTGGCGCTCATTGAAGCCAGGCGGCTGGTTCGCGTTCTGGGAAAACAACCGATGGAACCCAGTGGTTCATTTCCTCATGAGCCGCGTGCCCTTCGACAAGGACGCACAGATGCTCTTTCCGCATCAGGCGCGCCGGCTGCTTCTTGTTGCCAGGTTTGAAATCGTTCTCACGGATTACTTGTTCGTTTTCCCCGCCATTCTAAAAGCCCTTCGCCCGTCGGAGCCGCGGCTCTGCAAGCTTCCCCTTGGTGGCCAGTACATGGTTCTGGCCCGCAAGCCTTATCAATCCCCCGGGCGTAACTCATGAACTCACCCGTCCTCACCTTTGTTTTCCCTTGTTTGAATGAAGAGCAGACGCTGGGTGGGTGCATTCGTGCAGTGCGAGACTCGTTGGAGCCATCGGGCGTCGCCTACGAGATTGTTGTCGCGGACAATGGCAGCACGGACCGTTCGCGTGAGATCGCGTCCGAACTTGGTGCCCGTGTGGTGCCGGTCGCGGCCCTCGGATACGGCGCGGCACTCAAAGGGGGCATCGAGGCCGCCGCAGGGAGGTATGTGATGTTCGCCGATTCGGACAGCACCTATCAATATGAGGATGCGGCCGCCTTGTACCAGGAAGCTTTGAGGCATGACGCGGGCATGGCGATCGCCTCACGAATGATCGGAAACATCCAGCCAGGAGCGATGCCAACACTACATCGCTACCTCGGCACGCCGGTGCTCACCGCCCTCATCAATCTTTTGTTCCGCGGAAGGCTCACGGACTGCAACTCGGGCTTCCGCTGTGTGCGGAAAGTGGACTATATCGAGTGGGACGTGAGGTCTGACGGGATGGAGTTTGCCTCCGAGCTGCTCATCAAGGCATTAAAAGCAGGCACCAAGACCGTCGAGATTCGTTCGGGGCTTCGGTGTGGTCCTCCGGGACGTGTCGCGCATCTCCGCACCTGGCGCGACGGTATGCGCCACCTACTTTTCATCCTCTCGGAGAAGCCTTCGCTCTTTGAAAAGTTCGGCTTGTTGTTTGGCGGAGTATGCACCGTTCTGCAATTGACCGCTTGGCTCACCGGGCCCGTCGGCATCGGCCCGTTTCACATCTTTGATCTTCACAGTCAGTCACTACTTTTGCTCGGTGGCATCCTCGGCACGCAGCTTTATGTTTTTGGATGCAGCCTGTTTCTCCGCACCACGGACCGCCAGTTGGGCATGACGCGGCGTTTTATAGACATGGACGAGGGTAATTTATTTTTCCTGCTGCTCACGGTTGTCCTCGCCTGCACGGCTCTTGGGGGAGGGCTTGTCATCACTTGGATGCGTTCGGGTTTCGCCGGGCTGCACCAGGCGAATCACCTGTTGGCCTCTGTGCATCTTCTCGGAGTCGCCGCCACACTGTCGATCGGCCTCCTAGCCGTCCACACGTTCAAAAAAACCACGAGGGCCGGGTGTTAAACCTTCGCAGCCATGATCCTCGTCGGCCTGCTGCTCTGCCTTTCGCTCATCGGATACTCGTTTGCAGGTTATCCGGCGCTCATGGGCCTTCTTGCTCGGTTGTTCCCAAAGCCGTGGGAAGAGGCCATTGAGGCTAAAAAGGGCCTCAGCGTCGTTCTGTGTGTTCACAACGCAGAAGCCATCATCCGGGAGCGTCTGAGAAACTTGCTCGATTGCGCCTGGGAGGGACCGCTGGAGATCATCGTCGTGTGCGATGGCTGCACGGATGGCACGCTGAAGGAGATTGCAGCCACTGCCGCGTCACAGATACGCGTGCTGGAGGGTCAAAATAAAGGCGGAAAGCCCGCAGGGCTTAATCTTGCCATTCCGCATTGCTTGCATGAGATCGTCATCCTTGCCGATGCCCGCCAGAGTTTTGCGAAAGAGGCACTGCAAAAGCTCGCGGCACCATTTGCCGATTCGGAAGTGGGCGCTGTGAGCGGGTTGCTTGAAATCGCTTCGTCCGAGGCTGGTGGAGGGCGTGGTGTCGATCTTTACTGGCGGCTGGAAACAAAGCTTCGTGCCTTTGAAGGCCGCTTTGACTCCGTCATAGGCTGCACCGGTGCGATCTGCGCTATCCGTCGTGAGCTTTACGAACCGCTTCCAGCGGACACGCTGCTAGATGACGTGGTGATTCCGATGCGCATCGCGCACCAAGGGCATCGTGTGATCTACGAACCGGCGGCAAAGGCATTTGATCCGCAAAGACTCGAGCCGGAGAAGGAGAAGAATAGAAAGCTTCGGACGCTGGTGGGGAATTTTCAGATGATCGAGCGCTATCCAGCCTGGATGCTGCCGTGGCGGAACCGGCTTTGGTGGATGCTGATCTCCCACAAGTATCTGCGCCTGCTCGTGCCCTGGCTCATGATCGCCGCCTTCGTGCTGAGCGTGATCGGGGCGGGGGATCCGTTCGTGCGCCTCTTGCTGCTTGTGCAAGTGCTGTGTTACGCAGCGGGCCTTCTCGGATCCCTGGTAAAGGGCATCAAATCACGCTTCCTGAGCATCCCGGCGGGTTTTCTCCTGCTTCAGGCGAGCTGCTTCATGGCCTTCTTTGCCTATGCCACGCACCGGCGGAACCTCCTGGCCCTCTGGCAGCCTTCATCACCTCCCTCAAAATGATCCGCGCCCTTGACCGCTGGCTTCCCGCCTACCTCACGCGTTCGCGTTCACAGCCCGCCGCGAGTTCGGACGATCCCTGTCATGTGTTTCTGGCCGTGTGCGATCACTTCGAGCCGTTTCATCACACGGACAAAGCCGGTGCTCTCAAGGCGATGGCGGATTGGGAATTGGCCTGGCCGGCGCTGGTGAATGACTTTCGTGATAGCTCGGGCCGGGGGCCCCGGCACACCTTCTTTTTTCCCATCGAGCAATACGATGCCGATGTGCTGGCAAAGCTCGCTGCGATTTGTGCCTGCACCGGGAGCGAGGTTGAGGTGCATCTGCATCACCAGGAGGACACGGCGGAGACGTTGCGGCAGATGTTGCGCACGGGCATCGGCCATCTGGCAGGCCACGGGCTCTTCTCGCGCAAGGCAGATGGTGTGCCACGCTGGGGCTTCATTCATGGAAACTGGGCGCTGGACCATTCGAACCCCGATGGAAGGCATTGCGGCGTGCCTGAGGAGCTCGCGGTGCTTCAGGAGATGGGTTGTTACGCAGATTTCACCTTCCCATCGGCCCCCGATTCCTCGCAGCCGCCGATCATCAATTCGATCTACTACGCCTGGGAGGATGGAAAGGCATGCTCGCATCATCGTGGTAGGACCGCCCAGGCCGGAGTGACGAACGAGGATGGCTTCCTGCTCGTGCAAGGGCCGCTCGGCCTCTCGTGGAAACGGCGTAAATGGGGCCTGATGCCGCGTGTGGAGAACGCCGACCTTACCGGGGCAAACCCACCCACGCTCGAGCGGTTCCAGCTCTGGTCAAAACTCGCGCCGACGGTGAAAAATGGCCCGCCGTGGATCTTTGTGAAGCTGCACACGCATGGTGGCGTTCCGCGTAACTATCAGACGCTGCTAGGAGGCCCGGCTCGTCAATTCCATGCGGCGCTCGCTCACGAGGCTGCGCAGAACTCCGCCATGCGCTATCATTATGTCACTGCTCGTGAGATGGTGAACCTGATTCATGCTGCCGAGACGGGGGTTCGTAGTAATGCAGATCCTTCGGCGTTTTTTGATCAAACACTGCCACCTCCGCCTGGGATCAAATGCTAGTTACGGTAGAACTCCAAAGTTTGGCTCAGTCCTTCTTTCCAGTTCACGGCTGGCGCGTAGCCGTAGGCTTCGACAGCGGCGCTGATATTAGCCATTGAGGAGCGGACATCTCCCATGCGGCGGGGGCCGAATTCCGGCTCGATGGACTGTCCGGTGAGCTCATTGAGATCCGCGACCAGTTGCAGCAACGTCACGGACTGGCCGCATGCCACGTTGAAAGTGCGACCGGCCACTTTTTCAGCGGGAGCCTCCGCAGCGGCGAGATTGGCCGCGACAGCGTTGGCCACAAAGGTGAAGTCGCGTGATTGCAACCCGTCTCCTTGAATCACGGGGCGTTCACCCTTTAGCAGGGCGGTGCAGAACTTTGCGATCACTCCGGAGTAAGGAGAATCAAAAGCCTGACGCGGACCAAAAATATTGAAATACCGCAGGGCGACGAAAGGAAAGCCGTAGAGGTGATGGAAGAGCAGGCCGTACTTTTCACCTGTGTACTTTTGCAGCGCGTAGGGCGAGAGTGGATTGGGGGGCAATGACTCATGTTTGCTTGGAGCGTCCACATCACCGTAGATTGATGACGAGGAGGCAAAGAGAAAGCGCTTCACGCCAGCATCACGGGACGCGAGGAGCATTTTCAGCGTCCCGTCAATATTGGGAACATGGCTGCCCCAGGGGTCTTGAACGGAACGCGGCACTGAGGGTAATGCCGCCTGGTGAAAAACCCAGTCACAGCCGGCCAGCAGTTTCCGGATGAGCGGATCATCGTTGACGTCACCTTCCACAAAGTCAAGGCGGTCGCCGGATCCTTTCCATGCGAGATTTTCGATCTTGCCTAGGCACAGATTGTCCAAGACGATCACTTCCGCCCCCCGCGTGCAAAGTGCCTGTGCTATTTGGGAGCCGATGAATCCGGCACCGCCTGTGACGAGAACTTTCATACGAAAAATAGGTCAGGCTTTAAAGTAATGAGGAAGCCCATTCATGAGGGCGGCCAGGGCGTTGCGGGTGTCCACCACAAGACGGGAGTGTGTGGCGAGCAGCGGCCAGTCCACCGCCGCATGATGCGTGGCCACGAGGACGAGGTTCCAGGAGGCAAGAGACTCTGGAGTGATGTCTTCACTGCGCCGTCCGGCCAGATGCGCATGCTCACGAGAGGGGCGGATCACTGGCACATGAGGATCATGGTAGTCGATGTGTACACCGTGCTCCTCCAGGCCCTCCCACAGCACATAGCCGGGGCTTTCGCGGTCATCATCCACGTTTGATTTGTAGGCGATACCAATGAGAAGAACGCGGGCTCCGTCTGGATTGATGCCGGCGTTTTTGAGGACTTCGACCACGCGTCCCACGACCCTGGCGGGCATGGAGCTGTTCACCTCGCCGGCAAGTTCGATGAATCGCGTCTCCTGGCCGTGCTGGCGCGCTTTCCAGCTCAGGTAGAAAGGGTCGATTGGGATGCAATGTCCGCCGAGGCCGGGACCGGGATAGAAGGGCATGAAACCGAAGGGTTTCGTCTTCGCCGCATCAATGACGTCCCAAACATCAATGTCCATGGCTTCAAAAACAACCTTGAGTTCATTCACCATGGCGATGTTGACGGCGCGAAAAATGTTCTCCGTCAGTTTCACCGCCTCTGCCACACGGCAATTGGCCACAGGCACCAGCGTGCGGATCGCACGGCTGTAGAGAGCCTTGGCTTTTTCCAGGCATTGGGGAGTCAACCCGCCGACGACCTTGGGAATGTCACGCACGCGGCTGTCGGGATTGCCAGGATCCTCGCGTTCGGGTGAAAAGGCGAGATGAAAATCCACCCCCGCCGTCAGGCCGGAGCCTCCTTCCAGCACCTGGCGCAGTTCGGTGTCCGTGGTGCCGGGGTAGGTGGTGGACTCCAACACCACGAGCATGCCTCTCTGCAAATGCGGCGCTAGGATGCGGCCGGTGGCCAGCACATAGCTGAGATCAGGATCGCGTCCTTGACCTAGAGGCGTGGGCACACAGATGATAACCGCTTGGCAGTTTGAAGAGCGTGTGAAATCTGTGGTGGCCTCAAACAGGCCGGCTTCTCGATGCTCCTGAATGTGAGTGGCGGGGATGTGCTGAATGTAGCTTTCTCCTGCGTTGAGCTTGTTCACCTTGGAAGTGTCCACATCCATTCCCAAAACGTGGGCTCCTGACAGCGCAAACTGCATTGCCAGCGGCAGTCCGACGTATCCCATGCCTACGATGCCTATGTGAAGTGTTAAGTCTGTCATGCGCTGAGAGTGTGATGGTAAGGCGGGGATGCATTCCGTCAAACGCTTCACCGATTGACAGCACTTTAGTTTGTCGTTAACGCCAAGGGTGGCTTTTTTTGCTTTCCTGACAGATCGCCGCCGACTCGCGGCTGCCATAGGTTTTTTGTTTTTTTTGTTTTTATTTTTTGCGCTGAGCTTGTGGCAGGCGTGTAGGCTCGGCGGCTTTCAGTCAGACCTCGGCGGTGATCCTGACGAGGGTGCGCACGCGGTGACCGCGCTGATGACGAGAGATTACTTCACCACGGGCCTGTCTCAAGGTAGGGCACCGCTGGCTTTTGCGGGGCACTATTACCAGACTTTTCCTAAGGTTGCGCTTGGTCACTATCCGCCCGGTTATTACCTCCCTGCCGCAGCGGCGCTCGCGCTATGGTGCGATCCGCGAAGCCTGATCTTGCTCCAATGCCTGCTGGTGGCCTGTCTCGGTTTCGCAGCATTTTTTGTGGTAAGCCGTGCATGGGCGGGGCTGGGGAGACTGCCTGTGGCGATTCTGACTGCATTGACTGTGGTTTTGCATGGAGAGGTGGCGCGTGTTTCCGTGCATGTGCTGGCGGACTTGCTGCTCGTGCTGCTCGTGCTGGGTGCAACGCTGTGCTGGATGACGTGGCTAAAGGAGCCTTCGTTGAAAAAGTCGCTGTTGTTTGGCTTCGTGGCCGCAGCAGCGATCCTCACCAAAGGCTCCGCGCTGGGCTTGGCAGGCATTCCTGTGTTCTCGCTCCTGCTTACGAGGCGGTGGAGTGATATTAAAACGCTCTCTTGGTGGGGCGCAGGGATTCCTGTGGCGGTGCTTGCGGGGCCGTGGATGCTCTTGTCGCTTCGTTTCACAAAGGAGGGCTTCACCGGCGACTCTCCTGCGGTTTTTTTTGCCAAAGCGGTAGACGAATACGCAACAATGGCACCGTGGTTCTTTGAGTGGCCGGTGCTCGTGGTGCTCTTGGTGGTCGTCGTGAGAACGCTGGTCGATGTTTTGCGGCCTGCGGGTGGTCTTGATGGCTTTCGGGCCTCATTGATCGCCTCCTGCCTAGGCATGCAGGGCATCGCCATGGTGGTGCCGGCCGGTTTTTCGCCACGTTACCTGCTGCCGAGCCTGATTCCCGTGCTCGTGCTCGTGGTGCTCGAAGTGCCCCGCTGGCTGCGTGAGAGCCAAAAAGGCTTTGCGATCGCTTTGACGGCCGTTTTGCTCATCGCGACGACTTCACTGCTTTGGCGTGATCGTGCCAAAGATGTGCATGGATTCGCAAGCGCGATCAACACCGTGCTCGCGTGGCCAGGAGCAAAGGAACAGCGGGCTTGGTTGGTATCCTCGGATGGTCGTGGTGAGGGTGCGCTGATTGCCGCTGCGGCGTTTCGCACAGCGGATCGGATCGCCACCACGCGCCGCATCCTGCGCGGCAGCAAAATGATCGCGGAGACGGACTGGGTGGGCTTGCACTACGAGACAAAGTTTGCCACGGATGCCGCGCTGCTCGCGCATCTCGACAAGGCGGAGGTGGATGTGGTCTTCGTGGACCTCTCAATGCCGGCGGATCAGCAGAAGCCGCATGAGACGAAGCTGAAGCAGGCCCTCGCCACCGCGCCGCAGGTGTGGGAAAAGCTGCCAGACCAGCCGGTGAAACGTCTCGCAGAGGCACCGCCGGGAACGCTCGAGATTTACCGCCGCATTCGTCCCACGCCATGAAGCGCCTGCTCTTCATCTCGAACCTCTTTCCGGACGAAGGCGAGCCTTATCGCGGTCTCGATAATGTCACGGCGCTGCATGCGCTGCGTGAGCGAGGCTGGGACATTCGAGTGCTGGCTCCGCGGCCTTGGTTTCCGCTGTTGAAGAGCGTGAAGGCCTTCAAACCGCGAGCGCAGGATGCGCCGTTGCAGCCCCGCTATGTGCCGGCGTTGTATCTGCCCAAGATCGGCGGCGTGGCGAATCATCATCTGATGGCCTCGGCGTTGCGACGTGCCGCGTTGAAGGACTTTGTTCCGGATGTGACGCTGACGAGCTGGTTGTTTCCCGATGGTTGGGCGGCCTGGAAGGCGATGCGTGGGCCGATGGTGCTGCTGGCGCAGGGCAGTGATGTGCATCGCTACCTGAAATCGCCACCGCGTCGGCGGGCCATTCTCGATGCGCTCGCGGGCACGCAGGGTTGCATCTGCCGCAGCAAGAGCCTGGCCACGATGCTGGTCGCGGCGGGAGCAGATGCCGCGAAGCTGCATTCGGTTCACAATGGCATCGACACGACGGTGTTTCGTCCCGATGGCGCTTTGCCAGAAGGCTCCACAGTGCCTGCGGAGGCACCGGTGCTGCTGTTTGTGGGCAATCTGCTGCCGGTCAAAGATCCCGAGTTTTTGTTAAGGGCCTTCGCAGCGCTCAGCGGTCGCGGTTCAGGCCCGGCACCGCATCTGGTGCTGGCAGGGAAGGGGCCGATGCGTGAGCCGCTGGAGGCTTTGGCATCCACTTTGGGTATTCGTGATCGCACGCACTTCCTCGGGCCGCAGACCGCGCCGCAGATCGCCGCGTGGGTGCGGCGTGCGAGCCTGCTCGTGATGACGAGCCGCAATGAAGGCCTGCCGAATGTGATCCTCGAATCCCAGGCCTGCGGCCTTCCTGCGGTCGCCACCGATGTCGGCGGCATTCATGAAGTCATCGATGCGCCATGGAAAGGCAGGCTGACACCGCTCGATGACATGCCGGCATGGATCGAGGCCGTGCTCGCAATGCTGCAAAACCTTCCCTCACGTGCTTCGCTCGCTGAAATAGGCATGGCCCGCACCTGGCCCGCGACTGCGCTGGCTTATGAGCAGGTGCTCGAAGCGGCCATCAAACCTTCTCGATGACGGTGACTTGGTCTTGGTAAAGGCCGACGTCGTGGCGGGTGGGGCCGTCCTGCCATTCGCTGAATTGCTCGGCGACGCGGAGGCCTTTGCTGGTGATGAGGGCGTTCAGCTCGGCGGTGGTGGCATCGCTGCGCCAGCCGCCGCCGTGGCCTGCGGTGGTGCCGTGATGGATGACGGCGCGACCACCGGGACGGAGCACGCGTTTGAACTCTTCGATGTAGGTGCCGATGTCCACGAGGTTGATGTGCACAAACACATCGAAGGACCAGATGATGTCGATGGAGCCATCGGCGACGCCGGGGAGGTTGTTGCCCTCGTTCACGCGGAAGGCGGCCTTGGCGGCATCCGCGGCGAAACGCTTGCCGCAGACCTCGACGCAGGTCTTGGAGATGTCGATGCCGGTGTAGTTCGAGGCGATGGGGATGAGATGCTCGGTCCAGCGGCCGGCGCCGGGTCCGATTTCGACGACGACGCTGCCAGCGGGCACACGTGGCTTCAGCACATTGGCGACGAGCGAGGTCTTCCACTCGTTGGAGGGCGTCCATTCATCGCCACCGGCCTGCCAGTCCCAGTTGTCCCAGATTTCGGCGTTGAGGCCGCGGCTGTTCAGGCCGGGGAGGCCGCTGCTTTTGCGCAGGCGCTGCATGGCGGCAAAGGCGCGGTCCGCCACGCTGCTGCCGCCGTAGTAAATGCCGAGCAGCATGGTGTAGAGCAGGCCGTTTTCCCTCAGTGTGAGTCCGAGCACGCGGAGCTTGGTGCCGAGGGTCATGCGCTTGCGATTATCGACGAGGTCTTTCATGCGGTCTCCCCCTTGGCATGTGGCGGGCGCTAGCGCAAATCCGCGTGTCTGAAAAGTCGCTGGCCTACCCGGAGCGAGGCGCTACTCATGAGTCCTCATGCGCATTCTTTGGGTCAAATATGGCACGCTCTTCCCACCGGACACCGGTGGCCGCAAACGCACCTGGGCGATGCTGCGTGAAATCGTCCGTGCGGGTCACGACCTGCACTACCTGGCTCTCAAAACGCCGGATGTGACTATCACGGATGAGGAAAAGAATGACCGCTATGCCACGCGGAAGACGTGGGTGGATCATCGCGAGGCCGCGAAGGGCAGCCCGGCCTTCTTTTTGGACCTGCTGGGCAATTTCACCCTCTCGCGGCGGCCTTATGTGCTGGATCGCTATCGCTGCGATGTGTGGCGTGAAGCGATCGAGCAGCACGCGAAGGACGCCGATGTGGTCGTGTGCGACTTCCTGACGCCAGCGCCGAATTTTGAAGGTTTGCGGCTTTCATGCCCGGTGGTGCTTTTTCAGCACAACATCGAATCGCAGATCTGGAAGCGTCTCGCGGACACGGCGGGCAATGCGGTGAAGCGTGCCTACCTGGCCTCGCAATACCGCCGCATGTGGCGGGCGGAGAAAGAGCTCTCGGAGGGCTTTGAAGGCATCATCACGGTGTCACCGGAGGACATCGCATTTTGTCGCGATCAGTATCAACTGCGTCGCGTGCTGGGCGATGTGCCGACGGGCGTGGATGTGGATGCTTTTCAGCCTCCGGCCAAGCCTGCCGTGGCTCCAGTGATCGGCTTTCTCGGTTCGATGGACTGGATGCCGAACATCGACGGCGTGCTGTGGTTTGCCCGTGAGGTGCTGCCGAAGGTGCGCGAGCAGATGCCGGAGGTGCGTGTGAAGATCATCGGGCGGAATCCACCGGCCTCGATCCGTGCTCTGGCGTCCGATCCGGCCATCGAGGTCACGGGCACTGTGCCGGAGGTGCAGCCGCATGTGCACGAGTGCCGTGTGATCGCCGTGCCGCTGTTGGCCGGTGGTGGCACGCGGATCAAAATCTTTGAAGCGATGGCCATGGGCGTGGCGGTGATCTCGACCACGATCGGTGCGGAAGGCCTGCCGGTGCGTCATGGCGAGGAGATCGAGATCGCGGATGACGCGGAGAGCTTTGCCCAAGGCACGCTGAAGCTGCTGGCCGATGCAGGTGCGGCGGCTCGCATGGCTTCCAACGCTCGCGAGCTGATGGAGCAGCGCTTTAGCTGGCGCTTTGCTGCATCGAAGATTGTCGAGCTGTGCCAGCAGGCGATGGATCACCAGCAGAGACCTTCGTAACGGCAGGGCAGGGACTTCAGCGGTGCCCAGCCGTTCACATCGATGATGATCTGGTCAGCACGCACGCAGGTCTGGAAGACTTCCAAAGGCACGCACTTCTGCGAGACGACGAGCACGTCCGCGGCCTCGATGACCTCTTTGGCATCCTGTTTGAGCAACTGGGCCAGGTGCGGCATGCGGGCCTGGATCTGCTGCTCGTTCGAGCCGATGAGGCGGGAGAGATTGATCTGCGGATCGTAGATGCTGACGGCATGACCACGGCCGATGAGCGTCTCCGCCGCGGCCACGAGCGGGCTGCCGCGGAGGTCATCCGTGTCCGCTTTGAAGGCGAGACCGATGAAGCCGATGCGGCGCTTGCCGCTCTTTTCGATGAGCTGCGCGAACTGCTGCTGGTGCGCGTCGTTCGTGGCCTGGGTGTTTTCGAGCAGCGGGAGGTTGATCCCCTGCTGACCGGCAAAGGAACGAAGCGCGGAGACATCCTTTGGCAGGCAGGAGCCGCCAAAAGGTGTGCCGGGGCGCATGTAGTAGCGGGAGATGTTCAGCCGTGTGTCCTGGCAGATGACATCCATGACGCGCAGGGCGTCCTCGTTGAGGTGCTTGGCGAGGCGGCCGATCTCGTTCGCAAAGCCGACCTTCAGTGCGTGGAAGTAATTGCAGGAGTATTTGATCATCTCCGCGCCTTCCCAGCGCAGCACGGCTGGCGTGCCGCCGAAAAGACTCATGACCTCGGTGCTGGCAGGCGCATTGCCATCCTCCGTGCCGACGACGGCCAGCGAGGGCTCGCGGAAGTCCGCCACGGCTGTGCCTTCACGCAGGAACTCGGGGTAGTAGAAGACCTGGCGGCTGCCGCTTTGAAGGAGGTCGGCAAACTGTTCATCCACCATCTTTCGCGTGCTGCCGGGCAGCATCGTGCTGCGGAAGATGACGATGTGCTTCTTCCCCTGCTGACGCAGCGCCGCGGCGATCTGCTGCGTGACGTGCGTGACATAGCCGAGATCGAGGCTGCCGGAGGGCAGCGAGGGCGTGCCGACGCAGATGATGCTGATCGAGGAGGCGGCGACGGCCTCCGCGGCATCGGTGGTGGCACGCAGGCGGCCCTCACGGCATGCGCTTTGCAGCGTGTCATCGAGCTCCGGCTCCACGATGGGCGAGCGGCCTTCGTTGAAAGCTCTCACCTTGGGCTCATGCACATCGACGCCGATGATTTGATGCCCGATTTGAGAGAGGCAGCCGGAGGTGACGGCGCCCACATAGCCAAGTCCGAATACTGAGATGGTCACGAGAGAAAAAGAGTGCGAAAACGGCGGCCAGATTGCCACGGTCCTCCGGGACGACCAACCAGAAAGCAGACTATTTCTTGGTCAAAGGAAGCAAACGGACCTCGCTCAGCCTCAATTGGACCTCGGGGCCGGTGGTGCCCAAAAACAGCACGAGCTGCTTCACCGGCGAAAGACGTGCATTTGGCGGCCAGGGCACTCGAACGTGGTTTGAGCCCGGTTGCAGTGTCACTCCGGCCTGGACGCGATTGGGCAGCCCCGCGCCGATATCGAGCCGGATGCCGAGCTCGAGCGGGGCAGGGGACTCGAGCGTGGCATGCAGTTCGAGGGCTTCGAAGGCATTCCAATCGGGATTCGGCAATTCGACGCGTGCGCTGGAGTTGCTGCTCAGGATCAATCCACTCTCGGAACGCTCCGCTCCCGGCGAAAGCACCCACAGCAGGTTGTTCTGGCCGTCCATGAGCACGGGGAACCGTGTTTTGGCCTCGTTTTGGGCCATGGTTACCTGCGTCCACCAGATGACCGGAGGTGCCAGGGCGATCACGAGCGCGACGAGTCGGAATGCGAGGTGTTTTCGCTGCCACAGCATGGCGGCCACAGCTCCCACCATGCCCCACCCCAGATCGATTAGGCTGGCAGTGCGCCCAAACCAAGGCTGAACAACCTCTGCCATTGCCGCTGCGGCGATGACGATGCCTAATGTCATCCATGCCTTGCGGAAAGACATGAACATGCCAAACGCCGCAAAAAGCGAGGCATGAAAGCGGTTAAGCAGTTCGCCATGCCACCCGACAGACCATTCATGCGGTAGCGGACTTAACAAAGCACCCGCCAGTAGCGCAAGCGTGAGGAACAGTTGCAAAAGGCGGAAAGACATCAGAGGAGAGAGAGGGGGGGGGCGTGGAAATCACTCTCAACGTTGAACAAGTCACTTGGAAAAGCCAGCGGTGCCTGCTAACGACATGTGCCACATTGCTGACTGCTTTTCATTTCATTGCTTCGTTCTAGGCGGGCCGGCCACAGGTCTCCCACCAAGGGCGGCAGCTTGAATGGGGCCCACTTGCCGTTCTCCCACTTTTTTTATGAGCCAGCCTCGCAGCCTCGAACGCTTGCGCCACCACTTCGAGGTGGAGAGAGAACTGGCGTCCCGCCTGCGGGGTAGCACGCGGGAGGAGCGTCCGGCGTTGTTTCAAAAGCTCTACCGGGAGCTGTTTGACCGCGTGCCGGATCATCCGCGTCTCACGCGGCGTGAATCGCCTCAAGAAAGCCAGATGAAGGTGGAAGGTCAGATGCGCCTGCTGCGTCCGTTTTTGAAGCCCGGCGGCACGCTGGTGGAGGTCGCGCCTGGTGACTGCCGTCTCGGCTACGCCGCCTGCGCCGCGGGTGCGGGCAGCGTGATCGGCGTGGACATCTCCGACCAGCGTCTGGAGGCCGACAAGGCCCGCGCGCCCTCTGCTTTCGAGCTCGTCGTGTATGACGGCTACCATCTCGACCTGCCCGATGGCATCGCGGATGTGGCCTTCAGCTACCAGTTTTTGGAACATCTGCATCCTGATGATGTGACGCCGCATTTTAAGCTGGTTCACCGCCTTCTGAAACCGGGCGGATGGTATGTTTTTGACACGCCGCATCGGTTTTCCGGACCGCATGACATTTCAGCCGTGTTTGGCGATGATCTGGTGGGCTTTCACTTTCAGGAATGGACGTTGAGGGACATGAGGCGCCATCTGAAACAATGCGGCTTTTCGACCATGCAGGCGATCAAAGGCGGCCGCCGCTGCGGCGTGGTGATTACGGCTGTCTGGCTGTTCTTGGAGTCTATCACCGGCCTGCTGCCGCAGGCGCTGCGCAAGTGCGCTGCAGGCCGTCTTTTTCAATCCGTCACAGTGGCCGCACGGAAGCCGTTGTGATGCACTATTTTAAAACCGACCATGGGAACAACGAAGATCAAAGTGATGTGTGTGGTGGGCACGCGACCGGAGGCGATCAAGCTGGCGCCGGTGATCCGTGCGCTGCGTGAACGCGAGGACGTGGCCTGCGAGGTGTGCTTCTCCGGCCAGCATCTGGACATGGGCTTGCGCACGCTGCGGCTGTTTGAGATCGAGCCGGATCATGTGCTCGAAACGATGCGCCCCGGCCAGACGCTGGCGTGGTTGAACGCACGCCTGCTCGGTGAGCTCGATAATCTTTACGAGGCACGGAAGCCGAACTGGGTGGTCGTGCAGGGCGATACGACGACGGCCTTCGCCGCAGCGCAGGCGGCGTTTTACCGTCGCATCCGCGTGGCGCATGTGGAGGCCGGTTTGCGCACGCATGACCGCTTCTCGCCTTTCCCGGAGGAGATCAATCGCGTCTTCATCAGCCGCATTGCCGATCTGCACTTCCCTCCCACCGCTGCCTCGGCTGAGAATCTGCACCGCGAAGGTGCGTCTGAGGCGGCTATCATCGTCACCGGCAACACGGTCGTGGATGCCGTGCTCTGGATGAAGGACCGCCTGCCGGTGGAACCGCCGTCTCCGCTGCCGGCGGAATTGAATGACGGCCTGCGCCTGGCACTCGTGACCTGCCACCGCCGCGAGTCCTTCGGTGCACCGCTAGAATCCATCTGCGAGGGGTTGCTGCGCGTGGTGAATGAGGTTTCGGATTTGCGCCTGGTGCTGCCGGTGCATCCTAATCCGCTGGTGCAGCAGGTGATGAAGAGCCGCCTGGCCGGTCATCCGCGCATTGTGCTGCTGGAGCCGCTGGATTATGTGCCGCTGCTGTGGTGCATGCAGCACAGTTCGCTTATCCTGACGGATTCGGGCGGCATTCAGGAGGAGGCACCCTCGTTTGGCAAACCGGTGCTGATTCTGCGCGAGACAACCGAGCGTCCGGAGGCGGTCGAGACGGGATTCGCCGAATTGATTGGAACGAATGCCAATCGCATCGTCGAACGTGCGCTTTTTCATCTAAACGGTGCATCCGCCAGTTTCGCGGGGCGTCCCAGCCCCTTTGGCGATGGCTCTGCGGGTCGGACCATCGCCCAGCATCTTGTTGCTGCATCTAGCGCCGCAGAGCAATGCCCAACAGCAGAATGATCCAATAGAAAATGGGAATCCTCCGATTGCTTCTTGCCATATCAGTCATAGCTGCCCACTCAGGAGCCTTGTTTGGTACGACAATGCTGCCAGGTATTTATGCAGTTGAGATATTCTTCGTGATTTCAGGGTTCTACATGTCGTTAGTTCTTTCATCGAAATACTCAGAGCACGGCTCGTTGTTGATTTTTTACACCAACAGGTTCATTCGTTTGTATCCAACTTTTTTTCTGGTGACTGTCGGGGCTTGGGCTTGGTTCTTTCTTGTTTGCTGGTGGTTGGGGAGAGTCCCTGCGTATGAGTGGATAGAGCCATACCGCCAGATGGGGCTGATTCCGAAGCTGTCTCTGATAGTCTCGAATTGGTCTATGATAGGATCTGATCTTCGGTGTTTATTTCACTATGGAACTGAGAGTGGCTTTTCGCTTTTTCATAGTTATGGTGTAAAACCAGCCTCTGACGGTGCCAGATGGGTTGGGGGTTTTGGAACCATTGTTCAAGCTTGGAGTGTTGGTATCGAAATTTGGTTTTATCTCGCAGTGCCGTGGCTGGCACGACTTAGAGTCCGCTCTCTGGTGATGGTGGGCTGCCTGTCGTTAGCTCTGAAGGTGTGGATGGAGACGTCCGGTTTGTTCAGCTATTTTTTCTTCCCAGCACAGCTTGTGTTTTTCGTGATTGGGATGTTTGCCCAACAAATGTGGTCTAAGGTTAAGCCAAGCAGCACGATGAAGGGGTTGGGCTGGGGGATGCTTGTCATACTAACTGGAGCTGTTTTATGGTTTCCATTCTTCGAATTTTCAGGAAAACGATGGGTTTTTTACGCAGTCACCGTGGGGGCGATGCCTTTTATCTTTAACGCAACAAAAAGTAATAGGATGGATGGCTGGTTGGGAAGGCTTTCATATCCCATTTATATGGTCCACATGCTGGCGATGGACGTGGTATATGCCGTTTTTGATGGGGCGCACCTTTCACATCTTACGTTGCTAGTAACGCTTGGTGTTTCGGTTTTGATGGTGCGTTTTGTGGAAGAGCCATTGGATCAATGGCGTCAAAGGCGTGTCGAGATATCAAAAACACCTGTTGTGGAACCGATGGGAAATGGCGCTAGCCTTAAAATGACAAAGAGACAAGGAGCGTTTAGAGCATTGGGGAAGTGATTGTTGCGGCCCCATTGTCACAGTCTTTTGTCGCCTCATGATAACCAATTCATCGGAAAGAATGTGCATTTGATAAGTTTTGCCACCAAGAGGCCTAACCGCTGAAGAGTCATGCTGACCATCGGAATTCCCACCTACAACCGGAGTGCTTTTCTGCGAGCAGCCCTCGCATCTGCTCTGCAGCAAACTTCCCAAGAGGTGAAGATTGTGGTGTTAGACAATGCATCGACCGATGACACGGAGAAAATGGTGCGTGAACATGGACACCGGGTTAGGTATGAGAGAAATGAGAAAAACATAGGGATGACTGCCAACTTCAACCGGCTTCTTGAATATTGTGACACCGAGTATTTTTGCTGGCTTCAGGACGACGACGCCCTTCATCATGCCTTCGCTGAGCGCGCTCTGAGTACATTGCGCTCCGATTCTTCGGTAAAAGTCTATTCAGCTTATGCCTTGATGAGTCATGGAATGCTGAGCCACTACAAGCCTCAAATTTATGGGCCGCCTTTTCCGGTTGATTTTCTCGGCTCCACCGGAATCAGGATTTACGATGGCAGGCTGCTGGCCCCATTTTCTCTCTTCATGTCGGTGACCTTTCCTCCTGTTGCGGCATTTCGCACGGAAGACTTGCGTGCTTACCTCAAGAATCCGACAGGGATGACAACGTTGTTTGCGGAGCGCAGTTGGGCGCTGCATGCGGCTGCAGTGGGCAGCATTGCTGTTGACCCCTTCATTGGGGCTATCGTGAGGGTTCATCCAGGCCAAGGCCAGAATGATTTGATGCATCGCGAAACAAAAGAGTGGAATATATTCGCCAAGGATGTGGACCAGCTGGTTGCGACTTGGGATGTGGATTGGCTTCCCGCATTCTCCCAGGCGCTTTTGCAAACCGAGATGGCCTATCGAACTACTTGGCTGCGAATGTCCGAGAGTTGGGCTCAAGAAATCAAAATTTGCAGACAGGTCGCGCAGGCATTGCGTGATTCACTCCCCAAGGACGCTGTGCAGCAGGGAGGGGGAAAATGGAGGGGGCTTCTGCGCGACTTGGTTCCTCCCGTCTTGTGGAAGGGGGCGGGACGGGTAATACAAAAATGGTTAATGCGACGTGAGCGATCTTGAGAGAACACGGCGACCTTCGGCATCAAGCAGCAGCCACGGGGCTGCTAGGCCAAAGGTCAGCGCATAAACGGCACCGCACCAGGTGAGAGAGACGTAATCAGGCCTTATCTGCTCGCGCACGAACCAGACGCATACCAAAGGGAGTATGAGAGCTTTAATTGCCGGCCATGTCAATGTTTTGCTCAAATAACCCACAGGATTGATCTTGCACGATTTGTGCAGCAGCCAAGGAATAAAGACAAGGGAGGCTGTGAGCATTTCGACAGCGAGCACGCATGCCACCCCTTTTGCGCCCCATGTGTGACCGAGAAGCAGTGACAACACACCCACGGTCAGGCCGCCAAGGCAACTCAGCCACATCAGGCCGCGCTGTTTGCCCAGGGTGAAAAGCAGGTTGTAAGCGGGGTACTGCATGATGACCAGCCCGTGCGGCAGGGCGAGGATCAGCAGCAGTTCATAGGATTGCGAGAAATGGGGACCAAGCCAGCGGTGCAGAAAAGCATCCCCAAAGACAAGCAATCCGGCAACTACCCAAGCTCCGAAGCCTGCAGTGACGGCTGTCATCCGGGTGAACTCGCGCTTCAGTCGATCCGCATTGGCGGCACCATGCAATTGACCAAACGCTGTGAGCACCACGCCGCCGAAAAGGGCGTTGGCCACATCGTTGCTCATGCCGATCATCCGCAGGCTCACGGAATATGTTGAGACTTCCGCCGCTCCACGGAATTTGCCGATGACCATGGGGCCTACTTGGTGGCGAAAAGCCTCACCAAAGGAACTGAGCAGAGTGTCCCGTGTGAAATGAAACAAATCCCTGCGCAGTTCTTTGAAGACCTGGGGGCTTGCTAGTTGGGTGTCTGCGGGAAGCCGAAAACTCCGCGCAAACACCGCCTGCAAGGCCAGTTCGAGGCAGTCGCCGAGTCCCTGCACCAGGCCGACAGCAAGAAAGCCCCCTCCATGCACGAGCACAAAAATGAGGCCCGTTGTTTGTACGAGAACCCTGATGATGGATGCCCAGGACTGGAGATCATAGCGCACATGGGCGCGGAGCAGCAGGCTTGGCATGCGGAAGTGGAAACGCAGGGAAAGCGTGATTCCGCAGAATAACGTGGCGAACACCAGATCAGGCGCATGGCCTCTGCCTGCAAGCAGCCAAGGCACCAACCAAATGGCGGCCAAACTCCCAACGACGACAACCCAGCCCATCCAATGGAAGTACCGTCCAGACAGCGTTATGACAGCCGCCTGTTTCTTGACGTCACCAGCACCGACGGCCACGGACAGGAAGCGCGTGGTCGAGAATGTCAATCCCAGATCGACGATCATCAGGTAGGCGAGAAATGACATGGCGAGAAGCCACATCCCGTAACCTTCTTGTCCCAGATGCCTGGCCATGTAGGGCGTGCTGATGAAAAGCGCCGCCGCCTTGATCACATGCTCCAGCAGACTCACACCTGCGCTGCGGAACATTCGTTTACCCAAGCTCATGCGATGTGTCTATTGGGCCCGCAATCCACATTGGCCGACCATCATGGCCTGAGTCTGGTCAGATGCTGTGGATTGCATGGTTGGATTTCTCATCTTTTAATGAATTCTGGCGTTTCGTATTTGATTGGTCTGCTGTCAAACATCGTCCACTATAGACGCACTCTCTCCTTCAAAGGGGATGCTGGTTAACATCGCCAAGTTTTGGAGAACGCCCCTCTGAATTTATCTTCTGAGTTCTCTGAATCATCGGTGCATGATTGCTCAGCACGCCCAAGCCTGGAGGTAGGCATGACTGAACGCTTCAATTCGAGTTTTGCTCCATTCCCGATTTCTTTCTTGCCCGAATAGCCACGATTCCTGCGAAGTGGTTGAGACCTGGGATTGCAAGAAGGATCTGGTCCAAGCAGCTCAAAAGCGGCTCGGTCCTGGAAAGCCATTTGTCCGGCAGCACCCTTCGCAGCCGGGCGAGCAAATGGAAATGGCGCATTTCCTCGATCACAAAGCGCTCGCCAATGAGGTGGATATCATCTGCGGAGAGCTGCCGCTCATCAGGGCTCACATCCTTTTCCACCGGGGTGCGGTCCCGCAGCCATTGCAGGAGGCTGGAGTAGGCGACGGGTTCAAGAAAAGCGATGCGTCCGCCCGGGCGTAGGAGGCGATCGAGGGCGTCTAGCGCCTCCGTGGCCGGCATGTGATGGACGACGGACATGGCAAGCACGGCGTCAAACGTGCCATCGGTGAGCGGGGCGGAGGCGGCATCCGCGACCACGAACTGCACGCGGTCTTCCACGCCCTCCAGCCGGGCGCGTTCGCGGGCCACCTCGATGAGATCGGGTGAAACGTCGATCCCGGTGACACGATTGCCGAGCAGCCCGAGGCGGCAGGCCATTTCTCCGCTGCCGCAGCCGAAGTCACAGATGTGCTCCGGCCGGTGCAGGGTGAGGAAGCGGATCACGCATTCCGGGTAGTAGGTGCGCCAGCGGGCGCAGGCGCGGTAGCGGGTAATAAGCTCCGGCCGGGTGCGGGCGAGGCTGTCACGTTCCCGCTTCGCCACGGAGGCATGGAACTCGACCTCATTTTTTAGGCGGTCGTTGGTGGCTTCACTCATGAATCTCGGGACGGGTTTAGTCTATGCTCCCTCAATCACCGCAGCCCCCGCTCTTCGCAATCAAAAACACCTGCTTGACGTGCTGATGTGCGCGGGATCCACTTCCATTTACACCGCGTCGGCCAGTCATGTTCTCCCTCAGACAACTTTTTCTTTCTCACCGCTGGGATGAGCAGATGCAGGCGGACAGCCACCCGATTGTGAAGTCTTTGCGCAGTGAGACCCTGGCCGTCGTAACGGTGCTGCGCACGCTGGATTTCTGCCCCGGCGAGGGCTTCGACTTCACGGGTGATGTTGCCGCGCAGTCATTTGAGGACGTTAGCTACGACATTGTGCGCTCAACGAAAGCGTTGGACCCGCAAAAAGGTCTGCTTGGAGAGGGCGTATGTGCCGAAGCCCGGCGGGCATCTGTTTCTAACACACTCACTTCTCTCTGCCGGCCTCTGACTTCACTGGACGGCTCGGTATTTGCAGACGAGCGGAGTACCCCAGGTGCCCTTGTCCTGGCTGGATTGGTTTGAATCGTCACGTCTCAATACGCAGGGCTGGATTTTCTCGACACGAAGCCTTAGTCAAAGCCTCATCTTTCCACCCTCTTCAATTATCCTCGAACATGGCAAGCATCCCCCAACGCATTATCAACAAGCTCCGTCGCATCGCGTTGCGCAAGCTTACTCAGTTTCGATCGCCGCTGAAGGCTGCGGTGATCGGCTACGGCGGCATTGGCCCGGACCACGCGGACGCCTACGACTTTTGCGGCCTGGCGAACCTGGTGGCGGTGAGTGATGTGAACGCGGCATCACTGGCCGCCGCGACGCGCCGTCGGCCGCAGCTCCGGGCTTATATGGATTACAAGCACATGCTGGAGGAGACGCGGCCGGATGTGGTGAGCATCTGCACTTGGCCGCAGTTTCACGCCAGCATGGTGGAGGAGGTGGCAAAGGCTGGCGTGAAGGCTATTTTGTGTGAGAAGCCGCTGGCGCTGACCCTGGAGGACATTGAGACGATGGAGCGCGTCTGTCGTGAGCATGGCGTGAAGTTCGCCGTGGCGCACCAATACCGCTTCAACCCCTGGTTCATTGCGGCGAGGGACATGGTGGAGGCCTGTGCTTTTGGCTCTGATCTGCGCGTTTCCGGCCATGTGATGGGCGTGTTGGCAGATAATGGGCCTCATCTCCTCGACGCGGTGCGCTTCATCCTGAACGACGCGGTCCCGAAGAGCGCCCGTGGCCTCTGCCGCCGCGAAAAAGAGGGCATGCGGCAAGGCATGCCCTGCGAGGAGTCATTCGATGGCAGCGTGACCTTTGAAAATGGTGTGACGCTGCATTTGCGAACGGGCGAGACAGCGCCGTCCTTCTTCGAAATCCGGCTCGAAGGCTCGAAAGGAAGCGCGGTGGTGACGCCCTCGAGCCTTGGCGTGAGCGGCCAGGTCTCCGCCAGGCTGGTGAGGGATGATAAGGCGTGGTATCATGGCATGTTCCGCGAGTTTGTTCGCTGGATCAAAGGCTCGCGCCGGGATCTGCCCACGGTGGCGGAGCACGGTAAAAAGTCCGTCGAGATGATGCTGGCGTTGTATCAATCCTCCGCGCAGGGCGGCTCTGAGGTGCCGGTGCCAGCGCCGGAGAGGGGCGAGGTGCTGCGACGCCACTTTCCGGGATGCCCGGAGGTGTCGGCCACCACGCTGCTGTCTCCGCCGGAGGCAGTGCGGCGTCTCCCTGTTCATGAAAGACTGGCTGTGCATGGCGGGGCACGTACGATGCCAAAGACTTTCGACTGCTCGCCCACCTTCGGGATGCCCGAGCTGCTGAATCTGGGGCGCGTGATCTTTTCACGGAGGCTGACCTGCACAGAGGGGGACATGGTGAATACCTTTCAGAGCGAGTACGCGGAGCTGGTGGGGGCCTCCCATGCGGTGGCCTCCACCTCTGGAACGGCGGCCATCCATGTGGCGGTGGGTGCGCTGGGGCTGAATCCGGGTGACGAGATCATTACCACACCGCTTTCAGACATGGGCACGGTCATCCCCATTCTGGCCTGCAATTGCCTGCCTGTCTTTGCGGACATTGATCCGGCCACGGGCAATCTCACGGCGAAGACCATCGCCGCGAAGCTAACGTCACGCACGAAGGCAATCATCGTGGTGCATCTTTTCGGACGCCCGGCGGACATGGATCCGATCATGGAACTGGTCAAGGGCAGGGGCATCGCAGTGATCGAGGACTGCGCCCAAGCGCATCTGGCCGAGTATCGTGGACGGAAGGTGGGCACGATCGGCGATTTGGGCTGCTTCAGCTTCCAGCAATCGAAGCAGATTACTTGTGGTGACGGCGGTCTCACAGTGACGAATAACGAAGAGTTGGCGGAGCGTGCGGCGCTGTTCTCGGACAAGGGCTGGCTGCGCAGCCGTGCCGGGCGTGCCGGGAGGAATCACAAGTTCCTCGGCATGAACTACCGCATGACGGAGTTGCAGGGTGCCGTGGCGCTGGCGCAAACGCGACGGCTGACGGGCCTCATCAAGGCGCGGCGAGAGAGTGCTGAGCTGCTCGGCGAGCTGCTGCAAAAAGTGCCCGGCATCGAGCTGCCGCCCGACCCGCCGGAGACAAGTCCCTCGTGGTGGCTGTTTGCTTTCTCAACATCTGCGGAGCGAGGCATCAGCCCGGCGGATTTCTGCGGTGCGCTGGGCTCGGAAGGCGTCTCGGTGACGGGCAAGTACCTCCCGATGGCACTGTTTGAGTATGATGTGATCAAGCACCGCATGACCTATGGCACCAGCGGGTATCCGCTCAGCGCGTTTGAGTGGCAGCAGCCGCGGATCGAGGACTTTCCGGACTTCCAGTCGTTCAACGAACGGATGTTGCTCATCGGCTGGAGTCACTACGCGCTGCCGAAGCACGCGCGGCAGGCCGCCGCAGCCGTGAAGAAAGTGATGGAGCAGTGGCCGTCATGATCCGCAGGCTCAAAAAATTGGTGAAGCACCTCTTGCGGATGGCCCGGCAGCCATGGTTGTTCCGTTCGAGGCTGGCTGAAGAACTGCAAAAGTTGGGTGTGCGGCGCGGCGGCGTGCTGCTGGTGCATTCATCGCTTTCCAAGCTGGGCTTTGTGCCGGGCGGGTCTGCGGCGGTGATCAGGGGCCTGCAGGATGCGCTGGGGCCGGATGGCACGCTCATCATGCCGACGCACACCTGGGAGTGGATGAACCGTGGACTGCGTGTGTTTGACGCCCGTTCGACGCCAGCGTGCGTCGGAGCCATTGCCGAGCATTTCCGCCAGATGGGCGGTGTGCTCAGGAGCCTGCACCCCACGCATTCGGTGGCCGCCAAGGGCAGTCGGGCTGCTGAAATCCTTGCAGGCCATGAAAAGGCCGGAACGCCCTGCGGGGCCGGCACACCCTACGCAAGGCTACTGGAGGCCGATGGGCAGGTTTTGCTGCTCGGAGCCACTTTGGACTCCAACACGGCATTTCACTGCATGGAGGCCTTGTGCGACTATCCGGAGCTGCTGCGAGAGGAGCGGGATGAGTTCGAGATCATCGGTTTGGACGGCGAGAGCCGCCATTTGCATGTGTCGCAGCAGCGGGAGGGTATCGCGCGGCGTTATCAGGCCATGCGGGTGCCTCTGCTGGAGTCCGGAGCCGCAGTGGCGGGCAGCCTGGGTGGCGCTGAGGTGCTTCTGATCCACGGTAACCGTTTCCGGGAGGTGGTGGCGGAGTGGCTGCGAAAGGACCCATGCCATCTGGTGGATAAACACCCGGTCTGAGGACATTGCCATGGGACTCGGAAAAAGTTTGCTGCGCGGCTCCAGTATGAACATGCTGGATCTCTTCGTGAAGACGTTGGCTGTGTTCTTCATCACGCCGGTGCTGATCGCCTCGCTGGGGAAGGAGAACTACGGTGCCTGGCTATTGGTGATGGTGGTGGTGGGCTATTTCTTGATGGCCGACATGGGTCTGACCTTCGCTGCCACGCGTTTCCTGGCCATCGCCGTGGGGAAGAGCGATGCGGCGCGGCAGGCGGCGATCCGCCAGGTGTGCCTGCGCTACTACCGGCTGGCGGCAGCGGGCGTGGTGGTGCTGATCGGGTGCCTGCTGCCGCTGCTGCAGTGGCTGGCGGGCACCGTGGAAGTAGGCGGGGATGTGCGCCTGGCCTTCGTGGTGGCCGGCGGTGCGGTGGCGGCGAGGCTATGCTTCCGGCTGCCGGTGATCCTGCTGCGGGCGCACGTGCGCTACGATCTGCTGGCCGTGGCATCCACGGTGCGCACGCTAGTGCAATCAGCGGCACTGGTGATCGTGCTGTGGCGAGGGGGCGGTTTGCTGGCCGTGGCATCTATCCAAGCGGCGGGGGAGTTTCTGGAACTGCTGCTCCAGTCATGGTTTGTGGTTCGCTTCCTGCCTTCGGGTGTCGATGCCCCGGCCTTGACGGATGCAGGGTTGCGCGGCGAGCTTTTCCGCTACTCGCGTTCGATCGTTTTGGGGAACCTGGGGGACAGTGTGCGCCTACAGCTCAATCCGTTGATGATTTCGAAGATTCAGGGGGTGGCGGCGTTGCCTGCCTTTTCGATTGGAACGCGGCTCATCACGATCCTGGAGGATGCGGTGAACTCGCTTTTTGGGGGGCAGGTGCTCTCCGCTTTCGGCCATGTCCATGGTGGGGATGACACGGAGAAGTTGCCTCGTCAGTTTCTGCGCATGGTGCATGTGACGACGGGCTTCGCCTCGGCGGCCACCCTGGGAACGGTGATGGTCTCCGGTGCGTTTTTACAGCGCTGGGTGGGGCCTGATCTCCAGGATGCGAGCCTGGTGCTATTGATCCTCTCCAGTGCCTATGCGGTGCATTTTTCCCAGTATCCTGCCTACAACCTGATGTACACGATCGGCCGCACTGACTGGGTGGTGAGGGTGTGCCTGTGGGGCGGGGCGGCGGGAGTGCTGCTCAGCCTGGGGCTGGGCCTGAAATTTGGGCTTTTGGGTGTGGTGGCTGGCACGGCGGTGGAAATGATCCTGTCACGAGGTCTGGTGATGGCATGGCTGGTGGGCCGCTGTACGCAGGTGAGGATGAGCGAGTACCTTTTCAAGCATGTCCTGTGGACGGCGGTGAAAGCTGCCGCTCTGCCAGGTGTTGCAGGGGCGCTGTTGATGCCTGTTTTGTCGCCGGACTATCCGCAGATATTCCTTTTTACCGCAGTTTACGGTCTGGTTCTGGCCATCACCTTCCCCTGGTCTTCACTCGACGAGGAAGGCCGCGCGATGCTGTGGCGGCACCTGGGGCTGCGCCGGGGATGAAGGCGGCATCAGTCGTCTGTGAAGACGTTTGACACATAGCCGTGGGAGCCCTCTTCGGAGATGAGCCGGGCCGGGATGCCTCCCACGACGGCTTTTTCCGCCACATCCTTGGTCACGACGGCATTTGGGGCCACAGCGACATCATTGCCAATGCGGATGCCGCCGAGGATTTTTGCCCCGCAGCCGAGGTACACACGGTCCCCGATGGCAGGATTGCCGGGATGCTTGCTTCGATCATGCGTTTTGCCGAGGGTCACGCCATGACTGAGCGTGCAGTTCGCGCCGATCACGCACCTTACGTTGACGACGATGGAGTTCGGATGGCCGAGGTAGAGGCCGGGGCCTATCCGTGTCGAAAAATCGATATAGACGCCGTAGCGCACCTGCATGCGTCGGTGGATCCAGAGGCAGAGATGATAGGCACCGTAGCGGGTGAGCGGCTGCGAGCGCAAAAACGCGCAGAGGCGCATGATCACTGTGAATCTGAAGCCGCCTTCTTTCATCCATTGGCGGATGCAGTCCCTCCAGCCGGTGCCCGCCTCGTAGCGGTACTGGTCGGCGGAGATGAGGTGCCTGAGCTCACGGAAAGTCATGGCGTCACAAAACAGGCGGATGGCCTCCTGTAAAGATCGTGATGCTCGGTGGCGCAAAAGCCGGGAGGAATAGAAAGCCCGAAGCTGTGTCTTGACGCAGTGTCTAAATCTGCGAGTGAAGCCGTCTGATCATCTCAAACCAAATGACCTGGAGATCATTGATTCACGATGCTGTTGCCACCCTTTTTGCTGGGCGGCTGCGCAGGTGCCACAGCGGCGAGCTACGGGTGCTGATGTTTCATGGCTTGACGGATCGTGAGCACACCGGACTGGAGAACTGCCAGCACAAGCACCTGCATGTGGCGCGCTTTGAGGCGGTGGTGGCCCACTTGGCGGCGAACTACAATGTGATGTCGATGGACGATCTCGTGGAGAGGCTGGAGAACGGGCGGGCGCTCCCGCCCTTTCCCGCCTTATTAACCTTCGATGACGGATTCGCGTCGAATTACCATCTCGCCTACCCTGTGCTGCGGCGTCACGATCTGCCTGCGATCATCTATCTGGAGACAGAGTTTGTGGATAAGAAGATTCCGATCTGGGTGGATCGGGTGGATTTCGCGATGCATCGGGCAGGCCTCAGCAAGGCGGAACTGGTGTCATTCAAGACCAGACTCAAGGCCTTGCCGCAGTCAGAGGTAATGGCGGCAGTGGAGCAGCTTGAGGAGCAGACGGGCCACCGGCTGGGGCGTGTGGACCACGAGGACGTGCCTGCGATCCACCAGGCGCTAAACTGGGATCAGGTGCGCGAAATGGCTGCCGGCGGGCTCGTGACGTTCGGCTCTCACACGCACACGCATGTGATCATGGGCCGGGCGGCGTCGGAGACCATCCGTCATGAACTGATCGAATCCCGCCGCCGCATTGAGCGTGAAACCGGACGCCCCTGCCTGCATTTTTGCTATCCAAACGGGACCGCGAGTGACTTTTCCGAGACGTCCGAACAGATTGTTCGTGAATGCGGTTTTCGTTCTTCGGTCACGACGGTGGGGGGATTGAACCCGCTGCCATGCAGCCCGTTTTTGCTCCGTCGGCTGGGCATGACGAATAATCTGCGTCCGGCGCAATTCAGGCAGTTTTTGGCCATGGGTGATCCCACATTGAGAGGGCTGCTGTGCTAATTCGTCCGCTCGTCAACATTGCGTTTGCGGTGTGAAGGGTGGTCTGCAAGGATGCCAAAGCTTGTCATTTACCGATTCGCAGATGCCTTCTGACCTAGACACCCTGAACCAGCGCTTTTACCTGAGCCGTTCCGTGGCAGACTGGTATGCCACCAAGGCCTTCATCCTGCCTGAGGAGCAGACATTTCTCGACCTCTACGGCATGCAGGCTGTCGATGGAAAATGCTTGCTGGACATCGGCATCGGTGCAGGGCGCACAACGCGCTTCTTACTGTCGCGGGTAGCCCGCTATGTGGGCGTCGATTACTCCCCTGACATGATTGCCGTTGCGGCGGGCCGCTATCCACAGGCCACTTTGCATGTGAGGGACGCACGCGACCTCTCTGCCTACGCGGACGGGGAGTTTGACATTGTGGTCTTCTCCTTCAACGGCATGGACTGCCTTTCGCACGAGGGCCGCATGGCCGCGCTGGCGGAAATCCATCGCGTGCTCAAGCCGGGCGGCTGGTTCGCCTTTTCTGCCCACAACCGCGGTCGCCCTCCGGTGAACGCCCTGAGCTTGGACAATCTCAGCTTCTCAAAACATCCGCTTCGCATGTTGGTGAACGTCTCCCGTTATTTCCGCGGCATCATGAATCGGCTGCGCTCAAGTTCCCTTGCTTTGCAGACGGAGGAGCACGCCATGCGACATGACAGCGGGAATGTCTTCAATGTGCCGATGTACTACATCGGCAAGCCCCAGCAGGTGGCGCAGCTAGCCCGTCTCGGATTTGCGACCGTCAGTATTATCAATGCGAAGGGCGTCCCCACCACTGCGGAGGAGGCAGACGCACTCTCCCCTTGGATTTTTTACGCCGCCCGGAAAACTGCCGCCCAAACCGCATGACGCAGCAAGTTGCCGAAGGTGAGGCCGCCCTGCGGCGGCGTGGAAAGCTCTTCCTCGTCTCGCACAACTTTCCGCCCACACTCGGGCCGGAATCTTCGCTCGTGCGACTGAACACGATCGACCTCGCCTCCCGTGGCTGGCAGGTTTCCGTGCTCACGACGACGATGGAGCACATGCACCAAGGGATTGATTTTGGCATGCTCGACGGTTTGCCCGAGGGCCTGGAGGTCATTCGCACGCCCAGCTATGACGCGGTGCTGCGCAAAAAATGGCCACGACTGGGCCGGCGCATCCTGGCGGTGCTCTATCACTACCTACTGCCGGAGGTGTTTCTCTTCTGGCTTTTTTCCGCAGTCCCGGCGGGCCGGCGTTGGCTGGCGGTAAACGGGCCCGTCATCCTCTACTCACGAGCTACCAAGAACGTTAGCAACATTGCCGCGTGGTTCCTGAAACTTGCCACTGGCATGCCATGGGTGGCACACTGCAGCGATCCGTGGGTGGGTGATCCGCTGAACGGCTTCCAACGCTGGATGGCCCGCCAGCTTGAGAGTCGCGTGTTCCGTGACGCGGACGCCGTGGTCATCGTGGGCCGGAAGCTGGCGGATCACATCTTGCGGCTTTACCCCTGGGCGCGGCACAAGGTCCACATCATCCCGCATGGCTATGCCCCGCTGGCGGAAAAGCCCGCGTCAGTGCAGGGGGCAGGCACGCGGCCCCTGCGCATGATCCATGCTGGCTCATTCATCCCCGGTTACCGCGAGCCTGACAAGCTCTTCGAGGGCATCGCCCTCCTGCATAGCCGCAAACCGCTCTCCGGCCGCCTGAAGGCCACCTTTGTGGGAGAGGACACCGGTTTCTACCAGGGCCAGGCTGACCGCCTAGGCATCCGCGACATCGTGGAGTTGCTGCCCTCAGTCCCCTACAAGCAGTGCCAGGACATGATCTCTGCGAGCGATCTACTGCTCGTGATCGACACTCCGGCCACCAATGGCATCTACCTGCCCACAAAACTCATCGAGTATCTGGCGCATGAAAAGCCAGTGCTAGCCCTCGCCGAACCTGAAAGTACCATCCATGAGGTCGTAAAGGAGTGTGATCTGGTCTTTGCCGATCAAAACCGTCCCGAGGAGATCGCCAACGCCATCGAGAAACTGCTGGCGCAGTGGGAATCCGGCTTCTGGGGGGTCTCCGAGGCATCGAAAGAGGGTGCAACTCGCTACCGCATCGACCGGCTCAACACGGCTCTCGATGATCTGCTTTGCCGTTATTATGACCGCAGCTTTGCTTGAGGCGCTTGAGAGCCTTGTACAGCCTGCCGCGCATTGAGCTGGGGTTGGCGGCCTCAATCTCCGCCATAGGCCGGGTGTCGCTGCTCCACTCGTTCTTATAGCTGGCCTCGCCGCCGAGGAAATCATATTCGGAGAGCCCATTCTCGATGCACCGACGCATCATGGCCGTGAGCATCATCTTTCCGGCACGTTCCTTTTCCCATTCAGGCAGCCATCCGCCCTGGAAGCACCAAGCCTTGCCCGCGTAAGCAAAGTCGTAGCGCCCAGCCACGATCTGCCCGTCGGCTTCGAGAAAAATCATTGCCAGATGGCCCGCCTCATGAAGACGGACTGACACCTCGTCATGAAACCGGCGATAGCGTTCCGAAAGAAAGCTCTGCCGACGGTTCCCCCAGCGCTTCTCGTTCAGGTCACGGATGATCCGCATGCCCTCCGGCACGCTCAAATCCACGCCCGCCTCGCGCACGGCCACGAGGTGCTCACGGTGAAATTTGTTCCAGCGCGTCCGGAAGGTGCCGGAGCGGCTTGCTAGGAAGTCCTCCCACCGGCCCGGTAGGGTCAAATACGGTGCGTTGGTGGGGTGGGAGATCGTTAGCCCCTCCCCCCTCGAGGCAAAGGCCCGC
Organism: uncultured Prosthecobacter sp.; assembly: GCA_964452755.1. Lineage (GTDB taxonomy): Bacteria > Verrucomicrobiota > Verrucomicrobiia > Verrucomicrobiales > Verrucomicrobiaceae > Prosthecobacter. The sequence goes on along the minus strand of CAYVQY010000002.1, from coordinate 395,741 downwards.
TCCAGCAGCGGTAGCGTGGGTGAGTCCGCCCGCATCGTCTCAAAGCACAGCAGATCCCAGGAGCGGCTTTCCGCGCCGAGGAGATGATCGCAAATCGCCGCAATCACCTCCGCCTCGTGACCTCGGCGAATGATCCAGTCGAGGTATTCGGAGGCCGTGTCCGCTTTCTGGCCTACCAGAATCAGTCGCTGCATCCAACGGCCTGCCTTTCCGGTGCCGCTTTCCAGCATCATCGGAGCCACCCCGAGCAGTTTTTCATACCGAGCATCGCGAACCACAATCAAGAGCCAGCTACCACCATCACCATAGACGCTCATCCAGGTGTCCAGCCACTGCCAGGAGAGAAAAACGCAGTCTGCGGTGCTGTTGGCGAGTAATTCCGCCCATTCCCGCCCGAGTTGCCGCCAGCCTTCGGGATCTTTCACACATGAAATGGCAAGCTCTGAAGGCGGTTTGCAGGTATGACGCGGCATGCTGGGTTTTGAAATGATCCATAGTCTGCCTCCTGCCGCAGATGGTCAACTGTTTCGCTTGTCACGCACCTGCCTCTTGCGCTCGCTGATGGAGCGTTTATCGAAAAGTCACTGCTTTCCTATCTTTTGACTCCATGCCGGAAGCCATCCGTATCCTCTTTGTCTCCCATAATTTTCCGCCAACGGCTGGACCTGAGTCCGCGCTGGTGCGGCTCAATGTGGCATGGATGATCCGAGCTGGCTTTGACCTGCGGGTGCTGACCACCACGAATTCTCACACGATTCAGTCCATGGACGAATCGCTGATGGCTGGCTTGCCTTCAACTCTGGTGGTGGAACGGCAGGCCAGTCCTGAGGCGGTTTTGTCGGAGCGCTTTTCCAAAGCCGGACGCTGGGCGGCGGTTACCCTGGGCCGCCGGATGCTGCCTGAAGTTTTTATGCCTTGGGCGCTGCCGGCCACTTTAGCGGGCTGCCGCATGGTGCGTGAGTGGCGGCCACACGTCATCTACTCGCGCGCTCCAAAACACGTCAGCAATGTAGTGGGCTGGCGCCTGAAGCGTAAAACCGGCCTGCCCTGGGTGGCACATTTTAGCGATCCATGGATCACTGCAGGCCTGCCTTACCGGCGGCTCCAGCGTTGGATCGGCCTGCCTCTGGAACGACGCATCCTGCGGGATGCGGATGCTCTCGTGTTTGTCACCCGCCAGGCCATGGAACGCGTCCTGAGGCACCATCCTGCCTCATGGCGTGAACGTGCCCGCGTCATTCCGCATGGCTACGAGCCAGCTCCGTCGGATGCTCCCTCACCGCCGCCGGACGGGCCACTCACCGTTATCCATGCTGGCAGCTTTTATCCCGGCATGCGCGGTCCGGAAACCCTGATGGCGGCACTGCGACAGATGGACGCCGCCAGGCCGCTCAAAGGGCGGTTGATCGTCGAATGCGTGGGTGATGAAAGCACATGTTACCAGCGGCAGGCTGAGGAGGCCGGGCTGGCAGGTGTGCTGGTCTTCCAGTCTCGAATGAATTATGGGGAGTGCCAGCGTAAAATCGCCGCATCACATCTCACGCTAACTATCGACATGGCAGGTTACGGCGGCGTCTTCCTGCCTACTAAGCTCTTTGAGGCCTTTGCCGCCCGGCGGCCTGTGCTGGGGCTTGCTGAGCCCGGCAGCGCCGTGGCGGAAACTTTGGATCAGGTCGGCATGCCGTGGGCGGATCTACGCTCACCTCCCCACGTCGTGGAGGTGTTTACGCGCCTGCTCGACACCTGGGAAAAGCACAGGAGGCATATCTCAGGAAACCCGGAGGCGCTGGCCAGTTTCGTGATCGACAGGGTGAACGAACCACTGGCGGCGCTGCTGAAAGAGATGGCCGATAGGTCTCCGTCCCGATCATGATCTGCCGTTTGCTGGTCGGTCCAGTTTTAGATGGTGCCTGAGGGACAGAAACGGAAACTCGATCAGCGTGTAGGCGATCCAGGCCAGTCCGAATGAGACAAAAGTGCATGCGGTGATCGCTAGGCAGAAGGTTGCCGCTCCCTGCTGCATATGCCCGAAAATATGTCTCATTAGGGGTGTCAGCACTTCAAAGTGGATCAAGTAAACGCCAAAAGAGAGCCGTGATCCCACATGGAAAACTCTCCAACGTGCGATAATGCGGGAGTAAAACGAGTCATCTTTCAAGGAGCACAGCACGCATGCCCCGTAGATGATGCCAAGGGCCAGGAAAGAGAACAGATCCTCATTTAGACGGCGGAGACCCAGTCCGATGACAACGGCCGAGGCAAGCATAGCCAGGTTCAGCGCTGGCGTGCTTTTTTGCAGCCAGGCGGGTTTGGCGATGGCGGCCCAGGCCAGCGTCAGTCCTGCCACCAGCCCGTCGCAGTGGCAGTGAATGGATGTGTACATGATCTCGGTAAATGAGCCCTGCTGCCATAGCGTGACCCACCTGATCAGAGGAAGGGCGGAAAGCAGTCCCATCATCACCCATCCGTGGCGTGCCAGATCAAGACGCCTGAGCACAAGAATAAACAACCCTGGCACGAGGATGTAGAACTGCTCCTCGGTCGAAAGCGACCAGCCGCCGCTGACCATCGGTGCCTCGTAGTTGGTGAAAAACAAAAAATCAGGCCATAGTTTGTACTGGGGTGCTTTTTCTGGCCTGAACACAAAAATCAGCGAGAGCAGAAAAAAGTAGTACAGCGGCCAGATGCGCAGTCCTCGTCGCAAAACAAACGCGCGGAATCGAATCGTGCCAGTTTGCGTGAGTTCCTGCCAGAGTTGCTTTCCGATGAGGAACCCGCTCAAGACAAAAAATAGATCAACCCCCGTCCACCCATAGGTGAAGACCGGCGACCGATTGAACCAGTCTCCTTCACAGTGACGCAGATACTCTGAATTGACGTGGCCGAGCAGGACCAGAAAAATCGCCATCGTCCGCAGCAAATCGAGCGTGCAGATGACCTGGCCGGGAGGATTTAACAAAACCTTCAAGCTGCGCCGCACACTGTGAAGATAGGCATGATGGACCCCTCGTGATTCCCTCGGGGGTGAACAAGAGGCATCGTTGTTCGAGCTGCTTGTTGGCGGGTTGCATTGCATGGGTGAAACAGGCTGTTTTCAGGAGGGGATGACGAGACTGCCTGCTCCGCGCTCCCCCGGAGCGTGGTTTTCAAATGGCCGCTATGTCTTGGCGTGTGTGAGGGATTGTCAGAGGCTGGGAGGAGTTAGCTCAAAGAATGAGGTTCACCGTGTTCATTAAGAGCGGCTCATTAGCATGGCAAGCTGCTTCAAGTCCGTGGCGATCTGTTGATTGCATGCTCCTCAGGCGGTGACATCATGGCCGCCTTTGATGTCATACTCATCCAGCTCCCTTGCGCCCGATGTGCCTCCGCAGACTGCGGAAGATGAGGCTCTGCCCATAGAAACAGGGGGCTGGAGCTACCGCGTGGCATTGCTGTTTCTCGCGCTCTACTACATCCGCCCTCAGGACTGGGTGCCGGGCATGGCGGGTATGAACGTGATCCGCCCTGTGATGCTCATCTGGGGGGTGGCCATGCTGGCGGAGGGGCTCCAAAGCCCCCTGCGAGGGTTCTTCCGCACGGCGCATGACTGGGCCATGCTCGCCTTCTATGTCTATATCGTGTGGAACGCGCCTGGCGAGGCTGGAGCGGCGAGCGGAATGTTCTCGCTGGTCATTTTTTACTACCTCACCACCCAGTCCCTTTCTAGCTGGGGAAATCTGCTGGGCTACCTACGGCTCTGGACCTGGCTGGTGATTATTCTGGCCGTATTGGGTGTGCTGCAAACCATGGGCATCGACATCACTGGAGGCAAGCACATCACCGAGTCAGGCAAAGGCCGACTGGCTCTTGGCACATGGATCTGCGACAACCCGAACGCGCTCGGCCACACCATTGTTGCAGGAATTCCCTTGAGCTACATGATGTTTTTTTGGCGTCGGGATGGCCTCAGCCGCTTAGTGCTGTTTCCAGCGTCGATCGCTCTTATTCTGACTTGCGCTTGGTATACCGAGTCCAAAGGTTCATTCCTGGTTGGTGGTGGTCTGGCGGTTCTGCTGTTTGTGGTGGGCCGTCCGAAGTGGATACAGATGATCATGCTCGTCACGGCCATGACCGCGGGGGTGGGTGCGCTGAGTTTCCTGCCGCGTATGGAGAAAATGGGCAGCCTGCGATCCGATGAAGGGGTGATGGGACGTCTAATGGCCTGGGAAAAGGCGCGAGAAGCCGTGGAGCGGAGCACTACTGGAGCCGGATGGAAGCAGTTTCAGGCATGGATCACTTTTCGTGATGGAAACCTATACATCACGGAATGGAAATCCACGCATAGCAGCTATGTCCAGATCGGTGGGGATCTGGGCAAACCCGGTCTTTGCCTCTGGCTGCTCGTGTTGATATGCTCCTACCGAGGTGTCCTTTTTCACAAGTCGGCAAATGACGAGGAGGAGCGCTGCCGCCGCGCCATCATCCTCATCCTCACGGCCTACATGGCCTCTAGCTGGATGATCAATCGAGAGTACCACACCGAATACTATCTCATCGCCGCAATATCGGCTGCTTTTTGCCGTCTCTCCACTGCTCGCACGCTCCAATCCGCCGCAGAGGATGAAAGCGAGGAAGGCGGTGTCCTCCAAAAGTCCGAATGGAGTCTCCCCTCCTACGAGCAGGCGTCTTGGCTCAAATCTGAGGAAGGAGGGGCGGCCACCGTCGCCCGAAAACTATGGCTGCGCCCCGACTGGCTCGATCTGCTAGCCGCTTGCGTGAGCACTTGGCTAGTCCTGTATATCTGGGACTACATTCTTAAGAATCTTTGATATCTGGTTCCAAGCCAAGCCAAAACCAGCGCAAAAATCATGACAAAACCGTGCTGCTATCAACCTTGACATGGGGAATGATCTAACGGAAATAACCCACTTTAGATGCAACCTTGGACAGCGCCATGAAAAACGTCTTTTGCCGGCTCACGGCCATCATTTGGATGCTTCTTGCTCCATCTTTCGTGCTCTCTGGATGCAACCTTTACCCCCTCGGGGACAGCCACACCGCTCATTATTTTGGCGGGCATGGAAATTTGAACAGCACGGGTCTGCGTCCCAGTATTTACGTACCTCGAGAAGTTCAGCGCAACAACGCCATGACAACTCATCCATGAGTTCAAAACACTTGGGCATGATTCCTGGTTGTCGTGGTGCATTTACTCTGTTAGAGACGCTTATGATGCTTGTTGCTCTGGTGGTCTTTACCCTTTTATTGGCGGGTGTCACAAAACAGTTGTGGCATTCGGGTCAGGTGCCTCAGAGCCAGTCGAAAGAAATCTCCAAGGCTCAGACAACGTCTCCAGTTCCGTCGCGTTGATGGGTGGAGGGCGACAAACCGATCCTTAGAAGGATAGCGTGCGACCTTTTCACATCCAGCCCTTGCTTCTGTAGAGCCAAGTTCCCAGAAGCTCGTGGAACCATGTGCGGAACACAGAAAACGCTTCTGGATGGGGGAGGTGCAGCCACTGAAAGTCTCCAACGCGGTTGATGCTGCTCAAGTAATTGCAAGGAACCGCGTCAAAGGCGATGCCTGCTTTACGGAACGTCCCGGCCGCCCTGGGCATATGATAAGCCGATGTAACCAGCAGAATTCGATCCCATCCCTGCTCTTTGAACAGGGCCGCCACCTTGACAGTCTCGTCGTGAGTGTCGGCGCAGATTCCCAGCGATGTAATGGAGCCAGCATCACCGGCCAGAGTTCGTATGAATTTGATCACTTGGTCCGCCTCCGATACCATTTCGCCTTTATCCTGATATCCACCGCCCCCCAGCAGCAATAGGGGGGCTTTCTTTTGGACAAGAATCGCCAACGCGGTAGTGACTCGGTCACCTGAAGGTTTCAAGTGCATCCCACTCGGTTCGAAACGAGAGGGTTCGGCACCTCCGCCTAGGCATACGATCGCGTCCGCTGCTGGCAAATCCCTGATTTGAACGAGAGCATGTCGGCCTTCCAAATCGGACATCAGCAGCGAAGCCAAGGGTGTGCAGGTAAGCACGGTGATGATCAACCAAGCAGCGGCCGGCATCACCACGTCACGCCAGTGCCGCCGCGAGCAGGCGAAGACGATCCAAAAACCCAGGAGCAGCCAAGCAAGGCAGAGTGGTTGTATGAGCACAACAAGAGACTTCATTGGGAAACTTTCCTGAGCCTGTGTTTTCCGCAACCTAGTTTGCAGCCGCCGACGCAGGCTGTTTTCGGCGACATTCATTCGTCGTGCATGACGCGACTGTCAAATCACCGGGGACTCCCCTTGCCAAAACGGAGGAAAAGGATTCCATATTCAAACCAATGGAACACCCCGAGCTTTCCCAGCCCTCCCAGCATTCTGCTAGCGGCCTCGACCCCGGGCTGCGGCGACAAGTGGCACGCTGGTTTTGGCGCTGGTGCGGTCGGCTTGCTGTGGCGCTACTGCTGCTGTGGACAGTTGCGGTGGGCCTGTTGGCTCTCTGCCTTCGTTTTCTGGGCGAATCAAACCTTTGCACCGCGTTCCTTCTATTTTTGCCTCCCGCCATCTGGCTGCTGCCGGGTGTGGTTATCTGGCCTGTCACGCTTTTGTTGCGGTGGCGTGCAGCCTTGGTGTTGGGTGCGGCGGCGGTACTCATCGTTGGGTTATCCTCAGGCTGGCGTTCTGGAGCCGCCCCAATTCCTGTATCGAAAGATCAACGGGACTCCGATGTGCTGGTCATTCTCACCAATAACCGCGGCCAAGGTGGTGGGCACAGTTTGCGCCCATTCAAAAATCTCATCCAGCCAGATCTGATGGTCTTCCAAGAGTCATCCGCTCGGGCCTCCTCCTACTTGTCTGACCCTGGCTATGAAGAATTTTCGCATGGTGACAGTGTTGGAGAGTTCACTTTGCTGAGCCGGTTTCCGGTCACTCCGGGCCGTCTGCTTACTTGGGTCGGAAGACCGTCTGGAGACGCCTTTTCTTATGCCGCTCGTTTCGAAGTTGACTGGAACGGTCGCCAGATTGCCATTTATGTGGTACATTTGCGATCGCCTCGCGAGGCATTGCTTGCCCTTCGCTGGGGTGCCTTCCTCCGCGGCATTCCATTGCCTGTAAAGAACTGGCAGGAGCGCGCGGATCTGGAAACGGCCTTCTGGCTCGATCAAATGGCGATGGCGGAGGATTTGGAGAGTCAAATTTCAGCCGATCCGTTGCCTTGCATCATTGCGGGAGATTTTAATGCCCCGCACCTCGGTGCCATTCACCGTCGGTTGACTCGCCAGTTGCAGGATGCCCATGCGGAGGCCGGTTCCGGCTGGGGATTTACTTTTCCGGGAGAAACTCGCAATCCACTGGCATTTGGCGGGCCTTGGCTGCGCATTGACCATGTGCTTGTGGACTCTCAATGGAGTCCAGAGGTGTGCTGGACTGAAGAGTCTAGAAAGTCACAGCATCGGGCTGTTGCAGCTTCAATCAGATGGCGGCAGGGGAGCTGAGTTCAGAAGGATCCACACCTCGCGCCATCAGGTCTTGTGAAACCGATTTTTTCCCACAGATTCAGAAAACCCGCAATTGATTTATAATCTGCGGGTTCTCTAAATCTCTGGGAATCACAAAAGCTGATAATGTGCAGTATAACCTGGATTATTAACGATGGCAAAAACGGAAGCTGAGTTTGGCTGTATCCAGAGATCAATGCGAGTGGAATGCTCCCCAAGAACTGAGCCAAGTGCTATGAGAGTCTGAAGTGCGCGAAGCGCACCATCAGACCCAATGAAACGCAAGAGACACACAGCGGAGGAAATCATCAAGAAGCTGCGCGAGGCCGCGGCACAAATAGCCGGAGGCAAGAAAGCGGAGGAAGCCTCGCGCCAGATCGGCGTGAGCGTGCAAACCTACCACCGCTGGAAAGAGCAGTATGGGGGGCCGAGCGCAACACGGTCAAACGTCTAAAGCAGCTCGAGGCGGAAAACAGCAGGCTCAAGAAGCTGGTGGCCGACCAGGCATTGGACAACGCGATGCTCAAAGAGCTTGTGGAGGGAAAGTGGTGAGCCCGGCGCGCAAACGCGAGGCAGTCGCGCACCTGGAGCGCAAGCTCCAGGTGTCGCAGCGCCGGGCCTGCAAAGTCATCGGTCAACCACGCTCCACGCAACGCTACGCAGCCAGGCGTCCGGCCAGGGATGCGAAGCTCGCGTCGGAACTGCGCCGCCATGCCCTCAAGCATCCAAGGCGCGGCTACCGCATGGCCGCAGCACACCTGCGCAGGCAGGGCATGAAGGTCAACACCAAGCGCGTGGCACGCCTCTGGAGGCAGGAAGGGCTGCGCGTGCCGCAGCGCCACGCGCATGAACGAAGTGTGGAGCTATGACTTTGTGTTCGATCAGACCGACGATGGCAGGCGGCTCAAATGGCTGCCCATCTGCGACGAGTTCACGCGGGAGAACGTGGCACTCGAAGTCGAGCGAAGAATGGAAGCCAAGGATGTGGTGCGCGTGCTGGCAGCCGCAGTGGCGCAGTGCGGAGCACCCGCGTATATCCGCAGCGACAACGGCCCCGAGTTCATCGCCAAGGCCGTGCGCGAATGGATCGCAGAGCAAGGCTTCCAGACGCTCTACATCGAACCCGGCAGCCCATGGCAGAACGCCTACAGCGAGAGCTTCAACAGCCGCCTGCGCGACGAACTTCTCAACCGCGAAGTCTTCGCCACGCTGGCCGAGGCAAAAGTGCTGGGCAGTGAGTATCGTCGCGCCTACAATGAGCAAAGACTGCACTCGTCACTCGATTACCAGACCCCGGCGGAGTTCGCGCGGTGTTGCCTTTCGGCAGACTCCGCTACGCTCCGTCAGCCGAAAGGCAACACAACTCCCCCAAGCAAACCCAACACCCAAACCAAGCCGCAAGCCACCGCCAGACTCTCATAAAAACTGGCTCAAACTCCGGGGGCAGATCATGGCCTTGCCAGCCTGAGTCAGCGTAAAGTGTCAGCGTCAGCGTGTCAGAACCGGTCAACTTGCCGTTGACTTGCTTCAAGGCATGCAAGTTACTGACAAGGGTGCGCTCCGCCTTCATGGTTGAACTTGAATTCATGATTACTTCTGAGATTATAAATTCCTCAATTCTCGACACTCACAAAGCACCGGCTCGTCAATGGGAAAAAGCACTCAAAACTCCTACCACCCAACGCATGCATCAGGCGACCGCCAGCGCGAAGCATTCAAAACGACTCGTTGGAGCATGGTGCTGCGAGCGGCGGATTTTAACGACGAGGCAGCCCAGCGGGATCTGGAGCAACTATGTCGCGCCTGCTGGCACCCGATCTATGCTTTCGTGAGGCGGCTGGGGTATTCGCCCGAGGATGCACAGGATCTGGCGCAGGGATTTTTTGTGCATGTGCTTGAGAACCGGGTGCTTTCACATGCCGACCCGGACCGCGGCAGGTTTCGCTCCTTTTTGCTGGGCGCGATGCGGCATTTCGTGAGCAACGAGGCGCGCAAATGGAGAACCGAGAAGCGGGGGGGCAAGGTCAGTTTTGTGCCGCTGGACGTGACGGAGAGCGAGGAGCGATTTGAGCGCGCCATCGCGCATCCCGACACGCCCGAGAAGATGTTTGAGCGGAGCTGGGCGGAGAACCTGCTGCGTCGCGCCCAGGACGGATTGAAAGCGGAGTACGAAAACGCGGGCAAGCAGAAGCTCTTCGAGTCCCTGCAGCCCTTCCTCGTTAGCAGCGCGAACCCGAACTCCTATGAGGAGGCAGGCAAGTCCGTGGGAATGAGCTCAGGCACGCTGGCCGTGGCGGTCTTCCGCATGCGCAAGCGCTACGGTGAACTGCTACGACAGGAAATCGTGCAGACCGTGGACGATCCGGCGGATGTGGAGCAGGAGATCCGGCTGCTGCTGGAGGCGGTGGCGGCGTGAGTAACTACCCGTTGTGATGCTGTCAGTGTGTTTCCAGTCTCACGGTGTATGTCAGCCGCAGGCAAGAACAGGACGGGCTAGTGGCTGTCCACATAGTTCTGAAGGGATGCTTTGATCTTGTCGAGTCCTTTGGCAAGGGTTGAGACATGCTGCATTACCTCGCTTGGATTGTCGAACATGGGTGTTCCGGTGGAGAAAGCCTCCGTGTTATCGGCAATCAACTGAAGCGCGTCCAGGGCACCAATGAAGAGGTTGGCCATGAACTTGTTCTTGTCGGTTGAAGAGAGTGATTGGAGATGATGCGTCTCATCAATGTTTTTTTCGCTGTCCTTGATAAAAAAGGTTCCCTGGGGAAACGCCATTTCCATTTGCTCAAAGACCTGACCGATGTTGATGTCATTTCGCTTTTGAAGAAGCTCCAAGGTCTTTGAAGGATCGCCAGCCAGTTGTTCAGCGACCTTTTTCATCAGACTGAAGGCGGTTGTGATGTGGGAGGTGGAGTATCCGCTGATCTTGTGTCCATCGTCGTCCTTGCCCCTGCCCCCATCCACCAGTGCATAGTCAATGAGGGCCAGCCGGTTGGTTTCCGGATTGATCATGAAATTGCTCACATTCGTGTATCCGTCCTGTCCATTGCGCACGTCATTGAGAGTCAGGCCAAAACCGGCGTGGTCGCCAAGAGCGAAAAGTTTTGAAAGCACCATCACGCCGCCCAAGGACTGAGGGAAGTCACCTCCTTTGAAAAGCTCAATTCGCTTGGTGACTGGGAGGTCGCAAATGTCCTGGACGGCCTCCAAAAACATCCCCTTCATAGGAACCATCTCTTTGGTTTGCACATATTCCAGTCTTTCCACTGAGTTGGAGACACTGTTTTTGTTTTGCTGGGTCTCCTTGGATTTGATTTCATCTTTGATCTTTCCAATGGAGCCATTGTCGTTGTCCAAAGTTCCGATGATCATGGCGTCAATGGGAAGGACGATTCCCTTGTCCGCCAGTTTCGTGGAAACGTCGGAGATGTATTTGGAAGTTCCTGACGACGCCTTGGCCGTCTCCAGCGGTTCGCACTTCACGATGACCCCTCCGTTGGGAAGCAAAGGATCCTTAACGATCATGCCGCCTGTTGCGCCCTGCGGGGCGGGCGTCCATTTCCCTTTTAGTTCGGCCAGTTCGTTGAGGGTCAGTTTGTTGAAGCGCTCCACCTTTTCCATCTGTGGATCCCGGACTTTCTTGAGATTCATCACCTTGTCCAAGGTCTTGAGATCCCCCAGCGAGATTCGCCCGGGTTTTGTGCAGACTTCGCCAAGAATCTTATTGGCGCTGTTCTCATCGATGTTGTACTCGTTAATCATCGCCCGCTTGACCAAGTTCAGCGCATCCTGGCGTTTCTCCTGGCGTTCGGTTCCATGCCCCGGTCGTGACCAGGAGGTGTGAACTTTGACGGTGGTGTCACCGAAGGGCTTCTCGTGAAGGCGAATGCTTTTGCTGTCATGCTTGGTATTGGTCTGGCCCAGAGTGTCCACCAATTGAGTCAGGGTGGTTGTACCAACATTTTGAGGGGAAATTGAAAGACTGCTCATAGGGGTGAAGGCGTGGAGGGAGGTGGATGTTAGGCGCGCATGCCGGAGCGCAGCAGTTCGGCCATGTCGTCAGCGTGGCCGAGGCTGGAAGTGGTCGAGAAGCCGGCATGCTGATGGTTCTCCACCAGCCCGTTCCAGATTCGTGCCTTGTCCGCAAAATCGGTGAGGATGTGGCAGAGGACCGGGCTGTCCATCCCCGGGGCGGGGAAGTCGAACATCTGCACAATATCACAGTCCTCCAGACCGAGGCGTACACCGCCGGTTTCCTGCCACAGCGCGTTGTAACGCAGAAGAAGCAGCGCGAGTTCGCCTGCTCCCTGCTCCGGCATGGTTCCGACATGGGAGGAAAGGGTCACGCGCTCCTCTTCTTCGTCATAATCGGCTGTTACAACCGCGCCGTCTTCCCATTGCAGGCTCCAACTGGGTTCTTCAGTGGACTGCAAAACTTCCTGAAGCTGGAGCAGGGGGCCGATCTCCTTCATCATAACGTGAATGGGACTTTCGTTGGACATGCGGGGTCGGAAGTGATGGGTGAAATGTTCCGAAGTGTTTCTAACCGGTTCTGCTCCGTTGATTACATGTCAGCGGTCGTTTTTTGCGCAGCCCGTTTCCACCTCACGACCGCTGCTTATCCAATTCCTTCACCCAGCGGAGCACCTCCGCCATGGGTTCGATGAGGTCGGCGGGGATGAAGCGGTCCACATCCACGTTTTCGTAGATGGCACGTGCCAGGGGGATGTGTTGCATGACGGGGATGCCTTCCTGCTTCGCCACTTCGATCATGCGGCGGGCGACCTCGTCCTCGCCCTTTGCCAGTACTTTGGGCATCTGATTTTCCTCCTCCTTGTAGTGGATGGCGATGGCGAGGTGCGTGGGGTTGGTGACGACGACGCTGGAGCTGCGGGTGCGCTCCATGGTGTCGTTCATGACCATTTCCTGGTGGAGCTGCTTGCGCTTGCCTTTGATTTCGGGATTGCCCTCGCTCTCCTTGAACTCGCGCTTCACCTCGTCTTTGCTCATCTTGAGCTGTTTGATGTGCTGGAACTTCTGGAAGAAATAGTCGGCGGAGGCGATGGCGATGTAAACGAGGGTGATGTTGATGGCGAGATGGCTGAGCATGGGCTTGAGGGCCTGCAGCACGCCGGTCTTCCCGGCGTAGGGCACGCGGGTGAGCGGGTCAAGGCTCTGCTTGGTGACGGAGTAGATGAGGACGGCGATGATGAGGACCTTCACTGCCGACTTGAGGAACTCGATGATGTTTTTCATCGAGAACATCTGCTTGGCCTTGTCTAGGGGATTGATTTTTTTGAGCTCGGGTTTGATCGGTTCGAGGGTGATGAGGAAACCGACCTGGAAGTAGTTCACCGCAACGCCGACGACCATGACGACCGCGAGCATGGGAAGTGAGAGCAGCAGGATCTTCATGGCGATGCCGTACATGACCTCCCCCAGGGCCTGCTCGAAAGGCACGCCGTAAAAGGTGGAGGGCAGGATCATCAGCGCCTTGAGCTCTTCGACGTACATCGGCCACAGGGCGGAGATGGTGACGAAGCAGGCCACGGTGAGGGCGGCGGCGCTGACGTCCTGGCTCTTGGCCACCTGGCCCTTCTGGCGGGCGTCGCGGAGCTTTTTGGGTGTTGGCTGTTCGGTCTTCTCGCTCATTGGAACAGGCCATGAAAGAACACGCGCCACTTCTGGGGGGTCATGAACTGCCCCTTGAGGAACTCGGCCAGAAAGACGAGGTAAAAGACGATGAGGATGGAGGCGATGCCGCTTTTCACGGGCATGGCCAGGAAGAAGACGTTGAGCTGCGGGCTGAAGCGGTTCATGAGGCCTAGACCGAACTCGGCGATGAACATGGCGATGATGATCGGCGCGGAAAAGGTGACGATGAGACCCATGACGCCGTCGAGCAGGGACAGGCAGGCGAGCGCGAAGGTGGGCTGAAACTTGGGAAAGTAGGAGAAGACCGGCCAGCTCTGGTAGCTCTCGTACATGATGGTGAGGAAGGCGGCGAAACCGCCGCCGAGAAAGAAGAGTACGCCAAGCACCTTGGTGAAGAGCACGCCGAAGGGTGAACTGCTGCCGCCGGACATGGGGTCAAACATTTCCGCCATGGAGGAGCCGCGCTGGTTGTCGATGAAGAACCCGGTGCCTTCGGCGATCCAGAAGACGACACCCGTCACGTACCCGATGAGCATGCCGATGGCGATCTCCTTGATGAGCACGCCGAGCAGGAAGAGCGGCCAGAACGATTCGGCAGGCATGCTGATGCCCGCATTCAAGGTGATGGGCAGGGCCATGAGGCTCAGGGAGATGATCACGACCTGCCGGGCGATGCCGGTGATGAACTGATCACCGAAAAAGGGGGACACGCTTAGGGCAGCCATCATGCGCGGCACCGTGAAGGCCACGATGATGAAGATGGTGCGGATGTCATAGTCCGCCATCATCGCGAAAGCGTGGGGAAGACATGGAAAATGTGTTCGGTGAACTTGTACATCTCCGCACCCGTCCAACCGGCGGTGAACAGCAGCACCACGGTCACCACGATGAGCTTGATGGCAAAGCCGAGCGTCTGCTCCTGGACCTGTGTGAGCGCTTGCAGCAGACTGACGAGCACGCCCACCACCGTGGCCACGATGATCGGTGGCATGGAGAGGACCAGCACCAGGATGAGAGCCTGGTTGGTGGATTCGAGCAGGAAACTTTGATTCATTGAAGCAGGGGGGGCGGGTGCGCATGGGGTGTCACCCTCCGCCGGGCATGACATAGGTGAGCACGAGGCCGTGGATGAGGCGTGCCCAGCCGTCGATGAGGACGAAGAGCAGCAGCTTGAAGGGCAGGGAGATGGTCATCGGCGAGACCATCATCATCCCCATGGCCAGGAGGATGTTGGAAACGATGAGGTCGATGGCGATGAAGGGCAGATAAAGCAGGAAGCCGATCTGGAAGGCGGCGGTCAGCTCGCTGACGGTGAAGGCGGGGATGAGCACGAAGAAGCTGTCGGAGGAGATTTCGACCTGGGACTTGTCCCCCCAGACGCGCCGGGCGGTATCGAGAAAGAACTTCTTTTCATGCGCGGTCGTGTGGCGGTCGAGGAAGTCGCGGATGGGCGTGCTGCCCTTCTCCAGTACGACGCGCAGCTTTGCGGCGTTGAAATCCTTGAAGTCCTCCTTTTCGACCGCGCCGAAGGTGGCCTGGCCGACGGGGGCCATGATGTAGATGGTCAGGATGACGGCGATGCCGTTGAGAACCATGTTGGGCGGGATCTGCTGAATGCCGAGCGCGTTGCGCACGAGGCTGAGCACCACGACGAGCTTCACATACGCCGTGGCCATGATGGCGAAAAACGGCGCGAGGGAGAGCACCGCCGTCAGCAGGATGAGCGTGAGCGGATCTGGAATCTGAAACGAGGTCATGCGGCGGAGAAATTCGTGACGCGGACGCCGAGGTGGTCTCCCACCTCGATGAGTTCTCCCGTGCCGACGGCTTTGCCGTTGGCGAAGATGGTCACGCCCTCCCCGAGCGGCGTGGGAAGGTCCACGACGAAGCCGGGGGCGAGGCTGCGAAGCTCGCCCAGTGTGAGCGTGGTCTGGCCGACGACGAACGTCAGTTCGATCTCAAGATCGTTGATGGGGATGGAGTCAGCGGAGTCTGCCATGGTCGTGGGTTCGGGGCGGTTGAGTTGTTGAACGGTGAAGGTGCTTCCGTCGAGAAGGCCCCCGGCAAGCGCACGACCGCCGGCCCAGAGCAGGCAGCGCCGCTCGCGCAAAAAGCCGGCGAGGTCGGCAAGCAGCACGTCGTGGCACTCCAGCGCCTGCCATTCGGAGAGCGGGATGCGGGTGCGACCGGCGAGGATCCTGGCGGGGACGGGCAGCCGCGTGTCTTCCTCAGCCTGGATGACGGGCACGGCTTGCAGCAGCGAGGCCAGATGCTCCAGGGCGGCGTCATCTCCGGCCAGATAGCCGCGCAGCCAGCCCTGCTCTCCGCCGCGCACCACCTGCCACACGATGACCTCCTCCGGTGCGTCGCGATGACTGAAGGGGGCGATCGAAGTGATGCGCACATCGACTCCGCTTTTCGCGAGAGCGTCAAAGATTTCATCGAGGCTGGACTCGATGAGGGCGCACGCCAGCTCCGCAGGCAGCTCGTGGATGTCGATGCCGGCGAGTGAGGGGGAAATCCAGGCGACGTCGGGGAGGCGGGAGAGCTCCACGCGAAAGTCGTGCCCGCCGAGGTTCACTCCGAGGCTCCAGCTTCCGCGCGGCGCGAGTGTGAGGTTCGAAAATTCGAAGTGCGCAGGCTGGCCGTTCCATGCGAAGCGCATGGGCCGGTGCCTGCCGGCAATGCGGTTGGCCAGCCGCACGAACGCAGGGCGTGCGGAGGCCGTGGCATGGGAGCGGATCTGGACGGGCTGGCTGCTCACGCGACGATGGGAAGTGGGTTAGGATTCATCAGCCTGCTGCGCGAGTTCCCACGGATTCTGGCGGTTGCGGGAGCGTCCGTCCTGCGGCTGCTCCCCCTGCTGCTGCACATTGACCAGGACTTCAGCGGCGGCGGGCAGCCGGTCCTGGAGCCGCTGGGAGAGCAGCGCGGAAGCCTCGTTCAAAACGCGGGACCAGTAGGGGGAGGTGCTCTCAAACTCGACGCGCAGCGTGCCGCCGTCTTCACGCCACACGCGCACCTCGGTGCCTTCCATGATGTTGTCGGCCAGCTTGATGCGCACTTCCTGGGTCTGGCCGTGCAGCGGATCGCTGACCAGCACACGATCCGCCATCTGGGTGATCAAATCGCCCACCTCGGTGATGCGCCGGCCCTGATCGGCGGCTGCGGGAGCCGCCTGCACCTGGGCGGAGCCCACCGGGTTGTAGCCGAGGGACTGGAGGATGGAGTTGGCTAGGTCTTCCGCACCGGGCGGCGTTGTGTCCTGCGGCGGTGATGTAGGCGGTGTGCCGGTGGTCTCGGAATGATGACCGAGTGACCGCAGAATCTCCATCCCGAGGCTTGGCGCTTCGCTTTGGAGGTCCTGCGCTGGCACCGAGACGGCGGCATGGCCGTTCTCCGGGCGGGCGGTGCCGAGAAGCTTCAGGAGCGCTTCGCTTTGGAGGTCCTGCGCTGGCCCCGAGACGGCGGCATGACCGTTCTCCGGGTGGGCGGTGCCGAGAAGCTTCAGGAGCTCTCCGGCCAGCGCTTCGGCTTTAACAGCGTCGGGACTCGGTGGCGGAGTGTCAGCGGAAGGGGCCTGTGAGCGCAGCAGGGACTGCAGCTCCGCAGAAGCGCCGGTTTCGGCTCCGGCGGGTGATGCCTGCCGGCCTTCGGCCCGCAGGCCTGCCAGCAGAGGGGCGAGCGCGGCAGGCAGGTCGTCAGCCTTGAGTAGTTTTTCAAGGAGTGAAGGCAGGGCGGCTGGGGATGTTTTTGAGTCGGTCGGCTGGGGTGGGGTGGCGGTTGTGAAGGTGCTCATCACGGCGTGCCAGGCTGCCAGGGCTGAAGGGGCGGGCTGCGCGGCCGTCATCGGGATCGACAGGTCGCCGTCTTTGTGGAGGACCGGCGGGGAGGGGCTTTTTTCAATTGAGTTCATAGCTGGCATCTACGGGGTGGAGTTCGTGGGGGGTGGGTCCGATGAAGTCTTCGAGCTCGAGATCGGCGAGGCGCTCGGCTTCCAGGTTTTGCTCTTGTCTCCAGAGTTCCCGGTGCTCGGTGAGCTTTTCGAGGTCTTGCGTGGCCTTTTTGTGGGCGAGCCGGGCTTTTTCGAGTTCGTCGCGGGCGCGGTCGAGCTCCCCCTCCGCCTTGCGCAATTGGTCGATGAAGCCGAGCTCACGCTCGCGGAGGGCGGAGATTTCCAGGCGCAGGTCGGTGATGTCTCCGAGTTTCACAGGCCTGCGCATGATGGACATGATGAGGCGTTCCTCCTCGGCGGTGCGCCAGCGGCTGAAGTCGTCCAGGGTCTGCTGCTTCTCCCGCACGGATTTTTCCGCCTCGGCGACGACGCGCCTCGCGGCGGTGAGCGCCTTGCTGGCCTTGTCCTCGCGGTGTTCGCGGACAAAGACCATGTCGTGGAGGGGGTAGCGTACCATGGCGGTTATTTGGCGAACTGCAGCATGGCCTGAAGGGTCTGGTCAAAGCTGCTCTGCTCCCGCAGGCCCTGCTTCAGGAAGTTGTTGATGGATTCGATCTTTGAAATGGCCTCGTCGGCGGCCGGGTCGCTGCCTTTTTTGTACTCGCCGATGCGCACGAGCAGCTCCACCTCCTGGTACTTGGACATGAGGTTGCGGATTTTGCCCGCCGCGCGCATGTGATCGGAGCTGGCGATCGCGGTGAAGAGGCGGCTGACGCTGGCGAGGACGTCGATGGCCGGGTAGTGGTTGGCGGCGCCGAGTTTCCGGGAAAGGATGATGTGGCCGTCGAGAATGGAGCGTGTTTCGTCCGCGACGGGTTCGGTCATGTCGTCACCCTCCACGAGCACGGTGTAGAGGGCGGTGATGCTGCCTTTTTCGGAGCAGCCGGCACGTTCCATCATCTTCGGCAGCGTGGCGAAGACGGAGGGCGGGAAACCGCGGCGGGTGGGCGGCTCTCCTGCTGCCAGGCCGATCTCCCGGAGGGCGCGGGCGAAGCGCGTGACCGAGTCCATCAGCAGCAGCACCTTCTTCCCCTGGTCGCGAAAGTACTCGGCGATGGCGGTGGCGACGTAGGCGCACTTGAGGCGTTCCATCGCGGGCCGGTCCGAGGTGGCGATGACGGTGACGGCGCGTTTCACGCCTTCTTCACCGAGGTCGCGCTCCAGGAACTCGCGTACTTCGCGGCCGCGCTCGCCGATGAGGGAAAGCACGACGATGTCGGCGGTGGTGTTGCGGATGATCTGGCTGAGCAGCGTGCTTTTGCCGCCGCCGGCGGCGGCAAAGATGCCCATGCGCTGGCCTTCACCGCAGGTCAGCAGGCCGTCGAGGGCGCGCACGCCGAGGCTGATCGGCTTGCTGATCAGCTCTCGGGTCATCGCGTTCGGCGGGTCGGCATTGACGGGGCGGTAGCCTTCGATCTTGAAGGGGCTCTTGCCGTCGGAGGGATGACCGAGCCCGTCGAGTACACGCCCGAGCATTTCCTGGCCAACGGGGACTTGGTGGATCTCTCCGGTGGGGATGACCTCGGTGGTGGAGGAGATGCCCATGAGCTCTCCGAGCGGTGTGAGCAGCGCCAGGTTTTTCGCAAAGCCGACGACCTCCGCGAGGATGCCCTCCTCCTCCCAGGGATTTCGCAGGCGCACCAGTTCGCCGATTTTGGCGCCGGGAGCATAGGCTTTGATGATGGTGCCGGTGACCTGGACGACCCGGCCGCGCAGCCGCAACGGCGGGACGGCGTCGATGCCGCTGCGCAGGCGCACGGTCAGGGAGTCGAAGTCAAAGGCGGGCGGCTTCATCATTTCATGGCGCGGATCAGCGCCTTTTCGATGGCTTTGAGCTGGGTTTCCAGGGTGGCGTCCACCACGCCGATCTCGGTCTCCAGGATGCAGCCGTCCTCGGGCAGGCGGCTGTCCGGCTGCACGTCCAGGAACTGGATCTTCGGAAAGGTCTGCAGGATGGCGCTGATGCGGGTCTTCAGCCAGTCGGCCTGGTTGGGTGAGACGCGCACGGTGACGTGGTTCTCGTTCCGGGTGCTCTCCAACGCACGGTGCACGACGCGCTCCACCAGATCGCGCTGGTTCATCTCGCTGAAGACGGTGCGCAGGGCGCGCATGACGAGATCGACCATGACGTCTTCGACCTTTGAGAAGTAGGCGGCGCTCTGGCTCATGCATTCGACGATGCGCTCTGCGATTTCGGCCTTGCCTTCCTCCTGGCCTTTCTCGAAGCCCTCCTGACGTCTTTTTTCGAATTCCTGGGCGGCTTCCTGGCGGATGAGTTCGGCCTCATGCTTTGCGGCGTCGATGATGCGCTGGCCTTCGAGCAGGAAGGAATGCTCCTGCTTTTTCAAGACACGCCCTGCGGGGACGACGGTGACCGCACTTTTCTCTAGGCAAAGCATTTCCATTCTCCTTCGGTCAAAACATGGGGGCTGATCTGGCGCACGCGCTGCCAGGCGCGCTCACGTGTCCCGGACTCGGCGGGGCGGGAAAGGTTTTCACGGTCGGCGGGCGGCAGTTTGAGCCTCCAGCGGCGGGTGATGTGTTCGTCTTCGCCGTCCAGCGCCGCGGCCAAGAGGCACCAGCCATTCCGGAGGCTTTGTGCGGCCAGCGGAGCTCCGGAGGTCAGGGGGGCGGCTTCATTTTCCGGAAGCAGCATGCGGCCACGCCGCAGGGCGAAGGTGTAGGCGTCGTCGCCGAGGCTGCCTTTGATCTCCCGGATCTCCGCACGGCCGATCATGGCGGCGATGCGCGGCCAGTGCAGGGTGGCGCCGCAGAAGCGGGCCAGTCTTTCGAGGCTGGCATGACTCAGCAGGAAGAGGCGGCGGCGCGGCTCCTCGAAGTCCCAGCAGTCCAGCAGCTCGTCGAGTCCGAGCTGCTGGCCGAGCCAGGCGGAGAGATGCCCCGCACCACGGTAGGAGGATGCGAGCGCGGTGACGACGGAGGCATGCGGGAGGGACTGCAGCACCTCGGGGTGCAGCCAGTGCTGCGGACGCCGGTTGAAATCAAAGACGGCCCGGAACAAGTCCGGGTTCTGCTTTGATTGTTCCGCATACCATCCTGCGCGCGTGCTCATGGTGGGGCCTTCAGGGGGTGGGTGGGGCCGGCCTTTTCCGGCCGAGGGAAACGACGAGGAAGGCCAGTACGAAACCGCCGCCTGCGGAGATGGCCGGCACGGCCCAGAACGGCAGGCGGCTCTGCCAGGCGGTGAACAGGTTCTCATCCGCAGGCTTGGGTCGCGGCGGCTCCATTTCGGCCGCGGTCATGACGAGTTCGACGTTTTCAAAGCTGAGCCCCTCGACCGATTTGGTGACCAGGTTTTTCAGGTCCGGCGTCGAGCTTTCGACGTCGTAGCCGGTGCGGTACTTGATGAAAACCGCGGCGGAGGCGGGCGTGGTTTGCTCACCGAGGGGATCGTTGTTCGGCAGAGCGATGTGGACCTTGGCGGCGACAACGCCGTCGATCTTCATGAGCGTGTCGGCGAGCTCCTGGCTGAGGGCGTTGATGAAGCGGATGCGCTCCTCGGTGGGGGAGCTGACGAGTCCGCTTTTCTGAAACACGTCACCCATCTTGACGAGCTTGTCACGCGGCAGGCCGACGGCCTGCAGCGTGCGCATGGCGAGCGGGAAATCCTCCTGGGAGACCTTCAGGGCCCATTTTTCCTCTTTGCCGGCGCTTTTTTCGCACTCGACCCGCTGCTCAAGCAGATGGGCCATGATTTCATTGGCTTCATTTTCGTCGAGATCACTGTACAAAGGCACCTTGCTGCAGGCGGCTGAGAAGAGGGCCAGCAGAGGCAGACAGAGGCGGATAAGGGAGGGAGGATGGAACACGGTATGACGCGGGTTTGCAGCGGCTGCGGCAGGCGGGCGGATCAGCCGCCTTTGCTGAGTTCTTTGACCGTGTTGGTGCCTGCCTTGGAGGCGTTGTCCACGCCCATGACGGACATGCTCCAGCGTGCCACCTCGACCTGCAGTTCCATGATTTGACCGAAGTTATTGCCCAGGCTCGTGGCATCCGTGTTGGAGATGTGTTCGAGTTTGCTGGTGATCGAGCTGAGGGAGTCGTTGTAGCCGGAATTGAACTTGGCCACGACTTCCAGGATCGAATCCCCAAAGGTTTTCATGCCGGCGCTTTCCACTTGTGCCGTGGCGGTGGCCGGGGAGATGGTTTCACCGCCCGGCTGATCGCCGGCGACGAGGGAGCGGAGGCGATCCAGATCATGCGCGGATGATGCCTGAACCGTCATGGGCAGGCTTTGAGCGACGACCGATGGCAGCGGGGCGGCGGTGAGGAGGACGGGTGTCATAAGGTTTGGGTGTTGCGATTGAGCTGTTCTCGGGTCAGGGGGAGGACATTGCGCGCCATGGCGGCGGCATCCGGGTCGTCCTCTTGGGCGGCCACCTCACGGAGCAGGGCCATGCCCTCGTCCTCCTCCCCCCGCAGACGCAGTGCGACGCCGAGATGGGCGCGCGCCTGCGCACTGCCGGGGTTGAGTTCAAGGGCGCTTTCCCGCAGGGTCTTGATGGCGACGTCTTCATGGCCTGAGAGCATGGCCACGACGGCTGCGCCGATGACGGGCACTTCGCTCTCAGGGCGCACGGCACCGACGCCGTCAAAAATGGCGACGGCCTCCTTGTAAAGTCCATGCCATGCGGCGGCGTAGCCGATGCGCATGAGTAGGCGGACCAGTTCCGAGTCGATGTGAACCATGAGAGTGAAAGCGGCGGACTAGCGGAGGTTGGAGACGGCGTTTTTGGAGGGTTCCTGGATGGCTTTCACCAGGTTGGACACGGCGGTGGCCGCGTTGGTGACCTGGTTCACGCGCATCTGCAGCAGGACGACGGAGCCGGGATCGGAGAAGTCGGTGGTGCTGGCGTCGGTGATGACCTGGGTGGTCTCGGTGTTGAGCGTGTTGGCCATTCCGGTGATGGTGGTCCAAACGTTGGAGTTGGCGCCGAAGAGCGGCGGGTTGAAGTCGGTGACTGGCATGGCGGTGGATGTGTGTTGTTTGCGTTTAGTTTTCGCTCGGTTGCGCGGCTGGCAGCTTTTGCAGCTTCACGAAAAATTCGAGGACGCGTCCGGCGGTCTGGATGCTGTCCGAAAGGCGGGTGAGGTCGTCGAACTCGCCGCGCGAGAGGCCGAAGTCCTGGTAACCTTTGATCCGCGTCTTCCACGAGTCGAGATAGGTGGTGACAGAGGCGCAGAACGCTCCGTCGGCGTCGGCCGCGAGGGTTTCGAGCAGCTCCGCCGTGTCGATGCGGGCCTTGAGTTCTGGATCAGCGGCAGGGTCGGTGCTCATGGGGTGGTGGCGGTTGTTCTGCGTTGCTTCATGGCTGCGTCTCCCTGGCGGAGGACGCGTTTGACGCCTTTTTCGATGACGGTGACCTGGTCGGATTCGATCCGGTCGATCGTGCCGCCGTAAGGCAGGCGGGCGCCATTGAAGTACACGCCGCCGGTGCTCAGGCGGACATAGGCCAGGCCGTTCTCATCGTCCGGGCGGATGGTGGCCACAGTGGCGTCGGGCGTGTCGATGGTTTCCGCCGTGACGAGATAATCTGTCTCCGGATCAGGCGCTGGAGCCTCGTAGGCCGCTGGTTTCGGCACAGAGAAGGAGATTGAAGCCGCGGTGGGAGGAGCTGAGGACGCGACAGCCGCTGCGGCAGCGACCACGGGCCGCGGGGCGGCGATTTCCACGCCGTCTTCGATGCCGCTGACGCCTGGCACTTCGTTGAGCAGGGTGCGGCGCATCCGGATCCACGGCTCGGCGGAGGGCAGTGTGCCGGTGACCTTGAGCTTGCCCTCGGCCAGGCTGGAGACCATCAGCGGCAGGTTCTGGCTGTCGATGAGGGAGCGTGCGCTGGAGGCTATTTTTTCGAGGTTGTAGATTTTGGTGCGCAGCCCGGGCGCACCCGCACGGAAGGCGGCCTGCAGCTCACGCTGCTGGCTCTCGGTGTCCACATAGCCGACGGCGTTCAAACGGCCCGCGCTTTCCTCGATCGTGACGCTGCCGAGCAAGCCCATGTCCTCGACGATCGCGCGGGCGAGTTCGACCGGCTCTGCGGGCTTGGATTTCGCACCCGGGTCCCCGCCATTGAAATCGTAATAGACGAAGGCCCAGCCGAGAAGCAGGACGACGCCTGCGGTGATGCCGAGGATGGGAGTCAGCGCCGAAGGAGCGGGTGGCTGGGCGGGGGTGTGTTCACCTGCGGGCGGCGGCGTGGGGGGCGCGGGGTCTTTGGCTGAAGTGTCGGATTTGGATTTCTCAGCCGGGTCTTCCTGAGGCGGGGTTTCCGCCTCTTTTTCGAGCTCCGGCACGTCTGCGGGTGAGAGCAGCGGCCAGACGGCATCCGCCCGGCCAATGACGAGGTGCGATCCGCCAATGGAGAGGAAGGAGAAGTCCGCGACCTTCTGGCTGGCATCCCGGATGCGCTTCCCACCGACAAAGACGCGTCCGCCGAGCGGTGCGGCGCTGATGCCGCCGTCGTCGAGTTCGAGTTCCAGATGCTGGGGCGCGACCAGCACATCATGCAAAACGACGTCGCACTCGTCGTCGCTGCCGATGAGCGTCTTGCCCGGGTTCAGGGCGATCTCCGCGCCCTGATGCGGGCCAGAGATGACTTTGAGGAGCCATTGACTGCGAGTGCTGCTCATGGACGTCTTTTGAAGAGGGGGGTGCGTTGCGGTTTCTCAGCGGGCGGGGGCTGCGGCTCGACCCATGGCTTCGCGCTCGGCACGGTGTCGAGGTTGGGAAGGAGCGGGTTGTTCTTCAAGGAAGGCGTCATGTCCAGGCCGCCACTGGCGAGCCTGCGGGCCAGATCCTCGGTGGCGGTGCGGGAGGTTTCCTCCGCAGGCAGGCGGGATGGCAGGGCGATTTCACTGCCGGCGGAGTCGGCGAAGTTTGCCGGGGTCGTGGCTTCGCGGCCGATCTCCACGAGACGGGGGGTGATGAAGAAAAAGCGTTGGCTGCGGTTGTGAGTTTTTTCGTCGCGGGAGAACACCTTGCCGAGCACGGGAATCTTGGAGAGCAGCGGCACCTTGCGGATGGAGTCGGTCCGGCGCTCGACGAAGTAGCCGCCGAGCAGCAGGGTCTTGCTTTCCGGGACGACTGCCTGGGTGTTGATGGCGCTTTCGCGCGTGACGGGGATGTCGTCCACGGTTTGATCCACGAAGCTGCCGTCCTTGATGTCGATCTGCAGACGGTAGTCCTGCCGCCCTCCCTCATTGATGAGGGTGGGGGTCACGCGGAGCTGCACGCCCGTTGAAACATCGAAGAGGTCCACTTCCATATTGCCTTCTACCCTTACGTAAACCTTTTCGTCGGTGCGGATTACAGCCTGGACGTTTTCCATCGTCAAAACCGAGGGGCTGGAGACGATTTGCCCGGCTCCGGCCTGCTCGATGGCCCGCAGGCGGGTGAGAAGCTGGTAGCCGGCCCCGCCGATGAGCGCGGTGGCGTTCAAGCCGGCTCCGCGTGCCAGGTTTGTCCCGTCGGCAAAGCTGGGGATCTGGCCCTGGGTGTTGACACCGTCGAACGCGCCGCGGTCCGCGTCAAAGCCGAGCCGGAAGAGGTCGCCGTCCTTTTGCCCGAAGCCGAGCAGTTCAAAGCCGAGCTGGCGGCCGTTCTGCGAGTCGATGTCCACGATGGCGGCCGTTATCTCGATGGCCTTGGTCGGCACGTCGAGCATCTTGATGAGTTGCTCGTAGAGCGGCATGCGGGAGGCGACGTCCCGCACGAGGACGGAGTTCAGGCGCGTATCCGCCACGATCATGGGGGCGCGGGGATCGTTCGGGTTCGGGGGCTCCACGCTGTTGCGGTCAGCCGGTGCGGCGCTCGGCGTAGCGGGACGCGCGGGCACCATCGGGTTGGGCCGGGGGTCGCCGATGCTGGCCAGTCCGGTGCCACGCAGTCCCGGCCTGGAGCGGGGAAGCTGCGTCTCTTCGACACCGGTGGACATGCCGCTGCCGGGTACCTGATTGGTCATGAGGGTCTGTAGCGAGCGGACAACGCCGGGAACGATCGTGCTTGTGGATCCGGTGTTCAGAGTCAGGTCACTCGCGGAGGCATAGTTCAGCCGGAAGGAGCGAACGGCGATCTCCTCACTCGAGCGCTGACCTTCTTGCTCGTCGAGATCCCGGGCGAGAGCCTCGGTGGCCTGGATGTATTGCGGCCCGCCGACGAGCAGGATCAGGCCGGGGCGATGCCCACCGCGCGCCTCCACCTGGCGGCCGGGCGGGCCGCTGGCGTAGCCGACGGAGTAGAGCACGTCGTTCAGGGTCTCCGGCGTGAGGTTGGGTACATAGAGCGGGCGGGAAAGCACCTCGTCGGTCGTCTCGATGTTGAGCCGAACGCCGTCGTAGAACCAGATCAGGTCGTTCGACTCGCTGATCGCATTGAGCCAGCGCTGCGTCTCGATCCCCTGGAAGGTTCCGCTGACGACGCCTTTGACCGCATCGCTCATGGAGAGCGGCATGCTCTGCGAGGCGGCGAATTCTTTGAGCAGGTCCCGCACGGGGCGCTGGGCTGCCACGAAGTTGACGCGCGCGGTGCGCCAGGGCGGGCCATTGTCCCACTGGGCGTGCAGCAGGGACGGCCATGTTGCAGCCATGACGGCCAGGATCAGCAGGAGGGGATGGAGGCGCGCTTGTGTCATGGATTCAGCGGGTGGAAAGCCAGTTTTTCCAGAATTCGAGTTCGTTGAGCAGCACTTCCGCCGTGACGAGGAAGGCCGGCACGAACATGTCTTGAGAGTCGAGTGGGCGCCAGAGCACCAGCTCTCCGGTCTCCGGTTCGAGGGTGAGAACCTCTTTCGAGGCGAGCTTGCCGAAGCGGACGGCCTGCAGTGCGAGGCAGGCGGTGAGAAGGCTATGCCCGGTCTCTTCACGCTGCTCGGCCAAGGCGGCTGCAACACCGATGACGCCGAGGAGAATGGCCCGCCCGTCGGAGAGCGTGAAGATGCGGATCTCCTGGCCGTCGATGGCGATGCGATAAACGCCGCTTGAATCAGGTGCGGCGGCCGGGATTCCGACTTCTTCGCAAAGGATGGTGATGTTTTCCTGGAGCGGGTCGTTCATGATTCGGGAGGTGGACGGTGGCGGATCAAGCGCTGATGCGTCCGAGGGGCTGGATGGTGATTTCTTCAGTCAGCTCCTGGTGGGAGAGCACGGGCAGCTCGTAGAACTCCTGCTCGATGAGCTTGCGGGTGTAGCGGCGCACGTCGAGGGAGGTCAGCAGCACGGGGCGCTGGTTGGTTTCCTGGATGTTGCCGACTTCCTTGCGCACGGAGGCGAGAAGATTCTTAACGGTGAGCGGCTCTAGGGCGAGGTAGGCGCCTGCGGAGGTCTGGCGCACGGCTTTGCGGATTTTCTCCTCCAGATTCGGCTCCAGCAGGTAAACGGTGAGGATGTTCTGGCCGCGGCTGAACTTGTAGCTGACGTAGCGTTTCAGGCTGGAGCGGACATACTCGGTGAGCAGCACGGCCTCCTTCTCCTTCTGCCCCCATTCGATGAGGGACTGCAGAATGGTCCGCAGGTTGCGGATGGAGACCTCCTCCTGCACGAGTCGCTGAAAGACCTCGGTGATCTTTTGCACCGGGAGTACGCGCTGCACCTCGCGCACGAGTTCGGGGAACTGGCCTTCCATTTTTTCCAGCAAGTATTTGGTCTCCTGCAGGCCGACGAAGTCTCCGGCGTAGCGCTTCAGGATGACGGAGAGATGGTAGGTAAGAACTTGCGTGGGCGCGAGATGCGGCACCTTGGCCTTTTCGAGGTCCTTCACCTGCTCCTTGGGCACCCAGAGCGGCAGCAGGCCGCGGAGGAAGGGCTTCTCCTCGGTGAAGGGAATGCCGAGCATCGTCAGCGTGTCCGGCTTTTCGCGGGCCAGCACGCAGCCGGCTTTGAACATGCCCTCGCCGATCGGCACTTCGTGCAGCAGCACCTTGTATTGCCCCTGTGGCAGCGCCTCGTTGAATCGGAGGTGGATGCCGGGGAAGGGGACGCCGAGATCGTGGTAGAGCGCCCGCCGTACGCGGATGAGTTCGTCGTTCATCGAGTTGGCGTCGATTTCGTCCTGGCTCGCCGCGGAGACATCCATCAGCAGCGGTACGGTGACGGAGAATTCGTCGCCATCGTCCCGCCGCTGCTTGATGGCGGGCTTGGCTCCGGAGGCGGCGGCGGCGGGAAGATTCCGCTTGTCGTGCTCGACAGGCTCCGGTTCCGCCATGGTGCGGAAATTCGCGTAGCCGACGATCCCGGCACCGATGCCGAGGATGATGAACGGAATCTTCGGGAAACCGGGAATGAGGGCGAAGCCGAACATGAAGCCTGCGGCGATCATGAGCGCCTTCGGCTGGGAGAGCAGCTGCATGCCGACGTCGCCGCCCAGCGCACCGCCTTCCTCCTCGTTGCCCACGCGGGTGACGATCATGCCGGCGGTGATCGAGATGAGCAGCGCGGGAATCTGTGAGACAAGGCCGTCGCCGATGGTGAGGATGGAGTAGGTCGTGACCGCTTTGCCGATCTCCCAACCCTTTTGCAGCGAGCCGATGGCGATGCCGGCGGTGATGTTGATGGCGGTGATGATGAGGCCGGCGATGGCGTCCCCCTTGACGAACTTCATGGCGCCATCCATGGAGCCGTGCAGCTGGCTCTCCTTTTCGATCATGCGGCGGCGCTTTTTCGCCTCCTCCTGCGTGATGTTTCCGGCGCGCAGGTCGGCGTCGATGCTCATCTGCTTTCCCGGCATGGCGTCGAGCGTGAAACGGGCGGCCACTTCGGCCACGCGCTCGGCGCCTTTCGTGATGACGACAAACTGCACGATGGTGATGATGAGGAAGATCACCACGCCGACGACAAAATTACCGCCGACGACGAAGTTCCCGAAGGTGAAGACGATGTCACCCGCGTGGGCGTGCAGCAGGATCAGGCGGGTGGTGGTGATGTTCAGCGAGAGGCGGAACAGTGTGGTGACCAGCAGCAGGGAGGGAAAGGTGGAGAACTCCAGAATGTGCGGCACATACATGGAGAGCATGAGCAGCAGCATGGAGACCGCCAGATTGACGGCCAGCAGCAGGTCCAGCACGGCCGGTGGGACCGGCAGGATCATCAGGGAGAGGATCAGCACCACGACGACGGCCAGCGCTACGTCGTAGTATTTGGAGCCTTTCGTGAGGGCGTTTTGGACGGCGGCAAGTTGGCCTGGCATGATCGGTTAGCGGCGTTCGGGGGTGAGAAGTGTCGCCAGGAAGTCGCGCGCGGCTTCGTGGCTGCCCTGCTGCCAGAGGGCCTTGGCGAAGACGAGACCCACGGGCACGCGGAGACGACCGTCGGCCTGCTTAAAGGCGCGCGTCGCCGCCCGCGCCGCGGCGATAGGTGAGCCGCCCATCAGCTCAGCCAGCGCGAGGCAACGCTGCACCTCAGGATCGTCAGGAAAGACGTGGTACACCAAACGCAGCAGTGCCCCTGCCTTGTCGGCCTTGTGCTGTTCGAGGTGCAGATACGCGGTCAGCATCATCCAGTCCTTCTGTCGCGAAGTCAGGGCGAAGCCTCCACGCCCGGCGTGTTTGGCCGGCGGCGTTTCTGGGGACTGGGACGGTTGTTCGTTCATGTCATCCTTTCAGCAGGGCGTAGCGGTACTGCTCGCCGAGGGCGTGTGCCTCGCCGAGTTGATCGAGAAGCTCCATGGCGGTCTCCATGTCCGTGCAGACGGCGGGATCACTCTCATGCGGGAGTGCGGCCTTGAGGGAATCCAGCACCTGCTCGCGCAATGGGTGGAAGATGCCGGGGAGCAGGATGCTGCGATCATGCACCAGCGGTCGCAGCGCGTCGAGCATCACCTTCTCAAACGTCTCGGCCTGTAGCATGGCCTCAAGCTGCCGCTCGACGGCCGCATCGATGGGCTGGAGTCGCGAATCCTCCGGAAGCAGCGGATGCGGCGACTCGTCCGACAGCTCGATGGAGGCGAGGCCGAGGCGGGGCTGGAAGGATTCCGGAAGCATCTGCATACAGCGGGGGAGAGGTGAGGTGTCTATGCCGGCCGCGTGAAGGCGGCGCTCTGCTGGTGCATCTCATCCAGCCGGTCGAGCGCCTGGTGGAGGGCGGAAAGCGTGAAGTCGGAGGTCTCCATGCGGATGGCGAAGATCAGTTCGCCGGCACCGGAGAGTCCGGCGCGCACCGGCCAGGCGGAAGGCTCGCGGTAGTGGCAAATCTCCAGCAGCCGCCCGCATGCCGCCTCGTCCGGCGGTGTGATCCGGCGTGAAAGGCTCAGTGACACCTCCTCGCGGCGTTCACCGATCCATTCGATGGCCAGTGTGCCGAGCTGCTGCATGTCCAGCACCAGCGCACCGTCGTCGCGCAGGGCCAGGTCCTCTATGCCGATGGAGCGTCCGAATTCGCGAATGGTGTCGTCAATCGCGCTCATGCTGCGACCTCTTCGCGTGAGATTTCGGTGTCCATGGCCTGCTGGAGCGCGTCGAGCATTTTTTCACGGATATCCGGCGTCGGGTAGAGCTTGAGGGGGATCTGCCGCACTCTTTCGCGCAGTTGGGTGAGGAAATAGATTCGCATTTCTGAATGGCGGACTCCGATTTTGTTGGTGATTTGGATGAAGCGTTCAGGGTCAATCCACCGCTGGGTTGTCATCTCCAGCAGCTCGCGCATGAGGTCATGGGCTGTGTAGTCATCAGGCATTCGCGAAGTTGGGTCCAGGGTTGGGGCGCACTTTCTCCACCAGCTCGTCGAGCACGCGGTAGAGGTTTCCCATCTGCTGCACGTAATTGATGTTGTTGACGGCGGTTTCGAGGTGCGCCGGCTCGAGGGAGGGGCCCATGCCGTGGGCGTCCAGGTCGTTGCCGGCCGCCTGGATCAGGAAGTCGAGCGCCTGCGGGAAGCGGCTCTCGCCGTAGCGCTGCATGATGGCCTGGTACATGTCGGAGACAGTCTCCCGGCCGAGCACGGCGTAGCGGTAGAGATCCCGCAGCTTGTCGAGCTGTTCGAGGCCCTGCGCAGAGAATTTCAGAACGTCGGCGGCGATGTTGATGCCAGCACGGATGGCCGGTCCCGCCTGCTTCATGAGCGTCTCCTTCACGGAAGTCACCGTTGCCAGCAGCTTTTCGTGGCCTTCTTCATTGGTCAGCGCCTCCTCGGCAAAGGCGATGGCGGCATACTGCTCAGAGACATCGCTGAACTCGCGCTGCAGCATGTCGCGGATGTCCTGTTCGGTGGCATCCCCCCCTTTTTTCTTCAGGGCGTCGATGAACTCGTGCAGCTTGTGGCTCGGCTTCGACTCACCCATCATCTGGACATATTTGTCCGCCAGTTCGGAGACGTTGAGCTTCATGGCCTCCTTGGAGCCCGCCTTGCGCTCGGAGAGCTTTTTCTCCACCTTTTCGGCGGCCGCGAAGGTCATCTCCTCCGCCGCGCTGGCGAGCGCCGTGGTGGCGTCCTGAATGGTGACGGCCTGCCCTTTGAAGTTGCCCTCCTGCCGCTGGGCTTGGGCCAGGGTGTCCGCCAGCCCAGCCTTGCTGGAAAAGGAACTCACCGAAGAGCGCACGTCGGGGGCGACGTTCATGACGCCGCCTCCCAGCCGGCAGGGGACGGCTGCTGAAAGTGAAAAATGGTGACGGACGCTATCATCTCTGCATTTGCATAACCGTTGCCGCAGGGAGGATTACATCTCCCGGCACGGAAAGTGGCGGAGCGTCCTAGATGTTCGCACGCTGAAGTATCTGGTTGTGCGTGGAAATGAAGTCCTGGTAGAGTTTCAGCACCATGTCCGAGAGGGATTTGGCGATGTCGCGCAGCTCATCCGTGAGGCCTTCAGCTTCTTGAAGCAGCTTTTGGGTGCCCTCCATTTTCTTGCGAATGGCTTCCGCGAGGTCGGCTTCCAGTCTCAGGGCGGCACCGTCCATGCGATCCTTCGCGGCGGCCACTCCCATGCCCCCTTCGACGATTTGTCCGAGAGATCCGCCGATTCCCTGACCCATCTGCGCTCCGGTGAGACCGCCGACGCCTTTCATCGATCCGCCAATCAGGCCACCACCCACCGTGGTGGCGATAGAAAGAGATCCAGAGATGATTTTGCCGATGGCTTCCTTTTTGGAGGCCTCGATCTCCTTCATCGTCGATTCATAGTTCTTCTGCGCCGTGATCTCCATCTGCTTCGCCTGGTCCATGATATTGTCATACTGTGCCATGACCATGCTGTGCTTGGCCTGGGAGGCGAGTTCACGCAGTTCCTGGGCGGAAGTGAGCATGAGGCTCAGGAACTTGTTGAAGTCCGGGTAGCTGCTGTTGTTGATCAGGTCAAAGAGCTGCGTTTCGGCTTGTTTGGCCTGCTTTTCGACATTGCCAAAAAACTCAGTCAGGGTCTGTTCATTGTCTTTGATGAACTTCTCTCCGCCGTTGGCGATCGCATTGGCGACATCGCCCACCAACGAGTTGAGCGATATGACCGAGGCGCTGAGGCTCATGCCCTTGAGCTGGTCGAAGTCGAAGTTTTTGAGATCCTGCAGCAGTTCGTTGATGGAGATGTCCTCCGGACCGAGCAGCGGGTAGCTGAGGATGATGGCGTTGTTCGAGGTGCCACTGGTGTTCTGATTGCCGCTGGTGACACTGACGGTCAGCGTGTTGGTGCTTTTCGACTGGGTCTGCTGCGTCTGGGTCGAGGTATCGACGGTCAGCGGTGTCGAGGAGGAGAGATTGAGGGAAATGTTCATGATGAATGACAGGCGGATCAGGCTGGCTGGAATTGCATGAGTTGTTTCATGGACGAGGCTGTTTCGTCGGCAGCGTTGAAGATGGCCGTGACGGCCTCCATCGCGGATTCCAGCATGGCCTCAAGGTCCTGCTGCAGCTGCTCAATCAATTGGCGCAGCATTTGAATCATGGCTTCGATGGCCTTGGCTTGTGCCTCTGCTTCCTCAGCCTTGCGTTTTTCCTCAGCAGCATCTTTTTTGATGTCAGCGACCACGAGACTACCGACGCCTGTAATGATGGAAGTCGCTCCTCCTCCGATGCCTTGGACCAGGGCGGTGCTCTTGATCATGCTCATGAGAGGAAGGAGGGCGGATTTGATGGTTTCCTTCACAAGAGTTTGAATTGCGGCCTTGATGGTCTCCTTGGAAGCTGTGACGACAGTTTCCTGGATGACCTTGGAGCCAATCTCCTTGGCGCTCATTTTCGCGGCCTCCTGAATCGCCTGCTGAAAGGCTTTTTCAGCGGCGGTCTTGGCCACTTCTTGCGCTGCCTTGGTCGGGACCTGCTGGAGGAGTTCCTTGAAGGCATCTTTGGCCGCGCTGGCCACAAGACTTTTGGCACCTTCCTGCATGCCGATTTGGGTCAGTTTTTGTGTGGCCAGTGCCATCCCTTTGCTGATACCTCCGACAATCGCACCAAGCCCCCCGATCATGGCGGCCGCCATAGCCACATAGCCGAGGATCTCCGTCGCCTTCGTCATGCGCTGGATGTCGGCATCGCTGAGGAAGCCACCACCGCCAGCCGCTTTCAGCAGCGAGTCGAGCCCCTTGATCACATCGATGGCAGCAGAGGCCAGAAGCGCGACGGCGGAGACAAAGAGACCTGCTGCCGCGGCAACATTCCCTGTGAGCGCATAGCCCACGGCGGCGATGATGTTGAATACGGCCACGATGGCGTTGACGATGGCTTTGAAGAAGTTGGCGATGGCCTGGAAGATGTTGGTCTTTTTCGCTGCTTCGTTGTTCTTTTTGACCTGTTCCTCGACGTGCTTCATCTGGTCCTTGAATTTGGCGAGCTGCTCCTGATTCTCGCGGTTCAGATCATTGAGGCGGCCCTCAATCTCGTTCTTGGAAACCTGCTGCATGAGTTGGTTGAGCGCGTCCTGGAGCAGGCCGATGCGCAGCGTGATATCCATCACGTTCATCATCCCTTTCGGCGGAGAAAGCTGGAGCACGCCATCCTTACCGGTGGCGACACCGACGGAGTTGACGGTTTGCAGTTCCGTGAGCGCCTTGGTGATGGAATCTCCGGCGGTCTTTCGGAGATCGACCAGGGTCTCATGCAGGGCGTTTGCCGTTCCGCCGCCGAGGATGGATGGAGTGTTGCTGATGTTCATTTGGAGTTGAGGTTAGGGCTTGCCTGAAGGGGTGTTGATGAGATCCAGAAGTCCCGACGCTTCCTGTTTGAGCTGCGCAAACTCGGGTTTTTCAGCGGAATTGAAAATGACGGCTTCCAGCGCTCCTCGCGCGTCCTCGGTTTTTCCCTGGGCGATGAAGCACTTTGCGCAGAGGAGCTGCGGGGCGGGGTCGTGGATGTCCAACATCACCACGAAGCCGAAGGCCTTGATGGCGTTGTCGTATTTCTTCTGCTGCTCCCGGCAGGCGCCGAGGCCGATCCAGAAGCGCTTGTCGAAATGATTGAGGATGGACAGCAGTTGGAAAATCTTCTCCGCCTCGCCATACTTGGCTGCGTTGTACAGGTTGTAGGCCACCATGTAAATGGCCTCCATGCTCTGGGGGGTGAGCTGGGTGAAGTCCTGGTAAGTGCGTCCGTTGGCGCCGAACTTCTCGAAGAAGTTCTGCCAGTCTTCAGCGGTTTCAAAAGGGAAGCCGCCTGCGGCTTCTTCGGCGTTCTCTTGCGTGGTGGTCATGGGGTAAATTGAAAAAAGAGGGGGTTCGCATTTTTGGCCATCAGCCCACATTGCGGAGCTGGCTCTTGACGAGGCCGTCCATTTTTTCCTGGAGCTTGCTCATCACTTCGTAGGCCTGATTGAAGCGGTTCAGCGTCGTCTGATAGTCCAGCATGGCGTCCTGGGACTGGGTGGACTTGCGGTCGATGTAGGATTTGAGGGAACTGCGGCTGCTGCCCCACTCACCGTAGTTATGCGAATCATCATTTCCGTTGCCGTCGTACATTCTATCTCCTTTTTTGGAATTAGTGGCTTCAAAAAAGTCCATGGTTTGAGTTTCAGAGCTAGTATCTGGATTCTGAGTTTTACCGTCGGGAGACTGTGAGCGCGTCTTGGCCGCCTGAGCCTCCAGATCCGCATAGGCCGCGTTGGCTTTGGCGAGATCGTCGCGGATCTCACTGGTCACCGCCTCCTTCATGTTTAGTTGCCCGCGCAGGATGCGGATACGCGCCTCCATGAAATAATACAGATACATGCTTGGAGACAGGTTGTTGGTTGGTCTAAGAACGGAGTCTCCCGTGACAGGCTGCAGGTTTTTGTCCACTTCGATGTAAGTGGATGAGACGTTTTGTGCCGGGGCGAGACTAACTGACGAATCGATGGGCGCATCTGCATTAAGGGTTCCCCTGTTCACCACCTTGGTTACATCTGAGATGGGCGCGCCTTTGGCGATCAGATAATACTTGAAGATTGGTTTGTCTTCGGCATCTTTGGTTCCTGTGTTGACCGATGAGACACGGTCATACACAACCGTAGGATTGTTCGAATTCGGCAGAGTCCTCTCCGAGATGGAGGTGACGATGTTTACTTCGGCCGTTGGATTCGATTTAAGTTTGTTTCCCTCGGCAAAAACCGCATCGATCCACGCCGAGTAGGCGTCAAAGACTCTGAGGCCACCATTGTTGGGATCATAATGATTGAGGCCGTTGCGCATCTCCGCCAAGGTCATATTGGAGAAATTGATTCCATCCCACCTCCCTGAGAAGCTTGAGTTACCTTGTGCTAACACTGAGTATTGACCGTCAAGGTTGCGCAGCAGGCCGCCTGAAACGGGTGTGCCGACATTATTGAAAAACCCCGAATAATCTTGCCGCTTAAGCATGTTTGCCAGTACCTCTTCCATGAATTCGCGTTTCAAGTAGTCTTTGTCATAAGGGAAATCTTCGTTGCCAGCCTTGGCACCGTCAGTGATCACATTCTGAAAGTTGGCGATACGCTGATCCAGAGAGAGGATGTCGCTCTTGATCGCCTCCGATGCGTTGTTGCGGAAATAACTCAAATGTCCGGCATTTGCGCCTCCTGCGTAAAGGTCAGCTAGCGTCTGGGTCTTGAAATTGATAGTGGCCATAGGATGCAGTTTTGAGATTAAATGCGGTAGCGGTTGCCAACGGCGCGCGCGCTGACCGCTACGGGAGCGCGTTGCGGGCTGTTGGGGTCGATTTCGTCGATGCGCTGGTCGAGGATGCGTAGCTCCGCAAGGAGCTTGCTGAAGATGATGCGGTGGCGCTCGGGCACCTCTTCACTGGTCAGAATCTGCTCTCCCAGGCCGGGGATCATTTCATGATCTTGATAGAACTGATCCATAAGGGTCATGGCGGCTTTTCCCTCAGCGAGCAGCGCATCCATGCGCTCGATCTGCAACCGGGCAGCGGTCATGGTGTCTGGCTCGGGTGGAATTTCACTCATGGTTTCCAATTCTGGTTAGACCATCATTCCAGACTGCATGGCTTTGGACACAAGCTGGCTCTGTGTGGCGGGACTGCCGTCACTGCTGCTGCCCCATTCGATGCCGAGATCTTTCTTCATGTCCTTCATGCGGTCATCAAACAGCGCCTGCTGATCGTCGGAGAGTTCGTCGCTTTTCACCACGTCGCGCACGAGGTCGTCCTCCTGGAGGAGGGTGACGAACTTTTGCACGATCTCCTGGGATTCCGTAAAGAGCGTGTTGGCCTGGGTGATTTGTTTTTGCTGGGTCTGCAGGGCCTGGCTGAGGTTTTTCTCGATGATCTTCAGCAGCTCGGGGTCGGTCTGGAAGTTGCCGGAGATCGTGCTGATGGCCTGGGTTTTGTCAGTCTGGAAAGACGCGCCACCCGGGCTTTGGGTGCCGACTGGGGAGCCAAAGAGTCCTGAGGAGCCGAGGGCGATCAGGAAGGCCTGCAGGCCAAGCCGCAGGTCCGTAGCGCTCGGAGCCGTGCTGCCGGCCGTGCCGGTGTTCTGGCCCGCGCCTGCGGAGCCAAGTTCGGCCATGCCTTGGAGGACTTTTTGCAGTTGCTCGGCAATGCGTGATACCGGCGCGGTCTGATTTTGGGAAGGCTGCGTGTTGGAGCTCTGGGATGCGCCTGCGGAACCCAGCGTGGCATTTCCGGCGAGAATGGCTGCCACTTGCTGGCTGGTGGCCGTGAGCGCCGGCAGGGATGCGGAAGAAGCGCCGGTAAGCAGTTGCAGCAACTGCTGCGCGGACAAGGGCAGTGCAGAGGGTTGGGCGATCCCAGAAGGGCTTGATCCTTCACCTGTGGTTGAAGGGCTGTCGGCTGATTGAAGAGCGGCGCCGAGTTGATTGAGGATGGAAAGGAAGGCCACCAACTGATCAGAGAGGCCGGCCTGATCTGACGAGGGTGGCGTCGTTCCGGGCGCAGCACTCGGGTCACTGGTTGATTCTGCCGTGAGGTCGGGGCTTGTGGGAGAGGGACTGCCGACCTGTTGTGTGAATCCCTGGAGCAAGCTGTTCAGACCTTCAGTGCCGGGTTGGTCAGGCGTGCCGAAGACTCCGAGGTCGTTCAGGCTGGTGAGCAGGGCTCCCAGGCCTGCGGTGATGGTTTCCAGATTCAGCGGCCCGGACGCGGACTCATCTGACAGCGCATTGATCTGCGTGAGGAGCCCCTGCAGCGGTGAGCCGGCCGCTGCGGTAGATGAGGGCGCCGAACCCGGTGCCGGTGACGCGGTGGGCGGCTGAGTGCCGGGGAGTCCGGAGGCCGCGAGTGGAGGGGAAGAAGAGTAGCTGCCCGGCAGATCGAACGGAGCATCGTTGGATGCTGTGCCAGATGGAGCAGGCGCCTGCGAGGGTTGAGTTGAAGATGCGCCGCCGGGCGGGTTCGTTGGCGTCGGGATTTCCAGGATGTTGAGATTTCCACCGCCGAGAATGCCGGACAGCAGGCGACTGGCCCGCCGCAGGCTATCGCCGATCGGGTCACTGTTTCCGGCATTGGATTCCGTGGTTCCGGTGGTGAGGGGGGGCGAGCCTGTGCTGGCGGTGGGTGGGGTTCCTGAGTCTGTGGCGACGCCGCCGTTCTGGGTGATTCCGGTGAGCTGCTGCAACACGGAGTTGGCCTGAGACTCAATGTCGCTCTGCACCGTGGATGCCAGCGGATCATTGCTCTGGAGCAACTGCAAGGCGGCGACCAAACGGCGTTCGATGGCTTCCAACTGGGTCTTTGCCGTGATGGCATCGTTGAGACGCGATTCAGAATCGCGCTCCGTCTGTTTCTGCATTTCCTCAATGATGGTGTTCAGTTCATTGAGGGCTTGATTCGCCTGCACCAGGCGTGACAGCGCTTGTTGATAAGAGTCCTGAATGGACTTGATGAAATTGGCGGTTTCAATCGCCACCTGCGTGAGTTCGAGGTTGTTGAGCTTGCCGTCACCGTCGTAATCGTAGTCAGTGAAGCCTCCGTCCCGGAGGAAAGCCGTCATTTCTGCGGAGATGTCCACGTCCGTGGGATCCAGCCGCAGTTCGTTGGAGATGGGCGAGGTGGCGATGATTTCGCGACTGCCCGTGTCCCCCAGCAGGTTCCCACCACTCACGGTCTGGCTGCCCTGGACCCATGAGCCGCCATTGACCCAGGCGCTTGCGTTTCCTCGCATGTTCAGGATGTGGCCGTCGTTGGAGCCGCGGTCCAGATCCCTTCCGTTTCTCGAATTGTATCCAGTGACGGAGGGGGAGTTGTTGAGCCGAATGTTGTTGATGGAAAAGTCGTGAATGCCGCGGGTGACCTCGAGATTGCCAGGAGAACCGGGGGTGACGGTGATCTTCGTCTGGTTGGGCAGCACGAAGCTGGAGGTGTTTTGAAATTGCCAGCCTGCTCCGCCTTTCAAGGGATCGACGCTGCCATCCGGCCGCACCAGGATGCCTTCACTGTCAGGCCCTGTGAGAGTCCAGTAGCCTGAATTTCCCCAGGTGGAGAGCGAGTAGCCATCCCCAAGATCATGGGTGGTGGGGCTATGGCTGCGAATGATGGAGATGGGTGTGTTATTGACGAAATCGAGGACACTGTTGGCGTGGTTGATCACGTCCTGTGCCGCGTTGATCACCGCCTGTGTCGCTTGCAGACGGTCGGTTGGCTTCGGGTTTTGCGCGTTGAGCGTGTTCCAGAGCGCCTGGGCGTCGTTGCGCGCGTTGGTCGCGTTGGTCCGCGCCTGCGTCGCGTGGTGGCGGGAAGCGCCGGGGTCTCCCTGGTTTATCAGATAGCCGGTGCCCAGCGTGGACAGCTCGTCCGCGGCCTGCTTCACGCGGTCGGCGTGGCCGCGCTCCGCGTTTGTGGAGACCGTGCCGTTCACCGCGTTCTGCGCGGTGCTTTGAATCCCCTGCGCGGTGGTGGCGTAGGGGGCGGCCTGGGTCCGCAGCCCGTTGATCGTCGCGGTGTTATGCTGCGATTGGAGGCTGCCGGAGGCCGCGCCAAAGGGATCTTTGAAGGCCAGATCATTGGCCGTGTAAATCTTATCCGAGGCCTCCTTCAGGGTATTTATCGCCGCGCCATAAATGCCCGTCTGCTCCAGCATCTGCTCCAGTCCGCGCAGGCTGCCGGCGGCCGTTTGGTTGATCAGCGTGCGGTGCTGTTCATAAATGGAGGCGTAGGCCAGCGAACCATCGAGTGCGCCGGCGCGTGCGGCAGCGCTGAGTTGATCCACTTTGATGATGTTCATGAGTGCGTCAGGGGACTTCCGCTACGGCGGTACACTCATGCATCCGCAAAAACCGGTCGGGGATTACAAGAAAGTTGCCAAGCGGCGCAATCGGCCTGAGAAAAACCTTTTTCAGCATGGCCGGCCTGTTCAAAGACGCGTTCACCGCATGGCTCGAAACGCAGGGAATCGTCCCGAAAATCTACCAGCCCGGCGGGCTGTTCGGACCGCCTCTAGGCTGGGAAATCTCCCTCGGGAGGTCGCGGATTGTCTATCGCGTCGATCCGTCTGACACCACCACGCTCATCCTCGGGATGATTGAGCGCGACCAGGACCGCCAGGGCCTCTACAGCCCCTTTGCAGACCTCGTGCGCTTCATCAAAACCCTGCACCAAAGCCGGGCCGGGCTCACCCATGTCAACGGCCACATCAACGCCGTGAGCTGGCGTCCCGAGGACAGTCTAGACACCGCCCGCATGAAGCCTTTCTACGTCAAGCACCTCGGCGGCCGCTATTTCACGGATGAACAAGGTGTCGAGTGGGTGCGCGGTTCGGTGGCAGGTGCGCTTGAGGCGCTGGAGAGGGTGCTATGACCTACGGGACGAGTTACAGTTGTTGGCGTTGCACTACAGCGCTGTTTGATCGCATCAACAAAAGATGCAGAATTGGGTTGGCCATCGGAATGGGGTGTTTCAAATGCCCCCAGGAAGCTCTTTGCTGAGGGCTTCGTAGAGGAGACTGCGATCGTTGGCGTTCGCCAAATGATTGAAGGTCAGATTTGATACGTTGAGACCTATAGTTGCATTACCGGTGTCTGAATTCACTTGAGCTGTCATCGTGATTCTGACCGTTGCAACTTCGCTGCCGTCCTTTCTTATGGGCAGGGTTAAGCCGCCCTCCACACTTAAGTGGCCATTGGGCTGCAATGTAATGTTGCAGGTATCAAACTTGTCCCTCATTCCAGTTTGAAACTTTCCATTCTCTATGCCTGAGAAAGCCTTTACTAGAGGTCCTGTGCAAAACAGCGCAAATTCTTTGGATGCGTATTTCAGAACGAAGACATCCTGATTGTCCCCAATATTCTGTTGCCCCCTGTTATCGGTTCGATTTTGCCCATCAAAGGGGTTCAGGTGCTCATTGGTAGTCTTTGTCAGCTGGTCAAAAGCAGTGAGGCGCTGTCCAATGTCGAAGTTGGGTCTGCCTAGTGCCGTGTTGACGGATCGAAACAAATCCTGGGTGTATTGCTGCTGTGATCGTTGATCCTGACCAAGCTGCGTCAAGATGGTCTGTTGACCGTTCGCGGCTGTAATCGAGAGATTCATAGCGCCCTTATTGCGCCAAATACTCTTGGAGATTTCAGAGATTGGAACTTCTCGCAAAGGCAGACCGGAGACAAACTTGGTATCTGATCGCTGCCCTTTGGGCAATCTGCACCCCACGTCATCATACGTTGTCGTTTTGTTGAGATTGCCACCGAGGTTTTGCAGTCGGGTATTGATTTCCTGATTCGATTCTAGCACAAGCTGCTTGAGCTGGGAACCCGTCAAGTCCTGACCTTGCTGAGGCATGTATCTTTCCTTGATGTTTCCGAGCGCAATCCTTAGCCCTCTTTGTTGATCAAGCGGGAAGCTATCGATCGTATTCTCGAAGCACTTTCCAATCAACTCATGGGCGCGCATCTGCTTCTTTTCACGACTGCCCGTTTTCACCTTGCCTTCGCTTTTGTTGCTACTGTAGAGGGTGACCGTGTCTTTTTTACCAAAGACTTTCGAGCTTTCAAGTCGGCCTCGAATCTTGTCGCCATCTCCGACCTCATTAGCCATTTTGGAAAGAGCGTCCAAGGTGAATTTGCTTTGATTGCTGATAGGGCTGGAAATGCCACTCATAGTTGGAAATCGGGTTGGTGGTTTGTGCGTGGTTCGGGGAATCAATCTGAACGGGAAAACGGCTGAACGCGGCTAGACCCTGATGGCACCCTGGAAATCGTCGAAAATCACATCTGGCGGTGCTTCATCACCCAGACCTATGGCGACAAGCTCCCGCCAAGCTCTGGCCTTCTCCACAAAGCTGGCGAGAATGTGCTGGAGTTCCGGCAGTTCCAGTTGGCTGACATTCAGTTCGAACATCAGCACCACGTTACCTTCAGGCGCATCCAGCCCCAGCTTGATGCCGCCAGACTGAGGCCAGTTGAAGTTGTAAAGGAGCATGAACTCGTAGCTGGCGGTCTTTCGATCCTCGGGCACTGCGCCCAGTTCCATGCTAAGGACGAGTTTCTCCTGATCCGCCATGAAGTCCAAACCAACGGCTGTGGCTTCATCTAGTACCACCGTCCATGCCGCCTCTTCATGCTGTTGAACCTCTAGCACCTCCTCGGTAGCAGGGCCGAGTTCTTCAATAATGAGCTGAATCTGTTCTAGTGATGCCATGGGCTGAGTTTGGGCTGTGTTTTCGAAAGGGCGGATTCTCTTTCCCTTTGTATCAGCATTTCTCGGGCTTGAGATTACAGGCTGAAATTGATTTTTTGGGCAATTGCGTTAGCCCTGACTGATTTTTACCCCTTTTTATGCGCTCGCCGGATCCTTCTATGTCTTTTCGTTCAATGATCCTTGGACGCATGCTGCTGGCCGCCGTGTTGTGCGGCGGAGCGTGGTGGCTGTGGCCGGTGGAGCATGCTTTGTGGCGCAGGGTGGTGGCGGTGATGCTCGCCGGCGGCCTTTCGTTCCAGGTGGCCGCCTCTCTTTGGAGTGCTTCTCAGGGAAGAGCGGCTGCGCTGAAGGCTTGGCTGGAGTGCGGGGCGTTTCCGCTGGTCATGATGGGCGTTTATTTTCTGCCGGAGGCTCGTGGCTGGATCTTGCTGGTCGGAGGCTGGTCCTGGAGGTTTCTGGTCCGCAATCTTTGGAAATGAACCCAAGCGACTGGCTTTCAGAAGCAGCGGCGCAGGCGCGGCGCGGCGACCTGGTGTCGGCAATGGAGCTGTGTGACCGAGCGGTGAAGGCAGGACCGGACTATGAGAAGGCGCACGCGGCTCGCGGCAGCGTTTTACGCTGTCTGGCGCGACACCAGGAGGCATTGGCGAGTTTTGACCGTGCGCTGGAAATCCGGCCCGACTTTGCGGAGGCGCACAACAGCCGCGGGGTGGTACTGCGTGACATGAAACGCCTCGACGAGGCTCTGGCGAGCCATGAGCGGGCGATTGAGATCGAGCCTGACTACGCCAACGCCTGGAAGAACCGTGGTGTTGTGTTGAGTGATCTTCAGCGCTTTGAGGAAGCGCTGGAAAGCCACGAGGCTGTGATCCGGCTGTGTCCGCAGGACGCGCAGGCGCACAACTATCGCGGCAACGCATTGCACCGCCTGCGGCGCTTTGAGATGGCGGTGGCAAGTTATGATCAAGCCCTCGCGCTGAGGCCGGATTACGCCGAGGCGCTTTACAACCGCAGTCTTTCGCTGCGCGAGCTGCTGCGCGTGACCGAGGCGGCGGCAAGCTGTGAGCGCGCGCTGCGGATTACGCCGGATCATGCGGATGCCTGGTGGAATCTGGCGGAACTGCTGATCCTGGCGGGTGATTACCCTCGTGGCTGGCCGATGTTTGAGTGGCGCTGGCGCTCGGAACGTTATGGCAAGGTGTTGCGCGTCCTGGACCGGCCCCTGTGGCGCGGGGGCGAATGTCTTGAGGGCAAGACGGTTCTCGTAACGGTCGATGGCGGTTTTGGCGACACGCTGAACTTCTGCCGCTATGCGCCACTGTTTGAACAGCACGGCGCCAGGGTGATCATGGAGGTGCAGCACGGACTCGTGGCGCTGCTGAAGGCGAGCTTTGAAAGCATGAGCGTGATCGCGAACGGCCAGGAACTGCCGCTGTTTGACTGCTACTGTCCGATGATGAGCCTGCCGGGTGCGTTTGCGCTGCCTTTGGAGGAGATCCCCGCCCGCCTGCCATACCTCCGCCCGCCTGAGGCGCAGGCGCGCGCGTGGTCCGCGCGGCTCGGCAAGAAGACGCGAGCGCGAGTTGGTCTGGCATGGTCAGGCAGCATGGACCACTCGAACGATCTCCAGCGCAGCATGCCGGCGGTATTGCTGGCCGATCTGGTGAGGATGGACGCCGAGTTTCACTGCCTGCAAAAGGTGATTCGTGAGGCGGATCGTGATGGGGTGAGCCGGATGCCGGTCAAAACCTGGGAGCAGGAGCTGCATGACTTTGCGGACACCGCCGCGCTCACCGCCGGTATGGACCTGGTCATTAGCGTCGATACTTCCGTGGCGCATCTTGCCGGTGGAATGGGCATTCCGGTCTGGGTGATGCTGCCTTACGTTCCCGACATGCGCTGGCTGCTGGGGCGCGAGGACTCGCCCTGGTATCCGCAGGTGATGAGACTGCTGCGGCAAGGCCGGAACCGGCAATGGCCCGAGGTGATGCAACGGGTGCGGCAAGAGTTGGAACAGTTTTTGAACCAGCCTGCGTCATCAGGCCTCGATTTTGTGAATGCCAAAACCGGCGTGACCCCGTATGGTGCCATGCTTTAGAGGATCACCTCGCGCCCATGTCGTCTCCAACTTCAACCTCCGACTCGGAAGATTCGCCACGGTGCGACGTCTGCGGCACTCGGACAAAGCCCGGGCTGCTGTGTTCCTACTGCCTGATGAAGCTGGCGGAGGTTGACTCGGTCAATGAGGAGGATCCTTTTCTTGATACATTGCGGTGGAATGGATTCGGCGACTACAAGGTGATCGAGGAGATCGCCCGCGGCGGGATGGGAGTGGTTTACCGGGCGCGACAGATAAGCCTCAATCGCGAGGTGGCCCTGAAAATGATCCTGGCTGGGGAGCTGGCAGGGCAAAAGGCTCTGAAGATGTTTCAAAAGGAGGCCTCCGCCGCCGCCAAGATGCATCATCCTAACATCGTGCCAGTTTACGAGATTGGCGAGCACGAGCTGCACCGTTACTTCACGATGCACTATGTGCCGGGAGGCCGTACGATCGCCGACTGGGCGGATTCGCATCGCGACGATCCGAAAGCTCTCGCCTCCGCCGCCGCGAAGGTCGCGCGCGCCGTGGCTCACGCGCATGAGCGCGGCATCCTCCATCGCGACCTTAAACCGTCGAACGTCCTCTGGGCTCCTTCAGACGAGCCGATGGTGACGGATTTCGGACTGGCCAAACTGATGGACGCCAGCAGTTCGGAGACACACACTGGTGAAGTCGTTGGCAGTCCCAGCTACATGGCTCCTGAACAGTTTGAGGGCAAAGCAAGCCATATTACCACCGCCGCCGATGTGTATGGCATCGGCGCGGTGCTCTATGAGTTGCTTAGCGGACGACCGCCTTTCCATGGAGCCTCAGCGTTGGAAACAATGCGGTGTGTCGCGCAGAAATCGCCGCCGGTTCTACCATACGCGGTCCCGAGAGATCTGCGCGTGATTTGCATGAAGTGCTTGGAAAAAAGTCCGCAGGATCGTTACTCGACGGCGGCAGCGCTGGCTGATGATCTGGAACGTTTTTCCCGTGGGGAACCGGTGTCGGCAGCGCCGTTGACCGTGCCACAAACAATCTGGCGCTGGGCCTTGAGGAAGCCGGCCTTGGCCTTGCTCCTGTGCTTGTTTGTTTGCTCCGTGCTCGTTGGTATGAGCGGTGTCATCTGGCAGTGGCGTGAGGCGGAACGG
This sequence comes from uncultured Prosthecobacter sp., assembly GCA_964452755.1. Taxonomy (GTDB): domain Bacteria; phylum Verrucomicrobiota; class Verrucomicrobiia; order Verrucomicrobiales; family Verrucomicrobiaceae; genus Prosthecobacter. Next base: position 351,430 of record CAYVQY010000002.1, on the reverse strand, counting down.
GCCAATGCGGCGCAAGCTGCCACCCTTGACCGGCTGCGCTGGCAGGAGATCGAGCGCTGGGTGGATGAGGGCGAATCGGCGCGTGCGCTGGCATACCTGGCATCCCTGATCCGCGCGAATCCGCAAAACTGGCAGGCCGCGATGTATGCGATGTCCATCGTGGATCAACATTCATTCCCCGTGCTCGCCGGCCCTGTGATTGAACCTCCATCGGTATCCACAACTGCGGCATGTCTCGCACCTGATGCCAGTTGGATTGCCTCCGCAGGCAAGGATCAAGTCGTGCGTATCTGGGATGTCTCCACCGGTGTACAGCGGCATGAGCTGCCGCAGAAAAATTCCGTTCAGGCTCTCGCCACCTCTGCGGGACCGATCGCGCTGGCTCTCGCCACCACTGGTGGTCTTTTGATCCATCATGAGGTGAACAAGCCGCCACTTGAAATCGAGTGGAACAGTGCTGAACCAGTCAAGAGCCTGCTTTTTTCCGCCAGCGGCCAATGGCTGATGGCTTGGTCCGAACGACGGCTGTCGGTGTGGGCCACGCACGATTTCACAAAGCCTGCTCTGACGTTGTCATTCGAGACTCCGCTCGTCGGCGCGGCTTTGGCTGCGCAATCCAGCCGCCTGCTGGTCTGGACTGCCAAAGAGGCCTCTGTCTGGGATGCTGGCACCTCCCGCCAGTCACTGGCCATGACGGCGCGTGAAAAGTTACGTCATGGCGCGATCTCTGCCGACGGCCAGCGTTGCGCCCTCCTGGACGGCCCGTTTTTTGCACGCACATGGGGAATTGAAGCCAAGCAGGAATTCAAGCTCGTTGAAAGCCCGCTTTCCATCTTGCGCATGGTGGCATTGAATCATGATGGAACCCGTCTGACACTTGCCAGTCATAACAACAGCCTGGCTGTGCATGATGTGGAATCGGCGCTGCCTGTCTCCACAGGGATGAAACATCACTACGGCGTGATGAACCTTGTCGCCGCCCCCACAGGAAGACGCACTTACAGCTATGGATCTGATGAGCATGTGCGCGCCTGGGATGCCGAAACAGGCACATCAGTGATGGGGCCAATATGGGTCGGAGACGTGCGCAGCAAAGCCGACCTCATGACTTCTGGCGATGGATCGGCGGTCTTGGTCCATGCTCACGCGTCAACCCGCACGCAGGAAAGCCTGCAAGTCTGGCGCGGCACTCAGACGCTGCCTCCCAAACGCCATATGGTAGACGGTCAGCGTGACTCCAATTCCGGTCGTCTCAGCCCCGATGGAAGATATGGCTGCATCGGCCTCTATCCAGGAAAGCGGGCTTATGTTTACGAACTTGCCACCGGGCGCGTGGTGCTCGACCGCTCCGTTGCCGGAGATGTCTATGTGCATCTGTTCTCACCTGATTCGCGGCGTTGTTATGTCCTGACAGCGAATGGCTGGGTCCATGGCTGGTCTTTGGAGACAGGAGAGGAGTTATGGCCGCCAAACCAGCAGCCGGGGTTTATTCGCCCTGGGGTGCTGACTCCAGACGGCACCCGCATCATCGCGGGGCACAACGACGGCCATATTCGCATCTATGACACTGCCAACGGACGGCTTTTGCGTGTTCTCGACCATGCGGGCGAGGTGAAAAGCCTGCGGCTTGCGCCAGACAACAGTGAGCGGTTGCTGTCCGCTTCCACGAATGGCATCGCGCACCTATGGGATTTGCGGAGCGGTGCCAAAATCCGCACTTTTGAGGGGCATACGCACACCATCATCGCCACGGCATGGAGTCCAGATTGCCGACATATCGCCACCGCCTCATATGACACCACGGTGCGGGTTTGGGATGTCAAGACGGGACGCATGGCTGGCACTCCCCTGCCACACCTGGCCTGGCTCTCCCACCTGGAGTTCAGCCCGGACGGGCGTTTGCTCGCCACGGCATGCCGGGACGGGTCCACCCGTCTGTGGAACCCACTCGCTAGCCAGCCAGTCAGTCCTCCATTGCTGCAAGGAACCACCTGCGAAACGGTGCGTTTCACAGCAGATGGCGCTGCTTTTCTGGTGCGCGATCATGATGGTTTCCGCTTCTGGGACACTGAGCGCGCGCTGCCGCTGACCATTCACTACCAAGAGCCTGTTTCAGGCGGCATCGGCATGGACAGCGAGTCCTACCGCAGCATCATGACGCCTGATGGCACGCGGGTGTTTCTTGCCGGCTCGATGAACCATGGTGCCGAATGGCCGGTGCCGCAGGTGCGGGGGCGTGCGCCTGACTGGTTCGCTGAATTTATGGAAGCCCTCGCCGCGCTACGGCAAGACGGCCCCGATCACACCCAGCGGATATCAGCAGGGCTTTTGCTGAAGCTCCGTGAACGCATCATCAAAACATTTTCCGCTTCGGACATTCATGCTCGCTGGGCGCGCCGGGTGATGAACATGGCGGAAGAGAAAATGTGAGCGGCTCCAGATTCGTGCCTCGTTCTCCTCCCTGCGCGACCCACGCAACTTGACGTGGTGTTGAGACTGGGGGGCCTCTGCCGCCACCGCTTCATGACCGCGCCTGCGCTGATGATGCGTTCTTGCAGGATAGGCCGTTCAAGCCTGGCAGCTCGGTGCTGGCATCTTTTTGGCCGCGATGGCAAAAAGTTGAGAACTCGTAATGGAGGCAATGGCAGAAGGTTATTCGTACCGGGACCACACGCGGTCCGCATTTTCTTCCTATTCCTTGCCATGAACATCCGTGAACACGCCGAATCCCTCCTGCAATCCATCGCCAACGCACTGCCGGAGGGCCTCGTGACCCAGGGTGTGCTGCGGTTTGATGCGAACGACGAATGCCTGCTGACGCTGGACGGGCGCATCCCGATCATGATGTATCTGGAGGAGGAGAGCAGCGCGTTGATCTTGAACTCGCCTTTGGGCCTGCTGCCATCAGGCCAGGCCAGGGAGGCGGTGATGCTGAAGCTGCTGCGCGCCAACTACTGCTGGAACCAGACGGAGGGCGGCACGCTGGGGGTGGACGAGGGCACCGGTCTGGTTTGCATGAGCTACCTGGTGGCGCTGCCGCTGGCGGAGCCGGGCCAGATGCCAGACATCCTCACCAAGCTGGCCGGCATCGCCGCGCACTGGCAGCAGGTGCTCCAGGAGATGAGCGAGGATGACGCGGAACTGGACGAGGCGCCGGCGGGCGGGACGATGATCCGCGCTTGAGACTTTCTTGAACCTTTGACTCACCCTGGCTTTATGAACTCGCTGACCTTCCCCTCCGTGTCGTCACGGAACTCCATGCCCATGGAGGACATCCACATGGACGTGGCGTCCAAGAATTCCACCAAGGACAACCAGCCGCTCAGTCGTGGTTCGGTGGAACTGCGCGGAAAGACCATTGACCTCGACAAGATGTCGGTGGAGACGCCGAAGTTTCAAAACGGCACGGAGATTCCCAGTTCGCCGAAGGAGGTGCGGTCAGAAGGCAAAAAAGAACTGAATCAGCCTTCAATCCATCTGCGCCGGCTGACTGCGGTGGGCGTCGGGGTGACATCCGTGCTGCGCGCCGTGCTGGCCGTGGGCACACTGGGCATCTCGGAAGGCATCAGGGCTCTGGCGAGTCACATCGTTGAGTCGAAAGGGACCCAGAGTCTCGGCAAGACCACCTTCGACGTGACAGTGCCTGGCTCGCCGGACCCGCTGGAAGTAGGCAAAGGATTTCTCCCGAGCCGCGTGCCCAAAGGAATGACCACCGGGCAACTGCAGAAGCAGGTGCAGGAGAAGATCAACAAGGGGCATGAGCTGGTGTCGAGCCTGCTGGATGGCACGATGGAACCCGGCCACGCCTGCACGAAGGAAGATGTGTCGAACATCATGTTTTACGTGCAGGCAAGAGGCGAGAACATGGTGAAGCATGGCTTCAGGGACGGCGCCTGCACGCTTCCTGATCCGGGCCAGCGCATCCGCAAATTTCTGGACACCTGCCCGCAGTCCTACCAGCGCGACTCGTCTCATATCACGGCTTTTCAATTTCTGCCCGGCGCCGGGCACCGCGGCATCGACTCCTACGGAAGCGGCAAGAATTTCGACACGCTGCTGCCGCATGGCATGAAGACCCTGTTGTTTGGCTCCATCCCCAGGCATGAGGCGCCGCCGCTCAAGATGCCGGAGGAGCGCCTCTACCTGAAGCTGGAGACGCATGGCGCCTGGCTCACCAAACCACGCAGCGGCGACGACCAGAGCGGTCCGCACCGGACGGGCAATCACCATGACATAGGCGCGTTCCTCGGGCACAGCCTCTCCTTCATCATCACCCGCTTCCAAAAGGCCGGGGAAGGCACATGCAAGGAGCGCATCCCCACCGATCTCAGCAGGAAATATGAAAGCCTGATCAAATCACTTCCCGGAAATCTCCAGGCGATCCTCAGGCAGGACGCGCCGCTGAGCACGGCCGGCGGTGTGCGCATCATGGCGGACAACCTTCGGACAGCGCTTCGCCTCGCGGACAACAACATGGACAGGAAGAAGATCAAGACGCTCCACGACCAGATCTTTGACCGCTATCCGGACGCGCCGGTTCGCTTTGGCAACGAGGCCCTGCTCAAGACGGAGGACATTCTCATCGATCCCGAATTGAAGGGCAAATCTTGGAAGGAAAATCAGATTCTCTTGAAGAACAAAAACTCCATCCAGGAGGAGTTGGAAATGGCGGAGAAAGAGTATGATCGCACCCTCAACATGAGCGATGAGCAGTTGGGTGATGAGGTCGGCAATTACATTGAGATGGCCAACCGTCGCCGGGACAAGCTCAAGCCTACCGACGACCAGCAGGTTACGAACGTTGGCGGCCAGACCGTGGATTTCGACTCCGAGTTCTTCGACCAAGTAACGCATGAGGTCGATGAGTTGGTCTCCTCGTTAAAAGACATGCTCAACGACCTCCCCGAGGACGAGCCTCCTTCGTTGAAGGTGGAGGCTGAATCGCCGCCGCCAACCCAGATCGACACCAACGCGCTGCTGGACGAGGCCATCGAGTCCTTCAATTCCCTCCAGACCATCATTCCTGACAAAAATTAGCCCGCATTTCTCACACTTCTGGTGAAAGCGCACCCCCTCAATTTGCAGCCGTCTCGCCCTAGTGCTCAGTTAGAATTTCTCCTCGTGATTTCGACTGAGCACTTCGTTGCCACGATGGTGTGAGAAATGCGGGTTGGTGATCAGTTGGTGTCTATTCAGGAGGGTGCTTTATTCATGTCGAAAATGGCAGGCTTGGCTGTTAATTTAACCGGATACCTAAGTTGGAGCATTTTAAATTATAATGTGGGATAGGCTGGCGGGTGGTGCACAGCTAAGGATCGCCGCGCTTTACCTTCTTCAAACAAGATCAATGATGCCCTGGATGCTGCCGTCCTGTTTTTGCAGGAGCAGGCGTCGTCCATCCATCTTCTCCTGCATGCAGTAGTCGCTGCTGGCGATCAACTGAGGCAGATCGCCTACGTCGATGGGATTGAGAAGCTGGCAGCGAATGCCGCTTTCCTGTCTGGAGGAATGAGTTTCGGTATAAGATGCGTTATCCTGACCGGGACGGTAGCCTTTGGCGACCTTGTCCCGGACGAGCTTGTCGTAGATGCCTTTGGCGATCTGGTATTCGACCGGCTGCGGTGTCTTGCTGCCGGTGTTGAGCGTAGAACCGCGACGGCCATAGGCGAAGTGTACCATGTAGCCGCCGCCTTTGGGGCGGATGCCGGCCTGGTACACTTTGTCCGAAGAGCCTTCGCGAAAATAGAGCGTGGTGCAGAGTTCCATGTGTGGTGTGTTCCTTTCTTGTTGGAATGCAAAGAGCAGGACAGTCGTGGAAGACCATCCGGCTCTGCGGGTGTGGATGTTGATGAGTGAGTGGTTAGTAGCTGTATGGATCGCGGCGTTGCTGCTGCTGGCGCAGACGCATCGTGAGGATCGATTTACCAATCGAGAGCAGCCCGCAGATGAGGCCGATGACCAGCAGTGCTGAAAGCGGCACGAGCACCATGTTGGAGGTGGTCCGCGTGATCAGGTCGATCCAGACATTGAACTGCTTCAAGGCGAGCGTGACCAGCGGTGCGACCAGTAAAGCAGGCACCGCCAGTCCGATGGCGAGACGCAGGTTGAACTTGAACCACTCCCGCAGCGTTCCCTGCGGTGACAGCCAGTATTCAAACCGGCGGCAGGTGAAGCTGACCACTTCGGCTGAGCGCTCGATGGCGCTCAGCCCTGGCAGTTCAGGATCGACCTCGGGCTCGGGCAGCGGTTCAGGCTGCCAACGTCGAATGACGATCTGGCGGACCTGCTTCGCCCATGTGGTGGCGGGCACCGTTGGGAGCTGGCGGGGCGGGAGTGTGGGGGACGGTTCGTCCCAGTCTTGCTGTTCCATCATGATGTTGGCGTGTTTTGGCCCCGAGGGCGGTTCCGATGACAAACAACAACACGCTGCCCAGCGCGAAAGTGCCGGTGGCAATCTCCCAGCGGGTGGTGGTGGCGTGCTGTTCCGAGATGCGATCTTCCAGGCTGCTGATCTTGGCCCGGTATTCCGGTCCGAGATCAGGCGGCGGTGGCGGTGGATCGTCGAAGAACCAGCCTGCGCGCAGGTTCGGTGTGAACAGCAGCAGGCAGGTCGTGAATAGAAAGAGATGTTTCATAAGTGGGTGAAGGGATGGGAGGCCGGCCGGTGCTCGTGGGTGAAGCACCGGCCGGCGGCATTCGTTGAAGAACTCGCAGCTCGAACAGTGCATCCCAGGCGAAGGGATGAAGTCGGGGTGCTGCAGTCCGCGAAGGTAGGCCTCCATTTGCCGGAACAGCCGGGTTTGCTGATCCCGGCTCATGGGCGGCAGGGGCGTGATGACCACCTTGGGGTTCTTGAGTTTGACCAGGTGATGCAATTGCATGCCTGCTTCCTGGGTGCCCGTGTTGTGGCGGAACAGGATGGCGTAGCTGCTGGTCTGGGTCTCGGTGGTGTGCGCGACCTTCTCCGCATGAGGCGTGGAGGAGGTGGTCTTGTAGTCAATGATGCAGCCCTGCTGCACCAGATCGAGGATGCCGATGAGTTTGGGCAATCCATGCTCGCGCAGGTCGGCTTCGATGGATACTTCCACCGCGTCGGGTTTGATCTCCGCCGGAACGTGATGCTCCCGCAGGTAGGTGTCGCACAAGCGCCAGCCGGTGGTCTTGTCGGCGTCTTCTTCACCGGGCTCCCATGAGACGGGGCCTTCGGTGGTGTCCGCCCACGCCCCGAGGTAGGTCTCGTGGACCTGCTTTAGGGTGAGCGGCTGCTGCAGCCAGCGCGCCTTGTTCCATGCCTTGAGCACGGCATGCACCGCGCTGCCGAGATGAAGCGACGCGGTCTTGGGCTTCTGCATTTTGAGCACGTAGCGGAAGTAAAACTTCAGCCGGCATTGCAGGAACAGTGACAACCGTGAGGCTGAAACGGTGTCCTGCAATGCGCGGATGAGGTCCTGCTCGCTGCGCTCCGGATGTGGGGCAGCGAGAGTTTTCATGCGGCTTGGTGGTTGATGGGTTCAGACGGCTGCCAGCGCGTCTGGCGGGTGGCGGGTTTGCCGGCCTTGACCAGCAGGTCGTCGATGAGTTGCGAAGCCTGCATCTTGTTGAGCTGCTTCACGCCGGTGCCGAAGAGCTGCTCCGCCAGATCTTCGACGTCCTGCTTTTCCATCTTGTTGTCACTGATGATGCGCAGGATGAACCCGCGCTGGCCCTCGGTGCAGTTCCAGGCATCGCCAGTGGCAACGCGAGGCTGCGAATGACCGTTGGAACCAGTGCTGGAGCGGCCGTTGCCATGCAGCGGATAGCCGCGGCCATGGCCGTTGGGCTGTGGCTGCGCCCGGCCATTACCGCCGCCGTTGGAACCGGGAATGAACCCGGTGTGCTGGATTTCCTGATCGACGGATTGCTGCAGAAGCTGATAGAGCTTCTGCACCTCGGCCTCGACCTGGGTGATGTCGGTAAGCTCGACTTCAACGGAGGCGCTGAAGCTGTGGCTGCTGTACTGAGGCAGCCCGAGTTTTTTACTGTAGTTGGCGCTGAGTTTGATAGCCATGATGATGGGTCTCCTTGGAGGGTGTGTGTTTGTAGGGTGGTGGATTGCATGGGTGAAGAAGCCGACAAGACGCCCGCCAACAAAAAACCCGGCCCTCGTGTGAGAGACCGGGTGTGCTGAAGGGGGGAGGCTGTGGCGACGTGGTGCGGCTAGCAGGTGATGCCAGCCTTTTGAGGGTGACCCTGCACCGGGGTGCTCATCTGCGTGGCAGCGATGCTCCAGCCCTGTGTGTGTTGCAGGGATGAGGTGAGCAGTTCGTTGACCAGTCGCGTCATGGGCCGGCGCAGCCGCCGGCTTTCATGATACAACGCGCAGACGATTACCCGGTCGATGCAGGGCGAATAATGCGTTCGCCGTGGCATGGTGGGTGATGAGACAGCCAGAGGTAAGCCCTGGTCGCTCAAATGTTTATAACGCGGTTAAGGGCGGAATTGCAGAGCGCGACGCCTCACAGCGGTGGCACCCCCAAGTGACGGTGTGACAACAGTTTCCAGTTTCCGCGTGTTGGGTGCGCCCGAGCGGGCCAGCCCGAGCCAAAAAGTGAGCACATTCTGAGCACACCCAAAAAAGAAGCCCCGCCGATTTGGCGGGGCTTTTTCTTGTAACACCTTGATTATGAAGGTGGTGGGCAGGGCTGGATTCGAACCAGCGTAGGCGTAAGCCAGCAGATTTACAGTCTGCCCCCTTTAGCCACTCGGGCACCTACCCATTCTCGTCATTGCTTTCGAGGGCCGCGATTATGGAGCCCCGACAGGGCTTTGCAAACGCTTTGTTCCTCCGATTCGCATCTGGATGCCATATACTCGTGCGTCTGGCCCGTACCGCTGCTACCTCTCCTGTGCCGGGAGGAGGAAGAATCCGTTTCATAAGGCCATGGCTCCGGCTGAAGCCACAACATCCGTCCAGGCTACCCCAAGCCAAGCGGAGCGCGGGCATGGCACCTCGCCATGGTTGTACCACCAACCCATGAAACACAACGATCCCATTTCCAAAATCATGAGCCGCAACGTGATCACCGTGCATCACGGCGATCCCCTCTCCAAGGTGCGCGCGCTCGTCCGCGAACACGGCGTTCATCATATTCCGGTCGTGAACGGAGACCAGCTCGTCGGCATCATCGCCTGGAGCGACATTCTGCGCGTCAGTTTCGGCGACGCCTTCCACACCGACGAACGCACCGTGGATGCCACCCTCGATCACACGCTGACACTCGAGCAGGTCATGAAAAAGGATCCTGTGTCTCTTGCCGAAACCGGCACCGTACGCGAAGCCGCCGAGATCCTCGCCAAGGGTGACTTCCACTCACTGCCTGTCGTCAATGGCCGCAAGCTCGTCGGCATGGTCACCTCGACCGACCTGATCAAATACCTGCTGGATCAGTTTTAGTCCATCAGCGCCACCGCGATGGGATCGACGAGCGGCTTGCCCGTGCGCGTGAGCCGCACGAACTGCTCGTCGTACTCCAGCAGCGCCTGTTCACGCAGCGTCTCCATCATCTTGCGTGACTCCGGCGTGATCAATTCCACCGGCAGGCCGCGTGCGGTGCGCAGTTCCAGCCCGAAGCGCTCGGTGCGGCGATTTTCCGGCGTGAGTTCCTCAATCCCGGCCATCGTGCTCTCGCCAGCCAAAGTCATGGCCATGTAGCGCGGCGTGTCCTTCACATTGTGCCAGCGTTTGCCGCCCACGGTCGAGAAAGCGCCGGGGCCGATGCCGAGATAGTCCGCACCCAGCCAGTAGGCCTCATTGTGCACGCTGCGATGCCCCGGTCTGGCGTAGTTCGAGATCTCATAGTGCTCAAAGCCGGCGGCTTCGAGCAGGTCGATGGCCAGATTGAAAAAGTCGGCGTCACGGCTCTCGTCTTCGCGGAACTCGCCCGTTTTGAGTCGGCGGAAAAAATCCGTGTCCTCCTCGTAGTTCAGGTTGTACGCCGAAATGTGGTCCGGTTTCAATGAGAGCGAGTGCTCCAGCGTGGCACGCCACATTTCCAAGCTCTGGCCCGGGATCGAAAACATCAGGTCGAGGTTCAAACTCGGGAAATTCGCCGCCTTCAGCGCCTGCCACGTTTCTTCGGCCTCGGCGGGCGCATGGTCACGCCCCAGCGTCTTCAACGTCGCGTCGTCCCAGGCCTGAATGCCCAGCGAGACACGCGTCACACCGAGTTCACGCATCAGAGCCGCTTTCGAAGTCGTCACCGTGCGCGGATTCGCCTCCATCGTGTATTCCACCACCTCGGACAGGTCCACCCGCTCGCGCAGTCCGCGCAGCAGGCGCTCCAGATGCGTCTCGCTCAGCATCGTTGGCGTCCCGCCGCCAAAAAAGATCGTCTTCGGCTTCAGTGGCTGCTTTGCCGCCTCTTTCAGCAGAGCATCCACAAACGCCATCATGTCCGTCCCGCCCGGCGTGTGCTTATGAAAGCTGCAATACGGGCAGATGCGGTGGCAGAAGGGGATGTGGACGTAGAGGTGGTGCACGGTGCGTCGGTGATGCAGTAGGTCAGTGGGGCAGTTCAGAGGAGTCTGCAAACGAAAGCAAGCTCGCTTGACCGTCCCGCCGTCCCACTGTCCTACTGACCCACTGATGTCCGACGAATCCCACCACGAACGCGAACTCGGCGGCCAGTTGCTGGCGGCGGTGTCGCGCTCGTTCTACCTCACGCTCAAAGCACTGCCCAGGGAGCTGCGAGAGCCCATCTCCCTCGCCTACCTACTCGCCCGCACGGCGGACACCATCGCCGACACCGCCAGCGTCAGCGCCGAGGTGCGCCTGGACTGCCTGGAGCGCTACCGCGCCCTAGTGCGCGGCGATTCCGCCGTCGAATCCCTCGCCACCACGCTGCGCGGGCAGTTTTGCCCGCAGCAGGAGGACGCCGCCGAGCGCCGCCTCATGGAACGCTTCGCCGATGGCATCGCTTGGCTGCGCACGATGCAGTCCACGCCGCTCGCTGCGATCCAAAGCGTGCTGGAACACATCATCGACGGCCAGATGCTCGACATCCGCCGCTTTCCATCCGACGGCCAGCTTCGTGCACTCGCCAGCGCCGAGGAACTCGATGATTACACCTGGCTCGTCGCCGGCTGCGTCGGCGAATTCTGGACCCAGCTCTGCGCCAGCGAGCTTCCGAGTTCACTCGATCCCGCCGTCTCCACCGCACAGATGCAGGCGTGGGGCGCCTGCATGGGCAAGGGCCTCCAGCTCATCAACATCCTCCGCGACATCGGCGAAGACACGCGCAATGGCCGCTGCTACCTGCCCTGCAAACCGGCTGAGATTCAAACCGAGTGGCGCAAGTGGCTGCAAACCTGCACCGATCATCTCGACTGCGGCCTGCGCTATGTCCAGCACGTCACCCACGGCAAGCTCCGCTACGCCACCGCCCTGCCGCTGCTGCTGGGCATTCAAACCATCGCCAAAATGCGCTCCTCGACGTGGGACAAAGTCCAGCAAGGCATCAAAATCAGCCGCCTCGACGTTGCCAGCATCCTCGCCCAAGCGGCCATCGCCTGCCGCAGCGCCGAGGCGATGGAGAAGCTCTACCGGAAGCTTGGCGTGTAACTCCAAGGAGGAGGGGACTCTGTCCCCATGTGCGGTTGGGGGACAGCGTCCCCCGCACCTTGGTCCTTGAACCACTCGTGGGTCAATCACGCCTGAACCAGCCCTTCACACGCGAGAAGAAGCCCGGCTTGTCTTGATCGAGATTTCTCGCGGCGGGATCAGGAGTCGTCGCTGGCACTGCCGTGGGCAGCTTTTGATCCCAGCCTCCACCGATGGCCTTGATCAGGCTCACGGCGGCGATGAGACGCTGACCGGCAATTTGAGCTGTGGCACGTTGTGTGGCGAGCGTGGTGCGGTTGGCGTCGATGACATTGAGGTAAGGACTTGTTCCGGCCTCATAGCGCACTTTGGCGAGTTGCGCGGCCTTTTCAGCGCTGGCACGGGCGCGGGACTGCGCTGCTGCCTGCGTGCCGAGATTGCGAATGGCGGCGAGACTGCTTTCTACATCAGACAGAGCGGCGAGGAACGCCTGCCGGTAGCCGGCGAGCGCTTCATCGTGTGCGGCTTTCGACTTCGTGAGATTCCAGCGGTTTTTGTTCCCTGAGAACAGCGGCACGCTGACGCTCGGCCCCACGCTCCACATGAGGGATGTCGGCTCAAAGAGCAGGTCGATGTCGCCGCTCTGAAAGCCGCCGCGCCCCAGCAGCCGGATGCTGGGGAAAAACTGCGCCCTGGCCACGCCAATGCGCGCGGTGGCGGCGTGAAGTGCGCGTTCGGCCTGGGAGATGTCCGGACGGCGCTCCAGCAGATCACTGGGCAGGCCGGAGGGGACGCTGGGAGGTGATGAAAGCGAGCCAGATGACAGCGGAATGCGAAAACCGGATGCACTGGTGCCGATGAGCATGGCGATGACGTTTTCGAGCTGATCGCGTTGGGCTTGAAGGGAGGAAATCTCCGCCTCGGCCGATGCAACTTCGGTTTCGGCCTGCGCCTGTTCCAATTCACTGCCCGCGCCGGCCTGCACGCGGGCGCTGGCGATTTTCAGCGCCTCATTGCGCAGTCCCACGGCTTCGCGCACAAGACTCATCTCGTTGTCGAGCGTGCGCAGCTTGAAGTAGTTCATCGCCACTTCGGCCTGGATGCCAAGCAGCACGTTGTGAACCGCATCAGCCGCGGCGGCGGCGTCGAGACGCGTGCCCTCGGCCTGGCGGCGGAGCTTGCCCCCAAGGTCGAGTTCCCAGCCGAATTCGAGCGGGGCATTGTAGGCGGGGCCGTCATAGCGCAGACCGTTCAGTGGAAAGGGCGAAGGCATGTTTTCCGAAGTCTGCTGATTTTCAGCGCTCAGAGGCAGGCTGACGGTTGGGAAGAAATCGCCGCGCGACATCCGTGCGGCGGCGCGCGCCTGATCAAAGCGGGCAATCGCGCCCTTGAGTTGCTGGTTGTTCGCCGTGGCGGCGGCCATGAGGGTGTTGAGCCGCGAGTCCCTGAAGACCTTCCACCATTCCCCTTTAGGCAGATGCGCGGAGGGGGTGGCCGAACGCCACGTCACGCCTTTGAACTGCGGCGGTGCCGCGGTGGCCGGACGTTGGTAATCAGGGCCGACCTGGGCGAGGGCGGAGGTGGCGAGGAAGAGGGTGAGAACGAGTCGCATGAGATAGAAAATCAGTTGTTGGCAAAAAACGGGCGGAAAGGCATCTTAAAGACATGAAAATCGAGATCGAAGTCCCGCCTGAGGCGACGAAAACATCCATTCTGGAGGAACTGGCCTGCGCCATGTTCCAGAAAGACGCACTCAGTTTTGGTCAGGCCAGGGAACTTGCCGGCCTCGGTTTTTTCGAATTTCAAAAGGCGCTGGCTGACCGGCAGATCTCCCGCTATACCCACGAAATGCTGGCAGAGGACATGAAATATGTTCGTGGTGAGTGATACATCGATCATCAGCAACATGGCGATTGTCGGATTGCTTGATGTGCTCAAAAACCAATGCGGGACGGTCACCATTCCAACGGCGGTGGAACGTGAACTGTCGGCACTGAACCGCGAACACGCCCAAGTGGCCATCCAGTCTGCCATAGAGTCTGGTTGGCTGATCGTCGCAACTCTGACAGCGGACGAAGCGGTGTTTGCGAGTAGTTTAAAACTCGACCCTGGCGAGTCAGAGGCCATCGCACTCGCGAAAGCACGTGATGCCACCCTGCTCTGCATGGACGAACGGCGCGGACGAGCCAAGGCACTCGCGCTTGGGCTGCCATTGGTCGGAATCCTCGGACTGCTGCTCCGCGAAAAAAAGGATGGCCGACTTGCAGTGGTGAAGCCGCACCTCATCCGATTGGTGGAAGAGTCGAATTTTTTCATCTCCGCATCTCTTTTGAGCGAAGCGCTGGAGCTGGCAGGCGAATGAGTCATGCCACGACGGGTTCAGCGGTGGTTTCAATGGCAGGCTCCGGCTTCTTCCGCCGTTTCATCACCAGCACATAAAACACCGGGGTGAAGAACAGGCCGAGGAAGGTCACGCCGATCATGCCGGAGAACACGGCGACGCCCATGGCTCGGCGCATTTCAGCGCCGGCACCGGTGGAGACGACGAGGGGATAGACGCCGGCAATGAAGGCGATGGAGGTCATCAGAATGGGGCGCAGACGCAGGCGGCAGGCCTCGATGGCGGCATCGAAGGGGCTGAGTCCGTGGTCGAACTTCTCTTTGGCAAATTCGACGATGAGGATGGCGTTTTTGCAGGCCAGACCGATCAGCACGATGAAGCCGATCTGCGTGAAGATGTTGTTGTCGCCATGGGTGATCATCACCCCGGCCAGGGCGAAGAGCAGGCACAGCGGCACGATCAGGATGATGGCCAGCGGCAGGCGCAGGCTCTCATACTGTCCGGCGAGCACCATGAAGACGAGCAGGATGCACAGTGGGTAGATGTAGATGGCGGTGTTCCCGGCGATGATTTTCTGATACACGAGATCTGTCCATTCATACTCGAAGCCGGGCGGCAGGGATTTGGCGAGTTCAGTGGCGACGGCCTCGCCCTGACCGGAACTGAGCGGCGGCATGGCACCGCCGTTGAGATCGGCGGCGAGGTAGCCGTTGTAATGCGTGACACGGTCGGGGCCAAAGCTTTCGGACACTTTGACCAGCGAGCCGATGGGCACCATGTCGCCGGCCATGTTGCGCGTTTTGAGGCGCGTAATATCGCCCGCGTCATCGCGGAACTGCTGCTCCGCCTGCGCCACGACCTGGTAGGTGCGACCGAAGCGGTTGAAGTCGTTCACGTAAAGACTGCCGAGATTGATCTGGAGCGTTTCATACAGATTCGCCAGCGGCACGCCCTGCATCTTCGCTTTCACGCGATCCACATCGGCGTCGAGCTGCGGGACGTTCACCGTGTAGCCGGAGAAGACGTTCATGAGCTTGCCGGATTGATTGCCAGCGCCTGCCAGCGCCTGCGTGGCCTTATAAAGAGCCTCGTAGCCGAGATTGCCGCGATCCTCGATCATCATCTTGAAGCCGCCCATCGTGCCAATGCCGTTCACAGGCGGCGGAGGAAAGACAAACACGAGGCCTTCCTGGATGCCCATGTACTCGCCGAACAGCGCACCTGCGATGGCATCGGCGGAAAGCTCGGGCGTGGTGCGTTCCTCGAAATCCTTCAGCCCGAGGAAGACGATGCCGCTGTTCGGACTGACGCCGAAGCCGTGGATCGAGAGGCCGGGGAATGCGATGGCGTCTTTGACGCCCGGATGCTTGAGGGCGATCTCGGACATGCGCCGCATGACGACCTCCGTGCGGTCGAGGGACGAGCCATCCGGCAACTGCGCCACGCCAATGAGATACTGCTTGTCCTGCGCGGGAACGAAGCCCTCGGGCACGGTTTCAAAGCCCTTCCACGTCGCCCAGACGAGGCCGCCGTAGATGAGAACCGCGATGAAGCTGAAACGGATGAAGCGCTTCACCATGCCGACATAGACGTTCGAGGACCACTCGAAGAAGCGGTTGAAGGGCCGGAAGAACCAGCCCAGCACCGCGTCCATAAACCGGGTGAGGATGTCCTTCTTGTCGTGGTGCCCCTTGAGCAGCAGCGCGGAAAGCGCGGGGGAGAGCGTGAGCGAGTTGATCGCCGAAATGACCGTCGAGATGGCGATGGTGACGGCGAACTGTTTATAGAACTGTCCACTCAGCCCGCTGATGAAGGCGGTGGGAATGAACACGGCACACAGCACGAGCGCGGTGGCGACGATGGGGCCTGTGACCTCCGTCATGGCCTGCTTCGTGGCTTCGAGCGGCTTCAATCCGTTGCGAATGTTGCGCTCCACATTTTCGACCACAACGATGGCGTCATCCACGACGATGCCGATGGCCAGCACGAGGCCGAAGAGCGAGAGATTGTTGATGGAGAAGCCGAGCGCGTGCATCACGGCAAAGGTGCCGACGAGCGACACCGGCACGGCCACCAGCGGGATGATCGAGGCGCGCCAGGTTTGCAGGAAGACAATCACGACGAGCACCACGAGCAGCACGGCCTCCAAAAGCGTGTGGATGACGGCGTCGATGGATTTCCGTACGAAGACGGTAGGATCGTAGGCGATGGCGAAATCGACCCCTTCGGGGAATTTCGTCTTCAGCTCGGCCATGCGATCACGCACCGCTTCTGACACGGCGAGCGCATTGGCACCCGGAAGTTGAAACACGCCCATGCCGACGGCTTTTTTGTTATTGATGAGGCTGCGCAGCGCGTACTCGCCCGAACCGAGCTCAGCGCGGGCGATGTCGCGCAGGCGGAGCTTTTCGCCATGCGGACCGACTTTCACGATGATGGCCTCAAACTCCTCCTCGGTGATGAGGCGGCCCTTGGCGTTCACCGTGAGTTCAAACGGCGCACCATCCACCGGCTGCTGACCGATGGTGCCGGCAGCGACCTGGATGTTCTGCTCGCGGATGGCATTCACGACATCACCGGCGGTCAAGCCGCGTGCGGCGGCCTTGTCGGGATCGAGCCAGATGCGCATGGCGTACTCGCCGCCGCCGAAGATCTGCACCTGTCCGACGCCGTTGAGGCGGGAGAGTTCGTCCTTCACGTTCAGCGTGGCGTAGTTGCGCAGGTAGATCTCGTCGTAGCGGTCGTTCGGGGAAAGCAGATGCACCACGAGCGTCATGTCAGGCGAGGACTTCACGGTGGTGACGCCGAAGCGCCGCACTTCCTCCGGCAGCTTCGGCAGCACCTGAGATACGCGGTTTTGCACCTGCACCTGCGCCAGATCGAGGTCGGTGCCGATCTTGAAGGTGACGGTCAGCGTCATCACGCCGTTCGCCGTGCTCTGCGAGGACATGAACAGCATGTTTTCCGTGCCGTTGATGATCTGCTCGATCGGCGAGGCGACGGTTTCAGCGATCGTCTTCGGATTCGCGCCGGGATAGGTCGCGGTGACGATCACCGTCGGCGGCGCGACCTCGGGATACTCAGAAATCGGAAGCTGGAAGAGTGAGATCGCGCCGAGGATGAAGATGAGCAGCGAGAGCACACCCGCGAAGATGGGGCGGGTGATGAAGAAACGGGAGAAGTTCATGGATGCGGAGCTTGGGGAGACGCGGAGCGGACAAATGACGAAATCAGAATGAGGAATGACGAATCAATGACCAAGATCGAATGGCGAACACGAGTCAGAAGGCGCATTGGGATTTCCTTCGTCATTCGCCATTCTGGTTTCGTCATTTCGCGCCAGCGGCTGCGGTTTGTTTCTTCCCCTCGGCCTCGACCGGCGCGACAGGCATTCCGGGCATGGGCAGACGTGCCTGACCGTTGACGATGATCTTTTCGCCGGCTTTGAGGCCGCTGCGGATGATGCGTTTGCCATCGAGGGACGGGCCGATGACGACGGGCTTGTAAACGCTCATGTTTTTGTCATCCACGCCGAGCACGTATTTGTTGGCCTGATCGGTGAGGATGCTGGTTTCATCAATGAGGAGAGCGGCGTACTTGGCGGTCATGGGCAGACGAATGCGGGCGAAGAGGCCGGGGGTGAGCATGCCGTCGCTGTTTGAGAATTCCGCCCGCAGCACCATGCTGCCGGTGTTGGCGTCGAGGCGGTTGTCGAAGGACTCGACATGGCCCTTGTGCGGGAAGCCGGATTCGTTGGAGAGTTGGAGTTCCACCGGCACGCGACCATCGCCGTTGGTGAAGAGCTTTTTGTCGCGCTGCAGAGCCTGGAGCTTCAGCAGGCTGTTTTCGTCGATGTCGGTGTAAACATAGACCGGATCGACGGTGACGATGGTCGTGAGCAGCGTGCTGCCGGCGGTGACGTAGTTGCCCTGTGTCGTGATGGCCCGGCTGATGCGGCCACTGATCGGCGCTTTCACGGAACTGTGCTCGAATTCGATTTCGGCGCTGTGTTCGGCGGCTTTCGCAGCCTCCAGACCGGCCTGCGCCTGCAGGTTCATGGATTCGCGCGTCTCCGCCTGTTCGGGGGCGATGGCCTTGGCGGCGAGCAGGCTCTGCACGCGGTCAAACTCGCGCTTCATCGCCTGGGCGTTCGCTTCAGCACTTTTCACTTCGGCCTTGGTGGCGCGCAGCCTGGTTTCAAACGGCCGCTGATCGATGGTGAACAGGACATCCCCCTTTTTCACGAGCGCTCCGGCCTGAAAGTGGACTTCGGTGATGTAACCGGACACGCGGGGCTTCAATTCCACGGTTTCCACCGGCTCGACGCGCCCCGTGAACTCCTCCCACTCGACGAGTTCGCGCTGCTCGACGGCTTCGAGCGTCACGGGTGCCGGAGGCATCTGCATGCCGCCTGATTCGCCACCTGCCGGGGGTTTGCCGCAAGCGGCGAGAAGCAGTGCGAGAGGGAGGAGTTTGAGGGGTTTCACGGAGCGTGGGGTTTGGGGATAAAGTTGACTGGTTGGTTAATTTGGAACCGGAAAAAGACTAGAATTCCTCTTTCACGCCTAGGATGCGACGGGCACCGGCCTCCATGTCGTCGAGGTGTCGCAGATCATTCCACATACGGGCATGCAGGAGCAGGCCTTCGCCATAAGCGAAGACAATTCGTGCCAGAGCGGGAGCGTCAGGGGCCTCGATCACGCCCTGAAAGTGCGCGTCGCGGATGGCGCTCTCGTAGTAGCGGATGAACTGGGCGAGGATCTCCTGCAGTTTGTCCCGCAGTTTGTCGTCTGTCGTGCAAACCTCAGCGCCGAGCGAATGGATCGGACAGCCCAGCACACGCCCGTGTTTCTCCTTCATTTCCTCCTGCTCCTGACGAAAGTCGGCGAAGCAGCTCCAGATGCGCTCCAAGGGCGGGACGACGGGCGAAAAGGTCTGGTCGAGTTTCTTGCGGTGCTCCGTCCAGCCGTGGTCGATGCCTGTGAGGGCCAGTTCGGTCTTCGACTCAAAGAAGTGGTAAAAACTGCCTTTTTTCACGCCTGCCCGCTCGCAGATCTGATCGACGGAGGTGCTGCCGTAGCTGCCGGTCCAGATCAATTCGATCACGGCTTCAATCAGGCGTTCTTTGGCGTCGGAAGTGCGTCCCATGCGGCTGTAAAGCGCCGACTAGACGATTGGTCAACTATTTTTCTAATTCAGCGTCTCGGCACTTCGATTCACGACCTGATTCATTCGTCATTCTGGCTTCGACATTCGTCATTCCTCATTACTGTGCCATTCCTTCACTTATGAACGACCAAGCCACCGTCCTCATCGTCGATGACGAAAAGCACACCCGAGATGGGCTGCGCCTGTCGCTGGAGGAGGAGTTCGACTGCTACGTGGCCTCCAATGCGGCGGAAGCGATGGAATACCTGACCAACGATCGGATCGACGTCATGCTGACCGATCTGCGCCTCGGTGAAGACGACGGCATGAAGCTGCTGGAAACCGCCCTGGCACTGCCGAAGGCTCCTGTCTGCATCATGATGACCGCCTACGGCAGCGTGGACACTGCCGTGGAGGCGATGCGCCGCGGAGCCTACCATTTCGTCACCAAGCCCCTGAACCTGGACGAGGTCGAACTGCTCATCAAACGGGCTCTCCGCAGCCGGACTCTGGAGCACGAAAACGTGGCGCTGAAGCAGCAGGTGGAGCGGAAATTCTCCATCGAGGGCATCCTCGGCCAGGCGGAGGTGATGAAGCCGATTTTGGACACGATTCAGCAGGTCGCGCCATCCCGCGCCACCGTCTTGATCGAAGGCGAAAGCGGCACTGGCAAGGAACTCGTTGCCCGCGCCATTCACAACCTCAGCGGAAGACCCAAGTCGAACATCGTCTCAGTGCATTGTGCCGCACTCTCCCCGCAAATCCTCGAAAGCGAACTCTTCGGGCATGAAAAGGGTGCTTTCACCGGAGCGCAGGAGCGCCGCATCGGCCGTTTTGAGCAGGCAAACGGTGGCACTTTGTTTCTCGACGAAATCGGCGAGATCGATGCCAGCACGCAGGTCAAACTGCTTCGTGCGCTGGGTGAGCAGACCATCGAGCGCGTCGGCAGCAGCAAGCCGATCTCGATCAACGTTCGCGTTATCGCCGCCACGAACCGTGACCTCGCGAAGATGGTCGAGGAGGGAAAGTTCCGCGAGGATCTCTACTGGCGGCTGCGCGTCGTCACGATCCAACTGCCGCCGCTGCGGGCGCGCAAGAGCGACATCTCTGTGTTGGCGGATCACTTTCTCAAAGAGCTTGCCAAGGCCAACGGCAAAGCCTTCAAGCCGCTCGGAGAAGACGCCATGCCCGCCCTCGTGCGCTACGATTGGCCGGGGAACATCCGCGAGCTGCGTGCGGCGATCGAGCACGGCGTCGTGATGAGCAACAGCAGCCGAGTGATGCTCAAGCACCTGCCGTCCTACCTGCTGAATCCAGGGGGGTTGGGAATCGGTCTTCGCGCGCCGTCCCGCCCCAAGCCGGACGGGGTTTCCATCAACGAGGCGAATGAGCCCGCGAAGAGCGATCTCGACATCAATGAGGCTGAACACAATCTCATCCTCACGGCCCTCCAGCGCAGCGGAAACAACCGCACCGTGGCGGCGGAACTCCTCGGCATGAGCCGCCGCACGCTGCAGCGGAAGCTGAAGGAGATGAACATGGTGCGAACACACCGCCGACGGGGCGCCACCGCGCTCTCGATGGAGCAGGAGAACGTCTAGGCGGCAACGGCGTAGTGCTGCCCGATGACCTTGCCGCGCAGGCGTTCGGCTTTAGCGCCCGCTTCGTCGCGCTCAATGAAGCCGTCCCGCAGGCGAATAATCCGGGTGCAACGCTCCACCATGCGTTCGTCATGGGTGACGAAGACCAGGGTCTTCCCCTGCCGGTTGAGATCGTCAAACAGGTCGAGAATCTCCTGACCGGACTTGGAGTCCAGATTTCCGGTGGCCTCGTCCGCCAGGATGACCAGCGGACTGTTGGAGAGGGCACGGGCGATCGCGACGCGCTGCTGCTGGCCGCCGGAAAGCTCGTTGGGCTTGTGGTAGAGCCGGTGCTCGAGTCCGACCTGCGTGGCGAGCCGGGTGCCGGTCTCGATCATGTCCTCCTCCCTGGCTCCGCCATAGTACATCGGCACGGCGATGTTTTCGATGACGCTGAGCTGCTGGATGAGATTGTAGCTTTGAAAGATGAAGCCGAGGTTGCGATTGCGAGCCGCGGAGAGGTCGTCGTCGTTGAGATGAGCGACGTTTTGCCCGCCCAGGAAGTAGTCGCCGCTCGAAGGTTGGTCGAGACAGCCGAGAACATTGAGCAGGGTGGATTTGCCACAGCCCGAGGGGCCCATGATGCAGACGTACTCGCCCGGATAGATGGAAAGCGAGACGCCCTGAAGCACATGCTGGGTCATGTCTCCCATCTGGTAGCTCTTCCGGATGTCCACCAGTTGAATGATGGGATCGGCGGCGGGTGTCACGGCTCGACTGCGGCTATGTCCTTGGCCTTGGGCTTGGGGGACTTGGGTTTGGAGTCATTCACGGGTGACGGGCGGGCCGGACCACTTGACATGACGTCCACCTCCGACTTTTTCGGCAAGGCCAGCGCCACGGCCTCCCCGCCGGAGAGGCCCTTGCGCACCTCGATGAACTCGTCATTGAAGAGTCCCGTCTTGATCTCGCGCCTCTCCAGTCCTCCATCCCCGCGGATGTAGCAGAAGTGGAGATCCTGCTCGACCTCCACCGACTGAACCGGCACGTAGAGCACGTCGGCGAGCTGATCGACGATGATTTCGACCTTGGCGTTCATGCCGGGTTTCATCCATGGGTGGTAGCCGTCAATGTGGATGGTGCAGGGATACACCTTGAGGTTCGGAGTGTAGCGGCTGCTGCTGGAGTCCGGCAGAATGGCGAGTTCCGCCACGGTGCCGTAGAGTTCCTTGCCCGGTTCTGCGTCCACGCGAACCTTCACCGGCTGGCCGGCGCGGACCTTTTTGACCTGGGATTCGTGAACGTTGACGCGCACTCCCATCTGACTCATGTCAGGAATTGTCAGCAGGGTCTGGCGCAGCCTGACCGAAGCGCCCTCCTCGATCGACTCGCTGTACTTGTAGGATGAAGAGGCGTTGAGATCACCATAGGCGACGAGGCCGGGCTGGCTGGCTTTGATGACGCAGGCGGCGAGCTGGTATTCGAGCTCTTCACGTTGGGCGAGTTCCATCTCATAGCGTCGTTTGGCCGTTTGAAATCGCGTCTCGGCCTGGGCCATACGGGAGCGGTTGGAGCGAATGGTCCGCTCCAGCTTGTTCATAGCCTCCCGGTAACCGGCCAGCAGCGTGGAGCACTGCTTGTTGAACTCGTATTTCTTGAAGAGGGCCAGTTGCGTCTCCGCCGTCTTTACTGAGAGCTCGACTTTTTCGAGATTCACCTGGTCGTTTTCCAACTGGCTCTGCGCGATGAATTTTTTTTCGGCAAGCCGTTGCGAGGCTCCAGCCTTTTGCTTCGCCACAGCCAGCTCCGACTTTCGCAGCAACAGCTCGTCCTCGAGCTGCCGCAGCTTTTGCTGCGCTTCACCGTCACTCGAAGACTGCTTCGTGAGGAAGGGGGTGAAATCGACCAGTTCCGAACCGCTGGTCACCGGCTTCTCGCCGGCCACTTTGGCCGAAGCTGCGGCCCTCACGGCGATCTGCTTCTCGACGCTGGTTGAACTCTTTACCGGAGTGTTGGCCTGACTTTGCAGAACATCGGCGTGCTTTTCGAAATCTTCCACGGTTGGCGGCAGCCCGGCGGTGGAGAGGATGTTCATCGTTACATCTCGCCCAAGATACTTCTCGAAATCCATGAGCGCGAAAATGCCATCCTGCTTCGTGTCACGCACGAGGCTTTGGTTTTCGCTCTTCTGGATCTCCCGGTTCTCGTCGGCGTCGATGTAGGTGGAAACGGTGCCCTGAAACTCGATTTCGTGACTCTGGATCTTCGCCTTCAGGTCGGTGTCGTCGAGTTCGATGAGCACCTTTCCATTCTTCACATCCTCCTCGGTGATCAGATAGCCTTCAGGAATGATGCTGAGAATCTTTGTGGTGATGCCGATCTCACTCTTCACCTCCGCATTGCGAAGCGCACGGATTTCCCCTCCCTGCAGGACGTTGATTTCGAGCGGGCCGCGCTGAACCGTGAAGGTCGGCACCTGCTCGGTTGCGGCGCTGCCGCCAAACATGCGACGACCCACCATGGCGACAGCCGTGATGCAGGCGATGGCGACAAGCCCTTTGATGATGGTTCCCTTTGTCATTCTCCTTCAGGCCTTTCGTTTTTGAGTACGTCCACCCATGAGCCGTCTTTCTCAATAAAGAGCACTCCCATGTCGCGCCACAACTGCAGGCGCGCAAGCGTGTGATTGATACGCGTGGCGATGACAAGGTCGCGCGTCGAATTCATATCGCGCTGCGCATCCACCAAATCGATGGCTGTTCCCTGTCCTTCGGCGTTGAAGGCCTCCTCCACTTCCAGTCGCGCAGTGCTGATCTCCAAACCCCGCTGGGCGAGTTCGTACTGCTTGCGGGCCACCTCAACGTCTCGCCATCCAGAGCGGACGTCGCTGCGGATGTTTTCCTCGGCCAGTTCCAGTTCGCGTCGTGCGCGCTGTTCTGCGATCTGCGCCTCGCGCAGCGAGTTGCGCTCCGGCTTGACGTTGAGATTGAGGTCTGCATTCAGGGACAGCGAGGTGGAGCGGTTTCGCGGCGTCAGCGTGACATCGTTGCGGTTGGGCTTGTCGAGAATGTTATAGTTCACCACTGAGTTCAGTGACGGAAGGATGTCCTGTTTGGCGATGAGAATCCTGCGGCTGGCATCCTCCATGCGGTCGCGGCTGTTCCAGACATCCAACCGGACCGTCAAAGCGGTATCCACCGCCTCATCCAACGTGCCTTTAGGGTCCAGGATAGCGAGGTTGTCCATGTCCTTGTAGTCCAGGACTATGCGTTCGGTGACAGGCAGCCCGAGCTGGATCTTGAGATCATCGAGGGCCTCCTCATACGCCCGCATGGCATTGATCCAGCTCCGCTGAAAGGATATCTGCGACTGGAGCAGACGGCCCAGCGACGAGCGGCTTCGCAGATTCGCGTCAGCCATCGCCGTTTCACGCTCGACAACCCTGTTGAAGGCCATGTAGGCGGTGTGCGCATTGCGAGCGGCTTCACGGGCCTGAATGGCGCGGAAATACCGGGTCGTCACGTCCACGGCGAAGGTCTTGCGATACTGGGTGAAGTTGCGGATGGCGTAGAGCACGGTGCGCTCGTCCTGCGTCAGGGCTTCCGAAGCCGAAAGGTAGCCCGCACCGCGCAGGAGAGGCTGCGTCAGCGTGAAGCCCAGCTGCGTGCGCCCGGAATCGCGGCCTCCTGTGAAAAAACGGAGCACGTCGGTCGTCAGGCTCGTTGCCAGACGGGCGCCGGTGCGGCTCAGCACATTGAATCCGACATTGGCGTTGGTCGTGAGAGTGGAGGTGTTGACCATCGTATTCACCCCGTTCGTGACCTTCGTCCGGTCCAGGGCCGACGACCCGCCTCCAGCGAAAATGGGGGTGAACTGCTGCCGGGTCAGGGTCAGGTCCAATGCCGCGAGATAGACCGCCTCCTTCTGCAGCAGGTAAGTGCGGTTGCGATGCACGGCGAAGTTCAGCGCGTCGGCGAGGCTGACGACCCGCGCATTTTCCTCGATAAAGGTCCGATCCCCTAGGAAATCCACCTTTCCGGCGTTCTTCCTGAGCTCTTCCATGCGCACGGGAGGCGGCGGCGTGATGTCCAGAAGCGCCTGCCCGGAGTTCGGCACCTTGCTGGCCTTTTTCCCCAGCAGTCCATAGACTTCGTTGTCCGCCGATTTTTTGAACCGCGCCGCCGTGCAACCGCTCAGGCCTGCCACGGCCAGCACGGCAAACGCTCGCAGGAGTACGGGATAAAAACGGGCTATAGGCATGCGTGGGGATCGCCGGCGAGGGGGTGGTTTGGCCGGAAACTCAGATTGGGGGGGCGTTTCATACGACCAGCTCCGCGCCGGTCTTGCGCTGGAATGAACAAAACCTCGTTGCCTGTCGCATACTCGCCTCTAATATGCCGTCCCGCATGGCCGAGACCCCCAAAGTCGCTGAAGCAGAAGAACTCCTCAAGGAGACCTCCGGATCCCCCCCGACCCGGAAGACTCTCATCGAG
Organism: uncultured Prosthecobacter sp.; assembly: GCA_964452755.1. GTDB lineage: Bacteria > Verrucomicrobiota > Verrucomicrobiia > Verrucomicrobiales > Verrucomicrobiaceae > Prosthecobacter. The sequence continues at coordinate 326,290 of CAYVQY010000002.1, read as the reverse complement.
AGGCTCGATAATTGGGACGACTGGGCCAGTTGGGACGAATTCTATCGCACCTACTCCGGCTTCGTCTTCCACGTTGCCCGCAAAACCGGCCTCAGCGATGACGAAGCCAGCGACGTGGTGCAGGAGACCTTCATCGGCGTGGCCAAGAACCTTCAGAAGAAGAAATTCGACACCAGCCTCGGCTCCTTCAAGTCCTTCCTTCTCAATCAGGCACGCTGGCGCATTTTGGACCAGTTCCGCCGCCGCAAGAAGCAGCAGAGCCGCGAGGCCAACCTCTACGCCGACGAGACCGACGAACGCCGCACCGCGCCCATCGACCGCTGTGCCGATCCGAACGGCGTCGCCCTCGAAAAACTCTGGGAAAAGGAATGGCAGGACAAGGTGATGGACCTCGCCCTGCGTCGCGTCCGTGCGCTGGTCTCCCCGCGCCAGTTCCAGATTTTCTCCTGCTACGTCATCAAGGGCTGGAGTCCCGAGCGCGTGAAGAAGGAACTCGGCGTCAACGCCGCCCAGGTCTATCTCGCCAAGCATCGCGTCGGCCGCATCCTGAAGCGCGAAGCGGCGAAACTGGCGGAGACGGAACAGTGAAGGTCTGAAAGCGGGTGCGGGCGTCCCGCGTAGCCGTTTCATGCACCGCAGCTTCGCCCTCCTTCTCATCGTCGCGTCCCTTCAGGCTGCCGAGCCGGCCTCCCTCTTCATCGAAGGCTACGCCGGGCAGCGCAGCATCGTCCAGGGTGAGGAAATCCCGATCCACGTCAGCACGTCGGCCGCCAAGTATCAGATCGAGGTCGCGCGACTCGGAGCGGTCCGCGAGGTGGTGTGGACGAAAAAGGACGTGCCCGGCGCGGCGCACCCGATCCCGGAAGACGCGAGCGCCAACGGCTGCCGCTGGCCGGAGAGCCTGCGCGTGCCGGTCGGCGCGGACTGGAAATCCGGCTACTACGAGGTCACGCTCCGCGCCGCCGATTCCGGCGGGCAGTGGACGCACCGCGGCGAGCGCACCGTCGGCAGCAGCGCGTGGTTCATTGTTCGGCAGGCCCGGCCCGGCAGCACCTCGAAGATCCTCCTCCAGCTCTCCACGAACACCTACAACGCCTACACCAACTGGGGCGGCTTCTCGGTCTATGCCTACAACAGCCTTTCGAACAACCAGGGCCACCGCGTGAGCTTTGAGCGGCCGGTGCGCTCTCAATTCAGCCGATGGGAGCTGCCGTTTGTGAAATGGGCGGAGAGCAACGGCTACGCGCTCGAATTCGCCGCCAATGAAGACCTCGAATTCCACCCCGAAATCCTCGCCGGTTACAAGGTTGCCCTAAGCGTCGGCCATGACGAGTACTGGAGCACGCCGATGCGGGACAGCCTGGAAGCCTGGATCGCCAAAGGCGGCAACGTGGCCTTCTTCAGCGGCAACACCTGCTGCTGGCAGATCCGCACGGAAGACGAAGGCCGCGCCTTCACATGCTGGAAGCAAAACTACCACCTCGACCCCGTCTTCCAGACCCGCGACTTCAAAACCCTGAGCACCGCGTGGAGCCATCATCTGGTGGACCGCCCTGAAAACCAGCTCACCGGCGTTGGCTTCCTCCACGGAGGCTATCGCAAAAGCCACGGCCAGTTCATGGATGAACCCGCCGAGTACGAAGTCCACCGTCCCGATCACTGGATATTTGCGGGCACGGACTTGAAACAGGGCGCCAAGTTCGGCGGCAAGGATACCATCGTCGGCTACGAGTGCGACGGCTGCGAACTCACATGGAAAGACGGCCTGCCCTTCCCGACGCACAAGGACGGCACGCCGAAGACCTTCGAGGTCCTGGCCACCTGCCCAGCACGCTGGCATCCCGACGATGCGGAATGGTACGAAAAATGGGAAATCGACCGCACCGGCGCCGCCTGCCTCGGCCTCTACACCAACGGCGGCACCGTCTTTACCACCGGAGCCACCGACTGGGCGCATGGCCTCCAGGGAAATGATGCCACCGTCGTGCGCATCACGCGGAATGTGCTGGAGCGGCTGGGTAGATGATCTCAGGGGCTCCGCCCAATCCAATCGGCTTTTTTCGGTTCGTTTCGATCTGCAATCTCACATGCGGCCATCTTCAAGCAAGACGCGGCTTTACGAATTCGCTGACGACCCAGTCCAACTCCTTCACGCCAAAGGGCTTGCTCAAGTAGGCGGTGGCCCCCGCAGCCAGGCATTTTTCCTTTTCGGCGCTGGCGGCCAGACCCGAAAGGCTGATGATGGGGGTTGATCGGATGACCGGATCGGTCGATGCGCGGATTTGCCGGATCGCCTCCAGACCATCGAGTACAGGCATTCGCACGTCCATCAGTACGAGCAGCGGCCTGTGACTGAGCACCTGCTGCACCGCCTGCAGCCCGTCGTGCGCGACGATGACATGGAGGCCCAGGGATTCTAGGTAGTGGCAAACGACGGACACAAGTGCAGGCTGGTCGTCGGCAAGGAGAATGGTTTTGGAGCGGTCCGCGGCGGATGAGTCGGTTGCGAGGGCGGAGGATGTCGCGGGAGCCGGCGGGGGGACTTCGGCTGGAAGAATGTCCAGGGGAAGATCGAGCGAGATGAGCAAGCCTGTGTCAGAGGCGGGGGCGAAAGTGAGAGCGCCGCCGTGAACAACCACTATTTTTTGCAACAAAGCCAAGCCTATGGGATTCAACCGCCGCATCCGTTCCAAGTGAGGGGCCTTCGAGGGATTTTCGAGAACGCCGGAGGCGGTTATTTGCAGGCTTTTGTCGGCGGCTGCGATGTGCAGCCGAATTTGCCCGGGCGGTGGAGTGGACAAAACGGCTCCGGAGACCAAGCCCGTGATCGCCTGTTTCAATCTTTGCATGTCGGCGGCGACTCGCAAATCCGGTGGTTTTATGTCCACGACCACGCCGGCATCGCGGAAGCGCGCGAGCTTTCGAAGGTCATCGATGCATTGGTCGCAGACCTCGCGCACAAGGCAGGGCACGGGAACAGCCGTGTGGCATCCGTCTTCAAGCAATTCCAAGGCGATCCAATCGGTGATGAGGGCCAGCGTTTCGGCGGCGCTGTCCTGAATGGATATCAGGACTTTTTTCTGGGCTTCGTTAAGACTGCCGTAAACGCCGTCACGCAGCACCTCGGCGTGTGCGATGATACTGGAGAGGGGGCCGCGAATTTCGTGACCTATGCCGGAGAGAAATTCACTGCGATTCGTCACTGCCGAATTTGCGGAGGCAGTTTCATCGGTCGAACTCTTTGCTCCCAAGCCTAAAGATTTATTCATTATTAAGCTTCCTCAAAGCACTCGTTGGTTTCGTGTCGTATTATTGTAATTATAATCTAATTTTAAGACTTAACGATCATCCATGCAGCACGCAAACATGCAATCCAGTCGTTCCGGGCGAACTAGAAGAATTCTGCTTGTGGAGGACCATGACGGCTACCGGAGCGTTGTCTGTGATGCGTTGGGGTGGTATTTGCCCGGGGTTGCCGTGTTGACTGCCGGCAGCGTGGGAGAGGCGCTTGAGGTCCTGCGATCAGAAGAGGTTGATGTGATGGTTGCCGACATGACTTTGCCGGATGGATCAGCCGTCGATCTGGTGACGGGAGCGGGGGACATGATCGGCAGGAACGGGAAGGTCATTTTCTTCAGCAGTTATTCCAGCGCGGAAATGCTCCCTGTTCTCAGCCGTCCTGACGTGCATGGTTTTGTTTCAAAGGAGCAAGGTGTCAAAGCTTTGGTTACGGCCATTCGCAAGACGATGAGCGAAGCCGGGGAGGTGATTGAATCTCAAACACAGTCTCCCGTGTGAACTTGTCCGCTCCCGCATTTTCATGACGAAAGATATCAAAAGTGAACATCAGGCGAAGCTGGACGAAAGTGTCGGCTGGTTTCGCCGTGTTTTCGACTGTCTCAACGATGCTGTTTTCATCCATGATGAGGGGACCGGTGACATATTGCAGGTCAACGAACGCGCCAGTGAGCTCTATGGCTGGCCCAGGGATCTGATGCAGACACTGAGCGTTGCGGAACTCAGCGCGAACATCCCTCCCTACACTCAGCACGAGGCGTGGAAGTGGATGCAAAGGACGGTGAACGAGGGGCCGCAGCTTTTCGAATGGCAGGCGCGCGCACGGTCGGGAGATGTATTCTGGGTTGAGGTCAACATGAGGCGGGAAAAGATTGAGAATATCCCCCGGCTGATCGTGACGGTGCGCGACATCTCAAGGCGCAAACAGATCGAGAATGAACTGCGCCGGAGCGAGGAGCGTTTCCGTGTGGTGCTGGGAAATTCCAAGGACCCGGTCTATTGCCTGAACCTTTCCACTCGGGCCTACGATTACATCAGTCCGGCGGTGGAGTCAGTGCTGGGTTTCACCGTGGAGGAGTGTATCTCCGGTGGGATTTCGTTCATGACGTCGAGGATTCATCCCGAAGACTGTCGTTTGATCGAGGACCGGTGGGAAAAGGTGATGAAAGGCGAGCTGAACGGGGACTTTCAGCCAGTGACTGAATATCGCTTTCACCACAAGGACGATGGCTGGCGCTGGATCACTGACAACCGCTCTGTCGTGATGGACAGCGAAGGCAAGCCGATGGCAATCATCGGCAATCTGCGGGACTTTACGGCTCGTCGGCAGCAGGAGGAGGCGCTGCAGCGGCAGACACATGCAGCGCTGCTGTTTCATCTGGAGAGTACGTCTCTGGCTCTCGTGGAGGCTGAAGCCGGCGGGCGTATTGACAGTTGGTCGCCGCAGGCGGAAAAAATCTTCGGATGGAGCCCCGAAGAGGTGATTGGCAAGCATTACTGTGAATGGAAATTCATCCATCCTGACGACCTGCCGCGAGTGGAGGCGACTCTCAATCGGCTGCTGAACCGCTCCGAGTCCAGGAACACCTGCATCTATCGCAACTATACGCGTGATGGACGGGTCGTGGTGTGCGAATGGCACAATTCGCTGGTTCTCGACGAGCAGGGGGACATAGTTTCGATTCTTTCCCTGGTCTCGGACATCACGCTGGACCGCAAAGTCGAAGAAGCGCTGCGGTCGATGGCGGAGGGCGTGGACACCTGCTCCGGCGAGGCTTTTTTCCAGTCGCTGTGCCTGCATCTTGCCCACACGATGGGTTCGAGATACGCGCAGGTGGCAATGATTCTTCCCGAGCGGGACCGGATGGTTCGAACACTGGGGTTTTGCGAGGATGGAAAGGTGCGGGAAAACGCCACCTACTCTCTTGTGGGCACGCCGTGTCAAAACGTCGCAGCCGGTGAGATTTGCTACTTCGACGGCGACGTACAGAACCTTTTTCCGAACTGCGAGATGCTGCGGGATCTGGGAGTGACAAGCTACATCGGCATGCCTCTTTGTGCGTCGGACGGGCGTGTCATTGGCATAATCTCCGCGCTCAGTGACCGTGCGCTTGACCACAGGGAGAGGCTTAAGGCGATGTTTCAGATCTTTGCGGTGCGCGCGGCGGCGGAACTGGAGCGCCATCATGCGGAACTCGCCCTGAGAAAAAGCGAGGAACGCTATGCGCTAGCGGCTCAAGGTTCCACGGGAGGCGTGTGGGACTGGGACATTCAAACCGGGGGAGTTTATTATTCACCGCGTTTCCGGGAGCTTCTGGGATACACGCAGGAGGAGTTTCCCGGCTTGTTCTTTGCCTGGGAGCAGAAGATGCACCCCGAAGACCTGCCGCTGGTGCGGGCGGCTCTGGAAAGCCACCTCGAAAAGCACGAGTTCTTTAGCATCGAATACCGCATCAGGGTAAAATCCGGCGAGTACCGATGGTTCGAGGCTCGTGGGCAGGCCCTGTGGGACGACAATGGCGAGCCCTACAGAATGGCGGGTTCTGCCCTGGACATCAACGAGCGCAAGCTGAACGAACAGCGCCTGCTGAGGCTGAACCGGCTGCATGCGATGTCCAACAGCATCAACGAGGCTATCGTACGCATCCGCGAGCCCCAGAAGCTTTATGAGGCGGCGGTCAGCATCGCTGTAGAAAAAGGGGACATGCGAATGGCGTGGATCGGACTGCACGTCGAGGCGACTGATACTTTGCAGCCGACAGCATGGGCTGGCGCCCAGGATGGGTATCTGGACGGACTTACCCTCTCGGTCCGGCAGAACGACCCTTCAGGCGGCGGTCCTGCCGGGTGCGCCTTCCGAAGCGGCACCCATGCAATCTCCAATGACATCAGCCAGGACGCGGGATTCTACTACCGGGAGAGCGCCATCAAGCACGGATACCTTTCCTGCGCATGCTTTCCTCTGAAACCCTTCGGTGACTCAGTCGGGGTTCTGATGATCTATGCGGACGAGTGTGGCTATTTTCAGGAGCAGGAGGTTCGCGTGCTCGCCGCATTGGCGGACAATCTTTCCTTTGCCCTAGAGACTGCGGCGAAAGAGCAGGAGCGTCACAGGGCGATCGAAGCCCTGAAGGAGAACGAACGAATGGTCTCCACCCTGATGGGCAATCTGCCCGGAGCGGCCTATCGTTCGCGAATTGATGCGGAGAGGACGCTGGAGTTTGTCAGCGAGGGCTGCCGCGAGATTACCGGCTACGAGGCTGACGAACTCGTGGGCAATCGCGTGACGTCCTTCGCGGCACTGATCCACCCGGACGACGCAGCCCTGGTGCGCACATCGATTGATGAGGCGATCTCATCGGGAAAACCCTTTGAACTGACCTACCGCATTCGCGAATCCGGAGGGATGGAGCGCTGGGTCTGGGAGCGCGGGCAGGGGATTCCGTCGGAAAGCGGAGACATTGAGTACATCGAAGGTTTCATGACGGACGTGACCGAGAAGCGCCGCATGGAGGTTCAGTTCCTGCGCGCTCAACGCATGGAAAGCATTGGCACGCTCGCCGGCGGCGTGGCGCACGATTTGAACAATGTGCTCACTCCGATCCTTATGTCGCTGACGATCCTGCGGATGAAACTCTTCGAGCCCCGTGACATTGAGCTTCTCAACACGCTGGAGGCCAGCGCCAACCGCGGAGCCGAGATGGTGAAGCAGATCCTGAGCTTTGCGCGGGGGATCGAAGGCCGCAACCTGCTGTTGAGGCCCCAGGAGATCATCCATGAGATTGAGCAGCTCGTGCAGGAGACCTTTCCAAAATCGATCCGGTGCCGGGCCAGTTGGACGGCGGATGCCTGGAATGTGGAGGGGGATCCCACGCAGCTCCATCAGGTGCTGCTAAATCTGAGCGTCAATTCCAGGGATGCCATGCCTGCAGGCGGGGAGCTGGTGATCAGCGCGAGCAACATCCTGGTGGATGAACAATTTGCCAGCATGCATCCTGATGCGAAGCCTGGCCCTCATGTCGTGTTCGAAGTGCGTGACACGGGCGCGGGTATCCCCCAGGATATTAGGGAGAAGATTTTCGACCCGTTTTTCACCACCAAGGAGCTGGGCAGGGGAACCGGGCTGGGCCTGTCCACGACCATGGGCATCGTCAAGTCGCATCATGGATTCATCGATCTCACGAGCCGGCTGGGAAAGGGAACGACGTTTCGCATCTACATACCGGCCAAAACCGAGATTGAGAAGGAGAATTCCGGCGCGGTGGAATCCACGCAAAGGCAGGGGCGGGGGGAACTCATCCTCGTCGTCGATGACGAATCCGCCATTCTAACGGCGACCACCCATACGCTGGAGGCATTCGGATACCGAGTAGCAACCGCTTGTGACGGAACGGATGCCATCGCAGCATTCCTGAAGAGCGAGGAGAAACCGGCCGCAATCATCACCGACATGATGATGCCCAACATGGATGGTCCGGCGCTGATCCAGGCTCTGCAAAAGATTCATCCGGGCCTGCCGATCATCGGCGCCAGCGGTCTCAACCACCAAATGAAATCCCAGATGGCAAGCCTCGGCGTGAAGCATTTTCTGGGCAAACCGTACACGGCCAAGGCGTTGCTGGAGGCGCTCGGTGACGTTCTCATTGATGCCCAGGGGGGAGGCGCGTGAGTCCCGGCAGCCTGTTGCCCCCGGCGTGAGAAGTCAGATGTGAAAAGGTGAGAAGTTGTCTCTGCGGCAGCGCCACCTTTGAAGTCCTGCCCTGCCGGTGATGGGTATTTCTACAGTCTGCTAGACGGTGTCTTTGGAGAGAATCTCCTCAAGCGTCCGCAGAAGTGTCTGCGCCGTGTAGGGCTTGGACAGGAAGCGGGTGTTCCCGTTCCCGGCCGTTCTGGCGAGGCTGTCGTTGGTGGTGATGCCGCTGGCGGCGATGATGCGGATTTCGGGGTTCATTTTTATCAGCACCTGGATGGTGGAGGAGCCGTCCATGACGGGCATCATCATGTCTGTCAGGATCACGGCGATCTCCTTCTGATGAGCGGCGTAGAGGGTGACAGCCTCCGCTCCGTCCGAGGCCAGTAGAACTCGGTATCCCCAGGCTTCCAGTGTCTGGCGCGTGATTTCACGCACTGACATTTCGTCATCAACGACGAGGACGAGTTCGCTGCTTCCCTGCCGCATGCTCCTCTCGCCTGAGGGGGGCGTTTCAACGACGGTCTCCGACAGTGCCGGAAAATAGACATTGCACCGCGTGCCGCGTCCGGGTTCGCTGTAAACACGAATGAAGCCGCCATGATCCCTGATGATCGCAAGCGATGTGGAAAGCCCCAGTCCGGTCCCCTTGCCCGGATCCTTGGTGGTGAAAAACGGGTCGAATATCCTGTGGATGATCTCTCGTGAAATGCCTAAGCCATCGTCCTCGACGCAGAGCATGACATGCGGCCCCTCGCCGGCCTCTAGATTCATGGCGGCGTATTGCGCGTCGATCATGACATTTTCGGCCCGGACTGTCAGCGAACCTCCGGCGGGCATCGCATCCCGGGCGTTGACACAAAGATTGAGCAGCACCTGATGAATCTGCGTGGAGTCGCCGACAACGGTCCATTTCATTCCGCAATCCCGCAGACGAAACTGAATGTTCTTGGGAAACGTGTCCCTGATGATGCCTGCCAGATCCCGGAGCAGGCTACCCATTTCGACGGGCCGCTTCCGGGCCGTCACACCGCCTCTGGCAAAGGACAGGACCTGACTGACCATGTCCGCTCCGCGATGTGCGTTGGAGGCGATCATGCCGAGTGTTTCATGGCAGGACGGGTCCTTGATGCGCAGCTTGAGCAGATCGATCGACATCATGATCGGCGTGAGGATGTTGTTGAGGTCGTGGGCCATGCCGCCCGCCAGGGCGCCGATGTTCTCCAGCCGCTGCGCACGGTAGATTTGATCCTCGAGCTTTTTCTTCTCTGTGATGTTCGTGTTGATGGCCAGAATACTTTTGGGCTGGCCGGCGGTGCCGCGCACGAGGGTCCAGCGCCCCTCCACCACCACCTCTCCACCGCTCTTGCTTACCTGTTCGATCTCGCCCTGCCACTCTCCTTTGGCAAGCACCAGTGCCGTGACTTCTTCGAACCTTGAGGGGTCTGCGTAAAGCAGTTGCGAGGCCCTGCGGCCCACCGCCTCATCGGCGCTCCAGCCGTAGAGATGTTGGGCGCTCTTGTTCCAGTAGGTGATGGTGGAGTCGAGGTCGCGGACGAGAATGGCGTCCTGAGCCTTGTCGAGCAGGGATGCCTGCTGGCGAAGTTGTTCCATGATCTCCCTGCGCTCCCAGTGGGCCAGTGCCAGTGAGATGAGATTTGCGACGGACACGGCAAAACTTCTCTCGTCGCGTGTCCATGCACGAAGCGGACCTACATGTTCCAGACACAGTACGCCTTCCAGCCCGTCCACCCCATGAATGCGGGAATCCAGCATCGAAGTGATTTGCAAGGGTTTCAGATAGCTGTCGGCAAACTCTCTGGTGCGCGGATCGTGGAGGGCGTCGTCGGCGGAGACGAGATCATCCTCCTGGAGTGCGCGGAAATAGTCGGGATACGACCGGCTGTTGAGTTCTGGGCCGGAGGAGTGACGCTGAGGGGTCAGCTCAAACAGCTCCTGGCAGACGATGGCGTCGCGATCCGGTGTGAAGCGCCAGATGCTGACTCGTTCAACCTGCACCGCGTCTGCGACGATCCGGGTGATTCCGCGGCGGGCGTCCTCCAGGCTCTGGGCCTGGAAGACTCCGCGTTGCATCAGGGCGGTCAGCGCCTGGCGCTGCTTTTCGTAGCGCAGGTTGCTGGAGAGCATGAGGTCTTCCGTTTTTCGCCGTTGGGTGATGTCTCGTTGAACGGCGACGAAGTGGCTCGGCGCCTCTCCTGGAGCCGATATCGGAACCATATCAATCTCCACGCAGAAGGGAGTACCGTCCTTCTTGTAGTTGACGAGCTCCTCCCTGATGGGCCGGCCCTCCGAAACGGCCGCACGAATGCGGCTGAGAGCGTCCCGGTCTGTCTCCGGACCTTGCAGGAAGCGCGGGCTTCGTCCGAGCACCTCCCGCTGCAAATAGCCGGTATGAGAGGTGAAGGAACTGTTGGCGAATACGATGCGCGGTCCGGGCTCGCTGATCGGCTTCGCTTCGGTCACAATCACCATGTCATGCAGATTGGCCACGCAGGCCTCAAGCAGGCGGCGCTGCTCCCTGTCTCGCCGTGCTGCCGTAATGTCTTTGCACAACACAAGCAGGTTCAGGGATACGCCTTCTTCGTCACGGATGACGGAGACGCTGTTTTCCACCCATGCGATGTCTCCGCCGCCACGCACGTAACGCTTCTCCACGACGAAGTGGTCGATCCTTCCGGCGACCAGGTCCTGGTTGAGTTCCAGCTTGCGCGCCACGTCATCGGGGTGGGTGATTTCGGCAAACGACCGTCCGACAATCTCCTCCCGCGAACAGCCAATGATGCGGCAGTAGTGCTCGTTGATGTGATGAATCGTGCCGTCCGTGCCCGTGATGGCGAAACCCACGCTCGCGTTGGCGAATGTGCGGCGAAAGCACTCGTCGCCTGTGTTGCCCGAGCCCGCGTGACGTGTGGAGGCGTCCCCTTCGGCATTGTCCAGCTGCTGCGGCAGAGAGGTCTTCTCTTCAGACAGCGGGCTGGTCTTGGGGTGCCCTTTCGTCATCGCACCTTGCTGTTGTCCGTTAAATTCAACACAGGTCATCAGAGCCCCCTGCGTTTCGCAGACCTCCACGGGGGCGATGGTGGTTTCAAATTCACGCCCTCCAGGGGAGGCGCATAGTCTGATGCGCCCGCCCGGGATCCTGCGAGCGAGCACGCCGCTCAGCAGTTCCGAAACGACATTCAACGAAGGTGACGAGGATCCCCTGAAGAGGTCGAAGCAGCATCGTCCGGTTCCGAGCGCCGGCGGATTGTGCTGCACCTCGTGTGCAAAGGGATTCCAGCCTCCATGGGCCAACTGAATGACTCCCCGGCCATCCACCAAAAGTGTCAGACAGCGTGCCGCCGTCTGTACTTGATGGCCCCATGGGGAATCACGAGGGGCTAAGTTCATGGCATAGTTTTGGTCTGTGAGGGTCGCTCAGAGACCAAGCTCAGCCATGCGCAATGACGAACCCACTAACCGAATGACTCTTAACGAAGTATTCAGCAACGAACGAGTCCTCCAAGGCGTGTCTTGCCTGACACTTCAGCCAGGGGTCAAAACTTGACGGACCGCTGGAGCGCCTGGCCCACGATGTTGAGCAACTCTACCATGCCAAAGGGCTTGGGAAGAAAGTTTTCGCCGACCTGTAGCTCCTTGGCGTTGCTGATTTTTGATGGGCAGTAACCGCAGGTGAAAATCACCGGCATTGTAGGGTCGGATTCCTTGATGGCTTTCTCCAGGTCAAAACCGTTGGCACCTCCGGGGAGTTGAATGTCTGTGATCACCAGCTTGATCACCGAGGCGCGGCTGCGCCACAGTCTCCAGGCCTCGTTCGAATCCGAGGCGATGAGCACATTGTGCCCCTGACTCGTAAGCACGTATTCCATGACCTGCCTCACCGACTCCTCGTCATCGACGATAAGAATAGTCGATGATTCTTGAGCGGTCGTCAGATCGAGGGGCTGCTTTTCCGCTGGTGGAGCCGCTTCGGCCGCCTCGCTGGCGGGCAGGTAAATTCGGAACTCGGTGCCGGTATCGGGCACGCTGTCGACGGCGAGCCAGCCTCCCTGGAGGCGCAGCATGCTCTGCACGAGAATCAATGCGATGTTACCCTTTTCCTCAGAGTCCTGCAGGATCGTGTTCGAATCCAGCAGTCGTCCAACTTCAGCCGGGGACATCCCGCCTCCTGTATCGGCGATGCTGATCAACACATGGCTGCCCGGTTTCGCTTCGGGGTGGGTTTGTGCCGCCGCGTCTGAATCCGCAATTTGATGACGCCGCGTCTGAATGGTCAGCTTTCCGCCCTTGGGCATAGCCTCTCTTGAATGGACCAGCAGATTGAACAGGCATTGTTCCAGGCAGGCAGGATCAGCCTCCACCAGCGGCAGGTCCGCCCAATGACTGACTTCGAGCGTGATGCTCTCTCCCATCACTTGTTTAAGCAACTGCGCCTGGGAGTCGATTAGCTGAGCCACATTCGTCGGCTGCGGGTGCAAATACTCGCGGCGATTGACCGCCACAAACTGAGCTGTCACGTTGGAGGCCCGCTTTGTCGTGACGAGGAGGTCGTCGAGCGAGTTGCGCAACGCGGGATGTTCGACTGCGGCGGCGGAGGCTAGGCTCAAACGGCCTTGCAACACCGTAAGATAGTTGTTGAAGAAGTGCGTCATCGCGTCGGTGAAGCGGCCGAGTGTCTCCATCCGTTGTTTCCGGCGAAGTTTTTCTTCGAGTTGGCTGCGGAGGTCCTGCTCTGTGCGCAGCCTGCTGCTGACGTCTTCATACTTCCTCACAGCTTCCAGGAGTTCCGCTCTCAGGTCGAGGTCGCGGTACATGGACTTGTCATCGGAAGCATGTTTGGCGGCAAAGGTGCGAATGAGCTGTGCGACCTCGAAGGGGGCCAGTTGGGGATTGAGAACCAAGAGCTGTCGGGGATGCCCCAGCTCGACCGGGAGCTGTTCGACGGACTCTAGCTGCGAGGCTGCATAAAGCACCACGAAAAGGTCACGCTGGAGCTGCCACAACCGACGAAGGATGGACCGGTAATCTTTACCGTGGAGCAGGCGCGCATCGATAAAAACGAGTGTAAATGGGCGGTGCTCGTGGATCGCGCTCTCAACTTGGTTTACGGCATCTGTTTCGCATCCATGACAGACCAGCTCGACGGGGTCGCCGAAATTCTCCCGCACTTCGGGGGTGGTGTGTGGGGTGGCAAGCAGCAACGCAGAACTGCTGCGGGAGTCCACATGGTGCAGTGCCATCGAAAGGCTCACTCCTTCCTTAAGCGATGAGTTTTCAGAGATGATTAGAATGCGGCAGCCAGCGGCGCGAACGGGCTGGTGGAGATTTAGGTGCATGACAACAAGAATAGAGTCACATTGCAATAATTTTAATAAAAAAGGCTTTATTTTGTAGTCTGAGGCGCACTTCGGTTTATCCCCGCCGAATACAAATTCATAATCGAGCTGAAGTTAGCATCTAAATATTAAATCAATATTTAGATGTTATGTGGGGCATGTTGTGGCCTTAACTCATGGCGTCAATGCCCCTTGGACATGCTGGGCATGTTCCACCTTTTATCACTCTCCTTCCCCCGTCACGCCTTCAATGAATGCAGACTCCGACAAGAGCGAGACCTTGCTCATGCAACTGTTGAGCGGTGTCCTCAGGACCGATGACGGGCAGCGGATTGAATTGGCTGACTGCCTGCACAAGGACATCGCGGGCAGCCTCGTGGCAGGCGTGTCTCTCGGTGAGATGATCAGGCATGCCTTGGAGAGGGAGCCTGGGAATGCTGACATCGGAGGTCTGCTTTCCAGTCTTGACTCCGCTTTGAGACAGGCCTTGCAGATTGTTCGAGACCTGACGGAGAAGCAGTTTCCCCCCGTTCTCAAAGCCTTTGGCCTGATCGCTGCCCTGCAGCAGCTTGCACGACAGATTGGCGAGAGCTTCGCCGGCTCCCTTGTGCTCAATGTGGTCGGCGAGGAGCCAAAATTCGAGATGGCCACTCGTCTCAACATTTTTCGGCTCATGGAGGCCCTGCTTAAATACTGTGTCCGCTATGCCGGTACGTCTTGGGTCGAGGTGACCTGCCGTGCGACTCCCGATAAAATGGAAATCACAATCGATCATGAAGGAGGGGAGCAGATCTGGAAGGAGGGCGGCGGTGCCGAACTGGCCGTCCCCGAGGCCCGGTGCATCCTGCTGGGATCGCGCATGCAGGTCACACAAAACGGCCCGGGCAGCGGCACACGCATTTCCCTGGTAGCCATTCCGAGCCAACCAAAATGAAAGACTCCTCCCAGCCGTTCAGCATTCTGATCGTGGACGACCACGCGCTTGTTCGCGAGGCGTTCACGACCATGCTGAAGGGAGAGTTTCCGGAGGCCAGGGTGGTTTCCACTGGAACATGCGCCGATGCCATTGCGGAAGCCCGCCGTCATGACTATGAGATCGCCCTTGTGGATATCGAGCTTGGTGACCGCTCGGGAATGGAACTGACCACGGAACTGCGGACACTGTCAACTCCCCCCCGCATCATTGCGGTTTCGATGCATCAGGAAGAGACGTTTGTCACGCGGACCATGCAACTGGGAGCCCGCTCCTATGTGGCGAAGGATGCCCCTCCGCGTGAGCTCTTTGATGCCATTCGCGCCACCTTGGAGGGGAGGAGTTACATTTCCAGAGAGTTGGCGCAGCGATTCGCGGACCGCACCATTCGGAAAGGTCCTCCGGGGCAGGTTCACGAGAGGTTGTCGAACCGGGAGCTCGAAGTGCTGATCCAACTGGCGCGTGGCAAGAGCCTCAAGCAGGTCGCGCTCGATCTCTCACTCAGTCCCCGGACCGTGGCTGTCCACAAACACAACTTATGCCGCAAGACGGGGCTTCGCGGGACAGTCGAGATATTTAGATACTGCCAATCCAACGGGCTCGCTTAGGCGAGCCAAACTATCCAAACCATGAATTCACGCGCGATTCTATTTGTCTTTGCCTGCGGGCTGACCTGCACGGTCTCCCGGGCGGCGGAAACCCTCTCTGTTGTCCCCGACTCGGCCCAGGCACTGGGCATTGTGGGTGGCAGGTTTGCCAACCTGAGTGACGCATCCTCCGTTCGCGTTTCTCCGGCCAACATGCTGGAGATCGCGGACCCTGAGCTGCTGATCAATATGGCCGCCTGGCACGGGGACATCCGGCTGGACTCGACCAACGGAGCCTCGGTGCAGATGAGCCGGCCGTGGGTCTTTCCCGCGAGCATGTACTATGTTCTGCCATTGACGCCCGGACGGACCGCCGTCGGCATCGGCGTCAGCACGCCGTTCGGCATGGCGTCGATCTACCCTAAGGACATGGATCCGCGGCTGCGCTACGTGCTTCCGTACGAGTCGAGCCTGCTGGCGGTCGACATTACTCCTGCGGTGGCTTTTAAGGTGACTGACAATTTGAGTGTGGCCCTAGGACTGGACATCATTTACTCCGATCTCAAGTTCAAGCAGATCTACCCGTGGGGGTTGGTCCTGCCTGGTTCGCCGGATGGGGAGGTTCACTTCCAAGGAAAAGGCTGGGGACTGGGAGGCTATCTCGGAGTCAACTGGACAGTCGCCAAGGGGCATCGTCTTGCTTTTATAGGCAGGCTTCCGGTGAGGATCCGCTACAAGGGCGAGTTCAATACCAGGGACATGCCTGCCGCGTTGGCGGGCGCGGGATTCAGTGAGTCGAGCCGCTTTGACACGGAGATGGTCTATCCGGGGTCACTGGGCCTGGGCTACGGCATCGACCTTTCTGAGCGCTGCACTTTGGGTTTCGACTTCCAGTGGTCCGCCAATTCATCCCATGACGATCTCGAACTGCGGATCGGAAACAACCAGGCTTTGCTGCCCGCGAGTCGTGCCGCATTCGATTGGCAGGACTCGATCGACCTTGGCACAGGAGTTTCCTACAAGCTGGATGAAAGCTGGACTCTGCGTGGCGGTTATCTTTATTCGGAAAACTCGCAGCTCGCGGCCAACTACACGCCTTCGGTGGCCGTTAACGACAGGCATGTATTCAGCCTTGGCCTGGGCTGGCGGGGGAAGACCCGGGGTGTCGATATGACCTATGCTTTTGTCTACAATCCGACGCGGGTCATCAGCGGAGCGGCCCAACCGGCTTTCAACGGGAACTACAGGCACCAGTGGCATGTTGTTTCACTCAGTGTCAGTCAGAGATTTTGACCAGGCGGGCATCATCAGGACACAAGAAAAGATGTCAGCGATCAACCAGCAACACATATTTAAAAGCGCCATGCCGGCGTCAGGGCAATACGCATCCATGACGAGTTGCCATGTGAGATGAAGTGACCTTAGGAGAGGAACTGCAAAAATGGAAAACAACGACAATTCACTCCCCAACATAGTTTCCACCGGCGATCGGCTGAGCTTCATTGTCTGCCGCAACAGCCAGGGTGCCGAAGTCCGCGGAACACTGCACCGTCTCACGCGCTACCTGGGCGTCTTCGAGGTTTATAACCCCTACAGCATTGTTCAGCTCTCCGAGGTGCTCAACGATTTCAGGATCATGATGAACGACCGCGTCATCTATTCGGGCCGCGCCGTCATCGCGAACCTGGTGAACACCGGCATCATGCTCATCTGCGAGGCTTCGCTGTCAGACGAGGGCTGGATCGACATTGATATTCTTTCCCCCGCGCAGAACAAGAACCGTCTGCTTTCCGACTTTGCCGACTTCCTCAAGGAGACGGAAAAGAACTACCGTGTGGTGCCGGACTTCAAGCTGGTGGTGGCGGACATCCACACCCTGCTCTCCGACCTGAGGCGCTGGATGGAGCAGGTCGAACTGGGCGTGCGTTCGCTGCCATCCGGCGACCGCATTCAGGCGGAGCGTGAAACCATCCAGCAGTTGGAAGCTCCCATTCTGCCAGCCGTGGCTCCGCTGCTGGAGCGCTTTGAAAACACCTCGGGAGAGATCCCCCAGGATCAGATTCCAGTCCACCGGAGCTACGCCAAACGCCAGTTGCATCCGCTGGTGTTGTGCTCGCCCTTCTTTTACCGTACCTACCAGAAGCCGCTGGGCTATGCCGGTGACTATGAAATGGTGAGCATGATGATGCGCGATCCGTACGAGGGCAGCTCGATGTTCGCCAAGATCGTCAACCGGCTGTTCTTGGACACGGCCCCCGTTGTCGCCCACCGCAATCGCATCGGCTATCTGGTCGATCGCCTGCGAGAGGAAACCAGCCGTGTGGCGGCGAAGGGCGGCGTCGCGCGCATCTTCAATCTCGGTTGCGGTCCCGCCAGGGAAGTGCAGCACTTTCTCTCCGGGGAAGACGTCTGCGACAACGCGGACATTCTGCTCCTGGATTTCAACGACGAGACCATCACCAACACAACGCGCGACCTGGAGGCCCTGCGCACCCGCCATCGGCGTCGCACGGGCATCAACTTTCAGAAGAGGTCCGTCCACCAGATCCTCAAGGAATCCGCACGAGCCGGAGCCGGCTTTGAAGTCGGCAGCTACGATTATGTTTACTGCGCGGGCCTGTTTGACTACCTCTCCGACCGCATCTGCCGGCGCCTTCTGGAGGTGTTCTACGATCTCCTGGCACCGGGAGGACTGCTGGTGGCCACCAATGTGGACATCTCCAATCCGTCCCGGAACTGGATGGAGTATGTGGTGGACTGGCACCTAGTTTATCGTGACAAGGAACAATTTCTCAAACTGGCCCCCGAGAAGGCCCTGCCGTCCGACTGCCAGATGAAGGCGGACCCCACCGGTGTGAACATTTATCTCGAAGTTCGTAAGCCAGACAATGCCTGAGGCACTGACATCACCGGCGGCCAGCATGGAGCGTTCGTTCGACGAGTACGAGCGTCCCATCCGGGTTCAGAACGCCAAGATCTGCTGCATCGTGGCGGGCATCTTCATGCCTGCCGGCCTGGTGCTGGACTGGGTGGTTTACGGCGCGGATGTGATGAAGGCGTTTCTTCCCCACCGTCTGCTGTGCTCCCTGCTGCTCGGCATCCTGTGGTTGGTTTTTCACCAAAAGCCGGACACGCGCTACTATCGCTTTCTGGGGCATCTGGTGGCCCTGTTCCCCCTTCTTTCTATTTCCTGGATGATCTACGCCATGGAGGGAGCCTCGTCCCCCTACTATGCCGGGTTGAATCTGGTCAATCTCGGCTCCGCCATTCTGCTGCGGTGGACCTTCGGTGACAGCGCGTTGATTTTCATGCTCACACTGGCGGCCTACGTCGCCGCCACGCTCCTGCACGGGCCCGTCCAGCATCTGAACATTTATTTCAACAATCTCTATTTCCTCATCGTCACCGGAGTCTTCATCGTGGCTGGCAGCCTCCTCTACAACAACATACGCCGGTCCGAGTTTCAGCTTCGTTACCGCCTTGACGAGAACCGTGCGGAACTGGAGGCGTCCAATCAGAAACTGCGGGAACTCGACGAGACCAAGAGCCGCTTTTTCGCCAATGTCAGCCACGAACTGCGCACCCCGCTGACGCTGATGATTGCCCCGCTGGAGAGCCTTCTTCACAAGGCGGACTCCAAGCGCAGTCCCGAGGACGTCGATCTGCTGGCCACCATGCACGGCAACGGCATGCGCCTGCTGAAGTTGATCAACGATCTCCTGGATCTCGTGCGGCTGGAATCGGGTCGTTCCCAGATTCGCACGCAGCGAGTGAAGATCGACTCGTTCCTCCACGGGCTGTCCACCGCCGTGGGCGCTGTGGCGGATGACAAACGCATCCAGCTGAACACCCGGGTCCAGGGCGGACTTGGCTTCGTTTTGACCGATCCCGACAAGCTAGAGCGGATCTGTCTCAATCTGCTTTTCAACGCCCTCAAATTCACCGCATCTGGCGGTCACGTCGATCTTACGGCAAAGCGGGACGACGGTTGGCTGGTCGTCGAAGTTGCCGACTCGGGAATGGGCATCCCCGCAGATCAGCTGCCGCACATCTTCAATCGTTTCTGGCAGGCGGACTCCTCCTCTCAGCGCAAGTTTCAGGGGATGGGCATCGGCCTGGCCCTGGTCAAGGAGCTGGCGGAGGCTCAAGGCGGCAGTGTGTCTGCCACCAGCGTGGTCGGCGAGGGAACGACCATGACGGTGAAACTGCCGCTGCTGGTGGAGGAAGCGACCGCCGGGGAAGGGGACGAGCAGATTGCGGAGGAAGAGACACCCGCCGAGGAGACCAGTGACAAGGACTGGATCGCAGATCTCTATCGTCGCGCCGAGATGTTCCCCTCGATGACCTCCCTTCAGGCCACGCTGCGTCCGGTTGAGACAGGCATCGGCAGCAGCCGCAAGCCCAAGCTTCTCATCGCCGATGACGAGCCCGACATGCTGCGCTTCCTCAAAAACCAGCTGAGTGCCACTTTCGATATTCTCGAAGCCGTGGACGGCCAGCAGGCGGTGGATAAAGCGGCGCAGTTCCTGCCAGACATCATTCTCTCCGACATGATGATGCCGGAGAAGGACGGTCTGCAGGTCTGCCGCGAGCTGCGGGACCGCACGTCCACGCGAAGCATCCCCGTGGTGCTGCTGACCGCACGGGCTGACGAAAAAACGAAACTCGACTGTCTCGCCTCGGGCGCCAGCGACTTCCTGCCGAAGCCCTTCTCCCTGACCGAGGTCATGGTGCGTCTAAAGAACCTCGTGGACTCGCGCCTCTACCAGAAGGAACTCGTGGTTCAGAAGCAGCATCTCGAATCCGCTCTCGAGCAGATCAAGGAAACCGAAACGATGCTCGTGCAGAACGAGAAGCTGGCCTCCCTCGGCCGCCTCAGCGCCGGCTTGATCCATGAAATCAACAATCCCCTCAACTACGCCCGCCAGGGGCTTCATCTCATCGGTCGTTCCGCCAAGTCTCTGCCGGAAGGTGAGCGGGAGGACTTTGTCGAGACGCTCAGGGATGTGGAGGAAGGTGTGAATCGTGTCATTCAAATCATCTCCGACCTGCGTGGATTCACACGCAACACCAATCAGCTCAACCACGCCTTTGATTTGAAAGTCATGGTCAATACCGGCCTGCGTTTTTTTTCCCACGTATGGAAGGACGGCATCAAGCGCGAGGTGGACATTCCCGACGGGCTCGAAGTTCGGGGAGACAGCAACCAGTTCGTGCAGGTTCTCATCAACCTCGTCCAAAACGCGCTCGACGCCATGGGGACCAAGACTTATCCGCCGGGCGAGTGCGCCTCCATCAGTCTCACCGCCCACAGTCGGGGAGACAGGGTCGTGTTTGCCATCAAAGACAATGGTCCCGGCATCCCTCTGGCCATCCGGGAAAGGATTTTCGATCCCTTTTTTACCACCAAGGATGTCGGCCAGGGAATGGGCCTCGGACTCTCCATCTGCAACCGCATCATCGCCGACCATGGCGGGCGCATTGAAGTGCGCAGCCAGCCCGGCGAGTCCACCGAATTCATTCTCGATCTTTCCTCCGCAGAAAGCACGAAGAACACGCAAGACGACATCTAGAAGGACACCTCCACATGCAAAACCAATACGACCTCAAACGCTACGCCGTTCTCTACGTCGATGACGAAGAAAAGGCATTGAAGTACTTCGAAAAGACCTTCGGAGACGAATTCCGCATCTTCACCGCCAACAACGCCGCCGACGGACTCAAACTCATTGAGCAGCATGGTGATGACATTGGTGTTCTGCTTTCAGACCAGCGCATGCCAGGTGAAAAGGGAGTGCAGTTGCTTGAACGCGCAAGAGAGCTCCGTCCGCGCCTTGTGCGCATGATCGTCACCGCCTATGCCGACTACGACGTCACCGTGGATGCGGTCAACCTGGGCAACATCTTCCGCTACATCTCCAAGCCCATCGACGTGGACGACGTGCGCAACACACTGCATCGCGCCATGGAGTTCTATATCCTGCAGCACGAGCGCGATGACCTTTTGCGTGAAAAACTCTCCGTGCTGCAGAACATGCTCATCACCGACCGTGTTTTGGGGCTGGGTGTTGTCGCTGCCGGTTTGAGTCAGCATTTGCGTCAGCCTCTGCGCGCCGTTCACGCCTTTTTGGACCTGACTCGCGGAAGGCTGGGGCAGCAGAACTTCGATCTCGACCGCCTTCGCCAGGGCTCTTTCTGGCATGAGTTCCATGCCCATGTGGTCAGGCAGGCCAGACGGATCGCCGATCTTCTTGGCGATTTTCAGTCTGGGGGGGCGGCGGAGTCACTGACTGACGTCGCTTCGGTCATTCGTGCCGTCGTCGAGGGACAGCGGCCCGCCTTCGCCGCGAAGGGGGTTGACCTACAGTTCGAAGCAGTCGGCACACTGCCGGGGTTGCAGGTCAGCCGGTCGGCTTTTGAAAAAATGCTTCAGATGGCGCTGCAGACGCAATTAGAACTGTTGGCTGCCGGCTCGCAGGTGAAGCTCTGCGCCGAATCGGCGACAGAGGCCGCTGATGGCTGCTCCCTGCGCCTGACGCTGACCGACGACGGTCCCGGACTCTCCACCGATGTTCTGCGTTCCGTGTTTGACCCGTTCTTCACGCATGCCGATCCTGGAACTGAGGGACCGGGTCTAAGTCTCATGGGCACATACTTCCTCGCCTACCATCTGGGCGGACAGGTCGCGTCTCCGCGCAACGCGAAAGGCCTCACTCTCGACATTCTAGTGCCTGCCGCTGTCGCCGTGCCCCCGGATGCTGCGGACAGTAGCCGCGAGTTCATCACCAACGTTCTCATGAACGACATCCTCTGGGAGCGTCTGCTGCCCAACGGTTGATCTGACGACGTTCCGATTACAAAGCCGCCAGAGGCATTAAAGCATAGCGTTGATGTGAGAAGGCCATCTCATTCAGGCAAGGCCTGAGGAGGTGGCTTTCTTGTGTCACGTTGTTTCGGATTTAAACAATGGCCGGTCGCACTTGGCGCACAATTGTGCGCTGAGCTTGGACCTGGCCGCGCGAAGTTCATTGCAGGATACGGTACCGATGGCGCCGGGCTGGTCTTCTAGCGCTCAGGGTGCGCCTGAAGAGTGCATTCACCCTGGGTGAGCCATGCGGTAGGGGTATGTTTTGCATGCGGGAAGTCGGCTTCTGGTGCCGCATGCTGCTCCATTACTTTTCAGTTTTTTCTGAAAAAGCTCTTACAATTATCGTCTTTGCGATTTCATCTCATGCTTGAGATTCAAATCAGATAAAGCACAAGGCGATGAACCGCACTCTTACCGAACTCTGCATGGCTCTTACCCTTAGCTTCGTCAGCGGTTGCTCCCTGACTGAGGAAAAGTGGCGGGAAATTCCAGTGACCTACCACAAGCCCCAATTGTGGAACAAGCGGCACCTTACTTGGCGTTTGGATACCAGCAGTCCGATTCCCAAGCATCTGACAGAGGCGGATCTGCGGCGGGAGATCGAGAAGAGCTTCAAGTGCTGGGAGGCCGCCAGCGTGTTCACATTTTCTTCTTCAGGCGAGGAGGCTGCTGACATCGTGATCAGCTTTGCCCCACCACCCGGGACCTGTTGGGACGGGCAGCTCGGCAGCATGGGCCATGCGTCATTTCCGTGGAGCAAGAGTCCTGGCCGCATCTATCTCGATCCATCCGAATGGTGGAGCACGAAGTCTTTTGCCCTGATAGGCGACCCGCTGACAGCATGGCTACCGCACGAGATCGGCCATGTTCTCGGTTTGCAGCACACCCACAAGCATGATCATGCGATGAGTGTGGTCGGTCCCTACAAGCGGCCGGATCACGACTGCTTTGCCCAGTTGCGGCGGTTGTATTCTCCCAAAACGCCGGTTTTCACTTGGTTGAGCCACGTCACGGAGTCCGTCGGCGGACGCGGGGAGGCGGAGTAAAAAACGATGTGTCGCCGGATACGTGATGCCGGCTTCCTTCATTTCACCGCTTGTTTGGTGTCGTCATCTGTGCGGCCAGGGATTGATGCTGCGCCGCCAGTTCGGCCATGCCGAGTTTCTGGTAGACTGCGGCGAGGGTGGTGTTGGCGGAGGCCTTGTTCGGTGCGTCGGGGAGGGCCCTGGCCAGATCACGCGCAGCTTCGTTCAGCCGTCCCAACTTGATGAGGACGTGGCCGCGGGTGTCGAGAAAGAAGGGATTCTGCGGCTGTTGTTTGAGCAGCTGGTCCATCATCGAGAGCGCCCGTTCCAGTTCGCGTTTTTCAGTGGAGACGGAAGCGATCGCCATCGCGAGATTGTTGGTGACGATCCCGAAGCGCGGATTGATCGTGCTGGCCAGTTCGAAGTGTGAGAGGGCCGCCTGCCTGCGGTCCTGCTTCCACTCCTGCAGCCCCAGATAATAGTGTAGAAACGACTGGGCGATTCCCTCCCGAAACAGAACGCGCTCGACGAGGCGCCTGCGTTGGTCGGCGCTTGCGTTGATTTCCTCGCAATCGGCGAGAAAGGTCATGATGATGTCCTGGCTTTCCGGGCTGATTTCGATGGCCTTCTCGACGAGTTCAAGAACCTCAAGCATACTGGCGCCGGGCTTGCTCTTCAGATGCCGGCTCCAGGAGAGGTAGATGCCGCCGAGCACCTGGCGCTCTTCCTTGGACGGCTGGGTCGGTGTCGTTTCAAGGAGCCAGTCGATGGCTTGGCGGTACTTGCGCTGCAGGCTGAGGCTGGCCGCGATTGAGAGCCTGACGCGATCAGTCCCTTCGGTGAGCGTGTTTTGCATGGCGCGGAGTGAGACTTCAGCTAGGCCAGCGCATTGAATGGATTCGTCCTCCAGCCCTGAAAACTGCAGGGCGGTGGCTTTCATGAGAAGCAGATCCGGACGCGCGTTCAGATTCAGATTATCGAGGCGGGCCAGAGTCGTTTTCCAATCGCGCCGCGCTGCGGCGAAGCGGGCCGCGATTTCCAAGGCGTCCTGATTGGAGGGATCGCTGTGCAGTGCATTGTCGATATGCCGCAGAGCGGTCTGCGCATCCGGCGGCTGCTGTGCGAGGAGAAGTGCGGCCTGCATGACGTGTGCGGGGGCGTGCCCCGGCATGTCCAGCGGCGCCACGCGGGCTAGGAGGCGGGCGGCCTCCCTCTCTTTGCCCATGCCGCGGAGGGCTTTGGCTTCGATCACAGAGGCCTTCTGACCCAGTGTGTCGGCCTGAGACAGGCGTCTGGCAAGGATACGGGCTTCAACGTAGTGTCCTGTGTCGAGTTGCTTCTGCGCTTCCTTCTCAAGCGTCTCAAGGAGTCCGCTGCCCGGATCACTGCGGAGTTGCGCGAACATCAGCACACAAAGCACCAGTGCGGACAGTGCCGGCAGCCCAAGAAAGCCATCCATGACACGCCTCTGATCAAGAAAGGTTTCCATGCCATAGCGCATCCGATGGATCGTTTCTTCAATCATTGCCTAGTCCTCCCCTGTTCAAGTTTCCGCCCGTTAAGAGCGTTGGCAAGATGGCTCCGGGCGCCGGCCAGTAAATCCCCGAATGCGCGCTGGTTTTGCGCTTCGGCACCGGGTTCGACGGCCAGAACCTGCAAAACGTAGGTGGTGGAGGCGGGGGCCGGATCGGTCCACCGCGAGAGCAGCCTTTCGGAGATTCTCTCCAGCGGGTTCTCGGAGACAAATTTCACTGCGGTTCCGTGTTCGTCGAAAACGCTCAGCCACAGGTGCGCGCGCATCATTTCTGACGGCTGTTCCATGTCCAGAAAGCGGACGGTGTTTTGGGTGTCGCCCGGCAGGGCGCTGTCAATCTGGCTCTTAAACTGCCAGCCCTGGCCGCTGTAGCAGAGGCGTGTGTCATGAAAACCCATGAACGGAAAATTGACCGCCACATACGCCTCGAGGGGGCCTTTACGGTACAGCCACACCTGATTCCTGACACCGAGATCGCCGACGACCGCGTCCTCCAGCGGCTTGTCTCCTTCTCGAATCCAGCCAGCCATTTCCCGGGGCATGGAAACGGCCTGCAAGCTGGCCACCGCCGACGTCTCTTCGATGATGCGGGAGTGGGAGATCGCCGCCGGACCGACAAGACTCACGATGCCGATGATCGCCAGTGTCAGGCTGACGCGCCCTTCCCAACGCAGCCCGATGCTGCGCGACCATTGCAGAGGCTCGTCGTCGGCGGTTTCGACGGTGCCGGCTCTGTGATTGAGAATGAATTGCCAGCCATGGTCGGCACTCCACACAAGCAGCAGATCCAATGCGAAAATGAACGCGCCGAGAACCTCGTGCGCCAAGCCTTGATCCAGCTCTAACCCGATCTCGAAATGTGCGCTGCCGATAACCAGGCAGATGCGGAGAACGTTCGTCGCGACGGATACCAGTCCTGCCGTGAGTGCAACCATGATAGCTTGTATCCAGTGGCGGTTCTTGAAGCTGCACAGCATCAGGGCCACGCAGACGGCGACGAGCATGGAGTTGGCCCCGCTGCAGGCGTCGTTTACAAAGAAGCGCTTGTCCGGAGTGACGACGATCGCGCCTTCGATGACATGCATCACCTGCATGGCGTCCAGCCATCCTTCGCTGAGCCGTGTCGCTAGCCCGGCGAGGATCTGGTGCATGCTCTCATCCAGTCCCATAGGCGGTGGAATCAGAAACAGCGCCAGAACGGGAATCGACCATCCCGGCGTTTCATCATCGGCCGCATTTTCACAGAGCAAGACAAACACGACTGCGGCGCAAAAAAAGGACACGCCGGCAAGAAAGGGGGACACGAGAATGAACGAGGCAGCTGCCAGCATGAGATGAAGCCAGGCCAGCGCCTTGGTAGACATGGACGGATACCGCCAGGAATCTGCCCGCCGCACCGCCAGCCAGATCAGCGCAGCTAGCGGCAGGGGAAAGAAGTGATAGGCTGGATGACGCTCCCAAAGCTCATAGATCGAAAAGAGCAAGCACAAGAGCGACGACGCCAAGGTCATGAACCATCCCGTTCGGACCGCTGAATGAGAGATGTTTTCCACGGATTGACAGAGGATGGAGGGGCAACATCAGGCTGTCACGCTTTGAGCGGATTTCCGCCGACCGGAAGCGAGGAAGCCCAAGAAAAGAACTCCGCCAAATCCCAGGATGAGAGAGGAAGGTTCTGGCACCGGTGCCACAGGCGGCGCATCCGCGTAGGTGTAGGTGACTTGCAGGCTACCCGTAGTGCTGCCGGTGATGCTGGTTAGCCAGGAAGTGGTGCTTCCGGAACCCGACGCTGTCGGTGTGGCGCCGAAGGTGTTTGCCAGATACAGCGGGACGCTGCCCGTGCCTTTGAAGGAGTCGAAGTTATCATCAGCGGAGGTGTAGTTGTCTGACTGGGTGAATCCGCTGAAAACGATGTTGTTGACGGTGTAAGACTCGCCTTGCGCAAGTGTCACCGTGCCACCGGGCGGAGTGACGGATTTGCTTTTAGCCACCTCGGCGACGAGGTTGTCGCTGTATCCGACTGATGGCAAATATCCTTCCACTGTATTGGAGAAGGTGATACGGCTGACGGTCACAGATCCGGTATTCTGGTTGGTGATCGAGGCCGAGGAAATGCTGGAGTTGATCGTCCAAGTGAGAGAAACATCGGTCAGGGTTCCGAGTGCCGTGTCATACTGTGAAAAATACAACTGTGAGTCTCCGGTAATTGTCCCGAAATCGACAACTTGATTGATGACCCCGCCTCTGCAGACGGAGCATACTGAGAAGATCGCAAAAAATAGAATGGAAGCTTTTTTCATAACAACCATATTTTTGACGGAGAGGAGATTTTTACAACTGCTGATAGATAAGTGAATACTTAGAAACCCGATAATAATTTCGCAAAGCCGGGGCAGGCGAGGTCTCTTCTATATATTCATAGCCGCAAGGGCTTTGGGGGCTGTCCAGATGAAGTGCGTTTGGTCTTACTGGCGGAGGTTCCCCCCGGCGACGAGATGATTTGAATTGAAAGTGCTTCCACACCAATCGGAAAGCTCTTGGGGACGTGTGGAGGGAACGAAAACTGTATTTCATCCTAGGAAGTGGGTTCATGCGCTCCACACGAGCAGAGTGTTGATTAAAACTCCTGACGTGAGATGTCAGACGTGAAAGGTGGTGTGAGCGCGGCGACACACCTGAAAACTGAAACCTGAATCTTGCTCGTCAGGTGATGGCCTTTGCAACCGTCAGACCGATTTGCTCGGGCACTCATCCGACCTCGGGCGGGAAATCAGTCGTCTGCCGACATTGCCCAGCGGCAAGCGGGGGCTTCCTTGTCGCGCAGTTGCCGATATTCGTTATCACACGGACTACATAGGTGAATCAAAAAATCGCATTTCCAAATCATCAAATTCACCTTTGAATTTCTACGGATGAAAGGATGAGCCTGCGCTTACATGCTCGATCCTCGGCATGCCATAAGGTTCGGGTGTGAATCATAGATCATCCATCACTTCAGTTCCTCTGTCATCCTGCCAAGCGCAGAGATCCAAATGGAATCCGCCACTTCTCAAACGGAGAGACTGGCTGCATTTCGGCCTTTGGGTCCCCTTGGGCGTCTTTTGCGGCTATCAGGGACCTACGCCACCGGTTGTTCCGCTCTACTTCAATGGGTACTACGCATTTGCCCATGTCAGTCACCCTCCGGCGGTTCATGCAATCGTTGCTGCCGCCAACCAGTTGGTGGACAAGCCGTACAAGTGGGGAGGGGGGCACCGCATTCTATTCGACGACGGTTTTGACTGCTCCGGTTCCGTTTCACATGTGTTGTACCGAGCCCGGCTGCTGGATCGTCCCCTTAACTCCTCGGCCTTCGCCTATTACGCATTGCCCGGCCCGGGCCGTTATGTCACGGTTTATGCGAAACCGGGGAGTCATGTTTTCATGGAAATTTGCGGTTTGCGGTTCGACACATCCGGTTCACGAGCCGGAGAAGGTCCGCGGTGGCGCGTCCTGAGCCGCAAGCGCGATGGATTTTATCCACGCCATCCTAGTTTTCTATGAGATTCGCTGCGCCAATTTCCTCACAATAGGCCTAACCTGGGTTCCCGAAGCTCCCTCCATCAAACCAGACGGGACAAGGGATGATCCGCTACATTGAGAGCGGGTGCATTGCTGTTGCATGCCTGATACTGCCAGCCGGCTGGGCTGTAGAAGTCTTTCCTCTGGAGCTATCATGCCGAAATGAAGGTTAATTTACCTGAAATAAAAGATACTCGGTATAATTTCCACTTCCATTGAGAATTATGCGATTTCACGATCTGCCACAGGCTGAACGATCCTTTTATGCGGTTGGAAGGCTAACTTCCATCCACTGTCAGGGATCGACGACCCAGTAGAAGTGATTCAACAAACGAATTCCAGCGGCAGTAGAAAGTCACAACACTCCTCACCCTAGTCCCAGAAAAAAAGGCCTCAAACCATATGACAGCGACCCCCAGGAAGATTCTCATAGTGGATGATCACCCCATGTTTGCCGAGACTTTGGGGCAGTACCTGCGCCTGATGTGCAAGGACTTCGAGGTAGTTGTTGTGAACAGCGGGGAAACGGCACGTGCGCACGCGTCGTCTCACCCGGTGGACGTTGTTTTGATCGATCTGGAAATGGCGGACTGCTCGGGCCTGACCTTGCTGGCTGATTTTTCAGCCATTGTGCCTTCGGCTGTCTGCATCATCGTCAGCATGCACCTCCAGGCCGCATTGATTGAGCGTGCCTTAAAGGCAGGTGCCGTCGGTTACGTCGCCAAAGATTCCCAGCCGGGTGAAATTGTCACCGCCATTCAATCCGTTCTCAATGGGAAGAAATATCTCTCGCGGAGTGTGGCGCAGTCTTTTGCTGAGAATGCCGTAAGGCTGCCGACAGGAGGGCACGAGCTCCATAAAGCATTGAGCAGCCGGGAATTTGAGATCTTTCTGCAGATCGCCCAGGGCAAGAGCTTGAAGGCCATCTCCCTTGATTTGAGTCTCTCAGCCAAGACGGTCTCGGTTCACAAACACAATATTTGGAAAAAGACGGGGATTGATTCAGGAGCTAGGATCGCACGTTACTGCGTGGAACACGGCCTTCTAAGTCGAACTCACGAGGTCGGCGCTGCCGTCTAGCGGGTTCTGAAAGGCTGTTGGAATACTCTCTCCTGGCCGCCGGACTAAGCGTCAGATGAAGGTTGTGACGCTGTCGCGGACACCTCCTCTGACTTCTCTCACGGGATGATATTTAACAGGCTGCCGACGGCACTTAGTCTGCACTTTTCTCTTTCTAAAAAATGTGCGGCGGAGCTGCCGCGTGGAATTAGTTTCGCGAATTCTCTGCCGATTGCGTGAAGGTGCCGACTGGTAATCGGAATTTCGAGCTTCAAACCACGTCACATCAGCCTGAGCCCATGATGCGAAGACAGTGTGGAAATGCGTGGAATCGTGGCACGTCACCAACCTGCGCTGAGAATAATTTCATCTAATTCGTGAGGCGGCTGCGGCATTCATTTCAAACTTCGGAGCTCTGATTTCTCAAGCCGAAAAGTTTTTCAACCGGCTATGAACTTGCACGGAGGTGATGGTGGCTCCGACACGCTCAGGACCGCATCCTATGGGTCTCCCTCACCTCATTTAGATGGGGGATCTGACTCCTAGACGGACCGATTTCAACCCCGGCGGCCCGGTTGTAGTAGGAGTTGTGGTAATAGTAGTCGTAGCCGCGAGTGCGCCGGGTGAGACGATTCAGGACCAGCCCCGACAACGGGATGCCGGTTTGCTGAAGTTTGCGGATGGCTTCCTGCACGATGGCGGACGGGGTGCGGTTGCACCTGACGACCATCAGTGTCATATCTGCGAGATCTCCCAGGACGAGCGTGTCGTTGACAGGGATCAGTGGTGCTGTGTCGATGACGATGCGGTCAAACCCGGCCTCGAAAGCGATCGTGCGCAACTGGTGGATGTCACAGTTTGCCAGGAGTTCGGCGGGATTGGGCACATGGCGACCTGCGGGCAGGAGGGTAAGATTAGGGATGCCAGTGTCATGACATGACTCTTCGAGTGTCGTTTCTCCCAGCGCGAGCTCCGTCAGTCCGGCCACGCGTTTGGACACGCCGAAGACATTTCCCATCTGCGATCTTCGTAGGTCCATGTCCACCAGCAGGGTATTGAGTCCCTGACTGGCCAGACTGATCGCCAGATGGGTCGAAACAAAGGTTTTCCCTTCTTCGGGGACGGCGCTCACAATCATGAAGCACTGCTTCTGATTCCGTGTCATACGGGTGATGACGGTGCGGAGCTCCCGGAAGCCCTCCGCGATGTTCCGGTGCGCCTGCAGCAGCGTTTCAGGTTTGACTGCCGCTTCCTTGGTTCGTTTCCCTTGTTTCGGATCTTGCTGGATGTTGGTGACTAGGCCGAGGACAGGCGTCCTGAGCTTGTCCCTGGCATCCTCCAGGCTCCGAATCGAGCGATCCTGAACTACGATCAGGCCGATGATTGCCAGGCCGAGCATGAAGCCGCCTCCTGTCGATGTGGTGAGAAGTTGCCTGGCATTGGGGGACACCGGAGCGGTCGGCACCATGGCCAGCTGATGCGCCCAGATCGGCGGAGCTTCCATGCCTTTGGACACGTCCACTTGTTTGATGCGGGTGAGGACGGACTCATAGACGGCCTGGTCGGATTCCATCTCGCGCTTGAGAACGTTGTACTGCACGGCGAGTTGCTCCAGATCCAGCACCTCGGACTCTTGCTGCTGGAGTTGCTCCCTGAGTCGCGTTTCGAGATCCCGCGCATTTTCCCAACTGGACTTCAACAAGCCAACGGCGTCCCCGAGCAGCGCGTCGAGCTGCTGCTCCTGATTGTTCAACTGCGCCTGGGCAGCTTCATACTTCGGGTGTTTTGGCTTGTAACGTTCAGACAGAACGGCAAGCACGGCTTTTTGGGCGCCGATCTGCCCAAGAATGCCCGAAATTTTGGGGTGATTGGCTACCGTGGGAAGATTGAGAAGCTGATCCCTCGGCAGTTCTTCGTTTTCGCATGCCTGAAGATGGGTTTCCAAGGTCAGCCTTGTCTTCGATTGAACATTTAGTTCGGCGCCGAGCTGCTTCAACTTGGACAGCACGAGATCTTTGCGTTCATCCAGGGAGATGGCCTGATTTTTCCGCTTGTAGTCATGCATCGCGATCTCGGATTTCTTGAGTTTTTCCTGAAGTCGCTCACCTTCGGCCACTAGCGACTGAACCGCCCCTTGCAGGGCCTTGCTCTTCTGGTTTTCGAGTTCGATGACGAGGCTCAGCACCGCCTGGCTGGAGAGCGCGGCCACGAGCTCGGGATCCGTGCCGGTGACGGAGAAGTCGATGAGTCGCGTGTCCTTGCGCAAAGATACGCGGATCATCGACCCCACCATCGCAATGGCATGGTCGCGCGCCTCCTTCGATTCGGCGGGATGTCCGCCCGAGAAGGCGGAGCGCTGGGCGAGCTTGAGTTCGGATACGAGGCGCCCAATCACATCGCGGCTCTTGGCCGCTTGAATAAGGGTGTTGACTGACTTTTCGTCGCTCAGATTTGGAGATCCCACCCCGTGGGTGCCCAGCAGTGTGTTCTGATCCGAGCCGAACTGAGCCACGCTGGTGGCCTCATACATGGGCTTTTGCCGTTTGTAATAGGAGTATCCCAGGATCGATCCGAAAAGCGAAAGCGTCAGGGGTATCCAGAAATGCCGCCTGACGCCGTCCAGCATCTGGGCTGGATTCAGCGGTGACGAGGAACTTTCAGCAGGGGGGGGGGGGAACGGAAGCAAAACCTCCGGAGAAGATGGAGCGGTGGGGATGAGAGTCGGCTGCATGAAGATCCTAGGGGTTAAAAAAAGCTTTCCGGAACGGTGATCACATCATCTTCCTGAACAAAGAACAGCATCGAGCTCTCACCCGACGCCATCTTGTTGACGTCCACCTTGATGATCTCCTCTCGACCGTCCTTGACGCGTTTGACGAGAACTTTCTTGAGATTGGCGATGCGTGTCGGCCCTCCCGCGAGTCCGATGACCTGGAGAATGGTCAGCTCCTTTTCGGCGGGGAGCTCGTGAGAGCCGGGACGTTGAATCTGGCCGAGAACGGTGACGCGTTGTACGGTGAACTGTGACACGAAGAGATTGACCTCGGGATTGACGAGGTAATCACTCCTGTAGGCTTCCTCGATCACTCTGGCGGCGGAAAGCTGACTGAGACCTTGAACCTTGATGGAGCCGATCAGTGGACACTGAATGGTGCCGTCCCGGCGGACACGCCCGCTGGCCGCGAGTTCGGGCTCGTTGAAGACGGTGACCTGGACCATGTCTCCCTCGCGAATTTGATAGTCGTTGCCGCGGGATTTGTCCGCGCCGGAATCGACGGCAGGTGATGCGGGTGTCGGCAGCTGGGCATGCAGGCTTGCGCACAGGCCTAACAGGCATAAGGCGGCGCCCAGGTGGTGGAGAAGTCGTGATGGATGACTCATGTTATTTGGCGGGGGGAATGAAGCTTCCGATCGACTACCAGGAGCTGGTGATGCCTGCGCCGAAGATATGGCGTGAGAAGGACTGTGCGGCGGGTCCCTCGGAGTCGTTGGTGGTGTACTGGTAGAACAGCTCCAAGGTGGCGTGGCGATGCAGGGTGTACTTCAGCCATGGACGCAGAAAGCGCACATGGTCCGTGCGTCCGCTGGCCACGCCTCCGATGTAGGAGTTGTATTCCGAGTAGTCATATCCGAAGTCCGTGCCGAAATTGATCTTGCTTCCCAGCTGCTGCTGTATGCCCACCAGCACTCCCTGGGACTGGAAATACTGTCCGTTCAATGACGGTGAATTCTGCGAGCGGGCGTGAATGTTAGCGTACAAGGAGGTTTTCGGTCCAAGCTCGTACTTGAGTCCCACATTGGCCACTGGCAGCGTGTTGTCGCCCGCCGAAACCGTGTGCAGCAGGTTCACGCCGGCGCTGCCGCTGAGAGTGAGTTTCTTGAACGCCTGCCAGTCGGCCCTGACCAGGAAATCCTGCCCGCGTTGACGACCGCTTCCGTCCACGTCCATGATGACCTCGTTGTATTGAACGCCGAGGCGGAAAGTCGGTGAAAAAGCGTAGTCTGCGAACAGCCCGAAACGCCAGGTGGTGGAGGAAAGGAGCGCATCATAGTGAGTGCGCTGCATCTGTCCGCTGATCCCGACACGAATCTTCTCGGTCAGTTCGTAAATCACCTGCAGATCGGGAGAGAACTGCAGGCGCTGTGCCTGCCCTCCCACGTCCAGATCCCCGCCGCTCACGTCGTTAAATTGCCCGCTCAGTTTGAACGAGGTCTTTTTCAGGCGGTAGTTGACCGAAAAACTGAAAAACTGGTTCACCGTGTTCTGCGTGTGAAACCTCTCAAAGTAGTTCAACTGCGCGGAGTAGTCGGCCAGCAACTGCAGTTTCGAATTCTCTTCGCCGTAGGAGTATTGAAAGCCCGGACGGACCGACCACATCGTGTCGCTCAGAGGAGCCGTGTCGCTGAGAAAAACGTTGGAGTCATAGCGCCAGCTTCCCGCTGCAAACACTCGTAACTTCCAGTTCTTCTGCTGTCGGATCTGGTAGTCCATGAACTCCTGGAGAAAAGCGTCGTCATGATCATCGGGATCCAGGATGACGCCTCCGTCAGCCGGGTCTGCCAGTGATGACTGGAGGGCTGTGGCCGCATCACGCAGCATATCCTGACCGGTTACCGTTTCGGCATGCAGCAGAGCAGCGCAGGCCAGAAGTTTAAAGAGGACTCTGAGTCGCCTTGGGAATGGATTCATCGTGTCTTCTTGAAGTTAGGGGGTGTCGGCGGAAACGACCGGCTGAAGCGTGCGCGGGGAGGAAAGATCGGGATTCGAAGGAGGGGCGGTCGGAATGGTGGCGCCGGGAGAGCTTGGCGTGGATCCGCCGGGCGAAACCGTTCCGGACGACGACGGAGTGACGATTTGCTTGCGGGAGAGCGAGACGAGTGAACTGCCCTGCGACTGGCCGCCGGTGAGGTTGGTGACCTTGCCCGTGACCGTGTCCACGAGTTCGGCATCAATCCTGCCCCCGGCGCGACTGAACAACCAAATGACCGAGCCCTTCGGCACTTCGATCTGCCCGCCAATGCCGCCATCCGCCACCGTGCTGCTTTTGCCGATGCTCACATCGCTCGTGCCTTCGCTCACGGCCACCATAGTTCGTCCTTCTGAACACTGGACGGTCCAGGTGGCCGGATCAGATTGCGCATTTTCTTCCTCGAGTTTCGGCTGTTTGCCGGAAGCTTGTCCTCCCGCATAGTTACCCTCGGGGTGATTCATGACGACGCCCTCCTCGGTGGTGACTTTAACTTCGACATGGGGATACTTTGAGTCGTCGAGGTGAAAAAGCGCCTTTCCCGCAATGATGCTGAGACTTACGCCGCCGCCGCCGTCCTTGTTCATTGCGGCGCCGTCATAGCGAATTTTTGAATCCGGATAGATGATCACGCTGAGGGTCGGCAGCGGGCGCAGCAGGGCTCCTGCTTCAAGACCGCAGTCGATCACCGTTCCGCCGCGGATGCTGTCTCCTTTCTGTGCCTGTTTCGCTCCACCCCCTGTGGTTGAAACCATCACCACTCCTTTAACAGAAGCAAATCGCGCAGAGACTGGCGTAACGCCCTGGGCATGCAGGTGGCCGAGACTCAGCAAGGCCAACCAGCCGACAACCATAGACTGCCTCCAGGGAAGGCCGCTCAGGGATGAGTTCTGATTTCGTTGTGTGAATTTTCTATTTTCCAGAATCATCATGGAATATAAGGCTTGCTGTGAGTTTCTGGTGCCTCAACGAGGTTTAAATCGACTTAAGGCATTACTTAGGAGTGTCGGGGCATAGCTCCGCCATCAGTCGTCAAAATGACGTCTGGACACGGAGTTGCCGCGTCCGTTAAGCCTCCCCGATCCGCTCAGGAGGGAAGCATGTGCTCCAGCCCCATTCCCTCTGGCGTGCCGGTCCCGTTTTCCTCACGCCGTGTGTCCGGCCGTCGGGTTCCGCGAGCTTTTGCCGACAACGAGGTTTCCACAAACGCACTCCACTCCTTTTCGACAAAATGCTGAAAATTCTCCCTGAAACTTTGTGCGCTGAATCGCTCCGCATTCTTTCGGCACTTCGATGCATCCCACTCCCGCATCTCGAATTCGGACACTGTTTGTTGGATCGCTTCCGGAGTTTGTTCATCGAAGAACAGCCCCGTTTCATTTTCGACGACGGTTTCCAGCGCACCTCCGCGGCCATACGCGATGACCGGCGTGCCGCAGGCCTGCGCCTCCAGAAGAATGATGCCGAAGTCCTCCTCGCCGCCGAACATGAAGCCGCGTGCGCGTTGCAGATGATCCCTCATCACTTCGTTGGGCTGCCAGCCGAGCACCTGCACATTTTTACCGGCCATGCGTTTGATGCGCGGCAGTTCAGGTCCGTCTCCAATGACGACCAGCTTGCGGTCGGGCATGCCGTTGAAGGCCTGCACGATCAGGTCGATGCGCTTGTAAGGAACCATTCGCGAAGCCGTGACGTAATAGTCGTCTTTCTCCTCGCGGGTTTCAAAACGCTCCACACTCACCGGCGGATACACCACCGCCGCGTCGCGACGATATACTTTTTCAATCCGTCGCGCGATGAAGCGCGAGTTCGCCATGAAGGCATCGACTCCCGCCGAAGTGCGGTTGTCCCACATGCGGATGCTGTGCAGCAGCCAGCGCACCAGCCAGGACTTGATGCCGCGGTCCAGCTTTGACTCCTTCAGATACTGCGTCTGTAGATCCCAGGCGTAGCGGATGGGGGAATGGCAGTAGCAGAGATGAAGCTGGCGCGGTCCGGTGATGATGCCTTTGGCAAACGCATAGCTGCTGGTGATGACCATGTCATAGCCGCTGAAGTCAAACTGCTCGATGGCGAGCGGCATCAGCGGGAAGCAGTGGCGGTAGTACTTTTTTCCGCCGGGGATTTTCTGCACGAAGGACGTCTTCACTGGCTTGCCCTTGAGAAATTTCCGGTTTTCCTCATCAAGCGCGTCGATGAGGCTGAACAGATCGGCATCCGGGTAAACCATGAGCATCTGCTCCAGTACTCTTTCGGCTCCGCCATAGACGGGAAGCCAGTCGTGGACGATGGCGATACGGCGCTTGGATTTGGGGCTGCTCATGACGGTTTTGACTGGGTTGGAATGCTTTGGCGAAGAGTTCATGCGGTTTGCCTGGTCGGTGGGATGGTTTCAGGATCGCGCGTGAGGTGGATCTCACGGCATGCGGTCTGGCGGATGACGATTTCGATTTTGCACTGCACGGCGCTGAGGGCGTAAGTGTCACAGGCGGCCTGCTGTGCGTTGCGGCTCAGTTCAGCGGAAAATGCGGAGTTGTTTCGCAGGCGCATCAAGGCTTCTGCCAGCGCCTCCGCGCTGCCGGGATCCACCAGCAGTCCGGTGTGCTCGTGCGAGATGATTTCCGCAGCTCCGCCGGCGCGGGAGGCAATCACCGGTTTGCCGGCGAGCATGCCTTCGACGATGACGCGGCCAAAAGGTTCGGGAAACACGGAGGCGTGCACCACCGCGTCCGCCATGTCGAAGTACGGCATGGTTTCGGATTGGAAACCTGCAAAGTGGATGCGTCCGGCAAGTTCGGGCTCCTCGGCCTGTGCCTGCAGGCGTCGCGCATACTCGCGGTCTTCCTCGGTGAACAGGGCATCTCCAAGCAGAACGGCATGAGCGGCTGGCACGGATTTCAAAGCTTCCAGAAGTACATGCTGCCCCTTCCAGTGGGCCAGCCGGCCGGCCATCAAAACGGTCCAAGTCTCCGTGGGAATGCCGAGACTGGCACGCAATGCATCGAGCTCGCTCGCCTTCGAACGTGTTTCCGGAATGCGGAAACCGTTGGGAATCATCACGCAGAGTTCGGCGCGGCCGCCGCAGGCGATGAACGCCGCTTTCGTGGCTTCTGAATTGGCGATCACGCCGCCGGCGAAATGATTCGCGCAGAATATCAGCGCCCGTTGGTTGAGCGGACTGAAGTGTCCGTCGGCGATGATGTCATGAAGATGGAAAATCATCGGTCGGCCCGCGATCCTAGCCGCCGGTCCGCCGATGATCAGGGCCTTGGCGGTGTTGGCGTAAACCACGTCAAACGACCGCGCCGCCAGCGCCGTTTTCAAGGCCAGTCGCAGAATGCCCGGGATTGACCGCAGCACTCGAACCATTCCCGCCTGCTTGTCCACGGACGAGGCTTCATCCCCGAGCCTGAGCACGCGCGTTTTCACGCCGACACCCTCCAGTGCGGTGCGAAACTCGCCGTCCTGAAAAAGGAGAACCTCACTGTCGGCGGCTCGCGCCGCAGCGATGTCGAGCAGCATCAGTTCCGCGCCGCCCAGGCGTCCGGTTTGATCCAGAAACAGGACCTTGGGCGTGCTCCCGTTCGATCTTCTTCCGGCTGTGATGGTTTGCGCCGCCATCGCTCCTGCGATTCCCGCCACGCAGCCAAACAAACCGGCCCAAACGTCGGCCATGTCCATGGCCCTTCCTGGGATCATGGATTGGAGCAGCTCTAAGGAGACGTTGAGCAGCGTGATGACGCAGGCCACCAGGCACACTCGGCTCGGCATTTTTTCAAGGGATCCAAAGGCCAGCCAGGCGGTGGCTCCCAGAATGGAAAACGCGCCCAGATTGAACCAGAAGTCCATGAAATCGATGTACTCCGACCAGCGCACGGGAAGGAAGGTGAGGCGGCGCGTGCCGGCCGTCGGCTTCAAGGCCAGCCAGAGACCGGCGGCCAACAAGATCAGCAGGGTGATGCGTGCGTTCTTTTTCATCATGATTGCGATTGCCACCCTGCTTCGCGGTACACTTCGCACACTTGCTTGGCGATGCGGTCCCAGGTGAAGCCGCGCATCACATGTTCCCGACAGGCTTTGAGCGATGGCAGACTCAGCGTGCCATCGAGCCAGCCGCGGAGTCCGTCGGCGATGTGAGCCGTGCTGGTGCCTTTGAGCACCAATTCATCGCCCAGTCCTTTCACGGTGTCGGGCAGTCCACCCACGGGTGTCACCAGGACCGGCGTGCCGCAGGCCAGCGACTCCAGAGAGATCAGGCCAAATCCCTCCAACGCCGAGCTGGGCACGATCGAAAGGTCCGCTGCCGCATAAACGGCGGGAAGCGTGTTTTCCGGGATGAAGCCGAGAAACTCCACCCTCTTGGTGAGTCCCGCTTTCAGGACCTGCTGTTCCAGCTCTTCACGCAGGGGACCCTGGCCACCAATCATGAGCTTCACGTCCGGGTGATGTTCGGTGGCTTTGGCAAACGCCTCGATCAGCGTCTCCAGCCCCATCCGCCGGGCCAGTCGTCGCACGCAGACGATGATCTTCTGCTTCTGCGGCCAGACGAGCCGCTGCCGCGCCTCCACTCTGTCCACAGGATGAAACTTGTCGGTCTCCACCCCGCCGGGGATCACACGCACGCGGTTTTCAGGAATGCCGTAGCCCCGGCAAAGTTGATCGCGAAACGCATTCGAGAGCACCACGAAACGGCTGGCGCTTCGATACACCGTCTTTTCCATGAATCGTTTGCACAGGACCGAGTGCAGTCTTCCGCCTTCGCGCTTTGATTCGCTGGCCCACGGTCCATGAAAATGCACGACGTGTCCGTCCCAGCGTCTTCCAAGAACTGCGGGCAGTGCGTAGAGGGCGAAGTGCGTCGCCAGGATTTTGCCGCGCTGGGGGACGACCTCGCGCCGCACCGCCTTCCAGCGCTGCATGAGCGGCTTGTTCACCGGGCCGAGGCTGGCCCCTTCGGTGGCGTCTCCGAAGCCATAGGCGGTCGTTGGCACGCCCTGCCGGGACAGCGTGGTGTTCAATGAGTTGAAATAGCGGTCCACGCCTCCGGCGGAGGCCTTCAAATGCATGCCGAGTTGTGCGATCATGATGGTTCTTTGACGTCGCTGATTTTGCGTGCCGGATTGCCGGCCCAGATTTCAAAAGGAGGAATGTTTTTCGTGAGCACCGAGCCCGCGCCCAGCACGGAGTGGCGGCCGATCGTCAGCGGTGTGTTCGGACGCGCCACCACGACGCTGTGGGCTCCGATCGTCACACCTTCCTCAAGGGTGATGTAGTGCGGTGAGCCGATCCATGTCTCTCCCGCCAGCGTGACATGATGGTACACGCGGCAGCCGTCACCGATGCGGACCTGCGGGTGCATCACGATCCCCAGCGCATAGTGCTCCAGGATGACTCCTTCGCCCACCTCCGCCTCGGCGGGCAGCAGGCACTTGTGCAGCATGAAGTTGAGGGTCTTCACGATGCGTGCCGGAAGCTTCCAGCCGCGCCGGTGCAGTTCGCGGCTGCACTTCCAAAGCAGTTCAGGACTGTGCAAACGCATGGCTGGTCTTGAGCGGCTGACGTTCTTCAACACAACGACGTTCCCTGTCTGAGAACGCGTTTGAAAAGGTCTCGATCATTTTTCCCGCCACGGCGGGGATGGAGATGTCGCGTTCCACCCACTGGCGACCGTTCTCCGCCAGTTGGCGGCACAGTTCCGGGTCGGTCACGAGCTTGCGAAGGGCTGCGGCCATTTCAGCAGGCTTTCTCTGGGTGAAAACGAGGCCTCCCTCGCTCTGGCGGATGAGATGCGGGATCTCGCCGGAATCCGAGCCGACGACCGCGGCTCCGCAGGCCATGGCCTCGGGAATCACGCGGCCGAACTGCTCCTCCCAGTTCGGCTGCGTTTCGGACGGCAGCACCAGCATGTCCATGGAGGCGAGCCAGCGCGGTGTTTCTTCGTGAGGGACGTAGCCGGCGAAGAAGATGCGGTCGCGCACGCCCTGTTCGGTGAGAAGACGCTCAAACTCCGGCTGGAAGTCGCCCGTGCCGACGAGCACCATGCGCCAGTCGAGATCGCGAATCAGGCCGAGTGCTGAGGCGAGTGTGCGCAGCCCTTTCGGCTCCACCAAACGGCCGACATAGCCGATTACCGGACTCTTTGTCAGCGGAAAACGTTCCGGAGGATTCGCCTTCAATCGTGGATGGTAGCGTTCGGGATCGAGCGGCAGGGCGCAGACGGTCTGTTTTCCGCGGAAGCCCTTTGCCGTCAAAACGTCCGCCACGCGGTCCGTGATCGGCAGGGCGAAACTGGACGAGCGGTACACCATCGTTTCCAGCCAGGAGAAGGGGACCGGATACTTTTTGTTGATGTTCTGACAGGAATAGAAACCGAAGGGGACCCGGATCGAGCGGTTGTTGGCGTGGCAGACCTGCGCCGTGGCGAGGGCGTAGGGCTCGTGGTTCATGTAGATCACGTCCGGTTTCAGCTCGCGCAGGAAGCGCTGCCAGCGCATGCGATAGACGTGGAAGATGATGCTGCCGTTCTTCCACACCGCGCATCGGATCACCGAGCCTTCCATGCCGTCGCAGGGTGGCTGACGAAGCGCATTGCCGAACTCGTCGCGCCAGCGGTCCGGCACCACGAGCGTGATCTTCCAGCCCGTCTCGCGCTGGATGCGGGCGTAGATTTCCTGATTGAGCGCCGTGGCGCTGGAATGACTGACGATGAGAAGATGCATGGTGCGGGGATCAGTTGAAGTGGCTGAGATGGGCGCGATAGGCTTCCTCCGTCATCTGTGCGATGCGGTCCCAGGTGTAGTTCATCTCCACGCGTTCGCGTGCGTTGGCGCCCATGGTTTTGAGATGGTCGGGACGCTCGCAGAGCCTGCGCAGAACGGCGGCGACGTTGGCGGCGTCATGCGTCACGAAGTCACCGTTCTCGCCCGGAGAGATGAAGTCCTCCGTTCCATTGATTCGCGTGGCGATCACCGGCAGTCCGCAGGCCGCCGCCTCAATGGTCGCGAGACTGAAGGCTTCATACCAGCTGGGAAACAGGAACAGGTCCGCGGCGGCCAGCGCCTCCGGCATGTCCTTGCGGAAGCCGCCGAAGATGATTCGGTCGGCGGCTCCGGCATCACGCGCCATGTTCATGAAGCGTGTGCGATCCGGATCGTCGCCGGCCACGAACAGCGTCAGCGGCACGTCCTTGAGCATCCCCATGGCCTGAATGGCAAAGTCCAGACCTTTGCGCGCCCATTCGCCGCCGGCGAAGATCGCCATCGTCCGGTCCGGCGGCACGTTGTTTTGTTCACGCCAGACCTTGCGGGCTTCGGCGCTGATCGGCTTGAAGCGCGCCGTGTCGGCCGCGTTCGGGACGATGCGCATTTGGGCGGGGCCGATGTTGTAGTGCTTCGTCAGCTCGGCGGCGACTCCCTGCGACACGGGCAGAAACATTGGCGTCTTGCGTCCCGGTTTGTGCTGGTAGAGGCGCTTCTCCGCCGCGCAGGTGGCGTTCAAATACAACCAGCGGGTGAGGCGTCGCGCGGGGGACACCTTCTCGGCGCTTCCCAGGCGGTCGAGGATCTTCTTCTTCGCGGGCTGGATGTTCTGAATGGTGATCACATTGCCGCGCTGGGTGTTGCAGCCGATGGTGTGGACGATTTCAAACTGCCCCGGGCGCACGCGGCGGTTCACTTCGAGGTAGTAACTGCCGAAGTCGATCACCTCCGCCCAGTTCACACCGGGAACGCGATGCCAGGCGATGTGCGAGAGGTCGAGATCCTCCGCCTTGCGCGCATAGAGATGCACCTCGTGTTTTTGTGCGAGCCTTTCGGCGACTTCGTTCACCGCGCGGGCGCTGCCGTCCCGGCGGTTGCAGTTGATCATGGCGTAGGCGATTTTCATGAGTAGGCGGGGGGTGGGTAGTTGTGAAAGGTCTGCGGCACCTGCGATTCATGCGGGGCGGCGTACATCGCCGGGCGGGCCGCCTGCGGGTGTGTGATGCGGTTGAGCGAGATGCCGAGGAAAACCCAGAAGAGCGCGAAGCCGCCGAAGATGTTCCCCACGTAGAGGAAGACGAGACAGCCCAGCAGGACGGCGCGACCGGTGAAGAGGAAGGGATCACGTCCGCCCAGACGGATGCGGCGGCTGAGCTCGCCCCAGATGCGCACCATGGCGAGGTAGAAGGCGCAGCCTCCGATCCAGCCAAACTGGCTGAAGACCTCGACGTAGCCGCTGTCGCACCAGCCTTGGACTTGAGCGCCGCCAACCCGGCTGGCACCGAATCCGGAGCTGCCGAGTCCGAGCCCGAGCGGATGCGTGGCGACCCAGGAGAGGCCGCTGGCGAGAATGTTCATGCGTCCCTGGTAGGAGCCGTCATTCTGGATGTCGGCGACGGTGTCGAATCGCTTCGTGATGCGCTTTGAACCCGGCATGTGCTCCAGTCCGTAACTCCCGCCGATCCCGAGCACGGCGGCA
This sequence comes from uncultured Prosthecobacter sp., assembly GCA_964452755.1. GTDB lineage: Bacteria > Verrucomicrobiota > Verrucomicrobiia > Verrucomicrobiales > Verrucomicrobiaceae > Prosthecobacter. Next base: position 284,134 of record CAYVQY010000002.1, on the reverse strand, counting down.
AACAGGAGCGTGCGGCCGATGCCCCGGCCTTTGGACAGGGCCGGCTGGAGTCCCGCGACGAGCGCCACGATGATGAACATGGTGCGGCTCATGGTGAGCACGACGACGGAGAGCAGCAGCACCACCGTGAGCCAGCCGCCGAGCACGCGCCAGCGCGGGTGCAGGATCATCGGCACGGCGGCCCAGGCCAGGAAGCTCGCGCAGGGTCCGCGCTCGTGCATGGTGGAAAAGACGGACATCTCCATGGGCGCCAGCTTGCCGAGGTAGCCTTCAAACTTCACCGCGCGCACCCAGAAGGCGTCCCACTCGGGAATCGTGAAGTATTGATACCAGCCGTAAATCGCCACGACGAGCGCCGCATAACCGCAGGACTTCAGCCAGCGGTCGGTCGTCGCTGATGAAACCGGAGCCGTGGCGGCAAAGAGGAAGGCTCCGAAGCCCGCCATCCATTCCCCCAGTGAGTAGAACGCTCCGATGCCCGCATTCAGCACGCCGACCGCGGTGCCGTGCGCCAGGGCGAGCATGATGAGCGCGGCGATGCCGCGCACGCGCGGCGTGAGCTGGTTCATGCGCGAGAGCGCGGGCACGAGCACCAGCACGCTGACAATGAGCTGCGTGAGGCTGATGGGTGACATCGGATTGAAGGCCTCGTTGAAATAGTAGTCCACCAGACGCCGGACGCCGCGATTCAGCGCCACGACAAAGAACACGTAGTCCAGCAGATAGCTGGAACGTGACGCGGCCATGAACAGGGCCGGCAGTACGATCAACAAGGCGATGAGCCACTCCATGACGAGAAAAAATGCGGGTTAGCTTGCCGCGAAGCGGGTGCGCACCCAGCGGGCGCGCCAGCGGTCGGCATGCTGGTCGATGAATTTCAGGATCAGCCAGCTTCCGAGCAGCGCGGCGGCGAAGTTGGCGAGCAGCAGGAGCCCATTCTGCCAGGCTGGTGAAGACCAGTTCACCTGCGAGTAGTACCAGTCACGCGGCACCCAGTGAAACAGGTAGAGCGGGTAGGCCCAGTTGCCGAGCATCCGGTCAAAGGACCCGGATTTCTGCCGCACGTTCCAGGCGATGAAAGGGGCAAAGACGACCGCACCGATGGCCCACCATGCCTGGATGATCGAGCGCGGGTCCATGCTTCCAGGCAGCAGCGGCGCGGCTTCGGCACCACCGCTGGCGCAGATCGCGGAGCGGGTGAAGGGCCAGGCGAGGAAGGCCAGGGTGATGAGGCCAAACGCACCTGCCGAGATGGCGGCGACACGCCCGCCGGGGGAGTAGCGGAGCTGGTGCATCCACATGCCGATGGCAAAAAGCCAGAAGTAGATGCTCAACGACGAGCGGTGGCTTCCCACCAGCCCCTGCTGCAACTCATCAACCACCAGCACGAGTGACACGACGGCGAGTGCGGCGACGAGCCAGTTGACGATTCCGCGCAAGGCCGTGCCGCGGACGAGCATCAGCAGCGTGAAGGCGACATAGAACTGCATCTCGACATCGAGCGACCAGGTCGGCGGCAGGACTCTGCCCGCTGATTTTGACCCGATGATGGGAAGCTGGCGCATCATCCACTCGGCGAACTGCTGCGGCACTGGCGGTGCGCCGGCAATGAAGGAACTGGAAATCAACGCGAGTGCGAGCGAGACGAAGAACACCGGCGCGAGTCGGCACCAGCGGCTGCACAGGAAGGTGAGCGGCGCCTGCCGCGCCTTCGAGTATTTCTCGTCCCACATTCGGGCGATCCAGTAGCCGCTGAGAATGAAAAAGGCATACACGGCCCACGCGCCCATGCGCAGCGGGAAGGAATGATGGATCACCACGACGAAGGCGAGGAGAAAGCGCAGTGCGCCGGGACCGATGAGAAAGTTGTTCATGCGAAGTTGTGACCGGGTTGGGAGACAAAGAGTGTGCGCAGAGCCTCGCCGAGGCGCGCGGCATAGCGTGGGGTGGTGAAGTCCTCGCTGCGCTTCTGCGCCTGCTGCGCGAGGCGTTCCGCCCACGCAGGCGTTTCGAGACAGCGCGACATCGCCATGGCGAGGGCTTCGTCGTCATTCCAAGGCACCAGCAGACCGTCCTCGCCGGAGTGGATGATTTCCTCCGGGCCACCGGGGCCGGTGGCGATCACCATTTTCTTCAAAGCCATCGCCTCCGCGATCACGATGCCGAAGGGTTCGCGTTCGGAGGCGTGTACGACGATGTCCATCGCGCCCATCCATTCGGGGACGTTGGTTTGCCTGCCTGCCATGCGCACGACATCCGTGAGCGCTTCCTCCCGGCGCACGCGTTCCAGCAGGGCCGGGTAGTCGGGTTCGAGTTCGTGTTTGCCGCCGACGATGACGCCCTGGATGCGCGGGTGCCGCTTCACCACATGCGACATCGCTTTCAAATAGACATGCATGCCCTTCCAGTGCTGCAGGCGGCCCACGATGCCGATCAGCGGCCTGCGCGGGTCAAATCCGAGGCGTTCCTTCAATTCCGCCGTCGTGGCCGCCGCGCAGGCGTTGGACACGTCCGCCGCGAGAGCCACTCCGAGCACCGGATGCGTCACGCGCGAGCCCTGCTCACGCGCGACAAAGTCCGAACAGCCCAGCGCACCGGCGGCGGGCACCAGTCGCGCCAGACGATCCACGATGCCGCCGTCCGGCAGCCCCATCTGAAAATAAATCGCCGCTGACTCCGTTCCGCGAGCCGCCATGCCGCTGTAGATGTGCGCCTTCGTCATCCAGCCGAGCACCACGTTGGGTTTCCATGACTGGATGACCTCGCGAATCGTGCGCACCGTGTTCAGGAAGGATCGAATGGATCGCAGTCGGCCCGCCGGGACGACTTCGGCGGGCACGCCGAGCTCGCGGGTGCGTTCGACCATTTCTCCGGATTCGAGATAGATCACACGCAGGTCGAGCCGGGCGGTGTGGCGCTGCTGGAGCAGGTGCAGCAGTGCGGCCTCCGCACCGCCGTGGCACGAGGCTGATGGCATGACAATGAGCGTCTTCATGGCTGGGTCGTGGCGGGAGTCGGCGCCTCCCACACGGGTTTAGGCGCTGGGGTGAGGCTGAGCACGTCACGCATGGCTGCGAAACGGCCGGAAAAGGTGGCGGCAAAGCGTTGCAACGGTTGCGAATGCGGACGCAGCAGCAGGTCTGTCGCGCGCACAAGCCCAGGACAGACGTGGCTGCCGACGCAGAGCTGCCAGAGGGCGAGTGTCAGACGCGCCAGGCCGCTGCCGTGCAGCAGGGCCACGAAAGTTTCGTTGTAGGCGATGTCGCTCGTGCCTTCGAAATTGAAGATGCCGCGGTGTACGGTGTCGCCGTCGTGACGTGGCGCGACGTTGTGAACGACATGCACCGAGGGATCGAAGATCATGCCCTTGCCGACGGCAACCGCTTGCAGGCCGAGAGCGAGTTCCCAGTTCACCTGGGCCCCCTTTCCGCGCAGACCGCGTTCGAAGCCGCAGCGTCGCAGAAAGCTGCCCTTGAAAAGGCAGTTCGAGCCGCGCAGCACCTGCACCACACGCGCCCTCCCGCCGCCGCGATGATGGCTGCCGGTGACACGACCAAACCAGTGAACGCGGCCGACATTTTCGATGAGCGGCTCCTTGCGGCGCATTTCCGGGTCGTCCATCAACAGATCACGTCCTCCTGCGGCCACCACGTCATTCCGAGCATGCAGATGCGCGATCATGCTGCTCAGCCAGTGTGCGGGAATCTCCACATCATCGTCCAGCAGTGCGATCCATTCATGGCGGCATTCTTCGAGGCAGGAATTCATCGAACCCACGACTCCCACGCCGCCCGCTTCGACCTCATGCACGGGAAGCACATGCTCGTATTCGCGCAGCAGTTCGCGGCTGAGATCATCGTCGGTGCGCACGCCGACCCAGATGTCCGTCGGTGCGAGATCCTGCTTCTTCAGGGCTTCCAGGCAGCGCCGGAGGTGGTCCGGGCGTTTCAGCGTGGGAATGATGATGTCGATGGTTTCCATGAGTGAGGTCATGCGGCGTGTTTCATGCCGTGCTGCTCCAGCACGCTCTGGAGGATGGCTGAGAGGCGGCGGGTGACGTTTCCGAGTTCGAAATGCGTTTCCGCGACGGCGCGTGATTCACGCGCCGGCATGACGCACTGCGAGGCGATGTGTCGAAGCGCTTCCGCGAAGGTCTCAGGCCGGTCGTCCGCCAGATGCACGTCATGTTCGCAAAGGTAGTCTGCGTTGCCGTTGGTGTGGCCGACGATCACCGGAAGGCCGCAGGCCTGGGCTTCGGCGACCGATGAGCCGAAGTTTTCTTCGTCGCTTGGCTGGGCCAGCACATCGTGTTGGCGCAGCAATGCGGGCACTTCGGTGCGCGGGATGGATTTGATCCACTGCAGCCGGTCGGGGAAAGGGAATGAGGCGATGAGTTTCTCGTAGCCGGGCACGAAGCCTGCGCCGCCGACGATGGTGGCCTTCAGCTGCAGCCCCTGTCGGATGGCGAGTTCGACGCCCTGCAAAAACAGGTCCAAACGTTTGCGCGGAATGATGCGTCCGAGCCAAAGCACACGCAGTTCCGCATCGCGGTTCGCCGGCTGTTCGTCGGGGCGAAACATGCCAAGGTCGATGGGGTAGGGCAGGGTGGAGATTTGAGATGCGGGGACCTCATAAACCTGCTGCAGCGTGCGCTGTGACTGTCCGCTGCCGACAATGATGTGGTCGGAAAGTTTCAAGGGCGGCAGTCCGGCACTCGAAAGGCGAAGCCTGGCCAGCATGAGCCATTGCACGGCCTTGCGCGGTCCTGCGAGACGACGAATTTCGGCATAGCGGGAGACAATGGCGCGCGCATCCGTGCCGGGAGGTCCCTGCGCGAAGCTGATCATTGGCAGATCCCTCACGCGACCGGGGACGTAGTCGCCAAGCCAGAGGCAGAGGTCGTAGCGGCGTGTTTCGTGCTCCTTCCGCATGAGGCGTAGGAGCAGGCGCAGGTAGGTGGCGCAATCCCAGCGGCAGGCCAGAAACCCGAGCGCCGGGATGTGCTGCACTCTGGCGCGGAAACGATCAGGACCGATGTTGTCGGCACACACGAAGCGGAAATGCGGATGCTCGCCGATGCAGGGACGCGGATCGACAAACGAGGGCTTCGAGAAGAAGTCCACCTCGTGGCCGTCGTCGAGCAGCGAGCGCAGAAGCAGCGCGTTGGCGGAAGCCACGCTGCCATCCTGTGCCGAGACATATCCGCTGACGGCGATTTTCATGCGGGTACTCCCGAGGTGAGGGATTCGAGATTCCAGGCATCGACCACGGGTTCCTTTTTGAGCCAGCGCTCATGAATCGCGTGATCGAACGACGCGGGGGTGAAGACTTCGAGACCGCTGCCGGGAAAGAATGTCATCTCGCCAAAGTAAACGGCTTCCTCCAACTGGTAGAGGTCCACGCGCATGAAGTCGTGGGAGGCGGAGAGTCGCTCGGCGATCCCGATCATCTTCTCCAGATCACGCGGCGCGTCGGCGACGGGTTGATAGTGCTCGTGGGCGAGGGTGACGGGAAGACTGCGCCAGTCGGGCGAGTAGAGACGGCGCAGGTGCTCGACGTAGCGGCCGGAATCGTGTTGGATGAAGGCCACTTGTCCGCGGAAGCAAAAGAACTTGTAGTCCTCCGGGACGAGATGGTCGCATGGCAGGAATTCTTCCGCGATGATGCCCGGTTGAAGATGCCGGTAGCTCGGTTCCCGCGAGCCCTGGAAGTAGTCCATGGTCATCCAGGACTGAAGCGCCTGCTTTTCCTCGTTGGTGAGAAGGCGGTGAGACTTGACAAGGATCGTCATGCCGGAGCCGTGCGTGCCCTTGATCACGCAACGCGGCACGACACCGTCGAAGAACGCGTCATCGGCGCGGGTGGCGTAGTGCAGCGTTTTCGCCACACGGCATTCCACGGCGGCATCACGCATCGTTTCAGCCACGAACTGCTTGGCCAGATGCTTGTCCACCCAGGGCGCGAAGGAGGTCGAGCGCGGCAGCGTCACCTTGCGCATGAAAAGCCATTCGTTCAGCGTGCGCGGGCGGCGCAGGCTGGGCCAGAAGCCGAAGGTGCGCTTGAAAACGCGGAACGACAGCAGATAGCTGGCCCAGGGGCGGTCCGGGAGGATTTTCGCGAGCGTTTTTCCAAGAGCACCGTTGTAGGATGGGAGTTTCATAAGCTGGATGGAGCTGCGGATCAGGCTTTCCAAAAGGGTTTCCATTTCGGGCCGAGGCCGAGGCGGTTGCGGATGGCGCCGTTGAGTTTGCCGAACATGAAGTCGATGAAGCAGCCGAAGCGCAGCAGCACGGCGCTGCGCACGGCGAATCCGCGCGTGTATTGGTGAAACACGAGGAAGGGCGCGCCGCCGGCGTTCACCGCCCAGCGTTTTTTCCAGTCGAAGCGGGCCTGTTTGGCGTGGGCGGCGTCGCTGGCCTTGTGGGTGGAACCGTAATGGGCGATGAGACCGTCCACGGGGCCGAGCAGCGCCACGCGATCCCGAAACTCGGGCTGGCGGATGACGTGGTTCGTGGCCACCTGATCACCGCCGAATCCGCCGGTGGCCGTTTTGCACACGGCGAAGCAGGTGGTGGAGAATTCCCTCATGTCTGCGGCGTAACCGCCCATCACACCGGCGCAGTACACTTCCTGATCGAGTAGCGAGTCGGCGAGATGCGGGAAGAGCGTGCGCAGCGAGCGCTCGTTCCACCACTGGTCCTTGTAGCGCAGGCCTTCGGAGGCGATGAAGAGGCGCTTGTGTTTCAGCGCGAGATCCAGCACCTCGGAGGGGTTGGCGGCGAAGGCCACGTCACGCACGTCGGCCACCATGATGCGGTCTTCAGGCTGGCACTGCTCAAGAAAGGCGGCGATGTCGCGGCGGCGGTCGCGATTCACATCGTTGTCGCATTTGGCTTTGACGATCTGAATGCCGGCGCGCTCCATCCGGCGGAGGAGCGAGTCCTCCAGATGTTCGTAGCAGATCATGACGATCCTGCCTTTGAAGCCGCATTTGAGGGCGGAGCGGTGCCAGCAGCACACATCCGCCCAGTCGTGGTAGTCGATTGCTCCGATGAGATAGTCCATGATGATCAGGCCGGCAGCGCGGCGTATTGGGTGTGTTCGTTTTTGAGCTGCTGCCAGAGGCGCATCGTCCGCAGGGAGAGCGGGCGGCGCTTTTTCAGGAGAGCGGGGAGGTCGTTGAGAAAGTCGTGCAGGGCTTCGCGGAAGAGCGTGAGCCAGCCCCCGCCGGTCCACTCGTGCGCGTAGCTCAGGTAGCGTGCGGCCTGGACGAGGCGTGGCAGCAGCGTGAAGGAAAGCAGCCAGAGAGGCTCGTGCAGCACGGCCTGGTACCAGATGTTTCGCGCGTTGAGTTTCGCGCGCTGGCGGCTGTTGCGCGCCACGGGGCTGGGATTGTGGCAGATGCAGCGTTCGGGCAGGAACAGCACGGCGTAGCCAGCATCCCACTGGCGTTTGCAGAACTCGTTTTCCTCGTGCGCCATTTGCAGGAGTTCCTGAAAGCCGCCGATCTGGTGATACACGTCCGCGCGGGTCATCGCGGCGCAGGTCATGAAGCCGCAGGTGAAGCATTCGCGTTCCACGGGGGCGGGTTGGGCGTAGGGGGCGAGTTCACCGTCTTCCGTGGATTGCGGGTAGGCGATGGAGCCGATCTTGGGATCGCGTTGCAGGATGCGCAGCCCTTTTTCGATGCCTGCGCGATTCAGCAGCATCGAGTCGTCATCCAGGAAGAGGTACACGGAGCCGGTGGCTCGTGTGGCGAGGAGGTTGCGACCGGTCGTGGGAAAAACCTGCTCTTCGGAAGTGATGATGCGGAGCCTGTTGCGAACGCCGGAAGGAACCGATTCGAAGCAGTTGTCCCGCCAGGGATGCGTCGGCGAGTTTTTGAGGAGCAGCACTTCGTGCAGCAGATCGCCGAGCTTACCGAGACTTTCGAGGCAGCGTGTCACCTCGTCGAGGCGGTCGCCGCAAATGATCAGAGCTGAGATTTCGCGTGACATGGATTTATGCAGTGGTGGTGAGAGGCTTGATCCGGCGTGCGGGCTTCTTGGAAAGCACGGTGGTCATGTCGCCAGAACGCTGGTGTTCTTGAAGCGGCTAAGCGCCAAGGAGACGCCGATGGAGATGACGAAGACGGCCAGAAATATCCCCAGTTGTTCGATCCAAGTGTGCAGCGGACCGTGGATGGCCTCCAGACGGCTGATCACGAGCATGTGGACGCAATAGATGCCGGGCGTTACCAGCCAGACTCCCGACAGGGGCTTCTTCAAAGGCAATTGAAGACCGACTGCCAAAGCGGCTGCTCCGAAAAGGAGATTACTGGCATACATTCTTCTCGGCCCTGGACTCTCCAAGTCCAACGCCAGCCACTCGGTTTCGATCAGGCGCAGGCCAATGCCAATCCCGATCATCCAGGCGATGGAGCCGCGCCTGGAAAGCAGATGGCGATACTGCCACAGGGCGGCACCCATGATCACATACGAGAAAGGCAGCAGAGCGTGAACGACAATCACTTCGAGCCCGATTTCAAAGCCCGTGAAGGGGTGACGTGGCATGTGCCAAATGGCAGCTCCTGCGAGCAACGCCATGCCGACGCCAAGCTTGAGTACTTTTCTGGAGTCTTCGACCAGGGTGCGGGCCAGTGCCGGCTGCCATTTGGCGGAGTAGGCCAGCAGCAGCCATGCCATCAACAGGGATCCGGAAAACCACAGGTGGTAGCTCGTTCCCTGCCAGAGCATCTGGGGCCAGGAAGCGGAGAGAAACTCCGCGTAGTGTCGAATCACACCCGCCATGTCCAAGTGGAAGAGAGGCTTCAAAGGGGGATTGAGCAGGTAAACCAATGACCACCCCAGCCACAGCCACAGAACGCGTTTGGCCGATCTGAAACATCTCGAGGAGACCCGGGCGGGTGCGCTGCCATGAACGGACCGGGCCATCAGGAATCCTGCGAGCAGCAGGAAAAAAGGGACGCTCCAACCGAGGTCATTCACGACGGCCGACACGTAACTCACGGATGCCGGAGCGTCCTTCAGGCTGTTCGCCGTCATGTGGTGAAACACCACATAAAAGGCGGCCGCCATGCGGATGAAGGTGAGTCCTTCAAAACGCTCGGGGTTACCGGAGGCGGGTGAAGGCGTTTTGTTGGGTGTCTTGCCTGGCAGGCAGCAGGTTGCGAGTATGGACTCCATGAATGCGCAGGGTTTTTAAAATCCGAACTTGGGCACGCGACCGTCGCAGGCGGACCAGAAGGGGCTGCGCGGTGCTTCGGACCATTTCCGCACCCATGCGGGGGTGCTGATCAGCACGAGGAACCACTCGCGGAAAAACAGGCGTGCAGCGCGGAGGTTGTCATGTGTCCAAGGTTGGCGACGGAAGCGTGCCTGGATGACTCGCAGAGCATGCCATGGCAGCCGCCAGGCCACGGTGAAAGGGGACGCGCCCTGATCGAAGGCGAAGATCACTTTGCCTTCCCAGCGTTTGGCGAGTTTTTCCGCGTCCGGCACATGCCGGATCGGATGAATGGCGGCGGCGTCTTCCACAAACCGCACCTCGTATCCGGCCCGCATCAGTCGGGCGCTGAGGTCGGTGTCCTCGGCATACACACCGCCGCGATAGCGTTCGTCGAAGCCGTCCATGAGCCGGTAGGTTTCGGCGCGGATGGCGAAGTTGCAGGAGCAGGAGAGATGACCGTGGGCCCGGATGTTCTGAGGGGCTTCCCAGAGCAGGGAGGGCGGGCTGGGGGATCGCCGGGTGGCTCCCTCGAAAACGCAGAGGCGCTTGGGTGCGGTCCGCATGGCGTGCAGATAGGCCGAGACAAAGGTCGTGCCGGGGAGCAGGTCGTCATCGAGAAAGATGAGCCATTCTCCGCAGGCGGTGGAGGCGGCGCTGTTGCGGTTGGCTGCGGGGCCGAGCCTGGGACCCTGGGTCCACTTCACCATGGGGAAGCGTGACAAGACCATGTCGTGGCTGGACTGGGAAGAACCGTCGTCCGTGACGATGATCTCGACGCTGCCGTCCTCCGGCAGTTGCGGGACGAGCTTTTCGATGCACAGCTCCAAATCCTGGGTGCGGTTGCAGGTGGGGATGATGATGGATGCGAAGGGCATGGCTGGAGAATCAGGCGTCTTGATGCCGGGGGGGGACATGGCGGTGGTCTTTCTTGCAGAAGGGGTCATGCAGTCTCTTCGAGTGGCCCGTGAGTCCGGCATGTTTTGGTATGGTGGTGAAGGGATCCGGGCGGAGGCTGGCGGATTTCCAAAGCGCCGGTTCGTTGCTCCAGGACCAGCATGTGACGGGCGCGTCTGTCACCGGGTGCTGCATCGTCGGAGCGACTGGGTTCAAGAATGTCAACGAGGTGGGCATGGCTGCTTTGAGTTCAGTTCGGCGAGGCGATTTTCCAGGCCTTGAGATGGCAGCCGACCATGTGCTCGGTGGTGTAGTTCAGCAGTTGATGCCGCATGCCTGCGAGGCCGATGCGGTGGCGCTGATCCGGGTGCATCAACAGCCGCAGCAGGCCTTGAGCCAGTTGCTGCGGCTGCTGATCAGCCCACACACCTGTGATACCATGCTCCACAAGTTCTCTGCTTGCTGGAGCGGTTCCACAAATGACCGGTTTGCCGTAGGACCAGGCCTCCACGTACACGATCCCGAAGGATTCGTGCGCCGAAGGCAGGCAGAAGACGTCGCAGGCTGCGTAGGCATCTGCTTTTTCCTGTTCCTGTGGGCAGCCGAGATCACGAATGTTCTCGGCGGAAATGTTGGCGAGCCTGGGGGCGTCCGGGTCGCCGGGGCCGGCGAGGAGCAGCACGGCGTCAGGGCATTGCCGCAGGACCAGCGGCCAGGCGTCGAGTAGGGCGGGGTATCCCTTGCCGGCATCGCGGCGTCCGAGAAACAGCACTGCGGGACGCATGCCGATTTCGAGTCTGGAGCGCAGGCGTGTGCCGTTGCCGTTGGTCTCACACATCGGCGGCAGACCGCAGCGGATGAGTTTGTCATCGGGCACGCCACGGGAGGCCAGATGCTCTTTTTCATGGTCCGACTGGCAGAAGACGGCGTCGGCTTTTTGATAAAGCCGGACGTCGAAGGCGTCATCTCCCCAGTTCCTCGGATGAACCGCCGGCCAGACGGTGAAGGGAACACCCGCCTCACGCGCCTCGCGCCAGAGCGGGTAGCCGATGATGTCCCAGCCGGTGCCGACAAAGTGCAGCACATCGACATCCGCGATGGCGGACTTCCAGGTTTGATGATGATTCATCACGCGGCTCAGGGTGTCGGCAAAACGAAGCAGGGGGCCGCGCGAGGCGAGGCGGCTGATCCAGCGCTGCTGCTTCTTCCATGTGGCCTGAGGCATCAGCTCGGAGGCGGGCCATTGCAGTGCCTCCGGCTGGTCGTCCTTGCCGGTCTGGAGGTGCTGCACGCTGAGGAAGTGGCCTTTGATGCGGCAGAAACTCTGCAGCCCGGAGGCGAGCTCGCGCTGGTATGCGGCCAGACCGCCGACGGAGGCCGGGTGAATGCGGGATGCGATGGCGACTTTCATGGCGGCGGGCGGATCGCGGTGTTATTCGACCACGGGCATCGCGATGCGATGCCGCAGCATCTGACCGAGATGCATGCGCAGGGGTTCCCAGTGGAATTCAACGTCTCCGGGACGGAGGAAGCGGTCATTCAGCAGATCATGACGCACGAAAAAGGCGTCGGTGCCGGAGAGTTCGCAGCCGACCAGCGAATAGCCGCCCTTCTCGGCGGCGGCGCTGATGGTGCCGAGCGTGGCGCCGTAGAAGGTCGTGCCATCCCACACGGCAGCCGCGTCATAGGGCGCGGCCCAGTCGAGATCCGGCGGCAGCATGCCATTGTATTCCACGCTGAACACGCGCGGCTTGAACGGCAGGAGTTCGGTGAAGACGTGGTGCGTGTTGTAGTCGATGTCGATGCTGAGCAGGTCGAGATCTTCGGCAAAGTTGCGGCTCGAGAGCAGGTTGCGGCAGCCTTCGCGGTTTACGAACTTGCGGCAGATTTTCAGTTTCCCTTCGCGAACGAGAGTCTGGAGGCTTCCCGGGAGCTTTTCGTCTTCCACGAGTCCGGCGTCCACCCAGAGGCCGCTCCATCCTTTCAGCAGCAGCAGGTTGCTGTTGTTTTCGCCGGGCGCGGTGCCGATTTCGACGAAGCGTTTGCCGCCCTCGCCGATGCGGCGGAAGATCTCCGCCAGCATGCCGTCCTGGCCGTATTGCGAGAAGATTTTCCGGCGGAAGGGCATCAGTGACAGCGGTTCGGCATACTTGGCGTTTTGCATGAGCTGCAGTTCCACGAGCTCGCACAGCAGGCTGGCGGAACGCGCGGCGGAGATGCCCGAGATGTCGATGTTGGCCTTAACCTGGCCGATTTTGGCGAGTACTTGTTTCATGGAGTCGATGGGGGAGGAAGGGGAATCAAAGTCCGGCGCGTCCGCGCCAGCCGTTGTAGAGAAGGAACACGTTCAGAAGCGTGTTGCCGACGGAGCCGGCGCACATGAGGCCGATGGCGCCGTTGACCGTGGAGAGGTCCAGGAAGCATGCCGCGATGGCCTGACTGCCGAACACCAGAATCGGACGCGTCCACGAGTGCCGCACCCAGCCTTTGGACTGCACGGGCATGCTGACAACGGTGACAACGAAGGAGAAAACCTGGAAGGCGAGAAAGTACACCAGTTCCTGCTCCAGGCCGGCATACGCCGGCCCCAGCAGCATCAGAAGGTAATGCCGCGTCAGCCAGCCGCCGAACAGCACGACCGCGCCGGAGAGGATGGCCAGCAGGCTGCTGCCGATCCAAAGCTTCTTGAGGCGTCCCAGATCCTGTTCCGCAGCCATGCGCGGCAGCAGCATGCCCGAGGCGATGGCGAGCGGAACCTGCAGGATCAAGGCGACACGTCCGATGGCTCCGAGGTCGGCGACCTTGTCGATGTTTCCCATGAAACCGACGATGAAGACGGCGATCTGCGCCTCGAAAAGGTAGGTCAGGCTGGAGGGCAGGCCGACGACGAAGTGTTTCTTCAAGCGCTTGGTGGCCACGGGATCCGCCGGCTGCTCAAACGCGGCATAGGGACGTGACTTTGGAAGCATCCAGCCGAAAACCGTGGGCAGCGGAGCCAGAACCGTGACGATCATCACGGTGATGGAGTCGGCCATGCCGGCACCGATCAGCGCCGCGATGAACAGGAGCCGCAAGGACGAGTTCATGATGCTTTCCCACTGCGGCACGCTGTAGCGGCGGGCGAGGCTCAGCGGCGTGGTCAGCATTTGTGAGGCGATGCTGACCACGACCGAGATCACCGCCGCCGCGACGAGCAGGGATGTCTTGATAACCGAGCAGTCGCTGTGCAGCAGCAGATGCACGAACACGGGGATGCCGGTGAGGGAGCCGACAAGCAGCAGCGAGGTGCGAAAACGCGCCGCAGAGGCCATGACGGCGCCCAGCTTCAACCTGTCGTGCGCGACTTCGCCCGCGATGGGCATCAAACCGGTGCCGATGCCTGTGACGGTGAACATGCCGAGTGCGCCGACGAGATTGTTGGCCAGCGAGTACCAGGCGTAATCCGTCTTGCCGAGTGCGCGGACCACCATGAATGCGGTGATCATTTGCACGACGCGTCCGAGAATGTTCAGAGACGCGTAGGAGGCGATCTTGAGACCCCAGCGGCGCACGCTCTCCATGCCGACGCCGCACCGTGGCAGGCGAAATGCCTGACGTTGTGCGGGCAGGGCTTCAGCGGAGGTTTCCATCGGCGTGGTGTTTGTTTGCGGCGGATTCAGTTCACAGAACCATCGGCTCGCCCGGACTCGGGATGCGGACTTCGAGCCATTTCACTGCATAGGCGCCCTTGTTGACGACCTGGCGCTCTTCTGCGGAGAGGCTGGCAGGGAGCATGAGGAAATCCCCCGGACAGGCTTCGAGTCCCGCCATTTCCGCACGGCCGCGGACCATGATGACCACGAGGTGCTCTCCTGCCTCGCCGAGCTGGCGGACCTCATCAGGCTTCGAACTGCGGCACAGTACTTCAAAGTGCGGGCAGACGGCGATGACGCCGTTGTCAACCGGCGGCTGGGGCATGGGCTCGGCGTCATGGAAGTTCATGCATTCGAGCGCGACATCGATGTCCAGCTCGCGGGGTTTGCCCTGGGCGTCGGTGCGGCCCCAGTCGTGGATGCGGAAGGTGGTGTCGCTGTTCTGCTGGACCTCGAAAACCACCAGTCCTGCGCCGAGGGCATGCACGCGACCGCTCGGTACGAACATGGACTGGCCGCTTTGCACCTCCACACTGTGCAGCAGTTCGGCGCAGCGGCCTTCATCCACGGCATCGGCAAAGCTGTCCTCGTCCACGCCTTTGCGCACGCCGGCATAGATACGGGAACCGGGCTCGGCGGCGGCCACATACCAGACTTCGGTTTTTGGCTCACCGCCGAACATGGCGGCCAGATTGGCCGGCGGATGCACCTGGACGGAGAGGTCGTCCTCGGCATCGAGGATTTTCATCAAGAGCGGATAGCGCGGTGAAGGATGCCGGGCCAGCGCGGCACCGAAGACTTCGAGGCGATTGTTTTGCCAGAGTTCGGCGAGTGTTCTGCCCGAGTGCTCGCCCTCAATGACACGGCTCTGGCATCCGGGGCGATCGCAGATCTCCCAGGACTCGCCGTAGCCGCTGATGTCGTCGGGAAGGAGGCGGTGCATGAGCGTTTCCAGCCGACGGCCTCCCCAGATGCGGCGCTGATAGTGCGGTGCAAATCGCAGCGCCGTGTTCGTGGGCGCGGAGGTTTCGGTTTCGAGGTTTTGAGAGACGAAGGTGGCGTTCATGAGGTTGTTCAGGTGATGCGTTTCGAGTCACAGCGGTCGGCGCGTGCATCCGCGCGAAGGCGTAAGCGGACGCGTGGTTGTTCGCTGATCTGTGAACGGGATCCGGTCAGACGGTCCAGGTGGCGGCACTGGCGGCGGGATCCTTGCCGATGGCACGGACGCGGAAGCCGGTCTGGCGCAGCGCTTCGTGATCGAGGACGTTGCGTCCGTCGAAGATCCATGCGGGCTTCATCATGCCGCGGTACACTGACTTGAAATCGACCTCGCGGAATTCATCCCACTCCGTCAGCACGAGCAGCGCGTGCGCCTGATCGGCGGCGGCCCCGGCGCTGGAACAGACTTCCACAGAGGTGTCGTCTTCGGCGAGACCCAGATCGGCGCGGATCTGGGTGACATCCACTTTGGGATCGTAGATGGCGAGTTTGGCGCGCTCGGCGAGGAGCTGGCGGCAGACGGCAATGGCGGGCGACTCGCGGGTGTCGTTGGTGTCCTTTTTGAAGGCGAAGCCCCAGATGCCGATGCGCTTGCCGCAGACGGTGTTGAACAGCGACTTGAGCACCTGCGCGGTGAAGCGGCGCTTCTGCCAGTCGTTCAACTGGATCACCTGCTCCCAGTAGGCGGCGACTTCCGGAAGGCCGAAGTGACCGCAGAGGTAAGTGAGGTTCAGAACGTCCTTCTGGAAGCAGGAACCGCCGAAACCGACGGAGGCCTTCAGGAACTTCGGTCCGATGCGCGAGTCCGTGCCGATGGCGCGGGCGACCTCGTCCACATCGGCACCGGTGGCTTCACAAAGGGCCGAGATGCTGTTGATGGAGGAGATGCGCTGGGCGAGGAAGGCGTTGGCGACGAGTTTGGAGAGTTCGGAGGACCAGAGATTGGTCGTGATGATGCGGTCACGCGGAACCCAGTTGGCATAGACATCGGCGAGGGTTCCGACGGCACTGCTGCCTGCCGTGGTGGTTTCTCCACCGATGAGGATGCGGTCCGGAAGGGTGAGATCACGGATGGCGGTGCCTTCGGCGAGGAATTCGGGATTGGAGAGCACCTGATGGCTGAGGCCCATGCCGTTGTTCTTCAGAATCGTCTGGATGACCTCGGCCGTGCGCACCGGGATGGTGCTCTTTTCCACGATGATCTTAGGACGGTCGGCCGTTTCGGCGATGGTCCGCGCCACTGCTTCGACGTAACGCAGATCCGCCGCGCGGTCCGCCCCGATGCCGTAGGTCTTCGTGGGCGTGTTGACGCTGACAAAAACGATCTCGGACTCGCGGATCGCCGTTTGCACCTCCGTGCTGAAAAAGAGGTTTTTGCCGCGCGTGTCCTGCACGATTTCGTCCAGGCCGGGTTCATAGACGGGCAGATTTTCCGAATTCCAGGCGGCGATGCGCTCGGCGTTCAGGTCAACGACATCCACACGAACGTGCGGGCATTTTGAGGCGATCATCGCCATGGTGGGACCGCCGACGTAGCCGGCACCGATGCAACAGATTCTCATAAGAGGAGTGTGTTTGAGGGGGATTGGTTTTAGTTGAGGATGAGAGTCTTCGCCGGCGCCTTCATGGGGCGCGGCTGCTGGGCGGCGGGGCTTTGGAGCAGTTGGGCGAAATAGGCGATGGTGCGGTCAAGCCCGTCGGTCAGGGGCACCTTGGGCTCCCAGTTCAGGCGGGTTTTTGCGAGCGTGATGTCCGGCTTGCGCTGCTTCGGGTCGTCGGAGGGCAGGGGACGAAAGACGATCTTTGATCGGCCTCCCACTTTTTGAATCACCTGCTCGGCGAGTTGCAGCATGGTGAACTCGCCGGGATTACCGAGGTTGACCGGACCGGTGAAGTCATCGGTCTCCATGAATTTCACGAAGCCCTCGATCAGATCGTCCACATAGCAGAAACTGCGGGTCTGACGTCCGTCGCCGTAGATGGTGAGGTCCTCGCCCCGCAGCGCTTGTACAATGAAGTTGGAGACGACGCGACCGTCGTCAGGCAGCATGCGGGGGCCGTAGGTGTTGAAGATGCGGACCACGCGAATGTCCACCCCGTTCTGGCGGTGGTAGTCGAAGAAGAGCGTCTCGGCGACGCGCTTCCCCTCGTCATAGCAGGAGCGGACCCCGATGGTGTTGACGTGTCCCCAGTAGCTCTCCGGCTGCGGGTGTACTTCAGGATCGCCGTAGATCTCTGATGTGGAGGCCTGGAAAACGCGTGCGCCCAGGCGCCGTGCGAGCCCGAGGACGTTGATGGCCCCCATCACGGAGGTCTTGATCGTCTTGATCGCGTTGTACTGATAGTGCGGAGGGGATGCGGGGCAGGCCAGGTTGTAGATCTGATCCACTTCGACATGGATCGGTTCAGTGATGTCGTGCCTGATGAATTCGAACCTCGGATGGCTCATCAGGTGGGCGATGTTTTGTTTGCGGCCTGTGAAGAGATTGTCCAGGCAGATGACCTCGTTCCCTTGGTTGAGCAGACGTTCGCAAAGATGGGAGCCGAGAAATCCGGCTCCGCCGGTGATGAGAATGCGCTTTCCAGTATGATTCATGGCAGTTTTTGATGTTTTGATCTTTGTTAGAAAATCTAGGCTGCTATCGAGGGCTTTGAGCCTGGTTGAAGAGGTCTAAGATGAGCCTTTGGTGAATTTCCAGATTCAAAAGAAGGTTTCATATTCACCAAATGGTTGTTGTAACGATCTCCGAATAGATTTGGACAAGCTGCCGCCATTGGTTGAGTCGCTGCTCACCTCACTTGGATTTGAACTGCCATAATCATCGAATATTTTTATGAGAACTCTAGTCGTTGACGGTTCAGATCGGCCTAAGACTTGTCTTAGTGGTCATGGGTTGACCTCAGATGGTGATTGGACTCACACTTGGTCATCGCCACGACCCTTCACATCCTTCGAGGTATCGCCCTCGCCAGCCTGGTGATCGCATTGTGCGCACTGCCGGCCAGCAATGTGAAGTTACCTGGGTCCTCTCAACAGCTTGTGACCTACCTTGTGCAGGCGGCGTTTGTCTGTTGGCTGGTATCGCGGGTTCTTTTGTGGAGAGTTCCTCAAAGACATGAGCGGGCTGTCTGGCTGATCGCGGCGGTTGTCAGCATCTGCGGCTGGCTGGTCACCCATTTCCCCAAATCCATCGTGGACCGGGCGAGTGGAGTGATCCTTGAGCTGGATCGAAGCGCGGGGAAGGCGTTTGGCACGATGGACCAGGCAGCATCCACAGAGGCCATGATGTCGCTTTCCCTTGCGATGATGGTTTTGCTGATGGTGCTGGACTTTGGTGCGCAGAGGTCAGGGCGGATGGTGCTGGCGGTGGCGGTCACGCTTTCGGGTTTTTTCGCTGCGGTGGCGGGACTTTGCCTCAACACTCGGGCGGACCTCGCCGCTCTGTGGCAGACGCATCTTCTGACGGACTCCGTTTTCGGCCTGATCTGGTACCATGGCAATGCCGCAGCATTTCTGAATCTGGCATGGCCGGCCGGTGTCTGGCTGTGCGTGGTGCTGCTGCAGAGGCAGTCCCGCAGTCTGCTCGTGCAGATGATGCTGGCGCTCCTGGTGGTCGCCGTGATGATCCAGATCATCGCCGTCTTTGTGAATGTTTCAAAAATGGGGCATCTCATCTTTGTTGTTGAAGCCATTCTGCTGACGGGCGGTGGCCTGCTTATCTGGCGACCGCGTTTTGCGGAGTTGCCGCTGGGTGGACGCCGCACCTTGCTGCTGGTGGTGGTGGGCATCGCGTTGATGACAGCGGCTGGAGCTATTAGCGGCGCGGGGACCGCGATGGCCCGGTGGAACACCTTTGCAATACGCCGTTTCGATGATCCGGCGAGACGGCACGCGGCGATGATGGCCTTACGCATCGGATTCGATCATCCCTGGCTGGGGACGGGGCCCGGCACCTTTGAGTGGGTGGCGGCCCATTATTCGGACAGCAACCCGCTGCTCAGCGGTGGACGCTGGCGGCACGCCCACAATGACTACGCGCAACTGTTTGCCGAGTGGGGGGGGGGCGGAGTGGCATTATTTGCGGCTTTTCTGCTGCTTCCCGGAAGACGGTTGTTGATGGCCCTTCGCACGGCGGTTTCTCGCCACGACTGCGGGACGATGTCTTTCCAGCGGCGAACGGGACTGGTCTGCCTCGTGACGAGCCTAGTTTCCGTGCTGTTGCATGCCTTCGTGGACTTTCCGCTGCAGATGGATGCCATTCGTCATTTGTTCGCAGCATCGCTGGGCTTGGCCCTGGCACTCGCCTCCCCAGTAACTCGTGGCTACTCCAGTCGTATGTGAGGGAAATGGAGTCTGTTTTTGGCCAAGGGGGAACGGTTTCCAGTCGGTTCCATTCAGCTAAGGCATTACTGATTGGAATCTAAGGTCTGATATTATGGTTATTATTGTTGGTGGGGCGATTATTCCAAATGCAAGACGCCCTAAATCAAAGAGTTCGCGGTTGGACACCCTTTTTTGTGTTGGTTGATGGAATATCCGTAACCAGTGCATTTTTAGCTTCTTTTATACTCACCCAGTTGATCCCGCCTCAAGGCTTCGACATCACTTGGCTTCCTCCCGCCAAAGAAGCCGTGCTTCTCTGCCTCGGTCTGCTCGGCCTCGTGCTGCATACCGGTATCTGGCTGCGTGAGGGACACTACATGTATCAGCTTCTGAGCGGTCGCTCACTCCGCGTCTGTGCCGCTCAGGTGCTTTTCCTCGGACTGATGCTCTTCGTTTATCTGGCTCTTTGGAGGGATTACGAGGTCTCCCGTAAAATGCTCCTGTTTTTCCTGACTTTGACCGGTCCGGCGCTGTGGTCCGGGAAATTCCTGTTCATGCGGTTGCTGAAGACCATGGACACACGCATCCAGCCCCGGCTGCGCATTCTGGCCGTCTGTGAAGAGGCGTCCGAGGGGGCAACCCGGGAGTGGTTTGCCAACAAACGGATGCTGGGCATTCACCTCTGCGAGGTCCTTCCCATGGAGCCTCCTGCGGGGCAGTTCGAGTTCTTGAAAAATCGACTGGAAGAAGCCATCAGGCGCGGGCGCCCCAATCTGCTCATCTGGCGCCTGCCCACTGATGCGGCGCTGACGGAAAAGATCCGGCTCATCGCCGAGTCGCACGGCACTCATCTAGCCGTGGACCTGCAGCCGATCGTGGGGGACATGGGCGCGGTGCAGCTCACGGAATACTCGCACATGAAGCTCATCAGCCTGCACAAGCATCCGCTCGTCAGCCCGGCGCACCGCTTCCTGAAGCGCACTTTGGACATCATGATCAGCCTGCCCGTGGTGCTCTTCGTGCTCCCGTTCCTCTGTGCGGGAGTGTGGCTGCTGCACAGGGTGTTCTCTCCGGGGCCGTTGTTCTTCAAGCAGTCGCGCTCCGGCGCGGACGGTCAGATGTTCCAGATCTACAAGTTCCGCACGATGACGGTTAATCATGGCATGGAAGCCATGCAGGTCAGGCCCAACGACTCGCGCATTTTCAGGGGCGGCGACCTGATGCGGAAACTGAGCATCGACGAGATGCCGCAGTTCCTGAACGTGCTGCTGGGCGACATGTCCGTGGTCGGCCCGCGCCCCCATATGGCCGAGCATGATGCGATTTTCGCCCTGGAATGCGCCCAGTATGCCCTGCGCCACACGGTGAAACCGGGCGTGACCGGTCTGGCCCAGGTGCGCGGTCAGCGCGGTCCCGTGGATGACGCAAGCGAGATCAAGCATCGCGTCACCTCCGACATCGAGTACTGCCAGAGCTGGTCCTTCTCACTGGATCTGGAGATCATCGCCCGGACCTTCCTGCATGTGTTTTCCTTTCACGCGAAGTCCTGCTGAGCGGACCGGGCTGCAGGAGCTCCCCGAGTCCTCCGCTCCTGTGCGCGTCTGTAGTGGCGACTGAAAGCGGCGGGAGCCGGATCGCGGTCTGCGTGCGCAAAGTTGGAGGATGGGCGAAATGTCACGGCGGGTGGCGGCGTATGAAGCCCACCCCCATTATTCTTCCCATGCACATTTTTCGTTCCCCATTCCTCGCCATCGCGGCGGCACTTGCCTTCGGCGGCAGCCTGTTTGCGGCGTATCCGACCTTCACCAGCACCAAGCCCAACGGTGCCCAGCGCGGCACGGAGGTGAAGCTGACGGTCACGGGCACCCAGCTCGACGACTTTGAGAGCCTGATTTTCTTTTCCCCGGGATTCACGCAGAAGAGCGTGGACAAGGTGGAAAAGAACAAGGTGGAGCTGACCGTCGGCATCGCGCCGGATGTGCCGCCGGGCAACCATCTCATCCGCCTGCGCACGAAAACGGGGATTTCGCATCCTCGGCAGTTCTTTGTGGGGATCTTCCCGAACGTGGAGGAAAATGAGCCCAACAGCGATTTCGACACGCCGCAGGTCATTCAGATGAACCAGACGGTGGAGGGCGTGGTGCAAAACGAGGACGTGGACTACTACCGCCTGAGCCTGAAAAAGGGGCAGCGCCTGTCGGTGGAGGTGGACGGCCTGCGGCTGGGCTACACGGTGTTTGATCCGTTTCTCGCGATCATCGACAAGGAGCGCTTTGAAAAGGTGATTTCCGACGACACGATCCTGCATCGCCAGGACGGATATTGCTCCTATGTGGCGGAGGAGGACGGGGACTACACGGTGATGATTCGCGAGTCCTCTTATCGCGGCGGAAGCACCTCCCACTACCGTCTGCACGTGGGCGGCTACCGTCGCCCTGACGTGGTGTATCCCGCCGGTGGTAAGATCGGCAGCAAGATGAAGGTGCGCTTCATTGAGCGAGACAGCTCCTTTGAAGAAGAGGTGACGCTGCCCGCAGAGGTGGATCCCAACTACATGATCTTCTCCAAGTCCCAGGAGCCTGCACCTTCCGGCAATCCCTTCCAACTGGTGAATTTCGACAACGTCCTGGAGGTGGAGCCGAACGAGGACCGCACCACGGCGACGCCAAGCGCGTCGGGAGACCCTATCGCCCTCAACGGAATCATCGAAAAGCCGGGCGACGTGGACTATTTCAAACTGCCCCTGAAGAAGGGCACGCTGGAGCTGCAGACCTTCGCCCAGAGTCTGGGGTCGCCGCTGGACAGCGTGGTGAGCGTTTACAACGACAAGGGCGGCCGCATCAGCAGCAACGACGACGGCGGCGGTCGCCGCAGGTTGGACAGCAAGGTGAAGCTGACGATCCCTGCGGATGGCGACTACTTTGTGCAGGTGTCGGATCATCTGGAGCGCGGCGGGCCGAACTACGTCTATCGCATGGAGCTCAAGGCTGCGGAGCCGGAGGTGTTCTTCGCTTCGCCTCAGTTCACCGTGAATGATACGCACTACCGGCAGTTCATCGCCGTGCCCAAGGGCGGGCGCTACGCGACGCTGGTGAACGTCTCCCGCGTGAGCGTGAGCGGCGACTACAAGTTTGACGCGCCGAACCTGCCTCAGGGCGTTCAACTGCTGACCGAATTGGCACCGAAGGATCTCGGTAACGTGCCGCTCCTGTTCGAGGCGAAGGCGGATGCGCCTCTGGGCCACCAGGTCGTGCCGATCAAGCTGAACCCGGCGGACGACAAGAACAAGATCGCCGGGAAGCTGCGCCAGGAGTTTGACGTGGTGCGCAGCGGCAATGTCATTTACTACACGCAGATCGAGGACCGCCTGACGGTCGCGGTCGTAGACGAGGCTCCGTATTCCCTGGAGATCGTGAAGCCCGCCGTGCCTTTGGTTGCGGACGGCGTGTTGGATCTCAAAGTGGTGGCGAAGCGCAAGGAGGGCTTCACCAAGCCCATCCGCGTGTTCATGATCTGGAAGTCCCCTGGCGTGAGCTGCCTGGGGGAGAAGACCATCCCCGAGGGCCAGAATGAGTGCGTCTTCAATCTGGATGCCAACGCTGCTGTGAAGGACGGCAAGTGGAACTACACAGTCATGGGCGAGTCCGACGCCGGAGCGGGTCGCATCTACAACGCGTCTCCCTTCACCGAGGTGGCGACGACGACCGCCTACCTGACCGCACCGGCGATCCCGCTGGTCGCCGTGGAGCAGGGCAAAGAAACCATGATGGTGGCGAAACTTGAGCACCTGAAGCCCTTCGAGGGCGAGGCCACCGCCCAGGTCCTCGGCGTGCCGGACACAATCCAGATCGAAACAGCGAAGATCACAAAGGACACCAAGGAAGTGGCCTTCAAAGTGACCACGAATGACAAGTCGCCAGTCGGCAAGCAGGCAAACCTCTTTGTGAAAGTGGACGTGCCGGTGCAGGGCGGGACGACTGCTCATCGCATCGCCTTGAAATCCACGCTGCGCATTGATGCGCCGCGCAAGGTGGTGACTCCTCCCGCGACTCCCGTGGTGGCTGCCAACAAGCCCAAGGAGGAGGCGAAACCCGCTGCTCCAGTTGCTCCGAAACCGCTCTCGCGCCTCGAACAGCTCCGTCAGGAAGCGGCCGCCGGCGCGAAGTAAGATGAGCGGTCTCTGCGCCGGGCTTTGGCTTGCGTTTTTGATTGGCGCCTGCGCGGTCGCGCAGGCGGAAGATCTGCGGCGCTTCGACTTCGAGGCACCGCTGATGGCCACGACTTTTCGCATCTCCCTCTACGCGGCATCGAAGAATTCGGCGGAGAATTCGGCGGATGCGGCCTTCCGCCGCATCGCGGCGCTGAACGCCGTTTATTCCGACTACGAGCCGAACAGCGAGCTGATGCAGCTTTGTAACACTGGTCCCGACAAGCCCTTCGAGGCGAGCGGGGAACTGCTTTCCCTGATCCTGCGCGGCTCCGAAATCGCGCGGGATACGGACGGGGCGTTTGACCTGACGGCGGGAAACCTCACGCGTCTGTGGCGGCGCAGCCGGAGGATGGGAGCACTGCCGCCGGAAGACCGTCTGCGGCAGGCCCTGCTGGCCACGGACTGGCGGGCCGTGGCCGTCGATGTTCCGGAGAAGACGGTCACTTTAAAAAAGCCGGGCATGCTGCTCGACCTAGGCGGGATCGCGAAGGGTCGCGCCGCGGACGAGGCGCTGCGAATCCTCAAGAAACACGGCATCGAAAGGGCTCTGGTCACCGCCGGCGGCGACATGGCCGTGGGAGCACCGCCGCCGGGCGATGATGCCTGGGCGGTGAAGCTGCGCGTCTCCACGCCGCCGGAGACGGAGGAGCGTCTGGACACGGTGCGCGTGAAAAACTGCGGTGTTTCGACTTCGGGGGACTTGTACCAGTTTGTGGAGATCGGCGGTGTGCGCTACTCGCACATCGTCTCGCCAAAGACCGGCCTGGGCCTGAGGGCGCGCATCGCCTGCACCGTCATTGCGCAGGACTGTACAACGAGTGACGCACTGGCCACCGCCATGTGCGTGATGGGGGAGGAGAAGGGGGGCGAAGTCGCGAAGCGCCTGGGAGTGACGGTGCGCTTTGCCCTTCCCTGATCGTTTCAGGAAAATCTCAACACGGCATTGCGCAAGCATGAAGGGTGGCTGAGGGTTCCCCATCGAAAGCATGGTTCGCGCTACCGGAAAATACACCTTGGGACTGGTTCGAGAGCTGGGGGATTTCGCCTTGTTCACGGGGCGGTCCTTTGGCGACGCCCCGAAGTCCCGCCGACTCGGACGACGAATCGTTCGCGCGTTTTTCGAGCAGGGTGTTCGCTGCCTGCCGGTGGTGATGATCGTCGGCATGTTCACCGGCCTGGTGCTCGGCCTTCAGGGCTACTATGTGTTGAACAAGTTCGGCTCCGAAGGACTGCTAGGTACTCTGGTTTCCCTGAGCCTCGTTCGTGAAATGGGGCCCGTGCTGGCCTCGCTCATGCTCGTGGGGCAGGCGGGATCGGCCCTGGCGGCGGAGATCGGCATTCAGAGGAATTCGGAGCAGATCGCCGCGCTGGAAATGATGGGCGTGAGCAGCCATGGATATCTGGTGGCACCGCGTCTCATCGCCGCGCTGGTCGTCTTTCCCATGCAGGCGGCGATATTTGTGGCGGTCGGTTTGTGGGGAGGCAGCCTGTCAGGCTCGCTCCTCCTTGGACTGGAGCCGGGCATTTACTGGTCGGCGGTGGAGCGCGCCGTGCAGTCAAACGATGTAAGGGAGTGCTTCCTCAAGGCTACAACCTTCGGCCTGCTCACGACCGGCCTCTGCGCCTACTACGGCTTCAATGCGCATCGTTCGTCCTCAGCCACGGGCGCGCGGGCGGTCAGCGCCGCGACGACGCACGCCGTCGTCCTCTCCAGCATCATGGTGCTGGCGGCGGACTATGTGATCACCTCCTTTCTCGTGCGAACATGAGCGACCACCACGACGGCCCCCTGCTCGAAGTGAAGGGACTTCAGAAACGTTTCGGCGACAACGTCGTGCTCGACGGTGCCGGCATCTCGGTCAAACGCGGCAGCCTGGTGACCGTGCTGGGCCGCAGCGGCTCCGGAAAATCCGTCTTCCTCAAATGCCTCGGCGGCGTGGTCATTCCCGAGGAGGGGACCATTCGCTTCGACGGTCGCGAGCAGCGTCCGGACGACGCCGAAGCGCGGGCCGACTTCCGCAGGCGCTGCAGCTTTCTGTTTCAGGGCAATGCGCTGTTTGACTCCCTGACCGCCCTGGAAAACGTCGCGCTGCCGCTGGAGCAGACGACGGATCTGAAGGACCGGGAAATCCGTGAGCGCAGCCTGGAGGCTCTGAAGCAGCTCGAACTCGAAAAGCATCAGGACCGCTACCCCGGTCAGCTTTCCGGCGGCATGCAGAAACGCCTCGCGCTGGCCCGCGCCATCGTGACCCGCCCGGAGCTGGTGCTCTTCGACGAACCTACGGCGGGCCTCGATCCCCTGCGGCGCAACGCGGTTTTTGCCATGATCGCCACCTACCAGCGCCAGTTTCATTTCACCGCGCTGGTCGTCACCCACGACGTGCCGGAGGCCCTCGCGGCCAGCGATCACGTGGCCCTTCTTGACAACGGAAAGATGTGCTTTGAAGGCACCCCGCAGGATTTTACGAACTCCGACAATTCGGTGGTGCGCGGCTTCCGGGACAGTGCGAGTGTTCTTGGCGACACGCTGGCGGCCATCCGTCGCGGAGAATCGGCCTCCTCAGACGAATCATGAAACAATCCAAACTCGAACTCTTCGTGGGCGGCTTCGTGCTGCTGGGCATCGCCGCCGTTGTTTATCTGACGATCAAACTCGGCGCGGGTTCGCTCGTCGGTGGCGACACCTATGTGATCGAGGCCCGCTTCACCAATGCGGGCGGCCTCAATTCCGGCAGCAGCGTCCTCGTCGCCGGCGTACCTGTCGGGCGCGTGGAGGAGATCCGTGTGGATGAAAATGACTACAGCGCCATCGCCACCCTGCGCCTCCTCTCCGGACTGCGCCTGCCCACCGACTCCATGGCCTCCATCAAGACGACCGGCCTCATTGGCGATAAATTTGTCGCGCTCGCTCCGGGGGCTGACGACACCTGGCTGGAGGCGGGGGCTAGGATTACAATGACCGAATCTGCGGTTGATCTTGAGTCCCTGATCGGGAAAATGGCTTTCGGCAGTGTTGGCAATGAAGATGCTCCCGTAGAAACAACGCCAGTACCCTGATGCACCGTCTCTTACTTACCCTCGTTCTCCTTTTCCCGGCCCTGGCCGCCGCCTCGACGGCTGAAGCGCAGCAAAAGCTGCAGGGTGCCATCACGGAAGTACTATCGGTGGCGGATCGCGCCGGAAACCGGGCCGTGCTGGCTCAGAAAGTGCGCCCGGTGCTTCAGCGGCATGTGAGTTTTGAAACCATGACCAAGCGTGCTGTCGGCCCCGGCTGGCGCAGTTTCAGCCCCAAGGAACAGAGGCAGGCTACGGACCTGTTCACAACTCTCATCATCCGCACCTACTCAAACAAGTTCACTCCCGGGGAGCATCCCGCGATCAACTACCGGTCCGCTGTTGACCTCGGCTCAGGCCGTGTCGATGTGCCCAGCACCATGGTTTACAAAGGAAGTCGCTACAGTGTCACCTACCGCATGGAGCTGACCTCCGGCTGGCAGATCACCGATGTCGTCATTGAGGGCGTCAGCATGATCGCCAACTATCGCTCCCAGCTCGACTCCCAGTTCAAGCGAGGCGGAGCCGCCGCCGTGATCAGCTCTCTTAACCAGTCCGTTTCCCGCCCCTGATGAAAATCTCCATCCTGCTCCGTCTTCTGACCCTTGCGGCCCTGATTCCGGCCTCCTGCGCGACCACCGCCCGGAAATCCACCCCGGTCGCTGCGGAGCCCGCCGGTGCCGACGCTCCGGCAGCCGGGGAGTTTGACGAGTATGCCGCCGCCGAGGTTTCCGACCCGCTGGAAAAAATGAACCGCGGCATCTTCCGGTTCAATGACGGCATATACACCGTCCTGTTTCGTCCCATTGCCAAGGGCTACGAACTCATCCTCCCGCGTCCCGTGCGCAAGGGCGTGGACAACGTCTTTGAGAACGCCAAGTTTCCCGTCCGCCTCGTGAACAGCACCCTCCAGGGCAAGTTCAAGCGCGCAGGCCAGGAGACCGGCAAGTTCTTCGTCAACTCCCTCTGCGGCGTCGGCGGCATTTTCAAACATTCCGACCGCATCCCCGAACTCGTCGATCTTCCGGCGGAAGACAGCGGGCAGACCCTGGCCAAGTGGGGCATCGGCCACGGACCGTACATTGTGCTCCCGCTCTTCGGACCCAGCACTGCGAGGGAAACCGTCGGTCTGGCAGGCGACTACGCGCTCAATCCGGTGAACTGGGGCTGGTACTTCCACGGCCATAACCACGACTGGACCCTGATCCCGCCTGCTGCCAACACCCTGCGTTCGCTGCCCGAGCAGTTGAAGACCTATGACACCGCCAAGGAGAATGCCGTGGACGAATACCTCGCCGTACGCAGCTCCTACATCCAGAACCGCGCCGCTGCCGCCCGGAAGTGAGGTGGCGGAATTAAGCTGTCGCAAAACAGGCCGCTGCGGGTCTCACGCCGCTCCTCGGTGCCCAGTTCGTTGTTCCGGGTTCGCTTCGCGGCTGCGCACAGCCCGTTTCCGAACGCTACCTACCAAGGAGTGACGGCATGAAACCTTCTCAAATGATACCTGGAAGGCGTCATTCGAGGGCTGTGAAGCATCACGATCCTTCGGTGAGGGCTCCGGGGCTATCTGGAACCATTTTACAGGCTGAGACTCGCCAAGCAGAGTGAAACAGGCATTCCTGCCTGTGCCCGTCAAAAAAGACAGGACTGTTTACCTCCCTCTCAAATACGCGAGCCTCAATGAAGTAACTGCGTCGCCTCAAGGTGGAGGCCACTGCTGTTTAACCAGCAAACCAGATTATTGAGCGTTAGCGGAGAGTGACCATGCCCAAACAGGCGGCTCGGAGAAGGGCGGAGGGGGATGGAGGGCCGGGCGGACGTGATTTCGGTTGCAGGACTGAGAGTGAATAGCGCCAATCAAGCCTGATATTCTGGATTGAATATCTTAGGTTAAAATCATATATATATATATATAATTATTTGAAAATCAGCATTTTGCAATTTTGTGTTAAAGCAAAAAAAGAATTGTCAGGATGAAGGGAGGTGTGACACAAGAGTGTTTTGTTCAGCCACAGATAAAGATGAATTTACGCCACAAAGGTGCAGTCAGGATGCCTAGTTTTAAAGCCGACCTTCAGCCTGGACGGCAGGGTGTGCTTATTCGCGAACTGGAAGTTCGGTCGTCTGCGCTGCTCTTTGATTTTTCCACCAACCCGCAATCCTGATGAAAATGATCCGTCGATACCGTCAGCCGCTAGGCTGGCTGATGACCTGCCTGATGGCCCTCTGGCTGCCAGGACCCTATGCCAGAGCCGCCGCAGGCACTTGGGGGGGGAGGAACGGCGGCTCGTTCACCTGGCAAGATTTCACCAACTGGAATTTCGGGGTCGTGCCGGGCGCCGCAACAGGCGATTCAGCCACTCTGGCGCTAGGTCTCCTCGGCGGGCAGTTCATCAGTTTGAATGACACGCTGACACTGGGAACACTGAACATCGGGGATACGGGTGGAATGGCCGGAATAATCCTGACCAGCGGCATTGGAGGCACGGTCAGCTTCAACAACGATGGAACGGCCTTGATCAACAAGGCGGGGGACGGTCTGGTGGGGATCCTGACCAACATAGGTCTGCAGAATCCAACGACGATCAACGTCGCTGGCGGGGTTCTTGTTTTGGATGGAATCGTGGATGGGGTGAGCGGCTTCACCAAGACCGGCAACGGCACCCTGGTGCTGCGCCGGGCGAATACCTTTACTGGTCCCACGGTTCTCAATGGCGGGATGACGATCATCAGCCAATTGGGCAACGACCTTAGCGCCATGGGCGCGACGAACGTCTTTTTGAACCAGGGAACGACGGTGAATGATGGTGCATCCCTCGTCATTAACAATGACGCCTCCAATGCGGCGGGAGACACGACGGGCGGGGGCAATCTGAACACGGAACCGTTGACGATCACCGGCCAGGGATTCCGGAACCTGGGTGCCTTGCGGAGCACGCTCGGGCGTGAGAGCAACTCCTTCACCGGGACGGTGACAATGCTGGGGGCATCCCGCGTGCAAAGCGATTACAACACGGTAACACTGAGCGGCAGCGTGATCACCAACGACCATGCGCTGCGCATCGGCGGCGCCGGATTTACCTCGATTTCGGGGGCGGTGACCGGCACCGGCACGATCACCCATTACGGCATCAACGGTTTCCGCCTGCAGAGCCTCAGCGCCGCCCACACGTTTTCCGGCGCGATCGTTTCGGAGCTGGGCGAAATCCGTGCGGACACCAGCGACGCGACTTCGGGACTGAATCCGTATGCGAACGTGTCTTCCTTCAGCATCAGGAACGGCTACCTGAATGTCATCGCGCAGGCTTCGAGCTATGCAGTGCAGAACCGGGTGGATGACGACATTCCGATTTTTCTGAGCACCGGACGCCTCCGTATGGAAAGCTCCTCCTTCAACAGTTCGAACGCCTTCAACTGGCATGAGGTGCTCGGAGACGTGACGCTGACCTCCGGGGACGCGCTGATTGACTTCAGGGACTCGAGCACGGGTACCATCCAGCGCGCTTTCACCCTCGCCAGCCTGACGCGCAGTGCAGGCACGACGGTGAGAATGTCCGGAGACGGAAATGCCGCGATCGAGCTTGGCAAGGGCACGAAATACCGTGTCTTTAACGGCGATCTGGAGGGCGGCGGCAATGTGGCCTTCGTCGGCGGCTGGGCCTATGGCTACGACACATCGACGACGCAGACGGGATTTTTGAAATACAACGACGGAGCGCTGGGAGGCAACGGCTACCGTACCCTGGAAAGCGGGGATTATGCGACCGATACGAGCGAAGCAGGCTGGTCCTCCGGACAGAACATCAAGATCACCAGCGCCAACCGTAATCTCACCCTCAACACGACTATCCAGTCGCTGAACATGGCGGGCACCAGCGCCCGCACGCTCGGCGGCAGCGCCGGGACGACTCTCACCGTGGACTCGGGTGGCATCATCACGACCGGCAATACGACTCACACGATTTCAGTTCCGTTTCTGACTGCGGGCGCAGCGAGCGGTTACGAGCTTTATTTCATCGGAACCAACTCGGTCAACATCCGCTCCGACATCACGGACAACGGGACGAATGTGGTTTCCCTCGTCAAAACGGGCACTGGCACCATGCTCAACCTGAGCGGGAACAGCTACACGGGCACGACCTTCATCAACGAAGGGCACTTCCGGGACGTCATCGGTTCAAGGCTTGTGGCGCTGGGTTCCGGAAACCTCACGATGAACGGTTCTTCGTTCAATCAAAGCACGTATGAAAGCGACCGCGATTTCACGCGCGCCTTGGGCTCGGCCGCCGGCCAGGTGCAGATCACCGGGGGAACCGGCACGGGCTTTTCCGCCTTCGGTGCTCCGATTGATGTGAACTTCGGTGGCGCAGGCGGGACGCTGACCTGGGGTTCGACCTTCTTCAATCCAGGTGTTTTCACGCTGAACGGAGGGAACGCCACCCACGTGGCGACCCTCGCCCATGACCTGGACCTTGGAGGCGAGCAGCGCTACATCCGTCTGGACGGCAGCGCCTCCGGCGGGAATCGCGCCGTCATCGGCAGGATCGGCGGAGACATTTTCAACGGCGGCATTGTCAAGCAGGGCGGAGGCATGCTGCTGATCGACGACGCAAAGAGTTACCAGGGCGGAACCTTGGTCCGTGAAGGCGAACTCTGGCTGCGGGGCGACGGCACGGTGGGCGCGAATGTCTCTGGCAACGACATACTGATCGGCTCGTCCGCGCGTCTGAAACTGGACGGCCCTTCGAATGTCGGTTCGAACCAGATGATCGCCATGCAGAACGGGGACGACACCAACGCGTCCGCGATCACTTTTGGGGCGGGTTACGGAACGGGCGAAGAGATTTCATTCGGCAGCCTGATCTCCAGCGGCGGCCTGCCGCAGACCGGGCCGTACAGCGTCATGATCGCCAATCAGCAGACGAGCGACAACCGGCGCAATCGTGTGGCGGTGCAGATCAGCGGCAATACCGACTTTCAGGCCGACCTTCCAGGCCTGATCAAAGCGGCGACGCCGGATGTGGAGGTCTGGTTCGGAGCCGACAGCGGGAACGGAGTCTTCACCGGCTCGACGATTTCCGCCACGGGACGGAACAAGACGGGCGGCACCGAGGCCTTTCGTCTGGGCAGCGGTAACGGCACGCTGACCATCTCCAAGGCGAACGTACTCAGGGGTGACAATCCGCTCATCGTGGGCGCCGAGGATCAGACGGCGCGCACCAACATGTTTGGCACGGTCTATATCCAGCAGGCGCAGAACTACACGGGCACCGTCACCGCGAGCATCAATTCGGTGTCCTACACCGCAGGCAATCTGGTGGGAGGAGGCGGACTCCTGGTGGTCGGCCAGAACGGGGCGCTCAATGCCGCGAACAACACTGTGTGGCTGCGCGGCGGCCAGCTGCGCCTCGGAGTCGATTCGTCGAACGCCTTCTCCGGACAGACGGATGCGCAGTATGCCGCGCGCGACATGCTGGTGACGAGCGCCACGGGGACCCTCAGAACCATAGCCCTGGGCGGCGGATTCTTCGGCAAGGTGGAACTGGACAATCTCACCATGCGCATGGACGACGCGGACCGCATTTTTTCAGTGAACAGCATCGGCACGACCTACATGCACACGGTCTTCAACGGCGCGACGGTGCTGGACAACGGAAGCACGGAAAGGAATGCCTATTTTGACGTCGGTAATGACAACAGCTTCCAGTCCGGTGTCGGGCTTTTGACCTTGAACAACGTCGTCAGCCAGACGGGTGCCGGCGCCGTCAATCTGCGCAAGCGCCAGGGGGGCGTGCTCATCCTTTCCGCCGACAACACATACGCCGGGGAGACAAGGATCGAGCAGGGGCGTCTCGTCCTCAATCATGTGGGGGCGGCGGGCAATGCAGGCTCGACCATCCGCATGGAGATGCAGAATGATCGTCGTGGTGACCTCGAGTTCCGCATGGACGGCGCGGGCCCATTCGTTTTTAACAACGACATCGTCACCTCCGGCAACGACGGGGGCGAGACCCGCGTGATTACGGTGGGCTCCTTTAACGGATCGTCCTCGGACAAGGTGGTCCGGCTCGATGGTGATCTCACCATCGGACACGGCGGCACCCATGCCGCGAACGGCACCGGCAGCAGCGCGATCTACTTTGACCACTTTGACGGTTATGATTTCGAAGTTCTGGGCACGACGAACATTAACCGCAGCATCACCCTCCGCACCCGTGGGGGTATCACCACTCTCTCCGGTACGGTGGCGGGGGGCGCGGCCAACACTTTGGAAAAATCCGAGCAGGGCACCCTGGTGCTGGCCGGGGACAACACCTACTCGGGTAACACGGACATCTACAACGGCTACCTCGTGGCGGCGCATGACAACGCCTTCGGCACGGCGACTTCGGCCGTCAGGTTTGCGGGCTCCGCCGCCTCGGAGATCCTCGCCTCCGGCGTCCGCACCATCGACCGGGCTTTCAACAACGCAGCGACCGGCAGTGATCAGACGCTCGGGGGGCTGGACGCGGGACTCAAGACCTTCAGCGGCAACGTGACTCTCAGCGGCCGCGGATTGAAGCTCACGGCGGCCCTCGGCGGAGACACCACCTTCAGCGGCACGATCAGCGGCTCCGGTACGGGCGGCATCAACAAGGTGGGCGCGGGCACGGTGATCCTCGATCCGACGTCCGGCGGCAATACCTTCACCACCGGCCTCACCGTGACGCAGGGGACGCTCGTGGGCGTGGCGCAGACTGCGGGCAGTCCGTTCGGGACGGGAGCCTTCACTCTGGCCAATGGCACGCTTCAGCTCGAAGGCATCGGCTCGGCCACGGCGACCACCGGCGGTGCGCTGACCATCAACAGCGGCAACGCAGCCATCATCATCAACGACAGCAGTGCGGTCGGCACGCAGATGACCTTTGCCTCGCTGGCCCGCAGCAACAGCGCCACGCTGACCATCCAGGGACTGACGACGGACATTGGCTCCGCCGGATTGGAAAAAGTCAGCTTCACTGCCGCGCCGGCCATGAGTAACGGCACCATCGGCACCTGGGCGGTGGTTCAAGGCATGGGCGGTGCGGGGGACTACGCCGGAATCTCCGGTGGGAACGTGGTCACAGCCACGTATGCCGGAGCGGCATTTACGAACACGGCGACGGCGCTGATCGACCTGGGGGGCAGCGGGGCCACCTTGTCGGCAAATGATGCGGCCTACGCCTTCCGGACGAATGCAGCGGTCGATCTCGGCGGCTTCACGCTGAGCCTGGGCAGTGGAGGGCAGGCGGGGATGATACTCAACGCCGGCGCGGACATCAGCGGTGGCACCTTGAGTTTCGGCACCAACGCGCTGTCGGTGTTCACCGAGGCGGCGAGCATTTCGACGATCAGTGCGGGCATCACCAACTTCCGCGCCAACACCAACAACACGCTGGCAACGGCGCTGACAAAATTCGGTGCGGGCACGCTGGAACTCGGCGGTGCGAACACGTTCCAGGGCAATGTGCAGGTCAATCAGGGCACCCTGAGCCTGACGGCGGCCAACGTCATTCCCACCTTCGAGAATCTGAACGCGGTCACAGGAAGCACCGTGACCATCCAGCCGGGTGCCACGGTGGCTCTCAACGGCAACAACCAGGAATTCGGCGGCCTCGTGGGGAACTTTGTCAGCAGCGCGACTCGCAACATCGGCGGCACGCTCGATCTCGGCGGCGCAACGCTCATTGTGGGGCGGACCAATGCCAGCACGACTTTCTCCGGACAGATCATCGGGGGGGCAGGGTCAAAGCTGGCCAAGATCGGCACCGGCCGACTTTCCCTCTTCAATTACGATCCCACCATAGCGAGCAGCCTGGATGTCCTCGAGGTCTCCCAGGGAGTGGTCGAGATCCTGGCGGACAACGGCTACTGGGGCGTGGCCGGCGGCACCGTTTCCTCCGTTCCCACCACGACGGAACTGCGGCTCTCCGGCGGGGAGTTGGAGATCCGCGTTTTTGGTGACAGCACCACCAACTGGGAACTGATCCGAATGGGCAACAACGTCGTCAGCGGCGGTGCGAACTCCATCCTCGACGTCAACCGTGCGGGCTTCACTTCCGGCGCGTCGAACAAGATCGTCACCTTCGGG
Source organism: uncultured Prosthecobacter sp. (assembly GCA_964452755.1). Classification (GTDB taxonomy): domain Bacteria; phylum Verrucomicrobiota; class Verrucomicrobiia; order Verrucomicrobiales; family Verrucomicrobiaceae; genus Prosthecobacter. The sequence goes on along the minus strand of CAYVQY010000002.1, from coordinate 249,683 downwards.
AATCTGAGTCTGGACAAGCAGAACTTCCTGGTGACGGGCGGCAACGCGAACTACCCCCGCTTCGACGGCACCGTCACCCTGAACGCCAACGGGCGCATCCAGACGGACGCGCCGCTTCTGCTCAACGGAGCCATCACCGGCAATTTCTCCCTGGAAAAGCGCGGCGGCAGCAATCTGGAGATCGGAGCGGACAACAGTGCGTGGAACGGCGGCATGGTGGCCACGGACGGCACCATCCTCTTTGGCACGCGTGATCCTTCCGCTGCAGCCTTTTACCAGGGCGGTGCGAATCATTTCCTTTACAGCGCCACGGCAAACCTCGGTACGGGGGACATCGTGATCAACCGCAACACTTCCATCAGGATCACAGCCCCCACCAACATCCTTACCGCCCAGGGGCAGCGGGTGCAGACCTTTGGGTCCCTGCAAAACGGACTGCCGCGCGTGGACATCGGTGTGGACGCGCCTCTGACCGCCTACAACATCCGCTCCACCGGCAACGGGGCGCTGAATCTGGGACTCAACGAAGGGCTTTTCACCCAGACGATCGATCAGTCGAAGCTGGGCAACGGCAAGTGGGGCGTGGGTGCCTGGACGACGACCTTCTACACGGCGGACACCATGGGTGCGGGCGCGGACAATGTTTACCGCTTCCTGGGTATCAACGCCTTGCTCGGGATCACCCGGGATAACGCGCTTTCGGGAAGTGCCAGTCTGTGGGTCGGGGCACCTCAGTATGACCAAGGCTACGCGCTCGGCAACACCTCCGCCTCGGTTCGTCTCTATGGTGACCAGTCCTACACGGGCAACACCACCATCTTCCGCAGCGACAACACGGGCAACACCAACAACTTCCTCGAGATCCTCGGGGACAGCGCCTCGCCGGTGTTCGACGTCTATGGCCGTCTGACCGCGCGCGGCGCTGGCCGGTTTACGGATGACAACGGGAACCAGGTCAACACCGTGAACTTGTACTCCGGGGCCACGCTGCGTCTAGACTACAGCATGGATGTCAACGACTCGTTCATCATCTCCCGCCTGAACAACTCGAACCTCGGGCTGGAGGCGACCGAGAACAAATGGGGGGACACTGCTTCCATCACACTCGACGGGGCGACGCTGAACCTCGTCGGGTCTGCCGGACGAGTGAACAAGGAAACCGTCGGAGAAATCACCGTCAAAAACGGCGCCGCCATTTACCTGGAGCGCAACAGCACCAACGGCCAGATCGTGCTGGAAACGAACAGCGGCATCAATCGCGTCGGGCAGGCGACCTTCGACGTGCGCATCAACGCCAATGAGCTCGGCCGGGCGGACCTGCAGGGGCAGAAATTCTACATCAATGACGCCGTCTGGATCACGGATAACACGACGAACGGCATCCTGCCTGTGTGGATGATCAATCCCACCTACAACTCGTTCCTGACCTATAATGAGGATTTCGGCGTCCAACTTGCGGCTTTCACCAATTCGGCGACTTCGGGCGACGGTGCGGCGTTCTTGGGTTCCCTGACCGCGACGGACATCGCGGATTATGGCGTCGGCCTGGGGGACGCCACGGGTCTCGGCACCATCGACGTCTTTGCCCTTCGCATCGCCCACCAGGCGGCTTCCAACGACACCACGCTGGACGGCGGACAGATCAACATCCACAGCGGTGGCCTGATCGTGGACAACCGCGACAACGCACGGGTGAACTTCAACACCACCAACGTTTACTTCGGCGACGGCTCCGCGCCTGTGGAGGCAATCGTTTTTACCGACCAGAGCAACCAGACGCTGCGCATGGGTGGTGTCGTCACCGCCGAAGGTTTCACCATGCACGGCATCGGCAATGTCCAGCTCACCCACACGGGCAACCAGATCAGCGGCAACATCCAGATCAACGGAGGCAAGCTGTATCTTGATGGAACCGGAACGGCGGGCACCGCCAGCATCACCCTGGCCGGCGACTGGCTGCAGAACAACGACGGCCAGCAGATGGCGGAGCTTCGTCTGCGGACCAACAACGACGTCAGCCAGACCTGGAACAATACCGTAATCATCGCGGAGCACGTGCCCTACGCCCGCATCATTGGTGAGCACTACACCGGCACCTCGGCGACTTTGACAACTAACACCATCGCCGGCCTCACGATTCTCGGGACGGACACGCTGCAGGGAACTTCCCTGGTCATCGGCAGCACGAGCAGCACTGCCAATGCCAACACGCATGATCTGGCCGTGAGCGGGGCAACGATTTTTGGCGGCAGTTCCCCGATTGGCCTGCGAGTTGAGCAGTCAGGGCGTCTTCTGTGGCTGCAAGGGGGAGTTTCCGGCTCCGCTTCGATCATCAAGTCAGGTGACGGTGTGCTGCGCCTCGACGCTGACAACGCCGCGTTCAACGCGCCCGTAACCTTGAATCGCGGTGAAATCCGCGGCCAGGGTAACAACGACAACAACTTCTTTGGCACCGGAGATTACACGCTGAACTACGGCACGCTGGGGATCTATCACAACAATATCGGCACCTACTTTGCCGCCGATGACCAGGACATCATCGTCGCGGGTGCGGTGACCATCCACTCCAACCGCAACGGAGGCTCCAACGCCGCCAACTTCACCATCGGTGCCAACAACGGCACCAACACCATCCGCACCGTCAACGGCGCCCATCTTCGACTCAATGCCACCTCCTTTGGCGACGACTTCTACATCGAGAGCAGGCTGATCGTGAACGACAGCGCCGCCTGGTTCCAGGACAACACGGAGGTCTGGCTGCGCGACCAGCTCGTCGGCGGGGGGCGTCTCACCCGCACAGGCATCTGGTACACCTATTTCGACAACAACGCCGCCAACGACGACTGGCACGGCGTACTCGACATCCAGGCCGGCACCATCCGCATGCTCCAAAGCGGCGCCACCCTCGGTGGCACTGGCAGTTCGATCATCGTCAATCCGGCTTCAGGCCTGACGCTGCGCACCCTGGGTAACATCGGCACGGGTTCGGGCATCCAGCTCCGCACCACCAGCGCCACCAGTCTGCCTGTGCTGGGCATGGGCCTCGGAACGGAATTCGTCGCCTTGCTGGCACATTACGACGGCCTGGCGGCGGTTGGTACCCGCAATGGTATTCTCGCCCTCGATGCCGGCCAGTCGATGAATTTTGATCCGGGAATGGCCGACTTCCAGAACGGCAACTGGCAGCTCGGTGCCAATAGCGGCGGCGGCACCCTGACCGCCAATTCACTGGCTCCCTGGGGACCGGGCGGCAATCTGTTCCTCCTCGGCGGCGGCAGCGGCACCATCACCCTGCAGCCCGGAACGGCGGGCAGCGACCTGCTCGCCGGCGCCGGCAATCGCGTGATCCTGGGTTCCGCGAACAACGTGTTTGGCTACGGAGCGGTCACCTTCAGCACCAACAGCAGCAACAGCTATGGTGGTGGCACCCTTGTCTCCCGGTCGCGCAACATGGATGGCGGCTATCGCGGTTTCATTCTGTCGCTTCAGGGCGGTGCGGTCGGCACCGGCACCACCTTCCGCACGCCACTGGGCACCGGCACGGTGGATGTCTTTGGTGAAGTGCGCATTGAAGGCGGCTCAGGCACGGCTGTGGCCACCGGCGGTCTCACCAACGCCAACACATGGGTCCTGCACCCGGGCTCACGTCTGCGTTTTGACAACAATACGCCCTTCACCGGCAGCGGCACCACCGGCAACCGCGCCACCGGCACCCTGGGCGGCGGAGGCCGCTGGGCCGACACGGTCGGCATCACGCTTGACGGCGCGGTGCTGGAACTTTTTGGCGACAACACGGACCACATTGCCAACCGCGAAGTCATCGGCGACCTGACCATCTCCCGGGGCGCGGAGGTCGTGATCCGACGTGACTCAGGTGACTGGGTGGAGCTTTCCGCCGGGAATCTCACCCGCAGCGGCAGCGGCACCCTGCAGATCGCCGGCATGGTGGGCAGCACCAACACTGCTGGAATGCTCGGCACGGTGGCCAGCAACGCGAACAGCGCGTTGTTCCTCGTTTCCAACGGACTCGATCTCATGGACAACAACATGGTCAATCCGTGGATCGTGAGCCGCTTCGACAACAACTTCGTTAAGTACGACGCCGCCCTCGGCTTCCAGGTCATCACCCAGGGCGGAGCACCGGCCAACTACATCGATACCAGTGCGGCGACGCTGAACGGCGCCGTGAGTGCGGCGCTTCTGGATGGCACCGGCATTTTGAACGCCACAGCGAACCCCTCCACGCTCGGGGCGAACCTCGACATCTACGCCCTGCGCGTCAGCCGTGACATCAACGTCAGCGCCGACGGCCAGTTCACGGACATCATCATCCGCAGCGGCGGTCTCATCCAGGCGGCCAATACGCCGACGATCAACGCCAATCTCTATTTCGGGCATGACACCAATCCCGGTGATGGCGAGGCTCTGATTCATTCCTCCAACAACACCCTGCAAATCAATGGCAAAATCCACGCCAGCCAGGTGACCAAGTTTGGCAGCGCGTTTTTGAACATTCGCAGTGACCAGCCTCAGTTTACGGGGAACTGGGTCGTCAACGGCGGCGGCATCCAGTTCCTCACTCCAGGAGCGCCGGGCACGGGGCAGGTCATCCTCAACGGCAGCCGCATGAACGACCGCGACAACACGCTCAACCTCACGGAAGTGCGCTACACCTTCAACAGCGGCAGCCCGGAGCTCTTCACGTGGAACGGCGGCAAGATCACGGCCTACGACGTCAATCGTGTTTACACCCCCACCGCGACCGATCGTCTCGTGCAGATCCCGGACATCGACCTGCGCACCACGAACAGCGTGCCTGGAGCCGGCCAGGAGGGCACCCTCTTCTTCCAGGTGGACGGTGCCCGCAGCACGGCGCGCACGGGCACCGTCAAGCTGTTTGACCACTACCTCGTTCATGTCGAATCCGGCAGCTACGGAACCGGAACCACGACCGGCGTGCAGTTTGGCAGCGGCAATGGCACGGGCGGACTGAACAATCAGGGCATGTTTGACCTGCGCAAGGTGGGTGACGGCGTGCTCACCTTGGGAGACAACACCGCCTCCTTCACCGGCGGTCGCTCCATCTTTGTCGGCGAGGGCGCTTTGCGCGTCCTGCACAACGGGGCTTTTGGCGGGGCTGCAAACACCGGCAACATCGAGCAGGGCGGAGCCTTGGAAATCGCCGTGGCCGGATGGTCTTCGACGGCCGCGCTGGTGCAGCAGCCGGGTTCCATGGAGCGCTGGGCCGTGGATGGCGCCCGCGGCGGACCAGGCTATGCTTTGCCCACCGGGGTGAATCTTCAAATCATGTCCAACCAGACCGGGACTCAGACGATCACCCTCGATGGTGGCTCGATCATGGGGTACCTGCCTCGTGACTGGGACCATGTGGCGGTGATTCACTCCCTGGGCGACGGCATCACCATTCATTTGAACTCGGATTCCTTTCTCGGGCAGAACTTCACCTCCAGCAACAACAGCCAGATCGACCTGAGCCGGATCTACGACATCGGCAAAATCAACACGACCACCGGCTCCAATCCGACCGATCCGGCGCTTCGCGGCTCCTACCTTCAGATTGACGGCGTCATCACAGGTGCCGGCGGGCTGACGAAAATGGGGCAGGATCTGATCCTGCTCAACGGCGCCAACACCTATGCGGGCTCCACCACGATCGAGAACGGCATTCTGCAGATCGGGCGCGACAATGCGCTGCCGGTGGCCACCGCGCTGATCATGGAAACCTCCAGCGGGATGTTTGATCTCAACGGCTACAACCAGGAGGTGGGTTCCCTGGCCGGTGACCATGGCTCCATCAACAACGGCGCGTTTGATTACAACACCCTGACGGTCAACCAGGTCTCCGACACCACCTACGGCGGCACGATTGACGGCAACGTGATTCTCGCGAAGTCGGGTGTCGGTACTTTGACGCTGATTTCCTCAAATTCGCACCGTGGCGGCACGATTGTGAATGCAGGAACTTTGCTCCTCGGAGGAGCCGGTACTCTTGGGTGGGCCAACACTGCAGTGACGGTCAACGGCGGCACGCTGGATCTGGGCGGCACGTCCCAGGCCGTCGGTGTCATCACCATCGCGGGTGGATCCATCATCAACGGCACGATCACCGGCAGCGAGGTCAATGCGCAGAGCGGAACGCTCACCGCCACGCTGGCAGGCGCCGCCCCGCTGACCAAGACCACGGACGGTGTGCTCGATCTCGGCGGCTCGACGCAGACACTGGCCTCCGTCGTTCTACAAGGCGGCGGTATCGACAACGGCACGCTCGATGCCGGCGCCTACGATCTTCAGAGCGGTTCGATCAGCGCGGCTGTGACGGGAGCGGTGCCCGTCACAAAAACCACGGGCGGACTCGTGGCTCTGACGGGGATCAACAACTACACGGGAGCCACCAACATCAACGAGGGCGTTCTCGTCTTCGGTTCCGCGGCGTCCCTGCCCTCCGCCGCCGCCGTCAATGTGGCCAACGGTGCGTTCTTGTCTTTCCGGGCGGGCGGCGTCGGAGAATGGAGCGGCGGGGAAATCGACGGCGCGATTGGCGTGGCGAATTTTGCGCTTCTCGGCGGTGTCGGTTTCGATGTCACAGGCACGAACGAGTTCACCTACTCGGGTGCGCTTGGCGGCGGCAAGTCCGTGCTTAAAACCGGTGCCGGCACCCTCATTCTGGACGGGAACAGCACGCATGCGGGAGCGACGATCATTTACGAAGGCACGCTCAAGGCGGGTTCCGACGACAACCGCATCTTCGGAACCGGCAATGTCGTCATCGTCGGCGGGACCTTAGACCTCAACGGATTCGACCTGCGGGTGGGACACCTCGGTCTGGGCGGCGGGGAGTCGGGTTCGACGGCTTCCATCGTTTTTGGATCCAATCATCTCACGCTCGGAGGCAACATCACCTACTCGGCTGGTGACGATGCCAACGGTGCCGTGATCTCCGCCGTGAGCGCCTGTGCTCTGAGCCTTGGCGGTGAAACGCGCTTCTTCGTCGTGGAGGACTCCGCCGCCGCGTCGGCTGATCTCACCATCGACGCGGTCATCGTCGATGGCGTCGCCCCGGCGGGCATTGTGAAACTGGGGGACGGCACGCTGGTGCTCGCAGGCGCAAACACCTTCACCGGACGTGTGTCCGCGCATGGCGGTACGCTGGCGGTCTCCGGCATGGGAAATCTCGGCGCAGCCGGCTATGTGAATCTGGGGGCCACGCTGCAGGTGACCGGTGCGGCGCCGCTGACCTTTGACAAGAACATCCTGCTCACCGCAAACGGCACCCTGGACATCGCCAACGCCTCCGGTGTGACGATGACGGGCCGGATCTCCGGCAGTTCCAATTTCACCAAGTCCGGGGCGGGCGATCTCGCGTTGAACAGCGCCAACATCTTCAATGGCACGACGACGGTCAGCGGTTCGGGCAAGCTGACCCTCGGCCACCGGGGCGCTCTGCAGTTCAGCACTCTGAACTCCAGCGCCAACGTGCAATTTGCCGGCGCGGCGGGCGGCACCTTCACCTTCGGCGGGTTGAACGGCTCCGCCAACATGGTCTTGGAGGACGAGGCTTCGGGTGCGGTCACGCTGGAGGTCATCGGCAACGGCAGCACCTACACCGGCGTGCTTTCCGGTTCCGGCGGTCTGACAAAGCGCGGCCAGAACAGCCTGGTGAACCCCACATTCAATGGCAACAGCACCTTCACCCTAGGGGCGGCGCAGACCTACACCGGTGCCACAACGCTCACCGGTTCGATCTCCGCGCCGGTCGGAACCAGCAGCGCGGCCAATGCGCTCATCCTCGACTTCGGGAACGGAGCGGCGCCTGCCTCTAACATCATCTCCAGTTCCTCGGCGCTGGTGTTCGGCGGTGTGAACGAAACAAATGGCGGCACCCTGCAACTGAACGGCAAGGCTTCCACGGCCAACAGCCAGGCTTTCGACGGGACGCTGGTGGACCAAGGTTCCTCCTTCATTTACATGAACCAGGGTTCGGCGACCTCCTTGAGCCTGTCTCTTGGTGCGCTCATCCGCAATGCGGGCGGCACGCTCGACATTGCGCTTCCGGCCGCCGGCACGGTTTCCGCTTCCGGTACGGTCTCGAACGGGATCCTCGGCGCGTGGGCGACGATCAGTGCTCCGGCCACGGCGGGTGCCGGAACGGACTGGGCCACGATTTCCGGCGGCAACATCGTCGCTTACGCCGGCTACACGGACATCACCGCGACCGGAACGACCCTCGTCAACGATGCGACAAGAAACGTGCGCATCAGTGCGGGCGGCACCGCGACGACCACCAACCTTGCGGCCGGCACAACGGACATCAACACACTCCTGATTAGAAACACGAACACGGCGAACGCCACCCTCAACATCGGTGCCAACAACACCCTGCGTTTTGGCGCCGTCGGCGGCGTTTTGATGGCGAGCGGGACCGGCACCTCCACGACCTTCATCGGCAGCCCGGTCGGCGCGATCACCGGCACCACTTACGTCGGCAGCGTGGGCACCGAGTATCGCATTTCCAACACCGGCAGCATCACCGCCGGAGGCATTGACGATACCGCCGGTGAATTGATCTTCATCAACTCGACCGCCAGCGCCACGAGCGCCCGCATCCTCGCCATCTATGCCCCCATCGTGGACAACGGCACGGGAGCCGTCTCTGTGACCTACTCCGGCTGGGGCCGCAAGGAGGTGTACGGTCTCAACACCTACACCGGCGGCACGGTGGTGGACATGGGCCGTGTCTATGCGAGAACGAACTCCAGCGCCTTCGGCACGGGCGCCGTGACGGTCAAGGCGGGCGGCCAGGTGTTTGTGCAGGACGCGGTGCTGGCGAACGACTTCTTCCTGTCCGGCGTCTCCACCACGGAAAATGTCGGCCTCGGCGCTCTTCGCCTCGACACCTCAATCGCCACCGGCACCATCACCCTGGTGCGGGACGCGCAGATCAGCACGTCGAACTTCGGCCAGGTGTGGGGCAAGATCACCGGCGCGGGCGCCTTGATGAGGCTCGGCTACGGCACCCTCGTTCTGACGAACTCTGGAAATGACTACACCGGCGGAACGGTGGTCACAGGCGGTGCGTTGATGACTCGCGGGGGAGGCGTATTCGGCGCCAACGTGGCGGGGAATGACATCTACATCGGTGCGGCTAACGGCACAGGCGGGGCCGTGATCCTGGACGGTCCGAACAGCATCGGCGGCAACCAGCGCATCACCATGAACGTGAGCGATCCGAACCATGCCGCGGCCATCGGTTTCGGAGCGGGCTACGGCGATCTCAGCGGCGTTCGCTTCCACGGACCGGACAGCAACGGCACAGCGCTGGGCGGAAATGATATTTACATCACCGGAACCACCCCAGGACTCGCGGGGCGCATGGGCATCCAGGTCAGTGGCTACACTGAATTCGACCGCGACTTCGCCGCTGAGATCACCGCCATCTCGCCGAACATCCAGCTCTGGGTGGGCGCGGATCGCGGCAACGCCATCTTCACGGGAGACACCCTTTCGGCTTCCAACGGCGCCCTGCGGCTGGGTTCGGGGTCCGGCACGCTGATTATCGAAAAGGCCAACGTGCTCAGGGGGGACTATCCGCTCTTTGTAGGCAACACCGATCAGAACTCCCGCGGTCAGATCGGCGGCGCGGTTTACCTTGCCCAGGCGCAGAACTACTCCGGGCAGGTCACCATCGGCTCGGGCGGCCTGCTCGCCGTCTCACAAAACGGAGCTTTGAGCAGCACGGAGAATACGATCAACATGCTTGGAGCGGAATTCCGCATCGGCCTTCAGGCCGGTCTCTGGGACGGCGTGGACAACCAGTATGCCGCGCGCAATCTGAATGTGTTTGGTGGCACCGCCACCGTCCGCCTTCACACCTTTGGCGGCGGCGGTTATTCCGCACTGGCGATCAATGATCTGACAATCGCGGACTCCGAGCGCACGCTTACGGTCAGTCACCAGCAAGGCTCGCAGTTGGTGGTCAACGGCGATGTCGTCATCAGTCCCGCCAACAACGCCCGCAACTATTTCAACATCGAATCTTCCTCCATGGTCATCAACGGTGTGATCCGCGGCAGCTCGCCGACGGACGTCCAGATTCTTCGCAAACAGGGGGCCGGCACCCTGATTCTGGCCGCTGACAACACGCACACCCGGACGGAGATCCAATATGGCAACCTGATTCTCACCCACACAGGAGCCAACGGGCAGGCCGGGCAGCAACTCATCATGCAGAGTCAGGGAAGCGTGTCGTCCAACATTCACCTCCGGCCCACGGCGAGCCAGATCACCGCAGGCAACGCAACTTACGATATGAGCGAGATCCGCTTTCAGGGCGGGGACAACAGCTCCAACCGCATCCTGACCGTCGGGGCCGCCGCACCCGGCTCCGAGAATGTGAACGTCCATGTCGCCGCCCTGAGCAACGACGGCACGTCGCTGACCAACAAGGACATCATCTTCGACGGCTTCAACGGCTACCGGCTGACGGTGGACGGGGGCTTCGCCATGGAGCGTGAAGTCAACTTCCGCACACGCGGCGCGCTGGTGACGATCGACGGTGTTGTCTCCGGCGCCTTCAACATCCGCAAGGCGGACCAGGGCACCCTTTGGCTCAACGGGGCGAACACCTTCACCGGCACCACAACCGTCAACAACGGCTACCTGGTGCTGGGCAACAACGCGGCGCTGGGCGGTTCCAGCGCAGTCAGCTTTGGCAGCACCAGCTTCTCCCAGATCCTGCTCAGCGGTGTCCGCACGCTCGCCAACAACATTAGCAACGCCGCGACGGGCAGCACGCAGACGCTCGGCGGGCTGGATGCGGAAGCGAAGGACTTTCAGGGTGACATCACGCTCGGCAGGAGTTTGAATCTGACGGCGGTCATCGGCGGGGACGTGACCTTCAGCGGCACCCTTGGAGGCGGCCAAGGGATCAACAAAGTCGGCGCAGGCACTGTGATTCTCAATCCGACCTCCGGCAGCGGCAACAGCTACTCCGGAACCACGACAGTCACCCAGGGCACGCTGGTGGGCGTGGTGCAGACCAGTGGCAACCCGTTCGGCTCGGGAGCTTTCACCCTGGCCAATGGCACGCTGCGCCTCGAGGGGACAGGAGGGGGGGCGGGCGGAGCGACCGGCGGTGCGCTGACGATCAACAGCGGCAACGCCGCCATCATCATCAACGACGGTGGAGCCTCCGGCACGCAGATGACCTTTGCCTCGCTGACGCGCAGCAACAGCGCCACGCTGACCATTCAGGGAATGACGACGGACATCGGTGCTGCCGGATTGGAGATGTTGAGCTTCACTGCCGCGCCGGCCATGAGCAACGGCACCATCGGCACCTGGGCGGCGGTGCAGACGATGAGTGGCGCGGGAGACTACGCCGGAATCAGCGGGGGCAACATCGTGACGGCCACCTACGGCGGCAGCGGTGACCTGAATACGGTCGGAGGAGCCACGCAGCTCTTCAACGCGGGGGCGACGGGAGGGACGCTGACGGCTGACCGCAGCGTGTATGCGTTCCGGACGGATGCGAACGTGGTGCTGGGCGGGTTCACGCTGAACGTGGGCAGTGGCGGTCAGGCGGGGATGATTCTCAATGCGGGAGCCGACATCAGCGGGGGGGCGATCAACATTGGCGGCAATACGCTGGCCGTCTTTACCGAGGCTGGGAATGTCTCGACGATCAGTGCGGGCATCACCAATTTCCGCGCCAACAACAACAACACGCTGGCGACACTTTTCATCAAATATGGTTCCGGCACGCTCGAGCTTTCAGGAGCCAACAGCTTCCAGGGTAACGTGCAGGTCAACGAGGGCACGCTGAGCCTAACCTCGGTCAACACGCTCACGACCTTTGGAAATCTTAACTCCAAGCTTGGCCTGGAAGTCATCATCCAGCCGGGGGGCACCGTGCGCCTGAACGGCAACAACCAGGAATTCGGCAATCTGTCCGGCAGTGTCGTCGTGAGTCCGGTGCTGAACACGGCGGGCGTTCTCGATCTTGGCGGGGCGACGTTGACAGTGGGCCGCAATACCGGCGATCGCAGATTCTCCGGCCAGATTGCCGGCACGGCGGGATCTAAAATCACCAAGGTCGGAGGCAGCAGGCTGATTTTCGACAACTGGGATCCTTCGATGGCAAATTCTTTGGATACACTGGATGTCGCTCAGGGGGTTGTCCAGACCTGGCTCAATGACCAGTCTTGGGCCACGCCGATGGGGTTTGCGTCCGCCATTCCCTCCACCACCACGATTCTTCTGCGCGGCGGCGAATGGGAGGCCTACGTTAACGGGGAAAGCACCGGCAATCTGCAGCGCATCTTCATCGGCAACAACGTCGTTCATCAAGGGGGGGACTCCGTATTGGACACGAACCGCTGGCAGGGAAGCGCCGCCAACAAAATCATCTCCTTCGGCACGCTGACGCTCGACGTGCAGCGCTTCCTCAGCACCGGCGGAAACGCCATCTATCCGCGCTTCGAAGGTCTGACGACTCTCACCAACCACGCGCGCATCCAGACCGACGCTCCGCTTCTTCTCAACGGCGGCATCAGCGACGGCGGCATGGGCTATACGATCAACAAGACCGGCGGCTCCGAGCTCATGATCAGCGGGAACAACAGCGGCACCTGGGCGGGCGGTCTGGTCATCAGCGGCGGTGTCGTCTATTTCGGCACCCGCGGTACCGACGATCTTATTAATCCCGGCACCACATGGGTGCCGAGCAGCACTGCCACGTTCGGGGCGGGGGACATCGTGGTCAATCAGGGCTTCTCGGCCTCGGGGGGGACGTCAGCCCTTCGCATCAATGCGCCGAGCAATCTGGTGACAGGTCAGGAGGTGCTGATCTTCGGAAGTGAGAAGGCCTGGAGCGCCCGGATCGACATCGGCACCGACGTGCCTCTCACCAGCTACAACCTGCGTTCCACCACCAACGGCTCCATCTCCCTGGGAATGGGTGATGGCGGTCTTTTCACGCAGTCGCTGGACCAGTCCCGGATGGGCAACGGTAAATGGGGCGTCTCGGCGTATCTGACCAGCTATTACATGGCGGATGAGCTCGGCGCCGGCGTGGACAACATTTACCGCTTCAACGGCACGACCGGCGTTCTGGGCATCGTCCAAAACAACGTGGTGACCGGTTCCGCCAGCGTCGAGATCGGACGGCGGACAATAGATTCCGGCAGCACGCCCTCCGCCACCCAGGCGCAGGTTCGGCTCTACGGCACTCAGGACTACACCGGGAACACCACGGTCTTCCGCGGTGCGGATTTCGGCTCCATCGGCGGGCTTCTCGAAGTCACCAATAAAATCTCCTCTCCGGTGATCGACGTTTACGGCCGCCTGAACCTGCGCGGTGCCGGGCGCGTCAGCGATGACGGCCTGACCAACTCCAACACGGTCAACCTGCTTCCCGGCGGTGTCCTCCGCCTCGACTACAGCCAGGATGTCAACGACCAGGTCGTCATCAGCCGCCTGAACAACAGCAACCTCGGTTTCAGCAACAAATGGGGCGACAATGAAGATCTCGTGCTGGATGGCGCGAGCCTGAATCTTTTGGCCGACTACCAGAACTACACCCGGGAGACGGTCGGGCAGCTCGTCGTCAAAGGCGGGGCCGGCATTTACCTTGAGCGCAACAGCACCAACGGCGGCATCGAACTGACGACCAGCGGCATCACGCGGGAGGGCCAGGCCACACTGGCCATCCGTGAGAACGCGGATGAATTCGGGCGCAATCATTTGCAGAGCCAGCGGGTGTACGTCACCTCGGCGCCCACGCTTACCAACGGCATCGTCGCCCCCTGGATGATCAATGCCACCCGCTTGAGCTTCCTGTCCTACGACGAACTCACCGGCCTCACCAACGCGGCTTGGACGAGCACGGGAACCGGCGCGACGTTCATGTCCGGGCTAACCAGCGCTTCCATCGCTCAGTACACGGCGGGGAATGCCACCCTCTCCGGTGTGTCCAACGCCTACGCCTTGCGGATCGTCGGCACCACGACCCTCACCGGCGGCGGGATCAACATCCACAGCGGCGGCCTGATCACCAGCGGCGCCGTGACCCTCAGTTCCACCACGCCGCTTTACTTCGGTGACGGATCCACGCCGGTTGAGGGCATCATCTACTCCGCGGACAACACGCTCACGCTCAGCGGCGTCGTCACGGCGGATGGGCTGACCCGCTCCGGTGCAAGCACGCTTACCTTGGCGAACGCCGGTAATCAGATCACGGGCAACTTCCAAATCAACGGCGGCACGGTGATCGGAAATCTGGCCGGAACCTTTGGCACGGCCAGCATTACGCTCCACGCCGACTATCTGAACAACAACAACGGCTCGCAGATGCCGGTTTTGGCTTTCCGCACGGCGGGCAATTCGGCAACCTATAACAATGACGTGATCATCGCCGAAAACGTGCCTTTGGCCCGGATCGACACCAACCGCTCCAACAGCAGCGGCAGCGGGACCATCACGATCTCCTCACTGACAGTCGAAGGCACGGCAACCCTGGCGGGCACGCAGCTTCAAATCGTAAACAACAACAGCTACAACCTCACTGTCAGCGGTGCGTCCACCTTCAATGGGACCAGCGATGTGGGCGTTTACGTCAACACGGGCACCCTGACCATGGCCGGCGGCCTTATCAGCAGCGTGGGTGTCACCAAGACGGGCAACGGCATCCTGCGGCTTGAAGGCAACAACAGCGCCTCCCTCACCGGTCTCTTCACACTGAACCGTGGTGAACTCCGCCTTCAAAATTCGACCAACGCCACGGTGGATGTTTCCTACGGCACCGCGGACCTTGTATCGAATTTCGGCACCATTCGTTTGGCCAGCTCAATCGCCAACACGGCTTTCTTTACCGGCAACAACCAGACTCTCTACGTCAATGGACAGACACTCATCACGCTCGACCGCAACGGCGGCGGCGCGACGAACAAGTACTTCGGCGTCAATGGAGACACTCAGAAGATCATCACCTCCAACAGCCCCTTCCTGATTGTCAACGGCTCGGACGGGCTCGTGGTTGAGGCTGGTCTCGTCGTCAACGACATCCTCTCCCTCCGCACCGACACCACGACCTACCTGCGGGAGAAAGTCGAAGGCCGGGGCCGCATCGTGAAGATTGGCAACACCCTGGTCTTCGACAGCTACAACGCGCCCAACACTTTCAGCGGCGGATATGATTCTTTCAACGGTGCCACGCTTGTCAATTCAGACAACATCACCCTCGGAACCGGAGCAGTGCGACTTTACGCCGGTTCCTACCTCGACATCCGGAACACAGGCAACCTGGGCACCACCGGCCTCACGCTGATGGTCACCGGCACCAGCACCCTGACGACCATTGGGATTCGAAACGTCGCCAACATGAACTCCATCACGGCCGCCGTGGCCGCTCCCGGAGTCCTGAAGGGCAATGGTTACGGCATTCTGAGCCTCGCGAACGGTCAAACACTCTCGAGCGATCCCCTCATGGCCACCAGAGACGGCGGAGTCTTCGTGAACTGGTTCCTGGGCGGCGGCAGCGGCAACGGCAATCTCAGGGCGAACAGCGTGACCCCCTGGGGCGTTAACGACGATGAATTCCGTCTGGGCGGAGGAACCGGCGGCATTCTTTACCTCAATCCGACGGCGGTCGGAGCCCAGTTCGCCGGTGCCGCCAACCGCATGATACTCGGCTCCGGCCAGGACATGCAGGCCTACGGATACGTCGGTTTCCAAAACAATGCGAACAACACCTACGGCGGCGGCACTCTGCTCTCACGCACGCGTCACTATGACAACAGCTACCGCGGCTTCGTCCTCCTGCTTCAAGGTGGCGGCGCGGCGGGTGTCCAGGGCATCACGGGTGATACGACGGAAGACTCAGCCGTGGTGACCGGCCTCAGCAGTACCACAGGCCTGTCGGCCGGCATGGCTTTCTATGGTGCTGGAATCCCCGTCGGCACCACCATCCTGAGCGTGGACAGCGCCACCCAGATCACGCTTTCCCAGAACGTGGCCGCCACCGCCACGGCGGTCGCTTTCAGCAGCACCCTGTTCCGCACCCCGCTCGGCACGGGGACCGTGGATGTCTTCGGTGAAGTCCGCATCGAGGCCGCCAATGGGTCGGCCGTGGGTGCCAGCGGCGCCAACGCCAACGCCTGGATGCTCCATCCGTCCACCCGGCTTCGCTTCGATTTCGCCACTCCTTACGAGGGGGGGAATCCCGACGGTCGCTGGAGCGATACGGATGCCATTACTCTCGACGGCGGAAGCCTTGAACTCTTGGGGGATGATGTGGCGCCGATCGCCAACAGGATTCAATACACCGAAACGGTGGGTGCGATCACTCTGAAGCGCGGCGCCGACATCTCGGTGGTGCGCCGCGGTTCCCAATTCGCTGAACTGACCGTGGCGGACCTCATCCGCGACACGGGAACCAGCGGCACCCTGACCTTGCGCCATGCTACAGGTCTGCTCGGCGTGGCAGGCAACTCCAATGCGGAGCGTCTGATCGTGAGCGCATGGGCGGGGGGATCGCCGATCGCGAATGCAACGAACAACATGATCGCTCCGTGGATCACCGACCGCACGGAAGGTCAGTTCCTGGTTTACGACACAACGAACGGCTTCCGCGTCGTGACTGCCGCAAACACGGCTGGCTACTACGTGAGCACTTCCGCCACCACGCTCAATGGCAGTGTGAGTGCCAACCTTTTGAACGGCCTTGGCATCATCAATTCCACGGGCAATCCGGCCACTCTCGGCGCCAATCTGGACCTGTACGCCCTGCGCGTGGAGCGCGACATCAATGTCAGTGCCGACGGCCAGTTCACCAACATCATCATCCGCAGCGGCGGCCTCATCCAGGGTGCCAACACACCGACCATCAATGCCAATCTGTATTTCGGTACCTCCGGGCTGGGCGACGGCGAGGCGCTCATTTCGACCCGCAACAACACGCTTCAGCTCAACGGCAAAATCTACGCCAGCCAGGTGACGAAGTCCGGTCTCAACTTCCTGAACATTCGCGGAGATCAGACCCAGTTCTCGGGCAACTGGGTCGTCAATGACGGCGGCATCCAGTTCCTGACCCCCGACGCCACCGGCAATGGCGCCAACCAGATCATCCTGGGCGGCGGCCACATGAATGACGGTGACAACTATCTGCAGACCTACCACTCGGAGGTCCGCTTCAACTTCAATCCCGGAACGCCGGACCTCTTCACCTGGAATTCCGGCAAGATCACGAACTACGACATCGGACGCATCTACACCATCGCGGGCAGCGACCGCCTGATTCAGATCGCGGACGTTGATCTGCGCACGACCAATACGGTGCCGGGTTCCGGTCAGGAGGGGCTTGCAATCTTCCGCATGGACAGTTCACGCTCGACGACCCGCACCGGAGTCGTCACGCTGCATGACCATTATCAGGTGTGGGTCGATGCTGGCAGCTTCGGGCCGGGCGCCACCACGGGCTTTCAGTTTGGCTCCGGCAGCGGTGCGGGCGGCCTCGACAACCAGGGCCTTTATGATTTCCGCAAGGTGGGTGACGGCATCCTCATTCTCGGGGACAACAGCGGCACCTTTGACGGTGGCCGGACCTTCACTGCTGCGGAAGGTGGAGTGCGTGTGACCCACAATGGAGCCTTTGGTGACAGCTCGGTCAGTGCCATCATCAATCCTACCGCAGCACTCGAAATCGCCGTCTCCAACTGGGCGCCGACCGCCTCCCTGACCCAGGCATGGGGATCGATCGAGCGCTGGGCCGTCAGCGACGCACGCGGCACGGGCGACTACGCCCTGGCTGAAGGCGTTCACCTCCAGGTCTTCGCGGACCTTGACGGCACCCGCACCATCGATCTGTCCGGGGGCTCCATCATGGGTTACATGCCACTGGATTACGACGAAGTCGCCGTTCTCCAGACCATCCGCAGCGGAGTGACGATCAATCTCACGGCCGACTCCTATCTCGGCCAGATCTATCCGTCAGGCGTCTCCAGCGGTCAGAACACCCATTTCTACGACATGGGCAAGCTGAACACGGCGACGAACCTCAATCCGAACGATCCGGGTCTGCGCGGTTCCTACCTCCAGATCGACGGTAACATCACAGGGGTCGGCTTTAATCTGATCAAGACCGGTCAGGACATCATCAAGCTCTCCGGGACGGGTAACACCTACGCCAACACCACGATTGAAAACGGCATCCTGCAGATCGGTGCGAACAACGTCCTGCCCGTTGGCGGCGGACTCACCACGAAGTTCACCGGCATGTTTGACCTCAACGGCTTTGACCAGGAAGTGGCTTCGCTTTCGGGAGATGGCGGCTCCGTCAACAACGGCGCCTTTGCCGACAACACGCTGACCGTCAACCAGACTGCTGACACCACCTACGGCGGCCAGGTCAACGGCAACGTGACCTTCAAGAAGAAGGGCGCGGGAAGGCTCGTCTTCACCGCGGTCAACAGCCACCGCGGCGGCACGGTGATCGAGGAGGGCGTGCTTTCCATCGCCGACGCTTCCAGTCTTGGCTACACCTCCATCACCGCCCGTGCCGATGCTCTCCGCTTCACCGGCGGCACCCTGGAAGTCACGGGCACGACCACGTTGGACGCCAGCAGGGGCGTCACCGTGGAGGCGGGTGGCGGCACGGTCTCCGTGGCCGATTCCACCACCTTCACCATCGCGTCGGTCATCACGGGACTCGGGATGCTCACAAAAACGGACACCGGTACTCTGGCTCTCACCGCGACTGGCAGCGACATGCGCGGCGCCATCCATGTGACCGCCGGCTCGCTTCAAGGCGGAGTCGCCAATGCCTTCTCATCCTTCGCCCGCGTGATCCTCACCGGAGACGCGAATTCCGGGACTCTTGATCTCGGCGGCTTCGACCAAAGCATCGGCTCCCTCGCCAGCGCCGGGGCCGATCAGGCGTCCGCCAATGTCGTTCTTGCAGCCAACACTTTGACCGTGGGCGGTGACGACACCTCGGATGCGGTCTATGCCGGCGCGATCACCGGCGGCGGTGTCGTCCGCATTGACACGCACGGCGCCCAGGGGCTCTCCAGCGTGGATCATTCTGCGCAGACCTGGTCCACCGAGATCGTCAGCGGCACCCTGTCCCTCGTCAACGGAGCCCAGCCCGGCTCCGGCGCCTTCACTCTGAACATCGCCTCACTCACCGAAGCCGACGACATGACCGTCCTCGACCTCCAGGGCACAGCGCTGGCCAACGACGTCGTCGTCAATGCGACGAACAGCGCGGGCGTCAGCGTGATCCAGGCCTCCACGGCCGCGGATTCCTCGATCACTGGAAACGTTACCCTGAATCGTGACATCCTCGCCGGAGCGGCGGCCGGCCAGAAACTCGACCTGGCCGGGTCGGTCAGCGGTGCGGGACGCGTCACCGTGGTGGACGGCGGCACGGTCGTCCTCGGCGGCAGCAACAGCTACGGCACCGGAGTCAGCGGCGCCGCAGGGGCTGTGATCGACGGCGGCACCGTCATCCGCGCCGGCACGGTCGAGGCGGGCGCCAGCGGCAGCCTCGGAACGAAGCACGTCGAGCTCGGAGACACCCGCATCGTCATGACGACCCTCGTGGATCGCGCCACCGCGGCCGGCCTCACGGATGGCGGCGGCGCCTACGATCCAGCGGGGGGCGCGGCCCAGTCCGGAGCCTTCACCGGAGTTTCCGCCACGGTGGACGGCAATACCTACACCGCAGGAGACATCGGCAAGACCATCCTGGTTAAAAACGAAGAGGCCCATCCCTCCCGCAACGGCATCTACACCATTGTCGGCGTCAACGGCACCACCATGGACCTCGTCCGCCACCCCGAGTTCGACGCGACGGGCGACATGAAATACGGCACCCAGTTCACCGTGGTCAACGGCAGCTCCGCCGCGAAGTCCTTCTTCATGAGCAGCGGCGATGTGGAAAGCTGCTGCCTGCCCGTCGAGGACTCCATTCGCTTCCGCGAGGAGGCCGCCATCAGCAACGTCGCGCTGCTCATCAACACCGACGCCGTCAATCTTTCGAACCACATCGACATCAATGCCACCGCCGGCACCGGCAGCGTGACGCTCGGCGGCAGTGCGGACCTCGTCGCCGGAACCGGGACGTTCAGTGGAAATGTGGTGCTGCAGGATCTGCAGGTCGGCGCTGCGGGTGCCGAGACGAAGACCCTCACCCTGACCTCCGCCACCAGCGGCTCAGGCACCGGCATCACCCTCTCCGGGGTGATTTCAGAGGCCGATTCCGCCAATGACACCCTCTCCGTCGAGAAGACCGGTGCGGGCACCGTCACCCTCACCGGAGCGAACACCTATCATGGCACGACAGCCGTCACCGCCGGCACCCTTCAGCTCGGCACCGGCGGATCGGTGGACGACACCACCTTCATCCGCATCGACTCTGGCGCCACCTTTGGCACCGCTGCGGGCGGCTACACGACGGACGCCACCATCGCGGGCAGCGGCACCATTGCCGGCGACCTGACGGTCGGCAGCAATGTGGGTGCGCTGAACACCGCCGGCGTGATCAAGCCCGGAGGCAGCACCGACGGACTCCTGGCCAATGCGGGAGATCAGGTCGGCACTCTCACGGTGAACGGCGATCTCAATCTCGCGACCGGCGCCACCCGCCTCGAACTGCAGCTCGGCAGCGCCCTGGCGGCGGACTTCAATGCGAGCGCCGAGATCTACAACCGCCTCGGTGACAACAGCTTCGACGCGTGGGTGGGTGACAACACCGACGGCCACCTCACCCTCTGGGACACCTCCGCCGGCAGCCACGACCGCATCAACGGCACCGGCACGCTGACCCTGACCAGCGGCGGCACCATCAGCGTCATCAATCCGGGAGACACCTACAGCATCGTCCATGGTGACATCTTCAATCTCATGGACTGGGCGTGGATCAGCCTCGGCAGCTTTGATCTGGGAGGAACGTATCGCGCGGGCGGTCTGCTGGGGGATCTCGACCTTCCCTCCATCGACGCGGCGCTGGCATGGAACACCGCCCTGTTCTCCTCGCATGGCATCCTGATTGTGGTTCCCGAGCCCTCGCGCTCCCTGCTCCTCATGCTCGGCCTGTTGGGGCTCATGCTGCGCCGCCGTCGTCGTGCGGCCTGAACTGGTCGCGGAGTTTCAGGGAAGCTTTGTCATTGTCGGAGCGGGGCGGGGGCGTTATTCTCCCCGCCACGTCTCATGAAAACCTGCCTCGCCACTTTCGCCCTGCTTTGGCTGGCGTCTGCCGCCCTCGCCCAGCCGGCGGCTCCCGCCAGCCCCATCGTCGCCAAGAGCACCTACCACCCCGACAACTCCCACTCGGAGACCGTCGTGGACAAGACCACCAACGAGCTCACCGAGGCCACCTACAACTCCGGCGGCGCACTCGTCGCCAAGAAGCATTACCTCCTGAACGAGCGCGGCCTGCCCACCCAGGGCCACATCTACGACGGGCGGGGGAACCTCGTCGCCCGCTCCCAGGTCTATTTCGACGAATACGGACGCGCCAAGGAGATGCGCTCCTTCAATCTCCAGGGCCAGTGCTACCAGCAGGTCATCTATGAATACGGCGCCGACGGCAAAGCCAAGACGCCCAAGGTCATCAACGTCAATCCCTCCCTCGCTCCGTCCATCCGCCCCGCCGCCATCGACTTCACCCAGGTCACCCCGGCCCCGGGCCAGTACACCCAGCAGGCGCAGCCCGTCGCCGCCGCTCCCGAACCCGCTCCCGAACCGCCGAAGAAAAAATCCTTCTTCGGCCGCCTCTTCGGCAAGAAGGAAAAGAAATAAGCCCGACGGCACGCATTTCGCCACTCGTCATCCCGCTCACGTCTCTTGACCTCATCACCCGCCCCCGGCCAGCGCTGGATCAGCCAAAGCGAGCCCGAACTCGGGCTCGGCCTCGTCACCGCCCTTGAAGGCAACTTCATCGAGCTGAACTTCCCCGCCGTCGGCGAGACCCGCCGCTACGCACGTCACAGCGCCCCGCTGCATCGCGCCAGTTTCCGGGTGGGGGACAAAATCACCCTGCAGGACGGGGCGAAGCTGCAGATCGACTCCGTCACCGAATCGGCCGGCGCCCTCGTTTACCACTGTGGATCAAAGTCGGTCCCGGAAGGGGAGCTCGCGCACACCATCACCCTCGGCGGCCCGCAGGAGCGGCTCCTCGCGGCCAGCATCGACGATCTGCCCACCTTCGCCCTCCGCGCCGAAGCCGTCGAGTGGCGCTGCCGCATGCAGGCCTCGCCCGTGCGCGGCTTCATCGGCGGGCGTGTCGATCCCATCCCGCACCAGATGTCCATCGCCGCCGACGTCACCGCCCGCCTGCTGCCGCGCGTCCTCCTCGCGGATGAAGTCGGCCTCGGCAAGACCATCGAAGCCGGCCTCATCCTCCACCGCCTCCACCTCACCGGCCGCGCCTCGCGCATCCTCGTCCTCGTGCCGGACGCCCTGCCGCACCAGTGGTTCATCGAGCTCCTCCGCCGCTTCCACCTCATGTTCAGCCTCTTCGATGAAGAGCGCTGCGCCGCCATCGAGGCAGGCGACCCCGAGGGTAATCCCTTTCTCGACAGCCAGCTCGTCCTCTGCCCGCTCTCTTTTCTGACCGGCTCGTCAAAACGTGCGCTGCAGGCCGCCGATGCCGCGTGGGACCTGCTCATCGTCGATGAGGCCCACCACCTCGAGTGGACCGTCGAATCTCCCGGCACCGCCTACCAGGTCGTCGAGGCCATCGCCCGGCGTGTGCCCGGCGTCCTCCTGCTCACCGCCACCCCGCAGCAGCTCGGCGCAGAGGGCCACTTCGCCCGCCTCCGCCTGCTCGATCCCGACCGCTACTGCGACCTCGCCGCCTTCCTCACCGAGTCCGACCGCTACGAGCAGGTCGCCCGCGTCGTTGACCGCGTCCTCGAAGGCGGTGAAATGACCGCCGCAGACCGCAGGCTCTTCGCCAGCCACTCCCCGCGTGTCCAAAAACACGCCGCCGAACTTCACGACGGCGACGAATCCGCACGCCAGCGCCTCGTCAACGACCTGCTCGACGAATTCGGCACCGGCCGCGTCATGTTTCGGAATACGCGTGCCGTCATCCAGGGCTTCCCGCCGCGAAAATGTGAAACCCGGCTCCTGCAGGTCGATGCCGAATCGACGCCCGAGGACGCCCTCATCCGCTGGCTCGCCGCCAAGCTCCGCGAACTCGGCGAGGCCAAGGTCCTCCTCATCTGCCGCACCCGTAAACTCGCCGAAGACATCCACGAGCGGCTCCTCCGTGAGATCAACGTTCACGCCGTCCTCTTTCACGAAGGGCTCAACCTCATGCAGCGGGACCGCCACGCCGCCGCCTTCGCCGATCCCGAAGGGGCGCGTCTTCTCATCTGCTCCGAGATCGGCAGCGAAGGCCGCAATTTTCAGTTCGCCCAGCACCTCGTCCTTTTCGACCTGCCGCGTGATCCCGAGCTGCTCGAGCAGCGCATCGGCCGCCTCGACCGCATCGGCCAGAAGGGCGTCATCCACATTCACGTTCCCTTTGTCGAAGGCACCGAGGGCGAAGTCCTCGCCCGCTGGTATCACGAAGGCCTCGACGCCTTCGAGCACAGCCTCCAGGGCGCCACGCAGCTCCTGCAAAGCTTCGCCTCCAAAGTCGAAGCCCTCTGCGCCAAGTTCAACTCCGGCAAGCTCGACAAGCTCATCCAGCGCACCGTCAAGCTCCGCCAGGAAGTGCGCCAAAAGCTCGAACGCGGCCACAACCGCCTGCTCGAACTCAACTCCTGCAAACCGCGGCTCGCCGCGAAAATCATCGAGCGCATCCGCGAGATCGACATCGACCGCGACTTCGAGCGCTTCTTCATCCGCCTCCTCGACCACCTCGGCATGCACGTCGAGGAAATGACCGAAGGCACCTGGTTCATCCGTCCCGACAACCTCGTCACCGACGCGCTGCCCTCGCTGCCCGCCGAAGGTCTCACCATCACCTTCGACCGCGCACGCGCCCTCTCCCGCGATCACGAGGCCTTCCTCACCTGGGATCATCCGCTCGTCACCGGCGCCCTCGACGTCCTCCTCGGCTCCCATGGCGGAAACGCCGGCTTCGCCTTCTGGAAAGCCTCCGGTGGTGAAGGACTCGTCCTGCAGACCACCTTCATCGCCGAATGCATCGCCCCGCCCGCTTTGCACGCCGCGCGTTTCATGCCCGCCATGCCCATCCGCGTCGCCATCGACCATCAGGGCCGCGATTTGACCGGGGATGCCGCCTTCACCCGCGCCAAGCTCAGTGCAGGCGATCCCAAGCGCACCGTCGAAAACGACACCGTCCGCCACAAGCTCCTGCCCGGCATGCTTTCCAAAGCCCAGGGCCTCGCCGAAGAGCAGCTCAAGCACTTCAAAAAACGCGGCATGGCCGGCATGCGCAAACATCTCGACGAAGAGATCGCCCGCCTGGAAGACCTCCAGTCCCGCAACCCGCACATCCGCCCGGAGGAAATCACCGCCCTCACCGATCAGCGCGACGCCCTCACCGCCGCCATCGAATCCACCACCCTCCGCCTCGACGCCGTCCGCCTCGTGCTGCGGCTGCGCTGAGTCCTCCGTCCCCCAGCAACAAGGAAGGGGGGCCCGGCCCCCGCTGGCGAGCATCCTCATCCTTGTCCTGTTCCTTGTCCTCATCTTCAGCCTTTCTCCGGAGGATGAAGACAAGGAACAGGACAAGGATCAAGATTTGAGAGCGAGCCATGGAGGGGCAGGCGCTTTGTTCCCTGCCATCGAATCCACCACCCTGCGTCTCGATGCCGTCCGCCTGCGCTGAGTCCCCAAGAAGCGGGGGACTCCGTCCCCCAGCAAAAGGGAAGGGGGCCAAAGTCCCCCGGTCCCCGCTCGCGAGCCTCCTCATCCTTGTCCTGTTCCTTGTCCTCATCTTCAGCCTTTCCCCGGAGGGACATGGCTTTGATTCTCGCGGAGAGCCACTGAGGGGCAGACACTTTGTTCCTCCCCTTTGCTTATTGATGTTTCGGCATCACATCAGGATACGGTCCGAGAAACCGCTCGCCGTTGAAGTGAATCATGTGGTCTGGGTCTTCTGCGATCCAGACTTCGGACTCCCATGCGATGTGCGAGACGAAGGTCTGCATTGTGCGGCGAGTTTCAAAGGCGGTGACGAATACAAGGCCCGCTTTGCAGCCTTCGAACAGGTCTTTGAGTTCCTTGCGGCGCTTGCCGTCCACGGGGCCGGCGCTGGTGACAGCTTCGATGAGTAGGAGCCAATTGCGTTTGGTGTCGTGAACGATCACGTCAGGAATCTTGGCGGCGGAGTCCAAGGTGACTCCGAGTGCGGTCAGGCCATCGGTCTCCAAGTGGACGAACTTGTTTTCGGTGTCTCCGATGTAAAGGACCACACCGCCAGGGGCAAAGGCGGGGCAGAAGTGCTCGATGATGGCTTTGATGAGCAGGCACCACCGATAGCGAGGATGGTAGAAAATGGTGCCGTCCGGCAACTTCCACCTCTGTGCCCTTACTTGGCGGCTAGGTATGCGTAGAGATTGGGCAAGCCGCTCGACGGTAGCTGACACAGCTTCGTGTGGAAGCAGGGTGTTCTGAGGCTGTTTGGGCTGCCGCATATATCCTGTTTTGGGTTATCCTAAATCAGGATGGAGCTATGGCAAGTGTCAAAGTCTAGCCTCACAACTGAGTATGCAATCTTTCGGGACCTTCTGCGGGAACTCCGCACCGAGAAGGGACTCACCCAAATTCAATTGTCCGAGACCCTGGGAATGCCCCAAAGTTTCGTGAGCAAGTATGAAACAGGCGAGCGAAGGCTCGACGTGATCGAACTCCGCGAGGTATGCCAGTCCTTGGGCATTACGCTAGCTGCGTTCGCGAAGAAATTGGAAGCGCGGCTCGCTGACTCAAAAAATGGAGGTGCGGCATGAAGAACTTGGATTCAGGAAGCGCCACTGCCGGCAAGGCCGCACAGATGTTAGCGGAAAAGGGACTGGGTTACTTGGTTCCAACGGCAAAGCAAAAGAAGAACCTTGTCGTGGCGTTCGCCAAACGAGACATGATCGTCTATGGCAAGGCCTTTGATGTGGTCCGACTTTCTGAACCAGTTAACTTGGATTCATTGGAGGAGGTTGAAGCCAACTTGAGCAAGGTCTTGGTGTGCGAAATCAAGTCCACCAAGAAGGATGTGGCTGCGGATTTTCGGGGCTACTTCTTCGGATTGACCGCCGCTGAGGTTTTGGTGGCGCAGAGCCTCAAGGCCCAGTTTCGCTTCATCTTTGTGAACACTGTTTCTGGTGCACACTTGGAACTGCAACTGAACGAGATTTTCTCGAAGGCACGAGGCATTTACCCGACGTGGAGCATTTCGTTTTAAGGTTGTTCACGCTGCGACAAGGCGGTGGCGCTCTTCCTTCGAGGTAAAGCGCTTCGTCAGGAGATACCTGCCTGAGGGCACGAGCCACTGCCGGGTCTCGGCAGTGTCCATGATGGCGTTCGGCTTGCGTGCTTCGAGCTTCGGCCAATGCACGGTGCCGCCGTTGAAGTGGCAGGGATAAAGCAGCGGCACGGTGCCGTGTTCGGGTTCTTTGCGCAGCGCATCTTTGAGCCGGAAGTCCACGACGCGCCCGGTGGAGACGGTGACACCCAGCGAGGCGAGGCTAGCGGTGAGGCCATCCATGGTTTCCTTGGCTGCCGCGTGCCCGTTGCTGGATGGGATGTGGATGAACTTCTCGGCGTCGTGCGGATGAACGATCTCAGCGAAAGGAAGGACCGATTCAGTGATTCCTCCGCCAGTTTCTCCACTGCTGCTGGAGATAATGAGTTCACCTGCCTGACTGTGCCCCTTCACAGCATGGAAAATGATGTTCTCCTGCAAAACGCTGTCTTCCCGGAAAGCGGCCTCACGGGATTCAAAAACATGAATCCGGCGCAGCTCCAGATGGCTCAGAAAATCCTCGCGGAAGGGTTTGAAGTAAGGGCCATTGCAAAAACTACGCGGTGTGATGCCGACAAGCTGACCACCAGGAACCAATAAGCGGTGAATAAGTGCGATGAAGCCCGTGTAGAGGTTGCTGGTTTCCACCCCGACGGAGCGCAGCGCCCTTCGTTCGGCAGAATCATTGCTGATTTTGCGATACGGTGGATTCGCGATAGCCGCATCGAATAGAGGCGGTTGCGCCCCAAACAAGTCACCGGAGAGCCGCGATGACATTTCTTGAATGAAATCGGCGGAGTGAATGGTGAATGTGAAACGAATGCCTGCATCGACGCAGCGCAGTTCGCATGCTCTCATGGTCGCCGCCAATGCGCCGAGTATTTCACCATCGACCTCATAAAGTGTCGCTTCGATGGCTCTGACGCCGACACGCTCACAACAACACCGGGAGACAAAAGCGGCGGTCAGCGCACCAGCGCCCGCGCCCGCATCGAGCAGGCGGACCGTCTTGCGCAACTGGTCAAACATGGAAGCCATGAAATCAGCAACAGGAGGTGCCGTGAGGAACTGTCCCAGCTCCTCCTGGCGGCTTCTTGAGCTTTCATGCTGACTTGGCTGCATGGGGCGATCGTAGCGAATGAATCCCGTTGTGCCAACCCTTCGCTTTCCCGACCAGGGGCAAGATGCCTGGCAAATCGCGCGCAGACTCCCCCAAACGCGTCCCATTTGAGGGTCAGGAGGCGTCCTGGACGCTAAACGGCTCTCATCTGTGATAGAGGAGGCGTCCTCCGTCCCGCCGTTGGCGTCCTCCGTTGCGCCGTTGGCGTCCTCCGTTGCGCCGTTGGCGTCCTCCGTTGCCCCGTGGGCGTCCTCCGTTGCGCCGTGGGCGTCCTCCGTTCCGCCGTTGGTGTCCTCCGTCCCGCCGTTGGCGTCCTCCGTCCCGCCGTTGGCGTCCTCCGTCCCGCCGTTGGTGTCCTCCGTCCCGCCGTTGGCGTCCTCCGTCTCGTGTGGCAGGGTTTTGCAAAACGTCAAAAAACGCGCCATTTCCACGCCCTACCAGCCCGACCGCCGTTCCCCGTCCGCGTTGCAGGGCATGAATACGCCCGCTGCCTCGACGACCCGGCGCACCCAAGGTTTGACCTCGGGCGACTTTTTCGCTTCCATCGGTGCATTCATAAAAAACCCTCGTTTTTGTTGATGAAGCTCCTTTTACCTCAAGCCATCCCTGAAAAACCAGAAGAAACTGTGGGCGAATCTGATTCGTCCACAATTAAGTGTGGATAAACAACGTTAGGCATATTGCCATGAGTCGCCCGATAGCCATTTTACTCGCCGCGTTGCTGTTCGGTGTGGTCATCGTCATGAGCACGACAGAGCAGAACAGTGTTTCTGGCAGCATTGACCAGCAGACGCTGGTCGTGAATGTCATTGCGCAGGTGCTGTTGGCATTGGGACTTTTCACATACTGCGGATTTGCCGCACTCCATTCGACGCAGCACATTGATTCTCCACAGGAACGCTCCATGTGGCTCATCGCCACTGTAGTCCTGAATGTGCTCGGCTCTTGTTGGTATTACCTGACGATCTATCAGACATTTCGTAACGCCGGGCAGGGTCGGCTGATGCGATTTAGAAAGACGAGACATGCCTAACCAGATCACTGGAGCGAACAGCCGCCCCGCTTCTCCGCTCGAAGTCCGACGGCAATTCGGGAGGGCCTCGTGCGCTCCACCGTCACCGACGGCGGTTGTCGCTCAGTTCTGTCGTTCGCCCAACCCAATACGCCATTCGTGATGCGACTAGCAGCCATAGCTTTCATCGTTCTCGCGTCGAGCGGATGTGGACGACGCGTCATCTCGAAACACTGGGAGGATGGCAACTATCGAGTCTATGCACGTCCAGTCTCTGAGGAGATTATCATGGGTCATTACATGGGTGATGGAGCTGTCTTGGGATTGAGTGATCCGACAGTTGTTTCTGCTGGCTCCGATGCTCGTTACGTCGTCTTCAGGCGACAGCTAGTATCAGGTGGGATTGAGCACTACTACATCGAGAAGAAGCCAGATACTGAGGGAGACGTTTCTGGGCCATTCACACCTGACGAATACAAGGCCATCGCGACGAGGCTCGCCCTTCCCGAGTTCTCATGGCATCTGAAGCAGCCATGAAGCATAGCCGACATCAACCAACCAAGGGCGAACAAAACGGATGCAGGCAACGGCTCGAAGGCTATCTGTCGTGTCAGCAACGTCCACCCCTCGCCGTCGCCTGATCCGAGACGTTCGCCCAATGAGTAGCGCACCGACCAGATTCCTTGACGAGCCAAAGGGCTTCTGGACGTTTTCCGCCGCAGTCGATGTCGCTTGCCCACGTTGCGGTAGTCTTGGTGTTTTGCGCCGTTATCCTGACGACCATTATTCATACTCCTTTGCCTGTTCCTCATGTGGAGCGATTGACCCATGTCGTGCCGCCGTGGATGCTGACTTTTCGGGCTTCTCCAACAGCGATCCTCCCACTTGGCAGGGCTATAAACTCTTCCGCGTCACTCGATGCCGTGGGAAGGTTCTCTGGGTTCTGAATCTTGAGCACTGCAACTTCCTGAGAGACTACGTTCGAGCAGACCTGCGTGAGCGGGTGATGGCCCGTCCTCAAATGGTTGGACGGCTTGAGCGAGTGCAGAGAGTCCGCAACGGCTACCATGTGGTATCGCGGCTTCCGCGATGGATTGTCTTGAAGACATCACGTCCGCACGTTCTGCGCGGGCTTGCCAGACTGGAGAAGATGTGATGACATGGCTCTACTCCGACGATGAGGTCACAACACGACAACCGGGCGAACAAAACGGATGCAGGCAACGGCTCGAAGGCTATCTGTCGTGTCAGCAACGTCCCCCCCTCGCCGTCGCCTGATCCGAGACGTTCGGCGGTGTTTTCCCGTTACTCCAACCTCAACCACCGTTTCGGCGCTCGCACCCGCTGGAAGGGTGGCCAGCGCTTGAACGTCAGCCAGTTGCATGCTCCCCGGTTTTCCACAGAGGATGAAGACAGAGAACAGGACAAGGAACAGGCTCATAAGGGGGGACAGAGTCCCCCGCTCCTTGGCTACTTCTTTGCCACGTTCGCACCAGCGGAGGGGAGGGTGCGGAGGCGCTGGCTGGGGCTGAGGCCGTATTTGTCGGGCTGGTACATGGCTTCGATTCTCGCGGGCGGTGCGGTGGTGTCGCCTTCGGCGATGACGCGGGCGAGGTAGCGCAGGCTGAACTTGCCCTTCGCAGGCGCGTAGTTGGTAAAAAAGAGGGCGCGGTCGGTGCGGATCTCGCGGTGGTCGCAGAACCACGCCTGGGTGCCGTCGGGGAGGTCGCCGCTGTCGCGGGCGTTCTGGGTGTCGAACTCGGGATTGATGGCTTCAAACACGGCGGGCAGCGCGTCGTCGATGGCGAGGTAGCGGTCACCGCCGCCGATTTCGATTTTCAGCGTGACGACGACCATGTCACCGACGCGGAGGTCATCGGTGCCGGAGGTGGTGCCGTCCATGTTCAGCTCCTCGTAGCTGCGCTCGATGGCGTAGCCCTTGTTTTCACCGGCGAAGTCACGCTGCGGCGGAAAGCTGCGGGCTTCGACGCGGCCGAAGGCTTCGCGTCCTTCCGGGAGTGTGATGCTGAGCGGCGCGGCGCTGAGGGCTTGATTGAGGGCGAAGCCGACTTTTGCGCTGGAGAATCCGGCGGTGAGGTTCAGCGGCTGCTTCATCGTGTCCCAGTGCGCGGTGGCCGTCAGCGGCTCGCCGGATTTCTTCAGGCTGCGCTCGTAGGCGGCCAGTGCGGTGAGCGTCCATGCGTTGGTGAAGGTGTTCCCCCATTCACCGCGTCCGTTGCGTGATTGCAGGATGGAAACGGCCAGTTCCTCCGCGTCGGTGGTCAGGCCGAGGTGGGTGTAGCAGATGAGGCGCAGGGCCTTGTTCGCACCGCTGCCGGCCCAGTGGTTCCAGATGACGGGCGCGGGTGCCGGTTTGGCTGCGGGTTTGGTCTTCTTGGATTTGCCCTCCTCCTTCGCAGGCGGCGCGGGCGGTTTCCAGCCGAGCGTGTCCTTGATCTGCTGCGCGGGCGTGTCGCTGAGGCACATCGAAAGGGCCAGGTAGAGGCGGGCGGTTTCCGGCAGCTTGTCGCGGCGTGCAAAGAGCAGGTTTTGATACGCCGGCTCCGGTTTTCCGGCTTTCGCCAGCGTGTAGAGCGCCATGGCGGAGTCGGTGATGTTGTAGAGGTCCTTCTCTTCATCGAGGCCGCGAAGGCGCTTTGAGAGATAGCCGATGAGCCGGTTGATGGCCTCATCCGGAATCGCCGCGCCCTGATCCCGGGCGCGCAGCAGCAGCAGGCCGCCGTAGGCGCTGCCCCAGAAGCTGGGCTCGCGACCGCCGGGCCAGTAGGCCAGGCCGCCTTCGTCGGTGGTCATCTGCATCAGCTTGTTCACGCCGGCCTGAATGACCTCCTTCGCCTTGCCGCCGCCGAGTTGCTCTGGAAAAAGCGGCTCGTATTTGCCGAGCGCGAGCCAGGGCATCGTGGCGGAGGTCGTCTGCTCGACGCAGCCATAGGGGTAGTTCAGCAGGTAATCGAGCGCGTCGCGGGCCTCGTAGAGGCGGCTGTTGCTGATGCCGAGGGAGAGCTCGCCCTCTCCCTCCAGCAGCGCGGGATTGACGTCCTTGATGAGGTTCTCCACCGGTTCTGCGGCCTTCAGGCGCGTGTAGCTGACGTAGCGCAGCTCGGGCACGGGATGATTTACGTCAAAGGTCGATTCGGTGCCGTCGCTGGCCTCCTCCGGCCAGTTCACGGCGCGTGCGGTCCATTTCCATTTCGAGGTGCCGAGCTGCACAAACTGCACAGGGAAGGCGGTGGCGGCGGTTTGACCGGCCTTGATCTGCAAGATGACCTTCTGCTGCTTCCCGCTGCCGCCCGTGTCAGGCTTGAGGGCTGCGGGAATGAAATCGCGCTTCTCCTGGATGAAGTCGGCCGTGGCATCGAGATCGAGCGTGACCTCGACCGCTCCGGAATGCGGCGTGGTGTTGTGCACGACGGCTTTGACGAGGAATTCATCGCCAAGGCGGGCGAAGCGCGGCACGGCGGGCTCGATCATGAGTGGCTTGTTGATCTTGAAGGCGGACTCGCCTTTGCCGAAACGGTCCACCCCATGCGCGGCCACGGCCATGATGCGGTAGCGCGTGAGATTGTCCGGCGCGGTGACGCTGGCGGTCAGCCTGCCTGCGGCATCGGTCGTTCCCGAAGCGAGCCAGAGCGGCGTGGCGACGAAGTTCTTGCGAACCTCGATGTGGCCCGCCGCCATCATCCCCGAAGCGTCGCCACCGCCGACGACGAAGCCCTTGTTGCCGCGGTCGCGCATGGCGAGTTCTTCGGAGAGCAGGTTGTCGAAGGAGGTGAAGCTGTCGATGGCCAGCGGGAACTCCGCGTGGAAAAAAGTGGAGGGATCCGGCGTCTTGTGGCTCATCAGACTGAGCACGCCTTCATCCACGGCGTAGAGCGTCACGTCCGCGCCGGAAACAGGCGCACCTTTCGCATCCGTGATGGTGGTGGTGATCTTCACCGCTTCGACGGGACGGACTTCATCGTGGTCCGGTTGCACCGCGAGCTTCAGTTCCTTCGCATCCGATTCAATCGTGAGAGCGCAGTAGCCGACGCGATACTCCGGCATCTTGTGCTGCTTCGTGCTGGCGGCGGAACCGCGGATGACGATGACGGAGACGTAGGCGTTCGGGAATTCGTCCTCGCCGAGTGGGACACGAATGATGGGATTGTCGAGCGTG
This sequence comes from uncultured Prosthecobacter sp., assembly GCA_964452755.1. Lineage (GTDB taxonomy): Bacteria > Verrucomicrobiota > Verrucomicrobiia > Verrucomicrobiales > Verrucomicrobiaceae > Prosthecobacter. Next base: position 216,925 of record CAYVQY010000002.1, on the reverse strand, counting down.
AGCTCGGTGACGAACTGGCGGTGGATCTTGTTGCGCTCCAGTGTGACGAGCGCGGTGCCTGCGATGGGCGTTTTCACCACGATCACGGCGTCTTCACCCGGCTTCAGCTTGGTCTTCTCGGGCTGGAGGTTCATGCGGTTGCCGTCCTCCATGGCCCACGGGAACTCCCCGCCGCCGATGGCGTAGAAGGGCATGCGGGAGAGCACGCGCGTGCCTTTGGCGTCGGTGGCCTCGGCAGTCAGGAAATAGACGCCGCCTTTGGCCGGTGTGAAGGCCAGCGTGGCCGAGGGCGCGGATTTTTCGGTCGCGGCTTTGAGTTCGGCGCTCTGCTTCATCTCCTCACGCAGCACGACCTGGTCCTTCGTGGTCGTGCCGCCGCCAGCGGTGGCGATTTTCAGCGTGTGGTACTCCTGGCGTTCGACTTTCCACTCCACGCGCACGTTTCCACCGGCGGGAGCGCCTTTGGAATCGATGGCGACGACTTCCAGGTTCACCGGCTGGCCGGCCGTGGCGAAGTACTGCGGGCCGCGCAGACCGAGCAGGAAATCAGCGCCCGGCACTTCGAACTGCACGGCGCTGCTGATGGTCTGCTCGTTGATGTCGGTGACCTCGGCGTTCACGCGCACGATCTGCGGCAGCGCGGCGCGATCCGGCGGCGGACGCGGCATTTCGAGCACGGCGGTGCCGTCCTCGCCGAGGAACATGTCGCCATTCACGAACCATTCGTCCTGCTCCTCTTCCTGCTCGCCGTAGATGTAGTCGCCGTCGGAATCGCGGTCCTGCGCGTAGTGCGACCATGAGGGTTCCTCGCCGAAGTGATAGTCGCGGAAGGCTTCCGGCGGCATGAAGTCGCGGCGCGAGTTCGCGCTCCAGGCGACCTCGGCGACGGAGAGAGCCTTGCCCATGAAGTAGTTCGCACTGAGCGGCAGCTTCACGCGGTCGGCTTCAAATTGGATCGCCTCCCGGTCGAGCTTCACCTCGAAGGTGTTCGGCTTGTAGTCGTCGATGCGGAAGGACATGTGGCCGCCGTCGCTGCTCTGGCTGTTTCCGCCGGGGGCGGTGAGGCGGAGGGAAAGATCGTACCAGCCTGCAGGACCGGTCGGCAGGGCGATGTCGTCCGCCCAGGCACCGCTCGCGGTAAAAGTGACCGGCTTGTCCACGACGACGCGGTAGCGCGGATCACGGATGACGAGGCGACCTTCTGCGGGAGCCGGATCGAGGCTCAAATCATCGCCCGTGAGCAGGCGTGTGTGCGCTTTGAAGTGGGCGGTGTCACCCGGCTTGTAGAGCGGACGGTCGGAGAAGACAAAGGTGCGCCGCTGCGGCTGCCACACGCTTTCCCATGCCTGATTGATGTCGTAGGGGATGCCGATGCCGCTTTGATTGACCTCGATGACGGCACAGTCGCCCGCCTTTTCGGCGAGGACGAAAGCGGGCGTGGCGCCCGGTGCGGTGGCGATGCCGCTGGCGTCGGTGTCGCCGTATCCGACGAGTTTCAAATCGGAATCCACAAGCGTGAGCCGGACGCCGGGCACGGGTCTGCCGGTTTCCAGCGAGGTGACGAAGACCATCGACTCGCGGCCGCTGCTCTTCTGCATGATGCCGAGATCGGTGAACTGAACGAGGGACTGGGTGACGACGCCTTTCTCCTTCACGCCGTCTGCAGCGGTGCCTTCCAGCTCGATGACGAGCGGCGCGGCCGGGTAGTCGCCGAGGACCTCGCGCCAGTTCAGTTTCAGGATCTCACTGTGATCGAGGGGCTTGTTCACCGGGAAGGTGCGGTCAAAGACCTGCGTGCCGGGATAGGCGTCGATGGACGGCGTCTTGTAGGCGGCCTTCTGCTTGTCGTTGCCGTAGTAGGCGGTCTGGTAGGCGCGGTATTGATCCACCGCCTTGAGCAGTTCCGGGCCGTTGAGGCGCTTCGCCCGCACGCGCACCTGCTTCACATTCGCCGCGCTGAATTCATAGCTGCCTTCTCCTTTTGCGAGCTGCGCATTGATGAAGGCCGGCGCGGCGACGTAGGGTGGATTCGGGATGAAGGTGACCTCCTCCTGGAAGTTCGCCTTCAGCGGCAGATTGTCCCCGGAGGTGAGTGCCTGGGCGACGGTGACCTGGTACTTCTTGTTCGCTTCAAAAGGGCCGCTCAGGCGCAGGGAACTGCCGAAGACCTCAGCCTTCAGCCCGGTCAGCGGGCCTTCATCCTTGTTCACCACGGCGGCCAGCTTTTGACCGACGGACATGCGGCGCACCGTGACGAAGGGCGCGATCTTTTGCACGAAGGCCTCGATCATCTCCTTCGTCATCTCGGTGTCGGAGGGCGGCAGCAGGCGCTTGTTGAAATCGATCTCGACGTAGTAGTCGCTGTCGAAAGGCGTGTGCGCCTCGATGCTGCGCACCTCGAAGGGCCGGATATCGCCGATCTGAATGTCATCGCCCGTGGCCAGCGAGTTGTGGCCTGCGGCGTTGGTCAGTTGTTCAGCGATCTGCAGGTGCCAGCCTTTGGCGACGGGCAGCGGCGACGCGGGCTCCACGACGAGCGCACTCAGGCGCACCGCATCGTCGGCGAGGGCGGGCTTCACTTTGGAGATTTCCTCCGCCCAGGTAGGGTCCGCGTCGGCATTCAGGCGGGCGAAATCTTTGCCGGTGGCGTGGCGGACGGCGGCCTGTACCGGCGGCGCGTCCTCCGCCGCGAAGCTGATGTGCTTCGCCGCTTCGGCGGGTGTCACGTTGTCATTGAACTCAAAGAGAAAACGCGGGCTGCGATTCTGGCCGCCTTCATTGAACCAGCGTGGATGCTGGTCGATGAGGCGGAAGCGGGCGCTCTGAACGGAGACCAGACGCTCGGTGGAAAGCGTTCTGCCTTCGAGGTCATTCAGGCCGCCGCGCAGCTTGAAATCGTAGCTGCTGGCGAACTTCGGCGCCTGCGTGAGGTGAAAGTGCCCGCTGCGCGTGCTCGTCCACTCGAAGCTGCCGGTGAGTTCCGGCGTGACGATGACGGGGGAGGTTTCCTCGGTCTGGCCGATGCGCTCCTTCGCGATCATCGGCGTGGGGAAAACGACTTCGATGGTCGAGTTTGGCGCCAGCACGACGGGATTGATGCTGATCTCCGCCTGGAGCGGCTTTGGAGCGGCCGCCTTGGCTTCGGTGTCGGTCTTCGCGGCGGGAGCCGCGAGCGTGGAGGAGGCTGCCAACGCCAGCATCATGGCCGGCAGCAGCGCGAGGCTGGTAATAGTCTTCATGGCGATGGAATGGATCGCCATCAGATTAGCACGCCGCCGGTGAAGGCGCGGAACTTTTTTGGGAAGATTTCGGAGCTTTGCGAGGCCTACTTCAGCGCCCACACTTTCACATTGTCGAAGGCAACCTCCTGCCCGTCCTTGCCGCCCATGCGGAAGACGAGGCCGGGCTTTTTGACATGGAAGTCGGGCGCGGTGGCCTTGAGCGCTTCCTTGCCAGTGATCTGGGCGACAACGTTGTCGCCTTTGCATTCGAGCAGCAGGGTGTAGGTCGTGGCGGGGGCGAAGGCGGTGTCGGCTTTGGCGTGCGTCTTCGTCTTGCTTTCCGGATTGGCCTTGTCGTTGTGCTCGATCAGGCTCCAACTGTTCTTGCTGATCGTGACTGAGAAGAGGTGGCCCTTCTTCTTCAACTCGCCCGGTGCCGGATCGAAGCCGAGATTGATGATGCGCGCATCGCCGAGTTTGAAGTCGAGTTGTATCGCGCAGTCTTGAAGCGGCAGGCGATAGCGGAACGCGCCGATGTGCATGTCGCTGGATTTTTCGGCGGCGAGCAGCACGCCGTCTGCTACGCGCAGTGTCCCGGTATTCGCAGCCCAGCCTTTGGGCACCTCGGAGCCGCTGAAGGTTTCTTCGAGGAGCTTTTCGCCCAGCGTGCCGAGGGTCGGCGTCAAATCGGCGGCATTGCAGATGCTGGTGGCGGCGAGGAGAAGGAAGATTGATGCGAGTTTCATGTGAGGGCTGAAACGTGATGCCGTGGACGAAATTGCGCGAGCAGAGTGGCCATCTCGCTCTGCGAGATGAGCGTGATGCGTGGTCGAAGCAGATGATCTCCGTAAAACGAAAGCTTCAGTGATGAAGAAAGCGCCAGGCTCGTCACGCGGAGAGATGACGGCTACTTTGCTTCGCGCCGCGCCCATGCGTCGGCTTCGATCAAGTCTTCAAGCGTGGGATGCGCGATGACCTGATGCGTGTTCATGACGCGTTCGACGGTCTGCCAGATGCCGGGGAAGGGGAGCCTGCCGTTGAGGAAGGCATCGACGGCGACTTCGTTCGCGGCGTTGAGCACGGCGGGCAAAGTGCCGCCGACCGTGCCGGCGTGGCGGGCGAGGTTGAGGGCGGGGAAATCGTCCACACGAGGCGCTTCGAAGTGCAGGGCACCGACTTGGGCGAAGTCGAGCGGCTTCAAATTGTTCGGGACGCGGTCGGGCCAGGTGACTGCGTACTGAATGGGGAAGCACATGTCGCTGTGGCTGAGCTGGGCGATGACGCTGTTGTCGGCAAATTCGACCATGCTGTGCACGATGCTCTGCGGATGGACGACGACCTCGATCTTGTCCATCGGCACGTCGAAAAGCCACTTCGCCTCGATCATTTCGAGGCCTTTGTTGAAGAGCGTGGCGCTGTCGATGGTGATCTTGCGGCCCATGGTCCAGGTGGGGTGCTTCAGGGCCTGGGCGACGGTGACCTGCGGAAGTTGATCCGCAGGCAGGGTGCGGAAGGGGCCGCCGCTGGCGGTGAGGAGGATGCGCTGCACGCTGCTGTGGCGGTGGCCTTCGAGGCACTGGAAGATGGCGTTGTGCTCGCTGTCCACGGGCAGGATGTTCACGCCCTTGCGTTTCGCGGCTTCGGTGACGGCTTCGCCGGCCATGACGAGGATTTCCTTGCTGGCGACGGCCAGATGCTTGCCTTCCTCGATGGCGGCGAGCGCGGGGGCGAGTCCGGCGGTGCCGACGATGGCGACGATGACCATGTCGGCATCGCTCTGCTTCACGAGATCGACGAGGCCCTGCGATCCGACGTGGATGACGACATCGGCAGGCAGCAGTGATCGAGCTTTGGCTGCGGCGGCGGGATCGGTCAGGGCGACCTGCTTCACACCGGTTTCACGCACCTGCTCGACGAGCGCATCGACACTGCTGTTCGCGGCCAGGCCGACGATCTGCATGCGCTCCGGGATGTCGCGGGCGACTTTGAGGGAACTGGTGCCGATGGAGCCGGTGGAGCCGAGGAGGAGGATACGGCGATGGGCGATGGAGGTGACGGCGGGCATCGGCAAAAGAAATGACGAAATCAGAATGGCGAATGACGAAGAAATGACGAAGTCCGAAGAACGAACCACACTTTAGGCATTGGGACTTGATTCGTCATTCGTCATTCTGGTTTCGTCATTTTTCATCGGGCGATGGCCGAGAGATAGAAATAAAACACTGGCGCTGTGAACAGCAGGCTGTCGGTCAGATCCAGTACACCGCCGATGCCGGGCAGCGTGTGGCCGCTGTCCTTGATGGCGACGCAGCGTTTGATCACGGATTCTGCCAGATCTCCAGTGACGGCGGTGGCGCAGAGTACGGGGGCGAGGATGAGACCGTGCAGCCAGGTGATGGGGGCGATCTTTTCCGGAATCAGGATCAGCAGAATGATGGCTGCCAGGAAGGAACCGACGAAGGCACCACCGAGGCCCTCCCACGATTTCGCGGGGCTGATGTGCGGGATCATTTTGTGCTTCCCAAAGACGACGCCGAAGGCGTAGGCGCCCATGTCACTGAATTTCGTGACCATGACAAGGAAGAGCACGAGGAAGAGTCCGGTGATGCCGCTGCCGTCCGGCCGGAAGTACATGAGGCGGGCGATGAAGCCGAAGAAGATGACGGTGTAAACGACGCCAAAGACGGTGTTGAAGATGCGCTGCAGGGTGAGTGCGCCCTCCAACTGCTGGCGGTAGCAGAGCAGGAAGGAGCCGTGAACGCTGGCGGTCAGGGCGGCGAGATCGAGCCACATGGGCGGCTCGACCTGGTGCTTCATCGTCCACCAGATGACGGTGGCCCAGTAGGCGAAGCAGATGCCGAAGCCGAGGGCGTTGAATGAACGTGCCTGCGGATCTGAGCGCAGGAGGCGGTAGTACTCCACCGCTCCGGCCACGCCGAAGAAACCGGTGATGGCAATGACGAGCCAGCTGCTCTTCCACTGAAAAGCCAGGGCGATCACCGCCCAAAGAATGAGCGTGCTGAAGAGACGGGACGCGAAGACACGGCGCTTGCTGGGCGCGTGGGGCGTCGGTACGGCGGCGGATTCAGACATGCGGCAGGTTGGGGACGTGCATTTAGAGCGTATCCCGCCGGGTTGGGCAATGCCATTTCGTATTTGGCAAGGGTTCGCGTCCTTTGTAGGATCCTGGTCATGGCAGCCTACGTGATCCAGTCCGGCGATACGCCCATGGGCATCGCAAGAAAGTTTGGCATGACTTTTGACCAGTTCAAAGCGGTCAATCCGGGGCTGTGTGACGCGAACAACCGCTGCCACATCCTTTATCCGGGCCAGGTTCTCCAGGTGAGCCCGCCGGGAGGAGCCGCGCAACCGCCGGCGACACCCTCCCAGCCTGCGTCGGGCTTTGTGCCGCAGGCTCCGCCATGGATGGAGGTGGCTTTGAGAGAACAGGGCGTGGCGGAGTGGAGCCCGGGGGACAATCCGCGCATCGTCGAGTATCTGGCCAGTGTGGGCATCCGCGGCGGCGATGAGACGAGCTGGTGCGCGGCCTTTGTGAACTGGAGTCTGCTCAAGGCGGGCTTCCGCGCCCACAACACCGGTCTGGCCGGACGCTGGATCAGCTACGGCCGACCGGTGGCACCGGCCTATGGCTGCATCGTGGTGACGAAGCCACTTTCCGCCGGCGCGAGCGGACACATCGGATTCCTTCACGCGATGGACCAGACCAACGTCTGGCTGCTCAGCGGCAATAGCGCCAATCGGGTGCGCATTTCGGCCTATTCGCGCCGGAAGCTGGCGGAGGGCCAGTGCTTTCGCTGGCCGCTCTGAGGCCAATGATTGAGTGCGATGCATGAGACGGCTCTGGCGTGACGTTGAGGGCTGACCATGATGATCCGACCGCTCTTTTTTCTCGCTCTTTTCGGGGTCCAGGCCCTCGCTCTCGAAGCTTCGAAGCTGGCCGCTATTCATCCCGCGATGGAGGAGGCGGTGAGGGCGAAGCAGGCCGCCGGCATCGTCACGCTGGTGATGGAGAAGGGCAAAGTCGTGCATCACGCCGCTGCGGGCATGGCGGATATCGCTAAAGGCCGTGCGATGGAGAAGGATGCGGTGTTTTGGATCGCCTCGATGACGAAGTCGGTGAACGCGACGGCGGTGATGACGCTGGTGGATGAGGGCAAGCTGGCCTTCGACGAACCAGCGTCGAAATGGCTGCCGGAACTGGCGAAGGTGACCGTCGAGGGCGGCGCAAAGCCGGAAAAGCCGATCACGCTGCGGATGCTGCTCTCACACACGGCGGGCATCGCCTTTCCGCCGCGCAAGCCGACCGATGGCGCGATTTCGCTCAAATCGTATGTCGCCACGCTGATCAAGGCACCTTTGGCCTTCCAGCCCGGCAGCAGCTACGAGTACGGATTCGGCCCCACGGTGGCCGGACGCATCATCGAGATCGTCAGTGGCATGAAATACGAGGACTTCATGCGCACGCGGATCTTTGAGCCGCTGGGCATGAAGGACACCACATTTCATCCCGATGACACGCTGCGTGCCCGCATCGCCCGCACTTACAAGATGGACGAGGACACACATGAACTCGTGCCCGGCTACAATCCCTTCGTCACGAGTGATTCGAGCGTGCAGCACATGCCGGAGCCTGCCGGCGGCCTGTTCTCCACCGCGCAGGATATGGGCCGCTTTTACGCGATGATCGCCAACAACGGCGAACTCGACGGCAAACGCATCGTGAGCGCCGCATCCGTGGCTGACATGACGAAACCGGTGAGCGCAGGTGGGAAACAGCTCAACTACGCCTGCGGCTGGCAGTGCAACATCGAGACGCAGCGCGTGTGCGCCGCCATGCCCGTCGGCAGTTTTGGCCACGGAGGAGCCTTTGCCACGAACGGATTCATCGATCCGAAAAGCGGCATTGTGACGGTCTATCTGGTGCAGAACGTCCTCGTGCCGGAGAGCGGCAAGCCGCGAGATGCTTTTCAAAAACTGGTCATGGAGGCCGCCGACATCACGGTGACGCCACCTGCCGCGAAGAAGCCGTGATTAGCGCTGCTCTCGCTGTTTCTGATTCACATCGTCAGAACGGCATGCCATCTTATTATCTTCTATGTTGTACCGACCGACTCTTTTTGCCGTATTGAGCGCTTTTGCGCTGCCTGTGTGTCTTTTTGCCGATGAGGCTAAAAAGGAAAAACCCGAGGAAGCCAAGAAGGAGGAGAAAAAGGACGAAAAGAAGCCGGAGGACGACAAACCCGTTGTCACGGAGGGCAAGGTGACGATCGGCGGGAAGGAGATTGCGTATGAGGCGAAGGCAGGGACGCTGCCAATCCTGAAACCGGACGGGAAGCCTTCCGCGCAGGTGTTTTACACCGCTTACACGATGAAAGGGGTAAAGGATGCTGCGAAGCGGCCCGTGACCTTTTGTTTCAACGGCGGTCCGGGCAGCAGCAGCGTTTGGCTGCATCTCGGCGCGTTCGGGCCAAAGCGTGTGGATCTGCCGCCGGATGGACTGACACCGCCGAAGCCGCCGGGCGGACTGGTGAACAACGATTTTTCCCTGCTGGATGTGACAGATCTTGTTTTCATTGATCCGGTGAACACGGGCTTCAGTCGGGCGGAGGACCCGGACAAGGTGTCAGAGTTCCTCGGGGTGCAGGAGGACATCCAGAGTGTCGCAGAATTCATGCGTCTGTGGGTGACGCGCGAGGAGCGCTGGCGCTCGCCCAAATTTGTCGCGGGCGAGAGTTACGGCGGCATCCGCGGCGGTGGACTGGCGCAACACCTGCAGCAGCGGCATCGCATGTATTTGAACGGCATCATCATCGTGTCCGGTCTGCTGGACTACGCCACCCTGATTCCCGGGCCGCTGAATGACACGCCCTACCTGGTCGAACTTCCAGCGATGACGGCGACGGCGCACTACCACAAGAAGCTGCCGGCCGATTTGCAGGCGGATTTCGGTAAGGCTGTGGCGGAGGCGCGTGGATTTGCCTTTGGCGAGTATGCTTCGGCTCTGCTGAAGGGGGCGGATCTAACGAAGGCTGAGCGGGAGGCTGTGGCGAAGAAACTGGCCCGGCTGACCGGCCTGGAGTCAAGGCTGATCGAAGAGCATGAGCTGCGGATCGGCGCGGGGTTGTTTCGTGAAATGCTGCTGCGGAAGGAAGGGCTGGTGCTGGGTGCCTACGATGCCCGCGTGACGGGCCGTGATGGCGACGAGTCCGAGAACCATCCGCAGATGGAGCCTTTCATGCGTGTGGTGGGCAGCATCGCTGCGGCGTCGATGAACGCGTATCTCCGGGAGGAGCTGAAATTTGAGAAGGATCTGCCTTATGAAGTCCTGGCACCGCAGCCGAACTGGAATCACGGGAAGGGAAACAGCTACACCAGCGTCAGCGGTCAACTGGCGGATGCGATCCTGCAGAATCCGCATCTGAGGGTCCTGGCGATGGTCGGGTGGCGGGATTTGGTGACTCCGCCGGACAATATGATGCTCAGCGTGCGGCAGATGAGGCTGCCGGAGGAACTGCGGGGGAACATTGAGTTCGCCGAGTACGAAAGCGGCCACATGATGTACACCAACCGCCCCGACATGATCAAAATGCACGCGGACATTCAGGCGTTCATTGCGAATGCCCTGAAGTGAGGGGGAAAGCTAGACGCCGCTGGCGTTAGAATGATGCCCTAGCCCCCTCGGCAGGCTCCCCAGATTCGGTGTTTTTGGCGAATTATGGCCGCAAGGTCCGTCCGTCCCGGCCGGATTTGGAGTCCAATGGATGTTGCAGACTTTGCCCGGACCTGAAAAAAGTAGCAGATTTTGTCTAATGGGAGGGGGGCGAGGACCGTTCCCCAACTGAAGTACACCGTTTTCTTCACCCCTGACACCACCATGAAACATACAAAGAAACTGCTCAGCAGCCTTGTTGTGACTGTTTTCGTCGCGACCTCCGCCATGGCGGAGATTCGGACTTGGACAGACAGCAAAGGCCGCAATGTCGAAGCCTCATTCATCGGACTCGATGGTGAGAACATCATCCTGCAAACCGCAGACGGAGCCACACACCGGTTTCCGTTGACCAACCTTTCTCCAGAGGATCAGGCTCTCGCCAAGACAATGAAAGGTTCCGAGCAGCCGGTGATGCTGGCGAATGGCACGGTGGCTCAAGCGTCCGCGATGGTTGACCGGATTGTCGCCGGAGGCTTGGTGAAGGCTAATCCTGAACGTGTGAAGGGCGGCAAGGCTCCAATCACCGGATTCAATCCGATGGCGAATGACGAGCAGTTTGTCCGCCGTGTTTACCTGGACGTCGTCGGTCGCATTCCAAGTCACGACGAGGCGCTGAACTTCATCAAGGATTCCAACCCCAACAAGCGCGCCAAGCTGATTGACATGCTCTTGGACAGCCCCGGCTACGACAGCCACATGTTCAACTATCTTGCCGAGATGCTCCGCGTGAAAGACCGCCTCGAGCAACAAAACCTGCGTGGGGTGCCTTACATCAACTGGCTTCAGGACCAGGTGGCAAAGAATCGCCCATGGAATGAAATGGTGTACGACATGCTGACTGCCTCCGGCAAGATGTGGCACAATGGTGCTGCAGGATACCTGCTCCGCGACGCCGGCATGCCCTTGGACAACCTTGCCAACACGCTTGCCGTGTTCCTCGGCACGGACGTTGCCTGCGCACAGTGCCATGACCACCCTTTCTCTGACTGGACACAGCACCAGTTCTATGAAATGGCGGCGTTCTTCGGGGCTACGACCACGACCATGCGCATCAACTACAACCGCAAAAAGGGTTCTGATGACATGATGAACGCTTCGAACGATCTGATGCCGAAGATCGAAGAGATGGTCACCAAGGCTGGCATGGACTGGACGCGCGTTGGCAACGGCATTCGTAATTACATCGGTGCGAATCGCTACATGGTCACCGATATGGACACGAATACCATGAAGCTTCCGCACGACTACAAGTATCCGGACGCGAAGCCGAATGACCCGGTGAAACCGCAGTTCATCGCTTGGAGCAAGAACGACAAAAACCTTCCTGCTTACAAACAGAAGATCAAGGACGCCGAGGGGCTCAGAGACGCCTTCGCCAAATGGACCACTGATCCCAGCAATCCACGTTTCGCGATGGCCATCGCCAACCGCATGTGGAAGCGGGCTTTCGGCCAGGGCATTGCGGAGCCAGTGACCAACATCGACGATCCTGAGCAGGCTTCGAATCCGGCGCTTCTCAAGCACCTCGCTGAGGAAATGAAGCGGGTGAAGTTCAACTTCAAAGACTTCATGCGCATCATTTACAACACTCGCGCTTATCAGTCCGAGGCAACAACCGAGCACATAGCGATGGGAGAACCCTACTACTTCCAGGGGCCTCTGCTCCGCCGTATGACCGCCGAACAAGCTTGGGACTCCTACATGACTCTCGTGCTCGGCGATCCTGACAAGTACACGGCTCCGTTGCAGGACCTTTACAGCCGCTCGATCGACCTTGATCTGACGAATCCTAAGCTGGACGCTCAGACGGTGCTCATGAAGTATGAAGCCTTCCGCTCTATGGCCGCCAAGGAGCGCGCCATGATGGGGGGCAGCCTAGCAGACGCAGGAGAGGACATGATGATGGACGACTCCAGTAAGAAGGGCGCTAAGGGCAAGGAAGCCCCCGCTGTGGCTATGGACGGCAATGCCTCAATCTCCTACAACGGAATGGTTCTTCGTCGTGCAGCTGAGCTCGAGCAACCCGCCCCCAACGGGCACTTCCTGATCGACTTCGGTCAGTCGCCCCGTGCGTTGATCGATGGCAGTGTGACTTCAGGTTCCGTGCCGCAGATTCTCATGATGATGAACGGCAAGGCGCAGGAGATGCTCACCAACCCTGATTCATTGGTCTTCCGCACGATGGAAAAAGTGAAGACTCCGCCTGAGAAGGTGGAGGCGATGTTCCTGTCGATCCTCAACCGTCGTCCTACATTGGCTGAAAAGGACATCGCGAAGCGGGCTCTCGGAAGTGGCAATGACGGCTACGCAAACATGATCTGGGCCCTTATCAACACTCGCGAATTCATCTTCGTGCAATAACTCCTGAAAAGTCAGTCAACGCGCAAACTCAATCTCCTATATGAAAACCGAACTGAACCGTATGAACGAAATCTCGCGTCGTGAGCTTATGCTCCGCACTGCGAAGACCGCCCTTGGTGTGAGCATGCTTCCTGCAGGCTCCGCCCTGCTCAATGCCGCCGGGACCTCCGGCCCAGGGACTCCTGGATTTGGCAAGGCTAAGCACGTCATCTTCCTCTGGATGAACGGCGGCATGTCTCACATCGACACATGGGATCCAAAGGACGGTGAAACGAAGGGGCCCACCAACCCTGTCAAGGCCAACGCCGGCTCCGGTAATCTTGACCGTCTCGGTGGCACGATGGTGAACATGGCCAAGGTGGCGAACAAGTTCAGCATCGTCCGCTCCATGTCTTCGAAGACAGGCGTGCATGATCAGGGCACTTATGTCATGAAGACTGGCTACGAACCCCGTGGCACAATCGTGCATCCTTCTTTGGGAGCTTGGGCATCGCATTTCCACGGACGTATCAAGGGCGTGACGCTTCCCGACAGCGTTGTGGTGAACAGTGGTAACTCGTATCCAGGAAACGGCTTCTTCCCGACCACGATGAGTCCGATTCCGATTTCCAATCCTGAAACTGGATTGCAGAACATTCGCCCATCCGTCGCTGACGCACAGATGAAGACGCGCTTGGACCTGATGAACGAGTTCGACTCTTCCTTCCGCAAGAAGTTCCAGTCGGATGAGGTGAAATCTTACACCGAGTTCTACGACGAAACCATCAAGCTCATGAAGAGTGAGGACTTGAAGGCCTTCGATCTCAGTCAAGAGCCTGCCAACGTTCGTGAAAAGTATGGACGCAACAGCTTCGGCCAGGGAGCTCTTCTCGCCCGTCGCTTGGTGCAGTCAGGTGTTCGCTTCGTTGAAGTGCGCTTCGGCGGCTGGGACATGCACAACAACATCGACACAGCACTTGGAACGACGGCTGCGACGATGGACAGCGTGTTCGCAACCTTGATCCAGGACCTCGTCGACAACGGACTCTTTGAGTCCACGATGATCGTCATGGGGTCCGAGTTCGGTCGCACGCCGAACATCAATGAGAACGCCGGTCGTGACCACTATCCCCTGGCCTACTCTACGGTCTTTGCCGGCGGTGGTGTCAAAGGCGGTTTCGTCTATGGTGCGACGGACAAGGACGGTCGTCGTGTCGCTGACAAACAGGCCTCTCCTCAGGATTTCGTCTCCACCATCGGCCACGCCATGGGGCTTCCTGTGGACGAAGTGGTCATGTCTCCCACCAACCGTCCCTTCACGGTTGGCGACAAGGGGACTCCGATTGTGGACCTCTTCGCTTAATTTTCACGTCAAAAGTGAATGCGGACACCCGGCAGAAATGCCGGGTGTCTTTTTTATGCGCGCCGACGCTGCATCGCCAGAAGCAGGGATAGACTCAGAAGCAGAAGGCTGCCCGGTTCCGGGACCAGCACAGGTGATAGAGTGAAGGTGAAGTCGTCGAAGTAGTTCTTGAAACTCGCAGCACCGTTGTCCAAGGGGCCTCCTCTCAGGTCCCACTGAAGTCCGGTCAAGCTGCCCGCATCGAGGCCGAGAGACTGATTCGAGAGGACGATGGTTTGAGTTCCGATTGTGAGGGCGTTGTCGTCGTAGGCGCGAGTAAGGAGGCCTACGGTATCGTTAACAGGGTCGAGAAGAACGAGAAGCTGGGACCATCCTGCCGATCCGAGCCGATGAGAGGTGGTCTGCCAGGCGCCGCCAGGCAGTTTGTATTGCAGCAGGTTGTCACCCGTGTAGCCGACCTGAAAGACGGTCTGGTTCATGGCGTCTGTCAGGGACAGGGACAGGATATTGCCCGTATCAGGGTCGTCCCATTCCGAAGGACAAAGCCAAAAAGCCATTTGGATCAAACTGCCGCCGGTATTTGAAGGAAGCGTGCCGTTGAAGTCGCGCGAGTCGAGCGTGTACGCGTAGCTAAGGTTTGTGTCCGAGGCCAAAAAATTAAGAACGGAAGTTCCGGTGCGAGCACCTGGGTAGCGGTAGGCCTGCACGTAGTCGCGTGTGAAAGTGCTGCCGTAATAGTAGGGGGCGTCCGTGTCTTCATTGAGCCGCCCCCCGACCAGCGCCCGCCAGAGGCCTGAGTTGTCAGCGATGTCAGTCGCCGTGCCGCCAGGACCGCCATTGTTGGTCCCGTAGGCTCCTGCGTTGTATCGGCTGAGGTCTGCTCCATGCGTATTGTCCCCGAGGGTGTTGGGATATGCTCCCAGCGGCACGACTCCCGTAAATCCGTTGGCATCTATGTTGTTGAGGTAGAATTGCGCGTCGCCAGGCAGGAAGGCAGATAGGATCTGCCCGTCCAAAGGGATTCGATATCCATCCTGCTCTTCAAAGCTGCCCAAGTATGCGCAAGCCTGCCAAGGCCAACAAAAGGCCCATAGCAGACTGATGAGTTTCAGTCCTCTTTGATTTAAACTACCCATGCTGATCTTGAAATTATATCAATTGAGTAAAATTTCAATAATCAATAAGCAATGATTTAGCCCATTTCTCCCAGCTTCTCCTTTCCTTTCATCAGTCATGGCTTGCTGTTTGTTCCGGCAAATTGGCCTGTGATATAGAGCAGAGCGACCCAGGTTGGGTGTATAAAGCGATTCTCCGCAGGTGGTGGTGGGCTCAGTTGCGGAGTTTACGGGGCCGAAACACAGGTCCACAGCAGAATCGCCACACCTTGTTTGCGTGCTCGATGTGGAAAGAACCTGAACTCCTGCTGGGTGTCTGAAGTGTCATTTGAGGTGCTGTTAACTCAAAATAAACGCCTTCTTCCGCTAGGAAGAAGGCGTTGAGGAGTTTAGGTGGGAATTGGGCTGGCGATCAGGCGATGCCGGCGATGGGGTACAGTTCCTTCTTGCACCACTCACCATTCTGTTTCGTCACTCCATCAGGGTCTTCGACGGCGATGTGGGCTTCGTCTTCGCAGATGATCCAGCCTGAGTAATCGCGGGCGACGAGCCATTCGGTGATCTTGTGGAAGTCGAGCTTGCCGGTGCCCATCTGAGCCCAGGGCTCCGCACCGTTGCCGGAGAAGTCCTTGTAGTGGATGTGGTTCACAAGGTGCTGCCACTTGTTGAGCGTCGCGATGACATCCATGCCGCCGCGGATGATGTGACCCACGTCGGGGGTCCAGCCGGTCACTTTCGGGTCCAGTGAACTGAGCACCACGTCGTAGTCCTCTTGCGTGCGAACGAGGGAAGGGGGGGGGCTGTTCGGGTGGTAGGAGCACTTGATACCGAGGTCGGCGGCGCGCTTGGAAACGGCGTTGACGTTTTTGGCGACATTCAAACGGCGGCGCTGCAGGTCGTGGGTACGTCCGCTGGGGAGCGTGACAGTGCCGAGCATGGAGCCGGGGAAGTGCTTCAGCAGGTCCAGTGTGAAGTCGGCGGCGGCTTTTTCATTCGGAGCCTCGGTTTCGCCATCCCAGGCGCAGACGAGTGCCAAGCCGGCAAGCTGCATGTTGTGAGCCTGGAGGGTGTCCTTGAGCTTGATGGGGTCGCAGAAGTCACCCAGCCAGTATTTGCAGCAGCCGAGGGCGCTCTCGGAGATTTCGAGCACCATCGGCTCGATGCCGGTGAAGCCCGCTTCGGAGGCGACCTTGATCATGTGGTCGAGTTTGTTGTCGTAGCCTTTGCCCGTGCCCTGCATGAACCAGGTATAGACTTCGGAGCCGAATTGGATTTTTCCCATGGTGTGAGTGTGGTTGTGGGTTTGAAAAAAGCCCGCGTAGAAACGCGAGTGAAACATTTGAGACGAACGCGGGCGGGCTGTCCAGTTCCGAGTTCCCGGTTTACGGAGATTCCGGCGGCGGTGGCAGCGCGTGAGGGATGCTGTCGGCTGAATCTTCGGAGTGGTCCCAAAGTTCGGCGAGGATGAACTCACTGTCCCGACGGCGGCTTTTTGTCTGCTGGAGCGGGATTTTGAGCGTGCCACGGCTGATACCTTTGCGGCGGGCGACCTCCACCTCGGCTTCGAGGTGGAGGTCGCGGTCGCGTCTCTCATCTAGCCGGAAGAGTGGCCCCAGCAGCAGGCTGGCTCGGGTGCGGTTTGGATCCTGAGTCGGGCCGAATTCGGCGCTTCCAGCGAATCCCCGCGGCTCCATTGGGGCGGTGAAGTTTCCCGGGCTGGAAAGGACGAAGCGCAGCACGCGGAAGGAGCGCTGGTCGCCCGGTCGGCCGAAGGCATGCAGACGGACCTGGTAGGGACCCACTTCGGCGATGGTCGCCCCGCCGATGACCATGGCGCTGAGCGCTAGGCCGCTCTCGCTGCCGCGGGGAATGAATTCCGCCCTGAAGGCGCTCGCTCCGACCACGGGAGCGGCGGCGGAGGACGTGTAGTCAACTGTGGTGGTCAGGAGATGAATACAGGACGACAGCAGCAGGGCAACGAGGATCAGCAGGAGGCGCATGGTCCCATGATGATTAAAAAAAGGCAGAGAGCGAGTTGCAAAGGTGCGCGAAGTTGAAAACTCACGACGGGGAATGAATAAGGTTTGTTGACAATAATGAATCAATTCAGTATAATTACCATAAATGAACGTCTTTTGCCGCTTATTGTTCCTCCTCACCACTTTCGCGCTGCCATTTGGCAATGCTTGGGCCGTGAATTGGAATGAAATCAACAATGGCGATTTCTCCGGTGATGGAGATGCCCCCACGTCGATTTTCACACTCGGCACTGGAAGCAATCTGATCGAAGGGACGATCTCCGGTTCGGATGGCACTGCCACCGATGTCGATATTTGGAATTTCACCATTGCCGCTGGCTACTACCTCTCCGGCATCAATCTGGTGTCCTATTCGGACAACGGTTTTGGAGCTCCCCTGGGCACGATTTCATCGTTCATGGCCATCGACGATGCTTTGACGATCAATACCGGCGATCCATCGCAGCATTTGAGCAATGGCCTCTGGAATGAGCAGTCCCCAGACGGGGGGACGACGACCTTCACTGACATGTTGGCGATCTTGCAGGCGGGGCCAGAGTTTGGCGGCGACGGTATCAGCGGTCAGCTGGGAGCGGGAAACTACACCTTCTGGGTGCAGGAGACTGCCACGCCTGGGAACTCGCTGGACATCAGTTACTGCATCGACTTCATCGTCACCCCCGTGCCGGAGCCGGGCAGCGCGCTGTTGCTCGGAATGGCTGGCCTGCTGATGCTGCGCCGGAGGCGCTGAGCGGAGAGGGGAGGGGGAAACACCTGACGTTTGCAAAGCGCCGTCGTCGCGGCTAGAGCGCGGACGCATGATCCGCAATCTCCTCTGCGACTGGTCCGGCACGCTGGCGGACGACCTGCCCAGCGTGTTGCGGGCCGTGAATGGCATGCTGGGCAGCTCTGGACGTGAGGAAATGTCCCGCGATGAGTTCCGGTCCCGCTTTCGCCTGCCTTACACGGAGTTTTTCGAGGAGGTGCTGCCGGGAGTGCCTCTGGAGCGCCTTCAGCAGCTCTACCTGGAGCATTTTCCGCATGTCAGTGAAGGAGTCACCCTGCTGCCGCATGTCGGCGCGCTGCTGCGCGATGCTGCCGCAGCGGGAGTGCGACTGGTGGTGCTGAGCAGCGCTCCGGAAGCCCACGTCGTGGCGCAGGCGGAAGCGCTGGGCGTTCGTGATGTCTTTGAAGTCATGCGCTGCGGAGTCATCGACAAACGTGCCGAAATCCACGCCCTGCTGTCCGCCCTCGACATGCGTGCGGAGGAGACGGCGTTCATCGGTGACATGCGGCATGACATTGACGCTGGAAAGGCGGCGGGCGTCCTCTCCATCGCCACCTGCACGGGCTACGAAACCGCCGCGCAGCTCATGACGTCCTCGCCGGATCTGCTGGTTCCCGATTTGAGCCGTCTTCCTGCGCTCCTCGGCCTTGGCGGGCGAGCTCACCACGGCATGCCCGTCTCCACGGTCGGTGCCCTGATCCTAAACAGCCGCCGGGAGTTGCTGCTGATTCGCACGCACAAATGGAGCCACCGCTGGGGCATTCCCGGCGGGAAAATCAAACGCGGTGAGACCTGTGAGGATGCACTTGTTCGCGAGATCGCCGAGGAGACGGCGCTGGCCATCCGGGACGTTGAATTCGTCATGGTGCAGGACTGCATCGAGCCGCCGGAGTTTCAGCGTTCCGCGCATTTCCTGCTGCTGAACTACCTCGCCCGCTGCGCTGACGAGAATCCGCAAGTCGTGCTCAACGAGGAGGCGCAGGCCTTTCAATGGCTGCCGCTGTCGGAAGCCCTGCGGGCCGACCTGAACATCCCCACGCGCGTTCTCATTGACGAGTGCATTCAGCGCGGACTCCTGACATGATGCCGAGCATGAACCCGCCCGACGAAATCCGCATTGCCGGCCTCCGGCTGCAAACTCACATCGGCGTGCCCGACGAGGAGCGCGCCGTGCATCAGACCCTGGAGGCGGACATCGTCATCCGCATTGCCGGTCGTTTCGAAGCCATGGCTGACGAAATCTCCGCCACGATCGACTACGCCGCCGCCGCCGCCCGCCTGCAGCAGATCGCTGCGTCCAAGCCGCGCCGACTCATCGAGACCCTGGCCGCCGAGATGGCTGAATGCATGCTTTCCGAGTTCCATGCGGCGGGTGTCACTGTGGATCTGCGGAAGCGCATCCTGCCGGAAACCGACCACGTCGCCGTGCGGGTCGTCCGCGGCGCGTGAAGAAATCGTTTGCCCGGAAGGACGCCCTTCGATAAGCACGGCCCTCCTCATGAGCATCGACCGCATCCACGAAAAAGTCCTCGAACTCCTCCTCGCCGAATCCGGCTGGGAGTCGTGGACGCGCTACCTCGACATCGGCTCCGGACGCGGCACGCTCATCACGCGGGTGAAGTCGAAGCTCAAGGTGGAGGCCTCCGCCTGCGACTACACCGACACGCTGATGCAGGTGCCCGGCCTGAAGGTGGACATCGCGAATCTCAATCACGAGCGCCTCCCTTACGACGACGCGACCTTCGACGTGGTGACCGCCACCGAGGTCATCGAGCACCTGGAGGACTTCCGCCAGGTCGTGCGGGAGATTCACCGCGTGCTGAAGCCCGGCGGCGTCTGCATTCTCAGCACGCCGAATATTCTGAACCTGAACTCCCGGCTGCGCTTCCTCACCTTCGGCTTCTGGAATCTCTTCGGTCCGCTGCCGGTGAAGCACAGCGCCCTCTACTCCACGGGCGGCCACATCAATCCGGTGTCCTGGTTCTATGTCGCCCATGCGCTGCTCGACGCCGGTTTCCCCGACGTGACGCCGCACATCGACCGCCGCCAGCGCTCCGCCATGCCGAAGCTCGTGCTGCTCTACCCCTTCATCAAATTCTTCGGCTTCCTGGCCATGCGTCGCGAGCGCTTGCGTTTCAAGACGCTCGACGAGGCCAACGAGCCTCTCGTCGCCGCCATGAGCAGCGTGGACATGCTGCTTGGACGCACCATCATCACCAAGTCGGTGAAGGCCGCCGCTTGATCCGCGCTCAGCCCGGCTGCTGACGGTAGAAGTCCAGCGTCCGCGCCAGACCTTCCTTCCACGTCACCTTCGGCGTGAAACCAAAGGCCGTGGCTGCGGCGGAGATGTCCGCCTGCGAGTGCAGGATGTCGCCGGGGCGCTCCTTTTCAAAACGTGGCTGCAGCTGCTGCCCGCTCAGTTCGTTGATGTCCGCCACGAGTTGCCGCAGGGAGATGCTGTTCCCGGTCGCCGCATTGAAGACGCGGCCCGCCACGGCTGCTTCCGGCGCTTCGGCGCACATCAGGTTTGCCTGCACGATGTTGTCGATGAAGACGAAGTCGCGCGACTGCTCCCCGTTGCCGAAAATCAGTGGAGCTTCGCCCTTCAGCATCGCGGTGCAGAATTTCGCGATGACGCCGGAATACGGTGAGTTGAACGACTGCCGCGGTCCGAAGACATTGAAGTAGCGCAGCGAGACGGTCGGCAGGCCGTAGAGCTGGTGAAAAAGCTGCGCGTAGCGCTCGCTCGCGTACTTTTGCAGGCCGTAGGGCGTGATCGGGGCGGGCGGCAGCCCTTCGTGCTTTTTCTCCACCTCCGAATCCCCGTAAATGGCCGAGGAGGATGCAAACAGGAAGCGCTTCACCCCGGCATCACGAGCCGCTATGAGAAGTTTCAGCGTGGCGTCGAGATTGCTGCGGTTCGTGGTCGCCGGTTCCGCCACGGACTGCGGCACGGAGGCCACCGCAGCCTCGTGAAAGACCCACTCGCAGCCGGGCACGATCTTCTTCAGCAGGGTTTCGTCCCCGGCGTCCCCTTCCACGCACTCCAGGCCGCCGTGTCCATGCCAGTCCAGATTGTCCGGGCTGCCGGTGCTGAAGTCGTCGAGCACCACGATGTCTGCGCCACGCGCATGGAGAGTTTGGGCAATGTGGGAACCGATGAAGCCGGCTCCGCCGGTGATGAGTACTTTCATGTTTCGGGCAAATTCGTACCAACCGGCAGATCGTCCCGCAAGGCGAGTGGTTTTTTTGTCACGCGTGCGACGTGACGACTTCGATCTTGCCAGTCAGAGCGCGGCAGCCTAGTATCACGGTCTCCCAAGTTTCCAATCCAGCCAAACAATGATTCTCCAGCGAACTCTGTCCATTGCCGCCGCGCTTGCCACCACGATGTTGTTGTCAGGCTGCGGTGCCGAGCGCTACGATTCCAGAAACCCCACGGTGTCCCAGCAGGACGCCTATGACGTGAGCTGGGGGTTGCCGCCCCGCAAGTCACGCGGAAATCCGCAGTTGCGTCGCCAGTATCGCGAGCCTGAGCCCGACTACTCAAGGGCCGCTCCCCAGGCGTCGGTCCAGCCTCTGGCTCTGCCGGCACCCGCTCCCGCGCCATCACCTGCGCCTGCTCCCATCAGCCCGACGATCCCTTCATCGCTGCGCTGAATTAGCCACCGCCTGACCGAACTCCCGCCTCGTGAAGATTCCCGCCCTTTTTCGTTTTTCCCTTTTGGCTCTTGTGTCCGCCGTCTCGCTGCAGGCGCAGGATTTGAAAGCGCCGGACATGCTGCGCCCTTCGCCGCTTGCCCCCGTGCCCGCCGCTCCGGCTGACGCCAGCAGCGTGGAAAAACTCGCCGAGGAGGCGCAGAAGTCGCTTTACGATGCCGTGGGAGGCTCCGACGCCGCTCCCAGCGCCCCGGCCGCTCCCCGCGTGCCAGCCGTTCCGCTCCAAAGCCCCGCCATGTGGGCCAAGGACTCCGTGCGCAAGCTCGCGGTCATGGACATCGCCTTCGGCGGTGCCCGCGAAACGGTGATGATCGAGCTCTTCCCGAACGATGCTCCGCTGACCGTCTCCAACTTCATCGACCGCTGCGACAGCGGCTTTTACAACGGCCTCGCCTTCCACCGCGCCATCGAGGGATTCCTCGTCCAAACCGGCGATCCTCTGACTGCCGACGAATCCGCCCGTGAAAAATGGGGCACCGGTGGCGAGGACAAGACCATTCCTGCAGAGATCAAACGCCATCATCGCCTCGGTGCGGTGGCCATGGCCCGCCGCGCCGACAAGGTCAATCCCGACCGCCGCTCCAACGGCTCCCAGTTCTACATCTGCCTCGGCAACTACGGCTCCATCGACATGAAGTACACCGTCTTCGGCCAGGTCGTCTCCGGCCTCGAAGTCGTGCAAAACATCGCCCGCATGCCCGTGGACAGCAACGACTGCCCCGTCGCCCGCATCGAGGTCAAGTCCGTTAAAATCATCGAGCACAAGGGTCCTATGCAGATTCAAGATGTCGCTGGTCAGCGCTACTCGAAGCCGGACTCCTCCCGCGGATTTGTCGGCCGCATGTTTCACCGCTTCTGGTAGGGCGTCCGGTTCCGCCAGGGTTTGTCACTTCGCCGGAATCTCGTAGCAGACTGCCTCGCGGTCGTTGCGCACCAGCAGCCAGCGCCCGGCCAGTGTCGGCGGGTTCCAGGTCTTCGAGTTCAGCGCCTCCAGGCGTGACACTTCGTCCAGCTTCTCCGGGTTCGCCTTCACCAGCGCCACATAGCCCTTTTCCGCCTGCACCAGCATCCACGCGTCTCCCACGCGGATCTGCTGTCCGAAGCCGTAGCGCCCCTCGCGCCAGCTGCGCTCGCCCGTCGCCAGATCGACGCAGCAGAAGGTTCCCTCGTCGGACGCATAGGCGTGGCCTCCGAAGACGCTCGCGCTGCTGAACTTCGTGCGCGGATGGCTGCTGGCCCAGATTGAAGCCGCATCGAACTTGCCCTCCGTCTTCGGCTTGATCTCAATGAGATGACCCTTCACGCCGTAGCTCGACGTCACCAGAAAACGCTCCGGCGTCACCCGCACCGGCTGCCCTACTTTGGGGAAGCCTCCCGGCCAGTCGAAACGCCACAGGGCCGCGCCCGTGGCCGGATCATGCCCCGTCACCGAGCCGTTGTTCACGTTCACGATCTGCTCGCGTCCCGCCAGCGTCATCAAAACGGGGGAGCTGTAGCTGCCGCCGTCGTTCCCCGCCTTCCAGGCCGGTTCACCCGTCTCCCGCCGGTAGGCGATCAGCGATTTGCCGCCTTCGCCCCCGCTGCACACCACCGCGTCACCCGCCAGCAGCGGAGACGCGCTCTTGCCCCACTGCAGGTTCTTGGCGGCCTCCGTATCCTTCAGCACCTCGCGCTTCCAGCGCAGCGCCCCCGTCGCCAGATCCAGGCAGTTCAGCCGTCCCTCGGCTCCCAGGGTGAAAACGGTTCCCTTTTCAGCATCCACCGTCGGCGTCGCCCGCGGACCGATCCCGCCCATCGCCTCGTCGAAACGCACCTTGTCCGCGTGGGACCACAGCAGCCTGCCCGTCGTCAGATCGTAGCACGTCACGCACTCCTCCTCGCCGCGCTGCTCCTGCGTGATCGCGCGGTTTCCCGCCACGGCAAAGCCCGACCAGCCGTCCCCCACCTCGATGCGCCAGACCTCGCGCGGCGGATGTTTTTTCCAGTCCGTCTGCCAATCCGGCTCCGGCAGCACGCCGTCGCCCTTTGCGCCCAGAAAGCGCGGCATGTCCGCCGCGCCCGCCGGAGCATCCGTCGGCGTCGCGCTGCTGCCCGCGATATTGTGCAGCTCCGGCAGCGCGGTCTTCTTCTGCCAGCGCCAGGCCAGACTCGGGAAGGCAGAGCCGTCCGCCGAGCCGTCGTAGCGGAACAGGGTGAAAAACAGCGCAAAGCCGCCCGCCACCATCGCCAGGCGCTTCAGCCTTGCGCCCTTCCTGCGCAGCGCCCACCACAGGCTCATCAGCAGCAGCCACAGAGGCAGCAGCAGAATCACCGAAATCGACCGCATCACATGGTCGTTCAGCCACAGCCACGCCGTCACACCGCCAAAGATCAGCGTCAGGAAAAAAGGGAACTTGGGAATCATGATCACCCGACAGGTGCCACCATCCCGCCAAAAGTCGAAACCCATTCGCATCACGCATCACGCATCACGCATCACGCATCACGCATCACGCATCACGCATCACGCCGGCTGGAAAAGTCTGGTGCAAAGCGCCGTTAGGCTCATGCTTCCATTTTCAACTTCCATCATGAAATCACTCACCCTCAGCCTCGCCATCCTCGCTTTCGGTTTTACCCTACTGCGGGCCGCCGACCACGTCGTCTATGAACCCGCCGGCGAGGCGCGCGGAAAGCACATCGTGCTGCTCGCCGGCGATGAGGAGTATCGCAGCGAGGAGGCCATGCCCATGCTCGGTCAGCTCCTCAGCCAGCGCCACGGCTTCAAATGCACCGTCCTCTTCAGCCTAGCCGCCGATGGCACCATCGACCCGACGGCCGGCGGCAGCCTGAGCCATCCCGAGGCGCTCGACTCCGCCGACGCCATCGTCATGCTGCTGCGCTTCCGCCACTGGGATGACGCCACCAGCGCAAAATTTCAGGCCGCCATCGACCGCGGCGTCCCCATCATCGCCCTGCGCACCAGTACGCATGCGTTCAACGGCTATGCGAAAGACGGCCCGTATGCCTCATGGAACTGGAACCATCCCGACGGCGGCTGGGGCCGCAAGATGCTCGGGGAGACCTGGGTCAGCCACTGGGGCAAGCACAAGGTTGAGGCCACCCGCGGCATCGTGGAGTCCGCCAACGCCAACCACCCGATCCTGCGCGGCGTCACCGACGTCTTCGGCAACTCCGACGTTTACGAGGCCTCCCCGCCCGCCGATGCCGTCGTGCTCCTGCGCGGCCAGGTCCTCCAGGGCATGACGCCGGACGCGCCTCCCGCCAGTTACACAAAGCCCACCGCCGCCAAGGTCGAGCAGGATGTGAACACGCCCATGATGCCCGTGGCCTGGGTGCGCGTGGTCAAAAACGACGCCGGCACCGAGAACAAGGTCTTCTGCACCACCATGGGCGCCGCCACCGACCTCGCCACCGAAGGCACCCGCCGGCTCGTCCTCAACGCCGTCTTCTGGGGCCTCGGCCTCGAAGTGCCGGAGTCCGCCGACGTCACTCCCATCGGCGACTACCAGCCCACGATGTACGGATTCAAAGGCAACAAGCCCGGCATGAAGCCGGATGACTTCGTGCTGAAGCCATAGCCCGCATTTCTCACCTTCTCATCGGCAGCAGCCACAGCCTGTGGCGTTTCGTCCCCGAAGAGCCGCCCGCAGGCCGGCAAGTGGGTTCGTCCGTGAAGCTGGTGCGCCAAAAATAGAACCACCGAAATCTCTCCGGCTATCCTTGGTCGGGCAGGATTCAGGGCGGTGAAAAGGGGGGAAACATTGGAACCGAATGTTTCGATCCCCTGTCCCTTTCCTGCTCCTGCGCCTGACCTGGGGGCGAGGCTTCGACTGCGGGTCGAGGTTGTGGCGGTCATGGCGCCGGGTCAGACACCGGGGGGGGCGGCTTGTTCGGTTTCTTCTATTCTTTTGGCTGCCTGAAGTCGGTCAAAGAGGTCCGCCTCGGCCCTCCAAGACTTGCGAAGGTAAAGACTCGATGTGGCAACATACGCGAGCCAATACAGCGGGACTTGCTTGCCAAGCTTGATGAGCGCTGAGGCGTCCCAGGCTAACAATGAAACCACAGTGCCGAGGAGAAGGAAGAATCCCAACGCAGAAGTCAGGCCCGAAATCATCGTCTTCTTCGCATAGTAGAGGATGTAGCTTCGCAACTGATCAAGCCGCAGCTCCTTAAAACGCTTCAGGTAGTCAATGCCCTCGTCGGTGATCGTTCCGTCTGCGGTTAAAAATGGTGCCTCCACACTTCGCTCAGATAATGGGGGCCGTCTCTCGACTTTTGAGAGGGGGAACTCTGGGACAGTGAAGCGGAAGGTCTTCATTTTTCACCGAAAGGCCCGAAGCTCAGTGACGCTCGGAGAAGTTCTCTGGAGCGCCTGTTCGGCCTTTAGTTTGGAGGTTACAACGCGCCTTTGAGATGGGCGGCAAGAAGGTCGAACTGTTCCACGATTCGCTTATCGTCGCCGGGTGTCGAAATGGTAAGAGGAGAGTGGACGTGCCACTGACACCGCACGGTCAACGGACTGTCCGAAACAATGGCAATCTCCACATCCGTTGGGATTTTGCGGATGTCGAACGTAAAGGCTGCCTGGAGTTGACTACCCCTCCGAAAATGCCAGTCCTGCGGTGTCTCGCGGGTGCATTCAAATTCCGCCTTCTCTGCCCAGCGGTTTAAGCGGGCTGCGACCTCCGTGGCTGTTCCTTCCAGTGTCAGTTCCCTCTCGTGCTTTGTGTTCATATGAGATGATGCATGAAATGGCCGAACAGTTTCTTATTTTGCACAAACTCGCACAGGTATGACCCTAGATGCCACGGGCGTGGTGGTTTTGGCAAGATTGAAAGCGGTTCGGATAGGGAAAAGAGGCTCAAAGCAGGGAAATGGCGCTGAGTTAAGCAGGTTTAGGACGCGAACCGCCTTCGATTCTGATCCCAAATGGGTCTTAATTCAGTGGCATTCACCACGGATCCTTTCCTGCTCGGCTCATGCCGGTGGCGGGCCGTTCGCTGGACGTGAACGGCCCGCTCCGCTGCTCAAGCTGGCCTACTCGCGGGCCACGCCGTTGTTCCAGGCGGCGAACATCTCTTCCACGGTGGGGATTTCCAGCGGGCGGACGATGCGGAAGCCGAGCCAGGTGGCGTCGGTGAGGTACCAGATGCTCTTCGGCAGCTGGGGGTCCTGCTGCTTCCACAGCGGGTCCGAGGCACTGCGGGCGGCGCTGCGGCAGAACTCCGGATCGTCATCGTAATGGCCGCCGCGGGCGACGTGAGGGTAGGGGGTCTTCGAGCGCACCCAGTCGTTCCCGAGGATCTCGGCGGAGGGTGTCGTGGGGGTGTACTGGTCCAGAGTCCACTCGCAGACGTTGCCGTAGATGTCGTACAGGCCCCAGGGGTTCGGCTTCTTGCCGCCGATCTTGGCGTACTGGAAGTTCGGGGCGTTGTCGAAGTACCACGCGTAGTCCTTCAACTGGCTGGCGTCGTCTCCGAAGAAGTAGGCGGTGGTGGTGCCGGCGCGGGCGGCGTATTCCCACTCGGCCTCGGTGGGCAGGCGGTAGAAGTGGCCGGTCTGGGCGCTGAGCCACTGGCAGTACTTGTTCGCGGCGTGCTGCGTCATGCAGATGGCGGGGTAGCGCTCGCGGCCCATGCCGAAGTCCATCGGCTGATAGGGCGGGGTGGGCTGGGAGATGAGGTCCTCCGGCTTGTCGGTGGGGCTCCAGACCTGGCGGGAGCCGTCCTTGTTGCGGCCCTGGCTGGTGAGCTGGAAGGGCTCGTACTCGTCCCAGGTGACTTCGTATTTGCCCATCCAGAAGGGCTTCAGTTTCTTCTTCACCTGCGGGCCTTCGTCGTCCCCGCGGCCCGCCTCGCCCTCCGGGCTGCCCATGGTGAATTCGCCGCCCTTGATGACGACCATGCTGTAGGGCGCGCCGGTCTTCGGCACGCTGGACTCGTACTCCTTCATCTCGGCCTCGGACTTCTCCTTCGAGGTCGCGACGATGTGGGCGTGGATCTTTTTCACCAGGTCCATGTTGTCCGGATTGTTGGTGGCGGGGCCTTTCTTCTCCTTCGCGGTGAGCTTCAGGTCGTCCGGCCAGGGCGCACCCTGCTCGATCCACAGCTTCAGGTAGGTGATGCTTTCCTTCGGCAGCGGGCCGCCGCTCTTCTTCGGCGGCATCAGGTCGTCGTCGTCCGCGGCCAGGGCGGTCAGCGTGTAGATGGCGCTCTGCTTGAGGTCAAAGGGCACGATGTTTGGCGCGTTCTCGCCGGACTCGAAGGCCTCCTTGCGGGTGGTGATGATCCAGTCGCCCTTGGCCTTGTCCTCGTTGTGGCAGGAGACGCAGTTCTCTTCGAGGATGGGCTGGATGTGCTTCTCAAAGCGGATGCGCGGGGTCTGCTCCAGCACCACGCCGGCGGGCCACTCCGCGCCCTGCTCGATCCAGTTCTTGATGACCTCGATCTGGCTCTTTTCCAGGATGCCCTCCTTCTTCGGCGGCATGACCATGTCGTCTTCCACGTCCAGGATCAGGGTCGCGTAGATCGCGCTCTGCTTCAGGTCGC
This sequence comes from uncultured Prosthecobacter sp., assembly GCA_964452755.1. Lineage (GTDB taxonomy): Bacteria > Verrucomicrobiota > Verrucomicrobiia > Verrucomicrobiales > Verrucomicrobiaceae > Prosthecobacter. The sequence continues at coordinate 189,077 of CAYVQY010000002.1, read as the reverse complement.
CGGGCACGAGGCCGGGGCCGTTTTCGTTGCCCTTCTTGATGTCCTCCAGCGTGTGCATGCGGAAGTCGCCCTTGTCCTCCTTGGAGCCGTGGCAGTGCGTGCAGGCGCCTTCGAGCAGCGGTTTGACCTGGGTGTTGAAGTCGATCTTGTCGGCCGCGTGCAGGAACGCGGGGGCCAGTGCGAGGAGGGGGGCGAGAGTACGGGCGATGGACATGGGGCGCAAAGTCTGGCACAGGCTTGCGTTTCTGTCCAATGCGGAGGAACCGACCGCCGCCCCTCCCAGGGAGCGACGGGATCGCTTCGCGACTGCGCAGCCTGCCGACGTCCCCGCACCGCTGACGCCAGGATGGCGTCACTCCTTGTTCTCCCCGATCCGAATGGCTGCTCTTCGTTCGTAGTTCGGGGTTCGCTTCGCGGCTGCGCAGCAGCCCGCGTTTGGGGGCAGCGGAAGAGGAGAGGCGGGCTAAAGCCCGAACTACCAACACGCCTACCTCCTCAGCGGCCCCCCAAGGAGCGACGGGATCGCTTCGCGGCTGCGCAGCCTGCCGTCGTCCCCGTCCGGCCCGGCTCCTTGGGTGAAGCCCCACTCACCGCGAGAGGACTCGCGGACTACGCACCCGGCATCCCTTCAATCCTACCTTGGATTGCCCTCAATCCTACCTTGGATCGCCCTCGATCCCACCTTGGATCGCCCTCGATCCCACCTTGGATCGCCCTCGATCCCACCTTGGATCGCCCTCGATCCCACCTTGGATTGCCCTCGATCCCATCTTGGATTGCACTCGATCCTAGCTTGGATCACCCTCGATCCTACCTTGGATCATGCACCACCCGAGATCGGATTTGAGAAATCCGATCTCGGAATTGCCAAATCCGATCTCGGAAACACCAGATCCGACCTCGGAAATGGCAAATCCGGGGCAAAAACACGGTTGTCGCTGAGTGATTGCCCTCGCACCCTGCATCGACCCTTCTCCCATCCGCCGATTTCGCCGATGGCACCGATTTGACTGAGGAAACAGGCTCCAGAACCACAAACCCACCTCCCGCCTTGCCATCCAATTCATCCCCGGTTTGAATAGGGAAACACCTGCATGTCTTCCGTCCTCACTCCCGCCGCCCTTCGCGCTACGCCCGCGAAGCAGCCGTAGCCGAAGAGTCTGGCCGAGCGCATCCGCGCCGTGGAAGCCGCCCTGCACGCCGCCGCCCAACCTGTGACCGCCGGGGACCTGACGCCGCACTTCTCCCGCGCCAAAACCGCCGACATCCAAGATATCCTCGAATCCCTCGCCACCCTGGGCTGTGCGCGAAGGAACGGGGAGAGGTTTGGGGGGTGACATTTACATTTTATGGAGCCAAAAAAACCGCCACACTTGCTGACTAGCGCACAGAAACGCCAAAGACCTTCTCTAGCATTTAGACGTTTTCGTGAGCAGCATGCCAAGCTCAGCACTATTCATTGGACTCATCAGGTGGCTGTTGAGGCGCTTCGAGCAAGTTTGAAAAACGTGCCCGCCAAATCACAAGTGGTGACGGCTTTGGGCCTGCCAGTCAGGCTGGATTGCTTCGGGCAAAATGCGGAGGATACGCTCGGATGGCTGGATGATTACCTTAACCGATGTCGTCTCCAACTGCTTGCGTCGTGTTCAGCGAATCTCGAAGCGTTTCTAAAAGATGCAGCCCGAGTACGGGTCGCTTCAATGGGACAGGTGACTACTCCTGGTATTCTCACCAGGGTCGGAGAGGCAGTTGCAAGTCCCGTTGTGAAGAAGAGTACCATTCACGATATGTTGGAATATGCGGAGCACTTGTTTGGTGTGAGTTATGGGCCGAGGAAGAAGCAATGGGAGAAGGCTTACGCCCTCCGGAACATTATGGTTCACACCAGAGGACGCGTTGATTACAAAAACGCGGAAAGGCTTGGCATTGCCAATCCAGTGATTGGGACACCACCGCAATACGATTGGCCTGCGCTTCGCGCGGATTTAACAGCGGCTTTCGAAATTGCAGAATTGACTGATTCCGTGCTGATGACCGACGAAGTTCGTTTCTGGGAAATGGCTGTTGAACTAGTGGTTCTTTCCAAAGCAAAGCAGTTACCGAAGAGGGGCGCTCTTTGGCCCTACTTCCACGATTTGGGATTTTCGGGCGCGCTAAAGCACGAGCGAACAGCACTTTGTAAACAATTCTATCCGTAGTCACGCAATCATATGATCTGGACATCCCAACACCACTATCATTCCTGGCCCTTCGACAAGGAGGCCGAACTCGAAACCGTCATTGCGGAGGTGAAGACGGCGATGTTTGGCGAGAGCCGAATCTACCTGGAACTGAAGAAGCTCATCGGCGAGAAGGGCAAGACGCAGAACATCCCGGACGGTTACCTGATTGATCTTTCCAGTCCGAAGAAGCCGGTTCTTTATCTCGTGGAGGTGGAACTGGCGAAGCATGACCCGCTGCGCCACATCGCGCAGCAACTCCTGAACTTCTCCCTCTCCTTCAAAAGCACGCCGCAGAAGATGAAGGGCATCCTGCGTGAACACCTGCTCAAAAGCCCTGAGACGGTGCAGCGCTGCGAGGCCTACGCGCAGCAGAACGGCTTCAGCAATCTCGACTACCTGCTGGAGCAGATGATCTACCCGGAGAAGGCCTTCAACTGCCTCGTCATCATCGACGAACTGGAGGACGAGCTCGAAAGCATCCTGCGCAGCTCGCTGGCCTTTCCCGTGGAGACATTGACGCTGCAACGCTTCCGCTCCGCCGAGGGCGCGAGTGTTTACCAGTTCGAGCCCTTCCTCTATGACCTAAGTACTCAAAGCGCCTCCACCGCTGCCGACAGCGGTAATACGCCCGCGATGGACCCGGCGGAGATCGACACTGTGGTGGTGTCTGCCCGTGAAGACGGCTTCAAAGAAACCTTCCTCGGTGAGAACCGCTGGTATGCCATCCGCATTCACTCAAGCATGCGCGACAAGATCAAGTACCTCGCCACCTACCAGGTCGCTCCCGATTCCGCCATCACCCATGTGGCCGAAGTGGCGAACATCGAGCCGTGGAAGGACAGCGGCAAATACGTGCTCAACTTCAAAGAACCCGCGAAGAAGATCGCCCCCATCCCCCTCGTCTCCGGCGGCAAGTTGATGGCTCCTCAAGCACCACGCTACACCTCCTACGCCCGTCTGCAGAAGGCGAAGAATCTGGACGAGGTGTTTTGACCCGGGTGTGCCCATTTCTCCTTCATGGCTGCCTGCACGAAATTCACCTGCACCCACTGCGGCTTTCACGTGGACGCCTGGAGCGATGGGAATCGCTACCTGACGGATCACCAGGGCAAGCGACACTACTTTTACCATCCGGGCGACCTCACGGAGATGCGCGCCTTTGCGGAGGCGCAGACGGCCGGTGTGATGACGGAGGCGAATTACGTGGCGTTTCTCAAAGAGCGCTGTGGCAATGAGGGGGACTGGCTCTGCCTTAAGTGCGGGTGCGAGACGCGGCGCGATCCCAAGCGAGATCCGATGCAGTGCCCGGACTGCGGCCAGCAGAAGCTGCGAGATACGAACAAGCTCGAAGGCCGCCGCTGCCCCAAGTGCGGCCCGGGAACCTTTCATGGCGAGATGACCGCGGTCTCCTGAAGCCGTTTTTCACCCGCGCGGCGCTTCTGAAATCCGCGTCGCAAACAATGGAAGGAATGTCGCGTGACAGGAGGAAAAACGATGGGGAGATTTCCGGATGTCATCAACCTCCATATGGACTCTGACGATCGGATTTGTCCTGAACACCGTCTTGTTCACGGCTGCCGTCGTGTTTCTGGCGAAGCGCTTGAAACGCGGACGTCCGCCACGCGGCAAAGACAAAAAACTACTGCGCTCTCCTGGCGAACACCTCCAGCAGGAGCTGGCGACTTTTGATGAGCAACTCACGGAACAGTGGTTTTTGGGCATCGTCGTTCCGGTGGCGGTCCTGATGATTCCACTGGCGCTCTTGCCGCTGGCAAAAGGGCGTGAGAGCATGGTTGTGGCGCTGGCCCTCGGCGGGTTTCTGGTGAGTTTTGTTCTCCGTGTGCTGAGGGTCAGGAAACTTTTCGAAAAAATTCGCACCGCGCGTCTTGGCCTGTTGGGGGAACGGGCGGTTGCTGCGGCGTTGGAGCCTTTGCTGGCCAAAGGCTATGCGGTTTTCCACGACCTGCCTGCCCAAGGATCCCAAAAGAGTTTCAATCTGGATCATGTGGTGGTCGGTCCTTCGGGGCTGTTTGTCATCGAGACCAAGGCGCGGCGCAAAATCCATCAGGACGAAAATGGGGACGATCATGTCGTGAAGTTCGACGGACAAAGCTTGCATTGGCCAAGGGGGAGCGATCAGCAGGATGTGCAGCAGGCGTCGGAAAACGCTGGGTGGCTCCATGAGTTTGTGGACAAGCGGCTCGGCCTCAAGGTTGATGTGGTGCCGTTGCTGGTCATTCCCGGCTGGTTTGTGGACCGCAAGGGAGCAGGCACCGTCAGGGTGGTGAATGAGGGCGAAGTGGAGAGGTCCATTCTGGGACGCCCTGTCTTGGATGAGAAGACGGTCGATCAAATCAAACGTCAGCTCGACACCGAATGCCGAACCGTGAGCTTTGACGCGTAGCTATTGGCCGACCTCCCTGCGGTAGCACCCAACCCATGAGACGCCGACTCCAACGCATTCCGAAGCCTGAGTGGACCGCGAAGGTCGTCGAATGGAATGCGGAGAAGGGCTTTGGCTGGCTGCAATGGGCGGACAAGCGGGTGTTTCTGCATCGCCGTGACTTTTCGGGGCCGAACCGGACGCCTCTGGTGGGTGAGGAGGTGGGGTTCATTCTGGGCAAGGACTCGCAGGGACGGTTCTGTGCGAAGAATGCGGTTTCCTCCCGCGGTGGTGGTTTGGTGATGGGTTTTCTGCACCTGCTGTTTCTGGGCGTTCTGCTGGTGCTCCCTGCCATGGCCTTGCAACGGGTGCCGGTGGAGTTCTGGAAGATCGCGGCGGGTGCGTTCACGATGTCGCTGATCACCTACGCTTTCTACGCCAGCGACAAGCGTCGTGCGCGGAGACGGGCGTGGCGCATTCCCGAGGCGACGCTGCACCTGCTGGAGCTGCTGGGCGGCTGGCCGGGGGCGTGGCTGGCGCAGCATCGCCTGCGTCACAAGTGCTCCAAGGGCAGCTATCAACTCATCTTCTGGGGGATCGTGGTGATCCACCAGTTCGCGGCCTATGATTCACTGCACGACTGGCAGTTCTCCAAGGGGCTGATCGGGCAGGTGGCCGAGACGATAAGACAGCCGGAAAAACGAGGTCGGGCTGCAACGGGCTGACGATCCATTTCAAAGCGAGCTGGCCCGTGGGACGCGGCGCAACGTGTCCCTACCCCATGCATGACGCCGGGCTGCGCAGCCGCGAAGCGATCGCGTCACTCCTTGGGTGAAGGGGGTTGAGCACAGACTGGCAGTCTGTTTCACACATGACGCCAGGCTGCGCAGCCGCGAAGCGATCGCGTCACTCCTTGGGGGAGGAGCAAAGGCTGGCAGCCTGTTTTACACATGACGCCAGGATGGCGTCACTCCTTGGAACGGGCTTAAGCCCGAACTACGAACTACGAACCGAGAACCGAGAACTGCGAACTGCGAACGGGGTCAGCTACTCCGTGTGCCGCTTCGCCTTGGAGGTGCCGCCTTTCCAGATGTTGTACTTGGGGTCGGCGTAGCGATCGAAGAAGGCGTTGAGGCGCTGGGCCATGTCGGCGCGGGTTTCGTCGGTGCCGGGCTGGCCGAAGAGGTTGAAGCGCTCCTGCGGGTCGGACTGCATGTCGTAGAGCTCGTAGGGGCCACTGGGGAAGCGGGCGACGTATTTCCAGCGCTCGGCACGGATGGCGCGGGTGGTTTCCATTTCGTAGAAGACGGTGTTGTCCCAATCGGTGAGCGGTTTGCCGCGCAGGGCGGGGGAGAAGTCGCGGCCGGGGGACTTGGGCTGCTGCGGCATTTTGTCGGCGAGTCCGAGATGGCCGAGGACGCTGGGGAGGAAGTCGTAGTTGCTGACGAGGGCGTCGCAGGTCTGGGCGGCGGGGATCTGGCCGGGATGGCGGAAGAGGAGCGGGATCTGCATCATGAGATCATGCGCACCGGTGGGGCGGAAGTGGTCGCCCATGCCCCACATGCCGTTCTGGCCGCCCATCCAGCCCTGGTCGGCGGCATAGACGACGAGGGTGTTGTCATCGAGGCCGTTGGCCTTGAGCGCGGTGAGGATTTCGCCCACGCCGTCGTCCACGCCGGAGGTTTCGGCGGCGCAGCGCTCCATGGCGGTCTGGGTGTTGTGGAACTGCTTGTTGGCCCACTGCCAGGGGTGCATGGCGTCGCGGGGGAAACTGGTGAAGGGCTTGCCTTTGTAGAACTCGGCGTGGCGGTTCTGCGGCGGGTTGCTCATGAGCTTGCCGAGGTTGTAGGGGCCGTTGTAGGCGAGGTAGAGGAAGAAGGGCCGGTCTTTGTTTTGCCGGATGAACTCGACGCCCTTGCGGGTCCAGAGGTCGGTGGTGTAGTTGGCCTCGACGCGGATCTCGCCATTCTCGATGATCTTCTGGTCGTAGAACTCCTGCGTGCTGCCGTCGGGCTTGGTGATCCAGGAGGTGAAGCCTTCGCTGGGCGTCATGTTCGCGCCGAGATGCCATTTGCCGCTGAGGCCGCAGGTGTAACCGGCATCGCGGAGGATCTCGCCGAGGGAGGTGAATTCCTGAAGGGTGTTGTAGGCCTCGGGACCCATCATGAACTTCGGATCGAGGAAGGAATGGACGCCGTGCTGGGAAGGGATGAGGCCGGTGAGGAAGGTGGCGCGGGTGGGGGAGCAGACGGGATTGCTGCTCAGGGCGCGGGTGAAGCGGATGCCCTCGGCGGCCATGCGGTCGAGGTGCGGGGTGCGGATGTCGGGATTCCCGTAGCAGCCGAGGGTCCAGGCGCCCTGGTTGTCGGTGAGGATGAAGACGAGGTTGACCGGTTTGGCGGTGGCCAGCGACGCGGCGAGGAGGAGCAGCGACAGGAGGAGCGGGGCACGGGTCGGCATGGGGAAAAAACGGTTCGCGGGGGAGGGAACTTGCCATTTCGGGGGAGGGGAAGGTGCTTGATTCATGATAATTAACTAGAATTACCATATTATATGAGGTTAATTTTGTGACCCCGGCGGCCCCTCAGGTGGATCTCCGGGGCTTTATGTCGTCTCAACAGCCACAGAAAAAACCGGCCAAGCCAGTGCGAATCGCACCGTGGCGCGGACCGTTGCATTTCTTTTTGCTGGTGGTTTCGGCGGCGTTTTCCCTGGCCCTGCAACTGTCCTACATCCTGCTGGTGGCCGGCATCGGCGGGTGGCTGTGCTTACAGTTCATCGAGATCACCGGCAGCATGGCGCGCTCGGGATTTCTGCAATGGCAGTGGCTGCTGGAAGTCGTCAAGATGGGGCTGATGGCAGTGACGTGGATTTTCATGCTGCGCCCGCTGCGCCCGCGCTCAAAGACGGCGAAGGTGGCGGTGCAGATCACTGCGGCGACGCAGCCGCAGCTCTTCGATCTCATTCATACCCTCTGCTGGCATCTGCGGGCGCAGCCGCCGACGCAGGTGTGGCTGGACACGACGATCTCGATCCGTAGCACGATGTTCTGCGGCCTCATGGGCATCCTGACGGGGAAGACGCAGCTCCACATCGGCCTGCCGGTGGTCTCCGTCATCACCGCCCGTGAGCTGGCCGGGCTGCTGGCGCATGAACTCAGCCACAACGCAGGCGGCATGAGCACGATGTTTGTGCATGCGGTGCGGGAGATGAACGCGTGGTTCTTCCGCGCCGTGATGGAGCGCGATGCCTGGGAGCTGACGCTGGCGCAAAAGCCGAAAAAGGAACCCAGTTGGCGTCGCCTGGGCCGGCGCGTGGTGCGCGGGTGGATGTGGCTGGCGAAGATTCCCTTCATGGTGTTCGCGCTGGCCTCACGAGTGGTGAGCACGGTCACGCTGTGGCTGATTGAGCGTGCCTCGGAGCGCTGCGGCTGCAATGTCATCGGCGGCGAGGCTTACGACCGCATGCAGAGAAAGATGGCGCTGCTGGGCGGCGCCTGGCAGGCGGCGGGGCAGGAAATCCGGCGCGGCGTGGCGCAGCACCGGTTGCCGGAAAATTTGTCCCTGCTGATGGCTCGGCATGTGGCGCAGGTGGCGAAGGAACGCGCCTCCGCCAAGGCAGAGAAGGAGGGCACCGCCGCCGAAAAGACAAAGCGCGGAGAGAAGACGCCCGTAGGCGAGGGGATCGTCGCCCACCTTTCCCCGGGGCAGCCGGCGGCGGCCGTGATGCGCGGGTTTGTCGATCTCTCGCGCCAGGTGACGTACTTTTACTACCAGCACGATCTGGGGCTGAACCTGCACGAGCACCGCATGGTGGCGGACGAGGAGGTGATCCATCAGAATCGGCGGGAGGAGGGGGACCTGCTGGCCGTCCGCCGCTACTTCGGCGGGCTGGCGCATCCCGAGCGCGTGCTCTGCGGCCTCGGCGGCGCTCCCACCGGCGAGGTGAACCTCGCCGCGCTAAGGCAGGACATCCTGCATGTGCGCAACGAGATCGTGCTCTGGGGGCCGCAGTTCAAAGTCACGCTGCAGGAATGGAATCAGGCCTGGCAGCGGCGGCGTGACCTGGAGGCCGCCGCCACCCTGAGCCTGGCCGGATTCACCGTGTCGCGGATGCAGTTCGGCACGGACGACGCGAGCCCCGCCGCGTTGCGTGCGGAGGCGGCGCGCCAGCGCATGGTCATGGAGCACATGGAAGGGCCGCTGAACGAGCGCGAGCGACTTCTGGAGGCCCGCTTCGCCGCGGCGCTCGGCATGCTGTGGTGGAGTGACACGGCGGAGCTCACCGACTGGCTGAAGCAGCGCCGCAAGGACCTGCCGTCCTGGGTGGCCATTTACGAGGCGATGGCCGGCGCCATGCCGTCCTTCCGCGAGCTGCTCACCACCTTCTTCGCCTTTCAGACTCTGGGGGCGAAGTTTGCCAACGTGGATGATCCCAGCTCGTTCCTGGCCGCGCTGCAGTCCGTGGTGCCGAAGATGCTCAACCTGCTGCGCCAGATCATCTCGACGATGGACGGCGCACCCTATCCTTTCGCCGACAAGGACCATCCCGTGAGCCTGAACAACCACCTGCTGCCGCGGGGGCTGCCGGAAATGTCCGGTGTCTCGATGACCTCGCTGGATGTGAGCAGCATGAAGTCCATCGGCTTGAAGATGGCCTCCGAGGCGTCCGAGTGCATCGCGCCCTACGTGGACGCCTTCCTCGGCCTGTACCACCGCTCCTTCGCGTGGCTGGCGGAGTCGGCGGAGCGCACGGAGACGCATTTCCTCGGCACGCTCACGATGGCTTCCGCCTCGGAGATCCTGCTGCCGGAGGAGTTCACCACCCGGCGGCTGGGCATGCGCTCGAAGTCACCGGACGACATCAATGCGTGGAAGTCGCCGGCGCAGGCGTGAGGCGCGGTGTTTCGCGGGTGCGGGGAAACGCTGGCTTGAACATCCGCCACGCCGAAGGATAGTCGCCGGGTTCTTTTCCCCTCAAAAAAGCCCCCATGTCGGAGCCGAGTCAATTCAGGCATTATCAAATCATCCAGGACGCCGACGGCAACAACGTCGAGCTGGTGCGCAATGCCGAGCAGGTGTCCGTGCTGTCGTTCGACATGAGGCGGCTGGAGTACGCGCACTGTCATGTGCTGCTGGAGCCTCTGGCAAACCGCTCCGCCTTTCAGGAGGCCTGCGGGATCCTGCAGAAGCGCGGCCATCCTGCGCTGGCGCGGCTGATCGAGTTCGGCGAGGACGAGGGGAATCCGTTTTACATCACCGGCAACGTCGATGGAGAGCCGCTGCGCTCCTACCTGAACCGCCAGCAGGAGCTTCCCGGCTGGCTGGCGATCATGATCGCCTCCCGCGCGCTGGAGACCGCCGTGGCGGTGTGCGAGCGCGGCGAGTTCCTGACCGACGCGCCGCTGGAGAGCTTTCGCATCCTGCAAAGCGGGCCGCAGGCCGTGCAGGTCATCGCGTCTGACTTTCGCGTGCTGGAAAACACCGCCGCCAAAAAGCGCGCGCTGAAGGGCAGCTTTGAAAAGCAGGCGAAGTTTCTGCGCGCCTTCCTGGCGGAGCAGGGGGGCGGCCCGACACTGGCCGACCACTCCCTGCAGGCGGCGGATTTCACCGAGCTGCTGGAGGCCTGCCTGAGTGCCGCCGGCGTGGGGGCCATCGCCGCCATGCGGGAACTGCGCAGCACGCTGCAACGTCTGGCACCGGATCACCTGTCCGGGGAGATTCCCACCGCGCAGAAACCGCGCGCATTGCTCGCTCCACTGCTGGCGAATTATCAGGAGGTGGCGCGGGGGCTGGTCAATCTGGTGCGGGTTCAAAGCCAGCGCCTCGACATGGCGAATCCCTACAGCATGCGCGGCACGCTGACAAAGACGGGCCGCACGGTGCTCATCGAGCAGGTGCCTCCGTCGCGGATCGCCTGCGCGGCGGTCAGGGAGGCGGACGAAGCGGCGCTGAAGGCCACACAGCAGCGCGGCAATGCCAGCCTGCTCACGTTGTCCCTCGTGAACGAGGCGGAGGACATCATCTGCATGGCCGAGGAGGTCGTGGACGGCATCAGTTTGGCCGATGTGATGCGGGAGCGCCGTTTTCTCGAGGTGCAGGAGGCCTACCTCGTGCTGGCCGCGCTGGACTCGGCGCTGGAGCAGCTTGAGCGCTCGTCCCTGTCCACCGCGAAGCTGCGGCTGGAGGATGTTTTTCTGCTCACCGGTTTCGCACGGGAGGACCCGCGCAGCACGAAGCTGCTGGTCTCGAAACTCAACGAATGGCCCGCCTTTAACGTGATCGTCCGCGCCCACCCGACGCTGGCCTCGATGTGCGGGCGCGGCACCGATCCCGCCGTGCTGATGCCGCCGACGCGTCATGCGGGTGATTCGCCCTGGCACGCCGGCTGGCTGGCGGCGCTGTGCCGTTTTCTGCTGGGGCTGGACGCACCCGTCGGCATGGTGGTCGATCCCCAAGGCGGCGCCCGCGAGCGCGAAACGGTGGCCCGGCTGCTGGACGAAGAACTTGCCAAGGTCGCCGACAGCAAGCCCGCGCAGCGCGCCGACTTCCTAGCCCGCTACGCCCGGATCATTCAACATTATGACCTGGTCGGTCCCGGGGAGCTGCCCGTGAAGCCCTCCGGCACGAAACCTGCGACGGTTTCCGGTTTGAGTACTTCCCCGAAAACGACCCCGGTCAGCAAGCCGCCCGTCAAACGCGAGTTCTCCCCCGCCGTCAAGAGCGTGCCCGCCGCCGCCCTCACCACGGGCGGTGCGTCGAGCGGCGACACTCCCTACATCGGCTTTGCCGAGCTGCTTTTCAAAAACGCCGACGGTGACGCCGCTCCTCCCGACGCGCCGGACTGGGCGCGCGCCGCCGCCACCGCACCGCCGACACTGCCCGAGCATTTCGTGGCGGATGACGGCGTGCCGCTGTGGCTGAAGGCGGCGGTTTTCATCGGCGGCTCGATGGTTCTCGGCGGGATGGTTGCGCATTTTTCCGGAGACGCGCTGTGGTTGAAAAAACGCGCCGCCGTTCAGTCGGTCGGTGCGAGAGCCGCCGCAGCCGCGTCGGCTGTTCCTGTCGCCTCTCCTGCCGTGCCGAAGGCGATTCCGATCGAGGCTCCCGTTGTTCTGCCTCCGCCTGATGATGCGTCGTCGGAACGCGGAGTCCCGCTTTCCCTTCCTCCCGGTGCGGGGGGGCTGCGGGATCAGCTCATCTCCGAACCGCCGCCGTGAACAAGCTGCTCCGCATCTTGGCCGCCGCGCTGCTCTCCTGCGCTCTGGTATCCTGTCCTGAAACCACGGTGGATGAAAATTTCGGTGCGCAGCCCGCCGTCTTGAAGGCGGAGGACTGGAACGGCTCCTGGACACAGGCCGGAGACGATGATGATGAGGCCCGCTTCACCGTGCTGGACACGGCCCCGGGCGTGGTGCGCCTGGAGGAGGCAGACGGAGAAGCCAAGCCGACCGAGATCCTCGTGCGTCAGCCCACGGAGTCCAAGACGCCTTTGCGCTTTGCCACGATTCGCGAGGCCGGGGAGAAAAAGGCTCCGCTGCCGCTCTACCTCCTGCGGGAGGGGGATGACGGCGTGATTTTCATCTGGACCATCGACCATGACGCCGTGGCCGGGGCGATCAAAACCGGCCGGCTCAAGGGGGTAACGAAAGTCGTCAAAGGCGCCCCGCAGAATCACCTGGCCGCCGATCCCGCCAACTACGCGCCGCTGCTGGAGCCGCAGTTCTGGAACTGGACGGAGCCGATGTGTCTGCGTCGGGTGGAGTGAAGGATGTTGCTGCGGCGTCCGAGCATCTCGCCAGTTCCAGATCCAGGTCCGTCAGGCCGCCGGTGCTGTGCGTCGTCAGCCGCACCTGGACCCTTCGCCAGCCGACGCGCAGGTCGGGGTGGTGGTTCATGGATTCCGCCACATCCGCGAGGCGGCGGACGAAACCGATGCCGTCGAGGTAGGACGGAAAGCGGTATTCCTTTACCAGTTCATTTCCTTCGACGGCCCAGCCCGGCAGGGCGGCCAGCGCCGCCGTGCATTGGTCTTCCGTGAGTCGTTCCGGTTTCATGACGGCACCTTCCGTCGGTCCGCCAGGGGGTGCAAGTATCGCAATTGCAATCCATCCCGCGAAGCGCTAGATACCGCTCCCCCTGCCCACGTCCCCTGAATGTCCATAGCCAACACCCGTAATTTCTCCATCATCGCCCACATCGACCATGGGAAAACCACGCTCTCCGACCGCCTGCTGGAGTTCACCAACACCATCACGGTGCGACAGCAGCAGGACCAGCTCCTTGATGCGATGGATCTGGAGCGCGAGCGCGGCATCACCATCAAGTCGCATCCGGTCTGCATGAACTACAAGGCCCGCAACGGCCAGATGTACAAGCTCAACCTGCTCGACACCCCCGGCCACGTCGATTTCAGCTACGAGGTCAGCCGCTCCCTCGCCGCCTGTGAGGGCGCCCTCCTGCTCATCGACGCCTCGCAGGGCGTGGAGGCGCAGACGGTGGCGAATCTCAACCTCGCGATGCAGCAGAACCTGCACGTCATTCCCGTCATCAACAAAGTCGATCTTCCGAGCGCGAACGTCGAGAACTGCAAGCGGCAGCTTGAGGAAATTCTCCAGCTTCCTGCCGACGAGGCCGTCTCTGCCAGTGCCAAGATGGGCATCGGCATCGAGGACATCCTGGAAGCCGTGGTCGCCTACATTCCTGCGCCGACCGATCCGGGAGACGGCTACCTGCGCGCCTCGGTGTTCGATTCCGTCTTCGATCCCTACCGCGGCGTCGTCAGCTATGTGCGCGTGGTCAGCGGCACCATCCTGCGCGGTCAGAAGGTGCGCATGATGTCCACCGGACTCGATTACGAAATCAAGGACGTAGGCATCTTCCGCCCGAAGATGACCGCCTGCGAGAAGCTGGAAGCCGGAGACGTCGGCTATCTCATCGCCAACGTGAAAACCACCGCCGACGTGAAGATCGGCGACACGCTCACCGAAACGAAAAAGGTCGCGCCCGAGCCTCTGCCGGGCTTCAAGGAGATTCATCCGCTCGTTTTCAGCGGCATCTATCCCGTCAGCACGGACGACTTCGAGGCGCTGAAGCTCGCCGTCGGCAAGCTGCAGATCAACGACGCCGCATTCACCTTCATGAGCGAGAGCTCCGCCGCGCTCGGCTTCGGCTTCCGCTGCGGCTTCCTCGGCCTGCTGCACATGGAGATCGTGCAGGAGCGTCTGCGCCGCGAGTTCAACATGGACGTCATCTCGACCTACCCGTCCGTGATCTATGAAGTGCGCAAAACGGACGGCACCGAGATGCTCGTGGACAATCCCTGCTTCCTGCCCAGCGCCCAGCAGATCGACGAAATCCGCGAGCCGATGGTCAAGGTCAACATCATGATCCCCAACGATCACATCGGCGACATGATGCAGCTCGTCATGGACAAGCGCGGCCAGGTCAACAACACCGAGACGCTCGACGACCGCCGCGTCCTGCTGCACACCGTGATGCCGCTGAACGAGATCCTCGTCGATTTCAATGACCGTCTGAAGTCCATCACCCGCGGCTACGGCAGCATGGACTACGAGCACGCCGGCTACCAGCCCGCCGAACTGGTGAAGATGGACATCCTTATCGCCGGTGATCCCGTCGATGCCTTCTCCTGCATCGTGCATCGCGCCAAGGCGGAAAGCCGTGGCCGCCAGCTCTGCACCAAGCTCAAGGAGGTCATCCCGCAGCAGCTTTTCGTCGTCGCCATCCAGGCCGCCATCGGCGGCAAGATCATCGCCCGCGAATCCATCAGCGCCCTGCGCAAGGACGTGACCGCCAAGTGCTACGGCGGCGACATCAGCCGCAAACGCAAGCTGCTCGACAAGCAGAAGGAAGGTAAGAAGAAGATGAAGGCCATCGGCAAGGTGAACATCCCGCAGGAGGCTTTCATCGAAGTGCTCAAGACCAACTGACCGAACCGCATCCGCCATCCCATGCCCGAAACGATTCTCAATCTCCTGCATTCCGAATCCCCCCGGGCTGGCATCACCGCCCGCGGCTGGGTGCGCACGAAGCGCGAATCGAAGGCCTGCGCCTTCCTCGAAATCAGCGACGGCTCCTGCTTCAAAGGTCTCCAGGTCGTCGTCGATGCCGCTCTGCCGACTGCCGATTTGCTGCCGCGCATTCTCACAGGAGCCTCCGTCGAAATCATCGGCGATCTCATCGCCTCGCCCGCCGCCGGGCAGAAGTGGGAGGTGCAGGCCAAGGAAGTGAAACTCCTCGGTGAAGCCGATGGCAGCTATCCGCTGCAAAAGAAGGGCCACACACCGGAATTCCTCCGCACCATCGCCCACCTGCGGCCGCGCACGAACCTGTTCGGCAGCGTCTTCCGCGTGCGCAGCAGGATGTCCTTCGCCATTCACCGCTTCTTCCAGGAACGCGGTTTTTTTCACGTCCATACGCCGATCATCACCAGCAGTGACTGTGAAGGGGCGGGGGAGATGTTCCAGGTCACGACTTTGAAGCCGAACACGCCGACAAAGCCGGAGCAGGACTTCTTTGGCCGGCCCACCTACCTCACCGTCAGCGGTCAGCTTCAGGGAGAGGCCTTTGCCTGCGCCCTCGGCAACATTTACACCTTCGGCCCAACCTTCCGTGCCGAGAACAGCAACACCACGCGCCACGCCGCCGAATTCTGGATGATCGAGCCTGAGATGGCCTTCTACGATCTCGCCGATGACATGACGCTGGCGGAGGAAAACGTGCGCTACCTCGTGCAGACCATGTTTGACGAGTGCCCGGACGAACTCGATTTCTTCAACAAGTTCATCGACAAAGGCCTCGTCGCCCGCCTGCAGCAGACGCTCGCGAAACCCTTCGAGCGCATCAGCTACACCGACGCCGTCGAGATCCTGCTCAAGTCCGGCCGCAGCTTCGAAAATCCCGTCGTCTGGGAGGAAGGACTTCAGACCGAGCACGAGCGCTTCCTGGCCGAAGAGCACGTCAAAGGCCCCGTCACCATCTTCAACTACCCGAAGGACATCAAACCCTTCTACATGCGCCAGAACGACGACGGCAAGACCGCCGCCGCCATGGACCTGCTCGTTCCCGGCATCGGAGAGATCGTCGGCGGCAGTCAGCGCGAGGAGCGTCTCGACGTGCTTGAAGGTCTCATGTCGAAGCAGGGGCTCGACCCCGCGAACTACGCCTGGTACGCCGACCTCCGCCGCTATGGCAGCGTCCCTCACGCCGGTTACGGCCTCGGCTTCGAGCGCCTGCTCATGTTTGTCACAGGCGTGCCCAATATCCGCGATGTCATTCCCTTTGCCCGCACGCCGGGGCATGCCGACTATTGAGGCCAGATCAAATCTTTTGCCCGGCGGGTGGATGGGGGATAAACTATCGCCATGATTTCACTTCAATCGCTGCATGAACTTCCACTGAAAGAGAAGCTCTTCGTCATGGAGGCGTTGTGGGATGATATTTCCTCGGTGGAAGGCGAACTTGAGGTTCCCGCGTGGCATAAAGAAGTGCTCGACGTTCGTGAGGATTCCGTGGTCGCCGGAACGGCCCGATTCATCGACTGGGAGGATGCCAAAAAAGAGATTCTTGCGGCGGTGAAATGAAGATCCAGATCCTCGATCTCGCCAGGGACGATCTCGTCCGAGGGCATCATTTTTACGAGAAATAGGAGGCGGGTCTTGGAGATTACTTCCTGCGCAATTTATTCGCCGATATCGATCATCTCCAAATCACCGCGCCTTGTCGAAACGTTTTCCATTCGCGATCTTTTACACGTTGGACGATGGCGTCGTGCGAATTCGGGCAGTGGTGGACTGCCGCCGCCGTCCATCCTGGATTCGCCAGCACCTTCGAGGCGCATGATGCGTCACAAGGTCCCGTATTGTTTGTCATGACTCTTCGATTCCTTTTTCGACTGCTGTTCTTTGCTCTTGTTGCTCTGCCCGTTGCGGCTTGGGCACAAACCGGCCTCAAGCTTGAGCTCGTCTCCGAGCAGACTGCCGTTGTCCCGGGCAAGCCCTTCACCGTCGGTCTGTGGATCGATCATGACCGCGGATACCACACCTACTGGCGTTTTCCCGGCATCGTCGGCGTGCCGACGCAGATGAAGTGGAAGCTGCCCGAAGGCTGGAAGGCGGGGGAACTCGTCTATCCCGAGCCGGAGCGCACGCTCATGTTCAAGATCAAGGCGCAGGGCTTCGACCGCGATGTCATGCTGCGCACCGAGATCACTCCGCCGGCGGACTTGAGGATCGGCGACCCGGTGACGCTCACCGGTGCCGCCTCGTGGATGTGCTGCGGCAGTTCCTGCCATCCCGGCTCGATGGAACTCTCTCTCACGCTTCCCGTGGCGGAAACCGCCGGACTCGACGCCGATGCGCACAGGCTCATCGAGGCCGAGCGTGCCCGCCAGGAACGTGAAAGTGACGCCTGGACCTCCGAGGCGATGGAGAAGGGCGAAACGATCACCCTCATTCTTCGGCCCGCAGCCGGCGCCCGGATCAGCAGGACTCAGCGCGAAGCGGACGGCATCATCGTCTTCACCGAGGATGGATGGTTCGACAGCGACAAACCGCAAACCATCCTCCGCCATAGCGACGGCAGTCTCAGCATCACGCTCATCAAGGCTGAAACCTACCTCGGCGACGGCCCGCCGAGGACCCTGCGCGTCATTGTGCGCAATGAAGACGGCTGGCTGCTGGACGGGGACCTTCGTTGCCTGAAAATTGCTCCCCGAATTGTGCGCTGAAGGAGGTACGGAACCCCGGTGTTCACGCGGAGTCCGTTCTGAAAGGGGCGGGACGTTGAAATCGAGATGCCCCAGGCCTTTTCTCAAGCCGGCTTTTCGGACTTGCGGCCCCCTTTGATGCCCTGATAATGGCCGCCCTTTTCAGCCTCCCTCCCCGCGCAGGAACCTCATGAGCAAATCCAATCCGAAGTCCGACGAACCCTCCTTTGAGGACGCGATGCAGCGTCTCGACGAGATCGTGGCGGGCATGGAGGACAGCCAGTTGTCCCTGGAGGAAATGATCTCCAGCTATGAGGAGGGGGTGACCCTGCTCAAGCTCTGCCGCCAGCGCATCGACGGCGCGCGCCGCCGCGTGGAAGTGATCAGCACCGACCTTGAAGGTGGCAAAGCCTCCCTTGCACCTTTTGTAGCCGCCTCTGATGAGGGAGACGAGGACGGGGGGGACGCTCCCAAGTCCGCCCCTCGCCGCCGCAAACCCAACGCCGCCGAGGGTGGCGAAATACGACTTTTTTAACCCTGTGGACACCGAACTGCCTGCCATCAACTCGCCCGCCGATCTCAAAGCCCTGCCGCTGGAGAAACTGCCCGATCTCGCGGAGAAAATCCGCCAAACGCTCATTGAGACGCTCAGCCAGACCGGCGGTCATCTGGGGCCGAACCTCGGTGTGGTGGAGCTGACCCTCGCCCTGCACCGCGTTTTCGATACGCCGAAAGACCGTTTCGTCTTCGACGTCGCCCACCAGGGCTACATCCACAAGATGCTCACCGGACGCTGGGACCGCATCCACACCATCCGCCAGCACGACGGACTCAACGGCTTTCTTCTGCGCACCGAGAGCGAGCATGACTGCTACGGTGCCGGACACGCCGGCACCGCCCTCTCCGCCGCTCTCGGCATGGCCACCGCGCGCGATCTTGCCGGCGGTGACGAGCACGTCGTCTGCGTCGCCGGAGACGCCGCCTTCACCTGCGGCCCCGTGTTTGAAGCGATGAACAACATCGCCGCCCACACCGAGCGGCTGATTGTCGTCCTCAACGACAACGAGTGGTCCATCGACAAGAACGTGGGTGCGATCGCGAAGTACCTGAACGCCATCGCCACGAATCCTGGCTACGCCACCCTGCATCAGAAGGCGGCCAAGTTTGTCGAATTTGTCCTTGGCGAAGGCGCCCGCCGCTTTGCCGAGAAGGTCGAAGGAAAGGCCAAGAACATCATCCTGCCGCAGAGCCAGACGCCGACGAATCGAAGTGTGCTCTTCGACGAGTTCGGCATCCGCTACTACGGTCCCATCGACGGGCACGACATTCCGCTGCTCATCCGGACCTTCGAGTTTCTCAAGACGCAGACCGAGCCGGTCATCCTCCACATCATCACGGAAAAGGGACGCGGCTACAAACCAGCCCTCGAGGACCCGCTCAAATTCCACGGCCTCGGCAAATACAACGTCGAGACCGGGGAGACGGCCTCCAGTGACCTGCCGACCTACTCGCAGGTCTTCGGACGTGCCGTGACGGACTTTGCGAAGACGGACAAAAAGATCGTCGCGATCACCGGAGCCATGCCGGGAGGCACCGGTCTGAGTGTCTTCAAAAACGAGATCCCCGAGCGCTACTTTGACGTCGGCATCGCCGAGGAGCATGCAGCGCTCTTCGCCTGCGGCCTCGCCACGAACGGCATCAAGCCCTTCCTGACCATCTACTCCACCTTCATGCAGCGCGCGTTCGACATGATCGTGCATGACATGGCCATTCAGAATCTGCCCGTTCGCATGTGCATGGACCGCGGCGGACTCAGCGGCGACGACGGCCCGACGCATCACGGCCTCTTTGACATCGCCTACCTTCGCGGTGTCCCCGGCATCGTTCACATGCAGCCGCGCAGCGAGGACGAGTTTGTGGACATGCTCTGGACCATGGCGAACTACGAAAAGGGCCCCATCGCCATCCGCTACCCGCGCGGCAACGGCCCGGGCATCCTGCCGAAGGACAAGCCCGTCCTGCTCGAAATCGGCAAGGCCGAAGTCGTCGCCGACGGCGATGACGTGGCCCTCATCGCGCTGGGAGACATGTTTCCGGTCGCGGAAGCCGCAAAGAAGGAGCTCGAAGCCAAGGGCCTCTCGGTGGCGCTGATCAACCCGCGCTGGATCAAGCCGCTCGACGGCGTCTGCATCGAGTCCTTCGCCAAAAAGGTGAAGGTCGTCTGCACCCTCGAAGACCACATCCTGTGCAACGGCTTTGGCTGCGGCGTCATCGAGCACCTCAGCGATGCCGGGATCAAGACCACCGTCGTCCGCGTCGGCTGGCCGGACGAATTCGTCGAGCACGGCAGCGTTCCGATCCTGCGGAAGAAGCACGGACTGACGGTGGAAGGCTGCGTGGGCAAAGTCCTGACCGCCCTCGGCATGTCCTGAGTTTTTTCCCTCGCACGCGAGCGTCACGCGCCAGCGTGCTTCCGGCTCACTCCTCTTCGTCGCCGGCCGCCTTGCCGCCGGGAATGATCCCGCGCTTCGTGGCGGCGACGAAATCGACAAACATCGCGGCTTCAGCGCTGAGTTCCCCGGCGCGAAGCTCCTCGATGGCCTGGGCGTTGTTCAAGCCGCTGCGATAGACCTTGCGGAAGGCCGCGCGCAGGGCGCGCATTTGATCGCGGCTGAAACCGGCGCGCTGCAGGCCCACGATGTTCAGGCCGCGGGCGCGGGCCGGGTTCCCGTCCGCCGTGCAGAATGGCGGGATGTCCTGCACCACCTTGGCGCAGCCGCCGGTGATGGAACGCGCGCCGATGCGGCAGAACTGATGCACCGCCGTCAGCCCGCCGATGATGGCGTGGTCCTCGACGGTCACATGCCCGGCCAGAGTTCCGTTGTTCGAGAAAATGACGTGGTTTCCGACGATGCAGTCGTGCGCGATGTGGACGTAGCTGAGGAAGTTGTTGTGACTGCCGATGATCGTCTTCTCATTCGGAGCGGTGGCACGGTGAACGGAGCAAAACTCGCGGAAGGTGTTGTTGTCACCGACTTCCAGCCACGTCGGTTCCTCCTTGTATTTCAAGTCCTGCGTCTGCTGGCCGATGGAGCCGTAGGCAAAGAAGCGGTTGTTCTTTCCGATCTTCGAAGGCCCCATGATCGTCACGTGATGCTGCAGCCGGCAGCCGTCACCGATCTCCACGTCGGCGCCGATGATGCAGTAGGGGCCGATTTCCACATCCCCGCCGATCCTGGCGGTCGGGTCGATGATGGCGGTCGGGTGAATGGATGAGGGCATGCGGGTGCTCGCTTGGATGAATTAACGATCCACCAGGCTGAACATCAGCTCCGCCTCGGAGGCGAGCTGGCCGTTGACCATGCAACGTCCGTGGGCGCTGGCGATGCTGCGCTTGGTCTTCAGGATCTCCGTCTCGATGACCAGGGTGTCTCCGGGGAGCACGGGCCTGCGCCACTTGACGTTGTTGGCGCTCATGAAGTAGCCGATTTTGCCCTGGTTGCCCGGCATGCGCAGCAGCACGATGCTGGCCACCTGGGCCATGGCCTCAAGCTGCAGCACGCCCGGCATGATGGGGTGGCCGGGGAAGTGCCCCTGGAAGAAGGGTTCGTTGATCGTGACGTTCTTCACTCCGCTGCACTTCGTTTCGCCCTCGAAGCCGATGATGCGGTCCACCATCAGGAAAGGGTAGCGGTGCGGGAGGATTTTCATCACCTCGTTGATGTCCAGCACGGCGTCCCCCGAGGGGATGTTGATGGCGGCGGGCATCATGCTGCGCATCGCCTCATACTGCTGAACCACGGAGCGGGCCAGCTCGGTGTTCGGGCCGTGTCCGGGACGCACGGCGATGACGTGCCCGAGGATGCGCTTTCCGGAAAGCATCAGGTCTCCGACGATGTCGAGGATCTTGTGACGCACGAACTCGTCCGCAAAGCGCAGCGGCTGCTTGGAAAGCAGCGTGTCGCCGCGGATGACGACCGCCGCTTCCAGCGTGCCGCCTTTGATGAGGCCCTTTTCCATCAGCGGGGCGATGTCCTCATAGTACACAAAGGTCCGCGCCGCGGCGATCTCCTTCTCGTAGGTCTCGGGGGTGATCTCCGTGCTGAAATACTGCGTGAAGCGTCCTTCGGGGCCGACGTTGGTGCAGGAGATGCGAAACTTTTTGTCGGGAACGATGGTCAGGATCGTGCCGTCGCGCGTCTCCTGGTAGATCGGCTCACGGACCTCGAAGACCTTCCGCGCCTCCTGCTGCTCAGCGAGCCCGGCGGATTTGATCAGCTCCACAAACGGCATCGCGCTGCCGTCGGCGATCGGCGGCTCGTTGGCGTCCATCTCGATGATGGCATTGTCCACTCCCATGCCCGCGAGGGCGGAGATGACGTGCTCCACGGTGTGTACGTTCACGCCGCCTTCGGCGATGGTCGTGGCGCGCTCGACTTTCTGCACCTTCTCGACCAGGGCCGGAATGAACGGCTTGTCCTCCAGATCGATGCGGCGGAACTTGAATCCGAAGTTTTCCGGCGCGGGCTGCAGGGTGAGCGTGACTTGCTCTCCGGTGTGCAGCGAGGTTCCCGTCATGGAGACGGCTTTGGCGAGGGTGTGTTGACGATCAGAGGCGGCCATGGGCGGGGCTGGAAACGCGTCCGTTAGCGTCTCGCCCCCTCAGGGTCAAAGGGAAATGCGGCCCCCATCCCCGGTGAAAGCCCCTACTTCCCGCCGATGCACCACAGGTTCTTGTAGCCCCGGATGAACAGCCGTCCGTCGCTCACGGCGATGGAGCCGATGATCAGCTCGCCGAGCGAGTTGGTCGAGATCAGCTCAAAGACGGGGCCGGCTTTAAAGACGAAGCAGTCGCCGCCCTGGTTGGCCGCATAGCACTTCCCGTCCGCGCTGAGCACGAGGGAGGACCAGTTCTTCGCCGTGGGGCCGGGACCTTTCAGGCGCTCGTTGTACACCAGCTTTCCGGTCTTCATGTCACGGCACTCCACGATGCCGCCATCCGTGAGGATGTAATGATGCCCCTGATGAATCACTCCGCTGCCGATGCGCTGCTGCACGCGCGGCTCATGCCACACGCGGTTCGTTTCCGTCACGTCGCCGCTGCCGCCCGTCTTCACCGCCATAGCCGCGCCACCGTAGCCGCACATGAAGATGCCCATGCCGTCCACGAACAGCGGCGAGTTATAGACCAGCGGCGTCAATCCGTCGCAGGTCCACAGCTCCTTGCCCGTCATCGGATCAAACGCGCAGGCACGGCCGGGGTACCCCATGAGCAGTTCGTACCGATCCCCCGCCTTGCGCAGCAGCGGATCACTCCAGGAGCCGAGCCAGGTCTTGTTTCCCGCCTCACCCGAGGCACCGCCGGGTTCCTTGTGCTGCCAGAGCGTCTTCCCCGTCTTTTTATCAAAGCAATACATCGTCGTGTTCTCCCCCGGCCCGAAGTTCAGGAACACCCGGTCTCCCGCGAGCACCGGCGAGGTGCCGCAACCCCAGATGTGATGCAGCCTGCCCAGATCCGTGCGCTTCCACATCTCCTTGCCGTTCATGTCGTAGCAAAACACGCCCGCCGACGCGAAGAACACGATCACGCGCTCGCCGTCCGTCGCGGGTGAGGCGGAGCCGTACGGGTTCGTCGCATGCGTCAGCTCCGGCTGTTTATAGATCGTGCCCGCATCCCAGAGCTGCTTCCCCGTGTTCTTGTCAAAGCACAGCAGCAGGCGCTTGCCCTCCTTCTCGATCGCCTGCGTGACGAACACTTTGTCGCCCCACACCACCGGCGTCGAATTCCCCCGCTCCGGCAGCGCTACCTTCCACAGCACATTCTCCTCAGTGCTCCACTTCTCCGGCAGGTTCGATTCCGTCGTGGTGCCGTCCCCGTTCGCTCCACGCCACATGGGCCAGTTGTCGGCAAAGGCGGAAAGCGGAGAGCAAAGGGCGGAGAGGAGGAGCAGCGTGCGTTTCATGGCGGTGCTTATCAAACGCGTCCACAGGCCCCATCATGTCATCTTCGTTGTCATCACTGGCGCTGAGGTGGGGAGGCTTCTCCCGCTGGCCGACAGCGCGGCAGGCTGGATTGAGAAGATCGGTGAAGGACTCACCAGGAATAGTGGACGGTGTAGCTCAGGGTCTTCTCCTCGCCGGGCTTCAAGGCGACGCGAAACTCGATGGTCTGGGCGTCTTTTTTCTCGAAGGCGTTGGAAGGCTCGCGGATTTCCCAGTTCGTCCAGCGGTAGAGGTGCTCGACGACGCGGATCTCGACGGCCTCGTCCTGCTTGCGGTTGCGGACTTTGATCTCGAAGGATTCGTCGAGCCAGTGGTTGGAGTTGTCGGTCTTGAAGTTTGTGCGCGTGCGCTCGCCGACGAGGTCGAAGGCGTTGCCGGTGTAGAGCCGCAGCGTTTCATCACGGGCGGTGTGGTCGATGATGTCCTCGCCGACGAATTGCAGCCTCCCGTCGTCATCCTGGCGGTAGAAGCGCACTTTCCCCTTGGGGAGAGGCATGCCGAGCTTGTTGTCCTCGCTGTTCTTGATCTCGCGCATGACCCAGACCTTGGGATTGCTTTCGGTGCCGTAGTTTTGATCGTTGCGGATGTTTTCCATCCGCGAGCCGCGGTAGCGGTTCTGATCGATGGCGACGCCGTCGTAGATGAACAAGCGCTCGGATTGGACGCCTCCGGCGCGGACGAACTCGACCTGTTTCGTCTCGCGGTCATGCAGGGTGGTGGGCAACGGGAGTGAGTAGAGGTGGTATTCGTCGAAGGCTTTTTCGGTGACGGCGGGTGCTCTCGCCGCAAATCCACCGCTGGAATCATAGTTCACGTTTGGCAGCAAAGAACGCCCGTCGTCTGTCACCTTCGCCACATCACCGGCAACAAGCTGCAGCTTGGCGTCCTTGAAGGTCTTGCCGCACTGGTTGTCGATGGTAACCCAGCCGGTGAGGTCCATGAGATCGCCTTTTTCGGGGGAGACGATGTTGTAGTCGGCCTCCCAGCTCATGCCGCCGGTGACGTAGCAGAGTTCGGCGTCGAGCTTGGCGGCCTTCTCGGCATGAATGCGCCAGTCGAGCGTGGGCTTGAGGATGGTGTCGTCGGCAAGCGCGGGGAAGCGAGGCTCACCGGGGAGGGAGAACTGTAACACGCCGTCCACCTCGATCACCGGCTGCGCGGTGCCTTGCGCCATGACCATCTGGCTTTGGTGGTAGCGGTTGCCGTAGCGCTGCATGGCGCTCTGATTGTGCGGGACGTAGCCGCTGCGGATGACCTTGCCCTTCACGATGCGGTCCGGCTTGTTCGCCTCGCGCACGAAGAAGTCGATGACTTTGCCCTCGTTGAGATTGAGCAGCAGGCCGGAGGAGATGGGATCGGCGCGGTAGTTCTGCTCCAGGATGCTGAGGTTCACGCCGGACTTCGGATCGCGCAGGATGACTGAGTCGGGCTCCAGGTGCGCGGTGGTGTCGGCAAAGCGCACCTGATTGACGCCCTGCTGCAAATCCAACGGCACGACGTCACGCACGACGCCGAAGTTTTGATTGTAGATCGTCAGCGAAGTTTCCGCGCTGACGTGCGAGACGAACAGCGCGGCGAGGGCGAGGCATGGCAAAGTGGTTTTCATGGCTGCTGAGGAGCATAGCCGGAACCACCAGGGTTCTGTCAATAGTGTGTAAAGACAGCCGGGCGCGGACGCCCATGTGCCGAATTACTTCCCGCTCACATCAAAGCAGAACAGGAGCTCCTGATCGCGCAGGAAGAGCTTGCCGTCGCTGACGACGGGGTGGGTCCAGACCATGCCTTTCGGGTTCCGCTGCGTGGTCTGCGGGCTGAGCGTGAAGCGGGCTTTTTCCTTCCATGCCTCGGGCGAGGCTTCGATGAGCGCCAACGTGCCGGTTTTCTCTTCGAGGAGGTAGAACATGCCGTCGGCGAAATGGATCGCGCCTTTTTTCAGCGCGTTCTTTTCCTGCCACTTCACCGCGCCGGTTTTGAAGTCCATGCAGGTCCAGCCACCTTTGTCGGAGTAGCCGTAGAGGTGGCCTTCGTGAAGGATGACGCCGCCGTGATGATTGACCATGTCGGTGTTGGCGTAAGCCTCTTCGACGGTGTTGCCGGGGCCGATCTTGACGGACTTGCAGCCGACGCCGTAGCCGGCGGCGACGAAGACCTGCCCGTTGCTGAAGATCGGCGTCGGAATAACGGCCGTTTTTCCGGGAAAGTCGGTGCGCCA
Organism: uncultured Prosthecobacter sp.; assembly: GCA_964452755.1. Taxonomy (GTDB): domain Bacteria; phylum Verrucomicrobiota; class Verrucomicrobiia; order Verrucomicrobiales; family Verrucomicrobiaceae; genus Prosthecobacter. The sequence continues at coordinate 163,528 of CAYVQY010000002.1, read as the reverse complement.
GAGTACCTCGCCGTTCATGGCGTTGACGCCGGCGATGCTTTGCATGGTGAGCTGGATGATCTGCTTGGCGCCGTTGTGATCCACCGCGATGGCGGAGGCGTACTGCGCACCATCCATCCAGTCCTTGGACTGCCAGGCTTTTTTGCCACTGGTTTTGTCAAAAGCGGCGAGTGTCGCCTGCGATCCGCCTGGAGTGACGACGACGAGGTCGTCCACGATGAGCGGACTCTCGCAGTAGCCCCACCCCGGCACCTTGCCGCCGAGGTCGGTCATGCTCGCGCGCCACAGCTCCTTGCCATCGACCGCTTCGAGACAGACGAGGGTTCCCTTGCCGCCCAGAGCGTACACTTTTCCGTCAGCCACCGTGGGGGTGGAGCGCGGGCCGTCACCCCAGCCATTGGTGAGCAGCGCCCCCGCCTCCGCCGACCACTTTTCTTTGCCCGTCGTCGTGTCGATGGCGATCACATACTCCACCGCATCCCGCGCACCCATCGTGTACAAAGTGCCGCCGACAACGGCGAAGCCTGCGTAGCCGAGCCCGGCGTCCTCATTGAGCCAGATGCGCTGCGGGCCGTCGGCAGGCCAGCTCTTGAGCAAGCCGGTCTCGGTGGAGATGTCCGTGCGGTCGGCGCCGCGAAACGTGGGCCAGTCGGCGGCGTGAAGGGTCAGGGCGGAGAAGCAGAGGAGGAGGGCGGAGCGGGTCATGTGATTCGGTGAGTGGTCGCCTGCTTAAACGCCGGAGTGAGGCAAAAAAAAGCGGACGATGAGGAGAAAACGCTCTCCGCCACCGTCCGCCGGGTCAACTTTCGACATGATCAATCCTCGCCGCTCGCGGCCAGTTGCGCGATGACGTTGATGTCTTCGAGGGTTGTCGTGTCGCCCTTGATGATTTCACCTGCGGCGATCTGCTTCAGGAGGCGGCGCATGATCTTGCCGGAGCGCGTCTTTGGCAGGGCGGCGGCGAAGCGGACTTCGTCCGGCGTGGCGACGGGGCCGATGACCTTGCGGACATGGCGCTTGAGTTCATCGCCGAGTTCGCGGTTGGATTTGACGCCTTCCTTCACGGTGACGAAGCAGACAACACCCTGGCCTTTCATTTCGTCCGGACGACCGACGACGGCAGCCTCGGCGACGGCCGGGTGCGCGACGAGGGCGCTCTCGACTTCGGCGGTGCCGAGGCGATGACCGGCGACGTTCAGCACGTCGTCGATGCGGCCGATGATCCAGATGTAGCCGTCCTTGTCGCGGCGCGCTCCGTCTCCGGCGAAGTACCAGCCTTTGAACTCGCTCCAGTAGGTTTCCTGGTAGCGCTTCTTGTCGCCCCAGATGCCGCGCAGCATGGATGGCCAGGGCTTCTTGATGACGAGCTTGCCCTGTTCGTTCGGACCGACTTCCTTGCCAAGATCATCAACGATGCCGACATCGACGCCGAAGAAAGGCAGCGTGGCGGTGCCGGGCTTGGTGGGAACCGCACCGGGAAGCGGCGTGATCATGTGGCCGCCGGTTTCGGTCTGCCACCAGGTATCAACGATGGGGCATTTGCCGCCGCCCACCTTGTTGTGATACCACATCCAGGCCTCCGGATTGATCGGCTCGCCGACCGTGCCCAGCAGGCGCAGGCTGCTGAGGTCATGCTTCTTGAGCCAGTCGTCTCCCCATTTCATGAACGCGCGGATCGCCGTCGGTGCGGTGTAGAAAACGGTAACGGCATATTCTTCGATGATGCGCCAGAAGCGATCGTTCTCCGGCCAGTTCGGCGCGCCTTCGTACATGAGAGACGTCGCACCCAGGGCGAGCGGGCCATAGACCATGTAGGTGTGCCCCGTGACCCAGCCGACATCCGCAGTACACCAGTACACGTCGTCATCACGCAGGTCGAAGACGTATTTGCAGGTCATCTGCGCGTGCAGCAGGTAGCCGCCGGTGCTGTGCAGGATGCCCTTTGGCTTGCCGGTGCTGCCGCTGGTGTAAAGAATGAAGAGCGGTGCCTCGGAATCGAGGGCCATGGCCGGGCAATGCGCATCGACATATTCGAGCTCGCGGTGCCACCAGACGTCGCGACCTTCCTCGATGTGGATGTCCTGACCCGTGCGGCGGAACACGACCACGGTCTTCACCGGCGTGTCCTTCCCCTTCAGGGCATCGTCCACGTTTTTCTTCAGAGGCACGACCGCTCCACGACGATAGCCGCCGTCCGCGGTGATGACGATGGACGCGCCGCTGTCCAGCACGCGGTCCTTGATCGATTCCGCGCTGAAGCCGCCGAAAATCACGCTATGCACGGCTCCGATGCGGGTGCAGGCGAGCATCGCGATCGCGGCCTCGGGAATCATTGGCATGTAGATGATGACGCGGTCTCCCTTTTTCACCTTGTGACGCTTCAGGACGTTGGCAAAGCGGCAGACTTCGCGGTGGAGCTGCTGGTAGGTCAGTACGCGCTTCTCGCCGGGCTCGCCCTCCCAGATGAGGGCGGCCTTCGTCTTGAGCGGCCCGTTAAGATGGCGGTCGAGGCAGTTTTCACTGACATTGAGCCTGCCGCCGGTGAACCACTTCGCGTTCGGGCATTTCCAGTCGAGCACCTTCGTGAAGGGTTTGCTCCAGGTGAGCTCCCTGGCTTCGCGGCCGAAGAACTTGTCCGGGTGCTTCAGCGACTCGGCGTGCATCTTTTTGTACTGGGCCATGGAGCCGATGCGGGCCTTTTTCGCAAAGGCTGCATCCGGCTTGAAGACACGGTTTTCGACGAGGAGACTCTTGTTGGAACTGCCGGCGGCTTTGGCGGCGGGCTTCTTTTTGGCGGAGGCTTTCTTGCTCATGGCTGGATGGGATCGGCGATTGGGAGGTGCAGAGTAGAGACTGGAGAGCCTGCCACGCAAGGCGAAGCTGCTTTTAGAGGGTGTTTCGTGGCCTTAACTTCGCCTTGCCACACGGTTCCCACGCCTTACGATGGGCGTTCATTCGTCATGCTATTTCTGCGCACCTGCCTTTTCCTGTCCCTTGCCGTGCCCGGCGCCTATGCCGAGTCGTTCCGCGTCGTCGCCTCCGTTGACGGCGTGCCCATCATCAGCTCCGAGGTGAGGGATACGATCAAGGCCCAGGAGCAGGTGCTGGCCTATCAGTTCCGGAACGATCCCGCGCGTCTCAACAAGGAGCTGGCTGCCGTGAGGGAGTCTGCGGTCGAGTCGTTGATTGATCGCGAGATTCTGCTGGCCGAGTTCAAAAAGATCGGCGGCGTCATCAAGCCCCAGTATGTCGATGACGACATCAACGGCATCATTCGCGAGAGTTTCAAAGGTGACCGTGACGCCCTTGTCGATGAACTGGCCAAGGCCGGAATGTCGCTGAAAAAGTTCCGCGAAATGCGTGAGAAGATGGTCATCATGAACGTCATGCGCGCCCGTCATTCCGGCGAGCACCCGCCCGCCACGCCTAAGGAGGTGCAGGCCTACTATGACAAGTATGTGGATCAGTGGCGGGAAGGGGACCAGATCAAAATCTCGACCATCACCATCCCGAAGTTTTCCGGCGAAACGGGGGCCACCCCCGAAAAACAGAAAAAACTCGCCCAGGAACTCCGGACGAAGGTCGTTAACGGCGCCGACTTCTCGGCAACGGCCAAAGCCTACTCGCAGGACAGCCGCGCAGAGAACGGAGGCGCGTGGGACTGGATGGCCAAGACCGACATGATGCCCGCCATCGCCGATGCGGCCATGTCTCTCAAGACCGGCGGCATCAGCCAGGTCATCGACATGGAAACGAGCTACATCATTGTCTCCTGCGACGCAAAAAAGCTCGGCACCGCTCCCTCGCTGGAAAGCAAGCGTTCGGAGATCGAGCGGATGATCAGCCAGGAAAAATCCAAGGCCACGATCGACAGTTGGATGGAGTCGGTGCGCAAGAAGCATGTGATCAAAAAATACTGACCGCCGTGATCCAGATCGTTTTCAATGACATCAGTGCCTCCGAACTGTCGCAGCTGCCCACCCAGGTACAGTTCAAGCTGCTTGAGGCGCTGAACATTCAGCCCGCAGACATCGACGAAAGCATTCTCGGCAAGCGCTACGGTGTCTTGGAGCGTGGTGCCAAAAAGCTCTACCGCTGCCGCGCCGACGACCATCGCATCTACTTCGCCATCGTCGATGGCAACGTCCGTGTGCATCGCGTGCTGCACAAAAACACCCTCACCGACTTCCTCTTCCGCAGCAACCTCCCCGGCGGCGGCGAAGACGAGGCCCTCAGCCAGTCAAAGAACTTCTGGCACCTCATTGACGAAGGGGCGAAGACCTTGAAAGTCGCTTAGGCTCGCTGAATGAGGAATTCCGAGTGATGGAATGACGAACGGGCTCGGCAGTTCGTAATCATTCGTCATTTACCCGCCATGCTCACCCTCGACGCCCTGATTTCCAACAAATCCCTGCGCCAGCAGGAGTTTCCGGTCATTAAAGACAGCCTGTTCCTCGCCCACGCCGGCGTCACCATCCTGCCGCGCCGCGTGGCGCGCACGATGCAGGACTACCTCGAACAAAGCTGCCTGCGCATGCAGGAGTATCCCGAAGCGTGGAAGGCGGTGAATGAGACCCGCGTCGTCGCTGCGGAGCTGATCGGTGCCAAGGCCAGCGAGATCGCCCTCATCGGCCCGACCTCAGTCGGCCTCAGTTTGGTCGCGAATGGACTGCCCTGGCAGGCGGGCGATGAAGTCGTCAGCTATCTCGATGATTATCCGGCGAACGTGTATCCGTGGAGCGATCTGGAACGGCACGGCGTCGTCTTGAAGCGACTGCAACCGGCCTCTCTCGGCGAAATCACTCCTGAACTCGTCGAAGCGGCGCTCACACCGAAAACCAAGCTCGTCGCAGTGGCCTCCTGCCACTTCCAGAGCGGTTACCGCATCGAAATCGACCGAATCGGTCGCATGCTGCGTGAGCGTGGCGTATTGTTCTGCCTCGACGCCATTCAAACCGTCGGCGCCTTCGAAACGCGCGTTGATCACGTCGATTTCCTCTCCGCCGACTCGCACAAATGGATGCTTGGGCCGATGAGCGCGGGCATCTTTTACGTTCGCGAGGAGTTGCAGGACATGTTACGCCCCAGTCTGCTCGGCTCTTGGAACGTGCGCAGCCCGAACTTCATCGCGCAGGAAGAAATCGCCTTCGAGCGCGGCGGTCGTCGCTACGAACCCGGCGCGCTGAACATCTCCGGCATCCTCGGCATGAAAGCCGGCATCGACCTGATTCAGGAAATCGGCCTCCCAGCCATCAGCGTCCAGCTTGTGAAGCTCAAAGCCCGTCTGCACGCCGGTCTGGCACCTCAAGGCTTCACCTTCCTCGGCCCTGATCCACAGAGCATCAACGCCTCCGGCATCACCACCGTGCAGCACGCCTCACGCTCGCTCGAAGACATCTCCAAACACCTCAACGAGCAAGGCATCACCCCATCCCTGCGCCACAACCGCGCCGGACAGCCTCTGCTGCGCTTCAGCCCGCATTTCTACAACACCGAAGTGGAGATGGACCGCGTGGCGAAGGTGATCAGCGAGGTGATGTGATCACCCGATGCGTTGCCGCATCCAGACGGGGTAAAAGACAGAAAGCACAATGAGGAGCGATCCGATGACCATCAGCGTCAATCTGCTTTTTCTGGATGAATCTTTGCCTGCCGACTTCAAATCAAGCCAGCCGCTGAATAAGAACAACATTGCCCCCAAAAACCAAATGCCATCAGCGTGGCCGTTGATCCCGAGATAGAAGATCCGGTCGTCTTCGGTCAGTTTGGAAGCTGCGGTCCGCATCTTGTCTTGGTCTGCTTCCGAAACAGCACGCGTGATCAATGGTATGGAAAGAAACCGACAGATTCGATTGAGCAAAACCGCGCACATGAATCCCAAGGGGGAGAGGAAGCCGTATTGACGTTTCGTTCGCAGCGCCACGACGAAGCCCAGGATCAGGAAGGCGACACCCTCCAAGCCAATGCCCAATGCGATAGCAGTATTCATTTTGGCAGCCTATCACCGCCGCACTGTCGCAGGTAATGTCTTCTCCAGCGCCGTGAGGATGGCGGTGTGGGCGGCATCGACTTCGGCGGTGGCGAGGGTTCTGTCGCTGGCGCGGTAGGTGAGGGTCCAAGCGATGGATTTGCGGTCGTTGGCGATTTTCTGGCCGGTGGGGTCGGTGAAGACGTCGAAGACTTCGGCACCGATGAAGAGCGGGTGCTTCTGTGCAGCAAAGAAGGTGGTGACTTTGGCGTGGGGGAGGTCGGCGGGGACTTCCATGGCGACATCGCGGGTCATGCCGGGGAAGCGGGGGAGTTCTTCAAATTTCGTGGGACCGGAGCTGCCCTGACGCAGGGCGCTAAGGAGAAGTTCGGCGACGTAAACGGGATGGCGGGCGTCGATATCGCGGGCGCGTGAGGGATGAAGCTGCGAGATCCAGCCGAGGACGCGATTGCCGGAGCGGAGTTCGCTGGTGAGGAGGAATTTGGCGGTGTTTTCCTTCACCGGGCGTACTTCAAACGGCGTGCGTGTGAGGTTCTGAATCTGACCGACGAGCTCATGGATGTCGGCGGCCTGCGGCTCGCGCGCGTGCCAGCTCGTGGGCGACACGGGGCCGCTAAGGAGGATGGCGAGGCGTTCCTCTTCGCGACTGCCGCCTTTCGGAAGTTGCAGAAACACACGGCCGAGTTCGAAGAAACGCAGACGATGCAGGCCCTGACGGATGTTCAGCGCGGCGGTGGCGATGAGGCCGGGAACGATGCTCGGACGCAGCGTGGTGTGGTCTTCGCTGAGCGGATTTTTGACGGCGACTGCTTCGGCGGTGTTGGGATTGTCCGCAAGTTGTGCCGTGGAGATGAGACGCAGTGTTTGTGCTTCGAAGAAACCGCGAGCGGCAAGCGCCTGGCGCAGGTTCATCGCAAAATCGTAAGCGCGATCGGCGGCCTCGACTGGCGAAGCGACGGCGGCCTGCCGTGAAGGCACGCGATCGAGACCGATGACGCGGGCAATTTCCTCAACGAGATCAACGGGACGCTGCAGGTCGAGGCGATAGCTCGGGATGCCCCAGTGGCTCTCGTGCTTGTTGGCAGATTTCTTGGTGAGGCCGAGTTTTTCGAGAATGGCGTGAAATTCATCGCCGGTGATATCCGGCGTGCCGAGCAGCCTGCGCGTGCGATCTTCATCGAGCGTGACTTCGCCGACGAGCGTGGGCGCTTCGCCAGCGACGAGAACGACTTCTTCGGCAGTGCCGCCGGCGATGGAGAGGATCAGTTTGGTGGCGAGTTCGGAGGCGCCGAGAACCTGCTGCGGATCGATGCCGCGCTCGAAGCGGTAGCTGCTGTCACTGCTGAGCCCGAGACGGCGCGAGGTGCGGCGGATGCCGCTGGGAGCAAAGTAGGCGCTTTCGAGCAGCACGTTGACCGTGGTGTCGGTGACGCCGGTTTCCTCACCGCCCATGACGCCAGCGATGGCGACGGGACGCTCGCTGTCGGCGATGACGAGATCGTCGGTTTGCAGCGAGTAGTTCTGGCCGTCGAGCGCGAGAAACTTCTCACCTTCAGCGGCCATGCGCACGACGATGCCGCCGTTGAGCTTGTCGAGATCGAAGGCATGCAGCGGCTGCCCCATCTCCATCAGCACGAAGTTCGTGATGTCCACGATGCTGTTGATCGGACGCAGGCCGATGCTTTCCAGACGACGGCGCAGCCACTCGGGGCTGGGGCCAATCTTCACGCCCTTGATCAGACGTGCGGTGTAAAGCGGGCAGGCATCGGCGGCCTGAGTGACGACCTGATCCTCGGCGGCTTTTTTGACCTTCGTTGAAGTCTTCGCATGATGGCGTTCACTCTGGAGCGGAAGGCCGGTGAGGGCGGCGAGTTCGCGGGCAAGGCCGAGGTGGCTGAGGAGATCGGGGCGGTTCGGCGTGATCTCGAGATCGAAGAGGACGTCGGAGGGATTGAGCTGGTTGAAGGGCGTGCCGACGGGCGAATCAGGCGACATGATGAGAAGACCGCTGTGGTCATCGCCAAGGCCGAGTTCCTTGCCACTGCACATCATGCCCAGCGAATCGACGCCGCGCAGCTTGCCTTCCTTGATCGTGAAACCGCCGGTCAAAACAGCGCCCGGCAATGCCAACGGCACTTTGTCGCCCGCTTTGAAATTCTTCGCGCCGCAGACGATCTGGCGTGTGGTGCCGCTGCCGTCATCGACCTGGCAGACGCTGAGTTTGTCAGCGTTCGGATGCTGTTCGAAGGACTGAATCTGCGCGACGACGACTTTGTCGGTGGTCACACCTTTTTCCTCGATGCCTTCCACCTCAACACCGGCGAAGGTAAGGAGATCAGAGAGCTGCGGAACGGTGTAACTGCTCAGATCGAGATGGGTGCTGAGCCAAGAGAGGGAGACTTGCATGATGCGGGGCTGGTTTGGACAGGATTAACAGGATTTCAAGATTATGCAGGATTAGCGCGAGGTGATGCGGTGCTCGTTGGCTATCGCGGAGGCCTGGGCCGATAGGTTCGGAATTTGTGACGAAACTCGAGGCTTTTGGCACCGAAATTTATGATTAGGCCGTCTTCGATCTCGGTGGCGGCGAGATAGTTCACCGTTTGCGCCTCATGGGCCTTGGTGATGGCTTCGCATGCCTTCAATTCGAGAAGCAGTTTCAGACTGCCCACCGTAAGGATCATATCTGCTTCGAATTTGCCGACCAGCTTGCTCTTATAGAACACATTCAGTGGGATGTTGGATTCAAAGGAAAAGCCGGAGCTGGCCATCTCGATCTCCAGCGCTCGATGATACACGGATTCAAGGAAACCAGGTCCTAGCTCACGATGAATCTCCATCGCAATGCCAATCACCTTATGTGTCCATTCGTCGAGCGTCATCGGGCGTCCCAAAGTAAATACTGCATAATCCTGAAATCTTGTGAATCCTGTCCAAAGATGCTTCCTCAAGCGGCGAACTGCTGGAGGAAGCGGACGTCGTTGTCGATGAGGTGACGGATGTCGGTGATGCCGTGCATGATCATGGCGAGGCGGTCGAGGCCGAGACCGAAGGCGAAGCCGGTGGTGGTGTCGGGATCGAAGAGCGTGTCGCCACGCGCTTTGTTGATGGCGGTGAAGACGGCGGGATCGACCATGCCGCAGCCGGCGATTTCGATCCAGCGGGCCTCCTTGCCCTTGGCTTCGAGTTTCACGTCGATCTCAAAGCTCGGCTCCGTGAAGGGGAAGAAGTGCGGGCGGAAACGCACGGCGGTGCCAGGGCCGAAGATCTCGCGGAAGAAGTATTCGAGCGTGCCTTTGAGATCGCCGAGGCTCACATCATTGGCGACGTAAAGACCTTCGAGTTGGTTGAAGACGCTCAGATGCGTCGCGTCGATCTCGTCACGGCGATAGGCAGCGCCAGGGGCGATGATGCGGACGGGCAGCGACTTCGCGGCTTCCATGGTGCGGATCTGCACGCTGGAGGTGTGCGTGCGCAGCAGGCGGCCATCGGGGAGGTAGAAGGTGTCCTTCTCGTTGCGTGCCGGATGATCGGCAGGCGTGTTCAGCGCATCGAAGCAATGCCACTCGGTTTCAATCTCGGGTCCCTCAGCCAGTGCGAAACCCATGCGGCGCAGCGTGCGGATGGCGAGATCGCGAATCTGTGTGAGCGGGTGCAGCGCGCCGACGCCGGAGCCCGGACGGCCCGGCAGCGTGATGTCGATGCCTTCGACGGCCTTGGCATCCTTCGCGGCCTGCAGCGCGAGTTTCTTCGATTCGATGCCTTCGGTGACTGCGGTGCGCACATCATTGAGTTTGGCACCGACCTCCTTCTTTTGATCGACCGGCACGTCCTTCATGCCCTGGCTGAGGGCGGTGACGCTGCCTTTTTTGCCGAGGAAGTTCACGCGCACGGCTTCGAGCGTGGATTCATCCTGCGCGGCATCGATAGCGGCGAGGGCTTCGGTCTTGAGAGAGTCGAGTTGGGAGAGCATGGCTGAAAATGAAGATGACCAGGAAAAAGAAAACAGCCGGGACGTGATGCGTCCCGGCTGCGGTGAAAGGTTGGATTGAACCTGCGGTTTAGGCGGCGGCGGGAGCGGCGGCGGCTTTCTTTTCCAGCGCGGCCTTGGCCTGCTGGACGAGAGCTTCGATGGCGGCGATGTCTTTGACAGCGAGGTCGGCGAGGACTTTGCGGTCGAGATCGATACCGGCGAACTTGAGGCCTTCCATAAAGCGGGAGTAGCTCAGGCCGAGGGGGCGGGTGGCGGCGTTGATGCGCTGCACCCACAGGTTGCGGAAGTTGCGCTTCTTGGTTTTGCGGTCGCGAGTGGCGTAGGTTTCCGCCTTGCGGACGGCGTCCTTGGCGTAGCGGAAGTGAGTGCTGCGGAATCCGCGGTATCCTTTGGCTTTGGCCAGCACGCGCTTGCGACGCTTCCTGCTGGCGGGGGAGTTGGTGGCTCTTGGCATGTTTCGTTGTCTCTGATCAGGCTGTTGTTGGGGTAGCGATGGTCGGCCTCACCTGGTCGAAGATCCCGCGGCGGGGATCAGGCTGATTCATCGTGGCTTCCTGTTGAGAAGCCGTGGTCGTCTTAGCGATGGGAGAACGGCATGTTCGCCTTGATTGCTTTGACATCCACTTCCGCCACGAGGGCGACTTTACCGAGGTTGCGTTTCCGTTTGCGGCTCTTGTTCTGCAGGATATGGCGCTTGCCTTGTTTACGGCGCAGCACCTTACCCGTGGCAGTTACTTTGAACCGCTTGGAATAAGCTTTCCTCGTCTTGGCGATACCGGCATTTTTGGACATAGGGGCGGCGATGGTAAAGGAGAAGCGTGTTTCGGCAAGGGCTTTTTCAAAGTGAATGAGGAAGATTTGAAGCCACTGCAAATACCCACTCTCAAAAATGGGAGTCAGAAAAATTCAAAATATCAAAAATTAAAGTTGTCTTAATTATTTGTGATTGCTAAAGAGAGCCGAACCGAGCGGATTCTCCATGACTACTTCCACCACCTCCAACGACATTCCCTCCTCGGTCGCCGAATTGGAACAAGGGCTGGAGCACCTAAAAGTGGCCAACTACTACCTGCGGGTGGCTTTGGATCAGGTCGCGGATGGTGTGGTGATTGTGGAAAGCGAAGCGAGTGATCCGAAATGTGGTCCGAAGGTGCTTTTCAGCAATGCTGCCGCCGCGATGTTGGCCGGGGCGGACCCTGAGACCGGTCTGCGCGGTCTGGGCCTGAATGACCTCGTGGCGGACGACCGGGATGCGGCGATCCTTTTTCAGAGTCTGCGACACTCCATCGAAAACGGCGGCTGCCATGAGTGCGAATGCCACCTTCAAACCCTGCGGTCCCAGACCTCGGTGGCTTGCAAGTGGCGGGTTCGCGCGGTTTTCAACAGCCTGCGAAAGCTGCTGAACTTCACGATTCTCATCAGCCCGGTCGAGGCGGCGAAGCCTGAAAAAGCGGAGCCAAAACCTGCGGCGGAGGATCTCGACACGCAGTCGGTGCAGCTTCGGAAAGAAAACCTCGCCGCTCTGGCGCAGGGGATCGCGCATGACGTGAACAATCTTCTCGGTCCGGTCACGGTCCGGCTCTCGGCACTGATCCAGCAGGTGCAGGGGCAGTCGGAACTTGCCCAGGAGCTCCAGGCGGTGTTCTCCGGCCTGAAGCGCGCGAAGACCTTCACCGCGCAGGTCGTCACCGCCTCGAAAGCCGTGCCGCGCAAGCACGAGCCCACCGATCTCGCGCCGCTGATCCGCGACACGGTGGAGTTTGCCGGTGCCGGTTCGAACGTCCAGGTCTGCGTTCGCAACGACGACCAACTGCGGCTTGCGCTGGCCGATCCGGTGAAGCTCAGCCAGGTGCTGCAAAACCTGGTGATGAACGGCATCCAGGCCATGCCCCGCGGTGGCTACATGGACGTCGAGGCACACAATCACATGGTCGGCGGGGCGGGGGACGGCACGTTGAAACCCGGCCCGCACCTGCGGCTCATTGTGCGAGATCGAGGCTGCGGCATTCCGAAGGAGAATTTGGGCCGCCTGTTCCAGGAGTCCTTCACGACGAAGCCGGACGGCAACGGCATCGGCCTGACCACCTGCAAGCGCTTCGTGGATGAAATGGGCGGAGAAATCCGGGTCGATTCCACGCCGAACGTCGGCACCGAATTCAGCGTGTATCTGCCAGCGGCGGAGGGCTCCGGCCCGACCCGGGCGCTGAAGCCGTCCGACGCCGCTCCCGTTCCGCTGAAGCACGGCAGGGGCAAGGTGCTCATTGTCGATGATGAAGACGATCTGCGGAAAGTCGCGCAGATCATCCTTTCCCGCTGCGGCTACGAGGTCGTGCAGTGTGACAACGGCCAGGACGCGGTGAAGATTTATCAGAGCCTCTTCCGCACCGGGACGCCGCCCGACGTCGTGCTCATGGACCTGACCCTGCGCGGCGGCATGAACGGCACCGAGACGGCCGCCGAAATCCTCCACCTCGATCCCGACGCGCGCATCGTCTGCACCAGCGGCAGCGTGACGGAGGAGGTGCAGATGATCTTCCTGGAGCGCGGATTTGTCGGTGTGCTGCCAAAGCCCTACGAAGCCGGTGAACTGACGCAGATCGTGCATCAGGTCGCCACGATGATGCGGCGGAGCTGAAACTGGCTGCGATGTCGGGGAATTGGGGACGTTGAAGTCTCGCATGAAAACACGCCGTCATTTTCTTTTCGCCGGACTCGGGACCGCCGCAGCAGCGACATTTACGGAGACGCTTCGTGCGGCGCCTGATCCCACAAAAGACACCGTCATCGGACACGGCGCACACCGTTACCGGGTGAACAAGGACTGGGTGCCCGCAGGGCAGGGGCGGCATCATCCCATCCTGAACTGCCACGAGATGGTGCAGGTCAAAGACGGCCGCCTCTTCATGATCGGTGACCATTGGGACCACCAGATGCTCGTCTTCAAGCCGGACGGCGGCATCACGGAGTCGTGGGGCGCCGTTTGGCCCGGCGGCCACGGCCTGACGCTTTCGAGTGAAAACGGCGAGGAGTTCCTCTTCGTCACCGACAGCGGCTTGTGGAAGGTCGGCGGCGTCAGCTATCGCCAGACCGGTCGCGTCACGAAGACCGACCTCACCGGCCGGGAGATCTTCTCCATCAGCCATCCCATGAATGTCGGCGCGTATGAGCCGGGCATGGTTTTCAATCCCACCGAGACCGCCATCGCCCCGAATGGCGACATCTACGTCGTCGATGGCTACGGCTCGCAGTTCGTGCTGCGTTACGATGCGCGTGGTCAGTTCATCCAGCGCTTCGGCGGCAAGGACGACGTCCCCGCCGAGCAGCGGCTGAACAATGCTCACGGCATCGCCATCGACACCCGGCAGGGAGTGGAAAAGGCCACCGTCATCGTCACCTCGCGCGCGGACCAGTGCTTCCGCCGCTTCACGCTCGACGGCCAATATCTCGAAACCCTCGCCGTTCCCGGCGCCATGGTCTGCCGTCCCGTCATCGCCGGTCAGGAGCTCTACGCCGGCGTCTGCTGGTCGAAGACACCCGCCGTCAACAAGCTCCCCGCGAATCCCAGCGGCTTCACCGTCATCCTCGACGCCGAGGGCCGGGTCGTCAGTGCTCCCGGCGGCACCGGGCCGGTGTATGAAGACGGCAAACTGCAGCCGCTGATGCAGGCGGAGCGCGTCTTTGACCACGGCCACGATGTCTGCGTCCTGGACAATGGCGACCTCGTCGTCTGCCAGTGGAACGCCTTCCAGACCTACCCGATCAAGCTCGAAAAGGTGGCGTGATCTTCACGCACCACGCTTGAAGGCGCCGCGCAGCATGCCGAGTCCGCCCACCACGAACAGCAGCGGAAACCAGATGGAGTAAAGCGCGGCGCGGGAGGCGTGTTCGAGCACGGCCATGTCCGGCGCCTCCGGATTGACGAAGCATGTCCGCGCCGCGCCGGGCGGGTACTTCTGCTGCTTCTGCCGCGCTTTTTCCAGATGCTGCGTCGGCGCCGCTTCGACCTGCCGGATGCGCGTGCCGACGTGCTTCACGCCGCCGATTTCATACGCGTAGCGCAGCTCCGTGCGATGCGCGGGCGGCGAGTTCGGCGTCGGACGCTCGCTGACCACGCGTGATGACTCGATGCGGCAGGGCACCTCCGTCCACCCGCGTGTGACCTGCGCTTTTTCAAACGAAAGCCACATGCGCCATGCGAAGAAAGAACCCGCGATCACGAGGGTCGCGCCCATCGCCGCAAGCCACCAGCGGCCGGGATTTGAGGAGGGTGTTGGCTGCTTCGTCATTGGATTCAGAGGCGCGGTTTGACTCCGCATCACGCGTGTTACATACAGGAGCCCGCCCACGGCGCAAACTCCCGCATGTCCGAATCCGCCCCCATCACCATCCGCCCGCCACGCTGGCTTCTGAAGCCCGCCGTGGAGGGTGCCTCCGAGCTGGCGGCGGACATGGGGCTTTCCCCCCTGATGGTGCAGCTCCTCATGCAGCGCGGCATCACCACCGTGGAGCAGGCGCGCGACTTTCTGGTGCCAAAGCTGGCCTCCCTGGGAGATCCCACCGTCCTGCCGGAGATGGGTGCCGCCGTGGAGCGCATCCTCCGGGCCGTGGATGAAAAGCAGAAGGTCGTCCTCTATGGCGACTACGACGTCGATGGCGTCACCTCCATGGCGCTGATGCATCTCATCTTGAAGGCCTACGGGCTCGACACCCACCTCTTCCTCCCCACCCGCATGGAGGAGGGCTACGGGCTCAGCCACGACGGCATCGCCAAGTGCTACGAGCAGTTCGGAAAGCCGGACCTGCTCATCGCCCTCGACTGCGGCACCACCTCCCTCGCCGAGGTGAAAAAGCTCCGCGAAGACGGCGTGGACTGCGTCATCGTGGACCACCACGAGCTCTCCCCCCTGGGAAAGCCGGACTGCCTCGCCCTGGTGAATCCGAAGCTCGGAAACGACCACCACTACTTCTGCACCGCCGGCCTCGTCTTCAAAGTCTCCCACGCCCTGCTCAAGGCGCGCATGATCCCGAACTACGACCTCAAGGAGACGCTCGACCTCGTCGCCCTCGGCACCGTGGCGGACCTCGTGCCCCTCATTGATGAAAACCGCCTGCTCGTGCGTCGCGGACTCGAGGCGCTCGCGCAGACCCCGCGTCACGGTCTCCAGGCTCTCAAGGAAATCGCCGGCGTCGAGGGCCTCGTGCAGACGCACCACGTCGGCTTCAGGCTCGGGCCGCGTTTGAACGCCGCCGGACGGCTCGACACCGCCGCCACCGCCCTCCAGCTCCTCCTCGCCGACGACCCCGGAGAGGGCGCCATGCTCGCCTCCCTTCTCGAAGCCCACAACAAGGACCGGCAGGACGTCGAGCAGCAGGTCCACGCCGAGGCCGAAGCCATGCTCGCCGCCATCGGCGACATCGAGAGCACCTCCGCCATCGTCCTCGGCTCGCGGAACTGGCACCCCGGCGTCATCGGCATCGTCGCCTCCCGCATTTCGCGTCTCTGCCATCGCCCCACCATCCTCGTCGCCTTCGACGAAAACGGCATCGGCAAAGGCAGCGGCCGCAGCATCCCCGGTTTCTCCCTCGTGGAGGCCATCGAGACCTGCGGTCAGCACCTCCTCGGCGGCGGCGGGCACGCCATGGCCGCCGGCATCTCCCTGGAGGAGTCCAGGCTCGACGCCTTCCGCGAAGCCTTCCAGAGCGCCGCCCGCCGGGCCCTCAGCGACGAGGCCATGACCTCCGTGCTCGAGCTCAACGCCGAAGTGCGCCTGCGGGATCTCACCCTCGGCTTCTTTGAAAGCTACAAGCTGCTTGAGCCCTTCGGCCAGAAGAACACCGAGCCGCTCTTCCTCTGCCGCGGCGTGAAGCCGAAGCTCCCCGGCCGCACCATGAAGGAAAAGCACCTGCGCATCATCCTCTCCCAGGACGGCGCCTCCATGGAGGCCCGCTGGTTCAACGCCCCCATTGGAAATCTCCCCCCCGCGCCGTGGGATGTCGCCATGCGCATCCAGCGCGGCTGGTTTCGCGGCCAGGAGCAGTGGCAGCTCACCCTCGAAGCCGTCCGCACGGCGGAGTGAGGCGTCGCGCCCAGGGAGTGACGCCTTCCAGGCGTCACGGGTGACGGCAGGATGCCGTCACTCCTTGAGGGAGCTTGCGCATTCTCGCGGCGGGGGGCATATCTCGGCACTGAATGCTTTCGTCCGCTGACACCATCGCCCACATTCGCGCCGCTTTTCCGGCGGAGGGTTTTTTTGCGGAGAAGGAGTGGGTGCTGTCGCCGGAGGCTTTTGCGCTGGATGCGGGCACGGTGGCGCTGATTCGCGAGCTGGGGCCGGCGCTGCGGGATTTCCAAAGAGCCTGCAACCGGCTCTACTTTGACGAGGCGCATCCCTGGGTGGCGCGGCTGCTGGATCAGGGGAAACCGCCGCGCGTGGTGGAGCTGGGGCGGAATCCGCGCTGGCATGAGGATCTGCCGCGCGTGCTGCGGCCTGACCTGGTGCTGACGGAGACGGGCGTGACGATTTCCGAGCTGGATTCCCTGCCCGGCGGCATCGGCCTGACGGCGTGGCTGAATGAAACGTATGCGGCGCTGGGGCAGGACGTGATCGGCGGGGCGACGGGGATGACGGACGCCTTTGCGGCGGCCTTTCCAGGCGAGGACATGCTGATCTCCCGCGAGTCGGGCGATTACGTGCCGGAGATGGCATGGCTGGCGGAGCGGCTGGGCCGGCGGGTGCTGCGGCCCTGGGAGGTGCAGCCCTATGAGCTGAATGGCGCGGCGGTTTACCGCTTCTTCGAGCTTTTCGACCTGGCGAACGTGGAGAACGCGGAGGTGATGCTGCGCATGGCGGAGCGTGGGGAGCTGACCTTCACGCCGCCGATCAAGGCCTTCCTGGAGGAGAAGCTGTGGCTGGCGCTTTTCTGGTCGCCCGCATTGACGGACTTCTGGAACCGCGAACTGGGAACCGCAAACCGCGAACTCCTTCAGCAGTGCATCCCCATGGGCTGGGTGGTGGACCCGGTGCCGCTGCCGCCCTTCGCGGTGTGGCCAAAGCTGGACATCCAGGACTGGCGGGAGATGAAGACCTTCGGCGGAAAGCAGCGGCAACTGGTGCTGAAAATCAGCGGCTTCTCCGAGCGCGGCTGGGGCTCGCGCGGCGTCTTCATCGGCCATGATCTCTCTCAGGAGCAGTGGGGCGCGGCGATCGACGAGGCGCTGGCGAGCTTCCCGACGAATCCCTTCGTGCTGCAGGAGTTTCATCGTGCGCGGGTCGTGACGCATCCGGCGTGGAATGAAGAGCAGCAGACCACGCGGGCGATGCAGAGCCGGGTGCGGCTGTGCCCGTATTACTTTGCCACGTCGGATGAGGACGATGATCCGGCGCTGGGCGGCGTGCTGGCCACGGTGTGCCCGGCGGACAAGAAAATCCTGCACGGCATGCGGGATGCGATGATGCTGCCTTGCGTTGCACGGTGATTTCCGCTCCAATGGCGGCACCATGAAGCTGATTCCCGCCCTGCTCCTCGTTTCGACCTCCGTTTTGGCCGCTGAACCCATCGTGATGAAACTCTGGCCCGGCGGAGCGCCGGAGAAGCCGGGGGTGAAGATCGAGGCGGAGAAGGAAGTGCCGAAAAAATCCGCCGATGACGTGCAGCGCATCACGAACGTGACCGATCCGATGATCACGGTCTTCAAACCGGAGAACGCAAACGGCACCTCGGTGCTGGTCTGCCCCGGCGGCGGCTACGGCATCCTGGCCTATGAGCACGAGGGCTCGCAGGTGTGTGATTTTCTGAACCAGCACGGCGTCACCGGCATCCTCTTAAAATACCGCGTGCCGAAGCGTGATCCGAAAGACCCGGGCCGCGAGGCGCTGCAGGATGCGCAGCGGGCGATGGGGATCATCCGTCATCACGCGGAAGAGTGGGGCCTGAAGCCGGACCGTGTCGGCATCCTCGGTTTTTCCGCCGGCGGCCACCTCACGGTGATGACAGCACTGCATGCCAACGAGCGCACCTACACCACCGATCCCGCGCTGGATGTGGAGGATGCGACGCCGAACTTCGCGATCCCTGTTTATCCCGCCTATCTCGTGGACAAGAAGGATCTGGGGCATCTGCTGCCCGGCTACGAGGTCACCGCCAAATCACCGCCGATGTGCCTGGTGCATGCGCATGACGACCCGTGGCCCTCCAGCGCCAGCGCCCTGCTCTACCTCGAGTACAAGAAGCTGGGGCTGCCCTGCGAGCTGCACATTTACGCGAAGGGCGGTCACGGCTTTGGCATGCGCAAGAGCGGCGGCCCGGTGAATGACTGGCCTGTCCGCGTGGTGGAGTGGATGAAGTCGATGGCCTACATCCCCTGATGCCGTGAAATCCCGAAAGCCACGCGCCGCAGCAGCCCCGGCCGCCCACACGGCGGCGGTGCCGCATCGGATCGTGGTGGAGGATTTGACGGAGACGGTCTGCCGCTTTCTGCCTGACGGGACGGTGACTTTTGTCAACGAGGTCTATTGCCGGCTGTTCGGGAAGACCGAGGAAGAACTGGTCGGTCACCGGTGGCATCCGGTGGTCGTGGCGGAAGACCTGCCGATGGTGGAGGCGAAGCTCGGTGAAATCACTCCGGAGAATCCGGTGGTGGTGATCGAGAACCGGGTGCGGGACGGAAAAGGGAAAGTGCGCTGGATGCAGTTCGTGAACCGCGGACTTTTCGACGAATCCGGCCGGCCGCAGGAAACGCAGTCGGTGGGCCGGGACATCACGGACCGGGTCGAGGCGCTCGACAAGCTGGAGGAAAGTCGGCAGCGCTGGCGCTATGCGCTGGAGAGCTCCGGCTTCGGCATGTGGGACTGGGACATGGTGACCAACACGACGTTCTTTTCCCGCGAATGGAAGGTCATGCTGGGCTACGAGGATCCCGCTGACGTCGCGGGGACCTTCGACGCGTGGCGGGAGCTGGTGCATCCGGATGATTTCAAGAACGCGATTGCGGCGATCGAGAGTCACATCAAGGGGCCGCGGAAGGAGTAAAGCGTCGAGCTGCGCATGCGCTGCAAAAACGGCTCGTGGAAGTGGGTGCGCAGTCGCGGGCAGGTGATCGAGCACGACAAGAGCGGCAAGCCGCTGCGCATGACCGGCACGCATGTGGACATCTCCAAACGCAAGGCGGCCGAGGAGCGCGAGGCGCGGAGTTTGCAGATGATGGCGGAGGGCGCTCCGGCGGCGGACGTGCTGGAGGCGATCACCCAGAACGTGGAGGCCGCCCACCCTGGGATGATTTGCTCCGTGATGCTCGTGGACCCCGCCGGCACCCGTTTGAGGATCAAGACCGCACCCGGTCTCTCGCCGGAAGTGCGGCAGGCCATCGACGGGATGGAGATCGGCCCGGACTCGGCCTGCTGCGGGGCGGCGGCGCACTCCGGGATGCGGGTGATCTGTGCGGATGTGCTGGCCGATGCGCGTATGGAGCCTTTTTACAAGGTCGCCGCGAAAACGGGCCTCCGCGCCTGCTGGTCGGAGCCGATCGTGAGCAGTGACGGGAAGGTGCTGGGCACGCTGGCCTGCTACCGCCTGGAGCCGCACGAGCCGCCGCGCTCCGAGGTGCAGGCCGTGACGAAGGCGGCGCGGCTGGCCACGCTGGTGATCGAGCGGGAGTGGAAGGAGCAGGCGCTGCTGATCAGCGAGCAGCGCTACGCACGCGCCCTGCGCGGCACGACGGACGGCTTGTGGGACTGGAACATCGTGACCGGTGACACCTTTCTCTCCCCGAGGTGGAAGGAGATGCTCGGCTTCGGCGAGCATGAATTCCCGGACACCCGGGAGGAGGTCTTCCTCTCCCGGCTTCATCCGGAGGACGTGGAGCGCGTGCAGGCGGCACGCAGGAAGCACTTCGAAAAACGCGCCCCGTACCATGTCGAGGCCCGTCTGCGCACGCGGGCCGGCGACTACCGGTGGTTCCTGATCCGCGGCCAGGCCGACTGGAACGAGCTGGACGAGCCCGTGCGCATGACCGGGACCATCTCCGACATCACGGACCGAAAGCTGGCCGAGCAGGCGCGCGCGGAGAGCGAGGCGCGATTCCGCGCCATCTTTGAACAGGCGGCCGTGGGCGTGGCGCTGATGGACACGACGACCGGGCGCTTTCTCAGCGTGAACGGACGCATGTGCGAGATCCTCCGCCGCGGGCGGGAGGAACTCCTCGCGATGACTTTCATGGAGGTGACGTGCAGGGAGGACGCACCTCACGCCATGGAACTCATGGGAAAGCTCAAGGCGGGACACATTCCAAACTACCAACTCGAAAAACGGAACGTGCTCCCGGACGGCTCGCTGAGCTGGGTGAACATCACCGTCTCCCCCACCTGGCGGCCTGGAGAGCCGCCGCTGCGGCACATCGCCGTGGTGGAGGATATCACGGAGCGGAAGCAGGCCGAGCAGGCGCGCGCGGAGAGCGAGGCGCGATTCCGCGCCATCTTTGAACAGGCGGCCGTGGGCATCGCGGTGCTCGAAACCGCCACCGGGCGCTTCCTCAGCGTGAACCGCCGCATGTGCGAGATCAACCGGCGCAGTGCCGAGGAGATGCTGAAGCTGACCTTCATGGATGTCACCCACCCCGATGACCTGCGGCAGGATCTGGATCAAATGGAAGAGCTCAAGGCGGGGCGGATCACCAGCTTCAATATGGAGAAGCGCAATCTGACTCCCAATGGTGAAGCCACCTGGATCAATCTGACGGTCGCCCCCATGTGGCGGCCCGGGGAGCCGCCGCTGCGGCACATTGCGGTGGCGAAGGACATCAGCGAGCGCAAGGAGGCGGAGGCCAACTACCAGCGCGAATTCGCCTACAACCGGGCGCTCGTCGATCACACCGGCTCCTTCATCGTCGTGCTGGATGCCGAAGGCCGCTTCGTCCATGCGAATTCGACCTTCTACTCCGTCATGGGCTACTCGGCGGAGGACGTGAAGGACCGGACGCCGTGGGAAATCGGGCTGATGAGCGGCGAGGAGGCCGCACGCTCACGGGAGCGCTTCGCGCGCCTGCTGCGTGGCGAGGACAATCCGCCCACCGATACCCGGCTGCGCACCAAGAGCGGCAAGTGGCGCGTCGTCGAACTCCGCAGCACGTCCACCCGCACGAAAGACGGGCGGGCCGACCGCATCATCATCACCGGCACGGACATGACGGAGCGCAACCGCCTGCAGCAGGAGATCATGCGCGTGGTGGAGCAGGAGCACGCCCGCATCGGCCATGACCTGCACGACGGCGTGGGGCAGACGATGACCGGCATCGTCACCATGATGGAGGCTTTGACGAACGAGCTGGAAGGCGAGTCCCGTGAGTCTGCGGTGCGCATCCACGAGCTTCTCTCGCAGTCCGTTTCGGAGGTCCGCCGCATGTCCCACGGCCTCTCGCCCACGAGCATCAAGTACCGCGGTCTCGCTGGAGCGCTGCAACTGCTCGCTGAAACCGTGCGGACAAACTTCCGCACCCCCTGCGAGTGCGACGCGGACGCCTCCATCGAGATTCGTGACAAGGACAAGGAGGCGCACCTCTTTCGCATCGCCCAGGAAGCCGTGACCAACGCCCTGAGGCACGGCAAGCCAAGCCGCGTCGTCATCAGTCTGAAGCCCGTTTCCGGCAGCATGTATGAGTTGAGGGTCGAAGACGACGGCGTTGGCATCCAAAGGAAAAAGGCGGGCGCTCCCGGTGGCATCGGGGTGCGCGTGATGGAGTATCGTGCGAACCTGATCGGCGGCAGGCTGAAGATTTCATCGTCGGGAAAGAAAGGCTGCGCCGTGAGCTGTCAGTTCGAGATTTTCCCGCCGGAGCAGGAGCCGGCGAAGAAAAAGTCGGCACCGAAGCGTGCCAAAAAGAAATCGCGGCGTTCCGGCGGTTCCGAGAAACAATAAAACAGGCCGGGAGATCGTCCCGGCCTGTGTGGAGTTTGACACTGTGGAAGCAGCCTACTTGCTCGCTTCGGCGAACTGGGCGTCGAAGATGATCTTCGATGGCGGGAAGTCGATCTTCTTGCAGAAGGCGGCGGATTCGGCGGCGCCGAACTCGCGGTCCATGGCGCCGTCTTCCCACTCGACGGAGAGCGGCCCGCCGTACTCGATGTCGTTCAGGGCGCGGATGATGAGTTCGAAGTCGATCTTGCCGCGGCCGACGGACTTGAAGTCCCAGAAACGGCTCGGCTTGTGGAAATCAACGTGGCCGCCGAAGACGCCGACGGTGCCGTCACCGATGCCCCAGGAGGCGTCCTTCATGTGGACGTGGAAAATGCGGTCGCTGAACTTGTAGATGAACTTCACATAATCGACGCCCTGGTAGCCGAGGTGGCTGGGGTCGTAGTTGAAGCCGAAGGCGGGGTGGTAGTCCAGCGCCTGGAGGGCGCGCTCGGCGCTGGCGATGTCGAAGGCGATCTCCGTGGGGTGAACTTCGAGCGCGTAGCGGATGCCGAGCTTCTGGTACTCGTCGAGGATCGGCTTGAAGCGCTTCGCAAAGTCGGCGTAGCCGGCGTCGATCTGGCCGGGGAGGTTCGGCGGGAAGGAGTACAGCAGATGCCAGATGCTGCTGCCCGTGAAGCCGTTGACGACGCTCACACCGAAACGCTTCGCGGCGTGCGCGGTCTTGATGAGTTCCTCGGCGGCACGCTGGCGGACGCCTTCCGGCTCGCCGTCACCGTAGATCGCGGGCGGCAGGATTTGCGCGTGGCGGGCGTCGATGTTGTCACAGACGGCCTGACCGACGAGGTGGGTGGAGATGGCGTGGCACTGCATGCCGGCGGCCTTGAGTTTTTCGCGCTTGGCATCGCAGTAGGCCTGGTCGGCTTTCTCAACTTCAAAGTGGTCGCCCCAGCAGGCCAGCTCCAGGCCGTCGTAGCCGAAGCTTTTGCCCTTCTCGAGCATGGTTTCAAAAGGAATGTCGGCCCACTGGCCGGTGAAGAGTGTGACGGGGCGTGGCATGTGTGGTTTGTGGTTGAGTTGAGGCGGGGAAGAAGGAGAAAGAATGCCGGATGTCGAATGTGGAATGACGAAAAATTTCCGGGGCGGCTATTTGTCTTCGATCTGGAGCGAGCGCTTCAAGGTGTAGGGATAGCGGAAATCGAGCTGCGTCTTGCCGACGCCGACGATGTTGGCCTCACCTTTGAGCACATACTCGCCGGTGATGTTGGTTTCGAGGTCCAGCATGTCGGAGAGGCGGCGGACGACGGTGGCTTCGAATGAGATGTCCACATGCGCGTTGTAGCCCATCGGTCGCTCTAGTCCCAGGCTGCCGGTGATCGAGATGACGGCATGCGGGCCGTCGGCTCTTTCCTCCAGTCTGACGAAAGTGCATTCGATGTCCTTCGGCACGACGTAGCCGGCGGCCTTGCCGCGCGGGGCGGGGATGGTGGTCTTCCAGGTGTCTCCCGGCTTGTGCGGATCTTTGCCGATGCAGAGGCTGAGCATGTCCAGCAGGGCGGCGGTGTAGGCCAGGTGGTCGAGCGAGCTGCGTTCTGCGGGAGTTTCCTTGCCGCGGTCGAGGTCGTAGTCCCAACGCGCGCCGGTCTTTCTGGCGCGCATTGTCTTGGACATCAGCGGGGAGGGTTCTTCAGCCGGAGGCGGCGGCGGGCCGGTGAAGTGGGCGAGCTCGGTCATGAACTCGCTGGCGCGAATCTCCTCGCTGCCGGCTCCGGTGATGCGCCGGACGAGGTTGATGCGCTGGAGGTAGCGGGTGCGCACCTCGGTTGTCTCCCGCGCATTCACCTGCCTCGAAACACCGTTCTCCACGCGGATTTCACGCTTTTCCCTCAGCACGGTGCCGCTGCGCAGGGGCTGGCTCTTGTTCAGCACCACCGGGCGGTTCAGCACCACCGGGCGCTCCGCCGCATGGGCTAGGCCTATGAACGCGACACAGGCGATGGGTAGGATTCGATTCATACGGAGCGAGGCTATCAGAGGTCATCCACGGGCGGCAAGCGCCAAGATTGCCCCGAGGACAGGCAATTCGGACTTGGCTTGGCGTGCCTCCGCATTCCATGATGCGGCCATGCTTCGCGTTATTTTCTTTTTCATTTCCAGCTCGCTTGCGTGCGTTCAATGGACCACTTCCCGCATTCACGGCTCGCCGGAAGCGCCGAGGCCCTTCATCGCGGAGCAGGTCTTTGAAGGCGTCGCTATCAACAACGCGCTGGAGATGATCGCCATCCCGGGTGCACGGCGTTTTGTCGCGGTGGAGCAGGCGGGTAAGATCTTCACCTTTGCCGCTGTGATCGATGCCGCGTCGAAGGATCTGCTGATTGATCTGAAGCCCGATCATCCGCAGTTGCAAAAGGCCTACGGCATCGCCTTCCATCCGCGGTGGAAGGAGAACGGCCACGTCTTCCTCGCCTACGCCTACGGTGCGGGCGTGGAAGACGGCACGAAGCTCTCGCGCTTCAAAATCACGCAGCAGGAGCCGCCTGTGCTGGATCCGAAATCAGAGACCGTGCTGCTGACGTGGCGGTCGGGCGGCCACAATGGCGCGTCGCTGCAGTTCGGCCCCGACGGCATGCTCTACATTTCCACTGGCGATGCCGAAGTGCCTTCGCCTCCCGATCCTCTGAACACCGGGCAGGACATCAGCGATCTGCTCTCCTCCATCCTGCGCATCGACGTGGACCGCGAGGAAAACGGCAGGGCGTATGCCGTGCCGGAGGACAATCCGTTTTTGAAGACACCGAACGCCATGCCGGAGATCTGGGCCTTCGGCTTTCGCAATCCGTGGAAGATCAGCTTTGACGCCAAAGGCCGCCTGTGGTGCGGCGACGTCGGCTGGGAGCTGTGGGAGATGATTCACCTCGTGCAGCGTGGCGGCAATCACGGCTGGAGCGCCATGGAGGCCAGCCAGCCGATCAAACCTGAAACGCAGCGCCCGGAGCCGATCATCCCGCCCGCGGCCGCGCATCCCCACACGGAGGCTGCGAGCATCACCGGCGGCTACGTTTATCACGGGGAGCGCTTCCCCGAACTGCACGACGCCTATATCTACGGCGACTATGAGACGGGAAAGATCTGGGCGCTGTGGCATGACGGCAAACAAGTGACGCGGCGCGATGAGATCGCCGACACGCCGCACAAGATCGTTAGCTTTGGCCAAAGCCAGGACGGCGAGCTGTATTGGATGAACTGGGAGCAGGACACGCGCATCTACCGCCTTGCAAAAAATCCCGCCATCAGCCAGCCGAGCCGGTTCCCGCGCAAACTCAGTGAAACAGGGCTCTTCACCGACACCGCCGCGCAAACACCCGCCCCGGGCGTTTACCCGTTTGAGATCACCGAGCCGATGTGGCAGGACGGTGCGGAGGCGAGCCGATTCATCGCGCTTCCAGAGGGGAAGCGCATCATCACCCACTGGAGCGGCAATCCTGACAAACCCAGTTACAAGGTCGAGTGGCCCGCCGATGCCGTGCTGGCCCGAACAGTCACGTTGAAGCGAAAAATCGAAACCCAACTCCTCCACTTCGACGGTGAAACTTGGAACGGCTATGCTTACCGCTGGAACGATGCCGGCACCGATGCCGAACTCGTCGCTGCGGACGGAGAAGAGCTCGTGCTCGAAAACAAGCAGCCCTGGCGCATCCACGGCCGAGCCGAGTGCTCCCGTTGTCACACGAACTGGAGCGGCTTCACCATCGGTTTCCAGCCGGATCAGCTCGTCAGCATCGACGGGAGGAACTCACAGGATGTCGAGGCGCTCTTTGATGGCCCGTTTTTCGCGCGCATGAAGAAACACCTCGTGTCTTCCCACGACGAAAAGGCGGCGTTGGAGGATCGTGCCCGCTCCTGGCTGCACGCCAACTGCGCGCATTGTCATCGCCGTCACGGCGGCGGCAGCGTGCAACTCATGGTCAATGCGGACCTGCCGATGGCGGAGACGCTGATGCTCGATGAAAAGCCGGTGCGCGGTGATCTTGGCCTCACCGACGCCCGCGTCGTCGCGCCGGGCAAACCGGAGCAGAGCGTGCTGCTCGCCCGCATCGCCCGCAGCGGCAGCGGCCACATGCCCATGATCGGCGCCCGCGAGGTCGATCCGCACGGCTTTCGCCTGCTGTGGGATTGGATCCATGGAGAGGCGACGACTCGTCGCCCTTCCAAAGTCGAATCGCCGAGCGACGCCCTGCTGCTAGCTCACGCCATTGCGAAAGATGAGCTAAAATTCGACCCCGCTCTCGCCAACCACATGAATCCCGAGATCGCATGCTACTTCGAACGATTCCTGCCTCAGGATCAGCGCATCAAGACCCTCGGCATGAATTTCGATGCGAAGAAGCTCCTCGCCGTCCGCGGCGATGCCGGACGAGGTTCGGACCTCCTCAGCATGACCGGCAAATTGGCGGTCTGTCTCGCTTGCCACATCGTGAACGGTACCGGGCGCGACTTTGGACCGGACTTGAGCAAGGTCGGCTCGCGGCTCACCCGGGATCAGATTCTCGAAAGTCTTCATCAGCCCTCCAAGACGATCACCAAAGGTTACGAGACCTGGAACATTACCTTAAAGGACGACAGCATGCAGACCGGTTTCCTCGTGAACCCCGGAGATGCCGCCATCACCCTCAAACTCCCCACCGGCCAGTCGCAGACCTTTGAACGTGCCCAAATCAAACGGCAAAAAGTCGAACCGGTCTCCCTCATGCCCGAAGGGTTGCTGCAAAGCATGACCGAACAAGAGGCCGCGGATGTGATCGCGTTCTTGGCTGGACTCAAGTAGCCCTGATCCTGCGGAGAAGGTCAGTGATCGAGTTTCGCAGGAACCTCAAAGGCACCGCCACACCTTGTGCGTGACGTTGCGGCGATGTCGTGGCTCGGTCTTGCGAGTAAATCCACGCTTGCCATCCACTCCCGGAGTCTGATAAATACACCGTCGAATCATTTAATCGTTTTTTTTTGCGATGTCGGACGCCTCAAATCCTCAAGGAGACATGCCCCGGCGGTCAACGGACGGCTTTTCGCGGTGGGAGCCTCCTGCGACGGCAGAGCTGGAGGCGATGATGGTTGGCTACAAGGTGGAACGTCTGATCGGTCGCGGTGGCATGGGGGCGGTTTACAAAGGCATCCAGAAGAGTCTCGACAGGCCGGTGGCCATCAAGATTCTGCCGCCGGGTCTGGATCGTCAGGATGCGAGCTTTACCGAGAGGTTCAGGAACGAGGCCAAGCTGATGGCACGTCTCAATCATCCCACGATTGTATCGGTGCATGATTTTGGCGAGACCGCTGACGGGCAGTTGTTCATCGTCATGGAGTTTGTGGACGGGACGGACATTTCTCGCATGGTTGCCAGCCAGGGACACCTGACGGCGGAGCATGCGCTCTCGGTCACGGCTCACGTCTGCGACGCGTTGACCGTGGCGCATGCCGCCGGCATCGTGCATCGCGACATCAAGCCCGCGAACGTGCTGATCAGTCGGCAGGGACAGGTGAAGGTGGCTGATTTCGGACTGGCCAAGGTGGATGCACCCGGCCAGAGCGGGATCACCCAGACGGGCATGGCCGTGGGAACGCCTGACTTTCTGGCTCCCGAGGCCATGATTCTCGGCTCCCAGGTGGATGCGCGGGCGGATCTGTATGCCGTGGGTGTCATGCTCTATCAGATGCTGACGGGCTTTCTGCCGAGGGGAGCCTTCAAGCCGGCATCCGTCATGACGCCGGGAGTGGATCCTCGATTTGACGCCATCGTGCAGAAGGCGACGCAAATGGATCCGGTCGATCGCTACCAGACGGCGACCAGCATCCGCCAGGATCTGGATGTCATTCTTACCACACCGTTCGTGAGGACGGCTCCGGCGAAGCGGGAATCCGCGGCGGAAACGAAATCCGCCGCCTTGCAGCGTCAGCCGGCTCTCAAAGTTTCTACGCAGCCTTGGACGGCTCCGCCGCCAGCGCGGGAGGAGTCAAAGAAGGGCCGTGCCGGTGCGGCGGCAGCGCTCTTGCTGGTGCCTGTCGTGCTGGGCGGCATTGCCTGGCTCGTCTTTGGCCCCGTCGGCAGGCATGCCGGGGAAACGGGTGCCGAAACCGCAGTGGCCGACGGACCGGACGCAGTCGTCTCGCCGCCGAGTTCCAATACAACAGGAGGGAAGAAAACGTCACTGCCAGGCGTTCAGCCTGCGACAACCGTTCGTGCCGCAATACCGGCGTCTGCCACTTCGGTTGCCGTCGCCGCGTGGCTGGCGGAGGCGCGGAAAGTGGGGGGCACCGTTCATTTTTTTGGTTCAGGACCGAATGGAGCGACTGAAACAGGGGCGGTGGAGCAGTTCGGTGATGTGGTCGAGCTGGCGGTCCGAAAAGAGGGATGGCTGGTACGCCGGAAGGATGGTGAAACCTATGGAGTGGGATGGGGCGCTGCGTCAGCGATGCAACCGACCGGTGCTGCGCCCTTCGGACCGTTCAATATCCGCCGTGTTACGCATGGGGCTGTCAGCAGCATGTTGCTGACGACCGACGGAAGTTTTCGGAACGTCTGGGGCGGAGGCTCGCAGCATCGTCCTGACATGGCTCACCCGGACGCCGCTGCGGTCGTTAACATCAAGGATCATCTAATGACCCTTGGGGCCGACGGTGAAATCCTTGTGGCAAAAAAGTGGGCAGGAGAGGAACTGCGTCCTCCGGCGGATTTCTTTCGAGGTTCGAGCGTCTTCACGGGACTTGCTGGCAGCTACATCGTCGCACAGCCAGGGGGCGGGGTTCGTGCATGGCGGCTGAAGGACGGTGTTGTCACGGATTTCCCCTCACAGATTCAAGACGTCGTGGAAATCCGGGCCGCTGAAAACCATGTAATCTTCCTCACCTCCGCGGGAAGGGTTTATGTGACGGATGAAGCGGGAAAACTGCTGGCGGACGAAGTTGGAAAGGTGCCAGCCAACCTTCCGATCGCCATTGCCGTTCGCATCGGGCGCGGCACGGCGGCGGCCCAGCGCATGGACGGGGTTTGGGTGGCATGGGGAGAGTCGCCGGAACTCATTCAGCAGACGAAACAGATCGGACCCGTCTTGGACGTAGGGTATGACTACGAAGCCGGAAAGTCGAACTTCATGGCGTGGATTGTTCCCGCCAAAACTCCAAAGATTGCCGCCGCGCCGGTGTCTCAGGCGACCAAGCCCACCAAGACGGTCGATGAGGTGTCGGCACGACTCGCCGAGATCGCCGCCCTGTTTCAGGCTGCGTTGGATCGCGATGTCCTGTCGGCGCATAACGGTGCCGTTGCCGATCTCGACACCAAGTATCTCGCCGCCGTTAATCGCGAACTGAACGCGGCGTCGAAGAAGGGGGCGCTGGCGGATGCGGTGGCCTTGCGTGAAGAGGCGCAACGGCTGAAGGACAAGGGGCGCATGCCCATCGCGGATCTCGACTCGGTTCCGCAAACGCTGAAAAAGCTGCGAGGCATCTATCGGACGTCGTTGAGTCAGCTTGAACAAACCCGTGATGCGAATGCCGGGCCAAGTTATGATCGCTACGACCAGTTGCTGGCGGATTACCAGACGGAACTTACCCAACAGCAGCGCCTTGATGACGCGCTTGTCGTCAAAGCAAAGCGCGATGAGATAGCCGCATCCCGCGCAAAATCTTCCGGGGAGATCGCTGCAGCCTTGACCGATGCCTCCTCTCCCGCAGCGCCGCCCGCACCTGCGGCGGCATCGACTCCGGCGGCGAAGGCCGTGGTGGCCAATGCATCCCCGGCGCCTCGATCAAATGCGGTCAAGGTTCCCAAAGGAACCACCGTGGGTGGGGTCATCGACTGGGTGTACAGTGTCGGCGGGAAAGTCGAGCTCCGGGTCGATGGGAAAAAGAAGGGGATGCACACCATTGCCGACCTTCCCACCGGCCCGTTTGAAGTCATCAAGGTGACCCTTGGTCCCAGCCTGACGCAGGATGTCGCCGATGATTCCTTTGCCATGATTTCGATCCTCCCGGCCCTGGAGGAGATTCACGCCGAGGGAGACCGGATGAAGGTCACGAGTCTCGCAGCGCTTGCCGGTTTGTCGAAGCTGACCACGGTTGCCGTCAGCGGCAAGGACGGTGTGGATGCGAAAGAACTCACGCATCTGACGGACCTCAAGGCGCTGGATTTTCTCCGCATCGGTCTGAAGAACTTCAATGGCGAGGGACTCGACATGCTGAGTGGCCTGTCCAATCTCCGCACTCTCAGACTGGACGGAACCGGACGCCTGTCCGCGAAGGGGGCAGAGGCCATTGCGACGCTGAAACAATTAACCCGGCTTGAACTGCCGCCTCTCGATCGCTCCAGTCAGAGCCGGTTCGCGCCGATTGCGACGCTGCCGTCGGTGGAATCCATGAAGTTCAACGACACGACGCCCGGCACGGAGTTGTTCGTATCCGTTGCCGGTGCGCCGAAACTCAAAAGGGTGGATTTCGCCGGTGCCGCCGATTTCAGCGGGCGGAGTTTTACCTCGCTCAAACCTGCGGATGGTCGGCTGGTTGAACTGGAGTTTGGCTATGGGGCCGACCTCACGGACGAGTGTGTTCAAGAAATCGTCAAAACCCTTCCCGAACTGCAGAGCTTCAGCTTGGACATTCCGTCGAGCGCCTGCACGTCGAAGGGATTGGAGGCCTTGGCGACTCTCAAGCATCTGAAAACGCTCGAATGGTGCCAGACCCAGGATGCCGACTTCGCGCTTCTGTCGGGTGCTCCGGCTTTGGAAGAGCTAACGGTGAGAGGATCGGGCGTCACCGATGCCGTCTTTGTCCACGTTTTGAATTTCACCAAAATCAAAACTCTCAGGCTTCTCAAATCGTCCGTGACCAAGTCTGCCGTGGACGCCTTCAAAAAGGAACGACCCGGGATCGCGGTGTTCTTGACTCACTGAAGCCACGAGGATGAAACGTGGGCCGGTGAGTTGTGAAAACAACAGCCGAGCGCATGATCCTTGCATGCACACCACGCCCGTTACTTGTCCGAGCTGTTTTCAGGAGTTCGATGTGCCCGCGCCGCAGTTTGAGGAGGTGCCCTGCGATGTGGACTACGACTGCGAGGTGTGCTGCCGTCCGCTGCGCATCTTCTTTGAAGAGGACGACGGTGAAGTCATGGGCACGGCCTATGGACTGGGCGCGAGCGGTCCGTATGGGTGAGGGGTCCGCCGCATTAGATTCCTGACATTCTGGAGGACTGAATGTTTCCGCAATTGTGTCAAAATTGCGAGTTTGTGCAGTGGTTGCATTTGGATGTTTGCAAAAGCAGAACTTGTCGTTACTCTCGCAGGTCCCGCTGCCAGGAGTCTGGTGGATGGGAACCTGACAAACTGGTTAACACCCACACACACATGAAAATCGCTATCCTCACCCTCATCGCGTCCGCCGCCGTCCTTGCTTCCTGCCAGCAGCAGACCCCTCCGCCACCACCACCACCGGTGTACTCGGGCAAGTAATGAGTTGGCTGTCTTGATGGCAGCCGCTTCGTTATTCAAAATTCGACTCAATGATCCGTTTTGCCACCCTACTCCTCGCCGCAGGCTCGATGATTCTGTCATCCTGCACCTGTCCGGCGAAGAAGGACTGTGCGACGTGCGACGCCAAAGCCAAGGAGTGCTGCTCGAAAGGCGGCGCCTGCTGCGAGGCCGGCCACAAGCATTGATCTAGAAGCATCCAAGGTTCCACGCCGCCGTTTTCCGCGAGGGAAACGGCGGCTTCTTTTTTTGCTGGATGAACGATGCCGGATGCTTGAATCTCATTGCCCATTCATTCTCCATCTTTCCCGCTTCAATGCACGGCAGCTCGTCACCAACGTCCAGATCTCAGCGCTGCCTGTTCGCACTCGAATCGTCCTGTGACGAGACTGCGGCGGCGATTTGTACGCTGGAGGGCGGGCTTGTGGCCGGCTGCATCGCGTCGCAAATTGAAATCCACCGTCAGTATGGAGGTGTCGTGCCCGAAGTGGCGTCGCGAAATCACATCCTGCATGTCCGGCCGCTGGTGGAGCAGGTGCTGGCGGATGCGGGCAGATGTCTGGCGGACATGGACGCCTTTGCCGCCACCAGCGGACCTGGTCTGGTGAGTTCGCTGTTGATAGGCACCTCGATGGCGAAGGCGCTGTCCATTGCGGAGGGCAAGCCCTTCGTGGCAGTGAATCACATGGAGGGGCATCTGCTGTCCCCCTTCATGAACGGAAACGGCCCCGTTCGGTCCTGCGTCGCGCTGATCGTGAGTGGCGGTCATACGATGCTGGTGCGTGTGCGCGAAGCGGGAGTCTATGAACTGCTGGGACGCACGCGCGATGATGCCGCGGGCGAGGCTTTCGACAAGGTGGCAAAGATGCTCGGCCTGCCGTATCCGGGCGGGCCGGAGATCGACAAGCTGGCGGCGCGGGGTGATCCGGCGGCCTTTGCATTTCCACGCAGTTTTCTCAACGGGAGCAGCCTGGAGTTCAGCTTCAGCGGTCTGAAAACGGCGGTGCTCTACGAACTGCCCAAGCTCGATCTCAAGAACGAGCAGACGCTGGCGGACGTTTGCGCCAGCGTGCAGGCGGCGATCATCGAGGTGCTGGTCGAAAAGCTGGTGCTGGCCGCGAAGGTTTCGGGAGAAACACTGGTCACCGTCAGCGGCGGCGTCAGTTGCAATCGCGGCCTGCGGACGGCTCTGGCCGAGCGATGTGAAAAGCTCGGGCTGCAGTTGCTGCTCGCACGGCCGGAGCTTTGCACCGACAATGCCGGCATGATCGCCTTTGCCGCCGTGCAGCGCTTCAATGCCGGGCACACCTCGCCGCTGGAGGCGGATGTGGACCCGAATCTTCCGCTTGTCCGCTAATTCTTCCCTGACTTTTCCATGCGCACGCTTCTCATCGCTTTGATTCTCGCAAGTCGGCTGCAGGCCGGTGACTGGCCGCAGTTTCTCGGTCCCCAGCGCAATGCCACGGCGCAGGACGAGGCGGCAGTCATGGGAGAATCGGAACCCGAAACGGTCTGGCGTCACGATCTGGGCAGTGGTCATGCCGGGCCGGTGGTTTCCGGAGGCCGGGTGATCGTGTTTCATCGCGAAGGCGCGGACATGGTGACCGAGGCGCTCGGCGCTGCCGATGGGAAGCCGGTTTGGAGGCATGCTTATCCAGCTACCTACCGCGACAGCTTTGGTTTCGACGACGGCCCGCGCGCCGTGCCTTGCGTCGCTGCGGGAAAGGTTATCACGCACGGGCCGGAGGGAGTCGTGCAGGCGCTTGATTTCGAGACGGGCAGGCAGGTGTGGGAGTTTGACACCGTGGCGGAGCTCGACTCACCGCAGGGTTATTTTGGGCGCGCTTGCTCGCCGCTTGTTGTGGACGGGAAAGTTCTTCTGAATGTGGGCGGACGTGACGGATCGGGAGTCATCGCTCTCGATTTGCAAAGCGGAAAGCTGGTCTGGAAGGCGGATGACGGGGAGGCGGGTTATTCGTCTCCGATCGTGGTGCCGGAAGACGCCAGCGTCAGTGCCTTCTTCACGCGCACGGGTGTGCTGATCGTTCGCAACGCCGACGGCAAGGTTCTGGCGGAGGATTTCTTCCGCGCGGAGATCGACGCCTCCGTGAACGCGGCCGCGCCGGTGTCCTGTGGCGACGGCCGGCTGCTGTTTTCCGCCGCCTACGATGTGGGTGCCGGTTTGTGGCAATGGAAGCGCGACACCGGCAAGCTCGCAAAGGTCTGGCAGAAGCAGGACGTGCTCGATAGCCACTACACGACGCCGGTTTACCATGACGGACACGTTTATGGGCTGCATGGCCGCCAGGAAACCGGCATGAAGCTGCGCTGCGTGACCGTGGCCGAAGGCAAAGTGGCCTGGGAAGCTCCGGAGAGGATTCAGGGCGGTACGTTGATCCTGGTCGGCGACAAACTGCTGATGCACGCCGAGTCCGGCGAGCTGTGGGTTTTCAAAGCCACTCCCGACAAGTTTGATCTGATTCGCCGCAGCCAGATCACGCGCGCCGGACACCGCAGCCATACGGCCTTTGCCAAAGGTCTTCTCTACGCCCGTGATGCGGAGAAGATGGTGGTGGTGAGGGTGAAGTAATCCCGCCGACTTTCAGAGCAGCCGCTTGCGCTTGAAGAACCAGATGGGGATCAAGGCGGAGAGAACAATGATGAGCAGTACGAAGCCGAACGCCCAGCCGTTGTCCGCAGCCGGCAGGCCCACGTTCATGCCGTAGATGCTGGCGATGAGCGTGGGCGGCAGGAAGAGCACGCTGGCGACGGTGAAGATCTTGATGATCTGGTTCTGCTGGATGTTGATGAGGCCCAGTGTGGATTCGAGGAGGAAGGTCATCTCCTGCGTCTGCTGGTTGGTGTATTCGTCGAGGCTCTTAATGTCGCGCATCACGCTGCGGAACTGGGCGGCCAGTTCACCGCGCATCCAGGTGGCCGCGTTGTTGAGGAAGTATTGCAGCATGCGGTTCAGGCTGACCAGGCTCTCACGCAGATTCGCCACCATGGCGCTGCGGCGGCCGAGCATTTTCACCACGTCGCTGAGATCCTTCTCCACACCGTCGCCTGCGGCGTTCGGATCGCGCTTGAAGACATCCCTCCCGATTTTTTTCATGTCGCTTTCGACTCCCTGCAGCGCGTCGGCGATGCGCGCGACGATGAGTTCGAGCAGCAGCAGGAAGACGGCGTCACTGGTCAGCGGGGTGCTGCACTGGCGGCGTGCCTGATCGGCGAGGATGCGGAACGACATCGGATCGGCGTAGCGCACCGTGGTGAGGCAGTCGGGGGCGATCACGAAGGAGATGGAGGTGTTGTCCGGTTCCGGCGAGTCGAGGCCTACGGGGACCCATGCGGTCATGTAGAGGGCTCCCTTTTCACTGTAGAGTCGGCTGGATTCCTCGATCTCCTGCATCTCCTCGCGGGTCGGGAGCTGGTATTCGAGCCACTTTTCAGCCTCGAGTTCCTCACCCTTGGCAGGATGGAGCAGGTCGAGAAAGACGAGATTGTCGGGGAACGGGTGCGACTTGTCGTCGTTCCAGTCGATCAACTGTCCTTGCTGGGTGATGAGGCGAACCATGCGTGGGGGAGGATGGAAAAGGGAGGGGGCGACGGTAGTCGCGCCGTCGGCGGGCGCCAGCGGCAAAGCCGTTCAATTTCAGCGTTCAGTATCGCTGCATCGCGGGTTCGACGAAGTCGGCCCAGGCGTCGATGCCGCCACGCATGCTCTGGGCGCGGCTGAAGCCGTGCTCGCGCAGCCATTGCGCCGCCCGCAGGCTGCGCATGCCGTGATGGCAGTAGATGATGATGTTTTCCTGCGTGTCGGCGAAGACTTGGGGGGCCAGTTCACCGAAGCGGGAGAGTGGCACTAGCAGAGCGTCTGGCAGGCGGCAGATCTGCCACTCGCTCTCCTCACGGCAGTCGATGATCCGGAAGTCACGCGCACCGGGGCGTCCCAGCAGGTAGCTGACATCCGTGGGGCTGATCTCGATGGGCGTTTCGGACGGCATGGAGTCTCGCAGCGGGGGCTTACGGTCGCACGGTCACCGGCGTGCCCATGGAGACGTTGTTGTAGAACGTGGCCGCCATGTGTGCCGGCATGCGCACGCATCCGTGGGAGGCGGGATAGCCGGGGAGGAACCCCTCGTGCATGCCAATGCCGCCGACGAAGCGCATGAAGTGGTGCATCTTGGAGCCCTCGAAGCGCGTACCGGGCGGCGGCTTGTCTTTCGTGACGTCAACGTTCGCCACGACGACATTACCCGCGCTGTCAACGAAATCGCCGTAGAGGTTGGATTTGTGCCACTGGTCCTTCTGGATGATTTTGAAGTTCCCTGTTTTGGTGGGGTGCTTCTCGTCTCCTGTCGAAAGTGCCGATACGCCGGCCAAGGCTCCGCCTTTGTAGAAGTAGGCCTTCTGGTCGCTGATGTCGATCGTGATGCTGGGCGCGCCGCTCATGCCGTCCCCGTCCCAGTAGGAAACTTGGTCGGCATTGTACATGGAGGAATGCGGCACCCGGCCCGGATCGAAGGCCTCCAGGTACTGCGTTTGCCCGCGAGAGCCGCCGCTTTGGCAGGACGCCACGAGCAAACTCAGGGGGATGATGGCGATGCGGGCGAGTAGGAGGGACTTGAGATGACTCATGCTGGGGGAGCAGGGGCTTTTTTCTCCGCGATACATGCCGTGTCTGAGGCGTCTGTCCAGCTTCAATGCGGCTGCGTTCACAGCCTGCCCAGGACCCATCGGCCGATGCCGGCCGCCGCCGCCTCGTCCACGGCCGCCTCGGTCCCGCATTCATCCGGCGTGAACTTCGTGCGTGGCGCGACGCGGCCCGCCTTCCACACGTTTACGTTTTGCGGATAAGGTCCCACCTTGCGCGGATCGCTCCAAGTGTGGATGCCCAGGGTGTTCGAATTCACCGCCGCAGCGATGTGCATCGGCCCACTGTCCACACTGACGCAAAAGCGTGCCTGCCGCATGACCCAGATGAGTTCCGGCAGCGATGTGCGGTGACTCCAGTCGAGGATGTGGCCGCCCCTGGGCCGCTCTTTGTCATCCGTCATGCCGACAAGCACCACCGGTTGCGGTGCCAGAGCATCGCAGAGCGCCTGGAGGGCGGAGGGGGAGAGGGATTTCCCCTTTCCCCGCGACCAGGGATGGACGGTGATGAAGCTTTGCAGCGTGGAGGGCCACCCTGCGGGCGGATTCCCTTCCGGAAGTGCGAAGACCGTCTCGGCGGGGTTGATGCTGATGCCCAAGGCTTTGGGCAGTTCCAAGTAGCGGTCCACGGCGTGCGCACCGGCGTCCACGGGCACCGTGTGATCATAAAACCAGTGAGCTCCCTCACGCGCATCCGACAGGCCGACGACCGATTTCGAGCCGCGCCAACTGCTGGCGAGGCCGCTGCGCAGCAGACCTTGAAAATCGAGCACGATCTCCGGCTCCTCGCGTTTCAGGCGCATCCAGGTGCGCCGCCAGTTCCAGAATCGCAGGAGGCCGGTCGGCCCGCGGAAGGTTTTTCGGGGGAAGGGGATCACCTCGTCGATCAGCGGACATCCCTGAAGAATCGGCATCCACTCGGTGTTCGCCAGCCAGCGCAGCTTGAGATGCGGATGGGCATCCCGGATGGCCTTCACTGCCGGCAGCGTGTGGACGATGTCACCCAGGGAGCTCGGCTTGATGACGAGCGCGGAGCGGAAGTCTCGCAGATCCGGGTATGGACGCCGGGCCGCGCTCATTTGCCCAGCGAGAGGCGGTCGGCGAGAAGGGAGGGCAGACCCGCGTCTCGGATCTTGGCCTGGGTGGTTTCGATGTCGTATTCGAGCCGGCGGATCGAGATAGTCTGCGCCTGAACGTCGTAAATCGCGTAAGCCGCCCGCCAGTCGCCGTCGCGTGGCTGGCCCACGCTGCCCACATTGACGAAATACTTCACACCGCGCTGGATCTGTACGTCCGTGCCGCGTGCGGCCCGGACGGCATCGTCCTTTTCAAAGATGCGCGGCACATGCGTGTGGCCGTAAAAGCACACCTGCGTGAACTGGTAGCTGAAGCTCGCCATCGCGTCGAAACGGTTCGTCACATAGCCCCAGCTTCCGGGGGAGTCGAGCGTCGCATGTACGATGGTGAAGTCCCGCACCTGGCGCACCAGTTTCAGATCGCGCAGCCACTGCCTCTGATCTTCGCTCAACTGTTCGCGGGTCCACAGCAGGGCGTTCTGGGCCAGCGGATTGAGTTCCTCCAGCGAGCTGTCGGAGGCGGCGCCTTCGTCATGATTACCGCGCACCACCGGGCAGCCCATTTCCTGGACGGTTTGCAGGCATTCGACCGGATTGGCGGCATAGCCGACGATGTCTCCCAGACACACATAGTTCGCGCAACCCTGCTCCTGGGCGTCCCCCAGAACTGTCTGCAGGGCTTCTAGGTTGGCGTGGATGTCTCCGAAAATGGCAAATTTCATCGGCTGGGTTGGTCGGCTGAATTCGCATCTTCGGGACAAGCGTTGGGAAATCAAGCGTTTCAGCGAGGGGGGCAGGGTTCCGAGGTTCCCCTGCGCAGGCCTTCATTCATGAAAACGAACGGGGCGGATCACCCGATCCGCCCCGTTGCGATTGAGAAGTACCAACAGCCAGAAGGAACACCTCGATGAAATTTACGACGTGAACCGTCTCCGGTTCGTTGTCTGCCGGTATTCTGGCACAGCCTGAAACGCGTGAGTCAGGCACTCGTAAATGAGTTGTAAGGAGGATGTGAGATCGTGAATCGCTGAAGCCAAAGATGCTCCGCCTTGGGCAAAAAAGGGCAAACTCTCTCCGGGACGGCGCCCGCCCGCCGCGTAGAATGCCGCGATGTCACTCGATTTCTTTTTCCATCCGCAGAGCATCGCCCTGATCGGCGCCACGGAGCGTGCAGGCAGTGTGGGGCGTGCGCTGTGGGAAAATCTGCGCACGTTCGGTGGCCCGGTGCATCCTGTGAATGCCGGGCGGCGGGAGGTGTTCGGTGTGCGGACTTATCCCGACCTCGCGGCGCTGCCCGAGGTGCCGGAGTTGGCGATCATTGTGACTCCCGCAGCGACCGTTCCGCAGATCGTCGAGGAGGCGGGGGTGGCGGGAGTGAAGGCGGTTGTGGTGATTTCAGCAGGGTTCAAGGAAACGGGCGCGGCGGGCGCGGAGCTGGAGAAACGCGTGCTCGAATCGGCGAAGCGGCATGGAGTGCGCCTGATCGGTCCCAACTGCCTCGGGCTGATGAATCCGCATGCGGGTTTGAACGCGAGCTTTGCCAGCAGCGTGGCGCGGCCCGGGCGCGTGGCTTTCCTGAGCCAGAGCGGGGCGCTGTGTACGGCGATCCTTGACTGGAGCCACGAGCAGCATGTGGGCTTCAGCGCCTTTGTTTCCACCGGGGCGATGACGGACGTGGGCTGGGCGGATTTGATACGGCACTTCGGCGATGATCCACATACGGAGAGCATCGTGATGTACATGGAATCCGTCGGCGGAGATGCGGCTGCGCTTCTCGAAGCCGCGCGCGATGTGGCGGCGCGGAAACCGATCGTGGTGATCAAGGTCGGGCGCACGGTGGAGGCTTCGAAGGCGGCTGCTTCTCACACCGGCGCGATGACCGGCAGCGACGCGGTGCTGGATGCGGCTCTACGGCAGAGCGGCGTGCTGCGCGTGGACACGATCGAGGAGCTCTTTGACATGGCCGAGGTGCTGGCGAAGCAGCCGCTGCCCACCGGTCGTCGGCTGGCGATCGTGACCAATGCAGGCGGTCCCGGGGCGCTGGCGACTGATGCGCTGGTGCTGGGCCAAGGCGTGCTGGCAGAGCTTTCACCGAAGACAATGGAGGGGCTGAATGCCGCGCTCCCTTCGTGCTGGAGCCACGGTAATCCGGTGGACGTGCTGGGAGATGCAGGCGCGGATCGTTTCGCGCATGCGCTGCGCATCGTGGTGCAGGACGACGGAGTGGACGGCGTGCTGGCCGTTTTGACTCCGCAGGCGATGACGCACCCCACGGATATCGCCCGCGAGGTGGCTACCATCGCGAGCGAGACCGGCAAACCGCTGCTGGCGAGCTGGATGGGAGCGCGCAGCGTGAGCGATGGCCGCGCCCTGCTGAACGCGGCCGGCGTGCCGACCTACGACTATCCCGACGAGGCCGCACTGGCCTTTGTGCGCATGCGCGAGCATCGGCTGCGCCTGATCTGGCTGAGTGAAACGCGGAACGCCTACGCCGAGGACGAGGGAGTGGAGCTGACGGTGGTCTCCGGCATGATTGACGCCGTGCTGAAAAGTGGACGCACGCTGATGACGGAACTGGAGGCCAAGCAGGTGCTGTTTGCCGCAGGGATCCCCATCGTGGAGACGCGCGTGGCCTACGATGAAGAGGCCGCCGCGGCCGCGGCGGACGCTCTGGGTTTTCCCGTGGTGCTGAAGCTGCTCTCGCCGACCATCACGCACAAAAGCGACTGCGGCGGCGTGCAGCTCAACCTGCTGACCCCGGGGGCGGTTAGGGAGGCGTGGCGGCTGATCCGTGAAAACGTCACGCAACTCCATGGCATCAGCGAGTTCGAGGGCGTCACGGTGCAGCGCATGGTGACGCGCAAGGGCACCGAATTGATTCTCGGCGCCAGCACGGACGCTCAGTTCGGCCCGGTGCTGCTCTTCGGTGCCGGCGGGACGCTGGTGGAGGTTTTTCAAGATCGCGCCCTGGCCCTGCCGCCGCTGAACCACGCGCTCGCGCGGCGCTGGCTGGAGCAGACAAAGATCGCCAGGGTGCTGCATGGCGTGCGCGGCCAGCCTGCGGTGGATTTGGCGGCGCTCGATGACGTGCTGGTGAAGTTTGCCCGCCTGGTGCGGCACGAGCGGCGCATCGTGGAGCTGGACATCAACCCGCTGCTGGCAACGCCGGAGGGAATGCTGGCTCTGGACGCACGCATCGTGGTGCGGAAGCAACCAGGAGTGTGAGCGCGTCGGATGCGCAAAGAGGCGGGCGGGCTGCATCATGTCCGCACTCCGGTTCCCCGGTGAATTGCCATTTGCGCGAGGGACATCGGGCGATAGGATGAAGCATTCAACCCCCCATGAAAACCGCCCCGATTCTCCTCTGCGCCGCCGCGTTCATCTTCGCCTCCGTTTCCTGCGACAAACACTCCTTCAAGGAAACCCAGGTCCTGCACGAGGGCATGCACAAGGCGCACGGTGAAGAGCATGGCGGTGCGCACGCGAAGGATGACGGCCATGGAGGGGCGCATGGCGAGAAGAAAGAGGCGCACGCCGAGAAGAAGGATCATTAAACCCGCCAATGAGTCGCTGCGCCGTCATCGGGCTGCTGGTTCTGGTGAGTGTGGCGTCCGGTTGCGTGATGCTGCGAACCTGCTGGGTGCGCATGGCGGGATCCATTCCAGCCGCAGGCGGCAAAGTTCTGCACATCCGGCTGCCGGATGAAGGGAAGACGCAGATGCAGAAGGACAAACGCTGGGCGGCGGATCAACTCGGTCACTCGGACTGCACCCTTGGCACTCACGGCTGCCTGGTCAGCAGCGTGGCCATGGCCTGCTCGAATCTTGGCGTCAAACTGACGCCGAAGGAGTTGAACGGGCGCTTGAAAAAGGCTGACGGCTATCTGCCGCAAGGATGGGTGGTCTGGAAGGCGATCCCGCAGGTGAGCGGACGGAAGCTCGCCGCCGACTTCCATTCTCATCCAAGCCACGCCGTCATCGACACTGCGCTGGAGCACGGAGCCTATCCCGTGGCGAAATACTTCCTCCCCGGCGGCATCCAGCACTGGTGCGTGATCGTGGGCAAGGTGGGTGATGAGTATCTAGCGCGTGATCCGCTGCGCGATGACAAGGAACCGGTGAGGCTGTCCACGCTGACAGAGAAGCTCCACGCGGTGCGGGTGATTCGGAAGGCGGGTGACGAATAGAGCCTGTGGGCAACTTTTGAAGCGCCATGCACCGGTGGAAAAAAGCCGGCTTTTGAAGCCGCATGTCTTTTTTTCAGCGAGGTATCGTCAGTCTCTGCTTAATGCAGATAAAGTGAGTGAACCGCCCATCCGAATCACAGCTCCACATGCTGGTTCATCTTCGCTACCTCCACGCTGCCTTCGGGGTGTTTCTCGTCGAGCGCGGCTTTGAGGGCCGAGGAGCGTTCGGGTTCGCCGTGGACGAGGAAGACCCGGCTCTTTGGGCCCTGCACGCGGTCGAACCAGGCGAGCAGTTCGTCGTGATCGGCGTGACCGGAGTAGGAGTCGAGGATTTCGATGTCGGC
This sequence comes from uncultured Prosthecobacter sp., assembly GCA_964452755.1. Lineage (GTDB taxonomy): Bacteria > Verrucomicrobiota > Verrucomicrobiia > Verrucomicrobiales > Verrucomicrobiaceae > Prosthecobacter. Next base: position 121,864 of record CAYVQY010000002.1, on the reverse strand, counting down.
GTGGACGTGGAACTCGTCGCCGAGGATGTTCACTTTTTTGTGCCCTTCGCGCAGCTTCCAGCCGAGCGTGTTTTCGGCGCAGTAGCCGACGAAGAGAACGATGTTCCTTTCATTTTCGACGTTGTTGCGCAGGTGGTGCAGGATGCGGCCGGACTCGGCCATGCCTGAGGCGGAGATGATGATGGCGGCCCCCTTGATCTTGTTGAGGCTCTTGGACTCCTCGACGCTGCGGACGAGTTGGAGGCCTTCGAAGCCGAAGGGATCGTCGCGCATGAAGACAGCGTCGTGGGCTTCGTGTTTGAGGTCGTCATAGTGCAGACGGAAGATTTCCGTGGCCTTCACGGCGAGCGGGCTGTCCACAAAGGTGGGGATGAGCGGAAAGCACTTCTCGTGGCGCAGTTGATCAAGCGTGAAAAGGAGCTGCTGGGTGCGCTCCACGGCGAAGGAGGGGATGATGAGCTTTCCCCGCTGCTGTAGGATGCGGCGGATGATCTGGCACATGTGCTCGCTCGCATCGGTGGCCAGCTCGTGATGCCGTCCGCCGTAGGTGCTTTCCATGATGATGTAATCGACCTTCTCGCAGCCTTCGGCGTCCATGAGCAGGTCGTTCTCAGGCCGGCCGATGTCGCCGGAGAAAAGCAGGCGCGATTTTTTGCCGGTTTGCTTGTCATCGATGTCCAGCACCACCTGTGCGGAGCCGAGCAGGTGGCCGGCGTCGATGAAGGTCATCGTGACGCCTTCGGTGATGAGCATGGGGCGGTGATAGCTCACGGTGACGAACTGCCGCAGGCACTTTTCCGCATCCTCGCGCGTGTAGTTGATCTCCAGCAGCGGCAGGTCGTCGCGTTTGCGGTGGCGGTTCAACCAGGAGATGTCGCGTTCGTGAATGTAGGCTGCGTCGGGCAGCATGATGCTGCACAGGTCGCGCGTGGCGGGCGTGGCGTAGATGTTGCCGGTGAAGCCGCGGTGGTAGAGATGGGGCAGGTTGCCGCTGTGGTCGATGTGCGCGTGGGAGAGCACCACGACATCGATCTTCGCCGGATCAAAGGGGAACGTGCTGTTGCGCTCCACCGCCTCGTGCCGGCGCCCCTGGTAGAGTCCGCAGTCCAGCAGGATGCGACGGCCGTTGACCTCGATGAGATGCTTCGAACCAGTGGTGGTGCCCGCAGCACCGCAGAAGGAGATTTTCATGGTTGGTTGTAGAAAGTAGTACGGTTGCCGTGCAACAGGAGTCCGGGACACGGCACACGGCAACCGGTTTGCGTATCAGTGAGAACCGCGGCCTGCATCCATCAACGGGATGACGTCTCCTTGAGACGACGCGAAAGCGAATTGAAAGTCACCAGGTCTTTGCGGTTCATCAAACCGAGGCCGCCGGTCTGATCGTAGAGTTTTTGAAGGCCCACCCGTCGGCCCCGCTCAAAAAATTCCACCACCAGATCCACCTGGGTCGTCGAACCGCCGTCTTTTTTCCCCCGATAATACCCCAGCAGCGCATCCAGGCCGATGATCTCCTGCGGTGTGAGCCTCAGAGTTCCCTCGGCCATTTTCTCTTCGATTTCAGGAACGGGGCTGCGCTTCCACTTGATCGCGTACTCGGTGAAGAAATGAGAGTCCTTGTCCTTCCGCACTTCATAGTAGCAAGTGAAGTCGTGGAAGCATCCGACGGAGTGCAGCGTCACCTCGATCCTGTCGCCATCCTCCATCTGAGAGAAATCCAGAGCACGTGCTTGGAAGAGCGCCATGAGCAGAAAATGGAGGGCGAGTGCGAGTTTCATGGTTCGTGGTGTGGACCGGGCGACTGCAGGAAATTTTCTGTTTCCGGCAGCAGGGTGATGGATTGGTGGCGGTTGTCCAGTGGCTTCATGGAGCCACTTTCTGGCTCGAGTGATGTTCGTGCTCGTATAGCCAGGCACCGTGCCGAGGCATGCAGCATGGTTGGAATGGACGGGAAGTTTGCACACGCTTTCGTGTGATTCGGTTTTTTGTGCACGTCTTGATCCTTGACACTTGAATCTTGAACAATCACCCCTTGCCCATGCACCGTCTTCCCGCGCTCCTGTTTGTCGTCTTCACCTCCACCCTTTCCGCTGCGGACTGGACCATCTCCACCTTCGCTGGCACCGGAGTCAAGGGCGGCAGCGGTGATGGCGGCCCTGCCACGGCAGCGCAAATCGACAATCCCTTCGGTGTGGTGCGCGGTCCCGACGGCGCGATCTGGTTCTGTGAATACACCGGCCAGCGCATCCGCCGCGTGGCACCCGATGGCACGATCAGCACCATCGCCGGCACCGGTGAGAAAGGTTACAGCGGTGACGACGGCCCGGCTTTGCAGGCGACCTTCAATCTGCCGCACGAGCTGCGCTTTGATGCCACTGGCAGGAACCTCTACATCGTGGATATGACCAACCATGCGGTGCGAAAGATCGACACGCAGACGAACATCATTACCACCATCGCCGGCAATGGGAAGCCCGGCTACAGCGGTGACGGCGGTCCGGCCAAGGACGCGCAGTTCAAACAGCCGCACAGCATCCAGTTTGGACCCGAGGGCGATCTTTACGTCTGTGATATCGGCAACCACGTCATCCGCAGGATCGACATGAAGACCGGAACGATCAGCACCTTCGCGGGTACAGGAAAGGCTGGCGAGACGCCCGACGGCGCACCGATTTCTGGGACGCCGCTCAAAGGGCCGCGCTCGATGGACTTTGACAAAGAGGGAAACCTCTGGCTGGCCACGCGAGAGGGCAATCAGGTGTTCAAGTTCGATCTCAAGGCCGGGACGGTGCATCACATCGCCGGAACAGGAAAAAAAGGTTTCACCGGGCATGGCGGTCCTGCGAAGGAGGCGACACTCAGCGGACCGAAGGGCATCTCCGTGGATGCCGAGGGCAATATCTGGCTCGCCGACTGCGAAAGCCACAGCATCCGCATGATCGATATGAAAACCGGTATGATCGAACTCATCGCCGGCCTCAACGAGAAGGGCGACGGCCCCGACGGTGATCCGCTGAAGTGCAAGATGGCGCGTCCGCACGGAGTCTTCTGCGATGCCGACGGCACCGTGTTTGTCGGCGACAGCGAGTCGCATCGTGTCCGCCTTTTGAAAAAGAAGTAACCATCACCGAAACACCTCATGAATCTCCGCCTGCTCTGCGCCTCGTTTTGCCTGCCCTTCATCGCCCACGCCGATCAGATCGTCCTGGTCGCAGGCGGTGCGCAGGACGCCGTCTCCATTCGCGCCACTGATGCGAAGCTGAAGGAACCTTTTGGCACCGCCTTCGATTCTGGCGGTCACCTTTGGATCATCGAGATGGCTTCGGGAAACCGGCTGTTGCAGGTGGATGGCGGCGGAATGATCCGGCATGTGGCGGGCAAGGAGGAAGCCGGCGACAGCGGTGATGGCGGGGCGGCTATTGACGCTCAATTCAACGGGCCGCACAACCTCGTCATCCTGCCCGACGACAGGATTCTCATCGCCGACACATGGAACGGCCGAGTGCGCGTGGTGGACCCGAAGGCGGGCACGGTGGATGGGCTCGCGGGCTGGCGGGCACAGAAGGGCAGGGAGCGCGGCAATGGACCCTACTGCATCGCCTTGAACCCCGAAGGTTCGAAGCTCTACATAGCCGATCTGCGCCAGGTGCACGAGCTGGATCTTGCCACGCAAAAGAGCCGCGTGATCGCGGGTAACGGGCAAAAGGGGCTGCCTGACGACGGTGCGGTGGCCGTGGATGCGCCGCTGGTCGATCCGCGTGCGGTAGCGGTGGACCGCCAGGGCAATATTTACATCCTCGAACGCGGCGGCAATGCGCTGCGCGTGGTGGACAAGGAGGGGCGCATCCGCACGGTGGTGAACGCCAGCGGGAAGAAGGGCGGGGAAGGGGACGGCGGTCCGGCGCTGGAAGCGACCATGAACGGCCCGAAGCACCTCTGCGTGGACAAGGACGACAGTGTGATCATCGCCGATGCGGAGTCGCACCTCGTGCGGCGCTACGTTCCCGCGACTGGAAAGATCGAGCGCATCGCAGGCACTGGCAAAAAAGGCAGCGCTGGAGTCGGCGGCGATCCGCGGCAGTGTGAGCTTTCCCGTCCGCACGGTGTGACCGTTCATGACTCTTCGGGAGATCTCTACATCACGGACAGCTACAACAACCGTGTGCTGAAGATTCTGCGGCGGTAGTCGGTCGAAAAAAAGCCGGACCCCTCTGCGGAGTCCGGCCTCGAAAGCGGAAAGCGATCAGGCACGGTCAGTTCGTGCCGTAGGTGCGGCGCCAGCCTTCTTGGAAGGCGTTGCCATAGTCTTCGGTGCCCGTGCCGACGACTTTGCCATCCGCACCGAAACGAACGACATGCTCTTCGACATGAGCCCAGGTGCCATAGACGGGCACGTGGCGCTTCCAGCCCTGACCGGCCCAGCGCCAGAGTTCACCCGTGCCTGTGGTCTTTTTTTCATCCGGTTCACCCCAGGCGGCGATGACTTGGGCTTTCGTCATGCCGGGCTTGATCGCGCCGTCGCTGGAGGCGGAGCCGGCGGGGGCGGATGCGCTGCCGTCATTGGCGGTGGGGGCTGCGCACTGGCTGAGCGTGAGGGCAGCGATGACTAAGGTGACAATGGGGACGATTTTCGTTTTCATGGGACTGCCGATTTAGCAATCACCGCCGAGTCGTCAACTCGGCTGAAGGTGTGACGGATCGATTTTTCGGCTTCATTGCGTCTCATGAACGACGCTCCTTCATTTTGCGCTTTTCGTTCCAGGCGGCGAGGGTCATGCATGCGGCGGTGAGACATGCAAAGATGAGGATCACCACCCACATCGGTTGCGTCATCCCGATCAGATGCTGCAGTGGTTTCTGCGGCAGCGGCAGAGCGTGAATCATCGCCAGATGGGCGACATAAAGCAGCAATGATTCACGTCCCGCGAGTCGCAGCCAGTGCATGTCTGATTTGACCCAATGCGACGCAGTCGCTGCGGCTGCTGCGGTCATCAGCACCCAGCCGAGTCGCTCAAAAAAGAACTCCGGCGGCCCGCCGGGCCACGGCGAGCAGGGCAGGGCGAAAGTCAACAGCAGGCCAGCGCCGAAAACCACGCCAGTCATTCGGTTGACGCCGCCGTTCCAGAGGGAGCGGGTTAAAAACCCCGCCATTCCGAATCCGACCCATGGAAATAGGGCGAATAGCGAGCCGTGGCTGCGGTTCAAATACTGGTCAAACACCAGCAAGCCGCTGGTCCAATGCTCGGCGGACGACTCCAAACCCGCGAAGAACAGAAGCAGCGCCGCAGCCGCCGCAGTTTTCCAGCGTCCGCACTTCTCCAGCGCCAGCATCAGCAGGCCGCTGACTGCGAGGCAGTGCAGCACGTCCACCATCGTCGCATCACGCCAGGCGCCCGCACTGAAAGGCGCGTGCCATGGAAGATGCATGGCGTAGCCGATCAGCAGCACGAAGAGGAGACGTTTCACGGTCGGCCATGCGGGTTTCCGCAGGCCCGTCGTCACATGCGCACGCACGAAGCCGGCGATCCAGAAGAAAGCCGGCGCGATCAGTCCATGGTAGTAGTCCAGATCGTGAAACCACGGCGCGCCCTGGATGCGTGCATCGAGAAACGTGTGCGCTGCGTGCGTCCAGATCATGCCAACCACCGCCAGACCCCGGAACAGGTCCAACCATTCGATTCGCTCAATTCGTTCGGGCACGGGCGATCATGGCACAAACTCGCCATGAGGCAAAAGATGACTGCGCGGCTGCCGTTTGCTATGGACTCTTTCGCCAACCATGAAACTGACCACGTTCCTGCTGCTCGCCCTGACCTTGTCTCTCTCTGCCGCCGAAGTCTTTGAAGCGGCTCTCGGCCGCGAAGGGGAACTGCCAAAGGGCAAGGAGGCGGACGGTATCCTTGGCGACTTTGTGCTGCGCAGCGACAAGGTGGAAGCGGTGATCTCTCATAACGCACACAACCGCCGCGCGAACATGAGCACGTTTTACGGTGAGGACGGCGTCACTCCCGGCGCCATGTATGACCTGACTCTCCGCGGAGCCGACAATGACCAACTCGTCATCTACAGCCCGTGCGGCCACGGCCAGGTCAGCTATGTGAAGATCGCCAATGTCAAAGAGCCGGGCGCAGTCGCCGTCGAATCCGTCACCACAGCAGCGAAAAACGGCGGGGTGTTCAAGCGACACGAGTATCGCGTCAAAGACGGCGTGCAGGGCGTCTTCATCAACACCGTGCTTCGCAACGAGACCGACAAGCCGCAGAAAACGAACACAAAGGATGATCTGATGCGTTTCGAATCCAGCGGCGAAGTGCAGGGCATCCGCTGGGCGGACGCCATCAACCCCGCGCACAAGTGCGGCTACGCGTTCGCCACCTTGAGTGTGAGCGGTATTGAAAAGCTGACGGACACGATCGAATTGCAACCAAAGCAGGAAGTCGTCATCTCGCGCTTCTTTGCGGTCGGAACTTCGCCGGCGCAGGCTGTGGGAGAGGTGCTGGAGGTCAAAGGCGTGAAGGTCGAGGCGCTCAAAGGGACCATCTCAGAAGTGGGTGAGCGCGGCAAACCTGTGACGACGGCCACGATCGGAGTGCCGGTTGGCAGAGCGGTTGTTCCCGGCTATACCGACCAAGACGGAAGTTTCAGCTTCAAGGCGCCTCCGGGTGAAGTGGAACTCGTGGTCAGTGATCTGGGACGTCCGGAGGTTCGCTGGAAGCGGCAGGTCGCGGAGGATCGTGAATTGTTTCTGGATGCGGCGGCAGGCATCCGTTTTGAGATCACCGACGAAGCCGGCAAGCCCATCCCATGCAAGGCTCACTTTGCACCGCTGGATGAAAACGCTCCGAAACTCAACCTCGGGCCAAAGCATCGCGCACACGGCTGCGTGGACCAGTATCACAGCGAGAACGGCCACTTCACGCAGCAGCTTCCGCCGGGGAAATATCGCGTCGTGGTCGTGCGCGGCCCGGAGTACGGCCATCTCTCGAAGGAAATCACCGTGGAGGCCGGCAAGACGGCCGACTTCAAAGGCACGCTCAAGCGTCTGGTGGACACAAAGGGCTGGATCAGCGCCGATTTTCACAATCACAGCACGCCGAGCGGTGACAACGTCTGCGACACGGACGGACGTGTGATCAACATCGCCGTCGAGCATCTCGAATTCGCGCCCACGACCGAGCACAACCGGCTTTACGACTGGGAACCGACGATCAAGGCGCTCGGGCTCGAAAACCATGTCAAGACGGTCAAGGGCATGGAACTCACCGGCCGCCGCCAGCACTTCAACGCCTTCCCCTTTGAGCCGAATCCGCTGAAGCAGGACGGCGGAGCGCCGGAGTGGAATGACGACCCGCGCATCACCGCATTGAGCCTGCGCCGCTGGCAGGGCGAGCGGGCGGACCGCTGGATACAGTTCAACCATCCCGACCTCTCAAACATGTTCGTGGATCGTGACAGCGACGGCATCGCCGATGGCGGCTTCGTCGGAGTCGGTGACATGATCGACGGTTCAGAAAGCCAGAACGGGTCTGGAACGAACATCCTGGCCGACTCACCCTTCAACGTCACCCGCCCGGCGGGTTCGCTGGCGATGAAGGTCTCCCAGGTGCGCGAGTTCATCTGGCGTCAGCTTTTGAACCAGGGGCTGCGCGTCACCGCCGTCGGTGTGGCGGATGCGCACACGGTCTATGGCAACGGCGTCGGCTGCTGGCGCTGCTACCTGCCTTCGAGCACCGATGAACCGGCGAAGATCGACTGGGCGGAACTCTCTCCGCATGCGAAAGCCGGGCACATCGTGCTCAGCACCGGACCTTTCCTCGAAGTGACCACGCAGAACGGCAAGATTGCGGGTGACGATGATCGCGCGACCGGCGGCATCGACCTCAAGGTGCGCGTACAATGCACCGACTGGATGGACATCGACCGCGTGCAGGTGCTGGTGAACAGTCGTCCAGATCCGAAGCTGAACTTCACGCGCCAGAGCCATCCGCAGATGTTCAAGGACATCGTTGTGAAATTTGACGAGACGATTCAGGTGCCGCTGCAGCAGGACGCGCATCTCATCGTGGTGGCCATCGACGAAGACGGCGAGCAGCGGATCGGCTACGGCACCAGTGACTACGCAAAAATGCGGCCCTGCGCCTACAACAACCCGATCTACGTCGATGTGGATGGCGACGGCTTCAAACCGAACCATGACACCCTCGGCTTCGACATTCCCGCCGGCGGCATGACCGCTGACAAGGCGAAGGCTCAGTTGGAACGTGCGGGGTTGATGAAGTAGGATCACCCACATCCATGACATCTTCAGCCGAACTTCTCGATCTCGCCAAAGTGACGGCTGAAAACGCCTACGCGCCGTATTCCCACATTCAGGTCGGCTGTGCGTTGCTCACGAACAGCGGGAGCATTTTCAGCGGCTGCAACGTGGAGAATGCTAGCTACGGCCTGACGATCTGTGCGGAGCGGAATGCGATTTTTCGTGCCGTGGCCGAGGAGGGGCCCGAAATGAAAATCGCCACGCTGGCCGTGGTGGCGCTGGGCCGGGAGTTCCCACCCTGCGGCGCATGCCGGCAGGTGATGGCGGAGTTCGCCGCACCGGAGACGAGCGTCTGGTTCCTGCGGGATGGACAACCTGTTTCGATGACAATGGCGGAGTTGCTCCCGGCGGGGTTCAGGATATGACTCTCCGCATGAACCTGCCTCCCTCCGCGACGCTCATCGAAGAAACCGCCGGCTATCCCATCCTCGTCATTGATCACGCGGCGGCGAAGGGCCGCATCGCCCTCAATGGTGCGCATGTGATGGAATGGGCGCCCGCCGGAGAAAAGCCGGTGCTGTACATGAGTCCGCAGGCGCTGCTCGAACCAGGAAAGGCCATCCGCGGCGGCATTCCTGTCTGCTGGCCATGGTTTGGCGATCATCCCTCAGAGTGCGACAAGCCTGCGCACGGATTTGTGCGCACCCAGATCTGGCGGCTCGGCGATGTCACGGAGAGTGCGGATGGAGTGAAGGCTCAGTTCTTTCTGAGTGACAGTGATGCGACGCGGGCGCTGTGGCCGCACCGCTTCGAACTGCGGTTGGAAGTGATCATGGGGGCGGGGCTGAGCGTGGCGCTCTGCATCAAAAACATGGACGATGCCGCCTGGAGCATGACGGGAGCGCTGCACACCTATCTCACGGTGCAGGATGTGGTGTCCGCGTGCGTCATCGGCCTCGATGACTCCTACTACGTTGAGAAGCGGCTGTCCCCCGAACGCATCGAGCAAAGCGGGCCGGTGTACTTTGACCGCGAAGTGGACCGCAACTATGAATCCCGCGCCACGCTGCGGATGCTCGACAAAAAAGGCGGCCGCACCATCGTGGTCGAGAAGGAAGGCAGCCGTGCGACGATCGTCTGGAATCCGTGGATCGAGAAGTCCAAACGGTTGTCCGACCTGCCGGACGACGCCTATCCGCACTTCGTGTGCATCGAGGCGGCCAATGCCGTGCCGGACGTCGTCACGCTGCATCCCGGGAGGGAGCACGTGCTCTCCCAGCGCCTGCGGATCGAAGGCGCATAGGGCTAAATCGCTGATTCAGCGGACTCTGCGTCGGGCGTTGCTGTCGGGCGTGCGCGTTGCTTGACCCTGGCTTCTGCCTCGCCATCTCTGAACCATGGCAGAAGGTTCTCCCTTGATCGACCGCGTGCGGTTGCGCTCCAATCAGTGGCGCAAGCTCCGCTCCATCGTGCTGAATCTTGCCACGACGAAGAGCTTCTACGGCACGAAGCTTCACGAATGGGAGATCAAGGTCAGCCGGATGAACCGCATCCATGACTTCATCGAGCAGGTACCCTTCACCAGCAAGGCGGACATCCAGGCCGACCGCGCGGCAAACCCGCCTTTCGGCACAAACTTGACCCGTGCCATTCACCAGTACACGCGCTTCTGCCAGACCAGCGGCAGCAGCACCGGTCAGCCGATGGCCTGGGTGGACACGCCGGAGAGCTGGGAGGCGATGTTAAAGTGCTGGCAGCGCGTGTTTGAGGAGGGCGGGCTCGTCAAAGGCAGGGACCGCATCTTCTTCGCGTTTTCCTTCGGGCCGTTCCTCGGCTTCTGGACCGCGTATGAAGCGGCGGCGAAGGACTTCCTCGTCATCCCCGCAGGCGGCCTCTCCAGCCAGGCGCGGCTGGAGGCGATGGCGCGCTACGGCGCGACTGTGCTGTGCTGTACGCCGACTTACGCCCTGCGTCTCGGAGAGCTCATCGGCGAGGCTTCCGGCGTCGAGCGGATGAGTCTTCGCATCAACAAGATCATCGTCGCCGGCGAGACGGGCGGCAGCGTGCCGGAGGTGCGCGAGCGCCTGGAGAAGCTCTGGGACGCGCGGGTCTTGGACCACCACGGCATGACAGAAGTCGGTCCCGTCAGTTACGAGACGGTGGGCATGCCGCGGCAGCTTGTGGTGATGGAGGAGGCCTATCTGGCCGAAATCGTGGATCCGAAGACGGGCAAGGAGGTCAAGGACGGGGAATGCGGCGAACTGGTGCTGACCACGCTGGACCGCACCGCCTGCCCGCTGCTGCGCTACCGCACGGGCGACTGGGTGCGGAAGAAAATGCATCGCGGGCGTCTGACTCTCGACGGAGGCATTTTGAGCCGGCTGGACGACATGGTCGTTGTGCGCGGCGTGAACATCTACCCGAGTGCGGTGGAGGCCGTCGTGCGGCAGTTTCCCGACGTTGTCGAGTTCATGGTCGAGCAGCAGAAGGTGGACGCCATGGACGAGATCGAGCTGCTGATCGAGGTCAAAGACGGCACGGCCTCCCAGTTGATCAAAAAAGTCGAAGCCAAGCTCCGCGACACGTTTTCCCTGCGCATTCCCGTCAAACTCGCCGAACCTGACAGCCTGCCGCGCCATGAATTCAAGGCGAAGCGCTGGCGGCTCGTTTCCGGCACCTGATTCCACCACCATGGCCCTCCTCGAACTCACCAACCTGTCGAAAGCCTACACCGATCCCGGCAGCGGAGCCCGCGTGCCGGTACTCAAAGGCATCAATCTTAAAATCGAAGCGGGTGAATCCCTCGCCATCGTCGGCCCGTCAGGCTGTGGAAAGAGCACCCTGCTGAACATCATAGGCACGCTCGACAAGCCGGACGAGGGGGAGATCATGTTCGACGGCGAATCACTCACCCACTGCGCTCCGAAGCAGCTCGCCGCCGTGCGCAGTCAGAAGATTGGCTTCATCTTCCAGCTCCATCATCTCATGCCCCAGTGCTCCGTGCTGGAAAACGTACTGCTGCCCACGCTGGCACTGAAGTCCGCCTCCATCCTCGCGCGTCAGCGCGCCGAGACGCTGCTGGAGCAGGTAGGGCTGAAGGATCGCATGAACTGGAAGCCCGCGCAGCTTTCCGGAGGCGAGCGTCAGCGCGTGGCCTTCGTCCGCGCCTTGATCAATCAACCGCGCCTGATCCTGGCCGACGAGCCGACAGGCGCCCTTGACGAAGCCAATGCCGTCGTCCTCACCGAACTGCTGCTTGACCTGCAGAAGAGCAGCGGGGTCACGCTCGTCATGGTCACGCATCACCGCGAGCAGGCCGAGTGCATGGGCCGTCTGCTGAAGATTCACGAAGGTGTCCTGTCATGAGCCTGAAGGATTACGTCCTGCAATCCGCCCGCTACTACTGGCGCGGGCACCTAGGGCTGCTGTTTGGCACCTTTCTGGCCGGCACCATCCTCACCGGCTCGCTGCTGGTGGGCGACTCGGTCCGCGCCAGCCTGCGGCGCGTCGCCGCGCTTCGTCTCGGTCAAGTCCAGGGCGTCGTGCTGGGCGGTGACCGCTGGTTCACCGAGAACCTGGCGCGCAAGGCCCAGTCCGCGCCGGCGATCATCGCCACCGGCTCCGCCAGCGCCACGAGCGGCAACGTGCGCGTGAATGGCGCCCAGGTGCTGGGCGTAGATGAAGCATTCTGGAAGCTCAGCTTCAGCCGCAAGACTGTCTCGTTCGAAAAGGGCTCCGTGGCCGTGAACGAAGCATTGGCCCGCAAACTTCGCATTCAGGTAGGTGACACCATTCTCGTGCGCCTGGAGCGCCCCAGTGCCATCTCCCGCGACGCGCCGCTCTCCGGCAGTACGAACGAGGACGTCTCCCTGCGCCGGAAGGTCGCCGCCATCGTCAGCGCGGAGGACTTCGGCGCGTTCCAGCTCGTGGCATCGCAGATCCCGCCGGACTCCGTGTTCGTGAGTCTGGAGGACCTGCAGACCCAGTTGGAGATGGACGGTCGTGTGAACGCCATCCTTAGCGCGGACTTCAACTGGCTGCGGGCGCAGTTGGAGGAGTTTCGCACACTGGAGGATTTTTCATTGCAGCTCAAGCGTGTGAGCGAAGGCGCCATGGAGTGGGAGATCAGCACCAGCCGCGTTTTCCTGGACAGCAGCCTGACGGACAATCTCTTCGAACTCAAAGGCACCCGTGGCGTGCTGACGTATCTGGTCAACGGTATCACCTCGGCCGGGGGGGGGACACCTTACTCGATGATCACAGGCGTCGGTGAGGGCAAGGACGACGAGATCACCATCACCCAATGGCTGGCCGACGACCATGGAGTCGGCATCGGCGATGAAATCACGCTGAAGTACTTCGTCGTCGGCCTCGGACGCGAATTGAAGCAGCAGGATGCCACGTTCAAGGTGGCGAAAATCCTGCCCATGGACGACCCCATGGTCACGAAGGCCTGGACGCCGGATTTTCCGGGCGTTTCCGACGTGGACAACTGCCGTGACTGGGAACCCGGCATCCCCATGGACATGAAGGCCATCCGCGACAAGGACGAGGACTACTGGGATGAGTACAAAGGCACGCCAAAGGGTTTCATCACTCTGGCGGCCGCGCAGAAGCTCTGGTCCAACCGCTTTGGCAGTCTCACCGCCGTCCGTCTTCCCGACGAGGGGCAGACGGTCGAGGCGAAATCAAACGCCCTGGCCCTTCGCATGAAGCTCTCCGAAATCGGCCTCGTGCCGCGTGACTTCAAGAGCGAGGCTGGAGCGGCGGCAAAGGGCAGCGTGGACTTTGGCGGCCTGTTCATCGGCCTGAGCATGTTTCTCATCACGGCGGCGCTCGTTTTCGCCGCCCTGCTGTTTCTTTTCACGCTGGAGCGCCGCGCCTCGCAAATCGGCCTGATGATGGCCGTGGGCTGGACGCGCGGCATGGTGCGCCGCGCCTGGCTGATGGAGGCCGGCGTCATCGCACTGGCGGGCATCGTCCTCGGCGTCGTCGGCGGGATGATTTACACGCAGACCACGCTGCATGGACTTTCGGGCGTCTGGAATGGTGCCACGCAGGGACTGCCGCTGGTCTTCAGCGCCAGCTTCGGGACGATCTTCAGCGCTGCCTTCGCCACGCTCGTGGTCGTGCTGCTGACGCTGTTCCTGTCCAGCCGGAAACTGTTTCAAATTCCCACGCGGGACCTCCTCGCCGGCACCTGGAGTGAGGACGCGGCGCCGAAGTCCGTTCAGAAAAAGCCGACGCTGATGTTCGTCCTCGCCGGTTTGGCGGTGGTGCTGCTCGGCGCGGGCTTTTTCATGAAGAATCCCGAAGCCGTGGCCGGCATGTTCTTCGGTTCCGGCCTGCTCTTCATGATCGCCGGCCTGCTCTGGCTCCGCCGCCGCATGCGCGGCGACAGCAGCGGCCTCGCGTCATCCCTCTGGCAGATCAGCGCACGCAACATCTCCCGCCGCCCCTCCCGCAGCCTCGCGGTGATCGGCATGATGGCCGGCGGTATCTTCCTCGTTGTGGCGGTGAACGCCTTCCGCATGGGCGCGGGAGATACCACACAGCGGAAGTCCGGCACCGGCGGCTTCGCCCTCATCGGTGAGTCATCGCTGCCGGTGTATGAGGATCTGAACGCCAAGGCGGGCTGGGACGCCTTCGGACTCGACGAAGAACTCATGCCAAATGTACGCGTGGTACCCTTCCGCGTCCGCGAGGGCGACGATGCGAGCTGCCTGAACCTCAACCGTGCGCAAAAACCCGTCCTCGTCGGTGTGGCTCCCGGGGCGCTGGAAGGCGCGTTTGCCTTCACTTCGGGATCATGGGACAAGCTTTCGGACTCCTCCTTCGTGCCCGCCATCGCCGACCAGGCCACGGCGATGTGGGGGCTCGGCAAGGGCGTGGGCGACACGCTCGACTATCAGGATTCGGGCGGGAACACCTTTCAGGTAAAGATCGTCGGCCTGCTGGCCGGTTCCGTGTTGCAGGGAAAAATGATCGTCAGCGAGCGGGCGTTTCTGGAAAAGTACCCGGATGCAGCCGGCTACCGCTTCTTCCTCATTGATGCCGCCGCGGATCAGGCCGAGCAGGTCTCGGCGCATCTGACGCGGCAGTTGGAGCAGCGCGGTCTCGCGCTGGAGCCGGCGAAGCAGCGCCTTGAACTCTTCCTCAGTGTGCAAAACACCTACATCGGCATCTTCACCGTTCTTGGCGGCCTCGGCGTCCTGCTGGGCACCGCAGGCATCGGCGTGCTCATCGCCCGGCATGTGCTTGAGCGGCGCGGGGAACTCGGCCTCATGCAGGCGCTCGGCTTCCGGGCGGCAGCGCTGCGCGGCATGGTCCTGGGGGAGCATGCCGTCCTGCTGGTCCTCGGCGTCGTTCTCGGCGTCATCGCCGCCGCCCTGGCGGTGCTTCCACAGTTGATCGGCCGTGCCGGGGAACTGCCCGTCGTTTTTCTCGGAAACCTGATCCTCGGCGTGCTTGGCTTCGGCCTGTTGGTCTGCGTCATCGCCGTCTCGACCGCCGTCCGTGATCGCCTCACCGACGCGATCCGCAGGGAATGACCCTCCACGAGCCATACTCGCACTCCGTGGGGACGGAGGGTCGGGGAGCGGTGACGAGTCGTTGCCACGCCATGGCGGGGATTCACCGCTGGCACTTCGGACAGAAGAAAGTGGAGCGCTGGCCGAGGACGATGCGCTTGATCCTCCCACCGCAGGCACGGCAGGGCTGGCCCTCGCGATCGTAAACGCGCAGGGTTTGCGCGAAGTAGCCGGGCTCGCCGCTTTCGTTCACGAAGTCGCGCAGAGTCGTGCCGCCCATTTCGATGGACGCGGCGAGCACCTCGCGGATGGCCTTCACCAGCTTCTCAAGACGCGGACGTGAGACCTTGCCCGCAGCTTTACGCGGGTCGATGCCGGCCATGAAGAGCGCCTCGCTGGCGTAGATGTTCCCGACGCCGACGACGATGTGGGCGTCCATGATGGCGACCTTGATCGCGGCGCTCTTGCCTTTGCAGGCGGCCTGCAGATGCGCGGCGGTGAATTCCTCCCCCAAAGGCTCGGGGCCGAGGCTGGCGAGCAGCGGATGCTGCATGGGATCACCGGTGATCCACAGCACGGCACCGAAGCGGCGCGGGTCATGCAGCCGGAGCTGACGCCCGGAGTCGAGCGTGATGGCGACGTGGTCGTGCTTCTTGAAGGGCACGTCCGGCGCGAGCACGCGCAGGTTTCCCGACATGCCTAGATGGACTAGAAGCGTGCCCTTTTTCGTGCCAAAGAGCAGGTACTTGGCGCGGCGCAGGCCGGAGTCGATGCGGCAGCCTTCGATCTCGTGAATCGTGTCCGGCACCGGCCAGCGCAGGCGTTTGTCCCGCACGATGACCTCGCGCACACGCCTGCCGATGACATGCGGTGTGACGCCGCGCAGCGTGGTTTCGACCTCGGGAAGCTCCGGCATGGCAGGTCAGAGATTTTTCAGCCAGTGGGCAAAGGCGCCCGCAGGAGCCGCAGGCACGCCCTCGCCGCCGCGCAGCAGCAGCTCGCCGTGCTCGACGCGACCGCCGAAGACGCCGAACTCCTGCGCCATCAAATGGCCCAGGGTGGTCGGCGAGACCGCGCCCTGCCGGCAGAAGAGCAGGACGCCGAGCGCCTTGTCGGAGAGCAGGCCGCTGACCGCAGCCAGCAGCGGTGCGAGGCCACGCTCGAGCTCGAATCCGCCGCGTTTCGCGTCACGCGGCGTTTGTGGATCAATCACGATCAAGTCGTAGCGCGTGGTCTGAGTGCGCTCGCGCTGGGCGAACTTCACGGGATCATCCACGACCCAGCGGATATCGCGATTGGCCAGGGTGTTGATAGCGGCATTGTCACGCGCACGCTTGATGGCATCGGCGGAGGCGTCCACATGCGTGACGGCGGCACCGGCACGGCTGGCGGCCAGCGTCATGCCGCCGACTCCGCCGAAGAGATTCAGCACGCGGGCGGGCACCCGCTGCTTTTCGGCAAACTTTGCGCAGCCCTCCGCCGCCAGCGTCCAGGCCTCCCGCAGTTCCGGTGCGAGGGCGCGGATGCCGCCCGCCGCGGGCAGGAGGAGAAAATGCGTGGTGCCAATGGTGATGCGCTGCGGCTCCTTCACGTCCCGCTTGAGATCGACGGCCTTTTTCCAATCCCCACCCGGCAGTCTGCGCCGCCACCACGCGGGCGGGCAGGGCCGGGCGGCGGTGATGTTTCCGAGTTGCTCGAGGACGCGGCCTCCGCCGCTGTCGAGCAGGGCGTAGGCAGGCTGGTTGGCCGGGGTTTCTTCCATGCTCCATGGGTGCGCGGCTGGCGTCCGGGCGCAAACTTTCAATGTCTTGGCCGCAACTTTGCGTCCCCATGCAGCATTTGCGGATTGTCCGCGTTATCTGCCCACGCATGCCCCGAATCGTCTGGCAAAACATGAACCTCACCTGGCTGGCCGCCGGTGTGGTGGTGCTGGTCGTGGGCCTGCTGATCGCCGGCTATGTCGGCTCCCCCCTGCGCGGCTGGCGGCGGGCTGCGGCACTCCTTTGCAAGCTGACCGCCCTGGCGCTGCTGGCGCTGTGCCTGCTGGATCCGATGTGGACGCGCTCGCAGCCGAAGAAGGGCGAAAACGAGGTCGTCGTGCTGGTGGACACCAGCGCATCGCTGGACCTCGCCGAATCCGCCGGCGGTCAAACACGCGCCGAGCAGGTGCAGGCGGCCCTGGTTTCGGGTGATGGCGACGCGGCGTGGATCACGGCGCTGAGCGAGGACTTCCGGCTGCGGCTGATGACCGGCGGCTCGCAGACGAAGAGCGTGCCGCATTTCCGCGAACTGAACTTTGACGGCACGCGCTCCGACTTCTGCCGCACACTCGCCACCCTGCGCTCCGGCGGCACGAACCTCGCTGCCGTGGTCGTGGTGAGTGATGGCAACGCGACCGATGCCGCCGCATGGAAGGCGGAGGCCGGGGGTGCGCCCATTTTCACCGTGCTGGCCGGAGAAAGAGCTCCGCAGGCGGATCTCAGCATCGAAGAGGCCACCGTGGCGACGAGTCCCTTCGAAGACGCGCCGATCACTATCACGACCCGCGTGAACGGCAACGGCAAGGGGGTGCTCGCGGCGCTCGATGAAGAGGGCAAAATAATCGCCTCCGAAAAGGTGACGCTCAGCGGAGGCTCCGCGCAAACGGTGCGCCTGAAGCTGCCGGTGGCAAAATCGGGTGTGTCGTTTCAAAAGCTCGAACTCAAGGGCGAGGACATCCAGGAGCCCACGCTGGCGAACAACATGCGCCTTCTTGCGGCGGATCGCGGCGCGGGGCCGTATCGCGTGCTCTACGTCACCGGCAGGCCGAACTGGGAGTACAAATTCCTGCGTCGGGCCATCGCCGGTGATGACGACATTCAAATGCCGGCCCTTGTCCGCATCGCGAAACGGGAGCCGAAGTTCGAATGGCGCGGCCGCGCCGGTGAGAGCGTGAATCCGCTGTTTCGCGGCTTTGGCGCAAAGGAGGGCGAGGAGGCTCTGCGCTACGACCAGCCCGTGCTCATTCGCCTCGGCACAAAAGACGCGAAGGAGCTCCGCGACGGCTTCCCCAAGGCGGCTGAAGACCTCTTTGCCGAATATCGAGCGATCATCCTCGACGACATCGAAGCGCAGTTTTTCACCCGCGAGCAGATGAATCTGATCGAGCGCTTCGTGAGCGAGCGCGGCGGTGCCGTGATGATGCTCGGCGGCCAGGAGTCCTTCCGTGCGGGCGGCTATGACAACACGCCGATCGGCCGCATGCTGCCGGTCTATCTGGATCAGACGACCAGCGCACCGGCCATCGGCGACGCGCGTTTCAACCTCACCCGCGAAGGCTGGCTGGAGTCCTGGATGCGCCTGCGGACGGACCGAGACGAGGATGAGAAGCGGCTGGCCGGGATGACGGCGTTTCATTCGGTGAATCCAGCATTTTTGATCAAGCCCGGTGCCAGCATCCTGGCGACGGTTTCCGATGCCGAGAATTCGTATCCGGCCATCGCCGTGCAGCGCTTCGGTGAAGGGCGCGTGGGCAGCATGCTCATCGGCGATCTCTGGCGCTGGGGACTCAGCGACGAGGAGGCGCACAAGGACATGGACCGGCTGTGGCGTCAGCTCATGCGCTGGCTCGTCGTCGATGTGGCGGACGCGATCACCTTTTCCGCAGAAACCGAGGCGGATGACCACGAACGCGTGAAGCTGGCCGTGCGCGTGCGGGATCGCGCCTTCAAGGCGAACAGCGACGCGATCGTGAAGATCGAGGTCACGCTGCCGGACGGCTCGAAATCCCAGCTCTTCGCCGAGCCGAGCCTGAAAGAGGCGGGCCTTTTCGAAACAGAATTCTTTTCCTCCAAGCCCGGCAACTACCGCGCCATGGCGACCGTCGAGGACGCTGAAAAACGCACGGCACTCGGCGGCAGGGCGGTCGGGTGGACCTATGACCCGATGGCGCGTGAATTTGCGAACCTCGCGCCGAATCGCGACTTGATGAAACGCATCGCCGGGGAAACAGGCGGTGAGATGATCGCACTCGATGACATCGCCAAACTGCCGGAGATGCTGAAGAACATCCGCGTGCCCGTCGAGGTCACGCTGGCGACTCCGCTGTGGCACTCGCCGTGGATCTTTGCCGCGATCCTGCTGCTGTTGCTCGCCGAGTGGATACTGCGAAGGAAAGGAGGCATGACATGAGATATTTACTGTTTTTCGCTCTCGCCGCTTCGCTCCACGCGAGAAGCCTGGACGTGGTCATCGTGCGCGGTGCGGAGGGTGCGGAGGAGTATGGGAAGAAATTCACGACGCAGGTCGAGGCGTGGAAAACCGCCTGCGCGAAGGGCGAGGTGCCGGTGGAAGTCATCGAAGGCGAAGACAGCACCGCGAAGCTCGAAAAACGAATCGCCGCCGCGAAGCCGGACCGCTCGCTCTGGCTGGTGCTGATCGGCCACGGCACCTTTGACGGCCGTGAGGCGAAGTTCAGCGCCGAGGGTCCCGACTTTGACGCGAAACAGCTCGCGGGCTGGCTGGCGCCGCTGAAGCAGGAGGTCGCAGTGATTCACAGCGCGTCATCGAGCGGCGGTTTTATGCGCCCGCTGACTGGCAAGAACCGGATCATCATCACGGCGACGAAAAGTGCCGACGAGGTGTTTTATGCCCGCTTTGGCGAGCACTTCGCCGAGGCCATCGGTGGCCTGCTTGAAGCCGATCTCGACCAGGACAGGCAGGTCTCGCTTCTCGAAGCTTTCCGCCACGCCAGCAAGGAAGCCGCGATGTTTTACGAGAACGAAGGCCGGCTGGCCACCGAGCACGCGCTGATCGAGGACAACGGCGACGGCACCGCCACGCGCCGTGAACTGCTCGAAGCCCCGCCCGCCGATGCGAAGCTCGATGGCGAACGCGCTGCTCAACTGGTCCTCGTGCTCAGCGACGAGGAAAAGCAGCTCACCGATGAGCAACGGAACAAACGTGATGCGCTGGAAACCGCACTGAAGAAGCTGAAGCAGCAGCGCTCCGAACTGGGCGACGACGAGTACTACGCGAAACTCGAAAAACTGCTGCGGGAGCTGGGCGAGGTTTACGGATCCTCACGGCCAGCAACGTAGTCCCGAAACGCCTGCGCGACACGCTGCGTGACGGAGCCTGAAACGCCGGGCATTTCGTGCGTGTCGATTCGCGCCAGCGGGTGCACATCCCGCGTGCTGGAGGTCAGGAAGGCCTCGTCGCAGCTTTGCAGGATCGACACCGGCAGGGCGACCTCATCGACGGGGATGCCGGCGGCCACACAGGCTTCAACGACGAGCGCACGGGTAACACCCGCCAGGCAGCCGGAACTCAGCGGCGGGGTCTGCACGCGGCCTTTGACGACGATGAAAATGTTGGTGCCGGTGCCTTCGCAAAGCTCGTCACGCGTGTTCGCAAAGATCGCCTCCCCAGCCCCATGGGCATGCGCATGGGCCAGAGCGCGGACGTTGTCGCCATAGGAAGTCGATTTGATGCCCGCCAGTGCTCCGCGTTCATTGCGCGTCCACGGCACGACGAGCGCCGTCTCGCTGGGCGGCCAGGGTTTGAGCGGTGTGACGGCCACGGTCATGGTGGCAGGCGAATCGCCGCGGTCGGAACCGAGCGGCCCGTCGCCACTGGTGAGGGTGACGCGGATGCGGGCGTCCGGCATCTCGTTCGCTTTCATCACATCATGAATCGCCGCCAGATAAACATCGTACGTCGGAGGAGCGATGCCCATCGACTCGCAGGAGGCGACGAGGCGCTTCCAGTGCCGGGTGGCAGTGAAGGGCTGCCCGCCACGGGCGACGAGCGTCTCGAAAACACCGTCGCCGACGAGAAAGCCGTGATCGAAGGGGGAAACACGCGCCTCAGCGGTGCTGACGATGCGGCCATTGAGCCAGATGCGGGAGGGAAAGGTCACGCCGCATGATGCCGGAGAGCGGAAGATTCTCAAGAGCTTGAACTTTGCACTTGCACGGCGGGCGGTTTGCTCCAATATCGCGGCCCGCAGTTTTGCGGGTGTAGCTCAGTGGTAGAGCACTTCCTTGCCAAGGAAGATGTCGCGCGTTCGAATCGCGTCACCCGCTCCATCTCTCCAAGAGAGATAGAACGAGATTTTTTCACATGCTGGTCTGGTCCAAACTTTCTCCCGCAAATCTGGCCGGCACATGGGAAGAAATACTGTCAGGCATCGCCGACACGACTTTCGTCATCACCAGCGCCCCGGGGCGGCCGACCATCCGGCTGGAGGTCTATTGCAGCAGCGAAAAAGCGGCGCAGGCCCTCCGGCGTGAGCATGGCGGCACGGTCCGCCGTTTGAAACAGCAGAACTGGACGGCGCACGTCTCCCAGGCCCCGCACCCGGTGAAGGTCCGCGATACCTTTGTCATCTGCTCGGCACGGACGAGCACCGAATTCGCCAAGGCACGCAAGACTTTCCCGAAACGCGAAGTCATTGCCGTGCCGGCCGACATGGCTTTCGGCACCGGCCATCACGCCACGACGGCGACGGTGCTCAGGCTGCTGGTGGATGAAGCCAAAGCCCTGCAGGCTGCCGGCAAAAAATGGACCATGGCCGATCTTGGCTGCGGCAGTGGTATCCTGGCCATCGCCGCGTCGAAACTCGGCGCCTCTCGCGCCTGGGGCTGCGACTTCGACCCTGCCGCCGTGAGGATCTCCAAGGAAAACGCGCAGCGCAACGGCACGCCGGAGGTGACCTTCTCGAAGGTCGATGTGCTGAAGTGGGAACCGAAGCGCACCTGGGACATCGTGGCCGCGAACATTTTTCATGACGTGCTGGAAGCCGCCTTTCCGCAATTGCTGCGCTCCGTCGCACCTAGTGGCCTGCTCATGCTCTCCGGCATTCTCCGCTCGCAGGCCGCCGGCTGCCTCGCAGCGGGAAAGCGTGCCGGATTCCTCGTCGAAAGAGTCGTCACCAAGGGCAAATGGGTGACCGCCATGGGGCGGGTGCGGGCCGCATGAAGATTTACCGTGCCAAAACCGACTTTTCTTAGGGATCGGAAGTTAGACCTTGTGTTTCAAAGCGTTAGTCTCTAGCTTTCATAAAGAATCCGGCCGTCATCTCGCCCATGCTATTCGACCCTGCGTCTTCCACCGGTGGAGCCGGCCTCATCGGCCCGCCAAAGAGGAAACGTCGCCCCTTTTTCAAAGCGACAACCGAAGGCGACCGCATCGGCCTGTTGCCCACGGAGGGCTGGCGGAAGCGAAACATGCAGTTCCTCAACGAGGTGCTCATCCCCACCCTGCTGGCTCCCCGCAAGCCGAGTCAGCACTTCGGCCTGCTGCCAGAAGCCACCCGCGATGAAATCGCCGTGACCTGGCTGGGCCACGCCGGCTTTTTCGCCCAAGTCGGCGGCGTCAACATCGCCATCGACCCGAACTGGGCGCTTTGGCACGGCCCGGTGAAGCGCGTGCGCCACCCCAGCGTCTGGGCGCACGATCTGCCCCCCATCGACCTGGTCCTGGTCACCCACGCGCACTACGACCACCTGCATGTGCCTAGCCTGCGAAAGCTGGCCGCCGCGCAGCCGATCATCGTCCCGGAGGGCGTCGGCGGCCTGGTGAAAAACTGCGGCTTCGGGCGAATCGTGGAGCTGAAGACCTGGCAGAGCGCCACCTACCGCGATCTGCGCATCACCATGACACCAGCGCGACACTGGGGGGCGCGGATGATTCACGACACTCACCGCGGCTTCGGAGGTTTCCTGATTACCTCTGACGCCCGCTGTCTCTACCATTGCGGCGACAGTGCCATTTTTGACGGCTTTAAGGAAATCGGCAAACGCGCCGACATCGACCTCGCACTCATGCCCATTGGCGCCTACGACGCGCCCAGCGGCCGCCCGGTTCACATGAATCCCGAGGAGGCGCTCGATGCCTTCGAGATGATCGACGCCCGCTCCATGGTGCCCATGCATCACGACACCTTCCCCCTCGGCGGCGAGCCCATCCACGAACCTGCAGAGCGCCTGCTGCGCGCCGCGCTCGACCGCCGGATCGACCACCGCGTGCGACTCCTCCGCGAAGGAGAATCGGCGATTTACTGAGTGAATTCGCGCCCCTTGCTGACCCTCGTCGCCGCCGTCTCGGCGGACGGCTTCATCTCCACCGGCACCGGCGTTCCCTGGGACTTGCCGCGTGACCGGGCCCACTTCCGGCAGGTCACCCGCGGCCAGTGGCTGCTCCTCGGACGCCGGACCTACGAGGAAATGCTCGGCTGGTTTCACGATCACCATCCGCTCGTCCTCAGCCGGGATGCCGGCTTTACCCCGCCAGTCGGGCGTGCTGTCTCCAGCGTCGGAGAGGCGCTGGAAATAGCCGCGCAGGCAGGAGTGCGGGAGATCTTCGTCTGCGGCGGCGGCGGTGCCTACGCGGCGGCCATGCCGCAGGCCGACCGTCTCATCGTCACCCGTGTGGACAGGATCCTCGGCGGCGGCGTTCCTTTTCCCACCATCGCCCCCGAACACTGGCGGATCACCTCCACCACCTCCCACCCCGCAGACGCGGATCACGCCTTCGCTTTCGTCATCACCGCTTATGGGAGTTGAGTGTGTCAAAAATGACGTGGCGGGCAAGATTATCGAAAAATTGATATGAGCAGATTCGGCTTTCGTGTATCTAAGCCTACCTGATGATTTCCCAACCAAGGCTTCAATCTGGACTCGCCGCAGCCACCGTGGCGGCCATCGCCTTCTGTGCAGGCTGCACCTCCATGGACACGGTGTCTTCGGCCACAGAGGAAAAGAAAAGTTCCGGTGAAAACAAGGACGCCATGCTGGTCAGTGCGCCCATGGACCTCGGCTTCCTGCTGAGCATGAGCTTCGTCGAGGCCAAGAGTCTCTCCACGCAGCAGTTGGAGTTCCCGCCCTACCTCAAAATCGCCGCCGATTCCATCGAGGTCTTCAAGTACACCGACGACGGCAAGCCACGCAAGGCCCGCGCTCGCGGTAAAGTGTTCATCGAGATGAACTTCAAGGAGCCCGCCAAGGCCCTCTGCCAGGAAGCCTACATCACCGACGACGAGATCATCCTGCGCGGCAGCCCCATCCTCCAGCGAGGCGACAGCCGCATTGAGGGCCTCGATGACAACACCATCTTCTACATGTTTGGCACCTCGTTGCGCGTCATCGGCCTGCACAAGGTCAAGAGCCAGTCCGAGATGGCCTCGCTCCTCCCCGCCCTCGGCACATGGGCGCAGGGTCCGAACCCCCTGCTTCCGCCGCTCACCGAAGGCGCCGTTCCCTCCAGCATCCGTGACTCCATGCAGCGTGCCGCCGAGGCCGAAATGCTCCACCAGAAGACCCGAGAGATCTACGGCCCGGCCAACGCCCCACCCGCCTCCCCACCCCCTTCCGAACCGGAGAAAAACAAGCAATCTCCTCCCTCCACGACGACCGCCGCCAAGAGCAAGCCGATGATCGAAATCCGGCGTGCCACGCCTAGTAAGCCGTCGTTCTGGAGCCGGTTCAAGACCGACAAGACCCGCGCCTGAACAAATCTGGATCTGCGGTTTTGGACGCCTTCGCTTGCCTCCCCCCGTGGGGCTCTGTGAAGCCGCAATGATCACAGAAACCTTGGCAATCGGCGTCAGCGTCGTGGAATCGGAGCAAAACAAATCAATGCCACATCAATAATGAACCTAATCCCAAAGATGAGAGTTTGGCGTCAGGATGTTCCATGTTAAGCATTAAGCTAGGATATTTTATCTGACGCTAATCTAAATAATTGACATTTGGCGAGACTTTTGCTGCACTTTATGCAGTGCTAAATCCTCTGATTCCACCCGGGTTTCCTGTTCGCGTCCAATTAGAATCCACCGCGCGGTTCCTCCCCCACCTAGTGGGACGGGGTCCGCAGCATCACCCCAAACGGTCCATCCATCCGCTTCATCTGCCATGCAACCCCGCTTCCAGCTTATCCCTGAGGGTGAACCGTCCCAGAATGTGAACCAGTTTCTCTCCCAACTCGGCCACGACCCCGGTTTTGACGACCTGTTGAGGGAGCACTACACCAGCGTACTGGCCATGCCCGAGACCCCGGAGACCGCCGAGATCCGCCGCGCCGCCGCTACCGCTCTGCGCCCCCTCACGAATCAGGGGCAGGGCAGCACCGAGGCCAAGTAAGAACCCATTGAAAGGATGAGCTGCTCAACTGGCCCCTGCTCAAAGCCGAGTGAGGTGCCTGCGGCGCATCGTAGGGCCGCTACGCGCTGCAAGCCTTGACGCGACACCGCTTGGCCGGGCAGGGGCTTACTCTACTAACGCTCCCCGACGGTGCTGCCGCACACATTTGAGCCCAGGATTGTGCCAGGTTCTCAGCCCTTGATCGGCTTGTCGGACTTGAGGGCGGCTTTTTCGGCGGCTAGGACGGCGGCGGCGGCGGCGCGGCGTGCTTTCTGCTTGGCTTCGTATTCGGCGAGAGCCTTCTCACGGGCGGCGGCACGGCGGGCGCGGCCTTCCTCGTCGGCTTGCTCTGCCTTCCGGCGTTCGGCTTCCTGCTGGGCCTTCACGGCGGCGAAGGCGGCAGCTTGCTTCTCCTTTTCAAGTCGTGCGGCTTCCTTCTCGGCGAGAGCCTGGGCCTTGATGGCGGCCTTCTCGGCTTCGGCCTTCTCCTTGGCTAGGCGTGCAGCCTCCTTCGCCTCGTCAGCGGCGGCTTTGGCGGCTTCCTTCTCGGCGCGGGCCTGAGCCTTCGCAGCGGCCTTTTCGGCGGCTTCCTGCTCCCTGGCCAGGCGGGCGGCCTCTTTGGCCTCCGCAGCGGCGGCTTTCTCCGCCTCCTTCTGGGCGAGAGCCTGCGCTTTGGCCTCGGCAGCGGCGGCCATGGCTGCCATGCGCTCAGCGAGGGCGCGTTCCTTTTCCGCAGCCTTCTCGGCGGCCTCTTGCTCCTTGGCGAGGCGGGCTGTCTCCTTCGCCTCAGCGGCGGCGGCTTTGGCGGCTTCACGCTCGGCCTGCTCCTGGGCCTTGGCGGCGGCTTTTTCGGCAGCGGCCTGCTCTTTGGCGATGCGGGCGGCTTCCTTTTCGGCGAGGGCCTGGGCCTTGGCGGCCTCTTTTTCCGCCTGCGCAGCGGCTTTGGCCTCGGCAGCGGCTACGACGGCGGCGAGGCGCTCGGCGATGGCGCGTTCCTTGGCAGCGGCCTTCTCGGCGGCTTCTTGCTCCTTGGCGATGCGGGCGGCTTCCTTCTCGGCGATGGCCCGAGCCTTGGCGGCCTCTTTTTCAGCGAGCTCCTTGGCCTTGATGGCAGCGGCAGCGGCGCGCATGGCCTCCAGTTCCATCTGGGCCTGCGCCTTCGCGGCGGCGGCGGCCTCCTCCTTCTCACGGCGGGCGGTTTCCTTCGCCTCCTGCGCGGCGATGCGTGCCGCCTCCTTTTCCGCGAGCGCCTGCGCTTTGGCGGCCTCCTTCGCGGCGAGATCGGCGGCGATCTTTTCCTCCATGGCGGTGGTGAGCTGCGCGGCATAGTCCGCGAGCTGCCGGCTGAGTGCGGCGGCGGTGGCAGTCAGAGAGGGTTCGGTGTCGGCGAGGACGCGTGGCTGAATCTCAAGCACCTGGAGTTTCTGAGCGACGTCGGCAAGAAGGGCGGAGAATTTGGAATCGAGCTTGGTGGTCATGATGATGGTCGGAAAAGGGCGGGCATGAATGATGACGGATGGGCCGCTGTAAAGCCCGGAGGCGGTCTGGAGCGGATGCACGGACCGCTGTGCAGACCCGGCTTGTGAAACTTTTCACAAATCCAGGTTGCCCCATCAGATCGTCGTATTTGGATACTGCGAACCAAGGCCTCCCCCGTCCAGTATCTCCCCGGCTAAATGACTTGCCCGCGCGAGCACCGTGCTATTTTCAAGAGCATCGATCGTGTCGGCTGGTATCCCTTCATCGACTGCTAACCGGCGGACGGCGGCTACCAGTTGCTCAAGGAAGCCGAACTGCTGCAATAGCAAACCCGGTAAATGTACGGCCTGTCCGCTCCACTAACGGGAGCTGGTTCACCCGCTCTGAACTAGGAGAAGCCCAAGCCAGCGAAAACGCCCCAAAGTGACCCTCTCCAAGCCTGACGGAGGATTCCTGAAAGTCAGTTTCAGGACGAA
Organism: uncultured Prosthecobacter sp.; assembly: GCA_964452755.1. Taxonomy (GTDB): domain Bacteria; phylum Verrucomicrobiota; class Verrucomicrobiia; order Verrucomicrobiales; family Verrucomicrobiaceae; genus Prosthecobacter. Next base: position 95,001 of record CAYVQY010000002.1, on the reverse strand, counting down.
GCATCACAGCAGGCCTGATCATCAGCCCACGATCGCGCGCGGCACCCGCCCGTGGACATCTGTCAGCCGGTAATCACGTCCTGCATAACGATAGGTCAGTTGCTCATGATCCATGCCGAGCAGATGCAGGATCGTCGCGTGGATGTCATGCACGTGCATTTTGTCAACGGCGGCTTTGAATCCAAACTCGTCGCTTTCCCCGTAAGCGGTGCCGCCTCTGGCGCCACCGCCGGCGAAAAACATGGAAAATCCGTGCGGATTGTGATCCCGGCCATTGCCGTTTTCACTCACCGGCGTGCGCCCGAACTCACCTCCCCAGATAATCAGCGTGTCATCCAGCATTCCACGTTGCTTCAAATCGCCGATCAACGCCGCGATCGGGCGGTCAATGTCAGCTGCCAGCTTGCGCGTGGTCGTATCATGGTTCGAATGCGAGTCCCACGGCTGGCCGTTGCCATAGTAAAGCTGCACAAACCGCACACCACGCTCCACCAGTCGCCGCGCCATCAGGCAGCCGTTGGAGAAATGGCTCGTGCCATACATCTCGCGTACTTTATGCGGCTCCAGGTTCACATCAAAGGCATCCGTGGCGGCTGACTGCATGCGAAAGGCCGTTTCCATGGCCTGGATGCGGCCGTTGAGAGCGACATCAGCACCACCACGGGCCGCGAGATGCTCCGCATTCAGAGACTGCATCAGATCCAGCTGACGACGCTGTTCGGTCTGGGCCAGTCGGCTGTTCGTCAGCCATGGGATCATCTGTTTCGGGTCCAGGTTCGAGTGGTTGATGTAAACACCCTGGTGCTGCGCCGGAAGAAAGGCGCTGCTCCAAAGGATCGAAAACCGCACCGGCTTGCCGGGGCACAGCACCACGAACGAGGGCAGGTTTGCGTTCTCATTGCCCAGGCCGTAGCTGAGCCATGAGCCCATGCTCGGCACGCGTTCCGTCATTGTGCCATTGTTCATCAGCAGCAGCGCCGGCCCGTGATTCGGATTGTCTGTGTGACAGGAACGCAGAACGCAAAGGTCATCCGCATGCCGTGCTATGTTTGGCAGCAGTTCGCTGATCTCAAGCCCGCTCCGCCCATGCTTTTCGTACTCGTAAGGCGAGGCCAGCAACCCGCCCGTGGGACGCTCGGTGCGCAAATCAACCCCCTGTGGTTTTTGCCCTGCATATTTCACCAAGCCCGGTTTGGGATCGAAAAAATCCGGCCCGAACGGACCACCGTTCATGAACAAATGGATCACCCGCTTCGCTTTCGGGACAAAGTGAGAGCGCGGAGCCCCTTGCACCGCCGATGCGAGCCCAAGCGCCCCCAGTCCGCCGCCCATGCGGGCAAGCAGTTCACGTCGCGAGAAAGCAGAGAGATCAGGCATCCAAGCAATACGGAACCGAACGGACTGCGCTTGCTTCAAAGCGCATCGGATTGTTTCAATCTCCAGCCATTGACTGAATTGGTTTTACCCGCCTGCCAAGCCGCCTTGTCAGCGTTCAACTGGGCAAGGGCGACCGCCTGGTGACTTTTTGCCGCTCGGCTTCCGCAATGGCCCTGGCGGTGGCGAGTTCGGCGGCACGCTCTTCTTTTTCAATCCGGGCAGCCTCTTTTTCCGCAAGCTGTCGAGCTTTCAATTCGTCCGCAGCAGCCTGCACTCTGGCAAGACGGGCTTCTTCCCTGGCCGCTTTAACTGCGACTTTTGCAGCTTCACGCTCGGCGAGCGCCTGAATCTTGGTGGTAATGACGCACTTCGACAAAACGGGCGGGTATGGGGGGAGACAGATGCCCGGCTGCAAAGCACATCCGCAATGCGGGCGACGGCTCAGTCCACAAACAGCATTTCATTCCCAGCCAGCAGCGCCTGGGCGAACTGTGACCATGCCGCGGCGTCCGCTTCGCGCCCTGCCATGAATGCCTTGGCAACATCTGCTTCACGCGCGTTCGGTCGGCGGCCAAACAAACGTTGGAAAACATCCGTCGCACCTAGAGACATCGCCTGGCGGCCAAGCACATCCGCCTGCTGCTGCATAAAGGGCGAGTTCAGGGCAAACAAACCCTGCAACGGTGTGATGGTCTCCGTGCGCCAAGGGTTGTGAGCACCGGGATCCGGCACGTCATGAATGCGAAGCATGGGGTCCATGTCCTGGCGGTTCGACGCACCGTAGAGCGAACGTCGCATGTTTTTCATGTCGCTGATCGATTCGGCGGCACCACCCATCCTGAGATCAATCTGCCCTGAGGCCGTGAGGATGGCATCGCGCCAGGCCTCCCAGTCAAGACGGCGCCGCAGCATGCGTGCATACAGCTTGTTCTCAGGATCGGACTGCTCCGACTCCAGCGACACGCTGCTCTGCTGCCAGGTGGCCGAGTTCAAAATCTCACGATGCAGCCATTTCAACGACCAGCCGTGCTCCATGAAACGACCGGCCAGATCGTCAAGGAGTTCGGGATGCGTCGGCCGTTCGCCCAGGTTCCCAAACTCACTGGGTGTATCGACCAATCCGCGGCCGAAATGATGCTTCCACACCCGGTTGACGATTACTCTGGCGGTGAGCGGCGCAGCATCCTCCACAATCGCCTGGGCCAGTTCCAGACGCCCGCTGCCGGTGGAAAATTTGCGGGGCAGGCCGGTCTTCGACGGAAACACCGACAGGAACCGCCTTGGCACCGCATCGCCAAGGTCATTGGGATTGCCGCGTTTCATCAGTTCGAGATCGCGGGCCATGCCCATCTTGTAGTCCAGTTTTGTACCGTGCTCCTTTTCCTTTTTCACGACAAATAAGGCTGCCTCCTCCACGGCGTTGGCCATCTCCATGTTGTAGTGAGGCGTCGCCGCCTTGATCGCCGCGATCTTTGCCTCGATGGCCTTCGTCTGCACCGCCAGGTCTGCCGCCTTCTTTTTCTTCAAGTCGGCAATTCGCTTTTCCAAGGCCGCTACTTCGCCTCGTGCTTTTGCCACCGGCCGCCACAGGTCTTCCCCCACGATCGGCACCTCCGACAGCTTCACCGACGCAAACACTCCGGCCAGCGCATAATAGTCCTGCGCCGTGATTGGGTCTGACTTGTGATCATGACAGCGGGCGCAGGCCAGCGTGAGACCGAGAAACGTGCGGCCAATCGCATCCACATGCTCCTCCCACTCGTCAGCGACAGTCGTCTTGATGATTTCAGGAGGTAGTTGCAGCTCTTTGAAATAAGTCGGGCTCAAACCAATGAAGCCCAGCGCCACACGGTCCTGAGGACCACACTCAGGCAGAAAGTCCGTCGCCAGTTGCCGAACCACGAACCGGTCATACGGCATGTCCTCGTTCAGTGCTTGCACCACCCAGTCGCGATAGAGGTAGGAGTATTTGGTCGAGTCCAGCCAGTCGGGCGTCTGATCCACATAGCGGGCCAGATCGAGCCAGTGACGCGCCCAGCGCTCGCCGTAATGCGGGCTGCGCAGCGTTTCATCCACCACGCGGCTCCAGCCTGACGAGCCATCATGCCTGGAAGGCGGCAAGCCGGTGAGATCAAAGGCCAGCCGCCGCTGCAGGACGCGGGATTCGGCCCTCGGTGCCGGCTTCATTCCCACCGCCTCCATCTTGGCCAGTATAAAGTGATCGATCCGGGTCTGCGGCCAGGCCGCATCTTTTACCTCGGGCAATCCAGTCCGTTTGAGCGGTGCAAACGACCAAGGCAGCGGCTTGGGCCCCTCGTCCTTTTTTGCGCTGGCAAGGCCGATCGAGGCCATGAGCGCCATCAGGATCTTCGACCGGGATCTGAGGACGGATAGATTCACCAGCAAATTACACCGCTGAGTCCTGCAAGCTTTCAATCAGGTCTTCTGCAAACGCCCCTTTCCTTCCGCTTGTGAAACTTTTCACAAATCCCGGTTGCCCCATCAGATCGTACTTGGATACTGCGAACCATGGCCTCCCCCGTCCAGTATCTCCCCGGCAAAGAACCTCACCCGCGCGAGCACCGCCTCATCTTCAAGAACGTCGATCGCGTCGGCTGGAATCCCTCTATCGACTGCTGTCTGGCGGACGGCGGCTACGAGATGCTCAAAAAGGCGCTGAAGATGGAGCGCAGCGCCATCACGAACGAAGTGAAGGCCAGCGGGCTGCGTGGTCGTGGCGGCGCGGGTTTCCCGACCGGCGTGAAGTGGGGCTTCATCCCGCCGACAAACACCAAGCCGGTCTATCTCATCTGTAACGCCGACGAATCCGAGCCCGGCACCTTCAAGGACCGTTACATCATCCATCAGGACCCGCATCAGCTCATTGAGGGCATGACGATCTCCTGCTTTGCCGTGGGAGCGAAGCTGGCCTACATCTACATCCGCGAGGAGTTCCCCGAAGGCGCGCAGATTCTCGAAAAGGCCATCGCCGAGGCCCATGAGAAGGGCTTTCTCGGCAAGAACATCCTGGGCAGCGGCTTCGACTGCGAGATCTACGTCCATCGCGGTGCCGGCGCCTACATCTGCGGAGAGGAGACCGGCCTCATCGAGTCCCTCGAAGGCAAGCGCCCCTACCCGCGCATCAAGCCGCCTTACTTCCCCGCCGCGCTCGGCCTCTACATGAGCCCGACCATCGTGAACAATGTCGAATCCCTCTGCCATGTGAAACACATCCTGCAGATGGGCGGCGCGGAATACGCCAAGCTCGGTACGCCGAACAACACCGGCACGCGCATCCTCTGCGTCTCCGGTGACGTGCAAAAACCCGGCTACTACGAGATTCAGGTGGGCAAGCTCACCATGGGTGAGGTCATCAACGACCTCTGCGGCGGCCTCAGGCCAGGGCGCAAGCTCAAAGCCGTCATTCCCGGCGGCTCCTCCGCCAAGGTGCTGAAGGCCGACGAAACCTACAAGCTCAAGGACGGTCGCGAGATCGGTATCATGGACATCGCGATGGATTTCGACACCCTGGCGGCCTGCGGCTCCATGGCCGGCTCTGGCGGCGTCATCATCATGGACGACAGCCGCAGCATGAGTTGGGTCATCAACAACCTGAACAACTTCTACGCCCACGAGAGCTGCGGCCAGTGTACGCCCTGCCGAGAGGGCAGTCTGTGGATGAAAAAGATCAGCGACCGCATCGTCTCCGGCAACGCCAGCCCCGACGATGTGGACACCTTGGAGCAGGTGGCCGTGCAGATCGACGGCCGCACCATCTGCGCCTTTGGTGAAGCCAGCGCCTGGCCCACGCAGTCCTTCGTTCGCAAGTTCCGCGACGAACTCAAGGCCGACTGCAAGACTGACCTCGCGGGCAAGATCGTCAACAGCGAGACAAAGGTCGCTGCCGCCTGCCTGTCCTGATCTGACTCGCCGTACAACATCACTCAACTTGATTCCGGCCTGACATGCGTGTCCGCTGCATCTCCGTGCGCCCGCCGTCCCCATCCAATGCAACAGCCGAATTGGCAATGCTCGGAACTCGGCTTCGCTGCTGCATGGCGGGATGTCTCATCCTGGCCGGTCTCACACTCCCGATTCATCACGCCTCCGGCTTGGACTCGGGCGGAGGGGAGACTGGAGCCCCTACTCGCTCCGCCTCAGAATCAAAGGCGTCTTCTTCCGCTCATTCCGGCTCGTTCTATTCAAAACCCGGCCCGTGGGGGAAATTGAAATGTTCAAACGTATTGATCGACCCAACCGATTCGTCGATCGGACTGGTGGTCATGCCGGATAAGAGAACGGCCTGGATCTTTCCCGAGAGGGAGGCCCCTCTTCTGCCGGATTTGTTTGAACGCGCCGGCCTGTCCCCCGGGTTTCGGGCGTCCCTTCTGGACCCGACCAACATCAAGAAAGAAGATGGAGCCGTCCATCTCTACCCCCCGCTTCTCGACCTGATAGACATGACTCCGGACATGCGGGTGGTGATCTATCGGGAACTCGCCCGCCATCCCGCCAATGCCTGGCATTCCGACCCCATGATCATGGACGCCGCCACTGTGGACGAATGGTTCAGTGGATCTGCCGTCAGCGAAAAGTTCGTGTCGCTGATTCGGCAGGCGGCTTATCCCATCGGTCCGTCACTGGCGTTCAGCGATCTACCCATTCTCATGAACTATGTCGATGACGACGCGGAAATCCGCGTGATAGCCAAATCCATGAGCCGGACTCACACCTTGCTTGTGCGTCTGGAACTGGATGAGGAGACAAACCTCGAGTCTGTCATTAAATATTGGAGCGGGGGAAATCCTTCGAAGCGCAAGGACATCGAACCCCTCCTGAGATCGATAGCGGAACTGCCGCGGGAACTCCGCAACCTTGATGTTGTCCATCTGCTGCCGCCCATTCCCCGGTCTCTGCTGTACACCTATCCCGGCATCGAGTTTGTTCGCGCTGGACCTCTGCCAGACTGCCACTGGACCTCCCTGCACTTTTTCCGCTTCTCCTACGAGCCCAATCTCACCAACGAGCGCATGGCCGGCATGTATTTCAGGGACCGGTACGAATCCGTCGATCCGCCCTACCAATACGGAGATGTCCTGGCCTTCATGAGGGCCGACGGCGCAACCGCGTTTCACTCGTGCGTCTATCTCGCCGATGACCTCGTTTACACGAAGAACGGCAGCCATCTTCTCCGCCCTTGGGTCATTTTGCGGCTCGAAGACGTGAAACGAGCCTACTTCCTCAACGGTCCCGCACACATCCAGGGGCTGCGCGTCAAACACACACCGTAGAAGGCGGAGCTCCGCAGCGTTCCGGCACCTGGAGTGCTGCTGCTTGAAACACCTGCGCCTGTAGGGGTCTTTTCCCTTTTTGCTCACGATCACCCACCTGTGTTGGGCGCACGCGCGCTCCAGTACATGCCTGAAAGCGGAAGCCGGGTGGGCTATGACGGCTGCGGGAGGGCAAAGGCTGAAAGGTTCACATCGCGGCGGCCAACGAGCAGGAGCGTGCGCAGGCGGAGAGCTTGCCGCGCATATCCGGCAGGCCACGGGAAACCACATGAAAATCGCCTCCGTGGATCAGGGCTAAACGGGAGAAGAGCGCGCAGGGCAGGGGAGGTGCGATCAAGAACCACATCGAGTCGCGGATGACTGCCCTGCTCTTGGAGATCACACTCATGGGTCAAAATCGTCGGACAGGGCCATGCAGTGCCGACCTGCCGGGGAGTTGTAGGTTGCCCCAGCCATGCCGGAAATTCTCTGTTTTCACGATCCCCTCCGCCGCCGCACAAGCAGTCCTCCGAGGCCGACGAGCAGCAGCACGGTGCGTGACGGCTCCGGCACGACGACGATGATGCCGTAGGTGGTGAAGGCGCTGGTGTCCCAGCTGAGGCTCGCGCTGGTCAGGTCAGGCAGCGTGAAGTCGGTGGCGGCGTTGAACGATCCGCCGGCGATCCCGGCCCAGTCCATCAGATTGAAGACATCCCCGACCTGCGCCTGCCCGGCTCCGTAGCCGTTGGAGAGCACGGTGATCGTCCCTGCACCGGTACCGAGTGAGAGCGTGCCGCTGCCGAGGTTGATGAAGTCGTGATTGCCGGGAGTGGCGCTGTTCCAGGCCCCCAGATTCGCCGAACCACTGCCCTCAAGGAATGCGAGCGCGGTGGACTCATTTCCGCCGAAGACCCCGTTCTCGAAGACTCCCGTCGCCTGAAAAGTCGGCGTGGTGATGCCAAGCTGGATCTTGCCGCCGTCCTGAACGATCAAGGTGGAAACCCCGGCGGTGAAGGTCAGCGTCTGATTGCTCGTGTCAGTGTCACCGACTCCGGGTGCGAGCACCGCTCCGCTGCTGATCGTGGTGCTACCGGCGATGCTGCCGGAGCCTGAGAGCTTCGAGCCAGAGCCGCTCACATTGACCGCCCCGCCGCCGCTCAAGGCACCCGATGTGCCGTCACCCACCTGCAGCCGACTGCCGCCGGTGACGTTCGTTGCGCCGGTGTAGGTGCTGGTGCCACTGAGAACCACGGCGCTGCCGCCGTTGCCCGCGATGGTGAGGCCGAGGTTGTTGCCTCCGTCGCTGATCGTGCCTGTGATGACGGTGTCCGCGCCTGCATTCTGCGTGAGGGTGCGGTCACCACCCGTGAGTGTCACCTCCCCCGTGAAGGTAAGCACTCTGTCATTGGCCGGAGTGCCGCTGGAGACCACGGTGGTGTCCGCGGCGAAGGAAATGTTGTTGCCGATGGTGATCGGGCTTCCGGTCGTCGCACGGATGGAGGAACCGGCGAGGACGACGGTGCCCGTACCAAACGGACCGCTGGTGGGTGCCCCAGCCGGCCCTTGCGAACTGGACTGTGGAATGACCAGGCCGACCTGCAGTGCCGTATCCCCCGTGTAAATGTTCTGTTGAGTCCCCAGGACCAGCGTGCCGCTTCCCGAGTAAGTGATTCCCGCCGAGCCCGTGATGACCGAGCGGATGAAATTGTTCCCCGTGCTGTTGATGGTGACAATCCCCTCCCGGGTGCCGAAATCGAGCGTGCCCCCTTCGATGATGATTCCGCTACCCGAGGCCATCAAGATCGCGCCGCTTTCCACGGTGAGAGTTTGACCGTTGCCGATGGTGACACCGGCTCCCTCCAGCAGGAGTGAATTGATGTTCGTCGTGCTCGAAACCGTCGTGGTGCTGGTCAGGCGCGTGTTGTGACCTGCGACGAAGGCGTTCTGTGTGAACTCGTCCGTCGGATTCAGCGGGCGCAGGCCGGTCGTGGGATCGTAGGTCAGGAAAGTGTTCGGAGTGCCGGTGGCGGTGCCGAGACCGCCGGTGGTTGCGGTGGCTTCACCCAGCAGGAAAGGAACAATCTGCGTGTTCTTCGCCGCCGCATTGATCCCGGTGGAAAGCGCGGCGGTGGTGCCGACCAGCGTCGGCGCGTTCGTGAGGAGAAAGCGGGCCACGCTCGCGATGCTGGCGGAGTCCATTCCCAGGTTCACTCCGTTCACGAGCAGGAGGCCTCCAAATGCGGGCCGGGTGATGCTGTTCGCGGTGAGGGTGGCGGTATTCGTGCCGCCGAAAATCACGCTCAAAGTCCCGCGTCCCGACTTCAGGGTGATGTCATGAAGAGTCTCGCCGGAGTCGGTCGCGGCCTGGTCGGAGCCCTGGTAGATGAAGGAGCCGCCAGCGAACTCGATGTCCGCCGAGTCGGAAAGCCGGTTGTTGTTGCTGTTGCCGGCCCCGGTGTTGTCGATGAGCAGCAGACCGCCTTTCAGGCTGAACTGCGTGGAGGCTAGGGCACCCGCAGAGCCCAGCGTGGACACCGAGCGGCCAATCTGCAGCGTTCCCGAATTCACCGTCGTTGAACCCGTGTAGGTGTTGGCCGCGATGAGAACCTGGATGTTGTTCCCGCTCTTCACCAGGGACAATCCGCCCGCGCCGCTGACTCCATCGACCAACGTCCCGGCATAGATCGTCGTATTGGCTGCAGGGTCGGAGAGGGTCAGCACCGAGGCGGTGGAGGCCGCGTTGTTGGCGATCGACAGCACCGCGCCCGAAGAGTGGTTGGTGCTGGTGTCGAGGTTGCGCAGCGTGAGCACATGACCATTGAGGTCCAGCACGATGGAATTGGTCGCGAGCGCGGAAATCACCGAGAGCCGGCTCGCGGCACTGATCGCGTTGTCCACGCCGATGATGAGCTTGGAGCCGGTGGCGGCACCGTTGCTGAAGAGCTGCGTGTCGCCGGTGTAGGTGTTTACCGCGTTGAGGATGGTGGTCGCATTGTTGGCCCGGCTGAAAAGAATATTGTTGCTGCCGCTGATCACACCCGAGACCGTCAGGGTGCCGTTCGTGCCACCGCCGATGCGGCTGTCCGCGCTGGTGACGATCACGTTCCCGGCCCATTCGGCGGTGGCTCCGGTGGCGCTTTGCAGCGCTCCGTTGTTGTTGCCACCATTACCGGTGATCGTGATCGTTTCTCCGGTGACGGTGACGCCGTTGGCCAGCGTCACACGCGCCCCGCTGCCCACCGTGGTGCCGCCAAGAGTGCTGCCCAGAGCCGTGCTGTTGTTCACGACGATCTCGTTGTTGGTGACAGCGGACAGGGTGACGGCTCCCGTGAAGGTATTGGCCCCCGAAAGCGTGAGGCTGCCGCCGCCGCTCTTGGTCAGATTCACCACGCCCGTGCCGTCCTGAATGATGCCGCCGTAGGTCGTGGTTCCTGATTGGGCAACCGTGAGCGTGGAGGCCGAGGCGCCGCTGTTGGTGATGAAAGCGCCGCCTGTCCCGAAGCCAGCCCCCGTGCTTTGAAGTCCGGCCACAGACTGGTTGAAACCATTGAGATCAAACATTGAGTCGTCGCCCACCGCGACCGTTACCGAATCGACATCCAGCGTCGTGGTCGTCGGCAGTGCATTGTTGGCGCCCAGCTTGAGCGTGCCTCGGATGATCTGCGTCTGGCCGGTGTAGTTGTTGCCGGCACCCGAAATGACCACGGTGCCGCTGCCGCCGATCCCCGCTGAGATAGCCAGGGTGTTGGAGGAGCCGTTTTGGATCTGGCCGCTCACCGTCAGCACCCCTCCGTTCTGAGCCCCGAGTCGCGCACCGCCCGTCTCAATCGTCACCACACCAGCCCACTCGGCGGCCGCTCCGGCGGCGGCCTGCAAGGCCCCCATGCTGTCCGCCCCACTTCCAGCGATGCCGACCGTCTCGCCGGTGACCGTCACGCCGTCGCCCAGAGCCAGACTCGTGCCTGAAGTCACGCTCGTGCCGCCCGCCACGGTGCCCAGTGCCGAACTGTGCGCCACGGTCAGAACCCCGGTGTTCACCGTCGTCAATCCGGTGTAGGTATTCGCTCCAGACAGTGTCAGGTTCCCAGAGCCGTCCTTGATCAGCGATCCGCCCACACCCGAAATGATGCCTGCAAAAGTGCCGCTCGCTCCGTTCCCGCCCATGGTCAGCGTGGCTGCACCAAGAGACACCGTGCCTCCCGTCGTGCCACCACCGGCCAGCGAACCGATGGTCTGACTGAAGCCGTTCAGGTCCAGCGTGACGCCTGCCGCATCCGCCAGCGTCACCTGCGAATTCACGCCGAAGACGCTGCCACCGCCTGCGGCTCCGGCTTGAAGCACGCCACCGTTCACCGTGGTCGCCCCCGTGTAGGTGTTGGTGCCGGAAAGTGTCAGCGTGCCCGCACCATCTTTGGTGAGGCCGAAATGATTGTCATCGGTCCCGCCGCCCCCGAGAATTCCGCTGAAGGCGTTCGTGCCTGCGATGTTCAGCGTCAAAGTTGCGGCCAAAACGTTGCCGTTGATCACGCTGTTGGTTGTTCCATTGCCGGCCAAGAGCAGTCCCGTGAGCGTCTGACTGCTGCCGTCGAGCTTCAGCACGCCGCTGTCATCCGTCACACCATCGCCCAGGGTCAGGCTCCCACCCGCGAAAAGGCGGTCGTTGCCGCCGCCGAGCGCCAGCATGCCGTTTTTGACAAAAGTTCCGCCCGTGTAGGTGCTCGCGCCGGTAAGCGTCAGCGTGCCCGCGCCGATCTTCGTGAGGCCGCCGTCCAAGGTGGCACCCAGCGCCGTGTCGTGAACCAGGGGCGCGGCGATGGTCACGCTGAATGCCTGGGTGTCGATCAAAGCGCCGCCCGCTTGGACGATGGCCGTGAAGAGTCCGAGATCGCCAATGAAGGTCGTCGAATCCTGACGCGCCTGCAGCGTGCCGCCGTTGAAATTCAGCACGGCGTCGATGCCAGTCGAAGTGTTGGCCCGAATGATCCTGCCCACGGAAAGCGTCCCTCCGTCCAGGTTCACAATGGTTTCCGGCGTTCCGTCCGGCTGGCTGGACGTTGCCGAGACATTCTGCAGGTCGAGCGTCGTGACTTCGAAGGAGCCGCTGTTGATGTCCAGCGTCGCCTGCGTCACCCCCGCGCCGCCGTAGCGCACGGCAAACGTGGACTGCCCGCCCGCTCCGGTCGTCTTGCGGTAAGTTCCCCCGTCAATGCTCAGCAAGGCCACCGCACCGGAACCATTCACCATGCCGTCCGGGTTGGTGCTGGTGCTCTCAAAAATTCCGCCGGTGATGGACATGCTGGCGTTCTGATTGGTCCCATTGGCAATGAACAGCGAACGATTGCTGCCGCCGCCGCTGAGCACCGTGTGTCCCTGGGCCGCCGAATAAATCAAAGTGCTGCCCCCGCCTTGCACGCTCAACCGCCACGGCACCGGGGAGCCAGGCCCGCCTCCGGTCGGCGAGGGGGTGGTGCCGCCCCAGTTGGCGGCATTCGTGAAATCAGAATCGGCGGCGTTGCTCCAAGTAAAGTCCACGGCCTTCAGACTGCCGGCAGCGCAACATGCCGTCAGAAAGCCGAGCAGAAGCAGGCGCACCTCGGAAAAACGGGCACCGACGGAGGGGGATGCATCGGAAATCATTCTTGTGACTACGCCTTCAGCCCGGGCTGTCAATCAGGGAGCGGTTTTTGAGCCTTGGTGTGAAATCGGCAGATTTAGGGGCCTAGCGCCCCCTGCCTGCGAAACAGGCGGCAGAAGTTTGCCCGCAAGCCGCCTCTCAAAGTTGACGTTTGCCTGCCCCTCATGCTTTCATCGCCGACCATGACCTCCCGCCGCCATTTCATTTCCGCCAGCACCGCCGCGTTTGCCGCCTCGTCATTTCACATCTTCGGCGCGGATCCGGCAAAGAAGTATCGCACGGCGCTGATCGGCTCCGGCTGGTGGGGCATGAACATCCTGCGCGAGGCGATCGCTTCCGGCCGCATCAAGGTCTGCGCGCTTTGCGATGTGTCGGAGGACATCGCCTCGAATGCCGCTGACGACGTGAACGGCATCAACGGCGACGATCCGAAGACCTACAAGGACTACCGCGAGATGCTCGACAAGGAGAAGCCGGAGATCGTCATCATCGCCACGCCGGACCACTGGCATGCGCTGCAAAGCATCGCCGCATGCAACGCTGGGGCGCATGTGTTTGTCGAAAAACCCACCGGGCACACGATCAACGAGAGCAAGGCCATGGTGAAGGCCGCGCAGGAGGCGGGCGTCGTCGTGCAGGTCGGACTGCACCGCCGCATCGGCCCGCATCACGTCGAGGCGATGAATTTCCTCAAGTCCGGCGCCGTGGGCAAGGTCGGCATGGTGCGCGCCTTTGCCATTGGCAAGGGCGGCCCCGAGCAGCCGAAGCCGAACAGCGAGATCCCCGAAGGCATGGACTGGGACCTGTGGTGCGGCCCGGCACCGATGCGCCCGTTCAATTCGAAGATGCATCCCGGCGGCTGGCGCCATTTCCTCGACTACGCCAACGGCACCATGGGCGACTGGGGCGTACACTGGCTCGATCAGATCCTCTGGTGGAGCGGTGAGAAGGGGCCGAAGAAAATCTTCTGCACCGGCGGCCGCAACATCGCCGGCCCCGCCATTCTCAATGACAAGGAGCAGACCACCGACGCGCCGGATCATCAGCAGGCCACGTTTGAATTCGAAAACTTCACCGCCACCTGGGAGCACCGCAAATTCGCCGACAACAACAATGAGAAGCACAAGATCGGCTGCTACTTCTACGGCGAGAAAGGCGTGCTCCACATCGGCTGGCGTGACGGCTGGACCTTCTACCCTGTGAACACGAAGGATGGCGAAAAACACGGCAACCATCAGCTTCAGGAGCCCGACGGCCACAACATCGCCCTGCTGTGGGCCGACTTCATCGACGCCATCGAGAAGAAGCGCAAACCTGTCGCCGACATCGAAAGCGCCCACCGTTCCTCATGCCTGCCCATGCTCGGCATGATCAGCTACAAAGCCGGCCGCAGCATCCAGTGGGACGCGGAGAAGGAACAGATCGTCGGCGATGCGGAGGCGAGCAAGCTCATGCAGCGGGCGTATCGCGGTGAGTGGAAGTATCCGGTGTAGGAGGGCAAACCTCCGTGTTTGCCGACTTCTGGAGGGCACGGCTCCCGCCGTGCCCAATTCTCCCGCCGTGCCGACTTCGGCAATGCCGGAGCATTGCCCTCCCAACGCTTCCATGCCACCCTCCTCGCATGTCCTCCCGGTTCGATGATCCCGAGTTGCCAGAGCGCATTGGACGCCGCAAACCTGCGGTGATGCCGCTCATTCAGACGGGTAATCTCTCTGAGATCATCTTCGTCACCGTCTGCACCAAGGATCGCAAGCCGTTGCTCGGGAACGATTCCGCACATCACCTGCTCATCGACGCGTGGAAAACCGCCGATCACTGGCAGGTGGGCCGCTACGTCATCATGCCCGATCATGTCCATCTTTTCTGTGCTCCCGCCAAACGCGACGCACTGCCTGTGCGTCGCTGGATCAGCTACTGGAAGAGTCTTGTCACTCAGTCATGGCCCGAGCCCGATGACAAACCGCTCTGGCTCACTCGTGCGTGGGATACCCAGCTTCGTCACGGCGACAGCTACAGCGGCAAATGGCATTACGTTCGCAACAATCCTGTGCGCCATGGCATCGTCAAAGACGCTGCCGACTGGCCCTACCAGGGCGAGTTGAATGTGCTGCGCTGGCACGACGCCTAGGAGGGCACGGCTCCCGCCGTGCCGACTTCGGCAACGCCGGAGCGTTGCCCTCCAGATCACGGCAAACACGGAGGTTTGCCCTCCCCAGACTTGCCCTCCGCGCCGCTTCATCCTACTTGAGCGATGCCCCGCAACTACACGCTGCACAGCACGCACGAACCCTCCCACCGCATCGACTACAAGGCGGAGCTCAATGAGCAGCAGCATGCGGCGGTCACGAGTCCACCCGGGCAGGCATTGGTCATCGCGGGCGCGGGGTCGGGAAAGACGCGCACGCTGACGTATCGCGTCGCCTGGCTTCTCGACAATGGCATCCAGCCGGAGTCAATCCTGCTGCTCACCTTCACGAACAAGGCCGCGCGGGAGATGCAGGAGCGTGTGCAGGCGCTCGTGTCGCTCGACGCCAGCCGCATCTGGGGCGGCACCTTCCACAGTATCGGGAACCGTCTGCTTCGCTACAACGCCGAACGGCTCGGCTACCGCAAAGGCTTCTCCATCATGGACCGCGAGGATCAGAAGGACCTCATGGAGACCGTGCTCGGCGGCAGCGGCATCGACACCACCACCTACCGCTTCCCCAAGGCCGAGGTGCTGGGAGACATCTTCTCGCTCGCCGACAACACCCTGTGCAGCCTCAAGGAAATCATCCACACGCGCTATCCCTACTTCGAGGAAGTCGCCTCCGGCATCCTCAAGATGCGCACGCTTTACCAGGACAAGAAGCGCGAGACGAACTGCATGGACTTCGACGACCTGCTCGCGCTCACCGTGCAGTTGCTGGAGGAAAACAAAGACCTGCTGGAGCGCTACCGCCGCCAGTTCGAGTTCGTCCTCGTCGATGAGTATCAGGACACCAACAGCCTGCAGTGCCGCCTCGTGGAGCTGCTCACAGGTCCGCAGGGAAACCTCATGGTCGTGGGCGATGACGCGCAGTCCATTTACTCCTGGCGTGGCGCCGATGTCTCCAACATCCTCGAATTCGACCAGCACTGGCCCCGCGCCCGCACGCACAAGATCGAGGTGAACTACCGCAGCGTGCCCGAGGTGCTGAACCTCGCCAACGCCGCCATCGCCATGAACCGCGGGCAGATTCCGAAGAACCTGCAGCCTGCCCGCGAATCCAAAGGCGTGCTCCCGGCCCTTGTCGCGCTCGACAGCTCCTCCGCGCAGGCCGCCTTCGTCGCGCAGCGCGTGCTCGAGTTGCAGGACGAAGGCGTGGAACTCAACGACATCGCCGTGCTCTACCGCGCACATTTCCACAGCATGGAGATCCAGATGGAGTTCACTCAGCGCGGCATCCCGTTTCAGATCACCAGCGGTCTGCGCTTCTTTGAGCAGGCGCATGTCAAAGACGTCGCCGCCTTCATGAAGTTCGCCGTCAACCGCCAGGACGAAGTCAGCTTCATGCGCATGGTCCGCCTGTGCGAAGGCATCGGCAATGTCAGCGCCGTCAAACTCTGGAACGACTGGCTCAAAAGCGACGCCGCCAAGTCCGAAGCGATGCCCGCCAGCTTCTCCGAGATCCTTCTGCCACTCAAAGTGCCCAAGAAGGCCAAAAGCACCTGGGAACAGTTCGCCTACACCCTCGACGAACTCATCGACAAGGAAGGCAAGGTCGTCGCCCCCGCGCAGATGATCCGCAGCATCGTCGAAGGCGTGTATGAGGACTACATGAAGACCAAGTTCAAAAACTATGAGCAGCGCCAGCAGGACCTCGAACAGCTCAGCAACTTCAGCGACCGCTTCACCGACCCCCTCGAGTTCCTCAGCCAGCTTTCCCTGCTCAGCGGCGTCGATACCGACAACAAACCCGCGCAGCAAGCGCAGGAAGACCGCGACGCCGTCACCCTCACCACCGGTCATCAGGCCAAAGGCCTGGAGTGGAACGTCGTCTTCGCCATCTGGCTTGCCGACGGCATGTTCCCCCACAAACGCGCCATCGACGAAGGCGGCGACACCGCCCTCGAAGAAGAACGCCGCCTCTTCTACGTCACCGTCACGCGCGCGAAAGACGAGCTCTACCTCACCTACCCCGTCATCAACCACCAAGCCAGAGACGGCGACATCATGATGCGCCCCAGCCGCTTCCTCACCGATCTGCCGAAGGACTTGGTCGAGGTGTGGAATGTGAAGAGCGGGTGGTGAAGCTTGCCGCAGGCCATCCTACTCACACTCGTCCTCGATTCGGGCGGGTCGTTTCAAGTTTGGCTTCGCCTGTCTCGCAAGCTCGGCTCAGGTTCCAAGTCGCTTCTCAGAGTGTCCCCGCGCCCTTGACGATCTCCCCTCGTTGCCGTTACTGAGCCGTGCTCGTTGTCCTCGATACCAACGTCCTTGTCTCCGGCCTGCGCTCGGCGTTGGGCGCGTCGAACACCCTTCTGCGCCGTCTGGCCGTGGGTGATTACCAGATTGCCGTTTCCACGGCGCTTTGCCTCGAATACGACGATGTGCTCAACCGCCCCGCTCTGCTCCCCAGCTACACCCCTCAGCAGATCGCCACGTTTCTGGATTCCGTCTGCGCCGTCGCTGAAGAGGCTTACATTTACTTCCGCTGGCGGCCCTTCCTGCCGGATCCCAAGGATGATCTCGTGTTCGAGTGCGCTCTCGCTTCGGGTGCCACGCACATCATCACCCACAATACCCAGGACTTCCGGGGGGCTGAGTCTCTCGGCATTTCCATCGTGACTCCGAGCCAGTTCTTGACTATTCTAACGCCGCCATGAGCACCCTGAGCATTTCCATTCCCGATTCCATCCATCAGCGCGTCGAAGTCCTCGCGCGCGAAGATGGCGTGGAGGTTGATTCGTTCATCGCCACCGTGCTTTCCCAGCGCATCGCCGTGGCCGATGCCGATTCCTACGTCCGCCGTCGCGCAGCCCGAGGCAGCGCCCAGCAGATGCTCGACATCCTCGCCCAAGCGCCCAAGGTGGAGCCTGATCCAGACGACCGCCTGCCTTCGGCTAACCATTGAGCCCCGGCAACATCATGATGCGCCCCAGCCGCTTCATCACCGATCTGTCAAAGGACTTGGTCGAGGTGTGGAATGTGAAGAGCGGGTGGTAGAAAGAGTCCTGCCCTCTGTCCAACTTGCCCCCAATCGCACACCATGCTTCTCGGTAGCTACAACGGTCAAAAAAGGCATTACAGCATCGTTCGTGAGCTAACCTCGCAAGAAATTGAGCTTAACCAAAAGTTCACTCCAGTCTTCGCTGAGGCGCGGCAGCGGTTGTCCTTATTTCGCATCCTTGATAAAAACTACATGGCTTGGCGAAGTTTCATCAACCAGCTTCTGTCCGCCAATTTCAAAGAAGAAGATGATGCGTCCGAAGAGTTGAATCGTCTTCTCCTAAATTACCTAACCTGCGCTTATACGATCCAAGAACACTTTACCGTGTCTTACCGGCAGAGGTTCAAAAAGCACCCGGCCCGTTTAAAAGGTTACGATGCGTTCATTGGCAAGCTGTGCACCTCTTGCTGGCCATTTGCATTTATCCTCGACTACCGCGGGTATGTTCAACATGTCGGGTTGGGTATATCACGCTACAATCGCTCTGTCGGAGACACTTCCGTGAGTTTGGAGTTGATCGCAAACTCAGCCAGTCTTCTGGCAGACACCAAGGATTGGAAAAGATCAGGGCTAAAAGAGAATCGCGGTGATATTGATTTGGTTGCTGTGCTCAAGGAATTTCATGTGCAGATGCGCCAAAGCTATGGGGCATTTGTAGCGAGCACTTTCTTTCCAGAACTCAAGCCTGCTGACGAGTTTTACGCCAAACTCAACAAAGAAGTGAGGTCAATAGACCCTGCTGCTAGCATGCTCTTCTTTTCTTCTCTTCCTCAAACCATCGCAAAGGATGGAGGCACGCAGACAATCACCATGAACCTTGTGGAAGTGCCAAACGATGTATTTGGACAGCTCGGAGTTAAGGCGGCAAACACATGATGCTTCTTTTCGATTATCGAGGTTGCTTGAACTTCGTCCATGCCGTCTTCATAATCGTTAGCCTCGTGTTTTGCACATCACCCAAGACACCCTACATCTCCTCAACCCGCGAACCCAACGACATCCCACCCTCGGCTCGCTACACCGTCGTCATGATGGTCCTGCGCGATGAACTGCCGTGTCACGGTGACCTTCGCGAATTCTACCTCTGCCAAGGACCGGAGCAGGTGGCGGCGTTGCAGCGGGATTTGCCGGCGTTCACGCTGCGGCATGCCTCGGAGACCTACACGGCCCCGGTGAACGACTGGCCCAGCATCGTCTGGAGCCACCGGCGCTCCGATGACGCGCTGGCGACGCGGGTGACGAGCGACATCGACACCGCCACAGACGACACGATCACGACCACGCTCTGGATCGGCCATCAAGCCCCGAACCTCACCCAAGTCCGCCACACCTTCCGCCGCCAAGGCTCCTCATGGACGTTCCTGCCACGGGAGGAAGGCCCGGTGATCCGGATTTGGGTTCAGAGGCCTGAGGGAACGGACTTTTTGAACCGCTCGTCTGACGCTCATGAGACGCTGATCTTCTGATCCGGAGATGAGCGTCCCATCAGCGGTTTGCCTCTTTCCGAAATTCAGCCGTCCACAAAACGATTCTGCCGTCCGGCAAAACGATCCTGCCGTCCGGCAAAACGATGCTGCCGTTCGGCAAAACGATCCTGCCGTTCGGCAAAACGATCCTGCCGTTCGGCAAAACGATTCTGTCGTCCGGCAAAACGATTCTGCCGTTCAGTAAAACGGTTTTGCTGAAGGGCGGATGGGGCCTGCGACTGGCAGGGAATCCTTGGCGCCTCGTCGTCCCGTCTGTGGCTGAGTGTGAGCCTGCAGGAACGGCAGACGAACGCCTCCCGCCCGCCGACGCCGATCCTTCAGAAGGTCAGCCAACTGGATTCCTCACGCCGTCTGGCGACCGTGCTGACGACTGCTGATCTCGGCGACCGCCCGGCTCAGAGAGAGGTGGTGGCGGCGCTGGCCAGTTCGATCTCGTCCACGTAGGGTTCGCCGGTGATCGCTTCGATTTTCTCCCGGTTCTCCTCCTCGCTGAGAGGCGGGGCTTCCTCGCCATCGGCCTTGGTCGGCCCGTGGTAGGTGACGTCCCACTTCACACGCTTCCAGCCGCCTTCGACGCGCTTGAAGGTGTAGTGCAGCTTCGGATTCCGGAAGCCGTAGCCGTCATGGATGGGCCCGATGGCCATCTCGACCTGCAGCGGTGACTTCGCGGACACCTGCTTGATCTCGACCTTGGGCTGGGAATGATCCCCCTCAAGCAGGAAGCGGTCGTCCTCCTCCTTGGTGAGTCCGTCGCGGTGGAAGACGTTGATGGACCAGTCGTAGGCGGGGAAGGTCTGGGCGATGTCCCACATGGTGGGTTCGCCGTCCTTGGGCAGCTCCACCACGTCCTCGATGATCTTTTCCGCCATGGCGGGCCGCTTCACCACCAGGACCCGTTCCACCCGGGCCTTCTCAGCTCGCTGGACCGGAGTGCCGCAGGCCGAAAGCATGACGCTGGCAAGAATGAGGGCGGAGAAGGCGATGCGCGGGTGCATGGCGGATGCGATTTAGTGCAGAAAGATGCGTGCCAGTTCAATCTTGAGAGCGCAAACTTATCTTTGCGCCGGCAACGGGACGTTTTCACGGTCCGTCGAAAACGATCCCGCCGGGGCCGTCCTTGGCGGCGCCTTTTTTGTGTTCGAGACCGTCGGCTCGGCGGCGGCGGGCTTCGGCGAAGAAGTCCTTCAGGATCATGACGCATTCGTCCTGCAGGATGCCGGGGGTGATCTCGCAGCGGTGATTGAGGTTCGGGGCTTGGAGGAGGTTCCAGAAGCCGCCGGCACCGCCGCCTTTCGGGTCCGGGCAGCCGAAGATGACGCGGCGGACGCGGCAGTGCATGATGGCGCCCGCACACATCGGGCAGGGCTCCTTGGTGACGTAGAGGTCGCAGTCGGTGAGCCGCCAGTCGCCCAGCGCACTCTCCGCCTGAGTGAGGGCCAGCATTTCCGCATGGGCGGTGGCGTCCTTCAGGGTTTCCACCTGGTTCCACGCGCGACCGATGACGGTCCCCTCGTGTACGATGATCGCGCCGATGGGCACCTCGTCCTGCCGGGCCGCTTTGCGGGCCTGACGCAGGGCCTCGCGCATGAAGTGGGCGTCGTCGTAGGGATTGATGATGAGCGGATCGGACACGGCGTTTTATAGTCGGCTCCCGGGAGAACTCCAACCTTGAAGTTTGCCCCGCGAACCTTATCAGAGACCATGGATCACACGACAAATCTCATCCTCCCCTCCCTGCTGGCAGCCGACTGGTCAAAGGTGGGCGCCGAGGTCAAACGGGCCGAAGACGCGGGCGCCCAATGGCTGCACCTGGACGTGATGGACGGCACCTTCGTGGACAACATCTCCTTCGGCCCGCAGATGGTGCAGGCGGTGCGCAAGTGTACGGACATGTATCTGGACGTGCATCTCATGATCCACCGGGCGGACCACTACCTGGAGCGCTTCATCAAGGCGGGTGCGAACAACATCACCATCCACGTCGAGTCGAACTACGACACGAGCGTGACGGAAACCCTGAAGCGCATCCGTGCGGCGGGCCTGCACTGCGGCATCGCCCTGCACCCGGACACGCCGTTTGAAGCGGCGCTGCCCTATGTGAACGACATCGACCTGCTGCTGGTCATGACGGTGGTGCCCGGCTTTGGCGGTCAGCCCTTCATGGAAAAGAAAACGATGCCGAAGCTGGCCGCAGCACGCGATCACCGCGACGCGAACGGTCTGAAGTTCCACCTCGAAGTGGACGGCGGCGTTTACACAAACACCGCCCCCATCGCGAAACAGAGCGGCGCGAACCTCTTCGTCTGCGGCACCTCGTCCTTCGGTCCGCCGGACATGAAGCAGGCGATGAGCGACCTGGCGGCGGCGGTGGCTTGAGGCGCGGCTTGCCTCAGCGATAGACTTCCCGCCGGTGTCTCACGGCTCCACAGCGACGATCAGCACTGCGTCATCCAACGTGTAAATCACGCGGTAGTCGCCGACACGGATGCGGTAGGCGTCGCTTCACATCAGCCAGGGGAATCAACGGTTCGTCTTTGCGACGTGCGATGACCGCCAGGTCGTGAAGATCTTCAAGAAGTTCTTCATACTCCTCCAGCGGCAGGATGACGGCTGAAGGCACGCCGTTCTTCACGATGTACTGAGCTTTGGGATTCATCGTCTTTGACATGCTGCAAGGATGATGCCTCGCAGTGCCTGCCGCCAATGGCAATTTCACTCGGCAACTCAATCCATCTGCACCAGAATCTCGCGCGGCTTCGCGCCCTCTCCCGGGCCGATGATGCCGCGATCTTCGAGGAGGTCGATCATTCGCGCAGCACGCCCGTAACCGAGGCGCAGGCGGCGTTGCAGGAGACTGGTGCTGGCCTTTTTCTCCTGACGGACGACTTCGAGGCACTTCTCCAGGCACTCCAACTCTTCGGGGCTGATGCCACCTGACTCTTCATCGTCGTCGCCGAAGTCTCCGCTTTCGGCATCGACCTTGACATCAAACACCGGCTTGCCCTGCGCGACGCAGTGCTCGACGAGGGCGTGGATTTCGTCGTCCGTCACGAGCGCTCCCTGGCTGCGGACCGGCTGGGCACCGCCGGGCGGGACATAGAGCATGTCCCCCTTGCCGACGAGGTTCTCCGCGCCCTTGCGGTCGAGAATGACGCGACTGTCGAGCGCGGAGGAAACTTGGAAGGCGATGCGCGTGGGGATGTTCGCCTTGATGACGCCGGTAATGACGTCCGCGCGCGGCGTCTGCGTGGCGACGATGAGGTGAATGCCGGCGGCACGCGCCATCTGTGTGATGCGGGCGATGGCCACTTCGATGTCGGCGGGTGCCGTCTGCATCAAATCGGCCAGCTCATCGACGATGACGACGATGTAAGGCATCGTGTCCGGAATGACGACCTCCTGCTTTGGTGGCGGTGGTGGCTGTGAATCCCCAAGCCATGCGCCGCTGGCGTCGCGCAGGTCGGCGTGTTCGTCCACCGTGCCGACTTCGGCGGTTTTCGGCGCTGCATCGACCTCGTCAGCCTCCTTGGCAAACTCGGCGGAGACGCGGGCGTCGTCGGTTCCGGCTTTGACGGGATTGGCGCCGCGGGTGGCCCGGGCGGCGTCCGCCTCGGCCTTGCGCTTGCGATTGCGGTTGTTGAAGGCCTCGAAGTTCCGGCAGCCTTCCTGGGCGAAGATCTGGTAGCGGTTTTCCATCTCCTTCACCACCCAGCGCAGCGCTAGAAGGGCTTTCTTCGGATCGGTGACGACGGGCAGCGCCAGGTGCGGCAGGTCCTCGTAGTTCTGCATTTCCACGACCTTCGGGTCGATCATGATGAAGCGCAGCTCGTCCGGCGCAAAGCGGCACAGCAGGCTGGTGATGATGCTGTTGATGCAGACCGATTTCCCCGAACCCGTGGCCCCGGCGACGAGCAGATGCGGCATGGCGGCAAGGTCGCCGATGATGGTCTTCCCATACACGTCCTTGCCGAGGGCGACGGGGAGCTTCGACTTGCCGTTGACGAAGATGTCGTCCTCAAGCAATTCGCGAAGCGGCACGATGATCTTGTCCTTGTTCGCCAGTTCGATGCCCACGGTGTCCTTCCCGGGAATGGGGGCGAGGATGTTGATGCGCTCGGCCCGTGTGGCGCGTGCGATGTCGGCATCCAGGGCGGAGATGCGGCTGACGCGCAGCCCATCGACCGGACGCACCTCGTAGCGGGTGATCGCCGGGCCGCGGGTGATGTCCGCCGGCTCGACGCTGATGCCGAAACTGGCCAGGGCCTTCACGATGGTGGTCTGGATGGCGAGGAGTTCGGATTTGTCCGTGGGCGCCCGTTTGGAATCATCCGGCCACTTCAGCAGCTCCATGGAAGGCAGCTTGTAGTCCTTGAAGAGCACGGTGAGATTTCCCAGTGAGCCATGCGGGGCCTGCTCGATCTTCTGAGCCCGCTTTTTCTCCCAAACTTCCGCCAGCTTCGGCTTGTCGGATTTCTCATCGTGATACCGCGAGACGGAGGCGTCGATGATCTTTGGCGGCACCGGCTCAAACGTGAGCGGCAGCTCCATGTTCGACTCCGCACCCGGTGTGTCTCCGCGAATCTCCCCGCGGCCCTTTTTCTTGCGGCGGAGGTCCGCCGGCACGGGTGTCAGCGTGCCGGGAGCTGTGTTGGCGGCCTCTTCCGCGAGTTTTTCCTCGATCAGGCGCTGTGCCTCACGCTCCGTCTGCCAGCGGGTAAATTCCGCACGGATGCTGCGCAGCGCCGTCAGCGGATGCTGGCCGGTGGTGAAAAACAGACCCGTGATGTAAACCGCGCCAAGGATCACCGTGGCGCCGATTTTGCCAAACATCGTCTTCAGGATCGATCCGCCGACGAAATAGCCCAGCGCCCCGCCGCCGCCGAGCGGCGTGAAGTGGTCGCGCTGATTGAGAAGGTCCTGGACCTCCATGAGGCCGGCCGCCGTCACGATCATGATCACCACGCCCAGCCACGCCATGCGGGTGATCTGCATTTTCGAGTGCAGCTTGCTGACTCCGAACCACGTCATGCTGAAGGGCAGCAGGTAGCCCGCCATGCCCATCAGCCAGAGGATGTTTCCCGCGATGAAGGCCCCGGTGCGACCGACGAAATTGATCGTTTCCTGCCCTGACGACTCCGAGAGTGCCAGGAACCACCAGTCAGGCATGTCTCGCGGATCATAAGAAATCAGCGCCAGCAGCAGCAGCGCGGAGGCCATCAGCAGCAGGATGCCATGCGCATCATTCCACGGACTCACCTTCTCGTCCGTGGATCGGGCGCGAGGGGGACGGGAGGCGACGGCTGCGGCACGGCTCATGACAATTGTGGTAATTTGGCAGACGAAGGTATTTAAGGCCACCAAAATATTTACCTTGCCACACTTTTAGCTTTCGGCTTCGCTTTGTCACCGGCTTGCGGCTTGACCACGCGGAATCCCCGTGAACAACTGTAGAGTCCACCACGTTTTATCCCACCCCATGAAAAACACACTCGCTCTCACACTCGCAGCCGCGCTCGCGCTCGGCGTCTCCGTCACCACCAGCAGCGCCCAGGACGCAGGCAAGGTGAACTTCGAAAAGCAGATCCTCCCGATCCTCAAGGAAAACTGCTTCAAGTGCCACGAGAAGGAGCATGAAGAAGACGGCCGCATCAAGAAGCCCAAAGGAAAGCTTCGCCTCGACGGCGCTGCGGTCATCCTGAAAGGCGGTGGCGAGTACCCCGACGAAAACGTCGTCGCGGGCAAGCCGGACGCCAGCTGGCTCGTCAAGACCATGGAACTGCCGGATACCGAAGACCTCGCCATGCCGCCTGAAGGTAAGGGCGACCGTATCAGCCCGGAAAACATCGCGCTGATCAAGAAGTGGATCACCGAAGGCGCCGACTTCGGCGGCTGGAAGGGCGTGGAATAAGTTTCCACGACGGCAACATCTCAATCACGAAAGGCGGGGCTGCGGCTCCGCCTTTTTTGTCCTCTCCCGGCCAAAGAAGAGCAAATCGTCGCCATTCTTGCCCAGAGTTGTAGCCCTGCGCTTTTGAAACTTGATCCACCGCCGGATTTCGAAGACGATCCTTTATCCCGTCATGAAACACTGCGTTCTCACCCTGGCATTCTTCGTTTCTCTGATGCAGGCTGAGGAACCCTGGGCGCTGCGTCCGCTTACAGATCCACCCACACCGGCGCTGGATGACAATAGGTGGGCGCAGGACCCACTGGACGAATTCATTCTGAGAAAACTTGAAGACGCAGGCCTAAAACCGAACCCGGACACCAGCAGGCACCTGCTGCTGCGGCGTGTGACTTTTGACCTGATCGGACTGCCCCCGACACCTGAAGAGGTGGAATCGTTCATGAAAGACTCTTTACCCATCGAGTCGGCCTACGCAAAGGTCGTGAAGCGCCTGCTCGACTCCCCGCGCTTCGGCGAGCGCTGGGCGCGGCACTGGCTGGACGTGGTGCGCTATGCGGACACCTCCGGTGGCGAGCGGCCCAAAGCCCTGCCGATGGCCTGGAGATACCGCGACTGGGTGATCGACGCACTGAACGCGGACAAGCCCTATAACCGCTTCGTGGCGGAGCAGATCGCAGGTGACCTTCCGGCGAGGGCCACGCCAGACATGCAGATCGCGACCGGTTTCCTCGCACTCGGCGCGAACGACCTCTCCATGATCGGCCGACCGGAGTTCGTCATGGACCGCGTACACGAGCAGATCGACACGACGACCCGCGCCTTCATGGGCATCACGGTGGGCTGCGCACGCTGCCACGACCATCGTGGCGACCCCGTCAAACAAACCGACTACTATGCACTGGCGGGCATCTTTCTCAGCACGCAGACCTGCTACGCCACTGGCGATCAGGATGACCGTATGATGTCACGGTCGCGGCTGGTTCGCGGCAAGGCTCCCGTGCAGCGCGATACGGTGGAGGGCCGCCCCCTGGGCACCCTTTCTCCCGCACTGGCCAGCAGTGCCGACAAGGAGGTGACGATCAGCCGCCGTAGCGACAAGGTCGGCATGGTGGCGGGAAATGGCGATGACGTGCTCGGCAGTGCGCAGCGTTACGCCGACCGGATCAAGATCGACCTGCGCACCTGCATGGGCGTGACCGAAAGCGAGGCGGTGAACTGCGCCCTGCGCGAACGCGGCGACCTCGAACTTGTCGGCCCGCTCGTGCCGCGGGACAGCCTGAAAATCCCCGGCCTGCCTTCCTTGCCGCCCATCCGGGAGAACGAAAGCGGCCGCCTGCAACTGGCCATGTGGCTGATCTCGCCGGAGAATCCGCTCACGCCGCGCGTGCTGG
The DNA here is from genome assembly GCA_964452755.1 of uncultured Prosthecobacter sp. Classification (GTDB taxonomy): domain Bacteria; phylum Verrucomicrobiota; class Verrucomicrobiia; order Verrucomicrobiales; family Verrucomicrobiaceae; genus Prosthecobacter. Next base: position 68,741 of record CAYVQY010000002.1, on the reverse strand, counting down.
TGAATCGCGTCTGGCTGCACCTCTTTGGTCGCGGCATCGTGGACTCGCCGGATGATTTCGGTTTCATGGGCGACGAGCCGACGCATCCGGAACTTCTCGATCACCTCGCCACGCGCTTCACGCAGAGCGGCTGGTCGGTGAAGAAGCTGATCCAGTCCATCGTCATGAGCCGCAGCTACCGCATGTCGTCGCGTGGGGACGCGGCGAAGCAGGCGCTCGATCCCGCCAACAAGCTCGTCTGGCGCATGAACTGGAAACGCCTGGAAGCCGAAGTCCTGAGGGATGCCTGGCTGCATCTTGGCGGACAGCTCAAAACCGAGCGCCCCACAGGCCCGCAAGTCGGGCTGTCGGGACGTGAGGCCACCCCGCTTCTCGGTGTCAGCTCCCCCTTCCGCAGCATTTACCTGCCGGTGATGCGCAACGGGCGCACCCCGGAGATGCTGGATGTTTTCGACTTCCCCGACCCTTCGCAGGTCACCGGCAAGCGTGAATCCACCACCAGCGGCCCGCAGGCGCTCTTTCTGATGAACAGCACGTTCATGGAGCAGGTCGCCGTGGCGTTGTCGAGCGCCGTTTTTCGCGCCCCATCCGCCAAGCGCCCTGAGACCGCCTACATGCTGGCCCTGAACCGCGCACCCAGCACGGTGGAGGCGGAGGCGGCGGATGCTTGGATCAAAGAAAGCGCCGTGGAGCCAAAGAAGGCCTGGGCGCTGTTTGTCCAGGCGCTGCTCGCCAGCCCAGAATTCCGCTACGTCCGCTGATCAACTAGGAACCGAGAACTGCGAACCAAAAACCATGCCCCCTCTCCACTGCTCCCGCACACGCCTCGTCTCCGGTCGACGCGATTTTTTGCGACATACTGGCGCCGGTTTCGGCTGGCTGGCACTGAACGCCTTGCAGACCCGGGCGGAGTCCCCTCTCGATCCGAAAAAGCCGCATCTCGCGCCGAAAGCGAAGCGCGTCATTTTCCTCTTCATGGACGGCGGTCCCAGCCATCTCGACACCTTCGACCACAAGCCGAAGATGCGCGTGTCGGAAAAGGCCGCCCCTTCCTACTTCGATTTCAAACCGGGCGGCAAGAGCGGGCTCATGATGTCCAGCATCTTCCCGAAGCTCTCCGAGCATGCCGACCACATGTGCCTTCTCAACGGCATGCACACCGTCACCGCCAGCCACACGGAGGCGCAACTCGCCCTGCACACCGGCACCGACCGCGGCGTGCGCCCCTCGCTCGGCTCCTGGTCGATCTACGGCCTCGGCAGCGAGTCGAAGGACCTGCCCGGCTTCATCTCCATCGACCCCGTCGGCGGCGTCGGCGCGCGCGGTTACGGCAATGCCTACCTGCCCTCCGTGTATCAGGGCACGCGCCTCACCAGCGGCCAGGGCCTCGCCTTCATCGAGCCGCGTCAGGCGGAGGAGGAGCAGCTCCGCCAGATCGCCCTCATGCGCAGGCTCGGGCATCAGCTTCAGCTCGAAGACCCCGCCAACACCGAGATCGAAGGCGTCATCAGCTCCTTTGAGCGCGCCTTTTCCATGCAGACCGCCGTTCCCGAGGTGCTGGACCTCACCACCGAGGACGAAAAAAGCCTCAAGCTCTACGGCGACTCCAAGCTCGGTCAGCAATGCCTGCTCGCACGTCGCCTCGCGGAAAAGGGCGTACGCTTCATCCAGATCGGCGTCGGCGGCTGGGACACCCACAGCAACATCAAGTCCTCCCTGCAGGCCAAGGGTGCCGAAATCGACGGCCCCATCGCCGCCCTGATGACCGACCTGAAACAGCGCTCCATGCTTGATGAAACGCTCATCGTCTGGGGCGGCGAATTCGGTCGCACTCCCCGCAGCCGCAACGGCGGGCGCGACCACAACAACAAAGGCTTCTCCATGTGGCTGGCCGGCGGCGGCGTCAAAGGCGGCCACCGTCACGGCGCCACCGACGAGACCGGAGAGGAAGCCGTGGAGGGAAAAGTCAGCATCCTCGACCTCCACGCCACCGTCCTTCACCTCCTCGGCCTGAAGATCGACAAGCTCACCTACCCCTTCGCCTCCCGCGACGTCCGCCTCCGCGGCGACCTCGGCTCCGTGATCACGGAAATCCTCGCCTGACGCTCACGCACGCAGCGGCACCACCTTGCGGTCGAGGTCATGCACCGAGTGAATGCGCCGCACCGTGCCGCTGCGGGCGCGCATGAGGATCGAGTGCGTTTCGACCCGGTGGCCGAACAACCGGCAGCCCGGCACCAGCGGACTGTCGCTGATGCCCGTGGCGCAGAATAGGGCACTGTCCCCCACGATCAGTTCATTGACGCGAAACACCTTGTTCAGCTCCTCCGCCGGCACCTGCGCCGCCACCTCGGCCTTGTGCTCGTCATTGTGAAACCACATCCGCAACTGCATGTCACCACCCAGGCACTTCAGACCAGCCGCAGCCAGAATCCCCTCCGGTGACCCGCCCATGCCGACATAGAGATCGCAGGCCGGATCAGGCATCGAAGGCGCCACCGCTGCGGCGATGTCCCCGTCCGTCACCATGCGCAGCGCCGCTCCGGAGCGGCGGATTTCCTCGATGATCTCGTGATGACGCGGACGGTCCATCGTGGACACCACGAGATCGCGCTCACGCTTGCCCAAAGCCTCCGCCACGAACGTGATGACATCCTTCATCGGCATGTCGAGAAAGCAGCGATCCCCCTTCCCATCCAGCGCCTTCTTCACCGCCGGACCGTAGGCGATCTTGTGGCTGTAAAAGCTCGGGATGCTCTTCATCGCATTCGGCGCCCCGTCGGGAACCTGCGCGGCGGCGATCACCGCGATGCTGTTCGGCAGTCCTTTGGCGATGTTGCTCGTGCCGTCGATGGGGTCGAGCGCGATGTTGAAACGCGGCGTGCCGTCCCGCCAGGTGCCCAGATGCTCGCCCACGAAAATGCCCGGCGCATTGTCCTTGATGCCCTCGCCGATCACCACCTCGCCACGAATGTCGAGAATGTCGAAGACCCCGTAGATCGCGCTGCACGCCGCACCGTCCGCCAGCTCCTTCTCTCCCCGTCCCAGCCAGTGGATGGCCTGGAGCGCGGCGTTTTCCGTGGCCCGGACAAATTCAAATTCAAGAATGCGTTCGAGGTCGTGAGTACTGCGGAGAGGAGGAAGGCTGGAAGACATGGCGGCACCATGATGAATGAAAACCGTCGCAAAGACGAATAAAAGAATCGCAGCCGGCATTCTCGTTCCGGGGATTCATCGCTGCCCGAGCCTGCTTCGTTCGGCGTTCGCTTCTCAACACAGTGGCCCGCCCCATCCCGTAGCCGTTGGCGATGGTTCTGAGTGACTGCCCATGAAAGGAGACCGCTTTCAAGCGGCATGGTTGTTCTGATCCGCAGCGTTTGTCCCCTCCGCATGACTGTGGAATCCCGCGTCACGGAGCCCTCACTTCCCGCCGCGCAGATACGCCACAACGTCCGCGACGTCTTGGGCGCTGAGGCCGAGCTGGGTGGCGCTGAGCATCATGCTGCGGTCGAGCTTGCTGCGGGACTTGATTCGAGACTTGGCGACATACTGGTTCTGGCCGCCGAAACTGCGGATGATCAGGATGTCTCCCTCCGTGAGGATCATGCCGTGGATGGTCACGCCGTCCTTGGTCTTGATTTCCTGGCCGTCGTAGCCATGGGCGATGTCCTTGCTGGGATCGATCAGCGCCTGCGCGATGATGTCCGTAGGCTGGCCGCGACCCCAGCCGTCGAGATTCGGGCCGAACTCGACGCCGAGTCCGTTGATCTGATGGCACATGACGCAGCGGGTGACGACCTGCGCTCCGTTCTTGGCGTCGCCCTGCAGTTTGAGGACTTCATCCAGCGTGTAGCTGCTTGGAACGGCAGGTGGTGTGACGACTTCGACGAGCGCGGCGCTCTCGGGATCGAAGATGCCCTGCTTCTTGAGTTCTTCGGCGATGCCGTAGCTGCTCCAATCATTGGTGCTGCGCTGGATGAGCCACCACATGATGTCGCCATGAATCGGGGACTCCTTGTCCCTGGCCAGAGCCAGGACGGCCTGGGCGGCACTGGCGTCTTTGATGAAGGCCAGCGTATCGAGCGCGAGCTTGCGCTGCTCCGGGGTGAGCTTGTCGTTGGCGGCGCGTTTTTGCAGATCCGGCACGGCGGCGACTGGATGCAGGCGCCAGGTGATGTGGGCAAAGCCGGTGCTCCAGTCGCCGTCGGACTTCAGGGCGTTCCAGACTTCCTCCTCCTTGCCTTCACAGCCGATACCCCAGGCTTCGAGCTGTGAACGGTCGCTGCCGTCGAGGTGGCGGGCCAGCGTGGCGAGGACGGGCACACTCAGTTTTGCGGGTACATCACGCAGGGAAACGGCGACTTCGCGGCGCACTTCGGGTGACTGGTCCGCCGCCATGGTGGAGATCAGTTCAAATCCGTCGTCGGTCGCAGCGCGGATGGCGCGCAGGGCAACGAGGCGGTGGGTGGGATTCTCCGACTCAAGCCAGTGCCGTGCAGCGGTAAGACCGCTCTCCCCGAGCTGTGCGGCCAGCCATACGGCACGCGCCGCGATGTAGGGATTGGCGCTGTCACGCAACTTCAGCACCTGCGGCAGCACTTTCTCTCCAGCTTGCTTTAGGCGCGTGAAGGCGACGTGGCGGATGTTGGTGGCGGGGGACTGCAGCGCGGCGAGCTGGCCTTCCACGGTGTCGAGATTCAGTGCTGGCACCTGCGGTTTGAAGCCCTTTGGTGCGATGCGGTAGATCGTGCCGCTGCAGGTGTCATCGGTGTCCTGATGGCCGCCGGTGCGCTTGTCAAACCAGTCGCTGATGTAGATGGCACCGTCGGGGCCGACGCAGACGTCGCTGGGACGGAAGAGTGTGGAACGCTCGTCGGAGAGGTTGTTCGCGCCGCCGACGAAGTCGCTGCCCTTGAACACGCCCGAGGTGTTGCTGGTGCAGAAGTCGAAACGCTCGAATCGGAAGCCCGCGCCGTCCGGCATCGGCAGGTAGCCGAAGACGACGTTGCGCCCGGTCTCGCAGCTCAGCAGCAGGCCGTTCCACTTGTCGCCCAGCGAGCCATTTTCATAGAAGCACATGCCGGTGGGCGCACCGCCGCCATAGACATCGCCAGCCGGGATGCTGCCGGGGTCTTCCTGACGCCACTCGGCGGTGGGAATGCTCTGGCCCGGGCGTTTGTCGGCACGCCACTGGCGTTTTCCATCGCGTGAGAAGAAGCCAAAGCTGCCGCCCTCGATGAGGTGGCTCACGCGGCAGGCGGGCGGATCGTCGTTGTCGTTGAGAAACATGTCGCCGAAGCTGGTGCGCACGCCTTCGTAACTGTTGCGGTAGTTGTGGCCGAGGATCCTTGCCTTGTGCCCATCGGGATCGATGCTGGCCGTGAAGCCGCCGACATAGACGTGGCCGTCGTCGCTCTTTTCACCTGTATAGGGATTGTTCAGGTAGGCGCCGCCGATGCGGAAGGTGTTGCCGCTCTTGTCGCTGAACAGGGCGCCGCAATTTCCGTTGCTGAAATACAATCGCCCGTCGGGTCCGGCATAGACGCTGTGCAGGCTGTGGTCGTGCTGCGGCTGCTCGAAGCCGGTGAGGAATATCTCGCGCTTGTCCACGGCGGGATCGAACCTCAAGTCGCGGTTCACGTCCGTGTACTTGATGATGTTCGGCGTGTTGGAGACGAAGACGACGTTGTCGAACACGGCCACGCCCAGAGGGCACTCCAGCTCCTTTTCACGCACGAAGATGTGGCTGCTGTCGCACTTGCCGTCGCCGTCCGTGTCCTGCAAGACGCGCACGCAGTCGCCCTCGCGGCTGCGGCCGCTGTGGCGGCGGTAGTTGACGCCTTCCGTGACCCAGATGCGGCCTGCGGCGTCCACGTCCATGTTCGCGGGGTTGAAAAGCTGCGGCGAAGTGGCCCACACGGTGATTTCCAGGCCCTCAGGCACCTTGAAGGCACTCGGGTCGAGATGATCGTGCTTCACCGCTTGCGGATCGAATGCCGGCTCGTCGTAGTTCGGTGAGAAGGCGGGCTTGCCTGCGACGAAGGGACCTTTGTCCTTTTTGGCTTTGGCTTTCGGTGCTTCCGGTTTGGCGGCCAGCAAGGCCAGCGGGGCTATCAGGGCGAGGGCGAGGAGAAGGTTTTTGCGGTTGGGCATGATTCGAAGGGCGGTGAAAACGGCAGGCAAGCCGGGTTCTTGCCTTGGTCAACGTTTCTTCGGAACGACAATATGGCGAGGTGAAGGGCAGGAGAGGTCTGGCGATGCGGGATTAGATGTCGCGCCGCCCGATCATCACATCCTGACCGACCATGGGTTGAGGGTGTCGTGCGGGCAGTTTGATCCCACATTGCCAGCGGGTTGGGATCAAGAATGCCAGGGTCGGGATCAAAGACTCCGTCGGTGGACTCAAAGAACACATGGCAGGCGCCCTGAACCCAGGCGCATTTCGAGCTCACAGAGCCCGTCGCATGACGTCAAACCTCGGATCGGGTTGTTCAATCATCGTCCCGATCCGACTCGGAATGCTGCGGTTCGAGGCCGGAGGGCTTCAGCGGCTCGATGGTATGGAAGACGGCGGGCTCAGAAATTGAGACTGAGAGTAATGCCGCCGAAGAGTTGTCCATGAGGCTGTCCTTCGAACTCCTTCGTGCGGTACACCATGGCGTAGCTGATCTTGGTGTTTTTGAAGTTAAACGCGAGGCCGGCGGAGAGGTCGGCGACGAACGGAATCTTGTCCACGGAGTGGCTCTCGCGGAAGGTGTTGCCGTCCAGGAAGATGTTGCGCAGCACGCCGCGCCCCTCGGCACGGGCGAAGAGATGCACGCCCAGACTCCTTCTCCACGACTTGGCACCGTTCGGGTTGGAGAGGGGGGACGTATTGGCGGTCTCGGCGATGCCGCCTGTCCCGAAGTCATCGGGAAGATTGTACCCGAACCGGATCTCCGTGCCGATGTTCGCACTCGTATTCACGTTTCCCAAGGCGCCGCCGACATAGGGCAGAAAGTCCCAGTCAAATCCTCTGGAGTCGTCGCGGTCACGAATTCGCCACTTCTTCTCGTAGGCGATGTTGACGCCGACTTCGTTGCCGAGCTGGTTGTCCCAGCCCTGCGGGTACCGCTGTCCCAGACGCTCATGCACATAGCGCTGCGTGTCCTCCGCGTAGGACCAGGGGCCGATGACTCCCACGCTCAAAATGAGGGAGTTCTTCACTTTCGGTTTTTGCCAGACAATGCCCATTCCCACATAGAGCCAGCCGGCGTAGGGTCGCTGATTTCGGACCAGGGCGGGGTTCTGGACATCCACGGGAGTGTACATTTGCTGGCCCAGGGAGACCGCCACATGTCGCTCGTAGTTGCCCGCACCCGTCCAGGAGATGTCATCAAACAGTCCTGCCAAACGTCCAGCGGTGCCATCGTCCCGATAGTGTTTCAATGCAGGCGAGGTCCAGCTCAGATGGACGCCGTTGGTGTAGTTTTCATCGGTGCTGGCTACGGTGTCGTTTTCCAGGTAAAAGGAGAGCGTGCCGAAGCGGTTGGGGTCGATATCCTGCGCAGGGTCGATATCCTGCGCAAATAGGATGTCCGAGGTCAGAGAGAGGGTCAGGAGGAACAGTAGTCGTGTTTTCATGAGGTGGCAGTCTTGACCCGGAGCCAGGTGACCGGAACCGAGTTGATTTGATCATGTTCAATGGAGAACAATCGGTAAGTGTCACAGATTCGAGAGGCCAGGGCCAGAAGTTTTTACGAGGTACTGCCGGTTGGAGGGATGGCCTCCTTGAAGTGACCAAACTCGGTGGGGAACGTTGTTCGCCTTTTGTTTCAGGTGCCTTTTCAGCGCTTCTTCGCCGTGGTGATGAAGGCTTCGGCGAGGTAGTGCGGGATCAGCGGCTGGGCGATGAGGGCTTCGAGTTCGGCGGGGCTCAGGCGTTGAATGCACTGAGCGAGGCGGGGGGCGCTGGGCTTTGTCACGTGGACGTGGGCGAGGTCGAGGGGCGGCTTGGGATCGAAGGTGAGCCAAGGCTGGCCGTCGGTGCTGCGCTCGCGGGCGACTTCGGGCGTGACGATTTCGAGATCGGGCAGAAGGCGGCCGTTTTCGACGCGGGCGAGGTAGAAGCTCTGGCGGCGGGCGTCGCCGATGATGGAGTAGTCGGCGGGGGCGTCAATATCGGGCGCGGTGAGGGATGACCAACCGACGCACCAGACGCTGCGCGAGAGCGCGATGCCCTGCGCGGCGGCGATGGCGATGCGGACGCCGGTGTAGGAGCCGGGGCCGTTGCCGATGACGATGCCGGTGAGTTCGTTGCCTGCGGCGTCGAGGGCATCACGCAGTGGTGCGAAGACCTGGGCATTGTGCGAGCGCTCGGACTGGAAGGTGGCGGTGAAGAGCACGTCATTCCCCCGCACGACGGCGATGCTGCCGTGGGCGGTGGAGAGGTCGAGGGCGAGGAGCATGAAGAGGAATGACGAAACCAGAATTCAGAATGACGAATGAAGGCCGAAGCTCGAATGACGAAATCGGTTTGTCACGAGGCGCGGGACTCGGTGACGATGCGAGAGCCGTCCGGCTGGGCGTCGATCTGGAACCAGCGGGTATTCGGCGGCATCAGATCGGGGAACATGTCGGCCCATTCGACGATGATGACGCCGGGTTCGGTGAGAAACTCGTCCCAGCCGATGCCGATGACTTCATCTGCTGTTTCCATGCGGTAGAAGTCGAAGTGGAAGACGGGCAAGCGGCCGTCGAGGTATTCGTGGACGAGGGTGAAGGTGGGACTGGTGACATCTGCCTTCGATTCCATGCCGGCCACGATGCCGCGCGTGATCTGCGTCTTGCCCGCACCGAGATTGCCGCATAGCGCGATGACATCTCCCGCGACGAGAGTCGGCGCGAGCTGCATGCCCCAGGTGTGGGCGTCGTCAGCGGTGGGGAGGGTGGTCATAGCCGCGGTGGAAAATGGCCGGTCAACGCGATGCAAACATGTGCGACTGGCAGGATCAACAATAGGCAAGCCACCACACGCGAGAGAACGGCACCATGATGGAAAATCCATATCAACGGAACCACGGAGAGAGCGATGAGGCCATGAGCCATCAGATCAAACGCAAACGCCGAGGGACGCCAGCCTCTCAAATGAAGGGCAATGGGCAAGCTAATCCACAAGAGTTGAATAGCAGCACTACAACCTAACAGCACACCGATGGCGATATGTCGGCCGGTGATCATGCGTCCGCACTGAGCGCAAAGTGATCCCAGCCGGTGCTTTCAAAGTCGGGCGGGCGGCCTTCGCCGGGGGGGACGAGTTTGCCGATGATGGTGAGGGGGAGCTTTGGGAAGGCTTCGCGCCACTTGGGCAGCAGGGACTTCACGCTGCGGGGATTGACGGCGAGGAGGAGTTCGTAGTCTTCGCCGTCGCCCCAGGCCTGGTCAAAGGTGCACCCGGGATTGCAGGGCAGGGAGGCGACGTTGACCTGATAGTGCGTGCCGCTGGCGAGAGCGAGACGCGGCAGGTCTTTGGCCAGGCCGTCGCTGATGTCCATGATGGCATGCGGGTGCGCGTTTTCGGAGAGCCAGCGGCCCTCGGCGAGACGCGGTTCAAATTTGAGATGCTTGCCGGTGATGGAGCCGCCGAGGCTGCCGGTGACGAGCAGGATGTCGCCCGCCTTGCCCTCGCTGCGGGAGAGCCAGCGCTTGGACGGCACGGTGCCGGTCATGGAGACGGAGAGCATGAGCACGAGTCCGCGCGACGTTTCCCCACCGACGATGTTGATGCCATACTGCTTCGCTAGGGTGCGCATGCCGCGATAGACGTCGGTGAGAAACTCCACGTCCATGCTCGGCGGCGCGACGAGGGTGATCATGGCATGGCGTGGCGTGCCGCCCATGGCGGCGAAGTCGCTGACGACGCGGGCGATGGCCTTCCGCCCGATGAGTTTCGGCGGCGTTTCGAGCGTGAAGTGAACGTCCTGCACCAGCGCGTCGGTCTTGAGCAGGGTGTGCTCGTTTTTCGTGCTGCGGACGACGGCGCAGTCGTCACCGGCACCTGCGATGACATCGCGGTCCAGCTTCACGCCGCGCATGAGTTTGCGGATGAGCTTGTCTTCTCCGATGTCGGCGAGGGTGGGCATGGGCAAAAAATGACGAATTCCTGAATGACGAACTTGGGAGTCAGCTCTTCACGACGACACTTGTCCCATCAAAGTGCAGCATGCGATTTTTGAGGCCGCGGATGGCCTGGTTGTGAATGTAGATCTGGACGCCGCCGATCTGGTGGCGGGAGTTCGTGGGGGCCTGGGAGCCGCTGATCCAGGTGAGCTGGCACCACTCCTGGCCGGCCATGTCCCCCTGGCCGCAGCGGACGTAGTCGAGGTGCAAGATGTCGCCGGGATGGCCGATTTGCTCGTCGCTGTGTCGTGCTTCGAGGTAGTCGGCGAAGTCCTGCGAGTAGATCAGGCCGGTGCGGAGACGATGAAGAACGAGGGCCACGGAGGAGAAACGGGAGGAAAGAATAAAGCGCGGGACGGTGTGGCCGTGCCGCGCTTTGAGTAAGACGAGGTTTCGTCGGAAGCGGGAATCAGCCGAGGGCGGCGGTGTAGTTCGCGGCGACAGCGTCCCAGTTCACGGTGTTCCACCAGGCGGCGATGTAGTCAGGGCGCTTGTTCTGATACTTCAGGTAGTAGGCGTGCTCCCAGACGTCGCAGCCGAGGATCGGGGTGCCGGAGCCGTCCATGAGCGGGTTGTCCTGATTCGGGGTGGAGGTGACGGCGAGCTTGCCGTCCTTCACGACGAGCCAGGCCCAGCCGGAGCCGAAGCGCGTAGCACCAGCTTTGGCGAAAGCTTCTTTGAAGGCGTCAAAGCTGCCGAACGCGGCGTTGATGGCGTCACCGAGCGCGCCAGAGGGAGCGCCGCCGGCGCTCGGCCCCATAATAGTCCAGAACAGGGAGTGGTTGTAGTGGCCGCCGCCGTTGTTGCGCACGGCACCCTGGATGTCGGCGGGCACGCTGGAGATGTTTTTGCAGAGATCCTCGATGGACATCGCCTCAAGGTCGGCTTTGCCGGCGATGGCGTTGTTGAGGTTGGTCACGTAGGCGTTGTGATGGCGTCCGTGGTGGATCTCCATCGTGGTCGCGTCGATATGGGGCTCGAGGGCTGCCTTGTCGTAGGGGAGGGCTGGTAGTGTGTGGGCCATGATAGTGCGGGTGGGTTGTGGTTTAGGATAAAATCTAAGTAGAGCGGAGAAGGGCAGGGGCAAGGGGGGAAATGACGAAATCAGAATGGCGGAAGTCGAACGAAAAAAACGTGCAGCCGGACGCGTTCGATGGCAACCACCGCCATGAAATCCTCCCAACGGCTCCGATTCGTCGCCTTCCTGTTTTTGCTCGTCGCATTGTCATCATGCAATGGCGCGTTTCGAAAAGCCTGGAAGGACGCGTCCGTCTCCGAGGGCGTGAACGGGAAATGGGAGGGCACCTGGCTCAGCGCGGCGAACGGGCATCATGGGAAGCTCCGCTGCGCAGTTTCGGGACCGGAAGGGCAGGGGGACCACGATTTCTTCTACCACGCCACCTGGAAGTCCGTCCTCAGCGGCAGCTACAAGGCCGTGCACCAGGTGCAGCCGAGGAAAGACGGCAGCTACGTCCTCAAAGGCGACCACCAGATGCCCGACTGGGCGGGCGGAAAGTACCATTACGAAGGAACGATCAAAGGCGATGAGTTCAAAGCCTGCTACGAGTGCGAGATCGACCGCGGCACCTTCACGATGAAACGCGTGCGCTGAGCAACCAAGCGGCTCGACGCGGTGTTCATTCCGGGTCACGCTGGTGGCGTATTCCCATGAAGTGGCTCTCCAGTTTTCGCGCACGTCTCATCCTCACGGTCTTTCCGGTCGTGGCGGGCATCACCATCGCCACGCTTGTGCTGGCGGAGTGGAAGTTCGTGGGGGCCTACAAGCGTCTTTTCGCCGAGCAGTTTGAGTCCCTGATCAGCACGTTCACTGCGGCCAAAAAAAAGCGCACGGAGGCCCTCTCCGTCATCCTGGGGCGGCTGTCAAAATCTCCGGCGATGCTCGAGGCTGTGTCGCGCAGTGATTTCGCCGAAGCCATTCAGTTCCTGCGTCCGCAACTCGAGGAGCTGACCACGCAACGGCTGCTGAGCGAGCTGCCCGGTGGCGCAGGCAAGGGGGGGGGCGGCTTCGGGCAGCGCTCGGAGGCAGGGCCGGGGCCGCGTGGCGGCCAGCGCATCTCAGCAGCGCAGATGCCCTACATCGCCATCATCGACCCCGAAGGGAATTTTGCGACCGCACCGAAAAAGGGGCCGCCGGGAGGCCGCGGACTGTCTTCCCGTTTTCAGGAGGAGGAGCAAAGCAGCGCCGAATTTCGCCGCAAGACCGGAAAAATGCAGTGGCTGGGAAACAGGAAGCTGGAGGACATCCTCAAGGACCAGCAGGTCGGTTACCTGCGCGTGGAGTTTGGCGATGAAAGCCGCAACGAGCAGGTGCGCGAGGTCTTCATCACCCCGCTGCGCGATGAGCATTCGGGCAAGTTTCTGGGGGCGTTCCTTTTCGGCCTGCCGCTGCAGGTGCTGGCGGAGAAGATGCTCTACGAGCAGACGAAGCGCTCCGAATTCGGTGAAATCATGAGCGGTGTGTGGGTAGAGGAGGCGCTGGTGAGCACCACGATCCCCCAGGAAAGCCGGGCGGAAGTGGCGCGATTTGTGGCCGAGGCGATCCACCAGTCGAAAAAGTCCCAGCGCGAGATGACGCTCGACATCAACGGCGTGCGGCACCAGCTCTTCTACCGCGTGCTCAATCCCGACTCGCCCTTTCCTCTGGCGGCACAGGTGAATCTTTACCCCCTCGAAGCCATGGACCGCGAACTGGCCGAACTGCGCAGGGAAGTGGGTGGTCTGGGACTTTTGGCGCTGCTGATTGCGCTGTTCGTGGTGCTGTGGATTTCACGTGGTCTATCCGGGCCGATCCGGGAACTCGTCGCCGGTACGCACGAAGTTGAGCAGGGAAATTTCGACGTCCGCGTACCGGTGCGGAAAAACGACGAGCTGGGCCGGCTGGCCGCCTCGTTCAACAAAATGACCGCGGGCCTCTCGCTCCAGGAGAAGTACCGCAGCGTGCTCAATGCCGTGGCGGACCGCACCGTGGCGCAGCAGTTGATCGAGCAGAGCGGCAGTTTGGGCGGGGAGATCCGCCACGTCTCGATGCTCTTCTGCGACATCCGCGGCTTCACCTCGCTCACGGAAAACATGGAGCCCGCCGAGGTCATCGAGCTGCTGAACGAGCACATGACCGCGTTGACGGATGTCGCCTATCAGCACGGCGGCATCGTGGACAAGTTTGTGGGAGATTTGATCATGGTCCTCTTCGGCGCACCTGTGAGCACCGGGCTGGATGCGGTGAGATGCGTCGAGTGCGCGATGAAGATGCTCGAAGTGCGGCGGAGCCTGAACCAGACCTCAAAACATTCGCTCGAGGTGGGCATCGGCATCGCCACCGGATCGGTGGTGGCCGGCTGCATGGGCTCCGACCAGCGCCTGAGCTACACGGTGCTCGGCCACAGCGTGAACCTGGCCTCCCGGCTGTGCAGCGTGGCTCAGGCGGGCGAGATCGTGATGGACGCGGAAACGCATGGAGCGGCGCGGGAGTTGATTCACGCGGAACCGATGCCACCCATGCAGCTCAAGGGCATCTCCGAACCGGTTCATCCGTGGCGGGCGGTGGCCGCGTAACCTCCCTGAATGTCCACCGCACGCCAGAAACCCGACCTCGTCGCCAAGCTCCGCGACGTCCCGCACACCCCGGGCGTCTATGTCATGCGCGACCGCCTGAACCGCGTCATCTACGTCGGCAAGGCGCGTGATCTGAGGAAACGGCTCTCCAATTACTTCACGCCCGCCCGCTCGAAGCTGGCGGACGTGAAGACGCGGGCGCTCATCGCCAGCATCTGGGACTTTGATCTGCACACCGTGCGCAACGAAACCGAGGCGCTGCTGCTCGAAGGCCAGCTCATCAAGGACTTCCGCCCGCGCTACAACATCAGCTTCCGCGACGACAAGCGCTTCTTCCTCGTCCGCGTCCAGTTCGCCGACGAATTCCCGCGCCTCTCGCTCACCCGGCTCAAAAAAGACGATGGAGCCCGCTATTTCGGCCCCTTCGCGCACAGCGGGGCGCTGCGCACCACGCTGAACTGGCTGAACAAGAAGTTCGGCCTGCGCGTCTGCCGCCCGCTGCGTCCCGGAGAGCAGGACTACAAGCACTGCTCCAACGACATCATCAAAAACTGCTCCGCGCCCTGCATCGGTCGCGTTTCACTCGAGGAATACCGGCAGCGCGTGCAGCAGGCCTGCGAATTCCTCGACGGCAAGTCCAAGGACCTCGTGCAGGCCTTGGAGGAGGAAATGCACAAGGCCGCCGCGCGTCTCGATTTCGAAAAAGCCGCCGAGATGCGCGACATGGTGCAGGACTTGCGCAAGACCATCGTCACCACGCGCAGCTTTGAGCGCGGTGCCCGGACGCGGGTGGTCAGCACCATCGATCCCATGGCGGATGTCAGGGAGCTACAGGAGCTCCTTCATCTCGCGGATGCGCCGCTCGTCATGGAGTGCTTCGACATCGCGAACATCGGCACCGCGCACTGCGTGGCCAGCATGGTGCGCTTCAAAAACGGCGTGCCGGACAATTCAAACTACCGCCGCTACCGCATCAAGTCCGTCAGCGGCCAGAACGACTTCGTCAGCATGGCTGAGGTCATCCGCAGACGTTTTTCACGCATCCTGCTGGAAGGCCGCGCCGCCGCCGGAGATGCCGCCGAGTTTTCCCAGGAGGCACCGGCGGAGGCGATGAAGCGCCTCGCTGCGAATCCAAAATTCGTCACGCTGCCAGACCTTGTTATTGTGGACGGCGGCAAGGGCCAGCTCGGCGTCGCCGTGGCCGAATTGCAGCGCCTCGGCCTGCACGATCTGCCGATCATCGGCCTCGCCAAGGAGCACGAGGAAGTTTATCGCCCCGGCGAAAGCCAGCCCGTCATCATCCCGCATGAGCGCGGCGCCTTGAAGCTCCTGCAGCGGATCCGCGACGAGGCCCACCGCTGGGCCAACGGCTACCACCAGCTCCTGCTCGGCCGCCGCGTCGCGGAAAGCATCCTCGACGACTGCCCCGGCGTCAGCCAGGCGCGGAAAGCCACGCTGCTGAAAGCCTTCGGCTCCGTCACCCGCCTGCGCAAAGCCACCGAAGAGCAGATCGCCGCCGTCCCCGGCATCGGTAAGGCTCTCGCCCGCGAGGTACGGGAGTTTTTGGCGAATCAGAAGTGATCGCTGGGCCGGTGGAACTCTGTCGATGAGGCGCAGCCTGGTCACTGGCTGTGCGCTCTTTTGCTCCATGTCACCACGCCCTCAGACCGCTCGGCACACGCGGCGGCACGGACGTGTCATAGTCGTCGCTGTTCAGCGCTTCGAGGAACGCGAGGAGGGCGGCGTGGTCTTCGGGTGGCAGGTTCAGCCGCCGGAGCAGCGGGTCGAGCGGCGGCCCCGTCGCGTCGTCCCCGCCATCGAGCGTTTCAGCGGCCTGGTCCATGAGTCGGTCGTAAAAGGAGATCACGTCTTCGAGTGAACGATGAGCGCCATGATGCATGTAGGGTGCGGTGTGCTTGAGATTGCGCAGCGTGGGCGTGCGAAACTCGCTTCTCTTCGTCGTGTTGTCGGTCAGGCCGATGGCGTGAAGTTTGTAGTCGCTGAGCATCGGGCCGTTGTGGCAGAGTGCGCAGCCGGCATTTTGAAAGACCTGCATGCCGTGCTGCTGCGCGGGCGTCATCGCGGATTTGTCCCCGCGCATGAAGCGGTCGAAAGGCGTGTCCGGCGTGATGAGTGTGCGCTCAAAGGCGGCGATGGCATCGGCGACTTTGTTGGCGGTAATGTCACCGTCGAAGCGCTGCAGGTATTCGGGGAGGGCCTGCAGCCGTCCGATCATTTCAGGCACGGCTTGGGCCTCGCTGCAAACATCGCCGCGCATTTCCTCGCGTTGCCGGACGGGCACCAGCGCCTGTGCTTCGAGGCTCTGCACGCGATTGTCCCAAAACATGGGTGCGGACTGTTGGTCGAAGGGCTTGGCGGACGCGATGCCGTTGAAGGCGGCGTTCAGGATGCTGGGTGTGTTCCGGCGCAGCGGGGGGAATTCTGCGGCTTTCATCAGCCTGCGCTCCGGACCGATGCCGCCGGCATGCACGCCGAGCGGCGTGGGCCGCGCATCCGCCCAGCCGAACTTCGGGTGATGGCAGGTCGCGCAGGCCACGTCGCGAGTGGCGGAGAGGACGGGATCAAAGAAGAGCAGGCGGCCGAGTTCGACTTTGTCAGGCGTGTCCGCAGGCAGCGCCGCGGAGCGCGGCAGGGCTTCGATTTTCGTGTTCGGCAGCGGCTCGTCCGCCGACGCGTGGCAGGCCAGCAGGAAAATGCAGGCGAATCTCGGCAGGCTCATTGTGTGATGAATACGGAGCGAAACCCGCGCTCCATCGAGCGGGCATGCAAAGTGGCGTTGTTGCTGTGCAACAACGCGGCCCTGTTCCGCAGGAACAGGGCAACTTTGGCGTTCGGGCGTGAAGTGAGTTCTTCACGGAAGCGATGCCGCTGGCTGAGAAGTGGCGGTGATACGCGGAGCCGTGATGTGCTGCGGATCGCCGCACAGGGGACTGTGCGGACCACTTTGGCGGAGATTCGATCACGTCGGCTTCAAAGTGGCGTTGTTGCTGTGCAACAACGCTACCCTGTTCCACGGGAGCAGGGCAACTTTGGCGTTGATTCACTCGGCCAGGCCCTCAAATAGGCTTCTGCTTCTCGCTTTCCTACGCCGCCTTCACAGCCGCGACGATCTTCTGCGCGGCGTCGGTGAGGTCGCCGGCGCTGGTGATCGCCAGGCCGCTGCCTGCGAGGGTGGCCTTGCCGGCTTCGACGTTGTTGCCTTCGAGGCGGACGACGAGGGGAATGTTCAGGGACACCTCCTGCGCGGCGGCGACGATGCCGTGGGCGATGATGTCGCAGTCCATGATGCCGCCGAAGATGTTGACGAGGATGCCTTCCACCTTCGGGTCGCCTAGGATGATCTTGAAGGCCGCGGTGACCTGCTCCTTCGTGGCGCCGCCGCCGACGTCGAGGAAGTTGGCGGGCTCGCCGCCGTGGAGCTTGATGATGTCCATGGTGGACATGGCCAGGCCGGCCCCGTTGACGAGGCAGGCGATGTTGCCGTCGAGGCCGATGTAATTGAGGCCGAATTCGCTGGCGGCGACTTCGCGCGGGTCTTCCTCAGTGGTGTCACGCATGGCGACGACGTCCTTCTGGCGGTAGAGGGCGTTGTCGTCGAAATTGAATTTCGCGTCGAGGGCCACGACCTGGCCGTCGGTGGTGATGGCGAGCGGATTGATCTCCACGAGCGAGCAGTCGGCCTTGAGGTAGAGATTCCACAGGGCGGTGAAGAGCTTCACGGCCTGGTTCATCTGCGGTCCACGCAGATTGAGGGAGGCGGCGATCTTGCGGCACTGGTAGGCTTGGAGACCGAGGGTGGGATGCACGAACTCCTTGCTGATCTTTTCAGGGGTCTTTTCGGCGACTTCCTCGATGTTCATGCCGCCTTCTGTGCTGGCAATGATGGCGTGGCTGCTGGTGCCGCGGTCGAAGAGGATGGCAAAGTAGTATTCCTTGGTGATGTCCACGGCTTTCGCGATGAGCACCTTGCTCACCAGCTTGCCTTCCGGGCCGGTCTGGTGGGTGACGAGGGTCTGGCCGAGCATCTTGCCGGCGATGTCCTGAGCCTGTTCCGGGGTGTCCACGACGTGGACGCCTCCTTTGAATCCGTTGGTGAAGGTGCCCTTGCCGCGCCCACCGGCGTGGATCTGCGCTTTCACCACGAGTCCCGGGCCGCCGATTTCATTGGCCGCCGCGCCTGCTTCCTCCGCCGTGCCGGCGACAATGCCCTTGGGGCTGGCGACGCCGAATTTTTCAAACAGTTGCTTGGCTTGGTACTCGTGGATGTTCATGGAAAAATGGGGGAGGGGAGCCGCGACAGTAGGGGTGCCGTCCGAAGCGTCAAGGCTCATTCCCGTGGAGCGGCAAGAATGCCGGGCTTGCCCTCGGGAAAAGGCTGCGGCATAGCCCGCAGATGCAGATCGACGTGGTGACCCTTTTCCCTGAACTCGTCTCGGTTCCCATGGGCCTGAGCATGATGGGCCGTGCGCAGGAAAAAGGTCTTCTGGACCTGCGGGTGCATGATCTGCGTGACCAGGGCCGGGGGAAGCACCGCCATGTGGACGACACTCCCTACGGGGGAGGGCAGGGGATGGTGATCCGCCCGGAGCCGGTATTTGAGACGCTGGACCGTCTCGATTCGCCGGAGGCGAGAATCATTTACCTCTCACCGGCCGGGAAGCGCTTCGACCAGGCGGCGGCGCGGCGGCTTTCGGCAGAGAAGCATCTCATCTTCCTTTCCGGCCACTACGAAGGCATCGACCACCGCATCATCGAGCACTGGGTGGACGAGGAGATCAGCCTCGGCGACTACGTGCTGACGAACGGGGCCATCGCCGCCGTCGTGGTGATGGATGCCGTCGTGCGCCTGCTGCCCGGCGTGCTGGGGGATGAAATGAGCGCGGTGGAGGAGAGCTTCGGAGCGAGCGGCCTGCTGGAAGCCCCGCAGTACACCAAGCCGGCGGAGTACCGAGGCCTGACGGTGCCGGAAACGCTGTTGAGCGGGAATCACGCGAAGATCGCCGAATGGCGCGCGCAGCAGTCTCTGGCGCGTACCCGGGAGAACCGGCCGGATCTGCTGAAATGAGATGGCTGCAGGACGACATTTCGTTTGACGATCTCCGGCGCGACGCGCTAAATAACGCCCTCCGCGAGCCAACCGGCTGCGGGACAACTATTGGTGAGGTGGCTGAGTGGTCGAAAGCACATCTTTGCTAAAGATGCGTAGCCTTAACAGCTACCGAGGGTTCGAATCCCTCCCTCACCGCCAGTTTTCCACCGAAAGGTGAAATTCCCTTCGTGCGAAGGAGAAGCCTATGGTTAAAAGGGATTCAGAGCGCCTGATGACACACAAAACTGTCACACCTGAACCCCAAGAGAACATGCCACGCCAACAGGGCTTGTTGCGTCGCGGAGCGCGCTTTTATTCCAATTTCAAGGTTCCCAAAGACCTGCGGGAGTCCCTGCAAAGGGAGCATATCCGCGAAGCCTTGGGCACTTCCGACTATCGCGAAGCCTGCCGAAAGCTGGCTTTTGAGCGAATGCGCTGGCAGGCGGCTTTCGATGAAGAGCGCCGAAAGCTGGAAGCCTCCAAACCAGAGCCGAAACGAAAACGGCTTCTTCTCACCGTGTCAGAGCGGGAGGCTTACGAGATGGCGGCCCGCTACCTCGTGAAACTTGAACGCAAGTTCAGGAATTTTTGGGAGCGCGAGGGGCTGAAAATGGACGATGCGGAGAAGCAGGAAATCATGGCCGCTGTCTCGGCAGACGGGGAAGGCCATTCGGGCGGTTCCAAGCACTACCCCGCAGACGATGCGGCGGCTTCCGTGCGCCAGTTCCTCGAAAGCGAGGGCATTCAATGCCCGCCAGAAAGCGCGGCATTCAAGACGCTGCGGCTCCTGTTCCGTGCGGTTGAGGCTGAACACGCGGCCCGGAAGATGGACACATTAAACGGGCAGGCGGTGGAGGCGCGGGACGTGCTCTTTCGTGAGGTGTTTGCCAATAGCCCTCTTGGTGACGACAGGCCAAACGCCACCGTGGGCGAATTGCTGGCGCGGTTCATCAAGACGCTACGGGATGCGGAGCGTTCAGAGGCCACCTTGCGGACGTATGAAATGCCCTGCCGCCTTCTTCGCGAGGGACTGGGGGAGGGCTTCCCCCTTTCCAAGATCAATCAAGAGGTGGTGGAATCGCTCTGTGACCTCTTGCGCAAACTGCCCGTGAACTCCGCACAGCGTTATCCCGGCCTCTCCCTGCCGCAGGCCGTTGAAGCAGCCGACAGGGCGCAAGATGTGCGACGCCTGAACAAGCGGACGCAAAGGAACTACTTCGTGGTTGTTTCGGGCATCTTGGGCTTTGCTGTCGAAAAGCAAATGATGGCCGTGAACCCGGCCAAAGATCGCTGGCTTAAACGGTCGTTTGGGAAGGATGAGCACAAGGCCAAAGAGCAGTTCAGCATTGAAGAGCTGAACCGCCTTTTCAAAGCGCCGCTCTTTACCGGCTGCGTTGATGATGAGCGCGGCTATGCCAAACGCGGCCCGAACAAGCCAAGACGCGGGCGCTTTTGGGTGCCGTTGCTGGGACTGTTCCAAGGGCTTCGTTCTAATGAGGCGTGCCAGCTTCATATCGCGGATGTGAAGGAGCGCGACGGCATCCCCTATCTCGCGATTCGTGAGGAAGCAGAAGAAGCGGACAAAAGCGACAAAAGATTGAAGACGACACGAAGCAGGCGCGATGTGCCGTTGCATCCTGAGTTGTTGAAAATCGGTTTCCTTGAATTCGTGGCGGAGAGACGGAAGGCAGGGGACTCTCCGCGCTTGTTCCCTGAACTGCCGAGTGGAGCGAAAGGCTACTACTCGCACGTTTTCAGCAAGTGGTTCCCTCGCTTCGTGAAGAGCGCCCTTGGCCGTGAATCCAAGGCCAGTCTGCATTCCTTCCGTCACTCATTCCGCGACGCGATGCGCGTAGCTGAATTGTCCGCTGAATCCGTGGCGGCTTTGGGTGGCTGGCAGGGAGGCGAGGGAAACCCCTCGCTTGTGATGAACGAATATGGACGCGGGAAAGAGTTCTTCCGCTTGCTGGCCCGTGACTTGGCAAAGGTGAAGTACGCCGGATTGGACCTCTCGCACCTTCACGCCGCAACGAAGGAAAAAGCATCGTCTCCGAAGCGGATTCGAGATCGCTGAAACCGCGTCTTTGATCCTTGCGATGCCTCCGGCATTCATCTAGCCTCGCATCGCTGGCAGAGATGCCAGCCGAGACTTTAGAACCTCGCGTAAACCGGCGGGCGTGTGCCGCAAACACGCCGCTTCCTGACATGCAAATGGCCGGGAGGCGGCGGTTATGTCCAAGCCTCCGGCTAAAGGCCGTCGCGGTCGTGTTTACGCGGCTTCTAAACTCTCCGGCCACCCGTTCGGATCATCCGGGCGCGGTGGCGGAAGTGATTTTCAGAAGCCGCCATGAACGAAAATACGACATCAAACGACGTTTGGTACTACGCCAGCGAGGGAACCACTTTCGGCCCCTTCAATCGTGCTGAATTGCAGCAAAAAGCCGCGCAAGGAAGCATCACCCCTGAGACGCTGATTGTGCCGCAGGGGCAAGAAGAATGGAGAGCGTACGGAACCGTTTTCCCCGGTGTTCCCAGCCTTGAAAATCGAGATGTGATTCCTGTCAAAAGCGCGGCAGAGAAAAAGCCGCTCTCCAAACGAGACAAAGTTTTGGGCTATGGCTGCCTGCTTCCCTTGATGGTCTGCGGAGTGCTGGCTTTCCTGAGTGACCTCATAAAGAGCAAAGGGGATGAACAAGCTGACGAAATCGAAGCGATGCTGGCAAACGACATAGACGACAACACTCCGCCGCCATACACTATCGAAGAAGCTAAATACATTGTGTTCATGGGGCAAAAAATGCACGGCGAAGCGGTGACATTGATGGCCGATGAATCATGGGAGCCGCCAACTAGCGCCTTCGCCCCGAATCCAGTCAAATCGTGGAAGGGCAGGGTTAAGGGTCTTCACGATGAGATTTTCTCAGTTTATGGGCACAAGGCACTTTTGAGGAACGAGGGCACCGTTAGGCATCTTGTGGTCGAGGCATATCAATCAATGGTCCACGCAATGAGTTACTATGAAGAGCTGGTTGCAGCTCGCACACGCGAAGCAGAAGAAGCAGCGAGGGATTTGATGCGTACAGAATTGGAGACTAGCCGCGAGTTCCTAATGCGAGCCGAGCAAGCTCTTCGCGACGGCGATATTTAACGAATACAGCATGCGCTTGAGTTCCAATCGACGAGAAAATTTTTGTCAATTTGGGAAGACATCTTTGCAGCAAATACGCCCTCAAAAGTTTCCGATGTTGCATATTTGCCTATTGTCATTTTCAACTCGTTCCGTGAACTTGAGTTCACAAAAATGGAACCAGTGAAGAGCGGTTTCTTGCTCTACGCTTATTTAAGCAAAGCGGTTTTTCAATGAGGAAACCGTTATCGCGCGTACGCGCGAGGAGGGTAGGGGGATAACTTTAGGGGAAGATAAGGTACGGGTGGATAGAGATAGGGGGTACGGGGGAAAGAGGAAGGAGGGCAGGAAAAGAAACCGGGGGAAGGGAACCACAATTTGGAAAGCATGGAAACGAGATAGTCCTCTGGGGTGGGCTTGTTTTAGCCGAAATTTTTCAAGAAAATAAGACCATGCCGTGTGCGCGTTTCCCACGCCGCGCGCGCGGTTAGGTATGGGGGGATAACTTTAGGGGAAGATAGGGTACGGGTAGATAGAGATAGGGGGTACGGGGGGAAGAGGAAGGAGGGCAGGGAAAGGAACCGGGGGGAAAGGACTTTAATAAGCATTGGAGCAAAACCGCGAATTTTAGGAAGAGCGCAAAGCATCTGAAAACCAGCTCTTTCGAGCAAGTTTCGATGGTTGAGCCAAGAGCCGCTGCTGGCTATCTTTCCCCATGCTCACTCCTGCCCCTTGCTCTGACCGTTCCGGCCTTGATAGGCCGTTTTCGCTTTCGCCTGTTCACGCCATTGGAATCGTGAACTCAAGTTCACAGATTGCCGGTGGAATTCGGGATGCCGGAGGAAGCACTTCGATTTGGTGAAATGCAGGTAGGAATGAAAAAGCCGAAAGCCGCAAAGCCTCCGAAGGGAGGCAGGCCATGCTTGCTCGATAAGCAGCGCAAAACCCGGCTTCTGTCTGCCATTCAAAAGGGAATGCCCTTCAAACATGCTGCCATGCTGGCAGGCATCTCCTATGACACGCTGAACCGCTGGCGATTGAGGGGTGAAGAAAAGGGCGCTCCTTTGCGGTTTCGCCAGTTTTGCAAGGCTCTACGGCGTTCCCAAGCAGTCGCCATGCTGCGGCTTGTCTCGCACATCCAAGAGGCAGGAAAGCAGGATTGGCGGGCAGCGGCTTGGATGCTTGAACGACGCCACCCGGAAGATTTCGGCAGACCCGCCCCGAACGATCCCGCCACCGCCAAGCAACAGGTGCCGGATGACGCGACGCCAGACCATCCGGTTTTGCAGGAGATTCGGAAGCGGGAGAAAATGCGGGAGACGGCCAAACGGTTCTTGGAAGCCTTGAAAGAGGTGAAGGCCAAACAGGGCGGAGCGGGCAGAAATGGACTCACTGTTGAGCAGTGGGCTACAAAAATGGGTAAGGCGATTTGAACTCAAGTTCCCAAGGGGAGGATTCGGAATTGCCTTTCTTTTGATGGGCTACTAAAAACAGTTGATTAAAGTAGCCCATTTGCTACAAATGACGGCATGGAAAAGAAGTTCATGCCTGTTGCCATCCTCGTTCGCGTCTCCACCAATCGCCAAGAGACAGACCGCCAAGTTTCGGAACTCACCGAATACGCCAGCAAGAAAGGGTACGAGGTCGTGGAAGTCTGCAAAGAGACGATTTCCGGCAAGGCTGATGAGTCCGACCGTGAAGGGCTGCAACGGGCGCTTTCCCTCGCCCAAAGCGGGCAGGTGAAAAAGATTCTCGTGCATGAGGTGTCCCGGCTTGCCCGCCGTAGCTCAATTGCTCACCGCTTCGTTGAAGCCTTGGAAGATGTGGGCGTTTCCCTCTACTGGCATCAACAGGGCATCGAAACCCTCTTGGAAAACGGCAAGCGCAACCCTGCCGCCGCTATCATGTTCGCGCTTTTGGCAGAGATGGCTCGCAGTGAGCGTGAAACCCTGATTGAGCGCATCAACTCCGGCTTGGCAGAAGCCCGCCGCAAAGGCAAAACCCTTGGCCGCCCCAAAGGCTCCGCAATGCCGCAGAAAGCCCGCCTCGCGAAGCACAAGGACATTATCCGCCTTCTGAGTGCCGGAACGTATTCCCTTCGCCAGATCGCCAGCATCACGAAGAAATCCAAGCTCACCGTTCAGCGCATCAAAGCGGCATGGAGCGGGAAGGAACTTGCATACTAAACCCTCACCGGTTCAAGCCTTGGGGGGGCTTTTTGACTTGTCACTGTCACACTTTGCTGGCATACCTGCCGCAAGTCAGGCGCTCCCAAGTCCTTTATAATCAATGGTTTGGTGGTTTGGGCGGGTTTTCCCTCCCTCACCGCCAGTTTGCCCCATTAAGGGGCGGCTCTGTCTCAAGCTCCTCCGATGACGGTAATCACTCCCCGGTCACCTTGGCGTCGAGTTCTTCCAGCTTGAAGCGCACACTCACGACGTAGGCCTCTTCTCCCTCTGTCCAGTGGCCGTAGGTGGTGGTGACAAACGTCCCGTCTGGCAGCAGTTCGACGCCGGGATAGGTGCAGTCCTGCCCCTTCGTGTTGTCCATGATGCGGACGCGGTATTGACCTTCGGTGCCGTTCACGATGTCCTCATACCTGCCAACCCATCCCACCCAGTCCCCCTTAGTCGGACTGACGTGCGTCGTGTCGCGGAAACTGATAAAAAGGCGACCGTCGGGCGCGTACTTTGCCACGTGGCGGTCGCCGGTGAGCGCGGCGGGCAGTTCTTTCGGTTCGCTCCAGCTCAGGCCTTCGTCGTCGGAGAAGATGACGAAGGAATTGTACTTCCGGCTGTTCTCACGCAGCAGTACGGCGATCTGTTTCCCGTCAGGCGAGCGCAGGGCACCCGGCTCGCAGAGTTTCGCATCTGGAAGCATGGCGATGGGAGCAGGGGCACTCCAGGTGAGCCCGCCGTCCTTCGAAAGCGTGGTGTAAACCCAGAAGCGCCAGGGCTTGGCGGTGGAGGAACTGTACTCGGGCACGTGCGGGCTTTTGATTCGATACTTCTCGACGTCGCCACCCCGGATGAAGCGCCCGTCGTCATGGAAAAAAGCCAGGTAGTGCCCCGGCGTCTGCAAACCGATCACCGTGCTCATGGTGACGACGCCGCCGAAGTTGCCGATGGGCTTCAACTCGCTCCACGTGGCGCCGTCGTCCTCCGTCACCGCCATGCGGATGGGATGGAGCCCGCTGAACATGATGATGCGCTTTTTCCCGGCGGCATCGACCACGCGGTGCAGAGTGGGCACCTCCAGGGAAGTCTCCCAGGACTTCGGTGTCGGCAGGCGCTCGCTCCACGTGAGACCGGCATCGCTGCTGCGCTTGTAAACGATCGCGCCGCGTCCGTGCCCTTTCGGATAGACCGTGAGCATCGTTTTGTTGTCTTCGAGCAGGACGGTCGTCGGGTGGCCGAGGTACTGACCCTTTTCCCGGTCCACGATCACCTGCCGCTGCGTTTCGGCGCTGATATCGACGATGGGGATCGTGTAGCCCGGCGGCAGCGTCGTCTTGAGGTTTTTCGGTGGCGTCAGTGTGACATCAGCCTTTTGGAGCTTCGTTTGGCCAATGGCTGGTGTGAGAAAGAGCAACGAGAGCGCGGCAATGGGAAAGTGCTTCATGGTCCAAGACCAACGGCCACCCCAAGCAGACGTTTGCAGCCCATCTCAGCCAAACATCGCCCGCACCGGCTGGCCGCGGTCCGTGATCGGCACGGGCCGGTCGCCGTCGTGGAGTTCCTTGGACGGATCAATGCCAAGCGTGGCGAGGATGGTGGCGAAGAGGTCGGGCACGCTGCACGGGTTTTCGACAGGCTGTTTGGAGAGGTCATCGGTGACGCCCCAGGCACCGTGATGCTTGAGACCGCCACCGGCGAGCACAACGCTGAAGGCGCTGCCCTGATGGCCGCGTCCACCGCCGCCGTCGAACTCGGACGGGCGGCCGAATTCGGTGTTCACGACGATGAGCGTCTTGTCGAGCAGGCCGTGGGCCTTGAGGTCGTTGATGAGCGTGCTCAGCGCCTGGTCGAGGTCTTCAATGAGCACGTGCTGTTTGATCTGCCCCTGGTTGTGCGTGTCCCAGCCGGTGCCGTTGACGAAATTGAGATTGTGCGAGACCTCAATGAAACGCACGCCGCGCTGGATGAGCCGCCGTGCGAGCAGGCAGCGCTGGCCGAATTCGCTGCCGTAGGCGCTGCGCAGTTCGCCCTTCTCGGATTTCAAATCGAAGACCTCCATGAACTTCGGCCCGGCAAGCTGCAAGCTCTCTTCCAGCGCGGTGTCGTATTCGTTGATCATCGGCCCGGCGCGGAGGTCCTTCGCACTTTGGCGCAAGGTGGCGAGCAGATCCTCGCGGCGGCTCTGACGCGGATCGAGAATGTGCTCGGGACGTTTCAGGCCGGCGGGACCGGCCTCGGTGTCGAGGAGGTAGAGGAAGCCGGCCTTCGCGCCGAGGAAACCGGGGCCGCGTGAAAAGTTCGGATAACCGATCAGCACATACGAGGGCACACCTTCAGATGCGGCACCGCGCTCACTGGCGATCATGGACCCGAGCGAGGGATAAACGGTCGTTCCACTGACATTGCGCCCGGTGTGCATGCGGTTCGAAGCGGCGGCGTGTTCGTCGATGACATCATGGTTCACCGTCCGCATCGCGGTGAGATGCTCCATCATCTTCGCGCAGCGCGAGAGATGCTGGGTGACCTTCACGCCCGGCACGGAGGTTTCGATGCTCGGATAATAACTGCCAGGCTTCTTCGCTTTGGCATCACCGAGCGCCTTCGGGTCCCAGGTGTCCACCTGCGCGGCGCCACCACCGAGCCAGATGTGAATGCAGTGCTCCGCCTTTCCCATGGGAAAGTGCGCGACATGCGCGGCGTCTTTCGCCAGCAAGGCGAGATCAGCATTCGCGGCGACACCGGCCGCACCGGCGAGTTTGAGAAGGGAACGTCTTTTCATGAGAAAATCGATGTTGGGATGCAATCAGGGCAGATGGACAAACTCGGGCGAATTGATCGTGGCCCAGACCATGTCTTCGAGCCGCTCGCGCCAGTCGGCACGCAGGGCGGTGGTGGGGGGATCGCCTTCGCGGGCACGTTTTTCCATTTCGATCTTGATGCTGTTCGCACCGGCGGAGAGATGGTTCGACCAGGCCACATACTTCAGCGGCGGCTGCTTCACGGGCGGCGGACGCTGGCCTTCGGGGATGATGCGCTTGTTGAATCCGGGGCTCAGATACTCGGTGAAGGTCGCACGCTCTTCTTCCGTCGGGTGACGCGTGAGCAGGCGCAGGAAGATCTGGTCGATGAGTTCTTTCGCGCTCAACTTCGGCTGCAGTGCGAGCGCGGTGATGCCGCTGTTTTCGCTCAAGGTGCTGACCCAGCGGCCCAGCGAGCCGTTCGCCAGGATCGCGGGCTGGCGCACGTTGGCGGCGGTCTCTCGCACGCTCTTCGGTTCCTGGCGCGAAGCGCGCCAGCCAAAGTTCTCCAGCACATCGACGATGATCTGCGCTTTCGGAATCGCGAGGCTGGGGCGGTCGCGCTCGTTCGAGAGCGAGGTGAACTCCCACGCGCGACGCGGATGCCCGAGGCTGATCATCGCACTCTGCGATTGCGTGCCATCGTTGTCCATCGTCAGTTCTTCGGAGTCGAGGTCCTTGCCCACGGCGGCAAAAAGCGAGTCCACGATCTGCTCCGCCGTCATGCGCCGCTGCACTGGCGCGGCGAAATTCGGTGTCACACCGGGCTGGGCAGGGCGCGCCTGACGCTGGTAGGCATCAGAGTTCAAAATGAGGCGCTGCAGGTGCTTCATGTCATATCCGTTGGCCACGAGTTCACGGGCGAGCCACGCCAGAAGTTCGGGATGCGAGGGCTTCGAGGACTCCCAGTCGTCCACCGGCTCCACAAAGCCGCGTCCGACGAGCTGCTTCCAGATGCGATTGACGATGACCTGCGCGAAACGCGTGTTCTCCGGTGCGGTGATGAGCGCGGCGAGCTGCTCGCGGCTGTCACCGGCTTTGCTGACCGGCGCGGCCTTGTCACCCGGCAGGATCTTTTTGGCAAACAACTGCGGCCACGCGGGCTCGATCACGGCACCGGGTTTCAGCGTGATCTCGATGAGCGGTTTGCGTCCGGCGAAGGTACTCATGGGCACCGATGACGTGGCGGGCAGGGTCAGCGGCTTGCGATTGAGCATGGCGGCCATCTCAAAGAGATCGCGCTGCTTGGATTGATGATACGGCGAGTCATGACAGCGTGCGCAGGTCATCTCCTGGCCGAGGAAAGCGGTGCTGAGGATGTGCGCCTTCGCCGCCATGGGCACGTCGTTTTGAGCCGCCATGCCAAATCCGGCCGGAGCACCAGCCTGCACATCGCCTTCCATCATGATGAGTTCGGTGACAAAGCGATCCATCGGCAGGTTGTCGCTCAGCGCCTCGTGAATCCAAAAACGGAAGGGGCCGGAGTTGTTCAGGCTTGGCTTGAGGATGTTCGGATTCTCCGCGAGCACATCCTGCCAGTAGGCCGTCCAGTGATCCGCGTAGCGTGGATCACCGAGCAGGCGGTCGATGGTCTTCGAGCGCCGGTCCGGCGACTCCTCGGCGAGAAAGGCTTCGATTTCCTTCGCACTCGGCACCACACCCACGGTGTCGAGCGTGACGCGGCGCAGGAACTCCAGATCCTCGGTCAGACGCGCCGGTTCGATCTTGCGGTCTGAGCTCGCAAACGACGCACCCTGCTTGATCCATTCGGCCAGCAACTGACGGTCGGCCGAGGAAAGCGGATCGCCCTTCGGCGGCATGATTTCTTCACCGGCATCTGGATGAATCATGCTCATGAGGCGGCTCTCTGCCGGTTTGCCGGGAACGATGGCCGGATCGCCGGACTCGCCGCCTTCCATCGCCGCTTCGAGCGTGTTGAGACGCAGGCCGCCCTTCGCCTTTTCCTCATGACAGCGGAAGCAGTTCTCGGCGAGGATCGGTTTGATCTGCTTCGCGAAATCAATGCCGCCCGCGACCTGCTGGCCTGCGGCGTTGGACTTGGCCCACGACGCGGCAAGGATCGCATCGATGCCGGCGTCCGGCATGGCGGCGACCGTGGCTCGCGCTTTCTCATGGCGTGCCGCCCAATGCGCATCCTGCTTCGCACGCAGAGTGCGGCGTCTCTGCTGATCGAGCGTGGCGTAATAGCCGAGGCGTTCCTTGCGATAGGTCGCCCAGCCGTCGTCCGTGAGCGGGACTGCGCGCGAGGATGGTGTGAGCAAAACCTGCTGACCATCCGCACGACGAAGGCTCAGGCTGGTTTCACCGAGCGTGGTGCGCACGCGGCCGTTTCCGGCGATCATTTCGAAGACAAACGCATGCACCTTGCCGTCGCCGATCACTGGAATGCGCAGTTCGCGGTCGCCCGGCCCGAGCAGACGCAAGGCAGGTCCGCTCGACTCCGCCTGCTCGTGTTCCACTTCGTTGTGGGCACCGCCGCCGGTCTTCCCAAAGGCGATCTCGCCGATGACCTTGCCGTCCATCCAAAGCCGGCCCTGACCGCGCACGCGCATGAGGAATTCCTGCTTGCCTTCGGGCAGCGTGATATTGGCCATCGCCCGCAGCAGGTAGGGATTGCTGCGCTCGGCACGCACGCCGCTGTCGGTGTATTTCTGGGCGATCTGGAAAAAGCCGAAGACGTCCTCTTCATACACATCCACCGGCTCCGGGAACATGCGCGGCCACTTGCCGGTCTTGCCCAGGTTCTCGACGATCTCGACGCGCACCTTGTCCTTCGGCAGTCCGCTCTCCGGCAGCAGCGGCGTGTAAGGCACCACAGGATAGCGTGAGGCGATCACCTTCTCCGGCAGCACCTCGCGGTAGAGCTTCACCTCGTCCATCAGGCCGTCGAAGCTCACGCTCGGCTGCTTGCTCATCGACGTGCCCAGCCAGACCTCGTCATCGTCCACCACCGGTGCCTGCTTCGTCGCACCGCCCATGTCCCACTTCCCGGTCACGTCCTCGCCGTCGATGTAGCCGCGCATCGTCTCCGGTTTGCCGAACACATACGATACTGCCACGTGATGCCAGCCGGAACCTGCGCCAAAACCACCCGTCGTCGTCCAGCGATGCCAGTCACCCGCGTGATCGCCGTCCTTGCGGCTGCGGAAGAGAAAGCTAAGGCGCAAAAAGCCGCCGCCTTCCCACAGGCGCAGACCGTAGTTTTGATTGTCCTTCGCCACACCCGGATTGCTGGTGCGTCCTTTGCCCAGAATGTAAACATTCCCGCCCTTCGGCACCGAAGCCGGATTCACCCAAGCCTCAATGGTGATCGCGTCGCCATTGTCGAAGTCAAAGAGGCTCTTCTCGCCTGGATCAATCACCCGAATGAAGCTGCCTTTCGCCCCCTCAAATCGCACCGCCTTGTTCGAAAGCGGGAAGTGTTTGAACTGCTTTGGCGACGGACCTTCCTGCTGGAAGACTACACCACCTTCGGCTTTGCCAATGTCCGCTTTGTCCCCATCGAAAGACCACTGCGCGACGGGCGCTGGATCAGCGGCGAATGAGGCGGAAACGAGAATGGAAAGCCCAAGGCACGATTTCAGAGAAAGCATGCAGAGCATACGCAGGCCAGCGCGTCTTCTTGACGAAGCATGCGCACTTCTTCGCGTCAGCAAAGCAGCCCTATCGCTCCCGCGAAATGAGCCGAGTACTCTCGCTGCCCGGAAGGCCTTCGAAATGCGCATTCGCCCCGGCCGAGCACCCGCCTAGCGCCTCTCTCAAGAGCGAGAGGGCTGCCTTGCTTCGCGTTCACGTCGTCTCCGGCATGAAGGTCGGAAACACGATGCCTTTCGCAAAAACGACGGGTGCGGTGGATTGGGCGACATGGAGCTCGACATTGCGAGCGCCCCACGAATAGGCGGTGTGCACGAGACCCGCAGCAGCACAGGGCACGAGGAACACCAACGTCTTGCCACGCAGGCCATCAAGCGCGCTCCAGAGCAGCGCGGCGGCGGTTTCTTCATCCGCAGCAACACCTGGGCCGATCATGCTGAAGGACGGATGCGTGCTCATTCCGAGGAATCCATTCAAAGCGCCGTCCTCGCGTTCCGAAACGAGCACGCGCCACGATCCGACTTTGTTTTGCAGGAAGAACTCGAAGTCCTTCTCGCGGCGGATGCCTTGCTGCGAGTGCTCGAAGTCGGCTATACGCGCGGCTTCGTCAGATCGAGCTTCACGCACGCGAGCAGACCCCGCTGGTGCGGGAGAAGTCATGCCGCCCTCCGGTACGGTGATGAGCATGTCTTGAAAAATCGCTCCGGGCACGAATCCAAGCCGCGTGTAGAGCGAGAACGAATCGAGATTGAGCAGGCTCGAAACCAACCGCGCAGGCTTTCCGAGGCGTTTCGCCTTCTCCAGCACCAGCGACATCATCTTCTTCGCGATGCCGCGACCACCCGCGTCCGGCGAAGTGGCGACAATGCCCACGGAGACATGCGTGTCACGCTCATGCGAGAAGCACACGCCGACGATTTCACCGCTTTCCGTGCGAGCGGTGACGCATTCGCCGGGATCGAGCGACTCATACACGTCAGGAAAGAGCGTGAAGGGATCGTGGCTGTCGCCAAAGCGCGAGCCTTGGCCGAGTCGGCTCTCATACCAGTGCACAAGGGAGCGGTGCAGCAGCCGGGCGATGGGTTCGCGGTCGGCGGCGGTGAGAGGCGTGAAGTTGATGGTTTCGCTCATGGCTCAAATGACCTCCCAGTCTTTGCGGTAGTCTTCCTTGATGAAAGCATCGGCGGCAGGCAAACCCGTTGCTTTCAGGTTCGCCGCATCCCAGTTGATGGGCTTCTGGGTGCGCAGCGAGAGCACGCCGAGCAGCGCGATCTCCGTGAGGTGCGCTGCGTAGGCGAAGGGGCTCGTGGCGGGTTCGCCGCCTTTGCAGGCATCGATCCAGTCGCGGTGATGGCCGTTGCTGCGTTTCAGCTTCGGCGCGGGCTTTTGGTATTCGGCACGGCGTTTGTCGGGGAAGAGTCGAGGTGCGCCACCGCCGCCATCGCACTGGATCGCGCCTTTTTCGCCGATGAAAAGGCAGCCACGTTTTGGCAGCGGGAAGTTGCCCAGCGCCTCGGGCGTGGGTGGCATCATGCCGCCATCATACCACGTCATGCGGATCTCCGGTCGCGAGCCCGCAGCGGGGAATGTATAGTAAATGAGTGCGCCATGCGGGGCGATGTCGCTCGTCATCAAACCGGCTGCATGTGCCTCGATGCGCGAGGGCACCGGCAGGTCAAAGGCACGCACGGCGGTGTTCATGTCGTGGCAGGCGAAGTCGCCAATGCCCGTGCAGCCAAAGTCCCAGAAATCGCGCCACGCGACGGGGAAGTAGGCCGGATGAAACGGCCGCTCCTGACGCGGGCCGAGCCACAGGTCCCAGTTCAGGCCGGCGGGCACTGGCGGCGTGTCGGTGGGCTTGCCGGTGAGCGTGGGATTCCATCGCTTCGCACCCACCCAGACGTGAATTTCCTTCACCGCACCGATCGCGCCGTCCTGGATGTATTCGATTGTCTCGCGGGTGCCGATCGAGGAATGCCCCTGGCTGCCGAGCTGGGTCGCCACACCGGTTTCCGCGGCCACCTTGGCCACATGACGCGCCTCCCAGATGTTGTGCGTGAGCGGCTTCTCACAATAGACGTGCTTCCCGGCCCGCATCGCCACCACGGAGCAGTAGGCGTGCAGATGATCCGGCGTGGCGATGAGCACCGCGTCGATGGCTTTCTCCTTCTCCAGCATCTCGCGGAAGTCCACATAGTCGGTGCAGCGATGATTCGGCGTCTTCGTCGCGTAGTGCTTTTCAATCTCCGCCTTCACCGGCAGACGTCCGCCCATGCCTTTGAAGTAAAAGTTTTCGAGGCTGAACGACTCCGCCGGATCGGCCACAGCAATAATCTGCGCATCATCCAGCGGGAATAGATTCCGTACATTCGAGCGGCCCTGCCCGCCGGTGCCGATGATCGCCACATTCACCTTCTCGCTCGGCGGCACAAACCGCGGCCCGCCCAGCACATGCCGTGGCACAATGTTGAATGTGGTCACCGCGGCGGCGGCGGTTTTGATGAAATGGCGGCGGGAGGAGACTGGTGTGCGATTCATGCGGTGAAGCACTACGTGGACCTACGCGGCATTCTTCGTGCGTCATGGCATCACCGTGATGCTGAAAGGATTGCCGCATCGCAGCCGACTGGATTGAATGAACCGCCGCAAACTCCTCGCCACTCTCGCTGCCATGCCCGCCACGTCGTCTTGGAGCGCGGGGGGAGATCGTGAACTGGACAATCCGTATGCGGCGGTGGATTGGGACACCTGGGAGTGCCTGCACTCAATGTCACACCAGCATCAGGGGCAGACGGACGCCTCGCGCGATGGCTTCGTCGGCATGGGCTACGGCCACTTTGCCTTCAGCAACTACTACCCCTCCGCGCCGACCTATCCGCTGCCTCAGGACTATGCCGAGAAGCATCCACAACTCATCGCCGCTCCGAATGCGGAGCATCATTCCTACACCGACACGGGGCTGCATGCGAACGCGCTCGGCAGCCTGCTCGCCACGGGTTATGGCAGCAGCGTGAGCGCGAAGGAGTGCGCCATGTCGCCCATCACGCACCGCTTTGAAGGTTTGAATGTGTTTGATGCGCAGCGCCCCTGGCTCGGCGTGTATCGACTGGACGTGCGGCTCGCCGCGAAAGCGGGCAAACCGACGGCCAGTCTCACGATCGAAGGCGCAAACGAGTGCGACTTTCGCAACGGTTTCGCCGACAAAGGCCCCGTGAGTAACCGCAGCCTGCCGCCAGGCAATCACACGCTCTACCTGCGCACCACGGCTATGAGCATGGACACGAAGCTCGTGTTCGATGCCGCAGCGATGTCCCTGACCCAGTATCGCCTCATGCAGGGCACAAACCGTCCGTGGCGCGATGTCTTCCGCGAGGCCTTTGAAAAGCTGCAATATCCCGACGGCGGCGGCATGACGCTGAATCACCCTACCGGAAAGCTCGCCGACTACATGCCGATGCTCGACTTCGATCCGCGTGTGCTCGGCATTGAGGTGTGGAACCAGCTCACCTCCGGCTTTGGCTCCAGCCGTGGATTCTACGATCACAGCGGCGAGCCCAATCTGCACTTCTACCAGCTCTGGGATGACATCCTGCGCACTGGACGGCGTTGCTGGGGATTCTTCGTCAAAGATCACAACACCTACGGTCGCGGCCGCAACGTGCTGCTCGTGCCAAAGCTCGATGCCATGACCGCCACCGAGCGCGAGTCAGCCGCGCTGCGTGCGTATCGCCAGGGATCGTTCTTCGGCTCCGTGGCCTCACTTGCCGCCAGCGATGCAGGTGAAGTCATCGCGCCGTATGATCGCAGCGACTTCCGCTTCAGCCGCATCGCCGTGCAAAACGACACGCTGCATGTCGCCGTGGCTGGCAACGACGCCAAACGCCCGAAGGTGCAAATCCGCTTCATCACTGATCAAGGTGTCGCCAGCATCGTCGATGCCGCACAGGCCGACTTTCCGCTCAAACGCGATGCCAGCGGCCGCCTCGAAGCCGCCTTCGTGCGTGTCGAGGCCTTCGCGTATCCACCCACGCATCAACAAGGCCAGCCGCTCACCGCTGAAACGTTGCGCGACATGAACGTGCATGACATCTCGCAGATCCATGATCAAAAAGCCCTGCGCGGCCCCGCCTTCGCCAGCACCGATCCCGCCCTGCGTACCCCGATCCCCATCGTGGACATGATCTTCTCCCAGCCGCTGCGGCGGGTGTGACCTGTTTCGCGAAGCAAAGTAGCCCTCTCGCTCCGTCGAGAGGAGCAAAGCATGCCGCAAACACCTTCGCTCCCGAACTTCGATTGCGTTCATTGTTGGCGAAAGCCCTCGGCTCATCTTGCGGAGCAAGATGGCTACCTTGCTGACGCACGTTCGATGATCCTCTTCACATCCTCCTCCAGCAGAAAACCCTCTTCGTGGAGCTTCTGGGCCGCTGCCTTGAAGCGCGACAAATACTCTTCCCGCGTCGGATAGCGTTCTTCGAGGGAGAGGCGCGGATCACCGGTTTTTTCGCGTTCGGCCTTGGTTTTCGCAAAGGGGATGAACATGCCGTCGAGCGGCGAGAGCATCGTTTCAGCACCGACTTGAGGGGAGCGGAGGTTCCAGCCGGTGTAGATGCCGAGCGGCACGGCGACCTCCGGCAGCACGATGCCGCTCGTTTCATTGCCATCGGCATTCACGGCGGGCAGCAGCGTGCGAAACGGCTTTCCGGTCTTCGGCGGGATGATGTCGGCAATGCCTTCGCTGTGGAAACGCGGCCCGAAATCAAGCCTCGGCGGCTGGTAGGCATGGGTGGGGAGATGGTGGCCCGGAATCTTCGGAAACTGCGTCTTCCATTCGTCGAAGCTCACCAGCGTGCGATCGTCCAGGCGCGGATGACGGCTTGGTGGCGGTGCTTTGCCATGCTTCACCCACTCGACGAGGTGCATGAGCATCGCCCGCAGCACCGGACCGCGATCATCGAGCGTGTTGCGTGGCTGCTGGCAGATGCCGCGTGTGCCGTCGCTCTTGCCGAGATGCTGCGCACCGGCCACGAGATACACGCGCACATCGTCCGGCAGCGTGAGATCGGTTTTGCCCGCCACATCAGTGTGCAGCAGCGATGCGGCGCGGCTCCAGTATTCGGTGGAGGTTTGCGTGAAAAGGATGCGCGGCGTTTGGCCGGACTTCCGCGAACGGGCGAGCGAGTCGCCACTCTCGCCCGTCACCGGATCGGTTTGAGGCATCGGAGCCAGCGGGAAGAACTCGCTGCCGGAAAGATGCCCCTCGTGCTGCGTGCCATACTCCGTGCTCATGCGGAAGCGATGGTTGAACATGCCCTTCCCGGAGCCGGCGACATGGATCAAGGCACCGTCGAAGACGATGCGGCCCTGCTCGTCGGTGTTCAACCCTTCATGCAGCATGTGATGAATGACGCGTCCCGACTGCGAGATGCCGAAGACGCAGGCCTTTTGCACCGCGCCTGCCAGCGGATTCTCCTTCGCCGCGCCGTGTCGGAAAAACGCCACGCTGTCCCGCAAGGCCGTGAGGCCGAGTCCGGTCACGCGCGGCTCCTTCGCCGTGTAAACGAGGTCGTAGAGCCAGCCGGGGCGCAAACCGGCCTTCACATAGACGTGTGTGGCATCGGGAATCAGCTTCTCATTCTCCCAACGTCCAAACGCCCACTCAGCACGCGGCACCTCGATGCCTTCCGCGCCGCGATGCGGGCGCATCGTGAGCGTCGCGTCCGCGTTGTCGAGACTCACCGATGGAAACGCCGCGCCGATGCCCCACGGGCTCCATGAGAAGGCACGGCTGAAGATCTTTTCCGTGCTCGTGATCTCCAGATGTGCTTTGCCGGTGATCGTTTGGCCGTTCTCCGTCGCCACAGGCAGGCCGCAGAGCAGGCGCTGCGTCTCATCCGCCTGCACCTCGCCGTTCCAGCCGCACCACAGCACGGAAAAGCCCTGCTTCATGAGGAAACCATGCCCCGCATGAGCCTCTGTCTTCGGATCATTCGTGCGCTCGCCATCGTTGAAGGTCCACAACGCGAGCATGTTACCACGATTGTTCACGTCGTAGAGCAGCACGCCGTTGCCTTTCGCTACATCGACCGGTTTCAGCAGGAAGAAGTCCGACCAGTTTTCGACCTTGCCACGGGCATTGCGCGACGCCCGCTGGAGGTCGTGGATGCGTTCGTTGGCCGCGTTCTGCGGGTCCGTTTCGAGAAACATCCGGCCCTTGATGGATTCGTAGGCTCCGGTGGAGCCAAAGGTTTTTCCACCTGCGAACAAAGCACGCTCAGTGATCTCGATACGCGTGACTTCGGCATGAGCCAAGCCGCTCAAGCAGGCGGCGATGAGGATTCGGGAGAAAAAGCGGTGCATCAGAAAGGCAGCGGGGTGTTGGGTGCTACGGCATCCTTCGGCCAGGGGTTGCTGGCATTGAAGACGAGCATCTCTTCCTCGGTTCCGACCTTGGCGAAGGTCTCATCAATCTGCTCCTCCTTGGCCCAGGCACGCAGGCTGTTGAGCCCGAGGTGCCGGATGAAGAACGGATAGGCCGCGAGACGTTTGCTCGGTCCATAGTCGTGGCCTTCGAGCGGGAAATGCGCGTTCACGACCTTGTCCGTGGCTCCGTAGAGGTTGTAGATGTGCTGGATGTAGCGGAACTCCACGTCCGGCGTGTTCTTGGTGTAGTCGGCCCCGTTCGAAAGGATGAGCTGGGGCCGTGGCGCGGTCATCGCGGCGATCTCGGCGTTGTTGGTCTTGTGGTTCGGCCCCCAATGGATCGGCATGCCGCTCTCACACGGGCAGCCGCCAAAGAAGTGCGCGGACACCTGGCAGCTCGGTACCGCCACCGCGATGCGTTCATCCAAGGCGGCGGTGAGAAAGGTCTGCGTGGCGCCGCCGGAGTTGCCGGTCATGCCGATGCGCTTGGGATCGACCCCTTCGATGCTCGAAACGAAATCCAGGGCACGAATGCAGTTCCACATGATCAGGCGCTGGATCTCCGGCACTTTCCCATGGTCCCAGCCCGCTTTTTTCGAGTCGCCATAGCCCACCATGTCATAGTGGAACACCACCGCCCCCATGCGGGCCAGCACCGCGCAGCGGGTCTGCCGCGAGGGCAGGAAACGACCGCCGTGCCCATGCGCGGACACGATCCCAGCATAGGGCGGTTTCATATCCAGAGGCCGATACAGCGTGCCAGTGACATAAAAGCCATGCCAGCTTCGGATATGCACACTCTCCGCCGTGTAGCCTTCATAGGTCCGCTTGTTGGAATACACCGGATCAAGCGGTGGCTTCTCCGGTGGATTCGCCAGTCGCGCCCCTTCGAGGATGCCCTGGCGGATCGCCGCCTTGCGCTTTTCCCAGCTCGCCAGATCCGGCGTAGCCTTTTTAAACGCTTCCAGCTCCGCGACGGCTTCCTCCGGTGTTTGCGCATTCCCCATCCGCAGATGCCAGCCCTCGGACAGTGCCTTCGGTGCTTCTGCTCCGAGAAGAGACGTGCCGCACAAGCCGCTCAGCAACGCAGTGCCTGACTGCGTGATAAAAGAACGCCGGGTGCGGGATGTCGGGAAAAGGGTCGAATGCATCAAAAGCGAGGGTTGGTGTGGATGGTGACTCCTCGACGATGTCGAGTGCCGCGTGAATCTACGGGCCTTATCAGCGACGCTTATCGTGTGTCTTGGAGCCGCAGTCGATTGAGTCATTCGCTTCGGAATAGAAACGGCGACAAAAAACTCGTGAAAGTCGGGTATTACCTGGATGCGCTTCTTCTTCC
This sequence comes from uncultured Prosthecobacter sp., assembly GCA_964452755.1. Classification (GTDB taxonomy): domain Bacteria; phylum Verrucomicrobiota; class Verrucomicrobiia; order Verrucomicrobiales; family Verrucomicrobiaceae; genus Prosthecobacter. Next base: position 30,424 of record CAYVQY010000002.1, on the reverse strand, counting down.
TCTCGCTGTTCATCGTCACGACTGCCGCCGTCGCTTCCGCCTCGGATCTTCATGTGGGGGCGGCCACGGTGGACATCACGCCAGACCGCCCGGTGGCGCTGGATGGACAAATGCATGTGCGCATCTCGGAGAAACCCGAGACGCAGATCTATGCGACCGCGCTGGCCTTGGAATCGCGTGAGGGTGACCAGGTGCTGGACCAGGCGATCATGGTTTCCTGCGACATCGTGGGCATCCGCACGGGGCTCATCGATCTGGTGCGCGAGAAAGCGAAGGACAAGCTGGCGGGCTTTGATCTGAACAAACTCTTCCTCAATGCCACGCACACGCACACCGCGCCGGTGACGATGAAGGGGGATCGCTACGCCTTGATCGGCAAGAAGGTAATGATGCCGATGGAATACACCGATTTCATGGTGGGCAAGATCGTGGAGGCCATGGTGCAGAGCTGGAGCAGCCGAAAGCCATCGAAAGCAGGCTGGGGCCAAGGGCAGGCGGTGATCGCGCAGAATCGTCGTGCGACTTACGCGGATGGCACGGCCAAGATGTATGGTGCCACGAACGTGCCGGAGTTTCGCGGCATCGAGGGCTATGAGGATCACAATCTCGATGTGCTGTTCTTTTGGGACATGAATGACACGCTCATCGCCACGGCGGTGAACGTCCCATGCCCCTCCCAGGAGGTCGAGGGCCTCAAGGTGATCCATGCCGACTTCTGGGACCCGGTGCGTCGCCAGTTGCGCGAGCGTCATGGCAAAGACCTGCACATTCTCGCCTGGACCGGAGCCGGAGGCGATCAGGTGCCGCGGCCGATGTATGGCAAGGCGGCGGACGAGCGCATGCGTCGTCTTCGCGGCCTCACGAGGCTCGAAGAAGTCGCCCGGCGGGTCGTGCGTGGCTGGGAGGAGGCGTATGAAGGGGCCAAATTGGAGCCTGTGACCGGCGCGGTGTTGCAGCATCACACGCGGAAGATCGATCTGCCTTGGCGAAAGGTGACGGAGAAGGAGCTGGCCGATGCCCAGAAGGCGGTCGATCAATACAAAGACGATCCGAAAGAGCAGTGGAAGTATCTTTGGAACAAAGGTGTGGTGGATCGCTATGAATCGGAGAAAGCCGGGACAGCGGGTGTTTTCCAAATGGAACTGCATGCCCTGCGCCTCGGCGATGTGGCCATCGCTACCAATGAGTTTGAGCTCTACACCGACTACGGCGTGCAGATGAAGGCCCGCAGCCCGGCGGTGCAGACCTTTCTCATTCAACTCACCGGCTCAGGCGGTTATCTCCCGACGCCTCGTGCCGTGGCCGGAGGCAGCTACAGCGCCATCATTCAAAGCAGTCGCGTCGGCCCCGAAGGCGGCCAGGTGCTGGTGGATGAGACCGTGAAGGCTTTTAACGAGCTGTGGCCAGCACCGGAGCCGAAGGAGGCCCAGAAATGAAGGCCTTCCTCTGTGCTTTTTTTGTGCTCGTGACCAGCGCTTTGCCCGGCTTTGCGGCACCACCCATCCTCTGCCAAGGCGAGGCCAGCGGGCATCTCCAGGGATTCGATTCCGATGGCAAGTACATCTACTGGTCGATGTTCACGAACCTCGTGAAGACGGATTTCACCGGGCGCGTCGTGGCCGAGCGAGCAGTCGATCCGCATCATGGCGACTGCTGTGTTCACGACGGCAAAGTGTATGTGGCGACGCAGAACCGGACGAAAGAAAGGCGCGGCGTCTTCATCAATGTCTATGCCTGTGATGATCTCCGGCCCGCGGGGGAGTTTCCGATCGATTTTTCCTTCGAAGGCGGAATCGACGGCATCACCTATGCAAACGGCTTCTTCTATGTCGGAGAGGGCAAGCCGAAGGACAGCACGCAGCCTTTTAACTGGGTGCACAAGTTCACGCCTGACTTCGTCGCCGTCGAAAAGATCAAGGTTCCCGGCCAGACGACCTATGGCATTCAGACGCTCACCTTTGCCCATGGATCCTTCTGGCTCGGCACCTACAGCAAAGACCGCACCTACCAGTGTGCCCCCGACTTCAAACTGATCACCCACCATGAAGTGGACATCTCCGTCGGTGCCTTTGCTCTGCCAAAAGGCCCCGGTGGCGAGCCGCGGCTGATGGTGGCGCGAAACATCAAGAAGGAGAACGGCAACTGGACGGCATCCGCAGTTCCGGCGGTTCTCAAAGATGGAAAGCTCGTGATGGAAAAGTAGGCCTCACGAGAGCCTGGAGCATCCGCAGAGCGTTCATGCCGCGCCATGAGATAACTTCACAGATGCTTGCGCCCGCCGTGTCTTGCGGCGGTTGGAGACGGGTTGGAGACGCCTTCGATGCACTCTCAGGAACCCGCCGCGAACGGCGAGCGACAGGTGACTTTGATGCATGTAATCCCGGCTGAGCCGAGGGGATGCCAGGACAGGGGGCAGGGCTGCGTCAGACCATGCTCAAGGCTTCTCGATCACCAACCCGGCTTTCTCATCCGGCCTCGCAATGAGCACTTGGGCCTTGTTGCCTTTCGTTTTGCCATCTGAGCCCTTCACGGCGGTGTTTTGCGCGATGAGGAATCGCCCGCCGCTGATCGGCACGATGCCGACGGAGGCATTGAACTCCCATTTGCCGTTGAAGCGCAGGTTTTCATCTGCTCGCAGCAGAACCGCAGGCTTTCCGTAACAACCAAACCACCACGCACCGCCGGCCTGCGTCACAGTTTGAATGCCCATGAGCGTGTAACCGCTGGCGAGCACGTGACGCTTCTGGAATCGAAACGCGCTGTCATACTCATAGACATAGTTTTCGGACCCATCCGGCGGCAGACCGCCGACGATGAAAAAGCGCCCGTCACGCCACGCCATGCCGCCCGCTCCATGCACCACCTCAGGCACGCGATGCTTCGCCAGCTCGGCGAGCGTGTTCGCATCATACACATAGACCCATGAGTCCGCCTCGCCCGCCGGGCGGTTAAATTTCGCCAGGTTCGTGGCGACATACACGCGCCCGTCATGAAAGCACAGATCGCCATGATGGTTCGCCACCGGCACCTTTTTCAGAACACGCCCGTCTGTGTCGGTTTTGACCAAAACATCCGTCCAGCACCAGTAGATCGCGTCTTTGTCATTCGTGCAGATGCCCTGCAAATGCCGTGGATAAACGCCTTCGCAGGTCGTGGCATGAAAATCGGCCGCGTGAAGCGAATGAAGAGCAAAGAAGGCGAAGATAATAAGAAAACGCATGGAGAGATCTGTTGGAGTTTAGGCTTTAGCCGACGGTTTGGGAAGAGGAGAGGTCACAGCATCGGCTAAAGACTAGACTCCAACCTCCGTGACGGAGCGAGAGGACTACTTGGCTTCCCCGTGGGCAAGCTTGTTATTGGCAAACGTGTTGTCCTCGCCGCCTTCGACCTGCAACGAAGGCGCTGGCTTCCGATCCTTGCGGCGATCCGCGATCAAACAACCCGTGACGAGGCTGTGATGCGTGTTTTGCAGCAGCAGACCTGCGCCATCGCTGTCGAGGATGGTGCAGGAGGAGATGTTAAAGGTGTCGCCATTGATGATCTGCACGGCGGCGGGATGTGTGCGCACGCCGTCAATGTGCAGGCCGGTGAGCGTCATGTCGCGGCAATCGCGGAAGACGAGGCCGCCTTTCACTTCGGCGGCCTTGCCGCGGTAGTAGGGCGGGTTGCGGTCAAAAGTGTTCGGACCGATGGCGATGTTGCTGCAACCGACGGCGAGCAGATCGTGCTGGAAGCCGACACCGAAAGTGTTGCCCGTGATGACGGCTCCACGCACTTCCTGCAGGTCGATGTTCACGTCCACGTCGCTCAAAACGTTGTCGCAGATGCTCAGATGGCCCCAACGGGCCGTTTCGTCGTTGCCGTAGGGCTTGCCTTTGCCGATGAAGCGCACATTCGCCGAGCCGGGGGACTTGCTGTTGTGCTGGATGGTGCAGCCGGTGATGCTCACCTCGGCCGTGGAGCCGTCCGTGCAGTCGATGAGCACATTGGCGGCCGGTGGAGCATCTGGAGCCATGTTGCTCTCGATGTCGCAGGTGCCGATGTGCAGGTTCCGCACCGCGCCGCCGCGAGTCACCACGCCGCCGCCCGCATTGTAGCTGATGTGGCTGCCGATGATGTTCGACTGGTGCAGATCGACATGATCGTAAAACACGCCCGCGCCGCTGTTGTGATACAAATGGCAGTCGCTGATGATGACATTCCGGTTTTTGACGCTCAGGCGCACCGCGTGACGTGCCTCATGCACGGAAACGCGGGTGATCGTGAGCTGCATCGTGCCTGTGGCCTCGATCCCGTCGGCCTCGGCATGAGCACCGATGATTTCGAGGCCATCCACCATCGGCGTGCGCTGCCGCGCGAAGATTTCCGGCTTCAGGCTCTCCGGGTCCGCCGTGCCGCCATGCGTGCCTTTGAAATGAAACGCCGGTCCCGCGCCCTCCACCACAAAACGCGCCACACCATCGCCGCTGAGCGAAATGAAGCCCGTTTTGTCGAGATCGATGACCACAGGCTTCGTCATCCGATACGTCCCACGGCCAAATCGCACCGCGCCACCGGCATCGACCATCGCCTGCACCGCCGCGGTGTCATCCGCCTTGCCGTCGCCGACCGGTTGAGCGTGCAGCGAGAGTGTCAAAATCGTTAGTGTGAGAAAAAAGAGGCGCGAGATCATGGGATGAACTTATACGCGGATGAAACGTGTTATCGTGCCAAGCAAAGCAACCGCCTGTGCGCGATCGCGAACATCAGTTGTAGTCTAGGCTTTAGCCGACGGTTTGGGGGAAACGAAAGCCTCCAATCATCGGCTAAAGCCTGCACTCCAACTTCCGCGAAGGGCTACTTTGCCGCGAAATAAGCCTCAAAGGTCTTCGCCATACCTTCGCCGAAGGTTATCCAGTGTTTGCCCATGGCGGGCTGTTTGAGGCCTTCGATGTAGTTGCAGTTGAACTCGAGGATGACGGCGTCGATGCCGAAACGCTAGCACCAGCCCTCACCGAGCGTGCCGGGATTGTGAAAACTCGGCTTCGTGGAGCCGACGGTGAACCAGGTGTGATCGCGCAGGCATTGCTCGAAGCGAGTCATGCGAGCGAGATAGGCGTCGATGTCGGGGATGTCCGGGCGGCTGATGTGCAACATGCCGTTGCCGTCGTTGTGCAGGTCCATCGCGAAGGTCGGGCGTCGGCCCGCCTTGATCTCGCCTTCGAGCCAGCGCTCCAGCACGGCGTTTTCGGGCGCGAGCTTAGGATCGGCGGGTTTGTCCCACTTCCGGTTCAAGTCCCAGCCACCGAGGTTGAAACGCGTGCCGCCGCGCTCAACGCCGTCCTTGTTCGCCATCGGCAGAATGCACACATTGTAGAGTGCGAGAAACTTCTGTGCCTCCGCATCGCCCTTCAGCAGGCGGCGCACGAGGCCCTCGACGACCCAGTTGCCCACAGGCTCCCACGGATGCGCCCGTGCGCGGACGAAAACATGGTTCGGCACGTCGTCCTTGCCCACGCGGATGATTTCGAGATCGCGGCCCTGCACCGTTTTGCCAATCGGCGTGATCTTCACCAGCGAACTCGCTTTGATCTCGTCGAGGAAGCGGTTCAAATCCGACACGCGATACGGCTCCGCCCGCGCGACGAAGAGAGAATCGCCGGGCATCTCCAGGGTGACGAGCACCCGCCCCTCCTCCGGCGACTCCGTCGGCACCGGCGTCCAGTTTTTGCCATCCTGCGAGATGACGACCTGCTTGATCTCCTTCGCCACCGAGCCCGCCTTGCTGTTCCACACGTTGGCGAGGTTTCGTAGCTCCAGCGTGATCTTGCGCCCCTTCGTAGCCTGAATGCGGAAGTGGAAATGCCCCGCTGCGCGATTTGGATACAGGCGTTCTTGATCGTAGTTCAGATTCAGGATCACCGTTCCGTCTTCCGCGAACTCATACCACAGCGGCGACGCATTCTCGAAGCTCGTGTCGATGAAATCGAGCGGTGCATCGGCGGCATGGATCGAGGTGGCTGTCAGAAACGACGCGAGGACAAATGGAACAAGGCGATTCATCGTGATGGAACGAATTACTTTGCCAGCGGCTTCCACTCACGGGCGCTTTTGATGACGCGGATGCGATCACCAGCACCGAGCTTTTCATAGACTTGTTTGGTCCATTCGTAAGCCGGAGGGATCTTGCCGATGAAGGTGATCGGGCGTGGGTGGAGCAGCGCGAGGTTTTGCGGCAGGTCGCCGACGCGCAGGATGCCGAGGAACTCGGCGGTCTCGGGCTGGGTGTGGGTTTCAGGTGGTGTGTCGAGAATGACCTCACTGATCTTGGGATCAAGGATGGCGGCGTAGATGGCGAGCGCGGCGGTTTCGCCCTGGCCAAACAACACAGTCGAGCCGGTGGCGGGTTCCTGGCGCATCAGCGCGGTTCCGGCGAGCAGATCGTGAACCTGGCGCTCAGGCAAAGTGTGACCGAGCAGTGGATACATGCGGCGCAGCGTCCACAGGTAGCCGGGACCGACGGAGGTGACCCCGGTGTTGCGCACTTCCACGCCAGCGCTGGCGAGCTCGGGCGCGAGGGCCGGCTTGGAGGCTCCGCCGCCGGTGAAGGTGCTGCGCGCGTCGGGCTGCACGGCGAACAGAACCACAGGCCCGGTGTTCTGTGGTGCCTGCTGGGTTTTCACGGCGAGCGTGAGGCCGTCGGTGGTGTCGAAGACACGCGTGCCGTAGAAAGTGCCGTCCTTGGTGCCGCCGTCGGCCAGCTTGTCACGCAAACGTGGCGTGGGATCGGCGGGAATGTTGCGGAAAGTCGTCTGGCGCAGTCTGGCGAGCGCGTCTTTCTGATGCGACTGCCACTGTGTTTCGCTGTCGGGCGGCGACACATCCGCGGCCTTCACCAAACGCGCGTCCATTTGCATCATGGTGTCGTCTTTGGGCAGTTTTCCGCTGAAGACGAGCAGGTTTTCCTCCGGCTCGACGAAATCGGTCACATCATCCTGCACCGGAGTCGGATCGCCTTTCAGATGGGTGTTGAAGAAGGTGAAGATGGCCTGGCGTAGCTTCGGTGTGTAGCCGTGGGGTGCCAGGTCTTCGGTCAGCTCGAACTTCGCCGGCTCGCCGAGTGTCGTGTATTGATGGCGGATGCGATGCGCGACATCGCGATAGCCCGCAGGCCGCCACAGCACGTCCTCGCTGCCGGAGGCGATCAAGAACGCACGCGGTGCGATGAGTGCGCCGATGTCCGACCAGCACCAGCGGTGGTAATTCACCCAGAAGGCGCAGTCGCAATGCCCGTCAGTCGCGCGATCCACCGCCATGCGCTCGATACTGCCGCTCTGGCAGACGGGCACGACGACCTTCACACGCTCGTCTGCCGCGCCGAGGAACCACGACATCGCCCCGCCGCCGCTAAGTCCGGTGACGCCCATCTTCTCGCCATCCACATCGTCGCGGCTTTGCAGGTAATCGAGGGCGCGCATCGCATTCCACACCTCGGTGCCAGCGGGCGTGTAGCCACGGCTCGGCCAGTCAAAACGGCCTTCGCGATAGGTGCCGTGGTGCATGCCCTGGCACTCGCCGAGCTGCACGGGATCAAGCACGAGCGCCACATAGCCGTGCTGGCCGAACCAGCGAGGATTGGCCTGATAAGGTGTGTTCACCTTGCCCTTGGTGTGACCGCAGAGGTAGAGCACGGCGGGCAGTTTTCCGATGATCTTCGCGGGACGATAAAGATTCCCCGCCACATGCGCGCCGGGCAGGCTTTGGAAATGAATCTTCTCCACCACATAATCGCCGCGCTCCAGCACGCCGGTCACGGTGGCTTGCAGCGGCGTCCGCTTCGGCAACGGCGAAAGGCCGAGCATCTCCAGCCACTTTTCGCGTCGTTCGGCGAGCGTGGCCTTCCACGTTTCCGGTGAAAGCGGCTGTGCCAGCGAGGCACCCGTGACTTCCCGCGCCTCCTGGCTGACGCTGCTGTAAAGTGAGAGGCCCTGGGCGGATGCCGGCGTGTCTGCAAGGAGTCCGATGGTGAGAATGATGAGCTGAAGGTGTGGTTTCATGAGCGGGTGGATTTCAAGGACGGGCTTCAGTGATGCGGCCTTCGAGCTTTGCGGAGATGCGGCCATCATGATTTCGGCTAGAGCGCCAGGCGGCGGAGAGCTGGTTCGGTTCCTGCATCTCGTGGTTCAGCTTCCCGAAGAATTCGCCGAGATGCAGCGTGTCGGTGCGCGTGATGGCGGAGGAGTTGCAGATGATCTTGTATTCGCGCTCCGGCTGGATGTCTGACTCGATGATGCGGCTGCCCTGCGGTCTGCGGCGGTCAAAGCGATAACGGCAGCCGGAGACCTGGACGAGAAACATGTCGGCCTTTGGGCTGTCGAGCAGGTTCATCTCGATGATCTTAAGCAGGTCGGAGCCTTTGAGCGTGAAGGTGGCGAGCGCGGCATCGGAAGGGCGCAGCCAGTTGATCAACTCCATGAGATGCAGCGTCTGTCCGGCACGGACCGGAGCGCCGCGCAACTTCTCGCCGACTCGAAAGTGCCCCTTCGTGCAGATCGCGATGTCCGCGCCGCTGATGTCGCGCATGGCGTCGGTGAGCCAGTTGCCGAGCGTGGTCTCGGATGATCCTTCCCAGGTGGGAGGCTGATCCACGGTGCCGATGACGAAGTTTCTCCAGTCTGCGCGTGACGGAACATGACGCGGACGCAAAGAGGCGGTCCATGAGTTGTTCTCGCGTAGAAGCAGCAACTCCTGCGTGCTGGTGCAGAGGTTGTGAAAAACCTGGCGGGCCTCGATCTCGATGAGCAGCGGCTTTTGCAGATCATGCAGAGCCGGATCGGGCCGCAGGACGACTTGGGAGGTGTTCTTCAGCCGCATCGTGATACGGTTTCCGGACTCCGCCTGCGCATCCACCTCCGCGAACCAGCCGGGGCGCTCGATGTGCTGGATCTCCACCCACCAGGCGCGGCCATGCGGCGGGAAATAGGCGCGGTGGGTGAGGTGACGCGGATGCGCCACGCGGCGTTGCTCCAGCGACCAGTCGAGCACACGCGGCGTGCTGACAGCGAAGGTGTTGTGCTCCGCGTCGGGGATCATCCACAGCTCGCCTTTGTAACCGAGCCGCTGCATTTCCCGCGTGATGGGGACCGGCCCGGTGGCTGCGTAGATGGGCCAGTCTTTGCCGCCCTGCACATACAGCATCGGCACGTCGCGCAGGTTGGTGACGAGGCTGAGATGGCCGTAGGTCGAGGCGAGCGGGATGCCTGCCGCGAAGAGATCGGGATAGCGGCAGCACAGATACGTCGTGCCGGTGCCGCCCATGGACTGGCCGGTGCAGACGATGCGCTCGGGATCAATACGGAAGCGTCTTTGCACCTCGTCGATGGCAGCGAGCACGTTCAGCTCCGCCTCGCCGCGCCATTCGGTGGGCAAACCCTCCGCATCGGTGCCGAGCGGACACAGCACGACGATACCGCGCTTCTCCGCCTCCGTTTTGTAGATGCCGCTGCTGTAGGTAGCGTGGTCGAAATATTTGTTTTGATCACCACCCGTGCCATGCAGCGCAACGAGCAGCGGCAGCTCGGATTTGCCATCATAGGCGGAGGGCAGATACAGACGATAGGGCTGTGCGCTGCCATCAAACGGAGAGGTGAACGTGAGCGCGAGATCCTGCGGCCCTTTCACACCATCAAAGGCGGATGCAATGCGCAGCAGGCAGGCGAAAAGCAAAGTGGCGGTGCGCATGAGCGGAATGGCGGAGTTCATTTCAAGCTGTCGCGAAGCTCATGCACGGTGCGGATGATGACGTCCTCCACCTCGGGATGCCAGCGGGCGGGGAAGTGATTGTACTTCATGGCATCACCGCCTTCGTAACCGCCCTCGTTCCAGACACGGCGGCTGGGGATGTAGGTCATCACGTCGTTGCTGTAACCCGCGACCCACACGACAGGATCAGCGATCTCTTTTTGCAGTCGCAGCGAGTAATCGACCACCACCTCGCCGCCGAGCGCCACGAGCGTGAGTTCATCACCGAGACGAACGACCTGCACGGGATACGGATACTCGGTCATAAGCGTCTCACCGGCGTCGATCTGGCCGAGCAGATGTTTCGCGAGCTGCGCGTCGAGTTTGTCGGTGCCTTTGGCGCGTTCCTCCAGCTCGGGCCGCGTGGGTATGCGCTCGAACTTGAGGGGAATCTCCCGCAGCGCTGCGCGGATGCCGCCCTGCAAGGCGCGCGGCGGCGTATCGAGCGCGGTTTCTACTGCGAGAGCCAGCGTACGGCCATGGGCCTCGGCATACTCCAGCTTGCGGCGTGGATACGGATTCTGATCGCCGCTGCAGCCATTCATGAACAGGGCCACCGCGCCTGGATGCGCCTGTTGGATGATGGACTGCGCGTAGCCGGCATAGTCGCCGTTGAATTTCTGATGGCCCATCGTGGTGCAGTGGCAGGCGTAACCAAACACGAGGGCGAGATCGCGTTTCTCATGAGTGGACTGCACGCGCAGCACCGGCACGCGATGATCCACCGGGCCGTCGGGATTCGGAGCGTTGCTGAAGCCGCCACCGGCTTTCGGACGCCGGCGGTTCATGGCGAAACCGCAGCGGGAATGCATATAGCTCGTGGCGGCCTCCACTCGCTTTTCCAGCGCCTCGCCGACCAGGCGTGTGAAAGTCTCCGCGAGATAGACGCCATACTCCTCCGCCTCCCGTTTGCGAAGCGCGGGATCGTCCGAGGCGTAAGTGCGCCATGTCCGCATCTCCGGACCGCAGTGCGTGTGGGAGACATTGATCAGCAGCCGCTCCGCCGGAATGCCGTGCGCTTTTTCCACAGCCGCCGCCGTGGCCAGTCGCACCGTACGAGGCACGCTGACGAGATCCGCCGTGATGATGGCCAGCTTTCCGCCTGCGGCATCCTGGAGCACCAGTGCCTTCGCAAACAGGTCCGTGTCCGAGCCCTCGGCGGGTTTCGTGCGCGAGGCGTAGCCCGCCATCCACATCAATGTCTTCGGCGTGATCACGGCGGAAGCCGCGCCCGCTTTCCAATCGGAACTGGCGGGTGTCTGAGCCAAGAGGGCGGCGCCTGAAGCGAGTGCGATGCCGAGAATCAAAAGTGCGTTCTTCATGATGAAAGTAGCAAGGGCATACGGACTCAAAACGACGTTTTCGGTCATGCGAGGGCAGATAGCGCGACTTTTACCACCATTCAGAAGAGTTCGGCTTTCAACGCGTACTCTTCCCTGCATGAAACTTACCGCGACTCTTTGCCTCTGCCTCGGCTCCCTCAGCCTCTCACTCACCACCTCCGCCCAGGAAAAAGCCGCCGACGCAAGCATCTTCAAAGCAGGGGCCGCCACCAGCAACATCACGCCGCCGCTGGGCATGGAGATCGTGGGAAACTTCGCGCCAAGGCCCATCGCAGCGCATGTGCATGACGAGTTGCATGCGCGATGCCTGGTGATTGACGATGGCACGACGAAGCTGGCGTTTGTCGTGGCGGACATCATTTCGCTCGGACGCGATGTCTGGGATGAGACGAAGCAGAAGATCGAGGCCGCCACGGGCATCCCCGCCTCGAACATGATGTTCTCCGGCACCCACACGCACTCCAGCGTCTCCGCACTCACGCACGAAGACCCGTCGCTGAACTGCCGGCAGTTTCTCATCTCCCGCGTGGTGGACGGCGTGCAGCGCGCGGTGAAGAACCTTGAACCGGCACGCATTGCGTGGGGTTCCGGCCAGGTGCCGCAACACGTCTTCAACCGCCGCTGGCTTCTCAAAGAAGGCGTGACCAATCCGAATCCCTTCGGCGGACTGGATCGCGCAGTGATGAATCCGAGCAGCCTCCTTCGTGCTCGCCTGCTGAAACCTGCCGGACCTACCAATCCGGAAGCGTATTGCCTTTCAGTCCAGACGGCGGATGGCGGACGCCAGATCGCGCTGCTGACGAACTACTGGCTCCACTACGTCGGCGGCGTGCCGCGCGATCACCTTTCAGCGGATTACTTCGGCGAGTTCTGTCGTGTCATCGAAAAATCGCTCGGCACTCAGGGCCAGCATCCGCCTTGTGTCGCCCTGCTGGCCAACGGCCCCTGCGGCGACGTGAACAACAACGACTACAGCGGGAAAACGCCCACGGTGAAGCGCGAGCCGTATGAGAAGATCAAACTCGTGGCAGGCGATCTCGCTGCGGAGATGCTGCGCGTCGAGAAGTCGCTGAAATATCAAGCCTGGGTGCCGCTGAAGGCCGCTGTGAGTGAGCTGGAGCTCGGCGTGCGTCGGCCCACGCCGGAGATGGTCGCTTGGGCTGAGGTAGTGCTGGCCCGTCCGAAGGATGCCAAGGCCGTTCATCGCCTGGAGCAGCCCTATGCCGAGCGCACGCTCGCAGCCCGTGATGCGAAGCCGGACACGGTGAACTGCGTGATGCAGGCCTTCCGCATCGGCGAGCTCGGCATCGCCGCGATTCCCTTCGAGGTCTTCACCGAGATCGGCCTGGAGATCAAAGCCAGGAGCCCCTTCAAAGACACCTTCACCATCGAACTCGCCAACGGCAGCAACGGCTACTTGCCCACACCGCCGCAGCACGAACTCGGCGGCTACGAGACCTGGCTCGGCACCAACCGTGTCGAGCGCGAGGCCTCCGTGAAGATAGCGACCACAATCCTGGATATGTTGAAGCGCGTGCGCTGAAGCGGAGCGCGAGTGTGTCGCAGACCACACGCACTTTTCGGTTCCCGTTCACACGCAGGATCCACGAGTGGCGAGCAGGCTTCGCCATACTCGCGCTCCAGCAAACGCGGTGTTCGGGTTAGCCGGTTACGCAGCCCTCACGCGATGATGTCCTTCACCACCTTGCCGCCTTGAAGGCCGGTGAGGCGGATGCGGCGGCCGCCGCTGACGACGGCGAGGTTTTCATGATCGAGACCGAGCTGATGCAGGATCGTCGCATGCAGATCGCGGAAGTGGACCGCTCCCTCGACTACCGCGCTGCCGTTTTCGTTGGTGGCGCCATGCACATGCCCGCCTTTGACGCCGCCACCGGCCATCCAGAAGGTAAATGCGCGATGTTGATGGCCGGACTGGTCCTTGTCCTGACCCGGCGTGATGCCCGGGCGGCCAAATTCACCGCCCCAGACGACGAGCGTGTCTTCGAGCAGGCCACGCTGGTCGAGATCGTCCAAAAGTGCGGCGATGGGTGCGTCGGTGGTGGCGCAGTTCGCGGTGAGATCACGGCGGTGGTCGGTGTGCTGATCCCAACTGCCATGCGTGATCTCGATGAAGCGCACGCCCGCCTCGCAGAAGCGACGCGCGAGCAGGCACTGGCGGCCGAAGTCACTGTTCTTGCAGGTGCCCGCGGCGAAGTTTTTGCCAACGCGATAGCGCTCCAGCGTGGCCTTCGACTCCGTCGAGATGTCGAGCAATCCAGGGGCCGCCGCCTGCATGCGAAATCCGAGCTCCATCGTCTGAATCACGCCTTCGAGCTGTGCATCATCGCCACGCAGACCGAGATGATCGCGGTTCATCGCCTGAATCAGATCCAGCTGACGGCGCTTCACATTCAGCGGCAGATGATCGCCCTGGATGTTGCTGATCGTCGCCTTCGACATGTCCTCGCCATTCACCCCGATCGGTGTGCCGCCAAACACGGAAGGCAGTTGCGCGGCGGCGTATTCAGTGGGCTTGGCGGTGTTGAAGCTGATGAAGCCGGGCAGGTTGTTGTTCTCCGTACCCAGACCATACGCCACCCACGAACCCATGCTCGGGCAGGGCCGCAGGCGGTCGCCGGTGTGCAGTTGCAGCATCGACTGCGCGTGGATGCTCGTGTCCGCCGTCATGCCGTTGAGCACGCAAAGCTTGTCCGCATGCCGCGCGATGTTCGGCAGCAACTCCGACACCCACAGGCCGCTCTCACCACGCCGCTTGAACTTCGCAACCGAACCCGCGTGCGGCTTCTTCCCGACCTGCGGCTTGTAGTCAAACGTGTCCATCTGCGCCGGCCCGCCAGCCATGTTCAGGAAGATCACGCGCTGCGCCCTGGCACGCAGCCGCGGCGGCCGCGCATCCAGGCCCGCGCCCGCCGCATTGGCGATGCCCGACATCGCCACATAGCCAAACCCGCACGAAGCGGCGTGCAGCATCTGGCGGCGGGAGAAGGTGAGGTTGGGGAGCATGCAAGTGACTCGCAAACTACGGGCGACGCAGGGCGCTACTTTCTCGGCAATCGAAACATGGAGCGCGAGTATGGCTTTAGCCTACTCGCCCGTTTGTAATCCAAACGATCACGCTGGGCGCAAAGACCGGCGAGTAGTCTTCGACATACTCGCGCTCCAGCCTCTTCCTCACACCAGGATCTCGCGGATCACATTGCCAAAGTCCTGCTCCAGGCGCTGACGGCCGGGAACCATCATGCGGTGGTTGAGGCCGAGTTGATGCAGCACGGTGGCGTGCAGATCGGTGACGTACTGACGGCCTTCGACGGCGTGGAAGCCGAGTTCGTCGGTGGCGCCATGCACAAACCCGCCCTTGGTTCCGCCGCCAGCCATCAGGCAGGTGAAACCGTGCGGATGATGGTCGCGACCGGTGCCGCTGACATTCTTGTCGCGGAACTCCGCGCCCGGGGTGCGACCGAACTCGGTGCCCCAGACGACAAGGGTTTCATCGAGCATGCCACGCTGCTTGAGATCGTGAATCAGGCCCGCGATGGGCTGGTCGATCTCCGCACACATCGGCGGCATCAGTTTGGCGATGTCCTTGTGATGATCCCAGCGGCCGGCGTTGCCGCTGTAGCCGTGGAAAAGCTGCACGAAGCGCACGCCCTGCTCGACCAAGCGACGCGCGGCGAGGCATTGCGATCCGAAGGCCAGACATTCCTTGCGGTCGAGTCCGTAGAGCTGTTTCACGTGCTCGGGCTCCTTCGAGAAATCCATCAGGCCGGGAACGGCCATCTGCATCTGGAAGGCGAGTTCGTAGGCTTTGATTCGCGCGTTGAGTTGCGCGTCGGTCGGGTAGTCGATGCCGGAAAGCTGATTCAACTGACCGATGAGGCTGAAGGCATCGCGTTGCTCGTCGAGCGTGAGCTTGGGGTCAGCGGGATGCACATACGAGAGCGGATTCTTCGGATCGACCTTGAGCCGCACGCCGCCGTATTCAGGACCCAGATAGGCGCTGCCGTAGGTGAAGGAGCGCCCGCAGCAGTCGGCGCTGGGTTCACCCAGCACGACGAACTCCGGCAGGTTCGCATTCAGCGTGCCGAGACCGTAACTGGCCCACGCACCGACCGTCGGGTGACCGGTATCGCCGATCTTGCGCCCGGTGTGGAAGGTGAGTTGGGCTCCGTGGTTGTTGTCAATCGTCCACATGCCGCGCAGGAAGGAAATCTCATCCGCCGCACCGCCGACATGAGGAAAGAGATCACTGACCTCGATGCCGCTCTGGCCGTATTTTTTGTGCCCGGCGATCAGCGGCATCAGCTTCTTGAAGACCTCGCGCTTCTCCTTGCCGGGTTCAGCGAGGATATTGTTGATGCGCGACTGATCCGCCGCTTCGCGATACGGCGTCTCGTCGATGGACATGCCGCCGTACTTCGTGAGCTCGGGCTTCGGATCAAAGCTCTCCATGTGGCTGGTGCCGCCGATCATGAACATCCAGATCACGGACTTCGCCTTCGCCTCGCCGGTCTGCCAGGCGGTCAGCACGTCGCCCTCGGAAGGCGCGGCCTGCGCCACGCCATTGCGAAACATCATCGCATTCAGCGCGAGTCCGGTGAAGCCCATGCCCGTGTCGAGCAGGAACTGGCGGCGTGTGCCGGTGCAGCCTGGAGGATTGTTTTTCATGGGATCAGCGCAGGGTGATGAAGTCGTTGTGATTGAACAGCACGCCGATGAAGTGCTGCCGCAGCCGCGTGGCGTCCTTGTTGGCTTGTTGGATGAATTCCGCACTCAGGCGCAACTCCTCGCTCTTCGGGCTGCGGTTGAGAACATGCTCGAAGGCACGGGTGACAAAAGCCGCGTAGTCCGCGCCGGCTTCCCCGCTGAGCCGCTTTTCGAGGGCGATGGCGGCATCCAGCGTCACCTGGCTGTTCGCAAGCGCCAGCGCCTGATGCGGCTTGATGCTGAGTTCGCGCTGGTAGCATTCGTTTGGGCGGGCGCCGTCGAAGATCTGCACCATCTCCGCCTGCGTCTCCTGCGCATGGCGATAATACACGCTGCGCCGGCGTCCGGCCTCGGCGGCTTCACTTTCGATCTCCGGTCCGCCAAAGGTGGGATCGAGCAGGCCGGCGACATGCAGCAAATTGTCACGCACGGCCTCGCCCTCAAGGCGGCGCACGGGCGAGCGCCAGTACCAGACGTTGTCGGGATCGGCGGCGTCGTTCGCACCCGCCATGCCGCTGCCTGAGGAGCGGCGATACAACGCGCTGCTGATGATCAGCCGATGCATGTGCTTCAAATCGTAGCCGCACGCGGTGAACTCGGCGGCCAGCCAGTCGAGCAGCGCGGGATGCGTGGGCTTCTTGCCGTTCGCGCCGAAGTCATCCGGCGTGGCGACGATGCCCGTGCCGAAATGGCGAATCCACAGATGATTCGCCGCCACACGGGCAAAGAGCGTGTTCTGCGGCGAGGTGAGCCAGCGTGCGAAAGCGAGCCGCCGTCCGCTGCTCGTCGCCGGATAGGACTTCATTTCACGCGGCTTGTAGTCCGTGTCCTTCGCGGCGGTTTTGCTCGCCTTTTCGGCTTCGGCGAGCTTCTTGTTCGCGGCATCGGCGGCTGTTTTTGCGGTGGCGATGGTCTTTTTGACCGTGGTGGTGAGCGGCTTGGTCGCCATGGCCTTTTGCAGCGCCGCATCCGCCTTTTCCTTCGCCTCGCGGGCCTCGATCAGGGCCGTCTGTTTCTGCAGTTCCGCCACTTTCACCGCCAGCGCCTTCCAATCCGCCGACTTCTTGTTCATGCCGCCATCCTCGAGCGCTTCGAGCTTTAACTGCTCTTCCAAAGTCGTACGCTTCATCTCGCGCAGTTCGGCATCGGCCACGGACTCCACTGCGGCGAGCATGGCAGCCTTGTAGTAGTCGCGCTTCTCCGGTTGCTGGGCGATCAGCGGCAGGCTCACCGGCTTGATGTCGAGCTTTCCATCAAAGATGGCCGGCACGCCGGGTGCGATGGGTTTGCCCTTGATCGGGAAGCGCTCGTCGCCGCGCTGGAAAAGGTAGGTCACTGCCGCGAGCGACGAATCGTAGGCGCGTGGCATGCCGTCCTTCTTCGCGTCGAGTTCGCCCGGCACCGGATCGGTGCGCACGTTGTAGGGCTCAAAGACGGCGCGGATGGCATAATAGTCGGTTTGTGGGATGGGATCGTATTTGTGATCGTGGCACTTCACGCAGTTCATCGTCAGGCCCATGAAGGCCTTGCTGGTGTGCTCGACGATGTTGTCCATCCATTGCAGACGGTCGCTTTGAAAATTGCGCGCGAGGTAACCGGTGGCGCGCAGCGTGTTCTCGTCCGTGGGTGCCAGTTCATCGCCCGCCAGCATCTCCTGCACCATGCGGTCGTAGGGCTTGTTCGCGTTGAGCGACTCGATGATCCAGTCACGCCAGCGCCAGATGTGCGGCTGGCTCAGGCGCACCGCGCCTTTGTAGCCCTCCCAGTCCGAGTAGCGCCAGATGTCCATGAAATGACGGCCCCAGCGCTCTCCGTAGCGAGGATCATCGATGAGGCGGTCCGTGAGCTGGTGCAAAGCGACATCCGGCTGCGCCGCATACGCCGTTTCAAAAGCTGTCACCTGCTCCGGCGTGGGCAGCAGGCCGATGAGATCCACATGCACGCGCCGAGCGATCTGCGCGGGCGTCGCCTCGCCCAGCGGTTTCAAATCATGCGTCTCAAGCAGCTCGCCGATGAAAGCGTCGATCGGATTCGCTACGCCCGGCATGGGGCTGGCAGGACGCTTCACCGGCTTGAACGGCTCCCAGGCGTAACGCGCCAAAAATCGGTCAAAGGCATCCTTCTTCGCGTCCAGTTGCGCGAGCGATTCAGGCTTCACCTGCGCATCGCCCGGATGACCGCCGAGCAGGATCTCAGCAAGATTTGCCATGCCATCCGCATCGCTGTCCTTGTCCGCGATCATTTTCAGCCGCTCCACCAGGCTCTTCTTTTTGATGGCTGCCAGTTCCTTTCCAAACGCATTGTGCGGAAACTCCTCCAGGCTTTCGGGCGCGTGATTCGCCGAGGGCAGATGGCACAGCGTGCAATCGGTGAGCGTGGCAGGCAGGAAATGCTCGAAGTAGTTCGCCGCCGCCTTCTTGTTCGCCGGATTAGCAGGTAGCGACGCAGCTCCGCCCATCGCCAGAACGGCAATGACAAGCGGCATCTGAAGGGAGAGGGGTTTCACGGTGAAACCAACGCTCGCAAGGGGGGAAACTCTCATGGCAGGCTCAATCCACATAGCGCAGTTCGTTACTCGCGAGCAGCGCCTGGCAGAAGGCGGCCCAGACATCGCTCAGGCGCTTGTTTTCGTCATTCTCAGACGATGCGAGCATCAGTCCCGCCTCACGGATGAAATCATGGGCGCGTTGCGTCTCGACAGTGCTGGCGGCGCGACCGAAGGCCTGCCGGTAGGCGAACTGGATGCGAGCGGCGTCATCATCAGACGCCTTCTGCACACGTTCGGCGAAACTGCGCGACTGCCCGACGAGGAATTCGTTGTTCAACAAATACAAAGACTGCGTGGCGAGCGTGGCGTCGTCACGTTTGCCCGTAACGGCGGTGGCATCGGGCAGATTGAAGGGCGTCAGCTCCGGCGGCATCGAATTCCGCAGCATGAGGAGGTAGATGCTGCGGTGCGCACTTGGCTGATGCAACGGCGGCAGTTCGTTGATGAGCACGTCGCGTCCCTGAATGAGCGACCCCCGGGCAGGCTGGGCATCCAGATTGCCAGCGGCGACCAGCATCGCGTCGCGCACGGCTTCGGCGTCGAGGCGGCGACGATTGTGCCGTGTGAACAGCGCATTGTCGGGATCGGTTGTTCGCAATGAGTCATCGCATCCGCTGCCGAGCTGGTAGGTGCGGCTGAGGACGATGCTGCGGATGAGGCGCTTGATGGACCAGCCCTCGCGCATGAACTGCGTGGCAAGGTGGTCGAGCAGTTCGGGATGCGTGGGCTTTTCACCATACGCACCGAAATCATTCAGCGTGCGCACGAGGCCTTCGCCAAACAGATGCTGCCACACGCGGTTCACGATCACTCGCGCTGTCAGCGGATGCTTCGGGCTGGCGAGCCACTGAGCAAGCTGGAGACGGCCGCTTTGCTTCGCATCGGGCTTCAGCGTGGCATCGCCGCAGACGGAAAGGAAGCCGCGAGGGATGGCAGGCCCGAGTTTTTTGGATTCACCATCGATGTTGAGTTTGCAATCGACGATCGTCTTCGCCTCGCGCACGCCCATGGCCAGCCGTGCATCCGCAGCATACTTGAAGGACGGCTTCGACGGTGCGCGACGCGGCGGATTGTCGAGAATGATCTTCTCGATTTCCACACGCGGTTTGCTGAATGCCGCGGCTTTCAGCTCATGCAGCGCGGTTTGTGGTGCGGTCAGGCCTTGATGCGCTGCGGCGCCCCACATCGTTTCCGTGCTCTTGAAAATGCCGGCGAGCGCGTAGTAGTCGCGTGTGGGAATCGGATCCGTCTTGTGATCGTGACAGCGGGCGCAGCCGACGCTCAGTGCCATGATGCCGCTGCCAATCACACCGATCTGATCCGCCACGACGTCCATCTCAAAGTTGTCATTCATCGCCTTCGCTGGCTTTGCACTGAGCGCCAGAAATGCCGTCGCAACGAACTGGCGGTCACGCTGTGCATCCGACTCCGCCGGCAGCAGATCACCGGCGATCTGCTCGGTGATGAAACGGTCATAGGGCATGTCCTCATTGAACGCACTGATCACGTAGTCGCGATAACGCCAGGCATGCGGGAAGCTCGGATTGCGGCTTAGGCCGTCGTTGCCGTTCGATTCCGCGTAGCGCGCCACATCGAGCCAGTGACGGCCCCAGCGCTCGCCGAAATGCGGCGACGCGAGGAGCGAATCAACGTAGTCCGACAGGTCGGACGTGTCTGACTGGTCTGACGACGGAGGCAAACCGATCAAATCAAATGAGAGGCGCCTTAAAAGCGTGCGGCGGTCGGCTTCGGCTGCTGGTTTCAGGCCTTTCGCTTCGATCTTCGCGAGCACAAAGCTGTCGATCGCATCACGCGGCCACGCTTTGTCCTTCACAACGGGCGGTTTCGGCGCAGCCACAGGTTGCAGTGACCACAGCGGTTCCTGCGCGGGCTTGTTCGCTGTTTTGGCGGTCTTCGGCAAATCTTCCCGCGGATCTGGCGCGCCCAGCTTCACCCACGTCATGAAGTCTGCGATCACCGACTCCGGCAGCGGCTTCTTCGGCGGCATTTCGAGGCCGTCGTAGCGCAGCGCCTGGATGATGAGGCTCTCATCCGGCTTGCCGGGAATCAGCGAGGGGCCCGACTCGCCACCGGCGATCATTTCCGAAGGCGCGTCGAGCAGCAGCTTGCCGCCGATCTTCTTCGCATCCGTCGAATGGCATTCGTAGCACTGCTTCACGAGCACCGGCCGGATCTTGCTCTCAAAGAACGAACGCTGCTCAGCCGTCATCTCCGTGGCGGAACACAGCGACGTCGCGGCCAGCAGCGCGATTAGGCTGTTGATGTGCGGTGATTTCGGCTTCGGCATGGTGGGCAGACCATACGTGCCCGGAGTGCCTGCTTTTCTCGAAGGGACCGTAAAAAGCTACTTCCGGCTGAGGCGGTAAAAGAGCCAGCCGCCCATGCCGAGGAAGATGACGTTCGGCACCCACATGATCACATGGGGCATGGCTGAGGGCTTGTCGTTGAGCGTGTCGGCCAGGATGATGAAGACGAGATAGACGGTGGCCGTGGCCAGGCTGAGGGCGAATCCGGAGGAGGTTTCACGCCGCTGCGCGGTCACGCCGAGAGGGATGCCCACCAGCGCAAAGGTGAAGCAGGCGAGGGAAAAGCTGTAGCGCTTGTGCAGTTCGGTCATCGACAGCGAGCGCGTAACGTCGGTGAGCGCCTCACCGGTGAAGGTGTCCTTCCACGTTCGGACCTCTTCGGCGAGGGCGGAGGTGGATTTCATGCTCGCGTTCACCCTCACGGCGTCCTTCTGCATGTCCGAGAGGGGGAATTCGAGGGGGAACTCCGCCATTGTTAGCGGCTTGGGAACGACGGGTTGGCCCGCGGCGTCGGGGTCGGGCAGATGCTCAATGCCCACGCCCTGGAGCATCATGGTGAAGTCGAGTTTCCCCTCTTCGGTGACGATGCTGCCGGTCTTTGCGCGGATGTAGCTGCCGACACCGCCGTGAGCGCCTAGTTTGATGATGTGCAGGTCGGTGAGGGCCTTGTCATCCCGGTGACCGGTGTAGATGCGGTAGCCGGGGACTCGCTCCAGGACCTGGCCTTCCTGGAAAAGCGTTTCCGGATTTTTGACCGCCACCTGGTAGAAAAGCCGCTTCATGCGGTCCTTCGCCGCCGGAGCCAGGCTGACATTCACCCAGAGGCAGATGCCGCTGAGCACGAGTGCGAGTGCGAATACGGGGGTGCAGATGCGCGTCATCGACATGCCGGTCATGCGCAGGGAAACGAGTTCGTTGTCCGCTGAAAGGCGGCCGAAGACCAGGAGGATGGCGGTCAGAAAGGCCCAGGGAATGGTGAAAATGAGGGAGAAGGGAATGACCAGCGCCACGAACTCCAGCACCACGGAGATGGGCAGCTCGGTGTTGCCCAGCAGTTCGTCGAGTTTCTTGTAAACATTGCCCAGCACCATCACACCGCTGAGCAGCGCCACGCCGATGAGCGTGGCCGTGCCGACCTGGCGGGCGAGGTAGCGGTCGAAGATCCGGGGAAACATGTGGCCGCGAGGCTAGCGAGAGTTCATGGGCGGGCAATTTGAGTTTGCCCTCCGCAGTCAAAGAGTCGCCTTTTTCACCCTGCCGAAATCACCGCCGAGGAAGCGTTCCGCGAGGTTTTCCGCCTGCTCGGAATGGTCGGTGAGAAAAATCTCCAGCGCCGGCTTGGATTTCGCCGTGCGCAGCAGTCCGTCCTCTTCGAGGCGGGCCTTCACATGCGCCGCGCAGGTGCTGGCGGAGTCCACCAGCCGCACCTTCTGGCCGAGCATGCGTTTCAGCACCGGGACGAGCAGCGGGTAGTGCGTGCAGGCGAGCACGAGCGTGTCGATGCCCTTGTCGAGCAGCGGTTTCAAGTAGTCACGCAGGACGGATTTGAGCGCCGGGTGATCGATCCAGCCTTCCTCGATAAAGGGCACGAGCAGCGGCGTTGCTTTGGCCTCGATCAGGATGTCCGGGCGGCGCATCGCGATCTCGTGCTGATAGGCATGGCTGCGGATGGTGCCGGCGGTGCCGATGATGCCCACGCGTTCGCACGCCGGATCGGCCAGGGTCGCCTCCACGCCGGGGCCCAGCACGCCGATGACCGGCACGCGAAAGGTGGTCTGCAAAGTCGGCAGCGCGTGCGCGGTGGCGGTGTTGCACGCGACGACGACCGCCTTCACTCCGTGCGCGACGAGGAATTGCGTGTCCTCCACGGAGAAGCGGCGGATCGTGTCCGGCGACTTGGACCCGTAGGGCACGCGCGCGGTGTCTCCGAGATAGACGATGGACTCGTTCGGCAAAAGCTCCCGCAGCGCCCGCACCACGGTGAGGCCGCCCACACCGGAATCAAAGACACCGAGGGGGCTGTTTGGAGTGACGGGTGTGCTCATCGCAATGACGAAATAAGAATTCCTCGTTCGTCATTTCCTGGTCAGTTCGACGATCACCGCCTTTTGCGCATGCAGGCGGTTTTCCGCCTGGTCGAAGATCAGATCGGCGTTCGCCTCCATGACTTCTTCGGTGATCTCCTTGCCGCGGTAGGCAGGGAGGCAGTGCATCACGAGGGCTCCGGGATTGGCGTGTTTGAGAAGGTCGGCGTTGATCTGCCAGGGCTTCAAAATCTCGATGCGGTCGGCGCTCTCGGCCTCCTTGCCCATGCTGACCCACACGTCGGTGTAGAGCACGTCGCAGCCTTTCACGGCTTCGACGGGATCATCGACGATGCGCACCGTGCTTCCCGGGACACGCGCCATGAAGCTCTGCTGCGGCTGAAATTCCTTCGGAGCGCCGATGACGAGTTCGAAGCCCAGATGCGCCGAAGCCCAGATCCATGAGCGGCCCATGTTGCAGTCGCCGTCGCCAAGAAAGCAGATGCGTTTGCCCTGCCAGCCACCGAGCCGTTCCTTGATCGTCTGCAAATCGGCCAGCACCTGGCAGGGATGCTCGTCGTCGGTCAGCGCGTTGATGGTGGGGATGCCGCTGTAGTGCGCGAAATCCACTACGTCCTGCTGGGCGAAGGTGCGGATGACGGCGCCGTGAATCATGCGGCCCATGACGCGCGCGGTGTCCTTGATCGGCTCGCCGCGTCCAAGCTGGATGTCGGCGCTGGATAGGAACATCACCTGGCCGCCGAGTTCGCGGATGCCGACCTCAAAGCTCACGCGGGTTCGGGTCGATGACTTGCTGAAAATGAGCGCCCACTGCTGCCCGTCGAGCACTTGCGGGGAGGCGGTGCGGTCCTTTTTCAGCACGCAGGCCAGATCGACGAGTTTTTCGATCTGTTCCTTGGTCAGTTCTTCGATGGAGAGGAGATGGTTCATCAGGAAATGGAGATTTGGGTGAAGTCGGGGCGGGCAAATGACGAATGACGAATTGCAGGATGACGAACGCGGTTGGCGAGAACAACGAGGCATTCGGATTTCGTGCTTGGGGCTTCCTTCGTCATTCGGATTTACTCATTCGTCATTATTCGCCGGCGATGGCGTCCAGCACGCTTTTGAAGATGGTGAGCCCCTCGGTGGCATGCGCTTCGGTGATGTTCAGCGGCGACAGCCAGCGGACGACGTTCGGCCCGGCGGGCGTGACCATCATGCCAGAGTCGAGGAGCTTTTGCGCGAGGAAGATGGACGCGGGCTTGCCGTCCGACTTGGCCGTGATGGCGTCGGTGTTGAGTTCGAAGCCGATGAAGAGGCCGATCTGGCGGATTTCTTTGAGCAGCGGGTGATTCCAGGCCCGCACGGCGGTGGAAATGGCCGCGCCGCGTGTCTTCGCGTTGTCGCAGAGTTTTTCGTCGAGAATCGTGCGCAGCGTGGCGATGCCGACGGCGCAGGCGAGCGGTGATCCGCCATAGGTCGTGCCGTGTGTGCCTGGCCCGAGCACCTTGCTCAGGTCGCGGCGATCATTGACCCAGAAGGAGCCGAGCGGGAAGCCGCTGCCGATCGCCTTGGCCCAACTGATGCCGTCGGGCTGAATTTCGTCGCCGGGAATGATGCTGCGCCATCCGGCCATTTCACCGGCGCGGCCGAAACCGACCTGCACTTCGTCCAAAAGCAGCAGTAGGTCCTTTTCACGGCACAAGCGCTGCGCCGCCCGCAGGAACTCGGGCGTGGCCGCATTCACGCCGCTTTCGCCCTGAATCGGCTCCATGAGAATGGCGACGGTTTTATCCGTGATCGCTGCTTCCAGCGCGGCGATGTCGTTGAAGGCCGAATAAACAAATCCGGGAGGCAGCGGGCCGAAGCCGCCGTGGATCTTCTCCTGCGCCGTGGCGGTCATCGCACCGAAGGTGCGGCCGTGGAAGGAGCCGGTGAAGGTGATGATCTCGTAGCGACCGCCGGTCGCCTGGCCGTATTTGCGGGCGAGTTTGAGCAGGCCTTCATTGGCTTCCGCACCGCTGTTGCAGAAGAAGCACTTGCCGGGAATGCCGACGCATTCCTCGACGAGAATGCGCGCGAGTTCGGCCTGCTTGTCGATGCAGTACCAGTTCGAGACATGAATCAGCGTGTTTGCCTGTTCCGTCATCGCTTTCACGACGGTCGGCGGACAATGACCGAGCGGGCAGACGGCCACGCCGCCGGCGAAGTCGAGAAACTTCTTTCCGTCACGGTCCCAGACATACGGGCCTTCGCCGCGCACGGGCCACACGTCGTAGCGGCCGTAGTTTGGCAGGACGAATTCCTGCATCAGTTGATCACTTGTCTTCATCTCCAGGTTACAAATGGATTTCCGTGCCGATGCCGCCGTCGGTGAAAATTTCGAGGATCAACGCATGCGGCAGGCGACCGTCGATAAGGTGGACTTTGCCGACACCGCCGCGCAGGGAATCGAGCGAGGAATCGACCTTCGGGATCATGCCGCCGCTGATGATGTTTTCCGCCTTCAATTGGGCGATGCTGGCTTCGTCGAGGCTAGGGATGAGGGTTGCGTCGTCCTTGGGATCGCGCATCACGCCGCGCACGTCGCTGAGGAAGATGAGCTTCGTGGCCTTGAGGCGCTTGGCGAGGCCGCAGGCCGCCAGATCGGCGTTGACGTTGAGGGTTTTTCCGGACTCGACTTCGCGTGCGACGGGCGAGACGACGGGGACGAATTCACCCGCCACAGCGGCCTGGATCAGGCCGGTCTTGCAGTCGGTGACCTCACCCACCCAGCCGAGATCATGGCTCAGCTTTTGGCCGGTGAAGACCTCCGTGCCGGGGATGCCGACGGCCTTGCCGCCGAAGGCGTTGATCTTGTCCACGATCGCGGGGTTGATGATCCGGGCGAGCGTCTCCTCGACGATCTTGATCGTTTCGTCGTCAGTGACGCGCATGCCGTTGATGAACTTCGCTTGCAGGCCAGACTCGTTCATTGCCTTCGAGATCGCCTTGCCGCCGCCGTGCACGATGACGGGATTGATGCCGACGGCTTCCAGGAAGACGACATCGCGCAGGAAGGAATCGACCTGCACCGGGTCCTCCATGGCACTGCCGCCGACCTTGATCAGAAAGGTGCAGCCGCGGAAGCTCTGCATGTAAGGCAGAGCTTCGAGAAGGACGGCGGATTTGGTGATTTGGGAGTCCAGGGACGGCATGGGGAGGCGGAGACTAGTACACCCTGCCGGGGACACAAGAATTTCCATCGTTCAGCGAGTGCTGCCGGGACAGTTGTCGCCCAGGTTCAGAATCGAAAATGTGGCCTGCCTGCTCCGCAAGCTGAGCTGATGCGGCTTCCGGGAGCATGTGTTTTTGGTAAAGGAAAAATCACGGAGATGATGAGGAACACCGGCTGTCTCAAGCGGCCGGATTTTTCGAAGAATGAAATGTGCCGCAGCGGAAAGCGTCTTGGAAGGGCTGGACCAGGCAGGCTCGATTTTCAGGGAAAATCGGCCGCAGTGCCTCCCATCATCATTCCGGGGCTGCCTCATGCGGGAGATGGACGACGTTCCTCTGCCGACATCCCTAGGCTCTGCAATTTTTTTCTGACCGTTGATTCTTTGATGTTCAATCACTTGATTGTCTGAACCTAAGACAAGTTCTGGTTATAAATATTTGTTTAATTGAATCGTGCAGACCAATTAAGTTAGTCTCGTTGGAAATTCAGAAATAGCCATGGGTGCAGTCCTTCCAATGCTTTATCGGTTTGCGGTTCGTGCTTCGTCACGAGTGACAGGCAGAGCTGCCAAAAGGCTGTTTCAAACCGGGCGAGCGGAGGTTCAAATCGCGTGGTCGGATGCCCAAATGGCGCGGTCGGATGCCCGAATGGCCCGGTCGGACAGCCAAATCGAGCGGGCGCTGTTCGAAACGGGTTGGTCGGACACCCGGACGATGCGGTTGCCTCTTCAAATCGTCCAGTCGGCTCTGCAAATCGCGCGGTCGGTTTCTCAAACGACGCGGGCGGCCTGCCAAAACGCCGCGTCGAAGGCCCAAATCCGCCGGTCACAGCCCCCCCCTGCGCCGACACATCGAGGACGAGTTCGAGTAGGAGGACGAGGACGAGCCTGAATCAACAGCGAACAGCAACAGCCAACAGAGAACAGAGAACAGAGAACAAAACAGAAACCATGAAAGACGAATTCACCAACCGCCTCGGTGCCTTCCGCACCACGCTCGATTTTCTGAACGCCACCGCCAACAAGCCGAAGTGGGACGGCCTGCCGCCGCTGCGTTTCACCAGCCGGGTGGCGGAGGCGGGGACCGCCGTGGCGGCGCTGGCGGAGTTCTGCCAGCAGCAGGGCGCGGTGATCAAAGGTGCGGCGAAGGACAAGGCGCGGGAGGAAAAGGAGCTGGAGGACGTGGCCTTCGTTCTCGGGCAGGCGGTGGCGGAGTGCTGCGGCGGCATGGGCAATGAGGCGGACGCCGCCCGCTGCGCGTTTTCGAAGAGCGCCTGGCGCGGCATGCGGGACGCCGCCCTGCTGGCCAATGCGAGTGAGGTCATCCGCATCGCCGAAGAGTTGCTGGCCGGGCCGCATGCGGATGCGGCGGCGGAGTGCGGCATCAGCGCCGTCAGCGTGGCGGCCTGCAGGAAGGAGGCGGACGACTACGAGGCGGTGCTCACCGCGCCGCAGCAGTCCATCGCCACTCGCAAGGCGCTGACGGCGAAGCTGCGGGAGCGCTTCAATGCGGTGGAGAAGGTGTTCACCAGCCTCGACGGCCTGGTGGAGCAGTTCTCCGACAAGACTTTTGTGGTCGGCTACCACGCCGCCCGCACCGTCCGCGATCTCGGACACGGGCCGGGCGCGGAAACGCCGCCGCCGGCTCCTCCGCCCTGAATGCCAGGCGGGACGCCCCGGCCACCCTCCGAAACATCTCAACAGACCATGTCCTCCTCCTCCTCCTCATCCGAAGACTTTTCGAACGGTTCATCCTCATCGATGGGATACAGTGATCCGCCGTCGGAGGATCTTTCCGAGGCCAGTTCCTCTTCGTCCTCTTCGTTGTCTGAAACGTTCTCCGACGGATACAGCGATGCTTTTTCCGATGGGTACAGCGAAGATTCTTCCTCTTCCTCCTCGTCCGAGGACTCTTCAGATGTTTCCTCCGCGTCGAGTGAGTCATCGCAGGGGTACAGCGACCCGATGTCAGATGGCTACAGTGACCCACCTTCGGATGGCTACAGTGACGTGTCGTCCAGTCTTTCCAGTGAGCTTTCCAGCGACTCGTCACACGGGCACAGCGACGAGCCGTCCTATACTTCCGAGTCTACGTTATCGTCGATGAGTTCGGAGCTGTCGGATGTCAGCTCCTCCTCCTCCAGCCTGTCGTCGGACAATTCCGAGCTTTCGGACGTATCTTCAGTGTCAGATTCGCAATCGAGCGAAATTTCCGGTTCGGAAAGTGATGCCTCATCCGTCTCCGTGATGAGCGATGGTCCCAGTGATGCCTCATCCGTCTCCAGTGTGAGCGATGTTCCCAGTGACGAGTCGTCATCGTCCAGCTCGTCCTATTCCTCGAATTTCCAGCCGGGTTCGGATTCGTCGGATTCGTCGTTTTCGTCCGTGTCGGATGCTTCGTCATTTTCGTCCCTGCCCTCGGAACCGCCGCAGTCCTCGGATTCCAGTTATTCGTCGGAGTCCTCCGTTTCCAGCGACTCCTCCGGTCCCACGCAGTCCAGCCTGTCTTCGGATTACGATCCGCCATCGGATGCCAGTTCGGAGCTGTCGCAATCCGAAGCGAGTTCGGAGTCCTATTCGTCAGGGGCGGTCCTGTCCTCTTCCTCATCCTATTCCTCCGGCGAGTCGGACACGCCCGTCAGCTCGTTCACGGAGGAGGTGCCGGAGCCGGGGACGCTCACTTGTGAGAGCTGCGGCGGAGACAATCGCCCGCCGGAGGGGCAGTCCTGCCCGGTGCCGGGCGTCAGCGACGAACCGGTGAGCTACGGCTCGGGGCAGATGGTGCATACGGAGACGGATCTGGCGGCGCAGGGCTTCGGCATCCCTTGGGGGCACACGCGCAGTTATGCGAACATGCTGACGGGCGGCGACGGTGGCGGCTCCTCCGTCAATGGCAGCCGCTGGTATGTGAGCCAGTTGAAGGCGCTGGCTTTTCAGTTCACCGGCGGGGCGCAGCCCTCCCGGGTGGTGGTGACGGTCGGGGCCAGCTCCAGCCAGTACTTCATTCTCTCCGGCGGCGTGTATGTGAACGAGTTCACCGGCTGGAACTCCCTGGCCTGGGACGAGGCGGCGGCGCAGTTTGTGCTCACGCAGGCGCAGAGCGGGCAGCAGTGGGTGTTTTTCGATCACACAGGGGCCCCGGCACTGCGCGGGCAGTTGAAAAAGGTGATCGATCCCGCAGGCCGGGTGATCACGCTGGCCTATGATTCCGGAGGAAACCTGGAAAAGTTCGAGCAGGCGGAGGACGGGCAGACTTCCGGCTTCTATTACACCTGGACGGCCCTCAACTCCATCGCCTCGGTGACTTTGAAGCTGGATGACGCGCTTGTCCGTCGCGTGCGCTTCAGCTACTACGGCGAGGACGAGACCGGCGGCAGCCTGGATGACCTGAGATCGGCCTTCATCGAGCAGTATGACAAGGGCCGGTCGGACTGGCGGATGGTGGAGCGGAAGCATTACCGCTACTACCTCGCGGGTGAGGCGGACGGTTTTGCCGGCGGGCTGAAGCTGGTCATCGGTGCCGGGGCGTATCAACTGATGCTGGACGCCGGACTGAACCCGGAGACGGCCACGGAGGCGGAGCTGATGAGCTATGCCGATTTCTACTACCAGTACGATGCGGACAAGCGGGTGACGCAGGAGCGGCTGGAGGGCGGGCGGCGGCAGTATGCCTTCGCCTACACGACCAATCCTGACCATACCAGCGGCAGCAGCGTGAACACCTGGAAGACGAAGACGGTGGAGACGCTGCCAGACGGCAGCGAGCACCGGGTGTACTCCAACGGCGGGAACCTGATGCTGGTGAAGATTTTGCAGAAGGCGGGCAGTTCGGACCAGTGGGTGGATTACTGGACTTACACGGCGGAGAGCCGGCCGCTGACGCATGCGCATCCTTCGGCGGTCGAGTCCGTCACGGAGCCCTCCGGCGGGAGCACGACGCTGACGGTGAATCTGCGCGCGGCGGCGGGGAAGATCGAGCTGACGAATTACTACGACTCATCGAATCCCACGACCGGCGCATTGGCGGGCTATGTCTCCACCCGCAGTGTGAAGGAAGGTTCCGGCGGCACGCCGCAGGTGCTGGAAAAGCTGACCTACGACACGCAGACGGTGGGCGGGGTGAGCCTGCATCCGATCCGGGAACGCATTGTGTATCCGGTGGCGGGCATGGATGATGAGGATGCACCGACGACGACCTATGCGCGGACGTATTACAATGACGGCTCGGCAGAGAGTTTCCAGGTGAAGGAACTCATCACGACACAGCCGGTGGTGTCCGAAGATGAGAACGGCAGCGCCGTGGCCGGGGTGACGAAGCAGGTGTTTGACCGCTTTGGCCGGGTGACGTGGGAGATGAACCAGCGCGGGGTGATCACCTTCATGAGTTATGTGGAGGCCACAGGAGCGCTGCTGCAACGCATCGAGGACGTGAACACCGAGCTGATGAGCGGCGTGCCCG
>CAYVQY010000001.1:2024236-2345000 GCA_964452755.1 uncultured Prosthecobacter sp. | reverse complement strand
CGCCGTTTTCCGCTGGCGGGCGACGAGAGTAGTACATCTCCGAATCCCTGCAACCCGAATCTTGATTTTTTTATCCGTGTCGATTTTTTGCGTGATTCGAAGATTGCAGTCCTGCTCGCTTGACTGACTTCAGATCACACTCCGCTGCCGCTTCATCATGCGATACACAAACCAAGCAGCGATGTTGATCACCGCCATCGCTGCCAGCAACTGTGCGAGAGTGTGAGTGATGCTCTCCTTGCCCAGTCCGCTTCCGACTAGAGTGAACGCCAGATTCAGCGGCATGTAGCCAAGCAGTGTGCCCAGCAGGAACTTTGAATGTCTGACGGTTGTCATACCCAAAATAACATTCAGCACAAGACCAGGCACCATGAGCTGTCGCACCCAAAATACCCTCATGACGGAAGGCTTCTTCAGCAGGTTCTTTAGCCAGGGCCATTTCTCCGCCCGCGTCTCTGCAGCGCGACGAAAACCGTGCCGTGACAAAACGAACGCCCCGTACGAACCAAGCGTTGACCCAAGCAGTGAGAGCCCGAGTCCTTGAGCAAAGCCAAAGATCAAGCCCGCCGCCGCACACAGCGGAAGTCGTGGCACACCGAGCATCACCGCGCCCGCACAGGCCGCGATGAAAATTGCATGCGCCCCGCCACCAAAATCGCGCACGAGGCTCTTCCATGTCTGCACATTGGTGATCCACGCCTTCAAGGGTGTAAAGTGCGCCAGGGCCATGAACGCCGCCACCATCAGCACAGCGAGCAAGACCTGTCGCGTCTCCTTGTTCAGCGCACGCGACGTTTCCTGTTCCACTTCGACCGCAATCGAAGCATCCACTTTCCCCGTCTCTCGCTCAAATTCGTCAGAGATGGGCGTCATTTTAGCTTCCAGAGCTTTGCATCGCTGCGCACATAAATCGCACCGCCGGCGATTGCCGGGGTTGTCAGCACGGTCTCCTTCAGTTCGATCTCTTGCAAGACTTTGCCTTCCGGGGCCTCGGGGTTGATCGTTTGGAAAATACCGCGTTCGTTCACGACGTAGATGCGCTTCCCCGCCGCCACCGGCGATCCGCTAAATGGCCCCTTCATGCGCAGCTTCCACACCTCATCGCCATTCTTGATGCTCGCCTTGATCAGCACACCAGCGCCATTCACCACATAGATGTGATCACCCAGCACCAGCGGACTCGCCGTGCCTGAATTCAGCTTCTCATTGCGCCAAAGCTGCGTCACCGAACCCTTCTCCGGCGCCAGCGCCGTGATGCCGTGCGACACCGCATACAGCGCCTCACCTGTCACCACGCTCGATGGGATCGTGCTCGCCCCATCCTCGTAGTTCCACATCGTTTTACCCGTGCGCGGCTCGACGCCGAGGATGCCCTTGCTGGACTGCAAAGCCACCGCGCCCTTCCAAAGTGTCGCGCTGGACCAGTTCGCCGCTTTCGGACGTTCCAGTTTCCACAGGTTGCGTCCCGTGGCCACATCCAGGCCCGCCGCAAATGACTCGCTGTCATTCTCGCTTTGAACCACCAGTGTCCCGTCGATCACCACCGGCGACTGCGACATGCCGAGGCTGTTGCTCGCATTCGGATAATCAAACGTCAGCCCTCGCAACCACAGCAGGTTGCCATCGAGATCGAACACGAAGAGATCATTCGACGAAAACAGCGCGAAGACGCGGTCGCCATCGCTGCACGGCGTGTTCGCGGCCACGCAGGTCTTGTTGTGCGACATCGTACGCCCCGTGGCACGCATCGCACGTTCCCAGCGCTTCGAGCCGTCCTTCGCGTTGAAGCAGAACACATGCAGCGTCTCCTGGCCCGGCCCGCTGGAGCACGTCACAAACACCCGGTCGCCAACGATGATCGGAGCGGACAGTCCGCGTCCCGGCAGGTCAGCCGTCCACGCAACTTTCAGCTCATCCGCCGGCACTTTGGCTTCCGTGGAAACTGCCGCCGCGTTCGGTCCGCGGAACTGGAGCCAGTCCGCCTTCGCCACACCTGCAACGAGGCCCATCAACACCAACATCGAAATCGTCTTCATGATCATTCTGAATTTGAGTTAAAGCTTCACTTCGCTGCCAAAATTGCCGTACCCGTCGCATCGCACACGCGAAGCTGGAACTCCCACTCCACCGTCCACTGCTCCTTCTGCTCGTTCTGGCAGCATTTGACGAGGATTGTGTTCTTTCCCTTCTTGAGCTGACATGGCAGCTTGTACTGATCGAGCTTCGCGCCGCGGTGATACTCGTCACGAGCGAAGAGCAGCTCGCCGTTCAGCCAGACTTTCCAGCCGTTCTTGCAGCCGATGCGAATCTCCGCCGGGCGATCTTCCTCACTGAAGAAATCCGTCGCCGCGTAGCCCACCACACTCTTTTCCATCCCGAAGGGCTTGTTGAAGTCGATTTTTCCATACTCGTCGGTGCTGGTGAAATCGACCCATTCCACCTTGCCGTTCCTTCCGTCGTAAATGGCGTCAAAATGCAGCTCCTTCTCCGGTGGATATGCCGTGTCGAAACCGCCCCGGTCAGCATTGCTGAAAGGCGCGATCAGTTTCCAGCTCATGAGAAAGCCAAAATGCGTCGGCAGATTGACCTCCCGGCCCAGACCGCGCAGCTTTTTCGCCAGATCTTTGATCTGATCTTCATCGCGTGCGCCGGTCAGACCCTGCTGATACGCCGCGATGGCAGTTTCATTGTCCTTCTTTTCCAAAGCGGCATCCCCCGCCGCTATCAGCTTCGCCACCGGATGCCGGCGCAGATCTGAACTCGGATCATTCAGCAAGGACGGCGTCAAATCTTCCGCCAGCTTCTCATCCGCACGATGAATCAGGTCAAAAGCGACCACGCGAGGCCCCGAGCTGTTCCTGGTGTCCTGCAGGAACGCCACCAGCGCCTCCACCGGCAGCTTCTTCGCCTGCAACGCTTGATCGGCGATCACGCCCACCGCCGCACGCAGCCAGTTTTCCGCCAGCGGATTCGCCCCATTCATGCCTTTGAGCACCTCCGGCAGATTCGCGGCATCCGCTTGCACGATTTCCCGCCAGGCTTCGCCCGCCGCTTCATTGCCCTGCCCTTCCCTCTGCACCGCACGCAGGGCCTCGATCGGTTTCGACAAATCCGCC
Source organism: uncultured Prosthecobacter sp. (assembly GCA_964452755.1). Taxonomy (GTDB): domain Bacteria; phylum Verrucomicrobiota; class Verrucomicrobiia; order Verrucomicrobiales; family Verrucomicrobiaceae; genus Prosthecobacter. The sequence goes on along the minus strand of CAYVQY010000001.1, from coordinate 2,341,884 downwards.
GCCACAGGCAACGACATGACGGCGAGGACGAACAAACAGAGGTGAGTCGATTTCATAAATGCAGCGCATGCTTTCACAAAGAGTGCTCCCCGCCAAGCATGAGTTTCGGACACTTCAGTCTCCCCGCCATCGAAGGAACGAGGCCATGCCGACGTTTAGACCGGGTCATGCGAACCCTGATCGCCATCATCCCGGTCCTGGCGTCGATCACGCTGGCTGAAGAACCGCCAAGTTTGGGGGTGGTCGTGGCGCGGGGACTGTCTCGCGTCGTTCAAGCGGCGAGCGACTGGCCGAAGCACAAAACCTGCTTCTCCTGCCACCACCAGACGCTGCCGATGCTCAGCGTCGTCGAAGCGGAACGCGCAGGGCATGGCATGAAAGAGGGCTGGCTCAAGACGCAGGCCGCCATCACTCACGCTTACTTTGAGGATCGCATCGAGACCATGCTCGCCGGCGATCATGTGCCCGGCGGGGCCACCACCACTGGCTATGGATTTTGGGCGCTCCAACTGGCAGACGCGCCTGCCGACGCCACCACCAGCGCCATGGTCGCCTATGTTCTGCAGATTCAGGGCGTGGTGCGCTTGAAGGACCGTAAACCTGCGGATCTCAGTCGTGTCGAAAACGGTCGCTGGCTCACCTCGTGCCGTCGCCCTCCCATGCAGGACTCCGATATCGCCGATACCGTGCTGTCACTGCTGGGCATGCAGCACTACGCCACCCCCGGGCAGCAGTCCGCTCTCGCCAAATCCAAGGCAGCCGCCATGAAATGGCTCTCCCAGGCGAAACTCGAGCGCCATGAGGACCACGTATGGCGTCTCTGGGGCCTGCACCACCTCGGCGGTGATGAGACCGTGAAGAATGCGGTGCGCGATGCCATTTTCCGCTCCCAGCAGCCTGACGGCGGATGGCCGCAGGCCGAGGGACTGCCTGGCGACGCCTTTTCCACCGGCCAGGCGCTGTATTTCCTGCTCAAGACGGGTACAACGGTCGGGCATCCCGCCATTCAGCGTGCCCGTGACTGGCTGAGTCGCACGCAGCATGCCGACGGATCGTGGCTTGTTGAATCACGATTGGAGCACAAAGCGCAGCCCTATTTCGAAAATGGCGACCCGCATGGAGAGCATCAGTTTCTCTCCACCGCCGCCACAGCATGGGCCGTGGCCGGCCTGACCCAACTGCTGCCAGCCCGACCGTCCGAGTAGTCCGCAGCCCCGGAGCCGTCGAAATTGGCAACGGTTTGGCACACATCTCCTTGCCTGCTCGACACCGGGCGAATCGAAGGCACTGTGCCCGCCCCTTTTCCCATGCTCTCCGTCTCCAATGTCAGCAAAACCTTCGCCGGTCGCACTCTGTTCAGCCAGGTGTCGTTTCACATCAACCGGGGCGAAAAAATCGGCCTGATCGGCCCCAATGGCGCCGGCAAATCGACGCTCTTCTCCCTCCTGCTTCAGGACGCCACACCGGATGACGGCCGCGTGGTGATGGAGCGCGGCATCACCTTCGGCTTCCTGCCGCAGGAAAGCGCTCCGATCGACGACGTGACCGTGCTGGAACTCGCCACCGGCCATGTGGACGAGCACAGCCGCTGGGAGGTCGAGCCCAAGGCCAAACGCATCCTCAGCGGCCTCGCGTTTCGTGAATCGGATTTCGAGCGCAACGCCCGCACGCTCAGCGGCGGCTGGGTCATGCGCGCGCATCTAGCGCGACTGCTCGTCCAGGAGCCGGATCTGCTGCTGCTGGACGAACCAACGAACCATCTCGACCTCGAATCGCTCATCTGGTTTCAAAACTACCTCCAAGGCTATCCGGGCGCGATCCTCATGATCTCGCATGACCGCGAATTCCTGAATGCGCTCACCGACAGCATCCTCGAAATCGCCCACAGCAAGATCAACCGCTACGTCGGCAACTACGACAATTACCTGCGTGAGAAAGCCGCGCGCGCCGAACAGCTCCAGGGCGCCTACGACAACCAGCAGCGCGAGCTCGCGAAGATGCAGGCCTGGGTCGATAAATTCAAAGCGAAGGCCAACTTCGCCTCCCGTGCGCAGGACAAGGCAAAGATGATCGACCGCATCGAGAAGATCGACGCGCCCATGGCCGACGCCAAAACGGTCAAATTCCGCTTCCCGCAGCCGCCACGCAGCGGCCAGCGCGTGATCCGCATGACCGGCGTTGATTTCGCCTATGGCGCGCAGCCGGTTTACAATGGCCTCGACCTCGAAATGGAGCGCGGCGAGCGCACCGTACTCGTCGGACCGAACGGCGCGGGAAAATCAACGCTGCTGAAGCTTCTCGCGGGTGCGCTGACGCCGCAGGCCGGCAATCGCGAACTCGGGCACAACGTCAAACTCGGCTACTTCGCCCAGTATCGCGGCGATGTGCTCAACATGCGCCACACCGTACTGCAGTCGGCGATGGATCTGCCGAGCCGTCCCGGCGAAAACCTGTGCCGCACGCTCCTCGGCTCCTTCCTTTTCCACGGCGACGATGTCTTCAAGCCCGTCGGCGTGCTCAGCGGTGGTGAAAAGAGCCGCCTCGTGCTTGTGCGCCTGCTGCTCGATCCGCCGAACTTCCTCCTCATGGACGAGCCGACAACGCATCTCGACATGGGCAGCATCGACGCCCTGATCAACGCGCTCGACCAATACGAAGGCACGCTCGTCTTCATCAGCCATGACGTTCACTTCATCCGCAAGATGGCCAAATCGGTGCTGCATGTAAGCGCCGGTGTCATCACGCCCTACGCGGGCGACTACCAATACTACCTCGACAAAACCAAGGCCGGTAGCGCCCGCGAAGCTCTCACGGCCACGCTTCACAACGCCCAGCCGACGAACTGGACCCCGCCAGTCACTCGCGAACCGCCGAAGACCAAGGAACAGAAGCGTCTCGAAGCCGAAGCCCGCAATGCACGCAGCAAGGCGAAGAAGGAAGCCGAGGCGCGCGTCAGCAAGATCGAAACCGAACTCGCCACGCTCGACAAACGCAAACATGAGATCGTCGAACTCCTCCAAGACGAGGCCACCTACGCCGACGCCGTGAAATTCCGCGACCTCAGCGCCGAATTGGAAGCCGTCGAGCCGAAGATCGCCAAGCTGACGACGGATTGGGAGAAAGCGGCGGAGGAATTGGAGAAGGCGACTGTAGCTTAACATCAAAAGTCAGTTTCTGACATTTGCCGCGCTTAAAAGTCAATTTGAGGGTGATTCTTGACATTCTGATTGCTGAAAAGTCAATTTGGACGACCAAGTTGAGCTTCTGACATGCCAACTCGGACCACAGGCCAGGAAGTCACCGTCGCCACGGCGGGCGAGTCTTTTCGCGCCTTCGTTCCTGCTTCGTTGCCTCCAGACCCGGATTTGGTCTGGGATCATGAGCTGCGGCACTTGGCCGAGCAGGCCGCCATGGCGGTCGGCAGGTTGGATGGCATCTCCGCGCTGCTGCCGCATCCCGACATTTTTCTCTATGCCTATGTGAGGAAGGAGGCTGTCGTGTCATCGCAGATCGAGGGCACCCAGTCGTCGTTGTCCGACCTGCTGCTGTTCGAGCTGGAGGCCGCCCCCGGCGTTCCTCTGGATGACGTCCAGGAGGTTTCCAATTACGTTGCCGCCTTGGATCACGGCCTGAAGCGCCTGCGTGAGGGCTTTCCGCTCTCGTTGCGGCTCATCAAAGAAATCCACGCCATTCTGATGTCCGGCGTTCGTGGCGGGACAAAAGAACCTGGCGAGTTCCGCCGCAGCCAGAACTGGATTGGTGGCAGTCGGCCGGGCACTGCGAGATTTGTCCCGCCTCCGCCTGACGAACTCATGAACTGCCTCGGAGCGCTGGAGAAATTCATGCACGACGATCCGGTCGCCACGCCCGCCTTGATCAAGGCGGCGCTCGTCCATGTGCAGTTCGAGACTATTCATCCGTTTCTCGACGGCAACGGCCGCCTGGGCCGTCTGCTGATCACTTTCCTGCTCTGCGCGGAAGGCGTGCTGACCGAGCCGCTGCTCTATCTCAGCCTTTACTTCAAAGAGCATCGTTCCGAATACTATGACCATCTGCAAAACGTGCGCCACAAAGGCGAGTGGGAGGCGTGGATGCGCTTCTTTCTCCAAGGCGTGAAGCAGACCGCGGAGCAGGCCGTCGCCACCGCCCGACGGCTGCTCACCCTGTTCATCGCTGACTTAGAGAAAATCGACGGCCTCGGCCGCGCTGCCGGAAACATCGTCCGCGTTCATCAGCAGATGCAGATGCAGCCGGTGACGAGCGCCAACGCCATCGCGACCCAGCTCGACATGGCCGTCAACACCGCTCGCAGCGCCCTCAAGCAACTCCAAGCCCTAGGCATCGTCCGCGAGACGACGGGTGGCAAGTATGGCCGCCTGTATGCCTACGACGCGTATCTTTCGATCCTCAGCGAGGGCACGGAGCCGTTGCGAGGGTAGCTTCGATTGGCAATCGAAGCCTTGGGACGCTCGGATTCGACTGCCAGTCGAATCTACTTAAGCCACCGTGCAAATCTGCACGCCTTGTTTGAGAGAAGCGAGCTTGTCGGGGCGCTTGGGGATGAACTCCTGGCCGAGGTGGCCGGTGTAACCGGTTTCCTGGATGGCTTTGATGATGGCGGGGTAGTTCAGCTCCTGCGTTTCGTCGATCTCAGCACGTCCGGGGACGCCGCCGGTGTGGTAGTGAGCGAAGGATTCGTGATCGCGTTTGATGGTGGCGATGACGTCGCCTTCCATGATCTGCATGTGGTAGATGTCGTAGAGCAGCTTGAAGTGCGGCGATGCGAGTTTCTTCACCAAGCTCACGCCCCAGGCGCTATGATCGCACATGTAGTCGGGGTGGTTCACCTTGCTGTTGAGCAGTTCCATCACGAGCGTGACGCCTAGCTTCTCACACAGTGGCAGCATGCGTTGAAGGCCCTTGGCGCAGTTTTCGAGGCCTTGATCGTCGCTCATGCCGTCGCGGTTGCCACTGAAGCAGATGACTTGTTTGAATCCGGCTTCAGCGGACTCCTTCAACAGCGGTTCGTAGGCCTGCACGAGCAGGTCGTGATGCTCGACGCGGTTCCAACCCTTTGGAATGGGGCCGATCTTCACGCCGCCGGGGCCTTCGATGGTGGGATAGCTGACCATGGCGCAGTGCAGGCCGTGCTTTTTCACGGTGGCAAAGTCCGGCGGATCGAGCAGCTCGACGGACTCCAGGCCGATCTCCTTCGCGGCGAGGCAGAAGTCCTCCAGCGGGATGTCCTTGTAGCACCATTTGCAAACCGAGTGGCGAACCTTGCCGCCGGCAGCCTTGTCAGCGGCTTCGATCTGCGTTTGCAGCATCGCGGCGATGGCGCTGACGCTGGCGAGTGTTCCGAACTGACGGCGGGAGAGATTTTGCGGGGTCATGCGTGGAGCCTACACGGATGGCGTGCGGGATTCCAAGCAGAGAATCATCCCTCGACCGGTTCCACATCGACTCCGACGCCGACAGTGTGCTCGCCACCGCCGGTGATGATGCCGCGCACGGGGCTGACATCGGAAAAATCACGACCGATGGAAACGGTGATGTGATCGAGCGAGGTGAAGCAGTCGTTGGTGGGGTCGAAGTCCACCCAGCCGAAACCGGGGACGAAGCAGGAAACCCAGGCGTGGGAGGCATCGACGCCCTGCAGGCGTGGCTTGCCGGGCGGCGGGCGGGTGCGCAGGTAACCGCTGACGTAACGGGCCGGCAGGCCCATGGAGCGCAGGCTGGCGACGGCGAGATGCGCGAAGTCCTGGCAGACGCCGCGTTTCTTTTCCAGAACCTCGTCGAGCGGCGTGCTGACGGAGGTCGCTTTCGGGTCAAAGGCAAACTCGCGATGAATGAGGCTGCACAGTGCCGCAGCACCGGCGAGCACGGGCCTCCCTTTCGGAAAGCAGGGCGCGGCGAGATCACGCAGGACGGGTTCGGGCGTCAGCAGCGGGCTACGATAGACGAACTGGCAGGGATCGAGCAGGTCCACGGCCACGGGATCGCGGAACATGGCGGCCACCCCCTCCCAGGGCGGGGTCTGCGAAGGCTCGGGCCGCAGGCAGGGCGTGATCGAGACGAGACTGCGGGAGGTGATCTCAAACCGCGTGTGCAACTGCTGGATGGAGAAGCAGGCGACGCGGTTGCCGAAGCTGTCGGTGTGCTCCGTGGTCAGGTCCGGACGCGGGTCGTAAGTGATGGCAAACTCCAGGCAGCGCTGCGTGTCCGTGTCACGCGGGCGCAGGTGGGCGGCGTGGTGGGAGACGGCCACCGGCTCGTCATAGACATAGGTCGTACGATGGGTGATGCGGTACTTCATTCCATCGTGGTCACCACTTCGGTGGAGTCGTCACTGCTGCTGATGCTGGAGTGGGCGAAGTAGGAGGCCAGCAGCGCGTCGTTGAGTGCGGGCATGGAGGCCGCGATCTGCGCCAGCACGCCGGCCACCTGGGTCTGCGGCCAGGCGCCCGGCTCCACGCGGCCGAGCTCGGTCGGATCACACAGCCGGAGCCGCGTGCTGTTTTCGACGAGCAGACGCATGGCCGGGGTCATCACGGCGGTGCTCTGTTCGAGCGGCAGATGCTTGAAGGACTGCTCGATGCGCAGGAACTGGAAACCCAGCCCGCGGGGGTTCAGGTCGTCCAGCATGAGGAGGTCATACACGGCGGCCAGACGAGGCAGCAGGCTGTAGCGGTTGCGGTAGGTGATGGTGCTGTCACCCACTTCGAGGATGGCCTCCAGAAGGCTCGGATTCTCCGCGTCGGCACTGTGCAGGCCTGCCAGCAGCAGCTCGCAGATGTGGGCGATGCGTTCGATGCGGTGCCCCATGTCGAGGAACATCCAGCCCTGGGCGCGGGTCATGTTTTCTTTTGCCAAACCATGGAAGGAAGCGAGGTCGATGATCACCCGCGTGAGGACGTTCAGCGTGTCGGAGACCGGCGTGATGCTGGCATTGGCATCGAAGGAGTCGATCGGCTCGGAGAGCTGGCTGATGACGCGCCACGTATCCACCGAAATGCGGTCCCGCAGCAGCACACCGATGCGCTGGATGTGGACCACGCAGGCACGGATGCTGGCGGGTTCATCCGGGTCGAAAACGGCCTGCAGCAGCCTGGCCTCGATCTGCTCCTGAAGAGCCGTGAGCTGGGTCGGCTCCGGCACCTCCTCCAGCACGGCGAGTTTTTTCAGCGTCTCCAACAGTGGGAGCATCAGGGGCGTCTCGCTCATCCCGCTCTCGGGCGTGCAGCGGAAGAGGGTGGAGCGCAGCAGCCTTGCGGTGGCCTCGGCGCGCTCGGCGTAGCGTCCGAGCCAGTAGAGATTGCTGGCCACGCGGCTGCCGAGATTGTGGCCGACGCGGCGGAGTTCCACCGGCGTGCGCGTCGCGGAGAGCAGTGTCACGTTATCCACCGGCCCCTCGCTCGTCACCCAGGTGTCCTTGCTGCTGCCGCCATTCTGCATTGAGACGAGCGAGGACTCGGGACTCGGCGCCACGCGCGTCATGCCGCCGGGCATCACCTGATAGCCGTCCGGAGTGGCCACCACATAGGCGCGCACGCCGATGGGCCGCGGAACGAGCTGCCCATCCTCCCAGACGGCAGTGGCGGAGAAGCGCACCTGCTCCTGGGCCGACCAGCGTTCCGGCGCAAAGCGGATCTGCTTCAGCAGATCCTCGCGTTCGGCGGCGCTGAGCTTGTCTCCGAACCAGATGCGTTTGCCACGCGTGCGGAAGGCGTGCTTGATCACGAGGCGGGAGAGATTCTGCTCCACCTCCGCTTTCGGCCGCTCCTGTCCGCACCACCAGGTGGCGACGGAGGGCATGAGGAGCTCCTCACCCAGCAGCTTGCGGCACAGGCCGGGGAGGAAAGCCATCATCGCCGGCGCCTCCGCCAGGCCGGACCCCAGCGCATTGGCCATGGCGACGTTGCCGGCGCGGACCGCCCGAACGAGACCGGGGACGCCGAGCATCGAGTCGTTGCGCAGCTCCAACGGATCGCAGAAATCGTCGTCCACGCGGCGCAGGATCACATCCACCGGCTCCAAGCCGCTCAGTGTCTTCAAAAACACACGATCGTCGCGCACGGTGAGGTCCTCCCCCTCAACCAGCGTGTAACCGAGGTAGCGTGCCAGATAGGCCTGCTCGAAATAGGTTTCGTTGTAGGGGCCCGGCGTCAGCAGCACCACGCGCGGCTCCTCAGACGGTCGCGGAGCCAGAGCGCTGAGCGACTGCTGCATCTGCCGAAAGAAGGACGCCAGGCGGCACACCCTCGCATCGCGGAAGACATCCGGCAGCAGCCGGGAGGTGATCAGGCGGTTTTCCAGGGCATAACCCGCGCCGGTGGGGATCTGGGTGCGGTCCCCGACGACCCACCAATTCCCGTCCGGGGAGCGGGCCAGGTCCACGCCATAGACCTGCAGCGGCTTGTTGTTCGGCACCTTGATGCCGTGGCAGGGCCGCAGGTAGGCCGGCTGCGCCAGCACCAGGGCCGCAGGCAGGTCTCCCTGGCGGATCAGCTTCTGCGGTCCGTAGCTGTCGTTGAGGATCGCATTGAGCAGGGTGGCGCGTTGAACCAGCGCCTTTTCGATCCGCGCCCATTCCGCTGCGGCGATGACCGTGGGCACCGGATCCATCTGCCACGGCGTGTCCATGCCACCGGCTTCGTAGAGGTTGAAGGTCACGCCGCGTTCGGCCAGCAGTCGCCGGGCGGTGTCAGCGAGGCGCTTCACGCCGGTCACGCCGCGTTTCCTGAGATCCTCGATGACCAGCCCGTAGTGGGGGCGGAGCCCCCCCCTGGCGTCGCGAAGCTCGTCATAGTGACCCGCGAGCTTCGGCACTACGCCGCTGTCCATTCCTCCGTTCAGGGGGGGGATGGAGGGCGACTTCGAGGACTGGGTGGCAAAAATCAAGCGGGGGCTGGGGGCTTTGCGGAAGTGCGGCGGCGGCTTCGATCACGCACCGCACGGCATGCGCTGATTCATGGGTCGGATGCAGTCTCCGTGCCAGAAGAAACGTGCTCTGGTGCAATTTTACCCTTCTCCGGCGACGCGCCTACGGCCGCCCTTCCAGGAGTTTCCGCAGCACCTCGGCGACCTTCTTCGCGCCGCCGGGCTCGTAGCCGGTTTTCACATAGGCCACCTTGCCGTCCGGACCCACGATCACCGTGTGCGGGATGCCTTCGACGCCAAACTGCTGGCCGACGCGCTGACTGGCGTCCAGCGCCACCTCGAACTGCCAGCCGCGAGTTTCCAGGAAGCGCGCCACCTGCTCCTTCCCCTCCGCCTGGTTCATGCCGATGAAGCGGACCTTTTTCGGATCGAAGAAGGACAGTTCGTCGATCATCTCCGGCAATGACTTCACGCAGGGGCCGCACCACGTCGCCCAGAAGTCGAGAACGATGACCTTCCCCTTCTCCGCCGCGAGGTCGAACTCCCCGCCGGTCAGCAGCGGCAGCTTGAAGGGCTTCGGCTCCTGATTCAAAAGCGGCGAGCTCTCCCCTCCCGTCTCCGGCAGCACCGGTTCGGGCGCAAACTTCAGCCTCCAGTCCTTCAGCGCCGCCATGGCGCCGTTTTCCGCCGGCAGGCTGCTGCGGATGAGGTACACCTGCTTCAAAGGCACCCGGCAGGCGCCCAGCAGTGGGTGCGTCCCGACGACCGCATCCTTCATGAAACTTTCCACCTTCAGGCCGAGGCGACCGCCGTTGTTCAGCAGCAGCCAGTGCGTGATGTCCGGCGGCGACTCCTCCTGCGCCCGCTCTTCGAAGGCGGCGCTGACATCATCCTCCGGTTTTACCAGCCACACGACGGCCTTCACGCGGTCACGCGGCACCTGGACCGTCTCCAAGCCGGAACGCACGGAGAAATGACGCGCCGTGGCGGCCTCGATCACGCCGCGCAGCACGTCGCCGTTCGCGGCGAGCAGCGCATGGCGCGGCGGATCCTCCTTCCGGAAACGCGGCACCGTCAGCGCGTGGTTTTTCGTGTTCGCCTCCACCACCGGTGCGGCCACGCGCCCCGGGGCGATGCGGGTCTTGAACGCGGCGATCTCCACCTTCCGCTCCCCGTTTCCCCACAGGCTGAAGGGCTCGATGATGATGCCTTGGCCGGAGCGCAGCTTCGGGTTCAGCGCGATCTTGCGGGCGGACACGCTGTTGAGAAAGACCTCGATGCGGTCCTCGCCCACGGTGATGCGCACGGGCATGGGGCCGCTGCTGCGCACGCGGAACTGCCGGTCCATCTGGTCGCCGCCGGTCTCCAGACCGAAGCACACCTCGCTGCCCGTGTAGCCGAAGAGGAGATTCGTACTGGCGCTCTTCGCGTTCACCCCGTCGCAAAAAAGCCGCACCCGCAGCGCGTTGAACCCGCTGCTCTGCAGGTCGAAGCTGATCTCGTTCACCTGCATAAAGGATGGATGTCCCCAGGACCCGCCGGGCTCGAATTCCAGACCGTCCTTCCCTTTCCTTTTCACCAGTTCCTCTCCGCCGCGCACGCGGGACCAGCCCTGGTCCTCGAACCCGTCGAGGTTCAGCGCCTCGCCGCCGAACTGGACGGCGTGCAGTTTCTCCGGCGGCAGTTCTTTCACCTCCGCCAGATCCGACCCCACGTCGATCCGCCGCGCATCGATCGCCCGCAACCGTCCCGGCAGCACGTCACCACTGCGCAGGTAGATCAGCGCCTCGCTGTTGAGTCCCTCGGGAATCGCCGCCGTTGACCGGGTGATCTCCATGTCTCCGCCGCCGGCCATCGCAATCGCATGCAAGCCGCCGACGGGCCGCCAATGCGGCTGCGGTCCGCCGCCGGCGTCCAGCGTGCCGTGCAGCGTCTTGCCGTTGATCGTCAGCGTGTCGAAATCGTCGAGGTCGGCTGCAGGCTTCTCGTCCGCGCCGCGCATGAACTCCAGCCGCTGCAGCCGGGTGATCTTGCAAGTCACCGGCGCCGGCGACCACGTCGTGGTCAGGGTGGCCGTCTCCTTGCGGACGTGTTGCAATGCGCCCTTCACCCACTCGCCGTCCGTGAACCACAACTCCGTCTCCGCGGCAGCTCCCGTGAAGAAAGGCGAGGCCGCCTCCGCTCCCTGCACCGCCAGCACTTTTTCCCACGGCACCGTCGTCTGCTTCCCTGCGGCGTCCGCGACCGTCAAATCCGTCATGCTCGCACGCACGGCGGACGCCTTCAGGACGCGCCCGTCCGTCAGTTCCACGCGCGGGAAATCCTGCCGCACCTCTTCGGGCAGTTCACCGTTCCAGAAGCGGATGCGCAGGGCCTCGAGCGTCAGATCCGGCCCCTTGTTCTCCAATGTCAGTCCGGCGGGAGTCCCGGCTTCAACTGAAGCGCTGCGGACTCTTGCTAGCTCAACCTCCGCCACAGCCGCCTGCGCCCGCACCACGGCCGCTCCCTGCACGACTCCCAGCAGGGCGCCAAAAAGACCGCCGCCAGCCTGCGGCGCGGCCTTCTTTTCCTTCTCCACCACCTTGGGCGTCTCGGCTTCGACCGCGTCGGCGTTTGGCTCTCGGGTTTCAGCGACCTTTTTTCCGTCGGCGCTGAAGACCGCACACCGGCCCGTACCGCGATCCCAGAACAGCGTCAGCGTGAGACGACGATCCTCCTCCGCCAGCGATTGCAGCCTCTGGAAAGCGCGCCCCTGCAGCACCACCTCGTCCACCCAGGTCTCCACGACCATGGATTCCTTGCCGCCGGCCTTGAGTTCCAGTTTGAATTCGGGTCGCGCACTGGAACTCAGCGTCACCTGCATCTCGATCTTCTCCGGCAGATCCATCGGCAGGCTGGCGTTGCGATTCCAGCCGATCTGCTTCAAAGCACCGCCGGGAACGACCCGCCAGTAATTGGCCGGGGTGTCTTTGCCGTTGCTGTTCGGCGATTTGCCCTCGATCCAGCCCTGCGTGCTCGTCGGCGCGGCAAAGAGCAGACCCTCCGCCTGCAGCCTCTGCACCGAGACCACGGCATCCCGCGCGATGCGCAACGTGCCGAAGCGCGCCGACTTCATCTCCAGCGCCTTCGCGTCCAGCCCCGTGATCGTGCCGTAAAGCCGCGAGCCGTCCGCGAGCCGCACGCTGAAAAGCTCCTGTGTCTTTTCGTCCACCTTGTGCCGGATCACCTTGTCCAGCACCTCACGCCGCACCTTCAGCGGCTCGCCAAACATCTTGTCCGACCAGACGACATGATCCGCCTCGGCACCGTCGAAATTTCCGCCGATGAACTCCCCGTTGCGCCAGTGGAGTTCGGAGCCAAAAACGGCCCCGGAAAAAAGCAGCGCGATGATGGACCTTTTAGCGCTCATAGATCGGGAGAAAGCGGTAGTTCAGCGCCAGCGCCAGCAGTGACATGCCGGTCTCAAAGGGGCCGTTGTTGAAGCTGCCGTCGGGCGCCTGCGTCTCGCTCAGCACGCGGGCCGTCGCGGTGTTCCACTTCTGCCATGCGGCGTAGTCGCCCTGGAAAAGCGCCTGCGCCATGTAATAGCGGAAGTACTCCTTGTAGTTCCCCTCGCTGTGCTCCAGCCGCTCGGTGATGTGCTTCAGCGTGGCCTTGAACTCGTCGCTCTCCTTGTTCTTCGAAACCGCCGCCACCAGCGTTGCGATGGCGCTGCGGTTCATCGACTCCCCAAAGCCGCCGAAGCCGCCGCTGTAGGTCACGCTGCCGTCCGCCCCCGTGCTGCGCCGCATGTACTCCAGCGCGGTGTCGATCACCTCGTCGGCCACCTCCATGCCTGCATTTCGCGCCGCCAGCAGCCCCATCAGCACCGCGCCCGTCACCGAGGTGTCCGCATCCGTCGAGTTCGGCATGTAGCGCCAGCCTCCCCAGCGGTTGTTCTTCTGCGAGGTTCCGGCGCAGCGGATCGCCAGGTCCAGCGCCTGCGCGATAGTCCGCACCGGCTTCTCCCCCTCCCATAACAATGCCTCGTCCACCGCTCCGTAAGCCTCAGACAAGGCCAGCATGGCAAAGCCGTGGTGATACATGCTGTTCGGCAGGTAGCCCGTGCTCGCATCCTGACTGCGGATCATCGCCCGCAAAGCCCGGCGGATGTTCGGCGCATAGCGGCCAAAATTCGGATCCTCGCCGCCCGCCAAAAACGCCATCAGGCAGATGCCGTCCACGCCGGAACCGCTGTGACCGCCCGTCCAGTTGCCCTTGTCACTCTGCTTTGCCGCCAGCCATCCCAGACCGCGTTCATAAACGACCTCCACCTCCTGCGGCATCCCGCCGCCGAAACGCAGCGCAGGATCCTGCGCCTGCGCCCCGGGAACGAAAATAAAAAGCAGACCGCCGATGGCGGCCCGAAAGGAAGCGCAGCGAGTCAATGACGAATGGCCATCCGCCGCACGAGAACCTTCGCGTTGAGTCATGGGAGCTTCGTCATTCATTCGCCGTTTCCCCCGCCTTCCTTCTTCACGCGGTTCTTGTGATTGTTCTCGATTCCTTCCCAGTACTGCATCGCGTCCGGCAGATCCCGGTCCTTGAAATTCTTCAGCTGCTCCGGCGTCAGGACGGCCGCCAGATCCTTCTCCGCCACTCCGGCCACCGGCACCATCGCGTAGTAGTACTGGAGAAACCAGTTCGTGGACATGTAGCGCTCGATGTCCGGGCGGTAATCCGCCAGCACCTTCTCCAGCGCCGGTTCGAGCTTGGCACACTGCTCCCCGTTGAGGCGGCGGCGGCGGTCCAGCTCCGCCACCGTCATGGCCGCCATCGCCCGCTGCCGGTAGTCATTGCGTTCCTCGGCGATCTTCGCCAGCGTCTGGCGCTGGGCCTTGTCCAGCTTGGTCTCCAAAGCGGATGTCCACACCTGCATGCTCTCGGGGCGGTTTTCGTCGCCCCTGCGGCTGAAGTTCACGCGCTCCGTGCCGGCCAGCGCCTGCAGAATGTTTTGCGGAGTGGCCGTCTGCACCGCCTGGCGGACGTAGCGCTCGGTGTTCTGCCGCCAGTAGTCCAGGCTCTGCTCCACGGCACCCTTCGCCGCCGTCGTCAGCTCCGCCATCGTCGTCTCCGGGAGGGAAAGCACGCGCCCGGCCTCCTCCACATGCGGCATCATCGCGTCGAGCACCTTCTGGCGCTCCGCCACAAACATCGAGTATAGATGCTTCGAAATCAGCGACTCCATGTCCTCGACTTCGGCCTTCGTGTCTTTCGCGGCCGCGGAGGGGCGCGTGGTGTTCGGCGTGTTCGTCAGGACATGCCAGCGACTCCACTGCCGCTCGTCGAGAATCCCGCGCACGTCCTTCTCCGGGATCTTGCCCGCGTTTTGAAACAACTGCTGCGGGCTGTAGCTCCAGTACTCCTGCCGGCGCTGTTCCAGCAGGGGCTCCATCTGCTTTCGGATCAGCGGCTCAAGCTTTGCGCGCTGAGCGTCATTGAGCATCAGGTACTGGTCCATCTCCGCCAGGCAGGCGCGGGCGATGGCGCGCAGCGAACGCTGCTCGCGCTGCTCCATGCCCTGCTCCATCCGCGAGATTTCCTGGCCCGTCAGCACCTTCTTAAGGCCTTCCTTCCACACCGCGAGCGAAGGCGCTCGCTGCTCGTCGCTCAGACCGAAATAGGAGTTCGCGCCCATGCGCTGGCGCTCTGCGGCGGAGTAATTCCGGACCTGCTTCATCCATTGCTCACGTCCTTGATCCAGCGCCGCCTCAATGGCCTCGTCGGAGAGCTGCCGCAGCGCCTCCAGCCGCTCCCCGCCCACGCTCAGCTCCGTCGTGATGTTGTCCATCTCCGTGAGCATCTGCCGCTCCATCTGCTGCCGCGCATACACCTCCGAAGGCTTGATCAGCTTCACCAGTTCCTCCTCCTCCGCCTTTTTCCCCTCCTCCGCGATGGAGCGCCAGCGGTCGATCGCCTCCGCGGGCAGCACCCTGGCCGCCGCCTGCTCCCACCGCCTGTCCCAGGCGTCGCCGCGCGGGCGGTCGAAGCGGATGTAAAAATAACTGCGGCCCATGATGTTCTGCCGCGCCTCGACCGGCATCGTCCGCAGCATCCCGAAGGCGCGCTTCCGCTCCGCCGCGCAGATCTCGTCCAGCAGTCCGTCCGCCGCCTTCTTCAGCGCGGCCTGCTTTTCCTCACCCAACTCCATTTTCGACTTCATCTGCTCGATCTTCGCCTCCAAATCCTCGTTCATCGGCCCCCGCGACTCGCGCACCCAGCGCTCGAGATAGTCCTGAATCTCCTTCTCCGTTTCCGCCCGCTTTTTCGCATCGACAGCCAGCCAGGCTTTGAAGCGCTGCTCGCCCAGCGTCTGCTGCAAAGCCGCCAACCACGCCGCGTCCTCATGCGGCGGCGCCCAGTTCTCCACCGGCTCGTTCAACCCGGCCAGCTCCGGCTTCCACTGGCCGATGTGTCGGGTGGCCGCCGTTTCCGACGTGCGGTTGAGATAGGTGCGCATCGCCTCGACACCCTCCGGCACCCAGGCCTTCACCGCATCTTCCACCGCCTTCCGAGTCGGTTCTTCCAGCGCCTTCTTTTCCTCGCCGGTCAGCTTGGCGACGTTATTCACGGCGGCAATCACCTCCTCCATGTGAGCCGTGAGCTGCCTGCTTTTTTCCACTGCACATTTCTCCACGAACTCAGCCAGCAGCTTCTCCACCGCCTCGGAAAGCGGCTTCTTCAGCTCCGCACGGGGCAGATACGTCTGCCCCTGCAAGGAGATGATCCCAAACAGAAGCAGAACGGCCAGGGCACGCGTCATTTCAGCGCACCTCCCGACTCTAGCTTGTTAAAGTAAGCGTCCAGCCCCGTCTTGAACTCTTCCGGCAGCTCGCGCCCCGCCTTTCCCGTCGCCTGGCCCACCGGCCGCGCCTCCACGCTCGTCTCCGAGTCGGAACCCGCCCCCAGGTCAGCCAGCGCAGATTCGGACGCCGATTCCGCCGCGCCGCCACCGCCCGGATTCGATCCACCGCCACCGCCGCCCTTCGGACTCTGCCGTTTCGCCTGCAGCAGCAGCTCGATCGCCTCCGTCTCTGCGGCGATCGTGGGTGCGCCCGTCTCCGGCTGATCCAGAAGCCCGGCCGCCTCCGTCATCACCTGCATCACCGCGCCGAGCAGCTTCAGTTCCTTGCCAAACTTTTCGTTCCCCTGCGGCAGACGCTGGATGTCATCAAACGCACCGCGCACATTCGCCTGAATGCCATACTGCTTCGAAGCCAGATCGCCGGACTTCTTTGCGTGAACGCCTTCTTCCAGCGCCGCCTTCGCGTTGTCCAGCTCCCGGGTTTCATCACGCAGGTTCATCTCATCGCGCAGGGCCTTCATCACCTTCAGCACGATCTCCGGCGGCAGGCTGTCCGCGCTGCAACTGCTGCAGGCCTTGCACTCGCTCGCCGCCACCATCTCCTCCGCCCAGCGGTCCAGCGTGTCCGCCCAAAATTCCGCGCCCGCCATGCTGCTGCCGCTCAGATTCACCGCCGCCTGATCGCCCAAATATGCCAGCATCTGCACCACCCGCGTGTCCTTCATCTGGCCGATGACGTTCTTGAAATGCATCTCCGGCTTCCGCGCATAGTAGGCCTCCAGATCGCTCTGAATCACCCGCACGGTCTCGCTCTGCTTCTTCTCGTGCTCGGCGATCATTGCCGCATCCTTCACCGGCTTCATCTCCAAACCGAAGGCGCTCAGCGTCTTCGTATTTAAGTCCTTCGCCACCGCCATCTGCTGCCGCGATGCCGCCTTGAGCCGCTTCACAAACGTGCTGGCCTCCAGACTCGCCAAAATCGCGCTCAACTCGTCCGAAACCCGCGCAAACTCCGCCAGCAGCAGTGCCTGTTCCTCAATGGCGTCGTCCATCTTCGCCTGCGCCGGAGACTGCGCCTGCGGCTCCTCCTCTTCACTATCCTTCTTCTTCGAAGGAGCCGCGGCCATCTGAGTCGTCGGCAGTTTCATCGCACTCGGCTTCGGCGGCGAGGGCTTCGCGTTCGGATCGGCGGGCTTCAGCTCCGGCTTGCTCATTGAGCCCTCCTTGTCGGCGATGCTCGGCATGTTCTCCTTCTTGGGCGCTTCGTCGGAGGATTTTCCGCTCGACGGAGGTTTCGGCAAATCCTGGCCGTTGGCGATCTGCGGTGCGCTGGGTTTGCTCTGGCCGGCTTTGCCTTCGCCTGGCTTGCCTTTCTTCTGGCTCCGCGACTGCTGGGATGGATTCGACGGTGAATTGGCCGCCGTGGATTGCCCCGGCTTGCCCGCCTTCGCGCTCGAACTCTGCTTGAGCAAATCCGCCACGCTCGGCATGCGTTTCGCCGCGATGTCCTGCAAGGACTTCAGCATCGTCGCCCACGATTCGAGGCGCTTCGCGTCGAACTCGTCGTTCCGCGTCGCCTGTTCCACCAAACTGCGTCCGCTTTGATTCAAGCTGCTGAGTCTCGCAGCATTCGCATTCTCCGAACTCGCCTGCTGCGCGATCTTGCGGCGGTTCTCGGGGCGGTCGAGATCCGAAGGACTCATCGCACGCAGTTCCTTGTTCGTCGCGTGCAGTTGCTGTTCGCGCTCATAGCTTTCGCGGGCTGCTTCGAGCCATTTGCCAAACTGCTCGGTGAGCCACAGCGCGTGGTCCGTCTTGTTCAGCACATGCAGCAGGAACGCCGCTGAATACGCACTCTTCCGGTTCGGCAGGTAATCCTCCGCCCAGGCGCGGATTTCGAGCGTCTGCGGCTCCACGCCGTCACGTGTCGCGCAAAATGTGGCCTTTGCTTCCAGAGTCTTCTTCTCCGGTTCACCGGCGGCGGCGATCTTGTCGCCCTTCGTCTTGTCATCGTTCACGCTGCGCCATTCCAGTCCCGTGCGCTGGATGCCGAAGTCGTCCTGCACATCCACATCGAACACGACGACCTCAGAATCGAGCACCACCTGCTCCTGCGTCTCACGTCGCGCGGCGAGACGCGGCGCCTCGTCCTCGATGGCGTTGATCTTCAAAACGAGCGGCTCACGCGGCGTCAAACCATCCAGGTCCTTCCACATGACACGCTTCTCGGCGTCGCCGGCGATTTCATGGAAGGGCGTCGTCACCTTCGCGCCGGAAACTTTCTCCACCTCGCCATCGACTTCCGCAGAAGCCAGATCACGTGATGCGGTTGCCTCCAGTGCCGCCTTCGCGCCTTTGAGCACGCTGACGGATCCGCCGCGCACCTCGATCACCGGTTCTGTTTTGTATTTCAAATACTCCGGCAGTCGCGTGCGTACCGAGAGCGCCGTCAGTTCCGGCCGCGTGCGTGGCAAAATGCTCACCGACTTGCGCACATCCCCGAGCGACAGGTTCATCGCCGCGTCTTCCTTCTGCGGCGGGAACGCCAGCGGATACTCGTGCTCCTTCAGCCCACTCACGACGAGCGGTTGATCACCGATCCGCGCTTTCGCAGTCGATGGCGACCATCGCGTGTCCTTTTCGAGCTGCACCTGCAAATCAAACGGCTCCGCATACGGCACCACGAGACGATCCGGCAGCTTCTCGATCTTCACGAACGTGAAGCGCTCCACATCACGCCACGGCAGCCCCCAGCGTGCCATGGCATTCCACGCGGCATCCGGCACCAGCGTGAGCGCGGCCACGGCCAGCACCGCCGTCACTCCAGCAGCCCAACCCCATTGGAAATGCTTCGCCTCGGGCACGGCGTGGGTGAAATCCTTGTCCTTCACCGCCTCCGCCGCCTGATCCATCGCCGCCTGCACCAGCCGCTCACTGCGGGACGCGTCCTCATGCCGCGACAATTCCACAATGCCTAGCAGTTGATCGCCCAGACGCGGAAACGTGCGCCGCAGCAGCCGTGCTGCATCCTCAAGCTGCCGCTGCTTCCACACCCAGCGATGCCACTTCAGCGGCAATCCCAGCCCCAGCACCGCCGCACCGGCGATGAGCAGCGAGGCCCGCAGCCACACCGGCGTCTCCATCACGCGATCCAGCGCAAACACCAGCACATAGGACAGCACGATCCCAAACGCCGCCGCCAGCAGCCCCTCGGTGAGTTTCACAATCCACACCCGCTTCCGAAAATCCGCGAGCTTCGATTCGAGGATGGTCGGCAATTGGGTTTTCATATTGTGAAGATGTTATCGTGATCAAACGCTCCTGACGAGCTTTTGATTGGGGATTGAAACGTCCTGTCAGCTTAAATTTCCCCGCATTTACGCAGCGCTTGAGCGACGAGCCCCGGGGCCAGCCAGAAACCGGCTTCTGCCTCCAGACGCTCGATCACCGGCTTGATGGCGGGCAGCAAACCGCTTCTCCTGGCTTGCAGCAGCACACCGAGGACCCCGATCACCGCCACTCCGAGGAGGTGTGCCGCGCGTCTGCCTGCCGTCTCATCCATCAGCACGGCGTCAGCATTGCTGTCCAAGGCAAGCGCCAGAGCGGCGGTCTCGCCAGTGTGCAGATTCGGCAAAGCTGCCAGGTTCGCAGGAACGGGCACAGAAGGACGAATGTTTGCCCACTCCGGGAGACACAATCCTTGGAAACGCGGCTGATGCCGGCTCAACCGCTCAAACTCCGCCTTCACCTCCTCGGGGATCCAGACCTGATGGAACAATTCTTGCAGCAAGTCGGCCTGCCCGACGCAGCAGAGGTTCAGAATCACCGACGTGTCCGCCACAACGATCATGCCGGGAACAATTTGTCGAGCGTGTCGAGGTCATCTTGAAAGTCGTCAGCAGAATATTGCCGAGGAATCTCCCGCTCGTGCAGCGCGGTCTGGAAACGGACAAGGTCCGTGCCGGCGAGATCAGCACCCGCCACCGCGCTGATTCTGCCGCGCGCATACAAGGCGCAGGCAAGCTCCAGACGTAGATCTTCCGGGCTAAAACGTCGAATGGCGCTTAGTTCAGGTAGTTCCAGAATCATGACCAAAGTCTATTCAGTCGCATCAACGATGACAAGGTGTGATTTGGCCGGTCAAAACGCCCCCGCCACCTTTCTTCCGACCCAGAAAATGCCCATGAGTAGCACCAGCAGGCCCGCCCAGGCCGGATGTGCCCAAAGCGGCAGTCGGCGCTCCTGCGGGACCGGTTCCGGCATGGCTGAAATCGCGGCGATGACGGCGGCAGGATCTTTGGCGTCGAGCATCGCGCCCTTCGTGAAGCGGGCGATCTCTCGCAGCACGTCGAGCCGCGCTGGTTGGCCGCGCTTTTCACGGCTGGTGCCTTGGATCGAAATCTTGGTCTCCAAACTCGACCCCGCTTCAGCGCAATTGAGCTGCACGAGGTGCTCACCGGGTTCGACGGGGCTGAAAACACCCGTGAAAAGCCCCCACGCCTCCTCTCCTGCCGGCATCAGCCGCACGCTGCTCACCTTGCCGCCCGGCGCGGCGATCTGCGCGATGACCATGCCGTCGCGCAACGGCTCGCCGGTCAGGCTCATGACGTTCGCGTTCAAGGTGAGCACGTCGCCGGTGCGTGGCCGGTCGGGCGAGTAGAAGAGGCGCATGCTCTCGCCGCTGCTCATGTTGCGCTGATAGGCCATCCAGCGCACCACCTGGCCCCAGAAGCGGTAGTGATACTTGTCCTCCACGCCTTTGCGCCAGCGCCACGCGCCGTCCGTGCCCATGAAGAGAATTTTTCCCGCGCCATACGTCTTCGTGACGATGAGCGGCACGCGGCCAAACTGATTCGACTCCGTGCCATGCGTCGCCAGCACCTCGCTGCCAGCCTTGGCCCGCAGCGCGGGCGCATACCACTGGAAGCCGGGCAGGTTGCTCCACACGCGGGCGCTCGCTTCGTCGCTGTCTTCGAGCTTCGTCAAAAGGCTGCGCGTACCGGCTTCCGTGAGTGCAAACTTGCCCGGTGACGACGAGCCCCAGCCGCGCGGCTGCGCCGCATCCCAGATCACCGGCAGCAGATCGGCCAGCGGCGTGTCTTGCAACGTCGATTGGAAACCGTGGAAGCCGGGCATTAAGACGAGACCGCCCGCCTGGTCGCGCACGAGTTTTTGCAGCGCGGCGCATTGCGCGGCGGTGAGCTGATCTTTGGCGAGGCCGACATCGCCAAGAAACACGACGTCGAATTTCGTCAGCTCCTCGTCCTTTGGAAACGCCTTCAAGTAACCGCGGCCCGTACCCACGTGACCGAGTCCCGGATGCAGCAGCAGGCAGTTCACCTCGACACCCGGATCGCGCTCCAGTGCATTTCGCAGGTAGCGATACTCCCAGCGCGGGAAGGATTCGATCACCAGCACCTTGAGCTGCTCCTTGCGGATCGAGAGCGGCGCCTCCTGCGAGTTGTTTTCGGGATAGCGCTCATTCGGCGTCTTCGGAATCGTCAGCGTGAGCTTCACCTCGCCCGGCTTGTCCGGCTTCCACGCGATCGCATCCTGCAGTCGTCCCATCGCCGGCAGCGTGACCTCCTTGGTGATGATCTCGCCACTCGATGCCTGCATCTCGAGCACCACGACTTCATCACGAGGCAATGAGCTGTCGATGGTGAACGGGATGCGCAGCGGCTTGCCCGCGACGGCGAAGGTCGGCACGTCGAAGCTGCTCAACTCCACATCCGGCAGCCGCGTTTCCGTTCCGACCGGAACGGCAAACACCGGCACCTCGCGCATGCGCAGCCGTGTGGTCGCCTGTGACGGTGCCGCACCCGAGTTCCAGTCACCGTCGCTGATCAGCACCACTGCTTTCAGGTTCGGCTGCTTCTCCAGCACGCCCGCCAGCGCGGCATGGATGTCCGTGCCTTCCTTCGGCTGTGTTTGCGATGACGAAAACGGCTCGATGACGACATCCATGCGCTCCTTGAGCGGCGCCCACAATTTCTCGTTGATCAGCGGCTTCACCGCATCCTCACGCGAAATCACCTGCGTGCCGCGCAGCACGTCCTTCGTCGTCATGCTGCCGGAAACATCCGCCAGAACTGCCAGCGTCGGTTTGGTCTCCGGCTTGAAGGTTTCCAGCCACTCCGGCTGCAAAAGCGTGATCGCAATGCCGATGGCGATGAGCACGCGCAGCAATTCCAGCCAGCCCATGAGCGGTCGATACCCGCTCCGACGCCACGCCATTACCGCCAGCCCCGCGATCGCCACCACAAACGCCACCCCGACCGCGAAGGCGGCAGGCGTGGGATTGAAGACGAGCTGGGAGGTGGTGGGCTGCATCTACCAAGGAGCGATCAAGGGGATCACCTGCCTTCCGAAACGGCGATAGACGATGAAATCGGAGTCAGTGGTGAAGACCGCGCTGTCAGCAAACATCTCTGACATGCGCACCAAACAGCCGTCGGCAAAACTCATGGGTGTGTCATGATACCGCCGCAACAGGGCCAGGATCTCGCGACGCGAGTCCTCAAAATCAAACGCCACGCGAATCAATCCGCGTTCCAGCAACTGCGTCAGACGTTCCTTGCCTCTCGGAACTCCGTCCAAAAGAAAATAGCATTCTGAAATGACGGCCTCGCACGTCACGCATGGTTCCGTCAAACTTGACAGATGCTCGCGTGCCCATGCATGGTGCTTGTCACGGGCGCGCAGGGCCGCGACGATGGCGCCCGTGTCAGCGAGAACGGTTCTGGCCATATTTTTTCATATGCTTCTTGTTTGAGGACAAATCACCGGGTGATTCGTCGTCCATGATTACCAGATCCTGCATGCGATCCCAAAGCGATGTCCCTTTGGATTTGGACGTGGACAGGCGCTCGCGAATCACTTCCGAGCGTGTGACTTTGCGCTTGGTCGCTTCGCGACTGATTTCGAGAAAGAGCGTGTCAGGCAGTTTGACGGATAAAACTTTCATACGGATCCAGCGTAATACGGCTCTGTCAGATGTTCAATACCTTGGTTTGGGTGGGTGGATTCTCGCGTTTCCCCGGCATGCACAGCAGCGCTTCGCCGAGCAGCGCAATCGCCATCAAGAACAAAAACGTCCTCCAAATCTCGCTGGCGAGGCTGGTTTCGTTTTCGACCTGGTCTTCGATGATGTGATGATCGAGTCCGGTGAACAGCTCTTCGAGCGCGGACTTGCCGAGCGTCTCCGGCCGGTCTTCGCGCAGCGGGCGGTTCAGGGCGATGAGTTTGTCGTCCTTGAAGAGCACACCGGCGCGCAGCGACTGCTCGGTGCTCAGCATCGTTTCGCCGAGGCGTTTCCAGTCGTTCAACGACTCCGCCGCCGCGGCCTCGCGCTGCTGTGCCTTGCCGAGGCTGCGCGCACCGGCGTTGAGCGCACGATGCAGCATGGCGAACATCACCACGCCGTCGCGTGCGAGGCTTGAGGAGCCGGGGCCGGTCAGCGTGCCGAGGAACCACGCGTTGCCCTCGCCCGGAAGGTCGGCGGACATGAGGAGCGGCGCGTTTTCACCGAGCCGCGCGAGCGGCGTGCCTTCGCCGAGGATCTCGCAACGGCGGCTGATCTCGAGTTCACCGACCGGCAGCGCGGTGCCGTTGCGCGTGTTGGCGAGCAGGCCCGTGTCGTTGCGCCACCACTCGACGCCCGCCGGTTGGCCGCCGCCGCTCCATGCGCCCCAGTGCAGGCCGGCGAAGGTTTCGCTGTCGGGTGATTCGGGAGGCAAAAACAGGATGCTGCGACCGGCGGCGAGGTGATTGGCAAACTGCTTGGCGATCAAATCGTCCGCCTTCGGCAGCGCCGCATTCCAGACGATGAGCGCGGTGTCATCCCACGCGATCTCCGCCGCGCGCGCCGGAGGCAGCACGGTGGCGGCATACTGGCGCGTGGGATCCGCGGCGGCTTCCAGCGCGACCTGCAACGGACCGGCCTCGGCTTCGTCGTCGGTGACGATCACGGAGCGCAGCACGGCGGGTTCGTCGAAGACGAAGTAAAACACGTTGTCAGCCGGCGAGGCGTCGGCGGGCAGTTCGACACGGCCGGAGCCACGCTTCGTCGTTTTGTCGATCGGAATGGCGTAGCCCTGCAGCACGAGCTGCGCGTCCTTCATCTCCACCTTCATTGTGGTGCTCACGTCATTGATGACAAATCGCAGCGGCAGTTCGGTTGGCGTTGCGGAGGCAGAGTCACGCGTGACACGCAGATCGAGCAACAACTCGGCCTTGTCGGGTGTTTCGCGGCGCATGACGCGCTCGACGGCGACAGCGAGGTTTTCGGACACCGGCTGCGCGTAGGTCAGCAGATGAAAGCGCAGACCTTTGAGGCTGGTGAAGGCGCTGCGCAGCGCCTGCCAGCGTCCGCTCGCGGCATCCCAGTCGCTTTGGCGAAGATCGCTGAGCACCCACACGTCGGTGCGGCCGGTTTGATTCGTGGTGATGTAATCCAGCGCGCCCTGCAGCAGCGCGGGAGTGTCCGCCGTCGTGTCCGTGTCTCCGGTGATCGGCAGATCGATCAGCGACTCCGGCTTTTCGAGCAACTGCGGCTGCAGATGTGCATTCTCGATGAGCACGAGCTTCGAGCGCGTGCCCACCGTGTCGCGCAGCGCCTGCGAGAGCTTCGCGAGACCTGCGGCGCGTTTGCTGGTGCCGGTGGCGAGGTTTTGCTGCTCCATGCTCGCCGAACGGTCGAGCAGCACGATCACCGTGTCTGGCACGCCGCCCGTGAGGCCGAGCAGACCGCCCGCCATCGGTCGCGTGATGACAAACAGGATCGCCATCACCGCCAGCACGCGAAACGCGAGGATCAAAATCTGCCGCAACCGCGACAGCCCCTTGTTCATGCGCTGCGCCATGCGCAGAAACATCATCGCCGCCCACTTCACCTGCCGCCGCCGATACAAGTGGATCAAATGAATGATCACCGGCAGAGCCGCGAGCGGCAGGGCAAAAAGCAGCGCTGGGACGAGGAAGGTCATGGGCGATCCTCTTCTTCAAAATTGGCCTCGCGAGTTGCGTCCTTCCTCGCTCTCTTTCGGCACGACGACTCTTCCCAAATAATCAAAGTCAGAAAAACCAAGGCGAGAACAATGTGTGTGACAAGCAAAACGGATTCTTCCTTCTGCCAATTGATAGCGCCTTCAATGACATTCGCGATCTGCACAACCAACAGGATGTGAACCAACATTGATCGTTGAGTTTTGCGGCGATGCCAGATCAGCCAGACACAGACAATCATTCCAAGCAGTGTAAATGCCCCGCTCAGAATCCAACCCAAATGCCTTGGGTTGTCCCAACCCATCTGCAAGGTCCACACACCCACAACAAAATACGTGATTGCCACCATCAACTCGGCGAACCTGAAAGGAGCGGAGGGTGAAGGCACAAATTGCAATTCTCGCTTGGACATCACCGGCCTCCTTTCTTCTGAATCCGTGCCAGCAGGAACTTCACGAGCACGTCGTCGTATTTCTCGTGGAGCTTCACGCGGTGGTAGTCGATGGCGGTGGTGCGGATGAGGTCGTCGATCTCGTGCATGTATTGCCGCACGGCCTCGCGGTAGTTGCGGGCGATGAGGCTGGGGTCGGCGAGGAGGGCTTCGCCGCCTTCGAGGTCGATGAAGCGCGCGGGGCGGTCGAAGTCGAAGTCGAGCTCACGCTGATCGAGCAGATGGAAGACGGCGACGTCGTGCTTGCGGAAGCGCAGGTGCTGGATCGCGGACTTCAACTCGGCGGGCGGCACGAAGAGATCGCTGAAGATGATGACGAGCGCACGCTGGCGGATTTTTTCGGCGGCGTCATGCAGCGCGGTGAGCAGCGTGGTGTCGCCGACAGGCTGGATGGCGGCCATCTGATCGAGCACGAGACCGAGATGCGAAGCGCCGCGTTTGGCGGGGATTTCGACCGGCTTTTCCGCGAGCGACCAAAGGCCCACGGCATCGCCCTGCTGCGCGGCGAGGTAGCCGAGCGTGCCGGCGAGTTTCTTCGCGTAATCGAAGCGCGTGTTGCCCGCGGGACCGAAATTCATGCTGCCGCTGGTGTCGATGAGCAGGCAGAGACGCAGGTTCGTGTCGGCCTCAAACTCCTTGATGTAAAAGCGGTCGCTGCGGCCCCAGGTGCGCCAGTCGAGCCGGCGTGTGTCGTCGCCGGGCACATACTTGCGGTATT
The DNA here is from genome assembly GCA_964452755.1 of uncultured Prosthecobacter sp. GTDB lineage: Bacteria > Verrucomicrobiota > Verrucomicrobiia > Verrucomicrobiales > Verrucomicrobiaceae > Prosthecobacter. Next base: position 2,315,985 of record CAYVQY010000001.1, on the reverse strand, counting down.
GCGCGAACTCGAGCGAGGAACCGCGCACCGGGCTGCGGTGCTTGCCGGAAACACTGCCGAGCATGGCCTGACGCGCGTTCAGCGGCAGAGCCATGAGGCGCGAAAGGACCGCTGGGTCGAGGAAGGATCGAGAAGACTCAGCCATGATCGTAGCCCTCCACTTTCGTTCTCGTGCTCGTTCTCCTACTCGTCCTCGATCCTTGCGGTACCGAGTTCGCAGCGCCGACATCGAACCGCTCCACGAGCTTGCATAGAATAGACACGACTCGAAGCAGTAATGCTTTCCCTTCGGCGATTCGCTGCTTTGTCGTGGCTCTTTTGGCAACCAACGCGTCCAGACAGGCGGCGCACTCCATCGCTGAGCCACGCGCATCGTCGAAATAGCGAGCGCGCTGCTGCGTGGCACGCTTGCCGTTGCCCTCAGTGATGTTGAGGAGCACTGAGAGACTGGCGCGGTCGAGTTGGTCGAGGGTTTCTGCGAGTCTGGCTCCTTTGCGGTCGCGAAGCTCTTCAAAGAGGTCGGTAACCCAGGTGAGGAACTCGAGTTCGAGTTGATACACTTCGAGCTTTTCATGGTCGAATTGGACGATGTGGGGCATGGCGGAGCGATTTGATCGAGGACGAGTAGGAGAACGAGGACGAACCGGAAGCGAATGCGGTCAGGCTTTCGCCAGCTCTTCGACCAAACGTTTCGCCACATCGCGGCTGCTCACGCCATCGCTCTCGGCGGTGAACGTGGTCATCACGCGATGACGCAGCACCGGCTCGGCGACCTCCATGATGTCTTCAAGGCGCACCATGTAACTGCCATGCAACGCGGCACGTGCCTTGGCGCCCAGAATCAGGTACTGCACGGCACGCGGACCGGCGCCCCAACTGACAAGCGGCTTGAGCCACGCGGGCGCCTCGGAACTCGCAGGACGTGTCTTGCGGGCGAGATCGACGGCGAATTCGTAGATGTGATCCGGCACCGGCACGCGGCGGACGAGGTCTTGAAACGCGAGCACCTTCGGACCGTCGAGCACGTGCTCGAGTTTCGGCAGGCTTTGACCCGTGGTCGTGCGGGCGATGGCGATTTCCTCATCGCGGCTCGGGTAATCGACGCCGATCATGAACATGAAGCGGTCGAGCTGCGCTTCGGGCAGCGAGTAGGTGCCTTCCTGCTCGATGGGATTCTGCGTGGCGAGCACGAAGAAGGGCGAATCGAGCGGGTAGGTGCGGCCGGCGACGGTGACCTTGTGCTCCTGCATCGCTTCGAGCATCGCGGCCTGTGTTTTGGCGGGGGCGCGGTTGATTTCATCGGCGAGGACGATGTTCGCAAACACGGGGCCCTTGGCGAATTCGAAGGCGCGTTTGCCGCCAGGCAGCTCCTGCAGGATGTCGGTGCCGGTGATGTCCATCGGCATCAAGTCCGGGGTGAACTGGATGCGGCTGAAGCTGAGCGACATTGTCTCGGCGAGGCGCGAGATGAGCAGCGTCTTGGCGAGACCGGGCACGCCCATCAGCAAGGCGTGACCGCGGGCGAAGAGGCAGATGGCCAGCTGCTCGACGACCTGGTCCTGGCCGACGATGATCTTTTTCAGCTCGTTACCGAGGCGCTGATAAACCTGGCGCAGCTCGTCGATGGCGGCGACGTCGTCTTGAGGAAGTGGGGAGTTGGACATGCGGATTTTTGGATGCGCAGGAATGGCACCAGAAAAGGTCCCGTCTGACAAGGGCTGTTGCGTAAATTGTGCGTCAGGCAGGGCTGAGCTACTTCAGCAGGCCGCTGTCCGTGAGCCACTCGGTGAAGCGCTCCGGCCAGCGGGCGGCGGCGCTCGGCTTGGCGTCCGGCTTGTAGCCGAAGCCGTGACCGGCATTCGCATACATGTGCAGCTCGGCTTTCACCCCGGCGGCCTTGTATTTCAAATACAGCGTGGCCATGCCTTCGGCGATGTCGGGCCGGTCGCCGTAACCGGCGGCGATGAAGAGCGGCGGCATGCCTTTCTCCGCTTCAAAAAGAGCGGAGGTGCCGGGATAGATGAGCGCCTGGAAGTCGGGGCGGCTGGACTGCTGCTCGATGTGATCTGCAGCGTCTTTTTTGCCGGCGTCGTTCGTCATCGCGGCAAAGGCGGCCAGCTCACCACCGGCGGAAAAGCCGAGAATGCCGAGGCGGTCGCTCCGGACGTGCCACTCGTCCGCACGACTGCGGATGAGACGGATGGCGCGGCGGGTATCGGCCATGGCGTGATCCTGAATCGTGTAGCTGCTGCCTTCGTCGCGGGCGAGGCGGTACTTCAAAACGAAAGCCGCTATGCCGCGATCACGGAACCACTCGGCCAGCGCGTAGCCTTCATGGCCGAGGCAGAGCTTCCGATGACCACCGCCCGGGCAGATGATGACCGCCGTCCCGGTGGCCTGATCGGCGGCGGGGATGTAGGGCGTGATGGTGGGATTGTGCACGTTGCAGACGTTGCTGCCTTCGATCTTCTCAGGCTCGGCGGCACGGGCTTCGGAGCCGGGAGCGCCGGCGGGCCAGAGCGGAATGGCCGGTGGGAGGTCTTTCGGTAGTTCGGCGGCGGCGGCGGTCGCAAAGAGGGCGGCGAGGAGCAGTGGTTTCATGGGTTCGGGAAAGGTGGTGTTCGCTGGACGGTGGTCACTTCACCCAGATCTCGCGGTCGCTCGCGTCCATCTCGGCTTCCCATGCTTTCAGGCGCTCTTTGAGATCGGTGACGATTTCGGGGTGCTGATAGCCGAGGTTCGTGTGCTCGCTGATGTCGGCTTCGAGGTCGAAGAGCAGGTCCATTGTGTTGCCGTCGTTGACGTACTTCCATTTGCCGTGGCGGATGGCTTTCTGCTTCCGGATCGTGCGGTCCATGCGCCAGTAAAAGGTGCGGTCCACGGGTTTGGCGTCGCCGGTGAGCAGGGGCATGAGGTCGATCCCGTCGAGCGGCTTGTCGGCGGGCGTTTGGGCTTCCGCGCCCGCCATTTTCAGGAAGGTGGCATGCAGGTCCATGGTGATGGCCATCTGGCTCGTGACTTTGCCCTTCGGCAGTTTCGCGGGCCAGCGCATGACGCAGGGCACGCGGATGCCGCCCTCCCAGAGGGTGTTTTTGTGATGGAAGAGCGGCAGGTTGCTGGCCCAGCGCTCGCCTCCGTTGTCGCTGGAGAAAACCACGAGCGTGTTGTCGGCGAGGCCGTTTTTCTCGAGCTCGGCCAGGATCATGCCCACGCCGTCGTCGATGCGCTCGACCATGGCCTTGTAGATGGCGCGGCTGCCGGTCAGCATGGATTCCTTCGTGACCATCGGCGTTTCGGGGGCGTCCGGCGGCTGGAACGGCGCGTGCACGGCCAGATGCGGCACATAGAGGAAGAAGGGCTTCGATTTGTTGTCGCGGATGAACTTCGCGGCGCGGTCGTTCACGAGGTCGGTGAAGTAGCCTTCCAGCTTGACGGGCTCCAGGCCATCGCGCAGGGCGTAGGTGCCGTCGAAGTAGGCGTGCTTGTAGTAGTCGGCATGGCCGAGCAGCTCGCCGAAGTACTCGTCGAAGCCGCGGTTCACCGGATTGTATTTGTCGGCGTAGCCCAGGTGCCATTTGCCGAAGGCGCCCGTCGTGTAGCCGGCGGCCTTGAGCTTCGTCGCGAGCGTGACCTCGGAAAGCGGCAGGCCGAGGGCGTGCATGTCCGGCTCCAGCACCCATTCTCCGTTCACGCGGCGGAGCTGCTCGACCATGTAGCCAAAGGCGAACTCAAGCCCGCAGCGCTGCTGCCAGCGGCCGGTGATGAATCCGGCGCGCGTCGGCGTGCAGACGGGTGCGTTCGCATAGAAGTCGGTGAACTTCACGCCGTCCCGCGCGAGGCTGTCGATGTGCGGCGTGGAGATGTCCTTGCAGCCCATGCAGCCGAGATCGCCGTAGCCGAAGTCGTCGGCGAGGATGAAGACGATGTTCGGCGGCTGCGCAGCGGCGAAAAGCGGGGAGCCGAGGGCGAAGAGGAGGAGCAGGATGGAGCGCATGGGGTAATGGGAACGCCGACAACGCGACACGCTTGCAGCCGAAAGGCGTCTGGCGGCAGGGTGTCCTGACAAGGTGATCGAAGGACGGACACGAACAGCACTGCTTCGAGACATCTCGGAAGCCTCCGCCCGAAGTCCACGCGCACACGCCAGCGTGATCGGCTTCCTGCTGCCGAAGGCTGAAGGCGGAGGAATAAGACTGCTACTTGCCATCCTCAGTCCGCAGGGCCAGCACGGCCTTGCGGATGGCATCCTCCACCTCGCGCCATCCTTTGGTCTGCGGGCTGAAGTCCTGCACCGGCTTCGCGTTCCATGAGGCCGTTTGCAGCTTCTTCAGTTCTTGCTCCAGCGGCGCGTGATCATCCCAGTCACTGCGATCCAGCGGCGTTACGATCAGTCGGCACTTCTTCTCCTGGCTCAGGCGCACGGCTGTCGGACCTTCTTTGTCCTGGATGAAGGTCGATGCCCGCGATGCCGTGGAATAGATCAGCAGCACGATGTCCGCCTGCTCCAGCTCGGCCATGATGCGTTCCTCCCATTCCTCTCCGGCCACCAGTTGCTTGTCATCCCACACCTGGATGTAGCCACGCCGTCCCAGGATTTTCAAATGGGTCCCCAAAGGCTGGATCTTGCGCTCATCGTCATGCGCATAGCTGACAAAAAGCCGCATCCGCTTCGGCGCATCCGGCTGGGATGCGTCACGCGCCTCCCGGCTTTCCACCGCGTTCAGCGTCGGCGTCACCTGTACCTTGGTCAGCTCCTTCTCCTTCGTCTCTTCCAGCGTCTCGATCGTGTGATGACGCTCCAGCAGCCGCAGCTTGCCTGTGCTGACCCAGCTTCCCGGATGCCCGGGCAGTTCCAGTGTTTCCACCACGCGCACCTTGCCGTGCAGCACCTCCAGTTCGGCGCGCACGAGATCAAAGAGGCTCTGCTGCGTGTCCGGCGGGCAGTCGATCACTTCCACCGTTGTCTGCCGCTGCTGGCGGTCCAGGCGCACCAGCGCCTGGCAGCCGTTCCACTCCAGCACCACGCCGCCGCGCCAGCGCCAGTCGGGGTGCGCCGCACTCATCTCATGCGTCCGCACGATCAGCCGTGGCAGCAGTCCCGGCGGCAGAGCATCAGGATACGCAAACCGCAGCCGCTTCACCTCCGCACCGCGAAACTCCGTGAATGGCGCGGGCTGCACCTCCGGCAGCAGTTCAGGAATCAGCCAGCGGGTGGGCTTCTCCTGCTTGTCAGTCGTCTCCAGCGCAAAGGCCACCTCAAACTTCTCCATCAGCTCCATCACAAACTCATGCGTGCTCGCCGGATAATCCGTCTCTGGCAGCGCTTGCGCGATCATCGCCTGCTCCAGCACCCCGTGGCATTCCTGGCTTTGAGCGAAGCGCAGCAGTCCGTAAATTCCCTCCGTTACCCACTGCGGCTTCAGCACGCTTGTGTGCCGCAGCCGGTGATGATCCCGGAAATTCAGCGCGATTCCCAGCCGGTGCAGCGTCTGCGCCAGACTGTCCTGCTGCCGCTCCTCCGTCACTCCCTCCTGCGCACACAGCGCCTGGTACTCTTGGTAGTTCACAAAGCTCTCCGGCATCTCCGTCAGCGCTTCCTTGATCCGGTGCCATTTCTTCGGCACACCGAGCCATACATCCTTCATCCCACTCACCGTCTGCTCCAGCATGGCCCGCAGTTCCGGGATGCCACGTTTGGTGAACGCGTCCGTCTCCACAAATCCCACGATCTGCGGACAGCGCTCCTGCAGGCGGAAGCGGTCCACGGAGAACGCATGCTCATCATGCTTGTTCAGCGCCACGAGCACCGGGCTGTCCCCACCGTAGCTTTGGATGAAGCGCAGCCAGTAGTCCGTCTCCGTCTCCCAGGTGCCCTCCCGCCCCTCCAGCACCAGCACATACACACAGCGTTCACTCAGAAAGATCTGATGTGTGCCGTGCAGGAACTCCTGCCCGCCAAAATCCCACGCATGCGCCCGCGCCGTGCCCTGCGTGCATGCCAGATCCAGCGGCAGCACCGTGATGCCCGGCGTCTCCATCTCCTTGTGGTTGAAGTCAGCGCCTCGCAACACATTCAGCAGAGAGGTCTTTCCGACTCGACCACGCCCCACCATCAGCAGCCGAACCTCCTGCATCGGTGCCTCCCCCTGCGTCTGCCGTGCGAAGTAATAATCCAGAATGGCCTGCGGCTTCGCAGGTGGGTTCTTGGCGCTGGATTCTGCCCACCTCAGTCCCAGCACCTCCATTGGCAAGCCCAGGGCCTCGTTTCCGTGCAAGGTGAGTTCCTGTAGCGCTGTCAGGCTCTTCAGGCTTTCGGGCAGGCTTTCCAGCTTGTTATCCTCCAGAATCAGCCGCTCTAGGCGATTCAATTCACCGATTTCCGGCGGCAGGCTCGCAAGCTGATTTCTATGCAGGAAAAGTACCGTCAGCGCAGACATCTGTATGATTTCCGGCGGCAAGTTCGTGAGTTGGTTGCCATGGAGGGAAAGCGTGGTCAGCATGATGAGTTGGCCGATCTCGGGTGGCAAGCTGGTTAGCTGGTTGTTAGAGAGCGAAAGAGCAGTCAGCGCGGACAGCTGGCCGATCCCCGGCGGCAGATGTGGGAGATGGTTTATACCAAGGCGAAGTTCCTGTAGCGCGGAGAGCTGGCCGATCTCTTGAGGCAAGCTTTCCAACTGGTTATTTTCGAGGGAAAGCTTCGTCAGCGCGAAGAGTTGGCCAATCTGCGACGGCAGGTTCCTTAGTGCATTGGTGGGGAGGGAAAGCTCTGTCAGCATAGAGAGCTGACCGATCTGCGTCGGCAGGATTGTGAGCACGTTGTCGGAGATATTGAGCAACGTCAGCGAGGCGAGGTGGCCGATCTCCGGCGGCAGGCTCGTGAGATGGTTGTTGGAGAGGTCCAGGTGCGTCAGCGCGGACAGCTGACCAATCTCCGGTGGCAGACTCCTGAGCTGGTTGTTTGAGAGGTTAAGGTGCGTCAGCGAGAAGACACAGCCGATCTCCGGCGGCAGGCTCCTGAGCTGGTTCTCTTGGAGGCGAAGATTCGTAAGTTTAGTGAGCCGGCCGATCTCCGGCGGTAAATGGGTCAGACCAAGACCATGTAGATTAAGCCCAATATGCCCCCTCCTGCTGCAATCTTCGATCCTCCGCAACGCCTCCTCATAGGCACTTCGGGCTTCTGGGTTCATGAACGGTAGCGACATGGCGAGAGGATGGAATGACGGGAGCGGAATGTCGAATCCGTTCTCCGTGGCAGGACGGTGGAGGACAAGCTTGGGGAAATGCGATGGATGGCGCTGTCGGATGGCCCCTCTCCCCGGCCCTTTCGCGATGGAGACTGAGGGCGATGCGGTGTGCTCGATGCGGAGTGGGGCAGGGGGGCTGGACGGTGGCGGCAGCCTCCGCCAATTTTATCGGCCTGATTCTCAATGAGTTCATGGCCGGGCCAGATTTTCGGCTCGACGCTGGGCGGGGTGGCGTGATTGAATTCTTTTAATTCATGCGCCCAACCCCGCATGAAGGGTGTGCTGATGATGGCTCCAAATCATTTGTTCCCGCAGGCAGGCTCTCGCGCCACCTGGAAGGATGGGGTCGTTTCCTGGAGGGCGCGTGGAGCTTGGAGAGGAGCGGTAATAGCTTGTCGGTGTCCTGAGATGGCTTTTAGCCAAGATTCTGCCGTTTCCGATGAATCTGGGTTGGTTTTCTGTGGCCCTGCGGCGGCGAGGCGCATGGATGGCGGGGCCTGGATGCACCAGGGCGGCGGTGGGCGGGGTGACCGCCTGCGCGTCCTGGGCAGGAGCGGCGGCTGGTTGGCGGTCAGCGCCCGCTTGGCCTCATATTGCGATGATTTTTTTCGTTTCTGCATCTGCTTCTTAGGCTTAGGCTTTTGCTTTTTGCGGAGATGCGGTCGCTTTCTGATCCCCTGCTGTCATCGCAGACCCGGAGAAAGCCGCTGCAATGGCGGGTAAAGCGATGACAGAGCTAAAGAAAGCGCTTGCAATGGCATAAAAAGCGGACAACATAGGCCCATGAAGCTGCTGCGGACCCGCCTGATGCCGTCACTCACCGGCGCGGAGCTGCGTCTGCCGCTGGAGAAGACACTGCCATGCCAACCCCCGCTGGAGCACATTGGGACGACGGCCTCACCCACTGGGATGATGGAAGCACCTGGGACAGCGCTTCAGCACCGCCCGCCGCCCCGGTGCTGCTGACGGCGGAGAATTCCTTTTCACTCACCACCACCGCCATGGAATACTGGGAAATCACCAAGAACCGCTCACAGGAGACGCTGCCTGTGTGGACGCAGTACCTGCCCGACTTCAAGGTGGGCGGGCAGGGCACGACGGAGCTGACGGCCTTCATCGACGGCTTTGAGCCGCTGGTGCAGGCGCGCACCGCCGCGCAGGACACCTTTGACGCCTGCTTCCGCACGGCGCAGGACGCGCTGCTGCGCATGAAGGTGCTGGGCACCCGCGTGCCGGCCATCATTGAGGCGCATCTGGACGAGAACACGGGGATCATGAAGGATGTGAATGATCTGTATGCCACGCAGCCGCGCACGGAGGGCTCCATCCTCAAACGCCTGCGCATGCTGCTGCCGGTGTGGGTGCGGGCGGACGCGGCACTGGCGGCGATGACGCCGGCGGAGCCGCCGATCACCCGCACGGTGGGCGGCGTGAGCTACACGGCGGCGAGCGCGAAGGCGCTGCTGGACGGCTACACGGATGTGATCAAGGACCTGGAGGACAAGCAGGAACTGCTGGACCGCAAACGCGCGGAGCTGCGCGCGCACGACCGCGCGGCGGACCAACTGAACAAGCGCTGGTACAAGGTGGTGAAGGCCATGCACGATCCGGGCAGCGAGGTGTACGAGGCGCTGGCCGGCATCACCACGGAGCCGAGCACGCCCGCGCCGGAGACCATCGAGATCAACACCGTGCTGCAGGGCGGGGACAGCGGCCTGGAGGTGCTCGTCTCCTACCTGCCCGGCGGCGGCGACCACGCCACGACAAAGCTCATCAAGTGGCAGGTGGTGGGTGTGGACCCCGGCTTCGATCAAAGCGCCCCGCTGGACGCCAGCGGCAACACCGTGGGCCCCTTCACCGTCGGCCAGACGATCAAAATCATCACCGAAGTGAGCAACAGCGCCGCCACGCGGACGACCGCGCCGAGAACGATCGTCATCGCGGAGCCGGTGGGGTGAGGGAGTGTAAACAAAACGACCATCATCTACCGATCATGAGAGTCCTCATCTTATCGCTCGCTCTGCTGCCTTGGAGCATTGGCAGTCATCTCCATGCCCAAGATCAAGATCCTCCGTCAGAGACCAAAGAAGGGGCCAAGGCATGGCTGGCGGAGCGTGCCGTCCTCGAGAAGGACTTCGTAGACATTTCCTACAAAAGAGTGGGGGTGCCCAACAACCCGGAGACCACGAAGTTTCTCGATGATCTGAACGCCAAATTAGAGGAACTGGAAAGCATGCCGGGCAGTCCGCCTCTTCCTCCAGTGTTCGGTGCGGACAAGCTGAGAGTGGGCGCCTTTTTGGTGCTGATGAAGTATAGGATACTCAAAGAGCGGCTCGGCAAAGGCAACTCTTTCCCGGATATCGCGAAGGGGCTGGCCCAGACGATTTTGAACCATGCCGAGCAGGGCTTGAAGCTCGCGCAGAAGGCGGCAGAACCCACCAACAGTGAGACCAGCCCCGAGCAGCGCAACTGGATGAGAACTGAGAAGCTGCCTGGCTACCTGCACTATTTGAAGGCGCATGGCTACGCCATGCTAGCGGACGAAGGAGTGGATGCCGCGGCGAACACCGAGAAGGCGCTCGAAGCTTGGAAGACAGCAAAAGGACTTTATGATAATAAACCACCGGACGCTGCCGACGTTCTTGCGAAATTCATAGATCCTCCTAAGTCGCAGCCACCTCCGCCTGTTAAAGGGGGTATGACACAGGTTTCATGGATTGGACTCGCAATGTTGACGCTCGGCTTGGTGTTGACTTACTTTTTCAAGCCCAAGACCCGACAAGGTGCATGGACCGTGCGGGCATTCGTGGCGCTGGGAGGCGCCTGCCTGGCGACCGTCATCCCAGGCTTGTTGAATATACAAATCAGTGAGGTGGTTGCTGCAGGCGGTGCCCTGGCAGTCATCGTCATTTTTTACCTGCTGAACCCGCCGAGAGAATAGCCCCACAGCCAGCCCAAGTGTCAGCCGATTTGCCTTAACCTTTCTGTGCCGAGCAATCCAATACTCAACAAGACATCCCAATGAAACTGTTTTTTTTACTCTTCATTTCGGCGATCTCCGCCCATGCCCAGCAAGGCGTACCAGCGAGTGATACAGGAAAGACTATCAAGAAGTCGGTGCTGGAAGCCCTCGCTCCTAGCACCGTGAAAGAACTTGAACTGAAGAAGCTCAATACCGATTTGGGGGAGAAGTGGAAGGGTGCCGAATTGACGACGTTTGAAGGCTCGTTCAGTGAATACAAGGATGGTAATCGGATCGCCCTTCAAACGAAAAGCGGTGAATCCATCATCGCAGAACTCGCGAAGGGTTCCATCATGCGCGATGCCCAAGGCAAGGCTATCCCCCTGGACCCGAAAACACTCGAAGCGCTAAAGGCATCTGACAAAACGCTGTCTCTTTTCCAAGTCGCGAAGAAGGACGGTCATGTGGTGCTGTTCCGTTGGCACCAGACATCCCGCGAACCTGAAGGGCCAGGGACGGGGCCGCCCCTGTTCGGCCCCAAGGATCCTGCCGGGCCGGGAGAAGTCCCGTCAATCGTTCCAAAGAAGGGGGAAGCAACCAACAAACCGAACCGATGAGGCCATGCTGCCGTGCAATGAGAGATACTCCGCTTATTAACCCGCTGTGTGCCATTCTCCTCCTGACGCACGCTGCGGGATGCACCTGGAGCACAGGCTCAGGGGATAAATGAGCACAATGTTCTTTCATCTTATTCATCCGCCCCTCTAAATCCCCGAAGCTCATCATCATGCGCCATCTCGTTCTCTGCTGCCTGCTGCTTGCAGGATGCGCCTCCAAAGATCATTTTTCCTTCATCGAACAGGCGACCAAGCCTACATTGTACGGAGACAAGTCGAAAACGCCCTTGGCGCTGAGCGACCAAGATGCGCTACGCTTTTCCAGCAATGTAGTGAAGATTCTTCGTGCCCGCTCACGTGGAGCGCGCATCACACGGGAGGTCTCCAGCACGATGCAGGTGTCGATGGCTGCCGTGGCTGGAGCCAACGCGGCTTTTGGCATGTCGGAGTCAGCGCTGGCGATTCTCGGACTGGGCAGTGCCTTGATCCCCGATTTTCAGGGTTTTTTTAATGCCAAGGGCCGGGCTGAGGCATACACCGACGCGGTGCGGCTTATCGAAACCGCCCAGAATGATTATCTCGCCCACAATCAGGCACCGCAGCCGAATCTGCTGACGCAGAACGGCGTCACGCTGATCCAGCGAACACAAGCGAGCATTCATGTGGTAGAAAAAACGCTCGCAGGACGCATCCCGGGCATCGTGGAGATGCAGCAAGCAACGGAGCCGATGACTGAAGGTGGCGCAGTGCGCACGGAAGCTGGCAGTCGAGTTTTCAACTACATCCCGCCGACAGGTGACGCGCGTCCCAAGCCTGCGGCTCCAGGACCGACTGCGCCGCCTGAGCTCGACCCAAACGCTCGCGTGGGTAACCCAACGGCCACGCCGGTGGATGTGCGAGCAGACCAAACGACCGTTTCCAATTGGATCACCGAGAGAAAAGACAAAGGCGACTACCCGCTGCTCAGACAGTTCGTCAAAAATGGAGGTGTCGATCCGACCAATCTCAAAGACGCCGAAGTGGTCACGCAAGCGCGGCTTTTAGTAGTTAAGGCCACTGAGCGCACGAAAATCGACCTGCTACTCGAAAACAAGAACAAGCCCCTGGCCCCATTCTCAGCTGCTCCAGTCCAGGACCCAACTCCTAACAAGCCTCCAGCACCTGGACCCACGCCTCCAACTGATGCGTAATGTTCAAGGAATGAGATAATGTCGAAGTCTAAATCTGCCCCACACCGTCATGAGCGTTGAACAAATCAAACTGAATAAGGGCCTCACTCTTGAGGAGTTAACCAATGCCATCCACAACGAGGAAGTCGCCGGGTTCGTGCTCGTCGGCATGAGTTTGACCAAAGACGGTGAACACAATGTGCTGTTGGTGAAAGAACTCTCCACACCTGAGCAACTAGCGCTGACGAAAGAACTTAAGGCTGCGGTTACGGATCAAGCGGCAGCCCAAGCAGAGGTCAATACGTTGCACGATGGCCTGCCCGCCACAGGGGGCGTGATCGCCTGGGGAAAGATGTCCTTGGACAAGGGGGAATGCTGGGTGGCGGCATATCGGAACAAAGGATTGAAGTTCGAGGACCCCAGCACGCCTGCCACAGGAAGCGCTCTGACCGAGAGCATTGTTGGTGTGGCACTGAAAGAGTGGGAGTGGTTTGGTCGGCAGGAGCAGGATGTGAACGGCAAGTGGATCAAGACTGGAATTCGCGAGGATTCGGATGAAGGCTCTGAAAGGGTGCGGCGTTATTGGAAGGAGGGAACCGGTATCGCCGGACTCACTGGAAAGCATACCGAAGAGCCATGGTCAGCGGCATTCATCTCGTACGTCATGCAGGCCGGAGGCGCAGGGCCGCACTTCCTAGAGGCCGCCTCGCATCAAGTCTATATCTTCGAGGCCATCAAAGCTCGAAAAGATAAAAACAAGGAATATGGCTACTGGGCCTATGAACTCGGAGATCGCCCCCCTGAAGTGGGCGATTTGATTTGTGCTTGGCGAACAACCAAAAAACACACGACCGCTGTTAATCTGCAATATGCAGCAAAGGGGAATTGGTATCCCTCTCACTGCGACCTGGTGGTGGAAAAAACAGGCACCACCATCAGCGTGATCGGCGGGAATGTGGGGCAATCCGTCAGCAAGAAGACCATTAAGCTGGTCAATGGGCTGCTTACCACGGTGAATTTTGACAAGGGGTTTGCCGTTCTGGGTTGCAATCTCACGACAGTCGCAGCAGCGAATCCGGCGAACGACACTCCCCCGAAAACATTGAGAGAAGAGGATGCGGCGAAGTTTACCACATGCAGTGCCGATTGGGAAATTACAGGGTATTTTTCTCCCGTGGAGAAGGATTACTCAGGCGATGCGGAAGAGATTGAAATTGAAGGCATGGGCGAAGAAGTCTTCGCTAGTTCGTTCCTGGGGGCGGTCCGAATGGAGGGATGGGGTAAGACCCGGTTCGGCTGGTATCTGGGCTACTATTCAAAAAAGTATCACCGGGCCGACTACGCAAAAGACGCTCTTGGCAAACCGTTGAAGATCGGGTCAGTGGCAGTGGACCGGCGAGAGATAGCCTTTGGCAGGCAAATGATCATCACTGACCTGCCTGACGAGTGGGGTAAACGCATTTACACAGCAGTGGATGTAGGCGGGAAAATTAATGCCAAACACATTGATGTTTATTGTGGCGAAGGAAAGGAGGCGGAGGCGCAGACGCGGAAGGTCACCAAGAATTTAGCCGGAAATCTAGCCAAAGTCTGTTTTGCTTAAGTTTTGTCGATGAGCACGAATACTACCGCTGCGTTCGCTGATGATAAACCCGTTGATGGAACTAGGCGCAGGATGTGCTATGGAAGTTCTATTTGCATTTGAGATCCAGGGAAATGCGGAGGCGTTTCCGACAAGTTGTGCGTGGATCTGATGACGTTGGTTCTGTGCCACAGGCACCCGCGCTTTGACCTACAGGTGTGAACGAGAACCCGGACTTGCGGCGTTTTCTCTGCGTCATGATGATTCGATCCTTCCTTACTCTCGCCGTCTGCCTCGCCACCTTCACCCTCCACGCCGATGACGCAGGCGACGGCAAGCTGCGCATCATCGTCTTTGGCGCGCATCCGGATGACGCCGAGTACAAGACGGCGGGCACGGCGGTGAAGTGGGCGCGGCTGGGGCATCATGTGAAGCTGGTGTCGGTGACGAACGGAGACGTGGGCCACTGGAAGGAGGCGGGCGGGCCGCTGGCGATGCGCCGCACGGCGGAGGCGGCGGCCTGCGCGAAGAAGCTGGGCGTGACCTCCCAGGTGCTGGACATTCACGACGGCGAGCTGGTGCCGTCGCTGGAGAACCGCAAGCTCATCACCCGCGTGATTCGCGAGTGGAAGGCGGACATCGTGATCGCGCACCGGCCGTGGGACTATCATCCGGATCATCGCTATGTGGGCGTGCTGATCCAGGACGCGGCATTCATGGTGACGGTGCCGTTCATCTGCCCGGACGTGCCGCATTTGAAGAAGAATCCGGTGTTCCTGTATTCGAGCGACGGCTTCCAGAAGCCCTACCCCTTCACGCCGGACATCGCGGTGAGCGTGGATGATTCCTTTGAGCAGAAGCTGGACGGCATCCATGAACTGACCTCGCAGGCCTATGAAGGCGGCGCGGGCGGCAGTGCGGAGCATGTCGAAAAAAACGTGCCGCCCGCCGAGGATGAGGTGGCGCGCCGCGCCTGGCTGAAACGCCGCTGGGGTGCGCGGCAGGGCAGCGAGGCGAACAAGTACCGCGATCTGCTGGTGAAGCTCTACGGCGAAGAGAAGGGCAAGGCCGTGAAGTATGCGGAGACCTTCGAGGTCTGCGAGTATGGCCGCCGTCCGAGTGCGGAGGAGATCAAGGTTCTGTTTCCGTTTTTCGGCGGGGAGTGAGCCGCGTGGCGCGTTCACTCGTGCCGCCAGATGCGCTGCGGAGCGCAGACCCACTGCTCGATGACATGCGGACTCTTGTAGGGACTGCCGGCGGCCCAGGGGGAGAAGGCGGGCAGCAGCCAGCGCTCGCGTGAATCGCCGATGCTTTCCCGCACGAGAGCGGGCAGCTTCACCCGCAGGCCGGCGCCGTCGCTGAACCGGACGGCGGGGTGCTCATGGCCGGTGACGTGGATGCGGTCGGCCTCGGTGCATTCCTGATCCACCGCCTTGAAGTGATGACCGTGGGAGAAGTGATAGCCGTCTTCACGGTGCGTCTCGACAAAGGGCCACTGCTTGCGCAGGGCGGTGCGGTCGTGATTGCCGAGGATGCAGACGATCTCCGGCACATGCGGCTGCAGTTTGGCCAGGAGCACCAGCGTCTCCGCTGCGGAGCCGGCGCCGTCCATGATGTCGCCGACGAGAATCAGCCTGCGCGGGAGGTGGTCGGCGAGCAGTTCGAGGAGTGTTTTCTCGATGTGGTCCATGCCGAAGTCCGGCAGCAGGGCGCCCTGCTTCGCGCGATGGATCTCGTAGCCGAAATGGATGTCCGCCACGGCCAGCCAGCCCTGCATGGTGTGAATGACCGCCCGGCGGCTGTCCAGCAGGATGTCGTTCTCGATCTGGGCGACGACGGGCGGTTTCATGGGCGCCGGATTCTGCCACCCGCTCGCGAGCCTGGCAAACAACAAGGCCGCGGCGGGTTTTGCGGTGGCAAAGGCTCGGGAAGCGGCTAAAGACACGGCCCACTTATCCGTACGACCATGCAACCGACGCCCGCCCCCGAACATTCCGAATCCGAACTCCTGCAAATCCGCCGCGAAAAACTCGACGGACAGGTGAAGGCCGGACTGAACCCGTTTGGCGGTCGCTTTGACACAACGCACCAGCCCGGTGCGCTGAAGGCGGACTTCACGGAAGGCCTCGAGGTGTCCGTCGCCGGCCGCATCCTTTCGCGTCGGGAGATGGGCAAGGCGACCTTCTTCGACCTCGGCGACATCTCCGGCCGCATGCAGTGCTACCTGAGCAAGAGCGACGTGGGCGACGAGGCGTATGCGCAGTTCAGCCAGCTCGTCGATATCGGCGATTTCGTGGGTGTGGAAGGATTCACCTTCATCACGAAGCGCGGAGAGAAGTCCATCCACATCAAAAAGCTCACGCCGCTTTCCAAGGCGCTGCGTCCGCTGCCGGACAAGTGGCACGGCATCGCCGACAAGGAGATCAAGTACCGCCAGCGCTACCTCGACCTCATTTCGAACGACCGCAGCCGCGAGATCTTCGTGACGCGTAGCAGGATGATCGCGGCGATCCGCACCTACATGCAGGAGCGCGGCTTCCTCGAAGTCGAAACGCCGATGATGCAGGACGTGCCCGGCGGCGCGGCGGCGAAGCCCTTTGAGACCTTCTTCCACGCGCTGAACCAGCCGATGTTCCTCCGCATCGCGCCGGAGCTGTTCCTGAAGCGCCTACTGGTGGCCGGTTTCACGCAGATCTTCGAATTGAACCGGAATTTCCGCAACGAAGGCATGAGCCGCCGTCACAATCCGGAGTTCACGATGCTGGAAGCCTACTGGGCCTACGCGGACTTCGAAAAGATGGCCGATCTGGTCGAAGGCATGGTCTGCCACCTCGCGGAGACCTTCTGCGGCGGCCTCAAGATCGAGCACAAGGACGAAGAGGGCAATGTGACCCGCACAATCAATCTCGAGCGCCCCTGGAAGCGTGCGCGCTACACAGACCTGCTCAAGGGCATCGATCCAAAGTGGTATGATTACACGCCCGAGCAGCGCAAGGCGCGCGCGGCGGAACTCGGCGTCGAGATCGGGCCGAACTTTGAGGACTACGAAGTCACGCAGCATGTCTTCGAGCGTCTCGTCGAAGCACCGCAGTTCGATCCGCTCTACGTCACGCATTGCCCGAAGGAGCTCGTGCCGCTGGCGAAGCAGAACGCCGAGGACGATTCCATCGTCGATGTGTACGAACTCATCATCAACGGCCAGGAGATCAGCCCCGGTTACTCGGAGCTGAACGACCCGATCGTCCAGCGCGAGCGCCTGGAGCACCAGGCCGGAGAAGAGACGCAGAAGATCGACGAGGAGTTCATCCTCGCGCTCGAGCACGGCATGCCGCCCGCCGGCGGCATCGGCATCGGCATCGACCGCCTGATCATGATGCTCACCGGCGCCGAAGGCATCCGCGACGTGGTGCTCTTCCCGCAGTTGAAGAAGAAGGCGTAGAATCGTCCGAAACTCCCGAGGGCGGCAGTGCGCGAAGAATCCGCGGCTTTTTTCTTTCGCAGGATCGTTTTGCCGCAGCACCGCCGTATTCACGCGATGCGATTTTGCCGTAGCGTGTTTGGAGGGAAGGCGATGACCCGGGTCGGGTGTCTTTTTTTGGCATGCCTGTGCGGCATCGCGACGGTGCGTGGCGTCGATGCAGTCCCCGAGGTAACGCCGCCAAACGATGACGATGGCGCGATCCCGCAGCCGATGAACCTGGATGAGTTTGAGGCGTTGGTGATGAACCCGCCGTTCACACGGTCACTGGGTGTTTCAGATTCGCTCATCCTCACCGGGGTGGCGCATTTCGAAAATGACGTCGTCGCGACCCTTCTCGATACCGCGACGATGGAATCCCAGGTCGTCTCCCGAACGGCCAATTTCCGAGGCTGGCAGCTTGTGGGTTTCGGCGGTGATCCGGATCGCATGCAGACATGGACGGCCCGCATTCAGGTCCCGGGTGGAGAAGTCGTGTCCATCCGCTACCAGGAGCCGCCGAAAAAGGCCCTTGTGGCGAAGTCGGGAAGGAGTGGCGGCAGTTCCGGCGGCAAGGCCCCGCCCTTGAGCAACGCCCAACTGGACGAAGCGAAGAAGGCCGCGGTCAACTACAAGGAGGGCTTCAACGCCGACGGCTACCCCAAGGAACCACCGCCGGAGATGGTGGCCAAGCTTTCACGCCTCAGCACCTCGCAGCGCGAGGACATCAACAAACAGATGTTCGGCTATCGAAACCAAGGACTCGGTCTCGACGAGCGGCGCAAGATCTACGAAGGCCTCGTGGAACGGTCGCTTCAGCGGCGGTGATGCCGTCAGCGGCGCAGCCTCATCGTCAACCAGAGACCGGCGGCGAGGAGGATCAACCCGATGCCCCCATACCACGCGGCCATCGGGATGATGCCCGCCATTTCATCAAACTGGCTTCTGCCTGCGGAGGAAAAGCGTCCCCAGGCCCCGAAAAGAAGCGCCACGATCCCGACGATCAAGGCGATGAGTGCGGCGGTGTTCATGAACCGCCAGTCTTGATGCGAAGTGTGGAGGTGAAAACCACAATGTTCGGGCGCATCGCCGCCGGGTTTCCTGATTGTGTCTCACGGCGTCGTTTGTAGGCTGCGTGCATGCAGATCATTCGCTCGCCGTGGATTCAAGCCCTCGCAGTTTTCACCCTTGCCTCGACAAGCTTCGCCGAGACGCGGCCTCCGAACATCATCCTGCTGTTGGCGGATGATCTGGGCCACGGCGATCTCGGCTGCTTCGGCAGTCCGGCGGTGAGCACTCCGAACCTTGATCGCATGGCGGCGGAGGGGATGAAGTTCACCCACTTCCACGCGGCCTCCGCCGTTTGCACGCCGACCCGCGCGGCCATTCTGACCGGGCGCTATCCGCTGCGCTTCGGCATCACGAAGCATTTCAATGACGTGGATCGCTGGCTGCCTGAAAAGGCGAACACTGTGGCGGAGCTTCTGCACGATGCCGGCTACGCCACGGCGCATGTTGGCAAGTGGCACCTCGGCGGTCTGCACGTCGATGCGAACGGTCATCGACTCACCGATCAACCCGGTCCACGCCAGCACGGTTTCGATTTCTACCAGACGCAGATCGAGCAGCAGCCCGTGCGCGGAAAAATGGGCGCGGAAAAAACGCTGTTTCGTCAGGGCGGCACCGTGTTACTGCGCGATGACCAGCATGTTGGCAGGGACGACCCGTATTTCACCAAGCACCTCACCGACGCGAACGGGGATTTCTCGGTGCAGATGATCGAGCAATTCGCTGCGGCGAAGAGGCCCTTCTTTCTCAATCTCTGGTGGCTTGTGCCGCACAAGCCGTATGAACCCGCGCCCGAGCCGCATTGGTCCGCCGCAGCGGCCGAGGGCATCAGCGATGACCAGCACCGCTTCCGGTCCATGGTGCGGCACATGGACGCGAAGATCGGCGCCATATTGGCGAAACTCGACGAACTCGACCTCGCCGACAATACACTGGTCGTTTTCACGAGTGACAATGGCGCCGCCTTTGAAGGCCACATCGGCGATCTCAAAGGCGGCAAGACCGACCTTCACGATGGCGGCCTGCGCGTACCGATGATCGCCCGCTGGCCGGGAAGAATCCCTGCTGGCAAAGTGACCACCGCCTTCGCTCATTCGAACGATCTTTTGCCCACCTTCTGCGAGGCCGCCGGCGTGAAGTTATCCAGTGATCTTCCGCTCGATGGCCGCAGCCTGCTGCCGCATCTCACCGGTGGCGCGGCTCCCACCTGGGATGAGCGTGGCACCGTCTTCTGGCAGCTCGATCTCTACAAGAGCATCCAGCGCCACTATCCGAAGCCCAAACCCTATGCCACCGAAGTCGTGCGGCGCGGGAAATGGAAGCTTCTCGCGCTCGGAGGTGCACCAGTAGAGCTCTTCGACATCCTCGCGGATCCCAACGAACGCACGAGTGTTTTGGAGCAGCACGCGGACATCGCCAGTTCCATGGCTCAAGAGCTCAAATCGTGGCTGGCAGAGGAGCGGATGAGAGAATAAAGACGCTACCACAGGCGGGCGCGCGGCTCGGGCCAGTATCGCCAAAGCGCGAGGGTGAGCATTGTGGCCGCCAATGCCAGCGTTACCCAGGCGGTGAGCGCCGGGGAATCCCGCGAAAATAGAATGCTGGCTGAATTCAACCGCCGACACAGACCGATCGCGACGGCGGCCGTGAACAATCCGGAAACCGCCATCGGCAATGCCACCGTCAAAGAACCCAACCCTAGCGTCCCCGGAGTGTGCCGCCATAGTCCCGTGGTGAATTCGGCCAGCCACGCGGCCGCCAACGGCATGCCCAGCACCAGCAGCGCCATCGATCCCGGCGGTGGTGAAAAACCCAAAAACTTTCCGCCACCCATGGCGACCCCCGCACCCAGCAGGTGGGCCAACATCATAAGCGCGAGCAGGAAGAAGGTTTCCATCGGAATGAAAAAATCGTGTGTGCGCATCTACATGGCAGCGACGACTTGAACAGAAATCTAATGCCGCTTCAGCCAGAAGCCCAGCACCAGACCGCACAGACCCAGCAGCGAAAGACTTTGACCAAGGGTGTTGGCGAGGACGGCTCCCGCTTTGAACTCGTCACCCTCGAAAAGTGAGGAAAGGCCGGGATCCTCCTCAGAGAAGATCACCTGGTAGTGACGCCCCACCTCCATGCCGTCCCACACTTCCTTCGCCACATCGGCGCTGCCGGACCAGACCTTGCCGGTGTCAGGATGGGTAAACTCGTATTCCAGGATGTAGGTGGTGATGCCTTGGCGGGGACGCCCCAGCTCCTGCGAATGCATGGTGGTGTGCGTGTGTTTTTTCGTCACCTGCGCTACCGCATCGCGTCGGTGGCCCGTCAGTGCCTCCGCATTCGATATCTGACGCCGGGCGATGAACAGCAGCCCCAGCCCCAATGCCAGGGCGATGAGCGAGAATGGAATGATGATGTCCTTCAGCAGGTCCTTCATGAGTCGTATGCGCCATGCTAGCCCCGAATGCCTTTTCTGACGAGATCCTCTTCCACAATTAATGGTGTCGTCGCAGAAGTCGCAGGGTTGAATCACTGAGAGACAACAGGAAACCCATCGTTCCCTCTTGGCGCTTTGCACGCCGCCCGATTACAAGTTCCCCCGACCATGAAAAGACTTCTCCGCCGACTCGCGCTCCACGCGCTCGCCCTTGCCTCGTTTTCCGCGGCCACATCTGCGGAGGACGGGAAGAAGACGCTGAACGTGCTCTTCATCGGCAACAGCTTCACGGCTCGCCACAATCTCTCCACGGTGGTCAAGGCGATGGCGGAGGCGGGCAATCCCGGGCTGACGTTCAACCGCACCGACGTCATCTATGGCGGTCGCACCCTGAAGGATCACTGGCGTCTGGGAACGCAG
The DNA here is from genome assembly GCA_964452755.1 of uncultured Prosthecobacter sp. Lineage (GTDB taxonomy): Bacteria > Verrucomicrobiota > Verrucomicrobiia > Verrucomicrobiales > Verrucomicrobiaceae > Prosthecobacter. Next base: position 2,295,035 of record CAYVQY010000001.1, on the reverse strand, counting down.
AACATCGTGAAGCAGTCCACGCTGACCGAAGCCGAGGAAAAAGCCGTGATCGCCGCGCTGGAGGAGGCCGTCGCCGCCGATCCGAAGGACAAGTATGCTCCCGCCGCCCTCGCGCGTCATCGCGCCCTGCTTCCGCAGATCGAGGCAAACCGCCAGACTTGGGATGTCATCGTGCTGCAATCCTACCGCGACGACATCGAAGGCGATCCCACGCTGTATGCCGAGTACGCCCCGAAATTCGCCGAGCTGGCCAAGGCTCAGGGCGCCCGTGTGATCCTGTATGAAACCACGCCGATGACGCAAAACGACAAGGCACTGACCGCCGTGCCGGATTCGGCACCCGTCCTCGCCAAGGAACGCGCCATCGCCGCACTCGCGAACAAGATCGACGCATCCGTCGCTCCCATGGCGCTGGTGGCGCAGCGCTGCCAGACGCAGCGGCCGGATCTTACGCTGCGTTTCGTCAACGACGCGCACCTCAACCAGACCATGGCCTACCTCACCGCCTGCACTCTTTACGCTGCGTTCTTCGGGAAAAGCCCCGTCGGCCTGCCCGTCGATTCCATCACGGACATCCGCTTCGTTGAGGACGGATCAAACGACAAGACGAAGGACCGGGACGGCGATCCCATCACCCGCAAGTTTTCCGAAAAAGACCGCGCCGATCTCCAGCGCATCGCCTGGGAGGGCTGGTCTGAGTTTCAGAAGCTGCGCTGAGGGCTCCGCCGCCTTCGCCAGGCACCCTCCCCCTGCCGCGTAAAAAAAGCGGCCTCTTTCGAGGCCGCCGGGAGATTTGAGGGAGGAAGGGATGCCGGGAGGCCTTACTTCGCCGCCGCAGCGTGCTTGTCCTCCGGCTCGATGAGGCCGTAGTCGCCGTCCTTGCGGCGGAAGAGGATGGCGAGGCGGTCCGTCTTCTGATTGTGGAAGAGCACGAAGGGCCGCTCGCTGATTTCGAGGTCCATGATGGCCTCGTCGGCATAGAGCGGACGGATAGAGTATTTTTCCTTGTGGACGTAGGCGGGCTCGATGTGCTCGTCTTCGGTGTGCAGCACCTCCTGGTGGTAAACCTGCTCTTCGAGGTGGCGGATGGAGCCGCCCTCGCGCGGACGGTGGTTCTTGAGCAGGCGGGTCTTGTACTTGCGCATGCGGCGGGCGATCTTCGCCGTGCTTTCGTCGATGGAGGCGTAGATGTCCTCGGTGACGGACTTGACTTCGATGACGATGTGGTCGGCGCAGAAGAGGATGATTTCCGCGATGTGGCGGTGGTGGTTCTGCACGTCGAGGACGATCTTCGCCTCAATGATGCGCGGGTAGTCCAGGTGCAGGCTTTCGATTTTCTTGTGCGCGTATTCGCGGATCGCGTCCGTGACGTCCATGTGGCGTGCGGTGACGATGATGGGCAGGTTGACGTTGTGTTTTTGCATGGTGGTTTGCTCCTGGTTTTTGGGGTTGGATTGAAAAAAACTACATGGTGAAACCCTCGCCGAGGTAGAGGCGGCGGGCTTCGGGATCGTTGACGAGGAAATCTTTGCTGCCGTGGCGGCGCACGCGACCCTCGAAGATGAGGTAGGCGCGGTCCACGATGTTCAGGGTCTCACGCACGTTGTGGTCGGTGATGAGGATGGCCAGACCGGCCTGACGCAGCATGCGGATGATGTCCTGAATTTCACTGACGGCGATGGGATCGACGCCGCTGAAGGGCTCGTCGAGCATCAGCAGCTTTGGAGAGGTGACGAGGGAGCGGGCGATGGTGAGGCGGCGTTTCTCACCGCCGGAGAGGGTGATGGCCAGATTGTCCGCGACATGGTCGATGCCGAATTTTTCCATCAGGGACTGGGTCTGGTCGTGACGTTCAGCCTTGGTGAAGGGCTGCGTCTCCATGACGGCGAGGATGTTTTCCCGGACGGTGAGCCGGCGGAAGATGGACTCCTCCTGCGGCAGATAGCCCATGCCATAGCGGGCGCGCATGAACATCGGCTCGGTGGTGACCTCCTGGCCGTTGAAGACGACTCTGCCGTCGTTTGGGCGGACGAGGCCGACGATCATGTAGAACGTCGTGGTCTTCCCGGCGCCGTTGGGACCCAGGAGGCCGACGATTTCACCCGTTTTCACCTCGATATCGACACCGTTGACCACTGCGCGACCATCATAGACCTTGCGCAGGCCTTCAGTGTGCAAAAGCGTGTTTTCATCCCGGACCGGGGCGGGCTGGGATTCGACCTGCGGCTCGTCGGACGCCTGCAGGTGATCGAGGGGGAGGGCGGGATCCCTGGTCTCCTCATCGACCGTGGTCTTGGGCTTTTTCCTGCGGGTGGCCATGGTCATTGCTGGGGCGGTGCGGAGCCGGCGGGGGCCGCGCCGGAGCGGCTCTTGGGGGTGGCGTCCTCGCCTTGGAGGATGATGGTTTCGTTGCCCCCCGAGGTGCTGAGTTTGCCCTTGGGGTCAATGATCATGACGCAACCCGGTTCGGTGGACTTGTGGAGCTTGTTGCCGATCTGCACCTGGGGCCAGATGAGCAGCGTGGTGTTGCCTGTCTTGCCGTCGTAAATGAGGTGCTTGCAGTGTCCGACCTGCAGCTCGCCCTCTTCGGACATTTTTTCCACCGTGACCATGGGGCCGCGGGCGTCGGCTTTTTCAATGGGCGGGCCCTCGGCCTTGGTTTCCGTCGGCGGAGCCAGGATGTCCGAGTCTTTGGCGGCCGGTGTCGGCTTGGACTTTGTTTCACCCTGATCCTTGACCATATGGAGTTCGAGTTCCTCGCACTCGATGTACATTTGCGGATGGCGGGCCCGCACGTCGCCGACGTAGATGCCGTAGCCGAGATTGGCGTCAAAAAAGGCGCTCTTCTGGGCGGTGATCACGATCTGGCCCTTCGTCGCGGTAGGAGCATCGTCGAGATTCAAAGGCTGAAGTGGCTGGGCCTGTGGGCCGGCCAGCGGCGGCGGAGGGGCCTCCTGCACGGCGGGCTGTGCCGCCGCCGGGGTGGCCGGGGGTTCCGTCCCTGCGGCTGGTGCGGCTGCCGGAGTGCTGCCGCCTTCGCGCATCAGGGCTCCCGCAGTCTGGAGCGCCTTTTTCCTCAAGTCCTCGGTTTCCGGGGAGGTGATCATTTCCTTGGCCTGCTCTTTGACACCGTCGGGTACGGCTTCGATGATCTTTTTCGCGGCATCGACCGCCTGCGAGGTTGCCTTGTCGTCGGCCTTTTTTCTAAAGTCGAACAGGGGCTTCCGCGTGGACTGCGCCCATGCGTCCACCCCGCAGAAAAGCAGGGTGCCAAGGAGAATGACGGATGGCTTCATGTCACTTGCTGGGTTGAGGGTTGGCGGAGGGCGTTTTCTCGCCGCTGAGGGTGCCGCTGTCAAAGATGACCATGCGGATGTTTCCGGTCATGCGACCCTGGTTTTTGTTCGTGTCGAACACCAGGTTGTCGCCTTCGATTTGAAAGTCCGCCCGGCTGACGCGGCTGCGCTCGGTGCTGCGCAGCACCCCGGTGGCCATCTGGAAAAAGGCGGTGCGCAGGTCCATGCGGAGGTCTTTGGAGGAGTCCGCATTGAGCATTTTCACCACGAGGCCTTCGGCGTAGATGCGTTCATCGTCGATGCGCCGGATCACGTCCGCCGTGATCAGGGACGAGCGCCTGCCCTCTTCATCGAAGGACGGGATAACCGCGCCGCGACTCTCAGCCCCGAGCGGAATCATTCGCATGAAGGAGCTCAGGCCCGCATCCATCGCCGCTGCCGAACGGCTGCCGACGAACATGACGCACCCGGCCACCACGCCGAGCGCGATGGACCAGCCGAAGCAGCGGCGGCGCAGGGCCTCAAGCAATGTCTCGAACGATGCCATGAATCTTTCTCAAAGTTTCAACCACGTCGGCGATCTGCGAAAGTGGGATTTGGTTGGGGCCGTCGGACAGCGCCTTGGCGGGGTCCGGGTGGGTTTCCATGAAGACACCGTCGCATCCGGTCGCCACCGCCGCGCGCGCGAGCACCGGCGCCAGTTTGCCGTCGCCGCCGGTGGCGGTTCCGAGTCCGCCGGGGCGCTGCACGCTGTGCGTGGCGTCCATCACCGCCCGGTAGCCGAGCTCGCGCATCCAGTAAAGGGAGCGCATGTCGGCCACGAGGTTGTTGTAGCCGAAAGTCGTGCCGCGTTCGGTGAACATGAAATTCTCGCAGCCGACGCTGACCAGCTTGTCGGCGATGTTTTTCACATCCCACGGAGCGAGGAACTGGCCCTTTTTCACATTGATAGTACGTCCCGTCTCACCTGCGGCGACGATCAAATCGGTCTGGCGGCAAAGAAAAGCGGGAATCTGCAGCAGGTCGATGTGCTCCGCCGCCAGCCTGGCCTCCTCGGCGGTGTGAATGTCCGTGGTCACCGGAACGCCCAGCTTCGCGCCGATCTCGGCCAGCAGCCTGCAGCCCGCCGCGCAGCCAAGCCCCCGGTAGGAGGAAATCGCGCTGCGGTTGGCCTTGTCGTAGGAAGCCTTGAAAATCCAGCGCCAGCCGTGCTGCTCCGCCAGCGCCCCGAGCCTGTGGGCCACGTCCCAGATGAATTCCTCGCTCTCAATGACACAGGGACCGAGGATGAACACGGGTTCCGTGCCATCCATCGAAACCGAGCCTATTTTCACCGTCGGAAGAGAGAACGCGCCCATGAATAATTGCTGAAAAATTGATTGATCCGGCCCTCACGCCAGGATCGTCTTTGCTAGCCGCCAACCCAGGTGTTCAAACCACCTCTCATCCTAGCCGTAGGCTCCCGCCCTGACAACGGAAGATTCCGTTCAAACAGGCTCCCGCCCGGGGTTGTGCAAAAAAGGCTCGTATCCCGGGGGGCGTCCGCTAGAGTCCGCGCCCGTGATGCCAAACACCGCGCTTTTCGGACTCCTCGCCGCCTGCTGCCTGTTGACTTCCGCCGGCGCGGGGGAGTCGATGAAGATCGTCCTCAAAAACGGCGCGGAATTGCGCGGCGAGGTGCTGAAGGAGCGCGAGGACGCCGTCATCCTCGACCTGGGTCACACCGTGCTCACCGTGCCACGCTCGGACATCTCCATTTTCGAGAAGGCGATTGCGGCAACAAAAGCCGCGGCGGTGCAGGGGGAGGACATCTACTTCGTGGAACCGGGCCGTGAGCCGATGACGGTCGAAAAGAACGTCCAGCGCGTGGCGGAGTCCGTGGTGCAGATTCAGACCGGTTCAGGCCTCGGCTCCGGCTTTATCATCAACAAGCTCGGCTACGTCGTCACCAACCAGCACGTCATCGCCGGGGAGCGGGAGATCACGGTGGTCGTCTATCGCAAGAAACCGGGCGGCTTGGAGAAGCAGCCGTTTCCGAAGGTGAAGATCATCGCCATGAACGGCTTTCTCGACCTCGCCATCCTGCAGATCGACGATCCCGCCGCCGCATCCCTGCCCTTTGTGCCGATGGGAGAATCCGGGCCGCTAACGCAGGGCCAGGAGGTCTTTGCCATCGGCAGTCCGCTCGGGCTGGAGCGCTCGGTTTCGAAGGGCATCGTCAGCATTCGGTCGCGTGAGAGCGGCGGGCGCTGGTACATTCAAAGCACGACGCAGATCAATCCAGGGAACTCCGGCGGGCCGCTCTTCAACTCCCGCGGCGAGGTCGTGGGCGTGAACAACATGAAGGCCTCGGGCGTGGGTGTCGAGGGTCTCGGCTTTTCCATCCCCTCGGACGTGCTGAAGCTCTTTTTGAAAAACCGGGAGGCCTTCGCCTTCGACCCTCGCAATCCGAACGCCGGCTTCCGCTACCTGCCGCCGCCCGCGCCGCCGGAGGAAAAATCCAAGCCGGAATCCGTCACCACCAGCGGCTGATGCCTCCCGCCTCCTCCTTTCAGCACTCCTTCATCATCATGAAAACCCCACGCGCCCTCGTCCTTCTCACCCTCGCCATCACCAGCGTGCTTCCGGCTTCCGCCGCGGAACGCCTGGAACAGTGGTTCGCTCTCATGCCGAAAGGCACCGCCGCCGTCATCTCGGTCAAAAACACGCCGGAACTCCTGGCCGACTGGGACGAGAGCGCCTTCGCCGCCTTTATGCAGGACGAGGCCGTGCAGCGGTGGACGGCGCCGATGCGCCAAAATGGAGACGCCCCCTGGGACAAGTTTTTCAAGGAGCACTACGGCAGCGGCATGCACGACGTGCTGAAGGACTACCCGGGCGCCCTCGTCAGCTTTCTCGTGCTGGACGACTTTGAGGATTTCAAAGACAATCCTCCCAGCGTTTCCCTTTGCGAAGTCGCCGGCAAGCAGACGGAGATCGAAGCGCATAAAATGGCCGAGGTCGAGGCGGAGCAGAAGAAGAACTCGGATGTGAAGGTCGAGTCCGTCGAACTCAACGGCGCCAGCGCGAAGATCGCCACCGACGACCCGGAAGCCGACGCCTGCTTCACCGCATGGGCCTTCGTGGACGACGTCATGATCGAGTCCACCTCCCGCAAGCTCCTGGAGCAGATGATCGCCGCAGTGAAGAGCGGCTCGGGAGATCCGCCCGCCGACGCCAGGGACCACCTCGCCCGCATCGGCCAGATGACCAACGGTGGCGGAGACATGATGCTCTATGTCAACGGCGTGAAGATGCTCGAACTCGGTCGCAAGGCCATTGACGCTGCGCAAAAGGAGAAGAAGGACGGGGAGGCGGACGCCATGGCCGCGATGGGCATCACGCCCCAGGTCATCATGAACATGCTGGGCGTCGAGGAGATGCAGGCCGTCGCCTTCACGCTGGAAATGGAAGCCGGCAAGATGCGCACCGACATCGCGATCCTCCACCCCGAAAAACCCGCCGGCATCATGTCCATCATGCGCACCACGGCCAACGAGGTCACCCTCCCGGCGTTCATTCCCGGTGACGTGCTCCAGGGTGGCGTCACCCGCTACGACTTCGGAAAATTCTACGACAGCCTGATGGGCATGATCACGAAGCTCGGCCCCATGGCGATGATGGTGACGATGCAGATCCCGCAGTTCGAGCAGCAGCTCGGCTTCAACATCCGCAACGACTTCCTCGGCAGCCTGGAGGACGAAATCTCCTCCGTGCAGGACGGCCAGTTGGAGGAGCAGAGCCAGGTGATGGTCTTCAAGATCAAAAACGCCGACAAACTCGGCGGCGCCCTCAACAGCCTGAAACAGTTCGTCGGCGCCGGATTCGGCGCGTTTCAGGAATCCGACTTCCTCGGCTATTCCGTCAACACCCTGAAGCTCTCCCAGACGGAGAATGCCGCCTCCGAGATGGCCTACTGCAACACCGGCAGGCATCTGCTCATTTCCGTGGGTGCCCAGGACACGCTGAAAAAAGTACTCGCCCGCATGAAGGACCCCTCCGGCCCGGCCATCTGGGACAACCCGCAGGTGGAAAAACTACTGGCCGCCGTCCCGCCGAACTACGGAGGCGCGACCGTCGCCGATGTCGGCAGCGCCTTCAGCATGCTCGCCACCGCCGCCGCCGCGCTGGAGGCCCAGCAGAAGAGCGGCAAAAAGAAGGCGTCCGCCAAAAAGAAGGGCCCGGGCAAAAAAGCGCCCGCCGAGGCCGAGGACGACTCTTCCGGCCAGATGCTCGATTCCAGCGCCATCCCCTCCAAGGAGGTCTTCCAGCGCTACTTTGGCCGCATGCTCGGCACCCAGTACTCGCACCCCGACGGAGTGCAGATTCACTACCTCATCATGCAGCCGGCGGAGTAACAGCGTCCTGTCCCATGCGCCCTGTCCTTCTCAGCCTCCTCGCCACGGCCGCCATCGCGGACCCTGCCGCGCTCTATCTCGACGGTCCGGAAGTCGTCAAACTCGACTGGAACACCTTCAGTCCGCGTGCGGGCGACTTCAATGGCGACGGTCTGACCGACCTCGCCATCGTCAACGCCTCCCGCGCACGCATCGAGTTCCTGCTCCAACGCAAGGAGGGCGTCCGCCCCGGCGATCCTGAAAAGTCCGCCCGCACGGATCGCTGGAATCCCATCCTCGAAGTCTCGCGCTTTGACAAGCAGCCGCTCGTCATCGGCCGCGCCGCCTCAGCGCTCGCCGTGGGCGACTGGAACGGCGACAAGAAATCCGACATCGCTTATGTCACCGACGACGACAAACTTGTCCTCCGCACCCAGGGCGAAATGGTGGACTGGTCGCAGAAGCGCGAGTTCACGCTCGACTCCGTCGCTGATGACACCGAGACCCTCGTCGCCCGCGATTTGAACGGCGACGGACGCGACGACATCGCCCTGCTCACCGGCACCCGGCTCATGGTGCTGCTGCAAAAAGCAGACGGAAGCTGGGAGACGCCGCAGAACCACGCACTGGGAGAGAGCGGCTGCGGTGGCCTCGCCACAGCCGATCTCGACGGCGACGGACGCGTGGATATCTTCTACACCGCCGCGGAAGGCGACGCGCTGCTCGTGCGTCTCCAGCGGGATGGCGCCGGCTTTGGCGAGGAGTGGCGGCTCGAGATTCCTGTGGCGCGTCACTGGCTGCACCCTCTGCGCCTCGGTGCCGGGAAAACCGGCGTCGCCTGGATTCAGGACGAGACGAACATGGTCGAAGTCGCGAAACTTATCCGCGGCAAGGCCGAGCCGAACGCGAATCGCGCCGCCACCATTCGCCATGCCATGCCGCCCTCCGGCTCGAAAAACGGCGCCGTCGTCTTTGGCGACCTCACCGGCGATGGCGCGGCGGACGTCCTCATGTCCGAGCCGAAGGCCGCCCGCGTCTGGCTCTTTGAAGGCGGCCCGGACGGCAGCTTCAGCGCCGGTCGCGAATTTCCCGTGCTCAGCGGCGTCGAGTCCCTCGCCATCGCCGACGTGGACGCCGACGCGAAGCCCGATCTCGTCCTCCTCAGCCCCGGCGAAAAAGCCATCGGCGTCGCTGGTTGGAAAAACAACCGCCTCACTTATCCCGAGATCGTTTACCAGGCGAAGGAGGGTGAAACGCTCCTCGCGCTGACCACCGGATCACTGGACGAGAAAGCCGACTCCGCCATCCTCTGCGTCACCGAGATCAAGACCAAGCCGCAGCTCGTCACGCTGCGCAAAGCCGCCACCGGCAAGGCACTGGCCGCCGCCACTCAGGAACTCGATGTCAAAACCGGCCGCATCAACGGCGCACGGGTCGTCGATGCCGACCAGGACGGGCGGGGTGACCTCGCCCTCTTCTCCAGCCTCGGTCCCATGCATCTGCTGCTGACCACGGGAGACGCCAAAACACCCTTCAAGCGTGTCGAAGGCATCCCGGACACCTTTGTCAGCAAGATTGCCCCCTCCGCGCTCACCACCGGCGACCTCGACGGCGATGGAAGGGACGAGATCATCATCGCCCACCAGCAGCTCGCCCGTGCCTTCAAAGTCGATGCCAAAGGCAGGGCCACCATCGTCGAGCAGTTCAACGCGCCCGATCCCGCCGCCGAGCTGCACAGCGCCCTCGTTTCCAAGCGGGCTGGAAAGACCGCCATCCTGCTCATCGACGCCACCCACAGCAAGCTGCACGAGCTCACCGCCGGCCAGGACCGCGTCTATCGCGCCGATCACACCCACGCGCTGCCGGTCATGACGCCGCAGCGCTGTGTTCTCATCAACGACAAGGACGGCTCCCGCCTCCTGCTCCTCGGCCAGACCAGCTTTCAGATCACGCCGCTCGAAGGCCCCTCGCTCAAGCTCGAAACCGTCGCCAGCTTCGACAGCGAGCTCAAGGACACCGCGCCCGCCGACCTCATCGCCGCGTCCTTCTCCGGTGAAGACGTCGATGACATCGCCCTGCTGGACACCGCGAAGAGCCGCGTCATCGAGTTTTTCCAACCCGCCGCCGGAATGAAGTGGCAAAGCACCATGCACTTCCGCGTTTTCGAGACCGACCCGCACTTCCGTGGAAAAATGGGCCTTGCCAACGAACCGCACGACTACACCGCCCTCGATCTCGACAAGGACGGCCGCCTCGATCTCTGCCTCCTGGCCCACGACCGCGTGCTGCTTTACGTGCGGAAGAAGTGAGGCGGGATCCCTCAGGGATGCAAGAAGCCGACTTGCCTCTCAAGTCCTTCGCGACATCATGCCCAACACGATGAAACGCATCTACCGCAACGCCCAGATCGCCAGCGAAGACTCGCCGAAGCTCCAGACTGCCGACGTGCTCGTCGAGGGAGACAAGATCATCGGGGTGGCCGCGAACATCACGGGTGTGGAGAACGCAGAGGCCATCGACTGCACAGGGCGCATACTGCTTCCAGGACTCTTCGACATCCACGTCCATGCCCGCGAACCGGGGCAGGACGACAAGGAAAACATCGCCACCTGCGCCGAGGCGGCGATCAACGGCGGTGTGACCGGCTTCGTCATGATGCCGAACACCTCGCCCGCCATCGACAACGCGGGCGTCGTCCGCAGCGTGCTCGAAAGCGCCCGCCGCACACGCATCGGCCCCGGCATCTACACGACTGGAGCGATCACCAAAGGCCGCAAGGGCGAGGAACTCGCGGGCATCGCCGGAATGAAGGCGGCAGGCGCCGTGATGCTCACGGACGACGGTTTTCCCGTCGATAATCCCCAGGTGCTTCGACGCGCCATGGAATACGCCCGCGAGTTCGACATCCCGATCGCAAGTCATTGCGAAGTGAAGGAACTCAGCGGCAAAGGCTGCATGCACGAGGGCAAGATCAGCTACTCGCTCGGCCTGCCCGGCATCCCCGCGATCAGCGAGGAAGTCTGCATCGCACGCGACATCCGCCTTGCCGAATTCACCGGCGTGCATCTCAACATCCAGCACGTCAGCACCGAGCGCGGCATGGGCACCATCAAGCGGGCCAAGGATCGCGGCATCCGCGTCACCTGCGAGATCGCGCCGCACCATCTGATGTTCAATCACGAGCACATCGGCGACTACGACACGCACTACAAAATGAACCCGCCGCTGCGCACGCCCGAGGACAACGCCGCGCTGCTGCAGGGCCTCAAGGACGGCTGGTTCGACGTCATCGCCACCGACCACGCCCCGCACACGCCTTTCGAAAAGAACCAGGACTTCGCTAGCGCCCCCTTCGGCATCACCGGTCTCGAAACCGCCCTCGTCTCGCTCTACGACTACTACATCTCCAAAGACATCCTCAGTTGGCAACTCATCGTGCAGCGCTACAGCGCCGAACCCCGCCGCCTCATGAAACTCCCGCCCGTGCCGGTCAAAGAAGGCGGCATCGCCGAGTTCATCCTCTTCAACCCCGCCCGCGCCACCACCTTCAGCCGCGAGTTGATGAAGTCGAAAAGCATCAACACGCCCTTCCTCGATCAAACGCTTCAAGGCATGGTCGAGCGCGTGGTGTATCGAGGCGAGGAGTTGCTGGCGCGGTAAAGTTGCCTTGTTCCTGCGGAACAAGGCTCATTTCGTCCTGTTCCGCAGGAACAGGACAACTTTACACGGCGTTTACAGACGCCTGATCCCGCCAGGATCATCATGGCGGCATGAAGACGATTCTTTGTGCCCTCTTTCTCGCCACGAACCTGATCGCGCAGAACGCGTGGATCTCACCCAACACCCGCGTGATCAGCACGCAGGCGGTTCAAGTCACGCAAGTCGATGCCAGGATCGACCTCGCTGATCAAATCGCGACGACGACGCTCGACATCGCGCTGCGCAATCCGACGGGGCGGCCGCTGGAGTCGGAACTGCTCGTGCCGGTGCCGAGCGGAGCGGTGCTGAAGGCGTTTACGTTCGAAGGCGGCTCTGCGGAGGGAACCGCACGACTGCTGCCGCGCGATGAAGCACGCCGCATCTACGACAGCATTGTGGCGCAGACGCGTGATCCGGCGCTGCTGGAGTTTGTCGGCAACGCGGTGGTGAAATCGAGCGTGTTTCCGGTTCCGGCCAACGGCACGCAGAAGGTGCGCCTGACCTATGAGCAGCTCCTCGAAGTGGACGGCGCGCGGCTCGACTACGTGCTGCCGCGTTCGGAGGCGGTGGAGTATGCGGTGCCTTGGAAGGTGTCCATGCGCGTCAAATCGACCTCGCGCATCGCCTCGGTGTATTCGCCGAGTCATGAAATCGCGGTGAAGCAGTCGAATGATCGCGAGGCGAGCCTTTCCTGCGTGACCAAGGACCCCGGAGCCTTCCGCGTGTCGCTGCTGCGCGAGACCAAGGGCGAGATGACGGCCTCGCTGCTCGCCTATCCTGATCCGAAGATCGGCGGCGGCTATTTTCTCGTCATGATCGCCCCGCCGAAGCCAAGAGCCGATGCAGAGCCGATCAAACGCGAGGTCACGCTCGTCATCGACCGCAGCGGCAGCATGGCGGGTCCGAAACTGGACCAGGTGAAAGCGGCCGCGTTGCAGGTGATCGAAGGTTTGGAAGACGGCGAGGGCTTCAACCTCATCGTCTATAACGAAGCCGTCGAGATGTTCGCCGCGCAGCCGGTCATCAAGGACGCGAAGACGACGCAGCAGGCCCGCGATTACATCAGCGCCCTGCGCGTCAGCGGCGGCACGAACATTCATGACTCCATCGTCGAAGCGCTGCGGCAAAAGCCCGTCGAAGGCATGCTGCCCATCGTTCTGTTCCTCACCGACGGCCTGCCGACCATCGGCCAGACTTCGGAGAAGGCGATTCGCGAGGCCGTGGCGAAGGGCAATCCGCATCAGCGCCGCGTGTTCACCTTCGGCGTCGGTGTGGACGTGAACACACCGCTGCTCTCACGCATTGCCCGCGAAACCCGCGCCAATGCCGAGTTCGTGCTGCCAAAGGAGGATGTGGAGGTGAAAGTCAGCCGCGTTTTTGATCGCCTGCGCGGTCCGCTGCTCACCCGACCCGTGCTGCGCGTGCTGGATGATCCGAATCGCGTGAGCGACCTCATTCCATCGCCGCTGCCCGACGTGTTTCAGGGCGAGCAGATTCTCCTTTCCGGCACTTATCGCGGCGAATCACCGCTGCACTTCCAGCTCACCGGCGCATCGGCGGAAGGCGAGCGGAAGTTCGATTTCACCTTCCATCTCGACAAGGCGAGCACCGCGAACGCCTTCGTGGCCCGCTTGTGGGCCAGCAACAAGATCGCCGTGCTCAGCGAGGCCATTCGTGATCTCGGCGCCGATGGTGCGACGGCGAACACGACCGAGCTGGTGAACGAAATCGTCCGCCTCTCGACACAGTTCGGCATTCTCACCGAATACACCGCCTTCCTCGCCGAAGAAGGCACCTCCCTCGCCGCCGCACCGGCGAACGCAGCCCGTGCCAGCACATTTTACAATGACAAGGCGATGAAGATGCGCAGCGGAGCCGCAGCGGTATCGCAGTCGGAGAATCTACAGAAGTCGGCCGAATCGAAGCAGCTCAATGTCCGCAATCGCTTCCTCGACGAGAAGATGCAGGCGGTCGAAATCACCAGCGTGCAGCAGTGCCAGGCCGGTGCGCTCTTCAACAAGGGCAACCGCTGGACGGATGCGAACGCCGCCAGGGCTGAACGCGCACCCGACCGCACCGTGGAGATCGGCAGCGCCGAATTTGGCCGCCTTGTCGATGAACTCGCCGCCGACAACCGCCAGGGCCTGCTCGCGCTGCGTGGCGAGCTGCTGCTCGCGCATCGCGGCCAGATCGTGCTCGTCCGCTGAACTTTTCCCGAACCCAACACACCCACATCCATGAAAACGAAACACATCCTCATCGCTGCGGCCCTGACCGCCTGCCTCGCCACCGCCAAAGACATCCAGCCGCCCACACCCGTGGCGGAAGTCGCCCCCGTGAACTCCGCGCCTGACACACCCGTCGTGCAGATCGCCGTGCTCCTCGACACCAGCAGCAGCATGAGCGGCCTCATCGAACAGGCGAAGACGCAGCTCTGGAAGCTCGTGAACGAATTCATCACCGCCAAGCAGGACGGCAAGACGCCCGTCGTGCAGGTGGCTCTTTACGAATACGGCAAGTCATCGCTGCGGCCCGAGGAGAACTGGATCCGCCAGATCCAGCCACTCACACGCGATCTCGACAAAATCTCCGAGGATCTCTTCGCCCTCACCACCAACGGCGGCGACGAATACTGCGGCGCGGTGATCCAGCGTGCGACCAAGGATCTCACCTGGGATGCGAACCCGAAGGTCTACAAGGCCGTCTTCATCGCCGGCAACGAACCCTTCACGCAGGGTCCGGTTGATTCGAAGAAGAGCTGTCAGGAAGCGATCGCGAAGGGTATCATCGTGAACACCATTCACTGCGGCAGTGAAGCGCAGGGCATCGCCGGCAACTGGAATCAGGGCGCGCTGCTCGCCGACGGCAAATACCTCGTGATCGACCAGAACCAGGCCATCGTTCACATCGAGGCACCGCAGGACAAGGAGATCGTGAAGCTCAACGAAGAGCTGAACAAGACCTACATCAGCTACGGCAAAGATGCTCCCGCATCGAAGCTCCGCCAGGAGGTCCAAGACAGCAACGCCGCCGCCAAGGCCGAATCCGGCGCGCAGGTGCAGCGCGTGATCAGCAAGGCCAGCGCCAACTACAGCAACACCGGCTGGGATTTGGTGGACGCCTGCAAGCAGAAGGACTTCGACATCACCAAGATCAAAGAGGCCGACCTGCCGGAAGAGATGAAGAAGATGACGGTGGACGAGCGCAAAGACTACCTCGCCAAGAAGACCGCCGAACGTGCGGAGATTCAGCAGAAGGTGCTCGAACTGAACAAGCAGCGCGAAGCCTACGTCAGCGCCAAACGCAAGGAGTCCGCCCAAACCGACACCCTCGACACCGCCATGGTGAAAGCGTTGCGCACGCAGGCGGAGAAAAAGGGCATCGCATGGGAGAAGTAATGCAATGACGAAGACGTCGGACGTCGGCACCACAACTTCGTCATTCCCCATTCGTCATTCATCATTTACCCTTCCGCCATGGCTTCCACCATCCTCGTTGTTGAAGACGACGCCGCGATTCGTCGCGGCGTCCTGGATGCGCTCAAGTTCGCCGGTCACACGACGCTTGAGGCCGGGGATGGTGACAAAGGCCTGAAGCTAGCCCTGAGCGCCACCTTTGACCTCATGCTGCTCGATCTCGTGCTGCCGCATGCGAGCGGATTCGACATCTTGAAGGCCCTGCGTCGTGAACGTCCGGGCACTCCGGTCATCATCCTCTCTGCGCGTGGTGAGGAAAATGACCGAGTGCGCGGCCTGCGTCTCGGTGCCGACGATTACGTCGTGAAGCCCTTCAGCGTGCGCGAGTTGCTCGCCCGCGTCGAAGCCGTGCTGCGACGAGCGCCGGAACGCCAACCGGTGAGCGAAATGCTCACGCTGGCCGCCGCGACGGTTGATTTCGGCCGAAGCGTCGCCCGCTTCGAGAACGGCGAGAGTGCTGAGTTGTCCGAACGCGAGCGCGATGTGCTGCGCTATCTCGCACTCAATCGCGGGCGGCCAGTTTCACGCGAAGAACTCCTCCAACGTGTCTGGCACATCGACAACAAGCAGACCGAAACGCGCACGGTGGACATGCACATCGCCAACCTTCGTCACAAGTTGCGAGACGACGCGGATGCGCCGCGTGTGATCGTCACGATTCGTGGCAAAGGATACCAACTGACATGACTGTTCGCTGTTCCCGGTTCGCTGTTCGCAGTTTCAATCCAAGTTTATGAGCATTCGACGATTCGAGGACATCGAGAGCTGGCAAATGGGCCGGGAGCTCTCCCGGCAGGTGTATGAAGTCGTGCGTGATTCGGCTTTGGGGCGCGATTTCTCGCTCAAAGACCAGATGCTTCGCTCGGCAGGGTCGATCATGGACAATATCGCCGAAGGCTTTGATGCGGGCAGCAATCGCGAATTCGTGAAGTTTCTACAATACTCCAAGCGCTCTTGTTCGGAACTGCAGAGCCAGCTCTACCGAGCCTTGGACCAAGGCTATGTGAGCCAGGAACGATTTGGGCAGCTTTTTCAACTCACTGGCAACACTCGGGACAAAATCGGCGCTTTTCTCCAATACCTCACGAGAAACCTGGATCATCGAACTGTCGGACAGCCCCTGTAACAGCGAACGGAGAACTGAGAACAGCGAACTAATTCATGCGCAAACCCCTCCACATCTGGATCACCTTCCTCGCCTGCTTCGCGCTGCTGCTCGCGGCGATGGCGTGGGTGAGCTGGCACACGCTGGCGCTGGAGCGCACGCGTGAGGAGGCCGCGCGGGATGCGGACCAGCAGGAGCGCGTGCGGCTGGCGCTGTGGCGTCTCGATTTCCAGGCGAGTGCGCTGCTCATGCGCGAGAATGCGCGTCCGCCGACTGATTTCCGGCCGTTTCACGCTCCGGAGGGCCTGGTGAACAAGGCCTATGCCAACGTGGCCAAGGGCGACGTGCTCGTGCCTTCGCCGCTGCTGGCGGAGGTGCCGGAGCATGTGCTGCTGCACTTCCAGATGGACACGAAGGGTCAGGTGATGTCACCCCAGGTGCCACAGAATGACGAGCGTGCCTTGGCACTGGCGCAGTTCATCAATGCGGACGATCTGACACGCAGCGAGCAGCGTCTCAGTGGCCTGCGCGAGCTTCTGGCGCAGCCTGCGAATCCCATGACGCCACGTCGGGAGGTTTCGTCATCGTACGACTTTCTCCGCCGGAGCAAGACGCCGGAGGCTCCAGCGCAGCCGACGGTTCTCAATCGACGGCTGCTGGCCGAGACGGCCTGTGCGGTGAGCTTTGAATTTGATGAGGCCCCGCCGCTTGAAAGCAACGATGCCAGCCTGCCACGCAATGCAGCATGGGCCGTTCAGCAGGGGCAGGTGGCACAGCAGCAGTCGATCCTCAGCAGTGCCGAAAACTCATTCCGCAATCGGGCGGTCAATGCGCAGGCCGAGGAGGCGATCAAGCAACAGCCGATGATCAAGATGAAGGAACCGCCTTCCAAGGCTCTGGCGAAGGCTGACCTCGATGGCGCGAAGCCTTCTCCTGCGGCGAAGGTGATGGAAAAAAGGGCGGAAGCGGCAACTGGCAAGGCGATGAAACCCTCCCCGATGGCCGCAGCACCTGCGCCTGCCGCCAGCGCAATGCCTTCACTGGCCGCTGCTACAGCTCAGGCCGATGACACAGCGGGAAGTACGGCGCCCATCGACGCGACGGTCGTCACGCGCAAAAGCACACCCGCTCCGAACAGTTCGCGTCCGTTCCAGGGCGTGTGGCTTGGCAAGAATCTCATCCTCACGCGTGAAGCCTTCGTGGATGGCGTGCGCATGGTGCAGGGCGTGTGGCTGGACTGGCCGGAACTGCACGCCGCATGGCTGCGCGAGATCACGGATCTTTTTCCCGATGCGAAGCTGGAACCCGCCGCCAGCACGAATGCAGGCGCGCGGCCCACCGATGACCCGCTGCGCTTCGCCGCACTGCCGGTGCGTCTCGTTCCAGGCGTGATCCAACTGCCGCCGCTGCCGTTTTGGACACCGCTGCGCCGCTCCCTCGCCATCGCGTTGGCCTGCGTGCTGCTCGCCGCTGCCGCCGTCGGCCTGGTGCTGCATGGCACCGTGGCGCTGAGTGAAAGACGCGCGGACTTCGTCTCCGCCGTGACCCACGAGCTGCGCACGCCACTGACAACGTTCCGGCTTTACTCCGAGATGCTCGCCGATGGCATGGTGGCGGATGAGGCGCAACGAAAGACCTATCTCGACACGCTGACGGGAGAAGCCGGTCGCCTAAGTCATCTCGTCGAAAACGTGCTGGCCTATGCGCGGCTCGAGCGCGGCAGCGGGAAGGCGCGTGCCGAAAACGTGACCATCGGCGAGCTGCTGGACCGCATCCTGCCACGCCTGAAGCAACGCGCCGATGACTGCGGCATGGAGGTGCGCGTGCATGCCACGGAGGTGGATCGCAAAACGCAATTGCATATCGACGCAGCCGCGGTGGAGCAGATCCTTTTCAATCTGGTCGATAACGCCTGCAAATACGCCGCACCGCGCGCGGCGGAGCCCGTGATCCACGTCGAAGCCGACACGAGCGGCAAATTCGCCATGCTGCGCGTGCGCGATCACGGCGGCGGCATTTCGCGCAGCGAGCGGCGGCGCATCTTCCATCCGTTTCACAAGAGCGCCGATCAGGCCGCACACTCCGCGCCCGGTGTCGGACTCGGCCTCGCCTTGTGCCAGCGGCTGGCGACCGCGCTCGGCGGTGCGATCACGCTCGATGCCGCTAACAAAGACGGCGCGTGTTTTGTGCTGCGGCTGCCGAAGTGACTGGCACGGAAGCTTCAAGGAGTGACGGCATCTTACCGTCATAACGATCGTTCGAGGACCGTTAAAGCGGGATGCGCACGTTCCTTTTCAACCTGATGCTCGTTGCGAGCCTGCACGCGGCACCGAACATCCTCCTCGTCGTCAGCGATGATCAGCGTCCGGACACGATCCACGCGCTTGGCAATGCGACCATCGAAACGCCCACGCTCGACCGGTTGGTGGCAGACGGGACGTCATTCACGCGGGCGTATGCGGGCTATCCGATCTGCTATGCCAGCCGTGCGCAAATTCTGACGGGAAATCCGGCCTTCAGAGCGCTGTCGAAGTATCCAGGCAGCGTGGTGAATCCCCAGCTCGCCACGATGGCGGGCACGCTCCAAAAAGCGGGCTACCACGCCTGCTACACCGGCAAATGGCACAACGACGGCCATCCCATGCAGCGCGGCTACACCACGACGAGCGGTCTCTACTCCAGCGGCGGCGGCAAGGGCGTCACGCAGCCGGACATCGACGATCGCGGTCGTCCGCTCACCGGCTATCGCGGCTGGACCTTCAAAGACGCCGACAACAAAGTCGAGCTCGACAAAGGTGTCGGCCTGCAGCCTGACAACAGCCGCCATGTCGCCGACGGTGCCATTCGCGGCATTCGGGCCGCACCGAAAGACAGGCCGTGGTTCGTGCATGTGAACTTCGCCTTTCCCCACGATCCGCGCATGTGGCCTGCGGGCATGAAGGATCGTTACGATGCCGCAAAAATGAAGCTGCCGGTGAACTTCGCGAAGGATCACCCCTTCGATCACGGCAACCGCGGCGGGCGCGACGAGGTGCTGCTGCCTATCCCGCGAATCGAAAGCGAAGTGAAGGAGGAACTCGCGCTCTACTATGCCATGATCACCGATCTCGACGCGCAGCTTGGCCGCATTCTCGACGCGTTGCCTTCGCCCGATGACACCATCATCATCTTTACCGCCGACCAGGGCCTCGCGCTCGGCAGTCACGGCCTGCTCGGCAAGCAAAACGAATACGAGCATAGCATCCGCAGCCCCTTCATTATCTGCGGCCCGGGCCTGCCGAAAGACGAGCGCAGCGCGGCGCTCGTCAACCTCAGCGACATCTTCCCCACTCTGTGCGAGCTCACCGGCACCGAGATACCTGAGACGGTGCGCGCCAAGAGTCTCGCGCCGCTGCTGCGGCATCAAGCCGACCGCGTGCATGATTTCGTCACCGGCGTGTTCACCGACACCCAGCGCATGATCTGCGACGAGCGCTGGAAATACGTGATCTATCCTCAAGTTGGCCGCGAACAGCTCTTCGACCTGCAAAACGATCCGCACGAACTCCACGACCTCAGCGCCGAATCCGAGCACGCGGCGAAGCGCGATGACTTGAAGGCGCACTTGCAGGCATGGTGCCAGGCGAATGGCGATCCACTCAGGTAAAAAATCGCCAACCAGAGCCATCTTAAAAATATTGAAGAGAGGCGTAATCTGACCAGCCGGGGTCGTTTTCTATTGCAACCATGAACACGCACCGATTCCCGACCGTGCTGGCGGCTTTGATAGCCAGCCTCCTCGTCCTCCCGTCTGCGCACGCGCAAAAGGCCCCGCGAGGCGCTGGCAAGCCAAAGCCTGATCTCGCGAACGAACGCTACGGCCCACATGAGCGCAACGTGCTCGACCTGTGGAAGGCGCAGTCGGACACGCCCACGCCGCTCGTCGTTTACATCCACGGCGGCGGTTTCCGTGCGGGCAGCAAGGAGAGCATCTCGGGCTCTCTCTTTGCACTGTTGAGCAAAGGAATCTCGGTCATGGCGATCAACTACCGCTTCTCCCCCGAAGTGACTTTTCCGGCGCACTACATGGACAGCGCGCGCGCCATCCAGTATGCGCGCGCCCATGCCAAGGAGTGGAACATCGATCCAAAGCGCATCGGCGCGACCGGCGGCTCCGCCGGCGCCGGCACCTCGCTGTGGATCGGCTTTCACGACGACATGGCCGATCCGAAGAACGAAGACCCCGTGCTACGCGAGTCCACGCGGCTGAGCTGCATGGCTGTCTTTGGCGCACAGAGTACTTATGATCCGATCACCATCACCGAATGGGTCGGTGAAGCCGCCGCACGTCATCCGGCACTCGAAGGCTTTTACGGCCTGAAGTGGGATCAATACGACACGCCCGCCGCGCGCGAGATGTTCAGGAAAGCCGCTGCGATCACTTATCTGACCAAAGACGATCCACCGGTGCATGCGTTCTACAACGAGCCGCGCGGCCCCTTGCCAGCGAATGCGAAGCCAGGCACCGGCATCCATCACATCAACTTTGGCATCAAGCTGAAGGAGCAGATGGACGCGCTCGGCCTCGAATGCACAATAAGGCACGCGGACGAGAAACCGAACACCGCGCAGGAGACGAACGACTTTTTCATCAAGCACCTGCTGGGATCGAAATGACCGCCATGAAACCCGCCGTACTCTTGCTCCTGCTTTGCGCCAGCTTCGCCGCCGGGCAGACGCCGAAAGTGAAAAAGCCGCCTCCGGTGCCTCCGCCACTGCCTCCGCTAAAGTATGCGCTAGAGGATGCGTTCGGCGGGCTGAGCTTTTCCATGCCGGTGGCCGTGGTTGGCGCTCCGGGTGAGAAGGATCGCACGTTCGTGGTGGAGAAGACCGGCTGCATCCAGATGGTCACCGGGCTCGATCAACCGCAGCCGGAGAAACGGGTGTTTGCCGATCTTCGCGAGCGCCCGGACGGAAGACTCGACGACAAAGGCGAGTGCGGGCTGCTGGGGCTCGCTTTTCATCCGGACTTCGCAAACAACAAGCGCTTCTTCGTCTGCTACAGCCTGCGCATCGACGGGAAGCTGCATCAGCGGATTTCGCGTTTTGACGGCGATCAAGAGCAGCCACTGATCACGCAGCCCGACCCTGCGGGAAATCACAACGGAGGCGATCTGCACTTTGGACTGGACGGTTATCTCTACATCAGTGTCGGCGACGGCGGCGGGGCGAACGACGCCTTCGATAACGGGCGCTTCATCAACAAGGACTTCCACGCCGCGATCCTGCGCATCGACGTGGACAAGAAACCCGGCAGCCTGCCGCCAAACGCGCATTCTGCCGTGCATGCGGGCACCTACTCAGTGCCAGCGGACAATCCCTTCGTCGGTACCACCGCGCATCATGGTGAGAAGCTCGATCCCGTCACCGTGCGCACGGAAATCTGGGCCACGGGCCTGCGCAATGTCTGGCGCTTCAGCTTTGATCCGCCCACGGGAAGGCTTTTCGCAGCCGATGTGGGCCAGAACCTGTACGAGGAGGTCAACTTGATCGAAAAAGGCGGCGACTACGGCTGGAGCCATCGCGAGGGATTGCATGCGTTCGATCTCGGTCCGGGGAAGGAGCTGCTGCCTGCGGATTTTCACCCCGTCGATCCCATCTTTGAGTATCCGCGCAGCACCGGCCTCAGTATCACGGGCGGGGTCGTGTATCACGGCACGAAGTTCCCGGAGTTCAGCAAAGCGTATTTCTGCGCCGACTATGCCTTCGGACGAATCATCGTTTTGCGGGAGGAGGACGGCCGCTGGGAGCATGAGATCATCGCCTTCGAGCCTGCGATCACCGGCATCAGCACCGATCACCGCGACGGCGAGCTGCTGTTCTCCAACATGGCAAAGGGCAGCGTGATGCGGCTGCGGAGGCTGTAGCGCCGGGCAGAAATCTGGAGGCTCAAATCGCCAGCGCGTTCTCCGCGTCGCCGAAGTGGGCGGTTTTCACGCCCATGCGGTCCATGAGGGCGATGTGGAGGCGGCAGAGTTTGCGGTTTTCGTCTTTGCTGAGGTCGTGGAAGCGACCGCCTTGGATGGTGCCGCCGCCACCACCGGCGAGGACGACAGATGGCTGCCTCCAAGCCTGCGTGTCCAGCTCGATCTCGACGGGACGATCACAGAGGAAGAATCGAAGCTACTCCTCGCCAATGGACTCCGTGGGGCAGCTTTCGAGGGCTTCGCGGCAAAGGGTGATCTCTTCGTCGGTCACGGGTTGGCAGAACACGTAGCTTTGGCCGATGTCGTCATCGCGACGGAAATGGGCTGGGGCGGTGGAGGGGCAAAGGCCGCAGTCGATGCAGGTGGAATCGACGTAGAAGCGGCCGGGGACGTTTTGGGGCAGGCGGTCGAGGATGTTGGCCATGAGATGTGTTGGAGTGGGTTTGCGGCCCTGATCTCGCATTACTCAAGAAATGCGTGAAGTGCATAAAAATCATGCTTTGATGCGAAGCGTGCAACAATACCTCGCCACGAAGCCTTTCGATCTGCATGCGCTGCATCTGTTTCACCTCGTCGTGAAGCATCGCAGTTTCACCCGAGCGGCGCGGGAGGCTGGTTTGTCGCAAAGCGCGCTCACGCGGCAGATGCAATCGCTCGAAAGCAGGTTGGGGCTGGATCTGATCAATCGGACGACGCGCTCGGTGGAAGTCACGGAGGCGGGACAGTATCTCGCCGCTGAGGCAGCACGGCTGATTGGCAGGGTCACGGCGACGCTCGATGGCCTGCACGCGGCGTTTGGCAGCGCCCGGCCGGAGGTGCGTGTTAGCGTTTCACGCACGCTGGCGATGGCGCACATGCCGGGGCTGTTTCACGCGAACCACCAGCGGCATCCAGAGATCGCCTGCCGCGTCAGCTACCATGCGGGAAACTCCATTGTCACGGCGCTGGATGCGAACGAGACGGACATCGGCGTGCTGTGCCCACCGGCGAAGCTGCCGGACTCGGTGAAGATCACGCATCGGTTCAAGGATCGCTTCGAGCTTATCGCGCCTGCGGCGTTGGTGGCGCCGAAGCGGGCGGACCGGCTCAAACTCTGGCTGCAGCAGCAATCGTGGCTCATGCTCGATGCCGCGACGAACACCGGCCAGCTCCTGCGCCGCTGGATGAAGCGAAACGGCCTCGCGGTGACCCCGGCGATGGAACTCGACAGCTTTGACCTCATCATCAACCTCGTCGCCAGTGGCTACGGCGTGGCTTTTGTGCCGCGTCGGGCGCTGGCGCTGTATCGCCGCAAGGAATCGCTCGTCACATTGCCACTGGCGGAGCACTTCGAGCGTGAGATCGTTGTCCTGACCCGCAAACACCGCAAACTGCCGCCGCACGTCGCCGAGTTTGTGAAGAACATTTTGTTTTAACCGATGAGAACCTCCCTCGATCACTGAGCAACGAACACTTCATCAACTCTTTAACTGCCTTCCCTTTGTCACGACATGAACGGAGAAAACAATATCCTGGCCACCCGGATTCATGCTCTCTCCGGAGCTCTGTTCGAGCAGTTTTGCTGCGAATGGCTCCTGTTGAGTCCCGAAACGACTTTGCTGGGTGCAAGGGTGATTCATGCCCAGCCTTTTGCCAGGTCGGGACAGGCTCAGGACGGCATCGACATTCAAGTCGATATGATCCGGCAGACCAAGGAGGGGGAGGAGAATCGTCTGCGAGTTGTCTTTCAGTGTAAGCGCACACGAGATTGGGACGCGGCGAAAACTCGCGATGCCATCGCTAAAACCGCCGCTGCGGCGGACGAATGTGTGCTGGTGCTCGCCATGGACACTGGTGGAGGTGCGGACGGTCCGATTCAAACAGCCGTCAATGATTACAACGCTACGCGGACGGTGGGGCAGCCGCAGTGGCATGTGTTCTTTATCAGTGACATTGAGCGCCACATAAGTCAGCGACTCAAAAACCCGCGAGGTGCGAGGCTAGTCACCAAATACTTCGGTGCAGGCACCTCGTTTGATCTGTTGGGCATCACCGAAGCCAGTCCGCTAATCACCGAGTTGGCAATAACCGAGGGCTTTCGCGGTTCATTCAGCCATTCTCAGGACCTATTTGGCCGCGATGACGAGCTGCGCTCGCTCCTCGCGGCACTCACCGAAAACCATCAGGCCATCATTCTGCCAGCTCCTGGTGGGGAGGGTAAAACTCGCCTTCTTCTGGAGCTTGCCAGACAGTCTGCCGAGGGCGACATCCGACGTTGTGTGCGATTTCTTGATCCATGCACACCTACTGAACTCGACGAGGCCATGCAGTGGCTCCCGATCTGCGATGAGTTTGTCATCATCCTCGATGATGCTCATAAATGGCAGCCAGATATGCGGGTGCATTTTGAAAAAATGCGTCGGCACTGGGGAAAGCGACTAAAGTTAGTCATCGGCACCCGCCCGTATCGCCTAAGCTCTGTGCAAAGAGAACTCGTCCAAGCTGAGATAAGGCCGATCCTCACCCTTCCGGCTTTGACACCGATCAAACGGGCGGACCAACTAGCTCTCGCCAAGGCCGCTCTGGGAGCAGACCTTTCCCACCAAGCCAAACCTCTCGTGGATGCAGCAGGAGGCAGCCCGTTGATCATTCTCACTGGAGCCGAGCATCTCAAAAGAAACTTTGGGCAGGTGAATCTACATCAGTTTGCCGATTTTCGATGCGAGGTGCTGTCGAGGCTCTTTGACTCCTCCAAACTCGCTGCTACGCATGGCTGCACGGAGCTGGAAGTGGACGAAACACTCGACGTTCTGTCTCTGCTTTCCGCAGCCCCAATTGATCATTCTTTGGAGGAAAAGACAGCGTCATTCATCGGGCTGACACCACCGGATTTTCGCCGCTTGCTTGGCATCTTGGATCAGGCTGGTCATCTCCAAATCAAAACGGATCGTGACGCAGGAGTTTCCACTTGGCGTCTTACACCTGATCTAGCAGCCGATTACCGTGCCTGTGATGCCAGCTTTGATGACAGCGGAAACGCCAAGCCGCTACCTGCTAGGTTTTGGTCACAGCTCGGCAGTGATGCCTTGCTGCCAAGCGTGCTGCGAAACCTCTCTGAAGCCGAATACATCGTCCGGTTGCTGTATCCCAATGCGTCGCGAGTCACTGCACCACTCGTTGAAGCACTGAAAAAACAATATCGCGAGGCAGGTTGGCGACGGCGGGTGAGTATTCTTGAACTCTGGCAGACCATTTGTTTGCTACAACCTCACGAGGCGCTTTCACAAGTGTATGAGGCCCTGAGGTTAAAAGATGATAGAGCCGCCGAGCTACCGCATGAGCTAGAGATTGAGTTTTCAATGTTGCCTCCAACATTCGAGCAAGTAATCGAAAAGTGCGCCAGTATCGCCGAAATCATCGGCACCACACACCTTGATCTTGTCACTACTTGCCTGGATCTGCTCTGGGAGATGGATGCAGGTTGCTACGGCGATCATTTGCCAAAAGTCAGTAGCATCTGTTCAACCGCGTGTTTTGGCCGACCTGTGTTTGCGGATGCCGCGATGCCTTGGATCAAGGCTCGAATCTACAATCCAGCGCTCTTGCCATCTCACGAACGGCTCGGGGGACTACTCCACGCGATGCTGGATGGCTGCTTTCGACTCACCAAATCGGAGGACGAATGGACCGACTCGCGCACGATCCAGTTTTCCAGCTACCAGCTACCGCTTTGTCCATCAAAGCACCTTCGGCAGGAAGCTCTTTCCATCTGCCTCCATTGGCTGCAATCCTCCATCTGGCAGGCGAGGCTGTCTGCCGCTTACTACTTTCGTCATTTCTTCGTGCCCGACCAAATGCCGGTGAAAGCGAATGGTGCCCGTGCAGAAGATTGCAAAACATGGCGTCAAGAACAAGCTATCGCGTTCCGGGCGCTCCAGAAGGCGATTCCGACGATCCGAGACAGCTCGACTCTCTGGGCACTGCGGCAAACGCTGATCAATAGCCTGCAATCCGCCCTCCACGAGAAATCAGGCCATCACTGCATTCACGAGCTGCTGGAGGCAATGCCGGACACGCTGGAGTTGCGTATTCACCGTCTGTTTCTTTCCTCCGGGGATTCTGACGTGCCGCAAAGCGAAGCCGAATGCAGCCGCAGAGCACATTATCAGTCTGGTATGCAGCTCGATCATCAGGAAAGCATTGCTAGCGTGCGTGAAGAGATCGATTCCAGGCATCAAGCGTGGGCTGCTTTCGTCGATGAATGCACCCATGAAGTTTGGAGGCAGGTAAGCGACGCCAATGGCCTATGGCGATTCCTGCAAGACTGGCATCCAAGACTTGAAAAGCTTGGCAGCGTTACCTTTTGGCCGCTCATCACTTCTATTCGCAAGCAACATCCCGAACTCCTACCTCAACTGGCGGCATGCCTCTACTCGTCTGAAGATGACACTCTGGACGGACTTTTTCAGGCGCTGGATCAAGCTTGGCATGATGATCCAGCGACTCGCATCGCATGGACACTAAGAGCGCTTCAAAGCACTCGAAAGACTCTCGTTCTGGAGGCGCTGCGAAGCCTGCGCTATCGCACGAACATCAGTGCGGGTGAACTGGATGCCTTGAGGCAATATGCCAGCCATGAGGACGCAGACTATCGCTCCCATGTCTTATCGTGGGCCAAGGAGGCGCACACCTACTTCCGCGACCTTGAGGCCGTTTTTGGCATCCTCGCATCTGTTCAGGTCGGAATGCACGAGACAGCCCTCATCGAGCAGCTTCGGGATGCGGTTCGCTCTTGGTTCGACTGGCCTCCTCTGGATGGCATCCCTCATGGCGGTGAAATTCTTCAAAAACTGCTGCTCATCCCAGATTTGCATCAACTGGGCTTGGACACACTTCTGGAGACCTGGAGCCACCACGATCCTCAGCAAGTGGTCAGCTTTCTCGACACCCGCCTCGACCGCTGGCAGCAGGAGACAGACGAAAGCTACAAGCCGTTCGGCCTCCTTAACCTGCATTCATTGGATGGGGTCACTCGGATTCGTGAACGACTGGAAGAGGCATTTCAGCACTTCATTGAGGCACACCAAGCAGGAAACGAGCGTCTGGCTGCCGTGCGCTGCTCTTGGTTTAAGATCCTCAGTGAAGGGGCTTCGCAGACCTATCTGGAATGGCTGGAAAGCCAACTCCCTCGCTTCCAGGAGAATGAGTTGACTCTCGCCCTCACTCCCATGAGGCGCGCCAGTCTTCCTTTCTCCCAGCCCGACCTCATTGAGAAGATCCTGGAGCAATCGGCCAAACAGAGCGCATCGTGCCAGCAAACCGTCCGCCGGAGGCTGCATGGTTCACTAATACCAAGGTCTTTCTCCGCCCCACCCGGCCAAGCCCGCGGTCACGACTTGCACAATCGGGACCGAGCGCTCGAACTGTCTGCACAGTACCTCCATCGCCCCCTTCTAAACGCCTTTTACCTGGAGGTCGTGCAAAGCAGCGAACGTGCGATCAAACGCGCTGAGGAGGAAAGTCCTCTCTAGTCCGAGAGGACTCACGATTGAAAGCTTATCGAACCGACTAAATCGCCAGCGCATTCTCCGCGTCGCCGAAGTGGGCGGTTTTCACGCCCATGCGGTCCATGAGGGCGATGTGGAGGCGGCAGAGTTTGCGGTTTTCGTCTTTGCTGAGGTCGTGGAAGCGACCGCCTTGGATGGTGCCGCCACCTCCGCCAGCGAGGACGACGGGGAGCTGGCGGGAGTCGTGTGCGTTACCGTCCATGAGGCTGCTGGTGAGGAGGATCATGCTGTTTTCGAGCAGGGTGCGCTCGCCTTCGTTCGTGGCCTGCATTTTGGCGAGGAACTCGGCCCAGAGTTTGACCTGATGCTCGTTCACACGCTGGTACATGCTGAGGCGGTGCTCGTCGCCCGCGTGATGCGAGAGCTCGTGGATGCCGCCACTGATGCCGTCGAGGCTGGGGAAGCGCATGTTCGAGAGGTCGTTGTTCATCATGAAGGTGGCGACGCGGGTGCGGTCCATCTGGAAGGCGAGGAGCATGATGTCGAACATGAGGCGCAAGTGGTCCTCACTGCTGGCGGGGATGCCGGCGGCGGGGCGACCGAGCGTGACGGTCTTCACAGTGGGCTGCCAGCCCTGGCCGTTGGTCTCGGCTTGGCTGATTTTTTCGGCGAGTTCGACGCGCTGCTCGATCTCGCGCACGGAGGTCAGATACTCGTCGAGCTTTTGCTTGTCGCGGCTGCTGAGCTTCGGTTTGAGGCTGCTGGCGTCTTCGAGCACGAGGTCGAGGATGCTTTTGTCGCGCTTGCGGCGGCTGCCATCGTCAAAGAGCTGGTCGAAGGCCTGCTGAGGGAAGATTTCCTTCGGCGCGGGCGTGGTGGGCGTGCTCCAGGAGATGTAGGCGGAATAAATCGACGTGAAGCCGCTGTCGGTGCTGTAACTGGGCCGCTCGGTGCCGAGCACGACGCTGGGCACGGGCGTGAATTTGCCCGTCTGTGCCGCGATGAGCTGGTCCATCGTGGTGCCGACTTCGACATCGGTGGTGGTCTTTTTCACCTTGAGGCCGCAAAGGACGTTCATCTTCGGGTAGTGGCCGCCTTCACCTTCGACGGTGGTGGGGTTCCACAGGCCTTGAAAGACGTTCACATGCTTCTTGAGCCCTTCGAGCGGGCTGAGCGACTTCATCAATTCCATGCCGCCAGCGCCCATTTTGGCACCCCAGTGATGCGGGTTCACGCCATTGCCGGTGAAGCACACGGCGAGGCGACGAGGCGCGGTGTTGTTTTTCGGCGAATCGGCTCCAAAAGTACAGACAGACTCCAGCCACGGCAGGCCGAGCGCTGCACCGGTGCCACGGAGAAAAAGACGACGAGAGGTATTCATGGGGGGATCAGAGAGACGCTGATGGAGGACCGAAGTTTGCAGTCGTCTCAAAGGAAGCAGGCCGAAGGCCAAGAAACGAGGTGTCACTGAGATCTTCATCCTTGTCCTGTTCCTTGTCTTCATCTGGGTGGGGAGGCCTCAAGATGAGGACAAGGATGAGGAGAATTCACAGAGTGTGATGACGCGAGGTGCAAATCCCGCGATTGCGCGGGACGTGTGGCCACGTATCACTCGGACGCCATGAAACAGCCCACCCTGCTCACCGTCGCCCTTTCGCTCCTGACCACCGCCGCGCTCGCCGAGGGCGGCTTTTATGGCGATCCGCCGGACGCGACGCATCCGTGGGCGATTCATGACATGAACCGGCCGCAGCCGATGATCGTGCAGCCGGGGACCTTCAGCTCGCAGGAGGTGCCGGGGATTCCGCCTTCGGACGCGGTGGTTCTTTTCGGCGGGAAGGCGGAGGACATCGAAAAATGGATCTCCGACAAAAACGGTGAGCCGACGAAGTGGGTGGTGAAGGACAGCGTGCTGCAGTGCGTGCCAGGCAGCGGCTACATCCGCACGAAGGAGGAATTCTCCGACTGCCAGCTTCACATCGAGTGGAGCGCACCGAGCAAGGTGGAGGGCAACAGCCAGGGGCGCGGCAACAGCGGCGTGTTCCTGATGGGCCAGGTGGAGGTTCAGGTGCTGGACAATTACAACAACCCCTCCTACCCGGACGGCATGGCCTCGTCGATCTACGGCATCAATCCGCCGATGGCGAACCCGCTGCGTGCTCCGGGCGAGTGGCAGACCTACGACATCATCTTCCGCCGCCCGATTTTCAAGGACGGCAAGGAGATCGACCCCGGCTACATCACGGTTTTTGTGAATGGCGTGCTGACGCAGGACCACACGCCGCTGGAGGGCGGCGGCGGTCACAAGAAGCGCTCCAAGCCGCGCGCGTTCCCCGATCAGGGGCCGCTGAAGATCCAGGACCACGGCAATCCGGTGCGCTTCCGCAACATCTGGTACCGTCCGCTGCCGAAGCGCTTCGTGGACGGCGGCGAGTACAGCCGCATGAGCGAGGAAGCCACGGCGGCGAAGCGTGCCGAGATCGCCAAAGGCATCCGCGAGGACGCGGCGAAGCTGGAAGGGAACGCGAAAATGCTGCGCCTGATGGAGTCGCTCTCCTACGCGGACGACGCGGAGGCGCGGGAGTTTGCGACGGCGGCGGTGGGCGACTTTGCGGCGTCGATGAAGGTGGTTCCTGCCGACAAGATCGAATCAAAGAAGGCCGACATCCTGAACGTGGCAAAGGCCCTCCGCTACATGACGCAGTTCAAGTTTCTGCCGGAAGATCTTGCCGCGAAGCAGGAGCTGGAAGCGATCATCAGCGAACGCGACTGGGAGCCGAAGCCGAACGCCAAGGCGAAGAAAAAAAAGTGATGGTTTACCGCAAAAAAGGATCAGGGGGACGGAGTCCCCCGGTCCTTGGGATGGCCTCAGCTTACTTCTTGTCGGCCTTGATCTTGCCCTCGTCTTCGAGCTTGTGCTTGAACTTCTCGGTCTTGGGATCGACGACGGCGCGGACGTAGCCCTGGTTCGGATTCCGCTCCTTGAAGTTCTGGTGGTAGTCCTCGGCGGGGTAGAATTTTTTCAGCGCGGCGATCTCGGTGGCGATGGGGACGGTCTTAAAGTACTTCGCCTGGGCGACGGCCTTTGATTCCTCGGCGATCTTCTTCTGCTCGTCGTTGAGGTAGTAGATGGCGGAGCGGTACTGGGTGCCGTAGTCGTTGCCCTGGTAGGGAGTGCCCTTCGGCAGGAACTTCCCGTGCTTGTACATGTCCTCAGTGGTCACACTGGTGGGGTCGTGCGCCTGCCAGAAGAGGTCGATGATCTCGCGGTAGGTGACGACGGCGGGATCAAACTCGATCTTGATGACCTCGGCGTGACCGGTGGTGCCTTCGCACACTTCTTCATAGGTGGGGTTGTCCTTGTGACCGCCGGCGTAGCCGCTGGTGACTTTTTTCACGCCGTTGAGCAGGAGGTACTGGGCTTCGGTGCACCAGAAACAGCCGCCACCGATGATGGCGGTCTCGGTCTTGCCGGCGGGAGCATCGGCGGCGTGCGTGGTGAGGGCGGCCATGAGGGCGATGAGCAGGATGGGGAGGGTTTTCATGGTGGAGATACGAACGAAGCGGAAAGCGGAGTCAATCATGCGTGTGGTGGGAGGGCAAACTTTCCACGGAATTCCCGCCGGGACGGAAAACATCGCGCGGGGCTCATGGCTTTTGCATTTCTCCGCTGTCTCGGTTTTCTGGACGCATGGACGAAATCTCGACTCTCTGCGCCCGGGTGGGCGAAACGAAGCTGCGCGACATGGTGACGGCATTTTACCAGCGGGTGCGCGGGGATGACCTGCTCGGCCCGATGTATCCGGCGGACGACTGGGCAGGGGCGGAAAAGCGGCTGGCGGATTTCATCGTTTACCGCTTCGGCGGGCCGCAGACCTACATCGAGGAGCGCGGGCATCCGCGGCTGCGGGGGCGGCACATGCCGTTTTCCATCGGTGAGGCGGAGCGTGACCGCTGGCTGGAGCTGATGGGTGCGGCGATGCAGGAGGTGGAGATCCCGGCGGCGCAGGCCCCGGTCATCGGCGGGTTTTTTGCACAAGTGGCGGACATGATGCGCAATCGCGAGGGATGAAACGAGCTTGTCAGTCGTGGCGACCACGGGATGGTGGACCCATGAAACGAAGGATCCTTTCCCTCCTCGCCATGGCGGTGCTGCTACCCGCCTGCATGATTTTGGACTTTGAGCGACTGCCTGCCCGCGAGTTCGACTTCGTCAGCGATGTGAAGCCGATTTTGGAATCGCGCTGCCTGGAGTGTCACCACAGCCGCTACGTTTTCGCCGGCTTGAATCTGGAGACGAAAATGCTGGCGATGAAGGGCGGGCGCAGCGGCCCCGCGATCATTCCCGGAGAGCCGCACAACAGCCTGTTTTACAAAGTGCTGCTGCTGAGCGTGGAGCATCCCGTGGCGATGCCGCCGACGCCGGAAAAGCTGGCGCGCGAGCACGAGCAGATCATCCATGACTGGATCCTGCAGGGCGCGAAATGGCCGGACGGCGTGCGCCTGGTGCCGCCGCAGGACTGGAAGGCCAATCGCTCCTGATTCACCATGGAAAAGCCCCCGATTCTGCTGCTGGCCCCGCTGCCAGATTTTTTGATGGAGCCGCTGCTGGCAGCGAATGTCTGCCATGACTACTTCCGCGCCGCTGACAAGGAGGCGCTGCTGGCGCAGGTGGGGTCCGAGATTCGCGGCATCGCGATGTCGGGAGGCAGTGTGGCGCCCGTGGCGCTCCTGGAGCGACTGCCGGCGCTGGAGATCATCAGCGTGTTCGGTGTCGGCTACGATGGTGCGCCGGTGGACTGGTGCCGCGAGCACGGCGTGCGCGTGACGAACACGCCGGACGTGCTGACCGATGACGTGGCGGACACGGCGGTGGCGCTCGTTTTGATGACCAGCCGGAACCTGATCATGGCAAACCGTTTCCTGCATGCCGGATCGTGGACGCAGGGGCCGTTTCCGCTGGCGCATGCGCTTCGCGGGAAGCTGGCGGGCATCGTCGGCCTGGGGCGCATTGGCAAGGCGATCGCTCATCGACTCGAGGCGCACGGCATGCGCATCGCCTATCACGGGCGCAGTCGGCAGGAGGTGCCGTGGGATTTTTTCGAATCGCTGACGGAAATGGCGCGTGAGGCGGATTTTCTCATCGTGGCCTGTCCGGGAGGTGCGGCAACGAAGCATCTGATCAACGGCGAGATTCTGGAGGCGCTGGGGGCCGAGGGCACGCTGATCAACATCGCCCGCGGCTCGGTGGTGGACGAGGCTGCGCTGGTGGACGCGCTGCAGGCGGGCACGATCCGTGGCGCAGGACTGGATGTATTCGAAAACGAGCCGCAGGTGCCCGCTGAGCTGATGCAGTGTGAGAATGCGGTGCTGCTGCCGCACATCGGCAGCGCGACGCACGAGACACGGCGCGCGATGGCCGGACTGGTGGTGGAGAACCTAGCGGCGCACTTCGCCGGGCGACCGCTGCCGACGCCTGTGTGCTGAAAAGCCGCTGTGACCGATGGATCATGGCTCAAAGGCTGCTTGCCCTCACGAAGGCTGACGTTATTGAACTCACATGATTAAACTCATCGCCGGAGTCATCCTCACCGCAGCCGCCGTTTTCGCCTGGGAGGCCATTTCGTGGACGGCGCTCGGCTGGCATGAGAACGGATACCGTGACTTTCGCGATGAAACGGCCGTGGCCGAGGTGATCAAGGCCAACGTGACTTCCGGGCATGGCATCTACATGCTGCCGTCCATGGTTGAGGCCTCGAAGCTGGCGACGGCGGCCGAAAAGAAGGCCCACGAGGAAAAGCAGGCAAAGGCGATGGAAGACGGGCCCTACATGTATGCGATCATCCGGCCCGGGAAGGGCGGGGCCAGCATGGGAACGAACCTGACGCTGAGCTTCATCCGCACGCTGGTGTGCTCCTTTCTTGTGGCGGCGCTGCTGAGCCAGGTGGCGCTGTTTTATCCGGCCAGGATCGCTTTTGTGGCCGCTGCGGGACTTTTTGCCGGCCTCACAGCCATCATGCCGATGTGGATCTGGTTTGAACAGCCGGGGCGTGACACGGTGGTGAACATCGCGGATCATCTGATCGCCTGGATCATCGGCGGAGCGGTGCTGGGGCTCTTCGTGGGTCGTGAGCCGGTGCTGGATCGCTGAGGCGGGAATTTTGTTCGTCGCTCGGCCTTCAGGCCGTTCTGGGACGCTTTCGAGGGTTCGGAGACCCCTCTTCCTTGGGCGACGAAAAGCCCGGAGAGGTCGTCTCCGGGCTTTGAAAGAATCCGACTGACTGGCGCGCTGCCGGAATCAGTTGATTTCGAGGCAGACGCCCTCCGCCGTGCTGCGGGCGAAGATTTTGCCGTTGGCGAGGATCGGGTAGCTCCAGACCTTGCCGTCGAGCACGTCTTTGCGGGCCACTTCCTTGTACTTTTCAGGATTGGCCTCGGAGACGACGATTTCACCTTTGTCGCTGGTGGCGATGATCTTGTCACCCGCGAGGATGACCTGACCGGGGCCGAAGCCGCCTTCCTTCCACTTGTCTTCACCGGTGCGGATGTCCACGCAGGCCAGCGGGCCTTCACCGTATTCCTTGAAGCTGAACATGCCGTAGAGGTAGCCGTCTTTCACGACCGGTGTGCTCCAGTGATTGAAGCACTCGTTTTCACGCCGCCAGATCTGCGCGGCTTCGAGCTTGCCGCCTTTCTTGCTGATTTTGAAGGCGCCCGCACCGACTCCGTAACCGGCGGAGCAATAGACGATGTCTTCAAACACGACCGGGGAGGCGGCGGTGCTGACCTTGAAGGGGAACTCGGCGCGCCAGAGCACGTCGCCCTTCTGCGGGTTCACGCCGACGAGCCCGGTCTGGGTGAAGAAAATGGCCTGATGCACGCCGAGGATGTCGGCGAGGATCGGGGTGGCGTGGGTCATCTTGTCGTCCTCGCCCTTCCACACGACCTTGCCGGTGTTCTTGTCCAGGCCGAGCAGCGCCTGGCCTGCGCCGCCGCCGGCGAGCATGAGGATGTCTCCGTCGATGAGCGGGGAGGCGGCGTTCTGCCACTTGATCATCTCGCCGCTGTTTTCCTTCATCACGTCGTGGCTCCAGACTTGCTGACCGCTGGCCGCGTCAAAGCAGAACACGCCGAGCAGGGAGTCGATCACATAGACCTTGCCGCCGTCCACGACCGGCGTGGAGCGGGAGCCGTCGCCGCCTTTGTTTTCCTTGGTGCCGGCGTCGCCGCCGCCGTCGTATTTCGGGATGATGCTCAGCGGCTTGCTCCAGACTTCCTTGCCGGTCTTTTCGTCCAGGCAGAGGAGCATTTCGCCGGTGTTGCCGTCGTTTTCACCGGTGACGAGCGTGTAGGCCCTGCCATCTGCGACGGCGAAGCTGCTGAAGCCGAGGTTGGTCGGCGATTTCCAGACCTGCTTCAGGCTCCAACTGGCGCCGGGAACGGCAGGAATGATGCCATTGCCCGCAGGACCGCGGAAGGCGGCCCAGTCGGTGGTGGCGGCAGAGGCGGCCGTGGCGAGCGCCAGACCGAGGACGGTGGTGAGGTGGGTGCGTGTCATGATGAGAAACGTGAGAGCGTGTGAACGGACACCGCAGTGGGTGTTTTACAATGCATGCGTCGCAGGGAAGCAGGCGGTGCATGTTTAACGAAGCCGCTGCGGGCTTTCAACGCCTGCGGCGTGACGATTTTAATCCACCGGCCTGCGGGAGCGCGGCTCGCGGGTCACGGTGTCTCCGCAGCCTGCGCTGGTGACGAAGGGACCATCGGCCATCGGTGCGGTCTTGGTGAAGCCGACATCGGGCATCTCGCTGGGCTTGCCTTCCAAGGGGAAGTCCTTCCGCAGGGGGAAGTAGGGGTAGCCTTCCCACATGAGGATACGGCGCAGGTCGGGATGGCCGCTGAATTTGATGCCCATCATGTCCCAGATCTCGCGCTCGTGCCAGTCAGCGGTGGGCCAGATATCGCTGACGGTGGGCACCTCCTCGTCCTCAGCCACCGCAGCGCGGATGCGGAGGTGCTGAAGGTGGCCGTAACCGTAGAGTTCGTACACCATCTCGAAACGCGGCTCCCTGCCCATGTAGTCGAGGCTGGAGACGTCCACGAGGTAATCGAAGTTCAGCTCGTCGCAGCAGTACTTCAGCATCGGCTTCGCGCTGGCGAGTTTGACGACGAGCGTGTGCTCGCCGCGAAATTCCTTCACTTCGAGCACGGCGTCGCCGAACTTCTGCTTCAGAGCTTCGGTCATTTGAAGAGCGGTCATGGTCGTCAAAATTAAGCGGTGAGTTCGTCGATGAGTTCCTTCTTCTGCTCGACGAACGAGTGCTCGGTCTCGATTTTGTGCTGGAGGCGCATGAGGCCCTCCAGAAGCGCCTCGGGGCGGGGCGGGCAGCCGGAGATGTAAACGTCCACGGGGATGATCTGGTCCACTCCCTGCAGGACGGCGTAGCTGCGATACATACCACCGCTGCTGGCGCATGCCCCCATGGCGATGCACCACTTCGGCTCAGGCATCTGGTCCCAGACGCGCTTCACGGCCAGGGCCATCTTGTAGGTCACCGTGCCGGCCACGATCATGACGTCCGCCTGACGCGGGGAGAAACGCATGACTTCCATGCCAAAGCGGCTCAAATCGTAGCGGCTGCAGGCAGCGGCCATCATTTCGATCGCGCAACAGGCCAGGCCCATCGGCATCGGCCACATGGAGTTCTTGCGCATCCAGTTGATGGCGGCGTCCATCTTGGTGAAGATGATATTGCCTTCGACTTTCGAATCGTAAGCGGCAACGGAGGATTCAGCAGGGGCAACCATGGGGAAACAGGGGGTGAGGGACCGGCAGAATTACGCCCCGTGCGCAGGAGCGGCAATCAGATTGTGAAACTTTTCACAAAGGGTGAGCGCACGCATCCTACGGACTGCTGTCCTATGATTCGCGCTGCCCGGTTGGTGATCAAAGCTGTTGGCCGCTCGTGAGACAGCTTCCCGCGAGGGCGCGAAAAACAGTGCGTGAGGCGCATGAGTGCCAAATGACAGCGC
The DNA here is from genome assembly GCA_964452755.1 of uncultured Prosthecobacter sp. Lineage (GTDB taxonomy): Bacteria > Verrucomicrobiota > Verrucomicrobiia > Verrucomicrobiales > Verrucomicrobiaceae > Prosthecobacter. The sequence continues at coordinate 2,258,598 of CAYVQY010000001.1, read as the reverse complement.
AGTTGTGCCAAAGTTTGGCACTTTGGGTGTCGCTTGAGGCTTGTGACACTTTGAGGTCAATGAGCTGTGTCGCCTGTAAATCAGTGGATGCAGAGCCTTCGGACCCACTTGGCACGCGATTAGCCAAGTAAAGAGAGTCAAAACCCCAACTTCCACTTTTTCCCCCAACCCACACATCATGAGCAAAATCCTCGGCATTGACCTCGGCACCACCAACTCCTGCATGGCCGTCCTCGAAGGCGGCAAGGCCACGGTGCTTGAAAACTCAGAAGGCGCACGCACGACGCCTTCCATCGTCGCCTTCACCAAGAGCGGCGAGCGCGTCGTCGGTCAGGCCGCCAAGCGCCAGGCCGTCACGAACCCCCGCAACACCGTCTTCTCCGTGAAGCGCCTCATGGGCCGCAAGTTCGCCGAACTCACCGACGCCGACAAACGCCTCCCGTATAAAATCGTGGCAGCCGCCAATGGCGACGCCCATGTGCAGGTCGAAGTCGGCGGCGAAACGAAGACTTACAGCCCGCAGGAAGTCAGCGGCATGATCCTCGCGAAGCTGAAGGCCGACGCCGAAGCCAAGCTCGGCGAAACGATCACCGAAGCCGTCATCACGGTGCCCGCTTACTTCAACGACAGCCAGCGCAACGCCACCAAGGCCGCCGGTGAAATCGCCGGTCTCAACGTGCGTCGTATCATCAATGAACCAACCGCCGCAGCCCTCGCCTACGGTCTTGACAGCAAGTCCGACGAAAAAGTCGCCGTGTATGACCTCGGCGGCGGCACCTTCGACATCAGCGTGCTCGAAATCGGCGACGGCGTCTTCGAAGTGCTCGCCACGGACGGCGACACGCACCTCGGCGGCGACGACTGGGACAACACCCTCATCACCTGGATCGTCAACGAGTTCAAAGCGGACAGCGGCATCGACCTCAGCGGCCAGCCGGATGCCATCCAGCGCATCAAGGAGGAAGCCGAGAAGGCCAAAATCGCCCTTAGTTCCAGCCAGAGCTACGATTTGAACCTTCCCTTCATCACCGCCGACGCCACCGGGCCGAAGCACATCATGAAGAGCCTTAGCCGCGCCAAGATGGAGCAACTCACCGACAGCCTGTTCGAGCGCACCATCAAGCCGGTGAAGGACTGCCTCGCCGCTGCGAAGCTCGACGCCAGCAAGATCGACGAACTCGTGCTCGTCGGCGGCATGACCCGCATGCCGAAGGTCGTCGAGACCGCGAAGAAGCTCGCCGGCAAGGACCCGCATCAGGGTGTGAACCCCGATGAAGTCGTCGCCATCGGTGCCGCCATCCAGGGCGGCGTGCTCAAGGGCGACGTGAAGGACGTGCTCCTGCTCGACGTGACTCCGCTCACGCTTTCCATCGAGACCGCCGGCGGTGTCGCCACGCCGATGATCCCGCGCAACACGACGATTCCGAAGAAACACAGCCAAATCTTCTCCACCTACAGCGACAACCAGCCCGGCGTCGAAATCGTCGTCCTCCAGGGCGAGCGCCCGATGTCCCGCGACAACAAGACGCTCGGCACCTTCAAGCTCGACGGCATCCCGCCCGCACCGCGCGGTGTCCCGCAGGTCGAGGTCACCTTTGACATCGACGCCAACGGCATCCTGCACGTTTCCGCGAAGGAAAAAGTGTCCGGCAAGGAGCAGAAGATCTCCATCCAGGGCAGCTCCGGCCTCAGCCAGGAAGAGATCGAAAAAGCCAAGCGCGACGCCGAAGAGCACGCCGAGGAAGACCTCAAGCGCAAGGAAGCCGTCGAAGTGAAGAACAAGGCCGAGGGCCTCAGCTTCGAGATCGAGAAGCAGCTCAAGGAATGGGAAGACAAGGTTCCCGCCGACCAGATCGGACCGATCAAGGAAAAACTCGCCAGCCTCAAGTCCGCCATCGAATCCGGCGACACCGACAAGATGAAGTCGCAGACGGAGGAGATCGAAAAACTCTTCGCCGCCGCCTACCAGGCCGCCGCTGCCGCAGGCGCAACCGCCGGAGCCCCCGGTGGCATGCCCGACATGGGTGACATGGCCGGCGCTCCTGAAGCCGGCGCTTCGGAAACGAAGAGCCAGGACAAGGGCAAGGTCGTCGATGCCGATTTCGAAGTCGTCGATAAGGACAAGTGATCAGGCTGACGACCATGCCAAAACTGACGATAGCGAGTGAGACCAACGAAGTGCCGACCATGCGTCGGCACGTCGCAGTCGTTCTCGACCCAACTCCGACACCACGATGAGTCTTCTGGCGCTCAAGGAACTTTCGGCACTCGACGGGGAGGTGAAACGCCTCGTCGAGAAGCATGACGAGCTGCTGCTCGGCATGCGCCGTCGTTTTTTGAGCCAGATTGTCGAGTGCTTTTCGGCTTTGAGCGAGGCCGAGGGGTTCCGCATCAAGCGTGATCCGATGGGGGCGAGCGCCCGGCTGGACCAGACGGAGCTGGCGATCAGCTGCACGGACCCTTCCCACACGCTCGTGGATGCGCAGGCAAAGTACACCGTCACATGCTCCCTGGCGCCCGAGTGTAGTTTTGGCATCCTGCTTTGCCGCCAGCCGCTGGTGGAGTTCACGAACCAGAGCGCCGATACCAACGACCAGATCACCAACAAGAAGCTGGAGATCGAGTACATGAAGTCGCTGATCCAAAGCCACGGCAACGACCACTGGTACGTGATCGGACGGATGGAGCGCACCGGCGAGTCCGGCCCGCCTTACGATTCCTTTTCCACCTTCGAGCAGGCTGTCCGCACCGCCTTGCGCGAGATCGCCAACGCAGCCATCGCCCCCCGCGCATCATGAAGACCAAGCTCCTTTTCATCTTCGTGGCGCTGGGATTCTCCGCCTGCGAAAAGCAACCCACCGAACCGGCAAAAACGGTCGAAGCCCCGGCACCGAAAGCCGCCCCCGCTGTTTCCGATTCGGAAGTGGAGGCTGAGATCGCAAGGGCGCTCACCGACGACACCTCGCCCGCAACGGCTCCCGAAGTAAACGTCAGCCCCTTCCGTGACGAGGCGGAGAGCATCATCGCCAAATACCCCGGCAAGACCGCCGCCGACCTTCTCAACGTGCCCGAGGTGAACACGAAGCTGCGCAACCTGCTGGGCAAACTCGGCCAGGACAAGGCGCTGCAGGACTACATCAACTCCAGCGTGGACCTCGCCGCGCAGATCAAGGGCCTCGAAGGCGCCGCGAGACTGGATTTGCAGGTGGAAGGCTACGACAAGGCACGCACGAGCCGCATGCTGCAGGCGGCGCTCTCCGAAGATCCCCAAAAGCTGGTGGACTTCCTCGTTGGCGAGATCGGCGAGGCCACTCCCGACCTCAGCTACGGCGGGATGGAGCGCGCCCCGAACGGCGTGTCCATCGTGCCGAATCCTGCCGCCGCCGCACCCGCCAAGACCGAACAACCCGACTGACCAACGGCGGAATGACGAAACCAGAATTCCGAATGACGAACGAACCCCAATGACGAATGCCGAACCACTCCCGAAATCATGCTGTCGCACCTCATTCGTGCTTCGGGTTTCGGCATTCCCTCGTCATTCGCCATTCGGATTTCGTCATTTCACTCTCCGCAATCACCCCGACTCCATTTCCTAGCACCCTTTCCGCCCGGCCAGCCGGCACACCCAACCCTGTGTGACAGCAGGCCGGGCAGACAACCCGAAACCAAACCAGAAACCACAACCCTCAAAGCATAAACCAGACCAACTATGGCTACCTCCATCACCCCGCTCGGTCGTCGCGTCCTCGTGAAGCGTTCTGACAGCGAAGAAAAAACCGCCGGAGGAATCTTCCTCCCCGACACCGCCAAGGAAAAACCGCAGGAGGCTGAAGTGCTCGCACTCGGCACCGGCAAGGACGACGAAGGCAAGGACGTGAGCACCCTCTTCACCGTAAAGGTGGGCGACAAGGTCCTCATCTCCAAGTACGGCGGCACCGAAGTGAAGCTCAACGGTGCAGACGTCCTCATCATCAACGAAACCGACATCCTCGGCATCATCGCCTAAACCCGAAAACCAAACCCCTAACTCCCACTTAAACTGTTATGGCTAAACAACTCAACTTCGACGAAAACGCCCGCCACGCGCTCCTGCGCGGTGTCACTAAACTGGCGAAAGCCGTGAAGGCCACCCTCGGCCCATCCGGCCGCAACGTGATCCTGGAAAAGAAATTCGGCTCCCCCACCATCACCAAGGACGGTGTGACCGTGGCCAAGGAAATCGAACTTCCTGATCCCTATGAAAACATGGGCGCCCAGCTCATCAAGGAAGTCTCCTCCAAGACCTCCGACATCGCCGGTGACGGCACCACGACCGCCACGGTGCTCGCCGAGGCGATCTACTCCGAAGGTCTCCGCAACGTGACCGCCGGTGCCAATCCGACCTCCCTGCAGCGCGGCATTCTGAAGGCCACCGAGGCCATCGTCGCCAAGCTCAAGGAGATCTCCACCCCCGTGAAGGACAGCAAGGAAGTGGCCCAGGTCGCGACCGTGTCCGCCAACTGGGACGCCAGCATCGGCAACATCATCGCCGAAGCCATGGACAAGGTGGGCAAGGAAGGCACCATCACCGTCGAAGAAGCCAAGAGCATCGAAACGACCCTCGAAGTCGTGGAAGGAATGCAGTTCGATAAGGGCTACCTCTCCCCCTACTTCGTCACCAACCCTGAGTCGATGGAAGCGAACCTTGAGAACGCCTACATCCTGATCAACGAGAAGAAGATCAGCAGCCTCAAGGACATGGTCCCCCTGCTTGAGAAGGTCGCCCGCTCCGGCAAGCCCCTCCTCATCATCGCGGAAGACGTCGAAGGCGAAGCCCTTGCCACCCTCGTGGTGAACAAGCTGCGCGGCACCCTCAACATCGTGGCCGTCAAGGCTCCCGGCTTCGGCGACCGCCGCAAGGCCATGCTCGAAGACATCGCCATCCTCACCGGCGGCCGCTGCATCACCGAAGACCTCGGCATCAAGCTTGAGAACATCGAGCTCGCCGACCTCGGCCAGGCCAAGCGCATCACCATCGGCAAGGAAAACACCGTCATCGTCGAAGGCGAAGGCGGCAGCGACGCCATCGCCGGACGCGTTTCCCAGATCAAGAACCAGATCGCCGAAACCACCAGCGACTACGACCGTGAGAAGCTCCAGGAGCGCCTCGCGAAGCTCGCCGGCGGCGTGGCCGTCATCAACGTCGGTGCCGCCACCGAAACCGAGATGAAGGAAAAGAAAGCCCGCGTCGAAGACGCACTGCACGCCACCCGTGCGGCCGTCGAAGAAGGCATCGTCCCTGGCGGCGGCGTCGCTCTGATCCGCGCCCAGGCTTCCATCGGCGACCTCGGTCTCACCGGTGACGAGAAGACCGGCGCTGAAATCGTCGCTCGCGCGATCGAGGCTCCCCTCCGTCAGCTTTCAGCGAATGCGGGCGTCGAAGGCGCTCTCATCGTGGAACAGGTCAAGAAGGGCAAGGGCAACGAAGGCTACAACGTCGCCACCGCCACCTACGAAGACCTCATCAAGGCGGGCGTCGTTGACCCTGCCAAGGTGACCCGCAGCGCTCTCCAGAACGCCGCCTCCATCTCCGGCCTGCTCCTCACCACCGAGTGTCTCATCGCGGACATTCCGAAGGAAGAAGCAGCCGACGCCGGCCACAGCCACGACCATGGCGGCATGATGTAATGCTTTTGGTTGCGGTGAGACCCAACCCTCACCGCGACTCAAAACCCAAAACCCCACGCGGCCCGGAAGCAATTCCGGGTCGTTTTTTATGCACTGGTAACGGTCACTCCTTTCGCTGTGCCCACTTCCTTCCCCGTGCGAGGGCGCGGAGCGTTTCGTCGAGGCGGCGCTGAATCGTGGCCGGTTGTTTGGCGGTGCCGATCCACACGAGGTACTCGCGCTGGTAGGTCGGCTTCAGCGCCGCGAAACCGGCGGCGGCGGCTTGGTTCTTCTTCAGAGCTGCGGCCAGCACTTCGGGCATCGGCCACTGCCGGCGGCTTTTGGGCGGTGGAGGGAGCGTGCCGCTTGCGTCCAGCGCGGTCGCGGCATGTAGAAGCCGGCGAAACGCCCCGGGATCCAACTCATTCAAAGAGTGAACTCGGAAGGACAGGATGCTGGTATTGCCCTCGCCACGCACGAAGAGTGAGCTGATATCCCTCAGCTCGGTGCCGCGGAAGAAGGTGATGCCGAGATGCTTTTTGCAGGCACTGAGGCCGCACACCAGCTTCCGCCCGCTGAAGCAAAGCATGTTCCACTTGATGGATTCGGTCAGATCAGGCTCCCAGCGCTGGATCCAGCGCCGCACCTCGGCGGCCAGAGCAGCGGAGGCCTCCGGCGCGAGGTCGAGCCAGGCGTCCGGGTCGCGGGACTTCGGGCGGGAGCAGTCCATCGCAACCGGTCAGCAGTGATGGGCGCCGCGGGTGTTCACATAAAGGGAGAACAGGCTCTGGGAGGCCGTGATGAAGAGGCGGTTCCGCTTCGGGCCACCAAAGCAGAGATTGCTGGCGGTTTCGGGAAGTTTGATGAAGCCGATGAGCTTGCCCTCGGGATTGAAGACATGGACGCCGTCGAAGCCGTCGCCGATCCAGCCAGCGCTGGCCCAGACATTGCCGTCAATGTCGCAGCGCACGCCGTCGGAGCCGCCTTTGCCCCCCTTGTCGGCGAGTTGGCCTTTGTTCGTGGCAAAGACCTTGCCGTTTTTCACCGTCTTGCCGTCCACGTCATACACGCGGATGTTTTTTGGGCTGCCGGTATCGACGACGTAGAGCTTCTTGTAATCGGGTGAGAAGCAGAGACCGTTCGGCTTTTCGAGGTCTTCGGTGATCTTGGTGATCTCGCCGCCGGGATCGATGCGATAGACGGATTCTTTGAGCAGGAGTTCTCCTTTGTTCCCCTCGTAGTCCATCATGCTGCCGTAGCCGGGATCGGTGAACCATACGGAACCATCGGGATGCACGGCACCGTCGTTGGGCGCGTTGAAGATTTTGCCTTCGAACTTGTCGGCCAGCACGGTGATCTTGCCATCGAGTTCGTAGCGGACGACGCGGCGCGTGGCGTGCTCGAAGCTGATCTGGCGGCCCTGATGGTCGAAGGTGTTGCCGTTGCTGTTGTTGGCGTTGTTGCGCATGACGGAGACGTGGCCGTCTTCGGGCAGGTAGCGCATTTGGGCGTTGTTGGGGATGTCGCTCCAGACGAGGTAGTTGCCGCTGCCGTTCCAGGCGGGGCCTTCCGCCCAGAGCATGCCGGTGTGCAGGCGGCGGATGGGCGAGTTCCCCTGAATGAGTTTTTCAAAGGCGGGGTCGAGCGCGATGACGTCGGGATCGGGATAGCGTTCCGGGGTTTGACCGGACCAGTCGCGGGCGAGCAGTGAGGTGGCGGCGGTGGAAACGGCGAAGCTGGTGAGGAAGGTGCGGCGATTGGAATTCATGCGAGTGCGGTTGTAGCGAATGAAACGGCGGATTGGCAAGGGTTTTGGCCGGGGAAGCGGGCCGGGTCTTCGATCAATGCCATGCTTTCATGGTTTGCCGTAGATGAACTTTGACAACAGGCCGGGCTGCCGACAGTGAAATCTGGATGACCTCTGCCTTCGCGTTCCGGCTGCACCTGCGGCTGGCTGTGGCCGCTCTTCCCTGGTTCGCAGGGTGGGTGGCCAACGCCGAGTCTGCTTTCAAACCTGTCATCACGCGCAGTGCCGCCGCTAACCGCATCGCGGAAACGCCGGACTACGCGCGTGCTTTCGGCGGAGGGCTGGAGGCCGGGTTCGAGTCGCGCACACGCTATGAAGTGCGTGAAAATGACTACACCTTCGGCCTGCTCTCCGATGACGCGCTGGTGACTCGCAACCTGCTCTACTTCGGCGTCAAGGAGGCGCTCGATCCGCTGCGGCTCGCGTTTGAGATTGAGGATTCGCGGCGCTTTTTCAGCGACCTGCCGGGGTTTCCGAACGTGGAGGACCCCCTCGAGCCGCTGCAGGTTTGCGCCCAGCTGTATTTTGACGATGCCGTAGGCAATATGCCGCTGAGTCTCAGTTTTGGCCGCATGGCCTTTGACTGGGCAGACCGCCGGCTGATCGCCCGCAATCGCAACCGCAACACGATCAGCGCCTTTGACGGCATGCGCCTGAGCGTTGGCGACGAAAACGCGCTGTGGGAGGTCGATGCCATCGCCGTGCGTCCGGTGACTCGCAGCGTGCAGGATCTCGACCAGTCGGTCGACGATCTCATGCTGTACGGCATCGCCGGCTACTGGCGAGGGTGGTCGCCGCGCGTCGTTCTGGAGCCCTACTGGCTCTGGCTCGACCAGCGCGAGGCCGCAGTCACGGCGCAGCGGCGGAACCTGCACACCTTCGGCCTGCATGCCTTCGGGCAGTGGGGGCGGGGCGGCGCCTGGGACTATGATTTCGGCATGGCGGGTCAATGGGGTCGCTCAGGTGGTCTCTCGCATCGCGCCTTCGCAGGGCACTGGGAGGTCGGACGGACCTGGACTTCGGCCTGGAAGCCGCGCCTCGCGCTGTGGCTGAACTATGCCAGCGGCGACGGAAACCCTGCGGACGGCGGCAACCAGCGCTTCGATCCGCTCTTCGGCGCGACTTATTCGTTTTACGGATTCACCGGCTACTTCGCCTGGCAGAACATGATCAATCCCGCAATCCGCCTGAGCTTTCAACCCGGCAAAAAGCTGAAGGCCGAGCTGATCTACCGTGTGAACTGGCTGGCCAGCTCCACCGATGCGTGGACACGCGGCCGGCGGCGGGATGCCACGGGCGCCAGCGGAAGCCTGGTCGGTCAGGAAATCGACGCGCGGCTGGCATGGCAGGTCACGGAAAATTTCGACATCGACCTGGCCGGTGCGCTGTTTTTTCCGGGCGGTTTGGTCGAGGGGACGGGCGCTTCCCCCGTGGCGAGCTTCCTGCAGGTCGCGGGCACCTGGCGGTTTTGATGCGGCGAAGTTTGTCTCGATTTTCAGCCCGGCTTCGGCCACGGAAGACGCATGCCGCCGTCCATTTCGATCCTCATGCCCGTGCGAGACGCCCGCGTGACCGTGGCGGCGGCGATTGACAGCGTGCAGGCGCAAACGGCGGCTGATTGGGAGCTGGTGATCGTCGATGACGGCTCCAGCGACGGCACGTCCGAGATTCTGGAGCGGTTTGCCCGTCAGGATGCGCGAATCGTTTTGATCCGGCAGGAGGCGGCCGGGATTACCGACGCGTTGAACTGCGGTTTGGCGACGTGCCGAGGGGATTTCGTCGCCCGGATGGACGCGGACGACTTGATGGACGCGCAGCGGCTGGAGCTGCAACGGCGCTTTCTAACGGAGAATGAAAACTACGGGTTGGTCTCCTGCCGGGTGCGCTTTGGCGGCACGGAGCCAGGCTACGCGGCGCATGTGGACTGGCTGAATGCGCTTCAAACGCCTGAGTCGATGAGCCTGCGGCGTTTTGTGGAGGCTCCGGTGGCACATCCGAGCGTGATGTTCCGCCGCGAACTGATCGCCACACACGGCGGCTACCGCAGTGGGGATTTTCCGGAGGACTACGAGCTGTGGCTGCGCTGGCTGGAGGCCGGCGTGTGCTTTGGCAAGGTGGAGGAGGCGCTGCTGACTTGGAATGATCCGCCGCAGCGGCTTTCACGGACGGATCCGCGTTATTCCGTGGAGGCGTTTTACGCGATGAAGTGCGGCTATCTCAGCCGCTGGCTGGATGCGCATGCCGCAGGGCGTGACGTCTGGCTGTGGGGCGCCGGGAGGATCACGCGGCGGCGGTTTGACTCACTGACCGGCGTCATCGGTTTCATCGATGTGGATGAGTCAAAGCGCGGTCGGCACCGCGACGGGCGCGAGGTGCGGTTGGCGGGTGATCTGCCGGAGAAAGCCGGGAGCTTCATCCTGGCCGGCGTGGGGAACCGGGGAGCAAGGGAGCGGATTCATGCCCACCTCACGGCCCGGGGCTGGGAGGAGGGGCTAGACTTTCTTTTGGCCGCCTGAGATCAGGGCGTGCCGGTCGGTCGCATCGACACCAGCCGGGTGGTCACCTGCTGTCGCACGGGCATCGGCTTGCCTTCAATCTTGAGCTGAAGGGTGGCGGAAAAGACCGCCAGGGAGATCGTCCGGCGGTCGAGGTCGAAAAAGACGTGGCCGTTGACCTTGGAGTCGTCACCCATCGTCACCGGTCGTTCGGTGGTGAGATCCCGGCCGTTGCCGTCCTTGTCGCGCTGGGTTTTCATGTGGCCTTCAAAGGCGATCTGCGCCTGGCGGCGGCCTTCGCGTTCGACGACGCCGTCGAACTTCGAGTTCAGTTTCACCTCGACATTTCCCGCCTGCGGAAAGACGACGAGCTGCTCGGAGATCCACTTGTCTCCCGGCCGGACGGGGATGCTGGGGAGGCCCATTTCGAGGGATCGCCGGTAGAGGTCGGCGAGCTGGCGGGCGTTGGCGATATCGACGAGGTCGGGCTCGGCCCCCGCCTGCACGGAGGCCGCCGTGTCCTTGGCGTCGATGAACTGGTCCTTCGCGTCATAAACCAGGGTGAAGCCGCGACCAGCGGCGCCGCCGAAAGAGCGCTGCAGCAGCGGGTGGGAGGACGCCGGATTCTTCGAATCATACGCGTGGGTCTGGCCCTCGTAGGTCATCTCGCCGAGCAGGGATTCGACCAGCACCTGCGCCTCGGTTTGGTCGCGCTCGTTCTTTTTCACCGTGATCCGCGTGGTCTGGTGCAGGCGCAGTTTTTGATCGCTCGTTTTGCCGATCGCGGTCAGGAAGTTGACGGTGTCCGTGTCCGACTCCTGCATGTAGGTTTGGCCGGGTTCCCAGTGGAGCTTCAGCTCCACGGACTCCTCCTCGGCTGCGGCGATCACGGAAAACAGAAGCAGGAGGGCGGGGATGCGGAGCATGGGCGGGAGGTAAACCACGGCCCTGCGGGATGCAACAGCTCCACAGACTGTCGCGCCGCGAAATTTTTAAAAATTCGAATCTGGGGGAAAGTTGGCACGCTTCCGGCTTTACCATCTGCTGTGCAAAGGGTTGGGCCGGGAAATTCGTCTTCCGACGGTTCTGATCGTTGCAATTCGTGAACCACACTACTAATTGCCGTTAACCATGAAAAAAGTCGAAGCGATCATCAAGCCGTTCAAGTTGGAGGATGTCAAAGAAGCCCTTTCCGAAGTGGGCGTCGAGGGCATGACTGTTGTCGAAGTGAAGGGATTTGGCCGTCAAAAGGGTCATACCGAGATCTATCGCGGCAGTGAGTACACCGTTGATTTCCTCCCCAAGGTGAAAATCGAGATCGTCGTGGACGACAGCCGCACCGACGCCGCCGTGGATGCCATCGTCAAAGCCGCCAACACGGGCAAGATCGGTGACGGCAAGGTTTTTGTCAGTGCCGTGCTCGACGCCATTCGCATCCGCACCGGTGAGCGCGGAGCCGACGCTGTCGCCAGCAGCTAGCTTTCCCTAGAAAGAACAGAGTTTTATGAAACCCGCAGGAGGCTCCGCCTTCTGCGGGTTTTTCTTGTGACAATTCTGTGCTTCCTATGACTGGTGTTGACAGTCCTCGGCACCTCGTTCTATGAGCGGAGTTGCGCCCGTTGCGCCCCTCCCGCATGATCTCGTTTCAAAAATTCTTCGGCAAGAGTGATGTTTTTTATGACCTGCTGGAGGCCAGCGCCGTCCAGGCCCGCGAAAGCGTGCAGGCTCTGCACCAGTTGCTCTCAAAGCCTGGGGACCCAGACCAGAAGCTGGACGCCTTCGCCTCCTCCCGTTCGAAGGACAAAAAAATCACCCAGCAGATCGACGAGGCGCTGTGCCGGACTTTCGTGACCGAACTGGACCGCGAGGACATCGAGGCCCTGTCCAGCTCCCTCTACAAGATCCCCAAGACGGTCGAAAAAATCGCCGAACGCGTCATGCTCTGCCGCGAGCGCCTGCAAAACGTGGACTTCACCCCGCAGATCCGGCACATGGATGCCGCCGTGGAAATCGTGGTCACGATGATCCGCGAGCTGCGAAAAAAAATCCACCTCGAGCGGGTCAAGCAACTCAACGAGCAGATCCAGAAAGTGGAGGGTGATGCCGACAAGCTCCACCTCAGCTGCCTGAGCCAGCTCTACACGCAGGAAAAGGACGCCGTGCAGGTGATTTACCTGAAGGATCTCTACGACCTCATTGAGAAGGTGGTGGACCGCTGCCGGGATGCCGGGAACGTCGTCGCCCTCATCGTGTTGAAAAACTCCTGACCGTCGCCGCGCATGACCCTCGTCCTTACCGTGGTGCTCGTGGCGTTGATCTTTGAGTACATCAACGGCTTTCACGACACCGCCAACTCCATCGCCACCGTGGTTTCCACGAAGGTGCTGACCCCGCGCATGGCCATTGTGCTGGCGGCCTTCACCAACCTGGCCGGGGCATTGTTTGGCACGGCCGTGGCCAAGACCATCTCCTCCGGCCTGGTCGATTCCGCCTTTGTCACCACCGAGACGATCATCTGCGCCCTTCTCGGCGGAATTTTTTGGAATCTTCTGACTTGGTGGTTTGGTATGCCGTCCAGCTCCAGCCATGCCCTCATCGGCGGCCTGTGCGGCGCCACCCTGGCCACGGCCCGGGGAGACTGGTCGTCCCTGCTCTGGGCGGAGGAGCCGGCGGCGGGAAAGGCCTGGTATGCCGGCAGCGGCCTGTACTACAAGGTCGTCCTCCCCATGGTCAGCTCGCCGATCATGGGTCTGCTGCTGGGCTTCGTCGTCATGTCCCTGCTCTACTTGGTCTGTTCGCTGCTGCGGCCGCGCATTGTGAGCGGCGTCTTCGGCCGGCTGCAGATCCTGAGCGCCGGGATCATGGGATTCAGCCACGGTCAGAACGACGCGCAGAAGACCATGGGCATCATCGCACTGGCCCTGCTGGCGGGCACGAGTGCTGGCGACCTGAAGGACATCCCGGACTGGCTCGGCTTCCTGCGCATCGAGGACCTCGGCGCGAACAAGGATCAAATCCCCGTGTGGATCAAAGTCGCCTGCGCCCTGACCATGGCGGCGGGCACGGCGGCCGGCGGCTGGCGCATCATCAAGACGCTCGGGCACAAAATGGTCAAGCTGCAGCCGGTACACGGCTTTGCGGCGGAAACCACGGCGGCCACGGTGCTCTTCACCGCCGCGCATTTCGGCATGCCCGTCTCCACCACGCATGCCATCACCACCAGCATCATGGGCGTGGGTGCCGCGAAGCGCTTCAACGCCATCAAGTGGGGCGTCGTGGAGCGCATCGTCTGGGCTTGGATTTTCACCATTCCGGCCACGGCGGGTCTCAGCTACCTGCTGTTTTGGCTCGTCGGCACGCCGGTCACCCGGTGACCTCCGCCAGCGCCAGGCGCAGCGCCCGCACCATGCGCTCCAGCTCGTCCGGCGTGACGCACAGCGGCGGCATCAGGACGAGGGTGTTGGCGATCGGGCGCGTGAGCAGACCGTGCTTCCTCGCCGCCAGGCAGACCTTAGCCCCCAGCGTCAAATCTGCGGAGTCGATGGTCGTCGCCGCGATCATGCCGCACTGGCGAAACGCCGGCAGCCCCGCCATCAGCTCGCCGAGTCGCTCGATCTTCGCCGGCAGCTGCTCCAGCACACGCTCCTCCCGGAAAACCCGCAGGCTGGCCAGCGCCGCCGCGCAGCCCAACTGACTCCCCGCGTAGCTGTGACCGTAGAAAAACGTGCGCCCTTCGCAGGGATCACCCAGGAAGCCTTCGAAGACACGCTCGCTGGTCAAAGTGGCCGCCAGCGGCAGGTAGCCGCCCGTCAGGCCCTTCGCCAGGCACAGGAAGTCCGGAACGACGCCCTCGTGTTCGCACGCAAACATTTTGCCCGTGCGGCCGAAGCCGGTCATGACCTCGTCGAGGATCAAAAAAACGTCCTGCGCCCGGCACCAGCCTTCCAACGCCTTCAGCATGCCCTGCGGCCACAGCCGCATGCCGGCCGCGCCTTGGATCAGCGGCTCGATGATGACGGCGGCGATGCGGCTTTGTTCTTCAAGAGGCAGCTGCTCCAGGGCATCCAGACCGGGAAGAGTGATGACGCGGTAACCGAAGTCGTTGCCGCTGCCTTTGAACAGCGGAATCCCGCCCAGGCTCGCCGCGCCCAGCGTGTCGCCATGGTAGGCGCGGTCAAAAGCCACCAGCGTGTCCCGCCGCGGCCGGCCGTTCTGTTTCCAAAACTGCAGCGCCATGCGCACGGCCGATTCGATGGCCGTGGAACCGTTGTCGGTAAAAAACGCGCGGGTGAGCTTCTCCCCCGGCAGCAGATCGACGAGCGTCTTCGCCAGCCGGATCGCCGGCTCGTGTGTGAAACCGAGAAACGACGTGTGCGCCACCTTGCCGAGCTGCTCCGCGATCGCCGCGTTGATCACCGGATGGTTGTGCCCGTGGATGTTGGTCCAGATCGAGGCGTTGCCGTCCAGATACTCATTTCCAAACGGATCCCGCAGCGTGCATCCGCGCCCCTCCGCCAGCATCAGCGGCGTGTGCTCCTCCGCGCACCACGCGCTCATCGGCGTGAAGGGGTGCCAGAGGTGGCGCTTGTCGAGTTGTTCGGGGGAGTCCATCCGGCGGCTTCCATGTCTGGTGCCGCGCCTCACGTCAATCGCGCGTCTCCCGTTTGTCGTGGTTCCCGAACCGTTGCGATACTTTTCTCAAGCGTGGAACTGGCACGCCCAACGCGCCAAAACATGGCGAGTCAACACTTTCAGAGATCGATCCAGATCTGACAAATAGTGTCAAAGCCGTGCTTCTCCCCCTACGACATCAGCCCGATCGCCGACTTGATCCCGCAACGCCGCTGCCAGCGTCCCGTGAGGGCAGGTGAAATCCAAATCATCCCCTCGACTGAAAAACACGAACGTTATATGACACCGTTCACGCCGCCAAGTCGGCAGCAACAAGAACGACTGCGCATTTTAAAGTGACCTCATGGTTTGTGACGTGGGAAGGGCGAGTTAAATTGGTGCTTTCAATTCCGACGCAAGCCGAGGCGAATGCCCGCCTCGCTCCATCAGCCCTTGGCCTTTTTCTTCTTCGGCGATCCCTGCACCACCGCTTTGAGCCTGGCCTCGGCATGAACTGCGAACTCGCCTTTGTTCAGAAAACCATCCTTGTCCGCATCCGCGCCTTTGAAGTGCTGCTCGGCGTGGGCGCCCATGCGGGAGATCTTGCGATACTCTGTAGCGTCGAGTTTGCCGTCCTGGCTGGCGTCGAGGCGGGTGAAGCAGGGTTCGATGCCTTCGGAGAGGATGGCGAACCAGGTCTGCTTGCGGAGCGCGGCGGGGAGTTCGGTGGCGTCGATGAAGCCGTCGGCGTTCGCATCGCCGGTTTTGAAGTGCTCCTCGCCGTGATGCTTCGCCTGCACGTCAAGCCACAGGTATTCGGCGAACGTGAGTTTGCCGTCGTGGTTCTTGTCCGCCGCCTTCAGGATGCGGACGATGAGGGCCGGATTTTCCGCAGCCGTCAGTGCGATGGTGGTGAGAAGGAGAATAAGCGCGGTTTTCATGGCTTGAGTTTTTGAAGGGCGGCTTCCGCAGCTTCCCGGTGACGTTTTTCGACGTCCTTGTCGGCGAGCACTGCCTTATAAGCGGCGAGAGCATCGGTCTTTTTGCCGGCGGCGATCAGTGTGTCGCCACGGGCGATCAATGTGGAGTGACGCCAGGTGCCGCGCAGTTTGTCGGTGTCGATGCGTTTCAGCGCGGCGAGCGCGTCGTCAAACTTGCCCTGACGAGTGAGGATGCGCGCGGCGGCCTGCACGGCGCCGAGTGCATCCGCGCCACCGATGTTGGTGAGCGGCTCGAAGATGCCGCGATAGGCGCTGAGCGCTGCGGTGTCATCCTTGAGCGTACGTTCGCGGTTATTGCCCAGCGCGAGCTGGATGCCATCGCGAGTGCGCGGCTCGCTGGTGAACTCCAGCGCGCGAACGAGATCGGCCTCGGCCTCTTTGCCACCACCGGTGATCGCATAGGCGCGACCCCGTGCGAAGAAGCCATCGCCGCGCTTCCAGAAGGGCCATTTCGCGAAGTCCTCGGTGGCGAATTGCGCGATGACCTCGGGCGCTTTCGCTTTGGCGAGGAGGTTGAGCATCTGCGCGGTCTTTTTCACAGCCTCGACTGGAATGCGCTCGATGATGGCTGGCGCATTCGCTTTATCCAAGAGCGCGGCCTGCTCCAGCGCGGCGGACTTTTGCAGGTCGGTGATCTTCTCCATCCCGGCGAGTTCCAGGAAGGCTGTGGCGTTGCGCTTTTGCGTGGCGTTGCGGAAGGCGATGGCGAAGTCGGTGACGCTGGGATCGAAGTCGAACTGATGTGACTTTCCGTCGTAGAAGGTCGCGAACTTCATCGGCTCATGAAAGCCGTTCGTGCCGGTGGGGGAGAGGGCGCTGAGCTCCTGGCCATCCTCGCGGATGCGCTGGCGGCAGAGATTGATGTGCCAGGGCAGGCTTTGCGTGGGCTTGCGACCGATGACCTGATTCAGCGGATCGTTTTCGTCGGCGGTGACGGGAAAGCGGATCTCGACGGTCCAGTGGTCATCGGCAACATGCGTGGCGACCTCGGCCCTGGAGTTCCAGCCGAACGATTTCCCGGCACCACGATCAAGATCGACGATATGACCGGCGGGACTGATGGCGATCTGATAATAGGAGTGCGTTTCGGTGGTGAGTTCGATCTCGATGGCATCGCCATGCCAGATGGCCTGGTCGTCGTTGCGCGTGGAGGTGATGTTCGGCTTCTCGCCGGGATGCTCATCACAACGAATCGCCAAGTAGAGATTGCCGCCCTGCCATCCGGCCTTGTAACTGGTGCCAAAGGTGGGCGTGCGACCGGTTTCCAGCTCGCGGAACTTCCCCATCGCGGCGGCGGGGCACTCTTGCCAATATTCGTCGTCGAGCTTGCCGTCGATCACGATGTCGTGCGCATCGCCGACGAGGCGCACGGTCGGTACGGGGCCTCGTTTGTGCCCGAGCTGCTCGGTCTTCATGCGCAGGCCTTTGAGATAGTCGTCGATGAGCGCGATGCGCCTGCCGTACACGCTCTCGGCAGCGGCCTTGGCCTTCGCTTTTTCGAACAAGGCGAGCGCTTCGTCCGCTTTCGCCTTTTCCTCTTCCATGACCTTCCAGTTCTCCTCGCTGCAGTTGAAGAAGGTCAGCATCTCCTGCTCGGCGGGGCCGTAGAAGAGGCGGCAGTATTCCCTCAGCGTCTCGTCGGGATTGTAATCCTTTCCGCCCCAGTAGGCGCGGGCGGTGAAGTAAACGAGGAAGTGATTGAAGCCGATGCCCTTGGTGGCGAACGTCTGCGCCACGCTGAGCCAGATGTCCTCGCCCTGCGAGACGCCCTTCGTGGCATTCACGCTGTCGCCGATCGCGTGCGCGGAAAAGCTGGGCAGATACCAGCCGCGGTCGGTGAAGGGATAGTTTTCGAAGATGATCAGGGGGTTGTCCGTCTTCTTCGCCCATGCGGCACGCAATGCCTCCGGCGCGGATTCGCCTTCGCCTTTGATTCCACCCTTGTTGATCGGACGACGGCCGCCGACGATGACGACGAGCACGTTGGGCTCGAGTTTGTCGATCTTCAGGGGTGGCAGGGTGTAAATGCCATACGCGGCGTTTTCCACGAGCGCGTCGGGATGCGTCTTCGCGATTTCCTTTGCCACGCGATTGACGAAATCCCACACGTAGTCGCTCAGCAGGCCGCGCTCGTTGCGCTCCGGCGAGTCCTTGCCTTTGCACTTCTCACACTGGCAGATCGACGTGTAACCGTCCGGCGGCATGATGGAGACGGACTTGAACTTGTAAGTGTCCAGCAGCGCACGGGCGTAGCGCAAGGTCTCGTTGAAAAGTTCGTCGTTCGAGTAGCAGAGCTGGCACTTCGAATCGCCGGGCTTGAAGTCGGTCTTGCCGCCATAGATCGCGAACCAGTCGGGGTGCTTCGCAAATACCGCCTCGCGATTCGTCATGCCTGACATGCCGTGCGCGATCTGCAGGCGCTCATCGTTGCGCAGGCCGAGGCGCATGAACCACATGGAGGTGTCATAGCCGGCGGTGCTGAAGCGGAAGTTGAACTGCCGCAGCGGGAAGTCGGGTGTCACGGTCTCGTCGATCTTCGTCAGCGGGATCGTTTTCATCGAAGGCAGCACCTCGCCGAGTTCACCCGGCAGATACCAGCGCGCGCCGAGCTTGCGCAGGTAGCCGGACACCGCATTGAAGCTGCCGCGTTCATCGAGGCCCCAGATTTCGAGCGCTTCTTTGGGTTCGGTCGTCGCGCCGTCCGGCTTGCCGGTGTCGCCGGGCAAACGTAGCCTGTTTTTGTACAACCCACCGCCCGGCATGCCGTAGGGAGCGCCGACGATCTTCTCCCACTCGGCCTGAGCACGCGGGATGTCGCCATTGTTTTTCGCAAACGGCTCGATGGGCGTGAAGTCGCTGTCATCGCCGATGAGCGCCATCCAATCCGGCCCGGTGGCGATGCGATACGCGCCGTCCTTCAAGCCGTCCGCCTTCACCGGATTGTCCGCGCTCGCGCCGATGAACACCTTCACCGCATTGCCGGTTGGCTTCGTCACGATCGGCAGTCGCGCACCGCTGATCTTCTCGATCTGCTGCCGAAACTCATGCGCGGCGACACGAACCATGCGAGTGGGCTGGTCGCTGATGACGATCTCGGCCTTGGGCTGGCCGTTTTCGACGAGGAAGGTGTCGGCAGCACGAAGTTGAAGTGCGAGGGCCGGGGCGACGATGGAGAAAAGGAGGCGCGCATTCATGGTCGAACCTAAACGCGAGCGAACCTCGATTCTGGCGACCACTTCGGCTGTGACACAACGTAATGGTGAATCGCATGAACTTTTCACCCTCGCTCTTCATCCTGCTTCTCGCTTCCACACCGCTCTCCGCCAATGACTGGCCCGCCTGGCGCGGGCCCACGGCGGATGGTCATGCTGCTGCGGGACAAAAGGTGCCGGTGAAGTGGAGCGAGAGTGAGAACGTGCGGTGGAAGGCCGAAGTGCGCGGACGTGGTCATGGCTCGCCGACGGTCGTTGGTGATCACATCTACCTCGCATCGGCGGATGTGCCGAAGGAAGAGCAGATCGTGATCTGCTTTGACCGCGCGACAGGGAAATCGGTTTGGGAAACGGTCGTTCACAGCGGGAATTTCGTCACGGGCGGACATCGCAACTCATCACTGGCCTCAGGCGATGTCGTTTGTGATGGCGAGCGTCTTTACGTCAACTTTCTCAATGACAACGCCGTCTTCACGTCCGCGCTCGATTTGTCCGGCAAGATGCTCTGGCAGCGGCGCGTGTGTGATTTCAAACTGCATCAAGGCTACGGCGCGTCGCCGGTGATCTACAAGAACGTGGTGCTCGTGGCGGCGGATCACCGCGGCGGCGGCAAGTTTTCAGGTTTGAACAAACTCACCGGCGAAATTCTCTGGCAGCAGGACCGTCCGCAGGTCGCGAACTACGCAACACCTGCCGTCGTGAGTGCCGCAGGCAAAACGCAGGTCGTACTGGCGGGTTGCAATCTCGTCTCCAGCTTCGATCCGCTCACCGGGAAGAAGCTGTGGGAGATCGAAGGCTCCACCGAGGAGACCGTCGTCACTGCGGTGACGGACGGCAGTCGCGTGTTCCTTGGCGGCGGTTATCCGAAGAATCACACCATGGCCGTCGAGGCCGATGGCAGTGGCAAGATCGCGTGGGAAAACAGCACGCGCAGTTATGTTCCGTCATTGCTCGTGAAGAATGGCCACGTCTTCGGCGTCGGTGATTCGGGCAAGGCGGTGTGCTGGAAGTCCGACACGGGTGATGAACTGTGGTCCGAGAAGATCGACAAGGAATTCTACGGATCGCCGGTGATGCTCGACAACCGCATCTACATCACCAGCAAGGCGGGTGTCACCTCCGTCTTCGAAGCCACGCCGGAGAAGTTCACACTGCTGTCGCAGAACCAGCTCGGCGACGAATCCTTCTCCACGCCCGCCATCTGCGGCAACCGCATTTACCTGCGCTCCGCGAAGCTGGGCGACTCACGGCAGGAGTATCTCTGGTGCGTGGGCGAGTGATTCAGCGCAGCCGTTGCAGCAACACTCCCAACACATCTTTTGTGACGGCATCCAGGTCCGGTTCGTGCGCGACCGGAATCGTATCGCTGCCTTTGAACAGGTAAGGCGTGAGCGCGTAGATCGGAATGCAGGCCACTTTCGAGTCCGCACTAATGACACCGACGGTGAGCGATTGATCGCTGCTGATCAGAGTGACCAGAGGCTTCAAATCCGGATTCTTCGCCAGATCGAAGGTCCATGGGCAAAAGGGCTGCTGCCAGCCGGCACTGGTCTTCGCTGGATGCGCGATTTTCAGTGCGGGCAGGCCACTGCCGACGATTTCGACGCCCGATTTGAGAAACGCTTCATCGGTCACGGGCAGTCGGTCCTTGGAGTCCTTGCGTCGCATGGCCTTGTTGAAAGCCGCAAAGGATTTGGGGGCGGGCTGAGAGTTTCCCATGATCCACAGCACGCGCCCGCCTTGCTTGAGGTAGTCAGCGATTCGCTGGTCAAACACATCCGCCTTGAGCGAATGGTAGCTGCGGAAAGCCGTGGCGACGATGATGAGGCGCGGCACCCGCCCGGGATCTGGCAGACCGTTGGCGAGGATCTGGCGCACATCGAAAGTCGCATACGACTGACCGGCCTGCTGCAAACTGCGGACGATCGCCACGGACTGCACGCGGCTGGAGAAGCCGAGCATCGCGCCGTTCATGGCCCAGGAGGGTTCAAGCACAATGCCCGTGGCGGGAGACTGGTCCGGCTGCAGCTCGTTCAGCACGGGCGCAAACAGGGCCTCGTCGGCGATGTGGCGGTCACGCAGGACGCGCTCCACCTCCGCTGCATGCGCGCTTTCCACTTCCGGCGTGAGTTCGATGTGCGCGTCTGCTTTTGCGAATCGCGCCGCGACCTCGACATCGCGCAATGTCCGCACCACGGCCCAGGCGCCTAGTTCGCCCATGTTTTGCCATAGCTGCTCCCGCGCCGCGAGATCCTGCCGGTCCACCCAGCCTGCCGCGCCTTCGAGAATGCGAACGCCGCGCAGGCTGCAATACGCAGCACCCGTCTGGCCATAGAGCATGACTTCGGCCAGTGCTCTTGCTGCATCACGCTGGTCATCATGCATGAGCTGCTTCTCGATCGCCGCATTGAAGGCATCCGCGCCACCCGCCGTATCGCGTGCGGAGCCGGAGAGATCGAGCAGGGACCTGAGTTTCGAGAAGTCCGAGCCGCCGGAAAGCTTCAGCCGCCAGTCCGCCCAGCCATAGGTCGCCGTGTGAACGAGCGGATCGTGATTGCAGGCCGCCATGTCCGCGATGACATGCGAAAGCGTGGCAATCCAATGCGCGGTGTGGCCAGGATGCTTTTCCCGCATGGCATCCACAAGCATGATGAAACACATCGCCGCGCCGCGCTCTGAATGCAGGTCGTAGCGCACCTAGAGCCGGGCCTTCGTCAAACGTGCGAGGGCTGCATCACCGATGTCACCGGCCTGAAACGGTTCAAAGCTGTCCGGGTAGTGACTGGCATGCTGCACGGCCTCCTTGGTGATCTCCGGCGTGAAGCTGCAGCGCAGCTCCGCCGGCAGCCGCTCGATGACGGCACGCATCACATCATCATGACCGGAGCCCCAGGCGGACGCGATTTCCGGCAGGGCCAGCGCCACGAAGGCGATGGCAAATGAAATGCGTCTCAAGCGATTCATGGAAGGCGGTGGCTCGAGTTCACTTTCCGTAGAGGCGCAGATCGTCGAAGTCGTCCATGTCGTCGAACGAGCCGATGCCGATGCGTCCTTTGCCAAAGGTCTTGTCATTGGCGCTGAGCTGTGGAGTCGTCATGTCGTCAAAATAGACCTCGATGCTGCCTTTGGCCGTGTCGCGCACGACCTTGACCGAATGCCAGTCGTCAGTCCAGGGCACGTTTTTCGTGTTTTGGGTGATCGGAGTGCGCGGCGCGTTTTTTACGATCATGATCTGGCCGCTGTTCGAGTCCGGCTTCGCACCAAGGTGGGCGTAGTAGAAGTTGGCGACGTCCTGATGATTGAAGATGATGCAGCAGTCTCGGTGGTTGCCGGTGTCCTTTGTGCTGCGGACTTTGAAGGTGAGCACGAAGTCCGCGACAGACACGTCTTTGATCAGCGCGATGTGAAACGGGCTGCGAAACGGCGGCTTGTAAGCGCTCTCACGCTGGTTGATGCCAAAGACGGCATTCCCGTCCACGACGCGATGAGTCCAGCTCTCCGGATCCACGAGTTCCCAGCGTGTGAAACCCTTTTCAAAGTCCTCACTGAAGATGAGCGGCAGTCCGTTGAGCGTGGCGGGCGTGTCCGCGAGGCTGAGTGAAGCGAAGGCGAGACAGAAGAGCGTGATGATTCGTGTGTTCATGGTTGGGATGATGGCTTCAGTTCAAATCCAAATCGTTCACGCGCTTTTTCTTCGCCTTAGGCGGCGGGAAGTCGGGATGCAGGCCGGGCATGCGCGGCGTGCTGGGGCGCACCGGACCCCAGTTGATGGAATAGGGATGATCGGCGACAAGTTTTTCGATGGTGGCCCAGTTTTGTTTCACCTGCGTCGCGATGGCGTCGTCCTTTTTCTTCCAGTAGCGGTCCATGAGCGTGATGTTTTCCACTTGAAGCTTCGTGTAGGTCAGACCGGCCTGGATGAAGGCGACGCGCTTCGAGTGGATCGAGTCCGCAGGCGTGGCGGCAGCGGCGCGGTCGAGGCGAGCCTGCGAATCGTTGAGCAAAGCAGGCGTGTAGAGCTGCGGGAAGCTGAACACGCCGGCCTCACCGTTCTTCATGACGAAGGCCATGCGGTCTTTCTCGATGCTTTCGAAGTATTCGCGCACTTGCGGCGCGGCGGGACCAAAGGCGCGAGTGTAGTAGTCGGCGAGGATCGCCTCGGCATCGGCGGCGGGATTCCACGCGAGCTGCGCCATGATGTAATAGAGCGGCCCCACCGTGGCCCAGTGCTCCCACACGCCGTCGATGTAGATGCCGATGCAGTTGGCCGCGGCCACATCTTTGAAATCGCGGATCGTCTGCGCGACGTGGATGTCCGGCAGACCCTGCTGCCAGCCGGCGGGGCTGCCGGTGTTCGGACGCCAGAACATCGACGGAACGATCTTCGCCCACGATTCAAATTGCTGCCGGTAAGTGTCGCCGCGCGTCGAGCCGCGATCCACCAGGCCGGTGCGGCCGAAGAAGTTCGCAACGACTGTCATGATCACATTGTCCGCAGGCCGTGCCTTCACCGGCGCGGGGCGCGAGTGGCCGTAGCTGAGCATGAGGACGCGGTAGCCTTTGCCGGGATACTTTTGCTCCAGCAGCTCGCCGAGCTTGTTCGCGAAGGTGACATCGCGGTCGCTGGTGGCGGGGCGTTCCTTGTTCAGGTGAAACCAGTTGAACACACGCGGTTCGCCTTCGGGATGATCCCAGGCACTGCATTTGTCACACACGCAGTGACCGCTGGCCCAGCCGTCGTTTGGAGAGGCGTTGAAGACGGTGCGGTGCGGATCCTGTTTCAGATCCGCCGCGACTTCCTCGAGCCACAGTTCCCACACCTTCGGGTTCGAGCTGCACAGCTTCGCATTGCGCGGGCTCGGATGCCCGCTGCGCGTGCCATCCGGTTGGAGCGCGAAGATTTCCGGATATTTTTCGTGATAACGATCCCACCAGTCGCCAAAGCCATGCCCACCCTCCATCGCGAGCGAGCAAAGCTGGAGCCGCTGGCGCATCGTCCACTCGTGTGACTTGCCGTAGCCCTTGTTGCCAAGCTCGGCATAGTTGAAGACGGTGCCGCGCGCGCGCATCTGCGGATGGTGCCGATGCTCAAACGGCGCATTGAGGGCGATGCGCTCGTTTTTCGGCACATCCTCGCCGAGTTCACCCGGCCATATCCAGCGCACGCCGAGCTGGTCCTGCAAAAACGTATAGACCGCGTTGATGGTGCCATACTCCTGCTGCACGCCCTTGATCACGCCCTCGCGCGTCTCGATGTCGAGCCTCGCCGGGTCCCAGCGGTCACGACCCGCGATGACGACATGCTTTTCATTCGCCGCGATGACAATCTCCTCGGGATGTTTGAAGTCGAAGCCGATCTTCGGGAACAATGTCTTCACCGCCGGCTGCACGCCGACCCAGATCGCACGCTCAGGCATGGGTGACGGTTCTCCTTCGATGATCGCCGGCTTCTGGCCGCTGATCTTCGCGATGTAATCCGCAAGTACATCCGCGACCTCACGAGTGCGCGGCGGAGCATCGCTGAAAACGACGATCGGCGCAGGTGGCGTATCTTTGGCGGCGAGGATGAGGTCGGCGGCGTGGGCGCTGTCGCACAGGAGTGCTAGGGAGGCGAGTGTGAAGAAGTGGCGAGTCATGGCGGACGGTTGAACGTGGTGGATCTTATTGCGGCCCGGTGATCGTGGGATCAGTGGCCGCCGCGGTGGCGACAGGGTTCTTTTGGTCGTCCTGCTTTGGTAGGAAGATGCCGGGCGCCACGGCCCTGTCCGCGGCGGCATGGGCGGCGTCGAATTGTGCATGAGTGACTTTTGGCCGAGTGAGTTGGCCACAGGCTTCGAGCGCCTGAATGACGAGCGAGGTGCCGGTGTTCGTCGCTATGCGGTCACGCGCGAAGGGCGATTGTGTGAACCAGCCGCCGCTCTGGCGCTGGTGTGTCTTCATCCAATCGACGGCTCGACGCAGGCGCGGGTCGTCGCTCGTGAAGCCACTGCGGGCAAGCGCGAAGGCGAGAAAGCCTGTCGCGTAACCATCGGTGAGCGCGGGATCGACCGGCTTCCCGTCCTTGCGCGTCCACGGCGCGAGATCCGCCATGCTCCAGCCGCCGTCGTCGTGTTGTTTCGCAAAGATCACCTCCGCGTGTGCTTTCACCCCATCCGCTTTGACCACGCCGCCGATGAATGAGTGCGCCACAAGAGTGAGACCGCGCTCGTGCAGCGTCTGCGGCGGATGCACCGCGAACCAGCCGCGCAGCTTTTCGATGCCCGCGCTCGCTTTCGGCGTTTGCGCGTAACCGTCGGGCGCGATGCCCGCGCCGAGCGCCATCATTGCGGCGGGCCAGTAGTCGTCGATGGCCTGTGGCGCTTCCTTCACATGAATCCAGTCGATGCCGCCGTCCTTCTTTTGATAGCTCCACATGAAATCGAGCATCTGCCGCGTGATCGGCGCGAGCCTTCCCGTCGTGACCGCATCGTGCCGCGCGAACTCGACCGCCGAGAGCAGCCGTACGCGCGACGTGTGGTAGGTCTTCACCTGCTTCGCCTGCGCCGGGTCGAACATCTTCGTGTTGAAGCGCTCCAGCATGACGCGCGATTTCATCACCTCCTCCGCCAGCGGGTCAATGATGCTGCGCGCGGCGAGATGCGTGAACGTGGAGTGGCAGGCGTAGCAGTTGCTCTCCATCAAGTGCGCCCCCGCGTCGAGCGCCCGCGCCGCATCAGCCACGGAAATGGCTTCGCGCAACGGCTCATCACGCGTGCCGGAGAGGCTGTCAGCAGCGATGGCATGGCCGTCTTGGAGCGCTAGTAGCACTAGTGCGAAGCAGAGGCGGTTCATTTAAAAAATGGTTCGTCAGTTCGGATCGGGGTAGGGTCATGTCCAACGAAGCCGCGAGAGAATCCTGTCGTGCTGTTTCCGCAATATCACCGGATATCCCAAGCGGAGTTGTTTTGACGGAGGTCGATCCGGCTACTTCACCAGCGCATCCGTCGTCTTCAGATTGAAGCGCACGCTGACGACACTGTGCTTGTTCACGCCCGGCTCATACTTCACATAGGTCGTGGCGACGATCGTGTCGTCGGGAAGCAGCTCCATGCCGGGATAACCGCAATCGCCGACGCGCGTGGCGTAGCTGGTCAGCAGCTTCACTCGATACTGGCCGGGTTTGCCGTTCTTGATGTCGTCATACGTGCCAACCCATGCGACGAAGTGACCTTTCGTCGGGCTGTTGAGCGCTTGATCGCGGAAAGCGACGACCATGCGACCGTCTTGGGTAAACACGCCTGCATGACGATCACCGGTAAGGCCCCACGGCGTGTTCACCGGCGTGCTCCAGGTTTTGCCCTCGTCCTGGCTGAACATCATGAGGCTGCGCTCCTTGTGCGTGTTCTCGCGCATCAGGCAGCACAGCTCGCTGCCATCAGGCGAACGGAAGACAAAGGGCTCGCAGGGATTTTTGCCTTCGACACTGGCGACGACATGCGGCTCGCTCCAAGTGAAGCCACCATCGGTGGTGATCGTTTGTAGCACTTCGAGCGGTGCCTTGTCCGCGCCGCCGGGGCCTTTGTGATAGAGGCCGAGATAGCTGCCATCCTTGAGCTTCACGATGCTGCTGAAGGTCATCACGCAGGGGAAACCGAGCGGCGGCATTTCCTTCCAAGTCTTGCCCGCATCCTCGCTCATGATGCTCGGCATGCCGGGGCCTTTGCGCGTCCCTTTCGCTGCGGAGAACACCCACAGGCGCTCCTTGCATGCGGAATCGGTCATGCGGTAGATGCTCGGGCAGTTCTGATGCGTCTTGTAGCCCTCGGGCATGAGTTCGTCGATGCGCTGCCAAGTCACACCGCCGTCATTACTGAGCGCCATCGGCCCCGCTGCGCCGCCGTGGTTGATGCACCACACGCAGAAGATCGTCTTGCCATCGGCCAGCGTCGTCGTCGTCGGATGCCCCTGATAAACTTCCTCCGTGCCTTGCGCGATGACCGTCTGGCGGTCCTTCTGATCCGAAATGTCCACGATCGGCAGATCGGGCTGATCTTCGGCGGAAACGAGGGCGGCAATGGCAAGGAAAGCGAGGGTTGGGAGACGCATGAGCAACACAACGCGATCCGGCGTCGCGTTTTGCCGCTAACACGAAGGTCAAAACAACTTACCAGGCCGTGCTCGCGGGATGCTTGGCGTTGACAATGCCCTCGCATGAATCATGAAGACGCATGGGAATGGACGGTGTGGCACTTGTCTTGGCCTTCGAGGAAGAGTTTGGGGTCGCGATCCCGGGCTCTGCCGCGGAGAAGATGCGCACGCCGAGAGATGTCATCGATTTTGTCGTCATGGAGCGCCGGCGGGTGCAAAAGCTCGATGCCCAGCTTCATCTGGCGAGCGCGTTTGCTGACTTGGGATTTGCGGACATTCGGCCAGACCTGAGCTTCAATGAGCTGTTCGGCAACCAACGCGTCATGCAGTGGAAGGAGCTGGGAAAGCGGCTCGCACCGTTCTCGATTCCGCCGGACGTCGCCTGCGGCCCTGGTGGTGCGGTCGCAGTATGGTCATTCCTTGCTGGATTGATCGCTTTATTTCTGCGCCAGTGGGTTCTGACGGGTGTTTGCGCATTCCTATGTTGCGTGGGCTGGCTATGGGCAGGTCGGATGCGCAGAATTCCGAACACAGTGGACACATTGGAAAAGCTCTGTGCTCATCTCACGCGTCCGATTTCCAACCGAGATATTGCCGACACAGTG
Organism: uncultured Prosthecobacter sp.; assembly: GCA_964452755.1. Classification (GTDB taxonomy): domain Bacteria; phylum Verrucomicrobiota; class Verrucomicrobiia; order Verrucomicrobiales; family Verrucomicrobiaceae; genus Prosthecobacter. The sequence goes on along the minus strand of CAYVQY010000001.1, from coordinate 2,231,091 downwards.
AAAAAGATCGTCATCGAGCAACTGGGACTCAAGGACGGCATCTACGGCGAGGATAAGCGCTTCATCGAAGACTTGGGCATGGATTGACGGTTCCGCGCACAAGCTCGCTGCATTTCACACGTTTTTGGGACATCCGCCGCCTTCTCCCATCGCATGTCTCGCCTCCACGCGGCAATTCGCTCTCGCAATCGTTCCCTCACTCCTTTAGTCTCATTTTCCTCATGAAACGCTGCATCGTACTTTTCTCCATCGCCTTCGCGACCGCAGCACTGGCCGTCGAACGGCCAAACATCTTGTTCATCTTCTCGGACGACCACGCGCAGCATGCCATCTCCGCCTACGGCTCAAAGGTGAACCAGACGCCGCATCTTGACCGCCTCGCCGCAGCAGGCGCACGCTTCACGAACTCCTTCGTTACCAATTCCATCTGCACGCCCAGCCGCGCCACCCTTCTCACCGGGCAGTATTCCCACCTCAACGGCGTGCCCGTATTCAACCGCTTCGATGAGAAGCGTGACAATGTAGCGAAGCACCTGCAGGCGGGCGGCTACCACACGGGGATGATCGGGAAGTGGCACCTCGGCAGTGACCCGGTGGGATTTGACCGCTGGATCGTACTGCCCGGCCAGGGTGCCTACTGGAATCCCGAATTCCTCGTGGAAGGACGCAAGCTCAAAATCGAAGGGCACTGCACCGACATCACCGGCGATCTCGGCGTCGAGTTCCTGAAGACCCGGCCCCAGGACAAGCCCTTCTTTCTAATGCTGCACCAGAAGGCACCGCACCGCGCTTGGGAGCCGGACGAGAAGAACAAGGCGCTCTTCAAGGACAAGGTCATTCCCGAGCCTGACACGCTGTGGGACGACTACGCCACCCGTCCCGCCGCGCTGCCGGAAAATGAACAAACCGTGGCGAACGATCTCACCCGTCGTGATCTCAAGCTCGAGCCACCGGCGGATCTGACCGGACCCGCCCTGCGGGACTGGTTGGGCGTGAAACCCACCGAACTCGTCGTCGATGGCAAAAAGCTCACCGGCAAGGAACTCACGAAGTGGAAGTATCAGCGCTACATGCGGGACTACCTCGCCTGCGTCCAGGGCGTCGATGACAATGTCGGCAAGGTGCTCGACTACCTCGACGAAAGCGGCCTCGCGAAAAACACGATCGTCATCTACTCCGCCGACAACGGCTGGTTCCTCGGCGACCAGGGCCTCTATGACAAGCGCTTCATGTATGAGGCGGGGCTGCACGTGCCGCTCATTGTCCGCGGTCCCGGCATCAAGCCCGGCATCACCCCGGACCAGTTTGTCGGGAACATCGACCTCGCGCCCACCTTTCTCGACCTCGCAGGTATCCCCGTGCCGGAATTCATGCAGGGCCGCAGCATCGCCCCGCTGCTGCGTGGCGAGTCTCCGGACGACTGGCGCCAGACCTTCTACTACCGCTACTACCACAGCCCCGGCCATCACAACACCGCCGCTCACTACGGCGTCCGCACCCGGACTCACAAGCTCATCTACTACTGGAACAAGGAGGCCTACGAGCTATTCGACCTCAAGGCGGATCCCAATGAGCAGCACAATCTTCTGTTCTCGATGGAAGACTCCGAAAAACCGGAGATCAAGAAACTCACTGCGGAACTCAAGGCGGAGATCACCCGGTTGCAGAAAGAATTCAACGACGACGGCCAGTACGCCGATCCCGCCACCTGGCCCGCAGGCTCCGCAGACGGCCCCTGGACCGCCTACCAGCCGATCGGCGTCAAAACGGTGGCCGAGGCGGTCAAGCTGTCCGGGAAATGATGGTCGCAATGACGCTCCGAGTCGCCGCATTGGCGACGAAGGGCCGTCAGCGTCCTTTCCGTCGGGAATAAGCAGCCGGCGGGGTTTTCGGCCGCTCCTTCAGCGGATCGAAAAAGCGCATGTTGTCGCCGACACGATCGTGATCGCCGATGTCTCGCCGCGCCTTTTCCGCCTCCGCCAGCAGGCGCTGGACGATTTCTGGATGCGCTGCCGCGACATCGTTCGTTTCGCCAGGATCATCTTCCAAATGGTAGAGTTGCGGAGTCGCCATGCCGATGTCGTCCTGCGGGTCGATGTGCCTGTTCACGGCGTGAGGTCCCAGCCATGCCGGATGATGAAGACGCGCCAAATGCAGCTTCCACGGCCCCTGCCGCACGGCCTGCAGATGCGTGAGCAGGTAATAGAGGAACACCTTGTCCTGATTCGCCTTGTCGAACCGGCCTTCAAGCAAATGGGCGATGTTTTCACCGTCCAGCACACGGTCGCTCGGAGCGGAGGCCCCTGACAGCGCGGCCAGGGTCGGCAGCACGTCGAGCGTGGACGCCAGCCTGTCGCAGGTCGTGCCCGCGGGCACGCGCCCCGGAGCCCAGGCGATGCATGGCACGCGCTGCCCGCCTTCCCACGTGGAGACCTTGCCACTGCGCAGCGGTCCTGCGGAGCCGCCATGATCCGCGGGCAGTTCACCATCTTGAAAGCCTTTGTTTTTGATCAGCCACGGGCCGTTGTCGCTCGTGAGGATCACCCAGGTGTTGTCGGTGAGCCCCAGTTCGCGTACTTTGTCCAGCAGCCTGCCGGTGTGGTGATCGATCTCTTCGACCGCGTCGCCATACAGTCCGCGTTTCGAGCGTCCGGCGAACTTCGGCGAGGCCGCGAGCTTTGTGTGAACCATCGTGTGCGGCAGATAGACGAAGAACGGCTGCGAACGATGCCGCTGGATGAAATCAATCGCCGCATCCGTGTACCGCTGCGTCAGACTGCCCATGTCCGCCTTCTCCTCGATGCGCTGCTCATTGCGGTAGAGATCGACGTAGCTGTCATTGCTCGTCGGCGTGCCGAAGTACTCGTCGAAACCCTGATGCGTCGGCAGCAACTCGGGTTGAAACGCATTTTGCGAATGCCCCGCCAGATCCCACTTCCCGATACAGATCGAGGCGTAACCCTGCGGCTTCAGCACTTCCGCGATGGTGATCTCCCGTGTGTGCAGCACCGGATGCACGTTCTTCACATTGCCCTTCTCCGCGACTCGCATCGGCTGGCAGCCCGTCATCAGCGCCGCCCGCGAAGGCCCGCAGATCGGCTGGGCGTAGAAATGCGTGAAGCGCATTCCTTCCGACGCCATGCGGTCAATATTTGGCGTGCGAATCATCTTCGACCCAAAACACCCCAGATCCTCCCAACCCATGTCATCGATGAAGATGACGATGAAGTTCGGCGGTGCGGCTCGCAGTGGCTGTGGCGTCAAAACTGCGGCAAAAAGAACAAGCGCAAGGAGTAGTGTGATCTTCATGGGCGGAGGCAGCAGTCACCTCTTTTCGCCTCAAACTCGAACGATACTTTTCCACTTCAGGTTGGCTGGAAACCACCGCAGGAGGATGCCTGCCTCAGCGCACCAGCTTCACTTTGTAAGTCACCGTGCCAGGGTTCTCCTTCCTGTCACTGTTGGCGTTGATGCGCAGGACAACATCATCACGAGATGTGGGAAAAACAAAAGTGAAGGGTTTCGTCGCCGTTTCGGCGGGCACGACCTTGATCACCTCTCCGGGTTTGCCCTTGTCATCCATCGCTCGCGCGATCACCAGCCGGTCGTTGTCGCCATAGGTCGCCGCCAAGCGGTCGGGACTCTCGCTCGGAATTCCGCCCTGACTCTTCCATTTTCCGTCAATGTATTGCAGCGTGATGGAGTCGCCTCGTTTCACGGCACCCAGCCGGTAGCCGTTGGGCGTGTTGGCGGGAACGATGACCGTCGATTCCGATCCGATTGTGGCCGCAACTCCCGCAGCAGGCGCCAAGGCGGGTGTCACGGGTGCTGTCGGCATGCCCAATCGCTCCTTCATGCGCTTGATTTCGTTGGCCACCGCGACAGCCGGTTCGAGTTTGGTTTCGCGTGTGTAAGTGTCCTGCAGCTTGCTCAGTTCGCTCAGATACTTTTCATCGATCGGCCGGGTTGCTCGCTCACGTGCTGCTTCATAGGACGTGCGCAACTTCTCCATCTCCGGGGTGATCGAGTTTTGCGCACGGGCAATGCTGATTTGCATGCCGAAAGCCAGGAGGGCCAGAGTGAATCCAAAGTTAAGACGACGCATGTGACATGTTTGCCCATGCTAAGTCATTGGTTCAAGCAAATACTCTGTCCGGCCATCTGGCCTTAGTTTCGCCCTTCGCCGACATGAACAGGACCGGGAACAGCGGCTCACTCCGCCTTGTTCGTCGCCATGAACTCCAAGATCGCCACACGCGCTGGATCGCCTTCGACTGCAATCTTGCTGGCGATGCTGCCGTGCGTGCGATCCGTGATCAGCTGGCTGAGCATGCCCTTGTTCCCGGCCGCCTTCATCATCTCGACAAAAAGCATGTTCTCTTCGCCTCGCGCGGCCATGTCGCGATCCGCATAGAGCACGAGAAAGGGCGGCGTATTTGGCCCGCAGAAGTGCAGCGGCGCAGCATCGTCTGCCGTGACGTGATACTTCTTTCCGCCACGCTCTTCACGCACCGTGTAGTGCGTCAGGGTTTGGCCGCTGACGGGGATCACACCGGCGATGTCCGCGAGCTTCACGCCCGCATCGTCCACACCGAGCATCAGCGCGATGTAGCCGCCAGCAGAGTGTCCGCCGATGAAGATCCTTTTTGAATCTCCACCATGTTCCACGATGTGCCTCTGCGTCCAGGACACAGCGGCTGCGGTGTCTTCCAGGTATGCGGGAAATGTTGCCTTGGGGCTGAGACGATAGTTAGGCGCCACGACGGCGATGCCGGCATTCGCGAGACTGCCGGCAATTCGCTCGGTTTTCACGCCGTCTTCGGGCGTGCCGCGTTTGTCGCCATTCTTCAAGCCACCGCCGTGAAACCACACGAGCACCGGCCAGTCCTTCCCGATGGAAGGCAGATACACATCCAGCTTGCAGCGTTCGCGTTCATATTCGGTGAGGTTTCCGCCAGTCTTGTAAGGGACATCCGACAAGGCACTATTGGCCGCAGGATCCTGTGCACGGATCAAACTGGCGCTGAGAAGAACGAGAAGGAGCAGACGCATGCGTCAGTCTTGCTTCACCAAGCGCACATAGTCGAGGCCGGCGTAGCGGTTTGGTTTGGCTTTGGGATTGGTGCCGGTGATTCGGAGTGTGAGCTTGTGCGGTCCGGCGGTGAGCTGTCCAAGAGCATGCTTCAGCACGCCGGTGGTGGTGACTTTCGAATCGTAGAGATCCACCGGATCACCGAGACCTTTGCCATCCAGCATGAGCTGCACGATGGCGAAGTCGGGCGCACGGGTGAGGACGATTTCGAGCGTGTAAGTGGCGGCTTCGGGGACGTTGAGCGTGATTTCGATGTGTTCGCCGACTTTCCCGCCAGTCCACAGGCACTGCGCTCCGCCGCTCCAGGTGCCACCGCTGAAGTTTTTCATGTTCTGCGGCTTCACCGTGCCCGCGCTGGCCTTGATCGAAGCGGCGAGTGCTTCTCCTTCCAGTGCACCGGGAATCCGCTTTGCCGCGTCAATCGGAGGCTCCTCCTTGGCGATCAAAGCGGCTCGTTCCTCCGGCGTCAGCGGTTTCGGCTGTGCGGCCTGCCATTCGGCGTCCGTCACGGCTTGAGTGCGATGCAGCAGCACATGAGCGCCGACCATGCCGCCGGTGAGGATGTCGGGCAGCTTGTCGCCGTTCACGTCCTTGATGACGATCTGACGGCCGATGCCGGCTTCGCCATCAGCTTTCATCGGAATCCAGTCCACACCGTCCTTGCCGCGCACGAGCTTGAACCAGTAAACCACCGCGCCCGCGTCCCACATCGGCGACTTTTTGTGATGCGACCAGTAGGTCTTGCCAGTCACGATGTCTTTGAGACCGTCGCCGTCCATGTCGGCGAGCTGAACGCTGTGCAGCTCGCTGAACAGGATGCCGTAGCGGTTCTGCGAGGCACGGTCGCCCATGATGAGATGCTCTTTGAATCCGTTCGGCGTCTGCTCATGCCAGGACAGGCCGTATTCGTGTGCGGCGAGGCTGGTGATGACGTCGTTGTCGCCATCGCCATCCACATCATAGGCGTACATTTCCGCGCCGCCGCGTGGGGCAAAAGGAACCTTGTGCAGCGTCCACAGGCCCTGCGTGAGATCCTCCGGCTGCTCAAACCAGCCGTCCTTCATGAGCACGTCCGGGCGGCCGTCGCCATTCACATCGCCCACGCCTAAGCCGTGACCAAAACGCTCCGGCGCGATGCGCTCGGAGATGGGATAGAAGTTCCACGGCTCGAGGCCGTTCGCCGGATTGATCTCCACCCAGCCGAAATACCCGTCGCGTGTGCAGACGAGTTCCGGTGGATCATCGCCGATGAGATTCACAAAGTGCGGCGATTCATTCGAGACCCAGTCAAAGACCTGATGCTTCGGCCATGGCGCCTCGCGACCTTCCTTGCCCGGATTCTGATACACAAAGGCCGGCGTGCCAGGAAAGCCTGCGGTGAGCACATCGACGAGACCGTCCTTGTTGAAGTCGTAGGGCCAGGAGAAGAAGTTGTTCGCATAGGCCTCGCGATTCTGCGGCGCGGCCTGATAGATGAGCTTCTTCGTTTGGAAATCCGGTCCGGCGAACCAAAAGGGACCGTGAATGACGTCGATGTTCCCGTCGCCATCGACATCGGCCGCATTGATGCCCTCCGAGTAGTAGCGGTCCGTGAGCTGGATGCGCTCGAACGAATGCATTTGCCGCTCTTCCGCAGCGAAGAGCGAAACGGCGGCGAGTAGGGAAGTGATGATTGCGACACGCATAGTGGGAGTTAAACGCATGAGACGCGGACAAATCATCAACACGCAAAGTTCGCCGCATGGTGACTCGGTGCCATCGGTGTCGCCTGCCGCCAAACCATGAGTGCCGCTATTTTGTTCTCCCCTTGCACGTTGATACCAGAAACCCATGCCACCTGAGGAGAGACAAGTCATGAATCGAAACAAGTTTTTCAAGCTTTCCACCGGCATCATTGGCGGGTTGAGCATTCCCGGCCTCTGGGAAACGACGACCCGCGCTGATACACCCCCGGCCAAGCGCATCGCCATCGACGATTCCTATCTCGTGAAGGGCCTCAATGCCATGGCCAGGGCCCATCGGATGAGCGCGATGGCGGGGCATCTCGGTGCGTCTCTGGTGGCCGGTTACTTCATCGGGATACAACGCCCGGATCTGGATCCCGAGGTGTATCAGGGGATCGAAGGTGATCTCGACCGGGTCATGGCTGGCGAATCGGTGTTCGGGTCAAACATGTCGAAGGGCTCGAAGATTACCGACTCGGAATTGTTTGAAGCCTTTCCCAAGGAGAAGCCAAACGAAAGCCTGATCGACGACATCGCCGAGGCTCTCGCGAAGAACATCAAGGCGCCGCGTGAGTCCGGGCACAACGTGATCTTCGCGGCCATCGCCATTCACGCGCTCAAAGAACGCCCGGAATTCGCGACGCCTTCGATCATCGACGGCATTCGGAAGCTGATCGGCCTCTTCGACAACGCAAACCCCGGAAGCGGCTACTACGGGAAAACGAAGGGGCGGATCAAAGGAAACAGGGTCATCCTTCCCGACGGGGATGACGGCACGCCGCACTACACGGATGTGAAGGGCATGGTCGAGGCCGTTCTCGACGAAATCATCAACCAGGATCCCAACAACCATCGCGTCGGCTATGGCGGTCTGGTTCACGTCAACAACCACGCCGCCGCCATCACCGACCTCGCGCAGTACGGCTATCCCGAGCTCGTGCCCTCGGCCCTTGCCTCCCATCACCAGCACCTGCGGCTATGGCGCAATCTTCCGAACGTGACCGATGAGCTTGGCCCGGAACCCTATTCAGAGTTCAATCCGTACACCGCCGCCTACTGGACCTCCGGCAAGGTCCCTTACGATCGCGCGTTGCTCACGCACCGAGCGAAAACGATGTACGGTTTCGACGAGCTGGTGGAATCCATCGACAACGCACCCAAGGAAAAGCAGGCCTACGACAAGCTGCGCTACATGATGTAGTCACGGCTTCAAAAGCCGCGGCGTCGGATTTTCCACCTTGCCCACCGGGCGGGCGCCTTTGCCGGGACGATTCTTTTCGCCGAGATCGGCACGAATCGTTTCTGCGTGGGCCTGGAGACGCTTCACGATGTCCGGCTGACGCTTGAACTGGTCATCCTTTTCGTCAGGATCGGTGATGAGATTGAAGAGCCTGGGTTCAGCCGGGGATTTTGGAGATCCCTTGGCATCGCGTTTCGCACCGGCGAGATACAGCTTCCACGGTCCGCTGCGCACGGCCTGCAACTGATCGGTGTAGTAGTAAAAGAAGGCGTCGTAGGGCGAGCGTGCTCCGGGCTCGCCAAACAGGAGCGGGCGGATGTCGTGTCCGTCGATGATGCGATCCGTGGGAGCATTGGCTTCCGCAAGCGCCGCGAGCGTGGGCAGCATGTCCATCATTGTGATGAGTTCGGCGGAGGTTTTGCCGGCTGGGATCTTGCCGGGCCAGCGGGCGATGAAGGGCATGCGCATGCCGCCTTCGGCGACGCTGTAGGCGTTGCCTTTGAGCGGCAGGTTCGAGCCGATGCTCTTGCCCGCGAACGGCGCGCCGTTGTCGCTTGTCCAGATCACGAGCGTGTTTTCGCTGAGGCCGAGCGCGTCGAGCTTGTCGAGGATCTGCCCGGTGGACCAGTCGAGTTCCATCACCGAGTCGCTCCACTCACCATGGCCGCTCCGGCCGCGAAACTCAGGCGAAACCGGCGGCTTCTGCGTGCTGCCCGGCGTGATCTGCGGGAAGTAGAGGAAGAACGGGCGGCTGCGGTTTTCCTCGATGAACTTCGAGGCGCGTTCCGTGCCCTGCTTGGTGAAGAGGCTCAGGTCGTCATTCGCGGCGATCACCGTTTCGCCCTCCATCACCGGCATGGTGGGGAAGTTCCGCTTCGGATCCGTCTGCATGTTGTCGCTGTAGGGAATGCCGAAGTACTCGTCGAAGCCCTGTCGCGTGGGCAGAAACACCGGCTGGTCGCCGAGATGCCATTTGCCGATGCAGATGGTCGAGTAGCCCTGCGGCTTCAGAACTTCGGCGATGGTGATCTCGTTGGGATTCAATCCATACGCCGCTGCGGGCCGCAACACGAGTCCCTGACCCGGCGCAAGATCGAGCCCGACGCGGCGCGGATAACAGCCCGTCATCAACGAAGCCCGCGACGGCGTGCATACCGGCGCCGCCGAATACGCATGCGTGAACTTCATGCCCTCCTGCGCCATGCGATCGATGCGCGGCGTCGGCTGCTGCGCCTTCGGATTGAAGCAGCCGACATCGCCGTAGCCAAGGTTGTCGCAGAAGATGAGCACGACGTTCGGCGGTGCCGAAAACGACGAGGTGCAGAGCGCGAACGAGGAAAGGAGAACGAGCAGAAATCTCATGGTTACGGCAGCTCCTGGATGAACACGTTCCTGAACTCGACGGCATCCTTGTGATTCTGCAACGTGATCGGGCCTTCGGCGGGGATGTCTTTCACGCGTGCGCCCTGGATGACTTGAGTGCCGTTGAGAGTCACGTCCACGCGATCACCGCGCACGGTGATGATGAAGCGATTCCATTCGCCGGGGCCTTTGTCGGCGCGAATGCTTGGCATGGTTTTGAGGCGTTCTTCTTTCGTCGTTGCCATGTCTTTGAACTTGGTGCCGACTTCGCCGCTGCCGCAGGGCTGGCACCAGATGTTCACCTGCGCGAGACGCGCACCGCGCAGATACACGCCGCTGTCGCCCCACGTGAGGTTGTCCTTCATGATCGTTTTGCCTTCGGCGTCGGTGTGAAAAGTGCCGTCGTCCTGAAGCCATTGATGCGGCTTCACATGGGGCTCGCCAGTCAGACGCCAGTCGATCATGAGAGTGAAGTCCTTAAAATGCTTCTGCGTGCAGAGGTTGTAGTCCTTGCCCTTCACGCGCGGCGGTTCGTCGGTGCGCAAACGGATGGCGCCATCGGCAATGTCCCAGACGCCACCGAGATGCGCGGGATGATCCCAGTGCGCCCACGTTTTGCCATCAAAGAGCACCGTGAAGCCTTCGGGTGGCGTGAAAGTGTCTGCAGCGCGAGTGGCTGCTGCCGACAAGAGGACCAGGAGAAGAGTGGCGATTCGTTTCATGAACTAGCGGGCGAGTTCCTGCAGAAGTTTCAGCGCGGCCTCGACCAACCGCTCGCCGGAGCCTTGCGCACAACGGGCGCTGACGACTTCGTAATTGCCCTGCGGATACGCGCGGCTGTCGGGAATGTAGCCGATGCTGCCGTTGGCGAGTTCGGCGATCATCGTATGCTTAAACGGCGAGCGCTTCTTCAAGTCGAGTCCGAGTTCGACGAAGATTTCGCCCGGCAGCGACACGATGACGGCTTCATCACTGAAGGCGATGGCCTGCACTTCGACGCTCAGCGGTTCGTTTTGTTTTCCGATGGTCTCAAGGATGCACACCGCCTCGGCCATGGTCACCGTGCCGAGGTTCTTGGTGACCATTCGCGTTGCGATGTCCTTGGCCTTTTCGATTTCGGACTCGGTGTAGCTGCGTCGTTGCAGCGTGACCCGCGTGGAGGCGATGCGCGGCGCGAAGGTTTTGAGAGGCTTCAAATTCGGCCACGCAGCGTCGGTGGCATCGGCGAGGAGCTTGCCGATCTGCAAGTGGTTGCGACGCGTGCCGGTGAAGTAGTCGTTGGGATTGATGTTGCCGCAGCAGCCGTTGGCGAAGACGGAGATCATGTCCGGGCCGTGGCGTTCGTTGATCAGTTTGGTGAACACACCGGGGAAATCGGCAGAGACTTTCGTGCCGGCGCCGACGGAGGTCGGATGCATGGCGAAGTTCAACAAACTGGCGACCGGCTTCGATGATTCAGCCTTCGAGTTGAACACGAGCACGCCGATGTCCGGATCGACCGGGCCTGCGGGTCGCATCGTGGCGGGATCAAAGGTCTTTGGCTGCCAGAGCGCCTGGGTGGAACCTTCCTTCAGCACGCGGCGGTTGAAACTGATGCCCTTGCCATCGCCGATGGCGAACGCCGGCGTCACAGGTGCGAGTTTCGCTTTGGCTTCGTTCACCGATTTCGCGATCAATTCCGGCAACGACTGCATGTAGGCGACGCCGGGCGGCGAATCCGCCTGCGTGAGCTTGTCCATGAGGTTCAGTCGCGGCAATGTCGGCCCCGTGTGCGTGTGCGTCGCCGAGATCATGACGTGATCTCCCTCGATGCCGCATTGTTTCTGAACCGCCGCACGCGCGGCATCGACGAGAGCCTGCGTGGTGTAAGCGACATCCAGGACCACCAGCGCCGCATGCACGCCGTCCTGCTCCATGAGGATCGTTTTGGCGTGAAGCGGATCCAGCATGCCCGCGACGGCCCGCGCATGATAGTAGCCAGCGAGCGGCGTTCCGTTCTTGGGCGTGATTTCAACCTGGGACGCGGCGGCGCGGAAATCACCAGCATGCAGCGATGCGGCGAGAGCGAGGAGTGTGAAGGCGGTGAGTTTCATGCGGGTTGGAAGGGCTTGGAGAGTTCGAGGCGACGTTCGGCTTTGGTGTAGAAGCCGGCAGGCGCGAACTGGTCGGTGTGCAGGTAGCACTGCACGCGGAGGTCATTGCTGCCGGGCGTGAAACTGAGCAGACGCGACATGGGCAGCGTGGTTTTCGCGGCGTGATAGCGGCTCAGCGCGGCGCAGTTGATGAAGTGCACGCCCCACTTCGTCTCAATGTGCGAACGTCCGCCAAAGGTGTCGTCGGGATTCGTGTGCGTGTGACCACCGAGCCAGAGCGCGACCGCGCCGGGATGTTCGGCGAGGTATTTCTCGAACGCACCCGCGTCCGGTGTCTCGTTGAGCCAGTAGAGATAGCTCGCGCCCTTCGGTCCGCCTTTGGGGAAGTAACCGTGATAGTGCGACACCCAGTCGTCGCCCTTCTTTTTGAATCCTTCCCAGGGTCCGGAGGCGACCGTGGTCTCGCGCAGCATGTGATGATGCGCGCAGATGATAATCGATTCGCGGTTCGACTCCACCTGCTGCTTCCACCACTCGAATGTCTCGCTCGTCACCGCGCCCGCCGGATAACCACCGCTTTTCGCGCGGCCACGCGGCGGGCCGCCGTCGTTGCGATCGGACATGATGAGGAAAAGCAGGTTGCCGACACGAAATGAATAGCGCTCCCAGGTGCCGGTGACGGGATAGCGCCGCCTTGCCGGATCAACGCCCGAGGTCACGGTGTTCTCGCCGGTGGGATCGACCCATTTCTTGAACCACCACTGCGTTTCCTCATCAGGACCGGAGGCATCGTGATTGCCGGCGAGGTCGTAGATGTCTTCGCGCCGGTGCTTTTTCAGCTCACCGTATTGTTTCACGACTTCGCGGCCCTCCTTGTCATCCGGGGCTCCCTGACCACCGGCGAGATCGCCGACGTGAATCGCGATGTCCCAGTCAAAGGGCGGCGCATTCAGCTTCTCGTCGCCGAACTCCGACTGACGGATCGCCTTCGCCAAAGATTCGCGTCCCTTCTTGATGTCCGTGCCGACATGCGAATCACCACAGGCCCAGAGATGAAACGGTTTGGGAGACTCCGCGGCCAGTGATGAGGTCAAACCGCCCGTGGCGAGCGTGGCGGAAGTCCCGAGGAATTCGCGACGGTTCTTCATCGTTAGCGCAATGTCGTGGCGAGTTCGCGGGCTGCCTGTTCCCACGCGTCCGGCGTGCTGCTCCCGAACGCGGTGACCATGCGCCACGTTCCGTTGAATCCGGCGGGCACGGTTGCGTTGTTGAAACACTTCAGATAAAACTTCCGGTAGGTGCCGGGCACGTTCCAGATGGTGGAGATGTGTTCGCCGAGTTCCGGCGCTTCAAGCAGCCGCGAGACGCCGAACTGGCCGCTTTTCGGTTCGTAAACGGACATCCAATCGACACGCTTGTTGATGTAAAACTTCCGCGCCACTTCCGCGTCATCACGCAGCGGGCCTGCGTCGTCGGCGGTGAGGAACGCGGAGACGCTCGGCGTCCAGGCATGCATGAAGTGATACACCAGCTTCAGCGGCACGGCTTCGTCCGTTTGCACGGTCGTCGTTTCGATCAGGCGGTTGTCTTTGATCTCGATGATGTTCGTCAAATCAAACGCCCGGATGCGCGATTTGCGTTCCAGGCGGAACGTGGAGCCCTGCAACTCCGCCGTTGGTGTTTCGACTTGCCTGCCATCCACGAAAAACGCGAGCGATTGCAGCTTCTCCGGCTCGTTTTCAAGATGCGCCGTGCCGATGAAGCCGACATCGGGGAACGAGAACACCGTGCCGTAGGCGCTGCGCTCCGTGGTCATCGCTGCGCCGCGATAGTCGATGCGTCCCGCCGTCCACTGTGTTGCCTGCCGCAGCAGCAGGGTAACATCACCGCAGGTGATGGTGATGGCCGGCAGATCGGGGCCGAGATTGGGCTTGAACGGCTCTTTGGCTGAGGCGAAGGCGCAGAAAAGGAAGATGGCAAGGAAACGCGGCATGTGACGAACATACGTTCATGGACGAACGCTTCGTGCCAAAGTCGAAAGCCTCCTACTGCCCGCTCTTTTTCCGCGCTTCGACGTAGGTCGTCATGGCGTTCATGTTTTTGACGAACTCGCCGGCGTCGATCTGGTCGTCCTTGAGCCAGCGGCCTTCGCTGTCGAGTGCTTTAGCGGCAAGGCGGGCCTTGGAGGCGGCACCTTTGGCGCGACTGGCCCATTCCTTCGGCGTCTGCGGTCCGGCATGGTTCATCTGCAATTCTTCGCGGCCTTTGGCGAGCTGCCTTTTGAAGGCGTCGATGTCGTCCTGGCGGTCGTCTTTGAAGGAGTAGTGCGTGGGGATGTTGCCGTCGTCGTAGGTCAGCTCGTAGGTGTCTTTGACGAAAAACAGAGGCTTGTTGGTCTTAAGTTCGTAAAAGCGGGCGTGGGTGCCGTCCGGCAGCTTTGAACGCTCGAACCACGCGAGCGCGGGCTGGATGGACGCGAGGTATTTGTCATCACCCGTGAGCACCCAGAGCTGATGCAGCACCTCCAGTGCGCCGAGGCTTTCGTAACCGGTGACGGACGGCGGCTCGAATTTCCGCGCCCACACGGGGTGCATGTCGTGATCATACTGCTGTGCCCAAACGGGCTGCGGCTCGGGCATCTGCGCGAGAAGGAAGAACTCGCCGAGTTTTTCCAGCGCAGCGAGGTAGCGCTCGTCTTTTTCGAGTTCGTAGGCGCGGAACAGCACCTTGGCGACCTGCTGGAGATTGCCGTCGTTGAGAGTGTGGTAGCCGGTGTACTTAAGCTTGGGATAGGTGCGTGACCATTCGGCGGGGTAGCTGGCCTTGAGGACGGGTGTGGCGGGATCGGCGGGGCCGCTGAACTGCTGCGGCCAGGCGCCAATCGGCGCTTGAGCAGCGAGCAGGGCATTGAAGGCGAATTTCGTGCAGCGCTTCAGCTCCGCATCGCCGGCGCAGGCCGGTTCGTGGCACATTTCGAGGAGGAAGAGCAGGGCGGACTGGGTTTTGTTGTCGTCGAGCGTGGTGGAGTTGTTGCGCTTGCCGGGTTCCGTGTTGCCCGCGTCGAGATCGCTGCGCAGATGGTATTTCCCGGCCTTTTCGGGGGCAAAATCGAAATCGCTGCTCCAGCCTCCCGTGGCGAGCTGGCATTTGAGCAGCGCCTTGGCCGCGTCCCTGGCTGCGCTGAGAAAAATCTCGTCGCCCGTAGCTTGCCAGGCCTTCAGCATCGCCAGTCCCATCGTTGTGGTGCCGTGCGGCTGGATGGAGATGATCGTGGGCGACTTACCGTGCTCCACCTCGCCGATCTTGCCCTCTTTGTCCCAGGTGGTCGCGTAGCCGCCTTCTCGGGCTAGGTGGTCGTGAGCGTAGGCTACAGCCTTCTTCATCGCGGCGGTGATTACCGCCGGATCGGGCTGGTCGGCGGCGGACAGGAGGGCTGGGAGCAGGAAGAGGGGAAGCAGGGGACGCATGGCGGGGGAGCGAGAACGATGCGCCCGCCCCCACTCCTTCAACACAGTGGTCGCCGCTGGGGAGGGGGTGAGCCATTTTTGAGTCCCCTTACTTTCGTCCTTGCCAAACACCGAACCTCACTGACAATCCCGGCCCTCTTGTCCGAGCATCCTCTGGTGCTGCGGGACGAAAGCCCGTCGTGCGCCTCCGGAGCGGAAGTGCGCGTGCGGTTTCCACCGAACGCTCCCAACCCGTTAAAGCATCAAATGAGTGCAGCAGCTACTCTCGCAGACCTGATCGCAGGTTCATTCCGCGAGCTCTCCGAAGGATCCATCGTCAAAGGCAAGATCCTCGAAATCAAACCACAAGTCGTCCTCGTGGACATCGGCTACAAGTCCGAAGGGGCCATCCCGTCCAACGAATTCGAAGACGAAGACATCCAGGTCGGCGACGAGGTGGAAGTCCTCCTCGAACGCCTGGAAAATGACGAAGGCATGGTCGTTCTCTCCAAGGAGAAGGCCGCCCACCGTCAGAACTGGGAAAAAATTTACGCCGTGTTCAAGGACGGCGGCCTCGTCAAAGGCAAGATCAAGAGCGTCGTCAAAGGCGGCCTCATGGTCAACGTTGGCGTCGAAGCCTTCCTGCCCGGCAGCCAGATCGACATCATCCCGCCAAAGGATCTCAACGAGTACGTCGGCAAGGTGTTCGAGTTCAAAATCGTCAAGATCAACGACGAGCGCAAAAACATCGTCCTCTCCCGCCGCGAAGTCATCGAGGCCGAGCGCGCCGAACAGCGCCAGAAGTTCCTCGACGGCGTCACCCCCGGCGACACGGTCATCGGCATCGTCAAGAACATCACCGACTTCGGTGCCTTCGTCGATCTCAGCGGCATGGACGGCCTGCTCCACATCACGGACATGTCCTGGGGCCGCCTCAACCATCCTTCCGAACTCCTCGGCATCGGCCAGAAGCTCGAAGTGCAGATTCTTGAGGTCAATCGCGAGAAGGAGCGTGTCTCCCTCGGCCTCAAGCAGCTCCAGAACAACCCCTGGGAAAACATCGAAGCCCGCTATCCCGTCGGCCACCGCGTGCGCGGCAAGGTCACCAAGCTCGTCGCCTACGGCGCGTTCGTGGAGGTGGAGGAAGGCGTCGAAGGCCTCGTCCACGTCTCCGAACTCTCCTGGACGAAGCGCATCGCCCGTCCGTCGGACGTTCTCACCGTCGGTCAGGAGATCGAAGCCTCCGTTCTTGGCATCAACAAGGAAGAGCGCAAGATCAGCCTCGGCGTGCGTCAGCTCGATCCGAATCCGTGGGACGACATCGACGACCGTTACCCGATCGGTACGAAGATGACCCGCCCGGTCCGCAACCTCACCGCCTACGGCGCGTTTGTGGAGCTGGAAGAAGGCATCGACGGCATGATCCACGTCTCCGACCTCAGCTGGACCCGCAAGGTCAACCATCCTTCCGAACTGCTCAAGAAGGGCCAGGAAGTCGAGGCCGTCGTTCTCGGCATCGACAAGGCCAACCAGCGCATCAGCCTGGGCATGAAGCAGCTCGACACCGACCCATGGTCCATCATCGACACCCGCTTCAAGGTGGGCGACATCGTCAAGGGCCGCGTCGCGAAGATCGCCTCCTTCGGCGCCTTCATCGAGCTCGAAGACGACATCGACGGCCTGGTGCACATCTCGCAGATCAGCGAGGACCGCATCGAGAAGGTCAAGGACAAGCTCAATGTCGGCGACGAAGTCGAAGCCCGCGTCATCAAGGTGGACAAGGTGGAGCGCCGCATCGGCCTCTCCATCAAGGCCATGGATTACAGCGAGGCGGACATCGCCAAGGAAAGCCAGGCTTTCGAAGCCCTGCGCCCCAGCACCGACCTCGTCGGCCTGGAGCAGGCCTTCAAGTTCGCCACCGAAGAGTGGCGTCCAGGCGGCGACGAATAGTCGCCAGGCTGAGCCTCACATCACGATCAACCACGAAGGGACGCCGCGAGGCGTCCCTTTTTTCTTCGGCTTGGAGCCTGCTTCATGCTGACTTCAGCAGCGGCGCGTCAGATGCGTAGGCTCGTTCGCCAGAACGAGGACGCCGCTCCGCATTCTGGCGAATGCGCCTACACCGCTCGTGCCCCCCTTCCACTGTGCGCTGTTGTTCTGAGGGCATGGTGACGGCTCAGGGGTAGGCGGCCAGAAATTCCCGGGCTTCATGGCTGGGACGTCGTGTGAATTGACTGCGCCATGAGGTCTTGGATTATGCGACGACACTTCGGACGCCAATCACACGAACGAAAAAAGAAGGTCACCCCCGCCCGCCGCGCTTCATCACCACCAGGGCGTCGCCCGGCATGAGCATCGCCGTCGGGTTGGGATTCATGTCGGTGCCGCCTTCCTTGCGCAGGATCGCCACGGCCAGCAGTCGTCCCGCCGCTTCCGCTTCCACATCTCCCACGCGGCGGTGCAGCCAGGGCGACTCCGGTCCGATCTCGATCTCCTCCATGTCGAGCCCCAGCTCGGAGAGATGGTGCTCAAACTCCACGCTGGACCTCGTCTTGCCGCCCAGCAGCTCGCGAGCGTTCGGGTGCAGGATCAGATGCGCGATGCGGTCCGCGCCGATGTGCGCGGGCAGCACCACGCGGTTCGCGCCCGCCTGCTTCAGCTTCCGCTCGGTGGTGGGCACTTCCCCGCGGGCGATGATCTGGATCTCCGGGTTCATGTTTCGCGCGCTCAGCGTGATGAAGACGTTCGCCGCGTCGTTCGGCAGCACCGTGGCCATGACGCGCGCCCGGGAGATGCCCACCGTGCGCAGCACCGACTCGTCCGTCGCTTCGCCGTGGTGCGTCAGCCAGCCAGCGTCCCGCGCCTCCGCCACCCGTTCCGGCGACTGGTCCACGATGACAAAGGGGATGCCGCCGGCTTCGAGCTGGCTGGCGATCATTCGCCCGATGCGTCCGAAGCCACAGATGATGGCGTGATTTTTGAGTTTTTCGATTTCGTGTTCCATGCGTTTGCCTCCCAGGGCGCGTTGAATTTGGGATTCGGTCAGCCATTGCACCAGTGAACCGGTGATGAAAATGATGCCCGTGCAGCCCAGCACGATGAGCGCCGTCGTCCACGCGCGCAGCCACGGGTCCGCCACGGGCTGCACCTCGCCGTAGCCCACGCTGAAGGCGGTGATGATCACCATGTAGAAGGCGTCCCCCCACGACCACCCGGCCAGACGGTAACCCACCGTGAACACCACCGTCACCACGCCGATGAAGGCCGCGGCATAGAAGAGGTTCGTCCGAGGGTGGTTGTTCGGGCTGGGCATGCGGTCGACCGGACATTTCAAGCCGGACGCGTGCCAGTTCGCCGCTCAAACGCCGCTTTCCTCAGTGTTCCCTGCCCGGCAGCACCTCGACCTCGATCTCCCGTACCTCGACGATGCCTTCTTCGGTCGGCCGGCTCTCCGGCATCGGGCGTGGTGTGGTCATCCCCGCCAGCTTCCTCCGCACGGTGTAAACCAGCGCCGCCACTCCGCTCACCACCAGGCCGCCCACGACGAAGGCGGCCCCGACGAACAGCACCAGCGCCAGCACGCACAGCACCGCCACGATGCCCAGCACCATCACCAGAACGCCCGGGAATCCCCGCACGCCCTGCACTCGAAATTCGATCGGCCTAGCTCTCACGTCGTTAAGATGTACCACATCCGCCGAAGATCGAGTGCTCATCTGTCTTTTCCCCGCCCGTGTTTCAGAGTTGCCACGGCGGCTCCGAGTCCCTAGCATCGCAGGCCTATGAAATTCCATCGCCTCGGGCTGCTGACGGTTTGTGTCGTTCTCTTCAACACAGCTCTTCCCTCCACGGCTGAGGCTCAATTCATCCGCACACCCGGCAGCTCAGACATTCGTGCGCGCATAGAGGCGGAAGCCCGCGCCCGCGCCGCCGCACAGGCGGAGGCCCAGGCGCGTGCAGCGGCCCAGCAGGCGGACGAAATCCGGCAGGCCACCATCGTTTACGAACTCAAGTGCCTGGAAAACACCACCCGCGTGCTGCAGCAGTCCTTTGCCAATCACCTGCGCGCCCGCCGCTCGCCGAGCCCGCAGGAGTCCGAGCTGGCACGCGCCCTGACCGATCTCTTCACCGACGTCAACCACCTCGCCAATGACGTCCATGGCCGTTGCGGCCAGTGCGGCCGTGGCGACTACCCGCATGTTTACCGCACCTTCCACCTCATGGAATACGCTGCGGAAGACGCGCAGACCCTCGCCTTCGAGGCCGGCTATGGCCGCAGCCTCAGGAACTACTTCGAAGACATCGAGCAGCACATCAGCGGCCTCGCCGGCACCGGGCTGCGCAATCCACGCCTGCAGCGCATCAGGATGAGCGACCACTTCCACGGCCGCTCGTCATCCCGGGGCGAACAGCAGATCGTCATGCCGGCCGTTCCCGCTTATCCCCTCCCCCAGCGCGTCGATCCCCGGCATGGCGGCGCGAATTCCGCCGTCTCCGACGAAAAGACCCTCAAGCTCGGCGACCTCCTGGGCCGCATCTTTGGAAAGCGGTAGCGGCAGCCCGCGGCGCGCACATTTTTCTGACAGATTCGCCCTCGCACACGGTGCGGCGGGAGATTAATTCCTTGGCGATGCCGCCCGGAGAAGCACATGCCCCTTGCGAAAGTCGCCGCGACTGGCTGCGCCGCTGCCTACCCCTCCTGCCCCTCGGACTTTCCGGCTGCGCCGCTCCAGGTCAGGGCGGGAGCATCGGTCTCGGCTACGCTGCCAGGAAAAGCCGCGCGCAGTGGGAGTATCACAACCGCTTCCTCGCCTCCGGTGCCCGGCTTCGCTTTCGTGCGCACAACGCCCACGGCCGCCCCTGGACCACCCGCTACGAGCAGGCCTACCGCGCCTACCGCCGCGACCCCCGCGTCGGCTACGCCGTGAAGAACCTGCACACCGGCCGCTACGTCGCTGAATTCCAGGCCGACCAGCTCTTCATCGGCGGCTCCATGCCGAAGCCCGCCGTCGCCGCCCTCCTGCTGGAGCGCAAGCAGGGCCGGCTCACCCGTGACGAATTTCAGCACATCGTCTATGTCTGCGACAAGAGCATCAACGCCTCCTGGTACCACCTGCTCGGCTGCACCGGCCCGCAGGACGAACAGCACTTCAAAGCCAAGTACCATCTCCCGCACTCCTCCATCCGCGGCAATTCCCTCTCCCCACGCTTCTACGCCGAGTTCTACGAGCGCTGCGTGAACTACCGCCTCGACCACGGCTGCGAGCTCCTCCTCGAAGCCATGCGCCGCGACCAGTACGGCCTCGGCCGCTGGGTCCTGCCCTCCAGCATCACCTACATCGGCGGGAAGACCGGGAACTACGGCGAGTGGGACCACGAATCCCTCTTCTTCTACCATCGCGGTACCCCCTACGCCATCGTCCTCTTCACCCGCGGCCACTTCGCCCCCTCCGGCCAGGACTGGAAGCTCGGCGCCATGATGGGCGGCCTCTTCCGCGACCACTGCGCCTGACCTGCGACCACGGGCAGCACCTCCTCACAGGTCATCCAGCGGGCTGGTGATCTCCCCGCGCATCGCTTTGGCGAGGTGCGTGTAGATCTCCGTCGTCCGCACGTCCGCATGGCCGAGGAGCTGTTGCACGGACCGGATGTCCACCCCGCGCAGCACCAGATGGGTCGCAAAGCTATGGCGCAGCACATGCGCTGTCACCCGCTTAGAAAGGCCCGCCAGCTTCGCCGCCCGCGCCCGTAGGCGCGCGCGCCAGAACGCGGGCTGCCATCCCGCTCCAAGTCCTCCCACACCTTGGCGGAGGGTAGGAACCAAAACCACGGCCAGCTCTCGGCCGCTTTGGGGCTCTTCACGCCATACGCCTTCGGCATCGCCACGCCCGGCACTCCGTCCCTCAGGTCGGCGTCAACGACGGCCCGCGCCTGCTTCAAATGCTCTTCGATGGGTGCCGCAGGTTTTTCGGCAGCGTGATAACTCGGTCTTTGTCGCCCTTACCGCTCCGCACCTCGTTCGCCTTAAAATGCTGAAGCCATTCAAGTCAAAGATCGCAAGGTTTGCAATCCCAGCCTCGGTTCTCCTGATGGTCGCGGGATTGATGGTTGCCGGTGTGAAAGCAACGAGGAGCTATCCGAATCGCACGGAAGCTCAGATTGATTCTCTTGTTCGTCGGGGTGATCCCATGAGCAAGGTCGAGGCGGCTCTCGGCCAGCCCCATGCCAAGGATGAGCGACTGTGGCATTACAGAAACGCACGACGTTCCCACCGAATCAATTCTTCGCTTGTTCCCGCTTCGATAGGGATCGGGTTCAATGTTTCATGGCGGGTGGACATGGTCCTGAGGGGCCCGGTCCCGCCGTGAGGCTGGTGATGCCAAGATCATTCTGCCGCGCCACTATTCCTCCGCCTTCGGCTCCGGCAGCAGAAAGCCCAGCGCGAAGCTGACCACGACGATCACACTGGCGACGATGCCGGCGGCTTTCGCGACATGCATGGGAAGCAGCGGCCCGCTGCCGGCGAGCATGGGGGCGACGAGATTCGTCGTCACAAAGGCCATGCTGGTGCCGATCATGCGGCCGCCGACGTTCGTGGCGAAGCTGCCGCCGGTGCCGCGCAGGTGCATGGGGAAGACCTTCGGCAGGTACTCACCGAAGTAGCTGAACTGCGCGACGGTGAGGAGGCCGCAGATGCCGTAGGCCCACATGAAGACGGTGCCGCCCTGCTCGAAGAAGTAGAAGTAGGTGACCGGCAGCACGATGAGCGCGGGTACCTGGAAGACCTTCAGCAGCGCGACGCGGCTGATGCCGACGATGAGCAGGATGGCCAGCACGATACGCCCGACGAGGCCGCCCATCTCCTGGTGGAACTGCACGGTGTTGGCCATCTCCTTGATGGCGTCGGTGTAGGGCTTCTGCTGGACGAAGTTGGCCCTGATCTTGCCGAGGAGCTCCGGACGCGCGGGATCGTCCGCCTTCATGGTGTTGAGCTCGTTGTTGAGCGCCTCGCCGGCCTTGCGCAGCGGAGCCAGGGCCTTCGCATCTTCACGCAGCTCGGGAAGACCCGGGGTGACGCGCGCCACCGTGACCTGCAGGGCGCCGAAGGCGATGCCGTAAGCGCAGGCGGACAAGCCGGCGGTGACGAGAGTGATGCGGCGCAGCTCCGGCGCGAACAGGGCGGTGAAGCTGGGGCGCTTGAGCGTGCCGGCGGCCTTCTTGTCCTTCCACACCTTGGATTCAGGCACGAAGGGCAGCAGCAGGGCGATGGGGATGGCCGGCAGGATGCCGGTCATGAGCAGGTAGCGCCAGGAGGACGGCGAGTCCGAGCCCAGCGCGGACGGCAGGCCGATGTGCGGGAAGTCCACGGCATGCTTGTTCACCCACACGCTGACCATGGTGACAAAGACGCCGCCGAGGGAGGCGAAGGCGAGCGTGATGCCCATCCACTTTTCCTTCTGCTTCTTGTCCGTGAAGACCTCCGCCAGCCAGGTGATGGCCGCGACGAACTCGACGCAGACGCCGATGAAGGTGGTACTACGGAAGAACACGAACATCTCGATGGAGGTCGAGTAGGCCGCCGCGAAGGGCGAGAAGGAGTACATGAAGATGCTCGCCGCCATGATGGTCTTGCGGCCGAACTTGTCCACGAGCCAGCCGCCGATGAGACCAAACACACCGCCGCACAGCGCCGCGATCCAGAGAAGGCTGCCGATCCAGCTGGTGACGATGGGATTGTTCATCGGCAGCTGCAGCAGCTCCGCGATGGCGGGCGCGGCCACCAGCGGGGTCATCAGCAGCTCATAGGTGTCAAAGAGGAAGCCGATGCTGGCGATGATGATGATGAGCCAGTGCGTGACGGTAAGCTTGGGAGCGGGAGAGGACATGGTGGGCGCGATGCTGTCAGGAGTTGGGAGGCAAGTCAACGGGCGGCACCTCGGAAGTCTTTTTTCATTTCTTTCGTTTCTTTCGGCCGTCATCACGGAATCTTCGACGTGCCATGCCACACGACCTCACCTCCGCTCCGCAGACTGATCCGCTGAAGATCTACCGCTACCGCGACAGCCTTTACGCAGTCGATTTGATCACGGCGGCGCTCAGTCTCGATTTATTCACCTGGTTGGCGGCGAATCCTTCAACGCTGGAAGGCATTTGCGATCACTTCGGTTTCAAGGAAAGGCCGGTGGATGTGATGCTGACGTTGTTCGCGTCGAACGGCTGGGTGGAAAATCAGGAGGGGACCTTCCACACAACGGAAACGGCGCAGGAGTATCTTTGCGCGGGTTCGGTGTGGGATCTGCGACCTTATTATGCGTCGCTGCATGAGCGGCCGATCGCGCGTGACTATCTCGAAGTGCTCAAGACGGACAAGCCTGCTGGCTGGAGCGGCGACAAGGCGGCATTCGACTGGCACAAGGCGATGGAGCAGGAGGATTTCGCGCGGAAGTTCACGGCGGCGATGGATTGTCGCGGGCTGTATCTCTCACAGGCCTTCGCGAAGAAGCTCGATCTCAGCGGACGCTCCCGCCTGCTCGACATCGGCGCAGGTTCCGGCATCTACGCGTGCGCCATAGCTGCGCAGCACACGCACATGAAGGCGGTCGCGTTTGATCAGGCACCGGTGGACCGCATCGCGGCGAAACTGATCGAGGAACGCGGCTGCGCGGATCGCGTGAGCGTGGCGACGGGGAACATGTTCGACGGACTGCCGGGCGGCTGCGACGTGCATCTCTACTCGAACGTGCTGCACGACTGGGGCGTGGCGGAAGTGAAGAAGCTGCTCGCCGTTTCGCATGCGGCGCTGCGCAGCGGCGACCTGCTCGTCATTCATGATGCGTTCATCAACGCGACGAAAACCGGGCCGCTGCATGCGGCGGAGTATTCCTGTCTGCTGATGCATTCCACGCAGGGGAAATGCTACAGCACGGCCGAGTATGCAGCGCTGCTCGACGAGGCCGGCTTCTCCACCGGCGAGTATCATGACACCGCCGTCGCGCGTGGATTCATGACGGCGATTCGTCGCTGAAAAATAAATCTGTGCAAAGAAGCGGCGGTGCTTTATCGTCTCAATGTTGCTTATGAAGCTACTCACTCTGCTCTCCCTGTTCGCTCTGGCCGCCTTTGCGCGTGCCGAGACCACCGTCACAATGACCGGCGTCCACAACTGCTGCAAAAGCTGCGCCAACGGAATCACGAAAGCTGGCACCAGCGTCGGCAGCGACATTGAAGTCGTCGCCGAAGGCAAGACGGTGACCATCACGACCAAGAAGAAGAGCGACGCGCAGAAGGCCGTCGATGCGATCATCGCCGCCGGTTACTTCGGCAAAGTCGAAGGTGAAGAACCTGCGGCGACTGCGGCTTCCTCCAAGCCGGAGAGCACGATGGCGAAGGCCACCGTTTCCGGCGTTCACCTCTGCTGCAAGAAGTGCGTGACCGCCGCCGAAGACGCGGTGAAGTCCGTCGCCGGCGTCACCAAGTACGAAATCGTTTCCAAGGCCGACTCCTTCACGGTCGAAGGTGAATTCACCAAGTCCGCCCTGGCTGCCGCGCTGAACAGCGCCGGCTTTGCAGGCGACATCAAATAATTACCGCAACCAACAACGAGCGGGGCCGGGGCGAGCGAAAGCAGCCCCGGCTTTCTTTTTGCCCGCGCATCATGCGCGGCTCAACCGCCGCAAACCTTGCAGGCCTTCCCGTCGGCAGCCTGGCATGGGAAGCTGGCATTGTAGAAGCGGCACTTGGAATTGTGGCGGGTGCCGGAGGAACTGATGCTCCAACCCGTGGCCGGTCCGCCGCCGGGCGTCGCGGCGGGAGTTCCGACGGAGGTCGGAGCCGGCTTGGCGATCTCGCGATTTGAAACCACGATGACGCAGAGTTTGCGCAGCATGTCGCAGGCCGCCTGTTTGTTGCTGGCGAGGCTGCCGCGTCTCGGCTCCGGCACGCCGGCAAGGCGTTTGCCACTGCTTCCTTCACTCAGCAGCGCTTCCAGAAGCTCGCTGCGATGACATTCGGTGATGCCGCGTGGCGTGGCCTGCGTGCCGCCGGTGGATGAACGCGAACCCACCACCCGCGTCTCCGGTGCGAAGAACACCCCCAGCACCTCCATGCGTTCACTGAGAATGAACCCGCCCACCGCGTCCGGCAGCAGGGGCGCATCATGCTGAAAGCGCGTCGTGTCGATCAGCCGGCCGACGATGCCGGTGGTCAGCGTCACCGGCTCAAAGCCGCGCCGTGTCGAATTCAGCGCCATCGAGGCCACGAAGATGTTCTGCCCGAACGCCGCGCCATCACGTGCGATGAAAACGCCGGCAGGAACATCGGCGGCAGCGCACTGCACCAGCGCGAGGCCGTTCTTTGTGTCCTTCTTGACGACCGTGGCGGGTGCTTCCCCGCCCTGGTGGTGGATCGCCACCGGATACTTGCCATCGGCAAACGCTGCGTCGGTGATGAAGTAGCCTTTGCCGATCGGCAGCCCGAGTCCGCGCACCGTGATCTTTTCCATCACCGGCTCCATGATCATTGGAGCCAGCTTCGCGGGATCACCGCCACTGGAGATCTGCAGCGCCAGCGTCGTATTCACAGCTTCATCCAGGGAGAGGCTGTAGGCGCTGACCGGCGTCGTCGTTCCGTCCAGCGCCTGAAAGGTCCGCGCTCCGGCATGGTAGAGCGTCCTGGCCATCAGCCGTGCACCGCGGTCGGCATTCAGCTCACTGTTCGTCAGCACGAGGAACGGCGTGCCTGAGGCCAGCCACACGCCCTTCTGGCCCACGAGTTCGGTGATGATCCGGCACAGGCAGCCCTCCTGCAGCACATGCGTCACCTCGAAGTTCACCGGCTTCGAATTCAAGGCCGCCTCCAGCGTGACCTGCGCCTGCCGGGCGAACTGCTGATCCTCCGGTGAAAAGGCGGTCGCCGGAACGACGGTGGATTTTCCGTCCGGCGTTTTCAGCAGCAGCTTGTCGTCCTTCAATCCGCCAAACTCGGCCTCCAGCGTGCGTGAGCCGTCGCTGCTGCGCCATTCACGCGCAGGCGACGAAGCGCCGGACATGACCACGACAAAGAGGAGAAGCCGCCAGTTCATGGCCGCGATCCTAGGCGCGAAAACCCGCACGGCAACCGCCTACTGAGGCCGCCCGCCGCGATTCAGTTCGTCAAAAGCTTCGCCAAAAGCCGCAGCCAGCGCCTCCCAGTCTTCGCCGGTCGATTCCCAGCCGCCGCTGACGCGCACGACGCGCTTCAGCTCTTCCGGAGCCGCACCAAGAGCCGTCACAACCACCGAGGAACCCTCCTTGCCGGAACTGCAGGCCGAACCGGTGGAGATGCTGAAGCCGCGCCGTGACAAGGCGGTCAGCCATTTCAAATTCGAATGCGCGGGCATGACCATAAGCACCGTGTTCCAGAGACGCGGGGCGGCTTCGCTGATGACGCGCAGATCGTCAAAGCGCGAGCGCATCGCGGCGATGAAGTTGTCGCGCCGTTTGCCTTGCGTGCTTTCGATCTCGCCGAGCTGAGGCGTGATTGTTTCCAGCGCTGTCACCATCGCTTCGATGGCCGGATAATTCTCCGTGCCGGCACGCCGCCCGTTCTCCTGCGGGCCGCCGCGCATGAAGTGCAGCCGCGAGTCCTCGTCCGGAAGAACGAGGAAGCCGCAGCCTTTGGGTCCGCCGAATTTGTGGGCGCTGCCGGTGATGTAGTCGCATTCACCGAGGTGAGAGGAATCGCACTTCCCGATCCATTGCGCTGCGTCGGAATGAAAAGGCACGCCGTGACCGCGACAGAGCGCGGCGATGTCCCGCCAGGGCTGCAGGGCGCCGCTTTCGTTGTTCGCCGCCATCACGGAGACGAGCGCGGGGCGCTGTTCGGCGATCCATTTCTTCACCGCTTCGGGTTCAACGATGCCGTGAGCATTCACGGGAATCTCAATCGCATTCCGAGCCGCCATGCGAACGCTAGGATGCTCGATGGACGAGACGGCGACGCGCTCCAGCGATGCCAGCAGCGCGTTGTTCGACTCCGTCGCGCCACTGGTGAAGACGATGCGTTCCGCTTCGACGCCGAGGAGCATCCCAAGTCTTTCGCGGGCAGCTTCGAGCCGCTGGCTGGCCATGCCCGCGTCACGGTAGAGGCTCGATGGATTGTGCCAGTGCTTCTCGCTCGCCCGCAGCCACGCCTCGCGCGCGGCGGGGTGGAGCGGAGTGGTGGCGTTGTGATCGAAGTAGCCGTTCATGCCGGATCAGTGCTGAGCGCTGACGCCCTTCGGCTGGAAACGCGATGGCAGCGGGATGTGCAGAATCATGAGGACCAGGGCGACGGCGAGATAGGGCAGCCATGACTCACTCCGCCCGCCGCCCGTGATGCCACTGACGAATCCGAGCGCACCCACGCCCTCACTCAAAGCGAAGACCACGATGTGTCCGGCGACGAAGCGGCTGCGGTGCGCCGGATCTTCCAGGCTGAGCGTGCCGGTGATGAAGCCACCCAGCAGCATCTTGCGCAGCACGAAACTCAGCGCCGCCGCACTGCCTGCCGCCAGGGCGATGACGCTGGCCAGGTTTGAGGCGTCAGGTTTGGCCGGCGCAAACGACATCACGTTCAGCATGACGGCATACATGAAGAGCGAGGAGCACAAGACGCCCCAGATGATGAAGACGAGAATCTGGACAGGTTTCATGAGGAAGAGGTCACGCGCTGCGGATGGGTGTAAACATTCATCGTCTCTCCCCGCAGGAAACCGACGAGCGTCTGCCCCGCCTCGCGTGCGAAGTCCACCGCGAGGCTGCTCGGCGCAGAAATGGCCGCGACGAGGGCGATGCCGCCGGCGAGCGCTTTTTGAATGATCTCAAACGACACGCGACCGCTGACGAGCAGGATGTGGCGGTCCAGTGGCAGTTGCCCGTTCATCAGCGCGTGGCCGAGGATCTTGTCGAGCGCGTTGTGGCGGCCCACGTCCTCGCGGAGCACGAGCAGGTTGCCTTCGAGATCAAAGAGACCGCTGGCATGCAGGCCGCCGGTTTTGGAAAAAGTCTCCTGCGCGGCCCGCAGCTTGTCCGGAAGGCTGGCGATCAGCGCCGGTGAAACTTTCCAATCGCCCCTCACCGCCGGGAACTGCTGAAACACGCTGTCGATGCTCGTCTTCCCGCACAGGCCGCAGCTTGAAGCGCTGAAGACGTGGCGCGTGAGGGAGTCCCAGTTCACCACGGCACCGCCGAGCAGCACATCGACGATGTTGCCGTGCTTGTTGCCGGTGCTGGGGCATTGCGAGACTTCGAGGATGTCACGCGGACGCTGCACCACGCCTTCGCTGACAAGGAATCCGGCCGCCAGCTCCTCATCATGGCCCGGCGTGCGCATCACCACGGCCACGGAGCGCCCTTCGACGCGGATCTCCAGCGGCTCCTCACGTGCGGTCACGTCGGCAAACTCCGTCGAGCGGCCATCAGCGCCGACTTTGAGGACGCGCACCTGCGCGATGGCGGGATTCTCTTCGCTCATCACGAGGCCTCCATGAAATCAGCCGCCAGCACGCCCGCAGGCACCCGGCGTGGTTCGGCGATGAGGCGCACCATCTTCTCAAAAATGTCGCGCCCGCGGATGATCTCGATCTCCACCCGCATGAAGTAGAAGGGGATGTCATGGACCGGCAGCTTCGGGAAGCGGACGTAGTCCTTTTCCGTGGTGATCATGCAGTGTACGTCGCGACGCTCGCAGCGCTCGATGAACTGGTGAATGTCGCGCCCCTTGAAGCGGTGGTGGTCGGCGAAGCGGGCGATGACATCCACCCTCGCGCCGAGCCTGCGGAGGCCGTTTTCGAAACTCTCCGGCACGGCGATGCCGGAGAGCGCCCCGACAAACTTGTCCTTCAGTCCGTCGATCGGCAGGTGCTCGCCGGTGTGGATGTTTTCGAAATGCATCGCCCGGTGGCGGCATTCGATGATCTCGGCGGCGCGGTTGTAGCGGCGGATCTGCTTGATGAGGTCCTCGGTGTCACCGTCGGACTTGGTGATGAAGATGTAGCTGGCGCGGCGCAGGCTGCGGGGCGGCTCGCGCAGGGTGCCGCGCGGCAGCATGAAGCCGTTGCTGCCGAAGGGCGCGGTTTTGTCGATGAGCACGATGTCGTGGCGGTGCTTGAGCTTGAGGTACTGCAGGCCGTCATCAAGCACGAGCACGTCGGCGCCGAATTTCTGAATGGCGTGGGAGCCGGCCTTCACGCGGTTTTTGTCCACCACGACGGGGATGCCGTTGCAGTTCTTCGCCAGCATGAAGGGTTCGTCGCCCGCGTTGTGGGAGTCGAGCAGCACCTTTTCACCGTCGGAAACGATGCGCGGTGGGAGCTCTTCCGGCTTCGGGATGAGGCCGAACTTCGCGGCGATTTTTTTCGACAGCGGCAGTTTTTTCTGGCGCTTGCTCTTGTAGCCCCGGCTCAGGATGCAGACGCGGCGCCCGTGCTCGTGCAGCGCCTTCGCCAGCATCTCCACCACGGGCGTTTTGCCCGTGCCGCCCACGGTGAGATTTCCCACGCTGATGACCGGCACTCCGAGGTGATGGTCGTGAATGTAGCGGTGACGGTACAAATAGAGCCGCGTCCGCACGGCGGAAGAGTAGATGGTCGAGAGTCCGCGAAACACCAGCCGCAGCACGTTCGCACGAACGCCGCGACGGTTGTTGATGATCACGTCGATGACGAAGTTTTCGAGGTCTTCCAGGGTGTCTCTCACTTGGGAGGCATTGGAGGCGGGGAAGCGGGCCGCGTCAAATCAGACGCCTTGCTGTTTGCGCGGGCTTTTCGTAGCCTGCGGCATGAAATTCATTCTTCTGAGTCTTCTCGTCCTGGTTTCACCTCTGCAGGCACGCACCCTGGCCGAGGCGGCTCTGCGGGAGGCCAAAGGTCTCGAGGCGGGCTGCATCGTGACCGGCGAACGCATCGGCACGGAAGTGCGTTTTGCCATGGCTGGCAAGGCTCCGGAGACCAACGGCAGGCCGCCGGAGAAAATCGTGTTCGAGATCGGCTCGATCACCAAGGTCTTCACGGGGCTTTTGCTGGCGCAGGCCGTGGTGGAGAAAAAAGTGACGCTGGATACAACGGTCGGCAGCCTGCTCGACCCCAAGCTGAAGTTTGCCGATCCACGCATCGCCGCGATCACGCTGAAGCAACTCTCCACTCACACCAGCGGTCTGCCGCGTCTGCCGGGAAACCTCGCCGCAGGCGCAGCCGAGGACGATCCGTATGCGCATTATGACGAAAAGCGGCTGCTCGCCTATCTCACGAGCGCCAAACTCGACGGCGAGGGGCCATACTCATGCAGCTACTCGAATCTGGGTGTGGGTCTGTTGGGGCATCTGCTCGGAAAAGTTGATGGGACGAGCTGGGAGAAGGCGGTGGTGACGAAAATCTGCCTGCCCCTCGGCTTGAACGACACGGCGGTGGAGCCGGCGCAACTGCCGCTAGCCGTGCCGCATGCCGGTGGAAAAGTGGTGAAGCCATGGCACCTCGACGCCGTGGCTGGAGCCGGGGCACTGCGCAGCACGGCGGCGGACTTGATGAAGTTTGGGGAGGCGATGCTGCATCCTGAAAAAACACCGCTCAAAGACGCCTTCGCCATCGCGCTGCAAGCGCAGGCAGACGCGCCGGCCATGGGCGGCCAGATCGGCCTCGGGGTGTTTTTGGGAATGTTCGACGGTCAGCGCGTGCTGAACCACGATGGCGGTACCGGCGGCTACAGCTCGTCGTTGCAAGTCATCCCGTCGAAGGAGGTCGTGCGTGTCGCCTTGATCAACAACAACAGCCTCAGCGGCTCGGCGGTCATCGCCGCGATGTCAGATGTCAAGGCAGCCACGCCACGAAAGCAGAAGGAGATGGCGCTCCCGGCGGAGACGATGGCGGAATACCCAGGAGTTTATGAACTGGACCGCGACGCACGCTTCACCGTGCTGCTGCGTGACGGCCAGCTCTGGGTGAATCTCACCGGCCAGGCGTTTCTCCGCGCGTTTGCGAAAGCGCCGGATCGCTTTTTCTACAAGGCGGTGGACGCGGAGATCGCCTTCAATCGCGACCAGGGGCAGATTCAATCGCTCACGCTGTTTCAGAACGGCCGGGAACTCATGGCCAGGCGCACCCCTGCGCCACCACCGAACTACAAGCTGCGCACCGCGAAGGAACTCCAGCCCTACGCAGGCGAATACCTGCTCATGGGCGCAAAGAAACTCACGCTCACCGTGCGGGGCGGCACGTTGTTCGCCCAGCTTGAGGGCCAGCCTGCGCTTCCCGTGTTTGAGACCTCTCCAGACCATTTCGACTACGATGTGGTCAAAGCGGCGCTTCAATTCACCCGCGATGCGAACCGGGAGATCAAAAGCCTCACGCTTTTTCAAAACGGCCTCGAAATGCCCGCTCCACGCACTGCCGGCGGTGTCAGCGCCCCGTCGAAGTGAAGCAGTTCTCCTTTTCCGCGATCGCCAGCAGCGTCTGAAAGTGCGGGCTCTCGCTCTCGCGATGCACCACGCTGGTCTCGATCTGTTTGAAGCCCGCCTTGCCCAGGAAATCGTGCAGTTCGCTTTCGGAGAATCCCAGCCAGACGTCGGCGTAGAGATCACGCGCCTTTTCAAACTGATGCTTCAGCAGATCCAGCACGACGATGCGTCCGCCCGGTTTCAGAATGGTGTGGGCGGCCTTCAGCGCCTTTTCCGGATTCTGCGCGTGGTGCAGCGCCTGACTCAAAAAGACGAGGTCCACGCTGGTCGGCGGGATCGGCGGGGACTCAATGTCCCCCAGGCGATATTCGAGGTTCTCAAAGCCGTGCTTTTTCGCCAGTTCGGCACCGTAGGCCACCATCTTCTCGCTGTTGTCCACGGCGATGACTTTTCTCGCCCTTTGCGCGAGCAGTTGCGAAAGCGTGCCCTCTCCCGCGCCCAGATCCGCGATGACGAGAGGCGGCAGCAGCTTAAGCAAAGTCTCGCCCAGGCCCTTCCACGAGCGGCCCGGGATGTAGTGGCGGCCAAATTTCCCCGCCAACGCGTCAAAATAGGCCTGCGCCGTCTGCGCCCGCTTCCGCAGCACCACACGGAGAGCTTCAGCGTCTTTTTTGACATCGCGCAGCTCCCCGCCGGCGGCTTCCAGCAGCGCGAGGAAGTGCTCGTGCGCCGGCTTGTCCTTCGCCGTCGGCTCCTCGATCCGGTAGAGCCGGTTTTTTCCGCTGCGGCGGTCGCTGACCAGCTCGGCCGATTTCAGTTTGGCCAACTGGGCGGAAATGTTTGACTGCGGCAGCGACAGCACCTCCTGGAGCTCCGCCACGCTGAGTTCCTCCTCCTTGAGCAGCAGCAAGATCCGCACCCGCGTGGGATCGGCGATGAGGCTGAGGGATTTGAGGATCGAGGCCACGGGAATGGCATCGTATCAACGCATCATGATACATCAATGCCGGAATTCTCGCGCACCACCGCACACGGCTCAGAACTTCGAAGCCGCCCAGACCCCGGCTTTCCGCTGCTCCGCCTGCTTCCGCAGCGCCTGCAGCTCCAGCGCGTAGTCGTTCATGGAGCGCGAGTCGGATGGCAGACTCGTCGTGACGCCTGCGACCCGTGCAAAGCCCTGCTGCACGAGCAAGTCCGCCAGATAGACCCATTTCCCGGCGCTGATCTCCACCAGGATCAGCGCGTAAAAGCGGCTGCGCTCCGGCACCTGCTCCCAGCGTGTCATCACGCTGAATGGGCGGCTTTTGAGCAACTGGGAGACATACGCCGCCGCCCGCTGGCCCTCCGTGACCACGCGTTCCCCTGAAACGCCAAAGTAGCGCGACTGCTCCTGCACCCGCTGCGGATGCGTCCACGACGCGTCGAGCGCGTCCACGAAGTAGAGTACAAAGACGTGCTCGTCTTCGGAGTCGCTCACCTTGATGCGCAGCGTGTCCGCCTCGTTCGTGCGGCTTTCGATGAACTTGGGCTTCGGGAAGACCTTGAAGTCCGGCAGCGTGGAAGGCACCGCCGGGGCCTCCTGCCCGGCTGACACTTGAGCCACTCCCACCGGCAGTGCCGCCAGCGGCGCGGGACGGGACTCCTTCAGCAGGATGGCCACAAGCACGATGATCAGCACCAGCACGCAGGTGATGGCGAGATTCAGCAGGGTGTCGCGCAGGGGCATCATCGAAGGAGAAGGGAAGACAAGAGCGGCCACTGTCCCGCGTTCGCGTTGCGGCTCAAGCCGCAAGTGCACTGCATGAAACATGCCCGCAGGTCATTTCGAAAGAATTCGCCGCCGGAGTGCGATTGGTATGACCTCTTACCAATCCCCCATGACCTTCACCGCACTCAACCGTCCGACCTCGCTCGTCGAAAGCGTCTGCGAGCAGCTCGCAGTGCTGATTCGGAGCGAAAAATCCGCCGAGGACCGCTGGCTGCCAGCCGAGCGACTGCTGGCCGAGCAACTCGGGGTGAGCCGCACCGTCGTGCGGGAGGCGACGAAGCGGCTGGAGCAGCAGGGCATGCTCGAGATCCAGCACGGCGCCGGCATCAAGATCGTGGACAAGCTCCACAAGCCGCTGAATGGCGCTCTCAACACGCTGGTACCCGATGAAAAGGACCGCATCACCCAGCTCATCGAGGTGCGCCTCGCGCTGGAACCGGAGAACGCCCGTTACGCGGCGCAACGAGGCACGGCGACCCAATTAAAGACGCTCAAGGCCTGCCACGAGCGCTTTGAGACGGCAGAATCCTTCGCGGAGCAGGTGCAGGCGGACATGGACTTTCATTGCTTCCTCGCAGAGGCGTCGGGAAACCGCATCGCGTCGCTGCTGATTCAATCGCTGTCCGAACTGCTGCAGGCCAGCCTCACGCACGGCTACAGTCGCGTGACGAAGGATCAGGCGGTCAAAGACCACGCCGCCGTGCTCGCGGCCGTTTTGAAACGCGATGGTGATGCCGCAGCGCTCGCCATGAAAGCGCACCTCCTCCATGCCCGCGATGATCTGGGCATCAAAACCACCTCCCGCCGATGAACCTCCGCTCTTTTTCACTTCTACTCATCCTGGCCCTGCCACAGGGAATCCGGGCAGCCGTCGATTTCGACAAGGAAATCCGCCCTGTGCTGCAGGAGCGCTGCGTCGAGTGCCACGGACCCGAAAAACAAAGAGCTGACCTCCGCCTGGATGCGAAATCTTACGCCTTCCACGGCGGCGAAAACGGCGCGAGCATCGTCCCGGGAAACAGCGCCAAGAGCAGTCTCTTCACGCGCGTCTCGACCGATGACGAAGACGAACGCATGCCACCCAAAGGCGCTCCGCTGACGCCCTCGCAGATCGCCGCGATCAAAGCCTGGATCGACTCCGGCGCACTCTGGCCCGAAAACGAAGCCGACAAAGCCGCGGCCACCGACAAGCGCCTCGAGCACTTCGCCTTCCAGCCCATCCAAGACCCGCTTCCCAGTCTCACGCATCACGAATCACGCATCACGCACCCCATCGATCACTTCATCCGGCAGAAACTCGCCGAAAAATCCCTGAACCTCTCACCCGAAGCCGACCGCCGCACCCTCCTGCGCCGGCTTCATTTCATCGTCACCGGCCTGCCGCCCACACTCGAAGAAGTGCGGGCCTTCGAGAAGGACACCAATCCGAAGGCCTACGAAAAGCGGGTCGATGCGCTGCTCGCGTCACGTCACTACGGCGAAAAATGGGCGCGGCACTGGCTGGATGTCGTACGCTTCGCGGACAGCAACGGCTTTGAGACGAATCACGAGCGGCCGAATGCCTGGCGCTACCGCGATTACGTCATCGACGCCTTCAACTCCGACAAACCCTACGATCGCTTCATGTTTGAGCAGATCGCCGGAGACACGGTGGGGCAGGATGTCGCCACCGGATTCATCGTCGCCGGGCCGTGGGATCGCGTGAAGGGCAAGGACAGGAACCTGCAACTCATGCAGCGCGCCGATGAACTCTCCGACATGGTCAACGCCACCGGCACCGCCTTCCTCGGCCTGACGATGGGCTGTGCCAAATGCCACAACCACAAGTTTGATCCCATCCCGCAGACCGACTTCTACGCGATGCAGGCCGTCTTTTCCGGCGTGCAGCACGGCGACCGCACCATCCGCCCGTCCGACTTCGAGCAGAAGCAAAAGCTGGCGCGCGAACTCGAGCGGCAGCTTGAGCCGATCACCGCCAAGCTCGCGAGTTTTCAGCCGAAGGCCATGCTGGGACGCCGCATCGTCATCGACGACGAGCCCGTGCTCGAAGCCGCCACCGATGGCGCGACGTGCAAAGAACTCGTCAAAGCCAAGAGCGGCAAACCGATCCTCTACGATCCTGGCACCGAGAAAGGCCAGTCGGAAGATCCGGGCGATGCCACACGCTTCCCGAACTTCGCCGCCAGCTACCGCTATTTCACCGAGGAGCCCGGCACCGACTGCTTCGCCTGGGAGCCGCGCACGGAGGGGCGTTTCCGCATCTGGCTGAGCTGGGGCGCATGGCCCACGCATGCGCCGGACGCACGTTACGTGCTCGATCTCGATGGCGATCTCAAGACAACGAACGATCAAACCGAGATCGCCAGGATCAATCAGCGCCAGTTTGCCGATGCAACCCCCGCCGTGCCGAATGCGCGGCGCTGGAGCGGCTTCCGCGCTGCTGGAACGCATGCACTCACGGCGAGCAGCCGACTCATTCTTCGCTCTGGTGATGTCCGCTCGCCCACCGTGGCGGACATGATCCTGCTGGAGGAAGTCGCGAATGACGCAAAACCTGGTGCCGTGCCGCATCTGCGCACGCCGGTCACGCATCTCGCCAATACGGAGATCTTTGATCCGGTGCGCGCCAAGCACCTGCGCTTTCGCATCACCGCCACCACCAGCAGCCAGCCGTGCATTGACGAACTGGAAGTCTATGCCGGGAACAAAAACATCGCGCTGTCACGTCTCGGCACGAAGGCTACCTCCGGCGGTGACTACCCGGCCAATCCCAAGCACAAGCTCGCGCACATCAATGACGGTCGATACGGCAACAGTTACAGTTGGATCGCGGGTCAAAGGACCGGCGGATGGGTGCAGCTCGAATTCGCGCAGCCGCAGGAGATTCATCGCGTCGTGTGGAGCCGGGATCGTGGCACTGAGGGGAAGGCGTTTGAGGATCGCCTCGCCACCGGCTATGCCGTCGAAGTCTCGCTCGATGCGAAACAGTGGACCACGGTATCCACCTCGGACGACCGGCTCGACACGCGATTCCGCAAAAAAGTGCCGAGCATTCCCGCCGTCGCCAACATCCCGACGGCGGAACTCGCCCAAGTGGACGAACTGCGGCGCAAGCAGTCGGAACTGACCTCGAAGATCGAAGGCCTGCTCGTCGCGCCGATGGCCTACGCGGGCAAGTTCGAGCAGCCTGAGCCCACGCATCGCCTGCATCGCGGTGATTTCCTCTCGCCGCGCGAAGTCGTCGCGCCGGATGGACTCACAGTGTTTCGCGACACACTCGGCTCGCTCAAACTCCCTCCCGATGCGCCCGAGCAGGACCGCCGCGCCGCCTTCGCGAAGTGGCTCACCCAAAAAGACAATCCACTGCCCGCCCGCGTGATGGTGAACCGCCTCTGGCACTACACCTTCGGCACCGGCATCGTCGCCACGCCGTCGGACTTTGGCATCATGGGCTTCCGCCCCACGCATCCCGAACTGCTCGACTGGCTCGCTGCGGAGTTCATCCGCAGCGGCTGGTCGGTGAAGCACATGCAGCGCCTCATCCTCACCAGCGCCACCTTCCGCCAGAGCAACCGCCCAGTCCCCGCCGCGATGAAGCTGGACTCGGCCTGCACCCTTCTCTGGCGCTTCCCACCGCGTCGGCTCGATGCCGAACTCATCCGCGACCAAATTCTCGCCGCCACCGGCAGCCTCGATCTCACACCCGGTGGCCCCGGCTTCCTGCTGTTCGAGCCGAACGCCAACTACGCCCGCAACTGGACCCCGCAGACGAGCGGCTTCGAGCGCGAAGACTACCGCCGCATGATCTACGCGCTGAAACTCCGCATGGAGCCCGACGCCATCTTCTCCGCCTTTGATGTTCCCGACTCCGGCCAGGTCTGCCCCAGCCGCTCACGCTCCACCACGCCACTGCAGGCGCTGAACCTCTTCAACAGCTCCTTCCTCATCGAGCAGGCCGAACAGCTCTCCGCCCGCGCCACCAGCAAAGCTGGAAGTGATGTTCCCAAACAAATCACCACCGCGTACGAACTCGCCTACTCACGTGCCCCCGAATCTGCGGAAGTCCGAGGTGCGATCGCTTTCGTCCAACAAAACGGTCTTCCGGCACTCTGCCGGGCGCTGCTGAACTCGAACGAATTCCTTTTCATCGAATAGCTTCATGAATACCCCCTCATTCACCGGGCGCGGCCTCCTCGATCGCCGCCACTTCCTTTCCAAAACAGTCAGCGGTCTGAGTTCCATCGCCCTGCTGGATTTGCTCGCGAACGACTCGCTGCTCGCCGCAACTTCGCCGATTCGTCCCATCGTCGATCCCTCCCGGCCTTATGCGGCTCGAAAACCGCACTTCGCGCCGAAGGCGAAGCGTGTTGTCATGGTCTTCTGCTCCGGCGCACTTAGCCATGTGGACACGTTTGATTACAAGCCTGCACTCTACAAATACCACGACCAGCCCATGCCGGGCGGCAACGTCGTGACTTTCCAAGGTGAACAGGGCAACCTGATCAAGCCGCTGCGCGACTTCAAACCGCGCGGCCAGTCCGGCAAGATGACCGGCGATCTCCTGCCGCACCTCGGTGCCTGCGCGGATGATTTCTGCTTCTTCCACGCGATGACGAGCAAGACGAACACGCACGGCCCCGGCGAGAACTTCATGTCCACGGGCCAGACGCTCGACGGCTTTCCGTCCGCAGGCGCATGGGTGAACTACGCGCTCGGCACCGAGAACGAAAACCTGCCCGCCTTTGTCGCCATCCCCGATCCACGCGGCAATCCGCAGGCCGCAGGCAACAACTGGGGCTCCGCGTTCCTTCCCGCACTCTTCCAAGGCACGGCCTTCAATGCCGAGAATCCGATCCGCTTCCTCGACCGCCCGGAAGGCATCTCGGCGTCCACAGATCGCAACACTGCCGATTTTCTGAAGCGACTCAACGAGCGCCACCTCGCGCGCTTCCCCGGCGACAGCGATCTCGCCGCACGCATCGCCAGTTACGAACTCGCTGCGAAAATGCAGATGACCGTGCCAACGCTGACCGATCTCTCCAGCGAGCCCGCCCATGTCCTGAAAATGTACGGCGCGGATCAGTCCACAAACCCCACCAAGGCCGCCTATGCACGCAACTGCATCCTCGCCCGCCGCCTGTGCGAGCAGGGCGTGCGCTTCGTGCAGGTCTTCAACGGCGCGTATGCCATGGGCGAAGGCGTGGGCAACTGGGACGGCCACAAAACCATCGCCTCGCAGTATCCCGGTCACGCGGAGATCCTCGACCAGCCAACTGCCGCACTCTTTCTCGATCTCAAGCAGCGCGGCCTGCTGGCCGACACGCTTTTTGTCTTCTGCACCGAGTTCGGCCGCATGCCGACCTTCCAAAAAGGAGCCTCGGGTCGCGATCACAACCCTTCCGGCTTCACCTGCATCCTCGCCGGTGCCGGAGTCCAAGGCGGCGTCAGCTATGGCGAAACCGACGAGTTCGGCTGGAAGGCCGCCGTGGACGTCACCACCGTCTATGATTTCCACGCCACCATCCTGCACCTGCTGGGACTCGGTCATGAACGCCTCACTTATTACAACAACGGCCTCGAACGCCGCCTGACGGATGTGCATGGGCATGTCATTAAGAAGGCGCTGGTCTGATGCGTGATGCGTGAACCACGCTCGGCCCTCTTCCAGCTCACGCATCACTCGTCACGCATCCCCCTGCATGAAACTCGCCCTCTTAGTCCTCTCCGTCCCATCCGTCCTATTCTCCACGGACTTCGACCGCGAAATCCGCCCCCTGCTCCAAGACCGCTGCGTCGAGTGCCATGGCGAAAAAAAGCAGAAAGGTGAACTCCGCCTCGATGCCAAGCCCTTCGCCTTCAAAGGCGGCCATGATGGCCCCGCGATCGTCGCGGGCAGACTCGACAAATCCCCGCTCTTCCAGCGCATCATCAGCAGCGACGAAGACGAACGCATGCCGCCCAAAGGCAATCCGCTCACAGCGTCGCAGATTGCCGCCATCAAAACGTGGATCGAATCCGGTGCCGTGTGGCCTGAGAACGAGACCGACAAAGCCGCCGCCATCGACAAACGCCTGCAGCACTGGTCCGTTCAGCCCATCCGCAGAGATTTCCCGGCCAATGCGACGATCGATTCCTTCATCGAAGCCAAGCTCCGCGAAAACGGCCTGCAAATGTCTCCCGAAGCCGATGCACGCACACTTTCCCGCCGACTGCACTTTGACCTCCTCGGCCTTCCTCCCAGCACCGACGATCCAGGTTCACGCATCACGGATCACGCATCATTCGAAGCCCTCGTGGACAAACTCCTCGCCAGCCCTCACCACGGCGAGCGCTGGGCACGCCACTGGCTGGACATCGCGCATTACGCGGACACGCACGGCTTTGAGCGCGACAAACTCCGCCCGGACGCATGGCGCTATCGCGACTACGTCATCGACTCTCTCAACGCCGACAAACCCTACGACCAGTTCATCCGGGAGCAGATCGCGGGAGATGTCATCGCGCCGGATGATCCGCAAAGCGTCATCGCCACCGGCTTCCTGGCCGCAGGACCGTGGGATTTCGTCGGTCAGGTGGAAACGAAGAGCGACATGCTCAAACGCGCCGCCCGTGCGCTCGATCTCGACGACATGGCCACCCAGACGCTCACAGCCACCATGGCGATGACCGTGAATTGCGCACGCTGTCACGATCACAAGCTCGATCCCATCACGCAGGAGGAGTATTACCGCCTGTGGGCCGTGTTTGCGGGTGTGAAACGCGGTGAGCGTGATGCCGAACCGCGAGAGGGGCGGCGGGTCGCGGCGGAAAAGGAGCGCCTCACCAAGGAACTCACGCAAACCCGGGCACAGATTTCCAAACTCGCCGGTGAGGGCCTCGATCTCGCCGACATGATCGGTGGTGGCGACGGTCGTGGCACCGGCGTGAAGGGGCGCGGCATCCATCTACGCACCGGAAACCTGACCGCCGAACATTTCGGCTATCATCGCGACATTCAGTCCAACCGGCTACAGCGCATCGAATATCCCGGCGATCCGAAGGACGCGCTGCGACTCGTGCAGTACGTCTTTGTCCCGGATGGCCGCACGCCGGTCTCCGTGACCTACAAACAGGAGGTGATGGGCGTGCCCGCCACCAGCGGCCATACGTGGGACATCGTCCGCAACGGACCGCTCAACGCCCAGCGCACGACGAAGATCGGGGACACCGATTACGCCGCCAAAGGCCACAGCCTGCTCGGCATGCACGCGAACAGCGGCATCACTTTTGATCTAGCAAAGATCCGCCAGTCCAGCGGCCTCGCGCAGATACGCCTCACGGGAGTCGTCGGTTTCGGCGCTGCCGCCCCCGCCGCTGCCTCACGCGCAGACTTCACCGTTTTTGTCGATGCCGAATTGAAATTGCAGAAGCTCAAGCTGCGCAAAGACGAATTTCTCACGCTCGATCTCGAGATTCCCGAGAAAGCCAAAACGCTCACGCTTATGGCCACCGACGGCGGCGATGGCATCAGCAGCGATCTCCTTTTCATCGGCGACGCCCGCCTCAGCGCCGAGCTGAATCAAACAACGCTCGTCGCCGCCGACGAAGCCAAACTCAAACAACTCCGCGCTCAGGCAAGGAAGCTCGAAGCCCAACTCAAAGCTCTGCCGACCGCCCCCAAAGTCTTCGCCATCGTCAGCGAAGAAAACCCCGCCGTGATTCAGGTGCAAAGCCGCGGCAACCCTGAGGACCCGCAGCAGGAGGTCACACCCGGTGCCTTCGCCTGGGCCAAACACGCGCCTCATGACTTCGGCGACAACACCACACCCGAAGGCCAGCGCCGCCTCGCGCTCGCGAACTGGATCACCCACCCCGAAAACCCACTCACCGCCCGCGTCATCGTCAACCGCCTCTGGCACCATCATTTCGGCCAGGGCCTCGTCACCACTCCCAGTGACTTCGGCCTCGGTGGCGACCCGCCGAGCCACCCCGAACTCCTCGACTTCCTCGCCCGCGAACTCATGACCCACGGCTGGAGCCTGAAGCACATTCACAAGCTCATCGTGATGAGCGCCGCCTACCGCCAACAAAGCGACTCCTCCGACTCACGCATCACGGCTCACGCATCACAACTCGACTCCGCCAACCGCCTGCTCTGGCGCCAAAATCCCCGCCGTCTCGACGCCGAATCGCTCCACGACGCCGTCCTCGCCGTCAGTGGCAAGCTGAACCCCGAAATGGGCGGCCCCGGCTACCGCGACTTCAACTACACCGAGGCCTACGCGCCGATCTACGACTACATCACGCCCGACAAGCCCGAGCTTTGGCGGCGCAGCATCTATCGCTTCATCGTGCGCACCACACCGCACCAGTTCATGACCACGCTGGACTGCCCCGACCCCGCGAACTTCACACCCGCGCGTGCGCAAACGACGACCGCTCTTCAAGCGCTCACCCTCTCCAACAACGAGTTCATGCTCCAGCAGGCGCGATTCCTTGCCGAGCGGGCCAAAACACCCGAGCGCGCCTTCCAGCTCTGCTTCCAGCGCGATGCGACACCGGAAGAACTCGCCGCCGCCAGATCTCTCGACCTCTTCTCCCTCTGCCGCATGCTCCTGAACGCCAACGAGTTCATCTATGTCGATTAGCTTTCATCCGCGCCTGCCTCAAAGAGCCATCGCCGATGCTCGTGACGGATCTGGAGAATGGTCACGAGCTTCCGGGCTTCATCAATGGTGTAAATCACCCGCCAGCCCACTCCCGACTTCCATGGACGAAAAAGCATCTGCCGGATCTCATACTGCTGCATCCACTTGCCGTTCTCCGGGGCGAAGCCGTGACGATGGGGTGCAAGCGCAAGCTTCTCGAGCGCCGACTGTAAAAGGTCGCTCCACCGGTTCGCCAACTCAGCACCGCCGTGCGACTCGTCCGATTCGTACCAAATCATTTGCCGGTCAATATCGTGCTCGCCGGTGTCTGCGAGGCTCCATTGAAAGCTCATTTTTTGGCCTGTCGAAGGTTGGCTTTCCTACGGATGCGCTCAAACGCAATTCCACCTGGCGTACCCCGGTCCCCGCGATCATAGGCCTCCAGCGCGGCTTTCAGCTCCATGTCCAGCCGATACTCCTCCGCCGCCTGCGCCATCTTGTCGTAAGCGGCGACGGACAGCACCACCGCCGTCGCCTTGCCATTGTGGGTGAGCACGCGCGGGCGGTTGTGCTTCTTCAGCTCCGCCGTGTGCTTGCGGGTTTGGCGGGCGAAGTCGGTGAGACTGACGACATCTTTTTCCAGGATCATGTTCATGACGCCATGCTAGCACAGAATTGTGTGCTGACTCAACCCTCCATTTTCCATCCATGAACTCAATCCACCGCCGCAATTTCCTCCAGAGCTTCAGCGGAGCCGCTTTGGCCTCCATGCTTCATCGCGACGCCGCAGCCTCGGCGAACCCGCTTTCACCCAAAGGCGGGCACCACGCCGCGAAGGCGAAGGCGGTGATCCAGATCTTCTGCCCGGGTGGCTTGTCGCATGTGGACACATGGGACTACAAGCCGGAGTTGGCGAAGCGGCAGGGCAAACCGTTTGATCCTGATGGTAAGCTCACCTTCTTCGCGTCGAAGCCGGGCGCATGCCAGGGTAGCTGGTGGCCGTTTCGCCAGCACGGCGAGTGCGGACGCTGGATCAGCGATCTGTTTCCCAAACTTGCCGCGAAGGTCGATGAAATGGCCTTCATCCACTCCATGCAGAGCAAAACGGCGCTGCACGGTCCGGCCATGTTCATGGCGAACAGCGGCTTCATTCTTCCCGGCTTCCCCAGCATGGGCGCGTGG
This sequence comes from uncultured Prosthecobacter sp., assembly GCA_964452755.1. Lineage (GTDB taxonomy): Bacteria > Verrucomicrobiota > Verrucomicrobiia > Verrucomicrobiales > Verrucomicrobiaceae > Prosthecobacter. Next base: position 2,188,150 of record CAYVQY010000001.1, on the reverse strand, counting down.
GTGACGTATGGCCTCGGCAGCCTCAGCGAGGACTTGCCCGCCTTCGTCGTGCTGCCTGATCCGCGTGGATTGCCCCCCGGCGGCGTTTTGAACTGGGGCGCGGGCTTTTTACCCGCGATTCATCAAGGCACCGTCCTCACCACCGATGCCGAGAAGCCGCCCATCGCTGATCTTTTCCCGCCGAAAGGCTACTTCGAAGGCTCCGAGCAGAAGAACCGCGACTTCCTCCAGGCGCTGAATCGCACGCACGCGGCCGAAAGACGCGAAAACAGCGAGTTGGAGGCCCGCATCGCCGCCTATGAACTGGCCGCGCGTCTGCAACTCAGCGCACCGGAAGCCACGGATGTGAGCGGCGAATCGGAGGCGACGAAGAAGCTCTACCAGCTCGAACACGAGGACATCGGCCCGTTTGGAAGGCAATGCCTGCTTGCGCGTCGGCTGGTCGAGCGCGGGACACGTTTCGTGCAGATCTTTTGCGGAGCGGAAAACACCACCGCGAAGAAGATCCGCCCGAACTGGGACAGCCACGAGGACATCGTGCGTGATCACGGCTATTGGGGGCCGATTCTCGACAGCGGCGCAGCCGCGCTGCTCGCGGATTTGAAATCACGCGGCATGCTCGACAGCACGCTCGTCATCTGCACCAGCGAGTTCGGCCGACAGCCCGCCGCGCAGGGCAAGGGGCGCGATCACAATCCCGGTGCCTTCACCGCCTGGATGGCCGGCGGCGGCATTCGCGGCGGCACCGCCTACGGCAGCACCGATGACCTCGGCTTCAAGGCTGCCGAAAATCCCGCCTACAGCTACGAACTCCACGCCACCGCGCTGCATCTGCTCGGCCTCGACCACGAAAAGCTCAGCTACTACCACAACGGCATTCAGCGCCGGTTGACGGATGTGCACGGGCATGTGCTTGAGAATATCATTGCGTGAAACGTGGAGGCATTGGCGTCGTCTTCTCCTGCTCATGAAATCCAGTGTCCTTGTTTCCATTCTCGCTCTGTTGTTGTCAGGTCGCGTAGTCGCCGCTGACACCAAACCCGCGCAACGCAGCGTCGTCACCGACGAGCCGTTGCAACTGGTCGGCAAACCGGAAGGCGCGGCGGATTACGTGGCAAAGGCAGCGCCGACGGACGGCCAGCACCTCGCGCTGACGCTGAAAAAACTGGAGCACGGCTTTGATCCGCCGCGTCCGTTTCTGATCTGGGCGCTGGGTTCCAGCTACACAAACATGCTCGGCGTAGGCGAGCCGTGGAAGGAGACGATACCAAAACAGTTCCCGAACGCGCCGGAGATTCGCTACGAGAAGATGGTCGGCAATTCCTGCCCGTGGCAGTACCTGCGCGGCTGGGCGCGGCATCTCGCCGTTCCCGACCAGCCGGACCTCGTGATCACCTACACGAACGGCAACGCGGCCGATCTCGAAAAGCTCATCATCGAGATCAAATCGAACACCACCGCCGACATCATCGTGCCGAGCCTGCACTGGCGGGAGCGCGATCAGGAGCTGTGGGGCAAGTCGGAGAACGCGATGGACCAGGACGTCGCCGCCGTGCGCGAGGTCTGCCGCAAGCACGAGGTCGAATTCGTCGAAAGCCGTCGCGACTGGGCCGAATACCTGCAGGCGAACCACCTGCCCATCCCCTCGCTGCTCAAAGACGCCGTGCATCAGAGCAACTACGGTGCCCACATCATCAACTCGAACATCCTGGCCCACATCCGCAAGCCGGAGCGCTTCAGCTACGATCCCGCCTCTCGCGAGCGCAGCCTCCAGCCGGAGAAACGCGACGACGGCTCCTTCAAGGCGACCTTCACCGGCAATCGCATCGACCTTGTCGGCAAAAAATCGCCGAAGGGCGGCAGCTTCAAGATCCTCGTCGACGGCAAGCCCGCCGCTGAAACTGCCGCCTTCCTCATGAGCTACGTGCAGCCCGACAAGAAGAACGTCGCCGAAGGCAAAGGCGCGAATCCACGCGATCAGTCGCCGCACGGCGTCACGCTCGGCGGCAACGTCGTGCCGCAGAGCTGGACCATCGTCATGACCAGCGATAGCGGCGACTACGAGATCACCGGCAGCGTCACCGGAGCCGACGGCAAGGGCAACGCCTTCAAGCCCTTCACCAGCACCTCCGGCCAGATCATGATCGATCCCGACGTCTGGCGTCGCGCGGAGCGCAACCGCACCGGCGACCGCTTCACCTTCGAGGTGCGCCGTTCCGTTCTCGACGAAATCAGCTTCAAAGGCGAAGTCGGCGAGCGCTTCGTCACACGCCTCGCCCAGGTGCTGCCGAATCGCGAGCACACCCTCGAATTGATCCCCACTCAACCCGGCGAAGCCGCCATCGAACGTCTCGATGTCTTCGAGCCGCCGATGAAGCAGCCTTAAACTCATGCCGCGCATCACCATCATCGACTGGGCCACGTCTCCGCAGGGCGATCCCGATTCCACCATCGAGCGCCGCATCATCGGCGATCACGCCGAGCTACATCGCTTCCTTTGTGAAACCGACGCGGACCTCACGGACGAAATCTGCGAGAGCGAGGCCATCATCGTCTGGCACAACATGCCGCTGACGGCGAGAGGCATCGCGCGGCTGAAAAAGTGCCGCGCCATCATCCGCAACGGCGTCGGCTTCGACAGCGTGGACATCGCCGCGGCCCGCGAACGAGGCATCGCCGTGTGCAACGTGCCCGATTACGGCACCGAAGAGGTCGCCGATCACGCCATCGCACTCGCCATGGCCCTCTGCCGCCAGCTTTTCCCCCTCGACGCCGAAGCCAAGCGCCTCGGCTGGCTCATTCAGGTGGAGCCGCGCCTGCGTCGTCTGCGCGAACTCACCTTCGGCATCGTCGGCCTCGGCCGCATCGGCACGGCGACGGCGCTGCGGGCGAAGGCGCTCGGCTTCAAGGTCATCTTCCACGATCCCTATCTGCCAAATGGCGCGGACAAGGCCGTCGGCATCACCCGCGTGCGCACGCTCGACGAACTGCTCACGCAATGCGACGTGCTCTCGCTGCATTGCCCGCTGAACGACGAAACGCGGCATCTCATCGCTGAACGCGAACTGGCGCTGCTCAAGCCGGGCGCGTTCGTGGTGAACACCGCTCGCGGCGGAGTGATCAAAAAGACGGCCATTCTCGCCGCCCTCTACGAAGGCCGCATCGCCGGAGCCGGGCTCGACGTCATCGAAGACGAACCGCTGCGCAGCGAGGAGGAGGCTGCAGCGCCGAACCTGATCGCCACCTGCCACGCGGCGTTTTGCAGCGTGGAGTCGAAAATCGAAATGCGCAGCACCTCCGCCCGCATCGCCCTCGCTGCGGTCACCGGTCAGCGCTTGGACAATGTGGTGAACGGTGTCGTTTGAACGTTGGTGTGTTTGTAGTTCGGTCTTCAGCCCGTTCTTCGACCTCCCAGAACGGCTGAAGCCCGAACTACGAACGTGTTTTCCGGCATTCGCCGGAATTTCGGGCCGGCGGGTCACGTTCCAGCGCGTCATGAAGCTGATCCACCGCCTCTTTTTCCTTCTTCTCTGCCCTGCCTTGTCGTCGGCACAGCCGAATCTCCTGATCATCACGACTGATGACATGAGCTGCGATTCGGTGGGGGCTTACGGCTGCAAGCTGAAGGACACCACGCCGAACATGGACCGTCTCGCGCAGCGCAGCCTGCGCTTCAACCACGCGCACGTGGTGGTCGGCAATTGCATGCCGTCCCGCAATGTCATGTGGTCGGGGCGCTATCCGCACAACAACCGCATCGAGGGCTTCCGCGCGATGGGGAAACAGGAGAAGGACTATCCCGTGCTTGGCGACCTCATGAAGGAAGCCGGCTATTTCACCGGCATCCGGCACAAGGTCAGCCACTCCACGCCCTACTCGCCCTTTCCATGGGACATCGTGCTGGGGGATGAAAAGAAGGACGATGTGAAAAACGCCGCTTCGTGGGGACATGCGGCCACCAAGGGCATGGAGGCGGCTAAAGCCGCAGGCAAACCCTTCTGCCTCATGCTGAACATCGCGGATCCGCACAAGCCCTTCTACGCCGAGGGAAATCGGGGCGACACGGTGCCGGACGACAACGTGCCGACAAAGGTCTTCACAGCCGAGGAGGTGCCGGTGCCCGGCTTCCTGCCTGACGATCCGGTCATTCGCAAAGAACTGGCGCACTACTACTCCAGCGTGCGGCGTGCGGACGATGCCGTGGGTGCCATCCTTGAGGCGCTGAAGGCTTCGGGGCAGGAGGAGAGCACGATCATTCTTTTCCTCTCCGATCACGGCATGCCGCTGCCTTTTGCGAAGACGCAGCTCTACCATCACAGCACGCGCACACCGCTCATGGTGCGCTGGCCGGGCATCACGAAGGACGGTACAGTGGATGACGAACATGTGATCTCCACCGTCGATCTGCTGCCCACGATTCTAGACATGCTGGAAGTCCCGAAACCCGAAGGCTTCGACGGCAAGTCTTTCGCTGGCGTGTTGAAAGGAGAGAAGCAGCCGGAGCGCACCATGGCTTTCAAGGAGTACAACGAAAACTCCGGCGGACAGCGCACGCCGATGCGCTCCGTGCAGACGAAGGACTACGTTTACATCTTCAATCCGTGGTCGAACGGCACGCGCGTGATGAGCGGCGCCACCGCAGGCACTTCCACCTGCCGGCAGATGCGCCTCCTCGCAAAGACGGACGCGCAGATCGCCGCCCGCATTGACTTGTTCGATCATCGCGTGCCCGAAGAGGCCTACGAAGTGAGTTACGATCCCGACGCGCTGACCAATCTCATCGACAAGCCCGAGCACGCGCAGCAGGTGGCCGCGCTGGAGAAGGCGCTGGAGGACTGGATGGTGCGCACGAAGGACCCGCTGCTTGAAGTCTTCCGCAAACGCGAGGATGCCGCCTTCCGCGAGGAGTTCATGAAGACGCAGGAGAACGCGCAGAAAAGCCGCAAGGACCGTCAGGCCGCCAATGCGGCCATGAAGAAGGCGGGTGGGGTGAAAAAAGGTGCGGCATTGATCACACTCGAAATTCCCGCCAGCGTCAGCCCGGGCGGCAAGGCCGTCGTGAAGCTCACTCACACCTTCCCCGCCGATCTCGGCGAAAAGCCGGTGCAGATCACGCTCAAAGGCGCCGCCAACGAGCGCATCGAACGCAAGGAGGTGAAAGCCAGCGGCAGCGGTGTGATCGAAGTCACCTTTGACCTCCCCGCCGAAGTTCCCGGCGGCAAGGTCAGCTTCGCCGGCCTCGTCGGCACCGGCATGCAGGATGCCTTGCAGCACCTGCAGACGAAGCCGGTGCCGGTGAAGTGAAGCGGGTTACTGAACCATCGCCAATGCGGCATCCACGCTGGCGCCGTCGTGCACCATCGCCATCAGGGCTCGGGTGATGCCTTTCGGGTTCGGGTGCTGAATGACGTTGCGGCCATAGACGATGCCTGAAGCGCCTTGTTCGAGGAGGCCCTGGGTGCGTTCGAGGATTTCGCGGTCGCTCACACGGCCGCCACCGCGCACGAGCACGGGGATGCCGGAGGCGGCTTCGACGACTTTATGGTAGATGCTCACATCATCGGTCGGATCGGCCTTGATGATATCCGCGCCGAGTTCGACGGCCTGACGCACGAGGTAGGTGATGGCGGTTTCATCGCCATTGACCATATAGCCGCCAGCTTTTTCGTTCGGCTGGAACACGAGCGGCTCGACCATCATCGGCATGCCGTAGTAATCGGCCTGGGGCTTGAGTTTGAGGATGTTTTCGACGCATTCGGCATGCACTTCCGGTGCGCCGGGGATTTGGAAGAGGTTCACGCAGACGCAGGCGGCGTCGTAGCGCACGGCTTGAAGCATGCAGTCCTCAAGCATGAGGCTGAAGCGGCGATTCTCAGGCAGCGTCTTGCCGTAGATGTTCGCCACATCGGTGCGCAGGACGAGGCTGGGCTTCTCACGACCCGGGATCTCCTGCAAATGCCGCGCCATACCCAGCGTGAGCTGGATCGCGTCCGGCGCGGCCTCGACGAGCGTCTTCACCACCGTGCGCATGTCTTCGATGCCTTGCAGGAAGCCTGCCTGGTTGAAGAAGCCGTGATCGACGGCGACATCGAAACAGCGGTTGGACTTGGCGTTGAAGAGACGTTTGAGGCGGAAGGATTTCATGGTGGGTAGCATCTAAAAGTTGTCCAGTTGCTGCGCAACTGGAGGTTTGAACCAGTTGCACAGCAACTGGGCAACTTTACAAGGCCGCTCGAAGCACACCTGCCAGTTCCTCATGCGTCAGCGAAACCGGATTTGCCTTCATGCTGCTGGCAGCGGCGGCTTTGCGGGCGATTTCGTCGAGATCGAGCTCTTGAATGCCCCAGGCGCTGAGTTTCGGGATTTGGAGGCGCTGCGTGATGTCGTGCAGCCATGCGATGGCATCGCCACCGAGCATTTGACCGACTTGATCGAACTTGGCGCGGTTTTGCACGCGTTTCGAGTTGGTTTCCCACACGGGCGCGAGCAGCGCGGCGCAGACGGCTCCGTGCGGCGCGTGAAACATGCCGCCAATCGGGGCGGCGAAGCCGTGGACGGCCCCGAGACCGGCGTTGGCTAGGGCGATGCCGCTGTTGAGGGCGCAGAGGGCCATGTCTTCGCGGGCATCGAGGTCGTGACCGTTTTGAAACGCACGTTCGAGTGAACGCACGGCACGCTGGATGCCGTCGAGGCACAAAGCATCGGTCATCGGCTGCGCACGCGAGCAGACGAAGGCTTCGAGGCACTGCGTGAGCGCGTCCATGCCGCTGGCGGCAGTGACGTTTGGCGGAACATCGACGGCGAGTTCGGGATCGATCAGCGCGATGCGTGGCAGCATCGAAAGATGACGCAGGCTGGCTTTGACGCGGTGTTCTTCACTCGCGATGACGGCGTTGCGCGTTGCCTCGGCTCCGGTGCCGGCGGTGGTGGGCACGGCGATGAAGGGCAGCGGCGCGGCTTCGAGTGGTTTGCCTTCACCGATGACTTCGATGTAGCGCATCAAATCACCGAGCTGTGTGCTCATGGCGGCGATGGCCTTGCCGGCATCGACCACACTGCCGCCGCCGATGGCGATGATAACTTCGACGTTGAGTTGTTTCGCGAGTTCGACGCCCGTTTGGATGTCTTCGACGGTCGGTTCTCCGCAGATCGATTTGACGCCAACATGCGGCAGCCGGGTTTCCCATTGTTGCGGGCGGCTGCCGGTGACGAGCAAGATTCGCTGACCGAATTCCGCAGCGAGCACCGGAAGTTCGCGCACGGTGCCGCGTCCGAAGATGATGCGCTGGGCGGTGGCGAATTCGAAGCGGTTCATCGGCTGAGGGTCATGACGCATTCGAGATGCTTCGTCTGCGGGAAGAGGTCGAAGGGCTGAACGGTGCCGAGCTTGTAGCCGGCCTCCGTGAACAGAACGAGATCACGCATTTGCGTGGCGGGATTGCAGGAGACATAGACGACGCCTTTCGGGCCGAAGGCGAAGAGCTGCTGCAGGAACTCGGGGCTGCATCCGGCACGCGGCGGGTCGATGAGCACGACGGTGTCGCTGCCGGCATGCGGCACATCCTTGAAGACATGCGTTGCATCGGCGGCGATGAAACGGCAGTTCGTGAGCGCGTTGATCTCGGCGTTGTGCGCTGCCTTTTTCACCGCGCTCTCGGAAATCTCGACGCCGATGACCTGCTCGAAGTCGCGGGCGGCGCTGATCGCAAAGAGGCCGCTGCCGCAGTAGGCATCGACGAGGTATTTCGCGCCGGTGGCCTTCGCTTCGTTGATGGCGTGGCGGACGAACTTGGGCAGGATGAAGGGATTGTTCTGGAAGAAGTCGCCGGCCTGGAACTCGAAGCGGATGCCGTCCACGTCTTCGACGGCGATTTCATCGTTGCGGGTGAGCACGCCGTTCTGCGCGGCACGCATGAGCAGCGTGGCACCGTTTTTGAAGGCGTCGGCATTGGCGCGGGCACGCTCGCGCACGGCGGCGAGCTGATCGTTTAGTTCCGGCATGGCGATGGGACAGTGCTCGACATCGACCATGGCATTGCGCGTGCGGGCACGCAGGAAGCCGATGGCGCCAATGCCGCCGCTCTTCGGGCGATGAAAGTGCGGCGTGATCTTGGAACGGTAGCCGTATTCGACCGGCGATGCGATGACCTCGCGCACGGGATGCTCGATCTTCGCCATGTGCTTCAACAACTCGGCCACCTGACGTCGTTTCGACTCCAGTTGCTCCGAATACGCGAGGTGCTGATACTGGCAGCCGCCGCACTGGCCGAAGAGGGCGCACTTCGGAGCGACGCGGTTCGGCGCCGGCTCCAGCACCTCGACGAGGTCGGCCTCGCTGTAGTTCTTGTGATTGCGAAAGACGCGGCACTTCACGAACTCGCCTGCGAGCGTGAAGGGGATGAAGACGACCCAGCCATCCACACGGGCGACTCCCATGCCCTCGTTGGTGAGGTTCTCGATGCGGACATCGAGCTCCTGATGGTAGGCGAAGGGATGGGGCTTGAACTTGCGCGGCGGTTCCATGCAGCGCGTCACTTCTTCTCCGGATTGTCGAGGGTCATATAGGTGCGGCCTTTGACGTCACCGTTGAAGGGATTGATCGTTTCGACCTTCAACTCCTTGAGAACGGTGGCCTTGTCCACGGTCTGCACCTTGGTGACCTGGTAGCGTTTCACGACCTTGCTGTTGCGGTCGTAGGCTTCCATTTTCGCAGCGCCGCCGCTGCCTTTGTGGACCCAGATATCGACGACGTAGTAAGGGCCGTCGCGTCCGGGATTAGTGACGCGGACGATCCAACACTTCTGGCCGCTGACACGGCCCTCGCCCATGAGCTGCGGACGCGGCCAGTAGAGGAAGCGCAGGGAGAGATCCTCGTAGTTGAAGGCCATGCCGCGGACGCTGGCGCTGTATTGGTTTCCCTGGACCTGCGAACTGCCGCCGGAGCGCACCTGGTAGAGCGTGGCGGGCGAGGTGTTGAGGTCGAGGTGGACGATCTCCTTCGGCGTGTTGGTGAAAAGAAAGCGCATGACGCGGTCTTCCATGGTGAGGGTCATCGGCTCGGTGCGGCCGGTGGCGTCGTCTCGCAGGCGGCCGTTCATTTTGTGATCCTGCAGGGCGTAGCTGAGGCGGACGATGCGGAGGATTTCCTCGGCGGTCTTGGGCTCGTCATCGGCGGCACGGCTGGCGGCGGCGAGAAGCAGGGGGAGAAGGAGAAGAAGACGTTTCATGGCGGAACGGGAAGGATGCGGTGCTTTGACATCTCTGCCGCAGTCTCTATTCAATGCCGCAACCATCATGCAGCGCCAGCGCTTTCTCTTTGCCGCCCTGGGCCTGCTCACGCTCTGGCGCTGGGCGCTGCTGCCGACGCTGGAACTCGCGCCGCAGGAGGCGCTGGCGGCGGTCTGCGTGAAACACGGAGCATGGGGCGGACTTCGCGGCCTAGGACCGGCGGTGCCGCTGCTGGCGCGGCTGGGCATGCTGATCGGCGGCGGGGGTGAGTTCGGCGTGCGCTTTTTCGCCCCGCTGCTGGCCCTGGCGACCTCGCTGGCGGTGTGGCGGCTGATGCGCGGCTTGTTTGACCTGCAGATCGCCGGATGGGCGGTGGTGATCCTGAATGTGCTGCCGTCGTTTAACATCGCCGCCGTGACGCTGACATCATCCACGGTAGTCTTTGCACTGCTGCCGGCGACGGCACTGTGTCTGCGGGTGGCGCTGCTGCATGCCAATCCCCTGCATTGGGGCTGGTGGGCGGCGGGTGGTTGTGTCTTTATGACTTCCGTGGCGCAGCCACCGGGCCTGGGGATCATGGCGGCAGTGGTGATGGTCCTCGCCCTGCCCGAGCGCCTCCGCCACCATCTGCGGGCGCCGGGCTTCATGGTGATCGCCGGTTTTTGGAGTGTCGCGGTGATCGGCTGGCTATCGGGCGGTGCGCATCTCGTCTGGCCGGAGTGGCGGCTGTTTCCGAATCTGCTGCGCTGGACGCTGCTCGCCTCGCCGCTTCTGCTGATGCTTTTTGTGATGGCTGCGCGGCTGGCTTTTGAGCGTGCCACGCTGATGTCGCAGCGCAGCCTGCCGCTGGTCATGCTGCTGCCGCTGGCGGCGGTGGATCTGCTTTTCGGTCCGCAGGCCCGCTGGCCGGACATGGGCGGTGCGGTGTGGATGACTTTTGCAGCCATGCTGCTGGCACATCGCGGCACGGTCATGGGCGGGATCGCCACCGAGGAGCGCGTCAGCCTGCGCACGGTGGCCATCGTGCTCGCGGCACTGCAGAGCGCCTTCCTGCTGCAGACGGACCTGCCGAGGACGCTGGGCATGGCATGGCGCTTTTCACGGTCCGCCACCGGCTCCGACTACGCGCATTTTTTCACCGCCGATCCCTCCGGCAGCATGCGCGGGTGGAATGAGAGTGCCAGGCTGGTGTCCGCGGCCTTGGAACAGGCGGATCGTGAAGGCATGTGGTTCGTGCTGGCGGAGGACTGGCGGCTGGCTGCAGCGCTGGACCATTATCTCGGTCAAAAGCGTCGCGTGTGGGCGGCGGACGACTTCGGCAACCGCCCGGCCCGCAGCGCGATCTATGTCACCGACGATCCCGCAGCCATCGCGCCACCCGAGGCGGTGCAGGCGAGATTCGGGCGCTTCGAGGCCCTGTCGGTGGCCCGCATCATGCATGCCGGCAATGAGGTGCGCTGGTTGAAAATCTTCGCTTGCCACACTGATCGGAGGCCCGACTCTTGACGCCCTTTTCGCCTGACCATGTCCGCTTCTCCCGAACTCTCCATCGTGGTTCCCCTCTACAACGAGGAGGACAACGTCGTGGAGATGCAGCAGCAAATCGCTGCGGCGCTGGCCGGGCGCGACTACGAGCTCGTTCTCGTCGATGACGGCTCTAGGGATCAGACCCTGGCCCGCATCCAGCCGGGGCCGCGCGTGCGGGTCATCGTGTTCGACAAAAACAGCGGCCAAAGCGCGGCCATGCATGCCGGCATCTACGGTGCCGAGGGCGCGGTCATCGTCACGCTTGACGGCGACCTGCAAAACGATCCTGCAGACATACCCGCGCTCGTCGCGAAGCTCGACGAGGGCTTCGACCTCGTCTGCGGCTATCGCGCGAAGCGGAAGGACACGCCTTTCAAGCGCCTGCAGAGCCGCATCGCGAATTTCGTCCGCTCGCGCTTCGTCGGCGACCATGTGCGCGACACCGGCTGCACGCTGAAGGCCATGCGCCGCGACTGCCGCGAGGCGCTGCTGCTTTTCAACGGCATGCACCGCTTCATTCCCGCGCTCATTCGCAACATGGGCTGGCGCGTAACGGAGGTGCCCGTGAATCACCGCCCGCGCATCCACGGCGTGAGCAAGTACGGCTTCGGCAATCGTGCGCTGCGCGCCACGATGGACATGTTCGGAGTGCGCTGGCTGAACAGCCGCCGGACGCGCTACGTCATCCGTGAAGAGCGGAAGTCGCAGGGCTGAAGAAACCGCAAAGATGAGGCGGTAAGTCTTATCTCCACGCATCGGGCCGGCGCGTTTTCCACCTTGACCATCACCCTCGGCAGCGTGCATCCTGCGCGACTTCAATGAACCTGCGCGAACAACTGCGACATCTGCTGCCCGAGATCCTGCCGGATGACCCCGCGGACGCGATCAAGGGGACGGAACTCATCCGCCTCGTCCGTCTGCGTCTCGGTGACGACTACAGCGACGCGACGCTGCGCTATCATTTCTCCATCCTCAGCTACGACCCCACCTCCCCCATCGCGAAGGTGGACCAGGGGCAGGGCTACTACCAGCGTCTGAAAAAGACGGGCGGATCCAACGGCGTCAGTCGCGCCGGCCTCTTCGACGATGAAAACGAGAGCGACCAGTCCGTGTCGCGTTTCCTGCGCATGGTCGCCATCTACGAGCGTCTCAGCCTGCAGCGCTCGCGCTACCCCTTCGTGCTGAACCGCAACAGCAGCGGCACGCCGAGCATGGAGGGGGAATGGGACATCCCCGACCTCGTCGTCGCCGACTGGGATCTCGACGCCGGCAGTGATGAGGCGCCACGATTCGACGCCGCGATGCTGGATCTGCGCCGCCACCTCGGCGGACCCGAGGTCGGCATCTCCGGCGTTCAGCTCAAGCTCAGCGTGTCGATCGAAAACTACAGCGCCGATTTCTTTCAGGCTCTCAGCGCCACGCGCTGGACCCTGCAGAGCGAGATCTTCATCGCGGAAGGCCTCAAGGACGAGGCGCTGGTCGATGCGCTCCGCGGACTCGGCCATCAGTTCGGCGTCGGGATCAGCAGCCTCGGCATTCAGCTCACCCAGCTCGATGAGCTGCCTTCGGCGAAGGAGATTCGCGCGATGAGCATCGGCGAGTTCGAATTCGTCCACAACCTGCTGCAGATTCAGAAAATCACGATTCCCACGCCGCGAGTGCGTGTGGACTGGCCCGCACTCAGCGCCCTGCGCAAAAAGCACGACTCCGTCGCCGCCTTGGTCCGCTGGCTTTCTGACTGTCTCGCAAAGCGGCAGCCGGAATGGGTGGGTGGCGCGATGAAGTGAGTGTCTCATTATTGTTCCGATGAGCCGAGACCACGGCCCCGATGCCTTTGAAAGGCGACTCCGCTTTGGCTGCCTTTTTCTCGCGTTGCGTGCGCTCGAAGCCTTCACCGGCACCTTCTGGGCTGTTGTCATCGGCCTCGCACTCTTGTTCAGCTTGGGTGCCATGCGCGATGGCGATGATTTTTGGCACGCTGTGACCAAGCGGTTCTGCTGGTGACAGTCGCTCCTTCGACGCCGAGCCTTACACCTGCTCACGGGTGGCGAAATGATTCCAATTCATCGACGTTCCCTCGCTCACGATGAAACGCCGCACTTTCATGACCTCCGCAGCCGTTGCCGCCGCTTCGGTTTCGTCGCTGCATGCCGCGTTGACTGGCAAGCGGATGGGCATCGTCATCCATTCCTACGGGAAGCGCTGGCAGGGGAAGTACTCCAGCATCAAGAACCCGCCGTTTCAGGATGCGCTCGACGTGCTGGATCACGTGCGCGGTCTCGGCGTGGGCGGCCTGCAGATCATGGTGAAGGGCTGGACGACGGAATTCGCCGGAAAGGTACGGGCCACCTGCGAATCCTACCACATCGCACTCGAAGGCAGCATCGGCCTGCCGAAGAACGAGAGCGATGTCCCACGCTTCGAGAATGAACTGCGCGTTGGCAAGGAGGGCGGCGCCACGATTTTCCGCAGTGCGACAGGCGGACGGCGCTACGAGTTGTTTTCCAGCCTCGAAGAGTTCCATCATTTCAAAGAGGCCGCGATCAAGTCCATGCAACTGGCCGAGCCCATCGCCCGCAGGTTGCGCGTGAAGATCGGCATCGAAAATCACAAGGACTTCCACGCCGCCGAGCTGGCGGAGATGCTGGAGCGCCTGAGCAGCCCGCACATCGGCGCGTGCGTGGACACTGGAAACAGCATCGCCCTTCTCGAAGACCCGATGCATGTCGTCGAGACGCTCGCGCCCTTCGCCGTGACCACGCACATCAAGGACATGGCCGTGCAGGAAATGGCGGACGGCTTTCACCTTTCCGAAGTGCCGCTGGGTGAAGGCATCCTGGATCTGCCGCGCATGTTCGAGCTGTTTGAGAAGTACAATCCCGGCATCGCCTACCATCTGGAGATGATCACGCGTGATCCTCTGGACATTCCCTGCCTCAAACCCGGCTACTGGGCCACATTTCCCGACAAACCCGGCACCGAACTGGCCCGCACACTGGTCATGGTACGCCAGCGCAAGGCTGCGAAGCTGCCGAAAGTGGCGGACCTGGGCAACGAGCAGGCGCTGGAACTCGAAGAAGCCAACATCGTGCAGTGCCTGCAGGCCGCAGGAGACAAGTTCGGCTTCAAGCGGCCCGTCACAGATGCCAAGACAGATGGTGGGGAGAAGTGAGTGAGGGTTGATGATCGGCGCACCGCCTCCATGATGCAGGCCCGTGTCCGAACTTCTCCCCACCGCCGACTCCACGCCCATTCATGACGCCAAGCTGGCGTTGCAGAAGTATTTCGGCTTTCGCGAGTTCCTCGACGGCCAGGAGCCGGTGATCGCAAGCATCGTCGGCGGGCGCGACACGATGGTGATCATGCCGACCGGCGGCGGAAAATCGCTCTGCTACCAGCTCCCGGCCATGGTGATGGACGGCGTGACCGTCGTCGTGAGTCCGCTCATCGCCCTGATGAAGGACCAGGTGGATGCGCTGGAGCGGCGCGGCATTCCGGCGACGCTGATCAACAGCTCCATCTCCCTCGGCGAGCAGCAGGAACGCATCGAGGCACTGAGACGCGGTGACTACAAGCTCGTCTATGTCGCGCCGGAGCGCTTCCGCAGCCGCACGTTTACGAATGCGCTGCGGCAGGTGCAGATCGCGCTGTTTGCCGTGGATGAGGCGCACTGCCTCTCGCAATGGGGTCATGATTTCCGGCCCGACTACATGCGGCTGGGCGAGGCGCTGGAGCGGCTGGACCGCCCGCAGGTGGTCGCCTTGACCGCCACGGCCACGCCGGAAGTGCGGGACGACATCCAGAGGACGCTGCAGCTCCGCGAGCCCTACGTCGCCATCCGCGGATTCGAGCGGCCCAACCTGAGCCTGCACATCACACAGACGAAAAACAACGGCGACAAGTACGAGCGGCTGAAAAGGATCGTCGCCGAATTCAAGACAGGCATCATCTACTGCTCCACGCGCAAGCGCGTCGAAGAGGTCGGCGATGAACTGCGCTCATGGAAGATCAAGGTGATCCAGTACCACGGCGGGCTCGACGACAAGGAGCGCGAGTCGCGGCAAACAAAATTCATCACGAAGAAGGCGGATGTCGCCGTGGCCACGAACGCCTTCGGCATGGGCATCGACCGCTCGGACGTGCGCTTTGTCGTGCACTTTGACGTGCCGGGCAGCGTGGAGGCTTATTATCAAGAAGCCGGACGCGCGGGGCGCGATGGGGAGCCCTCGCAGTGCGATCTTTTCTTCAACTTCGCCGACACAAAGACGCAGGAATTCTTCATCGACGGCAACAATCCGAGCGCGGAGATCATCCGCGCCGTTTACCAGACGCTACTGAGTGCCGCCGACGAAAATCACGAGGTGGAGGCGTCCATCGACGACATCACCAGCCGCGCCCGGGCGAAAAACAGCATGGCCATCGGATCGGCGCTCAGCCATCTCTCGCGCAACGGCTACATCGAGCGCTTCGACATACCCGGGAAGCGCATCCGCGGCACGCGGCTGCTGCAGCCAAACGTGCTGACGCGTGATCTGGAGATCGACGTGGAGGCCCTGCGTGAAAAGGACCGCCGCGACCGCTCGAAGCTCAAGGCGATGATCGAGCTGTGCTACGATGACAAGGCCTGCCGCCAGGAGCAGATCCTGCGCTACTTCGGCGAGACGGAAAGCACGCCCTGCGGCAGCTGCGACGTGTGCAAGGCCGAAGGCGTGCAGCCCCCGCGTGAAGGCACGGCGGAGGAAGTCACCATGCTGCGCCAGGCGCTCAGCGGCATCGCCCGCATGTCCACGAAGCGTGCGGACGGCATGTGGGAGGGCCGTTACGGCAAGGGGCGCATCGTTCAGATGCTCGTCGGCAGCAGGTCGAAGGAGATCGTCGATGCCGGGCTCGACCAGCTCAGCACCTACGGCCTGCTGAAGCACGTCGGCACGCAGGCTCTGCATCCGCTCTTTGCCGAGATGGAGAAGCTCGGCCTCATCGAAACGAGCAGCGGCGAATATCCGATCGTCTCGCTGACTGCCCTCGGACTTCAGGCCATGAAGGGCGGCCAGACGATCAAGATGCGCTGGCCGTCGATGCATGCCCCGATGACGAGATCGAAGGGCAAGACGGCCATGAACGAGGAACTCGCAGCCAAGGAGCTCGGCTTCGACGACGCCTTGTTTGAGAAGCTCAAACGACATCGCACGGCCCTGGCGGAGTCAGAAGGCGTGCCGCCCTACGTCATCTTCAGCAACCAGACGCTGGAGTTCATGACAAGACTGAAACCAAAGAACGTCGAAGCCGGGCTCAAAATTCGCGGCGTCGGCGAAAAGAAGGCCCGCGACTACCTGCCGGACTTCCTTCGGATCATCGAGAAACACGGGTAGGCCGTGTCAGTAGCGATAGGCGGGCCGCCTCACGATGCGGGCGCGTTGCACGATGTCCGCCGGGTGCTCCGGCGTGCCGCGATTGGCCATGTTCTCAATGCTTTCGGTGGCATCCAGAATGCTGCGGATGCGCCCGCTGATCGTCGCAGACGGATCGAAGTAGTCCCCTGCTCCGGCCACCGCCTTGTAAACGACGGACATTTCAACCACGAACACGTCATCGAGCCGGTAAAACTCGCTGCCGGTCAGCAGCCCGGAGCCCGGATTGCCGGTGGGACGCGCCGGAGATTCCGGGCGCAGCTTCCTGTAGAGCCGATCACGTGTGACAGGGAATTCGAGGCGGTCGAGGCGGCTTTCATAGAACCGGCGGCGACCGGCTTCATCACGCGGCACCATGGTGCAGCCGGTGGTGACGAGGAGGAGCAGGAGAAGAGCGAGAGAACGTCGATGCATGAATCAAGACTCAGGGAATGCCGCTAGTTTACAAGCAGGCATTGATCGCGCATTGGCGCCTACTTGAAGAGCAGCGGAGCGAATTCAGCCAGGTAGTCGCGCCAGACGGGCCAGGAGTGATCTCCTGGGGTGAGCCGCCATTCGTGATTCACACCTCGTGCTTTCAGCGTGGCGAGGAGCTGGTGGTTGCGGTCGAGGAGGAAGTCCTTCTCTCCACAGGCTATCCAGAGCAGCTTCAGCTTCGCGTTGGTGCCTGCGGCGTCGTCAAGGGCTGGCTTAATCTCGTTTTCATCGACCGCGCCGCTGAAGGAGCCGATCCACGCGAAGCGGTCGAGGTGGTTCATGCCGATGCTCAGGGACTGCCAGCCGCCCATGCTCAGGCCGGCGATGGCGCGGTCTTCGCGCTTCGGTGAAACGCGGTAGTGGCTCTCGGCGAGGGGCAGCGCATCCTGCAGCAGCTCGTTTTCAAAGGCTTTGAGCGAGGCGCCACGTTTGTCCGCCGCTTCGCGCGGCACCTTGCCCAGCGGATGGCCGTCGATCATGAGCACGATCATCGGCTTCGCTTTGCCTGAAGCGATGAGGTTGTCGAGAATCCAGTGCGCCTTTCCGTGCATGACCCAGGTCTCATGGCGGTCGCCGGAGCCGTGCTGGAGAACGAGGATTGGATACTTCGAGGCGGTGTCGGCTTCATAACCCGGTGGCGTGTAAACCCACGCGCTGCGCTGCACGCCGAGGGCCTTCGAGAGGTAGGCGTGCTGATGGACGGTGCCATGCGGCACATCCTGAAAGTCCCACACGTTCGGCGGTGTGCCGGGAAGGTGCAGGATGCTGGTGTTGGGATTGCGCTGCGGTTTCTTGTCCGGATTGAGCGGGTCGAGCATCGTCAGCCCGTCCACGTTGAAACCGTACTCCCACACGCCCGCCGGGATCTTGTGAACGGTGAGCGTCCAGACCTTGTCATCCCCCTTTGTCATGGGGACCTGCTGGCGGTCCCACTGTCCGCGAAGGGTGACGGACTCCGACTTGGGTGCCTTCAGACGGAAGGTGACACTGCGGTCGGCGGCGATTTCCGGCGAGGCCAACTCGCCGGATGTCTGGGCGGCTGCCGGCAAGGCGGAAAGCGAAATCAGGAGGGAAAACAATAGATGGCGGATCATGACGGATGCGATGCTGGCATGGCCTCATCCGCATGGGAAGCACGATTTCGACAGTTCCGCGCGACTGGAAACAAGACCCGCTGTTCCGTCTCGCTTGTGAGCGGCGCTGTCGGCGATCCGCTGACAGAGAGGGAGTGGCCCGGCGTTTCAGCGACCGCAGGCGAAGACGGCGGCCAACCAGCCGCAGTGTCGTCTCCGTGTTCGCTTCGGCCCGCTCGCACGGGTTCTTTCCCTCCAACCATGAAACTCACGCACCCACCACTCTGCGCCGTGCTCTTCCTGCTGGCGACCGCGCTGCTCCTTCCGCCGGCCTCCGTCCATGCGGAACCGTCCAAGCCCAACATCGTCGTCATCTACACCGACGACCAGGGCTTCGGTGATGCAAGCTGCTACAATCCGCAGTCGAAGATCAGGACGCCGAACCTCGACAAGCTCGCCGCAGGCGGCATGCGCTTCACGGACGCGCACTGCTCCGACACGGTCTGCACACCGTCACGCTACGGCCTGCTCACGGGGCGCTACAGTTGGCGCACGACGCTGAAGCAGGGCGTGTTTGGAGCGGAGGCGCCCTGCCTGATCACGGACGACCGCATGACGCTGGCCACGCTCTGCCGCGATCACGGCTACGTGACGGCGATGGTCGGCAAGTGGCATCTCGGCATGGATTTTCCCGGCGAGCAGGATTCACGCGACTGGTCGCAGCCGGTGAAGGACATGCCGCTCGACAAGGGCTTCGATTATTTCTTCGGCATCCCCGCGTCGTTGAACTACGGCGTGCTGGCGTGGTTTGAAGGACGCTTTGCCAAGGTGCCGCCGACCCTGTTCACGAAGAAGAAGCCGAACGACCTGAACCCGGGCGACTACCGCATCATGCCGCCCTACGAGCCGAAGCCGGCAAAGGGCTTGATGGAAGTAGCGCCCGACTTTGCGGACGGCGAATGCCTCACGCGCTTCACCGACAAGGCCGTCGAATACATCGGCGGGCGCGCGGCGGCGAAGGACGGCAGGCCCTTCTTCCTCTACCTCCCCTACACCTCCCCGCATCTGCCTGTGATCCCGCTGGAGCAGTTTCGCGGCAAAAGCGGCTGCGGCGCATATGGCGACTTCATGCTGGAAACCGACTGGCATGTCGGTCGCGTGATGGACGCGCTGGAAGCCGGCGGCATGACGGAGAACACGCTCATCGTCTTCTCCAGTGACAACGGGCCCGAGAATCCGTGGAAGCAGCGCATCGAACAGCACCAGCACTACAGCAGCGGCGTCTATCGCGAGGGCAAACGCTCCATCTACGAAGGCGGTCACCGCGTGCCGTTCATCGTGCGCTGGCCTGAAGTCGTGAAGCCCGGCGGCGTCTGGGACGGCCCCGTCTGCCAGACCGACGTTCTCGCCACCCTCGCCGACATCCTCGGTGCAAAACTCCCCGAAAACGCCGGCGAAGACAGCGTCAGTTTCTACGGCGCCCTCTCCGGCAATGCCTCGACCAAATATCGTCCGCCTGTGATTCACCACGCTGCCAACGGCCGCCTCGCCATCCGCGACGGCAAATGGAAGCTCATCATGGAGCATGGCAGGAATTCGCGCGAGCTCTACGACCTCGACGCCGATCCCGGCGAGAAGAACGACGTCATTTCGCGGCACCCGGACATCGTTGCGCAATTAACAGAACGCATCACCGCGATCGTGCAGAAGGGCCGCAGCACACCCGGTGCCGACCAGACCAACGACACCGGCTGGTGGCCCGACCTCGCCTGGATCCCCGGTGAAAGCGACGCGCCGAAAAAGCGCAGGAAGAGCGGCAAGTAGAGCCGGTGACGAACATGAGGCGGGAAATCGCCACGAAACCTCGACGCCGTCCCACAGTTTACGCAGTTTCTTCATGGAACTCCCGCCCACCTCCAGTCGTCGCCACGATCTCGATGCCTTGCGAGCCTTTGCGATGCTGCTGGGCATCGCGCTGCATGCGGCGCTGTCGTTTGCGGGCGGGCCGTGGATGGTGCAGGACTCGCGTGCCAGCGGGGTGTTTCATCTGCTAATCGGGGCGGTCCACGGCTTCCGCATGCCGCTGTTCTTTCTACTGAGCGGATTCTTCACCGCGATGCTCTGGCGGCGGCGCGGACTGCGGGCGCTGATCTCGCATCGCTTCCGGCGCTTGTTTCTGCCGCTGCTGCTGGGAATGGTGACGGTCATTCCGCTGATGTACGTCGTCGGTGCCTTCGCCGCAAAACGCGGCGCTAAAAGTCATGACACACAGGCGGCGGATCTGTGGAAAGCCAGCACGACGAGTGATCTGGCGAGGGTGAGAGAGCTGATCGACGGCGGAGCGGACATCGACGCGCCTGATCCCGGCTTCGGCGTCACATCGCTGAGCCTAGCGGCGACTTTCGGTCATGATGCGGTGGTGCAGCTCCTGCTGGAGCGCGGTGCGGATGTGCAGCGGACGAATCGCGATGGCGGCACCGCTCTGCACGGCGCGGCGTTTTTCGGCAGAAGCACGATCGCGGGGATGCTGATGGAAGCGGGCATCGACCCTCAGGTAAAAAACGGTCTCGGCGACACCGCGCTGGACGCGACGCTGGCCGACTGGGGCACGACGCAGTTCATCGCGGGGCTCATTCAGGTGAAAGTGGAGCGGCAGTCCGTACTCGAAGGTCGAAAGAAGATCCGGCAGCTCCTCGGCGCTGCCGATCTCGAGCCTAAACCGCGCCCGCTGCTCGCGCTGTGGCTGTTCTTGACGTTCTTCCCGATGTTTCATCACCTTTGGTTTCTGTGGTTCCTCTGCTGGATGGTCGCAGGCTTCGCGGTGTGTGTGTGGATCGCGAACCGCATCGGCTGGCAGTCCGCGCCGCGTCTGTGGGTGAACTCTCCGCTGCGCTATCTCTGGCTCGTGCCGCTGACGATGATTCCCGCGTGGTTCATGGGCCGTGACATGCCGAATTTCGGGCCGGACACATCCTCCGCCCTTCTGCCGCCGCTGCATCTGCTGGCGTATTACGCGATCTTCTTCGGCTTCGGCGCGCTCTACTTCGACAGCAACGACGAACGCGGCAGCATGGGACGTCGCTGGTGGCTGACGATGCCGCTCGCGCTCCTCGTCATCTATCCCGCCGGACTGCATGCCACCTACGAAGGCGTGGCGCGTTTCCGCCCCGTCTCAATCTTCCTGCAAGTCATCTACGTCTGGGCCATGAGCGCGGCGATGATGGGCCTCTTCCGACGATTCGTGTCGAAGGAGCGCGGATGGATCCGCTATCTGTCGGACGCGTCTTACTGGATGTATGTGGCCCATCTGCCGCTCGTTCTTCTGGGCCAACTCTGGTTGCGCGACTGGGCCATGGCCCCCGGCTGGAAATTCCTGATCGTCTGCGGCGGCGTGTTCGCGTTGCTGCTTTTGACTTACGAATACCTCGTGCGCTACACCTGGATCGGCGCGCTGCTCAACGGTCGGAAGCACCGGCACGTTCCTGCTACTCAAACTTGATCGCGTAGAGATCGGCGTCCTTCAGTGCGAAGCGCAGGCGCACGGTCTTTCCGGCGAGGGAACTGACATCGCTGCCGTTCTTCCACACGACCGTGCGTTGAATCGAGTCGCCGAAGTGCTCTTCGGAGTCGGCGAGCGTGAATCCCGGCACCGGTTTGCCTTTCGCATCCTGAATTTCGATGCGGATGCCGCCGGCGACAGAGCTGGCGAAGTTCATCGTGAGTTTCTTGCCGGTGAAGGTGAACGGCTTCGTGATCAGTTCGCCGCCGCTCATCGGCGCGTGAATGGAGACGAAGCCATCAAGGCGGAGCGTGTAGCGGCGCAGTTCGCTGCTGTGATCGGTCCAGTAGCTCTCGGTGGCGTAGAAGCTGAGTTCATTCGGCGCGCCTTCGAGCGCGGACTTCGTCTCCACAGGATGCCAGGCGATGTATTGATGGCCGTAGTTCCACGTGCCGGGACGCTCGATGCCGGGCGGCAGGAAGGCTTCGTTCCAGCGCTTGAACAACACGCCGTCGCGGCTCGCCATGAAAAGTCCTTCCGTGATCGCCATGCCATAGCGGTCGCTGGCCTTCGAGCGCCACTCACGATGCTCGCGCTCCGGCAGGGAACGCATGTTCCCCGACCAGCCGCGCTCGACGTAGCGTGTAGGAAAGCCGATCAGCAGATGTGGTGCGCGGTGGTAGGGCTTCACCTGGTTCGTGTAGAGCGCCTCACCGGGTGAATCGATGTAGCGCAGGTCCTGCTGGTTTTCCCAGTTGATAAAATCCTTCGAAGTCGCCGTGCGGATGGCGCGCAGGCCGCCGGGCTTCCAGTTTTTCTCATCCGTGGTGCCTTCGGTGAAGTAGCGCCAGTAGGCGCGATACAAGCCGGCGTTCGCATCCCAGAACGCGAGGTTTTGCGAATCAAACGCGCCGTCTGTGATCACCGGCGCGTCGGCCATCGGCGACCAATGCAGGCCATCGGGTGATTTCAGCGCGAGCAGGCCCTTCGGTGAATTCGAACGCACGATGGCCTTGTATTTCGCATCCGGAGTCGCGCTTGGATTGTCGTCCTTGAACACGGCGGGATGACCGCCATCGGGATTCACTTTTCCCATCATGCCTTTGGGAATGACGATGTTGTTCGCCTTCGAGCCTTTGAACTCATGCAGTCCCAGCTCCGGCTTGCGCCAGTGAATGCCGTCATCGCTTTCCGCATAGCAGGTGAAGAGCGGATGCTCGCCGGTGTTCACCTTTCCATCCGTGACCGTGAGCTGCCATGACTTGTAATACATGCGATACTTGTCTCCATCTTTGAAGACGCTGTGATAGCCGCTGCCGCTGCCCTCCCACGGCGCATCATGTTTGATCGCGATCTCACGGATCTGCGGATGATGCAGCACCTGCTCCGCCTTGCCGCTGAGTTTGTCGATCAGGAGATCGTCCACGAACAGCTCGCGACGCGAGCCGATGTCGAGCGCGTGCGCCGCAAGGGAGGAATAGAATACAAAGGCAGTGCAGAACAGCTTCATGACAGAACTACGGCGCAGAACGGTCAAATAATCGCTGGTAGTAAAAACAGACCAGAAGCCGCAACCAACAAGGCCGGTGGTAAAATAATGACGGTGGATTGATGTTCTGAAGGATTTCAGTTCCCCCATCATTTTACCCTTCATCACTCCACCAGATTCATGCCCACACCTTCCCGCACCGAAGATCCCACGCCGCAGAGCCGCTGCCGTTTCGCGCTGGCATGGGACGACATCACACCGCCGGCGAACATCTACCACCGCATGTGGGGTGCGGCGAAGCATGAACGCGCCACCGGCATCCACCGTCCGCTGCGGGCCACCGTGGCCGTGTTTGCTCCGCTTCAGGGAGACGGGCGGCAGATCGTGCTGGCGCTGGATCATTGTATCCTCGGTCGCGTGGAGCAGGAGCAGCTCTTGGCGCAGGTGGCGGATGGCGCGAATGTGCCGCAGCAAGAGGTTCTGATCGTCTGCTCGCACACGCATGGTGCGGGGCTCATGGGGCTGGATCGCATCTCCATGCCGGGCGGTGATTTGATTCCTGGTTACCTGCGGAAAATGGGTGACGTGGCCGCCGGACTCGTGAAGCAGGCCGTGGCGGCGGCAAAACCGGCCACCATCACGTATGGACGCGGCCAGTGCACTCTTGCGGCACATCGCGACTTCTATGATGGCGAACATGGACAGTACGTCTGCGGCTTCAATCCCGGTGTGGCGGCGGATGACACGGTCATTGTCGCGCGCGTCACTGATGACTCAGGCCAAACATTCGGCAGCATCGTGAACTACGCCTGTCATCCCACGACGCTCGCGTGGGAGAACACGCTCATCAGCCCCGATTACATCGGCGCGATGCGCGAGGAAGTGGAACGGGACACAGGTGCACCGTGCCTCTTTCTGCAAGGCGCCAGCGGCGAACTCGGCCCGCGCGAGGGCTTCGTCGGCGACACCGCCGTCGCGGATCGAAACGGACGCGAACTCGGATTCGCCGCGCTGGCCGCACTCACGGCCTTGTCGCCTGCCGGGACGAAGTTTGTTTACGCCGGCCCGGTCGTCTCTGGAGCCACGCTGGGAGATTGGGAGCATCGCCCGCTCGCCGATGACGAACTCGCGGCGCAAGCCGTGTGGAAGCAGCAGCGCTGGCACGAGCCGCTCACGTATCGCCCCGGCAGCCCCACGGTCGAGGAAACCAAGAAGGCAGGTGACGAACTTGTGGACCAGGAGTCTGCGGCACGTGCCGCCGGTGATGAAGCAAAGGCCGCCGACCTGCGTGCGCTGGTCGAGCGCAAGAATCGTCTTCTTCATCGCCTCATGCAGCTCCCGCCCGGCGACTCGTATCCTCTCCAAGTCGTGCTCTGGCACGTCGGCGACGCCATCTGGCTTGGTGTGCAGGGCGAGAGCTACAGCATCCTGCAAACGGAACTGCGCCGCCGTTTCCCCGACCGCGTTCTCATCATCGCCACCATCGCCGCCAACTGGGGTGCGTCCTACCTGCCACCGCGCGAGCTTTACGGCACCGGCATCTATCAGGAAAGCATCGCCGTCGTCGCAGCGGGAAGTTTGGAGCAGTTGATCGAGTCGATTGCAAATCGCATCCAAACCGCGAACTGAGAACCGCGAACCGGGAACACCCCATCCATGAAAATCACCGCCATCGAAACCCTTGTCTGCCATGCCCGGATGCGAAACTGGGTGTTTGTGAAAGTTGTCACGGATCAGCCCGGCCTCATCGGCTGGGGGGAGGCGACGCTGGAGTGGCACACGCGCAGCATTGTGGGGGCGATCGAGGACATGTCGCATCTGCTCATCGGCGAGGACCCGACGCGGGTGGAATACCTGTGGCAGGTGATGTATCGGCAGCATTTCTGGCACGGGCACGGCATCGTACGGGCTACCGCCATCGCGGGCATAGACCTCGCGCTGTGGGACATCGTGGGCAAGGTGGCGAACATGCCGCTCTCGAAGGTGTTTGGCGGGCCGGTGCGTGACTGGGTGCGCACCTACTGCCATCTTGGCGGCGGGAAGATGGAGGACTTTTATCAAACGCCCGCCGACAACGCGAAACGCTTCGCCGAGCTGGCGCAGGCGGCCGTGGCGGATGGTTACACGGCCTTCAAAAGCATGGCTGTGCCGAGCACGATGCCCATCGAAGGCATGAAGCCCGTCCGCGCTGCTGCTGCGGCCGTCGCGGCGATGCGCGATGCCGTGGGACCGGACATCGACATCATGGTGGACTGCCATGCGCGGCCCTCGCCGGCCATGGGGATGAAGTTTGGCAAGGCGCTCGATGATTTCGGCCTCTACTTCTTCGAGGAGCCCTGCTGGCCGGAGGCCGTCGATGGCCTGGCGAAGATCAACGCCGCGCTGACCACGCCCGTGGCCAGCGGCGAGCGTGTGACAAACCTGGAGGCCTTCAAAGAAATGTTCGAGAAGCGTGCGGTCGAGATCTGCCAGCTCGACATCACTCACTGCGGCGGCCTCAGCGCCGCGAAACGCATCGCCGCGCTCGCCGAGGCCCATCGCATCGCACTGGCCCCGCACAATCCGCAGGGCCCCGTGAGCACCGCGGCTTCACTCGAGTTCGGTTTTTCACAGCCGAGCTACATCATCTGCGAAACCGTGCACAACGATGTGACGTGGCGTCAAGATGTTGTTGAAGAAGGCTTCGTGATCGAGAAGGAAGGCCGCATCGTCCGCCCGAACACGAAACCTGGCCTCGGCATCACCATCAACGAGGCGGAGGTGAAGAAGCATCCCTTCCAGCAGGAGATCGTCCTGCGTGAATTCAGCCCCGATGGCGCGGTGACGGATTGGTGAGCCTCCACTCAAAGTCGCTGATTTAAGGGCCACCCATGAATGATTGCCGCAGATTCAGGAAAACCACAAATGGAATGTCTCAGGCAAGGAATCTGCGGCTTCCCTGAATCTGTGGCATCTCTTAACTTCACGACATTGATCCTCCATCCATGAAACCCACCCGCGCCCGCTTCATCGTTCTCGCCGGTCTGTGCATGGCCGCGGCGCTGGCGTATCTCACGCGCAATGCGGTGGGCACGGCGGAGAGCACGATTCGTGATGATCTCGGGCTGACGAAGGAGCAGTCGGGTTGGTTGAGCAGCGCGTTTTTCTGGTCGTATGCGCTGTGTCAAATTCCTGCGGCGGCGCTGTCGCTGCGATTGGGTGCGCGGCGTGCGCTGCCGTTGTTTGCGGTGCTGTGGTCGCTGGCGACGGCGTTATTCGGGATGGGCGGATTTGCATCGATGGTCGTGTCACGTGCACTCATGGGGGTGGCACAGGCGGGACTCGTGCCGGTGGCGATCGCGGTGATGGCGCGCTGGTTTCCGCGTGCGGGACAGGGACTCGCCTCGGGCGCGTTCGGCGGATTCATGTCGGCAGGCAGCATCGTGGGTGCGCCTTTGACGGCCTTCATGATCATCGTCTGCGGTTGGCGGCCGATGTTCCTGTGGTATGCGCTGCCGGGCATCGTGTGGGCCGTGTGGTTCGCGCGCTGGTATCGCAACGATCCGGCGGAACACGCGTCGGTGAATGAGACTGAGCGTGATTTGATCTCAGCCGGTTCGAAGAGTCCGGTGAAGGTGAGTTCAAAACCGCCCGCCGTGCCGTGGCGGCTGCTGATCACGAGTCCGGCGATGTGGTGCATCTGCGTGCAGCAGGCGTTTCGCTCCGCCGGCTACATCTTCTTCGGCAGTTGGTTCACGACGTATCTGCAGGAGGCGCGTGATGTGGAGCTGATCACTTCCGGCTGGCTCACCGCGCTGCCGCTCGTGGGTGATCTGACAGGTTCACTGCTCGGCGGTGCGGTGTCGGATGCCGTGCTGCGCAAGACGGGCAGCCAGCGACTCGCACGCCAGGGTCTCGCCGCAGCGGCATTGTTTGTGTGCGCGTGCCTGGTGTTCTCGGCTTGGTTTGTCAGTCATGCGCTCACGGCGGTATTGATCATCAGCCTCGGCATGTTTTGCGCGGCGGTGGGCAATCCCTGCGTGAGCACGGTGATGATGCATGTCGGCGGTTCGCACGTGGCGACGATCAGCGGCGTGATGAACATGTGCGGCAATCTCGGCGCGGCGGCCTTTCCTGTCGTCGTGCCCTGGCTGCTCGCAAACGCCGGCGGCTGGGACGCGGTGCTGATCTGCTTCACCGCGCTCTATGCTGGCTCATCGCTGTTCTGGCTCTTGATGAAGACGAAACCCAACATGTTCGACGGCACGCCCGATGCCGATGCTCAGGGCGCGAAGGCGTAGAGTTTCTTGTCCGTTCGGATGTAGATCACGCCATCGACGATGGCCGGCGAGGCAAAGACAGGCGCTTTGAGATCGTTGCGGGCGAGCACGTTGAGCTTGTCACCCATCGCATCGAGCACCACGACGGTGCCGCGCTGCGAAATGACATACACGCGGCCATCAGCGGCGACGGCGGAGGCGTAGTAATCACCCGAAGCATCGACGCGCTCGGCCTGGTAAACCGGGCTGCCGCTTTTCGTGTCGTAGGCCGAGGCGAGGCCGCCGCTCTTCATCGTGAAGATACGACCGTTCACCGCAACGGGCGACGACACATACGGCAGGTGCTTGTTCTGCTGCCAGACGACGTGCGTGTTCGTGATGTCGCCACGGCCGCCGGGCTTGATGGCGAAGACCTGGTTCACCGCGTCGGCGAACATGCCGCGCACGAATTCGTACTCAGGCTTGGTGACCTTGCCGTCCTTGTCCGCATCGATCTGCGAGTAGCGACCCTTGATCGGACCCGCAGGGAATTCGTCCAGCGTCAGCAGGCCGTCCTTGTCCGCGTCCTGCACTGCGGCAAAAGCCTCAAAGGGTTCCATCTCGATGCGCTCGCCTTCATCGCCGCCGACGTTCCAGCTCGACACCAGCAGCAAGCCGTCCGCCGCCACCGGGCTCGCATTGGCCACACGCGCCATGCCGCGTGCCGACCAGCGCTCTTTGCCGTCCTTCAAATCATAACTGCGCAGCCAGAGCGATCCGCAGACGACGAGCTCCTGTTCGCCATCATGCTTCCAGATGAACGGGGTCGCGAAGCCGCGACGAAACTCGCTGCGATCAACGCGCCACACTTCCGCGCCCGTTTTCACATCCAGTGCGACCATGTAGCTGCCCATGTCCTGATCCGCGACGATGATGACTTTCCCGTCCGCGATGATCGGCGACGAACTCGTGCCAAACTCGACCACCGGAGCTGGCAGCGGCTTTTTCCACAGCTCTTTGCCGTTCCAATCATACGCCAGCACGCCGAACGAACCGAAATACGCGATCAAGCGCTCGCCATCCGTGCAACACGTCGGCGCAGCCGGACTGCCGATGCGATGCGTGCCTTCGACCTTCTCCGCCGGAGCCGCCACGCGCCAGAGTTCGCGTCCGTCGTCCTTGCTCAGGCAAAAAGTGACCAACTTGTCCTCCGCGAGGCCGGTGAGCGCGATCTTGTCGTCCCAGATGCACGGCGATGAATGACCGAACGGCACCTCGACCTGCCACTTGATGTTTTTCTCCGCCGAAAACTCCACCGGCGGCTTTCCCGTGCCGATGCCGAGTCCGCCAGCGCCGCGAAACTGCGGCCAGTTCGATTCAGCGAGGCAAGTGGCGGTGAAGAGGATCAACAGCAGCGGCTTCATGGCGGGGAGGAGTTGTCGGAGGTCTGTCATGAGCGTGATCTATTCGTTGAGCCTCGCCGGAAAGGCGGCGCGGAATTTTGCGAGCTTCGGCACGATGGCGACGCTGCAGTAGGGGTTCCGGGTGCTGTTTTCGTTGTAGTAGTTCTGATGTTCGGCTTCCGCAGGGAAGAAGACGGAGAAGGGCTTCACCTCGGTGACGACGGGTTTTCCGAGGGCGGCTTCGCATTCCTTGATGAGAGCGAGCGCGGTCTGCTTCTCCTCCTCGTTGCGATGGAAAATGATGCTACGGTACTGCGTGCCGCTGTCGGCGCCCTGGCGGTTGAGCGTCGTCGGATCGTGTGTGCCGAGGTGGACGCGAATGATGTCGCCGAAACTCACGGTTTCAGGGTCGTAGGTGACCTCGATCACTTCCGCGTGGCCGGTGCGGCCGCTGCAGACTTCGCGATAGGTCGGGTTCACGATGTCACCGCCGCTGTAGCCGCTCTTGACGTCGATGACGCCCTTGATGCGCTGAAACACGGCTTCCGTGCACCAGAAGCAACCACCGCCGAAAGTGGCCTTCGCCTCGTTCGATGCCACCTTTTGCAAAGCGACGGCGTTGATGCAGTAGCGCAGCTTGCTGGGCTCCGGGCCATCAGGAAAGACGTGGCCGAGGTGGGCGTCGCAGACGTTGCAGAGCGTTTCGACGCGGCTCATGCCGGCGCTGTCGTCTTTGCGGTAAGAGACGGCGTTTTCCTGAATCGGCTGCGTGAAAGAGGGCCAGCCGGTGCCGCTGTCGAATTTCTCACCCGAGTCAAAAAGCGGCGCACCGCAGCACACGCACTGGTACTTGCCCGGCTCGAAGCGCTCGCACATCTCCGAGCTGAAGGCGCGCTCGGTGCCATGGAGGCGTGTCACGCGGAACTGCTCGGGCGTGAGGAGGGCCTCCCATTCGGCATCGGTCTTTTCGATGCGGCAGTCGGGTTTCGGCGTGCCATTGGCGGCGAATTTCAAGATGTCGATCCAGCGGAGCATGGTGGGGAGTTGGTGAAAGTGAGGGATGAAGAATCAATTCGTTTCCACGAAGCGGCTGGCCCAGGCGGCGATGATGCCGGCGGCGTAGTCGGCCTGTGCGGGACGGGTGAGCAGGTGATCAGCTCCGGCGAGGGAGTGGAAGCTCTTCGGGTGCTTCGCGGCGGAGTAGATGCGGCCGGCGTGCTCGATGGAAACGGTATCGTCCGTGGGACTGTGCAGGATGAGCAGGTCGCGACCGAGTTTGGCGATCTTTTCCTGATGCCCGAGGTCCTCCAGGTCGTCGAGAAAACGGCTGCCGATGGTGAACTTGCGGCCTGCGAGGCAGACGGTGGCTTTGCCGTCACGGCGGATGGTTTCGACACTGTCTTCGAAGAGGTGCGTGACGTGCGCGGGATCAGACGGCGCACCGATGGTGGCCACGCCTTTGCATTCCGGCACCTCGCCAGCAGCGGAGAGCACGGCGGCGCCGCCGAGGCTGTGACCGATGAGCAGGATCGGCGCACGGTGATGCGCGCGCATCCAGTCGGCTGCGACTTTGAGGTCCTGGACGTTGGAGAGGAAGCTGGTGCCCGCGAAGTCGCCCGCGCTCTCGCCGATGCCGGTGAAGTCAAAACGCAGCGTCGCGATGCCTTCGGCGGCGAGGAGCCGCGACAGGCGCGTGGCGCCGCGGAGGTTCTTCCCGCAGGTGAAGCAGTGCGCGTAGAGGGCGTAGGCCTTCGGCGGACCGGCAGGGAGATCGAGCACGCCGTCGAGCTGATGGCCGTCGGGATGCGGGATCACCACCTTTTCCGACCGGTGGGCGGGAGCCGGGTCGATCAGTTGCAGCAGCGCCTCCACCTCGGAGCGGGCGTTCAGTTCATCGAGCCAGGCATGCGGCATCCAGTCGGTGCCGTGGGCGGCACCCATGACCAGGCCGATCAGCAGGCCACGGGCGGAAGAGTCGCCTCCGGCCATCGCATTCTGCACCAGCGCTTCGAGCGGCTGGTCGGCAAACTTCAGGAGGAAGTAAAGCGCGAGCGGGAAGGCCTCCGGCGTGTGGCAGATCAGGCCGAGGGCCGCACCG
This sequence comes from uncultured Prosthecobacter sp., assembly GCA_964452755.1. GTDB lineage: Bacteria > Verrucomicrobiota > Verrucomicrobiia > Verrucomicrobiales > Verrucomicrobiaceae > Prosthecobacter. The sequence continues at coordinate 2,157,710 of CAYVQY010000001.1, read as the reverse complement.
GTCGCCAGCGGCTCGTCCGCGATCCGTGCCTGCGCGGCCTTCAAGGCACCCACGGCATCCAGCGCGGCATACGAGGCGGCGGCTGCGGTTTCAAGAGCCTGCGAAATCGGCGCACCGCCGCGAAGAGCCTCGAGCACGCGGATGAAAAACTCGGCGCAGTCGATGGTGGCCGCATCACCGTGAGTCAGCGCGGTCTGATCCCGTGCTGCCTTGATGCGCTGTTCGAGGCTGGCACCTAAATGGGCCGCGAGCACCGGGGCGATGCGTGACGCGCCAGCGAGGTCGTTGCTGTCGGAGGGAGAGGCGAGCCCGTGCGCCATGTGATCAAGCGTGGTCTTCGTGGCACCATCGCGATAGGCGGTGGTGTTTTTCGACCAGAAGCGCGACCAGTCATCGCGCCAGCCCTCGGCATCGAATCCACCACGCAGGACCACGCTGCGCAGCAGGGCGAGCGTTTGGTCGCCGTAGTGCGTGAAGTCGCCGGCGGACTTGCCGGGATGGTACTGCGACTTCGGCGCGTCGTAGCGGCGGATGCCGTCGGGGTAGAACCGCGCGACCTTGTCCTGGTTGTAAATCCAATGCGGGCCGAGGCAGAGCGCATCGGCGGCGAGAGAGGGAAGGACGAGATCGTGGGCGGTCATGAGCATGGAGGTAACGAGCGGCAAGCCCCGGCAGACGGGCAAAGAGCGTGCGCAGGCACGGATGGCACATCCATCTTGTAATGCCAACGCGCTGTGCTTGATGAAGCAGCGATGAGTTTACGCAGCCTCCTGGGGAAAGTGCCTCCCCGCCCGCGCTTGTACCTCGCCACGGCTCTTTATGGTCTGGCGGGTGGCGGGATCGCGGTCGCGTTTCACACCTGCATCCACTTTTTCTACGAGAACACGGTCGAGCGCTGGGCGGAGCATGATCCGGACACCTTCATGTGGCGTCTGCTGGGGCTGATGCTGGCGGCGTCCCTGTTTGCCGGATGGCTGGTGAACATTCGCTGTCCGGATGCGGCCGGCAGCGGCATTCCGAAGGTGAAGCTGGCGTTTTGGAAGGAATTCGGCTGGATGCCGGTGAAGACCGTGGTGGTGAAATTTGTCGTCGGGGTGCTGAGCATCGGCAGCGGCATGAGTCTCGGGCGGGAAGGGCCGTCGGTGCAAATGGCCGCCACGCTCGGCTCGGCGGTGGCGACAAAGCTCGGGCTGGTGAAGGCGAAGCACCGCATGCCATCGGCTGCGGGCGCAGCGGCGGGACTCGCGGCCGCCTTCAACACGCCGCTGGCGGCGGTGACCTTCGTGCTGGAGGAGATCATCGGCGACTTGAACAGCCGCTTTCTCGGCAACGTGCTCATGGCATCCGTCATCGGTGCGTTGCTGGCGCACGGATTTCTGGGAGCGGAGCCGGCCTTCACCCTGGCGACGATGGAGGAGCCCGGCTGGCAGGTTTACCTGCTCACGCCGTGGGTGGCGGCCTGCGCGACCTTCGCGGGCATGTTTTTCCAGCGCTACAGTTTGAAGCTGCGCGGCTGGGCCGGCGGGCAGTCACGCATTCCGGTGTGGCTCATGCCCTCCATCGCCGCCGTGGCGACCTGGGCCATCGGCATCCTCGTGTGGAGGCAGACTGGACGACTCGGCGTGTTCTCGCTCGGCTACCAGGATCTCTCGGATGCGCTCACGGGCAAGCTGGCGTGGGAGATCGCAGCGCTGCTGCTCGCAGCGAAGCTGCTGGCGACGATCCTGTGCTACGGCCTCGGAGGCTGCGGCGGAATTTTTTCGCCGACCTTGTTCTTTGGCGGCATGGCTGGGCTGGCCGCCGCCGGGCTGGCCGGATTCGTGGTGCCGCTGGAGGGCTCGGCGCAGATGGTACTCGCGGTGGTGGGCATGTGCGCCTGTCTGGGCGGCGTGGTGCGCGCGCCGGTCACCGGGATCCTGATCGTGTTTGAAATGACGCACCAGTTCTCCCTGGTGCTGCCGCTGATGCTCGGTGCCCTGGTCAGCCAGGCGATCAGCCGCCGCCTGATGCCGAAGAACTTCTACGACGCCGTGCTGGAGCAGGACGGCCATCACCTCACCCGCATCATCCCGCCTCGCGACCTCGAAGGCTGGCAGCAGTTGCCCGCTTCCAGCATCGCGAACTTCCATCCGGTCTCGCTGGCGGATCTCTCGCCGGAGACTCTCACCGCCGCCTTCGCCGCGCATCCCTTTGCCAATTTCCCGGTGGTGGAAGACGGGCACGTCGTCGGTGTCGTGACCCGCACGGATGTGGAGCGCGCCCTGCTGATGCAGCAGCCCGTGCTGCCGGAGCCGGCGGTCACCGCCCTGCCGGGGGAAAGCGTCCGCGTCATCCAGACCCGCATCATCGAATCCGGCGCCGGCATGGTGGTGCTCTGCGACGAGCGCCAGCGCCTGATCGGCGTGGTCACCCTGCACGATCTGCTGCGCGCCCAGATGGCCTTCGGCGGCGGCATGGAGCAGTGACGTGCGGTGGGAGTGCGACTTCCCAGCAGCCAGTTTCGCGAATCGCCGAGAGCTTCATCCTTGTCATCATCCGGACGAAGACGCCTCAATCTGAGGACAAGAATCCGGAGCATTCACTAGGCGCATGATGGAACCGATACTTGGTTGACCCTCATCTTGTCAACTATCGCCCCCCTGACCCTTTCCTGCAATTATTCGCGAACTTCCCACAATCTTCCCGCTTCCCGCCGAGGATCTACCGCTGACGCCCGAATATGAGCGCACAAGTCCAAACAAAGACGACGCTAAGGTTGCTATGATGGATAAATTGCAAGCGTTGAACAGAGTTCATCTTGTTGTCCCAGTCGATGCGCCTCATATGTTCGAAGCGGCAATGCAGAATAAGGCGTGTCGCTTAAAGGCCGCAGGTCGCTACTATTGGCGACTGGCGAAGAGTGCCCGCATCTGACGCCCGATGAATATGCGCACAATTCCCGAAAAACACCAAAACTCTCGCTGTGCTCAGACGTTTGAACGGAAATCATTCGCTTACGATGGGCATCACCAAAGACATCTGGGACATCACGAAGGAAATTGGGCAATCAGCGCTCAAACATGCGAATGATAACAAGGTTCGGAAGGATAATCTGCGTTTGTTCAGTCAAGAGTTCACACAGCATCCTCCTGATGAGACTGACTTGGTCGATTACAACAAATTCATCGAAGAAGAGTCCGTCTTTCGCGCGAGGAGCGGGCGGATATTAAGCGCAACTCACAAGGAGGTCATACGACTGTGGGCAAAGCCCGAAATAATCGGACCGTATGAAGCATTTTTGCGGAGTCACTTGGATTCAGGTGGAGAACTAGCGAGAGTGTTTGTTGCAGGTCCTGAACTCCTTACTCCCGGCGCATTAAAGACCTTCGCGTTAGTGCTGTATCGTCATCATTGCTTGGGATTTGCTCCTCGTGTGATCTCCGTCAGTGATTTGGCTACGCTAATTCGGTCATTGCAGGTCGATTGTGATATGTTTGGGGTGGTTTGTGATGCGATCGCCTATTTCATCCGATTTCCCAATGGCAGCACTCCTCTAGTTGCGCGCTCCAGACACGGCGGCACGGTCGCAACCACGGCTCACGCTCACAAATACCTTTATGCTCCAGCTGAGAATTGGGAATCGTGGCTATCACGAATGCCAGTTAAGCTATCGACGAGAGACAAGAAGCGTGTGGAAGACGAATGTCGGATAGTTTTTGGCCTAGCGAGTTGTCGAAAGGATGAATTGGCAAATGCTACAGTCTAAAACCAACGGGGAGAACAGGGTCAGTGCAACTGCCTGACAGATGATTCGCCTTGTTTCATTTCACCGCACCGTCGGACAACACGCGCAAGGTATCACTGGCGGATTCCCACCGCAGCAGGGTCGTATGATCACGCTGGACATCGACGGTGAATTCGAGATCAGCAGGAAAGGGTCAGGAGGGAATGGCACTGAATTAAGGCCCATCTGGGATCAAACTCACAGTTATTTCTCGTCCTAAAACGAGCTTAAGTCAGTGCCATTCGGGTCAGGAGGCGATTCGTGACATCTGCCGGTTTACTTTGGGATCTTCTCGCCCTTGGGCGTTCCGGACTCCTTCTTCGCATTGTCCCAGCCTCGCGCCTGGAAGGAAGTCAGATCATCATTGAAGTCGAGGACCTTGACCTCGCCACCGGGTTTTTCCTGCCAGAGGACTTGGCGTGGGCCGATGACGCGCCATTGATACTTGGCCCAGGCAGGACTCATCGCGATGTGTCCGTCCTCCCCAAAACCAATCGGGAGCACTCCCTTTTTCCCATTTGTACAGCCACACCGTGCCTTTGATCTCATTGTACAGCTCCACCGCCTTCTTCGCCTCGTCCGGCGCCAGATGCGCGATTGGGGGAGGGGCATCGGCGCGCGAACTCGGTGAAAGGGCCACGAGAAAGACGATTCCCAGCAGGAGAGCGCAAGTGGAGTGCATGGTGGTGCAGGTAACCCAACAGCGAAGCCGGCGGCAAGCGGTTTCCACGATGGATGTGGAACAGGAGAGCATCGCGACGACAGCGCCTGCCCGGGTACGGAATTCGCCATGCCTGTTTGAAAAGCTCCCGCCCCTCCCGGGAAAAGGGCAGCGACGGTGCGAACGCAGATTGGATGCAGGGTCAGGTGACAATTCGTAACAGCCGTTGTTTCGCCTTTTTGAACAAGTTCGGTTGTCCCGCTTACATCCGCTTGATTTGCTAGCACGCATTGATCGCGATGTTCATCCGGCATCGTGGGATGTCGAAGGTCGATGTGATCGCCAGCGTCCAGGGCTTACGCATGAAACGCGGCCTTAAATATGGAAGGCCGCTCTTTTGACAGGATTTACAGGATGACAGGATCGTGCAGGATTCCGTTCTGTGTGACTCGCAGCATTGAAGAGCAAAATATGATCATTTCGAACCCAAGACTAAAATGATTGGCTCCTGTTAATCCTGCAAATCTTGTTAATCCTGTCATTCCGAGGTTCTACAGGCCTCGTGAAGCTCAGTACTTTTGGTGCGTAAGCCCTGGCCAGCGTCAAGGGGCGGCTCATTCGGGGTCAAGATTGCGCCTTCCCGGTCGTTCTTTCAGCCCCATGATTCGTACCCTCGTCTTCCTCAGCCTCGCCGTCACGGCCCTCGCCAAACCGAACCTCATTTTCATCCTCAGCGACGACATCGCGCAGGGTGACGTCGGTTGCTACGGGCAGAAGCTGATCCAGACGCCGCACCTCGACCGCATGGCGGCGGAAGGGACGCGCTATCTCCAGGGCTACTGCGGCACGAGCGTGTGCGCACCTTCGCGTTCATCCTTGATGACCGGTCTGCATTCCGGGCACTGCCCGATCCGTGCAAACCGCGAGATCCAGCCGGAAGGCCAAAAGCCGCTGCCGGAGGGCACGATCACGGTGGCGAAGATCCTGCACGACGCTGGTTATGCCACGGCGTGCATGGGGAAGTGGGGTATGGGCATGTTCGACACGAGCGGCAGCCCGCTGAAGGTCGGATTTGACCACTTCTACGGCTACAACTGCCAGCGCCACGCCCACAGCTACTTCCCGACCTATCTTTACAATGATGACAAGCGCTTCGAGCTGCCGGGCAACGACGGCAAGAAGGTGGGCGAGACGTATGCGCAGGAACTGATCTCCTCCGAAGTCGTGCGCTGGGTGCGCGAGCACAAGGACGGCCCGTTCTTCCTCTTCTACGCCATCACGCTGCCGCACGGGAAGTTCGAGATCGACGACCAGGGCCTCTACAAAGACAAGCCGTGGACCGAAACGCAGAAAAACTACGCCGCGATGGTCACCCGCCTCGACAGCGACATCGGCCGTCTGCTCGACACGCTGAAGGAGTGCGGCATCGACGACAAGACGCTGGTGATGACCGCCGGCGACAACGGCTCGTCCTTTGATCCGAAGTCGGAGGTCGGCAAGCTCTTCGATCAGGCCTCGAACGGCCTGCGCGGCTACAAGCGCGGCCTCTACGAAGGTGCGCTGCGCCAGGCGGCGATCGCCCGCTGGCCCGGCACGGTGCCTGCGGGCCGGGTGAGTGACGAGCCCTGGGCGTTCTGGGACTTCCTGCCGACGGCGGCCGAACTCGCCGGCGTCCCCGTCCCTGCCGAATGCAAGACGGACGGCCTCTCGCTGGTGTCCTATCTCAAAGGCGGTCCTGCACCGAAGCGCGATCATTTTTACTGGGAGCTGCACGAAGGCACCTCCCTTCAAGCGGTGCGCTTTGACGACTGGAAAGCCGTGCGCAACGGCCCCGAGAAACCCATCGAGCTCTACGATCTCAAAACGGATGCCGCAGAGGCGCAAGACCTTGCCGCCGACAAGCCGGATCTCGTCGCCAAAGCCGAGGCGCTGATGAAATCATCCCGCACCGAGCACGCCGACTGGCCGCTGGTGCAGAAGAAGCCCGGCAAGCCGAAAAAGAAGAAGTGAGGCGAAAGCGGGCGAAACGCCGTGCGCCTTGCATTCCCCGTGCTCCCACGTTGAATGGCAGTCGATTACTTGAACTGAACACACATCATCATGGGCGCACAATGGAAACAGAAATGGCGGGAAATGGCCGCCGATCAGAAGGGGAAGATCACGGGGAAGCTGGTTCGTGAAATCCAGGTGGCGGCACGGCTGGGCGGACCGCATCCGGAATTCAACGCGCGGCTGGCCGCGGCGGTGGTGAACGCGAAGAAGCAGAGCGTCACCCGCGACACCATCGAGCGCGCCATCGCGAAAGGCAGCGGCACCGGGCCTGATGCGGTGCAGTACGACACGGTGGTTTACGAGGGCTTCACGCCGCACCGCGTGCCGGTGATCGTGGAATGCCTGACGGACAACAACAACCGCACGTCCTCGGACATCAAGGTGCTCTTTCGCGCCGGCAGCATGGGCAAAGTGATGTGGATGTTTGATCACGTCGGCCTCGTCGAGGCTCATCACGCGGACGCCGCGCAGGATATCGAGGTGGCGGCGCTGGAGGCGGAGGCGGAAAACGTCGAGCCGATGGAAGTCGAAGACGAAGAGGCTGCCGGACACATCGGCGCGAGGTTTTTCACGCAGACCACCACGCTGGACGCGGTGACGAAGGCGCTTAAGGCGGCGGGCTGGCAGATCACCACGTCAGAGCTGAGCTACGTGGCCAAGGAGTACCCGGAGCTGACGGATGAGCAGCGGGAGGAGGTGACGACTTTTCTGCAATCGCTGGACGCGCATGACGACGTGTCCCGCGTGTATGCGGCGCTGAAGTAATGACGAATGAAATCCCCATGACGAAGCCCGAGGAGGCCATGATCCGCTCTCGTCATTTGGGCTTTGTCATTCATTCGTCATTCCTCATTCTGTTTTCGTCATTCCCGCTGCTGCTCTGCGGGTGCAAGAAGACCGCGGAGGTCAAGCCCGAGGTCGCGGCCGTGGTCATTGCGAAACCGACATGGTTGTCCGAAGCCCCGAGGCTGGGGCTGGCGGAGCGAATCGCGGGAGACGCGGAATTTTGTGTGGCGAGCGTTTCGCTGAAGAAGCATGCGGAAGCGTTGAAGGCCACGAACTGGTGGCGTCAAATCGCGGCGCTTCTGGAGGAGCAACTGCCCGCTTCGGACGCGAACGCGGAACCGCCGGTGATCGACGACGCGTTTGCGGCGTTTGGAAAAGGGAGCGCCGCGCCCGTCGCGATGCTGCGGCAGTTGAGCGAGCTTTACAACGAAACGGCGTATCGCGGCATCGTCCACGAGGGCGTGCTGGCGGGGCCGGGGGCACCGCTCGATGCGGCGGGGGTTTTTGATGCGGCGTTGAAGGACGCACAACTGCTGGAGGCGCTGATCCTGTGGCTGGAGCGCTTCGAGATGCCGCCGGTGATGATCGGCGTGGCGTCGCCGGAGCCGGAGAAGGTGCTGGCGCGGGTCAGCAGCATGATCCGCCTGGGAGAGTGGCTGGGGGACGCGCCGCAGTCGCGCATCGTGACGCCGCAGGGGGAGCAGATCACGGTGAACGAGATCGCGATGGGTGAAATTTTGACCGTCGAGCGAAGGCGTGAGTGGCTGGACGCGCTGGCGAAGGCGCGACCGCAGATGACGCCGGACATGAAGGACCGAATGTCCCGCGGACTGGAGGTGCTGGCGCGGAAGGAGTGGGTCCTGGCGCTGGGACTGGGGCCGCAGCGGGCGTATGTGGCGGTGGGCCGGTCCACCGATGAAGTGCGGCTGGCGACGAGCGTCGAAGACTCCATTCTGGCCCGGCCGGAGATGCGTCCGCTCGATGAAAACGCCGCCAGGAACCTGGGTCTGATCGCCTGCTGGGACGGGACTTTTTTGAATGCGCTGCGGTCCAACGAACCGTTTCAACCGATGGTGCGCGGAGTTCTGGCGGGACTGCTGGCTGACGACAAAATGGGGAGGATCGCACGGTCACTGACGCCGCTGGCGATCGAGCTGGCGGCGGCCGAGCGGGCCTACCATGACACGGCCCGCACGAACGGAGCCGCCGTGGCCTGGTGGGAGGATGATCTCCACGCGGAATGGGCGGGCGGGGCGAGTGAGCAGAGTGTGAAGGCCTGGTCGAAACCGACCCGGTTCTCGCGGCTGCTGGATGAGGAATCGGTGGTGCTGGGTGTCAGCGGCCAAGGCACGGGCGCGGGTCTGGGCTGCGCGTATTTCGAAGCATGGATGAAGCTGGCGCATGCCGCAGCGGGGGAATGGATTCGGGCGGGCGCGGGAGGGGAGAATGCGCCGCAGCTTCTCAAGGTCGCCGAGGAATCGGTGCTGCCGAGCGTGCTGGGCGTCTATGACGGCGCGAAGACGATCTGGCAGAAAGCGCTGGGCACGGACGGAGCCTTCGTGCTGGACGTTGGTGGCCAGATGCCGGCACTGCCCGGCCTGCCCCCCGGCGGGCAGGAGGTGCCGCTGCCGCGGCTTCTTCTGGCCAATGACATCGCGAATCGCGCATTGATCGGCGCATCATGGCAAAACATCGAGACCGGCTTGAAGCAGGGGCTGCAGATGATCCCCGCCCCCGAACCTCTGAAACTGCCGGAGGCGCAGTCGCGACGGTATGGGGACGTGGAGACTGTCTTCTACGAAACTCCGTTTGGATCGGACGAGCTGATGCCCTGCGTTTCTTTGACAGAGTCTCGCTTCATGATCGGCACCTCGCGGAAACAGCAGACGCAGGCGGCGGACGTTCTCCGGCAGCCGGGAGCGGTGGATGTGGCGGGCATGCGGGTGCGGATGAACTTCACGAAACTGCGGGAGTTTTTGCGCGCGTTCTCGGCGGTGCGCGGCGAGGCGGAGGGCCTCAAAGCCGCGCAAAGGTGGCTGGAGCCGCTGGAGGTCTTTGACCTGAGGATGTGGAGTGAGGGAACGCTGGGCCGGGGCGCGTTTTCGTGGTCGATGCACGACGTGCGCAGCTACGACTGAGCGCCAGCGGTCACTTGGGCGCACTCTCCGCCGCCCGGGGCTGCCAGGTGAGAGTGCCGTTGTCGTCCTTGAGGTAAATGACGGGGACGGATTTGCCGCCGGGGCCGTCCGGCTGGTAGCGGCCTTCGGCGTCGAAGTTGGCGATGCGGGCCTTGGCGTACCTGATCCAGCCGAGGAGCCGGCCGGACTCGGGATCGTAACGGTAAATGTCGCGCCACTGCTTCGGCGTGGTGAGGCGCGGGCTGACGTAGGCGGGCGCGGTGGAGCGCTCCAGGGCGTCGGGGAAAAGAGCCTGGCTCATCAGCGTCAAATTCAGGCCGCGCAGCATGTGGCGCTCGCCGAGGGAGAGCTGGTCGGGCGGGGACATGGTCTCAATCCGGCCGGAGGCGTGCTCGACGAGAACGCCCTCCATGATGAGGCGGTGGAGCTCTGCGCGAACATCCGCGAGCGCGGAATTTTTTGGCGAAGCGGAGATGAGCGCGTCGAATTCACGCTGAAGGCCGAGGTAGAGGGTGTGGGAATTGGCGATGGTCTGGAGCACTTTTTCGACGGCCTGACGGGCGGTAAGGCCGGTTTTGTCATCGACTTTGGCCTTCAGGGCGCTGCTGATGGCGGCACCGAGTTCCCCACGCAGCTTTGCCGCCTCGTCCTTGCGCTTTTCGTCTCCTTCGGCGGCTTTGAGTGCGGCCAGCACGGGCTTGAGGGAGAGGTAGTGATTCTGCAGGCCGGTGCGCTCGGCCGGCGTGAGGATCTGATCGAGAAGGCGGCTGCGCAGGTCGGTGTCCTTCAGACTGAAGGCCAGGAACACGCGAAGCCAGCGCTGGTCGGTGTCGGTGACGGGCAGTCCGAAGTCGGGATTGTGCGTCTGGTAGTGAATTTCGGACACGCGGCCCTGCTCGTCGTAGAAGTGCATCTCGTTCGGCAGCATGTAGAAGCTGATGATGGCGGGTGCGCTGATGCTGGCGCCGTTGTCGGCAAAGATGCCGATGTCGATGCGGTGGCTGCGAATACCGGTCGAATTGATGATGGGGGGCTGCCAGCGGACGCGAAGGCGCATGACCGCCTTTCCGGGAGCGCTTTCGACACGGACGAAGCGCGGATCACCCTGAAGAATGGAGGCGCGCAACTGCAGCGGGTCTTTTCCGGGGTTGATGGTCTGATCGAGGCTGATGAGCATGCCGTGCTCGGCCTCGTTGCCACGCAGGATGCGACCGACAGAGACAGGCATGTCCGAGAGCTTCCAGGGGTAGGCACCCGCGATCTCGAAGTAGTTCTTCCCGGGCTCGATCATCGTTTCTTCGACGATCTTGATGAGCGCGACGGGCGGGATTTTCTCCGGCGTCATTTCATGGGCGATCTGCACCATCTTCGCCTCGTCGATACGGGAGCCGTCAAAGACGACGGGATGCGCTTTGCCGGTGAAATAGTCCTCCGGACTCTGCACCAGGGTGTTTGACCGTCGGAAGATGGATTGCAGCGTGGGACAGAGAAGGCGCTTTTCGACGAGCAGCTTTTGCGTGTCCTTGGGAAAGGCGGCCGTGGCGGAGAGCAGCGCCTGCACAAAGGGCTGGTCGGTGTAGGAGGAGCCCTGGGAGATGAGCAGGCAGGGCGTGTTGAGCGGCAGGAGATCGCCGTAGCCGCCGACGCCGTTGGCGCCGGGATCGTGGTCCTGATGCTCGGGATAGACGAAAAGGTTGTTGTTGAGGTACTGGCGGGCGAGGAACTGATTGCCGCCGGGATCCATCATGTAGAGACGCGGAAGGCAACCCGCCTGGGTGGCGGCCGAGGCCATGGAGCAGTTTCCGATGGTGGGCTGCGCCCTCATCTCGGTGGCGGCCCCCGTACCTTTTTCCTTTGCCTGGATGACCTGAAGCTGCGGGTACAACGCGGTGTTCAATGCCGAGTGCTGCCCGTCGCGGTTCTCGTAGGAGATCGCGGCGAGTCCGGCGGCGCTGCCGTCCAGGAACCATTCGTTCAGTTTTTTTCCCACCTCATCCGTGCGCGTCGTGACGACCGCCACACCCTGTGCTGCGACGGTTCCGCAATCCAGCGCGAGAAACGCGAGGAGGCGCAGGACAGCCGTGGTCGGGTATGACACGCGGTAGTGTCATGGCGGCGTCGGACATTCGCAAAAAGAATGTGCTCCGCAGGGAGATTAGCGAACCCCTGCGGCGAGCGGGAAGCGCAGTTTGATCTCGGTGCCTTCGTCAGCCGTGCCGCGCACGAACAACTGCCCGCGCATCTGCTCGGCGAAGACGGCGAGGATTTTCAGGCCGAGGCCGTTGCCTTCACCCGGATTGTAACCTTCGGGAAGGCCCACGCCGTCGTCGTTGATGACGAGCTCCCCGGTGGATTCGGCGTAGTTCAGCGCCACGGTGATCTGGCCCTGACGGTCATGCGGAAAGGCATGCTCGAAGCAGTTGGAGAGCGCCTCGTTCAGGGTCAGCGCGAGCGGCATGAGCCACTCCGCCTGCACATGCGCCTCGGCGATCTCCAGGCGCACATGCACCCGGTGCGAAGGAACTTCATAGCACTCGCGCAAGTGGGCGACGAGGTCGCGGGCGAAGTCGCTGAAGGTGTCGCCCTTCCCAAGCGCGACCTGATACAGGTGCTGATGCAGCGCAGCGATGGCGCGGACGCGGTTCTGGCCGCAGCGCAGGGCGTCGCGGGCGTCCTGATCACTGACGCCGTTGATCTGCAGGTTCAGCAGGCTGGAGATGATCTGGAGGTGATTCTTGATGCGGTGATGAGTCTCGGTGAGCAGCAGGTTTTCGCGCTCGAGATTGAAGACCGGCCAGCGATCACTGGAGGGCGAGACGACTTGATACGCCACCGAACGCTGCCGGCTCACGACGCTAACAGGCCGCTCCTGGACGAAGGCCCCAACGACCGGCGCAGGAGCGCCGGGAATCTCGATCATCATCTCAAACCCGCCGTCCTCGGTCTGCCGCACACTGGTTTTCACCGTGCCACGCTTGCCGTCGGCACCGAAGAAGGGACGCTCGACAAAGATCTCGGGTGAGGCGGACTGATGCAGAAGCTCGGCGAAGAAGCCCGTGGAGTCCGAAGGCCGGAAGAACAGGTGCAATGGACGACGAATGGCGTCGCCGGCACCGACATCAAACAGCCGCTCCGCCTCTTCGGACCAGGAGCGAACACGACCGTTAGCGTCCACGCCGAGCAGTTTGGCATGAAGCGTCTCCGCAGGAAGCGCGGCGTGCGGAACTTCGACCCGGGGCGTTTCCACGGTCAGCACCGCCTCGGCGGGTGGTGGAGTCGCCGCCTCCTGCAAATAGTGAACCGTGCAATGAACGTCGCCCTGAGCGTCAAGAACAGCGGAGAGGTGAAGAATGGCGTCGGCAAAGGTGCCGTCGGTGCGTTTGACGCGGATGCCGAGGGCTTCGGACTGCCTGCCGCCGTGCTTTAGAAGACGCAGGGCGTCGCGTCGCGCCGTGGCGCTCTGCGGATCCAGCCAGGCGTCGAGGGGGAAACGGCGCAGTTCGGCCTTGGCCTGCCCGAGCAGCGCTTCGGCGTGATGATTGACTTCAAAGATGACACCGGTCTTGTCGGTGAGCACGACGGCGACCGGGCTGCCCTGAAGCAGGACGCGCATCTTCGCCTCCATGCCGCGAAGCTGCTCTTCATGCCGCACAAATTCGGTGACGTCCTGGATGCTGACCAGCAGCCCCCCCGCAGGCAATGAGATCGGATGAAACTCCAGCTCCTTGAGCAATCCATCGGAAGTGGCGAGCGAAAGCGTGCGTGTGAGCTGGCGCCGCCAGATGCTCTCCCTCCAGACGGACACCACCTGTTCGCGATGCTCCTCAGTGGGACAGGCTGCGGCCAGCCATTCTTCGATGGTGCTTTCCCTGTCCAGGGGTCGTCCGAGCAGGCGGGCGAGGTGCTCGTTTTGAAACAGGGGAGAGCCGCGTTCGTCGAGCACAAAGAGACCGCATGGGATCGCCTCAAAGTAATGGCGCAGGCGTGTCTCTCGAAGCGTGAAGGCCTGCTGCGCTTCGGTCAGCGTGCGCAATTCCTGCCGCGCTCGCGAAAGTTGGTCTTCAAGACGCGTCACCGTTTCCGAATCCTCGACGGTAGGAGCCGGAGCCGGCGGCACCTGCACCGGCATCTGGAAAGACACCTGCGTCACATTGGCTGCGCCCGATTCCCTGGGCAGTCCCATCAGCATGAACTGACGGGTGTCTTCGTCAGACGCCTTCGACTTAAGGGACGAGATCATCCAGCGGGACGGCATGTTGTCGTCCGCTTCGGTACGCTCCGGCATATCGAGAATGGGTGCGCGACCGGCGGTCGCAGCCTTCTCCAGGGATTCCACAACCTGTTGGCGCAAGGCTCTGTGGTCGCGTCCTTCGCCGAAAACCTCCCAGAAGGAGGAAGTGCCTTCGTGAATACCCTTTTCCAGGGCCAACCGGGCAGCGGCGGAGTTGGCGCGCTGAATGACTCCTGTGCCGTCGAGCACCACCATCGGCACCGAACACTCGAAGGGCCCGGGCTGCCAACGGGGCGCGGTGCCATCGGCGCTCGGGGTGTCCGCCGCACTCGCCGCCGTCTCCGAGTCAGTGTCCTGCACGGGTCTGAATTTCTCGCAGGTCACCATCAGGCCTCCCACGGAAGCATCTCGCTTCTTCCGCCATGGACGCACCTCCCAGCGATAAACCATCGGGCGACCGTCGGGTCCGCTCAGGGAATCATGCTCGCTGCGGACGATGTGGCCCTGCAGCGCTCGTTCGTACACCTGCCTCCAGCCCGGATGCAATCCTGGAAAAATCTCGTACTGGCTCTTGCCGACCAGCGGCTGCACCTGCTGCAGACCGAACTCGGTGATCCACTGGCGGTTGGCCAGCATGTAGCGCATGCCGCGATCAAACATCGCCATCGCAACCGGTGCATTTTCCACCAGCACTCCCAGAACGAGTTCCATGTCCTCTCCTTCATTGCCCTCGAAATCTTCCGGGCGCAAGGCTCCATGTGGTCGCCTCTGGCGTACCTCGGCACTCAGCTTTGCCAGCGGCGAGGTATGCGCCTTGGGCTGAATGACGTTTTGCAGAACCGAGGAGGACATGAAAGAATGGATTGGGTTTTTTAAAAATTAAGTCCTCTCAAGTTCTCGACAAGGCGAAACTGTGAAAATCTGCGACTCATATCAGCAACAAACGCACCGAATCGCAAGCATGTTCGGATCGAAGGCTTACTCTCGATGATACGGCTCGCCGCGCAGGATGCTGTAAGCCCGGTAGATCTGCTCCGCCATCACGATCAGCGCCATATCATGCTGCAGGGTGAATGATGACAGCGACCACGTCTCGTCAGCCCAGTCGCGCAGGGCATCCGAGTGTCCGTTCGCACCTCCAATGATCACACAGACCCGTTTGCGACCACCAATTTCCTCTCCTTCAACCCAGCGGGCGAGTTCCAGGCTGCGGAGCGCCTTGCCACGTTCGTCCAGGAGCACGTTGTGAGCACCAGCACAGGCAGACTGGATGTTTTGCTCTACCTGTGACAGTGGCCCTTCCTTGATGATCGTGTGCTCGATCCGCGTGTGTCGCTCCAAACGCTTCAAGTACTGACCGAGCGCTTCTTTGACCCACGGTTGACCCGGCTTGCCAACAGTGATGATTCGCCAATGCATGGCCTTGAATGGCATTTTTTACACAAATAACAACTCTAGCCAAATTGTAAAAAATATGGAAATGATGCCTGATTCGGAGAGCCTTGCCATCCTCGTTGTTGCTTAATTTAAAAAGATCGTTAATATGAGAAGCCAGAGTCAAAAATAAAACGTCTCCCTTACCTATGATCTCAGCACGTCATTCACTAGTCCGTCTCTCCACCGCCGGCTTCATGCTGAGCATGCTGGCCTCATGTGCCATGCCTCCTCGTCAAGCATGGCAGGAGATTCAAACTCGCGGTCTCCTCACTTACTACATGAATGGTGGTGACTCTGCGCCTCTTGGTGCGTCCCGCAGCACTCAAAACATCGCCGGCAACACGACACCCGCCCAAGTGACCACCCCGGTTACTAATGGCGTTGTCGGGCCCGAGCGTCCAAACACGCCGCCGCCATCCATGCTGAACGCAGCTCAAATGCCGGTTGCCCAGGTCGTCCCGGACCTCCCTGGCTACGTTCGCACCCCCTTCACAAATCCCCCGCGTCTGGTTGACGTCCGCGGAATGTCTGCCGGCTCCAAAGTGGTCTGCCCCTACACCCAGCGCCCCTTCCTGGTCCCTGGTGGCGTTCGCAGCAGCACCTCCAACATCGCCTCCGCTCCGAGCAAGCCCAAGAAGGAAACCACCCCTGAACGTCCGCGCACTTCCTCCGTTCCGCCAAACACGAGCGTAGCCGCCAACAATGTGACCCCAAAAACCAGCACCCCGCCGTCCTCCACGACGAATGCTCCCGTGGTCGAACTACCCTACGGCAATGCAATCGCAGGTCGCCCCGGCTTTGTGAACAGCCCCTACGCAGCCAAGCACCAGCTCGTTGACGTGACAGGCCTTCCTGTCGGCATGGAAGTGAAATGCCCCTACACCGGCAAGCTCTTCCGCGTGCCGCCTCAGTAGTCCCTTCCCTGCCCTTGACTAAAATCTTCGTCGCCCCGTGTGGAGTCTCCGCACGGGGCGATTTGTTTTCATTCTGTCTTCTTAACACAACCTGCCAGCCGACCGGCACTCGTAATCGGCGGAGTTGCGAGACACCGGCTTACTTCTTGGCCTTCTGCTTGCGCTTCGGCACGGCGGAGGTCTTCACGAGCGCCTGCAACTGCTGGCGGAAGGATTCGAGCAACGCGCCATGCTCCGGACTCTTCGCCAAGTTCGTGAGCTGACCGGAATCAGCATTCATATCGTAGAGTTCCTCGGTCTCGTCGGTGTAGCGCATGTAGGCCCAGCGATCCGAGCGCAATGAATGCTGTTGGCCGTCATAGGACAAGGCGGCCTCATGCACCTTCGCGGAGGGATCTTGCAACACGGGCACAAGGCTTTTGCCCTCTACACTCGCGGGGATCGGTGCGCCCGTCAGCTCGCACAAGGTCGGGAAAACATCGACGAGCTGCACGATGGAACGGCTGCGATCCGGCTTGATGCCGGGCGCGGCGATGATCAGCGGCACGCGCGTGACCTGCTCGTGCAAATTCGCTTTCTGCCAGAAGGTGTGGTCGCCGAGGTGATAACCGTGGTCGCTGGTGAAGACGATAGCTGTGCTGTCGGCGAGGCCCAGCGTGTCGAGTTCATCGAGAATGCGGCCCAACTGCGTGTCCATAAAGGTCACTGCTGCATAGTAGCCGGACCACATGCGCTGCTGGTTCTCCGGAAACTTCACGAGGGCGTTCTTCTTCGAGTTCGATCCCGAAATGCCGAGCGGCGAGATGTCGTCGAGGTCATTCTCCGGCACGAACGGCACTTCGATCTTCGCATGCGGATAGCGGTCGAAGTAAGGACGCGGCGCGACCATCGGATAGTGCGGACGCACAAAGCCGGCGGCAAGCAGGAAGGGCTTTCCCGCCGCTTTGAACTCGCGCAGCAGTTCGACGGACTTCGCCGCCGTTTTCGCATCCGGCTGGTCGGAGCCATCGCCTTCATAGCTGACTGTGACAAAGGGTCGGTGAGGATCGCCGGTGGACTGGCGACCCTCCAGCTCGGTGGTGAAGATGTTCAGATTCAGGCAGGCGTAGTCGCCCGGCGTGTGCGCCTCGTTGCCCTGCGAGTTGAACCGCTGCGTCCAGCATGCTTCCACGTCGTCGCCGTTCGTCCCGGCGATGATGTCGCCCGGCACGCGCATGTGGAAGATCTTTCCCACACGTGCCGTCGTGCGACCTTGAGCGATGAAATGCTCGCCCAGCGTGATCTCGCTGCCGCCATGGTAGCGCCCGCGCATGAACGACGCCCGCGACGGTCCGCAGACCGTCCCCTGGCTGTAAGCACGCTCAAACACCATCCCACGTGCCGCGAGCCGGTCCACGTTCGGCGTCTTGCACATCCCATCACCATAACAACCGAGCACGCTCGCACGAAGGTCATCGGAGACGATGAAGAGAACATTTTTGACCGGCTCTGCACCAGCATGGCCGCAGGTGAGCGTAAGCAGGAAGATGGCGCGAAAAATCATGTGCTGGGAACGCGACACCGGGCGCATTCTTCAAGCGAAGTCGAAGTTGCCTTGTTGCTGTGCAACAAGGTTCCCCTGTTCCGCAGGAACAGGGCTACTTTCCAGGATGCGCCTTCGCCCAGTCGAGGTATTCCTGCACGGTGTAAAAGGTGCCATGCTTGTAAAGCCGGCCGCCTTCTTCGACGAGCTCGCTGGAGTTGAAGCTCCACGAGTCGCCGTTCTTCTTCATCAGCGCAGCGAGCTGCGCGTCGAGTTTGTCACGCAAATCCTTCGCTACAGGATCGGCGGCGAGGTTCTTCATCTGATGCGGGTCCGCCTTGTCATCGAAGAGCACCCACGGCTCGTTTTCATAACGCGCATACGTGTAGTCCTTCGTGATGATGCCCCGCCAGGGCGTGGCGATGCCGTCGGGGTTGAAAGGCACAAAGATTTGCAGCAGCACGGACTCGGGGCCCTCGGTGCTTTCACCGAGTGCGACGCGTGAGAGATCCGCGCCCTGCATGTCCTTCGGCACCTCATGTCCGGCGAGCGCGAGAAGCGTTGGCGCCATGTCGATGTGGCTGAAGAGCGTGTCCACGACCTGCCCCTTCGGCACGCGGGCCGGCCAGCGCAGGATGCCGGGCACGCGGGCGGATTCGTCATGCGGCTTGCGTTTGCGGCGCATGCCGTGATTGCCCAGCATGTCGCCGTGGTCGGAGGTGAAAAGGATGATCGTATTCTCATCCGCGCCTGTTTCCTTCAGCGTAGCGAGCAGCCGGCCCACCTGATCGTCGATCGCGGTGATCGCAGCGTAGTAGGCAGCGATTTCTTCCTTACCGCCAACGGGAACAAAGCTATTCGCCAACGGACCGCGGCGCAGCCCGCCCTTCGGCGTGGGTCGTCCTTCGCTGCCGGCCTGCCAGCTCGCATCCGGCGTGAGCTTTTCGGTGTCATAGAGCTTCATGTACTCATCCGGTGCGCCATACGGATCGTGCGGCGGCCCCATCTGCACCGTGAGGAAGAAGGGCTTGTCCTTCGGCTGCGATTTAAGGAATTCGACCGCGAAATCGCATGAGGCCTCGGGCTCGAACTTGTTCACGACGATGCGCTCCGGCGTGTCGCGGAAGTAGTCGGGCTCGAAGTGCTTGTGATGGCATTCGTAGGCCGCCCAGAACTCGAATCCCTGACGACGCGGCCCCGGCGGCACGAAGCCCGGATCGCGCGGTCCGCCGTCGAGATGCCATTTGCCGATGAAGCCGGTGCGGTAGCCTGAATCACGCAACATCTCGGCGATCGTGACGCGCTCCTCGCGCAAACGCAGGTCGTTGGCGACCATGCCGTTCACATGCGGGTAAGTGCCAGTCATGAGAATGGAGCGGGCCGGGCAGCACACGGGCACGTTGGCATAGGTGCGCTTGAAAAGAATGCCCTCGGCGGCCATGCGATCAATGTTCGGCGTCCTCACCTCCGCATTGCCATCGCAACCCATCGCGCTCGCGCGCATCTGATCCGGCAGGATGAGAAGGATGTTGGGCTGCTCCGCAGCCAATGACGAATGAAGAATTCCGAATGACGAAAAGAGGAGAAGGAGACGCATCGGATTACTGAAGGTGCTCGTCGTGCAGTTTGCGGAGGCGGGCGAGAATGTCGGGATGTTGATCGGCGAGGTTGGTTTTTTCGCCCGGGTCGGTGGCGATGTTGAAGAGCAGGTCTTCGAGCTTGGGGGACTTGCCGTCTGAGCTACTGGTGTCGCGCGAGCGACCGATGAGTTTCCAGTCGCCATCGCGCAAGGCCCAATCGGCGTTCGGTCCGTTACCGATCTGCCAATGCAGTGCATGAGCTTGATGGGGTGAAGGTGCTTTGGCATCACGGATGACTCTGGCGAGACTGCGACCATCGAGATGGGTTTGTGGCGGCTTCACGCCGGTCAATTCGGCCAGCGTTGGCAGCCAGTCGCAGGCGTGGGCGATCTGATCACGCACTTCTCCCTTCGGCAGGTTTTTCGGCCAGGAAATGACGGCAGGCAGGCGGATCCCGCCCTCCAGCAGGCTAAATTTCGCACCGCGATACGGTCCCGCGCTGCCGCCCCCGAAATGGGCGCGTTCTTCGGTCGAGTGGCCGTTATCGCTCTGGAAAACGATGATCGTGTTCTCACTCAGGCCCAGTTCGTCCAGCTTGGCAAAGAGATCGCCGAGGCGCTGATCCTGCGCGGCGACGAAGGCGGCGTAAAGTTTGCGCGGATACGGCATGTCCTTGAAGTGCTCCAGCCACTTCGCATCGCCTTGATAAGGGTAGTGCGGCGTGTTCATGGCGTAGTAGATGAAAAAGGGCTTCTCGCGGTTCTTCTCGATGAACTGAGATGCCTCTTTCACCATGAGATCGGGGAAAAATTCGCCGTCGTGGAAGACTTCAACGCCGTTGCGCCAGAGGTCGTGGATGTTCGGCCCGCTCCAGAAAAAGAAGTGCGAGTAGTTGTCGATGCAGCCGCCCATGTGGCCGAAGCTTTGATCAAATCCCTGAGCCTGCGGCGACGTCTCCGGCGTGTAACCGATGTGCCACTTGCCGACATGTGCGGTGGCGTAACCGGCCGCCTTGAACATCTCCGCCATCGTCACCTCCTCCGGCGGCAACGCGCCTTTGGCCCCCATTTGCGAAGCACAGTTGGACGGAACACCCGCACGCACCGGCCAGCGCCCGGTCAGAGCACCAGCGCGTGAAGGAGAGCACACGGGAGCTGCGGAATAGAACTGTGTGAACCGCACGCCACGGGCCGCGAGCGCGTCCGTGTTCGGTGTGTGCAGATCCTTGGCACCGTAGCAACCGGCATCCACGCTGCCTTGATCATCAGCGAGGATGAAAATAACATTGGGAGGCGCAGACAGCGCAGAGAGCAGCGGGCAAAGAGCGAGGAGTATGATGAGGCGCATGAGCAAGAGAGCGATGGTTTCCTATTCCTTCACCGGCGGCAACGATTCCACCATCTTCGCGTCGGTGCGTTTGAGTTCAGTGATGGCCGCGACGCGGAGTTTTTTCAGCAGTTCGGCGTTGGCCGCGTGTCCGGCGATGTTGGTCAGCTCCTCGGGGTCGGATTGCAGATCGTAGAGTTCTTCCGGCTCGTCAGGGCTCAGCGTGCGGATGTATTTGTGGCGGCCTTCGACGATCATGACATACCACGGCACGCCTGCTTTGTGGACATTGCCGGGTGGCGGCGGCACCGCATCGCAATCCGCGCCGAATTTGTCAGCGGTGAAGGGCATCATCGTCGTGTGCGGCCATGCGGCATCGGGATTTCTCAAAAGAGGCGTCAGATCGTGACCATGCATCTTCCACGGCAGTTCCAACCCGGCGAAGCTGAAGAACGTGGGCGCAATGTCAGCACCGCCGACGGGTGTGCGGCAGACTTTGCCCTCGGGCAGCGTGCCGGGCATGGAAATGATGAGCGGCGAGCGGATGTTCGCATCGTAAGGCGCGAGCTTCGCGCGGAATCCGTGATGCCCCCAGGCGTAGCCTTGATCCGCAGTGAGAACGACGAGCGTGTTGGCGAGCTGGCCACTCTCTTCCAAGGCGGCAAGCACCTGGCCGATGCCTTCATCCAAAGCGCGCACGGCCTGATGATACTGGCGCGACCATGTGGAGAGCGTGCGGCCACGATCGCGCTCGAATTCATCGCCGACTTCGCTGCCGATCGCCTTGTCGCTGAGCACCGGCTCGCCCGTCAGTCCTTTTTCCCACGCGGCGATCTTTTGCATGTAGCCGGGCTTGCCTGCACGCGGCGGATAAATGTCGGCTGGCGTGGCGACCGTTGCACCGGGGTAATCATTGAGATGGCGCTCCGCCGGTTGATACGGCGCATGCACGCCACCGTAGCAGAGCCAGAGATACCATGGCTTCGTGGTGTCACGTTTTCCGCCCTTGATGTAGTCGATAGCCCAGCGCGTGTAGTTGTCAGTGGAATAGCCCTTCACCACGTGCGGCTCGCCGCCGTCGATGGAGAGGATCTGATCGTGGTAGTAGTTCGGCGCGTTGTCAGGATGACGAGGACGATTCCATACGATCTGGTGATCCCAATCACGACCGAAGCCGGCATCGTTGCCCGCATGCCATTTGCCGATCTGCGCGGTGTGATAGCCGTTTTGACGAAAGACGGCGGGCCAGAAACGGCACCGCCCCGGATCATACGTCGCGCCCGGATAGGGTGGCGTCATGCGCATGGTTTCGATGCCATACTGATGCCGCCCGGTGAGCATCGTCGTACGTGATGGCATACACCATGTTCCGATGTAGGCATGGGTGAAGCGCACGCCACGCGCGGCAAGTTTGTCCATGTTCGGCGTTTTCGCCCACGACTCCGCGCCTTCGTAGCAGGAGAGCGTGCGGTAGGAATGATCGTCCGTGTAGATGAAGAGGATGTTCGGCTTCGACTCCGCCACGGCGGAAAGCGGAAGGCACAATGCGGCGGTGAGCAGGGCGAGGTGTCTCGTGGCAAGTTTGGGCATCTGGACGAAACGCATCATACCTCCGTCGATTTCAGCCAAGTGGCAAAGAACGCCCTTTCCAAAGCCAGCCGCATCACCTCATGCGATGTTCATCCCACCGATCATCCTGCGATCAGTCCAATTTCACGCTCATCACCCAGGCGGGGCCTTTGCCGCAGTCGTAAGTCTTGAGGGGGGTGAGAGCGCCGGTCTCCGCATCGCGGCGGAAGACGATGAGACGGTGCGAGCCTTCACCTGCGGAGACGACGAACTGATCACCCGGAACGAGGCAGAATGAGCGCGGTGTTTTTTCTGTCGGCGTCTGGCCGTGCGCAGTGAGTGTGCCGTTTTCTGCATTCACAGCGAAAACTGCGAGGCTGTCGTGACCGCGATTCGAGGCATAGACGAAGCGTCCGTCTGCGCTGACGTGGATGTCGGCGCAAGAGCCCTTGTTACGCCAGTCCTCCGGCACGGTCGGCACGCTCTGGCGGGCTTTGAGTGTGCCCTCCTCTGCGTCGTAATCGCACAGCGTCACGCTTTTTCCCTGCTCATTGACGAAGTAGGCCCACTTGCCGTTCGGATGAAACTGCATGTGCCGCGGCCCTTCGCCGTCGCCTCCGGGCAGGTGCGGCGGCGTGTTGCGCGTGAGCGTGCCGGCCTGCGCATCAAAGCGGATTTGCTCCACCTTGTTCAGCTCGCCCACATGCGGCACGAAGGCAAATTGGTTCGCCGGATCGACCTGGATGCAGTGCGCCTTCTTGCCCGTTTCGAGCGTGACGACAGGCAGACCGCTCACACGTCCGTCTTTGATCGCCGACAAACCGACCACACCCTCGCTGTAGGACGCCGCGAGCAGCCAGCGCCCGGTTTTGTCCGCGAAAACATACGCCGCGTTGAAACCCGCGTCCGCGAAGGTGGGATTCGAAAGCGCCCCGGTCTTCGCATCGACATCGAGCGTGGCAAACTGCTTCGCCGAACGCACCGACGCGTAAAGATGCCGACCATCCGGGCTGAGCGCGAAACTCCCAGGCGCTCCCGGCAGCGCCGCCTCGCCCAAGCGCGTCAATTCGCCCGATGATTCATCCAGCGACCAAATCGCGATGCGCTTCTCACCGCTTTCGGAAACATAGACGATGGTGGGGCCGGCCATGGCGGAGGCGACAAGGCAGAGAAGGACGAGGATGGTTTTCATGACTGATTGGTTGGGGCGGGTGTCGTGTTGCAAACGAAGCCCCGACGCCTTTGTGTCAATGGAGGCGCAGGGATCGGCGATGCCCGTTCATTCAGAAGGCAGTCATAGTTCGTGACCCCTCACACCTCTCATGTGACGCTCTTCACTTTCAGATCTCGCATCGAGTAGAGCTTCTCGTCTTTCGCCAGCCCACCCATCAAAGCGAACAAAGTGTCTGTCCCTCTGTCGCTAAACCAGGGGGCGATTTGCCTCACTCCAGTTCCACTTAGGACAAGGTTTCGTTATAGACGACCTCGTCGGTTTCGGGGGCGCAGAGTTCGTGGCGGAGGGCATCACCAGCCTGATGACGGAGGGAAAGTCGAGCAGCTGGATACTCACGAGCGAGCCGGTCCGGCGTGCCAGATGGCGACGTTCCGGAACTGCGCGCCCTGGCCTTTGTTGACGAGTGCGACGATGCCTTTGGCGTCCTTGTAGCGTTCGTGATGCGCCTCGACGACGTGACCGTCCACGGTGGCGCGGTAGTGGTCGCCGACGATTTCAATCGTGATCGTGTGCCAGGCTTCGGGATCGATGGGCGTCTTGAGCTCGGCGAGCTTCTCAGACTTCGTGGTCTTCGAAATGCCGGACATGCGCGTGACCCAGATGGCGTCCTTGCTGATGAAGGTGCGCCCGAGATGGTTGTTCGGCGGCACGGTGTCGCGGCAGGCGAAGGCGATCTGTGTCGCCGTGCCGAGGCGGAACTGCGCGGTGATGATCATGTCCGTGGCTTCAAAGCGGTAGGTGCATGAGGATGGGTGATTGTTCTCGGCCAGTTCATCGCCGTGCAACGCTCCATCTTTGACGCTCCACTCGCCGATGCCCGCCTGCCAGCCGTTGATCAGTCCCTTGCGCGTCGGCGGTGTCGCTTGGTCGAAGGGCGTGGAGACGATGACCTCGCCAGGCTGGCAAATGGAGGTTTTTGGCGGTGTTTGGGCCATCGCGGTAACGGCGAGGCAGAGTAGAACGAGGATGGGAGGCGGTTTCATGGTTGGAGATCGTTGGTGCGCACGGCCTTGAGTTTGGCGGTGATTTTTTCTTTCCAGTCGGCCACGATGGAGACGTGATCGAGCGATGTGGCGAGATTGGTGAGCTGTCGCGGATCGTTTTTCATGTCGAAGAGCTCGATGCCGCCCTTCGCGTCCTCACCGTATTGAATGAAGACCCAGCGGTCGTCGCAGAGCATGAGGCCATTTCTCGATCCGGACACGCTGAAGACAGTGTAGTGTACCTTTGCCTGCGGATCGTCGAGGATCGGGCTGATGTCTTTGCCTTGCAGTCGTGCGGGCACTTCGAGTCCGCAGAGTTTCGCGGTGGTGGGGTAAAGATCGAGGAGTTCGAGGAGTGAATCGCTCACGCCGGGCTTTTTGCCGGGCACGCTGATGATCAGCGGCACGCGTGCGCTTTCATCGCGCAGGCTGACCTTGGCCCAGAAGTCGTGCTCGCCGAGATGATAGCCGTGGTCGCTGGTGAAAATGATGATCGTGTTGTCCATCTGGCCGGATGCTTCAAGCGCATCGAGCACCTTGCCGACCTGCGCGTCCATGAAGCTCACCGCGGCATAATAGCCGGAGACGGCCTTTTTCTGCTTCACCACGTCCATTTTCATGTTCAGGCTCGTCTTGTAGTTGATGCCGGGCTTCGGGATGTCGTCCCAGTCGCCGGGCACTTTCTCCGGCAGCGTCATTTCATCCGCCGGATACATGTCGAAATACTTCTTCGGAGCGACGAAGGGCACATGCGGCCTGACAAAACCCACGGCGAGGAAAAAGGGATCCTGCGCGTGTTTCTCGATCAGTTCCCGGGCCTTCGCGGCGGTCTTGCCGTCCGAGTGAACCATGTCGTCACCATCCGCGGCGACGATGACGAAGGTGTTTCCGCCGACGACCGGCTTCTTGCCATCGGGATTGCCTTCCAGCGTTTCGCCAAGGCCGGGCGCTTTCCATTCCGGCCCCTGGCTGTTGAAGCGCTCCGTCCACGAGGCGGGATCGTCCGCGCCATCCCCGCCGTCCTCGATGCCGCCGGGCACGCCCATGTGGAAGATCTTGCTCACCCGCGCGGAGTAGTAGCCCGCATTCTTGAAATGCTGCGACCACGTCGCGCGATCACCGATCTGCGGTCGCGGATTCGTGTAACCCTGCACCCCCGTGGCATGCGGATAGTAGCCGGACATGAACGACGCCCGCGAAGGCCCGCAGTAGGTCCCCTGGCAATACGCCTGCGTGAATCGCATCCCACGCGCCGCGAGGCGGTCGATGTTCGGCGTCTTGCAGACCGTGTTGCCGTAGCAGCCGAGCGCGGTGGACGTGAGATCGTCGGAGATGATGAAGAGGACGTTCTGACGCTGCTCCGCAGCGAATGACGAAACCAGAATGCAGAATGACGAAAGGAGGATGGCGAGGTGCTTCATGATTGGACGAAGGTTAGTTTCCGATGACACCCAGTTCCGCCACGCTTGCCAAATCACCACCGCTTTGCTCGGATAGGGCGCGGAGTTGCACGTAGCGACCGGTGGTTTCGGGACAGTCGATTTTCTGGGGCTCTTTGGATTTTGCGAGGCTTGTTTTGGCGACGGGGGAGCCGAAGGATTCGGCGTTTGTGCTGATGCTGAACTCGATGTCTTTCACGGCACCGTTCCACCCGCTGTCCTGGCGTCCGAGATAGATGAATCCGCGGATGCGGTGCTCGGCACCGAGGTCGATGACGAGTTCGTGCGGAGGTTTGGCGGCTCCGCCGCTGAACTTGCTGTGCCAGAGGGTGTCGGGATCGCCGTCGATGGCGTTGGTGGCGTACTTTTTGTTGGCGGTGTTCTCGCTGCTGACGCGGACGATTTTCCAGTCCTTGTTTGAGAGCAGGCCTTCGCTGGGCATCACGGCAGCGGATTTTTTGCCCTTCTTTTTCAGGCCGCCGGGCGTGCCTTCGAGGCTGGTGTCGTCCTGCTTGCCGAATTTGGCGCGGCGGTCGCGCTCGTGGCGCTCCGTGCTGGTGAAAGTACCTTCACGCACGGGTTCGTGGGCCTTGGCAGCGAGTGCGGTGAGTTTGGCGAGGACGTCGGGTTTCTCGGCGGCGAGGTCTTTCGACTCGCTGGGATCGGTGGCAAGGTCGTAGAGCTCCCAGGGCTTCGTGGGTTTCGGCTGCACGGCACGCCATGTGCCTTGGCGGATGGCGGTCCAACCGCTGATTTCCCAGTAGAGGTAGTCGTGCTGCTTTTGGGTGTCTGTTTTGCCGAGCAGCGTCGGGAGGATGGAAAGGCCGTCGATGTCGGCCGGTGCGGTGGCACCCGTGACTTCGGCGACGGTGGGCAGGATGTCGGGGAAGTAGCCGAGGTGGTCGCTGGTCGTGCCGGGTGCGATTTTACCGGGCCAGTACGCGATGAAGGGGATGCGCACACCGCCCTCATACAGCGTTCCTTTGGTGCCGCGATACTCGACGCCGGTTTTCGGGTCTTTGTTGGCGAGATGCACGCCGCGCGGATGCTCCTTCGACTTGAAGTAATCGTTGCCGCCGTTGTCGCCGCTGAAAAAGACGAGCGTGTTGTCGACGATGCCCAGTTCTTTGAGCAGCGCGAGCATTTCGCCGACCTGGTTGTCGATCATCGTGACCATGGCGGCGTAGCGACGCGCATCTTCGGTCCACGGCTTGTCTTTGTAGAGTGCCCAGGCGGGATCGCTGTCGGGGATGTTGAAATTGCCGTGCGGCGGCGTGTAGGGCAGGTAGGCGAAGAAGGGCTTCGTGGCGTTGTCGCGGATGAATTTCATCGCGGCATCGTGGATGACGTAATGCGAATAGGTCTCGCCACTGCTGCCGCCGTTGTTGCCCTTGAGCGGCACTTCCTCGCTGTTTTGAATGAGATACGGCGGGTAGTAAGTGTGCGCGTGGACCTGGTCGTAGTAGCCGAGGAAAAGATCGAAGCCGTGCTTCTCCGGCACGCCGGTGGAATCGCGTCCGCCATTGCCCCATTTGCCGAATCCGCCCGTGGCATAGCCGAGCGGTTTCAAGACGGACGCGATGGTGGTTTCATCCGCACGCATCGGCGTGCCGCCGCCGTTCGCCCGCACGCTGGTGTGGCCGCTGTGCTTGCCGGTGAGAAAGCAGCAGCGTGTGGGGGCGCAGACGGACGATCCGGCGAAGAGATTGTTAAAGCGCATGCCGTCCTTCGCCATCTGGTCGATGTGTGGCGTCTGAATGTTCACGCCGCCCATGAAGCCGGGCTCGTAGTAGCCGAGTTCGTCTGCCATAAGGTAGATGACGTTCGGCTTCGCCGACAATGACGAAACCAGAGCCGAGCAAAGCGAGACAGCCAGCACCGCGAAGCGTGTGCTGCTCCGAAGGAGTGAGCGAAGCGAAGCAATGACGAATGACGAAAGGATGAGGACGAGGTGCTTCATGGTTGTTTGAGTGTGGGTTCACCTTTGAGCCAGCCGAGCGATGTGAGGAACTGGTCGGTGGCGAGGAGGGTGTCGTGGTAGAACTCCATCTTGCCGCCCTTGCCGGAGTTGAAGAAGCCGTGGCCCTGGCCTTCGTAGAACTTCGCTTCGCAGCGCACGCCGGTTTTTTCCATGTTCGCCTTGAAGCGCTCCACCACAGCCACGGGGATCAGCTTGTCCTGCGTTCCGAGGAAGATGATCGCGGGTGGATCGTCAGGTGTGATGTTGTGCGCGGGGGAGAACTCCTTGTAGCGGTCGCCAACTCTTGCGTGGCCCCAGCCCTGGTCGGGGCCGTTGTCAAAGACGGGATTGAACAAGGCGAGCGCGTTGGCCTTCGGCGAGATTTTCAGGTCGTCCTGCGGATCGTCGAGTCCTTCGACCATGCCGACAAAGGCCGCGAGGTGACCGCCCGCACTGCCGCCGCCGGCACCGATGCGATCCGGATCGATGCCAAGTTCAGCCGCGTGGCTGCGCACCCAGCGCATGGCGGACTTCGCATCGGCCACGCAGTTCACCGGCGGGCCTTTGTCGCCCTTTTCGATCAGACGATACTCGACCTGGATGCAGACAAGGCCGCGCGTGGCGAGGTAATCGCTGTGCTGTGTGAACTGCGTCGGCCCGCCACCGGTCCAGCCGCCGCCGTGAAAGAAGACCATGACGGGCCTCTGGTCGGAAGCTTTCCAATCCGGAGGGTTGACGATGGTGAGCTTCAACTCGCGCTGGGCGACCTTTTTATAAATCTGAGTGATGGGTTCGGCGGCCTGCAGCAGCGGACAGAGCGCAAATAGGGCAAAGAAAAACTTCATGGTTGGAGGAAAGCGGCTAACGAAGCCGTGAGGCGAATTCCAGCAGAAATAATCCGCAGCTATGCCCCTCCTTAAATGGCTGATCGAACGTTGCACAAAGAGGGTTGCTGCCACGTAACCTTTCAGGAACTTGAACATAAGCCGGAAAAGCCCCTCCAACACCTCAGTGAACCCTTGCCCGTCATGAAAAAGAAACTCATCACCTGCGCCGCGCTTTCCGCCACCCTCAGCTCCGGTTTGGCCGCCAATCCTCCCGTGCTCAAGGCCGTGGAATCCCAGCGGCGCATGGACCCGACCGGCGCAGGCAGCTTTCACCGCACCGGGATGATCCGGGAAGCACAAAACACGCTGCGGCACGCGGAAAAGCTGCGCAGAGCCGAGGCCGCGAAAAAAACAACGGAGACGAAAAGGTGAATTGCACTTTTCTGAGCAATCGGCTTTTCTGACGCTCCTATGTCGCGAATTCTTCTGCTCCTTCTCGCTGTGACCGTGCTCGGCACGGAATTCGCCTCCGCCCAGGTGCCCCCACGTTTGTCGTTGATCGAATCCTACCGGCGTCAGGATGCCACGGGACAGGGCAGCTTCCACCGCCGCGGTTTGTTCCGTGAGCTGGACAATTCGCTCTCCGCCGCTGCCGGTCTCAACAACGAGCCTTCGCCCGCTGACCAGTCCCGCTGGACGCAGTCCCTCGGCGAGATCCTCTCCATGCAGTTCCGCGCGAACTCCATGTTCTTCTCGTCCGACAACATCTTCAACACCGAGGAGGACGAGCAGACGGACACGCAGTTCGCGCAATTTCTCGGCGTCTCACTCGATGCGCAGTTCAACGAGCACTGGAAGCTGACGAACAGCTACGACCACGCCTGGTTCATCCACGGCAAGGCCGAAAACTCTGCCAACGACTTCATCACCAGCACTTTCCGCCAGGCCCTGAGCTACGAGCGCTTCCTCTTCAATGACAAAGTCAGCCTTACGGTCCCGCTGAGCTGGCAGTTCTCCCGCCTCTTCAATCGCTCCACCGGTGCCCGCACGCTCGATACCTACACCTACGGCCTCGCCACCGAGTTCTCATGGTTCCTCAAATCCTGGCTCATCCCCACGTTCAGCTACCAGTATAGCTACAACGACTCCGGCAGCCCGGTGGGTCCCGTGCCGGACAAGCACAAGCATGACTTCAATCTTGGCTTCACTTTCATCCCTTTCGAAGGCAAACGACTTTTTCTCATCCCCAGTGTCCAATACAGCCACGAGCAGTTCTTCGGCACTGTGCGTCGTGACAACGCCTGGACGCCTACGCTCACCATGAGCTGGCAGCCGCTAGACTACCTGGCCGTCGATGCCGTCGGCAGCTATACAGACTCCGACTCCACCCTGACGGGCTCGAACTTCGACGCGCTCACCGGGACGATCTTCCTTCGGCTGTTCTTTAACTGGTAAACCGACACGAACCAGCTCCCGTCCCCGATCCGGCGCGCGCCCTTTGAGGCCGCGCCGGATTTTTTTTCGTCTTTTCGCACAAGTTCCCACGAGGCCACGCATCCACACGGTGAACCACTCCTTCACCCCATGAAACTCCGCCATCGCCTCACCTCCGCCATCCTCCTCATCGCCTTCTCCGCTACCACCGCGCTCCCCGCGGCTGGCATTCCGCAGTTCAAGGCTCCCGCCGCCATCAAAGCGCCGCCGAGCGCCCCCAAAGCCTTCACCCCGCCGAAAGTGCCGGTCGTGAAGGTGCCCACAACACCGAAAATTCCCGCTGTGAGGATTCCCGACACCCCAAAAGTCCCGGTCGTCCGCGTTCCCGTTGTAAAGGTTCCCGTCACCCCCAAGGTCACCGCCGTCCGCGTGCCCGTCGTCAAAGTGCCAACGACGCCGAAAGTCCCAGCGGTGAAAATCCCCAACACACCCCGGATCGTCAAAACACCCGCCGCGCCGAAGATTCCCGCCGTGAAGATCCCTGTGGTCAAAACGCCCTCCATCAAGACCCAGGCGGTCGTTTCGCGGCCCAAACTACCCGCCACGGTCAAAACGCCCCAGATCGTCATAACACCGGTGATCGTCCAAAAATCCACGGTTCGCAGCATTACCGTCAGCAAGGTCATTCCGGTCAAATCAGGCTCCAAAAACAGCGGAAACTCCATTTCCTCCATCACCAGCGCACCTCCGCCAGTCACCCGCATGACCACCCAGGGCGGCAACAACGCCGATTCCGAAAAATCCAGGCAGAAGAAGGACTTCTCCGACATTGTGAATGTGTATCGTCGTCAAAAAGAAAGCGATGACGCCAAGTCCAGCGACTCCGACCCCTACTTCTCAGGAGGTGCCTTCAACCGCGACCTTTTCCGGAGCGACGAGCGCCTCACCGCCGCTTTTGAGTCCCAGCAGATCGGCACGGACAGCCTTTTGGAAGAGAGCGACAGCACGTCCGTCGCCATCACCCGCACCAGGCGGAAGGAGATCGCCGACCTGCTGGCGGAAGCCCAAATCGTCGGCATCCCCGCTGACGATCCAGCGGTAGTTCGTGGTAGAGAGATCATCTCCACAGGCCGGGGGCTTTCTCCGGCAGACCGTGACAAGCTGAAGAATGCCGTGGCAAACCGTGGCCTGGACGAAGCCTTTGGAGAAGCCCCCGAGGTCTCCGTAAAAGACCTCATCAAGCGCGGTGACAAGCTCCTTGAACAGGGCAAGCGGCCTGAAGCCGAGGAACTCTACGAGCAGGCCAAGGACGCCCTCAAGAACGGCGGCAAAAACTCGGCCAAATTTCGCGCAGGCATCATCGCGGACGTGCAGCTCGGCTTCCGCCCTGCGGGCGACCTCGCGATTGTCTCAAACCCCAACGCCGGTGCGCAAAACGGCGCTCAGCCATCAGGAACAGCGGCCAAAGAACCAAGCACCGAGAAGCCAGCCCCAAACGTCACCACTCCTGCCGAACGCGTTCCATTTGATCCCGCCACCGGAAAAGCCGACACCCGCCGCCCAGCCGAGGTTTCGACCCCAGAAGTCGCCGCAGAGCCTGCCGCCACCGCGCCGGGGAGAGACGTGTCCTCCGTCATCAACTTCGACGATGTTGACTTCGAACCCGAGGCGCCCACGGACTCCAGCTTCGTGCCCATCGAACCTCCGGAAGAGTTCTATGCCCCCGACGGTGCCGCCGAACCCGGCACGCCTCCTTCCACCGACGACGACGACATCCTCTCCCCCGCCCCAGGCAAAAAGGACGGTGAAGGCGGCGGCAACGGTGAAGGCAATGGCAACAGCGGAGACGATGACGACAAAGACGACGACAGCGGTACCGAAACGCCCCCGGCCACCAGCGAGACGGAAGATGCTCCCGCTGAAACCACCGAGACCGAGGATACCGCCGAAGCCAGCGAAGAAGGCACCCCCAATCCTGAAGCCCGCGAGCGAGGCAGCCGCAGCGGCCGCCTCGCCGAGGCTACCGGAGGCCGCATCGGTGGCGACGAGCAGCGCCGCCAGAACAAAGCCATCGACCAGCGTAAAAACGGCAACGGAGCCGGCGGCCCGAACCCCGAGGGCAACACCAGCAGCGGCGTCATGCTGACCAAGGAGGAGCAGAGCGCCTTCGCCAAAAACCTCGGCATGAAACGCGGCGGCGGCGTCACCACACCCACCGGCGACGAGTCCAGCACCGCCGTCACCGACCGCGACCTGAAGGACATCGCCGCCCGCCGAGGCAGCACCATCAATCCCGCCGGTGGCAAAGGCGACAAAGGCGGCAGCGGCCTCGGCTTTGGCAAAAAGGGTTTCGGCCCCGGCGCCCCGGTCCCCGCGCCCGCTCCGAAAGGTGCGCAGGCCGCCCCCGCCGTCGGCCTCTCTGTGAAAGGAGCCGCCGTGCGCATCGACACCGCTAAAATCCAGCAAAACGCCCGCTGAATCGCCCAAAGCCCCATCCGGCTCTCCAGCACCCGCTTTCTCCTCCTTTTTGCCCGTCACCTGCCGCAGATGACAGCTTTTGAGCCGCAAGTGACAGGTCATACGCCCCAGGTGACGCGTCACTTCCCGCAAGTGACGCGTCATTTGGCACAGATGACGTGTCAATTCCCACAGATGGCATGTCACCTGGCGCAATTGACAGGGCCTGCCCTCGTCCTGGCAGCACTCCTGCCGGGGCTTTTCATGCCTCGTAGAGGCAGGCGTCAGCATGCCAAAAGCGCAGGCGCAAGCAGCAGGGACGCACGCTGCGGAAGACTCACGTCTTCCGCTACGACGAGCACAACGCCCCGCCGTAGCGGCGGGCGTCAGCACGCCGAATCCGGCCTGCTAAAAACTTTCCCCCACTTTCCGCACAAGTTCCGCCGCGCCGTGCATCCAG
Source organism: uncultured Prosthecobacter sp. (assembly GCA_964452755.1). Lineage (GTDB taxonomy): Bacteria > Verrucomicrobiota > Verrucomicrobiia > Verrucomicrobiales > Verrucomicrobiaceae > Prosthecobacter. The sequence goes on along the minus strand of CAYVQY010000001.1, from coordinate 2,124,937 downwards.
CCTCTGAAACCACGCTTCCACCACTATGAAACTTCAGCATCACCTCGCCAGCACGAGCCTCGCCATCGCCTTCCTCACCACCACTCTCCAGGCGGCCACCCTCCCTAACTTCAAAGCCGCCGCAGTCGCTGTGAAGGCTCCTGCCGCGCCGAAGGTTCCCGTGGTTCATGTCATCACACCGCCGAAAATGCCGGTCATCAAAGTCCCGGCAGTTCCCCACATCCCGAACACCCCAAAAATTCCCGTCGTGAAGACCCCGATGGTGCCCAAGGTGCCCGTCGTGAGGGTGCCTTCCGCCCCGAAGATCCCAGTCGTGAAAGTGCCCGCCATCCCGAGGATCGTTTCCGCGCCGAAAATCCCGGCCGTGAAGGTTCCTGTCACACCGAAGGTGCCCGTCGTCAAAGTGCCCGCCACGCCGAAGATTCCCGCCATCGCCAGGCAAAGCCGCATCCCGCAACCGCCGAAGGTGCCGCAGGCCGCGCCCAAGAATCCTGTGGTGATCAAGACTCCTGCCGTGCCCCAGATACGGACCTTGAACAGCAGCAAACGGACGAGTAAAATTCCCAGCATCCAGGGCAGCACCCCCGTCATCCAGACCGTGACCCCGGCCAAGCTCCTGGGCCACTTCAAGCCTGTCGTGAGCGTCCAAGCTGCCCGCCTGGGCCAGGAGTTGAAGGCCAGCGGCATCGTCGCTCAGAAAAAAGACTTCGTCGCCCAGCGTGTCGGCCAGTTCAGCGACGTGAACGCCCCGCGCGCCCAAGTGCCGGATTCAGACTCAGATGCCCAGGAAATGGCGGTCATTCCCCCAAGCAACAGCAGTGCGGGCCACGGCACCGATCCCGCGACCGCCGCCGGGGAGATGGGCTGGACCCCTTGGTGGGCCGCTGGCTCGACAAGCTCGACGGAATACTCCGGCTCTAGCGATCCGCTCCAGCGCAGCTTCCAAGCAGGTGCCGCTCCCCGCGAACCCTCCTCCAAAAAACTCCTCTACGCTCCCAACCCAGCGAAGCCAGGCTCCACCAGCGGCGCCACCTCCAAGAAGAAGTAGCCTCACCCTCTCCCGCAAAGCCCCGGCAGCACTCCTGCCGGGGCTTTTTCATGCCCAGTCGTCTCGTGGCGGCAGGCGTCAGCATGCCAAAAGCGCAGGGGCAAACAGCGGGGGCGCACGCTGTGGAAGACTCACGTCTTCCGCTACGACGAGCACAACGTCCCGCCGCTCACGACCGCGCCCCAACTCGCAAAACCGCGTTTCGCACCCTTCACGAAAAAAAAATCCACTTTTCGCACAAGTTCCTCCGCGCCGTGCATCCACCCCCTGAAACCACGAAGGTTCTCCAAACTCAAACACTCAACTCCTCCGCATCCCATGAAACTCAAATATCACATCACCGGAACGATCCTCGCGATTGCCTTCTTCACCACCACCGCCCTCCCTGCGGCCACCATCCCGAAGCTCAAGAACCCGCCGAAGGTCGTCGCGGTGAAGGCACCTGTCGCTCCGAAGATTCCAGTCGTGAAAGTCCCTTCCGCGCCGAAAATCCCGGCCGTCAAGGTGCCCGCCGTGCCAAAGATCCCTGTCGCCCCCAAAGTCCCGACGGTGAAAATCCCCACGACGCCGAAAGTGCCTGTCGTAAAAGCGCCCTCGGTTCCCAAGATCCCCGCCACGCCCAAAGTCGTCAAAGTGCCTTCCGCACCCAAGATCCCGGTTTCACCCCAAGTGCCCAGCGTGCGTCTTCCCACGGCTCCAAAGATCGTGAAGGCCGCCTCCGCGCCGAAGGTTCCGACCACCCGCATCCCAGCCTTCACAAAAGCACCTGAGGCTCCGAAGGTCGTGTCGATGGCGAAGACCACCCTCGCCGGCAGCACTCAGCAAACGGCAAAAAAGATCGGTCCCGTGCAGAACATCTCCATGAAAGACCGGGCGAACTCGATCAACACCGGTAAGCTCAAAAATCTGAAAGAGAAGCTTCAGGTCGAAGTGGCCGCCGTGCGCAGCGCCGGTGTGCGTTTCAACGATCAGAACTTCGCCGGCACCCGCGCCGATGCCGCTGGCAGCCTCATGGATGGCATTCGATCCGGGTCAGGATCGCGCGATCAAAACCCTCTGCCTAGCCAGGCGGACCAAATGATCATCGGCCGCGGTGCACAGGTGAGTGACGACCCCGCAACTCCTGACAGCGGGGACACGGGGGTGATCGACGCCGTGAAAAACTTCTTCGGTTCGGTCGTCGGATCGATCCTCTCCGGGGCTGGCACTCGTAGCGCCGCAGGGGGCGCAGCAAGCGGAGCAGCGGGCTCCTTCACGGGTGCAGCAGGCACGATCCTCACCGCCAACGGGACCCCTGAGGAGAAAAGGAACGAATTCGAGGGCTTCCTGGGCCTATTCCGTCAGCGCACGGACGGCACCGTCAATCAAGCCGCCGCCAGCCAGATGCCCACCGAGTATCAGACCCCACTCCCTGACGACATGAAAAACAGCGGCCCCAAAGTCGTCACCAAAGACGACATCAAGGGCATCAAAGCACGCCGCGGTGCCGCCGGGGAGCCTGAAGAGGAGTCCGCTGGATCAAGCGGTCCGGTCAATAATGGAGCCAACGGCACCGGCAAATTCGGCAGTCTTTCCCAGCCAACCGCCGAGTCCTCTTCCGGAACACGCGTCACCACCTTTGATGCCAACGGGATTCAGACCCGCATCGAGTCCCGCATCAACACGGGTGGCCGTTGATGACGCCTGATCCGATTCTCCCCCGGCCCCGGCAGCATCCCTGCCGGGGCTTTTTGTGCCCTGGATGCCTGCCCGGAAAAGATTTTTCCACTTTTTGCACAAGTTCCGTCCGGCCGCGCATCCAGCCTCTGAAACCACGAATCATCCACATGAAACTCACCCATCAGATCGCCCTCGCTGCTGCAGTCCTCTTTTTTGGAGTCTCCCTCCTGGCTGCCTCTGCCGCTCTCAATCAGAACCGCGCTCCAGCCACCCTCGCAGCCGGCCGCTAATTCTCTCCCACCACTCCCCACCCGCCATGAACTCCACCACCACCGAGCCCTCCCTCGCCTCCGCCTTCGCCCTCGTACCCATGATGCTCGTCATCATCTGGCTGCTCAGCTTCTAAAAAATACCTCGTCCTTAACCTCAAGCCATCCGAACCCATGAAACGCATCGTCCTCCTCTCCGTCCCCGCCGCAATCGCGCTGCTGTCCCCCCTTCCCGGCCACGCCGCCGGCATCCCCACCTTCAAAGCGCCACCCGCCGCGCCCAAGTCCGTGACCGCCCCCAAGGTTCCCGTGGTCAAAGTCCCCGTGGCACCGAAAATCCCGGCGGTGCGCGTCCCGGTCGTCAAAACGCCCAGCCTGCCCAAAGTGCCCGCCGTGCGCGTTCCCGCCGTCAAAGTTCCGGCGACACCCAAAACCGTCAAACTGCCCACCACCCCGAAAATTCCCGTCGCGAAGGCCCCACCAGCTCCTAAAGTGCTGAATCTGCCAAAAACCACCACCGCCTCCCCCGTGCTGAAGCGCCCCATCCAGCCCGCCGTGACCCTGCCCAGGGCAGCCCCCCAGCCTGACCTCAATCCCGCGCGCCGCAATCCCAGCCCCGGCCCGCGTCAGGTCGTCGAAGGCGGCACGCCGAAGCCCAACGGCAAAGGGAAAGGCACCACCAGCACACCGCCGCCGGCCAGTTCCAGCGACGGCACGCTGACCACAGGAGGAGACTCTGGCACCACAGCCACCTCGGGCACCGGCATCATCAACGCCAGCGAAGGCAGCGGTTCGAGTTCAAAACCCTGACGTTGGGCGCGATTCCTAAAACCGCACGGTCACCTGCATCGCACCGAGGTGGTTGCCCTCCGCATCATTGCCGCGCTTGTCTCCCGCGCTGTATTGCAGCTTCACCTGCACGTGTTCGTTGAGGCGATAGCCCAATGCCAAGTCGGCGCGCCACGCATTTCGATCCCACTCGGTCGTTAAACCCGGCACATCGCCAAACGCGGCCTGATTCCACCGCAGCGCGGCCCACAGGCTCGGTGTGAGTTTGTATTTGGCCTCCACGAAGCCGCTGAGCACCTCCACCGCGCCCACACGGGGCACTTCGAAGCGCGCGGCGATCAGTTCGCTCCAGATCTGCCACTTGTGATGCGTGTAGCCTGCGTCCAGGCCCCAGGTCGTCTGCGTGAAGTCATTCACGCTCGTCCCTGCGGGCAAGGAACCACTGGCACCCGCACGCATGTAGGGGCCGTGGCTGAATGACGTGCCAAACGCCCACTCCGGCGCGGGTCGCAGTCCGATGCGGCCCGTGACGGTCGGATTCGTGTGAAAACCATCCTGCACGCCGTCCCAAGACTGCGGGTTGGAGGACAGCGATGCGTTCTTTGCCTCAAAGGCATACTCCAACATGCCCACACGACCAAAAATCGAAGTGCCCGTGGCATACGACGGCCCCCAAATGATCGGCACCCAGCCCGATTTGTTGTCCGGCGCGTCCCTTCGGGCCGCAAAGCCCGCCAGCCCTGCCGGAGCGAAGCCATCAGTGATCGGCAGCACGTCCTCATAGGCCATCGGAGCCGTGATGAGTGGATTGTCCCAGCTCAGGTTGCGTTTTGCCCACGAGCCGAACACGGCGGCAAACTTGCCGATGCGTAGGTTGGCTTCGTCGTGCTTCCACAGCCTCGCTTGCAGGTAGTATTCATCGAGACGCACCTGCCCTGCCGCAGCAGCACCGGGATCAAAACCGCGATCCACGCGCATCTGCCCGTGCAACAGCACCCGGTCTCCCACCTGCACGTCCAGAAACGACAGCAGCCTCGGCGAAAAGAAAACGCGATCATCCGCAGACAGAAGCCCCTGCGCTGGTCGCTCCACCGCAAACGCAGTCCCGTCGGCCATGAAGGACAAATCCGCGTGAATACCCGCCGAATCGATGTCGAAACGCGTCAGATCGTCCAACGAATCGGGCAGGGACTGGCCGCAAGCGGGCGCAGCCACACAGAACAATGCGATGAATCGGAACAGCTTCATCATTCGGCAGAAAGAAGAGAGGTGACACGATACGCCGGCACCGGCTGTGCAAAACCTTTCAAAGTGAGCGGCTCCAGCGTTTCAAATACGCCGAGCGTGGTCGTCTTTGCATGCGTTGCCTCATCAGCGAGGATCTGGCCGGCCGCTGCCGAGCTGCACAGCCGCGCCGCCAGATTCACCTTCTCACCGACGACGGTGTAGTCGCTGCGCGTCTCCGCGCCGATGCAGCCCGCCACCACGCGGCCCGTGGCCACGCCGATGCCGATGCGCAGCGGCTCCTTGGCATCGCGGTTCAGGCGCTCGCGCTCCTGCATCATCTCCCACGCGCAGCGCAGCGCATCCGCCGCGTCCTCGCCATAGCTCTTCGGTGCGCCGAAGAGCACCATGATGGCATCCCCGGCGAACTGATTGATCACGCCGCGATGCTTCTGCACGATGCGCGCCAGCGCTGTCATGTGGTCGTTGAGCAGGTGAATGACCTCCACGGGGTCGCGGCCTTCGCTCAGCGCCGTGTAGCCGCGGATGTCGCAAAAGATCACGGAAACCTCCCGCAGCTCGCCGCCCAGCTTGATGCGGCCCGCCACCATCTCCGCCGCCACGCGAGGGTCGGTCACTTTTTGCAGCACGGAATGGTAGCGGTCACGCAGCGCCAGTCCGGCGGCCATTTCATTGAAAGCGCTGCCGAGGTGGTTCAGCTCCAGGGTGCGCGTGAGCGGCAGATTCACCGCGTAGTCGCCCTCACGCACGCTTTCCGCCGCTTTCACCAGATCCGCCACCGGCTGCGCGAGCTGGCGTGAAAGCCGCAGCGCGACCAGCGCCGCCAGCAGCAGCGCCGCCGCACCGATCAGCGCGATGCGCAGCCGCAGCACGCGCTGCTGCGCCGCCAGCTCCGCCATCGAGTAAACCGACACCCACTCCGCCGCCGGATAGCGCGATCCCTCGTTCAAACGGAAGCGGGCGAACTGATGCTCCACGCCGTCCGCCACGAGGCGGCCCGAATTCCCGCTCTGCGCCAGCAACGGCGCGCGCAAGCCGGGCGGAATGCCCTCGCCGATGAGTTTTCCCTCCAGCAGGATCGCCGTCTCACGCGGCATCGGCTGACCGAGCACGAGCGTGCCGACCGTCTCGTCGAAATTCCGGATCGCGCAGGTTAGCAGGCGAAAGACGGAACCGCTTTTCGTCGCCACGAAGCCGAAATCCACCCCCGTGCCGCCCACACCGCGCGGCAGCCATTCACCCGTGAGATTTTGCTCGTCAAACTTTCCGGCGCGGCTGTCCGGCCCGGCGGGAATGAGTTTCCCCTCCGCATCCAGCAGGCGAAAAAACGCGAACTCGCCCAGCCGCAGTTCATCGCCCGCGATTTGGTAAACCACCTCGGTGTCGCCCTCCTCCAGCGCGGCGAAAAGGCGCACCGACTGCGCCAGCCGCTTCGCCTCCGCGCGTGCCGCCTCGATCGGCAGCGCCTGCATCTGCTGAAAGGTCTGCATCTGCTCCGCGAAGAGTTCATCGACCACGCGCTGAAACATCGCCGCATTCTGCCGCTGGGCGATGAACAGGCTCGCTCCTGTCGTGACGATCACGATGGACAGGATCGCCCTGAGCAGTTTTGAGCGGAACGTCATGCCGAATCAGCGGGCGAGGTTGATCGTCATCGTTTTGCCCTCCACCACCGTCACGCGCTGCTGCAGCAGACGCTCGGAGGGCTGAAACGCCCGCAGCCAGTACTCGCCCGGCGGCACGTTTTTGAGCGAAAACCGGCCCGCCGCGTCCGTCGTGACGAACCACGGCGTCTCGAGCACAACGACGAAGCAGCGCATGTGCTGGTGGATCTCGCAGTAGATCTTCACCACGCCCGCCTTGTCGAACAGCACCCCGGGACTCGACTCGTCCCTGCGGAAGCGGCCCAGGTCAAAACGCTTCGCCTTGGAGTAGGAGAACACGTTGTGAAACTCGTCGTCCATGTTGGGAAACGTCACCTTCGCGCCCGCCTGAACTGCCGCGATCGCCGGACGGAACTGGTAGCCTTCCTGGCGGATCTTCACGGTGTCCCCGACACGCGTTTGCGGGTACACGCCGTCGTCACGCTCCAGGTACACGATGGCGGGTGCAGCCTCCGGCTTCTGCACCGGATTTTTCGTTGCAGGCGCCACATAACCCGGTCGCGAAGGGGACGGCTTCATCGCCTCGACGCTCAGCATGCCCTGCACGCCACCGCCGGCGAACACCGGCGCGGTCATGCCTGCCAAGAGAAGAATCATGGGAAAGCGGGACATGGCCCTGATGATGGCGGAAATTTGCCGCGCTGCCAAGCAGGGATAAAAACCCGCTTCACGCCGCCACAACTCGCCGCTACACTCCGCGCACGCATGCCCAGCCCCTTTCCCGTCCTTCCAGATGCCGAACTCTCCGCGCTGGCCGCCCGACTGGCGGACGCGCGTGAGGAATGGCTGCTCCACGCGCTGAAGGGCCACACCGTAGCGCTCCTCGACGGTCTGCCGTCGAATATGATGCACGCCGCGCTGCGTGGCATCCACGCGGACGAGGGGAGCGTGTGGCTCACGCCCGACGGCGGCGGCACGCTGACGCCGTGCTGGAACAACGGTCCGCAGGCGGCGGATTTCGTCGGTCGCTTCTCCATGCCGGCCAGCCAGGGACTCACCGGCCTCGCCTTCACCAGCAGCATGGCCTCCAGCGAGAGCGAGGTGTGCTTCAACCAGATGCAAAACCGCGCGCTCGACGAATCCCTTGGCGTTTTCACCTGGGCCATGCTCGCCGTGCCGCTCAAGCTCGCCGGTCAGGTTTGCGGAGCTGTCACTGCGGTGCGCCTGATCCGCCGCGCCGATCTGGGCGACTTGAAAACAATGCCGCGCAGCCGCGCCGACTTCCCACCGGGCTTTGAGCCGCCGCCTTCCTTCAGCGTGCAGGATCTGGCGGCCATGGAAACCACCGCCACCGCGATCGGCCGGCTCATCGACCACCGCATCCACTGCTGGCTCATGCGCATCGAGGAATAGATCATGTCCGCCTCCTGGATCGAATCACCGCATCTCGACGAAGCACGCGCCGCCCTCGCGGCGGCGGACGGCAGCGGTGTGCGCGTCGCCGTGCTCGATTCCGGCATCGACACCACCCACACCGATCTCGCCGGCCTCACGCTCGCCGACGACACCGCGTTTATGATCGACGGCTCCTTCCTCCGTGCCGTAGAAAACACCACAGGTGATGCCATGGGCCACGGCACCGCCATCGCGTGGATCATCCGCTCGATCGCGCCCAAAGCGGAGATCGGCAGCTTTCGAGTGCTCGACGGCGATTTGAAATCCCGCAGCACCATCGTGTGGGAGGCCGCGCGTCACGCCATCGAGCGCGGCTATCACATCCTCAATTGCAGCTTCGGCAGCCCCGGCGACGCACGTTTTGTCATGCCCTACAAGGAGTGGACCGACCTCGCCTACCTGCGCAACGTCCACATCGTCGCCGGGTGCAACAACCACGACGTTTCCGTGCGCGAATGGCCGGGCTGGTTTCCCACCGTCATCACCGTCAATCTCGCCAGCCTGCCGCCGGACATCTGGCAGCGCCGCGCGGGCAGCCTGGTGGAATTCAGCGCGCATGGCCACGATGTGCGCGTGCCGTGGAAAGGCGGCGGGGAGCGCGTGGTCAGCGGCAGCAGCTACGCGGCGCCGCGTCTCACCGGCTGGCTCGCACGGCTTATCTCCGCGTATCCTGAGCTACGTGTTGAGGAAGCGAAAGCACTGCTGCGAAGGATGGCGCAGGAAGCCTGATCAAGCCCGCTGCCGAATCGCCCCAGCGAGATAGCGCACCCACTCCGGGTGCTCCTTGAGCAGTCCGGCCACGCTGCTGCGTTCGGCGGGATCGGCTTCCCCAGCGGCAAAGCGATCCAGACGCACGGCCACGTCCGCAGGCGGCGGTTCGGCGGCACGGCCTTCGACATCCGGGTCGAAGTGGTTCAGAAAGCGCGTGAGGGTGAGGAGGTCTTGTTCGTCGTTCATACTTGTTCGGGGTGAGGGCTGCAGAAGTGGATGCGCGGCCGGGAGGAACTTGTGCAAAAAGATGAAATTATTCGCCCGCAGGCCCCAAAATGGCCTCCGCACCCTCGCCGCAGGCCTCCAGCAGTTCCTGCCAGGTGATCGCCAGATTCGGCTCGCGTTCCGCGACGAAAGCCAGCGTGTCGTCGCGGATCTGCATCATGACCTGCTTCTTCTTGGCGGAGATCGTGCCCTCATGCACGCCGCCCCATACATCGCACAGATCGCGCTGCTTGATGTCCTGGAGCAGGGAAAGGCGCAGAATGAGCAGCGCTTCAGCATCGGCACGTTCCATCGCGTGTTTCAGCGCATCGCGCAGGAGCTCGGCCAGCGGCGACTCCTGCGGAGCCTCGCCTTCATCACGTGCGAGGCGGTCCATCGCATCGCCCTCTTCATCTTCGCCAGCCATCGCACTCGCGTTCACCTCCCGCCGATGTTTGCGCAGATACTCCAGCCACGCGTTCGAGGCCGTCGTGCGCACGAAGCCCATCAGCGGCCCGTTTCCGGTGTAGGAGGCCAGTTTCTGCCGCGTCCACAGCCGCTCGATCACCAGGCCCTGCACCTCGTCCGCGTCGGCATCCGAAGCGCCCATGCCGCGCAGGCGCTGGGCGATTCCCGGCACGAATTCGGCGTCGAAACGCCGCCAGGCCGTGTCATCGCCCGCCAGCAAGTCCTGGGCGAATTCGAAGTCGGCGGCATGGAAGAACGGTTCGGCGGCAGTGTCGGACATGCCCGCATTCAAGATGCAGATTCAGCCCCGCGCCAGCAGGATCAAAGGATCCTTGAAGCCGGAAACCACCGCGCTCTGACGCGATGCCTGCGTGGTCATGGCTGCTTGATGGGTTCCTTTTCAAAATCCGTCGGAGAGACCCAGCCGGCGTTCACCTTCTCACCGCGCATGAACTTCTCGTAGAAGCCGGCACCGTTGGTGGCGGGATATTCGTCGAAGATTTTGCCATTGCCGGCCATGCGCGGATCGTTCTGCGTTTTGAGTTCAGTTTCCATGCGCTCACGCAGTTGCTTCACTTTGTCGGTGTGAACGGACTCGGCGGCGAGGTTGCGCGCGCAGCCTGCATCGACGGTGAGATCGTAGAATTCCTCAGCGGGGCGCAGGCCGAAGTTCAACTGCCAGAATTTGTCGCTGCGGTCCTTGCGGCCCATTTCGAGGATGAGCGTCTTGGTGGGGCTGGCGTCAGTGTCGAGGTAGCCGGTCTCGGGATTTCCGGCAGGCCAGCGGGTGGGCTCGTAGTTCTTCAGGAAGAGATGCTCGGTGGTGACGATGCCGCGGATGGGATAGCCCCAGTCGTTCGGCCGGCCCACGTCCGTGCGTTCCTTGCCGATGAGCGTGTGATCACGCTCGGCGATGACGCGCCCGCTTTTTTCGCTTTCCAAAATCGGCCGCCAGCTCTTGCCGGTGATCGGCAGCATGCCGCTGTCCTTCTCGGCGATGCCTGCGTAGTCGAGAATCGTGGGGGCGATGTCGGTGAAGTTGACGAAGTCGTCGATGACGCGGCCGGTTTTTTTCATGCCGGCGGGGAAGCGGATGGCGAGCGGCACATGATTGCTGTCTTCATAAGCGTAGCCTTTGCAGCGAGGGAAGGGCATGCCGTGGTCGGCGGTGACGATGATGAGCGTGTTGTCGAGCTGGCCGCGTTTTTCGAGCTCGGCGATCATGCGGGCGAGGTGAAGGTCCACATGCTCGACCTCGAAAGCGTAGTCGAGCATGTCATGGCGCACGATGTCGTCATCCGGCCAGTAGTCGGGCACTTTGGGGATGTCGGAGAGCTTCTTGCCGCCCTTGTTCACGCCGGACTGGTACTCGTAGCCGCGATGCGGCTCGGTGCTGCCATACCAGAAGCACCAGGGGCCTTCCTTCGGTGCATCGTCGAGGAAATCGACGAAATTGGCCGCGTAGTCGTTGTTGGAGATCCCAGAGGCGGGCGGCGGCGCCTTACGTTTGGCGTACTGTTTGCCGGTGATCTGGCGCGGTTTGCCGTTCGCATCATTGGCGATGCCCGGTCCCCAGCCTTTGCCGGTGATGCCCATGTGCCAGCCTTTTTTAGTGAGAACCTCCGGCCAGCTCTTCAGCTTCGCGGGGAAGAAGGCCATGTGATTGCCCGCTTCCTCGTTCTGCCAGGCGTGGCGACCGGTGAGCACGATGGCGCGTGATGGCGCACACTTCGCCACGGGCGTGTAGGCCTTCGTGAAAAGCACGCCCTCCTTCGCGATGCGGTCAAACGCCGGCGTCTTCACCCACGGCGTGCCGTAGGCGCCCGCGTGCGCGCCCCAGTCGTCGGCGATGGCGAAGAGGATGTTGGGGCGCTGCTCCGCCGCGAAGGACGAGGACAAAAGAGCGAGAGACGAAAGGAGAACGATGAGGCGCGTCATGGAACGCTTGGGAACGCAGGTGAAGCAGAAGGCTTTCGGGTGAAGCGTCGCATGGTGGTATTTTTATGCGCAGGGTGCGTGCTTATAAAACGATGTTCCGCAGACGCGGGAAGAATGGCCGGTTCTGTGCTGTTGCCCTTTGAACCCCTTTTGAAAACCCATGAAAAATTTCAAGCGTCGCCTCGGTCGGCGCATCGCCGCTTTCGGCCTGATGACAACGATGATGACCTCCAGCGTGACCCGCGCGGCCACGGTTTACTGGGACCTCGACGGAGACACTGCCGGATCCGGCGGCGTCTCTCCGACAGGAGCGTGGAATGCTACGGACGCTTTTTGGAACGCCCTCGCCGACGGCAGTGGAGTCGTGTCCGCATGGACGGCGGGAGACATCGCCGTCTTTTCCGCCGGGACGGACGCCACGGGTACATTCACCGTGACGGTGGACGGCACGCAGGACATCGGCGGTCTGTCTTTTGAGGAAGGTCAGATCACGCTCTCCGGCGGGACGCTGGCATTTGCGGCGGATGCCGATGTTTCGGTCGCCTCCGGTGTCGAGGCCGTCGTTTCTTCGTCACTTTCCGGTGGTATGCGCGTCACGAAGACGGGCGCGGGCACGCTCGTGCTGAGCGGTGGCAGCACCGGTTTCACGGGTGCGCTGGTGCTGAACGAAGGCACGCTGCGGGCCGTAGGTCCGAGCACCAAGGCGCTTGGCGACGGCACGCTGGAACTCAACGGCGGAGTGCTGCACCTGAGAAACGACGCCAATCTAATCTTCGGGCGGAACACCACCCTGGGAGGCAACGTCTCGATCATCGCGGACCGGATCACCTCGGCCGCCACGGACACGATCTTCACTTTTGGCACCCTGAATGTGAGCACGGCGTCGGAACTCGGTCTGACCCGCGGCAGCAACATCACCGGCTCTGTCTATGGCCGCAGCACCTTCGGCGCAACGACGCTGGCGGGGGATCTGACGATCAACCTGGCCTCGGTGTACACCATCATGACCCTGGGCGCGATCTCCGAATCCAGCGCGGGACAAAAGCTGACCCTGAACGGCGCATCCAACTCCACTTCTATTCTGATTCTGAACGGCGCCTCCTCGCTGACGGGCGGCTTCGTCGTCAATTCCGGTCGCATCTATGCCAGCGCGGCGAACTCGCTGGGACCCGCAGGTTCAACGACCACGGTGAAGTCGGGAAATCTGGAACTGCGCCATGTCAACGCGGCGGCGGGCACCCACCTGATCTACGACGGCACGGCCACGCTCTCCCTGACCCACAACAACACCACGAACTTCAGCGTCGCCGACTTTACCCACAACGCAGGCACGTTGACGATTACCTCCGGCCGCTCGTCCTCGTTGAATTTCACCCCGCGGATACACACCTTCAGCAACGACCTGGCGATGAACGGCAACCTCGTCCTGAATCCCGGCGTGGACACCACGCTGGTGATCGGCGGGGCAATCAGCGAGCTGAGCGGAACGCGTGCTGTGACGAAGAGCGGTGTCGGCATCGCCCAACTGAATGCGCTGGCGACGCACAGCGGCACGACGACGATCAGCAACGGCACGCTGCGGGTCGGCATCGCGGATGCGCTGCCCTCCGGCGCGGGAAAAGGAAACTTCACGATGAACCCGGGCACCGGTCTGACGGCGGTGCTCGACTTGAACGGCTTCAACCAGACGCTCAACGGTGTGTCCAGCTCCGGGGCGGGCACAAGCGTCATCGACAACCTCGCCGCAGGTGCGGCGACGCTGACCGTGGGAGGAGCGGACGGCGGCGGCGTGTTTGCCGGGAACGTGCAGAACACGGGTGGCGCCATCAGCCTGGTGAAGACCGGCCTGGGCACGATCACGCTGTCCGGCGAGAACACGCAGACGGGGCCGATCACGGTGAATGCGGGCACCCTGCAATTCGCCCGGACATCCTCGCTCTACAACGGCGCATCGGCCGACTGGACGGCGGGCAATCTGACGATCAACGCAGGCGGCACGCTGGCGTTGAATGTCGGCGGCGCGGGTGAGTTCACCGCGGCGGACATCGATCTCATCGCGGTGCTGGGCACGGCCACTGGCGGCTTCCTCGGCGGATCGTTCCTGGGTTTGGACACGAGCAATGCCGGAGGCTCGTTCACTTACACCTCCGTCCTGGCCGACACGAACGGCGGGGCCAATTCCGTGGGCCTCGTGAAGCTGGGCACCGGTGCGCTGATCTTGGGAAACAGCAACACTTACACGGGAGACACGATCGTCTCAGGCGGGGTGCTTTCGATCGGCACGAACGCCAGCCTCGGAGCCGCGGGCGGTGCTCTGACCCTGAATGCGGGCACGACACTGCAAGTCACGGGCACGAGCAATCCGGTCGTCAACCGGACGATCTCGCTGGCGGGAACCTCCACTTTCGAGGTCGTGGAGAGCGCCAACGTCGTCACCCTGAGCTCCAACCTGACGCCCGGCGGGGTTTTGACAAAAACCGGCGCCGGCACGCTGCGGCTGAGCGGAAATGTGACGAGTGCAAGCAACCTGATCATCACCGGCGGCACATTGCGACTCTCCGGAGCCGTGGAGTCGGGAGCGGGGGCGACCACGGTGGGCAATGCCAGCGGAGCCATCGCGGCGCTGGACATCGTGAGCGGCGCGGATTTCAAAACCACGACCCTTTCCATCGGTGTGAGCAGCGGCGGCACGGGCGCCCTGCGGATCAGCGGGGGCACGGCGGCCACCACCACGGCCACCACCTCGCAAGGCATCAGCCTTGGCACTGGCGGCGGCTACGGAGCGCTCATGATTTCCGGCGGCAGCCTCACGACCAACCGGCTCAATCTTTACAACAGCGCCGCCGGCACCAGCGTGGCGCAGGTTTCCGGCGGAGTGCTGAACGTTTCGGAGTACATCATCCTCAGCAATCTGCGCTCCGAATTCACCGTGACGGGCGGCGAGGTCCGCCGCGCGGGCGCCACGCAGAACCTCTCCCTGGGCTACAACCTGTCCGGCACCTCCGTGATGAACATGGTCGGCGGCCTGGTGGACAACACCGGGCGCAATGTCTCCTTCGGCCAGGCCGCCGGCACGCCGACGGTCTTCCTGAACCTGGCCGGCGGAACGCTGGTGACGAACACGCTGGTCGCCCTGAACACGCCGACCGCCGTGGTGAACTTCAACGGAGGAACGCTGCAGGCGGCGGCCAATTCCACCGCCTTCGTGCCGCTGAACGTGAATCTGGCGACCATCGTGAACGGGGCTTTCGGCACCTTTGCAGGTGGCGCGGTTTTTGACACGAACGGCAGAAACGTCACCGTGGCCGCCAACCTGACGGCTCCCACAGGCGACGGTATCAGCGGATTGACGCTCAACAGCGGCGGCAGCGGCTACGTAGGCGCACCCTACGTCGAGATCAGCGGCGGCGACGGCTTTGGAGCCACCGGGTTCGCCGTGGTGGACTTTGATCCGGCGAGTTCGACCTACGGCAGCGTCACCAGCGTGGTGCTCACCAATCCGGGCACCGGCTACACGGGCACGCCGACCATTACTTTGCATGGCGGCGGTGGCACGGGTGCGGACATATCAGCTGCGGGCCTCGTCGCCAACACCTCCGGCGGCCTCACCAAAAATGGAGACGGCATTCTCACACTTTCCGGGATCAACAGCTACACCGGACCCACCACGGTGAATGCCGGTGTGCTGCAGATGGCCCTGCGGTCGGCACTCTACAACGCCAGCTCCGCAAGCTGGACGCACGACAACCTGATCATCAAGGCCGGCGGCACACTGGCGCTGAATGTCGGCGACGCGGGTGAATTCGCCGCGGCGGACGTCGATCTCATCGCGGCGCTGGGCACGGCGACCGGCGGCTTCCTCGGCGGCTCGTTTCTGGGGCTGGACACCAGCAACGCCGGCGGCTCCTTCTCCTACGACTCAATCATCGCGGACACCCACGCCGGGGCCAATTCAATCGGCCTGATGAAACTGGGAAGCGGCACGCTGATCCTGGGCGACGAAAACACCTACAGCGGAGGCACGGTGGTGGCCGGCGGCGTGCTCTCGATCGATTCGAACGCGAGCCTGGGGGCGGCCGCCGGTTCGTTGACATTGAATGCGAACACCACGCTGCAGGTCACGGGCACGAACAATCCGGTGATGAATCGCGCCGTCGCGCTGTCCGGCGTTTCCATCTTTGAGGTGGTGGAGGCCGCCAACACACTGACGCTGACCTCCGACCTCGCACCCGGCGGGACTTTGACGAAGACCGGTGCGGGCACGCTCAGGCTGACGGGCAATGTCAGCAGCAACGGCAGCATCGTCGTGAGCGCTGGCCGCCTCGCGATCGCAGGCACGGTGACCACCGGTGCGGGCACCACCACGCTGGGCTCCGCCGGCGTCGCGGGCATGCTGCTTCTCGAAGCCGGATCGAGCTACTCGACCACGACCATGGCCATCGGCACCCCGACGAATTTTGTGGGGTCGCTGGTCAATCGCGGTGGTGACCTGGCCATCACCACACCCACTGCCTCCTCGGGCATCGGTTTGGGATCGCTTGGCTATGGCGGGCTTTTCCTGTCGAGCGGAAGCATTTCCACCAACCGTGTGGATTCGCTGGACGGTCCCGTGGCGGCCTCCATCGCGATCATGCAAATCACCGGCGGCACGCTGAACACGGCGGACTACATCATGTTCCGCAACGAGCACTGGGAGTTCACCATCACCGGCGGGGAGGTGCAGCGCACAGGCCAGCACATCGCCCTCGGCTTCCGCAGCGGCAGTTCGACCGCGAACGCCACGACGACGGCGGAAGGTGCGATGACGGTGGCGGGCGGCCTGGTGAACAACGCCGGATTTCTCGTCACGATGGGCCAGCAGAATGAGGGACGGGCGCTGGGCACGACGCATCTGAACTTCAATGCCGGCACGCTGGTCACGAACCAGATCCTGCACTACAACGGCACAGCATCCGCCACGAAATCCCGCGTGAACTTCAACGGCGGGACGCTGAGAGCCTCGGCAAACACCACCCTGTTTCTCGGCACCACGAGTTCCGGCGGTTCCGGCGTGTTGAACGCCTACGTGAACGGCGCTTTCGGCAGCTTCGCCGGCGGTGCGGTCATCGACTCAAACGGATTCAACATCACCATCACGACCGCCCTGCAGGCACCCACGGGAGACGGCGTTTCCAGCATCGCGGTAAGCTCCTCAGGCAGCGGCTACGTCGGTGCGCCGTATGTCGAGATCACCGGCGGAGGCGGTAGCGGCGCCACTGCCTCCGCCACGGTGGACCTCGATCCCGCCAGTCCGACCTTCGGCCAGGTACTCGCAATCGTGGTGACGAATCCGGGCGTCGGCTACTCCTCCGCGCCCACCGTCACCCTGCTCGGCGGCGGCGGCGGCGGCAGCGGTGCGGTGATCGGCACGGTGACCACTGCCGCGAACACCTCCGGCGGCCTGACAAAAAACGGCGCAGGCACGCTCACGCTCTCCGGCCTCAACACCTACACCGGCGGCACGACGATCAACGCGGGCACGCTGGCGCTCGGAGCGGACAACGCCCTGTTGGCAACGGGCGGTGTCACGATCAGTGGCGGCACATTCGACATCAACACGCGCTCGAACACCGTCGCCAGTGTGACTCTGCAAAGCGGCGCCATCACGGGTGAAACGGGAATGCTCACTTCCACCTCCGCCTTCGAACTGCACGACGGGAGCGTGAGCGCCATCCTGGCCGGAGCGGTCGGGCTCAACAAAACCACGTCCGGCACGGTGACGCTGAGCGGCGCGAACACCTTCTCAGGCCCGGTGAGCGTGACCGGCGGCACGCTGGCCGTCACCGGCGGTGAAGCCCTGGGCACCGGCGATGCGATCACCGTGGACGGTGCGACGCTCTCCTACACGGGATCGGGTCCGGGCGACCTCGGAACCGGGCGCGTCCTGACCATCGGAGCAGGTGGAGCGACTCTGGATGCCGTCGATCCCGGCGGCGGCTTGACCGTCTCCGCCGGGGTCACTGCCGTCGGCACGGGAGCGCTTTTCAAAACGGGCGCAGGATCGGTCACGCTCGCGGGAACCACCGATCTCAACGGCGCAGCGGTGACCGTGAGCGGCGGCACCCTGCAGGCGGGTTTCGGCAGCGATGGAATCGGTGCGCTGACGATCGGCGCGGGAGCTGTGATGGATTTCCGCAATGGCACGGCTCAGTCGCTCGCTGGCTTGTCAGGCCTGACCATCGGGGACGGCGGCCGGCTCGTTTTGGAACTCGACGGCACCTCCGCCGACAGTCTGGCCACGCTGCTGGCCGCCACCGTCACGGGGACGATCACGCTGGACTTCTCCAGCACCGGCAGCGGTGTCACCGAGATGACCTACAACATCATTTCGGCAGGCAGCGGACTGTCCCTGGCGAATTTCGTGCTCGGTGACGGCATCGTCGGCTGGAACCTGAGCCTCTCCACGACGGACAACCTGATCAGCGTCACCGCCGCCGCCTTGCAGACGCGCTACTGGCGGGGCGGCACGGATTTTTCGTGGGGCAGCCTGGCCAACTGGAGCACGGACGCCGCGGGGCTGATTCCCGCCTCCCAGATTCCAGGCGCTGCCAGCAGCGTGTTTTTCAGCGCGGCTTCAGCGCCCTTCACCACCGACACGCAGATCACCACCGCGCTCGACGGGGCGTTCACCATCGACAGCCTGTATTTCGAAAACGCCCCCTCGGGCGTCACGGCGATCACCCTGAACCCCGGCACCGGCGGCGTGCTGACGATCTCGCCGCAGACCGTCGCCGCCGGCATCGAAGTGCGGGACAATGCCGGGACGATCAAGATCGCCGCGCCGGTCGTCGTCGCGGCCCCGCAGACTTGGAACGTGTCCGGAACCGGGGCGTCCCTGGAGGTGAGCGGAGGTCTCACTTTCACCAGCGTCGTCACAAAAGCCGGCGCAGGAGCCCTCACTCTGAGCGGCGGCAACAGCGGGGCCGCAGGACTGCTGCTCACCAGCGGGATTCTGAACCTCAACTCGGCGACAGCCCTCGGCACGGGCGCTTTGACCATCAGTGCCAACACGGTCATCGACAACACCGGCGGCGCTCCGGTCACTCTTGATGGCGCGACGTATGTCTGGGCGGGAGATTTCACCTACACCGGCACCAACGCGCTAAATCTCGGCTCCGGCGAGGTGACGCTCGGAACCAGTGTCACCGTGGATACGGCGGCGGGCAATCTGACCGTGGACGGCGTCATCGGGAGCGGAGCGGAAGCCTTCGGCCTGACGAAGACCGGCGCGGGCACGCTCACCCTCGGCGGCGTGAACACCTACCTCGGCGGCACCGTTCTAGACGGCGGCACGCTCGTTTACACCGCCACACAAACCGGAGGCACGCTGACCTTTGGTGCCACGCAGGCCGGCACCAATGTCGCCGCGCTCGATCTCAGCGCCGCCAGCGTGACGTTTGCAGGTCCGGTGCTCGTGCAGACGAACAGCACGAGCTACAACACGATCATGATCGGTGCCGGGCAGACGCTGCGTTTCGATGGCTCGTTCATCGTGGGATACGATTCGGCGGCTGTGACCAAAACGCGGCTGAGCATGACGGGTGAAGGCACCTTCAAGCTGGGGGATGTCGGTGCTCCGACCAACGCCAACGTGCAAGTGGGCAACAGCATCACCACCAGCGTGAGCAATGCCGGCGTGCTGGACATGAGCGGGCTGGCGACTTTCTACGCGAATTTGGGCACCGGCATTTTCCGCATCGGCGATCCGAGCAACGGCGGCGGCGGCGCGGGTGCTGGCGGCGGCGGTTCCACGGTCATCCTGGCGCAGGACAGCACGCTCATCGCCACCACGATCTCCCTGGACAGCAGCACGCTCGCCGCGCAGACGCTGCGTCTCGGCACGGGAACGAACCTGCTTCAGGCCAACAACTTCTTCTTCGGCGGCGTGAGCGCCCGCGGCCAGGGCGTGGTCAATTTCCTCTCCACCACCGGCACGCTCGTGCTGCGAAACCTCGCGGGTGACGGTCGCGCCGTCATGAACGTGCAAAACGGCGGCGCCGGCACGGCGGGTGCGCTTTCCGGCTTCGTCGATCTGAGCGGACATCATTCGGATCTCCTGCTCAGCACGCTCGGAGTGGGTGGACGCACCGCGGGCACGGGCATGGGCACGGGCACCTTCATTTTCGACACCGGCGTGCTGGACGCCACGACCGTCACCATCGCCTCGAGAACCAGCGGAAGCATCACGACGAACAACATCACCGGCACCGTGACTCTCGGAGGCACCACGACGGACACCGAAGTCACTTTTGGCACGGTCACGATGAGCACCAACACCTCCAGCTCCGCCACTTCCACCGGCAACGCCGTCTCGACGCTCAACATCTCCGGCATCGGCACGACGAGCATCGGCACGCTGAACGCGGGTGTGCTCGGACTCACCGGCGCATCCGCCGGCACGGGCTCGGGTGCAGGCACGACAGCCACCGTGAACATCAGCGGCAGCACGACGACGCTCGGCGCGGTGAACCTGGCGGTGAACTCCTCCACCGCCACCGGCGCGACCACCGCGACGTCCGCATTCAACATCTCCGGCGGCGCCGTGAGCGTGACCGGCGGCATCAGCATGGGCGGCACCAGCGGCAATGCGCTCAACGTCGTCAACAACACCCTCGCCGTGACCGGCGGTTCGCTTTCCGTGGGCGGCGACATCGGCTACAGCGACGGCGTCGGCACGGAAAACATCGCCGTCACGCTCGACGGCGGCAGCCTGGAGATGAATGCACATGCCATCGGCGCCGCCGGTGCCGTCGTCACTTTCAACGCGCAATCCGGCACGCTGCGCAATCTGGGCGAGCTGAACGGCGGCGGCGCACTCACGAAGACCACCACGGGCGTCCTCGTTTTCGAAGGCGTGAACAGCCACTCCGGCGGCACCACCGTGAGCGATGGCAGCGTTCAGATCGGCACGCTCGCCGCCGTAGGATCGCTCACGGGGTCTGGCACGGTGACCGTGGTCAAAGCAGGTGCGACACTCGCGACTGCGCCGGTTCTGGCCGGAGGAGCCAATGGTTCACCGGGATCGGGTGTCATCGCCGGAAACGTGATCATCGGGGATCTCGCCAGCAGCGCGAACGTGGGAATTTTAGCCGTGGGTTTCGGCGATACGACGGTCAGCAACACCACGCTTGTCATCGAAGGCGCAGGCGGCCTGACGGTGGCCGGCGGATCGCAGCTCCAGCTCTCCATTACCAGCGCGACCACCAACGACGCCGGCATCCTCGCCGCGCTGGCCGCCGGCAGCTACACCGGCGCGAACGACTACATCACCGTAAGCTCGCCATCCTGGATCACCGGCGGCCCGGCGGCGCTCGGCGATCATGATTTCATCCAAATCACCGGCGGTCTTGATCTCGGCACCCGCAACGGCGGCGGCACGGTTTCGATTCTGGACAACGGCTACCTCGCCAACGCCCAGTCCGGTGATGTCTTCAACCTGCTCGACTGGTCGGGCGTGATGTCCGGCTCCTTCACCACCGGCGCAGCCTTCTCTGAGGGAGGAACGCATGGCGACTTTGATCTGCCGACGCTGACCGCAGGGCTGGTGTGGGACACCAGCGCTTTCGCGACCGCGGGCGTGATCGTCGTGGTTCCCGAACCGGGCCTGACACATCTGCTGCTCATCGGCCTCGCCGCCGTCACCCGGCTCCGTAGCCGCCCTTTGCGCAAAAATTGAATCGGACTCGTCTCGCGATCATTCCGAGACTTTGCCGTGCAGTTCGTGAACCTTTTTCGCGATGCGGTCCTCCACATCCTCCGCCCAGCCGGCGGCGGCCTCGTAGCCTCCTTCCTTGAGCACGCGCAGGCTGGGCATGTAGCCGGTGTAGTCGTTCGAGTAGCCCGCCACCCACACGCCCGCCTCACCCGCGAACTCGCGCTTGAAGCGCAGCGAGTAATCCACCACGACCTCGCTGCCGAGCGTGATGAAGGTGAGATCGTTGCCGATTTTGATCACCTGCACGGGATAGTCGTGATCCTCGCGCTTGCCGTTGGCGTAGCTGAGCTTGATCTCCTCATACGCGGCACGGATCGGACCGGCCACCGGACGGGGATTGACCGTGAGCGCCATTTCGACGGCATTGGAAAGTGAGCGCCCGTGCTGCATCGAAAGCTCAAGGTCGGTGATGCCCGGGACGACATCGCTGCGGCGCGGATACGGATTTTGATCGCCACCGCAACCCATCAGGAACAGCGCTGTGAAACCCGGGCGGTGCTCCTGAAGATACTCCTGGGCGAATCCCGCGTAGTCTCCGCACCAGTTGTAAAAGCCGAGGCTCGTGTTGTGACAGGCGTAGCCAAACAGCGTGGCCTTCAGCGTGCCGTCCGGCGCTTCGACGCGCAGGGCGGGCACTTCGTGATCGACCGGACCGTTCGGATTCGGCGCCTTGTTCGCATTCGGATGATCCGGCGGCAGCGTGTAGTCACGGCGGCGGTTCATCGCGAAACCGCACCGCGCCTTGTTCCACGTGAGCCGCGCCGGCTGCATCTCCGCCAGCGCCTTGCCGATGAGGGCCACGAGGTCGTCCTGCAGCTTCTGCGTGTATTCCCACGAGTCCCTGGCCTTCGGATTCTCGCGGTCCGCATCGGTCAGCGGCGTGGTGCGCAAGGACGGACCGCTGTGCGTGTGCGAGGCGTTCATCACCAGATTCGCCGGCGGTAGCTGAAACTGCTTTTCAGCCCTTGCGGCCACCTCGCGTCGCAGCAGTTGCGGCACGCCGATGAGGTCGAGCGTCACAAACACGAGCCTGCCGCCCTGTTCATCCTCAAGGGCCAGCGCTTTCGCGAAAAGCTCCTGCACCTTGCCCTCGGCGGGCTTCTTTCGCGCCGCGTAACCGGCCATCCACAGCATCTTCTGCGGCGTGACCTTCATCGTCGCCGCTCCCACCTTCCAATTCGCCGGCACATGCGGGGCGATCGACTTCGGCGGCTTGGGCGGTGACAGCGGCGTGGCTCCGGGAGGTGCGCCAGTGGCGGCGGAGGACCACAGGACGGCGAGAAAAAGGGCGCGAAGCTTCATGGGGACACTACGCCCCTCGATGAACGGATCGTTCACGCCCGCTGTGCGTTGCTACGCCAGCAGTTCCTTGATCACCTGCCCGCCGAACTGGCTGAGCTGCTTGTGGCGGCCGGCGTGGTAGTAGGTGAGCTTGTTGTCGTCGAGGCCGAGGAGGTGGAGGAGCGTGACGTGGACGTCGCGGATGTGATGCACGCAGTGGGCGGCCTCGGCGCCGAGTTCGTCGGTTTCGCCGATGGTGTGGCCGGCATTCGTGCCGCCGCCGGCGAACCACATGGCCATGGCTTTGGCGTTGTGATCGCGGCCGTAGGATTCACCGCCGCCACGCAGGCCGTTGTCCGGCGTGCGGCCAAATTCACCGCACCAGATGACGAGCGTGTCTTCCAGCATGCCGCGCTGCTTGAGGTCGGCGATGAGGGCGGCGATGGGCTTATCGACGGCGCGAATGAGCGAGCCGTGGGCTTTCTGAATGTAGTCGTGGCTGTCCCAGTTGCCGGCGTAGGCCTGGACAAAGCGTACGCCTTTTTCGACGAGACGCCGCGCGAGCAGGCACTTGCGGCCAAAGGAGTCCGTCTTGCTGTCGCCGATGCCGTAGGCCTCCAGCGTGGCCGGTTTTTCGCCGTCGAGATCGAGAATGCCGGGCACCTCCATCTGCATGCGGTAGGCGAGCTCGTAGGACGACATGCGCGCCTCGAGTTCGCTGCGGCCGGGGCGCTTTTCGAGGTGGCCTTGATTGAGCTGGGCGAGCAGGTCGAGGTTTTTGCGCTGGCGCTCCCGGGTGACGCCGGGCGGTGGATTGAGATCGAGGATGGGGCTGCCTTCCGGACGCAGCGGCGTGCCCTGGTAGGCTGCGGGGAGGAAGCCGTTCGCCCAATTCGCGGCACCGCCCTGCGGGTAGCTGGTGCGCGGCAGAACGACGAAGCCGGGCAGGTTTTCGTTCATGGAACCGAGGCCGTAGGTGACCCAGGAGCCGACGGCGGGATCGCCGCCGAAGCGGTTGCCGGTATTGACGTGGTAGCAGGCGGTGGGGTGATTGACGGACTCGACCTGGCAGCCGCGGTAGAAGCAGAGGTCATCGGCGACGTTCTTGAGATGCTGCCACTCGGCGCACATGTCGGCACCGCTTTGGCCCGCCTTGATGAATTCGAAGGGGCTCTTCACGAAGTAGCGCTCGCCGGAGGACATGGCGCTCTCCATGTCGCCGCTGCGCGTGAACTTCTTCAGGTGCCGTTTCGTGAGTTCAGGCTTCGGATCAAAGGTGTCGATGTGGGAGGGGCCGCCTTCCATCATGAGGAAGATGCAGCGCTTCGCGCGTGCGGGATGATGCACGACCTTGAGCATGGGATCGGCACCGTGCAGCAGCGAGCTGAGGGCGACGGAGCCGAGCCCGGCACCGAGTCCGAAAAGTACGTCGCGGCGTGCCGGCGTGGCGAAGTGATGAGAAGGCGTTTTCATGAGTCGTTCAGTCGAGGTAGGTGAACTCGTTGAGGTTGAAGATGACGAGGCAGACCTGCGCGAGGCCGCGCGTGCGGGCATCGACTTCGCCAGGCTGAAGATCCGGCTGGTAGTCGTGGTAGGCGGGCAGGATCTCTTCGAAGTCGTACGGCTCGCCGGTTTTCTCGGCCATGACGGTGCGCTTGATGCTCACGGGGTAAGTCTTGGGCGGGTAGGTCTTGCCCTGCTCCTCCGCCGTCGCTGCGGTCCAGTGCTTGAGGCAGGCGGCCATCTCCTGCGACGACGGAGCACGACCGAGCGAGCGGAGAAACGCGGCGCGGATGATGGCGCTGTCGTCGCCTTTGGCCTTCAGCAGATCAGCGGCGAGTGCGAGCGCCCGATCCTGAATCTCCTCCGCATTGAGCAGCGTCAGCGCCTGCGGAGCGACGGTGGAGGTTTCCCGCAGCTCGCAGGATTTGTCCGGGCCGGGTTGATTGAAGGTTTCGAGAAAGGGATCGCGCAGGCCGCGAACTTTCTCCGTGTAAACCGTCCGCCGGTTGCGCTGCTTCGGCAGCGGATCGGGCTCATAGACGGAAGCGGTGCCGCCCATGATCTGGCGCGGCTGCATGGCGACTTCCAGATTCATGTCAGGCCGTGCAGGAATCCCGCCGATCTGCGGATTGAGTTCGCCACTCGCAGCCAGCATGGCATCGCGAATCTCCTCGGCGCTCAGACGCCGCGGCTGGAAGGCGGCGTAAAGTTCATGCTTCGGATCGAGTTTCGTGACCTTGTCCGCGTCGGGATGGCGCGTGCTGCGGCGGTAGGCCTCGGAAGTGACGATGAGTTCGTTCAACTGCTTCACGGACCCGTCGTGATCCATGAACCATTGCGCCAGGTAGTCGAGCAGTTTGGGATGCGTCGGCAGCGCTCCGGTGCCGCCAAGGTTGTTCGGATTGCCGGCGATGCCTTTGCCGAAATGCCACGACCAGACACGGTTCACCAACACGCGTGCCGTGAGGGGATTCTTCGGATCGACAATCCATTCCGCCAAGGCGAGACGGCGCTTGCCCTTGTCGGCGGGAAACGGCTCGGGCTGCATGCCGCCGAGCGTTTCCGCTGCGCTGAGCGCACCGGGTTTGACGGGATCACCCGGCGAGAAGGCGTCGCCGCCGTTGAGAATCACATCGGCCTCCATCTTGCCCTGTCCCCACGGATTCTCCGGCGCTGTGATGCGAGCACCGACGTTTTTGCGTTCGATGGTCTTGCCAGTGTAAACGGCGAAGGCGACCGGCTTGCTCCGGTCCAGCTCCCAGCGGTGGCGGTCCATGTTCTTGCTCATTCTGGCGAGCGATGCTTCGTCGCCGGCATCAAGGCCGTTGTCGCCGACCTTGGCCTCCGCGGTTTCCTGTTTCTTCTGGCGCTTCACCTTCTCGTTGAGCGCCGAATGCTGCTCCTGGTAGGCGGCGAGTTTGGCCTGCACCCATTGGGTGGAGTTTTTCATGCCCGTGAGGTTTTCGTGCTGCAAAAACGGCACCTCGGGCTCGGCAAACTGCGTGGTCGTGAACACAGCCATCATCGCGTAGTAGTCGCGTGTCGGGACGGGATCAAACTTGTGGTCGTGGCACTTCGCGCACTGCATGGCATGTCCGAGGAAAGCCTGGCCGACCGAATCGGTGATGTCGTCAAGCCACTGCACGCGCGTCTCGCGGAACACACTCATCCCCGTCTGCTCCCACGGCCCCATGCGCAGGAAACCGGTGGCGATCAAATGCTCGGGATTGCTCGCGTCGATCTCGTCGCCGGCGATCTGTTCGCGCACAAACTGCGCATAGGGTTTGTCGTCGTTGAAGGCGCGGATGACGTAATCGCGGTAGCGCCAGGCATTCGGCCGGGCGTAGTCGTTGGCAAAGCCCGCTGTGTCCGCGTAGCGCGCCACATCCAGCCAGTGCAGGCCGAAGTGCTCGCCGTATTGCGGCAGCGCCATGAGCTGGCGCGCGAAGCCGCGCACGGCGGCGG
Organism: uncultured Prosthecobacter sp.; assembly: GCA_964452755.1. Classification (GTDB taxonomy): domain Bacteria; phylum Verrucomicrobiota; class Verrucomicrobiia; order Verrucomicrobiales; family Verrucomicrobiaceae; genus Prosthecobacter. Next base: position 2,098,984 of record CAYVQY010000001.1, on the reverse strand, counting down.
CGGGATCTTTCGCGTAGGCGGCTTCGAAAGCGGTGATCTCCTGCGGCTTCGGCGGCAGCCCGGTCAGGCCGAAGCGCATGCGGCGCACGAGTTCCTGTGCGCTGGCTACAGGGCCTGGCTCGAGCCCGGCTTCCTTCAGTTTTTGAGAGATGAAATGATCCACCGGATGCGCACCCTCAGGAACGTCTTCCACGCTCAGCGGGCGGTAGGCCCAGAGCTTTTCAGGTGCGTAGCGGCGGTTCTGCCAGTCGTCTGACAAGGCCTTCGATGTGGCGACCTGCTGACCCTCGGAGTATTTTTTCTGAATCATCGTCACGCGCTCTTCATCGGGCCACGGCGCACCTTCATTGATCCAGTCGAGGATCCACCGCTGCTGCTCGCGGGTCAGTTGATCCGCCTCTTTCGGCGGCATCTCGTAGTCTTTCTCGGAACGCGTGGTGGTGATGTAGAGGTAGCTGTCATCGCCCTTGCCGGGAACCAGAACGTCCGCGCCGAAGTTCTCGCCGCCTTTGAGAATGGCTTCACGTGTGCGCATGTCGAAGTCACCCTTCAGCTTGTCCGGCTCGTCGCCGTGACAGGCCATGCACTTTTCCGCAAACAGGGGCCGCAGCTTGAGCGCGAAGAGTTTTTCACCCATGCCGACGTCATCGGCGGCCGGCGCTGCGGCAAAGGCGATGAGGCAGAGGATCGCTGAGGGGTGGGGTTTCATCATGGTTTTCCTTGTCTGTAAATCTGCTCCAGCTCGGCGGCGGAGAGGGCGGCCTTGTAGAGGGCGAATTCGTCCACCCGGCCGTTCAGCGTGCGCATGGCGGTCGTCCAGATGGGATCGCTCCAGTTCCCGAGATCCGCTTTCCCGATACGCATTTTCGGCAGTGCTTTGTGCATCTGCGTGCCTTCGGTGATTCGCACCTGACGTCCGTTGCAGTAGTGCCGGACCGTCCCCGGCTGCGTCCCGTCACCACGATCCGCCGTGGTGGCCAGCATGATCCACTGGCCGCTCATTCCTGAATCCCAGATCGGCTCTGAGTAGAAACGGCGGTTGTGCTTGGGGATGTCCTCCACGCCCATCGGGCTCGTGGCGAAGTGCATCTGCCCTTCACGCGAGATCTGCCAGTGAATCTCATTCGGGTCGAAGTAGTCCGTCAGAAACAGCGAATTGAGCTGGCGATCCAGGGCGTCGATCCGCACCCAGGCATACAGCGTGATCGCATCGAACTCGCCCGGGATCTGAAAGCGCACGCGGTCGCCTTCCAACCGAAAATCCAGCGCCTTTTTCTGTGCCCAGCGCCCCTTCGTCACCCGGGCACCGACGATGCCGCCATCCAGTTCGCTGCCCGTGCCTGTCGTGGTTCGGTTTTCCAGCCGCCGTGACGTCTCGGTCAGATCTTCAAAGTCGTAGTAGGCGATCAGGCGCGGATCGCTGCGCAGTTTGAGGCTGGCCTGCTTCCACGCGGCGTAGCGTGATTCGTCATGGTCATCCGCTCCGGCGATGATCTGGCCGATGTTCGGGAAATCGCCCTTTGGCCTCTCTGCCTGCGGTGAAGCGGTGCCTTTGGCGAGCTTGGCGGTATCGCCACCAAAAAGGGGCAGCGCTTTGCCATCGCGGCCGATGGCGCGGACTTCGCCGTCAAACACGACCACCTCCGCCGATGCATCGTCCGCGACCGCCAGACCGAAGCTCGTGCCGAGATCTTCGATGCCCACGTCTGCGGAGCGAATCTCAAAACCCCGCGCCGCCGGTGGCACATCCGCCCGCAATCGGCCACGATGGAGCACGGCCTCATGCGGACCGACCAGCTCGATCTCCGCCGGCCCCGAGAGGCTGACCGAAGCACCGCCATAAAAGTCGATTTGAGCCAGGCCCTCTCGCAAAATCAGCCTGCCCCGCTCCAGCGCCACCCCCGCCGTGAGCGCCGGGCGCTCCCACACCGCGCCAGCCTCTGCGCTGATCACCGCCACGCCGCGCGTCGCCGCTGGAGCGAGGGATTGCGGTTCAGTCGCCCGCTGATCCTTCAGCAGCAGGATGGTCAGTCCTGCCAACACAGCGAGCACCGCCGCCATGGCCATGACACGCCGCGCAGGCGTGAAAAAAACCGCCGGCTGCCGGATCGGCGCTTTGACCGGCAGACCCGCCAGCTCCTCCCGCAGTTCCGCGTCCAACCGCGCCAGTCGAGCATAAAGATCCCGTGCCGCAGGATCACCGGCCAGACGCGTCTCCAAGACCGCAAAATCGGCCTCGCCGAGGCGTCCGTCGAGGTGAGCGAAGATCAGAGGCGTGAGCGATTCGTTGCCCGCAGCCGGCTGGGAAGTGGTGTCCATCGCCCGACAGACTCCCGCTGCCCCGGCGATTGCCCAAAAAAGTTTTCGCGATTACGCCTCTGCCATCCGCCGCTCGATGCAGACCTGCAGATTCTGGCGGATTCGATCCAGCGTCTTGTAAAACGCCGTGGCGCTTTTCCCAAAGTCGCCCGCGACTTCGCCGATCGTGCGATCTCCGCGGTAAGCCGCCGATATCAGCTCCCGCGAGGCTGGTGGCAGCGTGTCGAGGCATGCCTCCAGCGCGGCGCGGTAGGACTCGGAGGTGTTCGCCTCGCCCTGTTCGTCGGCCGCATCCGCCAGCAGCTCCATGAGGTCATCCGTGAAGACATGCCGATCACGCGCCATCGTGCGACGGAACTTCAAGACCTCAAATCGCGCGATCACCCGCGCCCAGCGCATGAAATCCGTCGCCGGGTCAAAGGTGTCCCACTTCCGCCACATCACGAGACTGATCGTCTGCACCACATCATCCACCGCCGTCCAATCCAGGCCCATCGACCGCACAAACGCCCGCAGGTGCCGCTCGTGGGCCGCAAAGAGCTGAACAAAGTTTTCTTCCGAAGTGTGCGTCGCCGGGTTCATCCGCCCGTACAACTCGCGGCGGGAGTTCATCTTCCGAAAACCTCGCTTTCGATTGAAGTGCGCCGTCATTGACCGGCGTTTGCATCCGTGCCGCACCTCTTCCCATGAAACGACTGCTCTTTCTGACAAGCCTGCTGGCTTTGGCTCTTCCTTCGTTCGCCGTTGAGAAAAACGGCGGTCCCATCCGCGTGGCGGTTTACGAAGGGCCGGGCGCAGGTCCGAGCCGGGGCGAGCTGATCGACGTGCTGACTGCGGCGAAGGACGGGCCGGTCGTGGAAGTCTCACCCGTGACTCCAGAGGCGATCCGCAAAGGTGCGCTGAAAGACGTCGATGTGCTGATCCATCCCGGTGGCAGCGGCGGCAGTCAGGGAAAAGCCCTGGCCGCAGAGGGTCGCGAGGCCGTGCGCGAGTTTGTCAAAAAGGGCGGCGGCTTCATCGGCATCTGCGCCGGCGCGTATCTGGCGACGGATGACTACGAGTGGTCGCTGGGCCTCGTCGAGGCGCGGGTCGTGGACAAGCGGCACTGGGCGCGCGGCAACGGCACGGTCGAGGTGGGGCTTTCGCCGGGCGGCCAGGGCTTCTTCGGGACCAAGACCGACCAACTCGCGATCTACTACGGCCAGGGGCCGCTGCTGAGCCGGCGGGAGTGGGACAATCCGCTCGCCCCGGAATACGAGAGCCTTGGCATCTACCGCACCGGTATTGCGGAGAAAGGCGCCCCGGAAGGCATCATGCCGGGCACCTCGGCGATCGTGCGCACCACCTTTGAAAAAGGCCGCGTGTTCGTCTTCAGCCCGCATCCCGAAAAAACCGAGGGGCTCGGCTTCATGCTGGAACGCGCCGTGCAGTGGGCGGCCCAACGTAAACCCTGAATCGCTGCGACTCGAAATTCAGGAGCAAGGAGAGTGTCTTGCTGGTGGAGATGATAACGGCGCCAGCCCTCCCGGAAACTCCCGCAACATCGTTCTGCGCGACCTTCGCCATTGCCTCACCGTGGTCTTCTTCTCCCGTGAAAACCTCCAATACACCCGCGAAATCCGGCACAAATCGCGAGGGAGCTCCAGGACACAGCCCTCGCGCTGAAGTGACGCGTCACGCCAGCGGATGCCACAGACGATCAAAACCCCTCCAGCACGATCTTGCCGCGTGCGGTGCCCCTTTCGATGAGCGCATGCACCTTGCGGAGGCTCGCGGCATCGATCTTGCCGGCGACTTCGGTGGCCGTGGATCGAATGCGGCCCGCATCGACGAGCGCGGCGACTTCGTTGAGGAGTTTGCCTTGGGCATCGATGTCGGGCGTGCTGAAGAGCGAGCGCGTGAACATGAGCTCCCAGTGGATGGACACGGCTTTGCGCTTGAAGGGCATGATGCTGAGATCGCCCGGATCATCGATGAGGCCGAAACGGCCCTGCGGCGCGATCAGTTCCACGATGTCGGCGTAGTGCTTGTCTGTCTGTGTGGTGGAAAAGACGAAGCCGGGTGCTCCGAGACCGAGCGAGGCGACCTGCGGTGCCAGAGGTTGGCGATGATCGATGACATGATGGGCACCACATTCGTGCACCCACTCCTGCGTTTCGGGACGCGAGGCGGTGGCGATGACGGTGAGATCGGTCAAAGCGCGCAAAAGTTGGATGGTGATCGACCCGACACCGCCCGCACCGCCGATGATAAGAATCGTTTTCCCGCCTTCAACGGTCGGGAGTTTCACATCGAGGCGATCAAAGAGCATCTCCCAGGCGGTGATCGCGGTGAGGGGAAGCGCGGCGGCTTCGGCATCGCTCAAGGTGGCGGGTTTGCGACCGACGATGCGTTCATCGACGAGATGAAACTCGCTGTTGGTGCCGGAGCGGTTGATGGCTCCCGCATAAAACACCGCGTCGCCGGGTTTGAAGTTCGTCACCTCGGAACCGACCGAATCGACCACGCCTGCCGCATCAAATCCGAGCACGCGCCAGCCGCCGTCCGATGGAGCGACGGCCTTGCGCTGCTTGGTGTCCACGGGGTTGACAGAGACGGCGTGGATCTTCACGAGAAGATCGCGTCCGGTGGCGGTGGGTTTTTCGAGCGTGATGTCCTGCAGGGCATCTTCGCGGTCAATGGATCCTGGGTTCTTGTAGGCGACGGCTTTCATGGGTGCTTGCACTCATAGCCATCGATCCAACGCTACAAAAGAGCAAACTACCCTGCGCTGGGGAAACGCACACACGGAAGCGTCACGACAAACGTGGTCCGGTCGCCCTGGGATTCCTTCAGGGACACGGCGGCGCCGTTGGCCTTGGCGAGTTCGGCGGCGATGTTCAGGCCCAGACCGGTGCCTAAGCCGCGCCTGGCGGCGTCCGCACGAAAGAAGCGCTCGAAGAGACGCGGCTGGAGCTCGACTGGAATGTCGGGGCCCGTGTTGGTGATGGAAAAAACGGCCTTGTCACCTTCCCTGTGGAGGTTCATCGAAACGGAGCCTCCGGGGCGGTTGTATTTGATCGCGTTGCCGAGCAGGTTGCTGAAGACGTGGCGCATGAGGGCGCGATCGGCGTCGATTTCGATGCCCGGGGCCAGGGCGTGGTCGCAGGTCAGACCGGCATCGGCGCAGAGAGCTTCGGCATCCTCCGCGATGCCCCCGAGTTCGGAGCTGAGGTCGTAGCGCTCACGCTGGATGGGAAGCTTGCCCGCATCGGCCTGCGAGAGGAGCAGCAGGCATTGCGTGATTTGTTTGAGCCGCGAGACTTCGCTCAGCAGTGTCTCCATGGGAGGCGGTTGATCGGCGCGCAGGGCGTCGTGCAGGGCGGACTGCATCACGGCGAGCGGTGTCTGCAGTTCATGGGAGGCGTCCGCGGTGAAGCGTGCCGATTGCTGAAAGCTGGCGTCGAGGCGCTCCATCATCGCATTCAGCACGGCGATGAGCTGCGCGAATTCCTGATCGTCGCCGGGCGTGATGGGAATGCGCGCATCGAGCTCTGCGGCGCTCAGATTCTCCGCCGTGTCGATGACGCGGCGGAGCGGGCGCATGGCGCGACCAGCCAGCAGCCACGCGCCGAATCCCGCCAGTAAAAGAGCCGCAGCAGCGAACGCCGCAACGATCCACGCAGCGCGGCGCATCTCCGCGTAGAAGTCCCGGGTCGAAAGACCGACGAAGACGGTGTAACGCGGGCTACTGAGGGCAACGTAGCGCCACTCTCCATCAGACGTGGTGGCGGTAAAAAGCGCCGGTTCCCGAATCTCCGGCATCTGCGGACGCAGCACAGTGCCGCGCTGTGCCGGAGGTTGGCCGGCACGAGGATTCAAGTCATCAGGAGAAGTGTCCACATTGACACCACTGGGCAAACGATCGCGAAAGCCCTCGGCGGGCGCTGCGGCGCTGGCATAAATCACCGGCGTCCCCGGTGCGTGGGACTGCATCAGCACGGCGATCTTTCCCTCATCGAGTTCTTCGCCGCCAAAGATGGACGCCGCAGCCTCGCTCATTTCGTTTCTGCCATGTCGGGGCGTTAATTGCGTCCACAGCTCCCGGGCCGCGTCCGAAACGCGCAGATCGAGATTTTTTCCGAGTTCTCTCTGGGCATACCACCACGCGACCAGACTGCTGATCGTCACCAACATGCCGGCGACGAGCATGGTATGAACCGCCAGTCTCAGGCGAAAGGTGGAACGGCGGTCCTTCATTGGCCCAGTGCGTAGCCCGCGCCGCGAACGGTGCGGAGGAGTTTCGGTTCGCGATCCTTGTCGATCTTGGTGCGGAGGCGCTGCACATACACTTCGACCAGATTGCTCTCGATGTTGGCACCATAGCCCCAGACATGCTCATAGATCTGCACACGACTGAAAACGCGCCCGGGACTGCGCATGAAGAACTCGAGCAGTTCCAACTCGCGCATCGACATCTCCAGCTCTGCACCGTTGCGGGTGGCCTTGCGCGTGAGGAGGTCCAGACTCACGTCCGCCACCCGCAGGATGTGCGAGGGCTCGCCCGCGTGCCTCCTCACGACGGTGCGCAGTCGTGCGGCGAGTTCTTCGATGAAGAAGGGCTTGGTGAGATAGTCGTCGGCTCCCAGGTTGAGGCCTTCGACCCGCTCAGGGAGAGCGGCGCGTGCGGTGAGCAGAATCACGGGCACGGAATTGCGTTTTTCCCGCAGGTTCCGCAGAATGCTCAGGCCATCGCGTCCCGGCAGCATGATGTCCAGCACCAGCGCGTCGTAAGGCGTGTCGAGTGCGCGTTCCATCGCGGCGTCGCCATCGTCCAGCGCATCCACGTAAAACCCCATCTCCTCCAGCCCCTTTTTGGTCGAGGCAAGGAGTGCTGGACGGTCTTCGACGAGCAGGATGCGCATGCGACGATGGTAGGGGTTTCAAGCGGCGATCAAAAAGGATAAATTGGAATTTATGTCGCTGACGATGTCCGTTTAAGATCGCCCCGGTTGAATCGTGGTGATGAAAGCTCCGATCCCTAGTTTGACCCTTCTGTTCACGGCCGCCCTGGTTCTGGCGAATGCTTCCTCCGCTGAAACGTTGACCCAGGCCCAGCTCGATTTTTTTGAATCCCGGATCCGTCCCGTCCTCGCCGACAAATGCTACTCCTGCCACTCGGCGGAATCGGGAAAGAGCAAGGGCGACTTGTGGCTCGACACGCGCGAAAACATCCGCAAGGGCGGCGAAACAGGCCCCGCCGTGGTGCCGGGTGATCTTGAGAAAAGCCTGCTCATTCAAGCGATCCGCTACACGGACGAAGACACCGCGATGCCGCCGAAAAACAAGGGCGGCAAGCTGCCGGACAGCGTCATCGCCGACTTCGAGAAATGGGTGCGTTTCGGGGCACCTGATCCACGCGAAGGCGCGGCGGTGAAGGCCAGTCTCTACGATCCTGAAGCCGCGAAATCATGGTGGGCCTACCAGCCGGTCCTGAACCCGACGGTCCCCGAGCCGAAGCAAAAGGAATGGGCGCACAATGACATCGACAAATTCATCCTCTCCTCACTCGAAGCCGCCGGTCTCACACCTGTGCCCGATGCCGATGCCAACTCGCTGCTGCGCCGCGTCTATCTCGATCTGGCCGGTTTGCCGCCGCCTCCCGAAGCGGTGAAAAAGTTCAACGCGGATCCCGACATCGAAGCCGTGGTCGATTCATTGCTGGCCACGCGACAGTTCGCAGAGCGCTGGGGCCGGCATTGGCTGGACGTGGCGCGTTACGCCGAGTCCACGGGACGTGATGTCAATGTGACGATGCCGGAAGCCTGGCGCTACCGCGATTACGTCATTGATTCCATCCACGCGGACAAACCCTTCGATCAGTTCATTCGCGAGCAGATCGCCGGCGACCTCCTGCCTGATAGCGGAGACGCCGATCGAGCGGAAAAGCTGATCGCCACCGGCTTCCTCGCCATCGGGGCCAAGGCGCTCAATGAAACCGATCCGCGACAGTTTGCCGTCGATCTCGCCGATGAACAAATCGACGCCGTGTCGCAGGCTTTTCTCGGTCAGACCATCTCCTGCGCCCGCTGCCACGATCACAAGTTTGATCCCATCTCGCAGCGCGACTACACCGCGCTGGCGGGCATCTTCCTGAGCACCGAAACACGCTTCGGCACACCCGGCGGCGTGCAGGGACGCAATGCATCGTCGCTCATCGAGGTGCCCGAATCCGCCGGGATCCCGGTGCTCGACCGGCGCATGGACCCCGACGTCTGGCAGCAGAAGAAGGCCCGCTACGACAGCCTCATCGCCCAGCGCGACGCCGCGCTCGCTGAACGCGCACCGAATGCCCGGATGCAGGAAAACTCCGGCACTTCCAAGCTCACCAGCTTCGACATCGTGCGCATCATCACCAGCGCCAAGCAGATCGAAATCGATCTCGCCGCCTTCCATCCGGATGGCAGTCTCAAACCGCGAATCATGGGCGTGCTGGACCGTCCGACGACGGCTCCGGCGCGGCGTGGCCCAGGAGGCGGTGGACCGGGCGGGCGTGGACGCCGCAGTTCGGGTTTCGAGACGATTGCGGACAGTCCGTTCTTCCATCGCGGCAGCATCGAAAAAGAGGACGGCAGCGTTCCCCGCGGACTGCCTGAGTTTTTGTCGCACGGAGCTTCGTTCGATGCCCCTGCGGACAACAGCGGTCGCCTGCAACTCGCGGAGTGGATCGCCTCGCCACAGAACACGCTGACCTCGCGTGTCATCGTCAATCGCGTCTGGCACTGGCTGTTTGGCGCGGGATTGGTGGCCAGCGTCGATAACTTCGGCTCCAGCGGTGCCGAGCCTTCGCATCCCGAATTGCTCGACCACCTGGCGCATCGTTTCACCGCGGAGGGTTGGTCGTTGAAAAAACTCATCCGCGAGATCGTGCTCAGCCGCACCTACCAGCTCGCCACGCAGCATGACGCCGCCAATTTCGCCGCCGATCCTGACAACGCGCTGCGCTGGCGCATGAGCAGTCGCAGGCTGGATGCGGAGACGATGCGGGACACCATGCTCGCCGCGAGTGGCGCACTCGATCCGAGTGCGCAGATCGGATCGCTCATCGGTCGCGCTGGTGACGGTCCGATCAGCGGGGAGCGCTTCCATGTGCTCAAGGAGGAGACCATTGCACAATCGGGTGGCAACTTCCGCAGCATCTACCTGCCCATCGCCCGCAGCGTGCAGCCAGAGACACTGGCGGTGTTTGACTTCACCGATCCCACCGGCGTGCTCGGCGCTCGTGAGTCCACCATCATGCCCACGCAGGCGCTCTATCTGATGAACAGCGACTTCGTCCACACGCAGGCCGACACGATGGCGCGGCGCGTGATGGCTGAAAGCAGCTTCGAGGCGCGCTTCCGGCTCGCCTGCCTTCTGGCCTATGGGCGGGAACCTTATGGCGACGAGATCGCAGCCGCTCAAAAGCTGGCAGGAACCGATCTCGCCTCGTGGACCAGCATCTGCCGCGCCTTGTTCGCCAGCGCCGAATTTCGTTACCTGAACTAATGCCCTAACACCATGAATCGTCGTCACTTTCTCACCCAATCCTCGCTCGGCTTTGGCTGGATGAGCTTCGCCGCACTGGCGCAGAGCACCAACCTGCACCACGCCGCCAGGGCGAAGCGCGTCATCTTTCTCTGCATGCGCGGTGCGCCCTCGCATGTGGACACCTTTGACTACAAGCCCAAACTCAACGCCGACAATGGCAAGCCCGCCCAACGCGCCGGTGCGACCTTGCTGGGCTCACGCTGGGAGTTCTCACAGCATGGCCGAGGCGGTTTGTGGTTTTCGTCGCTGTTCCCTGAATTGGCAAAGTCCGCCGATGATCTGTGCATGCTGCATGGCATGCAGACGGAGCTGCCCGCGCATCCGCAGGCCTACCTGCGCATGCACACCGGCAGCTCGCAGTTTGTGCGGCCCTCCCTCGGCGCCTGGACGCACTATGGGCTGGGATCGCTCAACGCGAACCTTCCGGGCTTCGTCAGCCTGACGCCGCCGAGTGGTTTCGGCGGCGTGCAGAACTACGGCAGTGCGTTTTTGCCCGCCAGCCATCAGGGAACCCGCATCGGCGCGGACAAACGGCCCATCGCCGATGCACAAATGGCCAACCTCGACCCACGGCTGCCGCTCGCAGCGCAGCGTGCGGAGTTGGACCTGGTGCAGGAATTGAATCGGGGAAAGCTCGCACGGGAAAAGGTCGATCCGCAGGTCGAAGGCGTGATTGAATCCTTTGAACTGGCCTACCGCATGCAGAGTGAGATGCCCGCGGTCATGGATCTCACCCAAGAGACGGAAGCCACGAAAAAACTCTACGGCATCGGCGAGACCGCGACCGACGACTTCGGGCGCAAGTGCCTGCTCGCACGGCGCATGGTCGAGGCCGGCGTGCGCTTTGTGGAGATCAATCACGGCGACTGGGATCATCACTTCAACATCGGCAGCAAACTCCCCGAAAGCTGCGCCGGCGTGGACAAGCCGATGCGCGGTTTGCTACACGACTTGAAACAACGCGGCCTGCTGAAGGACACGCTCGTCATCTGGAGCGGCGAATTCGGACGCACTCCGCATGCAGAGGGCACCGATGGCCGCGACCACAACGTGAAGACCTTCACCTCATGGATGGCCGGCGGCGGCGTGAAGGGCGGCTTCAGCCACGGCCACAGCGACGACTACGGCTACGAAGCCGTCGATGGCCAGGTGCCGGTCCACGACTGGCACGCCACCATCCTGCATCTGCTCGGCCTCGATCACGAAAAGCTCACCTACCGCCACGCCGGCCGCGACTTCCGCCTCACCGACACCAAGGGACAGGTGGTCCGGGAGCTTTTGGCCTAACACGCTCCCCATGTGCCATTGAACCGAAGACCTGGAAAGTGCCGTCCTTGGGCACGGGTTTCATCTCAGAAGCACCTCGCTGTCACCTCCACTCGCCGGGCGCGTCAGTCCATTTCGTGAGAACCTGACGCTCGGTGACGGGCCACCACTCCTGCAACTTGGCTGCGAGGCGGGCGACGACTTCGGGATTCTCGGCGGCGAGGTTTTTGTCCTCGTGCGGATCGGCGATCAGGTCGAAAAGCTGCGGGCGCTTCTCCGTGCGCGGATGGCTGCTGGCGTAGTGGCCGAGCTTGCCGTCGTAGGTGAGCAGGAGCTTCCATTTGCCCTCGATGACCCAGCGGTAGACCAGGCTGTCCTCGGGCTTGTGGATGTTCGCGACGTCGTGCGCGAAGGATTCGCCGTAGCATTCCTTGCGCGATGTCGGCTCGCCGGATTCGAGGATCGGCAGCAGGTTGATGCCCGGAAGCTGTTTGAGAATCGGCGCTCCGGCGGCGGCGAGCGCGGTGGGCATCATGTCGATGCTGGAGCAGAGCTGTTCGCCGCGCATTCCCGGTTTGATCTTGCCCTTCCAACTGAACATGATCGGCTGGCGCGTGCCGCCTTCGTTGGCGGACTGCTTCGAGCGCGGGGCGTAGCCGTTGCTTTTCTCGCTCTGGATCCAGCCGTTGTCGGCCACATAGACGAAGAGCGTGCTTTCCGTGAGTCCCTTCTGCTCGATGCGGTCGATGAGCTGGCCGCAGGTTTCGTCGAACCACTCGACCATGGCGTAGTACTTCGCCACGAAGTCGGACTCGATGCCCTTGGCCTTGTACTTTTGGAACAGGCGGTCCGGAGGCGTGTGCGGTGTGTGCGGCATGAAGGGCGCATACCAGAGGAAGAAGGGTTTCTTCTCAGCCGTGGCGTGATCGATGAAGTCAAACACCGGCGCCATGCCCTCGCGGCCGATTTTGAGTCCGTCGTCACCGTGGCGTCCGCCCGGCTGCGGGAAACCGCGCGTCATGCCGTGCGTGAAACCGCCGCGCTGGTAGCTGCCTTCCCACCACTTGCCGGACTGATGGCTCAGGTAGCCCTGCGCGCCGAGCAGCTTCGCGATCGACGGCTGCACGTCCATGTTCGCGATCAGCTTCTCGCGCAGCGCGGCATACGCGGCGGAGTCGCCGCTCTTCTTGCCCTTGCCTTTGGCCTTGGGTTCCGCATCCGGCAGAGCGGCGGGATCATTGCCGCTGACCTTGTGCTGATGCGTGTACATGCCGCTGGCAAACGTGGCCAGCGCCGGACGGCACAACGCCGTGGGCACATAGCCGCGGGTGAAGACCGCGCTGTTCTTCGCCAGCTTGTCGAGGTTCGGCGTCTCGATGTACTTGTGGCCCATGAAGCCGTAGTCGTTCCACGTATGATCATCCGAGATGATGTAAACGATGTTCGGCGACGCTGAAAAAGCCGGCGACACCGCCAGCAGGGTCAAAGCGAGGAGGGAAAGAGAGAAGCGCATGGTGGGATGGGTTGGGCAAAGGTTAACGCCCCCACCTACCCTTCAACTATCGGCAAAAGCGGTGTCGGATCTGGCAAAGCCGCCAAACATTGCCATCCGTGCAGTCCCCTCACCTGCGCTTCTTTTTCGCAGCGGGCTTCCTCGGCCCAAGTTCGAGCGTGGGACGCCAGGCTTCATCTCCTTCGACGCCGGGCCGCGGCAGGAGGGTGCGCGAGGCGTGCGTCTTGCCAACAGGCCGGGAGTTGGCGGCGAGCTCGCGTTCAAAATCGGCAAACATGGGTTTCAGGCGCGCAACCACATCGGGATGCTGCGCAGCCACGTCTTTGGATTCGCCGATGTCGTCCTGTAGGTGATACAGCTCGCCGCTAACAAAGAGCTTCCACGGACCGGACCGCACGGCGCGCAAGGTGTCGCCTTGGTGGTAAAAAAAGCGATCATGCGGCGTCTTCGCTCCTGGCTGCCTCAGCAGCAGCGGCGCGATGTCCCGTCCGTCGATCACGCGGTCGTCCGGCACCCGGGCCTCCGCCATTCGGGCAAAGGTGGGGAGCAGGTCCATCGAGGTCATGATTTCGTCGCATCGCACACCTGCCGGAACGGCGCCGGGACGCCACACGACGGTGGGTTCGCGCATGCCGCCTTCAAAGGCGCTGCCTTTCCCGCCTCGCAGCGGTGTGTTGATGTTGCCCTTGGTGCCACCGTTGTCGGAGGTGAAAAGCACGAGGGTGTTCTCCGCGAGGCCTTCCTTGCGCAGCGTTTCGAGGATCTGGCCGACGCTCCAGTCCACTTCTTCAATCTGTGCTTCGGTTTCATCTTTTGCCCTAGCCATGAACTCAGGACTCGCGGCGCGCGGATGATGCACGAATGCGTGCGGTAAATAGACAAAGAAGGGCCTATCCTTGCTGGCCGTGATGAATTTCACCGCTTCTTCCGTGAACCGTCGGCACAGCGTGCCCTGATCCTCCATTGTCTTGATTTCATCAACGACCTCGTAACCACGCATCACCGGCAGTCCGGGGAAATCCCATCCGGAGTGTCCCGCCCACATGTCATTCGAGTAGGGAATGCCAAAGTAGGTGTCGAATCCCTGATCCGTCGGCAGAAATCCCTTTTGATCTCCGAGGTGCCATTTGCCGAAGCAGCCCGTGGCATAGTCTGCCGTCTTCAACACTTCGGCGATGGTGATTTCGTCGGGATTCAGAGCGTGAGCATCGCCGGGGAACAATACGACATGCCCCGATCCTTTGCCCAGGCCCACGCGGCGCGGATAGCTGCCGGTCATCAGCGCGGCGCGCGACGGCGTGCATACGGGTGCGGCCACATAGAAGGAAGTGAGCGTCATACCCTCGGCTGCCATGCGATCGAGGTGCGGAGTCTGGTTTCGCTTCGAACCAAACGGTCCGATGTCGCCGTAGCCCATGTCGTCAATGAAGATGATGACGAAATTGGGCGGGCGCACCTCGAGGGGACGTAGAGCCCCAAAGCCGACAATGACAGTAAGTAGGAGCAAAAGCGATCGAACCATGGTGTGGGAGGCTATCAGGGAACGAGCGCACCTTGCACGGAAAAATCATCGGCGTTCAGGTGGCCCCAGCCGGCGGTCTTGTGATCCACGATTTGAAAGCGCACGCGGCGGTTCTTCCACTCCGAGACGTCCCAGATCACACGGCGCATGCGCATGTCGTTTTCGCCGCCAGCACGGATGAGCACTTCGTTGGTGGCGGCATCGACGAGGGCGATGAACAGCTTGTCCTTGTCAAAGCCACCGGAAACGAGGAACACGGCTTGATCGCCTTCGAGCTTGAACGCGGGCGACTGCATCACGCCGACCTGGCTGTCGGTTGCGCTTTTGCCATCGGCGAGGGCGACGGTGGACAGATGATGACCGCCTTCGCGGGCGAAGGGCTGGTCCTGAAAACGCGGCAGCGATGACATGCCGGTGACGACTTGCGCGAACGTGCCCTCCGTGATCGTCCAACCGTCCATGTCATCGCTCTCAAAGCGGAAGCGCAGATTGCCGACGGGTTTGAAATCATCGTAGGCAGCGGTCGGCGGCTTCGCGGATGACTGTTTTTTGGCACCGCTTTCGAGACGACGCTCGCCGGCATCAAAGAAGCGTGCGCCGCTGCCGGTGCGGTCGATGTCACCGAGTTCGGCACGGGCTTTTTCGATGCGCTGCATGAGTCGTGCGACGACATCGGGATGCTCGTTGGCGAGGTTAGTCGTTTCGCCCGGGTCGGTGTCGAGATCGAAGAGTGATGGCTCTTTGACGGCCTCGATCATGCGACCCCACCAGCCGGTGCCGGGTGGATTCGCCGGGCGCGGCAGCACGAGTTTCCACTGGCCGACGCGCACGCCGGTGAGCAGGCAGCCGGTGTAGTAGAGATAGTCGTCGCGCGGGCTGGTGTCTGTTTCGCTTGTCAGATAGCGCGTGCCGTCGCGTCCATCGAGCGTGCGGTTCTCAGGCAGTTGAGCGCCGGCGATCTTCGCGAAGGTGGGCAGCAGATCCATCGTGCTGAAGATGCCGTCGCTCACGCGTCCGCCCGGAATCTTCCCCGGCCAGCGGGCGACGAAGGGCACGCGACAGCCGCCGTCCCAGGCGGACATTTTCCAGCCGCGCAGCGGATCGGCGGTGCCGGAATGATCGCGTGGGATGAAGGGCCTGCCGCCGGGTTTCATGCCGGCCGTTGTTTCCACCCACGGACCGTTGTCGGAGGTGAAAACGACGAGCGTGTTTTCATCGAGGCCGAGTTGCTTGAGCGTGTCGAGAAGTTGTCCGGTTGACCAGTCGATCTCCTCGATGGCATCGCCATACAGACCGTACTCGGACTTGCCCTTGAAGTTCTCCGACGCGCCGAGCGGAATGTGCGGCAGGTTGTGCGCGAGATAGAGGAAGAAGGGTTGCTCCTTGTTCTTCCCGATCCATTCGATGGCCTCGCGCGTGTAGTCGGCGGTGATGTGATCCCAACTTTGTACGGCCTTCACGACAACCTCGTCATTGCGCATGATGGGACTGCGCATGGGCGTGTCCTGTACGCGCACGGTGGCGCCGTTGTACTTCGGCGTTCCGTAGAAGTGGTCGAAGCCCTGCGCGTTCGGCATCGTCGGTGGATCGGTGTTCGCCGGACCGTCGCCGCTCAATCCGAGATGCCATTTGCCGATGAGCGCGGTCGCGTAGCCCTCCGACTTCAGCACTTCCGCCATCGTGACCTCCTGCGGATGCGGCACCGTGTGCAGGCGCTTCACATTCCCCGGCTCCGCGACGCGGATCGGATACGAGCCCGTCATCAACGCCGCACGCGACACCCCGCAGACCGGCTGCGCATAAAAACTTGTCAGCCGCACGCCCTCCGCGGCCATGCGGTCGATGTTCGGCGTCTTGATTTTCGTGGAACCAAAGCAGCCGAGGTCGTTGTAGCCCTGGTCATCGGTGAAGATGAGGATGATATTCGGCTTTCGCACGTCCGCCGCACCGGCGAGCGCTGCAAGTCCAATCAGGACGATGAGGATGCGTTTCATGGCGGGATGAAACGACTCCGAAGGAGGCTTCCTGTATGTCCATTCCACACCACCATGTGGCCCTCAGCCACATGGTGGATGCAGCCGGTTCCCCTGCCTACTTCATCGGATGCTCCTTGAGGAGCTGGTCGGTGGTGTAGAGCATCATGCGGCCGGGATTGGCGTCGCGGATGGCTTTGACTTCGGCGGGCGTCACGGGGTCGGCTTTGTTGCCGAAGTGGTTGCGCACGAAGGTGAGGACGTTGGCGATTTCCTCGTCCTTGAGCATGCCGCCGAAGGGCGTCATGGGCACTTGGCCGTTGTATTCCTTGTCGCCGACCTTGATGGGGCCCATGAGGCCGTACATGGCGATCTTGATGAGGCGTTGCTTGTCGGTGGTGACCCACGGGCTGTTCACGATGCTCGGGAACGCAGGATCGAGTCCGGCGCCGTTTGGCTGATGGCAGGTGACGCAGTGGCCTTCGCGGAAATAGACTTCCTGACCGGCGGTGAACTGCGCCTTGGCGGCATCGCTGAGATATGCAGGTGCAGGCACGGCATTGTATTCCGGTTTTTGCACTTCGACGACGCCATTGAGGCGGTCGGTGGCGGTTTGCGCGGCGGCTTTGTTCCAATCGTCGAGCGGCAGCTTCGAAGCGATGGCGACGATGTTTTTCGCGGCAGGAATGTTCGGCAGCCAGCTCGCAGCGACGATGGCTTCGAGGCGCACGCGGCCGTGTTCATCGGCGGCGGCTTTTTCGAGCAAGGCGACGTGATCGGCGATGCGATGCGTGTTGTAGCGCAGCACACGCACCGCTGCGGCGCGGGCGTGGAAGTCGCTGGAGGCGAGCATCTCGCGCAGCAGGCCTTCATCGACGGCATTGGCACCCCAGGTGACCCAGAGAGCTTCAAGCTTCGCATGCGTGTCGCTTTGCTTCGCGGACCAGGCTTTCGCGGCGGCGACAACTTCGCTGGCGGGATGCGCGCGGAGTTCGCGGCGCGTGCGATAGCGCGTGCGCAGTTCGGGTTCCTTGAGATTTTCAAAGAGCTGGTCGAGCGAGGCTCCGGCGACAGGCGCGGGCTTGACGAGCGGACGGCTCGGATAGGTGATGCGGTAGATGCGACCGTGCACGTGGTCGCGCAGCGGATCGCGGGCGTTGTGCTGCATGTGGCCGATGAGCACGTTGTGCCAGTCGATGACGTAGAGGCTGCCATCGGGTGCAAATTCGAGATCGACCGGACGGAAGTTGCCGTCCTTGCTGACGAGCAGGTCGTGACGGTGATCGGTCTTCCAGCCAGTGCCTTCATCTTCGATTTTCACCTGCTTGACGCCGAGGAAGCCGATGGCGTTGCAGTAAATGAGATCGCCCTGAACTTCGTCGGGGAAGTGGCGTGAGGAAACGATCTCCAAGCCGCTCGTCGGACGCACCTTGTGATCTTTCGGGACGAGGTCGGCGGCGGAAGGCGTCTTGCTGCCAAAGGCGGGCTTCACCTCGACCGGCAGCGCCCAGTTCATCGTGGTGCCGGAGGTGTGGAGGAGGAAATCCTGGCCCCATTGATCAAACACGAAGCCCCACGGATTCGGGATGCTCATCTGGATCGTGCGCTCGAGCAGGCCGCGCTGCGGACTGTAGCGGAAGAAGCCGCCATCGACGCAGCGCACGGGGCCGTAGGGCGTCTCGATGTTCGAGTGGAGGAACACGCCCTCGCACATCATGAACGCGCCGCTCGGATCGGCGGTGTAAGCGCTGATGGCGTGATGCGTGTCATGCGTGTCGAAGCCGCCGAGGATGATCTCCATGCTGTCGGCCTTGTCGTCGCCATTCGTGTCGCGGATGAGCACGATGTTCGGCTCCTGCGAAACATAGACGCCTTCCGGCGCGAACTCGAAGCCGATGGGCAGATGCAGCTTGTCGGCAAAGACGGTTTCCTTGTCCGCCTTGCCGTCGCCGTTGGTGTCTTCGTAGATGAGCAGCTTGTCGTCCGGCATCGGGTCGCCAGGCTTGTAGTGCGGATAGGCCGGCATCGTGGCGACCCACAGACGGCCTTTGTTGTCGAAGCTCATCTGCATCGGGTTCGCGAGATTCGGGAACTCCTTTTCCGAGGCGAAGAGCTGCACCTTGTAGCCCTCCGGCACGGTGAGGGACTTCTCGGCCTCTTCACCATAGAGATACTTCTCGCTGCCGTTCTTCACGCTCGGCACGTAGTTCGTCGGCACGGCAGGCAGCGCGTGCGTCTTGCTGTCATCGACCTTGAGATCGGTTGTCTTGCCGGCAGTGACCTTGTGGATCAAATCATCGCGCAACGCGGTCATCTCGCGCGTCTTCTGCACTTCGTCCGGATAGTTTTGCGGGCCATACGGATTGTAGCGGCGGCCGTGCGCGTGCACGCCATTGAGGATGTTGTAGTCGTTGTTCCACATCCAGTCCTTCTCCTTCACTGCGGCGTGGACGAGAGCCGGATCGGCCTTCGATTCGCGGCTCTGGTGGCCGTACATGCCGGTGGCGAGCAATTCGGCGATGGTCTCGTAGCCTTTGTCTGTCGGCACAAAGCCGCCGGTGGTGAAGAACTCGCCGCCCTTGGAGTAAATCGCCTGCGTTGGCGAATAGAGGTCGATGTAGGTCAGCCCGTGCTTCTTCGCGACCTTCTCGATGGCGGCGGCGTAGAGCAGCAAGTTCGAATTGATCTTATCGCCCTTCGGCAGATCGCGTTTCGCGCTCTGATTTTCATAGGCGATGGGCGAGACGAGCACGACGCGCGGTGCGGTCTTGCCATTGTAGGCCTTGCTCAGCGTGTGAACGACCCATGCGTCGAGTTCCGCCTCGAAATTGTCCACCTTGCTCGGACCGTCGAAGGATTCGTTGTAGCCGAAGAAGCCGACAATCGTGTCCGCCTTCAGATGCGTGAGCCACTGGTCCGGCGTGGCGAAGAAGCCCTGACCGTTGTGGATCGTCTTGTCCGGATGAAACTTCTCCGCGCCCGGGAAGGCCCACTGCGAGGCGCGTGACGGATGCGGGCGGAAGCCCGGCGTGTCGCCGACATGGCCCATGTTGCGGAAGAACAGGTCGCGATCCGGATAACGAAGCTGCAGTTCCGTCTCGATGCGGCTGTACCAAGTGTCACGCTCGGCGAGGCCGTTGCCGATAAGCACGATGCGCTCGCCCTTCTCCGGCGGTGCGACGCTTTGATTGCGAGCCGTGGTGGCTGCGGGAGCCTCGACGGCGGGTTGATGCGGAGCGCCAGCGGGCACCTCCTCCTTCTTTTTCTCGGCTTTTTTGCCGCCGCCTTTCTTGGCCGCCGTCTGCTTCGATTTCTCTTCAGGCAGTCCCATCGATGGGCTGCTGCCCGTGGCAAAGTCACCGGGCTTCAGATTGCGCTGCTTGAAGTAGTCCGCATCGCGGATGAAACCATAGAACGTCGGATTGAAGGGATCAACAAAGGCAACGTCCGCCTTCTCGGGCACAGGCAGGCCGAGCAGGTGATGCGCCGCGTTCACGATCAAGCGGCGCAGATCTTCATCCGCGAAATCGACCGAAGCGCCCATCGTCGTACAAAAGGATTTTCCCTGCGTCTTGCCATCCGGAGCCGCATAGTTGTGCAGCCAGGCCACCGGCTGCATGGGATCGTTCTTCTGGCCCTCGACCGCCTTCGATTGAGGGTCGAGCGACTCCGTCACCTGCCCTCGCAATAGAATCGTGTCGTTGTCCGGCGTCACATGCGGTGCGCCATAGACATCGCTCAGCGCAAAGATCTCGCCCACGCCGCGCAGGACCGGACTCGAGGCATTCGCCACCTCCACGACCGAGCGGGTGCCCTCCTTCTTGTGGGAACCATGATGACTGACCCACTGCTCGCCGAGAATTTTCCGCCCAAACTCGCTCCACTTGAAGTCCCCCGTCTTCGCTCCGCCGGTGAAGGCATGGGTCGCCGTGCGGAAGCCGATCACCGGCTTGCCCGCGTTGAGAAACTTCGCGAAATGCACCAGCGACTCGTCTGGGAGCTGGCGGAAACGCGTGCCGATGATCAGCAGGTCGGCGTCATTGAGCTTCTCAGTGCCGCGCATGTGCGTCTGATTGTTCGGGTCGATGTAGCCTCCCTTTTCATCCGTGGAAAACAGCACGATGCAGTTGAAGCCATGCGTCTTCGCCAAAATCTTCGCCAGCATCGGCATCGACTCCTCCGTGCGGTATTCCTCGTCGCCCGCGACCAGCACGATGGTCCTGCCTTTGCCCGCGCCGACGGGATTCGCGGCAATTTCGAGATATTCCTGCGCGGACGCGACCGAGCCGAGGAGTGCGAGTGAGAGTAGGAGGTGCTTCATGGTTGGGAAAAAGGCGGGAGCCGATATACCGCACCAAAAGCCCAAACCGGACAAGAAAAATGTGGGGGGAGTAATTTTTGCCACCCAGGACGCGCTGAGCAGCGCCTAATCTCGCAACTCCCACTTCAGCCGAATTTGAGCCTCGACGTCAAACACCACCTTCTTGATCATCACTCTCTGCCGAGCATCACTTGGCGTCGAGCCTTTCGAATCTCAATTGTTGCAGCAAGTGTTGTTTTGAATTTGGGCCGCCAGATCGTTTAATGCTCAAAACTTCGCATTTGGCACCCGAAACCGGCACGCCGAAAAGCAGAAGAGTCAGGTGATCAATATTGTGTTCTTGGCAATGCTGTTGGCAACGCTCAATTATGAGTTCACGAACTTGTACAGGCGTTCGAGAGGTCGCTATGGCGATTCCGCTGGATGATTCAAAGTTGGCAACAAATGACAGCGCAAATGGCGGCTTTTTCTGCTGTAGAATGCTAAGATGTGAAGAGAGCTTGCCGAGCAACGCTTCACGGGTTGGAATGCCAAACTCCAAGACCTCGATGCAGCCAATAAGCCAGTCGCGTGGACGCTGCCGAAGAAGGATTTCGATTACTCGCGCTGTGTTCTTGCCAAGAGAAACCCTCGGTTTGTCGCCTATGGTCGAGGCTCCCTGCACACGCCGGTAGTATTGATCGAGTGCGTCGGTGAATCGGCAAATCGTGATGTGCTCATTCTGCTTTGGCGTGTTTCGTTCCCGGAAAAATAGCCCCTGATCAACATAGTGCATCAAGTAGTCCAACTCATCGCTCGCCTCGACCTGCCTAATGAGTCTGGTGTCGAGGCGTCTGACGAGATAATGTAGTAAAAGAGCGGGACTGTTTAATATTTCCAGGATCACCCGCAAATCATTGAGGCTCACAGACCAGCAGCGTGCAGCATCTGCAACGAGTCCGGCATCCTCAAGCTCCCAAAGAGTAGATGCGGCGCTCGAAAGCAACTCGATCGTGACATTGACACTGAACACTCGCTTGAATTGTGAGGACTCCAACGTGAAAGCCGGCCGGCCCTTTGTCGTAAGTTTCAGCGTGCCTCGCTGAGTCAATTCGCTCACAAGTCGCTGGGCTTGGTTTAATCCACTGGCGATCGTCGACTTCATGTCGCTGAGAACCCGCTTTTCGCCGCCTCTCCAAGCGGACGGATCGAGTCTCCCAGCCTTGCACTCGATCACCATCAGCACTCCCCCGACAACAATGATAATGTCCGCCTCAGCTTCGCCACCCGAATTCAGGGGGTAAACCATGTTTTCAAACACCATTGCTCCTGGAAAAGCTGCCCGGAATAACTTGGCAGTTTCGCGTTCGAGATATTGATCACGATCCGGTAGGAATTTCCGCTCCCAATACTGAGTGTCACGATCCCGCAGCAGATCTCCGATCAGGTTGTAGGCTTCACGCTGAAGCTTAGAGATATTGAATGCGTAATGAACGCCAGCTCTGGAAAGAATTGGGCGTCGGTCAGTGCATGAAGGCGTTAAGGGCCAAAAAGCGTGTGCCGGTTTGCTGCCATGAAAATCACGATTTACACCAATTTCTGAGCTAAACGAACTCACAATCCTTTGCTCGGCTTCTGTGGTGGGATTCAATATATATATAGAAGGTGTGCCGATTCGGTCGAAATTTGCTTTTGCCATATCGATCTCATCTCGGTTCGCGGAGACAAAGGCTTGGAACGCACTGGTTTCGCTTTCATCCTCCGCGATAGCCTTGAACCAAGGTTTCATGAGTTCTCGATAGCGTTTCCCAAGTTCGCGCATCTCTGAAGAGCATCGCTCCTCAATTTCAGATTCGGTGCGGTCCATGAAAGAGAGATAGTCTTGATAGCTGAACCCCAAAACCTCACGGAGTTTGTCAGCATGAGGGGTTAGCAGACCCATCATTGTTTCTCGCAGGTGTGGCCAGTAACCATCTCCGCGGACATGAAGTCTCACAGTCCTAAATGAGTCTGCCAGCTCTTCTATCGGCGTTCGATTTTCAGTCCGGCCACTTCTCCGTGACGAATAATAGACGGTGGCTTTCATCAGGACTTGCGTCACCAGTTCAAGCACTCGTTGATTGACGTCTGGGCTGGGAAATTCGGCGTTAGCGATTTCTGGGTGTGCGGCCACGAGTGACACAAGATACTCCAGATTGGTTTCGCTTTTAATTGGGCCGCCAGCATCCTTGTGATCATTCTCCAAAGTTGTCAGAACAAAAGTTGCTACGCGGCTGAGGATCTCAATGGGATCGTAATGGCTGATCAAAGTGCAAAGTTCGTCGATGGCGTGTTGAACGTCCTTTCGCGATTCTTCGGCCAACGCCTCCCAGTCTATGCCGTTTGTTTCATCCATGGCGGCTTACCTCTTGGCGCTGTGTGTCGACATTGAGAAATGTCGGCTCGTTTGCTTTGAGCAACACACGTTCAGTTTTCAAAAATAATAGAGCATTCAAGAAATGCCGTGAGTGAGTGCGCTCTTGTATTGAGGCACTGGACCGCATCCGCAGCAGTCTAGTCATCAGTTGTCTTCAAATTGAGCGGATCGATGGTGATCGTGCCATCAGCCTGCACCTCCACATGGACCTGATCACCCACCGCGAGTTGAGCCAGTTTGAGGAGCTGTTCGTCCAGGAGTATGACTGGGGCATCGCCGAACTGCGTAATTGTCATCTTCATGGACCACATGGTTGAATGACACTTGCAATTGTCAATCTCGCTTAGATCGAACATTGCCGATCAGACCAGCGGTATCTGCTCACGCCACGATCTCCTTCAGCACGCTCGAGCTGTCCCCATGCCGCTCGACATTGACACCGATGCCATGAAGCAAGGTGAGCCAGGCGTTGCAGAGAGGTGTGTCCTTCGGCGCGACGATGTTGTGGCCGAGCTTGATGCCGGCACCGCCGCCGGTGAGGAGCGTGGGGCAGTTGTCGAGGTTGTGCTCGGTGCGGATGTTGCTGCCGTAGGCGAGCGCGACGTTGTCGAAAAGGCGGCTGCCATCGGCTTCCTTGGTGGCTTTGAGCTTGTCGAGGAGTCCGGCGAGCAGCTCGCTTTGCACGAGATCGCGCTGCTGCGAAGCGGCGAGCTTTTCGCCCATGGTCGAATGGTAGTGGCTCATGTCATGCGGGGCCACCTTGATGCCAATGCTGGTGAGCAGTGTGCTCACGGGCTGGCGGTAAGTGAGCACACGCGTGCTGTCCGTCTGCATCGCGGCGACGATGATGTCATACATGATCTTGATCTCCTCTTTGCCTGCCAGCCCTTCCTGTGGCTGCGGCATCGGCGCTTTCGGCTGCGGCACGCCGATCCATTGCTCGTCCTTGCTCAGGCGCGTCTCGATGTCGCGGATGCCCTGAAAGTATTCTTCGAGCTTGGCCTTGTCGTTTTTGCCAAGACCGCGCTGCATCGCCTTCGCGTTCTCCATCACGGTATCGAGCACACTTCGCTTCTGCGCGAGCATGGCCTTCTGCTGCTCGATCGGCGTCGTGTCCTTGGAAAAGAGGCGATGAAACGCCTCGACCGGACCTTTGTGACCACCGACGGGCTTGCCGCTGATGTCCCAGGCCATCGAAAGGCCCGGACCATGGCCTGAAGCCTCGGCACTGCTTTCACCGCCGTTGAGTTGCAACGAGGCAAACCGCGTATCGAGGCCGAGCTTCGCAGCCGCGACCTGGTCGGCGGAGATGCTGTTGTGAAAGGTCTGTCCCGGTTCGGCAAAACGGTTTGCACCCGTGAGCCACATCGTGCTGCCCCAGTGGCCTTCGTTGCTGTATTTGTTCCAAAGTCCCTGAACGACGGAGAAGTCCGCCTTGTGCCTCGCCAGCGGCTTCAAGCCATCCGGCAGTGTGTAATCCTTCCCCGTTTGCTTGATGTCAGGAAACCAAGTCTCCGTCGTGATCCCCCAGCCAAAGCCAAGAAACACCAACCGCTTCGGTGGAGCCGCTGGCGTCGCCGCCGAAGCAAAGCGACGAAAGCCCATTGATTCCAATGCCGGCAAGGCAATGAGCGAAGTGCTGGATTGGAGGAAGTGACGGCGTGTTTTCATGCGAGGATCAGGAGATTGGTTTTACCGCAGATTCAGGAAAGCCGCAGATGAGAGGTGTTTGAGCTATTATCGGAAATCCATCGGTGGCTTTCCTGAATCTGCGGCAATTTTTCCGAAGCTGATTTGTGGCGAACTGGATTTTGGGTGAGATACAAACGTGAGGTCGGCGTTGGATTTGCCGAAATGCATGCAGATGCCCCATGGAAGATCGAGCCATCGAAGACAGGTTTGCAGGCGGGCGCGATTCATTGCGGTCACCTCTTCGCCGAGTGCGCTGATGGCCAGAACGGCCTGATCTTGAACGACGATACAGTCCAGCGATGTCACTCCCAAGCTCGCGACCGTTGTAGTGGGATTGACGGTGAAGGCTATAGACTCGGCTCTCAAGGCCGCGCTGATCAATCCACTCCAAGTCGTTGGACGATAGCCGAGGCCAATGTCCGCCAGGCAGCGATTGGCGACATCGATCAAATCCTTTGCAAGCGATGGATTGGACACGAACGAAGGAGTATCCGTCTGGGGCAATTCCGCTGTTTTCGAGGTGTAGATGACGCGTTTGGGGACAAGACTGGCCTTTCCAAAGTCCATCAACACGCCCGTGCGGAGTCGCCAGAATTTGCAGTAGGACAGCAGTTGCGTGAAGTGCTCAGCATCAAAGCCGCCTCGCAACACCTTCAGTTCAGGAATCAGCTGCCCAGGAAACACCAGGTCAGGCTCAAAAACATCCGCAACATGGCCTCGATAGACCAACTCCCGCCGCGGTTTGGACAGATGTTCGATGCCCGCCTTGATCAATCGACTGACCAAATCTTGATGATACAACTCCTCCTCCAACCCAGGTCCCAGCGAGCGATGTGTTTCCATCGCCAAGCCGATGATTTGATGACTGAACGGGTCTTTGTTCATGAAGCAGGTTTTCGCCGCAGATTCAGGAAAGCCACAGATTGGTTTTTCCTTCTGAATCCCCAATCGAATCAGCGGCTTTCCTGAATCTGCGGCAAAACTTCATGCTCATTTGGTGTGAAATTCCGCGCTGCTGACCAGCGCATGGATGAACTCGCGCATCGCGAGGTCTTTCTTGCCGGCTTGGGTGATCATGTCGTTGACGAGCGGTTCATCGCGGAAGCCGAGCGGACGACCCAAGGCGAATTCGATCAAGGCTTCGCTGAAGCTGCGGGCAAAGGCATCGGACTTCGAAGCGATGATGTCGCGCAGTGCAAAGTAGTCTTTGAACGCGGGGCCTTTGTGGAAGGCGGCGGCGGGCTCGATGGCCCAGGTCTTCTTCGACTTGGGATCGGCTTTGCCATTGGCATCGACGGCCGTGTAGCTGTCCTCGGTGCGCCACTGGCCGGCGGCGTCGAAGTTTTCCAGGCCAAAGCCGACGGGATCGATCTTGCGATGGCAGCTCGCGCACTGCGGCTCCTCCTGATGTGCGAGCAGTCGCTCGCGAGTGGTCAGCACCTTGCCGGCGAGTCGTGTGATGGCGGGCACGTTTGCAGGCGCGGGCGGTGGTGGATCGTGCAGGAGCTTGCGCAGCACCCACGCGCCGCGCTCGACGGGGCTGGTGCGCTCGCCGTTGCCGCCCATGAACATGATCGCAGCCATGCCGAGCAGTCCGCCGCGCGGCGAGTCCTTCGGCAGCGACACCTTTTCGTAGCCATCGCCCTTCACGCCCTGAATGCCGTAGTAATGCGCGAGCACGCGATTGATGACGACGTAGTCGGACTTCAGCAGATCGCGCAGGCTCGCATTGTGGCGCAGGATGTGCGCGAAGGTTTCGTGGATCTCGCCTTTCGCCGCGACCTTCGTGCCAGAATCAAAGCGCGGGAACAACGCACGGTTCACCTCGAAGAAGTCAATGCGGTCGAGGCCGAGCCATTGATGGACGAAGGATTCGAGGAAGCCCGACGAGCGCGGATCATCGAGAAGACGTTCCGTTTGTGCGGCGAGAACCTCCGGCTTCTTCAATTCGCCTCGCTTCGCGAGATCGCGCAACGTGGCATCCGGCGGGGCGCTCCAGAGGAAGTAAGAGAGGCGCGTGGCGAGCTCGGCGTCGGTCAGCGGACGACGTTTCTCATCGGCGGACGGCTCGGCTAGATAAAGGAACATCGGCGATGCGAGCACGACGGCGAGCGTCTCCTTGAGTGCTGCGGCGGGCTTGTCGCCTGCCTTGAGCCGCACCTCATGGAGGCTCATCAGGCGGTCGATGTAACTCGCAGCAGGTGTCGTGCCGCGAAAGGCCTCCGTGGCGAAATGCTCCAGCGCGGCACGAAGCGCTGGCTTGTCCGGCGCAGGTGATTTGTCATCAAGCGGAATGCCCAGCGCGGCAATGCCGGGAGGTTTGGGCTTGTTCGCGTTCGGCACGCGCTCGACTTCGATCCAGTCCACCCACAGCACGAGTTCAGGCCCGATGCCGTTGCGCTTCACCGCCTCGGAGCGTTTGCGCGCGCCTTCCTCGTTCGTGTCCCAACTTCCCTTCTCGCGGAAAAACAGCGATCGGTTCTCGCGCGTCGCGTTGCCGCGAGTCAGCGTGAGCGGAATCTCGATGATCTGCGGATTCTCGATCGTGCCCGTGATCTCGGAGGTGTGCAGCACCTTGCCCGTGCGCGCATGAATGCCAAAGTCGAGGAAGCGTCGCTCAGGCGGGCAGTCCTTCACTGCACCGGCGCGCACCCGGACGATGTAGTCGCCCACCGGCCAGCTAAACGGCACGAGCAGCTCGATGTAGTTCACATTCAACTGAGACGGATGCCGCGTCTGAACGCCGAGATACGCACCGCGATCCACGGCGGGCATCTGCGTGTAATACTCGTGGTACTTCAACCAGCCCGCGCCGAGCGAATCGTTGGCGAGGTCGGCATCATTCTCCTGACCCTTGTCGAAGCCGAACGAGAACGGGTCGGGCGCGCCAGGAATCCGCGCCCACTCGCGGCGGAAGCGCGATTCGTTGTTCTTCACTTCCTCGCGGATCTTGGCGACGATCTCCTTGTTCTCCGGCTTTGCCGCCGCTTCCTCGACGGCCTTCACCCACTTTTGCGCACGCTCACGCGCATCGATCTGATACTTCACAAAGTCACGCACCTTCGGCGTCGTCGTCTCCGCCTCGTAGTGCAGCTTCTCCTCCACGTCCGCCGCGGTCTGCCACGCAAACGCTTCCTCCAACGCCTCGCGTCCAAGCGTCTGATACTGCTCAATCTGGTTCGCCGACATGAAAAGGTTCGCGCCCACCGTGTCAAAACTGCCGGAGCCTCCGTCCGGCGGCAGCTCGGACACATTGATCTCCACGCCGAGCAGTTCGCGCAGCGTGTTGCGATATTCGCGACGGTTCAGCCGTCGCATCGTGATCACGCCGTTTTGATCTCCGAGACTGCGCCGCGCCGTGACCATCACATGCGACAGATCATCGAGGAAATCCGCCTTCGCCACGCTCGTCGGCTGCTTCTCATCCTCCGGCGGCATGTCGCACGAGTTCATCTGATTGAGCACTTTCTGCCATCGCTCCGCCGATTCGATGTTCGTGATCTCAAACGGAAGGTCATCCACGCGGAAATGCCCCTTCTGCTTTTCCGCGCCATGACACGAAACGCAGTGCTCTTTGAATAGGGCACGATGCTTCTCCTGCATGACGGCGTGGGACCCGCTCTCCGCCTGAGCAGCCATGGAAATGAGGAACAGGATGAAGGGACTGAGTGATCGGAGCATGATAATTTGAGGGCATTCTGAACCCGGATTTCGCATTTCTGGCAGACAAGAGTGTCCTGCTCACTGGGAACAGCGGTGCGAACGCCGGATGGCGAGGAAATGGGTACATCCGCACCCATTCTCCGAACATGGTACGACGCATGATGCCTTGATTGCGCAAGGTTCCGGCATTCACGAACCACTCCTGCACTCTGCCCGTGAATGCCCAGTTGGGGCGCTTATTCCAGCACCTTGATTTTCAGATTCCGATACCACACCGGTGCTTGAGCCTTGCCGTGCAGACCCTGGAGGCCGATGGGGCCGCTGCGGGCGAAGTCCTTGAGGGCTTTCTTGAACTTGTTCGGCGTGCCGTCGGGGTTTTTGCCCACTTCCGGCCAGTTGTCGAGGTTCGCGTCGATGACGAGTTCGCCGTTGAAGAGCACCTGCACGAGCGGGCCTTTGCAGGTGATGGTGTAGCGGTTCCACTCGCCGACGGTTTTGGCGGCGCTCTTGCTGGGAGGCATCGCATCGTAAATCGCGGCGACCATTCCGTATTTGCTGCCATCGGCGCTGTCGTGGACCTGGATTTCGAGGGCGGAGAGAACGTTCTTGATGTCGCCGGAGCGGAGGAAGACGCCGCTGTTGGATTCCGCGATCACCTTGAACTCGAGATCGAGGATGAAGTCGCCATACGAGTCCTTGGTCCAGAGCGTGTGGTGGTCCTTGGCGACGAGTTCCTTGCCTTCCCAAACCCAGCCGGCGGGCTCGACCGCATTGGAGAGATCGGCCACGAAAAGATCCTTCCATTCGGTGATGTCGGGATGGTCGGCGGCGAGGGCGCAGGTGGAAACGAGGGCGAGGAGGGCGGCGAGCGGCTTCATGGTGGCCGGATGGTCAAGGAATGGACGCCAACGTCAACATGGGAGTTTGCCGCAGAGCACCGGAACGTGGAACGCATCCACAGATGACGCAGATTTCACAGATTGAAGCCCGTCTGTGTGATCTGAGAAATCGGTGGATAATCATTCAAGTTCATCGGGAGGCAGGCTGTGCGTGACAAGGGTGACGATCCTGGCTTAAAACCTTCGATAAACCCGCCTCGGCGAACGTTTCCACCGTCCTCCTGATGAATTCCGACTCTTTCACACCCCAGACCGCGCCTGTTCACTGGGCCTCCATCCTGCGCAGCATCGGCCCCGGGCTGATCATCACGGCGTCCATCGTCGGATCGGGAGAACTCATCGCGACGCCGAAGGTGGCCGGAGAGGCAGGCTTCACGCTGCTGTGGTTCATCGTTCTCGGCTGCTTCATCAAGGTCTTCGTGCAGGTGGAGCTGGGCCGCTACGCGGTGACGACCGGGCAGACGACGCTGGAGGC
This sequence comes from uncultured Prosthecobacter sp., assembly GCA_964452755.1. GTDB lineage: Bacteria > Verrucomicrobiota > Verrucomicrobiia > Verrucomicrobiales > Verrucomicrobiaceae > Prosthecobacter. Next base: position 2,069,377 of record CAYVQY010000001.1, on the reverse strand, counting down.
CATGAACAGCATTCCCGGCCCGCGCTTCATCGTAAGCTGGCTGCTCTGGCTGTGGCTGGCGATGTATGTGACGCTCGTCTTCCAGGTGGCGGGCATCGTGGGCGGGGTGGCGGAGGTCTTTTCCTCGGCGGGCCTGCTGCTGGACAAAAAATGGATCGCGCTGGGCGTGGCCGGCTCTGCGGCGCTGCTGCTGGTGATGGGTCGCTACCGGCTGGTGGAAAACGTGTCCACCGCCATGGTCGCGCTGTTCACCTTCGCGACGATCATCGCCGTCGGCTCGCTGCAGTGGTCGCCCTACGCCATCACCTGGGCGAACATCGTCGAAGGCTTTCAGTTCAAGCTCCCGGCGGACACGATGACGGCCTTCGGCGCGTTTGGCATCATCGGCGTCGGCGGCTCGGAACTGATCTATTATCCCTACTGGTGCCTAGAGAAGGGCTATGCGCGAAATGTGGGTGAAAAAGGCTCTCCCGGCTGGCTGGAGCGCGCCCGCGGCTGGATGAAGGTCATGCGCGTGGACGCCTGGCTTTCGTTCACGATTTACACGCTGGCGACCGTGGCCTTTTACCTGCTGGGCGCCGCCGTGCTTCATGCGAAAGGCCTGCAGGTGAACGACAAGGGCATGATCGACACGCTGGCGCACATGTATGCGGAAAGCTTCGGCACCTGGAGCCTCTACCTTTTCCTGATCGGCGCCTTCTTCGCCCTCTACTCCACCGTCTTTGTCTCGACCGCCTCCAACGCGCGCCTGCTGGTGGATGCGACTGCCATTTTCAAAGTGAAAAAATATCCCACGCCGGAGAGCCGGGTGCGGGCGGTGAAGTTCTGCGTCGTGCTGCTGCCGGCGCTTTCTCTGCTGCTCTACATGACCTGGGAGCAGCCGGTGACGCTGGTGCTAGTGGGTGCGGTCAGTCAGGGCATCATGCTGCCCTTCCTCGCAGGCGCGGCGCTCTACTTTCGCCACCGCCGCATCGACACCGAACTGCGTCCCGGAGTCTTCTGGACCGTCTGCCTCTGGATCGCCGCAGTGTCGATGGCCTCCATCGGCCTGTATCAGGCGATCAAGGAAATCGCCAAGGCACTGGGAGCCTGAGCCATGAATCTGCATCTCCACGGAAAATCCGTCGCCGTCATCGGCTCCGCGCGCGGGATCGGCCGTGCCATCGCGGACGGCTTCATTGCTGAAGGCTGCGACGTGCGCGGTTTTGATCGCGAGAAGACCGCCGACTTCATCACCGTCGGCGATGTGACGAATCTCGAAGCCGTGAAGGCCTTTGCCGATGGTTTCGAGACCGTCGATCACGTCGTCTTTTGCGTCGGCATCGGCTCCGGGAAGTTCGGCTTTCCCTTCTGGAATCTGGAGCCGTCTGACTGGTCACGCGTGCTGGAGGTGAATCTCATCGGCGCGGTGAACGTGGCCCATGCCTTCGCGCCAAAGCTGATCGAGCGCGGCAGCGGCTCCATCCTCTTTCTCGTTTCCGTGGCCGGGCAGATCGGCTCGCAGACCGACCCGCCCTACAGCGCGTCAAAGGCGGCGCTGATCAACTTCACGCAGTGCGCCGCCAAGGACCTCGGCCCGCACAACATCCGCGTGAACGCCCTCGCCCCCGGCATGGTGAAGACCGAGCTCAACCATTCCATCTGGGCCGCCGGGCAGAAAAAACTGCCCGAAGATCAGCGCGTCAGCTTCGACGACTGGGCCGCCGAGAAGATCAAGAAAGTCTCCCACCTCGGCCGCTGGCAGATGCCGGAGGAATATGCGGCGATGGCGTGCTTCCTTGCCTCCGATCACGCCAAAAACATCACCGGCCAGACGATCAACATCGACGGCGGCCAGGTGATGCACGCGTGAATTCGGACACGGCGGCAACTGGCTGTCATTGCCCGAACTGCTCGAGAAGTGTCTGAATCGCGGGCCGGTAGATCTGCCGAACCTCAATGGAGGAGCTTCATGGCGGTGTCAGGCGGCAAGCGATGCGCGAAGCTGAGCCGCCGTGACTGCGGCAAACTCGGCATGAAGGGCGTCGGCGGTCGCGTGCGACATCAGACCATCGTGGGCGACGAATCGTGCGCCAAACTCGAACGGCGAATCCGCCGTGACGCGCACGGGTTCCGACTGGGCGGCGGAGATGATCATGAGGCCAAACTCGCGTGCATACCACTCGTTGCGAACGTTGCCGGGATGACTCATGAGCGTCATGCCCACCGTCGCCGCGCCGATCCTGCCGGTGCAGTCGATCCAGCGCGGGACGCGCCGCTCTCCCGCCGCGTCGCGAAAATGCTCGATGGCATTCGTGCGTCCTTCCGAGTCGCGCATGACGCCGCCAGACTCGACATTGATCAACTCGTGAACGCGGACTCCAAGATAGCCGTGATCGTTCTCCGTGTGGAGGGTGAGCGGACGCGCGGCGGGTTTGAGCTGCGAAAACACGTCCACGATCGTCGCCTGATCCCGCCGGGAGATGCGATACAGCCGTTCTTCCAGAGCCAGCGTGTCGCCCGCCTCGCGTCCGCGCTCACGCGTCTGCCAGGCGAGCTGGAGTCGGATGACGACCTGGTCCGCCGCACGCCAGCCCGCCTCCGTGACGCGCTGAATTCCCGACGGGCCGAGTTGGAAGAGATTCTTGGATTGCGTGTGCCAGGTGTCGGCGCGGTCGGGATCGGGAAAGGGCAGTTGGCGGTAAAAATCGATCACGCGTTCATCGCCGTCGGCCTGAACGCGGCCGTGACCGCACATGATCGACTGGTGGTGGATGAAGCTGAACTCGTGCGAGCCCGTCACCGGCACACCGCCCGGCGTGCAGACCTGATGCAGTTCGGGTTTGAGCCGGAAGTGCGTCGGATAGTCCGTCGGAAAAAGAAGCGATGCGACAGGGCCGCCGCCGCAGGTGATTTTGAGCCGCCGCGTCTGCCCGCGAAACGGTCGCTGATCCTCGACGGTGAAGCCCGCCGTCTCCGCCCCTTGTGTGAAGGCCGTCCCAAGAGCCGAGGAGATCGCACCCGCAAGAAAACGGCGCCGATCTGACATGGGCGGGGTGCTGGACATGAAACAGCGAACGGTTCCGGAGGCCTGATAATTGCCAGTTCATGGAAAGTCCGGCGGGCTGGTGATGCACGCGTGAGGATTGCCGGAGCGCGAGTGTGTCGCAGACCACTCGCCACTTTGATCGTGGTGCGTGAACGGAAGGAAAGCCAGGCGAGTAGAATACTCGCGCTCCGACTCATTCGTAGAGCCGGAACAGCCCGCTGTGATCGAGATCACCGAAGCCCTTCTCATGCACAAACTTCTCCCACTGCGCGAGGGAGTTCTTCAGCGTGGGTGAGTCGAGGCTGACGGCATCGGCGAGCTGGCACATGAGGCGGACGTCTTTGAGCTGAAGCTCGGCGCGACCACCGGGGGCGAAGTCACGGCGTACCATGCGGTCGCCATGCAGGTCCAGGATGCGGCTTTCGGCGAAGCCGCCGAGCAAGGCCTTGCGCACGAGGGCGGCATCGACGCCGGAGAGCTCGGCCATGCGCAGCGCCTGCGCGACAGCGTCGATGGTCTGCGCGACGATGAGTTGATTCGCGAGCTTCGTGACCTGGCCACTGCCGCTCGCGCCGAGATGCGTGATGTTTTTGCCGCAGACCTGGAAGATCGGCAGGGCACGCTGAAAATTCGCCTCACTGCCGCCAGCCATGATCGTGAGCGTGGCGGCTTCAGCACCGACCTGGCCGCCAGAGACGGGCGCATCGACCCAGTTCACGCGTTCGGCCCATTTCTTCGTATCGGGAACGCCCGTGGTGCCGAAGTCGATGATGAGCGCGTCGGGGTGCAGTCCTTCGATCAAACCGCCTTCACCAAACACGACCTTCTCGACGACATCGGTCATCGTGAGGTTGATGCAGATGACGCCGGGGCCGATTTCGCGGGCCAGTTCGGGCAAACTGGCCGCACGTTTCATGCCCATGGCCACGGCGGCCTCGGCAGGTGCATCGCTGCGATTCCAGACGACGACCTCGGCTCCGGCTTCATGCAGATGACGCGCGTTCGCCCGGCCCATGTTGCCGAGTCCGACGAATCCGATCTTCTGTCCTGTGAGGGGCTTGTTCATGCGTGGTGGATGCATACACCGCAGGTGGCGGGGAAATGCAATCGGCGATGCGGATTCACGGCTCGCCCCACTGCCACACGGTCATTCCCTTCAGATCCCGGATGAAGACCTGACCGTTTGAAATGGCCAGATGCGCCCAGGACTCCGAATCGGTGACCTTGGTGCGATCGAGGACGTTCCAGCCTTCGCGGGTCGGCTGGAAGAGGAGCAGTTCGCCTTTTTGATCAAGGGCGAGGATCTTCTTCCCGTCGGTGACGAGGCTCCAGTACTTGCCGAACTTGTCCTTCACTTCCCAGAGCTTCGCGCCGCTGGCCAGATCGACGGCGATGAGCCGCTGGTCGCGATTCACCTCGTAACCGATGCCGTCGAGGATGACGGGGGAGGTCATGTAGCCCTGCTCTTTGAGCGTCCACTGCTCGCCGACTTTGAATCCGTCTCCCTCTTTGCCGATGGCGAACATCGTGGTCGCGCCGCCGTAGGTGCTGGTGAAAACGCCGCCCTTGTGGACGGTGGGCGTGAGGATGTTCATGCCGCGGAAGGCCTTCACCTCCTGCGACCACAGCTCCTTGCCATCGCTGAGTGAGACGCCGGCGAGTTTTGTTCGCGTCTGCACGATGAGCAGACGTTTCCCGCCGAGGGTCTCGATGACCGGGGAGGCGAAGGCACTGCCAAACATGCCGCCCGGATCCGTCAGCGTACGCCAGAGCAGCTTGCCGGTCATTTTGTCGAGCTTGCAGGTTCCGGCACCGGCTTGGACGTAAACTGCGTCGCCATACAGCAGGGGCGAGGAAACGAAGCCGAAGGCAGGCTCGGGCGTCTTGAGTTCCGCGACGAAATCGAAGCGCCACAGTTCCTGGCCAGAGGCCGCGTTCAAACACACCAGCACATCGCGCATGCCGGCCACGTAGAGCCGCTCGCCATCGCAGGCCGGCGTGGCGCGGATCCAGTCGCCGTTGGCCTTGGCGAAGAATGGCACATTCATCGCGCCGGGCCATGAGGCCCGCCAGAGTTCCTTGCCGGTCTTCCGATCCAAAGCGCGCACGACTTCGTTTTCGCGATCCTCCGTTTCCGTGGTGAAGACTCGGTCACCCACGATGATCGGTCCCGAGTAGCCCGGCCCCAGATCGACCCGCCACTGCTTGCGCAGCGCCTTTTCGTCCAGCGAGGATGGGAAGGCCGTGCCTTTGACACGCCCGTCACGATCAGGCCCGCGCCACTGCGGCCAGTCGGCGGCAAGGGCGGAGCTCATCGCAAAGGCCAGGCAAATCAGCGGCAGACGGGCAGAAGAGGTGGTGATCATGGTCGGGGGACTTACGCAGCCCGGGCGGAACGAGACGCGGCCATCGCATCAGCAGGCGGGTGAAGCCCATTGCCATGGTGCCCGGCCAACCTATGATCCGCCGCTCCACTCCAGACCTTCGAACAACCTTTCCCATGAAAATCATCATCACCGGCGGCGGCGGCTTTCTCGGCTCGCAACTCGCGCAGAAGCTCCTCGAACGCGACACTTGGTGCGGCCAGCCGATCACCGAGATGGTGCTGCTGGATGCGTTTTTTCGCAGCGAGCCAACGGACGCGCGGGTGAAACAGGTGGTGGGCGACATCGGCGACCGTGCGACGGTGTTCGCGGCCACAGGATCCAAGTTCGACGTGATCTTCCACCTCGCCTCGATGGTGAGCGGAGAATGCGAGGAGCGTTTCGATGATGCGATGCGGGTAAACCTCGACGGCGGCCGCAACGTCTTCGAAGCGGCGCGTGCGGCGGAAGGCAGACCGCGTGTTGTCTTTGCCAGCAGCGTGGCCTGCTACGGTGGTCTCGACATGAGCCAAATGATGTCCGACACCACGAAGCAACTGCCGCAGACGACCTATGGCATGACCAAGGCGATGTGTGAGATGATGGTGAACGATCACACGCGTAAAGGCCACTTCGACGGCCGCAGCGTGCGCCTGCCGACCGTCATCGTGCGTCCCGGAAAGCCGAACGCCGCCGCCTCGAGCTGGGCCAGCGGCATGTTCCGCGAACCGCTCAATGGCGAGCCCTGCATGCTGCCCATCCGCCGCGATCAGCCGCATCCGATGACCGGCTACCGCACCGTCATTGAATCATTCATCGCCTTGAGTGAGGTCGAAGAATCGAAACTCGGCAAAGATCGCGCCTACGTACTGCCTGCCCATCGCGTGACGCCTCAGATCGCAGAGCAGGTCATCACCGAAGTCGCCGCCGAACGCGGCATCAAGCTTGGGCCGATCGTGGATGCCTTCGATGCCCGCATTCAGGGCATCGTCGATAACTGGCCGCAGCAGGTGGACGGTTCACGTGCCGAGGCGATCGGACTGCCGCGTCCGCCGGAGCTCAAGGTGATCGTGGAGCAGTTTGTGGAGGATTTTCTGGGCGCGAAGTGACTGCCGCAGGGCGATGATGACTTTTCCGCCACTGCCGCTAGCATGGCGGGAATGTTCACGAAACCACGCTGGAAGTCACTCGCGATGCGCCTTTGGCGTGTGGCGCTGCTGGCGGCGGCAGTGCTGGCGATCCGGCGTTCGCATCAGCCGGGGCCGGTGGAGCTTAGCGTGGACAGGGTGCGTGATTTTTTCCCTGCGGCTGCGGTTCTGACTCCGCAGGGCGGCATGCAGGCGGTGGTGGACGCGTCCGGCATCACGCTGGGGCATGTGATGCAGACCTCGCCGGAGGCAGATGACATCATCGGCTATGCCGGGCCGACGAACACGCTGATCGCGCTGGATGCACGCGGCCGGGTGCTGGGACTGCGCATCCTGAAGAGCAGCGATACGACAGACCATGTGGCGGAGGTGGTGGGCACGCGGTCGTTCTTCAAGCAGTTCACGGAAAAGAAGCCCGCCGAGATGGCGGATATGCAGGTGGATGCGGTTTCCGGTGCGACGCTGACGAGCAGCGCGATCGCCGAAGGTGTCCTGCGCCGGCTGGGAAAGAGCGCGGCGACCTCGCTGCGTTTTCCAGATGCGCTGACGCTGGACGAGGTGAAAAAACTGGAGCCGCAGGCGGCAGCGCTGCGCGAATCAGCGGCGCATCCCGGTTCGCAGGAAGTTCTGAACGTGAACGGAGAGGTGATCGCGCTGGCGGCGCGGTCGGCGCCCGCATCGGACGGGGTGGTGGGCTACAAGGGACCGAGCGACACGCTGCTGCTGCTGGATGCGGCGGGTGAAAAGCTGCGCAGCATGACTCTGCGCCGGAGCTACGACAACGAGCAGTATGTCGGCTACGTCACGGACGACGCGGCGTTTTTGCGGACCTTTGACGGCATTGCGATGGAGCAAATCGCGAAGATGGACTTTGCCGCTGCGGGGGTGGAGGGCGTTTCCGGTGCGACGCAGACGAGTTTCGGCGTTGCGGAGGGCGTGCGTGTGCGTGCGGAGGCGTGGATGAAAGAGACGAACGCGAAACGCGGCTGGTGGACGCGGATTCGCTGGCGCTGGCAGGATTCGGGGCATGTGGCGGTGCTGCTGGCGGCTTTCGTGATGGCGTTCACGACGTTGCGCGGTCGGGCGTGGTGCCGACATCTGCATCACGCGCTGCTGGTGGTTTACGGAGGCTTCATCGCGGGGGAAATGCTCTCGCAGGGGTTGCTGGCGGGCTGGAGCCTGCACGGTTCGCCGTGGCGAAACGCGTCCGGTCTGGTGCTGCTGGCCGCCGTGGCGCTGCTGGGGCCGGTTTTCACTTCCAAACAGCTGTACTGCCACCACATCTGCCCCCACGGCGCCTTGCAACAGTTGGCGGCAAAGCGGCTGCGGCTGCGCTGGTCGCCTTCGAAGCGGGTGGATGCGCTGCTTTCGAGGCTGCCGTTTGTGCTGCTGGCATTGGTCTTTTTCAGCGTGGTCTTCGCGCTGCCGGTGGATCTCAACGCGCTGGAGCCTTTCGACGCGTATCTGTTTCGCGTGGCGGGCTGGGCCAGCATCGGGATCGCGGTGGCGGGGTTGGCGTGGTCGTTGGTGACGCCGCTGGCCTACTGCCGCTACGGTTGTCCGACGGGGGCGCTGTTCAAGCTGCTGCGCTTCACGGGGGATGCGGACCGCTTTGGAGCGCGTGACTGGCTGGCGGCGTTCTGTGTCGCGGCGGTTCTTCTCTTTGCTCCGGGCTGAAACCCGGCTACCAACAGGGACACATGCCCATCATCTCCACTTTAGAGTCCAAGTTCGGACGTTTCGCGGTTCCCGGCCTCGTGCAGATCCTCGCGGTGCTGCAGATGATCGTGTTTCTGCTGATGTACATGGGACCGCCGGAGATGCAGGCGGTGGTGCTGAAATCGGTGATGCCGCAGGCGGACAAAATTCTCTCCGGTCATGTTTGGCTGCTGTTTTCACACGTGCTGGTGCCGCCGTTCACCAGCGCCTTCGCCTGCCTGCTGACGTCGTATTTCACCCTGTGGCTGGGACGGGTGCTGGAGGAGTCGTGGGGTGCCTTCCGGGTGAATCTCTATGTGATGTGGCTGGTGCTGAGCCTGGGCGTTTGGAGCCTGTTCTTCGGTTTTCCGCTGACGAGCTACTGGCTGCTGAACACGATCCTCTTCGCCGTGGCGGTGCTGATTCCGAACGAGGAGATCCTGCTTTTTTTCGTCATCCCGGTGAAGATGAAATGGATCGCGCTGCTGAGTGCCGGCGCGATGTTTTTCATGTTCATGGGATCGCCGGGGTCGATTTTCCTGATCCTGTTCGCGAACCTGAACTTCCTGGCGGTGTTCGGCCCGCGGTTCGCGCAGATGTGGATGCACCAGGGGAAGGTAGCGGCGCGGAGGAGCCGGTTCGAGTCGGCGCAACTGCCGCAAGGCTCGTTTTTCCATCAGTGCTCGGTCTGCAAGAAGACGGAGATCGACAACCCGCAGCTCGACTTCCGCGTGCTGGACTCCGGCGACGAGATCTGCAGCGAATGCCGCGCCAAGCGCAACGGAGGATGAACACCGTGGACGACCCGCTGGCCGACGCGTTTCTGGAGTTCATGAACTCGGAGCGGCGTTCGTCGGAACGCACGCTGGCGAACTACGAGCTGGCGCTGCGGCAGTTCCGGGAGTGGCGCACGCCGTTCAAGGGCTGGGACAAGGTGACGGCGGACGACTTCCGCGCCCTGCTCTTCGACCTGATGAAGAAGGAACGCGGTCGGGCGACGATCCGGCTGCAGTTCGCGGCGCTGCGGAGTTTTTTCAAATGGCTGACGCGGCGGCAGGGATGGAAGACAAACCCGCTGCTGGAGGTGCAACTGCCGAAGCGCGAAAAAAAGCTGCCGGTGGTGCTGACGGTGGCGCAGATCGAGGCGATGCTGAACCTGCCGCTGACGATGGAGAAAACGAAGCGCGACGCGGTGTGGGCGCCGGAGCGCGACGCGGCGATCCTGGAGCTCTTTTACAGCACGGGCATGCGACTGAGCGAGCTGGTGGCGCTGAACGTGGCGGACATCGACACCTACACCGAAACGGTGCGCGTCTTCGGCAAGGGCGGCAAGGAGCGGCTCTGCCCGGTGGGCGGCGCGGCGCTGGAGGCGGTGCAGCGCTACCGCGCGAAGGCCGGCGTGCATGACGGTGCGCTGTTTCTGAGCAAGCTGCGGCGGCGCATCACCACGCAGGCGGTGGATGACGTGGTGAAGAAATACTGGCGGGCGTCCGGGCTGCCGATGCACATGACACCGCACAAGATCCGCCACAGCTTTGCCACGCATCTGCTGAACAACGGCGCCGACCTGCGCAGCGTGCAGGAGCTTCTGGGGCACGCGAGTCTCTCAACCACGCAGATCTACACGCACGTCTCGACGCAGCGCATGAAGGAGGTCTATGAGCAGTCCCACCCGCGGGCGTGATCACTTTTTCGGCACCCATTCGGCGACGGGCGTGGGCGTGTGGGAGGCGGCTTCGTCGAGTGCAAAAGTGATGCACAGGCTCTGCTGTCCCTTCGCGTCCGGCAGGATGGCCTGGAGAATGTTCACCTTTTCGCGGACGAGATCGCGCGCCTGGGCACTGGCAGCCTCCGGCGGCGTGCCGGTGCTGAAGGTGGCGCCGGCGGGCGAAACAATGGTGGCGACGAGTGTTTTCCCACCCTGCGTCAGCGTGGCCGAGGCACCGTTCGGACTGATTTCGGCCTTGGTGTGCATTTTCCAGGTGATGGTGCCGCTGTTCTTCATCAGCAGGTCGTCCTGAAGCACGACGTAGGGCTTCTCGCCGCGCACGACCATGGCACCGCGAAACACGTCCTTGGCCGGCTTAGAGTAGGCCTTGGTCATGTCCACGGCGGCGAGACCGCGCTCCGGCGTGGAAACCCCCAGCAGCACGGCGGCCTTGGCATCGAGGTCCTGATTCCCGTCAATGACCAGCGTGTTCTGACCGAGCGTGCCTTCGAGATAAAGCTCGTAACGCTTTGTGCGATCGGCGGCCGGTTTGACGGCGCTGACGCGGTCGCTCTCGGTACCCAGCTCGATGGCCCAGCGCTGGCCGCCGGCGTCGAGGACGAAGCTGCCGATGTCGAGCTGCGCGTTGGGATCTTCATTGTCGCCGCCTTTGACGGCCACGAAATAATCCGCGCGCTCCCATCCACTGCGCAGGGTCGCCACAAGGCCGCCGGGGATCGAGAAATCGAGGGAATCTGCGGTGCCATTGCCCGCCGCATGGGGATTGTAATAAAGGAAGTGGCCGACCTGGCCGAAGTTCGAGGATGAAACGGCCTGCTTGCCGGCGGCGGCGACGGCATTGATGCCGGGATTGCCGTGGACGCCGCAGAGCCAGGTCGCGACCCAGGGACGGCTGGAGGTGGTTCCGGCGGAGTCGCCAAAGTTGAAGGTCTGTCCGGTGGTGCCAATCAGGTGCATGCGGGCGACTCCGAACTGAGGGATGCCTTCCAGCAAGCTGAGGCCGAGATCGCGTCCGGAAGCGGACTTCAGCGATTGCGCAAGCATCGCCACGAAATCCATCACCTTTTCCCCCGCCTGCAGGCCCTCCGGCCAGACGCCTGCCGGAGCGAAGCGGACGATGCCTTTGCCAAACACCTTTGCGCCGGCATCCGCCGCTTTTTTCGCGATGGCGGGATCGTCATCGACAAAGCAGACCGCGGCGATGAGCAGCGCGGTGGCGGCGGCCATGTGCTCGCCGTCCGGGGGGAGCTTGTCGTCGGATTTGGAGGCGGCTTTTTTCGGAGCGGCCTTTTTGGAGGCGGTCTGCCCGCCTGAGGTTCCCTTTGCCGTCTCGGGGATTTCCTCGCCTTCCAGGTGTGCTTCAAGGGCGTCGATGCCCTTTTCCATGAGATAGGTGCGGATCTCGGTTTTCTGCTGGGCGTTGAGGCCGGCGTTGAACCAGTCGTAGCCGAGGGAAACGGCCACGACCATGTCCGCGACGTTGTCCATGAGTTCGGGGTGCCAGTCGCGGAAAGAGACCTTGTCGGTCAGGCCGATGAGTTCCTGGACGCCCTTGTCCTGCCACTTCAGATCGCCATCGCAGTAATGCAGCGCTCCGAGCAAGCCCATGCGGTAGATGGCCTTCGCGCCTTCGCCGCCGGTGTCACCGTTGATGCGGGTGAGGCCCGGGTCCTGCAGCAGGTCTTCGCCGGAGGCTTTCAGGGCTTCAAACATCTTCGCCAGCACCGGATCGGCTGCGATCTGGCCTTTCAAATAGCCCCAGGAAGCGGTGTTGTGAATCAGCCGCGGCCGCACCTTTTGAATCCCGCCGAGGTAATCATTCGCAACCGGTGCCTTGAATTTGGAGAGAGGTGTCACCGTGATCGCCGGCCGGGGTGGCGCAGGCTTGCCGGCCACCGCTTTGGGCGCTGCCGCAGGTGCCGCGGTCGGTGCGCCGGGGGCGGCCGCAGGCATGGGAGTGGTGGGTGCTGCGGCAGGCGCAGCCTGCATCGCCGCGTAGCGTGCCTTGGCGTATTCAAAGTCCGCCGGGCTCAGCGTGGCGATGGGCACGTCGAACTCGCGCCCGTCCTTCATCTTGATCTTCAGTGTTTTTGCCGCCGCATCGACGGAGACGAGTGTGGCCTCGATCTGCTTGCCGGATGTGTTCGTCCACATGCGGTATTCTTCGGCGAGCTGGGCGGAAGCGCTGGCAACTGCGAAGGTGACAACGGCAAGGGTGAGGAGACGCGAGAGAGTGTTCATGACGGCAAGTGATCTTCTAAAGCAGCGGCAGGGAGCCAACAGGTCAAGACTAAACGCCGACCGCAGGCCGGGACTTGGCGCAAACCTGCGGGTTCTTCCTTTCGACACCCGTTGAAGCGATGAATACCGGGAGCTTGTGAAATTTTTCACAAATTCGTCTTGCCGCTCTTTGGGCTGCGTAGATAGGTAAAGACTCAGTTTCCCCCATTTTGCGTTCATGCCCACCGTTACCCGAGAATACGAGGCCCCGGACACCGCCGCCAAAACGGCGCGGCATCTTGAGGCTGTGGAGGAGATGACGTCCGACATTGTGGGCGAAAAGCTGGTGCTGAACATGGGGCCCAGCCATCCGGCCACTCATGGCGTGCTGCGTCTCGTGCTCGAACTGGACGGTGAAATCATCACCAAAGCCGATCCTGACGTCGGCTTCCTGCACCGCGGAGACGAAAAGATCGCCGAAAACATGCACTACAACCAGTTCGTGCCCTACACGGACCGGCTGGATTACCTGGCCCCCCTGGCCAACAACGTCGCCTACGCTCTGGCGGTCGAAAAACTCATGGGATGGGAAGTGCCGGAGCGTGGCCGGGCGATTCGGGTCATTTGCTGCGAGCTGGCCCGCATCTCGGCGCACATGCTGGGAGTCGGGGTCTTCGCCATGGACGTCGGCGCAATGACCGTCTTTTTGTACACCTTCACCGAACGCGAGAAGATCTACAATCTGTGCGAACAGCTCACCGGGGCACGCTTCACGACCAGTTACACGCGCGTCGGCGGGCAGATTCGCGACCTGCCGAACGGCTTTGTGGATGCGGTGAAGCATTTCCTCAACGAGCTGGAGCCCGTGATCGATGAGATCGACAAGCTCCTGTCCCGCAACCGCATCTTCATCGACCGCACCCAGGACATCGGAGTGATTTCCAAGGCGGAGGCCATCGCCTACGGCATCACCGGGCCGAATCTGCGCGGTTCCGGCGTGGAGCACGACCTGCGGAAGGCGCAACCCTACCTCGACTACGAAAAGTACGAATTCGACATCCCGGTCGGCACCAAGGGCGACTGCTACGACCGCTATCTGGTGCGCATGGAGGAGATGAGGCAGAGCGTCCGCATTCTCCGCCAGGTCTTCGCCAGTCTGCCGGAAGGCCCGATCAACGTGTCGGACGCCAAAGGCCTCCTGCCGCAAAAGGAAAAGGTCCTCATGAAGATGGAGGAACTGATCCACCATTTCATCATCGCCACCCAGGGCATCGACGCCCCTGCGGGAGAAGTGTATTTCGCCGCCGAGAATCCGAAGGGCGAGCTGGGTTTCTACATCAACAGCACCGGCGGCGGCGTGCCGCACCGGCTGAAGATCCGCAGCCCCTCGTTCCTGAATCTCTGCATGCTCTCGAAGCTCCTTCCCGGGCACATGGTCAGCGACATTCCAGCCGTGCTGGGCAGTCTGGATTTCGTGATGGGAGAGTGTGACCGCTGAGTAAACCGTAAACTTTTGATCCGAGACACGCACGCAATGGCCTTTGAAGTTCCAGCCGAGTTGGAGAAACGCATGGACGAGGCGATCTCGCACTACCCCGTTTCGAAACGCAGCGCCGTGCTGCCGCTTCTGCACCTGGTGCAGCATCATTTCCGCTTCATCAGTGATGAGGCGGTGAACTGGGTGGCCGCCAAGCTCGGTCTTGAACCCATCCAGGTGCTGGAAGTCGTGACGTTCTACCCGGGCTTCCGTCAAAGCGCTCCGGGCAAGTTCCACATCCGCGTCTGCCGTACTCTTTCCTGCGCGATGGCCGGGAGTTACGAGTTGATGGATTCACTCTGCAAGGCGGCAAACATCGACCGCTCCCACACGGACCATCATCATCCGATCGCGGTGAGTCCGGACGGAAAGTACAGCATCGAATTCGCCGAATGCCTCGCGAGCTGTGGTTTCGGTCCGGTTTGCATGGTGGAGGACGACTTCCATGAAAAAGTTGAGCCTTCGAAGGCGGGCGAGCTGCTTTCGAAGTATGCCTGAGAAACAAAAAAGCGCGGCGGACCGTAAAGCCGCGCCGCGCGTGAAAGTCGTCGGGGGACCTGCCGCTTACTTTGTCCGCCAGGAGGTGATGTCGTCCTTGGTGTACTGCGTCTTGTCGAGACCGATGCTGTAAATCGCGACCTCGGTGGGCAGTCTTTGAGGCGGCGGGTTGTTCGCATTTTGAGCGATCGACGGATCGGAATTCTGCAGGTCGGGATTTTGCACCTGCCGATCGCCATTGGTGTCCAGCAACACGCGATAGGTCGAACCCCAGAGGTCGGTGAGTTTAAAGGGCGGCTCCGCCCCCACCAGCCCGAACTGGCCGTTCTTGGCGACCGGAAGGTCGATGAACTTGATGTCCTTCGGATTGAGATTCACCGAAGCGCCGCCGCCGGCACCGCTGGAGCTCGATTGAGTGCTGGTCAGCGCGTCCACGATGCCGCTGTTTTCGTCCGTCTCGATGGCTGGAATGTCCTCGCCTGAATCGCCGCTGGTAAGCAGGCTCGGATTCACGGGATAGCGGTTGTATTCGACCTGGTAGCTGGTGATGGCGATGCGCAGATCTTTGATCACGGTCTGAACCTGCAGCTTTCGTGCATTCTCCATCGTCTTGGTGAACTGCGAGAGCGCGAGGCTGCCGAGAATGGCGATGATGGTGATCACGACCAGCAGCTCGATGAGCGTGAAGGCCTGCGTGCGAAGGTTTGGGGGGCGTTTGAGTTTCATGATCGATGTGGGGTTGGCTGTTTGCATGCGCAGGACTCGTGGCATCGGAACGCGACCCGGACTGCGATGGTTCGATTTAATCCGGTTTGCGAACCGGCGTCAATACCCTCGTGCATGACGCCGCGACGACCAGGGATGTTGATGGCGTGAAAAACACGGGGCTGCGGCGCCTACGCTTCCAGGGTTGTGATTGTCAACAAACGCTTGCATCATACAAAGCAGCGCTATACATCCGCGCTCCAAACCCCACGAAACAAACACAACCACGGATCGAAACCATCGACCGTTAAAACCTATGGCTAAGAAAGCAATCAAGGGCAGCGCAGACAAAACAAAATACGTTTATTCCTTCGGAGCAGGAAAAGCGGACGGCAACGGCTCCATGAAAGCCCTGCTGGGTGGCAAGGGTGCCAACCTCGCGGAGATGAGCCGCATCGGACTTCCAGTGCCTCCCGGATTCACCGTCAGCACCGAAGTCTGCACCTACTACTACGCCAACAAGCGCACCTACCCTGCCGTCCTCCAGGCGCAGATGGAGGCGGGCGTTCGCAACATGGAAAAGATCATGGGCTACAAGTTCGGTGACGCCAAGGGCTTCCCACTTCTCGTCGCCGTGCGTTCCGGTGCCCGTGACTCGATGCCCGGCATGATGGACACGATCCTGAACCTCGGCCTCAACGACCAGACCGTTCTCTCCCTGGCCGCAGCCACCAACAACGAGCGCTTCGCATGGGATTGCTACCGCCGCTTCGTCCAAATGTACGGTGACGTCGTTCTTGGCGTGCAGAAGCGCGAAGGTGAAGACCATGAGCCCTTCGAAACCGTCATCGAAGAGTACAAGCACGAAGTTTACGGCAAGGACATTCTCGACAGTGATCTCACCGCCGCCGATCAGCAGGAGATGGTCAAGCGCTTCAAGGCGCTGGTCAAAGAACGCACCGGCAAAGGCTTCCCCGCCGATCCCTGGGATCAGCTCCGCGGCGCGGCAGGTGCCGTGTTTGGAAGCTGGATGAACGACCGCGCGATCGTTTACCGCCGCAAGTACAACATCCCCGCCGAGTGGGGCACTGCGGTCAACGTGCAGGCGATGGTGTTCGGCAATACCGGCAACACTTCCGGCTCCGGCGTGGCCTTCACCCGCAATCCCGCCAACGGCGTCAATGAATTCTACGGTGAGTTCCTCATCAACGCCCAGGGGGAAGACGTCGTCGCAGGCGTCCGCACTCCGGAACCCGTTTCCCAGCTTGAAAAGGAGATGCCGAAGTCGTATGCCGAACTGATGAAAGTCCGTCAGACGCTGGAAAAGCACTTCAAGGATGTGCAGGATGTCGAGTTCACCATTCAGGAAGGCAAGCTCTTCATGCTGCAGACCCGCAACGGCAAGCGCACCGCCGCCGCCGCGCTCAAGTTTTCCATGGACATGGTGAAGGAGAAGCTCATCGACTGGGAAACCGCCGTGCTGCGCAATCCCGCCGATCAGCTCGACCAGCTTCTCGCGCCGATCTTTGATCTCGCCGATGTGAAGAAGGCGAAAGCCATCGCCTCCGGCCTTCCCGCCGGTCCCGGCGCCGCTTCAGGCAAGATTTATCTCAACGCCGATCGCGCAGTTCTCGCCGAGCAGCGTGGCGAAAAAGTTCTTCTCGTCCGCAACGAAACCAGCCCCGAAGATCTTCGCGGCATGATCGCCGCAGACGGCATTCTGACCGCTCGTGGTGGTGTGTCATCCCACGCCGCACTCGTTGCGCGCCAGATGGGCAAGGTCTGCATCTGCGGAGCCGCCGCGCTTGAGATCGACTACGGCAAGAAGACGGTCACCGTCGCCGGACAGGTCTTCAAGGAGGGCGACTATCTCTCCATCGACGGCACCACCGGCATCGTTTACGGCGGCCAGCTCAAGACCGCCCCTTCCGAAATCATCACCGGCATGCTGCATGGCGACAACGCCGCCAGGGCGACGGAGAAGTTCAAGAGCTTCCAGCAGCTGATGATCTGGTGCTCGAAGGCCACCCGCATGCAGGTCCGCACCAATGCCGACAATCCCGAGCAGACAGAGAACGCCATCGCGTTCGGTGCGCAGGGCATCGGCCTGACGCGCACGGAGCACATGTTCTTTGAAGGCGACCGCATCGACGCCGTCCGCGAGATGATCCTCGCTGACAACGTGGACGACCGTAAGACCGCCCTTGGCAAGCTACTGCCCTACCAGCGCGAAGACTTCACCGGCATCTTCAAGGCACTCAACGGACTGCCCGCGACCATTCGTCTGCTCGATCCTCCCCTGCACGAATTCGTGCCGCATGAGGCCAAGGCGCAGGCGGAACTCGCGAAGAAGATGGGCGTTTCCGTCGAGAAAGTCTCGGCCCGTGTCCAGGCTCTCCATGAGTTCAATCCCATGCTCGGACATCGTGGCTGCCGTCTCGGCATCGCGTATCCGGAGATCACCGAAATGCAGGCCCGCGCGATTTTTGAAGCCGCGGCCGATGTTTCGAAGATGAAGATCAAGGTCAAACCCGAGGTCATGATTCCGCTCGTCGGCTTCAAGAAAGAACTCGACCTTCAGGTCGAAATCGTGCATAAGGTTGCAAAAGAAGTGATGAGCGAGAAAAAAGTGAAGCTCAATTATCTCGTCGGCACCATGATTGAAGTGCCGCGTGGAGCACTCACGGCTGATGAGATCGCCGAGACGGCGGAGTTCTTCAGCTTCGGCACCAACGACCTCACGCAAACCGCTCTCGGCATCAGCCGTGATGACATGGGCAGCTTCCTGATGCCCTACACCGAGAACGAGATCTTCAAGAAGAACCCCTTTGCAACGCTGGACCAGTCCGGTGTTGGACAGCTCGTCAAAATCGCCATCGAAAAAGGCCGCAAGACCAAGCCGGACATCAAGCTCGGCATCTGCGGTGAGCACGGCGGCGATCCTGAGAGCGTCAAATTCTGCCACCGTGTGGGCCTCACATATGTGAGTTGCAGTCCTTTCCGTGTTCCAGTCGCCCGTCTTGCAGCCGCTCAGGCCGCGATCGAGGACAAGCGCGCCGCAGCTGCGGACGCAGAAGGAAAAAATGTCCGTGGAGGCAAGTCTGCTTCCACGGCGAAACAAAACAACAAAGCAACCAACAACACGAGGACAAATACCATGGCTAAGAAAGCTGCAAAGAAGGCCGCCAAGAAACCAGCCGCCAAGAAGGCTGCGAAGAAGCCAGCCGCCAAGAAGGCTGCGAAGAAGCCAGCCGTCAAGAAGGCTGCAAAGAAGCCAGCCGCCAAGAAGGCTGCGAAGAAGGCCGCTAAAAAGAAATAACACGTTGACCTCTTAACGAGGTCAGCTGACGGCAATAAGCCCGTCAACAAAAGCCCTGTGAGGGGATTCCTTCACAGGGCTTTTTTGTGCCTTGATCTCTCACCGCGCACTGAACAGACCTCTCGCCGGAGGGCTCCGCATCTTCAGCGCTCGACCGGCCCGTCATAGACCGAGCCGGGCGGAGGCGTGGAAAGAAAGGATCCTCCGGCTGAGACAGCCTCGTCTCGAATGGAGCTGGCATTGCCAAACTGCTCGTTGGCTGCACGGATGCTGCCCAGACCGGCCGAACCGCTCTGGCCCACGACTTGTCCGAAATTCTGGTTGGACGGTCTGTAGAAGGACTCGCCCTGAACCGTCCCGGGATTGAGGAGCACCTCCTGGTCCGGTGTCGGGATGCCGTTCGCCTTGCGGTAAGACTCCGCCAGATAGTGCTTGTTCCAGGCGGCCTCGTTCACCTGTTCCTGGACGTAGTTGTCCAGCCGGCGCTTTTGTTCCTGATACTCATCCTTGGTGAGCTTACCGCTTGAGCGCTGCCGCTCGAGTTCGGCGAACTCCGGCTGGAGACGCGCCCTTACCACCTGCTCATAGCGATCCAACTCCGCAATGGTCGGCACGCTGTCCATGGTGGAGGAGGCGCACGAAGCCAGCAGAGAGGAAAGCATAGCGGCTGCGAGCAGTTGGTGGACGTTTCTCATGGTCCCATCTTACGTCATGGCAGGTTGCGTTCAATCCAAAGCATTGTTGCCCCCGCCGCCTTTCTTTCTCATTCTTATGTCTGACATGCCTCCTGTTCTCGATCCCCTCGACGCAGCCCTCCTTGCCCCCGAGCCGCGCGGCAACTACCTGCCGTATCCCGTTTCGCGCCTCGCCGCCAAGATCATCCCGCAGGACCTGACCTCCTTTAAAAGCCGCGGCGTCTCCCGCGTCGAGCGTGAGCTGCAGCAGGAGATGGTCGAAATCCAAGAGCGCTACATGGAGGTCATCGACGCCTTCAACTGGAACAAGCTCATTTACGAAAGCCACTTCGGCTTCGAGCCCGTCTGCGGGGAGCTTTATCACCTATACGAGGTGGAGGGAAAGCGCCACCTCAGCATGATCGCCCCGGAAGAATGGCACCAGCGCTGGATCGGCAGCTTCCGGCTGAATGCCGACGGGCGCTGGCAGGAAGAAAAGACCGCCAAGGACTTTGACATCCGCCAGTGGGTGCAGACCTTCGTGGGATCCTGATGCAACCCACCTTTTCCGACATCGGCCAGCGTCTCGCCGGCCCCAGCGGCATCCAGGAACTCATGGATGACTGTGGAGCCGCGCTCACCACCCATCCCGACATGCGCATGCTCGGCGGAGGACAGCCGGCTGCCATCCCGGAGGTGCAGACACTCTGGCGTGAGCGCATGCAGGCCCTGCTCGATGACGGCGGCATCGACCGCACGCTGCTGAACTACGACCCGCCCGGCGGCAATCCTCTCTTCCGCGAAACCTTTGCCGCATTCCTCAAGCGCGAATGCGGCTGGGACGTCACGAGCGAAAACATCGCCGTCATGCCGAGCAGTCAGAGCGCCTGCTTTCTGCTCTTCAATCTCCTCGCCGGTGACACGGCTGGAAAGAAGCGCCGCATCCTCTTTCCGCTGCTGCCCGAATACATCGGCTATGCCAACCAGGCGCTCGCTGAAGGCCAGTTCACCGCCTGCCTGCCGCGCATCGTGGAGACCGCACCGCACGAAATCAAATACCACGTCGATTTCGACCGCCTGCGCATCACCCCCGACATCGCGGCGCTGTGTGTCTCGTGCCCGACGAATCCCACCGGCAACGTCCTCACTCAAAACGAGTTCGACAGCCTCCACGCGCTCTCAGTCGCGCATGGCATCCCGCTCATCATCGACAACGCCTACGGTCATCCCTTCCCCGGCGTCATTCACAACGGCTTCCAGCCCAGGTGGCAGCCGGGCATGATCTTCAGCATCAGCATGAGCAAGGTCGGCCTTCCCGGCGTCCGCACCGCCATGATCGTCGCCGATCCGCACATCGTGAAGGCGTTGTCGAACATGAACGCCATCGTTTCCCTGGCGAACGCCAACATGGGACAGGCCATCCTCATGCCGCTGCTCAAAGACGACACGCTGATCAACCTCGGACCGCAGGTCATTCGGCCCTTTTATCGCGAGCGCTCCGACTTTGCGAAGTCGGTCCTCTGCGGCGCTCTCGGAGATCGAGTCCCGTGGGCCTTGCATGCACAGGAGGGCGCCTTCTTCCTCTGGCTGTGGATCAATGGCCTGCCCATTCCCGCGAAGGAGCTCTACCGCCGGCTGAAGGAGCGCAAGGTGCTCGTCATCCCCGGCCACTACTTCGCCTACGGTCTCGATCAAGAATGGCGTCATCCGCACGAATGCCTGCGCCTCACCTACTCGCAGCCGCAGCACATCGTTCAAGAAGGGCTTGAGATCATCGCCGATGAAATCATCCGCAGCTTCTGAGCCCTTCTCCGCTTTCATGGCGCGGGCGCTGTTTGATCCCGAACGCGGCTACTATTCCCGTCAGATCTGCACGGTGGGCGCACGCGGTGACTTCAGCACATCTGCAACGCTGTCTCCAGCCTTCGGTACGGCAGTCGCCGCATGGCTGAAGGCCGAATACAAGCGCCAGCCTCGAATTCGGCACATCATCGAAGTCGGTGCCGGTGATGGGGCGCTCATGCAGCAGGTGAAAAAGGCACTCGGCTGGAGTCACGTGTGGAGATTCAAATTCCACATCGTCGAGATTTCAGCCTCGTTGCGCTCGCAGCAGCAGCACCGCCTCGGTTCCAAAGTTCACTGGCATGACACCCTCGAGTCCGCTCTCGCGATCACTCACGGCCAGGCTTTCATCTACCACAACGAGTTGCTGGATGCGTTTCCCGCCACGCTTCTGCAGTGGGATGCGAAGCAGCAGCGCTGGCTCGAAGTTTGGGTACCCGAGTCTCTGCATCCGCATCCGTTCGATCCGGCGCACTTCAGTGCCCTGCGCCACACCGCCTTCCGCGACGGCCAGCGCTGCGAGATTTATCCCAGCATCCGTGACTGGCTCGCCGGTTGGACGCCGCATTGGAAAAGCGGCGCCATGCTCACCATCGACTATGGCGACGAATTCCCACAGCTCTACCATCGCCGTCCGCAGGGCACCCTGCGCGCTTACCTGCTGCATCAACGGCTCACAGGCGCGGACATTTATGCCAATCCCGGTCGCCAGGACATCACGGCCGACATCAACTTCACCGACTACCGTGCCTGGCTGCACAGTCACGGCGTCAATGAAGTCTCGCACCAGACGCTGGCGGAGTTCCTGCGGCCGCACAACGCCCCCGCGCAGCTCCTTGATCCCGACGGGGCCGGAAACGCCTTCAAGTGCCTCATGCACCGCCGCAGGTAAAGTTGCCCATTTGCTGCGCAACGGGGGCAGTCTTGTTGCACGGTAACAAGGCTACTTTTTCCAGCGCATGCAGCGGAAGGGGTGGTCGTCGATCATGTTCGGCTGCACGCCGGTGAGCTTCTCACCGTGGTAGAACTGCACGCCGACGTAGTGATAAATGGGCAGGATGACACAGTCGTCGGTGACGAGGAGCTTTTCCGCCTGCTGGAAGATAGCGTTGCGCTTCTCCGGGTCGGCTTCGCGGGCGGCGGCTGCGATGAGGTCGTCATAGGCTGCACTGGCCCAGCCGGTGCGGTTGTTGCCGCTGGTGGAGAGGAACATCTCCAAAAAGGTGCCGGGGTCGTTGTAGTCGCCCACCCAGCTGCTGCGGCAAAGGTGGTAGTTCTTTTCCTTCATGGAAGAGAGATAGACCTTCCACTCCTGCTTCGCGAGATCGACGCTGACGCCCAGATGCTCGCGCCACATAGCCTGCAGCTCGACGGCGATGTTGCGCTCCACCGGCTTCGGAAAGTAGAGGTATTCGACCCGCGGGAAACCTTTACCGCCGGGATAACCGGCCTCAGCCAGAAGCTGCTGCGCACGTTTCGGATCAAACTCCGGTCCGGGCGGCGGCTGGTAATCATGGCCCGCACCGGGCGGCGTGAGGCTGTAGGCGTTGCGCTCGCCGAGCTGGGTGATTTTTTCGGTCACCCGCCTGCGATCGATCGCCAGCGAGAAGGCGAGGCGGATCTTCGGATCGGTGAAAGGCTCGCGGGTGACGTTGAACCGCGTGAAGTAGCTGCCAAGAAAGGGGCCGGTGTGAAAATACGGCTGCTGCTTGAGCTTTTCGGTGAGCGAGGTGGGCACCATGCCCTTGTCCATGATGAGGTCGGCCTGGCCGGTGAGGAAGTAATTGATCGCGGTGTTCGGCTCGGAGATCGGGAGGATTTCGACGCTCTTCATCGGCACGTTCGCCGCATCCCAGTAGCGTTCGTTGCGGCGCAGCACGATGCGGTCGTCCAGCAGCCAGTCTTCCAGCGTGTAGGGCCCGTTGCCGATGAGGGCGCCCGGCTTGATCCACGCGGTGCCATGTTCCTTGATGATGCGCAGCGGCACCGGCGCAAAGGTGGCAAAAGCGCAGAGGTCGATGAAGTAGGGCGTGGGATTCTCGAGCTCGACCCGCAGCGTGCGGTCATCCAAGGCGCTCACCGCCACCTGCGCAAAGTCCTTGAGCGTGCCTTCATGAAAGGCGCGGGCGTTCTTGATGACGTAAAACTGGCTGGCGTAGTCCGCGCCGAAATCGGGGTTGAGCACGCGCTGCCACGAATCAACGAAATCTCTGGATGTCACCGGCACACCGTCACTCCACACCGCATCCGGTCGCAGGTGGAAGGTGTAAGTCTTGCGATCGTCCGATTTCTCCCAGCGCTCCGCCATGCCGGGCTGCGGCTTGCCCGCTTCATCAATGCGGCACAGGCCCTCAAACAACGCGGATGAGATGCGCATGCCGACCTGGTCGGTGACAATGGCGGGATCAATGCTCTCCGGCTCGGCCCCATTGATGAACACCAGGTCCGCACGCGGACGCGACTTCCCGCAGGAGGAGAGGACGAGAAGAAATGCAGCGGCGAGGACAAAACGAGTCACGCTAAACGCTAGCACAGCCTCCCGCGTGTTCGCAGCATAAAGATAGTGGTCGCACGATGAAGAGCGCTTGCTGCAATGACCGGCCTCTTTGCGGCGTTCCCTTCGCCCACTTTTACCAACCATGCGCCTCATCTGTCTCCTCACCCTTCTTGCGGTCACCGCCCGCGCCGAACTGAAACTCCCGGCCATCATTGGCGACAACATGGTGCTGCAGCAGAAGCAGGCGAATCTGGTCTGGGGCTGGGATGCGCCGGGCACGGAGGTGACGGTGACATTCGCCGGTCAAACCAAGACGGCGAAGGCTGATGCGAAGGGCAAGTGGACGGTGAAACTCGACGCCGTGCCCGCGAACGCGAAACCAGCGACGATCACGATCAAAGGCAGCAGCACCAAGGAACTCAAGAACGTGCTCGTGGGTGAGGTATGGATCTGCTCCGGCCAGTCGAACATGGGCTTCAACCTCGGCAGCACCTGGGACGCGGATCTGGACATCGCACAGGCGAAGTATCCGCTTATCCGTCTCATTTCGGTGCCGCAGGTCGGCACGCAGGAGATTCAGGACGACTTCAAAGGACAGTGGGAGGAGTGCAGCCCGGCGAATGCGGGACAGTTCACCGCCGTGGGTTATCACTTCGGTCGTGTGCTTCACGAAATGCTCGGCGTGCCGGTCGGCCTCATCGACAACGCCTGGGGCGGCAGCGCCTGCGAAGCCTGGGTGAAGCGCGACGTGCTGGAGAAGGATCCGCGCTTTGCCTCCATCATCGCGAAGTGGAAGCAGACCGAGGCGACGTTCACGCAGGAAGCATTCGACAAGCAGGTGGCAGACCACAAAGTCAAAGTCGATGCCTGGGCCTTGGCTCGCAAGGAAGCGCTCAAGGCGGGCAAGCCAGTGCCGGCCAATCCGCCGCGTGCGCCGCAAAATCCGATGACCGGTCAGCATCGCCCCGGCAATCTCTACGCTGGTGTGCTGCACCCGATCATCGGCTACGGCATCAAGGGCGCGATCTGGTACCAGGGCGAAAGCAACGCTGGCCGCGCCAAGGAGTACGGCGAGCTGTTTCCCTTCATGATCGAGCATTGGCGCAAAGAGTGGAAGCAGGGCGATTTCCCCTTTTACTGGGTGCAACTGGCCGACTTCAAGCCCCAGCAGGCTGAACCCGGCGACAGCGACTGGGCCGAACTCCGCGAGGCACAGACGCTCACGATGTCAAAACTGCCCAAGACCGGCCAGTGCGTGATCACCGACCTCGGCGAAGCGAATGACATTCATCCCAAGAACAAGCGCGACGTGGCCGAGCGCCTCGCCCGTTGGGCCTTGGTCAATGACTACGGCCAGAAACTGCCCTACCGCAGTCCCGAGCTCAAGGACGCTAAGTTTGAGGGCGGCAAAGCGCTGCTCACCTTCGATTACGCGCCCTCAGGACTGCGCACCGTCGATATCGACGAGCCGCAGGGCTTTGCCATCTGCGGTGAGGACAAGAAATGGGTGTGGGCGAAGGCCAGCATCATCGGCGGCTCAAAAAAGGGCACGAACCAGATCGAAGTCAGCAGCCCCAGCGTGCCAAAGCCCGTCGCCGTCCGCTACGCCTGGTCCGACAACCCGGTCTGCAACGTCTATTCCGTCGAAGGCCTGCCCGTCACCCCGTTCCGCACGGACGACTTTCCGATGGTGACGGACCCGGCCAATCCCAACGGTGTCGAAGCCCAGGCCGCAAAACGTGCCGAGGATCTGAAGAAGCTCATGGAGGCCAAGAAGAAGGCTGGAAAGTGATGCCGCGGGCTTCGGTCTGATTATTTCATCAGCACGCTTGTGTTTCCGGCGGCGGGACGCGTATGTTTGCTGACTTGACCGCCAACCGCATGAATCCCCGCCTGCTTCTCCCGCTCCTCGCCTTTGCCGCTCTGACGCCTGTGAGGGCGCAGCCGGCCCCCGAATCCGCCACCGCGAATCAGGCGATCGATGTCGGCTCCGGCGCTTGGGACGGCGTCGTGAACATCGATGTGTCGGTGCTCGTCCCCGACTATCGGGAACCGTGGAACGCCGGACAGCCGAGCGGGGGCAGCGGCACCGGATTCCTCATCGGCAAGAATCGTTTCCTGACCAATGCGCATGTCGTCAGCGACGCCACGCGCATCCTGATCCGCACCAGCAACGATCCTGAGCCGCATCCGGCGCGGGTCGTCCATGTGGCGCACGACTGCGATCTGGCGCTGATCGAGGCGGAGGATGCAACACATTTTGAGAAGCTCACACCGCTCGATTTTGGCGGCATCCCTCAGCTGAATACGGAGGTCATCGCCATCGGCTACCCGATCGGTGGTGACCGCATCTCCGTCACGCGCGGCGTCGTGTCCCGCATCGACTTCCGCCCCTACAGCCACACGAGCGTGGATTCGCATCTGGCGATCCAGGTGGACGCCGCAATCAATCCCGGCAACTCCGGGGGTCCGGTCATGCAGGGCGGAAAAGTGGTCGGAGTCGCCTTCCAGGGCTTCAGCGGGCGGGTGGCGCAAAACGTGGGCTACATGATTCCGGTGCCGGTGATCAAGCGCTTCCTCAAAGACGTCGAAGACGGCCGCTATGACCACTACGTCGATCTCGCGGCGAGTGATTTCCCCATCGAGAACCCCGCCCAGGCCAAGGCGCTCGGGCTGAACGGCGGCGGCGTGGGCGTGATGGTCGGAGATGTGGAGCCCGCCGGCAGCGTGGGAGACGTCCTGAAGGTCGGCGATGTCATTCTGAGCATCGACGACAATCCCGTGCTCAACAACGGACTCGTCCGCTTCGAAGGCGAGCTGATGGACATGAATGAGATCGTCGAGCGCAAGTTCGCGGGTGACAAGATCAAGCTGGCCTACCTGCGCGACGGCAAGCAACTGGAGTCCACGGTCACGCTGAAGCGCTTCGATCCGTATGTGCGCCTCGGCGCCACCTACAATCAGCGCCCGCGCTACATCGTCTTCGCCGGCCTCGTGTTTCAGCCGATGGACCGGAATCTGATGGACGCGCACCAGATTCGCGACCGCACGGTGAGCTACGTCTTTGACAACTTCCTGACCGACAAGCTCTATGTCGAGCGCCCCGAGCCGGTTATTCTGACCACAGTGCTGCCGGACGAGGTGAACACCTGGCTCGCCCCCTATGCGCACAGCATTGTGGACGAGATCAACGGCGTGAAGATCACATCCCTCAAGGATGTGCAGACCGCCTTGTCGAAGAAGGACTCCGCCTTCGTCGAAATCCGCCTGCTGGAGAAGAACCGCCCGCTCATCCTCAAGCGTGAACTCGCGGAGACGGCGCATCCCCGCATCATGCAGACCTACAACATCCAGGGTGATGTCTTCCTCGGGCAGGAGTGATCCGCTCGTCCCCTCCTGAAAACTCCACGCCAGACGATCTCATGAAGCTCCTTTCCTCCCTGCTCCTTCTCCTCGCCACCAGCGCCACGCTTTTGCAGGCCCAGGCTCCCGGGCCGGCGGCCGAAAAGAAGAAACGGCTGATCGCCCCCGCCGCACAGGCCACGCAAAACCTTTCGCTCGTGAAGGTGAATGCCACCTCGCAATCCTACAATCTGCATCTGCCCTGGCAGAAGGAGTCGCCCAGCGGACGCCGTGGACTCGGCGTGGTGATGGCGGGCAACCGCGTGCTCGTCACCGCGCAGATGGCGGCCGACGCCACCTACATCGAACTGGAGCTGCCCGAGAGCGGTCAGAAAATCCCCGCCAAAGTCGTGGCGGTCGATTACGAGGCCAATCTCGCCCTGCTCGAGTCGCCGCCTTCGGACCGGCAGAAAGCCTTCTTCGCCGGCTTGAAACCGATGGGGCTCGACACCTCCGCCCGCATCGGGGACGAGGTGTTTGTTTTGCAGACCGGCCGTGTCGGAGACTTGATCCGGAGCCCGCTGACCATCAGCAAGGTGCTCACGCGGCGCTACATTGTCGAAGGATCGGGTTTCCTCGTTTACGAAGCCAACAACATCGTGCGCAGCGAGGCGAACAGCTTCACCCTGCCCGTGGTGAAGGGGAACCAGCTGGCCGGCCTGCTGCTCAGCTACGATTCGAAGAACCAGGTCACCACCATCCTGCCTGCGCCCATCATCGAGCATTTCCTCAAAGATGTGGCCGACGGCAGCTACGAGGGCTTTCCCAGCCTCGGCATGGAGCTGCAGTCCACCCAGGACGAGCAGTTTCGCGACTACCTGGGCCTCAAGCCTGACGCTCCGGGCGTGCTGATCACCAGCGTCTTGAAGGGCGGCTCCGCCGAACAGGCGGGCATGAAAAAGGAGGACATTCTCATCTCCATCAACGGCTTCACCATCGACTCACGCGGCGACTACAAGGACCCGCAGTTCGGCGCCCTCAGTGCCGGCCATCTCGTCCGCGGCCGCGCCTATGTCGGGGACAAGGTGGAGATCAAAGTCATTCGCGACGGCAAAGAAATCACCCTCAACGGCGAACTCACGCGCCGGAAGCCGGAGGACTACCTGGTGCTGCCCTATCAGTTTGATCGCGGACCCAAGTACGTCCTCATGGGCGGCATGCTCTTTCAGGAACTGTCCCGCCCCTATCTCGACTCCTTCGGCAGTGAACAGCGCGGTGGTGCCATCCTGCGCCTCGACCGCATCGCCACGAGCCCGGAAAAATACGAAGAGCAGGGCCGCAAGAAGCTCGTCTTTCTCAGCCTCGTTCTTCCCACTCCCAGCGCCCAGGGCTACGAGAAACTCGGCGGTCAGGTGGTCAACAAGGTGAACGGCAAGCCGATCAACGAACTCGCCGATCTGGCGGACGCCTTCAAAAGCGCCAAGGAAACCTGGCATGTCATCGAGCTCGACGACTTTCCGCACATCCTTTACCTCGACACCTTCAATGCCGAGCGGGACAACATGAAGCTTCTCGACGGCGCCTACCGCATCGGCAGTCTGAAGCGGCTGGAGTAACTCCGGCCCTCACTTCACCGCCCCGACCAACGTCTGCAGGCGGGAGACCTGTGCCTGTAGCAGAGTGATCTCCGCTTCGATCTTCGCCCTCCATTCATCGTCGATCGTCGTGGTCAGCGCAGGTTCGGCTGCCTTCGTGGCCGGCAGCTCCGCTGGCGCACCCGCCACCTCGCCATGATACAGGTGCATGAACTGCGCCACCCGCTGCCCCGGGCCCGCCGGTAGGCACTGAACCAGCGGTCCTTCGGCATAGCCGATCAGCTCCGCCAGTGCGCTTTCCACCGCTGCCACATCCTCAAAGGCATGCAGCCGCTCCGTGCGCTGCCGCAGCTCTCCGGCCGTCTGCGGCCCGCGCAGCAGCAGCATGCACAACAGCGCCATGTGCGGGCGCTCCAGCCCGGGCACGCGGCCTTTCATGTTGTGCCGGCACTTCAGCGCACGACCGCCCACGATGTTCACTTCGAACACATAGCCGTGGGATTTCATCGACTCCAAAGCCTGCAAAACAGTGCGCTCATCGTAGCGGACGATCGGGTCGCGGTTCGTCGTTTGATTGCATGCCGTGACCAGCGCGTTCAGCGTCATCGGGTAGTAGTCGGGCAGCGTGATCTCTTTCTCGATCAGGCATCCCAGTACGCGGGCCTCCTCGGCCGTGAGGGTGAACAAAATGGCAGGCGTGACGGATTCGGCGAGCATGGGGGCGTGATGATGCCGCACAACGACAGCGGCGCAACTTCCTCTGAATAGCAGCCGCGTCGTCGCGTCGAATCCGCCCACCATGAAAACCAAACTCATCCTCTCCGCCGGCGCACTGCTCGCCGCCTGCACCCTTTCATCCTGTGGTGTTGCCGGCTATCCTGGAGACTACGCCTA
Source organism: uncultured Prosthecobacter sp. (assembly GCA_964452755.1). Taxonomy (GTDB): domain Bacteria; phylum Verrucomicrobiota; class Verrucomicrobiia; order Verrucomicrobiales; family Verrucomicrobiaceae; genus Prosthecobacter. The sequence goes on along the minus strand of CAYVQY010000001.1, from coordinate 2,040,288 downwards.
CGGGGCTTCCTACCACACCCGCACCGTCGGCTACGGCAACAGTTTCTACTCGCGGCCCCTCGTGTTCTCAAATTTCGGCGGTGGCGGAAGTTCCTGCCCGCAACCATCTTTCAATAGTGGCCGCCCTGTCGTCGGTACGCATTCACGCGGCTACTCACCCGTCACCAGCCACGGCGGCAGAAGCGGCGGCCACTCGCCGTCCCGGTATTCCTTTTCCCGGGGATCGTCAACGCCGTCGCATGCAGGATCATCCTTCAGGCCCACGACCGTCTCCACTCCGCCGACTCGCCCATCCACGGGATCGTCGTTTGGTGGAAGTCGCATGAGTTCATCGGGGCGTCCCTCGCCAGGTTTCTCCTCCGGAGGGAGTAGCCGGTCTGTTGCGGCCAACGGCGGCTTCTCTCGCCATGCCACCGGTTCGTCTTCCTCAGGAGCCAGTCATCGTGGCGGTCGTCATTGACGCCGGATCGTAACGACTCATCCAGCCTCAGAATCTTCATTTTGCGTCCGGGTTGATCCCCGGACGCTTTTTTGTCGGCTCAAGACTAGGCGACAATGCTTCATGCATAGGACGGGTTCTCATTCAGAACCACTCCTGGCAGACTTGTGGACACCTCGGTATTTGATTCGAATAGCAGTCGCGGCATCGCGTCGAATCCGGCCACTATGAAAAGAAAACTCCTCACCGTCGTAGGTGCGCTGCTTCTGGCCACCGGTCTCTCCTCCTGCTACGTCTATGACGATCCCCTGACTTGGGGCGCTCCTTGTCGGACCCCGGCTTACCATCCGGGCTTCGCGCCCCGTCCGGTGATCTATCCCGTCCGCAATGTTGGCTATGGCGGCTTTCGCGGAAACTCCTGTGCGCCCCGCCCGCCCTCATGCGGGCCTGGCGGTTTTGGCGGACGCGGCTGGCGCTGATCCATGATCAAGGCTGCTTCCTCACGGGAGCAGCCTTCTTCTTTTTCACATAGTCAGGCCATTCGATCTTTTTCCCTTCCGCCCCGGTGAACTTCCACGCGGGCCACATAGGTGCCTCCGTCTTCACGTCGGCGTATTTGGCCCGCAACAGTTCCTTCATCTCGGCCAGCTTTGCGTGTTCGCTCGCTGCGAGATCGTTTTTCTCGGCGATGTCCGTGCGGAGATTGTATAGCATGAAAGTCTGCAATTCGGCCTCCTTGAAGCGGCGCTCTTCTTCGTCGGTGAGATCGTTGCTGCGCTGAGCGGGCGTTTTGTCGAGCGTCGCCAGGATCTTCCAGTCACCGTCGCGCAGGGCCACCTTCGGTTCACCGGTGGAGTTGTTGAACTGCCAGTAGAGCGGCGTTGGGCGCTCGACCTTGCCGCCTTTGAGAACTGGCAGCCAGCTCGCTCCATCCAGTGTGCGATCCTGCGGTGCCGAGATGCCGGCGACGGCACAGAACGTCGGCAAAAAATCGACGCCGCAGATCGGTTCGCCGCTCGTGGTGCCCGGCTTGGTCTTTCCGGGCCAGCGCAGCATGCCCGGCACACGGATGCCACCCTCCCAAAGCGTGCCCTTCTTGTCGCGCAGCGGTCCGGCGGAGCCATACGGATGCTGCGCGGTGATTGCGGGGCCGTTGTCACTGGTGAAAAAGACGAGCGTGTTTTCTCGCAGGCCGCTTTGGTCGATCTTTTTCATAAGGCGGCCAAAGGCGTCGTCCATCTGCGTGATGTTGCCATGATGGGCGCTGTAAGCCGGATCGTCGTGCGAATAGAGTGCCGTGTACTTCGCGTCGGAGGCGATGGGTTCGTGCGGTTCGTGGTAGCAGACGTAGAGAAAGAAGGGCTTCTCCTTGTCGCGTGCGTCGAGCCAGTGGATGGCTTCGTCGGTCACCAGATTCGCCGCGTAACCTTCCAGCTTGCCGAGCGCGACGCCGTTGCGCACGAAGTTGTCCGGGTTGTGGTGATTCGGATAGGCGTTGTTCTGCGTGGAGAACCAGTGATCGAAACCATGGTCGTTCGGCTGCGGCTGCGTGGGCTGGTTGAATTCGCCATTCATGTGCCACTTTCCGCTGTGGCAGGTCGCATAGCCGGACTGCTGCAGCAGCTTCGCGATGGTGATCTCGCTCTGCCTCACATGCATCGGTGAATCCTCCGGGATCCAGTTCCGCACACCCACGCGCGTCGGCGTGCGGCCCGTCATGATCGCCGTGCGCGAGGGAGAGCAGTTCGCGTTTCCCGCGTAGCAGTCCGTGAACTTCAGCCCCTCGCTGGCAAATTTGTCGAGGTTCGGCGTCTGCACATCCTTGGCTCCGTAGCAGGCCAAGTCCCCGTATCCGAGGTCGTCGGCGAGCACCAGCAAGATATTGGGCTGTTCAGCGGCAGGCAGCGCAACGCTCAAGGCTAGGAAGGAAAGCAGCGGCGGCAATTTCATGGCTGCTCATGAACGTCCTCAGCGCACCACTTGTTCCACCGGAATCATCCGCCACTCCCCCTCGGCCAGATCACGCAACTCGTAAGGCCCAAAGCGTTCGCGATGCAACTTTTCCACGTGCCAGCCCTGGCTTGCGAACATGCGCCTCACCTGGTGGTAGCGGCCTTCGGTGATCGTAAGACGGGCGGTCTTTGTCGAAACGATCTCGAGTTTCGCGGGCAGGCAGGGCTTTTCCTCGCTGCGCAGCATGAGATCACCTTTCGCGAAGACTTCGACCAGCGCGGGATCGAGCTCGCGATCCACCTCCACGCGGTAAGTCTTCTCAATCTCCGATTTCGGTGACGTGTAGCGATGCACCAGGCTGCCGATGTCCGTGACGAGCAGCAGACCGCTGGTGTCCTTGTCCAGACGACCCACGCTCGTGACCGCCGGATTGCGGTCCGGCCAATGCGGCGGCAGGAGCTCGTAAATGTTCGGCCCCTCATCTGCGCTGTGCGTGCAGGAATAACCCACCGGCTTGTGCAGGATGGCGAGAAGGCCTTCAGGGGCTTCGAGCGGCAGGTCATCGACCGTGATCAACGCCGAATCCACACGCTGATCCGAACGCTTCACCACCACACCGTCGAGCTTCACCCGCCCCTCTTTGACAAACACCATAGCCTCGCGACGCGAGCAGTAGCCGAGGGAGGAAAGTAGTTGGTCGAGGCGGCGCATCGTGAGGTTGCCATGCTTTGCCACTGCGAGCACCAACTGCAAGGCTGGGAAGAAGTTCTCAGCGGTTTCGTTCTCCACTGACCATGAAGACGCTCATGATGACACTTCTTTTGAGTGCGCCCCCCTTGCTGGCCGCGCCACCGCCAGCAGAACCGGTAAAAATCGGCAATACGCCTCAGTTTTTCATCGACGACCATCTCGTGGACAATCGCTGGGCGTTGAAGCAGAAGAAGGAGGCCGTACTGCGGGTGTTTCATGCGCCTGTGAAGCATGCGGGCAATCCGCTGTTCACCGGCGAGGCGGGCTTCGTGTGCGTGGCGAAGGACGAGTTGGCGGGCGTGTTTCGCATGTGGTATCAAACACACACGTGGACGGGCACCAGCCCGGAGGATGAGTCGAAGACGCTCTACGCGATCGCTTACGCGGAATCGAAGGACGGCGTGACGTGGGAACTGCCCAAGCTCGGCCTGCATGAGTGGAAAGGTAGCAAGGAAAACAACATCGTGTTTCAGGGCATCATGAATTCGCGTGCGAGCGGTCCGCAGATTCTGCAACTGCCGGAGACCGCCCGGCGCGGCTTCAAGTATGTGCTCACCTATCGCACGTCCGCGGCGAATCGCGGCAACAACGGTGTGCGCGTCGTCGGATCGCAGGACGGCATTCACTGGGACGAAAGCAGCGACACGCTCGTCTGCCAGCTCCCGAGCGACACGCTGAACAGCATCGTCTATGACAGCGCACGGAAGGAATACGTGATGTTCTGCCGCCCGAAAAATCGCTACCGCATTTTCAAGGGAGACATTCTCGAAACAGGTGAGTCGCGCCGAATCGCGAGGCTGAGTCATCCAAAGCTGTGGGAGGAATGGATGGCGGAGCCGCAGGCCATCTTGACGCCAGACGAACTCGATGCGCGAGAGAGCTTCAATGCGTTCTACGGCATGCCAACACGCTACCACGCGGGCATCTACTGGGGTGCGCTGTGGTGCTTCCGGTTCAACGACCACATCTTCACCGAACTCGCCTTCAGCCGTGATGGATTCCAATTCGACCGCCTGCCCGATCGCCCGAAGATGATCCCGCTCGGCGAGGAAGGCACGTGGGATGACAGCATGGCCTTCGGCAGCATGGACTGGGTGGAAATGGGCGACGAGTGGTGGTTCTACTACGCCGGCTGGGACGGCGATCACGGCGGCAAGGACCGCCACGCCGGTATGGGTCTCGCCAAGCTGCGCAAGGAGGGCCTCATCTCGATGCATGGTCCGACGGGTGGCGGTGTGATCGTCACGCGCTTGTTGAAGTGGCCCGGCGGCAGCCTCGTCCTCAATGCCGACGCCACGAAGGGCGAATTCAAGGTGCGCGTGAGCGACGCCACGCGCAAAACGCTTCCCGGCTTCGACTACGCCGACTGCGAGCCTTTCACCGGCGACTCGACCGCGCATGAGGTGACCTGGCGCGGACAATCGCTCAACTCGATGGCCGGGAAGGAACTGCGCTTCGAGTTTTTCCTGCGGGACGCCGACATCTTCACCTTCCGAGCGGATACATCCAAGTGAGTGGTGGCGTTTGATGTCACCACCATGAAGACGGGTCTCTTCCTCTGCCTGCTCGCCGCTGCCACGACTGCCAGCGCGGATGAGGCCTTGGAAATCGCGAAACGCAGCCTGCCGTTCATCAAAGAGAAGGGGCTCGCGTGGATCGAGGACCGACAGTGCGCGAGTTGTCATCAGATTCCCTCGATGCTCTGGAGCCTGAACAGCGCCGCCCAACTCGGGCTCGATCCCGAACGCAAGGAAACGACCGAATGGACGCCGTGGGCGGCGGACTGGCGGCACTGGAACAAAACGGGTGACAAGGAGGGCGTGGACAAGGTTTCATCTGGCAACATCGACACGATGGTTTTTCTCCTGCTCGGTCGTGATGAAGGCATCACACCAGCGCCAGCATGGACGGCGGAGTTTCGCGCCCGGATTCTCAAGAACCAGCAGCCCGATGGTTCATGGAAGGCCGGCGGCCAACTGCCGCTCGGCAAGCGGCCGCCCCGAGAGGTTCATGAGGTCACGACCATGTGGACGCTGCTCGCGCTGAAGTCGTATGCGGGCGAGGAAGCGCCCGCCGACGTGGCGAAGAGAGCCGAGGAGTATATTGCGCAAGCAGAACAGGGCCAGAGCACCGAATGGCATGCGGTGCGCTTGTTGCTGAAACCCGCCAACGTGGATTTGCAGGATGCGTTGATCAAACGGCAGCGGGAGGACGGCAGTTGGGGCTGGCTGACGAATGAACCGGGCGACGCCTTCGGCACCGGGCTCGCGCTTTACGCTCTTGCAAAAGGCGGACTGCCCGCGGCGAACGAATCGATCCAGAAAGCCATCGCTTTTCTGAAAATGTCGCAAATGCCGGACGGCTCCTGGCCGGTGCCGAGCACGCGGGCGAGAGACAAAAACAAGGTCAACAAGACCGCTACCTACTGGGGCACGGCGTGGGCGGTGATCGCCCTTCTGGAAGCGTCGCCGAGTGAGATTCCGGCACCTTGAGCCGGAGCGCGTGCATGCCTTCGCCCATGCCGTTTGATCATCACTCCAAGGCCATGCCGCATTGCTGGCAGTGACGTGCGCGTGAGTCGTGATCGTCCCAGCCGCATTCCCTGCAGCGGCGGTTCGAACGTGCGCCCTTCAGCTCGCGCCCGATCTCGCTGGTCACGATGCCTGTGGGCACGGCGATGATGGCGAAGCCTGTGAGCATGATCACACTGGCCATCATCTTGCCCAGCACCGTCACCGGTGCGACATCGCCGTAGCCGACCGTGGTGATCGTCACAATGGCCCAGTAGATCGACTGCGGGATGTTGGAGTAGCCGGGATTTGCTTCGTGCTCGATCACATAGACGATCGTGCCTTCCACACACACGAGCGCGAGTACGGCGGAGAAGAAAATGAAAATCTTCCGGCGGCTGGCGCTCAGCGCGTTCATGAGCACGCCCGCCTCGCCGATGTACTCCGCCATCTTCAGCACACGGAACATGCGCATGAGGCGCAGGATGCGCAGCGTCATGAGGTAGTGCGTTCCGGGCAGGAGCAGCTCGATGTAGGCTGGCAGGATGGTCATAAGGTCGATCACGCCAAAAAAACTGCGCGCATAGCGCCAGCGCCGCCGCACCACCCACAGCCGCGCCAGATACTCCAAAGTGAACACGCCGGTGAAGATCCACTCCAGCGCTACGAACAGCGAGCCGTAGCTCAGCCGCAGCTCTTCCACACTTTCCAGCATGATGGTCAGCACGCTCAGGCCGATCAGCCAGAGCAGCGCCACGTCAAAAAGGTGCCCCGCCCGGGTGTCGGAGAGAAAGATGATGCGCCAGATGCGCTCACGGCGGGAGTCGGGTTCGGTCTGCGAGATTTCCATTCGCCAAAAAAGCTGCCGCCACCAGCCAGCGCAAGCCGACAAAAGCCGCCGGCGGGAAAGAACGCGCAATCTGACTCCGACTGAGGATCACGACCATGAAACCGACTCTGCTCCTCTTCTCGCTCGCCCTGCTCGCCGCTTGTTCCAAACAGGCGCAACCGCCTGAAGGCTTCAAAGCCATCTTCAACGGCAAAGATCTCACCGGGTGGTACGGCCTCAATCCACACAGCGTCGCGAAGCTCGAAGGTGAGAAAAAGGAGGCGGCGCTGAAGAAGATGCGCGAGGAGTTCGCCACGAACTGGACCGTCGAGAACGGCGAACTCGTCAACGACGGCCACGGCCCCTACGCGACGACCGACGCGGATTATGGCGACATCGAATTCCTCATCGAATACAAGACGGTGCCGAAAGCCGACAGCGGCATCTACCTGCGCGGCACGCCGCAGGTGCAGATCTGGGACAAGACGCAGGTCTTTGATCCCGCGAAGCCCACGCGTCGTCCTCACCTCGGCTCCGGCGGTCTCTTCAACAACACGCCGGACACGCCCGGCCGCGATCCTGCCGTCGTCGCCGACAAGGATTTCGGTGAATGGAACAGCTTCCGCATCCGCCAGATCGGCGCGCGCACCTGGGTGTGGCTGAACGACAAGCTCGTCGTCGATGACGCCGTGATGGAAAATTTCTGGGATCGCACCCAGCCGCTCCCCGCCAAAGGCCCCATCATGCTGCAAACGCATGGCGGCGAAATCCGCTGGCGGAACCTTTTCGTCCACGAGATCGGCGCGGACGAGGCGGCGAAGATCCTCGCGGAAGCGGATGCTAAGAAGAAGTAATCCGCGTTCACGCCACCAGATCCTTCACCACATGCCCGTGGATGTCGGTGAGGCGGTAGTCGCGGCCTTGGAAGCGATACGTTAAGCGCTCGTGATCGAAGCCGAGCAGGTGCATCACCGTGGCCTGGAAGTCATGCACGTGGACTTTGTTCTCGGCGACGCTGAAACCGAGTTCGTCGGTGCTGCCGTAGTCGAACCCGGCCTTTGCGCCACCGCCGGCCATGAAAAGCGTGTAGCAGTCCGGGTAGTGATCGCGGCCGAGCACCTTGCTCGCAGCGGTGCGGCCTTCGCGGAAGGGTGTGCGGCCAAATTCACCGCCCCAGATGACGAGCGTGTCCTCCAGCAGGCCGCGCTGTTTGAGATCCTTGATCAGGGCGGCCACGGGCTTGTCGGTCTCGGCCATTTTTTCCGTGAGACCATCGGTGATGCCGGACTTTTCACTCGTGCCGTGAAAATCCCAGCCCCAGTCGAAAAGATTCACGAAGCGCACGCCTTTCTCAATGAGACGACGGGCCAGCAGGCAGTTGTTGGCGAAGCTCGCCTCGCCGGGCTTCGCGCCATAATCTTCGAGCACATTTTTCGGCTCCTTTGAGATATCCATCACCTCCGGCACGCTCGTTTGCATGCGGTAGGCCAGCTCATACTGCGCGATGCGTGTCACCGTCTCGGGATGCCCGAACTCGGCGACCTGCTGCTGGTTGAGTTGATTCAAAACATCGAGCGTCTTGCGCCGCATCTCGCGGTTCATGCCGGCCGGATCGCTCACGAACAACACCGGATCGCCCTTGCTGCGGCATTGCACGCCTTGATACACGCTCGGGATGAAGCCGCTGCCCCAGCAGCCCTGGCCGCCGCTCGGCTGCGTGCCGCTGGAGATCAGCGCGACGAAGCCAGGCAGGTCCTGATTCTCCGTGCCCAGGCCGTAGGTGGCCCAGGTGCCCATCGAGGGCCGTCCCTGTCGTGCATGTCCGGTGAAAAGCAGCAGCTCCGCCGGGGCATGGTTGAACTGGTCCGTGTTCATCGAGCGGATCATGCACATCTCATCCGCGATCTTGTGGAAGTTCGGGCACGCATCACTCATCCACATCCCTGCCTTGCCATACTGCTTGAACGTGCGCGGCGTGCCCATCAGCTTCGGCACACCGGTGGTGAAAGCGAAGCGGCGGCCTTTGAGAATCGAATCCGGGCAGTCTTGTCCGCTGCGCTTCACGAGTTCCGGCTTGTAATCAAACAGATCGAGATGCGGCGGCGCACCACTCATGTGCAGATAGATCACGCGCTTCGCCTTCGCCGCGAAATGCGGTTTGCGCGGCAGCATCGGATTGTCCGCCGTCATCTTCGCTCCGGCATTCTGCTGCATCGCGTGCATCGCGATGGCGCCAAGGCTGAACTGCCCCGCATTGCCGAGAAACTGGCGGCGCGTGGTGAGCTGAAGTTGATCGTGGGTGATCGGATTCATAAAAGCAGGCGGGCAAAAAGTTAACGGCGCATCAAAAACTCATCCAGATTCATGACGACATTCGCCACGGCGGTCCAGGCGGCGAGTTCGGGAAGGTTGGCGTCTTTGTCGGCGGGGCCAAGGGGATCGGTGGCCATCTTCGTCGCGGCGGCAGTATCCTTTTGATAAGATGCGAGGCTGTCGGTATAAAGCTGCGTGAGCGTGGTCGTTTCGGTCGCGGTGGGTTCGCGGCTGAGGCAAAGTTTGAAGAGATGATTCAAACGTTCGGGCGCGCTTTTCGCTTCACGCACAAGACGGCGGGCCATGGCCTGATGGGTTTCGATGAAAACGGGATCGTTCAGCGTCACGAAGGCCTGCAGCGGTGTGTTCGTGCGGCTGCGGCGGATCATGCAGACCTCGCGATTGCCGGCGTCGAAGGTGGTGAAGCTTGCATACGGACTGTTGCGGCGCACTTCGGTGTAGAGGCTGCGGCGATGCGCGTCTTCGCCAGTGCTGACGGTCCAGTCGTTGCTGCGGCCAAACGCGGTCGTGAGGCCGAGGTTCGGAGTCATTGGGCGCACGGGCGGTCCGAACATCTTGTCGGAAAGCAAGCCGCTCACGGCGAGAGCCTGATCGCGCAGCAGCTCTCCCGTTGGGCGGAAGCGTGGGCCGCGGGCGAGCAGGCGGTTGTCGGGATCGCGTTCGTTAAGTTCGGGTGTCGATTTGGAGCTTTGCTGATAAGCCTGGCTCGTGAGCATGAGCTTGAGCATGTGCTTGATGTCCCAGCCGCTGTCCATGAGTTCGGCGGCGAGCCAGTCGAGCAATTCAGGATGCACAGGCAGATCGCCCTGACTGCCGAACTCCTCGCTGCTGCGCACGATGCCGATGCCGAAGAGGCTTTCCCACAGGCGGTTCACGGTCACGCGGGCCGTGAGCGGGTTGTCGCGGCTCACAATCCACTTCGCCATCGTGAGTCGGTTTTTCGGCTCCTTGGCCGGAAGCGGATGAAAGACCGCAGGCGTGGCCTCGCCCACTTCATCGCCAAGCGCCTGCCAGTTGCCGCGAAGCTGGATTTTTGTCACGCGACGCTGCTTTGGATCGAGATCGCGCATGATCGGCACCGTCACCGGCTTGATCGCGGCGAGTTCTTTGTTCGCGGCGGCGAGGCGCGTGCGCTCGGCGGCGAATTCCCTGGCGACATTGCGCACATAGTAATCCACCACGGTCTTCTGCTGCGCGGGCGTGCGATCCGGCTGCGCGAGTGCGGCGACGACATTCTGCGGCACTTTCGTGACTTGCTGCACACGCGCATCACCCGTGAAGCTCAGTCGGAAGCTGCCGAGCGTGTGCTGCTTGTGTGTGCTGTTCTGCGCGAGGGTGACGCGCAGCTTCGAACCCGGCGGTACGACGACAGGCGAGGCGGCGAGCAAAGTGAGTGTGTGCGGCTTGTCCGTGGCACCGGCGACGGCCCAGCCCTGGTTCTTTTTGTCCTTCGGTTTTAAGACGGACGCGGCGGAGAAGCCGCTCTGCTCGTAGTCCGCGAGCGCGGTGGTGAAGCTCACGGCCACAGGACCGCTGATGGCAAAGGCCTTGTCCTTCTCGGGCGCAGGTGTCGCGTCGCTCTTCCACACGGTCTGACGTTTGTCGTCGAGCAGCAGAACATGGAAGCCTTCGAGCCGCTTGCCGGTGCCCCCGTCGGTGCGATTCCACACGACGACACGGTCGATGGGCTTGGCGGCTTTCAAATCCACCTCCCACCACGGATCGCTTTCGTTGCCGCTTGTGTGCGCGACGCTGTTCTTCTTGTAGTCGCCGTCGATGTTGCCGTCGATCGCGCGTTTCGGCGCTGCATCCGCATACAGGCTGCTCTGCTTTGCCACGCCTGTCGGCGCGATGTTTTCGGCGCCGCTGAAGACCTGCACCTCGGCGAGTTGCAGCAGTTGTTTCTTCCCAGGAAGCTCGATGCGCACATAGCGTGCTTGCGGAGCCGCCTTGGCATCGAGTGGAACGACTTCCGCCTTCACGTCGGAGACGACGAAGTTGCCAAAACCCTCGGCAGGCATGGTTTCGAGGCGCAGCGCACTGAGTTTGTCGCCCGTGGCGGGAAGTTCGATGGTGTAGGTGTCTGCATCGCTCGTCTTGGGAATCGAAACGGTGCCGTCTGCGGCGATGGCGGCGGTTTGTTTCGACTTTGTGGTCACGGCGACTGGCTTCGGTGTCTGCCAGCCCAAGTCACGTGCAAATCCTCGACCCCAGGCATCGAGCCCGACGAGCCATTTCGCCTCCGGGTTGGCAAATTTCTTTTCCAAAGCTGCGATCTCCATCTTCAGCGTCTCGCGCTTCTTTCGGATCTCCGGCGTGTCGAAGCTGTGCAGCGGCACCTCGTCCTTCTTGTCGCTGTCGGCGCTCTGATTGAGGAAGGCGTAGAACTGGAAGTACTCGTTGATCGTGATGGGATCGTACTTGTGCGTGTGGCACTGCGCACAGGCCATCGTGGTGCCCATCCACACGGCGAAGGTTGTGTTCACGCGGTCGATGACGGCAGCGTTGCGGAATTCCTCATCGTCCGTGCCGCCTTCGTTCTGCGTCATCGTGTTGCGATGAAATGCGGTGGCGATGAGCTGGTCGTCCGTCGGATTCGGCAGCAGATCGCCGGCGTTCTGCTCGATGGTGAACTGGTCGAACGGCATGTTCGCGTTCAGTGCGCGGATGACCCAGTCGCGATAGGCCCAGATCTCGCGCGGCTGATCGCTCGGGTAGCCGGAGCTGTCGGCGTAGCGGGCGAGATCGAGCCACTGGCCGGCCCAGTGCTCCCCGTAGGCGGGTTTGGCCAAGTAGTGCGCCACGACGTCGGACAGGTCGGAGGTGGCTGGCTTGTCGGACGAAAAGCGGGCGAGCTCTTCCAAAGTCGGCGGCAGGCCGGTCAGATCCAGCGCCACACGGCGGATCAACGTGGCACGATCCGCCGCAGGCGAAAACGACAGGCCTTCCTTTTTCAGACGGGCTGTCAGAAACGCGTCAATGGCATTCGGTTTGGAACTGCGAACCGTGAACTGCGAACTGGGAACTTGGGGTCGAACGACCTTCTCATAGCTCCAGTGCTTCCCCCATTTCGCGCCCTGCTTGATCCACTCCTTCAATAGGGCGACCTGCGCGGGGGTGATTGTCTTGTGCTGCTTCGGCGGCGGCATGACCTCGTCGGGATCGGTGCTGACGATGCGCTCGATCAGGGCGCTCTTCTCCGGATTTCCCGGCACGACGGCGATCACGCCGTCGTTGTCTTTTTTCGCACCCGATTCCTCGTCGAGGCGCAGCCCGGCCTCGCGCTTGGCTTCATCGGGACCGTGGCAGAAAAAGCAGTTCTCGCTCAGGATCGGACGGATCTGCTTGGAAAAGTCAACGGGCTCCGCGAGCGCGGACGTGGCGAAGGCAAAAGTGATGAGAGGGCGGATCACGGGGTGTGATACGTTCGTGCAGGCCCGATCTTGACCTCTGGCGGTATTCTCCATCACGGCGGGTTCGAATCTTGACCCGGCGGTGCCTCTACGAAGCCGCGCCTAGCTGCCGTCCAGGCGGTACTGCAGTTCGGTGTCGTTGAGAGCCAGAAAGCGCATCGCGCCGTTGATCTCCGGTTCGCCCAGGCTGGGAAGCTTGAAAACCCGGCCTTTAAAAACTCCTCTGCTGGGAGTGGCTCCATTTTTTAGATTTTCGATGGTGGCTTTTTCATCCCCGGGCACCACGAAAGATGCCCCGGCAGCGCTTGCGATGGCCGCCACGCTGGCGATTTCCTGGGCGTTGCGCTTGTCCTTCTGATCCACCGCCCCCTGCCGCGCGCCTCCCATGGCACCGATTCCGATGACCGCGAGCACCCCCAAAATGGTGATGGTCACGAGCAATTCCATCAGGCTGAACCCATGCCGGGTCCGGCGTGATTTTATCGAAAATGGTCGCTCAATCTGCATGCATTGTATGATATTTACAATAATTACTAAATAATTACAAGTGTGGGTTCAAAGGTTTCCTCGATTTCGCGTGGCGACTCCGCAGCGGCGGAAGCCTTACACCTCTTGCCACGGGGACGCATCCCGGCATAGTGCGCCCCCTTTTCCGCCATGTCCGCCGCCATCCCGACCGCCGCCCAGATCCGCCAGAGCTTCCTCGATTTCTTCAAATCGAAGGACCACACCATCGTCCCCAGTGACAACGTGGGCTACACCAGCCGCGACGGTGCGCGCATCTTCACGAACGCGGGCATGAACCAGTTCGTGCCCATCTTCCTCGGGGAGCGCAGCGCAGACGTGGACACCTGGCCCGGCGTCCTGCACAAAGGCCTGCCCACACGCGCCGCGGACACGCAGAAGTGCATCCGCGCCGGCGGCAAGCACAACGACCTCGAAGACGTGGGCCTCGACACCTACCACCACACTCTTTTTGAAATGCTGGGGAACTGGTCCTTCGGCGACTACTTCAAAAAAGAAGCCATCTCATGGGCCTGGGAACTCGTCATCGAGAAGTGGAAATTCCCGCCCACCCGCGTCTTCGCCACCATTTATCAGCCCGGGCCGAGTGACCCCGCCGAGCGCGACCAGGAAGCCTGGGACCTTTGGGCGGAAAAATTCCGCAGCATCGGCCTCGATCCCGACATCCACATCGTCAACGGCAACAAGAAGGACAACTTCTGGATGATGGGCGACACCGGCCCCTGCGGCCCGTGCACCGAGATCCACATCGACCTCACCCCCGGTCCGCGCGATCTCGACGAAGAGCGGCAGAAGGCCGGTGCCTTGCTCGTGAACGGCAGCGACGCCAGTTGCATCGAGATTTGGAACAACGTCTTCATTCAGTACAACGCCAACCCCGACGGCAGCTTCGTCCCGCTGCCCGCGCAGCACGTCGATACCGGCATGGGCTTCGAGCGCGTCTGCTCCATCATCCAGGGCACGAAGAACTTCACCGACTTCGAAAACGCCAAGATCAGCAACTACGACACCGACGTCTTTAAGCCCATCTTCGACGAGCTCACCAAGCTCTCTGGCAAGACCTATCAAAGCACGCTGCCCAAGGCCAACGAGCAGGGCCACGTCGTGCCCGTCACCGAGCAGGAAAAGATCGACGTCGCCTTCCGCGTCATCGCCGACCACATCCGCACGCTCAGTTTTTCGATTGCCGATGGCCTTCAGCCCGGCCACAGCGAGCGCGATTACGTTCTGCGGCGCATCCTCCGCCGCGCCGTGAAATACGGCCGCACCCTCGACTTCAAAGAGCCCTTCTTCTACAAGCTCGTCGATGTCCTTGCCCAGCAGATGGGGAACGTATTTCCTGAATTACAGGCTCGTAAGGAGCACATTAAAAAGGTTCTCAAAGGTGAAGAGGAGTCGTTCAACCGCACCTTGGACAAGGGGATGGAGCTATTTCAACATGGTGCCTCAATGCGGGAAATGCTTGCGACAATCATTCCGAATGCAGACGCTGTTCGAAATGCAATTGGACTTGGCACAACGGTTTCTGTCGAGACAGCTCGATTCTTTTCGACATTCAAGTTCTCGTTCGACTATCAAACAAAAGTGGTGAGCAACGACGAGCTGGAATTCTTTCGAGCAGCGAGAAACATAGGATTCACCTTCCGAGCCATTCCCGATGGGCCGGAAGAACAGGTTGATGTTAGTTCAAGCAATTTCACAAGGGTGACCGAATCCCCGGATGGGCAAAAACTGCTTGGCCTACTCCCAATCATCAAAAGTTCGGCACCGCCTCTGCAACTGCCAGGCAGCTTCGCATTCCAGCTCTACGACACTTGCGGCTTTCCACTGGACTTGACCGAGCTGCTTGCTCGCGAACGGGGCCTTACTGTCGATATCGAAGGCTTTGACAAACTCATGGAAGAGCAAAGGCGCAGGGGACTCGAAGATAGGGCGAAGAAGAAACTAGTTGTTTCACTCAGCAATATCGAAACGAAGGCCCCGACCAAGTTCATCGGTTACGACAACCTCGAAGCCGAGGTGAAGGTCCTCGAAGTCGTCGAGATGAAGGACAAGACCGCCGTCGTGCTCGATGTCTCCACCTGCTACGCCGAAATGGGCGGCCAGGTCGGCGATGCCGGCCAGCTCATCCTCGGCGCGAACACTTATCCCATCAGCGCCACGACGAAAGTCGGCAACACCTGGCTCCACTTCCTCGATGGCGACGAAGCGCCGCCCGTCGATGCCGTGGTGAAGCTCGCCGTCGATGCACCGCGTCGCAACGCCATCTCCCGCCACCACACCGTCACGCACATTTTGCACTGGGCGCTGCACGAGGTCGTCAGCAAGGACGCCACGCAGAAAGGCTCCAGCGTCACGCCGGACAAGCTCACCTTCGACTTCAACAGCGCCGCGCTCGCCCCGCAGCAGCTCGCCGACATCGAGCGCCTCGTGAACGAGCGCATCGTCGCCAATGATCCCGTTTCCTGGAGCGAGGTGCCCTACGTCGAAGCCAAGGCCAACAGCGGCATCATGGCCCTCTTCGGCGAAAAATACGGCGACCTCGTCCGCGTCGTGCAGATCGGCGGCCAGCCGCACAAGCTCGATGGTTGGAGCATGGAACTCTGCGGCGGCACCCACACCCGCCACACCGGTGAAATCGGCCTCTTCCGCCTCGTTGGCGAAGGCGCCGTCGCCGCCGGCGTGCGCCGCATCGAGGCCATCGCCGGTCTCGAAGCCTACAACGCCGCCAAGGCCGATGCCGACCTCCTGAAGCTCCTCGCCGGCAAAGTCAGCGCCCAAGGCACCGCCGACCTCGAGAAGAAGCTCGACCAGATCCTCACGCAGCAAAAAGAGCTCGAAAAAGCCCTCAAAGCCGCCCAGCAGCGCGAAGCCAGCGGCAAAGCCAAAGACCTCCTCGCCACCGCCGAAAACAACCTCATCATCGCGAATCTCGGTGACGTGGACGCCGACTACGCGATGGCGCTGAATGACGCGCTCAAAGGCCAGTTCAGCGGCATCATCGTTTTGGCGGCTACCGGCGGCGGAAATGTGACCTTGATGGCCAACGTCGGCAAAGAGCACCAAGCGAAGGTGCAAGCCGGCAAGATCATCCAGGCCATCGCGCCCATCGTCGGCGGCAAAGGTGGCGGAAAACCCGACTTCGCGAGAGGTGGCGGCAAGGATGTGAGCAAGGTCGAAGCGGCGCTCGCTGAGGCGCGGAAGCTGTGTTCGTAGTTCGGCCTTCAGGCCGTTCTGGGTGGTCTGTGGCGTCGAAGAACGGGCTGAAGCCCGAACTACAAACCCCTGCCTTGGCTGTC
>CAYVQY010000001.1:1067385-2024136 GCA_964452755.1 uncultured Prosthecobacter sp. | reverse complement strand
TGTGGCGTCGAAGAACGGGCTGAAGCCCGAACTACAAACCCCTGCCTTGGCTGTCAGCGTTCGTAGTTCGGCCTTCAGGCCGTTCTGGGTGGTCGGTGGCGTCGAAGAACGGGCTGAAGCCCGAACTACAAACCTCTGCCTTGGCTGTCCGCGCTTGTAGTTCGGCCTTTAGGCCGTTCTGGGTGGTCTGTGGCGTCAAAGAACGGGCTGAAGCCCGAACTACGAACCCCTGCCTTGGCTGTCCGCGCTTGTAGTTCGGCCTTCAGGCCGTTCTGGGTGGTTTGCGCCGTCGAAGAACGGGCTGAAGCCCGAACTACAAACCTAGATGTTGACGCGACGAGACCATCGAGACAAACGTGCCACATGTATGCGTGGCGTCGCATGAGCCCCGAACAGCGCGAGAACGTGCTTCAGTGGCGGAAGCTCCGCACCCGGCCTTGGCATACACCGCCGCATCCACTCGGCGGCGCGGGCGAGTTTCATCTGACGGCAGCCTGCTACGAGCATCAGCCGATCATTGGCGTCACTCCGGAGCGCATGGATCGCTTCGCGGACGATTTGCTTGAAGCTTTGGCGGAGTGCCGGGTGCACGCCTGGTGCCTGCTGCCGAATCACTATCACCTTTACATAGAGACCGAAAACTTGAAGCAGACACTGGCCGATCTGGGCAAACTTCACGGTCGCTCATCCTTCTCGTGGAACGGCGAAGACGAACAACGCGGGCGACATGTGTGGCACAGCGTCGCGGACCGTCAGATCCGAAACGAATCGCACGGGTGGGCGACTTTGAACTACATCCATCACAACCCCGTGCGCCATGGCTACGTCACCAAGTGGCAGGACTGGCCATGGTCAAGCGCGCGGGAGTATCTGGAACGGCTCGGACCGGAAGAAGCTGCGCGCATTTGGAAAAACTACCCAATCCTCGACTACGGTGCTGGCTGGGATGAGGCGCGTTTGTAGTTCACGCTGCGCACTGGCTGTCTGCGTTCGTAGTTCGGCCTTCAGGCCGTTCTGGGTGGTCTGCGCCGTCGAAGAACGGGCTGAAGCCCGGACTACGAACCCGTCACTCCTTGCCACCCACCCACAAAAAGGTCACCGGCTTTTCGATGTCCGCATGCACGCTGTGATGCACGGGGCAGCCGAGGGCGGTGGCTTCGAGGAGCTTCCGATCGGGATGATCGGCGGGCAGGGGGATCTCGATGGTCAGGGGCAGGCGCACGATGCGGCGGGGGCTGTCCTCGCTCATGTGCTTCTCCACGCTGACCTTCATGCCGGGGAGGTCGTAGCCCTTCTGCTGCGCCTTGATGCCGATGACCGTGGCCATGCAGGTGGCAAGGGCGGTGGCGACGAGGTCGGTCGGGCTGAAGGACTCCCCCTTCCCGTGGTTGTCCACGGGGGCGTCGGTGAAGAACTGGTTCTGCGAGGGGCCATGCGTGGTCTTGCAGCGCAGGCCACCCTCGTAATCGACACTGATGGAGACGGCCATGGCGCGGAAGCGGATGCGGTTTACTGAACGGTGATGGTGCCGTTCATGATGGCTCCGTGGCCGGGGAAGGTGCAGATGTAGTTGTACTCACCGGCGGTCGGGAGAGTGAACTCGATGGTCTCGGTCTGGCCGGGCTGGAGCAGCTTGGTGTTGGCGAGGATGTCGGCGGATTCGGGGATGTAGCCTTTGTCCACCAGGGTCATGGCGGCCATGGCGAGGCCGAGCATCTTGCCCTTGTCCACGCCGAGCTTGCCGAGGACGAAGTTGTGCGGCTGGGGCAGCGTGGGGTGGACGTTTTCAAAGGTCAGCTTCACCTTCTGGCCGGCCTTGGCGGAGAAGGATTTCGTGTCGTAGGCCAGCGGGTTGGCGTTGTCCGGCTTGATGGTGACTTCGAGGACCGGGATGTCGGCGGCGGGTGCGGTCGCGGCAGGAGCGGCTGCTTCGGTGGTCGCCGGGGCGACTGTGCTGGCGGCAGCGGCGGCAGGAGGCGCCTCCGCGACTTCCGGCTTCGGACGCAGCGACCAGAGGCCTTCAAACATGAACGCGAGCACCCAGAGCAGGACGACCAGGGCGGAGCCGGCACCGATCACGATGTTGATGACAGACCAGGGGGAGGAGGAATTTTCCGAGGAGGAGTGCGCGGACATGGGGAGGTGAATGGGGGGAGTTTGAGTGCGCATCAGAGCACAGGCGGCCTTGAAAGCAACCATCGTTCTACGCACGCCGCAGCGCGGCGGTTCACACCGGCTTATCGGGGCCGTTCGGCGGTCTCGAGCGCCTCCATCACGCGGCCCAGCCGGCCCGCGATGGCAGGCAGGATGTCATTGTGCCCGGCCCCGGCGACCGGGTGAAACTCCAGCACGCCAGGATGCGCGTCCGCCAGCTCCCGGCCCATGCGCAGGGGGATGATTTCATCCTCGGTGCCGTGGAAGATCACCCCGCGTGCGCCCGCCCGACTGGCGAATTCGCCCAGGGCGGCGCGATTGTCGAAGGGGTGGCGGTTCAGCAGGCACAGCGGCCAGCCGAGCACGATCCGGCCCATGTCCGTCATGCTGGTGAAGGGGGAGACGAGCACCGCACGGTCCACACCCAGGTCATTGGCCGCCATCAGGGCGGCGGCGCAGCCCAGCGAGTGACCCAGCACCCGGCAGCGCGTCCGCAGCTCCGTTTCCGCGAGTCCGAGCTCTGCGGCGAGCGCCTTTGCCGCGGCGGTGCTGCTTTCCCGCACGCTCGCGGGCGTCGGTCGGCCCTCGCATTCGCCATAGCCGGGGTAGTCCACCAGCAGAAAGGCGCAGCGGCGGTCCCAGGTCTCCGTGAAAAGCAGCCACTCCAGCACCAGCGCCGCGTTCCCGCCGAAGCACAGCCACACCGTCTTCGGCGCGGACGCGCCTTCAGCTTGCGGCGGGATGTAATAGGCCGTCTGCCGGCCCTGCGAGGTTTGAAACACGATCCGCCGCCCTTTCGCCTCCGCCAACAGCGCCTCATGCTCCGCCGTGCAGGCCCGCGGGTGGTAGATCAGCTGGGACTGGCAGCCGATCAGGAAGGTCACCGGCGTCAGGACGATGATCGCCAGCAGGCGCAGAAGGCGTTTCCAGAGCGGCATGGAGGGTCAAGTCGGTGAGGGTGGGGTAATCGGCAGCAGCTTCAGGACGGCGATTCATTGTGCCGATTCCGGATGCCCTTGGCGACATCAAAATCACAGGCCGCATCTTGCAGCCGCGCCTCATCTCGTTCAAATCCGCCGCCATGCCCGCCACCTCCCGCCGACTTCATGCGTTCACCGAATCCGTCATCCGTGCGATGACGCGGCTGTCGAACCAGCATGGCGCGATCAATCTCTCGCAGGGTTTCCCGGATTTCGATCCGCCGGAGGAGCTGCTCGCCGCGCTGGAGCGGGCGACACGCGGGCCGTTTCATCAATACGCCGTCACCTGGGGCGCGCCGCGGTTCCGGCAGGCGCTGGCGAACAAGATCACGCACTTCTCCGGCACGCCGGTCGATCCGGATCAGAACCTCGTCGTCACCTGCGGCAGCACGGAGGCGATGATGTGCGCCATGATGACCTGCTGCGAGCCGGGGGACAAAGTCATCGTCTTCTCGCCCTTCTACGAGAACTACGGCGCGGACGCCATCCTCTCCGGAGCACAGCCGATCTACGTGCCGCTGCATCCGCCGCAGTTCGGCTTCGACCCCGATGAACTCGCCCGCGCTTTTGCCCAGGGCGCGAAGGCCATCATCGTTTGCAATCCCTCAAATCCCACCGGCAAAGTCTTCACGCGCGAGGAATTGCAGCTCATCCTCGACCTCGCTGAAAAACACGACGCCTTCGTCATCACCGACGAACCGTACGAGCACATCGTCTATGCGCCGCACGAGCATGTCTATATGCACTCGCTGCCGGGAGCCGCAGAGCGCGTGATCGTGTGCAATTCGCTCTCCAAGACCTACTCCATCACCGGCTGGCGGCTTGGATATGTGCAGGCCGCGCCGCACATCATCGCCCAGGCGCGCAAGGTGCATGACTTCCTCACCGTCGGCGCCGCCGCACCCTTGCAGGAGGCGGCCATCGCCGGACTGGAGCTGCCGGACAGCTACTACCACGGCCTGCGCGACCTCTACACGCGCAAGCGCGATGTCTTCCTCGCCCACCTCCGCGCCACCGGCCTGCCCTTCACCGAACCGCACGGCGCGTATTACGTGCTCATGGACATCTCATCGCTCGGCTTCGCCACCGACACCGAGGCCGCCGAATGGTTCGTGCGCGAGATCGGCGTCGCCGGCGTCCCCGGCTCCAGCTTCTTCCGCGAACCCGAACACCGCTTCATCCGCTTCCACTTCGCGAAAAAGGAGGAGACGCTCGATGCGGCGGGGGTGAAGTTGGAAGCGTTGAAGCAAAGGCGCTGAACTTTTTGAACCGCTGATATGACGCTAATGAGACGCTGATTTCTGATTCTGCATCAGCGTCCGGTTAGCGTCATATCAGCGGTTAGACTCTGTCTTCTTCACCTGATGAAATTCACCAAACCGCAAGACACAGCGCATATGTTTCACCCCTGCTGGTCCTTGGTCATGGTTCAAGACCAGCGGGTCTTCCAGTAGCCGGGGTGGCGGGAATGGTGGGAGACAGCCACGACCAAGACAACATCCTGCCGGATAATGAACGCGATGTAGTAGGGAAACCCGGGCAGGTTTACACGCCGCCAGCCCTCCTCACGCAGTCTCCACAGCAAAGGGTGCTGCACAATGGCAGCACAGGCGTCCTCGACCTCGTGTCGAAAGCGGGCACCAAGGCCGGGAACTTTGGCCTCGTAGTCTCCCGTGATGCACTGAAGCTCGGCTTCAGCCTCGGGATGGAACTCGAGAACGAGGTTCATCGGTCAGGAGCGATCTCGCGCAGTTTGCGAAAAACTTCGGCTGCGGGAACGCCCTTCACTTGGCCCGAGTCGTAGTCCGCGATCCGCCGCGAAATCTCCGCCGTCCATTCCTCACCCGCATTCACAGGCTGGTCGGTCTCAACGCTTTCCATCAAGGCGAGAGCCAGACGCATCCTCTGCTCCGCAGGCAGGACGAAAACCTGTTCGGAAATGGCATCAAGCGTGGCGTTCATCTCGCCATTCTATCCCGTGGAATCCGCTCGTCGAGCTTGGAATTGCGGGTCTGGCATCCCGGCCTGCCCTTCACCGAACCGCACGGCGCGTATGACGTCTTGATGGACATCTCATCGCGCGGCTTCGCCACCGACACCTAGGCCGCTGAATGGTTCGTGCGCGAGATCGGCGTCGCCGGCGTCCCCGGCTCCAGCTTCTTCCGCGAACCCGAACACCGCTTCATCCGCTTCCACTTCGCGAAGAAGGAGGAAACGCTCGATGCGGCGGGGATGAAGCTGGAGAGGTTGAGGAAGGGGCGGTGAGGTGTGGCCCCAGCGCCCAGAGTCAATCACGCCACTAGAAGAGCTTTGGCTGCATCGCTTTGTTGGACATTTGTTGCGCTATCACATGTCTTTCGTTTGCTGGATCTTGCGGACAAGGTCTGGATAGTCGTGATATCTCCTCTTGAATACGGGCCATGTGCCGTTGTGCTGAAGAAAGTGCAACTGAAGCTCTGGCCTTGGTGGGTGGCTCGATACATAGTGAAAGCTGTGCAACCCAGCCACGACGAACCTGTATCCATTGTGCCCACAAAGCCGGGTGCGCTCAGGTTGAGAAAATACCGCCGCGAGACAGGAATCATTCCCATCGAGCACTGCGATCGTGCTACCATATCTCCACGGTTCCGCCGGTTCTTCGGCCAGTATTAGTGCCGCCAGACGGTCGGCGTGCGCGCCCAGATTGACGTGAGCGTAAAATGGGTCCGATGAGACGCCCATCATCCAAAGCTGGAACATCGAATACAGCTTGAGCGCGCGGTAATCGAGTCCCGTCAGAATGACATTGTTGTGGTCGAATTGGAGTCCACGTATATTTGCGAAAAGACCTTGCTTGGCTGCGCCTTCCCATCTCGAACGCCGCCCTCGCAGTCGGCACAGAGGAGGTATTCTTTGAATCCATCTTGCAGATTCCGCCGCGAGAATTCAGGCTTATTGAGGCAAACTGCGTCAAACTTCTTCCTCACTCCGATAATGCCACTGAGCCGCCAGATAAACTTCGATACGATGTGAGAATTCTTCAGGACGGCGGAGTTGCCGCAAAGTCGGCATTTTGAAAAAGTATTCATTCTTTTGCCCAACAAGGTGATGAGAAACAATTCGGTCGAGGATGACAATAGCGTTTAGGGCGGCACTTTTGTCGAACACCAACCGGTTTCCGGTTTCATGGAAGTCGTTTACAAGTTCGCCGCATACGCCTGCAGCTCACGATATTCCGCCAGGATGCGTTTCACGGCGGCGACGGTCGCTTGGACCTGCGCTTCCATCGGCGCGAGCGCGGGTGTCTCGAAGACGATCTCCAACGCGTGCGGTCGCTGCTCCGGCGGGGCGCCGAGGATGCCGAGGTAGCCTTCCTTGATGATGCCGCGGGCGGCGGGGAAGCCGTCGATGACCGGCGCTTCGTTGCGCGGCAGAAACGCGCTGGAGGCCTGCAGCGCGGGCTCCAGCAGGTGCTCGCTGAGCAGGGCGCCGCTGACGAAGCCGTAGCAGCCTTCGGAGGTGTCGTCGCTGTGCAGCGAGACGATGCCGTCGTAGCGCTCGCGGCGCAGTTCGGCTTCAAGAAAGACGACCTCGGGCTCGGTGGAGCCGCGCCAGAACTCGCGGTTCAGATCCAGCCCGCTGTGGCTGTGCCGCGTGCCGAGCGCGAGGCCGGTGGGATTGCACACGGGGTAGAAATGCAGCTCGTAGTCGTGCAGCGCCTCCGGCTTCTCCGCCGCCCAGCGGATGAGCTCCTGCGTGGCGAGCGTGCCGGCTTCCTCATCGCCATGAATGCCGGCGAAGATGCCGATCTTCATGCCATGCCCGGATCTCAGCGGCGTGCTGACGATCTTCGGGATGAAGGAGTCGGGATTTGTGGTCGGCGTTTCAGGCATGCAGTGAAATCAGAGATCACCGTTTTCGACTGGTGGCAAGTTGAGGCGATGACGCGATCTCGAGTTTCAGAACGAGCCGACGCAATGATTCAGGTCTTCAGCAGCCTGAAGGACTGCCATATCATAGCCCAGGGATGAACTCCTGAAGCCCTTCAGGCTTCCGCAATGCAGGCCTTGGGAAATCACCCATTCAAGTCCTTGTTTAGCCCCTCGATGTCCGCCAGATCCTTGTGTCGTCCGCTCGCGCGTTTGTTTCGGATCAAATCGTCCAGTGCGATGACCGGCACTGTCAGGCCGTCGAAGTCGGCTATTTCTTTGCGCTTCACGCAGTCGGAGAATTGGATGCCGTCGATCTGGTTGAGTATTTCGATGCGGTTCGGAGGGAAGCCAAAGCGGACGATGTTGCCGGCTTTGAGAAAGAGCGATTCATCCACCACACCCGGCTTGAAGCCGAAACGGACCAGGCTTTTCAGGATGCGCCGGACGTTCTCGACGCTCATTTCCACCCTGACATCCATGTCCTGGGTCAGGCGCGGGTAGCCGTGGTAGCCCACCGCCCAGCCGCCGATCAAGAGATACTCAACCTTCTCCTCGTTGAGAAATCTCAAGAACTCTTTCAAATCGTCTGAGAGCATCCTCTCCATAGTAGGCGAGCCGTAGTTTTTCGATTCCGAGAAAGCGCTCCCGCGCCGGACGCGACATCCAGTATTCGTAATCTTCCCGCCGCTGATCCTCAAACGTGCCCACCGAAACCGCCGTGCGATCCACGCGGTTCATGTTCAGCAGGGAATGGGCGGCGGGTGACATGTGGCGTGATGGTAAAGTCAAAGCGTGTCCGTGCAAGACGACATCTCGCCCCGCCACATGACCTCACGAACGCGAAACTTTGATGGAAAAACCCTGCCGGACTGCGTTTGTTCACGCTCTGTCCTTCCGACCATGAAACTCACGACCCTGACCATCCTCCTCGCCGCGCTGGCGTTCACCGCCCGCGCTGAATTGAAACTCCCCGCCATCATCGGCGACAACATGGTGCTGCAGCAGAAGCAGACGAACCCGATCTGGGGCTGGGACACGCCGGGCACCGAAGTGACGGTGACATTCGCCGGCCAGACGAAAACCGCGAAGGCGGGCGACGATGGCAAGTGGACGGTGAAGCTCGATCCCGTGCCCGCGAACGCGAAGGCCGCGACGATTTCCATCAAGGGCAGCAGCGCGAAGGAGCTCCAAAACGTGCTCGTCGGCGAAGTGTGGATCTGCTCCGGCCAGTCGAACATGCAGTGGAACGTCGGCTCCTCCTGGGACGCCGATTTGGAGATCGCCACCGCGAAGTATCCGAACATCCGCCTCATCTCCGTGCCGCAGGTCGGCACGCAGGAGCCGCAGCAGGACTTCAAAGGCGCGTGGAAGGAGTGCTCGCCGGAAACGGTCGGCGGCTTCAGCGCCGTCGGCTTCTTCTACGGCCGCGTGCTGCACAAGATGCTCGACGTGCCCGTGGGCCTCATCAACAACGCCTGGGGCGGCAGCGCCGCGGAAGCCTGGGTGCGCCGCGATCTGCTGGAGAAAGATCCGCGCTTCAAGTCGCTCATGACCAGCACGAAGAACAACGAGGCCTTCCTCTCTTCCGACGCCGCGAAGAAGAAGTTTGAAGCCGATCTCGCCAACTGGAAGAAGCAGGCCGACGAGGCCAAGAAGGCCGGCAAGCCCTTCACCGCCCGCGCACCGCGTTCACCCGAATCCTGGCTGAGCGGCAACGCCCGCCCCGGCAACATTTACAACGGCGTCCTCCTGCCCACCATCGGCTACGGCATCAAGGGCGCGATCTGGTATCAGGGCGAAAGCAATGCAGGCCGCGCCTACGAATACGCCAGCCTCTTCCCCTTCATGATCCAGAACTGGCGCACCGAGTGGAAGCAGGGCGACTTCCCCTTCTACTGGGTGCAGCTCGCCGATTTCATGGCGGAAAAAACCGACGCCGAGCAGGCCACCGCCAGCCAGTGGGCCGAACTGCGTGAAAGCCAGACGAAAACGCAAAACGCCATCCCGAACGGCGGCCAGGCCGTCATCATCGACCTCGGCGAGGCGAACGACATCCATCCGAAGAACAAGCGCGACGTGGCCGAGCGCCTCGCCCGCTGGGCGCTGGCCAGGGACTACGGCATGAAGCTCCCGTATCGCAGCCCCGAGTTCAAATCCGCCGAGTTCACTGGTGGCAAGGCCGTCGTCACCCTCGACACCTTCGGCGGCACGCTGCGCACCGTCGATGTCAGCGAGGTGAAGGGCTTCGTCGTCTGCGGCGAGGACAAAAAATGGACCTGGGCCGACGCGAAGATCATCGGCCGTGACAAGGTCGAAGTCAGCGCCAAGGGCGTCGCCAAGCCGGTCGCCGTCCGCTACGCCTGGGCCGACAATCCCGTCTGCAACCTCCTCACCACCGACGGCCTGCCGGTCACGCCCTTCCGCAGCGACGACTTCGAAATGCTGACCAAGCCGAAGCCATGACGCTGCGTCGCTGATCCCGTCTCCAAACGAAAAGGCACGACCGCGCAGGCGGTCCATCTGCCAGGGCTGACGCATGAAGCGAGGTTTTAATCATGGAAGGCCGCTCTTTTGACAGGATTCACAGGATGGCAGGATCATGCAGGATTTCGTTCTGCGTGATTCGCCGCCTTGAGGCGCGAAAGAGGATCCTTTTGAACTCAAGACTGACATGATGGACTCCTGTTCATCATGTCCTTCCCGGGTTCGACGGGTCTCGTGAAGTTCTACTCTTCGGGTGCGCAAGCCCTGGTCATCTGCTGCGTGAATAGAGATACCCAATGAGCCCGAGAACCACTGCGACACGAAGCGCAATGCTGAAAGCCGAATACCTCAGCCGGCCCTTCTCTCGTTCCACCCGGAACGGCAGATCGCCCTTCCAGAACTTGTTGGAATTGAGGCCAAACTGGTAGGTATGATCTTCGGTCTGCACCTTCAGAACGTAGCATGGGATGAACCACTGCTTGGTTTCGAAAAGCACCGCACGCTGCATCTGGTCGTATGAAATGTGCCAGTCGCCGCACTCCATCCGGTCGGGAAAAATCTTCAGCATCGCCCGCCGGGAAGTCACCCAGCTTGGCCCGTAGGCGAATTGATCTGCGGCCTCCTTCACTCCTTTTGTCATGCAGCGATGAATGGGCTCCGGATGAGGAGTCTCGGGAACACTGTCGGCGACTCGGGGCATTTTAGGGAGAACGTTACGGATTAGGCGACGGCGGGGGAGGGAAGCCAGCATTCAAAGAAGGAGGTTACCCGCCGTTGGATGAAGCGGCTTGTCGCCGATTGGTCTTCAAGATGAGTAGCCCTCGCCACAGTTGATTGAAGGCACCTGGGAAAGAAACTGATCAAAATGTGCCTTCTCCATGAAATACCACTCATTATATCCAAAGTCGTAGTCTGTCTTGGCGAACCACACCTCGGTCCAAACTCCAAGATGGCAGTGCTTCGGCTTTATGTCACATGCGCAATATTCGGAATGGAATTGCTGACACTCTCCATGCGCCGGTCCAAAGTGCTGCCAACACCAACGATTCGCGAAGTCGAGTTCAGGATACGCAACCTGCAACATCAAGGAATAAGGAAAATGGTTGAGTCGCTCGATGCGTGCCAGCTTTTCAGAGTGGTCATTCTCGGATGCCAAAAACTCTTCGTAGCTCGATACCACAACTGATCGTTGCACCATGGAATTGGCTTTGGATTCGTCGGGATTGCTATCCATTTTTCCGCCGAACGTCATAGCGCACCAACCTCTGACCAGGGGCGAGACTTCGACTGTGGGTTGATGGTTGAATGGTCATAACGGTTTGAACTCGCGGCGCGTCAGGCGTTGGGATCGACGTCTTGGTCGCCGTTGGTTGGTTTCGTGTATTCAGCAAGCCCGGTGGCATACCTGTGCAGCCACATCCTCGTTGCTTCGTTTTTGTGGCCAAGCGAAATTCCAAACTTTCGGTGAAGCGGCAAAATAATGCCAAACATGCCACCAATGGCTCCAACAATCATACCCGGAACCATCAGGAGCATGAAAGTAATGAACGCCGGATGAGTCCGGTCTGGAGTATCGCCGAGAGTCGTATCTAAGACCTCGGATCCGAAAAATAATGCGCAAACTCCAGCCGCCGAGAATATCCCCATCAGCATGCAGGCTAGAAGAGCTACGAATGAAGTGAGGGTTACAAAGGTCTTGGTGAGCATCCTCTGTGTATTGTTTCTGGCCCACGTTTGTTCGCCTCTTCGATTCATCTTTCGAGCAGATCTTCAAGTTCATCTTCTCCACACCATTCTTCGGTATCCGCCAAAACCACTTCGCGTAGAAATTCGAAAAGGCTATCGTGAGTCGAGTTCACTAAATGGGTATGAACGGATCCGTTGAAGGAAGGATGAAAATATAGAACTCGGTCTGTAATCTTATCTCCATCCAGTTCGAAGCCTGCGAAATCGTCACAATCCTGCCGACTCGCAAACACACGAACCCGTGCGCCCGTCCCAGACTCCTGAGTGAAGGCTCTCTCCGCCGATTCAGCCTCGTCGGAGTCGAAAAAGCGCCAAGGTCGAAGCTCGGACACGCCATTAGCAAGAAGCCAACGTAGAGCGACTGGTGACTGAAGACTCATTTTATTGGCGAACGTCCAAGGTCTGGCACCGGCTACCGGCGGCGCGCCTTCGACTGCAAGTTATAGGTTGTAGTTGCCCAGATCATTTTGACTCGGAGCGGGTAGCCGGTTGTCCAGCATCGCCTTGTTCGCTGTTGTTGGATCTCCGGAGGTCTGATGAGCAGTATCGCTTCGAGACCTTCTTGCCGTCAACGACGAGGTAGTAGTGCCACTTCTCTTCGTTGTGGTGCCAAATGCGCTCTCGAATGAATCCGCGTCGGAAGGAGTGCTGCTCACCAACGGTCTCAACCGCATCATCGATTTCGAATTCGGGTTCTGGGAGGTCAGCTTCCTCGAAGGCTTGAATCAAGGGTTCGAGCAATGTTCCTTGGTAGTCTGTGAGGGACTGGCCAGTTTCATGTCGAATCATGATCTCCTTCGCTTGACCAATGGATAACGCATACTCTTGCCGGAGCTGGCGGATAATCCCGAAGGTGTCGAGTCCGCTCTCCTTCAGCTCTCCATAGCGATCTATTGCCAGCTGCGGTTCCATTTCTTCAGCGAACGTAAAGCACATCCACCACTAGAAGCGGGGGCGGAAGTGAAATACGGGGTTGAGCTTCATGCTACAATAATTCGTCTCAAACACAGCGGCTTCTAGTGGTTGGATGATGCGACTTGTTGTGCTTCTGCATTCTCGTAGTCATCGAAGAAGGGCACTGCTGAAGGCATAGATAGGCTGCGCCACATCCATCCAGCAATAAGAAGAAAGATCACAGGGATACCAATTGCCGTAGCATGACGTTGGATGCCGGTGAGTTCGCGATCAAACCAAGCAACCGAATAGGAGTCTCCGAAAAATGGATAAAAGATTAGGAGTCCACCGATCACCAATGAAAAAAGTGAGATCCAGAACTTGGCCCACCCTCTTGATGATGCTCGACCCTTCAATAGTCCAAATCCAACCGGAGCCATGAGAGCTGCGAAGTTAAAATTCAGGTGATTATTAAATAGTCCGTAAATGATACTCCATCCTGCCAGAAATCCCCCAATAATAAAGAGTATGCCAATGATAGTGATTTGAATGGGTCTATTCATTTTTAGCACAACGTTGTTTAGCCACACTTAATTGTGGGCGAATCAGATTCGCCCACAGATTTTTGTGGTTTTTCAGAGGTCACGGCGCACGGCGCAGCGCGTGGTCGCTCCAGGGGCCGGGGCCGGCGGTGCCGATGGCGCGGACGCGGAAGTAGTAGGCGGTGCCGGGAGTGAGGCCGGGCACGCGGCACTTGCTGGCGGTGCAGAAGGTGTGGCGCTGCCAGGGGGAGTCGGAGACGTCATACAGGCGATACTCCACCTCGTACACGCTGACGTTGCGCACGGGCTCCCAGTCCAGCACGCACTCGCCCTCGTTCGCACTGGCCTCCGCGCGGAGGTCCTTCGGCTGGCCCAGCCGGCCCACGGGGGAGCGCTCCCGGCGCAGCTCCATGCCGGAGGCGGCGATGACGTCTTTCCGCTCCCCGGCGACGACGGAAACGGTGGCGGCCAGCGCGGTGAGCGCCCGCTCCGCCGCCTTCCGCGCGTCCTTCTTCTTCTGGGTGGCGGTGCGCAGAGCGTTCTCCGCCACCTGCTGCTCATGCAGCGCGGCGGCGTAGTCCTCCACCACGAGCGACGCCGCCTCCACCTGCGCCTGCTGCCCGGCAAAGAACGGACTCTCTCGCATGGCGCGGATGATGTCGCGGGCGAAGCCCTGGAGGTCGATGTCCTTCTTCTGGCGGAGGTGGAGGCGCGGCTGAGTCATGACGGTGAGGTGCTGCGGTGTCTGTTCAACAAGACGCCGCCACCTCCCCACAGGTCGGTGCCGACGAGTGATGCCCGAGTTCCCCCCGTGAAGCGGATGCCTGCGCGGCAGAACTCAGTCACAATGGCCGGAATTTTGCCTCCAAATGCCTCGATTCGTCAAGAGAATGTTCAAGATCAAAGTGGGTTTGATTTGATGTATTGATGAAGCATTTTGTCTTCGAACCGAGGCGTTGTATTCTTTGAATGAAAGTTTTTAATCCAATGCTGATGTTTGAAGTTTCGTTTTAGAGTTTTAATTTTCTTGATCAGTTATGTGTGATTCATTTTGTGGATTTTTTTGTTTCATTGATGATTTGAATTAACTCATGCATGATCTCTGGAGTTTCTCCCTGTAATCGACGGTGATGTCAGCGGGAAATCAGGCCGATGAGGGCACAAAGCCAGCCCAGGGTTCGATTAGGAGGTAGGGCGGCTGGTCCCCCAGCCGCCGCTTGAGGCCGAAGCGTCCGCACGATACGCCTCCGCCACTCCGAAGCCCCAAGACCCGCTCGCGGCGCTTCGGGACGAAGCGCCCTACCCTGCGCCCGGTAGGGCGGCTGGTCCCCAGCCGCCGCTTGAGGCCAAAACGTCCGCGCCATACGTCTCCGCTGCCTCAAAGCCCCAAGCCCGCCCGCGGCGCTTCGGGACGAAGCGCCCTACTGCGCCCGGTAGGGCGGCTGGTCCCCAGCCGCCGCTTGAGGCCAAAGCGTCCGCGCCATACGCCGCCGCCACTCCGAAGCCCCTAACCCGCTCGCGGCGCTTCGGGACGAAGCGCCCTACCGATGCCACTCACCCGCCAGGATAAAACCGCCGGATCGTTCTTCAACTGACCGGATGCCTCCGCAGGGTAGCTGTATCGGGACAGCAGCGCCGAACCGCGAACCAGCGCCAGGTAGGGCGGCTGGTCCCCAGCCGCCGCCTGAGGCCAAAACGTCCGCGCCATACGCCTCCGCCGCTCCGAAGCCCCTAACCCGCTCGCGGCGCTTCGGGACGAAGCGCCCTACCCAGCGCCCGGTAGGGCGGGCGTCATCCGCGCTCACGAATCGCTGAAATCCTCCCCCTTGTGCTCGTCTCGGGCTTTCTCGACCCTGCACCCTACGGCTTCTTCAGCCGGATGCGCCGGTACTCCATCTGCCCGCGGTCGCCTTCGAGGCCGATGGGGCCGGTCGCCGGCACGGCCATGTCGTCGGTGAGGAGCTCGCCGTTGCAGGTGGCCGTGGCGATGCCGCCTTTCACGGTGACGACGAGCTCGTTCCAGTCCTGCGGCTTGTAATGCTTCAGGTCGGTGTAGGGACCGGCCAGCGGGAAGTCGCGGCACTGGAGCTGCGGCTGGCGGATGAAGACGCCGCTGTCGGCGTTCGGCGTGGCGCGGAACTCCAGCTTCAGCACGAAGTCCGTGCCAAACTCCTCCCGCGTCCAGAGCTGCTGGATGCGCCGCCCCTCGGCGGGCGTGGTGACGACGAGGCGGCCGTGGATGGCCTGGTAGCGCCCGTCGCTGCTCCGCGTCTGGCCGTCGAAGTTCACCGCCTCGGTGATCTCGACGAACAGCGGCGCGTTCGGGTTCGGCTTCTTCGGCTGCTTGCGCGGCGGGGTGGGCCGGAAGCCCCAGCCGGTGAGGTCTTTGCCATTGAAGAGGCTCATGAAGCCCTCCTCCGGCTGAAACGTGTCCGCTTCCGTCTCGACAAAGCCGAGCGTGGCAAAGAGCGGCTGCAGCGCGGCGGCCCAGCGGGCGTAGCCCTCCGGGTTCAGGTGCAGGAGGTCCTTGAACCAGCGCGGGTCGGCATTGCCGGTGGCGTCGGCAAAGAGCGTCCAGGTGTCCAGCACGGTGACCTGCGGATCGCCCTTCACCGCGGCCTCGTAGAGCGCGTTCACCTTCTCAATGGTCTCCCGCGGCCGGCTCTTCTCCGGGGAGCTGGGAAACATGCGGCAGAGCACGACCGGCACGCTGGGGCTGTGCGCCTTGATGGCGGCGAGAATGGCCGCGAAGTTCCGCCCGATGACCTCCGGCGCGAGGCCGACCTCGATGTCGTTCGTGCCGAGCAGCATGACGATGGCGGCCGGGTTCAGCGCCAGCACGTCCTCCTTCAGGCGGATCAGCATGCCGCGCGTGGTGTCCCCGCCGATGCCGCGGTTCGCCAGCTTCATGCCGGCGAACTGGCCTTTGAAATCCGCCCCCCAGCCCTGGGTGATCGAGTCGCCAAGGAAAACCACCGCGCCCTGATCCTGCGCGACCTGCTGCGCCCACTTTTCCCGAAACTCCGGCCAGCGCTTCGTCAACCCCTCGTAACGCCGCAGCGCCCCTTCGCCGGGGAGGACGGCCTCCGCCTCCACGGACGGATAGGCAAAGCGGTCCTCCGCCGCATGAGTCAGACCGGAGAGAAGAGCGAGGAAAAGCAGGGAGCGCAGGGGTGGGATCATGGTGAGCCCTTACAACGCCCGCGCAGCGTCCAAGCTTCCGGCAAAGACTCGCTGAAAGTAGCAGCGGCTTTGGCCGTCATGAATGGTGAATGCGCACGGAGTGCCAGACAATTTTCTTTTCACGTCGTCCCGTCAGCCTTCAAACTGATGCTGATGCTGGCGCTTGAGCGGGGCGCCGCACATCAGGCATGTGCTGCGACGTGAATTGGTGGGGCGACCGCAGGAGGGACAATCCGAGAGCGTGGTTCCCATCCTGCCGTCAACCTGACCATCTCGTGCGTCAATCTCGCGTATCTTGGCTTCGATGTCCTCCTCCGTGAGATCTGAATGGTCTCGGAGCAGCTCCCACATCGCCTGGCATGCGAGCGAAAGTCTCGCCGTCTGCCGTTGGACATTCGCAAGGTCGGCGGCAAATCGGTCCGCCTTGGACATCGCACGCTCCGCTGTTCTTTCGGCTCCTGCGATTTTAGTCTGTTGGTAGGCTTCCCAGATCATATCAAAGGGGAGAACGTCTCGGATCAGGCGACGGCGAGCGGGAAGCGTTGCTGACACGACAGACAGCCTTCGAGCCGTTGCCTGCATCCGTTTTGTTCGCCCTTGGTTGGTGTTGATGTCGTTCTGGCATCGGTAACTGCTGTGACGGACTAGCTCCAGTAGGTGTTGATCTCAACTCGGAAGTCCGGGTGGACTGTGATCTCTGCAAACATCGCGCCACCACCGGGCTTAATGAGATAAACCTTCGTTCCGTCTGACTCGCTCGTAACCCTGGCATCCGCGAAACCAGGCGAAGCGGCGATCCAAGAAGCAAGGGCTGATGAATCAGGAAACCGCAAAGAACACTTGAACTGGCGGGTGAAGTCGCTCCCGGCACTCTCTATCTTCACGTCGGTGGTTTCACTGGGCAAAGGTGCCGTCCGCGTCCACTCGTGAGTGATCGACCACATCTGCTGCGGTGTGTAGCTTCGTGGCGTCATCAATATGGCTGGCACTACATACCAAAGCGCCAAGGCCCCAACCACGAATCCGATAACGATTGCAGTGCCACAACCGCCCAGAATCCACTTGGTCTTTGTCTTCATTGCGCTGGACTCGGTTGCATGGGCGAACGTTGTTTAGCCACACTTAACTGTGGACGAATCAGATTCGCCCACAGTTTTTTGTGGCAATTCAAGAGGTGAGTGGGCGGTGAAAGGGGGCGCGAACTCCACGGAGGTTTTTGTGAATGCGCGGATGGAACGAAAAATTTCGCCGGAGGTCAAGCCCTTGGGAAACCATGGGATAGGGGACGCGGCTTGCGCGTGGACCCTTCACCAGCCGCCGACCTGTGGTGTCGCGGTGCGTTGGGTGTCGGCATACCAGGCTTTGAGACGGGTGAACAGGGCTTGCGTTTGTTCGGGTTCGCTGGCGGCGAGGTCGGTCTTTTCCGAGGGGTCCTGATCGAGGCGGTAGAGCTCGACCTTCTCATTCTCGAAGCTGCCGGGTTTGGCCTTGGGATGATTGACGACGAGTTTCCACGGGCCGTCGCGCATCGCTTCATTGCGCGAGCCGTTGTTGCCGAGGGAGGCCCAGTAGAGCGGGCGCGCGGCCGGGGATTCGCCTTTGAGCAGGAGATTCGAGAGGTCCACGCCATCCAGCGGGCGCTCGGCGGACGGCGTCACTCCGGCGAGGGCGAGCAGGGTGGGCATGATGTCGAGCGTGATCGTGGGCGCGGCGCTGCTGGCACCGGGTGTGATCCTGCCGGGCCACCAGGCGATGAACGGCACCTTGTGACCGCCTTCATAGACGCTGCCCTTGTTTCCGCGCCACTGCGGGCTGCCGCTGGGGAAGTCCGATGACGCGCCGTTGTCGGAGAAGAACAGCACCAGCGTGTTTTTCTCGAGCCCGAGGCGGATGAGCGTCTCGCGGATCTGCCCCACGCCTTCGTCGATGGGCATGACCATGCCGCGATACTTGGCGATGCGTTCGGCTTCGTCCGCGGGCTTCCAGCGCTTCCAGCCTTCCTCCTCGGAGCGGCGCACCGGATCGCCGCGCACCTGCACGGGGTTGTGAATGGAAAGATGCGGGATGTAGAGGCAAAACGGCTCCGCCTTGTGCCTCTCGATGAACTCGATCGCGTGACGGTTGATGAGATCGGTGACGTAGCCTTCCTCGTGCGTTTCCTCGCGCCCATGCCACCAGTCGTGCTTCACGTGATCGCCGACGTGGCTGACGAAGTCGATGTTCCCGCTGTGGTAGCCGATGAACTCGTCGAAGCCGTGGTTCTGCGGGTGATAGACCTCGGACACCTCCGTGTAGCCCTGATGCCATTTGCCGATCAGGCCCGTGGCGTAGCCCGCGCCCTTGAGAGCTTCGGCGAAGGTCACTTCGTTTTTCTGCAGGCCTTTGCGATGCTCCGGATGATCCTCCACCGGATGAATGACGGCCTCGATGCCCGCCCGCTGCTGGTAGCGCCCCGTGAGCAGTCCGGCGCGCGTCGGCGAGCACACCGTGCCCGACGAATGAAAGTCCGTGAGCCGCATGCCCTCCGCCGCGAGCCGGTCGATCTCCGGCGTCTTGAAGTAGGGATTGCCAAAGCAGCTCACGCCTGCGTAGCCCATGTCATCGACCATGATGACGACGAAGTTCGGCTTCGAATCAGCCGCATGGAGCGGCACGAGAGCGAGAAGTCCGAGGAAGAGAGTGGGGATGCGTTGCATGATCCGTGGGGGAAGAGTGATCGGAGAGTGAAACGAAGCAACACCAGTCGAACTCCTGAAAATCCGCATTGAAAGTCCCGGTGCGGGGATCACGGGCGCTTAGGAAGCCGGAAAGTGTCGCGGTTGGTTTTCCACCACTCTCGAATTTCTTTCCCGTGCCATTCGGCACGTTCATTCTCGCCATTCTTGAACCACTGCTTCCCGGTGAGTCGTTCCACGACGAGCACCGACTCCTCCCTTACTGCGGCATACATGTGCTGAGTTCCGCCTGAGATCACAGCATCAAGGGCGGCCTTGTCACCCTGCTCCTCCGATGCGGCAAGTGCACCCAGCGCGATCGTGAAGGAATTGATCGAAAAGATGCTCGCGTCAATCTTGTGAGTTCCAGCAAACGCACCTGCAACTCGCAAAGCACCTCGGTCTAGATCTGAAAGCTTGTTCTGACGTTCAGCCTCTTGAATGAGACGTGCTGTATTCGGATGACCAAACTGCGCCAACAGCAGGCATGCCGCCGCACGATTGCCGGGCTCATCTTGGTAGTCGGCATCCAGTATTTCCCCTCCCTCTTCTTTCCCAACTTCTCCTCGCGCAACTTCCTCCAACAGCGCGGTCGTCTCCTGACCTTGAAATGCACGCAAGGCGCGCAGTGCCATAGCCGCATTCTTGCTCAAGCCTCTATTGAGAACCTCTCTTGAAAGCTTCACGGCCCAGGCTGGTCGCTCTGCACTCCCCAGCTTTTTATCCATCCCCTCAAAAAAGAACAGCCGGGCAGCCCCGAGGAGTTCATCGGCTCCAGCACGTTCTAGCACGCGGCGAAAGTCCGGTCCATCGATGGTTCTAGCAGCGGCTAGGACGAACTGTTCTCGCGAGGACGTGACGCTCCACGAACTGACGCTTGCCTTCAGCAACTCCAGGCTTCCAAGTGCTTTGCACACAGCCAAACCCATTTCGGTCGGATCTGAAAACAATGCCACAAAGGCACCGGTCTGAGGGCTTGCCTTTGAGTCGGCGTCAGAATCCTGTGGTGAGAATGTGATGAAACCCTCTCCATCCACTTCTTTGGCTACAGCAAAAATGGCAGCAGCAGATTTCGGGAAGCATGCCATGAACCGGCTTTCAATTTCGGCTTGTTTTTTCTGCTCTCTCACAGCTTCGAGATGCATGTTTTCAAAGCGCATTTCTCCCTGTTCCCTGAACCAGGTCCGCCATGCTGTGGCTGCTTCCGGGGTAAACAACGAGTCGCCTTTCCACTTTGCCGAATCCCATCGCAGACTCTGCCCATGATGATGACTCAGAACGGCAACCTCATTCTTCCCTCGGAAGAAAGTCACCTTGGAGTCGCCGAAGCACATGCAGTGAAAACCGCTGTTGGCATCATCGAAATCCAGTTTTTCCACCAATGTAGCGATCTTGGCGGAGTCGTTGATCGTAAAAGCCTCCGTCTTCTCTTCTGACGGCAGAAACTCAGACTCTTCCACCACCAATCGATCCGCCGAAGCCAAAGCTGCCCGAAGCACATCGGCACGCTCACCTGCCACTGCAACAGAAATCCAAGAGAGATAAATGGTGACGCTGAGCAAAGACGAAATTTTCATGGTATGAGAAGCGGTCGGCTGTCGGGAGCCAGCGTGTGTGCTATCATCGTATCCGCGTTGACCAGGGCGTCACGCGGCTTTTCCAGATCCTGCGCCTACAGTATGCGGCTTCAGCCGCATCAGGTCGACACAGATTCGGCTAAAGCCGAGCCACTTTCTCCCCAGGCTACTCGCGTCGCATCGCACGGCCCATGGTGCTCTCGCGAAGCTGCTGCTGGAGTTGGGCGACGATTTCCTTCTGCGCGGAATCTTTCGCGAGGTTGTGCATCTCGTGCGGGTCGTTGTCGTGATCGAAGAGCTCGTTGCCGCGTCGCCCTTCATCCCATTCGGTGTAGCGCCAGCGTTCCGTGCGAATGCTGCGTCCGATGAACCAGTGGCGAGGCTGCACGGTGAAGGCGGGATGACTCCACTCCGCCTGCGGATTTTGCAGCAGCGGCACGAGGCTTTCGCCTTCCAGCCAGCCGGGCCTCGCCACGCCGCAGAGTTCGACCAGCGTGGGAAACATGCTGACATACTCAACGGTGCGCCTGCTTACCTGTCCGGCGGTCTTCTGACGTGGGTCGGCGATGATGAGCGGGCCGCGTGCGGAGGTTTCAAACAGCGTGCCCTTCGCCCACATGCCCTTGTCGCTGAGGTGCCAGCCGTGATCGCCCCAGAAGACGATGATCGTGTTGTCGCGCAGGCCGTTTTTCTCCAGCGCCTCGAGCACACGACCCACCTGCGCATCCATGTAGCTCACGCAGGCATAGTAGGCCTGCAGCGCGGCGCGGGCTTCTTCCTCGCTGAAACGCCGCGCCGTAAAGAGGTCGATGTTCTGACGGAGTTCATCCGGCGGCGTGTCATTCGGGCCGGTGGGTTCGTGGGCGAAATCCGGCGGCAGCGGCAGCGATGCGGCGTCGTAGAGATCGAAGTATTCCTTCGGGCACTTCAGAGGCACATGCGGCTTTTGGAAGCCGACGCTGAGGAAGAAGGGCTTCCCGCCCTCGGCGAAGGTTTTCAACTGCGCCACCGCCTGATCGGCGATCACGGTATCCTTCTCCGGCTTGGCATCGGTCCACGGGCCGAACTCATTCGCCCAGGCGTACTTGGCCGGATCGGGCGGATTGTTGCGATACGGCGAATGCACCGTCTCCCAGTAGTCCGGCTGCGTGCGCTGCTGCTCGGCGCGTTGCTCGGCAGTGAACCATTCTGCCGCGGCCTTGCCCTTCGCTTTTCCTTTCGCGGCCGGTTGGTCCGACTTGGGCGATCCGTCATTTGGTCCGTGCCAGATCTTGCCGAACTCCGCCGTCGCGTAACCCCGCTGCTCAAAGTAGCGCGGCAGGATCTTCTCGTCGTCCTTCATCACGAGCCAGGTGTTGTTGTCCAGCACGCCCGTCGTCGTGGGATACTTCCCGGACAGCACCGAGCTGCGCGTGCAGTTGCACAACGGCTGCTGGCAGTAAGCACGATCAAACCGCACGCCCATCGTCGCGAGCCGGTCGAGGTTCGGCGTCTTCACGATCGGATCGCCATAGCAGCCGAGCCGGCAGTTCACGTCGTCGGAGATCAGGAAGAGGACGTTCGGCGGGGCTGATAACGACGAATGAGGAATGCAGAAGGACGAAAGTAGCAGGGTGAGGGCGAAACGGATCATGAGCGTGAGGAAGACAACGGCTCCGAAGGTCCGATGTTGCCGCGTGCGACTTTGACGAGAGCGCATGTTGCGACGCAAGATCGCGGTG
The DNA here is from genome assembly GCA_964452755.1 of uncultured Prosthecobacter sp. Lineage (GTDB taxonomy): Bacteria > Verrucomicrobiota > Verrucomicrobiia > Verrucomicrobiales > Verrucomicrobiaceae > Prosthecobacter. Next base: position 2,002,230 of record CAYVQY010000001.1, on the reverse strand, counting down.
ATTTGACGTTCTCTCTCGCACCATGATCCGCATTCTAGCCATCGGCCTCCTGCTTCCCTCCGCCCTTTTCGCCCAGGCCAACGCGGGAGGCCTGCCCGTCTCCACCGCGCCGGAGATCGAAGCGCAACTCATCGCCCACGAAAACGTTGTGTATGCACGCCACGGCGACCGCGAGCTGGCGCTCGACCTTTATCGACCGAAGTCCGCTGGCGACACCGCCCTGCCTGCCATCGTCTGCATTCACGGCGGCGGCTGGTGGCAGGGGAATCGCAGCAACCACGGCCATCTGGCGAAAGCACTCGCGGCCAGAGGCTATGTCGCCGCAACGATCAGCTACCGCCTTTCCGGCGAAGCGCCGTTTCCAGCGCAGATTCACGACTGCAAAGCCGCCGTGCGCTTCCTCCGCGCCAACGCGAAACGCTTTGGCATCAACCCCGACAAGATCGGCGCCACTGGCCTTTCCGCAGGCGGACATCTCACCGCCCTGCTCGCCACCTCGGGCGGGGTCGCCGAGCTCGAAGGCAGCGGCAACAACGACGATCAAAGCAGCAGCATCCAGGCCGCCGTGCCGATGGGCGCACAGACCGACTTTCGCCGCCACCACGAGAACATCGAGACGTCCGATCCCAAGCCCGTCGGCGACAAGCCCAACATCTGGCTGCAATTCATGGGCGCGCGTCCGAGTGAAGCCCCCGAGCGCTGGAAACTCGCCTCCCCCATCACGCATCTCGACGCCCAGGACGGGCCGATGCTCTTCATCACCGGCGAGAACGACAGCGAAACCACGCACGCCGACAAGTTCCGCGAGCAAATGAAGGCGCTGAACATCCCCGAAGGCCTGCTTCTCATCCCCGGCGCACCACATGCCTTTCCGGGACGGCAGAAGTGGTTCGATCAAATGCTCGAAGCCTCCGCCGCATGGTTCGACAAGCATTTGAAGTGAACCCGGCGGGATCTTTTGGCAGTTGCCCGGCGACCCGCCGAGTGGCATCCTTTTCGGCAAATGAACGACACCTCCCCCGCAGCCCTCGAGGTTCAGATCCGTGCACTGCAGGCGATGACGCCAGGGCGGCGACTGCTTCTCGCAGCGGGCTGGAGCCGCAGCGCCCGACAGATCGCGCGGGCCGCTTTCCGGCAGCGGCACCCCGACTGCCAGGAGGTCGATTTGCGGCGGCACTGGATCGAGAGCTGTCACGGGCGCGAGCTGGCCTACCAGGTTTACCCTGACGCGGGACGCCATGGATGAAACGCTTCACGTCGCACTGGAGGCGGGCCGCATCTTCACCCAACTCAAGGTGAGATGGCTCCTGGGCGGATCGCTGGCGAGTTCCGCCCACGGAATTCCTCGCGCCACCTTCGATGCGGACCTCCTCGCCGATCTCCACGCGACGCATATTCAGCCATTCTTGAAAGCCCTGGGGGACTGCTGGTATGCGGACGAACAGGCGATTCGAGACGCGATTACAGGCCGATCTTCCTTCAACCTCATCCACTTCGACACCGCGCTGAAGGTGGACGTTTTCATCCCCAAGCTCCGCCACTTTGAACGCATGGAGTTTGCCCGTGCCCGACCGGTCATCCTGTCCGAAGAAACGGGCGAAACCGCTCCGGTCTGCTGCCCTGAGGACATCATCGTGGCGAAGCTCGAATGGTTTCGATCAGGCGGCGAGCTCTCCGAGCGGCAGTGGGCGGATGTGCTGGGCGTGCTGCGTCTCAACAGGGATCACCTGGACACTGAAGTCATGCGCACAAGCGCCACCGAGTTGGGCGTGCTCGACCTGCTGGAAAAGGCGCTCGACGATGGAGATCCGCCGATCATGCCCCCACACCGTTGAACGCATCATGAGGGCAAACCCACGTTTGCATCCACGGGGCGCGGCCTTTGATATAAATCCGTCCGTGAAATTTCCCCGAAATGGATCATCAATAAGCACCGTGCTTCACCCAAGGATTCCCCACTTCATTCCGGCGGCGCTGAGCGTCGTGTTGTTCGCATTGTCTTCGGCGACTTCGATTCGCGCCGCCGTGGACAGTTCGCTTGAATCTCAGATCGAGGGCTACATCAAGTCGTTGCGCTCTCGTGGCAGCATCTCGGGCAACGAACGCACCGCGTGGCTGGTCCGTGATCTCACCACCGGCACGACGCTCGCGAGCATCAATGAGAACTCTCCGCGGCAGGCCGCGAGCATGATCAAGCCCTTTCTGGCGCTGGCCTTTTTCCATCAGGTCAAAGCCGGCAAGCTGCAGTACGGCCCCAGCAGCCGACGTCACATGGAGCTCATGATTCAGAAGAGCAGCAACAGCTCCACCAACTGGGTCATGCAGCAGACCGGCGGTCCCTCCGCGACGAAAGCCCTGCTCGCACGACACTACCCGGGCCTCTGCCAGAACCTCCGCCTCGTGGAATACATCCCCTCGAATGGCCGTGCGTATCGCAATCTCAGCTCCGCCAGCGACTACGCGAGCTTCCTCACGTCCGTCTGGAAAAAGCAGCTCCCGTATTCCGACGAGATCCTGCGTCTCATGGCGCTGCCCGGTCCTGACCGGCTCTACACCAAGGCGCGCTGCATTCCCTCCGGCACCCACGTCTATGACAAGACCGGCAGCACCGCCATGTGCTGCGGAGACATGGGCATCCTCGTCGCGCAGGGCACGAATGGACGCCGCTACCCCTACATCGTCGTCGGCGTCATCGACAGCGTCGTCCGCGTGTCCTCCTACGGCTCCTGGATCTCCCGCCGCGCCGACGTCATCCGCGAGGTGTCTAATCTGGCGTATCTGCACATGAAGAAGAGGTATCCGCTGCGGTGAGATGGCCGCATGCGGCGAAGCCACTCTTTTGGAGCGGCGACGATTCGTCGCCATTCGATGCATTGCCGACGACTCGTCGGCGCTCCTGATCACCGAGTTTTTCGAACGCTCAATGCCTTTGCATGCGTGCGGACACGAGTGTCCGCCACACCTCACTCCTGACCCAGCGCAGCGAAGTCGGTGACGGCTTTCCAGGTGGCGAAGCCGGTGTGGGTGATTTGTTTGAGGGGTCTGGCGAGCTTGGTGGTGAGGGATTGCTTGCCGGATTTGAGGGTGATGGTCTGGGCTTCGGGATCAAAGGTGACTGTCAGTTCGATGACCGCATCAGCATCGCCCTCGAAGGCGATTTTTTCGCCTTTCTGGGCCGGAGTGACACCCTGGAAGATGACGAGGCTGCCGCGGATGAACTGCATGCCGCATTTGATGAGTTGCTCGTCCTTCACGCCATCGCCGAGAACGAAGAAGCCGTTGCCGTAGTAGGGCGGGTTCGGGAAGCCGGGGGTGCGCTGTAGCTTGAAGGTCCAGGTGGTCTTCGTTGTGACCGGCTTGCCGAATTCGTAGAGCGCCTGGACGACGCTGTCTTCATCAGCAGCGAGGCGGTAGCCGAGTTCGCTATTGACGACCTTGCCGCCGGTGACCTTGGCGAAGCGATAGGAAATGTCTTCGCCGGTGATCTGTGCGCGTTTGACGGATGCGGCTTTGCCTTTGCCCTTCGGCTGGCTGCCGCCGTCGGTGATGCCGAGCTTTTCCTGGAATTCCTTGCGGTATTCGTTGTCGTCGGGCAGCAGCTCTTCGGGAAGCACTTCAATGGGTTCGCCGAGTTTCGATTCGAGAACTTTGCCCTGCGCACCATAGCAGGCGACGCTGCCGTCCTGCATGGCGAGGTAGAGGCGGCTGTTCGAGGCGACAAGGCCGTCGAACACAGGCATGGCGTCGATGGCGTAGCTGGCAAGCAGTTTGCCGTCTTTCGTGGCGGCGGCGGCCAGACGCACGCCGCGCTTGCCGGTGAAGGCGTCGTCGGAGCGCACGGCATCGCCATACGGGCCGGCGGCGAAGAGCGTGTCGCCTGCGAGGATCATGGCGCGGACGCTGAAGGGGATTTCGTCGGACCATTTCACCGGCGTGGTGCGCAGCTTCGTCCAGTCGGTCTTCAAATAGGTTCCTTCCTTGTGGTCCTTCATCGCAGGCGCGAAATTCGGCTCGGCACCGGCGCGTTTTTCGGAGGCGCTGAGCACATACTTCTCACCGCGCGAGAACTGCGCGGCGTTTTGTCCGGCGTAGAAGTTGCGGCCGAAGCCATACACGGTGTCATCGCCGACGACGAGGATGCGGCCCGCAGGGAGCTTGTTGCCGCTCTGCCACCAGCCGCCGTAGCCGCTCTTCGTATCCTCGCCATAGACCCAGTAGGTGCGGTGCCACCAGTTGTCATCGAGGTAGCCGGTGGGCGAATAGAGATGCGGCGCGGGCTCGCGCTGCGAGAGGCTCTCTTTGTCAAAAGTGCGGTGGCGCATGAAGACCATGCCGTCCTGGCTGGAGAGGATGTCGGGCAAAGCGCCGTCCATCTCAAACGAGCTAGTCACCGGCGGCTCGGTGCCGGTCTCCATGTCATACACGCGTTCTTCGCCGAAGAACTCGCCGGTGCTCGCCTTGATCTTCACCATGCGGATGCCGCCGTCGAGAAAGGACGAGCGGCCCGCCGCGGCATACACGATGCCGTTTTCCACCAGCACACTGCCATGCACCGGCCACGCGGATTCCAGACGGCCATAGGCGACAACGCGGCGCTCATCCGGCGCGGCACGGGTGCGCCAGCAGAGCGATCCGTCGCTGGCGAGCAGTCGATACACGCAGCCGTCGGCGCTGCCGAAATAGACGAAGCCGCGGTCGATGGTGGGTGGCGAATCGACCGTGCCACCGGTGGTGAATTTCCACTTTGGCGCGCCCGATTCCGCATCGAGCGCGACGACGGTGTTGCGGTCCTTCTGTGCGACGATGGCGAGCCCTTCCGCGACGACGAGACTCGTCAGCTCGCCGCCGATCGGCGTCTTCCACGTATGCTTGAGGTCGGTCGTGACCGTGGTGCTCGCCTTGCCGCTGCGCGAGACATCGTGACGATAGGTCGGCCAGCCCTCCGGGTCAGACACAGCCTCGATCTTCGTCAAATACGACGGCCCTTGCTCGATGGGGTCCGCCTTGTCTTTCGCGGGCTTCATCGTTTCCGTGAGTCCGGGGGACATCGCGGTGAAGCCGTTGAGCTTGCCTTTGATGTAGCAGGCGCAGGCGTGCGGCGTGGAGTAGAGCAGGCCGTTCGCGGGCAGGATGCCGTAGAGGCACGCGCCGCGGATCCAATGGTTCTCGCTGTAGCTTTGATCCGTGGGATTCACGTACTCGACGCCGGAGCGCGACAGCAGCACGAAGTCGCCGCTCGCCTTCGCCTTGTAGCAGCGATGATGGCCGATGCCCTTGAACGGCGGCAGATCGAACTCCTTCTTCACCTCGCCCGTGATCAAATCGCGCCCCATGAAGGTGCCGGCAGATTTCGCGGAGGCGATGTTCATCGACCAGACGAGATCCTGCATGAGCATGACGCTCACCGGACTGCGGTAATCATTGTCCACCCACGGCGCTTCCCACAGCAGCTTGCCATCGGCGAGCGAGACGGTCGTGAGCCTGCGATTCCAGGCGTAATACACCGCCTTGTCGTTGAGCACGACGGTGGGCGATTCCTCGGAGAAGCTGAAGAGCGGCTTTGTCGTCTGCGCGATCGGCGCGGACTTCCATTTCTGCGCCCCCGTCTTCAAATCGAGGCACACGAGGCTGAAGCCGTCATGATAGACCACGTTCTCACCCTGTGCGGCCAGCGTGAGCACGCTGATCTGCGGGCCGGCATGCTTCCACAAAACCTTTCCCGTCTTCGCCTCGACCGCGACGACGTTCTTCACCGCCGTGTGATCCAGCACCACGCGATTGCGCCCGTCGTAGCTGAAGTGGCGGCGCTTCTGCGTGTCCTCCGCGATGGCCTTCATGTCCGGCGGCGTGGGATTGCTCACCACCAGCAGGATGTCCTGCGTCGAGATCACCTCCTCCGCCGCAGTCGTTTCCTCATACACGCGCAATTGCTCGCCCGTGGCCGCGTCGAATTCGATGAGCGGCCCGTTGATGTCGAGCGGAGCGTACACGCGATCACCGATGGCGATCAGCTTGCGCGGCATCTGCGCCGGACCGCTTTTCCACGGCCAGAAACGCGTGAGCCACTGCGTGAGCGGCTTTTTCCACAGCACGACGCCGTTATGCGCATCCCGAGCCACGAGCTTCCAGTCCGATGCGAGCTGCACGGAAGCGCTCGTCCCTTCGTCCATGATGTAAAACACGCGCCCGTTCGCCGACACCATTGCGTTCAGGCTCGCCATGCTCTCATGCGCCGTGGACCACAGCGGCGTGCCCGCCCATTGGAATCGCCGCGGCAGGCCGCAGCTCTTGTCCTCGCCCACGGGATTGTTCGCCGCGTCGTATTGATAGTGCGTCCACTCCACCGTCTTCGGCGCATGCGGCTTCGTCTCCGCCGTCCACGCGCCATTCGTCTTCCGCATCACCGTGCCGCCTGGCGCCAGCACCCGCATCGCCTCTTGCTTCGAAACCTTCGTGCCGTCATCAAGCAGCAGCAGGTTCACCAGATTCTCCGCATGCGGCAGCTCCTTCCGCGTCCAAACCTCCGCCGAAAGCCGCGCAGCGCCCGCGCATTGACGAAACTTGTCCCTGGCCTGCGAAACCTTCGCCGCATCAGACCCCAGCGCATGCACAATGAGCGAAGGCTTTGCCTCCGCGATCTCCGCCGCCAGCGTTCCATCCCCGGCGCCGACCACCACGACAAGTCCGCCGCTGGTGTGGCTTTGTTCGATGAGCAATCTGGCATCATCTGCCGCGAGAATGGAACTCGCGAAGCCGAAGGTGAGCAGGAAAAAGGTCGGGACGGATTTCATGGTCGCATGAGAACGACCTGAATGGGCTTTCCTAGCCGCTGATTGACCTTCGGTTTGCGCGTCAGGCCAGCATGTCCTTCAGCACGTGGCCGTGAACGTCGGTGAGGCGGCGGTCGATGCCGTTGTTGCGCACGGTGAGCTTTTGGTGGTCGATGCCGAGCTGGTGGAGGAGGGTGGCGTGGATGTCATAGACATGCGTGGGATTTCCACGTTCCTGCGGCTTGAAGCCCCACTCGTCCGATTCACCGTAGGTGCCGCCTTTGACGCCGCCGCCGCAGAGCCAGTTGGTGAAGACGAAGGGATTGTGATCGCGCCCCTTGCTGCCCTGCGAGCATGGCATGCGGCCGAATTCGGTGGTCCAGAGAATGAGCGTGTCCTCCAGCATGCCGCGCTGTTTCAGATCCTTGATCAAGGCGGCCGCGCCGCGCGACATGCCGAGCGCGAGCGGCGCGTGATCGCGTTTCAGATCGTCGTGACTGTCCCAGTTCCGCCGGGGGAAGCCGTTGTCATTGCCACTCCAGATCTGGACAAAGCGGACGCCGCGCTCGAGAAGGCGACGCGCGACGAGGCACTTTCGTCCGAAGAACTCCGTTTCGGCTTTTTCATTGATCGTCCCCGCATCGTTCACGCCCGGACCTTCGGAGGCGAGGCCGTACATGTCCTTGATGTGCTGCGGTTCGTTCGAGACATCGAGCGCGTCGGTGGCGCTGAGCTGCATCGCGGCGGCGAGCTCGTAGCTGCGGACGCGGGCGGCGAGCCGGTCATCGCCGGGGCGGGCGGCAGCGTGAAGGCCATTGAGTTTGGAAAGGGCGGCAAGTCCGGCGCGGTCGCTGACGGGATTGATGAAATCGCTCTGAGGCGCGAACAGATCGGCGATGGGCTTCTCGCTTCCCGGACGAATCACGGTGCCCTGGTGGTCGGCGGGCAGAAAGGCGTTGGCCCAGTTTTTGGCCCCGTTGGAGGCGAGACCGCGATGATCGGGGAGCACCACAAAGCCGGGCAGGTTTTCGTTCTCGCTGCCGAGCGCGTAGGACACCCAGGAGCCGGCGCTGGGGAAACCGGGAAAATTGAAGCCGGTGGTCTGCAACAACGTGCCCTGACTGTGCACGCCGGTCTTGCCCTCGACGTTGTGGATGAAGGCGATGTCATCGACCACGTCGCCGAGCGGCGCGACGATGTCGCTCATCATTTTGCCGCACTGGCCGTAGGGTCGGAATTCCCACGGACTTGCGTAGCAGGCGCCGGGAGTGCTTTGAAACAACTCGACGGTTTCACCCGGGTCCCAGGGCTGGCCGTCCTTCTTTTTCAGCAGCGGCTTGTGGTCAAAGGTGTCCACATGACTCGCGGCGCCGGCCATGAAGAGCTGCACCACGCGTTTCGCCTTTGGCGGATGATGCAGCCGCCCCCCGAGCACGCCGTCGCGGGCGAGGAGATCGCCCAACGCAAGAGCAGGGAACGAACCGGCGAGAGAACCGAGGAAGTGGCGGCGGGAAACCGTGTTCATGGCGTGAAAAAAATAGTTGGAGGCGACAGTGGAAAGCGTGCGGCAAGCCGGATAAGCTTCCCGCCATGGAATCGACGATCCAACCGCTGGCTGATGCGATCTATGCCGACAAGGTGCGGCGGGCGCGCATCGCACCCGCATCGAAAAAGATGGGCTGGGGCCCTGAGCTCTTCAGCGAATCCTGCGATCGGATGTGTTCGGGCATTCGGGCCCAGTTTCCCTATGCAAGTCCGAGCGAAGTGGCAGCGCTGCTTCTGCGCCGACTCAACCGCCTTCGCAAGGTTCATGAGCATGGCATCTATCAGGCGGCGAGCGAACGACCATGAAGAACGGCAACGAAGTCGCGGCGCGAGTGATTGCCGCTTTTGACAAGTTGGGCGTCGACTACCTGCTGGCGGGTTCGTTTTCATCGAATTTTTACGGCATTCCCCTGCGACGAAGGACGCGGACTTTGTAGCGGTGTTGAGTGGCAAAATCCGATCCCTGGAGAAAGAACTGGGCACAGAGTTTGTCTTTGATCCGCAGCCGTCTTTCGAGACCGTCACCGGCACGTTTCGTGACAAGGTGCGAGTTCCGTCGCTGCCTTTCGAGATCGAGATTTTTCACCTCAGTGCGGATCCCCACGACCAGTCGCGATTCCAGCGACGGCGGCGGGTGCTGGACGATCTTATGGGCTGTGAAATCTGGGTCCCGACCGCAGAGGATGTCATCATCATGAAGCTGCGCTGGGCGAAAATCGCGAAACGGGGCAAGGACCGTGAAGACGTGCGCGACGTCATTGCTGTGCAGGGGGATGAGGCGCTGGACTGGGACTACATCCATCACTGGTGCGCCCTGCATGGCACGCGGGAGCTGCTGGACGAGATTCGCGCGTCGATCCCGCCGCTGGATTGAGGGCGGTTCAATCGACATAAACGAAGGCGTTGAGGTTGAAGAGCACGCGGGCGAAATGGGCTGCTCCGTAGAGGTTGAGCTGCTCGGAGAGGATGGCGAGTTCCTCCGGCTGGGGTTTGCGCCCGAGCGCCAGACGGCAGGAGAAGTGAACTCGGTCGGGGATGGAAGTGAGACCTTCTTTTTCCAGTCGTGCTGCGAGACGCTCTGACATCGCCTCGACGAAGCGGTGGTTCCACTGCGTGAGCGCCTGCAGAGCCGTGGTGGATTCGTCGCGTTCGGGAACGCTCATGGAGGGGTCGGCGCAGTCGAGCGTGGTGAGCATCGGCTGCGGCTGGGAGCGGACGATGAAGCGGTAGATGGAGCGGCGGTGTGACTTGGGGTCCGCCGGATCGTGCAGGTCATACTCGTAGTGGGGCGAGTGCTGCGGCTTTTCGATGACGAAGTCCTGGAAGCTCGGGCCGCCCATGGTCCGGTCCAGCGCTCCGCCGACGAGCAGCAGCGAGTCGCGAAACTCCTCCGCGGTAAGCCGGCGCCGGTTCGAACGCCAGAGATAGGCGTTGTCAGCATCGAGGGCGGCGTTTGCGGCGTCGTGGGCGCTGGAGCGGCGGTAGGCGCGGCTGGTCACGAGCAGCTTTACGATGGACTTGATCGACTGCTGCGGATCGTCGCGCAGCTTGGCGGCGAGGAAGTCGATCAGCTCGGGATGGGTCGGCTGCATGCCGCCGCGTCCGAAGTCATTCGGCGTGCCGACGAGCGGCGCACCAAACGTCCACTGCCATAGCCGGTTGGCGATGGAACGCCACACGAGCGGGTTGTCCCGGTTGGTGAGGTAGCGTGCGAGCTCGGCCCGCGCTTCGCCCTCGTTCCAGGCGGCGTTTTCGATGAAGGCGGCCTTCACTCCTTCCCACAAGGGCGGCGCACCGGGCTTCATCGCAGCGCCGGGGGACTTCATGTCACCCCGATTCAGCAGGTGGATGGGTCGCGGCTGTCCTTCCGTGGCGGTGAAACGGCCGCCGCGGGGAAAGTGGGTCGCTGCGGCGTAAACGAGCTGGCCTTCGGGAAAGCTTTTCCGCTCGGCTTCGAGCGTTTTGAGCTCTTCCGCGATCTTGGCGAGCCGGGCATCGCTGTCGGCGGGGCGCAGGGCCTTTTCGATCGCCGCACGCTCCTGTTCGAGCGCCGCCAGCTCCTTGGCGGCATCGGCGTTTTCCACTTCACGAAAGAAAATGCCATCGACGAGATTGGCGCGTCCCCAGCGCACACCGGACTCGATCGTGTCCTTGGCAGTCACGGTGGCTCCGCGAGCGAAGTTTTCCACGCCGTCCTGATCCAGCACCTCGATTTCGCCCAGGGCGAGGATGTAGTCGCTTTTGCGCTCCGCCAGACGCGTCGCCGTGAAGCGGAGGAACTGGAATGGCTGACCGTCACCGTCGAGGCGCAGCGTCTGCTTTTTCGGGTTCGGCTGGTCCTGTTGAGTGGCGTCGAGCAGGATGCGGACACCCTTTTGAAAAGCGGGATCGTTGGAGACCGCCACACGGTAACGCGGAGGAAAACCGAAACCGGCGCCGATGTTGTTGTAAAGATCGAAGGCGGGCATGAGGCGCACCTCACCGCCTGTGCGCGGGCTGCCCAGGTCGATCTGCACCCACTTTTCCTCGTCAGGGTTTTGACTGATCGCACTGTGATAGCCGTATTGCGGACGCGGCCCGGAACCGGTGCCGTATTTCTCCTTCAGCTCGGCGATGCGGCGGTCGAGTCCCGAGGTCTTGGCGGCGACGATCCGCTGGATCTGCGTGGTGAGCTTTTCCTGCTCCTGCTTCAGCGCACTGATCCGGGCCGTGACTTCGTTTCTGCGCCGCTCCTGCTCCGGCGGCAACCCGGCATAGACGCGGTCCGCGCGATCCACGGCGGCAAAAACGGCGTGGAGCCGGTAGTAGTCCTCCATCCGGATGGGATCGAACTTGTGGTGGTGGCACTGGGCGCACTGCACGGTCGTGCTTTGGAAGACATTAAAAACGGCGGAAATCATCTCGTCGCGGTCGAGGTGCTTGGCGATGCGGCCGTCGATTTTTCCTTCACCCACTTCCCAGTGGCCAATGAAGTCCCACGGCCCTGCGGCGAGAAAACCGAGCGCGGCCACGCCGTCGGGCTCGCCGGGAAAGATCACGTCGCCGGCGACCTGCTCCTGCACGAAGCGCGAGAAGGGCTTGTCCGCGTTCAGGCTGCGGATCACATAGTCGCGGTAGGGCCAGGCGTTGTTGCGCGGCTTGTCCTTGTCGTAGCCGTGCGTTTCCGCGTAGCGGGCGAGGTCGAGCCAGTGCTGGCCGAATTTTTCGCCGAAGGAGGACGATGCGAGGAGGCGCTCCACCGTCGCCTCCCAGTCCGGATTCGCGAGAAAGGCGTCCACCTCCTCCGGTGTCGGCGGCAGGCCGGTGAGGTCGTAGGTCACGCGGCGGATCAGCGTGGCGGGATCGGCCTCGGGAAGCGGGTGGAGGCCCTTCTCCCTCAGCTTCGCATCGACAAAGGCGTCCACGGGGTTGGGTTCGTGAGGAAGCCGTTTCGCGTCCGGTTTCGACAAGGGACGCAGCGACCACCACTCGAGGTCGCGCTTCGGATTGTGCGCGAGGGTGCGCTTTTCCGGCCACTCCGCACCAGCGGCGATCCATTCCCGTAGCACCGCGACCTGCTCCGCCGTGAGCGGGTCCGCTTTTTTCGGCATCTCCGGCTCAGGGCCGCTCACCACTTCGAGCAGGAGACTTGCGGCGGGATCACCGGGAACGATCAGGCCGTCAAAAGCAAAGGCTGCCGTGCGTTCCGAGAGGTCGAGATCTCCCTTCGTTTCGTCGGCGTTGTGGCAGGACAGGCAGGTCTGCTCCAGCACGGGAACGACGTCCTTTTCGAAATCGGGTGCGGCCGCGAGCGGAGAGCCGGCCAGAACGGCGAGCGGCAGGAGACGAAAGCGGCGCAATCCTTGGTTCATTCCGGAAGTCTAGCGTCCGGGGCCGTTTCGTCACGTCCCGGAAATGCGTTACACCAGACCCTCACGCAGCGCCTTGGCCACGGCGCCGCCGAGGGTGTTCACATGCAGCTTGCGGTAAAGGCGGCGCGTGTAGGTGTCCACGGTATGGATGCTGATGTCGAGCCGATCGGCGATCTCCTTTTTCGCGCAGCCGTCCACCAGCGCCCGCAGCACGTCGCGCTCGCGCTCGGAGAGCTCCACGGTGGCGGCCGCCGCGCCGAGGCGGGTGAAGCGCTCCAGCATGAGACGGGCGATCTCGGAGGTCATGGGCGAACCGCCGCGCAGGACCTCCTCCACCGCCCCGGCGATGCGTTCCAGAGGTTCGGACTTCAGCAGGTAGCCGGAGGCACCCGCGCACACGGCTTCGAAGATCCGCTCCGGATCATCGTGGACGGTGAACATCACGATCTCCACCTCGGGAAAGCGTTCCTTGAAGCGGCGGACGCCTTCGAGGCCGCTCATTCCGCCCAAACCGATGTCGAGGATGATGACCCGCGGCGGCGGCGCGTGCGTGCTTTCCAGAGCCTCCTCGCACGACTCGAAGGCGGTGACGCCGCCGGCGACGTCGGCGACGACTTCGCGGAGGGATTCGCGCAGGGCAGGGTGGTCTTCCACGATCCAGACACTGAGGGTGTTCAATGCGTTGTTCATGATTCGTTTTTCGGCAGGGGAGCGGCGAGGCGAATGGTGACGCCCCTTTCCGCGTTGGGTTCGATGGCAAAGCAGCCGGCCAGCGCCTCCGCCCGCCGGCGGTAGCTCTTCAGTCCCAGACCGGCCGCCTGCGCGGGATTTTCGGGATCGAACCCGCGCCCGTCGTCCCGCACGGAGAGCCGCAGGGCCTTCGGCTCCCAGACGAGGCCGATCTCGATGCGGGAAGCGTCGGCGTGACGCCGGGCATTGGTCAGGGCTTCCTTGAAAAAGAGCACCCACTCGCGCACCCAGGTGATCGGCGGCCGGCCCGGAGGCGGCTCCCCGTCCACGGCAAAGGCATGATCCAGGCCCTCAAGCATTCGCTCGGCGATCGCTTCGATCCGCCCTTGAAAGCCGCTCCAACTGTCCGTCGCCGGGGCCAGCAGCCAGATGACATCGCGCATGTGGTCGAGCGTGCCGCGGGCCGAGGCGGAAATCCTGGCGAGGCGGTCCCGCAGCGGATCACCGTCGGGAAGCTGCCGCCGCGCCAGATCACTCTCCAAAGCGAGGTGGCTGAGTCCGGCGCCCAGCTCGTCATGCAGATCGTGGGCGATGCGCTCCCGCAGGGCTTCGCGGGAAGCGGCCGCACGGCGTCTCTGGCTGATGAGCAGCACCACCAGGCCGCCAAACACCGCCAGCGCCAGAAGGCCGCCCGCCAGCGCCAGCCTTTGCCGCATTTCGGAGTCTTTCGCCTCCAGCATCCGGTCGATGTCCGCAAGCCGCTCCTGCAGGCTCTTCCGCTCCTCCAGAGCCGCGAGCCAGTCTTTCCACGAGAGCAGTGCCCATCGGCTCGAATCCCCGTCGGTGAGCGACTTCGTGCGCCAGATCCCCGTCTCCACCGCGTCCGCCGCGCTCACGGGGCACCCGGCGGCCACGTTCACGCCCTTTGACCAGACCTGCACCTCGGCCAGGGCGAAGAGATAGTCTCCCGTGCGCTGCCAGAGCTCGCCGCACTCCACGCGCAACCGCTTCAGTGCGCGCCTCTGCGCCGGGATCATGACGGTAGCCTCCCCGGGATTGGGAAAGGGTTCGTTTCCGGAATCAAAAAACGGGACTTCACGGCCGGCGGCATCGGCACCGACGACGCGAAAGCGCGGCGGAAAGCCAAAGCCCGCCGTGTCGGCAAAGTCGCGGGGATACGCCGGCACCAGGTGGACCTCATCCGCGGCGACTTCTTCCGGCAGGAGGATTTCGACCCATTTGGGGAGGTCGGCCGCCTTCTCGATGCCGCTGTGAAACCCGTTCCACTCCGCAGGCTGCCGACCCACTCCCGGCAGGCACCATAGGCGGCCGTCCGTGAGGTTCGCCGCCTGCCAGCGGGGCGGGTTTTCGATCCCGCCCGAGGTTTCCACGGGTCGGCCCAGCGCCGCATTCCGCCCCTGCGCCAGCACGACAATCTCGCCCAGCGTGAAAAAACGACCGCGACCCGAAGCTCGGAGTCGGCTGCCGAAGATCCGGACCCTGAGGAAGCGGCCGGAGATCTTCCGCTGCGGCGCGACCTGGAAGCGCAGGCAGGGAGGAGAGACCGAGCCGCCCGGGACCGGCTCCTCCCACCGCCCCAGCCGCGCCGCGTCCGCAAAGGATTCATCCGCGGCGATTTCGACCTCGATTTCCGGCGGGAAGCCCTCCGAGCCGTCACCGCCCGTGTCCACCGGGAGACGCGCAGGAAAAAGAATCACCTCGTCCGCAACCACCGGCTCTCCCAGATCGATCACGATCCATTGCGCCGTTTTCGGCTGACCGTAGAAGCCGATGCGGCCATGCACCTGCGAAGAGCGGTTCCAGTCCGGCAGCGCCTGCAGCCGCGCAGCGATCTCCTCCCGCTCACGCCGCAATTCGGACGCCGAAAGATCCCGTTCCCCGGCCAGGCATGGCGAGCAGTAAAGCAGACCCGGAAGAATGAGATGCTGAAGGCACGGAACACGCACGGCATGAAACCATGGCCCCTGTCCCGCCAACCGGTCAATGCCCGAATCCTCACGCCCTGCCACGAGATCGCGGGACGCCCCCTGCGCCGCTCATTGGTCAAATACCCGCTTCAGCCACGCATCGACGACCGGCGTGGCCGGGTAGGCGGGGTCGCCCATTTGCCGGTTGATCTCGGCGTGGCCTTTGAGGCCGAAGCCGGCGAAGCCCTGGATCTCGACGGAGGTTCCCGCCGCCCGCAGCGCCGCGGCGAGGGCCTTGGACTGAGCGGTGCCGTCGATTCTCTGGACATGCAGGATGAGGAAAGCGGGAGCATTCGGTGCGGCGGCGTGCCTGGTGGGCGAGAGGGCGGCCTGACGCTTCGGATCTTCGCCAAAGGCCTGCAGATAGGTGTCATGCATGAAGTCGCCGCCTTCCTTGATCTGGCGCGGCACATCGTAACAGGCGCCATCGAGCGGGATCACACCGCGCAGGGAGTTGGCATTCAGTCCGGCCTTCTTGAGATAACTCAAATCTGTGCCGACCAATGCCGAAAGATGCGCACCGGCGCTGTGCCCCATGAGCGCCACGCGCGTGCCGTCGAAGCTCAGAGATGCCGCCCTGCTGACAAGGTAGGCGACGGCGTCCGCCACGTCCTGCGCCTGCTCTTCGACCGTGGCCGCCGGGACGAGCCGGTAATTAACCGAGGCGAAGGCGTAACCCTGCGCGAGATAGTGCTTCGACTTCTCACCCGCCGCATCCCGCTTGTCACCGCGCTTCCAGCCGCCGCCGTGCACAAAGACCACGAGCGGCGCGTTCGGCGAAACGGATTTCCAAAAGTCGAGCTTCTGCAACGGATCGCTGCCGTAGCCGAGCTCGACGGAGTCGCCGCTTTTCCGCCGGGTCAAAGCCTCGCGCAACCGATCCCGCAGCGAATCCTGGGCGGACGCGGGAAGGTTCTGCAGAAAGAGAAGACAGAGGACGAGAGCGAGCTTTGACATGGCGTTGACGACATGGAATGCCGGGAAATGCCGCTGGTTGCTTCCTATTTTCGCCGGCCACCAGGGTTGCGTCCACCTGCCCGGGCGAGCTGCGCTGCTGTTGACACTGCCACTCACGCATTCCATCTGCCGCAGTGATTCCCCTCGACCTCTCCATCGCCGAAGTTCCCGGCCTGCCCGCGCATGCGGCACGGTTGCTTGGCAAGGAGGGGATCGCAACAGTGGCGGATGTGGTGTGGCATCTGCCGTTCCGGCATGAGGACCGGCGGCAGATGCAGGCGCTGGCGTTTCAGGCGGGGCCGCTGCCGTCGTGCCATCATGTGCTCGTCACGAAGACGGGAAACAAGTTCTTCGGTCGTCGGTCGGGAGTTTTTGAGGCGGTGGTGCAGCATGCGAATGGCATGCTGGGGCAGCAGCTCACGCTGAAGTGGTGGAATATGCCGTTCATGAGCCGCGTGCTGGCGGAGGGGCAGGAGCTGATCGTGTATGGAGTGATCAAGGACACAAAGGGCCGCCTGAGCATGTCGCACCCGGAGTATGAGATCGTCAAAGGCGGCGCAGAGGAGGACGCGGAGCAGATTCACACCGGCCGCATCACGCCGATCTACCGCCTGAAGGGCGCGATGACGCAGAAGGCGCTGCGCGTGGCGGCGTGGCATGTGGTGCGGGCGCTGCCAGAGGCATTCGTCGAAGATCTGCTGCCGATGCCGAGCGCGGAGGGCGAGTTCGCGGGAATGACACGCTCCAAAGCGCTGCGGGAGGTGCATTTTCCCTCCGCCATGGAGAAGCTGGAGCAGGCGCGGCGCTACCTAGCGCTGGAGGAGTTTTACGGTTACCAGCTCCGCGTGGCGCGGCGGAAGCGGCGGGTGATTGAATCCGGCGGTCGTGCGCAAAAGGGCACGGGCGAGCTGCTGCGCGATTTTTTCAACGAGCTGCCGTTTCAGCTCACCTCGGCGCAGCAGCGTTGTTTGGATGAGATTCATCGCGACATGGCCTCCGGCGCGCCGATGAACCGCCTGCTGCATGGTGATGTGGGCAGCGGCAAAACGGTGGTGGCCTTCGCCGCGATGCTAAGGGCGGTCGAGTCCGGCAGGCAGGCGGTGCTGATGGCACCGACACAGATTTTGGCGGAGCAGCATGCGCGGAGTGCACGGAAATGGCTCGAGCCGCTGGGGCTGCGAGTAGCGCTGCGGACGGGCCAGACTCGACCGACGGGGCAGACAGGTCAGACGGAGATCGTCATCGGCACGCATGCGCTGCTGCATGACGCGGAGCTGATGCACAACACGGGGATCGTGGTGATCGACGAGCAGCACAAGTTTGGCGTGGCGCAGCGGGCGAAACTGATCCGCAAGGGCGACACGCCGGATGTGCTGGTGATGACGGCCACGCCGATCCCGCGCACGCTGACGCTGACGATCTATGGTGACCTGGAAGTCTCGACGATCGACCAGAAGCCGCGCGACGGCGTGAAGATCGTGACGAAGGTGCGACCGAAGACGAAGCTGAAGGACGCGGCGAAGTTTTTGCGCGAGCAGATCGAGGAAGGCCGTCAGGGCTACATCGTTTATGCGCTGATCGATGAATCGGAGAAGCTGGAGGCCGGTGCGGCGACGAAGGGGCATGAGGAGTGGTCCAAACTGCTCGCGCCCTGCGAGGTCGGGCTGCTGCACGGTCGGATGAGCGCGGAGGAAAAGGAGGACGTGATGAAACGCTTCCGCGCGGGCAAGCTGGACGCACTGGTCTCGACGACGGTGATCGAGGTGGGCATCGACGTGCCGAATGCGACGGTGATGTTCATTCACGACGCGGGCCGTTTTGGCCTGGCACAGCTCCATCAGCTCCGCGGGCGCATCGGACGCGGGGGGCACACCAGCTACTGCGTGCTATTTGTGGATGACAAGGACGAGGACAACCGCCAGCGGCTGGCGATCATGGAGGAGACGAGCGACGGCTTCCAGATCGCCGAGGAAGACCTGCGGCGGCGCGGTCCGGGCGATGTGCTGGGCCATGCGCAGAGCGGGCAGGCGCCTCTGCTCTTCGGCGAGCTGCTGGCGGACACCCGGCTGGTGCGTCTGGCACGGCAACTCGCGGAGCGCACGCTGGATGAAGACCCGCAGTTGCAACGTGCGGCTTTGGCGGCGTTCCGCGAGGAGCCGGTGGTGGAGAAAGATCAGGGAATGATGCAGTGAAGCGTGCGAATTCAGACCATGCCAAGCGCACAAAAAAGCCCCGACCGCATGGTGACGGCCGGGGCGTGGGGATCGATTCGAACCGGAAGATCAGACGACGGGTGCGCCGGGGATGTCCTTGCCGGGGATGGCGATGGGGTACCAGCCGTCGGCGTCCGGTTTGACGGGCGGCTCTGATTCCGGAGTGATGATGGCGGGCATGTGCTGGACCTTGGAGTTCAGCGCGTCCTCCCATTTGAGTTCCTTGCCGGAGTAGGTGGCCATGCGGCCCATGACGGCGGTCATGGTGCTCTCGGCGCCGTAGTAGGCGTTGTTGAGCGGGGTGTTCTCGCGGATGGCGGCCTGGAGGGTGTCGTGCTCGGTCTGATACGGATCGGGATCAAGGCGCTTGAGAGCCTTGCCCTTTGCATCGCCGATGTCCTTGCCGCCGGGACGGTATTTCCAGATGGTCTCGCCCTTGAGGTTGTTGACGTAGCAGCGGCCGCTGTTGTCGAGGTAGATCTTGCCCTTGGTGCCGGTGAATTCTTCACGGACGGCATTGGCGACGCCGGACTGGTGGCGGCACTGGCTGTTGACGCGGACGCCATTTTCATAGGTGTACTCGACGTAGTGGTGGTCGTAGATTTGGCCGAACTTGGCCTCGGTACGCTGCATGCGGCCGCCCATGCCCTGGGCGCTGACGGGATGACCGCCGATGAACCAGTTGGCCACGTCGATGTTGTGGATGTGCTGCTCGTTGATGTGGTCGCCGCAGAGCCAGGTGAAGAAGTACCAGTTGTTGATCTGGTACATGAGCTCGGACTGGTCGGGGCGCTTGTCGCGGAACCAGATGCCGCCGCCGTTCCAGTACACCTGGCCGGAGACGATGTCACCGATGAGACCCTGCTCCTTGACCTGGGCGAGGGCTTCGCGGTAGCAGTTCTGGTAGCGGCGCTGGAGGCCGACGACGACCTTGAGGTTTTTCTCGTCGGCGACCTTGGCCATTTCGAGCACCTTGCGGACGCCCGGAGCATCGACGGCGACGGGCTTTTCCATGAAGATGTTTTTACCGGCGTTCACCGCCGCTTCGAAGTGGTAGGGGCGGAAGCCGGGAGGCGTGGTGAGGATGACGAGGTCGCAACTGTCGATGACCTTCTGGTAGGCGTCGGTGCCGGCGAAGACGCGGGAATCGTCCACCTTGACCTTGTCAGGCACCTTGTTGCGGAGGTTGCTGAGGGCGCCGTCGGCCTTTTCTTTGAAGGCATCGGCGACGGCGTGCAGAAAGACACCCTCCTGATTGGTGCTGAGGGCCTGGCTGGCGGCGCCGGTGCCGCGACCACCGCAGCCGATGAGGCCGACTTTGATTTCATCACTGCCGGCGGCCCAGGCGGACTGGGCGACGGTGAGGGCGCTGGCGGCGGCTGTGGTGCCGATAAACTGGCGGCGGGACGTGGCCGCTGCGGGGGTGGGGGTCGGTGTGTTCATGGGTGGATTGGGTGTGCTTGGAAATCAGGCCAGGGCGTTTTTGATCAGAGCAAAACCTTCGGTGTAAACCTGCTCGGTGCTGGGGAAGAAGTCGCGCCAGACGCGGGTGGCGGCGGCGAGATCGGGCAAGGCGGAGCCGAAGGCTTCGATGGTCATCCAGCCGTCGTAGCCGATGGCTTTGAGGTGCTTGATCTGCTCGACGATGTTGATGTGGCCGCGCCCGGGCGTGCCGCGGTCGTTTTCGGAGATGTGGACGTGGTTGAGTTTGCCGGAGGCGAAGACGGTGTCGATCGCGGCGATGGGGTTCTTCTCCTCGATGTTGGCGTGGAAGGTGTCGTACATCGTGCCGAAGTTCGGATGATCGACGCGCTTCACATAAGCGGCGGCCTGCTCCATGGTGTTGAGAAGGTGGGCTTCGAATCGGTTCAGCGCCTCGATGGCGCACTTCACACCGGCGGCTTCGGCGACGGGAGAGATGGCGCGATGCACCTCCGCGGCTCCGGCGAGTTCGGCCTCCGTCGGGAACGCGCCGGTGAACTGGCCGAGAACCTGATAATAGGGGCCGCAAAGCGTCTGCACGCCGGCGTTGTGACAGCATTCGAGGACGCGCTTGAGGTGGTCGATGGCGCCCTGGCGGTTCGCGGCGACGGGGCTGATGGCATTGTGCGCTTCGTCGGGAAGGACGGTGACGGCGGTGCATTCCAGCCCGTTGTCCTTCAGCACCTGGCCGACGGCCTTGTAGTGGGAGGGATCGCTCACGTCGAAGATCGGCAGTTCGACACCGTCATAACCGGTGGCCTTGAGTTTTTCGATGACGGGGTAGTTCGCCTCGGTGATGTGACCGGAATAGAGCAGGAGATTGAAACCAATTTTCATGAGTGGGACGCGAAGCTAGGGAAAACGGAGGACGTTGGCAAGGCCTGTGTCGGAAGAATTGCCCGGACAGGCGCAACGCAGTCACCCATGCGCGAATTTCGGCGATGTCGAAGAATCGCAAGACAGGGTGACTCGCGCCAAATTAAGGATTGAAATGCACCCGCCAGATTTCAATAGTGCGGAGGCTTTGTCCCCGCTGGTTGGAACACTCCCACACCCCACTCATGACCGCCCACCGCCTCCTCGCGCTGTCCGCCGCCTGCCTCGCGCTGGCTTCCTGTGAAAACATGAAAAACTCGGGGAGCAGTGATCCCTACGCCTCGAACTACGGCAACGACGGTCACTACAACCCCTACCCGGGGCAGACCGGCTACGCCAGCCCCTCGACGCCGACCTACCAGAAGCCGCCCGCGCCCGAGCCGCCACCTGACCCCTACGCGTTCAGCACGCCGAAGACGACGCCGACGACCTCTTCGTCGTCCTCGACTCCGAAAAAAACGTCCTCGTCCAGCAGTTCGACTTCAAAGAAGTCCACTGCTGCGAAGAAGTCCTCCTCCGGTTCCCGCTACACGATCGTGAAAGGGGATACCCTCTACGGCATCGCCCGCAAGAAGAGCACCACGGTGGCCAAGCTGAAGTCCGCCAACGGACTGAAGAGCGATTTGATCCGCCCGGGCCAGGTCTTGAAGATCCCTTGATTCCACGTCCGGGTACTTTTTTGCGCCCGATTCAGCCTGACATCGAATTTTCCCCGACTCTGGCCGTCCATCCCCCGCATCCTGTTCCATGCCTGCCCCAGCCGCGACTGACCTTGGCGAAGTCTCCGACGTTGACTTGGTCACCCGCAGCCAGGCGGGAGACATGCGGGCCTTTGACACCCTGGTGACAAAGTACCGCGGGAGGATCTACGCCATGACCTACCATTTGATCCAGAACGAGACGGAAGCCTGGGACCTCGCACAAGAGGCCTTCATCAAGGCGTGGCGTGCGCTGCCGAACTTCAAGCAGGACGCCGCCTTCTACACCTGGCTCTACCGGATCGCCCACAACGTCACCTACGACTGGCTGCGAAAGAAGAAGATCCAGGGCGATGGTGAGTTCGACGACGAGCGCACGGAGCACCGCGTGGCCGTCGGCGCAGAAGCGACCCCGAAAGGCGACGCCGCGCCGGACACGGCCCTGCGGAATGCCGAGCTGGGTGAGCGAATCCAGGACGCCATCGCGAAGCTCTCCCCGGATCACCGGCAGGTCATTATCCTGCGCGAGGTGGAAGGCCTCGCCTATGAAGAAATCGCCGCCACCGTGCCGTGTTCTCTGGGCACGGTGATGTCCCGCCTCTTTTACGCACGCAAGAAACTGCAGGAAATCCTCAAAGACGTTTATGAAACCACCCTCTGAAAACCACGATCTCATCCGCTGGCTCGACGGCGAGATGACCGCCGCCGAACGCGCCGCTTTCGACGCCGAGCTGAAGGCCGATCCCGTCCTAGCCCGCGAGGCGGAGGAAATGCGCAGCCTCAGCGCCAGCCTACGCACGCATCTGCCTGCGGATATGAAGGTGCCGCACGCCGACTTCTTCAATTCGCAGATCCAGATGCGCATCGCCCAGTTGGAAATGGAAGACGCGCGCCAAAAGCCGGTGCCTTTTATCGATTCGCTCATCGCACTGTTCCGGCAGCCCTGGCTGGCCGCCGCGAGTGTGGCGGCCGTGGCGGTGGCGGGCTTCTTCCTGCTCGGTCCCGCCGGTAGCGACTCGGCGCACAGCCTCATTCTGAGTTCCTACGCCCCAGGACGCGGCGTCGAGACCAGCACCTACCACGATGTCGCCGCCGATGCGACGGTCCTGATGCTCGACGGGCTCGATGAAGTGCCTGCGGACCGCAAGATCTCCGGCATCAGCGTGCATCGCAGCGAAACGGAGCCCGAAGTCGCGGCGACGACGCTGTTTGACGCTGCGGGCTCCCCGCTGCTGGTCATCTCCCGCGATGCCGCCGGTCATCCGTTGTTTCTGAGAAACCAACGCGGATGAAATTCCTGCCGCCAGTCCTTCTGCTCCTCCTGTCGTCCTCGCTCTCGTGGGCGCAGGAAAAAGCCGCACCGCAGCCGCTTCCCGCCGTCAAGCCGGCCACGGAGGGGAAGGTCTGGGGTGCGCTCATTTTCGCCACCAACGACGCAGCCCAGCTCACCGGGGCGCAGGAAAAGGCGCCGAAAAACCTCGGTGCCCTCGACGAGCGCCTCGGGAAGGTCTTTGCCTTCAAGCACTTCGAGATCCTCGGCCAGCACCATCAGGACATCTTCCGCGAGTACGAATCCTGGGTGGTGCCGTCCCGCGATCTGTTTCTCAAAGTGGACTCCAACGGCCCTGCGGAGAACGGCGGCGTGAAGCTGCACCTGCAGGTCTGGCGCGAGCAGCAGGTGCTCGTGAAAAGCGACGCCGTCTTGCGTCCCGGCAGTCCTCTTTTCATCGGCGGGCCGAAGTGGAAGGACGGGCGGCTGATCTTCGTGCTCTCCCTGGAGCGGAAGTAAGCCGGCGTCGGTGAATTTGCTTGCCACACCCTGCGGCAGACGCTGCATTCGAGCGCATGGCTCAAAATCTCGATGCTCTTCGCCTGGCCCTGCAACATTCGCCTGACAATGCCCCGCTGCTCATGCTCTTCGCGGAAGGGTGCCTGGAGGAAGGGCTCATCGAGGATGCCGAGCAGAGCTTTCAGCAGGTGCTGAAGAATGATCCCGCGCATGCCGAAGCGAGGCTGGGACTGGCCCATGTGGCGCTTTTGCAGGGAAAGACCTCGCAGGCAGCCGTCAGAGCGGAGCAGATCCTTTCCGACACACCGGACTGCGCGGCGGCTTTTCTGCTGCTCGCCCGCATTCACATCACCGAGGGGGAGCTGTCGAAGGCGAAGGCGATGTATGACAAAGGCATCGCCCTGAACCGCTCGCTGGCCGATCCCGGCATCGAAAAAGACCTCCACGGCGTCAAACCGGACTCCGACGACGACAGTGGCCGCAAACGCGCCGCGATGACCTCCAGCGGCGGCTTCATCGAATCCGCGAACGAGGATGACGGCGACGATGACACTCATCCTCGCGGCGGCACCGCTTTCGATCTCGGATTGGCCGACTTCGAAAAACCGAAGCTCAATTTCTCCGGCGTCGGCGGCATGGAGGCGCTGAAGGAGGAGATCCGCATGAAGATCATCTACCCGCTGCAGCACGCGGAGCTCTTCAAGGCCTACGACAAGAAGATCGGCGGCGGCGTGCTGCTCTACGGCCCTCCCGGCGTAGGCAAGACGCTCATCAGCAAGGCCACCGCTGGCGAGATTCAGGCGAACTTCATCGCCCTCGGCCTGCACCAGATTCTCGACATGTGGATCGGGAATTCGGAGAAGAACATGCACGAGGTCTTCGAACTCGCCCGCCAGAATGCGCCGAGCATCCTGTTCTTCGACGAGGTCGATGCCCTCGCCGCCGACCGCCGCGACTTGAGGCAAAGCGCCGGGCGCAATCTCATCAACGCCTTCCTCTCCGAGATGGACGGTGCCGAGTCCGATAACGACGGCGTACTCATCCTCGGTGCCACGAATGCGCCCTGGCACATCGACCCCGCATTTCGCCGTCCCGGCCGCTTTGACCGCACGCTTTTCGTCCCGCCGCCGGATGAGGGCGGTCGCGCCGCCATCATCGAGGTCATGGCGCAGAAGAAACCCATCGGCGAACTCGACCCCCGTGCGCTGGCGAAGAAGACAGAGGGTTTCTCCGGTGCCGATTTGAAAGCCGTCTTCGATCTCGCCACCGAGGAGGTGCTAAACAGCGCGATGAAAACCGGCAAAGTCATCCCGCTGACCACCAAGGACCTCATCAAGGCCGCTGCCCGGCACAAACCGACCACCAAGGCCTGGTTCGAAAGCGCCAAGAACTACGCGATGTACTCGAACCAGAGCGGCTTCTACGACGACGTGCTGAAGCATCTCGGCCTCATGAAGCGCTGAACCACCGCCAGCGCATGCCCGACGATTTTCACCCATCACCCGAGGCCGCCTTTGCCCGGGGGCGGCTGCTGCAAAGCCAGCACCGCCTTCCTGACGCCATCGCCTGCTACAAACAGGCCCTCGAACTCGACGCGCATCACACTCCGAGCCTCATCATGCTCGCGCTCTGCTGGATGGAGCAGGACGGCACCGCAGCCCAGGCTGCGGACGCCGCGCGCCGCGCCGTGGCGCTCGAGCCTGAAAACGCCTTCTCCCGCAGCGTCCTCGCGCTCGCCCTGAATGCGAACGCCAAGGACGGCCAGACCGCCGCCATCAAAGAAGCGCTGCAACAGGCCGAAGAAGCCGCCGGCCTCGATCCCGACTGCGATTTCAGTCACGCCGTGCTCGCGCGTCTGCACCTGCGACTCCGTGATTATCCCAAAGCCGAGGCCGCCGCCCGCGCCGCGCTGCATCTCGACACCGAAAACACCATGGCCGCCGAGGTACTCTCCGCCGCGCTGCTTCTCCAGCGCAAGGACGCCGACAACCAGGACCTCATCCGCTATCAGCTCGAACGTGATGCTGAAGATGACAGCGCCCACACCAGCGCCGGCTGGATGGCCGTCATGAAGGGCGATCACAAGAAGGCCAACGAGCACTTCCTGGAAGCCCTGCGGCTGAATCCGATGAACGAAAACGCCCGCATGGGCCTCATCGAATCCTTCCGCGCCCGGTCTTGGATCTACCGCGCCAACCTGCGCTTCTGCCATTGGATGAACCAGTTCACCGAAGGCCGGCAGACCGCCATCATGCTCGGCGGCTTCATCGGCTACAAGGTGCTCAGCAACTCCCTGAAAGATGTCGCCCCCTTCTGGGCCAATGTCGTCATCGGCGCGTGGCTGGTCTTCGCCCTCTGGTCGCACCTTGCCCGCGGATTGAGCACGTTTTTCGTCGCCATGGACCGCTTCGCGCGGCAGGCGCTGAAGCCGCGTGAGTTCTGGGAAGGGGTCGTCGTCGGTGGTTTGATCTTCCTGTCGCTGGCCGCCGTCATTCTGGGTTATGTGTGGGGAGTGAAGCAGGCCGGCTTCTCCGCCCTGACCCTGCTGCTCGCCTCCGTGGCCAGCGCCGCCGCCTTCACCAACGATCACCACATCGGCCGCCATGCCTACAACGTCGCCGCCGCCATCTCCGGCTTCGGTGCCGTCTATCTGACCCTCGAAATGTTCACCCGCCTCGACCTCCCCTACGCCGGGCAGCTCGGCCTCAGCGCCCTCATCATCGGCGTCCTCATCACCTGGCTGCGCCCCTTCCGGGTGCTGTATGCGTGATTCGGCTCACTTCTTCATCAGATAGGCGAAGAAGTCCTTCAAATCGGCGTCGCTCATGCCGGTGAGGAGGCCTTCGGGCATGAGGGAGATGGGGGAGGCTTCCATGGACTCGATGTCGGCTTGCTTGAGCGCGGTTTTGTTGTTGGCCATGTCCTTGATCGTGACGCCGTTGGTGTTCTGCGCATCGATGAGGCCGGTGAGGAGCTGGCCGCTCTTCGTTTTCACGATGTAGGCGCCGAAGCCCTCGCGGATTTCGAGGCTGGGGTTGAAGAGGTTGTCGAGCCAGAAGTCGGGGTTGGCACGGTCGTAACCGGTGAGGTCGGGGCCGATCTGACCGCCGTCGGCAAAGAGCTTGTGGCAGGTGCCGCAGCGGACGGCGAACTGAAGTTTGCCTTTGTCAGCATCGCCGAGACCGCTTTTGAGCACGGCTTTGATGCGTTCGGCTTCCTTCTCCTTTTCCGGCGAAGGTCCGGTGGCGAGCTTGCCTTTCCAATGCCTCTCGATCGCGGCGTCGATGCCCGGATCGCGATGCAGGCTGAGCTGGCGCACGATGTCGATGGTGAAATGCTTCACCGGCACTTTCCACTCGTTCACGAAGTTCATCAAAATCTGCGCCCATTCCTTGCGGCCGGCCATGACGCGCAGCGCGTCTTCTCGCAGCGCCCTGTCGCCGGCGATTCGGCTTTCCCAGCCGAGCAGCAGCGCCTCGGGGATGCGTTTGTCGTCAAACCTGGCCGCGGCCTGCAAAATGCCGCGTTTGAGGCCCGGAGCCTCGCCGGACTTCAAAATGGCGACCATCGGCATGACGGCTTCCTGCTTGCCGAGCTCTGCCAGAGTCTTCGCGATGGCGATGCGGGCGATGTTGCCCGCTTTGGTGTCGGCGAGGAGTTTGAGCGCCTTTTGAAGGGCATCGGCGTTTCCGCTGCGCAGCGCGAGCGTGAGGTCGCCGCCTGAATTTTTGGCGATGTAGTCGCTCAGCGCCTTCGAAAGCGAATCCGGCAGCTTCGGCATCTCCGCGCCTTCAAACGCGGACGCGATGCCAGCGATGAACTTGCCGCGCAGCGCTTCGTCGTCCGTCAACGCGAGCAAGTTGGCGCAGGACTGGAAGTTTTCTTCACCGCCGGCCAGCGCGTAGCGTTTCGCGAGCTTTTCGGCGAGGTGATCGCGGAAGAGGTTGGTCTTAAGGAAGGCGGTGTCGGCTTTGAGGAAGGCGAAGACGGCTTCTCGTTCCGTTTCAGCCTTCGATTCGAGCGCCCACCATGCGAGGAGCGGCAGGTGGCCGCTGGGATCATGGAGAGCCGACGAGTCGTCGGCATTGCTGTTGGGCGACGAATCGTCGCCACTCCACAGGAGCGGTAGAGCCACAGACGCAGGGAACTTTTTCGCTGCAGCGAGAATCTGCGCACGCACTTCGGGATGCTTTTCGGTCTGTGCTAATTTGGCGAGGTCGGACTTTGTTTCTTTGCGTTCCCATCCGGCTTCACCCATGATTTTCACCGTCCAACGCCTGACATAAGGATCTGGGCTCTGGAGTAAAAACGGCCATGCATCAGCGGGCAATGCTCCTAACCCGTCCAGTGTCCACAAAGCATCCAGCGCATGAGGATCATTCTTTTTGAATGCTATTTCGTTCAATGCTGGGACCAAGTCCTGAATCTCACGCCAGACGATCTCGTGGCTTGCCTGTTTCCTAAACCACTCATTCGAATGGCTCAGATAGCCGAGCAGCTCCTCACCACTCGCTTTGCTCAAATCGAAGGGCTTCAGCTTCGGCGCACCGGCGGCCGGGCGGACACGATAGATGCGGCCGCTGGTTTTGTGCCAGTCATCGACGGGGCTGACGTGGCTGAGGCGGGTGTCGTACCAGTCCACCATGTAGAAGCCGCCGTCGGGGCCGACGCCGGCCCAGACGGGGCGGAACCAGCGGTCGGTGGTGGTCATGAGATTCTCTTCGTCCTTGGTGCGGAAGGTGGAGCCGTCGGCGATGCGCTCGCTGACATAGACGAGATTGTGCAGCGCGTTCGGGGCGATGATTTTGCCCTCGTAGGCGCTGCCGAGCAGGCCGCCTTCATAAACGGTGAAGGCCTGCGGGAAGCGTTTGTTGTCGCCTTCGTGCTTCATGTGCTCGAACCAGCCGAAAGCATACGGATTGGTGAGCGGGCCGTGTTTGCCCCAGCCTTTGATGCCGTAGCTACCCTGCTCGTAGTGCATGCCGCGCACGGCGTTGTTGGTGCCGGAGAAGACGCGGCCCTTGCTGTCGATGTCGAGGCTGAAGGTGTTGCCACCGCCTTCGGCGTAGATTTCGAAGGTCTTCTTCTTCGGATGGTAGCGCCAGATGCACTGGCCTTCCCATTTAACGTTCTTCGAGTTCGCGCTGCTGACGTTGCCGGTGGTGGTGCTGCCGTTCGCGCCGTAGAGCCAGCCGTCCATGCCCCATTGCAGGCTGGTGGCGACGCTGTGCGTGTCTTCGAGGCCGAAGCCGCTGAGCTCGACGACGGGATCGCCATCGGGCTTCGCGTCGAAATCGGCGTCGGGATAGCTGAGCAGGTAAGGCGGATTCAGCACCCAGATGCGGCCCATGCCGTGCAGAGCGGCGCTGGCGATGTTCAGGCCGGTGATGACATCCTCGTGTTTGTCGAAAAAGCCGTCGCCATCCGTGTCTTCGAAGACGGTGATCTTGTCCGCGCCCTTCGGCCCGCGTGGCGGCGGTGGCGGCACTTTGTCAAACTTCGCACGCAGGTGCTGGTCGTAGCTGACGATCTTCAATCCGGCGGGGAACTGATACTGGCGATACTGCGTGACCCACATGCGGCCCTTTGAGTCCCAGCTCGCGTAGAGCGGCTGCTCCACGTCCGGCTCGGCGGCCATGAGATCAATCGCGACATCACTGCGCGTCTTGAACTGCTTCACGGCCTCCGCCGCGGGCGTGGGCGGCGTGTCATCGGCCATCACGCCGCGTCCCGGCCGCGTCTCCATGATCTTTTTGACCGCCTCATTGCCGGCGACGTCGTCGAGTTTGACATTCGGATCGGCGGCGAAGGCGGCACCGCCGAGCGCGAGGAGGAGAAGACGCGAGTTCATAGGAGGAAACTAACAAGCCATGCGAGGCCGGTTTCTTGCCGACTTATCACGGCTTCCGGTATTTTCGTGCGAGCGTGCCGAGCTGTTCGAAAGGTTTCTTCTTCGAGCGTTTTTCCGCGCTGAAGGCAAGCCTGACCCGACGGAACGTGCATTCGCAGGATCAATCCACGGGCTTGCGTTGCCGCCCGTTTCCCTTCAGGCTCGATTGCATGATGAAATCCCGTTTCTTCCGGTTGATCACGGTGGTTTTCCTGGCCGCCTCTTCAAGCTTCGCCGGGCCAAAAAACATCCTCTTCATGATCTCGGACAACCAGTGCTGGTTTGACATGGGTTGTTACGGGCATCCGGTCGTGAAGACGCCGAACCTCGACAAGCTGGCGGCGGCGGGCGTGCGGTTTGAGCGCGGTTTTGCGACGACCGCCTCATGCGGACCGAGCCGGGCGGTGATGTACACGGGCCTGCTCACACACGGCACCGGTCAATACGCGCACCCGCACAAGGAGCACAACCAGATCCTCCGGGAGGATGTGGTGACGGTTTTTGCGATGCTGAAGGAGGCCGGCTATCGCACGGGCCTGATCGGGAAGGACCACATCCGGCCGATGGAAAAGTATCCCCTGGATACGGCGGATCGCGCGAGGACCAAGGACGTGATCGCGCTGGCGAAGGCGGCGGACGCCTTCTTCAAGGACGGAAACGATCCCTTTTTTCTCGTGTGGTCGGCGGGTGATCCGCATCCGAACACGCGTGACGGTGTGTCCTGGGGCGTGGCCGATCCGGTGCCCGGGCTGGAGATGCCCGAATATCGTACTGAAGGCGTGCCCGTTCCCGGCTTCCTCCCGGATACTCCAGAAGTGCGCGCCAACATCGCCGGCTACTATCGGCAGATCTCGCGGATGGATCACGGCGCGGGCCTGGTGCTGAAGGCGCTGGAGGAGTCCGGGAAGAAGAACGACACGCTGATCATTTTCATCAGCGATCACGGCACCTCCGAACCCGGAGCCATGGGCACGCAGTACGAGCCGGGGTTGCGCATCCCGTTCATCGCGTGGCATGCCGGCCTAAAGGCGCCGGGGACGGTGAATCATGGCATGGTGACCTGCGCGGATTTAACGCCGACGTTTCTCGATTGGGCGGACGTCACCTTTGACGGCTACCCGCTGCACGGGCGCAGTTTTTTATCGATCCTCGACACGCCGAGTCCGGAGGGATGGGACCGCGTGGTCACGAGTCATGTGGGCCATGACGTCTATGCGCACTATCCCATGCGCACGCTGCGTGAGAAACGCTGGAAGCTGATCTGGAACGTGCTCCCCGGACAGGAGTACCCTCTGCCGATCGACACTTTCAATCGGGCGACCTGGGCGCACATCCGCGCAGCGGGAGAGATGATGATCGGCCTGCGAACAGTGGATCAGTTTCTCCATCGCCCGCGCCTGGAGCTTTACGATCTGGACCACGACCCCTGGGAGTCGAACAACCTGGCCGGGATTCCCGAGCATCACGCACGGGCGGAGAGAATGGCGCGGGAGTTGGTTTCGATCCTGACGGAACAAAAAGATCCATGGCTGCAAAAGTATCATCCGCAGCGGGCGAGCCAGGCGGACAAGGATCCGTGACCGCATGGCCGGAGTCCGGAGCCGCCCCATTCATTCTGGTACGTCTTTGAATGTTTGTTTACTCCCCGGTGGCTTGACATGAACACAGGTTTCATCGGAAGCCGAAAGCGGCTTGATTTAGAGGTCTTCCGGCGGTTGCTCCCCCCGCCGCGTGTGCCACAGTACCCGACTCTTTCCGCATTGATGAGCCAACCGTCCGCCAGCCCCAGAGCCGTATTACGCGCCGCCTCCCCCACTCCGGAAGAGCTTTCCGTGATGATGCCATTCGGGCGCTACTCGGTACAATCGCAGGCCGGTGTGGGCGGGATGGGCACGGTCTATCGCGGCACGCAGCTGAGTCTCGGACGGCCGGTGGCGATCAAAGTGCTGCGCGTGAGCGACGGCTACGACTTCGCCTTTGAAGACCGTTTCCGCCGCGAGGCGCGGGCGATGGCGACGCTGAACCATCCGAACATCGTGGGGATCTACGACTACGGGCACCTCGGCACGGAGTTCCTCTTTTTCGTCATGGAATTCGTCGATGGCACCGACCTGGGCGCGATCATGGCGCAGGGCCGGATGACGCCCGCGCTGGCGCTGCAGCTGCTGCCACAAATTTGCGCGGGGCTCGAATACGCGCATTCGAAGGGCATCGTCCATCGTGACATCAAGCCGGCGAACATCATGCTCACGCGGCAGGGCGAGGTGAAGATCACCGACTTCGGTCTGGCTAAGGACGTGATGCACTCACAGTCGAAAGCGACGGAAACCCACATGGTCATGGGCACGCCGGAATACGCCGCGCCGGAGCAGTTCAACGCGCACCGCGAGGTGGACCACCGCGCCGACATCTACGCGCTGGGCGTGATGATGTACCAGATGCTCACCGGCGCCCTGCCGCGTGGCTCCTGGCAGCCGCCCTCCGCACTGCGCCCAGGAGCGGTGGACCCGCGGCTGGATGCCGTGGTGATCCGCGCCATGACCCCGGAGCGCCAGCACCGATTCCAGTCCGTGCGCGACATGCGTCTCGCCATCGAAACCACCCTGGTGCCCGCCGGGCTGCAGACGCCCAGCGCACCGCTCCGGCAGACGCATTCAGCGGGCAAAGCGGGACGCGTGCTGCTGCTGGAGGACGATCTCATGGTGCGCTACCTCCTGCGCCGGACTTTGGAAAAGGCCTCCTTCGAGGTGGTCGAAACCGGCGACGGCACCGAGACACTGCGCCAGTATCAGGAGGCGATGCACAAGGGAAATGGTTTTGACCTCGTCATCCTCGACCTCACCATCCCGGACGGCATGTGCGGCCGGGAAACGATGCTGCATCTGCGCCGCATCCATCCGCAGGTGCTGGCCATCGTTTCCTCCGGCTATCGCGACGATCCGGTGATGAGGGACTGCGCCGCCTACGGCTTCGCCGCCGCGCTGCCGAAGCCTTACCAGATCGAAGGCCTCATGCAGGTCGTGAACGGTGCGCTCGCGGTGGGTCGGCGCGTGGCTTAGACCACGCGCACCGCAGCCCGCTCCTCCATCGCCTGCCACACGGCGTGGACCACGCGCATGTAGTTCATGCCTTCGTTGAAGTCGGGGCGTGGGCGTGGCGCGGAGGGATCGCGCACGGCGGCGATGAAGTCGCGCTCCACGGTCCAGCTCCGCTGCATTTCGGTGGGGATCGGCAGGGACTGCATTTTGCCGCCGCGTTTGCCGAGCTGGAGGTCGTCGGTGTCGAAATCGTAGCTCAGAGTGCCTTCGGAACCGAAGATCCACAGCTTGTCCGTCGGTGCGTGGGCCGCGACGCCGCTGAAGAGCATGGTGGCCTCGATGCCGCTGCGGAATTTGGCCATCACATTCACGAAATCCGGGATGTCCACCTCCACGCCGCTGCGTTCGGGGATGACCACGTTTCCACGCGCCTCCACCTCGACGATGTGGCCGAGCCACTGCTGCAGCACCTCGGTGTAAATGCCCAGCGTCAGGATCTGAATGCCGCTGAGGTCCGACTGCTGCCGCCAGTGCGCGGGTGCGGCGGGATCAAGCCAGCCATCGTTGAAGCTGTGCAGCAGCACCTGATGCGGCGTGCCGATGGCACCCTCGGCGAGCAGCTTTTTCACCAGCTCGCCACCCTTCATCCCGTGCGGAGCCGGGCAGATGGCGGTGACGAGCTCCGGGTAGCGCATTGAGGCTTCCCACATCTGGTTTGCCTCCGGCATGGAGGCGGCCATGCGTGCCTGGGTAAAGACGTGTTTTCCGTGCTGGAGGGCGTAGCAGGTCATTTCCGAATGCATGTAGGGATGCGTGCCGATCCAGACGACGTCCACGTCGGGGGAGGAGGCCAGCTCCTCCCAGCGCTCCACGGCTTGCGCCTCCGGGGCAAATTCGCTGATGAAGGCCTCGGCGCTGGCCAGCGAGCGATTCGTCACCTGCGTGATCTGCACGCCGGGAATCGCCCGCAGGCCGGGCATGTGGCGGGTTTTGACGATGCCACCGGCGCCGATGATGCCGATGCGGATGGGTTGCTCAGGGGAGGTCATGGACGTATGGATCGTGGCACGTTTGAGCGTACATCCAAGCACCGCATGCAAATCCTGCACCTTTACATCTCCCCCGAGCACAACTTCTACGGTCACCACGGCCAGCCGGCCGGCACGGCGCCGGAGGTCGAGGTGCCGGAGGTGGAGTGCGTGGCGGGGAAGGGGATCAAAGGCGACCGCTTCTTCGGCTGGAAGGAGGACTACAAAGGCCAGGTGACCTTTTTCGAGCACGAGCAGTATGAGCGCCTCTGTGAAAAATTCAGCGTGGCCGGCGTGCCGCCCTCCGCCTTCCGCCGCAACATTATCACCAAGGGCATCGACCTCAACACGCTCATCGGCATCGAGTTTGAAGTGCAGGGTGTCCGTTTTCTCGGCACGCAGGAGGCCGCGCCCTGCTACTGGATGAACCAGGCCTTCGCCGAGGGTGCGGAGGAGGCGCTGAAGGGGCACGGGGGACTGCGTGCCAAGGTGCTGAACGACGGTATGCTCAAAACGTCATGAGCCTCGCCGCCGTGCTCCTCGCCGGAGGCCGTTCCACGCGGATGGGACGCGACAAGGCGCTGCTTGACTGGCATGGGCGGCCGCTCTGGCAGGTGCAGCTGGACAAACTGCGTGCGCTGAAGCCGGAACGCCTGCTGCTCTCCTGCCGCCGCGAGCAGGCTCTCCAGCCGAGTGACGATGCCGAAGTCGTTCACGACGCCGAACATGCCGATGACGGACCGCTGGGCGCGATCACCCGCTGTTTGGAGATCGTGCAAATGCCGCTGCTCGTCCTCGCCGTCGATATGCCGTGGATGACGACGGAGTTTCTCCGCGAAAACCTCCGACCGGGCCGCTTCCACCACGGAGCCCATGGCTTCGAAGCGCTGACGGCTTTTTATCTCCCCTCGATGCTGCCTGCGATGCAGGAGGCCCTGCGTGAGCGACGTCTCGCGCTGCAGCGCGTGATAGGCGCATGCGTGGAGTCGGGCTGCGCTGAATCCATCGAGCTGGATGCGGCCAGCGCTGAGTTTTTTCGCAATGCGAACACGCCGGATGAATGGGCGGCGTGATCAGGTGTTCACCTTCGGCCGGATCAAAAGCACGATCACGAGCGAGACGACGCACACGAGGGCGAAGACGCCGAAGATGACGTTCAGCGCGATGTTTTGGTCCCGCATCACCCCGAAGCCCCAGTCCGCCACGCCGCCGCACATCATGCTGACGAAGTTCATCACGCCGTAGCCGGTCGCCCGCAGCTCGGGGCGTGTGATCTGGCTGAGGATTGGCATGTTGTTGCAGTCAAAGAAGCCCCAGCCGATGCCGAAAAGCACCAGCGAGGCGATGGCCAGCCCGAAGGAGTTCAGCGCAGGTGCATTGCCCACGCCATACATCGCCGGAACGATCAGCATCATGCCGATGGCGCTGACATAGATCCGTCCGCGCTCGCTGCGGCGCATCCAGCGGTCCGCCAGCCAGCCGCCAAATACCGCCGCGATCAGCGCGGAGGCCTGCCAGTAGAGTGCAGCGGAGACACCCGCCTTCCCCTGGCTGATGTTGAACGCCTTTTGCAGGATCGCCGGCATCCAGTCCCGCACCACCCAGGCGGCGAGTGCCGGCAGGGTGAAGTAGAGCACCAGCAGGATGAAATTGCGGTTGGTGAGCAACTCGGTGATCGCCGTGATCACGGAAGGCCGCTTGGAAACCTCCCCGGCACTGTCGAGGCTCGTCTGGCGCGGTGCATCACGCAGCAGGAACAGCAGCGGGATGGCGTAGAGGATGCCGGCAAGGCCCGTGAAGTCGAACATGAAGCGCCAGCCGAGATCCGGCGCATCCGCTACGAACCCTGCAAAGCCGCCCACCATCACGCCGCAGTAGATGCCCATCTGATGCACGCCGATGGCACGGGATCGCGTCCCGGCCGTGTGATAGTCCGCGATCAGCGCCAGCGCCGCCGGGATGTAAAACGCCTCGCTGATGCCCATCATCGTCCGCGCCCAGTACAGCTCCTGAAAGCTGCCCACATGCCCGGTGAGCCAGGTGATGAGCGACCACACAAACAAGCTGCCGCAAATCGTCAGCTTCCGGCTGAAGCGGTCCGCGATGTAGCCGCCGATCGGGCTGAAAATCGCATACACCCATTTGAACGACGCCAGCATGTGCCCCCAGTTTTCCTCGCTTCCGATGTCCGGGATGTCGCCCATCACCGACACCTTCATGGAGGCGATCATCTGCCGGTCCAGGTAGTTCAGCAGCGCCACCGGAAACAGCAGCCCCACAATCAGCCACGCACGGCGCATGACGGTGGGAGAGCCGGAATCTAAAGTCGGAGAGGATGACATCCCGCCATCAATCACAGTCTCGAAAGCATGAAAAGCCCGAATTCATGCCCAGCCTTGATGCGGAGATGACCATACCGCATGCCACCGGGTGATTGCAGGGTTGCCAAAGAGCACAGCCATGACAAAGCTGAAAACAATGTCCTCTTCTTCCTCCTCCAGCGCGGCGGGCAAAGTCTGGCTACCCCCGACGCCCGAAGAACTGCAAGAGCTGCTGCCACAGTATGAAATCACCGAACTGCTCGGACGCGGCGGCATGGGAGCTGTTTACAAGGGCCGCCAGATATCATTGGATCGTGCGGTCGCCATCAAAATTCTCTCCAACACCCTTGAGGAAGCGGATGCGAGTTTTGTCGAACGCTTCAAGAACGAAGCTCGTTCGATGGCCAAGCTGATGCATCCGGGCATCGTCGCGGTGTTTGATTTTGGCGAGACACCCGACGGTCTGCTGTACATCGTGATGGAGTTCATCGAAGGCACGGATGTGTCGCGAATGCTGGCCGAGCAGAAACGGCTGCACACCGAGCATGCGATCGCCATCACGGCGCATGTGCTCGATGCCCTGGCCTACGCGCATGAGCGCAGCATCATCCACCGCGACATCAAGCCAGCCAACGTCATGGTGGGATACGATGGCGTGGTCAAGGTGGCGGATTTTGGTCTGGCGAAAATGGAAGCAGGGGATGGCACCGCCGGCCTGACCCAAAGCGGCATGGCCATGGGAACGCTGCACTACATGGCTCCCGAAGCGCTCACTCTCGGCAGCGCCGTGGATCAGCGGGCGGACATCTACGCGGTGGGGGTCATGCTGTACCAGATGCTGACGGGCAAGTTGCCCCAGGGCATGTTCGAACTGCCCTCCTTGCAGGTGCCGGGGCTCGACCCGCGTCTCGACAGCATCATCGCCAAAGCATTGCGGGATGACCGTGAACTCCGATACGCAAGCGCTTTCGAGATGCGCCAGGATCTCGATTCCGCACTTACTCAGCCCATTGTACAGGTGAAGTCAGATGCCCACGAAGCACCGGCCGCGCTGCCCACCGAAGTGCGACCCCGGAAGCAGGCCGGCCCGCCGGAGCGCACTCACCAGGCTGCTCCCCGGGTCCCGAAGCCCGCGCCAAGGAGTGGCGCACTTTGGCTCGTGGCAGCTCTGCTTGCAGGTGCGGCTGCCGCATCATGGCTGTATCTGGGGATGTCCGGGAACAAGCCGGAGGCGCAGTCTGCCATCGCCACCAAGGAGCAGCCCTTCGAGAACGGTCTCGGCATGAAGTTTGTGCCCGTCCCAATCACCGGCGGCCCCAGCGACGGACAGAGAGTACTCTTCAGCATCTGGGAAACGCGAGTGAAGGACTACGAGGCATTCATCAAGACTCAGCCCGACCGCGAGTGGCTCGATCCGGCATTT
Source organism: uncultured Prosthecobacter sp. (assembly GCA_964452755.1). Classification (GTDB taxonomy): domain Bacteria; phylum Verrucomicrobiota; class Verrucomicrobiia; order Verrucomicrobiales; family Verrucomicrobiaceae; genus Prosthecobacter. The sequence continues at coordinate 1,965,671 of CAYVQY010000001.1, read as the reverse complement.
CCCCAGGAGAGCGACCACCCGGCGTTGCGGATGCAGTGGTTTGATGCGGTGGACTATTGTGACTGGCTGACGGCTAAAGACCGGAAGGCGGGACTCATCGGTGATGACGAGCATTATCGGCTGCCGACCGACCACGAATGGAGCTGTGCCGTGGGCATTGGTCCGCAGGAGGATCCCGCCAGCCTGCCCGAAGCCAAAGACCGCATGTTTCCCAACCTCTATCCCTGGGGCAGTTCATGGCCTCCTCCGTCAGGAGCAGGGAACTTGTATGGAGAAGAGACGATCAAAGATCCTGAACTCGAACCGACAGGCCGCCCCAAGCCTCCGATCAAAGGTTATGAAGATCCGTTTGTGCGGACCGGCCCCGTGGGAAGTTTCGGTGCCAATCCGTTCGGCCTCTATGACATGGTTGGAAGCGCATCCGAATGGTGCTCGGACTGGTACACGAGCGAACAGGCTCGGCGGGTCCTGCGGGGTAGTTCCTGGGTCAACAACATCAGTGTCTTCCAACTCTCCTCGAACAGAAATTACCTTCTCCCCGGAATCCGCTTCGAGTCGAACGGGTTTCGGGTGGTGCTCGCGAAAGAGACCGGCGCACCCGCAGACCGTTAGTCAATGAACGAGCAGATGTACTCGCAGATGCCGGAGGCGACGCTGATGTCGAAACCGCTGCTGGCGGGAACATCGAAGATCTGACCGGCAGAGTAGCCGGTCTTCACCTCGCTACCGTCGAGCTTCACCACGCACTCGCCTGCGACGATCTCCATGCGCTCCGCCTTGTCGGTGCCGAAGTGAAAATCACCCGCATAGATGAGCCCCAGCGTCTTCTTGCTGCCATTAGGAAACAGGATGCTGTGACTGACGACCTTGCCGTCGAAATAGACATTCGCTTTGGCGACGGCGGTGACGTTCGGGAATTCGGAGGCAATGGCGGACATGGGCGCGAGGAATAGGCGAAAGAATCGCGGACGGCAAGTGCCGATCATCGGGTGCAACCTTGAATCAAGGCGAGTTGCCTTGAGGCTGCGACCGCGGACCTGTGAGTGCTATCGCAGCATGTGGCCAAGGGCAGATAACCGGCAGCCGCTGCGAGGTTTTTTGTGCCGTAATCCACTGCGCGCTTCAGGCTGGGAGTCGCACGGTGCTACTTTGCTGCCGCCGCCTTCACCCCGCGCTCCACCTTCCGATAGAGGAACGCATCGCTCGTCACCAATGAGGTGATGAGTGCCTTCATGCTGCCGCCGTTGTCGCGGTAGGCGGCCTGGAGGACGGGGGCGTCGTTGAGGGTTTCGTTGCGGCCCATCCAGAAGCGAAAGGCTAACTTGGGAATCGCACTCCAGCATGAGGGCGCATTACGACATCGCTTTCCTAAACACCTCGGCCAGTTGTTTCGCGGTGGGGAGCCGTCCTTTGAACTCAGCGGGCAGTTTGGCCTGGAGTTCGTATTCGGCGACGCCGATGGGGTCTGTCTTGGTCTTGAGCGCGTATTCGACTTCCACGTCGTCTCTCTCAGCGCAGAGGATGATGCCGATAGATGGGCGGTCGTCGGGGGCGCGCTCGGTGTCGTTGAGGAGGTTGAGGTAGAAGTCCATCTTGCCTGCGTGCTCGGGCTCGAAGGAGCCGAGCTTCAAATCGAAAGCGACAAGGGCTTTGAGAAACCGGTGGTAGAACAGCAGGTCCACGAAGTATTCTTTCCGTCCGAGGGAAAGCCTGTATTGCCGACCGACGAAGCAGAAGCCGTAGCCGAGTTCGAGGATGAAGCTCTGAAGGCGCTCGATGAGCTTGTCCTCCAGTTCGCGCTCCTTCATGGCGCGTCCGATGCCGAGGAATTCGAGATTGTAGCGGCTCTTGATCATCTCAGCTGCCTGCTCGGCAAAGTGCTCGGGAAGGGCGAGTTCGAAGTTGTGCGTCTTCTTCTCTTTGACGGCCCGCTCGAAGGCACCGGCTTTGATTTGGTTCAGCAACACGCTGCGACTCCAGCCGAGCTTCGCGGTGGCGTGGAGGTAGTAGATGCGGGCGGCGGGGTCTGCTGCTTTGCGGAGAATCACGAGGTGTTGCCCCCACGGAATGGTGGCAACCAATTCTCTCACAGCTTGTGACAGTTTATTGGTTGCCGACTGAAGTCCGGTAGGAGAGTCGAATTCTGCAACAGGCTGTCGCAGTCTCTGAGTAGCGATCTCGGGCGCTAATTCTGCGACAGCCTGTTGCAGAATTAGCTCAAGGCCTGCCGTTCCCATTTTGGTGATGCCTTGTCGCCAAAAATCAGGGTCTGAATAGGCAAGATACAGTCGCTTCATGTCCCAGACGTTTCTAGCCGAGAAACCACTCATCTCCGGAAAAGCCCGCTGCAAATCCTTCGCCAGTCGTTCCACCACCGAGTCGCCCCACGCCGCATCCTTTTGCTTCTCGACAATGCCTTGGCCGATGTCCCAGTAGAGCAGCACAAGATCGTAGTTCACGGCCCGCGCCGCGTGGGCACGGGCGGCGATGACCCGCTGCTTCAGTTCAACGAGGAACGTTGTGTAGTCCCGAGGGATCAGTGCAGGCTTCATGATGAAGGATTCACTGTGAGCTAAAGGAGACCTTTCGCCACCGGCATTCTTTTGCGCGGTGATCGGCTGCACACTTCGGGCTTGGTGTAACGCGGCTACTTTGCCGCCGTCTTCGCCACGCGCTCTACCTTGCGATACAGGAACGCATCGCTCGTGAGCAGCGAGATGATCAGAGCGTTCATGCTGCCGCCGTTGTCGCGGTAGGCTTTGTGGGCGGCCTGGAGGACGGGAGCGTCGTTGAGGGTTTCGTTGCGGCCCATCCAGAAGCGAAAGGCGTGGCGGACGAAGACCTGCTCCACGCGCTCGCTTTCGGCGAGCTTGGCGATCATTTCGAGGGCGTTGTTCACGGGGCCGTCGAGGGCGGGATCGCCGCTGTCGATGATCTCGCCGGTGGCGTCCACGGGCTTGTCGAGTTCGGTGGTGCGGAAGAGGCCGGCGTGATTGTACATTTCAAAGGGCAGGCCCAGCGGGTCCATCTTCTCATGGCAGGTCCAGCAGTAGGTCTCGCGGGTGACGCGCATCCTTTCACGCAGCGTGCTTTGTGGTTCGACCGGTAGCTGCGCATCGACGGTGATGGGCACATCGGGGATGCCGCCGCCGAGCAGGCGCTCGCGGATCCAGATGCCGCGATGGATGGCGTGGTTGTCCATGGCGTCGGACTGCGAGACGAGCCAGGCGGGATGCGTGAGAATGCCAAGACGCTGATCTTCAGGAGCTGTGGCCAGAATGCGCTCGGGTTTCATGGAGCCGGCACCAAAAGTCGGGCGGCTGACGCGGGCGTATTCCGGCGGTCCGGTCAGATTCGCCTCCGCCACTTCGACATTCATCCCGCCGCCACGCTTCCGCTCTTGTCTTGCGCTGGCGATTCTTTTTTCCGCTGCGGCCAGCAGCTTGCTTTGCTGGGTCAGCGTCTTCTGCACGATCTTGTCATCGGGATTCTCCTTCAGCTTGGCTTCCGTGGCGGCGACCTCAGCCTTCAGCGCCTTGAGCTCGTCTGCCTCCTTTTGCGCCTCCTCTTCCTCGGCCTTCTTCTTCGCGGCGACAGCGGCGGCCTGCTCTTCCTTCGTGTGCTTCCTGCCGAAGTAAGTTTTGTCCGTCTTGGTGGCCACGACGCGCTGGGTGGTGAGCAGCTCTTTGAGCACGTTTTTGTCTTCCGCGAGGACCAGCTCGATGAGCCGGTCCGTGCTGGCTGCGGCGTCAAACATGGCGTTGTAGTGAGCCGTGCCTCGATTGGAGACGCCCGTCGCTGCCAAGGCACGGGTGTCTTTGCAGATGTAACCGCCGAGATCGTAGTCAAAAAAATCGCGGAAGAACTGCAGGACGCGCGGCTTGCGGACGCTGTCGTCGTCCAGCATGCGAGTGACCTCGCGCTTCACGTCCTCGCGCGTCTTCATGCGGCCTTCTAGAATGGCCTGGCGCAGTGGTTCGTCGGGCTTGATGTAGCGCAGCGCGTGGTTCACGGCGAGGCCCAGTTCCCAGTCCTGAAGCATGACGCGGCCGTGCTTGTCAGGCTTGCCGGATTCCACCAGTTCGGGACGAAACAGGGCATCGCGGTCGAGAAAGATGGACGACAGGCCCATCATGACGCCGTCCTTTTTGCCGACCTTGGCGATGCTGTCCTTCACGATCTGCAGGTAGCTGTCGGATTCCGGCTTGTTCGGCGGGCGGAAGGTCAGCGCCTCGAAAAGGTAGTCCACAGCGGCCCGCAGTCGTTCGTCGGTGACCTCGGGTTCCTTCATAAGATCGAGCACCGGCGTCAGCGGTCGGACGACTTTGGTGTTGTAAACGATGGCCGTCGGCAGCCCACGGAGATCGCCTTTCGGCTTCACCGCGTCATAGGTTTTCGGGTCGTCGGTGATCTGTTCCGGCATGCCGACGAGGCTGAGCGGCCCGTAGGCCATGTATTTCAGGATGTCCTCCGCCTTGCCGAGGATCTGCGTGGCCTCGGCGCTGTTGACCGTGTAAAAGTCAGGGTAGTTCTTCAAGCCGACCTTGCGCGCCGAGGACAGCACCACGGGCACGCTTTTCACCGCCGTGGCGTAGGCCACCGTGCCGCCCACCACGCTGGTGATCCGGTCGATGCCAAAGTAGAGCTTCAGCTCGCCGCCGTGATTGATGGGAACGACATCGCCATGAGCACGGAGGCCGGGCTTCTCGGGATCGTATTTCGGCTCGGTGTTGATGAGTTCGTTCAGCCGCGTGATGTGCTCCTGCGGCGTCACCCGCCAGATGCGCGCGGGTGAGGAGGTCGGCGTCAGTTGGATGCCCTCCGGCAGCTTCCCAAAGAGCAGGTCGTGATCGACGAAGTTGCCCTTTTTCGGATCGCGATGGGCGTGAAAGCCGCCTTTGTCCTTCATGGCCTGTTGCAACTCGCCGACGATCCAGTCGGTGAAACGCAACCGGTCGATGACTTCGGGCTGGTCCTTCTTCTTCGGCGGCATTTCCTCCAGCGCGACCTGCGCCCACACGGATTTCCAGGTGGCGGCGTTGGTCTCGTCCACCCGCGAGAGTTCGAGCAGGTTGAGGTCGCCCTTCTGGGTGTCGTTGTCGTGGCACTCGAAGCAATTCTGTTCGAGAAACGGCAGCGCGAGGTCTTTGAACTTCGCACGGACAGGCTCGCCCGGCGTGTAGGCCTCGGCAGCCATCGCGGGCAGGACAAAACCAGCGCAGATCATCATCGTGACGAGCGAAATGGGGTGGTTCATGGGAGAGGTGCTGGCCGGGGTGATCATGGGGATGGGGAGGCTTTGATAAACTGGCAGGGGTGGTCAGTTCTTGCCGATGCAGATGACCTCTTTCATCGTGTGCATCCAGAGACGGCCATTGGCATAGCTGAACGATGCCAGAGTCCAGGTCTCGCCTGCCGGCCCGAGATCGTTGACGGCGACGAGCGCTTTCTCGTCGAGCGTTTCTGCAAACGCATCGATGACATAGACCGTGCCGTTCATGATCGGGAAAAACAGGTGGCGATTGACGAGAACCGGGCTCGCGGCGGAGACATGACCCCAGCCCGTGCCCTTGGCGCGTTTGTCGGTTGCGATGTCGATGCCGCGCGAGTTCTTCGTGTCGTTCGGCAGCGCCTCTTTCATGTCCCAGATTCGTTTCGGCTCCGCTCCGGCGATGAGCTGCACCGGAACGCGCAGATACTCCGTTTTGCCGGTTTGGATGTTCACGCGACCGATGGCGGTGATGTCGTGCGCGAGGAAGTAATGCCAGTCGCCGACGACGATGTTGGTTTGGTTCGTCAGCGGCATGCGCTTGCCGCCTTGGATGGCGATGCCCGTCTCGCGTTTGCCGGTCTGCGCATCGGTGAGGTCCACGTTTTCGGTGACGTTTTGAGTCCGCCGGATCTCACCCGTCGTGGTGTCGAGCACGAGATGGTTGGGCCCCTGAAACCAGAACACATGCTTCGCGTTCCAGTGCGAGTTATAGGAGCTGTCGCCCTTCACATCGCGGCTCCACAGCGTCTTGCCGGAGTCGAGCAGGGTCAGACTCACACCATAAGGCTCTTCCAAAGGCCCATGCCCGCCGCCGCGACCATGCGTGATCGCCCAGCACCCGTCCGCCAACTGCCCGGCCATGGGCGTGTTGTGGACGCAGGTTCCCGCTTCTTCGATCCACACGAATTTGCCGGTCTTCTTGTCGATCGCATGCAGGTAGGTCCACACATCACGCGGTTCGATTCCTTCCGGCACCGGCTTGTGCCGCTCTAGCTTCTGCGCGGCCTCTTTGTTGCGCACTTCGACCGTGATGATCTTGTCGCCCACGAGGATGGGTTCGCATTCGCGGTTCGTGTGGCGGGTGCGCGGCTTGAATTCGCGCAGCCAGACGGGTTTGCCATCGAAGTCAAAGCAGCCCATCGAGCCGCAGCGATTGAAAAACCAGACGTGCTCACCATCGGCAATCGGTGCAAAGACGGTGGAATCGCTGAAAATGCCCGCCGTCTGCACGAGGTCGATGCCGGGGAGATCGACGGTCCAGAGAATCCTGCCCGTGTTCGCATCGAGGCAGTAACCGACAATGTTCGGCTCAAGGCGGTCGCTGGATTCCTCCATCGGGCGATGCGTCGTGACGAAGGCGCGATCCCCCCAGATCGTCACCGCGCTCTGTCCGCCTTCCGGTAGCGCCGTGCGCCAGAGGACGTTCTTGCCTCCGACAACCGACCACTCCAGCGGCGGCGCGGCCCCTTCGATTTTCCAATTGAGGTTCGGGCCGGATGCTTGCGGCCAGTTTTGGGCGCAGACCGGGGGCGCCAGAGCAAAAGGACAGAGAGCGGCAGCCGCAAGGAGGACAAAACGGCGAAGGCTCACGCGAGGAAATGGGTTCGATTCAGGGCAGTGCTCATGGGAAGTTTGGATACGTTGGCGGAAACGCCCCAAACGAGCACTTCTTCACCTCCTTTGGGAGGAAACGGTACGCTGGCCCGGCCACGTGTCAGCAGGTCGCACCGGCGAGCAATCCGTGCTCAGCGGCACGGCTGGCCTCCCACGCTCTGCACCATAACCGGCACACCTTTCGATGCCGCCAAGTTCGATGGCGAGGACACCTCCGCCGCCTGGCTCGGCAGAGCGGTGCATGTGCGCCCGAAGCCCCTGCTCTGGAAGACCAGCGCCACCGGCAGCGAATCCTACATCCGTGAAGGCCCCTGAATATGCACAAGCTGCGTGGACAAGGGCGTTTACCGTGTGGTAGAAACATTCACTGTGCCTTCCCTCACCCCAGAACAAGCTGCCGAACACCTCCATGGCATTCATTTTGCCCCGGAGCACATCGCCAGCGATGTGCGCCTCTGGGACGGCGGGCTCACCATCCCGAAACTTGCCTATTGCCGGACGCCGCATGATGTCCGCAGTGCCGGGATTGCGATGATCACTGTGCCCCTTGGCAGCAGTGGCCAGCAGACTGTGGGAAACATGAAGGCATCCGGCGCTCCATTCGTGATCACGCTTGGCGGAAGAAACGATTGGGAAGTCTGGCGTCAGTCTTTTTCATCCGCCCCGCGAATGATCGGCTCGGGCGAGACGCGCAAGCTCGGAGGCTTCCTGCGCGAATACCGTTCTATCCTCAATCCCGATGCCATCTACCGCGCCAAGCTGTGGGGGCGCGTTGAGGCTAAAGAGCAACAGCCGGAGATGCTCGATCTCAGTTACCTGCCTTTGGTGGAGCGCGGCCTTGGTGAAAAGGTGGCGGCACTGCTCGAAGAGTGCTTTGAGCATTTGCTGAGCGAGTTGGGCTGGTCCTACGCCAAGAAAGACAACGTGGGCATGTCGCCACGGCAGGCGAAGTGGCTCGTCCAGGCCCCCTTCTGGCTGCTCGCGGCCAAGATCCTTCGTGACAAGCAGGTGCAGTCCTTCAAGAAGATCGAACTGTCCGACTTCAGCGGCACCTTTGAGAAACTCGCCAAACATTACCAGTCACGCAAATCGGAGCCCTCGCCTGTCACCGTCGCCAAATATCAGGACAAAGCACTCACGGAGGTGGCCGAGCGCATCGGTCGGTTTCACTCGCTGCAATTGATGAGCACCGAGGCGCTGGGGCACATCTACGAAAGCTCGATCATCAACAAAGAAACCCGCAAGCGCTGGGGCACGCACTCCACCCCGGTCTGGCTCATCGACTACATGCTTGCCCGGCTCCGCCCGCTGATCGCGGACATGCACTGGACGAAACGCCGCGTCTTTGAGCCAGCTGTCGGGCATGGCGGCTTCCTCGTCGCCGGACTCCGCGTCCTCGATGAACTGATGCCAGCGTCGGAGCGGCCCAATCGAAAGACGTATCTTCGTGACCGTCTCTCCGGCGTGGACATCGACGATTTCTCACAGGAAGTCGCACGTCTGGCGCTCACCCTCGCGGACGTGCCAAACGCGAATGGCTGGGACCTCGATTGCCTCAACATGTATGAGGGTGATGAACTCGAATCCCGCATCAGTGAGGCAGACATCGTGCTCGCGAATCCGCCGTTTGAAGACTTTTCATCCTCAGAGAGACCCAAGGGCTCCCTCGTGAACAAGGCTGCCGAAGTCGTTCGCCAAACGACACTGCATCTTCCGCGTGGCGGCATCTTCGGATTCGTTTTGCCTCAGACATTTCTCGGCAGCAAAGAAGGCATCGAGACAAGGCGTCGGTTACTGAATGAGTGCGAGGTCACGGAAATGACCTTGTTCGCTGACAAGGTTTTCGAGTTTGGCGAGCCGGAGTCAGTGATCATTCTCGGCCATAAGCCACTCAAGCCGAACGCAGGCCGTGCCCTCATCACTTACCAGCGAGTCAGAGAGAGACAGATTCCAATCTTCAAGTCGTGTTACGAACCTTCGAGCAGTGAATGCGTTCCGTCCTCGATCTTTTCCAATGCTCCCGGCCTTGAGTGCGAAGTGCCTTCAGTGAGGCAAGTGTGGGACAAATTGCGTGCCAATCCGCAGTTGCAGGTAGTTGCCTCAATTGGGCAAGGGATGATTCACAAAGGCGCAGATGACCCTACCTTGCCGAAGGGAGCGATTCGCTATTCTGACAAGCCGTTCAAAGGAGGTGTTCCAGGCTTCCTCGGCTGGAAAGAGACGCAAATGACCCATCAATTGCCGCAAGTTGCTTGGCTCAATCTTACCAAAGAAGTCATTCGAAGACCGGTGAGCGGCACTCTTGTTGGTAGAGAGCAGGTGTTGCTCAATCACTCTCCTGTTAGCCGTGGCGAGTGGCGATTGAAGGCATTGTTGGATGAGAAAGGGCATCCAGCCAAAGGCCGCTTCCTGGTAGTCAGGTCGCTTGAAGCGTGCATCTCTCCAAAAGTCTTGTGGGGTCTCCTGAACTCCCCAGTGGCAAATGCCTACGCTTTCAGTGTTTCGTCAAAACGAGACGTGGAAGCCGGTGAGATGCGGCAAATGCCGATTCCGAACAACCTGAACGGCATTGACCTCAGCCATCTCGAACTTGCAGTTTCAGCCTACTTCGATGCAGCCAACGAAATTGAACGACGCAGAGCCAGCGGCACGCTGCTGGCGCAAGACGACCTCCTCCGCCCACTAGCGCCAGATGTTCAAACGCCAGAAGAAGCCGAGGAGCACTTGATGCACCTTCACTGGCGCGTTGATGCCGAGGTATTGAAGCTCTACAACCTGCCAGCTGAACTGGAGCGGCAATTGCTTGATCTCTTCACGGGCGTCGAACGTCGTGGCGTGCCATTCAAGCAGACGGAGTATTTCCCCGCGCACTTCACCGACTTGCAGCGTTTGGAGGATCTGCTCGCGATCACCGCCGATTGGGAAAAGACCTCCGCCCGTAAAACTGAGTTGATCGAGAAGAAGATTCGCCGCGAATCATCCGAGGCCGAGCTTGGAGAACTCGCGCGTCTGAAAGCGCTCACCGAGGCTCGTGGCGAACTCTTTGCTCCGTTGCCTCTTCGTCAGCTTGAGGCCATGAAGGCCCGTTTGAAATCCAAAGGACAGTGGGAGGGCGAATCATGAGCGTCACGCCCTTCCGCTACCCACCGACCGCGCATGTCCGGCGGCATGGCCCGGCGGGTTACTCGACTTACCAGCAGTTTCGCCCCTGGCTGCGCGATGAGTTCTCTTTCCGTTGTGTCTATTGCCTTCGGCGTGAAGTCTGGGCGTTTCAAGACAGCGACTTCGAGCTGGATCACGACGTGGCACGCAGCCTCGCGCCCGAGCTTTGTCGTGATTACACCAACCTCGTTTATGCCTGCCACAACTGTAACAAGCGCAAAGGCAGCAAACGCCTGCCTTCCGTCTGCGGCGTGGCCTACGGCGCGTGCATGGAGGTGGCCACAACCGGCACAAGCACCGGCGAGATTCATGCGCTCAACGACAATGGCGTGCGTTTGATCGATGAACTCTCGCTGGATGGCAAGAAGATCACTGCGACACGTCGGCGCTACATCGAAATGATTCGCTCTCTGGAGAAAAACGACCGTCCTCTCTTCCTCGTCTGGATGGGTTTCCCTGAAGATCTGCCGGACCTGCTTGGCGTCCACCCGCAGCCAAGCTCGAACTCACTGCCTGCTGGCATTCTTCAATCGTGGTTCGCGAAGAAAATGCGCGGAGAGCTTCCTGAAATACTCGAGTAGCCGGATACACCGGGATTGATCCTTCACGCGAGAACTTCCCGGAGCGGGCCGGTGCCGGAGTCGAATTTGGCGGCCATCTTCTCGCTCATGTTGAAGCGGTCGCATTTGACGCCGGAGGCCGTCAGGATGCTTGAGTAAAGGGCGTTGATCGGACGCTTGCCGTCGAGCTGGGTGAAGCAGCCGGTTTTGAACGCGCCGTTGCAGTTGCCGAGCAGCATCACCGGCCAGGTGGCGCCGCTGGTGTGCTGGGCATCGGCGTTGTTGCTGGTATAGACGATAAGAGTGTTGTCCATCATCGTGCCGCTGCCTTCGGGCACGCTTTCCAGCTCTTCCATCAGCTTCACGAGCATGCGGCTGTTGTACTGGCGGATCTTGATCCAAATCGGATTGTCCGGCTGCTTCATGTGGCCGAGATTGTGGCCCTGCTCCTCGACGCCGATGCCTTTCCAGGAGCCGAAGATCTCCCCGCGGCCGGAGCCGATGGTCAGCACGCTGGTGATGCCGGACTTGATCGCCGAGATGCCGAGGTCGAGCAGCACGTCGTGCCAGTCGGTTTCGAACTGCGGCTTCGTGTAACGCTCATCGACCTTCGGAGCGAAGTTCCGCAGATGATCGGAGACGCCGTTGAGGCGTGACCTCAGTCCGTTGATGTCCTGGAAACCCTGCACGTACTGTCCGTAGCGCTGCTGGTCCGCCATCGGCAGCGCCTTGCCGTGCGCGGCGGCGAGCTGCTCGATGCGGTCAAACATGCTGGACCGCGCCTCATGCTGCTTGCGGATGTCCCCGTCGGAGATGCCACCGTAGAGCATCTGGTAGAGATGGTTCGGGTTGGAATGCATGAAGATCGGCTGGCCCGCACCGCTCGCCGAAAGGTTCGCGACCGTGGGCTTGGCCTTCATGTTTTCCATCGAGTCCATGCCGATGCAGAGATGCGGCAGCAACGTCTCGGGAAGCACCTTGCTCAGTTCATAATCAATCGTGGGACCGCTGGGCGGCACGCCGTCGCTGCCGCGATAACCGCCAAGCGCACCGAAGAACGCGCTGTGCGACGGGCTGGTGTGCATGCCATGCAGGCCGTTGATGATGTGCAGCCGCTCCTTGAAAGGCTCCAGCGCCGCAATCGGCTCAGGCAATTTGGCCTTGGCCAGCGAGCCGCTGCTCGTCATGCCCGCCGGAACGCAGGTGGCCGGATCGAATCCCTGATTCTGCATGAAAAAGATCACCCGCTTCGGCCCGCCACCCGACGCACGGGCTGCGGCCTGGCCGATGTTCGGCAACAACGGCGATCCAAAAGCCGCACCAGCGGTGACGGCCATTTGACGGAGGATTTTTCTGCGAGAGATCATGAGTGGTGCGTACACGTCCCGTAGCCGGGCAACTTTCACCCGGTGGGAACGAAATGGGTGCTGGAGCCAAGGAAAGAGACTTGCACAGCACCAACGATGCCACTCACGGCACGGAGATTTCGGTGGGGCGGAAGCGATAGCCTCGCCCGTGATGCAGCCACTCCTGTCTGCACAGGCAAGGGGCGAAGGGGATCAAGTTTGCAGGCGTGATTCATTCCAAAACACGCTCCACTCAGGTCATTTACCCCCGCTCGCGGGCCGTTTCCCCAATCCACCGGATCAAGTCCCGGCAGGCGGTCGACATCCGGCCTCGCTGACGAAGCAGGGTGAGTTCCCAGGTCGCAAACCGATCCGACACGGGCACCAGCGAGATTCCGGGAGGAGGCGTCATTTCCAGATAGTCGGGTAGCAGGCTCACGCCGCGTTCGGCCACAACCCGTGCAAAAGTCTCGCCCACGGTCTCCGTTTCACCCAGCCACTGCGGGCGAAATCCGGCTTCCCGGCATAGCTGCGCCATCCATCGCTTGCGGCCGGGGACGGCCGATTCCGACGGCACGATGAACCGTTCCCCTTTCAGCAGCGCGAGCCCAATCGTGGCCTGAACTGCAAGCGGGTGATTGGAGGGCAACACGGCCCGCACGCCGATCTTGGCGACCCGGTGCTGATAGAACTCCTCGCCCAGTGATGCCCCCTCCTGACCGATAAGCGCCAAGTCCAGCCCGCCTTGACGCAGTGCCGTCAACTGTTCCTGCGGGGTCTGGTCGAACAGCCAAAGCTTGATCTCGGGATACGCTTCCTGAAAACGTGCCAGCACCGGTGTGAGAAAACGAGTCGCAGCGAGCCCGAGGTAGCCGATTCTCAATTGCGATTGGCGACCCTGCGCGTGCGCCGAGACTTCCGCCCAAGCAGCGTCGTAGGCGCGCAACACCGGCAGCATCTTTTCCTTCAATCGATAGCCGAGATCGGTGACTCGCACGCCTCCTGCTCCACGCTCGAAGAGAGACCCGCCGACCTCCTGCTCCAGCGATTGCAATTGCCGCGTCAGGGTGGGCTGGGAAACCCCAAGCCGGGAGGCGGCTCGGTTCAGGCTGCCTTCCTCCATGACGACGAAAACGGATCGGATGCGCTCCAACATGATGGCTGAGACTATACGCGAAACGCATAACCGCGGCAACATCCCGGTATTGGCCGGCCGGGAACCGGAGGCGGATCATGGAGCGTGCAACCCCGAACCCAAATACCATCAATGAAACACACGCCACACCGTCTCCGCCATCCTGCCACCGTCGGGAACCCCGAGCCCTTCGAGTGGAGCGCCTCTCCGGCCGACCTGCAGCGCCAACCCACCATTCTCCACCGCCATGATTGGGCCAGACACGACCAGCTTTGGCGAGGTCTGTTTGAAGGCAGGAATGTCGGCACCGGAGTCACCGTCTTGTTTTACGCCACCGAGGAAATCGGCGTTGGACCGATGTGGCATGTTCATCCCTACGACGAGATCTTCATCGTCCGCACCGGACGCGCTCTCTTCACCGTTGGCGACCGGAAAATCGAAGCCGAAGCGGGTGACATTCTCGTGGGTCCGGCCAATGTGCCCCACAAGTATCACAACCTCGGACCCGGCTTGCTTGAAAGCATCGACATCCACCTGACGGATCACTGGATCCAAAACGATTTGGAAGATCCCGAACTGCCCTGAAGAAAGTCTGCATCATCGGTGACTCCGAAAGGCTCCGTCACGAATGGTCACAGCACCAACGATGCCACTCACTGCACGTAGATTTCCCCAAACTTCAGCGGGTCGTGGAAGGTCTTCGCGTCGGGGCCGAGGGGGGAGAAGGCGGTGGTTTCTTCGTCGGGGCTGCCGGTGCGTTTGCGGAAGAGATTGAAGTACCACGGCAGGCTGATGTCTTTGGCGGAGCCCGCGTTTCTGGCGCTCGATTTGAAGGGCATGCTGCCGATGATCTGGTGCAGCGGATCTTCCTCGGAGGCGGTCACGGGCAGCTTGATCTCGACGGACCAGAAGTCCTCGCCGCGATGCGCGGCCACCTCGGCCTGCGCTGACCACTTGGACCAGTGCGCCTTGTCGGTGCCGCGGTCGAGGCTCGTGATGTGGCCGGCGGGATTGATGACGAGTTGATAATAGGAGTGCTTGTCGGTCTCGATGAGCAGTTCCAGGTGCTCGCCGTTCCACATCGCCTGATCGCCGTCCTGGCTGCCGCCGATGATGGGCGCGACGCCGGACTCTCCCTGGCAGCGGATGGCGAGGTAGAGCGCGCCATTCCACCAGCGAGCGCGGAACTCGGTGGGGAGCTTCGGCTTCTTCCCGGTGCGTGCGTCCTTCAACATGCCGCGCAGGCTGTAGGAAGTCCAAAAGGCCTCGTCGATGCGGCCGTCGATGACCAGCGTCTCGCGGGCGTCGCGCCACTTGTCCTGGGCCATGTTGATGACGCGAAAGCCGGGCAGGCCCTCGGGACGGTCGGAGCGGATCTGCGAGGCGCGGTTGCGCAGGGTGACGAGAAATTCATCCGCGAGGGCGAGGCGCTGGCCGAAGACCGAGTCGCTGGGCACGGCGGCCTTTGCCTGGTCGAAAAGATCGAGCGCCTTGCGGGTCAGATCGGCGTCGCCGCCGAGCTTCGCGTAGTGGGTTTCGCAATGCTCGATGAAGGCCTGCATCGGCCCGGCGGCGGGGCCGTAGAAGAGCGTGTAGTATTCGTTCAGCAGCGCATCGACGTCCTGCTTCGTGTCCCACCACAGGCGCGACATCACATAGGGATTCAGGTGGCTCATGCCGGGGAAATGCAGGCCGCCTTTGCCGCTGGAGAGCCACACATCCTCGCGCCACACCGTTCCGGCGCAGTCCTGCAGCCCGCGGGCGATGATGTGCGGCCAATACTGCGGGCGGAACTCGCCGCGATCGGTGAAGGGCGTGTAGTTCAGCGTCACCGACAGCGGGTGATTCGTCTTCGCCTGCCACTCGCGACGCAGTGCGGCGGTGTCCTCGTGCGTTTTGTCGTCCATCTCGCGAATGGGCCGCCCATTCGTGATCTGCACCCACACATTGTCGGGCAGTTTGTCGATGGTGAGCGGCGGCATCCGGTAGGTGCTGTAGGCACCGTTGAAGACCTTCCGGTCCGGGTGCGTCTTGGCGAGTTCATTGGCCACGCGAACGACGAAACCCCACACGTAGTCGGACGAGTGGCCTGAGGGATCGCGGTCGAGCGTCGCCTGGCCCTTGCAATCGTCGCACTGGCAATGCGTGAAGCCATCGTGCGGCATGACCGAGACGATGGGCATGTCGTAGTGGTCAAACATGAGTCGGCAATAGGCGACCATCTCCTTGAAGAAACCCGGTGACGACAGGCAGGCGTTGGCCTTCTCGCTTTCGGTGTCGCGTTTCCCGTTGGGCAGCAGCACGTAGTATTCGGGATGGCTGGTGCGCTGCTCGGGAAGCTCGGTGACATAACGCTGGCCGTGGTGCAGCACGCCGTATTGGTCGTTGGCACCCATGCGCAGATACCAGAGCGCATCGTCGATGGATGACGAGCTGAGCATCGGGCGGCTAAGCGTGCGAATCTCAAACTCCGGCCGCTCGGTTCGATTCACTTCGGGCAGCTCGATGCGCTTCGACTTCGGCAGAATCTCGCCCAAAGGCCCCGGCATGTACCAGCGCACGCCGAGGTCGCGCAGAAAGGCATGCACGGCGTTCAGCGAGCCGCGGTGATCGAACTTCCAGATGTCGAGTTGCTTGCTGTAGTCCTTGTAAATCGTCGCGCCGACCGGATTCACCCAGGGATGTCCGGCGAGCTTCTGCCACCCCGCCTGCTTGTTGTTCTGCCAGTCACTGTTGCTACGCCCCCAGGGCTCGATCGGTGTGAAATCCCAGTCATTGCCCACCAGCGCCAGCCAGTTCGCGCCGGAGACGATGCGAAACGCATCCCGCTCCAATCCCTCCGCCGTGACACCGGCCTGCCGTGCGTGCTCGCTTTCGCCGACGTAGATCTTCACCGGTTGCGCGTTCGTCGGCGAGGTGACGACCGACAGCTTCACCCCGGTGATTTTCTCGACGTAGGTCTGCAATTCACTCACCGCCAGCTTCACCGAGCGCGTCGGTTTTTCCGCGATGACGATCTCGGCATGCGCACCGGCTTCATCGACGATGGAAGCCGCCTGCAGGAAGGTTGCGGAAGTCAGCAGCAGCAGTGCGACGCGTGCTGATCGAATCACAGGGGACAAGGAAAGCGAAAATCGGTTCATGAGGTTGCATGCAAAACGACTCGCTGACTCCCCTGCTGTCAGCGAATGCAGCCCATTGAACCGAAGAGCCATGTGAACGTCCACTGCCAAAAAGCGGTGCCCACGTGCGTTGAGATTCCCTGATGAAATTCGGCCCCAACCTCTTCCTGCTTCCCGGCACCGCCACTCTGCCCACCTCATGCATGCTTGTCATCACCGGCGTTGTTTTGGCCTTCGCGTCACCGGCTTTTTCCGAAGCAGCGAAACCGGTTTTTCGCGCGGGTGCGGCGAAGAGCGTCATCACGCCCTCCATCAGTGCCGATCCAAAAGTTCGCACCAGCCGTCCACCCGCGACCCACGTCCATGACGAACTGCACGCCCGCTGCCTGGTGCTCGACGACGGGCAGTCCAAGCTGGCGCTCGTCGTGTGCGACCTGCGGCACATTTCGGCGGAGGTCGCCGACAGCGCCAAGCAGATCATTGAAGTGACCACCGGCATCCCGCCGCAGTGCGTGCTGATCTCCGCCACGCACACGCACACCTCCGGCGGCGTCAGTTTGGACGAGGAGAAGAGCCTGTCGTATTACGATTACCGCGCCTTCCTCGCCCGCCGGATCGCCGATGGCGTCTTGCGGGCGCACAATCAACTGGAGCCAGCGCAGATCGCCTGGGGCGTGGCCAAGGAGCCGACGCAGGTCTTCAATCGTCGCTGGTTCCTGAAGCCCGAACGCGGCCCGGCTTATGGCGCGCACGACAACGTCGAGCTGGTCGATACCAACCCCGGCTACAAAGGCCTGCTGAAGCCCGCCGGTCCCGTGGACCCGCAGATCACCTTCCTTTTGGTGCGATCGACCTCCGGCAAACCGATCTCGCTCATGGCGTCCTACGGCTTGCACTACGTCGGCGGCATCACGCCGAACACGATCTCCGCCGACTACTTCGCGATGTTTGCCGACCGCGTGGGCGAGCTGCTCGGGGCGGACCGACATCAAGATCCGCCCTTCATCGGCATCATGGCCAACGGCACCAGCGGCGACGTGAACAACTTGGAACGCTACTCCGACGAGGAACTGGCCAAGCGCGGCCCGCAGCCGAAGAAAAAGTATCAACCCTTCGAAAAAGCCCGCGAGGTGGCGCACCTGTGCGCGGACAGAGTGATGGAGGCGCACAAAACACTCCAGTGGCACGATCATGTGAAGCTCACGTCGCTGCAGCGCACGCTCACCTTTGAGCGACGCTACCCGACGAAGGAGGAGGTCGAGTGGGCGGAGTCGGTGAAGGCCCGACGCATCAAACCCATGAGCACCAGCCGCTACAGCACCTACAGCACCGTGCTCGCCTATGCCTCGCCCGACATGCCGCCCACCCTCGACGTCGTCGTGCAAACCCACCGCATCGGCGACCTCGCCCTGGCCGCCATGCCCTTCGAAGTTTTCGCCGAGATCGGCCTGGAACTCAAACAGCGCAGCCCACTCCGCCCGCTCATGAACATCTCCATCGCCAACGGCTCCAACGGCTACCTCCCCACCCCCGCCCAGCACAAGCTCGGCGGCTACGAAACCTGGATCGGCGTCAACAAGGTCCAGCTCGATGCCTCCGTGAAAATGGTGGACGCCCTGGTCGAGATGCTAGGGGAGCTCGCTGCGATAAAGCCGTGAGCGGCTACTGGCCACAGTGATTGCGACTGAGACCTTCACTCGTCGTTCGCCTCAACACTGCCGAGAAGCCCGGTGATTAACTCAGCAGTCCATGGTGCGAATGCATCCGAACTAGGCAGAATCAGTGCCCGGCAGTCACTCAACTCCAACGTCATGTCGACTTTTGATCGACGCACTGGCAAACATCGGACACCCCTCAGCAATCCAAACGACTTGCCAAATCACCGGCAAAGTGGCGGTGGAGACACTTCGCAAGCAGATGCAGAACTCGACGCCATAGTGATTGACACACTCGACTCCTCATGAAAGCCCGTGTATAGATCTTTGCACTCCGATGAAAAATCCCGAAATCACCCAGAGCCACAAAGATGTGGTCGAGCGGCAAATGCAACGCTTGGCTCTTCGCAATCCCTCCTGGGGTGTGAGTGAAACCAACTACAAGAAACTGTATCCTTACCTGGCGGTGCAGAAGATCGCTTTTTTGCAGGATGACGAAATCTGGGAACATCTACAGTGGACGGATTCTCATGAGACTGGAAAGCAGGAAGAGTTGTTGGATGCGTATTTGATTCTCGATCAGGGCGATGAAATTGAGCTCAAGCTGTTTCAGTTCAAGTTTAGGGAGAACTATGCCGGTGGTGTCTCCACCAAGGAGCTCTACGCTTTTGTGGACCGAATGAATCGGGTCTTTCTGAGATCGGATCTACAAGATGAGGCCACGCTGGAGGCTTTTCTGGAAGTGCGGAAGGCGGTTGAAGAAGCGCGAAGGAGCAATACAAAAGCGAAGCGGGTTCGGATCCAATGCTACTTTGTTGTCAACGGACAAGATGTTAGCCGAACCGACCAAGGAAAACTGGACGAAATCCGGAACATCTATGCCCAAGATCGGCAAACATACGGATTTACATTCGAAACTTACGGCATCCGTAAAATTTACGACCTCATCACTCAGGGGCGAGTGCCTATCGCCGACGAAACGTTGGAGATGCTCACCGAGCGCAGCCCGGAGCCGTTTCTTCTTCATGACATCGGCAAAAACCCGAATGGCATGCCATTGAAAGTGGTTGTCGGCTTTGTGAACGTAAATCAGTTCACGCGGCTGGTTGACCGCTACAGCAACAACGAACTCTTCGAAATGAACGTCCGCTATTTCCTCGGTGCCGGACGTGAAGTGAACAGACGGATTATCGAAACGATCACCACTGACCGAAGCCCTTGGTTCGGGTTCATGAACAACGGCGTGAGCATCACTGCCGACAAGGTGGTTGTGGACCGTCCATCCAGTGGAGGGAAAATGCGGATTCACCTGGAGAATCCCCAGATCATCAATGGATGCCAGACGGTGAATGCCCTTTACCACGCAAAATACAGCCAAGAGCTCAAAGACCGGTTTCAGGGCAATTCGTCGGTGATGGTCAGAATCTACGAAATCGACAAGGAGAATCGCGCTTTTCTTGATGCGCTAATCATCGCAACGAACTCACAGAACGCCATTCGTCCTCAAGATTTGCTTTCCAATGATCCGATCCAGAAAGTGCTTCAGAGAACCATGGGTTCCTATGGAGTTGGCTACGAGAGAAAAGCGGGAGAAGACTTGCCGGCCCGACTCGGACACATGTCGATCCTGTCTAAAGAAGACGCCGCGGCAGCATATCTTGGCATTATCGAAGGAACACCTTCGAAACTCAGAAACTCTTTAAGCCGTCGGGAACTCTTCAGTCGCGGCGACGACTATTACCGCGTGTTTTCGCTAATTGCGCCAGACGCCGACGAAAAGCCAGAGGAGGCAGCTCGGCGCATTGGAGAGGAGACAGAGCTTGAGTCGGTTGGCAGGCGCAGGTGCTTGGAAATCTTGATGGCTTGGTTCTTGCGTGAGGAGTGCGGAAAGCGCATCGCTGCGGAAGCGGACAAAAAGAAAAAGGGAGAACTTCGCAAAGCTACTTACTTTCTTGGATGGCTTCTGAAATTGGCCACTGAGGAGCAAATCGATAAGCTGTTGGACAAGCACCAGGAGAATGCACCCGATCCGACTGTTAAAGACGCCTTTGCGCGTCTTGCGAAATCCTCATCCTCTCAGTGGTTCGACAAAGCGGTGGAGCACTTTCACAAAGCCCGAAAGGCTTTCATCAAGGAGCACGGTGGGAATGAGGACTCGGCACTGAAGAATACCCAGTTTGTGGAGCGGTTGGCTCAGAAGTGGCCGAATTCCAAGTGAGTTGACGACCTACGATTCTCAGTGGCTCATCATTCAGACGCGATCCTTGGACTTGTTGCCTTCGTCCGTCCGCGCCAGCGCTCGACAAAGGTGAGCAGCGTCACGAGCATCGCGGGGAGGAAGGTGAGGGTGATCAGGGCGGTGAATGCGAGGCCGAAGAGGACGATAGCGCCGAGGCCGCGGTACTATTCCGTTCCCGCCCCCGGGTAGGAGGACGAGCGGGCGCGAATCCCATCAGCGTGAAGGGAGATTTGTCAGACGGCGTCTGGCGAATCTGCGCGGGGACCAATTTCCCAGACGCTGTCTGGGGAATCTCGGATGAGGCGGATTTTTCAGACAGCGACTGAAGAATTCCAAATTGGTCAGACGCCGCCTGACCTTTTCGAAGTGCGCCAGATTCGCCAATAGCCTGCTGGGAAATCTCAATCGCATCGGATTTGCCAACACGCTCTTGGCGAATCTTTGCCGCCTCAAATTTTTCAGACACTGTCTGGAAAATCTTGGAAGCGCCAGATTTCGCAACAGGCTGCTGCGAAATCTCGGCTTTGGCCAATTTTCCAATAGGCTGTTGGAAAATCTGGACCCGCTCCGACCACATGAGGAAGAACGCTCTCATCGAGGCCAGATTGCTCTTCGAAAAACCCCTCCCAAACTCCTCCGTGAGCCGGGCGGACAGCTCCTTCAGAAGCTCCGCGCCATACGCCGCCCGCTTCGCACCCTGTTGCTCGTGCTCGACGATGCGGCGGCCGATTTCGAAGTTGGTCATCACCTGGAAGGTGTCCACGACGGTGGCCACGCCGCGCCGGGCGCTCTGGATGAGCTGCCGGACCTCGGTGAGGAGGGACGTGAGGCTCTCCGGCCTGGTCTTGGCCGGAGTGGTCGCTTTCTTCTTGGAGGACGGCTTTTTCATGGATCAGTAGGACACCACGGTTAAATCCGGGACACGAGAAAACTCGTCCTCATTGTTGGTGACGACCCCCATGCCGTGGACCAGTGCGGTGGCAGCGATCCACATGTCGTTGGCTCCGATCAGTTGTCCCTTGGCTGCCAGCGCCCGATAGATCTCGCCATACTGCCAGGAGACATCACCGGACCACGGGAGAATCGGGTAGGGACGGCACAGGCGCTCCCAGTCTCGTTTCGGACTCGCCGATTGGCCGCAGGCCAGCTCGCCTGCCACGGTGAAGGTGATGTAGAAACTCTCCTTGGCCCTGCTTTCAAAGAAGCGGTCAATGGTCGTCGTGATCCCGCGTTTGGCTTCGCGTTCGGCCACGATGATGAAGTTCGTGTCGAGGATCAGGCCCATGGATCGTCGGGTCTGGGGTCATGTCTGGCCGCCTCTTCCACGGCGTCCAAATACTTGTCACTGGTGCCGCTTCCGCCGTTTCGGAAGTAGTGGATCAATGCTTCGCCAGTCGCCGGAGCGTCCACCCACACCGCACGACGCACGACTTCCGTGAAGGATTCGCCTCCTCGTTTGGCATGCCGGAGCTTCTCGTAGGCATCGAGTTCCAAGGTGATGGTCTTTGTCGCCATGCACGAAAAATACACGAATGGCGAGAATCTCCAAGAGAAACAATCTCCGGCGCTGGTGACGCACAAAGAGTGGCTTCTTGACGAAGCGGGTGCATCGTGATGCAGAAACTCTTGTCTGCATCGAGACAGAATGCGAAGCCCCTCAACCCTCATTCGCCTTCATCCGGTTCAGCAGCGCCACAAAAAAGCCCTCGCTCCACAGCGCAAGTTCGTCGGCATCGCGCAGAAAGGGTGACACGTCGGCCTTCGCCTGATTGAAATCGACCTCGTGAAACTTCGCGGTCAGCAGTTCCTTGAGCGCCGCCAGGTCGAGTGCGGATTCTCGCTGCCAGTGTCCCGTTTGCTCCATGCGCTTTTGCAGATGGCCTAGATGCACCGGCACCCTCTTCCCGAGATACCAGACGAAGTCGTAGAAATCACGGCCCTTCACCCGGGTCTTCCAGTTGCGACACAGGACGGCGTGGAGCTTCCCGGCGAAGAGACAGGGCAGCGTGTAGAGCCTGACTTGAAAGGGGATCGGCACCAGCAGGGTCTCGACCATCGTATCGGCTCCCGCTGGTGGATCGGTATCGACCTCCAGCTTGATTTTGAGCTTCTGCGTCGTGGAGAATCGCTCCGGCAATCCCGGCGGTGCACCGATTTCCAGCAGGTTGATGCGGGTGCTGCCTTTGATGAAGGCGGATTCGATGGGCGTGTCGATCTGTTTAAGCTTCTGCTCCACTTCAAAGGTAAACCCAAAACCGGCCAGCTCGCTGCGAACGCCTTCCAAGTGAGGTGCGAGATCAAAGTCCGCGTCCGGCTCCAGCAACGAGAAATCGAGGTCTTCAGAGAAGCGGCGGAGTCCGTGGAAGATGCGCAGCGCCGTCCCGCCATAGAAGGCGGCGTGCTCGTAGAATTTCGAGCGCCACAGGCCGAGCAGCGCCAACTCCTGCACGATCTCGCGCAGCGCATTTTCCCAATCGGCCGAGGTTTGGGGTTGGTAGCGGTCCAGCAAGCTCTGAAGGGCGGCATTCATGACGTCTTGATTTTCTTCTGCGCTTTGGCGAGCCAGCGTTGGAACGCCGTCACGCTCTTCCGCCGATAAAGGGCGGCAATCTCATCGACGAGAGGCAGGCGAAATTTCAAGACTTCGTCGAGATCGATCCGCAGATCCTTCGCCAGCACGTCGGCGATGTCCCGGGCCGCCGTCAGATCACGAATCAGCGCGATTCGATCACACAGCGCCTTTTCGGGCTCCGCCAAAAACCAATGCCCGCCCTTCGCCTGCTCCAAACGGATGCCGAGCGGGTAAACCTGCTCGTTCACGGGCACATAGCGAAAGCGACCGACCGGCGTCTCGAACACCTTGGCCCGCTTCGAGGTGACGCAGGTGATTTCGGTCACACGCTCAGGAATCAGTCCGTGATAAGCGAGCGCGGTCTCGAGGCTGACATACGACGGACCGTAGATCAAGCCGGCCAGCACGACCGGCTCCACCGGCATCTCCTCGTCCTGCGCCCAGCCCCGCAGATAAAGCCCCTTCTTCACCCGGACGAGGACGCCATTGTCACAAAGGTTCCGCAGCTTGTCCCTGGGTGCGCGAAAGTCCCGCAGCCGGTCCATCGCCAGCTGATAGTCAAAAGGCAGCCCTCGTGGAAGGCGCATATTATTGTCGTTTATAACCACTAAGTCGAAATTTTATCGACATAGTGGTTAAAACAAGCGATTTTTCGGTCAAAGAGAGGAGCTTGCCAAGTCCCGATCAACGCAGGCCCATCCGGGCACTTGGCAAGTGCCTCTCCTTGATTCGAACGGCGGCCCGACCGCATCTCACGCCGTCTTCACCCGTCCGCGCCAGCGCTCGACGAGAGTCAGCAGCGTCACGAGCAGCGCGGGGAGGAAGGTGAGGGTGATGAGGGCGGTGAAGGCGAGGCCGAAGAGGACGATGGCGCCGAGACCGCGGTAGAGTTCGGTTCCCGCGCCGGGCAGGAGGACGAGCGGGGCGAGGCCCATCAGCGTGGTGAGCGTGGTCATGAGAATGGGGCGCAGGCGGGCGGCGATGGCGTCGCGCACGGACTCCAGGGCGGACTTGCCGCTGTCGCGGAAGTTTTCCATCGCCCGCTCGACGATGAGGATGGGATTGTTCACTGCGGTGCCGAGCAGGATGAGAAAGCCGAGCATGGTGATCATGTCGAAGGGCTGGGTGATCGGCTCCAGGCCGATGGTGGGCAGCCAGGCACCGACGTAATTCAGCAGCCACAGCCCGCCGATGCCGCCGCTGATGCCGAGAGGCACGGTGAGGAGGATGAGGAAAGGATAACCCCAGTGGCGGTAAATGATGACCAACTGGAGGTAGCACAGCGCAACGGCGATCCACATGTTGCTGCCGAGTGAGGCGCGGGTGGCTTCGAGCTGATCACTCGCGCCGGTGAGGGAGACGGTGACGCCTTCCGGCAGCACGCCGTCCTGGCGCATGGGCCGGATGATGTCCTGCCGCACCGTGGCGACCGCTGTTTCGAGCGCGATGGATCGCGGGGGGATGATGTAGAGCGTGACGGTGCGGCGACCGTCCACGCGGCGGATCTGGGCGGTATCGACTTTTTCGGTGATGGTGGCCAGCGCTCCGAGCGGCAGCACCGATCCCTGCGGGGTGTAAATGGGCAGGTCCTGCAGGCGGTCCAGCGACTGCGTCTCGCCCGCATTGCTGAAGAGGTACATGTCGATCTTGTCGTCGTTGAAATAGAACTCGTCCACGAAGGCGCCGTCACTCAAGGCCGCGACGGCGAAGCCGTAGTCCCGTGTGCTGAAGCCGAGCTCGGCGAGGCGCTCCCAGTTCGGCTGAATCTCCAGCAGTGGCTGGCCGAGCGTGAGGGATGAGGGCGTGGAATTGATCTGCGCATTGTCAAAGGTGGCCCTGGCACGCTCGTAGATGGCGGTGGCGGCACGGTAGAGAGAAGGCAGATCGCGACCGCTGACGTCGAGCGCGACCGCCCGCGTGCCGCCGTCGTTGCTGGAGATGATGGAGCCGCGTGTCGAAAAGGCGCGCATGCCTGGGAACTTGCGGAAGCGTTCGTTGATGATGTCCATGAAGGCATCGATGTGACCGGGGTCCTTGGTGACGGCGATGGTGCGCATGGATTCCGGCTGGCCGATGAAGGTGATGCGGCTCAGCGCGGGAATTGCGGAGATGCCGGCGTCGAAATTGGCCGGATCATCCTGCATGGCGGGCAGAAACTCCTCCTGCAGGGCAAGCGTCACGCGGTGCATCTCCTGCAGGCTGTAGCCCGGCGGTGCGATCATGGTGGAGAAGGCTTTGGCCTCCTCGCCTTCCGGCAGATACTCGGCGGGTGGCGTCAGGAAAAGGAAGGCACCGATGGTGACGGCCAGGGTAACAACGAGACAGGCCAGACGGCGGCCCGCGCCGCGCAGGATCCAGTCGATCGGCGCCGGAACGGTCGGCAGGCGTGGCTTGCGCTTCTGGCGTGACTTACTGTCCGGCAGATTTGCATAAGCCACCGGAACGATGGCGACGGCGGTGATCATGGACATCAGGATGGAGGCGGAAATGGCGATGCCGATGTCGGAGAAAAGCTGCCCGGCTTCCTCATGCACAAACAGCACGGGCAGGAACACCAGCACCGTCGTCATGGTGCCGGAAAGCACGGCGGCCCAGACGCTCATCACGCCCTTTCTCGCGGCCTCGCGACGGCCCAGCCCGGACTGCCGCTCATGCTCAATGCTTTCGAGGACGACGATGGTGTTGTCGATCGTCATGCCGATGGCAAAGGCGATGCCGGCCAGCGAGATCACATTGATCGTCCGATCCAAAAGCAGCAGCCCGATGAATCCCGCCACCACGCAGACGGGCATGCCGATCATGCCAATCACGGTCGCCGATGCCGAGCGAAGAAAGAGAAACATCACCGCAGCGGCGAGCACGGCACCGATGGCGATGTTTTGCACGACGTTGTCGATCGAGTTCTCGACGTAGCGCACGTCGTCATTCGTCACGGAAATTTCGAGGCCTTCGGGATGAAGGATTTCTTCGTTGATGCGCTCGATCTCCGGCAGCACGGCTTTTTTGATCGAGATCACATTGGAACCCGTCTGCCGGATCAAACTGAGGCGGATGTTGGGCTCGCCGTCCGAATAGGAAATACTGCGCAACTCCGCATGCTCCAGCTCGACACGTGCGATGTCCTGCAGGCGAACGATGGCATCGCCGCGTCGCGCGATGATGAGGTTCTTGAGGTCGTCGAGGTCCTTGAAACGGCCGACGGTGCGCATGAGGTAGCGGCGCTTGCCGCTGTCCACGTCACCCGCCGAGGTGTCGATGTTCCGGCCGCGGATGGCATCCCGCACATCACCCAGGCTGAGCTTCCGTTCGGCGAGCTGCCCCGGCTCGATGTAGATGCGGATCTGGCGCTGGGCTCCGCCGCTGAGGCTCACCTGGGAGACACCGTCGATTCGCTCCAGCGGCGGGCGCACATGGTCGTCAACAAAATCGAGCAGCATGTTGATGTCGTGCCCCTTCGGATTTCCCGGCAGCGGGACGACGCGAAAGGACATGAAGGCATGGTAGGAGAAGGAATCGCTGCGCAGCACCGGCTCATCGACGTTTTCGGGATAGTCGGGCACCTGACTGAGGGCGTTGTTGACCTGCAGCAGGACGCTGTTGGTGTCTGTGCCAAAGGGGAACTCCAGCTCGATCTCCGCGCGTCCGGTCGCGGCGAGCGAGGTCATGCGCTGCAAATTGGGCAGGCTGCGGAGATACTCCTCCTGCTCAATGAGGATCTCCTTTTCGATGTCCTGCGGCGTAGCGCCGGGCCACCGGGTGTCGATGGAAATGATGCGCGTCTCCAGGTCGGGAATCATCTGCACCGGCACACGCGTGGCGGCGACGATACCGAGCAGCAGCACCATGGTCAGCACCACGGCCACCAGCGTGCCACGCTTGAGAAGGTGGTCGATCATTTCCCCTGCGGATTCGTATTTTCCGGCGTGAACCGGACCGCCTGTCCTTCCTTCAGCCCTTCATTGCCGCGCAGCACCACCTGCTCGCCGCCCTTCAAGCCCTGGATCACCTCCGTCCATTCGCCGAGCGCACCCGCCGTGGTCACGCTGCGCGGCATGGCACACAGGATGCCGTCCCTTTCCTCCGCCACCCACACTCGCGCCGTGCCGTCCGGGTAGCGCACCACGGCGTCGCGCGGAATGCGGATGCTGGCTCCGTCCACGAGCTGATAAGCGATCTCCGCCGTGCCGGACATGCCGGGCGCGGCCAATTGCTTGTCGTCGTCGATCTTGAGCCGCACGAGGAAGGTGCGTGACACAGGGTTCTTCACCGGCACCTGCACATCGATGTGCGCAGCCAGCGGTTTGCGCGTCCAGGCATCGAGCGTGATCGTCGCCTTCTTCGCACCAGCGATGCGTGCCAGCTCCTCCTGCGGAACCTGGAGATCAAACCACACATCGTCCGTGCCGACGAGTTCCAGCACCGGCGTGCCCGTGGCCACCCATTCGCCCACGTCGGTGAAGCGCTGACTGATCACTCCCGCGAAGGGTGCCAGCACCTTGTGCCGGTCGATCAATTCGCGCTGCTCCTCGATGCGGGCTTCGATTTGCAGCAGACGACTTGCCGCCACCTTGGAGTTCGCCTGGCGTGTTTCGGCTTCCGACTTGGGAAAGGCGCCGATCTTGGTCAGCTCCACGATGTCCTGCACCAAGCGGTCCGCATCCGCCTGCTGGAGCTTGCCCTGGGCCAGCTCCGCCTGCAGCACCGCCAGCGCGAGCTGTGCCAGCTTGGGATCGAGTTCGAGCAGCACATCCCCTTTGGCCACGCGGCTGCCCGCATCGACATTCAGCCGCGTCACCAGTCCGGCGATTCGTGGGGAAAGCTGCGCCTGATGCCGCGCCGTCACCGTGCCGGTCAATTTCAGCGTGCGGACGATGCCGTCCGACTTTTCGGCGGTGACGACCGTCACCAAGACAGCCGAGTCCACCGCCTGCACCGGCAGGCCCAGGCACAAGCCGCCCAGCACAGAAACCGCGCCAAGCCATCGCCGGAAGCAGGGGAAGAGTCGCTGGTGGGAATAAAGCGTCATCGGAGGGAAAGTGTTCTTTCGCCGAGGTGAGTCCGTTTCGCAAAAGGCTTCTTGCGAATGGCGCGACAGCGTTTTGGAGTGCTCCAGCCCTCTGGAGCTTTTCGCAGGCCAGTGGACGCTCGAAAGCGCCGGAGGTCCGGCGCACTCCACGACGCTCACGCGAGCCTTCACCCGCTGGTGTTTGCGAATCCTTGGAAAACCCGCGTCGAGCCTATTGAATTGGATACCCATGCCACACCCACTCCAGCGCATGCGGGAGGATCTGCGCCTTCGCTTCCCGCAGGCCGTGGCCGTTGTTGATGCAGAAGAGGTACTGATAGTCATAACCCTTGACCTTCAGCACCTTCGCCATGCGATGATTGGCCTCCACCCAGTCGTGCATGCCGTCGCGCATGACGTTCGGGTTGTAGTTGTCGCGATCACCGACGGCCATGAACAGCCGGATGGGCTTCCGCTCGCTCTGCGGAATGAGCTTGTCATGGAAGTCCCACGCGCCGCCGGGCGTCTCCGGATTGAAAGGCCACTGCTGGTTCACAAACGTGCCCGAAGTCGTCAGCACACGGCGATACCACTCCGGGTGATACCAGGCCATGATCAGCGCCGCCGATCCACCCGAACTGCTGCCTATCACCGCGCGACCGTCCGGGTTCTTGGTCAGCTTGATGTGGTAGTTCTTCTCCACCAGCGGCAGCACCTCGTGCTCGATGAACTCGGCATACAGGCCGGACATCGTGTCGTATTCGCGACCGCGTTCATGACCCTGCGCATCGCCGCCGCCGTTCGCGATCATGATGCCGATCTGCACGGGAATGCGCTTCTGCGCGATGAGATTGTCGAGGATGGTCACGAGGTTCGCGTCCGACTTTCCTTCCTTCGGGCCATCGTGTCTCACGATAAATGGAACCTCCGTGCCGGGCACGTATTGCGCCGGGATGTAAACCGTGATCGCCCGCTGGCAGTCGATCTCGTGCGTCTTCACGATCAGCGTCTTCGGATTGTTCGGATCGACCGTGCCAAACTCTTCCCGTGCGATCCCGGGATTGAAGCGCTGGCAGTCCTTCGAGTTCATCACGAACTGCTCCACCCGTCCCTTCGGCACGCCTTCGATGACCTTGTTCTCCGGCGCCGCGACATACTTGGGGCCGACCACATAGTCTCCGTTCGCATCCACCGGCGGATTCGCGCCTGGTTTGCCATCGAGCCGGATGAACGCCGGCGCGCCGGGCCCATCAAACGTGCGCGTCGGCGGCGGCGGACGATCCGGCTTTTTCTCTTTGGCCTTGTTCTCGTTCTGTGCAGTGGCGGAAATGGTGACGGCGAGGCCGATAAGGAGGAGTTTCGGGAAGAAATTCATGGGGTGAAACATGGCAGGTTCCGCCAGAGGCGCTGCTGTTGTTGAATCGCCAAAAAACGGCCATAATCGGCTAATCAATCAGCCAAAACGCCGTGCTGCATCCGGTCTTCACCTCCTCTGGCTCAATTCCAAGTCAACGAGGGGCGATTCGCGCATTGTCCTCAGCCTCTCATTCTTCCGCCGCCAGATATCAAAACTCATGACAGAAAAGCTCAGTTCCGTGAAGCTTCACCTCAAGTAACCTGTTGAGAAAGGTTGCCTCCTGTAGAAGAAACAGGGGTGCATCATGTTCGAAAAAAGAGGTAACCCAACTATGCGGCCGCTAAGCGGCAATCCAAGAAAAGGTGGAAGAGCAGTAGAGGCATCCCGTTTGGCCTGCCGTGGACACTTTGCAGTTCGTCAGGCAAAGATTCGAGAATCGTGACTGGCTGGAGATCGCTGATCGTATTCAGGGTTGATGACGACGACTTGCCATCCTCTGCCAAAGCTCGTCGGAGCTCGCCATGCCAATAGCCAACATCCTTGTTTTGAACGAGGGCTACCATCGCTGCCTGCGGGCTGTCATCGGCATAGCGGCCTGAAATAAAGTCGCCCATGCCACCTGCCCCAACATATTTACTGATGGGGAATCCGCCAGTTCTCAGGCGTTTCGCCTCGAAGACGAATGATAAACGGGGGCGAATGCCGCTTCGGATGACGGTGATGTCGAGGCGGAGTCGATCGTTTCCGAGTTCGCCTCTAGGGCTGTGTGGTGGTTGATCACCGACGGTGTAATGCAAATAGGCATCGGGGGTGTCCGGGTGATAGTTCAGCCGGAGCTTCATCGCTTCCGATAGTAGTCCCGTGATGGATGGCTCATCCAGGTCGGGATGCAGCCGCGCTCTCACATCCGAGTGTGCCCAGGCAAGAAGCTGGTGTGAGTGGAGGCGGAAAGCTTCTCCGTAGAAATCCCAGAGGGCACTGAGACTTCCGTTGGTCATCTTTTCCTCCTTTGGCGCTCTTCGATCACCTCTGCGATGATGTCGTCAGCATCCAGCATCGCCTGCGTTTGGGTCCACTCCAGGCGACGCGGCGGTTTGATGAGGTGAATGGTATCGCCGTCGAAAATGCGCACGCTTCGCTTCACATAGACCCATTGGCTGAACTGCTTCTCCGCCGAGCGCAGCAGTGCATCCAAGGTCTTGGCCTCAGGGCCGTCCGCAGACTTCACTTGTGGGGCAATGGGTCGCTTGTCTTTCGTGATGGTGACGGAGGCGCAAATCCCGCGAGCGGAGTGCAGCACCACAACGCGGTGATGAGCTTTGCCCGCGAGGTAGCTGTCCAGTTCTGTCTTGAGCCGTGAGGCATACACAACAAGTTCGTCACTGTCGGGTTGATGGCGTAGATTGGCTGGAGATTTGCCTTTGTTGAGTTGGTAGCGAACCCGGAAGAACTCACCCACCACCAGAGCAACGGAATCCGGCAATCCAAGCGCTGCTGCGACTCGCACATCGAGCAGTTCTTTCACCTTACCAAAATCGGCGCCCGAGGACTCAAGGACAGCCGCTTCCTCCCAGGCCGCGCACAAGCTAGCTTGGCGTTCGGGTGTTAGCTCGGGGAATGGGAGATGCTCGGCATCGCCTTTGTCGATCAGGTTGCGGTCGATGCCCCAAGCTGCTGTAGTGACAAAGAAGAGGAGGTAGCTTGAAAAGGTTGATGTCCAAATTGCGGCGATCGCCTTCATCTCCTGCTCGGTGCCGCTGGCCACACAAACCTTATCGTGCCTAATGATGAATGGCTTGTCGCTGTATGCAGCGAAGTCATTCCAGAGAAGTAACCGAGGGCCACTAGCTAGCGTCAAGCCAGCGTGTCGTCCCTTCCGAACAAAAAGGCCAAACTCATTAGTATCCAGGAACCGCTCTTCCATAATGAGCCGTGCCTGTTTGACCAATGCCCTGTGATTTAAGACCTTTAAATCAGAGAGAACGTTCCTCCCTTTTGCGTCGAGGACTTCCTCGTTTGGATCCTTTTCTGTGCCCTTGGATTTCCTGAGTTGTAGGCCGAGTGCAAGGCTCCAACCGTTCTTCTCACAGAGAGTGCCTAGCGTCGTCGTAAACACTCGGCGTAGCTTTTGAAGAGCCCGCTCGTCACGCAATGTCGCCCAAAGAGCCTTCTTCCAAGCAGTAGCCTCACTAAGGTCGTGGCTGGAATATGCCAATCGCTTGATCTCCGACTCCGAAAACCCAATCGACCAAGCTCTTCGCTTGGTCCCTCGCTTCAAGTTCGTGACACATTGATTCGCCACAAATGGACCAAAATGAAGGATTGCATTATCGCCACTCTCTGGAGTCCGATGAGTGTAAATCAATGTCGTGCAAGGAGCCTGAGCCGAAGCAAAGATGATATAGGCGAGATTGGCGAAGTTCGTCACCCGGCGAACTTGCACGCCGCTGAAAAACTTCTGCCGCCAGGCTTTGAGATGGTCATTCGTGAGCGTTTTTGCGTGGAGAATGAGACCAACCGTGCCGCCGCCTGCCAGGCAGTCCATCACTCGCCATGCAAATGCCTCGCCAGTGCGGGCACGGGCCAGAGCGTAGTCCTCGGTGTGCGCTTTCGACCAGTTCAGCAAATGCGCGGCCTCGGGATCATCCTTGTCGAGTTCAACCCAAGGTGGGTTCCCCACTATGCAGTCGAACTTGATGCCTTTGCCTTCGGGAGAAACGATCTGCTTCCAGAAGCGACCGCGCTCGTTGAAGAAGTCTTCAGGGAAGAGGTTGTTGCCGACCAGCGTGGGGAACTTGAAGTTCTTCCGCCGATGAAGCTCCGGCGGCTCGACGTAGCTGAGCATCGCCAAAATCAGGCTGAAGCCGGCGATCTGACAGGCGATGGAATTGCGCTCCACCGCATAGATGCTCGTTGTTAGTATCACGCTAAGCTCGCTGGCATTGAGCGAGGTGCGATTCTGCTGCTGGCACTCGAGTTCCACTAATCGGCGAAACGCCACCACGAGAAACACACCTGAGCCGCAGCAAGGGTCAAGAACCCTCATGCCGAGGCGGAGAGGCTTCGCGGCATTGATCTCGGAAACCAAGTAGTCTGCCAGAGGCTCTGGCGTGTAGTGCGCTCCACGTTTCTCCGGATCGGATGCTTCGTTCCCAATCTCTTCAGTCTCATCATCCGTTGCTGCATTCTCTTCGTCCTTCTCTGTGTGAAGGAATTGCTCATAGATGGAGGAAAGAAACTCGACCGGGATGGCGGCGAAGTCGTAGGCTCGGAACGAGAGGTGCATCTGCCCGGTTACCTCCTCGCCTGCAAAGATTCGCGCCACGGCTCGAATGCCATCGGCTTTGGGTGCTTTCGAGCTGCCCCAGGCGATGGGGAAGAGTTTTCCATTAAAGCGAGTCTCCACGGCACGGACGAGCTTGCGAAAGCCATCCAAAGTCACCGTTGGCGCAAAGGTTTCATCTTTGAAGATGGCAGTGGGCTCTACCATTGCCTCTTCACGCAGCCATTTATCGGAAATAATGTCCCTGGCACGCAGGTAAGCGAGATAGACAAACTTGCCGATGAGCGCGTGGCAGGTCTCGGGAGGCAGGGAATGATCCTTTTCCAACTGTGCTGCCAGTGCTTTGAGGTTCTTCAGCAGCATCGTATCCACTCGCTGCTCGGCCCCGAGATGCTCCGCGTTGCGTTGCCAGATCTCGCCACTGTTGATGGCGTCCGCTGTGAAGGCTGAAAGCGCTTCGATGATCCGCGTGATGTTTTGTTCCGTGGAAATCGCCGGAGTCACCGCCCCAGTCTCAGGGGCTGCTGGATTGTAGGCGAACCCAGTGAAAACGCGCACCTGCCCCGGCAAAAGGACGATAAGGAAGGGGTTCACGCCCTGGTTCCAGAGCTTGCGGTGAATGGCCCGAGCTTCTTCCACAGAGTCTGCCTCAGCCACATGAACCGCTGGACGCAGAGCCTCGGGCTCAGGGCTGGTTTTGAAGAAGTAGCTCCCTCTCACACCAGCTTTGCGAGCTGACCGAATCCAATGCCTGTCAGACAAGGCGACCAAACCATCCCCGTCGTCCTCTCGATAGAGAGGCGATCGGTTGTAGCCGAGGGCCGAGGTGAGGTCAGAAAGAAGCACGGGGAGGCGCAGATGTGCGCTGGATGCTACGAGTTGGTCCTCAGAATGCAAGCCTACGACCCTCTTGTGGCTTGGTGAAATGATAAAGGCGCTTGGCAAGTGCCTCTCCTTGATCTTGCACCATTGCTCACGGAACACTCACCCCACCTTCAGCGCGCCGATCTCACCGGTGCTGTCGGCGGAGCGGTCCATCTTAAAGCCGGGCATGCGGGCCTAGGTGAGCCAGGGGTTCGCGAGCGCCAGGACCATCCGTCCAATGCGACTCTACTGGGCGACTGCTTTGGCTTTCTTCGGTGGTGGAGCGGTGCGGGGCGTGAGGAAGGAATCGACCAGGGCCTTGTCGGCGTCGCATTTCGCGCCGCCGGTGGGGATCTCGATGCCGGCGCTCCAGAGGATGCCGTTGATGACGAGTTTGCGCATGCCATCGAGTTCCCAGGCGAAGTGTGCGTCGAGGCCGCTGAAGTTGAAGGAGCGTCCGCCGCTGGGGCGATCGAAGGTCCAGCACACGATGTCTTTGTCGCCGCCTTCGGGTGATCCGAGCGCCTCTTTGCCCGACCAGACGAGCGGTGTGATGCCCTTCATCTCGGCGGGGAATTTGAAGCGGTTCAGCCAACCGTCGTTGATCTTCCAAGCCGTCACGCCGCGCGTGATGGGATGCTCGGGGAACTTGTCATGCACGCTGTCCCAGTGGCCGCGACTGGAGAATGCGTTGTAAACGCCACCGGTCCAGTCTGCCGACTGTTTCGCGAACTCAGGCGTGAACTCGACGGCCTGATGAAGGTTTACGAGCCCGGTTTTGCCGTCCGCCATCTTCTGCACCAGCGCCACATGCTCCGGTGTGGCGAGGTAGGCCTGCTTGCCGCCGCCATCGGTGTAAAACACGACCGCTGCCGCTCCTTCAAAGACCGACTCGTCTGCAGGCCATTCTTTTTCCACCATCACGACTTCCACATCCGGTGTCTGCTTCAGCATCGCCTCCATGATCCGGCAGCCGCCGAGGTAGTCATGATGACCCATTTTATCGACCTCCTTCACCTGCCCGGCGACGAGCACGATCTTGGTCTGATCGGCCGCGACCAGCGGTGAGCCTAGCAGTGAGAAAATGGTGAATGAGAGAAGGAATCGAGATGGACGAGTCATGAGGATGAAGAACTGAGCCGGCATTAAACGCGGGCAGAGGCCGGGAAATGTCGCATGATGTCGCATGACCCGCCGCGCAGGCGGTGGAAGAAGTGATTTCAAAGCCCATGTCTCAACCGATTCGACCCTGGTACTGGCCCGCGAGGGGACAGCCCGAAAGAACCGAGCCCTTCACGTGGATCGTGGAAGGCGTCATCGCCGCATCCTGGTGGCCGGATCCCTACGTCTTTGAACTCTACGAGGAAAACAACATCCGCGCGGTGGTGAACTGCTGCGAGTTCGACAACCGCCGCGACGTCCCGAATCAGTTCACCTACCATCACATCAACGTGCCCGACTACGGCGTGCC
Organism: uncultured Prosthecobacter sp.; assembly: GCA_964452755.1. Lineage (GTDB taxonomy): Bacteria > Verrucomicrobiota > Verrucomicrobiia > Verrucomicrobiales > Verrucomicrobiaceae > Prosthecobacter. The sequence continues at coordinate 1,931,014 of CAYVQY010000001.1, read as the reverse complement.
GACGGATGAACAAATGGAGCGCTTTGTGCACCTGATGGATCAGCATCACGCGGCCAGCGAAGCGGTGGTCGTGCATTGCGTCGCCGGCTGCGGGAGGACCGGGCAGTTCATCGTAGCCTGGTGCGCCAGGGCCGGCTTCATCCCTGCCGACACCGATCCGGTTCAATGGATCCGCGCCCGCCGGAAGTGCTGCCTGGAAACCAGCGAGCAGACGAGTTGCGCCAAACGGTGGATGAACAAATACCGGCAGCGCTGAGCACAGACCTTCGGAGAACGAACAGGATCACACCATTGCAGGCACATGCGATTCGCTGCTAAGCTCGTCCGCATGAAGCGACCTACGGCCTCCGCCTTTTATCTGCACTTCATCGTGTGCGGCCTTCTTTCCTCCGCCCTGGCGGACGTCGTCCCCGTTCCCGCCACCATAACGCCTGAGAGAATCCCGGGTGCCAAGCCGCGGAACGTCGTCTTCATCCTTTCCGATGATCATCGCTATGACGCGATGGGCTTCATGGGCAATCCGTTTGCCAAAACGCCGCAGATGGATGCGATGGCGAAGAACGGCGCTCATTTGAAGAATGCCTTCGTCACCACCTCGCTCTGCTCGCCGAGCCGCGCTTCGATCCTCACCGGGCTTTACACCTTCCGGCATCGCGTGATCGACAACCAGCGGATGGTGCCTGCGGGCACGCAATTCTTCCCGCAGTATCTGCAGGCGGCGGGCTATGCCACGGGCTTCATCGGCAAGTGGCACATGGGTGCGGACAAGGACGATCCCCGTCCCGGCTTCGACTACTGGGTCAGCTTTAAGGGGCAGGGGCAGTACTATCCGCCGAACGACAACTACACGATCAACGTGAACGGCAAACGCGTGAAGCAGGACGGCTACATCACCACGCTGCTCACGAAGCATGCATTGGAGTTTCTGGAGCAGCAGACCGACCGCGAGAAGCCTTTCTTCCTCTACCTCTCGCACAAGGCCGTGCACGGACCGTTCACGCCCGAGCCGAAGTACAAGGGCTCGCTGGCGGATGTGCCGTTCAAGCTGCCGGCTTCCAGCGCGATGCAAACCGACAACTACGCCAACCGTCCGCGCTGGCTGCTCGATCAGCGCAACAGCTGGCACGGCATGGACTTCCCGCTCTACTCCACGGACAGCATGGAGTCGCTCTACAAGGCGTACTGCGAATCGCTCATCTCTGTCGATGAGAGCATCGGCGCTGTGATGGACCAGCTCAAGAAGATGGGAATTTACGACGACACCCTGGTCATCTACATGGGCGACAACGGCTACATGTTTGGCGAGCACGGCCTGATCGACAAACGCGTCGCCTACGAAACCTCCAGCCGCGTGCCGATGCTCATGCAGTGCCCGAGCTTGATCAAGGGCGGCACCGTCGTGGAGGAGGTCGTCGCCAACATCGACATCGCACCCACCGTGATGGAGGCGATGGGCCTCAAGAAACCGCCGCACATGGACGGCGAGAGCTTTCTGCCGATCGCGCAGGGACGCGAGATCCCCTGGCGCGACTACTTCCTCTACGTGTACTACTGGGAGCCGAACTACCCGCAAACGCCGACGCATTTCTGCCTCCGCGGAGACCAGTTCAAGTACATCACCTACTACGGCCTGTGGGACACGGATGAGCTGTTCGACATCCAGGCGGATCCGGACGAACAGCACAACCTGATTCACGATTCTGCCTTCGCAAAGACCAAGAAGGACATGCAGGACCGCCTCTACGCGATGATGGCCGATCTCGGCGGCATGGAGATTCCCATGAACCCGCCGCGCGGCAATCAGCAGAACAAGCGCCTGCGCGAAAAAGGCGGTGCGAAAGCCGCCGACTTCCCTGAGGCCTTCATCGTTGATGATCCGCCGCAAAAGGGCGGGAAGTAGGGAGCTGCGAAGTCAGTTCACTTCGTGTAGTCGGCGCCAGTGAGGCTCTTCAGCACGCTGTCCTGCCAGGTGTGGAGCTTGGTCTTCAAGGTCTCAACGGTTTCAGGTTGTTGCTTGGCGAGGTCGGTCGTTTCGGCGGGATCGGTTTTGAGATCGAAGAGCTCGACCTTCGGCTCACCTTTCTTCTGCTCGTGAATCACGAGCTTCATGTCGCCTTCGATGATGGTGCGCGCACCGCGGTAGTCGGCATCGGAGATGGTCGGGTGCTTGAAGTTGTTAAAGTCACGTGTCGCTTTCCCACCGGACTTTTTGACCAGAGGCGTGGTGCCTTTTTGCAGTTCGGGATCGATGTAGGGCTCGCCTTTTTTGTCACCGCCAAAGTCCCAGAAGCAGAGCGGATTCGAGCGTGTGGTCATCTTGCCATCGATCAGAGGCGTGAGGTCGATGCCGTCGATGGGGCGATCCGGTAGCGGCTGGCCGGTGATCGCACAGAGCGTGGGCAGGAGGTCGCTCGTGCTGGCGCGGATCCTGGTGCTGCGCGGCTGCGGCACGCGTGCGGGCCATTCGATGAGGCCGGGCACGAGAATGCCGCCGTCGTAGATCTGGCCTTTCACCCCGCGATGCGGCGTGTAGAGCGAGCCGTCGGCGGAGGTGCCGTTGTCACCGCAGTAAAACAGCAGCGTGTTCTCGCGCAAGCCCTGGGCGGCGAGGAACTTCCGCAGCGTTCCGATGGAGCGGTCCATGGCGGTGATCTCGGCGTAGCGCTCGCGCAGCACCTCGCCCTGTGGTCGCGTTGTTTGTCCGCCGGTTTCGTTGGAGGTGAGCTTGACCTTTTTCTCGGTGTACTTCGCCGGCAGGTCGTCGTAGAGCGCGAGATCGGCCGACAGTCCGCTGTAAGGTTCATGCGGCGAGCCGAACCAGACGACGGTGAAGAAGGGCTTCTCCTCTTTCTTCGCACGCCCGATGAATTGCGTCAGTTCGTCGATCAGGATCTCGGAGCTCTCGCCTTTGAAAACCTGCGGCGGACCGCCGTTGCGCGAGAAGGAGGGGTTGAGCTCGAAGAAGTTGTCGTGCGAGAGCCATTCGTGAAAGCCCATCTTGCCCGGACTCACCGGCGACTCGGCTTTCACCGCGCCGAGGTGCCATTTGCCCAAATGCATGCAGTCATAGCCGGCCTTGGTCATGATGTGGCCGCAGGTGATCTCCTCCGGACGAAAGGACCAGCCCGGCGCAAAGGTGCCCATGCGATTCGGATGCCGCCCCGTCATGAAACTCGCGCGTGTGGGCGAGCAGCTCGGATGACCGGCGTAGAAGTTTTCGAACTTCAGTCCGGTCGCGGCCATGTCGTCGAGCACCGGTGTTTTGACATGCGGATGGCCGTTGTAGCCCGTCTCCTCCCAGCCGTGGTCGTCGCCCATGAGCAGGATGACGTTCGGCGTCGATGCGGCGGCAAGTGGCAGTGCGGAGAGGAAAAGAATCACCGCGCAAACGCGGAAGCAGAGATGGCTCATGGTAAAAATCGAACGTGCCACGACCACGCGTTCCTTCCACTTTCTCGAACGACGCCTCGGATGGCGAATCTTGACAGCACGGCTGACAGGTCGCATCACTCGCGCGCATGCCTCCCGCCACCCACGAACAAATCAGTGCGCTGATCCGCCACCGGCGCTCCATCAAGCCGGTGGACATGGAGGCGTCGCGCACGGTCGAACGCGAGCTGCTGACGACGGTCCTCGAAGATGCGACCTGGGCGCCGACGCATGGGCTGACGGAGCCGTGGAAGTTTGTGGTACATCAAGGCGCGGCCAGACAGCGGCTGGCACTGGCGATGCAGCAGGTTTATCGCGAAACGACGCCGGCGAATGAGTTCCGCGAGGACAAGCTGAAAAAGATGGGTGAAAACCCGCTGCTGGCTCCGGTGGTGATTGCCTGTGTGATGGAGCGGCGCGGCGGCGTGAAGATTCCCGAAATCGAAGAGATCGAGGCGGTGGCCTGTGCGCTGCAAAACCTGCAACTCTCGGCGACGGCCGCAGGTCTTGGCTGCTACTGGTCGTCACCGCCGCTGCTCGGCACACGCGAGTTTGCGGACTGGCTTCAAATCGGCCCGGAGGACCTTTGCGTGGGCTTGATCTATCTCGGTTGGCCGCGTGAGGGACTGAAGTGGCCGCGCAGTGTGCGCCAGCCGGTGGAATCGAAAACGAGGTGGTGCGATGATTGAGTGGCTCAACGACGCATGGACTGCGACGGCGGATTTTTTCACGACGATGCCGTGGGAGATGTGGGGCGTGTGGATGGTGACGATCTGCCTGCTGATCGTCGGCCTGATCGGATCGGTGGTGCCTTTTCTGCCCGGGCCGCTGCTGATCTTCGTGGCTGGGATCGTACACACGGTGCTGCGTCCGGAGTCCGCGATGGGCGCGTGGGGTCTGGTGATCCTGTCGCTGCTGCTGGTGATCGCCTACATTCTGGATTTTGTCAGCGGAGCGATGGGTGCGCGTTGGTTTGGCGCGAGCCGCTGGGGCATCGCGGGCGTGTTCATCGGCGGGATCGTGGGGATGTTTTTTGGTCCTTTTGGACTGGTGCTCGGTCCGTTGATCGGCGGGATCGCGTTTGAGCTGGTCTTTGCCAAAAAGCGCCTTCATCCGGCGGCGAAATCGGCCTGGGGCTCCCTGCTCGGCACGGGCGTGGGCCTGGTGCTGCGGCTGGTGATTTCATTCGCGATGATCGCGACGTTTCTCCTTGATGCGCTGGTGTGGTGAGTCGGTGAAACGGGCTCACGCCTTGCCCTGCAGCAGCATCTTGACGCCGAAGACGACAAGGATCGTGCCGAAGATCCGCGTCAGTGTTTCGTTGCTCATGGCCTTCAGCCAGCCGGCGCCGAAGTAGGCGAAAACGGATGCGGAGACGGCGGTGACGGCGGCGACTTTCCAGTCCACAAATCCCGAACGCGCGTTCTGCGTGGTGGCCATGAGCGCGGTGGGAATGATGATGGCGAGGGACGTGGCGACGGCGGTCTTCTGCTCCAATTTGAGGAGGAAGACAAAAGCGGGCACCATGACCACGCCACCTCCGACACCGCACAGCGAGGCTACGACGCCGCTCAGAACGCCGATGAGAAGACAGGTGAGAATGGTAGAAGTGGTCATGGTGGATCAGCGTGCTTTTCGTGCCAGGATGCCGACGAGCAGACGCTCCAGCACGAGCTTCGGATCGAGCGAGGAGGTGACGAGTTTCGAGTTCGCGACGAGGCAGGCTTTGTAGGCGGCGTGGAGTTCGTCGAGGGTGAAGTTCCCCGTTTCTGGCAGCGCGAGGAACATCGGATACGCGTTGAAGCCGGTGCCGTCCTTCTTGCGCGGAAGATGGCCGGTGGCGGAGGAGGGCAGGCCTTCGAGAGATGCGCAGAAGCCGGAGTAGTTGAACTTGTTGAGCTTGTGACGCGAACCGAGATCCTTGATGAGCAGCAGGCTGCGCACACGCGGAACGATGGCGGCGAGCAGCAGGCCGATCGCGTTCTGACCCTGATACATGAGCGTGCCGAGCAGTTCGAGCGCACGCGCGAGGTCGCGTTTCCCGATGGCATTTCCCAGATCCCACAGCACGCCGGCGCGACTCATGGAAACAAGACCCTGCACCGTCTTGAGTCCGGCGCGGCGACGCTCGCCGAGGAAGAGATCGATTTTTTCCAGCTCGTTCTCCATCTGACGCGTGTCGTCACCGGCCATCTGCACCAGCAGGTCCAGTGCGCCGCTTTCGAAGGTGATGCCGAGTTCCCTGGCCTTTTGCGAGGCCATGGCGAGGACGGGTCCCTCCCAGCCGGCGCGGGAGGTGTCCGGCTTGTCAAACACCTCGAAATTCGCGAGCTTGGACAGACGCTTGTAGGAGTTGCGGCGCTTGTCGATGCCGGAGGCGCTGATGACGAACTGCACGTCGCTGCCAAGGCCGCCTTCTACAATGTTGACGATGCGCTCGAAGCCGTTCACCGCGTCCTGTCCGCGGCCGGGACCCGAATCGGCGAGGAAGTTCGCGTTCTTCAGCCACACGACTTTCGTGCCGCCGAAGAACGGCAGCGTCTGCAGCGCCATGCACACGTTCCCGCAGATCTGCCCCGCGTGGTCGGCATTGTCCGCGGTGCCGTCGATGATGTCGTTGCTGAAGTCGCCGGCATCCGGCGGCGTGAGGCTGCGGACCAGCGCGAGCGCGGCCTCCTTCACCCGCGCTTCGTCGCTTCCGAGCAGGACGTTCACTTGGCTGGTGGTTTTCTTTTTCGGCGGCGGCATGAGCCGCACCGATGGAGCAGGAAGCACACGGCTTCAAGCTTCGTGCCGGGTGCGGTCTTGACTTCCGCCCCACGATTTGATGAAATCGACACAATTCAATCCAACCATCCTATGAAAACGAACACGATTAGGGCGAAGGTATCTGTTTCCGCGGCCGCATTTTTTGCGGCCTTTGTTTTGATCACGGCTCCCGTTTCGGCGGAAGATCTCAACGCGGTGTTTCAGCAGGGACGCGCGGCCTTCTACCGGAACGACTACGCCACCGCCTACCAGCTTCTCTCCAGAGTGGCGGCTGCAAATCCGAAGCACACGGAGACCAACAACATGCTGGCCTTCATCCGCTCAAATCACAAAATCGACGAAGGCACGCTGAAGCAGAAGTATGCGACTGTGATCCTGCCAAAACTGGACATGCAGGACGTCACACTGGCTGAAGCGATCGACGGACTCCGGACGCTCTCAAAGAATGCCAGCGGCGGCAAGGTCACGCCGAACCTCATGATCAAGGGTGCGGACATCGGGGAACGCAAGCTGACCCTGGCTCTGAGCAATATCCCTCTCACCGAAGCGCTGAATTACATCACCCAACTGACGAATACGAAGGCAACCTACGACAAGCACGTCGTGATCCTCAGCGGCACGGCGGATGTCCTGACATCCAGCGCCGAAGCCGACGTAAAAGACTCAAAATGAACGATCTAGGCGAACTTTCGCCTGATCTCAGTCATTGAAGAAGTGCCGCCCGGTCTGGCCGGCTTCGGTCTTGTTGTCCACTTCCCAGTACACGTCTTCAAAGATCGTTTCCGGCTCGGGATACGGACTGGACTTGGCAAACTCGGCTGAGTCCTCAGCTTCCTTCTGCGCCTCCTTGTCGATCTTCTTCAACTCTTCCTCCGTGGCGACGCCTTCGCTGAGAAGGTTGCGCTTCCACACCTGGATGGGGTCGTGCTCGTTCTGAAACTTCTCGACCTCTTCCTTCGTGCGGTACTTGAACTTGTTCGCGTCGGCCACGGAATGGCCTTCCCAGCGGTAGGTGGCGATTTCGAGAATGCTCGGCTTCGATTCATTGTGCGCCCGTTCGATGGCCTTGCCGACGCCGGCGCGTACTTCGTAGATGTCCTCGCCATTGAACTGCTCCCAGGCCATGCCGTAGCCTTCGGCACGCTTGGCGAGAAAGTCCACATAGGCCGAGGAGCGTTGCTGGCTGGTGCCCATCGAGTAGCCGTTGTTTTCGATCACATAGATCACCGGCAGATCCCAGAGCTCGGCAAGATTCAGGGACTCGTGAAAGGCTCCCTGGTTCACCGCACCGTCGCCGAGGAAGCAGAGGGCCGCGCCTTTGACGCCGCGATACTTCAAACCATAAGCCAGGCCGAGACCCAGCGGCGTCTGGCCGGCCACGATCCCGTGACCGCCCCAGTAATTCTTCTCCGGAGCGAAGTAGTGCATCGAGCCGCCCTTGCCGCGGGAGCAGCCGGTGGCCTTGCCGAAGAGTTCCGCCATGCACTCGTTCATGCCCATGCCGACCGCCAGCGCGTGGCCGTGGTCGCGGTAGGCGGTGATGACGTGATCGTTCTCGCCCATCACGGAAACCGTGCCCACGGCGACGGATTCCTGGCCGATGTAAAGGTGAAGAAAGCCGCCCATGCGCCCGGCCTGGTAGTGCTGGAGGGACACCTGCTCAAAGCGGCGGATGCGCACCATCTGGCGGTAAAGGCCCACTTTGTCTTCATTGGTGAGCTTCTTATTGATCGGGTCGTTGGCATGTTTCGCCAGCGTTTTAGAGGGGGCTTTGGTCGTGGCCATGAGGGAGCGATGATACTAGCGGGGAGGGTGCCAAAGGCAAGCAGGATGAAGAGCCCGCAGTGAGGCGGGAATGACGAAATCAGAGCCGAGCGTAGCGAGACAGACGACCGAAGAGAGCCCGAAAGGAAGCGCAGCGAATCAATGATGAATGCCGAATGAAACCTGAAGCCCAATCACCGCTTCACTGCGTTCGGGCTTCGCATTTCGACATTCGTTCGTCATTCGGAATTCTGGTTTCGTCATTTTCCCACCCCCACGTTCCACATGGAACAATGCGCCTCCCGTGCTACCCTCCGCCCCTGCCCTTCCGGCCCTTCGTCATTCGCATTCGCCATTCGTCATTCCATGAGCCTCTACACCTTCCCCAAGCACTACGATGTCATCGTCTGCGGAGCCGGTCACGCCGGGGTCGAGGCCGCCATGGCCGCCGCACGCATGGGCTGCCAGACGGCCATCCTCACCCAGAATCTCGACACCATTTCCCAGATGTCCTGCAACCCCGCCATCGGCGGCCTGGCCAAGGGACATGTCGTGCGCGAGATCGACGCCCTTGGCGGCATCATGGGCCGGAACACCGACGCCACCGGCATTCAGTTCCGGATGCTCAATGCCCGCAAGGGCCCCAGCGTCCAGGCCCCCCGCGCCCAGTGCGACAAGAAAGCCTACCAGTTCCGCATGAAATGGCTCATCGAGAACCAGCCCAACCTCGACCTCCACCAGGGCAACGCCGCCGAACTCCTTGTCGAAAACGACGCCATCACCGGCATCCGCACCTCCCTCGGCATGATCTACCGGGCCAAGGCGGTCATCATTTCCTCCGGGACCTTCATGCGCGGACTCCTCCATGTGGGCCAGCAAAACCAGGCCGGCGGGCGCATGGGCGACAGCATTTCCACCCTGTCCGACAGCCTCCGCCACCTCGGCTTCGACGTCCAACGCTTCAAGACCGGCACCCCCTGCCGCCTCAACAGCCGCAGCATCGACTTCTCCAAATGCGACCCGCAACCGGGAGACAGCCCGCCGCCGCAATTCAGTTTTCTCTCGGGAGTGCTCCCCGAAGACGAGGACGAAGCAGCTCTCGGCGGCGGGAATGACGAAACCAGAATGACGAATGACGAACCCAGCGCCTCAGACATTCCTCATTCCTCATTCGCCATTCGTCATTCCAGGCTGCCAAGCACCGGCCCCAACCAGTTCACCCTGAACCGCTGGCAGCCCGTAACGTTCCACGTGGAACAAATTCCCTGCTGGATCACCTACACGACCCCTCAAACGCACGACATCATCCGGGCGAACATCCACAAGTCGGCGATGTATTCGGGCAACATTGAGGGCGTCGGACCCCGCTACTGCCCCTCTGTGGAGGACAAGGTGGTGCGCTTTGCGGAGAAGGAACGCCACCAGATCTTCCTGGAACCGGAGGGCCGCCACACCCGCGAATTCTACGTGAACGGCGTCTCCACCTCCCTGCCCTTCGAGGTCCAGTACGACTTCATCCGGTCCATCCCCGGACTCGAAAACGCCGAGATCATCCGCCCCGGCTACGCCGTCGAATACGACTATTGCCCCCCCACCCAGCTCCACCCCACCTTGGAGACCAAGCGCGTCTCTGGCCTCTACTTCGCCGGGCAGATCAATGGCACCTCCGGGTATGAAGAAGCCGCCGGCCAGGGCCTCATCGCCGGGGCCAATGCCGCCCTCAAGGCCCAGGGCCGCCCCCCTTTCCTGCTCCAGCGCAGCCAGGCCTACCTCGCCGTCATGATCGACGACCTCGTCACCAAAGGCACCACCGAGCCCTACCGCCTCTTCACCTCCCGCGCCGAGTACCGCCTCCTCCTCCGCCAGGACAACTGCGACCTCCGCCTCACCCCCCTCGCCGCCCAGATCGGCCTCGTCTCCGACTTCCGCCAAAAGCACACCCAGGCCAAGCTCGACGCCATCCAGGCCGCCAAGACCCTCCTCGCCGAGACCCGGCTCGACGGCCTCTCCGCCGTGCAGTGGCTCAAGCGACCCGAAAACAGCCCCACTTCCCTGCCCTCCGACCTCCGCGACCGCTTCACTCCCGAGGTCTGGAGCCTCGTCGAAAACGACGTCAAATACGCTGGCTACATCACCCGGCAGGAAGACATGGTCGCCAAAACCGCCCGCATGGATGAAAAAGCCATCCCCGCCGACTTCGACTACCACGCCATCCCCGGCCTCAAAACCGAGGCCAAGCACCGCCTCACCGCCCTCCGCCCCGCCACCCTCGGCCAAGCCGCGAGAGCCCAAGGCGTCAATCCGGCGGACATCGCCCTGCTCGCCGTCATGCTCAAACGCGGCAGCGCAGGAGCGGAGAGCATAGAGCCAAGGGCGTAGAGTCCCAAACCGCTCCGCTCGGACCTTCCCCGTCGTTCTCGTCCTCGTCCTCGATCCAGACCATGGATCAGCATGAATGGACACGGATGAAGTGAGACTGGGATGGATCATGCCGTTGCAGGAAAAGAGGTTGGATCCGGTTGGATTGAGTCGGATTTGGTTGGATCGGGTATGGTGCCTTCATCCGCGGGATCATCCTCGACCGGATCGGCAAACCCGGGGGATTCGGCCCCAGTGAGGTATTCGAGCGCTTTGTCATTGAGTGCTTTCTCGAAGCTCTCCCGCCTTTCGGGTGACATCTTTTCCGTGATCTGACGGAGAATGGCCTCGTGATTGCTCTGTCCGAAAAAATAGGAGAGCGCCTTGTTCCGAGCCCGCTGGATTCGTTCGTCCATGTCTTGCGGGTTCTCGTGGTCTCGTCGCTGGACCTCCTCACGCCGCCACCGGGCTGCGTCCTGAGACAACTGCCGGTGCCGGGCCAGTTCTCGGCTCAGTTGGATGAGACCGCCTATCTGCTCGTGGGTTTCGACGGGCTCGTGGAGAACGGCCTCCACCACCTTGCCCAGCTTTACCTCAAACATCGCTCCTACCCTCTCCATCCAGGGCATGACGCCAGCGTCCTCGACTATGTCCTCCGCTTCTTCGCTGAGACGACGCACCCAGCCACGCCGCTCCTGCTGTTTGAGCCAGTCCTGATAGCCGCCCTGCTTCCACTCGGAGAGGTTCTGTTCTGTGACCCGGGTTGAGTTGAAGTGTCGGACGAGAATGTCCACCACCTCGTTGAGTCCATTGAGCCAGCGCACCAGGGCTTTGCCGGGCACGCCATCATGAATCTGCTGGTTTAACCGGTCGCGGATGGCTTTCGGCAGGCGGGCGATTTTACCGTTGCGTGTCATGATGATTCAACGGTAACGGCCCTTGATGTAGCGGTGATAGTAGCTGCCTGCCGACGAAGCGGAGATCAGGCCGACATAGACATCCCAGGGCACGCCGTGGAAGGTGTAGCCACTCGAGGACTGAAAGTAGATTGTGAGGTCGCCGGTGAACTCGTTGTATTCCACGGCGCGGATAGCGGAGGAGTTGATGGTGATCATTGCAAAGGACGCCTTTTTAGGCACCCACACCTTACCACAACGCGTCCGGCATTTTGTCCTGCCTTTCATTATCAATGGTTTGAAAGAAAAGCGTGCACTCATTTTGCGTTTGCAAGGCTCTGCAAGTCCTCTGCAACGCGTATTTCGAGGTTTAAGGCCTATTTCGCTGAATCCGCTGTCAACTTCTTTTTTGCCCGTTTTGCTTTGCTTCGATCGCCTAAGCGAGAGCGGCAGGCGGATATTTTGAAGCTCCGCACCCAGCCTTTGCGCCAGGTTCGGAGCACGGAGTCTGTCGAAATGCCCAAAGCAGATGCGCATTGCTCAGCGGTCATGCCGTCGCTTACCTGCCCGGCTAAGTAGGCCTTGCGCAAACGCATGCGTGCAGTTGCAGGGCGACCGCGCGGGACCGGTGATACGTATCGCTGCGCCTGTTCCTGATACTGGATCAGGCGGTTCAGAAAGCGGGTGAAAGCGGGTTTGCTGATGCCCTTCCGGTAGTGTTCAGAAGGACGTTTACAGGTCGTGACCCAACCTTGATCGATCCATTTCCACAGCAGACGCACCGAGACGTCCAAGATCCGGGCTACACGTGCCACCGGCACGATCTTACTAGACTCGGCTTTCATCATCGCCGCCAATGAATCCCGTTCCTCCGCCAGCCGTTGCAGTGCAGATGAACGGCGGAAGTTGTCCAAAAAGGCCTTGTTGAACGAGAATGAGTGTCTCATAACCGCATCATTAATAATACTGCAAGAAAAGAAAGCATCTGTTCTATTGACAGATGCATCAATAAGATTGATGCTTTCCACATGCCCTCCTTGCCACAAAACCCCGCTCTATCCAAAATGGATTCGGCGAGGTTTTGTGCTGAGGACCGTGTTGCCACAGCCGCCAGAGGTAAGAGACTGAAAGCTAGGGTGACAACGGTTTGGAATCAAGCGGGAAGTAGGGGCCGCTCCGCACTATCCAACACCACCAAAACCCATGAGCAACAACGCTCAAATCAACGCAACCGGTGCCTCCGGCACTCAATACACCTTCACCATCTACCCCTTGAACACCCCGTTCCAGGCAGTTGGAGGTGTGTACCTCATCCTCAAGCAAAACACTGTTCTCTATGTCGGCCAAACGGGCGACTTCTCGGAGCGGTTTGATGCTCACCACAAAGAATCCTGCTGGCGTCGCCACCAGGCCGACCGCATGGCAGTCATGGGAGTGAGCGCCGAAGCCCAGCGACTTCAAATCGAGGCCGACTTGATCAAGTCACACAACCCCATCTGCAACGGCTGAACCTATGCTGCTTCCTCTCGCAAATCTCGCCGACATCAGCTCAGGGCTTACTCTGCGCGGATCGGATGCTGCCAAGGCTGCCGCAGATGGAAACTACCACTTGCTGCGAATTGGGGATTTGCGGGAGGATGGCCGCATTCAGATTGAAGCTCCTAGCATGATCAAGCTTGATCCAAGCCACGGTGACAAGCACCGGCTCCGCCCTGGGGATGTTTTAGTGGCATCGAAAGGATCGCGAGCCACGGCTGCCGTGTTTGAATCCGCGACTCCCAGCGTTGCTGGCGGGCAGTTCTTTGTTGTCCGACTCAAGTCCGCCCGCCTCCTTCCCGAATACCTCCGCTGGTATCTCAATCTGCGTGAAACGCAGGCCCGCCTCATGGAGTTCGCTCGCGGTTCCTTTGTTCAGGCCATCCCTATCGCTGCGATGCGGGAGTTTGAAGTCCAGTTGCCTCCCTTGGACGTTCAGCGGCGGATTGTCACGCTTCATGAGCTGCACAATGAAGAACAACGGCTTCTCAAACTGATCGCCGCAAAGCGTTCCCAACTCATCCAAGCCCAAATCGCCGCCCTCGCGGCGGGGAAACTCCACGCCGCCAGCTCCTAGTCTCCAAGTCAGCGGACAAGAGTGTCCGCGCTCCTCTCCTCTTCTCCCCCTCTCCAAGTCCCCTCTTCTGAATCCCATGCCCAAGATCAACCAATCTGAAATCAACGACGTCGCCTGGCGTGCCTGCGACACTTTCCGGGGCGTCGTCGATGCTGAAAACTACCGGAACTACATCCTCGTGATGCTCTTCTGGAAATACATGTCCGATGTCTGGCGCGACCACCGCGAGGCCTACCTGAAGGAATACGGCGGCGATGAGGAGCGCGTGAAGCGCCGCCTCGCCCGCGAGCGCTTCCAGCTCCCGGAAGGCTGCGACTTCCTCAGCCTCTATGCCCAGCGCAATGAGGCCGACATCGGCGAGCGCATGAATGTGGCCCTCGCTGGCATTGAAGAGGCGAACAAGGCCAAGCTGGAAGGCGTCTTCCGCGAGGTGGACTTCAATTCCGAAAACAAGCTCGGCCAGACTCGCGACCGCAATGCCCGCTTGAAGCTCCTGCTCCAGGACTTCGCCGATCCACGGCTCGACCTGCGGCCCTCCGTCGTCGGGGAGGAGGATGTCATCGGGAATGTGTATGAGTATCTGCTGGAGCGCTTCGCCTCTGATGCCGGAAAAAAGGCGGGCGAGTTCTACACACCCGGTCAGGTCTCCAGCCTGCTCGCCATGCTGCTGGCTCCGAAAAAGGGCGACACCATCTGCGATCCCACCTGCGGCTCTGGCTCGCTGTTGATCAAAGTGGGCCGTCAGGCCGATGAGCGGGACTTCGCCCTCTTCGGCCAGGAGATGAATGGCACCACCCATGCCCTCTGCCGCATGAACATGTTCCTTCATGGCATGGACAATTTCCGCATCGAGTGGGGAGACACCCTGCGCAATCCCCGCCTCATTGAGGGGGACCAGCTCATGCACTTCGACATCGTCGTGGCAAATCCGCCGTTCTCGCTCGACAAATGGGGGCAGGAGGACGCGGAAAAGGATGCCTTCCACCGCTACCACCGCGGCCTGCCACCGAAGTCGAAGGGCGACTGGGCCTTCATCTCCCACATGGTCGAGACCGCCCGCGCAGGCACCGGCCGCATCGGTGTCGTCGTCCCGCATGGCGTGCTGTTCCGGGGCGCGGCGGAGGGAAAGATCCGCCAGCGGATGATCGAGGAGAACCTGCTGGAGGCCGTCATCGGCCTGCCGGCGAATCTCTTCTTCGGCACCGGCATCCCCGCCGCCATCCTGCTGTTTAACAAAGGCAAGACCCATGGCGACGTGCTCTTCATCGATGCCTCCCGCGAGTATAAAGATGCCAAGAACCAGAACCTCCTCACCACCGAGCACCTTGGCAAGATCGTCGCCACCTACCGCGCCTTTGCCACGGTGGAAAAATACGCCTACCGCGCCACCCCGCAGGAGATCGCCGACAACGATTTTAATCTGAACATCCCCCGCTACGTCGATACCTTCGAGGAAGAGGCCGAGATCAACCTCGACACCGTCAAGGCCGACATCACCCGCCTCGAATCCGAACTCGCCGCCGTGCGGGCGAAGATGCAGGCTTACCTGGAGGAGCTGGGGGTATGAAACAGCGAGTCAGCTCACCCGGATGGAAGCTAACTCCTCTCGGAGAAGTTGCAGAATTCCTTAATGGAAGAGGATTCAAACCACACGAATGGTCAGACCGCGGACTGCCAATCATCCGAATTCAAAATTTAAACGGATCAAAAGAGTATAATTACTTTGAAGGTGATTATGCCCCTAAGATACTGATCGAACCGGGAGATTTGCTATTCGCTTGGTCAGGAAGCAAGGGCGCATCTTTTGGTCCTCATTTCTGGCAGGAACCCACCAAAGGCCTTCTCAACTATCACACTTGGAGAATCCTCTGTGGACGACAGCTAGACCGCAAGTTTGCATATCACATCTTGCGCCAGTTGACCTATCGCATTGAACACACAGCGCAAGGTGCGGCGGGATTGGTGCATATCCAGAAAGGATGGATAGAGACATGGGAGGTTGATTTGCCCCCCCTCGCCGAACAACGCAAGATCGCCGACATCCTGACGACGTGGGACGAGGCCTTGACCCAGCTCGACGGCCTCATCGATGCCCAGGAGCGCCGCAAGAAGGCCCTCATGCAGCAGCTCCTCACCGGCAAGAAGCGGTTCCCCGCCTTCTCCAAGAAGCCGTGGATCAAGGTCCGCATGAGCGAGGTGCTGCAACGCGTCTTCCGCCCCATCGACTGGTCGCCCGAAATGGCGCTCTCCCTTGTCAGCCTCCGCCGCCGCTGCGGCGGTCTCTTCCGTCGGCCTGATGTGCTTGGCTCCGACTACAAGACTCAAGACCTCCACGAACTGCACGCCGATGACTTCCTCATCTCCAAGCGACAGGTCGCCCATGGTGCCTGGGGCTTTGTCACACCCGAGTTCGCCGGAAGCCACGTCTCCAAGGAATACGCCATCTTGGTGAACACCGCGCCGGAGCGTCTGCACATGCCCTTCTTCGCCTGGCTCGCCCAAACACCGCGCATGATCCGCCTCTCCCGCGTCGCCAGCACCGGCGTCCACATCGAGAAGCTCATCTTCGACCCTATCGTCTTCCTTCGCGATTCCATCCGCATCCCCTCCACCCTCGACGAGCAGCGCCACATCGCCACCATCCTCGACACCGCCGACCAGCAACTCACCCTCCTCCGCACCCAACGCACCGCCCTCGACCAGCAAAAGCGCGGCCTGATGCAGCGCCTGCTGACGGGGAAACTGAGAGTCCCACAGCACTAAGCGCCTATTATGATGAACTGGAACCAACTACTTTCTTTCAAACGGCTCGGCGACGACCGTGACCATCCATACGACCCGGCACGTCCACCTTGGCAGTTCGACTATGATCGCATCATCTTCTCATCGGCGTTCCGTCGAATGCAGGACAAAACACAAGTTTTTCCGCTGAGCGGCAGCGACTACGTCAGAACCCGTCTGACTCACAGCTTGGAAGTTTCCACTGTTGCGAAGTCACTCGGCACAGCAGCAGGACAAACCATTCTAGAGCGTTGGGGGCACTTGGAGTATCAAAACACCAAGGAGCCAATGAAGGAACTTCTGAGCCCCTCTGACATCGGTATGATTGTGGCAACGGGTGCCCTTGCCCACGATATAGGCAATCCTCCATTTGGCCATTCTGGTGAGAACGCCATTCGCTACTGGTTCGAAAACTCGGCCATAGCTGAGGGTATCAAAGAAGGCTTCTCGAAACAGCAAATATCAGACTTTGAAAACTGGGAAGGCAATGCGGAGGGCTTTCGAATTCTTGGCCGCCAGCAGATGTCGCGAGATGCCGGCGGCCTTCGGTTGACCTACGCAGCTTTGGGCTCGTATGCCAAGTATCCCACCGCTTCGACTGCGCTCTTGGACAAAGAAGCGGCAAAACGCCAAGTCCACGGCAAAAAGCCGGGATTCTTTGAACACGATACAGCGCTTTGGAATGAAGTGGCGACTGCACTAGGACTCGTGAAAGAGCACGAACTCCGTTGGTGCCGGCATCCATTGGCTTATCTGACTGAAGCTGCTGACGACATTTGCTATCGGATTATTGACCTTGAGGATGGTTTGAGGTTGGGCCGCATGAGTTACGTCGAAGTGGAAAACCTCTACTTGGAAGTGGTCAGAGACATCAAGCCGGATTGGCGGACTAGGTTTCCAGATTGGGATGATCAAGCGCGGATCACTTATCTTCGATCTCTAGTTTTTGGATCTGCAGTGCGTGAATTGGTCGAGGTCTTTGCTGAACATGAAAGTGATCTGCTTGCAGGCACTTTTGAGGGGGATTTGCTTGCCCGCACACCCAGCGCTACAGTGTTTGCGAACATGAAGAACCTGGCTGTGAGCAAGGTGTATTCGATGCGTGGAGTGCTGGAGATTGAGGCAGCGGGCTTTGAAATCATACCTGGACTCCTTGATGCTTTTGCCGACGCTGTTGAAAAAGTTGCTGCTGAAACGGAGACCAAGAAAAGATGTCCTAAAGCACGCAAGCTTTTAGACCTCATGCCACGTGAGTTCCGCGAAAGTCGCAGTGATGCAGATGTCCACCCTGACGAATATATTAGACTTTTGGGTGTGGTCGATTTTGTCGCTGGCATGACCGATTCATTTGCGCTCAGCCTCTACCGCAGAATCAAAGGCATCGCATTGCCAAGTTAGCCCCTTCGTTTCATGCACACCTTCCCTGACATCGACCGCCTCAAGGCCACGCTGGATCAGCATCGACCGCTGGACCCGGCGATTGTGCGCAATCTGCGGGAGGACCTCATCGTGCGCTGGACCTACCATTCCAATGCCATCGAGGGCAACACGCTCACCCTGCAAGAAACCAAGGTGGCGCTCGAAGGCATCACCATCGGAGGAAAATCCATCCGAGAGCATCTGGAGGCCGTGAACCACAAGAACGCCATCCTGCTGCTGGAAGACCTGGTGCAGAAGAACGAGCCGCTGACGGAGTGGACGATCAAATCCCTGCATCAGCTCATCCTCAAAGGCATCGACGACGACAACGCAGGCCGCTACCGCACGGTGAACGTGCGCATCTCCGGCGCGGAGCATCTGCCGCCGGATCAGGTCCGTGTACCGGAGCTGATGGAGCAGTTCATCACCTGGTATCAAACCGAGGCGATGGCCCTGCACCCCGTGGAACGCGCCGCCCGCGTGCACAGTGACTTCGTGAAGATTCATCCCTTCGTGGATGGCAATGGCCGCACCGGGCGCCTGCTCATGAATCTGGAACTCCTGAAGGCCGGTTATCCGCCCGCCGTGCTGCCGGTGGACGTGCGCCTGGCGTATTACACGTTCTTGGAAGAGGCTCATGTGAAAGGGAACCATGAGCCCTTTGTCTGGCAGATCAGCCGCACCGTGAAGGAAGGCTTCCGCCCGTATTTTCATGCGCTGGGGCTGGCGTGGGAAGAAACACCGGAGGCGGTTACACCAGAACTGCTCGAACGGCTTAAAGTCACGAATCCCGCTTCATTTGATTACCAACGGAGGGATGGGTGAATGCGATGATTGTGCTGTCTCCACAACCTCCCACTCAACTTGGCGGGCATCTTCCCTGTAACAGACCCGCCACGCCTCTGGCCTCGCCGTCATGCGCACCAGGGCGAGTGCTTTGTTTCTGTAATGAACCAACGGAGAGAATCCGCAACGACGGCCAAGGCAAGGCCCACCATTCACCTGAGCAGCCGAAGCTGCGACGCCATGGAGACGACTTTCAATGGTGGCAGGCCCCATCGACGATGCGCCACGGTAATGAATGCGCAAACCTAAATTCACTGGGTGCGTGGAGCCATTGGATGTCTCTCGCGCCCCTTCAGGGCGCGACGACGGGATTGCGGTGTGTGCGCCTCATGAACCCAGGGCATCGCTGCGCTCAGCCCTGGGCTAGAGTCTTTCGGCCCGTTGGGCCGAAGCAGGATGTCCTCAAAACGGATCGAGGTTGCGAAGGCGTGATTGTCCGGCTGGTTGGGCCGATGCAGCGCGTCATGGAAACCGACCGAGGTTTCGTGGGCGTGGTGTCCTGGCCCGTTGGGCCGATGGTATGCGTCCCCAACGGGGACCGAGATTCCAGCCCAGGGCTGAGGAAGCCTCGGCGACCGATGCCCTGGGAAAGGAACGTTCAAACCACCCCCATTTCATCGCGCCCTGAAGGGGCGCGAGAGGCCTGCATTCACCCCTAACGCGTCCTTCACGCCATGCCGCAATCGCTCGCCAAACTCTATGTGCATCTGGTCTTCTCGACGAAAAACCGTGAGCGCGTTCTGATGGACGACGTCCGACACGACCTCCACGCCTACATGGGCGGGACGTTGAAGGGCATGGATTGCATGCCGGTGGAGATCAACTCGGAGCCTGACCATGCGCATGTGCTCTTCATCCTCGGGCGAACGGTGGCCTTGAGCGATGTGGTCGGCGGTTTGAAAAAGAGCGCCACCGAGTGGCTGCGGGAGCGTGGAGCGGCCTATCGGGGATTTCATTGGCAGGCGGGTTATGGAGCCTTTTCCGTGAGCCAGTCGGCGGTTGAAGAAGTCCGCGAATACATCCGCAACCAGCGGGAGCACCATCGCGTAAAGACGTTTCAGGAGGAGTTCCGGGCGTTTTTGCGCAAATACGAAATCGAATTCGATGAACGATATGTCTGGGATTGAACAACGCGGGATAAATCGGGCCGCCTCTCGTGCCCCTTCAGGGCACGGTGTGTTTTCCACACACCTAACCAGGGCACCCAGGGCATCGCTTCGCTCAGCCCTGGGCTATAGTCTCGCGGCCCTTTGGGCCGCAATACGTAGCACCCAAAGGAGACTGAGACCCGAGGGCTGTGTTCTGCCGATCCAGTGGGTCGGCATGCTTCGCCCCCAACGGGGGCTAAAACTCCAGCCCTGGGCTGAGGGAGCCTTGGCGACCCATGCCCTGGGAAACGAATGTCCACACCTCCTCCATTTGATCGCGCTCTGAAGGGGCGCGAGAAATCACCGAGCATCCAACATGCCCCCCTCCTTCCAAGAAGCCCCCATCAGCCAGATTCCGGCGCTGCGGCTGCTCCAGCAGCTCGGCTACACTTACCTGACGCCGGAGGAGTGTGCGGTGGAGAGGAAGGGGCGCTTTGGCCGGGTGCTCTTGGAAAACGTGCTGGCCGGGCAGCTCAAGCGCCTGAACAAGATCAGCTTCAAAGGCCGGGAGGTGGCGTTCACCGATGAGAACATCGGCAAAGGCATCGAGGCGCTGCGGGACATCCCCTTTGAAGGCCTCGTGCGCACCAGCGAGAAGGTCTATGATTTGCTCACCCTGGGCAAAAGCCTGGACCAGACCATCGACAGCGAGACGAAAGGTTTCACGCTGCGCTACATCGACTGGCAGAACCCGCGTAACAATGTCTTCCATGTGACCGCCGAGTTTGAGGTGGAGCGCACCGGCAGCAAGGAGACGCGCAGGCCGGACATCGTGTGCTTTGTGAATGGCATCCCCTTTGTGGTGATCGAGTGCAAACGACCCGATGCCAAGGACTCGCTGGAAGAGGCCATCAAACAGAACTTGCGGAACTGGCAGGACGATGAAATCCCGCAGCTCTTCACCCAGTGCCAACTGGTGCTGGCGCTGAACAAGAACGCGGCCAGCTATGCCACCACGGGCACGCCGCTGAAGTTCTGGGCCAAGTGGAAGGAGATGCAGGACGTGACCGCCCAGGTGCGCCAGGTGGTGAACAGTCCGGTGCGGCCTGAGGAACACGCGAAGCTGTTCCGTGGTGCCTTTGCCTTCGCCAAGGCGGACTTCGAAGAGCAGATGATGCAGGAGCGGGAGCCGACGGAACAGGACAAGCTGCTGTGGTCACTTTGTCGCCCAGAGCGGCTGATCGAGATGGCGAGGCAGTTCATCCTCTATGACGAAGGCGGCGCGGTGAAGAAGGTGGCCCGCTATCAGCAATACTTTGCCATCAAGGCCACGCTGGAGCGCGTGCGGCAGCGCGATCCGAGAGG
The DNA here is from genome assembly GCA_964452755.1 of uncultured Prosthecobacter sp. GTDB lineage: Bacteria > Verrucomicrobiota > Verrucomicrobiia > Verrucomicrobiales > Verrucomicrobiaceae > Prosthecobacter. The sequence goes on along the minus strand of CAYVQY010000001.1, from coordinate 1,910,186 downwards.
TCGCCGCAAGGGCGGGGTGATCTGGCAGACGCAGGGCAGCGGCAAGTCCCTGGCCATGGTGCTGCTAGGCAAGGCGCTGGCGATGGATGCTGGCATCCCGAACCCGCGCATCGTGATCGTGACGGATCGCATCGACCTGGATGAGCAGATCACCAAGACCTTTCACCAATGCGGCAAGGACCCGCAGCAGGCGAAGACCGGCACCCACCTCATCGAGCTGCTGCGTGATGAACGCGTGGCGGTGATCACCACGGTGCTGTTCAAGTTTGAAACCGCCGCCAAGGCTGCCCGCGAATTGAGCCGGCTGAAGGACGATCTCTTTGTGCTGGTGGATGAAAGCCACCGCAGCCAATACGGCGAGGCCAACATCCAGATGCAGAAGGCGCTGCCGAACGCCTGCTACATCGGCTTTACCGGCACACCGCTGATGAAGGCGGAGAAAAGCACCGCGAACAAGTTCGGCGGCTTCATCGAGCCCGCCTATACCATCCGCGATGCGGTGGAGGATGAGGCGGTGGTGCCGCTGCTCTATGAGGGCAGGCACATCGTGCAGCAGGTGAACCAGACGCCGGTGGACACGATGTTTGAGGCCATGTGCGAGGGCTTTACCAAAGAACAGAAGGCCGATCTGAAGCGCAAGTTCACCGCCCGTGATGAACTGAACCGCCTGCAAAGCCGCCTTTACCTGATCGCCTGGGATGTGAGCCAGCATTTCTCCAAGCAGTGGAAGGGCACGGGCTTCAAAGGCCAGCTCACCGCGCCGGGCAAGAAGGAGGCGCTGCTGCTGAAGGGCTACTTTGAGCAGTTCGGCAAAGTGAAGACGGAAGTCATCATCTCCGGCCCCACGGAGATCGAGAACCCGGACGAGCATCAAGCGGCGGAGAAGGACGAGAGCGTGGAACTCTTCTGGAAGGCCATGATGGCAAAGTATGGCACGGAGAAGGAATACAACCGGCGGATCATTGACTCCTTCAAGAAAGGCGAGGAACCGGAGGTGCTGATCGTGGTGGACAAGCTGCTGACCGGCTTTGACGCGCCGCGCAATGTGGTGCTCTACATCGCCCGCAGTCTGAAAGGTCACACGCTGCTGCAAGCCATCGCCCGTGTGAACCGCCTGCACCCCGGCAAGGACTACGGTTACATCATTGACTACTACGGCGTGGTGGCCGAGCTGCACGATGCGCTGGAACTATACAGCAGCCTGGAGGGCAAGTTTGATGCGGAAGATCTGGAGGGATCGCTGACGAACATCGCGGAGGAGATCAAGAAGCTGCCTGCCCTGCATGATGCGCTGTGGGCGCTCTTCAAAGAGGTGAAGAACCCGAAGGACGAGGAGTCCTTTGAGCTGGCGCTGGAGCCGAAGGAGGTGCGGGATGACTTCTACACCCGCCTGTGGCGCTTTAGCCGGGCGCTGAAGATGGCCTCATCGAGCATCCACTGGGTGACGGCCACGCCTGCCGAACAAGCGCAGCGCTACAAGAACGATGCGGCCTTCTTCCAAAAGCTGCGTGCCAGTGTGAAGCTGCGCTATGCGGAGGAGATCGACTACCGCGACTACGAGAAGCAGATCCAGAAGATGCTGAACACCTATGTGCAGGCCGATGAGGTGATCCAGGTGGTGGAACCGGTGAACATCTTTGAGCGCGAGGCCTTCGAGGCCGAGGTGGAAAAAGCCAAAACACCCCGCGCCAAGGCCGACACCATCGCCAACCGCACGAAGAAAACGATCACGGAGAAGATGGAGGAAGATCCGTTTTTCTACCGCAAGCTCTCCGCCCTGCTCCAGCAGGCTATCGATGACTACAAGGCCGAGCGCATCAGCGAGGCGGAGTTTCTCGCCAAGGTGACCGACATCATGGAGCAAACACGCGGCGGCCATGCCGAAGAGGTGCCGGAAGTGCTGAAGGAGAATGATCTCTCGCGGGCGCTCTTTGGCGCACTCAAGGAGCAGATGGCCGTGCAGCCGGGCACGGATGCCGCCGATGACGACGGCGTGGTCCGCGAAGACACGCCAGCCTACGGAGCCAACATCCCGCGTCCGCCGCCGCCCACGGATGAGATTTTAGCGGAAGCCGCGGTCACCATGGACCAGATCATCCGCAAACATGCCGTGGTGCGCTGGCGCGAGAACGTGGATGCGCAGAACCGCATGCGGAATGACCTCGATGACTTTCTCTTTGATCTGCAAAAGGAGAAGGGCTTCACCCTGAGCTATTCGCAGATGGATGCGATCATCGAGGCCATCATCCGCATCGCCATGCACCGCACCGACGATGTCTAGGCCCGAGATCATCGAGACCGCCGCCGGTCCGGCGCAGCTCAAACGCACGCGGCGCAAGACGCTGGCCATCAGCGTGCTGCCGGATGGCTCTTTGGAATTGGCCGCCCCCGAGACGGCTGCCCTTGAGGACATTCTTCGGCGAGTCGAAAAGCGCCTCGCCTGGATCAAGACCCAGCGCCGAGCTTTCCGCGAGATGAACGCCACCCGCCCCGCATTGCGGTATGTGAATGGAGCCACGCATCGCTACCTCGGCCGTCAATACCGCCTCAAGATCACGAAAGGTGAGTCCCAAACGGTGGCGCTTCGAGGGGCTTACTTCCACATTTCGACCCCAAACACTGGTGAGAATGAGGTCAAACAAGCTCTTGAAGGCTGGTATCGCCACCAGTCTAGGCTGCAATTCCAGCGACGCCTCGCCACCTGGGCCGAATGGTGCCGCCACCGCAAGCTGCCGCAGCCCAAGCTCCGCCTGCGTCGCATGCCCAAACGCTGGGGCAGCGCCCTCCCCGATGGCACCATTTGCCTGAACCCCGAGCTGATCCAAGCGCCCTCGGCCTGCATCGACTACGTCATCACCCACGAAATCTGCCACCTCAAACACCCCGACCACGGCCCGAAGTTCCGGGCTTTGCTCCAGCAGCTTTGTCCCGACTGGAAGCGGCTGAAGGAGCGGCTGGAACAGAGCGCCTGAGGCTCAGCGTTCCTCGATCACCGGCCAGAGCGGGGTGTTTTTGCTGAGGAAGTCGAGGGCGTGTTCGTCATCGGTGACGACGCCGATGGCGAGTTCAATGCCGGGCGGGAGGAGCCGGCCGGCGAGGAGGCTGAGGTCGTTGTAGAAGTCGTTGTCCTCACTGCGCAGGCGCAGGATGAGCCGCCACTGTTTGAGGTCGGCCTGGCCGGTGGCGGGATCGACGAGGACAAAGAAGTACACGGCGATGGGGACGGGCGTGTGGTCGCAGAAGCGGCGGATGCCGTCCCGGAAGTCGGGCGGAAGGCTGTCCAACTCAACGCTGCGCAGGGTGGCGGCCTCCTCATGGCCATGGGAGGGGCGTGAGTGGCGCATCTCGCCACTGACGAGGTCGGCGATGGCTTCAGGTTTGAGCAGGAGGCGGTGCGTCATGCCGGCGTTCAAGATCACGTCATGCTTCAACTGGCCCATCATGATGAAGAAGGCCTCGCCGGGCATGGAGGCGACGGCTTTGGGGCCTTGGTCCTTCGAGTGCTTTGCGATGCAATAGTCAGCCACGGCCTCGCTGCTGAAGACGGGGATGAAGGTGTCCGTGCCATCCTGCACGTGGACGAAACGCGGCATGGGCGAGCCGTTGCCCAGCATCATCGTGGAACCCGCCAGTTCCGGATGGTATTCGATGAGGGTGTGCAGCTCCGCATCCCACAGGGCGCGCATCATGCGCCCGTGCATGGCCGGATCGGTGGCGGCTTTTTGCAGAAGGCGTTCGAGTGCATTTTGCGGCTCCGGTTCGGGCCGCCACTGGGGGGCAAGTTCTCCGTCCATGGTGAGGAATCATCCCAAAAAGGGGTGCGGTTTGGAAAGTCAAAAAACACGGACGCAGTCTTCCCCCCGACTCGCAGCCGCAGCGGCACCCTGACATCGGGACACCTGCGGTAGGAGTCACACCTCCGGCGTCATCCGTTATCCTGAAGTGGGTGAATCGGATGCACACGAGTTTGACAAGCGAGCGCAGCCGCCGTGATCGTGGGGGCGTGACCACCGCGCCGGGGACGACCCCGGCGTTTCAACCCAAAGAATCGGGGACGACCCCGACCAACCACCGATTTTCCATGTTCTGGGTTCTTCTTTTCATCGCCGGCCTGTTTGAAGTGCTGTGGGCCGTGGGCCTGAAATTCACCGACGGCTTCACGCGCCCGTGGCCGACGCTGGGCACGGTGGTCGCGCTGATCATCAGCGTCGGGCTGCTCGGAGTGGCCGCCAAGTCGCTGCCCATCGGCACGGCGTATGCGGTTTGGACGGGGATCGGTGCCGTGGGCACGGTTCTCTGCGGCATCGCCCTCTTTGGAGAGCCGGTCACACCCGCGCGACTGATGTGCGTGGGGCTGATCGTCGCGGGAATCCTCGGGCTCAAGCTCAGTTAGCGGGCGATGAAGCCGTGCGACCGCGAAGAAAGCAGGCACGGGAAAGTCTCATGGTGGCAGAAGCCAGCCCTGAGAGAGAGAGCCGCACCGGGGAGCGGGTGTCACAGGTAAGCCGGATGACGCGGCTGAAAGCCCGCGAGCGAGCGGCTGGGCACGCGCCAGCGCGGACCTTCACCGGCGCGCGAGCCCGAGGTGTCGAAGCGGAGGCCGCAAACCTCCATGAAGACATGGTGTCCCGGCTTGACATAGACCGTGACGTATCTGCCCCGACCCGCCATGGCATAACTGGCGAAATCCGAGGAACTCAGGGGGCGGTCCAAAAGCCGTGCGCGATAAAGCACATGGGAGACGGAGCCGGAGCAGTCAAAGCCGTTGTCATAGAGGTACTGATGGCCGCCGCCCCACTTGTAAGGTTTGTCCACCAGGCCGTTCGCCACGGCGACGATGTGGTGAATGATCGGCGGGTGGCTGTTGTGAGCGAAGGCATGAAGTCCGTTGAAGTAGAGGGGAGGAACTGGCGGAGGTGCCGAATAGTAATAGCCCATGCCTCCGATGACCGCCCCCAGTGATCCACACAATCCCAGCCGCAGCCAGCGCCTGCGTCCTTCCATGTGCCGGACACAGTCGGCTTCGAGAGAGCCTGACAGTGACCTTGGGATGGGAATTTCTTCCGAGTGTTTTTCCACCCGGAAAAGCTAAAGGCTCCCTTCGAAATCCAAGGTTTAAACTTAGCTAAGCAAGGACTTAGACCCCAACCCATGCTTATCGTGGAAGGAAAGGGGCTTATCCGGGAAGTCGATGAAGAGCATGACGGCGGCGACTCCGCCAGCGCCGGGAGCCCTGTGAGCAGGCCTCCGGCGATCAGACCTTTTCCGGATCGTCAATCCACATGCGCGGTATCGAGCTGGAAGGTGCCGCTGCCGCTGGAGGTTTCGGCGTCGTACCAGATGCCGGTGAGGAGGGTGGAGCCGGCCGGGAGTGAGCCGAGGTAGTTTTCGACGGGGCGCTTCGAGCGGCGGTAGGTTTTGCTGAAACGCAGGTGGATGACATCGCCCTCCCGGACGCAGGTGCCGGTGACATCGGCCGAAAGGTACCGGCCTCCGGCGAGGGCAAAGCCGGCGGCGCGTTCACGCATGGTGCCGGTGACCTGGCTGGAGCCGGGCACCTGATGAAGCGTGAGCACGAAGCCCACGGTCTCGCCGGCCCGCTCTGCGAAGGTGTGCCCCAGAGTGTAGAAGCCCTTGTACTCTCCGGCGATCCAGGCGGGCGCAGAACCCGCGACGGGACCGGGCAGCGGCGTGGGCGGCGGTTTTTCCTGGGTTTTGCAGGATGTGACGGCCAATGCGACGACGGTGAGGAGGAGGAGGCGGGCGGCGGTGCGGATGAATGAATGCATCGGGATGCGAAGGGTTGTTTCGTCAAGATGCACGGAATCCACCGATTCGTCGCCAAGGAAATCGTCAAGCTGCCGGGACGGCAGTTTGCAGGTGACAAAACGAGCGGGGTGCGTCATGGACGTGGGCATGATGGCGCGACTCTTTTTCCTCCTGGTCTTCGGTATCGCGGGTGTGTCCTGCTCCTCTTTGCGGCAGACGCCGACATGGGACGGTGACGCGGCGGCGAGTGCGGAACTGACGGCGCTGAACCGCAAGCTGACGGAAGCGTATCTGCACGAGGACGTGGCGACGCTGCGTGCCATGCTGAGCGATCAGCATGTGCACAACAACGTCTTCGGCATGCCTTTGGACAAGGACACCTTCCTGCGGGACATCGAGAGCGGCGTGCTGAAATTTGACGCCTACGACACGCCGAAGATCCGCTGGTATGTGCGGAACGGCACGGCGATCGCCACCGGCATCATCGAGGCAAAGGCAACGCGCGGCGGCAAGCCGGTGCCGGCGACGAAGTTCCTCTTCACACGCATTTTCGTGAAGGAAAAGGGCGCGTGGAAGGTGCTGCTGTTTCAGAACACGATGGTCGGCAAGCCGCCGGGACGCTAGCCCGCGCCGACCGCCGGCGTCGCTATGCGAAGGGAAGCACCTTGCTGAGCACGAGGGTGACGAGGAGGCCGATCACGGAATCCGCCGTGAGCTGAACGGACCAGGTGCGCAGGGTTTCCTTCTCGGTCATGCCGCTGAGGCGGTTCACCACCCAGAAACCGCTGTCGTTCATCCAGGAGCCGAACATCGCGCCGAAGCCGATGGCGCAGAACATGTAGAGCGAATGGCAGCCGAGCGTGCCGGCCGCCACCATCGGCGCCATGATGGAGGCGCCGGTCAGCATCGAGACCGTGGCGGATCCCTGGGCCACGCGCACCACGGCGGTGACGACCCAGCCCAGCACGAGCAGGTTCAGGCTGTAGTCCTTGGCCAAAATCTCGACCGCGCCGCCGACGCCCGCCTGGCGCAGGGCGAAACCGAAGGCGCCACCGGCGCTGGTGATGAGAATGATCATGCAGGCCGTCTCCAGCGGAGGACCCATGAGCTCCTCGACCTTCTTCAGGCCGTAGCCGCGCTGCTTTGCCAGCACCACGATGGAAATCAGAGCGCCGATGATCAGCGCGATGTTCTTGTGGCCGATGAAGTCCACCCAGCCGCGCACGGCTTCAAATCCGTGCTCGCCGCCGAGGGCGTTCACCATCGACAAGCCCCAGCCGGCACCCTTCGCCGCGCCATCGTGGGCGAGTTCAAAGACGGTCGTCATGCTGATCAGGAAAATGGGCAACACGACCGGCATGATGCTCCAGAAGAAGGAAGGCAGCTCGTTCTCCGGCTTCGCACTGATGCCCTGAAGATCCGAGAGCGAAACGCCGCCCTTCTCACGCAGCGGCACCTCGGTGCGTGCGTTGAGCCACTTGCTGACGAGGAAGCCGAAGTAGCAGGTGATCGCGCCGATGAGCAGGCCGCCGAGGAGCGACTCGCCCACGTTCAGGTGGAGGCTTTCCACCACCGCCACCGGGCCCGGATGCGGCACCAGCATGGAGTGCGTCACCGTGCCGCCGCAGCAGATGGCCATCAGGTAGAGGGTGTAATCCTTGCCCGTGCGCAGGCGCAGCGCCATGGCCAGCGGCACCATGAGCATGAACATGGTGTCGAAAAAGATCGGAGCGCTCAGGATGAAGGTGCTCCAGAGCAGCGCCCAGCCCGCACGCTTTTCACCGAAGAAGGCCAGGAAGCGCCGCACCACCTTGTCCGCCGCGCCGCTTTCCATCAGGCACATGCCGATGATCGCCGCCAGGGCGATGGAGATGGCGATGTCACGCGCCGCGTCACCGAGGCCCTTGGACACCATTTCCACCGCGCCCACCAGGGCCGGCAGGACCTTTGTCTTGCCGTCCTTCTGGATGACGTCCCACGAGTCATTCCCCGTCAGCAGGCAGGCCAGCAGGGCCGCGAGAATGAGGGCCAGAAAGGGGTGCATGCGCAGCTTGCTGATCGCGATGATGATGAACGCAACGCTGATGGCGAGCACGACAAAGGGCCAGTAGGTGGCCGAGGTGGCGGCGAGGAAAAACATGGCCGCGATGCTGAAGGCCTGCGCCGGTCGCGTCAAGAATTTCGACCTGCGAATGCAGCCAAAGGACCGAATTTCAGTCCCGAGGACTCCGGTGACGTTTCCAAGGCCCGAAAGCGGCCATGCCCGCGATCGTGACGACCACAAAGACGACGGCAAAGAGTACCTCCAAGCTCCACATCTCCTCAAAAATAATAGGGAACCTTCACTTCACCGCCCTGTGACCGCGCCCTGCGCCTCCGGCGACTGCCGCGTCCAAGGCGCTGAAGCATCCAGCCAACCGCAAGAATTGCCGCAGCGGCAGCCAGTATCGAAGCAGCGACCCAGAGCATCATGACCCTCCACTGCCTCATCCCGGCAAGGCGTTCAAACGCTGCCGTGTGACTTCTCAGCCACACGGAGATGCAGATGCGAAACAGCGACCGCCGACATCCCGGAGCAGGCACCCTGAATTTTCACTGGCGCGGCGTCTGCAAACGACTACTATCGGCACTCTCTCCGGAGATGGTGACCGTAGTTCAAAGGTAGAGCCCCAGATTGTGATTCTGGTTGTTGCGGGTTCGAATCCCGTCGGTCACCCCATTTTCTTCTGGAGCAAGCCTCGCGAACGAGCTTGTATGGAAGAACGCATGGACAAGCTGGAAACCATCCTCGGTCACACCTTCAGGGATCCATCACTCCTGCGGCTCGCGCTGACCCATGCCAGCATCGGCTACGAGAACCAGCGATCTCACGAAGACAATCAGAGGCTCGAATTCCTCGGGGATGCGGTTTTGCAGCTCTCTCTCTCTCACCTTCTCTACCGGAGGCTCCCGAACGCCGACGAGGGAGTTCTGACCAAGTCGCGGGCGAATCTGGTCTCCACCAAGGCGCTCGCCAAGCTGGCCCGGCGCATCGGTCTCGGTGCCTTTCTCATCATGGGCCGCGGCGAGGAAGCCAATGGAGGACGGGACCGGGACTCCTCACTGGCAGACGCCATGGAAGCCATCACCGGAGCCGTTTACCTCGACGCTGGAACAGAGGCCACCGCCACCCTGGTCGCACGCCTCTTTAAAGAGGAGCTTCAACTGGCCTGCTCCGGTCAGCTCGAGCCCAATCCCAAGGGGCAGCTCCAGGAGCACTTGCAGGCCATCAGCCAGATCGCACCGACTTACGAAATCCTCTCCGAAGCGGGGCCCGATCACGCCAAGCAGTTTGTCGCCTCCGTCTCGTGGATGAACCAGGAACTCGGCCGCGGCTCCGGTCGCAGCAAGAAGGAAGCGGAGGCACAGGCGGCGCAGGATGCTTTGGACGCTCCTGAACTCGAAACCCGGCTGCGAACAGCCTGTCAACAACAGGACCAGCAAGTACCCGGTTCCTCCTGACCCTGGGGACAAACCAAAGTTTCTCCAGGCTGTGCCCAAACTCCTGTGAAAGCGTTCACATATGGGATGCCCGTGGAACCCTTGAACATCGAACGTGGAACCGGGTTGTTGCAGTTCTTCGCAGACCTTACGGATATGATGTTTTAGGCAATCAACTTCATCTCAATCATAAGCACTGCGAACAAACCAGGCTCAGGAGCTTTTCCGCTTCACCAGTGGTGTTTGAATCAGGTCGTCCATGGCCTTCTGCACGCGATGGATCGCTTCCTCCTTGAGCTTCCCGCCTTTGCCGTCGTGGAGATAGATGGAGTCGATGGCGACCCCGTTCTCGGTGCTGATGCGGGCATTTGTCACGCTTACGCCGAGGCGCCCCAGGGTCATGAAGATGTCATAGAGAAGCCCGAGCCGGTCCACGAGTTGGAGTTCCAGGATGGTGTGATCGGGTGAGATGTCGTTGCTGACGTAGCAGCGCTGGGGGATTTCCTCGCCGATCTCGTCGAGCATGGAAACCGACTTGCCGATTTGCTGGGTGATGGCCTCGCTGAAGTCGAAGGTTTCGCCGCTGAAGGCCTTGCGAACCGACTCTTCCACTCGGTTGCGGGCGCTCTTGGTGCTGACGGCGGTCAGGTTCGAGGTGCAGACGCGGAAAACGTCCAGAACGAGATGATCGCCGCGGCGGAAGAGGTCCGCACTGAGAATGTTGATGCGCTCGGCAGCCAGAGCACCGGAAATGCGGGCCAGGAGCAGCTGCCGGTCCCAGCAGACCACGGTCAGATCGCTGTGACCCGCCCGGTCCTCCCAGGACATCACCGGCAGAAGACCGGCGGCGGCTTCCTCCTTGGTCAACTGCTCGAAGAATTTGCGGAACTGACGGATGTGCTCGCAGATGCTGTCCGGCTCCCGGAATTTGAAATAGGCGGGAGGCATGTTCTTCACATGCGCGGCCACCTCCTGCCTGTAGGCAGCGCCGAGCTTCTTCACGAACTTGGCGAGCTGATCCTCCTGCGGGATCTCCGGTTCGCTCATGTAATCCTTCGGCGCGTCCAGGTAGCGCATGGTGCTGTGGTAGAGACGGCGGATGGAGGCCTCCTTGTAACCGCTCCAGCTCTTGTCGCTCGTGCCTTTGGAATCGGCATACGTCATCAGCAGCAGGGCGTTGAGATTCTCCCGGGTGCGAATGATGCCTGCGAACTCCTCAATGACCTGTGGTTCGTCCAGACTCTTCGTCGTGGCCGTGCGGAACATGAGCAGGTGATTGTCCACGAGGAAGAGTAGCAGGCGGCGTCTTTCCTCCTTGATCATCAGACGGCGGCAGACGGCGGCAGCCAGCGTGGTGCTTTCGTCGGAATGGGTCTTTTTGTTGGCGGCGCGTCCGGCGTCATGCAGCAGCAGGGCGAGATGCAGGACGTAGGGTTCCTGCAGTTCGTGGTAGAGGTGCCGGTACAAATCGACGTCGGGGGTGGCGGGATCGGTCAGCGCGTCGAGGATCTCGATGGTGCGCAGCGTGTGCTCGTCCGCCGTGTAGAGGTGGAAAAACTCGTGCTGAACGAGGTTCGTCAGCGCGCCAAACTCGGGCATGTAGCGGCCGAGGAAACCCACGCGGTGCATCTGCCGCAGCGTGCGCGCTGCGGCGCCCTTGCTGGAGAGGATGGACTCGAAGATCTCCCGGTTGGCCTTGTTGTAGCGGAAGCTGGCGTCCACCAGGCGGAAGTGCTCCTGGATCAGCAGAAACAGGTCGGGGCTGAGGCGCAGATGGCGCTTCTGTGTGTGCAGGAACAGCCGTATCAGCCGCTGGGGGTCGTCTTTGAAGATGGCGTTGTTCTCCGCATACAGGCGCTCGTGCTTGCGGATGAACCCGTCAAACTTCTCCTGCGTTTTCTCCTCCTTCTTGCTGCGCGCCAGGAAGCCCATCAGGCGGCTCTTCTTCGGTCCGTTTTCCAACTGTTGCAGGTGAAAACGGTCCATCACCTCGCTGCTGCGCTGCAGCATGTCGCGGGTGGCGGTGTAGTAGTCATGCATCATCGTCTCGATCCGGCGGAGCAGCTTCTTGTGCCGGTAGCCGAGATTCGTGGCCACCGGTCCCTGCAGACGCAGCGTCAGCAGATCCTCGGCGCGTTTCTCCGTGTAGTGCATCTCGTTGCGCACCCGCATGACGAACTCATAGGCCTGCGAAACCTCGCGCCAGCCGGACTTTGAAATCAAACCGAGTCCGACGAGATCCTTCGGATTGAGCGTGCGATGCCGCGCGTACGTCATCCAGATCAGATTCTGGTAGTCACGCAGTCCGCCGCAGCCGTTCTTCACGTGCGGCTCCTGCACGAAGGGCGTGTTCCCGTGCTTCGCATGCCTGGCCGCCAGGTCCATCTGCCGCAGCTTCAGAAATTCCTCCTCCCGTCCGTCCATGCATTCCTTGTCGAAACGTGAGCGGAATTCTTCGAACGCCTCCGGCTGGCCGGTCAGCATCCTCGCCTCCATGAGCGCCGTCTTGGTCTCGATGTTCTCGTTCGCCAGCGCCAGGCACTCGCCGACGCTGCGCGCGCCGTGGCCCACCTTGAACTTCAAGTCGTAGAAGTAGAGAAGGTAGTCGCGGATCAGCTGCGCTACTTCTGCAGAGACCCGGCCGCTGTTGCCGGGAAACATGAAGGTCAGGTCCACGTCGCTGCCCGGACTCATCACGCGGCGGCCGTAGCCGCCGTGCGCCACCACGCTCACGTTGAGTTTTTCCCGGATCTTGTCCGGCAGGGCCGAGACGGATTCACGCCAGAGCAGCCCCGCGAGGTAGTCGATCATGTCCGAGCGCATCCGGCAGATCTCGGCACCGGAGAAATTGCCGCTGCGATGCCGCTGCTTGATGCGCTGCTCCTTGATCTTCAAAAACTGCCTTGCCCGGCGCAGAGTTTCGGCCCTGCCGCGAGGCAGACTGTCTTCTTCGGGGAAAAATTTCAGCGCGCTTTTCTTGAGATGGCGCAGGTACTCGCGTTCGGTCATCGAGTCGTGGATTAGTAGGTGAGCAGGGAGTGGACCGGTCCGTGCTCCGAGAGCTTGTCGCGACCGTTGAGGAACGACAGCTCGATGAAAAAAGCGCTGCCCACGACTTTCCCGCCCGCCTCGCTGATCAAATGCAGCGCCGCCGCAGCCGTGCCGCCCGTCGCCAGGAGGTCGTCCGCCAGCAGCACCGTTTCACCCGGCGCGATGGCGTCCAGGTGCATCTCCACCGAGTTGGTGCCGTACTCCAGCGCGTAATCCACGCCGCGGGTCTTCCACGGCAGCTTGCCCTTCTTCCGTACCGGCACAAAGCCCGCCTTCAGCCTCTCGGCAATCAAGGCTCCAAAGATAAAACCGCGCGCGTCAATGCCGACGACCTTGTCCACATGGGAGATGCCCGCGGCCTCGATCATGCCGTCGATGGAGGCCGCCAGCAGCTCCGGTTCCGCCAGCACCGGTGTGATGTCTTTGAAAAGAATGCCGGGATTCGGAAAGTCCGGAACATCTCGGATGGTGCCGCGGATGCGGTCGAGGGTCTCAGGGGTCATGCACCCCGATCATGGAGGAGATGCGTGGATGCGCAAGCCTCATGCGCCGTCGTGCCGAGTGCGCGGAAGCCGGTCGAAACCCCGGCGGGGCAAGCATCGCATGACATCGTCCGCAAACGCGGCGAGGAATGACTCATGCAACGATTCACCTGCGACTGTGGCAATGTTCTTTTCTTTGGAAGTTTCAAGTGCCTGAAATGCGGCGGGGACGTGGGTCATGATCCGGCGGAACGCCGGATGGTCCGGGTGCGGGCCGGCGGGAAATTCAAGCGCTGCGACAACGGGGTGAAGCACGGCGTGTGCAACTGGGTGCTGCCGTCGAAATCCGCCGAGACCCTGTGCATGGCCTGCGGCATGAACCGCACGATTCCCGATCTGAGTTCGAAGCGTAACCAGATGCTGTGGGGCCGCATGGAAATGGCGAAGCGGCGGCTTCTCTACACTCTCCTGCGGATGGGCATCGAGCTGCCGTCAAAAAAGGAGAGTGCGCGGCTGGGCCTGGCCTTCGACATCATCAGCACCGTGTCCAACCCCAGTGTGACCACCGGCCACCTGAACGGCGTGATCACCGTGAATCTGGAGGAGGCCGACGACACCTACCGGCAGATCAACCGCCAGCAGCTAGGTGAAAACAGCCGGACCCTGCTGGGCCACTTCCGGCACGAAAGTGCTCATTACCTCTGGCAGCGCTGCCTTTCGGAACTGCCCTGGGACAACCCGCTGCGCCTGGCCTTTCGCGAACGCTTTGGCGACGAATGGGAGGACTACGCGACCGCCCTGGGCAGGCATTACCAGAGCGGCACGACCGCCGGCTGGGAGCAGCAGTACATCACCGCCTACGCCGCGTCCCACCCATGGGAGGACTGGGCCGAGACCTGGGCGCATTACCTGCAAATCATTGAAGGCCTGGAGACCTGCGAGTGTCTCGGCATCGACGTGAGAAACCTCGCGCTGCCTCTGGTGATACTGCCTGCGGAGGCTGGGGCGCTGCCAGCCGGTCTGCCGCAGAACGCCTACGCCGACGGCGAATTTCTGGCCTGGTTGCAGCGCTGGATGTGCGTCTCGACCGTATTGAACGAAATCTCCCACAGCATCGGCGAGGCGCCGCTGTATCCCTTTGTGATTCCCGTCCGGGTGGCGCAGAAGCTGCGGCTGGCGCACCACTATGCGCAGGTCTGGGGCGCCGTTCCGTCGGCATCGCGGATTGACACGGGCGCGAATTCTCAGGACAATCCTTCATCAACACCGCACGTCCCATGAAATTAACCCATCATCGTTTCATCCTCCTGCTTCTGGTTTCTGCGCTGTGGACCGTTCTTGGCTCCAGTTGCAACACCTTCCGCGGCCTCGGGCGCGACATCGAGCGCACCGGCCAGAAGATCGAGCGCGCAGCGTCGCGCTGAGCGCCGATCCGCATGAAGGCTGTCTGAGATTTTCCTGTCCGGTTCCGGCGGCTTCTGGGAGCATGATGACTGCCGGGGACATCCTCGGCAGTGAACCCATGCGCCTACTCCCCTTCCCCGCCCTGTTTCCGATCACGACAGGGAGACGTCTCCCGCACACGCCTTTTCCAACCATGAAAAACGCCCTCACCGCCCTCTGCATTTTCGCCCTCGGCTCTTCGCTCCATGCGGCGAAGCCGAACGTCCTTTTCCTCTTTGCCGACGACTACGCCTACGAAGCCGTGCGCGCCTTTGGCCACACGGACATCGACACGCCGAACCTCGACCGGCTGGCCGCACGCGGCACTACCTTCACCCATGCCTACAACATGGGCTCGTGGAGCGGCGCGGTGTGCGTGGCCAGCCGCACGATGCTGAACACCGGACGCAGCGTGTGGGACGCGGATTCGGTTTACAAAACGACGGACAAGGAGCGCCAGTCCGGCGTGCTGTGGTCGCAGCTCATGGGCAAGGCCGGCTACAAGACCTACATGACCGGCAAGTGGCATGTGCAGACCGATGCCACGAAGATCTTCGACATGGCCATGGACGTGCGTCCCGGCATGCCGAAGACCGTTCCCACGGCCTACAACCGCCCCATCGCCGGTCAGACCGACGCGTGGAGCCCGTATGACAAGTCGCTCGGCGGCTTCTGGGAAGGCGGGAAGCATTGGAGCGAGGTGGTGCATGACCACACGATCACCTTCCTCAACGACGCGAAGCAGCAGGAGAAGCCTTTCTTCATCTACGCCGCCTTCAATGCGCCGCACGATCCGCGGCAGGCGCCGAAGGAATTCCAGGACATGTATCCGCTCAGCCGCATGAAGGTGCCGGAGAACTTCATCACCGAGTATCCCTACAAGGACGACATCGGCTGCCAGCACAAACTGCGCGATGAAAACCTCGCGCCGATGCCGCGCACGGAGCTGTCGATTAAAACGCACCGCAGCGAGTACTATGCGCTCATCACGCACCTCGACGTGCAGATTGGCAAAATCCTCGACGCGCTCGACGCGAGCGGCCAGGCCGACAACACGTGGATCTTCTTCACCGCCGACCACGGCCTCGCCGTGGGCCATCACGGCCTCATCGGCAAACAGAACATGTATGACCACAGCGTGCGCGTGCCCTTCATCGTCGCGGGACCCGGCGTGGCGAAGAACGCGAAGAACGACAACGCGATCTACCTTCAGGACGTCATGGCCACCGCGCTCGATCTCGCCGGAGCCGAGAAGCCGAAGCATGTCTTCTTTCAAAGCCTCCTGCCACTGCTCAAGGGTGAGCAGAAGGCGAGCAGCTACGACTCCGTCTATGGCGCTTACCTCGATCTGCAACGCGCGGTGACGCACGACGGATGGAAGCTGATCGCGTATCCGAAGGCCAAGGTGCTGCGCCTCTACCACCTCGCCGAAGATCCGCAGGAGATGCACGATCTGGCTGCGAAACCCGAACAGGCCGCGATGAAGAAGCAGATGTTCGAGCGCCTCGTGAAACTCTCCGCCGACCTCGGCGACAAGGTAGATCAGACGACGGTGTTCGGAGAACTGTGATCCGCCGGTAGCGGTTCACTTCCTCTTTTTCAGCGCCTGCTCGATGTCCGCCCAGAGATCCTCGACGTGCTCGATGCCGACGGAGAAGCGGACGAGACCGTCCGTGACGCCGGCGGCTTCGCGCGCGTCCTTCGGGATGGAGGCATGCGTCATGCTGGCGGGGTGGGCGACGAGGCTTTCGATGCCGCCGAGGCTCTCCGCCTGGGTGAAGAGACGCAGGCGACGAATGAAGGCCAGAGTGTCGCTGAAGCTGAGGCCGAAATCCGCCAGCAGCATGCCGCCGCCGGATTTCATCTGCTTTTTGGCGAGTCTCACCTGCGGATGACTGGCGAGGAAGGGGTAGTTCACGCTTTTGACGCCCTGCCGGCCTTTGCGCCCTTTGCGTTCTTCGAGCCGCTTGGCGAGTTCGAGGGCGTTCGCGCAGTGGCGTTCCATGCGCACGGCCTCGGTCTTGGCACCGCGCGAGATGAGCCAGGCGTCGAAGGGACTTGGCTGGAGACCAAGAGCTTTTTGCGCGAAGATCATCTTCTCCTGCCATTCATCCGAGTTCGAACAGACCGCACCACCCAGGCAGTCGCTGTGGCCATTGGTGTATTTGGTGGTGCTGAGCAGAGAGAGGTCGGCGCCCAAATCAAGCGGCTGCTGCAGCAGGCTGGAGGCGAAGGTGTTGTCCACGATGACGACGCTGCCGACCTTGTGCGCGGCGGTGCTGATGGCCTTGATGTCGAGAATTTTCAGCAACGGATTGGTTGGGGATTCAAGCCAGACGAGCGCGGGCTTGAGCCGGGCGATGAGTTCGTAGTTGCCCGGATTGGCGAGGTTGGCGTACTTGATGATCACACCGAAGCGGCGGAGCACCTTTTCAAAGATGCGGTAGGTGCAGCCGTAGATCTGCTGCTCGGAGAGGATAACGTCCCCGGCTTTGAGAGAGAAGAGCACCGCTGAGATGGCGCTGAGGCCGCTGGCGAAGACGGTGCAGTGCTTCGCGTTTTCGAGGCTCGCGAGCGTGGCCTGGAGATTGCGGAAGTTCGGATTGCCGCTGCGGGTGTAGTCGAAACCGCCGGGATTCCCCGACTCGAAGGTCGAGGTCATGTAGATCGGCGGGATCACCGCGCCGGTCTCGCTGCGGTAATCCTGGCCGACGTGAATGGCGCGTGTTTCAAAGTGCGCACTGGCTGGAAGTGTCGGGTCTTCTTTCATGGCGCGATGATGGACACGCAGATTTGCCTTTGCAAGGCTGCTGCGCTCATGCTTTATGGATCAAATCCGCTCTTTCATGCCCGACTCCACCGCTCCTCGTAAATTCCGTCGTGTACTGCTCAAACTCAGCGGCGAGGCGCTGAGGCAGCCGGGCAGCGCCGACAACATCTCCCCGCCGATCGTCGAGGACATGGCGGCGCAGATCAAGGCGGCCCACCAGACCGGGCTCGAGATCGCGCTGGTGGTGGGTGGTGGAAATTTCTGGCGCGGAGTGACGGCGAGCAATCGCGGCATGGAGCGGGCCACGGCCGATTACATGGGCATGCTGGCCACGGTGATGAACTCGCTGGCCGTGCAGAGCATGCTGGAGGCCATGGACGTGCCCACGCGCGTGCAAAGCGCGATCAAGATGGACAACGTGGCCGAGCCCTTCGTGCGCCGCCGCGCCATGCGCCATCTGGAACTCGGCCGCGTGGTCATCTTTGCCGCCGGCACGGGGAATCCCTTCTTCTCCACCGACACCACCGCCGCGCTGCGGGCCAGCGAGATCAACGCGGAGATCGTTTTGAAGGCGACGAAGGTGGACGGCATCTACGATTCGGATCCCGCAACAAATCCCGACGCGAAGAAGTTCGACCGCATCAGCTTTCACGAGTGCCTCACGCGCCAGCTCAAGGTCATGGACGCCACGGCTTTCTCCCTCTGCATGGAGAACAACATGCAGATCGGCGTTTTCAGCATGAACGAGCCGGACAACATCCGCCGCGCCATGACTGGCGAGCACATCGGCACGCTCGTCGATGCGAAAGGCTGAGCCCATCACCAACCCGACCACTGATATGGACCCTGAAATGACCATGCTGGAATGCGACGAAGCCATGACCAAGGCCGTCGAGCACGCCATCCACGAATTCGCAACCGTGCGCACGGGCAAGGCGAACCCCACGCTCGTCGAGAACATGGACGTGCATGTGACGAGCTACGGCAGCCACATGAAGCTCAAACAGCTGGCCATGATCACCACCCCGGACGCGAGGCTCATCCGCATCGAGCCCTTTGATTCCTCCACGCTGCAGGACATCGACCGCGCGATCCGTGAATCGCGTCTCGGACTCAATGGCAGCATCGAGGGCAAGGTCATCCGCCTGCCCATCCCGGCCCTCTCCCAGGAGCGCCGCGAACAGATGGTCAAAATGTGCAAGTCTCTGGCCGAGGAGTCCCGCGTCCGCGTGCGCAGTGCGCGGCGGGAGGCGCTCGAAGCCCTGAAGAAGGGGGAGAAGGAGAGCGCCATCACCGAGGACGACCTGCACCGCCTGGAAAAGGAAGTGCAGACGATGACCGACAAAAAGATCGCCGAAATCGACCAGCACGTGGCCTCGAAGGAGAAGGAGATTCTGACGGTCTAAATCTTGAATGCTCTGCTTTGTTTTCCGCCCGCGACTACCTCGACCTCACGCACACGAAGCATGGCATCCTTTTTCCGGATGACACGCCGGTCTGGGCTGCTTTGACGCGGATTGAGTCGTACCTGGAATTCCGGCTGCAGCGGGAGATTCGCGTGCAGGTGCCGCCCGGGGCGTTCATCGGCGAGGACGTGTTCATCGACGAGGGCACCACGCTGGAGCCGGGGGCGGTGATCAAAGGCCCCGCCTGGATCGGTCGCAACTGCCAGATCCGTGCCGGCTGCTACATCCGGGAAAACGTGATCGTCGGTGACGGCTGCGTGCTGGGGAACTCCTGCGAGTTCAAGAACTGCGTCATCTTCGACGGCTGCGAAATCCCGCACTACAATTATGTGGGGGATTCGATCCTCGGCTACAAGGCCCATCTGGGAGCCGGCGTCATCCTTTCCAATGTGCGTCTCGACCGCCTTGAGGTCACCGTGAAGTCGGACATCGACCTCGCACCGACCGGTTTGAGAAAATTCGGCGCCGTCATCGGTGACCACGCCGAAATCGGCTGCAACAGCGTCATCGGACCCGGCAGCGTCATCGGCCGCCGCAGCATCATCTATCCGCTGACCCACTTCACCGGCGTGCTGGAGGCCGACCTGCTGCTGAAGACACGGCAGACGCAGCAGGTGGTGAAGCGGAAAAAGTAAGCCAGACCAAACTTGAATAGCGGCGAGTCGGAGGGCGTCAGAGGCGGGCCACCACGCTTATGAACCTGCGCCTCCGCTCCTTCCTCGTCTTTTCCACCCTGCTGCCGCTCGCCGCCTGTGACCGGCAGCCTGCCACGCCAGCCGCAGAAGTGGCACCGGCACGTGACTGGCGGGAAACGCAGCAGGAGCTGGCGGAGGCGCGGGACGCCCTGCAGCGGCAGGCCTTGGAGATCGAAACCCGCAGCGCCTTGATGGAAAAGCAGCTCGCGGAGATGGAGCAGGCGCTCAAGGAGCGTGAAAACACGGAGCTGCGCGACTCGCTGGCGGACTTGCAGCGGCAAAACGAGGCGCTGCGCTCGCAGGCGGACGCGGCGCGTCGCCAAAGCAGCGTCATCACCCAGCGCATCGCCACCACGACTCCGCGTGTGGACGTGCCTCCGCCCGTCGTCGTGCCGCGAGATCACGCCTTGTTTTATGAGCGTCTGTCGCCCTACGGTCGCTGGTTGGACGTCAGCGGCTACGGCTACTGCTGGCGGCCCACGATCACGACGGCGAATTGGCGGCCGTATGTGGAGGGCTGCTGGGTGTGGTCGTCATTGGGCTGGACGTGGCAGTCGAACGAGCCCTTTGGCTGGGCCACCTACCATTATGGCCGCTGGGTGAATCTCTCCCGTCACGGCTGGGTGTGGGTGCCGGGGGATGAATGGGCGCCGGCCTGGGTGTCGTGGCGGCAGAGCCGCGACCATGTCGGCTGGGCGCCGCTGCCGCCGGACCGCGGTCCGATCAGCGGCGTGTATCGCGACTGTGACTCCCACTACAATCTCGGCCCCACCAGCTACACCTTCATCAGCACGAATCAGTTCGTGCAGCCGAGCTACACGTCTGTTTATGCACCGGTGACGCGCAACACGACGATCTTTCAGAGCAGCGTGAACGTCACACAAATCGTTCGTCATGAAGGATCTGCGTCGGGTCACGGCCGGGTCTTCGCGCATCAGGGCGGCCCGCCCCGCGCTCAAATGGAGCGTGCTTGCGGCAGGCCTGTGCCGGAGGGACGAGTGCAGACGCTGCCCGCCACCACGATGCCGCCGCACCAGGGACGCGGGCACCGTGAGGCCGCTCCTGCACTCGCCAGAGTCGAACTCCCGGCGGCCAGTGCCGAGCGGCCCCGGATGCGCCCGCAGATCGCGGATCGCATCGAAAAACCGCAGCTTGTCGGCGGATTTGAAGGCGTGCCGACACGCACCGCCGCGATGATTCGCGAAACCATTGAACGTGAAAAAACCAGCGCCGTCGTGCAGCAGCAGGAGGTCGTCACAGCACCTCCTGCACCGCGTTCGCCCGCTCGCGAAGCCCCTCGCAGGCCCGGCTTGCCCCCAGCCCCGCCCGAAACCGTGCGTCCCGCTGTGGCGGTGACGGAGCCGCCCGTCCCTGAAACTGCGGTGCCTAGCTCCACCATGCCGGCGGAGTCGCCGCCGCCAGCCTTGGTCGAAAGCGCGCCTGAAGCAGCCCCCCCACCCGCCGCAGCGGAGGCCACAGTGGTGGAAAAGCCCGCAGTGCAGCCGCCGCTGGCCGCCGAGCAGCCCGTCACGGCCGCAGTTCCACCAGCCAGCCAGCCAGAACCCACACCGGAGCAACCGGCAGTCGTCTCACCCGAAACCGCCCCGACGACGTCGATGGAAAAAATGCCTGATGAGCAACCGGTCGTCGCAGCGGACCCACCTGCCGTGCCAGAACCATCTTCCACGGACCCTGTGGTCGCCACTCCCGACGTCGGTCAGCCGCCGATGGCAACGACAGTTGTGCAGCAGCCTATGGCCGAAGGGGTTCCATCCAGCGAGCCAGAAGCGACACCCCAGCCCCCCGCGGTCATCGTGCCGGAAGCCATGCAGCCCCCCGTGGCCGCCGTCGCCGACCAGCCGTCCGAAGCTGCTGCTCTTGCAGAAAAAATGGCTGTGGAACAAGCGGCTGCGGCTGATGCGGAGAAGGCCGCTCAATCAGCCGCCATGGAACAACAGGCACAGGCTGCCGCCTCCGCGCAGCAGCAAGCTGAACAAGCCCGCGCGATGGCGGAGCAGGCCAACCTTGCGGCAGAGGAGGAAAAAGCCCGCATGCAGGCCGCTGCCGCCCGGCAGCAGGAGGAACAAGCTACACAGCAACGCATGGCAGCAGAACAGGCCGCCGCAGATGCCGAACAAGCCCGGCAGCAGGCAGAAGCTGCGGCCATGCAGCAGCAACAGGAACTTGCTGCCCGCCAGCAGGCCGAAGCCGAACGCATGGCAACGGAACAAGCCGCCGCTGAAGCGGAACGCGCACGCCAACAGGCGGAAGCTGCGGCCATGCAGCGTCAGCAGGAAGAACAGGCCCGTCGTACCGCCCAGGAAATGGCTCAACGCCAAGCCGAGGAGCAGGCACGTCGTGCCCAGGAAATGGCCGAACGTCAGGCCCAGGAAGCGGCTCGGCGTCAGCAGGAGGCAGAGATGCAGCGAGCCCAGGAAATGGCTCAACGCCAGGCCGAGGAGCAGGCCCGCCGAGCCGCTGAAGAACAAATGCGCGCCCAGCAGGAAGCCGCTCAACGTGCTGCGCAGGAAATGGCGCAACGCCAGGCTGAAGAAGCCCAGCGTGCCGCTGCCGAGGCCGCCCGCAACCAACCGCCGCCAGGTTCTTGATCGGCGGTTCTATGGACAAGGGAGGACACGATCTCCCTTTTTCCTCAAGACGTGAATGAGGCCATCTTCACCAGGGCTGAGGAAAGCTTTACGGGAACTGTGTTCTCATCTCACACATGAAGGCGACCTTGGTGAAGCCTTACGAGTGACTGGATTCACACCCCAGTTTGGGTGTTCTGGGATGACGGTGTGCGGGGCTTATCGTTGGTCTTTCTCGACTTGTGCAGAGGCTTCCTTGCGCAGCATAATCCCTGACTGGAAATCCAAAATCGAACGCCGGAGGAGGTACTCGTAGCGCGTCGTCGTTTGATTGATCTCGGCGGCGGTGAGGTTGAGCTGGGCTTGGCTGAGTTCCACCGCGCTGCTGCTGCCGGCTTTGTAACGGGCCTCCACGAGGTCATAGGTTTGGGCGGCCTGATCACGCAGGCGACCGGTGATGGTGAGGCGTTCGAGAGCGTTGGTGGCGTTGAGCCAGGCAAGCTGCACGTCGCGGGTGATGCCTGCCTCCTGATCTTTGAGCGCTTGCTCGGCGGCCTGGGCACGGAGTTCTGCCTCGTTCTGGCGGGCGGTGTTGAAACCACCGGTGAACAGCGGCCAAGAGAGCACGACACCGGCGGCGGCGTAGTTTTGATCAAGACTGTGATCGCGCCAAGGCATGGTGCCGACAGAGCCTTGCAGCGTGAGGCGCGGACGGCCGAGGGCGTTTTCGGCTTTGACGAATTTGAGCGCGGCGTCGCGTTCCAGCCGCAAACGCTGGAGTTCGGGGCGGAGATTGAAGGCCATTTTGACGAGGCCGTCGGCCATGGGCGGAAGCGCGGCGGGTTGAGCGGGCACTTTGATCTGGTACACGGTGCCTTCCGGATCGAGCAGCAGACGCGCCAGGGTGGCGTGCGCTGATTTGAGGTCGTTGCGTGTACGGGAGATGAGCAGTTCGGCGTCCTTGAGATTCACTTCGGCGAAGCTGACGTCGATGGCGGATTTGAGCTGGTTTTTCTCCAGTGAAACCGTGTTGTCGCGTAGCAGACGGCGGGTTTTGACGGTTTGATCGGCGACTTCGAGCAAGGAGCGCGCTTGCAGGATGGCGTAGCAGGCGGCGTCGGTTTCGAGGAGGATCTGCGCGCGGGTGGTCTGGGCGTTCTGCGCCTCGGCCTCGGCGCGGAGACGTGCAGTGGCGGTCAGGTTGCTGGTGCGACCGAAGTCGGTGATGAGTTGGCTGACGTTGAGCGCAGCGGAAGAGCGATCATAGACGCCAGCGAGCTGAAGGGCATCCGTGGAGGCCCGCACGCCGCCCTGGCTTTCCGATGTGATGACACCCGCCATCGTGCCGGTAGCTTGCGGCAAGTAGGCGGCGCGGTTTTGCTGCACGATCTCTTCGACAGCGCGGACGGTGAGGTCGGCAGCGTTGATGCGCGGGTGGCGTTTCAAGACAAGGCTTCGAGCTTCCGCCAAGCTCAGCGCATGCGGCTGGTCGGCGGCTTGAGCAAGCCATGTGCAGACGAGAAGGAGCGAGAGGAGGCGTTTCATGGGAGCGCAGGTTGGGTTTCGCGGCGGCGGTGCGCGATGAGGTAGGCCGCAGGCACCACGAAGACGGTGAACAAGACGGAAACGGCCAGACCGCCGATGATGGCGCGTGCCAGCGGTGCATAGGCTTCCGTGCCGGAGCCGAGAGCGAGCGCCATGGGCATAAGGCCGATGAGCGTGGCGAACGAGGTCATCAAGATGGGCCGCAAACGCACGCGGCAGGCGGTGACAATGGCGTCCCGCAGCGGCATGCCATCCTGGCGCAGATGGCGGGCGAATTCGACGATGAGAATGCTGTTGGAAACGACGATGCCCATCATCATGACGATGCCCATGAGGGACATGACGTTCAGCGTGGTGCCGGTGAGCCAGAGCGTGAGCAGCACGCCGATGAGGCCGGTGGGGATCGCCAGCAGGATGAGAAACGGATCGAGGAAGGACTGGAACTGCGCGACGAGGATCAGATAAACAAGCACGACGGCCAAGATGAGGCCGAAGCCGAATGTTTTGAACGAGTCATTCATGTTTCCCACGCTGCCACGCAGGTCGATGCGCGCACCTTCTGGCACTTTCGTTTCCGCGAGCACTTTTTCGATGCCTTTCATGACGATTCCCAAGTCTTCGTTTTCAGGGGACACGAAAAGATTGATGATGCGGCGGATTTGATAGTGCGTGATCTCGGTGGGGCCGGTCATCGGCTCCAGCGTGGCGACGGCGTCGAGGCGCACGGATTTTTCCATGCCTGGACCGCGAATGGGGATGGCGCGCAGCATTTCCAGATCCTTCACATGATGTTCGGGATATTGCACGGTGAGGTAGTAATCGTTGCCGCTCTTCGGATCGGCCCAGAAGGTGGGGGCGATGAGGCCGTTCGACATGAGAGCGGTGATGATGTTGTGCGTGACCTCCTTGGGTGTGAGACCGAGTTCGGAGATGCGTTTGCGATCGAAATCCATGCGGATGGCCGGGTAGTCCATGTCCTGTGGCACCAGCACGTCGCTGACGCCTGGTAGCATGCGAATTTTGGCAGCGAGTTCGGAGGCGGTCTTGTGCGTGGCCTTGATGTCGGAGCCGCTGATTTGAATATCGATCGGTGTGGGCTGCCCGAGATTGAGTACCGAATCGACCAAGCCACCAGATTGGAAGAAGACGCTGATGTGCGGCAGTTCGGCGCGGATGCGTTCCCGGACACGCTGCATGTAGTCATAGCTGCCGACGCGATGCTCATCCTTCAGGCTGACCTGCACGGTGGCGGTGTGCTGGGCGCTGTTGGGATTGAAGATGGCAGAGAAGTCGGCGGTGATGCCGATGTTGGAGACGATGACGCCCAGATCATCTGCTTCCACGACCTCACGGCATATTTTCTCGACCTGCTCGACGAATTTCTCCGTCACTTCGAGTCGGGTGCCACTGGGCGCTTTCATACTGATGAAGAACTGCCCCGCATCCGTGCGCGGAAAGTAGGCCACGCCGATTTTCGGAAGTAGCAGTGCTGAAACGGCCAACGCGGCAACCAGTGCGATCAAAATGAGCGACGGCACCTTCAAGGCGCGGCGCAGGAGACGCTCGAAGACATTGAGCAGGCTGTCGAAACAGCGGTTGAACCACGCATGGAAGCCTTTCGCATCCGGCGAGCCGTGCGGCTGTACTTTTTTGATCCACTTTGCGCAGAACAGCGGCACCACGGTCATGGCGACGAAGTAGGAGGCGAGAATCGACAGTACCACGGCCAAACCAAGCGCCGTAAACAGATACCGACTGGCTCCCGAAAGGAAGATGACTGGGAAGAATACGACCGCCGTCGTCAGTGTGGCGGCGAGTACGGGCAGCGCCACCTCGCGTCCGCCTTTCTCGGCGGCGACTTCGGGAGTCTCGCCGTGCTCCATGTGGCGGAAGATGTTTTCCAGCACGACCACCGAGTCATCAATGAGACGCGAGAAGCCGAGCGCGAGCCCGCCAAGGATCATCGTATTGATCGTGCCGCCGCCAAGCGCCAGCGCAATGAACATGGCGAGTGCGGAGAGCGGAATGGACAAAAACACCGCTACCGTGGCTCGCATGGAGCCCAGGAAGACCAGGATCAGCACGCCCGTGAGCAAGAGCCCGATGCCCCCTTCATGCAGCAGGTTTTCGACGGCTTTTTTCACGAACACTGACTGATCAAAGACCACATTGGTGACGAGTTGCTTCGGCACATCGACGAGTTTTTTCATCACCTCGCGTATGCCGTTGACGACGGCGATGGTATTGGCATCACCGCCCTGCTTCATCACGGGCTGGTAGGCGGAGCGCTGGCCATCCACGCGCACGACGTTGTATTGCACCTGCGAGGCGTCTTTGGCCTCGCCGATGTCGGCGACGAGCACGGAGGACTGGCCCACGGTTTTCAGCGGGATGCGTCCGATGTCCTCCACCGTTTCCACCTGTGTGTTCGCGTAAATGTTGTAGTCAAACGGGCCGATGCGCACATCACCCGCTGGCAGGATGAGGTTCGAGTCGTTCACCGAGCGCACTACATCCATGAGGCTCATCTGATGCGCCTCCAGCTTGAGCGGATCGACATAGATCTGGATCTGGCGATAGCGTCCACCCATGGGCTGCGGCAGCGCAGCTCCCGGCACCACGGCGGCCTGCGTGCGCACCTTGTAATGGCCAACATCACGAAGCTGCGATTCGTTCATGCCTTCACCCTTCAAGGTGATAAGGCAGACGGGCTGACTGGAGGCGTCGAATTTCAGCACCACCGGCGGCAGAGTGCCGGGCGGTAATCGTCGCAGTTCGGCCATCGCAAGGTTGCCAATAGAACTCACCGCTGAATCCGCGCTGGTGCCCGGTTGGAAGTAAATTTTGATCAGGCTAGCACCGGGCAGCGAACGCGACTCCATGCGGTCAATGCCGCTCGCCAGCGTGAGGAAGCGCTCCATGCGCGAGGTGAGATCCTGCTCGATCTGTTCCGGCGGCATGCCGGGATAAAACATGGCCACGATAACCACCGGCATTTTGATCTCGGGAAACAAATCCACCGGCATGCGCACCAGACTCGTCAAACCGATGACGAACGTGGCGAGGCACGAAACGATGATGAAATAGGGATAGCGGAGGGCGAAGCGTGTCATGAATCAGTCTCCTACCTCAGTTAAAAACACCGTGAACGGCATCACGCAGTTGCTTCACCGTCACATCACCCGCGCGGCAGAGTTCGAGCACTTTTCTTTCGCGTTCGATGATCTGCGCAGCCGCTGGCGGGATCGATGCCGCGATGTCCTGCGGCACCGAGAGCACGCCGTGGCAATCTGCATGCAGCAGGTCGCCCGGGTTGACCTCCAAACCGCCGACTTTTACCGGACCACCAAACTCCACGACATGCACGTAGGCATGCGAAACGGAAACGTGATTGGCGAAGAGTCGAAAGCCGCTTGCAGTGATCGCAGGTAGATCACGCACCGAACCGTTCGTGATGGCAGCCACACATCCGAGCGCTTGCAGGATGCAGGCATGCACCTCGCCAATGAAGGCACCTACACCGGGCGTTTCATCCACGTCCTCGATCACCACGATGCGCGGGCCGGGAATTGTCAAAACGTGATCCCACCAGTCGGTGCGGTCCACATAGCTGCCACCGGTGACGGGCAGGGCGGAGCAACGGATGCGCGCTGTCACCGCATGACCGACAACGGGAGAATCGCAGTTCGTCAGGCAGCGAATGTTGGCATCAGCGTAGCCTTCATTGCGCAGTTTTACGTCGAAGGTTTCGATGGCATTCGCCACGGTGCAGGTATCCAGCGATTGCAGCGCTCGCAGGGTTTCAGGAGAAATCGTCGGCTTCATCACTTGTCCATCTTGGGGAGTTCCACCTGCTTGGGTTGCACGCTCTGGCCGTGGCTGAATTGTGCGCGACTGCCGACCATGACGAGATCGCTCTCGGCGAGTCCCTCCTTGATTTCCAGATGCGTGGGCGACTCCGTACCCACCGTGATGTTCCTGGCTTCGATCTTGTTCTCTTTTGAGATCAAATAGACACTCGCCGTGCCCTTGTCCCGCACCACCGCCTCTATGGGAAGCACCAGAGCGTTGTTACGGCGGTCGATCTTGAGCACGACCGTCGCGTAAACACCCGCGATGAGCGAATTGTCAGCATTGGGCAGGTCGATTTGCGCCTCCATCGTGCGTGTAGACGTTTCCACTTTCTGCGAGACGCGTGTGATCTTGCCGGTGAATTTCTTGGAGAGTGATGGGATGCGTATTTCCGCCTCATCACCCACTTTCACACCCGCGACATACGACACGGACACCGGGAAGGCCACACGCAGCAGATCCACCTGCGACAGCCGCACCAGCGGCATCGTTCCCGAACTCGTACCCGCCTGGATCAGCGATCCTGGGTCTGAATAGCGGCGAGTGATCACCCCAGCGAACGGTGCGGCGATCTTGGTGTAGTCGAGCATCGTCTGAAAGCGTTTCGTGTTCGCCGCCACCACGTTTTGGTCTTCCTTGGCCGAGTTCAGCGCTGCACGCGCCGACTGATCCCGCAGCCGCGCCGAATCAATGTCCTGCTTGGCGATGAGATTGGGCTGCGCTTTGTCCGCAGACTCCAGCCGAGTCAGTGCTAGGTGCGCTTCATCATAAGCCGCCGTCGCCTTCTCCATTTCCGCTTTCGCCCGGCGCTCGCTGGCCTCCGCATTTTGCAAATCGAACTGCAACTCCGGCACATCCAGCACCGCTATGGGCTGCCCCTCTTTCACCATATCCCCTGCGTCCACGAGCATCTTGTCCAGATACCCCGTCGCCCGCGAATGCAGCTCGATCTCCTTGTAAGGCCGCAGTTCCGCATCAAACGACACTTCCCGGTAAATCTCCCCGCGTGTGACCGACACGGCCGCGACATTGGGGACATCGGCGGCCTGAATCCTCACCGCAGTGTTCACCGCGCACAGGTAGACCAGACCTAGTTTGAGACATGAAAGGGGAGTATTCGAAAGATGCGACATGGCTGGCGAAGGTACAATCGAACGAAAACAAGCTCTATATTGTTACAATTTCGTCACATAAGAGATATACATGAGCAAAAAGTGATTCAAACTTTTGTCAGACGGGCAGAAAACGACCATGTGGGACATAAGCTGCCCGCGTCACAGCGTGTCAGATCAACAATGGAAGCCTATTTGCACGTGAATCATCAGACCCGCAGCATGTCCTTCACGACCTGCCAGTAGAGGAAGACGCAGCCGCGCCAGGAGTAGCGGAATTCGCCGTTGCCAGTGGGCTCGATGACGCCGGCGGTGATGTTGTGGTCGATCTGGGCGCTCATGTCGCGCTCGATGTAGGCGTGCAGGTACTCGGTGTCCTGCAGTGCGAGTTCGTCCGTGGCGATACCCTGGCTGTGCAGGAATTCCTCATGGCGGGCGAGGAGGTCTTCAAAGGAGGCCGCATGCAGAAAGCGGTTCAGCCGCTGCTTCGGCGAATGCTTCATCGTGGCCGCGAAGGGGTAGTTGGTGGTCGTGTAGGTGACACCGCTTTTCGTGCGCGAGGTAAGGCTGACGTAGGAGAATCCGAACTCACCCTGCTGGGCGAGGGCGATGGAGGCCTGGATGCGTTTCTCCTCGTCGTAGAAAAGCCGCATGAAGTGGTCGGTCTGGCTACACTGCCAGCCGGTGTCGCCGACTTCGGTGAATCCGGCGTCCTCGGCTTCACGACTCAGCTCACCGAGTTCAGGAAAGACATCGCGGGAAGGCGGGAAGCGGTGCTTGATCTCGCTTTTGATGGGAAAGCGCAGCTTCCGTACCCGGAAGACAATCTCCAGCCATGGCAGCATGAACCACGCGGCGATGAAGATACCTCCTCCCGCGTGGGTGCCGGTCAGAAAAAAGCCTGCCAAATAGGAGGCACCCAGCAGCGCCAGCCAGCCGATCTTCTGGATGAAGCGGTTTTCAAAGGACCGGCAGGCAACGGCGAACACGATGGCCGCAGCGACATACAGAATCTGCTGGAGGGTGGTTTCCATGGTGGGCGGCGGGTTAAGCAGAAGCGAGGGTACAGGGAAAGGAGGCGGAATCAACCGGCATCCGAGCGTCCCGGGCCGAACGCAGAATGGCCGGGCGCACTCCGCAGAGCACGTCCGGCCACTGTGACCAACCTTGATTCTGAAAATGAGGACGCTAGAAATTGATCTGCGCCTGAAGGCCAATGTAGTCGTACTTGACGTCAGGAAACGGTGCCACGGTGGTGTTGGTCCGGGTGCCGCGATTGTACATGAAGCTGAGTTCCAACTCGGGATAGGGGATGTAGCGGATGCCGATGCCGATCTCGTCCACCTGATCGCGAGGGGAGTTGGTGGCAAATTTGCGACCGCCGTCGTAGGTCTGCCAGCGGATGAAAGGGATCAGCTCTTTCTGATTGGCGAACACATGACGGTAGCAGGCCTGGACGTAACCGCCTTGCAGGCTCTGTGCGATGATTGTGTTGGACGCGGTGTCGAGTTGCGGACCACGACCCCAGTTCCATTCCGCCTCGATCCCGAAAGGCTGCGGATATAAAATGGCCGTGATGCCGACCCGTTCATCACGCACGCCGCCACCACCAAAGGTGGGTGCACCTGGTCCACCGGCAACTGTGGGAACAAACTTGCCGGTATAGCCGGCGATGCCGAGTTCAATGATCTGTCCGTTGTCGAGTTCGAAGGGGTAGGCAAGGCGCGCCAGGTAATGGGGCTGTCCGTTGGCATCGCTGCGGTTGATTCCCTGACCGTTGTAGGCACCCAGAGCCAGAACCCCGTAGTCACCACTGCCGCGGAGACCCATTTTGACGAGGTCCTTGAACCGGTTGCGGATTTCGTAGGGAGCCCACATGTAAAACGCACCGAGGTCACGTTCACCCTCGACGGCACTGTTGATGGCGTCCGGGCGCTCAAGAGCGAGGCGATTCTGCGATGACTGTAGGTTGACCCAGCCAAAGGGGATTTTGGACAAACCGAAACGCACGCGTGATTCGCGGGCTGGATCGAGGGAGATGTCCGCATAATAATCACGCGCCTGGAGAACATTGACGCCGCCTGCAGAACCAAAATAGTCCAACTGAGCGTAAAGATACAGATGGTCTGTCACGTCACCGCTGACCTTGAGGCGACCACGGCGGACGCCGAACATCTGTCCGTCTGAGGCAAAGGCATCAGCTGGCACATGGAGATCACCCCCGGTCGAACGAAGCACGCCATCACCGCGGAACTGCATGTATCCGCCGAATTTGAGACGCTCGTACCATTTGTCGGAGAGAAGTGCGTCCAGATCCACCTTGCTCATCGTGGAGGGAGAGGTGTCGTCCCGGAACCGGGAAAGTTCTTCGACCTGCCCTCTGGTGCTCACGATGGAGGATTCGAGGTCGTTCACCTTCGACTCGGTCCTCTGGAGACGTTCGACGAGAGCGGGAGATGTGGTCGATGCAGGCTGGGAGGCCCGTTCCTTTTCGGCGTCCTCCTCCTTCATCGTGGCGATGAGCAAATCGTACTCGTCCGCCGTGATGGAGCCCTTTTGTTTCAGGATGTAGAAGAGCTTCTCCATGGCCGGGCTGGCCTGGAGGCTTGGCGTCAGCACAGTTGCGAAGGCCAGGGCTGAGGTAAAGACCCGCCAGAAGCCGCGTCTGGGATTGATGAAGTGCATTTTGTGTGTCGGATGTGTTGCAAAGCGGCATCAGCGCCGTTTGGAGGCGCGGCTTTTAGTCGATTTCGACACAATCCGACCACTGCAATAATGTGACGAATCCGTCACATATCCCCAAATGCCCCGGAAAAAGCTGCCAAATCACCTGTTTGTGACCAGACCGTCACACGCTATCACCTCTGTGACAGTTTCGTCACATAACCCAACTTTGCCCATGTGACATTCATGAGCATCCTTCCCGCCCTTCCCAACATGAAACACACCATCCTCGCACTGACCCTCGTCATCGCATCCACCGCCACCTCACTGGCCCAGTCCACGCTCCGCATCCGCGGCTCCGACACCCTCGGCGCAAAGTTGGTGCCCGCTTTGGCTGAAGCCTTCAAAAAGCAGGCCGGCAAGGTCAGCTTCGACATTGCCGCCGAGGGTTCGTCCACGGCATTCACGAACCTCGCCGCAGGCACCGCCGAGATCGGCATGTCCTCCCGTAAGATCAAGGCCGACGAGCGCACCCTCTGCCGCAGCAAGCGCATCGACGTCAACGAGATCGAGATCGCCTGGGACATGATCACCGTCGTGGTGAACAAGAACAATCCGGTCGCCGACCTGACCAAAAAGCAGGTCATGCAGATCTTCGCCGGAGATGTCAAGGACTGGAGCGAGATCGGCGGCGCCCCGGGTCCGATTTCCGTTTATACCCGCAACACCTCCTCCGGCACCTACAAGGACTTCATGAGCATGGCCATGAAAGGCCGCGAGTACGGCTCCAACAGCCAGAAAATGGCCGGCAACGAGCAGATCGTCTCCGAAGTCGCCTCCAACACCAACGGCATCGGCTACGTCGGCTACGCCTACGCGGGCGCCAAGGGCATCAAGGTGGTTTCCATCGACGGAAAATCGCCGAACCCGGCCGAAGTCAAAAAATATGTCCTCGCCCGCCCGACCTTCTTGTACACGAATGGGGAACCCGCCGGCACCATCAAGGAGTTCATCGATTTCTGCAACAGCCCGGCCGGTGAGGCCGTGATCGCCAAGGCCGGTTTTGTCTCGCTCTCCCAGATGAAATAATCGTCGGTTGACCCTTCGAGAAATCCGGCGATGGAGACGCCAAGTTTCCGCGCCGGATTTTTTGTGGCCGAAGACTCCCTGCATGGACAGTTCTGCTTCAAACCCTCGGCCTTCGTTGCGAAACCTGATCACCAGGAACCGCAAACGTGCCATTCTGGGGATCGATCCGCAGCAGATCATCAAGTACTTCTTCGGGGCGAACGCCAGCACGGCCGTCATCGTCCTCGTTCTCATCATGATCTTCCTCGTGCGCGAGGGCGTGGACTTCCTGCCCACCTACCGCCACGAGCTCCAGACCTACCGTCAGACTGGCCTGGAATTCTGCGATCTGATCGACCGCCCGCTGAGGGAGCATCAAACGCTCTCCAGCAGTCTGAGGCAGTGCGTCAGCGCCGCCCTCGAGCCGATGGTCAAAGACGCCCGTGAGCGCCGCAACGCCGCGTTCCTGCTGAAGACCCAGGCCGAGGACAAGGTCTCACGACAGCGCGAGACATTGGAAAAAGCCCTGGAACAGGATCCGCAGCCTCCGGTAGAAAGGCTTTCCGCCCTTCGCAGCGATCTGAAAACCGCCGCCACGGCAGCGGCCCAGACACTGACGTATCCGGACCTGTTCACCGCAGAGGAGACTGCACGGTTCAAAGAGGAGCTGGCGGTGCTCACTCCCGAGGTCAGCGATCTCCCGCCCTTCATCCTGGCCCTCTCCGCCGAATTCATGACGCAGGACCGGGCCGCCCGGGAAAAATATGAGGACCTCGTTGCCGCGCAGGAGGAGTTTGACGAGGCGCCGGACGACCTGCACGACCTCGTCGATGAACTCAAGGAGCAGGCCCTGGGTGCCAAGGAAAGCGTGGAAGAGTCTCATGCGCTCGCCGTCAACCGTCAGCAACTCCTGGAGGCCGCCGAAAACACGACGGATCCCGACGAAAAAGCCAGCCTCATCGAAGAGGCCGAGGCCTCCGTCAGCGAGGAGATCGATCTGGACGCCCTGACGAAGGAACTCACCGACCGTACCGGCGAACTTCAGGAGCAGATCCAGGCCTATGTGAAGTTGGCGGAAAAAGCCGCCGCCGACCTGCCCACGGATGTCGGCACGCCTGACGCCAAGGCCCTGCTCCGACAGGCCAAAAGAGGACTGCCTGCCCATGTCCAGGAAATGAAGGAGGCCTCCGCGTCACTGGACTCATGGCGTGCGGACAAGCCCGTTTCGATGATTCGCGTCATCGGCGCCTTCTTTTTCGGGCTGGAGTGGATCACCAACAGCTCGTGGCAGGACTTTTTCGGATTCGTGCCCCTGCTGACGGGTTCCGTTGTCATCGCGCTCATCGCGGTGTTCATCGCCACGCCCATCAGTGTCGTCGCTGCTATTTACACGAACCAATTCGCCAGCGAGCGCGAAAAAGAACTCATCAAGCCGGTGATTGAATTCATTCAGGCCATTCCGTCCGTGGTGCTCGGCTTCATCGGCATTTCTCTGGTGGGTGATTTGATCAAAGACTTCAGCGAAGTGAGCTGGCTGCAGTGGGTGCCCGGCTTTCCCATTCAGGAACGTCTCAACATGTTCAATGCGGGCTGCCTGCTGGCCTTCATGGCCGTGCCGACCATGTTCAGCTTGTCCGAAGACGCCCTCAACAACGTGCCCCGCGGGTACATCGATGCATCCGACGCGCTCGGGGCCACGAAGCTGCAGACCGTCTTCCGCGTGATCGTTCCCGCAGGCATCTCGGGCATTCTCTCCGCCATCCTGCTCGGACTCGGCCGCGTCATCGGTGAAACCATGGTCGTCCTGCTGGTGGCGGGAAACCGCATCGCCGTTCCCGATTTCAGCGCCGGCCCCGGCGTCATCTTTCAACCGGCGCACACGCTGACCGGCATCATCGCACAGGAACTCGGCGAGGTGTCGCGCGGAAGCTCGCACTGGCAGGCGCTGTTCATGGTCGGCATCGTGCTTTTTGCCATCTCCCTGCTCGTGAACTGGTGCGCCCGTGCCGTGGCGCGCCGATTTGAACCCCACAACGCATGAGTCCCGTCCCTGATTCTACGAATCCCTTTGCCGGAGACAATTCCGGCATCCAGAAGCGCGAGACCGCCGCCCGCTGGGCGCTGCGCGTGGGCAGCTACCTCGTGGTGCTCACCACATGCGCGATCATGCTGCACATCTTCGTCAAAGGTGCGCCGGTGGCCTTTCAGTCGGAGTGGCCGTTTGTGAACACTCAGTTTCTCACCGAACTGCCCTCACAGCTCCATGTCATCGAAGACAAGCAGGGCCGGAAGTATGAAACCGGGGTGAATGGCGCGGACGCGATCAAGAAGGAGCTGGGAGAGAACTTTCGCTCCGAAAAAACCATCGCCTACTCCGGCGGCGGCATCCTGGGCCCCATCGTCGGCACGGCGTTGCTCGTCGTCGTCAGCGTCAGCGTGGCCCTTTTTCTCGGCGTCGCCTGCGCGATCTACCTCAGCGAGTATGCGAAGCACGGCAAATTCCTCGAACTCGTCCGGCTGGCCATCCTGAACCTCGCGGGTGTGCCTTCGGTCGTGTTCGGCCTGTTCGGTCTTGGAGCCTTCGTCTTGACCGCGCCGGTATTCGTCGATGTGCCGGCCGACCGCTCCGTGCTGGCCATCCCGCTGGGTTTCACCACCCTGAGTTTTGAAGGCTGGGACACCTGCGTTCTCTCCGGCGGTTTCACGCTGGCCTTCGTCATCCTGCCGGTCATCATCACCGCCAGCGAGCAGTGCCTGCAGGCCGTGCCGCAGGGATTTCGTGAGACGAGCATGGCGCTCGGTGCCACACGCTGGCAGACCATTCGCTACAGCGTGCTGCCCTTCGCCACGCCCGGCATTCTGACCTCCAGCATCCTCGGCATCGCGCGCGCCGCCGGTGAGACGGCGCCGATCATGTTCACCGCCGCGCTTGCCTTCAAAGACAAGCTGCCCTGGCAGAAAGACCTGCCGCCACTGCCCGCCGACGCCTCCATGTTCGCCCACTGGGAGCAGAACATTCAGCGCTTCCTCGGCATCTTCACGGAGTCCGTCCAAGCGCTGCCGTACCACATCTACACCCTGGCGGCGAAGATCCCGCAGAACGAATACTCCGAGCGTGCCCAATACGGTTCCGTCTTCGTCTTTCTCGTCCTGGTCGCCATGCTGGCCACCGTCTCCATCTGGATGCGCATTCATCTGCGGAAGAAGTATCGCTGGTAAGCCCATGTCCGCCGAATCGTCGTCCTCATCCCCTCATCCCCCCGTTGTCCAGGTCAGCGGGATGGACTTCTGCTACGGCGCCAGCCGGGCGCTGCACGACATCAGCATCGACGTGGCCTACCACCGCGTCACGGCCCTCATCGGCCCCTCCGGCTGCGGCAAGAGCACGCTGCTGCGCTGCATCAACCGCATGAACGACCGCGTGCCCTCCGCCCGCGTTACAAAAGGAGAAGTGCGGGTGAAGGGAAAAAACATCTACGACGCGGATGTCGATCTCACCCAGCTCCGCAAGCAGGTCGGCATGGTCTTCCAAAAGTCGAACCCCTTCGCCAAAAGCATCTACGACAACGTCGCCTACGGCCTGCGCATCCACGGGGAAAAGAACAAGGCCGTGCTCGACGAGGCGGTGGAGCGCGCCTTGCGCCACTCCGCCCTCTGGGACGAGTTGAAGGACCGGCTCGGCGCCAACGCCCTCGCCCTCTCCGGCGGGCAGCAGCAGCGCCTCTGCATCGCCCGTGCCATCGCCACCATGCCCGATGTCCTGCTCATGGACGAGCCCTGCTCGGCGCTTGATCCCATTTCCACGCTGAAGATCGAGGAGCTCATGAGCCAGCTCGCGCGCGAGTTCACCGTCATCATCGTCACGCACAACATGCAGCAGGCCGTGCGCGTCTCGGACTTCACCGCCTTCCTCCACCTCGGCAAACTCGTCGAGTTCGGGGCCACGGAGGACATCTTCACCAATCCCCGCCAAAAGCTGACGGAGGACTACCTCCGCGGCATCTTCAGTTGACGATCATGGCCACCGTCTCCGTTCCAGTTCCCGTCAGCACTGAACCCCTCATTCAGGTGGAGAAGTTCAACTATGCCTACGGCGATCACCAGGTGCTCTTCGATCTCGACCTGAACATGCGCAGCACGGACGTGACGGCGCTCATCGGCCCCTCCGGCTGCGGCAAGAGCACCCTGCTCCGCGCCATCAACCGCATCAACGACCTGGTCGATTCCGCACGCGTCGTCAGCGGCAGCATCAAGGTGGACGGCGTCGATTTGTACGCGCCGGAGGTCGATGTCATCAGCCTGCGCCGCAACGTCGGCATGGTCTTCCAGAAGTACAATCCCTTCCCGCGCTCCATTTTCGAAAACGCCGTCTATGGCCTCCGCGTCGCCGGCATCAAAAACCGCCACGACCTCGAAGAAGCCGCCGAGCGCAGCCTGCGCTCCGCCGCGCTCTGGGACGAGGTGAAGGACCGGCTTGATGAAATGGCCACCGGCCTTTCCGGCGGCCAGCAGCAGCGCCTTTGCATCGCCCGCGCCATCGCACTGCAGCCGCGCATTCTCCTCATGGACGAGCCCTGCGCCGCGCTCGACCCCATCGCCACCGCGCGAATCGAGGAGCTGATCCTGCAGCTTCGCAACGAGTACACCTTCGTCATCGTCACCCACAACATGGAGCAGGCCCGGCGCATCGCCGACCGCACCGCCTTCTTCTACAAGGGCCGCCTCGTCGAGGAGCAGGACACCATGAAGCTCTTCACCGCGCCCGACGATCCCCTCACCGAATCCTACGTCACCGGACGCCTCACTTAGAGCTCAAGGAGCCGGCGCCTCCTTCCTCCCGGTTGCAATCTGCGGTCCGATGCCGCACCTTGCGCGTCATGATTCACCGGTCCGTCCTCGTTCTGCTTCTCCTCGCCGCCGCCGCACAGGCCGGCGTGGAGCTGGACATTGAGAAATTCGGCGAAAGCCTCGGCGGCTGGCGGAAGGAGGGGAAAAAAGCGGCGGAATACAAATTCTCCGAGACGGACTTCCGCACTTACAAGCCGGAGGTCACCCAGGCTCCCGACGGCGGGCTCTTCATCTCCGTCCGCGTGGACCACCTGCGCGGCATGTTCTCCGCCGACGATCATGCCAGCATCGAGATGAGCTTTGCCCCCGACGGCGAGCTCCTCTCCTCCCAGGCCACCATCTCCATCCAGGACCGCCGCATCAGCAGCGACATGTTCCGCAGCGGCGGCCAGTCCGCGGCCAAGGCCGCTGGAGACCTCGCCGGCGGCACGGCGGAAAAGGCCGCCAAGCTCGGCAGCAACGTCTTCGCCAGCCTCGCCTCGAAAGTCCTGCGGGAAAAAGTCACCGAACCCGGCCGCATCGCCTACCCCGCCGCTCTGCGTCACAACTACAACCTGCTCTACCAGTGCGTCAGCGTCACGAAGGACCCGCTGAAGGCACTTCCCGTGGAAGGCGAGGCGCCGCCGAAGAAAGAAGAAGCCGTCGCGGTGAAGACCGCCCCCGAAGGCATGCTCGAAGTACACACCTTCGGCGAACCTCCCAAGGAAGAACCGAAAAAGGCAGCCGAGCCGGCCCAGCCATGAGCCGCCGGCAGTTGCTCATCGACGTCGGCAATGGCCGCACCAAGTTCGGACTCGC
Source organism: uncultured Prosthecobacter sp. (assembly GCA_964452755.1). Lineage (GTDB taxonomy): Bacteria > Verrucomicrobiota > Verrucomicrobiia > Verrucomicrobiales > Verrucomicrobiaceae > Prosthecobacter. The sequence goes on along the minus strand of CAYVQY010000001.1, from coordinate 1,872,555 downwards.
CACCAGCGACGCGATCCTCGAACGCCGCGAGCACGCCACCCGCGAGCTTTCGCCCGACACCGTGCGCGCCGTCACCTCCGGCTGGCAGTTTGAAAGCGCCGTCATCTGCAGCGTCGTCCCGAAAGCTGTTCCCGCTTTTCGCGCCGTCTTTGCAGAAAAGCTCGTCGAGCTGCGTCATGACACGCCCATGGGCATCGGCGTTCGCTATCCCAAGCCCGAAAGCATCGGTCCCGACCGCCTCGCCAACGCCGTCGCCCTCGCCCACATGCACGGCTCCCCCGGCATCGTCATCGACTTCGGCACCGCCGTCACCTTCGACATCCTCAGCGCGGACCGGCACTACATCGGCGGCGTCATCGCCCCCGGCCTGCGCCTCATGACCGACTACCTCCACGAGCGCACCGCCCTGCTTCCCCGTGTCGATCTGCGAGAGCCCGCCAGCGCCATCGGCCAGTCCACCGAGGCCGCCATCCTCGCCGGAGCCGCCATCGGCTACCGCGGCATGGTCAAAGGCATCCTGGAGGCGCTGAAGGCCGAGTTGGCAAGTGATGCGGGCACTCTTGCCCGCAGCGGAGCACTCGAATCGCAGGCAGCAGTGCCCGCGTCACCACGGATCGTCGCCACCGGCGGTGATGCGGAGTGGATCATCTCCGGGATGGGCGAACGCATCATCGTGGACCCGGATTTGACCTTGCACGGACTGCGTTTGGTGGGCAATCTCGCCGCCGCTTCGGGCGGAATGACGAAGCCTGAATGACGAATGGTCCGGCATCATTCGACATTCCACATTCCGCATTCGTCATTTCCCCCATGTCAGACTCTGCAAAAACATCCATCGGCATCGACTTCGGCGGCACCTCCGTGAAGCTCGGCGTCTGCCGCGGCGACGAGCTGCTCTTCACGGACGAGCCCATCCCCACCGCCCAGTTTCACGGCCCCACCGCCCTGATCGGGGAAATGGCCGCCCGCGTCGCCAAACTTCAGAAGACCTACCCCGCCATTTGCGCCATCGGTGTCGGCGTTCCCGGCCTCGTCGATTTCGACCACGGATTCGTGCACGAGCTCACGAACGTGCCCGGCTGGAAGCATGTGCCGCTCAAGGCCATCCTTGGTGAAAAAACCGGCCTGCCCGTCGCCGTGGACAACGACGCCAACGCTATGACCTACGCCGAGTTTCGCTGCGGCGCGGCACGCGGCTTGAAGAACGTCGTCGGCCTCACCATCGGCACCGGCATCGGCGGCGGACTCGTGCTCGACGGCAAGATGCATCGCGGTGCCGGCTGCGCCGCCGGGGAGATCGGCCAGATGAGCATCCACTTCGACGGCAAACCCGGGCACTACGGCAACTTCGGAGCTTTGGAAAAATACACCGGCAACCAGCAGATCGCCGAGCACGCCGTGCAGCGCTACGCCGAAGCCGGCATCGACAAGGAAGTCGCCGACTGCACCCCGCGCAACATCGCCGCCGCCGCCCAGGCCGGTGACGACATCGCCCGCCAGATCTGGGGGGAGGTGGCCGACTGGCTCGGCACCGCCCTCGCCAGCATCGCCTGGCTGCTCAATCCCGAAGCCTTCGTCATCGGCGGCGGGGTGGCGCAGGCTGGCGACTTGATTTTCAGTCCGCTCAAGAACAAGGTGCAGAGCATGCTCAGCACCGTCGTGTGGGAGCGTCTGCAGATTGTCCCCGCCCGTTTCAGCAATGAAGCCGGCATCATCGGCAACGCCGCACTCGCGGCGGATGCGGTATGAAGCCCGGCGCTCACAAATCACGCGGCAGCGTTGTGGAACCGAAGCGAAGCGGAGATGGACAGCACGAAGTGCTGCCCGAAGGGTGAGCGAAGCGAATCAATGCGGTGTCGCCGATGCAAGGGCACCTTGCATCGGCGACACCGCTGTCGAGCGCTCGAAGAATGGGATGAGGCCGAAGAACGCCGTCCGGCAGGCGACAGCGGTGTCGCGCCAAGGCTTGCCACCACACTCCACGACGCTGCCGCGTTCCTCGACAGGCAACGGCCCATGGCGCCGAGATTCGGCTTGCCATCGCAGGCGTGATCTGGCGGAATCAGGCCATCCATGAGCACTGTACGCATCCTTTTCCGCGTCATCCTTATTCTTGGCTGCACCCTTGTGGGAGCCACGGCAGGCTTTTTGTTCCAGGCCCAACGCTTAACTGCCAACCCACAGAATTTTCGGTCCATGGCAAAACTCGTGGCCGGTGGGCAGACGCTTTCCGACGAAAGCGCTACTTGGCGGGACCGGCAGGCCGACTTCTTCGGCACCATCATCGAAACCCTCGAATCCGCTGAAATGAAACTTCGTGCTCTGGAGCGCGTGCGTGCATTGTATCCCGATCTGAAGGAGTATGACGTGGACATCCGCGTCGCTCAGACCAAAGGCAGCGCCATTTTCAACATTCTCGCCACATCTACCGATCCCAAGTACACCAAGATCTTCCTCGACGCCCTGCTCGATGAGTTCATGGCCTTCCGGCAGAAGATTGGCGAGCAAGCCGGGGGCACGGGGCTCCAGGAGTTTCTCCAAGCGGTCGCCTCCCAACAAAAAAAGATGGAGGCTGCTTTCGAAGCGGCAGAGCAGGCGCGAGCCAAGGTCGAAGCTCTGAGTGCCAAGGCGGAGGGGGAAAGGCTGGCGACTCGCATGACGAAGCTCAAGGATCAGCGCGACGACCTGCGCCTCGAACTGCGAGCCATGGCCGAAGATGACGCTGCCCGAGCCTCGTCGGAAAGACGACTCACAGCCGTCGAGCAGGAGATTGCCATGACGGAAGCCGAGCGGGAGCGTCGGAACATCAACATCCAGGAATCCCGGCGCGCAGTGGAAAAGTATGCGGTGGCAAAGCTGACATACGAAAAGCTGTTGGAGAGTGCGACGAGCTTGCAGTCGTCTTTCGGTTCGGACACGGGCCCCATCGCCATCCAGGAACGTGCATCCGTTGCCGCAGAGGTCATCGAAGCCTGGCAGTTGCCCATCGGCCTCGGGACACTCGGCGGCGGCGTGCTCGGTGCCATCATTGGGCTGCTGCTGAGTTTTGTCTTCGTGCCGCTCGCTGCACCACCGGAGCGGCCGATCTGACGAAGTCATCCCGAGTTCGCTTCCGCCATGACCAACCTCTCCGCGTTTTTATTGAACAGCGCGTGAGGTAGCAAAGTGGTCCGCACCTGCGCAGCCGCGAAGCGAATCTCCTGTGCGGGCGTGGCAGTCTCCGTATGAACTTCCTGAAAAGAGAATCCGCATAAGGACGGCTCATGGATAATTCGGAGTCTTGCGTGTTTGCGGAGTGCCGCACAGGGGACTGTGCGGACCACTCGCGAGATCGTCACTTGCATCCTGCACCGGCCTGCTTCATTCGCGGCGCTTGCAACCGCTCCACCTCATCGACGCCATCGGTCCGTTCTTTCGCGGGCATGACGTGCGCACGATCAACTGGTCCAAGATCCCCTGGCAGAACGTGCCGAAGACGCGCGATGCCGAATCCGACGCATGGTGGGCGCAGGTGCGGGCGGATCTGACGAAGTTTGCCGATCAGGCTGCCGCGTGGGGTTTCAATGCGGTCTCACTCGATGACGTGACGCATCTTGCGGATCACGCATGGCTGGAGCCGGAACTGCGCGAGCGCATCGCGCTCTACCGCGAGGAATTCGCCCGCTGCTTCGCGATCTTCACCGAGCGTGGTCTGCGGGTGCATCTGACGATGGACGTGATGACTTACACGCCGGAACTGCGGCGGCGCATGACCGAGGCGAAGCGCGAGGTGAACGACTACCTCGCCGATCTGCTCGATGGTTTCTTCGCCAGCTTTCCGCAGGTGGCGGGTGTCATCCTGCGCATCGGCGAATCGGACGGCAAAGGCGTGCATGACGAGTTTCGCAGCGAGCTGGTGATCCAGAAGCCCGCCCAGGCGCGTCGCCTGCTGCTCGATCTGCTGCCTGTCTGCGAGAAGCATTCACGCCGTCTCATCTTCCGCACCTGGACCGTCGGCGCGTATCGCATCGGCGATCTGATGTGGCATCGCGGCACCTTCACCAGCGTGTTCGAGGGTCTGCAAAGCCCGTCGCTGGTCATCTCGATGAAATACGGCGAGTCCGACTTCTTCCGCTACCTGCCGCTGAACTCGAACTTCTTCCGCACCGATGTGGCGAAAATCGTCGAGCTGCAGACGCGGCGCGAATACGAAGGCTGCGGCGAGTACCCGAGCTTTGTGGGCTGGGAATACGAGCGCTACGCGCACGAGCTGAAGCACGCCAAGAACGTCATCGGCTGCATGGTCTGGTGCCAGACCGGCGGCTGGGTGCCCTTTCGCCGCATCGCGCTGATCGACTCCGAGGCCATCTGGATCGACCTGAACACCTTCGTCACGCTGCGCATCATGAAGGACGACATGCCCGTGGAGGAAGCCGTGCGCGCTTTTGTCAAAGAGCGTGCACTGGGCGATGCCGAGGCGCTGATCGAGCTGCTGCGCTACTCCGACGAGGTCGTGCGAGAGCTGCTCTACGTGGAGGAATTTGCGCAGCAAAAGCTCTTTTTCCGCCGCGTGCGCATCCCGCCGATGCTCCAAGTCTATTGGGGGAACATCTTCATCAATCACAGCGTCAAAAAGCTGCTGCGCTACTTCGTGCGCGAGCCCGTGGCCGCGCTGCACAGCGCCGCCCGCTGCATGGACCGGCTGGGGCAGATGATCGCGCTGGCCCCGCGTGCCGGTATGCCCGTGGCCGATCTCGAATACATGCGCGATACCTTCCGCCTGTTGGCGCTGGCGCGGGAGTACAATTTCACCGAGTTCACGCCGGAGATCGAAACGCGGCTGCGCGAGGCGAAGCGCGACTACAAGGCCAAATACCCAAAGCGCGGTCTGCGTGCCCGCTACCGCATCAAGATGGGCTTCAAGCCCTTCTGGGTGCAGCGCCGCTACATCGGCTGGGCCGTGGAACTGCTCATGCGCCGCCGCCGCGGTTACCGCATCGTCGATCGCCTGCTCATCCTGCACGTGCTGTCGATGATCTACCGCGTCATCGCCCTGCGGAAGCCGCACTGGATTCCCGGCTTCGCCAAAGAGAGCGCGATGGGCGTGGATGTCGTGTTTCGATGAAAGTCGCCCTGTTCCTGCGGAACAGGGCCACCCTTGTTGCACAGCAACAAGGCTACTTTGGCTCAAATCTTCACATCCCAGCCTTTGCGATAGCCTTCGCGGCCCCAGAGCTTCATCGCTTCCTCGTTGTCGAGGATCTTGCCGGTCTTGGGATCGCATTTCACCACCGTGTTGGTGCGGTAGGCCATATTGCCGAGGTGACACATCATCGTGCTCTTCTGGCCTTCGTCGATGGGGCTGTTCAGCTTCGCATCGCCGCGGATGGCGTCGATGAAATTGCCGATGTGCGAGACGTCGCCAGTGCCGGCGGTGCTGGCCTTGCCCTGGCTCACTTCTTTGCCCTTAGGATCGTAGATAATCCACGAATCACGTGCCGCAGCCATGGTGCCGTTGTCGCCATAGAACATGACTTCCGCCAGCGGCTTCTCCGCCGCACGTGGATGACAGCTGCTCTGCACCCACTCGCAGCCGGCGTGGCCGAAATCATAGACCGCCGTGCCGGTGTCCGGCGTTTCCTGCGCGTCCTCGTAAAAGTAGCGGCCGCCGTTGTAGGTGGTGCGCAGCGGGTAGTCGCCCTTGATGCCCCAGCGCAGGATGTCCAGCGTGTGGATGCCGTTGTTGCCGAGCTCGCCGTTGCCCCAGTGCCAGACCCAGTGCCAGTCGTAATGCGCCAGCGCTTTGAAGTCGTGCTTCATATCATCAGGCACCGGTCCCTGCCACAGATCGTAGTCGATGTCGTTCGGCGCGGGCTTCTCGTTCACCGCCACGGATTTGCGCGTGTTGTAGTAGAATCCGCGGCCAAAGCGTACCGTGCCGATGGCACCGCCGTGCAGCGCCTCAATGGCATCCTTCATCCACGTGCGGCGCTGATTGCCCATCTGCACGAGCCGGTCGTACTTCGTGGCGGCGGCGACGATCATTTCCGCCTCGTTCGCGTTCTGGCTGCCGGGTTTTTCGACATAAACATGTTTTCCCGCCTGCATGCACAGCAGCGCGGCGGGTGTGTGCCAGAAGTTCGGCGTGGCGATGAAGACGGCGTCGAGCGTCTTGTCATCGAGGAAGCTGCGAAAGTCCTTCACGCCCTGGCAGGACACGCTCTGCTTGTCGTTGACCACCTTCAGCCCGCTTTCGAGGCGCTTCGGGTCCACTTCAGCCAGGTAGGCGATTTCCACGTTCGGGATTTTGAGCAGCGCCTGCACATGCCCCATGCCGCGGCCCAGCGCCACGACGGCCACTTTGATTTTCTTCCCGGCTTCGTCAGCGGCACGGAGTTTAGGCAGAGCGGACACCGCGGCCAGCGCGGAGGTTTGATGGAAGAAAGAACGGCGGTTCATGGCGGTGCAAAGAATCGGCCTGGAACGGGTCTGTCTTGCAACGGAGCGAACCGCCTGAAATCCTGAACCATAGGTGGTGATTGAAATTGAGGGTTCTTGAAGGGTTGACGTAGAAAGCTGCGGCGTGGCAGCATGCGCACCCAATCATGGAATCCGACCTCCGACCCTCCCGCGCCCGACAGGTGGTGCTGCTTTTTGCCGTCACGCTGGCGATCATCACCTACATCGACCGCGTGTGCATCTCGCAGGCGGCGCCGATGATGCAGGAGGAGCTGGGGCTGACGAAGACGCAGATGGGCTATGCCTTTGCGGCGTTTGGCTGGGCCTATGCGCTGTTTGAAATCCCAGGCGGCTGGCTCGGGGATCGCATCGGACCGCGGCGGGTGCTGATGCGGGTGGTGACGATGTGGTCATTCTTCACCGTGGCGACGGGCTGGGCGTGGAATCTGGCGTCGCTGGTCGTGTCGCGGTTTCTTTTCGGCGTGGGCGAGGCGGGCTGCTTTCCGAATTTGACGAAGGCCTTCAGTCTTTGGTTCCCGATGGCGGAACGGGTCAAGGCGCAGGGCATTCTCTGGCTCAGCGCCCGCTGGGGCGGGGCCTTCACGCCGCTGCTGGTCGGCTGGATGCTGGCGAGTGGGGCCGAAGGCAGGGTGGGACTCGGGCTGCACTACAAGTGGGTGTTTTTGATCTTCGGATTGCTCGGCGTAATCTGGGCGCTGTCGTTTTTCCGCTGGTTTCGCGATCATCCGAAGGATCACCCGGCGGTGAATGCCGCGGAGCTCGCGCAGATCGGCGAAACGACCGCTACGGGCGAGCATGCGATGCCGTGGTCGAGGATGCTGGCCACACCCACGGTCTGGATGCTGTGGGCGCAGTACTTCTTCATGTCCTACGCGTGGTATTTCTACATCACCTGGTTTCCGACCTATTTGAAGGAGGAGTTCACGACGCTCTCGGACATGCAGCGTGCGCTGCTGGCCTGCGTTCCGCTGTTTTTCGGAGGCATCGGCTGCCTGGTGGCGGGCATGGTTTCCGCGCGGCTGGACAGGTTCTTTGGCAGCATCGCACGGACCCGGCGCTGGGTGGGCGTGCTGGGCATGGGCAGCGCCGGCGCCATGCTGCTAGTCTCGATGCAAACGGACGCGCCGCTGGCCTCCGTGCTGTCCATCGGTCTCGCGGCACTGTTCAGCGATCTGGCGATGCCCGGTGCCTGGGGCGCGTGCATGGACGTGGGCGGGCGTCACGCGGGTGCGCTTTCCGGCAGCATGAACATGATGGGCAACGCGGGCGGGGCGATCGCGCCCATGGTGGTGCCGATGGTGCTGGCCGCCACGGACAACGACTGGGGCATGAACATGACCCTTTTTGCCGTGGCCTACTTCCTCGGCGCGGGCTGCTGGTTCTTCATCAATTCGGAGGAGCGGCTGCACGACTGACGAATGAGACGTTGAAAATCGGGGTTTGAGTCCGATCCTGCCCTGTCCAAACTTTCGGTGTCATGACCTCGACGATCTACTCCACCACCTTTGATTCGCCCATCGGCGAGATCACCCTCGCCGCGACGGACTCCGCGATTTGCGGACTCTATTTTGAGAAGCACAAACCCGCGCCCAAGCGTGCCGGCTGGCTGCGCGACGACGGCGCCCGCTTTGATGCGGCGCGAAGGTGGCTGCAGGCCTACTTCGGCGGGGAGAAGCTTCCAAAGAAGCCCGCGTTTGCGTTTGAGAACGGCACGGATTTTCAGAAGCGCGTGTGGGCCGTGCTCAAGGGCATCCCGCGCGGTCGCACGATGACCTATGCCGAGATCGCGAGAGAAATCGGCTCGGATGGAGCGGCCCGTGCGGTGGGTGCCGCAGTCGGGCGGAATCCTCTTTCGATTCTCGTTCCCTGCCATCGCGTGGTCGGCGGCGGCGGCTCGCTGACGGGTTTCGCCGGCGGTCTGGAACGGAAAAAGTGGCTGTTGGAGCACGAAGGCGCGCTGGCGGCCTGATCTTCATGGCAAAGCCCAAGTCACAGGCCTTCATCCGCATCCGCGCCGAGGTCATCCGCCTTGTCGGACTCATCCCGAGCGGGAAATTCACCACCTACGGCAGCATCGCCATCCACATGAACGTGATGGCGCGTCATGTCGCTTTCGTACTGAGCCGGCTCACGGAGGAGGAATCGAAAGCGCTGCCCTGGCACCGTGTCGTCAGCGCCGATGCGCGAGTCAGCCCGAACATGGACGCCAAACTCGCCGCCGAGCAGAAGCGCCGCCTCAAGGCCGAAGGCATGAAGATCAGCCGCGACGGCTGCATCCAGAATGCCGATGACCATTTTCATGTCGTCGGCGTTCGGCGGGACATCCGCTGGAGCGAGCAGGTTTGAGCGGCGCTGAAAAGTAGGCATTGCCGAACTCGAAGCCCAACTCAAACTCCGGATACTATGAACCCGCGCCCACCGCTTCCGCCTTTCACCGAAGAAACCGAAGGGAGAAACCGCGACGAAGCTGGCCGCAAGTTCCGCCGGGAGCGCGCCTCATGACGCCGGTCGTTCTCATCACCGGTGCGACGCGAGGCATCGGCTTCGCCGCGGCGAGGCAGCTCGCCGCCCGTGGAGCGAAGGTCGTCATCGGCAGTCGTAATGCCGCACGCGCCGCTGAGGCGGCGTCGAAGATCGGCGTCGGCAGCGTGACGCTCGACATCACCGATCAGGCGAGCATCGCCGCCGCCGTGACGCAGATCGAGCGGCAGCACGGCAGGCTCGACGTTCTGGCCAACAACTCCGCCATCCTGCTCGATCACTATCAGAGCCTGCTGGAACTCAAGCCGGAGACGCTGCTCGAAACGCTCAATACGAACGTCGTCGGCACCCTGCGCGTGAGTCAGGCCTTTGCGCCGCTGCTGTCACGATCCGGAGCGCCGCGCATCATCAACGTCTCCAGCGGCGCCGGGCAGCTCGAAGGCGAGCCGCAGGCCTGGGCGCCCGCGTACTGCATCAGCAAGACGGCGGTGAACATGCTCACGCAGCAGCTCACCGCCGCGCTCCCGGAGGTGATGGTCAACAGCATGTGCCCCGGCTGGTGCTGCACCGAAATGGGCGGCGAAGATGCGCCGCGCACGCCGGAGGAAGGAGCCGACACGCTGGTGTGGCTCGCTCTCGATGCTCCGCACGATCTGAGGGGCAAATTCATCAAAGACCGTGCCGTGATCGGGTGGTAAGAGCCGGAGACTCATCCCGCATGCTCACGATTTCCACACTCGCCGCCCGCCGCTTCATGCAGCAGGCCACCGGTTTGGACGGCAGGTTCCCGAGCGTGGATGCGGCGTTGAATCATCTGGGCTTTGTGCAGATTGATCCCATCAATGTCTGCGGCCGCATGCAGGATCACATCCTGCGTCATCGCGTCGCGGGGTATCGCGAGGGCGGGCTGATGGAATTCCTGCACACAACGCCGCGCCGCTCCGCGTTTGAGCATCACCTGCCGGACTCCGGCAATCTCGCCGCCCTGCCGCTGGACGCCTGGCCGCATCTGCAACGGACCATGCAGACCCGGCGTGGCAGCGACAGCACATGGTCGGGGAAGCTCACCCCTTCGGAGAAAAAACTCGCCGCCGGCGTCCTCGCCCGCATGGCGGCGGAAGGCCCGCTGTGCTCCCAGGACATCGAAAGCGGACGCAAGTCCAAGACGCATGCCTGGGACTCCACCACCCTCGCCAAAAGCACGCTGCAAAAGCTGTTCTTCCACGGGCGAATCCTCATCGCCCGCCGCGAGGCCAACCGCCGCTACTACGACCTGCCGGAGCATGTGCTTCCGGCAGCCGTCTTGAACGCCCCGCTGCCCGCCGAAGCCGAAACCACGCGCTGGCTGGCCCTTCTGAAACTGCGCCAGCGTCGTCTCGCTGCGCTCAAAGCCGCCGAACTCCGGGTCATCGCGGATGAAGTCGTTCCAGTGAGTGTCAAAGACGCCGCGACTCCCCGTCTGCATGTGCTGCGCGGCGACTCGGATCTGCTCGAAAGCACCGCGCGAGTCGCTCTGAAGCCGCTGCTGCTCGCCCCGCTCGATCCCGTGATCTATGACCGCCGTGTGACCGAGGGCGTATGGGACTTCGACTACCGTTGGGAGGTCTATGTGCCGCCGCAGAAGCGCGTGCGCGGCTACTACGCCCTGCCCCTGCTGCACGGCCAGCGCTTCATCGGCCATGCGGATCTGAAAGCGGACCGCAGCGGAGGAAAAATTGGCGTCATCTCTGTAGAAACCTCCTCCGCCGTCCACGCCCGCAGCGCCGTCAAATCCCTGGCCGCCTTTCTCGGACTGAAAGCGTCGGGCTTGCCCGGTTGTCCCTGCCGCGTATGAACGCGCATGGTTGACGATCCCTACACGCAGCGCTTCGGCGGCATCGGGCGGCTTTACGGAGCGGCGGCGCTGCCTCGGTTGGCGGCGGCGCATGTGGCGGTCGTGGGAGTCGGCGGCGTGGGGTCGTGGGTGGTGGAGGCGCTGGCCCGCAGCGGGATCGGCGAGCTGACGCTGATCGACATGGACGACGTCTGCATCACCAACACCAACCGGCAGCTTCCCGCGCTGGCGCACACGGTGGGCAGGTCCAAGGTGGAAGTCCTGGCGGAGCGTGCGGCGGAGATTTATCCCGCCTGCCGCGTGAACCGGGTGATCGAGTTTCTCACCGAATCGAACGCGGACCGGCTGCTGGCTCCCAATTTCGATTTTGTGGTGGATGCGGTGGACCGGACCTCGATCAAGGCGCTGATCATCGCGAAGAGTCGCGCACGCGGCCTCCCTGTCATCACCTCGGGATCCGCCGGCGGGCGGCGTGATCCTTCCTTGATCAAAACGGCCGACCTCGGCCATGCGGGGACGGACCCGCTGCTCAAAAGCGTGCGCCAGTGCCTGCGTCGCAATCACGGCTTCGAAAAAAGCGCCGAGGGGCGTCCTTTGACGATGGAGGTGGCCTGCGTTTTCTCGACCGAGCATCCAGTCTATCCGTGGGCGGATGGGAGCTGCTCCCTGGAGCCGGAAAGCGGTGCTGAAACCGGACTGCGGCTGGACTGCGCTGCGGGCTTCGGTGCGGCGACGTTTGTCACCGGCGCTTTCGGTTTCATGATCGCCGCGGAAGTCGTGCGCAGGCTGACTACTTGAACCGCCGCAGCCTCAGGCTGTTCAGGATGACCGACACGCTGCTGAGCGACATGGCGACGCTGGCGATCATCGGATTGAGCAGCCAGCCGGTGAGGGGATAGAGCAGCCCGGCGGCCAGCGGGATGCCGATGCCGTTGTAGAGAAAGGCGAACAGGAGGTTCTGCCGGATGATTTTCATCGTGGCACGGCTGAGGGCGAAGGCCTGATGCAGGGCGCGGAGATCGCCCTTCACCAGCGTGACGGAGGCGCTTTGGATGGCCACCTCGGTGCCGGTGCCCATGGCGATGCCGACATCGGCGGCGGCCAGCGCCGGCGCGTCGTTGATGCCGTCGCCGGCGAAGGCCACATGGCGGTCCTTGCCACGCGCCTGATAGACCTGGAGCAGTTTTTCCTTCGGTGAGACCTCGGCGGTGACTTCGTCGATGCCGAGATCCCTGGCGACACGCTCCGCCGTGGCCTTCGAGTCACCAGTGATCATCTGCAGCTTCAAACCCAGCGCGTGCAGGGAGTCGATGGCCTGCGGAGTGGTTTCCTTCACCTTGTCCCTGATGGCGATGAGGCCGAGCGGCTTTTCGTTCAGCACGACGATGACGACGGTGCAGCCTTCGGCCTGCAACTGCGCCGAGCGCGCGTGGCATTCGGCATCCATGAGCACGCCGTTCTTTTTCAGGAATGAGGCCTGGCCCACGAAGACCTCGCTTTCACCGATGTTCCCGAGCACGCCGCCGCCGGCGATGGCCTGGAAGTCGGTCACGGCAGCGATCGGGATGTCACGCTCCTTCGCCGCAGCCACGATGGCCGTGGCAAGAGGGTGCTCGCTGAGGGCCTCGACGGCCGCCGCGCAGGAGAGCAGGTCGCGGGCGGCCAGACCCGGCAGGGGCACGATCTCCGCGACGGAGGGCCTGCCCTCGGTGAGCGTGCCGGTTTTGTCGAGCATGACGATGTCGATGCCGTGCAGCCGTTCGAGGACTTCGGCGTTCTTGATCAGCACGCCGAGCTGCGCCCCGCGTCCGAGCCCGACGGTGACGGCCATCGGCGTGGCCAGACCGAGCGCACATGGGCAGGCGATGATCAAAACGGCGACGGCATTCACCACGGCGAAGGCGAGCGAGGGCTGCGGGCCGAAGATCCACCACAGGAAAAAGGTGAGCAGCGCGACTGCTACCACGACGGGGACAAACCAGGCCGAGACGCGGTCGGCGAGCCGCTGGACGGGCGCACGGCTGGCCTGCGCCTTCGCGGTCATTTCGACGATCTGGCTCAGCAGCGTGTCCGCGCCGACGCGCTCGGCGCGCATGAGGAAGGCACCGCTGCCGTTCACGGTGCCGCCGGTGACGGCGGACTTCGCCTCCTTCTTCTGCGGCATCGACTCGCCGGTGAGCATGGATTCATCCACGGACGAGCCGCCTTCCGTCACGATGCCATCGACGGGAATGCGGGCGCCGGGCTTGATGCGCAGGATGTCGCCGGGCTGGATCGCATCGACCGGCGTTTCGGTTTCCTCGCCATCGCGGACGAGCAGCGCTGTTTTCGGCGCGAGATTCATCAAAGCACGAATCGCCGAGCCGGTGGCCTTGCGGGCGCGAAGCTCGAGGAGCTGGCCGATCAGCACGAGCACCGTGATGACGGCGGCGCTTTCAAAATAGAGCGTCATGCCGCCGTGTGTGGCGGCATGCGGCAGCCAGGCGGGAGCGATCAGCGCGACCACGCTGTATCCCCACGCGGCCAGTACGCCGAGGCCGATGAGCGTGAACATGTTCAGGCGGAGGTTGGTGAGCGACTTGCCAAAGCGCACCAGCAGCGGCCAACCGACCCAGAAGACGACGGGCGTGGCCCACACGAACTGCATCCAGCCGGAGGCGTCGTGTGGAATGTCATGGATCACCGGCAGCTCCATGCCCATGGAGAGAAGGACGACGGGCGCGGTCATCGCGGCGCTCCAGCGCACGCGCCACCAGAGGTCGCGCACCTCGTCATCACCTCCGTCGCCGCAGCATTCGGGTTCGCTGCGCTTGGCGAGCGGGTTTTTCTCCAGAGCCATGCCACACTGCGGGCAGGCGCCGGGTTTGTCCGAGCCGACGCCCTCGCACATCGGGCAGATGTAGGCGGCGGGTGCTGCCGGCTCCTTTCTCACGACAGCCGCCGGCTTTCCCTCGTGGGAGGGGCAGTTCGGGCAGGAGCTGGGAGCGGCGGGTTGCATGACGGCATCAGAATAGCCGCACAAAGAACGCCATCACCACTCGAATCTTGGCGGGTGCAAGGCATGTGCGTGGATCACGACGCCGGTTTTCACAGGCGCGATGCCGCTTGCCAAAGGGGGCTGAATCTGAAACAAGTCGGGCATGGACTCGCATGAAGTGATCAGCAAGGCCGTCGAGCGCACCAGCTTCAAAGAAGTGGCCGCACAGATGGGTGTCTCCCTCTCCCTGGCCTACAAGTGGTCCCAGCCGGACGAAGCGCAGGGCAGCGGCACGACGAACCCGCTGGACCGCGTGCGGCAGCTTTATGAGATCACGCAGGATCCGCAGATCGTGCAGTGGCTCTGCCACAAGGCGAACGGCGTCTTCGTGCAGAATCCCAAGGGCGGCGGCCCGCGCGGCATGGAGCTGATGCCGGCCACGCAGGAGATCGTGCAGCAGTTCGCCGATTTACTGGCCGCGATCAGCAGGGCTGCGGGTGACGACCGCATCACCCCGGACGAGGCGACGCACATCCGCGGCGTCTGGGACGAGCTGAAACGCTTCACGGAAGGTTTTGTGCGCCTGTGCGAGAAGGGGGACTTCGTCCACTTGGCGGAGGAAATCAAAACCCACCAGCACGCGAAGTAGAGGCGGGATCGCATCATGGACGAGGAAGCATTCCCGCCAGAAGTCATCGAGCATCCCATCCGTCCGGAACTGGACCTGCACACGTTTCGTCCCGGCGAGATCGGCAGCCTGCTGCCGGAGTACTTTATGGAATGCCGGAAGCGCGGCATCCTGCGGGTGCGGATCGTTCACGGCAAAGGCCGCGGCACTCTGCGCACGGGCGTACACCAGCTCCTCGCGAAGCTGCCGGAGGTGCAGCAGGTCATCTGGCCGGCGGACGAGGCCGGCGGCTCCTGGGGGGCGACGTGGGTGCTGCTACGCCCGCTGGATCAGGGTTCCAGCGGAAACGTCCAGTAGTCGTAGAGATCCGCCCAGGCCTGTCGGGTGGAGCGCGGCGGCCCGCCGGCGTCGTCGATCTCCATGCCCCGGGCGCGAAACCAGAGTGTGAGATACCGCCGGTGGTCAAAGTTGGCAGGGCGCTGCTCCGGCTCCAGGCCGGGGGCGGAGATGACCAGCTCCTCGTAGGTCTCCTGATTCTCCACGAACGCCTCCTCAGACGTGAACACGCGGTGGAGGAGGTGCAGGCCGTCCGGGCCGGCCTTGACGATGACCGCCAGCAGGACGGCCCCGAAGATCGATGTGCGGGAGGGAAGTTTCACGGCGGCAGTCCTGCGAATCTACGGCTTCCAATCCACGCCCGTCCACACCTTCGGCTTCTTGTTTTCGAGCTTCTCCAGATCCAGGGGCGTGGCGTTTTTCACCTCCAACTTCTCGCCGCGCACCTCTAGGGTCAGCGGCCCCTGCAGGTCGGTCTGTTCCAGCCAGAAGCGCAGGCGCAGGTCGGAGGTGGCCTGCGCCTCGACGCTGACGGGCCGCTCGGCTGGCAGGATGAAAGGAGGCACCTCCTTGCCGGCGGCGTCGAGCAGGCGCACGTCCGGCGGTTGCATGAAAAGCGGGCGCGGGCCGGCGTTCCGGTAGCGGATTTCCAGGTCGAGGCGGGCATTGCCGTAGTCCCGCTCCAGCGTACAGCGGCGCAGTTGCAGCGGCGCGTCGGTGCTCGCCACAGGCACCGAACCGTCGGAGTCAGGGGGCGCATCCGCCTTGAAAGACCACCCCACGGCGATGCCGCCCGCGATCAGCAGCAGCCAGACTTCGAAACGTTGAAACAAGCGCATGGTGGGAAGAACCGGGTTTTCCAGGGTTGTCAAACCGGGAAGTTGCCCTAGCATGCCCGCCCCCCAGGCCCGGCGGCCGGTTTGCAGCCCTGCCGCGCCCGCAGCATCGCTCCCAGCCTTCCCCTCCCCCATGAACATCAACGTCGAACATCAACCCAACTGCCGCGCCGTCGCCCATGTCCACGTGCTGGCCGATCAAGTCACCAAGGAGCGCGACTCGATCATCTCCTACTTTTCCGGCATGGTGCGCCTGCCGGGCTACCGTCCGGGCAAGGTGCCAAAGACCATCGTTGCCAAGCGCTACGAAAACGAGGTGACGGAAGAGCTGGAAAAGAAACTCATCAACGACGGCCTGCGCCAGGCCGTGAAGAGCGAGGGCCTTGAGCTGCTGGGCGTGCTCGGCGTGAAGGACAAAATGTACCACGACACGGACAAGAGCTTCAGCTTCACGCTGGAGCTGAGCCTTGCGCCGAAGTTCGAACTGCCGGAATACACCGGCATCCCGGTCAAACTGCCGCGCATCGAGGTCACCGACGCCGATGTCGATCACGACCTGCTCCACCTGCGCGAAAACCAGGCCACCTACGAAGACGTGGAACGCGCCGCCGAAATCGGTGATGTCGTCGTCCTGACCGTCACCGGCAGCCTCGACGGCCAGCCGCTGGCAGAATCGATGCCGGACGCCCCCGCCCATCTTAAGGAAATGAAGGAAAACTGGTTCCTTCTGGCGGAGGAGGACGACTTCCTCCCTGGTTTCTACGCCGGCCTTGTCGGCATCGCCAAGGATGAGGAGCGCACGCTGAACCTCACGCTGGCGGATGATTTCAACTTTGAGGCCCTCCAGGGCAAGACGGTGGCCTTCGCCGCTAAGTGCCACGCCGTGAAGAACAAGGCTGTGCCGGAGCTGACGGAAGAATTCATCAAGAAGATCGGCGGCGAGGAAATGACCCTCGAAACCCTGCGCAGCGAAGTGAGCGACGCCATCCGCCGCCGCAAGGAGCAGGCGCGCGACGCGGCGAAGTCCAACCAGGTCATCGCGCACATCTTTGAAAAGGTGGAATTCGAACTGCCGCAGGAGGCCGTGAATCGCGAAGCCCAGCGCCGCACCAACGAGATCGCCCAGCGTGCGATTCAGCAGGGCATCAGCGAGGAGGAGCTCATCAAGCAGCAGGACGAGATCCTCAACAGCGCCACCAGCCAGGCCCGCAACAACGTGAAGGTCAGCTTCATCCTCGAACAGGTCGCCCGGAAGGAAAACCTCGAAGTGCCCGACCAGAAGGTCGCCATGGCCCTCGCCCAGCTCGCCGAGCGCCAGCGCATGCCCATCAAGAAATTCATGAACGAGGCCCAGAAGAATGGCCTCATCGACAACGTGCGCGGCGACCTGCTCATGCAGGAGGCCCTCGAATTCATCAAGGACAAGGCCGTCGTCGAAGAAACCGAGCCCGAGCCCGAGACCTGCGAAGTTCACGGGCATCATTGATGCCCTCCTCGCGGCGGCGGGGCGCGATCCTCCCTACTTGCTGTGCCAGACGCTCACGGCTTCGCGAGTTCTCTCGCGAGGGCCTGTGAGGCGGCGGAGAGCTTCGCAAGCGGGTAACGGATGGTCTGGCCGCTCGCCAGCGTCAGAACCACATTGACTCCCTCCAATCCGCCGAAGCGGGCCGGGATGGTCCGGCCTTCCGTATTCGTCCAGTCATGCATGGGGGCATCCGCGGCAGGGCCTGGAGCGCCACCGCCGAGGCGGCGCGCAAGCTGGGCGGAATACAACTCCGGTGGCTCGATTTTGCCGGGGCGGATGGATTCGATCCACGTGCCTTCCGGATCAGGCTTGCCCCGGCTGCGGATCTTCACGCCGATGAAATTGACGCGCGACGGAGCAAACCCCTCCGGCATGTCCACGCTACCCCTAGATTCGAGGTTCCAGTAGGTATTTCCTGCGCCAGCATGACGACCGATGGCCTCGTGGCCGCCGGAGAGAAACATGCGCTCACCCTTGCCGAGATTGAGGTTCGAAAACAGGTTCTCATACGGCGCGAGCTTGTGGTGATCGAGCGACATGTCGGGCGACTTGCCATTGGCGAAGACACAGCCCACCGAGCCGCCGCTGACAGTGAGGTCGTGAATGTAGAGCGTCTTGAATTCGAAGCCGGTGCACAGGCAGTCGAGACTCTCCAGCGAGATGCCGTGATGCCCGGTGGCGTTGTGCGGATTGGTGGCGCGTCTTTTCGCGTCCAAAACAATGCCGGTGACAGTGCAGAACACCGAACCTCCCAGCTTGATGCCGGAGTCGGCATTGTGCAGGACGACGTCGCGCACCCAGCTGTGGGCCACGCCGTTCATCTGGATGGCATTGAAGCCTTTCTCGGTGAAGTGGCCGAGGTAGGGCTTGTCGGGAAACTCGAAGGAGAGGTGTTCGATCCCGACCTCCTCGACACGTGGTCGGAACGTACGCACTTCGGGATTCCACTCCATGCGCAGTTCGATGCGCAGCGGCCGCTCGAGCGTCAAGGCGGCGCCGTCGACGGACTTGACCCGGCTGACATGGCGGATGCTCCGGTCGTCGCTGGCTTTCGAGATGTCGGTGGCATCATCGCGATAGAGATAACGCAGCAGCGTCTGCCCGGAAGCCTCCTTGGCGACAACCACGATCTCATCTCCGGCCTTGAACGAATGACCTTCGGCGAGCTGCAACGTGGTGTCCCCGCGCACGGCGGGCGCGGTCACAGGCTTCGCGTCGTTGGCGTAGTAGCCAGATGACCCCGCGACGCTGATAAACGCACCCGAGTAGGCGTAGGCGGTGCCGCCGGTATCGGGATACTGGACGGGCAGCGGATGAATGTCCTGCAACGGCACGGGGACCACGATCACGGTCTTGTCCGGCCCTTCCCCTTGAAGCACGGTGCCGGAGCCCTTGATGGTGAGCACATCGGAAAGCCGGTAGCGGCCCGCGGGCAGGGCGATGGTCTTGCCGGGATTGGCATCGATGGCTTTCTGAATGGCGACAGTATCATCGGTCGTGCCGTCACCAACGGCACCATGATCTTTGACAGAGACATCCGGCTTGCGCTCCGGCAGCGGCTTTTCACCACGCTGGTAACCGGCATACGAAAACTCCGGCAAGGGGCCACCCGCCGCCTGCCAGCTCTCGCCGTTCAAGCCGTAGATCTTCGAAGGCTCTGCGTGGAGCAGCGGCGAAAGCACCGCGCAGGCGATGAACCACGGTGCAAAGCCGCCGCGACCAATGGAGGATGACTTTGAAGTTCTCA
This sequence comes from uncultured Prosthecobacter sp., assembly GCA_964452755.1. Lineage (GTDB taxonomy): Bacteria > Verrucomicrobiota > Verrucomicrobiia > Verrucomicrobiales > Verrucomicrobiaceae > Prosthecobacter. The sequence continues at coordinate 1,853,732 of CAYVQY010000001.1, read as the reverse complement.
TGGCATGCCAATCCAAACGGTTAACGCGAGCATTGGCGAGCAAAAGGATCAGCGAATTTCACTCCGGTCACGAAGGCCACCGCGGATACGATCGGACCGTCTGCAGCCAAAACGGCATGCCGGCCGATCACAGCTCCTTGATCGACACATTCCGGAACTGAATCAGGTTCGAGGCAGCGGAAAGCTCGCCGGTCTTCGGGTTTTTGCCGCCGTGGTGCTGGAGGCCGAGTTTGCCCTTTTCGGGGACGCCGGGAAGCTGCGCGTTTTCGATCACGGTCTGGCCGTTGAGCAGGACGGTCAGGCGGTCGCCCTTCATCGTGATCTCGAAGGTGTTCCACTCGCCCACGGGCTTGTCGGCCTTCACCCTCGGCGTCACGCCGGCGCGGACTTCCGGCGGCATCGTCTTGTCCATGCGGTAGCCATAGACCTCGCCGCTGCCGATGGGCCAGCACCAGATGTTGATCTGGGATTTGCCCTGGCCGCGCAGGTAGATGCCGGAGTCCGCATTCGGCGTGGGGATTTTGATCTCCTTGCCGTTTTCGTCGAGCTTGTGGGTGCCGTCCGGGAGCACGACCGGCATGTCATAGAGTCCGGTGGTCTGCTTCAGCCGCCAGTCGATTTTCAGCGTGAAATCGCCGTATTCCTTCTCCGTCCAAAGGTTCTTGTCCTTCCCGGGGGCCTCGCTGCAGGCGTCGTAGTCGATGATGCCGTCGAGCACCTTCCAGTGGCCGTTGTCGCCCTCCGGAATGACCCAGTGGGTGAGGTCCTTGCCGTTGAAAAGCGGGACAAACCCGTCTTCTGCGGCGGCAAAGGTGGCGAGGGCGAGCGGGAGCAGGAGGAATTTCATGGCGATGAATCCAAACGCGGCTCCGTCGCGGGGCATTGCAGCGCTTCATCGTCCGGGGCCCGGAATGCAAATTTTTGGTGTCATTCGTGCTCAATTCGCTATCTCTCCCGCCCTCGCAATGAACACCCCCCAGACCTTCACCACCGGTTCCGGCTCCTCCGGCAAGTTTTACTCCCTCCCGGCCCTCGAAACCGCAGGCATCGGCAAAGTCTCGAAGCTGCCGGTTTCCATCCGCATCGTGCTCGAGTCCCTGCTGCGCAATCTGGATGGCAAGAAGGTGACCGAGGCCGATGTGAAGAACCTCGCCAACTGGAACGCGAAGGCTCCCGGCGAGTATGAAATCCCCTTCACCGTCGCCCGCATCGTGCTGCAGGACTTCACCGGTGTGCCGCTTCTCGTCGATCTCGCGGCGATGCGCTCCAAAGTGGAGGAACTCGGAGCTGATCCGAAAATGGTCGAGCCGCTCGTGCCGGTCGATCTCGTGGTGGACCACAGCGTGCAGGTGGACTTCGCCGGTACGCAAAACGCTCTGAATCAGAACCTTGCGCTCGAGTTTGAGCGCAACAAGGAGCGCTACCAGTTCCTGAAGTGGGGCGAGCAGGCCTTCGACACCTTCAAAGTCGTCCCTCCCGGCATCGGCATCGTGCATCAGGTGAACCTCGAGTACCTCGCGAAGGGCGTGCTGGAGAAAGACGATGTGTATTACCCGGATTCGCTCGTCGGTACGGACTCGCACACCACGATGATCAATGGTCTTGGCGTCGTTGGCTGGGGCGTGGGCGGCATTGAAGCGGAGGCCGGCATGCTCGGCCAGCCCGTGACCTTCCTCGTGCCGGAAGTGGTCGGCGTTTACCTCAGCGGGTCGCTCATGGAAGGCGTCACAGCGACCGACCTCGTGCTCGAAGTCACGCAGAAGCTGCGCAAGCTCGGCGTCGTGGGCAAATTCGTCGAATTCTACGGCCCCGGCGCCGTCAGCCTGCCAGTCACCGACCGTGCGACCATCGCGAACATGGCGCCCGAGTATGGCGCGACGATGGGCTTCTTCGGTGTCGATGAAGAAACCGTCGCCTACCTGCGCGGCACCGGCCGCAGCGAGGAACTCTGCAAAACGGTCGAGAACTACTACAAGGCTCAGGGCATGTGGGGCATCCCGACCGAGAAAGGCAGCATCGAATTCACGACCGAGATGGAAATGGATCTCGGCACGGTCGTTCCTTGCGTCTCCGGTCCGAAGCGTCCGCAGGACCGCATCGAAGTGCCCGCCTTGAAGAGCAAGTTCAACGAACTGCTCGTCGCCGACGTGAAGGCCGGAGGTTTCGGCAAGGCTCCAGCCTCGCAGGTCGTCGAGCACCTCGGTGAGTCGGCCGGCAGCGCCGTTTCGGCCGTGGGTGCCGCCGCGGGTGTTGATGTCGTTTCCGACAAGACCTCCTACGAAGTCACCGTCGATTCCAAGGACGGCATCAAGGACACCATTACCGACGGCTCCGTGCTCATCGCCGCCATCACGAGCTGCACAAACACCTCCAATCCGAGTGTCATGCTCGCAGCCGGCCTCCTCGCGAAGAAAGCGAACGCCAAGGGCCTCACCGTGAAGCCCGCCGTGAAAACCAGCCTCGGGCCAGGATCACGCGTGGTGACGGATTACCTGAACAAGACCGGCCTCCAGGTCGAGCTCGACAAGCTCGGCTTCCAGACCGTCGGCTACGGCTGCACCACCTGCATCGGCAACTCCGGCCCGCTCGACGCCGGCATTGAAGATGTCGTCAAAGGCCAGGACGTCGTCGCCGCCTCCGTGCTCTCCGGGAATCGCAACTTCGAAGCCCGCGTCCATCAGAGCATCAAGGCAAACTTCCTCATGTCGCCGCCGCTCGTTGTCGCCTACGCCATCGCCGGCACCGTCGATATTGATTTGAGCAAGGACGAACTCGTCGCCGGCAGCGGCGTCTATTTGAAGGACATCTGGCCCACGCTCGCCGAAGTGCGCGACGCGATGGCCTCCGCGCTTTCGCCCGAGGTCTTCCGCACGCTCTACACCGACTTCGCCTCGCAAAATCCGAAGTGGAACGAGATCCAGGGTGGCGTTGGCGAAGTCTTCGAGTGGGACGGCAAATCGACCTACATCCAGCACCCGCCCTTCTTCGCCGACTTCAGCATGACCCCCGGCGACATCACCGAGATCAAGGGCGCACGTCCGCTCGGCATCTTCGGCGACAGCGTCACCACCGACCACATCAGCCCAGCCGGTGCGATCAAGAAGGACAGCCCCGCCGGTCAGTTCCTCACCGAAAACGGCGTCACGCAGGCCGATTTCAACAGCTACGGCAGCCGTCGTGGGAATGACCTCGTTATGACCCGCGGCACCTTCGCCAACGTGCGCATCAAGAACCTCATGCTCGGCGGCAAGGAAGGCGGCAACACCCTCCTCCAGCCTGCCGGCACCGAGACGAGCATCTACGAAGCTGCCGAGGCCTACAAAGCCGCAGGCACGCCGAGCATCATCCTCGGCGGCGAAGACTACGGCATGGGTTCCAGCCGCGACTGGGCCGCGAAAGGCACGCGCCTCCTCGGCGTGAAGGCCGTCATCACCAAGAGCTTCGAGCGCATCCACCGCAGCAACCTCGTCGGCATGGGCGTCCTGCCCTGCAACTTCAAGGACAAGGCCGACTACGACAAGGTGAAGGACCTCGCCGACGCCACCTTCGACCTCCTGGGCCTCAGCAACGACTTCAAGCCCATGAGCGAAGCCACCCTCCGCGTCCACAAAGCCGACGGCAGCACCTTCGACATCCCCGTCATCGTCCGCATCGACACCCCCGTCGAAATCGACTACTACCGCGCCGGCGGCATCCTCCCCTACGTCCTCGCGCAGATCCTGCGTGCGAACGCGTAGTGTGAATTCGATGATTGCCCAACCGCTCTGTAATGGCTCTAATTCGGATCGAATTAGAGCCATTTTATGTCGTCACCGTCATATCCTCCTCCGAGATCTCTCAGCGGGTGGTGGATCTGTTTCATTGTGTCATCCTTGGCGACGGTAGCAGTCGTCTATGCCACCGAGGAGTTTAAGCACTACGGTTCCGCTCTCTTCATCGGAGTCCCGCTAGCGATGGGCATTTTGACTTCGGCGCTCTATCAGCATGGTAGAGAATGGAAGTGGGAGCAGCCTTTTGTGCTGACGTGGCTTTCGATGGCGCTTACGGCCGCGCTGCTGCTGCTCTGCAAGATCGAAGGTTTCGTCTGCATTCTCATGGCGGCTGTGCTCGTTGCAGCCATGGCCTTGAGCGGAATTCTCGTCGGGTGGACGTTCATGGCGCTTATCCGAAATCGCGCCCGGCGAAATCAGCTTCACTGTCTCGTGATCCTTTGTGTGCCGCTCGCGATGAATTGGGAAGCGTCGCATCCGCCGATACCTCCCATCCTTGAGCAGACCACGGCCATCGAGGTGAATGCCTCGCCTGAGGATGTGTGGAAGTTCATCCCCGCATTTCCGAAGATCGAAACTCCGCCCACAGGCTGGTTGACCAGTGGCGTGGCCTACCCTATCGCCTCTGAGATCGATGGCAGTGGTGTTGGAGCCAGGCGCCGATGCATCATCTCAACGGGGGCCATGCCTGAGGTGATAACAGTTTGGGAGGCCGGTAAACGACTCGAATTTGACGTTCTCAAAACGCCACCTGCCATGGTCGAAACCAATCCCTTTGGCGAAGTCCATGCACCGCACCTGGAGGGCTACTTCGTAGCGCGCCGGGGTCGATTTCTGCTTATTGCGCTTCCAGACGGAAGAACGCGAATCGAGGGCACCAGTTGGTTCGAGCATGATCTGTGGCCGCAATGGTATTGGGAGCCCGTCACACGCCATACGGTTTCAAAGATCCACAAGCGGGTTTTGACTCATATCAAGTCATTGGCCGAAGGAGGCGCCGGTTCTGCAAGCCCTTCCATTCACCATCAATGAACTGCGACGGTTTGATCATCCGCCATCCACGAGCACATCTGCTTTGTTTGTGAATGCAATACTCTACTCAAAAGATCTCACGGAGCTGCGGGGCGCATGATCCAGTCCCAGCGTTCGGCGGCTTGCTTGAGCTGGGGATCGAGATCTTCCTCGCCCAAGAAGCGCTGGCGGATGAGGTCCTGCAGGAGGCCCTTCACTTTTTCCAGATAGGCCTCTTTGGATGCATAGCGCTCGTCGAGCGCAGGACGTGGATCTCTGGAGTCAGCGTGATGAGCAAGGGGAATCCAGGCGCCGCGCAGCAGCACCGGCTCATGAGGCGAACCCTGCGACTTCGATCGAAACACCCAGCCGGTGGCCGTGCCGAGGGGTACCGCGACATCGGGCATGCGGATGCCGGCGATGTCATTGCCATCGGCATCCACTTGCGGCACGAGCAGCGGCAGTTCCGCGCCTTCGCCCGCACCGTCCCGCCACTGCGGATTGCGCACGCGTCCCCCGGCTGTCAGCGTGCTTGGATCGCCCATGCGAGGCAGTTTGGGGAACTGCACCTTCGCCGCCGGAATGAGCGTGCCGTCGCTGAGTTTCGGATAAGCGCTCGGCGGCGGCGCGATGTCTTCGCTTACCCAGCGATGCATTGCCAGGCGCAGCGCAGTGACCACGGCGTTGGCGTTGACCGGATTGGGGAACGGCGCGTCTTCGGCGAGCCTCTTCGGCGGAAAGCTCGACGGACCATGTTGCGTGCCCGCGAAGAAGTAGGAGCGCACGTTCTTCGGGAAGTCGATGTCCCTGGTACCGTCCGGTGTCGTGTGCGTGAGCGCCGCCACGCGGCCCGCACCCCAGTATTCGGCGGCCGTGTTGGTGTAGAAAATCTTCGGCGCGTGCTTCACTCGTGCGTTTTCCAAAATGCCTTCCGCGTGCCCGCTCACCGGATCCTCCTGCGCCGTGTCTGCGAAGGGATAGGACGCCGTGTAAAAGCCCGCCAGACCACGCGGCGTGGACCAGCGCTGATTGAAGACCAGCCGCCCGGCGCCGGCGACATGCGCCATCACGCCATCGAGCGCCATGCGGTCCTGCTCATCCGTGTTGAAGCCGAGATACATGAAGTCACGCAGGAAGCGTCCGCACTGTGACGAGCCGAAGGCATAAGCGTGCTTCACCGGCGCGAGCGAGGTCGCGTCGTGCTTCAGCCAGGCCACGGCATCGCGAATGGCCGCGTAGCCGAGTCCGGCGACGGGCGGAGCTTCGGCCAGATAGAAAATCTCGTATGTCTTGCCGAGTTCAAAGCCGCCGTTCATCCGAATGCGGTTATCCTTCAAACTCCACAATTCCCTCGGCACCTCGACACCACCGGGATAGGCCATGCGGTTCCGTACGATCAACCGGCTGTCGGGTCCGTTCAGGTCCACCGGGGGATAGTCGGTCAGATCGGTGAGCAGCTTCCCGTCCTCCTCTTTGTCCGGCGTGAAAACCGCGCTCACCACGCCGCGAATCGCGCTGCCGTCCGCGTTTCGTGCCGACGGCACCTCGATGCGCATTTTGTCCGCAGGCACGTCAAACTCCCAGCCGACATTGAGAACGGTGAATCCATGCTTCACGACCCAGTCGCTCGCCGAGGCCTTGCCGCCGCGGTTCGGAATCTCCACCCAGGCCGCGCCGTTGCTGCGTGCGTCGTCTTTCGGTTTCAAGACGCGCAGATCGGAGGAAAAGCTCACCTTCCCCGCTGCATTCACCGGTGCCAGCCCCACATCCGCGATCACCGCATTGCCCGGCAGCTTCGGATCGATCTCAAAATGCAGCGTGCCGACAATCTGCTCATAATCGGTCTTCGGAATGTCCGACCGCTCCGAAACCTCCACGCGCACCACGGCGGCGCTGGCAACAGAGACACAAATACAGAACAGGGAAAGGCGCGTAAAAAAAGACATCGCATCAATACGACTCGGGAGCGCCCATTTTTGGCACCAAGGCCATCCTCTTTTCGTGGGGTGTGGGGCTTCCGTCATCCGTGACAGGAACAGCTTTCTCCACCAACCAGCCGCGAAAGAGAAGCAGCTTCATGGGAAAACAAGGGGATGAACAATCAAAAGGCGTCGGGCGAGAGAATTTCGTGCTTGAGCCCAAGCACATGCAAACCCTCGGAAAGCTGCGCGAGAGTCCAGCCTTTTGGGAAGGCCCCTTTCGCATCCTTCGTCAGCTCGGCGAAGTAAATGATGAGGTCACCCTGCCTTCGTCCCACACTTCGAGTTCAATCATCGGCTTCCACTTCTCGAACAGCGCCTTCACCTTGGCGGCGTGCTGTGAGAAGCCGGGAACGCGCAGCTTCATGGACGCGATGTAGGGCATGCCGTGCAGGCCCGGAGCTTCACGTACCGCCTGGGCGATCTGATGCTCGCTCAGGCGTTTTGGATCAAACTTCACTCGCGCAAATCCTTCCAGGCCCTGCAAAACCTCGACCTCATTGATTCCATCCGTGTTCGCCAGCTGGTTTTGCACCATGTAAACACAGCTTCCGCACTCGAGACCCGAAATGACGAACACCGTGTTTGCCTCTTTCGCGGGGGCGGGCTTGTCGGCAGCGTGTAGGGCAGTCGCGAAGAAGGCGGTAATCAGGAGCAGGGAGAATCTCATTTCGTTCGCTTGGTGAAGGTTTTGCTGTCGAGAACGCGGCCGTCATCGAGGGCCTTCAGCTCGGATTCCAGCGTGCCGGCTTCGCGATCGAGCGTGAGCAGCTGGTAGCTCGCGGCCTTGTCAGAAAAGGCGGCCTGCGGATCGTGACCGAAGGTGCCGTTGCCGCGCACTGAACTGTTGAAGTAGGTCATGCCGTCCACCTCGGTGCGCTCGGCGTGGTAGCACTCGCCGGAGATGGCGAGCGTGCCCTTTTCGATCACTCGCTTCCATCCGCCCTCGGCGTGGCGACGCACCGTGCCGCCCGTTTCGCCATACATCGTGACGACGAAGCCTGCTTTCGTGCTGTCCATCGTCTCCTCGAACCATTTGAACTGCTCGGAGTCTTTGTCGAAGGCATGGCAGGCCTGGTTGGGTTTTCCAAAGTCGCCCGTGTGGCTCATGTCCACGCTAATGAGCCGCAGGTCGAACTCGGGGATGTCCCAGGCCCAAATCCACTCCTTGCCGGGCAGTGCGAAGAACTTCCGGTAGCCCGTGGCCTCGATGTCGTAGCCCGGCTCCTCCATGCTGAGGCCGTTCGGGCGAATCTTGCGATCCAGATTGCCCAGCGACACCATCAGCGGGGTGCTCTTGAAAAGATCCGCCTGGGTGTCGATGGCCGTGCTGTGCGACTTCGTGGCCTCTTTGTCCGCCTGCGTGGCAAACTGATACTGCATGGCCGTGTCACCCGCCGAGATGAGCAGGTGGGGATCGTCCTTCTTGATCGCGGCAAAGTTCAGCTTCGCATCCGCTCGGATGTTCGCCACGATCGCAATGCGCAGCAACTTCGACGGGTAGCATTTGAAGCTGTTGATGTCCGAAACCTGATCGCCGCTCTTCACGCGGTAATGGTAAACGACATCTTTCTGAGGAATCGCGATCTCGACGTGATGCAGCGTGCGGTTTCCATCGACCTTCACAGTCTCCCCAAGCTGCGGCGACGTGCCGAACTCAACGAGGGAATCTCCCGGAGTCGTGGTTTCCCATGAGATGACAATCTTCGAGTTGTCCGGCGACTGGTGCGTCATCCAGATGCGTTCGACCTTGGCCGGGGCCGAGGTGGTCAGCAAAGCGAGTGTCAGGCTGAGGAGTGCTGCTTTCATGGTCATCGGAAGAGGTGGCGTGTTACTCCCTTAGTTCCGCAATGCCACGGCTGAGGCGGAAGACTGCCTGCACCTCAGCGTCGGTGAGTGCACGGTTAAACAGTGCGACGTCATCGAGCAGACCGACGTAGCTGTAACCGAGCGTGAGTGCGCTTTGTTCGATGTCCCAGTTGAAGCTGTTTTCCCAGCCGGTGAATTCACCCATCTTCGCGCCGTCGAGATACAAGCGCCCCCAGCCGTCCTTCGCACCGGTGTTCGCATTGCCAAAGGTGAAGCACACATGCGTCCAGCGCTCGCGTGTGAAAGGCGGCTTTTCCACGGCCACCATGGGACGGCGTGTCATCTCCTCCCATTTCTCGTTGTTCGGATTCCACAGCTTCGTGATGGCCATGATGGCATAGCGAAAGTGACGCGGCGTGTGGTCCTTGCTGAACTCGACGAACATGTTCCCCTCGCCCCAGGCCTGCGCCACGAACTGCAGCGGATCGCAGTAGCCAGGCTCCAGATCCTTGTCCGGGTCCAGCTTCATCCAGAACGAGGCGCTGCCGCTCCAGTTCCTTGGCTGGAAGCCCAGGTTCCCCTTGCCGCGAAAGAACACGAGGTCCTTCGACTTGTGGCGGAACGCCAGGGCATCGCCGAAGCGGCCTTCGCCCTTCGCGATCTCGATGCCATCCGCCTCTGCGATTCCCGCCTTCGGCTCGGTGCGCTTGCGTCCGGGAGCGGTGAGAATCCGTCGCTCACCCGTGGCGTAATCCGCATCCGCGCCGTGATCAAAGGATGCATGAAAAAGCAGCGCGGACTTCAGTGCATCATCGGCTGCGACGGTCAGGCTGAGAGCGAGTAGAAACAAAAACGTGCGCATGGGGATTCAGTCGAGGGTGGATGAGCGGGGCGTTTCGACAAACAGGGCTATTTCAACTTCGCGAAGAGGCCCTCGAGACCTGCGACGATCTTTGTCGAGGCATCAACCTCAAGGCAGCTCGATCTAGCGCGCCAGGTTTCGTAACCGCCGAGCGCGTGCTGCTCCGGCGTGGGCAGGTAGCCGTGGTAGGCGTTGGCCAAAGAGACGGTGAAGGTGGGCGCGTGACGTTTTTTGAGATCGAGGCCAATCTCGACGAAGACTTCCGCAGGAATCGCCGAGACGTGGAGGGTGCCGATCTTCATGATCTGCAGCGGTGCGGAGACCTCCTTGGGGAAATCGGCGAGCAGCGTGGTTTCGCGCGCATAGACCTGTTCCAGCGTTTCCATGCGCGGGAAGAGTTTCGACTGCTTCGTGACCTCGCGGGCCTTTTCGACTTCGTCCTTGGTCGGCAGACGCAGACCGAGCGTGATTTCCTTTTGCGCGACACTCAGCGGCACCCAGTCTTCATGCTTCACGTTCTTCACCGCATTTGCGACGGCTTGGGCGACGTCCTCGGCAACGATCCTGATGCGGCCATACGGCCCTTCCTTGGCCTGGCCGCCGCGGAAGTCGATGTTGTTGATGTCGCCGCTGGTGCCGTTCGACATGATGCCAACGAAGGGCGGATCCTGATGTTCCGCGCCAAGCAGTTCGCCGACACGACCGGCGAACACACCATAGTAGTCCGCCGAAATGTGTCCGGGACCGACGCCGCCGACATAGTGAAGCGAATAGTTGGCATAGAGCGCGACCGGCTTGCCATCGGTGGTCTGCACGGAGATGAAACTCACCTGCGGATCGGTGGGACCGGCGGGTTCGAGCAGGTTCGGATTGTTGATGCCGGGGTTGGTTTTCACCTGATCGGTCGTGACACCGAGCGGTGTAGGTGGAATGCCGCCCGGTTTCATCTTCCAGCGGCGATTGAAGACCTGCTGTGGCACATCGACGACGCCATGACCGATCTTTGCCGGCGCGAGGTTGTTCAACGCACGTCGCACACCATCGGCGATGCGGCGCGAGATGAAGCGCTGATACATCGGGTTCGGCTCGCTTTGTCCCACCGCCTGCGCGGTGCCGCATGAGTGCGAATGCGTCGCGGACATCATCATGTTCTCCATCGGCAGGCCGGTGGCTTCATACACCATCTTCTTCGCCTCATCGAAGATGCCGCGTCCGATCACACAACTGTCCGCCACAACGAGCACGAGTTTCGTGGTGCCGTCATCGAGCGCGAGACAGCGGGCATGGAGTTCGTCGTGAATGTAGGCCGCCTTGCCATCCTGAAAGCCGCCGTTGATCGAACTGCCGAGATCCGGCGTGATGTTGCTGGTGGCGGCGCCCGCACGGAACTCGGCGGCGCATAGGTTCACCGCAATCGACAGGAGAAGGATGGCTATTTTCATCCCGTGGATACGGAGCGAACTTCACCACTCAATCTTACGCCTCTGCCTGTTTTGTATCAGAGTTTACCGCTAAGGATGACCTTCGGACGCAATTCCTATTCACAACGCGCCGCCATCAGGGTGATCCTAGGGCGGCGGTTGATTCGGAAGGCTCATTTCATCATCAGCCGTCGATGTTCCACCCTTCGCGATACTCTTTTGTCATGAAGGCGTTTGCCTCAGGTGTGTCGGGGCTGGTGCCGGTCTTGCCGTCGTACTGGATCTTTTTGCCGACACGGTAGGCCACAAGACCGAGCAGCATCATTTCGATCATATCGGCGCTGTAGCCGAAGTTGCAGGCGGTGGGCTTGCTGGGGTCACGGCAGGCGTCGAACCACTGCTGCTGGAACACGCCGACGGGAGGGAGCAAGTCTTCGGACTTGCGCGACTTGTAGTAGGTCATGTCGGCTTCGTCACCGAAGGGCAGGATCATGCGCGAGTCGAAGTCGGCGATGAGGAAGCCCTTGGTGCCCTTGAACATGACACCGTGGCCGATCTTGCTGAGGTCGATGAATGGCTTCGGCGAACGCGGCATGGCACCGCCCTGATACCAGCTCACGGTAATCGGCCCACGCCAGTCGTTGGCGGGCAGGTCGAAGTGCGACTCGCATTTCACGGGCGTCACGTCGGAATTGTAGGCATCGCCTTCCGCCCTGGCGGATGTGGGCAGGGTGCCATCGACGGCATTCCAGAGCAGGTCCATCGTGTGGCTGCCCATGTCGCCGATCTGACCAGCGCCGAAGTCCCAGAACATGTTCCAGGAGAGGCAGTTCGCCCCGGCGCGGCCGGAGAAGTAGGCGGGATTGTACGGGTGATACGGCGCAGGGCCGAGCCACAGATCGTAGTGGAAGCCCTTCGGCGGCGTGCCTTCTTCTGGGAAGTAGCCGGGCTTCGGAAGCTGGCGGTTCCCCCAGGCGTAGGCGGATTTCACCTCGCCGATCGCACCGTCACGGATGAGTTCCTTCACGCGGTTAAAATTCGGCTGCGCATGCCGCTGCATGCCGACCTGCGTGGCGAGCTTGCCCTTTTTCGTCTCCCAGGTGGCCCGCACGGTGCGCGCCTCGTTGACCGTGATGGCCAGCGGCTTTTCGCAATAGACATGCAGGTCGCGCTTCAGTGCCCAGTTTGCGATGAAGGCATGCGTGTGGTCGGGCGTGCAGATCATCACGGCGTCGAGGCCTTTGTGATCGAGGCACTTGCGCCAGTCGATGTAGGTCGTGGCTCCGGGGAAACGCTTCAGCGCGTCGGGGAAATGCGCCTCGTTGATGTCACACAGCGCTACGACGTTTTCTTCCGCGAGGGCGTTGTAGTGCGCGAGACCGCGGCCCCACACGCCGATGAGGGCGACGTTGAGTTTGTTGCTCGGTGCGTTTTGACCGAACAGAGGGCGGGTGATCATGCTGCCGGCGACGAGGCCGGCCGCACCGACGAAGCGGCGGCGGGAGAGAGGCGTGGGTTGGATGTTCATGGCGCCGCATGAAACGACGGGTCGTGACGATCTCAAGCACCAAGGTTGGCCAAAGTCGTGCTTCAACAACGAACCGCGCCGGGAACTTGAGGCTTGATTACGCGGCGATGATTCCAGACAATCATTCCAACAACACTCTATTCATCATGGAAATACCTACCGCTGCAAAAACACTGCTGGAACACAAGGGCCGCGACGTCTGGACTGTCGCTCCGGACGTCACCGTCTATGAGGCCATCAAGATCATGTCCGAAAAGAACGTCGGAGCGCTGCCCGTCGTGGACGGGGCCAAGCTCGTCGGCATGATTTCGGAACGTGACTATATGAGCAAGGTGGTGCTCAAAGGAAAATCGTCCAAAGACACACCGGTGCGTGACATCATGACCTGCAAGGTGGTGACCGTCGGCCCCGACCACAATGTCTCCAAATGCATGGAGATCGTCACCGAAAATCACATCCGGCACCTGCCCGTCATGGATGGCGATGCACTGCTCGGCATCGTCTCCATCGGCGACCTCGTGCGCTGGATCATCGCCACCCAGAAGATGACGATCGAGCAACTGGAGGCCTACATCGCCGGCGGTTATTCGGCGTGAAGCCGGCTTACTTCTCGCCACTGATTTTCAGATTCCGCACCTTCACCGATTTGCCGGCGGCCAGCCAGCTACGCGCTTTCGGCGTGGCGAGAAAGGTGTGCTGCGCACGCAGCTCTTTGCCGTCGAGAATCGCGGCCATCTGGTCGTCTTTCCATTCGACGTGCAGCTTGTGCCACTCGTTCGGCTTCACGGCCATCGGCAGCTTGGCGATCGTGTGGGACGGTTTCACGGAATCCTCGGCGATGCTGAGTCCGGCGGCGTTGACGACGACGCGACCGACGTGCTTGGTCGAATCACAGCCCACGAGAAAACTGCCCGCGCCCACGATTAGAAACTCGACCTCAATCGAGGCACTCGCCAGGCCGACCTTGTGATGCAACACGGGGATGTGCTTTTCTTCCGGGAGGTCGAGCACGCTCAGCACGCCGCCTTCCGGCGTCCATTTGCCCTTGGCGATGCTGAAACTGGCGTCGAGCGGTTCTTTGAAATCCGGCGCGGCCAGCACGGGCAGTGCGTGATCATGCAGCAGCGGCTTGGCATCACCGGCGAAGGTGAAAGTGGAAACGGCGAGAAGCGCGAAGAGTGCGTGGGTGATTTTCATGGTCGGTGGTGACTGGACTCAACGCGGATGTCGTCGATTTCGATCCCCTTTTCGCCGCCGTTCTGCATCCACAGCAGCTTGCGCTTGCCGGCGTTGAAATTAGCGCGGGTGAGGGTTTGGCACCAGAGCTTGCCGTTCACGCTGATTGCAGCGGACTCGCCCTGAAACACGATTTTCACCTCGCGCCATTCGTTCGCGCTGAGATCGACCTTTTCGAGCGGGAGAAATTCGTTCAGGCGGTAGGCACCGCTCACTTTGTCGGCGGGACGTTCCTGCTTTTGACGCAACAGATGATTCGGATCGAGCGAATGCGAATCCACCTGAAGCTGCACGCCTTCGCGCAGAAGTTTCACACGCAGCATATGGTCCACGCTGCCGAATCCGTCATCGCCATCGACAAAGAACCACAGCATCCCGCCCGGGCCGAGGTGGCGGTAGCGGAAGGAGATCGCGAGATCCTTGCCGCTCACGGCAAGATAGACCATCGGCGGATACTTGCCGCCGCTGCTGCCGCGAGTCCACAGCACGCCGTCGCGCACCTCGGTGTTTTTGTTTGGGATTGGCGTGATGAAGCGTTTCGCGTCGAAGCTGGCGTCGAACGCTTCGACGATCGGCGCGGGCTTGAGGTAATCGAGTGATTCGAGGAAGCCGTCCACCTCAGCCAGTGTCTTGTAGTAGTGGAGCTTCGCCCCCGCGCCTGCTTCATCCTTCCAGCGGCCGGGATTGAAGAAGCCGTGCGGCTGGCCTTCATAGGCTTTCAGCTCGCAGCGATTGCCCGCAGCACTCATGGCCTTTTGAAACAACTGCACGGTCGGAAACGGCACCGCTTCATCATTCATGCCGTGAAAAATGATGCTCGGCGGCAGGCCGCCGCGCACGAAGTGATAGGGCGACACCTCCTGCGGTCTGCCGTCGCAGCGCTCGCGGATGTCGGCGAACTTCTCGGCTGGCAGCAAATCGAGATGGCCTTCCACCGGTGCCATGACGACGGCGGGATTGAACAGGAGCATCGCGTTCGGCACGGAACTCACGCCCTTGTTGTCATCGTCTTCAAAACCGGGCAGAAGGGCGGTCGCGGCGGCGAGATGACCGCCTGCAGAACCTCCTCCCGCGACGATGCGATCCGGATCAATGCCGAGCCGCTTCGCATTCGCCCGCACCCAGCGGATGGCTGCCTTTGCATCGCGCACGCAGTCCTGCGGGAAGACGTCGTGCCGGCTTTTCACACGATAATCGACGGAGATAGCCACCATGCCGCGCTCCGCAAGGTGCAGGCACTGCGGCAAAAACTGTCCCGGTGTGCCGCCCTTCCATCCGCCTCCGAAAAAGAACACCGCCGCGGGCCTGCGGTCGGTCTGTGCATGATTCTTTGGCTCGAAGATGTAAGCGCTGAGCTTCACGTCGCCGATCGTGCGATACACCTCAACACGCGAGTCGGTCTTCTCTGGCGGGTATTTCCAACTGATCGTCGGCTCCGGGAGATCGTCTGCGGCATGCAGACAGGTGAGACACAAAAGAGAAATCAGGGCGAGTTTCATGGAGGAGTGTTGTTCAAAGCGGAGCGAAGCGCGGCGGTGTCGAGCGTGCGGGTGATGCGGAAGACACCGGCAGGACCATTCGGATGGCCGGAGTAAATGAAAAGGTGCTGCACGCCGCGTTTGGCATCGATGACGGCACCGGCTGGATGGAATCCGTCGGCGGTGCTGTAGAATTTCCCCTTGGTGCCCACGATCCGGCATTCGCGCTGCCAATGCCCCTTGTCCCAGTCCGCAGGGTCCATGCTCCAGAGCCAGAGCTCCATGCGGTATCGTTCACTGCGCACAATCTCGAAGCGCTTGGTCATCGGATTGAAGGAGAAATCCACCGTGTCCACGCGGTTCGGGTCTTCGAGGTTCGTGTCGATCACCGTCGGCTTCGTATCGGGCTGCCATGTGATCTGCTTGTGGGCGCGCACTGCTGTCTGATCGCGGGTGACGAGGAGCAGACGGTCGTCATGCAGCAGCGCGGCGGGCTCGAACTGCGGGAATCCGGCGGCATGTTCCTCCACGTGCCAACTGGCGCCGCCGTCACGAGAGTTCAGGACAACGAACTGCCGGGGGAGGCCTTCCTTTTTCAGCCTGGCTTCGTTGATGCCAAACCAGTTCCCGAAGACCAGCAGACCGCGTTCGGGATGATCGATGATGCGCGGTCCGATGTTGATCAGCGGATGCGGGAAGGTGTCGTCGCGCAATGCCGTGGAGAAGTGCCGCCACGTCCGGCCGGCGTCCTCGGAGCGAAACACGCCGTGGTTGTTCACCGCGATCACCGCGCCATCACGTGCGGTGCCGATGGCGTGCAGGTGCACCTTGTAACCTTCCTGCGAGTGGTTGGCCGGATCGAACTTGGCGCGGTGCGACAACGGCACGAGGCCGCCGCGTTCACGATCGGCCGGTTGCATGCAGTCGCGCAGATCATAGGGCTGCGACCACGTCTTGCCGCCATCTTCACTGCGCAAAACGATGCCATAGGACATCGCCGGGTCCGGCTTGCCCGCGCCCCGCGGATTGTGCCCGGGAATGCGGCGGTGCATGACGACGATCGTGCCGCCCGCCATCGTCGCGATGGGCCAGCCGTAGTGATTGCAGTCGCCCGCATCTTCCGGCGGCAGATTCAACGGCGCGATTTCGATCAGGCCAGCCTTCTGCGCCCGCGCTAGTTCGGCTGCTGACTCGGGTGTGAGCGGCAGCATTTCAGCTCCGCGCAGTGACGCCAGCAGCACGAGAACCGCTGACGCCACATGCTTCATGACCGGGACGGGGCGCATGACTCACTTCGCCGCTTTCAGCGTAGCGATGAGAAATTCGGTGGGCGTTGCGTGTTTCACGTCCGGTGCGCCGGGATACACGAGTTCACAGGCGACCTTTGTCGCGAGGCAGTGCTCCTGGAGTTTGACCCCGAAGTTCGAGGTGTGCGTCGGATCCTTCTGATCCTGGCCAAGCGCGGGCGCAGCGGAGTAGATGAGATAAACCGGCGGATCGTCGGCGGTGACGAGCGCATAGGGTGAATACTCGGCGATCCAAGGCAAGATCTTCTCGCGTCCGGCGAGGAACTCCGCAAACGAGCCGATGCCAAAGGCGTGACCGCCGTAGCGGCTGTTCGGCGTCCACTCCTTCATCTGCTGCGGATCGAGCGTGGTCTGTGCGCCCGTGACGGCGGCGCACTGCAAACGCGAGGACTCACGGGCGATGGGATCACTGCTCGCGGGATCGGCAAGATCGTCATGAAACGCGAGCCAGAGGCTCGAGCACGCACCCGCGGAACCGCCGGCCGCGCCGACGCGCGTCTTGTCGATGTTCCACTCGGCCGCCTTGCTGCGGACAAACTGCAGGGCGCGTGCGGCATCATGCAGCGGCGCTTTGACCGGCGGCGTGACCTTGTCTTCCGCGGCGTGCTTCATGAGGCGGTAGTTGATGGCCACGACCGAGATGCCCTGTGCGAGGAGGTCTTCGACACTGACAAACTTGTTCACGCGCTCCTTTTCCCCGCTCTGCCAACCGCCACCATGAATGACGAACGCCAGCGGCGTCGGCGTGGCGGATTCGGCCTTCCAGAAGTCGAGGATGTGCCGCTCGTGCGTGCCGTAGGGCACATTGGCCAGGGTCGGTTTCACGACCGCAGGATTCTGCGGCGCGGCCTTCTTTTTGGCGGGCGCCTTGGCTTTGGGGGTGTCGGCGGCTGAAAGAGCCAGCGCCGGGAGGCAGATGAACAGGGTGACGAGGATGGATTTCATAGAATCGGGCGGACCGGGGGAAAGGAACGTCCGGCAAGCCGCGAGCATGCAACGTTTGCCAACAAACGGGCCAGGAGCGGCGCAATCCTCCCCGGCACAAGAGCTGCTTCAGCCGAAGATGAAGGTGAAACAGCAGCCCCGCCTGTGGCGTTAGTCTCGCACCCCAAAAACTTCATGAATCGTCGTCATTTCCTCCGCAGTTCCCTCGGTGCCACGCTCGCGCTGCCGGGCATGTCCTCGCTCCTTGCCAAAGGTGCCACCGGAGGTGCGGTGCAGGTGGCGAAGGGCGCTGGCATGGGCGCGCGGCGCTTCGTCGCCATTGGCAACCTGCTCGGCTACCAGACGAAGAGCCTTTTCCCCACGACCACGGGCCGCAACTACGAGAAAACGGCGCTGCTGGAGCCGCTGTGGGGCATCCGTGACAAGATGACGGTCCTCCGCGGCCTCGACCATGGCGTGAAGGGCGGGCACTTTGCGGTGCATTCCTTTCTCTCGGGCGTGCTGAACTCCGAGGCGCAGAACCGCCCGGATGGCAATGTGACGATCGACCAGTATCTCGCGGACGAGGTGGGTTTTGAAACGCGTTTCCCGTCGCTCACGGTTGGCTCGGAAGGCGGCATCCACGGTGGCTGCCAGATCGCGTGGACGAAGTCCGGCGTGCGCGTGCCGCCGGTGACGAATCCGGCGGAGCTGTTCGAGAAGCTGTTCGTCACTGACTCGAAGGAACGTCAGGTGCGGCGCATGGAAGAAAACAAAGTGCAGGCCTCCATCCTCGATTCCGTGCTGGAGGAGGCGAACCGCCTTTCGAAGCAGGTGAATCAGGAGGACAAGGACAAGCTCGACGAATACCTGACCTCTGTGCGCGATGTGGAAAAGCGCCTGGAACTGCGCCAGCGCTGGACGAACCAGCCGAAGCCAAAAGCGCCTTTTGGAAAGCCTGCCAACCGCAACGCGGTCGAGGATCTGCCGCTGCTGTATGAGATGATCGCTCTCGCCTTGCAGACGGACAGCACGCGCATCGCCACGCTGGAGATCGGGGGCGACTTCATGCCGCAGCACCTCGGCATCAAGAAGGACTGGCACGGCCTTTCGCACCATGGCAACGACCCGGAGGCGATTGCCAGCCTCATCGCCTTGGAGAAGTATCAGATCGAGCACTTTGGCAAATTCGTCGCCCGTCTTGCGAAGATGAACGACGGCGAGCGCACGCTGCTCGACTCCACCACGGTGATGTTTGGCAGCGGCATGGGCGACGGCAACTCGCACAAAAACTCCGACCTGCCCATCCTCCTCGCCGGCGGCGGCTACAAGCACGGCGAATTCCGCCAGGTGCCGAACCAGGGCATCAACAAAGTGCCGCTGTGCAATCTCTTCGTGGACATCGCCCAGAAGATGGGTGTCGAGACTGATTCGTTTGGCAGCAGCACAGGACGTTTCGCGTGATGCGCTCCAATCGTCATTCCTGTCTCGTCGTCAGCGTGGCGGCGATGGTTCTCGTATCCGCGGCCCGCGCCGCTGATGATGCACCGAAGCTCGTGCAGCAGTTTCTTGGCAAGTACTGCCTGGAGTGCCACGACGCGGACGTGCAGAAGGGCGACCGCTCATTTGGGAAGTTTGTGCTGCCGCTGAAGTCCACCGCCGATCTCATCGAAGCGCGTGACATCATTGACCAGCTCACGCTGAAGGAGATGCCGCCGAAGAAGGCCGACCAGCCGAAGGACGACGAACGTCTCGCGATTATCCGTGCACTGCGCGATGGCACCGTGGCCGCGTATGGGAAGTTCCAGAGCACCGGCAGCCGCACGGTGATGCGCCGCCTCTCCAGCCGCGAATATGAAAACACGCTCGCGGTGCTCTTTGGCCGCCGCGTGGACACGCTCGGCCTCACGGCGGATTTTCCAAAGGAGAAGACCACCGAGCACATGGACACGATCGGCAAGACGCTCGTGACCTCCGGCTTCCTCGTGGATCAATACTTTCAATCCGCAAACCGCCTCGTCGAGACGCGCCTCGGGAAGCCGGCGATGGAGCCGAAGAACTGGCGCTTCAACAGCCACTTTCTGCAATACGAGGAGCTGAGTGGATCACACAAGTCCGCCTTCGACTATCGCTATCTCTGCCTCTACGAACAGCCGAACACCGACACGCGTCAGGGCGGCTACGGTCACATCGAGGACTTCAAAGAAGGCGTGCCCGTCTCCGGGCTCTACGACATTGAAGTCGAGGCCACGGCGATGCATCGCGACACGCATTACGATCCCGCCATCTTCGGCATCGACTTCTCCGAGCCCTTCATCCTCGGCGTCGTGCCGGGCGATGTCACCAAAGGCCACATCCATTACCCTCAGGCGATCGAGCCGCTGCTCGCCAGCGCCGTGGTGCCGGACAACAAGCCCACCTGGTTCAAGTTCCGCGTCTGGCTCGAAGCCGGCCAAACACCGCGCTTCATCTTCCCGAACGGACCCTACGAGTCGCGCGCTTCGGTAGTCACCATCAACAAGCGCTACAAGGACGAGTTCAAAGAAAAGATCGGCACCTCAGGCGTCGGTCGCGCCCACATCCTGCGGGAAGGGAAGCTTCCGCACATCCGTATCAGCGAGATCAAGATCAACGGCCCCGTGCCCGAAAAGCCCGGCACCGAAGAAGTCGCCGTGTTCGGCAAAGACGGCTTTCAGGCCGACCGCGCGCTCGATCAGCTCGATGCATTCGCCGAGAAAGCGTATCGTCGACCGCTCACGGATGCGGACCGCCAGCCGATTCGCGCGATGTATGAAAAGCGCCTCGCCGAAAAAGCCACACCACGCCAGGCCGCGCTCGATTCACTGAAACTCATCCTGTGCTCGCCGTCCTTCCTCTACCTCAGCGAGATCACCGACGAGTCGGAAAAGAAACTGAAGCCCTACGACCTCGCCACGCGTCTCTCCTACGCCTTGTGGGCCGCGCCGCCGGATGACGCTCTGCTCGCCGCCGCGAAGTCTGGCACGCTCACGCAGGACGCCGAATTGAAGAAGCAGATCGGGCGCATGCTCGCCGACGAGCGCATCGACGGCTTAGTCAACGGCTTCCTCGACAGCTGGCTGAACCTTCGTGATCTCGGTGGCATGCCGCCGCCGCGCGAAGTCGTGCGTTCCTACTACGCAGAGGATCTGCCCACCTCGATGAAGACCGAGGCGCGCCTGTTTTTCCGCGACCTGCTCAAAAACAACGGCTCCGTCGCGCAGTTCATCGACTGCGACCATACGTTCGTGGACAAGAAGCTCGCCAAACTCTACGAACTGCCGGAGAAGGACAAACTGCGCCTCGCCGACGGCTTCCAAAAAGTCAGCCTCAAGGGCAACACGCATCGCGGCGGTCTGCTTGGCATGGCTGCCGTTCTCACCGTGAGCGCGAACGGCGTCGAGACCTCGCCCGTCACACGCGGCGTGTGGGTCACGGAAAACATCCTCGGTGTCCCGCCGCCGCCGCCGCCGGATGTCGTGCCTGCGATCGATCCCGATGTCAGCGGCGCCACCACGATCCGCGAGCGCCTTGCCAAACACCGCACCGACGCCGCCTGCGCCGAGTGCCATCGCAAGATCGACCCGCTCGGCTTCAGCCTCGAATCCTTTGATCCCGTCGGCCGCTGGCGGAAAACCTATCCGAAGCCGAAGAATGCCAAAGACGCGCCAAAGATCGACACCACCGGCGAATTCAACTCCGGCGAGACCTACACCGACTTCGCCAGCTTCAAGAAAGTCATCCACGAAACCCGCGCCGACCACTTCACCCGCCATCTCATCCGCCAGTTCCTCACCTACACCACCGGCCGCACCATGGAACTCAACGACGACCTCCTCATCGACCAGCTTCACGAAAAAGTGAAGAAGCAGGGCTCCGGCCTGAACACGCTGATGGTCGAGTGTTTGATGAGCGAGATCTTCCGCTCACGCTGAGTTTCGCAAGCACGGCGGGCGGTGTTCGTTTACGCTCTCATCATGACCCGCTTCCTGCTGTTCTTCGCCTTCGTTTGTTCCGCCACTCTGCGAGCTGAGGAGGCCGGGTTTGTTTCGATCTTCAATGGCAAGGATCTCTCGGGTTGGACGACTCGTGAGGCGTTGGAGGGTGATTGGAAAGTGGTGGACGGTGTGATCGACTGTGACCCGCAGGGCGAGGGGAAGGGCGACCGCAACCTGTGGACGGTGAAGGAATACGGCGACTTTGAATTGTTCATCGACTGGCGGATCAAGGAGGCCCCGTTCATGAATGCGAAGGCGCAGGTCATCCTGCTCGATGGAACCGCGAAGAAAGACGTAAATGGAGAGTTGGTCGCCGTCGCCGCGCCGAACACGGATTCCGGTGTGTTTTTGCGCGGCCAGCACAAGTCGCAGGTGAACATCTGGTGCTGGCCGATCGGCTCGGGCGAAGTCTGGGGCTATCGCACCGATGCCAAACTCTCCGTCGATGTTCATGCGGGCGCGACGCCGAAGAAGAAGGCGGACCGGCCTGTTGGCGAATGGAACACCTTTCACATCGTGATGAAGGGCGACCGGCTCGCGGTCACGCTCAATGGCGAGGAAATCATCACGCAGGCACAGCTTCCCGGCATTCCGGAGAAAGGACCGCTCGCGCTGCAGCTTCATCCTGAGCGCAAGGACGGCCAGTGGGGCGCGTCGCTGGTTCAGTTTCGCAACGTTCGGATCAAGGAACTGAAGTAGAGATCAGCTCAGTCCTTCTTGATCCGCAGATTTCGAAACGCGACGACGCAGCCTTTGCCGTGATCCTGCAGGGCGATCCAGCCTTTGCGGCGGCTCATCTCGGTGTCGTTGTCGGTGATGGTGGTGAAGACGACGCCGTTGATCTTTTGAACGAGCGTCGGGCCTTTCGCGATGATCTCCATCGTGTTCCAGGCGTGCTCATGGTAGTGCGACTGCACCTCAGCGGCGTCCGCGACCTGTTTGACGGTTCTGGTGCTGTCGCTTGAGAGCGTGTTGTCCTGACCTGCGGTGGACATGTAGTGGCGCGCCTCCTTTTTGGGATGCTTCACATCGAGCAGCGAGTGATGCCAGAGGCCCATCTTCGCCTGTTCGGCGACCTCGGCCTGATAACCGAAGACATGCCAGTCACCGAGGTCGTCGCTGCGCACCTGCACGCCGGAGTTGCCTTTGTCCCAGCGGAATTCAAGACGCAGAGTGAAGTCGGCAGGTTCGCCGCCGCGCCAGATGAGCCAGTTTTTGTCCTTCGCCTTGCCGGTGCACCAGATCTCGCCATCGCGCACCTCCCAGCAGTCCGGCTTGCCGTCCCACCCATCGAGATCGCTGCCGTTGAAGATGGACGTGAATCCTTCTTCCTTGGCCTGGGTGGCGATGCGGCTGAGGCTGGCGAAGCACGTCTTCGTTGCCTGCACCGGATCGTAGCCGGCGGCCTTCGACAACTGCGAACTCACCTCGGCGCAGACTTCGCCGCGATAGCCTCCTTCGACGAACTGCTTCAAAATCGCCGCGTGTGGAATCGTCGCCGTTTCGCCGGGCAGTGCGAAGTGCACCTTGCCGTCGCGCTGCACGGCGTCCTTCATGACAATGTAGCTGGTGTGCGGCAGCGAGACTTTGACCATCTCTTCGAACGGCAGATCGCGGAAGGCGAAGTGGCTGTAGTCAAACACGAGGCCGAGGGTGCCCGCGGCGTTGAGTTGCTCGATCAACCAGATCGCCTGCTGCGGCAGATCCATCGCGTGGCTGCGATGCGGCTTGATCGCGAGCTTCACGCCCGCCTGCTTTGCCAGTTCGACCCACGGGCCGAGGCAGTCGCGAAAGAGCGTCTTCTTTTCCTCCCACTTGCCGCCGCCGAGCACGGTCTGGATCAGCGGCGTGCCGTCCGGCGTGAGGTCCTTGGCGAGTTCCAGCATCTGCTTCACCCATTCGGTGTTCGCCGCTTGCTTCGCCGCATCGGGGAAGGGGAGTCCCATCAGTGCGCCGAGCTTGAGACCGGCATCTTTGATCTGCTTCTTGGCCTCTGTGCGCTGCGCTTTCGAGAGCTGGTCCGGCGCGCCGTGATAGCCGGGCATGGAGGCGATCTCAATCGAGTCAAAGCCCGTCTCAGCCACCAGTCGAATCGCATCCGGCAGCGTGTAGCCTGGCAGGGCGTAGGTGCCCATGCCGAGCGATGGCATGTATCCGGCTTCCGCTCCGCGCACCAAACTTGCGATGGAGAACCCTGCGGTGGTTTTGAGCCAGGTCCGTCGTGTGTAGTTCATCATGATCATGCTTCCTGGGGTTCGAGCCCGAGCCTCTCCAGCACCTCCTTCGGCGGGCCGTCCCAACTGGCCATCGAGATGTTGCCGCGATAGCCGATGTCCTTCATGCCGTCGGGCGTGGTGTAGTAGCCGCCGGCGATGAGATCGCGCAGGCGGAGGAAGAAGCGGCCGGGGTCCTTCTTCGAGTCCTTACGCGCCGCTTTGGCAAAGTCGCGGCAGATGGCGAGCTGCACTTCGTCGCCTGCCTGGACGAAGCCTTTTCCGGATCGCGTTTGCGCTTCCTCTTCGAGCTTGTCCAGACCGCCGAGCACCGTCTTGCGATCACCGGCCTGGGCCGGATAGGGCGAGCTGATCCACTCGTCGATGAAGTCTGGAACGCCCACGGCCGAGGCGCTCGGCGAATGCGCATCGGCTGGGATGATGATGTCGCAGAGCACAGTCAAAAGGGCGCGTTGATCATCGGACAGCGTCAGCGGCCAGAGGTCGCCGGGCTTGTACATCTTGGTGATGTCCGGATCAGGGCCGTAGCCTTTGCCGCCTGGGTCTGCGGCGGCTTTCAGTCCGGTTTTGGAGGTCGCGCCAAAGGCCGGACCGCCGGGAAGAGTCAGGCTTGCTGTCGCCGACGAAATCCATTTGAGCGCCATGCGGCGGTCCAGGCGTGCGGGAGAGTGCGAGTCGTTCATCACAGGTTTCCTTTCTTGAGTTCTCCCATCAGATGATCCGCCGTGCGCCAGGCGAGCGCCAGGATGGTCAGCGTGGGATTCTTGTCGGCTGTGCCGGGAAAGGGCGCGCCATCGGCCACGATGACGTTCGGGACGTCCCACGTCTGGCACCACTGATTCGTCACCGACTTCGCCGGATCCGCGCCCATGACCGCGCCGCCGACTTCGTGAATGATGGAGCCGCCCGCCTTCATCACTTTCAGCGGATTCTTTGTCTCCGGCGGTCGCGAAAAGCGCGCGCCCATCGCGTCGAGGATCGCCGCCATCGTCTCCTGCTGATGCGCCACCTGTTTGAGTTCGTCGTCGGAGAACTTCCAGTGAAAGCGCAGCACCGGAATGCCCCACTGGTCCTTCACCTCGGGATCGAGTTCGGAGTAGCAGTCGTCATTCGCCGCCATGGCGCCCTGCGCGCCGATGCCCTGGATCGATCCGTAAAAGCGTCGCGCGTCGTCCTTCAACTCCGCGCCGAAGGCCACGTGATCGCGCTCGCTCAGCCAGTCGAACTTGGTCGCTGCAGTCATGCCCGGCATGGAGCCGCCGCCGCCAACGAGGAGCTTGTAACCGCCGGAGAAGCCGAGTTTGCCCGCCTGCAGGTCCTTGGTGAACTGAAAAGGCAGATAGGCCTGCTGCCCGACCGCGCCATCGTCGTTGTGCGGCGGCAGCGATTCAAATGCGGGAATCTGCGCGCTGAAACTGCTCGAGACCGAGTCGGTGACGTATTTGCCGACGAGGCCGTTCGAATTGCCGATGCCGTCGGGAAAGCGATTCGACTTCGAGTTCAGCAGCAGTCGCACGGATTCCTGTGAACTCGCCGCGACCACCACCACACGCCCTTTCACCTGATGCTCCTTGCCGTCCACCTTGTCGATGAACACGACGCCGGTCGCCTTGCCTTCGTCGTTGACCGTCACCTCGCGCGCCATCGCATTCGGCAGGATGTCGAGGTTGCCGCTCTTCAAAGCCGGACGCAGCAGCACGGTGCCCGAGTCGAACGCCGCGCCCACCGCGCAGCCGCGATGGCAGTCCGTGGCAAACAAACAGCGCGCCCGCATGCGCATGTTTTCAGCGAGCAGCTTCTGCGCCTTCGGATTGTGCGGATGCAGTTCCTTCGGGATGCGCTCCGCGTCCTGCATCTGCGTCAGGATCGCACGATGAATCGGCACGACGTCGAGTCCGAGCTTCGTCTTCGCATGCTTGCGTGCGTAGAGTTCATTGGCACGAAAACGCGGTGGCGGTAGCAGCACGCCGGGCGAGGAATCGGGCGAGTTCTCGATGCCCTCGCTAGCGCCGAAGATGCCCGCGAGCATTTCCGCCTTGTCGTAAAAAGGCCCGAGATCGTCATACGAGATCGGCCAGTCGAGGCCCACGCCCTGCCGGGTGCGTGTTTTGAAATCATGCGGGCCGTTGCGCAGCGATACGCGGCCCCAGTGGTTCGTGCGTCCGCCGAGCATGCGCTGCCGCCACCACATGAACTCACGTTTCTCCTCCTTGGAGGCGTTGACGTAGGGCTCGCCAGGAATGGTCCAGCCGGAGGCGACGGACGAATCATAAAACCCGTACTGCTTGTCCGGCGTCGGTTCCGCGCGAAGCGGCGCCAGATTCGGCGTGTGAAACATCGCCGTCTCGCGCATCGGATCAAACATGCGACCGGCCTCGAGGACGAGCACCTTCGCGCCTTCCATCGCCAGCAGATATGCCACCTGCCCGCCGCCTGCGCCGGATCCCACGATCACGACATCGTACTTCTGCTGGGCTTCTTGAGGGGAAATGACAGGCATGGCGTTTCAGAGAACGGTCAAAGACAGCCGTTTGTGCGGGCAATCTCCGCCGCCCATGCCGCAGCGAAAATACGGGACGCGTGCGCTCCTTTCACACCGCCTTCTCCATCACATAATCATCCATGACGAAATCACTGCCGATGTCGCTGCAGACGTCCTCGGTGAAATGGAAGCCGTGGCGGAGGTAGGCGCGGATGGCGGGGGCGTTGCGTTTGTTGACGCGGAGGCGCACAGCTTTGCAGCGCAGGTCGCGGGCGCGGTCTTCGGCCCAGCGCAGGGTGAGACCGCCGAGGCCGTGGCCATGCACCTCGGGCAGGAGGTAGAGCTTGTTGATGAAGAGCACGGGCTCCATGGCGAGCTTTTCAAAGGAGATGTAGCCGACCGCGCCGCGCCCCTCGGCCTCGACTAGTGCGTACCACACGTCCCGCGCCTGCATCTCGTGCGCCATGTTGCCGGGTTGGTACCAGATGGAGAGCATGTAGCGAATCTGCGCGTCGCTGATGATGCCGGGGTAGCAGGCGAACCAGATGGCATGCCCGAGCGTCTGCACGGTGCTGAGTTCCTCCGGCCCGATGCGACGGATGCGTGCGGCAATCGGCTGGGTGGCTTCGCGGATCGTTTGCAGGGTCTTCTGCCAGATGTCGAGGTCATTGGCGGGCGAGAGGCGCTGCAATTGTTCGGCGATCTGATCCCGCGTGGGTTTCACGAGCCTTTCCTCGCGGACTTGTTTGAGATCCGTGGGGAATTCGATCTCCGGCAGGATGGTCTTGGCGAGATACCAGCAGGCCCAGGCGCGCCAAGTGCGCAGTTCCTTGTTCGGCTCGACCATGCGCGTGGCGAGGTGCTGCCAGTGACGGCTTGGATTGCCGATGAACTGGCCCTCGACACGATTTTGCAGGATCCAAACGAGCGCCTGATACGGCAGCGGCCATTTCGCGAGGATGGGCTCGTCGCGCTTCAGCGGCAGCGAGAGGGCGCGGTTGATGAGCAGGATGCTTTTGGCCGGGAAACCCTCGCGCCACAGGCTCTGCGCATAGTGCAGCGCCGTTTCATAAAACAGCGGCCCGCGCTCGTGGTTCAGCGCCTCGACATCCGTGTGATCGTAGTGCCGGTTTTCCTCCGGCAGCAGCGGGCAGGGCGGATTGATCCACTCGCGGTGCTTCATGCGTCCTTTTCCTCCCAGCCCTTCGCGCGGCCCAGCGCCCGCTCCCAGCCCTGCGTGATCTTGGCGCGTGCGGCGGCTTTCATGGCCGGTTTGAATTTACGATCCACCTGCCAGTGCTTCGCGATGTCGGCGACGTTCTTCCAGTAGCCGACGGCAAGACCTGCGAGGCAGGCGGCGCCGAGTGCGGTGGTTTCATGCACCTTCGGACGCACGACCGGCACACCAAGCAGGTCGGACTGGAGCTGCATGAGCAGGTTGTTCAAACTGGCGCCGCCATCGACGCGGAGTTCCTTCAGCTTGATGCCGGCATCCGCCTCCATGGCTTTCAGGATGTCCATGACCTGCAGGGCGATGCCCTCCAGCGCCGCACGCGCGATGTGCGCCGCCGTGGTGCCGCGAGTGATGCCGACGATCGTGCCGCGCGCATAGGCGTCCCAGTGCGGAGCGCCGAGACCGGCGAAGGCGGGCACGAGATAGACGCCGTCTGTGTCCGGCACGCTCGCGGCGAGCGCCTCGACATCGGAGGCATTTTTGATGATGCCCAGGCCATCGCGCAGCCACTGAATCGCCGCGCCGGCGATGAACATGCTGCCCTCCAGCGCATACTCGGTGCGCCCGTTGATCCGCCAGGCGATGGTGGTGAGCAGTTTGTTTTTCGAGGGGATCGGTTTTGTTCCGGTGTTCATCAGCATGAAGCAGCCGGTGCCGTAGGTGTTCTTTACCAGTCCGGGCTTCGTGCATACCTGACCAAAAAGCGCGGCATGCTGATCCCCCGCGATGCCCGCCACGGGAATGCTGCCGCCGAGCAGCGAGGTCTCGCCAAACACGCCGCTCGAATCCTTCACCTCCGGCAGCATGGAGCGCGGCACGCCGAAAATCTTGAGCAGTTCGTCGTCCCAGTCTCCCTTGCGGATGTCGTAGAGCATCGTGCGCGCGGCGTTGGTGGCATCCGTGGCATGCACCTTGCCGCCGGTGAGATTCCACAGCAGCCAGGAATCGACGGTGCCAAAGGCGAGCTCGCCCTTCGCGGCGCGGGCTTTGAGGCCCTTCACGTTTTGCAGCATCCACTGCACCTTCGTGGCGGAAAAGTAGGCGTCCACGACGAGGCCGGTCTTCTTTTGAATCCTGCGATCGAGCTTCTGCGCCCGCAGCTTGTCACAGGCCGGCGCCGTGCGGCGGTCCTGCCAGACGATGGCGTTGCAGACGGGCTTCCCCGTCTTGCGATCCCATACCACGGCGGTCTCACGCTGGTTCGTGATGCCGATGGCGGCCACGTCCGAGACTTTGGCACGCGCTTTGTGCAGCACCTCCGACGCGACACCGGCCTGCGTGGCCCAGATTTCCTGCGCGTCATGCTCCACCCAGCCTGGTTTTGGAAAAATCTGCCGGAACTCCTTCTGCGCCGTCGCCACGATGCCGCCGTCGTGGTTGAAAAGAATGGCGCGTGAACTGGTCGTGCCCTGGTCGAGTGCGAGGATGAATTTCATGCCCTGATTTTTCACATCCTCATTCAGAAGGCCAGCCTGAAGATGGGCTGGCGGTCCCGCATTCGAGCGTATCCCCGACAGGAATCGAACCTGTATTTAGAGTTTAGGAAACCCTCGTTCTATCCATTGAACTACGGAGACGCGATGACGCCGCTCTTTTTGCCCGGTTTGGTCTGGCTTTCAACTGCCGTTTGCGCCTGAAAACCAAGACGCAACATCCTGGCCTCCGTTTCGTTCCCATTTGGAGCAACGCACGATGAAAGATGCCATGAATACGACCTCACGCCGCCGCTTCCTCGCCCGCACCGCCGGACTTGCCGCCTCCACTTTCGCGGGACCCAATCTACTGCTTCGCGGACAGGACAGCGCATCCAAGCGCCTGAACCTCGCAGTCATCGGCGCGAACGGGAAGGGGCAGTCGGACACGCAGGCGGTGACCCTGGCGCACAACATTGTCGCCCTCGTCGATGTGGACAGCACGCGACTGGAGCAGGCCGCCCAGCGCCGCGAAAAGGTCCACGCGGATTCCGACGCGCCCGCTCCGAACGTGCCAAAGTTTTACCAGGACTTTCGCAAGATGTTCGACGAAATGGCCGGTGAGATCGATGGCGTCATCGTCTCCACGCCGGATCACACGCACTACCTTGCCGCGATGTGGGCCATCCAGCACGGCAAGCACGTCTGCGTGCAAAAGCCGCTGTGCAATCGCATCGCCGAGGTCCGCGACCTGCACCGGGCCGGTGCCGAGGCGAAAATCGTCACTCAGATGGGCAATCAGGGCCGAACGATGGAGGGGCAGCGTCTGGTGAAGGAATGGATCGAGCAGGGCGCCATCGGCACGCTGAAGGAAATTCGCCTGTGGACGAATCGCCCCGTGTGGCCGCAGGGTCCGCTCAAAAAGAAGCTCGTCGATTGTCCGGAGAATCTGAGTTGGGACCTGTGGCTTTCGAGTGAGCCGAGCGAGCCGTACTTCGAATTCAACCTCGGCGGCGAGCCGGTGCCGAAGGGCAAGCGAGGCCCGACGATTCATCCCTTCAACTGGCGTGGTTGGTGGCAGTTCGGCTCCGGAGCGCTGGGTGACATGGGCTGCCACATCATGGACGCCACCTTCAGCATTCTCGGTCAGCTCATTCCCGAGAAGATCGACGTGGAGAGCGGCGAGATCACCGACCTGACCGGTCCCACCTGGAGCCGGCTCGTCTATCACATGCCGGCAGGAAAACATCCCGCTCTCAAGGTCACCTGGCACGACGGCATCATCGACGGCCAACCGAACAAGCCGGAACGCCATCCCGACATTCCCGAGGACACCTTCAAGAAGGCCACCAGCGGCATGATGTTCATCGGCACTGATGGCGTGGTCTTTGAAGGAGGCGCCTACTGCAACAGTCCCATCATCTATCCGCTGGAGCGATACACCGAGGTGCGCCGCGACATGCAGGCGGGCAAGATCAAGAAAACGGAGACGCGCAGCGCGATGCCGAACAATCCCCAGGGCGAGTGGGCGCACCACATCGTGAACGGCGGCCTGCCGAGTTCGAATTTCGACTACTCCTGCCCGCTGACTGAGTTCGTCCTGCTCGGGAACCTGGCGTTGCGTGCGCAGCAGACCGTGCAGTGGGACAAGGAGGCGATGAAGGTGTCGAACGCGGAGGAGGCCAACCAGTTCATCAGCCGTCCCGCTTATCGTGACGGCTGGAAGCCGGCGTGATCACTTCTTGTTTTTCTTCTTCGCTTTCGCAGCCTTCGGCTGTTGTTCCATGCCGAGTACCGGGCCGTTGTCCGGCGGCATGGACTTGTGCCAGGCGAGCAGATCCGCAGTTAGTCGTTTGACGATGTCGGGATGCTTTTCGGCAACATTGGTGACCTCGCTGCGGTCGTAGGCCAGATCATAGAGTCGCGGCTGCGAGCCATCGTATTCGCAGAGGAATTTCCAGTTTCCCTCCCGGACTGCGAGATCCGGCAAGCGCTCCGGGATCAAAGGCGACACGGTTTTGCGATCCGGAGGACGGCGCCAGAAAATCGGCGCCACCCGAAAGGCGTCGTCCTTGCCTAGCAGCGCTGTTGCGATGTTTTCCCCGTCAAACGCGACGTCCTTGGCCTCGATGCCCGCGACGGATAGAAGCGAAGGCGCGAGATCGAAGGCGGCGAAGACCGAGGCCGTGTTGGTGGTGCCGGCCTTGGTCTTGTCGATCAGGCCCGGAGCCCAAACGATGAGAGGGGAGCGCGTGCCGCCTTCATACAGCGTGGTCTTCGAGCCGCGGAACGGCCCCGCGCTTCCCGCGCCCGGTTCAGGGCCGTTGTCGGAACAGACCAGCAGCAGCGTATTGTCCCTCAGTTCGGGGGTGGAGTGCAAATAGTCGAAGAGGCGGCCGAATTGGCGGTCCATGGCCTCGAGCACGGCCAGATACATGCCGCGCTTTCCCTCCGCCCACTTGTCCACCGGCGGCCACCACGGGCCATGCACGTCATCGGGCCAGATGTTGACGAAGAAGGGCTTCTTCGCCGCAACGGCTCGGTTCATGAAGGGAATCGCGGCGTTCACGAAGCCGCCGGTGATTTCGCTGCGCTGCATCCAGATGACCGGACCCCCGAGACGTTCGGCATCGGCCCAGATGCGGCCGGGTTGCTTGTCGCCGGGCTTCAGAGTCATCGGCAGAAGCTTCGCGCCCATGCCTTCGAAATTGGTGAGAGATTCGTCGAAGCCGTAGGCGCTGATCGCAGGCGCGTCATCCACGTCACGCTGTCCGCCGAGGTGCCATTTGCCGAAGTGCCCGGTGGCGTATCCGTGCTCATGCAGGAGGCGGGCGAGCGTTGGCGCCTTGGGATCGAGCCACTGGGCCACGCCACGGCGCTCATTGTCCGCGCGATTGTTCAGATACGAAGTGATGCGCCAGCGCTGCGGATACTGCCCGGTCGTCAGGGCGCAGCGCGAGGGCGAGCAAATGGGCGAGTTCACATAGAACTGCTCGAAGCGGATGCCCTCCGCCGCGATGCGGTCCACATTCGGCGTCTTCGCCTCCGTATTGCCGAAGCATGAAAAATCACCCCAGCCCATGTCATCGATGAAGACCATGACGATGTTCGGCGGTGCGGCGGAGAGGAGCGTAGGAAGAAGGGCGAGGAGGAGGATGTGTAGTCTCATGATGGTTTCAGTCTTTGAGATGGGTGACGATGAAGTCGATGGCGCGGATCCGTTCGTCAGACTCCGTGACGATGGCGTTTCGCGGGAGGACATCCGTCGCGACGTAGTCGTCGCGCCGCCAGGTATGCTCGGCCACGGTGGCTTGATCGGTGGGCGATGACCACGGCTCCCAGCCATTCGCCTGCATCCATTCTTCGAGTTCATCCTCGCAGGGCCGCCGCCCCACGAAGAACGGCTGGCTCAAGGTAAGGAAATCGGCCTCGGAGCCGAGCGTGTCGAGTTCCAGGCCGCTGACAAAGCAAGCTTCGAACCACGCGAAGCGAAACAGCGCCTCCGACAGCGAACCGCCCCGAATACCCCAGCGCCCATTGGCTGCTCTTTCGAGCACCCAGCCAAAAGCTCCTTCATTCGGCGGAGCGAAAAGTTTGATGACGCTTTGAGACTCGGAGTCGAAAAAGACCGTGGCTTCTCCGCCGGCATCAATGAGCGTTAATTCGCCGCAAGAGTCACCGTCGTGATAACGATCGACGCGCTCGGCAAGGGACCGACCAAACTCAGGACTCGCCCGAAACTGCTCGTAAAGCTCGGCGCTTACTTGACGACCGTCGAGGCGGGCGGCGAACTGGCCTGCGGAGTTGATTTGGCCGGCTGCTTCAGCCCACGCCAAGCACCGCGCGACGTGTCCTGTGCGCGATTGCGCCTGCATTGCTCGAGCGCTTCCTGGGCCGAGACTCGACGTTGATTCGGAGGTGCTGACATGGGGAGAGCCTAATACTTGAAGAACATTGCGCAATCGGAATGACGGCAGTGGCGACATGACCCGGAGGATGCGTGAAACAGACAGTGTTTGGCAAGGCGAAGCACGCCGTTACTGCTTCTTCTTTCCTTTGCCCTTCTTGGCTTCACCGCCGCCGAGCGGCCAGGGCGCGACGCCGACGCGTTTGGCCCAGGCTTCCCATTGGGCGGACATTTCCTTCACGCGTTCGGGTTGTGCGGCGGCGAGGTCATGCATCTCGGTGCGGTCGGCGGGGATGTTGTAAAGTTCCCATTTGCCGGGATGCTTCGAAACGAGTTTCCAGTCGCCGATGCGGATGGCACGATTGCCCTCGTGCTCCCAGAAGATGGGCTGCGGGCGGTCGAGCGGCTTACCGGCAAAGGCAGGAACCAAGCTCACGCCTTCCATGGGTTGAATCGTTTGACCGTTCAGTTCCTGGGGATACGAGCCGCCGCCGAGATCGACGCAGGTCGCCATGATGTCGATGAGATGCGACGGCGCATGAACGAGTCTCCCCATCTCCGTGTCTCCCCCCCCTTCCTTCTCGATGCCCTTCGGCCAGTGTGCGATGAGAGGCGTGCTGATGCCGCCCTCATGTTCCCAGTGCTTGTATTCGCGGAAGGGCGTGTTGCTCACGTTGGCCCAGGCTTGTCCGTAACCGATGTAGGTATCAGCACCGCCGGGCATGACGCCATTGCCCTGACGCATCGGGTAGCCGTCGCGCGTCTGTTTCGGGATCATGTCCGGCTGGAGATAATCTTTGGTGAGAGGCGGGAGCGTGGGTGCATCTGCACGCGGCTTGTTCGGGCCGTTGCGGCCCATGGGCTCGGCACAGCCGCCGTTGTCCTGGAGGAAAAGGATGAGGGTGTTCTTAAACTGGCCGTTCTTCTTCAGCGTATCGACGAGCCGGCCGATGCCCTGGTCCATGCAATCGAGCATGGCGGCAAAGACCTCCATGCAGCGGGATTCCCACGCCTTGTCTTCTACCTTGCTCCAATCTCCGGCCTGAGGCGACACCTGCCAGCGCTCGTCGACCAGTCCGAGGCGCTTCATTTTTTCGACACGCGCGGCGCGGATGGCGTCGTAGCCCGCGTCGTATCTGCCTTTGTATTTGGCGATGTCTGCATCCTTTGCGTGCATCGGCCAATGCGCGGCGGTGTGGGCCATGTACATAAAGAAGGGCTTCTCCGGGCTGCTCTTGGCATGCTCGGTCACGAATCGCGCCGCTTGGTCGTTGATGGCATCGGTGTAGTAAAACTGCTCCGGCTTGTATTCAGGATCGTTGAAGGGCGAGATGAACGTGTTGTCGCGCGTGAGCGTGTTCGGGTCAAAAAAGCTGCCTGCGCCGTGAATCGTGCCATAGAAACGGTCAAAGCCGCGCTGCAGCGGCCAGTTGTGCTTGTCGGCCTCGTTTTTCGGCTTCGTAACTTTGGTGACATGCCACTTGCCGGTCATGTAGGTCGAGTAACCCGCTGTTTTGAGCGCCTCTGCAATGGTGACGCAGTTCTTGTTCAGATCACCCGCGTAGGCTTTGCCAGCCTTCGCGCTCTGGTCTTCCATCATATGGCCGATGCCCGCCTGGTGTGAGTAAAGGCCGGTCATCAAAGCCGCACGCGTCGGGCAGCAGCGGGCGGTGTTGTAAAACTGCGTGAAGCGCACGCCGCCCTGCGCCAGCGCGTCGATGTTCGGCGTGTTGATCTCGCTGCCATAACAACCCATGTCCGAGTAGCCGACGTCATCGCACATGATGAGGATGATGTTCGGCCGCTGCTCCGCAGCGAATGACGAAGCCAGAGCCGAGCAAAGCGAGACAGCCAGCACCGCGAAGCGTGTGCTGCTCCGAAGGAGTGAGCGACGCGAAGCAATAGCGAATGACGAAAGGAGGATGGATTTCATGGCGCGGGTGTTAACGAAGATGAGCGGGCAGCATTGCACGCATGATCCGCCCTTGCATATTCAATAGGCACATGAAAAACAGCTTTCATCCACCGTGTGCGGCATTTGGTTTGGCACCCGTCCAATGCATGACTATCATCCAGAGTCTGGTTACGCTAGAATCCCAATGAGACATATATTGATTGTCCTATTCATCATCCCCACGCTCCAAGCCCAAGACAGCCTCGCGGAGAAACTGGTCCAGGAAGGGCTGGAGAGACACAAGGCCCTCATTATCGAATACGATGCCAACAAAGACGGGAAGCTGGACTACCCTGAGAAGAAAGTGTTTTTCGACAAGCGTATCGAGCATCTGAAAGAGCCGATGGAGAAGGCCGCGTTGGCAGAAGCGGACACGAACAAGGACGGCAAGCTTTCTGTGGAAGAGTGCTGGAAGTGGAACAAGCTCTACTCCAGCGGTAAGCTGGAAACCTACCTGAAGTCCAAAAAGGTGGACCAGGACAACGACGGCAAAATCAGTGAGGAAGAGCGCCTGGTCTTGGCCGGAAAGGTTACCGATGCCATCGGGATGAAAATCGTTCGCGAGTTCCACAAAGACCGCCTCCGCTTCGACCAGAATGGGGATGGCCGTCTGACGGGCGGTGAGATGGAGGCGGCACGGTCTCACGACATCGACTGGCTCATCCATGGCAAAGAAGATGGGCCGGATCGCTTTCTCCCCGAGCCGTGGGACGGGCAGTTCACGGACGCGGAGCGGGCGGCGCTCGTGGAGGAAGCCTCCACCTTGATCTTCCGTCTTTCCAAACTCGACAGCAACCAAGACGGCAGGATTGGCGGGGAGGAAGAAGGCGCGGGCATCATTCCTGTGCCGGAGCAGCGCACCGTGACCAGCGCCACGGGCAAGCAGATGGAAGCCACCCTGCTCGATGCCTCGACCGACCTCATCGTCATCCGCAGAAGTGATGGACGCAGACTCATCTTTGAGCAAAGCCTGCTCAGTCAGCCGGATCGCGATCACATCGCGAATTGGCGGAGTGCCGCCGCCCCCTTCCCATTCAAACCGCTCGAACTTGACGCGAAGGATGGCCGCAAAGTCACCGCAGACTTTTATGACGCGGGTGACAAATCGAAGCCCGTCATCCTTTACTGCCACCAGGCCAACAGTTCACGTGGCGAGTATCGTTCCATCGCCTCCATCCTGGCCCGTAGGGATTTCAACGGTCTCGCCCTCGATCAGCGCTCGGGGGAGCAGTTCGATGGAGTGCTGAATGAGACGGCAAAGCGTGTGCGGGAGAGTGATCCCAAAGCTGCCGACCGCAACACGGGCATACCCTACGATGCCGCGGGACCTGACATCGAGGCCGGTCTCGCATGGATCAAGGCGCAGGGCTTCACCGGCCCGCTCATTTTCTGGGGCTCGTCCTATTCCTCCAGCTTCGGCATCCTCCTGGCTGCTGAGCACACGGAAATCAAAGCAGTGCTCGCCTTTGCGCCCGGCGAGTGGCTGCGCATGAAGGGGGCCGTCACAGCCGCCGCGCAAAAGTTGACGCAGCCCATTCTCGTCATCCATCCTGAGGGAGAGAAAAAAATGGGGCAACCTGTCTATGATGCCCTCGCGTCTCCGGAGAAGCAGCGCGTGATGCACGCTGAAATTCTCCATGGCTCCAGCGAACTCCTGCGTGGTGACAAGCGCGATGAGACATGGAGAACCGTCCTGAATTTCCTTGACCCTTTCATCCCAAAGCCATGAGACGCCTCCTGCTCACCCTCTGCCTCGCCACCGTCCTACACGCGCAGGAGCCCGCTGCCGCGCCGCACACGTTCACCTCCACCGATGGCCGTAAGCTCACGGCCATCATCGTCAGCAAGACGGACACTACCGTCACCGTCCGCCGCGCGGAGGATGGGCAGGAGTTCGTGCTGCCGCTGGAGCGCATTAGCGCAGAGGATCAGGCGTTTGTGAAGGTTTGGGGGAAGAAGGCGAAGGTAGCGCCAACCAACAACGAAGCCAGGCAAGCGCTCGATGATGCTCGGAAATTCACGGCATCAGGAGAGTATGCCAAGGCGCTTGAACGTCACGAGTGGTTCCATGAAAACTCTCGGGAGGCCCCCGGCATGGGTGGCGTGCGGGTTTCCTATGCGCTCTCTGATTGGGTGAGTCTCGGCTTGAAATATCCTCCAGCGCTTGACTCACTGAAAAAGGTCAGGGATGCCAGCACCCAGACTTTGCTCTCGGGGGCTGGCACTTGGGGGCTGTTTCAGGATGTCCGCTCGATCAATCGTGCGCTGTCCAAAACTGGCAAGGTCGACAATGCGGACACGCTCAAGTTGTTCAAGCAACTGGATGCATCACAGCCCGAGCTTGCCAAAAGATGCTTCGGTGTGGTGAAGAAGGATCTCATCGCCACGAACGACACGGAGCTTTTTGCGAAGCATGCGGGGGATCTGAAAGGCTATCTAACTCGAGCGGTCGAAAACCATCTTTACGTTACTGTCGAAAAAAAGAAGGGGACTGATTCGGGTTACATCAAACTCTTGGACAGGGAACTCAACGAACTGACTGCCTTCATGGCGCAAATCGCCAAATCAAAGGGCGACGCCGCTCTTGCCGACGAACTCCTGGCCATGACTGCCAAAGTCGTCACCACAGTCCCGGTTCCGGTGGTGGCCGACCCAGCGCTGCCAGAGTCCTGGGTGGTGCAGCCGAAATACGACGAGGCGATGGAGTTTGTGCGACTTCCTGAGACTAAAGGCATGATGTTTTCCACCTTCCAAAAAGAGCCCGCCAAAAATGAAAGGGGAAACACGTCGACTCGAGATAGGCGGATCGGCCTGATTCGCAGTGATGGCTTGGTGCTCTTTGACCCCGACAAGGATGAGAGCCTCCCTCCACACTATTTTTGGGCTCCCGGCTCCTTCAGTAGCAAGAACATCGCCCACTACTTTAGGGATCATCGTGTGCTGCCGATGCTTAGTGGCGGGAAATATGGCCTTGTGGATGTGGATGGTCGCCAAGTCGTGCCGCCGCAGTGGGATGACATCGGGGAGTATAGCGAGGGTCTCTTCTCGTTCAGACTTGCAGGAAAAGAAGGCTACGCCAATCTCAAGGGCGAGGTGCTCATCCAGCCGCAATGGACCGAGGCACGGGCCTTCTCCGGTGGCTATGCGCTTGTGTGGGGGGGCGCCAGATGGAGCGTGATCGACAAATCTGGCAAGGTCGTTTCAGAGATTGAGTGGGAGGATATCCGGGCACTTGGCGCATTTGGCAGCGCGGTTTTTCCAGATCATGTGTCGATGTTAGATTATCGACCCGCCTGACTTCCGGTGGGAGTGTTCTGGGTATCATTGAACAAGAAGTGGGGGCTTTACGACTTTGCCAGGAACGCGCCCCTTGGCGAATTGCAGTGGGATAAAGAAGGAGGCCGCTTTCAGGATGGCAAAGCGTGGGTGTTGAGGGATGGCAAGTATGGGATGATCGACACGACCGGAAAAGTGGTGCTGGAGCCCGTGTGGGAAGGGTCAAAGAAAGGCATTCCACCTGATCGGGCAGGCAACTTCGTCAAAGCTGTGAAAGATGGCAAAACCGCTTGGTGGCATGTGAGCGGCGCAGCGTCGCTTCCCGATGGCGATGAAGCCGCCTCGGTGAAATTCTATCGTGGCTATTTCCAGCTCAAGATTGCCAACGGGAAGCTCATCCGCGATGAAAAGAACTTCAGCTCCCAAGAGCCAAGCCGCATGGTAATCCTGCAAGATCGAAATGCCGGACTGGCCGACATGGACGGCAAGCTTTTGGGCGAAGTTCGGGGGAACTTTATCAACGCCACTCCATCCCCGGATTACTTCCAGGTTGAATTATACGGCCCCCAGTATGGCCTGATCGATGCCACGGGAATGGAAGTGGAGCCAGTATCGCGGGTGGAAAGCATCCCTCTCGACACGCTTCAGATCGATAACCCCGAGTCCCTGCCCGATGGCGAGATCATCGCTGCCTTTCGAGGCACCTCAGACACCACGACCCCGGATGCCCTGTTCATCAAAACCGCTAAAGGACTCGTGAAGGTGCCGTGGAAAGCTCCTGCCGCCTCGCCCAAAGAAGCACCCAGCACCGTGACCGTGAAGGCGCACAAAAAAGACGGCAAGTGGGGCTACATCCGCCTCATCGAGGCAAAATGAACGAACCCTCCTTCAACAGACAGGCGGCATAACCTTCCGAAACGGGTTCACAACCCGGCCTTCGCCGCCTTGCCCTTCTTTTTGGGCTTCGCGGCTGAGGGATCGTATTTTGGATTCGGCTCAGTGGGAACGATGGCGTGGATGGATTGATGCCAGGAGAGGAGATCGTCGAGCAGTTCGTCGCGCTTGGCGGTGTTTTGCGTGGCGAGGTCGGTGCGCTCGCCGATGTCGTCCTTGAGGTTGTAGAGTTCGACGGCGTGGTTCGTGCCAAGCTTTTCGCGTCCGCCGTCGAGTTGCCATTCTTCGAGGAAAAGATGCAGCTTCCAGTCGCCCTTGTGAATGACACTCACTGGGCGGGTGCGGAAACCGGTTTTCACATCCAGTTCACGACCGCGGATCACCGGTTTGTCGAGATAGCCAGGGAAGTGCCAGAAGATGGACTGCCGCTTCAGTTCGCCATCGCCTTTGAGCAGCGGAAGCAGGCTTTCGCCGTCGAGCACCTTGCCCTCGGGCACGGCTGCGCCGGCGGCGGCGAGGAAGGTGGGAAACAGGTCCACATTGATGACGGGCACGTCGCAGGTGCTGCCGGGTTTCGTCACGGCAGGCCAGCGCATGATGAAGGGCTCGCGAATGCCGCCCTCGTAGTAGCCGCCCTTGTTTCCGCGCAGCGGTTCCTGCGAGGACTGCTGCGTGCCGCCATTGTCGCTGGTGAAAACGACGAGCGTGTTTTCCTCAAGGCCGAGTTCCTTGAGCTTTTTCATCAACAGGCCGACGCCGTCATCGAGATCGTAAGTGCAGGCGGCGTAAAGCGCATCGCTGTGCTGCTTGCCGGCCGCTTTGGCCTTGAATCGGGCCAGCGTTTCCTCGCGCGCCTGCAGGCCCGTATGGATCGCGTAGTGCGGCAGATAGACGAGGAAAGGACGGTCCTTGTTCTTCTCCATGAACTCGCCTGCGGCTTTCGTCAGGGAGTAGATGCCCTTGGGGTTTGGGTTGGTCTTCCCGGCGCCATCACCTTTCCAGCCATGATAGGATTCACTCACCACATCGAAGCCCTGCTCCCCCGGTTCGGCTCCGTCCTTGCCGTCGAGATGCCATTTGCCAAAGATGCCGGTCACGTAGCCCGCGGCCTTCATGGCATCGGCAAAGGTGATGTTGTCCTTCGCCAGACCGCTCTTGTTCGGCACCGGAATGAGGCGCTGCGAGGCCTTGGGTCCGCGGTCCGTGCTGCCGACGGCGTAGACATGATGGCGCGGCGTGTAGTTGCCGGAGAGCATGCAGGCGCGGCTTGGAGCGCAGTTCCCGGCGGCGGCGTAGCCGTGCGTGAAGACCATGCCCTCACGCGCCAGCCGGTCGATGTTGGGTGTCTCCATGAAATCGCTGCCCTGATAGCCGACATCTTTCCAGCCGAGATCATCGGCGAAAATCAGCACGATGTTAGGTCGTTGAGCCGCGGACAGGGCGGTGCAAAACAGGGCGGAAGCGAGAAAAAGAGATCGCATGAGGTGGGTGGGTTGGATGGGTGATGAAAATGGTGACGCGAACTCACTTCGCGTCCTTCTCGGCCTTTTTCTTCGCCTTGCGTTTGGCCTTCTGTGCGTCGGTCAGCTCACCCTTCTCCTTCTTGCCGCCGAGCACAGGCACATTGGTGGTGGGCAGGTTTTTGGCGAATTCCTCCTTGGTGGCGGCATGCGCCGGATCTTTGGCGAGGTTGGTCCATTCGTACTCGTCGTTGCCGTGGTCGTAGAGCTCCTCGCCGCCGTCGGAGTAGCGGATGTAGCGCCAGCGGTCGGAGCGGATGGCGTGGTTGTTTTGTCCGAAGGTGGTGATCGCCACGTGGTCCCACGAGGCGGATGGATCTTGCAGCAGCGGGCGGATGTCATGTCCTTCGACCCACTGGGGTTTCGCAACGCCAGTCAGGGCGCAGAAGGTGGGATAGATGCTCATGAAATCGACGGGCTTTGTGCACACGCCGCCGGGCTTCGTGGTGCCGGGCACCACCCAGATGAACGGCGCGCGTGTTGCCTCTTCCCACAGCGCAAATTTCCTCCAGTGCTCCTTCTCGCCGAGGTGCCAACCGTGGTCGCCCCACAGGCAGATCATCGTGTTGTCGCGGTGCGGCGACTTGTCATACGCGTCGAGCACGCGGCCAATCTGCACGTCGAGGTAGGTGATCGTGGCGAGGTAGGCCTGCACGGCATCTTTCCAGCGACCGGACTCCAGTATCTTCGCGTGATCGCCGTTCGGGCTGGCCATCTTGATGCCGATGGGCGGCACGTCGTCGAGATCGCCCTCCTTCGTCGGTGGTAGCTGGATGTCGGAAAGCGGATGCATGTCGAAATACTTTTGCGGCACGTTCCATGGCATGTGCGGCTTGTGGAAACCGATGGTCAGGAAGAAGGGCTTGTCGTGCGGCTTGCCGAGCTCCGCGATGCCGTAGTCCGCGATCGATGTGTCGGAGACGGTGGCGTCATCGTCGCTTTCGATCGGACCGAAGGCGATGCCGCCGACGCTGCGGTCGTTGATCTTTGCCTTCGTCTTCGTTTCATCCGCGATCGTGGTCCACTGCTCCGGCCAGCCGAGCCCGCCGTGCCAGAGCTTGCCGATGCCTAGCGTCTCATAACCCGCGTTCTTGAACTGCGTGACCAGCGATTCCTCGACTTTCAATCCATCCTTGAACGGCTGGTTGTTGTCGTAGATGCCGCTCACACCGGGGCGCTTCCCGCTGAGCAGCGCAGCGCGGGAAGGATTGCACACTGGCGCGGCGCAGTGCGCGTTGGTGAAGGTGACGCCCATCTTCGCGAGGCGGTCGAGA
The DNA here is from genome assembly GCA_964452755.1 of uncultured Prosthecobacter sp. Taxonomy (GTDB): domain Bacteria; phylum Verrucomicrobiota; class Verrucomicrobiia; order Verrucomicrobiales; family Verrucomicrobiaceae; genus Prosthecobacter. The sequence goes on along the minus strand of CAYVQY010000001.1, from coordinate 1,812,204 downwards.
TTCGGCGTCTTCGTCTGCTGGTTGCGGCCAAAATGGCCGACCCAGTGGTTCAGGTCGTCGATGGGGATGAACAGCACGTTCATCTTCGAGGGTTCAGCAGCGCTGACGGGACTCCACACAAGCGTGGCGAGTGCGAGGAGGGTGATGGCGGATTTCATGATGGTTGGGCAACAGACGCGCTGGGAACGATGCGGACAGAGAGACATTGCGGGTTTGTAGGCGCATTCGCCAGAATGCGGTCTGCACCTCGTTCTGGTGAACGAGCCTACTTGGCAGCTTTCTTCTTCCCCTTGGCCTTCTTCTTCGCGCCTTTGCGCGGTTCCTCGTCGCTTTTGCCCTGGCGCGTGTTCGCGAGGTTTTCGGTCTCCATGCCTTTGTCCTTTTGCTGCGCGACCCATGCATCGAGCTGTGCCTGAAGCTTCGCTTTGATCTCGGCGAACTCGGGATTCTCCGCGAGGTTCTTCATTTCTTCGGGATCGGACTTCAGGTCGTAAAGCTCCGCGCCGGGGCGTTTGAAGAGCCACTTCACGCGATCCGCGAGCTTGTAGTCGCTTTCGGCATCGGCCTGCCAGGACTCAATCGGCTGGCCTTGGTGAATGCCGCCGATGGTGTAGGTGTTTTCGGGCGCGAGGTTGCGGACGAGCTTGTAGCGCGTGTCGCGCACCATGCGCATCGGATAGGCTTCGAGCGCGCCGTTCGTGCCGATGGTGGTGTGCTGGGCGAAAACGTAATCGCGGAACGTGTCGGTCTCGCCACGCAGAACCGGCAGGAAGCTGCGCCCATCAAAGCCGGTGGCCCCATTCGCATCCGGGCAGCCGACATCAATCTTCGTCGGATCAATTCCAGCTGCATCGAGAAACGTCGGCGGCACATCGACATACTGCATCAGCGCTTGGCTGGTGCTTGCGGGCTTCACTTTTCCCGGCCAGCGCACGAGGGCGCTGGCATGAATGCCGTTGTCATAGACGCTCCATTTGCCGCCATAGGGAAAGCTGCTGCCCTGCTCGCTGACAAACATCACCAGCGTGTTCTCCGCCTGCTTCGTGTCATCGAGCATCTTCATCAGCGCACCAACCTGCTCATCAAGCTTGCTGATTTCGCCGTAGTAGGCGGCGAGCAGTTCGCGGGTGATCTTGTTGTCGTGCAGGTAAGGCGGGATCGTGAGCGTGGTCGGATCATACTTCGGCCCGCGCGTCCAAGGGCCATGCGGATCGTTCGAGGCGAAGACCATGAACCACGGCTGCGCGGCATCGCGTGTCACGAAGGACTTTGTTTTCGTCAAATCGTCCGCGCCAGCGATGTGCTCATACGGAAACGAAGCCGCCGGGCCGACATGCGTCTTGTTTTGCAACGCCACGCGATACCCCGAGTCCTTCAAGTGCGTGAACAGGCTCTTCGTGCCATCATACACTCGCGTGTGGTTCGGATACGCGCCGCTGCGGATCGGATACAGCCCGGTGTAGAGCGCATGCCGCGTGGGCGAGCACGTCGTCGCCGGATTGAACATGCCGCGCAGGTGCATGGACTCGGTGCGCAGCTTGTCGAGGTTGGGTGTTTTCACCTCCGCATTGCCCTCGTAGCCCAAGTCGCGCCAGCAGAGGTCATCGGCGATGATGATCATGAAATTGGGCTGCTCGGCGGCGAAAAGCGGAACGCTGAGAGCGAGGAGAGTGAGGATAAGGCGCATGATGGTGGTTGGTAATCAAGGTTCAGGAAAATACAGATGCCCGCCCTTCTTCGCGGCGGCGTGAGCCTCGTGCGTGTCCTGCGGGATGCCGGGATCGCCTTGTTCCGCGAGCCAGCGGTCGAGTTCGGCGGACAGCTTCGCCTTCATCTCCGCATACTTCGGATCGCCTGCAAGATTCGTCATCTCACCCGGATCATACGCGGTGTGATAAAGCTCCTCCGCAGGACGATGCGTGTAGCGTTTCACCAAGTTGTAAGTCGCCGGATTGTTCCAGGCCTCGGCGACCCATGTCGCCCAGTAAGCATTCGTCAGCGGCTTGGTCCCGTCGTAGCCCATCAGGTGCTTCTCGATGTAGATCTCGTCCGGCAGCAGATTGCGGATGTAGCGATACTCGCCGTTTGTCACTGTGCGGACCGGGTAGGCCGGCCCTTCGGGGATGTTGTTGTGCGTGCCAAAGGCGAATTCGCGATGCGATGCCGCCTCACCGCTCAGCACTTTGGCAAAGCTGCGTCCGTCCAGTTTCGTGGCTGACTTCGCAGGATCACCACCCGCCAGTTCGATGCAGGTAGGCACCACGTCGCAGTACTGAACGATGGCGTCCGTCCGGCCTCCCGCCGCCACCTTCCCCGGCCAGCGGGCGATCATGGCCGTATGCACGCCCACATCCCACTGCGTCCACTTGCAGCCGGGAAACTGCGATCCCTGCTCGGAGGTGAAAAGCACCAGCGTGTCCTGCGCCTTTCCGCTCGCTTCCAACGCCGCCAGGATTTCTCCCACCTGCCCGTCCATGTAAGTGATCTCGGCGAGGTAGCGGGCAAAATCGGCCCGTGTCATCGCTGTGTCGGCGAGATGCGGCGGCAGCTTGAGCTTCTTCGGCTTGTACTGCGACGCGTCGCCCATCACCCACGGCACATGCGGGTCCACGAGCGCGATCGTCAGGCAGAAGGGTTGCTTGGCATCGCGCGAGATGAACTCCTTCACCGCGCCCATGTCATGCGCCTGTGTCGGCGAACGCACACAGTTCCCGTCAAACCCTCCAACGTTCTCAAAAGGAAACGCCGCCCCGGGCAGCACATGCACCTTTCCGGCGATTCCCACGCGATACCCGAGCGGCTCCAGATGATGCGGCAGACTCTTCGTCTCCGCGCGGCTCGCCGAATGATTCCACGCGCAGCCGTTTCGCATCGGATACTGTCCGGTGTAAAGCTCCGCCCGGCAGGGCTGGCACATCGCCGATGTCAGATAAGCCTTGTTAAAAACCAGCCCTTCACTGGCGAAACGGTCGATGTTCGGCGTCTTCGCGTTCTGTCCGCCGTAAACCGGCAGATCACTGAAGGTGCAGTCGTCCGCCATGATGATGAGCACGTTCGGTGCCGCCGAGGCGAAGAGCAGGGGACAGAGGGTGAAGAGAAGGAGGCAAAACGAGCGCATGACCATCGAAACGGTCGCGTCGGGACGGCTTATCGTCTGAAAACCGCCTGCGCCTATCGAATGCACACATCGAGGATTTGAAATCCTGATGGCGGGTGGCAGAGGAGAGATTCATGACCAAAGAGAAGCCGACGCTCAACGCCGTGTTTCCAGCCACGCGCTGGAGCGTGGTTCTTTCAGCGTCGGCTGGTAATGCGGAGGAGAGGTGTGAGGCTTTGGCGGTGCTCTGCCAGTGCTACTGGTATCCGCTTTATGCGTATGCGAGGCGGCGTGGGCTGACGGCGGCGGACGCGCAGGACGTGACGCAGACTTTTTTCGCGCATCTGCTGGAGGCGCAGGGGCTGGAGAGGCTGGAGGGGCCGGAACGCGGCCGCCTGCGCTCGTACTTGCTGGCGGGGATGCAGAATTGGATCGCCCGGCAGCATAGGGATCGAAATGTGGCGAAGCGCGGCGGCGGGCGGGTGTTTTCCTTTGATGCATTGGATGCGGAGGAGCGCTACCGCATGGAGCCGACGGACCCTGACACGCCTGAGAGTCTCTATGAAAGGCAATGGGCGCTGCAGGTGCTGGAGCAGGCATTCGCACGATTGAGGGAGGATTACGCGAATGCGGGGAAGAGTACACTGGCTGACGCCCTGATCCCGCAACTGGGCCGCGGTGAGAAAGTGCCGATGGCCGACGTCGCACTCCGGCTCGATGTGCGCGAGGGGCATGCACGGGTCCTGCTGCACCGGATGCGCAAGCACCTGCGGACTGCGGTGGTGGAGATCATCCGGGAGTCCACGGATGGAACTTTGGACATGGTGGGGGATGAGTTGGCTCATTTTCAGGCTATTTTGAGCCGCTGAGTGTAACGGAATGGGAGTTTAGGGATGATGGTGAAAAACAATGAACTGTCCTGAATGCCAGACGCCAATGCCAGCCGCCGCTCCGGAGGGGTTGTGCCCAAAGTGCCTGGCCGAGGAGCTGTTTGCGGATATCGGCAAGGAGTTTCCCGTCGTGGGTGAAGTACCGCTCAAAACGGGGGAGATGATTGGGTGCTACCGGCTGCTGGAGCCGCTGGGAGAGGGCGGATTCGGCATCGTCTATCGTGCGGAGCAGGAGGTGCCACTGCGCCGGCAGGTGGCGCTGAAGGTGCTGAAGCCGGGGATGGAGAGCCGGATGGTGATGGCGCGTTTCGAGGCGGAGAGGCAGGCGCTGTCCATGCTGGAGCACCCGAACATCGCGCGGGTGCTGGACGCGGGCACCACGGAGGACGGGCGTCCGTATTTCGCGATGACGCTGGTGGAAGGACTGCCGATCACGGAGCACTGCGAGCGGCTGGAGCTGGGTCTGGAGGCTAGGCTGCGCCTGTTCCTGCAGGTTTGCGCGGGCGTGGAGCACGCGCATGCGAAGGGCATGATCCACCGCGATCTGAAGCCGAACAATGTGCTGGTGGACTCGGGACCGGACGAAGTTCGCGCGGTGGTGATCGACTTCGGCATCGCCAAGGCGCTGTGGGAGGAGCTGACGCCACTGACTCTCTACACCAGTCCGCGCCAGTTGCTGGGAACGCCGGATTACATGAGTCCGGAGCAGGCGCGGAACGGCGGGCTGGACGTCGATACACGGGCGGATGTGTACTCGCTGGGCGCCCTGCTTTATGAACTGATCACCGGCCACCTTCCGCTGGAGCGGAAAAATCTGGCCGCGGCCGGCTTGGAGGAGTGCCTGAAAGCGATCCGTGAGACATTGCCGCAGCGCCCCTCACGTCATCTTGTCGCAACGGGCCGTAATGTGCGCGAGCGGCGCATGGAAAGGCAGCGGGCGGAGGCGGAGCTGGACTGGGTGGTGCTCAAGGCGCTGGCAAAAGAGCGCGAGCGGCGCTACCAGACCGTTCGCGAGCTGGCGGAGGATGTGCGCTGTTTTCTGGAACACGAGCCGGTGCATGCGCGTCCGCCGACGGTGGCGTATCTGGTGGGCAAGTATGTGCGGAGGCATCGGGCCCAGGTGGCGGCGCTGCTGATCGCGCTGGCGGCGCTGCTGGCGGCCACGCTGGTGACGTGGCGCTCGGCGGAGCGGGCGCTGCTGGCGGAGCTGAGCACGCGGCGGAGCTTCAGCCAGGCGGATGCGGCGAGCGCGCATGAGCATGCGCAGGCCCAGCATGTGGGGCATGCCGTGGCGCTGCTTTGCCGGGCACTGCGGATGGACCCGGAGAATCAGGAGGCGCGCTTCCGCCTGCTCACGCTGCTTTCCCAAGGCACCTCAGGCGTCCTGGACGCACCTGCGCTGCAGCTTCCCGATTTGCCCAAAGAGTGCCGCTTCCTGCGCTCCGGGAATGTGATCATGGCGGTGATGGAGGGCGGCTCTGTGGTGGGTTTTTGGAGCTATGAATCTGGAAAGGTCAAAGGACTGAGGACGCTGACTTTCGGAGACCGGCTGAAATGCCACGCGCTGTCTGCGGATGAGAGCCGCCTGGCGCTGGTGGCGAGCCTGCCCGGCCAGACGGGGGCGCAGGTGGGCGTGTGGTCGGTGCCGGAGGGCAGGCGCCAGTCGCCGCTGTGGGCGCTGACCACGGGCGCGGAGGAGGTGAGCGAGGTCGTCTTTTCTCCGGACGGCAGCCGGCTGCATGTGGTGGCGGCAGATGGAAGCGTGAGCTCCTGGGATGTGGCGGCAAAAAAACAGCTCTGGGTGATGAAGCTGCCCGTGAAGGGGCTCTGCATCGCGGTTTCACCTGATGGCGCTCTGCTGGCCGTGGGCCGGGATGACAAACAAATGACGCTGCTGGAATCATCCGACGGTCGGGAAATCTGGAGCGGGGTGATGTCCCGCTATCCGGTGAAGCAGGTGGCCTTCACGCTGGATGGCAGATATGCGATGGCCGTTCGTGGCGAAAACTACGTGACCAGCATCGAGGTGGCGGAGCGCAGCTTCAAAAAGCACTATCTGGAGCACCACTTCCACATCGATGCCTGGGTGCAGACGCCCGACGCGAAGCGCATCCTGACCGGCGGTCCAGATGGATATGTGCGCGTGCGCCCTGCTGACGGCGGCATGATCAGCGCGGTGCGGATGCAGGACAATGTGTCCGCGCTGGCGGTGGCGGACTCCGGACCGCTGGCGGCGGCGGGCACGCGGGAGCCGACACCAGGATTTGAGCTGATCAGCCACCGCACCGGCACGCCGTTGCGCGCACCGGTTTCCATGGATCGCGCGGTGACGGGCCTGTCCTTCAGCGCGGATGTCTCACGCCTGCTGGTGGCCACACGGTCCAACACGATGCATGTGTTTGATGTGCGGACGCGCACGCTGCGTGACCGGAAGATCCGCGCTCCAGGCAGCCTCCGCCACGCGGGCTTCCTGCCAGAGGATGCGGGAATCTGGGCGCAGGAGGCGGGCGGGATGCTGCGGCGCTGGAAACTGCCGGACGGAGCGCCCTGGGGGGATAAAATGATGCTGGCAGGCACGGAGGGCGGCGCCTATGCAGTGAGCGAGGACGGGCGGCTGGCCGTCTTTGCCACGAGTTCCGGCCCGGTGCGGCGGGTGGATCTGGCGCAATGGCGGGAGCTGGAGCCGCTGGATTTCCCGGCGGGGGATCTGCTCCTGGCGCTGAGTCCGGCGGGCAATCGGCTGGCCGTGGCGGCTGCCGACGGCTCTCTGCTGCGCGTGCATGACGCCCACTCGGGCGAGATGCTGCGGGAGATCCGGCCCGGCAGTGCCGTCACCGCATTGGCCGTGACATCGCACGGAGACCGGGTGATCACCGGCCACGATGGTGGCAGGCTCGTTTTTCACTCCCTTAAATCGGAGGAGCAGGAGGAAAGGCTGATCCCGCGAGAAGCCGATGCGGTGGTGGAGCTGTGCGTGAGTCCGGATGACACGCGGGTGGTCTCCGCCTCGGTCTCCCCGCTGCTGCATGTCTGGGATGCCGCCAGCGGAGACGAACTGGAAATGTCCCGCACCCGCACGCCGCGCCACTCGGACAAGGCGCTGAGCACCGGGCACGAGATCCGCTTTTCACGCGACGGAAGCGAGTTTTTCAGCTTCGGGTCCAAGGATCTGCGCGTGCGCACCTTTGACAGCGGCAGCGCCCTGGCCAGCGGCCCCTTTTTGCAGCATCTGAATCCCGTCACCCGCGTGGCACGCTCGCCCGGCGGGGAGCTGCTCATGACGGCAGACACCAGGCAGCAACTGCACCTCTGGCACATGGGCCGCCGCCAGATGGCCGCCACGCCCTACCTGCTCACGGACACGATCGTCTCCCTGGCCTTCTCCCCCGGCGGGCGCTACTCCCTGGCGGCCAAAAAGAACGGTGAAATCCGCCTCTGGCCGGTGCCACCGGTGGCGGGGCCGCCGCTGCCGGAGTGTTTTTTGCGCTTTGCCGAGGGCTTCGGCCTCCTGCGTCTGACTTCGGAAAACATCCTCCAAGGCGTACCCTGGCAGACTTTCGATGAAGCCCGGCGGGAGGTGCTGGCGCTGCCGGATGCCCCCGGTAATCCTCAGCTTGCCTGGCTCAAATGGCTGGCCGCCGACCCCGAAAAGCGCCCGGACTGGCCACGGTGAGTTTTTTTTGCGAAGGCTGTAACGAAACGGGTGCGGCCGGATGAACCGGGGTGCGCCCCGTCATGAAACCCCACGCTTTTTCCCTTCTGCTCGTTTCGACATCCCTAGCCTTCTCAGCCGACCAGTACTGGGGCGGGGGAAGTGCGAACTTCACCAACACGGGGAGCTGGTTTACCGGACCTAACGGGTTCGTCAGCGGTGCTGGCGCGGTGCCGGGGAGTTCAGACCGGGCGATCTTTGATTACAACTTCGCTTCCGGCCCCTACACGGTGACGGTGAATCAGAACCGCTTCCTGAGTGAGCTGACGCTGGGAGGAAACGAGGTTTCGCTGGCGCTGAACGGCTTTGACCTCTCGCTGACGAGTCTGGGCGGTGCGGGATCGAATCAGGGGGCGCTGGTGCTGGGGTGGCAGCCGAATGAGAGCGGCAGTCTTTCCATTTTCAACGGACGGGTGCTGAGCAGCAGCGCGGTGATCGTGGGAGGGCAGGCGGGAGGCAATCAGACGCTGTTTGTGGACACAGCGGGCCGCCTGAGTACGGACTACGGCGGCGGCATCGTGAGCGACATCCGCTTGGGGGTGAACGGCATCGGTGCGCTGACGATCCGCAACGGCGGACGTGCGACGAGCGGTGAGGATCTGCGTGTCGGTGTGAACGTGGGCAGCGTGGGCACGCTTTCCATCGACGGCACGGGCGGCAATGGCAGCCGCATGGATGTGCTGGGGAATGCGGTCTTTGGCGAGCTGGGCACGGGCTACGGCGTGCTGTCCAACGGGGCGATCCTGACGACGAGCGGTCGCAGTTCCATCGGCGCGGACTTTGCCAATGCGCCGCTGAGCCTGGTGACACTGCAAACAGGATCGCTGTGGGCGGGCAATGACTTCGAGGTGGGAGGGTTGTCGAGCGGGCAGTTGAGCGTGTCCGGCGGCAGTGCGGTGAGCGGGCGGGATTTCATCATCGCCGGTCAGCAGCAAAGCGGCGTGACGGGAAAGATCGAACTGCTGGGAAACTCGCTGCTGACGGCCACGCGGGATGTGAGCGTGGGCCAGCAGGGCGGCACGGGAACCTTTGAAATCATGACGGGTTCGGACGCGGACGTGGGCGGGGATCTGCGTATCGGGGACACGAAGGTGGGCAATGGCGTGGTGCTGGTGAACGGTGCGGGATCGACGCTGGACGTGACGGATGAGATTTATGTGGGCCTGCAAGGCACGGGACAGATGACGGTGAGCGGGGGCGGCATGGTGACCAGCGTGAACGGGACTATCGGCTCCGCTTTCAACGTGGACACCGGGCTGCCCTCGAACGGCACGGCAACGGTGACGGGCGTGGGTTCCGTTTGGAACAATACGAGCCGGTTGTATGTCGGTGACGCGGGAGAGGGCACGCTGAACATCGCGAGCGGAGGAGCGGTGAACAACACGGGGGGGGCGGTGATCATCGGCCGCACGCTGGGCAGCGAGGGCACGGTGAATCTGACGACGAGCGGCTTGAATCAAAGCGGCGCGGTGCTGGACGCGACCGGGCAGACCGTGACGGTGGGCCGTGGCGGCGTGGGGACTTTGAACATCACAGGCACGGGCATCGACGACTACTCCAATGCAGACCCGGTGCGGGTGATCGCGCAGGACCTAGTGGTGGGGGATTTGTTCCTGAGTCAGGGCACGGTGAATGTGATCCAGGGGCAGGGACCAGCGCAGAATGTGGGGAAGAATCTGCAAATCGCCAATCGGCTCACGGTGGGCAAAAGCGGGACGGGCACGGTGAATCTGATTGATCAATTGGTGAACGGCGATGGCGCGTATGTGACACCAAACGAGGTGATCGTGGGCCAGAATGCGACGGGTAACGGCACCTTGAATGTACAAGGCAGTTTATTGGAGGTGGCGGGAGCTTTTGTGGTTGGCGATGCGGGCACGGCGGTGGTGAATCTGGGCACTTCGGGTAATGGCATGGGAACCCTGTATCTGAACCGTGTGGATCAGTTGGTGGTGGGGAAGCAAGCGGGATCAAACGGAACTTTGAACATCGGTAACGGCTACGTGGGCACCTGGAACGGATCCGTGGTCGAAACCCAACGACCGACACCGATCTTTGGCGATGCGGGAACCGCGACGGTAAATCTCACAGGCTCGGATTCCTACGGAGACTTCGAATCCCTGATGCGCACGGATGGAGCGATCATGGCCAATCAAGCGGGCAGCGTGGCGAATGTCACTGTCGTCGGCAGTGCAGCTCGGCAGAACTATGTCAATTGGCATATCAATGACGACATCGATGGTGACTACGGGGAGACGATCATCGGCAACGCTGGCAGCGCGACACTCAACATCGGTGAGTATGCCATCGTTCAAGCCAATGAAGTGCCGGATCATCCGAGCGGGGACTTTCGCTACAACCGGAGTTATGTTCTCGGGGACCAAGTGGGCGGTTCTGGTGTGGTGAATGTCAGTGCAGGGGGATCTTGGTCAGGAATTGGCACGGTCTATGTCGGCGATGGAGGTTTCGGTCAGGCGAATTTCACAGACGGTGGCACTGGTAACTTCAGCGGCATGATCGTCGGCAACGGCTCGCGGGGTGAATTGAATGTGAGCCGAACGAGTGGCATCAATCCCTACCAGGTGAATGCCTTTTTCCTGCTGGAGGTGGGTGTGGGAGCGGGCGGCGATGGCGAGATCAATCTGGAGAATGGAGGTGGACTGACGTCAGGGGAAATCTTTCTGGGAAGAGCGGGCGGTCAGGCGCTGGTGACGGTTTCGGGAGCCAACAGCCAGTTGTGGGGGGAGATTCACACGACAGCCAATCCTGGTGCCCCGTATTACCCCGGAGACGTGACCGTGGGTGAGTCCGGCACGGGGGCATTGGTGGTGGAGGACGGGGGCAGAGCGCTCGTCGAAGGCGCTTTCACCCTGGGCCGCTACGCGCTGGGGCAGGACGGAGCGGCGGCGAGGGGCATGGGCACGGCCTTCATCGGTCCGGACGGCATCCTGGATGTGGACGGGGCGACGACGGTGGGCCATGGCGGCACGGGCGGCCTGACGATCCAGGGCGCGGCGACGCTGGGTGTGGTGGACGTGGGACTTTCGAGCTCTTCCCTTGGCAATCTGGTGATCAATGCGGCCACGGGCATCACCACCACGGCGGTGCGGGTGGGCGTGGCTGGGAACGGCACGGCGCTGCTGGATCAGGCTTCCACCTGGAATGCTTCGAGCGTGGCAGTCGGCGTAACGAGCAGCGGCACCGGCCTGCTCTCCGTGAAGGGCGGCAGCGAGTTCGATGCCAGCGCCAGCCTCAATCTCGCGCTCAACGGGGGTAGCACCGGCACGCTCCGTGTGGAAGGAGCCAGCTCGAAGGCGCGCATCGTCAACAACATCGGCCTCGGCCAAGGCGGAGCGGGCACGCTGGAAGTCAAAAATGGCGGCTTGGTCACGGCGACGACTGTGCTGGCAGCCGAGGAAGTCGGCTCCACGGCCAGCCTGCTCGTGCAAGACACGAACAGCCGCATGACACTGAGCGGAAATCTGGTGCTGGGCCAAGCGGGCACGGCGAGTGCGACGGTGGAAACGGGCGGTCTTTTGAGCCAGAACCACCTGACCCTCGGCGAGGAGGCCACGGCTTCTGGAACACTCATCGTGCAGGATGCCGGCTCATCTTTGACGGTGACCGGGGCGCTCGTGGTCGGGGATGAAGGCAGCGGCACCCTGCGCCTGCTGGACGGGCAGTCGATCACGCCGACTTCGGTGGCCGTCGCGCAGAACCTGGGATCGAACGGTGTGCTCGAACTGCAAAACGGCTCCTCGATTCAGACTGGCATCTTTGATGTTGGCAAGCGGAGCACCGGTTCGCTCACAGCGGGCAGCGGCTCGCAGATAGAGGCCAGCTTTCTCTTCGTCGGCAGCGAGAGCGGCGGAGACGGAACGATGACACTTTCGGGCGCGGACACCCAGGCGACGGTGACCTCGGTGCTCGTGGTCGGCTCGTCGGGAGAAGGGGCCTTAAATGTGAACACGGGAGCGGCGGTGACGACCAACGGCTTCGTCATCGGCTCCGCCGTCAGCGGTGATGGGGCGGTGACGGTGGGCATCGGCAGTCACATCAACGCGCAGGCCACCACGGTGGGCTCGAGCGGGGTGGGTGTGCTCAACTTATCTCTTGGAGATCTCAGCACCGGATCATTGTTGGTCGGCAGTCTGGCCGGTTCCGATGGCACGCTGACCCTTGGTGCCGGAGCCGATCTCATCGTGACCGGTCCTACCACGGTGCTCGGCAGATCTGGCAGCGCGGTGGTGTCGCAGTCCGGTGGTGCGCAGTTCCAGGCGCACAGCGTGATCTTGGGTGAAAACGTCGGTAGCGATGCCTTCGTGACCGTCAACGGCAGCGGCACGGTGATGCGTGCGGATGGAGACTTTTTCGTTGGCAAAGGCGGGCACGCCGATCTCACCGTCGGCGGTGGAGCGCTGCTGGAGACGGGGACTCCCGTGGTCGGCTTTCCAGGGCCGTCAACGGTGGCGGTGATCGGCGAAGGCACGGGCAGCGCGAACAGCCGCGCCACCGTGCAGGGTACGAACTCGCGCTGGGTGCATCACGGTGATTTGAGCCTGGGGCCGAACGCGGCGGCGGGGGCCGAGCTGCGTGTGTTCAGCAACGCCCTGCTCGATGTGGACGGCCTGCTCGACATCGGCTCCAGCGGCCTGCTGACCATCAACGACGGCAAGGTCGCGGTGGATGACTTCATCGTCAGCGGCCCCAGCTTGGAAGCCGTCGATTGGGTGAAGGGGGAGTTCCGCTTCAAGGAGGACAAGACACTCGACAGCGACATCGACCTCTACCTTCTCCAAGGCGACGGCATCCATGCCGGGCGCACGCTGGCGGGGGATGCCAACTTCAACTTCGGCACCGAGATCACGCTCAACGGCGGCGTGCTCGACGCCTCCACTTTGAACAACGCGGCGCTGCTGGACTTCCAAAGCGGCACGCTGCGCCTGGACTACGCGCAGATCGGCATCGGCGAGCTCTTCGACGGCCTGCTGGTCTATGACACAGCCTTCGCCGCCACGCACAAGCTGGAGTTCCAAAACACCACGATCAATGACAACGCACTGGTGCAAGTGGGCAACGGTGCCACCTTCCGACCCGGCATCCTGACCAACCGGGGCGAGCTGAACCTGGCGGGCAGCACCGCCCGCGTGATCACCAACGTCGTCACCAACGAGGGACTCGTCACCGGCAGTGGGCGCATCCTATCCGACGTGTTCAACCAGAGCGGAGGCGAGGTGCGCGCCGACGTGGGCGAGCGCCTCGTGCTGCAGGGTCTCTACCACCAGAACCAGGGGGCGATGGTCGTGGAGAAGGGGCGCATGGACGTAAGCGGGACGCTCTTCAACACCGGCACCGTCAATGTGGTGGACGGCAGCCTCACCACCGACGGCTACGTTTACAACCAGGGCAACGTGAGCGTCACGAACGGCACCGCCCGCTTCGACGGTCAGTTGGAAAACAGCGGCGTGATGCAGATCGCCGGGGAGCAGTCCGACATCTTCGGCACCGTCAACAACCAGTCTGGCGGCGAGATCCGCGTCGGCTCCGGCGCACAGGCGGTGTTTTATGACGACGTGGTGAACAACGGGGACGTGAACATCGGCTCCGGCTCCACCTTCACCTCCCTCGGCTACCTGGCCGGCAGCGGCCGCTTCCTCGGCGCTGGCGATGTCGAAATCCTCGGCGAGTTCGCCCCCGGCAACAGCCCCGGCTATGTGGAGTTTCAAACCGACGTTCAACTCGCGCCGACCTCGACACTGCTCATCGAAATCGGAGGACTGACGCCGACCATCGAGCATGACTTCCTCTACTCGCTGAGCGATGTGGGGCTGGCCGGCTTGCTCGACGTCACCATGTATGGCGGCTACCTGCTCAATCCTGGCGACGAATTCCTCTTCTGGGAGATCGACGGCACGCGCACGGGCTTGTTTGACGGCTTTGGTGAAGGCGAACTTGTCGGAGTGTTCAACGATGTCTCCCTCTTCCTCAGTTATGCGGGTGGGGACGGCAATGATCTCCTTTTGTACTCGCTGCCGATCCCCGAGCCTTCCCGCACACTGCTGCTGGGCTTCGCAATGGTGGCGCTGCTCGTGCGCCGTCGTCGCCCGGCGTCCTTTTGAAGGCTCGAAGCCGCCTACTTCACCGCCTCCGGATGCTTGGCAAGGATGGCGCGGAGCTTGTTTGCCACGTCCGGTTGCTCGGCGGCGAGATTCTTCGTCTCGAGCGGATCGGCTTCATAGTCATAGAGCTCCAGCTCCGCAGTTTCGGCGGGAGCACCGGGCTTCTTCCACTCGACGAGACGATAGCGCTCGGTGCGGATGGCGCGGCCCATTTTCGCCTTCGGATATGCGTGATACGCATGATCACGCACGCGGACGAATGGGTCTTTGAGCACGGGCACGAGGCTGACGCCGTCCATCGGCTGCGGACCTGTTGGCGCGGGCAGGCCGGCGAGTTCGGCCAGCGTGGGAAACACGTCCACGCTCTCCGCAAGCTGCCGCGTGCTGCTGCCGGGCTTCGCGACGCCGGGCGCGACGAACAGCAGCGGGATGCGATTCGCCTGCTCGTAGTTCGTGTGCTTTGTCCAAATGCCGAGATCACCGAGGTGAAAGCCGTGATCGCCCCACAGCACGACGAGCGTGTTGTCCGCGAGGCCGAGTCGATCCAGCTCATCCATCACCTTCCCGATCTGTGCATCGACAAAGCTCGTGCTCGCATAGTAGCCGTGAATGAGCCGGCGCTTGAGTTCCGTTGAATATTTCGCGTCTGGACCCTCCGGCACTGGCTTGTAGGCCGCGATCTCACCGCCACGCTTCTGCGCGACCTTCGGCGATCCGGCGGGCAGATCTTCAAACGCCGGCATCGGCAGTTTCGCGGGATCGTAGAGATCCCAATACTTCTTCGGCGCGCAAAACGGCAGATGCGGCCTCACGAAACCCGCCGCGATGAAAAACGGCTGCCCTGTCCGAGCCTTCGCCGCCTGCAGCCGCTTCATGGTCTCCGCTGCCATGCGGCCGTCCGCATAGTCATCATCTTTGACGTCCGGCGACTCAAATGCAGCGCCGCGTGGCAGTGATTTGATCTGGTCGAGCTTCTGATTCGTGAACAGCGCCTCCTCGCGCGTCAGCTTGCCGCCGTCCGTGCTCGCCGGATCGAGGTATTCGATCACCTTGTCCTTCAAATGCGGCACGCTGAACGATGCCGGATCGCCCTCGTTGCCATGACCGATGTGGAAGACCTTCCCGAGCGATTCGGTGCGCCAGCCGTGCTTCGCGAAAAACTGCGGCATCGTCACCGCATCCGGCACGAGCTTGCGCAGCGGACTGCCAAGCCCATACAGCCCCGTCGAAGTCGAATGCGATCCCAGCATCAACGTGAACCGCGACGGCGCACACACCGCCTGATTGCAATACGCCAGATCAAACCGCATCCCACGCGAAGCGAGCCGGTCAATGTTCGGCGCCTTTGCTGTCGCATCGCCATAGCAACCCAGCGCGGGCTTCAAGTCATCAACAAGAATGAGCAGCACATTCGGCGGAGCCGAAAGCGCCGACCCGCAGGCCAGAAGCGACAAAAGAAAGAGGAATCTGATCATGTTCCCCATGGGAACGCGTCCAAGGCGACAGGCTTTCCCTCCGAAATCCGCCGTCACCTATCCAATCGGCACATTATCGATTCCACGCCTGCTTCTCCTTCGTCTCTTCCAGCATGCGCTTCGGATCGAAGTGCGGGTTCTCGCCGGGGATCGGCACGGGGATCGATTTCATCCATGCGTGGAGTTTGGCCTGCATGACCTTGGCGCGTTCGCTTTCGGTTTCGGCGAGGTTCTGCGTTTCGCCGAGGTCGGTGCGAAGATTGAAGAGTTCGAGCCGGTGACCGGCGTGGTAGCGGGGCTCTTCGTCGAACCAGTCGCCGAAGGATTCGATGAGCTTCCAGTCGCCTTCGCGAATGACGGCGCAGGGCGTGACGCACCAGCGCAGCTCGTAGAACGGCATGTAGAAGAAGAGCGTCCGCTCCGGGAGGCTGCCGCCGGTGAGCAGTGGCAGGAGATTCATGCCATCACAGACAGGAGTGTCTGTGTCACGGCCTGCTGCAGCGAGCAGCGTGGGCATCCAATCCGTCACATGCACGGGCGTCTCGATGACCTGCCCCACTTTGATCTGCGCGGGCCAGCGCACGAGGCAGGGCACGCGGATGCCGCCTTCATAGGCACTGCCTTTGCCGGCGCGGAGTGGGGCGTTGTCGAACCCCTCCAGCTTCACCTTCAGCGGCACGCTGCCGTCGGTGGGATCGCCGATCAGGCCGGGCGGCGAGTACACCGTGTCCACGCCGCCGTTGTCGCTGAGGAAGACGACGAGTGTGTTCTCGCGCTGCCCCATTTCATCCAGCGCGGCCATCAGGCGGCCGATGCTGTTGTCCATGTGCTCGATGGCGGCGAGGTAGGTCGCGTTGAACAGGCCCGTCTCCGGCGCTCCGGCATCGCGATGCTTTTGAATGAGATCGGCAGGCGCGGAAACGACGCCGTGCAGCGTGTGATGCGCGAGGTAAAAGAACCACGACTTCTCCCGATGCCCGCGAATGAACTGGATCGTCTGGTCGGTGAGATGATCGACCCACTTGTCCCCCTCGTTCTGCGATCCGGGGCCGCGAGGCGCGACGAAGTCGAAACCGTAAGCGGCACCCGCCTTGAGCTGCACGTAATCGCCATCCGCGCCGGTGGTGAGATGCCACTTGCCCGCCATCCCGGTCGCGTAACCTGCGGCTTTGAGCACCCTCGGGAGATTCGGCATTTCACGAGGCAGTTGCTCGCGATACGCCGACTCCGTCAGCCGCGCCCACGGCGAACCATACCACGGAATGACGTGCCACATGCCGTTGCGAGCTGTGTGCTGTCCGGTGAGCAAGGCTGCACGCGTGGGCGTGCACTGCGACATGACATAGGCGTCCGTGAAACGCGCTCCCTGGCTCGCGAGGCGATCCAGATTCGGCGTGGGGACGTGTCGGGAGCCGTAGCAGCCGAGTGTGGGCCAGCCTTGATCGTCCGTGAGGATGAGAAGGATGTTCGGCTGCTTCGCAGCCAATGACGAAACCAGAGCCGAGCAAAGCGAAGCCATTCCGAATGACGAAAAAAGGAAGATGAAACGCCGCTTCATGGTGCGGGAGAATAAAACACGTCGCGCTCAAACTGCCAATTCGCATTCCCGGCAGCACGCGCCCGTCTTTTTCACCCGCAGAACTCGCGTTGATACTTCAGGGGTGTGATGCCCATGTGGCGGCGGAACTGGGCGGTGAAGGCGCTTTGATCGTAGAAGCCGAGGTCAAAGGCGACGTCGGCGATTTGGGCGCCGGGTTCGCGGAGGGCGTCGCAGGCTGATTGGATGCGGGTCTTGATGAGGTAGTTCTGGGGTGTCACTCCAAAGCAATCCTTGAACTTGCGGTCGAACTGCCGCTGCGAGAGACCGACGCTGCGGGCGACCTCGTCCATGAGCCAGCGATTGCCGGGCTCGCGCCGGAAGGCGTTGGCGGCTTTGGCGATGGAAGCATCAGCGGCGGCGACGTTGCGCTGGAGATCGTAGCGCTGAATGGCACCCATCAGGCCGATGACTTGGCCGCGTTTGTCGGACAGCGGCAGCTTCTGGGTGATGAACCAGTCGGGGATGCCTTGCTGATTGAGGAAGAGTTCGACGATGCCGAGGAGCGGTTCGCCTGTCGCGATGACCTTCTCGTCATCGGCGCGGAAATTGAGCGCAAGCGGGCGGGGGAAGAGATCGAAGTCGGTTTTTCCGACCACCTCGGCTTCATCGGTGAAACCGAAACGGCGGTAGAAGTGCGGATTGCCAGACATGAGCTGGAACTCGCGGTTTTTGGCAAAGAACGACACACCTGCGATGTGGTCGAACATTCGTGCGAGTTGGGTGGCGTCAGCGAGGTCGGCGAGGAAGCGTTCGCGGAGGCGAGCAGCTGGATTGGATGTGGAGAGGCGTCGCATGGGGACGGGAAGTGGTCGCTGCGCGACTTGGTTTGAGGGTCGGCTGGAAGCCAGCGCTCCCAGAGATGGCCAAGATTTCATAAAATATGGCGAGGTCCAACCAGAATGGCACAGAAGCACTTCGTTACCATCGACACCATGCCCTTCACGTTTCTTCCATTGCGGAGCTGTCTGCTTCCCCTGTTCATCCTTTTTCATCTGGCCCCGGCACAGGCGGCCAAGGTGGTTTTCATTTCAGGCAAGCCGAGCCACGGCCCGATGGCGCACGAGCATCGCGCGGGCAATCTTCTTCTGGCGAAGGCCCTGCGGGATGCCAACCTCGGTATTGAAGCGGTGGTGCTGCCGAAGGATGGCTATCCGGAAGATCCCAGCGTGTTGGAAGACACGGATTCGATCGTGGTGTTCTGCACCGGTTACGATGGGCATCTGCTGAACCCGAATCTGGAGGCGTTCGATGCGCTCATGAAAAAGGGCACGGGGGTCGTCATGATTCATTGGGCGACAGAGGCCTCCATGGGCATGCCGGCGAAGAAGTTCCTGGAGTGGATGGGCGGCTACTGCGATCCGAGTTGGTCGGTCAATCCCCATTGGACGCCGCATTTCAAATCCTTCCCGGATCATCCCATCGCCAAGGGCGTTCAACCCTTTCGCCTCAATGACGAGTGGTACTATCACATGCGCTTCGTGCCAGATTTGAAGGGCGTCACTCCGATCCTGTCGGACCTTCCCGGCCCCGAAACGCTGGTGAGGGAGGATGGCCCGCGCAGTGGCAATTCGGACGTGCGCCGCGCTGTCGCGAACGGCGAGAGTCAGCACGTGGCTTGGGCCTATGAACGCCCGGATGGTCGCGGGCGTGGTTTCGGATTCACGGGTGCGCACAAACACGTCAGCTGGCGGGACGACAACTTCCGCAAGGTGGTCTTGAACGCGATTCTGTGGACCGCGCATGTGGAGGTGCCTGAGAACGGCGTCGCTTCACCCACTCCGTCGGATGAGGTGTTGAAGCAGAATTTGGATGACAAATCCGATTTGAAGAAAAAGAAGGCGCCGCCTCCAAAGAAACCGGCAGCGGCCGCTGTCATCGACCGGGGTGATCCACACTGGAAAACGCAGCCCGAGGGTTTCGTCGAAGTCGATCTTGAAAAGCAACGGATGAAGGGCGTGCGGGGGATGGATGCGATGGCTTCCCTGAAGCTTCTTTTCGATGCCCTGCAAAAAACCGAGGATGTCCGGATGCAGGCTTCCTTGTTGAAGGGCATCTCCCTCGGACTCGAGGGCCGGCGCAACTTTGTGCCGCCTGAAGGCTGGCCGGAACTGAGCGCCCGACTGGATCAAAGCGCAGACGACGATGTCCAAAACTTTGCGATGCAGGTGAGCCAAATCTTCGGGGACGAATCAGCGACCCAGCGAGCCTTTGCGGTGCTCAAGAATCCATCTGCGAAGATCGAAGAGCGACGGTCGTCCCTGGCGTCCCTGGTCAGTCAGCAGCGCCAGGATCTCCTGCCGGTGCTGAAAGCGATGCTGGATGAGAGGGCCCTGCGGCTGGACGCGATCCGCGCTTTCCGCGTGGTTGAGTCGCCTCGGGCGGCGGCCATCTTGATCGAACGATTTTCCTCCTTTGACTCGGAGGCACAGCGGGCGGCGGTGGAAGCGCTGGCAGGCCGGAAGTCTCATGCGGAGGCCCTCCTCGCTGCGCTCGAGGCAAAGAAGATCCCCCGCGAAGCGGTGCCGGTCTATACCGCGCGCACGCTGAGCGACATGCTCGGTGAGGCATTCAGTAAAAAGTTCGGCGTCGCGGAACCCTCCGGCGACAAGAAGGCTCTCATGGAGCGATACAAAAGTTTGGCGATGCCCGCAGCCTTGGCAAAGGCGGATGCCTCGCAGGGGCGAGTGATTTACCAGCGAGTGTGCTCCTCCTGTCACAAAATGTATGACGAGGGCGGCATCATCGGACCGGATCTTACAGGATCGAATCGGGCGGACCTCGACTACCTTCTCCTCAACATCATCGACCCCAGCGGCGACATTCCGGACTCCTACAAGATGGTCACGGTGCAGACGAATGACGGACAGTTTCTCGTCGGGACGGTCGTCGAGGAAGACCCTCAAAAAATCGTCCTCAACATGGTTGGTACGAAGAAGGTGATCGGCAAGGGAGATGTGAAATCACGCACCGTGTCCAACGTCTCGATGATGCCCGAAGGACTGCTCCAGATCCTGAAAGAGGAAGAAGTGCTGCATCTCTTCAAATATTTCCAAACACAGAAACAGGTGAGCCTTCCCTAGCCTGCCGCGACCCGCTCTCACGATATCCTATTTATGAATACCCATTTCCCCCGGCTACTCGCAACGGCTCTCTCGGCATGTTGTTGTGCGGCAACACTCTCCGGCAAGGAGGAGAAGACCAGCAATGCGCCGTTTCTCACACCCGCGGAGGCCGTCGCCAAGATGAATGTTCCGGAGGGCTTTGAGGTTTCCATCTATGCGGCGGAACCGGACATCGGTGAGCCGATTGCCTTCACCTTCGACGGTCGGGGCCGCCTCTGGGTCGTGGAGAACTTCAATTACGTCAACCGCGGCACCCACAAGCTCGAAGAGATGAGCCGGATCCAGATCTTCGACGACAAGGACAGCGATGGGGTGTTCGACAGCAAGAAGCTCTTCACGGACAAGATCGGCTTCAGTTCGGGCATCGCCGTCGGTTTCGGCGGTGTCTATCTGGGAACGCCACCCCATCTTCTTTTCATCCCAGATGCCGATGGCGACGATGTGCCGGATGGCGAACCGGAAGTGCTTCTCGATGGCTGGGGCATTCAGGATCGACATGAGACACTCAACAGCTTCATCTGGGGCCCCGACGGCTGGCTGTATGGATGTCATGGCGTCTTCACGCGCTCAATGGTCGGCAAACCCGGAGCGGCTGAACGCGAGCGCAAGTACATCGACGGCGGCATCTGGCGCTTTCACCCGGTGAAGAATGAGTTCGAAGTCTTCGCTGAAGGTCTCTCCAATCCGTGGGGCTTCGATTTCAACGATGTCGGGCACGGTTTTGCGACCTGCTGCGTCATTCCGCATCTCTTCCACATCGTGCAGGGAGGAATCTATCACAAGCAGAGCAAGCCGAACCTGAACCCCTATGCCTTCGATGTCATCCAGACGATTCGTGATCACACCCATCGTTCGGCCCACGGGGGAGCCCGGTTTTACTTGGCGGACACGTTTCCCGAGAAATACCGCGATCAGTTCTTCATGTGCAACATCCATGAGCACGCCGTGCTGACGGATGTGATGACGCCGAAGGGATCCGGCTACGTCGGCAGCCATGGCGAAGATTTCATGCCGACCAACGATCTGGCCTGGGTCGGCTTCAGTGTGCTGACCGGCCCCGACGGCGGGGTCTATATCCTCGACTGGCACGACACCGACATCTGCGGAAACTCAGTCAACTTTCCGGACAGCGGTCGGGTCTACCGGATCATGCCGGAAGGAGCGAAGAAAATTACCCGACCGAACATTGGCGGATCCAGTGACCTCGAGCTGGTGAAGCTGCAGGATCACGCCAACGACTGGTATGTCCGCGAGGCAAGGGTGGAGCTGCATGCGCGAGCGGCGGCGGGCAAGCTTGACCGGGTGAAGGTGCATGCAGCTCTGCAACAAGGCTTCGACAAGGCCAGGACTTCAGGCAAGCGACTGCGGGCGCTGTGGGCGATGCACGTCACGGGCGGACTCGATGCTGAGGCCATGCTCTCTCACGACGATGAACACGTCCGCTCGTGGGCCGTGCAGTTGCTGTGTGAGGATGGCAAGCCGGGGGAGAAGGCATTGGCTCGTTTTCAAGAGATGTCGGAGCACGATGCCTCGCCCACGGTGCGGCTTTACCTCGCCTCGGCCCTGCCGCGACTGAGCGAAGCGCAACGCTGGCCCCTGCTCGCTGCTTTGGCCAAGCATGAAGAGGACAACTGCGACCCCAACATCCCGCGGATGCTGTGGTATGCGCTGGAGCCGATGGTGGTGGATCATCCGCAGCAGGCGCTGGCGGTGGCACTGGAAGGCCGGATGCCACACCTTCTGGAATGCGTGGCGCGCCGCATGGTGAGTGGCGAAGTTCAGGCCGCAGCGGGCAAGGCTCCGGCCAGCCCCGATCCCTTGCTCAAGTGGAACCCAATCGTCGAGCGTTTCGCTCCCGGATTCAAAGTCTCAGACGTGGGTGAGGGCGGGGTGCAGGCGCTGACCGCGTTTCGCAACGAGGCGGTGATGCAGACCCATCCCAAAGATCGCAACACTCCCTGCCATCTCACACGGCATCTCGATGTGCCGGAGGGCAAACGCACGACGCTGAAGATCCGTGCGAGTTACCATCCGCATGGCGACTGGCAGTTGCGGGTGCGGGCGGGTGCGGCGGTGCTCACCGATGCGATCATCAGCTACCAGACGGTGCAGGATGAGTGGTTCGACCTCGACGTGGATCTCACGCGCTTCGCCGGTCGGCATGTGGATTTGGTCGTGGAGAATGCGGCCAACAATTGGAAAAACGAGTTCGGCTACTGGAGCCGGATCGAGGTGGTCAGTGAGTGAATCAAGTCAGGCAAATTCCTCCCATGAAATTTCATCTTTACCTCTGCCTCAGTCTGCTGGGGTCACTCACGACGGCAGCTGCGGAGGCCCGCCCGCCAAACATTGTCTTCTTCCTGGTGGATGACCTGGGCTGGTCGGATGTCGGTTGTTTCGGCAGTTCTTTTTATGAGACGCCCCACATCGACCGCCTCGCCGCAGAGGGTGTGAAGTTCACCAGCGCCTATGCCGCCTGTCATGTGTGTTCGCCGACTCGGGCGAGCATCCTGACCGGGAAATATCCCGCGCGGCTTCAGTTGAGTGATTGGATCAAAGGGCGACAGGACTACTCCTTTCAGAAGCTCAAAAACTCGCCGAACCTGCAGCAACTTCCCCTGGAGGAACTCACGCTGGCCGAGGCATTGAAGCAGCACGGCTATGCGACGGGGCATTTCGGCAAGTGGCATCTCGGCGAAGACGAATACGGACCGCTGCAGCAGGGGTTTGACGTTCAGGTTCCGCGCAATTGGTACAAGGGCTGGCCCAAGGCCGGCTTTCACGCGCCTTTCAAAATGGAGGGTCTCGAAGACCAGCCGGGCGACTACCTGACGGATCGCCTGACTGACGAGGCGCTGAACTTTATCGAGGCCAATCGTGGGAACTCATTCTTTCTCTACCTCAGTCACTTTGCGGTACATGACCCGATCCAAGGCCGCCCGGACTTGGTCCAAAAGTATCGCGAAAAACAATCCAGGATCCCTCGCACCAGCGGCGGCCCCGATTTTATCCTCGAAGGCAACCCGGACGACCCGGAGCCGCTGAGCGCATCCCAGCTCTCGAAGCTGATCGAACAACCCTCCCATCGCGAGTTCCGCGTCCTGCCGCAACGCACCGTGAAGGTCAAGCAGCAGCAGGATAACGTCGAGTTTGCCGCCATGGTGGAGGCGATGGACGAGAGTCTGGGGCGTGTGATGGAGAAGCTGGAGGCGCTTGATCTCGCCAAAGACACGATCGTGATTTTCTTTTCCGACAACGGAGGCATGGCGGCCATGAATGTGGGAAATCCTCAGCGTCGGGTCGGGCGTGAGAAAATCGATGAAGCCTTTTCCGGCGCGAACCTTCCGCTTCGCGGCGCCAAAGGCTGGCTCTACGAGGGCGGCATCCGCGTTCCGTGCATCATCAAGTGGCCGGAGAAAAGCGAACCCGGCGGCGTCTCTGATGAACCGATCCTCAGCAATGATTTTTATCCGACCCTGCTCGAAATGGCGGGGCTGCCTTCTCAACCGGAGCAGACCTTGGATGGCGTCAGTCTCGTTCCCCTTCTCAAGGGAAAGGCGATGAAACGTGAGGCGATCTACTGGCACTTCCCCCACTACAGCAACCACGGCATGCAAAGCCCTGGCGGTGCGATTCGCGAGGGCGACTGGAAGCTGCTGGAGTACTTCGAGAATGGAACGGTGCAGCTCTTCAACCTGCGCGAGGACATCGGCGAACAGAACGATCTCGCGGCGCAGATGCCGGGAAAAGTGGCGAAACTGAGGCAGAAGCTCGCCTCCTGGCGGAAGTCGGTTTCCGCATCCACGATGCGCCCAAATCCTGAATATACTCCCACTGTACCCTGAGTCGGTTTTTCACGGTGATGACGAGAGTGGAATGAAACGCCTCTTCATGGTGCGGCGGAAGAAAACACGCTCTCATAGAAGCGCCAGTTCGCTTCGCCGAGACCTCGCAGCAAGCCGAGCGTGTCGTGGCCGACGCCTGGCACCTTGGTGAAGGCGTGCTCGATCTTGAGTTCAGTGAGTCGGTCGGCAAAGGCGCGGTTGAGCGGGCCGGTGTTGTCGCGCAGGCCGGCGGCGATTCGGATGTGCATTTTCCCACGGACGGCATCGGTTTGTTGGACTGCGAGAGTGAGCGGGCTTTGTGCGCGGAAGTAATCGAGATCGCCGCCGAAAGTTCCCTGCAGGAGGCGCTCGCGCTCCTCGGGATTGCCAGTGGCTCGGGGGCCTGCAAGATCGAGATCGAGCGGCCCACCCGCGAGGCAGGAGAATCCGGCGAAGACGTCGGGGTATTTCAGGCCGAGTCGCGCGGCACCGTAGCCGCCCATGCTGAAGCCTTCGATCAGGCGGCCTTCGCGTTGGGCGATGGTGCGGAAGGTGGCGTCGATGTGCGGGATGAGTTCCTTCACCACGACGGTTTCCATCGGCACGCGGCCGTCCTTTGAATCACACCACATGCTGGTGGCGAGTCCATTCGGAAACACGACGAGCATCGGCGGGATTTTGCCCTCGCGAATGGCCGCACTAAACCACGCCGACACCGGCGCGATGCCGCCCCGCCCGCCGCCGGTTCCGTGCAGTCAGTAGAGCACAGGAAAGCGGCGGTCTTCTTCCGTGTCGTAAACTTCCGGCGTGTAGAGATGGAAACTGCCCTCCGCTTTCGCCGCAGCACTTTTGAAGATGTGATGCTGTATGCGGGGCGCGGTGACGGGTGGTAGCGTCCAGACGGTTTCGGCGGAGGGCGGCATCGGATGCTTTTGGAAAAAAGCCCACATCAGGTCGTTGGCTGAGATGTCCATTGTCGAGCGGCCGAGCACGTCAACGATCGGCTTCATGCCGGGCCAGGCGTGGCCGCCGTTTTCGATCTCGATGAGCACGACCTCGCTGCCGTCTTTGCCGCCGCTCCAGGTTTTGCGGGTGACTTTCATGCCGTCGTCCGCCTTGTCTGGAAGGGCTTCGACGGTGGGAGCTTCTGCACAATTGTTCGCCTTGATCCAAGCATTCACAGTGTATTCCACTGATCGGAATTCCGTGACGCCCTTGCTGCCCATCGCTCCTTTGCCATAGCCGCCTTTGAACGGCGCAAACGCGTCTCCGGTGCCGTGGAAGTGCATCACGGGCACGGGCCGCTTCGGCGTGATGGATGCCATCATCAGCGGGCCGCCCACTGGCGCGATGGCGGCGATGCGGTCGGCGAGTTCCGCTGCGACGTGGTGGGACATGATGCCGCCGTTCGACAGGCCGGTGGCGAAAACACGCGCCGCATCCACGTTCGTGACCGTCGCGAGATCGTCGAGCAAGGCGCGCGTGAAAGCCACGTCATCGATTTTGTTCTGCATGGCATAGCCGCAGCACTCGCCGCCGTTGAAGGTGAGCAGTTGGTTCTCCAGTCTGCCGGTTCCAAACGGATAGACGACGATGAAACCCGCCTGCTCCGACTTCGCATTGAGTCCGCTGAGACGCACCATGCTTGCGGGATTTCCGCCGCCGCCGTGGAAGGCGATGATTACCGGTGCGGGCTTGGTGGCGTCGTATTTCGCAGGGATGTGAATGAGATAGCGCCTCTGAAGATCTCCCACGGTCACGCTGCGGGTGTGATCGCCTGAACCGATCTTCCCCTCGGTTGAAAGGGGTGATGAAGGCTGTCCATCTGCCGCCTCGAGATGGGAACGACGGGTGATGGCGATAAACACAACCGCGGCGAGGACGAAAATGACGAGGGACTTGGCTATCCGGTTCATGGTCGGGGATAAACACGCCGCCTGCACGTCCGTTGCAGATTCGACGATCTCGTTTGGAAGTGCGCGTTTTCAGTTCTTTCCGCCGGGCTCCAGTGAAGGAGCTCGGAGACGCTTGGAGACATCGACCCAGGTCGCCCAGGCGGCTGTCTCCAAGTAAGTGGCGGTTGCATCATCAAGTGTGCAAGTCTGGTTCATCGCCATGTGCTTGCGCATCCACTTCGCCATCGCAGCCTGATACGCATCGGGCTGGAAGGCGGCCAGCTTCGCTTCATCCGCTTCATACTTTCCGTGCGGCCAGACGTGGAAGCTGCGCGGCAGTTTGCCGACGGGTGACTCGCCGGTCAGCGCGGCGTAGAAGCAGGCGAGGTTGAGGAAGTGGCCGGCATCGCCGGGGTGCGAGTTGTCCTGCGGATGCTGGAGCGCGAGGTCGGGTTTCTCCGCATACACCCGTGCCCACGCGGTGGAGCAGGGAGCGATGAGCTTGATCTTGTTCTTCAATGCGAGGTCGAAGATGCGCTTTCTGCCTTCTTCATGCTTCTCGTCCTTTCCCCAGCCCATTTCATAAAACATCGGCTCGCCGCCTGCGGCACGGATGGCCTTGCAGTACTCCGTCACGGCATCGGCGTGAGCTTTTCCTCCGCTACTTTCGTCATCCTCCATGATAAAACGGCACACGATCATCATGGCGACGATGTCTGGCTTCTCATCGGCGATCTTGTCGAGGAAACTCTGCTCCGGCTTCACACCATACTCGTAGCGATTGAAACCGGGCTCCAAATACACGCGGATGTCGCTGCCGCTGCGTCCCACGGCTTCGGGAACGACCGGACGTCCGAGATTGTCCGCAACCTTGCCATCAACAACCTTCGCAATCTCGCGCGGCAGATCGTTCCAATACATGCTGCTGCTGCCTGCAAAGAGCAGCTTCAGCGGCTCGGCGGCGTGGACGCCACCGAGACGGATGAGAAGGAGAAAGAGGGGTGTTTTCATGAAGAAGTGAGACAGACACTCTTGTCTGTTCTTTAAAAGTTAAGAAGCAGACAGGAGTGTCTGCAACACGCCGGTGCTGTCGGCAAAGCGCTCCTGCTGCGTGCCTGCATGTTGCGCCATCGTGAGCCAGAGATCAGCCAGCGGACGTTTGCCTTCGTAGTGGAAATGGCCGCGCTTCCAGCCGCCGCCGGCGATGAGGACTTCGAGGTCGCCGTAGTTGTGCTGGTCTCCGTCGCTGATGCCGCTGCCCATGACGAGCGTGGTGCTGTCGAGCAGGTTCGTTTCCTTCAAGCGACCGACCACATGCGCGTAGAACTCCATGTGGAAGCGGTCGATCTGCGCGAGTTTCTCCTTCGCTTCGTCGCCCTTGGTATGAGTGAGGACGTGATGATTCTGCGGTTTGTCAAAGAGGTTGTGATACATGCGCGGACTGTCCCAGCGCTCGGGATCGACGAGCAGCGTGGCGACGCGGGTGAGGTCGTTTTGAAACGCATGCACGAAGAGGTCCGCCATGAGCCGCAGGTAGTCCGCCCGTTTCTCGGGAATGCCGGTCGGTTCCGGCAGCGGTGGCTTGCCGATGCGCTTTGATGCCGCCTCTGCACGCTGGATGCGTTGCTCGGTGGCGCGGACACTTTCGAGGTATTCGCCGAGTTTCTCCTGATCTTCGCGGCCCATGCGACGCTGCAGGCTCCGGGCATCGGCGATGATGACATCGAGCACGCTCTTCGACGGACCACCGCGACTCTGGCCAAAGAGCCGCTGAAAGACGGCGCGCGGATTCTTCTCCGTGTTCGCCGCGTAGCCGGGGCCATACCAGGAGATGCACTCGAAGTATTTGGTCTCCTTGTTGTCCACAAAGTCGTTCGCGCTGAGTTCCAGCGAGGGCAGGGCGCAGCCGCCACCGATTTGTCTGGCGATGATCTGATCGAGGGTCGTGTTCGTCGGGAAGCCCCCATCCAACGTCTCCTGCGGCGCGGAAGACGTGAGCCAGCAGGACCCCGCCTGCGCATGCACGCCCGTGCCGGGCACGAACTGGCGGTCGAGTCCGGTGATGAGTGTCACGCCATCTTTGACCGCGGCGAGAGGCTGCAGCGTCGGCGTTAAAGTGAGTGGATTGAACCCCGAAACGATCTTCTCCGGCATCAGCGCCTTCTGCCAGTAGCCATTCGGCGTGTAGATGAAAGCAAAACGCTGCGGCGCTGCGGGTGTGGCTTTCGCGAGACTTTCGAAATGCGGAAGACCGAGTGCCACGCCTGCGGCACGGAGAAAATGGCGGCGGGTGACGGGGCGGGAAGTCATGGTCGTGAAGGGAACGCCTCGCGTGGAGATCTCCTGACAACGCACGAACGGGTCAAGGTGCCACCCGACCAAAGGCGCCATCGCGCAGGCCTTGCGCACCGCCCTTGATGTCTGGGGGCGTGTAGCTGTGAACTTCGCTCCAGCTCTTTCCGCCGTCGGCGCTGCGCAGGATGTTGAATCGCGGTTTGTCGATGCTGATGAGCGTGCCGGAATCGCTGGCGATGATCTGTCCGGCAGGGACGGCGGAGGGGAGATCGCGCCAGGTTTTTCCATCGGCGCTGGCGCGGCTGGGTTTGCCGGTGAGCCAGAATTCAGAGCCGACGACGCTGAGGGTGGCGCGCTTCGTTCCGGTGGCGTGCGGACCATCCCAGGTCATGCCGCCGTCACTGCTGGTCCATGCATTGGAGGCGTCGGCATCGGTCATCAGAAGGAGCTTGCCATTGGATTTCAAGGTGCCGCGTCCGGTGGAGGCATCGAGTCCCTTCGGCGCGAGCCATTGCCAGGTCTTGCCGAGATCATCGCTGGCGAAGAGGTGACCAAACTTTGGCCCTTCCTTGCCGCGATTGTCACCCAGCGCGAGGAAGCGACCGCTCGCATCGCCGCAATAGACCGGGCCGACGTGATGTGTGCTGAGTTTGTAGCCGCGTGGGTCGTTCTTGAAAGAGCCCCACATGCTGAAGGTGTCAAAGCTCGCGCCGAGATCGCTGGTGGCCGTCATCGTCATGTAACCAGCGGCCACAAAGGCCCCTTTGCCCGCAGCGATGCCCCAGGTGCCGGGCATCATGCGCTCATCACCCTTGCCTTCCGGCAGCTTGGCTTTGCCATGAGTGAGATGGCTCCACTTCACGCCGTCGTCGGAGGCCAGATAAATCGTCGCGCCACCCCAGCCGACGCCGACCACAAACACACCGCCGCCATACGCCACCGTCTTCGTGGCCCACGGGCCGTGATCCGCGCCCGGAGCGGCAAAGAAGCTTTGCTGCCAAGTCTTGCCGTCATCCTTCGAGACGATGATGCGCGCACCGTGACCGATGACCACAAACGCCCCGGTCTTTGGATTGGGCTTCAACTGACCTCCGAGCGGGATGTCGTTGCGAATCTTCGCGTCAGCGGGTGATTCCTCGGCAGCAAAAGCGAAGCCGGTCAGGAGGACGGATATGAGGATAAGCGTGTGTTTCATGGCTTGTTGCGAACGTGAGTGAAGGGGTAGCTCTTGGCGATCTCGACGACCACGCGGCTGAGCTTCCAGCCATCGGCTTTCGCGGCCTGCTCGATTGTTTCCACTGTCGGCATGTCGTAGATTTCGAGTGGGCGGTTGATGGCGTAGCTGAGCAGGTGCTCGATGAAGCCGCGGGTGAACTCGTGCGGGTCCTGGGCGATCAGGCCTTTGAAACCGGCGGGACCGTCGAAGGGGCGGCCCTGCCACTCACTTTTGGCATCGGCACCGGCATCCCAGGCGCCGATGGGATCGAAGCGCTGCAAGGCGAAGCCCGGAGGATCAAGGCGGATGTGGCAGGAGTAGCAGGCGGCCTTGCTGCGATGCGCCTCGAACTTCTCGCGAATGCTCATCTGCTGCGCGGCTTCCTTGGTGTCGTTCTCGATGGCGAAGGCGACTTTGGGCTCGGAGGGCGGGCGGTTGAAGATGGTTTCCAGCAGCCAAGCGCCGCGCTTCACCGGACTGGTGCGAAAGGGCAGCGAGGTGACGACCATGGGCGCAGCCATGGCCATGAAACCGCCGCGATTCGCATCGCTCAGGTTAACGCGCCGCCAGTGGCTGCCTGCGTCGTTTTTCTTTTTCAGTTCACGGTTGCCATCGCCAGAGCTGGCAGTCTCTGCGGCGTCTTCGCCAAGCGGGATGTTGTAGAGCTTGGCGAGGCTGGGATTAAGCCAGGTGTATTCGGGAGTGATGAAGTCGAGGATGCTTCGATCTTCCGCGAGCACCGTTTCAAACAGCAGCAGCGCCTCGACCATCGCCGCTCCGTGAAGCGTGGACTTGCCTTGCGGCCCGGAGTAGAACGACTGGAAGAGATCGCGGTCGGGCTTCGAGGTGTAGAGCTGGTCGAGGCGGAGCCACTGCACCGCGAAGGACTCGCTCAGCTCGCGGGATTTCACATCCCTCAGCAGGCGGCGCGTCTGGGCTTCGAGCACGGCGGGATCACGCAGCTTGCCTACTTTGGCGAGTTGCAGCAGCTCGTTGTCGGGTGTCGAGGACCAGAGGAAGAAGGCGAGCCGCGTGGCCAGCTCGGCATCTTCCAGCGGCGCGACTTTTTCCGGGCCGGGAATGCCGTTCGCCTCGATGAAAAGGAAGGACGGCGATGCCAGCACGGCGGCCACGGCGGTCTTCATGGCTTCGCTTTCGGGCTTCGTCTTCTTTTCGGCTTCGAAAAGGGCGTGGAAGCGGTTCACCTCCTCGTTGGTCACGCTGCGGCGGAAAGCTCGTTCGATGAAGGCGGCGAGGCGTTGGCGGGGTGGTTGTGAAACAGACACTCCTGTCTGTTTTTTCTGCGTCTCAGGCTTCGCCTGACTTTGAACAGACAAGAGAGCCGAGCTTGCGAGACCGGCGAAGCCAATCTGTCTCACGCCATTGGTGATGATGCCGATGTCGTCGAGCAGGACGTAGTCGCCGCTGAATTGCGAGCCATCGACGATGAGCTTCTTGATGGTCTCTCCGGGATGCGCGGAGAAGGAGAAGAAGGTCGTGCCGCTGGCACCTTCGGCGATGTTGGCACTGATGGCTGTTTCGGTGGCGTCGCTGAAGACGGCGGTGAGTTTGACCTCGCCGCTTTGCTTGCTGCGTCCCAGCACGCAGACGCCGAATCGCTCGATGCCTTCGTCTTCATTGTCGCTGCGGATGTCGAAGGTCAGCTCGAAGACTTTGGCACCTTTTTCCTTGTTCGTGAGCAAGGCGGGAGCGGAGGCCTCTTCGGCGGTGGCGAAGCTGACGAGCCAGAGATCGGCATCCGGATTGATGGTGAAGGTTCTCGATCCAAAGGCACCTTTGATCAGGCCGCCTTTGCCTGCGATGGTCTGATTGGCGAGCGCGGCGGGCACGTCGAAAACGCCGCCACGACCTTCGGGAAATGCCGACGCCATTTCGCGACGAAAGTCGGCAAGCATGGCGCTGTTGCCTGGAAAGTTTGGCTTTAGATTCGGGGCGAGTGGCTCGACGAGGGTGATTGGGCTGGTGGAATCGTTTTTGGGATCAACAGACAGGAGTGTCTGTTTCACGCCGAGCAACTCCGCGAAGATCGCACTGCGTGCGGGCAGTTCCGGCGTGTTCACGATCTCGTTGGCGGCGGCCAGATATTTTTCCAGCAGCAGCGGGGAGAAATCCATCGCGTCACCGCGATTGCGATAGCCGTGCTCGGCGCGGTTGTCGCCGGGCAGGCCGAGTTGGCGGCAGAGCACTTGGTATTTGCCGCCGTATTCACGCATCGGCACCTTGACCGTGTCGCCCATCTTGCCGCTCGCGGGCTGGTAGTAACTTTTGTCGCTGATCGGCAGCCGCTCGGGGAAAATGAAGACGTCGATGTCGAGTCCGAAGAGGTCGCGGATCGTGTTGTTGTATTCGAGTCGCGTCAGCCGCCGCAGCGCCGGCTTGCCCGGATCAGCGGCACCCAGCACCGGATCAGGTCGTGCGGCGATGTCCATGATCCACGCCATGAGCTCCTGCCGTTGCGCATCGGTCGGCTGTGACTTTTGTTTCGGCGGCGGCATCTGATGCGACTCGATTTTTTCAAACACCGAGCGCCAGATGGTGCGATCACGTATCACCGCGTCTTCATTCGTGAAGCCGGACAGATCGAGATCGCCCTTCTTCGCATCGCCGTCATGGCAGTCGAGGCAGTGCGTGTCGAGAAACGTGCGAAAATCTGCCGCGCTGCTCCAGGCGGGGATCAAAAGTGCGGCGGCAATCAGGTGCCTCATGGAAGTGGGGAAAGCTCGAATTGCGCGACGGTCAGGCCGGTGTCCTGCTTGAAGGAGGATAGCAGGAAAGACGCGACGATGTTCCCGACGGGCGTGGGATGACGCGCCCGCAGGTGCGGGCGGCGATCGACCGGCTTGAAGCGGTCGATAGGAATCTCGAGTTCACACCAGCCCTGCGGATTCGGGTGGAGTTCATCGCGCCCGATTTTGCACTCAAAGTTGCCGCCGAAGCCGCCGTTTGGCTGGTTGGTGAGGAGCATGAGCTGCAACGGTGCGGGCGCGTCTTGTTTGAGTCGATAGCGGATGACGCTTTTCTCCGTGACGACCAGCGCGAGCGGCGGATTCAGATATCCGGTGCGAATGGAAACGCCGAAGTGTGTGACGACCGCGCCTTCCTTCGATTTCTGCGCCACATACGGACTGGCGACCATACGACCGCCCTCGGATGTGTCATGCCAGACGCCGCGCCAGATCTGCGGCGGGACGGCGGTGGTGAAATCAAAATGCCAGCGAGTGAGCGGCTCCGGCGTGACGGCAGGATCGAGCTTCAGGCTGCTGTTCAGCGAGGCCACGGCGCTCGATTGTGCGGGCACGTCGATGGAGGTGCCATCCGCGAGGCGCTTCAGCCTCACGAGGCCTTCGTCCACCTTCAGCAGGGTGTCATCGGGACGTGCGGAGAGATTGAATGTGGTGCCGATGATCTCCGCCTCCGCGCTCGGCGTGCGGACGATCATCGGCTGTCCCTTCGGCTGCGGTTTCACCTGCGCGGAGAGCGATCCTTTGCGCAGCACGAGCAGTTTTTGATCCTCGTCGGAGAACGAGAGTTCGGACTCGCCGGTGAGCGAGATGATCGTGCCATCGGCGAATTGAAGCTGAGCGCTGGCGGTTTCACCGAGGGTTTCCAGTGTGCCTGTAGCGAGCTTTTCGCCGTTGCTGACATTCACGCGCATCTCACCGCCATGATTCCACACGACGGTGCCGGAGGAGTCCACCAGGGTCAGCACGGGTGAGTCGCGGCTGTCGAGCCAGAGCCAGGCGCTGGTGGCGAGAAGGGCGATGGAGGCGGCGAGCGTGAGGCGGACACTCCTGTCTGCCCTGAACCGGGTCGGGGTGGGCGGAGAACAGACAGGAGTGTCTGTTTCACGCTGGCGGGCCATGTCGCCCATGGCGACGGCTTGCTCGGCGATGTCGCGCAGGTGCTGGCGCAGATCGGCGTCATCGCGCAGGCGCTGATTCACGTCCGCATGCTCTGCGGAGGTCAGCGTGCCATCGATGAGGCGCTGGATGAGGAGGTCTTCGTTCATGCGGAGAGTCAGGCGGGGCAGACAGGAGTGTCTGCATCACGGGTGAGGCGTTGATCGACACACTTCTTCAACTGGCGGTGCAGGCGGGAGAGGCGCTGATAGACGGCTTCGATGCCCGCACCGACCCGCTCCGCCACCTCCTGGCAGGAGCGGCCTTCGAAGTAGCGGAGCTCGAGAAGCTCGCGCGATTTGTCCGGCACATCGGCCAGGCAGTCGCGCAGTGCCTCCATGCGTGCGCCTTCCGGCTGCGTGGTCTTCGTCTGCCATTCGTGATCGAGCAGTTCCAGCACGTCCGGTTCCAGGCCCAGCGTCTCGTTCTTGCGCTTTCGCAGCCAG
This sequence comes from uncultured Prosthecobacter sp., assembly GCA_964452755.1. GTDB lineage: Bacteria > Verrucomicrobiota > Verrucomicrobiia > Verrucomicrobiales > Verrucomicrobiaceae > Prosthecobacter. The sequence continues at coordinate 1,778,593 of CAYVQY010000001.1, read as the reverse complement.
TCGATGGCCTCCCGCTTCGCGGAGATGGTGGCCCAGGAGAGCAGCGCACCTTCATGTTCAAAGGTGACACCACGGGTGACCGACTTCAGCGCCACATTTTGAAAAATGTCCTCCGCCGCCTGCGCGTCATGCACGATGAGCCAAGCCGCGGCGCTGAGACGCTGACGCGCGGCGAAGAGGTGACGGAGGATGGCTTCGTGATCGAGGGGCATCGTGTCACGGGAACGATGCACGCGGCCCGTTCCTGACACGCCCCGCCGATCGTTCGCGCCTTCCACCTGCGCGGCGATTGGTTCCATCACTTGAAAAAGTTCGGCCGTTTCCAGGTATTGTTAAGGACAGTGCTCACATGATGACAGAAACCACGTTCAAGCCCCGGCTCAATCTCGCCCCGAGTTGTGCGCCGCTCTCCTGAGATGATCCGGTCACGCTTCCAGCTTTGGCTTGTTCTGATCGCGTCGGTCGCCTCGTCGGCGTTGGCGGTGGACGGCGATGCGCAGCGTGCGGCGATGGCCTCTTTTGAAAAGGAGGTGCGTCCGATTCTCGTGAAGCGCTGTTTTGAGTGCCACAGCAACACGAAACAGAAAGGCGGCCTGCGGGTGGACCACATCGGCTACCTGAAATCCGGGGGCGACACCGGCCCGGCCTTGGTGCCCGGAAAGCCGGAGGAATCCGCGCTGATCGAGGCGGTGCGCTACGCGAATGAAGACTTCCAGATGCCGCCGAAAGAGAAGCTGCCGGCCGCGGAGATCGCGATTCTGGAGAAATGGATCCGCATGGGAGCGGCGTGGCCTGAGGACGCCGCGAAAAAGATCGTGGTGACCGAAGGCGGATTCACAGCGGAGCAGCGGAGTTACTGGTTCTTCCAGCCGGTGAAAAAGGCCGCGCCACCGCAGGTGGAGAGCGCCTGGGTGCGCAATGACATCGACCGTTTCATCGCGAAGAAGCAGGCGGAGTTGCAGCTTTCACCCGCGCCCGAAGCGGACCGGCATGAACTGGTGCGTCGCGTGTATTTCGACCTGCACGGCCTGCCGCCCACGAATGCGCAGATCGACGCCTTTGTGCAGAACGAGGATCCGCAGGCCTATGAAAAGTTCGTCGATGAACTGCTGGCGAGCCCGCGCTATGGCGAGCGCTGGGCGCAGCATTGGCTGGACCTGGTGCGCTATGCGGAGAGCGATGGCTACAACCAGGATGCGTATCGGCAGCATGCCTGGCCGTATCGCGACTACGTCATCCGATCGCTCAACGATGACATGCCCTACGACCAGTTCGTGCGCGAGCAGATCGCGGGCGACGAGATCGCTCCGGATGATCCGAATGTGCTCATCGCCACGGCGTTTTTGCGGCATCCGGTTTATGAATACAACCTGCGTGACGTGCGCGGCCAGTGGGATGTTATCCTCACCGACATCACGGACACCACGGGCGAACTTTTCCTGGGGCTGAGCATGGGCTGCGCCCGCTGTCACAATCACAAGTTCGATCCCATCCTCCAAAAGGACTACTATCGCCTGCGGGCCTTTTTTGCGCCCGTGCTTTGGCGTGATGACCTCAAGCTGGCCACGCCGGCGGAAAAGACTGCTTTTGATCAGCAGCAGGCGCGGTGGGAGGCGGTGACGGCCGAAATTCGTGCGAAACTGGACGCGCTCTCGAAACAGAGCATCGACGGGCGTGTCGAAGTCTGGCGCGCCAGCTTTCCTGCGGATTTGCAGGCCATGACGCACAAGCCCGAGGCCCAGCGTGACTCTTTGGAAAAACAGCTCGCAGGACTCTGCGAACGCCAATTGGACTACGCACGCGGAGAGTTCAAACCCGAGCGGGATCTCAAGTCGGACGAAGCCCGGGCGGCCTATGCGGCGCTCCAGGCGGAATTGAAAAAGTTCGATCACTTGAAGCCGAAACCGCTGCCCGAGGCCTTTGTGGCCACGGATGCAGGTTCCGAGGCACCACCGACTCGACTGGCGACACGCAAGGGCGAGCAAGAGATCGCACCGGGCTTCCCTTTCATCGTGGATTCAGAACTCCCCAAGATCACGCCGACGAAAAGCTCCACCGGACGCCGCACGGTGCTCGCGGACTGGATCACGCGGCCGGACAATCAGCTCTCCACACGCGTCATCGTGAACCGCGTGTGGCAGTATCATTTCGGTCGCGGCATCGTCGCATCGGCGAGCGAATTTGGCACGCTGGGAGAGCCGCCGTCGCATCCCGAGCTGCTCGACTTTCTCACGGCGAAGTTTGTGGCCAGCGGGTGGCGTCTGAAGTCGCTGCATCGCGAGATCATGCTGTCCGCGACCTACCGCCAGACGGCGCGTCGCGAGCCCGACGAGGTGGCGTCGAGCGTCGATCCCTCGAACCGCTATCTGTGGCGCTTCCATCCGCGTCGTCTCGATGCGGAGCAGGTGCGTGATGCCCTGCTGGCGGTCAGCGGTGAACTCGATGTGACGCAGGGTGGTCCTGCGGGCGACGGCAACGGGCTGCGGCGCTCCATTTACACCCGCAAGAAGCGCAACAGTCCGAACGACCTGCTGCGTGCCCTCGACATGCCGTCTGGTTTTGCCAGCACCTCGGAGCGTCAGAGCACCACGACGCCGACGCAGGCGCTGCAACTGCTGAATGGCGACTGGATGCTCGCCCGCGCGGCCAGGCTCGCCTCGCGCGTGAAGGGCATCGACGATGCATGGCTGGCGGTCATGGGGCGGCCGCCCACGGAGAGCGAGCGGGCCACGGCGGACGCCTACATCCAGAAGCGGATCAAAGCGGTCAAAGCAGCCCGCGCAGACCCCGCCACCGCCGAGGATGCCCATCCGGTCGGCGTCTTCAAAATCAACACCCCGCACGAACGTGTGGTGGTGGGCTCCAGTGAGAAGGAGGGGGATGACTTCACCGTCGAGGCCGTGGTGAAGCTCGACAGCATCGACGTGAACGCCGAGTTGCGGACGCTGGTCTCGCACTGGGATGGCGGAAAGGGCAGCCTGGAGTCCTTCGGCTGGAGCATTGACGTCACGGGCCAAAAATCGCGCTACAAGCCCCGCAACATCCTCATGCAAATCGTCGGCGAAGATGAGAACGCCAACATCGGCTACCAGGTGCTGGCTTCGAACATCCACATCGAGGTGGGCCGCCGCTACCACATCGTCGTGCGTGTTTCAGGATCGAGTCACCAGGTCACCTTCACCGTTCGCGATCTCGAAACGCCCGGAGCCGCCGCGCAATCCGCCGTGGCGCCGATGGACAAGCTCGCGAAGATCAGTCAGGGGGCCACGCCGGTCGTCCTCGGCGGCCTGAGCAAGCGCCTGCCGACGCGGCAATGGGATGGCCGGATCGAGGCGCTGCGCATCGTGGCCGGTGCCATCGGAGAACATGCGCTCAGCCCCGATCCAGGACGCTGGAACGCAGGAATCTTCATCTGGCGGGCGTCCGATCCGCTGGTCTCGCAGTTCACCTGGAACGGTGCTGACACAAAGGCCGGCGATCCTTACCTCCAGGCCATGACGGATCTTTGTCAGGTGCTGCTCAGCCACAACGAGTTCTTCTATCTGCACTGAGGCGAGCCGCCGCACCACCCACCTGCCCACTCCATGCACTGCCACCGCTACGACCGTCCCAGATCGCGCCGCGATTTTTTGCAAACTGCCGGCGGAGGCTTCGGCGGCGTCGCGCTGGCCGCGCTCATGGGCGGCCAGGTCCGGGCTGCGCCGCTGACTCTGCCGCATCGTGCCGCCAAAGCCAAAAACGTCATCTTCCTCTTCATGGAAGGAGGCCCGAGCCATCTGGACACCTTCGACTACAAGCCGCTGCTGAACAAGCTGGCCGGGCAATCGCTGCCCGCGAGCTTCAAGACGCCGCTCACCGCCGCTGGTGAGGCCAGGTCGCCCCTGCTCGAATGCAGACGCACCTGGAAGCAGCACGGCCAGGGCGGCTTGTGGATCTCCGATTGGTTCCCTCGCGTCGCGGCGCACGCGGACGATCTCGCCGTGATCCGCTCCTGCGCCTCCAGCGGCATCAATCACGCCGGCGGTGTGTGCTCGATGAACACCGGCTCCATCTTCGGGGGCCGTCCATCACTCGGCGCATGGGCGTCGTATGGACTCGGCACGGAAAACCAGAACCTGCCCGCCTTTGTCGTCATCAAGGACAGCGAGGCCTCCGTGGTGAACGGCGTGCGGAACTGGGGCAACGGTTTCATGCCTGCGGTGTATCAAGGCGTGGAGTTCAACTCCGACGGCACGCCGATCAAGTATCTCGACAACCCGAAAGACGTCGATCGCCAACGTCAGCGCGACAAGCTCGACGTCTTCACCGCGCTCAACCGCGAATTCAACGCCAGCCGTGCCAGCAACACCGAACTCGACGCCCGCATCCGGGGCTTTGAGCTGGCCTATCAAATGCAGGCCGAGGCCCCCGGGGCGGTGGATTTGAAAAAGGAGACCGCCGCCACCAGGAAGCTCTACGGCATGGATCAAAAAGAAACCGCCGTCTTTGGCCGCAACTGCCTGCTGGCCCGGCGGCTCGTCGAAAGCGGCGTCCGCTTCGTGCAGCTCTACAGCGGCGCAGGCAGCAAGTGGGACAGCCACGCGGGCATCGAGGCCAAGCATTCCAGCCTCTGTAACGCCGTGGACAAGCCGATTGCCGGGCTCCTCGCCGATCTGAAATCCCGCGGCATGCTCGACGAGACGCTGGTCATCTGGGGCGGCGAATTCGGCCGCACACCGATGAGCGAGAAGGGCGATGGCCGCGATCACAATCCCACCGGCTTCACCATGTGGATGGCCGGCGGTGGCGTGAAAGGCGGCCAGGCCTACGGAGCCACTGACGACCTCGGTTTGTATGCCGTGGAAGACCGCCTGCACGTCCACGATCTCCACTCCACGATTCTATATCTGCTCGGCATCGATCACACCCAGCTCATCTACGAGCACAAGAGACGGCCCGAACGCATCGACCAGAACGAAGGTCACCCCTACAAGAAGCTGCTGGGTGCCTGATCATCCGCCGCTGACTGATTTCTCCTCATCCGGGAGCTTCGCCGCCTGGATCGCAAAAAGAGCTTGGCAGGGCAGCTTCCGGCCGAATGCGAAGCCCTCCGCCAATGGGCGGAGCAAGAAGGTTGCTTGAAGCCGTTTGAAACGACTTTAAGGCCGGTTGATGCGTTCGGCTACGAACACGAAGTCCGGTTTCCTCAGGAGAGCGGGGCCGACGCCCAAGTCATCAAGGGAACATATGGCGACTGTTTCCGTCATCTCCCCGATGGCTCGGAGACCAACCCACCGGGCTATCTGGAGCGGCTGATGATGTGCAACGAGGTGCTGGCCGACCAAATATCGCTCTTGGGCACGAGGAAAACCGCCCGGGCGTGATTCGTGTGGTGACCGCACAACCTGCGATTCAAGGGCACCCCGCAGAGATGCGGGAAATCGCACATTTCTTTCTCAGTTCAGGGTTTGAATGGCGGCGCTTTCGTGGCGATGGATGTGCTTTTGATGGTGTGGAGGGCGGAAATGAGTCCATTGCTGCCAGCATAACGTCTCTTTCCAGCCATGCGCCTCCTCGCCGTCCGACTCCAAAACCTCAACTCGCTCAGCGGGGCGCATGAGGTGAGGTTTGACGCCGAGCCGCTGGCAGCGTCGGGCGTTTTCCTGATCACGGGACCGACGGGCGCGGGTAAATCGACGCTGCTGGATGCGATGACGCTGGCGCTTTATGGCCGCGCCGCGCGTTACGGCAATGACAAGGCGGATGAGATGATGAGCCGTCACACGGCGGAGTGTTTCGCCGAGGTGGACTTCGAAACCGGCGGGCGGCAGCTCCGCGCGACGTGGCGGCTGGGGAAGACAAAGTCGGGCAACTTGCGGCCGGTCCAGCGCACGCTGGCCGATGCCACGACCCTTGAGATTCTCGCCGACAAGGGCCGTGAAATGGACCCGATGATCGAATCGCTCACCGGACTCGATGCGCAGCGCTTCCTGCGGTCCGTGCTGCTCGCGCAGGGGCAGTTCGCGGCGTTCCTGAAGGCGAAACCGAACGAGCGCGCGGAGCTGCTGGAGAAGATCACCGGCACGGAGATCTACACGGAGCTGTCGAAGCTGGCCTTCGAGACCTACAAGGCGAAGGACGAGCAGGTGCAGCGGCTCAAGGTGGCGCTCGGCGCGGTCACGGTGCTCGATGACGAAGCACGGCAGCGGCTGGAAACCTCACTCGCCGAGGCGCAGACGAGCGCCGCGAGTTTGCAGCGCGAAAGCCATGACGCGACGCAGCAACTCCACATGCAACGCGAGCACGCCACCATCGTGGCGGAGATCACGAAGCTCGGCGAAGGCGTGAAGCAGCTCCAAAACGGGCAATCTGCCGCGGTGGTGGAGGTTTCGAAGGCGAAAGCCATCACCGAAGATGCCAAAGCCCAGCGCATGAGGCGCGAGCCGGTGTGGGAGCAGGCTGCGGGGCTCGCTGCGCAGAGCGAGCAGCTCGAAAAGCAGCTCGCTGAGAGTCGCGCCACCTATCAAACCTGGGCGAAGGAGCAGAAGGAGGCCGCCGCGAAGCGCGAAGCCGCTGAAAAAGCCCTCGCCGCACATCAGGAGGCCGCTCAGGCTCTCGAAGCGTGGTTGAAACAAAACGCGACTGATGCCGAGCTGGGTGAGCAATTGCCGAAACTGCGCGTGGCGGTGCGTGAGTGGCGTGTGGCGCATGAAAAGCTGGCCGAGGCCCGCAAACGGCATGCGGAGGCCGAAACGCTGAAAAAGCGTCTCGCCGACTCGGAGGCTCAAACGGCCGTTTGGATGAAAAAAGCCGCCGAAGGCCTCGCGAAGGCCGAGAAGGATCGCGACGAGCAAAAACACCTCGCGGAGAAGATCGAAGTGCAGCGCGAGATCGTGCGGAACTCGGAGCGGATGGCCGGTTTCGACGAGCACCGCCATGATTTGAAGGATGGAGAGCCCTGTCCGCTCTGCGGTGCCACGGAGCATCCCTTTGCGAGTGCCGGGACGAGTTTTGAATCCCAACTGCAAGCCGCGCGGAAACTGCTCACGGCCGTGGAGAAGCAGCATGAACAGGCTCAACGTGCGCTGACGACGCTGGAACGCGAGCTGGCGAAGACCGAGGCGGAGATCAGCGCGGAGAAGAAGCGGACGGAGGAGGTGCGGAAGGCGCTGGCAGAGATCGAGGTGCCGGATGTCGGGGCGTTGGAGAGTTGCCTTGTTGCTGCTAAACAAGGCCTGGCTCCAGTTGCGCAGCAACTGGGCAACCTTGCTTCGCCACCCGATGCCGAGCGTGAACTTGATGCGCTGGAGAAACGCTCGACCAGCTTCACGAAGAAGCAGCAAGCAGCCGCGCAACAGCGCAGCGAGCAGCAGAAGCTCGAAGGCATTCTTCAGCTCGCGCAGGCGGATGAAGTCACGAAAACAAAGCGTCTCGATGAGCTTAAAGCCGAGGGCGTGTCGCTGCGGGCGAAGGCGGATGCCTTGAAGACGCAACTGAATGAACTGCTTGGTGGTAAAACACTCGGCGAAGATCGTCAGGAGCATGATCGCCGCGTTTCATCTGCGGAGAAGGCGCTGCGCGAGGGGGAGACGAAGCTGAACACGCTGCAAACGCAGCTTGCGGCCACCTTGGCGAAGCTGGAGCAGCTAGAGACGCGCCGGAAACCTTTCGAAGGCCGGAGCGTGCCGACTGCGGCGGCGTTGAGCGAGTTGGAAGCAAGCACGAAACAACTCGCCGAGGCGTTTGCGACGAAGCGCACGGAACTCGGCTCGCTGGAGCAGCAGGTGAAGAACGACGACGACGCACGAAAGCGGCGCGAGGCCGGTGGCGCGGAGTTGCAGGCGGCGGAGGCCGAAGCGCTGCGCTGGGGTCGCCTGAAGGAGCTGATTGGCTCGGCGGATGGCGCGAAGTTCTCGCGCTTTGCGCAGTCGCTCACGCTGCGGCAGCTCATCGGGCTGGCGAACGAGCATTTGAAGGTGCTGGCGGAGCGTTACCGTCTCATGGCCGCCGACGGCGACGAGCTCGACCTGCGCATCGTCGATCTTTACCAGGCGAACGTGGACCGGCCTATGGAAAGCCTCTCCGGCGGCGAAAGCTTCCTCGCCAGTCTCGCGCTCGCCCTCGGCTTGAGCGAACTCGCGAGCCGCCATCACCCCATCGATTCACTCTTCATCGACGAAGGTTTCGGCACGCTCGACACCGAAACGCTGGAGATAGCCCTCAGCGCCCTCGAAAACCTGCGCTCGCGCGGCAAGACCATCGGGTTGATCTCGCATGTCGATCTTCTCAAAGAACGCCTGACCACCCAGGTGCGCGTCATTCGCGGAGCTGGCGGCACCAGCCGAATTGAAGTGGTGTCTTGAGTCCGGAAATCTGCAAGCAGGGTTGTGTCGGGTGGTTTTCGTGGCTGCGACAAGAGTTGGTGTTACAATCAAAGATAAAAGACAAGATTGGCGATAAAAATCTTGTATCGCCGCCGATTAAGCGTTAAGAGCACTCCACTATGTCAGATCCACCACCTTCCAAACAGACGCGTGAGCGCAGTAAAGCCTATCCAGGTTGTGCGCTTGAGGACTGTGTCCGATTCACTGGGATGATCAAAAAGGCTCTCGGTAGAGGCACACATGATCGCGAGTCCTTGGCTAAGGCCATGGGATTTAGCACGGTATCTGGAGCCGTTAGTCCTAAAATTGCCGCGCTTGTACACTTTGGTCTGTTGGAAAGAACTGGTTCCGGGTATGAACTCTCAGCGCTGTCTCGGAGCATAACGGATCCCTTGGACGACGGGGAACATCGAAAGGCGGTAAGGGATGCGTTTGCACTTCCCACACTGTATCAGGATATTATCGATAAATTCGAACCGGACGGTAAAATTCCCAGTCAGTTGGCAACGCACCTTCACCGGTTTCATGGCATCACGGACGCAGCTAGCGCACAGGCTGCGGAAATATTCGTCTCCTCAGGCCGATATGCAGGTGTTTTGGATGAGTCGAACAACATAATGCGTGCCGATCGGCAAGAGACCAAAGTGGTCGGCGAGTCTCCAGCAGACCGGCTACCCGCTGAAACCGTCCAAGTCTCGCACCCTGGAATTCATCCAGTTCAACTACCGCCGACACCGTTCAATGCACCTGCACAGCCTCCAACTGGCCATCAGCGCTTCGAGTTCGCGATCACACAAGGTCGAACAGTTGTCTTGACGGTTCCGGCTGACCTTAACTCGAAGGACATCAGAATTATTCGGAAGCAGATCGAGTTGCTCGAACTCCAAGCAGGAATCGAAGCCGAGGAGTAATCACAAAACATAAACACTGGTCATGGCTGACTTGCTCTCATTCACTATCGAACCACTCAATCCGGCAAAACATCGCCGGGAGGAGTTTGATTGTGGAGTTGAGGTATTGAATGACTTCCTCAGACTTCGGGCTCGCAAGGAGATGGAGGCTGGGACTTCCGCCTGCTTCGTGATGGTGCCAGCGGACGAGCCCACTGTGATCGCTGGTTACTACACACTCTCAGCCGCAACGGTTCAAAGGACAGCCTTGCCAGGGCCGGTGACAAAGAAGCTTCCTCGGTACAATGAGCTACCAGCTACCTTGCTGGGCCGTTTGGCTCGCGATTTGAGATTCAAAGGACAGCAAATCGGCGAAAGACTCATGGCCAGCATGCTGCACAGGTCGGTGAGAGCTGCAGAAGACGTCGCTTCATGGGCCATCGTGACGGATCCCAAGGACGAAAATGCCCGGGCATTTTATGCCAGTTTTGGCTTCCAGTCTCTGACGGAGTCCCGACAGTTCATCACGATGAAGTCAGCGGCACAGTGGATCAGCGCTCGGTGACCGTCTTGCGATGCAAGTCCAAAGCTGTGCGCATCCGCTTGGTGGGTGCTTTGACCGGCGACAATAGGGCTTCCACGAAGCGACGTGACTCTGTTTGATTCAATTTCACGGTGTCATGTCGACGGACGACCTCTTCTGCAGCAGCTCGAACGTGAGAAGTTACGAAAACAGCAACTGAGCAGCCCTCCAGGCCTGCAGCACGTTCCAACAGTGCCTTGTCGTCCGCAGTAACGCGGGCAACGAGGCGACTTGAACGACGGGCTGTGGCGACGGCAGGCATGGCGTTTGTGTGCCAAAATGTGCCACACGATGCGTCGGCCGCAAGGTTGAATTTAAGGCCTCACACCTTCGCCAAAATCCCATTGAAGGTCGCGCTTGGACGGAGGGCAGCATCAGCCTTGGCGTTGTCGGGTTTGTAGTAGCCGCCGACGTCGGCTTTCTGGCCTTGGACGGCGAGGAGTTCGGCGACGATTTTCTCTTCGTTGGCGGTAAGGGCTTCGGCGATGGGCTTGAAGGTCGCGGCGAAGTCGGCGTCGGCGGTCTGGGCGGCGAGGGCCTGGGCCCAGTAGAGCGCGAGGTAGAAGTGGCTGCCGCGGTTGTCGATGGTGCCGAGTTTGCGGCCGGGGCTGCGGTCGTTTTCGAGGAACTTGCCGGTGGCGGCATCGAGCGTGTTGGCAAGCACCTTGGCCTTGGGCAGGCTGAAGTTTTCGGCGATGTGCTCGAAGCTCGGAGCGAGGGCAAAGAACTCGCCGAGGCTGTCCCAGCGGAGGTAGTTCTCTTCCACAAACTGCTGCACATGCTTCGGCGCGGAGCCGCCAGCACCGGTTTCAAAAAGGCCGCCGCCGTTCATGAGCGGAACGATGGAGAGCATCTTGGCGGAGGTGCCAACTTCGAGGATGGGGAAGAGGTCGGTGTTGTAGTCGCGCAGGACATTGCCGGTGACGCTGATGGTATCGAGGCCCTTGACGATGCGTTCGAGTGAGAACGTGCAAGCGTCGGCAGGAGCGAGGATGCGGATATCGAGGCCGGCGGTGTCGTGGTCTTTGAGATACTTCTCCACCTTCGCGATGATCTGGGCGTCGTGGGCGCGGTTTTTGTCGAGCCAGAAGACGGCGGGCGTCTGCGAGGCGCGGGCGCGGTTGACGGCGAGCTTCACCCAGTCCTGCACGGGGGCGTCCTTCGTCTGGCAGGCACGCCAGATGTCGCCGGCCTCGACACTGTGTTCGAGGAGCACGTTGCCCGCGGTATCGGTGACTTTGATGGTCCCGTCGCCGGGGGCTTCGAAGGTCTTGTTGTGGCTGCCGTATTCCTCAGCGGCCTGCGCCATGAGGCCGACGTTCGGCACGCTGCCCATGGTCTTCGGATCGAGGGCACCGTTCTTTTTGCAGAAGTTGATCGTGGCCTGGTAGATGCCGGCGTAGCTGCTGTCCGGGATCACGGCGAGCGTGTCCTGCTCCTTGCCCTGCGCATTCCACATCTTGCCGCCGCCGCGAATCATGGCGGGCATGGAGGCATCGACGATGACGTCGCTCGGCACGTGGAGATTGGTGATTCCCTTGTCGCTGTTGACCATCGCGACGGCCGGGCCGTTCGCGTAGGCGGCTTGGATGTCGGCCTCGATCTCGGCTTTCTTCTCAGCGGGCAGCTTGTCGAGCTTGGCGACGAGGTCGCCGAAGCCGTTGTTAAAGTTCACGCCGATCTCAGCCAGCGTGGCGCTGTGCTTGGCGATGAGATCTTTGAAGAAGGTCTTCACCGCGTGGCCGAAGATGATCGGATCGCTGACCTTCATCATGGTGGCCTTCATGTGCAGCGAGAACAGCACGCCGTCGGCCTTCGCCTTGGCGATTTGCGACTCGATGAAAGCCACGAGTGCGTTCTTGCTCATCTTCGTGGCATCCATGATCTCGCCGGCTTTTAGCGCAAGCTTCGGCAGGAGGACCTTCGTGCCGCCGTCCTTGGCCACAAACTCGATCTTCACTTCCGTGGCGTCGGGAACGCAGACGGACTTCTCATTCGAGAAGAAGTCGTCCTTGCCCATGGTTCCGACGGTGGTTTTCGAATCGGCGGTCCAGGCACCCATCTTGTGCGGGTGCGCCCTGGCGTAGTCTTTGACGGCCTTCGGCGCACGGCGGTCGCTGTTGCCCTCGCGCAGCACGGGATTCACGGCACTGCCCATGACCTTGGCATACTTTGCTTTGATTTCCTTTTCCTCGTCGGTCTGCGGATCTTCCGGAAGATCGGGCAGTTTGTAGCCCTTCGACTGCAGTTCGGCGATGGCGGCTTTGAGCTGAGGGACGGAGGCGGAAATGTTTGGCAGCTTGATGATGTTCGTGGTCGGCTGGAGGCAGAGTTTGCCGAGGTAGCTCAGGTCGTCTTCCTGCTGCCCGAACTGCGCCAAAATGCGGCCGGCGAGGGAAATGTCGCGCGTCTCGACCTCGATGCCCGTCGCCTTGGTGAAGGCCTGCACGATGGGCAGGAAGGAGTAGGTGGCAAGTAGCGGTGCTTCGTCGGTGAGGGTGTAGATGATCTTGGCGGACATGGGACGCGAGGGGCGGGGTTTTGAGAGCGGGAGAGCTAGACGCGACGCCGCCCTCATGCAACCCCGAGGGGGCCGCAGATTCCATGCCCGGCGGGCTTTCTATCCGCCAATCCTGCGCTTCAGGGCTTCTCCTTGGTCACCCGGTTCATCACCACGCCGTGATCGTCGTGGTGCGTGAGCACCAGCCGTGCGTCGTCGCCGATCCGGACGTGCAGGAAGCCGCCGGTGGGCTTGTCGTAGATGTAGGGCTGCTTGATCTTGCCCTCCGGATCAGTGGTCTTAGGGCCGCCGGGCTTCTCGCCTTTGATCGCGTTTTCGTCGTTCAAGGCGCCGACGGAGAACTCTTCGACGCCGAGCGGGTGAATGCTGTGATACTGCCAGTGGCGATCACCGCAGAAGGTGAGGACGTTTTTGACGTCGTTGTCGCGCAGCCACCCGAAGAAACTGTCGGCCTCGTGCTTGAAGCCGTTGAGGTTCGCATGGTTGTCCGTCTTGCTGTTGCGATCCGGGCCGACCATCGGCGTGGGCGTGATGATGACCTTCCACTCGGCGTCACTCGCCTTGAGCGTCCTTTGCAGCCAGTCGCGCTGCTCACGGCCCCAGATCGTTTTTTCAGGGCCGTCCGGCATTTTGTTGGACGAGCGGAAATCACGCCCCTCCATGAACCAGAGCTGCAAATGCCTGTGAACGCGATGCGTGCGGTAGGTGGGCGTTTCACGGTCAGCGAGCGGGAACATGGGCATCTGCTCACGGAAAATTTCGATGCCTGTGCTTGGCGCAGGCAGTTTCGAGCCGCTGCCGAGATCCGCGTCGTTGAAGCGGAAATCGTGGTCGTCCTTCGACCAGTAGGCCGGTGCATGTGCGAAGAACTCGATCATGCGCGGAAAGCGGAACTCCTCGTGCCACTTCTTGCGCAGTTCCGGCAACGTCTTGGCGGCGGTCTGCGGCGGATGATCGTAATAAACAATGTCGCCGGTGCCGATGAAAAAGTCCGGCTTCAACGCGGTCATCGCGGAGAACACAGGATAGCCGAGCTGCTTGTCCTCCGCCGTGGCCGTCACGGGGCCGCCGCCGTTCGCCTTGCCGACCGTGAAGGAGTGGTAGTTCATGCAACTGCCCATGCAGAAGGCGACGTCGCCAGATTCGGACAGCGTCTTGAAGCTGCAGGCCGGTCCGGTCTGCGTCGCATCGCGATTCTCGCCGAAGACGAGGCGATAATGATAGCGCGTGCCCGTTTTCAGCCCGTCGAGCTTCGCTCGCACGATGAAGTCGTGGTCCGCCTTGGCCTCCAGCCAGTCCGTGCGCCTGGCATCGGCGAATTCCGGCGACTCGCCCCATTCGAAGCATGCCACGCCTGCTTTTCCGGGCACATCCCCGTCCGCATCCAGCACAGGGCCCGGAATCGCGGTAAGGCGGGACTGCAGCAGCACGGTGTTCGCCGAGACCTCGCCAGACATCTCGCCCTGTGCGTGATGGATTTCGGCGAAGGAGTGGCTGGTGAGGAGAAGGAGGGTGCAGAGAATTCTCATGCGCCAGTCAACCGCCCGCAGGCCTGCACTCTTTCGCCAATGCGGGCTTCATTTCGTCAACTCCGCCTCAATCCAAGGCGCGATCTTTTCAGCCCACTTCCTGCCATGCTCACGCAGGCCGGCCCCGCTGAAGTGCACGCCTTGACCCTCGTTTTGCCGCAGCAGGCCTTTCAAGGCGTCGCTGTCAGGCCCTTCATGAGCGATGCCGTCACGCCAGAGCGATGCCTGCGCGGCGCGGAGGTCATCGCTGCCTTCGTCTCCGGGGGAGTGATAGCTGACTTGCGCGACGAACCATGGGGCATCGAAGCCGGTGTCGCGCCGTGAATCGCGGATCAGTTTCTCCAAAAACTCGCGGTAGAGCCTGCCCGGCAGCGTGCGGGAACCGTCTTTCTGGTTCGCATCGCTCTCCCCCTGATGCCAGAGCACGGCGCGGAAGCCCTTTGGGCAGAACGGTTTCATTCTTGCGATGAAAGCGTCGTAGGCCTCGCCCTTGCTGGCCCACTCGCCGCTTGGGAACTTCTCGACGCGCTTCTCGATCGTCGGAGGATTGGGAAAGGTCGCGCCCTTTGGCAGCCACTCGCGCACGCTCGTCGCACCAATGCCGCAGGCGATGAAGCCGACGGGCACATCGAGACGCTGCACGAGGTCATCGCCCAGCGCCGGCATGAAACTGCCGCCGCGGCCGCTGGCACCGGGCTGCGGATCGTTCGCGATCTGCCATGCATGTCCGTCGAAGCTCGACACGCGCCGGGTCTGCGTGGTCTGCTTCTCCTCGCCATGGTTGGCTGAGTTCGACTGACCCGCCACGACGAAGACTTCGCCAATGCCGACGTGCTCAACGATGGATTGCGCCACGACCCGACCGTCCTGTAGCGCCTGGATTTCGAATCGATGCCATCCACCCGCTGGAGCGGTCAAAGAAGCGGAAAACGTGGTGGCATCGATTTCCACCCTCAGCGGCCGCCATTCAGCGTTGGCACCGATCTTCGCCTGCCACCTCGCCTTCGCTGCATCAAGGCCGGTTTGCGTGCCACGGATGGCCACAGTGCCCTCCGTACTCGAACGGCGCTGAATGACCTGATAGTCGAGCGGCGAGGAGAGTTCGATTTCAGCCGCCTGAAGGCTGAAGACAAGGAGTTGGCAGGCAACGAAATGGCGGAGCTTCATGGCTTCGTCATCTCGAGGAACTTTGCAGCGAAGCGCCTTCCCATCTCCTCCTGAGCGGCGGTGTCGAAGTGAACGCTGTCGCCGATGTGCGTCTTCAAGTCGCGCGCATCGACGCAGGCCGTGTGCGGCACCGACTTGGGTAGCGCGAGCAGGATTTCGTTCATCGCCCTGATGTTTTTGAGAGCCTCCTCGCCCTTCATTTCGCCGATGGTGCAGGCGATGAAGGGCAGCTCCGGCAACGCGAGATCGGCGCGCAGGGAGTCGATCATCGCTTTCAGGCGTTCCGCATGAAGGGGAAGCTCCTCAGGATTCGCATTCGCCTCACCCTGAAGCCAGATGACGCCGCGAATGCGGGCTTTGACGGGCGCTGTGGTTTGCAGAGCCAGCTTCGCACGGCGCAAGGCCTCATCGTAGAGCTTCGCGCCCTTCTGCCACAGCTTGATCGACGAGCCACCGACCGCGCAGGGCACGAGCGCAATGGCCGATTTCGGATTCGCGGCGGCGAGTGTCTCGGCAAACGTCAGCCCAGGGCCGACGCCGGCGTTGTCATGGCCCTTGAAGGTCTTCGCATCACCCGTGAGGTGCAGCGGATGCCGCGCAAGGTACCACTGGTCGTCTTTCAGGTGCATCATCACGATGCGCGGATCACGCTTCGGCTCCTCCGGCATCACTCCGCGCCCCTTCATGTTCGACTGGCCCATAAGCAGATACAGATCGAGCTGCGCAGCACCTTCAGGGAGCTTCGTGACGTCCACGCCGACGAGTGGCGGCTTGGTCGGTGGCGGCGTGCTGACTTTGCCAGCCTTGGCCTTCTGGGCAAAGAGCGAAGGACAGAGGGAGAGGAGGAAAATGGCGAGGACGCGGTGCATGGTGCGTGAACGAGAGGCGCGCCTGGATGTTGCACCGCCGAGGTGGGGAGAAAGTGGAGAAGTTGAAAACAAGGACTTCATGCAAACTCCTCCCCTATGCTTCTGTGCTGCAAAGCGAACCGCTTGGACGCTCATTCTTGTCGCCGAGGTGCGGAGCAGGTGTGCATGACAGAAGACCTGGAAAGCTCCAGGCAGCAAGATTGACGCCCGGATCAAGTGAGCCTAGAATATGTCTCAAATGACAAAAACACCTACCGAGCATAAATCGAGTTCCAAAATGGCCAGTGCCAGGAAACTGGGGGTTCGGAAAACAGTGCCGACAGCCAAGAAAAAGACCTTTGAAGGCATTGTCGATGCCTGCGTGCGAGTTCCGAGCGGGACAACTGCCGCCCAGGTGCTCTCACCCGGTCATTTAATCCAGATGCTGAAGGCGGGCTTGCCGGTGCAGGAGCTGAATGAATTGCGAGGCCATCTGGCGATGCCGATGGACAAGCTGGTGCCGATGCTTGGCATCTCCAAAGCCACGCTGCATCGCCGTAAAAGCTCTGGGCGGCTCGATGTGGCAGAGTCCGACCGCGTGGTGCGTTTTGCCCGGCTGCTGGGCCGCGCGGCTGTCGTTATGGAGTCGCTGGAAAATGGGCGTCGCTGGCTCACCTCCTCGCAGGTGGGGCTGGGTGGTGCGGTGCCGCTGGACTTTGCGCAGACCGAGGTCGGCGCACGCGAGGTGGAGGATCTGCTCGGTCGCATCGAATACGGCGTCTATTCATGAAACGGCGAGCCTGGCGCATCGTGAAGGCCAAACACGCGGCCACAGCCTTTGATGGCGAAGGTGCCCGGCTATTCGGTGGCCGTTGGAATTCGCCCGGCACACGGATGATCTACACCAGCGCCACGCTATCGCTCGCTGCGCTCGAAAGCCTCGTCCACCTCAGCCCGCCGGTCCTTTTCAAGTATGCGGCCATCCCGGTCGAGTTTGACGAATCTCTCGTCGAAACTCTACCAGCCTCCGCTCTGCCCGCTGACTGGACCGCAGAGCCACCCTCGCCGACGACCAAGGTCATCGGTGACCGCTGGGTCAAAGAAGCCCGCTCCGCCGTGCTGGAAGTACCGAGCGTGATCATCAACGCCGAACCCAACTACCTGCTCAACCTGGAGCACCGCGACTTCAAGAAGGTCAGCATCGGGAAGCCCGTGCCGTTTGCCTTTGATCCGAGGTTGTTGTGAGCTTCATCCCCTCCCGCGCCATGCGGTCGAGATGCGGCGTCTTCTGCTTCACCGCGCCAAAGGGACCGATGTCGCCATAGCCGAGGTCGTCGATGAAGTGGATGATGATGTTGGGCTGCGAAGCAGCCGCGCAGAGCGAAGTGCAGAGGGTGAAGAGGCAGAGGAGGAGGCGCATGGGGAATGATGGGGTGTTGGAGATATGGAGTCTTGATGCCGAATGCGAGAATCTTTCCTCGGAACCCGATGTCACAAAAAGCATCATTTGGTTCCTGTGGCTTTTCGGGCATCTTCAAGGGAGGAGAACAACATCACATCCGATCGCCTCAGGTCCGTGCGCAGGTAGAAAGAATCATATGAAGGTCCCGCCACAGTGTGCATTCGACGAAGTGTCACGAAGCAAATGTTCGGCTCTACCATGTGCCAGAGCCCGAGAGACTTGTGAGGATATGGATTTAGCGGTGCGTGAGAAGAGCAGTCTACTCTGCCGTTAGCAGCAAGCTCATAGGTTACATGCCCTGGAGGAAACAACCGCTCATACTTTCCCACCATTCCACTGGGACGAAGCGGATCTTGAAAAAGAACGGCCTCGATTAAAGGCCGACCTAGTAGCCCAAGCGAAAAGGCTGCTACGCAGCAGAAGAGCAATATCTGAGTTTTCCGGTTCATGATTCACTTCTTCACCGGCACCACCGGCCCGGTGCCTTGCGGGCGACTGGTGCGCGGTTTTTCGATCTTGGTGGCGGTGGGGGGGAGCGCAAACGGCACCATCGCAGCCTCGGGCAGGACTTTGAGGCGGAGATCTTTGATTTCGACGCGGTTGGGATTGCCTTTGTGGAGTTGGATGGCGAGGAGGCCCTCAAGCGTGCGTTTGTCGGCGTGGTGGTCGATGAGCTCGGAGGTGGGCTGGCCGTTGATGAAGTGCTGGAGACGGTTTCCCTGCGCGAGGATGACATACTCGTTCCACTGGCTCACATCGACCTTCACCGGCGCGTGTTCGCTGAGCTGCCAGAGGGTGCCTTCGGGATCGAGCATGACGTTTTTGCCGTTGAGGCCGAAGATACCGCGACCGCGTTCTTCATAGGTCATGCCGGTGTGCTCAATGGCGGGATGGATGTCGCACTGGTAGCCGGTGATGACCCATGGGGCCACGTCCTTCAGCTCGCGGCTGCGATACTGGATGCCGCTGTTGTTGTCGCCAATGACGCGGACGATGGCCCGCAGTTCGAAGTCCTTCACGGTGCCACCACGCCAGATGAGAAAGCTGTTGTTCGCCATGGCCTCAGGCGCGGGATTGGTGCCGATGACGATGCCGTTCTCGACTTTCCACAGCTTTGGATCGCCATCCCAGCCGGTGAGGTCTTGGCCGTTGAACAGTGAAGTGAAGCCCTCTTCCGCAGGCAGCGCCGCCAGCACGGAGGCGACGCACATTTCGCTGAGCATCTTGTAGGCGGGTGCAGTCCAGTGAAAGCGGTCGCCGCGGGCGAGGCTGCGTTTGTCCACGAGGAGCGCGTAGAAGTCGTTCACGGGCACCTGCATCTCGGCCATGACCTTCGCGGCCATGCGGTTGTGTTCGATGATGGTGGCATTGATCTCGGGATCGAGGTCGGCGGGCATGCCTTTGGCGGTGACGGGCGTGCTGCTGGCCCAGATGATCTTTGCCTTCGGAAGTTTGGCTTTGATGACCTCGACGTAGCCCTTCGTGAGCGGCTCAAAGGTGCCCGGCTTGATGCGGCCCTCCTGCCAGCCGTGCAGGCCCATGTTGAAATGCACGACGTCATACGGGCCGTTCGCGAGCACCTGGGGGAGGAGGGTTTTGTTGAGATGCTCGGACTGGCTGTAGGGGTTCACCCAGGCATCGACATACGCCTTTCCTTCCAGAGCGGCGATGGTGGTCTTCAAATAGCCATTCAGGATGGAGTCGCCGATGAGCAGCACGCGCGGGCGCTTCGGATCGCTGATCTTCGCCTTGTCGAGCCGCCAGCCTTTGCCGTCGGATTGAAGTCGCGCGTCGGTTTCTTTCGCGACCGGAAGATCGGCGGCGAGGAGCGGAAGGGCGGCGAAGGCGAGGAGGGAAAGGTGACGTAGGTGCATGGAATGGATGAAAACGGTGAGAGCTTAACGCACGGCGTCACGGATCGCCGTGACGAGGAGTTCGGCAACCAGTTGATGGCCGAGATCGCCGGGATGCATGCCGTCGGGGAGCATGGCGTCGATGGTGGTGCTGTGCTTCGCGGCAAAGGCAGGATAAGCGGCGTGGACATCGACGAGGGGTGCCTGGAGTTCGGCGGCCAGCTTTCTCACGGCGTCATTGTAGGAGAGAAGATGCGCGGATTCAAAGCCGTTCGCCTTCTCCGGGTCGTAGGGCGCTTTGCCGTAGAGTTCGCGCGTTTTGGAGGACCAGCGCAGCGGATTGGTGGTCATGAGGATGACCTTGGCACCCTTCTGCCTAGATTCGGTGACCATGGTGCGGAGATTTTGGAGATAACTCTCCAAAGGCACGCGCGGCGTGGTCGCGGGCGGCTTTTTCCAGACATCGACGGCGCTGTCGTTGATGCCGAACTGAATGACGACGACGCGCGGCTTGTGCGTCAGCACGTCGGCGCTCATGCGTTTCAGCGCGGCGCTGGTGGTGTTCCCCGAAACGCCGGCGTTGTGGACGCTCAGGGATGATCCGATGCTCTGCAGCGCCTTCTCGACACGGGCGGCATACACTTCCACCGCGCCCCGTGGTGCAGTGGTGGAATCCCCGAACATGATGATGCCGCCGGGCTTCGGCGCGGTCTTCGGCGGCGGCACGAAGACGGGGATTTCACCCGCCGAGAGATCGGCGGTGTTGACTTTCATGCGCAGGCCGCCCTGCATGGTGGTGATCCACAGCTCCCCCGGCTTGCGCTCATACAAATAGGGATAAGACACGCGCCCCGCCGGCGCATAATTCGCCGCCACGATGACCGGCTTTGTCCATGAGGTCGTCTCATCCCTGGAAAAGGCCAGCGACAGCTCCGCGCGGCTCGATCCGCTCTTCGGATCATGACGCGGCGGCGCATTCCAGAGCAGAGCGATGCGCCCATCGCTCAGGCGCATCAATTGCGGGCAACAGGTGACGGAGCGGATCGACGTCTGCTTCAAGCCTGACCACTTAAGGCCATCGCCAGAGGTGGCTTCCCACAGGTAGCCCGATTCCGTGCGCAGCAGCAGGTAGAGCGAGCCATCCGCCCTCTCCACCACGCTGCCTTCGATGCTGCCGGCGTGATCATGCTCACCGACACCGTAGTCGAGCACGTCACCGCGCTGCCAGCTCTGCCCGAGATCGTCGGATGCCCACATGACTGTCGCGTGCCGCCACTGAGGGATGATTTCCTGCCCGACGAGCACGATGCGGCCCGACTTCATCTGAATGAGCGAGTGAACGCAGCCGCACCATGGATCACTGAGCTTCACCGGCGCCTCCCAGGTTTTACCATCATCGGTGCTGCGGCAGGTGTAGGTCGGCAGCACGAAGTCCGTCCACTTCACGCTCGCCTCTCCCCAATGCCAGCCGGGCGGCGTCTTCCTTTCTGCGAGGTTCATCCATGCGGAGACGATCACGCCCTCGCGGGTGCGCAGCAGTGCGCGTTCGTTGCTCGCGGTGAACTTTGCAGGCTCTGCAAACAGCGGAGTGCCGCTCCAGGTGCGGCCATCGTCGCTGCTGCGGAGCGCATTCTTTGAGTCGATGCAAAGCACGCCGCCGTCGCCCATGCTGACGAACGGGCCCTGGTGCGTGAACGGCAAGGCACTGGCTTTGGGATGCAGCTTGGGGGATTCAGCATGAACGAGGCCCGCGAGGAAGGCGGAAGCAAAAAAGACGATGCTTGGTTTCATCGCCTTAAAAACGAGCACCGTCTCGCATTCCAATCGAAGCTACGCCAGAATGTCCTTCACCACGCGGGCCGGATCGACGCCGGTGAGGCGGAAATCGAGGCCCTGGGAGCGGAAGGTGAGCCGCTCGTGATCAAGTCCGAGCTGGTGGAGGATCGTCGCATGGATGTCGTGGACGTGGACGGGATTCTCAACGGCACCGAAGCCGAACTCGTCCGTCTGTCCGTAGATCGTGCCCGGCTTGAAACCGCCGCCGGCGAACCACATCGTGAAGGCGTCGATGTGATGATTGCGGCCGGTGGACTCGCGCACCTCTCCCATCGGCGTGCGGCCGAATTCGCCGCCCCAGATGACGATGGTGTCGTCCAGCAGGCCGCGCTGCTTGAGGTCCTTCACCAGCGCGGCGCAGGACTGGTCGATGTCCGCGCACTTCATGGGCATGTGCTTCTCCAGGTTCTCCGTGGGGCCGCCGTGGTGGTCCCAGTTCGTGTCATAGAGTTGCACGAAGCGTACGCCGCGCTCCACCAGCCGCCGTGCGAGCAGGCAGTTCCTGGCAAAGGTGGTCTCCTTCGCGTCTTTGATGCCGTAGAGGTCCAGCGTGGCCTGGCTCTCTCCCTGGATGTCCATCAGTTCCGGGGCGCTGGTCTGCATGCGGTAGGCCATCTCGTAGGCGTTGATGCGCGTGGCGATTTCTTCATCACCGGTTTCGACGAGGCGCTTCAGATTCAGCTCGCGCACGGCATCGACTACCTGACGCTGCTGCTTGGCGCTGATGTCCTTAGGCGTGGAGAGGTTCACGATGGGGTCACCCGTGTTGCGCAGAGGCACGCCCTGGTAGGTCGTGGGCAGGACGCCGCTGCTCCACAATGCCGCGCCCCCGCGCGGCCCGCGCGGCCCGCTTTGCAGCACGACGAAGCCCGGCAGATCGTCGCACTCGCTGCCGAGGCCGTAGGTGATCCATGCGCCCATGCTCGGGCGGCCAAACAGACCGCTGCCGGTGTTCATGTAAAATTTCGCCGGCGCGTGATTGAAGAGGTCCGTCTTGCAGGTGGTGACGAAGGACAGCTCATCGACGATGCCCGCCGTGTGCGGCAGCAGGTCGTTCACCCACACCCCCGCCTGGCCATGCTGGCGAAACGAGTACTTCGAGGCGAGCAGGTCGCTGCGATGGCTGCTGTCCATGAAGGCAAAGCGCTTCCCTTTGGTGAAACTCTCCGGGATCGGCTGGCCGTTGCGCTTCTGCAGCTCCGGCTTGTACTCAAACATGTCGAGCTGCGACGGCCCGCCCGCCATGAAGAGGAAGATGACGTTCTTCGCCTTCGCGGGAAAGTGCCCGCGCCTCGGCATCATGGCATTGTCACGCGCCAGCAGCGAGCCCAGCGCCATGGAGCCGACACCCACGCCGCAGCGGCTGAAGAAGTGTCTCCGAGTTTGATGAAGAAGATCGTTCATGGTGGTTATTCTCTCGTCACAGTTTCGTCGAGGTTCAGCAGCACCCGGGCCGCGTTCAGCGTGTCGAGTTTCTTGAGCACGGCGAGTTCGTCAGGCTTCGGCGTACGTGAGGTGCAGCGTATGAAGGCGGCTTCGAGTCCGTCCTTTTGAATGATCCTTTCCAGCGCGGTGGCGAACTCGAAGAAGCCGTTGTCATTCAGCAGCGTCAGCGCCTGCAGCGGCGTGTTGCTGCGGATGCGGCGGGTGCAGGTGCTGAAGCCCTCGGGGGCGTCGAATACCGTCAGCGATGGTGGCGGCGAGGCGCGATAGACGAAGGTGTAGAGTCCGCGGCGGTATTTGTCCTCGCCTTTGCTGACGGTCCAAACGCGCTTCACCTGCCCGACGCCCATCACGCCGTCTGGAATCGGCGGATACACGGGCGGTCCACCGATTTTCGGCGAGAGCAGGCCGCTAACGGAAAGACAGACATCGCGCACGACTTCGGCGTCCAGGCGCAGCCGCGTCTGCCGTGCGAGAAGGTAATTCTGCGGGTCCTTTTCGATCAATTCAGGCCGGTTGGCGGAACTCTGACGGTAGGTCTGCGAGGTCACGATGAGACGGTGCAGGTCCTTGAGGCTCCACTTTTTCGCCATGAACTCGGTGGCCAGCCAGTCGAGCAGCTCCGGGTGGGATGGGACGGTGCCCTGCATGCCGAAGTCATTCTCCGTCTCCACGATGCCGCGTCCAAAGTACTGCTGCCACACGCGGTTCACCATCACGCGCGCCGTGAGCGGGTTCTGCGGACTGACAATCCACCTCGCCAGGTCGAGGCGGTTCGGCAGGCGGTCCTTCGGTGCATCGAAGGCGTGCAGCACCTTCGGCGTGCCGGGCGTGACTTCTTCGTCGGGACGCGTGAAGTCGCCCTTGATGAAAAGTGTCGTCTTGCGCGGCTTCGGCAACTCCTTCATCACCATCGTCGTCGTGCCGCCGTTGAGAATCTCCTCCACTTCGCGGAGGCGGCCGTTCAGGGTGTTGAACATGCCGTCACCAGTGCCGGCCATGGCGGAGTAGAGCGTGCGGTAGTGAGCGTCGGTGCGTTTCGCGGCGGGAACGGCCAGCGTTTTGATCGCGTCCTTGCTCAGGAGCTTGCGCGATTTCCCTTCGAGTGCGGCTTCCCAGGTCGCGAGGTCGGCTTTTTTGTCTTGAAGATAGGTCGCGATTTTTCCGACGAGCTCCTTTTGCTCCTTCGTGAGCCCGGCCACGTCGAGATCAGGATCGAAGACCTTCATCGTCGGCTCCTCCTGGTTGTTCAGGAAGGCAAACATGCGGTAGTACTCCTTCTGCTCGATCGGGTCGAACTTGTGATCATGGCACTGCGCACAGCCGATGCTGAGCCCGAGCCACACCGTGCCGGTGGTGGCCACGCGGTCAAAGACGCTGTCGATGCGGAACTGCTCCTTGTCGATGCCGCCCTCCTGATTGATCTGCGTGTTGCGGTGGAAGCCGGTGGCGATGATCTGGCTTTCTTTGGCCTTCGGCAGCAGGTCACCGGCGAGCTGCTCGATGGTGAACTGATCGAAGGGCATGTCCGCGTTCAGCGCGTCGATCACCCAGTCGCGGAATTTCCAGATCTGCCGCGGCGCGTCGATGGAGTAGCCGTTCGAGTCCGCGTAACGCGCCTGGTCCAGCCACCAGCGGCCCCAGCGCTCGCCGTGGTGCCTGCTGGACAGCAGGCGGTCCACCAGCGCACGATACTTTTCGTCCGACCAGTCTGCAGCGTCCGCCAAGTCGTCGGAAGACGGGGGCAGGCCCGTCAAATCGAGGCAGACCCGGCGAATCAGCGTGGCGGGGTCGGCCTCCGGGGAGGGCTTCAGCTTTTCCTCGGCAAGCCGCTTCTGGATGAAATGGTCAATCGGATGGCCTTCACCGGTGGCGGCGCGTTTCGGCGGCTCGAAAGCCCAGTGGCGTTCATACTTCGCCCCCTGCTCGATCCACGCCTTCAGGATTTCGCGCTGCTTCGCATTGAGCGGCGGCTTGTGGGACTTCGGCGGCGGCATGAGGTCGTCCTTGTCCTCGCTGATGATGCGCTGCCAGGCGTCGGACTTCGCCAGATTTCCCGGCACGATGCCGCGCGAGCCGCCGCGGTCCTCCGTGGCTCCCTCAAAGGTGTCCAGCCGCAGATCCGCCTCGCGGTGCTTCGGATCGAAGCCGTGGCAGGCGAAGCAGTTCTCCGACAGGATCGGCCGCACGTCGCGGTTGAATTCGACCTTCGCCGGCGCGGCCTGAAGCGCATGCGTGAGGGCGAGTGCGACAGTGATGGAAATGACTCGGAACATGGGGACTAAGATACGCGCCTGCCCCGGCATTCTGGCGTCAGAATGTCGCCAGAATGGGGGCAAAAGGCTTCGAAGTCGGCAAGGCCGCGAGTCTGTATCTGGCGCGGTTGTTGGGGGTGTTGGTGTGATTTAGATCACAGCCGCATCGCTTGATTCCAGCAGGTGCGCACGGCTTCGAGGTCGTGACTGCTCAAGGTGCCGAGACGGCGGATGAAGATCGTCTTTTCGGCAGTGACGAGCCGATCCAGACGAACGATGGAAGACTTGAGCAGGTTCGCCGCCTGCCAGTCGCGCACGGTGACATCAAGCGAGCCGTTTCTTAGGACGGATGTCACACGGGCGATGATCGCGTCCTGTCCAAGATCAAACAGCACCAAGGCGGGGCGAATCTTGAAACCCGATCCCGAAGTGAAGGGAAACCGGCAAAGCTGGATCTCGCCGAACATGTTACGCGAGCGCTTCGTAGATGGCGTCTTCTTCAGCGTCGTCCTTGAGGAACTGGCCGTAGGCGGCCTCACGCCAGCCGTCATCGTTGTCCACGTCCGTCAAAACAATGACACGCGCCATTCCGCTCTTGGGGAGCTGCGTGGCGATGTTGCCGGGAATCGGGAAACTGGTGTCCCCGTGAAGCTCGGTGGTGAATTCGACGGCCTGCATGGGGGAAGGTTAGTTCTTTTGAGCTGGAGGTCAACCGAGGCGATTCAAGCCCGCGCGCTCGGCATGGAAGTCGCCGGCATCTCTATATTCACCCACTGGGCCGCCGGTCTGCGGCCGCAGACGCTGCATCACGCCGAAGTCGTTGAGACTGGAACGACCGCGAGCCTGTATCTCGCGCGGTTGTTGAAGGCGGCGGTGTGAAAATTGGTAAACGTCACATTGACGTTGTGCGACCAAGATTGAATTTCATTTCATGCGAGCCAAAAAGTCATCTGTCCGTGTTTCAAAGCCTCTCTTGGAGCGCATGCTTCGAAAGTTGCAGCGTGCCGAAGACTTGATTCAAGATGTATTAGAGTCGTTCGAAAAGCTTCCCAAGGGCACAAAAAACGCAGCCATGAGGTGGGACAAATTGAGACAAGCTCTCTACATGACTTCAAATCAAAAAAACAACCTGGTTCGAGACTGGGAAAGGTCTTCTTGGTTCGATGAGCAGGAGCTTTTGGATTTTCTCCGTGCCATCGAAGATGAGTTTAAGTTCTCTGCACTCGCTCGGAAACAAAAGCTGTGATTGCCCTTAAACTCTACTTGCGATGAACCCGGAACGGCGAACCTACAGCACCGATCCAAATGACGAGGACACAGGAAATTAATGAAGGCTGCAACAATACTGCTGATGGCTGTTATGGCTGCATCGGCATGATCGCGATCCTTCTATGTTGTATCGGATTCCTCGGCTTAAGAGTTGCTTTTCGAGGTGCCACTGAGACGTCTAACGGTGGAGTTCAGATTCACAAGCGACTCGACAATTCTAACGATGTAAAAGATCATTTGTTGAAGCCTGATGCAGGTTCACCACAGCCTGCGTCAACTTTCATCAGGGTCATCGGAGGCTTGTTCGGTTTAGCAGCTACTGCCTTGGGGGCTATTTTAATCTTTATTTTTTGTGCCTACTGCTCCGGCTGGAAAAGCCCTCTCGAGTTGGACAAGGGGGATACCACAACACGAATAAAGAAAAACCGAGATGGATTTTAGACGATTCCAACAACCTAGCAGCAAGCGCTCGCCTTTTCCTTCTCGCAGGAATGATCACAGCACGGACTGAGCGGCACGCCGTTCATGGCTTCGGGAGCTTCGAGGTCGGGATTCGGTTCTTGGGCGGCGAGGCCGAGGTCGCGAAGGAGGCGCATGTCCTCGTTGGCGCGCGGATTGGCGGCGGTGAGGAGTTTGTCGCCGTAGAAAATGGAGTTGGCACCGGCGAAGTAGGCGAGGGCCTGGGCTTCGCGGCTGAGGTTGGTACGGCCGGCGCTGAGGCGGACCTTGGCCTTCGGCACGGCGATGCGCGTGACGGCGATCATGCGAACGAACGAGAAGGCATCGACCACTTCGTTGTCGCCCATCGGCGTGCCTTTGATGGGCATGAGGGCGTTGATCGGAATGCTTTCGGGCTGCGGATTGAAGTTGGAGATGACCTCCAGCATCTTCAGGCGGTCGTCGATCGTTTCGCCGAGACCGAGGATGCCGCCGCAGCAGACGGACATGCCGGCGTCCTGCGCGTGGCGGATGGTGCGCAGGCGGTCCTCGAAGCTGTGCGTGCTGACGATGTTCGGGTAGTGCTCCGGCGAGGTGTCTACGTTGTGGTTGTAGGCGGTGACACCAGCCTGTTTGAGATCGGTGGCCTCTTCCGCGCCGAGTTCGCCGAGGGTGACGCAGACTTCCATGCCAAGCTTGGCAACGTCGCTCACAATATCGAGCACCTGGTCGAATTTTTGGGTGCCTTTGCGCACGCCTTTCCAGGCGGCGCCCATGCAGAAGCGCGTGGAGCCGTTCGCACGCGCGGCGAGGGCGCGCTCCATGACCTGTTCCTTCGGCATGAGCTTTTCCGCCTGCACGCCGGTGGTGTAGCGGGCGCTCTGGGCGCAGTAGCCGCAGTCTTCGCTGCAGCCGCCGGTCTTGATGCTTAAAAGAGTGCAGAGCTGCACCTCGTTGCCGGTCCAGTGCTCGTCATGCACGGCGCGGGCCTGCTTGAGGAGGTCGAAAAAGGGCTGGTGATAAATGCGGTGAAGCTCGGCAAAAGTCATGGTCGCGGGATTGTTGGCGCAAATGGCCGAGATGCACGGGAAAAGTTGGTTCCTGAACGTTCCCGGTACTCATTCAGCGCAGCCGCAGGCCATGCTGCTGCCAAAACGATTGCAGGGCGGCTGCGGAGCCGTTGAAGACATTGCGCTCGGTCGGGCGGTCGAGATTGCCAAAGTAGAGCGAATTCCGATGGCGACCGTGATTGTAAACCTTCGGTCGCGAGCGCCCGCCCTGCCAGTCCACGCCACCGTACTGCCACATCGTCCAGTCAGACCAGACCTTGTATTGTTTCACCAGACCAGCGGGATCACCGGGCGCGGGATAAACGGGACCGGCGCCGCTGTCGTGCGCATAGAGAGCGAGCCAGTAGGGCATGCGGCGCAGTTTGGCCTTCGCCGCTGCATCGGCTCCGCTGAGCGTCTGCTTGAGCTGCGTGCTGTTTTCGAGATAGGCGACAGGCACCACGCCGGTGCGCGACTCGACGCGGTCCATGAAGCGCAGGATGGCAGAGAGGCTCAGGTCTCCGTCAAAATCACCGCACAGCAGCAGCGAGGACGCATTCCACGAACGGCCGCGGGAGAGCGCCAACGCGCGATTCACCATCTGATCCGCCTGCACGACCGGATCGACATGCCGCTGAACGCGGTAGTAAACGCCGGGCAGCATTCCGGCGCGATCCGCGGAGGCCAGAAAGCTCGCGCATTTTTCATCGAGATTTCCGCCCTTCCCCGCACGGGCGATCAGGCCGCCGGCACCGTTCCGCCGCAGCGCGGACACGTCATGCTCCGAGAAGCCGACACCCGCCCGCTGCTTTTCCTTCGGATCGTAAGCGGAGACATTGATGATCTGCGGCTTGCCCCATGACGAAGGCGGCAGACTGCCAGGCGTGCTGCCGGGCTGTGTGGAGCAACTGGCGAGAATGAGGAGGAGCGGAAGGAGAAGGCGTTTCATCACGCCGAGACTAGTCGATAGCCGCGCGAGCGTAAAGTGGTCCGCACCTGCGAAGCCGCGAAGCGAATCCTCTGTGCGGGATCTCGAAGGCGGGTGATGATCTCGACGTCAATGACTCGGAGAACTGCAAAGCACCTTGGTGTTGACGGAGCGCCGCAAAGGGGACTGTGCGGACCACTCTGAAGTCGCAGGACGATCAAAACCCTGTTCGCGTCGGTTTGCCGCCGTTTTTTGAAGCAAGTTCGATCCAGTCGATCTCCACGGGCTGCTCCTGCATGGGCAGATACAGCCGCACGATGCCGAGCGGGCCTTCGGCGGGAAGTTCGAGGGTGATTTCTTCCCAGTCGCCGCCTTTGAACGTGAAGGGAACGCGCCGAGTCTGCGCCTCGGTGCTGTTGGCGAGCCAGTCGAAGTGCGAGGCTCCGGCCTTGGCCTTGATGCGGAACTTCACCGTCGCGGGACCGTTGTGCTTGCCGGCGGAGAAACCGAGGAAGCATTCGCTGCCGATGTTGGAGATCGTCACGATGCCGTTTTTGACCACCGCCTTGCAATCGCGGGCCTTCCAGCCTTGAAGAGCGGGATCGCTGTCGTCCTTGCCCTTCGTTTTGGCAGAAGTCTTCGGCTTGTTCTTGGGCACCTGCTTGCCTTCGAGTTCGGGGCGATGCTTCGCCGGATCAAAGGCGGGATTTGGCACCGGAACGACGGCATGGGTCTCGGCGAGGAACTTTTCGATCAAGCCGTCCAGCTCGGTCACGAGTCCGGGCTTCTGCGCGGCGAGATTTTGCCTCTCTCCCAGATCGTCGCGGAGATTGAAGAGCATGAAGCGATGCGCACCTTCTTCGCCACCGTGGAAGATGCGAATCAGCTTCCAATCGTCGCGATGCACTGAAACCGCCGGTGGAAGCCAGTCCGGCACGCCCGGATTGTGCGGGAAGTATTGGAAGATCGCTTTGCCCGCGAGCGCATCACCTTTCATTGCCGGGAGGATGCTGGCTCCATCGAAGCGCTGGCCTTCGGCGGGCTTCAGGGAAAGCGCTTCGAGCAGCGTGGGATAGTAGTCCTCGCTTTGGACCAGTGCATCGCTGCGGGTTCCGGCGGTGGTGATGCCGGGCCAGGCGACGATGCACGGCATGCGCACGCCGCCTTCGAACATGGTGGCCTTGCCGCCGCGCAGCGGGCGGTTGCTCGTGGGCGTGGTGCCATCGATCTCGTTGTACATGTTGCCGCCGTTGTCGGAGGTGAACACGATGATCGTGCGGTCGGCGATTTTGAGACGGTCGAGCGTGTCGAGCAGCGTGCCGATGGCGTCGTCCATGCTCTCAATCATCGCGGCGTAGGTGGGGCTGCGCTGCTCGTCTTTCGGATCCAACCTCGTGCGATACTGGTCGATGAGCGCCTTCTTGGCGTCGAAGGGCGCGTGCACGCTGAACATCCAGTAGTTCAGGAAAAAGGGCGCGTCCTTGTGCTTCTCCATGAAGGCCACGGCCTCCTTTGCCATGCGGTCTTCGATGTGTTCATCGGGAATTGCCGGATCATGATCGAAGTCGGCAAACTTCCACGGCGCGACGTAGCTGCCCGCCGGTCCGGGGCCGGGATGATGCGGCACATCCACGTCGAAGCCGTGCTCCAGCGGCGAGTGCGGCTCCGGCCCGAGGTGCCACTTGCCGAAATGGCCGGTGGCGTAGCCCGCATCCTTCAGCGTCTCCGCCAGGGTTCGATATTTCGTGTCCAGTCGCGTCACCGGCGCAGGCTGGATCGCCTTTTGATCCGGCGGTGCCTTCGCCCCCGCTTTTGCCTCCAGCACGACCTGCGGCAGATGACAGTTCGGCGTGGTGATGCCTGTGCGTGCCGGGCTGAGTCCGGTGAGAATGGCCGAGCGCGTAGGCGAGCAGAGCGGACTGGCCGAATACGCCCGCACGAAGGTCATGCCACGCTGCGCGAGCCGTTCGATGTTTGGCGTCTTGTAGAACTTCGTGTGGCCGTAGAGCGTCGTATCCGCCCAGCCGAGGTCATCGGCGAGGATGAAGAGAACATTCGGTGGCGCCGCCAAAACTGCATGAGGCAAGACAAGCGCGGAAACCAAGAGGAGGAGTGACTTTTTCATCGGGAAGCAGGTTTGAAGTCGAGCGTGCGGAACTGCGCGGTCCCCGGCGGCACATGCACGCGTAGATGAATCACGCGTCCGTTGGCGGGCAGGGTAATCTCGTGTGTCTGCCAGTCGCCGCCGGCCTTGAGGTCAAACGTGACGCGATTGGCCGGGAGGAAGTCTTTGTCGTCACTCATGCGCCAGGTGATGGCGCCGACACCGGCGGCGGAGGTCTTGAGCACGAGCTTGGCCGTGACCGGACCGGAAAGCTTGATCTGGCTGCGGGTGATGAAGGCGGGCTTCTTTGCATTCTCGGGCGTAAGGATGAAAACGCCGTCTTTCAACGTGAGTGTGCCATTGCGTGCGATCCAGCCTTGCGTGGCAGCGTCTGGCTCGGCTTTGGCGGCGGGTTTCGGCACCGGTTTTCCTTCGAGGTAGAAATCGAAGTAGTCGTTCCAAGTCGCGGCCATGGGACCGAGGGCCATGCCGGGCGGATTGAGACCGTCGGCCCAAGACTTGAGCTTCGCACGGAGTCGCGACGCGATTTCGGGCTCCTGCGAAGCGAGGTTGTGCTTTTCCTCAAGATCGGCATCAAGGTCGTAGAGATACTCGCGGTCGCCGCCGCGCAGGAGTTTCCATTTGCCTTCGCGGATCGCGCTTTGGGCCATCCAGCGCCAGGCGAGAAACTCATGCGGCGGGGCTTTGTTTTCGCCGGTGAGATACGGGATGAGATTCACGCCGTCCAAACCACTTCGATTGCCAATCGAAGCTACTTCAACCGCCGTCGCGGCGACATCGAGTGCGCTGACGGGATGCTCATAAACCTGTCCGTCGGGAATGGTGCCCGGCCATGCGATCAGAAACGGCACGTGCATGCCACCTTCGGAGAGCATGCCTTTTTCACCGTTGAGCGGCGTGTTCAGGCTGCCGTCCCAGCCGCCGGCATCGCCCTGGAGCGGTGAGTCGATCTTGTGAATCTTGAGCGGTGCGCCGTTGTCGCCGATGAAAAAGATGAGCGTCTTCTCGGTGAGGCCGTGCTTCTGCAAAGTGCTGGTGATGAGGCCCACGCCGTCATCCACGGCCGCCAGCATGCCGAGCGCGGCGCGGCGACGCTCCGGCATCTCGCCGGGGAAGCGTGCTTTGTAGTGCGGCGGAGCGTCCAGCGGCGTGTGCGGCGCACGGTAGGCGATGTAGAGGAAGAACGGCTCGTCTTTGTAGCGCTCGATGATGGATGCGGCGGCCTTTGAGCAGCCGTCGATGTGATACATGGACGGTGGAAGGTCGCCCATCGGCTGATCTTTGCCTTCGAGCGTGATGTTCGAGGAGAAGGGGCGCTGGGTGTTCTGCGAAAATGAATGCTTGAAGCCGTGCGTGGGGATGGAGGGAGTCGGGCCGAGGTGCCACTTGCCGAAATGCGCCGTGGCATAGCCCGCGTTTTGCAGGCGCGTGGCGATGGTGGTCTCCTTGTTAAAGCCGTCGAGCGAGGAGCCGTTGTTGTCGAGATCGAAGCGTCCCTGGAACTTGCCGGTCATCAAACCGCCCCGAGATGGCACGCACTGCGGCGCGGTGCTGTAGCCGTGCTTCGCGATCACCCCACTGCGCGCCAGCGCGTCGAGGTTCGGAGTCTTGAGATCCTTTTCCAGTCCGAGAATGCCGAGATCGGCATGACCGTGGTCGTCGGTGTAAATGAGGATGATGTTGGGACGCGGCTCCGCCGCGAATGACGAAACCAGAGCCGAGCAAAGCGAGACAGCCAGCACCGCGAAGCGTGTGCTGCTCCGAAGGAGTGAGCGACGCGAAGCAATGCTGAATGACGATAGGAGTGTGGCGGCGAACTTCATGTGTGGTTTGAGAGTCAGTTCGTGGATGGGCGCTTCTTTGGCGACTGCACCTTGGCATTGAAGCGATAAGAGATGCTGCTGCCGGCCCGCGCGTCGTAGCCCCAGAGGTCGATGTAATACTGACCGTCGCGAAATTCATCGCCGCGCTTGGTCAGTTCTGCCTGCAGACGGCTGTCGAGATCCTTCTGCAACTCGGCGGCCTCCGGTTTGCCGACGAGATTGTTCATCTGAAACGGATCGGTCTCGTCATCGTAGAGGAGCCACGGGCCGTTCAAATCACGCACGTAGGTGTAGCGACTCGTGCGGATGGCGCGGTAATTGCGGTCATTGCCCTTGGCTTCGGGGCCAAGATTCGCAAAGGGCGAAATGCCTTCATACAATGCGGCACGATCCGGAGCGTGGGCGGGATCACGCACGGCGGCAGACAGGTCGTCGCCCTCGATGCTGGCGGGGATCGGCACTCCGGCGAGGCCGAGCAGCGTCGGCAAAATGTCCGGCGTGGTCAGAGGCGTTTTCACCGTGACCCCTGTGGCACCCTGCACGGCAGGATAGCGCAGAAGAAACGGCACGCAGGCGGCCTCCACCCACGGCACCTGTTTCTGCGCCGGACGATTGCCGTGCGATCCCATGGTCTCGCCGTGATCAGCGGAAAAGACCACGATGGTGTTCTCCGCGATGCCAGCCTCATCCAGCGTGGCAAGCAGGTCGCCGATGCATTGATCGAGCGCTGTGCAGTGCGCGTAGTAGCCCTGCAGTTCCTTGCGCGCCGCGGCCTGCTGGGATGCCGGCACGCTCGGCGCGAGCTTGAGCTGATCCGGCGGATAAAGCGCCTTGCACTCTTCCGGTGCCGTGGCGTGCGGGAAGTGCGGCGGCCCGAAGGCGATCACCAGCGCGAAGGGTTTTCCGCTGCCGGACTGCGCCTTGATGTAACTCTGCGCATCCTTGGTTTGCGCAAAGGCATCGTAGCCGTCCCAGAACTTCTTCTCCGGATCGTCGCCGCTGTAATACGGCGAGTGGTTGTAGGTGTGCGTACACTCGTTGCCCTTCCAGTAGTCGAAGCCTTGGCGGCGTTCCGGCGGAATGAAGCTTTCACGACCATGGCCATCGATGTGCCATTTGCCGATGAATCCACGGTCATAGCCCGCATCCCTCAGAATCTCCGCCATGCACAGTTCCTCCGAGGGCAGATAGGCATCGTTCAAAAACATGCCGGTGGAGGTCGGGAAGCGCCCGGTCATCAGCGCCGAGCGATGCGGTGTGCAAACGGGACACACGGACACCGCATTGGAGAAGTTCAGGCCCTCCTTTGCCAGTCGGTCGAGGTTCGGCGTCCTCACGTTCGGATCACCCGCATAGCCCGTGGCCATGGCGCGCCATTGGTCGGTCAGCAGGTAGAGGATGTTCGGCTTCGCTGCGTGAAGCGAAGGGCAAAGGGCGAAGAGGAAGGCGAGGGTCAGGCTGCGCATGGCGGCTCGTGAAACGACGGGCACTGTCTCGACATCTCAGCAAAGGTTGTGTCGCATCCGGCAGCAAAGAACCCCTCACCGCTGATCACTTCGCGATCTTCTCGTCGCCCTTCTCACCATGGCTTTCCGCGTCCGCTTCTTTTCCCATGGTGGCGGTGGTGCGGCTCGCTAGGTAAGCAATGAGATCGCGGAGGTCGCTCGGCGGAAGAGACAGGCCCATGGGCGGCATGGCGGAGACGGGCGGGGCGATGGTGGCCACTTTGGCACGCGGAATCATCGTGGCTTTGCCATCGATTCCGATGACGGTGAGCTCCTTCGAGTTCTGCTTGGCGATGCGGCCCATGACGAGGTTGCCATCGGCGAGTGTGACGGCCGCGAGGCCGTAGCCTTCGGCGATGACGGCGTTGGGATTGACGAGGGATTCGACGAGTTTGTCCGGCGTGAGGCGTTCGCCGATTTTTGTCAGCGGCGGTCCCTGAATGCCGCCATCTCCGCCGATCTTGTGGCACTGGAGACAGGCACCCTGGTTGCGGAAGACTTTCTCGCCCCGCAGCACATCGCCGCCGGTTTCGGTGAGGCGATGAATGGCGGCGGGGTCGGCTGCGAAGGTCGTGGCGAGAGTCTGAACGGCGGGATCCGAGGCACTCTGCAATGCCAGGAAGACATCCAGGTGAAGCTCGCGCCGCAGGCTGTTCGTATCGCGATGGTTCCAGAGTTCGACGATGTCACCGGCCTGCGTTGCCGCGAGTCCAGTGATGCCTGCGCGTGCCTTCTCCAGCGGACCGGAGGCGATGGCGGCATGCGCGACTTCGGCGAGACCGTCCAGCTTCAAAACAAAGCCGTGGGCGAGCGCTGCGGCGGCGACGGTGGGAGCGGCATCGTCGAGCAAGGAGCGAATCGTCGGAGCGGCTTCGGCTTCTCCGGCACTGAGGAGGCTGTTGAGAGCGGCGACGCGGACTTCGGCGTCAAAGGTCGCGTCGAGGGCAAAGGTGCGCAGCGTTTTGGCATCCAGACGCACGCCGGTTTCATCAGCCAAGGTAAGCGCGAGAGACGACAATTCGGCGGGAAGCTTGCGAGCCAGCAGCGCTCGCAGATCACTGTCTATAGCCTTTCCGAGCGCGGCTAGGGTGCGCCCGGCGGCTGGCAGCGGACGGTAATGGCCGAGAACGGGGTCGGTGACGATCTGTTTTTCCCAGAGTCGAAGCCCATGCAGCGCAGCAGCGCGGGTGGCGGCATCGAGAGCCTCGTCACCCACCATAGCCATGAGGTTGCGGGCGTTGTCAGCGGTGCCGCGACGGTAGTTCGCAGCGACGATGCGCCGCTGAACCGTGACCGGGAATGTGGCGGCATCCTTCGACAGCGCGGCGACGGCGTCACCGGCCGGTCCATCCACGGCGGCGGTGTCATAGATCGCACGGATGGCTTCGTGGCGAATCCGAGGATCGGCGTCGGCGAGGAAAGCGGCACACTCCGCGCTTTCGTGGCGGCGGAGAAACAGCAGCGCCATCAGGCGCACTTCGCGTTCTGCGGACTTGGCACGAGCGGACGCGGCTTCGACCGTGCCAACGCCATCGAGGGCGGAGAGCAGGGTGTGACGCAGGACGGGATCGACATCGTCATTCTTCGCAGCGGCGGTGTAGAGCGCGTCGATCACCCGCGAATCGCCACCGGCGGTGATGCGTCCGAGAGCGACGGCGGCCAGCGAACGCACGCGTAGCGATGCATCACCGAGCATGGGCAGCAAGGCCTCACG
This sequence comes from uncultured Prosthecobacter sp., assembly GCA_964452755.1. GTDB lineage: Bacteria > Verrucomicrobiota > Verrucomicrobiia > Verrucomicrobiales > Verrucomicrobiaceae > Prosthecobacter. Next base: position 1,742,992 of record CAYVQY010000001.1, on the reverse strand, counting down.
GCTGTCTTTGGCGCGAATGCTGCCGAGCGTGCGTGCGGCGTTGGCGCGGATTTCGGCGTCCTTATCCTTCGTCAGCGAAATGAGAGCGGCATTCACGTCACCGCCGCTGCGGCCGATTTGATCAAGACCCCAGATGCCATGCAGGCGTGTCGTCACCGGTTTGGCGGCATCTGCGGCGATGGCGCTGAGCGTGGCCAGCTCGCCGCGATTCACGAGTTCAAACTGCGAGAGCTGGCGGAGGCGTTTGTCGGGTGATTCGAGATGCGCCAGGAGCTTTTCCCTTGGCTCATCCTTTACACCTTTGGCAAAGGCGGCCTTCATCTCGGCACCGGCGGCTTTCAGCGCCTCGTCTTTGGGCACGAGGGTCTGGATCGCGCCATTCGTGTTGATGCTCCAGCCGCCGCCGAAGTCGCAGAGATAGATGTTGCCGTCGTAACCGAGTTCGACATCGCTGATACCGACGCCTTCGACGAAGACGTCTTCCGAAGTCGCCACGTATCCCGCGCCTTTCGGCCCGAGGCCGACGCTGAGCACCTCGCAGCCCTGCGATGCGCCGCGATAGTTCGCGAGGAGGAACTTGCCGCGAAGATCGGCTGGAAGCGTGGCACCGCTGAGCCAGGTGACGCCGGACGGGCCGCGTGCGACGTGCGACGCAGGCGGATAGACCCACTGCGGCTGCTCCTCCGTGAAGGTCTCATACATCTTCTCCGCCACCCACATCGACGTTTCGGGATGAAAGTCCTCCCAGTCGAGGAAGGTCACGTACTGATGCGCCGACTGATGGCGCATGTCCCAGCCGGAGTCGCTGCCTTCCAGCGCATAAACCATGCGTGCGAGGTCGCCGATGTCGCCCGTGTTGTCGAAGGTGAAGAGGTTGCCATTTTCATCAAAGGAGAGTTCCTGCGGATTGCGCAGACCTTTGCAGAAGAGCTCGAAGCCGCTGCCGTCGGACTCGCAGCGAAAGATCGCCCCGCGTCCCGATCCCGCGATGGTCTGACCGTCTTTCGTGATGACATGATAGCCGCGATCCCCGACGGAAAAGTAGAGCCGACCATCGGGACCGCGCGTGATGCCGTGGAGATCGTGGCCGATGAAGGAGACGCGCACGCCAAAGCCCGTGGCGATGGCCTCCTCCGCATCGGCGATGCCGTCATCATCCTTGTCGCTCAATTTCCACACGTTCGGAATGCAGGTGAAATAGACCGCGTCGTCCTCCGCGAGCACCGAGAAGCCGATGCCGTCGAGTGCTTCGTAAAAGCGGTCAGAGAATAGCGTGCGATGATCCGCAGCGCCGTTTCCGTCGCGATCTTCGAGCCGGATGAGGCGGTCTGCGGTGTTGGTGAAAAATCCGGGCGGGAAACGCCCCGCCCACTTCTCATAGAGCTTTGCGCGGTCCTCGACTTTGACCGACTGGAAGTCCTCGCGGATCAGTTCGTTTGCGCCGCGCAGGTCCGGCACGCCCTGCCAGAAGCGGTTTGTCTCTGCGACAAAGAGGCGGCCTTTGCGATCAAAGCCAAAGCTGCCGGGATTTTCGACGAAGGGAAACTTCACCCATGTGTGCGCCTCGAAGCCCGGATGACGGACGGTCCCTGCAAATGGCTCCGGCTTGTTCTTCAAAGGCGGCAGTTCCGCCTCCGGCACGGTGGGCAGCGGCTTGTGGCGCTGCTGCAGTTCGGCAAGCGACACCGCCCATGCGGACGAGGAGACAAGAAACAGGGCGGCGATGGATGGAAGCGAACGTTTCATCAGAGGAAGGCGGCAAGGAAGGTCGTGCAAAGGCCCGACGCAATCGCTTTACGAGCGCCACGCCCTCTATGGATCCGTCAGCTCCGACTTCTCGGCGCTGTATTTCTTCACGAGCTCGTCGAGACGGGTCGCGATCTGCACCTCCGTGCCGACGACCATCCAGTAGCGATAGCGATAGGTGGACTGCGGCCCCATTTTCACGCGATCAATCGGGGCGACGTGAACGCAGGGACCGGCGGCGGGATCGGCGGTGGTTCCACCGCCATGCGGGCCGAAATTCCACGGCTGCGTGCTCGTGGGACTGAAAACCGCGACGCCCTGGCCGCCCGCCGTGAAGCAGGCCATGGCCTTGAGCGGCGGCTCGGCTTTTCCCCAGGGCGGGCCGGGCGGCTGGGTTTCCTCCCGCCATTGGCCTGCGCCGAGATAGCTCCTAAAACGGTGAAAATTCCGCGTGAAATAGCAGGCGGGGATTTCCTGCGGCGAGTTACCGGCCGGTCCCCAGCGGTCATCCGGCGCACGCTTTGAAATGAACTCGCAACGCACCACGACGACGTCCGGCATGCCGGGCTCAAATCCCGTCCACTGGCGCATGATCGCGGCGGCTTCCTCGTCCGGCATGTCCCAGAGCTTGGGAACCGTCTCGGCATAGAGCGTATGATCATCGAGCTGTCGGCACTCCGTGACCCGCGCCCATGAGCCGATGCCGCCGCCCTGGATCGGATTCCAGCTCCACGGGCTCCACGACTTGCTCTGGCCCTCCGCCGTCCGGTCGAGCCGCTTTCCGGCGTAGTAGGACTGCTGGATGAGGCGTCCGGGATCGACGGAGTTCACCATGTTGTTCGGATAAGCCGCCCACGACAGCCAGGTGATCGAGGCGCCCATCGCGCGATTGAGGCCGATCTTCACCGTGCCATTGTCGAGCAGATGTAGATCCTCCGCTCGCCGTGGCGTCTGGGCGGAGCCATGCTCGAATGCGGCGAGGCAGAGCGGGATGATGACAAGAAGAGAAGTTTTCACTCGGGGAGTTTGGTGGGTGGCTGGAGGGAGGTGTCGTCGGTGTGGCGGACCCAGTCCAGCAGGGCGGTGAAAAGGCGGTCGCGCTGATCGCGATGCGCGGGATTGGCGGCGAGGTTGTGCATCTCGTCGGGATCGGACAAGAGGTCGTAAAGTTCGAGAGCGGGGACTGTGCCTTTGAGCGCCTGCGGATGCATCTCCGCGAGGATGCGGAAGGCCTCAGGGAACTGATCTTTGACGCGGAGAGTTTCGTTGTAAGCACGATTGCCCCAGGGCTTCGGCTCGATGGAGTCGGCGTTCACCTGCCGCCAGTTCGTTTCGACTTTCTCGCGGTAGATGAGTTTCCAGCGGCTGTCCTGAACCGAGCGCTCCTGCATGCCGTCGTTCGGCAGCGGGCCGCGGTCGGAAATTTCAGCGAAGACGAACTGGCGAGGCTTGGCATCGGGTTGGCCGTTCAAAATGGGCCGCAGGCTGACGCCGTGGGATTTGGCGAAGGGTTTGAGTCCGATGAGATCGAGAAGCGTTGGCGCGAGGTCGAGTTCGCTGGCGAGGGCATCGCTGACAAGGCCGCGTGCGCCACCGGGTGTGCGAATGACGAGCGGCACATGCAGGCCGAGATCATGCAGCGTCATCTTGCCATGGGCATAGCAGGGGCCGTGATCGCCGAGGAAGACGACGATGGTGTTTTCTTCCGCACCAGAGTCGCGCAGGGCGGCGAGGACTTCGCCGACGTATTGATCCGCCTTTTCGGTGGCGGCGAGGTATTCGGCCCAGTCCTTGCGGATGACTGGTGTGTCCGGCAGGAATGCCGGAAGCTTCACGTCAGCGGGATTCACGCGGATTTTGACTCTGTCGCTGTTCGGGAAGGGGCGATGCGAGACGGAGATGTTGAAGAACAGATGCCACGGCTTCCCGCTCTGCTTCGCACGCTGAAAGAAGGCAGCCGCTGCCTTGCCGTCGCTGTGCGGGATGAATTCGTCATACGGAAAGCGCTCCACGGGCGCGACGTGCAGCTTGTGCGTCACGCCCTGGTAGTAGCCGGCGTTTTTGAGCCGCTCGACGAGCGTCTGCGTCTCGCTGTGAATGCGATTGAGGCGATAGACGCCCCGCTGCTTCTCTGCGTCCGTGAGTTTGGCGGTGGGCTTGTGATAGTTGGCCGTGTTGTTGAGCAGGCCGTTGGTGTGATTGTGCAGCGAGGTGTAAATGGCTGCTTTCGAGGCCGAACAGACCGGGTAGGCGACATAGGCGTGCCGAAACAGCACGCCCGACTCCGCCAGTGCGTCCATGTGCGGGGTTTGGAGGCCTGCAGTGCCCAGAGCGCTCATGTGTGCGCCCTGATCTTCGGTCAGGATGAAGAGGATGTTTGGCCGCGACTCCGCCGCGAAGGCGACCTTCAGCAGAAGGGCGAACGAAACGGCAGTGGCGGTGAGGAACTTCATGGGCGCTGCTTCAAACGAATGCCGCCTGCCTGACTTCTCGGCAATTGGCGTGTCCGATCCGGCAAGCGCCAGGCCTTTCAGAAAGAGGTGCCTGGATTCGATCTTCGGCGTAAAACAGGGCGTGCCCAAAACCGTCCCGGCCATCACCGATGAACTGCATCCCAGCCTGCGCGCGTGGGTGAAGAAGGCCTTTCGCGGCAGGCTGACGGAGGCGCAGGAGCTGACGCTGCCGCACATTCTCGCCGGCAGGTCGGTGCTGCTGTCTTCTCCGACGGGCAGCGGCAAGACACTGGCGGGTTTTCTCGGTGTGCTAGATCATCTGGTGCGTGAGCATGAAGCGGGCGGTCTGCGGGAGGGCATTCACGCGGTGTACATTTCACCGCTGCGTGCGCTGACCTACGACATCGAAAAAAATCTGCGCGCACCGCTGGAGGGTGCGGGACTGAGCGATGTGATCCGCGTCGGCATGCGCACGGGTGACACGACAGGGGCCGAGCGTGCCAAGCTGCGGCGCAAACCGCCGCACATCCTGCTCACGACCCCGGAGAGCCTGGCGATCATGCTGCCGCAGAAGGCCTTTGCTGAGGCGCTGCGGTGCTGCCGCTTTGTGATCGTGGATGAACTGCATGCGCTGGCGGAAAACAAGCGCGGGGCGCATCTCACGCTGTCGCTGGAGAGGCTGGAGGCGCTGCATCCGCTGGTGCGCATCGGCCTTTCGGCCACGGCGGCTCCGCTGGAGCTGCTGGCGCGTTTTTTGACCGGATCGAGGCCCTGCGAGCTGGTGGAGGCCACGAAGGCACGAGGTCGGCGGGTGGAGGTCCTTTCGCCGCTGCGGCGTGACCCGTATCCGCCGGCAGGCTACACGGCGCAGCGCGTGCTGGAGGACATCGCCGGCATCGTGCGGCGGCACAGGAGCGTGATCGTTTTCTGCAACACGCGCAGCGGCACGGAAAGCATGGCGCTCCGGCTGAAGGGGGCGCTGCCAAAGCTGGCGGCGAAAATCGAGGCGCATCATTCGTCCCTGGACCGCGATGTGCGGGTGGAGGTGGAGGACAGGCTGAAACGCGGCGAGCTGCGGGCGGTGGTGTGCAGCACGAGTCTGGAACTGGGGATCGACATCGGCAGCGTGGACTGCGTGGTGATGATCTCGACGCCGAAGGGCATCAGCCGCGCCTTGCAGCGGATCGGGCGCAGCGGGCACTCGATCCATCAGGAGAGCCACGGCATCCTGGTGGCGACGAATGTGAACGACCTGATGGAGTGCGTCGTGTGCGCGGAGATGACGCGGGATGCGCGGCTGGACGCTGTGCGGATCATGGAAAAGCCGCTGGACGTGCTGGCTCAGCATCTGGTGGGACTGGCGATGGAGGGCAGGCACACGACGGAGGGAGCCTTTGAGTTGATCCGGCGTGCGCAGCCTTTTCAAGAGCTCAAGCGGGAGGAGTTTGACAGGGTGCAGCGTTATCTCGAAGGCGGCGGCAGGTCGCTGGAGAAGCAGTATCGCGAAACTTTTGGCAAGATCACGCTGCGCGATGGAATCGTGGTCACGCCGACGCCGAAGGTGGAGCGCGAGTATCTGGCGAACGTGGGCGTGATCCACACCGAGGGCATGGTGAGCGTGATCCTGGGCAAGAGGCGGCTGGGGCAGATCGAGGAGTCGTTTTTGAAAAGGCTCAAAACGGGAGACATCTTTGTGCTGGCTGGACGCATGGTGCGCCTGGTCGAAACTGGCGTGATGCAGGTGAAGGTGGAGGACGCGGCGGGGAAGATGCCGACCGTGCCAGCCTGGAACGCGAACAAAATGCCCCTGGCTTCAGGATTGGCGAACGAGGTGGCCGCCCTGCGCACGGAACTGGCTGCGCGGCTCGAAGTCGAAAGCGACGAGGTGATCAGCGACTGGCTGGTGGAGCGGTTTGTGATCTCCAGCACAAACGCGGCGGCAGTCGTGAAGCACTGCCGCAACCAACTGCAGGTGTCAGCGATCCCGACGGAGCGCACGATGCTGATCGAGCGGTTTCATGAACGCAAGGAGGGTGATCCGGACGACGAGGGGCTGCTGCATTTCTTTTTTCACAGCCTGATCGGACGTGCCGCGAACGACGCCCTGTCACGCATCATCACGCAGCGACTGAAGGAGGCCGCGGGCGGCAATGCGCTCGTCACGATCGACGATTACGGCTTCCTGCTGACCTTGAAGCCGTTTCAGGAACTCGACTGCGACGCGTGGCGGGAGCTGTTCGTTCCGGAGCATGCGGAGCGTGATCTGGCTGCGGTGCTGAAGGACTCCGCGCTGGTGAAGTGGCAGTTCGGCGGCGTGGCGCAGACGGGGCTGATGGTGCCGCGAAACCGGCCCGGACAGGAGCGGCGGATCAAGGAACTGCGCTGGAACTCGGAGATCCTGTTTCGCGTGCTCTGCCAGCACGAGCCGGAACATCCGATGCTGGAGCAGGCGCGACGGGAGGCGACGCACACTTTCCTCGACCTGCCGCGCGCGCTGGCTTTTCTGGAGCGGGCGCGTGGGTTGGAGTGGGAGCTTCGCGAGGTGCCGGTGGTGTCGCCGTTTTCCTTCGGCATCTTTGCCAGCAAGATCAAAGAGGGAATGATGCTGGAGGATCCCGAAGAGGCGATCGAGCGGCTTTGGCGGGCGTTTGAAAACCGTACGAGGGCCTCGTGCGCAGCTGCCCGCTGAGAGCGTGGCGCTTAGTTGTTCAACGCGGACTCGGGCTCGGGAGCGGGAGGCTCGTCACCGGCCTGGATGCGGTCCACAAGGCGTTGAACACCGTCTCGGGCGAAGTCGCTCGGGGGATGCATGCGCTTGGCTTTCAGGTACCAGCCGATGGCGGAGCCGATCTGGTCCCGCTTCTCGTGCTGGCGGCCGTTTTCGATGGCGGTCACGAATTCGCTGGCCTTCACGCCGAGGTCGGCGCGCAGCTTGCTGAGCACGGGATCGTCAGGGTAGGTCAGCGATTCTTTTTCCACTTTTTCCCAAGCAGCGGGCGGGCTGTTCGCGGCTAGTTCCTTGGCGCCGCCGATGATGAGCTCGAGGCGGCCCATGTCCTTGAGCACTTTTTCGAGTTGGTCTTTGCGGGAGAGATCGTCGGCGAGGGAGGCGATGAAGGTGGCCTGATTTTCAAAAATCTGGCGGTAGTTGCGCTGACTGAGGAGGCGGTCGAACTCCATGATGGCTTGGGCGCGCATGTCGCTGCCCTGGACGAGTTCGCCACTGAAGCCGGAGAGCGCGGGATTGGTGGGCCAGATCTCCGTGGCGGCCTTCATTTCGGCCTCCAGGGTCTTGGTGTCCTTGTTGGCCATGGCCATCCGAGCCTTGCTGATGTGGAGCGAGCTGACGGCCTTGGCGGTCTGGATGGCGGCCAGGGGCTTGGCGTATTCAAAGTCATCGGAGAGGCTGCGCAGATCGTTGACGACCTCCTCGGCGCTGGCGAAATCCCGCATCTCCATGAAGGAGAGGAGGCGGTTCTTTTTCCGGACGAAATCGAGGACCTTGGTCTTCTCGCTCATGGGCAGACGTCGGACGCGGGGCAGGTACTCGCCGATGCCGAAGGCTTCGAGCAGGCGGTTTCCGGCGCTGTCCACATCCCGGCGGGCAACGAGGTTTTCAAAGGAGACGAGAGACTCGTCCACGCTGCGGATGGCTTCGAGAGAGAGGCCGTCGATCATGCTGATGGTGGGCGGGACGCCGAAGCTGCTGGAGAGCATTTTCTGCACGTCGCTGTCCTTGTCGAGTTGCAAGATGCTTTCGCCATCCTTGAAAAGATTCGGGTAGAAGCGGCAGGCGATGACCGCGTGCTCAAAGCGGCGCTGGAGGAACATCTGGATGATGAGGGCCTGGAAAGCGGTCTTGCTGGTGATCTCGGAGAGGCCGGCGGCGGTTTCATTCAGCTTCATGCGCGCCTCGATCTCGGCGATGCCTTTGATGTAGCCGCTGGTGCGGCCGACGGTGGCGCTGTTGGTGACCGCGTTCTGATTGGCCTGCTGGCCCTTCGTCTGGCCGCCGCCCTTGGTGGAGCTGCCCCCCCCGCCTCCCGGAGGAGCGAGCTGGCTGTTGTTGAGTCCCATCTCGGCGTTCCATTCGAGCTGCTTGCGGCGGTCCAGCATTGCGCCGTTGGCGAGCTTGAGGTTTTGCTGTTTTCTCTGGGAGAGCCAGACGTCCCAGATGGCGTTGGCGATGGAATTGCAGAGGCCGCCGTCGATGGGGTAGGTGCCGGCTTCGGGAAGCAGCGCAAAGGCCTTCATCGGCTCGGGTCCCGGCTTGTTGGTGGGTGCCAGGTACTGCATCATCTGGGCTATGATGTCGCGATAGGCCTGATCCTCTTCGGAGTTGGCCTCCGGCGTGGTGAGATAGGTCTCAAAGCGGGACCGCATAACGCGGTTGTTCGTGACGTTCCATAGCCGGCCGTTGAAGGAGACGTTTTCGCTTCCGGGATCGGCCATGGGCATGTTGCCCAGGGCGGTCTGCGTGTCCATCTGGCGGTCGGAGGCGCTGCCGGGGACGATGTTGTAGTTGTTGTTCGAGGTGGTCGTCTGCGCTGCTGCGGGCTGACCACCGCCTGGAGCACCGGGGAGAACCTGCGCCAGCAGGACAGCCGACGGACAAGCAGAGACGAGGAGGGCGAGGCAAAGGGCGCGTTTCATAAATCGGGCGGGGTCAGACTTTGAGCAGTTCGAGCACTTCGAGCACGCCGTTCTCCTGAACGCGCACTTTGAAAACGTAACGCTGGCCGCGCTGGATGTTGGCGCCCTCGTAGTCACCCGGCACCCACACGGGAACAAAGGCACCGCCGCGACCGTCGCTGATCTGGACGCTGAAGAGGCGGCCCTCCGAGTTGCGCCACTTGTCGAGGCGGTCGTCCACGATGCCTTCGACCTTGTAAATGTTCCCGCTGAGGGCGGTGGCGTTGTCGAGAAACTCGTTCGTGCTGAGTTCTGTGACGCCCGTCATCGGATCGGTGGCGCGATTCATCAGTGCGTAGCCGCCGCCGCCGACCACTGCAATGATGATGATCAGTCCCAACCAGTGGGCGGGGTTGACTCCGGATTGGGCGCGGCGGGACATGGGTAGGCTCGGGTAAGGGGTGCTAGGTGAAAGTTCCGGTCCGATGTGAAATTCGGCGGTAATCGCTGGCTGTCCAATGCAAGATGGCACAGGTTGGTCGTTGTGCATCCTTCAGAAAAAAACAACGATCACCGCATGAGCGCAGCCGCGCCGGGCGTCGGATGCCGAAACAGCTGCCTCATTCACCTTGCAATGCTCGGCTTGCTGGGTCTGGCCATGCTGATCTGGGCGGTGCGCAACCGGGCCTGGGAACTGGAGGTCACGGTGGAGCTGCCGGAAAAAATCACCGAACCCGAAGACGCGGAGGCCGATGCGCCCGGCACGTCGGAGAATCCGTGACCGGGAGAGTTTTCCGCTTCGTGTGCGGCTGCTTCACCTCTTCTCCGGCGTCTCTTCGATTTCAAAGAACTTGCCGCCGATGCCCCACGCGAGGTCACTGCGCGGCAGAATGCCGTCACCGCCGACGTAGTAGCGGCTGAAGAGGAAGTAGTTGTCCCGATGCACTCCGGTGCCGGTGCCGGCGGAGAAGATGGACGCCACTTTCAGGCTGAGAGTGCCGGCGATGCCGTGCTTCTGCTGCATATGGGAGCGAAACTCGGCCTCATTGGGATTGGTGAGCGCCAGGATGACGAGCAGTGCGATGAGAAGGAAAGCAATGAGCCTCATGGTGTTGCGGGTGTTGTTGAAGAACGTTCGTCTGCGGCGGCCGTTTCATCCCCGGCGCGTTTCCACTGAAAAGATCCGGCGGATTCACCGGGAACTTCGATCCACTCGCCACGGTTTGCCTGCTGCACCCGCAGGCGCCATTGCTCGGCTTCGACCTCGTGCAGCGGACGGTCGGCCTCCCTGGCCTTGTTGCGCATGAGCAGCATGCGGTCCTCGTTTTCGGCGGCCACGTCCTTTTTCATCTGCACGCCCCAGTCGCCTGCGGGCACCTCGCGGATCTGCAGGAGTCCGCGATGGTCTTCGCCGAGGAGCCCGTTGTTCTTGTAGGTCTGGACCTCCGCCATGCGGTTGCGCATGCGCTGCGTGGCTTCGGCGACGCCTTTGGCGGCCTCCTTGTCCACCGGCTCGTCACCGCGGTACTGGTAGATGTCGAGCCGCATGTTGAGATTCACCTCCAGCGGCTCCGGCGTGGTGATCGGCACTTCGGGAAGCTGCTTGCAGGCGGCGAGCAGAAGCGCGGCACAGGCAATGCCGCCACGGGTGAAAGGTAATGATGCGGTTCTGGGCGGGGAGGTCGTCATTCGGATATTTTATTCGGCACTGCCCGCCAGCGGCGTCGGCTTGGGCTCCTCTTTCCAGCGATGGTCAAAGACGTTGATGTCGATCCTGCGGGAGCCGTGCGGGCCGGTGAACCGCAGGTGCCCGCTGCCTTCGCGTCCATACATGCGTGCTTTGCCATCAATGCTGTCATACTCGAAGTCCCTGAGGGTTTCCAGTCCGATGCGGGTGATTTGATCGGCGATGTGCCCCCTCCGCACCGGCGGCAGCTCGGCGATCATGTCATTGAGCGCCTCGATGCTGAATTTTCCGCGCGAGCGGTTGCTGAACTCCGCGTCACCCTGGTAGAGCTCGTCCTTGTTCCCGGTGGCGATCACCTTGGCGTCCGCCTTGCCTTCGAGCAGGAAGTATCCGGGAAACAGCGCCCGCGTCATCGGACCCAGATCCAGGTCCACGCCCGTGACCCAGCCGTCCCAGGTGTAGGCCTCGTCGAGATAGAAGTCGAAAGCGCCGTTCACATAGCCGGCGTAGGCTTCGCCGCCAAACTGACCGTAAATACCTGCGGAATCGTAGGTCACGCTGAGATGCGCCTTTTCGATGTGCAGCTCCTTCCAGCGAATCTTATCGACGGTGAAGGTTTCCGTGAGGTTGTTGCTCCGGTCTTTCAGCGGCAGGTTGAACTGCACGTTTCCTTTCATGCCGCGAAACTCCAGTTTCAGGTCCTTGAGCGTGTAGTCGTCTGTCGGAATTTCGAACACCGCCTCAAGCTGGCCGCTTTCCAGCTTCGAGGTGAAGCTGAAAGGGAAGGGGCGGCTGAAGCCGGCCAGAGGCACGCCTTTCGGCGCGAGGATCAGACGCCCGTCGCTCACCGCCAGCGTGTCCACCGCCCAGCCGGGAGCGGTTGGTTTCGGAGGCGGCGGCGGTCCGAAGGACGGGTCCGCCTTCGGCGCCTCGCCGTCCATGAACTTGCGGTAGCTCTCCACATACCAGAACAAATCCTCGCCCACATAGAGAAGCGGCGAGACGATTTCCACCCTGTCGATCCGACGGTGCAGCAGGCCGTCCAGCGTGTAGTCCACATGGATCACGTCCATCTCCGCCACCGTGCGCAGCGGCTCGTAGGGTGAGGGAATGCGCAGCCGAGAAAGCACGATGCGCTGCGGCTCCGCATTCTCCGCCAGGCCGTCCAGATCCAGCGGCGTTTCCTTCGCCGCGAACTCGACGTCGAAGCGCACCGGCGGAAGACCCGGCGCCAAGCTCATGATGGTCACACCCAGCGCCCCCACGTCCACCTCCGCCGCTGTCCAGCGCTCCGCCGCAGCATCGACTTTTTCTTCCACCGCGGCCGCTTCGCCGGTGAAAAGCGTCATCAGGGCGTCACCCACCTCGATCTGACCGCCCAGCACGCTCAGACTTTCTAGCCGGCGTGAGCGCCACACTTCCGGCAGCCTCCCGACCGCCGTGACAGACTCCAGCGCCAGCACCGGCAGATTGGCCTGCTTCGGCACCCGCGCCCGCGTGTCCGCTAGGTTCAGGTGCTGCTTCCCCTCGTCCGTCGTGATCTCAACTCGCGTGGAAAGCTCAACCCGCTCCGCCAGCGGCACGGCGGCTGTCACGCGACCTCCCGTCAGGGTCAGACGACCAAAACTCATGCGTTTCCAAAGCGGAAGCTCGTTCGCGCCGCCGGCCGGTTCTGCCGGAAGTGCGGTCACTTGGTCAAACCAGGGACCGTTTTCCGGTGTGAGGTTCACGTTCGGCTCTGTGAGCATAAGAGACTCAATCCGCAATTTGTCGCGCCAATCATCCGGCACCACGTCCAGCTCGACCGCCTTGAGCGCGGCAAACGGAGGAGGCGGGACTTTCGCGTCGGCACGATCCCAGCGCAGTTCCACGTCCCGCACTTCGAACCGCTGCCTCATGGCCGAACTCACTCCCTCCGACGAAACCGCCAGACTTTGCAAGTTCGCGCTCCAGCTCAATCCGCCCGTGACAGGCACCATCTTCGTCGCCGTCAGATCCACGCGCCCGTCCTTCACCACCAGCCGGTCCACCTTCGCCTTCCAGGCTGCCGGTGACGACGATCCGGCCTGCGAGTCCGTCTTCGGCATCAGCACGTCCTCCAGCGCGAGTGTCCAGTCGATCTCCGGCTTGGTCACCGTCCCCGCTTTGACTCGCCACTGGCCGTCCTCCTGAACGACATCGAGATCCGCAGCCGCCATGCTGACGCGGCCAGCTCCGGTCTTGGGTTCAACGACCACATTTTTCAGGCGCAGCTCGTGACTGCCGCCCGCGACAAGTCCACCGCTGGAAAGCATCATTCCCCGGCCCTGCCACTCCAACTCAAAACCACCCCGCAGCGGTACCGGCAGCCACGCCAGATCCACGCGGCAGCCCTCGATCCTTGCCTCATTGAGAGCGAATTTCCCGTTTTCGAGTCCGCCGCCGGCCGTCAGGCGGCGAATCACGCGATGCTCCCGCCAGTTCAGGTCGGAAGCCTCGAAAACGATGTTCGACCCTTCGTCCACGTGGCCCGATAACTGGCCGCTCACCAGTGCTTCGCGGGCTTCATCATGCACGGTGAAACGTGTGGGCTCAAGCTCCACGGCATCCACCCGCCAGGGCGTTGCGGCTCCGACACCGCTTCCTTCACCAGAGCCTGTGAACAAACTCAGCGGCACGTCCACCTCGGCGCCGCTGATCTTCAGCCTCCCAAGATTCTTCTCGCGCAGCTCCCGCCACACCGGCCTCCACTCGATCTCGCCCACATCCGCGAGGCGGTGGGCCGTCGGTGCATGCGTGACGTTGACCCCGTTCACAAGCAGGATGCCGTCCTCCCACTCCAGCGCCTTGAGCTGCACCCGGAAATCTCCGCCCGACCGCAGCAGCACGGCATTCACCAGCAGCACCCGCTCTTTCCAGCCGAAGTAAAGCAGCGCGGATCCAACCACCAACCCAATCAACATCAGACGCACCAGCCAACGCAGCCAGCGGCGTCGTTTCGGAGCTTTCGGTTTGTCGGTCACAGGACAGCAAAGAAGCACCCCCGTGGAAAATGAAAAGCCCGGCTTCCCGCATGGGCGCAAAGCCGGGCCGTGATTTCAGATCGGCGGGAGGACTACTTGTTCAGCACCAGCTTCATCGCTCCGTCGCGGATGTCCAGGGACTGGATGCCGGCCAAAAACTTTTGCAGAGCAGGATCGGATTCGACATTCTCGGCCACGAGATCGACGCCTTTGATATCACCGAGCCAACTGTTCGGCAGCGAGATGCCGCCGAGGCTCAAATCATCGAGCTGTAGTGAGAGCTTGTGCTCCGGTGTCAGGCTGGTGCCAAAGGTGAAGCGCACGCGGATCTTCTTGTTCGGCGCGACGGGGAAATCTTCCGGCGCGGTCAGGATGATCGCGGCGGAGACATTGCCGTTTCCAAACTTCACCTGCACGGTCTCGCCGAGCTGCTGCTCGGCCAGGTAGGCGTTCACCTCGCGCTCGGTGAGGAGGATCGTGCGGTTCACCTCGTCGGGAGGAATCGCGGAGGGATCGCTGAGAGCGCGGAGTTTGCCGTCGAATGCGGCTTGTTCCGTCGCCGTGAGACTCACTGGAGTGATCGGCGAGGGATAGAAGGTATGCTTGACCCAGTAGGCCGTGGTCGCGGCGGCGATGCCCGCGCAGCCGAGAACGACGGCGAGGGTGATGAGGACGATTTTTTTCGTGGAACGCGCCCGCGGTGCGGCGGGCGCGACGACGTCAGGGGATTCGGAGTAGGTTTGCATGGCGGTGTCTTGGTCGTTATCGCTGCGATACTATTCGACCATCTTTGATCCGCCCCTTACAACTTCGTTCAGCATTTCTCCCCGCGAGAATTCACGGCGCAGGGCTGGACGACGCCACCACGAGCTTCTCGTCCTGCGTGTCGAGCTGCAATTTGAGCCGTCCGAATTCCTTCTTGTAGCTCCAGCCGACCTCGGCCTCCCAGCTCGTCGCGCTTTTCTGTTTCAGTGAGCGGAGCTGCAAAACGAAGACCGCCAGACGTGTCTCGGGGTCCACGATAGTGTGATCGGGGTCGATGTCTTTAAGGTTCAGCGCGTTGATGAACTTCAGCTTCAGGTCGCTGAACCGTGCCAAAAACTCGTCGCTGGCCGGAGTCATGCCGTCACGGTTGATCTCTCCCAGCACGATGGAGTAGCTCTTGGCCACGCCCGGATTCAATTCAGGCAGCTTGGAGATGAGGTGGCGCACCGCAGCCTCCCCGGCCTCGCATTCGAAGAGATTCACGGGCATCCGCCCCCCGTCCGAGGAATCGCAAGCGGCGAGTCCGAGACAGAAAGCGGCAAAAAAGGCGTGGCGGCGGGTCATGGCGGCGTTCATCGCATGGAATACGCGGCTTGGCAACGTGCCGCCGCTCGCCATGCTCACGCGCTCATGTTCGACATCCGTGAAAAGCCCAACAAGGTCGAGCGCGCCTTTCTCATCGGCGCGTATTTCGACCGCCGCGAGAAACAGCCCGCCGCCGACCTCCTGGAGGAACTCGGAGAGCTGGTGGGCACGCTCGGCATCGAGGTCATCGCCCGCGAGCTCGTTTTCGCCCGCGAGCACACCGCCCGCTACCTCATCGGCAGCGGAAAGTCGGCCGAACTCATGAAGCAGGCGCAGGAAATCGGCGCCGACTGCATCGTCTGGGACAACGAACTCAGCCCCGCCCAGCAGCGGGCCTGGGAAAGCGAGGGCGCCATCTGCGTGATCGACCGCCACGAAGTCATCCTCGACATCTTCAACATGCGCGCCAAAACCCGCGAGGCACGCCTGCAGGTGGAGCTCGCACGTCTTGAATACTCCATTCCCCGCCTCACGCGCATGTGGCGACACCTTGACCGCCAGGGCGGTGGTGCCGGCGGTGGTCAGGGCGGAGCCGGCGCAGCCCGTGGCGAGGGGGAAACGCAGCTCGAAGTGGACCGGCGGCTCGCCAGCAAGCGCCTCGACAAGCTGCGCGCCGATCTCGAAGACGTGAAGCGCCAGCGCGACACCATGCGCAAGGAGCGCAGCCGCGTGCCCGTGCCCCACGCGGCCATCGTCGGCTACACCAACGCCGGAAAGTCATCGCTGCTCAACCGCCTGACCGAATCCGACGCCTACGTCGAGAACAAGCTCTTCGCCACGCTCGACACCACCACGCGGCGCATGGAACTGCCGGACGGCCAGCCGCTGCTCGTCACCGACACCGTCGGCTTCATCCGCAATCTCCCGCACGACCTCGTGCAGTCCTTCCGCGCCACGCTTGAAGAGGCGAACCAGGCCGACTTTCTCATTCATGTCATCGACGCCAGCTCGGTGCAGGCGCTTGAATTTTACACCACCACGACCCAGGTGCTCGGCGAGCTCGGAGCCGGTGACAAGAAAGTGCTGATCGTCCTCAACAAGGTCGATCTCGTCGATGATCTGCGCCTCAGCGAACTGAAGCGCGACTTTCCCGGCGCGGTCCTGATCTCGGTCAAAACCGGCCACGGCATGGACGGCCTCCTCCACCGCCTGCACGACTTCATGATCGACCGCGTCGTCCGGCTCAGCCTTGACCTGCCGCTCGACCGCATGGACCTCGTCGCCCTCGCGCATCAGGAAGGCAAGGTGTTGAGCGAAGACTACGAATCCGGTCGCGCACAGATTCAGTGCGTGATTCCCAAGCGAATTGAAAACCGCTTCACCCCATTCGCCGTTTGATCTGGCCCGCAGTTTCGACATTACCCTTCACCTACCTCATGTTCTCACTCGCCAACAAAACCGTCATCATCACCGGCGCCGGCTCCGGTATCGGCCAGGGCATCGCCATCCTCTTCGCCAAACAGGGCGCTCATGTGGAGGTCTTCGATTTGAAACAGGAATCCGCCCAGGAAACCGTGGACCAAATCATGGCCGCCGGTGGCAGTGCCAACGCCACAGCCTGCGACGTCGGTGACTACGCCGGCGTGAAGAGCCTTTTCGACGCTGTCGCCGCGAAGCACGGCAAGATCGACATCCTCGTCAACAACGCTGGCATCGCCCACATCGGCACCGCATTGACCACCACCGAGGCGGACATGGACCGCCTGCACAACGTGAACATCAAAGGCGTGCACGCCTGCGCCCAGGCCGCCCTGGCCCACATGGTCACCCGCAAAAACGGCGTCATCCTGAACATGTGCTCCATCGCCGCCCAGATCGGCCTCGCCGACCGCTTCGCCTACTCCATGACCAAGGGCGCAGTGCTCATGATGACCTACTCCATCGCCAAGGACTTCATCAAAGACGGCATCCGCTGCAACTGCATCGCCCCCGCCCGCGTGCATACGCCCTTTGTCGATGGCTACCTCGCCAAAACCTATCCCGGCCAGGAAGCCGAGATGTTCCAGAAGCTCAGCGAGGCCCAGCCCATCGGCCGCATGGCCAAGCCGGAAGAAATCGCCGCACTCGCCCTCTACCTCTGCAGCGACGAGGCCTCCTTCGCCACCGGCACGAACTACACCCTCGACGGCGGCGCAGTGAACCTGCGCTGAGTCAGGGCCGGCCTACTTCTTCTCCAGCGACATCAGCTCGATCTTCCGGAACCACACCGGCTGGCCCTCCGCCTGCAGGGCGATGTGTCCGTAGCCCAGCATCACATCGCCACCGGCATCCGTGATGTCGCTCGCGGGAGCGATCTTGCACGCCGCATCGAGCTGCGGGCGCTGGTAGCGCAGCACCTCCACACCGTTGATGCGGTGGATGATCTCGTCGTTTCCGCGCACTTCCATCTCCGCACGCACCCATTCCTCCGCAGGAAAGGTGGGTGAGCTGGATTGGGCGATGTGTTTGGTGAAAAGCACCCCGCCCATCTCCACATGCGTGCCCGGCGTACACAGATTGCCCGTCGGCCGCGGGCCTTTGCCCTCATCCGCCAGGAACTGCATCTCCAGGCTCGAAGGGAAACCCTGGTCAAAGCGCATGCTCTGCGGCGGCTGCGCGTGCAGCATCACCCCGCTGTTGAGGTTCACATACTTCGGTGCATCCGCCATCATCGTGCCGGTAAAGCGATATTCCATGCGCAGGATGTAATGCGAGTAGGCGAGGTTGGTGAAGAGGTGCCCGTACTGCTGGTCAAATTTCTCGTAGCCATCGTAGTTGACCTTCAGGATGCCGTCCTCAACGCGGAAGGTGCCCGCGAAATTTTCGCCGAGCGGGTGTTTCGCGATCTTGATCGTCCAGCCAGCGAGATCCTTGCCATTGAAGAGCGGGATCCACTTGGACTCGTCGGCAGCGGCGTAAGAGAGGAGGAACAAGGCGCTCAGTGCGGCGGCGAATCGGCGGCGGTTGGTCATGCGCGCATCTTGGCCGCAGACGATGGCTTTCCAAGCCGAAGATGGCGGTGCATCTCGAATAGGCGCGTGTGCGGAAGAGGCGGAAGGTGGCGGCCCTGGTTGCGTTTACCAGCACGACATGAAATCCATCCTCTCCGTGCTGCTCTTTGCCCTCTGTGGGCTGTCCTTCGCCGCTGAAAAGCCGAACATCGTGGTCATCCTGGTCGATGACATGGGCTTTTCCGACATCGGCTGCTACGGCAGTGAGATTCCGACGCCGAATCTCGATGCGCTGGCGGCGGACGGGCTGCGCTTCACGCAGTTTTACAACACGGGCCGCTGCTGTCCCACTCGCGCGTCCCTGCTGACCGGCCTCTATCCGCATCAGGCGGGCGTAGGGCACATGACCGATGACAAAGGCGTGCCCGGTTATCGCGGCAGGTTGAATGACTCCTGTGTCACCATCGCGGAGGTGCTGAAACCGGCGGGCTATTTCACGGCGATGTCCGGCAAGTGGCATGTCGGTCAAAATCTCGGCGTCACGCCCTGGGGCCGCGGCTTTGACCGCAGCCTGAATCCGGCGGCGGGCGGCTTTTACTACGGCGGATCGTCGCGCTACGACCTTTCGCTCAACGGTGAGGCCATCAAAGCGGATGACCCCCGCCTGCCGAAGGACTGGTACTCGACGGATCTGTGGACGACCTTTGGCCTGAAGTTCATCGACGAGGCACTCGCCGAGAAGAAGCCGTTTTACCTGCACCTTTGCCACAACGCGCCGCACTTCCCGCTGCAAGCGCCGGCGGACGCGATCGAGAAATTTCGCGGC
This sequence comes from uncultured Prosthecobacter sp., assembly GCA_964452755.1. Classification (GTDB taxonomy): domain Bacteria; phylum Verrucomicrobiota; class Verrucomicrobiia; order Verrucomicrobiales; family Verrucomicrobiaceae; genus Prosthecobacter. The sequence goes on along the minus strand of CAYVQY010000001.1, from coordinate 1,724,366 downwards.
CAGTACAAGGCAGGCTGGGGAGCCATCCGTGACCGGCGCTATGCGAAGGAGATCGAGCTGGGCATCATCGACAAGAACTGGGCCAAATCCCCGCGCCCGCAGGCGGTGATGCCGTGGAAGGATGTGCCTGCAGAGGAAAAGGAGCGCTTCGACCACCTCATGGCCGTGTATGCAGCCTGTGTGTTTCGCATGGACCAGGCCGTGGGCGATCTCGTCGCCGGACTGAAGGAACGCGGTGTCTTCGACAACACGCTGATCCTTTTCATGAGCGACAACGGCGGCAACGCCGAGTCCGGCCCGAAAGGCCGCACCGAGGGCGATCCCACCAAGGCTGACTCGAACTGGTTCTGCGGCGAAAGCTGGGCCTTTCCGCAAAACACGCCCTTCCGCCTCTACAAGCACTACAACCACGAAGGCGGCATCGCCACGCCGCTCATCGCGCACTGGCCTGCGGGGATCACCGCGAAGAACGAACTCCGAAGGCAGCCGGCGCATCTCATCGACATCATGGCGACCTGCGTGGATGTCAGCGGCGCGGAGTATCCTGCGCAGTTCAAAGAAAAGTCGATCACGCCGATGGAAGGCAAGAGTCTCGTCACCGCCTTCAAAAATGAATCCCTCGATCGCGACACCCTCTTCTGGGAACACGAGGGCAACGCCGCGATCCGCGTCGGCGACATGAAACTCGTCCGCAAAGGCCGCAACGCACCGTGGGAGCTCTACGATCTGAAAACCGACCGCACCGAGCTTCACGATCTCGCCACCGCCCAGCCGGAGAAAGCGAAGGAACTCACCGCGCAGTGGGAGGCCTGGGCGGAACGTGCGCAGGTGAAGCCCTATCCAAGCGAAGCGGGCGCGAAGAAGAAGGGCAAAGGCAAAAAGAAGAAGGCGGAGTAGAGGTCCGCTTGTGTTTAACATTCACCACTACAACTGGAGAACACAAGACAGAGCCTGTATGAGGCGGAGAAAGAGGGGGGCCTGTCAGCGATTGGATCGAAGTCGGTGATTTTACGGGTCGGGTGGCCTGGAGTTCACTGAGTTGCAACCAATGCAAGGCTCAAGGCCGCCTTGTTGATCCCGAGGTCTTGCGGACGAGTGGGTTTCGATGCCCTGTTTGCCAAGGTTCGATTCAATGTCTGCACGACATGCTGCTCCACTGAAGATTAAGGCCTCGGAAGAACGCATTCACCCCAGCAAACACGATCTAGTCACTTCACCGCAACGCCCGCAGCCTTCCGGATTTTCATCAGCACGGGGAAGCTCGTCTGCAAGGTGGCGCTGTCGTGCTCGCTGCGGGCGGAGCTGAGGGCGGCGTGGATGAGTTTGTCCTGATCCGCAACCCAGTCGGCGGCGCGGAAGACGATGGGGCGTTCGTTTTCCTTCTCGCGGATCTGCACGCCGTTGAGACCGATGTCATCGATGATGACGCCGTGAGGGAGGCCATGCACGTCGAGGTTGATGATGCCTTCGTTGCCCATGCGCACGGCGCGAATCCAGGCCTTCACGGTCCGGCCCGGCGCGAGGGTGATATCGAGCGGCTGGGTCTCGTCTTTGATGTCGCGCATGACGGCTTTGCCGCCGGTGTCAGGTTCCATGACGATAATGAATTTCGGTGCGGCGCCGAGCGTGACTTTGCCGAAGGTTCCGGCGTCGTGCGTGATGCCGTCAGCCTTCGCGGTGATCTTGAGCTGGCTCCAGTCGGCGTCCGCTTTGGCATCGGGCGCGGCGTGGAGGCTGCCGCTGATGAGATCGTGGCCGGCTTCGATGCGGATCGGCGAGGAGACGAAGTATCCGGCGGGCACACCCGTGATGTCGATCTGAATAGGGTTGTCGAAGCCATCGACTCGCTCGGCGCGGAAGGAAAAGCCGACGGAGGCACCGGGCATGACGGTGGGGTTCATGCCGGCGAGCTTGACGCTGAAGTCGGGCTTCGGCTCGCGAATGGACAGCGCATACACAAAACGGTCGCCACCCCAGCCGCGCGTGTCGGTGACTTTGATGACATAGCGGCCGTCGGCTGGCGCGGTGAAGAAGAGGCGCGAGTCGCGGCCGAGCTTGCGGTCGCCCGCGTCGTCGTTGCCGTAGTTCAGCGTGAAGACGGGCAGGCCGTTGGGCAGCAGCTCGGTGCCGAGTGGATGAGGCTGCACGACGTAGCAGGGCTCGTCGAGAGAGTGCGAGTTTGCGGTGGTGTCGAAGTAGGCGCGGCGCTTGCCCCCGCTGACATAAAAGAACGTGCCGCCGTCCGGTCCGCGCGGCTGGCGGAAGATCTTCATCACATCGCCATTGAACCAGACATACTCGTTCAGCTCCATCTCCTCCCAGTTTTGCAGGCGGATGTCCGGGTTGTTGGCATCGACGCTGCGGAAGTTGTTGTAGCTGTCGCGCACGGCCTGCATGAGCAAACGAGCGACGGGTTTGCCATCGGCGTGCAGGATTTCGAGCTTGGTGTCGGCGGGCGAGCCTGCCTGCGCGGCGAGCGTCTCGATGATCCACGCCTGGCCCTTTTTGGCATCGAAAGCGAAGTGGTCGATGTCGCCCGCCTTGGCGAGCAAACCACTCACCGTCACCGGCGCGGATACGATCTGCGCCTTCGCGAGGTCATCATTGCCCTCGATCTCACCCACCTGTGACAGCGCACTCACGCGCAACGATGGCATCGTGCGAAAACGCAGCGCCTTGACATCCAGAGGCACGTTCATCATGCCTTCTTTTTCCGCTTTCATTGTTACCGTGGCCTTGTCGCCGAGATGATGACCGATGAGCGTGACTTTCGTCTCCTTACCAACCTGCGCGGCAAGCGGAGACCAGCCCGTGACATACGGAAGCGCACCGAGGGTGAGGCGATAGACATGGCCCGCGCTGCCATCCATCGTGGTGTTGCTCACGAGCACGATGTAATCCCCATCCGCAGGCGCTTTCCATGCGAGGAAGGGATCGCTGCCGCTGTCGAGGCCGCGATTCACCGCGAGCACCGTGCGGTTCAGGTCCATGATCTCCAGCGTGGGCGATTTCGCCGCGCTGCCGACCTGCGCCACGGCGAGATCGAGCACCAGCTCCGCGCCCGCTTTCGCGGTGAAACGATACGCGTCATGCTGCCCCGTCTCCGTGAGCGCACCCCACACGCTGGCGGGCAGATCCGCGAGGCTCACCGGCGCCTCTTTGAAGTCCGCAGCCTTCGTGATTGTGGGTGTGATCTCATCCGCGTAGATTTTCATCCGCGCCGACTCGCCGGCGGCATTTTTCAACCACACGTCATAGGCACCACGCGGCAGGTCAGCGCCTGCGGTGATTTTCAAACGGGCGCTGGTGGCTTTGATCGAGCTTTTGGCGAGCTGAACTTTCAAACCTGGGTGCGAGGCCAGCGCCTGAGTGTCCCCGGTGAAGTTTTTGCCTGCTGTCGTCACCAACAGCTCGCCACCGATGTGCGCGGCCCGCGGCGCGATGCTGCCGAGTTGGATCTTGGCAGATTTCGCCGCCATCGCGGGTTTGGCGGGCACCGGGGCCGTCACAACCCTGCCGGTGGCCGATTCGTAGAGCGCAAGGCTGCCATCCACGCGACCGGCGATGAGCCGCGCCTTGTCGGTGAAGGCGAGCGCCGATGTCCAGTCGGGCTGGGCTTCGAGCGAGAGCTTTTCGGTGAGACCGGAGGCGTTCCAGATTTTGAGCGACTTGTTGGTCGAGGTCGAGGCGAGCAGCTTCCCGTCCTGCGACAGCGCCAGGCTCAGGATCGTGCCTTCATGCGCAAAGAGGGTCGTGATGATTTTGTTCGTGCCCTCTTTCGCATCGGCGCTGATCGCCCATGCGCGGATGCGGTTGTCGCCACCGGCGGCGAAGAGCTGCCTGCCATCGGCGCTGAAGACGACGCTCGTCTGCTCCTTCGTCGGCTGCGAGAGCGTGTCGAGCCGCTGACCGGCGGGAATGCTCCACAGCTTCACCGTGCGGTCCGCGCTGGCGCTGGCGAGCACTTTGCCATCCGGGCGGAACGACAGGCCATTCACCGCGCCGTTGTGGCCTTTGAGCAGCGCGACTTCTTTGCCCGTCGCCGTGTCCCAGAGTCGGATTTTTTGATCGTAGGCTCCCGTGGCTATGAATTTGCCATCCGGCGAAACCGCGAGCGCATACGCGGCATCCGTGTGGCCTTCAAAGGAGCGCAGCGGGCTGCCATCGCTCGTTTTCCAACTCCGCACGATGCCCACGATGCCCGCCTCACCACCGCCGGCGTACACCGTCTCGCCATCGGATGAGAAGGCGACCGCGTTCACCTTGCCGGTGAAGCCCGTGAGCTTGCGCACGACGGCCCGCGTGACTGGATTGAGCAGCTCGACCTCGCCATAGCGACCCACGGCGATGAACTGCACATTCGGCGAAAATGCCACCGCCTGGATCGAGCGCTTCGGCGGTACCGTCGGCGCGATTTTCGGTGTGATGACCTCTTTCGGCATCGGTTTCGCCTCCGAGACGAGCGGGCCTTTGGCACCGGCATTGATCCACGCCTTGATGAGCGCGATCTCTTCCGGCTTGAGCTTGTCGCGCTTGCCCGGCGGCATGAATTCATTCTTCCCACCGCGACCTGAGCGACCTTCGAGAAACTTCACCAGCAGCGACTCGTCCGCCTTCCCCGCCACGATGGCCGCGCCTTCCTCGCCGCCCTTCATCAGCGCCGCAAAGGTGTCCAACGAGAACTCCCCATCCGCGTCATCCGCACTGTGACAATCGACGCAGTAGGTGTCGAAGAGTGGGACGATCTGCTTCGTATAGTCCACGGTTTGGGCGTGGGTGAGCGCCGTGAACATTCCGATGAGCATGGAGGGAATGAAACGCATGGAACGAGTGAGGTGAAAGTTGCGGTTCATGACTCAGTGATTAAACAAAAACTCCTTCGAGCTCATCAGGCTCCAAAACAGATCTTCCAGCGTGGTGCGGCGGTCTTCGGGTTTCGCGCTGGCGAGCAGGGCGGTGGCTTTTTCGAGTTCGCGGGCGGTGGGGGCGCGAGTCAGCGTCAATAGATAGGCTTCTTCGATGATCTTGGCGTCAGGCTGTTTGCTGCTAAGCAGGGCGTCGAGGCGGTTGTCTTTTTGGGCGAGCTTTTGGTTCAGCGTCTCGCCGTTCGCGATGTGGAGGGCCTGGGCCATGCTGGGCTCGTTGGTGCGCTCGCATTCGCAGGTGGCGACGCGGTCGGCGCGGCCGAAGCTTTTGAGGAAGTAGCTGGCGATGTTGCTGTCGGGCAGTTGCAGGGCGCGGAAGCCCATGGGGTAGGCGTCGGCGGTGCCACGGTTGGCGTTGCGGCGGTCGATCTTGAAGGTGGTGGGCGCGGCGGTGACTTGGCTCACGGTGTCGAGCAGCACCTCGGCCTTCAGGCGGCGCGGGACGTAGTGCGAGCCGTAGCGGAGGTCGGTGATGTTCTCCGGCTGCGTGATGCTGCTGCGCTGGTAGGTCTCGCTTTGCAAGATGGTGCGCATGATGGCCTTCAGGTCGAACTTTTGCTTCACGAGATGCTCGCACGCGGCGGCGAAGAGCGGCTCGTTGCTGGCGGGATTGGTGACGCGGAGGTCATCGACGGCCTCGACGAGGCCGCTGCCGAAGAAGTTCGCCCACACGCGGTTCACGATGGCGCGTTGGAAGAGTTTGTTGTCGGCACTGGTGAGCCATTTTGCCAAAGTGATGCGGCGATCCTCGGTGGAGGTCATCGAGACGGGCTCCAGCGCATCGAGCGGGCGCGGCGGCTGCGGTTTGCCGGTGAGCGGCGCGACGAGATCGCCCTGCGTGTCGCTAAAAAGCACGCGTTCATCGGCCTGCGTGCCGTTTTTGGTGCGCACACGGGCGAACAGGTTCGCGAAGGCGTAGTATTGATCGTAGGTCCACTTTTCCATCGGATGGTTGTGGCACTTTGCGCAGGCGATGGAGGTGCCCATGAAGGCGACGCTGACGGTTTCGGCGCATTTCGTCGGCTCGTCGTTGAGAACGAAGAAATTCACGCCGCCATGCTCCAGCGTGCTGCCGGTGGCGGTCAGGAGATCGCGCACCATGGCGTCCCATGGCGTGTTCGCGGCGACGTGACGGCGGATCCAGTTGTAATACGACCACATCGCGGTGGGCGCGAGCTTGTCGCCATTCACGAGGAAGAGATCGCTCCAGCGATGCGACCAGTAATCGACAAACTCGGGCCGCTGAAGCAAGGCATCGATGAGGCGGTCGCGTTTGTCTGCTGCCTTGTCGGCGAGGAAAGCGCGCGTTTCATCGAGCGTTGGCAAAACGCCGATCGTGTCGAGAAATGCGCGGCGCAGGAACTCATGATCGGCGGCGCGCACGGATGGCGGGATGTTCAGCTCGCGCAGTTTTGCCAGGGTGAGTTCGTCGATGAAGTTGCGCGGCTTCAAGGTGGCAAACACGGCTTCGTCCGCTTTGCCCGGCTGCGGGATGGTGACGGTCACGACGGCAAGCTGGCTGAGATACCAGGCGCTGACGGTGCCTTCGCCACTGCCGGTGGTTTTGATGAGGCCGTTGTCATCCACGGTGGCTACGCTGGCATGGGTGGCGTTGTATTTGCACCAGCGGGTCACGTCCTCGCTGCGCCCGTCGCTGAAGGTCGCGGTGACCTTCAACTGCACGTCGCGTCCCGCCTGCGTGATGAGATGCGGCTCCGACACGCCGAGCGACACGATGCGCGGATCATCCGCCTGCGGCCCCGGCGCACCCGCGGCGATCCAGTCGGCGATGGCCTTGTACTCCGGCGAGTTCATCTCGAAGCGCTTGTCGCCCTTGTGCGGCACCCCTTTGACCGCTTTGAGCAGAAAAAGACTCCGCGCCGGATCTTCCAGCGTGATGCGGCGTCCGTTGGCGCTGCGCGTGATCGAAAGCCAGTCACCCTCGTCATCGAAGCCGCGCAGGGAAAGCCGAAAGCCGCCCTGACCTGCCGCCGCACCGTGGCACGCACCCATCGCGCAACCGTAGCGGGTGAGGATCGGCTGGATGGTGTTGCGGAAGGAGGGGGACTCGGCGGCATGAAGGGCCGTGCCGAACAGAAGCGTCGCGTGCAGGAGATGACGGGTGAAGTGCATGGTTCCGAAAGGGGCGGATGAAGTCTGGTTGCCGCACACCGCGCCCGATCGTGGCAAAGAGCGGGTTTAGGCGATGGAGGAAGTGACGTGGGCGGTGAGCAGACCTGACGCCAAAGATACGTCACGGGGGAGGGATTCTAAATGGAGGATACCACTTTGGGTTTGCGTGATTTTCAGGTTCGCAGGCTCTCAATTGCGGGTTGGCGTCCTGCCATGCGCCTGGTGATCGTACAAAATGCCCCTTTCCACGTTGCCCGCAGCCGTATCCCTTTCAGAATCACACTCCCATGCCCACGCCCGCATTTCACTATCAGGAACTCCTCGAACTCGGCACCGATGACACCGAATACCGTCTGCTGACGAAGGAACACGTCAGCGTCGAAAAGATCGGCGACAAGGAACTGCTCGTCGTCGATCCCGACGCACTCACGCTGCTGGCGAATCAGGCTTTTCACGACATCAATTTCTTCCTCCGCCCGAAGCACCTGAAGCAGGTCGCCGCCATCCTCGACGATCCCGAGGCGAGCGAAAACGACCGCATGGTCGCGCTCACGATGCTGAAAAACGCCGACGTGGCCTCCGCGGGCCTGCTGCCCTTCTGCCAGGACACCGGCACCGCCATCATCATGGGCAAAAAAGGCCAGCAGGTCTGGACCGGCGGCGGTGACGAGGCCGCGCTCTCGAAGGGCGTCTATCTCGCCTACACGGAGAACAACCTGCGCTACTCGCAAAACGCCGCGCTAAACATGTTCGACGAAAAGAACACCGGCACCAACCTGCCCGCGCAGCTCGATTTGTATGCCACCGATGGCGACGCCTACAAATTCCTCTTCATCGCCAAAGGCGGTGGCTCGGCGAACAAGGCTTTCCTCTATCAAGAGACCCGCGCCGTGCTCAATCCGAAGAGCATCGTGAAGTTCCTCAGTGAAAAGATGACTTCGCTCGGCACCGCCGCGTGCCCGCCTTATCATCTGACCTTCGTCATCGGCGGCACCTCGGCGGAGGCGACGATGAAGCACGTCAAGCTCGCCTCCACGAAGTATTACGACAACCTCCCCACCACCGGCAACGAGCACGGTCGTGCGTTCCGCGATGTCGAACTCGAAGCGCAAATGCTCCAAGCCGCTCGCGAGTGCGGGATCGGTGCGCAGTTTGGTGGCAAATACTTCGCACTCGACGTGCGCGTCATCCGCATGCCGCGTCATGGCGCCTCATTGCCCATCGGCATCGGCGTTTCTTGCTCCGCCGACCGTCAGGCGAAGGGCAAGATCACGAAGGACGGCGTCTTCATCGAGAAGCTTGAAACCAACCCGCTGCAATACATCCCCGAGGCGCTGCGCCATCGCAAGGACACCAACGCCGTGCGCATCGACACGAACCGTCCGATGGAGGAGATTCGCGCGGAACTCAGCAAGTATCCCACCACCACGCGCCTCCTCATCAACGGCCCCATCATCGTCGCGCGCGACATCGCCCATGCGAAGCTCAAGGAGATGCTCGATGCCGGCAAGCCGCTGCCCGATTACTTCAAAAACCACCCCGTCTATTACGCCGGCCCCGCCAAAACGCCCGCCGGCATGCCCAGCGGCAGCTTCGGTCCCACCACTGCGGGACGCATGGACAGCTACGTCGATCTCTTCCAAAGCCACGGCGGCAGCATGGTCATGATCGCCAAAGGCAATCGCGGCCAGCAGGTCACCGACGCGTGCAAGAAGCACGGCGGCTTCTACCTCGGCAGCATCGGCGGTCCCGCGGCGATTCTGGCGAAGGAAAACATCAAGAAGGTCGAAGTCGTCGAGTTCGCCGAGCTCGGCATGGAAGCCATCTGGAAGATCGAAGTCGAAGACTTCCCGGCGTTCATCCTCATCGATGACAAAGGAAACGACTTCTTCCAAACGGTGGGTCCGGGATGCTCGGTGAAGCATTGAAGCTCTTTTATATGAGCTTAAGTCTTCCAGAAACTGTTCAGCGATTTGTCTTTCAGTCTCCAGCTCATTTCGTTGGCGGCTATGAAGAGGAAGATTCGTCGCTCACATTTACATTTCCGACGTTTGGGAAACGAGAAGCTTTCGCGTTGAGCGAGCAAGGTGCTCTGAAAAAATCCTATTTCACATTTTCTGTTTTAGTTCCTCCTCGGGACCCTAAATCTATTGTAATTCAAAGCTATGATTGGGTTGGAGAAGAAGCCAGCGCACTATTGGGCGCTTTCTTTGGCAAATTTGTAATCAACCTTGGCCATATCCAATCAGGGACGAGATTGACCATGCCTTCTGTCTGGAGTCGCCCAACCGCATTTCCATTTAAACCTTCGTTTAATGACCATCCGCGTAAGCCAAACGGCCCCGAGCTGAACCTGAAAAACGCTGCTCATCTCTTGCGCTCATACGTTCACTCTGATGAATCCGACAAGCATTTGATGCTAATTCTCAGGGCTTCCGAGTTCTATAGGGTCGCTTTGGAAAATTACGCTGAACGACCTGAAATGGCGTTCACCTTTCTGATTTCAACTTTGGAGTGTTTAGTTGATCTCCGGGAATATTCGGACGCTGAACAGTTTGATGAGAGTTTGCTCAAAGACTTGCAAACCATTGAACAGCATTGCCCTCGTGGAGAATCTATCGCCAAGCGTGTAAAAGGGCGGTTGTATCAAGTTCGCCGTAAGGTCGCATGTATTGTCGATCATTTCATCCCTGATGCCTTTTTTGAGCAGCGTGAAACTACAGAAATGTATGCGGTGATTCGCGATCGAACTGATCTTCGGTCACGCGTGATGGCTGCATATGATGTTCGAAGCAAACTTCTTCACACAGGTAATAAGAATGGCCTTTGGTTTATCGAGCATGACCATGCCGGAAGTGAGATAGGGATCGGTGAACCTGTGCTTGCCGACAACGACTTGAAAAAGCTTGTCTGTAAAAGCACGACTCTAACAGGATTGGAGAGAATCGTGTCCTCAGTTCTACGGTCCGCGATTTCAGAGTGGCTTTTGAACAATAACAGCAAACTTAGCTAAACGACTCTTCCGAGCCGGAGGCTCGAAAGAGATTAGCCGGTGGTGAGCCGAGCGAAGCGAGACAGCCAGCCGAAGGCTGCCCGAAGGGTGAGCGCAGCGATGCAACGTCGCGGAGCGACCGGGAACCACCGGAAACGAATCGCCCCCACCGTTCCCAAATCCGGGATGCGCCCCGGCAGGGGCGCGAGAAGCGTGCGAATGTCTCCCGGCGATGTTGCCCGCCAGACCCTGCGTGCTTTTCCAGGGCGCAATTTCTTTGAGTCGGTGTGATACAACTATCAATTTGCTATTAGTTTTTGACAAATTGATAGCAAATTAGCCGGTTGGTATTAATTTGAGACAAATTAATAGAAAATTGATGCCATGAGAATGCCCCGCACACCGCCCTCTCTACACGAACTGATCCAGAAGCTGGGAAAGGAGCGCTTTTTCGAGCTGACGACGCGGTCAGAATTTCCCGATGACCGGTATTTCCACTGGGAGGAAATGCGCCGTCACCCCACACCTGCGGGTCTGACCACGGAGGAGTGGTGGTTCGCGTTACGTTACCAACGGATGGCCCAATCGAAGCAGCTTCCCCTCCGCGACGCCAGGGGAAAGCCTTTCACTTGGTTCCTCACGGACACCATGCAGCTGCTGCTCCACCAAATCGACATGAGAGCTGGTGGAGCCGTCTCCATGCCGCCGCAAGTCGCCAGTAAGGGGACGCAAGATCAGTACTATATCAGCAGCCTGATGGAGGAGGCCATCACTTCCAGCCAGATCGAGGGAGCCGCGACAACACGGGAGGTCGCCAAAGAGATGCTGCGCACGCAACGCAGGCCGAAGGACACCAGCGAGCGGATGATCCTGAACAACTACCAGACGATGCAGGAGATGCGGCGTTGGAAATCGGAAAAACTGACGCCTGCGCTCATTTTCGAGATTCATCATCGAATCACGGAAGACACGTTGGATGATCCCACGGCCACAGGCAGGTTGCGGCGGACGGAGGAGCTGGTCGAAGTCGTGGATGAGCAAACGGAGGAGGTGTTGCATGTGCCGCCACCCGCCGAAACACTGGAGAAACGTCTCCAGGTGATGTGCGACTTCGCGAATCAGCCGGATGACTCACGTCCATTTGTTCACCCCATCGTCCGGGCGGTTATTTTGCACTTCTGGCTCGCCTACGATCACCCGTTCAAAGATGGCAATGGTCGCACAGCGCGGGCTTTGTTCTACTGGCTGGCGCTGAATCGCGGTTTCTGGCTTTTCGAGTTCATCTCCATCTCGCAGATCATCCTCCGCTCGCGGAAAAAATATGGGGAGGCTTTCCTGAAAACGGAGACGGACGGCAACGATGTGAATTACTTCCTGCTGCACCAGTTCACCGTCATCGAAGAGGCCACGCGGGCGCTTTATGACTACATCGAGCGCAAATCGAAACAGATCCGTGAAGCGAGCAGTCTGCTGCGTGGTCTTGGTGAGTTCAATCACCGCCAGGAGGCGCTGCTGAATAAGGCCATCCGCCATCCCGATACCATCTTCACGATCGAGAGCCATCAAAACAGCCATCGTATCAGCTATGGCACGGCACGCTCAGATGTGCTTGGCTTGGCGGAGAAGGGGTTATTGAGCCAACGCAAGCGTGGCAAGGCCTTCGTGTTTGAAGCACCTCCTGATTTGGAACAGCGTCTCCGTTCATCGTAGTCATCGACTCATCCATTACCATCTCGTGTTCAGCACGAAGCACCGGGAACACCGGCAGTCGGGGACGCATCGACAACGCGTTCACTCATCCATCGGCGGCATCATCCGAAACATGGACGGCATCGCGCATGCCGTGGATGGCACGAGTGATCATATCCACATCGCCGCCGGTTTGCGGGCGACGCATTGCCTCGCGGATGTGATGCGGGAGGTGAAGAGCGAGTCCTCACGCTGGATTCACGAGGAACTGCGACTGGCGGGCTTCGCATGGCAGGAGGGCTATGGCGCGTTCACCTTTGCCGCGCCGGATCTGGAGGCGGTGCGGGCCTATGTTTTGAACCAGGAGGAGCATCATCGTGTGAAGACCTTTCAGGAGGAGTATGTGGCAATGCTGAACCCCGGCATGGTGGCGTATGAGGAGAGGTTTTTGTGGTAGCGCCATCTAGCGCCCCAGCGCCCGGCTCAGCCTGCCGGCGTGAGCACGACCTTTTGCACGTCGAGCACGGCGTTTTTGACCTTGGTGACAGGGTCGATGACGAGGCGGGTTTCACCTGATTTGGCGATTTCGATTTCGCCGATGGCGAGTTCTTTCCAGTTCTGGAACCCTCCGGTGTCCTGAGTGGTGAATTTCAGCTCCTGAGTGCCCAATTTCACGGCGACCTCGCTGCCTTCGTTTCCGGTGCCGCAGCCGTACACCACGGTCACCTTGTAGCGGCCCGGCTTGGTGACGTCGAAAGTCCACTCGGCGATGTCGTCCTCGCTGGTCCAGAAGCCGAGGCAGTTTTTCTCCGGCTTCGGTTCATAGCGCATGTTTTCGGACCAGGTGGTGGCGCTGCCGGCGTTCAGGATGATGGTGCCGTCTTCCTGCTGCCTGGGGGCGGGACCTTCCGGAACCGGAGCAAAGGCGATCTCCTTGATTTCAAAATGGGCCTCCGCGCCTGTTGCGGCGATGTAGAGCACGAAAGGATAGGTGCCGGGTTTTTCCACATAGACCTCCCCGTAAACGACACGCTTCGGCTGGCTGGAGGCGATCAGTGATTTTTTCATCGCCTGCTGGCCGAAGCGGAACTGGGAGCCGAGCGTGGCATGCCGCATGGTGTAGGTCACGCGCACCTCGTAGCGGCCCCAGCGCTTGAAGCTGAGGTTTGTGCAGTCAAACTGCTCCCAGTGCGCGGCCGCCATGCGTTTGACGTCCTTGGGATCGATCTTGATCACGCCGCGGGTGGGTTCGTCGGTGCGGATGGCGGGTTCGTCACTGCCAAAGCCGTTCAGGTGCACCGGTGGCGCGAACTCCGGCTCCTTCGGGGTCTCGGGGGTTTCGACCACTTCCGCCGCCGGCTTTTTCGGCGCTACCGCCTCCGGCGCGGGTTTCGTCTCCGACGACTGCGGTGGCGCACTTTTTTCGCAGGCGTTCAGGAAAAGGACGAACGCGAGCGCGGCGACGGCATGGAGTGGGGCGGCGGATTTCATGGGTGGGCGCCCATCATGCAGCGGCGGCCCCTTCCGGCAACCAGGGAAAAAAGCGCACGGGGGTTCCCCCCGTGCGCCCGCATCTGTTCACATCACGATCAGAGAATCAGAATCGAATACACATGTCCACGGTCAGGCGGTTGTTCGTGAGACCGTAGGGACGGATGGCGGCGATCTCATAGGCAAAGCCGAGGTCCACATTCTGCTGCACGCGGCTGCGGAAGCCAAAGCCCAGCATGCCCTGGGTCACGCCGTTCGCATTGCCGGCGCCGAAGTTGATCACGTCGTAGCCGTTGCCGCGCAGGCCGGGGACGTTGTTGCCGTCGCTGAGGTTCGTCCAGAAATTCGCCGAGACGAAGGGAATGAACCAGCGGCAGGTGTAGTAGTCCACCATCACGCCGTAGTTGGCCACGACGTTCTGTTCGTTGTTCGTCACCGGGATGCGCAGACCCACGTTGCCGCTGATGTGCAGATCTCCGTAGCCTTTTTGGAACGAGACAAACGGGCGGAACTCGCCGCCGCCGCGTCCCTGGAAGATCTCGCGGTCGCCCGTCGGAATGTGGAAGGTTAGGCCGGGCGTGAGGATGAACTGGTTCGCCGCGTCGTCGATGAGCGCGTATTTAAAGCCCGCCGCCAAGTCCATCCAGCCGTCCACATCCAGCGCCGGTGAGTCGATGTCAAAATGGCCGTCCAGCGTGGCGATGAGGCCGAGGCGCTCCGTCGCCGCGTAGCGAAGCTGCACCGCGTAGAGCGTGGCGTGACCGCCGCGGGTGATGAAGCCGTTGTCGAGCGTGTGATAGGCGAAGATCGGGCGGATCTCGGAGCGGATGACCGCATCTTCGAAGAACACGAAATTCGTCACGGGGGCGATGGTGTTCGCCTTCCAGTCGGCGGCTTCGACCGGGGCCGGTGCGGGCGTTCCTGCGGTTGCGGTGGAGAGTGACACGGCTGCCAGCACACTGAAACCCAGTGCGGGCAACCACCGGTTACGGGAGGTTGGTTTGTGGTCCATGCGGGAACAAAAGCACAGCCGGGGGCGCTTCGATCCGCGTGGATTGGCATCCTTTGCTCAAGTTATGCCGCGAGCTTGAGACGCAGTATCTGCACGCCTCCACGCCGCGCTGTACAGCAGGCCGTGATCCTGTTCCAAACGTCGTTCGCAGGTGAAACCCGCTCCTTGTAGAAGCGATGCCGGATCCACCAGTTCACGACCGGACAGTCGGGTCATCATGCGGAAGAAAAGGTATAGCATTCCCACGACGAAGCGGCTGCGCAGACGCCGCAGCCCCGACGCGGCGATTTGAAAATCCGACACCAGCCATCGAGCGCCGCCATCGCCGGCGCTCGCGATGAGCGGGATCAAAACCTCCAACTGATCCTCGCGGAAGCAGTCGAGAAAGAAGCACGTCACAATGAGATCGAAGGAGGCCGTCGGTGGCTCCCAGGTCAGCGCATCCGTCTGCACGAATGTCACCCTTGCGGAGTCCAGACCTTCGCGGCGCAGACGGGCCTTCGCGAGGCCGATCATGGCCTCGCTCGCCTCCACGACTGTCACGCTTGCATGGGGGAAGCGTCGCAGCAGTTCCGCCAGAAAGCGGCCGTTCCCTTCGCCATAGATGAGCACTCTTTCCGCCGCCGGGATCGCATCCAACAGCGCCACGCGGCAGCGCTGCAGCCGCTCCCGGGCAAACAACGCCTCGATCCAGCGATAGTGCGGCGCCAGCCGGTCAAAACTCATGTCCCAGAAGAGCCTGAACACGCTGAATCGCAACCGCCGCGGCATTCCCTCTTTCCCGCGCCTGGTTTCGGGCTTCATTCGGCATCTCGAATTCCTCACTCGTCATTTCCTCATGAAGCTCACCTCCTGGAACGTCAACGGCATCCGCGCCTCCCTCAAAAAAGGCCTCCGTGAATACATGATCGACGGCGATGCCGACGTCATCTGCCTTCAGGAAACGAAAGCGCAGCAGGAGCAGGTGGATCTCGACTGGTTCACCGGCTACGACGCCGTCTGGAACAGTGCGGAGAAGAAAGGCTACTCCGGCACGCTCATCCTCAGCCGCGTGCCTTTCAAGACGACCACGCTCGGTCTCGGCATCGACGAGCACGACCGCGAGGGCCGCCTCATCACCGCCGAATTTCCGGACTTCTACGTCGTGAACGTTTACACGCCGAACTCGCAGGCCGAGCTCGCCCGCCTCGACTACCGCCTGCGCTGGGACGATGCCTACCGCGCCCATTTGAAGAATCTGGAGAAGAAAAAGCCCGTCATCGCCTGTGGGGATCTCAACTGCGCCCATCAGGAGATCGATCTCGCCAATCCAAAATCGAACCGCATGAACCCCGGCTTCAGCGACGAAGAACGCGCCAGCCTCACCCGGCACCTCGACGCCGGCTTCCTCGATGTCTTCCGCCAGTTCGACCCCAACCCAGGCCGCTACACCTGGTGGACGCAACGCACGCCTGACGCGCGTGCGAAGAACATCGGATGGCGCCTCGATTACTGGCTCGCCTCCGAAAAGCTGAAGCCAGCGCTCAAGTCATGCACGATCCGCGATGACATCCACGGCAGCGATCATTGCCCGGTGGAACTGGTGGTGGGGTGAGTTACAACTTGATCGCCGATATTTTGTTTGTCTTTTGCCTGCAAATGCTCGCACATACTCAAACCAGCAATCCCAATACACTACAAACATGAACGCATGGATTGAACAAATGTTCGGAGCCCAAATCGTTGACAAGGAAGGCATCGTCCGCCGGAAGCGGAGTGATGTTCACAAGCACGCTTCTTTGGCCGAGCTTCTTGAGTATGCGCGCAAGCAGCAGTATCACCTCATCGAGACCGGCAACCAATACATTGTTATCTGTAACATTGGCGCTATCAAGATTCACTGCTAGAACGCCTAGGCTCGTCTCCGCTTGCCATTTGGCAAGCGACTCCTTTGAGCGCATTTTACCTCGTAACGAAAGCCATATGAAAACAAGTTATAATTCTGCGGATGAATTTTCTTCCCTTTTGCAAGATGCTTTTGGTTCCGAAGAATTTGCCCGCGTTCCTGTATCACAGAAAGGCCTAGCTGTTAATAATTACATCAAAGAATATGTAGATGCTAAGGGGATAACAGATCAAAAAGAAATAGATGCTTTAAAAGATGTGGGAGCGATATCACTTTCGCAAGAAAAAGTGAGGCTTGGGATGAGTCCATACGTGCCATCTGAGGGCGAATCTCAAGATTTATACGAGCCATATACTGCAAGAAAAGGTGATGTTGGTGATGCGATTCGAGAAATCGAAGCTTGGCGTGAAAAATCTTTTCGTAAAGCCATGACCCTCCGGCCTGCGGACAGAGGTGATTTGAGTCAACATCTCCGTCACTTGGAGCTCCTGCACATCCGCGAAGCTGTCGGGCGAGAAACCGGCTATGTGAAAGACAAGGCCATGCGCGTTATCGAAGGAGTGGCGTCCCAACCGCTTTATCTTCTTGGAACCAACGTTCGTGAGAGAGTCCTAGCTGAATACATCCCAGAGTCGCCAAAATATGACCACGAACCTGAATCGCAGACGGCTTCCATTGCAGGCGCTGTGATCTTCTATGTGATTCTGTTTACCTTGGTCATCAAGGTGGTGAAAGGACACATTGGCCGGAAAGCGCAACCTGACGCCGCAGGTGTCGCGCACTCGGGCGATGGCTGACGATCCCGGAGGGATTAAAGAAGGTAGCCAGGGGCAAGCTCGCGAAGCGAGCGCCGCCCCTGGAACCACGTATGCGGTCCACACCTCTCAAGGGCGCATCCTGAAGGGATGCGAGAGCCGGACGAGCACTTCTCGTTTACGCTGGGTTCTCGAAAGCCTCTCGCAAACCTCCGGCATGCAACCTTTAGAAATTGGTGGGAAGAGACACTTTTCCAGGGGTCATTCGACCCCTGGCTCTTTTCTTCCACACCTCAGGGATGGTTTCTTCGGCTTCTTTGTCAACCCCTCCCTCACCTTCTTCGGCAGCGCCCCGACCACGAGCTGATACGAGTGCTCCACCAGCTCGCGCACGAGCTTCGGCGGGACGGTGCCGTCGAGGATGACCGTGTTCCAGTGCTTCTTGTTCATGTGCCAGCCGGGCTTGATTCCCTTGTATTCGTCGCGCAGCTCGATGGCACGTTCGGGATCACACTTCAAATTGATGCGCGGTGGAAAATCCTCCGGCACGGTCACGGCGAACATCTTGCCGCCGACCTTGTAAACGAGCGCCTCGGGGCCGAACGGCGTCGTTTCCTCCGCGGCGGGCAGGCTCAGACAGTGCGCGATGACTTCCGGCAGGTCCATGGTCGTCACTTCTTCAGCAGCACCAGCTTGAAGCGCTCGTCATAGCGGCCGCCGGCGTGCTTGTTGCAGCAGGACAGGCAGGCGGTGGGTGCGCGGAATTTTCGCACGCGATGCACCGGCTTCTGGCAGGCCGGGCAGGCATAGATCAGTTTGCGCGTCACCTCCTTGCGCGGCAGCGGCAGGCGGTGGTGCGCCTTTTCGCCGGGAATGCCGAGATCGGCGCAGGCCTGACGCCACTCGCCGCCATGGGGCTCGATGCGGCGGCGTCCGCTGCGGTGGTAGGCGATGAGATGCGCCAGCTCGTGCTTCAGCGTGCGCTCCACCTGGCCTTCAAAGTCACGCAGCAGCGGATTGAGTTCCACCTCCCATTTGGGATAACGCGCGTAGCCCGCCGTGCTGCGAAGGCGGGCGTTCCAGGTCACGGTCACGAGTTTCGCGCCGCCGGGCAGTTCAAGCGCCAGCAGCCAGCCGCGCGCCTGCTCCTCGAGCTCCGGGTCGCGTCCGGATGGGACGGCTTCCTCCGGCATTTCCGGCGTGTCTTCCGCCTTCAGATCGCGCACGGACTGAAACGGCGTCCAGATGGGCGATGCCGTGAAGTCGAAGCAGAGCTGGGAGAAGTCGCGCATGGTCACTTCTTCTTTTTCTCCTTCACCTGGTGCTCCTGCTGGCCCAGTGCGTAAAGCATGTCAGGGGCCACGGATTCGAGGATGAAAACGTTCGCGCCGATGGTGCTGCGGGCGCCGATCACCGTGTCACCGCCGACGATCGTCGCGTTCGCATAGACCGTGACGTGATCCTCCAGCGTCGGGTGCCGCTTCTTCCCGCGCAGCGCCTGTCCTGCGGCCAGCGACCGCGCCACGAGGCCCACGCCCTGATAAAGCTTCACATGATTTCCGAGCTGCGCCGTCTCGCCGATCACCACGCCGGTGCCGTGGTCGATGAAGAAGTGCGTGCCGATCTCCGCGCCGGGATGGATGTCGATCCCCGTGCGGCCATGCGCCCACTCCGTCATCATGCGCGGGATCAGCGGCACGTTTTCCTTGTACAAAACATGCGCCGTGCGCTGGATCGCGATGGCCTCCAGTCCCGGATAGGCCAGGATGATCTCCTCAAAGCCACGAGCCGCCGGATCGCCCTCGAAGGCGGCCTCCACATCCGTTTGCAGCAGCGCCCGGACTTCCGGCAAGGCCAGCATGAAGCGGCAGACGAGCGCCGCCGTGTCCACGTCCTTCGGGCCTTCCACGCCGTTGAGCCGCATGCTGCGGCGCACCTCCACGTTCAGCCGCCCGCGGATGCCGGCGACGAGTTCGTTCGTCATCACCTCCAGCTCCTGGGAAGACACCGCCTCCTCCGAGAAAAAACCCGGAAACAGCAGGTGCAGCAGATCCTCGCACAGCGTCGCGATGGCATGCTTCGAAGGCAGGTTCCCGCAATCCACATGATTGATCCCGCCCACTTCGCAGTATGAGGCCATCAGGCTGGTGACGATTTCGTTTTGGCGGCAATCCATGTGCGTCCAGCGATACCGCAGCGGCGAACGGATTCAAGCGAGGCATGGCACAAACCTCGGTTGCGTCGGGGTTGAGTTGTTCGTAATCACCGACGCGCTGTGAATAACATGCTCGCCAACATCAACCAGCTCAAACTCCCCGATCCCTGGCAGCACCAGGCGGTGAATCTGTTGCGCGAGGGCACGGACGTGGTGGTGAGTGCGCCGACGGGAGCCGGGAAGACGTACATTTTTGAGCTGCTCCATCAGGCACGGCATCTGCAGGGCCAGGCGATCTACACGGTGCCCACGCGGGCGCTGGCGAATGACAAATACGCGGAGTGGAAGGAGGCGAAGTGGAATGTGGGCATCGCCACGGGTGACATCGCGGAAAATGTGGATGCGCCGGTCGTGGTGGCCACGCTGGAGACGCAGCTCGAACGGCTCGTGCGCGGGGAAGGGCCGGCGCTGCTGGTGATCGACGAGTATCAGATGATCTCCGACCATTCCCGCGGCGCGAACTACGAGGCGGCGATTGCGCTGGCACCGGCGGAGACGCGGCTGCTGTTGCTCAGCGGCTCGGTGGCGAATCCGGAGGATGTGGTGGCCTGGCTGCGCGGTTTGGACCGCAAGGCGGAGGTCGTTTTGACGAAGGACCGCCCGGTGCCGCTGGAAGAGGTGCCAATGGAGACGCTGCCGCAGCGTCAGCGCCAGTTCGCCAACTACTGGCCGCGAGTGGCCGCTGCCGTGATGATCGCAGACCTCGCGCCGCTGCTGATTTTCGCTCCGAGACGCAAGGAAGCGGAGTCCATCGCACGCCGGCTCGCCGCCGATCTGCCGATGGGCGATCCGCTGGAACTGACGCCGGAGCAGCGGGGTGTGTGCGGCAAGGATCTGGCGACGCTGATCGAAAAGCGCATCGCCTTTCATCACAGCGGACTGTCTTACGGTGCACGAGCGGGGGTGATCGAGCCGCTGGCGAAGGCGGGGCAGCTCCGCGTCATCGTGGCGACGATGGGACTCGCGGCAGGCATCAATTTCTCCGTGCGCAGCGTCCATGTGGCGGGCACGACGTATCACGACGGCCGCAGCGAGCACAAACTCGCGCCGGACGAGCTGCTGCAGATGTATGGCCGTGCGGGACGCCGCGGGCTCGATGACAGGGGCCACGTCGTCACCAGCCGTGACAGCCCCTCCATCTTCGATGCGCGGCCCGCGCGGCTGCATCGCAGTGCCTTGCTCGCATGGCCGATTTTTCTGCGCGTGATGAAACATGCCGCGCTGAAGGCGGAGAACCCGTTTGAGGCGGCGAAAGTCTTCTCCGAGCGTCTTTTCGCCAAAGTGCCGCCGCTGCTCGGATTGGAGGATGCGGAGCCGACTCTGCCGCTGGTGGCCGAAAAGGCCCTGTTCGGCCTCGAAGCGACGGAGAAGCAGGTGCTGAACTCGGCGGGCGAGTGGGAGCGCAAGCACCGCCATGCCTTGCAGCGGGTTCCCTTGAGCCGCGTGCATGCGGCGCTGACCGTGCCTGCCTTTGCGGCGAAGTTTGCGCACGGCATCGGGCGCGTGGGGAAAATCCGACGCGAGAAGGAGGTCATCTATGGTGTCGAAATCAGCCTCGGCATGCCCGTAGAGTGGTCCGCACAGTCCTCCGTGCGGCGTGATGAAGGCCAGGAGACTCCCGAACCGCCGCACAGGGGACTGTGCGGACCACATTTAAAGCCCACGAAGTCCATCCGCCGCCTGCTGAAGCTGCCGCGAAAGATGGAGACGATCCCTCTGGAGGAAATCACCGTGCTGCATGCGGGCGAGCTGGCGAAGGCGATCCTCGGGACGGTTGATGATGTGGTGCAGGACGTCGCGCCGGAGTTCATCGGCACGGTGGAGAAGGAGAACCTCGTGTTTGCGTGTTTTGACCTCTCTCCCGTCGAAGTCATGGCCTACGAGGACGGTCACGGGCGGCTGCTTTTCAAGCCGCAGGAGCGCAGCATCGTGGTGAAGAACGAAACCGGCGTCCACATGCCGGAAACGGCCACCACCGACCGCGAGCCGCGTGCGGGATCGCCCATCCACGCCTGGCGCACGCTCGGCCTGATCGACGCGGACGGCGTGCCGACGCGGCGCGGTGAGATTTTCAGCTTTTTTCAGCACGGCGAGGGGCTGGCCATCGTCGCCGCGCTGGAGGACGAGAGCTACCCGGCGGACGACCTCGCGCATCACCTGGCGAACCTGCGCAGCGGCTCGAAGTTCGACCTGCCGCTGGCCTGCGGCTCCGAGCGCCTGGCCGCCGTGTGCCGGGGCACCTACGGCTTCGTGAACCATCACGGATACCTCGAGAATGGCCTTCCGGTCGAGTATGGCGAGGGCGCGGCGGAGCTGCTGGATGCCATGCTGCATCCCGAGCAGCCGGGCGCCCAGGATTTGAAGGCTGGCATCGCCGAGGGCGACATTTCGAGGGCCTACGTCGAGTGGCTCAGCCTGCTGCGGCACATCAGCCACGCGCCGGACCATCCCTGGAAGCGCTGGATCGCGCTCAAAGAGGCGGCAAAAGCCACGCTCAAGCACCACACCAAGACCCTGCGCCATTTTTTCCACCTCGACCTGCCGCCGCTGACCAACAAACAGAGGCACGGGAAGACGCGGCACTACTTGATGGTGAAGTAAGAATGGGTTTCGACCGGCTTTGGCGAAATCAAGGCAGGGATCCTTTCCGAGGGTGTTTTTCGGACCGATGGCGGTGAAAATGAGGCATTCAGGCACCGTTTCCGGCCCCCTTGTGAAATTTTTCACAAATAGCGGTTGCCGCTCTGCGGGACGACCGGATAATCGCGGACACTCCCCCCTCTGCGGTTTCCGCATCATGGCCACCATCATCGTACAACGCCCCAAGCTCGCCTGGCATGAACGCTGGTTCATTTCCACGCTGTGGAAGGGCCTCAGGATCACCGTCGGTCACGGCATCAAGACCTTCCTGCAGATTGCGGGCAGGAAGCCGAAGGTGACGATGGAATACCCGGAGCAGAAGTGGGACGAGCAACTGCCGGAGTACTACCGCGGCGCCCCGGCGCTGGTCACCGACGAGCACGACCGCGAGCGCTGCGTGAGCTGCCAGCTCTGCGAGTTCATCTGCCCGCCGAAAGCCATCAAGATCACTCCCGGAGAGATCCCGAGTGACGACCCGTGGGCGAAGGTGGAGAAGCGGCCCAAGGAATTCGAAATCGACATGATCCGCTGCATTTACTGCGGCATGTGCGAGGAGGTCTGCCCGGAGCAGGCCATTTACCTGCGCAAAGACTACGCCATCACCGGTCTCTCCCGCCAGGAAATGGTCCACGACAAGAAGCGCTTGTACGAGATCGGCGGGAAGCGCATCGGCCTGGTGAACAAGTGGAATGATCTGAAATAATGCCCTCGCTGCTGTTTTACCTGCTCGCACTGGTCACCTTGGGCTTCGGCTTCATGGTCGTGACGGGGCGCAACCCGGTGACCTGTGCGCTGTGCCTTGCCGCCAGTTTCACCGGTCTGGCGGCCCTGTTCATCGGCATGGACGCCTACTTCATCGGCGTCATCCAGATCCTCGTTTATGCGGGGGCGGTGATGGTGCTGTTTCTCTTCATCATCATGCTGCTGGACATCAAGGCGGAGGAGGGCAAAAAGCTGAACCTCGCCCCGATCGTCTCCGGCGTTCTCGTCGCCGTGCTGTTGGTCCTGCAAATCGCCACCGTCGTCAGCAGCACCGGCATCGCCTCAAAGACTCCGGAAAACATCCCGCTGGCGCTGTCTGAAGCCCCCGGGAAGATCGGTCGGGCCGCCTTGCCCACGATCACGAACGATCTCAAGGAAGGCACGCTGCCGGACGCGAAGCTCATTGGGTTCACTCTGTTCGATCAGTACGGCTTCCACCTCCAGGTCATCGGCCTGCTGCTTCTGGTTGGCACGATCGGCGTGGTGGTGCTGAGCAAGCGTGAGAAAGGAGGCGCGGCGTGATCACTCTGGGCCACTACCTTGTCGTCAGCGGCATGCTGTTCGCACTCGGCCTGGCGGGTGTCATCGCCCGGCGGAACATCATCATCGTTTACATGTGCCTGGAAATGATGCTGAGCGCCGCGAACCTCGCGCTCGTCGGCTTTTCGCGTTTTCATCTCGTCAACGGCCTGCCGGACTACACCGCGCAGTCGCTCGTTTTCTTCACCATCACCGTGGCCGCCGCCGAGGTGGCCGTGGGCCTCGCCATCATCGTGGCGCTCTTCCGCACGAAGCAGAGCGTCGATGTCGAGTCCGTCACCAAACTTCAAGGATAACGCGCCGACATGAACGCCAGCATCCTCCTACTGCTGCCCCTGTTTTCGGCGCTCGTCATCCTGCTGGGCCACCGCCAGCTCAAGGGTGCCGCCGTCCTCATTTCCGTCGGTTCCTCGATCATCGCCTTCCTGGCCAGCATCGCCTTCCTGGGTGCGGATGACAACGAAGGCACCAAAATGCTGCTGCCCTTCATCGACGTCGAAGGCTTCCGTGCCGGGATCGACGTGATGAGCGACAAGCAGAGCCAGGGGATGATGTTCATCGTCACCTTCATCGGCATGCTGGTGCACATTTTCTCCCTCGGCTACATGAAGGACGACGAGGCGAAGCCGCGCTTCTTCGGGGCGCTCTCCCTGTTCATGTTCTCCATGACCGGCATCGTGCTGGCGGGGAACCTGTTCATGATGTTCATCTTCTGGGAGCTGGTGGGCCTGAGCTCCTACCTGCTGATCGGCCACTGGTATCAGAAGAACAGCGCCGCCGACGCCTGCAAGAAGGCGTTCCTGACCAACCGCATCGGAGACTTCGGTTTCATGATCGGCATTCTCATCCTGTTCGGTTTGAACAACGGAGATGTCGCCATCGACAACCTGCAGGACGCCTTTGTACAGGGCGGTCCGCTGTTCGACATGCAGGCTTCGAATCCCGGGCTCATCACCGCCGCCGCGCTTTGCATTTTCATGGGCGCCGTCGGTAAATCGGCCCAGTTCCCGCTGCATGTGTGGCTGCCGGACGCGATGGAAGGCCCCACGCCCGTGTCCGCCCTCATCCACGCCGCCACGATGGTCGCTGCGGGTGTGTACATGATGGTGCGCATGAGCTTCCTCGTCACCGCCTCCCCGCTGGCGGCGGAAATCATCGCCGGCATCGGCTGCGGCACCGCTCTGCTCGCTGCGCTGATGGCCACGCAGCAGAACGACATCAAGCGCGTGCTCGCCTACTCCACGCTGAGCCAGCTCGGCTACATGGTCATGGCCGTCGGTGCCGTGGCGATGGCGGCGCAGCATGGGCACGGTCCGCATGCTGCGGATCCGGGGCACGCCGCGATGTTCCACCTTTACACGCATGCCTTCTTCAAGGCGATGCTCTTCCTCGGCTCCGGCGCGGTCATCTATGCCTGCCACCATGAGCAGGACATCTGGAAGATGGGCGGCCTGCGCAAGCACATGCCGGTCACGTTTTACACCTTTGCCATCGGCACCGCCGCACTCATGGGCGTGCCACTTTTGAGCGGATTCTGGAGCAAGGAGGCCGTCCTCGGCACGGCTTATGACAGCGGCTGCAAGGTCCTTTTCATCGTCGGTGCGATCACCGCCGCCCTGACCGCCTTCTACATGACGCGCCTGCTGATCGTGGCCTTCTTCGGCAAGCCGCGCACGGATTCCGCCCATCACGCCACGGAGGCGCCGATGGTGATGATCCTGCCGCTGGCCGTTCTAGCGATCTTCTCGGTCATTTCAGGCTACGACATCCTCGCCACGCCGCTGCAGGCCATGAAACCCCCGCATGTCGAAGGTCATCAGACCGTCTTCTGGGCCTCGATCGTCGCCCTCCTCGCGGGTGCCGGCGGAGCGATCCATCTCTATCGCGGCAAGGACAAGGACCCGGTGAACATCAAGCTTTTCGCCAACAAGTTCTACTTCGACGAAATTTACGCCGTCATCGTCCGCGTCTGCCAGGACCGCCTGGCGTGGATCGTCACCGGTCTGGAGCGCGTCTTCGTCGATGGCATTGTCGCACGGCTGCCGTCGGCGATCGTTGCGCGGCTCGGTGCCGCCACCCGCATGCTGCAGGGCGGTCACCTGCAGGGTTACACCTTCCTGCTGGGCGGCGGAGTCATCGCCGTGATCTATCTCGTCGTGTTTGTGCTGCCCCGCCTGGGTCATTGATGGAAAAACTGAATGAGCGTCCTTGAAATCATCATCGCACTGCCGCTGCTGGCCGCCCTCGCGGTCGGCCTCGGTGCGCCAGCCCGCGCCGCCTCGCTCGGAGCCACGTTCATCAATCTGGTGCTCGTTGTCGTTTCGATGGTGCAGTATGCCGGCAAAAGCGGTCTCGCCTTCACCCAGTCACGTCCGATTTTGGAAAATCCCGCGCTGAACTTCGCGGTGGGTGCGGATGGTGTCTCGCTCATCCTCGCTCTGCTCACCACGCTGGTCATGCTGGCCGCCGTCTGGCAGATCGAGGACCGCCCGAACATCTTCTACATCGCCTCCCTGCTGATCGGCGGCGGTGCGCTCGGTGCCTTCCTCACGACGGATGTTTTTTTCATCTACGCCTTCCACGAGCTCGCTCTGATCCCGACCTTCCTCATGATCGCCCTGCATGGCCGCGCCGAACCTGCGCAGCGGAAGGCGGTCGCTTGGAAGGCCACCATTTACCTCGGTGCGGGAAGTCTTGTGCTGCTCGCCGGTCTCGTCTGGGTCGTGCTGGAGTTCAGTGGCGGTGCGAAGCTCACCTTTGACCTCGAAGCCCTGCGCAATCAGGCCAAGCTCACGCCGCTGCCGGTGGAGAAGCAGGGCCAGCTCTTCTTCCTGCTGCTGGTCGGCTTTGGCTCCCTGGTGAGCCTGTTCCCCTTTCACAGCTGGGCCGCTCCGGCCTACGCCACTGCGCCGACGCCCGTCGCCATGCTGCACTCCGGTGTGCTGAAGAAATTCGGCCTCTACGGCCTGCTCCGCATCGCCATGCCGCTGCTGCCGCAGGGAGCGCAGGTGGAGTGGGTGCAGAACGCGCTGCTCGTGATGCTGCTGGGCAACATCCTCGTCATGGGTCTCGTCACCATCCATGCGAACCGTCTCGACGACACGCTGGCCAATTCCAGCGTCATGCACATGGGCTACATCTTCCTCGCCTTCGCGGCCGGCACCGACATCGCCCTGAAAGGAGCGGTGATGCTGATGTTTGCGCATGGCATCTCCATCGCCCTGCTGTTTGGCCTCTGCGGCCGCATGCGCAATCAGCTCGGCACTTTGGAATACTCCAAGCTCGGCGGCCTGGCCTCTCACGCGCCCGCCTTCACCGTCCTTTTCGCTTTTGGAACCTTCGCCAGCATCGGACTGCCCGGATTGAGCAACTTCGCCGGCGAACTCATGATCTTCGCGGGCAGCTTCACCGGATTCAAAGGCACGCTGACCAGCCTGCACTGGACCGTCATCCTGGCTCTCTGGGGAGTCGTGATGAGCGCGGTTTACATGCTTCGCGCCTACCGCGGCATCTTCCACGGCGGTGCGAACACCGGCTTCTACATGATTGATCCCGCTTTCTCGCAGCGCCTGCCGTTCGTTCTGCTCGCCGCCACGCTGCTCGTCACCGGCTGCTGCCCCTGGCTGCTGCTCAACCTCATGAAAACCGCCCTGCCATGAGTGTTTTCACCCTCGAAGCCGGAATCGCCCTCCTCGGACTCGCCCTTCTGATGGTCGAGGCCTTCAAGCCGGACATCTCCCGCCGCACCCTCGGATTCACCGCCATGGCCGGCGTCGCGCTCGCCCTGGTGCTGCTGCCCTTCTGTGGCACCACTCAGCCGGGCTTCATGGAGGCCTGGCATCAGCTCGACACCCTGGCCATGTTCTACAAGGGCTTCGCGCTGGTCATCACGCTGCTGGTTCTCTGGCTCACTCTGGAGTGTGCGCCCTACCTCACGCGATTCACGCTTGATGGCAGGCTGGCTGAAATGTTCAGCCTTCCGCTCATCACCTGCGCAGGGATGATGTGGATGGCTTCCGCCCGCGACCTCGTCACCGTGTTCGTCTCGTTGGAGCTCGTCACCGTCAGCTTCTACGTCCTCGTCGCCTTCGCCCGTAAAAGCGCCTTCAGCCTTGAGGCTGGCGTCAAATATCTGATCCTCGGGGCGCTCTCCACCGGCGTCCTCGTCTATGGCATCGCCTGGATCTACGGCGCCACCGGCTCGATGAACTTCGCCGCCATCGGCGAGGCGCTCGCCGATCCGGTCACCAGCAAGCCTGCGGCTCTCTTCGGTGCCGCCCTGCTGCTCTGCGGCCTCGGTTTCAAGGTCGCCGCCGCTCCCTTCCACATGTGGGTGCCGGACGTCTATCAGGGCGCCCCTACTCCCGTGACCGCCTTTCTCTCCGTCGGATCCAAGGCGGCCGGCTTCGTCGTCCTCACCCGTGCGCTGGAAGCCTTCCTCGTCGAAGGCTCCATCATCGGCAGTGAAATCCAGGCGCTGCTGCTCGTCGCCGGTTCCCTGACCGCCCTGCTCGGCAGCCTGCCCACGATGTTCCAGACCAGCGTGAAGCGCCTGCTCGCCTACTCCAGCATCTCGCACGCTGGCTACCTGCTCCTCGCGCTCGCCTGCCGCGAAACCGCCCGCTTTGACATTTCCTCCGGCGGCATCGTCGCCTTCTACCTCGCCACCTACCTGCCGATGACGGTTCTCGGCTTCCTCGGCCTCGGTCTCATGCGTGCGAACGGCCTCGGAGAGGACATCAAGGACTTCGCCGGCCTCGCCAAGCGCAATCCCTTCCTGGCCCTGCTCATGACGATCAGCTTCGCCAGCCTCGCCGGCCTGCCGCTCACTGCGGGCTTCCTCGGCAAGCTCTTCGTCTTCCTCGGCCTCGCCGACCACGGTTACTGGGGGGCGCTGAGCTGCGCCGTTATCGCCGCTGCCGCCGGTTTCTACTATTACTTCAAGACCATCCTCGCGATGTACACCGTCCAAGGCAGCGACACGCCCGCCCTGAACATCAGCTTGGCCTCCAAAGTCGTCGCCGGAGCGCTGGCGGCCGTCATCCTCATCTTCGGCGTCTATCCCAAGCCGCTACAGAAGG
The DNA here is from genome assembly GCA_964452755.1 of uncultured Prosthecobacter sp. GTDB lineage: Bacteria > Verrucomicrobiota > Verrucomicrobiia > Verrucomicrobiales > Verrucomicrobiaceae > Prosthecobacter. The sequence continues at coordinate 1,696,246 of CAYVQY010000001.1, read as the reverse complement.
TGCTGGCCAACGATGCGGCTGTGGCGGTGGCGAAGTGATTGACATCCTGTCGGTTGGCGGAGTTAAATCCTCACGCATGAACCGATTCGCCCTGCTCTGCCTTGTCGTCGGCCTTCCGGTTTGGAGTCAAGCCCAGGAGCGACGGCTGCCCGCGCTGTCCGCCGATCTCGACGCGCTGTTGAATTTCTCCGAGATGTGGGGATGGACGACGGAGGAGCTTGAGAAGCGCTATGTGGTGAAGCTGGAGGATCAGTCCAAGCAGCAGAAGCCGCCGCAGTTTGAGTGGGTCAGCAACGCCAGGCTGCGCGCCCGCTTTTCCCGGCACATGTTTTCAAACGTGGAGACGAAGCTGACGATGTTTGGCGGCTCGATCAACGTCGAGGAGGCCATCCTGGAGTTTGTGAACGGCAGGGCAGTGCGGGCCACGGTGTCTTTCTACAACCGCGGTGACTCGGGCGACATCGAAGTCGCGGAGTTCGACCGCATCTTCAGGACGATCGGCCAGAACCTGGGGCAGGTGACGAAGGTCGCGCCCAGGAAGCAGCTGAACTCCGCCAACGCGGCGCTGGACGTCACGAGCTGGATGTGGAGCTCTCCGGACGGCATCGCCCTGCTGGAATACAACGAGTACAACAAGCCGGGCAAGAGTACGAAGCCCGAATTCCTGCGCATGAAGCTGGCCGCGCCGGATCAGGCGAACTGGAGCATGGGCAAGATGGCGACCGGCGTGCAGCGCATGGAACTGGTCCAGCGTGTCAAAAAGACGCCGGAAGGCGATGTCTATATCTCCGGCGTGCCGATGGTGGACCAGGGGCAGAAGGGCTACTGCGTGGCGGCGAGCTGCCAGCGTCTCTTCGAGTACATGCGCATCCCCTGCGACCAGCATGAAATGGCGAAACTGGTCAGCGTGGACGCGGAGCGCGGCGCGGACGTGATGACGATGCAGAAGAGCCTCGCCAAGATCGACAGCGCCTTCAAAGTCACCTTCAAGCCGCTGATCAACCCCGAGCAGTACTACACCTCCAGCCGCAAACGGCGCGTGTCGGAGAAACAGTTCCTCTCGATCGTCCAGGAGCATGTGGACAAGGGGGTGCCGCTGCTGTGGGGCCTCATCCTGGGAGAGAAGCCGGAGGAACCGCCGCTTCCCGGCGCTGGACAGACGCGAGGCGGCCACATGCGCATGGTCATCGGCTACAATCTGGCGAAGCACCAACTGCTCTTCACCGACTCCTGGGGCGCAGGCCACGAACTCAAGCGCATGGCCATGCTGGACGCCTACGACGTCACCATGGGGCTCTACTCGATGGCTCCGCGGGGCTTCTGATCAGGGTGCGCGGCCTTCCTCGACATCCATCACGTCAAAGAAGGTGACAATATCCTCGCGATGGCCGAGTCCGGCTTCCGCCCTCTGCTGCTCAAGTCCCTTCGAAGCCGCATCGCGCCAGCCGCGTTTGTGCATGAAGCCGTTCCAGATCTCGATCTGCTCGGCGTCGGGTCGGCGGCCGTTTTGAAAGCACCATTCGAGGATTTCCTCATCCGTGCCGCCCTCCAGCGTGCGTTGACTCAACGCGTCGAAATCCACGCCGAGAAATCGGCAGACGCGGTCGTCAAAGGTGCGCTTGCCGGGGATGACACCCAGATGGTAACCCTCGGGCAGTCGGCCCGCCTGGGCGTTGAGCCGGATCTTGTCGAGAATGCGACCAAACACGGCGATGCCGCCGACAAGGTCACGTGGAGAACGAATGGGGAAGGCCATGCTGCCCTTTAGTCAGGGGCGAGGCGGAGTCAAACCGGCGGCAGAATGACAAAACCAGAATTTCGAATGACGAATGAATGATCAAGCCCGAAGCCCGATTGGAACTTCATTCGTCATTCTGATTTCACTTCGTGACTTCGTAGCGTCATTTGAGATTACTCGCCCTTCTTGGCCTTCGCCTTGCCCTTGGCGGCGCCTTTCGCGGCAGCGGGAGCGACTTTTTCACCGGGCTTGGGCAGTTTGCTCACCGCCTTTTCCCACTCGGGATTCAGCGTGGCCTCACGGATCGAGAAGTTGCGGAAATCGACCGACTCACCGCCGACGGTGAAGCCGGGGGCGGCCTTTTCGGTCAGGAAAAGCGCGTCCGCGCCCCAGGCGGCGAGGTCGTCCACCTTGCCCAGCATTTTCTCGCCGACCATTTCGAGGCGGACCTTGTGCCAGCCGTCACCGAGATCCGTCGGAAACCGGGCGAAGACGACGGCCTTGTCCGGACCTTCATGGTCGTTGTCGTCGCGCTGCACGGTGACCGACTTCGGCGTGATGTTGATGCGCGCCATGTGGTCCTTCACGGCATTGATGGAAAGGCTGGTGGTGCGGGCGCCGGAAAACTTGAACTCGTACTCGATGACGAAGTCCTGCAGCTTGTTCGGCAGGCGGAGGACCGCGCCGTGGTTGTCCGCTGCGAGTTCGGCGCCCCGCAGCACGCCGTCGGCGGCCTCCCACTTGCCCTTGGCTGCTTTCCAGGGCGCACCGGCCCCGTCGCTGAGGGTGCTTTCATAGATGACCTTGCCGGGGATGGCGAGGAGCGGCTTGTCTTCGGCGCGGAGACCAAATGCGGCGAGCGCGAGGCAGAGAGAAATGAGGCTGGTGTGTTTCATGGGCCGCTGAAAACGCGACCTCGTGATCCATGTTGCGCCTATTTTCGCGGCCTGATAGAAGCTCCTTCACATGCAATCCGCCGCACCCACCCCCTCCGAAGTCTGGTTGGCCAGCGCCGGGATCGCCCCGCCGATGCAAGTGCCGGCGACGCCCGATGCGTGGCAGACGCAGCGCAGTGAGATTCGCGCGACGCTGAACGGGCTGCTCGGGGATCTTCCTCCGCGACCACCTCCGTCCTCATTCCAAGTCATCGCAAAGGAGGACAAGGGCGGCCACACGCTGGAGACGATCCGGTTCGACAACGGAGCGGGTGAGATCGTGAAGGGTCATCTCTTGGTTCCCAAGACAGCGACCGCGCAAAGCAAGGCGCCCGCCATTCTCTACTGCCACTGGCACGGCGGGCAGTATGACATCGGCAAAGACGAGCTGTTGCAGACGAACGCGACTCCGGTCGCGCCTGGCCCGGCGCTGGCGGAGGCCGGCTTCGTCGTGCTGGGCATCGACGGGCCCTGCTTCGGCGAACGCAACGGCTGCGGCCCCGACGGCCCGCAGCAGAAAGACGGCTCCGGTGAGATGTCGGCGGCGAAGTTTCACCTCTGGGCCGGACGCACGCTCTGGGGCATGATCCTCCGCGATGATCTCTCGGCGCTCGATTATCTCTGCTCGCGTCCCGAGGTCGATGCGCAGCGCATCGGCGTCACCGGCATCAGCATGGGCTCGACGCGAAGCTGGTGGATCATGGCGCTCGACGATCGTCCGCGTGCCGCCGTCTGCGTCGCCTGCATGACGCGCTGCGAGGAACTCATCCGCGCCGGCATGCTCAAGGCGCACGGCATCTACTACTTCGTGCCCGGCATGCTCAAACACTTCGACACCGAAGCCGTGATCGCCCTCGCCGCGCCGCGTCCGATGCTCTTCATGACCGGCGATCAGGACGGCGGCTCGCCGGTCGAAGGAGTGAAGCGTCTCGGCGAGGTCGTCGGCCAGGTCTATGCGCTGCATGGCGATGACGCGAAGTCGCGCTTCGAAAACGCGATCTATCCCGGAGTCGGGCACGTCTATCTGCCGGAGATGTGGGAGAGGACCGTGCAGTGGATGGACCGCTGGGTGAAGGAGGCAAAGTAGCTGCTAGCTTTCGCCGACGTTCGCGTTTCAAACCCTCCACACCATGAAAGCCGCCGCCCTTTTTCTCCTCCTTGCCCTCACTTCCCTCGCCGCCGACGCTCCGCTGCTGAAGGACGACTTTTCCGAAGCCAAGCTCGCCACCCGCCGCGCCTCGCGGGGAGAGTGGAAGTTCGCCGACGGTGCCGCCACCTGCACGCAGGACGACGAGCTTTACAAGAAGTTCAAAGACCACGGCCCGATCATCTTTTACGATCTCGCCTACACGGATGCGGCCATCCATTTTGCCTTCAAAGCGGACGCGGACACGAAGAGCGTCGTTTACACCAGCAATGGCGAAGACGGGCACATCTTCCGCATCGTTTTCAGCAAAGCCGGCGCCTCCATCCGCGCCTTTCCGCCGGAGGGAAAAGAAGACCACACCTCCATCGCCGTCGGCACCGAGCCTGATCTCAAACTCAAGCCCGGCGAGTGGACGAATGTCAGCCTCGAACTGCGCGGCCCCAAGGCCAGCCTCAAGGTGGGGGATTTCGCGAAGACCTACGAGCACGCCTCCTTCGCCCGCGCCAAGACGAACCTCAGCGTCGGCTTCGCCTTCGGCACCGTGAGTGTGAAGGGCGTCGCGGTGGAGAAGTAGGTGCCGTTTTACAGGCCGCCCAGCTTGCAGATGCGGTCCCAGTGCTTCTTTTCCACCGCGGTGATCGACAGCCGGTTCCCGCGCCGCAGGATCAGCATGTCCGCCAGCTTCGGGTCGGACCGCAGCATGTCGAGCGTGACGAAGGTCTTGAAGTCCGCTTCCCATTTCACGTCCACCATCAGCCAGCGCGGTTCCTCGCGCTTGCTGCCCTGGTCGAAGTATTCGGACGAGGGATCAAACTGCGTCGAGTCCGGGTAGGCCTCCTTCACGATCTTCACCACGCCCGCGATGCCCGGCACGGCGCAGCTCGAGTGGTAGAAGAATCCCAGATCTCCCAGCGCCATCTGATCCCGCATCATGTTGCGCACCTGGTAGTTGCGCACGCCGTTCCAGGGTTCCGTCTTCTTCGCCCGCGACTTCAGATCATCGAAGGAAAACACGTCGGGTTCGGATTTCAGCAGCCAGTGGTTCATGCGTGCTGAAGCGAGCACGGTCACGAAGCAAAGCCAAGCCGATTTCCCCGAAGACGTGAGAATTCGCACGGATGGACCGGTGATCATCGCGAACGGAGCGCGGAAAGGTGGGTGCGAACGGTTCGTTGAGGCTCATCGCCCTCGGCTCCCTCATGAAAGCACTCCTCGTCACGCTCATCCTTGCCGGTTCGGCCTTCGCCGACATCACGCCTGCGGCTTTTGATCTCGCCGCGATTCGAGACACGTCCACTTTGGAGACAAAAGTCATCCAGGACTGGCAGCCGGTGGCGAAGGTGAAGGGTGTGAAGCAGAAGCTCGAGCTCTTCACCGCCGGTAAATTCAAAGGCGCATGTTCCACCGGCCATGCCCTCTCCGATGCCGACCGCGCCTACTTCCAAAGCATCGTCGATGATGCGAACGCCGGCTTCCTTGCCGCCGTGAAGCAGGCCCGCCCCGGCGTCGCGAAGGAGATCCTCACCGACGCCAAGGTTTACACCGGCACCCAGGCAGCGAACTCGGCCTCATAGATGGCGTGGTGTCAGGCCGGGAGGAGTTTTCCAGCTACTTTGAAAGCATCACACAACGATATGTCAGCTCGTCATCGAGAGCGATTGTGGGACCATATTCTTCTAGCGGTTGCCAGATTGTGCCTGCCGGGTCCACGCGAGCGTCGTGGCACAAGTTTTGCAGATGATCAGCCGTTACAGGCAGGCTGGTTCTGATCTTTCGGCTTGTGCCGTCTTTGTAGTGAAGGAAGAACAGCGTCGCTGGATTGGAAGTTTGGTCCATTGATGAAGAAGGAGCCTTCAGAAATAAGTGCAACCCAGTAACGCGAGTCTGTTTGACGTGCGGCACGGTTCGTCACCCGATGACCCTCATGAAGCCTAACCTCTCCTTACACCGGCTTGCAGGCCGTGAAACCCGGCCCGTGGTGTCCGGCTGGGGAGTTTGTCAGTTTGATTTGAGCACGATTTTCACTGCGTTTGGTCGCTCGCGGCCGACGATATTGTTTTACATCGTTTCGTCTGTAGTTCGAGAAAGGTCATATGTCGGTTTCTGGCTATGGATGCCATCAATATCAACATCGTGCCCAAGACACCGTTGGTCTGCATCCATAAAGAGGAAGGTTGGATGCCGAGCACAGATGCGCCAACGATGAACGACGTCACCAGTGCTGTGCAGGAATTCGCCGCTATGTTGAATGCGTTCCAATTTCGCACCGCGCAGTCGTGGACATTTTGCTCTAACTCATGATCGTAGGTCTGAGCAGCACAGTCCATCTCTGCCTTGGTGGCATTCGAAAACGTTTCATCTTTGAGCCCTATTGTCTTCCAAATGTGTTTCCAGGCATCGTCACTAAAACTTGCCGAATAGCTTTTCCCCTTCTCTGGAAACAACGATTCAAGAACGATGACGGTAAGGCCTGAAATAAGGAATCCGATTGGAAAAGCAGAGGCCCCAACCGCACTGATCAAAAGCGTTGAGCCCTGAGTGACCAGTATATAGATTTCACATGCGTCATTCTCCCATGCACCGAAAAACAAGTTGCCATAGAAGAAGGTTGCCGGCGTGATGTATCGGATGATTCGGCTCTCGTCCATGCGGCTACTTGTTGAAGGTAAAAAGGAAGGGATCCAAAGCCTGCTGTGCTGAGAGTGCTAAGCAAGGGCATTTTGACACGCCTCCAGGTTCGTCACCCCGACGAACCTCATGAAGCATCACCTCTCCACCGTCCGTCGCAGTCCCTGGCTGCGAGTCGCCTGTCTCCTCATCCTCGCGCTCATGTGCGCGCCCGCTGTGATCGCGGCGATCGAGGACAAGACGCTGCCGATGTCGCAACGGCTTGGTGTGGCGCTGAAGGCGCTAAAGCGCATCGCCCCGGCAGAGCAGTTCGCGAAGGTGAAAGCCGATTTCGCGAAAGTCGCCGTCGAGGCCGCCAAAGGCACCGCCAAGGAAGGCGAACTCTTCCAGCCCGCCGAAGAGGCCGAGGCTGCCCTCAAATAATCACCGCTGCACGTCCTCCGTTGCTATTGGTAAACCGCGGTCGCTTTGGTTGGCGCGCCGGGATTTTTTGCATCCAAAAAAGCCGCCTCCCGGCGAACCGGGAAGCGGCGTGGAGGATGAGTGTTAGAGGCCGTCGTCGCGGACCCACATCACGAAGAAGCGGGCGTTGCGAGGATATTCGCGCTGGCCAGTCTTGGGATTGATCCGCCAGGGGCGGAAAATCTTGCGATAACCAGGACGTTCATCCGGCCAAAGAGTGAGTTGTTCAGCCATAGGGGTGAATGACGTTCTTTGGGAGTTCCAGACTCAGGATTGACACCGTCGAGCCCGCGTCATACACTTTCATTGTCGTAGGAGAGTGCTTTGCGTTCTCTACTGAACGGTCTCGCTGCTGAGTCATTGACCAGCGAGAGATTGATCGGCCCCGGCAGCGTTAGCGCGCTGCCGGGGTTTTTGTTTTGGAAATGTTAAAGAGCGGCCTGTGAACATTAAAAAGATGCCACCAGCTTCCTAACACTTCCTGCCTCCGCCCCGTCCGGCAATGTTTTTTTGTCATCACTGATGCCAAAACTGTCGCTCGCTTCAATATCAGGCGTTCCACAGCCAGAAAAATTTTAGACGTCAAAACGCCCCCCCTGCTACGCCATCGCCATAAACACCCGCCAGCCGCATTCCTCACAGCAGCCGGACGTTCTTACACCGCCAGCTCTGTCGTCTGGATCGAGCTTCAACAGTTACGGCAAGTTGAGATCCAGACCATCGTTCAGGTGAGGCATGAAGACTCTCGCTTTCCTTTCGGCCTTCCTCCTTGCCGTCACTGCCCACGCCGACATCGCGCCTGCATCTTTCGATCTCGCCGCGATTCGAGACACGTCCACTTTGGAGACGAAAGTCATCCAGGACTGGCAGCCGGTGACGAAGGTGAAAGGCGTGAAGCAGAAGCTGGTCGAGATCACCGTCTGCGAATGGTGGCCGGGGCAGAAGGTGCGGCTGCCGGTGACGTTTTGTGCGCCTGATGATGGAAAGCCGTGCGAGAACGTCATCGTGGGCAACATGGGCCTCGCCTTGAAACCGGCGCTGCCTTCAGGCGCGATGATGAAACTGCTCACGGAGCACGGCGTGGGCGTCGTGCTGGTCGGGATGAGCACGATCGATGCGATGGAGCCGAAGGGAAGCCTGCATCTCGGTATGAAAGCGCAGCTTTTGAAGACGAAGGACGCCCGCTTCACGCCGGCGTGGATCTGGGGCATGAGTGACATGCGTGCGCTGACGGCTGCAGCGGCGGAGAGCGGCGTGTTTCAGCCGAAGAAGGTGTTGGCCACGGGCGGATCGAAGCGCGGTGTCGGCGCGGCGATCTGCGGCATTCACGATGATCGTTTCACGGCGATTTTGCCGGTCGTGGCACCGATGCTCGGCAATCCGGGTGGCGCTTATGTGCGAGGCAGCGCCTTGAAGGATGAGGACGCGATGAATGCGGCGTTTCTCGATCATTTGCCGCCTGAGCTGCCGGAGACGGCACGCCAGGCGCTGGAGGAACGGGATCAACGACGCGGCGATCAGGCGATCACGATGCAGGAGGCGACCGCAGCAGGCTGGACCGAGGCCGAAATGCTGCAAATGAACGACGAAGCCTGGAACGCCTGCTTGATCGCGAAGCATCTCGATGCCGTCCAGAAGCGCGGGCTGGAGTTCTTCTACCATGTCGGCACCAATGACAATGTGTGCCCGGCGCTGCGGCAACTCGGGGAAAAGCATCCCGATTTCCCGATCTACATCCTCCCGGGCGGTCAGCACGGCGGACCGAAGACGAGCGGCTTCACGCTGCAAACGCCGTCACAGCCGGAGGCGGATGAAAACCTGCTCGCCTTCGCCCGGCATCACTTTTTCGGTGCTCGCTCGTTGCCCTCTTCACCGAAATTGGAAATCAGCAGCGGAGAAAACAAGCTCAAGGTCAGCGTGACACTGGCGAAATCCCCGACGTCCGAGCGCAACACGCTCTCTTGGTGCGTCAATCGCCATCCGCCCTACACTTTGGCGACGGAATACGATCACTGGGAAGCGGTGTCGCTGACTCCGAATGCGGACGGTCTTGGCAGTGCCGAGATCCAGATTCCCGCCGACGCGAAGACCATCGACTTTGTCTCCACCCACACGCAGGTGGACAACGGGATTCCATTTCACTTTTCCTCGCCTTACCGGCGCTGGAGTCGCTGACTCATTTCCACCCTGGCTTCCGACAAGTCATGAAACGACTCCTCTTTTGCTTCGCCGCCCTGGTTTTCCAGGCTTCGCACATGGTCTGCGGTCAGGAGAAGGACGCGTATCTGCTGCCGACGACGGACGAACCGAAGCTGGAGCGGCTGTCGTTGCCAAAAGCGGCCGAGTCGTTGGATCGCATCTCGCTCGCATGGGTACAGAAGCGCCAGTGCGGGTCGTGCCACACCGGCTGGCCTTACCTGATGTCCCGCGGGGTGATCAAGGACATGCCGTCGCCCGCGCACGCCGAAATCCGCCAGTTTTTTGAGGGCCGCATCACGAACTGGGACGCGGACGAACAAGTGACCAAGCATGCCCATCGCGAGATTGTCGGCACGGCGGCGGCGCTCGCCCTGGATGATGCTCAGAGCGGCGGCCCTTTGCAGCCCGTCACGCGCGCCGCGCTTGATCGCATGTGGACGCTGCAACGCAAAGATGGCGCTTGGAACTGGCCGAAATGCAGTTGGCCGCCCTTTGAGATTGACGATTACTACGGCGCAGTGCTGGCCGCGGTCGGCGTGGCGCATGCGCCGGAGAATTATGCGCAGGGCGCTTCGGCGAAAGCTGGCGTGGAAAAACTGCGCGCCTATTTCAAAAGCACGGCGGCACCGAGCCTGCACCATCAAACCTGGCTCCTCTGGGCGGCGGTAAAGCTGGACGGACTCCTCCCGGATGATGCCAAGCAGGACACCATCAGGAAGTTGCGCGACTTGCAGCGGAGCGACGGTGGCTGGTCCATGGAATCGCTTGGCAAAGGCTGGGAGGGACGCAAAGGCGAGCTGGCCGACCCCGAAGCGCCGAGTGATGGCTACGGCACAGGGCTGGTGGTGTATGTCCTGCGTCAGGCGGGCGTGCCGGCGGCAGATGATGCCATTCAGCACGGCAAAGCCTGGCTCACGAGCAATCAACGCGTCTCGGGCCGCTGGTTCACGCGTTCGCTCAACGGCATCAAACAGCATTTCATCAGTGACACCGGTTCGGCCTTTGCAGTGCTGGCCCTGAGCGCCTGTGAGTAGGGGAAAAATCGCCGCAATGCGGACGACGACTTGAGCGGGCAGATCGGCATTCCCTCACTGTTGCGGTTCGCCCGACGTGACTTGCTGACATATTCCACCTCTTCCGGCGTTCTGACGCGATGGCCCAACCTCCATCCTCTTCATTCTTCCGACTCCTCTGCTTCCTTCTGGCTTTCAGCTCCGCTTTTTCCGCCGCGACTCCGAATGTGGTGATCATCTTCGCCGACGACCTCGGCTACGGTGATCTGGGCTGCTTCGGCTCGCCGACGATTCACACGCCGAATCTCGACCGCATGGCCGCCGAAGGCCTGCGCTTCACCGATTTCTACTCGGCGGCGGAGGTGTGTACACCGAGCCGGGCGGCGTTGCTCACCGGGCGGTATCCGATCCGCAGCGGCATGTGTGGGAATCGGCGCGTGCTGTTTCCGAACTCGGAAGGCGGGCTGCCGAAGGACGAGGTCACCATCGCGGATGCGCTGAAGGGCAAAGGCTACGCCACGATGCAGATCGGCAAATGGCATCTCGGCATTCACGAGGGATCACGTCCGCTGGACCAGGGCTTCGAGCATCAGTTCGGGCTGCCGTATTCGAACGACATGGATGGAAGGCCGGGGCTACCGAAGGGCTCCAGCGGCTCGCCGACGCCGCCGGAGGACGGTTGGGACATTGGACTGCTCCGGGACGGCGAGGTCATCGAAAAACCCGCCGTTCAGACGACGCTGACAAAGCGCTACACCGAGGAGGCGGTGAAGTTCATCGACGCGAAGAAGGACAAGCCGTTCTTCCTCTACTTCGCTCACACGTTCCCGCATGTGCCGTTGTTTGCCTCGCCGGAATTCAAGGGCAAAAGCCGCGGCGGCATCTTTGGCGATTCGGTGGAGGAACTCGACTGGAGCGTCGGCGAGGTGATGGATGCGCTGAAGAAAAACGGCATCGCAGAGAACACGCTCGTCTTTTTCACCAGCGACAACGGCCCCTGGCTCATCATGGGCAATCAGGGCGGCAGCGCAGGCCTGCTGAAGGACGGCAAAGGCAGCACCTGGGAGGGTGGCATGCGCGTGCCGGGCATCGCGTGGATGCCGGGCCGCATCAAGCCGGGCGTGACGCATGAGCTGGCGAACGCGATGGACCTCTTCACCACGGCGGTCGCGCTCGGCGCTGCGAATTCGCCCGAAGTGCCGGTGGATGGCGTGGATCTCTCACCGCTGCTTTTTGAGTCGAAGCCGCTGCCGCAGCGCCCGTTTTTCTACTATCGCGGTGACCAGCTCTTCGCCTGTCGCGTGGGCGAGTGGAAGGCGCATTTCAAGACGCAGACCGGCTATGGCCAGCCGAAGGCGGATACGCATGAGCCGCCGATGCTGTTCCACCTCGGCCTCGATCCTTCCGAGAAGCGCGATGTGGCCAAGGAGCACCCCGAGGTGATTGCACAGATCGAACAGGCGGTTAAGGAGCATCAGGCCAACCTCGTCCCCGGAAAACCGCAGCTTCAGTGATGCGGTGACACTTTTCGCCCTTCGCACCTCCATCGTATGACCATGCACATGTCCCTTCGTCTCTCCATCGTCACCGCCGCCGCCCTGTTGGGTTCTGTCAGCTCCGCGGTGGAAAATGCCGCTTCCAAAAAACAAACCGGAGCCAGGGCGGAAAGCGGCTCCAGCGCCCTGTCACGCAGCCAGAACGACAAGGACGCGAAGAACCGCAAGACGGACAAGCCGCCACCTCCGCAGGACCCGGAACTCGCGAAGTACGGCATCTACGCCGCCACGGCTCCGAATGCGGAACGCACGCAGGCGCTGGAAACCACGCTGCCCTTGAAGCTGGAAAAGGGCGCACGCATCGCCTTCGTCGGCAACACGCTGCTGGATCGTGCGCAGCAGTTCGGCCACATCGAGGCGCTGATCCAGCTCGCGCATCCCGATCATGCACTCATGATTCGCAACTTCGCCTGGTCGGCGGACGAGGTGGACCTGCAGCCGCGCCCTGACAACTTCGCCACCGTGCCGCAGCATCTGACGCGGGAGAAGATCGACGTCATCATCGCGGCGTTCGGCTACAACGAATCCTTCGGCGGACTGGAGCGGCTCGATGAATTCAAGGCGCGTCTCACCACCTGGCTGCTGGACATGAAGACCAGCGCCTTCAACGGCAAGACCGGCCCGCGCATCGTGCTGCTCTCGCCCGTGGCGAATGAAAACGTGCGGGGTGTTTCCGCCGCCGATCTGAACAACGAACGCATCGCCGCCTACGCGAAGGCCATGCGCGAGGTCGCCGCCGAGCAGAAGGTCGGCTTTGTCGATCTCTTCACACCGACGCTCGCCGCGATGCGTGATCCGGGCTCCACGCTGACGATCAACGGTGCGCACCTCACGGGCGAAGGCTACGCGCTCGTCGCCGATGCGGTGTTCCGCGAGACCTTTGGTGAATCGGCACCGCCGATGAACGAGGAGCTGCGCGAGACGGTGGTGGACAAGGACCGCCAGTACTTCCGTCGCTACCGCCCGCTGAACACGTTTTACTACACCGGCGGTCGCAACAAGGACTACGGCTACCTCGACTTCCTTCCGGCGATGCGGAACTTTGAGATCATGTCTGCGAATCGCGACCAGCGCATCTGGGCGATTGCGAAAGGAGAGAGCTTCAAAGGCAAGCCGGTGGACGATTCCAACACGCCGCCGCTCGACGAGGTGATCGAAGCGCGGGGTGCGAACGAATGGATGACGCCGGCGGACGAATTGAAGGCCTTCAAGATCGATCCTCGCTTCGAGGTGAACCTCTTCGCGTCCGAAGAAGAGTTTCCGGATATCGCCTGCCCGATCTCCATGCGCTGGGATGCGAAGGGCCGCCTGTGGGTTTCCTGCTCCACCTCTTACCCGCATGTCTATCCCGGCCAGGAGCCGAGCGACAAGATCGTCATCCTCGAAGACACCGACAAGGACGGCAAAGCCGACAAGTGCTCGGTGTGGGCGGACGACATCTACATCCCGCTTTCCTTTGAACTCATTCCGAACGGCATCCTCGTCTCCGAAGAGCCGCACCTCAGCCGCATCCTTGACACCGACCGCGATGGCAAGGCCGACAGCCGCGAGCACATCTTCACCGGCTTCGGCACCGAGGACAGTCATCACGCGCTGCACGACTTCATCTGGACGCCCGACGGCGATCTGATGTTCCGCGAGTCCATCTTCCACAATTCGCAGGTGGAGACCGCCTACGGGCCGGTGCGTGCAAAAAACAGCTCCTGGTTTCTCTACCACCCGGCCGACCAGCGGCTGACGGCCTTCGGCGCTTATCCGAACACGAATCCCTGGGGCGTCACCTACGACGAGTGGGGCCACCACGTGGCGAGTCATCCGATCTTCGCGGACGCCTTCCACGCCACGAATCCGCCGTATCCGCATCAGCATCCCGCCACGAAGCTCCCGGCCTATTCCGGCGTCTGCGGCCATGACTTCGTCGATTTCGAAATGTGGCCGGCGGAAATGCAGGGCGGCTTCATCAAGGCCCGCTACAAGCCGACGAACCGCATCGAAATCCACAAATGGATCGAGAAGGACGATCACTTCGAGGAGGAGTATGTCTCCGATCTGATTTTCTCCGAAAACCTCAGCTTCATCCCCGTCGATCTGCGCTTCGGACCACGCGGCGACCTTTACATTAGCGACTGGTACAATCCGGTCAAAGGCCATGCCCAGTACTCGCTGCGCGATCCGCGGCGCGACCGCACCTCCGGCCGCATCTGGCGCGTGGTGCCAAAAGGCGCGACGCTGCAGGAACCGCCGCAGATCGCCGGGGCTGCCATTCCCGCGCTGCTCGATATTCTGAAGCGCCGTGAGTATCGCTACCGCTACTGGACCCGCCGTGAATTGCGCGAGCGTGATCACGGTGAAGTCGCCAAGGCGCTCGATGCCTGGGTGGCCGCGCTGGACAAGAACGATCCGCGCTTCCGCCATCATCAGCTCGAAGCGCTGTGGACCTATCGCGGCATCGGCCAGCAGCGTCCCGCCTTGCTCGACGAAGTGCTGAACTGCGAGGAGCCGCAGGCCCGTGCCGCTGCTACGGACCAGCTCCGGCATTCGCTCGCCGACATCCGGCAGCTCGCCGCACGCGCAAAGGACGAAAACGCCATCGTGCGCCTTCAGGCCGCAAACGCCGCGAGCTACATCGGCACGCGCGAAGCGCTGGACGCCATCCTGCCCATCCTCGACCAGCCCATGGGCGATCACCTGAAGTATGCGACGACCTGCGCACTCGGCTCCGCCGCATTGATGCGGCACTGGCAGACCGACGAAGCCTTGAAGGCCAGGGTCGAGCCCGTCCTCAAAGCCTCCGCGAAGAAGGAGCAGATCAAAATCACCAGCGTCGGCATGAGCGACGCGGAAGGTGCAAAGTTCGACGCGCAGGCGGACCTCGCCGAGGTGCGCATCTCCTGCCTGCCGGAGCGCATGATGTTCACCCGCACGAAGTTCACCGTGAAGGCCGGCCAGCCGGTGAAGCTGACGCTCATCAATCCCGACGCCACGCCGCACAACCTCGCCATCGTGCAGCCCGGTGCGCTGGAAGAAGTCGGCATGGCCGGCAATGAAATGGCCAAGGATCCGAAGGGCATCGAACGCGATTTCATTCCCGAGTCGGACAAGATCCTTCATCACACCAAGCTCGTCTATCCGAACGCCGGCGAGATCCTGCGCTTCACCGCTCCGTCACAGCCCGGCACCTATCCCTACATGTGTACCTTCCCCGGCCACTGGGTCATCATGAAGGGGGAGATGATCGTGCAATAAGCGGCCTTCATTCACTGAGCAATCATCATGAAACGATTCATTGCGGCCGCTTTGCTGGCGTCCGGACTTCTCTCCGCCGCCGAAAAGCCGAACATCCTCTTCATCTACGCCGACGACTGGGGCTTTGGCGATCTCGCCTGCCACGGGCATCCGCATTTGAAGACGCCGAATCTGGATCGTCTGGCACGTGAGGGTACCGACTTTCATCAGTTCATGGTTTGCAATCCGGTGTGCTCGCCGAGCCGGACCGCCATCGTGACAGGCCAGTACCCGGCACGTCACGGAGTGCATCAGCACTTCGCGAGTCATGCGGAGAACGTGGCGCGCGGCATGCCGGACTGGCTCGATCCAAAAGCGCCGCTGCTGCCGCGAGTCCTGAAAGAGGCGGGCTATGCGACCGGACACTTCGGCAAGTGGCACCTCAGCGGGCAGGGGAAGGACATCACCGCTCCGCTACCCGCGGAGTATGGCTACGATGACGCCGCCGTGTGGACGGGGCCGGGGCGGGGTGTTTTCGAAGGCACCAGCATCGAAACGAGGACGGGTGACGCCCACGACAAACAGGGCGCGTCCTTTCTGACCACTGCAGCTGCGGAACATGTGCTGCGGTTCATCCGCGAGGCTGGAAAAAAGCCCTTCTACGTGAACTTCTGGCTGCATGAAACCCATCACCTTGTTTCCGCCACTGACGAGGATAAAAAAGCCTATCCCGACACCGCCGAGCCGCAGCGCACCTACTACTCCGCCGTCACGCGGGCCGACAAGCAGGTCGGTCGCGTGCTGTCGCTGCTCGACGAACTCAAGATCGCGGACAACACCCTGGTGGTCTTTTCCAGTGACAACGGTCCGGAGAACAGCCACGCGGAGCCCGGGCAGAAGTTTTACTTCAGCGTCGGCGATACCGGCGGCCTGCGCGGACGCAAACGCAGCCTCTATCTGGGCGGCGTGAACGTGCCCTTCATCGTCCGCTGGCCCGGCGTCGTGCCCGCAGGCCGGGTGGACAAGACGAGCGTGCTGGCCGGTGTGGATGTGATGCCGACGATCCTCGACGCACTCGGCTTGAAGGGACCTGCCGGCTATGAAAGCGACGGCATGAATGCGATGAGCGCTTTGAAGGGCGAGCCTTTCAAACGCAAGACGCCTGTTTTCTGGGAATGGCGCGGGCCGCACTCACAGGAGGCCGACTGGCCGACGCATTCCGTGCGCGATGGCGAACACGTGCTGGTCCACAACGCGGACCTGACACGGGTGGAACTCTACAACGTCATCGCCGACCGCGCGCAGCAGCACGACATCGCCTCGCAGAATCCCGCAATCGTCGCGACGCTGAAGGCGAAGCTCGACGAATGGCGCAAGACACTGCCGACGCCCTTCACGCAGTCACCGGCCCGCAGTGCGGGAGAGTCGGCCAAGAGGACACCACCAAAAGCGGCGGCCACCAACCTTGAGGCTGCGTTCAAGCGCTGGGACAAGAACAGCGACGGCGTGCTCACTCTCGAAGAATACCGCAATGGCCTGTCGAAGAAAGAGGACGCCGAGCAGCGCTTCAAAAACTTCGACAAGGACACCGACGGCAAGCTGACGACGGAGGAGTTTGTGAACCGGTAAACCGCTTCACCGGCTGCCTTCCGCCGCGACGAGCGCGTCGAGTTTGGCGGTGAGTTCCTTCAGCTTGTCGGGGTTTTTGGCGCTGACATCGTTTTCCTCGGCGGGATCGTCGGGCAGGAAGTAGAGCGCGGTCAGGCCCTCGGACTCCTTGCGCTTCTTCTTGGTGACGGTGGCCTGTGATTTGCCCTTCGCCTTGCGGCTCACGAGTTTCCAGTCGCCCATGCGGAGACCGAAGTTGCCGCTGCCGTTGTCCTGCTGAAGAAGGTGGTCGCGGCCTTTCGCGCCGGATTCACCGAGCAGGGCGGGTAGGATGTTGAAACTGTCACGGCAGGCTTGGTCGGGCAAAGCCACTCCCGTAAGCTCGGCGAAACTGGCGGGGAGATCAACGGTGCATACGACCTGCTCCGAGACGCCGGGATGGATGCGGCCTTTCCAGCGCGTGATGAAGGGCGTGCGTGTGCCGCCTTCGAGCACGCTGTATTTTCCGCCGCTGTAAGGGCCGGCTGGCTGGTGCTCGCCGAGCTTTTCCACCGCTTCGTCTTTGTAGCCGTCGTCGAGCACGGGGCCGTTGTCGGAGCAGAGCACGATGAGCGTGTTTTCGGCGAGATTGAGGCGGTCCAGCGTCTTCATCAGCTCACCCACGCACCAGTCGAACTCGACGACGCAGTCGCCGCGGAAGCCGTGCGGCGTCGCTCCTTGAAAGCGCTCGTGCGGCATGCGCGGCACATGGATGTCATGCGCGGCGAAGAAGAGGAAGAAGGGGCCGTCCTTGTGCTTCTCGATCCACTGGTTCGACTGCTCCACCCATTTGTCCGCCAGGTCTTCATCGCGGAAACGCGCCGCCATGCCGCCGGTGTAAAAGCCGATGCGGCTGATGCCGTTGTGAATGGTGCCGTTGTGGCCATGGCTCCAGTCCATCTTCAACGTGTCACGATGAGAGATGCCGGTGGGATGATCTCCCGCAGGCAGCTTGTTGCCGACCCAGAGGGGATCCTTCGGATCGAGATTCAGCACGCGATGATCCTGCACGTAAACCTGCGGCACGCGGTCGTTCGTGGTCGGCAGGAGGAAGCAGTGGTTGAAACCGATTTCGAGCGGACCGGGCTTCAAGTCGCCATTCCAGTCGGGTTCCGGATCACCGAGGCCGAGATGCCACTTGCCGATGACGGCTGTTTGATAGCCGCCTTTCTGAAGCAGCGACGCGACGGTGTGCGTGCCCGGTTTGATGACGGCGGGAGCGCTCGGTGCCGCGATGCCGGTGCCCTTTTGACGAAAGGCGTAGGTGCCCGTCAGAAACGAGAAGCGCGTCGGCGTGCAGGTGGAGGCGCTGCAGTAGCCGCTGGTGAAGCGCAGGCCCTCGGCGGCCAGTTGGTCGATGTTCGGCGTCTTGATCGCCTTCGCACCATAGCAGCCGACATCGCCATAGCCGAGGTCGTCGGCCATGATGACGATGATGTTGGGGCGCTGCTCCGCAGCGAATGAGGAAACCAGAATGGCGAATGACGAAAGGATCAGGGCAGGTAGTCGCATGTTTGGCATCAAACATGAACCAAGCGTGGAAGGCAACCTTGCAGGTGATCGCATGATAAGACGTGGGGAGCGGGTCGTTCACAGGCGTCATGAAACGTGTGTCATTGCTGATCGCTCTGCTGCTGGGCAGTGCGCATGCCGTCGAGCGGCCGAACATCCTCTGGCTCACTGCGGAGGACATGAGCCCGAACATGGGCTGCTATGGCGATGACCAGGCGCTGACGCCGCGCCTCGATGAACTTGCAAAGCAGGGCGTGCGCTACGCCCGCGCCTTTTCCACCGCGCCGGTGTGCTCGCCATCGCGCTCGTGTTTGATCACCGGCATGTATGCCACCTCCCTCGGCACGCAGCGGCTGCGCTCGGCCTTTCCGGTGCCGGCAGATGTGAAGCCCTTCACCGCGCCGCTGCGGGAGGCAGGCTACTACTGCACGAACAACGTGAAGACCGACTACAACCTGCGCGATGAGCAGGACTTCATCCGCCAGGCCTGGGATGAAAGCTCCAACAAGGCGCACTGGCGCGGCAAGCGTCCCGGGCAGCCGTTTTTCGCTGTGTTCAACTTCATGACCACGCATCAATCACGCACCAGCGTATGGTCGCAGGAGGAGTTCGAAAAGGAAGTGGGCTCAAAGCTGTCGATGGGTGAGCGCCATGATCCCGCGCACATGACGCCGCCGCCGTTTTATCCGGAAACGCCGGGTGCGAAGCAAGCGTGGGCGCGTTATCACGACTGCATCACGCTCATGGACCGGCAGGCCGGTGAAATCCTCGATCAACTCGCCGCTGACGGTCTTACCGATGACACGATCGTGTTCTTTTACGCCGATCACGGCATGGGCATGCCTCGTGGAAAGCGCTGTCTGCAGGACTCCGGCCTGCGCGTGCCTCTGATCATACGCTTTCCCAAAAAGTGGGCCCACCTCGCGCCTGCGAATCCCGGTTCCGTTTCGGACCGACTCGTCAGCTTCGTGGACTTCCCTCCCACGGTGCTGAGCTTGTGCGGAGTCGAGAGGCTCACGCAGTTTCAAGGCACCGCGTTCCTCGGCGCCGATGCGGGCACGCCGCGCGAGTTCGTGCATGGCGCTCGTGATCGCGTGGACGAGGCCTTCGATGTCGCCCGCAGCGTGCGTGATGGCCGCTGGCTCTACATTCGCAATTTCATGCCGCATCTCTCCTGGATGCAGCCGGAGGGCTACTCGGACCAGTCCACCTTCCGCCGCGAGCTGAAGCGTCTCGCCGCCAAGAACGAACTCAAAGGTGGCGCAAAGATGTACGCGGCACCGCGTCGGCCGCTGGAGGAGCTTTACGACACGCAGGCCGATCCCACGCAGCTTCACAACCTCGCTGATGATGCCCAGCATCAAGCCACGCTGAAGGAGATGCGCATCGCCCTGCGTCAGTGGCAGCTCGAAACGCGCGATGCGGGATTTATCACCGAACCTGACATGTGGTCGCGGCTCAATGCTGCGGAGACACCCTGCGGCATCGCGCAGGTGGACACGCGGTATCCGCTCGCACGGCTTCTCGATGCCGCCGCTGGGGTCGGGCGTGACGATCAGGCCGCGAAGCAGCGCGATCTGCTTCAAGATTCCGATGTAGGCGTGCGCTACTGGGCCGCGCTCGGTTTGCGGGCACGGTCGGCACTCGATGAGCAGGACCGCACCGCGCTGAGAGCGGCTTTGAAAGACGCCGCGCCCGTCGTCCGCATCGAGGCCGCCACGGCGCTTGCGAGTCATGATGAAGCCGCAAACGCCCTGCCCGTGCTGAAGGCGGCGTTGAGTGATCCTTCGCGTGAGATCGCGCTGCACGCCGCACGCGCGTTGGAACTGCTCGGGCCGGCGGCGCGTCCTCTCCACGCCGACATGCGGGCCGTGCTGGAGAGCATGCGCGTGGCCGAGCAATCCGATGATACGATGGCGATGTTTGTGCGTTTCGCTCTTGAGGCCGCCCTCCAACCCTGATTCACCCGACCATGACCCGATTGTTCGTTTTCCTGTCTTCACTTCTCCTCGTTGCATCATCGTTCGCAGCGGAGAAGCGCCCCAATTTTCTCTTCATCCTCGTCGATGACCAGTCGCCCTTCGATTTGAAGATGTACAATCCGCAATCGACGCTGCAGACGCCGAACCTCGACAAGCTGGCGGCGGAGGGCATGGTCTTCGACGGTGCCTATCACATGGGCTCTTTCAGCGGCGCGGTGTGCATGCCGTCGCGGCACATGATCATGAGCGGCCGCACCGTGTGGCATCTGCCGCCTGCACCGTGGGGTGCGAAGACGAGCCCGCCGCAGCTCGAGCAGAACACGATGCCCGCCGTCTTCAATCGCGCCGGTTTCGCCACCATGCGCACCTGCAAGACGGGCAACAGCTACGAGGCGGCGAACAAACTCTTCACCGTGCGTCATGATGCCTCGAAACGCGGCGGCACGGACGAAAGCGGCAGCACCTGGCATGGCGACCAGGTCATGAACTACCTCGGTGACCGCGAAACCGCGAAGGATACGAACCCCTTCCTCATCTACTACGGCTTCTCGCATCCGCACGACACCCGCGACGGCCGGCCCGAGCTGCTCGCGAAATACGGCGCCGTCAATCACGCCGACGAGTCGAATCCGCCCTCCCTGCACACCTTGCAACCACCGCTGCCGGCGAATTATCTCAAGGCGCACCCCTTTGACATGACGCACGCCGACGTCCGCGACGAAGTGGCCGTCAGCGGCGTGTGGAAGCGTCGCGACGAGGCGAGTATCCGCAACGAGATCGGTCGCCAATATGCCTGCAGCGAGAACATCGACATCCAGATCGGCCGCGTGTTGAAGCAGCTCGAAGCCGATGGTGAACTCGACAACACCTACATCTTCTATACCGCCGACCACGGCATGTCGATCGGCCGCCACGGCCTCATGGGAAAACAGAACCTCTACCAGCACACCTGGCGCGTGCCCTTCATCGTCAAAGGCCCCGGCATCAAGGCCGGCAGCCGTGTGGAAGGGAACATCTACCTCCTCGACATCCTCGCCACGCTCTGCGACCTCGCCGGCGTCGCCGCGCCGGAGAGCAATGAAGGCACCAGCTTCAAACCTGTGCTGATGGGCGAGAAGAAAACTATCCGCGACGTGCTCTACGGCGCCTACGCCGGCGGCAGCAAGCCCGGTATGCGCTGTGTCAAACAAGGCGACTGGAAACTGATCCGCTACGAGGCTCCCGATCGCGGCGTGAATGAAACGCAGCTCTTCAACCTCGCCGACAATCCCGACGAATTTCTCAAGGAGCACGGCAAGTCCGGCGGGATGCTCACCAACCTCGCCGGCGATCCGAAATACGCCGGCAAGCTCAAGGAGATGCAGGATCTCCTGCTGAGTGAAATGCGCCGCCTCGACGATCCCTTCCGTTTCTCCGACCAGCCCTCCGACGACCTGCCACCACCGCCCGCCAAGGCAGCGAAGAAGGCCAAAAAGGCGAAGAAGTGAAAGTCGTAGGACGAGTGTGGCGATAGCCCGCTCGTCTTTCAGCGTGTCCGCGAGCGGAGATGATCTCCGCAAGAGAGTGAGGCTTCGCTCGGGTGCGAAATGCTGCGCGCCACATCTTCGGAGCCGTGCGGGCTGTCGCCACACCCGGCCTACGAGGTGATGCGTGCTTCTTTGGCTTGCGAAAGCAGGGGTGATCGAGATCCTTTCCGCATGTTGTGGAGTGTTCCAAAACACATTCCTCTGCCGCATAACTTCGTCGGCTTTGATCCAGCGAGCAGCCTGCCAGCAGCAGGTTTTTCGAGTTATGAGCGGCACCTGCCTCACTGGCGGGTGCCGGGGGCTTGCTACTTCGTCACGTTCCGACTGGATGATTCACTTCCCCAAGAGGTCGAAATGGAGATGCGTCGTGAAAAAGCAGCATGGCAACGGCGGCTGGCTCAGGCCAAAGCCCTGAATGAGGGACGCCTTCCGCCAGACGAAGCAGCTGCTTGGGAGGTGTTTCAACGTGCACGTCTCCGGAAGCTGGAAGGGCTGCTCGATGAAGGCCATGGCGAGTGTGTACTTCGTGACCCGGCGAATCGCGAGATCGTCGAACAAGCGCTGCTTCATTTTGACGGCGTGCGTGTAGAGATGATCGCGTTTGGCATCATGCCCAATCATGTGCATCTCGCCTGTCGGCCGCTGGCGGACCATGCTCTCGAAAAGCTCTGTGCCTCGTGGAAATGGTTCAGTGCCCGGCAGATTCAGCGAAACCGTGGTCTAGTCGGCGGCTTGTGGCAGGAAGAGAACTTTGATCGAGTGATTCGTGACGCCGAGCACTTCTCCAATGTGGTGCGCTACATCGCTCGCAATCCGCTCAAGGCGGGTCTTGCTGAACACGAGGCCTCAGTCTGGTTCTCGGCTGCCATCCGAGAGTCGAATGGCTGGTGACTGCGTAGGACGAGTGTGGCGATAGCCCGCTCGTCTTTCAGCGCGTTCGTGTGCGGAAATGATCTCCGAACGAGCGTGAAGCTTGGCTCGGATGCGAAATGCTGCGCTCCACATCTTCGGAGCCGGGCGGGCTGTCGCCACACCCGGCCTACGAGGACGAGGGCACGGCTACTCCGCCGCAAACTCCACGCCGCAGAGAACGGGGTTGGCCTTGGAACCCGGTGCGGACTTGAGGGCGAGGCGCAGGTTGGCGCCAATGATGATGCCCTTGAATTCGCGCACGACGGTGCCGCCTTCCTTGGCGGGGTCGAAGTTCTCGAGGACCGTCTGGCCCTGCAGCATGACGTTGAAGACGCGGTCGCCGGGAGGGAGGCCGTCGGGTTCATGGAAGTGCAGCCTCACAGTGTGCTTCAGCGGCGGGTAGTCGATCTTGAGCAGCGGTTCCTGCGTCGGCGGCTGCTCCTCCTTGGATTTGCTCGCGCCTTTTTTAGTGCCGGACTTCGCGTCATCGTCATCCGTTTTTTTGACGGGCTTCACGAGCAATGGACGGCGCAGCGAGGGCGTGATGACGATCTCGCCTTCACCGATCAATCCGGACGCGGCGATCCAGGGCTGGCTTTTGCCGGCATCGGCGATCTGGGAGCTGTGGCGGCGGAACCACGTCACGTTCTTTCCGATGCCTTCGACGCCGAGCTGCGGTGCGTTGCCATCGCCGACGTGCGGATGTTCCAGCCAGAGCGTTCCGTCAGCATCACGGCGGTTGCCGGGCGCGCCGAAGTTGATGCCGGCGCGACGGATGCGGTCGCCATGTTTCGCATCGAGACCGAACTGGCTGTAGCTCCACATTTCCATCTCCGGCATGTGGATGAGCGCGAGTGAGGTCTGGTTCTGATACGCGCAGGAGCAGGTGCGCGTGTAGTCGGGTGCGTTGAGCACGCCGTTGGCGACGACGAGGTTTGAGGTGCAGCCGGATTTGAAGCCGCCGAGGCTCGACGTACCGCTCATGCTGTCGAGATCGTAAAAGCCCGCCGCGCCGCTGCGGTAGGTGAGCAGATGCTCACTGGCGATGATGGTGTTGCAGCCGTAGGTGCGATTCAGGCGCCACGGCTCCATGGCACCAGTGAGCGGATTCTTCACGAGATGCGGCTTGCCGGTGAGAAGGCTGAAGGCGCCGCCGGAGCTGCTGTAGGAGTTGGCGCCGGTGAGGATGAGTTCGTTGTGCAGGATGCAGGGGCCGGTGTAAGCGCGCTTCAGATCCTGCCAGCGCACGCGGCCTGTTTTGCCTTCATAGGCGATCATGCCGTCGCCGACTTCGGTGGAAAGGCGGTCACCCGCCTTCGCGCCGGCCTGCAGTAACACATCATGCTCCTTCGAGTAACCGAGCCAGGTACCGAAGATGTCCTTCTCCTGCTGCCACAGCACCTTGCCCGTGCGCGCATCGAGGGCGACGACGCGGTAATCCTTCGGTAAATCGTGGCCGCGCCGCTCCAGCAGGTTCTCGGCATGCGTGGTGAGTTTGTCGAGGCAGTAGATGCGGCCATTGCCGGCGACGATGCCGTTGTGCAGGAAGCTGTGCCGTGCCTTCACACGCCAGAGCAACTGCCCGCTGTGCCGGTCAAACACGGCGAGGCCCGCGCTGGCGGAAAAGTCCTCGATGGGTGCGGCGGCGCGGCTTTTGGCGGTGCCGGTCTTCAGGCTGAAATGCGCGAAGTCGTCGCCGCCGATGAGCAGATCGTCCAGCACGCCGATGAAGGCCCACTGCGCGGAATCTCCAGCCTCCGTGCGCAGCATGATCGTCTTCTGCAGCCCACCGGTGCGTGAATCGAGCATCTGACATTCGCCTTTGAGCGCCACATAAACCGCGTCCTCGGTGGCGATGTAGTTCGTGCCGCGACCGTTGGCTCCCGGGATGTGCTTTTGGTTGTAGGCCGTGCTCAGCGGCGTGTCCTCGTAGGTTTCATTGTAGTAGATGCCGAAGGTGCCGAGGTCCTTGAAGTCGTGCTTCCAGATGACGCGTCCTGTGTAAACATCGCGTGCGCTGAGGCTGTGCATGCCTTCGATGAAAAGGCGGCCGCCCACCACCTGCTCGGGCGGTCCGTGGCCGTGGCGCGGCAGCACGTCCAGATTGGAGCTGCCGCCGAACCACAACACGCCGAGCGGAGCACGCACGCGGCTGTCGTCGGATTTCACCGTGTTGCCGATGTCGCCATATTGATGCGTCCAGTCCGCCGCGCCGGGCAGGGCGCCTGCGCGGATGATGAGCCGATGGTCGCCCAGTTTTTCGACCTTCGCATTCTCGAGTCCGTCCGCATCCACCGCTTCGCGGCAAAACAGGACGCCACCATAAGGACGCACGGAGGTGTAGGCGGCGGCTAGATGCGCAGCGGGACTGATGACCAAATTCGCGAAGTAAGGCGGCGCCTGAAACGAAAGTGCATCGCCGGTGTGGAAGGTGATGCGGGTGCCGTAAACACCGCGCGCATCGTACTCACGCCGCAGGTCATCGACCTTTTCGACATCCGGCTCCACGACGGTGATCTGCATCTTCGACTGAACCAGCAGCGCGTCGATCAAGGCGCGTTCCTCCGTGCCGAAGATCAGCGCATGGCCGTTCGGATCGCCTGCCTTCGTAACGAGTGTCTTCGCCAGCTGCGCGGCTTCAGCAGCCGATACCGCCAGTTCTTGGGATTTCCCTTCGAGGCTTCCGATATTCTTCCCAGCGCCATACACCTGAATGCGTCCATCGAGCGTCACTGCGATCAACTTGCCATTCGCAGCAAGCAGGCGGCGAATCTCACCCTTCACCGGCAGGCTCAAGGCAACGGCGGGTTTGCCGGTCAAGGCAATCGCGCTGAGGCTGCTTTTGCCGGCGGCGTAGAGATGATCGCCCGCCTTGATGAGGTCGCCCGAACCGTCGGCCTTCACTTCCCAATGCACCCGCTCGCTGGTGCCGAGCTCGCGCACCACGGAGGTATCCGAGTCGAAAAGACGGCCGCCATCGATCACAGGCTCGTTCATCGTGGACTTGCCGGCGACACCGGTTTTCAAGTCATAGACCCGCACGCCGCGCTCGCGGGTGTGGACGTAGAAATACTTGTCGCCCGAAGCCACGAAGGTTCCGCCGTTGCCCTTGCCGCCGTCGTTGAGGTGGAAGTACTTCATCGCACCCGTCGTGAGGTCGAATCCTGCGGGCACCGAACGTCCTCCGGGCACAAGCAGCGTGTCCTTCGTGGCCACCAGGGCGCCCTGCGGCGCCACACCGGCGAAGGATGACGCGCTGTGCGGCTGCTTGATGAAGTCCGCGCCCGTTCCGTCGTTCACCCACACGACCTTGCCGGTTTCCGCGTCGAGCGAATACAGAAACGTGCCCATGAACGGCCAGATGCTCGCCGCAAAGAACACCTTCCCGTCACGGAGCACCGGCCCGCCGCGCGCCGGCCACGCGGAGATGAGGCGGCTGTTCCCCAGCGCCTTTCGTTCCGAAGGCGCACCGCTGAAGGACCACAGCTTCGTGCCAGTCTCCGCATTCACGCAGTAGAGGTGGCCGTCATCGCTGGTGATATAGACTTTGCCCTGCCAGCACACCGGCGGCAGACGCACCGGCCCTCCGGTGAAAAAGCTCCAAACCTCCGCGCCCGTGTTCAAATCCAGCGCCACCACCTTGTCGCGGTCATTGAAGCCGACGAACATCTTGTTTCCCAGCACGACGGGTTCAAACACGCGGTCGTAAGGCATCAGATCGTGGTTCAGTGGATCATCCCACACCTGCTCGCGAGGCGAATACACCCGCTCCCATTCGAGCTGGAGCTTCGCAGGCAGTTCCTCCGGCGAAGACGCCGTCCGTCCGGCGTCGAAACGCCACATCGGCCAGTCCGCGGCGGAGGCGGTGATGGAAATCAGGGAAAGCAGACCGACGGATAGTTTCATGGGCCAGACTCAACGGGAACAGCACGGCAATATTGCCCGTGCCCGCCCGTTTCATCGCCATGCGCCGCCTGTTTCTTCTTCTTGCTACCGCCGTCACTCTTAACGCGGCGGAAGCGCCGCCGCCGAACATCGTCTTCATCATGCTCGACAACGTCGGGCAGGAGTGGTTCGGCTGCTATGGCAGTGAAGAGGGCTGCACGCCGCAGATTGACCGCCTCGCCAGCACCGGCATGCGCGTGGAGCACTGCTACACGCCGTCGGTGTGCGGCCCGAGCCGCACGGTGCTGCTCACGGGGCGTTACCCGCACAGCACGGGCTTCCGTCTGCATCACGATGCCGCGCTCTACAGCGGCGGCGGGCTCGATCCGAAGCGCGAGATTCTTTTCCCGCGTCTGTTTCGCGACGCCGGATTCGCGACCTGCATCGCGGGCAAGTGGCAGGTGAATAATCTCTACGACGAGCCCGATGTGCTCACGCAGCACGGTTTTGACGAGCAGCTTGTCTGGCCGGGCAGTCTCGACACCAACAAGGTCAAAGGCGCCGACCTCGCGAAGTACTGGGACGCGGTGAAGCGCGAGGACGCGCCGGAGACGACCGCCTACATTCAGAACATCGAAAGCCGCTACTGGGATCCGGTTTTCCTGCGCAACGGCCAACGCGAGGAGCATCCCGGCAAATTCGGACCGGACATCACGCAGGAATTCGTCTTCGACTTCCTCAAGCGTCATCGCGAGAAGCCGTTCATGCTCTACTACCCGATGGTGCTCACGCATGGCGCCACCTACACGCTGCCGGTGGTGCCCACGCCGGATCATCTGGAGAAGGGCCTGTCGCATGAGGAAATGTTCGCGAACATGCTGCGCTACGCGGACAAGCAGGTCGGCCAGTTCTTCGATGAACTCGACAAGCTCGGTCTGCGCGACAATACGATCGTTTTCGTCGCGAGCGACAACGGCACCGAGAAAAGCTTCCACGCGCGTCGCAATGGCCGCGAGGTGACCGGCGGCCTCTACACGCTGACCGAGGCCGGCAGCGATGTCGTGCTGCTCGCCAACTGCCCCAAGCTCGTCCCCGCCGGCCGCGTGCTGCCGCTCGCCGACTTCACCGACCTCTATCCGACCTTCTGCGAACTTGCGGACGTGCCGCTGTCGCCGAAGCACAAGGTGGACGGCAAGTCCTTCGCCCAGTTCCTGCTCGGCAAGACGGACCAGATGCCGCGCGAGTGGATTCTCAACGAGTACGACAAGGACCGCGTCGTGCGCGACACGCAGTTCAAGCTCTACAACGACGGCCGCTTCTTCGATGCGAATGCCGATCCCGCCGAGCAGCATGACATCGCCACCAGCGACGCCGCCGATCACCGCATCGCCCGCGAAAAGCTGCAGCGCGTGCTCGATTCGCTCCCGCCCGATGTCGAGCCGCCTTTCCTGCTGCGCAGCCAGTCGGGATTCAAACTGCGCACAGCGGAGCGTATGAAGAGGCTAAAGCCATAGCTTTCGCGCATGCTCATGAAGACGTGGCCTCTCGTTCTTTCACTTTGGGTCGGCAGCTTTCTCACGCTGCGGGCTGCTGAGAAGCCCATTCCGTTGTGGCCGGATGGCGCGCCAGGTGCGTTCGGCACCGCTGCGAAGGATGTCCCGACGCTCACGCCGTATGTCCCCGCGCATGCCAGCGGCGCAGCGATGCTGCTGATCCCCGGCGGCAGCTACTCCGGCATTTACGAGGGACAGGCGGAACCGTTCGCGCTTTGGTTGAATGAGCATGGCATCACCACCTTCGTGCTGCGTTACCGTCTCGGAAGCGCAGGCTATCGGTATCCGGCACAGCTTCAGGATGCGGTGGAGGCGATGCGCCAGGTGCGGGCAGGTGCGACGAAGTGGAAGATCGATCCGAAGCGCATCGGCGTGATGGGATTCTCCGCCGGCGGGCATCTCGCCTCCACCCTGCTCAACCGTCCGGAGGATGGTGAGATCGAAGGACGCACACCCGGCATCAACCCGCGTCCGGATCTCGCGATCCTCTGCTATCCGGTCATCAGCATGATCACCAAACCGCACGGCACCTCGCGGCGGATGCTGATTGGCGATTCCCCCGGCGACGATCTGATTCGGAAAACATCCAGCGAACTTCAAGTGCGCGCCGGTCTGCCTCCCTGCTTCCTCTGGCATACGACCGAGGACAAACTGGTGCCTGTCGAGCACGCGCAGCTCTACGCCGCCGCCTTGCATCAACACGGCATCCCGCATGAACTTCATCTCTATCAGCATGGTGATCACGGCACCGGGCTCATCGGCACGCAGCATCCTTGGTTTGCCGATCTGTTGTTCTGGCTGAAGGCGCAGGGTTTTGTCGGAAAATAAAATGCGGCTGCATCCGCATCGGTCGCGACTTTCACCCTCGATCTTCCTGACACAAACCTTCACGCCCCACGTTCACAGAGGATCGATGAAATGTTCATTGCTCCGCCTCTATCTTTTCGCCTGCGTCTCGCCGCTGATCGCCGCAACGCCCAATTTCGTCTGGATCATCGCCGATGACATGTCACCGGACACAGGAGCCTATGGACTGAAGGATGTGGCTACACCGAACCTTGACCGCATGGCTTCCGAAGGCCGGAGATTTGCCAGAGCCTATGCCAGCGCGCCGGTGTGCAGCGCGTCGCGTTCGGCCTTCATCCTCGGTTGCTATCAGACGACCACCGGCCTGCATCCGCATGATGCGGAAAATCCGCAGCCGCTGCCAGCGCCGTACCAGCATCTGCCGGGCCTGCTGCGGGAGGCGGGCTGGTTTGTCACCAATGCGGCTGCTCCGGGCACCGTGCGTAGCGGAAAAGTGATCAAGAAGGGCAAGACGCACTACAACTTCAAACACGACGCCGAGATGTACGACGGTGACGACTGGCGGAAGCGCAAGCCGGGGCAGCCGTTCTTCGCACAGTTTCAGATCACCGAACCGCACCGGCCGTTTCCGATTCCGGAGTCGTATGACGAGGCGAGGCTCAAGGCCATCCAGATCCCTCCGAACTACCCCGATCATCCGCTCATTCGCCGCGACTGGTATGCCTACCAGCGCAGCGTCGAGATGGTGGATCATCGCGTCGGCGTGATCCTCGACCAGCTCAAGGAGGAAGGTGTTTTGGACAACACGATCGTCATGTTCTTCGCCGATCACGGCCGTCCGATGCCGTGGGGCAAGCAGTGGCTCAGCGTCGAAGGACTGCAGGTGCCGCTGCTCATGCGCGGGCCGGGCATTGATGCCAAAAGCGTCGAGGAACGGCTCGTGAGCCTGATCGACCTCGCGCCTTCAATCCTTGCGCATGTGGGACTGCCGGTGCCGTCGTGGATGGAAGGTCGTGCATTGCTCGACGGCGATTTTCCGGAGCGCGATGTGCTGTTTGCAGCACGCGATCGTTGCGGCGACGCGATGGACCGCATCCGGGCGGTGATCGGCCGTGACTCGTGGCTGGTTCGGAATTTTAATCCCGAACTCTCGCGCCTGAACTGGTCCGGCTACAAGGAGGCCAGCTATCCCGGCATGGCGCTGCTGCGCGTGATGCAGGCTCAAGGCGGACTCGACACCTTCCAGGCGAAGTGGCTCGCGCCTGCCCGACCGGAGATTGAGTTTTACGACCTCAAAACCGACGCGCAGGGCCTGCACGACATTTCCCAGGACCCCGGGCACGCGTCGATGATCGCCGGGATGCGCGTGGCGCTCGACGATTGGATCAAAACCAGCGGGGACAAAGGTGCGGCCGGCGATCCGCCGACGGAGCCGGGAATGGACGAGATTCAAAAATCAAAACGCGGCGACTACCAGCGCACCTGGCAGAAGCGGCTGGGCAAGCCTGAACCGACCGATACCGAACGCGTGGACTGGTGGATGAAGAGCTACGGTCTGGAGTAAGACATCCGCGGACACCGCAGGCTTCTCTTGTGGAAGATGCGCCCCTCGCGAATCGTTGCCAACTGTTCCATGAAGCTGTCACACGCCATTCTCTTTTTTTCGTCCTTCTGTATCCCGCATTTGGCCTTCCCGGCCCAGCCGAATCTCATCTGGATCATGGCTGACGACCTCGGCTACGCGGATCTCGGCTGCTACGGGCAGAAGGTCATCACCACGCCGAACATCGACCGCATGGCGGCGGAGGGGATGCGCTTCACGCATTTCTACGCCGGTGCGACCGTGTGCGCACCGTCACGCAGCGTGCTCATGACGGGTCTGCATCACGGTCACACGCGCGTGCGCGGGAATTCGGGCAGGGACAATCCTGCGGCTCAGGCTTTGAAGCCGGGTGATGTCACCGTGCCCTCCGTCTTGAAAAAGGCCGGCTACAAAACGGCGCTGATCGGCAAGTGGGGCCTCGGCAATGTGGGCGAGGCAGAAACCGGGCTACCGCGCAAGCACGGTTTCGACTACTTCTACGGTTACCTCAGCCAGCACCACGCGCACAACCATTTCCCCGACTACCTGTGGCGCAATGAGAGCAAGGAGCCGCTTTCGAACATCATCGTCCCCATCGGTGAAGACGGCGCGGGCTATGCGACGGAGGCCATTCACTACGCAGACGATCTCTTCGCCGATGACGCGATCAAGTTTGTCAGCGAGAACAAGTCGAACCCTTTTTTCCTCTACTGGGCCATGGTCATTCCGCACGCCAACAACGAGCGTGCGCGCGAATTGGGCGACGGCGCCCATGTGCCCGACTACGGTCCCTACGCGGACAAGGACTGGCCAAAGCAGGACAAAGGCCAGGCGGCGATGATCAGCCGTCTCGACGGCTACGTCGGTCGCATGATGACGCACCTGAAGGAACTCGGCATCGCGGAGAATACGCTCGTCGTTTTCAGCAGCGACAACGGGCCGCACAACGAGAGCAAACACAACCTGGAGCGCTTTGACCCCAACGGTCCCTACACCGGCATCAAGCGCAGCCTCACCGACGGCGGCATCCGCGTGCCGTTCATCGCGTGGTGGCCTGGAAAGGTGAAGCCGGGTGAATCGGCGCATGTCGGCTATTTCCCCGATTTCATGCCCACCGCTGCCGAACTCGCTGGTGCGCCCGCGCCCGAAAAAACGGACGGCATCAGCCTGGTGCCGTTGCTCACCGGCAAGGCCGACGAGCAGAAGCAGCACGAATTTCTTTACTGGGAATTCCACGAGGGTGGCTTCAAGCAGGCGGCACTTTATCAAAGCCGCTGGAAGGGCATCCGCATGGGCGGTCCCGACAAGCCCGTGCAGCTCTTCGATCAGGACAACGACGTCGCCGAAGAAAATGACGTCGCCGCCAAGCATCCCGAGATCGCCGCAAAGATCGGCGAGTATCTCAAGACCGCCCGTGACCCCCTGCCCGAATGGGAGCCTAAGTGGCAGGCGGCGAAGAAGGGCAAGAAGTAACCTCTCACCAACCCAACCAACTATGAAGCATCTACTCCTGACGTTTCTCCTTTCCTCATTCCTCATTCCTCGTTCCTCATTTTCGGCGCAGCCGAACGTCCTCTTCATCATCTCCGATGACTTAAACAACTACCTCGGCTGCTACGGCGATCCGCGTGCGAAAACGCCGAACATCGACAAGCTGGCGGCGCGTGGCGTGAAGTTCGAACACGCCTACTGCACCTTCCCTCTCTGCGGGCCGAGCCGGAACTCGATGCTCTGCGGCTTGTATCCGAACAGCACCGGCATTTTGAGCAATGCGCAGATTTTCCGCCAGACAATCCCCTCGCACGTCAGCATGTCGCAGGCGTTTCGGCAGGCGGGTTACTTCGCGGCACGCATCGGCAAACTGTATCACTACAACGTGCCGAAATCGATCGGCACGAACGGACACGACGATCCCGGATCGTGGGAGCTGGAACTCAATCCCGCAGGCGTCGATCGCATGGAGGAGGAGCCGAAGATTTTCACGCTCACGCCCGGCCAGTTCGGCGGCACGCTGAGCTGGTATGCCTCGCCGAAGGATGATGGCGAGCACACCGACGGTCTCATGGCTCGCGATGCCGAGTGGGTGCTGGAGCGTTGTGCGAAACAGAAGGATCGTCCCTTTTTCCTCGCCGTCGGTTTCTTCCGTCCGCACACGCCTTACGTCGCGCCGAAGGTGCCATATTTCGGATGGTATCCAGAGGCGGAGATGCCCGTGCATCCCACGGTCGATCAAAACCCGCCGGAGGTGCCCGCAGCCGCTCTCGGCAGCTACAAGAGCGAGCAGGACAAGCTCACCGACGACCTGCGCCGCCAGTGCGTGCAGGCCTACTATGCCAGCATCAGCTTCATGGACGCGCAGGTCGGCCGCGTGGTCGATTCGCTCGACCGTCTCGGCCTCGCCGACAACACGATCATCGTCTTCACCAGCGATCACGGCTATCACATGGGCGAGCACGGCCTGTGGCAGAAGATGAGCCTGTTTGAGGGCAGCTCGCGCGTGCCCATGCTCATCGTCGCACCGGGAACGAAGGGCAAAGGCACCGTGGTGAACACGCCGGTGAGCCACCTCGATCTGTATCCCACGCTTACAGATCTCGCGGGCATCAAAGCACCCGCGAACCTGCAAGGCCAGAGCCTGGTGCCGATGCTGAACGACGCGAATGAAGTCGGTCGCGGCTGGGCGCTCACGCAGGTGTCCCGTGGCGGAGGAAAAAACCGCGCCACTGTTTCCCGCGACAAGGGCTCGGAGGGCAAACGCATCTTTGGCTACAGCCTGCGCACTCTGCGCTGGCGCTACACCGAGTGGGACGAGGGAAATGCGGGCACGGAACTCTACGATCACGACAACGATCCCGGCGAACTCGTGAACCTCGCCGGCAAGCCTGAACACGCCAAAACCGTCGCCGAACTCAGCGCTCAAGTCCGCGCTGCGGCGAAGACGACCTTCCCCGCCGACGGCAAGACACCCGAAATCAAGGAAGGCCCCATCTGGGCTCCGAACCTGACCGAGCCATGATCAAGTACGCCGCCTTTCCCCGCATGAAACGCCTCTTCCTTCCGCTCGCCCTTCTGGTTTCCGGCTACGCACTTTCTGCCGCCGAATCGCGTCCGAACATCCTCATGATCGCCGTGGACGATCTGCGTCCCCAGCTTCGCTGCTATGGCGTGGAGCAGGTGCATTCGCCGAACATCGACCGGCTGGCCTCGCAGAGCCTGCTGTTTGAGCGGGCCTACTGCATGGTGCCCACCTGCGGCGCCTCGCGGGCGAGTTTGATGACCAGCATCCGGCCCGCGCCGAAGCGTTTCGTCACGCATCTGGCCTACGCGGAGAAGGATGCGCCGGGCATCGTGACGCTGAACACGCAACTGCGGCGGAACGGCTACCAGACCCTCTCGAACGGTAAGGTCTTCCATCATCCCGAAGACAGCGCCGAAGGCTGGAGCGAGCCCGCCTGGCGTCCCGGACAGCCGGGCGTCGGCGCCCCACCGCCGACAGTGAAAAAGAAGGCCGGCGGCAAGGGCAAGCCGAAGGCTGGAGCAGCCAAAAAAGATGAGGACGGCAAGTCACGCGGCCGTCCGTATGGTGCCTCCGATCTCACGGATGACGAGCAAAGCGACGGGCAGGTCGCCTTGAAGACCATCGCCGATCTGCGCCGCATGAAGGAAGCTGGACAGCCCTTCTTCATCGCCGCCGGATTCTTCAAGCCGCATCTGCCCTTCATCTGCCCGCAGAAGTACTGGGACATGTATCCCGAGGGCAGTCTGAAGCTTCCCGCGAACTACCATGCGCCGAAAGACGCGCCCGAGGAGTCCATTCACAACTCCGGCGAGCTGCGCGCCTACTCCGGCGTGCCGAAAACCGGTCGCCTGCCCGACGCCATGGCGCTCGATCTCATCCGCGGCTACCACGCCTGCGTGAGCTTCACCGACGCGCAGATCGGTCGCGTGCTCGACGAATTGGAGCGCCTCGATCTGGCGAAAAACACCATCGTCATCCTCTGGGGTGACCACGGCTGGAACCTCGCGGAGCACACCCTCTGGTGCAAACACAGCTGCTACGAGACCTCCATGCGCGTGCCCCTTTTGATCCGCGTTCCCGGCGTGGCGGGCGGCACGCGGACCGCCGCGCTCACCGAGCTGATCGATGTTTATCCCACGCTCTGCGAACTCGCCGGCGTGCCGGTGCCCTCGCATGTGCAGGGACGCAGCTTCGTGCCGCTGCTGAAAGATCCCTCGCAGCCTTGGAAGACCGAAGCCATCGGGCGCTTCACCAACGGAGACACCCTGCGCACCGCCACGCACCGCTTCACCGAGTACTCGAAGCGCGACACCGGCCCCTTTGCCCGCATGCTCTACGATCATCAGGCCGATCCAGGTGAAAACACCAACATCAGCGAGCAGGTCGGCCAGTCCGCCGTCGTCGAAGACCTTACCACCCGTCTTCGCGCCGGAAAAGGCAAAGACGGTGACTTGCCCACCACCAAGTGATCCGTCCTCCCTACCATGAAACTCCTCGCTATCCTCCTTTCGTTATTCGGAATTCTGGTTTCGTCATTCGCTGCGGAGCAGCGTCCCAACGTCATCCTCATCATGGTCGATGACTTCGGCTACGAGTGCGTCACCTCGAACGGCGGCGAGTCGTATCAGACGCCGAACCTCGACAAGCTGGCCGCATCGGGTGTGCGCTTTGAAAACTGCCACGCGCAGCCGCTGTGCACGCCCACGCGCGTGCAGCTCATGACCGGACGCTACAACGTGCGCAACTACCTCAACTTCGGCACGCTGCGGCGCGGGGAGACGACCTTCGGCCACCTCATGAAAAACGCGGGCTACGCCACCGGCATCTGCGGCAAGTGGCAGCTCGGCCACGAGGTCGATTCACCGCAGCATTTCGGCTTTGAGGAATCCTGCCTCTGGCAGCAGACACGCCGGCCGCCGCGCTACACGAATCCCGGCCTCGAATACAACGGCGTCGAGAAGGACTTCACGAAGGGCGAGTACGGCCCCACGCTGGTGAACGACTTCGCGCTCGGCTTCATCGAGAAGAACAAAGGGAAGCCCTTCTTCCTCTACTATCCGATGATCCTCACGCACAATCCCTTCCAGCCCACGCCGGACAGTGCGAACTATGATCCGACCATCAGCAGCGAGCAGAAGCTGCAGAATCCGAAGCACTTCGCCGACATGACCACTTACATGGACAAGATGGTCGGCCGCATCGTGTCGAAGCTCGACGAGCTCGGCATCCGCGGCAACACGCTGCTCCTCTTCCTCGGCGACAACGGCACGAACAGCGGCATCACCAGCCGCTTCCAGGGCCGCGACTACAAGGGCGGCAAAGGCTCCACCAACGCGCACGGTACGCACGTGCCCTGCATCGCCAGTTGGCCTGCGGTCATGAAAAAAGGCCGCGTCTGTGCCGACCTCGTCAGTTGCGCCGACTTCCTCCCCACCATCTGCGCCGCCACCGGAGTCGAAGCGCCCGCAGGCGTCGATGGCATCAGCTTTCTCCCGCAGCTCAAGGGCGAAACCGGCACGCCGCGCGACTGGCTCTACATCTGGTACTCACCGCGCCAGAGCAAGAACATGGAGGTGAAGGAATACGCCTTCGACCAGCGCTTCAAACTCTACCGCACCGGCCAGTTCTACGACCTGTTCACCGACGAGGCGGAAAAGCGAGACCTCGCATCCATCGCGCTGGCCACCGATGCCTCCGCTGCGAAGGCAAAGCTGCAATCCGCCCTCGACCAGTTCAAAGACGCCCGCCCCGCCGCACTCGACCAGCAGTTCCTCAACTCCGGTGCCGGCAAGAACAAGCCGGAGAAGAAGGGCAAAAAGAAGAACAAGAAGAAGGCGGAGTGATGTAGCCCCTGTTATAGCGGCAGATGGATCAACTGCCCGGTTGATTCGTCATCGGCAAGCGAGTCGAGAATCAACTCCAGATCTCGCACACAGGTGCCGATGGACACGAACTGGCTGGCAAAGATCACCGTGGCAAAGGATGTCCCCTCACGCAGACGCCGTGCAGTCTCCTCCAGAAAATCCTGGTCTTGAGTGAACAGCAGACGCTTCAATTCTCCCGCCCGGTTCAGGAGCAGATCGTCCGGCAGCGTGGCGCAACCGTCTTCCTGCGCCGTGACCACGTCATGCCCCTTTCGACGCAGGGCACGGGTGACCGCCAGCGGCACATGCACGTCGGTGTACAGCTTTTGGCTCATGCCTCGCGGCGTGCTTTGAGCAGGGAAAGCTTCTGCCGGAGTTTTTGGCTCCCAACCTCGGTCAGCAGCGTCTCCGCGCGGGCTTCCTGAAGGCGGAGACGTTCCTCCACCTCCGCCGCATGGTCGTAATACCACGCCAGCGCCGCATAAATCTGTGCCAGGGACAGGTCGGGATGGTTTTCATGCAAGGCCTCCGCGCTCCATCCATGCGTGAGATGTTCCGCGACCAGGTGCGTGACCTTGTAAGGCGTTTCGTCAATCCACACCTCCCCGGCGTCGTCGCGCCAGAGATGCGGCTGAGTTTGAACAGTGGAAGGCATGGCGGAGGCTACTCTCGTCGCAGGCTGACTTCAAGCCGCTCATTTGGCGGGGCGTTGTCGCAGTCAGCCAGCGACGACGACGCCGCGAAAACGAAGCTGCAGTCCGCCCTCGACCAGTTCACAGACGCCCGCCCCGCCGAACTCGACCAGCAGTTCCTCGAATCCGGCACCGGCAAGGACAAGCCGGAGAAGAAGGGCAAAAAGAAGAACAAGAAGAAGGCGGAGTGACACGAAGACGTTTCCAAGCGCCCGGTCATCTCCTAAGCGTGCTAAAAGTCCATTAGCCTCGTTTCGGTTCGGCTACTGCGACCATGCGAATGCAATGACGTAGGCGGTCCGGAGTGGGATTGGTCTCAACCTGTAATGCATCAAGCCAAATTTCACTCTCTTCATCCCGCACGCAAAACTTATCGCCGGTGTCTGGCATCCAAGAATTAGTCGTGACCAGAATGTATTCGTCTTCAGATGTCAGAGGAGCCAGTTGGCCAAATTCTTTTGTTTCAATTTTCCCGATGTGCGTCAGTTCCACATCTTCAGAAAACAATGATTCGACGCCATCTATGCCGAGAACGTAAAGGTCTGCCATGGGTGCAAGTAGTGTGCTCACTTGGACATGTCAACCCGCTCAGACCTGAAGGTTCGTTCGCCGCAGCGTTGATGGTAAAACAGTTTTTCGCGAACTTGATCTTCGTGCTCATTGAACACCTTCGAGATACACCGTTCCTCCCTGAGAGGAAGTT
The DNA here is from genome assembly GCA_964452755.1 of uncultured Prosthecobacter sp. Classification (GTDB taxonomy): domain Bacteria; phylum Verrucomicrobiota; class Verrucomicrobiia; order Verrucomicrobiales; family Verrucomicrobiaceae; genus Prosthecobacter. The sequence goes on along the minus strand of CAYVQY010000001.1, from coordinate 1,658,659 downwards.
CTGGTCGGTTTGGTGTTGGGCACATTCATTGCTCGTAGTGATGAAGTGCTTCCGCCACTGCTTCCAAACAACTGCTTCATCAATTCGTCAGCGATCTGTCGGGCAAATACTTCAATCCGGCTTCGTTCGGACAAGCGACCCAAAGCCATGCCGCTCCAAGCGCTTTCAAGCCCGCTTGCTCTGACCTTAAAAGTGCGAAGCACACGGCCACCAGAACGCACGGTGACGCGGCCATTCAGGTAATCAGATCCAGCCATGACCCCCACCCAGAAAACGGCACCACCTGACCGCATTTTGAAATCTGTGGCTTCGAACTCCACGGACGGGCCGTCGAACGAGATCTTGCCGTTTCTCTGTAGCTTATCTGTGATCACCGATTGTACGATTTGAGGTCCCTGGCAAGACCTGTACCACGACGCTTGGTCTGGAGTCATAAAATTTGCATTCACAGATGTCGTAACTCGAGAGATCGATGTCAGCCTTTCCGAAGCACCTGATGTTTGAGCAATCTTTACGCTCGAACAGGACGAGGCGACGAACACACAGAGTATAGCGAAGCAAAGTTGTATTTTCATGATGGTGTTTTGAGAAATTTTGTTGCGTTGCGCAAGGAGAATCGGCTGTCGAATTCGAAGGGGTGCGGTTAAGCGCTTTCGTCTTTGACGACAGATGGGAGCAGGGTTTGGGAGCTCGGGAAGGGCCGTGCCGCTACACGAGCTTCAGATGCGAATCCAATGCTTGAAGGGAGTTGAACGCGATTATCTCATACGAAGCCGAGGATTCTGTGAATACGCCAACCAAGCGCCAGTGCAATACGCCATCAACATTTACGAGAAAAACAGGGCCACCACTGCAGCCGCCTAAATTCGAATGAGGAGGCGCATTATCAAAGCCCTCGATCGGTTTAATATGTGTCCTGTCCACTTGTGTCCGAGTGTCGAAATTGCCCGGCTTTTCGGAAAGTAACAGTGCGTGAAACGGCTTCCAAATTAGGCGACTGGGATTGGCTGGACATGGGCGCTTCCAAGCGCCCGGAAATCCGGTCATCAGTATTCTCTCTCCTTTCTCCTGCTTTTTAAAAGGTGAGATGACAGTTTCTGTAGGCCTAATTTCATTCTCTCTGAGCATCGAGGTTTCAAATCGAAAGAGCGCTATGTCCTCTTTGTCATCGATATGGATCAGCAGTTTTTCAGGATTAAATCGAGTATTCTTTATCCATGCAGAGGCGCCGGTGTCTCTCTCCATCCGTTGGTAGTCTCGATAAACATGTGCGCACGATATTCCAAAAATTGACTGGCCGACTTTCGCGAATGTCATCGTTCCGTTTCGCACTTTTTCGAAGTCCGTTGCCAGAGGCTCGGATGGAACAAAATAGACTGGAGTGCAACACTCCAACTGCACACGAATGAGTTCATTCAAAACGGCTCGAACTTTTTCTTCATTTTGCATAATGTCGATTCTACTCACGGATGGCCTAGCAAGCTGCTCCAAGATCAGCTTCCAATAATCATGCATGACTTTTAGTGTTTTCATGGGTCGTGCAGCATGCCGGGTTTCTTTGGAAGACAGAAGCTATGGCTGCTTTCGTTTTCGGCGGTATGAAACAGCGCTTGCTCGCCTTTTTTATCTTCGGTTCGTCATTCCTCGTTGCCTCACTTCGTTCGCTCCTTCGGAGCAGCACACGCTTCGCGGTGCTGGCTGTCTCGCTTTGCTCGGCTCTGGTTTCGTCATTCGCAGCTTCACCGCGCCCCAACATCGTCTTCCTCATCTGCGATGACCTCGGCTATGGCGATGTGCATTGCCTGAACCCGGAGCATGGGAGAATCGCGACGCCGGGGGCGGACCGGCTGGCGGCGCAGGGGATGATCTTCACGGATGCGCATTCGGGTTCGTCGGTGTGCACGCCGACGCGCTATGGCGTGATGACCGGGCGCTACAGCTGGCGCACGAAGCTGCAGGGCGGCGTGGTGGAAGGCTTCGCGCCGAGCCTGATCGCGAAGGACCGGCCCACGGTGGCCGGCTTTCTCAAGAGCGCGGGTTATCACACGGCCATCATCGGCAAATGGCATCTGAACTTTGAATACCTCGATCCGAAAACCGGCAGCGCCTACAAGGCGAAGGACTTCGACACGCCGCCGGTGGGCGCGAAGATCCCGGACGGGCCGGTGACGCGCGGCTTTGATACTTACCACGGCTTTCACCACGCGCGCGACATGGAGGCGGTGATCGAAAACGATGCGGTCATCGAGCATGACGAGGTGGTGCACATGCTGCCGCGTCTGCGGCGCAAGGCGGTGGAGTACATCGACTCGCGCAAGGGCCAGGAACAGCCGTTCTTCCTCTACCTGCCGCTCGGATCGCCGCACACGCCCATCGTGCCCGCGCCGGAGTGGAAGGGCCGCAGCGGCCTCGGTGATTACGGCGACTTCGTGATGCAGACCGATGACGTGGTGGCGGTCGTGTCCGAGGCGCTGGAGCGCAACGGCATGACGGAGAACACGCTCTTCATCCTCACCAGCGACAACGGCTGCTCGAAGGCCGCGGGCATCGACAAGCTCACCGCGCAAGGCCACATGGTCAGCGCGAACCTGCGCGGATCGAAGGCGGACATCTGGGACGGCGGGCATCGCATCCCGTTCATCGCACGCTGGCCGGCGAAGATCGCCGCCGGTTCCACGAGCGACCAGCTCATCTGCCTCGTCGATTTCTTCGCCACCACCGCCGACATCCTCGGCAAGCCGGTGCCTGCGGGCAGTTGCGAGGACAGCGTGAGTTTTCTACCGGCCTTCGGCGGTGAAAAGATCGTCTCCACGCGTCACGGCGTCATTCATCACTCGATCAGCGGCCACTTCGCCTATCGCCAGGGACCGTGGAAACTCGCGCTCGCCCGCGCCTCCGGCGGCTGGTCCTCGCCCACCGAGGCCAAAGCGCCCGCCGGCTGGCCGAAGGGCCAGCTCTACGACATGAAGAACGACCTCGGCGAGACCACGAACCTCTTCGAATCCAAACCCGAGATCGTGAACCAGCTCCTCGACCTCCTCAAAGCCGACATCGCCCGTGGCCGCAGCACTGACGGCCCCGACTCCGCCAATGACCTCGCCGACATCGTCCTGTGGAAGAGCGAGGCGGGGAAGGGCGCGAAAAGGAAGGGGAAAAAGTAGCCGCTGCGGCAGGTCAAGCCGCCGCATGGAAACGAGTGGTCACGGCGGGGTCCGTGCGCTGGCGACCGCTTCGATGGCTTGGAAAAGATAGGCCTCGTTCTTTGGCGAGCGCTGATTCTCCTCCGACCAGCGGTCGTAGCCGAGTTCACGGAAGGCTTCGTCGTCGATCCTGCCCAGTTCGACGATCACGTCGCGAATGAACGCCCAGCCGGTGAACTGCAAGTCCTTCATGACGGGCGTTCCATCCGTGTAAGTCATGGCCTGGATTTCTTGCAGGACTGCGGCATCCGGGAGGGTGCCTTTTCTGTCGAAGCGTGCGGCCAGCGGATTCCAGAAATGCTCGGAGGCATCGTAGGCCATGGCGGTCACAGCCTTCTTCTGCTCGTCGGATAAGGGCCATGCGCTCAGAACCCGCGCAGACCCCAGGCCGCCCGCTCCCAGCGCCCGCTCCGACCAGCGGGCCGTGCCTTCGAGGAACCAGCGGTTCTTGAAGTAGGTCGTGCCGTACTGGATCAGGTGAAAAAACTCGTGCGCAGGCGTCAGATTCGCCGGCGCCTTGACTGAAGTGGCCACCGTGAAGGCGATGCTCCGTGTGCCGGGCGGATCACCGGGCTTGTTGAAGCGCTGGAACTCGTCGTATGCCACGCCGTTCATCTTCAGCACGTCCTTGTGACGGAAATGGATGTCGATGAACTTTGCTTCGCGAAAGCGATCCGTCTTGAGTGGCTCGGGGAATCCGAGCACCTCCACAAACATCTTCCGCGCCGCCCGCACCTGCGTCATCACGTTCTCGACTTGATCAGGAATCCCGTTCGCATTCACATCAGCGGAATCGACGGCATGCAGGCCTTCCGTCGTGTAATGAATCCGAATGTCGTCCATCCGGTGCACCTGCTGCGCCGACGCCAACGCGGACGAACATGCCAGCACGGCTGCAAGAAGCTGCTTCATCAAATTTGTCGGCGAGACCTGTTCACTTCCCCAGCGCCTTCTCCAACTCCTCCACCGTCGTCACGGGGGCTTGGCAGGTGAAGTTTTGGCAGACATAAGCGGCGGGTTTGCCAGAGACGGGTTTCATGCCGGCGATGGCTTCGTTGTGCGTGGCGAGCCATGCCTGACCTTCACCACCGTCGGCGTGGAGGAGGGCGGCGTTGGGCAGGAACTTGCGGTGGAGGTGGGCGGCGAGCGCTTTGAACTCGGGCGTGGTGGCATCGCCGGCGAGGACGATCTGCTGCTTGCCGCGATGGTGCAGGTCGAAGGCGGTGGCCATGACGGGCGCGGAGGAGGTACTGTCCTTCAGCGTGGTGCCGAAGAGCGCGAAGATCTTGTCCGCCTGCTGCTTGTGGCTGTCACTGGCGAGAAGAGCGCTGAGGCGCACGAGGTTGAGCGCGGCGAGCGAGTTCGGCGAGGGCTCGGCGCCGTCGTAGTCTTCCTTGATGCGGAGGACGCTGTTCGGCATGTCCGTGTGGACGCTGTAGTAGCCGCCGTCCTTGGTGTCGAGGAAGAGTGTGTCCATCTCGCTTTGCAGCGCGGCGGCCCACTGCAGCCATTTCACGTCGAGAGAGGCCTGGTAGAGGTCGAGCAGGCCGTGGATGAGGCAGGCGTAGTCGATGGCGAAGGCCTTCGGGCCGCGCTCGCCTTCGCGCCAGGAGCGGTGCAGGCCTTTGCCGGGCGTGGTGCAGAGCTGATTGTGAATGAACTGCGCGGCTGCGGCGGCGAGTGCGGTCATTTCGGCATCGCCAAAGGCGGCACCGGCGCGGGCGAGGCCGGAAATGGTGAGGCCGTTCCAGGCGGTGATGATTTTGTCGTCGAGATGAGGGCGCGGGCGCTTTGCGCGGGCGGCGAAAAGGGCCGCGATGCTTTTGTCGATGATCGCTTTGATCTCCTCCGGCGTCTTCTTGAAGTACTCGGCGGTCTTCTTGAAGGATACGGCGCGGAACAGGGTGTTGAGGCCCTTGAGTTCGCCATGCGGATCGCTCTCCGGCCGCGCATTGCCGTCGCGACGTGCACCATAGGCGTAGCGGAAGATGCTGCCGTCCTCCTTGCCGAGGAGTTCGTCGATTTCGGCGGCTTTCCAGACGTAAAAAGCGCCTTCCGTTTTGTGATCGGCATCCGGGGCCGCGAGGCTGTCGGCGTCTTCGGCGGAGAAGAATCCGCCGTCCTTGTGGAGCATGTCGCGTTTCAAGTAGTCAACTGTGTTGCGCACGATGACTTCGAAGAAGACATTCTGCGTGATCTGCCAGGCTTCCGTGTAAGCAGTCAGCAACTGCGCCTGGTCGTAGAGCATCTTTTCATAATGTGGGATGTGCCAGTAGCCATCCACACTGTAGCGATGGAAGCCGCCGCCGATGTGGTCGCGCATGCCGCCGTTGGCCATGCCGCGCAGGGTCTTGACGGTCATCTCCATGGCCCAGTCGCTTTCCGACGAGCGGTCTTCGCCCTTCCGCTCGGCGAGTGCGCGGTGAATGCGCATGAGCAGGTTCAGTCCGGTGGGGCGCGGGAACTTCGGCGCACCGCCGAAACCGCCCTCGTGGTAGTCGAAGGAGCCTGAGAGGTCGTCGTAGGCCTTTTGCAAGACCGCGTCGGGGTCCAGACCGGTGACTTCCTTGTTTTCGTTGTCGAGATGCTCCTGCAGCTTCTCGACCGCACGGGCGGCGCGGTCGTCGATGCCTTTGCGATCCTCCGTCCACACCTTGTGCAGCTCGGTGAGCAGGTTCTTGAAACCGATGCGGCCCGGCGCGTCGTCCGGCGGATAGTAGGTGCCGCCGTAAAACGGCTTCAGTTCCGGCGTGAGGAAGACGCTCATCGGCCAGCCGCCGTGACCGCTCGCCGCCTGCACGTAGGTCATGTAGGTGAGATCGACGTCGGGCCGCTCCTCGCGATCGACCTTGATGGGAATGAAGTTCTCATTGATGAGCTTCGCGACTTCCTCGTTCTCAAACGATTCGCGCTCCATCACATGGCACCAATGGCAGGTCGAGTAGCCGGAGGAGAGGAAGATCGGCTTGTCCTGCTCCTTCGCGAGCTTGAACGCCTCCTCGCCCCATGGCAGCCAGTTCACCGGATTGTGCGCATGCTGCAGCAGGTAGGGCGAGCGCTCCTTGGCGAGGGCGTTGGTGAATTTGTGGGCGGTGGCAGTCGTGTCGCTCATGGTGGGGGTAAAGCTAACGTCCGCACAGGGGGCGGGGTTGCAAGGCGCTGTTCAAGCACCCGCCTGCTGCTTCGGCAGCATCTTCGCCACGATCCACAGCAGCGCCCCGACGACCAGCGCGAGCGCGGCCCAGAGCCAGGGGCTGCCTTTGCCGCTGGTGAGGGGGTCAGCCTTGTAACCGGGGAGTTTTTCCTCCTCGCCGAGGGTGGCGGCGACTTTGGTGGAGGTTTCGAATTCGCGGCGCACGAGCTGGAGGTCGTAGCGGGCACGGGGAGCGCGGCGGTTGCCGTAGCAGAGGGAAAGCGGCTTAGTGTCGGGCACGCGGAACAGCAGCCGCACCACGGGATAAACGACGCGCACGCTGGTGATCCGCAGTGGCGCGTTGTCACCGTTGTCGGTGCCGAGGCGAATCGTTTCGGCCCGGGGGGCGGTGTAGAGCGGGAGGTGGAAGGTGCTGGGCGTCTGCCCCGGCGTGCGCTGCCAGTTCGCTGTGCCGAGGATGCGCTCGAAGTGGCCCTGCTCGTTGTGAATCTGCTCGGTGACGCCGAGGGTGCGCCGGAACAAGGGCGTGGGCGAGTCGAGCAGCAGCGTATTGCCAGGAAAATTGGGAAAGGGCATCGTGATGTCCCACTTTGACCAGGATGGCGCTTTCGGATCGGCGACTTCGACAAAGGAAACAGCGCGTTCGCGTTCCAGGCCCGGTTTGATGGCGAGAAAAGGGACCTGGTGTCCATCGCGGACGATGCGCACGTCGTGCAGGTCGTTTTCGCAGCGGGCGAGCACGGCGGGATCGAGTTCGAGTTCGATGACACCGGCTTCGCTGAACTGAATAGGGCGCTGAAACGACCATGGGGAGACATCGATCGGCGCTCCGGTTTCGCCGACTTCAGGCGCGGTGGCGGTCTTGCGGAATGCGGCGTTCGCAGCGACGGCGCTGGCCGTGGCGGAGTTGGCGGTCGCGTCGCGCAGCTTGTCGGTGAGCGCGGCGATGTCGTAGCGCGGCTCGGGCGCCTGTGCGTTGCCGATGTAGAGCTGCCACTCGCCTGAGGTGTCGGCTTGAAACACAAGCGGCACCGTGTGGCGCGTGACTTCGACGCGGTCGATGCGCAGCGGCGGGCTGTCGCCGTTGTGAACGACGAGTTCGATCTCGCGCTTGGAGGCGAGCTGATGCGCTGGGATGACGAGATCCTCAGCCGTAAAGCCTTCATGCTGGATGCGGAACAGTGTGTGCGTTGTGTTCAAGAGCGTGGACACGCGCTGGAACACCAGGTCTGGCGTGTGAATTCGCACGGTGCCGAGGAGCACGTTCGCTGTGCCGAGATCGAGTGTGAGATGCGTGGCGCCCTTTTCTTCGGTGCGGGAGCGAATCGTCGCCGTCTGCGGCACGGTGCGCAGCTCCGGCAGTTCACGCACGATCTGTGCGCCGGTGAAGGCCACGGGTCCGCGGCGGGAGTCGTCGATGGTGATGCGAAAGCGCCTCCACACCGCCGGTGTGATGGGCAGTCGCAGGCGTTCGGTGCCGTTTTGACGACAGAGCACTTCTCCCGTGCTCAGGGTCTGCCAGGTCGTGCCGTCGTTGCTCGCTTCCAGCGTGGCGGCCTTGATGAAATTCTGCGTGTTGGTTTGCAGCAGCAACTCCTGGATCGTGTTGCCGTCGGGTGGCTGAAATTCGAGCACGGTCGTGCCGGGATTCAGCGTGGCCTTGAAGCCCTCGGCAGCGACGCTCGTCGGACGCATGGTGCGCGGCAACGCGATGATGTAGGGCGTTTCAACTCCGGTAGGACTGATGACGCGCAGATCGTGAAACGGCGCGCCGCCAGTCGTGCGCGAGGCGTCGAGCAGCGCGGATTCGAGTTCGAGGCGGGTGAGACCGGGCTGCGTGACGCGCACGGTTTGATGATGCGTCCATGCGGCGAAATCAGCGGCGCTGGCGGCCGAGGACAGGCAAAGCGCGAGGAGAAGAGGATGCGGATTCATGATTTGTCGTCGGTGAGAAAGCGTTGATAAAGGAAAGAGGCGATGAGCGCGATGATGGCAACGGCGATCAGGGCGCCGATGCGGTAGCCGCTGTCGATGTTGGCAAGGTCGTGGAAGAAAAGCTTCAGCAACGTGACCACGAGCAGGCCGATGCCGGCGATGCGCGTGGGTTGATTGCGTTTCCAGATACCGAGGACGAGCAGCGTGAGAGCAAACAGCGCCCACGAAATGGTGTAGGTCATGTCACGCGCGAGGTTGCCGTCGAAATCGAACGCGATCGAGCGCTGGCCCGCAGGCGTGAAGACGTCGGCGATTTCGATGTTGAGCAAAAGGAAGAGCAGGATGCCGCCGAGCGAGCAGAAGAGGCCGCGCAGATTGATTTTCCCCCAAAGATGAGCCGGTGGCGTGAGCCAGAACGCGGCGAGGAACATCGCGAGCGCGGAGAGGCTGTAGGCGTAGAGCTGCCAGTTCAGGATCGCGACCTCACCGCGTGTTTGATAAGCCAGCACGGCGGGATTGAGCGCGAGACGAACGAAGGACGCGACCAGCAGCACTGCGCCCGTGCCTCGGAGGCCGGGATGAGGCACGCGGCGGAAGAGCCAGCACAGCGCCGCTCCTTCCAGCGCCCAGCCGATGGTGATCCACTGCTTCTCGAATTGGATCGGGAAGATGAGCGTGATGAAAAACAAGGCCACGCCGCCGAACCATGCGAGCTGCGTGAGACGCGCGGGATTGTCCGCGTCATGTTGTTTCAAAACGAAGACGAGGCAGAAAAGGGGAGCGATGGCGAAGGCAATGGGCAGCAGGCCCATCATTTCATTTGGCCATGCCTGGCCGACGAGGCGATAGACGAGGCTGAAAGTGCCCACGCCAGCGGCAGCAGCGGTGATCCATGGCAGTTTGCGCGTGGCGAACTGTTTTTGAAACATGATCGGGAATGCGGTGAAGATCGCATAGAAGCCGAGATACCAGAGCAGCGGCGTGGTGGCGCCATCCGCCTTGAAGCTCTGCTGATGCCAGGCCCATTCGAGCGCCAGCACGCAGCCAAGTGCCGTCGGTGCGAGCGCAGTGATGCCGCTGATGCGCACGAGGCCGAGCAGGAACACGACGAGCAGCAATGCGAGACCGAACACAGGTGATGGGTTCGCGATTTGCAGCCGCAGCGTGGCAAGAATGAGCAGCAGGAACGGCAGGATGGCCGAGCTGACCGGCAGGAGCGGAGCGAACTTTGCCTTTGGCACTTTGCGGAAGAGGAAACTGCTCGCGATGCCGAACAATACGGCGAAACCCCCGAGCACAAAGAGGAACGGCATGAGCGAGACGCCGATCTCGCGCGGCCAGCGGATCAGCCACGCGGCGGCGGTGATGAGGGTGAGCGTCAACGCGGCGAGAACCGGCAGAAGTCGGCCGCTGACCACGGCGAGACCGATGATGAGCAGATCGACGATCAGAATCACCGGCCAGACCGCGAGGCTCATCGCATCAAGACTCAGCACCGGCATGAGCAGCAGTACGAGCGTGACGACGGGCACCCAGCCTGCGTAGGGCAGTTGATTCGGCGACTTGCGCTCCATCAGCACGGCGAGCGCGGTGTGCAGCACGCCAAAGGCGAGGAAGATGCCCAGCGCATACGGCAGCAGTTCCGTGGTGAGTTTTTCCGTCGTCCAGATGGAGAGATGGAGGAACGTCAGCGTGCCGACGATGCCCTGTGCGATGCCGACGCGCGATTGATGCCACACAACGCGCAAGGTGATGGCGTTGATGCCAAGCACGAAGGTGTAGAGCAAAACGGGGCGTTCGGTGATCGCGCCGAAGCCGAGAAACACAAACGCGGTAAACATCGCGCTGCCGCACAAGGCAAGCGCGGAGCCCGCCGGGAAGAGATCGTCGGCGTCCCGCTGCTTTGACCACCATGCGAAGAGTGAGAACAGCGCCGCGAAGCCGAGGAACACGCTCACCGGAACCCATGTCGCCGAACCGACGGCGTACTCCGAGGAGCGGAAGAATTTTAGCATCCATCCGGCCTGCATGAAGATCGTTCCCGCAGCGGCAAGCGCGGTGAGGTGCAGCCAGCGTTTGTTTTTCGCGACCGCCAGCACGCCGATGTCGAGCAGCGCGATGTAGCTGAAAAGTCCGAAGGGATTGTCGTGGCCGGTGGAGCAGAGGATCGGCGTCAAAAAACCGCCCAGCATGCCGAGCACGGCCACGACCTGCGCATTCAAGCGCACGGCGAGAAGAAAGGCCGCAGCGGTGATGAGGGTCATCATGCCGAAGGCCGCCAGTGCCTGGTTGAACGGCGGAATGCGCCAGATGGAATGTGCGGCGAAGGTGACACCGTAAAGGATGACAATGCCGGTGGCGCAGAGCGTGCTGGCGAGCGTGGCGTAGCGCTCACGGCGGTGCATCAGCACGCCGCCGCCCACGAGACCCGTACCGATGACGAAGCCGATGGCGGTGCGCAGCTCGGGCGAAATCCAGCCGCGCTCAATGCTGAGCTTCACGAAGAAAATGATGCCCAGGAACAGCGCGAGTCCGCCGAACCACGCGAAAAGCTTCGCGCCCATGAACTGCTCGAGGTTGAGAGTCGGCTTTGGCTTCGCGACGGGTGTGGGCCTTTTTGACGGGCTGAAGCCCGAACTACGAACTGGCTCGGGAGCTTTCGTGACTGGTGGCGGGGGCGGCAGTGGAGGTGGCGCAGGTGTTTCGATTACTGGAGCCACAAAGACAGGTTCTGGCTCCGGCGTTTTCGCGCTGACGATCTCGGAAGGAGCGACGGGCGGTGCAAACTTCGTGTCGATCCCGACTTGAGGCGTTGTTGCGGGTTCCTTTTCCAGACGGTCGAGACGCTCTTTGAGGCGTGCATTCGCCTCGCGAAGAACGTCGATGTCACGACCGAGTTCGTTCGCCTGGCGGCGGGCCTTGCCGGCGAAGACGAGGGCGATGATGGGCATGACGAGCACCGCGCAGGCGACGAGCAGCAGGATCAGAATGATTTCGTCCATAATGCCGCGAAGTCTCTCAGGATCGTCAGGCAATGGAAATTGATATTTCCATGTGGCAACATTGATAAACGGTATAGCCTCAGGCCCAGCGCATGAACGTCCATCACCTCGAACTCTTCTTCTATGTGGCCAGGAGCGGCGGAGTGAGCGCGGCGGCGCGGGCGATGCCCTATGGCATCCAGCAGCCGGCGATCAGTGCGCAGATTCTGCAGCTCGAAGATTCGCTCGGCGTGACGCTGTATCAGCGGCGGCCGTTTCAGCTCACGCGCGAGGGACAGACGCTGTATGACTTCATCGCGCCGTTTTTCAGCGGGCTGGCGGAGGTGGGGGACCGGTTGCGTGGAGGGGGCGAGAACCGGTTGCGCATCGCGGCAGCAGAGGTGGTGCAGCGAGATTACCTGCCGGACCTGCTCGTGCGCATGCAGAAGCGGGTGAAGGGCTTTCACTTCACGCTCACGCACGGCCGCCAACATGAGATCGAGGCGCTGCTGGCCGCGCAGGATATCGACATCGGCCTGAGCACGCTCATGGACAAGACGGCGGCGAACATCGACGCCCGCGAGCTGATGCGCCTTCCGGTGGTGCTGCTGGTGCCTGCGAAGAGCGGCATCACGAGCGCCGCGCAGATTTTTGCAAAGGATCGGATCGACCTGCCGCTAGTCACGTTGAACGCCAATGACGTGCTCTCGCGGTCGTTTCAGACGGTGCTGAGGCAGCGCGGGGTGGAATGGCTGCCGAGCCTCGAAGTGGGCAGCCTCGATCTCGTGGTGCGCTACGTGGCCGAGGGCTTCGGCGCCGGCCTGGCGCTGGAGCATCCCCGTGTCGAGTTGCCCGCAAGTGTCAAAGCCCTGGCGCTGGATGATTTCCCGCCGCTGAGCTTCGGCGTGCTGTGGACCGGGCGATTGTCGCCACTGGAAGAAGCATTTCTTGCGGAAGCGACGGCCCTGGCCGGGGAGCTGGCGGGGTAAAATTTCGGCGCTATTTCTTGAACGACTTCAGGAAGTTGAAGATCAGCCAGATCTGCGCGAAGCCGATGGCCACCAGCAGGACGCCGAGTTCGAACGCGCTGTCCTCCTTCGGAACGGCGAGGCGCAGGATGAACGCCAGCATGATGATGCTGATGAACGAGAGAAAGGCGCCGATGGTCGGGTTCCCCTCCGCGTGGGGTTCCGGCACGGGGCTGTGGGTCGGCAGTCCAGCCCGCCGAGGATCCTCGTCAGGTGGCTGGCTCATGGCAGTTCGACGGGTTTGGTTGGGAAAAATGGAGGCGAGGGCGGGAATTGAACCCGCGCATACCGGTTTTGCAGACCAGTGCATTACCACTTTGCTACCTCGCCATATGCTCGAAAGCAGGCGGACCCTAGGCGGTGGGCCTCCCCCTGTCAACCGCCGTGGCGTCGGCGAATCTCGGTGACAGCCCAGGCGGCGTGCTCCGCGATGAGCGGGTGGGGGTCGGCGACGGCGGTTTGCAGAGCGGGTAAATCGTCGGGCGTGCCCACGTTGCCGAGCGCGATGCAGACGTTTCGCAGGAAGGCGGGACGCTTGATGCGTTTGATGGGGGACTTGGAAAAAAGGGCGCGAAATTCGTCATCCGTGAACGTCAGGAAATCGCGGAGGGATTTGGAAAAGACCGTTTCCCGGGCCTGAAACGCGGCCTCCCTTGAATCCTGCGCGTGGCGATTCCACGGGCAGGCGTCGAGGCAGGCGTCGCAGCCGTAGATGCGGTCCCCGATGGCGCGGCGAAACTCCAGCGGGATGTCGCCTTTGTGCTCGATGGTGAGGTAGGAGATGCAGCGCCGGGCGTCCATGCGCCGGGGCGCGGTGATGGCCTGGGTGGGGCAGGCGTCGATGCAGCGGGTGCATTTTCCGCACATGTCTTTAGCGGAGGTGTCGGCGGGCAGGTCGAGCGTGGTGAGAATGTCGGCCAGGAAGAACCAGGTGCCGAGCTTGCGGTGGATCTGCATGGTGCTCTTTCCGCCCCAGCCGAGGCCGGCCTCGCTAGCGAAATCGCGTTCCAGGACGGGGCCGGTATCGACATACGGCTTCTGCGTGCCGCCGCGGGCGGTGAGGAGGTCGTCGATTTGGCGCAGTTTTTTTTCGATGAGATCGTGGTAGTCGTTGTTCCAGGCGTAGCGGGCGATGCGGTAGCCGGTTTCGGGGCCGGGGCCTTGGTAGTAGTTCATCGCCAAAACGATCACGCTTTGTGCGCCGGGCAGGACGACGCGCGGATCGGTGCGGCGCTCCAGATTTCGTGCCATCCAGGCCATGTCACCATGCTTGCCTTCGGCGATCCACTGTTCGAAAAGTTCGCGATGCGCCGCAGGCTGTGCGGGCGCGATGCGGCAGTCGCTAAAGCCGAGCTCCAGCGCCTTGGCGATGAGTTCGGTTTTGATTTCGACCGGGGACATGTCGTGTGGCTGGCTCACACCGATTTTCCGGCCGGAGCCAGGGAGCGAATCTGTCGCTCCAACGCGTCGAAGGACTGCCGCAACTGCTTCAGCCGCTCCAGATGACGCCCCTGGACCTCTTCCATTTCGGCGGCGCTGACATGCGCGGGGTCGAGCACTTCGAGAAACCTGCCAAACGATGCCGCGACGTCCTCGGTGACCTGTTTGGAGAGCATTTGGCGGAGCGTGACGGAGGACTCTTCGAGCTTGTCGAGAATCTCATTGCGGGAGCTGCTGAGGCGCATCTGAGTGACCAGATAGATCACGCCAAGGAGCAGAAGTCCCGCACCTGTGGCAATCCCGGCCGCCACGGGGCCGTCGAGCCACCAGTACAGCCCGGCCGCCGCGATCACCGGCGGGATCAGGCGCGGCACCCATCGCGCGGTTTTGCGGGCGCGCTCGATGCCGGGCTCGATGTGCTCGTCGAGCTCCAGGCCGATGACGAAACGGCGGAGCGAGGAGTCGATGCGGGTGCCAAAGCGGCGGCGCAGCTCGCTTTCCTCCTCGTCGTAGTCGTGAACCGGCATGGAGGCGTTCGCCGGAAAGAGCACGCCGCGGCCATGGGCGAACATGAAACGCTCGAACTGGTGTACATCCTCCTCCAGGACGAGGCTGACCTGGCGCCAGCGGTCGCCGGTGCGGTGCTGCAGTTCCTGAAAAAGCCGGTGGTCGAGGCTCTCCGGCCGGGGGGCACCGGCTTCCTCGTCCACGCCCGGCGCACGTTGAAAGGCGCGGCGCGTGGTCAGCGCGTCACTGGCCAGGCCGGCCACGCGGAGTACGGACTCGTGGTAGTCGCGCTCTGTCGCGTCGAGGGCGGGCAGGACTTTTTTCAGGGTGCGGTCCACCTGCAGTTCGCGCTCGGTTTGCAGTTCCTGAATGACGGCGGAGCGGTGCCGCGCATTGCTCACGCCGGCGGAGAGGCGCCCGTCCGCCTGCTCCAGCAACTGGCGTCCGAGCTGGACGGTGCCGGCGAGCTTTTGTAGGCGCGTGGCGTGGTGCTCCACGATGCCGGAGATATGCTCCTGAAGCGCATGAAAGCCGCTGTCCTTCAGAATGCGCTCGTGGTCGATCCCGGCGTCACGGGCCAGGATGGCCTTTTTTCCGGAAACGGCGAAAAGCGGAAAGTCCCGGCCGAAGCGCTGCCGCGTGAGCTGGCCCATGTAGTCGGTGATGACCTGAATCTCCTCCGGGCTGCGCAGATCGCTCTGCTGGAGCACGAAGATGACGTGGCGCATCCACTCGCGGTGGACCTTTTCCAAAAACTGCCAGGCCGAAGCACCCCACGGATTCATGGCGGAGAACACGAAGATCACGAGATCCGCGATGGGCACGAAGCGTTCCGTAATGAGCTGGTGCTCGTTCTCGACGGAATTCGTGCCGGGGGTGTCCACGATGTGGAAATCGCGCAGGAAATCCACAGGCGTGTGCACCTCGTCGAGCGTGGGAGTCACCGGCACGATCTGGTGCTCCTCGCCGTGCTTGAAGAACAAAATCTTGTCCGTGGTGGGAATGACGCCGGTGCGGGAAAAATCCTGCCCGAAGAGCGCATTGAGAAAGGTGGACTTTCCCACGTTCACCTCGCCGACGACGACGAAGACAAACGGCTCCTTCAGGCTGGCGATAAGATTGTCCACGATGGCGGCGGATTCCGGGTCGCCGCCGGCCTCGCGCAGGGCCGCCGCAAGAGCCAGCAGCTCCATGCCTATGCGGGATCTCAGTTCAAAATAATCAGCGCCTATCATGTGGGGGGTCGCGCAAGGTGCCGCTGGCGCCCTTCATCGCAACCTCCGAGCACGGGTTTCGGAAGCATCGTGGCTTGCCGGGTGCATGAAGTGCTCCTAAAGAACGAATCTTGAGCGACGCGACGCCCATTCCCGACGAAACCGCCCGCAAACCCGTACCGTGGTGGCTTTGGGCGCATGTGCTGAGCTTGGAGGCGCCGCTCGTCGCGGTGCTGTGGCAGTCCGCGCTGGCGCATGCGCATGGTCTGACTTTGCCACCGATGCTGGGTGCCGGCCTGGCTCTGGCCTGCTGGCTGATCTATGTGCTCGACCGCACGCTCGACACGCTGAGCACCGATGTCGTGCTCGACACGCGGCATTTTTTTTACCACAGGCATCGGCGGCTCATTCTCCTGGGCGTGGTGCCGCCGGCGATCGCGGCGCTGACTTGGATGGCGCTCTTTGTCATTCCGGAGGGAGTGCTGTGGCAGGCGCTGGGCCTGTCGCTGCTGGTGGCGCTGTACCTCGCCTCATGGTCGGCGCAGGGCAGCCGTGTATGGCGAGACCTGCTGTTTTCCTGCGCGGGACTGGGAGCGATCATGGTCATCGCCGACATGCCGCTGGAGCCGGGCTACCGTTTTGCGCTCTCCGTCATGGTGCTCGTCGTCATGGCGCTGTCGTTTTTGAGGCATTTCGAGTTCCGCCTCCATGTGATCCCGAAAGAAACCGCCGCCGCGCTGCTCTTTGCGCTCGGCTGCACGACGGCGACACGCTTTCTTTCCATGCCGGAGCGGTGGGTCGAGCCGGTGCTGGAATGCACTCTGCTGGCACTGATCTTCGCCTGCAATCTTCACGGCATCTCCCTGCGGGAAAAGGGCGCGGCGGGTGCCAGACACGTTTCGTTGGTGCTCGGCACGCTGTCCTTCACGATCGCCATGCTGTGGATGATCCATTCGGGAGCCATCGAGGGGGCTCTGCGTGGTCCTGCGCAGGCGGCACTCGGTGTCACGGTCCTGCACGCGTTGCTGCATCGGTGTCGTGATCGACTGTCCTTGGATGCCTACCATGTTCTGGCGGATCTCGTCCTGGTGCTGCCGCTGCCTCTCGTGTGGTGGTAGGAATCCGTCTTTTCCCCGTTTACCTGCCATGCCGTTCGCTCACCGCCTCCTCGCCGTTCTATTCGCCAGCTCCGCCTTCGCCTCCGCCCAGTCCGCGTCACCGGACGTGTTGTTCCGCCAGGGCGTGCAGGCCTTCTTTGACGCCAAGCCGAAGGAATCCGTCGCCGCCTTTGACCAGTTGATCTCCCTCCAGCCGAACGCCAAGCCGGAGCTGTGGCAGCGCGGGCTTTCGCTCTACTACACGGGAGAGTTCAAGCGCGGGCGCGAGCAGTTCGAGGTCCATCAAACGGTGAACGGCAACGATGTCGAAAACGCCGCCTGGCATTTCCTCTGCATCGCCAAGGACGAAGGCGTGGAAGCGGCGCGGAAGGTCTTCATCCCCATCGAGGGCGACAGCCGCATCCCGATGCGGCAGGTGCACGAACTCTTCGCTGGAAAAGGCAGCGCCGAGGCCGTGCTGAAAGCCGCCGAGGAGGGCGATGGCGAACGCCTCCGCAATCACCGCTGCTACGCGCATCTTTACCTCGGCCTCTACTTTGAAGCCACCGGCGAAGATGCGAAAGCCAAGGCGCACATGCTCAAAGCCGCCAAAGACTTCGCCATGGATCACTACATGGGCCGCGTGGCGCAGGTGCATGTGAAGCTCCGCGGGTGGGACGAGTGATGCTCGTTACTTCCCCACCACGCCAGGCTCCCCCGCCTCCCAGGAGCGGCCGCAGGCGCGGATGGCCACGGCATCGGCGTTTTCCGGCCATTCGGCGCTCAGCTGGTCCTTGAACATGGATTTCCAGGTGATCCACCGGCCCTGGATCAGCGCCTGCATCACCCACCAGCGTGTCTCGGACATCCAGCGGACGTCCGAGTGCTGCCAGGCCACGGTCAGTTTGCCTTCCGGTTTGATCTTTCCGACCACCGGTGCCGGGAGCTGCGTCTGGCTGAGCCACGGCGATGAAGGCGGGATGGCGTGCGTCGTGTAGGCGCGCTCGACGGTGTAGGTGCCGATTTTTCCGAGATCCTTGTGCAGGGCGCCAAAGTTCCAGTGGAAGTGGCCGGGCGTCATTTTCAGTCCGCGCTCCCGCAGCACGCTCATTTGCCGGAGGATTTCACCCGCGTTGCGGTCGTCGCCGACTTTCGACGTGTTCATGCCGGGCCAGATGTGGCGGCCCTGCGTGTTCTGCTCCAGCCACCAGTCGTAGTAGGTGATGAAGCCGAGCTTTGGCCGGTCGATCGTCCAGTAGAGCTGCGGCGTGAAGTAGTCCACCCAGCCGTTTTGCAGCCACTTCTTCGAGTCCGCACCGAGTTCTTCATACGGATCCAGCCCGCCGCCGGTGCCTTCGGGATGATTCGGACGCCAGAGACCGAAGGGGCTGATGCCGAACTTCACATGGCGCTTGATGCCTTTGATCCCTTCATAGATGGCCTGCACGGTCTGGTCCACGTTTTGACGCCGCCAAGCGGTGAGCTCCAGCGTGCCGCCGCCTGCCTTGTATTTCGCGAAGGTGTCGTCATCGGGGAACTCGATCTTTTTTTTCCGCGAGTCGGTGATCGGATACGGGTAGAAATAGTCGTCGATGTGAATGCCATCCACATCGTAGCGGCGGGTCACGTCGAGCATCACGCCGACCGCCTGCTGCCGCACCTCGGGCACTCCGGGATTCATCCACCAGTCGATGCCGTACTTCATCGTCCATTCCGGATGCGCCCGGCGGATGTGAGTGGCGTTTGGCGCGTGTTTTTCACCCGCCAGCGCTCGGTAGGGGTTGAACCAGGCGTGCAGTTCCATCCCGCGCTTGTGCGCCTCCACCACGGCGAACTCCAGCGGGTCCCAGCCGGGCGCTTTGCCCATCTCGCCAGTCAGAAACGGCGACCACGGCTCCAGTTCCGACGCATACATCGCATCACCCGCCGGGCGCACTTGGAAGATGAGCGCATTGAGCCGCAGCTTCGCGGCGGAATCGATCAGCGTCAGCAGTTGCTCCTTCTGCTTCGCCACCGGCAGTCCCGGCTCCGAAGGCCAGTTGATGTTTCGCACGGTGGCAATCCACGAGCCGCGCAGCTCACGCGAAGGCGGCGGCACGGCGTTCTGGGCGTGCAGCAAAGGCGAAAGGGAGACAAGAAAGGCTAAGGCGCGCAGCAGCATTCGCTGTGCATACCTTTCCTGCCTCCCCACTGCAAGCAGCGCGGTTATTTCACCTCCCGACCGCTCCACACCGGCCACCACGCGTCGAACTCCGACGGACGCACCTTGATGCGCACGAGGTTGTTCGCGTGCAGCGAGAGCAGCCGTTCCTCGATGAGCTCGAGGAAGTGCTCGCGGTCGTTCGCGGTGATGTTTTTCGCCGTCCAGCGCCGCAGGAACTCCGCCGCCTGCGGTTTGGTCATCCGCTTCACGACCACCTCGCGGGCGAGGTCCTTCAGCTCCATGCGGTAGCCGATGGCAATCCGGTCCGGTGCGGCCATCTCGCCACGGATGACGCCGTAGCGGATGCACGACTCCTCGTAGGCATGCACAAAGACCTCCCGCAGCACCTCGATGCGGTTCAGCTCATACACGGCGAGGATGCCCGTCGTGTAATCCCGCACCGGCACGCCGGTGAAGGACAGAGGGCACATGTTCCCGCGAATGAGCGGGATGTTCGCCGCGAGGCGCGAGGTGCGCTTGTTCCCGTCGAGAAAGGGCTGCAGGTAGGGCATCTGCACCATCAGGAAGAAGCAGCACTCCAGCGGATCGTGGATCGCAGCGGCTTTTTTCAGGATCAGGTCAAAGCACTCCTCGATGAGCGCGGGGTTGTTCGTCGGATGAAAAACACTCCCGCCGATGCCCACCGGCTTCGTGCGCAGCGCCCCCTCCACCTTCCGGCTCTCCAGCAGGTATTCCGTGAGGATCGCGTGCAGGTTGAGGAAGGTGTAGCGGTTGTAGCCGAGCTGCTCCGGCTCCTCGACGAGGAATTCGATGGCTGCCTTGTGATTGAGGATCATGAGCGCCTCCTGCTGCCGCGCGGGATCATCGCTGCGGCCTTGCTGGAGGAGGAAGTCCGTCTCCAGCAGCGAGAAGGTGCTGCCTTCGAGGCGGCTGGAGTTCCAGACGAGGTCGATCACGAGCCGGTCCATCACCTGCCGGGCGTAGGTGCCCGGCGGCATGCCTTCCATGTCCGGTGGGAGTCCGCGCACCCGCAGGTGAGCCCGAAGGTTCTCCGGCAGCCAGGCCGTTTCATTCGGCACATAGCCGTCGAGGAATTCGCGGCGGTAGCCCACGGGCCTGCGCAGGCTGTGATGCTCACGGAAGTAGTCCTTGAGGTCACGGAGCGGATCGCACGTCTCGGCGGGTGGGTCTTCACGGAGGATGTTGGACTCGGAGAGCGGAAGGGATGCCGGAGCCGTCTGGGGCAGAGGTGATGCCACGCGGTACTTTGTGGCCCGCGCCTTCCCGACCCGTTCCAACTGCCCGCCACGCACCATCTCGTCCAAACGACGTTGGAGGGTGCGGCGGGATGTGTGCTCGCCAAATCGTGCCATGAGTTCGTCGATTCCGAGGGCGGTTGCCTCGGAAATGACGCGATTTAGGGTTTCTGGTATGAGATCTGGCATGTTTGGCGCGATTATGGCGCGATTATGGCGCGATTCAAGGGTCTTTTGGCGCGATTATCAAAATCGTGCCACCGCAACCCAAAGCTTGCTCTTTGCTCTCCGATCCACTGTCCTACTGATCCACCGACCAACTGTTCTCATGTCCCTAAAGCCGCTCATCCTTCCCATTCTGGGCCTCTTCCTCGCCTCCTGCTCATCGCTGCGTTCTCCCATCGCAACCGGTGCCGTGCCAAAGGACCAAGGAGCCATCGGCGCGACCGAAGGACCGGCCTGGAGGGACGGCTCGCTCTACTTCACCGACGGCAAGCACATCAACCGCATGGGCCCCGATGGCAAAACGACCGTCTTCCGCCACAACGCCTCCAACGGCCTGCTCTTCGACCGCGAAGGCCGCCTCATCGCCTGCGAATCCGGCCTGCGTCGCGTCACGCGCACCGAGAAAGACGGCCGCATCACCGTGCTGGCCGACCGCTATGAAGGAAAACGCTTCAACACACCGAACGACCTCTGCATGGACTCGAAGGGCCGGATTTACTTCACGGATCCGAGATATGGATCGCGTGACAGCATGGAGCTGAGCTTTGAAGGCGTCTATCGCATCAATCGCGAGGCCAAACTTCCCGATGGCTTGTGTGCCTTCGCCTACGACATCCCAAACGTCACCCGCATCTTGTGCGACGGCGCAGAACGCCCCAACGGCATCCTCATCTCGCCCGACGATTATTATCTCTACATCGCCGACAACAATAACAACAACCACGGCGGCTCGCGGAAGCTGCTGCGCTACACGCTCGACAAAAACGGCGATGTGAAGTCCGGCACACGAAAGGTTCTCTTCGACTGGAAGGACGGACGCGGTCCCGATGGCATGAAGATGGATGCAGCAGGCCGCATCTACGTCGCCGCGGGCACGAACAAGGCCACGGAATACGAAACGACGCGCTTCAAAGCCGGCTGCTACATCCTTTCGCCCTCCGGCAGGCTCATCGACTTCATCCCCACCGCACCCGACGAGTGCTGCAACTGCGCCTTCGACGGCAAGGATGGCAAAACCCTCTTCATCACCTCCGGCGGTCATCTCTGGAGCGTGCCGCTGAAATGAAATCCTTCCTCTTCGCCCTGTTGTTGCCCTCGCTGCTGCTGGCGGCCGAGCTGCCGGACATCCGCAGCGTCCCACCCGATCTGGAAGTGCCCGCCTTGAGCGAGGGGCCGCCTGCCGCAGGGAAACGCGTTCGCCACGGCCTCAGCGTGCTCTATTTGCCGACGGATTGGAAACCAGACGCCAATTGGCCCGTGATCGTCGAACTGGCCGGAAACGGCGGCTTTACCAGCAAGCAGGGAGACGTGAGCACCGGCCTGCCGGAAGGCAGCAACCTCGGCTACGGCCTTTCCGGCGGTCACGGCTTCATCTGGCTCTGCGTGCCGTATCTGAACACGAAGGGCGATCAAATTGCCATCAAGTGGTGGGGCGATGCACCGGGCTTCGATCCGCAACCCACGCTCAAAAATCTGCGCGAGACCGTGAAAAAAGTCTGCGCTGATTTCAGCGGCGATGAATCAAAAGTCGTGCTCGCTGGATTCTCGCGCGGCGCCATCGCCTGCAACTACCTAGGCCTCCACGACGACGAAACCGCGAAGCTCTGGTGCGCCTTTTTTGCCTACAGCCACTACGACGGCGTGAAGAAGTGGCCGTATCCGGAATCGGACCGCGAATCGGCCCTCGTGCGACTCCAACGCCTCGGCAATCGTCCGCAGTTCATCTGCGGCGAAAACTCCAACGCCCAGGAAACGGAGAAATACCTGCGCCCGCTGCTGCCGGACGCCAACCTGACCTTCCTCAGCACCGGTTTCATCAATCACAATGACGCGTGGACCTTGCGGCCGAGTTTGGCGCGGGAAAAAGCGCGCGAGTGGCTGCGGCGTGTTCTTCGAAAGTAACTTCCGTCGAAAGGGAAACACGTCCGCCATTTGAAGCATTCATTGCCTGCGGCAGACGGCTGTTGCAGCATGCGCACCATGCATCGACGCCTCCTATCTGCACTCGCGATCATTTCATGTTCCCTTCACGCTGCGGATCTGTATTTCCCGCCGCCCGACAGTGAAGGCGGCTGGCGTGAAGCGAAGGACATCAAGTCCTGCCGGGAGAAAGCCGGCATGGATCTGTCCAAACTCGAAACCGCCTACATCCTCACCGATCGCAGCACGGCCCACGGTGGACTCGTCGTCGTCCGCAACGGCTGGCTGTGCTTCGAGCGCTACTTTGGCCGCGCCAGCCGGAACGCCAACCCCGACATGGCCTCCACGGGCAAAGGCTTCTGCAGCATCGCCTGCGGCATCATGCTGGAGGAGTTCAAAGACAAGATTCCCGAAGGGCTCGACACCAAAGTCTTCACCGAGCAGTTCCTGCCGCAGGCCTTTCCGCTGAATGATCCCCGCAAGGCCCACATCACCCTCGGACAACTGCTGTGCATGACCGCCGGCTACTGGGGGGAGGGCCAGGCACCGAGCGGCTACGTGCGAGGCGACCCGAAGCCGAAGCCGCTCAAACCCGTGCCCGGCCAGAACATCAAGGACCTCGACAAATCATCGCTCAATGTCCCGCTGTGGTGCGATCCGGGCGCGGGTTATTCGTACTCGTCCCCTTCCCCGCACATCGCCAGCATCGTGCTGCGCAACGTGAGCGGCATGGAGCTGAAGGACTTCATCAACGAACGCCTGGCCAAGCCGCAGGGCTGGGGCGCATGGGATTACTGCCTGCATCGCGGTGACTTCGTCATGCCGCATGCGAACGGTGCCGGCAGCACGGCACTGCATGCCACCGATGCCGTGCGCTTCGCCTACTGCCTCGCCCATGGTGGCCGGTGGCAGGACCGGCAGCTCGTTCCGCCGGCCTACATTCAAAAATGCCAGACCTGGAGCCCCTACAACCCGCACACGCCCTTCAGCCTGCAATGGGAACACAATGCCGACGGCCATGTGGCCGGAGCGCCGAAAGACGCCTTCTGGAAAAGCGGCGCGGGCGGCTTCTGCCTCTACGTCGTCCCCTCGCTCGACCTCGTGATTTACAAGCTCGGCGGCAAGACCGGCCAATACGATCCCATGCTCACCCGCATTCCACAGCCCGAGCCCGACACCAGCCGCGACACCTGGGAAGCCTTCCCCGGCAGCGCCTTCAAGGAAGGCTCCGGCGCATCCTCGCTGAACCGCATACTGGAAATGGTCTGTGCCGCTGTGCGCGTCGAGTGACGCGATGGCGAATGGCTGTGGAGCGTTCCTCAACATGGAGGGGCCGCCGCGATCCGTCTGGGTCGAGCGCAGGTAAGGAGCGGAAAGACAGCAACTCAACGGCCGGCGGAGGTCAGGCGGGTGACCGCGTCTTTGACGACCCAGCCGGAGGCAGCGAGGGCGGCGGCGACTTCGGCGGGGGTGCGCTGGGTCAGTTCGACAACCATGCGGGTGGCGCGGTCGCGGAGTTTGACGTTGGAAGGGTTCAAATCGACCATGAGATTGCTGATGACCTTGCCGGACCTGACCATGGCCAGGGTGGAGATCAGATTCAGGATGAGTTTGGTGGCGGTGCCGGCTTTGAGGCGGGTGGAGCCGGTGAGGACTTCGGGGCCGAGATCGAGGGCGATGAGTTGCCGGGGTGCCCAGGTCTTTTCGGACGGGGGTAGTTTTTTGAGCGCGGCCTTAATGGCGGGGTTGAAGCAAAGCATGACGGTGAAGGCACCAAGGCGGCGGGCTTCATGCAGGGCGCCCCACACGAAGGGGGTGCGGCCACTGGCGGCGATGCCGATGACGATGTCCTTTTTGCCGACGCGGCGGTGAATCATGGAGGCGGCACCGGCTTGGACGTCGTCTTCCGCACCTTCGACGGCGCTCCAAAGCGCCTGGCGGCCGCCCGCGATGATGCCTTGGACCTGCTCACGCGGAGCGCGGAAGGTGGGAGGGATCTCGCTGGCGTCGAGGACGCCGAGTCGGCCGCTGGTGCCCGCACCGACGTAGAAGAGGCGCCCACCCTCAGCAAAGGCTTTGGCGACCTGGGTGGCGATGGCAGCGATGCTGCGCTTTTCTTTGGCAATGGTGGGCGGCAGAAGGGCGTCCTCCGAGAGCATGAGGGCGACGGCCTTTTCCGTGGGCATTTGGTCGAGCTTGAGGCTGCGGGGGTTGCGCTGCTCGGTGGGGGAGGCGGAGAGAATGGCCAGGTTTGCGAGAGCCGCAGGAAGGGTAAGGGACTCAAAACGAGCGCGGGCGGGGCAGTGGGAAGGGGCGGGAGTGGCGAGCTGGCCGGAGCGGGCGAGGGCGACGGCACCGTGGACGGAGGGGACGGTGAGCGGGGTGGTCTTGGCCCGGGGAAAGTGGGTGCGCAGGCGGCAGGCGACGGACTTGAGGAAGGCGGGATTTTTCAGGAGGACGCCGCCGTTGAAGACGAACTCGAGGGCTTCAGTGGGAGCTTGCTTTCGGAGCTTCTGGGCGCAGGCGATGGCGTCCTCGGCGAGCATGTCTGCGGAGTCGGAGAGGAGAGTTTTCGCGAGGGAATCACCCTTTTTGGCGATGGCGAAGACGGTGACGGCCAGATTCGCGATTTCGGTCTTGGTGGCGTTGACGGACCAGGGGATGAGCTGTTCGGGCTCGTTGAACATGAGGGTGTTCAAGAGAGCGGCTCCGAGGGTGCCCATACGGCCGTGGTGATCGAGGTCCGCCATGACAGCGCGGAGGGCGCGGCGGCCGATGTCACAGGCGCTGGCGCGATCCCCGATGATGTGCCCGCGACCCCCGACTTTGGCGGTGTGACCGGCGGCGGTGCGCCCGAAACAACAGGAACCGGTGCCGCTGAGGATGAGGATGCGGGTGGTGGGCTTTTTGGAGTCCGGGACGGAGGCGAGGGCGGTTTCGAGGTCGTTGGTCGCGACGCAGGGAATCATGGGCCACACCCGGGAGGCGGCGCGGCGGAGGCGGTCGGCGTCCGCAGGAGTGCGGACGCCTGCGAGGCCGATGCCAATGGCGGTGGGGGGGATGGGCAGGCGGTTGGCGATGTCGCGGAATCGCCACTGCAAATCGCGATCCGACATGAGGGCGAGGACGGCGGGGCCGGAGGCGAAGTCGGCCAAAACGGTGCCCTTTTCGTCCTCCAAGCGGACGCTGGAACGCGTACCGCCGCCTTCGATGCCAAGAAAGATGCCGGATGGTGGGTGATTGCGACGTGAGCGTGCCATGAAAACGTGTTTTTTGGGGCCAGCTCCGGCGGTGACGATCACTCTTTCGCGCTTAGCACCGCTTCGACCGCCTTGAGGATCGTTTCGACCTCCGCGAGCCTTCCGACGCCTTCGTAACCGCAGGCCAGCAGGCCTTCGGCGGGATCGACGAACTGAGTGCCGTAGCCGCGCAGGGTCTTCACGTTCTTCAGCGTCGCTGGATGCTGCCACATCTTGCCGTTCATGGCCGGGGCGATCAAAATCGGGGCGCGGGTGGCGAGCGCGATGGCGGTGAGGGCGTCGTTGGCGAAGCCGTGGGCCATGGAGGCGAGAATGTTGGCCGTGGCGGGGGCGATGAGGAGCAGGTCCGCCTCATCGGCGAGCTGGATGTGGCCGGGCTGCCAGCCTTCCTTTTCAGCGAAAAGGTCGGTGATGACCGGGTTTTTGGAGAGCGTGCCCAGGGTGAGCGGCGTGACGAATTCCACGGCTTCCTTCGTCAGCACGCAGGTGACGACGTGTCCGGCCTTGGTCAACTGGCTGGCGATGTCCGCCGCCTTGTAGGCTGCGATGGAACCG
The DNA here is from genome assembly GCA_964452755.1 of uncultured Prosthecobacter sp. Taxonomy (GTDB): domain Bacteria; phylum Verrucomicrobiota; class Verrucomicrobiia; order Verrucomicrobiales; family Verrucomicrobiaceae; genus Prosthecobacter. The sequence goes on along the minus strand of CAYVQY010000001.1, from coordinate 1,632,723 downwards.
GTGACGCCGAGGATGATGCGGGACATGCGGCGACGATAAACGCGAAAATGAGGGCGCAAAGCCCGAACTACGAAGAGCTTGCCTAAGTGCGCTTAAGAAAGCACATTCCCCTTTCAACCCCACCCCCGAATGCGCTGCCCCAAATGCGGAAGCTCCCAGGATAAAGTGATCGACTCTCGCGAGGCGCGGGAAGGTCATGCCATCCGCCGCCGCCGGGAGTGCATGAAGTGCGACTTCCGCTTCACGACCTACGAGATCGTCGAGCGCGAGGAACTGCGCGTGGTGAAGCGCAACGGCGCCCGCCAGAACTTTAACCGCGACAAGCTCATGAGCGGCGTCACGAAGGCCTGCGAAAAGCGTCCGGTGAAAATGGAGCAGCTCGAACAGCTCGTGGACGACATCGCCAACGAGTTGGAGGAGGAAGGCTATCGCGAAATCCCCAGCACGGTCATCGGCGCAAAGGTGATGCGCAGGCTGGAGGCGATCGACCACGTCGCCTACGTGCGCTACGCCTCGGTTTACCGCCAGTTTGAAGACGTGGGCGAGTTCATCGATGAAATCCAGAGCCTCGGCCAGCGGCGCCCGCGAGATAGCAGCCAGCAGGAGCTTTTCCGTTAAATTTCCGCCATGTCCGAGAAGACCATTTTCCAAAAGATCATCGACCGCGAAATCCCCGCCCCACTGGTTTACGAGGACGAACTGGTGGCCGCCTTCAATGACATCCAGCCGCAGGCGCCCACGCACATTTTGATCGTGCCGAAAAAGCTGATTCCGCGCGTCGGAGAGGCTGCGGAGGAAGATCAGGCTACTCTGGGTGCCCTCCTGCTCGCTGCAGGGAAGATCGCCGACAAACTCGGCATCAAAAACACTGACAAAGGCTTCCGGCTCGTGATCAACCACGGTCGGGACGCGGGCGAGTCGGTGCCGCATTTGCATGTACACCTGCTGGCGGGCCGGGCGCTGGCGTGGCCGCCGGGCTAAAAATTTTGCAACTTTGGGCTGCCTCCGCAGTTTTTTGTAAACATGGAACCTTTCTCCCCCCAAGATCCGATGACCAAGCTGCTGGCCCAGGCCCGCAGAATTGAGGCGCGTTCCAATTTCACTCAAAACGTCGTTCGTGCTGCCCGCCAGACCCCGCAGGATCGCGGCTGGCTGGCTTCCATCAAAGCCTGGTGGGAGGATGTTTCGTATGCACCCGCCGGGGGTAAATGGGCGCTCGCCGCCGGAGTCACCGCCGCCGTCGTGCTGAGTGTGGCCGTGCTGCAGACGCAGCAGAAAGCGGCTCCCGCATTCGTCGAAAAAGCCGTCGTCCTCCCCGAGGCGCCCCTGCTTCCCGCCGCCGAAACGCCCTGGGAGACCGCGTATCAAACCGAGGCCCTGCTGGCGGTGGAAGACACCACCCAGTTCACCGACAGCGAGATCGGTTTCCTTCTCTACTGAACCTGCTCCGTGACGGACGCGTGACGCAAGAGCGGCATGTGACGAAACATGCACAATCCTTCGCTCGCCAGCCGTGCGGGCCGTGGAACACATGCGGCACATGCCCACGCTGCAAGTCCCCACGCGTCCGCAGCCGATGCGCCTCCTCAAATCGGCTCATGACATGGTCTTCCGCCATGTTCACAACTCCAACCTGATCTACAACACCGCCTGGGAGGACCCTCGGCTCGACCGGCAGCTGATGCAGCTCGATCGTGACAGCCGCGTGGTGATGATCACCAGCGCCGGCTGCAACGCGCTGGATTATCTGCTCGACGATCCGGCGGAAATCCACGCCGTGGACATGAACTACCGGCAGAACGCCCTGCTGGAGTTCAAGCAGGCGCTGATTCGCAAAGGCGACTTCGAAGAGCTCTTCGAAATGTTCGGCTTCGGATCACATCCGGAACACGTTCGCGTCTATCGCAGCGTGCGCGACACCCTGTCCGAACCGGCCCGGAAGTTCTGGGACAAGCGCATCGGCTTTTTCAATCCCGCCAGCTTGAAAAAGTCCTTCTACTTCCACGGCACCTCCGGCATCGCCGCGTATGTGATGGGCAACGCCCTCTTCAAGCTGCGGCCGAATGTGAAGAACTTCGCCACCTGCCTGCTGGACGCCCGTTCGCAGGAAGAGCAGCGCGAGGCCTATCAACTCTTCGAGCGCGAGGTCTGGGGACCGTTCAGCAACTGGCTGCTGTGCCAGCCCACGCTCATGACCCTGCTCGGCGTGCCGCGACCGCAGATCAAGCTCATCCAGGACTCGTATCCCGGCGGCCTCACGTCGTATGTGAAGGACAAACTGCGGCATGTGCTCTCTGAGCTGCCCATCGCCGACAACTATTTCTGGCGCGTGTACATGACCGGCTCCTACACGCTCGGATGCTGTCCGAACTACCTGAAGCAGGAGAACCTCCCCGCCCTGCAATCCCGCACGCCCCGCCTGCGCAGCTACACCACGACGGTCTCGAACTTCCTGCGCGAGCATCCCGGCGCCTACACGCACTTCGTGCTTCTTGATCACCAGGACTGGCTCGCCGCGCATGACACCGCGGCCCTGCTGGAAGAGTGGGAGCTGATCCTCGCCAACAGCGCCCCAGGCGCGAAGATCCTGATGCGCTCGGCCGGCATCGACGTGGGATTCATTCCCGAATCGATTCGTGCCCGGCTCCGCTTCTGTCCGGAGCGCACCGAGCCGCTGCACCAGCTCGACCGCGTCGGCACCTACGGCAGCCTGCACCTCGCGGAGGTGCTGGGATGAACGTCGCGGGCATGACAGAGAGCGCTTCGTCGAAGGCGCTCCAGCGCTACTACCGCTTCCACTCGCGCATCTACGACGCCACGCGCTGGAGTTTCCTCTTCGGGCGTGAGGAGGTGCTGCGCCGTGCTGCCAGAGTGTGCCAGCCAAAGCGGATCCTCGAGGTCGGCTGCGGCACCGGCCGGAATCTCGTCTCTCTGCGGAAACATTTCCCCGCAGCCGAGATCACCGGTGTCGATCTCTCCGAGCAGATGCTCGGCATCGCGGCGGCGAAGATGCGCGACTCGAAGACGACGCTGCTCCGCCGCTCCTACGACGCCCCCGTTCATGAAAACGGCGCACCCTACGACCTGATTCTCTTCTCCTACTCGCTGTCCATGTTCAATCCGGGCTGGGAGCAGGCCATTGCCGCCTCGCACGCAGACCTGGCGCCGGGCGGCTGCGTCGCCGTGGTGGACTTCTCCCAGTCGGCCTTTGGCTGGTTCAGCCGCTGGATGGGCGTGAATCATGTCCGCATGGACGCGCATCTGTGGCCGCTGCTGGCGGAGCATTTCACGGCGCTGCTGGACGAGCGTTTTCCCGCCTATGGCGGTGTCTGGAACTACGGCATTTTTCTCGGACGAAAGCTGCGCTGAGTGTGGCGAATCTGTTTCGTGAAGGATTGTTATCAACCAACATCTTGGGGTGTCCGCAACCAACACCACAATGACAAGCGCCACCATCCACTCCACAACCACTTGGTTTGCCACGGTCAGTTCCAGCCCGTTGCTCCAAACCGTCCTCGTCTGCACCGCCGTCTCTCTCATCGGCCTGTTCTATTTTTTGCGCCGCTTCGGCCTCGCCTGGACGATGCACCGCTGGCCCAGCACACGCGGGCGCGTGGTGCTGGCGGAGATGCGGCGCGGAAAGAAAAAATCCTCCGACGGCTCCCTGCTCTACGATCCCGTCCTGCGTTACAGCTACGCCGTGGGTGATCGCATCTTTGAAAGCAGCTCCTTCACGCACCGCGCCGTCAGCAACGCCGCAAACCTCGCCACGCAGTTCATCACGAACCTCCGGAAGGACGCCGAAGTCCCGGTTTACTACCACCCGGCGAATCCTGCGGAGGCCGTCGTCAAACCGATGCCCTGGCAGGGATCCGCCATCGGCGCCGCCTTCTGCGCCTTCATGCTCGCGATCTTCGTCGTGCGCCTGCTCTCCGCATGAATCCGGCGGCGGTCGCGGTTTCGCGCGCGTGGCCTCCCGCCGTGCCATGGCGCGTGCGTCATGCCGCCGCCCAGCACGCTCTCTGCGGCTACCTGGCCGGATTTTCGATCCTGCCGAACGAATGGTTTCACCTCGGCTGTCTGGTCCTCGCCGGTGTGCTGGCGCTGATGAAACCGCAGGGACTTTCCCGGGACGCCGGAGCGTGGCTTGTCGGCGCTTTTTTGGCGTGGATGACGCTTCGCTCATTTTTCACGGAGGCCTTCATTCAAGGACGCGTGCCGGATGAAATCCTGCGCGGGCTGGTCGGGGCGTCGTTGTTGGCGCTGTTCGTCCTGCTGACGTGGTCTCTGTCCCGCAACAGCGGTTTCCTGAGGTCCGCAGCATGGATCACCGCCCTGCCGGCGGCGTTGGCTGCCGTGATCAGCATCGTCGCGATCCATTTCATCCTGCCCGGACATCAGGCCGGAGAGCGGCTCACCAACCTGCTCGTCCATGGCGGGCTGAACCCCGTCTGCACCGGTCTGATCTTCGGGTTTTCCGCCCTCTGGCTCGCCGTGCGGGCTGCGGACACCGACCTGCCGCTGCCGCGCGGCTGGGTGTGGGCCATAGTCACCCTGCTACAGCTCGCCGCCTTCATGTCCGGCAGCCGCGGAGCCATGCTCGCGCTCTCCTGCGGTCACGCGGCGCTTCTCATAGCGCAGGGCTGGCATCGGGGTAAGACGGCTGCCGCAGTGTTCATCATCACGGGCCTGGTTTACTTCACCGCATCTCCCGCGTGGCATCAGATCGCCTCACGACAGACCACTCCGGCCCTTCACCGCCCATTCCAGGAGGCGATGGCGCGTGGGGACAACGGGCGCCTGGACATCTACCGCGCCGGATGGCACGCCGTGGAAAATCCATGGCTCGGCACCGGTCAGTGGGGCGTGCGCGAAACGTGGCAGCGTGAGCTGCGCCCCGAGTCCCTCTGCGTGATGATTCACCTGCACAGCGCCTTCTTCGCCACCTTTGTCCACGGCGGTGTCATCGGTCTCACCCTCCTCGCCTCCTTGCTCGGACTTGCGTGGCATCGCGCTTGCCGCATCGCCCGTCACGGCGACGCCACCTGGGTCGCGCTGCTCGCCTTCGGCTGCGGAGGCCTGCTGTTCGACGGTGAATCGCTCACGTCGCTGGCCACGGCGCCACGTTTTGAGGGACTGCTGTTGTGGCTGCCGCTGACAGTGGCGCTGGTGCGCGGGCGGCCTACTTCACCACCTTCAGATTCTTGAATCCGGCTTCACCGTCGAACACGAGCAGGTTGAGCTGCTCTTTTGCTTCGGCGATCACCGGATGCTTCGCCTTGGCGGTGAATCCGGCGATCTGGGCCGTCACCTGGTCGCCTGCGAAGCTCACGCGCAGCGTGTGCCATGCATCGGCACTGACCTTGATTTTCTGACGGGCGAGCGGTTCGGTCTGATCCTTGCCCTGTCCTTGGTCCGGGTTCTTGGTGATCTCGATCTGCGTGGTGCTCACGACGATGCGGAAGGAATGTTTGTTGCTGGTGTGAATGCGCAGCGAGTGGCGGCTGGCGGTGTTCAGTTTTAATTCGTATTGCAGCGTGCCGTCGGTGATCGGCAGCGGACCGCGCAGCGTGGAGCCCTGATCGCCCGCTTTCGCCTGCAGGCCCCAAACCGCGCCGTCGTGTGCTTTCCACGCGTCTTTCGTGGCAAACCAGGGCTTGCCGGGAAGGGCTTCGAGCGGCATTGCCATCACCGTTTCGCCTTCCAGCGGTGGAAGTGCGGTCGCAGCCTGCTTCTTCACGATGGGCGGCAGTTCGCGGCTGTAACCGCCGTCGCGGTAGCGGTTCACCAGCGCGCTGAGTTCCTTCGCCACATCGGGATGCTGCGCGCTCACGTCGGTCGTCTCGGCGGGGTCGTCCTTCACGTTGTAAAGCTGCGGCTTGAATTGATCCGCACGCGACTTGCGCACGCCGGGTTTGATCTCACTGACCGGTTCCCCCTCGATCCACTTCCATGGTCCCTTGCGGATGGCAAAGACGCCGTCGGCGCTGTGGATGAACATGTGATCACGCGTGGGTGGTGCATCCGGCGTGCCGAGGAAGGCGGGCAGCGCGTTGTAGCTGTCCTCGGCGGCGGTGGTGGGTGCAGGAAGTTTTTCGCCGATGATCGACGCCGTGGTGGCCAGGATGTCCGCCACGCTGATCATGTCATCGCACACCGAGCCTGCGGGCACCTTGCCGGGCCAACGCACGAGGAGGGGCACCTTGAAGCCGCCCTCCCACACGTCGTGTTTGCTGCCACGCAGAGCGCCGTTCACCTTCAGGCCGGCCTGGTAGGCCACCGTCTGCGGCATGTCGCGCTCGGGATGGAAGACACCGCCGTTGTCACTGGTGAAAATGACGAGCGTGTTGTCGGCGAAGCCGCCGTCATCGAGCGCCTTCAGCACGCCACCGACGCTGCGATCGAGTTCGTGGATCCAGTCGCCATACGATCCCGCCTTGCTCTGGCCGGCGATGTCCTTGTCCGGCGTCACCGGATTGTGCACGGCCACCGGTGTGTAGTAGAGGAAGAACGGCGTGCCCTTCTTCTGCTGCGTGATCCACTCCGCCGCTTTCGTGGTGAGATAGGGCATCACGCGTTCATTGACGCGACGCGGGGCGTCGAGTTCGAGGATCGTCGCACGTCCGTTTTCGGTATCCTCCTTCGAGTAGGTGGCTTTGAAATTCGGATCGTCGGAGTCGGGCGCGTGAATCTTCATGCCCTCAGGGATTTTTCCGCTGCGCAGGCCATAGACGAAACGGTTCTCGACGTAGACGCCGGTGAGGTCGCCGTGATTGGCGGGAACGCCGAAGTGGTAGTCGAAGCCGATGTCCAGCGGCCCGGGCGAAAGCTCCGCGGTGTAGTCGGTGCGCCATTTGAGCGAGCCATCGTCGTCACCATAGCCGAGATGCCACTTGCCGATCGCCGCGTTCTGGTAGCCGTGCTTTTTGAGCAGCGAGGCCATGTTCAGCCGCGTCTTCTCGATGTGCAGCGGCGAGAAGGTGCCCAGCACCTCATGCGTGAGCGAAGTGCGCCAGCAGTAGCGGCCGGTCAGCACCGAATAGCGCGTGGGCGAACACACAGATGAAGTCGTGTTCGCATCCGTGAAACGGCGGCCTTCTTTTGCCAGGCGGTCGATGTTCGGCGTCTCCACCAGTTTCCCGTCGGCCCCGTAGCAGTTCGCGCTGCCGTAGCCGTAGTCGTCCGCCAGGATGATGACGATGTTCGGCGTGTCGGCGGCGAAGGCGGAAGAAACGAAGAGGGCGAGGGCGAGCAGGAGGCGCATCGCCCGTTCACGAAGGGCAAGTGGGGAGACTTTCATCCAGTTGCGCCTTTCCCATTGCGACAGTTCCCGCACGCTCCACAATGCACGCCCCCTTTCCCAGCCTGACGCATGTCTTTCGAGCTTCTTGCCACCGATCCCTCCTCCAACGCGCGTCGTGGGCGGCTGACGACGCCGCATGGCGTGGTGGAGACGCCGGTGTTCATGCCGGTGGGCACGCAGGGCACGGTGAAGGCCATGCATCCTGACGAGCTGAAGGCGCTGAACTCGCAGATCATCCTCGGCAACACCTACCATCTCTTCGTGCGGCCCGGGATGGAGATCATGAAGGAAGCCGGCGGCCTGCACGCTTTCGCGAACTGGGACCGCCCGATTTTGACGGACAGCGGCGGCTTCCAGGTGTTCTCGCTGGCGAAACTGCGCAAAATCAAAGAAGAGGGCTGCCACTTTCAAAATCATCTCGACGGCACGCCGATGTTCATCGGCCCGGAGACGTCGATGGAGATCCAGGCGACGCTCGGATCGGACATCGCGATGCTTTTTGACGAATGCACGCCCTATCCCTGCGAGGCGAAGGAAGCCGGAAAAAGCCTCGATCTGACCCTGCGCTGGGCGAAGCGCTGCCGGGCGTGGATTGACGAGCACCAGCCGCAGACCGGCGGCGGAGCGCAGCAGCACTTCGGCATCGTGCAGGGCAGCGTTTACGAGGAATTGCGCAAAAAATCGGCCCGCGAGCTGGTGGCCATGGGTTTTGACGGCTACGCCATCGGCGGACTGAGCGTGGGAGAGCCGGAAGAGGACATGATGCGCATCGCCGAATGGGTGACGCCGCTGCTGCCGGGGAATCAGGCCCGCTACGCCATGGGCCTCGGCACGCCGCCGCAGGTCATCGAGCTGATCGCGCGGGGGATCGACATGTTTGACTGCGTTTTGCCCACGCGGCTGGCCCGGAACGGCACGGCCTACTCGCACGAGGGGATGATGAATCTGCGCAACGCCTGCTACGCGAAGGATTTCCGCCCCATCGCCGAGGACACGCATCCGCTCTGCCGGGGCTTCTCAAGGGCGTACATCCGCCATTTGGTGCAGGCCCAGGAGATTCTGGGTTTGCGGTTGATTTCTCTGCATAACCTGCATTTCTACGCGTCCCTCACGTCCAGGGCACGTCAAGCGATCGAACAGGGTTGTTTCGCCGAGTTCCGGGCGGAGGTGGTCGCGAAATACAAGCCCTCCAACGTCAGCACTGAATCATGAACATCTCCCTTTCCGAATTTGCCCCCGTCCTGGCCCAAGCCGCAGCCGGAGGCCAGGGTGGAATCCTTGGCAGCCCCATGATGCTGCCGATCCTCATGATCGTGGTCATGTACTTCGTGATCTTCCGCCCGCAGCAGAAGCGCATGAAGGAGCACCAGAAGCTGGTCGCCGGCGTGAAGGTGTCCGACCATGTCGTCATGGAAAGCGGCGTGCACGGCATCATCACCAGCGTGAAGGATCGCACCGTCATGGTGAAGATCGCCGACAACGTGAAGGTGGAGTTCGAACGCAGCAAGATCGCCGCCGTCACGAAGAAGTCCGACGTTGTGGACGCGACCGAAGCGTGAACCGAGCGACCTGACTTTCCCAACCTCCAGCCCACCCTTTCATGAACCCCTACGCCACCTTTCTCGTCGGAGCCGCCATTCTCCTGATGCTTCTGCTTTATGTCGGCACCGCCGTTCACAAGACGAAGCGTCTCGTCGGCACCCTCCTGGTAGCGCTGACCGCCGTTTCCGCCCTCTACACGGTGGACGCGCTGGGAGTGAAGCTGGGCATCGACCTGAAAGGCGGCAGCGAGTTCATCGTGAAACTGGAGCCGGGCAAGAACGAGGACGGCAGTGACCGCAGCGTGACCCCGTCCGACGTGCAGCAGGCCATCGCCATTCTGGAAAAGCGCCTCAACCCGAAGGGCGAGAAGGATCTGGCGCTGCAGCCTGAAGGTGACGACCGCATCGTCATCCAGATGCCGGGGATTTCCGAAGAGGAAGTGGAGCGCGTGCGCAGCACCATCCAGACCGTGGCGCACCTCGAATTCCGCCGCGTCCATCCGGACAGCGCCGGCAAACTGGAGCAGATCAAGGCCCGCGGCGGCATCAAGGAGCCCGGCTGGATGGAAATGCAATACCGCGACGAGAAGGAGGGCGGCTCCGAGCTCGTGCGCGACATGCCCGACCTCGAAGGCGACATCGTCGCCGACGCCTACCGCGTCTTTGATGCCGAGGGCAACAAGGTCGTCCTCAAGCTCAACAGTTCCGGGGCGAAGCGCTTCGACGAGCTCGCCTCCATCCATTACCAGCGCAGGATGGCGATCATCGTTGACGGCCAGATTCACTCTGCTCCACAGCTCAATTCCCAGCAATACGGCGGCACGGCCGAAATCTCCGGCGGCGTCAAGGGCTTCAGCGAAACGGAAGCCGACACTCTCGCCACGCTGCTGAACAATCCGCTGCGCAATCCGATGGTCATCCTCTCGGAAAGCTCCGTCTCCTCCGCCTACGGCCAGTCCTCCATCGACCAAGGCAAGTGGGTCGGCGTCGCCGCGCTCATCATCACCACGATTTTCATGCTCTTCATCTACCGCACGGCGGGCATCGTGGCCATCATCGGTCTCGTGATCAACATGTCGATCCTCTTCGGTGCCATGTCGCTCTTTGGCTTCACTTTGACGATGCCCGGCATCGCCGGTCTGGTCCTCACCATCGGCATGGCCGTGGACGCCAACGTGCTGATCTACGAACGCCTGCGGGAGGAAATGGAGGCCGGGAAGTCGTTCTCGGCCGCCCTGGACGCTGCGTATGACAAGGCCTTCTCCGCCATCGCCGACTCGAACGTCACGACCCTCATCTCCGCGATCATCCTCTTTGTCATCTCGGGCGGCCTTGTGAAAGGCTTCGCCGTCACGCTGATGATCGGTCTGCTCTCCTCCATGATCGGGGCGCTGATCGTGACGCGCGTCATCTTCATCTGGGTGATCGACACCAACCTGCTGAAGGGCGTGAACACGCGCCGCATCATTCCGGACAAGGTGTTCGACATCCTGTCCGCCTCTCCAAAATTCATCATCGCCTCCCTGGTGGTGACGGCAGTCTCCTTCGCCACCCTGGGCATCAAGGGCAAGGAAAGCTTCGGCATCGACTTTCGCGGCGGCGGTCGAGTGGACGTGGTGCTGAAGGCCGGCAAGGACATCCCGGACGCCGAGTTGAACGCCCTCATCGGCACCCTCAAGCAGGCTGACGGTAAAGACATCGGCGCCGCCTACATTCAGCGCAAAAGCGATCCGGCCACCGGCGCTCTCAATCTGGGCATCCGCTGCGAAGAAAAAAGCGGCCCGGTCATTCAGTCCGCCATCGCGGCTAAATGGGGGGCAGACACCATTGGCGGCACGAGCGTCGCCACCGTCGGCTCGGTGATCGGTTCCGAATCGGCCAGAACCTCGCTGATCGCCATGGCGGTCGCGCTGGTTCTCATCTTCTGCTACCTGATGGCGCGTTTCGAGTTCGCCTTTGCCGTCGGTGCCATCATGGCGCTCTTCCACGACGTGTTGATGGTGCCCGGCCTTTGCGTGCTGTTGGGCCAGGAGCTGAGCATCATCCATGTCGGCGCACTGCTCACCATCGCGGGTTATTCGATCAACGACACCATTGTGGTGTTTGACCGCATTCGCGAGACCATCCAGCGCGGCGGTGGCGGCACCATGCGGGAGATGATGAACGAGGCCATTTGCAAAACTCTCTCCCGAACCCTTCTCACCGGCCCGACGGCCCTCGCACCGATGGTTGTGCTGCTTTTCCTCGGCAATCCGGCCATGCTTGAATTCGCGATGCCGATCACCATCGGCGTGTTGCTCGGCACCTATTCCTCGCTGTTCATCGCCTCGCCGTTCGTGCTCTGGTACGCGAAGAAGAGCGGCACCAGCCTGAAGCGCCAGGTTCTCGACGCCCAAGTTGAGCAGTTGAAGGCGCAGCAGGCCATCGCCGCCGCATCGGCCGCCGGTGGAAAGGCCTGAGTCGTCCCGCAAAGCGACTGTCCCTCCTCACAGGCTCGTTCGCCGGAATGAGGGGCGGCATCTCGTTGTGCAGCTCCCTTTCGCGCCCCTGTGAATGCGCCTGAGGGAAGCGGTGCATGTCGCCGGATCTGTTCATCGAGATGAACGGTAATCCCGCGCTGTGGCTGATATACCTCGTGTCATCATGATTTGTGATTTCCACCGATTCAAATCCACCACCGATTGGATTGAATCGGTGGTGGTCCTGAATCGGTGGGATCATTCCCAGATTCACAAAAGGTGATGACGCGAGCCCGCAATTCTCACACTTTCATCGGTAGCAGCAACAGCCTGTGGGTAGGGCGCTTCGTCCCCGAAGCGCCGTTCGCAGGCCTGAAAGTGTCCAACAAAGCCTGGAGACGTTCGCGGCGGGCTGGGGACAGCCCGCCCTACCCGCCGTGAATGGCGCGAAGACTTGTTCGAGTGTGAGAAATGCGGGCGAGGCATATTTCCTGCGGCCACCCAACAAACGAGGCGGGCATTTCTGCCCGCCTCTCGATACGTTTTCAGACTGTTCCAGTGTTCACTCTCCGACGCCGGGTGAGGGCGCGGGAAGGGGATTCGTCGGCACGGCCGGCTTGATCTCCTCAGTCGGAGTCGTTGTCGAAGCCGGTTCCGCTGTCGTGACCGACGTTGTAGCCGGGGAGGATGTCGCGCCCACCGTCGCCGGGCCGTTGGGATCTTCGGGGGTCAGTGCGGCAGCCTCGGTCATGGCGGCCTTGGCCTCCTCCAGTTTCTTCTTCGCCGCCGCATACTTCGCGGCGTTGGCCTTGGCCTTGGCGTTGGACTGCGCCAGATACGTTTTGTAGTCCGGACCGTTGCCGACGATGCTCACGGGCGTGCCGAGCGCCGTGTGCTCGTAAAGGATCGGCGCCATTTTCGACGGCAGGCGGATGCAGCCGTGTGAGGCGCGGCGACCGGGCTTGGAAATCAACCCGATGTGCATGCCCACTCCGTCGTTGGTGAGGCGCATGAAGTACTTCATCGGAGCCGCGACAAATTTGCCGCCGGGAGGCAGCACGTCGCGCCCCTGTTTGAAGTCGGAGTTCACCAGCTTGCCGTCGGCGTCATAGCCCTTGCCGTAGAGATTGGACACCTTGTCCTTCACCTTCTCCAGCACCTGGAAATCCCCCGTGGGCGTGGGAAAGCTCGTGATGCCGCTGGCGACATAGGTCCAGCCCACCACTTCGTCCTTGTGGTAAAGGGTGGCGCGTTGCGTGTCCACATTGACCACCATTTTGGTGATCGGCTTGTCACCGCCGGTCCACTCGCCCGGATACTTCCACTCCTGCTTCACGGGTTCCGGCGGCGGTGGCTGCTTCTTGAGAGAGTGGCAGGCGGAGAGGGCCACGGCACCGATGATCAGACTGGCGCGTGGCAGGGAAAGAAGGGTGTTCGATTTCACAGCCGCGGAGTCTAAGGGGAATCCTCAACCCTCTCAAGCAGCCCTTCCGACTATCTTTTCACTACAGATTGAACAAATCCTCCGCCGAGGAAATAAGCAGGTCCGCCCCGCAGGTGCGCAGTTCTTCCTCGCTCCGAAAGCCCCAACGCACGCCGACGGCGCGCATGCCGCTGTTCTTCGCAAACTCCATGTCGATGCCGGAATCGCCCACATAGGCCATTTCGTCCGTCTTCAGGCCCAAAAGGTCCGCCATCTCATGCGCACCGTCCGGCGCAGGCTTGCGCGGCACCTCCGCACGCTGGCCCAGGATGTGGTCAAAGGTGTCCGGGCCAAAAAAATGTTCCGTCATCGGCACGGTGAAACGGTGCGCCTTGTTCGAGATCACCCCGAGCTTCAGCCCGCGTGTCTTCAGCTCCGCCAGCATCTCCACGATGCCCGGATACGGCCGGGTCTGCGCATGCCACAGCACATCGTAGTGCGCCCGATACTCCTCCACGCAGACCTTGATCAGTTCCTCGCTGCGCACCGCCACCGGCAGCGCCCGCTCCACCAGCTTCTCCATCCCATCCCCCACCATCTGCTTGAACACTTCCTGCTCACAGCGCGGATAACCCCGCGCATCCAGCATGCGGTTGATCGACTCCGCGATGTCGGCGAGCGAGTCGATCAGGGTTCCGTCGAGGTCGAAAATGAAGACTTTGAGGGCGGGCATCGGCCCCTGTGGCCTCAGACCGGCTGAAGTTCAAGTCCCGGGCATCTTGGCGCTGTAGCCGGGGTCGATGACCTCGGAGGCGGGAGGACAAGGAATGGTGATGCGCCTACGACCGACCCGGGAGGGAACACCGCCACGCCAGCCTTGACCCCGCGCCCCGCTGCCGCGAAAAGCACCGTGCATGACCTCCGCCGAAGCCAAGACGCTCCTCCCCGCCTTCCTCGACTTCGTCAAAACCTTGAAGGGCGATGAAAAGAGCGAGGCGCAGACCTTCCTTGACCGCCTCTTCAAAGCCCTCGGTCATGCGGGCGCTCAGGAAGCCGGGGCCACCTTCGAGTATCGCGTCGCGAAAAAGCCCGGCTCCTCCCAGCTCTCGCTGTTCTCCGGCGACGACCTCGCCTCCGCGCCGAAGCTCAAGGGCGGCGTGAAGTTCGCCGACCTCCTCTGGCCCGGACGTGTCCTTATCGAGATGAAGTCGCGCGGCGAGAAGCTGGAGAAGCACTACGACCAGCTCTTCTACTACTGGAGTCACATCGTCCCGAAGCGCCCGCCCTTCGCCATCCTGTGCAATTTCGACGAGATCTGGATCTACGACTTCAATGAGCAGCTCTTCGATCCCGTCGATCGCATCCGCGTCGTTGATCTGCCGCAGCGCCACACCGCGCTCGGCTTCCTCTTCAAGCATCAGGTCAAGCCGCTGTTCGAAAACAACCGCGTCACCGTCACCCGGAATGCCGCCGACCACCTCGCCCACGTCTTCCGCTCCCTCATCGCCGACCGCCCCGAGGGCGAGCGCATCGAGCGCGCCCGCGCCCAGCGCTTCATCCTCCAGATGCTCGTCAGCTACGTCTCCGAGGACTTGAACCTCCTCCCGGATCAGATCGTCACCCGCCTGCTGGACGAATGCCTCAAGAAGGAGGCGAACAGCTACGATGTCTTCGGCGGCCTGTTCCAGCAGATGAACCACAGCGTCAAGGCCGACGGTGGCCGCTTCAAAGGCGTGCCCTACTTCAATGGCGGTCTCTTCAGCAAGGTCGATCCCATCGAACTGAAGCAGGGCGAGCTGGAAAGACTCCGCCGTGCTGCGGATCAAGACTGGTCACAGGTGCGTCCGGAAATCTTCGGCACGCTCTTCCAGCACAGCATGGACGCCGGGGAGCGCCACGCCTACGGCGCGCACTTCACCTCCGAGGTGGACATCAACAAAGTCATCGAGCCCACCATCGCCCGCCCCTGGCGCGAGCGCATCGAGGCCTGCGGGAAGCATCGGAACAAGCTGCGGGAGTGCCTGAAGCAGCTCCGCCTCTACCGCGTGCTCGATCCCGCCTGCGGCTCCGGCAATTTCCTCTACCTCGCCTACCGCGTGCTCAAGCGTCTGGAGCGCGACATCCTCCTGCGCCTGCGGGAGGCCGGGGAGCCGCATGACAACCTCGTCTCCGCCGTCACGCCCTTGCAGCTCTTCGGCATGGATGTCCTGCCCACCGCCGTCGAGATCGCCCGCGTCACCCTCACCCTCGCGAAGGAGCTGGAAGTGTTGGAGGCCGAGAAACTCAGCGACGCCGACGGCCTCTATCTGCCCGAGAGCCCGCTGCCGCTCGACAACCTCGACAAGCAAATCCTCTGCGCCGACGCCCTCTTCACGGAATGGCCCAAGACCGACGCCATCATCGGCAATCCGCCTTATCTCGGCTCACGCCGCATTCCGCTCGACCTCGGCTACGACTACGCCAACAAGCTTTACGACCGCTTTCCCGAAGTGCCGAAGATGGCCGACTTCTGCACCCACTGGTTTCGCCTCGCGCATGATGCACTGCCAGAAGGTGGGCGGGCTGGGCTTGTCGGCACCAACAGCATTCGTCAGAATGAAACGCGTGAGGCCAGTCTCGATCACATCGTCGAACATGGTGGGAGAATCACCGAGGCTATCGCCACGCAGGTCTGGAGCGGTGAAGCCGCTGTGCATGTCTCCATCGTGAATTGGGAGAAGCCAAAGCCTGATGAACATGACAAACCGCCAAATGCGACACTCATCTTCCAGAAAGGCGACTCTGTGGATTGTCCGTGGGAGACGTTTGAAGTTCCATTCATTGGCCCCTCGCTCTCAATCGGTCCCGATGTCGGCAGCGCGGTGCTTCTGGCAACTAATGAACAAGCCAAGGTGTGCTTCACCGGGCAGAATCCTGTGAACGCGGGCTTCTTCATCAGTCACGAACAGGCTGCTGCGATGATCAGCGCCGATCAGAGAAATAAGGAGGTCATCTTTCCCTACATGATCGGACGTGACATGCTGGAGGCTGGCGGCCCCACCCGTTCGATCATTGATTTAGCCAAGCGAAACCAGTTTGAGGCGCGGAGTTATGATCTTCCGTGGAAACATCTGGAGGAGAATGTGAAGGATTCCGTGCTCGCCCGCGCTGCCGAAGAACAGAAGGCCACCGGGAAGGAAGTCACCCGCTACACACGCATCGCGGAGCGTTGGTGGCAGTTCTACGATTACCGTCCCGGCACAATTGCCGCCATCAACAGCGTGCCGCGCTACATCGCCGTCTCGCGTGTCACCAAGCGGCCCATCTTTGAGTTTGTCAGCAACGCCATCCATGCGGACACAGCACTCGTCATCTTCCCGCTAGCGGACGATTATTCATACGGTGTGCTCCAGAGCTTCATCCACTTCGAGTGGTTCAAAGTGCGATGTTCAACACTCGAAAGCCGTTTTCGCTACACCAGCGACACCGTCTTCGACACCTTCCCGTGGCCGCAGAGTCCGACGGAGAAACAGATGCGGGCCGTGGCGGACGCGGCGGTGGCGCTGCGGCAGTTGCGGCGGGACACGATGGCGAAGCTCGACTGGTCCCTGCGCGATCTCTACCGCAGCCTGGAGGAACCCGGTGCCAATCCGCTCCGCGACGCCCACGCCGCGCTCGATGCCGCCGTGCGCGCTGCCTACGGCATGGGCAAGAACGAGGACATCCTCACCCACCTCCTGGCCCTCAACCACGCCTGCGCGGAGAAGGAACAAGCCGGAGAAAAAATCACCCCGCCCGGCCTGCCGCTGCCAGTGGAGGAGCACGCTGCCTTCATCACCACGGACTGCATCGAAGCGCCGAAAATTTAAGACATGAAATCGAAACGCTCATCAGTCCCCAAGGTACTTCAGAACCAAGTGCGTGATCAGTGCGGCTATGCTTGCGCTAATCCGACATGCCGGAGACTGAACACTTCGAGTCACCAGATCCATCACGTTGATGAAGATCCCTCGCACAGTGTCCTTGAAAATCTGATTCTTCTTTGCGCCAACTGTCATGCCGATCATCACAATGGCATCATCAGCGAAGCCCAAGTCACGACTTGGAAGCGGATGGCTGAACATGGCTATCTTCCACCACCCGCTGGAACCCCGGCAGCCAAAGCCCCGATGATGCGTGACAACTACGGGGTGGCCGCTGAGAACATCCGTGTCGAGAACCTCACGGTGAAAAACCCACGAGGTAAGTCCGGCAAAACTCCGCTAATACCTGGCACTATCGGGGCGGATGCTGACATGCGTGATTACGCCACTTATTTGGTCAGAAAGTACATTGAGTGGCGGAAGAAGGGAATCGCTCGCGGAACGGACCGCCGCCCGTTCGCTCCCGGTTCTGCCTCCACCATTTTGTCGGAGGGATTTGGATCCCAAACGGTCTTGATGATTCCTGCGCATCGCTTTGCTGAATGGGTGCCCGAGGCACAAAAAAAGATCGATAACACCATCTGGGGAAAGCAGAACCCGCATCGCAACTACCACACATGGGAAGAGCATCTGGCACAGCGCCATGGTCCCAAATAACAATCCACCGGCATGAAATGGCGTCCACGGCTCAGCATCCCATTAGGCAAAGGCTTCCGCATCAACGTCGGGCGCCGGGGCATCGGAGCCAGCGCGGGCATTCCTGGTGTGGCGAGGTTCGGCGTGGGCAGTGACGGACGAACCCGCACCAGCGTGGGAAAGGGGCTGCTGCGCTGGGAGCATCAGGGCAGTGGGAAAAAGCAGTCTGGCGGCTGCGGCTGTGGCGGCTGTTTCAGCCTTCTGATCCTGGGCGGGATGGTGTTGGTGGGCATCGGATTCCTCCTTCCCCAAAAACAGTCCGTTACAGGCGCTCCTTCGAATTTGGCGGCAGACACGGCCACCGTTTCTCGGATTCCGCTATTCCGAGATCCCGTCAAGGCGGCGGGCGTACCGCTTTCGATGGGCCTCAAGGACACCGCTGAAGGAAATCCGACATGGCGCGCGGGTGAACTGGGCTGGTATTCGCTGGCGACGGTGGTGACCCATGTTGGCAATCTCTCCAAAGTCGGAGATGTGGACAACAGCATCGACTGCTACCACGAATCGAAAAGCGACTCCCAAGTGGAGCGAGTGACGTGGACGGCGAAGGCTTTCAACTCCGAGGGACAGGCCGCCACGCTGCCGCGATTCAAAGATCTGTGTCTGCGATACGTGAGTCAACTGGGCTGCCCGGCAGCCCCAGGTTTGTTCGAAAAAGTCGATCCTGAAAAGGGCCAGCGGCTGGAGACCAGCGAGGCGTTGTTTGAAATTGAAAAGCTGCCGTTCAAGCAGGGGTTGGGATGGCGGCTCAGGATCACCAGCAAATGAATCTTCCGACCAGCCGCCGGAGAAGCGCACCGACTTCATGACCACGGACTGCAACGAAGCGCCGCAGCATTGATCTGGAGTGGCGACGACTCGTCGCCCAAATAAGTGCCTCAAAGGCGACGAGTCGTCGCCACTCCCATCGCTCCTGTGCGACCATCCATGGTTGCCACGGCGTTGGGCTCACGACCCGGCTCCGAGGGCACGAACGCGATCGTCAGCTTCTTCATCTGCGCCTTGGTGAGGTTGAGGTGGACGGCAGGGCGGACATGGTCAGGCAAGCACGAAGTTGAAAACAAACTCCTCCACTCGGAAGAGCAATTGAAGGCGAGTGTAATCCGTCCGTGTGCAAAGGCAAACCTGCTCCGGCCCGCTTGACGCCGTGCCCGCTTCGACGACTCTGCTGCCGGAGTCGCTCCCACCGGCGGACGCAAAATGCATAGGCCGCCGGTGCGTAGGCAGCACTGGACCAGGATCTTCACGCTGTCACCGGCTCCACTTTTTCCATCACACGCAGCCCCTGCAACTACGGTGAAGGGGATGATGACAATGTGGGATTGAAAAGCGGGAAGAAACGCCCAGAATGACCTCCTTCGCGGCACCCGCGCCCTCCTCGGCAAACAGTTGGCGGGCGTGTGTAGAGCCAGGGAAATCCAGCCATGTTCGCACCTGCGTCGTAGGTCCGGTTGACTCACACATCGGGGAAGCCGGGCCGCCTTGCTTTTTGATGGCGGACAGGAGTGTCCGCGCTCCCTTCAACCCCCATGAAACCCAATCCTCCTCTCATTCGCGTTCAAGGCAGCGGCAAAGTGTCCTCCACTCCAGACACCGTGATCATCGGGCTGGGACTGACGAGCGAGCACAAGGACTACGCCAAAGCCACCGCGGACACCGCCCGCAAGCTGGAGCTGCTGCGCGCCGCGCTGCCCAAGGCGGAAGTATCCGCCGATCAGCTCAAGACGGAGTCCTTCAACATCGGGGTGGAGAACGACTACCAGGCCGGGAGCCACGCGTTCCGTGCTTACAGCGTGAAGCATCATCTCAGCCTGCGCCTGCCGTTTGAACCGGTGCAGTTGGGCCGTGTGATGGCGGTGGTGATGGCGTCCGGAACCAAGGCGAATGTAACACTCTGCTTCACCGTGGCCGATGAGGAGGCGGTGAAGCGCCGTGTCCTGGAGGAGGCCGTGCGCAATGCGCGCAGCCGCGCGGAGGTGATCGCTCATGCGGCAGGCCAGAAGCTCGGCGCAGTGCGCTCCATCGAATACGGCCACACCGAAATCCTCGTCCGGTCACGGTCGCAAAATTTCTACGAAGGCTTGAGCTCACCCTGCATGGATCTCGCCCCGGCGGACATCGAAACGGAGGACACCGTGCTGATGATGTGGGAACTGACAGGCGAATGAGCGAAGATCAGTCTCCGCGCTCCCTTCAAGCCGACCCATCATGATCCCCATCAGTGACATCCCAAGACCCCAGGGTCTCCGAGAGGAAATCCTCCGGAGCCAGCGGCTGGTCGAATACTACAGCGAACCTGCCATGCCGGGCTCCCGGGAATTCTGGAGCTATTTGATCCTCGTGAAACGCTACGATGCCATGATGCAGTGTTCCGGTGCAGGGGCTGTCTGCAATCGTGACCATGGGCTGGTGCAAACCTTGTCCTTCACTGCGGAGGAGATGGCTTCATTGCAGCGGAAACTCGAAGGGCTCAGCATTCCCGTCCTGCCGTCCGACAGCTTTGCCCTCGACGGTGGCAGTGGCTTCATCCGCTTCTACAACACCGGCACCAACCATGTGGATCTGCACTGGGGGAGTTGTATGCCGGACGAGTGGCTGCCCGTGCAAGATTGGATCAGCACGGTGTGGAAGATGATCGAGGACAAGGCCTTCGATGAATCCTTTGACCAGCCGCCGGAAAAACACGTCGCCTCCATCACCACAGACTGCATCGAAGCGCCGCAGCTCTGATCGACTGGAGCGCACGCGTCCCGCGTGCTGCATGCGGTGTCCCGCCGCATGCCGTTCCAAGACATGTTCACGCCTGAGAGCATCCAAGGGCCATGCATCATCCTCGGACGGTTTTCCGCGAGACGCGTGCGCTCCTTTTTACCCCTCAAGTCTCACGCGTTCACAGCCGCCTCCGGCAAAGCTGGCTTTCCTACGGTTCATCGCAACATCCAACGAAGTGGCGCAACTTCGCTTTTTATTCGGTTGAGGTGTCCACGGAGGCTTGGGAATCCGGCCGGATTCCCGGGTTTTTCGCGAAATTCCCGGGGTTTTGGCCGGATTCCCGGGAAGGGAGCGGCATTCCCATTCCTCCTGGCTGGCGTCCCGTTTTTCCCGGCTGGCGTCCCGTTCCTGGTGGCTGGCGTCCCGTTCTTCCCGGCGGGCGTCCCGTTCTTCCAGCGGGGATGAACGGGATGGGTGGCGGGAAAAATGGAAGGATGGCTGCATTCCCGTTCTTCCGCCGGGGATTCCCGTTCCTGCCGGGTGGATTCCCGTTCTTCCGCCGGGGATGAACGGGAAGGGTGGTGGGAAAAACGGGGTGGGTCGGGTCCTGCTTTTTCCCAAAATTTGGGCTTGGCTTTTTTGCGGCCATTTTTCAGAATCTTTTTTGTCAGTGTCATTATTCACGTCCGCTGCTCCAACCAAAGATCATGGCGAATGGAATCATCAGGCTCGACGAGGGCTGGAGGCTCGATGAGGGCCACCGGCTGGATCAGCCACCCAATGTTCCGGCACTCGTGGTCCCGGCGCGGAAACGGCGGCGCTCCAACCGCAACTCCAACACCATCATCCATATGCCTGATTACATCCCAACCAAACGTGAACTGCGTCGTGCCTGGCTGCAAAACATCAGCAGCAAGGCGGACGCGCAAGTCGTGGCCGGCGGCGGCACCGCCGCCGTGGCCACGGATCTGAAGACCGCCGCAGATGCCATCCTCGCGGCCTATGACGAGACGGACGCCGCGAAGACCGCGCTGGACGGAAAGCGCGCCATCGAGGGGTCCACCGAGGGCGCACAAGTGGCGCTCATCCGCAGCATCTTCACCACGCTGAAGGTGCTGCCGAACTGGAAGTCCTCCGGCGCAGATGCGGAGCTGCAGGCCTCCGCCACCGGCACGCCGATGGATACCGGCGCTTACAAGCCGGTCATCACCGTGGAGATCAAGGGCGGCCTGATCACCCTGGAATTCAAAAAGAAGGGTGTGGATGCGCTGGCCATCTACGCCCGTCTGCGCGGCACGATGGGGTGGACGAAAATCGGCATCGACACCTCCTCCCCCTACATCGACGCCCGTCCGCTGGCGGTGCCCGGCGTGGCGGAAGTGCGCGAGTACATGGCGCGCGGCATGATGGATGACGATGAGGTCGGTCTGGAGAGCGACGTCGTGAGCATCACCTACGGCGGCTGAAGCCATCACGGGAGGGCCGGGCGGCAGTCCGGCCCTCCTTTCGGCCCGCTACCGGGCCTTGCGCAGCAGAACTTCTGAACCGCGAACGAAGACTCCGGAACGGGCTGCTGCGCAGCCGTGAAGCGAGCCCCGGACGACGAACGCGCGTGGCGGCCCAAGGACAGTGCCCTTGTGGAAAAATCCACTTTCATTCCCCCACAGAGCGGTGTTTGAAGCGGCCCATGCTCACCGACTACCACACGCACACGCCGCTCTGCCTGCACGCGGAGGGTGATCCGGTCGAATACGCGCGGCATGCGCGGAAGATCGGCCTCGCGGAAATTGGCCTGTCGGACCACAACCCGATGCCGGAGCATTACGACGACTGGCGGATGCCGCTCTCCGACCTGCCGCGCTACTTTGAACTGGTGAACGAGGCGCGCGAGGCGCTGCCGGACTTCCCCATCCGGCTCGCGCTCGAATGCGACCACATCGAGGGTTACCAAAAGTGGATCGATGAGACTGCAGGGATGGCGGACTGGGATTACCTCATCGGCAGCGTGCACTACATCCATGACGGCATCGCCGTGGACGACCCGAAGCATGTCTCCCGCTGGAAGTCCGCGTCCGACATCGAGCACATGTGGGGCATGTACTGGAAGCTCTACGAGCAGATGATCCGGACGCAGCAGTTCGACTTCCACGCGCACCCCGACCTGGCCAAACGCTTCGGCCTGCGCCCCGAAGGCGACCTGCGCCGCTACTACGAGCCGGTGATTCAGGCGCTGGTGGATACGAACGGCATTCTCGAAGTCAGCACGGCCGGACTGCGCAAGGACGTGCGCGAGATCTACCCCGCCCGCGAGATGCTGGAAATGGCCTTCGCCGCCAACGTACCGATCGTCATCAATTCCGACGCCCACGTGCCCACCGACGTCGGCGTGGACTTCGACAAGGCCCTCGACCTGGTGCGCAGCGTCGGCTACACCACGACCGTGCGCTTTGAAAAACGTCAGCGAAAAATCGTGCCGCTCCCATGATCCTCCGCGCCCGCCAAAATGTGATCGAATTCCCCCGCCGCCCGCTGGTGATGGGGATCGTGAACATCAACGACGACTCCTTCTGCGGTGACGGCACGCTCGACCCGACCGCCGCCCTGGCACAGGCGGAGCAGCAGCTTCGCGACGGGGCGGACATCATCGACATCGGCGCGGAAAGCGCCCGCACGAACCGCGAGGCGATCGGCGTGGACGAGGAGATCGACCGCCTGCGGCCCTTCCTCGCGAAGTGGCCGGAGCTGAAGGCGCACTACAATTCCCCGCTGCTCTCGATCAACACCTGGCGCTCGGACGTGATCGCCGGAGTGCTGCCGCTGGGCGGTGACATCATCAATGACATCAGCGGCCTGCCGGACGCCTTCAATGCCAGGCTCTGCGCGGAGCACGGCGCCGCGCTGCTCGTCATGCACAGCGTCGGCCAGCCGAAGGTGGCGCACACGCATGTGGGCTACGACAGCGTCATGGACGCGCTGGAGCGCTTCTTCGAGCAGCGGCTGGTGATGGCCGAAAGTGTCGGCCTCTCCCGCGAAAGCATCCTCCTCGATCCGGGCATCGACTTCGCCAAGCAGCGCGATGACAATCTGACGATCTACCGCGAGCTGGAGCGTCTGCACCGCTTCGGCAGGCCCGTTCTGCTGCCTGTTTCACGCAAGACGGTCATTGGCGATGTTCTCGACCTTCCAGCTCTCGAACGCGATCCGGGAACCATCGCCTGCATCTCCGCCGGCATGAGTCACGGCGCGCAGATCTTCCGCGTTCACAACGTGAAGGCTGCGGTTCAGGCGGTGAAAATGCTGTGGGCGGTACAGCGCGGCGCTGCTGCGTGATGGGAGAGAATCAGGCGGGCTTTTCTTCAGGGGACTCGGGCGCCGGCGTCGCCGCTTCTTCGGTGGCCTGGGGAATCTCCATGATGGCGGTCGGAGCCTCGTCGGGATTCTCTTCCTGCACGGCGGGTTCTTCGGGCTGAGGCGCTTCTTTGACTTCAGGCTCGGCGGTGGTCGTTACAGCTTCGGCTGGAGCTTCTGCGGCGGGTTCTTCATCAAGCTTCTCGACAGATTCTGCGGGAGCTTTCTCTTCGGGCGAAGTTTTCGCGGCGGGTGCCTCTTTCTTCGCCGCGGCGTCACCCTGCACGCCGAGGAAGACCATGCCGTCGCTGTATTCGATGACGTAGCCTTCGTTGGCCAGCCAGCGGATGTCCATGATGACGTTGATCTGCTCCTCGGTCGGATGTTTGGGTGCCTTCGGGTCGGTTCCTTCCGCTGCGGGCGGGGAAGGGACAATGGCCTCCACGAGTGTCTGCATCGGCATGCCGTGCTGGGTCTTCAGAAGTTCGACGATGGTCGCCAGACGGTCGGAGAAGACCATGCCGGACTCGATGGCGCGGGGCTTCACGCGGCAGACGTACTGCTTGCCTGCGCGGCGCTTGAAGAGCTTCAAGCCGCGGCGTTCGAGGCCGGCTCCAAGCTTCTGTGAAATTTCGAACAGGTGTTTCCGGGCGGCATCCACCGACTGCCGCAGCATGATGAAGAGCACATGGGCCAGCTTGTCCTTGTCGATGTTGCCCTGCACGGAGGCGTCACGGACCTCGATCACGGCGTCATTGCCAAAGGTGCGGCGGAAATGCGCCTCCATTTCCGAGCGCGAGGTCAGAGCCTCAGGCTCGCCGCCTTCCGGCACCTCGCCCTTCAGGCAGATCCAGCGGCGGCCCTTGCTCATGTTTTCCTTCCACTTCGCGACGAGTTCCGGATTGGACTCCACGCGCACGCGGCGTTTGAAATCATCGAAGGACATGTTGGCGAAACGCTCGCGGTGCAGACGGATCAGGCCGGTTTGATAACTGTGATGGCTGGGCGGCGCGATGAGCTCGCCGCTCATGCCGCAGACCGCCACGGAGGCGAATTCGCCCTTGGGCGCTTCGAGTTCGATTTCCTCGACGCGATAAAATTCTTCCAGCGCAGCGCTGCGCAGCACATGGGCCAGCGCCTCGTCGCGATTGAGGAAGAGGCTGCCGTCCGCCGGCACATGGTAGAGGCCGGTCGGCCGCTCATCCGCACAGCGGTAGCGCACCATGAAGCGGTCGCCGCCCGCCAGCACGAGGCGCGAGGCGTCAAACATGCTGAAGGCGTGGCCGGTCTGGCGCACATGCGCGGCCAGGGCGTCCACAGCTTTGTCCTCCGGGAAAATCGTCACCTGCACATCCTTCGGAATCTCCACCCACTCGCGCTGCGGCGGGCCGCTACGGTCGCGGTCGCCAAAACGGCGAGGACCGCGCCGGTCATCGCCGTCACGACGCGGGCCGCCCTGGCCGCCCGCACGAAATCCGCCGCCGGGACCATCACGACGCGGGGGAGGACCACCGCCCGGGCCGTCACGACGTGGAGGCGGGCCGCTGCGTCGATCGCGATTCCCAAAGCCGGCGCCACCACCGCGACGGTCGTCACGTCCGCCGCGCTGTGGGCGCTCGTCGTCGCGGCCGGCGAAGCGCTGCTTGATCTTTTCCTCTTTGCCAATCTCCCCCACCCAGGCGGGCATCAGTTTAAGATCGGAAAGGTCCACCAAGCCGGAGGATTGGGGCTTCGGCTGGTTCTCGGTGCTGGCTTCAGGTTCAGTCATGGGATCGGTCAGGGGGCGCGACTATGCGCGGAATCGGCCTTGTCGCCACCTTTGTTCGTGTGGCGTTTTCTTGGCTGGACGCTATGTGAATAAGCCCATGCCCGCCGAACCGATCACTTTCTTCAACCGCCTCACGCAGCGCATCGAGACCGAATCCGTGTATGGAGAGGGCTTCCTGCGCTTCACCTATGAGAACCCGCTGGGCGGTCTTCCGCTGCATTCGCTGGTGAAACGCGCCGCCTTTTCGCGCTGGTACGGTCGCCGCATGGACGCCCCGGCGAGCCGCGCCAAGATCGCCCCATTCCTCGCGACGTATGACGTGGACACGGGTGAGTTTGCCGCTGAGCCGGACTCCTTCGCCAGCTTCAACGAGTTCTTCTACCGCAAGCTCAAGCCGCAGGCCCGCCCGGTCTGCGCCGGGGAAAACGAGATCGCCTTTCCCGCCGACGGTCGCCACCTCGTGCTGCCGGACATCGCCGCGTGTGACGACTTCTTCATCAAAGGCGTCCGTTTCGACCTCGCCGCGCTGCTGGGAAATGAAAGCACCGCGAAGCGGTATGAGCACGGCAGCATGCTCATCTCCCGTCTCTGCCCGGTGGACTACCACCGCTTCCATTTCCCGTGCTCCGGAGTCCCCGGCACCGCGAAGCCGGTCAACGGTCCGCTCTACTCCGTGAGTCCCATCGCCTTGCGCAAGCGCCCTTCCATCCTGTGGGAAAACAAGCGCGAGATCACGGTGCTGGGCACTGCAAGCGCGGGCGAAGTCCTGCTGCTCGAAGTCGGCGCCACCTGCGTCGGCTCCATCGTGCAAACTTTCGCGCCCGACGCACCGATCACGAAGGGCGACGAGAAAGGCTATTTCCGCTTCGGCGGCTCCTGCTTCATCACGATCTTCGAGCCCGGTAAAATCCGCTTCGCCGACGACCTCGTCGAGCACAGCCGCGCCGGTCGCGAGGTCTATGCCCGGATGGGGGATGTGGCGGCTTCTCGGGCTTGACGCAATTCACTTCACGGCAGCAGATGCTCAAAATCTGTCAGATGGAACGAGCGGAAGTCTGCATCAAAGGACGTCATGCGCCAGCCCTGCGACTCAGCGTGCGCGGCGAGCCATGCGTCGGACCAAAGATTTGGGGATGGTTGCCGACCGATCACAAACCGTTGGAAAAACGATTCATGCCCCGGGTTCGGTTCGGACCAAAAGGTGCGTGGATCCAACGCGAACACTTCCCAAGCGCTGAGGGCATCCTGAGTGCTCAAGGGTTGTCGGTTCATCGCCTTTGCGTTGGTGAGGAGCCGTAACACGCCAAGTCGCGTGAGCCAGACAGTGCCAGCGACTCATCGGCCAGCACCTGCCACCATTGCCATGCCCGTTCATGATGGGCATGGCCGCTGACCAGCAGTGCAAACAGCACATTCACATCGCCGACAGTTTTCATTTCCCGTCCTTGGCCGTGTCTTCCTGTTCAAACAACAGGGCTGCTTCCGCGTTCGTGAGGGCAGGCACCATCTGCGCCTTCACCGGTGGTTCCGTCATGCGCCTCCGCACCGCACTCTCACTGCCTACCTCGCGCTGGAGTGCGACCGTGAGCAAGCCCGGCAGCGTCAGCTTGCGTTGAGCCGCAACTTTCATGGCACGCACATACAGCGGGTCCGGCAGTTCAAGTGTCGTGGTCATGCGCCTAGTGTCGCACGAAGCCTTGTTTTCGTCGAGTTCACAGTTCACCCGCGCGGATGAAACCGCCGATGGACGTCCTTCAGCCGCGCCTGATCGACGTGCGTGTAGATCTGCGTCGTGGAGATGTCCGCGTGGCCGAGCATTTCCTGGATTACGCGCAGGTCGGCGCCGTTGTTCAGCAGGTGCGTGGCAAAGCTGTGCCGCAGCAGGTGCGGATGGATGCGGGCGGGATCGAGGCCGCACAGCGCAGCGCGTTCCTTCACGATCTGCTGGATGCGCGCCGTTGTCAGCCGCGTGCCGAGTTTTGAAATGAAGATGTGGCTCTGCGTCTTCGGTTTCACCAGGGCGGGACGGCCATGCTCCAGCCAGGCGGCGATGGCCTCCCGCGCTGCGCCGCCGACAGGGGAGAGGCGCGTTTTGGAGCCCTTGCCGGTCACGCGGAGCCAGCCCTCCTCCAGGCTCAGGTTTTCCAGCTTCGCATCCGCCAGTTCGGACAAGCGCACGCCGCTGGCGTAAAAGAGCTCCAGAATCGCCCGGTCGCGCCGGTCCAGCGGCGCGGCGCCCTTCACGGACTCGAGCAGCGTTTGGACATCCTGCTCGTTCAGGGAGTCCGGAAGGTGCTTTTCCTGTCGCGGCGGCAGGATCGGGTCCGCCGGATCGGCGGCGATGTGTTTCCGCACCACCAGCCAGCGGAAGAAAATCTTCAGGGCGATCAGCTCGATCCGCGCCGAGGAGGCGGCGATGCCGTCCTTCTTCCGCTGCGCCAGGTAGCCGGCGATGTGGTCGGTCTTCACGGAGCCGGGCTGTTCGGAACCGTGCCGCTCCTTGAACCACGAGGCGAAGGCCTCCAGAAAACGGCGCACGAGCACCTGGTAGTTCACGGACAGGCCGCGCTCGGTCGCCAGATGGAGGATGAAGCCGTCGATGAGTTCCAGCACCCGGCCATCATGGCGCGGGCCGCCCGGATTGACAAAAAAACATTGCCGGACGGGGCGGTGGGCATCAAAGGTGGCGCATTATGGCCTCCTACAACAAAGTCATGCTCATCGGCAACCTCACCCGCGACCCCGAGGTGCGCTACACACCCAAAGGCAGCGCCGTCTGCGACATCGGTCTGGCTGTGAACCGGGTGTACACCTCCGACAGCGGGGAAAAGGTCGAGGAAGTCACCTTTGTCGATGTGGTGCTCTGGTCGAAGATGGCCGAGCTGGCCGGCAAGTACCTGCACAAGGGCCGTCCCGTCTTCATCGAAGGCCGCCTGCAGATGGACTCCTGGGAGGACAAGCAGACCGGTCAAAAGCGCACTCGCCTCCGCGTCGTGGGCGAGCAGATGCAGTTCCTCGGCAGCCCCGGTGATCGTGCCGGCGGCGGAGGCGGTGGCGGAGGCGGTGGCGAGGAAGGCGGTTATTCCGGTGGTGGTGGAGGTGGTTATTCCGGTGGAGCAGGTAGCGGAGGGGGAGGCGGCGGCTACAACCGTCCCGCAGCCCGTCCAGCCCAGCGCCCGGCTCCGCAGCAGCGCCCGGCCCAGCGTCCAGCGCCCGCCCAGAACGACGACTTCGGCGATGGTCCGATCACGGACGGCATGGAAGACGACGACATTCCGTTTTGATGATCATGGCCCGTGCTCGGGCCGCTGAATGTGCTTCAGTTTCGTCTTTGTCGTTAGTAGTTCGGGCTTCAGCCCGTTCTGGTCTGGCTTTATGCACGGGCTCAAGCCCGAACGCCGCACCATGAAACCAGCCATCCTACTCTCTCTTTTCGTCAGCGCATCGCTGCTCGCCCAGACCGCCGCACCCAAGACGCCAGCCAAACCGAAAGGGCCGAGCATTCCCGAGGATGCCCAATGGCATGATGTGACGACCTGGGGTGTCGAGGGACGTGGCTGGGAGGATCAGGAGCGGAAGCGCTGGTTCGATCGACTTCCGGCAAAAGCCGAGGGCAAGGTGACGCCCGCCGTGTGGGGTCTCAGCCGTGACAGCGCGGGCATGATGGTGCGCTTCAAGACGGACGCGGATGCGATCTACTGCCGCTACGACTTGATGGACGCCGGCATCGCGATGCCCGCCATGCCGGCGACGGGCGTGAGCGGACTCGATCTGTATGCGCGTGATGCCGAGGGCAAATGGCGCTGGGTCGCCTGTCCGAAGCCGGACAAGCAGCATGTAGAGACCGTGATGATCAGCGGACTGGCTCCGGGTGAACACGAATTCGCCGCCTATCTGCCGCTCTACAACGGCATCGACAAACTCGAAATCGGCGTACCTGCGGGCGCCAAGTTTGAAGGCCTCGCTCCTCGAAAAGAAAAGCCCATCGTGTTTTACGGCACGTCGATCACCCATGGCGCGAACGCTTCGCGTCCCGGCATGGTCCACACGGCGATCCTCGGTCGTCGCTTCGACCGGCCGGTCATCAACATCGGCTTCTCCGGCAACGGCCGCATGGACGCTGCTGTGGGCGATCTCATCAACGAACTCGATGCCGCCGTCATCGTCATCGACTGCTCCCCGAACATGCAGCCGGCTGATGTGACGGCCAAGTGCGTGCCTCTGGTGAAACAACTGCGATCCAAGCACGCCACCACACCGATCATCCTCGTCGAAGACCGCCGTTTCACTAACTCGTGGATCATCCCCGCCAAAGCCAAATTCCATGACGACAACCACGCCGCACTGAAAGCCGCCTACGAGCAGCTCAAGGCCGAAAAAGTGGCCGGCCTCCACTACATCAGCGGAGACGCGCTCTACGGCACCGACGGCGAAGGCGCGAACGACGCCTCCCACGGCACCGATCTCGGCTTCATGCGCCAGGCGGACGTTTTCGAGCCGGTGCTGCGTGCGGCGTTGAAGTAGCGCCGCGGCGGTCGTCAGCGAGAAAAGGCGTGACAAACGGCGGCGGCTCCTCTTTCACTTCCGCCACTCATGCGCACGCTGTTTTTATACCTCGGTTTGGCTGTTTCCCTGCACGCGCAGACGCCCGCGGTGGAGGAGCTCATCGAAATCCGCGGCGGCACGCTGCCTGTCATCCTGACCGTGCCGCATGGCGGCACCTTAAAGCCGGACAATGTCCTTAAGCGCCGCTACGGGATCACGGGCATGGACGCAAACACGGCGCCCCTGGCCGACATGATCTCCGAGGAGTTGGAGCGCCGCTACGGCGGCAGGCCGCACGCCATTTACGCGCGTCTGCATCGCTCGCGATTGGACCCGAACCGCGAGATCGTGGAGGCGGCGCAGGGAGAGCCGACGGCGGAGGCCGCGTGGCATCGCTTCCATGACGGCGCCGAAAAAGCCTGTGGCCGGGTGAAAAAAGAGTTCGGCTACGGCCTGCTGCTGGACATCCACGGACACCGCCACATCGACCAGCGGGTCGAGCTAGGCTACCTGATCAAGGCCGACGAACTGAAGGCCGGCGATGACGCACTGAACGCCGACGCCGCCCTGATCGCGCGCACCAGCATCCGCGAGTTGGACAAGCGTTCGCCGCAGAGCTTCGCGGAGCTGGTCAGAGGTCCGCAGAGTCTCGGAGGCCTGCTGGAGCACCGGGGCTTCCGCAGCCTGCCGAGTCCGTCCAAGTCGTATCCAAGCGTGTTGGCGGGCTACTACACCGGTGCCTACGACGTGACGGCGCACGGCTCCCGCGATGGCGGCACGGTCAGCGCGATCCAGGTGGAATGCCCCTGGAACAACGTGCGGGACAAGCCGGAGAATCAGCGCCGCTTTGCCGTCGCGCTCGCGGAGGCGCTGGGTGTTTATTTCGAGGTACACTTCGGCGCCAAGCTGCGCTCCAAACAGTGACCCCTGCACCGGGTGTTGGTGAAATCATCCCTCGCGCACGGTTGACGCTTCCCCGCGTCGCGCTTAGCCATCGCGCCCATGAGCACCTCACGCCTCAAGGGTATTTCGCTGGTCACGGCCACGGCCGTTGTGGTGGCGAACATGATCGGCACCGGGGTCTTCACCTCGCTGGGGTTTCAGGTGGGGGATTTGCCGTCCGGCTTCACGATCCTGATGCTGTGGCTCGTCGGCGGCGTTTGCGCCTTCTGCGGGGCGGTGTGCTATGGAGAGCTGGCGGCGGCGCTGCCGCGTTCGGGGGGCGAGTATCATTTTCTCTCCCGCATTTTTCATCCGGCGGTCGGATTCCTCTCCGGCTGGCTGTCGGTCACCGTCGGCTTTGCCGCGCCCATCGCGCTGGCGGCCATGGCCTTCGGCAAATATTTCTCCACCATTTTTCCG
This sequence comes from uncultured Prosthecobacter sp., assembly GCA_964452755.1. GTDB lineage: Bacteria > Verrucomicrobiota > Verrucomicrobiia > Verrucomicrobiales > Verrucomicrobiaceae > Prosthecobacter. The sequence goes on along the minus strand of CAYVQY010000001.1, from coordinate 1,601,664 downwards.
CACGCACCGGCCACGACGTGGTCGCTGGTGATGGTCTGGTGCATCACGCTGGTGCATGTGGGAGGCGTGCAGGTGGCGGCGCGGTTTCAAAATCTGGCGACGTGGCTCAAGGTGTCGCTCATTTGCGTCTTCATCGGCGCGGGCTGGTGGCTGGCCACCGGGCAACCAGTACGCTTTACCCCGGCGCAGGAGGACTGGGGCCTGATCACCAGCAAACCCTTCGCGGTGAGCCTGGTCTATGTGATGTATTCGTATGCGGGCTGGAACGCCGCCGCCTATATCGTCGGTGAAATCCGCGAACCGCAGCGCAACGTGCCGCGCGCCATCGCCGTCGGCACGCTGCTCGTCACCGTGCTCTACCTGGCGCTGAACGCCGTCTTTCTGCATGCCGCGCCGATGGGCGATCTGGCGGGCAAGCTGGACGTGGGCCACGTCGCGGCGGAGCACATCTTCGGCTTCACGGGAGGCAGGATCATGTCCGGCCTCATCTGCCTGGGGCTGGCCTCCAGTATCAGCGCGATGACTTGGCTGGGGCCGCGCGTTTTGCACACCATGGGAGAGGATATGAAAATCCTCTCGCCGCTGGCCTCCTGCGACGAACGCGGCGTGCCGGTGGCCGGTTTGTTCGTGCAACTGGCCATCGTCATCACCCTCCTGCTCACGGCCAGCTTCAACAGCGTGCTCACCGCCGTGCAGTTCAGCATCCAGCTCGGCTCCTTTGCCACCGTCGTCGGCCTCATGGTGCTGCGCCGCACCCAGCCGGACCTGCCGCGCCCCTACCGCTGCTGGGGCTACCCTTTCACGCCGCTGATTTTCATGGGCATCAGCCTGTGGATGATGGTCTTTCTCATGCTGGATGAAAACACGCGCAGTGCGTCGCTCTACGGTTTGGGACTGATTGCACTCGGCCTGATCATCTTTTTCGTTTCCCCGCGTACTCCACGCACCGCATGAAAAGCATCGCCCCGCTCTTTCTTCTGGCTCACGCCGCCCTCGCGCTGGATCCCTCGCCGAACGATCAGGCGCGCTTCCTTGCCGGTCTGCCGCAGGAGGGCTCGCCACTGGCGGAACTCGCCGGCAGCGCCGACTTCCGCAACCACGCCAAGGAACTCGACCTCGCCTGGGCGGACGCGGAGGAGCGGCAGTTCCGCCCCATCCGCGAATGGGCGCCGCTGGGCCTGCCGGAAGCCGTCAGCGACCCCGCGCCGCTGCTCTACGTCTTCAGCGGCCCCGACTTCCTGCACGCGCACACCTTTTTCCCCAACGCCCGCACCTACATCCTCGCCGCCGTCGAGCCCGTCGGCCTGCCGCCGGACGTGACGAAGCTCAGCGCCGGCGAGCTCGGCGCCTCCCTGCGCAACCTGCGCACCACGCTCAACGCCTCCCTCAGCTTCAGCTTCTTCATCACCGCTGACATGAAGAACGACCTGAAGGCCACGAAGCTGACCGGCACGCTGCCCGTGCTCTACGTCTTCCTCGCCCGCTGCGGCTGCTACATCCAGTCGGTGGAAAACGTCTGGCTCGACGCCGAAGGCAAAGTGCTGACCGACAAGGAAACGAAGACGCCCGGTGCCCGCATCACCTTCCTGGGCCCTGGTGCCAAGCAGCAGACCCTCTACTACTTCGCCGCGAACATCGCCAGTTGGGCCTTGAAGGAAAATCCGTCCTTCCTGCGCTTCTGCGACTCCATGGGCACGATGAACGGCTTCACAAAGTCCGCCTCGTATCTCATGCACATGTCCGAGTTCAGCGTCATCCGCGACTACCTGCTCGCGCATTGCAGCACCATCACCCAGGACGACTCCGGCATCCCTTGGAGCGACTTCCCCCGCGACACCTGGGACGTGAAAGCCTTCGGCTGGTATCCGGGGCCGATTGACCTCTTCAAACAGTACTACCAGGCCGACCTCGCCGACTACTACCGCAGCAATGAAGTCCCCATGATCCCCTTCGGCATCGGCTACCAGTGGCGTCCGAAGCACAGCACGCTGATCTACGGCGTGGCGAAGAACCCCACAGTGAGAAAGGCGATCCCCGTGGAGCAGGATGAGGCGCCGCCAGCTCAGCGCTAGCTACGGTTTCGCAAACAGCACCCCCAGCATCTTCGCGTCATCCGGCTTCGAATCCTTCGCCAGCCGTACGATCACCAGCTTCTGCGACGGCACGATGTAGAGGCGCTGGCCGTAGGAGCCGATGCAGGCGATGAGATCGGCGGGAGCGCTGCGGCAGAGGCAGACGTCGCGCCATGACTGCTCATGCCACTTCTTGTCCAGCATGTCCTCCACATCCACCTCCCGCGCGGACCTGGACTCGGCGGCGTGGTTGTTCCAAAAGCCGAAGCCGTAGGCGCGGTTGGCGGCGCTGGATTGGATCCTGGAGAGGATGTCATCGTTTTTTAGCAGCCACGCGCCGAGTTCGGACCACTGGCGGGCGGTTTGCATGAAGCCGGCGGCCAGCAGCGGTGCGCCGCCGCGCGAGTCCGGCAGGTAGCGCTGCGGACCGAGATCGAGCGGCGCCAGCACCTTGCGCTCGAGGTAACGCGTGGGCGTCTGTTTCTCCGCCTTCAGCTTCCGGGCCAGCAGTTCGTGATACACCTGCAGCGCCGCCGGGCCGTAGATGAAGGACTTGCCCGTCGTCCCGACGATGGAGGCTTTCAGTGCGGTGGCCGTGCGGTCTTTGTACTCATTATCATGCAGGCCAAAGACCGGCTCCATGCCGCTGCTGAAGTCGAGAAGCTGGCGGATGGTGATCCTGCTGCGGCGTTTGTCGTCCCGCCACTCGGTGATCGTGTCGCTGACGCGGTCATCCAGGTCAAAAAGACCGTCCTTCTCCGCCGCGAAGGCCGTGAGGCACCAGAACGCCTTCGTGCCGCTGTAAATGCGATGCGGCTCGCGCTTCGTGTGCCCGTTCGTGCAGGACTCATGCAGCATCTTTCCATTCTGCGAGATCAGCAGCGCATGTCCTCCATGCGCGGACGAATACGCCGCCAGCGCCTGGATGCGCTCCGCCGGCAGCGGCTCGATCTTTGACGAGTGGAAGAAGGGAAACGTCAGGGCGATCAGGAACGTCATTTTGCGAGCATACCGAAGCAGTCGCCGACGAACAACTGGCGACTGTTCGTTTTTCGTCGGAATAGAACTGCTCCACCGCTCTCTCATCCCCGCATGAAATGGCTCCTCCTCCTGATCTTTGTCCCCGTGTCCTACGCTCAAACTCTCGAATCCCAGCTCCAGGAGCGGCAGAAGGCCTTTGGTGCCAAGGCGGATCCTGAAACGAAAACGGCCTACGCTGCGGGCATTCAGTCGGTGGCTGATTCCGGCATTCTCGAAAAGGCGGTGCAGGTCGGTCAGGCGGCTCCCGACTTCACGCTGAAGAACGCCCGGGGCGAGTCCGTGCAGCTCTCCGCCCTGCTCAAGAACGGTCCCGTCGTGCTCACCTGGTACCGTGGCGGCTGGTGCCCGTACTGCAATCTCACCCTCGCCGCGCTGCAAAAAGCGCTGCCGGACATCCGGGCCGCAGGTGCGCAGCTCGTCGCCCTCACGCCGGAGCTGCCGGACAAGTCTCTGACCACTGTCGAAAAGAACGCGCTGAAGTTTGAGGTGCTCACGGATATGAACAACGAGATAGCGAAGCGCTACAAGGTGGCCTTCGAGCTCACGGCGGATGTCGCAGCTCGCTACAAGAAGAATTTCAACCTGTCCTCCTACAACGGCGCCGAAGCCGGAGACACGACGCTGCCGCTGGCCGCGTCCTACGTCATCGATCGCAGTGGTGTGGTGCGCTATGCCTTCCTCGACGCCGACTACCGCAAGCGCGCAGAACCGGCGGAAATCGTGGCCTTTCTCAAGACGATGACGGCAGCGGGCAAATAATCCGGGTTTCTCACACCAGATCTGCCCGTGTGTAGGCGGCGACGACGGGGTAGCCGGCGCTTTCGATGGCTTCGCGGCCGCCTTCGGAGCGATCGACGAGAATCAGCGCAAAGGCGACCTTGCCGCCTTCCTGCTCGATGGCTTCGATGGCCTTCAAGGTGGAGCCGCCGGTGGTGATGACGTCATCCACGACGACGACGGGCTGCTCGGTGATGAAGTTGCCCTCGATGCGCTTGCCGCGACCGTGGCCCTTCGGCTCCTTGCGGACGACGAAGGCCTGCACGGGTGGATTGTCCCCGGCCATGCTGGAGCTCATGGCGACGGCGAGGGTGATGGGGTCGGCTCCCATGGTCAGACCGCCGAGAGAGCCGATGCTCAGCCCGCGTTTCGCCTCCTCCTGGCGCAGGAGGTCATGCAGCACGCGGCCGACGAGTACCGCGCCGCGCGAATCGAGCGTGGTCACGCGGCAATCGACGTAAAGATCGCTCTCCTTGCCGGAGGCGAGGGTGAATGTGCCGGTCTTGACGGACTTGGCCTTGAGGAGGGTGCGCAGTTCTTCGCGGTCTTGCTGGAGGGACATGGGGGCTAGTGGCTGGATTCTGGATTTTGGTTGGTTTCGGAAACTTCCTCGTCGGCGATCACTTCATCGTCTTCGACGGGTGCGGGTTCTGACGAAGGGTCGGCGGAAGACTCTTCCACTGCAGATGGCGCCGACGTTTCGGAACTGTCTGACTCGTCAGACGAGGCCTCCTCAGCAGGCACGACACCATCGACGGTGAGGGTCACACCGACGGCTTTGGCGGCATCGGCGGCGGGACCGCCAAAGGCGAGGATGGTGGCCACCTCCTCCTGGATCTGCACGACTTCGTCGAGGAGCAGCTCGGGATCGCGCACGATGAAGATTTCGCCTGTCTTTTTGTTCTCATAAAACAGCATCTTGGCGCCATCGACCTCCTTTTCGGCGGTCTGGACGATCTGGCGCTTCCGCTCCAGCATCAGGGCCAGGATGTAGCGCGCGTTCTCCGTTTTCGGATCGCCCTCCTCGATGAAGCGCTGCAGCAGCTCCATGGCGCTGGCCTTGGGCGCGATCTCGGGCCGGGTCTCGGGGACGACCTTCTGATAGGCGGCTTTCCAGGAGGCGACGGGCTTGCGGGCTTCGAGTTCCTGCGGCCAGGCTTCGGTGCAGATGTCCCGACGCACGTAGCCGTTTTCCTCCGGATCGAAGTAGATGGCGGTGTGAAAGATCTCACCGTCCTCGAAGGGGCGGGCGGTGACGGCGCATTCATGGGCACGGCTGCGGATGGACCAGTTTTGCTGCATCAGACGACGGTTGGAGTTTCAGGTGCGGGGTTTCAAGTGGCGGATGCGCCGGGCAGTGCCGCGCTGCGGTTGCGCGGGCGGGCGATCTGCGCCTTCGGCTTGCGGAGGGAGAGTTTGATTTGCGGCAGGTCGCGGTTCTCGGAGCGGTAGCGGAAGAGCACGTAGCCAAGCGTGCCAAACAGCAGGTGCGGCACCCAAACGGTGAACCATGGCGGCAGGTGGCCGCCTTTGCCGAGGTTCAGGAACAGGTTGTTCACGAACATGAAGATGAAAAAGATGAAGACGCTGCCGGCGATGCCGCCCACCGAGCCGCGCCGCGAGTAGGCCACCCCCAGCGGCGCGGCGACGAGAACGAGAGCGAAGGCCTGCAGAGGGAGGGCAAAGCGGTGCCAGAAGTGTGTGCGAAACGGCGCGAGCTTGTCCGCTGCGGCCTTCGGATGCGCCTGGAGGTAGGACACGATCTCCGGCACGCTCATGTAGTCCGCCTTCAGCGCGTAGCTGACCATGCTCCAAGGCGTTTCATCGATGTCGTCCACTTGAAGAACTTTGGACCCGTCCTTGCGCAGGGGGAAGGGGCGAATCTCGGCGACGCTGCCGTCTTTGTAGATCAATTCTCGGCCGTTGAAAAAACTCCAGCCGCCGCGGGGGGACCAGGTGGCGCTGCCGGCCAGGATGGTCCGCGCCGGCGTGCCGTCGGCGTTTTCCTCGCGAAGCTGCACCCCGTGCATGCGGCCGCGGTCATTGCGCATGGAAAATGGAAAGGTGGCGGCGAACCAGGTGCGGCGCGTCTGCTCGTTCCGAAACATGATCGCCGTGGCCATGATGGAGTCGGCCTCCTTCTGCTCAAGGGCGCGTACGACGGCCTTGCGGTTCCCCTCCGCCCGTGGCGCCCAGTAGTAGTTCGCCGCGATGCTGAGGACGACGGCGTAGGCGGTGGTTAGAAAAATGGGCCGCAGGACCTGTGCCAGACTGCGCCCCGCGCCCAGCATGGAGATGAGCTCGTTCGCCCGCGACATCCGGGTCAGGGAATAGAGCGTCGCCAGCAGCAGCGCCACCGGCATGATGGTGACGTAGATGAAGGGCAGCAGCGCCAGGTAGAAGCCCAGGACCACGCCGAAGCTGGAGTTCGCCGTCTGGAAGTCCTTCAGGTTGTCCAGCAGGTCCATGATGATCCACAGAGAGCTGAAGGAAATGAAGCAGAAGATCAGCGGCTGCACGAAGGTCTGCAGTGTGTAGCGCTCTAAAATGGAGGTCTTGCGAAAATACTGCAGTGCCAGGGGCAGGGAACCCAGTGCCAGCCCGATGAAGACGAGCTTGAAGGCGAAGGCCACCGGCGCGGGCGGCTCCCCCATTTCCGTCATGTGAGAGTGGGCGATGTAGTCCACCAGCTCGCTGGCGATCGCCCACAGGGCCACGGAAACGGAGGCGATGGTGACTGGGGCCATGAGCCGGGTCAGATTCCCCCAGCGCCGCCAGATCATGAGCAGCAGCAGCGGCACGCCGATGGAAACCCACAGGTTCAGGTAGGGCAGGATGCCGGAAAGCACCCGGATGCTCCGTGGTACGTCCACCTGCGCCTCCGCCGCCTTCAGAATGGCCTCCCCCGCGACATCGTCCGGATGCGTGCGGTGCCAGTCAAAGATGATCGCCAGCACCAGCAGGCCCAGCGCCACGACAAACGACGTGCGCCCCACGTAGGGGAGTTCACGCGCCTTTCGCGAGGCTTGGATCAGTCGTTGCAGCCACTTCATGCCGGGATGGGGGGCGAGAGTCGGCCAGAGCGCGGATGGCGTCAAGGCGGCACGGTCTTTGATCCGATTTACCTGCTAGCCGCCCTGCACAGGCGGCATGATGGCCACCTCGCCCCCGTCATGGAGGGCGGCGTCACGTTTCACATAGGTCTGATCCAGCGCGAGGAGCAGGCTTTTCTCCCACTCGGCCAGTTTCGGCCAGCAGCTTTCGACGTGGGCGAGCAGATCGGCCATCGTGCTGCCTGCAGGCAGTTCGACAGAAATTTCATCCGTGCCGGTGATGTCGCGCAGGACTGAGAAGAAAAGCACGCGCAGCTTCATGACGGCTTGTTGGGATTGAGAATGCCGATGCAGGGCAGATTGCGGAAGCGGCCCTGGTAGTCCATGCCGTAGCCGACGACGAATTCGTCGTCGATTTCAAATCCGGCGTCGTCGAGCGGCACCTCGCGCAGGCGTTCGCGGCGTTTGCTCAGCAGGACGCAGGTGCGCAGCGAGGCGGGCTGTTCTGCGAGGATTCGCTTGGAGATGACATCAAGCGTGAGGCCGGTGTCCAGGATGTCATCGAGCAGCAGCACGTCCTGATCGCGCAGATCGACGCCGGCGGGCCAGTTCACCTTCACCTCGCCGGTGGTGGCGGTGCCTCCCTGGTAGCTGCTGGCGCTCAGGGTGTGCATGCGCACGGGCATTTCGAGCTGCCGCAGCAGATCGGCCACAAAAAACAGCGCCCCGTCCATCAGCGCCACGACGGTGACGACCTTGCCTGTGAGTTCCGCATTCAACCGGGAGGCCATTTCAGAAATGCGCGCGCTGATCTGCGCCGGGGTGAGCAGGATGCGCTCGAGATCGTGGATGACACCGGTGACGGAGGACGACATGGACGGATGAGTGTGGAAAAAGCCAAAGCCGGCGTAGCGGAGGCCGCCCGGCACGCGTTTCTTCTAGCTCTCATGAACCCGACTGACAAACCGAACCTGCCCGACCTGCGCGTGAGTTACGACCAGGGTGAACTCGACGAGCACAGCGCCCCGGCCGATCCCGTGGAACTCTTCACGCACTGGATCAACGACGCCCTCGCCCACAAGCTGCCTGAGCCGAACGCCATGAGCCTGGCCACCAACGGTCTCGACGGCACGCCGACCGTGCGCACGGTCCTTTTGAAGGGCATCGACGAGCGCGGCTTTCATTTCTACACGAACTACGAGAGTCGCAAGGGCCGCGAGATCGCCGCCGATGCGCGTGCCGCCGCCTGCTTCCTGTGGACGGACCGGCATCATCAGGTCTGCATGAAAGGCGTGATCTCGAAGCTCGATCACGCGGACGCTGAAAAGTACTTCGCCAGCCGCCCCTACGGGCATCAAATCGGCGCATGGGCCTCGGCGCAGAGCGTGGTGATCCCCGGTCGCGAGTGGCTGGCGCAGCGCGACGCCGAGCTGAAGGCCAAATACCCCGAAGGCCAGGTGCCCTGCCCGCCGCACTGGGGCGGCTACACCCTGCTGCCGGACGAAATGGAATTCTGGCAGGGCCGCGTCAGCCGCCTACACGACCGCATCCGCTACCGCAAAGAAGGCGGCGTCTGGGTGAAGGTGCGTTTGAGTCCGTAGCCGTGAAAAGTTGCCCTGTTCCTGTGGAATAGGTGGAGCCTTGTTGCACAGCAACGAAGCTACAATCATGTGCGCAGAAAAACCCAACTTGCCGCTTGCCTTTCACTGTTTTCAGTTTTTAATGAAAATGTGAGCGACGAACTACCACCTTGGGAAAAGGCACGTGAGGAATTTGTGGCCCAATGGGGATCGCTCGGCACCCAGTGGGGCATCAATCGCACCATGGCGATGATTCATGCCCTGCTCATGACCGCCCCGCAGCCGATGTGCACCGACGAGGTCATGGAAAAGCTGCAAATTAGCCGCGGCAACGCCCACACCAACCTCAAGGACCTCGTCGGCTGGAACCTCATCCGCATCATCACCAAGAAGGGCGACCGCAAGGAGTACTTCGAGGCGGAGAAGGACGTGTGGAAGATTTTCATCACCATCTCAAAAGAGCGCAAACGCCGCGAGATCGAGCCCGCCATCCGCCTGCTGCGCGACTGCGCGGCGCAGACCAAGGACGAAGCCGCAGGTCCCGGTCGCGACTTCCACCAGCAGATGAAGGATCTCGACGAGTTCCTCAGCTTCGGCGTCAAAGTCGGCGACACCGTTATCTCCATGAAGCACGCCTCCGCCCTCCAGTGGGCCATGCGCCTCCTCGGCTGACTTTTTCATGCCTCAATGTTTCAGTAAATACTGAAAGTTCAGAACAAAACTAAACCACACACCACCATGAACGAAACCGTCCTCAGCTACACTCTCTACCTCATCCTTGCCGTCGCCATGACGGTCTGGGTGGCGCGTACTCTGCACAAAAGCGGTCGCATCTTCCTCGTCGATTGCTTCCACGGGAACACCGACCTCGCCGACAGCGTCAATCACCTGCTCGTCGTCGGCTTCTACCTCATGAACATCGGCTTCGTGTCGCTGTATCTCAAAACGGCGGAAGAGATCACCGGCGCACGCGGCGTCTTCGAAGCGCTCAGCGGCAAGATGGGCGTCGTGCTGCTGGTCCTCGGCGGCATGCACTTCTTCAACCTCTACGTCTTCACCAAAATGCGCCGCCGCGCCACGCTCGCGAACCTGCCGCCGCCCGTCCCGCCGATGCACCGCGTCAGCAAAGCGCACGACATCCTCGACACGCTGTGAACGCCATTCTTCGAAAACTGAAGCTCTCGTTCCTCGCGATGTTGTGCGGCTGGATAGCGTGCAACATCGCGTGTTGGATGGCCTATGGCGTGGTGATTCTGGTTCAAAGACAATCTCTTTTTGAGGCTTACAGGCTAGATGTGACATTGATTTTTCTCGCGCTCACAGGACTGAGTATCATATGGGCGTGGTGGATCGTGTTCTTGCCATTGGATTTGATCGTTCGGGGCGCTTCAAGGCTAAGGCGCCCGAGGACCGCTGCACTGGCTGGGCTGACATTAGCTCTCATGTATGCGGGTGGCTTGATGCTGTTAGCGAACTCGCAAACTCTCTTCGTCGAGGGTGCTTGGCCTATTTACAGCATGCTTGCTTTCGGAGCGGCCATTACCGGCAGCGTCGCCGCTTACATCCGCGCACGCATGGACAAACCCCAAGCGATGCCATGACCACCCTCACCATCTTCTACGACGCGCACTGCGGCCTCTGCTCGCGTTTCCGGCGCTGGATGCTCGAACAGGCGTCGTATGTGCGGCTTGAGTTCCTGCCTTATGATTCGGAGCAGGCATGCAAACGTTGCCCTGATCTTCCCAACCTCCGTGCTGATCAAGAAATCGTCGTCATGGGCGATGATGGATCGCTCTGGCAGGGCGCGGGAGCGTGGGTGACATGCCTGTGGGCCTTGTGCGAGTATCGCGAGTGGTCGCTGCGTCTCGCCAGCCCCGGCATGCAGCAGATCGCCCGCCGCGTGGTGCATTGGATTTCCAGCAACCGCATTGGCCTCTCGCACCTGCTGCGTTTGCGCAGTGACGATGCATTGATGGCAAAAGTCACGGAGACGGCTTGTGACAACGGTGCTTGTCGTTTGAACTGAGTCTGATGCTTGCCGCAAAGGAGCCAAGAGGCAGATGGCGCAGAGGTGGGAAAAAATGGCTCTGCCCACTCTGCTTCTTTGCCTCTCTGCGGCCAATGCTGCCGAACCAAGTTTCCGACATACCTGAGGCTTGCATGATCGGGCACCCCCGCGCTGTAATGCCTGCATGCTCCTCCTGCGCAGTCTGGCCATCGTCTTCGCCACCACCATCGTTCTCCGTGCCGCCGAGGACAAACTGCGACTCGTCCGCGAAACGGAGGCGATGACGCCGGAACAGGAACGCGCCGGATTTCATGTGCCGGAGGGCTTTGAAGTCCAGCTCTTTGCCAGCGAGCCGATGATCAACAAGCCGATCAACATGGCCTTCGATGCGCGTGGCCGTTTGTGGGTGTCATCGACGGTCGAGTATCCGTACTCCGCCGACAAATCGCGCTGGTCGGACGAGAATGGCACTCGGGTCAAAGACAGCCGTGATGCGATCAAGATCCTCGAAGACACCGACGGCGATGGCAAAGCCGACAAAGTCATCGATTTCGCCGACGGCCTGAACATCCCCACCGGCGTGCTGCCGTGGCACAAGCCGGAGCACAAAGCCGGCTGCATCGCGTGGAGCATTCCGAACATCTGGTACTTCGCTGACACCGACGGCGACGACAAAGCCGACGTGCGCGAGGTGCTCTTCGGTCCGCTCGGCTATGAAAAAGACACGCACGGCATGTGCAGCAGCTTCCGCCTCGGCCTCGACGGCTGGGTGTATGCGACGCACGGGTTTAACAACACCAGCAGGATTGAAGTGCGAGCTGATCGCTGGCGAGGCGATGGGAAAATGACGAATTCTCGAATTCCGGATGACGAAGGAAGCCCGAATGCCCAAAACCCGAACGCCGATGCTTCGTCATTGGGGCCTCGTCATTCAATCGGCATTCCTCATTCGTCATTCGACATTCCTGGCCGCCGCATCGAGCTCCACTCAGGAAACGTCTTCCGCTTCCGTCCCGACGGCTCGCGCGTCGAAAAATACACCAGCGGCCAGGTCAATCCCTTCGGCCTCTGCTGGGATCGCTATGGCAATCTCTACAGCGCCGACTGCCACAGTTCACCGATCTACCAGCTCATCCGTGGCGCGTGTTATCCCAGTTTCGGCAAACCGCACGATGGACTCGGCTTCGCCCCGGTGATGTGCGAGCACAGCCACGGCTCCACCGGCATCTGCGGCATTGTTTACATCGACGGCGGCGTGTGGGGCCCCGAGTGGGACGATCACATGTTCGTTGGCAACTGCGTCACTTCCCGCGTGAACCACGACAAGGTCACCTTCAATGGTTCCACGCCCAAAGCGAACGAGCAGCCCGATTTCATCACCAGCGACGACCCCTGGTTCCGCCCCGTCGATCTCCAACTCGGCCCCGACAACGCCCTCTACATCGCCGACTTCTACAACAAGATCATCGGCCACTACGAAGTGCCGCTCGATCATCCGGGCAGAGACAAGGAGCGCGGGAGAATTTGGCGGGTGGTGAAAACGACCGGCGTTTTCAATCGCCTGCCATCATCTCCGCTCGAACTTAGCAATTGGCGTCGCGGACTGGAGAACCCATCACCCTTCGTTCAGCGTGCTGTTCTTTCGAAGTTGCTCGATAATCCGCAAATCGAGGCCCTCACTCTGCTCGTTCGTAATGCCCTAAAAACACCGGCAGAGGATGCCAGTCTCGCACTCGCCTACCGCATCGCGATTCGTGATCATCTAAAGCTGCCGGATGCCTTTAACAGGCTGGAAATGGAGACGCCTTTGATTGCTGAAATTGCCGCCAGTGTTCCCACCGCCGAAGCAGCCTCCTTTCTTCTTCGGCATCTACGGGAAGGGCACAGCGCCACTCCCGTTATCCTCACTCACATCACCCGCCACGGTGATCCCGCGCTTCTACCCGATGCCTTGGCTGTCGCGCGAAAAGCATCGGCTCAAAACCACGCCGCTTCAATTCAGCTTCTAGCTGCGCTCAACGACGGCCTCAGTGAACGTGGAGCGCCTGCGAATGCGAAACTGCTGCAATGGGCACAGGAACTGGCGACGCAGCTTTTGACGGAAACGGGCAAACAGCCGGAGCCAGCGTGGATTTCGACCGGGGCGGCGGATAGCGCACCAAAGTGGTCATTGCAGACTCGGAAGTGCGCGGATGGCACGGAAGTGAAAGTGTTGCAGAGCATGATGATGGGCGGAGGCGATGAGGAGAGGCGCACAGGCGTGTTAAAATCGAAAAGCTTCACCGCGCCGGCGAAGCTGACGTTTTGGATCAACGGTCATCGCGGATCTCCCCGAGCCGAGGCGCATGGCAAGAATCTCGTGCGCTTGGTCGATGCGAAGAGCGGCGAGACGTTCGCCAGCGTCTTTCCGCCGCGCAACGATGTGTGCCTGCGTGCTGAATTCGACCTTTCCAAGCATGCGGGCAAAACCGTGCGGCTCGAAATCGTCGATGGCGACGATGGAAAGGCTTATGCATGGCTCGGCATCACGCGCATCGAACCGGCGTTGATCAGCGTGAACGATTTCCAGAGCGAGGACACCACTCGCGAAAGCCTCAAGACGCTCGCGGTGATGCTGCAACACACGGCGCCGGCGGCGTTGCGTGAGAAACTCGCGGCGTATCTGCCGCCACGTCCTGCGCCGCCACCGTTGCCCGTGTCACCGGAACAGCGGAAGCAGCTCGATGCGCTGATCGCCACGCGTGCGATGGTGTTTGCGAAGGCGAAGCCGGATGAGGCGGCGGGTAAGACGCTGTTCATGACGCATTGCGCGGTCTGTCATCGCATCGGCGGCGAGGGCGGCCTCATCGGCCCGCAGCTCGACGGCATCGGCGCACGCGGTGTGGCGCGTCTTTGCGAAGACATCCTCGATCCGAACCGCAACGTGGACGCGCACTTCCATCTGCACACGCTCACGCTGAAGGACGGCACGACGATGAGTGGATTCCTCAAAGGCGAAGTCGGCCAGGTGCTCATTCTCGCCGATGCCGCCGGCCAAGAGCATCGCGTGTCGAAAAACGATCTCGCGAAGGACGAAACGATGCCGGTGTCCCTTATGCCGCCGGTGTTTGGACAGATCATCGGCGAAGCTGACTTCGCGAATCTGCTGGAATTCCTGCTGAATGAGAAAGCCCGCAACTGAGCGGAATCCACCCGCTCAAGGCGCGATCACCGGTGTTTTTGGAGCACGTGCGTTGGCAGGGGAACGAAGTCGCCTTCGCGGATCATCCATTTTTCGAGTTCGATGCGCAGCTTGTCCTCGGTCTCGCGCAGCGTGGAGTCACCGGCGAGGTTGTGGAGCTGGAACGGATCGGTTTCGAGATCGTAAAGCTCGATGAGCGGTCGCGGATTCTGAAACAGCAGGCGTTCGTGCAGCGGGGCGAGCTTGCCGGCTTCGTGCGCAGCCTGCACCGCCGTCCAGGCCTCGCCTCCGGGCATGTCCACGGGCGTGTAGGCGCGGTCGGGGATCGCATTGTAAATGTAGAGGTAACGCCGCGTCGCGATGCTGCGCGAGAGATCGAAGCCGTCGGTGCGCGTGATGGGTCCGAAGTGCCAGCCGCGCTCGGCCATGACGTGTTCGCGGCCTTTGAACGACTCGCCGAGCAGCGCGGGCAGAAAACTCACGCCGCTCATGCCTTCAGCCGGTTTCAGGTTCGCGGCTTCGAGGACCGTCGGCGCGAGATCGATGCCACTGATCAGCGCATCGCAGGTCGTGCCCGGTTTGATCTTTGCCGGCCAGCGGATGAGCAGCGGGACGTGTGTGCCGCGGTCGAAGACGGTGCCTTTGCCGCGCAGCAGAGCCTCGCCGTTGTCGCCCATGAAAATGACGAGCGTGTTGTCCTTGAGACCGCGCTTCTCCAGCGTCGCGTCGATCAATCCGAAGCCGTTGTCGAGATCGCGCAGTTCGGCGAGATAGCGCGCATAATCGAGCCGCACCTCGGGAAGATCGGGCCAGTCGGGCGGCAGCATGAGCTGCGCGGGGTCGATGCCGTCGTGGTCATCGCCCCAACTGCGATGCGGCTGGTTGAAGCCGAAGTAGAGGAAGAACGGTTTGCCCGCAGGCACCTCATCGAGGATCGCGGCCACTTTTTCGCCCACCTTCGACAAGTTCGCGCCCTTCGTGCTGGCGGAACGCACGAAGTGATCGAGGCGCGTGTCGAGGCTGCGCATACCGAGTTCCTTCAGCGTCTCCATGATGTGCGGCGCGTCGTTCACGCGACCGTCGAGATGCTGATGACGGCCGTCGATGCCCGTCCAGTAGCCGCTGACGCGCAGCACGTCGGTGAATAACGGAACGTCCGGTTTCGCCGGCTGCGCGAACCGCGTCACGCCCAAACTCACAGGCGAGCGCCCAGTAAAAATCGAGATGCGTGACGGCGCGCACTGAGGCGCGGTTGTGTGCGCGTGGTTGAAGCGCATGCCCTCCGCCGCAAACGCATCGAGGTTCGGTGTGATCTTGAAGCGTCGGCAGTTCGCATCGCCATAGCAGCCGACATGCGGCACGCTGTGATCATCCGAGAGAATGAGCAGGATGTTTGGCTTGTCCTCCGCAGTGAGATGGGACACGCCGAAGAACAGCAGCAGAGACAGCATCAAAAGACTTGGGCGCGACATGCGGGTGTGAACGAACCGCCCATGGGTGCCATTTCATCGCTCTGTCTCGCTCCATCAGACGGCGGACAAGAGTGTCCGCGCTCCTCTCTCGACCACTCTAATGAATCCGGATCGGCGGCGGGACTTTGTCCACGTCGGCTTCCCACTCGGCGAGCTTCGCCTTGAGCTCATTCACCTTGTCGAGGTGCTCGTAGTAGAGGTCGTGATGCTCGCCGATGTCGTCGCGGAGGTTGAAGAGCATTTCCACCATGTCGTCCTGCACATACTTCCAGTCGCCGTGGCGTAGGGCTTTCATCTTGCGGCGGCTGCGGTCCACGCGCCAGCCCAGCGTGCGTTCGACCGGTGGCTGCTCGCCGCGCAGGACGGGCAGCAGATTGATGCCGTCCATCGTCTTCGGAATGGGCACACCTGCAGCGGCGAGGATCGTGGCGGAGAGATCCATCGTGATCGCCGCCTGATGCGAGACCGCGCCTTTCGGCAGTCCGCCCGCAGGCCAGCGCAGCAGGCAGGGCACGCGGATGCCGCCCTCCCACAGCGTCGTCTTGTGATTGAAGAGCGGCCGGTTATCGGAGAAGCGCTCGCCGCCGTTGTCGCTGCTGAAGATGATGAGCGTGTTGTCGAGGATGCCCTTGGCTTCCAGCGCTGCAAAGATGTCACCGATGCCCTTGTCGATGCTCCCCATCATCTTCGCGTAACCGGCGCGCGTGCCGTCGTTCTTGTTCTCGGCCGTGTAAAACTGCGTCGGATCATCCGGCACCTGGTAGGGATGATGCACGGCGTTGTAGGGCACGTAGATGAAGAACGGGCTCCTGCCTTCCTCGCGGATGTAGCGCACGGTGCGCTGGTTGATCAGGTCGGTGATGTAGCCCTCCGCCGTCGTCATCTCCGTCTTCTCGTAGAGCTGCTTCATGCCGTCGATGTAGTGGTAGCGGTAGTAGTCGCACTGGCCGCCGATGATGCCCCAGTACTCGTCGAAGCCGTGCTTCACCGGATTGTGCTCCGGCTTGAAGCCGAGGTGCCACTTCCCGTAGCAGGCCGTGCCGTAGCCGTTCTTTTTCAAAAGCGGCACGAGGAACGTGTCCTCCGGCTCCAGGCCCATCGTGAAGCGCTCCGCCACCGGCACCAGCTCGCCGTTCACGCGCTTCTCCTCTTCCGACGTCAGGCCGATCGCCCACTCGATCCCGCAGCGCTGCTGCCAGCGTCCCGTGATGAAGGCCGCCCGCGTCGGCGAGCACACCGGCGCGTTCGCATAAAAGTCCGTCATCCTCACCCCCTCCGCCGCGATGCGGTCGATGTTCGGCGTCTGGATGTCCTTCGCCCCCATGCAACCGATGTCCGCATAGCCCATGTCATCCACGAGCAGCATGATGATGCCGGGCGGGGTGGCGGGAGCTGCGTTGGATTCGGGTGTCGCTGCAAAGGCAAGGGCGAGGAGCAAGAGAAAAGGCCTCACGATTCGCATCAGGCGAAAGGCAGCCGAGGAAGAGGAATGCGAAGAGTTCATGCGTCTTCGTCGCACGATTGCCGGAGATTTGCAATGCCGGGGGATTCGGGCGATTTGGGACCGATACCTGCGGGCTCGCCGTAATTCAGATGCTCGTTGTTAACTACAGATTCCTGCCCACTTCTTGCTGAGCGCGCGATTTTGGTGCGTCAGATGTTGCTACAGGATCGCATTGAAGTCGACGTCGTAGCCTGACGCCTTCATCTCTTTCGCAATGTCGACCTGCCACTCTTTGTCTGAAATATAGACAACTCCACTAATATCGTTTGGCAACTCGATGTCGTCTGTAACCAGTGCAGCAACATTTTTTCTCCCAATTTTGGCCATCAAATATCCGTGTTCGAACACAACATTCTGGCGGGCTCGTTGACGCAGTTTCCCGTTAGTTGCTTCACTCCGAACGTTACCCAGATCGTCAGGCGTGTAGAGGACGATCCCAAATCCAACGTTTGAATAGTCCTCGATCTTCTCAATGATTGTTCTTCCTTGGTTCGGTTGCTCATGGAGGATGATCGCTTCAAAGCCGAGCTTCTCTACAAACCGTGCGGTGCGCTCTTTGGCTTCCCCATTATGTCCGTGGACGATAAATACTTTCGAAGTGTCTTTCGTATCGGCTTGGTCTACGAGTGTTGCACGTGGAGGGGGCTGCGCGATCTCGTATTCGCCATTTTCAATATCGAGGATAAGAGAATCAATATACGAATCCATCGTCTCGCCATCTTTCTTCCAGAAAGCTTCGACGTCAGAGTCGCGAGGGTTAAATGAGAGCGCATTATGAGTCAGTTTCTCGTTCAGAACTGAGGCTTGGGCCGGCAGGTTCTCTGAGAGGAATTGCGAAAACTTTCGACGCCACGCATTGAATCGCTCATCGCCGAACGATGTGCCACGTCCCTCGTAAGCGTGGACGACTTCTCCTCGTAGGCGATTCTTGAAAGCTTGGAGTTCTTTGATAACGGCATCTTTATTCATATCCAGTCAACGTTGTTTTGTCGCAGTCACAGATGGGGTCTAGTCTGACTCGTGTCTTAGTCCCGCGCTTCCGAAGAAGGAGTTTACGTGAAAGAAGCAAGCCACGAAAAATGCGTATTCTGTTGAACGAGTCGAGTGACGTTGCAAAACCGCCTTTGGTCAAGCCATTGAGCAGGCGGCCCTCCAGAGTCGAGTTCTTCAGCCCTTGGTCTTCTTCTTCCGAGTGCCCTCTTCAATGGCCTTGAGCCGATACTCGCCGTATTCGGCGAATTCCGCTTGGCTCAGAAAGCCATCTTTGTCGGTGTCGGCGCCTTTGAAATGCTGTTCGGAGTGGGCGCCCATGCGGGATATCTTGCGATACTCGGCGGCGTCGAGTTTGCCGTCGTGGTTCGTGTCGAGGCGGGTGAGGCAGGGCTCGATGCCTTCGGAGAGGATGGCGAACCAGGTCTGCTTGCGCAACGCGGCGGGAAGTTCGGCGGTGTCGATGACGCCGTCGGCGTTGGCATCGCCGGATTTGAAAGACTCCTCGCCGTGATGCCTGGCCTCTGCATGTCGAGCGGCAGGTATTCGGCGTGCCATCGTGCCGGGCAGGATGCTGACATCCTGCTGCCATGCAGACCGCCCAATCCATGGATTCTCAACCCCTCCCGCATTGTCAGCGGATCACCGGCACCCTAGCCGCCCTGCTCCATGCTCTGGTTTTGCAGGAAATCACGCTCGGCATCACAGGGGGCCAGTTCGGCGGCGCGTTGGTAAGCGGCGCGGGCTTCGGCGGTTAGGCCGAGCTTGGCGATGAAGCTGGCGCGGATCGCGTGGTAGAGGTGGTGCGCCTCCAGCGACTGGCGGTTTGGGATGCTTTCGAGGGCTTCCAGGCCGGCACGCGGGCCATGCAGACGTGCGCGGGCCACGCTGCGGTTCATGGCGACGACCGGCGTGGGTTTCAGCAGCAGAAGTTGATCGTAGAGACTCAGGATGCGCGTCCAGTCGGTGCTCTCGTCATCGGCGGCGAGGCAGTGACAGGCGGCGATGCCTGCCTCCAGATGGTAGGAGCTGACCGTTTCGCCGGTGGAGGCTGCTCCCAATGCGAGGATGCCTTCCTGGATCAGCGCCGTATCCCACTGACTGCGGTCCTGATGATGCAGGCGCACGATTTCGCCCGCCGCATTGACTCTGGCGCGCAAGCGGGCGGCGTTGAGGCACATCAGGGCGAGCAGGGCCTTCGCGGCAGGCCGGGACGTGGCCGGATGGGCGCCGAGCAGGCGCGTGAGGCGGATGGCTTCGCGGCATAGCTCTTCGCGAATGAGGCGGTCGCCGGAGGAGGCTTTGTAGCCTTCGTTGAAAAGCAGGTACAAAGCGGCGAGCACGCCGTCGAGCCGCTGAGGAAGCTCGTCGGCAGGTGGCACGGCAAAGGGCAGCCGCAGATCGCGGATGAGCTGCCGGGCACGCACGAGACGCTTGGCGATGGCGGCTTCGCTGGTGAGGAAGGCCGCGCCGATCTCCGCCGGACTGAGGCCGCAAACGGTGCGCAAGGCGAGCGCGAGTTGCGCTTCGACGGAGAGCTGCGGATGAAAGCAGACGAAGAGCATGCGCAGCGTGTCATCGGTGATGTCGTTCGCTTCGGCGCGTGCATCGCTTTGCGTGAGCCAGCGTTCACGCTCGGCGATGATGGCAGACTCCTTGGCGCGCCAAGTCTGCTCGCGGCGCAGGGCATCGAGCGCGAGGTTTTTGGCGGCCTGAGTGAGCCAGGCGGAGGGATTCTCCGGGATGCCGCGATAAGGCCACGTTTGCAGCGCGCGAACGAGCGCCTCCTGCACCACGTCCTCGGCGAGCTGCAGCCGGTGCGTGCCGAGATGAGCGGTGAGCGTGGCCACCAAACGGGCACCCTCGCGGCGGAAGAGATCCTCGGCGATCTGGCGGGTCGTCTCGCTCATGACCGGAGGGCGGCGTCAGGCCATCGAGTGCAGCCCGATCATGTTTCCCTCGGTGTCCATGATCAGCGCGATGAAGCCGTAGGGCGCGATGGAGAACTTCTCGCGGAAGACCTGGCCGCCAGCCGCCGCGACGCGGGAGGCCTCCACCCCGCAGTCCTCGCAGGAGAAGTAAATCAGGGTGCCGCCGGCGCCGGGTTTGAAGCCGTCCATCCGGCAAAGCGTGCCGCCGCTGCCCGGAGCCCGGTTTTCCATGTCCGAGGGGAACATCAGCATCTCAAAACCTCCCTCAATGCCGGCGGGGACCGGCAGAGGCTGCATTTCGATGTTGAGCACGGTTTCGTAAAAGGCTTTGGATCGCGCCATGTCAGAGACATAGATCTCGAACCAGCCGACGGGATTGCGTGTGGGTGTCATTTGGGATTTGGGGGTGATGGAGCGGCTAAACTTGAGCCGCCTTCACGTCCGCCATCGGGCGGCAGAGATCGGCGATGGGGCGCACTTCGATCTGGGCACCGTGAGCGAGGATGGGGCAGGCTTGTGCGAGTTTCACGGCTTCGTCGGTCGAGTCCACGGCCAGCAGGAAATAGCCTGCGATGGCTTCCTTCGATTCGGCGAAGACGCCGTCGGTGACGAGGCTTTGCGGGCCGGTGACGAGCCTGCCTTCCTCCATCAGCGGCTGGGCGCCGCGCAGGATGCCCTGGTTTTGCAGACCCTCCACCCAGCCGTAAAAGTCGGTCATGATGCGCTGGAGTTCGGCGGGGGATAGGCCGCTGTTCCAATGCGTGCCGCGAATGAGGAGCAGGTGCTCGCCGGTGGTTTGCTGCGGGTTGGGATTCATTCGACGGGTGTTTCGTTCGTGTGGCGGTAGACGGAGCCGCGTTCCGATTCCAGCGGGCGGATTTCGTAGCGGATGCCATGCGCCAGCACGGGACTTTCCGATGCCAGGGCCGACGCTGCGGCGAGACTCTCCGCGACGATGATCCAGTAGCCGCCGATGACTTCCTTGCCTTCGGCGAAGGGGCCGTCGGTGCGGATGCCCTCGCGAGTGACGAGCGCCGCATCCATGGTGAGACGCGAGCCGGGCTTGAAGCGGCCTTTGGCGAGGTTCGCCTCATACCAGGCGTAAAACTTGTCGATGGCAGCCTCGATGTCCTCTTTGGCGGACGCCTTGTCCCACTGGCCGCGGGAGAGCAGGAGATAGTCGGAGGCGGCGGGTGAATTCATGGCGTGGTGACGAGTTTGGCGACATCGGCGAGACCTTTTTCAAATTCAGGGCCGCACATGGATTCGCAGTCCATGAAGAGGCTCACCACCTTCGTCAGCAGCCCTTCATTCCTGCCATACATGGCCCAGGTGACCTTGGTTTTGCCGTCGTCTTCAGGCTTGAAGGTGAACTCGACGGTGCTCACGCCCTGCATCGGCTCCAGCCAGTCCATGCGCTCGACGATGCGTTCATTCGGCTGGCTCTCGGTGATGGTGGCAGAGCCTTTGCCGGTGATTTTGCCCTCCCAGCTCGCCACCGCGCCCACACCGGACTCCGGACCGGAGTAGGTGTTTTTGGCCTCGGGGTCCATTTTGGCCCAGGGGTTCCATTCGTTGAACTTCCGGTGGTTGTCGAACCAGGGAAAAAGCTTTTCAGCAGGTGCGGCGATGACGAGACTGCGCTCGACCCGGAAGTCGGGCGATTTCAGCATGGCGGCGGCAAGGACGCCGAGAATGACCACGGCGAGGCCGATGAGGATTTTCTTGAGCATGGCAGGCGCTGGGTGGGTGGTGCTACTTCCGCGTGAAGATGACGGGCGGGCCGCAGTCCGCGCTTTTGCCATTCTCCCAGGACACGCCGGCGAGCTTGAAGTGGTCCGCGTCGATGAAGGTGTAGGTGGCGCCGTGCATATGCATGTCCTTGGCGGGGTTGAGTCCAGGTGTCGGAGCCAGATCAAAGGTCAGCGAGTTCGCGGTGCTGTTGACCAGCTTCATCTGCGGCTGGTTCCGCAGCAGGCAGTAGTGCTTCATAGTGAGCCGGCCGTTCACATCGTGGTAGGTGCTGAGCATCTCCATCGGCGTGCCTTCGGCGAAGCGTTCCTCGATCACCGAACCTCCGGCGATGAGGCGGAACTCGGTGTTCATTTTGCCCATCTCGGGCGACTCTCCCGACCACCTGCCGACCAGCGTTTTCATGCGCTCAAAGGCCGCGGACCCCTTGTAGGGCGGCATTTCGGGGCCGGCGGCGTGCCGGGTCTTGCCGGACTGGCAGGAGGTGAGTGCCGTGATGGCGGCGATGGACAGGAGCAGGGAGGCTTTGATCATGGGAGTGACGGGTGGTGATTCGGGGACAAGACGGGACGCGCTAAAAAGCCGCCCGCCATGGCATCGACGAACGAACATCTCCGGCGAGGACAGGAAAGTGAAAATAGTTTTCACGACTGACCACGTCCGCACCAGCGGCCCGGGCTTTCGTTTTCAAAATCCCACGGAAGACCGGTCCGGTCTCACACCGTGATCCGGCGGTTGCGTGCCGTGATCGGCCAGCGTCCGGTGAAGCGGCCGCCCTCAATCACATGCGCCTCGCCGTGCATGGACACCGTGGGGCAGACGTGGCGCGGGACGCCGTGCAGGGCCTGGCCGACGCTGAATTCGTGAGCGCGCTCGGTTTCGAGCACGAGGTGCTCCTCGCTCTGCATCACGGCGACGGCGTCCGGCAGTTCCTCGAAGCGGACGCGCGGATGCGGATTCTCGGGGGCGACGGACTTGTGGCCGAGGTCGAGCGTGAGGCGGTTGATGCCGGGCCTGCTGATGACGCGGGCGAGCAGCACGGCGGCGGGTTGGAAGGGGAGATCGGCGTATTTGTCTCCGTAGCCGAAGTCCCACAGCACGGTGGTGCCCGGGCTCAGCGTGCGGTCCTGATGCTCGGCATGAAGGCCGAAAGTGGGCGAGCCGCCGGCGACGAGCTCCTTCACGATGATGCCCTCCCCCTGCAGGCGGCAGCGGAACTGGTGTACGGGAGCGAAGGCGGCGTCGCAGCGCTCGCGGCGGACGTCGAGGCTTTCGTCATGAATGTGGCCGTCGTATGCGTGGAGGCCGCGAAACTGCAGGCGCGGCGTGTCCTTCATCACATGCGCGAGAAAGGCGGCGGCATCTCCGGGCACGATGCCGGTGCGGGCCATGCCGCAGTCAAGCTCCAGATAGACGCCGAGCGTGACGTTGTGCTGCTGCGCGGCGGAGGCGAGACTGCGGATGGTCTCCTCGTCGTCCGCGATGCCGGAAAATTGCGTTTGGGGAAACTTGAGTGCGAGCTGTGCCAGGCGCTGTGCATTGGGACCGACGCAGGGCATGGCGAGCATGACATCCGCTGCGCCCGCTGCGGCGCACATCTCCGACTCCGCGATGGTGGAGGTCTTGAAGCTGGTGATGCCCAGCGCCACCTGCCACTCGATGATGTGCGCGCATTTGTGCGTCTTCACATGCGGGCGCAGGCGTCCGGGATCACCGGCGATCTTGAGCATGAGTTGGAGATTGTACTCGATGCGGTCGCGGTAAAAGAGCAGCGCGGGCGAAGCGATTTCGGCTTCGTTTTCGACGTGGAACCAGGCGGGATGCATACGTGTCAGATGAATTTGATGATTTGCCTCTCGCGGTGCTGCTCGTGCGCGGGATTGAGGGCGCGGAGCTCGAACTCGGCGCGGTCGGCGTCGATGCGCACGATGACCCAGCCGTTCGGGCGCTTGGGGTCGAAGGTGTAGGCGACGGGCGGCAGGTTGAGCAGGGGCAGCCCGGTCTTCTCGTGCTTCGATTTCAGCCAGGTGTGGGTGTGGCCGTAAATGTAGCCCTGCACCTTCGAGTAGGAGGCGAGCAAGTCGAAGAGCTCTTCGCTGTCCTGCAGGCAGGAACCTTTCTTGCTGTCGGTCATGCCGCTTTCCATCGGATTGTGATGTCCGACGATGAAGGTGGGCTTGTTCGGCGAGTTGCGCAGTTCGCGTTCAATCCAGGTGAGCTGCGGAGCGCCCAGCATGCCGGGCGTCTTGTTCACGAGATCGAGCGAGTCGAGCAGGATCCAGTTCACCTGGGCGCTGGTTACCGTGGCGACGTGCTTGTCCGGCACGTTCATCGGACGCTCCGCATTCGGCGGCGGCGGGCCGACGACGACGTTGAGGAAGTTGTTGCGGTGGTCGTGGTTGCCGAGCGTGCAGTGGATCTGGATGGACTGCTCACGCAGCGGCTGCATGCAACGCAGGAAGGAGGCGTAGTCGTCCGCCTGGCCGTCGGTCAGGGCGCAGTCGCCGTTCACGATGAGGCCGAAGGGCTTCTGGCCGATTTTGAGCACCTGGTTGGCGCAGCGGCGGAGGTTTTCCGCCATGCAGACTCCGCGCGCGGTGGCGGTCTCGTCGGCGGCGATGTGGGTGTCGGAAAAGAGCACCCAGACCTGCTCGGGGATGTCGAGCGCGGAAGCTTGGCCGGCCAGGGTGCCAAAGGCGGCGGCGGTGCCGCGTTTCAACCAGTCGCGGCGTGTCAGGGGTGGCAGGGTGATGGGCATGGGAAAAACAAAACGCCAGGTGAGGGCGAAATCGTGCGCGGCGTTCCGCAGTGGCAGGCTCAGGTGCCGAAGTAGCGGTCGCCCGCGTCTCCGAGGCCCGGGACGATGTAGCATTTTTCATTGAGGCCGTCGTCCACGGCGGCGGTGATCACGGACACATCCGGATGCGCGATCTCCAGCGCCTCCAGCCCCTCCGGGCAGCTGACCACGCAGAGCATAGTTATGGTCAGGGCGCCTGCTTCCTTGAGCTGGCGGATCGCCTCGCAGGCGCTGCCGCCGGTGGCCAGCATGGGATCGAGCACAAAGACGTCCGCGCCGGCCAGGTTCTCCGGCAGATTCGCATAATAGGCCTGCGGCAGGGCTGTTTCCTCGTCCCGCCTGATGCCGACGTGCGCCACAATGGCCTCAGGAACCACTGGCATGACGCCGTCGAGGATGCCCATGCCGGCACGGAGGATCGGAACCAGGACCATCGGCCTTGCCAGTGCCGCGCCGGTGGTTTCCTGGATCGGCGTGCGCACCGCCACCTCCTGCACCGGAAGCTCCCGCGTCGCTTCGAGGAAAAGCATCTGGGCAAGCAGGTTTAGATGACGGCGGAACTGGTGCGGGGGCGTCTCCGCCGCGCGGATCGCGGTCAGGTGACACTGCGCCAGGGGATGCGAGACGACGACGGGCTGCATGGCTGGCAATGTGACGTGATTGGCCGGGCTGGCAAAGTTTTATGCCGCAGGATTGACCCGCGTGGTAGCATGCGCGGATGAAAACAAGCGCCGCATGCCTCGCCATCGCCGCCCTAGGTCTCGTTTCCTGTGAAACACCCGCCGCAGGGGATGGCTCCAGCTACTACTACCCCTCGGCGAACCGGACCCCGCCTCCCGCGTCGGCTTCCAGCAGCCGCGCCACCGCCAATCGCAGTGCGCCCGTGCCCCGCGGCGGTTACGCGCCCGGCTCCGGTCCCACCGCCATGCCGCAGGGGGACCGGTTCATGCACCAGCAGAATGTCACCGGCCCCTTCGGCAGTCGCAGCAGCAGCACTGTCATCCAGTCCAGCGGGGGAGTGCAGAGCTACCAGACCATCGGTGGCGTGCCCGTCTATCCCGGCGCCGTGGTGCCCGGCTACCGCCCCGGCCAGCCCTACTACGGCGCTCCCGTCTCACAGCAGCCCATTTTCGTGCCCGGTGTCAACGGCCAGCCCGGCTACTACATGAATCCGGCCACCGGGGCGCGGGTGCAGCGCTGAGCATTCAGCCGGCGTCTTCTTCGCCTGAGGCTCTTGCTTTTTTCGCTTCCATCCGGTGCTTGATCACCTCGATGACGATCGGCAGAACGGAGACGACGATGATCAGCAGGAAAACCAGCTTGATGTTGTTTTTGATCACCGGGATGCTGCCCAGGAAATAGCCCGCGATGCTGAAGCTCAGCACCCAGAACAGTCCGCCGCCGAGGCTGTAGGCGAGGAAGCGGCGGTAGTCCATGCGCCCGAAGCCCGCCGTGAAAGGTGCAAAGGTGCGCACGATCGGCACGAACCGCGCCAGGATGATCGCCTTCCCGCCGTGCTTCACAAAGAAGGCCTCCGTCTTTGCCAGATAGTCCCGCTTGAACCAGCGCTGGTTCACGATCCAGCCCCCCGCCTTCCGGCCGATCCAGTAGTTCAAATTGTCGCCGATGATCGCCGCGCACATCAGCAGCGGGATGATGAGCTCGATTTTCAGATAGCCCTGCGCCGCCAGCGCCCCCACCGCGAAGAGCAGCGAGTCCCCCGGCAGGAACGGCATCACCACCAGCCCCGTCTCGCAGAAAATGATGGCAAACAGCAGCCCGTAAATCAGCGCCCCGTGCTCCTGCGCAAAGACTTGCAGGTGCTTGTCAACGTGGAGGACGAAATCGAGGAGCTGTGAGATCATGGGCGCGCCGACTCTCCCGGCGGCGGTGGCGTGCCGCAAACGAAAAGTCGGGTACGTAGCATTAGTCCGGCGCGTCAGGCCTTGCGGGCGGTGTAAACGAAGGCGGGCGGCAGGTTGTTCCAGACCACGCGGCTGGTCTCGACGCCGTGGGTCAGCTCGTGCAGCAAGCTGCGGAAGCGGCGACCGCTCGGGAGCTGATGAAAGCCCCAGTAGGCGAAGGTGGCGAAGCAGCCGCCCGTGGCGATGTGCGGCAGGACGTTGTTTAAAATCGCCTTCTGCAGGGCGGGCGGGAAGGCCGTCCACGGCAGGCCGCTGATGACGGCGTCGAATTTTTCTCCCGGCGGGAGGATCGTGGAAAAATCGAACTCCTGAGCGCCGGCGCATTCGAAGCGCATGCCCGGGAAACGCGGGCGGAGCTGGCTGACAAAGGTCTCATTGAGCTCGATTCCGAGGCAGGTCGCGTCGTGAGGCATCGCGTCGGCGATGGCCGCCGTGAGTGCTCCCGTGCCGGGGCCGAGTTCGAGCACGCGCTTGGCCTGCCAGACGCCGGCGGCCTCCATCATGCGTTCAGCAAGAGCGGGACTCGACGGCGCAATGGCACCGACGGACTGCCAGTTACGACAGAATTCTTTGAGAAAGGTGGCGGCGGACATCCAGCCCTCAAGCTAGCAACCCGTGACGGCAGTGCGAGGGCTTTCGTGACCAAAGAGGGTCACGGTTTCAATTGAGCCTCGATCAGGCCGGCGGATTCACCCGCGATGCGGGTGTGCGGATGTTCGGCGCCCAAAGCCCGCCGGAAACCGTCATGGGCGCGGCGCATGAAGCGCAGCGCCTCTTCCGGCTTGGACCGGGCTTCCAGGCATAGGGCGAGATTAAAGCAGCTCAGGAAGACATCCGGATGGTCGGCACCGAGGACCTGCTGCCGAAAGTCGAGCACGGTGCGGTGCTCCCGCTCGGCTTCGTCGTGCCGGCCGAGTTCCTGAAGCACTGCCGCGAGGTTGTTGCGGCTGGCCAGGGTCTTGGGATGCCGCGCGCCGAGAAGTTTTCCGCGAAGAGCGAGGACGAGCCGATGCTCCTTCTCCGCTTCGGCAAGGCGGCCCAGGTCTTGACAGGCGGTGGCCAGATTGTTGCGGCTGTCGAGCGTTTCGAGATGCTCGGCGCCGAGTACTTTCAAACGAGCCTGCAGCACCTCCCGGTACTCCTTCACCGCCTCGGCGTGTTTCCCCAGCTCCTGCAGCGCGGCGGCCAGATTGTTCCGGCTCATGAGCGTGTCGGGGTGCCTGTCGCCCAGGACACGGCGGCGAATGGCCAGCACATCGCGGTTCTCCCGCTCCGCTTCGGCGTATCTGCCCTGCTCGGCAAGGGTTGCGGCGAGGTTGCTGCGGTTGATCAACGTGTCGGGATGTTCCTTGCCAAACACACGGCTGCAGGTGCCGACGATGTCACGCAGTACGGTTTCCGCCTCGGCGGTTCGCCCCTGGGCGGACATGGCGACGGCGTATTCATACTTCCGCTGCACGGCGACCAGGACAGCTTCCGCAGCTACTTCTTCCTGCGAGGGCGCTGAGAGGAGCGGGGTGGAAAAAAGCAGCGCACAAGATAGGGCCGTCTTTGTCATGGCGGTGAATTTTTGACGGGGATTGCCCATGGCCGCAAGGTTAAATTCGCCCCCTTTCCCGAGTGCCGTTGATGTGCCGGATCTTTCTCAAGAAACCTGAAGGAAGACAGCAGGATTCAAGGCTTTGATTTTGAACGGCGTATGAGGCCTTACAGTCATAGACAGCCCATCCGAAAGTGATGGAACACCCCCAAAAAACCAACCCTTCACCGTCTATGACATCCCTCAAACTGACTTGCATCACCCTCACCATGAGCTTCGGTGCCGCGTTCCTGCTCTCCCAGTGCTCTTCGCCCTCCCCTGCCACCTCCTCACCGGGCGGTCCGCTGGTCGTCGCGACGCCCAAGGGCAGCGTCACCACGCAGCGCCTCGGCGATACGACGGTGATGACGCGTCGCCTGATCAACCGTCCGTTGACGAACAAGGACATCGGCAAGGTGCTGGAAGAAATCACCGTGGTTTCCCCCAGCGGCACATCCGTGCAGGAACGCGTGATCGTGAACGTGGCTCCGAGGCTTGAGACCACGAACACCACGAAGCAGTAAACGGGCCTGGGTGCTTGACGGGCATGGTGCTTTGCGGCGAGACTTTGCACCATGTCCTATCTCATCGACGCGCTTGTCATTCTGGCCTACTTCGCCCTGATCATCGGGATCGGCCTGTCCCAACGCAGCAAAAGCGGAAGCGTGGAAGGTTTCACCCTCGGGGACCGGCAGATCGCCTGGTGGGCGGTTTTGGCTTCGATTCTGGCGGCGGAGATCAGCGCGGCAACCTTTCTCGGCGCACCTGAGGCGGGCTACAGCCGGCAGAACTGGAGTTACGCGCAGTTTGCGATCGGCACGGTGCTGGCGCGGATCATCGTGAGCTTCCTGTTCATTCCGATCTTCTACCGGCACGGCGTCATTTCGCTCTATGAGTTTCTCGAGACGCGATTCGGACCGGTGACGCGCAAGTTCGCCTCGATCACCTTCATGTTCACGCGCGTGCTGGCGATGGGCACGCGTCTATACGTCTCCGCGATCATTCTCGTCATCGCGGTGGCGATGTGGCAGGGCGGCGCGGTGGATGCGAACACGAAGTTCTGGCTCTACGCGGGTGCCGTGGTGGTCGTCACGCTGCTGACGGCGCTGTACACCTCCGTGGGCGGCATCCGGGCGGTGATCTGGACGGATTTCATTCAGGTTGGCGTGCTGGTGGCTTCGCTCGGTTTCACCATTCCCTACCTTCTCATGAAGATTCCCGGCGGCTGGGGCACCGTTGTGGATGTCATCAAGGATCCGGTGTTCTTCGATTTCGCCAAGCCCGCGGAATCCGGCGCGTGGGCGTGGATCAAAAACGTCTTCACCAGCGAGTACACGATCTGGGCGGCGATCATCGGCAGCACGTTTGTAACGATGAGCACGCACGGCATCGACCAGGACACCGTGCAGCGCATGCTCACGGCCAAGAACCGTCGCCAAAGCGCCTTTGCCACGATTCTCTCCGGCCTCATCGATCTGCCCATCGTTTCGGCCTTCATCCTCATCGGCGTGCTGCTGAAGGCCTACTACATGGCGCACCCAACCGCGAATCTGCCAGCGGAAAGCCGCGAAGTGTTCCCGTTCTTCATCATGAACACAATGCCCGCCGGCATGCGCGGCCTCGTCACAGCGGGCATTCTCGCCACGGCGATGGGCTCGCTCAGCACGGCGCTCAACGCCCTGGCCACCAGTCTTTCTCGCGATTTCATCCTGCCGCGTCTGCCTGCGGACGCGCCGGAGTCGAAGCGCATTTCCGTCCTCCGCTGGAGCACGGTGTTCTTCGCCGTGCTAATCATCGGCGTCGGCGTGTGGACGGCGTGGTTCATGGCGCACAACCCGACCGTTGAGATCCTGCCGCTCGTGCTTGGCATTCTGGGATTCACCTTCGGCTCGCTGCTCGGGGTCTTCCTCCTGGCCGTGCTCACCAAAACGCGCGGTAGCGACGCCGGAAACATCATCGCCATGCTCGGAGGCATGGCGGCCGTGGTCTTTCTCAGCAACGTGCTGGACATCCAGACGAAGATCGGCATCACGGAGCCCTTCGTGCTGTCCTTCCCCTGGCGCATCACGCTGGGGACCTTTGTCACGATCGGTGTCGCGATGCTTTTCCGGACGCCGGATTCGCGCCAGGCCTCCGCCCGGGCGATCGATGAAACGCACGTCAAAGACTGATGGGCATGAAAAAGCGCGGACCGTTTCCGGCCCGCGCCTCGCTTGATTCTTGGAGCTGCTCTTACGAGTAGCTGGCCTGCTGGCCCTTGATGTCGCGCTTCTTGATCCACGGCATCAGGTTGCGGAGGCGTGCGCCGGTCTTCTCGATCGGGTGCTTCTCGCCGTCCTTGAGCAGCTTGTTGAACTTCTTGTAGCCGGTCTTCGTCTCGCGCACCCATTCCTTGGCGAACTTGCCGGACTGGATGTCCTTGAGGGCTTCCTTCATGCGCTTCTTCACCGACTTGTCGATGATCTTCGGACCGACTTTGACGTCGCCCCACTTGGCGGTTTCGGAGATGGAGAAACGCATGCCGGCGATGCCAGCCTCGTTCATGAGGTCCACGATGAGCTTCAATTCGTGCAGGCACTCGAAGTAAGCCATCTCAGGGGAGTAGCCGGCTTCCACCAGCACTTCGAAGCCGGCCTGAACGAGGGCGCTGGCACCGCCGCAAAGAACGGTCTGCTCGCCGAAGAGGTCGGTTTCAGTTTCTTCCTTGAAGGTGGTCTCAAGCACGCCGCCGCGGGTGCCGCCGATGCCGTGCGCCCAGGCAAGGGCGATCTTCTTGGCCTGCTTGTCGGCGTTCTGATAGATGGCGATGAGAGCGGGGACGCCTTTGCCTTCAGTGTACTGACGGCGGACGATGTGGCCGGGGCCTTTCGGGGCGACCATGATGACGTTCACGTCAGCAGGGACGGTGATCGTCTTGAAGTGGATGGCGAAACCATGGCTGAAGAGCAGCGTCTTGCCCTTGGTCAGGTTTGGCTTGATGTCCTTGTTGAAGACATCGGGGATCTTGGTGTCGGGCACGGCGACGAAGATGACATCCGCCATTTTCACGGCCTCGGCAGTGTCATAGACTTTGAGTCCCTTTTCCTCGGCCACGGCGCGGCTTTTGGAACCCGGGTAGAGACCGATGATGACTTTGACGCCGCTCTCTTTGAGATTCAGGGCGTGGGCGTGGCCTTGGGAGCCGAAGCCGATGACGGCGCAAGTCTTCCCTTTGAGCGGGGCGAGACTCGCGTCTTTTTCAGTGTAGATTTTGGCGGGCATGTTGATTTCTGGTTAGAAGGGCGGCGATAGTGGTTCATGCCCTACCCAGGGTCAAACGGCTTTTTCCCGGCGGCTCAAGGCTTTGATTGACCGGGCATCCGGGACGCGTAGTCTCGGCCCCTCTCATATGAAACCCACCACCGCCCTGTTCTGCGCCGCTTTCGCGGTCGCCACCATCACCCAAGCCCAGGAAGCCAAGCCCGCTGAAGCGGCTGCGGCCCCTGCCGCCTCCAGCACCGTTCCCATGGACAAAGTCAGCTACTTCATCGGCCGTAATTTCGGCGAACAATTCAGTGGTCAGGGCATCGCCATCGACCTCGCCGCCCTCACCGAAGGCATCAAGTCCGGCATGGCCGGCGAGAAGCCCAAGTACACCGAGCAAGAACTCATGGCCGCCATGCAGTCCTTCGAGAACAGCATGCGCGAAAAAGAAGCCCAGCGCGGCATGGAGTCCAAGGCGACCGGAGAGAAGTTCCTGGCTGACAACGGCAAGAAGCAAGGCGTGACCACCACCGCCAGCGGACTCCAGTATGAAGTCATCAAGGCCGGTGACGGACCGAAGCCAGTCGCCACCGACAAGGTGAACGTCCACTACCACGGCACCCTCATCGACGGAAAAGTTTTCGACAGCTCCGTCGAGCGCGGCGAGCCCATCACCTTCGGCGTCCAGGAAGTCATCAAAGGCTGGACCGAGGCGTTGCAGCTCATGCCGGTCGGCTCGAAGTGGCGCATCTACATCCCTTCCGATCTCGCTTACGGTGAGCAGGGTGCCGGCGGCGACATCGGCCCGAATGCGGCGCTGATTTTCGACGTCGAGCTTCTCGGCATCGTGAAGTAAGGTTCCTTTTCAACCCACTCTCAACGTCAAAGGCAGGTCTGCGGACCTGCCTTTTTCATGCCTGCGGCTGCGGCCCCAGGCTGGCGTGAATGATCATGAGCTTCTGCCAAATCTTGCGCGACAGCCCGGTGGTCAGTCCTTCGATCTCATCCACGGTGTTGAGGACGACCTCGTCGTCCGAGTGCTGCAGGTAGGTCGCCGCCAGCTTTCCCACGAGTGACAGCATTTCGCTGCAGTAATCCAGGTACCGCAGCAGTTGATCGGGTGTCAGTGTCTCCGTCGGAGACGAAGGCGTCGTCACCAGGGCGCCCGCGGCTCGTTGCGGATCTTTCGTGAGTTGGTGCATGTCGATCACATGCGCCAGGGAGCGCAGTTCGTGCAGCGCCTTCAAAATTCGGCGGCGGCGAATGCGGTTTTCGAGACTGACGAGAAAGAAAACACCGACCCCGATGAAGACGATGTCATTGATGCCGGACTCCATCGCCTGCACCAGTTCCAGCCACGTCACCGGCTCGTTTCTTGGCTGAATACGAAACGCGGAGATGCTCATCACGGTCCCGATCACGAGAAGGATCAGCAGCAGCGCGATCAATGCGCGAATCCATAACGACTGGCGGGCGGACTCGGAGACACGCCTGCGGGACTCCGCCGCCACACCGCAGAGATGTCGTGAGACGCGAAACAGGCCCGCCTGTGGAAACCGCTCACCGATGCGTGTGGACAGCCTTTCCACCGTGGTCGCCAGCATTTCGGGATTGAGCTGGGAGTAGTCGGTCATGGCGGCGAACCTTGCGGATTCGGAAAGCCGGTCAGCGCTTCACCCAGCGGGCGCCCGGGGACAGGCCGACCTGCCAGTTCCGCTCGTGCATGTAGGAGTAGTCCGTCTTGCCGACCGCACCGACCATCCAGGAGCCGGTCTTGCGTTTCCAAGCCTTGCTGAAGCTCTCCGCCGTGTGGCAGCCCCAGCTCTGGCAGTAGGCGTTCCGGGCGAAGGCGCCGCCGCTGATCTTGCCCAGCTGATTCTCATGCAGCCACGCCGTGGAGGTGGCATAGACATCCGAGCTGTAGTCGAACATGAAGCTGTACTTGTTCGAGTGACCGAAGTATTCGAAGCCGGAAATCTTCAACCGACTGCGGCCGGACGCGCCGTGATTGATGTAGCGGATGAGTTCGTCCGTGCTGCGGAACCAGACGAGATTGACGAAGGGATAGGCCGCCGGGACCGACTCCACGTTTTGCGTCAGCGGCTGGCGCTCCTCGGCGGCACGGCGCACGTAGCCGTCCCGGTAAACCAGCCAGGTGATGCGCGTGCCGGCGGGAGCCGTCTTCTGAATCTCCTGCATGCGGACCCGGGCGGTGCGGATGAAATTCCCCCACCAGCGGTCGTGCTGCTCCCCCGGCTTGCGCAGATCCTCAAACTTTCGCACGGCGGGGCCGCCGCTGACGATGAGGTACTCCGTGTCGGCGGCAGCCATCGTGGCGAAACCGCAGGTGAAAAGGCAGATCGAGGAAAAAAGCAGGTGCTTCATAGGAACAAAAACCGGTAGCGGCTGGCCGCGGCGCTTCAACTCACTTCAGCTCGACGAGTTTGAAGTTTTTGAACTGGACGACCATTGGCGGGCCTTGATGGATCTGCAGCGCGAGCAGGCCTTCCTTCGGAGCGTTGGCGGTGTCTTCGTCGGTCACGTCGATGGTCTGCAGGCCGTTGATGAAGTGCTGCACGTGGTTGCCCTTGGCAATGATGCGGTACTCGTTCCAGTCCTCCTTCTTGATCGAAGCCTGGATCGCCGCGCTGTCGCCGACATTGCCGGTGACCTCGACGACGGGCTTTTTGGCTCCCTCGGGGGCCGGTTTGATCGTGGTCTTTTCACCGCGCTTGGCCAGGATGCCGCGGCCTTTTTCTTCGTAGAGGATGCCGCTGTAGGTCTCACCGGCTTCAAAGTCGGCCTGGTAGCCGCTGATAACGGGGCCGAATTCGCCGGGGGCGAGTTCCTTGCTGCGGTACTGCACGCCGGAATTGCCCTTTTCGATGCGGTACTGGAAGGTCAGTTCGAAATCTCCCACCGTGCCTCCCTTCCAGACGAGGAATGTATTGTGCTTGATGATGCCCTTTTCCGGATTGGCGGGGTCGGGAGGGGTGATGCCGGTGATTGCGCCGTCCTTCACGCTCCACAGGTCCATGTTGCCTTCCCATCTGCTGAGATCCTTGCCGTTGAAGATTTCCTTTTCGTCGGCACTGGCGACGGTGGCGGAGACAAGCAGGGCGAGGAGCGAGATCGGCAGTTTCATGAAGAATGGTGGTGGTTGGACCGGCGAGGTGTAACGCGAACGCGTGGAAATGTCCATTGCTTTGCCGTCGGGGGCGCCTTGGCACTTGCGGATTCATCTCCCAGTGATACCCGGCAGCGCTCATGTCTCTCCCGCGATTTATTTTTCATCCCTCGTTCTGGCGTGTGCTTTTGCTTATCTGGGCGGGGCTGCTGATCTGGCTCTCCGAACAAAGCCACCTTCCTTCACCCGCGAAGTTTGAGGGGATCGACAAGGTCCAGCACGCCGTCTATTTCGCCGCCGGTGGCGTGTGCTTTTTGCTCGGGCTGCGCCTTGCCGGTCTTCTGCGTTCCGTCGGTTCGGCGGTCGTCGTGACGGTGCTGTTCTGCTCGGTGGTCGGAGCCCTCGACGAATGGCATCAAACCTTCACGCCGGGCCGCAGCGGGGGCGACGTGTGGGACTGGGCCGCCGACACGCTCGGTGGCTTCCTCGGCGCTCTGATCGCTCTCGCGATCGAAAAGTGGCTCACTTCAGCGGGAACCACCACATCAGCAGGGCGGTGAGGAAGACGTTCGCGAGCGCCAACTCGAAGAACACCTTCCAGCCCAGTGCCATTAGCTGGTCAAAGCGGAAACGCGGCAGTGTCCAGCGGATGACGATGAAGAAGACGATGAAAGCGAAGACTTTCGCGAAGAAGGTGCCGACGTGCAGCAGGCTCAGCCACCAGGGCGTGGCTCCGGGTTCGTAGTCGAGCCCCAGGTAGGGCGCGAAGGGGATGCTCCAGCCGCCCAGAAAGAGCGTCACCGCGAGGCCGGAACCGATGATCATCGCCGCGTATTCGCCCAGGAAGAACAGCGCGAACTTCATCGAGCTGTACTCCGTGTGATAGCCGGCCACGAGTTCCGTTTCGCACTCGGCAAGGTCGAAGGGCAGGCGGTTCGTTTCCGCGAACATCGAAACGGTGAAGATGCAGAAGGAGATGAAAATCGGAACGAGCAGCACCCAGCGGGAGAGGCTCAGTCCTTCACCCCACATGGGCAGCAGTAGCCAGCCGTTGGCGTCCTGGAAGGCGGACATCTTCGTCAGGTTCAGCTCGCCGAAAATCATCAGCACCGGGATGATCGAAAGCCCGAGCGAAATCTCATACGAGATCATCTGCGCACTCGCCCGCACCCCGCCGAGGAAGGGGTACTTCGAGTTCGAGGCCCAGCCTGCCAGCACGATGCCATAGACCCCCAGCGAGGCGATGGCGAACGTGAAGAGGGGGCCCACGCTCAGATCGGCAATGACCAGTTTCACCGGCTCGGTGAAACCCAGGAAAGACAGGTCGAGTTCACTGCCGAAGGGAATCACGCAGCAGGTCAGCAGCGCCGGCACCATGGTGAGGCAGGGCGCCAGCCAGTAGTAAAAGGTGCGCACATGCGCGGGCACGAAATCCTCCTTCAGGATGAACTTCAGACCGTCGGCCGCCGCCTGCGCCAGCCCGCCGATGCCCAGCGGCTGCCAGTCCTTCTTGAAACCGAGCAGCGTCAGCGGCACGCCCACGCGGTTCGGACCCACACGGTCCTGAATCACCGCCGAGATGCGCCGTTCGAAATACACCGAGATCGAAACCAGTGGCAGGATCACGAGAAAGGTCAGAAACACAATCTTTCCCACCGAGGCGGCGAGCGCGAGGAGATCGAGAGAGGCGAGCAGGGGGGAGAACATCGGCGCGTCGATTATCCGGCCCTCCCGAAGTGCGGCAAGACGATTTTGTGAAAAATTTCACAAAGTCGCGAAGCCGGCCTCACGAAGGCGGATGGCTGACCGGGTCCCGCACCATCCTGGCCGCCTCGGCCTCGGACATCGGCGCGATCTTTTCCGCAATGCGGAAGATGGCGAGGATCAGCTCCACCGTCACCCGGGCGACGATCAGGTAGAGCAAGAAGCCCACGGGAGCCATGATGAAGCCCCAGAAGCCGCTGAACATCAGCTGCAGCGCATAGATCAGCGCCGCCAGCATGCTCAGCACATAGAGCATGCGCACCAGTCGCGGGGTGACAAAGCGCTTGAAGGAGAGGTCCAGCACGAGATCCAGCACCGCACGGATCTGCTGCCACAAGCCGGACAGTGCGGAGGGGGAAGGGCTTTCGGCGTTCATGACCGGAGAGTAGCCCTTCCCCATTTCGCCGCAACCGGGCAAAAAGGTCCGAACGAGGGAGTGAAGGAGCTGATGGAATAGTGGTTGCGTCATTTCACAACCACCGCCAGAATCCGCGCCTCATTTTCCGCCCTGTGGCCAGGTGCGGTCAAGCAAGAGCTCATCGACAACTCAACACCGTAAAGCCATGCCTGCGAAAACCAAAAAAGCCGCAGTAAAGAAACCTGCCGCAAAGTCCGCCAAGAAGCCCGCGCCAAAGGCGGCTAAGCCGGTGGTGAAGTCGAAGAGCAAGCCGGCTGCCAAAAAGCCCGCGCCAAAAAAAGTCGCTGCCAAAAAGCCAGCGCCCAAGAAAACGGCGCCGAAGAAACCTGCTCCAAAAAAGCCTTCCCCAAAACCCGTGAAGAAAACCATTTCTAAAAAAGCCCCTACCAAGCCGACCCCGGCTAAAAAACCCGCCGCGAAAGCGGTGAAGACCGACGCCAAAAAAGCAAAGGCTCCGGCCAAGGTCGCCAAGCCTGCTGCCCCGGCGAAAGCGGCAAAACCTGCCAAGGTCGTGAAGGCTGCCCCCGTCCAGGCCCCGGCCCCCGAAAAGCCGGCGAAGGCGCCCAAGAAGGCAAAGACATCCTCGAAGGCCGGCCCCGCACCCCTGACGACTCAAGGCAGAGTTTCCCTCTCCACCAAAGGCACTCCGCGCTCCGCCATCGGTCGCGAAGAGGAAGGCATCACCATTGAGATCAAGAAGGGTCCTGTAAAAATGACCACCTTCCTCAAGAAGCAGCGCCAGCGCCTCGTCGATCTGCGTGACGCCTACCTCAACTCCATCGAAGGCGTGGCCAGTGAAACCATCCGCAACGAAAACGGCGACTCGTCCGCCTTCGGCATGCACCAGGCCGACGCCGGCAGCGACGCCTATGACCGCGACTTCGCCCTCAGCCTCCTCGGCAAGGAGCAGGACGCCCTCTACGAGATCAACGAAGCTCTGAAGCGCATCGAAACCGGCACCTACGGCCTCTGCGAAGGCACCGGCACCAAGATCCCCGAAGAGCGCCTTGAGGCCATGCCCTTTGCCCGCTACTCCGTGGCCTTCCAGGAAAAAATCGAGCGCAGCCAGATCTCCGGACGCTGGAGCCGCCCGGTCCATTCCCTCTTCGGTCTCGACAATGCCGATGACGCCGCCGCCGACGACGACAAGGACGATGACGACACCCCGAGCAGCAAGTCTGGCGAATCGCTTGACTTCTCCAAGGACTGACCTAGCCTCCGCGCCCCAAAATTATGCCGCGAGACATCATCACCCTTGAATGCACCGAAGCGAAGGCCGCAGGAATGCCGACCTCCCGCTACGTCACCACGCGCAACAAAAAGAGCGTCCGCACTCCGGGCCGTCTTGAAAAAGTGAAGTTCAACCACTTCATGAAAAAGCGCACCCTCCACCGCGAAATCCGCTAAATTTTACCCACGACCGCCATGCAACCGAAGACCAAAGAACGCATGTCCAACTTCCGCCGCGCGAATCGCAAGATGCCGCGCCGCCGCGTGGACATCCCGGTGGAAAAAATCATTTACACCAATCCCGAGCTCCTTGCCCGCTTCACCAGCGAATCCGGCAAGCTCATCCCCCGCCGTGTGACCGGTCTTCCCGCCTGGATTCACCGCAAGGTCGTCCGCGAAGTCAAGCGCGCCCGTGCCGTGAACCTCATGTCGTAAGCCGAAGGCCGCCCGTGAAGGGTGTTTTTTGATCTGCTTCCCACTGTTGCATCACGCGGCAGTGGGAAGTTTTATTTCCGGCCCATGTCCGACCTCAAAGACACGCAAAGCGAACTCGACACCCGCCGACTGCCGATCGACCGCGTCGGCGTGCGCAGCCTGCGCTTCCCCATGCGCATTCGCGACCGCGATGCCGCGCTCCAGCACACCGTCGCCACCGTCTCGCTCGCCGTCGATCTGCCGCATCAGTTCAAAGGCACGCACATGAGCCGCTTTGTCGAGGTGCTGCACGCCCACGGCACCGAGCTGACCGTCTCCAACATCGTCGCCATGCCGCGCGAGTTGATGAAGAAGCTCCACGCCGACAAGGCGCACGTCGAGATGCGCTTTCCCTACTTCCGCGCAAAAAAAGCGCCGGTCTCGGGCGCGGAAGGCCTGCTGGACTACGGCGTCGTCTTCGAGGTGAACGCCGACACCGGCAAGACGGATTTCGTGCTGACCGTCGAGGTGCCCGTCACCACGCTCTGTCCTTGTTCGAAGGCCATCAGCGCCCGCGGCGCCCACAACCAGCGCGGCACCGTGACGCTCGCCGTCCGTTTCTCCGAACCCGTCTGGATCGAGGATCTCATCGAGCTCGTCGAATCCAGCGCCAGCAGCGAGTTGTACAGCATTTTGAAGCGCCCGGACGAAAAGCACGTCACCGAGGCCGCCTACGACAATCCCGTTTTTGTGGAAGACCTCGTGCGCAATGTCGCCGTGAAGGTCAAGGCGCATTCCTCCATCACCTGGTTCAGGGTCGAGGCTGAAAATTACGAATCCATCCACAATCACAACGCATGGGCGGTGATTGAAAGCACCACCACTTCTTCTTCATGACCCACGTCACCGCCGTTCTTCGCACCGACGAACCACCGCTCATGCATCAGGCGGTCGAAGAAGCCGTTCGTCTCCTGAAGGAAGGTGAAATCGTGGCGCTCCCGACGGAAACGGTCTATGGCCTCGCCGCGAATGCGCTCGATCCGGCCGCTGTGATGAAAATCTTCGAGGCCAAGGAGCGTCCGACCTTTGATCCGCTCATCGTTCATCTTCCGCACAAGAACCAGCTCGACCTCGTCGCTGACGTTCCGCAGGACATCGCGCAAACGGTCAAACAGCTCACCGAACGCTTCTGGCCCGGGCCGCTGACGCTCCTGCTGCCGAAAAAACCCGTCGTGCCAGACATCGTCACAGCCGGCCTTCCCACCGTGGCCGTGCGTGTCAGCTCAAACGCCATTTTCAGAAAAGTCATCAGCGCCTTCGACCAGCCGCTCGCCGCGCCCAGCGCGAACCGCTTCGGCTCCATCAGCCCCACCTCTGCGGGCGCCGTGCTTTCAGAACTGGACGGGCGCATTCATCTCATCGTCGA
This sequence comes from uncultured Prosthecobacter sp., assembly GCA_964452755.1. Classification (GTDB taxonomy): domain Bacteria; phylum Verrucomicrobiota; class Verrucomicrobiia; order Verrucomicrobiales; family Verrucomicrobiaceae; genus Prosthecobacter. The sequence goes on along the minus strand of CAYVQY010000001.1, from coordinate 1,562,380 downwards.
TTCCGGCGCCAGCCTCTACGGCCTCGAATCCACCATCATCAAGATCGAGCCCGGGCCGCCGAAGCCCGTCATCACCATCGTCCGCCCCGGCCCGGTCACCCCGGATGATTTAAAAGCCTACGGAAAGGTCAAAGTCGCCATCCGCAGCGTCATCGACGGCCCCGCCGAGTCCCCAGGGCAGCTCGCCTCCCACTACGCACCGCGCACTCCGCTGCGTCTGCTGGAACAGCCTTCCGACTTCGTTCCCGAACCCGGGAAACGCTACGCCCTCATGAGCTACCGGGGCGAGGAGAAAGACGGCTACCTTCATCTCACCGAATGGGAGGAGGTCATGATGCTCAGTCCCGGCAAGGGCAAGCTGCCCGAGGCCGCCGTGCGCTTCTTCCACATCCTCCGCCGCCTCGACGAACTCGGCGTGGATGAAATCATTGCGGAACCGTTGCATGAACACGGCATGGGAATCGCCATGATGGACAAACTGCGGCGCGCCAGCGTCCGCTTTGCAGCATGAGCGACGAAAAGAAAGACTCCGCCTCCCACGCCCGGTCCACCGGGGTCGTCTCCATCGCCATCCTCTGCAGCCGCGTGCTCGGCCTCGTGCGCGACCAGATGCTGAACGGCTTCTTCGGCTCCGCCTTCACCGGCATCTTCACCGCCGCCTTCCGCACGCCGAACATGCTGCGCGATCTCTTTGCCGAGGGCGCCCTCTCCACGGCTTTCGTCACCACCTTCTCAAAGAAGATGAAGACCGAGGGCGACGATGCCGCCTGGGTGCTCGGCCGGAAGATGATTTCGTTGTCGATGTGGTTCATGACCATCGTCGCCATCGCCGGCGTCGCCCTGGCGCCCATCCTCTTCCGCATTCTCACGCCCGGTCTCAGTGAGGAGGCCAAAGTGCTCGGCACCTGGCTGGCGCAGATCATGTATCCCTTCATCGCACTGGTGTCCGTCACCGCGCTGGTCATGGGCATGCTGAATTCGAAAAAGGTTTTCTTCATTCCCGCCGTCGCCTCAGCCTTCTTCAACCTCGGCTGCATCGTCGGCGGCGTGATCTTCGCCTGGATCATCGATCCCGGCTTCCGGCACGGCCAGGTCAGTGAAAAAGGACTCACCGGCTTCGCCATCGGCACCTTGATCGGTGGCGTGCTCCAGCTCGCCGTGCAGCTTCCCGCGCTGCATCGTGTAGGCTTCCGTTTTCGCTTCGACTTCGGCTGCAAGGATCCCGCCGTGAAAGAGGTGCTGCACCTCATGTGGCCGTCCATGCTGGCCGCCAGCGGCACGCAGGTCGCCGTGCTGCTGAATTCCATTTTCGCCTCCTTCACCGAAGGCAGGGAATCCGCGCTCGCCTGGCTGGCGAACGCCCAGCGCCTGCAGCAGCTCCCGCTCGGCCTGTTCGGAGTCGCCGTGGCGACTGTCACGCTGCCGATGCTCTCGCGCCTGGCCACGGAGGGCATGACGCCTGCTTTTCGCAGTGCGCTGGCCAAGGGGCTGCGCCTCGTGCTCTTCCTCACGCTGCCCTGCGCCGTCGGCCTTTCGCTGCTGGCCAAAGAGATCATCTCCGTCATCTTTGAGCACGGCAAATTCACCGCCTACGACGTCGCCAACACCGCCGCGCCGCTTCAGGCCTACGCCTTCGGCCTCATCTTCTATGCCGCGATCAAGGTGCTGCAGCCGGCGTTTTACACCATCAACCGACGCTTCATCCCGATGATGGTCAGCCTGGGCGTCATCGTCTTCACGGCCAGCGTGAATTCGATCACCGTCTTCGTGCTGAAGTGGGATCACACCGCGCTTGCCTGGGCCACGGCCACCGGGCTGGCGCTGAACTTCCTCACGCTCTACGCCTGCATGCGGAGGTTCGCCTCCGGTCTGGAGACACGCTCTCTCGCCCGAGCCCTGCTGCGGCTTGCGGCGGGCATTGCGGTCATGTCCGGCGTCTGCCTCGCAGCGAAGTTCACGCTCATGGCTGATTGGGCGCAGTTCAGTCTGATTGCCCGCTGTACCATGCTCGGCATCACCATCAGCGCCGCTGCGGTCGCCTACTTCGCCGTCACCAAGGTGCTGAAGGTGGAGGAATCCGGCGAGTTTCTTTCGATCCTGAGCCGCCGCTTCGGCAAGCGCTAGGCTGCGCCTAAAAAAGGTCAGGAACCTCGCGGGAGCCGCAGGGCGACTTCTTTGGAGAATCCCTGACCTTTCGAATGAGAACGGCTGAGCCGCTTTTGGCCTACTTGTCGTCTCCGGGAACTTCCTTCTTTCCTTCGAGCACCTTGTCCACGAGTCCGTATTCGGCGGCCTGGGCGGCGGACATGTAGTTGTCGCGGTCGGCGTCACGCTCGATCTGCTCGACGGACTTGCCGGTGTGATGCGCGAGGATGCGGTTGAGGCGCTTCTTGAGGTTGAACATGTACTCAACCGTGCGCTCGACGTCGGACGCGGTGCCGCGGGCGCCACCGGAGACCTGGTGGATCATGATGTCGCTGTTGGGCAGGGCGTAGCGCTTGCCCTTGGTGCCGGCGGCGAGGAGAACGGCACCCATGGAGGCGACGAGGCCGATGCTGTAGGTGCAGACGTCGCAGGTTAGGAACTGCATCGTGTCGTAGATGGCCAGGCCGGCGGTGACGCTGCCGCCGGGGCTGTTGACGTAGATGTTGATGTCCTTCTTCGGATCCTGCATCTGCAGGAAGAGAAGCTGGGCGATGATGATGGAGGCCATCGTGTCATTCACTTCGCCGCCGAGGAAGATGATGCGGTCCTTCAGCAGGCGGGAGTAGATGTCATAGGCGCGCTCGCCGCGTCCTTCGCTTTCGATGACGGTGGGGACCATGTAACTGGCGTGCGGGGCGATGATGGAGGGGAAATCGGAGTTCTGGCTGGGGGTCATGGCGGGAATCAAGAGGTTGCAGGGAGGCTTGTCAATGAAGGGGACGGGCGGAGCGGCAAATGCCGAAACCAGAATATCGAATGACGAAGCGTGTTACGATTCGCATCATTCTGGCGGAAGATGCTTTCAAAGCACTTCCACGACGATGTCTTTGAAGGCGCTACGCCCAAAGCCGCATTGCAGGGCGACTGTGCCCTCGAAGGTCTGAAGAAAGCCCTTGTCCGGGGGAGGCGTCCATCCGGATGGGAAAGCCCACGAGCTGACCTGCTCTGCATCAATCCACACGGTGAATGCTCCCGATCGGGCGACGATGCGCATTTGCTGCCACTCATCAAACTTGGGTCGTCCGGCAAAAAGTTTGGCACCAGCCCCGAAACCGCCGCCGCCACCCATGCGAACGAGCTGGCTGTTCAATGGAAGGCCGGTTTCCAGATTCACCGCACCCATGATGGAGCCGGTTGCTTTGGACGATTCGTCGATGTTGATCTCGAGGGCCGTGACTTTGCGGCTGGTGAGAATGGAGGTATCCGGCACATGCACGAAGATCCCAGAGTTGGTCCGTTGCTCGCATTTGAACCTGAACTCGATGCTGAAATTCTTCCACACGGGGGTGGTTCCGCCGGAACCGACATAAACCAGGAGGCCGAGGCCACCGGGCTTGTCGTTAGTCCGAATCTCACCGTTCTGGACAACGAAGGCTTGGGGATCGCCTAAAATGCGCCATCCGTCGAGCGACTGGCCGTCGAAGAGGCTGAGCTTGGCGACAGCGGGTTTGGTCTGCGGCGGGACTTGAACACCCGCAGGCACTTTGGCTGCACGCTGCTTGCGCCGTGCGACGACGTCGTCGTGTTTGACCCGGACGCGGGCGGCGTCGCTCACACGGCCCTGGGTGATCAAGTCCTTCTCAAGGGCCGACAGCACGACGATGTAGCGGTCGTAGAGGGGGAGGGAACTGGCGTCCTTTTGCTGCGAGTAGGTCTTTTCGGTGGATCGGTAGGTGTTGCGCAGCTGCACCACGCTGCGGTGCAGCCCGGCGGGGTCGATGGAGGGCATGAACTTGTGCGTTGTGAAGCGCGTTTTTTCATCCCGAAGGGCGACGGCCTCATCAAGCCTCCTGGCGCTCGTGGCCGCAGAAACGGCGCGGTCGAGCGCGGTGACGTAGGCGGCTCCCAGCGTGGTCATCTGGTCGGCGTAGGCTGCATTGACATCCCGCTCGAAGGCGCTTTGAAACTGGGACTCGAGCGTGGCGAGCCGGTCGCTGATGGATTCGTTCGGTGTGGTTGGCGTGGTGACCGGCGGTTGTGGTGCGGGCGGGCTGACCTTCGGAGGCGTGGGTGAAGGAGCGTTGGTCGTTGTGGAGACGGGCGTCGGCGTCGAGACAGAAGGAAGAGCAAAGTTCGGCGTCGTCGCGGATGTGGAAGCCGGCACTGTGGAATCGAAGGGGTTGGGAACTGTTCCCGTGCCGGCCGCGGCTGCGGGCGTGGTCGTCGGCGCTGGCGAAGACGAAGCGGGCGACGGCGTGGATTTTGGCATTACCGACCAGATGCCGACACCGAGGAAGGCGAATGCGGCAACGACGTAGATCAGGGACGATGAGTTGGAAGAGGATGCCGCAGGCCGGGGAGGCGGAGGCGCGGTTCGCGGCGCTGTCTGTCTCTGTGAGGCCACCCCCGGCTGGCGGCCGGAGGGAATCACGGTGCGCGCCGCAGACTGCTTCGGCACCGCCGCGCTGGCCTCCCGGCCCGGTGCGGCATAGGGCGTCGTCAGGATCACATCGAGATCACGCCGAATTTCGATGCTGGACTGGTAGCGCTCCTCGCGATCGTGCTCCAGCGCCCGCTGCACGATGGCATCGAAGCGCGGGTCGATGTTCTGAAATTTTTGCGACGGCATCCGGAACATGCCGCGGGGGATGTCGCCCGTAAGCATCTGGTAGAGCATCACGCCCACGGCATAGAGGTCCGCCCGTCCGTCCACATCCGAGCCGAGCGTCAGAGTCTCAGGCGCCAGATAGTCCGGCGTGCCCATGGCCATCCCCGTCTGGGTGAGTCCCGAGTTTGCATTGTTCGTTGTCAGTTTGGCGAGGCCAAAGTCGGCCACCTTTACCCTGCCTTCGACGTCGATCAGCACGTTGGACGGCTTGATGTCCCGGTGGACGATGCCGTTCTTGTGAGCGTAGGCGAGGGCGTCGCAGAGGTGCGCTGTCACGGCCAGGGCATGCTCGGCGGGCAGACGCCCTTCCCGTGCGATCATCCGCTGCACGTCCGTGCCGTCCACATACTCCATGACGAAATACAACTGCCCGTCAGCCGTGTGGCCGAAATCATAGACGCTGACGATGGCGGGGTGGTTCATGCGCCCCATGAGCCGGGCCTCGTTCTTGAAGCGTTCGGCGAAGGCGGAGTCCTGCTGCTCGATGGCGGGCGGCAGCACCTTGATGGCCACCGGGCGCTCCAGGCTGCTCTGGATTCCCCGGTAAACGGCGCCCATGCCGCCCCTGCCGATCAGGCATTCCACCTCGAACTGAGGCAGCATCCGCTGCAGTTCCTTCGGGCTGGGCGGCTCCCAGCGCCATCCGCCGCCGGTCGTCTTCGGTGGTGGGGAGGTGTCGGATGGGCCACTCATATGATGAACCGGTAGGTAAAAGGGATTCCGGCGCTAGCGGAAACACTGCCAGTGTTATGAGAATTCACGAGAAAGCACAAGTGGCGCGTGATGGAAATACGCCGCAGGTTGATTTCCCTGACAGACGCGACTAACTCCGCGCTCCATGAATGAAAGTTTGAAGATTCTGAGCGGCTCTGCTCACCCCACTCTCGCACAGGCCATCGCCAAAAACCTCCACACGGAGCTTTGCGCCGCCGAACTCACGACCTTCCCGGACGGCGAAACTTTCGTCCAGATCCACGAGAACATCCGCGGCAGCGACATTTTCATCGTGCAGCCCACCTGCCCGCCGACGAATCAAAACCTGATGGAGCTGTTGATCATGGTGGACGCCGTCCGTCGTGCCAGCGCCGCCCGCATTACAGCCGTGCTGCCCTTCTTTGGCTATGCCCGCCAGGATCGCAAGGACCGCCCCCGCGTGCCGATCACGGCCAAGCTCGTCGCGAATCTCCTCGTCGCCGCCGGCGTGCATCGTGTCCTCACCGTCGATCTGCACGCCGGGCAGATTCAGGGCTTCTTCGACATCCCGGTGGATCATCTCTACGCCGCTCCCGTGCTCATGAAAACCATCCGCGAACGCGGGATCAGCGACCTCGTGGTCGTCTCTCCCGACGTGGGGGGAATCAAAATGACCCACGCTTTCGCCAAGGCCCTCAAGGCACCGATGGCCATCGTCGCGAAAAATCGTGTCAGTGCCGAGGAAGTCGAAGCGCACAGCGTCATCGGTGACGTGGACGGGAAAAACGTTCTTCTCGTCGATGACCTCACCGAAACGGCCGGCACGCTCACGGCCGCCGCTGATCTGCTCCTGAAACACGGTGCCAAAACGATCTACGCCGGCGTTTCCCATGCCGTCCTCGGCGACAAGGGGCGTGAGCGCATCGCGAAATCCCCCATCGTCGAGCTTCTGGCCACCAACTCCACGCCCCAGGCCGTCGGAGAAAAAGTGACCGCTCTGGACATCTCGGCGCTGCTGGCGGACGCCATCGCCCGCATTCATGCCAACGAGTCCGTGACATCCCTGTTTGACACGCGGGGGTAGGCGTGTATTCTCCGCGCCCTTTTTCCAAAACCCACACTTCCCATCCGGGACACGACCATGGCCAAAATCCTCGACCTCCAGGCAGAACACCGCACCGTAGCCGGCACCAGCGCAGTCAAGCGTCTGCGCAAGTCAGGCATCGTTCCTGCCGCCCTCTACGGCCGCAAGGCGCAGCCGACCAATCTTCAGGTGCACGGCAAGACATTCTCCAAGCTCCTTGAAGGCAGCGCCTCCGACAACATTCTGGTCTCCCTGAAGATCGAAGGCGGCTCCGAGCAGCTCGCCCTCGTCCAGGAAGTGCAGCACGACTACCTCCGCGGCGGCATTCTCCACATCGACTTCCACGCCGTGGTGTCCGACGAGGAAATTCACGCCAACGTGCCCGTCGTCACCGTCGGCGAGTCTCCCGGACAGAAGCTGGGCGGCCTGATCGAAATCCTCCATCACGAAGTCGAAGTCCACTGTCTGCCGAAGGATCTTCCGGAAAGCATCGAAGTGGACATCAACGAGCTGCAGCTCGGCCAGGCCGTTCACATCGGCGACATGAAGTTCCCTGACCGCGTGACCCCCCGTCTCGCTGGCGACGTGGTCATCATCATGTGCGTCGAGCCGAAGGTGGAAGCCGAACCGACTCCTGCCGCCGCTGCCGCCGCTCCTGCTGCCGCCGCTCCTGCCGCCGACGCGGCGAAGAAGTAAACCCCTCGCCCCTGTGTAGGATGTGGCTTCCGGGACGGATTCAAAGAGCAGCGGCGTAAATGCGCCGCGTCTCATCATCGGTCTCGGAAATCCCGGCGACAACTACCGCGACACACGCCACAACATCGGTTTTATGGTCCTGGACGAAATCGCACGACGCCAGGGAGTGGTCTTCCGGGAGGAAAAGCGCTGGAAGGCGCTGGTTGCCAAATTCGCGGGTGGAATGCTGCTCAAGCCGCTCACCTTCATGAACGACAGTGGTCGCGCCGCCCAGGCCGTCGGCCATTTTTACAAGACCGCCCCCGCCGAAACCCTGGTGGTTTACGACGACGTGGACATCCCGCTCGGGCGCATGCGCATCCGCAAAAGCGGCTCCGCCGCCGGACACAACGGCATTCGCTCCCTGATTTCCTCCTTCGGCACAGAAGAGTTCCCGCGCCTCAAGGTCGGCATCGCCCCGGAGGACGGACGTCCGGCCGGTGACCGCATGGTCGGCCACGTGCTCGGCACCTTCCGTGCCGAAGAGCAGCCACTCCTGCAGTCCGTCATCCAGCGTGCTGCGGATGCCGTCATGTCCGCCGTTGATCGCGGCATGGACGCCGCCATGAATGTCTTCAACCGACAACCCGAAACTCAACCCGCAACCCCGCAACACCCATGAACCGCAAATACGAGGCACTCATCGTGCTCGACACCAAAGGCAAGGAAGAAACCATCGACACTCTCGTCAGCACCATCAGCCGTGACATGGAAAGCTCCGGCCTGAAGCTCGAGCAGATCGACAACCTGGGCAAACGCAAGTTCCCATTCAATCCCCGCCACGTCGAAGCCGGCCACTTCGTGAACATCCAGTTCAACGGCGAACCTTCCGCCCTCGACGCCCTCCGCGCCAAGTTGCGTCTGAACGACAACGTCTATCAGCAGTACTACCAGAAGCGCAGCGCCTAATCGACGCTCCCGGGCTTCCCGGCATCTCAAAGAGCGCTTTTTCCTTCGCGCGCCTGGTTTCCAGGCGCGTTTTTTTGTCCACGGTTGCAGGCCACGGCCTCCGTCGCTTTGCCTGCAATTTTTCTCACCGAGTGAAGCAGGGCGGCGTAACCGCCGGTGAAAGCTACGGGTGTGTTGCAAGCCGTTCGACCGCTCCAATCCGACGATTCGCTACGACATCCATACGACGATGCTGCATCTCCTCGGCATTGAGCACGAGAAGCTCACCGTCCGCCACAACAGCCTCGACCGCCGCCTCGCGGATGTTCACGGGCATGTGATCCGTGATTTGGTGGGGTGAAGAAAAGCCGACGATCTGACTGGAATACACCTTTTGTTGTTGGCCCCCGAAGAGGGGTGGCTAAGGTCGCTTAGATGCATGCGTTTATAGGATATGCCGCGTTTCTCTTTTTTGCTTGGGTGATTTTTCGAGACCGCCATCGCCTGATTAATGCGTGGCGCTCACGAAACTGGCTGCCTGCCAAGGCAGTCGTCACGGCGCTCAAAGACGATACATTTGAATTGGACAGTTGTGGTCAATATTCATCTTACGTTGGTCGTCACTCAGTCAGATTTTATAGTTTTAAATTCTTCGTAAACGGAATTGAGCATGAGACCGATTGCTTTTCGTTCGATGGGCATTTGCATACATGGAATGGGCGTGTTGTGCACGAGCACCCGCGTTTTGATGTTGGCGATGAGACGGTCATCTACTTTGATCCTGCCGATCCGCGGCGTGCTGTCGCCCGGCGTGGCGTCACTTTTACCACATTGATAGTGCCTCTCATTTGCCTGTATGCACTGGCTTGGGGTGTGTGGCACACCATATGATGAAACTTCCTCGTATGTCCTTGCTGTGGTTCATGCTAAAACCCATAGCTACTTTCCAACCATGATCCTCGACACACTCGCCAACGCCGCCCGCTACGAATCGCTGAATTCCCGTTTCGCGAAGGCCTTCGCTTGGTTGCGTGGGTTCGACGGCACGCAGGAACTTGGACGCCACGACATTGATGGCGACGAGTGTTTCGCGCTCGTGCAGACCTACGAGACGAAGCCGCTGGAGAAGGCGAAGTTTGAGGCGCATCGGAAGTACATCGACGTGCAGTTTATCCACAGTGGACGCGAGACGATCCTGTGGGCGCCACTGGCGGCGATGACGGAGGAGACGATGGCTTACTCGGAGGAAAAGGAGGCCGCACTATGGAAGCTGGTGCCGGATGTGACGCCGCTGCACATGAGCGCAGGGCATTTCGCGATTTTGTTCCCTGAGGACGCCCACGCGCCGTGTATTGAGTGGGAGAAGCCGGAGCAGGTCTTCAAGGTTGTGGTGAAGGTGGCGGTGGAGTAACTGGCAAAATCGGGTGGCCTGGGCGCGTAGGTTTGCGTCCCCTGATGAAGCTGCCTTTTGCCGTTCTCCTTTCTTCCCTCGCCGTGACCGCCCGCGGTGCGGAGGCTGTGCTCACCTTTGAAAAGGACGTGCGGCCGATCGTGAAGGCGCATTGCACGCACTGCCACGGGGAGGAGGAGAAGCCGGAAGGCGGGGTGGATCTGCGGCTGCGGCGGTTCATGGACATGGTGCTCGACGGTGGCGGTCACCTGCTGGTCGCGGGTGATCCGGCGAAGAGCGAACTGGTGAAGATCATCAAAAGCGGTGAGATGCCGAAGAAAGGCTCGCAGGTGTCTGCAGCCGATCTGGCGATCATCGAGAAGTGGATCGCGCAGGGCGCGAAGACCGCGAAGCCGGAACCGCTCGTCATGGCACCGGGACCGATCATTTCGGACGAGGATCGCGAGTACTGGGCCTTTCAGCCGGTGAAGCGTCCGAAGGTGCCGGTGAAGGTGGATGCAAAGCAGGTGCGCACGCCGGTGGATACGTTCGTCTTGGCGATGCTGGGCGAGAAGGGCCTGCACATGGCGCCGGAGGCGGATCGCCGGACCTTGATCCGCCGGGTGACACTCGATTTGACCGGTCTGCTGCCGACTCCCGAGGAGGTGGAGGCCTTTGTGAATGACAAGTCGCCTCTGGCTTACGAGCAGCTCGTGGAGCGCCTGCTGGCGTCGAAGAATTACGGCGAGCGCTGGGCGCGGCACTGGCTGGACGTGGTGGGTTACGCGGATTCAAACGGCTACTCGGAGGCTGACTCGGTGCGGCCGCAGGCGTGGCGTTATCGCGACTACGTGATCCGCGCAATGAATGAGGACAAGCCGTGGGATGAGTTCATCCAGGAGCAGCTCGCCGGAGACGAGCTCGCCGGGGCGACCCACGCGGATTTTCAGCAGGCGGTACTTGATCCGCGACGCACGGATCAGCTCATCGCCACCGCATTTCTGCGCATGGCACCGGACGGCACGGGAGACACCGTGGACGACGCGAAGCTGGCGAAGAACCAGGTCATCGCTGAGCAGATGAAGATCACGACCTCGTCGCTCATGGGCATGACGGTGGCCTGCGCGCAATGCCACGATCACCGCTACGATCCGATCACTCAGGCCGACTACTACCGCCTGCGCGCCGTGTTTGATCCGGCCTACAACTGGGAAGCCTGGCGTGCGCCGGCGCAGCGGCTCTACTCGCTCTACTCGCCCGAAGAACGCACGAAGGCCGCCGAGATCGAGGTGAAGGCGAAGGAGATCGAAGCCGAGGCGCGTGCGATGTCGAAGAAGTTCCTCGATGAGATCTTCGAGGTCGAGATCAAGAAGGTGCCGGAGGCCGAGCAGTCCGCGTTCCGCATCGCCCGCGACACGCCGAAGGAAAAGCACACGCCGGAGCAGAAGGCGCTCATCAAAAAATATCCGTCCGCGCTTGCGACCTACTCGCTGAATCTCTACGACCAGAAGAAGCAGGACATCGTCGATGCAAAGATGGCCGAGGCCAAAAAGCTGCGGGCAACGAAACCGGATGAAGGCTTTGTGATGGCGCTGATGGAAGTGAAAGGCCAGGTTCCCGCCACGAAGCTCTTCAACCGCGGCGACCACGATCAGCCGAAGCAGGTCGTGGAGCCGGGCGAGCTGAGCATCCTCGCCAGCCCGCAGATCGAGCCGTTCAAACCCGTGCCCGTCAGCAGCGGCTCCACGGGTCGCCGCCTCGCCTATGCGCAGTGGCTCACGAGCGGCAAGCATCCGCTCACGGCACGTGTCTTGGTGAACCGCTTTTGGCTCAACCACATGGGCCGCGGCATCGTCAACACGCCTGGTGATTTCGGCCGCCAGGGCGAGCTGCCTTCGCATCCGGAACTGCTCGACTACCTCGCCGATGAGTTCGTGAAGAGCGGCTGGAAGCTGAAGTCGCTGCATCGTCTCATCCTGCTGAGCAACGCCTACCGCCAGTCCTCTGTGAACGACGCCTCCCTGCAGGCCGATCCGGACAACAAGCTCTACGCCCGCTTCAAGCTGCGCCGCATCGATGCGGAGACGCTGCGCGACTCGATGCTCGCCGCCACCGGCACGCTGGTGCAGACCAGCTACGGCCCGCCCAGCGGCATCGGTCGCGATCCGCAGGGCCGCGTCGTCACCGGCATCGACAAAGGCACGATCACCGTGAACAAGGTCGATCCCGGCGGTGCCGACGACTTCCGCCGCTCGATCTACGTGCAGGTGCGCCGCAGCAAGCCCGTGACCGTGCTCGACACCTTCGACGCGCCCACGATGAGCCCGAACTGCGAGATGCGTGCGCAGACCACCGTCGCGCCGCAATCCCTGCTGCTCATGAACGACACCTTCGTGCTCGACAGCTCCCGCCGCCTCGCGGACCGCCTGGAGTCCGAGACGCCCGGCAATCGCGACGCGCAGATCAAACGCGCATGGGAGTTGCTCTTCGGCAAACCGGCGACGCAGGCCGACATCGCCCGCAGCCTTGCCTATCTCGAAGAGCAGACGAAGGCGCTCACGCAATACCATCACGACATCCAGCACCCGAAAGGCGTCGTCCCGAATCCTCCGCAGGAGGCGATGGCCAGCCTTTGCCAGATCCTTTGCTCCTCGAACCGCTTCCTTTACGTCGAATGAAATCCGCCCAGCTCTGCTCCCGCCGTCATTTCCTTCACGCCAATGGCTACAGCCTCGGCACGCTGGCGCTTGCCTCGCTGTTGGAGCGTGACGGCCTGTTCGCCGCGCCGGTGAAGCCGGAGAGTGTCACGGGCGAAATTCGTTATGATCTCACGCCGAAGAAGCCGCACTTCGAGCCGCGGGCGAAGGCGATGATCTCGCTCTTCATGATGGGCGGGCCGTCGCAGATGGACCTTTTCGATCCGAAGCCGATGCTCACGAAGTATGACGGTAAAAAGTTTCCCGGCGAGATCAAATACGACAACCTCGCGCAGGCCTCGTCGAAGTGCTTCGGATCGCCCTGGAAGTTTCAGAAGCACGGCGAGTGCGGCATGGAGATCAGCGAGCTTTTGCCGAATCTGAGCAAAGTCGTCGATGAGATCACGCTGGTCCGCTCGATGACCTCTGGCGTGAACAATCACGCACAGGGCCTCTACGCGATGAACGCGGGCCGTGTCACCGCCGGACGTCCGGCGCTCGGCTCGTGGCTCACCTACGGGCTCGGCAGCGAGACGGACGAACTGCCCGCCTACATGGTGCTCTCGCATCCCAGCGGCCTGCCCACCTTCAGCGGCGAGCATTTCACCAACGGTTGGCTGCCCGCGCTGTTCCAAGGCACGCTCGTGCGCGCCACTGAGCCGCGCATTTTGAATCTCGACCCGCCGCCGTCTCTGGCCGGCACCCCGCAGCAGCGTCAGCTCGATCTGCTGAAAGCCTTCAATGAAGACCACCTCGCCCAGCATCGCGGCGAACTCGACTTGCAGGCGCGCATTTCCAGCTACGAACTCGCCGCGAAGATGCAGACCGCCGCAAAGGAGGCGCTCGACATCTCGAACGAGCCCGATCACGTCAAAAAACTCTACGGCGTCGATAATCCAATCACGAAGGACTACGCCACGCGCTGCATCATCGCGCGTCGCCTCGTCGAGCGCGGCGTGCGCTACGTGCAGGTGCTGAATGCCGGCCAGTCGTGGGACCAGCACAGCTCGCTCATCACCTCGCTGCCGAAGAATTGCGAAGCCACCGATCAGCCCAGCGCGGCGCTGCTCATCGACCTCAAGCAGCGTGGCCTGCTCGACACCACCGTCGTCAGTTGGGGTGGCGAGATGGGCCGCCTGCCCGTGCTGCAAAACGACGCGGGCCGCGAGAAATGGGGCCGCGACCACAACACCTACGGCTTCAGCATGTGGATGGCCGGCGGCGGCTTCAAAAAAGGCTACGTGCATGGCGAGACCGACGAATTCGGCCACAAGGCGGTCATCGACGAAGTGAAGCACTACGACTACCACGCCACCCTGCTCAAGACCTTCGGCCTCGATCACAGCAAGCTCACCTACAAGCGCAACGGCCTCGCCGCGAGCCTCACGGACAATCAGGGAGCGAAGGTGGTGGACGAACTGCTGGCATGAAGGATGGCGGCGTCTGCGACGTTGAACCATGATGAAGTCGCTCCTCTTTCTCCTTCTCTTCTCAGCCAGCGCATTCGCCGCGAAGCCGAACATCATTTTCATCTTCGTCGATAACTTCGGCAACGGCGACCTGGGGTGCTTCGGCTCGAAGCTGCATCGCACGCCGAATGTGGACAAGCTGGCGGCGGAGGGGACGAAGTTCACGAGCTTCTATGTTGCCAGCGGCGTGTGCACGCCGTCACGCGCAGCTTTGATGACGGGCTGCTATCCGCGCCGGGTGAACATGCATGTCAGCGCCATCGGCGGCGCCGTGCTGCAGCCGGTTGCGGAGATGGGATTGAATCCGTCCGAGGTGACGATGGCGGAGGTGATGAAAAGCGCCGGTTATGCGACGATGTGCATCGGCAAATGGCACCTGGGCGACCAGCCGGAGTTTCTGCCGACACGGCAGGGCTTTGATGAATTCTTCGGCATCCCCTACAGTGATGACATGACGAAGGACAAGAAGCCCGACGTTTGGCCGGAGCTGCCACTGATGCGCGGTGAAAAGGTCATCGAGGCGCCGGCGGACCGTGATCATCTGGTGAAACGCTGCACAGAGGAGGCGGTACGCTTCATCGAGGCGCATCAAAAGCAGCCGTTCTTCCTGTATCTGCCGCACACGATGCCGGGCTCGACCACGCATCCGTTTTCGAGCGAGAACTTCCGCGGCAAGAGCGCGAACGGCGAATACGGCGACTCGGTGGAGGAACTCGACTGGAGCACTGGCGAGATCATGGCGGCCCTGAAGCGCCTGAAACTCGACGACAACACGCTTGTCGTGTGGACGTCCGACAATGGTGCGCCGAAACGCAATCCGCTCCAGGGCAGCAATGCACCGTACACTGGCTGGGGATATGATACCTCCGAAGGTGCGATGCGCATGCCGTGCATCATGCGCTGGCCGGGAAAAATCCCTGCAGCGGCCGTGAACGACGCGCTGTGCTCCACGATGGACATGCTGCCGACTTTTGCATCGCTCGTGGGGGCGAAACTGCCGGTGCAGAAGATCGACGGGCATGACATCACGTCGATCCTGATGGACGCGAAGGGCACGAAGTCTCCCTGGGATGATGACGGGTTCTTTTTCTACCGCATGGAGCAGCTCCAGGCGGTGCGAGCCGGCGACTGGAAGCTGTATCTGCCGCTGGAAGGCAAGTTTGCCAACCTTCAGCGCAAAGCGGAACCGGTGAAGCTCGCGCTGTATGACGTCCGGCACGATTTGAGCGAGGAGCAGGAAGTTTCAGCGCAGCATCCGGAAGTCGTCGCGAAGCTCACTGCCTTGGCGGAGAAGGCGCGTGCAGACATCGGTGACGTAAACCGCGCCGGCAGCGGCCAGCGTGAGGCGGGAAAGGTGGAGAAGGCGTTGCCGCTCTTGCCTTGAGGTGCTTGCTCGCTGAGTTGCGGCATGACCCGGGGCAACCGCTCGCTCATCATCCTGATTCTTGTCATCCTTGCGGGGATCATCGTGCCGTTTGTCATCTGGGGGGCGGCATTTGACAAGACGCTCAGCCTCGAAGGTGCGCGGCAGTGGATGGAAGGCTACGGCGCATGGGCCTGGGCGGCGGGGATCGTGCTGCTCGTGGCGGACATCGTGCTGCCGGTGCCTTCGACGGTGGTGATGTCGGCGCTGGGCTGGATGTATGGCTGGTGGATCGGTGGATTGATCTGCTCGGCAGGTTCGATGCTGTCGGGAACCGTCGGCTACACGGCATGTCGCTGGCTCGGGCGTGGTGCGGCAAGCTGGATCGCCGGCGAGGATGGGCTGCGGCGGGGCGAGGAGATCTTTGAAAAAAGCGGCGGCTGGCTGGTGGCGCTGTCGCGATGGATGCCGGTGCTGCCGGAGGCGGTGGCCTGCCTTGCGGGCCTCTCTCGCATGCGGCGGCGCGTCTTTTTTCCCGCCCTGGCCTGTGGTTCCATCCCCACGGGATTCGCCTTCGCCGCGATCGGCCACCTCGGTCAAAGCGAGCCCGGATGGGCGATGGCGCTGAGCTGCGCTCTGCCAGTCGTTCTCTGGCTGGGCGCGGCGCGGGTGCTCCGGCGCTAGATCTCAGACTTCGGTCCCCATTCATTGCGACATGCTTCTTACCCTATTCCTCCTCTGCGGCGGGCTCTTCTCGCTGGCTGCCGCGGTTTTGAACTGGCACTGGTTTTATCAGCATCCCAAAGCCGCGCTGGTGACGCTGCTTCTGGGCCGGATGGGAGCACGGGTCTTCTACGGCCTGTTGGGGTTGGCCCTGGCGGGTGTCGGGGGCTGGCGGCTGGTATCTCCGCCGGCGCAGATCTCATCCGCGGCACTGCGGACGCTCACGCATCCGGCTGGGACATCGGTGCTCGCCAAAACCGCCGCCGCTGATCTCAATGCAATCGCCCTCGCTGGAAGTCTCAATGTCGTCGCGGGTGAATGGAAACGGTTTTCCACGGTCATCACGGCGCAGCATCCTCTCCATTCGATCCTCGACGACACGGACACCCTTGCCGTGGATTTCGAGCCCGGCTTTCTCATGCGGCACCGTTTTGAAGGACGCACGGTCAGGGCGACGATCTTCTATTTCGACGCCGCCTTGAGGCCGTGTGACAACTATTTGTTCAGCCGCACCCCGCTGTCGTCCGCCGAGTTTGTGGTGGTGGTCTGGGACAAGGCGGCTTCCGAGGCATTTGGCGAGAAACGGGGGCTGCGCACGGTTTGGTATCGGAAGACGGACGCGGACTTCGCCAAGCACGCCAGCGTTAAATAAAGCGTCAGGCATTCGAAGCATCGCCTGAGCCACGCAGCAGGAAACCGACGGCCATGCAGCCGGCTGCGGCGCTGCTCGTCCACCACCATGGCAGCGGGCACTGCATGCCGAGCGAGATCCAAAGCAGGCCGGTGATGAGAAAGGTCCAGCTCAGCAACCTCACGAGCGGCTGATAGCGCACCGGGTCACGGGCGAGGAACCACAGCACGAGCGCCAGCAACACGGAGGCGCAGGCGGCATCCGCCGTCATGAAGACGGAGAGCGGATCGAGCCGCGGCTGGCCGTAACCCATGAACCAGGAGAACTTTTCCAATGCCTGCGCGGGAAGCAAAATGCCGGGCAGGCCGGTGAAGAGCACGAGGGCGGTGGCACGCAGCACCAGGCTTTGACGTGCATTGGATGCGGAGGGGGCTTCAGCGGTGTTCATGGGCGTTTCGAGGGGCGGTTGGGGTTGGAGAGTTTCTGAAAAAGCAGGACGATCAGCACCAGCAGGGCCAGCATCGACCAGGTGCCGTAGCGCCGGTAGGTGCCGGTGGCCTCCATGAGCGCATACACCGCCCACACACCGAGGAGGAGAGCCGCGAGGAATGGCACCGCCCATGGGTGCGCGAAGTTCAGCGTCCAGCCGAGGCCCGCGATGCGCTTTGGCACGGCGATGCGGGGATCTTCGCGGCAAAAGTAGATGAACCAGAGATACCAGTTCGCCGGATCATCGGTGAAGCGTGAGAGATCGGTTTTGACCGGTGGGGTCATGCCTGCGGCGGCCTGCACCTGCGTGCGAAACTCCGCCGCGGTGGCAAAGCGCAGCTTAGGGGTCTTTTCGAGCGCCCGGAGCACGATCTCGTCGATGCGCACATCCACCTGCACGCGTTTCGAGGGCGGCTCGGCCTGTTCACGGGGCCGCTCACCGGTGAGCATTTCATAAAGCACCACGCCGAGAGAGTAGATGTCTGCGCGGTGATCCGACTGGCCGCCCGCCTGCTCCGGCGCGGCGTAGTCCGGCGTGCCAAAGGGCAGTGAGGCCAGCGGCTGATGGGAGGGTCGTTGCTCTCCGGCATCGCCCTCGGCTTCACTGTGCAGCATTTTGGCGATGCCGAAGTCGGCGATCTTCACCGTGCCCGATTTGTCGAGCAGGAGATTCTCCGGTTTGATGTCGCGATGCACGATGCCGCGGCTGTGCGCACATTGCAGTGCCTCGCAAAGGGGCGGGATGATGCTGAGCGCCTCCGGCGGGGACAAACGACGCTCTTGCAGCACCTGGCGGAGGTTCAGCCCGTCCACATACTCCATGAGGAGGTAGTAAAAGCCTCCAGCGAGACCGAAATCATGCACACCGACGATGTGCGGATGATTCAGTGCGGCGAGCGCCTGCGCCTCTTTTTCAAATCGACCCGCGAAGAAGGCATCCGCCGCACGCTCCGGGGCGAGCAGTTTCAGCGCGACGAGGCGGTTCAGCGATTTTTGCCGGGCTTTGTAAACCACGCCCATGCCGCCGCGGCCCAGGCACTCGAGAATGTCGAGCTGCGGGAAGAGGGGTGCCAGCGCCTCCGGCGTGAGCGGTGCTGGTGCATCCTCGGGCACGGGCAGGGTGTCAGCGGAGAGATTCAGGGCACCCAGACGGCGTGCGCTGAGACCGTCCACGAGGGTGTCGGCATCGGCGGGGCTGGATGGCAGGGAGTGGTTCATGTGTCTGTGGATGAATTAAGCGACCGCCTTTCGTAGTGGCAAAAAAGCGGAAAAATCTTCACGCCGCGCCCAGCGCGGTGATCACCGCCCGCATTTCATCCTCAATGTCGGCGTTCTTTTCCACGGTCGCGGCGACTTCCTCACGGAAGATCTCGCGGAAGCGTTTGCGCAGACGATGCACGGCGCTGCGGGCGGAGACGGCGCTCATCTTCAGCGCAGCAGCGAGCGCCTCGTAGTCCAGCTCACCGCGTTCCGCGACGAGGCAGGGCTTCAATTGCTCATACTCCGCCTCACGACCTGCCTCCACATGCTCGTCACGCAGCCGCTGCATGACCTTTTGCAGCAGTGCCAGAGCCCATTGCCGGTCAAACAACGCATCCGCATCGCCCGCCATGCTCCCGGGCGCGGGGATCTCCGCCAGCTCCTGTGGATCCAGCTCGAAACGCTGCATGCCGCCGCCGCGTTTCTGAGCCCGCACATGATCCCATTCATTCGCCAGGAAACGCTTCAGGGCCATCAGCAAGAATGAACGGAAGCGCCCCCGCGCAGGGTCCGCGGCAGAGAGCCAGTTTTTCGCCAGCAGCCGGGAAAAGAACTCCTGCGTGAGATCCTGCGCATCATGCGGCGAGTGCCCGCGACCGCGCACATAGGCATAAAGCGGCGGCCAGTATTGCCGGCAGAGCGTTTCCAGGGAAGCCGCCGATTCGTCCGGTGTTTCAGCCTTCGCCTGCAACACGAGAGACCATCGCGTGGTGTGAAAAACCGACCGGCGTGTCAAAGAGGAGTCTGGAGCAGAAGCATCGGCCATCGCTCTCATCATAAGCATCGGCGGACTGATGTGGCAGAAAATCGTGCTTCCCTCCAAAAGCACGCCCGTGAATCAAGGCGATGCGAGGATCGAGTAGGACGACGTCTGCGGCGTGGCCTCAAGGCGTAGTAATCGACCGTTGGCAGACTCGACGATTTCGGCCTTGAGCGGCGATCCCGCCGCATCCTTGACCTCCACCTTCGCCACCTCCCATGCCGCTGGGGGAGTCACCTCGATGGTCAGAGGCTGGTCGTAGAGCATCGCATCGGTGCCGCAGTCGAGCTGGAAGGTGAGGCTGTTTGCATCCGACTTCACCAACGTGAGCTTTGCAGTGCTGCGCTCGCTTTGATATTTGTAGATGTCCGCCATGCCGGCTATCCAGAGCTTGTCCTGATGCTCTTTGGCGATGTCGAGCGCAGAGCGGAAGTGTGCCTCGCTGCTGCTCAGACCCTCGCCGATGTAGTGGTAATGCATGCGACACCAAAGGCCGCGCTCGAGGTGGGTTTGCAGCGCCTTGCGGAAAGCCTCCACGCGTCCGCCGTAGCTGTCATCCATGCCTAGAGAGCCGCTGGAGGCATCGAACTGCTGGTATTTGTCGAGGTAGTGGCGCAGCGTGCGTGTCGTCTCCCACATCGTGCCACCGCCGAGATTCAGCGCCGTGAGCTTGCTTCTTCCGGGTGTGAGTTTCCAAATCGCTTCCGCCGCGCCGCCAATCTCGCGCTCCATGTCGTCATCACCCTTTGCGCCGCGATGATGCGCGGAATGGTTCGCCAGCTCCATGTCGCCCAGCTTCATCACTGCCTCCCATTCGGCCTGCTGCGTCTCGAAGGAGAAATTTTGCCGGCTGCCAGGCTCTTTCGGGCCGGGATTGACCATGAAGGTGCCTTTGAAGCCATATTCACGCAGGATCGGAACGGCCTTGCTGAGGTGTGTGGGATGCGAGTCATCAAAACGGATGCTCAGCGCGGCGGTGCGGCCCTGCGGCCAGTTCGCGATGCGCACCTGCGCACCGCTCGTGGCATCCTGGATCACGCGTTCTTTGTCCGACGTGCTGCGTGGCAGCGGCACCGAGGGCGGAACAGCCTGCACGATGAACACGCTCACTTTATCCGGCACAGGCACCATGAGATTTCCCCACTCAATGCCGGAGCGTCTCACCAGCATCGCATCGCCAGACTCAGCACGCACTTCCACATCATTTGCAGGCCAGACGTTGCGTCCCGATGTTGGAAGCTCGACCCGCACACCCAGCGGCTGCGATTCTCCCATGCGCTCGACCTGCACCCGCAGCTTGAATTTGTCCAAACTCGTCGCGCTGACCTTCGCCGGTCCTGAATAGGGTTCCAACGCGACCTTCACACCGCCCAGATCGGGCGTTTGCGCACAAAGGCCGCTCAGGAGCAAGGCAATCCAAATCAGGCAACAAGCCGGTTTCATCGCGTCTCTGGGTTAAGAGTCCACTTCACGGCATTGACGAGCAAACGACGAACATCCGCGATACGCATGTCTTCGGGAGAACCGAGGCTTGTGTAGAAGATGCGGGCCTTGTTGGGGCCGTAAGGGCGAGTCCACGCGACGGGCTGCGGCGGTGTGGTGGCTCCGGAGCCTGCGGTGCCGATGAGGATGGGCGTGGCGTTATCAGCGAGCGGCAGGACTTTGTAGAGCGATTGGTGCCCACGGATGTTCGCGGCGTTCACGCCTTCGAGCAGCGGTGTCTTGATGCCGTCGATGGCACTGACGGTATAAGGCAGCCCTTTGGTCTCATAGCCGGTATTCTCCCCGCCGAGCACCTCGTGCGTGAACTCGGGCCACGGAGAGAGGCTGGCCTCCACGATCTCCTTCGGCTTCGGAATGAAGGCGTGGTTCGCGGTGCGGATGCCGAGCAGCGGCTTGCCGGCATCAAGATGCGCATGGATGGCTGCCATCTGTTCCTTCGGTGGAAAACGACGACGTGAGAAGAGGATGAGGAGATCGGCATCCTTCAGCGCCTCGACGAGTCCGGCGAAGTGATGCGGCTGCGGTTTGTCCCCTTCAATGAGGGTGACCCGGTGGCCGAGCGGCTTCAGTTCCTTCTCCGCGAAGTCGCGCATCGTGTTCACCGCGTCGTAGTTGTTCGCATCTTCGACGACCATGATGACGATGTCGGCCGCCGGCGATGCCATTGAAAGGACGGCGAGGAGGGAAAAAACGGCGAGGAGGTGTTTCATGGCGGTCATGCATGACCATACGGCGCTGGTCAGCGCTTTTAGCCCGCGCCGGTTTAGTGCATCTCCTTCAAACCGGCGGCCTGCGCGGCATCCCGTGCGAGGCGCAGCATTTCCCGTCGTGCCAGCCACAGGCCCAACGGCGTGAGAATCACGGCGGCGAGGATGCCGGCCACACCCATCACCAGAAGATGCCGGGTCGTCATCATCAGTCCGGCAATGACGAACCAGAGAAGAAAATTCCACCCCATGCCGCGTCGCACACGCAGCATGCAGCGCACGCGGGTCAGGCAGCGGCCTTCGCCGTGATATTCGGTCACGCTGATCCAGGCGCGGGAGACCTCGCCCCAGGGCCAGGCTTCGATGTCGAACCAGCGCCAGCCGTCATCGTCGCGTTGCACCGTGTGCGTGCGGTGGAGGACGGAGCGCATTTCCCTCAGCCAGGCGTCGCGGGTGACATCTTCCTCGCTCCAGAAGCGGAGCGTGGCGAGCGGGACCGATTTCTTGTAGGGCATGGCGGGCGGGATGATTTCCGGCAGCAGCGGGTGCCTGCTGGGACGCGCGCCCAGGGTGAGCATGCCGCGCAATCGCGCCCACTCCCGGACCACGGGCTGAAGAAAACTGAGCCATGAGATGAGGAGCCGCTCTGTCAGGCCGCGCATGCCCGCCGCCGCTGCATTCCGTGAGCCTGTCCGCCAAGCCGACCACAGGGCGAATAGCAGAACACCCGCCGCGATCCATGGTTGTCGGCACGCGAGTGACAGCAGCATCAGCGCGATCCACAACAGCCCGGTGAAGGTGTCCCACCAGCGATAGCCAGACGCCGCGTAAATGACCTGAAAGGCGCCCAGTCCGAAGGGGCCGTGAAAAATCGTCCCCTCCTCGGGGTGCTCCGTCGGCTGTACATCGCCGTAGATGCCTCCACGCCAGCGCGCACCGCCCAGCATGCCGAAGCGTTCGGGATGCGTTTTCATCAGCAGCGCCTCGGCGCGTCCGTAGCCGCTCTGCTGTTTCAGATAGGCCCGGATCGTGAAGCGCCGGTGATGCCACACCATCGCACCCGGCACAAAGATCAGCCGTCCGCCCGCCTCGCGCAGCCGCCAGCACACATCGACGTCATCCCCCGCCGCCACGAATTCAGCGCGGAAGCCGCCGACGGCCACGAGCGCGTCCTTGCGGATCGCCAGATTGCAGCCGGGCAGGTGCTCGGCTTCGACGTCGTTGAGCAGCACGTGGGCCGGTGCGCCGGGCGCGGCCGCCACTAGGCGTTCCGTGCGGGAGCGCGGGGTTGGGGGGATGTTCGGCCCGCCTGCGGCCGCGACGTCCGTATCAGAAAAAGCATGGCTCAGGTGCAGCAGCCAGTCCGGATGCGCGATGCAGTCGTCGTCCGTGTAGGCCAGCACGGTCCCTGTGGCCAGTTCCATGCCGCGATTTCTCGCCACGCTGAGCCCGGCGTGCTCCTGGCGGTGGTAGATCACCCGGTCAAAGCCCTGCGCGATCCCGGCGGTCGTGTCCGTGGAGCCGTCATCAATGACCAGCACTTCGAACTCGGGATAGTTCAAGGCGACGAGTGAGTCGAGGCAGGCATGCAGTGTTGCCGAGCCGTTGCGGGTGCAGACGATCACCGAGATGCGCGGAGGATTCTCAGGCGCAGGCAGCGTCGGCTTCAACTCACGCGCCACAACGCATGCGGGACGCTCATGGCGTTCGCGGTCCACGATGCCAAACTGCCACCCCGTCACCTCGCGTCCGCCGCGGTGCCACTCGTCCGTGTAGGCGAACCACACACCGCCCGCCGCTCCCGTGCGCAGCAGGCAGTCATGCTGCCAGCGCATCACCTCCGCCTGCCTCTCCGGCGTGTTCGCCTTCACATCCAATCCGAATTCAGTGATGAGCAGCGGCTTGTTCCCGGCGAGATTCTGCAGCCGCGCCAGCGTGGCCGTGAAGGCCTCGCGTGACTCCAGGTAAACATTCACCGCCAAGAAATCCGCATTGCGCGGAATGAGATACTCTGTGGACGGATAGGTGGCGTAGCTGACGAGCTTTTGCGGCGCATGACGGCGGGCGATTTCGATCAGCCTCTCCACATACGTGCGCACCTCCGGTGGTCCCATCCAGCGCACGAGCGTTTTTTCGATCTCGTTGCCAACGAGCAGCGCGGCGACGCATGACTCGCCGCCCAACCGCGTCGCGGCATCGGCGATGCGTTTTTCGATCTCACGCTGCAGGCTGGAGTCGGCGAGGAAGTCCACATGCTCCGCCCAAGGAATGCCGACGATGAGTTTGACCCCGCAGTTTCCTGCTTCGCGGAGCAGCGCAGGCGTCGGCAGTTCGTAGATGCGCACCGTGTTGAATCCGAGAGCGGTGATGTGGCGCAGGTCGGTCGTGAGACGGGCGTCCTCCGGAAAGGGTTCGCCCCGCGAGTTTGGCTGGAACGGGCCGTAGCTGATGCCGTGCAAAAAAAAGGCCCGGCCCGCGCCCTCTTCCAGATACTTTCCGGCCGCCACGATCCGCAGGTCCGCCGGCGCGGGCATGGGAGGAGCGGAGATCGAGGCGACGGTCATTCGGAAACCTGAGGGTGAAGCAGGGACGCGGCACAGGCCAGCGGGATTCAACGTCCGCTCCGCCTAGGATACGTCCGCCTGCTTTTTCACTTCTTCGTCAGCGATTTTGTCGGTGTCCTTGATCTCCATCTCCACCCAGCCGTCGCCTTCCTTCGCGATGCGGCGCTGGTTGATGATGAGGACGATGCAAAGACCCGCAAAGGCTGCAGACGCCTCCAGAAAGAAGGGCGTGGTGACAAACGAGAAAAGATAGGCCAGCCCCTGCAGGGCCACCTCGCCCGCCGTTTCATTCACTAAGGCGAAAACCGTCATGGCGGCGGCCATGCCCAGCGTCCACAGCACGGGCTCAAGCCATCCGGATGAGGGCGAAGAAGGGGGGGGAGCGGGTGTCGGCATGAGGGATCAGTCCACGGGGGTTGCCTTCGGCACCGAGACGGGCATTTGAACCTGCCTCGCCTTCGCGGCGATGGCCTGCATTGGTTCGGCGGACACGGTTGGAATTTCATCTTCCTCGACGGGAATCGCCTTCAGCGCTGCGGGCTCCACCTGGTGCTGAAGATCCGCCACATGCTTCCCCCACATCGCCGTGCCGACGAGGATGAGGATGAAAACGGCGATCGCGGCCGGGAGTGGAGAGCGAATTTGCCGCACCGAATTTGCCCCCGCAGGCTCAGTGATTCGCTGTGGAGGCTGCAAGCGGTCACGCACCCACGGGCCGTGCGTCTGCGTCAGGTAGCGGTAGTCGCGTGAACCGCCGAGGACGCCCGTCGGAAGCGTTTTCAGCACGGCGGACGCGTCCACGTCGAGGAACGTGCTGTATTCCCGGATGAATGACCTGGCATAGGTCATGCTGCCAAACGCGGCGTAGTTGTCCGTTTCGAGATAGTGCAGACGCTGCTCCGTGATGCGCGTCTCGTGCGAGGCATCTTTGAGAGTCAGCCCGCGCTTTTCACGCGCTGCGCTGAGTGTCTGTCCAAAAGTGGCTGGCATGGCGGTAACAGTGACACTGTTGGCGCATGATGCGATGACTTTTTGTATGCCCTGGCGGCCGGAATCGCGGAATCAGTGCAAAAGCAACCCCTTGAAAATACGCGCCTCGCGGGGACGGAGATCACTCGTACTTTAACTGCGCCGTCGCGACGCATTCGGTATCCGTTGTCACCCGTATCCACCGTGCCTGCACTGCAGGTTCAAAGGGGAGGCTCGTTTCCTCGCCGGGGGAAACCTCGCGTTGCTGATACGTAACCCACAATCCCGTGCCGGTGAGGTCGAGCTCGATGTGGAAGCTCACGGGCTCGTTTTGATCGTGGCTGAGCATTAGCGTGCGCTGATCGTAGGCCCACATCAGATAGGGGTCACTTTTCTCGCCTGCCTTGACCTTTGCATGCATCCATGGTCCGCCTTCGCCGCGTGGCTTGCCGAGTTTCCACAGGTCGTCGATGGCTCCGGCCCAGAGCGCGGCTTTGCCATCGTCGCTGCGAATGATGTGCACGCCGGCTTTGGCATCGGGTGAGATGCCGCTCATCAAAAGGAGGCCGCGATATCCGCCGTAGTCCGTCACGCGCAGGTTGTGCGAGCACACAGGACGGATCTTCGCGAAGCCGTCGGCATTTTCGGCGGGCAGTTCGAAGAAGGTGCCGCAGGCGCTGAGCATGTCGCGCTCGGTGGCGACCTCGCGGCAGACGCGCAGTTCGCCGGCGTTCGTGGGGCCGTCGTAGGCTTTTGAGGCACGCGGCAGACGCCAGCGGCGGCCGCGATCATCGACGACGAGCACGCTGGCTTCGTCGAGCGTGATGACGTTCTTCGGAATCGCGACCTTGGTTTGCACCCACTTCTCCGCCGCGGCGTCTTCGACGCGCTGGAGTTTCAAATCGGCTCCCATCTCGTAGTAGCCTGCGTTCGTGGCAAAGCTCAGCGTGCGCTTGTTTTCACCGCGAGGGCGGAAAACCCCGGTCTGGGTGTTTTCGTCGCCGATTCGAGCGATGCCGTCGAAAATCGCATCGGCCTCGGTGCCGCGTGCATCGCCGTTCGAGAGAGTGATCAGCACGCTGAAGTCTTTCGAGTCCTTTTCGGCCTTCACGCGCAGCCATTCGTCGTCGCCAGTGATCTGGACACGCTTGGACTCACCCATGGCATAGTCGATGTGCCAGACGCTGCGGTGATTCCAACCGGCGACGAGGAAAGGATCGCTCACATCGCCCGCTTTGACGCTCTCATGCAGCCACATCGCGCCGCTGGCGTGCGCGGGGCCGAGTTTGCCGGGGGTGTCGGGGCTGGTGAACCACAGGTTGCTCTGCGACTGGCCGATGCTGTCGATGCCGCCTTTGACTTTGCGCTTGTTGAGGAACTCCGACTTCGCGGAGTCATCGCAGCCGAAGACGAGGCGGTCGTTCCAGCGGGTGAAGTCACCGATGACTTTCAGGTAGGCACTGCGGGCGCGGATGCCGTTCGTGTTCGCGGCGGAAAAAGTCTTTGGGAAGCTCCAAAACGCGCCGTGCATGGTCATGAGCAGGTGGTCCTCCCCGATGTCGCGGATGCGCGGCCACTCGGTGTTCCAGCCGTGTGCACCGTCGTAGCTGTGGCTGACTTTGGGCAGGCGGAAGGACTGCCATTTGCCACCATCGAGCAGCATGAGGATGAGCGATTTCGCGTCCCAGCCGATGCTCCACACGGGCGCGTTCGGATCGCTGCCGTGGATGCCGCCGGGGCCGGTGACTTCGGTGAATTGATTCCGCCGAACGAGCTGCCAGTCGCCGCTGCCGGTCCATTCGCCCAAAGCACCGCTCGGTGTGGTGGGGTCGGTCATCACGCGTTTGTCGCGGTCGCCGTTGTTGGCGTAAATGACACGGCCTTGCGATGAGTAGAGCCCTTTGCCGTGATAACCGGGCAGCTCGGAGTTCAAATCGGAGAGCGGCGTCTCGACCTTGAAGCCTTTTTTGATGCCGTTGCCGTCGCGGATGAAATTTTTCACGGCCAGCGTCCTCACATCCACCTCGTAGAGCCCTTCCTCCATCGTGGCGTAGTAGATCTTGCCCGCGGGATCGGTGAGGTGCCGCGCATTGCCGGTGAGACGGCCGGGCATGATGCTCGGCGGGATGACGCGCACGCCGCGCTGCGCGTCGATGACATACGGCCCGATGAAAAGCTGCTGTGACTCCCCATGGATCATACGATTCGCCGGCGTGCCGCCGACGCTTTCAGGACGAATGGTTTGCTTCAGGTCAGTCGTGATCTCGTAGAGCTTGTCGCTCGATCCAAAGGGCAGATGCGGTCCATAGGTGATCACCCACAAGCGATCCGCCCACGGTACGACGGCGCCCGTGCCGCACTCGCCTTCGTTGTTGAACATGGCGAGTGATGGATAGATGCCGCTCACGTCACGCGGCTCCTGCGCGACGGCGATACTGGCCAAAAGAGACAGGGCGAGAAGGTTGGACTTCATCCGGACAGCAAAGCCACATCAGCCGCGCAGACAACCGCGGTGTGTTATGCTAAACGGAAATCGCTTACACATGGCCCGACCTCCTGTATTCACCGCCGACGCCTGGCGCAGCCTCCGCAATGACTGGCTGTGGGTGTATCGCGGGCCAGTGCCGGTCTGCGGCGTGTGGTCGGCGGAGATTCCGGTGCCTGCGGGCGTGTTCTTCGTCGAGCAGGGCGAGGGCCGCATTCGCACCGACGGAAATGAGTTCATCGTGAAGCGCGGATCAGCGTTTTTCTCCGCACCGGGACCGCGGCGGCATTGGTTTGCGCCGGGCACGCGACTGCTGTCGGTTGGTTTTCGATGCCAATGGCCGGATGGCAGGCCGGTATTTCGCGGTGGGCTCAATTTTACAGCGAAGTCGCCGAAACTCCGTGCCGCGACGCTGGAGCTCTTCCGCCACGTGCATCGTGGCCGCAAAGCGGTGACCTATCGCGAAGCGGTGAAGCCGACGGCACACTCGATGGCGGCCTGGTCGGCACGCGAGGCTACGTTTCAGACCTGGTTCGCGGTTTGGTGCGGCGTGCTGCATGGAAACGGCATCGAAGCCGAACCCCGGCTCGCCAAAAGCCGCCGCAGTCGTGTCGATCAGCTCGTGGCCTGGCTCGACAGCCGTCCGCTTGATCAAACGACGCCGACGCTGCCTCCCAACTTTGGTTTGGGGCAACGCCGCGCCGATCAACTGCTCCAGCAGCATATCGGCACGAGCTTGCGCGGCTATCTGGAACGCCGTCGTCTCGACGCGGCACGTGAGCGCATCCTGGTGGATCACCGCACGATGAAGGAGATCGCATTTGAACTCGGCTTCCGGCACGCGTCGCACTTTACCGCGTGGTTTCGGCGACAGGTGGGAGTTTCGCCGTCGGGGTATCGTGCTGGCGGATCGGAGGCGGCGTAGCGGCCAGATGCATCAAAGCCTCCACGCCCACAGGCTCCTCGGCCTGCCAGGGAAGCCAGGCGGTGCGGGTGGCTTGTGTTCGGACCACTTCCTCGATGTAGCGATGCTCAGTTTGCTCGCGGCGTTGCAGCAAAGGATCGCACGAGCCGCTGTGGAGCAGGCTTTGATTGACGACCCACGCGTGGGGTTCGATGCGGGCGCGGCGCAGATCCTCCTGCAAGGCGGCGGCCTCATGCACGGGCGTGGCCTCGGGCAGAGTGACGATGAGGATGTGCGTGAAGCCGGGATCGCGCAGGCGCTCCAGCAGTTTCAAAACTTCCTCGGGCTGGGTGCTGCGGGCCTGACGCTCCAGCTCGCGCTGATAGGCCTCGCTGGCATCCAGCAGCAGCAGCGTGTGGCCGGTGGGCGCGGTGTCGAGCACGACAAAGCGGTCTGTCCCCTGGCCCACCTCGCGGGCAAAGGCGCGGAACACCGCGATCTCTTCCGTGCAGGGCGAGCGCAGATCTTCTTCGAGCAAAGAGCGGCCGGCCTCGTCCATCTGCGCACCTTGATTAGCCATGACCTCGGCGGTGTAGGCGGCGGTCTCGGCGTCGGGATCGATTTTACTCAGCGTGAGGCCTTCCACCTGTCCGTCCAGGGTCTGCGCCACATGCGCGGCGGGATCGGTGGTGCTGAGATGCACGCGGTGTCCGCGTTTGGCCAAACTCACGGCGATGGCGGCGGCGACGGTGGTCTTGCCCACGCCGCCCTTGCCCATCGTCATGATGACGCCGTGGTCTCGCTGCTCGATGTCATGCACGATTTGATCGAGGCTCTGCATCTCAGGCGGCCTCCTCTCATCCATCATCGGGGCGACGCAACCGCAGGCATCATCGCCGTCCAGCAACACACGCAATCCGCCGATGCCGAGGATG
Source organism: uncultured Prosthecobacter sp. (assembly GCA_964452755.1). Lineage (GTDB taxonomy): Bacteria > Verrucomicrobiota > Verrucomicrobiia > Verrucomicrobiales > Verrucomicrobiaceae > Prosthecobacter. Next base: position 1,533,319 of record CAYVQY010000001.1, on the reverse strand, counting down.
TTGATGGAGCGCAGCGGCACGATGAAAGTCGGCAGGCTGGCGATGAAGGTGGCGGCCTTGCTCATCGCATGGACTCCGCGCTGCTGCATGGCCTGGGCGGTGTGGTCTTCAGGACACTTCGTTTCGAACACGCCGTTGATGACGAGCTGCTGGTTCGCCACGCCGAGGGCGCGGAGTTCCTTGGAGGTGCGCTCCGCCTCGCGCAGGGCGGCAAGCTGAGGACGGCTGACGAGCACGAGCGTGGTGGCTCTTTCATCCGCCAAAGTGTTCACTGTCGCCTCGTAAATGACGCGCTGCTTTTCCAATCCAGCGAGCGGACCCAGGCATGACGTGCCGCTGGTGTTGTTGTCCAAAAACTGGTCCCAAGCCTTCGCCAGACTCATCAGTCGCAGCGTGTGGCCGGTGGGCGCGGTGTCGAAGATGACGTGGTCGTAGCTCTTTGCTGCATCAGGATTGCCAATGAGGCCGGAGAACTCGTCAAAGGCGGCGATCTCCACCGTGCAGGAGCCGGAAAGCTGCTCCTCCATGCTGCGCAGCGCCGCCTCCGGCAGAATGCCGCGCATGGGGCCGATCAAGCGTTCGCGATACGCGGCGGCAGCCTCGACGGGATTGATGTTCAGCGCATCCAGGCCCGGCACACCGGGGATGGCCGAAGGTTGGTTGCTCAGGCGTGTTTCCAGCACTTCATCAAGGTTCGATGCCGGGTCGGTGCTGACGAGCAGCACGCGTTTGCCCGCCTCCGCCAGCTTCAACGCCACCGCGCAGGAGAGCGAGGTCTTGCCCACGCCGCCCTTGCCGGTGAAAAACAGGAAGCGGGTGGCCGAAGCGGCATCAGGCTGGTAGCGCGGCAGCGTCATGATGCCTCCTCCTGAATGCCCATCGCTGCACGGAATAAGGCCGGGCGTTCGTCGTGGTTCGGGTAACGACCCTTCATATAGACCTCGTCGTCTAGATAGATCAGCGGCAGCACACTGGTCCCCTCTTTTTGCAGCGCCTCACGCACCGCCGCGTTCTGCGCAAAGGCCTGCGGCTGCTGGCCCAGATTGTGGCGCTCCACTTTCACCCCCGCGTTCGCTAGCTGCGAGAGCATGGCGGCGAAGTTCACGAGGTCAGGATCGACATTCGGCCCGCAGATGCCGGTGGAGCAGCACATGGGCGGGTCATAGACTTGCAGCGTTTTCATGAAGGAATCTGGCCCGGCAGATCCGCAGAGTAAAGCAATGCCAGTGCGCGAAACTTGTTGATTGAGCATACTAATTGGCTAAATGACCAAGTAGATGCCCGCCGCAAAGAAAAGCCTCGAAGACCGTGCCGTCGTGATCAAGGCGCTGGGGCATCCGTCGCGCCTGCTGATCGCGGAGGCGCTGATGAAGGGCGAGATGTGCGTGTGCGACCTGAAAGATCTCGTCGGCGCGGACATGTCCACGGTTTCAAAGCACCTCACGCTCATGCGCGAGGCGGGCGTGCTGAACTGCGAGAAGCGCGGCCTCAATATCTACTACTCGCTCGCCTGCGATTGCCTGGGCGATTTCATCCGCTGCGTGGACAAGCTCGCCTGCGGCGGAAAGAAAACCACCTCCTGCTGCTGATTTCCCATGAACATCACTGAATTCCTCACCCAACTCCGCGCTCATGCGGACAAACCGCTCACCTTTGTGCTGCCAGACGGCGGATTGATCCCTGCGCACTTCCACATCACGGAGGTCGGTCATGTGACGAAGCGCTTCATCGACTGCGGCGGGACGCGTCGCACACTGGAGACCTGCCTGCTGCAAACCTGGGTGCATGACGATGTGGAGCATCGTCTCACGGCAGGAAAGCTCGCCAAAATCTTCGACGCTGCGGGCGATGTGCTGCCGCATCACGAGCTTCCCGTCGAAATCGAATACGAGGATGGCGTCGTGGCGCAGTTCCCAGTCGAGAGCGCCGAAATCATCAATGGCGTGCTCGCTTTCCACTGCGGCTGGAAGCACACCGACTGCCTCGCCCGCGGGATTTGCCTGCCCGGCGAATGCTGCACGACGCCCGATCCCGCGCCGAAAAGCATGCCGCAGACCTGCTGCACGCCCGGCTCCAAATGCTGCTGAGATGAACAAGCTGCTTTCCGAACTCCTCGGGACCTTCACGCTCGTGTTCGCGGGCACGGGGGCGATCATCATCAACGAAGTCAGCGGCGGCGTGATCGGCCACGCGGGCATCGCGCTGACCTTCGGTCTCGTCGTGATGGCGATGATCTATACCTTCGGCGATGTGAGCGGCGCGCATCTGAATCCGGCCGTCACGCTGGCTTTTGCCGCAGGGAAACGCTTTGCTTGGAAAGACGTTCCCGGCTTCCTCGCGGCTCAAATCGGAGGTGCATGCCTCGCCAGCGGTGTTTTGCGGCTGCTCTTTCCCGCGAACGAGAAACTCGGTGCCACGCTGCCTGCTGGAAGCGCCATGCAGAGCTTCGTGCTCGAAGTGATCCTCACCGCGATCCTGATGCTCACCATCCTGCGCGTCTCCACCGGCGCGAAGGAGAAAGGCATCACGGCGGGCATCGCCGTCGGTGGCGTGATTGCTATGGAGGCGATGTTTGCAGGCCCGATCTGCGGCGCATCAATGAATCCCGCCCGTTCACTCGCTCCGGCGTTGTTGTCCGGTCATCTGGAGCATCTGTGGATTTATCTGGTCGCGCCGGTGGTCGGCGCCTTGGCCGCCGTGCCGTTGTGCTCGGCGCTTCGTGATGCCGATTGTTGCGGCGGCCAGTGCGCAGCTCCCAATGACTCAAAGTAGCTCATTCGTCATTCCAGCTCTGCAAAACTCCGCCTGCCATGACCCCATCCAAACCCCTCGTCCTCATCCTCTGCACCGGCAACTCCTGCCGCTCTCATCTAGCCGAAGGCCTGCTGCGCTCGGTTGCGGGTGACATCCTCGAAGTCGCCAGCGCCGGATCGAAGCCAGCAGGCTATGTCCATCCGCTCGGCATCAAGGCGATGGCCGAGATCGGCATCGACATCTCTGCGCACACCAGCAAGCACATGAACGACTTTCTCGACCGCGATGTGGAGACCGTCATCACCGTCTGCGGCAACGCCGACCAGGCCTGCCCGATGTTCCCCGGCCAGCTCAACCGCCACCACTGGCCCTTCGACGACCCCGCCCACGCCACCGGCACTGACGAGGAAATTCTCGCCGTGTTTCGCCGCGTGCGCGACGAGATCAAAGCTGTCTTCACCGCGTATGCGGATGGGCGGCGGGATCAGATGAAGACATCCATTGGAGACGGCGCAGAAATGCGTTGCGTAGTAGAAGCAGAAAACCGATCGTAGCTTCATCTAAGACCATCAGGTCCGGCAGCTGCCGATTTGGTGCTTGAGGAGAGCCTAGCAAGGTGTCCGGCAGTTGCCGATGTCTTGCTATGGCGACCTCGTTATACCCGATTGCCCGAGGCTATTCATAGTTGCCGCAGATTAATTCAACGATCTGCGAGTGGTTCACTTTGAACAGGCATCCTTATGCCTGTACGGCAACGCATTTTACAGAACACTCGCGGGTATGAATCAAACGCAATCCACACATGATCAGTCAACATTTTTTCATTCAAGGCCAGGTTGTTGTAATCACTTCATTACAAGCCTGTGCGAGCACAAACATCGATTCGGGCAAATTCGCACTGATAGCGGCGGCAGTTCAAGGGGCTCTATGCTTTATGACTGTTGTTTCGATGGCATTGGAGAACTCTAAATCAGGCGCACCACGATCCACTAGGCCGAGAAAAAGAACTCGGAAACGGGACTGAACGGCGCACTATTACTACTTCCCGCTCTTCACATACTCCTCGCGGCTCAGGGTGCCGTTGCCGTCCTTGTCGAACACGGGGAAGCGTTTCGGCGCTTCATCGGGATCGGGCTGGTTGATGAGAAACTCTTCAAGAGTGAGCTGGCCGTCCTTGTTCGTGTCGCGTTTGTCAAAGGCGACGTTACGATCGACCTTCGGCTTCTTCGACGCGGCTTTTGCGGGTTCGGCTTTGCTGGAGATCTGCGGCTTCGCTTCTGGCTGTGTGGCGAGAATGCCGCGCAGTTCGGCGAGCACTTCGGGTTTGTCCTTGGCGAGGTTCTTGGTCTCCAGCGGATCGGTTTCGTAGTCGTAGAGTTCAAACTCGGCGGTGTCGGTGCTGGCGCCGGGTTTCTTCCACTCGACCATGCGATAGCGTGCGGTGCGGATGGCGCGACCGAGCAGGCCGCCGCGCGGATAGACGTGCGTGATGCTGTCGCGGGTCTTCGCGGAGGGATCGGCGACGACTTTGGCAAAGCTGACGCCGTCGAGGCCCTGCGGTGCGGGCAGGCCGGCGAGTTCGGCGAGTGTGGGATAGAGATCCACTGTCTCGACGAGCGACGAGGTTTTGACGCCTGCAGCCTTGCCGGGCGCGGCGACGATGAGCGGGATGCGGGCGGCCTGCTCGTAGTTCGTGTGCTTGCACCAGAAGCGGTGGTCGCCGAGGTGCCAGCCGTGGTCGCCCCAGAGGACGATGATGGTGTTGTCGGCGAGGCTGGACTTGTCGAGCGCATCCAGCACGAGGCCGAGCTGTGCGTCCATGTAGCTCGTCGCGGCATAGTAGCCGTGGATGAGCTTGCGGGTCAGGTCGTCGTCGAGATCGCCCTTCTCCGGGATGTCGCTGTACTGGCGGAGTTCGCCGCCGAACTGCCCGGCGTATTCCGGCGCGCCTTCCGGCATCGTCGTGACCCTGGGCATCGGGATGGCAGAGGCTGAATAGAGGTCCCAGTATTTCTGCGGCGCGATGAAGGGCAGGTGCGGGCGGATGAAGCCGACGCCGATGAAGAATGGCTCGCCGGGATTCTTCGCGGCGTTTTGGAGACGCTCCACCGCGTGCAGCGCCAACTGACCGTCCGCGTAAAAATCGTCGGCCACTTCGGCGTTTTCGGTCGCCGTGCCGCGGTCGCCGTTTCTGCCGCTGCGTTTGACCTCGGTACTTTCCTTGAGCGCGTAGGTGGAGGCCTTCGGCACCCAGTGCGGGACGGTCCAGGAGGCCGCGTCTTCGACATTGCCGTGGCCCTTGTGCATGATCTTGCCCATGGCCTCGGTGCGGTAGCCGTTCGCACGGAAATGCTGCGCCACGGTGATCGCATCCGGCACCGCCTTGCGGAAATTCGTGGGCAGATCGTAGATGCCGATCGTCTGCGGGCGCAGGCCGGTCATGAGCGAGTTGCGCGAGGGAGAGCACACCGCCTGGTTGCAATACGCCGCGTCAAACTGCACGCCGCGCTTCGCGAGCCGGTCAATGTTCGGCGTCTTCGCCAAAGGATCGCCGTAGCTGCCGATCAGCGGCTTCAGGTCGTCCACGCAGATGAGCAGAACGTTGGGCTTCGACGCGGCGAAGAGCGAAGAGCTGAGGGCGAAGAGGAGGAGGGTGAGGCGGAGCATGGAGTGCTCAGAACGTGCCGCGCTCAGTCATCTTGCTGCGATGCCGGGCCGGGCCGCCTTCCAGCCGGCACGCAGTTGCGCGGCGAGATCCTGGAGGGTTTTGGCGTGGGCTGGATCATTCGCGAGGTTGGTGTTTTCGGATGGGTCTTGGGTGTGATCGTAAAGTTCGGTGCCGAGCAGCTTTCCTTGCGCGTCTTTCCACTCGGTGTAGCGCCAGTCGGCGGTGCGGAGACTGCGACCGTCGAAGGCGAGCGGACCTTTTCCCATGATGCCGGGGCGGCCTTTGCGCAGGTATTGACTGAAGGCGGCTTTTTTCCACGGCAGCGCGGGGTTTTCCAGCAGCGGCACAAAGCTGGTGCCTTCGAGATGCGCTGGCAGCGGCAGGGAGGCGAGTTCGGCGAGGGTGGGGTAGAGGTCCACGAGCTCGACGAGCGCCCGGGTTCTCTGACCGGCGGTTTTCATGCCGGGTGCGCGGATAATGAGCGGGACGCGGGTGCCAAGCTCGAAGTTGGTCATCTTGGTGAACAAGCCGTGCTCGCCGAGGTGGTAACCGTGGTCGCTCCAGAGGACGACGATGGTGTTTTCGGCGAGGCCGAGCGCGTCGAGCTCATCGAGCACACGGCCGAGCTGTGCGTCCATGAAACTGACGCAGGCGCGGTAGCCGCGGATCAAGTTCAGCGCCATGGCGTCACTGATGGGTTCGCCTTCCTTCGGCACGGTGCCGTAGCTGCGCAGCTCGTAGGGGTCGTGCAGAGCGGGCTCGGGCACGTCGGTGCGCGGGGCGTAGTTGGCGGGCAACTTGATGCTTTCCGCCGGATAGAGGTCCCAGTATTTTTGCGGGCAGTTGAAGGGCAGGTGCGGTTTGACGAAGCCCACGCCGAGAAAGAAGGGCTTGTCCTGCTGCTTCAAGCGCCGCATCGTTTCGATGGCTTTCAGCGCGGTCTGGCCGTCGTGATGCACGTCGTCGGAGGTGTCGCTGGCTTCAAAGGGCGGGCCGCGCAGCATGAAGGACTGCTCGCTCTTGGGCAGCTTTTTCATGCGCTCCACAAAGTCGAGCGACTCCTTGGCGAAGTAACTCGGCGAGGGCTTGCCGCGATACCACGGCTCCTCGCTCCAGGAGAGCGGGTCCTCGCCGGGCTCGCGCAGACTGTGGTGGTAAATTTTTCCGAGAGAGACGGCATGCCAGCCGTGGTTTTTGAAGTGCTGCGGCAGGGCGACGACATCCGGCATCAGCGGTCGCATGAAGTGCTGGTTGTCGAGGACGCCGGTGGTGTCAGGCCGCGCTCCGGAGAGGATGCTGACGCGCGAGGGATTGCACACGGCGACCTGGCAATAGGCCCGCTCAAACAGCAGCCCGCCGGCGGCGAACTGGTCCATGCGCGGCGTCTTCATGTGCGCCGCGCCGTAGCAGCCGAGGTCGGTGCGCAGGTCGTCCACGGCGATGAAGAGGACGTTCGGCGGCGTTGCGAATGACGAATGTGTAATGACGAATGACGAAAGGAGCAGGACGAGTGGGCGGAAGGTCATGGCTTGGTCTTTGGGGGGTGAGATTGTCCGGCTTTCTTCGCCTCCGCCTCGCGCAGGCGCTGGACTTTGGATTTGGAGCCTGCGGCGAGGTTCACCTGAGTGCCGCGCAGGTGGGTGAGCAGTTTTTGGCGCATGAGATTCAGCGTGGCCTCATGACCAGAAGACTTGGCGAGGTTGCTCTGCTCCAGGGGATCGGTTTCGAGGTCAAAGAGGAACTCCTCCTCCTCATCGGCCCAGTATTTGTAGCGCTCGTCGCGGGCCATGATGCGCAGCGGCGCGCTGTTGCCGATCTCGCTGATGGCGATGGGGCGGATGCGTTCTCTTTCGCCGCGGGCGATGGGCAGCAGCGACTTGGCGAAGCGGCCGGGTGTGACCTGGCCGCCGACGGCTTCGACGATGGTGGGATACACGTCCATCATTTGCACGGGGGCCTTGCTGCGACCGGTTTTCACATGACCGGGCCAGCGCAGCACGAGCGGCACACGCACGGACTCCTCATAAAAGCGGCCCTTGGTGAGGTAGCCGTGCCCGCCCATCATCTCGCCATGATCGGCAGTGAAAGCGAAGAAGGCGCTGTCCCAGGTGCCGCGTGCTTTTAGAGCCTCCACCAGCTTTGCCACGCAATCGTCCACCAGCGCGATTTTGCCGAGATAGTTGGCGAGCATGAGCTTCGTGCGTTCGTGGTTGAGGGCACGGCCCTCGCGCAGATATTTCTCGGGCACGTTCGCTGGCAGGGTGAGTTTTCCAGGATCAAACATCGTGGCGTAATCACCCGGCGCGTCGAGTGGCGGATGCGGTGAGTGCAGGCTGACGACGAGGCACAGCGGCTTGTCCTTCGGCTGCCGGCGGATGATTTCCACTGCGAGGCCGGTGGTGAAGACATCGTGGTAGTCGTCCACGGGCGCCTTGCTGGGCGAGGGCGCGAATTCGCCACTGAGATAACGTGCGTGGAGGTCTTCGGAAACGGCGTCGAGGATGCCGCGTTGGCGGAGATGCTGCGAGTAGGGATCACGGCCGCGATTGGAATCCGGCGGGCCGGAAATGTCGGCGATGTGATCGATGCCGAGCGCTTTGAAGAAAGCGCCGCTGTTTTTGAACTGCTCCTGCCAGGCCGGGCCGGTGGTCCAGTGCGTCTTGCCGATGTGCGCCGTGGTGTGCCCGGCGCGTTGAATGTCCTGATACATCGCGGCGTTTTCGGGGCGGACGTAAAAGCTGTTGGCGTTCCCCCACAAACCGTGGCCCGCGTTGTGCGGATAGAGACCGGTGATCAGTGAAAGGCGGGCCGGCATGCACACGGGCGAGGTGACGTAACAGGCATCGAAGATCATGCCCTCGGCGGCGATCTTGTCGAGATGCGGGGTGCGCACTTCGGGATTGTCCCAGCTCAGATAGCGCGGGCTCCATTGATCCGTGAGGAGGATGAGTACATCGGGTTTTCCGGCGGCGGCGGAGTAGCCGCAAAAGAACGCAAAAAGCGCAAAGAGTGGAGGATGAAATTTCATGAATGGGCGAGGTCGAGAAAGAGGACGGTGGCTCCGGGGCCGGTGAGTTCGAGCTTGTTCGCACCTTCGCGCAAAAGCGCGGGCGGGACGGTCCAGGCGCGGAGTTCATCGGGCGCACCCATCATGGAGGGGTAAGCGACAGGGAACGGCTCGGAGACATCGGCGGTGGCGGGAATGAGCCCGCCGTTGAAAGTGGCGCGCCATGCGCCAGCCGCGGGTGCTTGATCGAACTGCACGCGCAGACGCGCGGTGTTTTTCCAGCCACTCTGTGGCGCGGCGAGATGAAAAGTGAAGGCGGCGGGTTTGCCCGGCTCGATCTTACGCGGCACGGATAGCGGCTTCATGCCGGGGGCGCGCCAGCCGGGGGCGATGAACCAATGCTGCGGCTGGCGAGCGAGCGTTTTCGGGTCGCCCAATTCTTTGAGCGCGTCGAAGGGCGGCTCGCCAAAGCTGCCGCGGCCCTCGCCTTTGCCATGCTCGCGGTAGTAGGCGAAGTTGAACAGGCTGATGCCATCGGCGCCCTTTGCGTAAGCGAGGTGGGCGGAGGTGTGCAGGTGCTCGCGCGTGGCGCGGCGGTAGGGGAAGACATCGTAACCGGCCTGCACCTTGTCGCCTTTGAAGAGGGTGTGGCACAGCTCGAAATACAGCGCGGCATTCGGCACACGACGGCGAATGGCGTCCAAGTGATGCTGCTGCGTGGTGAAGTAGTGCGCGGACGCGTTCACCATGTCGAGCCCGGCGGTGGTGAGCGCGGGGAGGTCGAGGCCGAGTACGTCGAGCGCCTCCAGATAGCACGGCACGCGTGCGCAGAGCCAGCGGCGTTTGCCATTTCGCACCGTGCGGTCGAGCAGTGCGCGCACGTCTTTGACGAAGCCGGTCATGATGGCGCGGCGCTGTTCGAGAGGCGTCTCCTCCAGGCGGAAGTAGCTGTAGGTGCGGAGGAAATCGAGCTCCAGGCCGTCGAGATCGTAGTTCACGCACAGCTCCTGAATGAGAGCGAGCATCCGGGCGCGCACCTCAGGCACGGCCCAGTTCAGCACGCGGTCCGCGCCGCGTTCGGAGCCGGGCTTGATGCGGTACTGCGGGTGCTCCGCATACCAGCGCGTCACACTCATGCCGATGCTGCTGCCGGGTTTGTCGCCGGGCTTCGCGTCCACATACTCCTTGTGATGCGCGTCGTTCATGCGCACGGAGACAAAGGCCGCCTGGCCGCGCAGACGGCAGCGGTCAATGAAGACCTGCACGATGTCGCCGCCCTTGAGCGCGAAGTTGCCGAACGAATCCGGGCCGATGCCGTAGCGCTCTTTGATCCACGCGTAGTGCTCCTCCAGGTTGATCATCTTGCTCGGCCACATGGGCACCACACCGAGTCCGGGCTGGAGCAGATGCGCGTCCACGAGTCCCGCCACCTCGTCCACCGTGGCCTCCAGCATTTCTTTGCGGAAGGGCTGCCGCGCTTGATGAAACGGGCTGACGCAGGACAGGATGTTCGTGGTGTCGTTGCTGTAAAGAACGCGGAAGGGCGGCTTCGGGCGCTCTTCCGCGGCGAAAAGCGGCGCACTGGCGGCGGCGGTGCTCTGGAGAAAATGGCGGCGGTTCATGGGGTGGGTTTATCAATGAGGGGAGGTTTGCAACCGCCCTTGACGGTATGTAGAAGAAGGGCGCACCACCGACTCGCCCTCGACGAGTTCGGAGGCGAGCATGAGTTCGCAGGCGGGCGTGTCGGCGGGGCAGCTCATGCGCAGGGCGAGCTGCTGCGCGGCGAGGCGACCGAGGTCGTGAGCCTTCACATCAAAGGTGGTCAGGCGCGGATGCAGGCCCGCGATCACGGGCGCGTCGTTATTGGCGGAGATAACACTGATGTCACGCCCGACGCGCTGGCCACGCACCGCCAGTGCGCGATACACGAGCGCGGCCACGCTGTCCGCCGCGGCAAAGATGGCGGTGGGGCGCGGCTTGCAGCCCAGCACGGCATCCACCAGTCCCTGCACCGCCTCCACCGTCTGCGGAGCCGGCAGCGGCAGATTCCAGCCCGCCTTGGGAGCCTCGCAAAAACTCGTCACTTCCGCGCCCAGACGGCGCGCCATGGCCGCGAAGCCGTCCTCGCGTCTTTGAAACAGCAGATGATCCGGCTTGGGATTGAGGAAGGCGAGCCGCCGGTGCCCGAGCCGCACCAAATGCTCCGCCGCGCGCGCACCTGTGCCGTGATCGTCGGAGACGACCGCGTCTCCCCAGCAGCCGCTTGGCCGGCCCAGCACCCAGACTGTGGGCAGCAGGCGCAGGTGGCGCATCATGTCGCTTTCTGACGACACCAGCATCTCCCCCTGCAAAGCTCCGGCCAAAATAAGGCCGTCCGGCTTGTGCCGCAGGTGGCCGCCAGGCGGATGCTCCACATCCGGCACAAACGCGAGCTGCACCTGCGCACCCGCCTCCGCCAGCGCCCGCTCGGCCCCGCTGATGACGTCCGCATTCACCGGCAGCGTCATCAAAGAGCGCTCCATGCCCAGCGCCATCACCGCCACGGTACGCCCCGCCAGTGGGCTGCCGGCCTGGGGGGCGACATGCGAGCGCCGCCGCTGATAGCGCAGCTTTTCAGCCGAGCGCCGCACACGCTCCACCGTCTCCCGGCTGATGGCCGGATGCCCGTTCAAAGCACGGCTGACCGTACTGACGGATACCCGCGCGGCGGTGGCGATGGCTTGAAGTGTTTGCGGCATGGCCCCCTTGAAACGCCTTCATGCCCCGTAAATGGCAGCAGGCTTTGCCACTTTGATGCAAATTTGCACAAACTGTGCGGGATGGAGAAGCTCCGGTCTTCACACCCGAGCCACGCGCTTCAGCCTACTCCGGCAGCTTGTCGAAATGGAACTGGCAGCAGCCGAGGTCGAGCGTGTTGGCGTTGTTGGACAACTTTTGGCGGAAGTCGGCGGCGAGGGCGTAGATGCGAAGCTGGCCCTGTTTTTCGACTTCGAGCAGGCCGGCTTCTTTGAGGACGCGGAGGTGCTTGGATACGTTGTAGGGCGTGACGTGGAGCGCGTCGCAGAGCTCGGTCACAGGTTTCGCTCCGCCGATGAGCTGGCGCACGAGTCGCAGACGCGTCGGCTCGCCCAGGGCGCGCATGGCGCTGAGGCAGTCGAATTTTGGCGGCGATTTGCGTCCGGGCATGCGCTGCAAATACAGCGCGGAGGATTTTTGCGCAAGAACCGCAGTTGCAGCTTGTTTATTTGCCGCCACTGGCAAATACAAAATCGAATGTCCCAACGCGCGCGCTACATCATGATCGGAGGCTTCCTCGGAGCCGGCAAAACCACCACCGTCGGCCGCTTGGCGCGGCATTTGAGCGATCAGGGGCTCAAGGTGGGCCTCATCACGAATGATCAGGCCGGTGGCCTCGTGGATACAAAGCTGCTGCGCGGCCAGGGCTATGCGACGGAAGAAATCGCGGGCGGCTGCTTTTGCTGTCGCTTCAACACGCTCGTGGATGCTGCCGCTCGCCTGAATGACGCCACGAAGCCGGATGTCTTCATCGCAGAGCCGGTGGGAAGTTGCACGGATCTCGTGGCGACGGTGACCTACCCGCTGCGGCGCATGTATGGCGATGCGTTCACCATCGCGCCGCTCAGCGTGCTGGTGGACCCGATTCGCGCACGGCGGGTGTTCGGACTCGATGATGGCGGTACATTCTCGCCGAAAGTGGCCTACATCTTCAAGAAGCAGCTTGAAGAGGCCGACATCATCGTCATCAGCAAAAGCGACCTCGTCGATGAAACTCAGCGCGAGGAACTGCGCGCGGTGCTGGAAAAGGAATTTCCGCTATCGAAGGTCGTCACGGCCTCGCCACGACAGGAGACGGGCCTCGACGAATTGTTTGCCAGCCTCATGACCGACGAACAGGCGCGGCGGAATCCGATGGCGGTCGATTACGAAGTGTATGCCGACGGCGAGGCGCTGCTCGGCTGGCTGAATGCGACTGTGACGCTGAAATCGGACGATGAGTTCGAGGCGAACGACTTCCTCAAAAAACTCGCCACAAACGTGCAGGGTCGCCTGCAGCTCGCCGGTGTCGAGATCGCGCATTTCAAGATGACCTTCAGTCCCGACGACGGCATCGCCGGCGAACTGGCCAGCATCAACCTCGTGCGCAGCGACTACGTGGCCGAACTCGGCATGGAACTCGACGAGCCGACCAGCGGCGGGCAGTTGATCATCAATCTGCGTGCCGAGGCCGATCCGGCATCGCTGATGGAAGCGGTGAAAGCCGCGCTCGGCGAGGTCACGACCGGATTCTTCGGCTTGCAGGCCACGCTGGATCACGAGGAGCACTTTCGCCCCGGCAAGCCGGTGCCGACGCATCGCGACGCATGAGACATTCAGGAGCATTGAAACGGCATCACGGCCGCCAGGCTTTGCTCCATAGAACATACGTCTCGTGCATCGCGAGACGCTCCAGCGGAGTCCATTCGAGCGTGCGTTCGTTGAGCGACTTGTAGTCGCCCAGACGAGGGTCTTTTTCGACGGCGAGCTGGTAGTTCTCCAGCGCGCGTTTGGTGTCGCCGGTGCCCCAGTAGCCGAGCACGAAGGAGTAGTAGTCGTAGTGGGCGCCGAAGTTGCTGAGCTTGGATGAGATTTCAAACTCGCGCACTGCGTCGGCATAGTCGCCCATGTTGAAGTAGGCCCAGCCGGCGCGGTTGTGCATTGGCGCGTCGTTCTGCAGCTCGACTGCTTTTTTCAAATCCGCCCGCGCTTCCTCTTTGCGGCCGAGCAGCGCCAGCACATAGCCGCGGTTGGAATGGGCTTTGGCGTCACCATTGTTGCGTTCGATTTGCTTGTTCAGAATGTCGAGCTTTGGCGTGGTCTGGACGGGTTCCGCAGCCAACGCGGGAAGGATGAGAATGAGCGAGAGAAACGAGAGCCGGAGGGGATTCATGGTCGGTGGTGGTTGTCAGGAAAACGCAGCGGGATGCCGACATCCTGCGGGTGAAGTCCTCTGTCGAGGGAGGAAGGGGCAGAGTGCCTGCTAAATATTTGCTAATGTTGGCAAATATGTATTTGCCAACATCGGCAAATATGAGCTACCGACTGCGGCTCATGGTTGTTATCATCACCATCGCGGTCGTCATCGTGGCTTATGCCAACGGCGCGAATGCCAACTTCAAAGGTGTGGCCTCGCTGTTCGGCAGTGGCACGACGAGTTATCGCACGGCGGTGAAATGGGCGGCGGTGACGACTGCGGCGGGATGCGTGGCGGCCTTGTTTTTGGCGGCGGGGATGCTGAAAGCGTTCTCCGGCAAGGGATTGGTGCCGGATGCGCTGATCGCGCAGCCGGAGTTTTTGCTCGCGGTGGCGGGTGGGGCCGGTGTGACGGGGTTTCTGGCGACGTGGCTGGGGTTTCCGGTTTCGACGACGCACATGCTCACGGGCGCATTACTGGGCGCAGGCTGGATAGCGGGTGATGTGAACGCGGCGAAGCTGTGGGACTCGTTTTTGAAGCCGCTGCTGATCAGTCCGGTTCTCGCGGTGCTCGCAGGCGGAGTGATGCATCTCGTCTTGAAGACACTGCGGCTCGCGCCGGATCATCGGACACGCACGCTGGATGCGCTGCATTTTCTCAGCGCGGGCGCGGTGTGTTTTGCGCGTGGTTTGAATGACACGCCGAAGATGGCGGCGCTGCTGATGGGCGTGAGTTGGCTGGGCGGTTCATCAGGCATGCTCGTGATCGCCATTGCGATGGCGCTGGGCGGCTTGATCAGCGCGAAGGCGGTGGCGGAGACGCTGGCGCACAAGATCACCGACATGAATCCGGGCCAGGGCTTCGCCGCTAATCTCGCCACCGCGCTGCTGGTGACGACCGCGAGCGTGCATGGCCTGCCGGTTTCGACGACGCATGTGTCCGTCGGCGCACTGCTGGGCATCGGCATCACCACGCGGCAGGCGAAGTGGCGCACGGTCATTCCCGTGCTCGCGGCGTGGGTCATCACGCTGCCGTGCGCGGCGCTCGTCGCGGCATTGCTTTTCAAAATCCTCTCCAAATGAGAACCAAAAAACGCACTCTCATCGCAGCCGCTTTCGCGGCGGCTTCCTCCGCCTTCTGCACGCCGACAGGTCTCAACAACATCCCCACCGCCGACACGGTGCCGCACCGCACGGTGGCGGTGCAGTACTTCAGCAGCTTCGGCGGCGCGAACCAGTTCGCCGCGCCTGAGCCGGGCAAAACGTCGCAGTGGATGGGCTTCAAGACGGGCTGGGATCTTGATCCCGTGCATCTGGAGTGGGGCATGGACAGCCCGCTGGGCACTGGCGTGAGCGGACCGCTGCTGTTTCAGACGAAGGCACGATTTTCACCCTGGGAGGACGGCATGCTCGCACTCGGTATCGCGAACCTGGCGCTGACGGATGCGGCCCGCTCGGGTGATCCCTTCAGCTACGTGATGATGTGGCATGACTTCCAAGTGATCCGCTTTCATGCGGGCTACGGCTATCAGACGAATGGCAGCAGCTTCCTTTTCGGAGTGGACCGCACCTGGAAGGTGTTGGACCGCAATTTCAACCTCAACGCCGACCTCGTGCAGTCACGCGACCAGCGCGGCCTCATCACGACCGTGGGAGCCAAGTATGACCTGAGCAAGCACATCGTCCTCGAAACCTGGGCGAACTTCCCGGACCGCGACCGGGTGAGCCTCATCGCCAAGATCAACTTTGTTTTCACCTTCTAACCCCAGCCCAAAACCGACCATGAAATCCATCTTCTCCCTTTTTCTTCTCGCCACCGCCGCGCAGGCGGACATCGGCCTCATTTCCGTCACCGAGGCCAAGGCGCTCATCGAAAACCAGGACGCCTCAAAGCGCCCGATCGTGCTCGACACGCGCGGCGGATATAAAGACTACTTCCGCGGCCATCTGCCCACCGCGCATCATCTGGAGTTCGACACGCTGCGCGGCACGGACAGTGCGGTGCCCGTGCAGTATCTGCCCGATGATCTCACGCGGGCGCTGCTCGTCCGCGCCGGTGTGGACAAAGACCGCCTGCATCTCGTCTATGCCACCGGTGATGTTTTGCCGAACGACGAGATCCTGAGCACGACGATGGTGGTTTATGTGCTCGAGAAATTCGGCGTCAAAGACATCAAGATCGTCGATGGCGGGCTCGCCGAATGGACGAAGCAGGGGCTGGCACCGATTCAGGACTACTTCGGCAATCCCGCCGGCCATCTGCCCGAGAAAGGCAATCCGGGTGTCGCCGCAAACATCGATGACGTGCAGGCGCTCGCGGGTAAATCCGACGGTCTGCTCATCGACGCGCGTCCGCTGAATGAGTTTCGCGGCGAGGACGATGTGTGGCTGCGCAAAGGCCACATCCCCGGCGCGATCAGCTTTCACTGGGCGCGACTGATGGAGAAGGACAACACGCACAAGTTCAAGCCCTTCGCCGAAGTGAAGGTCGCGCTGGAAAAGGCCGGCATCACGCCGGACAAAGACATCATCTGCTACTGCGGCACCTCGCGCGAGGGCAGCCTGCTCATGTTCTACCTCAAGCACGTCGCCGGTTATCCAAAGGTGCGGCTCTACGAAGGCGCGTGGAAGGAATACGTCTGGCTGAAAGGCAAATCGCTGCCTGCGGAGACTGGCGGTGATGCCGCCGGGCAGTAGAAACCGCTTGGCACAATTCTTGATTGAGTAAAGGACACGCCTGTTCTGACGGTCTCGTCGCCACCCGTACCTGAGACAGGACTCGAACCTGCACTGATTGCTCAACCAGATCCTAAGTCTGGCGTGTCTACCAATTCCACCACTCAGGCGAGGGGCTGCGGCGCGGGCATGTTCCGTGCGGGCGGGAAAGCTGCAAACGAATTATCGGCGGGGAAGCAGGCGGGAGGCGAGCCAGCCGGTGAGCAGCACCATGACGAGCGGGGCGAGGCCGATTTTCAGATTCGCGCCGATCCATGGCAGCCACCCGCCGGCGGGGATGGCGAGGGCGCTGAAGTATTTCAGCCCGAAGACCCAGCCGCCATGCAGGCCGATGCCTGCCCACAGTGAGCCGGTCTGCATGCGAATTTGCGCGAGCACCCAGCCTACGGCGAAGAGCGTGGCGAATTCGGCGAGGAGGAACTGCACGTCGCCAAAGCCGATGGCGATCTGCTTGAGCACCAAAAAGCCGCTGCTCCAGGTGACGGCGGCGTCTTCGATCTGCCAGGCTTCGGGGGGCTTGAGAAAATGCACGATGGCGAAGACGAAGGTGCCGGCGATGAGCGCGGAACGTGGGGTCATGCTGCGCAGGAGCAGACCGAGGAGAAGGCCGCGGAAGAAGAATTCCTCGACAAAGCCGGCACCCAGCGCGGCGGTGATCGGCTCGCCGAACTTGAACCAGGGCGGCTGCGGGTGGAGCTGATAGGCACCCATCTTGAAGAACACGAATCCCAGCGCCAGCAGCAGTCCGCAGGAGAGCGTGAAGCCGAGCGCCCATTGTTTGATGCCGGTGCCGAAAGGCTTCCAGGTCGGCAGCAGGGAGCGGTCCAGACGCACCCAGCGCAGAAAGGGCCAGATGAAGGCGATGGCGCAGATGAGTACGGCACGGTTGAAGTAGCGGGAGAAGTGGGCGCGCTCGATCTCCTTCAGCAGCCAGGCTCCGAGGCCGGATTCGCGAAGCGGCGAGGCGGAGAGCCAGGCGTGGACGGCATGGCCGAGATGAAACAGCGGGACGGCCAGCAGCGCGCCTCCCAGCATGACGGCAAGGAGGTAGAGCAGAAGTTTGGGCAGGGCCGGAGTGGCGCCGGGGTTGGCGGCTTGCATGGGGACGATACTAGCGCATCCTGCCGGCTCTCAATGACCAAAAACCAAATCCATGAGTGGCACGAACGTCTCGAAGACGGCCGCAAGCAGTACATCCGCGCCCATTGGAACTCGCGCGAGTGGGTTTTCCGTGTAGCGCATCCCGATGGCGAGGCGTGGATGCCGATGGAGCCGACCACGGAACGCTGGCTGGAACTGCGCGATCTTCTTTTCCGCAAGTATCAGCGCAAAAAGCTGCCGTGGAAGTATGTCGAGTCTCTCGACAAGATGCTGACGGGTATGGGTGTCAGCGTGGATGACGCCGAGAGTGCTCCTCAGTGAATTCCGGTCTGCGCGTTGGTTTCAGCCATGACTCCGCCGCCGTGCGGGGCGCCGAAGCGCATGCCCACCTGGATGTCCGGGAGGTAGTGCCGCTGCTCGGCGCTGGCGGTGCGACGTCGCGCCGCATAGCCGAGGATTCCCGCCACCAAGGCACCGCCGAAGAGCATCAGCGCGACGATTTTGGCGAAATGCCGCTCTTCGCGCTGGAGGAGGAGTGAATGCCGGAGGCGCACGGTTTCCATCTCGCGAAGGCGATCCGTCCACTTGCGGGTGGCCAGCGCGAAGCGCTCGTCGAGCGTGAGACTACGGTCGGTGAAGACGGTCCGGGCGTCCTGCATGATCTCGATGAGCTGCGCCGCCGGATAGCGGTCCCACAACACGGGGGCGAAGGAAAAGGCCACACTGTTGCTGGCGCGGTCATAGGCCAGGAGGATGGCGGGCCGCTCACCGCTCCAGGCCCGGCGCGTCACCTGCGCCTGACGCCGCACGGTCATGTCCGCCGCCGGAAAACTCGTCGCGGTGATCCACGCGTCGCACTTCAGATCCTCGCGGAATGACCGAAGTTCCTCCACCAGCTGCCGGCGCATGGCGTCGGAAAGGGCGCGGGCATCGTCCATGATGCCGTCTTCCGGTGGTGCGCTCTGTGCGTGCGCCCCGCCCTGGGAAAGCAGGAGAGCCAGGAAGAATGAAAGCAAAGAGGCAGGGCGCATGCGATGCATGGACCCTGCCTCAAATCCTGACTGCAGGCAACTTCCGCAGCACTTCTGTTCCCGGATCAGGCGTCGAACTTGATCAGCGGAAACGGCTCGGCCTGCGGCTCCATGTCGTACTCGCGGTCCTTGAAGACGCCGGGCTTCGGCACGGGGTAGTTGCCATCGGCATCGGCCACCAGCGGCGGCGGGCCATCCAGGGTGAGCTTGTCCGCGTCCGGAGAGAATTCGAAGGGGCTGTTGATGTAGTCGTTGTAGCGGACGACCTGGCCGGTGTGCGCGGCGGCGCGGCCCATGGCGGTGGTGATGCTGGACTTGATGCCGCGCTCGACTTCGTTGTAGGGCTTGTCATTGACGATGGCGTCGATGAGATCTTGCCATTCGAGGTCATAGGGATTGGGCTCCGTCTTCGGACCGCGCCAGATGCTGTTTTCCCGCTCGCCGATGATCTGGCCCTTGTAGGTCGCTGCACGGGAGGGGAAGTGGCCGGCGCTGGAGACCATGGCGCAGCCCTTGGTGCCGTGCACCTGTGTGGAGAACTGCGTGTGGACGTTCAACTGCGTGCGGCCTTCGAGGAAGAGCTTGGCACCGTCCTTGAAGGTGTATTCGCAGGAGTAGTGGTCGAAGTTTTGGTCCACGTTGTCTCCGCGATCCATGCGGCCTCCGCTGGCCTGCACCTCGACGGGCCAGTCGTTCTTCATCCAGCAGGCTTCGTCGATGTTGTGGATGTTGAAGTCGCTGAAGCCGCCGCCGCTGGCCCAGAGGAAGCTGTGGAAGTTTTTGATCTGCCAGAGCAGCTCGTTCGGGTAGGCGGCCACGTCGCGGCGCGGGGTGAAGACGCTGCCGATGACACCCTGCATGCGGTAGGCGCGCAGCATGAAGAGGTCGCCGATCTCGCCGTTCTGAATGCGGTCAAAAAGCTCGCCGCGCACGCGGCAGTGGCGGCACATGAGGCCGACGCCCACCTTCAGGTTCTTTTTCACCGCCTCTTCGTTCAGCGCGAGCAGGCGTCGTGCGGTGGGGCCGTCGGTGCAGATCGGTTTTTCCATGAAGACGTTCACACCTTTCTCAATCGCGTACTTGTAATGCACCCAGCGGAAGGCCACCGGCGTGGTGAAAATGGCCACGTCGCCCTTTTTCAGCATGTCGATGGCATTTTTGTAAGCGTCAAAGCCGATGAACTTCGCATCCTCGGAGACGGACATGCGGTCCGGATGCTTCGTGCTCAGCGCCTCGAAACTGCTCTTCAGGCGCTGCTCGGAAACATCCGCCATGGCGACGAGACGCGTGACGCGCTGCTGAATGCCCATGGCATTGCTGGCGGCGCCGGTGCCGCGTCCGCCGCACCCGATGAGCGCCGTGCGGACTTCGTCACTGCCGGCGGCGTGGACGTGCGGCAGCGTGATGCCGGAGAGGACCGAGAGACCGGCGGCGGTTTTGGTGGTGACCTTGAGGAAATCGCGGCGGGAGGAGACAGGAGGAATGGCGTTATTCATGAGCCAGACAAAACGCGGCTTGGACGTCCGAGATTACCTGTAAAATTGCGACAGTTTGCACCGGAGGCCTATGCCTAGGCCGATTCTCCCATTTTAGCCCTCATTTTTTGCCGGGCGCGGCGCTTCGTTAGGTCAGCATGCCGCTGCGCGCCGAGATCTCGGCAAAGGCGCTCGTCAGTGCGTCATTCAACTCGCGAAGGGTGGCCTGTTCGAGATCTGGGTGCAGGGCGGTGATCTTGCCGGGGGGCAGAACGACCGCAGGGTGGGCGGCTGCGCTTGGTAAAGGGGGCTTGAAGTTGTCCGGCTCGGAGGCTTCCAGCATATGCGGGGCCTCCGACAGGATTTGCGGCAGTTCGATGCCTGCCTCACTGCTAGGTTGAATCGTCGCCCGCAATTCCTTGAGTCCGGCCAACTGGGCGTCCAGTTGGGTGTTGAACCACTGCTTGGTGCGTTCAAGGTCGTCCACCAGTGCCGCCAAATCACGCGCCAAACCATCTGGCGAACGAGGTGAGGCCTTCAGACCCGACAGAGTGGAGTTGGAAGAATTTGGGTTCATGTGAAACCAAACTTATTGAAATTTCCATAAAATATCAAGTTTTAGAACCTTTATTGACTATATTTTTTTATAAAAAGACGGGGTGCACGGGTTTCGCGTGGATTTCGTGGTGCCACACCGCAGCTCGCCCACCCACATCATGGCTGCCAAGTGGTGGGCATGAAATGAGACCCGTCGGCACTCGGACGGTCTATTTTCCCATACGCCGTAGCTACAGTCAGCCGGGTGCTAACCGCTTTGAACAATACGGGCGAAAAATCACAGCAAACACTCGGCGATCTGCACCGCGTTCAGTGCGGCGCCTTTGAGGAGCTGGTCACCGACGACCCAGAAGCTCAGGCCGTTGTCGAGAGCGCAGTCCTTGCGGAGGCGACCGACGGCACAGTTGTCGCGGCCGGCGATGTCGAGCGCGAGCGGATAGACCTTGTTCGCCGGATCGTCGAGCATGTCGAGGCCGGGGGCCTTGCCGAGCACTTCGCGGGCGGCTTCCACCGTGACGGGCTTTTCAAACTCGGCGCTGATGGCGATGCTGTGGGCGCGGAAGACGGGGATGCGCACGCAGGTCACCGACGCACGGAACTTGTCGTGGTGCATGATCTTGCGGCCTTCGTTTTCCATCTTCATCTCTTCCTTCGTGTAGCCGGAGTCGAGGAAGGAATCGACGTGCGGGATGGCGTTGAAGGCGATCTGGTGCGGATAGACGTGCGGCTTGCTGTCGAGCTTCGCGGCGTCCCAGGCGCGGTTTTCGCTGGCCCATTCGCGGGACTGGTTCGCCAGCTCCTCGATGGCCTGCGCTCCGGTGCCGGAGACGGCCTGGTAGCTGCTGGCCCAGATGCGCTTCACGCCAAAGGCCTGATGCAGCGGATACAGCGCCATGAGCGAGATCGCGGTCGTGCAGTTCGGGTTCGCGATGATGCCCTGGTGCGCTTTGGCGTCGGCGGCGTTGATTTCAGGCACCACGAGCGGGACGTTCGGGTCCTGGCGGAAGTAGGAGCTGTTGTCCACGACCACGGCACCGGCTTTCACCGCATGCGGGGCAAAGTCACGCGAGATGCCGCCGCCAGCGCTGAACAGCGCGATGTCGATGCCTTGGAACGAGTCCGGCGTGAGTTCCTGAATCGTGATGTCTTCCCCCTTGAACTTCAGCTTCTTCCCGGCGCTGCGTGCGGAGGCGAGGAGGGTCAGCTTGGCGACGGGAAACGCGCGTTCTTCGAGGCAGCGGATCATTTCCGCGCCCACAGCGCCGGTGGCTCCGACGATGGCGACGTTCTTGAGAGTGCTCATGGGATCAGGTTGGGGGGTGGTTGAAAAAAGGGCCGCGATAGTAAGGGCAGCCCGCCGGGATGCAAGGGCGGGAAAGGGTGGTTGAAACATGCCATCTCGTCTGCGGGAGAAAGCCTGCGCACGCCAAGTCCGTTGGTATCCTCCCCTCATGAAGTTTTGTTCCACCCTAGTTTTGGTATTGCTCGCGACCTCCGCCACGGCGGTGGAGAAGCTGGACTTCAACCGCGACATCCGGCCGATCCTCAGTGACAATTGCTTCGCCTGCCATGGTTTCGATGCGAAGAAGCGGAAGGCGGACCTGCGACTCGACGTGCCGGAAGGTGCGCTCACGGCCATCGACGGCGCGTTTCCGATCAAGCCGGGCGATCCCGAGGCGAGCACGATCATCCAGCGCATGCTCACGCATGACGAGGACGACCTGATGCCGCCGCCGGAGACGAACAAGAAGCTCAAGCCGGAGCAGATCGCGCTCCTGAAGCGCTGGATTTCTGAAGGTGCGGAGTACAAAAAGCACTGGAGCTTTGAAGCGCCGGTCAAAGCGGATCCGCCAGCGGTCAAAGGACCGGTCAGCAGTCCCATCGACGCTTTCATCCAGGCACGGCTTGCGAAAGAAGGCCTCTCTCCTTCCCCCGAAGCGTCGAAGGAGACGCTGATCCGCCGTGTGACGCTCGACCTGACCGGTCTGCCGCCGACGCTGGCGGAGATCGACGCCTTTTTGGCCGACACAAGCCCGGATGCCTATGAGAAAGTCGTTTCGCGCCTGCTGAAGTCCGAGCGCTATGGCGAGCACATGGGCCGCTACTGGCTGGATGCGGCGCGTTACGCCGACACGCACGGACTGCACCTCGACAACGAACGCAGCATGTGGCCCTACCGGGACTGGGTGGTGCGGGCCTTCAATCAGAACCTGCCGTATGACCAGTTCACCATCTGGCAGCTCGCGGGTGATCAGTTGCCAAATGCGACCGAGGAGCAGCAGATCGCCTCCGGCTTCAACCGCTGCAACGTGACGACGAGCGAAGGTGGCAGCATCGCGGAGGAGTTCGTCTTCCGTTACGCGGTGGACCGTGCGGACACGACGGTCGCGGTCTGGATGGGACTCACGGCGGGCTGCGCGGTCTGCCATGACCACAAGTTCGATCCGATCTCGCAGAAGGAGTTTTATTCGCTGTATGCCTTCTTCAACAGCGCCGCCGATCCGGCGATGGACGGCAACATCCTGCTCACGCCGCCGATTCTGCAACTGAGCACGAAAGAGCAGAAAAAAGAGCTCGCGGAGCTGAACCGCGGCATCGCGGCCACGCAGACGAAGATCCGCGAGGCGATCAAGAACCTCGCTTACGTCGATCCCGCCAGCGTGCAGCCGCCGCCGCCTGTGCAGACGAGTGATGTGGTGTGGTTTGAAGACGCCTTTCCAGCCGGTGTGCAGGTCGGCGTGGCGGGTGCGCCCACCGAGTTCGTCACGAAGGACAAAGGCCCCGTTTTCAGTGGGAATGCCGCGCTCAAACGCACCGCCAAAGGCGTGGCGCAGGATTTCTTCTCCGCCGGTGGAAAATTCGAAATCCCGCCGAATGGCAAGCTGAGCGTGCAGTGCTTCCTGGACGAGAAAAACCCGCCGACGGCGGTGATGCTGCAGTTTCACACCGCAGGCTGGAACCACCGCGCCGTGTGGGGAGAGGAGGGCGCGATCCCCTTTGGCAAAGTGCGCACACCGGAGCGCGTGAAAATGGGAGGACTGCCCAAAACGGGTGAATGGGTGAAGCTCGAAGTCCCGGTTGAAAAGCTCGGCCTCAAGCCGGGCGACAAGGTCACGGGCTACGCCTTCACCCAGTTTGACGGCACCGTGCACTGGGACCGGCTGGCGATGAGTTCGCGCGTCGAGCCGGCGAAAGATCCGCAGTGGTCGTTTGACGTGTGGACGAAGAAGAACCAGGGCAAGCGCCTGGCCGAGCTGCCACCCGGTCTGCAGACCCTCGTGCGCGGCAAGAAGCCCGAAGAGTGGACCGAACAAGAAGCGAAAAGCGTGCAGGAGTGGTGGTTTGAAAATGAGTTCCAGGGCGCCCGCGAGCTGCTGGGCGGAATCCGGGCCGAAAGACTGGCGCTGGAGGCGAAAAAGAAGGCGCTGGATGCGGTGATCCCCGCCACCTTCGTCATGGCTGATCTGCCGGAGAAACGTGAGAGCTTCGTGATGGACCGCGGCCAGTATGACAAGCCGACCGACAAGGTCACACGCGGCACGCCAGCGGTTTTCCCCCCGCTGCCAAAGCAGGCGGAGTATTCCCGTCTCGATCTGGCGAAGTGGCTCGTGAGCCCGCAGCACCCTCTCACCGCCCGTGTGCAGGTGAACCGCCTGTGGCAGCAGTTTTTCGGCATCGGCCTGGTGAAGACGAGCAATGACTTCGGCTCCCAGGGTGAACCTCCGAGCCATCCGGAGCTGCTCGACTGGCTCGCCGTGACCTTCCGCGAGAGCGGCTGGGACATGAAGGCCTTCGTGCGGATGCTCGTCACCTCGCACACCTACCGGCAGAGTTCGCAGTTCTCGGATGAGATCGCGCAGTTGGACCCGGAGAACCGGCTTTTGTCTCACGGACCGCGTTTCCGCCTCGACGCGGAAGTTGTGCGCGACCAGGCGCTTTTCGTTTCCGGCCTGCTGAGTCCGACGATCGGCGGCAAAGGCGTGCGTCCCTACCAGCCCGAAAACATCTGGGAGCCGGTGGCCTTTGGCGGCAGCAACACGAAGAACTACATCCAGGATCACGGCGAGTCGCTCTACCGCCGCAGTTTGTACACCTTCTGGAAGCGCACCGCACCGCCACCGAACATGACCTCCTTCGACGCCCCGAACCGCGAGAGCTACTGCCTGCGCCGCGAGCGCAGCAACACGCCGCTGCAGGCGCTCACGCTCATGAACGACATCCAGTTCTTCGAAGCCGCCCGGAACTACGCGCAGAAGGTGATGCTCTCCGCCAGCAGCACCGACGCCCGCATCACCGCGCTCTTCCGCACCGCCACGGGCCGCTTCCCCAGCGCCCAGGAGGCGGAAATCATCCGGCAGGACTTCGAAAAACACCTCGCCGCCTACATCGCAAAGCCGGACGAGGCCAAAAAAGCCGTCAGCTACGGCGAGTCGAAGCCCGACGAAAAACTCAATCCTGCCGAACTCGCAGCCTGGACGATGGTGGCGAATCTGGTGCTGAATCTCGACGAGGTGGTGACCAAGGGGTAAAAAACTGCAAATAGGCATTGAATCAGTCGCATGAATATGCATCATTTGACGCATGAGAACGACATTGATCATTGAAGACGGCATTTTTTCCAAGGCCAGCGCTCTGACCGGGGTCACCGAGAAAACCAGATTGGTACACATGGGTTTGGAGGCTTTGATCCACAGAGAATCTGCCAAAAGATTGTCCGCCTTGGGCGGCTCCATGCCTGAATTGACGGTCCCTCCCAGGAGGCGTTCGGATGATTCCCCGCTCGGGGATTCCACTCTCAAAGTCGCCGAAGAACCCGCAGCTTATGGTGCTCGCTGACACCAACGTCTGGATCGACTTCCTGCGCGGCAAGAGCCAAGCCCTCGGGCAAAAGCTCTGGAGCGGCGAGGTCGTCATGCACTGGATCGTCATCGGTGAACTGGCGACCGGAAGCCTGGCCAACCGGGAGAATTTTCTGGCCGATCTGCGTGAAATGGAGGTCGTGCCTTCCGCCACGGAGCGCGAATCCCTGGTCTTGATCGAAAACCGCAAGCTGTATGGACGGGGTATAGGTTGGAACGACATTCAGCTTCTGGCCAGTTGCCTGATCAACTATATTCCACTCTGGACAAGTGATCGAAGACTGCGAGAGGCCGCCGAGGAACTGGGATGTGCCTGGGAAGTTGCTGGCTGAATCGGGGGCTCACATCTTCCGCCAAGAGTGCCTTAACATCCTCGGCCGGGGAATGGGACTGAGGAGCTGAGTTCATCGCGATTGATTCGATGAAATTTCCATAATTTAAGGATCAGGCCTGGTGAGGCGATTTCGAGCGGAAAGCCAGGGAATTCAGGGGAGGTAAGGCTTTTGTAAAGTGGGCATCAATTATTGCAATTATAAGCCTGAGTCTCTAAATTGCCATTGTTCGCAGATCTGAAAGTCTTCCACGCCGATGAGCACCTCTTCCCATCCCCACTCCTTGGTCACCCGCTTTTTGGCCGGTTGGACTGCGGCACTGACCCTGAGCTTGTCGGCCGCCGATTTGAACTCGGTTCGCCATTTCTATTGTGATCAGTCCACCCAGCCCGACCCGCGTTCCCTGCTGGCCTTCGATCTGAGCGTTCTGAATCCGCAAGCCGAACTCGACATGGAGCCGGGACACGCCCTCGGGAACCGCTACCTCGCGATGCTCGATGTGGCGTCTTTCCAAACGGGCACTCGGGAGGCGATGCTTGCCGCCGACCGGTCGTTGGCTTCCAAACCGGCAGAGGGCGAAGATCGCCTGCGCTTTACGGATCTCTCTCATCCTCAATGGATTCCGTGGGTGGTTGAGTCATTTGTGGACCCTGCCGCGAAGAAGGGCTTCGACGGTTTCGCCATCACGCTAGGACGCGTGGAGGCCACGCCATCGAACCGGATCGCCCTGCTGACGCTGGCGGCGACCGTCCGCCAGCGTTTCCCGGACAAGACGATCCTGATCGACTTCCGCAGCGAGTTGGACCTGCAGGCCGCAGCCGTGGCGGACGGCTTTTTCGCCCTGGGCATTTACACTCGTCCGGGACGCAGCGGCGTGCAGGAGTGGACGCCCATTGCCGAGGTTCAGCGCGTGTCTCGCCGCATGCGGACCGTGCAGATGCAGGGCCTGCGGGTCTTCGGTGTCGATTACGCCCCGGTGGAGGATCGGTCGGCGGCGCGCGGGGCCTCTCAGCGGCTCACCGCCATCGGTGTGACGCCCTTCATCACCACGCCCGCTCTGGACGGCGTCAATCTCGGGCCGTTGGAGGAAATCACCCGCCGCGTCGTCGTCCTGCATGGCTGGGATGAAAAGCACGCCGGGCAGGCCGCTCCCGCCGCTGAAAGCACGGCCACAGCCCGCTTTCTGACGCGCACCCTCGAATGGCTTGGCTGCCAGCCGGAGTTCCGCTGCGCCACCGGCGCGGACTTCCTGCCTGAGCGGAACGATTTCGCCGCCGTGATCCTCGATCCGGGCCTCATGCTTTCCGCCGCCCAGCAGCGCACCCTCGCCGCATGGCTACCTGCGCTGCGCGTTAAAAAAATCCCGCTGCTCCTGGCCGGCATGCCGTTCACGGACGAAGCCGCCCGCCAGCTCGCGCTTCAGCACCTCGGCCTCGGTGGCAGCGCGAAATCCGTCTCCAGCCTCGCCAAGGCCAACGTTGCCAGTGTGGACTCGACCCTGATGGAGCCAAGCCTGCAGGTTCAAGCCCGCACCCTTGGATTTCTCGATCTCACCGCACCCTCCGATGCGCGGATCGTCCTCTCCTTGCGCGGCACGGACACCCTCGGCGGTGAGAAGCGTTTCGATCAGGCCTTCCTCGCCGGTTGGGGCGCGGCCTGCATCGACCCGGCGTTCGAAATCGCCGGCCCTCAGGTCAATCTGCCCGCTTTCCTTGCCGCATGGCTGGGCGAGTCCGCCGCTCCGGTGCCCGATACCACCACGCGGGAAGGGCGACGCGTCTTTTACAGCCACATCGACGGGACGGGCTTCTCCACGCCGTCCACGCTCCCGGGCTTTCCGCTATGCGCCGAGGTCATGCGCGACCGGATCATCGACCGCTACCTGCTGCCCGTCACGGTTTCCGTTTGTGAGGCCGATGTGCGCTGCTGGTTCCCCGGTCAGCAGGCCAAAGATGCATCGCAGTTCGAGCACATCGCCCGCAGCATTTTCGAAATGCCGCAGGTGCAGGCGGCTTCGAATTCCTTCACGCGCCCCGAGCACTGGACGGCGGGCATCGACGTGGCCGCCAAGCTCAATGACCGTGCCCGAACCTCCCGGCTCGACATGGAACGCGAGATCGCCGGCTCCATGAGCTACATCCACCGCCGCCTGCTGCCGCTCGGCAAAAACGTCAGCCTCATGCTGTGGCCTTCGAACGCCACCCCGACGCCCGAGGCGCTGCGCTTCTGCGATGCGATGTCCGTGGAGCACCTGCCTTCTGTCTCACCCGTCCGTGAGGGGTCCACCTCACTACGCCTGGAACCCAAGGCCGTGCGCAGCCGTTTTGACCAGGTGCGCACGGAGCAGGGCATCGCCGCCCTGGAAAAAGAGCTGGACGCCTGTGCCGCCGAGCCGCTGCACGCCATGACTGCCGCCGCCTTCGCGGCGAGCGTCCGCGACGCACGTCTGACGCGCATCCTGCGTGTCGCCGACGGTCACTGGATCGTTCTCAATTTCGGCGACTGCCGCACGCTGCGCCTTCCGGCATCCGCAGGTGTGCCGGACATGGCCCGCTGCGTCGGCATCTCGGGTTTCAACGTTCACGAAGGGCAGACCTACATCCACACCATCGGCCGCGGCCGCGCTGATGTGGTCATGACGCGGGGGAAGCCGGCCCAGCACCTGCACCTCGCGGAGAGCAGCGCTCCGGTGGAGTTCATGGAGCTTTCCTCCCGCCGCGCAACCTTCCACGTCCGGGATCTGCGTCCGGTGGAGATGGTTTTCGGTGGTTTCGAGCCGCACGGCCAGTGCGCGTATCTCGAAAATGGCCGCCCTTACACCGCCAATGCCGACGCTGCGGGCTTCGTCCGCCTCGAACTCGTCTGCCGCGCCACGGTTTCCCTGCAGTCGCTTCCGCCCGCCACGCATGCGGCCATGCGCTGATCGTTTCGCACCTCCCTCCACCATGTCCCGCCATTCCCGCCAGGTTCTCCTTCTCATTGTTTCCTGCATCGCGCTCGCCGTGGCGTGGGGCTGGCGTCTGCACTCGGCAGACCCGCGTCCACTAGGCGACGAACCGCTCCTCGAGAGCACCCGCATGGAGATCGCCACACGCCTCTCCAAATCTCCGAAGCACCTGCAGCAGGCCGCCATTTTCCAACTGGCCATGCTTCCCGATCACGAGATCCGCGCCCTGCATGACTGGCTGGATGACTCGCCCGAGCAGCGCCTCCGTCGACTCACCGTACAACAGGGACCGGTTTCGGCACCCTGCCCGCTGAATGTGGCGCTCGTCTTTGCCGAGATCGAGCGCAACGACGCGCCGCCCGTGGAGGACACCCGCCATCTCGTCTCCGCCGCAGGGGACCGCCTCGAGGAGCCGCACAAGCTGGCGCTGCTGAACGTGCTCGCCCGTCAGGCGGAGGAGAACCATGAACCCGAACTCGCCCTCGAAATCCGCCAGCGCATCTGTGAATCCACCTCCGCCACCTGGAGCGAGGTCCTTGCGCTCGCCGACACCTCGCAAGCCGCCCGCAGGCCCGCCGCAGCGCTGAAAGTCGTCAACGTCTGGCTCGATCCCTCCTCCACGCGTCTCGATCCCGCCCGCCGCGACGACGCTCTCGATCTTCAGACAAACCTCCTGCTGCAAGGCACGCGCTACGCCGAGGCCAGCCGCATCGTGTTGGATGATCTGCGCTCCCTGGATCTCGCCGAAACCATTCCCGTGCGACTGCTGGAGCGCGCCCTGCTGGCCACACGCGCCGCCGGAGAATCCGCTGAGCTGCTGCCGTGGATCGAGCGCCACCTGCGCACCTTTGCCGACCACAAACTCACCGTTGAGGACGTCGCCGCCGGCAAGCCGCTCTCCGCCGACTACCTCCGCTGGCTCGGCGAGTCCGCATTGATCGCCGACAGCCAGCACCATGGCAGCATCGCCTGCGACGACTTCTTCCGCCTCGCCGCCGCGGGTGAAATCCGCGTCCTCGCCCGCCTGCATGCGCTGGCTGTGCAGACCGGCCGCAGTCAGGAGTTCGCAGGACTTCTGACCGCACTTCAGAAGCGCTTTTCCGTGCTCGAACTCGCCGCCGCATTGGCAGAAGGCGACGCGCCCACACCTGCCCGCAGCCTCCTCACCGTGCATCTGAGAAACACGCCGCAAAACCGCGCCGCCTGGCGTCTGCTGACCGAGATCGACGTCCGGGATCGCGGTGAATCCTCGGCCCCCATGCTGTGGCAGGGATTCCTCAAACGCTTCCCGGACGACGTCCCCGCCATGCAGCACCTCGCCCGGCTTCAGGTGAAGCGCTCCCAGCTCCCGCAGGCGCTGCGCACGCTTCAGCAGATCCCCGGGGAAAGTCTCGACGCTGCCACGCTCCGGCAGATCGCGGCGCTGGCGATCCGGCTCGACGACGTGCCCACCGCGCACCGCGCCCAGCACCTGCTTGTGCAGGGGGCCAAAGCACCCTCCGTGGCGGACCTCCGCACCCTCGCGGCGCTGACCCGTCAGAATCACAACACCGATTCCGAGGCGCTGCTGGCCGGTACTATCGCAAAATTACCCGCGTCGAAGGACCTTCAGCAGTCGCTCCTGCCCGTGGACAAGACCGCCGAAGGCAGCGCCTTCAGCACCGCGACGCGCGCGGAGAAGGAGTGATCCTGCGCCGAAGACGTTGCGCTATCGTCCGGGGCGTGTTGATTACCCGCCATGCCCCCCGCAGATCCGCGCCTCGAAGTCAGCATCGGCACGCAGCGCCTGCGGCTTTTTGAAGGTTCGCGGCTCGTCCGCGAGTGGCCCATCTCCACCTCCAAGTTCGGCATCGGCTTCACCGAAGGCAGCAACAAGACGCCGCTGGGCCGTTTCATGGTGAAGGAAAAACACGGCGCCGACGCCGACTGCGGCACCATTTTCAAAGCACGTCAGCCTGTGGGCAAATGGACGCCCGGCATGGACACCGCGTCCGACTTCGTCCTCACCCGCATCCTCTGGCTGCACGGCCTGGAACCACGCAACGCGAACACCTACCTGCGCTACATCTACATCCACGGCACCAACGACGAGCAAAGCATCGGCCGTCCCGCCAGCCACGGCTGCGTGCGCCTGCGGAATCGAGATGTGATCGAACTCTTCGACCTCGTTCCCGTCGGCACGCCGGTGTGGATCGGAGAGTGATCAGCGCAGCAGTCCGAGCGATTCCAGGAACGCGTCTGTTTTCGCCATCGTGTCATCGAAGAGCGCCTTGTCGCGCATGAGGTAGCCGTGGGCGCCGCCTTCGTTGATGTCGAGTTCGCAACGGTTGCCGGCCTTCAGCATGGCTTCGTGGAAGGCTTTGGCACCGGCGAAGGGAGTCACCGTGTCGCCCGTGCCGTGAAAAACGAGCGTGGGCGGCAGTCCGGCGCGGACGTTGTGCACGGGGGAGAGTTCCTGCCAGCGTTCGCCGATCTTGGCCTGACCGTAGCCTTGCTTCGAGGTGTCGATGACGGGAAAAACCAGCACGAGCGCGGCGGGCGTGACGCTGACGGACAGATCGTCGCTGTCTTCGTTCACTTCGTCGAAAAGAGCCGTCGCCGCGGCGAGGTGGCCTCCCGCCGAACCGCCGCTGACGATGATCCTTTTCGGGTCGATGCCCAGCTCCGCAGCATGCGTGTGCAGGTGGCGCATCGCCGAACGCACGTCTTTGACGCAATCGAATACGCTCACGCCGGTCTTCGTGCTGTGCAGCCGATACTGCAGGCTGATGCCGACGAGCCCGAGCTTCGCGTAATGCGCGGCGAAGGGATACATGCGCGGCGGTGCGCCGCCCGTCCATCCGCCACCGTGGATGATGAGGTAGCAGGCGCGTTTGTCACCGGCCTTGAAGCCTTCCGGTTCAAAAACGTGCATCTCCAGCTCGCGGTCGGCGATCTTCTTGTAAACGAGGACACGCGACGGCTTCAGGTCCTTCGCCAGCGTGTCCACGGCGTCGGGCGCCTTGGTCTTGGCGGTGGTTTGCGCGAACACTGGCGCGATGAGGGCGATGGAGGCGAGAAGAACGAGTTTCATGAGTTGATCAACAGCGAGTCGATTTGCGTTTGGGCGACACCGGCAGGCCGCGGCGGTTTTTGATAATGTAAGACTCCGCATCGGGCACCTGGCAATCCGTTTTGCCCATGTCCACCTCCACGCGGCCGATTTTCTTCGCTGCGGAGACAGCTTTGTCAGCCAGAGGAGCCACATAAGTCCCGCAGCAGATGACAAAGTTGTTCATCGCATAGCACACGCGGTTGGGGGATGTGTGAATCGTCTTCACGACACGGTCGAGCAACGCTGCGACCTGCTTGATCGGCAGCGTGTCATCCGGCGTGGTCGTCACCACATTCGAAAGCGTGGCCCAGCCGGCCACGGCGATGGGTTCCTTCGGCGAATCGATCCATTTCAACGCGATCCCCACCGCGTCCGGATGCTCCGCCGCGACCCACGGCACGGTGCATCCGGAGATCATGTGCCACGTCGCGCCTTTGACCCAGCGCTCGAGTTCGGCACGCTTCATCTTGCTGCCGTCGGCGACGAGCCCGGCCAGATACATCGCATCCGAGTTGCCCGTGGCGTAAAGCTGCAACGCCAGCGCCTGATCACCTTTGAGCTGCTTCACGATCGGCTTCAGGTCGCCGATCTTCACCCCAAACATCGGCTCAGGCGCGCCGTGTCGCTTGTAGGTCTTCCGGGTCTGCTCCGAGCCTTTGGAGGCGAGCAGCTTCATGGTTTCGTCGAGCGTCATTTCGTTCCAAAGCAGTAAGCGAACTTGTTCGAGCGCAGGAAAATTCGTCCGTCGCTCACGGCGGGGCTGGCGTTGGTGATGCTGTCGTCATCAGCGATGACGTTGGTGGCCAGCAGTTCGAACTGCGGCTTCGCGGCGATGACGTAGGTGCCGGTTTGTCGCCCCACACAATATAGCCGGTCGCCCGCGAGCAGCGGCGTGGAATACCAGCGGTCGCGCTTCGGTCTCTGAACCAGCGGCTGCTCATAGACGACCTCGCCCGTCTTCGCGTCGAGGCAGGTGGCGACGCCTTTCGAATCGTTGATGAAGTAAAGATGGCCGTCCTTGTAAACGGGGGAACTGACGTTGCTGCCCTTCTGCGCCTGCCACAGCACCTGGCCGTCTTTCACCGCCTGACTCTGCCCGCCGGGATGACCGATGACGAAGATGACGCCGTCATGCGCCACGATGCTGGGGCAAAGCTCGGCTGCCTTGATGCTGGCGCAGCTCCACAGCTCTTTGCCGGTGAGCGGATCAAAGGCGCGCAGCTTGCCGCTGGCATTGAGCACGAGCTCATCGCGGCCATTCGCCTTCACGATTGTCGGCGTGTTCCAGGACGCGGGAAAGCCAGTGGCGCTCCAAACGGTCTTCCCGGTTTTGCGGTCCAAAGCGACGAGCTGATTGCTTTCGAGCGCGGCGTTCACGATCAGCAGCTCGCCGTAGAGGATGGGCGAGGAGCCGACACCCCAGTCGTGCGCCTTTTCGCCGACACTGACGTTCCAGACAGGCTTGCCCTCCATTGTGTAGGCATACATACCCGCGTTCGCCATGAAGAAGAACACGCCCCTCCCATCCGTGACGGCGGAGCTCGACGCGTAGCCATGCGTGGTGATGTAGGTGCCGGTGTAGGGCTTGTTCGGCAGGTCGGTCACGATTTCGTGATTCCACAGGATCTTGCCGGTCTTTTTGTCGAGGCAGATCGCGTGGCGCTTGAGGTTCTTCATGTCACCCGGCTCTTTAACGTCGATGCCATAGCCGCTGTAGCTGGTGAGGAAGATTTTATCGCCGCTGATGATCGGGCTCGACGAACCCGGCCCCGGCAGTTCCGTGCGCCAGACGAGGTTTTCCTTTTCACTCCACGTCAGCGGCAGATTCGTGTCCGTGGTGACGCCATCGGCGGTGGGGCCGCGAAACTGCGGCCAGTCCGCGGCGTGAAGCGATACAGCGACAATAAGAAGCGGGAGCAGAGTGCGCATGGTTGGTTGGAATAGAAAATGTTACCGGACGGTGAAACTCGCCTTCAACTCGATCATCTTGCCGCTCCCGGGCTGGTCGTCCATTGGCCAGTTGGTCTGGTAGTCTCGCTGGGCCTCGCGCGGCTTTTCGAGCTGTTTGAAGGTCAGCGGCTTCACGATCCACTTCACCGTGTAGCCGCCTGCTGGCAGCTTGCCGAGGTTCACGGCGGTGACTTCATAATAAGTGAAGGTTTTGAAGTAGTTCCCCTGCCAGATGGCCTCGTGCATCGTGATGGTGAACTCGTTGCCACTGCGCTCGATCTTCTCGATCCACACACGGTCGTTGTCATCGAGCTGGCGGGTGCGGAAAAGCAGCCAGTTGTCGTCTGCATCTGTGATGGCGGGCTTCTTCTCGGCCAGTTCGTCCGCCCAATCATCGAGCGACATGCCCTGCGGCTTTTGCGTGAGTGGAGGCGCGTGTTGCAGCGTGGCAGAGTCGTTCCACTTGCCGGTGTCGCCGCGCACGAGTTGGCGCTGATCGCTCAGCGTGCCGCGCTCGGCGCGATCCTTCACGGCTTTGAGCATGGTCGATTCCTGGGCATGCAGCATGGCTGCAGTCATGAGAAAAAGGCACGCGAGTTTCATGGCGGGTCACTTCTTGTTTTGGATGCGGAACAACCAGGAATATGTGCGGATGAACAAACTGCCGCGTGCGATGGCTGGTGTGGCCCAGGCGACGTCGCCGAGGGAGTTTTTGCGCACGAGTTTGTATTCGGAGCTGTCATCGATCACCCAGGTGTCACCGTTTTCGTTCAGCATGAAAACGCGGTCGTTGTAGGCCCATGGCGAGGCGTAGAAGCGGCCGCCTTTCGTGTTTAGGCGTTGTTTGGCGATGATCTCCTCACCGGTCTTCGCATTGAAGCAACCGAGCAGGCCGGAGTCGTAGCAGACAAACAAGCGGTCACCGCTGATGAGGTAGCCAGGATGGATGCTGGAGCCGCGTTTCTGCGACCAAGCGATGAACTCGTTGTTCGTCGCGTCGCCGGTGAGCGAAATGTCGCCTTTCGCGCCGGGTTTGATCGCATACAGCGGCCCGTAGTGATAGCCCGCTCCCGCGTAGAGCAGTCCGTGTTTCGACAGCGGGATCTGGCTCACGAGTCCGGCGGTGCCGCTGATTTCCCACAGCAGCGCACCATCCTCCACCGCGTAGGAGCGCACTTTATTGAGGCCGATCGTCACCAGCTCGGTGCGCGTGCCGCTTTCCCACGCATAAGGCGTGGACCAGGTGCTGCGCTCCTGCCGGGGCACACGCCACAGCGTCTTGCCGGTGAGCTTGTCCACCGTCTCGAGGAAGGATGCTTCATCGTTGTCATTCTGAATGAAGACTCGTCCTCCATGCAGCACGGGCGAGGTGCCGGTGTTCCAGCCGTCGCGCATCGGATAGCTCGGCCAGCGGCGCTCCCAGAGTTTCCTGCCGTTCATGTCGCAACAAAACAGGCCGATGTTCGCAAAGTAGGCGTACACACGCTCGCCATCCGTTACCGGCGTCTCATTGGCGAAAGAGCTGCGCGGATGCCGCATCTGAGGCGGCACACCTTGGTGAGCCTCGAACTCCCACAGCAACTTTCCTGAGTCGAAGTCGAAGCAGTACAGCATCCAGCGATGCACCTCGCCGCTGCTGACATGACCACCCGGATAGCCGCCGACATGCGGCGTCGGCACTTCCTTCTCCCCCACCGCCGAAGTCACGAAAACCTTGTCGCCCCACACAATCGGCGACGACCAGCCCCAGCCCGGCACCTTCACCTTCCACACCACATTCTCAGTGTCGCTCCATGTCTCTGGCAACGTCGCACCCTCGCCGAGTCCATCCGCTGCCGCGCCGCGAAACTGCGGCCAGTTTTCCGTGTCGGCAGCAGGGGCCGCGAACGCCAGCATGGCGAGCAGAAGGGGGGGCTTCATGGTGGAAGGATGAACGCACCATCCCGGTCAGACTTTCCAGACGCTCCGAACCGCAACTTTGCGGCTTCCCCGGTTTTAGACCGCCCATGAACCGCCCATCCTTCCTCCGCCGCCGTTCGTTTTTTGCTTCCGCCGCAGGCGCCTCGCTCGCCTTCTGTCTCAGGGGCTCCGAAACCGGAGCTGCGGTGAGGTTCAAGCTCAAGTCCTCCCAGCCACGCTCCGTGACCGTCGCAGGAGATCAGATCGTCGTCGCTGCGGATCGTGCGCTGCTCGTTCATCGCCTCGACGGCTCCTTCGTGCGCGAGCTCGCCATGCCGCGTCCGGTGCGTGCGGTTGCGGCAGATTCCAAAGGATGTCTCGTTGTGACCTTCAGCGATCAAGTGGCACGCGTGGATGCTGAAGGCCGACTCGAACTGCTCGGCGAAAGCTTTGGCAAAAATGCGGCGCTCACCGGCATTGCCGTCACGGACGAAGGTCGCATCTTTGCCGCCGACAGCGCCGGACGTGTGATCTGGCGGCTGGATGCACTGGGCAATCTGCTGGGCAGCATCACGCCGGGCAGCGGCGGCTTCAGCGTGCCGCGCGCGTTCTTTCCCGTCGCGTGGCAGGAAGGGCATCTCATCGTCGCGGAGCCGGGCCGGCATCAAATCCAGCGCTACACGGCGGAGGGCGAGCTCGTGGCGAAATGGGGCGGCCGTTCACGCACGGCGGAGGGCTTTGCCGGTTGCTGCAACCCCGTCGCGCTCACCGTCGCGGGGGATTCCGTCATCACCGCCGAGCGCGGTCAGGTGCGCGTGAAGAAGTTCAGCGCCGCAGGAAAGTTCGCGGCGCAGCTCGCCGCGCCGGAGCAGTTCACGGCGGTCGTTTCGGAGGATGACGGCGACCTCTTCGGCTGCGGGGGTGGTTTGCTCGATGTGGCGGCGACTCGTGACGGTCGCGTGGTCGTGCTGGATCGTTCCGCCTGCGAAATCCACGTGCTGTCATGAAACGCACGACGCTCATTCTCGCGCTGCTTTCGTCTGCATGCGCCGCGCAGTCGCCGTACGAGCCGACGCATCAGGAAGTCGCGCCGATCAAGATCCCGCTCGGCGAGGAAGGCACGCTGAAGACGATCTCGATGGATCGTCACGGCAATCTGCTCGTCGGCGTGTCGTTTCGCCTTGGTGAGAAATCCGCGGCGGTCGCGAAGCCGGCCTTGATGGACCGTCTTCGCGAGGCTTCGCGTGCCGGTGATGCCAAAGCGTGGGATGAGGAACTCGCGGCGGCCACGGTGGATGAACTGCGCGAAGCCATGATGGCAGCCGATCCCGACACGAGGCGCGACTTGATGAGTAAGCTTCCGCAGGAGAAGCGTGATGCCGTCATGCAGTCCATGCGCGGCAAGGGCGGACGTGGCGTGCGCGACATGAACCCGGACGCGCGAGGCGGCATTTCGCCGCAGCTTTCGACCGATCATGAAGGCCATGCTTATGAACTCAAAGTCGTCAGCCCCGATGGCACGGTGCTCGCCACCTGGCCGATGAAAGACGGCCTGGCGCCGAAGATGATCTTTGGCTGCCCGGATGGCGCGGTTTACGTGGCTGGCGGAGGCAAGCTGGCGCAATTCACCGAGGACGGAAAGCTCGTGAAGATGGTGGATACGGACGCCGTGTGCGGACAAAAGGCCGCCGCCAGCGGAATCTGCGCCGATGCCACGCATGTGTATCTCGCGCTTGGCATGGGCAACAGCACGCGTGCCACGGAGGACTTCTACAAGTTCAACCGCGACCTCAGCGAACCCAGGATGATCGTCGAGCGCCAGTTCGGCTGCTGCAGCCACATCGACGTGCGCGTGGCAGGCGGCGAGCTGCTCATCGCAGAGAACTCGCGGCATCGCGTGAACCTTTTCGACCTCGACGGCAAACCAAAGGCCACCTGGGGCCAGCGTGACCGCACGAGCATCACGGGCTTCACCGCCTGCTGCAATCCGTGCAACATCGACTTCGGCCCCGACGGCGTGCTTTACACCGCCGAGTCTGGTGTCGGCCGCATCAAGAAGTATTCGGCAGACGGCAAGTTCCTTGGCCTCGTCGGCTATGTGGACACGACGAAGTTCGACAATGGCAGCCAGCTCGCCGCCACCTCCTGCTACATCCCGATGGAGGTGAATGCCGACGCCAGCCGCATCTACGTCATGGATGTGCGAGCCCACATCATCCGCGTACTGGAGAAGAAATCATGACACGCTGGCTCCTCCATTTCGCACTCGCCACTGCATGCATCGCGGAGACGCCGCTGCAGCTCGTCGTCATGGATCCGCTGGCGCTGCAGCTCTCCTGCACCTGCGTGAAAGGCACCGGCCAGCGCCGCTACGATCTGCTGGCCGCACATCTCGAAAAGCAGCTCGGACGCGAGGTGAAGCTGACTTTCGATGAAAGCCTCGTTCTCGCGCTTCAACGCACGAATGGAAAAGCGGATCTCGTGATCGGGAAAGATGCCGTGGTGCGTGCCGATGCCGCCCAATCAGGCCTCCAACTGCGCGACGTGGCCGCTTTGACTGACTCGCGTGGCGAAACCACGCTGCGCGGGGCTTTCCTCGTGAGGAAGGATTCGAAAGCGAAGGTGCCCGCAGATCTCGCCGGGCAGAAAGTTGCCGTCGGGCCGCTGGAGGACGCGGAATCCAATGCAGGCGCGAAAGCGATGCTCAAGGCTGAGTGGCGCGAACTCGGCAGCATGGACGCGGCGGCGCTCGCTCTGAGCGACGGCGAAGTCGAAGCCGCCGTGGTGTCCGAATTCATGCCCGTGCTCCTCGAAGGCTGCGGCAAGCTCGACAAAGGATCGACGCGTGCGATCGGTGCCACGGAAGGTGTGCCGTTCATCCGTTTGTTTGCGGCTGAAGGCTTGGACGAAGTAAAGCTTGTGCAGGCTCTCGCCAGCGTCGCATCGAACGCGGACTTGCTGACTGCGCTGGAGAGCAAGAGGGGTTTCATGATCGAAGGAAACGACACGTGGCCCGACTGGCGCGGCGAAGGACGCCGCGGTGTGGTATCGAGTTTGCCAGAGAAACTTCCCAATCGATTGCCACAGGTGTGGTCCGCGCCGCTTACCGGCCCGCCCATGGCCGGCGCGGCGATCTATGACGATTTCGTGATCGTTCCCGACAAATCGGCCGATGGGAAAAAGGATGTGTTTCGCTGTTTGAGTCTGCAGGACGGCCATGAGCATTGGCAGTTTGCCTACGCTGCACCGGACGATCTCGAATACACCAACGCGCCTCGTGCCACGCCGCTCATTCATGACGGACTCGCCTATCTGCAGGGCGCTCTTGGTCACCTGAACTGCGTGGAAGTCGCGAGCGGCAAAGTCGTGTGGAGCCGGCATGTGTTTGACGATTTCAATGCGGAGCGTTTGAACTGGGGCGCGTCCGTCTCGCCGCTCGTGATCGACGACAAACTGATCATCGCCCCCGGCGCGAAGGACGCGTCACTCGTCGCGCTGAATCGCAGGACGGGCGAGGTCATCTGGCAAACGCCGGGTCACGCGGCGGCGTATTCGGCTTTCATCCATGCCAAAAGCCAGATCATCGGCTACGACGCCGCCGGTATCGGCGGCTGGGACGTAAAGACGGGCAAACGATTGTGGGAACATGTGCCACCGGACGGTTCCGACTTCAATGTGACCACGCCGGTGATGGTCGGTGACCGACTGCTGCTCGCCACCGAAAACAACGGTACTCGATTGCATGCCTTCGACTCGGAGAATCGCCTCGTCACCGAACCCGCGCTGCGGAATCCCGATCTCGCGCCCGATACCTGCACGCCGGCCGTCGCAGGGAACCGCGTCATCGCCGCCGCCTACGGCGACCTTTTCTGCCTCGACCTCGTGACGATGAAAACGCTCTGGCAGCAGCCGGACGACATGTTTCACGATCACTCCAACATCGTCACCGACGGCCGCCGCGTTCTGATCTGGACCGCGAACGGCGATCTGCTGCTGCTCGATGCCGGCGCCGACAAATTTCAGCCAATCTCACAGCAGCGTCCGTTTTCTGACAAGCATCCGGACTCCCTCGCGCATCCGGCGTTCGCCGGCGATCTAATCCTGCTGCGCTCCAGCAGCGCGATCGCGTGTTTTAGACTTATGGGGTCCGAATAAAGTGTCAGCGCTTGAAAAACCGCCGGATGGAATCCGCGGCTTTGTCGAGCGAGCGCTCGACGCGGGCTTTGATCTGGGCCGGTGAGTTGGTTTTGGCGGGAGGGGCTGCCGACTTCTTCGTGGAGGTGACCTTGCTTGGGCTGTTGGTTTTTGAGGTGGTGGTCTTGGCGGGCGGAGGGTTGGATTTTGGTGCTGATTTCGCCGCAGGTTTGGAGGCTGGCGGCGGTGTGTCCTTGGGTGCGGGCTCGGCCTCCTTGACCATCGCGACGGCTTTGCGAACTTCCTCTTTGGGGGCTGTTGTGGCGGGTGGTGGGGGCTTGGGTTTGGGTGTGACTGCAGGTGCGGCGGGTTTGACTTCGGCCGGCGGGGGGGGAGCTGCGACGATGGCGGTTTTTTCTTGAACCTCCACCGGCAGCAGACCGGGTGCGGGGCCGTAGCCGTGGAGGCGGGCGGTGCTTTCGGCCTTCGGCAGGTGGAAATCGAAGACGCTCACGCCGCTGCGGCGCTCGCCCTGAAAGCTGCGGCCGTCGCTGGCGCCGAAGACGACGCGTTTGCCGGTCTTCTTAAGCTTGCCGAGGTAGATCATGACGTGGGTGACCGGCAGCTTGCGCTTGGTTTCGGTGGTGTTCGTCCAGAACAGCAGGTCGCCGGGTTTCAGATCGTTGAATTCGGCATGATCGAAGGCTGTCGCGGTGGGTGTGAGGTGGAGCTGGGATTTTTTCTCCACCCAGCGGCACATGTCATCCGACTGGCGTGGCACATCTTTGAGGCCCTGAAACTCCAGCACATGATAAACGGTGCCGGAGCAGTCCATGCCGCCCTTCACAGGATCGTGGGAGCCGTAGAGGTAGCCGAGCTCCAGCCGGGTGAGGGCGAGGGCGCTCTGCACGAGGCTTTGGATCTGTTTCGGATAAGCATCGAAGCCGGAGAGATCGTGGATGCTGATGGTGGAAACGGCGGCGGTCGTGGGCTCGGCTGGCGTGTCGTCTTTCTTCGCAACATCGCCAAAAAGAGGCGCGACGGCAATGACGCCGAGAGCGGGAAGGAGAAAAAAAAATCGTTTCATGAGCGTGTGTCGAGCGAATTGCCTGCCAGTGTTGGACGCAAAAGGCAGGCAAATTGATCAAAGGCATTCGATCAAGCGCCGACAAACTTCAATCCCCAGGCGATGACCAGCGGCGTGGTGAAACAACTGACGACGGTGGTGGCGAGCACCACCTGCACGGCGGTGGGCGCGTGACCGCCGTACATTCGCGCGATCATGATGTTGAAAACCGCGGAGGGCATGGCCGCCTGGACGATGAGGATGCGCTTCAATTCCAAACTCAGCGGCAGGAAGCGGGCGACGAGCACAAAGGCGATGGGGATGATGCCGAGGCGAAGCACGGGACTGAGCAGCGCCATGTCCCAGCGCATCTTTTCCTGGCCGACGAGGTCGGAGATGGACGCACCGATGAGCAGCACCGCCAGCGGCACCGCGCAGGCGCCAAGCATGCCGAAGGTGCTGTGCGCAAAGTCCGGCACATAGGCGTGCAGGCCTGTGAAATTCAGCAGCAGGGAACCGATAATGGCGAGCACGGGCGCATTGAGGGCATGGCGCCAGGGCGCCTTGTCGAAACCGGTCAGCATGCCGACGCCGCCGGTCCAGCAGGCGATTTCCACGCCGAGGGTGAAGGTGAAGAGAACACCCAGGGTGCCGGCATCAGGGAAAAGCGCGGTGACGATGGGAATGGCCACGAAGCCGTAGTTCTGCAGTCCGCATGAAACGCCGAAGGTGCGCCGCCCCTGGCCGGTTTTCAGTCCGATGACCGGCGCGACAAAGTAGGAGAAAAAGATGCCGAAGATGACGAGCGCAAAGCCCAGCCCTGCCGCGATCACGACCGGTCCGGGATGCATGACGGAGCTGTTGCCAGCGACGCGCTCGATGATCAGCGCCGGCGTCAGCAGCATGACGGAAAGCTTCATCAGGCTGGCGTCGGATTCCGGCTTCAGCAGTCCGGTGCGCCGCGCCAGCGCCCCGACGGCCATGGTCAAATAGACC
Source organism: uncultured Prosthecobacter sp. (assembly GCA_964452755.1). Lineage (GTDB taxonomy): Bacteria > Verrucomicrobiota > Verrucomicrobiia > Verrucomicrobiales > Verrucomicrobiaceae > Prosthecobacter. Next base: position 1,491,741 of record CAYVQY010000001.1, on the reverse strand, counting down.
GGCACGGCCACGGAAAGGATGCTGAGGAAGTCGAGGTTCGACATGGTAAGCTTCAGCTAGGCGGTGGAATGATTTCGCGCAAGACGCTCTTGGCGGCGTTTGAGCAAGACTGAGTCCTCCGTCCTTGGCTTCAGCCGCGCTTCCACACGACCCAAAGCTCCGGCGGTGTGGCGGCACGGTTCACAGGTCGGAGGTGCTGTACCTCGTAACGTCGCGCATCGAGCGTGGCGGCCCATTCGGCGATGTGCCGGCCTTCTTCGGCTCCGCCTTCATGCCCGGGATAGACGACGACCGTGAGCAGGCCTCCCGGGCGCAGAATCTCCAGCGACTCGCGCACGGCGATCATGGTGGTTTCGGTGCGGGTGATGAGGGCCTTGTCCGTGCCGGGCAGGTAGCCGAGATTGAACATGATCGCACTGATTTGCCCGTGCAGCTCCGGAGGCACATGCGTGCGCATTGTTTCGTGACCCGCATGAATGAGGGTCGCCATGTCCGCCGGCACGCGTTTCCGCGTTTCGACGAGCGCCGCCTCCTGCACGTCAAAGGCAAACACCCGACCGCCGGGCGCGACGCATTGCGTCAAGAACAGCGTGTCATGCCCGTTGCCCATGGTTGCGTCGATGGCGATGTCTCCAGGCTGAAGCCGGTCCTTCAGCATCAACTGCGCCCAAAGCACGGAGGAAGGCAGTCCGCCGTTGGGACTGGCGAGGTGGAGGGGAGAGATCACCCCGGGACGATGCCGACGTGAGCGGAAGATGCAAACCAGTCGAAAAATTGTCTTCGTCAGATGCGGAAGAGGATTCTAAACTCGCAGCCGCTATGAAAACACTCTTGGTTATTCTCGGATGCGTTGCCGTGCTCGCACTGGTCGTATTCGGCAGCTACAACGGCCTGGTGGCCTCCAGTCAGGGAGTGGAGGCCCAGTGGGCGCAGGTGGAAAACGTGTATCAGCGGCGTGCTGACTTGATTCCGAATCTGGTGAAGACGGTGCAGGGCGCGGCGGATTTCGAGAAGAGCACCCTCAACGAGATTATCGAGGCCCGCGCCTCGGTCGGGAAGGTGCAACTGTCCGAGGGACCGCAGAGCATGGAGCAGCTGGAGCAGTTTGAGAAGGCGCAGGGAGCGCTGGGAGGTGCACTGGGCCGACTGTTGGTGATTGTGGAGCGGTATCCCGATTTGAAGGCGAATGCCGGATTTCAGACGCTACAGGCCCAGATCGAGGGGACGGAAAACCGCATCAGCGTCGAGCGCGGTCGTTTCAATGAAGCGGTGCGTGCCTACAACACGAAAATCAAGAGTCTTCCCGCAGTGCTCTATGCCGGAGCCTTGGGCTTTCAGGAACGTCCCTACTTTGCCGCGAAAGAAGGTGCCGAGGAGCCGCCGAAGGTCGAGTTCGGCTATGGGAGTGACGGGAAGAAACAGCCATGAACGCGGCGGGCCAATCCCGGTGCGGCGTGTGCCGTTGGATCCTGCTTTTTCTGTCCGTTTCATGGGCTGCGGCGGAGGACGGCGAGCGGCTGCCCGAGAAACCGAGGCGATTTTTCAACGACTTCACCGGCGCGGTCAGTCCCGGGATGGCGGACCGTTTGAATGACCGCCTTTCCCGGTTCGAGCGCGAGAGTTCGAATCAACTGCTTGTGGCCATCTATTCGCGCATGCTCACGGATTCCAGCATCGAGGACTACTGCGCACGCACGTTCGAAAGCTGGGGACCGGGCCGGGCCGATCGTGACAACGGAGCGGTGTTGTTTGTCTTCAGAGAGCAGCGCAAGATGCGCATTCAGACGGGCTACGGACTGGAGGCCAGCCTCACGGATGCCGAGTGTCTCCGCATCATTGATGATTTGAAGCCTTATTTCCGCGCCGGAGACTACACAGGCGGTGCCGACTTCGCCGTGTCGGCAATGATCGCGGCGACGAGGGGCGAGTATCAAGGCACAGGTAGGACCCTGGCGGAGGAGAAGTCCGACCCGCAGGTTTGGATGATGCTAGTTCTGTTGGGCGTCGTGTCCGCTTTGATCTTCCTTCAGATGTATCAATCCCGGCAGCCCGCCTATGTTTACGACGGGAAAAGGCGCCATCGCCTGCCGGGCGGCGGCTGGTCGCATTCCGGCTATGGGAGCAGGGGCGGCTGGTCGGGCGGAGGCGGTGGTGGCTGGAGTGGCGGAGGATCGTGGTCAGGTGGAGGCGGCAGCACGGGCGGGGGAGGCGCCAGCGGGGGCTGGTGACATGAAGCCGGATGAAATGCTTTCGCACATCGATGACGCAAGTGTCGTCGCGGCGATTCATGCCGTGGAATCAAGGTCCGGCGGAGAGGTGAGGGTCTGCATCACCGGCCGTTCGGTGGATGATCCGGTCGTCGAGGCTTGGCAGGCCTTTGCCCGATTGAAAATGAACCGGACCCGGCAGCGAAATGCGGCCCTGGTTTTCATTGCTCCTGAAACCCGGAAGTTTGCGATTGTTGGAGATGAAGGCCTGCACCGGCACTGCGCGGCAGACTTCTGGAGCCAGCTTGCGGCGGAGCTGGCTGACGGATTTCGAAAGGAGGACTACACCGGAGCGCTGACCCGCGTGATTGACAGGATCGGCTGGGTCTTGAGCCTGCACTTTCCCCCGCAGCGGGATGACCGCGACGAGCTGCCGAACGAAATCGTGCGGGAGTGAACCTCTCTCCTTGTCATCATGACCGCTGCTTCATCAGCGCGGCGCGGACCATGAGGGCTTCGCCGACGTTTTCGGAGGTGAGGAGGCCGACGAGTTCGCCGCTGAGCGGGTCGATGACGGGCAGGGCGGGGCAGGGGGAGGCTTGCAGGGTTTCGAGTGCCTGGGCGAGATCGGTGGCAGGCGCGGTGGATTCCGGGCAAGGGCTCATGGCCTCCACGACAGGATGGTCGGGACTCTTGTCAGCCAAAGCGGAGATGAGATCGTTGCGGGTTAGAATGCCCCGGATGCCGCCGTGGGCGTCCAGCACCGGGAAGTCCTGCTGGGAGCCGGCAAGAAGCAGATCGACGCCATCCCTGAGCGTGGCGTGGGAAGGCAGCGAGCGGAAATCCGTGAGCATGGCGTCGCGCACGCGGAGATTTCGCGTGGCTTCCTGCTGAGTGACCATCGACGCCTCCTGTCCTGCCGCCATGAAGATGAAAAAGGCGATCAGCAGCAGCATGGGATGGAACGTGGACGTCAGCAGCATGGTGATGACGACGAGCATGGCGATGCCCTGCCCGACGGAGGCCGCAAGCCGCGTGGCCTTGCCATAGTCCGTGAACATGGCCAGCACGGCACGCAGGACGCGGCCGCCATCCATCGGAAAGGCGGGGATCATGTTGAAAACCACCATGAAGACATTCCAGACCATGAGCTTCTCGAAGAAGTGGCCGGTCTTGAGAAAATCGTAGCCGGGACTGACTTCGGTGCCGATGCCAAACGCGATCCAGATCACGGCGGCGATGATGACGTTTACCAGCGGACCGGAAACGGCGACGACGAACTCCTGCGAGGGCTTGCGCGGCATGCGTTCCAGACGCGCCACACCGCCGATGGGCAGCAGCGTGATGTCCGGCGTGTGGATGCCATACCCGCGGGCGGCGATGACGTGGCCAAACTCATGGAGCACGACGCAGGCGAACATCGTGAGAATGAAGAGCGTGGACTCAAGGGCGACGACGAGGCCCTGGCCGCTGAGGAAGCCCTGGCTCGCGACAAAGAGGATGAGCAGGAAAAAGGTGATGTGAACCCGCACTTCGGTGCCGGCAACGGTGAACAGACGGAAGGACCATTTCATGGGAGTGGATCAGGTTACGGTTTCGACTGCTTCGAGGGATCGAAGTAGATGCGCACCTCGGCGTCCTTGATGCCGAGAATGGCCTGGGCGCGCCGCAGGGCGTTGCGGGTGGCGAGGTTCGGGTTGGCGGGGCTGGCGGGGAAGATGTTATCCTTGCCGATGACTTCGACGAGGCCGGAATCCCGCAGCACGCGGTAGAGATCCTTCACCACGCCGCTGATGATGAGGTCGCGCCCCTCGGAGCGCAGGGTGCGCGTGAGTTCCTCGATGGCCATGGCGCAGGTCGCGTCGAGATTTCGTGCGTTCTTGATCCGCAGGATGACGATGCGCAGGTTCGGGTCCGAGCAGGAGCGCAGGATGTGCGTGCGGAAGAGCTCGGCGGAGGCGAAGAAGAGCTCGCCTTCGACATGCACGATGGAGATGGCGGTGTGCTGGCGGGCACCCGCCGGCGTCTCCGCCAGATGGCCCTCGTCGTTGAAGCTGTACTCGACCAGCGAGGGACGGCTGGCCTTGTGCAGGTAGAGCATCACCGAGGAGCCGATGCCGACGAAGATGGCGACGTGCAGCGGAAGCATGAGCGTGGCGGCGAGCGTGACGATGAAGACCAGCGCGTCCGAACGGGTAGCGTGCAGGGAGATGTGGATCTGCCGGCGGTTGAAGAGCGAGACCGCAACGCAAACCACCAGCGTGGCCAGTGCCGCCCGCGGCAGGTAGGCCACCGCGCCACCGAGTGTGAGGGCACCGATGAGGCAAACGAAGCCGTTCCACATGCTGGCCAGCCCGGTGCGTGCGCCAGCGGCGTGATTCAGCGCGGAGCGCGTCAGGGAGCAGGATGCGGTCATGCCGCTGAAGTAGGCGCAGGCGAGATTCGCCGCGCCGAGGGCGAGCATGTCCTGGTTCGGGTCCACGCGCTGGTTCGTGCGGCTGGCGAGCGTCTTTGCCATCGCGCTGTTCTCCAGCGTGGCCAGAAAGGCCAGCGCCAGCGCCAGGCCGAAGAGGCGGCTGGCATCCGCCAAGCCGCCGCCGGAAATGAAGTCCGGAAAGGGCGGCAGCAGCTCGTCCCAGCGAAAGGTGGCATTCATGAAGGTCGGCACCTCCATTCCAAAAGCGGAGAACACCATGCCGGTCAGCGAGATGACGACCAGCGTCGTCGCGTACGACGGCCAGCGCGGGAACCACCTGCGCACGCCGAAGAAGCAGCCGAAGGTGAGAGCGGTGAACAGCACACTCAGCCAGTTCGCCGAATCGAGATGGGTCAGGATCTGGTACACGTGACCCGGCAGGGTGATGACGAGACGTCCGCTAGCCTTGAGCACCTCTCCTGGAATGCCCAGCAGCACCGGCAGCTGGTTGATGGTGATGAGAATCGACGCACCCGTGACGTAGGCCACAACGACCGTGCGGCTGATGAACTGCGTGAGGTCCGCCACCCTCAGAAACGCCCCGGCGATGAGCAACGCCGCCGTCATGAGGACGAGCACCGGCATCATCGTGATGCGGTCCAACTGCGGATAGGCCGCGAAGTAGGAAAAGACCATGAAGGCCGTCGCATTCGTCGGTCCGAAGATCGTCTGGCGCGAGGAGCCCAGCAGCGGCCCCACCAGCGCCGCCACGGCCGAGCAGGTGACGCCGTAGTGGAGCGGCAATCCGGCGATGAGGGCGTAGGCCATGCCCTGCGGGATGTCCAGCATCGCCACCGACACGCCGGCGCGCAGGTCGCTCCAGAAGCTGCGCCTGCCATATCCCTTCAGCGTTCGGCGCAGGGGGAAGGGATCCAGGGCGCTCGCCATCACGACCGTCTGCAGCATGTTGTTGCCCCGCTGCGCCGCATCACGCACTCGGTCAAAAAAGTTTCGGAAGAAGGAAAACAAGACGGACTCCTTGGAAAGGTGGCTTCATGCTAAACCCATCGGCGTTGCGCACAAGTGATGCGCTGGAGAGTTTGCCGGCATCCGCCACGTTGAGTGGTGATCTTCAGCATCATCCATTCCTTTCGATCATGAAACCTCCCACCGGCCCGCTTCTCATCCGTCACGAAGGTCACACGCCCCGCGAACGCAGCACCTGCGGCTGGCGGGATCGTCTCATCAGCCGCGAAGATGCTGAACTCAATCCCGCCGCCTGGGCGCACGCCGTGGACATCGATGGCGCAAAGCTCCACTACCACAAGCGCTCCACCGAACTCTACTACGTTCTCGAAGGCGGTGGCGCAGTCATGCTCGACGGTGTCGAACAGCCCGTCAGCAAAGGTTCCCTGGTTCACATCCCGCCCGGCGTCGTGCATGGAGCGAAGGGCAAAATGCGCGTCCTCGTCGTTGGTATTCCCGACATCGCCGAGGACGACTACTTTGAGGCTGAAGCCGGGCAGGGCTGAATCCGGCGCCTGCTTATTTTTCAGTTCGCTGCGGCGAGCTTGATGCGGACTTCAAAAACGGTGTCGTCTTCGTCGGACCGGACGAGGCGCAGTTGTGCGTCGTTGGCGCGGGCGAGTTCGGTGGCGATGTTGAGGCCGAGGCCGAAGCCGTCGGTCTCGCGGTTGTGGGCGGCGTCGCTGCGGAAGAAGCGGTCGAAGAGGCGCTGCCGGTGCTCGGCGGGGATGGCCGGACCGGTGTTGGAGATGGTGAAGACGGCCCGGGCGTCTTCGGCGGCCAGTTCGATCTTCACACGGCCGTCCGGGCGGTTGTACTTGATCGCGTTGCTGAGGAGGTTCTGGAAGACTTGGCGGAGCAGGGCGCGGTCCGCATGGACGCGGAGTCCGGGTGCCATGTGATGTTCCAGCGTGAGTCCGGCCTGCTCGCATAGGATTTCGCCGTCCTCAATGAGGCGCGGCAGGTCGGCGCTGAGATCGTAGGTCTCGGGATGCGTGGGCAGGCGACCGGCGTCCGCCTGGGAGAGAAGGAGCAGGCTTTGGGTGATGCTTTTGAGGCGGTTGGCTTCTTCAAAGAGGGACTGAAAGCGCTCCTGCTCCGGGCTGCCGGGTGCGGCGTGGCGGACGGCGTCGTCCAGCGTGGCCAGCATGACGGCGAGGGGGGTTTTCAGTTCGTGGGAGGCGTCGGCGGTGAAGCGGACGGCCTGCTGGAAGCCGTCGTCGAGCCGCTGCATCATGCCGTTGAGCACGTCGATGAGTTGGGCGAACTCCTGGTCGTCGTCCGGCTGCAAGGGGATGCGCCGGGCGAGGTCGCTGGCGTTGAGTCGGCGGGCGGTGTCGATGACGCGTTCCAGCGGGCGCATGGCGCGTTTCGAGGTCCACCATGCACCCAGTCCCGCCAGCGAGAGGCCGAGCACGGTCATGGCGGCGAAGGCCTGCGTCATGCCCCGCAGTTCGGCGTAGTAGCCGGTGAGGGAGAGGCCGATGAATAACGTGTACTCGGGGCTGCTGAAGGCTCCGAATCTCCAGTCCGTCCCGCCCGTGCTGACGGTGAAAAGCAGGGGGTCGCGGACCAGCGGCATCTGGGGACGGAATCCCCGGCCCTGTTCCCGGCGCGGCGGGCCTCTCTGAAAGTCCGGCGGCAGACCGAGCAGGTCTCCGAACTCCCTCCGCTCTCCCTGGGGTGGCGGGCGCCGCGCTTCAGGCGGGGGGCCGGGCTGTGCGCCTTGGTTATTGCGGTGCATTTCCTCCTCTGCTGGAAAGTGGGCGCGGAGCAGGTCGTCGAGGCCTGCGGGTGCGTCGGCGGTGGAGAACAGCGTCCGTCCCTCCTGGTGTTCCTTCACCAGCAGGACGAAGGCCGCCCGTGTGTCATCCGCGGACCCGAAAACCAGATCTGCGATGCTTTCAAACTCTTCGTTGCTGGTGTGGGGGTCGATGCGACTCCACATGCGCTGGGCGGGTGCGATGATGCGGTCGTCCACGCTGCGTTCGAGCGTGCCCCGGACGTACCACCATGCGGCGGCCCCGAAAGCACCCACCAGAAGGCATGCGACGATCATGGTCTGCATGATGAGCCGGAGGCGGAAGCTGTGGTTGTTCGAGGAGAGACTCATGGCGCAGAGGTGACAACGTGATGTTCGGGGGAGTCACAGCGCTCCGCACGCAGATAAACGCGTTTTAATCTTTGGGAGCCGGGTGCCGTCATGCGCGGCGGTTCCTATTCTGCATGACAACGAACCCATTTACTTCCGCGAACGACATTTCCGCACTCTATCAGCGCCACTGGCCCGCCCTGTGCGCGTTTGCTCGCGCCCGCGGCTGCGGGCCGCATGATGCGGAGGACGCCGTGCAGGAGCTTTTCGCCAAACTTGTCGCCCAGGGCCAGCACGAGCGTGCGGCGGCCATCGCCGATCCCGAAGAGCAGGCGGCTTTCCTGCTCGCCAGACTGCGGACGCATCTGATCAAGCGCTGGAGGCACCGCACGCGTCTCTGCCGCGGCGGCGGCGCGACGACTTTTTCCCTGAGCGGCGAAGAAGGCCGTGACATCGACGTCACGGACGGGCGCGCCGGGCCGGACGCCGAACTGGACCGCACCTGGGCGCGGGGATTGATCGATGACGCGCTGGTCAGCGTGAGCCGCGAACTCCACGCCAGTGGGCGCTCCGACGTATGGCGGTCCCTGGAGCGCACCGTGTGCGATGACGGGCGGTGTGAAAAACCGCTGAGCGGGAAGCTGCGCGTGGCGCTGCACCGGGCGAAGGCCCGCGTCCGCGCGGTCATCAGCCAGCGCTGCGGCCCGGGTGAAGACGCAGGGGTCCTGCTGGCGGTGCTGTCCTAGCGGAAGAGCCCGCGCTTCGGCTGCTCGTCAGTCTGCCGTTTCAGCTCCTCGGCCCGCAGGCGTTCGGCGGTGTCCTTGTACCACAGCGGGCCGTTGACTTTGAAGTTGTAAATCAGATCGCGGAAGTCGGCCATGAGGCGCTGGTCGTTCATCAGGGCGCCGAGCAGGCCTTTGCCCGTCGTCACATTCTCCGCTGCCGCCGAGAAGGCGTCGGCGGCCTTCTTGATGGACTGCAGGGATTCGTCTGCGGAGGCCATGACACCTTCCGCCTTGGCGATGGCGGGGTCGAGCTTGTCAAACATGGGGCCGAGTTTCTTGCTGGACTCCTCGACGTTTTTTGACGCGCTCTTGAAGCTGGCGGCGGCCTCCTTCAGGTCCGCCAGTGCGGTCTTCAGATTTTCGGCGTTCTCGTCGCCGAGCACTTTTTCATCGACGCGTTTGAGCGTGCTGTTGAGGTGCTCCATGCCTTCCTTGAAGTCCTGGATCGTGTCGTCGGCCAGGGCGCCCTTGTTGATCTTGCTCATGGCCTGCTTCACGTCGGTGAGCGCGATCTTGACCTCGTCGAGCACGACATCCACCTTCTCCCCCACGGTTTTCGCGGTGCTCTGCAGGTCGGAGAGGCCGCCGGCTTTCTCTCCGGCGATGATCTGGTCGTAGTCTTGAGGCAGAAAGATGTCCGTGTCCTTGCCGCTGGGCTTGATCTCGATGAGGGCGTCTCCCATGAGGCCTGCGGAACTGACGGCGAAGGAGGCGTCCGCGGGGATCATGACATCCTTGAAGAGCTCCAGGTCGATGATCACCCCGGTGAAGGTCTGGTTGAGCTCCGGCTTGCGGTTCACCTTGCCCACGCGGGAGCCGCCGAGAAAGACGGGGGAGCCCTCCTTGATGCCGGAGGCGTTCGGGAATTCGACGCGGAGGGTGTAGGTGTCCTTGAAGACTTCGCGCACGCGGCCGAACTGCAGGATGAGGCCGCCGAGCATCAGCAGCCCGACGAACAGGAACAGCCCGACGAGCATTTCAGTTTTTCTATTACTGTCGATCATGAAGATTGGGGAGGGTGGGGGCTCAGCCGGTCACATCGGAACGGCCGTTGATAAAGTTTTGAACAATGGGGTCGGCAGAGGCCTTCAGCTCGTCCGGTGTGCCGAGGAAGTGCAACTTTCCCCTATACAGCATGGCCACGCGATCGGCGATCTTGAAAACGCTGCGCATGTCATGCGTGACGATGATGGAGGTCACTCCAAAGCGCTTTTGCATGCGCAGGATCATCTGGTCGATGATGTCGGAGCCGATGGGGTCGAGGCCGGAGTTCGGCTCGTCGTAGAGGATGCACTCGCTCTGGCAGATGATGGCGCGGGCGATGCCGGTGCGCTTGCGCATGCCGCCGGAGAGGCTGGTGGGATATTTGTTGAGGTGCTCTTCGAGATCGACGGCCTCCAGGGCCTCATACACGCGGCGCTTGACCTCCGCCTTGTCGCGGACGCCGCTTTCGATGAGGGGGAAGGCCACGTTCTCCTCCACGGTCATGCGGTCAAACAGGGCGGCACCTTGAAACAGCATGCTGACCTTCTGCCGGATGGGCGCCATCTCGCGCTCCTTGAGCTTGTTCACGTGCATGCCCGCCACGAAGACATCGCCCCGGTCCGGCTGCATCAGGCCGATGATGTGCTTCATCGTCACCGTCTTACCCTCGCCGCTGGGGCCGATGAGGCAGAGCGTCTCCCCGTGCTTGAGGGTGAGGTCGATGCCGCAGAGGATTTCCTGCTGGCCGAAGCTTTTGTGGAGGTCGCGCAGCTCGATGAACGCATCCGTGTTACCGCCGGTCTTGGCGCTGGAAGGGGGGGAGGCCATGCGTCAGAGGGTGCCGAGGGGGTAGAGATAGTTCAGGGCGATGGAGAGGAAAAAATTCACGATCAGCAGCACGAGAGAGGAGATGACCACCGCCCGCGTCGTGCCGGCGCCCACGCCCACCGCGCCGTTTTCCGCCCGCAATCCCTGGTGGCAGGCAATCAGCGTGATGAGCATGCCGAAGACGAAGCCCTTGATCATGCCGATCTTCAGATCGTCCATGTTCGTGTGATCGACGAGGTGGGTCAGGTACCACGACGAAGGCATGTCGTAGCCGAAGCTCGTCACCATGTAGGAGGCGATGAGGCCGAAGGAAACGCTCTCCGCCACCAAGAAGGGCATGGAAATCATCATCGCCAAAAAGCGCGGCAGCACGAGGTAGTCCACCGGATGCACGCCCATGACCCTAAGCGCATCGACCTGCTCGGTCACTTTCATCGTGCCGATGTCCGCCGCCATCGCCGCGCCCACGCGGCCGGCCACCATCAGCCCCGCCAGCACCGGTCCCAGCTCGCGGCAGAGCGCCACGGACACGACGGCGCCCACGGAGGTCTCCATGCCGAAGTCCTTGAACTTCGCGTAGCTTTGAAAGGTGAACACCGCCCCGGTGAAGGCCCCGGTCACGATCACGACCGCCTGCGAACCGTAGCCAATGGCGACGATCTGCTCCGCCACGAGCCTCAGACGCCAGACGCCGGAGCGCAAGGCAATCGTCAACTCCCGCATCAATGCGGCGAGCTGTCCCAGATAAACGAGAAAGTAGAGAAAACTGCGGCCCGGCAGGACCAGTGCTGATGAGAGTGCCATCTGTCACCCCATCATGGCATGATGTCGGGTGAAGGCAAATCAGCATCCCGCCATCGCCGTCCGCCCTGGTTTGGCTGCAAAATTAATGCGCCGTGGCCTTTTCAGAGCCGAGGCCGGTGTGGGCGCGGACTTTGAGTTCGGCGAATTTTGCCTCGGCATCCGGATCGCGGGCGGTGAGGATCGTGCCGAGCCAGGCGGCGATGAAGCCGATCGGGATGCTGACGATGCCGGGATTGCTCAGGGGGAACGGGGCGTCCGCCTTGCCAAAGATGCCCGTCGGGCCGAGCAGAATGAGCACGATCGAGGCGATAAGGCCGATACCGAGGCCGGCGACGGCCCCCGTGGTGTTGAAGCGCTTCCAGAACACGCTCAGCACGATCACCGGCAGATTCGCGGACGCGGCGACGGAGAAGGCGAGGCCGACGAGGAAGGCGGCGTTCACGGTGGGGCCGAGATAGATGGCGAATCCAATGCTGGCGGCACCCACGCAGAAGGCGGTGATGCGTGCGACGCGGATTTCCTGACCCGGACGGTTTTCTTTCCCGTGATGAATGACGTTTGAGTAGAAATCATGCGCGAAGGAGGCGCTGGCACTCATCGTGAGGCCTGCGACCACCGCCAGAATGGTGGCGAAGGCCACGGCGCTGATGAAGGCAAAGAAGAACTCGCCTCCGAGTACCTGGGCGAGGACGGGTGCGACCATGTTGACGTCCAGTTTGCCGCCGGTGGTCAGGGTGGCCTTGTCGAGAATCGTCGCCGCACCGAAGCCGAACAGCGTCGTCATGATGTAGAACAGCCCGATGATGGCCATGGCCCAGACGACGCTGGAGCGGGCGGTTTTCGCATCCGGCACGGTGTAGAAGCGCACGAGGATGTGCGGCAGACCGGCGGTGCCCAGCACGAGACCGAGGCACAGTGAAATGAGGTCGATAGGTCCCCACGGCCCGGCGACGGCGACGCCGAACTTCAGGCCCGGCTCCATGAGGTTCTTGGGCTCCGCACTGCCGCCGTAGTCGGCGTGGGCCACGGCGTTGAAAAACTTGGTGAAGCTGAAGTCGTGGAACTGCAGCACGAGGTAGCTGAGAAGCAGGGCGCCGATCATGAGCAGCAGCGCCTTGATGATCTGCACCCAGGTGGTGGCAAGCATGCCGCCGAAGACGACATAAACGAGCATCAGCACGCCCACGCCGATCACGGCCGGTTCGAATTCGATGCCGATGAGCTGCTTGATGATGGCACCCGCGCCGACCATCTGCGCGATCATGTAAAAAGTGGAAACCACCAGCGTGCTGAGGGAGGCCAGTGCACGCACCGGACGCGGGCTCAGGCGGTAGGCCAGCAGGTCGGCCATGGTGTACTTGCCCGCATTCCGCAGCGGCTCGGCCACGATGAGCAGCACGGTGATGTAGGCGACGAGGAAGCCCACGGAGTACATGAAGCCGTCATATCCGGCCACGTAGATCATTCCCGAGATGCCGAGGAAGCTGGCGGCGCTCATGTAATCACCCGCGACGGCAAGGCCGTTCTGCCAGCCGGTGATGCTGCGCCCGGCGGCGAAGTAGGCACTCGCGCCGGTGTTGCGTTTCGCGGCCCAGAAAGTGATGAGAAGCGTGAGGCCGACGAAGGCCAGGAACATGATCAGCGGGGTAGTCATTGCGGAAATGGGACGGGGGCGGGAATGGGGTGAAAAAGGAAGCGGCGGAACATCAATCGTGGCCGTGGATGACTGCGGCGGCCATCTTGTCCCACTTCGCGGCGACGCGGACGTAGAGCCAGGCCATGACCCAGGCCATGATGAACTGGGAGAAAGCGAAGACGTAGGCGATGTTGACCTCACCCCAGACCTTCGTCTTCATCAGCTCGGGGCAGTAGCCGACCAGCACCGGCAGAGCGAGGTAGTAGATCATGAAGAAGAAAAAGGCCGGGACGATGAAGGCTTTTTTTCTCGCCAGCAGGGCTCGGAATTCCGGCTTCTCTTCGAGGGCCGCCCAGTTCACAGGTGATTTTTCGCTCATAAGGAGAGTGAGGTTAGGGAATGCGTCCGGGCTTGGCAAGGCCAAGCGCCGCACTTTTTCAGTGATCCGTGCCTGATGTCAGTCACTCGAACGCGCTGGTCACCGGCTTGCCGTCAAATTCGGCGGGCACTGGCACGTCCAGAAGCCACAGCGCCGTGGCGGCGGTGTCGTAGGTGGTCACAGGTTCGGTGATTGTGAAATTTTTCTTCACACCCTTCCCCCACACGACCCAGGGGATGATCATGTCGTCGGGAATGTTCAGGCCGTGCGTCTTGTCGTGACCGCCGTGGTCGGCGCTGATGATGAGCACGCTCGAATCGGCGATGCCCGCGTCCTTGATCGACTGCCACACCTGCCAGAGCGCCTGATCGGTCACTTTAAGCGCTTCCTTTTGCTGTGGGGAGCCCCAGCCGTCCTTGTGGCCGGCGGTGTCAGGATCGGGAAAGTGGATGAAACAGAGCCTCGGCTTGTGCTCCTTGATCCACGGCGCAGCCTGCTTCGCCACCATTTGCGAAGGCTTCTTGTCCTTCTCAAGCTCCAGCGATCCGGCCACCGGCGCCGCTGTCTGCGGTCCGCCGAAATCGAACATGTCCACCGTGTCCTTCAGCCACAGGTGGCGGAATTTGATCTTGCCGACAAACATTCCCGTCACCGCTTCCTGGTCGGCGGCTTTGAGCAGGGAAAACACGGTCGGCACCTTCACAGGACCTTTGATCGGCGTGAAGGCGTTCCAAAGAATCTGGTGCTTGTCCGGCCCGACTCCCGTGAGCATGGAGGTGTGCGAGGGCAGGGTGAACGAGGGAAAAATCGTACTCGCCTGCCAGGTCACCGCACCTTCGGCGGCGATCTTTTTTAAAGTGGGCGTCTCCGCCTCCGCCACGACGGCGGGCTTGGCTCCGTCGATGCTGACGATGAAGACATGCTCCGCACGCGGGGCCGCCTGAGCGGCCAGACAGGCGAGGGTGGCAATGAGAGGGAGGGAGTGGGCGATGCGCATTGGAAAGGAAAGCGCCATTAAACGCCGCAGCACACCGGATGCTTCCAAAACAATCCGACACCTGAAGGTTCATTGGCTTGCACCTTGAGTGCCTGTGCGGCCTGCTCCAAGATTGCCTAAATCATTCAAATGGAAGCCTGGATCGTCATTGGCCTGCTCGTCGCGGTCGTCATCGCCTACGCCACGGAGAAAGTCTCCGTGGACCTCGTCGCGCTGTCTTTGCTCTGCCTCCTGGTGCTGACCAAGATCCTGCCTGTGGACCGCGCCTTCGCCGGCTTCGGGGACCGGGTCATCATCATGCTCGCGGCCATCTTCATCATCGGTGCGGCCTTGCGGGAGTCCGGCGTGCTCGACGCGTTGTGCGGGCTGCTGGCCCGGCGGCTCGGCGGGCAGCCCATCCTGCTGTCCGCCGTACTGATGGGGGCGGTCGCGTTTCTATCCGCCTTCATGAACAACACCACCATCACGGCGGTGTTTGTGGGCCCTGTCATCGGGCTGGCACGGCGGCTGCGCTTTTCTCCGTCACGCCTGCTCATGCCGCTGGCCTTTGCCTCCATCCTCGGCGGCACCTGCACGCTGATAGGCACCTCGACGAACGTGGCCGTGAGCGGCGTCATCAAGCGCATGGGGATGGAGCCGCTGCGCATGTTCGAGTTCACATCCGTGGGCCTGGTCATCGTCGTCTTGGGGATCGCCTACATGGCCGTGTTCGGCTCGCGCCTGCTGGCGGGCCGCCGCGGCACGGAAGCCGCCGGGGACGCGATCCGCGAGTACCTCTCGGAAGTCGTCGTGCTGGCGCACTCGCCGCTCATCGGCCAGGAGGCCTTCGCGTCGGACTTTTCCGCGATGGAATTCCAGGTCCTGCAAATCCGCCGCGGCCACCAGCAGTTGCCTGCGGAGCGGCACCTGCGCTTTGAGGAAGGGGACGTCGTGCTTGTCGCCGGAAAAGTGGAGCACCTCATCAAGGTGAAGAAGATCGAGGGCATCGACATTCTCGAAGACGCGCACCTGCGCGATTCCGGCATCGACGTTCGGGAGGCGCTCGTCGCCGAGGTCGTGCTGACCCAGCGCAGTCCCCTCGTCGGCCGCTCCCTGCGTGCGAGCCGCTTCCGCCAGCGCAGCGGACTCTCCGTTCTCGCCCTGATGCGTGGCGACCGCTCGCTGATGCGGCACATGGCGGAGGAAAAGCTCCAGGCGGGCGACTTGCTGCTGCTACAGGGGCCGAAGGAGCGTTTCCACGACTTCGAGGCCAGCGGGGAGATGGTGCTCATCACCCAGCATCAGTTCAGCGCCGAATCGCAGCGGCGCGGTTTCATTCTGCTCGGTGCCTTTGCCCTGGCCGTGCTGGCCAGCAGTCTCGGCTGGCTGCCGGACACGGTGGCCTTTGTTCTGGTGGCCATGCTCGCCGTTTTCACGCGCTGCATCACGCTGGAAAATGCCTATCAGAACATCGACTGGCGTCTCCTCATCCTCATCGGCGGCATGCTCGCGTTTGGCGAGGCCATGAAAAGTTCCGGTGCCGCCGTCATGGTGGCGGATGCGATCACCACGTTCATGCAGCCGTGGGGCGTCTTTCCCGTTTTTGCTGCGTTCTGTGTCCTGACGGTCATCCTCACCCAGCCCATGTCGAACGCCGCCGCCGCGCTCGTCGTGCTGCCGGTCGCCATGCAGTCCGCCGTCACCATGGGCGCCAGCGCCCGCTCCTTCGCCATCGGCGTCATGCTCAGCGCCTCCGTCTCCGTGCTCACGCCCTTCGAGCCCAGTTGCATCCTCGTTTATGGCCCCGGCAAGTACCGCTTCACCGACTTCCTCAAAGTCGGCGGCGGCCTCACGATCATCACCCTCGTCATCGTCCTCACCTTGGTGCCGCTGCTTTGGCCTTTGAAGTAGCCGCGATGGATGAAGTCACTCCGCGATGGACATGCTTCGCGACGGCTTCCTCTTCGTGAATGTCATTTCGATTCCGGCTCCGCCGGTGCGGAGATGCAGCAGGTTGATCTGATCGTCGAAGAGGTCATGGAAGAGCGAATGTCGCAGTTCGACATCCGCTGAGCGGTCCGACAGCGCGACTTCGAAAAACAACGTCACCGTCGGATCGCCGCTCTTCTTCGTTTCCTCGTCGATCTGGCGGCCCACCCACTCGATCTTGGCTGTTTTTCCTGCGGCATCCGTCACTACGAAGGTTTTGGCGAGGTAGGCCTGAACCTGCGCGTCGAACTCGGGGGCGGGTGTTTTGTCGAGGCGCATCTCGCGCTCACTCTGGCGGATGAGGGCGGTTTCGAGGTCGTTGATGAAGACGGTGAGGCTGACTTCGAGCTTTTTCGTCACCGGATTGTACTCCGCCTCAGCAGTGGATTGATGAAGCGAATGCGCGTGAAGCCACGGCACGAACAGAATGACGGCGAGCGCCGCGATGAGATTATTTCTTCTCATCCGTCTTCTTCTCGTCCTCTTTCTTCTCCGGCTTCGTCAGTTCCCGCATCGGGTTCGGGGCCTTGTCGTCTTTGTAGAGTTGGAATTTGCTCTTCACGGGACGGCGGGGCCAGAAGTTGTTCTCCACGTCGGTGTCCACGAGTTCTTGGCGCGGGTCGAAGGTGACGGATTTCAGCTCCTTTTTCGTGAAGAGCATCTTGGAGGTCTTTTGCGTGTTGAAGCGCCAGATTTCGGCGGGGAGCTTGAGTTCCTCGGTGCTGCCGTCGGCGTACTCGACCTTCAGGATGACCGGCGTGACGAGTCCGCCGACATTGCTCAGCTCGATGGAGTAGAAGTGGTGCTTCGTCTGCAGCAGCTTCGGGTCGATCTTGGCCTCTTTCAGCTCCTTGACGAGGCTCTCGAACTTCTTCTTGTCGCTGGGCAGCACGGTGGCCTCGTCAAAGCTGTCATAGAAGTCCTTCAGCTCCGGAAAACGGTCCACGCGCTTCGGCAGGGCGTAGTTGCGCTCCTTCGTCAGCGTCTGGGGGAGTTCCTCCTTTTCCTGCTTCTGTTTGGGCTTTTCGACCGCGGGATCGCGGCTGTCGAGCTGCAGCCACCTCACCTCGTCGATCGAGACATCGACGTGATCGACGCTGTAAAACCAGCCGCGCCAGAACCAGTCGAGATCGACGCCGCTCGCGTCCTCCATCGTGCGGAAGAAATCACTCGGCGTGGGCCGCTTGAACATCCAGCGCCTCGCGTAAGTCTTGAAGGCGTGGTCGAAGGCCTCGCGGCCGAGAATGTGCTCGCGCAGGACGTTCAGCGCGGCGGTCGGCTGGCCGTAGGCGTTCGGGCCGAGGTCGGCGATGCTCTCGCTGTTCGTCATCACCGGCACGCGATCGGTGGTGCGCATGTAGCTGACCATGCCGCGCTCGTCGCGGCGGTGTTTCCAGTCGTTTTCCCATTCCTCTTCGGCGAGATATTCGACAAACGAGTTCAGCCCCTCGTCCATCCAGGTCCACTGCCGCTCGTCGCTGTTCACGATCATGGGGAACCAGTTGTGGCCGACCTCGTGAATCACCACGCCGATCAGCGCATACTTGGTCCTTTCAGGATAGGTGCCGTCCTTTTCGGGACGCGGTCCGTTGAAGGAGATCATCGGGTACTCCATGCCGCCCACCGGGCCGTTCACCGACCAGGCGACCGGATACGGATAATCAAACGTGTAGCGCGAATAGACCTGGATCGTGTGCGCGATGGCATGCGTGGAATATTTGTCCCACAGCGGCATGCCCTCCTTCGGGTAAAGCGACATCGCCATGACCGGCGGGCGGTACATGCGGTCAGTGATGCCGCCCTGGCGCTGCGGTGTCGGCGGATGCGTGGCGCCTTCTACGGCCATCGCGTCCCAGATGAATTTCCGCGACGAGGCGAAGGCGAAGTCGCGCACGTTGTCCGCCTTGAACACCCAGGTCTTTTTCCCCTTCGGTTTGCCTTTTTCCGCCGCCTTCGCCTCCTCCGGCGTGACGATGAAAACCGGCTTCTTCATTTCGCCGCGCGCCTGCTCCAGCCGCTCGCGCTGCGTTTTGGTCAAAACGTCCTCCGCATTCTGCAGGGCTCCCGTGGCCGCCACGAGATGGTCGTCCGGCACGGTCAGCCGCACGGTGTAGTCGCCGAACTCGAGCGTGAACTCGCCGGTGCCGAGGAACTGCTTGTTGATCCAGCCCGCGTAGTCCGTGTAGGCCGCCATGCGCGGGAACCACTGCGCGATGGTGTAGATGCAGTTGCCGTCCTCCTCGAAGAACTCGTAGCCCGTGCGCGCATTCACGCGCTTGCAGTCGTTGATGGGATAGCTCCAGGCGATCTTGAAGACAAAGTCCGCGCCTGCCGCCAGCGGCTCCGGCAGATCGAGCCGCAGCATCGTTTTCACCAGCGCGTGCGGCAGCTCCCTGCCCTGCGCGTCGGTCAGCTTGCCGATCTTCATCTCGCCGTCGTAGTCCTCGTAGGCCAACAGGCGGTCGAGTGAGGAGTAGCTGATCTTGTTGGGATCGATGCCGCGCTTCGTGTTCGGCACGGCCCGGGAGTCGGCGTTGTGGGAGAGGTAATTCTGATCGAGCTGCACCCACAGATACTCCAGCGCGTCCGGCGAGGCGTTGTGATATGTCACCGTCGCCTCCGCCGTGATGGTGCGTTTCACATCGTCGAGTTCCACGTTGATGTCGTAGTCCGCCCGGTTCTGCCAGTAGTCCTTTCCCGGTGCGCCTGAGGCGTTCCGAAGAGCCGAAGGTGTCGGGATGGTCGGATCAAGCTGCTGGAACTTGCCGACAGGTGCGCCGGACTCGGCGGCGGACAGGGAAATTGCGGCGGATACGATCAACAGGGCGCGTTTCATGGTGCGCCATTGTTCAGACTCGCCAGAGCTTGGCAATCACGGAATGAGGCGGAAACCCGCTTGCCGATCCGGTCCGGCTCTGGTTGCATCCGCGCCATGTCCCCGCACTCCCACCTCTTCACCCTCCGCCGATGAGCTGGGAAGTCATCTCACTGCTTTTTTTCGCCGGTCTGAGTGCCGGTTTCATCGACGCCATCGCCGGCGGCGGCGGCTTGATCTCGGTGCCGGCCCTGCTGTGGGCCGGGCTGCCGCCGCAGATGGCGCTGGGGACGAACAAGATGCAGTCGAGCTGGGGCACCATGATGGCCGTGCGGAAGTATGCGAAGGCGGGTCTCGTATCGTGGCAGCAGGTGCGGCTGGCGGTGCTCGTCACCTTTGTCTTTGCCTGCATCGGTACCTGGACGGTCACGCGGGTCAGCAATGAAGTGCTGAGATTCGTCGTGCCGTGGATGCTGATCGGCGTCGCGATCTACATTCTCATGAGCCCGCGGTTGAGCCGGCACGGTCTGCGCGCACGGCTCGGTGTGGCGGCGTTTTCGTTGCTCGGCGGCACGGTTCTCGGTTTCTACGACGGCTTCTTTGGCCCGGGCACTGGCGCATTCTGGACCATCGCCTGTCTATCGCTGCTCGGACTCGAACTGACACGCGCCACCGCCTTCACGAAGGTCGTCAATCTCACGAGCAACCTCGCCTCACTGCTCGTTTTCATCATCGCAGGACGCGTGAACTATGAAATCGCCGCCGCGATGATCTGCGGCCAGCTCGTGGGTGGCAGGCTTGGCGCGGGCATGGCGATCAAACACGGCGCGCCTTTCATCCGCATCATTTTCATCATCGTGGTCTTCGCGATGGTGGCGAAACTGTTGTGGGATCAGTTTGCGTAGAGCCGATGATGGCGGCGAGGCGTTTAAGTTCTGCTGTTTCTACGCCTCGACGGCGCATCTGGCGGGGGTTCCAGTGTAATACGAGGGCGCGGCCAAAATCCCGCAGCGGGGCGAAGGGCAAAACGAGCACGCGTTTCACATCCAGCCCGCGCAGACCGAGACTGGGAAGGGTGCCCGCGCAGGCGCCGAGTTCCACAAGTTGCCGCACCTGGAGCATCGAGCCGCATTCATAACGAGGGCGGAAATTCACGCCAACCTCGCGCATGGCATCACGCACCGCCTTGTCCGTCTGGCCACCGTCGCGACCGGCGGCAAAGGGCAATGTCTCCCACAGCGCGGGGCTGGCGGCCTCACGCTCGCTGGTGCCGCGTTTGAGCAGCACGCGCGGGATGCAGAGGTGAAAGCGTACTTTTGTGATCAGCTCCGAAGCGCCGCCTGCGGGCATCGCATCCTGCCGGATCACCGCCAGATCCACACGTCCGTCGCGCACGGCCTCTCCGAGGCTGCGGCTGCGGTGCGACTCCGTCAACAGCGTGGCACCGCCGAGGTGCTCGCTGATGGCGGGCATGGCGGGAACCACGAGCCATTCCTGTACGCTGGAGCCCGCGCCGATGACGAATGACTTCGACAGTCCGGCCTGTTCCTTGCGAAAATCCTCCAAGTCCTGCAACTGCCCACGAATCAGCAGCGCTAACCGTTGTCCGGCGGCGGAAAGAGTGAGCGTCTTGCCTTTTCGCTGAGTCAGTTCAGCACCAAAAAATTCCTCCAGCTCCCGAATCTGCCGGCTGATCAAGCTCTGCCGGTTCGCATCGTCCGGGGCCGCTTTGGCGATGCTGCCCTTTTCTGCCATGAGCATGAACCCGCGCAGTCGTTCGAGTGACAGACCGCCCTTGTCGAATAGTTTTTCAAACATGACTTGTGAGACATGAATCCTGCATTTCCAGGTGTTTTGCAATCGTCACTTTGGTAGAGAATGGCGTGTCATGAAAACCCAAGCCTACGACCTGATCGGCGACATCCACGGCCAGCACGCCAAGCTCCTTCACCTGCTCGCCCACCTACGCTACCGGTCGCAAAACGGCACCTTCAAGCACCCACTGGGCCGGAAGGTCATCTTTCTCGGTGATTACATCGACCGCGGCCCCGCCGTCCGCGAAGTGCTAGGCACCGTGCGCGGTATGGTCGAGGCGGGAGACGCCCTCGCCATCATGGGCAATCATGAGTACAATGCCGTTTGCGCTGAGACGCCCGATGGCAAAGGCGACTTCCTTCGCCCGGAGAAAAAGAACCGCGGCGGGCAGTTGGTGACAAAGCAGCAGTTCGTCGGTCATGATGCCGAATGGGAGGAGTGGAAGCTCTGGATGCGGCGCCTGCCGATGTATCTCGACCTTGGCGGACTGCGCGCCGTCCACGCTTGCTGGGACTCCCGGTGCATTGCTTACATCAACGGTCGCAGCATCGCCGATGACATGTTTCTCCATCAAAGTGGCACCCATCAGACGCCAGAGTTTCAGGCCGTGGAGCAGTTACTCAAAGGCCCGGAACTCGGCATGCCAGAAGGCCACCTGTTTTACGACAAGGAGGACATCGCCCGACGCAGCGTGCGCGTGCGCTGGTGGGACATCCCCACCGCCGCGCAAGTGAGCCGTCTCTCGATGCCCGATCCATTCGACGTGCCCGGAGATGCGGCACCGAATGATCTGGCCCGCCTCCCCAACTACGGCGCTGACGAGCCGCCCGTCTTCTGCGGCCACTACTGGTTGCCACCGGAACGCGAACGCGCTCCGCTCGCCCCGAACATAGCCTGCCTCGACTACAGCGCCGCGTTTGGTGACAATCCGCTCACCGCCTACCGCTGGGACGGTGAGCGTGTGCTCAGCGCGGAGAAATTTGTCAGCGGCACCCACTAACAGAGACACCTATGGCAGAAATCGTCACCAGCACTTATGTTCGCAGCCTTGAATGGCAGACACCGCTGACTTGGTTGCGCGTCAACATCGCTTACATCCGGAGCGAGCTTGAGGATCTCGGCACAAGCGCAGACGAGGACACCGAAAAACTTTCCGCCGTCATGTCTCGATTCGACTCAGCTCTGGAAGAGTTTTCCCAGGCTGAGATGCGCTTGTTTGCGGAGGCGCGAACAGCGGAGCGATCGCCATATACCTCTGCTTTGTCCTGCCTGCTCGTTCCGCTGCTGGAAATGCGCGTTGCTTTCGACTCCTGCCAGCAAGATTTCCATATAGAAGTGATCCGCCAGCGCACCTTCAATCCCGACAGCAGCACGCTGGCGCTCTGCCGCTGCTGTGGTGCTGAAATCTTCGGCGCAAGAAACGAAGTCCTCGAAGCAATCGACCGCTTCGTCACGCAAATCGAAGACAACCTGCGCTAATCTCGGCATGTCCATCCACAAAAATTCCAAGGCAAATAATGCTCAGAGCTCCACACCTCCGTCTTCATCGCGAATCTCTTCAGCCTGCTTCTCTAGGGTGGTCTTGGCTTGCGCTTCTTTCCCTTCACGCCATCCCAACCATAAAGCGGAAACGACTCCCCCGGCGACAAAGAGCGCCACCACAAGCCAGAACCCGACTGTGACGAATTCACCCACATTCCAAACTCCATCACCTTCTCCGGAGAAATTCTCAGCTTCGCTCATGTCCCGCGCAAGGTCATACGGTGCCGTCGCCAAGATCGTCTTCATTCCCCACCCCTGAACCGGATTCCTTCACCGTCAATCCCATGCCCAGCACTGTCAGGCCTAAAAATCGCACCCATCACCAGCCCGACACTCGAGAGCTGGAGGCCGAAGCCGTTGCCTATTAAAGAAAGCCAAAACCCCGGAAACAAAAGACGCATCCCAGCGCATGAGAACTCTCCTCCCCATCAATCAATACATCCCGTTCGGCCCCGATGACGCTGAAGAGGAAGATACTTACCCGCAGGAGCGTGGTGTGCCGGAAACGATCGCTGATCTGGACAACATCATACAGCTTCTCGAAGCCGCCGCGCCGAAGGTGGCCGAGGGCAGGTTCCGCTGGCCGCATCACGGCTTTTTCAGCCGCAACGGCGCATATGTGGAACTGCCGCACGAGCTGATCTGGCGTGAGATTGACCGTATGCTCATTGCACAGCCTGATCTGCTCAGTCTGCGACTGGCCGCCTGCTGTGCCCGGCATGCCTGGGAAGCAGGAGTCGTCCTCTCCCCATCATCCATGGAAATCCTCTGGCCGCTGCTTGATCCTCCGGCCAGGAGTCGCTTGCTGGCCGGTGCCTCTAATGACAGTGAAGGTGTCTGGCCGCATCACCTGCTGCCAGAAGCCGCGCTCACGCCCGAAACCCTGCTGGAGATCGCTTACCATGCCTGCCGGACACATGATGCCGCGATGTTGAAGGCCGTTCTTCACCAAGGTGCCGGACTCATGGGTGAGACTTTCAGGCGCATGGAGCCACTGTCCGATGGTCAGTGGTCGGATGAAAGCAGGTGGGCACCGCAGGTCGCCCGACTCAGTCATCGTGTGGCAGACATGGTGCTGGAGACAGCGCTGGTGCGAGCCTTCCCAGAGGGCTTGGAGCTGGCCTTGGAGCACGGTGCTGATCCCAATCTGCTAATCTGGCGCTTGGAGCGCAGCTTTAACCACTGGCAGACCACGCTGAGTCTGCCGCTGTGTGAATGGGACTTTCTGATCCGCGATAAAGAGCAGGTGGCGCCTGCCATTGAGCGAGCGCTGACTTGTCTGACCACGCATCCGCGTTTTTCCAAAGGCGGCAGGCATTTTCCCGCCCTGATGCGGGCGCTTCAGCATGAAAAGCACGACACTTGCGCCCGCCTGCTGGCCGCTGGCGTGACCTTCCAGGTGGAGGAAGTCCCCGTGTGGAGCTTGCAAGTCGGAGAGAGCGGTGATGTGGACTGGAAAAAATGTTACTGGCTGGGGT
This sequence comes from uncultured Prosthecobacter sp., assembly GCA_964452755.1. Classification (GTDB taxonomy): domain Bacteria; phylum Verrucomicrobiota; class Verrucomicrobiia; order Verrucomicrobiales; family Verrucomicrobiaceae; genus Prosthecobacter. The sequence continues at coordinate 1,467,969 of CAYVQY010000001.1, read as the reverse complement.
TCAGCGAGTCCTGGGATGTTGCGACCCAGCTCGCTGCTGCCGTCCCGCTCATCTCGGCGGCGCAAGCATCTTGGTATCACGATGCGGGAGCGCAAGGTGGCGTCTGGCTCACACCGCTGAGCCTGCTTTTGAAGGACAAGCACCTGCCCCACCTCATCCGCTACGCCGCCGCTGGACTGCCCATCCGACCCACTTTCCAAGATTGCCTCTGGCTCGTCAAAAACCGCTCCCGAGCCACGCTCGCTTGGCTGCTGGCGGCTTGGGAAGTGCCTACAGGCAAACGCACAGAGCTTCTCAACCTCCTCTGAACATGAAGCCCATTCCTGAAAAAGCCCGCCGCATGCTGGATGCCATCCAATCCCGCCTGAATCACGACTCGCTCAGTGCCGAAGATCGCTGCGAACTCACCGAAGCCTGGTTCAGCATCGCGAATGGTTTTGTCTTCGAAGATGCGTTCTCCGATGAGCCTGAAAAAGCAGCGGGTGAGGTCACCCTCATACGCCATGGCGAAAGCGAGGCCAATGCCGGACTGCCTTCCGACACGCCAGCGGGCATCCCCCTGACACCGCTGGGACATCAGCAGGCGCACGAACTCGCAGCAAAACTACCCGAGCCGGAACTCATCATCGTTTCCAGCTACCTGCGCACCCAGCAGACCGCTCAGCCACTCATCGCGCGGTTTCCCCAAGTGCCGGTGGAGACGTGGGAGGTGCATGAGTTCACTTATTTGAACCCCGAACAATATGCCGGAACCACGGAAGCCGAGCGTTGCATCCACGCCAGAGAATATTGGAGCCGCTGTGATCATGATTGGAGAGATGGCGGCGGCGCAGAGAGCTTTGCGGACCTCATTCAGCGTATCGACCTCACTTTGGCGCAGCTTCGCCAGCATGAGGGCAAGCGTGTCATCGTCTTCACTCACGGCTACTTCATCAAAGCCCTGCGCCTCCGTCTGGAATGTCCCACCGCCGCACCCGATGCCACGATGATGGGCACCTTCCGTGATCATCGGAAAAACGAACTACTGCCAAACACGGGCACGGTGAAGCTGGGCACTTCCCAAACCTCAATCGGTCAGCAAATTTGATGGGCATACGCTTCAGGGCCCGGACGTTGCGGAGGCCTCGCAGTAGGGTGGCATCGCCAATCGTTTCAGAGAATTAATCGGCTCAGGAGTTGATCGCTGCGGCGTGGGGCTTGCCAAAAGTTTTGATCGAGAACAAGTACCAATCTGCGCCTTACACGACTGATGGCTGCATTCAGACATGTCTTTCCTTGTGGCACTTCCGAGTCGGTCAAGAAAGGATCTCTGTTACAGTCCGACGCGCAGAAAACGACGGTATCCCACTCCTGCCCTTGAGCTGAATACACATTCATTACCGAATCCCAAAGATGTGACGGCAATTGCCGCCTTATGATGTCGGCTTGATTGTTGTAAGGTGTCAGAATGCAGCATCTATGCGCAGAAGAGAGGTTGAATGCCTCTACGGCCTTTTCGGCCTGAGCACGATTCGTCCAATCACTATCCTGGCTCCTGGGAGCATGAACGACCTCAATCTCGAGCGAGTCTGCTGCAAGGCCACTTTTGAGTCCATTTCGATAGATAAGGTCGTTCAGCAAATCAGCCAAAGCTGGGCCGAAGCGGTAGGTGATGATCAGATCCGTCTTCCTGGTTAGCGTGTAACTGGATGGCTCCCCGTTTTGGCGCAACAGGCTTAATAAGCGGCCGTCGTTCTCGAATGACGAGAAAACGCATTCAGAAAAAATTGCCGACCGTGACCACAAGAGAGTTTTTTCCAACTTGGCAGTTAGCTTAAAAGGAACTGTACAAATCGGAGGCAGTTGGAAGTGGTCGCCCAAGAAAGCCACTGGCACTTTTTGTCGAAATGCTGTCAATGCCTTGATCAAGGGAACGTAAGCGGCTTCATCAACGAACACTTGCTGGAGCGGTGGCATCTTCTGCCGATACCGCCCAATGTAGCCGTCAAAGGTAAGGCCAATGACCTGGGCGTTTTGCAGCCGGTCTGGAAGCGCGGCGTGCAGCAGCTCTTCTTCGCGGTCATCAAGGTCAGCCAGCAGTTGATCAACATCCTCATAGTCATCGTGTAATTCATCCAGCCAGCTATTTGTCTCAACGAGTGCCGTCAAAAACCGTTCACGCTCCTCTAGGGCGGCCATGGCCCCCTGAGGCGTTTCGTCATCATCACTTACCTCTTTCAGGAGCATGTCGCATGTATCCACGCCCGTGAGGGCATCTCTGATTTGCGAAATGATCTCAGGAATTGCATTCTCAACTTTTTCCGCCTCCAGGTTGATCAGCCCGATCTGTGTCCCTAGAGCAACGAGCCTGTTCTGGTTGGATTGGTCGGTGGCTCTGCTGCGCAGACGACTTCTCTCTCCTTCGAATCTACCTCTTTGTTCGTCAAATCTGCGACGCTGCTCCAAGAGTTCGAGAAGGGTTTCCAAGTCAGCCTGGGCTGCCTCGACTAAACGAAGATTGGAGCGCGTTTCCTGGTGCGACTTCAGTTGCTGATAGGTTTCACGCTCAGCCCGTACAGTTTTAAGAGCGTCTTCGATTCCCATGTCCTCGCAGGCATCTGGAAATCTGTCTCGGAACTCTCTAGTGGCCGAACCAAGACGGAGGAACAGCCCTTGTTTGCCAAGGATCTCCTGCGTTGCTTCGAGCAGGCCAATCATAGCGGTGTCCAGGGCATTGTTTGTCGGTGCCAGGAGTGCCACGACGTTGCCCGCCTTGATGTGTGCGAGAACCGCCGCCGTCAGAACGTGACGTGTTTTACCTGTGCCAGGAGGCCCCCAAACATAAGATAGAGGGCAGGTAAGGACGGATTTTACGGCCTCAAGATGATCTGGGCGAAGCTCAATCTCAGTTGGAGGTTCCAAGCCAGCGCCGCTTTCAGGCAGACCAATCTCATTGCCATGATGACAAAACCAGTTTTGCACATTCTCAATCAGGAAACGTAGATCGCTGCGAAGCTGAATCATGTTGGGTGCGGCAGCCTCAAACTCTTGATTCTTCATGTGAAACCGGAGTGCCATCCTGCCTGACTGAAGATGATAACTTTCGACATCAAATTGCTCACGGGGCACCTCACACCCTGCGACCATGAGCTGAATTGAATCCCGGTTACGGACGCGACTGCCCACAGTGAGCAGCCATTGATGATCCCCAATATTGCTCTTTTCTAGAACGCGGACGATGGCCGCAGCGCCGTCCTGCTGTCCTTCGAGGAAATCCAGGTATTGCTGGGTTGAATCAATGCAAAGCTGGGTAAGAGCCATCGTGGTTTATGGATTTAGGCGGACTTTGTTAAAAGTGACCCGCAGAGGCGGAGATTGGCAAGTATGCCTTCATCATCATTGGTGCAAGCACGTTGGAACCTGATCGTTCTTGTCAAACCATCACTTCCCAAAACTCAGTCGGTCAGCGAATTTGATGGGCAGGCCGGCGTCTTCGATGGCGCGCTGGGCAGCGGGGATGTCATAGGGCACTCGACGCCACCAGACATCTGAGTGATCGGGGCGATAGAGCAGGTAGCAGGCGCTTTCGTCGCCATCGCGCGGCTGGCCGACGGAGCCGACGTTGATGAGCTGTTTTCGAGTTGAGTTGATGGATTCCAGGCTCGTGATGTCGCGACTGGTGTCCTCGCCTTCCACCCAAAACGCAGGGCGGTGGGTGTGGCCGATGAAACACAGCGAATGCCGCTGATGCGGGAAATGCAGCGCCGCATGCGCTGCCGTGAGCACATAGCCCCAGTCCTGCGGATGATGCAGCGTGGCATGCGCAGCTTGAAACGCGTGCGACTCTAGGGTCAGCGGCAATTCAGCGAGCCAGCAGCGCTGCTCAAAGCTCAGCACCCGCTCGGTCCAGTCCCACATCATCGCCATCGTCGAGTTGTCATGCTCATCTTGTGTCGCCTCGGCTACCTTGGCATCGTGATTACCCTTCAAGCATGGAATTCCGGCCTCGCGCAGCATTTCGATGCACTCCGCTGGATTGCCGCCATAGCCCACGACATCGCCCAGGCAGCAGATGTCCGTGATGCCCTGCTCCGCGATGTGCGCCAGCACCGCCCGCAGCGCCGGGAGATTCGCATGGATGTCACTAATGAAGGCGATGGGAGCAGGCATGGAAAGATGATTCCAGAGCGTGATGGGAAATCGAATGATTTCACTGAATCCATCGGTGGGTGGCAGACCGTATTTGCCTCCCACACCCCACTGCCTATGATCGCCGCTCCCATGCCAACCATTCAGTCAACCGCCAGCGGACTTCAGTTCCCGAAGTTCGACCTCTCCCGCCTGCTGGGCACTGTTTTCAAACCGACGTTCGGCCGCAAAATTTGCATCCTCATCGACCTGCCGGATCTCGCCGAGGCGAAGGATTACGCGTTCTTGAAGAATCCGGAGCGACAAATCCAGAAGCGTGCGCACGAGCATTTTTATCTGGGTTTGAAAAACGGCGTCGCCGAGGAGCTGGCGCTCAAGGGCGGCGAGATATACGCCTACACGCAGACCACCGGCAGCAATCTCGACCTGCCGGATCTCTGCGTGGACATGGAGGGCAGGGAGCTGAGCCTGGAGAAGGACATCTACACGAACTACGACATCATCCTCTGCATCTCCACGTTCTCCGCGACCGCTCCGCTGACGGCGTTTGCCAAGCAGCACGGGTTCCGCGGAGCCACGCTTCATGGCGTGAATGATGTGATCCTGAATTCCGGTCTCGCGGTCGATTACGAAGTCGTGAGCGTTGATGCGGAAAAGCTTCGTCTCGCGATGACGCGGGCGGACGCGGTCGAAATCGACTTCACCGTCGAAAACGGTCCCGACATGACTGTGCGCCTCGAATTGAGCCGGCAGGAAGCGCAAAAGAGCCACGGCCTCTGCCAGGGCGACACGCCGGACATCGCGAATCTGCCTGCGGGCGAGGTCTATTTCGTACCCACGGGAGCCGAAGGCACCTTTCCGCTGAAATACGAAGACGGCACGCTCGGCAAACTCACCGTCACCGGCGGTCGCATCATCAAGGCGGAGCTGATCGAGGGAAAACAAAGCACCATCGACGAGCACAATGCGAAACTCGCCGACGATCCGATGACCGGCGTGCTCGGCGAGCTTGGATTTGGCACGCAGGTGCTGCCGGTCTCCGGCGCGGACATTCAGGACGAAAAAGTGCTCGGCACCTGCCATCTAGCCACGGGCCGCGACGATCATCTCGGCGGCCACATTACGCCTGCGCAGTTCAAGCGTCATCAGAACGCCACGCACGACGATATCCTCTTCGCGCCGCACAAGACGCCGAACTTCGACATCAAGCAGACCCGCATGTTCCGCGATGGCAAGGTCACCGTCCTCAACGAGCACTTCCAGCCTTCGAAGTATCTGCTCGACGCACTGGCGGCGGAATAGGAAGCCTGCCAGATGAACATCTACGAAACCCGTCGCCTGCTCGACGAATACCTTCTCTTTCACTACGGCCAGCCTGCGGAGGTGCTGCCGTGGGAGAATGGGCCGCGTGAAGCGCTGGGATTTCCGGTGCGGACGGTGATGGAGCTGATCGATCTGCCGCGCACGACCTGCGAGGCGACGGCGCTGGACCTCGGATGTGCGGTCGGCAGATCGAGCTTTGAGCTGGCGAATTTTGGCGTGCGGGTGCTCGGGATTGATTACTCGCAGAGTTTTGCGGATGCGGCGGCGGCGCTGGCGCGGGATGGCAGCATGAAGTACGAGCGCGTGGATGAAGGCAGTGCTCGGACGCCGCTGGTGGCGCGTGTACCGGAAAATCTGCGAAGGGATCGGGTGTCTTTCGAGCAGGGCGACGCGATGAACCTGCGCAGCGATCTCGGTGACTACGACATCGTGCATGCGGCGAATTTGCTCTGCCGGTTGAGCGATCCGCTGAAGCTGATCGAACGGCTGCCGTCGCTGGTGCGTCCGGGAGGGCAGCTTTTGCTGACGACGCCCTGCACCTGGCTGGAGGAATTCACGCCTCGCGGGAACTGGCCGCAGGGATCGACGCGCGAATGGCTCACGTCGCTGCTGGAGCCTCATTTTGATCTCGCGAAGACCTGCGACATGCCGTTTCTCATCCGCGAGCATGCGCGAAAGTACCAGTGGAGCGTGGCGCTGGGCATGCGGTGGCGGCGGAAAGTCGAGGCGGTCTGATTTTGCGTGCTTGCTTCGTGCCGACGGCTTCGCCTAGGCTGTGCGCCGCATGAAAATTACGCTCATTTCCCTCTTTCTGGCCGTCGCCGTCGCGCAGAGCCAGACTCCAAATTTCAAGGAACAACTCATCGATGCCGAGGTGGGCATCGGTTATGGCCTGGCTGCGGCGGATGTGAATGGCGACGGACGAAAGGACATCCTGCTGGCCGACAGCAAGGTGATCGTCTGGTATGAGAATCCGACGTGGAAAAAGCATGTCATCGCCGAGCAACTGACCGAAAAGGATCACGTCTGCATCGCCGCGCGTGAAATCGACGGCGACGGGAAATGCGAGATCGCCGTGGGTGCGGGTTGGAATCCGGGGGACACGACGGGAAGCGGCGCGGTGTTTTATCTGATCCCGCCGGCGGACCGCACGGAAAAATGGGAGCCGGTGAAGTTGACGCACGAGCCGACGACGCATCGCATGAAGTGGGTGCGCAATCGCGGCGGGCGTTATGACCTCGTCGTCGTTCCGCTGCACGGACGCGGCAACGACAAGAATGGCGAGGGTGCTGGCGTGCGCGTGCTGGCCTACCACATGCCGGAAGATCCGCGCCAGGAATGGAACACGACGCTGGTGCAGGGAACGATGCACAAGACGCACAACCTCGACATCATTCCCGCCCCCAACGGCGAGGCGGAAAGCCTGCTGCTGACAGGCCGCGAGGGCGTGGTGCGGCTGGACCCGACCGACGACGGCTGGAAGGAGCAGTGGATTTCAAAGCATCCGGCCGACAGCACCGAACTGCAAGGCGCGGGCGAGGTGCGCTATGGAGCATTTTCAGGCGGACAGCCTTATGTGGTGACGATCGAGCCGATGCACGGTGACAAGCTCGTCATCTACACGCCGAAGTCCGAAGGTCCGAAAAACGGCGAGTGGCGGAGGCATGTGATCACGGATGAGCTGGTCGATGGGCACGCCATCGCCACGCACGACCTGCTCGGCCTGAACAACCGCCAGATCGTCGTCGGCTGGCGGGCGCAGCAGAAGATCGGCAAGGTGGCGGTGAAGCTGTTTTGGACGACGAAGGAGGACGGCAACGGCTGGCAGAACGCGTTCATTGATGACGGCGGCATGGCCTGTGAGGACGCGATTTGTGCGGATTTGGACGGCGATCATGCTTTGGAAATCATCGCAGCGGGCCGTCGCAGCAAGAATGTTAAGATTTACTGGAATCAGCGAAATTAACAGAATGTTTTTCTCTTCACTGGTTCTGGCTGATGGGTTGCATCGGCGCGGAATGTGCTTCTACACTGGGAGCCGCTATGAAAACCCGCCGCTGTCTCCTCGCCCTTCTGAGCACATTGCTTCTTTGCCAATGCGAGCTGCCGCAGTTCTCCGAGCTGTCGTTTTTCCCGGCCTTGCGTGAGACTGTGCGCCGCCCGCTGATGGTGCTGCCCGCCTCCGCCTCGCAGTCCCCCCTGTACGTCTGGCATGGCGGCGGCACGCCGGGGCCGCTGAGCGTGAACATCGACCTCAGCGAGCAGAAGGCTTATCTCTTCAAGAACGGCCAGAGCGTGGGCTGGACTTATGTGGCCACGGGACGCAGTGGCTTCGCCACGCCGACGGGCACCTTTCGCATCATGGAGAAGATCGCCGACAAGCGCTCGAACCGCTACGGCATGGTCTATGACAGCCACGGCAACGTGGTGAACAGCAATGCGACGGCGGGTGTTTCGCGAGTCCCCCCGGGCGGACGTTTCGTCGGCGCCAGGATGCCCTACTGGATGCGCATCACCGGCTACGGTGTCGGTCTGCATGCCGGAAACATCCCGAATCCGGGATCTCCCGCCTCGCACGGCTGCATCCGCCTGCCGAGGAGCATGGCCTCAACGATCTTCCAGAACGCCAGCGTGGGCACCCGCGTGACGATCATGCATTGATCGCCGCTTGCAGGATCTCCTCGAAGCGCTTCAGCCACGCCTGCGGGTTCGCCTCCCGCAGCAGCCACTGGCGTCCGGCGCTGCCCATGGCCAGACGTGCGGTCGCGGGAATCGCCTCCATGGCGAGCACGTCATTGACGATGCCCTGCACGTCTCCCGGTTCGTGCTGCAGTCCCGTGTGATCGTGCTTCACGATCTCCGTCAGGCCGCCGGACCTGGCGGCGAGCACGGGCTTGGCATAGTCATAGGCCTCGTAAACGACCAGTCCAAGCGGCTCCCACCAGGTGGAGGGCACGATCACCGCACGGCAGCGTCTCAGCGCTTCGCGTTTCGTTTCCCCGCCCGTCTGACCGAGCTGGCCGATGTAGGGGTTCGTCCGCACGCGCTGCTGTACGGCGTCCGTCAGAGGTCCCTCGCCTGCGATGTGCAGGAGGGGCGTGTTTTTGCCGAGCTGTCCGCGCAGCGCATCCCAGGCGTCGAGCAGCGGGATGACGCCCTTGGTCTCAACCAGGCGTCCGAGGAAAAGGTAGTAGCCCGCGTCCTCCACGGCGGGCGGTTGCGGCAGTGCGTCCCAGGAGTGGCGCAGGGTATGCACACGCGCCGCAGGCAGCGCACCGGTGGAGACGAGCTTGTCCCGCATGAAGTCCGACACGGCGATCCACGCCTTCACGCTCTTCAGCCAGCCGCTGCGGTGGAGGGCCTTCAGCATCACGGCGAAGACGGCGCTCTTCACCACCGAGCCCTGCCACGCTCCGGCCAGCACCTCCCTCAGGTAGCTGCCATAGAGCGCATCCGGCGCCAGCCGGCCCTTCACCTGCAGCGTGCCGCCCACGGAGAAGGGGCGGTAGTTGTGCAGATACTGGATCACCGGCAGTCCGCGCTGCAACGCCGCATGATAGAGCAACGGGGAACCGACCGGATGGACGTTGTGAAAAAGCGCGGCACCGGCACCGCTTTCATCTAGCGCCGACTCGAAGCGCTGGCGAGCTTCCGTGTTGTAGAAGAGCCGTTTTGCCTGCTGCATCTTCGAAGGGGCGTCTGGCCCGGTCCATTCCGAGCTTTCGAAGCGGCACCACCGCATCTCGTGTGCCGCGGAGAGATCCTGATGGATTTTGTTCGCGATCATCTCCTCCCCCCCCGGGAAGAGGTAGCGGTTGAAGACATGCAGCAGGGCGCTTGGCGAATCGGGGGTGGGTGGGTACATGAGGGAAATCGGAGCACGACAAGGTCAGCGCCGTCGCCTGCCGAGCAGGACGCGGACCATCAGAGGGACTCTGCCATGAAATGCACAGCCGTCTTGCGCAAATTCCCGGTCCGTGATATTCACTCGCACCATGAAGCCAGCCAGCCGCAGCATGTTGATCGCCTCCGCACTGTGCGTCAGTGCCCTCGCCCAGGATGCGCAGGAGCGTCCATGGAAGGACATCCAGGGGCGCATCATCCAGGCCGTCTTCATCAGCGCCACGGCCGACCAGGTCACCCTGCGCCTGGCCGACGGCAAGGAGCACCAGATCGCCATCTCGCGCTTCTGCCCAGAGGACCAGGCCTTTGTGAAAAGCCGGGTCGCAGCCTCCGCCCCCGGTGCCTCGTCCGCGCCTGCCGCATCGGCTCCCATGCCCGACCCCGCGCGTGTCCCGGTGGAAAAACGCACCTGGCCTCAGAATGTTGTCGTCTCCTCCCGTTCCGTTGAAATCGAAGCCCTGGAGGAGTCCGCCGCCACCCGGAAGTTCGTTTACCGCTCCGAGGCCTTCGACTTCACCTCCCAGGCCAAACTGGCCGGCAGCGTCATGAAGGAAGTCGCCCGCACCTTTGAAGCCACCCGCGCCGTCGTCTCAGGGCTGCCCTGGGGCGTCCTTTGCCGTCCGCCCCCCGGCCTGAAACGCTACCAAGCGGCGCTGTACGAGACCAGGAACGACTACATCGCCGCCGGCGGTCCGGAAAATTCCGGTGGCGTTTACATGAGCGGCGAGAAGATCTTCAAGGTGCCCTTCCCCAGCATCGGCCTCGAAATGCGCGGCAAGACCTGGTTCAAAAACGACAACTACGACGGCGGCACCCTCATCCACGAGATCACGCATCAGATGATGCACGACTATCTCACCTTCCTGCCCACCTGGGTCATCGAAGGCACCGCCGAATACGTCGAAATGCTGCCCTACAACGCGGGCACCTTTCGCGCCGGCTCCCACAAGACCGCCTTCCGCGACCACGTCAAAGAGATGGAGAAACGCGGCTACTCCCTCGACATCGGCAACCTCGAAACCCACATGACCATGAACCGCTCCACCTGGAGCGGTATCGCCGACACCTCCGGCCGCGCCATGGGCGAGCTTTACTTCCGCTCCGCCCTCCTCGTCTATTTCTTTAACCACCTCGACGGTGAAAAAGACCGCGAAGGCCTGCGCTTCATCCGCTTCATGGACGCTGTCTATGGCGAGGTCGCCGCGCTGCGCGCCTTCTTTGCCGATCCGCGCGTCAAGACCTTCCCCGACGGCCGATTTTCCTACCCGCGCGACTTCCCGCCGCCGGACATGAAGTCCGACACCGCACCCTTCAAGCATCTGCCCATCCTGCTCGACGAGCGCGGCTACTCGCAGATCGCGCAGGAGCTTGTCGAGGCCTACAAGACCATCGGCCTCAAAGTCTCGGCCAACTGAGCTTCGCCACTGCGGCTGTGCAGGGTTATTTCGCCTCTTTTGCGCCCTGCATTTGACGCCCCCCATGCACTGTGCAAGATGCCGCGCTTTCCGGCCTCCGTGAAACAGGCTGCCCGTCTGTTGCGGCAGTTTCATCCCTCCCGCGGCCCCTGAAAGCGCCTAAATCATACGCTTTCACCCAAAAAACTGACCTTCGTCATTCCTCATCCGGAATTCGTCATTTTCCCTCCGCGCTCTTCCCATGCCCAAAGACACCTCCATCAAAACCATCCTCGTCATCGGTTCCGGCCCCATCGTCATCGGCCAGGGCTGTGAGTTCGACTACTCCGGCGTCCAGGCCTGCAAGGCCCTGCGCGAGGAAGGCTACCAGGTGGTGCTCATCAATTCGAACCCGGCCACGATCATGACCGATCCGGAGTTCGCCTTCCGCACTTACATCGAGCCGATCACGCCGGAGATGGTGGAGAAGATCATCATCAAGGAAAAGCCGGATGTGCTCCTGCCGACGCTCGGCGGCCAGACGGCGCTGAATACCGCCATGTCGCTGCATCGCGCCGGCACGCTCGAAAAACACGGCGTGCGCATGATCGGTGCGAAGCCGGACGCCATCGAGAAGGGCGAGGATCGTCTGCTTTTCAAAAACGCCATGCTCAAGATCGGGCTCGATCTGCCTCAGTCCGGCGTCGCGCACACCATTGAGGAAGCCCGTGCCATCGCGGAGCAGATCGGCACCATGCCGCTGATCATCCGCCCAGCCTACACGCTCGGCGGCACCGGCGGCGGCATCGCTTACAACAAACAAGAGTTCGAGACCATCACGGCCAACGGCCTCGATCTTTCGCCTGTCACCGAGGTGCTCATCGAGGAGTCGTTGCTCGGCTGGAAGGAGTTCGAGATGGAGGTCATCCGCGACAAGGCGGACAACTGCGTCATCATCTGCTCCATCGAGAACCTCGACCCGATGGGCGTCCACACCGGCGACTCGATCACCGTCGCGCCGATCCAGACGCTCACCGATCGCGAGTATCAAATCATGCGCGACTTCAGCTTCGCGTGCATCCGCGAGATCGGCGTGGAGACCGGCGGGTCCAACATCCAGTTCGCCGTGCATCCCGATACGGGCCGCATGATCGTCATCGAGATGAATCCGCGCGTCAGCCGCAGCTCTGCGCTCGCATCGAAGGCCACCGGCTTCCCGATTGCGAAGATCGCCGCGAAGCTCGCCGTCGGCTACACGCTCGACGAGTTGAAGAACGACATCACCCGCCACACCCCCGCCGCGTTTGAGCCGACCATTGATTACGTCGTGACGAAGGTGCCGCGCTTCACCTTTGAAAAATTCCCCGGTGCCAACGAGGTGCTCACCACGCAGATGAAATCCGTCGGCGAGGTCATGGCCATCGGCCGCACCTTCAAAGAGAGCCTGCAAAAGGCCCTGCGCGGCCTGGAGATCAAGCGCTTCGGCCTCATCGGCGACGGCGCGGACAAGCAGCTCGAAGACGAGGAACTCGAAACCAAGCTCAGCGTGCCCAACGCCGAGCGCATCTTCTGGCTCGGCGCCGCCTTCGCGAAGGGCTGGGACGTGGAGAAGATCTTCGCGCTGACAAAGATCGACCGGTGGTTCTTGAGGCAGATCCAAGAAATCGTCACCGCCTCGTCGGACTTGTCCGACACGTCCGACCTGTCGGAGCAAACTCTCCGCCGCGCCAAGAAGCTCGGTTTTTCCGATGTCCAACTCGCCCAGCAGGCCAAGACCACTCAAAGCGCCGTTCGTGCAGCCCGAAAGGCAGCCGGCATCACCCCCACCTACCGCCTCGTGGACACCTGCGCGGCGGAGTTCGAGGCCTACACGCCTTACTACTACAGCACCTACGGCATCGAGGACGAAGTGCGCGATGGCGACAAGAAGAAGGTCATCATCCTCGGTGGCGGCCCGAACCGCATCGGCCAGGGCATCGAGTTCGACTACTGCTGCGTCCATGCCAGCTTCGCCCTGCGCGAGCTGGGCTTTGAGACCATCATGGTCAATTCCAACCCCGAGACCGTCTCCACCGACTACGACACCAGCGACAAGCTCTACTTTGAGCCCCTCACGCTCGAAGACGTGCTCAATATCTACGACCGCGAAAACCGCAACGACCAGGTGCTCGGCGTCATCGTCCAGTTCGGCGGCCAGACGCCTCTCAATCTCGCCAAAGGCCTCGAAGAAAACGGCGTCCGCATCATCGGCACCTCGCCGAAGAGCATCGAACTCGCCGAAGACCGCAAACTCTTCGCCAAGCTGCTCGACGATCTCGGTTTGAACCAGGCCCCCAGCGGCATCGCCACCAGCTTGGAGGAAGCTTTGGCCGTCACCGCGAAGATCGGCTACCCCAGCCTCGTGCGCCCCAGCTTCGTGCTCGGCGGCCGCGCCATGCAGATCGTCTATAACGACAACGAACTCGCGCACTACATGCGCACGAACCTCGAGCTGGAAGGCGCCAGCCAGGCCGGAGCCTCGCTCATCGCGAACAAGCCCACGCTCTCCGCCGACAAGCCGCTGCTCATCGACCGCTTCCTTGAAGACGCCACCGAGGTCGATGTGGACTGCATCACCGACGGCGAGACCACCGTCATCGGCGCCATCATGGAGCACATCGAGGAGGCCGGCATCCACTCCGGCGACAGCGCCTGCGTCATCCCGCCCTTCAGCCTCACCCCGCAGATGCAGGACCGCATCCGCGACGCCGCCAAAAAGCTCGCGAAGGCCCTCAACGTCCGCGGTTTGATGAACATGCAGCTCGCCGTCAAAGGCGACGACCTCTACGTCATCGAGGTCAACCCGCGTGCCAGCCGCACCGCGCCCTTCGTCAGCAAGGCCATCGGCGTCCCGCTGCCCAAGCTCGCCGCCAAGATCATGGCTGGCAAAACGCTCAAAGAACTCGGCTTCACCCAGGAAGTCATCCCCACGCACTACAGCGTGAAGGAGGCCGTCTTCCCCTTCAGCAAGTTCCCCGGCGTGGACATCATCCTCGGCCCCGAAATGAAAAGCACCGGCGAAGTCATGGGCATCGACCCCGACCTCGGACTCGCCTTCGCCAAGAGCCAGATGGCAGCCGGCGGCACCCTGCCCACGAAGGGCAACGTCTTCATCAGCGTCAAAGACAGCGACAAGCCCAACCTCCCCCGCATCGCCAAAGGCTACGCCGACCTCGGCTTCACCCTCTACGCCACCCCCGGCACCGGCCAGGTCATCAGCGACGCCGGCATCCCGGTCAACATCCTCCCCAAACTCGCCAGCGGCCAGCGCCCCAACGTCATTGACCTGATGAAAAACAAAGACATGGCCCTCGTCATCAACACCCCCAGCGGCAAAAACACGCGTGAGGACGAGGTCAAAATCCGCACCGCCACGATGCAGAACCGCATCCCCATCATGACGACGCTCCGTGGTGCTGATGCCGCGCTGAAAGCGATCAAGTCACTGCAAGGCAGCGAGGTTAGCGTGAGGGCTTTGCAGGAGTATCACAAGTAAGCGAAACGCATCGAGAGGAGCGCGGACACTCCTGTCCGCCTCATCTCTTCGCGGCTTCGCCGCCATTTCAAGAAGCGGGCAAGAGTGCCCGCGCTCCCTTCACGTCCATTAGTCTTCCATTTCTTCTGGAAGCTTATTGATGCCCAAAAACTCGTGAACGACCTGCTCCGCACAGTGTAGTGGGCGCTGGTAGATTTCGCTGCCGGTGAAGCGCATTACCGGGTAGCCTTTGATCAACAATTCGCGATCTCTGCTTTTGTCCCTTCGTGCTTGTTCCGGAGTTTTCTCGTGAAATGCATGTCCATCACACTCCACAACCAGCTTTTCAGAGACTTTTTCTGAGTGCGATGGAGGAGGATGCTTTCCTGCCAGGGCTGCAATTAAGTGCGTTGGATTGGTGAAGGTGAACTCCAAAGCAAAGTCGACTCGGTGAAGGCCAATTGAATGTTGGCATTGTACAGTGAGCATCATGTCGCCGTGAACACCTTCGTAGCCATAGATTTCGAGATTATCGTGATTTTGAATCGAAATTGTGAGTTGGTGCTTGGCGCACGCACAAATCAAAGCCAAAAGAAAACTGGCCTCAATCGGACTCTCACATCTTTCGAGAGCTTCATTGAGCCGGTCTACTCGAACAGAAAATTCGCTTTGAAGTGACATTGAGATCGTTGCTCCAAAAGCGACGTCAATATTTGGGAATCGTTGCGCTAGTTCCTTGCGAACAATGCCTTTTGAACCTGAGACAGGAAGCATAAAGGGATCTACATCCCCCTCAGCTATCGCCGTGCTCCGAAACCGAAGGATTTCGTCCAAAAGGTGATCAGATCGAGGCTTGTTGTTCATGACTGATATGAGGTAGTGAATCTGAAGCAATCTGTCAGCATCTTCGCGGCTTCGCCGCATTGTTTTTCGAGATGAGGGCAAGAGTGCCCGCGCTCCCCTCGATTAGCTGAGGCATGAAGTTCTTCGATCCGCGAGGCGACATCGAAAAGACCGCCCACAAGCTGCCGCATTGGCAGCAGGGCGCAGTGGCGATCTTTGTCACCTTCCGCCTCGCCGATTCACTGCCGCGTGAACTCCTCGACGAATGGCTTCTCGCTCGAGATGCCTTCATGGCCGCAAATCCACCGCCTTGGGACGAGATCACCGAAGCCTGCTACCACGGCCAGTTCTCTGACAAACTCGACGAACACCTCGACGCCGCCCACGGCTCCTGCGCCTTGCGTGACTCACGCCTCGCCCAAATCGTCGCCGACCGCCTACATCACTTCGATGGCCATCGCTACGACCTCTGGAGCTACGTCATCATGCCCAATCACGTCCACGTGCTCTTCACGCTGCGCGATGGCGAATCGTTGCCCGACACGCTGCAAGGCTGGAAAGGCGTTTCGAGCCGGTTGATCCATCAAACCGGCCTCTGCGGCCTCAAGCCCTTCTGGCAGCCCGATTACTTCGACCGGCTCATTCGCAGCCCCGACCATTTCAGCACCGTGAAGGCTTACATTCGCGAAAATCCGGCGAAGGCGGGTTTGAAGACCGGTTTTGTGCTTTGGGAGCGAAACTAGAGGAGTGGAGCGGAGCGCGGACACTCCTGTCCGCTTTTCTCTTCGCGGCTTCGCCGCCATTTGAATGAGGCGGACAAGAGTGTCCGCGCTCCCTTTGGCCTGCGGCGCTAAAGATCACCGGGTGGAGGGTCGTATTGCAAAAGCCGCGTTCGCCGCCACCGATGAATTTTCCACGCATGTCTCTCTCCCGCATCCTTGCTCTGCCTGTCTTGTTTTATGTCTCCACGGTCTCCGCCCAAAAGGCGGGCTCAGCGGTGGAGGTGCCGCCTTCGTTGGTGCCTGCGGAGCTGGTGCCTGACACACGGGCTTTGTCGGCGGAGGAGGAACTGAAAAGCTTCCAGGTGGCACCGGGCTACCGGGTGGAACTGGCGGCGAGCGAGCCGCTGGTGGGCGATCCTATCTTTGCGCAGTTTGGGCCGGATGGTCGGCTCTGGGTGGTGGAGATGCGGGGTTACATGCCGGACATTCACGGCAACCGCGAGGATGAGCCGGTGGGCCGGATCGTGATCCTCACTGACACCGATGGCGACGGGCGTTTCGATCAGAGCAAGGTCTTCCTCGATCAACTTATCATGCCGCGCACGGTCCTGCCGGTCGGCGATGGTGCGCTGGTGGGCGCACCGCCGATGCTGTGGTATTGCCCGGACAAAAATGGCGATGGCAAGGCAGATGAAAAGATCGTGGTGGCGCAGGATGCAGGTGCCCAAACCATCCCTGGCCGCCCGGAACTGGCGAACCCGGAACATGGCGCGAACTCGCCGCTCTGGGGGCTGGACAACTGGATCTACTTTGCGGAATACGCGGCACGTTTTCGCTGGCGTGGCGCGGGCACCTTTGAGCGCAGCATCTCCTCCATGCGCGGTCAGTATGGGCTCAGTCAGGACGACTTCGGTCGTCTCTATTACAACTTCAACTCCGGCCACTTGCAGGGCGACATGTGGCCCTCCCATTACCGTCTGCGCAATCCGCACTTTGCGAGGTCGGGAGGCCGCATCAATCCGCCGGTGAACCAAGCCGTGTGGCCCATCCGTGTGACGCCTGGCACGAACCGCGCCTACATCCCTGAGAACATGGCGGGTCACAAGATCAAGAACTTCACCGCCGCGTGCTCACCGTGGATTTATCGAGGCGATCTCTTCCCGGCGGATGCGCTTGGCAATGCCTTCGCCTGCGAGCCGGCGCTGCATCTCGTGAAGCGAGACCTTCTCACGCTCGAACAAGGCAAGCTCGTGGCGCGTGAAGCCTACCAGCAGCGTGAGTTTCTCGCGTCCACCGATGAGCGCTTCCGTCCTGTCAGCATGACCACGGGGCCCGATGGTGCGCTTTACGTCATCGACTTTTACCGCGGCATCATCCAGCACCGCATCTCGCTCAGTCCCTATTTGGAAAAGTATATCCAAGAGCACGACCTCGTGGATCCGCGCGGACTGGGACGCATCTGGCGCATCGTGCCTGAAAAGGCCAAGACACGTCCGGCACCGAATCTGACGAAGCTTGGCAGTGCCGAACTCGTCCCCCTCCTCGCTCACACGAACTCCTGGCACCGCGAAACGGCCCAGCGCCTGCTCGTCGAGCGTGCGGATGCTGCGGTCGTGCCTGCGCTGGAGGCTCTCACGCGTGGCGAGGTCGCGCTCGGTCGCCTGCATGCCATGTGGACGCTCGATGGCATGGGCAAGAGCACCTGGCCGGTAGTCGAGAAAGCACTCGCGGATGCCGATGCCCGCGTGCGCAACAGTGCCGTGCGCATCGCGGAAGGCTTCTTCGCCGGAGAAGGACGTGCCGCTGCGGTGGCCAGGCTCATCGCCCTCTCCACCACCGAAGCGGAATCGCAGGTGCAGACGCAAATCGCCCTGACGCTGGGCGAGTGCAACGACTCGGCCGCCGACCAGGCCATGGCGGCGATGGCCAGTCGCGTGTCCGATCATCCCTATCTGGCCGAAGCCATCCTCAGCGGCATCAAAGGCCGCGAACTGGAACTGCTGGAGCATTGCCTTGCCACCGGAAGCGGCAAGATGCTGATCCCGAGCCTGGCGGGCTGCGTGGCTGCCGAACGCGATCCGGCCCGTGTCTCACGCTTCCTGGCACTCGCGGAAAAGGCCGGTGCCACGCCCCGCAAAACGCTGCTCGGTGGCTTCACCGCCAATGCAGCGGACTTCACACGCCGGAAGGTGAAGCTCGAAGCCAAGCCTGCTTTTCTCGACACTCCTGGCACCGAAAAGGTGGCGGACATGCTGACCTGGCCGGGCAAGCCTGCCCCCGCAGGTTTCAAGCCACCGCGCCCGCTGACGGCTGATGAGCAGGATCGTTTTAAGATGGGCAAGGCGCTCTACTCCGGCATCTGCGCGGGCTGCCATCAGCCCAATGGGTCAGGCCTCGATGGCATCGCCCCACCGCTGATTGATTCCGAATGGGTCACCGGCTCGCCCGAACGGCTCGGCCGCATCGTCCTCCATGGCGTGCGAGGCTACCTCACGGTCAAAAAGAGGCGTTACCAGCTCGACATGCCACCGCTGGGCGCTTTGGGCGATGAACCTCTGGCCGCCATTCTCACCTATCTCCGCCGTGAGTGGGAGCATGGAGCGGAGCCCATCTCACCGGACTTCCTCAAAGCCGTCCGCGAAAAAGAAGCGCGACGCACCGATTCCTGGACAGAACAGGAGCTGCTCAAGATTCCGTGACCGTGACTTGCTGAATGGAGCAAGGCTCACTCACGCCAGCGCCTCGCGGCAATACTGCACGCACTTCTTCACCTCGGCGACGGCGGTGGAACCTTCGGGGATTTTGTATTCGAGCTCGATCTCCGCCGGGAAGGTCCACTTTTCCTTTTTCATGAGCTGGAGCACTTCCTTGATCGGTGTCTGGCCCTTGCCCCACTCCACATTGCCGCCATCAGCGGTGCGGTCCTTGAGGTGGAGGTTCGTGATGCGGCTGTGATACTTCTCCAGCACGGGAATGGGTGATTTGCCCTGCGTGCCGGCGACGTAGTGGCCGATGTCGAGGTTGAAGCCGATGTGTTGGCCGAGGTCCAGGATGGAGTCGAACGTGTCCATCTCCGGCAGGTTGTTCGTGTGGTTGTGGAAGCCGACCCAGATCTTGTGCTTGTCGGCAAACGGCGCGACGCGCGCGGCGAGGATGGCATTGCGCTCGGTGGTCACAGCGGCGCAGCCCAGCGCCTTGGCCACGAGGAAGTTGAACTCGATCTCCTCATCCGACTGGCCGAAGCCCATCTTGTGGATGTGGATGTTCACACCCGCGTCGTTGTACATTTTTCGCATCTCGGCACACTTCGCGAGCTGCTGCTCACGCTCCGCGTCGGTGGCTTTTCCGCCTTTGATGTCTGCGAAAAGCTGGGTCGCCCCGCCCATGAGTTCGGTTTCGCTGATTCCGCAGTCGAGCAGCGCCTTCAGCGTCTCCTCCGCCGTCTTCGCCATGCTGCGATAGCTGTACGTGATGCAGCCGATGCGCACGCCGTTGAAGACGGAATTGGGCTTGTCCGCGGCGGAAGCGAACCGTGGAAGCGTGAAGCCGGTGGCGGCAGCGACGGCGGTTCCGAAAAAATGGCGGCGGGAGAGCGGGTTCGAGGTCATGGGTGGGTGGAATGGAAGTGAGCCGCTCCTTCTGCCTGAATCCCGGGGAAATCAAGGAGGTGGAGGCGAAGAGATTCAGCACCCTCCAATCACAGCACCCGAATCTGCGCAGGGTCGCTCCAGGCGCCCATGACGCCGCGCAGGCCGAGGGTGCGGACGCGGACCCAGATGATGGCGCCGGGAGGCAGGCCGGTGAGTTCGGCGCGACCGCCGGGGTAGTAGCCGTGGGTCTGCCAGGCGGATTCGTCGGACGGGTCGCCGGTGGTGACCTGCACCTCGTTGGCTCCGTGGCGGCGGGCGGGGCGGTAGCGGGCCAGCACCTCGCCGGACTTCGTGAGGTGGCGCAGGCGCAGATCGGCCGGCGGGGCGGGTGGCGAGCGATCTGGCGTGCGCGCCGTGCCGAAGGAGGGGAAGCCGCTTTTCTCGACAATGTCGGCCCGGCCCACTGCGAGCGTGTTGACGTACTGGCCTAGAACGCGCAGCGCCTGCTCCAGGGCGGTGCGTGCCTGCTTCACCGCCAGTATATCGGTTGCGGCACGGGACTGCCGGGCGACGAGTTTCGCCGCGTAGTCCTCCACCAGCTCTCCCAGCGCTGTCGTGGTGATGGGCAGCGCGGAGAAGACGTCCGCGTGCTGGACGAAGCGCTCATGGATGGTGCGGGCCAGCGCGGCGAGCTGGCTGCGGGTGTCGTCGGTGAAGTCGATTCGGGCTTTGATCTTGCTCATGGTGTGGAGAAAAAAGTCCGGCCTTCAGGCCGCTGCCGACAGCATCGGCTGCCAAAAGGCAAGCCGCACGCCGGCCACCCGATCCCGAGACGGGATCCGATCATGGATCGGCTGCAAACGTCCCCGGGGATGCGCCCAAAGTCCCACCCGTGGATCACGAAGGTGGAGCGGACCGAACGGATGCCAGATCTGGAGGGCAAAACGATTCATCGGAGGCTGCAAAAAATGGACGAAACGCCCAATATCCTCAACGAAAATGTTAAAACCGTGAACGAAACAGTGCATTTCGTTCAGCGGTTCATCCAATCCTTTCAGTATTTC
Organism: uncultured Prosthecobacter sp.; assembly: GCA_964452755.1. GTDB lineage: Bacteria > Verrucomicrobiota > Verrucomicrobiia > Verrucomicrobiales > Verrucomicrobiaceae > Prosthecobacter. Next base: position 1,447,488 of record CAYVQY010000001.1, on the reverse strand, counting down.
ATTCGGAACCTGAACGATTAGTTCCATTTCGTCCACGATCTGCCGCAAACGCTGAACGAAAAGATGGAAACACAGGACGAATCACAGCGATTCGTCCTGTGTTTGAAGCATATCGTTCACTGTCTGAGCCGGAGACTGGACGAAATGGAGCGTTTCGTCCTTGGTCTTGGCTGTCGGGTGAACGAAATAGAACGTTTCGTCCAGTCTCCGCACCACAAACAGGACGAAATGCAGCATTTCGTTCACTGTTTTCGGCCAGTCATCGTGCCGGCGGCAGACCGCTGAAGGGCGCGGGGCCGGGAGATCATGGGTAGGTCGCCGCCCACGCTGCCGAATCCACACGGACGGGAGCGTTCCTCGCCTCGAATCCCGGCGCGGCGGGAGCCACAGGGACGTCCGCGACGAAACAAGGTGTCGGTCTCGAATGGCCGCTGGTGATGCGGTGTGAGCGCGGGTTTTGGGGACCGGGGAGCCGGCTTGGAAGCGTGTTGAAAAATCCCGGAAGAGAGAAGCCGCGAAGTTGAGGAGACCGGGCAGGGGTGTCCGCGTTTCGTTGAGTTCACAGAATGCAGACCTTGAAGTCTTCAGGGCAATTGTTTCCATCCGGTCTGGATCGTGCTACCCTCTTCGTCCTGGGTCTGAATTGAGGTCGCGGCGGGGAGGCGGGCGCGATCCTGCCCACAGTCCCATTCATTGAACACGAAGTCCACGCATGGCCGATTCTGAAAAAACTTTGAGCGAACCCTGGATTGCCCTCGCGGAGTCCATCGAAAGCGGCAATTCCGAAGCCGCTTCCGGGTTGCTCGAAAGCCTGAGCGCAGTGGATACGGCCCTGGTGATCGACCGTTTGACGGACGAGCAGCAGGAGGCGCTGATGACGATGGTCGAGCCGGAGCAGGCGGCCGACCTTTTGGAGCAGATGTCCGACGCGCAGGTGGTGGATATCATGGACGGCCTGGAGCCGGGCAAGGCGGCGGACATCATCGAGGAAATGTCCAGCGATGCGCAGGTCGATCTGCTGGGCGACCTGGAGCCTCACGAGGCCGAGGACATCCTGCGGGAAATGGAGCCGCAGGCCGCGGCGGGCGCACGCCGACTGCTGAGCTATGACGAGGACTCCGCCGGCGGCCTGATGCGCACGGAGTTTCTGGCCTACCCGGAAACGGCGACCGTTCAGGATGTGGTCGAGGATCTGCGCCGGAACGCCGAAACCTACTCGGACTACGACGTGCAGTACGCCTACATCGTCAGCCCGCAGGTCCGGCTGGTCGGCGTTCTGCGGCTGCGCGACCTCCTGCTCAATCCTTCCGCGCGAAAGACCTCCGAGATCATGCTGCGCAATCCGATGTCCGTGCATCACGACATGACGCGGGAGGAGCTGTCGCGCTTTTTTGACGAGCACCATTTTGTCGGCGTTCCCGTGGTGGACAAAGATAAACACCTGATCGGTGTCGTGCAGCCGGAGGATGTGGAGGAGGCCTCGACGGAAGCGGCGGCGGAGGATTTCCTGAAGATCAGCGGTTTGAGCGGGCGGGAGGAGCTGCGCTCGATGCCGCTGATCGTGCGCTCGGGGCGGCGGCTGTCGTGGCTGAGCATCAACATTGTTCTGAACGTGTGTGCAGCCAGTGTGATCGCGATGTACCAGGACACACTGTCCGCAGTGATCGCGCTGGCGGTGTTTCTGCCGATCATCAGCGACATGAGCGGCTGCTCCGGCAGTCAGGCGGTCGCGGTGAGCATTCGCGAGCTGACGCTGGGCACGGTCAGGCCGACGGAGCTGCTGCGCGTGCTGGGCAAGGAGCTGCAGGTGGGCCTCGTCAATGGTCTGGCGCTGGGGCTCCTGCTGGCCCTGGTGGCGCTGCTTTGGAAGGGAAACGCCTGGCTGGGGCTCGTCGTGGGCGGCGCGTTGATGATCAATACCGGCGTGGCGGTGTGCCTCGGCGGCATGATCCCTCTGGTGCTGAAGCGGTTTCAGATGGACCCCGCCCTGGCCTCCGGGCCGATCCTCACCACGGTGACGGACATGTGCGGCTTCATGCTGGTGCTGGGCTTCGCCACGCTGGCGCTGCCCTATCTCACCTGATGGTGACGGGCTCTACAGATGCTGATGACGGGGCGTGAGAACATGGCTTGACCGTGGGGCTCCGGACCACGCAAGATGTCCTCTCCATTCTCAAGGAGAGACGCATGCCCACAATCCACTTCACCTTTCCATCCCGCCGCCGACCCGCATGGTTGCGCCTCGCGCTCGCGGCGGTCATTATTCCCGGCTCGGCTTTCTGCGAAGCGCCGTCCGCTGCGCAGCTCGAAAACTGGCTCAAACGGTTTCCGGCGGCAGATGCGGATGGCGATGGAAAGCTGACGGTGGAGGAGGCCCTGGCGTATCGCGAAAAGATGACGGGCGGGGCGAAGCCCGCGCAGGGAAAACCGGCGGGCGGCGGTGCGCCGAAGGAGTTCGCGGTTGATCCCGGCTGGGACGCGGAGCGTTTTCCCGAACATGCGGTCAGCTACAAATCACCCGAGGAGATCAAGGCGATCTACGAGAAGCAGGTGAAGGGCGGCCAGCCGGCGGTGGTTTCGTTTCCGAAGCCGACGTACGGTGCGCTGCGCATCGTCGGCACGGGTCACAGCTTCATGGCGCCGGGCTACAAGACGCTGCCGATCATCTGCGAGGCGGCGGGATTCCAGCAGCCGCTTTACACGCACACCGGCGGCGGCATCACGGGCAGCACACGCTACAAATGGGAGCAGGAGAACGGCATTTTTCAGTTCGAGGGCCAGCCTGTGCCGAAGCTGCTGGCGTCGATCGCGAATGCGGAATGGGACGCGATGATGTGGGGCCCCTACTTCAATGACCGGCCGGAGTACTACTCCTGCTGGATCCATTTTTGCCTGAAGTACAACCCGCAGATGAAGTTCTACCTGTCGGACGCCTGGCCGCAGCTGTACCAGCTCGACAAGGTGCCGGAGTCCGAGGCGTTTTTCACCGAGGAGTTGTTTGAGCGCATGGGCAGGGAGCGTACCGCCGGCTACTCGGAATTGGTGCGGAAGCTGCGGGAAAGCCATTCCGCGCAGGTGTTCATCATGCCAACCTCCGATGCGATGGTGCTGGCGGCGAAGCACTACCTGCGCGGTGAACTACCGGGCATCGAAGGCATCAACAAGATCATCGGCAAGAAGGAGCGCTCGCTGTGGCGCGACCAGCTTGGCCATCTCGGGCCGGGCTTTGATCGGCTGGAGGGCTATGTGTTTTACGCCACGCTCTACGGTCGCTCACCGGAACTGCTCGAAGGTGATGCTCCGTTTCGTGATGGCGGAGACTTTCCGAGCCGCGAGCTCGACCGCCTCTTTCGCAAGATCGCCTGGGAGGCGGTGCGCCACCACCCGCTCTCCGGCGTGAAGGATGAGAATGGTGACGGTGTGAGGGATTAGCCGGCTGCCTTGGTGCCATTCACCCCTGTCTGCCTGCTGCGATCCGCGTCAATCCTCTCGGACTTCATTCGCCGGCGGGACGACCGGGAGCGGGGCGACGATGTTCACCGGCCAGGGGGAGAAGCGTTCGATGATGCCGGAGCCGAGTTCTTTGCCGGTTTCGTAGGCGCGGCGGAACATTTCGAGTTTGGCGTCGATGTTGTCCACGTGATGCAGGGCGATGGCTTCCGGGGTCTTCGGCAGCACGGGGGAGCCGAATTCGAGGCTGCCGTGATGCGCGGCGATGAGGTGCAGCAGGTGCAGGCGCACGGTTTCGGACGCGGGTTCGAGCATCGTCCATTCGGCGGCTTGCGGGGTCTCCATCATGTCCCGCCACATCTTGTTCACGAGCTCCAGGCCGAGCGGGATGTGGCCGAGCATCTCCGCGGTGAGGTTGTAGGGCATGGCGAAGCCGGATTCGGGATAGGCATTCTCCCAGAGCTTCCCGCAGTCGTGAAAGAGGACGCCGGCGATCATGAGGTCGCGGTTGAGATTGGGATAGACCCCGGCGATGGCCGCTGCGCAGCGCATCATCTGCGCGACGTGCTCGACGAGGCCGCCGCGGCGGGCGTGGTGGTTTCTGCGGGCGGCACCGCTGCGGCGGAAGCGCTCGCCGTGACGCTCCAAAAAGGCGGAGCAGAGGCCGTGCAGACGCGGATCGCGGATCGATTCGACAAAGGCGACAATGTCGGCGTGGTCGGCCTGCTGGCGGGAGGCGAGGTCGGGATCGCCGAGGAGCAGCGTGCTGGTTTCCTCCTCCGAGAGCCCCCGCAACTGCACCTGACGGGGTTCGAGGCCGTACTTGCCGTCCACCCACTGCCCGGCGAGCTGAATGAAGGCGTTGCGGGCGAGTTTGGAGACGTCCTGAAAGAGCGGACTGTTGTCGAAAACGCGCCAGACGAGGGACTCGCCCGCATCGGTGAGTTTGATTTCAAAAAAGGGGCTGCCGGTGCTGGTGGTCTTTTCCAGTCGCGACTCGACCTGCGCATGGATGCGGTAGGGCTGCGGGGACGCGTTGGCGACCTGGCGGAGCTGCGTGAGGCTGAGCAGGTCGAGGTCGTCGGCGGTGGTGTCGTCCATGCGCGGAGATTGGCGGGGGGGCGGCCACTCCGTCAAGAACGAAGCCGGTCAGGCCGCAGCGGCGCCGATGTCCCGCCACGGGCCCTGCTGGAGGACGATGTCGGGGACGAGGGCCTGCCAGTGGGGGTCGCGGTCATGCACCATTTTGCGTACTTCGGCGCTGGTGTGAAAGAGGAACTCCTGGCTGGGCACGTCGATGGCGCGGACGGAGCCGGTATCGAGAAGGTGGCGGAGGAGGTGCTGCTTTGGGGGGCTGAGTCTCGCGTCTTTTGCGCCGAGGATGTTGCCTGTAGCGGGATCCCCCATGGGGTAAATGTAGAGCCGCACCTGGTTTTTGAGCAGGCGGCCAAAGGACTCGAGCAATCCGCCCTCGAGGTCGGCGCACCAGCGTTCGTTGAAAAGCTCCTCGAACAGTGGCAGGCCGAGGATGATGCCGATGGGACACTGCGTATGGCGGGCGAGAAAGGTGCTGACGCGGTGGAACTGAGGGTAGCGTGAGATGAGCACGTTTTTGCCGAGGGCCTGGAGAATGTCGGCCCGGGCAAGGAATTCGCTGTCGGGTACCTCGGCGCCACCGGCGAGGAGGTTGTGCATGGTGATTTCGAGGAGTTCGATGTTGGCGTGGGCGGCGTCACCGAAGTCTGCCTGAAAGGCGGCCTGGCCACGATCAATCATGTCGAGATTCAGGCGAGTGATGGGATCGAAGCTGCCGCGTTTCAGCAGCACGGGCTTTCTGAAGAGGACGTCGGAGGCCTGCCAGATTTCGCCGTTGGCACCAAAAAGGGCGGCGTCCGCCAGCCCGAGGCGCACGAGCTGGAGGGCGACGAGGCGGTCCTGAAATTCGGAAGCGGCGAAGGCCGGGCCCACGAAGTCCACCATGTCGATTTCGACGCGCCTGCGGTTCAGATCGTCAAGGAGGCTTTCAAGCAGAGTGGGCAGGTGGTTGCGGAGGTGGAAGCAGGCATAGACCAGATTCACGCCCAGGATGCCCAGAGCGTCGGCCTGGCGTGAGTGGCTGTCGTCCAAAAGGCGGACGTGCATTTGAATCTCACTGGGCGGGCCGCCGGGTTCGGTCTGGAAGCGGAGGCCGATCCAGCCGTGGCATTCCTCGTTGGTGTCGCGGTAGGATTTTGCGCGCACGGTGTCGGCGAGGGTGAAGAAGGTCGTCTTGGCGCCCCGTTTCTCATTCAAGCGGCGGAGGAGCATGGGATACTCGTGGTCGAGCATGGCGCACATGCGCTGGCGGGAGACGTAGCGGGTGGCTTTGCCGTAAATTTCGTCACTGATGATCATGTCGTAGGCGGACATGGTCTTGGCCACGGTGCCGGAGGCGCCGCCCGCGCGGAAGAACCAGTTGCCGATCTCCTGGCCGGCGCCGATCTCGGCAAAGGTGCCGTAAATCGTATGGTCGAGGTTGATGAGGAGTGCCTTTTCGAGTGTGCCGGGACGCGGGTGGACAGGATTCATGCGAATGAGCTACGATGCGCGGCAGCGGACATGATGCACGCAACAATACCAGCGCCCGTGTGGCGCAAGAGGCCTGCCAAGCTCGTCATCAAGGCAGTTTTTTGGCGAATCCGTCGAAACCGGCCCGAACGTTGCCTTCGCCGTCGATGAGCGGCAGCGGATTTTCGACGCGTCCGAGAGGTCTCACGCCGGGGGCGTCGGCGGTTTTGTCACCAAGGTCGGCCCGCATGCTCTCGGCATGTTTTTGTAGCTGGGCAACGATCTCCGGGTGCTCTTTGGCGACGTTTTTGGCCTCGCCGATGTCGGCTTCGAGGTTGTAGAGCTCGGTTTTGGCGAGGTGGAGCTTCCACGGGCCGCTGCGAACGGCTTCGAGGTTGAAGCCTTTGTAAAAAGAGAAAACCTCATGGCCGGCGGCTCCCGGCACGCCCAGCAGGAGCGGGGAGATGTCCATGCCGTCGATTTTGCGGTCTGCGGGTGCCTTTCCACCGGTGAGGGCGGCGAAGGTGGGCAGCCAGTCCATGTGGGCGGTGACGGCAGCGGTTTGCGATCCGGCGGCGATCTTGCCCGGCCACCAGGCGATGGTGCAAACGCGCATGCCGCCCTCCAGCGTGCTGCCCTTGCCGCCGCGAAGGGGGGTATTGTCCGCGCCGTGGTTCAGCGGGCCGCCGTTGTCACTGGTGAAGATGACGAGGGTGTTGGCGTCCAGCTTCAGCTCCCGGAGAGTGTCGAGCACCCGGCCGACGCACCAGTCCACTTCGAGCACCCAGTCCTTCTGCAGCCCGGCGCCGGACTTGCCCATGAATTCCTTACCGGGGTACAGCGGGAAGTGGACGGCGTTGTGCGGCAGGTAGAGGAAAAAAGGTCCTTTTTGATGCTCGCGGATGAACGTCACGGCACGCTCGGCGTACCGGCGGGTGAAGGCGTGATGCTCCTCCACCTTGACGCGCTCGACGACGTTGCCGCCATCCAGCATCGGAAGCGGGGGTTGCGAGTTGCCCTTGAGGCCGGTTTCCGGTTCGGAGTTGGCTTTTTTGGCCCCCTTGGCATTTTTGGGGTTCGGGAGCGGCTGGCCGGGATTGCTTTTGGAACCTTCCGAGGCCAGGCCCATGTCATTGGAATAGGGGATCCCGAGATAGCTGTCGAATCCCTGCGCGGTCGGCAGAAACTCCGGCTGGTCTCCGAGATGCCATTTGCCGATGCAGGCGGTGGCGTAGCCTTGATCCTTAACGACTTCAGCCACAGTGGTTTCCGCCGGATTCAAGCCCACGGCGGCGGCGGGGAAGAGCACGCCAGGAATGGGCAGCACACGCTTCGGGTAGCAGCCGGTCATCATCGCCGAGCGGGAAGGGGAGCACACGGGGGCGGCGTAGTGGCTGGTCAGCTTCATGCCCTCCTGCGCCATGCGATCGAGGTGGGGAGTGGTGACCTTCCCGCCAAACGGGCTGATGTCGGCGTAGCCGAGGTCGTCGATGTTGATGAGGACGATGTTCGGCGGGGCGGCGAAAAGGGCGGGACTCAGGGTGAGGAGGAGCAGCAACAGGAGACGCATAAGACATCCTGAAACGGCGGGGATGAACGGGTCTTGCCGGTGAAGGAGTAGGGATCAGTGCGCCTGTCAAAAATAAAGCATAAGCTTATAAGCAATAAGCCTACAGATTGAAGGATTTATTAGTTGGCTTATACCTGAATAAACTGCTTATCCTGCTTGGGGGCATTCGCTAGATTTTTGAAAATCAGCGAAATACAGTGAATTAAAAGGCCGAAATCGAAGTTTTTTCTTGTCCGAAAGAATTAAAGTCTGCCATATTGCACGTTCGCGATTGGGCAACTTTCTGCCCAAATCCAGCCCATCGAGCGCATCACTTTACTTCCGTGCCTTTATTACAACCTGAACGAACCTTTATGAAGCAGCTCCGTATCCGCCACCGGATCATCAGCAGTCTGATGTTCCTCCTCATGGCCGTCTGGCAGATTGGCCAGCCTCTCCAGGGCGCTACGTTCTACTGGGACACCGACACCAGCGATGCTGGAAATGTGATGGATGGTGGCAACCTCGGTGGCACCGGTGATTGGGATCTGAGCACGTCAAACTGGTGGGACGGGACGAATCCCCTTGGTACTTGGCCAAACTCGCTGCTCGACACCGCGATCTTCAACGGGACAGCTGGAATCGTCACGCTGGGGGCGGATGTGAATGCGGGGACCTTGATGTTCCAGAACACTGGTTATCAAATCACGGGAGCCAATACGCTGACGCTTGGGGACGTCGCGCGGGTGGACGTGGCGGCACTATCGAATGCACGGATTGATTCAGTCATCGCCGGCAGTGCCGGTCTGTTGAAGACGGGGAACGGAACTCTGTTCCTCGGAAGCGCGGGAAACACCTACACGGGTGACACGGTCATCAATGCGGGTGCGCTGGTCATCACGAACGAAAACCAACTGGGAGTCTCAACGAGCACCATTTCCATCAACGGCATTGCCCAGACCGGCAGCCCGGGCTTCACCGGCGGTCAGCTTGTCGTGGACGGTCTGTCAGCCGCCGGGCCTGTGACGATGAATCGCGAGATCAGCATCAGCGGGCGCGGCCCTGGTGCGGCCAATGCTTCGGGCGGCGTAGTCAGTGTGGGCAACAACATCTTCAACGGCGACATCAACCTCGCCGGCCCGGCTTCCGAAGGCCGTTTCCGGGCGGAGGCGGGCACCACGGTGGTGAACGGGGATGTGTACATGGGAAACAGCACCGCCTATTTCTTGGGTGGAGGTAATACCATCGTGAACGGGCAGGTGTCAGGATTCCGGACGTCCAACGACAGCTTCATCAAGAGTTCCAGTTCGTTCCTCGCCAGCACCTTGTGGCTGACAAATGCGAACAATGACTTCCGCCAGACCGTCCGGCCGGATGCCGGGACGATCCGCGTGTCGGACAATGGTGCCCTCGGTCTCAATACCAGCAACCGTCAGCTCGATTTCGCCAGCGGAAGCCAGGGCATGCTGGAAATCCACACGGACACCCCCAACTTCGACACCCGCAATGTTTACGTTCGGCACAACATCACGGGACGAATTTTTGGCTCCAGGGCGCTGGACGGAAACGGTCTGAATCAGACTCTACAGTTTGGCAATTTGAGCATGGAGTCGGGCACTTTCCAGTTCAATGGCCGCAACGGGTACAATCTGGCCATCAATGCCGCGAACGGTGCCGGAGGCACGACGACTTGGGGAAGTGGCGCCAACGCAGCATTCACCAACAATTCCAACGGTACTCTGACCTTCGACGGCTCGATCCGGCACAATGAAGGCACCGTCCGCACCTTCAGCGTGACGGGCAACGGCGACACGGTCATCACCGGTGGCTTTCTGGGTGAAGGAGCCGCGCACAATTTGACCAAGACCGGCACGGGCATCCTGACGATTCAAGGCACCAGCACTTACGGTGGCACGACCAACCTGAATCAGGGTACGCTTTCGATCAGTTCGTTCGATGCCATTAACAACAACACGGCCATTCTCAGCACCGGTTCCACCACGACTTCCGTCGCTTTGAACTACACCGGCGGTGCGGAAACGCTCACCAAGGCCATCCGGCTTAACGGCACCACAGGCGGCACGGCCATTCTCTCCAACGGCACCGGCGGCATCACCCTGGCTGGCGCCATCACGGCTACGGGTGCGGGCGCCAAAACATTGAGGCTGGGTGGAGACTTCGGCGACGAGTCCAATTTCAACCTCATCGCCGTGGCAATCCCCAACAACAGCGGCACGAACACGACCTCCCTGCACAAGTTTGGCGCCGGGAGCTGGGTGCTGGCAGGCGCAAACACCTTCACGGGCTCAACCACGATCACCAACGGCATTCTGGCCTTGGCGGACACAGGTGGCGTTCTCAACGTGCTGACAGATACCAACGAGATTATTTTTGGCGTGGACACTTTCACACAGTCCGCCGGCGGTATCTTCGCCTATGCGGGGGACGGCGCCAATGCGAGTGCTGAAACGGTTGGCACGCTCACAGCCACCGCAGGTGCTGGCACGGTGGCGGCCGTTTCCGGAGCGGGTGGCAGCGCGGCGCTGACCTTTGGAGCACTGGGAACGATTTCCAAAGGTGCCGGACTGAATTTTGTCACGGACGCCGGCAGTTCGATCACGCTGACCGGCGCGGCGGATATCAATGGCATCCTGGATGCGCGGGTCTTCTTCAACGGAGGAGATTTCGCATCAGGCAGCACGGTCGGCGCAGCCACCTACACGATCGAGGCTTCCGGCGCGAGCCTGGTGGGCGTAAACCTCACGCCTTATCTTGTGAACACGACAGACATCGCCGCCCAGGCAACGGCGACGATCAACGCGGGCATCAAATTCAACGACACGCGCTCACTCACGCTCGCAGACGCGCAGACCTTGACGATCAACAACGGTGCGAACACGGCGGGTGGCATTCTGGTCACCGGCGGTAGCAGCGTCACGATCGGCGGCGGAACGGGGATCACATCCGGCGGTTCCGGAGAACTGGTGTTTCGGGTGGACGGGGCCGGCGACACCCTGAACCTGAACACGTCGATCCTTGCATCCACGACCGGCGGCTGGACCAAGCTCGGCGCAGGCACGCTGGTGCTCGGCGCCGCCAACGCCAGCACTGCGGCGGGAGTTGTGAACATCAATGAGGGGATGGTCAGGTTGAATACCGCTTCAAACGCTCTTGGTGCGACCAATTCGAACCTCAACCTGCGGCAGGGAGCCACCCTGGACTTGAACGGCAACAGTCTCGGGACGGTGGCCTCCAATACGGGAGCGGTGCTGCAGCTCAACGGTGCGGGCAGCATCATCAACACGGGTGCGGCGGCGACGCTCCGGGTGCTCAACTCCAACTCAAACTCCAGCATGTTCACCGGCACCATCGGCGGTGACATCCAGATTGTGAAAGGTTCCGGCAACGGCAGCTTCCGGATCATTGGTCCGCAGGCCTACACGGGCGGGGTGCGCATCATCGGGGGGAATGTCATCGTCACGCATCTGGCGGACATCGGCCAGGCCAGCGGTCTCGGCACGGGGGATGCCACGGATGACGCCAGCAACGCCGCCAGCCTGGTTTTTGCCGGTGGTGCGCTTTACTACCGTGGCTCGGACGGCACCATCTACCAGCCGGAGGACACGCCTTCGGTCAGCATCAACCGCCTATTCACGCTGGCCGGGACCGCCTCGATCTTTTCCGACGGACGCTTCGGGGCCCCGAATCTCGAAAGTGCCGGCAACAACGCTGCGCTGGTTTTCAACCACACCGGCCCCGTGGCATTCAGCGGCACCGGCAACCGGACGCTGAACCTCCGGGGCATTTCAATCGGTGACAATGAAATCGCCCTGCAACTCATCGACAATCCGAATGGCGGCGTCCTGAATCTCACCAAGAATGACACGTCTTTCTGGATCATCTCCAATACCGCCAACAACTACACCGGAACGACGCTGGTGGCCAACGGCACCCTGCGGATCGGCCAGGACGTGGACGGCTCCCGCACCCTGCCGACGACCAGTGCCCTGGTGCTCGGGAACGACGCCGCGCGCGGGGTGCTTCAGACGAAAGGCGTTTTTGACCGTTCCCTGTCTGCAACACCGACGGCGGGCAGTGTCACCTTCAACAGCAATCTCAACGCCGGTGGTGCAAACACCGGCGGCGGTGGTTTTGCCGCTTCAACCGCGTCTCTAACAGTCAACCTGGGCGGGGCGGGGGACACCCTGACATGGGCGTCCGGCGGATTCTTGAACACGGGTGCCCGCCTGACGCTGAGCTCCAACACCTCCTGGGCGGACGTGGATTTCCAGAACGGCATCGACCTCAATGGTGCCACGCGCGTTGTTCAAGTGGACGACAACACGTTCACCAACCTCGATTACGCCACCATTTCCGGGGTCATCACCGGCACTGGCGGTCTTGATTTCACTGGAGGTGGCAACCTATTCCTGACCGCGGCGAACAACTACACGGGCAACACCCGCATCCAGAGCAGCGGAACGCTGACGATCAATACCATTGGTGGAAGTGCGGTTGCTTCCAGTAGTCTTGGAGGAGGAACGGGTCAGTTGCAGTTCACGGGCAACACCACACAAAACCTCATTTATGCGGGTGCCGGTGAGGTGACGGATCGTGCAATTCGCTTTACGACCAATCTGAGCGGCCAACGCACCTACCGCATCGACAGTTCCGGCAGTGGCGCGTTGGTCATCAACAACTTCGCCAACGCCACGGCGGGCAACAGCGCGACCAGAAGCCTCTTCATGGAATTGCGCGGCTCGAACACCGACGGCAACACGCTCAACAGCGCCATCACCGACGGCACAGGCACCAACACGCCGGTGCTGGCCCTGGCCAAGTTCGACGGCGGCGTGTGGATTCTCGGCAGCAATGCCAACACCTTCAGCGGCGGTCTGCGGGCGGACGGGGGTCTGCTCGGCCTGACCGGCAACGGTTCCCTGGGTGGGTCGGGTGTGATCACCACCGGCGGGGGCGGCGGAAACGTGGCAACCCACACGGTTGCCAGTACTGCAGGGCTGAAAGTCGGCATGTATGTCAGCGGCAACGGTATTTCTTATGGACGTTACATTACGGCGATCAATACCGGTTCCAGTACCGTCACGCTCAGCGCGAACAGCAACATTCCGCTCAACACAAGGCTGCAGTTTGGCGGCCTGCTGGTCTCCAACGGTGGCATCTTTGCCGCCGATCCGGGCGGTCTGACGATCACTCAGCCCATTTACGTTAACAACAACGCCAACATCGTCTTTGCCGGCGCCCATGACATCAATGTCAATGGGCCCTTCGCCCTGGCTGCGGGCAACAACGACATCACCATCAGCAACAGCATTGAAGGCTCCGGAGTGCTGACCTTCAATACGGACTTCACCAATCTCAAAGTCCACAGCCGCACCTTTAACATCCGTGGCTTCGGGGACACGGTTTGGAATGGTGACATTCAAGATTCGTCCGCCGGTGCCTTCACCACGTCACTGAACATAGCCATCGACAACGAAGCCACCTTTGAGATGGCTGGCGTCACCGCGAATGGCTATTCAGGTTCCACCACACTCACCAATGGCACCCTCAAACTGAGCAAGGCGGGTGCGCTGGGCACCGGCGCCTTCAACTTCAACGGCGGCTTGCTCACCTCGAATACCGGTAGCGGCGTCGTCATCAGCAACACCACCACACTGGGAGGCAGCCCTGTTCAGGTCTTTGGCACGGAGTCCATCGAGTTCAGCGGCACTTTCACTGGAAACGGCACCCGCAGGATCGACAACAACCTGACCGGTGGAGCCTCGCTCATCATTTCCGGCAGCTTCAATCTGTCCAACAGCGACACTGCAAGAACCTTTGCCCTTCAGGGTTCCGGCAACACGACCATCAGCGGAGTCGTCGCCAACGGCGGCACGGGGGCCAGCAATCTGAACATGGACGGGACAGGCATCGTGGACCTGACTGCGGCGAACACCGCCACGGGCAGCCTCACCGTGCAGCGTGGCATCGTCAATCTGAGCGGTGCCAACGGCGCATGGGGCGGCAACCTGGGCCTGAACGGCAACGGCGTCCTCAATCTCGACAACAGCGTCACGGAAAACGCCGACCGCCTGAATGACACCGGCACGGTCACGTTTGCCGGCGGCACACTCAATTTCATCGGTGACGGCGACGGCACTTCTGAAACCACGGGCGAGGTCACGTTTAACAGCGTCATGGGTGCCATCAACATGTCCGGCAGCGGCCCGAATGTCCTGACCTTCGCCTCCGGCACCTTTGCCAACTCGGGTTCGTCCCTTGATCTGAGCGGAATCACGGGGCTGGGCAGCACGAACAAGGTGATTTTCACCACCGCTCCCACTGCCAACATCATCAACGGAGTCTTCAACCGGGTGATGATCGCCGGGGACTTCGCCACGCACACGGCCAACGGCGTGGAGGCCTTCTCCAGCTACAATGACTCGAATGATCTGAACGCGGCGACGAATACCGACACGATGAATCTGACCGCCAATGCAGGTCTGGCTAATAGCCGCACGCTCAACGCGCTCAAAATCAACGGCGACGGCTTGAACATCGGCACGGGTTCCACCGCCGGGGCGATCCTCACGCTGTCCACCAACAGCGTTCTCAACACTGGCGGCGACAACACCCTGAGCATCCCCATGGTGAACATCGGCGGGGCCGGCTTGTTCCAGGTCGATCCCGGCACCACGCTCACGGTGGATTCGACGCTCATCGGTGGCGGCCAGATCAACAAGGCGGGTACGGGAGAATTGATCTTCACCACGCGCCAGTTCCAGACCTCCACGCTCAACATCAGCGCCGGCCAGGTCACGCTGAACGGCGGAGATTTCACCCTCTTCCCGGGCGGTGCTGCCGCGCTGATCTTGAAAGGTGGTGCCACGCTGGATATTAACGGCAACATCACCTACATGGGCACGCTCAGCGGTCCCGCCACGCTTCCGGGGGCGGCCGGTACTCTCAAGAACAGCGGAGTCCTGACCACCTATGTTACCAACGGCGGCGGCGGCTTTGGCGGTGTCATCCAGGATGCCGTCAATCTCGGCCGTGTCGGCTCCGGCACCCTGACCTTGGAACTCGCACAGACCTACACCGGCGGCACCGCCCTTCTCGGCGGAGACACCACCCTGAGGGACGATGCTTCCATCCTCGACACCACGTCCATCGAAATCAATCAGGCGCGCCTCCTGCTCCGCAACAATGACAACCTGCAGACGCAGATTTTTGACCGTATCAGCGACACGGCTGCGATCACCCTGCGCGGTGGCACCATTGATGTTGTCGGGCGGATCAGCACGCCCGCCACGGAGACGATGGGAGCCCTAACGGCGCTCATGGGTGCTAACACCATCACCGGCAGCAACGGAGGCGGCACGATCACCTCGGCGATCCTGACCTTTGCCTCCCTGACCCGCTCGGAAGGCGCCACCATCAACTTCACGGGGACCAATTTGGGTTCTGAAGGAAACAACGCCAAAATCATCTTCACCACACCGCTGACTACCGTCGCCGGCGGGGCCTTGGGCGCATGGGCGATTGCCAACACAACGGACTACGCCGCCTATAACCAGTCCAACGGTATCGGCGTGGTCGGTAACGGCGGCTTCGTCGGCTACAATTCGGGTTTTGGAAGCGGTAAGATCACCAACCTCGGCATGGGCAGTGCGTCCGCTGTGACGACGACGCTCGCGGCCGGGACCACGACCACAGCCCTGCTTCGATTCCACGGCGGGTTCACCAACAATTTGGAATTTACCGGCGGCACGGACGTCCTGCATTTGGAACAGGGCGGCATCTTGCGCAGCAACAACAACAACCTGGCATCGATCGGCACTCTGACGACCCGCGGGGTGATCACCAACGGTGCCAGTGAGCTGGTCGTTTATAACAATCAGAACACCCTGACGATCCATTCGGTCATTCAGGGAGCCACCAGCCTCGTCAAATCCGGCGCCGGCACCGTCACACTCACCGCTCCGAACACCTACACCGGCGGTACTTTCGTCAATCAGGGGACCCTTCGACTGGAAGGGGAAGTCGGCGCGGTGCTCATCCCCACCGGCGGCCTGACCATCTCCGGCGGCACGGTGACCATGGTCACCAACGAGGGCCAGATCGACTCCAGCAATGCGGTCACCTTCAACGGCAACGGCACTCTGACCCTCGTGGGGAACAACACACTCCAAAGCGTCACTTTCAACAATGTGGGCGGCACGTCCAACGCCACGCTCAACGTGGGAGGTGCGCTGAATCTGACCAGTTCCAGCGCCGTTACGGGAACCTCACAGAACGCCGCTACGATCTCGCGCATCGTCGGCGGCACGTTGATCCTGCCCACTGGCGTCAACACTTTCAGCGTGGGTGCGCCCACCCTTTTCGGAGATGTTTACACCGACAAGCGCGTGGCCATGGAAATCACCTCGGTCATCACCGGCAGCGGTGCCAGCATCGAAAAAACCGGCGACGGCCTGCTGGAGCTCAACGGTGCCAGCACGTTCACCGGCGGCATCAATGTTGTCGCAGGGGGAATCGTCGTGGGGACGAACAGCACCGGCACAGTTGCCGGCACCCTCTTTTCCGGCCCGCTCGGATCGGGAACCGTCACCTTCGCCGCTGGCACTGTTCTTGCCGTCGATGGCAGCAGCCGAGCGGTTGCCAACGCGATGAGTTGGACAGGGGGCGACCCCATTTTCAGCAATGTCGGCACCACCACGGTTACGATGACTCTCAACGGCGCCCTGACCTTCAGCACGCTGACCTCCTCCGGTCTGGTGGCGAATGTGGACACGCCCTTCTTGAATGTCGTTCTCGGTGGGCGCATCACGGACATGGACACCGTGACGGCCATCGGCGGCGCTACGGGGGCCAACACCATCACCAAGACCGGTCTCGGGAACATCAGCGGTCTGAACGTCACCGGTCTCGGTTCGGCCGTGCCCATCAACATCGACGGACTGACGAATTTGAACACCTTCGCTCTCCTGCACGACGGCGACACGACCAGCAGCTTTGAGACGATCAACCTTGGAGTGGTGACATGGAATCCGGTCAATGGCGGCAACATCTCCCTGACCATCGGTCGCTCCGGAGGCGGTGTGAACTACGGAACGCCCGCCTACAAGACGCTCTCGCTCAGCCTCAATTCCTCGGTGCTGCCCAATGGCATCACTCTGGCCAACAACAACGTTTACGGCCTGATCATTGAGGACGCGATCACCCTGTCCGCCACCAACAACTGGACGGTGAACAGCGCCAGCACATCCCTGCAAAACGGCGGCCTGACCCTGGCCGGGAAACTCAGCGGCGCCAACGGCCTCACCAAGTCCGGCAACGGCATTCTCAGGCTCGGAGACGCCACCAACGACTTCGTTGGAACGCTCACCGTGACCAACGGCACCCTTGAGGTGGCCGCAGACGGTGCGCTGGGTGACGCGGGCAACCAGATCAACCTGAGTTCCAACAGCCTTGCCGAGGGCTTGCGCATCGCCGGCACTTTCGCCACCTCCCGCACCATCAATCTCGACGACGCAGACAGCGGCATCGACGTGACCGGCGGCAACACCTTCACGCTGAACACCGCCTTCACCACGACGACGTCCACCAACAACCTGCGTAAGAACGACCTTGGAACCCTGGTGCTGACCCAGGCCCAGGCTGGTTGGGACGGCATTCTGACCGTCGGTCAAGGGGTGGTGCGCATCACGACCGGGGACGTGCTCGGAACCACCACGGGTGGAGTCATCCTTGGCAATGTCGGTGCCTCCCTCGAACTCGACGGCAGCGGTGGAGCGATCACCGTGGCGGACGCCATCCGCATCGCCTCGACGAACAACTCCTCCAGCAACGGCATCAACAGCAGCGGTGCCATTCGCAACCTTGCCGGCAACAACACCATAACCGGCGCCATCACCATCGACACCACGACGTCGAACAGCAATTCACGCTCCGGTTTCATCACGGCGGACTCGGGCACGACCTTGAATCTGGAGGGTGGTGTCGTGCTCGGCATCGGCACAGGGGGCAGCAATCGCGACAACTGGATCTCCTTCGGCGGGGAAGGCACCATTAACCTCACCACCACCGGCATCACCCACACCGGCAATCTGATTACCAACGGCATTGCCTGGCTGGACAAGTCCGGCTCCGGCACGCTGAATATCCAGGTGGCCAACGCCTACACCGGCGACCGGGTGAACATCAAAAGCGGCACGCTTTCCCTCAATGGTGCGGGATCGCTCGGCGCTCCCGGAGCCGGAGGCGGCACGAATACCATCTACTTCAACCCCTCGGGCATTCTTGTCTTGGACAACTCTGGAACGGCGGTGGACAACCGTCTTGGCGGACGAAACATCCACCTAAACAGCGGCAGGCTGAACATCTTCGGCAACAACGGCGCCGCGACGACGGAAACGGTGGGCACCTTCACAATCCGGGAAGGGCTTTCGGTCTTCACGCTGGATGCGGACGCCGGCCAGGCGCTGGACTTCACGGCGGGGGCGCTCACCCGGAATGCGGGGGCCACGCTGGTCGTGCGCGGTGACAATCTCGGCAGCGCCAGCGGTGCCGGAGTGGCGACCTTCACCGGCAGCAGCTACGCCTACGTGGGGCAGACCGGCGCCGCCGGGACGGTGACCAAGGGCATCCTGTCCTGGGCGCTGGGAGACACCAACCTGACGGGCACGGGAGTCGGGTTCCTGACCTCTGACACGGCGGCGGATACCGGCACTGCGATCCTGCGCATGTTGGCTCCCTCGGAACAGACCACCGACCTCGCGACCGCGCAGGCGAACGTGAACCTCTCCACCAATGAGTCGCTGCAGACCTTCACCTCTTTCAACTCACTGAGACTCGACTCCGGCGGCGGTGTCACCTTGGAATACGTCCCGCTTAACCTCGAGAGCGGTGGTCTGCTGGCGCTTGCGGGCCACACGGGCATTACCGGCCACAGCGGTGTCAGCTATCTGACCAGCACGGCGAACGCCGAACTGGTCATCCACAATCAGGTGGACCTCACGCTCGACATCCCGATCGCCGCCACCACGGGAACGCTGACGAAATCCGGAGTCGGCGTGCTGACTCTTGCGGCCGGGAACAGCAACCACAGCACGGTGAGCGTGAACGAAGGCACCCTGAAGCTCGGCGGCGGGGATCAGACCATTCTGCCGGGCAGGAACATGTTCGTGAACTACGGGGCCACCCTGGACCTCAACGGCGTTGTTCAGCAGGTCAACATTTTGGAGTCCCGTCAGAGCGGATCCATTCCGCGGAACGCCATGCACTTTGGTGGCGGTTCGGTGATCAACTCGTCCGGCACGCAGGCCACCTTGGTCATGGCGACCTCGTCGTCCGTCTTCGCGGGAACGATTGACGGCAACATCGCGGTGGTTCGCTCCCACGCGGCGGGTTCCACCGCCGACTGGAATCTCTATCTCCCGCAGACCTGGACCGGGCCGTCGCTCTTCAACGGTGGTCGTACGATCTTCAACGACACTGCCAGCCTGCTGGACACCACCTCGATCGAGATCTCCAATGCCACGCTGCTGATGACAGCCAGCAACAACTCCACCGAGGCGGGCAGCCAGACGGATCGCATCAGCGACACCGCACCCATCACGATGAGCGGTGCCATGTTCCAGTTCCGCAACCGCGCCGCGCTCATCACTACTGAGACGATGGGAGCCGTGACCCTGAAAGGCGGTCGCAACATTTTCGATTTTGCCGAGGGAGGAACGGGTGTGAACCAGACCACGTTCATCATGGACAGCCTTTCGCGGGAGGCGGGTTCCCGCACCACGCTGCGCTTCCTGGGCATCGACGGCACGCCGAGTGACGACCAGCAGCTCTTCATCAACACGCTCAACGGCGTGGCCACGACGAACATCGGCGACGGGCTGACCAACCATCTCATCGGCGCCTGGGCCACTTTGGAACGCGAATGGGCCAGCTACATCCCCGGACAGGGCGTCGGCGCACTCAACCAGCAGGGCTACGCGGGCTACTCGCCCAACCTCATCAACAACGGCGGCGCCGCTGACAACATCCGCATCGTCACCCCGAATGCCGGTTCCGTCACCACGCTCTACGGCGACCTCACGATCAACAGCCTGAACATGCAGGCGGGGACAAGCTCCACCGGCAGCAGTTCGCTCGATCTCAACGGCCACACCCTCACGCTCGCCAGCGGCGGCATCATCCTCTCGCCGGTGGCCACGACGGCCCTGAGCATGAGCATGACTGTCGAAAATGGAAATCTCACCGCAGGCACGACGGCAGCCCCGGCGGACCTTTATCTGCACGCGCAGCAGTGGTTCAACGGGCAGGCCGACCTGACCGGAAACGCGGATGTCATCGTGAACGCGAACATCGTGAACAACGCCGCAGGCGGTGCGGTGACGCTGGTCATCAGCGGTGAAATCGGTCGTGGCACCACAATCCGGGACACCAATGACGTCTTCATCAACGGCAGCAACACCTACACAGGAGGCACCTTCATCAACTCCGGCAGAATCAGGCTCGATAACGCCCTGGCCGACGGTGTGAACGTGTTCGCCATCCCCGGAGATCTGACCATCGCCGGCGGCTACAGTGGCAATGCGGGCGCTTACGAAGACCGCCTGACCACGGTGATCTACAATGCCGGAGACCAGATGGCCAATACCGGCAACCTCACCGTCATGGGCGGCGGTATCCTGAATCTGAACAACTTCAGTCAGACGGTCGCCTCCCTGACCTTTGACAACAACGGCGGCAACAACCCGCAGGTCACCACCGGCAGCGGCACGCTGACCGTCACCGGAGCGATCACCGCCTCCGGTCAGAACGCCAGCTCCGGCTCGACCCGCATCGACGGCAAACTCGCCCTCGCCGCCGCCACGGCGACGATCACGGTGAATCCTGTCGAGTGGAACAGCACCATCCTCAATCCCTACCTGCCGAATCTGACCATCAACGCGGTGATCGACGGCAACAACATCGTCAAGGCGGGCACCGGCGTGCTGCGTCTGAGCGGCTCCAACGGCTTTACGGGAACGTTCGATCTGCAGGCGGGCGGCGTGCTCCTCGGCCACAACAACGCCCTCTCGACGGCGGCGGTGACCCTCGCCAATGACACCTTCTTCAGTTCGAGCGCGGACAACCGCATCATTCTGAACGACTTCACGATGAACGGCAACTTCGGCCTGCGCGACGCTTTCAACCTCACGATGAACGGTGCGGGAACGATCGCCGCCGGCACTCACAACCTCGAAGTTCAACTGGCGGCGAAGTCCCTCACCTTCGGCGGAACCCTCGGCGGTGCCGGTGGCATCAACAAGACAGGCGACGGCATCCTCCTGCTGAACAACAGCAATATCTATGGCGGCGTCACCACGGTGACCGACGGCACCCTGGTCTTCGGTGCGGTGGGTGCGGTGCCGACGGGTTCGGCCCTGACCGTCCAGGAAGGCGCCCTGGTGGACATCACCCTGGGTGGCTCCGCCGTCACGGTCGGCTCCCTCGCCGGCAACAGCGCCACGCAGGGCGGTGTCATCGTCACTACCGAGACGTCCGGCACGACGGTTTTCACCGTCGGCGGCGACAACACCAGCACCAGCTTCGGCGGCACAATGGTGGCCACGTCCGGCGCCACGCTGGAGTTTGTCAAGACCGGCACCGGCACCCTTACCCTCGGTGGAAACAATCTCTACACCGGCAAGACCACCATTGAGGACGGCCGCCTCGTGGCGAAGGCCGTAGCAGGCGGCAGCTCCATCGGCACCAGCCAGAGCCTCGTCTTCGGCAGCGCGGCGAACAATACCTCCGGCGTCCTGCAAATCGGTGACGCCGCCGCGCCGCTCGACCAGACTTTCACCTCCGTCTCCAGTGAAGGCACCGGCACGGCCAATGCCATCGTCTCCGGAAACGCCGGCATGTCCACGCTCACGCTCGACCTCGCCAGCACCAGCACCTTCGCCGGCAACATCGGCCTCGGCGAGACCAACGAAGGCAACCTCAACCTCGTCAAGAGCGGTGCGGGAGACCTCGTCATCAGCGGCACCGGCACCAGCACCTACAGCGGCACGACCGTCGTCAATGCGGGCAAGCTGTTCTTCGACACCGTGGGCGGCTTTTCCGCCACGACCACCAGCCTGACGGTGGCGGACGGCACCGAGTTCACCCTGCGCGGCAACACCGGCAACACCGTCACCAGCTACGGCTTCTCCGGCGGCGCCGGTGCGAAGATCGTCGTGGGCTCCTCGGCCGGGGCGACGCTGGGCTTCGGTATCGATGGAGCCGTGGGCGTTAATCAACTCGTCCTGGCCGCAGGTCAGACACTGCAGCTCACCGGCACCCTCACAACCGCTATCTACGTCAATTCGGCGCCCGTCTCCGGAAACCAGTATGTGCTGATCGACGGTGCGGATCTGAATTCGCTGACTGGCTTTGGCGGCAGCTTCAATGTCAATCCGGTCGTGTTCAACGGCGGCAGCTTCACCTATGCGCTGGCACTGACCTCGGGCGTCAACGGCGGCGGTCTGGAGCAGTGGACGCTGACCCCCACGGCGGTGCCCTCGCAGCCGGACACTTGGTGGAAGGGGGATCTCACCGGCCTTGCGCAGGGGGTGTGGTCCGCCACGCTCACCACCGGGACGGGCTTCCCCTCCAACTGGGCAGACGCCGTCGACGGTGTCGCCGACGCTCTCGTTCCTCCAGACGGTCAGTCCAACGTTCACTTCAGCGCCGCAGGTGCCGCCAACTTCGACACCACGCTCGGAGCCGACATGACCATCAAGTCGCTGACCTTCCACACCGGCAACGCCGCCACCACGATCGGCAGCTCCAACGGCGTCAACACCCTGACCCTCGGCAATGGAGTGGACGCCACGTTCCTTACCCTGCAGACCGGTGTGGGAGATGTCGGGATCAGTGCCGTGGTGAACCTGCCGCAGGATCAGTCGTGGAACATCGAGGACGTCGGCAACACGCTGACGCTCTCCGGCGGCCTCACCGGCACCTCGCGGACGCTGACGGTCAATGACAACACAACCGCCACCGGCACGCTGCTGTTCTCCGGTTCCGCAGCCGCCATGACCGGAACGCTGGCGATCAACGCGGGCAACCTTGTATTCGAAGACACCGGAAGTCTCAACTCGGGTCTCGATGTTGTCCTCGGGAATGCCAGCACGGCGGCCACCCTTAAGGTCGGCAACGCCACGGAAGCCACCGCTGTCGTGATCGGCGGATTGAGCAATGGGGCGTTCGTCGGCAGCAGGGTCGTCGGCGGCAATGCCACGATCTCCACTCTCACCATCGGCTCGACCTCCGGCTCGCACACCTTCACCGGCGCCCTCGGCGGCGGCGGAGCCAACGAGAACAACTTCAACCTCGTCAAGGCGGGTGCCGGCACCCAGATCCTCGACGGTTCGCTCACCTACGCCGGGACCACCATCGTGACCGAAGGCGTTCTTCAACTCGGTGCGAACAGCACCTTTGCTCCCGGAGGGCTGCTCTCCGTGGTCGCCAACGCGGGTGCCACGGCCACCTTTGACTTCAACGGCAAGAGCTACACCACCCTCGGGGATCTGGTCCTCGGCGGCGGCACGGACGGCGTCGCGCAAGTTTTGGATACAAATGGCACGAAGGGAACCGTCACCCTCGGCGGGAACATCGTCTATGACCCCACCAACGATCCGGGAGGAGCGGTGATCTCCGCCAATCTTGGAAGCGGCGGCGCCAACCGCATCATCACCGTGGACGACTCCGCAAACACGACCAACGAACTGACCCTGAACGGCAACTTCACCGGCACCACCAACAACAACCTGACCATCAACGGTACCGGCAACGGCACGATCAATGGTAGCATCACCATTCAAAGCGGTGCGGGGACGACCAAGGACGTGATTTTCAACAGCACGGGTGAGTGGACCATCAATGGTACGATCACCATTACCGACTCGATCAGCATCAACACCGGTGTGATCAATGCGACGGCGGCCAACTCTCTGAACGCCATCAACGACGTCGTCGTGGACGGCACCGGCACGCCGGGCAGCGCCATCGTGAACATCAGCTCGACCGCGCAGGTGCATACCGGAGACGCCTTCTTCATCCAGAACGGCGGCTTGGTCAATGTCACCGGCAACAACGGCATCGGCACGGGCACCGCGATCCTTTACGTGGGCAACAGTGCGTCCTCCACCGCCGCCTCCGCCGCCGTGTTGAATCTTGACCTCGCCGGCAGTGATGCGATCAGGCCGGGGCAGATTCTGGTCGGCAACGGTTCGAGCATCGGCAACATCACCGGCACGGGCAGCATCACCACCACGAGCAACAAGATTCTTCGCAACGGAACGATCGGCGAAAACATCACCCTGGCCGGCAACGGCGTGATGCTCCGTGACGGCTCCGGCACCCTGACCTTCTACGGGACTCGCGACGCGGCCTCCACAGGCGACACGCTGATGCGGGAGGGCACCCTCATCCTTGATTACTCGCTGAACAACGCCAGCAAGATCGGCGATGTGCTGCAGCTTGGCTACACGGCGGCCCAGAGGAATCCGGTGCTGATCATGAACGGCGGCTCCAGCGCCTCGATCACGGAGACGATGCTCAGGACCATCATCCTGCCCGGCCATACGACGGTCGGCATCAATAACGGCGCGGGCCAGACCGCGACCCTCGCTCTCCAAGACATCACCCGTTCGGTCGTCGGCGGCACCGTGGGCTTTGAGTATTCAAGCACGGATGCGAAGGTAACTTCCACCAGCCCCGCCGGAACTCTCGGCTGGGCCACGGTGAAGACAGGCATCGGAGGATTTGCAAGCTTGGCCGCCATCGACGGCAGCGGAGACATCGTCGCGGCCACTCTGACCACCCAGAACGACGTCACGGCTTGGGCGGCAGACCAGAACATCGTCAACGACGCGGCGCTGACCGGCACGATCGATTGCACCCAGATCGAAAGTCTCACCTTCGCCGCCGCTGCTTCCACCCTGAGCATCAATCCAACGGGTGATCTCAGGATCGGTTCGGGCGGGATCCTGGTGAGCGAATCGGTCGGTGCCTTTGACACGGTGATCACCGGCGGGTCTTTGCACGGCACCACTTCCGGAACTTCCGGGGAAATCATCGTCCATCAGAACAACACGTCCGGACTGCTCACGATCAGCTCCGACATCGTCAACAGCGGCGGCGTCACCAAAACCGGCGAAGGCACCTTGGTCCTCTCCGGCAACAACACCTACACGCCGGGGTCGGTGATTCATGTCAATCAGGGCATCCTGCGCCTCAGCGGCGGTAACGCCATCGCCGACAATGCCCAGGTCCGCTTGAAGCTGGGGGCCACTCTTGATCTGAACGACTCCGCCGAAACCATCGGCTCCATCACGGATGAAAGCAACGGCACGCTGGCCCTCGGAACCAGCGGAGCGCTCAAGATCAACCAAGTCTTCACCACCGACCATCGCGGCCTCTTCACCGGTGGTGCGGCCAGTTCGCTGACCATTCATGCCGTTGACAGTGTGGGAGCGACCTTTGAATTCCGCGTTTACGGGGCCACGACCTCCGGCTTCACCGGCACGGTGAACGTGGATGGCGGCATGCTGCGCCTCTACCAGACCGGCCGGATGAACAACGCCGCCGGCTTCGTCGTGAACAACGCCTCCCTGCTGCTCGACAACACCAGCAGCACACGCAGCGACGCCCGCATCTCCAATTCGGCGACGATCACCCTCAACTCCGCCAACGGCACCTTCGCCGCTGCCACGCAGGTGCGCGGTTTTGGCATTCGCACGGATCAGAACACCACTTCGGTCGTCAGTGAAACCGTGGGCGTCGTCACCTTCGCCAGCGGCGCCAACTACTCCTTCATTGACAACTCGGGCGGGACCAGCAGCCGGATCACCCTGACCGCTGCCGACTTTGTCCGCAGTGCCGGTGCGACGTTCAACATCCGCGGCCGCAATCTGGGTGACACCAATGGCTCGGCGGCCTGGTCGCAGTTCGAAATCGGTAATGACGCCACTGAAAACACCTTCATCGGCGCCAACCTCATCGGTGGTGGCGGCACGGCGGGCGGCACGGCCAAGAATGTAAGCATCATCCCCTGGGCCATCGGGCAGCGCTACTCCGGCGCAAATCTCGCGAACACCCACATGGGAGACACCTTCGTGACCTACGTCCTCAACTCCGGCTTCACGGCCCTCAACTTCAACGAGTACAGCACCTTTGCTGCTGCTGGCGCGACGGACAACGTCCGCGAAAGCCTGACTGCGGACCTGCTTGGCGTTGCCGGCGCGACCATCAATTCCCTCGTCGTTCATAACGACAACACGGCCGCCTCGACGATCAACGTGACGGGCTCCGGTGCGGGCCACACGCTGATCAACACCAGCGGGGCCTTCCTCTTCACGCAGAACGCAACTGCGGCGGCTAGTTCCGCCCACAGCGTCATCCTTGGCGGCTTTGACGACGGTATTCAGGTCGGCGGAAGCGAATATGTGTTTCATGTGGTGAATCCTTCGGCGGCTGCCAATACGGCGACCGTCACCGCCACGGTGTCCTCTCCGCTGAACTCGGACGCGGACATCACCAAGTCCGGCCGCGGAACGCTGATCTTCACCGCAGTCAACACCGCCGGCGGCGGAGCCAGGAAGACGACCATCAACGAAGGCGTCATCGAAATTGCGGATCTCGACAACATCGGTGGGGATACGGGCGAGATCGTTTTCGCCGGCGGCGGGCTGCGCCTTGGCACCGGTTTCACGGACGACCTCTCCACGCGCACCATTTCCATTCTGGTGGGCGGAGCCACGATCGACACCAACGGTGCGGATGCGGCCATCGGTGCTTTTGGCACGGGCAGCGCCGGATCGCTGACCAAGCTGGGCGACGGCACCCTCACTCTGGGCGCGGCGGTCAATTACACGGGTGACACCAACATCTTCGGCGGCCAGATCGTCATCAGCGCGAACGATAATCTCTCCACCACCGGCCATCTCCGGCTCGGCAGCGGCGCGTCCATCGGCTCCCTCGATCTCAACGGCTTTGACCAGACCATCGGTTTCCTTTCCGTGCTCGCCAACAACGCCAGCGCCAGCGTCATCACCGTGGATACGGGCAACACCCTGACCATCAATGGTGACATTCTCCTGTCCAACAACACCGATGCGGGAAACACAGACCTGACCATCGGCGGCGGCGGCGCCGTCGTGGTGAACGGCGACGGCATCGTTGTGGGGAGGAACACGACCGGCAGCAACAACTCCAGCGAGGCGACTCTGGACCTTTCCGACCTGGCCTCCTTCACGGCGACGCTGACCGGGGATTTGGTGATCCAGCAGCAGGGTGACAACAGCTCAAGCGATCCTGCCGTGATGATTCTCAGCAACACGGCCAACACACTAACCGCTGCGAACATTTTCATCGGCGCAAGTTCCGCGGGTTCGCAGGCCAACAGGCTGGCTCTCGGCACTGGATCGAACGTGATCTACACGGACCTGATTCATCTCGGTAACGGCGGTCGCGACTCGGGCGTGTTCAATTTCAGCGGCACCGGCGGGTCGCTGGTGCTCCGCAGCCTGCACTCCGGCACGGTGACCTGCGCGGAACAGCGTGTGGACATCATCATGGGCGTCACTTCCAACGCCACAACGGGCTACGAAACGGCGAACGTCTTCGACGTGACCGGCAATTCGGCCGACCTCGCCATCGGCACCTTGACCACATCCATCGGCGCCAAGACCGCCGCCAACACCAATGAGTTCAAATTTGACCAGGGAACGCTGGATATTCTGAGCATCAACCTGGCCGTGGCCAAGGGAACCGGCACCTCGACGAACACGATCAGCATCGGCGGCGGCACCGTGCTGCTGGGAGGCTCCGCCACCTACGGGGATGAGGGCACGGGTTCGGTCTCCCTGGCGACTGCCGGTGCGGGCATTCTGAACATTACCGGCGGTACGGTGACGACATCGGTTGATCTGAACCGATCCGTTGGCACGGGGACGGCGACTTTGAACCTCAATGGAGGCTCGCTGGACATGGCCGGCCACTCGATCGGCAACAGCACGGAAACAGTGGCCCTGGTGGCCGCCTCCGGCACGCTGAGCAACCTGAGCGAGCTCAACGGTGGCGGAGACCTCACCAAGACGACGGCGGGCACGCTGGTGCTCGACGGCACCAACACCTACACCGGCGGCACGGTGATAAGCGCGGGCATTCTGCAACTCGGTGTTGGTACGGCCACCGGCACGCTCAACACCGCCAGCGCGATCAGCGTCGCGGATGGCGCCACCTTTGCGGTCAATCAGAGCGACACCGTCACCCAGGGCACGGAGTTTAGCGGAGCGGCCATCACCGGGGCGGGCGGTTTCACTCAGGCCGGCTCCGGCACCACCGTTTTGAACGTTGCCAACACCTACACGGGGAAGACGGCCGTGACTGGCGGCAAGCTGTCCATCTCTGACGAGACCAATCTCGGGGACAATCCGGCGGCTCCCGCCGCCGATCAGCTGACTTTGGACGGAGGCACCCTGCTGACCACCGCCACCATGGCGATCGACGACAGCAACCGCGGCATCACCATCGGTGCAGGAGGCGGCAGTTTTGAAACCGACGCTGCTACAACCCTGACCATCGGCAACATCATCACGGGCGGCGGTGCCTTGACCAAGGAAGGCACCGGTTCGCTGATCCTCACCGCCACGAACACCAACACCGGCAGCACCACCGTCAACGCCGGTGTCCTCGGCGGAACCGGGGCAGTCGGTGGCGATCTGACGGTGGCCGATGGCGGCACACTGGCACCCGGCGTCGGCGGAGTGGGGCAGATTACGGTGGATGGAAACCTGGCTCTCAATTCCGGCGGCTCCCTGGCCCTGGAACTCGGCGGCGCCACCGCGAATGACGCGGCGGTCATCCTCGACTACTTCAACGCCAATGGACAAAGCCTGGTGGGTCTGACGATTCAGGCCGCTTATGAAACGGAAAACACCGGCTTGCACGATTTCATCTCCGTCGGCGGAGCCGCCGCACCTGATTTCAGCGGCACGGTGAAGCTCACAACGATCGCAGCCTACAATCCGGTCTATGGAGACATTTTTGACCTTCTGGACTGGTCTTTCGCCGGCAGTGCCACAGGGACGCCGACCTTCGACTTCAGCTCCATCGTTCTGGATGCGGGACTCGGCTTCAACACCGATCTCTTTGCCACCAACGGCATTGTGGTGGTCGTTCCGGAACCGTCCCGTGTGTTGTTGATGATGCTCGGTCTGCTTGGTCTGATGCTGCGTCGTCGGCGCAGGTAAGCTCAGCCCTGCGACAGGAACAGGCTCGGCGGCTTTTTAGGAAAGGCGGACATTGTCTTGATGGATGAAAACCGGCTCACCTCGGAGTTGTTGTGTCGAGTTCCCCGGCGGTGTTGCGCAGAAAAGCTCCGCAAAGTGGTGAATCGCTTCAGTCAAAAATGGCTTTCCCAGACTCGCTTTGGCATTTGGCGTAAATGCAGGAAGTGAACAAGGAGTGGCTCCCTGCAAACCAGTCACATCCTAGGATTTATATCGAATAAATTTGGCTGACATCGCCAGTTCAAACGATTTCAGAAATGACTGAAAATCAGTTTATTGCGTCAATAAATCAGGATCTAATTCATATTCCTTAAGCCAAATCTGTGGATGTAAAAACATGAAGCTTTGATTGTGTCGGAATTTGATTTGGTCGCTAAAGATAAAGCTTGTTTCAAAAGTCGCATAAGCTTTACACTCGGCCATGATCCTTTTCTGAGGTCGCAGATTAACCATTGCTCGTCATGCTCAGCACTCTCCGAACACTCCGTCGCTTCATCGCTTTCTGGATGACGGCATTCATTGCTTTCTATCAGATCGGTCAGCCGCTCAGTGCAGCCACATTTGTTTGGGATGCCGGGACGGGGGATGCGGCCATCACAGATGGGACAGGCACATGGCAGGTCGGCGTTGGCAACTGGTTTGACGGCGTGAATTACGATCAAGTGTGGACAGACGGCAATGACGCGGTCTTCGGGGGGGGCGGTGACGGCACGGCAGGTACTGTGACTCTAGGCGGCGCGATTTCTGCCGGCGCCATGACTTTCAATGCGCCGTTTTCGGGCAGCTACACGATTGATACCTCCACTTTTTCGCTCACACTCAGCACTGGCATCACGGCCAACGAAGACGCCACGATTCAGGGCGCAATCGGCGGTTTGGTGGTGCTCGGAGCGGACAACATCTGGGACGTGGCAGATACTAAGACGCTGACGGTCGGCGCAGATGTCGGCGGAGCCGGCTTTGGCATTGAAAAAACCGGTCTCGGCACTCTGGTACTGGGCGGAGTCGGCGGTTACGGGGGAAATACCCTGATCACCGGTGGTATCCTCCGGGTGGCCAACAGCAACGCTTTTGGTGCGGCAGGCAGCGTTTCGCTGGGCGATGCGATTCTGGAACTGGCGGACTCCGTCAATGTCAGCCGCTCGCTCACTATCCTTAATGGAGGCAACAAGGTCATCCAGCTTCAGTCGGGTGCGACTGCGGCTGAGTACACCGGGTCCATCACCATTCTGGAGGCCACGGCGGGAGAGTTTGATGTCTTCGCTGACGCCGGCCAGGCGATCACGCTTTCGGGAGTGATTTCCGGCTCCACCGATGGCAGGGTCAATACCACAGGTGCCGGCACCGTGATTCTCTCGGGCGACAACGACTTTACCTCCGGCGTCAATGTCACGCTTGGCACGGTGCGCCTGACCCACGGCAACGCGGCGGGTGTTGGAGCATCGGTCATCGTCATGCAGGGGACCGATACGGTGTTGGAGCTTGGCAATGGCATTGCCATTGACCGGGCGCTGACGATTTCGAACACGGGTAATAACAAGACTCTCACCCTTGAGTCCACCGCCGTATCGGCAGAGTATGCCGGTGCCATCACCATTAGTGAGACGACAGCCGCCAATTTCGACGTGATTGCGGCGGACGGGCAGACGCTGACCCTCTCGGGTGACATCGCCGCTTCAGCAGGTGCCAACATCAACTTTTTTGGTGGCGGCCTTCTCATTCTCTCGGGTGACAACAATGCATTCGACAAGCAGGTCACGCTCACGGGCGACGGAGACTCGGGCACGGTTCGGCTCACGAATTCCAATGCCCTCGGTAGTGCCGCCGCAGTGCTGATGAATGGAACCAACACTGTTCTGGAGTTGGGCGATGGGGCGGCCATTGCCAGCGCGCTGACGATTTCGAACACGGGCAACAACAAGACGCTCGCGCTCGAAGCGACCGCAACGTCTGCAGAGTATTCCGGGACGATTCTCATCCAGGAGTCGAGCGCAGCCAATTTTGACGTCCTGGCGGAGGCCGGCCAAACGATCACCCTCTCGGGAGTGATATCCAGCAGTGCGGCTGGCCGGATCAATGCAACCGGGGGCGGCATCGTCATCCTCTCGGGTAACAACGACTTCACCTCGGGCGTCCAGATCACGACGGCCAGCGGAGGCACAGTGCGGCTGGAACACAACAATGCTGCGGGCGTGGGAGCGGCGGTGATCGTCATGGCGGCCACCAATTCTGTTCTGGAACTGGCCGACGGCATCACCATCGCGCAAGGCCTGACCATTTCCAACACGGGCAACAACAAGACGCTGACGCTCGTGACCGGCGCCACTGCGGCCGAATACGCGGGAGACATCACGATCACTGAGACGACGACATCCTACTTCGACGTGGTCGCCGCTGACGGACAGACGTTTACGCTTTCCGGGAACATTGCTTCATCCTCAGGCAGCGCGTTGGCTGACGTGAATGTTCTCGGAGGCGGGCTGCTCATTCTTTCCGGCGCTGACAACAGCGGACTGCTCACACGCCTTGTCATTACGGGCGACGGCGATTCAGGTACCGTTCGTGCCACCAACAACAATTCACTTGGTGACTCGTCCGCAGTTGTCGTGATGAACGGCACTGGAGCCACGCTGGAGCTCGCCGACGGCGTCACCATCGCGCGAGGCCTCACCCTCGGGACAGGTGGGAACGAAAAGTTTCTGACACTTCAGGCCGGTGCCCTGTCCGCCGAATACTCCGGTGGCATCACGATCAATGAGACCATCGCCAACGGGTTCCGCGTTTCCCCGGCTTCCGGTATTCTGACGCTTTCCGGTGTGGTAACCGGCACGGGAGGGGCTGGCCTGACTTCGCAGGGTGCCGGAACGCTAGTGCTCACCAATGCCGGCAATGACTACGGTGGAGATACCACGGTTTGGGGGGGAACCCTGCAACTCGGTTCCAGTGAAGTCATTCCGGACGCCAGCGTGGTAGTGATCACCCAGGGCGTGCTCGACATCAATGGTCGGACGGAGACCGTCGGTGGTCTCACTCTTGGTGCGGATGTCACCACCGTCGCGGGCGATACCGCCGCAGTGATGGATGTCGCCACGGGTGGATTGCTCATCCTTGACGGCAATCTGATCTACAATGCGGGTTCTCCAGGATTCAACAACGGTCAGGCCTCCTTTTCGGCCAACTTGGATCTGAACGGTGCCGCACGGACCTTCACGATTGGCGACAGTGATCAGACCGTCTTCGACCTCGTTATTTCCGGCAACATTTCAAGCGTTGCCGGATCGCTGGTCAAAGCGGGAGCAGGCACCCTGCTGCTTTCCGGCACCAACAACTATGGCGGTGGCACAGCCATCCAGGACGGCACGGTCATCGCGGCGGGCGGCATCAATGACCGCCTTGGCTCGGGCGGACTCGTCCTGGGCAATTCGGGCACCTCCGGCGTGCTTCAATTGGGCGACAGCGGTGGTGCCTCCGATCAAACGGTCACTTCCTTGGAAACCTCCGGTTTTGGCACAACGAACGCCATTGTCGGTGGCAATGCCGGCACTTCGACCTTGACGGTGAATCAGACCACCATCACGACCTACAACGGCAGCATCGGCGGTGCAGGAAATGCCGGAAACCTCGCGTTCAGCAAGAGCGGCTCTGGAGAGCTGACGGTCAACGGCTCCAGCATCTACACGGGTGCCACGACGGTCTCCGGCGGAGGCAAACTATTCCTCCAGGGAGCAGTGGACGGCACGCCCAGTCTCAGCGTGACCGGTGCCAGCGTTCTTTCGATCACGGGACCCATGGTCAGCGCGGCGGCCGTCACGAGTCTCATTGTGGACAACGGCTCGACCCTTCGTCTCGTCAATGGTGTGGGAGACAAGCTGAGCGGCCTCAGCTCGCTCACCCTGGGCAGCAGCGGAGGTTCGCTGACCACTCTGGGACTCAACGTCGGTGACAGCGTCTCCTCTGGTGACCAGTTGAACACGGACCTGCTCACCCTGGTCGGCAGCCTCACCCTCTTCGCCGGTAATCAGGTGCAGTTCAATCTTACGGACGCAGGATTGAATGCAGGCCAGCAGTACGACCTCATCTCCGTGGCGGCCGGCGGGTTGACGTCGGGCAGCCTCGCAGACACTGACTGGCTCCTCGGTGGCACCCCGGGCGGTTTCACCTCCTTCACACTCACGGCCACGGACACACTCATCTACGTCACCACGGGTGCCCTGGTCATCGGCGAGTGGCATTGGAACGCGGGTGGATCTCTGAACAACTGGGACGATGTGGCCAACTGGGCGACCGATAAAACGGGAGTCACCGCAAGGCTGACCACCCCAGGCCAGGGCAGCGACGTAAAGTTCATCGCCGACAACATCAACTCCGGCACCAACGCCCCGATCACCACCACGCTGGAGCAGAACTTCAGGATCAACTCGCTCACGTTTGAAGCCAGCGGCAATGCGGCCGACACGCCATCATCCGTGACGATTGATCCTGGGTCACTGGTTTCGGCCCGGCTCGAAATCGCACCCGATGCCGACACGAAAGGCATCGTGCTCACTTCGGACGGTCCAGGAACGGTGACCATCAATGCCCGCTTCAAAGTCGGTGCGAATCAGACTTGGAACGTCGCGAATGGCAAAAGCCTCATCTTTACCAACGACATCGTTGGTGCGGTGGGCAGCACCACACTCACCCTTAATGGTGATGGAACTTCCGATGGAACGATCATACTCCGCAGCGCGACAGGGCTTGCCAGCTATGCGGGGCCGACGAATCTGGAGGCTGGCCGCTTGATCCTGGAGGGCGGGGCCGACTTCCGTCTGCAATTCGGGACAGACCTCACCCTCGGCTCCGGCGGCAACTCGGCCGTCCTTCAGCTCGGAGATGCCATCAACGGCGCGTCCAACACGATCATCGGCAGCCTGGCGACTTCAGGTTCCGGCAGCGCCAACGCCATCGTCGGCGGCAATGCGGCGGTTTCGACACTCACCGTCACGCAGGGGGCGGCGGGGACCTTTGCCGGCGTCATCGGCGGCACGGGGGATGAAAACAGCATTGCCCTCGTTAAGGCGGGTTCGTCCGTGCTCATTCTCGATGGAGCGAACACCTACAACGGCGGCACCACTGTCACGAATGGCGTCCTGCAGCTTGGCGGCAATGGCAGCATCACCGGCGCACTCGCCGTGTCCGCCGCAGCCGGTGTGACAGCCGCCTTCGACAACAACAGCCGTGTCACCGTGCTCACCGGCGGCATCACGCTCGGCGGTGCGGACGGCAGCGCCGCTCCCGTCATCGCCAACACCGGCGGAGGCGGCTCCATCACCCTCGGCGGCGATGTCGTTTACGATGCCACGAACAACCCGTTGGGCGGCAGCATCGCTGCTTTGCTGGATCTCGGTGATTCCAGCCGCACCTTCACCGTGGATGACTCCGCCTCTGCGGCGGTCGATTTGCTCATCTCGGGCGGCATTATCGCACAAGCCTCCGGCACCGGACTCGGCATCACCTTTACGGGGACGGGAGTCACGACAGTCACTGGAAACATCACGCTGACGCCTTCGGGAAGCAACGCGACCTCGGACATCACCAAGATCGGTTCGGGGACTCTCAACATCAACGGCACGGCGAACACGAATGACGACTTCATCCACAATGACGGCACCGTGAACGTGAACAGCGTCCTCACGGTGGGCGATGACTATGTTGCCGACAATGGCGGCACGGTGGTCAATTTGAATGTCGCAGGAGCCCTGCCGGGAACGACCGCCACAACGAGCAACGGGCTCTATGGCCGGTCAGGTGCGACCATCAACATCAATGCCGATGACGCGCTGGGGGCGGACATGAATTTCATCATCCTCGGGGACAACAATCAGGGAATTGGCAATCTGGTGATGAATGCCAACGCCGCCATCGATCGTCTCGACATCGGCTCAGACAGCAGTGGCGAGCAGGGCTTCGTCACTGGTTCTGGCACGCTGACGGTGAAGACCATCCTCAATCTGGACAACGGCACCATCTCCGCGAACCTCGCCGGGGATGGCAACATCGACAAGGAGAACAACCAGTCCGTCACCCTCTCCGGCATCAACAGCCTCACCTCCGCCAGCAACACGCTGATTCGTGAAGGTTCACTGATCCTCGACTTCTCCGCCAATGCCGGCACGGACAACAAGATTGGCACCGGCGCCTTGACTTTGGGCACTACGGTGGAGAGCGACAACCGGGCCGTGCTCAACCTCGTCGGCAACGCCACCTCCGCCAGCAAGCAGACCGTTGACAGCATCGTCGTGGTTGGAGGTCCGTCTGAAATCAACCTCACCTCTGCGGGCGGTCAGGAGCTGAATTTCGTCGTCGTCAACGGAATCACCCGCACCGGAGGCACGCTCAATCTTTCGCTGCCGGACGCAAATACCATGTTTGACCCGGGGACCACGACCAACACCAACGGCATCGTGGGTGCGTGGTTCATCCTCAATGACAGCGATTTTGCCAGCGTCTCCGGTTCCAGCATCGTCGCCGCGACTTACACGACGCAGAACGACGCCTCGCTCTGGGGGTTCAATGAGAACATCAGCAATGACGCGGGTTTCTTAGGCAGCGTGGCAGCCGGCTGCGGCACCATCAACAGTCTCCGTTTTAACGCGCTCGCCGCCTCAACCGTCACGGTCGGCAGCAGCCTCCGCATCTCCAGCGGCGGCATCCTTGAAAGCGCGAATGTCGGCGCGAATGCCTCCCTGATCACCGGCGGTGTCCTGATCAGCGGGACCAATGAGTTCATCATCACACAGAACAACGACAACGGGACGCTCACCATAGACTCCAGAATCATCGGCGGGGCCGCCATCAATAAAAATGGAACCGGCACGGCCGTGCTCGGTGGCATCAACAACCAGACCGGCGTCATCAGCATCGCCGAAGGCATCCTGCAGCTCACCGGCGGCAGCGCCATCAGCGACACCTCGCAGGTGAACATCCGTGACAACGTGGCCAACACCGGCCTGCAGCTCCTCAACAATCAAACTGAGACCATCGGGACGCTCGACGGTGCCGGCAGCCAGAGTAAAATCATCCTGAACACCGGATCGACCCTCACCATCAATCAGACAGGAACGACCACCTTCGGCGGAATCATCAGTGGCGCGGGAACCCTCGTTAAAAACGGCGCAGGGGTCCTCACCCTCACTGGCAACAGCACCATGACCGGCGCGGTCATCATCAACGCCGGTGGCAGGCTCGCGCTGAGTGGGGGCAATGGCGACCTGGCGCAGGCGGCCAGCTACACACTCAATGGCGGCGAGCTGCGCAGTGTCCAGGACCAGAGTGCGAATGAGGACCGTCTGGGCAATGCCAAAGCGATCACGCTGAACAACACGGCCGGCGGCAACGGCCTGACCGTGGAGAACAGCTATGCTCCAACAACAGCCGGGGCGGGAGCCTCCCTCACTGAGACCGTGGGGGCCATTACGCTCGGTGCAGGTGCCAACGTGATCACCGCCATACCAACGCGGAACAGCACATCCACGGCGGCCCAACTCCTCGCCGCCAGCATCAACCAGGGTGGCAACCATGCCACCCTTCTCGTGCGCGGCCTCAATCTGGGTGATTCCGCAACCATCCGCAAAGGCATGATTCGCTCCACCGCCTCCATTGTGCAGGTCGGCGGCGGTGGTGCGGCCGTGTCCACGAACATCAGCATCGTGCCTTGGATGGTCGGCCAGATCACCAATGGCGGCACCGGCAACTCGCTGGTCACCTACGTCGATGCGACGATTGGACTGCGCCCCCTGGACCTGACTGCGGAATACATCGTCGATAGCACCACCCTCGGCGGTGTTTTGACGGACAACATCCGCTATGCCACCAGCCAGACGACCACGACACCCGCCGCCATCAACGCCCTCGTGCTCGATTCCGCCGCAGGGGCGGTTGTTGTCACTGGTGATGCAAGTGCAATGGAAGTCACGTCCGGCGCCATCCTCGCCGCGGGGGACAACGCGAACACCATCACCGGCTTCACGGACATCACGACCGGCGGCGGCAGCGACTACATCTTCTTCACCACCGGAACCGGCACGTTGACGGTCAACTCCGCGCTCAGCAGCGCCGTGGCCCTCGTCAAGTCCGGGCAGGGCACGCTGTCCCTCACGAATGCCGGCAACGCCTTCACGGACGTTTATCTGAACGAGGGAGCGGTCCTGATTGATTCCTTGGACAAGTTGAACGGCATCACGGACGCCCTTCATTTCTTCGGCGGCGGCGTGCAGCTCACGGCCGACTTCGCGGACGACATCTCCTCC
This sequence comes from uncultured Prosthecobacter sp., assembly GCA_964452755.1. Lineage (GTDB taxonomy): Bacteria > Verrucomicrobiota > Verrucomicrobiia > Verrucomicrobiales > Verrucomicrobiaceae > Prosthecobacter. The sequence goes on along the minus strand of CAYVQY010000001.1, from coordinate 1,410,322 downwards.
AAGCCTTGGGACATAGGCACGGGCGGCGGTTTCCTTGACGTCAGCCTGGTGACCAACGGCGTTGTTCTTTCCAATGGCATCGACGATGTCACGGCGGGTTCCGGAGACGCATTTCATCTTTTCACCCGCAGCAGTGCCAGCGGCAGCACGGGGCAGTTGACCATTCAGGGCAGCAGCAGTTTCACGGGGACGGTCATTGTCAGAAATTCAGGCACCAATGTCATCACGGATGCGAATGGAGTGGTGCTCAACGGCGACACCAATGCCGCCATCAACGGCAATCTGGAGATCGGTGATCTGGTGAACGTGAACAACAACAACGATGCCGTCGTCGCGCTCGGGGCCAGTGACCAGATCGTGGATACGGCCACGATCACCTTCCGCGGGGCCAGCGGAGAGAACTCCTATTTCAAACTGCTGGGCTTCAATGAAACCGTCGCCGGCATCATCGACACCAGCACGCGGGGCGTCATTGAAAACCGCGAGGGCGACACGGTCAGTTCATCCGGAACGCTCACGCTCAACAGCAGCGAGGACTACAGCTACAACGGCTACATGCGCGATGTGAGCAGCGGTACCGCCGATCCTGACAACCAGCTCAACCTCGTCAAGGATGGCACGGGGACGCAGACGCTTGCCGGGGTGCAGATCCGGCACAGCGGCACGACCACGATCTCCGGCGGCACGCTGCAACTTCTGGGCGTCGCCAACTGGCAGAGCGCCATCATCAACAACGCCGCGCTCATTCTCGACGAGACCGCCGACCGCACGCATGCCCAGGACATCACCGGAACCGGCGGTCTGACCAAACTGGGCAACACGGTCCTGACGCTGAGCGGCACGAACCTAGGCTACACAGGTTCCACTTATGTGCAGGCAGGCACCCTTAATGTCGTTGGTGGTGATCTGGCCACCACCGCTCTTCGGGTGGACGCGGGCGCCACGCTGAATCTCTTTAATGGCGGCGGGATGGCTCTGAATCTGACCTCCCTCACTCTTTGCGCAGACGATCTTGCTCCGGTCACCCTGGGTCTCGAACTTGGTGCGCTGTCCGCTTTTGATCGACTGATCACCAGTGCTGATGCCTCCACCCACGGCAGTGTGGTACTGAATCTGACCGGACTCACCGGACTCGAGGCGGGTGACTATGATCTCATCACGGCCACAGGCGGACTCGACGGCGCCAACTACTCCATCGGCAGTTTTGCCACGGGCGGCTTCTCATTTTCCCTGTCCTCGACTTCGACGTTCGTCCGCCTGACAACCACGGCGCTCACAGGTGACATGTATTGGACCGGCGGCATCAGCGGCAGTTGGTCTGCCGTAAGCGGAACCAGTACCAACTGGGCGACCGACCTGTCCGGCACCGCCAACGCCAACGGCACTCCCGGCGCGGCCAACTCCGTCATCTTCAGCGCTCAAAACGCCACAGGTCCATCCATCAGCACCACGCTGGATGGAATGTTCACCATCAAGGACCTTCAATTTACCTCGAATCCCTCCGGCGTGACGGACATCACCATCGGCGCAGGCACGGGTGGCGTTTTGACGATCAATCCGTCCTTGGCGACTGCGGGCATCAGCGTGGCGGACAATGCCGGTGCCATTACGGTCAGTGCTGATGTGGCGCTGGGTGTGGACCAAACATGGAATGTCGTCGGCACTGGCGCCAACGGCTCCTCCCTCACCGTTTCCGGTGCCATCACGGGCACGGCAAACCTGACCAAGACGGGTGCCGGAACGGTCATTCTTGCCAACGACTTTAATGTTTACACGGGGACCACGACCATCAGTGAAGGCGTGTTTCAAGCCGGCATTGTCAATGGTTTCAACAACACCTCCGCTCACATCATCAACGGCACCGGCATTCTCCGGTTGAATGACTTTAACTCCGTCATCGCCTCGCTCGCAGGTTCTGGAACTGTGGAAAACAGCGGGGCAGGAACTGGTACACTGACAGTCGGTGATGCTGCAAGCACAGTGTTCAGCGGCACTCTGCAAGATGGTGCCGGGGGCATCCTCGCGCTCACCAAGGTGGGGACGGGCACGCTCGAACTCAGCGGTACTTCCACCGCATTCAGCGGAAACCTGACGGTCAGCGGCGGGATCTTGAAAATCACCGGCACCATCGACAACGTCGCAGGCGGCACGGGCACCGCCGACGTCAATGCCGGTGTTTCGAACAACACCACGGGCGTCATTTACATGGGCGGCACGGGCAGCCTGACGACGGACACCATCTCGCTCGGAAACACCGCCACCCGCAACGGCTCCCTTTTGATTGACGGTGGCAGTGTGACCCTCACCAACGTCGCATCCGGCGTCGTGGCCGGCAATGGCGGCTACGGATATATGGGACTTCAGAGCGGCAGCTTGACCGCGGCCAGGCTCGACGCCAACAACAACGGCGGCGGAACCGCCGTCTTCAGGATCGATGGAGGAACAGCCACCATCAACGAGTACATTATTCTGCGGAACCTGCACAGCGAGTTCACGGTCACCGGCGGGCAGGTGCTGCACAACGGGGCGAGCCAGAACATCGCGTTGAACTATCAAAACGGTGGAACCTCCGTTATGAACATCGCCAACGCTACCGTGGACAACACCGGCAAATATGTAACCTTCGGCCAGACTAACACCAGTCAAACGGCGGGATACACCGGAATTCTGAACCTCGGCAGTGGTGGCAATCTGATCACCGAGCGCATCGTCAGCACCCAGCGCGCCGGCATCAGCAGCAGCACCGTGAACTTCAATGGAGGCACGCTGACCGCCTCGATCAACGAAGCCACCTTTTTCAATGCTGCCGCGGGTTTGACCACCTACGTTTACAGCGGTGGAGCGATCATTGACACTGCCGGCAGCAACGTGACGATCAGCGCGGCCCTCGAGGCTCCGACGGGAGACGGACTGACGAGTCTGACGAGTCTGACGGTGAGCAACGCGGGCAGCGGCTACACCGGGGCGCCCTATGTGCAGATCACCGGTGATGGCACGGGTGCCACGGGTTATGCCACGGTGGATCTTGATCCCGCCAGTGTCACGTTTGGACAGGTGACAGGCGTGGTCATCACGAATCCAGGCATCGGCTACACGACCGCCTCGGTGAATCTTCTCGGCGGCGGTGGCTCGGGAGCGGTAATCGACAATCCCACCTTCGCGGCCAATGTCTCCGGCGGATTGACGAAGCAGGGCTCCGGCACTCTCATTCTCGCGGGGAACAACACTTACACCGGCGGCACCACGATCACCGGAGGCACGCTCGCGCTGGGGGTGAACGATGCGCTTGCGAGCTCCGGGACGGTCACCCTTCAGGGCGGGGGCTCCTTCGATCTGGCCACTTTCACCAATACGGTCGGGCAGGTGACCTTGGAAGATGGCAACATCTCCGGCACGACGGGCGTCCTCACCTCGACGGCGGATTACGATCTGCGCAAGGGGGCCGTCAGCGGCATTCTCGCGGGTGGCGTGGGTCTTAACAAGACGACGGCGGACACCGTCAGCCTTTCCGGTGCCAACACCTTCTCCGGCGCGGTGTCGGTGACAGGAGGCACGCTGGCCTTCGATGCCGCTGCCAATCTCGGCGATGCCAGCGTCACCAACACGCTTTTCGTCAATGGAGCCACCCTCAGCTACACCGGCGTGACCACCGTCACGCTTTCGGCCAGCCAGGTTCTCAGCATGGGAACTTCCGGAGCGACGCTTGATGTGGCATTCGGTGCCGGAACTCTCGAACTGACGGGCGGCATCACCACGGCCGCCGCCGCAGCTCTTACCAAGACCGGTGCCGGTACGGTGACGGTGACAGGCAGCACTGATCTCAATGGCGGAGCCGTGACGGTCTCCGGCGGCACTCTCAACGCGGGCTTCACTGCCACGGGCATTAGCGGAGTGACGGTTGCGAGTGGTGCCACGCTCAATCTCTATGACAACACCACCCTGGCGTTGGACGTTGCCACGCTCAGTCTCGCCAGTGGGAGTTCCCTCGGCTTTGACCTGAACGCCTCGGGCGTCAATGACGTGATCAATCTCAGCGGCAGCCCGGACATCACCTCGCTGGTCTCGCTGAACTTCAACAACCTCGGCGGGATGCCCACAGGGGCGACCGGCATTTATGATCTGATCAACACCACATCCGGCTCATTCAACGCGGCCAACTTTATACTCGGCCTAGCACCGTCGGGCTTCAATTATTCGTTCAGCACCGTCAATACGGATCAGACCCTGCGCCTGACGACCACGCCCCTGACCTTGCGATACTGGGTCGGTGATGTGGATGGCTCCTGGTCCACCAATTCCGGCCCGGGCGACACCAACTGGGCGACGGACCTCGCGGGTACCGTGGATCTCGGTGCGCCGCCTGGACCTGGCGACACTCTTGTCTTCAGTGCTTTGAATGCCACGGGTCCCACGATCATCACGACACTCGATGACGACTTCACGGTGGACAGTCTGAGATTCAGTTCGAATCCCGCCAGTGTCACCTCGCTGACGATCAATCAAGGAACCTCGGGCGTGTTGACCTTGGCGCCGATCAGTTCAAACAACGGCATCACCGTGGGGGGCAATGCCGGGACCATCACCATCGTGGCACCGCTTGTGGTCGGAGCCGACCAGACCTGGGGCGTTGTCGGCACCGGTGCCAATGGCTCGTCACTGGTGGTGAGCGGGGACGTGACGTTCACCGCATCCGTGATCAAGACCGGCGAAGGCGTGTTGACGCTCGGTGGCGCGAACTCCGGCGCCGGTGGGCTGACCTTGACCGGCGGCACATTGAATCTCGCCAGCGCCACCGCACCCGGCACGGGCACTCTCACCATCAATCCTGGTGTCACGCTGGACAACACCTCGGGTTCCGCCCTGACATTGAGCAACAACAACACGCTGGCGGTGAACGGCTCCTTCACCTTCACCGGCAGCGACGATCTGAACCTTGGCACCGGCGCTTTGACTCTTGGCAACAACGCCATCCTGTCCGTGGCCGCATCACAATTGATCGTGGGCGGCAACATCAGCGACGGTGGAAACAACCATGTGCTGACCAAGGCGGGCGCGGGCACGCTGGCATTGAACGGCGCCAACACTCATGGAGGCGGCACCATTCTGGGCGCGGGCACACTCAACATTGGCAACGCTTCGGCGCTCGGGACTGGTGCTTTCACCGTCGCTGCGGGGGGCATCTTCGACAACACCTCGGGAGGAGACCTGACGCTGACAGGAAATGTTTCGCAGAACTGGGATGGAGACTTCACCTTTACAGGCACGAACAATCTGAACCTGGGGACCGGATTGGTTGCCCTGAACAGTCCTCTCATCTTAAACGTTGCAGCTGGTACGTTGACGGTGGGCGGCGTCATCGATGATGGTGTCAATGCCAATGCATTGACGAAGACCGGTGCTGGAACGCTGGTCCTGACGGCTGCGAACACCTACGATGGCCGCACTCTGATTGACGAAGGCACCTTGAAAATCGGCGTCAATGACGCCCTGCCGACGGCGACCGTGGTGCGGCTGGGCTCCGGCGCCACCGCAGGCACCTTTGATTTGGGCGTCTTCGACCAATCCATCGCCGGGTTGATATCCGAATCCACGACCGGCTCCGTTACCAACAACCTGATCATCAACACAGGAAAAACTCTCACCGTGAACGGCGAGGTGGTTCTCGGGGCGGATGCAGTGTCATCGTCCACGAAGGTGGTCGCTTCAGGCGGTGGGTCGCTGGTGATCAATAGCGGCGGCAGCAACTTCCAGGTCGGCGGTTCGACGAGCACGTCCAACAACAACGCCGCTGATGTTGACCTGAGCGGCTTGCTGAACTTTACGGCGAATCTCGGTCTGGGAACCTTGAAGGTCGGAGATGTCGCGGCTCCAAGCACCACCAATCTGCCGACTTCCGACCTGCGTCTGGCGACGAACAACACGATCACGGCCGGGGTGATCGCCATTGGTGAGGGCACGGCTCCTCAAAACACAGGCGATCCTCACTCGCTGATCCTTGGCAGCGGCACCAACATCATCAATGCCAACACGATCCTCGTTGGCTCCGGCAACAGCAGCAATCGGGCTCGTTCCAGCGGTGAGATCGTGTTTGACGGGGCGGACACAACCGGCACCCTGAAAATTCGCGGTTCGGACGGCGTCAGTGCGGCACTCACCCTGCAGATGGGCAATTCGACCTCCACAACCGGGAACAGCTGGACATCCACGATCAATCTTACCGGACACGCCGTGGATGTGCTCGTCAACAACATCAACATGGCACGGCGCACCCAGGGCAACGGCAATGCCACCGCGACATTGAGTGTCGATCAGGGCGTCTTCGCGGTGAATAGCGGGCTCGTCATGGCCCACCGCGTGACGACCGGCACCGGCAATGCCACTGCCACCCTGAATATTGGCGGCACCGCCACTTTCAGCGTATCCGGCAACACCACCATGTCTCTCAACACCGGTGACAACGTCGCCTCCGTCACGACGGCGACGATCAACGTCACCGGTGGCGACGTGACCTTTGGAGGGAATGTGACGATGGCCAATGCGGCCACGGATGCCACAAACGGCGACCAGATCGCGAACTCCGTCATCACGATCACGGGCGGCACGGTCAGCGTGGGAGGAAACATCAACGTCACTGGAAGCGGCACCAAAAACGCGACGCTGACCCTCGACGGAGGCTCGCTCGACATGACAGACGGGAACATCGGCGCTGGGGGAGCCAATGGGATCACCTTCAATGCCCGGTCCGGCACCCTGAAAAATCTCAACCAACTCAATGGAGGTGCTGATTTGACCAAGACCACCACGGGACTGCTGGTCATGGAAGGCGCCAACACCTACACCGGTGCGACCCTCGTCAACGAGGGCATCGTGCAGGTCGGAGTGGCTGGTGCGGGCAGCGCCGGTGCGGGCGGTGTCACCGTCGCCAGCGGAGCGACGCTGGCCGGCACGGGTTCCATCACCGGCAGCACCATCATCGGCGACGGTGCGGTCCTGCAGGCGGGCGATGTGACCACCCCTGGCACCTCGAGCACGACCGTCACCGGCAACGGCACTCTGAACTTCACGGCCGCCGCATCTTCCCTGACTTTGTCGGATGCCGGTGAGATACGCCTCGGCGTCACCTCTGCGGATTCCATCGACGGCAATTTTGCAGCCTGGTTCCACGCGAATCCCGGTGGCACGGCTGCCGACTATGTCGCCACCCTCGCAGGAGGGCTGGCGGATACGAACTGGAATGATGTGCCAACGGGCGATCACGATTTCATCACCGCCGCAGACACGATCATCCTCGGCAGTTCCGCCACGACGGATAAACGCATCGTGGTGACACTGAACAGCCCGACGGGTCTGACCTATGGCAGTGTCTTCAATCTGCTGGATTGGAGCACTTTGGGAACGAAAGACGGCACGGCACTCTCCGGCATGGGGACCGGCGGTTTCAGTGTCCTGGAGAATCTGCAGATCGATTCTCTATCCGGGGGGCTTGGCTGGGACACCAGCCTGTTCAACAGCAGCGGCATTCTGGTCGTCGTTCCGGAACCCTCGCGTGCCCTGCTGCTGATGCTCGGTCTGCTTGGTCTGACACTCCGCCATCGCCGGCGGCAGGGGTTCAGTGGATTGACGCTCCCTGCCATGAAGTCCTGACTCCCCGGGCAGGGACTTTAGCGGGATTGATGACCATTTCCTTCATGGGAAGGTACCGCGAGGGTGCTTAAGTCATGGGGCGTGGCCCGATGAGGGCAGCCAGTCGCGACAAAGCATGGACTCTTTATCAAAACATAAAGATAAGAGAATGATCAGGTGTTGCCAGCTTACGGCGTCACAAATCAAACAGCTATAGAGCTTTATTGGTGAATCGGTTCAAAATTCCACCCTCTTTAGCTTGGGATAATTTCATCTGTAATTCACTATGAACAGAATTCGTGCCAGTTTGGTCGCCATTTTTACGATAAGAAAGCAGCGACCGCTCATCAACTGCTTCCTGGTTGCCTTGATCGCTGCCTGGCAGATCTGTCAGCCGCTCCAGGCGGCGACCTTTTTTTGGGACGGCGACGATGACGCCACATGGGCTGGGGGAAACAACTGGAACCCCACCGGCGTGCCTGGAACGACCGATGTCGCCGTCTTTAATGCGGCGGGCAATGGCAACGTCGTGATCGATCTTGGCGCTGGGGTCACCGTCGGCGGCATCTCTTTTGAAGCCGCTTCCGCCGTAGCCTACACCATCGGAGCGGGGGCTGTGGGCAGTCAGTCGCTTACTCTGGACAATGGTGGCTCCATCACCATGGCTTCGAACGTTGTGGCCGGTCAGCTCATCAACGCCAACATCACTCTCGGCAACGATGACACCGCGAGCACCTACACGCTCGACAACGACAGCACCACCAGTTCACTCACTCTCGCCGGCGCGATCACCGGCAGTTCGGTGGCAAGCTTGGCGGGTGCTAAGGTTCTCGATGTCACAGGGAACGGCGCCACCATCTTGAGCGGCGTCATCAGTGACGGTGGTGCGACATCCCTCGGTATCATCAAGTCTGGCACCGGCAAGCTCACCCTCACTGAAGACAGCACCTTCACTGGAAACATCCTGCTAAACGAAGGCATACTGGAGGCGAGCAACATTGCTGCAAAAACCGGCGCCCTGGGGGCGGGGACACTCACTCTCAACGGCGGAACTTTGAGACTGTTGAGTGACGCCAGCACAAATTACGGACGCAGCACCACGGTCACGGCCAACTCCACGATTCAGGTGAGCGTCTTCACCAATGACGACACCGTTACCGCAAAAACCCATACCTTGGGCGCCTTGTCCATCGGAGAGCATACTCTTACGGTCCAGCACGGGGGGAATTCGAACGGCACTGGCGACATGCAGTTAACCTTTGGAGCAACGACGTTGACCGGAAATGCCGTCTTTAACATCGTCAACGCCGACTCCGGAACTCAGGCAAATCTGGGCGCGGTCAATGACGGCGGAAACAACTATCTTCTCACGAAGAGCGGGAACGGAGTGCTGTTCCTCAACGGTGCGGGCTCATACACAGGCGGCACCACATTGAATGCAGGCACCCTGGTCGCGGCAGTGGCGGACTCACTGGGGACGGCGGGATCGACCATCACCATCAACGGAGGAACCCTCCAGTTTCGTAACGTCAACAGCGGCGCTGGACGGACTTTTGACCTGCACACATCAACCGCCAAAACCATCAACCTGAGGAGTAATTCCAATGCCACTTTCAACATCGGTACGCTGGTGCAGACGGGCAATGGCACTCTCACCATTTCCGCCAGCCGCAATTCCGGCGCCACCGGAAGTCAGACGATCATCCTGAACGAGGACATCGCTCTCAATGGAAACCTGATCCTGACCGCCTCCGCCCCCACCACTTCGGGCAATACGACCTTCCGGTTTCAGGGTGCGATTACGGAGGCATCTGGAAGCCGCAATGTGGTCTTCAGTTCGACTGCGAACCGCGGGATTGTGATCCTCGAGACCGCTGCAGACTACAGCGGAACGACGGACTTGGACAACGGCATTACACGGATGGGGGTTGCCAATGCCCTGCCCTCGGGCGCGGGTAAGGGGGATCTCACCTTCTCCCCCGATACCGCTACGGAAGTGGCCGTCCTTGACCTCAACGGATTCAATCAGACGGTCAACGGCCTGTCCAATTCCGGTGCCAACCTTGGTACCAGCACCATCGACAACACCGCAGCCGGTGCGGTCACCTTCACCATCGGCGGCAACGGCGGCTCGGGCACCTTCACCGGCGTGATTCAAGACACGGGAGGCGATCTCTCCCTGACTAAAATCGGTTCCGGCCTGATCACCCTCGCGGGGGTGAATACCTACGCAGGGGCCACGACGGTTGACGGCGGTGCTCTCGTAGTTCATTCGGGTTCGCTCGCCAACACTTCCGGCGTGACCATCGGCGTCAATGGGGACGGCATTTTGGCGTTTGGCGACGGGACAGGCGACCTGACGACCTTGGCGTCAGGTGTGAACCTGATCCTCGGAGGTGCCGGCAGCTCCGGCAACTTGGCGTTTCAACTCGGCGCCAACACCGCAAGTTCCGACCGAATTCTTCTTCAAGGCGGTGGCACTCTTACCGTGGCTGCCGGCGGCGGCTTCATCAGCGGCGTCAATCTAGGCACACTCACGGCGGGGAGCTACGATCTCATCACCGGAGCGAACGCCGTGGTTGGCTTCGGTAATCTGGCGCTCGGCAGCCTGCCGGGCGGATTTACCTACACTTTGAGCAACACGGGAGGCGGCCTGGAGACCGTGACGCTGAATGTGACGGCGGCTGCGGGGGGCGATCTCTTTTGGAAGGGAGATGTTGACAGTTCCTGGGCCACCCTTGCCGGCGGGACCAATAGCAACTGGACCACGGATCTTGGCGGGACCACCGACGGAGGCTTCACCCCCGGGGTGGGCAATACGGTGAACTTTAGCGCCTCCAGTGCGGCCAATTTTTCCACCACGCTGGACAACAACTACGGTGTCGCCGGGCTCAACATCCTCTCGGGTGGCAGCGAAGTCACCATCGCCTCGGGTGTGCTGGGCGCACTGACCATCGGCACGGGGGGCATCGACATTCAGACTGGTGCGCCCGCAGTGACCACCATCTCCGCTCCCGTGGTGCTCGGCGCAGTGCAAACGTGGAATGTGGCGGACAGCGGTAGCGTGCTGACCGTCAGCGGCGCCGTCAGCGGCGGGCAGGCGGACTCTGATCAGGCGAGCCCGGGCTCAAGCACGAGCCTGACCATCACCGGCGCGGGTTCGGTGACGATGGCCAGCAACGCGAACACCTTCACGGGTGATATAGTCGTGAATGGTGGCGGCTACAATGTGGATGACTTGAGCGACTGGGGAGGGCGGACCGTCGCCAGTGCGACCTCCAAGACCATCACGCTCATCAATGGAGGGCGCCTGAACATCACCACTGGAACGGTGAACCCGGGGGCTCTTACCACGACAACTTACAATCTGATTCAGATTGGTGGTGGTCATGGCACGATTGACGTCGCCTCCGGGGCCCAGTTGTGGATTGACGACGCCGGCCAGCTTTTCGGGACGGGGGATCTGACCAAGACGGGTGAGGGAACGCTGCGACTGAGGAATCAAACCGCCTATGACGGACTCATCGACATCACCGCAGGCGTGCTTCAGACGTCCGGTGCTACGGGTGGTTTTGGCACAGGCACCTTCGGTACCATCATCCGGTCCGGCGCCGCCCTGGATCTGAACGATCAGGCTGTGACCGACGCGGAGACTGTGACGATTTACGGCACCGGGCTCGCGTCAGCGCCCGCCGGAGCGATCACCAACAGCGCCGTCGGCGCCGCCAGTTTCTCTGGTTCCATCGTCCTGGGTAGCAACAGCACCATCGGAGCGGCCAGCACCGGCAACTTGACCCTGTCGGGCGTGATTTCGGGTGCCTTTGACCTGACCGTCAACAATGTTGGCACGGCAGCCACCATCCTCACCGGCCTTAATGAGTACACTGGAGCGACTGTCGTCAGCGCAGGTCTTCTGCGGAGCAGCACGAGCATCACCAACTTTGACGGCGGAGCGCCAAGTTGGCTTGGGGCGTCTTCCAGTGCGGCTGCCAATCTGGTGCTCGACGGCGGCACCCTGTTATATGATGGAACCACGGGAGGGACGACCGACCGTCTCTTCACCTTGGGGGTGGGAGGCGGTGGCATCACCAATGACGCGGCTTCCAACGGAACCCTGAACTTCACCAACACGGGCAACTCCGTCGCATCCGGCACAGGAGACCGCACATTGACGCTGACCGCCAACGGGACCGGGACATTCACTTTTGAACCGTCCATCGTGGACCCGAGCGCTGGAAAGACCTCGGTGGCGGTCGTCATACCTTCGACAGCCATCATGCTGCTCAGGGGAGGTTCGAGTAATTACAGCGGAGATAACACCCTGACTTCGGCCGCTGGCGGTATTCTCAGAGTCAACAGCACCAGCGGTCTTGGCGCGGGCACTTGGACCCTGAACACGGGCTCGATCCTCGACTACCAGCTTATCACCAATGCCACCAGTGCGACCTACACAGGGAAACTCCTGGTCGGCGACAACAACGTCACTCTTCGCGTGTCGAACCCGTCGTCAGCGGGCGCGGCAACGGCAACGATCGGTGGGATCACCCTTGGGTCGGGGGTGCTGACCTACGCTCGCGGCTCAAACATGAGCACCAACACGACTTCGTCTCTTGCCACCGATACGACGACGCTGACGGATTCCCCGACGATCAATCTGGCCGCCGGATCCGGCTCTTCGTCCTACATTTTAACCCTGGGGGCGCTGAACGACGGCGGGTCCGCCCGCACCATCACAGTCATTGGAGCGGGTTCAGGAACGGGCGACCAGCTTCTGCGGCTAAACGAGGCTTCCACCGTATTCACAGCGGGAACCAACATTGTTTTCAACGGCGGCGTCCGGGGAGGCATCCGGCTGGACAACGCGACCGCATTTGGCACGGCTACCAATTACGGCACCATCAACTTTGCGGCACCGTCCACAGCGGGAGGGCTGCAGCTGCGCAACAACAGCGCGACGAACTTCCGCACCAACGTCGTCATGGGCGACAATGATTTGCTGATTGAACTCGGAGGAACGTCCGGTACCCAGGGCAGCAAGACCCACACGGCCGGCGCATTGAGTATCGGCACGGCGACTCTCACGCTCACCGGCGCGTTGAGCACGGCGGCGGACGCCGTCTACTCCTTGGTGCTTCTGGACACCGCATTCACCGGAAACTCGACTTTGAACGTGGCCAACGTCAAAGGCACCGCCACCGGTAGGCTGACCCTGGGTGCGTTGGACGACGGTGGCGTGGCGCGTTCGATCTCCAAGCAGGGTGACGCCATCCTGAGGCTGAGCACCGCCGCCACCAGCGTCATCGCCGGCACCACGCTGACCGCCACCGCCGGCTTGGTGGAACTCGGCAACGCAACCGCGTTGGGTGCCGGGACACTCGTCTTGGGAGACGGCACGACATCGGGCCAGATTCTTGTGCTCAATGGAACGGACGTCTCCAGCACAACCACCGTGAATTACGCCGGCGGCTGGAGCACCCTGGGCACGGGGGTCATCTCCGGGCCAACAAGCGGCACCGGCACGATTTCCGGGACCATCAACATCAACGCTACCGTCCTCGCCGGTTCGGGTCATTTTGAAGGCGGCGGCGGCACCCTGGTCATCGCGGGTGCCATCGTGGCTGGCGGAACTTCCGGCGGTGAGGTGATCATCCGCAACGGGAATGTCCGTTTCAGCCAGGCGGTGGGCAACGCCTACACCCAGTTGACTGTCAACGAGGGGACCACCTCGCTCGGCGTGACGGATGGCATCAAGACCGATGCCAACGTGCGTGTGGCGGATATCGGGGACGCGACCATCGACTTCAACGGCTTTGATCAGACTGTTAGCGGCACTTGGACGCTTGGCGGCGGACCTGCCACTCAGACCGCGGTGGCGACGATCAGCACGGGGGCGAACACCCTTTTCCTCTCCGGCGGCATCGCCAACAGTGCGGACAGCACCGCGACCCAGATCATTTCGGGAGCGATCAATCTGAACGGTGGAATGCGGACCTTCAACATCGACAACGGTGCCCTGACGAGTGACCTGACGGTCACCGCCAGTGTCTCCAACGGAAGCATCAGCAAGACTGGTGCGGGCATCCTGACGCTCTCCGGGACGAACAATCTGGGAACCGGCAGCCATGTGAATGTGAGTGACGGCACGCTCATCGGTTCCTTCGGTGTCGCTGGTGTGGAGACGATCACCGTCGGCGCGACCGGTTCTCTGCAATTTGTCAATTCGGCGACCGAATCGCTGACCCTGAGCGCAGCTGCAGGAGCTCTGACTTTGGGTGCGGGTGCGCGGATCGGATTTGAACTGGGCGTTGGCAATGTCGATCCCGGTCTGAGTTTCAACGACCAGTTGGTCATCGGAACGGGCGGCACGGCCCTGACGGTGGCCGGAGATGTCACGCTGGACTTCTACAATCTCGGCCTCTCGGCAGGCACGCACACTTATGATTTGATCAAGGCGGACGGCGGAGGCCTGGGCAACGCCAACTACGTCGTCGGCAATGCGCCGCTGGGCTTCAACTACACCCTGTCTCAAACCGACACGCTCGTCCGTCTGGTCACGGAGGCCATCATCGCCCGCTACTGGACGGGAGATAACGGAACCTCGTGGGCGACTGCGGGGGATACGAACTGGTCGAGCACTCCGGACGGTCTCTCTGATCCCGGGGTGATTCCCGGATCCACCGAAACCGTGATCTTCAGCGCCAACAACGCGGCAGGGCCGGTTATCACCACCACTCTGGACGCCTCCTTCACTATTGAGGGTCTCCAGTTCATTTCGGCACCTTCGGGCGTGACAGCGGTGAACATCAACAACAGCGGCGGCAGCTCCCTGACCTTGACACCGCCGACCTCCTCGGCCGGTATTTTTGTGGGCAACAATGCGGGAACGATCACTTTCGGCGTCGGCCTGCCTGTCACCGTGGGTAGCAACCAGACATGGACTGTGACCGGCACCGGCGCCAACGGATCTGTTCTCATCGTGGACGCTGATGTCGCATTCACCAACAGTGTCACGAAGGCCGGCATCGGAGCGCTCACATTGGCCGGCTCCAATACCGGCTCCGGCGGCGTGACACTCTCCGCGGGGTCGCTGATTCTCAACAGTGCTTCCGCTCTCGGGACGGGAGCTCTCACGATCAACGCAGGCACCGGGATCGACACCACGGCGGGGTCGCTTACGCTGAACAACAATCTGCAGACTTGGAACGGCAGCTTCACATTTGCCGGAACGAACAATCTAAACATCGGGACCGGGGCCGTGACCATGGGCAACAACGTCGGGATCACCGCCGCCGCCAACGAGTTGACCGTGGGTGGCATCATCGGCGACGGTGGCAGCAGCTATAGGCTCACGAAGCTGGGCGCAGGCACGCTCACGCTCGGCGGAGTGAACACTTTTGGCGGCGGTGCGCAGCTCGACGACGGACAGTTGAACATCAACAATGCCGGTGCGCTCGGGGCTGGCATTTTTGTCGTGAACGGTGGTGTGATCGACAACACCAGCGGCGCGGATGTCGCAATCTCGACTAATAACGTTCAGGAATGGAACGCCGACTTCACATTTACGGGCAGCAACAATCTGAATCTGGGTGGCGGTGCCGTGACGTTTGGCAGCGGGGTCGGCACGGTGCGCACCGTGACCGTGACTGCGGGCACCTTGACTGTGAATGGCGGTATTGGCGACGGAGTCACCGCGACCGGACTCACGAAGGCAGGCGAGGGAGCGCTTACCTTGGCCGGTGCGAACACTTACTCTGGAAATACAACGGTCAGCGGTGGCACGCTCAACATCACGGGGACCCTCACGGGTAATCCTGCCGTCAGCATGCTGGAATATGGAGGCACTGCGGCCAACACCGTCGTGAATGTCAGCAATGACATGACTTTGTTTGGAACCAGGGGCGGCAATGTCAGCGGTGCCGTGGCGGTTTACAACCAAACTGCGGGAACCGTGACCGTCACCGGGAATACGACCAGCGCTGTTTCCATCGCCAACGTGGCGGGGTCCTATGGGTATTTCAACCTCACTGGAACGGCTGTTTATACCGATCCCCGTCGCTTTGCTTTTGGAGCGTCTGCCAATCAGGCGACGCAGGCGACGGCGGTGGCCTACATCGGTGGCAGCAGCTTTCTTGATTTGAGAAACAGTGAGTGGATGCTGAATTACAGCCATGGGCACATCACCGTGGCCGACAATGCGGTGGTTGACCGGAGCGGAGCGACGGCGTCTTACGGCATCATCATGGACTCCACGGCGGCGGGCAGTGTTTATGGCGTGCTCAACATGGCCGGAGGCTCCTTTCTCACGACGACCCAGCCCATCAGATTTGGCAACAGCACCGCCGCCAACAGGGGCAATAATAATACGGCGATGATCAACCTTGCGGCGGGGACGCTGCAGGTGGGAGTTGCGATGTCGGTCAGCCTGCCCAGTGCCGGCGGCAACAATGCCTACCTCAACTTTGCCGGAGGAACGTTGAAGACCTCCGCCGCGGTAGCCAACTGGATCCCCGCCTCCACAGGAGCGATCACCTTCACATCGAACATCTTCGGGTCCATCGACAACAGTGCGCTCGCGGGCGCTCCCTCCTTTGACGGTGGTCTCACCTTTGACACAAACGGCTTTAATTCATCCCTAAACAATGTGCTGGGTGGCGCAACAGGGGAAGGTGTGGCGCAGAGCAGCCTTGCTGTCACAGGAGGAACGGGCTACATCGGAGCTCCTGAAGTCATCTTTACCGGCGGCACCTTGGTGCCAGGGGGCACTCCGGCGGCCGGCTATGCCTTGATCAGCGGCGGAGCCGTGACTGGCATCGTCATTACCTCCCCTGGCTCCTACAGCGTTGCCCCGACCGTGACCCTCACCGGCGGTGGCGGAACGGGTGCGAGCGTCACTGTCGGCACCCTGGTGGCGAATACCAGCGGTAACTTGGTCAAGATCGGCGAGGGCACGTTGACACTCAGCGGCAACAACACCTACACCGGCGGCACCGTCATCAGCGGAGGTACACTTGCCTTGGGAGGTGCTTCAGGCACGATTCTTGAAGACGGAGGTGCGGTGACCATTAACAGCGGAGCCACCTTCGACGTCAACACCCGCTCGGAAACGGTGGGCTTGGTCACACTCGTTGACGGCAGCATCACCGGAACCACCGGCGTGCTGACCGGGTCCTCCTACGATGTCAGGAAGGGTTCCGTCAGCGCCATCCTCGGCGGCACGGGTGACCTGACGAAGATCACGGGTGACACCGTCACCCTAAGCGGTGCGAACACGTTCACGGGGAGTGTCAACGTCAACGGCGGCGTCCTCGCGTTCTCCGCAAGCGCCAACCTCGGAGACGAAACGGCGGTGACGAACATCATCAATCTTGGCGGCGGCACCCTGCAATACACCGACAGCACGGAGCAGAATCTGGGCGTCAACCGCGTGGTCACCTTTGGCACAGGCACCAGCACCGTCGAGGTGGCTAGCGCCACGGGCATTCTCACCGTCTCGGGCGGTGTTTCCAACTTGAGCTCGGGCAATCTGGTCAAGACCGGCGCGGGGATCCTGCAGGTAACGAACGACGTCGCCATCGATCTCAACGGAGGCACGGTGAACATCAACGACGGCACCCTGAGCGCGGGGCTGACTGACGTCTCCGCCCTGACCGTTTCCGGCACCGGAACGTTGGCGCTGAGAGACAATGCCGGAGTCGCCCTCACTCTTGGAGCCACGGCGGGCGCTTTGACGCTCAATGACGGTGCAGTTCTAAGGCTCGAACTCGGCAACGCGGGCAACTTTGACTCAATCACCGTTGCGAGCGGCGGCACGGCGGTGACCAACGGCACGGTCACATTGAACTTCCTCGACCTCGGCGGGATCGTGGCCAACACCTACAATCTGATTGTCGCCGACAGCGGCCTGGACGGCGCCACCTTTGTCGTAGGCACTGCGCCTCCAGGGTTTAGTTACTCAATCTCCCAAACCGCGTCTCTCGTTTCGTTGACGACCACGGCTTATGTTCCGCGCTACTGGACGGGAAGTGAAGGCACCACATCGTGGGCCACGGTCAATGGCTCCGGACCGTTCACCTCGAACTGGTCTTCGACCGCCGACGGACTTACCAACACGGGGGCCATTCCCGGAGCGGCGGATACGGTGATCTTCAGCGCTGATGCGGTGCTGGGATCTCCCACTGTCATCACCACCACCTTGGACGCGGCCTTCACCGTGGACAGTCTTCAGTTCCTGGCCTCACCGGCCGGTGTCACCGCTGTGAACATCCTCAACAGCGCCGGCAGTTCCCTGGAACTCAAGCCGGCCGGTACGACTGGAGGCATCTTTGTGGATGACAATGCGGGCGTTGTGACCCTGGGCGCGGGGCTTCCCGTCACGGTCGCCAATCCGCAGAACTGGGGAGTCGTTGGAACCGGTGCAAACGGCTCGGAGTTGATTGTGGCGGCCGATGTCACCTTTGACGCCGCCATGAACAAAACCCGCGCCGGCACCCTGACGCTCAGCGGAAACAATTCGGGAACGGGCGCCATCAGCCTGCTGGCGGGACGGCTGAACATCAACAGCACCACCGCCCTGGGCGGAGGCACGTTTTCGATCGCCAACCTCACAACGATCGACAACACCTCGGGTGGCGCGATTGTGCTGAGCGGCAACAACGGGCAGAACTGGAACGGCAGCTTCTTCTTCGCGGGCAGCAACAATCTCGACCTGGGCGCCGGGGCTGTCATGTTGGGAACCAATGTGACGGTCACCACGACAGCGGGCAACCTGACCGTCGGCGGCTCCATCGACGATGGCGCCAACAGCTACCTCATGGTCAAGGCGGGCGACGGCACGCTTACCCTGGGAGGTGCCAATACCCATGACGGCGGAGTTCAGCTCGATGCCGGCCAGCTCAACATCAACAACGCCGGAGCCCTCGGCAACGGGGCATTCACCATCAACGCCGGCAGCATCGACAACACCTCCGGAGGAGCCGTCGTTTCGTCCACGAACAACGCTCAGACTTGGAATGCCGGATTCACCTTCATCGGCACAAACAATCTCGATCTGGGTACGGGAGCTGTGACGCTGGGTGCCGACATCACCGTCATCACGGCGGCCGGGACGCTTGCCGTGGGCGTGATCAATGATGGCGCAAACGCCTTCGACCTGACGAAGCAGGGCAGCGGCACTCTCGTCGTAGGGGGCGCCAGCACCTATGATGGCGGCAACACAAACATCGACGAAGGCACTTTGACAATCGGCGTAGGCAACGCCCTGCCCACGGGGACGATCGTGCGTCTGGGCACCCTTGCCACAGCTGCCACGCTTGACTTGAACGGCTTCGATCAAACCATCGGAGGACTGTTGGTGCAGACAAACAGCCCCGTGCTGACCAACAACATCGTCATCGATTCCGGGAACACTCTCACCGTGAACGGAGGAGTCACCCTGGGCGTCAACACCAACGGGTCGGCCACCAAGGTGACGTTCTCCGGCGGCGGCTCTTTCGTCGTCAACAGCGGCGGGGCGAATTTCCAGGTGGGGGGTGCGACCACCGCTGATCGTGAAAATGCGGTCACGGCCGACTTGAGAGGCCTCCTGAATTTCACTGCCGATCTCGGCGGCGGCGTCTTCCGCGTGGGAGACAACAATGGCGGGAATCCATCCAGTGCCTCGTTCAGCACTCTGGCACTGGCCGTCAACAATGCCATCACTGCGGCCACATTGGATGTCGGCAATGCTGCTGAGCAAGCCTCCGACGGTTTCCAGCTCACCCTCGGAAGCGGCACCAACACGATCCATGCGGACACCATCAACATTGGCTCCGCCGGCGCCAACATTCGCGCTGGCGGCAAACTGCTGTTCGACGCGGGGGACACCACGGGCACGCTCGTTGTCCGCAGTTCCGCGGGAGGCGCCGGAAGGGCGGTGATCAACATGATCAACACCACGGGCAGCACGTCGAGCGACATGGTGTCCACGCTCATGCTCGCCGGGCATCAGGCCGATCTCATGGTCAGCACGCTGACCATGGCGTCCCGCTCCCAGAATTCGGGCAGCGCGACCGCGACTCTGACTTTCGACGAGGGGACCTTTGATGTCACGGATGTCGTCATGGCGCAGCGCACGGGGGTCGGCAGTGGAGATGCCACGGCGACTCTCAATCTCGGCGACAGCGCCGCCATTGGCACGCCGACCGTAACGATCGGCACGCTCACCATGGCGGTGAACACCAGTGGCGGCGGTACTTCCAGCGCCACTCTGAACGTCACCGGAGGCACTGTGAACATCGGTTCCATCAACATGGCGAATGCTGGTGCGAGCCGTTCCGCGGTCTCGCTCATCAATCTGACCGGCGGTATCACCACGCTCGGAGGCGACATTGTGCGCACGGGCGGGCTTGGCTCGGAGGACGCTTCCGTGATCCTCGACGGCGGCACATTAAACATGGGCGGGTTCAATGTCGGCGGTGCCTCTTCCATAATCACCTTTGGCGCCCGGTCCGGGACCCTGATGAACGTGAGTGAAATCAACGGCGGCGGAGACCTCACCAAGACGACGGCGGGCACGCTAGTGCTCGACGGCACCAACACCTACACCGGCGGCACGGTGATCAACGAAGGGATCCTGCAACTCGGCGGCGGTCTCGCCACTGGCAGCATGAACACCGCCAGCGCGATCAGCGTCGCCGACGGGGCCACCTTTGCGGTCAATCAAAGCGACACCGTCACGCAGGGCACGGACTTCGGTGGTGCGGCCATCACCGGTGCGGGAGGCTTCACCCAGGCCGGCTCCGGCACCACCGTTTTGAACGTTGCCAACACCTACACGGGGAAGACGGCCGTGACTGGCGGCAAGCTGTCCATCTCTGACGAGACCAATCTCGGGGACAATCCGGCGGCTCCCGCCGCCGATCAGCTGACTTTGGACGGAGGCACCCTGCTGACCACCGCCACCATGGCGATCGACGACAGCAACCGCGGCATCACCATCGGTGCAGTAGGCGGCAGTTTTGAAACCGACGCTGCTACGACCCTGACCGTCGGCAGCATCATCACGGGAGCGGGTGCTTTGACCAAAGAAGGCACCGGCTCGCTGATCTTCACCGCCGCGAACACCAACACCGGCACCACCACCGTCAATGCGGGCATTCTCGGTGGTACGGGGTCCGTTGGCGGCGATCTCACTGTCGCCACTGGCGGCACGCTGGCACCCGGGGTCGCCGGAGCGGGCCAATTCACGGTGGACGGAAACCTGGCTCTCAATACCGGAGGCTCCCTGGCCCTGGAACTCGGCGGCGCCACCGCGAATGACGCCGAAGTCATCCGGGACCATTTAGCAAACAACGGGGGCAGCCTCGCGGGGCTGACGATCCTAGCCGGCTACGAGACGGAAAATACAGGCCTCCATGACTTCATTTCCATTGGTGGTGGCGCCGTGCCGGACTTCAGCGGCACCGTGAAGCTCACGACGATCGCAGCCTACAATCCGGTCTATGGGGACATCTTTGACCTTCTGGACTGGGCGGCCGTAGGCGGCGCCACAGGGGCGCCCACCTTTGACTTCAGTATGATCGTCATGGACTCGGGTCTCGCCTTCAACACCGACCTCTTCGCCGCCAACGGCATCGTGGTGGTCGTTCCCGAACCTTCCCGCGTCCTGCTGCTGATGCTCGGCCTGCTGGGGCTGATGCTGCGCCGTCGCAGGCGCTGAGTTCCGGAGATGGGGCATTCTCCGTGAAATGTCGGATGGCAGGATAAGGTTGCCATTCATGGGTCGTTCTGAGTAGGCTCGTGAAATTCCGTGGTTGCGCTCTGGTGAGCGTTTCCGCTCCAACCTGTCTCGTTATATTCCATGCAAACAAACCCTCCCACTACCTCCCGCCGCGCCTTCATTCGCGGCACCGTCGCCGGCGCCGCCGGACTCGTCGCCCTCCGTTCTCACTCCGCACCCATCGGTGCCAATGGTGACGTTCGCGTTGCGGTCATCGGGTTTCACAGCCGCGGAGCGGGCCACATTAAGAGCCTGGAGGCCATCCCAGGAGTGCGCATCGTCGCCCTTTGTGACGTGGACGCCAACGTGCTGGCCAAGGGTGTGGAGAATCAGGCCAAGAAAAACAACACCGTCACCGCCTACACCGATTACCGGAAGCTCATGCTCGACCCGGAGGTGGACGCCGTCACCATCGCCACGCCGAACCACACGCACACGCTCATTGCCATGACGGCGATGCAGCATGGCAAGCATGTTTACGTTGAGAAGCCCGTCTGTCACAACATCTGGGAAGGCCGCCAGCTGCTGAACGCCGCCGAAAAGGTCGCGAAGAAGGGCATTGTCGTCCAGCACGGCATGCAGCGACGCTCCAGCCCCGGCTGGCAGCAGGCCATGGACTGGGTCAAGGAAGGCCACATCGGCAAGGTCACGCTTTCCCGCGGCATCAACTACAAGGCCCGCAAGAGCATCGGCAAGGTCGCCGAACCGACCGTGGCCAAGGACGGCCACATCAAAGGCATGTTCCGCGACACCGGCGGCAAGCCGCAGGACGTGGATGTTGATTTCAAGCTTTGGAGCGGACCGCGCGGCGAAATGCCCATGCAGCGCGAGCAGTTCCACTATGACTGGCACTGGCAGTGGGCCTTTGGCAACGGCGACATCGGCAACCAGGGGCCGCACCAGCTCGACGTGGGCCGCTGGGCGCTGGGAAATCCCGAACTGCTGCCCAAGCGAGTGATGAGCCTCGGCGGCCGCTGGGGCTACGACGACGACGGCGAGACCGCCAACAACCAGCTCGCCTTCTACGATTACCAGCCCGCTCCGTTCATCTTCGACAACCGCGGTCTTCCCCTAAAGGACATGAACTGGCAGATGGAACCGGTTTACCGGGTGAAGGGCCTCACCTCCGCCGCCCGCATCGGCAACGTCATCCATTGCGAGGGCGGTTATGTCATCGAGTCGAAGGCTTACGACAACGACGGCAAGAGCATCATGAAGTTCGACAATTTCAATGACGGCTCGGATCACATGCTGAACTTCATCAATTCCGTGCGGGCGGGGAAACTCATCAATCCGAATCTCCATGTCTCCCACGGCTTCCACGCCGCCTCTCTCGCCCATTTGGCGAATATCTCCTACCGCCTCGGCAAGGAAGTCAGTGTGGGCGAGGTCAAGGAGCGCCTCCAGAACGACGCGGCCGGCCTCGAGACCTTCGAGCACTTCGTGCAGAACCTCGTGGACAACAAGATCGACCTCGACGTGGACAAGATCAGCGCCGGTCCGTGGCTCGACTTCGACCCCGTGACCGAGAAGTTCATCGGCGAGTTCGCCGTGGAGGCCAACAAGCTCGCCACTGCGGAGTATGTGGACGAATTCAAGCTCCCGGAAATCTGATTCGTTTCGTCCCCTGACTTGTTCTCCCACGCGGAGCCGGGAAACCGGCTCCGCGTTTGTATTTGGCTCCGGCTCCCGAATCAGTCACACTGCACCGTCATGGAAACGCCCACACTGCCACCGTCCCCGCCCGCCGCCTCGCAAGACGACAAGATGCTCGGTATCGTCATGCACGTCCTCTGCCTCATCGGCTTCCCCATTCTCGGGCCGCTGATCATCTGGCTCATAAAGAAGAACGAAAGCGCCTACCTCGACGCCCAGGGTCGTGAACTGCTGAACTTCCAGATCACCTACCTGATCTACGCGTTCGTGTCCTTCCTGCTGATCATCTTCCTCATCGGCATTCCGCTTCTTATCGTCGTGGGCGTCGCCGTGATCGTTCTGACCATCATCGGCATCGTCCGCGCCGCCGAAGGACGGGTGTATCGCTTTCCGCTGACCATTCGCATGCTCTGAGGCAAAACGTTTGCCAGGCCCCGGCCGCGATGCTAGCAAGGCGGCCCCTTTCCGACCCCCAACATGCGAGCCAACCAACTTCTTCACGCCATCGGCCCCGAACTCCGCGCAGACATCATGACCTGGCTGCAGACCGAGGAGCGTCCCGCCTACAAGGCCGTCGTGGACTCCCTCGCCTCCGCCCGCAAGCTGCGCTCGGTCTTCATTCTCGAAAAACCCCGCGCCAAGCAGGCGGAGTGGCTCCTGGAGCAGCTCAACACCAAGTCCAACGAGGAAGTCACCGCCCAGATCTTCCAGATCTGGCTTCTCAAAGGCCAGTCGCAGATGCTCATCACCTTCCTCGACGCCGCCGGCATCGAGCACAACGGCAAAGGCGAGGTCGAGGAACTGCCGGAGGAAATCGCCGACGACAAAGCGGAGGCCGCCGTGGCAGCCCTGCTCGCCGCCTTCCCGCCGAAGCAGGTCGCCCTCTACCTGCACATGTTTCAGGATCAGCGTCCGGACGGCTGGCCTTCCCTCACGAAGGCTATTGAAGCGCGTTCCGAGTTGAAGCTCGAAGCCTGATCCTCGTGCCATGATGGACGCCCTCGACCGCGCCATCGCCAGCACGCAGGCTCATCTGGAGTCCCTGCGCAACGAACGCGGCCACTGGGAGGGCCATCTCAGCAGCAGCGCCCTCTCCACGGCCACCGTCGTCGTCGCGCTCTCGCTCGTTGATGCCCAGAAGCACGCCGCCTTCATTCGAAAAGGTGCGCAGTGGCTCTGTGATCATCAGAACAACGACGGCGGCTGGGGCGATACGACGATCAGCAAGAGCAATCTCTCCACCACGCTGCTGTGCTGGAGTGCGCTGCATTTATGGAGCGCCGACGACTCGTCGGCAAAAACGGATCTTGATGGGCGACGAGTTGCCGCCGCTCCCCATATCGAAAAATCCGACACCTGGATCACCGCCCAGGTCGGCTCGCTGGAGCCGAAAACCATCGCCCGTGCCGTCATCGCCCGCTACGGCAAAGATAAGACCTTCTCCGTGCCCATCCTCATGCTCTGCACCCTGTGCGGCACGCTGGGAAATGACGGCTGGCGGCACGTCATCGCGCTGCCCTTCGAGCTCGCCGCCCTGCCGCGCACCTGGTTCGGCGCCGTCGGCCTTCCCGTCGTCAGCTACGCGCTGCCCGCGCTCATTGCCATCGGTCACGCGCGTTTTCATCACGCCCCGCCCGCCTGGTGGAATCCACTGCGCTGGATCCGCGCCCTCGCCTGGCCGCGCATTCGCCCCATGCTGCAAACGCTGCAGCCGAGCAGCGGCGGTTACCTTGAGGCTACGCCCCTAACCAGCTTCGTCAGCATGGCTCTCGCCGGGGCGGGGCAACTCGACCATCCCTGCCTCCCGCTCGCCGTCGAGTTCCTCACGAAATCCATGCGCCAGGACGGAAGCTGGCCCATCGACACCAACCTGGCGACTTGGGGCACCACGCTCTCCGTTCGTAGTTCGGGCTTTAGCCCGCCGGAGGAGAACGGGCTAAAGCCCGAACTACAAACCTGGCTTCTCGCCCAGCAATACCGCGTCACGCATCCCTTCACCAACGCCGCTCCCGGCGGCTGGGCCTGGACCGATCTCCCCGGTGGCGTGCCCGATGCCGACGACACCTCCAGCGCCCTCGTCGCGCTGAAAAACATGGGGCAGGCCTGCGACTCCGTCATTCACGCCGGCATCCGCTGGCTGCTCGATCTGCAAAACCGCGACGGCGGCATCCCCACCTTCTGCCGCGGCTGGGGCACGCTGCCCTTTGACCGCAGTACGCCGGAAATCACCGCCCACGCCCTGCTCGCCTGGTGGACCTGGCATGACGAGCTTCCCCCGCCGCTGCAAATCCGCATCGCCGCCGCCACCCGTTGCGCCCTGCGCTACCTCGCGAATTGCCAGACGCCTGACCACGCCTGGATTCCCCTCTGGTTCGGCAACGAGCACACTTCCGACGAAAACAACCCCGTCTATGGCACCGCCCAGGTCGTCAACCACCTCTCCGGCAGCCCGCCGCTCGCCGCCCAAGCTCGCGACTTGATCCGCTCCGGCCTCGATTACCTTCACAGTGCCCAAAAACCCGACGGCTCCTTCGGCGGCGACGCTCGCGCCCCCGCCAGCATCGAGGAAACTGCCGTCGCCCTGCAGGCTCTCTCTCATCAGCGTGACGACGCCGACAGCCGCCTTCAACCAGCCACGCAATGGCTCCTGAGCGCCACGGAAAACGGCACGCGCTTTCCCTCCGCTCCCATCGGACTCTACTTCGCCCGGCTTTGGTACCACGAGCAGCTCTACCCCGTCGTCTGGACGCTCGCCGCCCTGCGCAGCGTCCGCTCACGCGCCGCTTCGGAAGTCAGCGGGTGATTCACGGAGACATCCCGTGGAACAAATCGTTTACAAAAGGAGCGCGATCTGTTTTTAATGAGGGTGTTCGTTCGCAGAATGAGCCTTGGCGCAAGGCGAGGTGTTCTGTGAGACGAGGTGATTTGCGGTCCCCGCAACAACCCCCCATTCATCATGCCACCGGAACCCCAAAGGCCCACCCCAAGTGAAGATGACACGCTGACGGATCAGGAGCGGCTCGACGAAGCCATGAAGGAATCCTTTCCCGCAAGCGATCCGCCATCCTGGAATGCCGGCCTCAGCCATGAGCAGGCCCATGCCGCCGGAGACGCCCAGGTGGCCGCATTCCCTTGGAAGGGCGACTGGAGCCGGACGAAGAGCCGGCTGAAGCAGAAGTTCGGCCAGCTGACGGATGACGACCTCTTTTATCAGGAAGGCCGGGAAGACGACGTTTTGAACCGCCTCCAGAAGAAGCTCGAAATGACACGCGAGGAGATCGAAAACCTCCTCTCCGAGTGCTGCGGAGATTGAGCGCCCGCCTGCTTTCGTCCCCTCCCAATTCGTGCGAAGATGCCCCCCATGAGCACTCGCATCGAGAAAGACAGCATGGGCGAGATGACCGTGCCTGAGGATGCCCTTTACGGCGCCTCCACCCAGCGCGCCGTTTTGAATTTCCCCATCAGCGGCCGCCGCATCCCCTCTGCCGTCATTCACGCCTACGGACTCGTCAAATGGGCCGCCGCCCGCGCGAACCACGCGCTGGGACTGCTGCCGGAGGACAAGGCGGATCTCATCGCGCAGGCCTCGCTCGAAGTCGCCGAGGGAAAGCTCGACGCCCACTTCGTGCTCGACATCTACCAGACCGGCTCCGGCACGAGCACCAACATGAACGTGAACGAGGTCGTCGCGAACCGCGCCTGCCAGCTCGCTGGAAAGCCCCTCGGGGCCAGGGACTTCCTCCACCCGAACGATCACGCCAACCTGGGGCAGTCGTCCAACGACACCTTCCCCACCGCCATCCACATCGCTGTCGCCCGGGAGCTGGAGAGCGGGCTGCTGCCCGCCCTGGAGGAGCTCCAGGCGGCGCTCGCGCAGAAGGGCGATGAATTCTGGGACGTGCTCAAGATCGGCCGCACCCACCTCATGGACGCCACGCCGGTCCGGCTCGGCCAGGAGTTCCGGGGCTATGCACGCCAGATCGGTCACGGCGTGGACCGCGTTCACAAAGCGCTCAAGACCCTCGCCGAACTCCCGCTCGGCGGCACCGCCGTCGGCACCGGCTTGAACCGTCATCCCGACTTTCCCGCCAGAGTCATCGGCCTGCTCGCGGAGAGGACCGGCATCCCCTTCCGTGAGGCGGAGGATCACTTTGAAGCCCAGGCGGCGAAGGATACCCTCGTGGAAGTCAGCGGCCAGCTCAAGACCATCGCCACCAGCCTCTTCAAGATCGCCAATGACCTCCGCTGGCTCGCCTCCGGCCCGCAGTGCGCCATCGGCGAGATCCGCCTGCCAGCCACGCAGCCCGGCAGCAGCATCATGCCCGGCAAGGTGAACCCCGTCCTCTGCGAGAGCCTCATGCAGGTCTGCGCCCGGGTCTTTGGCAACGACGCCACCGTCACCTGGTGCGCCGCCGCCGGCGGCAGCTTTGAGCTGAACGTCATGATGCCCGCCCTCGCCGCCGCCCTGCTGGAAAGCATCGACCTCATGGCCAACGCCGCCCGGGTTTTCCGCGAACGCTGCGTCACCGGCATCGAGGCGCGGAGGGAGCGCTGCACCGACCTCATCGAATCCAGCCTCGCCATGGTCACCGGCCTCGTCTCGAAGATCGGCTACGACAAGGCCGCCCTCATCGCCAAGGAAAGTGCCGAAACCGGCGTCACCGTGAGGAAACTCTGCCTCGACCGCCTCGACGAGCTCGGCATCACCGAAGCCGAACTCACCGAAGCCCTCGACCCCGCCCGCATGACCGCACCGGACGCGGTCGAGAGGGAAAAGCACAAGCCCGGTGCTTGATTCGGCCTGTTCGTGGAGAAGCGCTGCGCCGTCCAAGGAGCCGGGGCGACCCGCCCCGGACGATGGTCCTTGATGGCCGAGTCTTCGAGGATGAGGAGGCGAGGGGTGGGAAGACAGGACCGGGCCGGTCCTGCTCCTTGGGGGGAGTAAAAGCCGCGAGGCTTCAAGGAGCCGGGGCGGCCCGCCTCGGACTTGAGTGCTCTGCCGGTGACCGTCCAGGCATCTCGACGGGCAGGTGGAAACGGGCAAGCGCCAGGCCCGCCAGAACCTCCAGCTCATGCTCTACCTCAACCTCGTAAAGCTCATGGAAATGTTCCCCCGCCAGCCCGGGAAGCTCAGCCTCTGCATGCGGCAGCACCTCCTGGAAAACCCGTCCTCCCCCGACGAGCCGGACCCCGATCCACCGCCTCCCGGCCTATAAGCCTGTGGATTTGCACGCGCCAGCGAGTGATGTTCGACAGATTTGTCGGTTTGCACTCCCATGGCGGAGTTAGCGAACAAAAGTGTTGGATATTAGGTTGCGTGCAATCACACGAATCTGTTAATGATCGTCAGTGTTCGGGCAACTGCGAGATCAAGCCACCAAAGTCCGATAATGACCGCGCCGAGATAGCCCACAAGAAAACCTCCCAGCAATCCCACCAAGCTATGCCACTCGATGCCACCACTAGCACTCTCGTTGGCACCGCCATTGGAGCTTTTGCCGGTATCGCCGGAACTGTTCTCAGCACCTACTTCATCCAGCGTTCCGAGGAGCGGAGACAGTCGCGGAGATTGATCATGGAGATGGCGCTGGAGAACTGGAAATATCTCCGCTCGAAAGCTGAACAGGAGGCGGAGCGCTCGGGCTTTTGCCTCATCCCTCCACTCGACACTTCCGTTATCCACATGGCTAAGCTCATCGAGGTATGCACTCACAGGAATTTGACGGCCAGCGAGGTGAAACGGATTCTCGCCGAGATGCAGACTGTGACAGATGCTGCATCCGACCAGATTCATGAATACTCCAAGAAAACCAATCCAACCCCGCCACCGCAATAACGGCCCAAACAAAACGGATGCAGGCAGCGTCTCGAAGGCTGTCTGTCGTGTCAGCAACGTCTTGCAATCGCCGTCGCCTGATCCGAGTCGTTAGGCGACTCAGACGCGTCCACTACCTCGAAGCCATGAAAGCCCTCGTAATTATACTGCCGCTGCTTTTGCTCGTGGACTGGTGGTCCGTTTGCTTTGGGTCACGAGTATTCCACTATCGAGCTAAACCCCCCGCCGTCCGTCCAGCACTAACAACGGAGGAACGGGCATTCTTAACCAAGGAATACGACACAGTGGCCGCTGAAACCAAAATGCGAATCGATCACGAGTTCAGTCTGTTCCGCCTTAAGTTCACGTTGGTCGGAGCGGTTCTGGCGGCGATTGTTGCCGCACGCGGTATCGCTGCGGGCGCGGCAGAGGAGCGAGGGGTCCTAAACTCGTCCATCACGGCAATCTCGGCTTGGGCGGCCGTTTTTGTTGCTGCTTTGGTTGATCTTCGGCGGCAGTGGAACTCAAACATCATCATGGCACTTTCTGATTGGGTTCAGCATGTCGAGGGGGCCTTACTTCCACCGGGCATCACAGGTTGGGAGCAGTATATACCCACGAGTGGTCTCTGGAATGACCGTTTCTACCCGTTGCTCCGAATTGAAAGGGAACTTATGACTTGGGTTTTGTTCGCGGTAGTGGTCGTTCTCTTTATCCCAACGAAGACAACTAAGAGTCCCGACCGAGATCGCCGCATTTTTCAAATCGCCTTGGGCGGTGGACTCGCCACTATCATCGCTTTTGGACTCCATGCGTTACATTTTCACTACAGCGAGCCCGTATATGTGTCGGTTCTTACCATAGCTACCTTAGCGCTTTGCGCCTGTTACATCTACGCAGTCCGTCGGCAGTGGCTTGGATTGAAACGCAGCAATGAAGTCGCCGAACAATGAAGGGTGCATGGCTGCGAGCATAGAGCGTCGCTGACACTTTGGTTCTCTTCGAGCAAGCCGATGCACCCCTTATTGAACAAGTTTGACGATAGCCGGTGAGCTTATGCGCTTTGTGTTTGGGCGCGTGTGATGCGGCGAGCCGGGGTGGCGGTTGCAGCCGGGTTTCAGGGGGTAGGGCACTTGGTCCGCTAAGCGCCGCGTGCGGTCCTTTGGGGGTTCGATCTCGTCGGGGGGGACGCGCGGGCGCTCCGGCCTCACGCGGCGGCTGGGGACCAGCCGCCCTACCTGAAGGGCTTCAAGAGACTCAATGCACGCCCTTTTCGGCGAGGTAGCGCTCGGCTTCCAGGGCGGCGGCGCAGCCCTGACCGGCGGCGGTGATGGCCTGGCGATAGACGTGGTCCGCCACGTCGCCGGCGGCGAAGAGGCCTTCTGTTTTGGTGCGGGTGCCGCGGGTCTGCAGGATGTAGCCGTTTTCATCGGTATCGACGAGGTCGCCCAGGAAGCCTGCGTTGGGGACATGACCGATGGCGACGAAGACGCACTTGAGCTCCAGCTCGCTTTTTTCACCGGTGACGAGGTTTTCCAAAGTCACGGCTCGCATTTCGCCCTTTTCGTCGGTGAGGTACTCGGTGACGGTGCTGTTCCAGACGGGCTTGACCTTCGGATTGGCGAGGACGCGGTCGGCCATGATCTTCGAGGCGCGCAGCTCGTCGCGGCGGTGGATGAGATAGACCTCGCTGGCGAATTTGGTGAGGAAGGAGGCCTCTTCGCAGGCGGAATCACCGCCGCCGATGACGCAGACGGGCACGTTGCGGTAGAAGGCGCCGTCGCAGGTGGCGCAACTGGTCAGGCCGTGGCCGATGAGGGATTTTTCGTTCGGCAGGCCGAGGTGTTTCGGCGAGGCGCCGGTGGCGACGATGACGGTCTGCGTCTCGCGCACCTGGTCGTCTTCGGTGGTGACCTCAAAATGGCCTGCGGCGGTTTTCTTGATGCTGGTGACCTGGGAGTACTCGATGCGGGCGCCGAATCTCTCCGCCTGGGCCTGCATGTTCATCATGAGTTCCGGCCCCATGATGCCTTTGGGGAAGCCGGGGAAGTTTTCCACCTCGGTGGTGGTGGTGAGCTGGCCGCCGGGCATGCTGCCGGAAAGGATGAGGGGCTTCAGATTGGCGCGGCCGGTGTAGATGGCCGCGGTGTAGCCGGCGCAGCCGGTGCCGATGATGATGACGTTTTCCATGGTGAATGAAGAGGGGCGGGGGAAAGAAGTCGCGGAAGATGAAAAGGCGGGGCGGGGGTGCAAGAAACGCTTTTTCCGAGGACTCGTTTGGAGTTTCCCAGAGTCTCGTTTATTCCAGCAACGATGCCCGAACCCGCCACGGACGCCAAAGCCAGCCGCCGCACGCTGGCGGTGATGTTTTTCGCCACGGCGATGCCGATGGGGATGTGGGGGGTGCCGCTGGCGAACGTGTTCAGCGCCTACGGGCGCGGTCACCTGGTGCCGTGGGTGCTGGCGACGACGTCGATCGCGGCTTTCATCTCCCCGCTCTACGTCGGGGCGCTGGCGGACCAGCGCTATTCGCTTGTTCTGCTGCTGCGCTGGCTTTCAGCGGCCACCAGCGCGTGCCTGCTGCTGACCTGCGCCTCGCTGGCCTGGGGCTGGAGTGACGCCGCCGTGCTGGCCTCCGTGCAGGCGCAGGCACTGGTGGCCACGCCGGTGTGGAGCGTGGCCAGCAGCATCGTGTTTTCCCAGCTTCAGGATGCGAAGCGGCAGTTCGGCCCGCTGCGCGCCTGGGCCACCGGCGGGTGGATGGTCGGCTGCTGGATCGTCAGCTTTGTGCTGCATGCGGACGCTTCCCTCGTCGGTGGAGTGACCGCCGCCGGCCTGTGGCTGGTGGTGATGGCGCTGACCTGGCGCCTGCCGAAGATCCAGCCCGGAGAAGTCCTGAAGCACCGGACGTGGCGGCAGATCCTGGGCATCGATGCGCTCGACCTGCTGAAGCAGCGGGACCACCGGGTCGTCTTTATCACCGCCGCGCTCTACTGCATCCCGCTGGCGGCCTTCTACCCTTACACCGCCCGGCATTTGCACGATCTCGGGGTTTCGAACATCTCCGCCGTGATCTCCCTGGGCCAGACGACGGAGATTCTGGTGATGCTCCTGCTGGCGGGCCTGCTGGCGCGGGTGCGGCTGAAATGGATTTTTCTCTCCGGCATCGCCATCTGCTCGGTGCGCTATGCGATGAACGCACTGGGCACCTTTCCATGGATCGTCACCGGCACGCTGCTGCACGGCTTTGCCTACACGCTCTATTTCATCACCACGCAGATCTACCTGGAGGAGCGCATCGACCCGCGCTGGCGCGTCCGCGCCCAGGCCCTGCTCTCGCTGCTGATGGGCGGCGTGGGGAACATGATCGGTTACCTCGGCGGCGGCTGGTGGTACGCCGCATGCACGGCGGATGGCGTGACGGACTGGTCGCGTTTCTGGTGGGGGGAGACGGCGCTGACCACGGCGGTTTGCCTCTTTTTCGCGGTCGCCTACCGGGGGCGTGCGCACCCGGCGGCGAACTGAGAAAGCGGCGCGGATCAGGCGCCCGCGGCGGCCTCATTTCCGCCGCCCTTGCGGCTGCCGGCCTCGCGGTCGAGCACGAGGAGGCTGGCGGGATCGTCACCGGCGAGCTTGAGGCGGTCGAGCATGTCACGGACGGTTTTTTCCTCCTCCATCTGCTCGTTAAGGAACCAGAGAAGAAGGTTCTTCGAGGCGTGGTCCTTCACCTGCTCGGCCACTTCGAAGAGGTCGTTGATCTGCTGCGTGACTTTCTGCTCCTGCTTGAGGCTGTGCTCAAAGGCGTCGAGGGGGCTCTTGAAGCTGGCCTTCGGTTTGGCGATGGGCTGGAGCTCGACCTTGGCGTCGCGATCCACGACGTACTGGTAGAACTTCAGGGCGTGCATGGTCTCCTCTCGGCTTTGGGCGAACATCCACTGGGCGAATCCGGAGTAGGGCGTCTGCTCGAACCAGGCGGCCATGGCCAGGTAAACGTAGCTGGAGGCCATCTCGTTGTTGATCTGTTCGTTGAGGAGCTTGGTGAGTTTGGGGCTGAGTGTCATGGCGCGTGTGTTTGGTTTCAGATGGATTGAAACAGCTTCCGTTACGAACCGCAAGCCATCGGCGGATGTTTTTCACCCGACACGCCCTGGCCGGTGATGACGAATCACTTTCCTTTGCGGCTGTTCGCGCCACGATGACGGCCCATCCGTGATGCCTTCCCCCGACGCATCCCACACCCCACCGCACCACCCGCCGGTCGTGCGGCGGAACTTTGTCTGCCATTGTCTGGAAGGCGGGCTGTACATGGGCGGGGCGGCCTTTCTGCAACCGGAGACGGTCATGCCAAAGATGGTGGAGCAGCTCGGCGGACACTCGGCGATCATCGCCATTATGCCGGCGCTTCTTCCGGCGGCATTCGCGATGGCGGGCCTGTTTGTCTCCCCGCTGGTGGAGCGGCTGACGCGGTTCAAGCCATGGGTGATGACGTTCGGCATCCTGCAGCGTCTGCCTTACCTCGTCACCGGACTGCTGCTGTGGTTCGCACAGGATGCCGGTGCCTGGCTGCTGCCGGTGGTGGTGCTGACGCCCGTGGTGTCCGGCCTTCTCGGCGGTGTCGGTGTGGTGGCGTGGATGGAAATGGTCACCCGCATGGTACCGGAGCGCATTCGCGCGGCGGGCTGGGCCATGCGCTACATCATCCAGGCCAGCATCGGCATGGTGGCGGGCGCCATCATTCACCAGGTGCTGACGCACCTGCCGGGACAGCGCGGCTATGCCGTGCTGCATCTCATCGCCTTTGGTTTTCTGCTGCTTTCATGGATCGCGCAGGCGTTCATGCGGGAACTGCCGCCCGCGCACCACTACCACCCGCCGAAGGAGGGCTACCTGCGCTACCTGCGCCGCCTGCCGCAGCTGCTGGCCTCCCATCCGCTGTTGCTGCGCCTCATCGCGGTGCGTTTCACCGGCATGGGCTACCTGATGCTGGTCTCCTTTCTGACCATTCACGCGCTGCACACGACCGGTCGGCCGGAGGCGGACGAGGGGCACTTCGTTTCATTCCAGAACATCGGCACCATCCTCGGCAGCCTGCTGGCGGCCTGGCTGGGCTACCGCAGCGGCGGGCGGGTGCTCGTCGTGATGTCGCGCGTGATCTGCATGCTGCTGTGCGCATGGACCTGCCTGGCGGATTCCTTCGCGGGCTTTTCGGCGGCGTTTTTTGTGTTCGGCTTCGGCCTCTTCCTCGACCGCGTTGGCGATCTCACGCTGACCGCCGAACTCTGCCCGCCGGAGCGGCGCTCCACCTACCAGGCGATGCTGGGCTTTTGCAATGTGTGGGCGCTGCTGCTGGCCACCAGTCTCGGCGGTCTGATCTACACCTTCACCGGTTCGTTCGCGCTCGTGGCTTCGGGCGCGGCGCTGCTTTCCATCGCATCCATTTTCATCCTGCGCGGTCTGCCGGAGCCGCGCCAGTCCGCCGCGTGACGCCCGTCATTCGGAGCATTCGATCGTCGCCCGCATGCTGCTGCGGCATTCCGGCACCCGCTTGTCGGGGCCGAATTCCTCGATCTGCTGCTGCCGCAGCTCGGCGAGTTCCTTGTGTACGGTGGCGACGATGACGCGGCCAGAGGCATGCACCTCGCGCGCCATTTTCAGCGCCAGCTCCGGTGAATGACCGAGGACCGCTCCGAGCATCTCGACGACGTATTCGTGCGTGTGCGTGTCGTCGTCATGCAGAATCACATGCCACGGCGGTTCCAGCGCGGGCGGTGAGGTCTGCGGCTGAACGCGCGGCTTGTGCGGCGCCACCCGGGGTCGGGGTGGCGAGGCGGGGGCGTTGCGGATTTCAGCGGGGAGGGGCATGCGTCGCACCATGCCACCATCCGCGGCTCCCCTCAAGGGGCACGCGGGCGCGCCCGTGCCTGCGAATCCCTCCGCCATGCTTGCGCGAAGGGCAAAGCTAGCTTGCCTGCACGGGGGCTCGCATGGCACTTTCGCGGCATGAACCCTTCCATTTGCCGCACCCTCAGCACGATTTGTTTCCAGGCCGGGATGCTCTCCATCCTGCTGTCCATCTGGATCTGGTGGTTCCTCAACGGTGACTCGCCCGAAGAGCAGGCGCATGCCGAGCGTTTCGGCATCTTCATCGGCCTGTGGGCGCCGACGCTGCTGATCCTCTCGAACCGCTTCGACCGCTACGCCGACAAGGCGAAGGAACTCCCGGGACTGAAGCCGGAGGCTGGCGAAGAAAACGCCTGATACGGCCTCACATCGGCTCGCGGCCCGTCGTTTCGATGAACTGCTGCCGCAGGCTGTTGTAGGCCTGCTGCCACTCGTCCACCACGCGCTGTAGCTCCATGACCTGCCGCTCCAGGGAAGCGATGTGGGCTTTGAGCGAGGGATCGCCGGGACCGCGCTTGCCCGCAGGCCATTGCGATCCCACAAAGGTGGTGGAGGCGCTCCGCGCACGATGCGGGCTGGCCTGAAACCAGGAGAGTTCACCCAGGCGGCTTTCGCTGTTGTCACGGCAGTTGATGATCGTGACGCTTTCGTCGATCTCCCCCGTGGCCAGGAATTCCTGGATGGTGGCCACGTTGGTCGGCCCGTAGAGGTAGTTGTCCGGCATCTGCACGAGCAGATCCATCTGCAGTTCCGGGACCATCGGCGCACGCATCCAGCTCATGCGGTTGTCGTTGGAGACCTTGTCCAGCGGTGAAATCTTCGCGTCGGCAGCCCAGCCGCGCAGGGTTTCGAGATCGGTCGGTCCGAAGATTTCCTTGTCCGAGGCCTTGAGGAGGTGCCAGGTGCGTTCTTGCATGGTGGTATAGCTAATCAAATTCCGCCGCCGCCGCCAAGCTCAAAGTGTGCGCACACCGAATCCTGCAGCGAATTCGCAGGTGGCGGGCCATGGGTGAAACACGGAACATTGATCCGCCTCTGATCCTGCGACAGGCTCGCGGTTGTGAGTCACACCCGAAGCCGCCGCCCTC
Source organism: uncultured Prosthecobacter sp. (assembly GCA_964452755.1). Lineage (GTDB taxonomy): Bacteria > Verrucomicrobiota > Verrucomicrobiia > Verrucomicrobiales > Verrucomicrobiaceae > Prosthecobacter. The sequence continues at coordinate 1,374,483 of CAYVQY010000001.1, read as the reverse complement.
CTCCCCAGCCCACAGCCTGGACCGCTCCCGCCGTGCGCGAGGTGTTCGATAAGGAGGGAACGAACGCCCACCGGATCGCCTCGGGTCCGGAGGGCTGGGTGGAGCGCCTCGGCGATGACGCGATGATCTCGCATAAAAATGACGCGACATTGACCGAACTGGTCGCTGGTCTGGAAACATGGTGCGCGAAGGCCGGGTGGACGCCGTCGCGGGTCTTCACGCGGTTCCTGCCGCTGAAAAATCAGGAGCGCGTCTCGCCCGTGCTGCACTCGGGAGACGCGGCGCTGCCGCTGACGACCGTGGTGACGGAGGCGGGCATCCGCTACGGCCTGGATTTCGCGGCAGGCTACAGCCACGGTTTGTTCCTCGATCAACGTGCGAACCGGGCGCGGCTGCGGACCCTGCGGCCGAAGCGGCTGCTGAACACCTTCGCCTACACCTGCAGCTTCAGCGTGGTGGCCGGTCTCGTGGGTGCGGAGACGGTGAGCGTGGACCTTTCGAGGAAGTCGCTCGATCGCGGTCGTGAAAATCTGGTCCTCAACGGGATCGCGGAGGATGGGCACCGCTTCATCGCGGATGACGTGCTGGAGCTGCTGCCGAAAATGGGACACAAGGGCGAGCGTTTCGACGCGATCATCCTCGATCCGCCGACGTTTTCGTTCGGCAATGGCGGGCGGCGCTGGCAGGTGGAGCGGCACTTTGAAGACCTGCTGCTGGCCGCCTTGGAAGTGGCGGGGCCGGGCTGCGCGATCCTGCTGTCCACGAACTGCACAAAGATCGATCCCGCCTCCCTGGAGCGTCAGGGAAGGTTCTGCGCAAAGATCAAACGCCGTGCGCCGCAGTTCGTCCGCAATCCGTCGTTGGCGGACTTTCCTCCCGGGCACGGGGCCAGCACGCTTTGGATGCTGCTGCGCTGAGGCAACCCGGCGCGGATCACTGATCCAAGGCCGCCATGGGGAATTCGGCGCTGTTGGCGTGCTGCGCAGCCATGACGGCTTTCATCTTGGCGACGATGTCGGGATGCTCCGCGGCCACGTTCTTGGTCTCGGCAGGATCGGTCGCGATGTTGAACAGCTCCTCGGTCGGCGGGACGGGCTTGCCCTTGCCTTTGGCTTTGCCGTCGAGGTTGGTGCGCAGGAGCTTCCATTCGCCCATGCGGAGGGACTGCTGGCCGCCGTAGCCGTGAAATTCGCGGTAGAGAAACTCGCGCTCCGGCTGGGTTTCGCCGAGCAGCGTCGCGGCGAAGCTGATGCCGTCATTCGGCGGCGTCTCGAGTTTCGCTCCGCTGAGCTCCGCGAGCGTCGGCATCCAGTCCTCGAATCCGGTGATGCGGTCGCTGATGCTGCCCGCCTTGATCCTGCCCTTCCATTTCACGATGCCGGGAGAGCGGATACCGCCTTCGTAGAGCGTGCCTTTGCCGTCGCGGCGGCCTTCGTTGGAATTGAAAAAGGCGCAGTCGGTGCCGGCGAGGCCCTGATGCGTGCCGTTGACCGGACCGTTGTCACTCACGAAGACGAAGATCGTATCGTCATCGAGGCCGAGCTCGGTGATGAGCGTCATCATTTTGCCGATTTCGCGGTCCATGCGGGTGATCATGGCGGCGTAGGCGGCCTTGGGCTTGAAGTGCGGGATGTAGCCCTTGCCGCCGGGGTAGGGTGGGTCGTCGAACTTGCCGAGGTACTCGGCCAGCGAATCATCCGGCACTTGGAGAGCGACGTGCGGCACAGTCGTCGGCCAGTAGAGAAAGAAGGGCTTGTCCTTGTTGTCGCGGGCGAATTTCAGCGCGGCATCGGCGATGAGATCCGCCGAGTATTCATTGCCCTGAAAGCGTTTGTAGCTCTCCGGATTTGTCGGGTCCTCGTCCGGGCGCAGCGTGTCGTGGGCGGAGAAGGGCGGGTTGTTGAGTTCGATCGTCTTGTCGTCGTCCCAGAGGTAGGTGGGATAGAAATTGTGCGCCACGCCCTGACAGTTGTAGCCGAACCAGCGGTCAAAGCCCTGCTTCAACTGCGCCCCGCTGGAGGTCGGCCCGCCGAGGCCCCACTTGCCGAAGCCGCCCGTCGCATAACCGGCGGATTGGAAGACCTCCGCCAGCGTGATTGTCGAGTCGGGAATCGGATACTGCCCCTCGTGCTCAGGTTTGCCGAGTCGCGGCAGTCCCTTGGCATCGTCAGCCTGCCGATTGTTGCGGATGAAGGTGTGTCCGGGATGCTGGCCGGTCATCAGCACGCAGCGTGACGGTGCGCAGACCGCATTGCCGCAGTAGTGCTGGGTGAGCTTCATTCCCTCGGCGGCCAGTCGGTCCACGTTTGGCGTCTTGATGATCTTCTGCCCGTAGCAGCCGAGATCCCCCGGACCCAGGTCATCGGCCAGGATGAAGATGATGTTCGGCTGGCGGGCGTGCGCGGTGAAGGACGCCGCGAGGAGGCAGAGGAGGATCGTCAGGTGCTTCATGGTTGCGGGAGGGAAACGGGTGCGGGTGGTGTTTCTTGTTTTACTTTCCCCCTTGGAAGCGTGTCGAGCCTCCATTTTATCCATGACGTTAAAAACAGCATGATGAAGATGAGAAGGCCGATGATGTAAAAGGCCGGGCGGGAGAGGAGCTTCATGGTCTGGAACAGAGGAAACGAAAGACGCTGAAAAAAGCGAGTTTCAACGAGATCGCTTCGTCTTTTCACCACCATGTTCCGCTTTGCCCTCACGCTCTGTCTCTTGCTCGCTGCTGCCCGGCCATCTCCGGCCCTCACGGAAGGAGAGATTCAGAAGTTCATCGACGAGGCCATCAAGGCCGGCGGCGGCGAGGTGGTGATCCCGCCCGGCGTGCATGTCATCGAAAAAGGGCTGCGGCTGACCGAGGCGAAGAAGTTGCGCCTTATCGGCCTGGATGCAGAGGAATGCGTGTTGAAGGCAGGCAAAGACACGGCGGCGATCCTGTTCATCGGCGGCGGCGAAAACCTGTTCGTCGAAAAACTAACCTTCGAAGGCGGAAAGCATGCGGTCGCAGAATCCGATGGTGCCAGGCCCTCCTCGAAAATCCTGATCGGCCGCTGCTTCTTCCAGAATCAAACCGCCGCAGGCCTGTCCCTGCCAAAGGCGGAATTCGAGGGCCTGGAGATCGACCAATGCTCCTTTCGCGACATCGCCGGTGAGGGGGTGCTCTTTGGCGGGCAGGTTTCCGACAGCCAGATCACGCACAATCATTTCACCCGCTGCCAGACCGGCGTCGTGCTCGATGGATCGCAGAAGTGCCTCGTTGCCAGCAATGAGCTGAGCGACTGCGGCACCGGCGTTCGGGTCTTGGCTTCATCGAAAAAACCAACGGGCGAGCAGGGTAACATCATCGCCCTCAACGGAATTGATCGCAGCACGAAAAACGGGATCGAAATCGATAAGGGCATGCGGAGCAACTCGGTGATTCAAAACGAAATCAGCGCCAGCGGCGGAAAGAACGTCGCCGTGATCGAAGGAAAGCACTCGATCGCCGAGTGATCAGACCACCATGCGGCCTGCCTCCGCTTTCCCCTGGAGGTGGAACTCCAATCGTTGGAGGCGAAATTCCAGTTTCAGGAGGTGGAACTCCAATCGTTGGAGGCGAAACTCCAGTTTCAGGAGGTGGAACTCCAATCGTTGGGGGCGAAACTCCAGTTTCTGGAGGTGGAACTCCAACTCCTGCGCCGTCCACTGAAGCTTCTGGAGGTGGAACTCCAATTCCTCCGTCGTCCACTGAAGCTCCTGGAGGTGCGACTCCAATCGTTGGAGGTGAAACTCCAGCTTCTGGAGGTGCGACTCCAGATCTTCCGTCGTCCGCTGAAACTTCTGGAGGTGCGACTCCCGTGTGTCTGCCGCCACCTCCGTGCCCTCAAGAAGGTAGGGCGCTTCGTCCTCGAGGTGCCGGGTGCGGTTCAAGGCTGCGGAAGGCTAGAAACGAAGCGGCACTCACGGCGAAATGTTCCGACAGCGCCTTGGCATGGGGGCACGGTGAAGGTGTGCTCGCCGCTCAGCAGGCGGGTCATGGCGGAACGATCCACCCCGATCTGACGCGCCAGTTCGGAGAAGGAAGCTGGAGTATTGACGCTGAGTCCGTGCTGGAATAGCGTCTTTCGCATGTGGAGGCAGCCGCTGGAACTCGCGACATCCCTGTTTTTCAAGTCCCTCGGGGGGATTGCTTGTGCGGTTCTCCCTGTCGCATTGGCTGAGGCGATTCTTTTAACCTACCTCAACCACAATGTCTTCAACTACGACCCTGAGTCTTGGCAGAGCCTGCAAAGCGACAGTTTGATCTCGATGGTTTTCATGCCGTTCTTGAGCCTCGGAGTCTTGTATGTGGCACGTCAGAATCATTTGGGTGTGGCGTGCCGACTTGAAGAAGGCATCCATCTCGTAGCTGCAAAAGCGTTGCCGCTTTTGGCTGCAATCATCGTGACCTCCCTGTTCATTGGCTTGGGGATTCTCGCTTTGGTGATTCCCGGCATCTATCTCATGGGAAAGTACTTTCTCATCGAGCCGATCGTCGCGTTTGAGCGGCCGGGGTTGATTCAGACTCGGGAATACAGCGGGGAGTTGATGGAGGGGCGGAAGCTATCGACGCTGATCATCGCCGGATTGCTATTCGCCCTTTGGTTGGCGGCTTACACGGCAACTTACTTCGGGGTGTATCTTGTTTTTCCGAATGCGACGGTTTGGGTCGATGCCTTGATCGATGTGGTCTTTGCAGTCCCGCTTGCTTTTTTTACGGTCTATTCGTTTGCGATCTACGCAGTGGCAACGGAGGAGAAGAACCAGCTTCAACAAGACAGGGTGATGGTGGAAGATTTGAAATAAAAAAATTCCGGGAGGAGCTGCTGATGATCACTCCCAACGCCCCGCTTCGCCCTCAAACAGCTTCGATCAGCCGTACAAAGCGCTCACCAGACCCTGCACGCGCTCCCCGGGCAGGGCGCCGACTTCCATCTGGTTCATGACGTAGGCGAAGGCGATGCCGTTCTCCGGATCGGCGAAGGCGAGGCTGCCGCCGGCACCGGGATGGCCGAAGGCGCGCAGGCTGGGGCCGTAGAGCGGGCGGAGTTTGCCGCCGTGGTTTTCGGATTCGGGATCTTCATCCAGCGGGTCCTGCATCATGCCGGCGGAGAAGGCGACGGGGGCGAGCAGCACGGAATCGTTCTCTTGTGTGAGCGTTTGTTCGAGACGACGCACGAGGTTTTCAGGAACGATCTGCGCGCCGTTCCAGACGCCACCCTGAGCGAGCATGGCGTAGAATTTACCCAGGCCGTGGGCGCTGCCGACGCCGCCCATGCTGGCGTAGCCGCGCGACCAGGTTTCGCTCTGATTGAAGTCGTTCACCGCATTCAGGCCGAAGGGCGAGGTGAAGGTGCGCTGCGTGAGCGAACCCGAGGTGTTGAAGGCCTTGATGAAGGGCTGGTCGCTGTTGGCGATGCTGATCTTGCCGGGGTAGATCGGCGAGACGCGCTCCCACTGGGCGCTGGGCAGGCCGATCCAGAAATCGAGTGCCATGGGGCTGCCAAAGACCTCGCGGAAGTATTCGCCGAGGGATTCGGTCTCGGCGAGGCGGCGCACGATTTCATCCATGAGAAAGCCGAATGTGCGCGCGTGGTAGCCCTGGCGCATGCCGGGCTCCCAGAGCGGGTGCTGGCGTTCGAGCGCCTCGATGACAGCGTCGTAATTGTAAATCGGCGTGGGTTCATCGAGCGCGCAGAGTCCGGCGGTGTGGCTGAGCAGATGCAGGAAGGTAATGCTGGCTTTTCCGCCGCCGACGAACTCCGGCCACACTTCGGAAACCGGGCAGTCCAGCGGCACACCGGCCTCCTCCAGCGCCAGAAGGCAGCAGACGGCGGCGGGGCCTTTTGTGGCCGACCAGACAGGGACCAGTGTGTCCTGGTCCCACTCCCGCGTGCGGGCGCGGTCGCAGTGTCCGCGGGCCAGGTGCAGCAACTCCTGGCCATGCTGCCAGATGGACACCGAAGCGCCCATCTCCCCGCGTGTGCGGAAGCTCTCGTCAAACCAGGCTTGCACGGCCTGCAACTGCTGCGCATTGACGGCCAAACTCATGCGTGATGGGCCTCCAGTTGGGCGCGCAGGCAGTCGAGATCGCGATCCCGTTTGGCGTGCTGGCGCAGGTCACCGTCCATTTCGAAGGCCCGCTCCAGATAGGAGAGCGATTGGTCATAATGCCCCAGCCGGGCGTGGTAGCAGCCGATGTTGTAGTAATAGACCGCCTTGGTGCGCAGCGAGGCGGGGCCGTTGGAGAGAATTTCGACGGCTTCCTCGGTTTTTCCCATTTCATGCAGGCAGAAGGCGGCGTGGATGAAGCCTCCGGGTTCGCTGGGCTCCAGTCGGCAAAGCCGGGTGGCGAGCGCGAGCGCCTCCTCCCACCGGCGGCGGCCCATGAGGCAGAGCAGCAGGATTTCGACAACATCGACGCGCTCCCGCATCGCAGCCGGTAGCGGGGACAGCTCGGCTTCGGCCTCGGCAAAGAGGCCCAGCTCCACGTAGCCCTGGGCGGCGATGATCCTGCGTTCCGGTTCGGTCATGCGATTCGTTGCTTCGTCTGAATGAGAACGCAAAGCGGGCGGTGGAACAAGGTTTTTCCTGCCAATCCTGCCGTCGCGGCATTTGGCGGGTGCCGGCATCAGGCCGAGCGCGCCGTCCTCAGCTTGCGTGCCCGCTCCATGCGGGCGCCGACTTCCCACGTGCTCCAGGTGACGACGTAGCTGAGCAGGGAGACGATGGCACCCAGCAAAATCCCCCCGATCAGCATCACTGGCGCATGCTCCTTGAGCACCAGCCAGGCGTCCACCATCGAGTCCGGCAGTTGGTTGGGGAAGGGGGTCGTGGGAACGGTCGTGTAGAGTTGCAGGAACCATTTGCCGATGGCGTATTCCAGCCCGCCGATGAAGACAAAGGTGAATGGATTGCTCAGCCAGCACATGACGATGGCGATCGGGATGTTCACCCTGAAAATGGCGGCCAGAATGACGGCGGAGGGCGTCTGGATCGGCAGAAGCTGCAGCGTGATGAACGTGCCGATGGCCATCCCTCCGGCGAGCGTGTGCTGCGTGGGCCGCCACACGCGCTTGTCGAGGAAATGGCGGGCGAACCAGCGCAGGGTCGGCCGGTCCCGCAGTTTGCGGGGGTGCTTGAGAAAACGGATGGTCTTGAAGACCGTCCGGCGGAACCAGCCCTGGATCATTGCGACCATGTCAGTGTCCTCCGCCATACGACACCCAGGCCAGCAACGCGCCGCCCAGCGCGATGCGATACCAGGCAAATCCGTTGAACGTGTGGCTCTGCACGAAGCGGATGAGCCATTTCACGACGACAAAGGCCGAAACGGCCGAAACCGCCGTGCCCAGCGCCACCATGCTCCAGTCCTCGTTTCCAGCGGTGCCGTCCTTCAGGGCGGAGAGGATCTTGTAGGCGCCGGCGGCCATCAGCGTCGGAATGCCCAGCAAAAATGAAAACTCCGTGGCCGCAGGACGCGCCACGCCGAAGGCCAGCGCCATGAGGATGCTGGCGCCGGAGCGGGACGTCCCGGGAAACACGGCGGCCAGCAGCTGGGCGCAGGCGACACCCACGACCACGGTCCAGCCGATGTCGGAAGTGCCGGGCTTGCCCTTGTGCAGGAATTCCAGCACCAGGATGATCCCACCGCCAATGAGCGTCGCCCAGGCGACCGGCGGGATGGTCTCCGGCAGTTCGATGTTGAACTTTTTGATCAGCAGTCCGCCTGCGGCGGTGATGAGGAAGGCGACCGTGATCTTCGCCAGATAATCCCGTGTGCCCGGCTCCGAGAGCGTGGTGGCGAGCTGTTTCACCCGCTGCGTAAAGACGGCCAGCACGGCGATCACCGCCCCGCTCTGGATCACCACGTTGAACAGATCACTTTTATCCGGAAGCACGCCCAGGTTTTGCGGGATCAGCAGATGCCCGGTGGAGGAGATGGGCAGGAATTCGGTGACACCTTCAATGATGCCGAGGAGGATGATCGCGAGCCAGTCTGGCATGGTTGGAAGTAGGGAGGGCGAAGGGGAAAGCCGGAGTGTCAGGCGTGCCGACAGTCTTTGCAAGCGCATCGACTCCAGTCACTGCAATCGGTGTGGAAATTTCGTCACCGGCCAGGGCGTCCGTTTTCAAGCTAGCCAATGCGGCAAAGTTGGCTAGTTTCCATACCCCCCGCCCGGCATGCCAACCAGTGCCTCACAGTCACCCCGGTCCCGTCCGCAGCATCGCACTCCGATGCGCGCGGTTTTTTTCGTGGCCGCCGTGGGGTTCATTTGGCTGCTTGGTGGGAGCACCGCGCTGGGGCAGGCGGGGTCCACGATCCGTGTGCGGCTGGCGGACGGCTTTGATTTTCCCGTGGGCAAGCCGGAGGCGGTCGGCTACCACAAGGCGCGCGGTTACTGGCCCAACGGCCACTTGGGTGAGGATTGGAACGGCAACAGCGGTGGTGACACCGATCTCGGCGCCCCGATCTACTCCATGGGTCGTGGCGTGGTCATCTTTTCCCAGAATATCGGCGTCGGCTGGGGGAACTGCGTTCTCGTGCGCCACGTCTATCGCGAACTCGACGGTCGCATCGCCATGGTGGATTCGCTCTACGCCCATCTGCACGAGCGGAAGGTCAAGCTGCATCAGCTCGTCGAAAAGGGGGAACTGGTGGGCACGATGGGCGGCAACAACGGCATGTACCTCGTTCATCTCCATTTCGAGGTCCGCAAAAATCTGCACATCGGCATGAACCGCTCCAGTTTCGCCAGGGACAACTCCAACTACTACAGCCCCACGGCCTTCATCAACGCGCATCGCCAGCTGGCCTCCTCCACGCAGAAGTACGACGTGCCGGTGAACAATTTCGCCCCCTACGGCCGCTCCCTTGCCAACGTCGGCAACGGCCCGCGTGACGCCGTGGACGTCCCTTCGTTCGAAGCCGGCACCTCCGGGGTCGTGAGCGCGGACGAAGCCGGTGAATCCACGGATTTCTGGTCGCGTTTGAAGGCCAAGATGCGCGGCGGTGAAACCAAGCCGGACGCAGAGGACAAGCCCTGAGCGGTTGCGCCCCGCAATTTATTAAGCCTTGATTGACTGCCGTCAGTGGTGGCATCTTTGCTGCTAGCCCTCCAAGTCCCTACCGGCCATGAGATATCCCTCCCGCAACCTCCAAGCCCGTGCATGCCACGGCGGCAGTCTCGTGCCCGTCATCATCGTCGTGGCGGCCCTCGCGCTCAGCACGGCCATCTTCTTTCTCTTCACGAAAAACAAGATGATGCGGCAGGAGGAAAAAGCCGCCGCCGAGGTCGCGGAGAAGGTGGCGGCGGTCAAGGCGGAAGCCCCGCCGGTGCCCGCCATGGTTCCGCCCCCGCCACCCAAGGCTGCGCCTCCTCCCCCCCCGTCGCCGAAGCCCGTCGCCTTCGGTTTCGCACGTCCGATCGACCTCGGCAAGCAGCTCGCTCGAAGCCTCGCTGCAGGTGATTTTGCCACTGCAGGCAGGCTCGCCGCGGCTGCGGACGCCGGCCAGTCGGACGAGGCCGCCAAGCTCTTCGAGACACTCATGGGCATGGGCTACAAGCCTGGCCGGGAGGACGAGGTGAGCATCCTCGGCCTCGTCGAGAACCGCACCCGCCTCTCCATCCCCTTCACCAAGCCGGGCACCGACGAAACCACCCGTCTGCAGATCGATCTTGAACGGGACGATCAGATGGGCTGGAAAATCGCCAAGGCCATCATGCCTGTGGAAATGAGCGCCGCCGTCGCCGCGATGCCGACCTCCGCAGCGCCGCCTGCGGCGGGTGGCGCGGCGTCCAAGACCCCGCAGTCCCCGGGAACCGAGGCCCCCGTGAAGCAGCTCTTCGTGGTCGAGGAAAGCAGGGATGCTCTCGCCTTTGCCAGCGATTTTGTGACTCATCTTTTGAAGCACGACTTCACGAACGCCCGGAAGTTGGTCGATGAGGAGAAAGTCCCCGTCGAGCGCCTTGTCGGCCTCTGCATTGTCTTCGAAGAAGGGCAGTACGAGCTGAACGAAGGCAAGCCGCTGATCATCACCATCGCCAGTCCGGAGGTCTCATGGGCCATCGCCCAGGTGAAGTCCGAGACCCTGCAGCAGAAGACGGAGTTCGGCATCGAGCTGAAGCGTTCGGACATCGCCCAACCCTGGAAAGTCGCGGGGCTCAATCTTTCGGAAATCCTCGGCTCCTTCGCGCAGAACGCCTCCAAGATGGGCGTGCCCTACACGCCGATCGTGAAAAATCCCAAGGGCGGTGAGTCGCTCGCGCTCTACTTCGAATACGACAGCGCCAATCTTCACCCGCGGGCGCAGAAGCAGATCGACGTGATCTCGGAACTCATGAAGGCGGATCCTTCGAAAAAACTCCGTATCGCCGGCCACACCGACGAGAAGGGCGAGGACGACTACAACATCAACCTCTCCCGGCTGCGGGCCGAAACCGTCAAGCGCCAGCTCGTCGCCAAAGGCGTGCCCGCAGACCAGGTGGAAACCGCCGCCATGGGAAAGGCGCAGCCGCTGAGTCCGAACAAGAAGTCCGACGGCACCGACGACCCCGAAGGACGCAGCCGCAACCGTCGCGCCGAGATCTACCTCGATTTTTGAGCCTGTCTTGCCGGGCTTGAAACGGCCGGGGGCAGGCTCCTCATCGGTCTCGCCCGCCTCCTGCGCATGTGCCTGCCGCTTGAGCTTCCTTATTCCTTTGTGATCGTCTCGTCGAGATTCAGAAGGACGCGGGCGACGAGGGTGCGGGGATCGATTTCACCAGGCTTGGACTGGTGGCGTTTGAGCATTTCGAGAAGGACGCTGCCTTCCTTCGGCGTGGGAGCGCGGCCGGTGCAGAGTTTGAAGCCGTAGCCGATGCGGGAGGCGTCCGTGGCACCGCCTTCCTTCCACATGCGTTCGCCGAGGGCTTTCGCGGCTTCCATGCTCATGGTTTCGTTGAGAGTCATGAGCGCCTGCATCGGCGTGTTGCTGCGGGAGCGGCGGATGCAGGAGGCTTCACCGTTCGGCACGTCAAAGGTGCTCAAAAACGGATACGGCGTGCTGCGGCGGCGGAAGACATAGACGCTGCGGCGGAACTGGTTCGCGTCTTCATCGACGTGCCAGGGAAAGGGGGCGTAGCTGGCGGGTTTTTCGAAGAGATAAGCCGGGGCGGGCGGCATGACGGGGCGTCCGCCGAGCGCGGGATTGAGCAGGCCGCTCGCGGCGAGCTGGATGTCGCGCACGACCTCCCCCTCCACTCGGAAGCGCGGCCCGCGGGCGAGCAGGCGGTTGTAGGGATCGCGTTCGAGGAGTTGCGGCGTGATCTTGCTGGACTGCTGGTAGGTCTCGCTCGTCACGATGAGTTTCAGCAGATGCTTCGTGCTCCAGCCGTGCTCCATGAAATCCACGGCCAGCCAGTCGAGCAGCTCCGGATGACTCGGCGGTGTGCCCTGCGTGCCGAAGTCCTCGGCGGTCTCCACCAAGCCGGTGCCGAAGACGGCCTGCCACACGCGGTTCACATACGCGCGGGCGGTGGTGGGCGACTGACGGCTCGCCAGCCATTTAGCGAAGGTCAGACGGCTGCCGTCGGCATTCTTCGGCAGCGGATTGAGAACGGCGGGCACGCCGGCGGTGACTTTGTCTCCGGGCTTGGTGAAATCTCCGCGCTTCAGGATGGTGGTCATGCGCGGCTGATCGCGGGCGTCGAGCACGAGGGTGGTGGTGCCCTGTGGATGCTGTCGCCATGCGGCTTCGATTTCATCGTTCACATCTTTCCATTCAGGAATGGTGGTGCGGAAGACGGCGAACTCGGACTGGCGGCTGTAGAGCGGATCGGCCTCCGCATCCGGCGCATCGGTGGTGCTGATGCGGTAGCGGCCGAGGTTCATCGTCTGCAGGTCGTCGCTGTTCCAGCCGCCGTGCTTCATGCTGAGGGTGACAGTGAGTTCGGAGTCCGGCGTGACCTCGACGGGTTTTTCGAGCACAAAAACGGCGTTGCGCGGCACGTTGCGGCGGCCGGGGCCGGCGTCGATGCCCCAGGCTGTTTCGGCCTTGCCGTCGATGGCGTAGCCGACCGGGCCGGTGACGCGTTTGTCCTTCGCGGCCTCTTTGTCACGGGCAAACGCTGCCAAAGGCGTGTTCTCCGCCTCGCCGAAGTCGGCGGTGGCTCTGACAAACTTCAGCTTCGCGGGCTTGCCGTCGATGTTCATCTGGGCGTTGAACTCGGTGAGCGCGGCGGTGCCTTTTTGCGAACGTCCGGGGCCGTAGGCGGGCAGATTCGGGTCGTTCATGAGCTCAAGACGGAAGGCGTTGATGGTCCGCGGCGCATCGAGCTTTACGACGAATTTCACGTCGGACTTCGTGGGCGCGTAGCCTTGCGCGAGGATGCTGCCGTCGGGCTGGCGCAGTGCTTTTTCGCCGCCGGAGGGATCGTCCACGAAATGGAGCGTCTGCCACTGCGGCTGCGCGGCTTTGACCTGCGCCTTCCACGCGTTCATGCGCTGCTGCCAGTCGGGGTGGTCGTGCTTGAGCTTGGCTTCGAGCTCGGCGGTGCGCTGGAGGATTTGCGAGCGCTGCATCTGCTCGGCTGCGGTGTAAACGACGCGCCAGGGTTCGTTGTCGTTGTTCAGGTAGGCGAACATCCGGTAGTACTCCTCGTGGGAGATGGGGTCGTACTTGTGGTTGTGGCACTGGGCGCAGCCGATGCTGAGGCCGAGGATGCTTCTGCCGATGACCTCCAGGTGGTCAAACATGGCCTCCATGCGGAACTGCTCGGGATCGATGCCGCCTTCCTCGTTGATCATCGAATTGCGCAGGAACCCGGTGGCGACGATTTGATCCTGCGTGGCCTTCGGGAGCTGGTCGCCGGCGATCTGCTGGATGATGAATTCGTTGTAGGGCAGGTCGCGATTGTAGGCGTCGATGACCCAGTCGCGGTAGAACCAGATGAAGCGCATCGGATCCTTTTCGTAGCCGTTGCTGTCGGCGTAATGCGCCGCGTCGAGCCAGTGGCGGGCCCAGCGCTCGCCGAAGTGCGGAGATTGCAGGAGTTTGTCGGTCAGTTCGGACAGGTTGGACTTTTCCGACGGATCAGGCGGCAGTCCCACAAGATCCAAATGCATGCGACGGCGCAGCGTTTCCTGTGAGGCTTTCGGCGCAGGCTTGAGACCTTCTTTTTCGAGGCGCTCGCGGATGAAGGCGTCAATCGGATGCTTTGCATGCGCGGGCACCCTGGGTTTGACCGGCGGCTTGAAGGCCCAGTGGTCGGTGTTTTGCTCCAGCTTCACGCTGGCGCTCTCAGGCCATTCGGCGCCGGCATCGATCCACTCTTTGAGTTTGGCGATCTCCCCGGCGCTGAGCGGATCGCGTTTGCGCGGCATGAGCATCTTCGGATTCGTGCCGAGCACGGCGTGCATGAGGCGGCTGTCGTCAGCCTTGCCGGGAAGGATCGCCACGCCGAAGTCGCCGCCCTTCATCGCCGTCGGTTTGTGATCGAGCCGGAAGGCGGCCTCCTGCTTGTGAGAGCCGTGACACTCGTAGCAGTGCTCGCTGAAGATGGGCTGGATGTCCCGGACGAAATCCACCGCCGCAGCGGCGGGCGTCGCGAGCATGAGCAGGGGAATGGCGGGAAATCGGGTCACGGCAGATGAATCATACGCGGGGCCGGCATGAGAAATCGCCGCCGGCTGCATGGAGAATGCTGTCGCCGGGCGTCAGCGGGCGGGAACGAGCTCCAGTCTTGGAGCAGGCTTCGGCAGGCCGGTCTTCTGCCAAATGACGCTGTCGTTGGAGTCCAGCACCTGCACCGTCAGGTTCTCCGTGCGGTCTCCGAAGGCTTCATCCGTGCGGTTCCAGATGACGATGCGCTGGATCGGAGCCGCCCGGCCGAGATCCACCCGCCACCACGGACTGCCGCGCTTGTTGCCGTGGGTGTGCGTGACGCTTTTGCTCTTCGGCATGTTCCCGTCCGTGTTGCCGTCGATGGCGAGATCCGGGGTTCCATCGTTGCTCACACTGCTCTGGGTCGCCTTTCCCTTCAGGGCGATGTTTTTCCCTCCGCTGAAGACCTCCACTTCGGCGAGGTTGAGGACGCCGCGTTTGGTGGGAATCTCGATGCGCACATAGCGTCCGGTCGCGGCGGTCACCGTGCTTCTCGCGGTTGATTCGGTGAATCCGGGCATGGAGATGCGCCTGGAAGAGATCGCCTCGCGGAGAAACGGCCAGAGGAAAAAGCCGACAAGCGCGAGCGCTGTGAGGTTCAGCAGCGCGGCGAGGAAACGCCGCACGCTCGAAGTCTGCCTTTTGGCGGGCGCGTTGGCGACGGCGGGCGCCGGTCGGTGCATGACCGGCTTCGGCGCACGGGGATGCGCTGGAGGTGCGGGTGGCATCAGCAATTCGAGCGCCTGGGCGACAGACTGCGGCCGTTGCTGCGGATCGGGACGCAGCAGGCAGGTCAGCCAGTCGATGAAGGGCTCGCCGAGATCCGGGTGCAGATGGCGCAGAGTGCGAGCGGCGTCGAAGTCGTTCCATTGACGCACCATGTCCGCCACGTCCTCTCCCTGCGCTGGCACTGAATTCGTGGCGAGGCAGAAAAGGCTCGCGGCAGCGGTGAAGAGATCGCTGCGGCTTGTCGGCGCTCCCCCGGCGTGCAGTTCCGGGGCACGAAACCATAGCGTTTCCAGCGGATGCTCCGTTCGCGTGAACGATAAACCCCAGTCCTGCACCTGCATAAACAACCCGCCGCCGGGATGGTCGGCGATGATGAGATTGCTAGGCTTCAGATCTCCGTGCGGCTGGCGGAGTTGCTCACCCACCATCAGCGCGTGCATCAGTTGCACGGCGAGGGCGCGGAGATCTGCGGGCGCTGTCCGGCGCGCAGCCGCGAACGACAGCAGATTCATGCCGGGCATGAAGTCGTAGATCAGCGTGAACTCGTCTTCCGCCGCCAGAATGGTGATAAGGCCGGCGATCTGCGGGTGCCGCACTTGCAGCAGTGCGGGCGCGAGTAGCTGCAGTTTTTCGCGGTCCAGCAGGTGCGGTGTTTCGATCTCATGCAGTGCCTTGATTAGCACCCGCCGTCCCGTGGCAGCCTCCACCCCGCAATAGACCTTCGCCGCCGGACCTGCGGCGATGAATTTTTCGGGATAAAAAGGATCTTCGTTCATTTCTCCCCTGTGACTCTCCGCAGCATGGCGATGGACGGGCGAACCGTCCAAGGGAAGATTGGCGTGCTTGCGCAATCGGACATCCGCCCCACAGTCTGCGGCATGTTGAAACTCGGACTCATCGGCTGCGGAAAAATGGGCGGCGCACTGCTGCGCGGCGTGGAACAGGCGCTCGGCAAAGGCGGCCTCGCCGTGGCGCTCAGCGACGTGGTGCCGGAGGCGGTCAACGGCCTGCGCAAGTGCCTCGCCTGCCGGACGATCACCGGCACGCCGGAAGAGGTCGCCGCCGCATCGGACGTGGTCATCCTCGCGGTGAAGCCTGCGGACATGAAGGCGCTCTGCGAGGCGCTTTCAGAGGTCAAAGGTGCGCGTCTTCATCTCAGCATCGCGGCGGGTGTTTCCCTCGCGCATTTGGAAACGTGGCTCGGAGCGCGTCAGCGTGTGATCCGCAGCATGCCGAACACGCCCGCGCTCGTCGGCGTCGGCGCGGCAGCGTTCGCACGCGGCAGCAAGGCCACCGCGAAGGATGCCGCAATGGCAAAGAAAATCCTCGGCGCCGTCGGTACGGCGGACGAAGTTTCAGAGAAGCTGCTGGACGCCGTCACCGGCCTCTCCGGCAGCGGACCGGCCTACGTTTACACCGTGATCGAGGCGCTGGCCGACGGCGGTGTGCTCATGGGCCTGCCGCGCACCACGGCGCTGACCTTGGCGGCTCAAACCGTCGCCGGAGCGGCGGAGATGGTGCTCGTCACCGGCAAACATCCCGCTGCGTTGAGGGATGAAGTCACCAGTCCCGGAGGAACGACCATCGCCGCGCTCGAACAGCTCGAACGACACGGCCTGCGCAATGCAATGATTCAGGCCGTGCGCGCCGCCGCTGAAAAGAGCAAGGCGCTCGGCGGTTAATCGGAGGCTTACTTCTCCACCGGCTTGCCGGCGTCCTGCCAGCCGCCGAATCCGTCGTCGAGGTGAATGAGTTCCTTGAAGCCGAGTTTCTGGAACACCGGCAGTGCGCGGGTGCTGCGACCGCCGGCCTGGCAATGCACGATCACAGGCTTCGTTTTGTCCAGTTTTGCCAGCTCTTTCTCGAAATCGTCGCTCATGATGTCGATGTTCTTCGCGCCGTTGATGTGGCCTTCCTGAAACTCGTCGGCGGTGCGTACATCGACGACGATGACACCGCCGTCCGCGATGATCTTGGCTGCCTCTTCAGCCTTGACGTGTTTCACCGGGTCGGCTGCGAAGCCGAGAGCGGGAATGAGAAGAAAAAGGGCGCGGAGCAGGGTTTTCATGGTGCGATGTTATTTTGGGCAGGGTTTTAACGTGAAGCAATGTTACGAACTTCCACCGGCATGGCGGCAAGCCGTCGGTAGAGTCTGCGCCGGGCCAGCAGAGGCCACCAGCGGTAAAGGTAAATTTCCAGCGGGCGCCACATCGCCACCCAGCCGCCGATGGTGAGCCCCTCGCGGATGAGGGACTCCCAGCCGCCTGTCTGCGGGGTCAGCAGTGAGGCGATGATCTGGCACGCGGCTAGGAAAAGCAACCCCACTGCCAGCGCCGCACGACCTTCCCGCATCAGGCGCTTGAACTCGTGGAGAGCCATGTCGGCGCGATACCCGAAATAGTGCGCCACGGAGTCGGCGACGAGTTTTTGCGCTTCGTCGGGATTTGAAGGGCTGCGCGAGAGGTGCACGACGAGCTTCAAGTCGTGCTGACGCGGATGCTCCTGCGCCCAGCTGACGATGAACTCCTCGGCGTTGCGGTCCAGGTCCCGCTCGTGGAAGGGGGAAGGGTCCATGGAGTTGAACAACTGGTTCAGCTCAGTGAGTTTGACCTCGATGAGTCCGGTCATGGGCGGTTGCATGCGTTGTGGAGACGAGAGGAAGGATACGGGGCGGCGGAGCTCCCTGTCACGGCAAAAACGGCCGGTGAAGACAGTCGCCCACCGTTGATCGCGTTCCATCCCCATGATGCTCCGCCTGCTGCTCCTGCTCGTCCCCCTGCACCTCGGCGCCCAGCTCGCGAATCGCCCGCCCGCACCGCTGTGGTTGCACGCAGAGACGGCTGGAGTCGTGACCTATTCCCGGGAGGTGAGGCACGAGGGGAAACTGCTCAAGGCGGTGCTGTTGACCGCGTCCGAAGCGCCCTTGGAAGTGCTGATCGACGGGGAAGTCATCGCGCAAAAACCCGCCGCCATGGAAAGCGCCCTCGGCACGGACCTGACCGCCCTGCTTGGCGATGGCAAGCCGCACCGCCTCGGCCTTCGCGTGTCCGGAAAGGCGGTCACGGCGGCGCTGCTGGAACTCAATGGTGACCTAGCCGCCGTCCAGTGGGTGGCGACGGACGCCGCCTGGGAAAATGCAAAAGCGCTCGATCTTGCTGCCCGCGAGCCCGCCGCCAATCCCTTCGACTTGAAAAAGACCTTCGACGCCTACAACTCCTGGCAGCTCGCCAAGCCCGGCGCGCAGAACCAGGCCACCGATCCCGATACGCTCACCTTGCTGCCCGGCTTCAAGGCGGAGCTCGTCCGCTCCGCTCAGCCCGGAGAAGACTCCTGGGTGTCCATGGCCTTCGATCCGCAGGGCCGCATTACGCTTGGCAAAGAAAAGAAGGGTCTCCTGCGCCTCACCCTCAGCGGCAGCGGCGATCAGAAGGTGGAAGTCATCGACGATGAACTGCTCGAATGCCGCGGGCTGCTCTACGCGCACGGCTCGCTCTTTGCGAATGCGAACGACACGAAGGCGCTCTTCCGCCTCACCGACAAAGACGGCGACGGCACCTTCGACGTGCGCAAGGAACTCATGCGCACCGGTGGCGGCGTCGGCCATGGCCGCAATCACATCAAACTCGGCCCCGATGGCGACATCTACGTCGCGCACGGCAACAACGTCCTCATTCCGGAAAACATCGCGCCCGACTCGCCGCTGAAAAACTACGCCAACGACCAGCTCATCCCGAATCCCTGGGATGGCAGCATGTTCGACGGCAATGTCGAGCTGCCCGCCGGCCACATCCTGCGCGTGAAGCCCGACGGTTCAAAGATCACGCTGCTCGCCGGTGGCCTCCGCAACCCGCTCGACATCGCCTTCAACGAGCGCGGTGACCTCTTCACCTTTGACGCCGACATGGAGCGGGATGTCGGCACGCCCTGGTACATGCCCACCCGCGTGCTGCACGTCGTTCCCGGCGCGGATTTCGGCTGGCGTCGCGGTACCGGCCGCTTCCCCGCGTGGTATGCGGACACGCTGCCCAGCGTCATCGACATCGGCCTCTCTTCGCCCACCGGCATCTATTTCGGTCATGGCGCTGCGTTTCCAAAGAAGTATCAAGACGCCCTCTACATCCTGGATTGGAGCTACGGCCGCATCATCGCCGTGCATCTAAGGAAGAGTGGCGCGAGCTATGTGGCAGAGCAGGAGGACTTCGTGTCGGGAAGGCCGTTGAACGTCACCGACGGCTGCGTTGGGCCGGATGGCGCGATGTGGTTCATCACCGGGGGGCGAGGAACGCAGAGCGGGCTGTATCGGGTGACCGCGAATGCGCCCGCCAAGACAGACGGGCCTAACGCGTCCGACACGTCCGACCAACGCTTTGTGGAGCATCAAACGCGCCTTTCTCTCGAAAGCCGCCCCGTCACTGAATGGCGTGTGGATGCTCTCCGCTCCGGCCAGATGCACGAGCTGCTCGCCCTCGCCCGAGTCGGGGAAAAAGCCGACCTTGAGCCGATTCTCGGCGCGGTGATGAAAGCCGCGCCGAAACCAACGCTCGATGCCCTCCGCGTCATCGCCGTCGCCATTGCCCGTCACGGGGAGCCAGCACAAAAAGACAAGCTACACACTTGGGCGGCTTATCCGTCCAACGAAACCTTCCTCGACCGCGAACTCTGCCGCCTGCTGGTCTATCTCAAATCACCGACCGTCATCGAAAAGACCATGCCGCTGCTCCAGGCGGCCACGAGCTCGGAGGACCTGTTGTTCTATCCCTTCATGCTCCGCTATCTCAAGGACGGCTGGACGCTGCAGCAGCGCCGTGTCGTCTTCGAGGCGCTGAACAAGGCGGAGAAGATGAACGGCGCGTCCACTTTCTTCAAAGCGATCGCCGACACCCGCAGCGAGCTCGCCGCCGCCATGAAACCTCAGGATGCGCAGCAGCTCGCCGCCATCATCCATCCGCAGCAGCCCGCAACGCTGTCGCCCCACGCCCTGCCCGGCCACACCTTCAAAAACTGGACCCTGGCGGACCTCGAACCCCTGCTGGCGAAAATGGACGCAAAGACCCGCAACCGCGACAGCGCCAGGGACGCGCTCGTCCGCACGCAGTGTGTCTTCTGTCATCGCGTGAGCAGCGATCCCGCACTCCCGGCCGGCGTTTTCGGCCCCGATCTCACCCAGGTCTCCGCCCGCTTCGGTCGCAGGGACCTGCTGGACCACATTTTGAACCCCTCCAAATTCATCGACGAGAAATTCCGCCTCGTCACCGTCACCACAAGCGACGGGAAAACCGTCAGCGGCAGTCTGGAGAGCGAGGACGACGAGCGCCTCGTCCTGAAGCCCAACCCCCTCGCCCCCGAGACGGCGGAAATCGGCAAGTCGATGATCAAACAGCGCAGCATCTCCGAAATATCCCCCATGCCAGCCGGCCTGCTCAACACCCTCAAAGCCGACCAGATCCTCGACCTGCTGGCCTGGTTTGAGACCGCCTCCCGTCTGTGACGCTCCAAAATACAAACCACCAAATCATCCAGCGCAACAAACCGGCGGCGACGCTGCTCAAGGCAAAGCCAATGAAGAAGCCCAGGCCGCCGTTGCCGGATTTCGAAGCGCGGCCGAAGCAAAATGGACGATCGTGTGTTCAGTGCGAAGGATGTCAAAAAAGGCGGACTTTTGAAACGGGTGAGGCATGGCGGATTATTCGGGCACCGGTTTTCTCTGCGCCATTTACCGCAAGTAGGACAACACGACCGAGGCACTCGCTTATCGTCGGAGCATGGCCGAGCCGCTGTGTGTTTCGACATTGCTGGTGTTCGACTTCCGGCAGGCCGTTCGCCTGCGCACGAGGAGCTTGAGAGGAGAGCCGGCGCACCACTGCCGACCCCCCCGGTGTCGATGGACTGCCCGGGGTGGTGATCCAGATCAAGCTCGTGAAGTGCGGAAAAGGGTTCATGGAGTTGAACCACTGGTTCAACTCCATGATCTTGACCTCGATGAGCCCGGTCCTGTGCCGCGGGATGTAGCGATCAGGCCTTGGCGGACTCGTAGCCCTTGGCGACTTCGGCCCAGTTTACCACATTCCACCAGGCGGAGACGTAGTCCGGGCGCTTGTTTTGATACTTGAGGTAGTAGGCGTGCTCCCACACGTCGATGCCCAGGATCGGCGTGCCCAGGTTCTCCTCCTCCACCATGCCTTTCATGAGCGGGTTGTCCTGGTTCGGAGTGGAGGTGACTTTGAGTCCGCCCTGCTTGGTGACAATGAGCCATGCCCAGCCGGAGCCGAAGCGTTTCGCGGCGGCGTCGCTGAAGACCTTTTTGAAATCGTCGATGCTGGTGAAAGTGGTCTGGATGGCTTCGCCAAGCTTGCCCTCAGGCCCTTTCGGTCCGCTGCCGGCGGGGGCCATCCATTTCCAGAACCAGCTGTGGTTCACATGGCCGCCGCCGTTGTTGCGGACGGCGGAGCGGTGCTCCTCGGGAACGGCGGAAAGGTCGGCGACCAGCGCCGAGGCGTCCGTTTTGTCAATGCCGGCGGCTTTGAGCGCGTCCGCCAGCTTGGTGACATAACCCGCATGATGCTTGCCGAAGTGGATATTCATGGTCATCGCGTCGATGTGCGGCTCGAGCGCCTCGGGCGCGTAGGGCAGGGGCGCCTGGACAAGATCCAGCGCAAGGCTGCTGGCGGGAGTGATCAGAGAGGCCGTCATGGCGGCGGTGCTGGTGGTGAGGAAAGCGCGGCGGTTCATCATAGTGGAGGATGGGATTGAAGTGGACTGACAGGATACGGGGAACCCGCCGCGAATGTCACGGCGAAAATGCTCCGCTTCCGTCGGCAGGGAGTCGCGGTTTCACATTCACGCGCCGGGATCAGGCATTCGGTGAGTGCCGGCAGGCCTGCCGCGTGTCGGCGAGGCGGGCGAAGTGGCGGAAGGTGGAGATGAAGGCTATGCCCGTGGATCAGGGGAGGTTTCCGGAGGCCACGGATGAGGATGGCGGGTGCTTTGAGTGCTTCCGTGTCAGAGGCGGAAGATTCTCGTTGTGAAATGGCGGATTGCAGGCTTGAATCCGGACCATGCTCGCTGCCGCACGCTGGATGATGGTGCTGGGCCTGGTGGTTTCCATCGGGCTGCACACGGTCGTCATTCAGTCCGCCGCGTGGGCGGGCATGCTGGTTTCCTACAGCCTGGAGAAAGGTTCCGTGGCGCAGGCTGTGAGCGAGACATTCGACGGCGAGCATCCCTGTGCGCTGTGCAAGCTGGCCAAAACGACCGAGAGCGCTCCGGTGGATGACAAGCATGCGCCCAAGGTCGATGGCAAACTGAAGCTGCACCTCATCGCGGATGCCGCGCCTGCCATCCTCATCAGCGGCCCGCCGCCGCCTGTTTATCCCGTCCGTACTGAAGCAAAGCTTCATGTGTTGAATCACACACCGGACACACCGCCGCCACGGCGGTCTCTGGCCTGAGCCTGTGAAGCAGCGCTGCTGAATGAAGCGGCGCTGGATTTCCAGCCTGGCCCACCTCCTGACAACGGCAGCATCTCGCGGCAGGCATACGGGCCTGCACGCACTGCACGAATGACTGCCGTGGAGGCTCTTTCTGGAGAGCAGAGTTCGAGGCGAAAGCCTCGTTCCTTCAGACGCCTCCGTCCGGCCGTTTTCCGGATGGGGGCGACAATTTTTCGATCCGCGCCTTACCCGCAGACTCGAACCGTAAACACAAACACCACAACGCAAACACCACGCATGAAGAAAACCGTAGTCACCCTCCTGTGCATCGCCGCAGGCATCGCCACCGCCGGCGCGGACGCCACCGTCAAAAGCGCCATGAAAAAGTACTTCAAACCTGAAGACGCGCTGGCCAAAAAAGCCGGCAAAGGCGAGGCAAGCGACGCCGAACTGGCCGAGCTGCTGAAGTGCTTCGAGGCCCTGACCAAGGCGAAGCCCGCCGAAGGCAATGACGCCTCCTGGGAAAAGAAGACCTCCGCGCTCGTCAGTGCTGTGAAGAAAATCCAGGCCAAGGAAGCCTCCGGCCTCAGTGACTTGAAGAAAGCCACGAACTGCAAGGCCTGCCACGACCCTCATAAAGGTAAATAATCCCCGTTCTCCGGCGGTTCTGCCCAGCACGCGCGGAATCGCCGGAGGCTCTTGCTCATGCTCCGCTCACTTGTACGCACCCTGCTCATCGCCGCCCTGGTTTTCTCCATCGGGCTGCACTGGGTCGTGCTGCAATCCGCCGCGTGGGCGGGCATGCTCATCACCTATTCCGTGCAGCAGGGCTCGCTGCTGACCGGCATCAGTCAGACTTTCGACAACGAGCATCCCTGCGCCCTGTGTGGCGCGGTGCGAACCGGAACTCAGCAGGAGAAAGAGGATCCCAGGCAAAACAAGGAGACGCATAAAAAGCTGCTGCTCGTCATGGCTGTCACAGAGCGAGTGGTTCTCACGCCGCCAGCCTCTGTCATCCTCACCACGACATTGACGCAAACGCCCTTGGAGTTGGACTTGCGTCCTCTCCTGCCGCCGCCACGACGCGGCGCTGCTTTGAATCTCGTTGGTTGAGGCACCGCGGACGCATCGTGCGTCCATGCGCCATCCGGCACGTCGATGCCGGTCGTTTGCGGCGTTGTGCCAGCCTTTCGCATGCTCAAAAACGGCCGCGTCATGCCTGCAGGGAACCTGCATGCCGCTCGTCTTCTTCTTTCGGTTCCCGTCCATTCATCATCTCATGTCTCTTTTCAGAACCACCCTTTCCATTGCGGTGTTCCCGTTTTTATCACTCTCAGGGCTGCATGCCCAGGATGCCGCCGTTGCCCGCGGCCAGACCGTTTACATGCAGGTCTGCTTCGCCTGTCATCAGCCCACCGGCCTCGGTCTGCCCGGCATGTTCCCGCCGCTGGCCGGTTCCGACTGGGCTTCCGCAAAAAAGCCTGACCGCATGATCCGCATGATCCTGCACGGACTCACCGGCCCGGTCTCTATCAACGGTCAGCCCTTTGCCACGCCCGCGCCGCTCATGCCGCCGCAGGGCGCGGCGCTCAGCGACCAGCAAATCGCGGACGTGCTGACCTATGTGCGCGACACGTTTGGAAACAAGGCCTCCGCCGTCAGTCCTGACGAGGTCAAGGCTGTCCGCGAGGCAGAAAAAGCCCGCGTAGCCATGTGGACCGAGGCCGAGCTGCTCAAAATCCCAGCCGAATGACGCCATGAGCAATCTTCCATCGGATTCCGCCAACCCGAGCATTCGCTACGAATCCGCCGGTGCCGACCATCGCGTCGGCACCGGCACCTGGGTGCGCATCACGCTTGGCATCGGCCTCGCCATCGCAGGGAGCCTCTTTTTCGGAAGCGTCGTGAACCGAGCGCTGCCACAAAAGCCACTGCCTGTGGTGGCGCAGATCAGCGGCGACCTCGAAGTGACCGAACGCGGCGGACAGACCGTGAAGCTCTCCGCCCTGCGCGGGAAGGTCACGGTCATGGCCTGCCTTTACACCGTGTGTCCGCACGGTTGCGCGGCTGTCGTGGCGCAGATGCAGAAGCTGAATGCCGAGCATCGCACGCGGAGTGATTTCCACCTCGTGTCACTCGCCGTCGCCCCGGAGCGTGACACCCCCGGCTTTCTCAAGGCCTACGCCGAAGGCGTCGGTGCGAAGCCGGATGATCCCTGGTGGTTCGTCACCGGGGAACAGCAGCGAATCTGGGACTACATGACCTACGAGCTGCAGTTGCAGGCCCCGCAGCCCATTCCGGAGGAGAAGCGCGTCAATCCGCTCGACTTTTACGAGCATGATCTGCGCATCGTGCTCCTCGACCGCCAGGGCCGCGTGCGCGGCTACTACTCCGTCTTTCACCCTCAACCGGAAATCGCCGAACTCATGACTGAACAACTCGGTCGTGACGTGCAGCGCCTCCTCGATCATCCCGAACAATAAACGCATCCAATTTTATGAAACACATCCTCCCCCTCCTTCTCAGTCTCTTCACCATCGTGTCCTGCATCGCCGGTGAACCCGTGACCTTCACCTATCAAGGCGAGGTCGCCGGGGTCATGTGCAGCGCGTGCAGCAACCACGTCCAAACCGCGCTGGAAAAGATCTCCGGCGTGAAAAGCGTCACTGTGCTGGCCGCCAAGGACGGCGGCCTGCCGCGCCTCGAAATCACCGCCACCAGCGCCAAAATCACCCGCGAGGACTGCGTGAAGGCCCTCGGCGAACAGGCCAAAATGTACGATGTCCGCAGCCTGAAACTGGCGCAGGCGAAGTGACCGCGCTTGTCTTGACACCGAAACACCCGCTTCCCATACTCGCCGCCCGTTCATGACACCCAACGCGCCCAGTCATGCCTCCCTGCGCCTCGCGCAGCGTGGGATCGTGCTTGTCGTGTGCCTCTCACTCGGCATGCAATGGGTGCTGCTGCAAGGCATCGCGTGGACGGGGATGCTGATCTCATTCGCAAGCGAGGGAGCGATGATCGAGGCGGTGGAAAAGACCTTCGATGGTCAGCATGCCTGTGCGTTGTGCTTGAAGGTGAAGGAAGGGCGTGATTCGGATGAAAAGCAGCCCCAGCAGGCGGGCCAGTCATTGAAGAAGCTGGACGCGGTGCTGGTGGCAGTCGTCAAACTGATCGCGCCTGCGGCGGAAGAGATGTCCTTCCTGATGATTCGCGATCGAGGTGTGAAACGGAACGAGACACCGGAGATGCCGCCGCCACGACGCGGGCTGGCTTGAATGCATGTCGGACCTTCGGGTTCGATCCGCTCAACCGCCGGGCTTTTAGTCCGGCCCACACCTCATGCGCATGCCGCCGTCCACGCGACTGCCATTCTCTCACTCTCATCTCATGAAACCATTTTATACCCTCCTATTACTCTCCATCCCCGGCGCTGCGCTCGCGCAGACCGCCACGCCCGCGACGGCTCTCAATGAAGTCGTCATCACGGCTCAAAAATCTCCCTCCCTCACGGTTCCCAGCCTTGAGGAAAAAAAAGAACAGCTCGCCAAGACCGTGCCCGGTGGTGCGGGCGTCGTCGATGCCGAGGAATACAAGCGCGGACGCGCCACCACGCTGAAGGACGCGCTCGACTTCGCCCCCGGCGTCCTCATTCAATCGCGCTTCGGTGCGGAGGAATCCCGCCTGTCCATCCGCGGCAGCGGCATCCAGCGCACCTTCCATGGTCGCGGCCTCTGGCTGATGCAGGACGGCATGCCCCTGAACCTTGCCGATGGCGGCTTCGACATGCAGGCCATCGAGCCGCTCACGGCCAATCACATCGAGGTCTTTCGCGGTGCGAACGCGCTGCAATACGGCGCGGCCACGTTAGGCGGGGCGATCAATTTCATCTCGAACACCGGTCACACGGCCAGTCCGTTCCAGTCCCGCTTTGAAATCGGCAGCTTCAACACGCGGCGTGCGCAGGTTTCCTCCGGCTTCGTCAGCGGCGACACGGACGGCTATCTCAGCATCACGGCCTCCCAGTCGGATGGATTCCGGGACTACAGCGTGCAGGAGAGTCTGCGCGTCTTCGGGAACATCAGCACGAAGATCAGCCCGAACCTTGAAAACCGCTTCTACGTCACCTTTGTGGACAGCAAGTCGCAGCTTCCCGGCAGCCTCACCAAAGCGCAGATGGAGGCCAACCCGCAGCAGGCGAATGCCGCCGGCATCGCCGGGCGCCAGCGCCGTGATTACCAGCTCCTCCGCCTCGCGGACAAGCTGACGTATTCCGACGGCGACAATACGCTGTCCTTCTCCCTGTTCTGGTCGTGGAAGGACCTCGATCATCCGATCTTCCAGGTCATCGACCAGCTCAGCAACGACATCGGCTTCGACCTCCGCTACGACGGACGCAATCATCTTCTGGGCCTCGACAACGACCTCACCGTTGGCGTCGGCTTCATGTATGGCCTCACTCAGGACGCCCGTTATCAGAACCTCGGCGGCAACCGTGGCGCCAAGGTCGCGGACTACGCGCTGCAGGCGATGAACCTGAACTTCTACTTTCAGGATCAACTCCACCTGACGGACGCCCTGTCTCTCGTCTTCGGCGCCCAGGTTTCCTACTTTTCGCGCGACTTGAACGAACAAACCCTCTTTGGCGGCGTTGGCGCCTTCCTGCCGAATCTGGCCGACAACAGCGACCGCTTCGAAGCCTGGGGCTTCAGTCCGAAGCTCGGCCTGCTCTATGAACTCGATCCGCAGACGCAGATCTACTTCAATGCCAGCCGCAGCTTCGAGCCGCCCACTTTCGGCGAAGCCACGCCCGTCGGCACCGCCGGCATCCTGCCGCTGAAGCCGCAGACCGCCACCACGCTGGAAATCGGCACCCGCGGGGAGCGCGGTCGCGTGGCCTGGGACTTCAGCTACTACTATGCCTGGGTGGAGCGCGAGCTGCTGGCCCTCGGCGTGCCCGGCGTCGGCGCCACCACCACGACGAATGCAGGCCCCACCATTCATCAGGGCATCGAGTTTGCGCTCAACGCCGATCTTTGGCGCAATCTCTTCACCTCTTCCGAAGAGAGCTACGACCGCCTCGTGCTGCGCCAGAATTTCCTCTGGAACGACTTTCGCTTCAGCGGGAGTCCCACCTTCGGCGACCGCCTGATGCCGGGCTTCGCGCCGCTCTACTACCGTGCCGAACTGCTGTATGAGCACCCCTCCGGATTCTACGGCGGTCCCAATGTCGAGTGGTCGCCAAACAGCTACGCCGTGGACCTTGCCCGCACCACCTTTGCCGATCCCTACGCCCTGTTCGGTGTGAAGTTCGGCTACCGCACCAAGAAGGGACTGTCCTTCTTCGTCGAGGCCCGGAACCTCACCGACGAGACCTACTCACCCACCACCAGCGTTGTGCAAAACGCACTCGCACCGGGTGCTGGTGCCGTCTTCCTGCCCGGCGACGGACGTGCCTTCTACGGCGGCGTCGAATTCAGGTGGTAATCCAGCCTTCCGGCATGGAGCGCTGGATCATCCCGGCGCTCCATGCCATCTCATCTTTCTTCATTTATCCGCATCATGTCCTCCCGCCTCCTTCGCAAACTCCACCGCTGGCTCGGCCTGCTCTTCAGTGTGTCCGTGCTCATCGCCTCCGGCAGCGGAGTGCTCCACAACGTCATGACCCGCACGCAGGCCCCGCCTCCGCAGGCGAAACCTTCCGGCGGCGGCATGGATGTGAACTCGATCAAGGTCTCCGTCGCGGAAGCCGTCGCCAAACTGCCTGAAGAGAATCCCGAGGTGCAGGCCGTGAACCTGCGCGGCATCGGCGGCCAGCCCTGGTATCAGATTTACACCCTCGGCTCCCGCGTCCCGCAGTACGTCAGCGCCATTGATGGCACCGTCGATCCGGCACGCGACGAGGCCTACGCCGCCGAGATCGCGAAGAAGTTCCTCGCCGGAGCCGAGGTGAAAAAGACGGACTTCCTCACCGCCTTCAACACCGAGTACATCAACATCTTCCGCATCCTGCCGGTGTATCGTTTCGACACCGGTGATGCCTTGCAGACACGCGTCTATGTTTCGACCACCACGGGCAGTGTCACACGCCACACCGACAAGCAGCGCCAGTTCGAGGCCACGATCTTCACGAACTTCCACAAGCTCGGCTTCATCCCTGGCAAGGATCTGCGTGATCTCGTGCTCACCGTCCTGACCTTCGGCACCTTCCTCGTCGCCTGCCTCGGCATCGCCCTCTTCTTCGCCACCCGGCCCAAGAAACGCTGAAACCCGGCGGGAGGCCGGAGATAAAGCCGTGGCTGCCATATGCAGTGCGCGGGTCGTGGTACCTCCCGTGACGCAGACTCTGCTCGCTGCCCCCATACTGCGGCAGGGCGGGTTTTCGTGCCTGTTGCATTGCGTCAGGCCGTCGCTTCTCGCAGGTCGGACGTTGCTTTTTGGTGTTTTGCAGCCGCTTGTTCCGTTGCTGTTGTCGCTTATTCAAAAACTGCATCCGCTTCTTATGATCATGCAGTCACTTTCCATGATCATGTTATCGCTTTTTATGCCTCGGATGCGGCTTTATCCCACTCTGTCATGATGACAGAGGCTCAAAAAGTGATGACAACATGGCAGGAAGCGGCATCGGATTCATCAATAGAGAAAGCAGATCTAGATGAAGCGACTGTAGTTATCTTTCCAGCGGCAACTGCCAATCAGCAGAGCGGTAGCAGGCACCCCAGAAGCGACCTCCGTGGCTAAGGCAGCGGCTGCCGGGGTCTGTCCAGCCATCCTCGGGGCAGGGGCAGCGTCCACTTTTGTCTCCAGCGTGGACTTGCGCCGGTAGGAAGGGGGAATGTTCACTTCCGGCAGGTTTGGTCTTCCGGTTTGGGGAAGGATGCGTTACACCGTTGGGCATGCACCGCACTCAGCGGCCACACATCCATGAAAACACTCATCTTACTCGCCACCCTCGCACTGACCCTCGCCCCGGTTCAGGCGGAACTCGCCGCCTCGCATCAGGCCGCGATCGAAAAGCTCATGTCCGTCATGCAGGTGCAAAAGCAGTTTGAGGCCTCCCTCGTGGCGGGTTTTGAGTCCGGTCTCGGTGCCAGCTCGGACCAGATCAAGGCGCTGCCTCAGGAGCAGCAGGACAAGTTTAACAACGCCATCGTCAAGGTGAAGGCCGTGCTGCTGGAAATGATGAGCTGGGAGAAAATGAAGCCGGAACTCGTCGAAGTTTACGGCAAGACCTTTTCCGAGCAGGAGGCCAAGGACGTCATCGCCCACATGGAGACCCCCGTCGGCCAGATGATCGTCTCGAAGCAGGCCGGCATGGTGGCCAGCGTGATGCAGATGACGCAGGAAAAGACTCAGGCCATCATGCCGAAGGTGATGCAGATCATGCAGGAGGAGATGACGAAGTAAGAAACGGGAGCAACGTCTGCGTTAACAGCTCATGACCACACGCTTTGCCCTGGCCGTCTTCGCGCTCCTGCCGCTTTCCGCCGTCCCGCTCCACGCCCAGGCACCGCAGGCTCAGATCGTCACGCTTGAAAAAATCTGGGACAAGGCCGGCCACAACTCCGCGCCGGATGTCACCCGTTTTCAGAACCTCTTTTACTGCTGCCTGCGCGAGGCAGACTCTGCCACAGGGGAGGGCACCCTCCGCATCCTGCTTTCTTCCACGGGCAAGAACTGGGTCGATCAGGGCACGCTTGCCGAGCCGGGGACCGACCTGCGCGATCCGAAACTCACTGTCACGCCCGACGGCAAGCGCCTCTACCTGCTCTGCGGCGGCCAGTCCGCCGCTCTCGGCCGCCAGCCGCGTTATGCCACCTCCACCGACGGCAAGGTCTGGACGCCGATGCAGAAGCTGCTCAACAAAGGCGACTGGCTCTGGCGTACGACCATCAATCCCGCCGACAACCGCTTCTACGGCGCCAGCTTCAACATCCACCCGAACTCCGGCGGCCCCGCGCCGGAAACCGAATGGTCGTTGAAAACCTACGCCAGCACCGACGGCTCTGTCTGGCAGCTCTCCTCGATCATGCAGGTGCCCGGCCAACCCTCCGAGACGACGATCCGCTTCCTCAAAGACGGCCGCGCCCTCGCCCTTGTCGCCCGACAGGCGGGTGATCGCAAAGGCGTGATCGGCAGCGCCTCGGCTCCGTATCGCGACTGGACCTGGGTCAGCGCAGGCGTGCCTCTCGGCGCCCCGAACTTCATCGAGCTGCCGGACGGCAGGCTGATCGCCGGCTCACGCGGTTTTGGTGCCACGCCCGGTGCACACATGGTCCTCTTCACCCTCACGGCCAACAGCCTCACGCCCCTGCTGGAGCTCCCCAGCGCTGGCGACTGCAGCCATCCCGGACTCGTCTGGCATGACGACCTGCTTCACGTCACCTACTACTCCAGCCACGAAGGCAAGACCGCGATCTACCACGCGCAGGTGCGGCTGAAGTGATCCGACCGGAGCGGAATCACGGAAACTCCTCCTTCCGACCAGCATGACGATCCACCACCTTCCCCTGCTTCTCGCCGTATCCTGCCTGTCCGCGGCTTCGCAGATGGATTTCGGCATGTTGATTTTCCACGACGAGTTTGAGCGCAGCGAGTCGCAGGAGGAAAAAGACGAGCCCGGCAACGAGTGGACGACCAGCAGCACCACGACCGCTCCCGGACACAAGCAGGTCGATCTGCGCGACGGGGCGATGCACATGTTCACGCACGAAACGGCGAACCACGCGACCTCCACGCGTCACGAGTTCGCGTTTGAGGACGGTACCGTCGGCATGCGCTTCAAACTCGACAACGACGGCGACAAGCTGCAGCTCAACTTCGCCGACCTGGGCCTCAAAACCGTTCACGCCGGGCATCTTTTCGACGTCATCTTCAGCCTGCAGGACGTGGCCTTTGAAGACAAAAAGACCGGCGTCATGAACCTGGCCATCCGCAAGGCCCGGGAATCAGGAACGCTGGGCAAAGAACAGGAAGCGGCGCTGAAGACCAAGAGGAAGTCCGTCAAGAATCCCATCGCCAAAGGCGAATGGCACGAGCTGCTCGTGCATGTCGCGGGGGACACGCTCACCGCTGTCGTGGATGGCAGGGAAGTCGGCAGCTTTCAATCCGAAGGCTTCGCCCATCCCACCAAGCGCCTCTTGCGCCTGCTCGTCCCCGGCCACGCGACCGTCGATGACGTGAAAATCTGGCGGAAAAAATAGGAGCCAGGCGCTAGAGCGCCGCTTTCAGCAGGCGGGCCAGCTTCTGGGCGGCCGTTTGCCCGACCTCGACGACTTCGGCGTGGTGCAGCGTCTGCGGCCGCAGGCCGGCGGCCCAGTTGGTGAGCATGGAAATGCCGGCGACCTCCATGCCGAGGGCGCGGGCTTGGATCGCCTCGGGCACGGTGGACATGCCGACGGCGTCCGCTCCCAGCGTGCGGAGCATGCGGATTTCGGCGGGCGTTTCATACTGCGGCCCTAGGAGGGCGGCATACACGCCCGCGTGGAGTTTGACGCCCGTCTCCACGGCTGCAGCCTGGAAGCGTTCCATCCATGTCGGTGAATATACCGCGCTCATGTCGTGAAAGTGGGGTCCGCCAAGCAGCGGCGTGGTGCCCTGGAGGTTGATGTGATCGGTGATGAGCATCAGGTCGCCGACATCAAAGCCTTCATGGATGGCACCCGCAGCGTTGGTCAGCACCACGCGTTTCACGCCGATCTCATGCATGAAACGTATGCCCGCCGCGACCTCCGCCGCGCCGAGGCCTTCGTACAAGTGCCTGCGGCCCTGCGCGATGAGGAGCGGCCGGCTGCGATGCCGCGTCAAAATGAAGCGACCCGAATGGCCCGGCACCGTGGAGGAGCTCAAGCCGGGCACATCGGCATAGGGCAAAGCCATTTCCCCGGCACCGAACGCCTCTGCGACACTTCCGAGGCCGGAGCCGAGCACGATGGCGGTTTCAGGGCGGGATTGCTGGAGAAGGGCGAGTGACATGAGGGGCGCAAAAAGGCCCGCTCCGCATGCGGAGCGGGCTGGTGAAAGCCGGGTCATGCTGACACGGAATATCGCCGCAGTCAGGGACTACTTGGTCTCTTTCTTCTTCGCGGTGCTCTTCGGCTTGGCGGGGGCCTTCTTTTCAGGGGCGCCTTTCTTCTCAGCTCCGGGGAATCCCGCCTTCGCGTGCGCGACCATTTCGGCAAAGGTGCCTTCTCCGACTCCTTCAACGGCAATCACGTCCGTCACGTCGGCGAAGGGTCGGGCCTTCTTGATCGCGGCGGCGCGTGTTGCGCCAATTCCAGGCATGCTTTGCAGCTCCTTCTCGTCGCCATCATTCAGCAGGGTGAGCAGCTTGGTCTTTTGCGTCGGTGTGAGTGTCTTGGCGACAGCCTCGACCTTGGCCGATGGCTTTGCGGTTTCCGTCGCTGCGGGCTTGGCCTTTGGCGCGGTTTTCTTCTTGGTGGTTTCCGCCGCGCCTAGGTTTAGGCCAAAAGCGGCAAGTGTCATCAGTGTAATCAGTGTCTTCATGATGTGTGTTAATTTTTAGACTTGGAGTCGGAAAAATACAGGAATTGACGACTGGTTGGCGAGTGCAAAGTCGCGCCAACCGTAAAAAATACCGCCTCCCGATGCCCCGCCTTACCGCTATTGAGACGCCAAACGCTCGCGATACACCTTCCGCGCGTGCTCATACGCGGCGACGGCGTCATCGTGCTCTTTCGGATCAATGAGCGCTTCTTTCTGCGACCAGCATTGATCGACGCCTGCGAGGCACCATTCGAGGCTGCGCTTTTCGCGGATGGGTTGGTCGTTGACGATGACGAAGATGGGATTGGTGTGCGAGGAAGGGAAGATGCGCAGGGCCACCCAACTGCTGCGGGTGATTTCCACGTCGAAGTCGATGTCTTCGGAGTGGCCGTCGGCGGTGATGATTTTCTTGGCGACAGGCGCTCCGTTGACGAGGACTTCGACGGGAACGCTTCGAGTGCCGCTGACGCGGGCGCGCTCGATGTCCCAGAAGGGCTTGGCGTTGAGTGGCCGGGCTTTGATCTCAGGATCGGGCGTTTCGTTGAGCAACGCGGCGACTTGGGCGGTGAGCTTGATTTTGCCGGGGGCGGCGAGTTTCAGCTCGCTGCCGTTTTCGCCGAGCGCGACGTCGTTCGCACGGAAGTCCATGAGGTGGCTTTTGCCATCACTGACGTAGGCGCGGCCGGCGCGGATGCCTTCGCACCAGGCGTCGTAGCTGAGGCGTCCGTCGAGTTTCACATAGGCGCGGCCGAGGCCCACGCGTTCGCCGTAGATGCAGGGGAAGTCGGTCTCGCCGCTGACGCGGGTGCGGAAGCCGGCGTTGAGCGTGTGGTACCAGATGTTCAGCTCCCACGGGGCGGGCGTATCGACCATGGAAAGGAAATCGACGGCGGGAACGAGCTTGCCGTCCGGACCTTCGACCTCGTGGGTGACATCGACGATGTATTCGTTCGCACCGATGCCGTCGAAGCGCGGAATGGCGTAGTCGGGCAGTTGATCGGTCGTCGGGAGGCGGTCGTTCGGTATGCGGCGACCGTCGGTAGGTTGATCGGGCGTCTTGGGTGCGAGTCCCCAGCCGCTATGCGCGGGGCCGGTGAGCGCGCCCTGCTTTTTCGCCCACTTCAGCGTGTTCAGACAGAGTGTGGGCCAGTGATCCGTGGAATCGCCGCCGGGGTACATCTGCTCCTTGAGCTTCAGCAGGCAGAGGTGGCCGCTTTTATGCGAGCCGAAGCCGCTGACCTCGACGTCATAGCGCAGGAGGAAGGGGTACATGGAGGTCTTGTCCTCGGTGCCGGTGAAAAACTGCTTCTGGTAGTCGAAACAGGGCCCCCAGGTGAGGTTCGCGCCGATTTTCAGGTCCTCGCCCTGGCAATGCCGCGCCATGTCCGGCGCATGCACGCCCATGGTGGGCTGGGAGTAGTGCGCACAGCCTGCGGCGTGGATGTGATGATCACCGCTCCACCAGCCGAGCTTCGAGGGATCGACCCAGCGCTTCACCTGAAACTTCAGCGTCGTGTTTTCACCGGCGACCTTGAGTCGGCGCTTCTCGGCGAGCGATTCGGGCCCGCGACGGAAAGTGATGTCATATTCGCCATCCGGCAGCTTCAGCACCTCGCCATCGCCGCGATACACCTGCGGGTGGAAGAAGAAATCCGGCGCGACGCGCTTGATCTGCGATGGGTACACGCGGCCCGCTTGATCTTTGATGAGCAGCTCGGCCACGCAGGGCGCACCGTTTTCATCAAGAATGCTCAGTTTCACATCACGCGCGGGCTGGCAGTTGAAGAGGATGCTCACCTCGTTGCGGAAGCCGAGATCCTGCGTGCCCTGGCCGGTGTCGAAGCTGAAGGTGGCGTCGCGTTTCCCGGCGTCGCGGCTGTAGAGCTGGATGATGCGGTACTCGACGGCCAGTCCGCTCAAATTTGGCTTCACGGGCGGTGCTTCGAACATCTGCATGTCCAGCCAGCGCGTCGGCAGCGCGGGCTCGCCGGGGTCTCTGGGCTGCGCATTCGGCGCGACGGGCGGCGAGCCGGGAACGTAGGCGACTTTGCCCTGCGGACTGCTGGCAGCGAGCTTGGCCGTGACGCCGGCTTCGTTGTCCACGCGGACGAGGTACTGTCTCCAGCCGGCCTCATCGAGCACGGGTTTTGCGTTGCCGGCGGCCACTTTCACGCGCTGCTCGGGTGTGATGGTGACGTGGAACAGCGCATGGCCGTCCAGCAGCGTCTGCGCTTTGGCGACGCTCGCGGCGTCATTGGCGGTGATGCAGGACTTCAAGGCGGCTCGTTCAGCGTCGTTGAACGGCGTGCCGAGATAGTCAGTGGCCTCGATGATTCGCTGGGCTGCGGCGAGGAAGGGCTGCGGCTCGACTTCGGCTGCCCTGTTGCCCTGCACGGCACTGAATGTCAACACGCCGACCCAAAGGTAAGTCTTCATGCAACTGAAACGCGGTCAGCGATCCGGACTTGCCGATTCACGTCAAACCACCACCAGCACGATCGCGCTCATCATCAGCAGCGCACCCGCCAGCCGCCAGCGCATGACCCTGGGGCCGAGGTGCTGCTCGGCGTTCATGAACCAGTGGCCGACGACCCACACCAGAAGGACGCTCAGGAGGCCGCGCGAGGCATAGACGATGTTGGCGGAGGTCGCTTTTCCGAAGACGGCGAGGGTGCTGACGAAAATGATGCTCTGACCGCCCAGAAGCACGGAACCGCCGACCAGCCACGGCCAGGCCTGTGGGCGGATCGCGCTGAGGGGTGCGGAGAAGCGGAAGACGAGACCGAAAGAAAGCAGCGCATTGATCCAAAAAATGCAGGGCAGCAGGCGGCCGGCGCCCCAGTAGGGGCCCCATTTTTGAACCAGCACGTCGAACACCGCGAAAGACATCGCGCCGATGCCGCCAGCCACGAACGTGATGAGAAGGTTCTTGTGCGGTTTTTCCGCGTCTTTCTGGTTGAGAAACGTGATTCCGATCACGCTCAAAAAAGCCGCAATCCAAAGCTTCACGCTGATGGCATCCCCGATGAGGATGGGCGTGAAAAAGGCGACGAGGATGACCTTCAAGCCGAACACGGGTACCGCGACGGAGACGTCTCCTTTTTCGAGCGCCAGGAACTGCGAGATCTGGCCGACGAACAGGCACATGGCGATGAGGCCGGGCTGCCAGAGCAGGTCCTTTTCCACCGGCGGCCCGCCGAGGAGCCAGAGAAAGGAGAAGAGTCCCGCCACGATGAGATTGGCGACGAAGGTGGTGCGCCAGAGGCCGACGCCGAGATCGCTGGAGCGTTTCAGCACGAGCGCCCCGAAGGCATAGAGAAGGGCGGCGATGAGAGGAAACAGCGTGGTGGCGAAGGCAGGAGACACGCGCGCCAGTAACACGCGCCGTTCGGGTATCAAGGGCGGGAATTCGCGGGCGCTGAAGCGCCGCTTGCGGGTCCGGATGTACTCGCTAAGGCACATCCTCCCAACCACTCCCATGATCCCAACCTACCCCGAACAGGCTGTCGCCGTGCTCTTCAGCGGCGGCGATTCCCCAGGCATGAACGCCTTCCTCCGCGCCGTGGTGCGCCTTGGACTGAACCGCGAAAAAGTCGCCGTGCTCGGCATCCGTGACGGCTACCGCGGCCTGGTACGCACCGCAAGGGCCGTGAACGGCGACTCCGAGGCTCTGGTCCGCCTGAAGCAGGACATCTGCAACCATCCGGGCCGCTCCGGCTTGATCTCTGAGCAGCTTCATCTGATCCAGATGGACCACGCCAGTGTGAGCGGCATCATGGGAAAAGGCGGCACCATCCTGGGCTCGGCCCGCTGCCTGGAGTTTCACGAGAAGGAGGTGCGACAGAAGGTGATTCACCTGCTCAAGGGTCTCAACGTCCGCGCACTCATCGTCGTCGGCGGCGACGGCTCGCTCACGGGGGCAAAACTGCTGGCCGAGGAGAGTGACCTGCAAATCATCGGTGTTCCCGCGACGATCGACAACGACCTGCAGTTCACCGACATGGCGCTGGGCGTGGACACCGCCGTCCACACACTGGTGTGGGCCGTGGACCATTTCATCGACACCGCCCGCAGCCACCGCCGCGTGATGGTGCTGGAGACGATGGGGCGCGAGAGCGGCGACCTGGCGCGCATGGCCGGTCTGGCTTCCGGAGCGGAAATGATCATCACTCCCGAACCCGGACCGCTGAACAACGAGGACATGGCGCGTCTCGCCGCGAAGATCGAAGGCGCGATGACGCGCGGGCGCGGCCACGCCATCGTGCTCGTCGCTGAGGGCGTGGTTTTTGATCCGCCGCAGAAGCGCAACCGGGCCTATGTGCTGATGGACGCCTTTCAGCAGTACTTCCAGCGTCCCGGCGCACCGTTTCCGGATCTGGAAGTGCGCCCCTCCGTGCTCGGTCATCTCCAGCGCGGCGGCCACACGACGCCGCAGGACTGCATTCTTGCGGCGCGGTTTGCGGACTGCGCGTGGAAAGCGATCCTGACGGAGGGAGGCAGAAGCGGCATCACCGCGCTGCGAAAAAACGTCGTGCAGATTGTCCCCTACGGCGAACCCGACATGCCGGAACGGGCCGTCTTTTCACGCGAGATGGATCAACTGCACGAGGATCTCAGCTCCTGGTAGGAGCTGAGAGGTCTGCGGTTGGGGGTGATCATACCAGCATCAGCGCCGGATTTTCCAGCAGCTTGCGCATCTCCGCAAGGAAGGTGGCGGCGACAGCACCATCGACGACGCGGTGGTCGCCGCTGAGGCCCACCCACATGCGGCGGCCGACGACGATTTCACCCTTGTCATTGACGACCGGGGTCGAACGGATGCTGCCGATGGCGACGATGGCCGCCTGCGGCGGATTGATGATGGCGGCGAACTGGTCGATGCCGTAGGCGCCGAGGTTGGAAACCGTGATCGTGCCGCCGGCGAAGTCGTCGGGGCTGAGTTTCTTGTTCTTGGCCTTGCCGGCGAGGTCTTTGACGCCCTGGCTGATTTCGAGCAGGGTTTTCTTCTCCGCTTCCTTGATCACCGGGGTCACAAGGCCGTCATCGATGGCGATGGCGACGCTGAGGCCGACCGACTTGAACTTCACGATGGCATCGCCATCCCAGGCGGCATTGATCGCGGGCTGGGCCTGGGCGGCGCGGATGACGGCCTTGAGGATGAAGTCGTTGACGGTGTACTTGTTGCCGCCGGTCTTTTCGTTCGTGGCGTTGAGGTGGGCGCGGAAATCCATGAGCGGTCCGGCATCGACATCCATCTGTAGATAGAAGTGCGGGATCTGCGTCTTCGAGGCGAGCAGGCGCTCGGCGATGATGTTGCGCATGCTGCTGGTGGGCACGCGTTCGTCGTCGGGTCCGATGACCGGACGGATGGCCGGCGTGGCGGCCACGCGACCACCGCCGCCTCCGACGGGAGCGTTTTCCACGTCTTCACGAATGATGCGTCCGCCGGGGCCGGAACCGGTGAGGTTGGCGAGATCGACCCCGCGCTCGGCGGCGACCTTGCGGGCCAGAGGAGACGCCTTCACGCGGGCATTGGAGCCACCCGCTGCGGCGCGGCTCTTGTGGCGCGGAGCCAGCGGCAGGCGGGGACCCGAGGAGGCGGCCTTGGCGGACGAGCCTGCGGGTTTTTTCTCCGCCGCAGGGGCGGGTGCGGCAGAGGCCTGCGCCTTGGAGATGAGTTCGTCGAGGTTTTCCGGCGCAGCCTCGTCTTCTTCGAGAATGACGGCGAGTGGAGCTCCGAGCGGGACTTTGCCGCCGGGCTTGGCGATGAACTTGTGCAGAACGCCCTCGAACGGGCTGGCGTACTCCATCGTCGCCTTGTCGGTTTCGATGTCGGCGATGGCTTTGCCTACGGTGACTTTGTCTCCCTCCTTGACGGTCCATTTGGCGAGGGTCCCCTCGGTCATGGTGTCACTGAGCTTGGGCATTTCGATAAACTTGGGCATGGCGGCGAAAGATTGAAAAGTATGGGGAGAAGTAGGAGGAAAGATCAGCAGATTTCGAGCGCCTTGGCGACGACGACCTCGGCCGTCGGGAGCTGAATGGCCTCCAAAGGCGGGCTGTAGATGGCGGGGGCGTCGAGGCTGCACACGCGCTGCACCGGGGCGTCGAGCTCGTCAAAGATGCGCTCCTGGATCATGTAGGCGATCTGGGCGCCGATGCCGCAGTAGGGCTTGTTTTCTTCGACGTAGATGGCGCGGTGTGTCTTGGCGACCGATTCAAGAATGGTGTCCTCATCGAGCGGTCGGATGGTGCGCAGATCGACGACCTCGGCGCTGATGCCGTGTTCATCTTCGAGAATCTGCGCTGCTTCGAGGCAGGTGATGACGGCCTTGCCGTGGGCGATGAGGCTGATGTCCGAGCCTTCACGCTTCACATCCGCCACACCGAGCGGGATGAAGAGGTCGCCGTCCGGCAGTTCGTCGTTGGCGGGCACCTCCCAGTCTTCTCCGTAGAGCTTGGTGCTCTCCATGAACATGACGGGGTCGTTGTCACGGATGGCGGCTTTCATGAGGCCTTTTGCGTCGTAGGCGTTGCTGGGGCAGACGCACTTCATGCCGGGGAAGTTCGCCATGATGTTTTCCGGCGTGTGGGAATGAGTCGCACCGACGCTGGTGCCGCCGTTGGCCGGACCACGGATCACGATGGGGCAGTTGATCCTGCCACCGGACATGTACCGTACCATCGCGCCATTGTTCACGATTTGATCCCAGGCGACGGTGTAGAAGCTCCAGAACATTAGCTCCATCACGGGGCGCACGCCGAGCATGCTGGCGCCGATGCCCATGCCGATAAAGCCGGCTTCGCTGATCGGCGTGTCCACGAGGCGCTTGTCACCCCATTTGTCCCACAGGCCTTGAGTTACTTTGTAAGCGCCATTGTACTGGGCGACTTCCTCCCCCATGACCACAACCATCGGGTCGCGGGCGATTTCTTCATCGAGGGCTTCACGGATGGCGTCGCGGTAGGAGATTCGGCGGGGCATGGCGGTTTTCTTGGGCGCAGTAAATCGGGGCGGTAAGGTGCGGTGTCAAGCAGGGCACGTCACTGGGGGCAAAGGAAGTGCGGAGCGCATTCGCCAGTCCAGTTTTGCAAAAAAGCTCCGGCAGAGACGTTTTGTTAGCGATTCTTTATATTTTTTTGAAATGATATTGACGATTCCTGCAAAGTTTAGTTGAACAAGGCCTGCAAATTTCCCGCTCATGCCCACGCCATTTGGTCCATGCCCCGATTTTGGCCGCAAACTTGCTCAAATAAAACGAGCCAAGTGCAAAACCTCCTTTATAATCGCGACCCCCTGCACCCTGGCCGGGGGCAAAGACTTTGCGCTTTGCTTCGTATTACCCTCATAAATGCTCAATATGGAACTCGACGGAGGCATCAAGATCTACCTGCGTGAGATCGGCAAGACTGACTTGCTGACTCCCGACCAGGAGGTCGAACTTGCCGAACGCATCAAACGGGGCGACCCCGAGGCCCGTTCGCACATGATTCGTGCGAACCTCCGCCTTGTCGTGAAGATCGCCCAGGATTACGCCAACTACGGTCTGCCGCTTCTTGACCTCATCTCCGAAGGAAACATCGGCCTCATGAAGGCCGTGGAACGCTTCGACCCGAACAAGGGCGGCAAGCTCTCCACCTACGCCGCCTGGTGGATCAAACAGTCCATCAAACGCGCCCTCGCCAATCAGTCGAAGACGATCCGTCTTCCTGTCCACATGGTGGACAAGATCAGCAAGATGCGCCGCGTCGCCATGGCAATGTCCGAAGAACTCGGCCGCGAGCCGACCGACGACGAACTTTCCGACGAAATCGGCATCGATCGCGCCAAGCTCAGCCAGCTCAAGGTCGCCTCCATGCGGCCCGCCTCCCTCGACGCTCCGATCAGCGACGACGACAGCACCGAATTCGGCGAAATCGTCGGCGATGAAAACGCGCAGACGCCTTTCGAGCTGCTCTCGCACAAGAACATGCACGGCCAGCTCGACGGCTTGCTCACCGTTCTCGACGAGCGCGAACGCAAGATCATCGACGCCCGCTTCGGTCTCGCCGGTCAAAAGCCGCGCACGCTTGAAGAAGTCGGCCAGGAGTTCGGCGTCACTCGTGAGCGTATCCGTCAGCTGCAGAACATCGCGCTGCGCAAGCTGCGCCGTGCCCTGCAGAAAAAGGAGGACCCGATTCCGAAGGCCCTGCGCAACGCCGGTGGCAAAAAGAAGCGGAAGAAAGCCGCTGCCGCCGAAGCCGAGGACGAATAGGATCTCAAATAATCACGAAGCCGGAGTCGCGAGACTCCGGCTTTTTCGTAAAGTAGCCCTGTTCCTGCGGAACAGGGTGCCTTGTTGCACAGCAACAAGGCTACTTTACCACCACCGGCAGAAACTGAACCGCGTCGGCGATCACCACCTTGTCCGCTTCCGTGCCATCGTTCGACACTCGCACCCAGCCTTTGCGGCCCGCTTCAAAGCGAAACGTGCCCAGTGTGCGAAAAAGGCGGCCATGCTCAGGTTCCTGCTGCTGATTGATGCGCATCGTTGTGTCGCCATCCGCGTGATGAATCGTCACCGGCGTCTTCGTGGAGCGCCGCACGTTGTAGCAGTGGGCGAGGCGCACCTCATACCAGCCCGCTTTCGGAAGCTCCGGTGTGAACGTCACCGACTTGTGCCCTTTGCCCGCCTTCATGTCGTGCAAATAGCCGAGACCGACATACGGCGGCGTGTGGGTCGAGTACTGCCACTCGCCGACGAGCTCAGCGGCGGTTTCATCGACCACGATACCCTCCGGCGAGGTCGGATCCGCCACGATAAACTTCACCATCTCCGGCCGGTCCACCTCGTCCGGTGGGTGCGTGTTTGGCAGCGCCTTCGGATGCGGCTTGAGCGCTCCGGCAGCAAAGGCGGCACCGAAAAACACCACCGAGAACAGGCTGGAGTAACGCATGAAGGCCATCCTGAGTCTCACGCCATGATTCCGTTCACCAGCTCGCCATGTACATCCGTGAGCCGGAAATCGCGGCCTTGGTAGCGGAATGTCAGGCGTTCGTGGTCGAGGCCCAGGAGGTTCAGCACCGTGGCGTTCAGATCGTGGGTGTGGACGCCGTTCTCGGCCACGTTGAAGCCGAAGTCGTCAGTCTTGCCGTAAACGACGCCCGGTTTGATGCCGCCGCCTGCCATCCACATCGTGTAGGCATCCTTGTGGTGGTCGCGCCCCGGAGAGGTCTTTGTGCCGTCGCCGTTGATGCCCTGCCGCAGCGGTGTGCGGCCGAATTCCGCGCCCCAGACGACGATCGTCTCGTCCAGCAGGCCGCGCTGCTTCAGGTCGCGAACCAGCGCGGCCATCGGACGGTCCACATCCTTCGCCTTGGCGGTGAGGCGCTGCTTGAGGCCTCCGTGATGGTCCCAGTCGGAATCAAAGAGCTGCACCATGCGCACGCCGCGCTCGACGAGGCGGCGTGCCAGCAGGCAGTTGTTGGCAAAGGACGCCTTGCCCGGCTCTGCTCCATACATGTCGAGCGTGGCCTGGTTCTCCTCCTTGATGTCCATCAGCTCCGGCACGCTGGTCTGCATGCGGTAGGCCATCTCGTACTGGCTGATGCGCGTGGCGATCTCCGGATCGCCGACGATGCCGAGCTGCTGTTCGTTGAGGGCCTTGACCGCATCCAGCACCCTGCGGCGATCCTTGGCGCTGTGGCCCGCCGGATTGCCGAGAAAGAGTACCGGCTCGCCACTGTCGCGGAACTGGATGCCCTGATACACGCTGGGCAGGAAGCCGGTGCTCCAGAGCGTCGAGCCCGCACCGCCGGGAGGGCCGGAGAGCAGCACCACATAGGCCGGCAGGTCGCGGTTCGCCGCACCCAGGCCGTAGGTGACCCATGCGCCGAGGCTGGGGCGTCCGCCCTGGCCGAAACCGGTGTGCAGAAACATCTGCGCCGGGGCGTGATTGATCTCGTTCGTGTGCAGGGACTTCACCACGCAGATGTCGTCCGCCACGGTACCGAGGTGCGGCAGCAGCTCGCTCAGCTCGAGACCGCTCTGCCCGTGACGGTGGAATTTGAACTCCGTGCCCGCCAGTTTCAGATCTCCACCGATGAAGGCGAAGCGCTTGCCCTTCGTCAGCTCTTCCGGGCAGGCCTGGCCGTCCATCTTCTGCAGCAGCGGCTTGTAGTCGAACAGGTCGAGCTGAGAGGGGGCGCCGATCATGTGCAGGTAGATGATGTTCTTCGCTTTCGGCGCAAAGTGCGGCCGGGGCGCCGTCGCCGCCGGCAGATCGCGCGCAAGCAGCGAGCCCAGCGCCGCCGAGCCGAGGCCCAGGCCGGAATGCCGGAAAAACTGGCGGCGCGAGACGTTGAGGAAATCGGGCGAGTTCATGCAGGGGATATAACGCCGGGAAAGCCAGGAGATTGCGTGACTTCAGCCGCAGGCTGCACGAAGGATGCCGCATGGCTCTGGGAACCAAAAACCGTCTGCATGAAACCGGCGTGGCCTGCAAGGCCCACCTGCGCGAACAGCATGCTGACAAGCTGGAGTTGGTGAACGAGTTCATCACCGAGATCGAAGGCACCGGCTCCGACCATGACCTGGCGGCGTGGAACCGGTTCACCGACCTGCGCCGCGACCGCACCGAGATGCTTCAGCGCGCCGAGGCGGCCTTTCAGACCTGGCTCGCAGGCGGGTGATCACCCTGCGGAAGTTTTTTCCCGCGCAGACAGCGCACGACAAACACGCCGCCCAGTGTCGTCAGCGCGCCCACCGTGTCGGCGATGAGGTCGCGCATCGTCTCGCGGATGCTGTGCTGGATGTGCGTGCCGCGAAACACGTCGGACGCCAATTCCGCGAACTCCCAGAACAGGCCGACGGTGCAGGCGAGGGAGAAGGTGAGGAGGTAACGGGCAAATGCCGTCTGCGAGCCAAACCAGGAGGCGAAGCAATCCAGAGCGTGCCAGATGAAGAACGAGATGGCCACGCCGCCGCTGTAGTGCATCACGAAGTCCAGCGGCTGCCGCCAGGGCGTGTGAAAAATCGCCCGATGGAAAATCAGCACGGCCAGCGGCGCCCAGCCGGCGCGAAGCAGCAGGCGCAGCAGCGGCGTCATAGTTCCCAGTTCACTTCGGCGGTTTGCTCGCGACCGTTGCGGTCGTGGTACTTCACATGACCGTGCGTGGCCCCGTATTCATGCACGCACTTGGTGACCTTGACGTCGTAGCAGCAGTATTCGGCGATCTTCGCCACCTCTCCCTGCTGCCACCACTTGAGAGCGTCGAGCCCGTCAGCAGTCTTGCCGGTGCCCAGGGTGGCGGCCGCCACGGCGTCCAGCTTGATGCGGTGACCGAGGACCTTTTCGAGATCGACCAGCATGTCCAGGCTGTGCGGCAGGTCGGCGGGGTCGAAGAGGAGGTCGTGCCCCTTGAGTACTTCGTAGTCGAAGCCGATGTGGTTGAAGCCCACGACGAGATCCGCCTCCTTGAGCTGCTTGATGAGCAGGCCAGCTTCGTCCTGCGTGTAGATCGTGTATTCGTTCCGCAGCGTGCTGAAGGTCACCGCCACGGAGATGCCCATTTCATGCTTGTTCCCCCAGCCGCCCACGTCATTGGCCGTTCGGCGTGTTTCAAGGTCGAAGTAAACGATGTCTCGGGCCATAATCGCAGGCGGGAACCTCGTTGGCGGTCAATCACCCGATGCGGTAAACGATTCGCGCCTTGTCCATGTCGTAGGGGGACATTTCGATTTTCACCGCGTCGCCGATGACCAGACGGATGAACCGCTTGCGCATCTTGCCGGAAATATGGGCCAGCACCTCGTGGCCGTTGCGCAGTTTCACGCGAAACATCGTGCCGGCGAGCACCGAAGTGATCACGCCGTCGAGCTCGATAGCCTCTTCCTTGGAATTCTCTTCGTCTTCAGGAGTCCGCTGTTGCGGCCGTTGCTGGTAGGGGCCGCGGGATGGTTTTCGATTTCTTTGAGGGCGTTTCTTCGGCATGCAAGGAGGGCTGGAACTAGGATCGTCAAGAATGCTGCCGCAACCGGCGAATACAAGAGTAAAGTTTCAACCAGCGCCGGGAGTGGTCCTAGGGGTTAAGAATAGAGGCGAAATG
The DNA here is from genome assembly GCA_964452755.1 of uncultured Prosthecobacter sp. Taxonomy (GTDB): domain Bacteria; phylum Verrucomicrobiota; class Verrucomicrobiia; order Verrucomicrobiales; family Verrucomicrobiaceae; genus Prosthecobacter. Next base: position 1,330,073 of record CAYVQY010000001.1, on the reverse strand, counting down.
CGCCGGAGCAGGCCCCTCATCTCTCCAGTCGGTCCAGCAGTTCAGGCTCGCGCACGTTCCAGCGCCGCGGAGATCTCGCGTTCGATCACGGGCAGCGGATTGAGCAGCTCCAGCGGGTTTTCGACAGGCGTGACCTCGTTCGTGCGCGGATCCCAGTTGACCGGACCGAAGCGGCAGGGCGCGGGATTGCCGGTGAGGATGTGCATGCCGGCGTCGTCTTTGTCGAAGTGCCAGAACTCGAAGGGGAAGTGGATGAAGCCGTGCTTCTCCATCATCGCGCAGATGTCCAGCCGCGTGGCGATGTGCTCCGGCGCGACAAACGGCGAGCGCATCGGCGTGCACTCGCTCATTTCGAGATACGGATGGCCGCGCCAGACCTCAGTGCCGTCATCGCGACGGAAGACGGAGATGTCGATGGCGGAGCCGGACATGTGCGCGCCGATCTTCGGCATGTTTGCCGTGAGCACGATGGCCCGGCGGAACATCATCTCCGGCTTCGGAATCTGCCCGCCGAGTTCCCACATGGTCTTTTTGAGCACGTTGTCGAACACCGAAGGCTTGCGCACGAGCTGCCGCTGCATGTCCAGCGATCGGAAGCCGTCCTCGATCTTCAGAATCCACCCGCGCTCGTTCATCTCGCGGCCGATGGTGATCACATCGCGCACGAGGCTCTCGCGCAGGAAGTAAACACGGTCCAGATCCCCCGCGATCTTCGAGGTGGAGAACAGCAACTCCACGCCTGCGTCTGCCGCCGCGTCCGGAATCGAGGCGAACCGCTCGCCGCATTCCTCCACGGGAAATTCGATGAGCTTCTGAACGATGGCATAACCTGCCTCCATCTGCTCAGTCCAGTAGGCACGGCGTGCTTGGTCGTCGGATGTCATGGTTTGGATGATTGAGATTGCAGCCGCGCCTTCTCCTCCGCTTCGCGCTTCTCCTTGTCTTTGGGATGCTTGGAGAAGGACTCGAATACGTCGCCGACGACACGGTCGGCGAGTTTGCCGAGTTCTTTGAGGATAATGGCCTCGGCTTCGGGTTTGAGGTGGCTGCGGTTGGGTTCGTAGCCGCCGACTTCGTGCGCGGCGGCAGTGGCGATGTAACCGATGTTGCCGTTCGCGTAGCCGACGATCACTGGTGTGGCGCGATCGGCGATGGCCTGCTCGAGTTTGAAACCGTACTCGACCATCGGCTCGCCGGGCATGGTCAGAAAGAGGAACGGACCGACCTTCATCGCCATGAGCTCCGCTTTCACCGGCTGCTCCTTGCCGGGAAGATCGATGACTTCGCTGGCGACGCGGATTTGATAAAAGGTCTCGCGCTTCTTCAACTGCTCGCGTGTGATGCTGAACGCCGCGGCACGTGCGGTGGCGCCGCCGAGATCGCGGCCGGCCCATTGGATGTCCGCCTCGTCAGCGCAGCGGTAGGGATAGCCGGGCAGGTTCGGCCGGATGTCACCGGCGCAGCCCTGCATGAACATCGATGCCGTTTTGCCCTCGTAGCACATCTCCACAAAGGTCTGCGCCTCGCCGGGATAGTCGGCCGTCATCATCGGAAAGCCCTTCGGATACGGCAGCGAGCCTTTGTCACCCCAGGTGAAGAAGCACGGATGGCAGACGGCGTGCATGAGAATGGCCATCGGCGCGAGCGATTTGCCGTCATCGAAGCGCAGCACCTTCACGCGCGGATCGTTCGGGCCGTCGGGATTCAAACGCACGACCGCGCGGCCGTCGATCGTCTTGCGGCGGTTGATGCCGAAGCTGATGCGGTCCACGCTCATGCCGACGCTGACAGGGCGCATGCTGGCGGCGGCTTCCTTTGCCGCCGCGCCGATCTTTTTGATCAAGTCGGAAGCCCAGCGCATGTTCTCGTTCCAGCCAGGACCGGAATGATTGTGCGAGGCGCAGATCATGATGTTCGCCGCCGGCACGCCGCTGACCTTTTCGATTTCCGCACGCGCCTGCGCGACCATCTCCTCCCATGCGCCGATGGTGTCCAGCGTGACGATGGCCGCCTTTGTTTCGCCGTCGTCCATGAGCAGCACGCCCGCGCGGAGCGGATCGCGCACGCCATTCACCTCGCGTGTATGGCCGGTGACGATGACGCCTTTCACCTCTGGCGGCGTGATGTTCACCTTCGCGACACCGGCTTTGAGATTAGAGGTGACGGAAAACTGGCCGTCGATGACCTGCGCATGAGCGGAGGCTAGCAAGCAGAGAAAGAGCAGATGTTTCATGACTTGGGTTTCAGGAAAAGGACTTCAGCGCGTTCGATCCAGCCCTTCCGCAGGTCCATGCGGAACCAGCCATCGCTGTTCTTGTAGTTGATGCGCACACCGCTGCGCGGGCCGAATTCCTTGAGGTCGTATTGCTCCCAGGTCTTCCCCATGTCGGGCGACCAGATGATGCCGCAGGCGTAGGTCGAGGCTGGTGCGCAGTGCGTGGCGACGAAGACACCGTCCTGCACAAGCATGTTCGCGGATTCAAACATCGGATTGAAGAGCATCGTGTGCTTCGAGGTGTCTGTGACGTCCTTCGGATCGCACATGAAGATGCCGCGGTCGTGCCGGTTGGCGATGGCGGGGCCGTTCGCATCCGCGATCCAATAGACTTTGTCGCCGATGAAGTTGATGCCGCCGCATTTGAAGCGCGAATTCGAGTCCACCGAAATGACGTGCTTCCAGTCCCAGGCATCGGCCTTCGCGTCATAGGTTCCACGGATCCAGTGCACCTCCTTGCCGAAGCCGCGGTCGATGTCGCCTGTGCAGGCGTAGAAGGCATCTTCGGCAGGATTGTAAGTCAGGTTGTGCACGTGACGGGCGATGAGCGAGTTGTTGGGATCCCCGAGCAGCGGTGCATCCGGTGGCGCGTCCTTCTGCTGGAACTTCGGATTCTGCCCGAAGGCGTAGGCCAGCTTCACCGTCTCGCCGTTGTCCGTCGAGTAATAAACGTTCACCGGCACCGCACCGCCGAGCACGTTGCAGTAGTTGCCCCAGACGAGCATCTCCTTGCCATTCACCTCGAAGCAGTGTTCGCCATCGAGCGAATGAAAATACCAGCCGGGCTGGTCCGCCTTCACCGGCGTGTGCGGGCGATAGTCGCTGCCGTCCGGCCGCTTCACGATGATCTCGCGATGCGTCTTCAGATTGTCCGTGCTGAGAAAGAGACGGTTGAGCGTGGCGAACAGCACGTTCCCGTTTTTCAAGATGACGCTGAAGGTGATGTTCTGCGCTTCGGGGAACTCCGCCTTGTGCGGCCACGTCTTGCCATTGTCCTCGGACAGCAGGATGTGCGTGCCGTGAAACGCGAAGGCCTTGTTGTCGCGCTGCGTGTCGATGTAAGGCTCGTCTGCAGACGGCATGCGATACCAGAAGTCCTTCGTCTCGCCCTCGATCGCCGCGGCCGAGAGCGGTTGGTTGAATCCAGCGAGCCAGATACCTCCGGCGGTGGCAGCCGTGCTGCGGAGAAACTGACGACGGTGGAGTGAAGTCGGAGCGTTCATGCGATGCGGGATAGAACGCATCCAAGAGGCTACTTTCCTCTCGCCTCGACGAAACGCAGCGAAAACTCATGCATGGCGATACGCGATACTTCTCCGCCTTGACTGGTTTGGCCACAGCTTCGCCCCCGGCAGCCACGCAGCCTTCAGGAGCGCGGTGATGGTACGGCACGCGCCCGTCGCCTCAGTGACAGGGATTCGCGAATCGTCTCATGGGGCGGTGCGGGGCTGCCGGGGGGGTGCCGCGGAGCGTCGTGTCGCCCCAGCCGAGATCATCGGCAAGGACGAAGACAACGTGGCTCCGGTCGGCGGCATGGGGGAGACTGCAGGAAAGCAGCAGAAGCGGCACGAGGAGCCGTTTCATGGTCGGTCAGTTCCGCGGGTGAGCAGCGGCAGGCCGTAGTAGCTGAGCCACGAGCGAGGAGTTTGGGCGCGGTTCATCGATCGCACGATGGCTTGCAAATTCGGCACTTTGGGCCAGTGATGGAGCGCGACTTCGAAGATGCCTAGAAAGGGGGCGTTGTCTTGGATGTGGGGCTGATCGCGGAAGTAGTAGTCGCCTTTGATGCGGGCATTTTTCAGTCGCCAGAAGTCGCAGTAGAAGGTGAAGGGCAGGCGGAGGGTCTCGCCGCCGGGCTCGGTCCAGTTCACGAGGTCTTGGCCGGTGGCGCGGCTGAGGACTTCGGCGGTGTAGAGCAGCAGGGTCATCGAAAGATGGCAGTAGGTGAGGCCCGAGCCGCTGCTGGTGCGCACGCGATCTTCGAGTTCGCCGGCGTGAAGCGGTTTACCGTGCAGGCCGCCGAGGGGTTCATCGCCGGGCATGAGGATGAGGCCGGCGACGAGTTCCTTGAAGTCCTTCGGGTTGTCGGGTGAATCGAGCGCAAGCTGGATCAGTGCCTTGTCGTCAAGCGCGGCACCGAAGAGGGCCAGCCCCAGCGTGTGGGCGACGTGATGGTTTTGAAAATGCTGTCCGCCGAAGTCGCCGTTCGTTTCCCAGCGTTGGATGCCTTCCTTCACCACGGGAACCAGAGTGCGGAACCAGGCGCGGATGCGGTTTTCGGTTTCCGGAGTCATGGCGGGATGACCGCGCAGCAGATCGTAAGCGGCGACAAAAGGCAGAATGCCGCGTGCGACGTCCATGCCTGAGTTTGGAAAGCGGATCGCTGAATCAAAGTCGGTGCCCGGCAAGGGATTAGCCGAAGCCCAGGCATCGAGCATCGTCACGGCATGGGCACCTGCCGATTCGTCGTCCTCCAGACGCCATTGGTAGGCCAGCAGGCGAGCTGCGATGCCTTGCGCTTGGGCTTCCCCATGAAACACCAGCGAATCCCGGCCCACGCATGGCTTCGGCGGCAATTTCAAGGCCTTTGCGGCATCGGCTTCCGCGAGTTGCCAATAGGTGTGGAATGGCTCCGCCTTCGTGGCGATGCGTTGACGCGCACGATCCAACATCGCGGCATCGCATTCGATATGTGGAGCGCCCGACTGGGCGGTTGCGGTCTTCGCGAGCAGCAGCGTGAGAGCCAGGAAGGCGTTTCTCATGGCTTCGTCTTGGCGAGTTCGTCGGGCTTCACATCGCCCTCATGCACGATGACGGTGTAGCCGAGTTGGAAGGTCTCGCCCCGTTTCACGAGGGTCTTCACATAGGGCTCGCGGCGTTCTTTGGGCTGGCGGGGGAAGGGATTGAGGACCATCACACCGTAGTCGCGGGTGTGGCCCCAGCAGGGTCGCGGGTTGTCGGGGTGGGGTTTCACAAAGAGGCCGCAGGGCTGGCCGTTGATCGCACCACCGTAGTTCCACCATGCGGCCTCATATCCCCAGGTTCCGGCGAAATTGACCTCGCCCAGGCTGTTGGTGAGGCGGCCGTTGCCGCCCTGCACCCGCAGGGGTGAGGCGACCCGCACACCAAGTCCGCTTTCCTCCTGGTCACCGAAATAGAAGTCGCGTTCGTCGTTGAAGAATTCCGCGGCGAGTTCGAGCGACCAGCCGTTTGGATGACGGGCGAGTTCGTAGCGCACGCGCTGGCGGCAGACCTCGCTTTGGCCGTCGGTGGCAAGGAAGCGGTTGAGGACTTCGAAGCTGAGCGAGTCGTTTGAGGCCTTGATCTCGGAGCACTCCACCTGCTCGATGCGGGCGGTGTTGCGCCAGTAGTCATGGCCGTCGATGTCCCCGAAGCCGAGCCAGACGCCGCTGTGGATGTGCGGGTGGATGATGCCGTCGCCTTCGGCGGTGTAGCCGGGATCGACGTCATCCGGCACGCGCGGCGGGTAGTTGCGCGTGACCTGCCGACCACCCGGCGTGACGAGATTGATCCACACGGGACGCAGGACCTTGTCGTTCCGGAACTGGTAGGTGGCGATGCGCTGGCCATCGAGGAAGATCTCGTGGTGGTCGTCGTGCTTCTGCAAATGGAACCCGGTTTTGGGCACGGCCTTCTGGCTGAGAAGAAACGCGGTCACATCGGCGAGTTGTTGTGCGCTGAGCAGGGCTCCGAAAGGCGGCATCATCGAGACGGGATGCATTTCTTCTTTGGAGATGAGCTTGCGTTCAAGTTTCACCAAAGCGCCGCCGGGCTGCGCGAGCGTGAGATGCAGTCCGCTTTGTTCGCGCAGCACACCGGTCTGCGGTCCGCCGGTTTTCATCGTGACGCTCATCATGGAAAAGCCCTCGGTGATGATGGCGTTCGGGTTCAGCAGGGAGTCGAGAAGATGTCGCGCGTCGAAACGGTCTCCCGCGCCGGTCAAATCGGGTCCGAAGGCATGGCCTCGACCGTTCATCGTGTGACAGGCCACGCAACCCGCGCCGCCGTTGGCGAGAAAGAGCGCTTCGCCGCGATTTGGATCGGCAGTCGCGAGAGCAGCGAGGGCTTCGTCGAACGTGGCGACTTTGCCGGAAGGCGCGGGCGGTTTCGGCACGAGGACGACGAAGTAGTGGCCCTTGCCGCCCGACTTCTCATCCGCCGTGTTGCCGCCGAGAGTGATCCGGCCCGCGGGGAAGTCCTTCCCGAAGAGGCGGAAGACGCTGTGCTTGTCCGTGCTGGTGATCACGCTGTCGCTGTCGCCGAATCCTGTGAGCCAGGCGGGTTTCGCCTTCACGCGTTCGTCATGCGCCACATAGACGGTGACATCGAGCGGTGAATCGAAGCTGAGCAACGCCTCGCCGCTGCTGCCATCGTCGGCGTTCGGCGTGCGGATCATCGATGCCCCGGTGAGAAAGGCGGGAAATTGCTCGATGGCGTAGGCGCGGTCGGTGTAATGCGGCTCGCCTTTCCGCACGGTGCCGTTGAGGTAGCGGTGTTTGGACTCGGCGCGGAGGTTTCGCGCCAGCGCATAGGCGTCTGGGATGCCGCTGTTTTTCGCCGCACCGGGTTCGATACCTTTGACTTTGCTGAGCCACAGCGTGGCGAGTTGGCGGATGGATTCGTCGGTGTCCTGCAGCAGTGGCAGCACCTCGGCTTCGGTGAAGATCAGGTTTTCCATCAACATGAGCACGCCCGCGCGGCGAATGCCCGCGTTGCGGTCGGCAGCCAGTGCGCGCATCGCGGGCTCGTCAATGCGTTCCATCAGCGTGCGCCACGCGGCGTGGTAGATGATGGGGTCGGTTTCCTTGGAAAGGCGATCCGACAGGTCAGACGGGTCGGACTGAAGCGCCGCGAGGCGGAAGCGCGGGTTCTCGTGAGAGAGGTAATCCTTGGCAGGAAGAACACCTGCACGAAGGAACTGAAACGTCTGGTTTTCACTTTTCGGCTGCACCTCGCTGAGATTGATCTTAGCCAGGCTCCACGCCGCCCATGTTTCTTGCGCTTGGGTCGCTGGTTTCTCCAAGGCTCGAATCAGCGGCTCGACGCTTGCTTCACCTCGTCTCACCAACTCATCCCGCGCATCGATCTGCCATGCAGGAATCCACGAACCAAGATCGGCGAGCAGTTCATCGAAGGTCCATTGCGCATGCGGCTTGCCGGGCCGTTTCGACTCTAACAGCGGTCGATCCTTGGCGACGACGCGATAGACACGGCCCTCGTTGTTTTGATTTCCCTGCTCATCAAAGGTGCCACCGTAGTCGCGGCCCCAGCCGAGCGCCCAGAGTGCGCCGTCGGGTCCCATCGCGAGATCGGTGGGGCGGAAGAGCGAGTTGCCGCCGATGACGAAGTCCTCGTAACGTCCGCCCTGCGGCACGTTGAGCGCACCTTTCCACTCGGGTCGGTAGAGGTAGAGTTTCTTGGTCATCCAGTCGGCGACGAACCACACGCCGCGATGCGACTCGGGAAAATGCGGCGCGTCGGCGAAGACGATGCCGGTGTAGCTGCCCTCGATGATCTGCCCGCTGTTCGGTGCGGTCGGCAGATGGCCTTCACCCGGCCACGCGGGACTCCAGGGGTGACCCCAGCCGAAGTGCGCGTTTTGAAACGGCATGAAGACGCGGTCGCCGCCGGTCTGGTCGTTGTCCGTGCTGAGCCAGTTGAAGGCCGAGTCGAAGGCGATGTCCCAGGGATTGCGGTAGCCGCGCGAGTGGATCGTGAGCGCCGGCTTCTCCGGATCGTAGCGCAGGATGCCACCGGTCTGGCCCCAGTCGTCGCGCGGGTCCTGGTAGGTGGCGCGGAAAGTTTCGCGCGTGAAGACCTCCGACGGCGGCGGCAGATCCGGCGCACCCTTTGGTCCCGGATACCCCCACAACTCGCGGAACGCCTTCGGCGCGACGCGTCCCGGTTCCTTCGGCGCATCTCCGTCGAGACTGATGCCCTTCGAGTTGCCCTTGCTCAGGTAGAGGCAGCCGTCCGGTCCCCAGTTCAGCCCGTGCAGGCAGTGCTCGATGTTGCCGAGGTCGGTGAAGACCTTCACGTATTCGTCCGCCACGTCATCGCCGTCCGTGTCTCGCACCACGGTGAGGTCCGGCGAATTCGCCACCCACAGGTCACGCCCGCGCCAGGCGATGCTCTGCACGCTGTTGAAGCCCTCGGCAAAAATCTTCTTCGACTCCGCCACACCATCGCCATCGCGGTCTTCGAGAATGACGACCTTGTCCTTCGGCGAATCAGGCCTCGGCCCACGCCACTGAGGTCCCATGCCGACGAAAAGACGGCCTTGGATGTCGAACGCCATCGCGCAGGGATTCGCGAGGAGCGGTTCCTTGCCCCAAAGCTGCACTTCAAAGCCCTTCGGCGCGGCGGGCAATGCCGCGAGATCAGCGTCCCTGGCGTCGAAGGTCTGGGCACGGGATACCCCCGTGAGTATGAGTGCTGCGAAAGCGTGAGTGATGGCGTGTTCGAAACGAGTCATGGCTTCGGTGCGGCGGGATGCTGGAAATAGTGCTCATACCACTGGCGCTCGCGCTGGATGCCGTTCTTCGGCAGGCCGGGCGGGCGGAGTTGTTGGGTCCAGGCGTCGAGCTTGGCGCGGAGTTCGGCGACTTTTTCGGGATGCGAAGACGCGAGGTTTTTGGTCTCGGGATCGGGCTGGCGGAGATCGAAGAGAAAGTCGGTGCCGTCGCCGAGGTGGATCAGTTTCCAATCGCCTGCGCGGACGGCGGCTTGTTTCCAAAAGCGCCAGTAGAGAGCCTCGTGGGGCGGCGTGGTGACTTCGCCTTGGAGGTGCGGCAGCACGTTCATGCCGTCGAGTCCCTTGCGCTCTTCGATGCCCGCCGCTGCGAGCACGGTCGAGGCGATGTCGAGCGACGACACCGGATGATCATAGACTTTCCCCGTTGGGATGACGCCCTTCCATGACCAGAGGAAGGGCACCCGGATGCCGCCTTCGGTGAGCATGCCTTTTTCTCCGAGCTGCGGGGCGTTCATTGAGCCGTCCCAGCCGCCGATGTCGAATTGCTTGCCGTTTGGCTCCGTGGTCATCGGCGCATCGGGCATCGTTTTCTTCAACGGCGCGCCGTTGTCGCTGGTGAAGACGATGAGTGTGTTCTCTTCGAGCCCATGTTTGCGCAAAGTCTCCCTGATGCGGCCCACGCCGTCATCAATGATGGCGAGCATCGCCAGCGCGGTGCGGCGGCGCTCGGGCATCTCGCCGGGAAAACGGGCGAGTCGCTCCTGCGTGGCGGCGAGCGGCGTGTGCGGCCCGCTGTAGGCGAGGTAGAGGAAAAAGGGCTTCGTGTGGTTGCGCTCAAGGAAGGCGAGCGCACCGGCGGTTTCGTCATCGAGACGGTCGCCTGTCGTTTCGGTGATCCATTCGCCTTCCGGCTTCAGGCTCGTGCCATCGGCGCGGAAGTTCGCCCAACGGCGTTCGCGGTTGTTCATGTAAAATTCGTCGAAACCCTGACCGGAAGGCGAAAAGGCGAGGCGCGCCGGTTCCCGGATGCGCAGCGGCTGGCCCGGCGTGCGGACGATGCTCTTGGGGTTGCGCTTGATCCAGGCGACGGACGACGGACTGGCATCGAGATGCCATTTGCCTACCATGCCGCTGACATAGCCCGCCGGTTTCAGCCGCTCGGCGATCGTGAGCTCGCTGGTCGGCATCGGCGTGTCGGAGATCTCCTGCAAACCGAAGCGCTGCTGATAGCGCCCCGTGAGCAATCCCGCGCGTGAGGGCGAGCACTGCGGCGCGGTGATGTAGCCCGCCGTGCAGCGCACCCCGGATGCTGCGAGCGCATCGAGGTGCGGCGTTTTCGAATCATCGCGCACGCCTTGGCAACCGAGATCGGCCCAGCCCTGGTCGTCGGTTAAGATGACGATGAAGTTGGGCTTTGTGTCGGCGGCAAAGATATCACCACAGAGGACACAGAGAGCGCAGAGGAAGAGAAGGGGAGGCTTCATGGCCAGGATTCAATCACACGCATGGTCGCAGACGACGACGCGCTCGAGTTTCGGCAGGACCACATCCACGGCGGCCTGGTGTGCGGGATGGGGCAGGTAGGCGTCGCGGGCGGCGGCGCTTTCGAAGAGCATGACGAAGCTGTGAGTGAAGCCTTCGCTCAGGCCCTCGGTGCTGGTGTTCTCGCCCCAGGTGAGGTCGAGAATGCCGGGGATCTTTTTCGGCAGCTCTTCAATGACCCGCCAGACTTCGGCGATGTCCTCCGCAGTGCAGGTGCTCTTGAACTGGAAAAAGGCGATGTGTTTGGTGCTCTGTTTCATGGTTGCTTCATCAACGGATCTGCATGGATGCATCAGGCTTCGAGGAACCCTCCAACGGCTGCCTGAAATCCACGCTCACCGGGTCGTCGATTGGATGCTGGCGGTGCTGCTATTCGAGGTAAGGCTGGGCTTGGCGACGCTGTCCTCGCCTTCACTTATTTCCAGACGTGCGCGTGGGGAACTCTCTGCGTCTGTGGAAAAGATGGCGAGGTCGCCTGCGATGCGTTCACCTTGAAACTCGACGGGTGGCAGACCCGGGAAGCGGCGGATGACGTGGTCGGTGCCGCCGTCGCGGCGGTGGATGGTGATGCGGAGTCCGCCGGGAGATTGCGCGGGTTGGGTTTTCACGGACTTGACCGGCCACTCGGATTCATCGGCCGACATCTGGATGATCCAGGCGCGGCAGAAGGTGCCGTCGGCCTGCCATTCGTAGGTCGGCACCGGCCACGGATTGGCGGTGGTGTCGTAGATGCGCCAGCCGAGTAGTTCGGGCTTTTCCTGACCTTGAATGACACGCAGCGTCATCTCGCCGACGGGCAGGATTTGCAAAGCCGCGCCGGGAGTGATGGCGGTGGTGCTGCGGTCGGATTCTCGAATGGCGATGTTTTGCGCATTCAATCCCAACTGCCACGGATGCCGCCAAGTGCGCGGTTTGTTGTCCGCAGGTTCCACGGTGTCGATCACAACATGGTAGCCTTCCTTGCGTGCGTCCTTGCCTTTGATGAAAATGACCTGCCGCAGCCACTTGCCCTGAACGTGCTCGGTGGGGTTATACCAGCCGTAGGTGAAGGCACCTTCGCCATAGTCGAAGTCGTCGTTGCTGATCCAGCGGCGTTTCGGCGGATTCAACGCGATGGCCATGTCCTGTCGCCACTGCGGGATGCTGTCCTCGTGGGCCCAGTCGGGCGAGAGAGTGTTGAACGACAAGGATTGCCCTGCGTGCTTCGTGTTGCCGATGCCGCTGTAGCTGCCGCGACCGGCATTGCGGATGAGCAGGTGCGGGCCGAACTGTGCGTAGATGTTCAGCGCGTCGAATTTGCCATGGCTCGCGCCCCAGGGGCCTGCGCCGAAGAAGAGATACTTCTCCTCCGGTCCCCAGCCCGTGCGCATAACGTATTGGCCGGCGTTGGGAAAATACAGCGACGTTTGCTTTGGCGGCGTGCCTTTCGCGCCTTTCGTCGCCATCCATGCAAAGTCGGCACGCTTTGGGAACCACTTGGTGGCCGACTGAAAGCGGTCGTCGAAGAGGCCCCAGCCGCCGTCGTTGAGATCAACGTTGCCCTGCGTCGGCGTGGTCAGGAGCATGGTGTGCTCGACCGCCTTCTCGAGAATCGTGAGGTATTTCTCCGGCGGAGTTTCGCCAAAGCGCTCGAACAGACGAATGTAGCTCTCGAGCGCCGTGATGGAGGCCCAATTGTAGCCCGTGCTGAGGCTGGCATGACTGCCGTCGGGATGAAACTGCGCCGCCAGCATCACATCCCACCGCTTCATCGCTGTGGCCTTCCACTCGGCGCTCTCCGCAAACTCGGGCAGCATCAACGCTGTTTGCAGCAGCGCGAGCGTGGTGTGTGCGCCGCCGTCATCGTGCGCGGCGAAGCTGCTCGGATTCATGATCAGACGCGCCTGCCGCAGCATGCCCAGCAGCATCGCGATGTGTGCCTCGTCATTAAAGTCGGGTGACTTGCGAAACACCTCATAGGCCGGCCACCAAGACATTTCCAGACGACGGCCGATGTTGCTGGTGTTCATGAAGCCCCAGCAAAACGTCGTGCCGTCCATCAAGTTGACGCCGCCGACCGACGGACAGCGCTCCCAGAAAAACGGCTCGCGCGAAACCCAGTCGAGCACCTCCGCACTGAACTGCCGTGGATATTTTGGCTGCGGCTTCTCCTGCCAGGCACGCGCCATCGAGACCCAGTGGAAGTGGCGATTGAGATGGCCGTTGTCTCGCGCCCAGTTGAGTTGCAGCGGCTTCTCTTGCAGCACCCAGCTGTGTGTCTCTCCCTTCGTGTCCGTCCACGCATCCACGAAGCCATCGAAGTAGCCGATCGTCGCGTAACGCCCCGCCACCGCCTCGTCCGAGATTTTCTGCCAGTTCGGATGCAGCACCACGCTGGCCACTTCTTCGAGAGTCTGGCCCTTCGGATCCGTGCGGATGCGCATGTGGCTGAGAAGGAGTCTCTTTGCTTCCTCGATCTTTCCCCGCTGAATGGCCTGCGATAAGGGTTGCATCGCGGGATGGGAAAAGTCGAGCGCCCGCAAGACGCTCTCCGCCATGGACGGAAGTTTCCGCGCTTCCTCCGCATCGAGCGTGGAGAACTTCACATCCGAAAACCGGCTCGTGCGTTCGATCTCCGGTTCGTTGCCACCGCGCATCGTAAAGCGCTTCACCACGCCCGCGCGAATCCGCTCCGGCAGCAGGTGCTCCTCCACGGGTCGGTCCATGAAATCCACAAAGAGTCGAACGCGCGAACCTTCGCCCTCGGGCCACACGACCACTTTGACGCGGTGGCCGGTGCCTTCGCGAAACGGCAGTTCATTCGGATGCTGGTAGTCGCGATTGTCATACCACCCCGGAGGCTTCGGATTCGGCTCCAGCATGGTCAGGTAGGTTTTTCGATGCCAGAGCGTGAAGGCCGCGCGCTCCCCGCACTCGCGCAGATCCACTCGCAAGGCCGGGTTCGCATCCGCCTGCGCCTGCTCGCCTTCCTGCATTCCGATCATCAATCCAGCGACCACTTGCAAGTCCCCGCCTTTGGCCTCCACGGGATCGATTTGCACTTCGATGGAAAAGGTCTCCGCCGCAGGATCGACGCCCGTGACGACCGACTCGCTCCACGTGCCCGACTGTGCCGTGAGTGTGGTGGCGGGTTCAGCTCCGATGGTTGAAACCACAGAGACAAAGAGCGCACAAAGCAAAGGGGAATGTTGATTCATGAGGGTTATCGAGTCTTCTGATTCACTGCGGCATTGGCGGGCAGGCTGGACTTCGCGACGCTGTCTTCGCCTTCGGTCATTTCGAGGAGGGCGCGTTTTGCTCCGTTTGCATCGGAGCAATGCACGTTGAGATCACCCGCGATGGTTTCGCCTTGGAACTCAACAGGCGGCTGGCCGGGGAAGCGGCGGAGAATATGGTCGGTGCCGCCGTCTTTGCGATGAACGGTGAAGCGGAGCTCGCCGGGGCTTGTGCTTGGGTGCGTTTCCACCGATTTCACGGGCCATGCGGACTCATCGGCCTGCATTTGGATGATCCAGGCACGGCAGAAAGTGCCGTCGGCTTGCCACTCGTAGGTGGGCACGGGCCAGGGCGTGGCGCTGGTGCCGTGGATGCGCCAGCCGAGAAGCTCGGGCGTCTCTTGACCTTGGATGACGCGCGGCGTCATGTCGCCGACGGGCAGGATCTGCAAAGCCGCGCCAGCAGTGATGGCGGTCGCGCTTCGGTCGGCTTCGCGGAGGGCGATGTTCAGCGCATTGAGACCCAACTGCCACGGATGCCGCCAGGTGCGAGGCTTGTCGTCGGCGGGTTCGACGGTGTCGATGACGATGTGGTAGCCGTCGGTCCGCGCGTCATCGCCTTTGATGAAAATGACTTGGCGCAGCCACTTGCCCTGGATGTGCTCTCCGGTTTTGTGCCAGCCGTATTCGAAGGCTCCTTCGCCGTAGCTAAAGTGCGTGTCGTCCACCCAGCGCCGCTTCGGAGGGCCGAAACCGCGGTGCATGTCCTGTTTCCAGTGCGGGATGCTGTTTTCCTGCGCCCAGTCGGGTGAGAGGGTGTTGAAGGAAAGCGACTGCCCTGCATGTTTCGTGTTGCCGACTCCGCTGTAGCTGCCGCGTCCGGCGTTGCGGATGAGCAGATGGTTTCCAAACTGCGCATAGACATTGAGTGCGTCGAACTTGCCGTGGCTCGCGCCCCACGGTCCCGCGCCAAAGAACAGATACTTCTCCGCCGGTCCCCAGCCCGTGCGCATGACGTAGTGGCCGGCGTTGGGGAAATAGATCGAGCCTTGCTCTGGTGGCGAACCGGACGCGCCCTTCGTCGCCATCCACTCAATGTCCTTCCGCTGAGGCAACCACTCGCGCACTTCGCGGAAACGATCATCGGCGAAGCCGAAGCCGCCGTCGTTCAGGTCAATCATGCTTTGATTCGGCGTGGAGAGCAGCAGCGGATGCTCGACCGCTTTTTCCAGCAGCGCGAGGTGCTTCGTCTGCGGCTCGCCACCGAAGCGACGAATGAGACGCAGGTAATTCTGCAGCGCTATGAGAGAGGCCCAATTGTAGCCGGTGCTGAGGCTGACATGGCTGCCGTCGGGATGAAACTGCGCCGCCAGCATCTCGTCCCAGCGCTGCTCCGCCGTGGCCCGCCATTCCGCGCTCTCAGCGAACTCGGGCAGCATCAGCGCCGTTTGCAGGAGCGCCATCGTGGCGTGCGCGGCACTGTCGTCATGGATGGCGAAGCTGCTCGGGTTCATGATGAGCCGTGCCTGACGCAGCATGCCCAGCAGCATCGCGAAGTGCGCTTCGTTACTGAAATCGGGCGAGCGGCGAAAGACCTCATAGGCCGGCCACCAGGTCAGTTCGAGACGCCGACCGATGTTGCTCGTGTTCATGTAGCCCCAGCGGAAGGACGTGCCGTCCATCACGTTGACTCCGCCGATGGCGGGGCAACGTTCCCAGAAAAACGGCTCGCGCGAGACCCAGTCGAACACTTCCGTACCGAACTGCCGCGCATACTCAGGCTTACTGTTTTCCTGCCAGGCGCGGGCCAGCGAGACCCAGTGAAAATGCCGGTTGAGATGGCCATTCTCACGATCCCAGTTCAGTTGCAACGGCTCCTGCTGGCGGACCCAGCGATGTGTTTCACCCGTGGTGTCGGTCCACGTCGGCGCGAGCTTCGCAAAGTAGCCTTCCGTGCCGTAGCTCCCTTCCAGCGCCGCGTCGGCGATCGTTTGCCAATCGGGATGCAGCACCGTTTCGTCGGCCTCCTTGAGGCTTGGGCCGACCGGTTCGCGGCGCGTGCGCATGTGCTGGAGGAAGAGCGTTTTCGCCTCGTCCATGCGCCGCTGCCGGATGGCCTGCGCCACCGTTTGCATCGCCGGATGGGAAAAGTCGAGCGCCCGCAGCACGCTCTCCCACATCGGCGGTGGTTGGATGGCCGCTTGCGCGTTCACAGGCTCCGCACGCAGGACGGTGAAGCGGCTCGCGTGGCTTGCCGCTGCATTGCCACCGCCCCGCATGGAGAAGAGTTTCACCACACCGGCGCGGACCCGCTCATCGAGGTGGTGCTCCTCCACCGGGCGGTCATCGAAGTCCACGAACAGGCTCAGGCGAGATCCCTCCGTCTCGTGTGTCACCACGAGCTTGATGCGGTGTCCTTTGCCTTCGCGAAAAGGCAGCTCGTTCGGATGCTGCTGATCGGGATTCGGCCCCCACCAGCCCGGCGGTTTCGGACGAGGCTCGCGTACGGCGAGAGGTTGACCGCGATGCCACAGATCGAAGCGCGCCCGTCCCATGCCTTCGCGCAGATCGAACCGAAGCCCCGCATTCGGAGACGAAGCGGGCACCCCGGCATCTTCCAAACCAATCACCATCCCCGCGACCACTTGCAAGTCACCACGCTCCGTCTCCACGGGATCTATCTGCGCCTCGATGACAAAGGCCTCTGCCGCAGGATCAACGCCTGTGACGACCGATTCGCTCCAATCGGCCGACTGTGCCGCAAGCGTGATGACAGGTTCGGCTGCGCTGATTGGAATCACAAAGGCAAAGAGCGCAACGAGGCAGGTAGAAAGAGAAGATTGCATGAGATGGAGTGAACGTGATGAGGTTGCGGGCGTGTTCTTCGTTCAGCCCTCCAATGGCTGCCTGAAATCCACCCTCGCCAGGTTATGGTTGCTTCTGATGCCGCTTCTCCAGCGGCTGGTAATCAGGGTTGGGCTGCGGCGTGACGGCGCGGGTTTTCTGCAGGAAGGCTTCGATCTTCGCATCCATCGCGGCGACGCGTTTGGGATGCCGTGCGACGAGGTCGCGGCGTTCGCCTTCGTCTTCCTTCAGGTTGTAAAGCCGCCACTGGTGGGCGCCGTTGTCGCCATTGTAGAAGAAGCGATAGAGTTTCCAGTCGTCCTCATGGATCGTGATGGCCGGGCGCAATCCGTCGGGCACCGGCAGGGCGTGGGGGAAGTAGCTGAAGATGGGGCCGCGCTCGAAGGGCTGGCCGCGCAGGGCGGGCGCGAAGCTGACGCCGTCGAAGCGCTGACCTTCCGCCGGAGCGAGGCCGAGCATCTCCAGCAGCGTGGGATAGAAGTCGCAACTGTCGATGAGCACGTCGCTGCTGGAGCCGGGAACGGACTGTCCCGGCCACACGACCACGCAGGGCACGCGCACGCCGCCTTCCCAGAGGGTGGCCTTGCCGCCGCGTAGGGGCGCGTTGCTGGTGGGCTGGGTGCCATCGATCTTGTTGTAGCGGTTGCCACCGTTGTCGGAGGTGAAGATCACGATGGTTCGTTCGGCGAGTTGCAGGCGATCGAGCGTGTCGAGGATCCGGCCAATGGCGTTGTCGAAAGTCTCGACCATCGCGGCATAGGTCGGGCTGCGTTGCGGGTTCTTCGGATCGACGCGTTTCCGGTATTTCTGGATGAGCGGGCCTTTCGCTTGGAAGGGCGAGTGCACGGAGAACTGCCAGTAATTGAGGAAGAAGGGCTCATCACGATGCCGCTCGATGAAGGCGCAGGCCTCGGCCGCCATGCGATCCTCGATGTGCTCGCGCGGCGTGTTTGGCTTCATTGTCTCCGTGCTCCAGTCGAAGTAACCGCCCGGAGGTCCCGCCGTGGGCGTGTGGGGAATGTCCACGTCGAAGCCATGCTGCAAGGGCGAGTAGGGTTCGGGACCGAGGTGCCATTTGCCGAAGTGCCCGGTGGCGTAACCGGCCTCCTTCAAGGCCTCGGCCAGGGTTCGGTGGTTCGTGTCGAGCCGCGTGGCGCTCTTGCAGGTGGTGACCTTGCTCGGTGCCGGGCCGTTCGGCAGCGACCAGGCCTTCAAATGCTCCTCCGGCGAATGGCAGCCGGGCGTGGTGATGCCGTGCCTCGCGGGGTGCAGGCCCGTGAGCAAACTCGCACGCGTGGGCGAGCAAAGCGGACTCACCGCGTAGGCGCGGGTGAAGGTCATGCCGCGCGCGGCGAGCCGCTCCACGTTCGGCGTTTCGTAGAACTTCGTGGTGCCGTAGAGCGTCGTGTCACTCCAGCCGAGGTCGTCGGCGAGAATGACGATGACGTTGGGGTGAGACTCGGCGGCTTTGATTGAAACCCCAGAGGCACCGAGGACACAGAGGCATGCGGAAAAGAGGCGTTTCATGGCGGCGGCGGATTGACAGCTTCCTTGGAGGCGTTTGTCTTGAGGCGAATCCTCGCGAGATAGATGGCGGGATGGGTGTGGGAGTCGTTTTGTTCGTGGCCGGAGTAGTAGCTGACCCAGAGCTGATTCTCATGCCAGACCAGACCGGGGTAACTGGTGTCGCCACCGGAGGGCAGGGTGAGCATTACCGTGAGCCTGCCCGCTATGGGATCGAGCCACCAGAGCGTGGTGCGGAAAGGGCCGCCGACCTGGCCCTGCGAAGGGTTCCGAGGGCCGGTGTAGTGACGTCCGGCGGCGATGAAGCGACCGTCGGGCAATCGAAGGAGATGCGGGCCGCCGAGCCGGACGCCGAGGTCTTTCCATGTCCACTCGCGATAAGGCGGCGCGGCGGTTCCGAGCAGGGCGGAGCCGGTCGCCGTGTCGGCGGCGGGATCGCGGCGCATCAAGCAGTAAGCGGTGCGGTCGTGAAAAAGGAGGGATGCCTCGTTGGCGTTGCCTTTCCAAAAGTCCTCGACGTGCACGTCGTAGCGGAGGCCATCGGTGCTGCGGTAGAGAAGTGTCTGCTTTTCCCCCTGGGTGCGATAAGCGACGCCGTAAGAAGCGCCATCGTGCCAGGTGGTGCGCCAGATCCATGCGTTGAGATCGCCGATGCTTTGTGGGTCGCTCCAGGTGCTGCCATCGGTGGAGAACCAGTTCAGCGATTGATGCCCGCCTTTGCCGTCCGGCGGCAGAGCGGCGACGCCCGTGAGCATGAGACGCTGATCCGGCATGAGGCTGAACTTCGCCTCGCGCAGGTCCTGACCCGGGATCTCCAGCAGCGCGGCGGAGGTCCAGGCTTCGCCGTCGGTGGAACGCAGGATGCGCAGCCTGCCATCGCGGGCCATGTGGCCGCTGCTTTCGCGGAAGACGCAGAACCATTGATCCTGAAAACGAATCAGATCGGTGAAGCCGTTGTGCGGGGCTTTGTCCCAGATTTTGCGGACATCGAGGAGTGTTGGCTCTTCTGCTCTCAGAGTGGTGGCGAGCAAGAGAAGGCAGGCGATTGCAAAGGCGAATCGGCTAGTGGAGTTCATGCTTCGCTGAGGTTGTCGCGGATGACGGTTTTTCCTTTCGCGCGATTCACGATGGTGAAGGCGGAGCGCGAGGTGTTGTCGCTGATGTTGGCGGAGAGGACGCCTTCATCGAGCACGACATGGTCGCGGGCCGCATGGCCGTCGAGGAAGTCGCAGCCGCGCACTTGAAGTCGGCCGGCTTTGGCATGGATGAGCGTGCGGGGCGTGTTGCGCGGATCGATGCAGTGGACGTGGCAGTCGGTGAAGCTGACCTTTCCGCCGCCTTCGATCTGCGCGAGCCCGATGCCGTGGCTGGCGTGCATGCTGCCGAACAATCCGCAGGCGCTGAAGGTGAGCGGGCCGTGATTGGTCGCCTCGACGATGATGTCACCGTAGATCTGCGTGTTCACAAAGCGTGCACCGCTGTGGCCTTGCAGCTCCACCACGTGCACGGCGCGATTGCAGCCATCCGCGCCGCCGCCGATGATGTGCGCGTTGCCGCCACCTTGATAGGCTGCCGCAGCGCTGGTGCAGGGGATGAACTGGAAGCCGGTCTCGTAGTCGATGCAGAAGCAGTTCGTCAGATGCTGCCAGTCCGAGCGGCCGATGATGAAGGCTTTGCCGTGCTTCCGGCGATACTCCGCCGCCGCGCCGGTCGCACCCCAGAAGGGCCAGAAGTGGACGTTCTCCACGCGGCCCACATCCAGGCAGTGATCGATGAACAGCCCGCGATGCAGCGGCGCTGCATTGAGATTGCGGATGAAATGACGACCCGTGTGCCGACCGCCGAAATCCACCGCTTGATATGGATTGACGAGCAGCATATCGACGATGGAGCAGTTGTCCGCACCCGTGAGCAATGAGCTGACGGTCCAAGGATAGGCGATGGGCGGACTCGTGTCCGTTTGTTCGGGATAAAAGACCGCGATGCCTTTCAGCGTGGCGTTGTAATCCAGCTGGATGAACGGCGTGCCTCCCGCGTCGCCCTTGCCCGCCAACGCAAGCAACACCGAGCCATTCGGCGCATTTTTCGCCAACGACTCCGCCGTCCACGGGATCGTCGGTGGCGCGGTGAAGCTGCCCTCCAGCGTCACGTTGCGCCGGATGATGAGCGAGCCCTCGATGCGATACGTTCCCGCCGACACGAACACAATACCGCCCCCTTGCGCCGAAGCCGAGTCAATCGCCGCCTGAAACGCCGCCGTGTCGTCGGTGGTCGCATCGCCCTTCGCACCGAAGGCGTGGACATCGAGCCGATGAACGGGTTTGGCTTTCGTTTCCGCCGCGAAGGAACTGCCAAGCATGGCGAGTCCGGCGGTGGCAAAGACGTGGCGGCGGGAAGTGACACAGACACTCTTGTCTGTTCCGAACTGCAGAACACAGACAGGAGTGTCTGTGTCACGATGGCGGCGGGTCATGGGAGTCATGGTGGTGAAGCGTTCCGAGGAGGGACTTGACGAATGGTCACTAGGGAGACTCGGATGGAACTTTCATTCCCACCGTCGCCAGGTCTGCGACCACGACGGCACAGCGAGAACCATTGACGGCTGTGAACGCGATCTTGGATCCGTTTGGAGAAATCTTGGGATGGGCATGGGAATGAAAACGCTCGTTGTTGTGGGTGAGGGCCACGCGGCGGGCTGCGTTCGTGCCCGTGTCGAAGGACCAGATTTCCACTGGATAGTCGGCAGCTTCTGCGGGCGACGACGGCCCGCGCCCTGGCAAACGCGCATCATAGGCAATCCGGCTGTTGTCGCGCGACATGCTCAAGTGCAAGGCGCCGGGTATCAGTCCAGTCGCCAAGGTTTCGATTTCGCCTCCATCCCTGTGGACGCGTGCGAGATCACCGGTGTCGATGAAGTACATCCACTCTCCGTCATCGCTCCACAACTCGTGCGTGTGAAAGCGGCCGACCTCCGTTCGGGCAAGCAGGTGCTGTGTCGGTCCAGGAGTGCGAACCATCCACATCCGGCTGAGCGCATCGCTTCCATCCGCCGGAGCATAGCTCCCCCGGCAGTAGGCGATGACGTCATTATCCGCAGGGTTGAGCTGCACATGCGAAAGGCTGACGTGATTGCGGAAACCCGGCTGGCCGCTGACGTTCCTCGTCGAAAACGTATAGACGACCTTGGGAACCCCGGGAACCGGTTCGAGATCCATGTAAAAGACCCTGCTGGCGTAACCGCCAAACCTTGGTCCCGGGGGCTCCATGAATCGTGAGAACCAAGCGATGCGGTCGCCACTCGGACTGATTGACGGAGGTTCACCCAAGGTGCCGTTCTCCTCCACGAACACGCGGCGTTCCTCCCCCGTGTGCAGATCGACGACATGGATGGCGTTTTCGTTTCTCTGGAAATAAACCAAGCGACCGCCCTCGGGACTGACATCGGCCTGGTTGAAAATCTGCTTGTTGGGAAAGGCCGCCGGGTTGGGAATCGTCGCGATCCGGTGGATTTTGCGGGTTTCCATATCCGCGGCCAGAATCCAGATGTCGCCTTGCGCTTCGTTTCCCAAAAGCGTTCCGGGAATCGCGCAGAAAAACAGCCAGCGGCCGTCTTCGCTCCAGCTTCGGCAGTGCGGATACAAAACTCCCGCCGTCCACTCCGCAGGCGTGACGGTGACCAGCGAATCACCCTCCGTGCCCTGGATCATCTCTCCTGGAAACGCCGCGACGACGGGAAAGACAGTGTCGATGGGCAACGTGGAATCGCCAGCGATCACAGCCGGAAGGCAGCAGGTTGCGATGGCCACATTCAGAGTAAAGAAGCATTTCCATGCGAAGGCTCGCGCCCTCAACTCTCTGTTCGGGGGGAAGTTCATGGCTGTGAAACCGCCTTGAATGCGAACTCGGCGGCGTAGCGAATCTGGCGGGCGTAAAGGAGCGGGGTCTTGGCTTGGGTGAGGCGTTGCAGCTCGGGCTTCAACGGCGCGGCGGCGGGGCATCAGCGAGGGCGGGTATCATCTGGGGCGTCTTTTGATCTGCGCGGAAAATGGCGATCAGGGGAGTGTTTCGTGGCCGTGGTCGGTGATCCACTGGCGAGTCCACGCGACAGCCTCGAGGCCGACATCGGCGATGCCGTTGGACAGAAAGATGATGCCCTTGATGCGGCCTTCGCGAAGCCAGCGATGAGCCCGTTCCGTCTGATGCTTCATTCGGTCCACGGAAAGCGGTTTGCCCTCGTGAAAATCATACATGTAGCAGCCGAGAAAGAGTTCCTTGCCAGGGACCAGTTGTTCCAACGCCTCAAAATTGGTTTCGAGGTTTTTCAAGTCATCGGGCCGCCATGTCCAAAGGCAGAGCTGGTCCACTGCATTGAGATGCGGCAGTGCCCGCGCCTTGACTTGGCGGGTGTAGATCACCGCCATCAACGGCAGCGATTTCCCGTGAATGGTGTGGCTGCGGATTTGCTGAAGCTCATCCACGGAGAGAGAAGCCGGGAAGGGTTCGCTGTCTGGCGGCACGATGCCTCGCACGGTGGCAACCGCCTCATGTCCCGGGTAGTTCGACGAAGCACTAGCTCGCCACCGCCCGAAGCTCCGGTTGGCTCCGCCAAGGGTGAACGCGACGCTGTCGAATCCGCAACTCGCGGAACTGCCCTGGTCATAAGTCCCGAGGACTCGAACCCGAGCGGCGTGAACCGTCGTGGCGGGCCATTCCAGCGTCAGCGTGCCGCCAGGCTGTCCAGGCATCGTGCCGGTGGCAACCGTGCGCCAGGTGCGGCCGTCCGGGGACAGGTCCAACTCGACGCTTCGACTGCGATAGTGTTCTCCTTCCCAATCTGTCTGGGTGAGCGTCACCCCATCAACAGCTTCTTCTTCGGGCGGACGGGCTTCCAAAACCACGGGAAACTTCACCCCGTTGGTGGCGAGCCACGGTCGCAGTTCCCGCAGGGAATCCGCAGCGTTGCCGCGCGGCTGGACGTGGAAGAAGTCGTCGAGGATGAAGCCGCAGATGTTCGGGTTCTGCCCGGCGAGTTGATAAACTTGCTCCCGCTCGGCAGGCGAAGTGGCCCCATGGGCTCCGACCAGGGACCAGTAAACCTGCTTGAGTTCGCGAAAGGGTTGGTAATACCCGCCAAACGGCGGCTTGGGCTCACCTTTGTAGCGAATGTGCATTACGTTCGGAATGCCCAAATCCTTCGCCGCCTCGACCGGCCCGATGGTGGACCCCCTGCCGAGAACCCTGCGAAGATTGCCGTTGAAAACACCAGGAGGATGCCCCCAGAGCCATAGACGGTCGCGTAGCGTTTCCTGCGCCGTCGTCTGACTCTGCGTCACCAGGATCACCGCGAAGAAGGCGGTGATGACTCGGCGGCGTATGAGCATGGCGGCGAGCACTGGCAGCATTAGAGTTCGGATCTGGAGCATGGGGAAATGGCGCTTACGGAGGTGCTGGTGCGGATAATGTGGCGACGGGAGATGGGTATCATTTCTGTTGAGTGGATTTGAGTGCGGACTCTGCTGCATAGCCGATCTGGCGGGCGTAGAGCGGTGGCGTTTTGGCTTGGGTGAGGCGTTGCAGCTCGGGCTTCAAAGCTGCGGCGGCGGGGCCGATGTGGTGGACTATTTGCAGTGTCTCCATGAGAGGCATGGGCCTGTTGGAGCGCAGCAGGCGGCGCAGGGTTTCGAGGCTGGCGGCATCGGTGTGACCGGTGCGATGCAGGCTCCACGCGGCGGCCAGAGCGACAGCGGGCGTCTTGTCTTCGAGGAGCCTGCGCAAGGCATCTCCGGCGGTGGTATCTCCAAGTTGACCGAGGCCGAGGGCGGCCCAGTAGCGCTCAGCAGCGTGGGTGGATTGCAGTGCGGCCAGCAGATCGGGCTTGGCTTCTTCACCGCGCTGCCAAGCGATGGCGAGATCTGGCAGGGTCGCCATTTCCGAGGCAGGAATGGCGGCGGGAGAACCATACTTGTTGGCGATCTTGGCCTGGATCGACTCGGGGAGAAAGCTGAGGTCTCTGACGCGGACCTGCCAATCGCTTAGCTCGCGGCGCATGGCGGTGAGGCGTTCGGATTGCGCGGGGTCGGAGGCGAGATTGTGCAGGCAAAGCGGGTCGGTCTGCGTGTCGTAAAGTTCTTCGGGGATGCCGGTTTTCTCCAGCCATGCCGCATTGGATCCGGTGAATTTGCCCTCGCGATGCAGGCGCTGGGAGTCCTGCAGGATCGCGGAGATCTCGAAGCTGTGGCTGGGACCACGCGGCATGAGGTCGGGACGAAAATCGCGGATGTAGTGCCAGCGCTGATCAAAGACGGCACGCTGATCGTTGCTGAAAAAATCGATGCGGTCGCGGTGGCCATAGAGGAACGGCGGAGCGGGTTGTTGATGCGCACCGAGGAAGGCACGACCATCCCAAGCGGCGGGCGGTGCCACTCCGGCGAGGCTCAGCATTGTGGGACCGAGATCCATGAGCGAGACGAGGTCCTCCACGGCGCTGCCGGGTGCGGGCGTGGTGCTGTTGCGAAACTTCGGCGGGATCTTCACGATCAGCGGCACGCGCAGGCTCTCGTGGTAGAGGTGGCATTTCACCCGCGGGATGCCGTCGCCGTGGTCGCCATAGAGAATGACGATGGTGTCGTCGGCGACTCCGGCCTCGCTCAGTTGCCTCAGCAGACCGTTCGTGAGGCGATCGGTGTAGGCGATGTTGTTGTAAACATTGGCGATCTGCTGGCGGACTCCGGGAGTGTCGGGGAAGTAACCGGGCACAGTGACCTGATCCGGCGTGACGATGATGTCTTTGGGCAAGGCCTCGCGCTGCCGGTCGGCGGTGCTTTGACGCTGCGAAGGTCCTTGGTGCGTCTCGGCGAGGTTATACACGGCAAGGAAAGGCTGGCCCTCTTTGCGATTCAACCATTGCGCCTTCGGGCCCACGGCATCCCACGTGCCCTCGGGTGCCGTGAAGTTGTAGTCCAGCTTGCCCGGATTGACGCAGTAGTAACCGGCCTCTCGCAGGTAAGCGGGAAAGCAGCGGAAGTCCGGCGGCAGTTTCACCTCGCTGCGCATGTGCTGGCTGCCAAGGCTGACAGGCCAGCGTGCCGAGATGATCGCGGAGCGGCTCGGCGCACACACGCCGGAGACGGAGTAGGCGTGGTCGAAGCGGATGCCTTCCGCAGCGAGACGATCCACGGTCGGTGTGTGCGCGAGCGTGTCGCCATAACAGCCGAATCGCGGCGAGACATCCTCCCAGGTGATGACGAGGAAGTTGGGCTTCGATGGCTCTGCGGCGCTGATTGAAACCACAGAGGCACAGAGGAAGCAAACAAGGAGCTGTTTCATGGCAGTGAGGCACCGGCATTGTTCTTCACGAACATGATGGCATGAGATTGGGAGTGGCTACCGGGGTTCATGGGTTGGTGGAAGTCCAGAGATCGTGAAGCCGTCTATGGCCGGGGATGAGTCGCTGTCTGAAGCCGCTTCGAGATGGAAGTGGACACGGACCTGACTTGCGGGCTCGGCGCGGAGTGAGATGGTTTGGTCGCCGTCGGCAAGCGCGACGGGAAGCCGCTGAAGCACACTGGAAAAATGGTCGTCCGAGGTTTCCACCACGGCAGTGGCGCGGCCACCCTGAAGCCTGGCCTTCACCCGCAGGGAAATGACGCGGACAGGCTGGTTCCAGTCGAAAAGATGGCTCATGTAATGGCCGCTGCGGGCGGCGAGTTTGCCGTCCGGGCCGCTTTCGAGACGGAGGCCGAGCCCCTGATCCGCCTTCATGCCAGGATCTGCCTTCCAGCCGATGCCGGAGTCGAAGTAACGTTCCACCGACAAGCCCCAGGTGGCAGGTCCGCGTGCGGCGACTTTCCAGGTGAGCGGCGCGGGTGGCGAGTAGCGCGGCGTATCGAGGCGGACGATTTCCGCCTTGCCTTCGGCGATGCTCACCCGATGGGCGCGGCCTTCGTGCAGCACCACCGCTTCCGCTGTCTTCCAGGCCGCGGGAAGACTTGGAGACGCCTCCAATCCCTGTTCGGTATGGCGAATCCCGAGGAGTCCGTGAACCAGGCCGGCACACACGACGATCATGTCGGAAAGATAGGGTTCACCGATGCCCCGACCGATTTTCCCATCCACGGTCACCCAGTTGTTACCGACCCAGTTGTGGGTGGTGGTCCCTTCGGCGAACTTTTTCAGCCGTCGCAACGCTCCTTCGGAGTCTCCGTAACGAGCACGGGCGAGAATCTCCCAATAGGTCTGCGCAAAGAATCCCCCGCCGTTCATGTAGATGGGAAATGTGTGGCTGCGGTGCCGCATCAGTTCGATGGGCGCGGGCCAGTAGGCGGAGAGCGATGAGACGCCTGCGTAGCCGTGTTTTTTCTCCAACTCCGCGATGCGAGCATCAATGGTGCGAAGGACCTTGGCGGCCTGCTTGGGTGAGGCGATGCCAAAGGCGAGAGGCGTGAACTGGCTGATGTCCGAGCAGTAATGCACGCGCTTGCCGTCGTGGGTGATCCAGTCCAGGTAGCGGGGGCCGCCGGGTGCGTCCTCCGCCCAAAGGAGGCGATTGTAGGCCTCCTTGACCGCATCCGCGATTTCATCGTATCGCGGTGCCGACTGCGCTGAGCCAGCCAGTCGTTGGAGGGCGGCCATATCGCGCAGGGCTTTGTAGAAGCAGGCGTTGTGGTAGCCGCTGATGCCGCTCACGCGGATGGCGTCGTAATATTGGTTGCCGTCCTCGCCGAGATCGAACAGCCCGTCCTTGTTTCGCCGCTGCAGGTAGATGTCCAGCATCCGTTCCAGCAGTGGCAGATGCTGCCGGGCGAAGGCGCGGTCGCCACTGCAAAGCGTGTAGATGAGCATGCCGCGCACCGCGTGGAGATTGTCATCCAGCGTGGTGCCGCGCCGGTTGTAGCCGAAGGCACTGCGTCCATCGGCCTGGGCGGTGCCGAGGATGCTGGCGAGATGGCCGCGAAAGGCGGTGATGGCGTCCATCGGATCGCTGGAGAGGGCACCCGGCACAGGAACGCCCGCGGCGATGGCATGTCCGTGCATCCAGGCATTCCCGGCATAGAACCAGCCGTCGGTTTCATTGCCAAAGTTGAAACTGAGCTGGTCATTGATGACGCCACCGTTCAGGAGGGAGGCGTAGAAGCTGGTCAGGCGCTCCTGCAGCTCTTGATCGGGGAGACGGACGGCGAGATGGTGGCCGGTCGTCTTCTTGTCCACGGGAGACAATCGAAGGACGACAGTTTCGGATTGCCCCGGCACCACTGACGTCCCGCCGCGCGGATGCACGGCGACTCCGAACTCGGTCAAGTAACCAAAGCACCCCCGGCGCATGAGGTGACCACCCTCCGGCTCAAGGCGAAGATCGACGGCGTTTTCCCAGGAGCCGAAAATCTTGTGAATCGCCCATTGATCCCGCCGTGCGAGCCACTGCAGATTGTGGCGTGAAATCAGGCGGCGGTCGTGTTGAGCCGCTGCGCGGTAGGCGGGATGAAAGCGGCCTTCCAACTGATCAGGCTGAACCCAGAGCGTGGTGGTGGTGGCGTTGGGCATGACCTGCAATGGCTTGCCGTCGGCCTCGAACTGTTGGTTGAGGACACGCATGCTCGAAAACAGGCCCGGCGTGCTGTCGATTTCCAAGTCGAGAGGCCGGAGCCATGTCCGATGGATCGTCCACAGCAGGGTGTCGCGCTCCGCCCGCAACTGCCAATCCTCGCGTGCGACGGGCTCGCTGCCGCTGCTCTCGCGCAGGGTGATGCCGTTCAGGGCGATTCCGTTTTCAATCACCGACACCGATTCAGGGCTGGCCTGGCGACTATCGTAGCGACGGCCCTTCGCATCCATTACCTGCGTGCAAGCGCCATTCGCCCATTCGGGGCCGCATTCGCCGAACCAAGGCCATTGCGGGTCTGAGAGCAGAGACTGCGGTTCCAGGGCTCCGTCGGGGCGGCGCAGCGTCAGTCGGGTGAGCGCGGGCCGCATCACGTCCACCTCGACGCGTCCGAATGCACCCTCGATGACTTCCGGCTTTTTGAGCGGCTCGATGAGGAGTGTTGCGGAATGGGCCAGCACCGTGCCGTCCACCGCGAGGATCTGCGCGCCCAGTTTCCATCCCTCGCTCAGACCCTCGTCTTGCACCCAGACAAGCTCGGCGTGCTCGGCGGCATCCGCTCCGGCGGAGGACAGGTGCCAGACCGTTTCCTTCACGCTGCGCGTTTCCCGGCCTCGGTGGAGGAAAATCGTGAGTTTCGCCTCCGCCTTCGAATCCGAAACCTCTGAGGCAAGCGAGGCGTGAAATTCCACCCGGAACGCGCCACCTGGAGACACTCCAGTCATGGCGTTGGCGTAGCCGCCGCCCGGCAGACGAAGGGCAGCCCCACGATGTTCAACGACACTCGCTCCCCGTGCCAGTTGCCAGACCCGCTCCGTTTCCGGCGCGGCCTCTGGCTGCATCCGGTTCAGGACGCGCAAGGTCGGCTCGGCGGCATGGATTGGAACCACGGAGGCACCGAGGAAACAGAGGAGGCAAACAAGGAGCTGTTTCATGGGCGTTGTTTCGCTTTGGGCATTTTGGGAGCAGCGAGGAACTTCCTCCAGCTCACGGGCTGATCATTGGGATGAGCGTCCACGATGCGTTCCATCGCGGCGGTGAGTTCGGCGACGAGATCGGGCTTTTCGTTCCAGAGATTTTTGGTCTCTCCGAGGTCGGTGGCGAGGTCGTAGAGTTGGCCGGGTGCGAGGTCGGCGGCGGCTTTGCTGTGGCCGCCACTGCCGCGCCCGAAGATGATTTTCCAAGTTCCTTTCCGCAGCGCGGGAAGGCCCAGGCTGGAGTAGCTGACGCTGTATTCACGCGCGGACTCGCGACCGCCACGCAGGATGGGCAGCAGGCTCACGCTGTCCTCCGCCGCGCCTGCGGGAAGCGGCACGCCGAGGATGTCGGCGAAGGTCGCAAAGAGGTCCGTCTGCTGCACGAGCAGCTTGCAGGGGCGTCCGGCCTTGGCGACGCCCGGCCAGCGCACGATGAATGGCACCCGGTGGCCGCCTTCCCACGCATCCGCTTTCATGCCACGCAGCGGTCCACTGGGGAAGTGACCTTTCGCACGAAGCTCGCGTATGCCCGCGACGGGTGAGCAGCCATTGTCGCTGGTGAAAACGACGAGCGTGTTGGCCGCCGCGCCGCTTTTCTCCAAAGCCGCGAGCACCTGGCCCACGACGGCATCTGTCTGCATGACGAAGTCGCCATAGTTATTGAGTCCGCTCTTTCCCTGCCACTCGGAGGTCGGGGCGATGGGCGTGTGCGGCGAGGTGAGCGGCAGGTAGAGAAAGAAGGGCTTTTCACCCTTGGTGGCGCTCTCGATGAACTGGCATGCTCGTTCCGCCAATGCGGGCAGCACGGCCTCCAGCGACCAACCGGTGAGCGCAGGCCCCCGGATGCCGGCACGTCGCCCCGTGAAATCAGACTCAGGCAGGAAGGCGTCCGGCACCTTAGTGACGCGATCTCCTTCGATGAAGGAATAAGGCGGCCAGTTCGGCACATCGACGCCGAAGTATTCCTGGAAGCCGCAGTTCAGCGGGCCGCCGGGGATGGGTTGTCCATAGACCTGCGCCCATGCCTGGCGGTGCGCGTCCGTGACCTGCTCGATGTCGCGCGGCTCAGGTGCAAAAAGCGTCCGCTGCTCCGCCGTGATGGGCCAGTCCCACCCGAGATGCCATTTTCCGATCATCGCGGTGCGATAGCCCTGCTGCTGGAGAAAATCCGCAAGGGTGAGCCGATCCGGCGCGATGAGCGCCCCTTCGAGATAACCGACGATGCCGGACTGCAACCGAGTGCGCCAGTGGTAGCGCCCGGTGAGCAGCGAGTAGCGTGTGGGCGAGCACACGCCGCTGCTGGTGTGCGCATCGGTGAAACGAATGCCCTCCTGTGCGAGGCGGTCGATGTGGGGCGTGGCGATTTTGCCGCGCTGAGGATTGTAGCACTGCACATCGCCATAACCGAGGTCATCGGCGAGGATGACGAGGAAGTTGGGTTTTGACGGCTTTGCCGCCAAGACGGGAATGCCGAGAGCACCCAAGAATGCCAGCAGGGCGAAGGTCTTGGTGATGGTCATAGCTTCTTGATGCGGATGTTACGGTAGCGCACCGCGCCTCCGGCTCCGGCTGCGCCGCCGTGGATTTGCAGGCCGATGTGGCCCTGGGCCGGATGCACGGACTTTGGTTCGGTGTGGGTGAGGATCTGCGTGCCGTTCACCCAGGTGGTGATGGTGGGCGGATCGGCGGTGATGCGGGCGCGGATTTCATTCCACTGGCCTGGCTTCCAAAACGTCTTCCACTGCTCCGGGGTGACGGGGCATGGCTGGGCGTTTTCATTCAGGGTGATGACCTCGGGCGAGTCGCCAAAGGTGAAGTTCCGCACGCCGCGGCGCTTCCAGATGCGCTCGCCGAGGATGCCGCCGATGGTTCCGCCTTTGTGATAATCGATGAGGCACTGGTAGCCGCGCCCATCCTGTGTGCAGCGGAGGAAGAGACCGCTGTCGGGGCCAAAGTCGTTGTTCATCTCCAGCGAGACTTCGACATCGCCATAGACTTCCTCGGTGAGCAGCAGGCCACCGTTGTTCCGGCTGTCCTGACTGCCGACGATGGCTCTTTCTTCCACGCGCCAGTGACCACCGGTCTTGTTGCCGCTGGCGCGGCTGTGGCCGCTCCTGGCGGTGGGTTTCCAGCCGGTGAGTGTGCTGCCGTCGAAGAGGGATATCCATGGCGGGGCTTCGTCCTGCGCGATGAGGGTGAGGCATGGAACGACAGCAGCGGCGAGGAGGATGAGGCGGCGGCGATGACTTTTCATGGTGTGAGAATTTGAAAAACTAGGCCTGACTGATGACGTCCCATGGCTCGCGCAGTGGACGGCCCAGCAGGTTGCTGGCTTCGTCGTCGTTGAGGATCGTTTCAGTGGCTGGATCCCATTTCACATCACGACCGAGACGCAGGGCGATGTTGCCGAGGTGGGCGATGGTGGCGCTGCGGTGACCGACCTTCGGCGGGCAGATGGGGGTTTCGCCTTTGAGGATGCAGTCGATGAGATTGCCGCTGTGGGACTTGCTTTGATACAAGTGAATTTCGTCGGGCCGAATGCGGTCCTGCATGAGATTGGCGGGATTGCTGCGGATGGTGCCACGGGTGACGAAGAGCGTGCGTCCGTCTTCGCCTTCAAAAAGGAGGCCGTTTTTGTTGGCCTGACCGTCGGTCACTGTGACTTCCACGCCGTTGGCGTAACGTGCCTGGAAGGAGAAGAGTTCGGGCGTCTCGTAGAAGGAGCCTTTGGCGGGCCACTGCGCCTTGGGATTGAAATACTCGACTGGGCCGCCGCCATCCATGTCGAGCGCCCACTGCATGATGTCGAGGTGATGCGCGCCGAAGTCGGTGACATTGCCGCCACCGTGCGCCCAGAGCCAACGCCAGTTGCTGTGCAGTCGTGCGGGGCAAAACGGAGGTTCGCCCGTGCAGGGGCCGAGCCAGAGATCGTAGTTCAGGCTGTCGGGCACCGGTGTGGGAGCGGTTTTGGCACCCTGGCCGTTGTTGTCGCGATTGTTGCTGGAGAGGCCGACGGTGATGCGCTTGATCTTTCCGAGCCTGCCATTGCGGATGAACTCGCAGGCCATGCGGAAGCGGATGTCGCTGCGCTGCTGGGAGCCGACCTGAAGGCGCACACCGGCTTTCTCCACCTCGTGGCAAAGGGCGCGGCCTTCCGCGATGGTGAGCGAGACGGGTTTTTCACAGTAGATGTGCTTTCCGGCGCGGGCGGCGAGGATGCTCATGGGCACATGCCAGTGATCCGGCGTGGCGATGAGCACGGCGTCGATGTCATCACGTGCCAGCACCTCGCGGAAGTCCTCGTAAGCTTTGCAAAAGTTGCCGGTGCCGGATTTGCCAGCCAGTTCGGCATAGTGCTTGTCCACCGTGCGGCGGGCGGGTTCGCGGCCAAAGGCGGTTTTGAAATGCTGGTTGTAGCGGCGGCTTTCACGCTCGGGATCGGCCACGGCGACGACCTGCACGCGATCATCCTGAAGGAAGCCGCGCATGTCGTTGGTGCCCTGGCTGCCAGCACCGAGGAGGGCCAGCGTCACGCGCTCCGAAGGCGCGGGGCGCTTCGCTTCTTGTGCGGCGAGCGGGCTGAGTGTGCCGAGCGCGGCTGTGCCGAGGAGTTGTTGGAGATGATGACGGCGTGTCTGCATGGCGGAGGGTTGTAAGAGAGAAGAACGCAAGACGGCAGGCCGATTGCCTCCACGTAAATGCGGGAGGTGTCTTGGAAGTCAGTCCCGGGAGACGGGACGCCCCTCGAACGAAAGATCGGAAATCTGACAGTCCGTCTCCCAATGCCCCATGCCTTCGAGGCCGATGCTGAAATTCGACAGCAGGAAATCGTCCGGGTTGGTCGAGAGTGAAGGCTGCTTTTCATGCGCCTGTTGCAGCGCCGTCGCGATCATGTCACGAAGTTCGCGGGTGACGGTGCGCTTTTGCCCGGGTTCGGGCTGTGCTTGGTCGCGGGTGACGCTTTCGCGGTAGAAGACCATGCCGTGCTGCTCGACGCCGAGGTGTGTTTGGTATTTGGCCTCGCTGCTGGTGTAGAGCATCATGCCGACGAATAGTTTCTGCGCGGGGTCGATGCGGTGTTTGAGATGGAACATGAAGTTGAGGTTCATGCTGGAGCGATTGGTGCCGGGCCAGGGCGAGAGGCGCTTCATCTCATCGACTTGAAAGCTGACGGCAAAATCGAGCCGCTGATGGTCGGCGAGGGCGACGGGCTTCTCGAAGCGCTGGTTGAGCAGGAAGTGCGGCCAGGTGTCCCGCGCCCATTGCGCGGTGTGGGCGGTGGCGGTGTTGCGGATCTCGTTCTGCGAGTTGTAGAACAGCCGGATCGTGCCGCGGCGGCCGGTGGTGACGCGTTTGACGAGCTTCGTGTCTCGCTGCGGATCGTCCTGGGCGAGGCCGTCGTTGTTGAACTGGGCGAACTGGAGCTTCTCCGGTGTGTTGACCTCAAGGACGTGGTTCACCACGAGGCGATGCGCGTGCAGTTCACGCACGTATTCGCCACGTTTGTTGGTGAAGTTGTGGTGCAGGCCTTCCTGGAAATCCCAGGGGTGTGTCTTGAAGCCGCCGAGTTGTTTCACCGGCCCCTCGGGGATGAGTTGCACCTGCCATGGTGCGATGTCTCGATACGACCGCACCACGCCATCCTCATCCCGTTTCCCATAAATGAACGCCGCGCCGAATCCCTCGGCGAAAGCGGTGTCGGCAAACAGGGTGAGTGATTTTTGAGTCGCAACTTCAGGGACGCCTGCGCACAAAGTAAGGCAGGGGGCGAGCACACAAACGAGCAGATGGAGGCGATGCATGACTTTCAACGGAGAACACGACGCCGACGTGCGGCACCTGCCAAAACGCCCAAAAAGAGCAGCAGCATGCGCGACGGCTCCGGGACAAGGACGATGGCGATGGTGCCGTTCGTGGTGAAGCTGCTGATGTCCCAGATGTAACCCGTGCCGAAAATGTCCGGCAGGTCGAGGCCGGCAGACTCGTCGCCATTGCCAAAGAGCGTGGTGCCGGTGAAATGAGAGGCAAAAGTGGGCGCAGCGGTGAGGCCGGACCAGTCGATGAGGTCAAACACCTCCGCGGCGGTCGGAATCAGCGAGGAGGGACCGACGCTGAGACTGCCGTTGAAAAGCAGTGTGTTGGAGCCGTTGCCGATGAAGTTCAGCTTGTCGGAGGCGCCGCCCGGATTGATGCCGAGCACGATGGTGGAGCCGCTCTGGAAATCGAAAGTTCCGGCACCCGAGACCGGAGTGAAGGTCAGCGTGCCATAGTCGGTCTGCGCCGTGCCGTCACCGGCATGGACCGTGGAGCCACTTTCAGCCGTGAACGACTCGCCCTGCACGACACCGCTGCCAAGAATCGTGGCGGCGGTCGTGACCGTGAAAACGCCGGAGCCCGTCTGACCGACACCTGCGCTGCCGACTTGCAGAGAACCCGAGTTGACGGTGGTGCTGCCGCTGTAGCTGTTGGCGCCGGTCAGCGTCGTGAGGAAGTTGCCCTGCTTGACCACGGAACCGGTGCCGGAGACGGCGTTGGCGATGGTTTGGTCCGCCGCGTTCGCATTGAGACGCAGGGTGGAGTTGGCGTTGTTAAGGCTGATGTTGGCGGTTGAATTGTTGAACGAGGCGTTGTCGATCCGCAGCGTGGTGCCGGAGCCGTTCACGGTGATGTCTCCGGAACTGGTGTTGGCGCCACTCAGGGCGATGAGGTTGCCGCCGCCGACCGTCATGGTCCCCGCGCCGGAGATGTCATTGGAATACAGGATGCTGCCGGAGGTGCGCTGAAGACTCAAGTTTGCACCCGAGGCGATGCTGACGGCCCCCGATCCCATGGATGCCTGCACCACGCGGAGTTCGCCCTCACTGACGGTGATGTTCCCGCTGTAGCCGCCATTGGAGCCGCGCAGGTCGAGCTGGCCGGTGCCGAGTTTCACGAGCCCGCCGGAGCCGGTGAGCGTGCTGGACGAGGTGAAGTCGTCGTCAAAGTTCGAGCGGTAGGTGAGGGTGCCGTCCAGCGTGAGGACGCCGTCCCAACTGCGTGCGACACCCGACGCGTTGGTGTTGTCGATGAGCCGCGTTCCAGCCCCGGAGCGCACGTTGAGCGCGTTGATGATCGTTGTGGCGGAGCTGGCATTGAGGCTGACGGCGGCCGAGTCGGCTGAGGCTGTGACGCCGAGGTTGATGGTCCCACCACCGAGAGCGGAGGCTCCATTGGCCAGCCAGGTGCCTTTGCGGACCTCGATGCCGCCATTGTGTCCGGATAGGTCGCCGTTGACCTGAAAGCGAAGGTCATTGGTGTTGTTCAGCACATCGTCTTGGGCTCCCGAATAGCTGAAGAGTCCGCCGCCGGTGGTGGTGAGATTCCACACGAGAACATCCGCGCCGCCCGAAGTGCTGATGTTATCCACCAGCAGGTCACCGTTCAGCGTGGCGGACTCGGCCGCACCGGTGATCGTGAAATTGCGCGTGGCACCGGCGAGATCGTTGTAGCGAATGATGCTCGATGTTGCCGCGGTGGTGATGAAGCTCTTGTCTCCCATGACGGAGTTGGCTCCGTAGTTGCGCTCAAAAAGCAGTGTGCCGCCGCCCAGGGTGATGGTTTTGGGGCCCGTTCCGAGAGCGCTGCCCGCAGTGGCTCCGCCGTCAATAAGCGTGCCGCCGTTGATGACGATATTGCCGGTGAAGCTGTTGGCCTGCTGGTTGAAGCGCATGACCCCGGCCCCGGTTTTGATAATGCCGCCATCGCCGCTCACCGGCCGACCCAGCAGCAGTTCTCCGGATCCATTGTGGACGATTTCGAGCGTGCTGTTAAGGACGAGGTTGCCGCCCCCTGTGCCCACGGTGATGAGCGCGGCTGCCGCTCCGGCGTCAACCGTGACTGAGGCATTGCCGGCGTCCGCCTCGAAGGTCAGATTCGCCGCCGTGGTGCCCGCAGCGGTAGTCGTGGTGCGGATGGTGATGTCGGAGTCCGCATTCGCATTGAAGCTAAGGCTGCGGATGGTTCGACCCGTGCCCGTAAAGTTGGAGAGGCTCGCGGCACCGGCTGAGTTAAAAATGATGTCGGCTGTATTGTCGAAGGTCGGAACTCCGTCAGGATCCCAGTTAACGCCAGCTCCCCAGCTTGCCCCGGACGCACCACCGTCCCAGGTGAAGGTGGCTGCGTGGACGGGGAAGCCGGCCGCGAAAATGAGCGCGGCGAGACCCGGAAGGCAAAGAGGGCGGATCTTTTGCATGTGCCATGCTGTGCCGGATCTCCGCCGCCGCCTATTCCCGTAAATACGGGGATTCGGTGGTGGAACTGAATCGTGACAATCTCCGGCTTGCACCGTTAGGATCAAAACATGCGCGTCTTCATGGCCAGCCTCCTTGTCCTCGCCAGCCCGCCGGTCCACGCGAAGACCGGCGGGCGACCGTGGCTGGAGCGTTTGTGCGAAACCCTCAGCCCCGCACTGCGCCATACGGACCAGCGCCTCGACGCCATCTCCGCCGAGTTGCCGAATCTGCCCAACCCGCCCGGCATCCCCAGCGGCACAAGCAGCGGATTCTCCACCAACCCCGTGCTGCCGGACCAGGAGCGGCAGTGGATTGAGATTACCCTGCCTGCGCCGGTCGAGATCGACAGCGTCGCGCTCATCCCCGCCGTCAGCATGGGGGCCGGCCGGCCGAACGAGGGCTTCGGTTTTCCCAAGCGCTTCACGCTCGAGGCCGATGCCGGCGAAGGCACCGAGCCGTGGACGATGATGGACCAGACAGCGGCCGACTTTCCCAATCCCGGCATTTATCCTGTGGTCTGCCGCTTCACTCCCCGCCTTGTGCAGCGGGTGCGGTTGAAGGTGACGAAGTCCTGGCAGGAGGATGCCCCCTCCGTGCTGGCCCTGGCGGAAATGATGATGCTGTCCGGCAATCGCAACGTGGCGACCGGTGCCAAAGTGGATGCGAGCAGCCACAGGGACAACGCCATCGCCTGGCAGCGCAGCAATCTCGTGGACATGAGCACGCCTCTCGGCCTGCCCACCGTGCCGGACGCCGCCGCCACTCGCGGCTATCACAGCCGCGTGGAGGCATCCAGCGATCAGGCGAAAAGCATCACGCTTGATCTCGGTCAGACCGCCACCATCGACGAGCTGCGCCTCATCCCCGTCGTTCGCGAAGGCCTGCCTGCATGGGTCAGCTATGGCTACCCGCCGCGCTTGAAGATCGAGACCTCTCTGCAGCCTGACTTTTCCGATGCGCGGGTGCTTTTTCAAACGCAGGGAAAGGACATGCCCGCGCCCGGACGCAACGTCGTCGTCTTCCAAGGTCACAGCACGCAGGCCAGTTACCTGCGCATTTCCGCCGAGCGGCTCTGGCATCGGGCGCAGGATTTCCTCTTCGCCCTGGCTGAGGTGCAAGTTTACGCCGACGAAAAAAACATCGCGCTTGGCGCATCCGTCACCGCATCGGACCCCGGCGATGAACCGGGCTGGAGTCCCGTCACGCTCACAGATGGCTTTTCCTATGAGCAGCGCCTCGTCGAATTGCCGGAGTGGCTGCGCCTGATCGAAAAGCGCAGGGACTTGCTCGCGGAGCAGACGGCGTTGCAGCAGCAACGCGGGCCGCAACTCTCCGCCGCCCAGGACGCCCTCGTCCGCATCACAGGCGGACTCGGCGCCGTGCTCGTCATGCTCGCGGTCATCGCCGTTTGGCGGCAGAAGCGCCGGAGCCGCCGCGAGCAGGAAGCCCTGCGGGAACGCCTCGCCCGTGATCTCCACGACGACATCGGCTCGAACCTCGGCAGCATCGCCCTGCTGTGCAACATCGTCACCCGGCACCCGGATGACGGCGTGTCACATCACGAAGACTTCGCGGAGATCCAGCGCATCGCCAGCGAGAGCGCGGACTCCATGCGCGACATGATCACCCTGCTCAATCCGCGTGCCAAAAGCCGCAGCGGCGACTGGCTGCCCGTGCTCCAGCGCCTCGCCGAACGGCAACTGCGCGGGCTCGACCTGCAAGTCAGCATCACCGGGCAGGACATCCGCCTCGGTCCCGATCTCGAGACCCGCCGCGAGCTCTACCTCTTCTGCAAAGAAGCCATCACCAACATCGCCCGCCATGCCCACGCACGCACCGTGCACTTCGACCTTCGCCTTAACAACGAAGGCCTCGAAATCCAGCTCCGCGATGACGGATGCGGCTTTGACACCACGAAGACGCCCAAAGGATTCGGCCTCGCCAATCTCCGCCAGCGCGCACAGCAGATGGGCGGCAGCCTCACCATCACATCGCAGCCCGGACAGGGCACAGCCATTCATCTCAAACTTCCCCGGCACCGCCGCTGGCAGACCTTTTGATTTCCCCCATGCCGCAGAAAGAAACCGCAACCGACCCTGAACCCCTGCGCCTGTGGCTCCTCGAAGACCACGACGCCTTCCGCCGCAACGTGCTGCGACTTCTCGGTCATACGCCAGACATTCGGGCCGAGCACGCCTTCAGCTCCGCCGAAGCCCTGCTGGAGCAGTTGAACGCCGACTCCGCGCCACCTCCGCACGTCCTGCTGCTGGATCTCGGCCTGCCCGGGATGAGCGGCCTCGATGTCATCCGCGAGGTGATCCAGCGCCTCCCCGACTGCCGCATCATCGTGCTCACCGTCTTTGAAGATGAGGAGAAGATTTCCCAAGCCCTGACCACCGGCGCCTGCGGCTACCTGCTCAAAACCGCCCAGCCCGACGAGATCATCGCCGCGATCCGCCAGGCTGCCGACGGCGGCACGCCCATGTCCCCCCGCGTCGCCCGCAGCCTTATCGACATCCTCGCCCGTCTGACGCAGCCCGCCACGCACGTGGACCTTTCCCCCCGCGAGCGTGAGATGCTGAAGTGCCTCGTCGATGGCCTCACGAACAAGGAAATCGCCACCCGCATGGACATCAGCACCCACACCGTGGACAGCTACGCCCGCACCCTTTTCAGCAAGCTCAAAGTCCGCAGCCGCGCCTCCGCCGTCGCGCGTGCGTTGAAGGACCGGCTGGTGTGAAAGGCTGTCGCCTGATGGTCGGCACTCATCATTCGTCCTGCTCAGTTTTGCCCTTGCCTTTACCCTTCCTGGCCCCCTCGCGTTTTGGGGCCGCGTAGTCGGCGGCATCGGACACACACCAGGCGAGGTCGGCCATGAGCGCTGCAGACTCGGCGTGCGGGTCTTTGTGGGTGGTGATGTAGGTTTGCAGACCCTGCGCGAGCGTGCGGACGAGATCGCGCTGAGCGGGGTCACGGAAGAGGTTTTTCATTTCAAACGGATCGCTGTCGAGATCGAAGAGCGCAGGGGCATCGGTGGACGAAAGAATGAGCTTGTGGCGTTTCGTGAAGGTCGCGACCCAGCCGCCGATGCGGACGAAGGTCTGATCGACCCAGCCTTCGGGCGCTTTGCCCGTTTTGAACAACGCCGAGGCATCGCGGCCCTGCATGGGCGCTTTCGCTTCGACGCCGAGCAGACTGAGCAATGTGGGTTTAAAATCGACGGTGCCGAGCGCCTCATTGATGACCGTGCCAGGCGTGATCAGACCCGGCGCAGCGATGACGAAGGGAATGCGGGCGCTGCCTTCGCAGGGGATGCCTTTGTTGTAACGGCCGTGCTCGCCACACATGTCGCCGTGATCGGAGGTGAAGACGAGGATGGTGTTCTCGAGCTGGCCGTTCTGGCGCAGCGTGTCGAGGATGCGGCCGATGTTGTCGTCGATGCACTTCACCATGCCGAAGTAGAGCGCCATCTGCCGCGCGACGAAGCGATTCTGCATGACGCTGGCGAAGGAGGGAAGCTGCTCACCCTTTTCCAGCGCGGATTTTGGCTGCTTGAAGGGCGCGGGGTCAAACATCGTGTCGTAGGGCGCCCGCACGGTGTTCGGGCCGTGCGGATCGGGAATGCTGACCATGTAGCAGAAGGGTTTTTCCTTGTTCCGGTTGATGAACTCGATGGTGCGGTCGGCCAGAAAGTCGGTGGTGAAGGTTTTGTCGTCGGCACCGGCCACCTCGTAGTTGGGAGTGCCCTTCTTGTCGGTCGTGGCGACTTTTGGCCCGTTCACATCCTCACCGAGCTTCTTCCAGTGGCCGCGGTTGAACATGTAGCGGTTGTCCTCGAAGCCGAACTTACGTGCCGGTGCCCAGCCGGGCTTTGCGGGGCCGTCGAGGTGCCATTTTCCCGCGTAGCCGGTGGCGTAGCCCTTCGCGTCGAGCACGGCGGCGAAGGTTTCCATGGAATCGAGCATTGGCAGGTCATTGGAAATGCTGCCGGTGTTCTGCGGATACACGCCGGTCATCAATGCGGCGCGGGACGGCGTGCAAACCGGCGACGTGGCGTAGTAGCGTGTGCAGATCGCGCCGCGCTCGGCGATGGAGTCGATGTTCGGCGTGTCCACCTTCACGCCATCGCCCCAGATGAAGGCTTGGTCTGGCGGCAGCAGTTTGCGGTAGCAGCCCAGCGTGCGGAAGTTGTGCTCGTCGGTCTGGATGATGAGGACGTTCGGACGCTGCTCCGCAGCGAATGACGAAACCAGAATGAGGAATGAGGAAAGGACGAGGGTGAGGCGCATGGCGCTGGAACGGGCGCACTTGAGGCAAGTTTCACGGATGTGGGCCGTTACGAGCGGCCACCATGCGCTTTCTCTCCATCCTCTTCATGCTGACCGCCCTCGTCCATGCGGCGGACCGTCCAAACATCGTCTGGATCGTCTCTGAGGACAATTCCATGCACTACCTGCGGCATTTCTTCCCCGGCGGAGCGGAAACACCGGCCATCGAAGCGCTGGCGGCGCACGGGCTGACTTTTGACAACGCCTTCTCCAATGCGCCGGTCTGCTCCGTGGCCCGCACGACGCTGGCGACGATGTGCTACGCGCCGCGCATCGGCACGCAGTTCCACCGCCGTTACAAATCGCCGCCCATGCCGGACGGGCTGCGCATGTTTCCGGAGTACCTGCGCAAGGCGGGCTACTACACGACGAACAACTCGAAGACCGACTACAACGCGGAGTCCGGCAAGGAGGTATGGGATGATTCCTCCAACAAAGCCTCCTGGCGCAACCGGCCGGACGCGAAGCAGCCCTTCTTCCACATGCAGTCGCATGCGCAATCCCACGAGAGCTCGCTGCACTTCAGCCGGCAAAGCTACGAGAATGACAAAACCAAGCACGACCCGGCGAAGGTGCAGCCCGGTGCGCATCTGCCTGACACGCCGCTGTTTCGCTACACGCACGCCCGCTACCTCGACAACCAGCAGATCATCGACGGCATCGTGGCGGAGACGGTGGCGCACCTGGAAAAGGACGGCCTGCTGGAGGACACGTTCATCTTTTACTTCGGCGATCACGGTGGCGTGCTGCCCCGCGGCAAAGGCTACGCCTATGACACCGGTCTGCATGTGCCGCTGGTGGTGCGCGTGCCGGAGAACTTCAAGCATCTCGCTGAAGGTGGCGCGATGGGCGGGCGCGTGAAGGGTTTCGTGCAGTTCGTCGATTTCGGCGCCACCGCGCTGCAGCTCGCCGGTGTGGCGCTGCCGCAGGGCATTGACGGCCGGGCGTTTCTCGGCAAAGACGTCCCGCTGGAGGAGGTGAACCGGCGCGACGAAGCCTTTGGCTACGCGAACCGCATGGACGAGAAGTACGACTTCGTCCGCGTCCTGCGGAAGGGAAAGTATCACTACATGCGCTGCTTCGAACCATGGCTGCCGGACGGCCTTCAAAACATCTACCGCTACAAGATGCTCGCCTACCAGGAATGGCGGCAGCTTTGGGAGCAGGGGAAACTCACCGGCGCACCGGCGCTGTTCTTTGCGGCGAAACCGGTCGAGATGCTCTTCGACTGCGAGTCCGATCCTTGGAACATGAAGAACCTCGCCAACGATCCCGCCCATGCGGCCACGCTGCAGGAGCTGCGCAGCCGACTTCAGCAGCGGATGCGTGCCATGCCCGACCTGAGCTACTACCCGGAGAGCCACCTCGCCGTGAACGCGATGGACAATCCCGTGGCCTTTGGCCAGACGCAGCGCGATGAGATCGCAAAGCTCGCCGACATCGCCGACCTCATGCTGGTCCCGTTTGACGAGGCCAAAGCCGGCATCGAAGCGGCGCTGAAAAGCGACCAGCCGATGCAGCGCTGCTGGGGTGCGATGGTCTGCACTTCCTTCGGTAAAGTGGCCGCCCCGCTGAGCGATCTCGTGCGCCCTCTGCTCGAAGACGCGTCCGAGATCGTGCGTGTGCGTGCGCTGGAGTTTCTCGGGTCCACCGGCGTGACGAATCCGCAGCCCGCACTCATCACGCTCGTCAACCAGACGCAAGACCCGGTCCTGGCCGTGGAGGCGCTGAACTCGATCGTGTGGTTCAAGGACCACTTCGATGGCAAATACCCCGTTCAGCGCAGCGACTTCCATCCCCGCCAGACGGGTGGCGACATCGATGACCGCCTGAACTACATCAACGGCGTGCCGTATCCAGCGGGCGGCAAGATCAAAAAGAAGAAGGGCGCGAAGTGAGCGACCAGAGCGGGCGTTATCAGGCCAGGATCTCCTTCACCACATTCCCCTTCACGTCGGTGAGGCGGAAGTCGCGGCCGCTGTAGCGGTAGGTCAGCTTTTCGTGATCAAGACCGAGCTGGTGGAGGATCGTGGCGTGCAGATCGTGGATGTGTACGCGTCCTTCCAGCCCTTCGCGGCCGTAGTCGTCGCTGATGCCGTGGCGCACGCCGGCCTTCACCCCGCCGCCGGCCATCCAGATGGTGAAGGCGCGGTTGTTATGATCACGCCCGTTGTCGAACTGGGCGAAGGGCGTCCGGCCAAATTCGCCCGCCCAGACCACGAGCGTGTCCTTGAGCATGTCACGCTGCTTCAGGTCGTTCAACAGCGCGGCGATGGGCTGGTCCACGCTGCCTGCGCTGCTTTCCATCTCGCTTTTGAGGTCCTTGTGATGATCCCAGCCGCCGACGCCGATCTCAATGAATCTCACGCCTGCTTCCGCGAACTTGCGCGCAAAGAGGCACTGGCGACCGAAGTCGTCCGTTTTGGAATTGCCGATGCCATAGGCTTTCAAGGTCGCCTCCGACTCGGTCTTCAAATCCATCAGTCCCGGCACGGCGGTCTGCATCTTGAACGCCATCTCGTAGGAGCCGATCACGGCCTCCAGTTCGCTGTTGGCCACGTCCTGCTGCAGGCGACGCGTGTTCATGCGGCTGAGCAGGTCCAGTTGCCGGCGTTGCTGCCTGGGCGAGAGATGCGTGGTGACGAGATTCGCCACGGGATCGCCCTTCTCCTTGCCGCCCGCCTTCACGATCGTGGCCTGGTAGGAGGCGGGCAGAAAGGCGCTGCCCTGATTGTTGCCGCCGAAGCGGTTCAGCGGATTCATCGCGATGAATCCGGGCAGGTCCTGCGTCTCCGCTCCGAGGCCGTACAGCACCCACGCGCCGA
The DNA here is from genome assembly GCA_964452755.1 of uncultured Prosthecobacter sp. Classification (GTDB taxonomy): domain Bacteria; phylum Verrucomicrobiota; class Verrucomicrobiia; order Verrucomicrobiales; family Verrucomicrobiaceae; genus Prosthecobacter. Next base: position 1,287,157 of record CAYVQY010000001.1, on the reverse strand, counting down.
TGGAAGGCCGCGCCTGAAGCTGGTTGCCGGTGTGAAACATCGGCACCGCCGTCTCATGCGCCTGCGCGTCCGTGTGCATCGCGGTGAGCACGCAGAGGTCGTCGGCCTGCTTCGCGAGGTGCGGGAACAGGGAGCTGATCCACTGCCCGCTTTGACCATGCTGTTGGAATTTCCACGGACTGCCGAGCAGCTTGCCGCCTTTCCCCGTCGCGAAGTCCTTGCCGTTGTCCGCCTGGAGCTTCGGCTTGTAGTCGAAGGTGTCCAGATGCGACACACCGCCCTGCATGTAGAGAAGGATGACGCGCTTCGCCTTCGCTGCGAAATGCGGCTGGCGCGTGGCCGCCCGGGCGCTGAGTCCGGCAAAGGCGAGGTAGCCGAAGCCGCCCGCACTGGTGCGGAGCATGTCACGACGGGAAAAAGGAGGGTTCATGATCGGCGCTGGTTGGATTCAATAGAGGTAACGAAACTCCGCCGAGGCGAAAAGCGTCTGGCAGAGGGCGGCGAGTGCGCTTTCGTCGTCCGATGATGCGGCGAAGCTGCTCAAAAACTCAAAACTGTCCCGCTCCTCCTCCTTGCTTGGATTTCGGTTGAGGATGAGCACGTAGGCGTGGCTCACGCGCTCTTTTTCGGAGACGCTTTGCAGCCGATGCACGGTTTTTTTCGAATGCTCGACGATGAAGGGGCTGTTCATCAAAAAGAGCGCCTGAGTGGGCACGGTGGTGATGCCGCGACGGCCGGTGACGAGTTCGGGGTCCGGGAAGTCGAAGAGGCTCCACTCATCCGGCACGTAGTCGCGCAGGATCGGCTGGTAGATCGTGCGGTGATGTCGGGTGGGGGCGAACCACGCCTTCAGGTCCATGGACTTCACGCGGTCGTCCCTCTCGGTCGCCGGGATGACCGGCGCAGGGCGCTCCAGTACAAGCTCGCCGCTGATGCTGCGGACGGTATCCATGATGGCATCCGAATCGAGGCGGCGGCGGTTCATGCGCCAGTACAAACGGTTGGCCGGATCGACTTCGATGCTCTTGTCGTCATGCGCCGTGCCCAGCTGATAAACATGACTCTGCATGATTTCGGCGATCATTTTTTTCACCGACCAGCCGTGCGCGATGAAGCGCCCGGCCAGATGATCCAGCAGCGCGGGATTCGACGGCGGCTGGCCGGTTTTTCCAAAGTCATCCGGCGACTCGACGATGCCTGCGCCAAAAAGGTGCTGCCAGATGCGGTTCACCATGACACGGGCGGTCAGCGGATTCTCCGGACTCGCGATCCATTCGGCGAGTTCAAGACGCCCGCTCTGCTTCGGATTCACGGGCTTCGTTTTTGCAGTCACCAGCACCTGCGGAAAACCGCGCGGGACGACCTCGCCGAGCTGCGTGTCTTCGCCACGGATATGCACGGCGCAGTCGGCCGGTTTCACGTCGCGCAAAGCCATGACGGTGTGCGGCATTGCGGCATCGTAGCGCACGCGCAGCTCCTCGTAGCGCCGTTCCTGCGCGTCCGCTTTGTCGGCCGCCGCCTTCACCGCCGGATCGCGCATCAGCATCTCCTCCACGTCCGGTTTGACGTTTTTCACCGACATCCTTTTCTCTGTGAGGATGCGCCACTTTTCATCGCGCACCTTGAGACGTGCGTAGGTGAGGTCCACCCTCTCGCGCAGCATGGTCGCGAGGTCTTTGTCTTCGAATACGACCGGGCTTTGTGAGAGCGGCAGCAGTCCGGCGGCGAAAGGATCGCGTTGCCGGTTGCGGCGGGCGCCGAGCATCGGCTCGCTGCTGGTGAAGATGCCCGCCAGCGCATAGTAGTCGCGTGTCGGGATGGGATCGAACTTGTGGTCGTGGCACTTCGCGCAGGCGAGCGTCAGCCCCAGGAAAGCGCGGCTGGTGGCGTCGATCTGCTCGTCCGCCATCGCCATGCGGAAGCGGTGGCCGTCGTTCTCCCGCAGGTCCTTGATCCCCACCGTGAGAAAGCCCGTACCAATGAGCTGATCGTCGCGCTGGGCGCTGCCGTCCGCCGGCAGGAGGTCCCCGGCGAGCTGCTCGCGCACGAACTGATCGTAGGGCTTGTCGGCATTGAAGGAATCGACCACCCAGTCGCGGTAGCGGAAGGCCAGCGGGAACAGCACGTTGTGGCCGCTGCCGCTCGACTCGGCATAGCGCGCCACATCCAGCCAGTGGCGTCCCCAGCGCTCGCCGAAACGTGGCGAGGCCAGCAGCGTTTCGATCTGTGCATCAATGTCGGTGGGTGAAGCCCCATCAGGCGGCAGACCGGTGAGATCGAAAGCGATGCGGCGGCGCATCTCCTGCGCCGTGGCGTCGGCGACCGGGCGCAGCCCTTTCGCTTCGAGTTCTGCCAGAATGAACCGGTCGATGTCCGTCTTCGGCCACGACGCGTCCGTCACGGATGGAACCTCTGGCTTGGAAAGGGGCTGAAAGGCCCAGTGCTTGCGGCCTTCCTCGATGTCGATCGTGCTCGCCGTGGCCTTCGAGGCTCCATCCCGAGGATCGGCCGCGCCCCCGGCGATCCATTTTTCGAAATCCGCGACGATTTCCGGCGAAAGCCGCTCCTTCGGCGGCATTTCGAGATCGTCCTCATAGTGCATGGCGCGAACCAGCAGGCTGCCCTTCAAATCCCCCGGCACGACCGCCGGTGCGGTGTCGCCGCCCTTGCGAATCCCTTCGCGTGTGTCGAGCAGCAGGCCGCCCTTGACCTTCTCCGCCTCCGCCGAGTGGCAGGAGTAGCATTTCTCGACCAGTACCGGACGAATGCGCGACTCGAAGAAAGCGAAGTCCTCCGCCGCGATTGCGGACGTGGCTGCCAAGAACTGGATGAGCATCCTTTTCATGAGATTCTTCGATCTTATGGCTCTCTCTCCCGCGCCCAGCCGCTACTTCTTGGATGCGCCTTCTTTGAACTTCGTCATCAGCTTCTGAAACTTCTCGTTCAGCGCCTGATACTCGGGGCTCTTGCGGTCGAGTTTGTTGCGCTCGGCGGCGATGGCCTTGATCTCCGTGGCGAGGGCACGGCGCTCTTCGGCGGCGTTCGATGCGGCGGCCACCGTGGCTTCCGCATCGTTCCAATCGTCGGTGCGGAAGACAGAGGCGGGAAGGTCTTCGCTGTTGATCAGGTTGGCGCCTTCGGGATTCGAGGCCCAGGCGTAGCGCACGGCGGCGGGAGCCTTCACTTTTGGGCTGCTGACGGTCACGCTGGCCGGGCCGTCGATCTTTGCATCGGCCCAATGCCAGACTTTGTCCGCACCGGCGATCTCGAAGCGTTTCAGCGGCCCGCCATCGCGTGATTTGAGACCCGTGCCGGCTTGATCAAAGGTCACGCGGATGGCGTCGCCCTTCACCTCGCTCGATTTGAAGAGCGGACCGGAGTAGATCAGCTCCTTGCCATAGTCCTTCGCCAAGGCCCAGCGTGCGAGACGCTCGCCGGGATCCTTCTTGTTCTTTGGATGGATGTCATCGGCCTCGCCGACATCGTTGATGATGGCCATGCCGGTCTTCGGCGTGGTGTCGAGCACGAGGCGCATGCGGTCCTGCAGCAGCGCCCATGGATCAGGCACACCCGGCTCGGTGGATGGAGCGCGGTAGCTGGCGAGCTGCACATAGTAGAAGGAGAACTCGTCGTTCCAGCGCTTGCGCCAGTCGTTGATCATGAGCGGCAGTGTCTGGTCGTAGGGCACGGCTCCTGCCTTTGCATTGCCTTCGCCCTGATACCAGATCGCTCCGCGCATGGTGTAGCCGGTGAAGGGGTGGATCATCGAGGCGAAGAGCACGCCGGGTTTGCCTTCGGTCAGCAGCGGGCGCTTTGGGGCGTCGGGCTTTTTCGGCAGACGTTTGCGTTCCTCGGCGGACTTGCCCTTCGCGGCGGCCATGGCGGTCTTCCACTGCTCCAGTCTCGTCGCGTAAGCTGCATCCGCCTTTGCCTGATCGTAGCCTGCTTCGTCCTTCAGCATCGCATCGACGAGCGCCTTCGTGCCCGGCAGCGTGTTCAGCGCCTCGCGACTGGTGAAGGTCTCCACCGGCTTGCCGCCCCACGCGGATTTGATCACGCCGACGGGAATGCCGAGGTCCAGATGCAGTTTCCGGGCGAAGAAAAAGGCCACGGCGGAAAAGCCGGGCACCGTTTCCGGCGTAGAGGCCTGCCACGCTCCTTCGATGTCATCCTGATCGTCCGCTGCGGTCACCAGCGGCGCATTGAACATGCGCAGCGCCGGATGATTCGACTCCTTGATCAGCCCTTCATACTCCGGCACGCGATCCATGGTGAAGTACATGTTCGACTGGCCGGAGGCGAACCACACCTCGCCGACGAGCACGTCCTTGATCTCGATCTTGTCCGCACCGGCGGAAATCGTGAGCACGGCTCCCGTCGCATCTGCCGCGCCGGTTTCGATCTGCGCACGCCACTTGCCGTCCGCTGCGGCTTTGGCCGTCGCCGATTTGTCTTTGAAGGAGATCTTGATTTCAGCGCCCGCATCCGCCTTGCCCCAGAGGGCGGCGGCACGCTCGCGCTGGAGCACCATGTGGTCGGAGAAGAAATGCGGCACGCTGAGTTCTGCGAAGAGCAGACCCGGAGCGAGGAGAAGGATGGATAGGATGCGTTTCATGGTGGTTGGCGGGTGGGTGAATGATTCAGGGGCGGTGTTGTTCGAAAGTCTTCTGGTGATGGCGCATGATCTCATCCCCTTTCACGTCGTAACTGCCGGACGCGGTGTGCGGCACATCGGGGATGGCGAGGAACTCGTGTTCGATGCCAAGTTCCTTCAAGTAGGCGGAGAAGAGCTTGTTATGCTCGTAGTTGAAGCACTTCGTGCCGTCCCAGACGAGAATATTGAGCGCGGGACGGTCTTGGCGGGCTGCGTAAACCTTCGCGAGATCCCATGCGTTGTAGCCGACGGGCAGGAAGCGCAGCGTCTCGGATTCGTAGCCGTCGTTTTCCTGAATGTGCTTCTCCGGCCCGTAGCCGGAGCCGCCGGGCGCCACGGACAGGAACAGTTCCGGATGCTTGAACATGATGCGCGTGGTGCCGCGTCCGCCCTGCGAGTAACCTTCCAGCGCACGTCCCTCTCGCGTGCCCCAGGTGCGGTAGGTCGCGTCAATGTGCGGCACGACTTCCTTCACGAACACGCTTTCACCCAGCCCCTGCTTCATCTCGGGCATGTCATACCAGCTCATCGGTCCGCCGTTCGGAAAGACATAGATCGTGGGCTTGATGGTGCCCTTCTTGATCGCGGCATCGACGTAGCTCGCGAGCTTCACGCCCTTGCTCTCACCGCCGGGACGGCCGCCATGCAGGTGATAGACGACGGGATACTTTTCCTGACTCGTTTCATAACCCGGCGGCAGGTAGATGTAGTAGCCGACGTCGATGCCCATGGAAGCGCTCTTGAAGGTCACGTGCTTCACCATCGGCGGCAGGATCTTCTTCGCCATTTCCACGTTCAGTGGTGAAACCCAGGAAAAGGGCTGCGGCGCAGGCTTGGATTTCTTCGCGTTTTGAGCGATGACGAGGCCGGTGGAGGCGAGGAGGAGGCAAAGGAAGGTTCGATGCATCGCGTGGGAACGATGGGCGGACTACCGTTGTTGCCCGTCAACGCGGGGTCAGGCGAAAATCCCCTTCACGACCTCGCCATACACATCCGTGAGTCGGAAATCACGGCCGGCGTAGCGGTAGGTCAGCTTCAGGTGGTCGATGCCGAGGAGGTGCAGGATCGTGGCGTGGAGGTCGTGCATGTGGACTTTGTCCTTCACGGCGTAGTAGCCAAAGTCATCGGTCTCGCCATACGCGACGCCGCTTTTCACCCCGCCGCCAGCGAGCCACATGGTGAAGCCCTGCGGGTTGTGATCGCGCCCGTTCGCGCCCTGCACGATCGGCGTGCGGCCAAACTCACCACCCCAGACGACGAGCGTGTCTTCGAGCAGGCCGCGCTGCTTCAAATCGGTGAGCAGCCCGGCGATGGGGCGATCCACGGCGGCGGCGTTCTTCGTGTGACCGGCGACGAGATTCGAGTGCTGGTCCCACACGTTTGGCGTGCTGACCTGGATGTAGCGCACGCCGGCTTCGGCAAAGCGACGCGCGAGCAGGCACTGGCGGCCGTAGTTGTCGGTCGTTTCGTGGCCGATGCCGTAGAGCGCCTTGATGTGTTCGGGCTCGTGCTCGATGTCCATGACGCCCGGCGCTTCGCGTTGCATGCGGAAGGCGAGTTCCATGCTCTGAATCATGCCCTCAATCGGCGCATGGCGCGTGCGTTCGAACTGCTCATGGTTCATCGCCTGCAGCAGCTTCATTTTGCGAAGCTGGCGTTCGGAGTCGCCACCGGAGTCGAGGAAGCGGAAGGTGGCGTCCTTGCCGAGCTTACCTGCGCGACCCACGGTCGTGCCCTGATGCGCGGCGGGGAGGAAAGCACTGCCGTAATTGCGCGGGCCGCCGTGCGTGGGCGAAGGGCTGATGCTGACAAAAGCGGGCAGGTCGGCGTTCTCGGTGCCGAGGCCGTAGCTGATCCACGAGCCCATCGACGGACGCACGAAGTTGTCCGCGCCGGTGTGGATCATGCACACCGCCTGGCCGTGCGACTGGCCCTTGCTCTGCATGGATCGGATGACGCAGAGGTCATCGAGCCGCTTCGAGACTTCGGGGAACAAGTCACTGCCCCACAGGCCCGCCTCGCCATGCTGCTGGAATTTCCACGGTGAGCCCAGCAGCTTGGCCTGCGCCGTGGCGGACGGATCGAGGTTCTTTGCCGGTGCAAAGGGCAGCTTCTTGCCATCCATCTGCTGGAGAAGCGGTTTGTAATCAAACGTGTCCACCTGCGACGGGCCGCCGTGCATGAAGAGGAAGATCACGCGCTTCGCCCGTGGCGTGTGGTGCAATCCGCGCGGCAGGCTGGCCGCCGTGGCAATGCCATTCAACGCGAGCGAGCCAAATCCGCACGCGGCGGTTTTCAACGCGGTGCGGCGGCTGATTTGAGGAAGGGCATTCATGGCATCAATCGAGGAACAAAAACTCCGTGGAGGCGAGCAGGACGTGGGCGAGATCGGCGAGCGCCTGTTCGCGGTCGTCGTCGGAGGCTTGAACGAAATCGGAGGCTCGCTTCAGGCTGCGAGCATCCGGCGCCTGTCCGAGGATGACTTCATGCAGCCACACGACGGGTTCAGGTTTGGCGTAGGCCTGCTGGGCCAGCGCGGCGGCCTGCTTTTGCAAAAACTCGCTGTTGAGCAGATACAGCGCCTGCGTGGGCACGGTGGTGAGCGGGCGGTCGCCGGAGACCATCTCGGGATTGGCGGCGTCGAAGATCTCGAGTTCGGGCGCGAGGTTGTTGCGCGCGACAGGCAGGTAGATGCTGCGGCGGCGCTCCTGGTCGAACTTCATCGGCTTGTCGAGATCCTCGCCGTAAGTCAGCGCGGTGGCGTCGGCCTGCTCGAGGCTGAGATCGCCGGCGAGGAAGAGCAGGCTGTCGCGAATCTCTTCCGCCGTGAGACGGCGATAGGCGCGACGTCCGAACAGGCGGTTTTCGGGATCGGTGGTGGTGCGCGGTGATTTTGCCTCCGCGGCGAGTTGGTAGGTGCGGCTGAGCACCATCTCGCGGATCAGCGTTTTGAACGAACCTCCGCTGGTGCGGAACTTTGCCGCGAGATGATCGAGCAGCGCGGGATGCGTGGGCTTCTCGCCCTGCACACCGAAGTTGTCCACGGTGCTGACGATGCCGCGTCCGAAAAGCTGCGCCCACAGGCGGTTCACGATCACGCGATCGAGCAGCGCGTTTTCATCGCTCGTCATCCATTGCGCGAGTTGCATGCGACCGCTGGAGCCGGGCGCGATCTTTGGCGGTGCGCCGCGAAACAACACGCTGGGATAGGTGCGGGCGATTTTCGGCCCGAGCTGTCCGACCTCGCCGCGCACGCGCAGATGGATGTCGCCCGCGTCGCGTGCTTCGCGCGGCGCCATGGCGAGCTCGGCGTCTTTGAGCAGGTTGATCTGCTTGCTCAGCTCCTTCGTCAGGTCTTCGCTCTGCATCGTCAGCAGCGGATCGCCGGTGCCTTTGCCGTTGGCCATCGCCAGCGCTGTGGCCTCACGCTCGATGTCGCGCTCGGAGATGAACTGCACGGCATCGACGATGACGTAATCCTTCGTGCCTTCGGTGCGCACGACCACGTTCACGCGGCCGCCCTTCTCAAAATGAAATCGGCCGATGGGTTCGAAGAGGCCGCCGACGCTCGGCTTCTTTGTCTGGTCAAAGATGACCTCATGCACGCCGTCAAAGGCCTCGACGGTGATCGGCACCTGCTTGTCGCAGTTCGTTTTGGCCGGGTAGGCGAGGCGCACCTCATAGACGCCGGATTCGGGCAAACTGCCGCGAAAAATGGCCTGCTTCGCGCCTTTGCCCTTTCTGTCGTCGTGAATGTAGAAGTCGCCGAAGCGGTTCTTCGACAGGCTCGACTGCTTCCAGTCGCCGACGAGCTCCGCATCCGCCTCATCGCAGATCACACCGGCCAGCGGCAGTTTTTCGAGCGACATCTTGCCGCCGACTTTCTTCATGAAGTCGCGCTCCACTTTCAAGCGCATCGCCAGTTCGAGGCGTTCGACCTTGTTCACGAGTTCGGTCATTGCAGGCTCTGGCTGTGGCAGCGCCTGCTCCACCCAGCTCGCCACATTCACGCAGCCGTTGCGCGTGCCCATGACGACCTCCGTGGAGCGGAAGAACCCGGCGAGTGCGTAGTAGTCCTGCTGGCTGAAGGGATCGAACTTGTGATCGTGGCAGCGTGCGCAGCCGATCGTGAGACCGAGGAAGGCGCGGCCGATCGTGTCGATCTGCTCGTCCACGGTGTCGAGATGCAGCTTCTCCTTGTCGCGCTCCGTGAGCATCTTCGGCCCGAGCGCGAGGAAGGTGGACGCGATCATCTGACTGCGGCGCTGGTCGGATGTCTTCGCCGGCATCAAATCGCCCGCGAGCTGCTCGCGGATGAATTCATAGAATGATTTGTCGCAGTTGAAGGCGTCGATGACGTAGTTCCGGTAACGCCAGGCCTGGTAGAAGGTGTAGTTGCGGTCGCCGCCGTTCGAGTCCGCATAGCGCACGAGGTCCAGCCAGTAGCGTCCCCACTTTTCACCGAACTGCGGGCTGTTAAGGAGACGCTCCACATAGTCCGACACGTCGGACTTGTCGGACAAGTCCGACGATGGTGGCAAACCCGTGAGATCGTAGCTGAGCCGGCGCATCAGCGTGTGCTTGTCGGCATCGGCGGCGGGCGTGAGGTTTTTCGCTTCGAGTTCGGCGAGGATGAAAGCGTCGAGGTCCTTGCGCGGCCAGGCCGTGTCCTTCACCGCAGGCAGCGGCGTCTTTTCCAGCGGACGAAAAGCCCAGCCCTGGCGTGCGGCATCGAAGTCGATGGTCTTTTTCTGCACGACCTCCGCCAGCGCCTCATCACGCGGATCAGGCGCGCCCATGGCGATCCATTGTTCGAGAATGCGGATGTCTTCCGGCGGCAGCTTCGACTTGGGCGGCATCTGCAGATCCTCATCTTCATAGCGCACGCTGTGGAGGAGCAGGCTCTTCGCGGGATTCCCCGGCACCAGCGCAGGTCCGGCGTCGCCGCCTTTTTCCCAGCCCGCTTTTCGGTCCAGCAGCAGCCCGCCCTTCACCTTTCCCTCCATCGAATGGCATTCGTAGCACTGCTTCACCAGCAGCGGGCGTACCTTGCTCTCAAAAAAAGCCACGCCATCCGCCGCCGATGCATCGGCGGCCACGAAGACGAGAAGGCTGGAGAATAAGGAACGGAAGCGCACGATAAACAAAGGCGGGAACTGGGTGCTCTTGGACGCTAAAAAGATCGGGTCGGCAAGCCTGGGTCTTTCCGGGGAGCTCTTTTCTGCATGGCTGGCGAAGGTCCGCCCCCGAACATATTTGGTCATCTCCAAGATTTGTTCTTGTAAAGCCGGGCGGGAATTTGGCAGGCTGGACGAACCGACTCACCAACCAACCATGGACTTATCACACTGCCTCCTGCGTCTTTTAGTCATCTCATCCCTTTTTCTGACTTCACAGGGCGTCTGCTCCGCGCAGGATGATTTCAGTGTTCCCGGACTGGACGAGCCCAAACCGGCTGCCGCCGCCGGTTCCGGTGCGCCGGAGGGGACGGTGGTGCAGGATGACACCAGCCTCTACGGACTCGTCAAAAAAGGCGGCTGGGCCATGATTCCGCTGGGGTTGCTTTCGATGGGGTCCATCGCCCTGGGGGTGTTTTTCCTGATGGACTTCAAGCCGAAGAACTTCGCGCCCAAGGAGCTCTCCGCGCAACTGGAGGCGAAGATGGAAGCGGCGGACATCGCCGCTGCATCGGACATCGCGCGTTCGAGTCCGACCTGCCTGGGCACGGTGGTCTTCAGCGGCAGCGAGTATGTGAGGGATCGCGGCTGGGAGGTGCTCAACGGAGAAGTAATTTTCGACGTGCTGGCCGATGCCTCACTGGATGCGAACCGGGGCCGGGCCTCCGCGCTGAATTATCTTTCCCTCATCGCCGCGTCGGCGCCCATGGTGGGGCTGCTGGGGACGGTCTCCGGGATGATCGGAGCCTTCGGCACGATGGCCCGCGAGGGCATGGGCGACCCCAGCAAGCTCTCCGGCAACATCTCCGAAGCCCTGATCACCACCGCGACGGGGCTGGTCATCGCGATTCCGGTGACCTTCGCCTATTTCTTCTTTCGCGACCGGCTGGGCAAGATGATCACCGCTTCGGAGAAGGAAGCCGGGCGTCTCATCAACATCCTGCGCAAGGCGGTCTATCCGCCTGAAGTCGCCGAAGCGCAGGCGCACGGCGGCTACCACGCCGAACCGCATCACGCTGCGCAGGAGGCACCGCAGCAGCAGTAGTAGCGCATTATCTTGAAATCCCATGGCACGCCGCCGCACAGCCAATGACACGCTCTTCGCCGGGAGCGAACCGAAGGTGGACATCTCGCCGATGATCGACCTGGTTTTCCTGCTGCTGATCTTCTTCATGATCGCGGCGACGGCGATCACTTACAAAAAGGACAAGCGCGTGATGATCCCGGTGGCCACGGATTCGAAGGTGCCGGAGCTGGTCGAAGGCCGGGTCGTCATCAACGTCTATCAGGACGGTGTGATTCGTGACGAGAGCGGGATGAAAGTCTATACCGAAGACGATGTCGAGCGCGTCATGGCGGCGGCCAAGGTGCGAAACGTGAACTCCCGGCTGCATCTCCGCGCGGACCGCCGCGCCACCCACGAGCAGGTCAAGAAGGTCATCAACGCCTCCGCGCGCGGCGGGGTGAACAACGTCATTTTTTCCACCTACGTCACCGACAAATAAAATCATGGCACGAGGACGACGAAAGAGCGGCAATCCGATGAGCGCGGGCGTGGAGCCCGGGCTGGACATCTCATCCCTGATCGACGTGGCCTTCCTGCTGCTCATCTACTTCATCGTGACCACCACGCTGACGAAGTCGGAGGCGGACCTGGGCATGGTTCTGCCCGGTGTCGCCGCCGAGCAGACCACCAACGTGAAGGTGGACCAGATGGTCATCCGGGTGGCGGCCGACCAGGGCGTGTTTGTGAACGATGAACTCGTGGACAGCGACCCGAACGACCACACGCTGCCGAATCTGACCGACCGGCTCGACCGCTACTCCGCCAGCGCCAAGATCGCCGGCTCCGAGGCCATGGTCATTGTGGAATGCGCCAACGAGTCGCCTCAGCAGCGCTTTGTGGACGTGCTGAACGCCTGTGCGAAGACCGGGCTGAAAAACGTCAGCCTCACCCAGTAAAAACCCCGCCACCCGCCGAACCATGTTCATCACCGACGTCGAGACAGCGAAGCCCAAGGATGCGGGCAAAAAAACCGGCGCGATCGCCGCGGCGATCATCGTGCATGTGGTGCTGGCGCTTATCTTTGCCCTCATCGTGGTGCTGCCGGCGATGCGGGACGAGCCGGAGATCGTCGCCGCCATCATCGGTCCGCCGGTCCGGCAGGAGCAGCAGATGCAGAAGAAGTCCGTGGCCAAGCAGGCCAGCATGACCTCCGCTTCGGCCGCTTCGGCGATGAAAAATCTCATGCGAGCGAACGCCGCCGCCGTCATCGCCGCGCCGGAGGTCACGAAGACGAGCACCAGTGCCGTGGGCCTCGGCGAGGGAGATTTTGGCGGCGGATTCGGCGTCGGTGGCGGCGCGGGCGGCATGGGTTCCGGGGCGACGTTTTTCGGGATGAAATCCGCCGGGAAGCGCATCTGCTTCGTGCTGGATTTTTCAGGGTCGCTTTCGAAAGACCAGGTCAATCTCACTGTCGAGGAGACCACGCGCGCTTTGAAGGCGCTGAAGGCCGGGATGCAGTATCAGGTCATCCGTTTCGCCGGCGGCGGCGTCTTCGCCTGGCCCGGCTGGAAGGTCGATGACAAGACGGTGAAGTTCGACAATCTGGTGACCGACCCGCAGGGCAAGAAGTACCGGTTTTTCGCGCCGAAAAAGACCTACACGGACTTTGAGTTTGAAGGCCCGGATGCCGGCCTGCCCAAGGAAAAGTGGCTGGATGTCGGCTCCGCCAACGTCAAAAAGACCATCGATGTGCTGGAGGAAAAGCAGACTTTTCTTGGCACCGACTGGCTGATGGCGCTGAAGGTGGCCCACGGTATGGACCCGCCGCCGGACGTGATCTATTTCATGAGTGACGGCACGGGGGGAAACGCGCCCGGGCCGATCCTGAGTTACAACCGCGCCCACGGCAAACCGGTGATCAACACCTTTGCCATGCAGACGACCCAGGGGGCGAAGGAGTTTGGCGAGGTGGCCGAAGGCACGAAGGGCAAATTCACGATCGTGCTCAAAAACGGCGACACCATTGACGGAGCCGCCTACCTCAAGGATCCCGCGAAATTCAAGGACAAGATCAAATGACCCGGGTGACCTCAGTCAAGGTGTGGCGGCGTCTGCGCGACTTCCATGCGGGTGTTTTGGGCGGCTGGATCCTCCTCCTCGCTCCGCAGGCGCTGTCCCAGGACAGCGCCCTCGACGTGCCGGTGGCCTATGATCGCGCGGTGCAGGCGCTTGAGAGCGGGAATTTTGACGCGGGACTCACCGCCCTGGAACCGGTTCTGGTGAAGCATGCGGAGGACGGTCTGGAGCAGTTCGGACCGGTTTTCGGCCACTTTTTCTATCTCAAAGGCGTCCTCCTCATCCGCAAAGGAGCCTACACGGAAGCCATCCCGCCTCTGCAGACGTGCTATGAAAAGTACAGCAACGACTCCCTCAAGCTGCAAAAGGACAAGCAGTCCGAGGCGAAGCTGCCGAACCGCTTTCGCTACCAGGCCCTGTCCCAGTGGGCCAGTTGCCACCTGATGCTGAAGCAGCATGCCGTGGCTGCGGGACTCTACGAAAAGCTGCTGGCCGAGGCCGCGGACGATCCGGAGGTCAACCGCGGAGAGGCCCAGATCAATCTGGCCATCTGCTACCTGAACATCCCCGACAAAAAGGACAAGGGGCGGGACTTCCTGCTGGAGCAGCTCAAGTCCACGTCCTGGACCGGCAGGATGAAACGCCGCATCTTCCTCTCCCTGGCATCCGAATGGACGCCCGCAGCACCCTTGGCCGAACTCGTGCCGATCCTGGCGGACGCAGCGCCGCTGATCCGCGAGGCGTCCGCTCTGGAGAAGATGAACGAGTTGAACCCTGCCTTCGCCAATCTGGCCGCCCTCGCGATTCAGAGCGGCGATTCGCTGCGGGCGCTGGCCTGGTATCACCTGATGGGCAGCCCGGACGAGGGTGCGCGTGATTTTTCTGAGCAGCAGGCCGCCCTGAAGGCGCGCCAGCTCGCCCCTTCGCAGGAGCCGCAGCGTCAGGCGGCTTTGAAAAAAATGGAGGAAAACGCCGCCGCGTATCGCGCCCAGCTCGCCCCGATGCTGCTGGGGATCGGCGCGGCGCACATCCAGATCAAAAGCTACGCCGGCAGCCGCGCGGCCTACGCCCGTCTGGAGCGGATGGATCCCGGGATGAAGGATCGTCCGCTGGTGCTGCACAACCTCGTCGTTTGCTCGGTCAATCTGAACACCTGGCAGGACGTGATCGTCTTCGGCGAAAAGTTCTTCGACGAGTTCCCCGAGCACGAGCTGCGGCCCGCCGTCGCCCGCCTCATGGTCGAGGTCCTCTTCATCGAGCAGAAGTACCATGAGGCCTACGATGTCGCCCGCGAAACCCGCGACCGTTTCAAGGCGGGCGATGCGATGCGTGACATTCCCGACTTTGTCCTCGGCGCTTCGGCCTATCATCTGGAGAAGTTTGAGGAGGCGGCGAGGGAGCTGGAGCTCTATGTGAGCGGGTACCCGCAGGGGCAGCGTCTGGAGCCGGCGCGTTTTTACCTGGCCTCCACCAGGGTCAAGCTGCAGCAGTGGCCTGAGGCGGCGGAATTGTTCGACAAGTTTCTCGCCGACTACCCGCAGAGCCAACTGCGGCCCGGTGCGCTTCACCTTGCTTCGCTGTCCCACCTGATCGCGGGAAATCTGGATCGCGCCGAGGTCTGCCTCGCCGAGCTGCAGGCGAAATATCCCGACAGCCCGGAAATCCCCGCGTCCTACAACGTGCTGGGTGATCTCCTGACCGCCAGGGAGGCCGATTACTCGACCGTGGCCCCGGCCTATGTCAAAGCGCGGGACCTTGTGGAAAAGGACGGCCGCGGAGACGCCGGCGTGGCCGCCTACGCGCTGCGCCAGCTCATCGCCGCCGCATCAAACGAGCAGGAGTGGGAGATCGCTGCCGCCTTTTTCGACGACTTCCGCAAAGACTACGCCGACACGTCATGGAACTCCGACGCCGTGATCGCCGCGCTCGATGCGCTGGTGAAAACGGAGCGCAAGGACGAGGGGCGGGGGCTGCTCGAAGCCCTGGTCAATGAAAACGCCGCGCAAGGCCCCACGCCTGCGCTGGATGAGCTGGTAGGCAGTTATGTGGACTTCATCCGCTCGAACTGGTCCACCCAAGAGGCGCTGGAGTTTTTTGAAACGTTCCCCGCCGCCTCCAAACCGCCGCCGCCCGCTCTTGAATCCTGGCTGATCACCGCCGGTCTCGAAACCCTGGAGAAGGCCGACCCGAAAGGCAACGCGGCCCCCGTGCGCAACGCCTACATCCGGCTGACGGCGCTCTACGAACTCAACGAGAAGGAAATCAGCAACTACAGCCTCGTCAAACTCGCCCGCTGGACGCTCGAAGACCGCAAGAAGGAGGACGTCGCCCGCAAGATCTACGACTTCATCCTCAAGGAGCGACCCTATGGCGCGGCGATGGGCTTCGCCCTTATCGAAAAGGCCAAGATCGACGCCGCCAGCAAGGACCCCGTGACACGCATGAACGCGCTCGAGACCTTCCGCGACGCCATCACCCGCATCGACGATTCATCGATGCACGAGGAGGCCGTGCTCGGCATTGCGCGCATGTTCACGGAGGACAAAAAATACCCGGAAGCGCAGGTGGAGTGGGAAAAGTATCTCGCCGACCGCTCCTGGACGCGGGCACGGGCCGAGGCGAATTACAACTACGCCCTCTGCCTCGACATGCAGGGCAAAAAGGCGGAGGCGCTGAAGGTCTATGTCAGTGTTTACGCCAACTTCGCCGGCCACCTGGACTGGTCCACCCGCGCCTACCTGCGCACGGCCGCCATCCTGAAGGAAAACGGCAGGGACGCGGACGCGCTCAAGGTTTTGCAGGACATGCTCAAGCGCATGGGGCATCACGACCACCCGGGCGTCGCCAAGGGGAAGGAAATATTCATCCAATGGAGGAACGCCTATGTGGCCGCACAGCAACAAAAATAGCCGCCGCTTTGCCGCCGCATGCCTCGCGCTCTTCGGTGCCTTCACGCCCGCGCTCGCGCAGACGAACGCCACCCTGTACCTCAAAGGCGGCGCGGTGCTCTCCGGCGAGGTCAAGACCATCGGGCCAGCGTCCCTGTCCCTCAGCCTCAGCGGCACCAGCGGCCGCCTGACGCAGAACTACGCCGACATCGTTCGCATCGAGTGGCCGGAGCCGGATCTGTGGCGGGAGGCGGTGGCCGCTTTCGAGCGCGGCAGCGCCGGCGAGGCTCTCGGACTTTTTACCCAGCTTTCCAAGGCTCCCGCCGCGGTCAGCTTTCACCCCGCACCCGGCAACTTCGCCGAACGTGCCCGCCGCCAGATGCTGGAGTGCCACCGCCGCCTGCGGGACGGCGCCGCCGTCACGGAACTCGCCCGCCGCATCGACTGGGCGAAACTGCCTGAGGAGGAGCGCACCCTGTCTCCCCTGTTCAAAGTTTGGAGCCTCGTCGGTGCCTCGAACTGGCCGGCGGCCAAAACGGCGGCGGATGACGCGGCCCGCACTCTGAAAGAGGACGATCCGGACGTGCTGGAGCTCTCTTTCCTGCAGGCGCGCATCGCGAAGCAGCTCGGTCTCGCCGATGAAGCCATCGCCACCTATGCGGCCTGTTACACGTTCCCCTCGTCCGACGCCAGCCTCGCAGCCGATGCTCTCCGCGAATCGGCCGGGCTGCTCGTCTCCCTGCCGGAGCGCAGGAATGAACTGCGGGCGCTGGCCCATCTGTATGCGACGAACATCGGCCGCGGCAAGCTTTGGAAGGATGCTCCCGCCGAAGTCACCGCCCTACTTGCAGAACCTCTGCATGCACCCGCCCCTGTCGTCGCGGCAGCCAAACAGGGCGAGACACCGCCCGCAGCCGCCGGCGCCGAACCGGGCGCGGCGGGTGGAGAATGGGTCAGTGTCGGGAAATTCCGCTTCGAGCCGCCGCCGGAAGGCACGCCCAAGCCGCCGACCGACCCAAACAAGAAGCCGGTTGGCTTTGTGGCTGTCGGCGGCACCTTCAAATCCATCGAGGCTCCCGCCGGCTGGGCGTCCGCCGAGACGCGTGTCGGACAGTTCGGCACGGCCAAGTCGGGCGGCACGCTGACGCGCCAGCTCAAGGAGGAGGCAAACATGCGGCTCGAAAAAGGCAAAACCCTGAGACTGACCCTGGAGCTGAACCTTGGAAAACTCGATTCCAAAGTGGCCAAGGCGGTCGAACGCTCATCCTTCGTCCGCTTCGGGCTTGTTAATGAGAAAAAGGCCGGATACGGAGTCAGCATCTCGCTCCTGCCCAAGGACAAAGGCCTGGCGATCATGGCGGATCCCGGTGGCGATGACGAAATCATCGGCGGGCCGGGCGTCGTGAAGCTCGCCGCTGCGGGCAGCGAACAGCAGGGCGGTGCCGCAGGCGGCAAAGCTCTGCCCTGTGAACTCGCTCTGAAGCTGCAGGACGACGGAAAAGTGCTCGTCACCGCCCGCGTGGATCAGATCAGCGGCTCGGTCATCGTGAATGCCGTTGCGGGCCAGCCTGTGGTCACCGACTTCACGAAGAGCTTTTTTGTCATCCGACTCGGCAAGTCCAGGACCACCATTCACTTCGACAACGTGAACATCGAAGCCTCGCCGTAGTGCGAACTCTCATCGGGGGCAAGTCTTCGCAGCCGCGGTCGTATGTCTTGCTCATGCGCTATTTCCCGCTCGTCGTCTTTGTCACCCTTGCTGTTTCCGCGTTGAGGGCGGGAGAGTTGAAGATCTCCGCTTTCCAAGTCGATGCCACGCCGCCCATCGGATCGCCGCTTTGCAACGGCGCCGTGAAGCCGGTGAAGGAAATCGTCACACCACTGACGGCGCGTGGCGTGGTGCTGCTGGGCGCGGGCGATCCGATTGTGCTTTGCGCATTCGACTGGGTGGGCATCGGCAACGGAAGCCACGACGCCTTTCGCGAGACGCTCGCCAAGGCGGCGGGAACTTCGATGGACCGCGTGACGGTGCACACGCTGCATCAGCATGATGCCCCTGGCAGCGATCTGGCCACCGAGAGTCTTCTGCAAGAGCACGGACTCGGCGGCAGGTTTTCGAATGCCGAATTCGACCGCAGCGTGATGCAGCGGCTGGCGGCTGCTGTGAAGGAGTCGCATTCAAAAGCACAAGCCGTGACGCAGATCGGCCTGGGTGCGGGCAATGTGGAGCAGGTGGCCTCGAACCGGCGCATCCTCGGACCGCTTGGCAAAGTCATTCTTCAGCGACAAAGCTCGGGCGGCAAGAATCCCGCTGCGCGTGAAGCACCCGAGGGAACGATCGATCCGCAGGTACGCCTGATTTCCTTTTGGAACGGCGAAACGCCGGTCGCCGTGCTCACCTACTACGCCACGCACCCGCAGAGCTACTACGGCCAGGGTTCGGTGAACTGGGACTTCGTCGGCATGGCGCGTGAGATGCGTGTCGAGGCTCTGCCGGGCGTGGCGTGTATCCATTTCGATGGCGCGGGCGGCAATGTCGCCGCAGGCAAATACAACGACGGCTCCAAGGACAACCGCCCCGTGCTCGCGCAGCGTCTCGCTGGCGGCATGAAGCTGGCGTGGGATTCGCAGACAAAACATCCCGTCACGGCGGAAGATGTGCAGTGGACCGTCGAGCCTGTCGCCATGCCGGTGCGCGACACGCTGATCGAGGATGCGCTTCTGACGAAGTTGAAGGACACGACGCAGAAGATGCCGGATCGCATCCGTGCCGCGCGTGATCTGACTTTTCTGCGTCGAACACGTGCCGGACATCACATTCCACTGAGTTGCCTGCAACTCGGCCCCGCCCGCGTGCTGCACATGCCGGGCGAGCTGTTTGTGGAGTATCAGCTCGCTGCGCAGGCGATGCGTCCGGGTGAATTCGTCGCCATGGCGGCCTACGGCGACTACGGGCCGGGCTACATCGGCACCGAGGTCGCCTACGGTCAGGGCGGTTATGAAACCGGCATCGTCTCGCGCGTCGCGCCGCAGGTTGAGAAGGTGCTCATGGACGGCATGCGGAAATTGCTGGAGGTGCGGCCTTGAGCATCCGCGCAGGCTCTCCATAGAAACCGCTCCCCAACCCCATCCGCGACGATCATGCGACTTCAAGACCAGGTCATCCTTATCACCGGCAGCACCACCGGCATCGGCGAATTCATGGCACGGCGTTTCATCGCCGAGGGAGCGAAAGTCATCCTGCACGGGCGCGATGCCGCTCGCGGCGAGGCTTTGAAAAAAGAACTCGGCGAGGACAAGGCCGCCTTCTGCCAGGGCAGCCTCGAAGATGCCGCCTATCCCGAAAAACTCGCCGCGGATGCCATCGCCGCCTTCGGCAAAGTGGACGCGCTGGTAAACAACGCAGCGCTGACCATCCGCGGACGCATCACTGAGACGGACGCTGCCTTTTTTGACCGCATGATGGCCGTGAACGCCCGCGCGCCCATGCTGCTCATCCGTGCCTTGCTGCCGGAGCTGAAGAAAAACACCGGCGTCGTGCTGAACATCGGCTCCGTGCTGGCCCACTGCGGCCAGGCGAACATGCTCGCCTACTCGATGTCCAAAGGCGCTCTCATGACGATGACGCGGAATCTCGCCGATTCGCTCGGCATGGACCGCGTGCGTGTGAATCAGCTCAATGTTGGCTGGACTCTCACCGACAACGAATACCAGGTGAAAATCGGCGACGGTCTCGGCGAAGGCTGGCCGGAGCGCCTGCCTGCCAGCGTCGTGCCCATGGGCCGTCTCTTGAATCCGGAGGACATCGCCGCCGCCGCCGTTTACTGGGTCGGTCGCGAAAGCTACCCGGTCACCGGCACCGTCGCCGAACTGGAGCAGTATCCGATCATCGGCCGCTACGCGAATGCCGAGGGCGACGAGAAGAAATGACGAATTGAAACAGAGAAAAGAGAACAGAGAACCGAGAACGAAAACATGAAACTGATCCGCTTTGGAAACCCTGGAGAAGAAAAACCCGGCCTGCACCTCGATGACGGCCGCCGCATCGACGCGAGCGCGTTTGGCAGCGACTATGATGAGAAATTTTTCGGCGGTGATGGTCTGGAACGTCTCGCCGCCTGGGCCAAGGCCAACGCGGCCTCGGCGCCCACCGTAGATGCCAGCGTGCGTCTCGGACCTTGCATCGCGCGTCCGAGCAAGATCATCTGCATCGGTCTGAACTACAGCGATCACGCCAAGGAAAGCGGCATGCCGATTCCGGCGGAGCCGATCGTCTTCTTCAAGGCCACCAGCGCCATCTGCGGCCCGAATGACAACGTCGTCATCCCGCGCAACTCGAAGAAGACCGACTGGGAGGTCGAGCTCGCCTTCGTGATCGGCAAGAAGGCCAGCTACGTCTCTGAAGACGACGCGATGAGCCATGTGGCCGGATACTGCGTCCACAACGACTACAGCGAGCGCGAGTGGCAGCTCGAACGCGGCGGTCAGTGGGTCAAAGGCAAGAGCTGCGACACCTTCGCGCCCATCGGCCCCTTCCTCGCCACGAGCGACGAGATCCCTGATCCGCAGAACTTGAAGCTGTGGCTCAAGCTGAACGGCAAGACGATCCAGAACAGCAGCACCGCGCAGATGATCTTCGGCGTGAAGACGCTCGTCAGCTACCTCAGCCAGTTCATGAGCCTGCTGCCCGGCGACATCATCACCACCGGCACGCCTCCCGGCGTCGGCCTCGGCTTCAAACCCGATCCCATCTTCATGAAGCCCGGGGACGTCATCGAACTCGGCGTCGAAGGCCTTGGCGAGCAGGGGCAGACGGCGGTGGCCGCTGCCTGACCCCCCTGCCTGAAAACCCCGTTGACGCCCCCGATTTGGGGAATACTCTCCACGCTTCAAGGACGCATCATCAAATCATGATTCGTCCATATGTTTAACCCACACGCCCATCACCATGTCCCGTAGTTACATCTTCTCGTCCGAGTCCGTCGGCGAAGGCCATCCTGACAAAGTTTCCGACACCATCTCCGACGCCATCCTCGACGCTTGCCTCAAGATCGACCTCAAGAGCCGCGTCGCCTGCGAGACCTTCGTGAAGAGCAACATCGTCGTCGTCGGCGGTGAGATCACCATCCCGAAGCTCCAGAACAAGAAGCTCGGCACCACCAAGCCCATCGACGAGGTCATCAACGTCGGCCAGGTCATCCGTGACGCCGTGCGCGGCATCGGCTACACCAACGTGGACGACGTCTTCCACGCCGACCAGATCTTCATCAACAACTACCTCACCATCCAAAGCCCCGACATCGCGCAGGGCGTGGATGCCGCCGAAGCCGAAGGCAAAAAGCACGGCGAACAGGGCGCCGGTGACCAGGGCATCATGTTTGGCTACGCCTGCGACGAAACGCCCGAGCTCATGCCCGCGCCGATCATGTTCGCCCACCGCCTCGGCCGTGAGCTGACGAAGATCCGCAAGGCTGGCAAGCAGGCCAAGTGGCTGCGCCCCGATGCGAAGAGCCAGGTCTCCGTCGAATACGTCGATGGCAAGCCAACCCGCATCGTGAACGTCGTCATCTCCACCCAGCACGCCGCTGACGTGAGCCACGCCGAGATCGAGAAATTCTGCATCGAGCAGGTCATCAAGAAGGTGCTGCCGAAGAACATGCTCACCAAGGACACCGAGTATCTCATCAACCCGACCGGCAAGTTCGTCGTCGGCGGTCCTCAGGGTGACAGCGGCCTCACCGGGCGCAAGATCATCGTCGATACCTACGGCGGCATGGGCCGTCACGGCGGTGGCGCCTTCTCCGGCAAGGACCCGTCCAAAGTGGACCGCAGCGCCGCCTACATGGGCCGCTGGGTCGCCAAGAACGTCGTCGCCTCCGGCCTCGCCTCGAAGTGCGAAGTGCAGTTCGCCTACGCCATCGGCCATCCGCTTCCCGTCAGCGTCCACATCGACACCTTCGGCACCGGCACGATCAGCGATGACAAGATCCTGGCCGCCGTGCTCAAGGTCTTCTCCTTCAAGCCCGCCGACATCGTGAAGCAGCTCAAGCTGCTGCGCCCGATCTACTCGAAGACCACCAACTACGGCCACTTCGGCAAGATCGACGACCCCGACATCACCTGGGAGCAGACCGACAAGGCCGAGGCGCTCAAGAAGGCGGCGAAGTAGTCAAAGCCCGGTTCCTGCGGAACCGGGAGATGCCTTGTTCCACAGGAACAAGGCTACTTTGGTCCCAACCCTCACAAAGCCGCGCGGGGAAACCTGCGCGGCTTTTTTGTTGCCGACGGAATCAGCGGGCCGCCGCCGCGATTTCCCCCACGGCCAAGGCACGGTCCCAGAGAGCGAATTCGTCGATGGCACCACTCAGATGCCTGATGGCCACGCTGCCGTTTTTGCGTCCATCGCTCCAGTTGCCGAGCTCGGCGATGCCGGGTTTCAGCGGCGAGGGGTCGTTGATGGACAGAGTGGCGAGCAGCTCACCGTTGGCGAAATGACTGACCCTGCCGGACGCCGGATCGAACACGACGGCGAGGTGCATCCAGCGTCCGAAGCGTTCCGGCGTGAAAAAGACGGGGCTGTCGTAGTCGGCGTGTCGTTGTTTGCCGAAGCCTGCCACGCCGAGGCGAATCTTCCCCTCGCGTGTGATCTGCCAGTGAACTTTCCGATCCCCCCAGCCTTCGGACATGAAGAGCGAGTTGAAAGCACGGTCGAGTCCGTTGACACGGACTGACACGGCCATGGTGAGGGCTTTGACTTCGCCGGGAATGCTGAGGCGCACGCGGTCGCTTACATTGCGAAATTCCAGAGCGCCTTTGCCGGGCCAGCGACCGGTGGTCCACGAAGCGCCGACGATGCTGCCGTCTTCGATGCCGCCCGGGGTTGCGGCGTGATTGCGCAGCGAGCGCGCCATTTCGTCGTCCTGAAAGTCGAAGCGCAGGCGCAGGCCGGTATCTGCGTTTCGTCGGGCGCTCGCGGCCTGCCATTGCTGGAATTGAGAGCGCTGGGACATCACACTGCGGGCTTCGAGATCGTTCAGCGAAGCGAAGCTGGCCTCGTCTGCGGACTGTAGCGGCGACTGCGCGGCAAAGGCCATCGCCTGTCCTTCCGTGAGCGATTTCATGGCCTCGGAGTCCCGATGCAGCTCGACTTCGCCTTTGAAGACGTGGACTTCGGCATCGGCGGCGCTGACATCCAAGCCGAACTCGGTGCCAAGATCGACGATGGTGCCCTTGGGGGTGTTGATGCGGAAGCCCTTGGCCTGTGGAGGAACGGAGGCGCTGAGCTTGCCGCTGGTGCAGGTCGCCTCGCCGGAGGAGACGAGCCGGAGCGAGGCGGGACCTTCGATCGAGAGCCGGGCTCCCTGGTAAAACTCGATCTGCGCGATGCCGGACTTCAGCTTCAACCAGCCCGGTGAAAGCGGCGTGCCCGGAGTGATGGCGGCGGATTCCCACACCATGTTTACACCGCGCGTGAGCACGGCGACGGACGCAGTCGTCTGTTCGTCGTCCGATGCCAGCCATGGCAGGACGATCCATGCTCCAAAAAGAGTGATGCAGGCCGCGACGGCCGCGACGGAGGTCATCGTGGCAAAGGTGAAGCGGCGCTTCGGCAGCAGGGCGGGCCGGATGATGTTGCTCGTCGCCAGCGGTTTCGTGGCGCGAAGCATGGCGTCCATCTCGAAGTGCTTCAGGAGCTTTTCACCGAGCTGCGGTTCATTTTTCAGCAGGGTGTGCAGTTCTTCCGCCTCGGCATCGGTGAGAGAGCCTTCGACGTAGTGCTGGATCAAGGTGTCGGCGTCAGGCATGGGCATGACCTCCCTGGTTCATCGATTGTTCGATGCAGTCGCGCAGTTTTTCCCGCACGCGGGAGAGCGCACGGCAGACGGTGTCCGCCTTCATGTTGATCTGCTCGGCGATCTGCGGCGTGCCGATTTCGTTGTAGTAGTAGAGTTCCACCAGTTCGCGGCTCTTCTCCGGCAGCTTCTGCAGGCAGGTGCGCAGCACGCCGATCTCGTCCTCGTAACGCGGCGGGGACTCGCGTTCCTCCGCGAGCAGGCGGATGTGATCCGCGAGCTTTTGCACCACGTCCGGCTGCTGCCGCGTGCGTTCGCGCCACAGCCGCATGGCGATGTGGCGCGTCATGGTCGCGAGAAGCGGACGCGCATCCTTGCTGAGGTCCCACTGCGACTCCTTCGCCATGAACTCGAGGAACACCTGCTGGGTGATGTCCTCCATCAGCCCCGGCCAGGGCGCATACTTCAGCGCCACGCCCTTCACAAAGTCGTGATGGGAGAGGAAAACCTGCGCGGCGTGGGTTTCGGCGATGTTCATGCGGCTGCGACTATCTCACGTGGGAAGGGGAAACCGGACAGGAAAAATCGCGAGAGAGCGGGTTTGACAGAGAGACGAGTTTATCGCGTTCCAAGCGGCCATGCTCCGACTCTTTTCTCTTTTCCTGCTCCTTGCCCCGTGCTTCCCGCTTGCCGCTCAAAAGGCCAAAAGCACTTCGAAGGGCAACAAAGGCAACGCCGACGACATGTGGGTGACCTCGCCGGTGCCGGAGCTGCCGACGAACGTGACGCACCACACCTTCCGCAGCGAGTCGATGCAGCGCGACGTGGGCTTCTGCCTCTACCTGCCGCCGGGATATGAGAAGGACACTGAGCGGCGCTATCCGGTGATCTACAACCTGCACGGCGCGGGCGGGAACGAAACGCGCACCGTTTATTCAGCCGAGGTGCTGAATGAGGGCATCGTGGCAGGCAGGTGGCCGGAGATCATCATGGTCTTTCCGAATGGCGGGCGCTCGACGATGTATCAGGACAGCGGAGACGGGCGCTTCATGGCGGAGACGATGATGATCAAGGAGCTGATCCCGCACATCGACACGACGTATCGAACCCTCGCCGACCGCAAGGCCCGGTGCATCGAGGGCTTCAGCATGGGCGGGCGCGGCTCGACAAACCTCGCGATGAAATACCCGCAGATGTTCGGCTCCTTCTTCAATCAAAGCGGCAACGTCTATCACGTCTCCGATCCCGCGAACCTGCCGAACGCGTATCTGGGCGATGATCCGCAGCGCCTGCGTGACAATGACGCTTTCCTGAACCTCACGAAGAACCTCGACGAGATCAAAGCCAACATGCGCATCCAGGTGGCCTGCGGCACAGCGGATGACGGCCATCTGCCCACCGTGCGGCAGTATCATGAGGCCCTCACCGCCGCCGGCGTGCCGCACAGCTACTTCGAAGTCGAAGGCCTCGACCACAATCAGAAGAAGATGATCGACGGCCGCAAGGATACCTGGTTCGACTTCCACGTCGAATCTCTCAAGCTCAACCACATCGATCTCCATTACCTCAAGCCGTGAAGGTGATGAAAACCAAAGTGAGCATGCGCATCGCGGCCTTCATCTTTCTCTGCGCCATGAGCGCGTTTGCGCAGCCGCGGCACGAAGTTGTTTCCGACTGGCCGGCGCTACCGGAGGGGCATGTGCTCGGGCTTTGCGCCGGAGTCGGCGTGGATGCGCAGAACCGCGTGTTCGTCTTCCATCGCAGCGGGAGAAAGTGGTCCAATCCGTTTCCGAAAGAGCCGATCGGGAAAACGACGGTGAGCGTGATCGATGGTGCGACGGGCAAGCTGCTAGGCACATGGGGCGAAAACCGCTTCATCATGCCGCATGGGCTCACGGTGGATCACGAAGGCAATCTTTGGCTGACGGACGTGGGGTTGCATCAGGTCTTCAAATTCACGCCGGAGGGAAAAGTCCTGCTCACTCTGGGTGAGCGTATGACGCCGGGCGACGATCGTGCGCATTTCAACCTGCCCACCGATGTCGCGGTGCTGCGCGACGGCTCGTTTTATGTGAGCGACGGCTACAAGAACACGCGGGTGATCAAATTCAGCGCCGAGGGGAAATTTGAATTCGAGTGGGGAGGAAAAGGAAAGGGGGACGGCGAGTTCAATCTGCCGCATGGCATCGCCGTCGATGCGCAGGGGCGAGTGGTCGTGTGCGACCGCGAAAATGAACGGCTCCAGGTCTTCGATGAGCAGGGGGCTTTCCTTCACGAGTGGAAGGGGCCGCAGATCGGCAAGCCATATGGCGTCGAAACCGGTCCGGACGGTCGATTACTCGTCATCGACGGCGGATCGCCTTCTCTGAGGCCCGAATTGCGCGGCAAGGCGGTCGAGCTTGATTCTGAAGGCGCGGTCACCGACACCTTCGGCGGGTTCGGCGGCGGCCCCGGCCAGTTTCAAATGGGCCACGACATCGCGGCAGGACCGGACGGCGCGGTTTACGTCGCCGAGGGCAGCGGTGCGCGGGTGCAGAAATTTGTGCGGAGAAAATGATCTGCCATATCAGCGGTTGCTGGTGCGTAGTTTGCAGGCCATGACCAACCGCCGCCGCTTCATTGCCACCACCGCTCTTGCGTTTCCCTTCATCGTCCGCGGAGCCTCACCGGGAGTGAAAATTCTCGAGACGAAGGTCATTTCGACGCAGCCTGAATTTTACCACGGCTGGCCCACGGTGGCGCAGCGTGCGAACGGCGAATTGTGGGTCTCCTGCTCGGGCGGGCGCGAGGCGCACGTGTGCCCGTTTGGGAAAGTCGTGGCGATGAAATCGACCGATCACGGCGGCTCATGGTCCGAGCCGCGGGTGATTTACGACGGGCCGATCGATGATCGCGATTCGGGCGTGCTGGAAACGGCGAAGGGCACGCTGCTGGTGACCACCTTCACCTCGCTGGCTTACGAGGACTCGTTCAAAAAGGCGGCCGCCATGGCGGAACTCACGCCGCAGGGCTGGGTGTCCAAGGCAATGCCCGCAGAGCGCTACGCACGCTGGAAGGCCGCGCATGAGAAGCTCAGCGATGCCGAGCGGCAGGCGCAGCTCGGCGAGTGGGTGCTGCGCTCCACCGACGGCGGGGAGACCTGGTCTGCACCGATCCCGACCGTGGTGAACAGCCCGCACGGCCCCATCCAGCTCAAGGACGGACGCCTGCTGTATGCAGGCAAGCAGCTCTGGTCCGGCGAAAAGAAGATCGGCGTGGCCGAGTCGAAAGATGACGGCCAGACGTGGCAGTGGCTGGCGGAAATCCCGACCCGGAAGGGCGACGTGGTCGTGGGCGGCTACCACGAACTGCACGCGGTCGAAGCCGCGGACGGCACGCTCATCGCGCAGATTCGCAACCACAACGCGGCAAACAAAGGCGAGACGCTGCAAAGCGAATCGAAAGACGGCGGCAGGACCTGGAGCGAGCCTCATTCCATCGGCGTCTGGGGGCTACCCTCGCACCTGCTGCGCTTGCGCGACGGGCGCCTGCTCATGACCTACGGCCACCGCCGGAAGCCCTATGGCAGCCAGGCCCGCATCAGCACGGACAACGGCCAAACCTGGGGCGAGGCGATGATTCTCTCCGGCGACGGCATCGGCGGCGATCTGGGCTATCCCAGCACGGTGGAGCTGCCCGACGGCACGCTGCTGACCGTGTGGTATGAAAAAATGGCGGAGCCGCCGCTCGCGGTGCTGCGGCAGGCGACTTGGCGCCTCGAATAAGATCAGCGGATGCGCAGGCCCTGCATGCGGGCCTGCATGCCTTCTAACATGGGGGCCATCTTCATCTTTGCGCTGAGAGGCGCTTCCTTGAAAAAGAGCTCCATATCCTTCGCAAAGTTCTTCTCGAAGGCGGCGGGGTCGTCACCCAGCATCAACTGCATCTCCGGACTTTCGGAGGCCCGCTTTTTCATGTCGCGAAAAATGCCGCCGATGATGCGGCGGCGGTCATCGGCGGGCAGCTTGTCGATGCCTTTCATCACGATGTTGAAGCTCTCGGCGACCGTGCGGCCAACGTAGTCGCTTTTCTCCTCGTCGGTGAGCGAGTCGAAGAAGCGGTCCATCGTTTCCTGGCCGTCTTCGCGCAGGGTGTTGCGCTGGTTGAGGTCCAGTTTGACCACGGAAGTGATGACCTTGTCGAGATGTTCGCCGCGCTGTTTCTCACCCAGGTTCTCGTTTTCCAGCCAGGGTGCTCCTTCCATGAGAGCGAGCGTTTTTTCCGGCGAAAAAACCGAATCGTCCGTCATCCACATCACGGCGGCCACGGCACCCCAGACGAGGATAAGGAAGGCGGCGACTTGAAGCCAAAAGCGTTGGAGATTCATCGGTTGGCAGGGAGTAGAGCGATGCCGGGCGTGTGGACAAGGGCAAGATCAGCCGGAGGATTGCGGGTATGAAAAAAGCGTGCAAATCATGCTGCGAGCCGCCTTTTTTCAGCGATGACCGCCCTGCTCCTCGATCCCATCTACCAGCAGCATGACCCGGGCCCGGGGCATCCTGAAAGCATCCAGCGCCACATCGCCGTCACACAGGCGCTGACTGCAGCGGGCATCGTGGCGAAAACACAAGCGGTGCAGCCCCGTGCGGCGACGCCGGATGAAATCGCGCTTTGCCATGATCCCGCCTACATCCGCACGGCCCGGGAGGATGTGGAAGCGGGGCTCGACGACCTCAGCACGGGAGACACGGCCATTTCCGCGAAGTCCTACGACGTCGCCACGCAGGCGGTCGGCGGCGTCTTGAATGCGGTCGATGCGGTGTTCTCTGGAAGGGTGAAAAACGCTTTCTGCGCCGTGCGACCGCCGGGCCACCATGCGCGGCCCGCCCAGGGCATGGGCTTCTGCCTGTTCAACAACATCGCCATCGCCGCCCGCCACGCGCAGCAGCGGCACGGGGCGCAAAAGATCGCCATCGTCGATTGGGACGTGCATCACGGCAACGGCACGCAGGACATCTTTTACGAGGACGGCAGCGTGCTCTTTTGCAGCACGCACCAGAGCCCGCTCTATCCTTTCACCGGTCATGCCGACGAAACGGGTTCCGGCAAAGGCCGGGGCAGCACGCTGAACCTTCCTTTTCCGGCCAGGACCGGCATGAGCACCATCGGTGCCGCTTTCACGGATCGCCTGCTGCCGGCCATCGACCGCTTCAAACCGGACCTGATTCTCATCTCGGCGGGTTTTGACTCCCGCATCAACGATCCCCTGGGCCAGTTTCGGCTCACCGATGACGATTTCGTCACTCTGACCCGGCTCCTCATGGAATCCGCCGCCAATCACTGCCAGAACCGTCTGACCTCCGTGCTGGAAGGCGGCTACAACCTCCAGGGTCTGGCCAGTGCCGTGACGGCCCATGTGGGCGGATTGATGGCGTGAAAGACCCAAGCGTACCGTTGACAGAAGCCGTGTTTCATCGCTACTCAAGGATTCCAGCATCTGCATGAACCTGCCCAACAAACTCACCCTCTCCCGGCTCGTGCTGACGGGCGTTTTCGTGGTGTGTTTCTACCTGCCTTGGACGAACGCCATATCCATCGCGATGATCGTTTTCGGCATCGCCTCAGCCACGGACTACTTCGACGGCCAGATCGCCCGCGCACGGGGCATCGTGACGAATTTTGGCAAGCTCTTCGACCCCTTGGCGGACAAGATCCTCATCGCCGCCGCCTTCATCCTGCTGACCTCCGACAAGACGATCCCGCAGGAACTGCGGATGCCAGCCTGGATCGCGATCGTCATTTTGGCCCGCGAGTTCTTCGTCACCGGCATCCGTCTCGTCGCGGCAGGTCAGGGCGCGGTGCTGGCCGCGGAGAGGCTGGGCAAGCACAAGATGCTCTGGCAGATCCTGACCGTGATTTACTTCATGATGAGGCAGGCCTCGACGGAGCCGCTGTTCGGCTTCATGCGCCCGGTTTTCACGAGCAATCCGGGCATGGAGCAGATCGTGGCCTCTGCCATCGTCTATTTCACCACGCTGCTGACGCTCGTTTCCGGATTCAGTTACTTTTGGAAGAATCGCCGCCTGTTTGACGATGCCTGAACGATTCCCTCAAACCATGAAAGCCGAAGAACAAATCGCCGCCCTCGGATTGACCCTGCCGCCCGCACCTCCGCGCGGGGGTGTTTACAAGCCGGTCGTTGTCGTCGGCGGCATCGCTTACGTTTCCGGCCATGGGCCGTATCAAGGCGAGGGTGACTACATCACCGGTCGTGTGGGTGACGATCTCGATCTGGCGCAGGGGAATGCAGCGGCCCGGCAGACCGGACTCGCACTGCTGGCGACGCTACGCAGTGAACTGGGGAGCCTGGACCGCGTGAAGCGGGTGGTGAAGCTCCTCGGCATGGTGAACTGCACGCCGGACTTTCAGGAGCATCCCAAGGTGATCAACGGCTGTAGCGAGCTCTTTGGTCAGGTCTGGGGTGAGGACGCCGGCATCGGTGCGCGCAGCGCGGTGGGCATGGGATCGCTGCCGGGAAACATCGCCGTGGAAATCGAGGGCATCTTTGAACTGCATTAAAAAACCCGCGCTGTTCCCAGCGCGGGTTCTCAAGAGAGGTCGGCAGGGTCAGTACCAGCGGGAACCGAAGCCCACGCCCGAGCCGAAGCCGAAGGGACTCCCAAAGCCGACCGGACCTCCGAATCCCGAGCGGAAAGGCGTCTGGCGGTAGCAGTAGCTCGGGCCGCGGTAGCGCGAGTAGTAGGGACGTGAGTACGAATACCGGCTGCCATAGACCGGACCACCCCTCACAAAGTAGCTGCGGTCGCGGCTGGCACCGATGGCGTTGCCGGCGAGTCCGCCTAGCACGCCGCCGATGAGGGCGCCCTGCAGTGGGCGTCGGCTTTGATTGCCGATGATGCCGCCGAGGAGCGCACCTCCGGCAGCGCCATAGACGGTGCCCCTCTGCTGGTTGGAGCCATAGCCGTTCCCGTAGCCATAGTAGGGATACTCGCAGGAAGTCAGCATGAGCGATGCACCGGCGAGCACGATCAGAACAAGTCGAATGGGATGCGTTTTCATAGTGGAATGTTGCTGGAATGTTGCGCGGGTGATGAGCGCATGAAGTCTCTGACCCGTTCAATCGTGATTTATTCGCTCCGTGGAAAAAATACATCCACAGCCTTGGAGTGGCCGTGGTTTTTATGGATTTCCTTCCATTGTGGTCCGCAAAATTTTAGAAGGCAATAAACTGCACGGGCAGGCTGTCCTTCACCTTTACCTCCTCCGGAGTGCTCATGAGCTTTTCAAACTGCCGCGCCCATTCGCGGATGGCGTACTTGGCCTGACCGGAAGGAAAGATCTCTTGAGGGAAGAAAATGAACAGCGTCTTGGCCTCTTCCTTGTCGGCAAATTCAAAGAGCGACTTCTTTGTCTTTGGCTCGATCAGGATGCCTTCGATAGCGATCTGGCCTCGCGCCGGTTTGGCGAGGAGGTCTCCCACCATCGGCAGCGTCACAAGGTCCACCGCCTCACGCAAGGCTAGTCCGGTCAGGGTGTTCGGTTCCCATTCGAAGATCGAAAGGTTCAGGGTCATGGCGTCTTTGGAAGGTTCGTCCACCACCTTGTAGCGCGAGTTTTTGTTCTTTCGGAAGGCGTTTGCGAATTTCTCGCGGGCGTAATCGGCCAGGACGGACATTTTTTCGTTCCGCCGCCCTTCGCTGAATTCCAGCTTCACGAGTTTCTGCTTCATCGGACGGAGATGGTCCGTCGTCACCGGTGCGATATAGATGGATTTCACCTTCTCTGCGGCGGTTTTCACGCGTTCGCTGGGATTCCACCAGTTGCCGAGAAAGGGGGAGCGCTTCCTGTCTTCTTTAAGCTCATCGGCATGCGGCAGGAAATCGGTCGGCTGCACATGCACCGCAGCCACCACGCTTTTGGCTGAGCGGCAGGAGATCATCATCCAGGGAAGCAGCAGGAAAACGGCGAGGCGGTTGAATATCATCAAAGCGGGAGCGGAACTTGTGGGTATGAGGGATCGAAGACCGGAATATTTCACAAATCGCTGCGAAGTCTCCCCGATTTCTGGAACAAACTTGGCTGCCGCGTTTGCGCCTCCAGCAGCGGGGTGTTAGCGTACCCGTCTTGTCTCGTGGCGGCCACCGTCCCGGGACGCCACCCCGACCGCATCACCTTTTCACATGGCCTGGCTTTCCTCCCTCGGCGCCTTCGGCGAGACCCTCCGCTTCATCATCCTCATCATCGAGGTGATCATGGTTTTCAATCTCATGATCGTCGTCCATGAATGGGGACACTTCCTCGCCGCGCGCTGGCGCGGACTGAAGGTGGAAAAATTCTACATCTGGTTCGGAAAGCCTCTGTGGCGCAAGACCATCAACGGCGTGGAATACGGCATCGGCAGCATCCCGGCGGGCGGTTTCGTGGCCCTGCCTCAGATGGCACCCATGGGCGGGATCGAGGGGGAATCCGCCAATGATGAGCCACTGCCGCCGATCACGCCTCTGGACAAGATCATCGTCGCCTTTGCCGGTCCGCTATTCAGTTTCCTGCTGGCCTGCGTCTTTGCCGTCGCCGTCTGGGCCGTCGGTAAGCCGCAAAGCGAGGCGCACACCACCACCATCGTCGGCCATGTGTCTGCGGACAGCCCTGCGATGAAAGCAGGCATCCTTCCGGGAGACAAGGTCCTCAGCGTGGATGGCCAGCCGGTGAAGCGTTTCGAAGGGCTCGTGGACAGCGTGCGCTGGGCCGTCGTCGCCAGCGAGGGGGACACCATCCCTTTCGAAGTCGAGCGTCCGGGGCAGGGCGTGTTGAAATTTGTGCTGGACCCCAAGGCCTGGCCGCAGTCCGAGTCAAAAACCGAACCCGTTTCATGGTGGAGTTCCATTTTCAAGCGTCCCAACCTGCGGGAAATCGGACTTCAGGGCCAGATGACCCCCATGGTCGGGCAGGTGCATGAAAACAGCCCCGCCGCCGATGCCGGCCTCAAGCCGAACGACCTTGTGGTTCGCATGGACGGAAAGCCCATCCGCAGTCCGGGGGATCTCAGCGATTACATCAAGGCCAACCCGGGCAAGGCCATCACGCTCGATGTCGAGCGCGCCGGTCAGACCCTTCAGATGAGCGTCACTCCGCGCATCCCGGACGAAAGCAATCTCGCGGAATTCACCCCCGATGGAAAGGCCTACCCCATGATCGGTCTGGCTTGGGACAGCGAAGGAAAACGCACACCCATCACCATCACCCCCTGGGAGCAGATCAGCGACTCCGTGCGCCACATGGGCAATCTCGTGACCAAGCTCTTCTCGCCTAAATCCGACCTCAGCCCCGCGCACATGAGCGGCCCCGTCGGCGTCGGTCGGCTCTACTACAAGCTCTTTCAGCACCCGGACGGCTGGCGCCTGGTCCTCTGGTTCAGCGTCGTCTTCAACATCAACCTCGCCATCCTCAACATGATGCCCTTTCCCGTGCTCGACGGCGGGCACATCACCATGGCCATCATGGAGGCCATCCGCCGGAAACCGGTGCAGGGTCGCATCCTGGAATATGTGCAAACCGCCTGCGCCTTGATGCTTTTCGGGTTCCTCATTTTCGTCACGCTGAAGGACACCGGCGATTTCTTCGGAGGCGCGGGGGAAAAGGACGGCAAGACCCTGCACATCAAGTGGCTGCCGAAAGAGCAGCGGCCCTCCGCTGCCGGCGCCTGATCAAAATCGTCTGCCGCCATGCGCGTCCTCATCCTCGTCGAGAACCTTCCCGTTCCCTTCGACCGGCGCGTCTGGCAGGAAGCCTGCGCCCTGCGGGACGCGGGGCATGACGTTACCGTCATCTGCCCGCAGATGCGCGGCTACACGCAGGCGGAGGAGGTGCTCGAAGGCATTCAGATTTATCGCCACTGGATCAGCGGGGAGGCGAAATCCCCCGCCGGTTTCATCTCCGAATACGCCTCCGCACTGTGGGGTGAGTTCTGTTGTGCGCTCAAAGCTTGGCGACGCACCGGCTTCGACGTCATTCATCTCTGCAATCCGCCGGACCTCCTCTTTCTCGTCGCTCTTCCTTTCCGGCTCTTCGCCGGCGTGAAGGTCGTCTTTGACGTGCATGATCTCTGGCCGGAGATGTTCGAGGCGAAATTTGGCAGGCGCGGCCTCATGTACTGGGCCGTCCGCGCCGCCGAACGCTGCACTTTGGCCCTCGCCGATGTCGTCATCGCCACCAATCAAAGCGTACTCCGTGCCGTCAAACAGCGCGGAAAGCTCGCCGATGACCACACCTTCGTCGTTCGCACCGCCCCGAACCGCATGCAGACGTCCGGCGAGCCCGACCCCACGCTCCGTGAGGGCAAAAAGCACCTCGTCGGCTACGTCGGCGTCATGGGCAATGCCGACGGCGTCGATTACCTTGTCCGCGCTGCCGCGCACATCGTCCAAAAGCGAAATCGCAGCGACGTGCATTTCCTGCTCATGGGCTCCGGCCCCGAGCACGCCGAGCTGCTGACCCTGCGGGATCAGCTCGGCCTTCAGGACCACGTCACCATGCCCGGTCGTGTCAGCGACGAGTTTCTCTGCCGCGCCCTGCGCAGCATCGACCTCGGCGTCGCCTGCGATCCCATCAACGCCTACAACGACCACTGCACCATGAACAAGGTGCTGGAGTACATGGCCTTCGCGAAACCCATCGTCATGTTCGGCACCGTCGAAGGCCGCTTCTCAGCAGGCAAAGGCGCTGTTTACGTCATGGAAAACAGTGCCGAAAAGCTCGGTGATGCCATCTTGGACTTGCTCGACGATCCCGCCCGTCGTGAACAATTGAGCGCCGCTGGTCACACGAGGTTCACGCAAGAGCTCAACTGGGAACGCAGCGTCGAGCAACTGCTCGCCGCCCACGCCGCCGCCGCGTCATCCCCGTAGCCGCATCCGGCCTACGATTGAGCTACAGTGGCAGCGGTTCGTCCTCGCCGATGACCTTCACTTCCATCTCGAGCTGCACGCCGCGCTCCTCCTGGGCCACTTCGTTGATCTGAGCGACCAGATCGAGTACTTCACGCGCTTTCGCGCCGCCTTGGTTGACGATGAAATTGCCGTGAACATCGGAGACGACCGCCTTGCCGACGCTGCGGCCTTTCAAGCCGAGTTCGTCGATCAGTTTGCCCGCGCCGCAGACTTCGGGATTCTTGAAGGTGCAGCCTGCACTCGCGCCGACGGGTTGGCTGGTGCGGCGTTTGTGATGCGAAGCGGCGAGTTTCGTGTCGATCTCCTCCTGCGGGGCGGGCGAGCCCTTCATCACGGCGGAAACGACGTAGCGTTCTTCAAACTCCGGCACGCTGCGGTAGTGATGCGTGATCTCGGCGAGCGGCTTGTCCTTGAGGCTGCCGTCCGTGTCGATGAAACGCACGCTCACGATCTGGTCAAAGGTCTCCGTGCCCATCGCGCCGGCGTTCATGCGGATCGCGCCGCCGAGATTGCCGGGGATGCCTTCCATCCACTCGAATCCGCCGATGCCGGCGTTGCGGGCCGCGCTGGCGATCTTCTTGAGCCGCGCACCGGCTCCGGCGGTGATTTCGTTGCCGTTCACCGTCACGTTTTCGAAATCGCCCTTCGCGGGATGGATCACCGCACCGCGGATGCCGCCGTCTTTGACGAGCAGATTGGACCCGCGCCCGATGACGCGAATCGGAATCGAAGCTGAACGCAAGTAGCGCACCACCTCGGCAAAGGCCGCCTCCGTGCGCGGTTCGATCCAAAACTGAGCAGCCCCGCCGATCAGCCAGGTCGTGTGTCGGTTCATCGGCTCGTAAAGCCGTGCCACGCCGCCGCCGTTCGCCTCCAGCAGCGTGCAAAGTTTCTCCAGCACGGGCAGGTCACGCGCGATGCAGCGCCCGACCTCGTGAACGTTCCCCGCGCCCAGCGTGATGAGCAGATCGCCGGGCCGCAGCGCGTTGCCGACCTTGTCGCGTGCCATCAGCATCGTCGGCGTGCTGCCGGTCTTCGTGCGGCTGTTTTGAAGGCGCACCTCCTCCAGGATTGTCTCACCGCTCACACCCGGCAGCGGCTTCTCGCTCGCGGGATAGACATCGGTGACGAAAAGCTCGTCCACGTCGCCAAAGCTCGCGCCGAACTCCTTCTTCAAAAGCTGCGTGCGGCTGTAGCGGTGCGGTTGGAAGAGGCACACGATGCGCTTCGTGCTCAGCCCCTTCGCCGTGGCCAGCGTCGCGGCGATTTCGCTGGGATGATGCCCGTAGTCGTCCACCACGGCAAAATGCTCGCCCGCATGTCGAATCTCAAAACGACGCTTCGCACCGCGGAAGCTGCGCAGCGCATGCTGGATGGCCTCAAACGTCACTCCGCAGCGCTTGGCCAGCGCAATGGCCGCAAGCGCGTTGCTCACGTTGTGCCTGCCGGGAATGCCGAGAGTCGCGGTGCCGAGCAGCGTTCCTTTTTCGTACACCTCGAAGTCGGTATGATCCGGCTTCATCTCCAAAATGTTGGCCGAGAAATCGTGCTCGCGGCTCCAGCCGTAGCTGACGCCCTGCGGGCCGGCGCAGACCTCGCTCGCCACCGGATCTTCCGCGCAGTAAACCCACATGCCCGGCGTCTGGCTCAGGACTTGGCGGAAGACCCTCTTGATCGCGTCGATGCCGTCGTAGAAGTCGAGGTGCTCCGCTTCGATGTTGAGAACGATCGCATGCTCGGGATGAAAATTCACCAGCGTGCCGTCGCTTTCGTCACCCTCCGCCACAAACAGCTCGCCCTCGGCATCCCAGTGCGCGTTTGAGCCGAGGATCGGGATCTCCGCGCCGACGTAGTGGCTGGGTTTGAGGCCGCCCTGACGCAAGACATGCGCCGTGAGCGCCGAAGTCGTCGTCTTTCCGTGCGTGCCGCAGACGACGACGCCCTTCTTGTTCGCCATCACCGCCGCCAGCGCCTCCGCGCGTCGGATGAGCGGGATGCCCTGCTTGAAGGCGGCTTCATAGGCCACGTTGCCCGGTTTGATCGCGCTGGAGTAGATGACCATGTCGCAGTCCTCGACCTCCTTATCCGTGTGGCCGTGGAAAAACTGCAGGCCGAGCTTCTGCAGCCGCTCGGTTTCCAAAGTCGTCGCCTTGTCCGAACCGCTGACCTTGTGCCCGAGTCCCAGCAGCAGCAGGGCCAGCCCGCTCATGCCTGATCCCGCCACGCCGATCAGATCGATGCGCATGGAGTGACGGCTTTCTTTGAGGAGGCTGAGGACGGCGTGAGTCATGAAGGGCGACTATACCCGGCGTCATCAGGTTCGCGCAAATGCTAGCTTCCGTTCCGTGCAGACTCTCCGGCATTCCCGGGCGGCGTCCCGAAAACTGGTCTCCCGCCCTTGCTCATTGCTCATTCCGCCCTACTCTCGCCGCCCTTATGCTCAGAGTTGGTATCGTTGGCCTTCCGAACGTTGGCAAATCCACCCTTTTTAACGCCGTCACCCGCACCCGCAAGGCGGAGGCGGCAAACTATCCTTTCTGCACCATCGAGCCGAACACCGGCGTCGTGACCGTGCCGGACGAACGCCTCGCCGTGCTGTCGAAGATCTCAGGCTCCTCGAAGCTCATCCCCGCGGCCATCGAGTTTGTGGATATCGCTGGCCTCGTGAAGGGCGCGAGTCAGGGCGAAGGCCTCGGCAACAAGTTCCTCAGTCACATCCGAGAGGTGGATGCCATCGTGCATGTCGTGCGCTGCTTTGAAAATGGCGACATCACCCACGTCAGCGGCACCATCGATCCTGTGGCCGACATCGAGGTCATCAACACCGAGCTCATCCTCGCTGACATGGACGCCGTCCAGCGCCGCAAGGACAAGGGTGAAAAGAAGGCCAAGAGTGGCGACAAGGATGCGAAGGCCGAAATCGCTCTCTGCGAGAAACTGATCCCCCATTTCGACGCCGGAAAGCCCGCCGTGACCCTCGAACTCAGCGATGACGAGCGGAAACTTCTGAAGTCCTTCTTCCTGCTGAGCTCGAAGCCATGCCTTTTCGCCTGCAACGTCGCCGAGACCGACCTCGCCGCCGCGTCGAACGATCCCGACAAGCATGTCTTCGTTGGCAAGGTGCGCGAGTACGTCAGCCATGCCCACGAAGCCGCCGCCGTGGTGGTGAGCGCCGCGATCGAGAGCGAGCTCATCGATTTGACCGAGGAGGAGGCCCGCGACTACCTCGCCGACATCGGCGTCACCGACAGCGGTGTCTCACGCCTGATCAAGGGCGCCTACGATCTCCTCGGCCTTCAGACTTACCTGACCACAGGTGAGAAGGAAACCCGCGCCTGGACCATCACGAAAGGCATGAAGGCGCCGCAGGCGGCCGGTGTCATCCACGGAGACTTCGAGCGCGGCTTCATCGCGGGCGAAATCGTTCCCTACCACGACCTCGTGGAACTCGGCTCCTACGCAAAGTGCCGCGAGAAGGGCAAGCTGCGCATCGAAGGCAAGGAGTACGTCATGAAGGACGGCGACGTCGTCGAGTGGCGCTTCAACGTGTGAAGTGAGGCGGCATTGCCCGCCTACTCCTTCCAGATGCGCCCCTGTCCGGTGCGGAATCCGCGTTCCAGACTCTGAAACATCGAGTTCAGCCGTGCCTCCTCCTTGATCACGAACTCAACGGTGTGCGCGTGGGTGGAAGCCGGGTAATTCTTCACCACCTGCGGCTGTGTCAGCGTCGGCGAAGCGCGTCCCGCCGCCTGCTCCATCATTCCCTTCGCACGCTCCAGCGCCTGGGTGCCCGCATTCACCATGCTGCTGCCGGATTCGATCTTCGCCGGCTCCAAAAAGTAAAAGCGCACCACCTGCGCCGAGTTCAGCGTCAGATTCACCTCCACGACCCGCGCGACGCCGTCAGAGACGTACTCGTGCTTTGACAGCGCGATGATCGAATTGCAGCGCACGATGTAGTTCCCGCCGGCAAAGCGTCCGTCCCAAAGGCCGTCGCGCGTCGGCGTGTCCGCCTGTTGATCCGTCTGCTGACCGCCCTGCCCGGTAGGGTTCTGCGTGGGGGCGGATTGACCAAAAACGGAGGTGGCCATCGCGGCCACGATAAGGAGAAAGTGTGGGAATTTCATGGTTGTGCCGGGGAGCAGTAGGAGGGTATCATCAGCCGAACACGTTGGGAATCTTTTTCACGATTATGAAGACTTCAATCTCACTCAGTGTGGTCGCCATCGCATTTTGGCTGACCTTTGCGACGACAATCCTGGCCCAGCAGCCGGCGCCTGATCTCCAGACCTATCAACAACAGGAACTGCGCGCCCGGGGAGGCGTGGATTCGGCTTTGAGGGCTCTCCGCATTGCGGAAGCGGCAAAGGCTTCGAACGTCGGCGAACTGCGTCAGGCGCTGGCCTCGGCGGAGGCCTCGTATCGGCGCGCGGTGACCGCGCGGGTGGTGGTGCAGTCGGCCGCAGCGGGTGGGAAGCCGGATTTCGCTGCGATTCAGGCGGATGTGGCCGCCCGTCAGGCCAAGCTGCGCCAGACCGTGGCCAACTATGTCAACGACCGCGTGAAGAATGCGTCGTCATCGGAGAAACCGGGCTTGCAGGCGGGCGCGGAGACGCTGCTGCGGACGCTGCATCTGGAGTCCGAGATCGTGAACGAGGCCGCACGCCGCGCCAATCCGACCGCGAACACGACAACCCGGCGCATGAATGAGCTGCTGCACCGGATTGCCACCACGGACACCAACGAGCTGCGGGAAAACCGCAGCGCCCAGGAGCACGAGACGGAAATGTGGCTGCGTGAGCGCCAGCGGCAGCTTGATCTGGAGGAGTATCAGCGCATGGCCCGCAACGCGCAGTTTGTCGGCAGGGACGGCAGGCCGATCACCGGCATCCAGCGCGAGCGCATCGCGCTGGATGCGGAGAAGCAGCTCTCCGACTCTCTGGCGTATCATGCGCGGGAGAAAACACCGTTCTGGGACTGGTGGAACAACACCACCGATTCACGCCGCAGTCTCGCGGGCCAGATCAAGGCGGACATCGATGCATCGCCGGAGTACCAGGCTCTGAACTACATCTCTCCGACCGATGAAGGTACGAAGATGCAGTTCAACGCCCTGGCACTGGCCGTGCGCAACAACCAGTCCAAGATGGACGAGTGGTACACGCGGGACTATCTGGGACAAAAGGAGCCCGGAGGTGAGAGCGGCCTCAAAGCGTGGTGGAAGACGGGTTTCGGCACCCTGGCACGCGCCAACGACATCTCCGGCGAAACATCGAATGCCTACGTGAGCGGCAAGATGGAGGAGATGCGGCGTGACACGGATGCGGCGGCGGCGGCGTTTACGGCGGCGGCCCGCACGTCCGATCCTTCCCAGTTGCGACGTGATCAGCGCGAGCTTTTGCAGCGCTACGGCTACATCCGGGAAGGTCCCGACAAGACGCTGAGCTACACCATTCCGCAGGGCCGCCGCCAGCTGGGCGCGATGACGCAGGCGGACATGCCGGGTGCCTCGGTGCTGGACGCGATCAACATGGAAACCGTGGCCGTCACCGTGGCGAGCGTGGCGCTGCCGGAGCTGGCTGCGGTGAGGGCTTCCGCCATGGCGGCCAAACTCGGTGCGGGGGCCAACGTCGCGTTGCGTGCGGGACAGGTGGCCAGTGTCGCCACCGGCGTGGGCGTGGATGCGGCGTCCCAGTATCTCACGACAGGCAAGGTAGATCCCAAGGCTCTGCTGTTGGACAACCTCGTGGTCGGATCGATCGCCGGAAAGATCGGCGACGCGGCTTCCGCCGGCACGAGCAAACTCGCAGGCATGCTGCGGGCTGAAGGAAAGGGCGGCGCACTGGCAAAAAGCGTCGAAAAGGGCGTCGCCGAGCTGCTGGGTCTGTCCACCGAAAGCGCCCTGCAGGCGGCTTATCAAAACACCGTGGCCGCAGGCCGTCCCGACCTCTCCTACGAGGACTTTTTGGCGAACATGATGACCGGCGCCCTGGGCCGCAGCATGGCCTCGGCCGGCATCGGCAACGCCTTGGACAAGGGTTTGTCGAAAGCGACCAAGCCGGCGTTTGATTCGGCCATTGCGCGACTGCCCGAGGGAAAACTCAAGGAGGTGCTCTCGCGTGATCCTGCGCTGATGCTGGAGGAAAGTCACCGCACGGCGGACTTTGCGGAAAAAGAGCGGGCAACGTGGGAGCGCTTCATGAAGGCGACCGACAACGGCAAAAACGTCAATGCGACGGTGCTGGGGGAGGCGGTCAGTCGCGGGGACTTGTCATGGAACGACATGAAGACGCTCTCCGCCACCGGGGTGCCTGAGCTCTCGAAAATTCATGACTCCATCGCGGAAACCCGGAAGGAATTGGTCACATTTCTCGACACAGCCGCTCGCAACGATGCGCGCATGGGGTTGGACACCGACTACAACCAGAAGCTGGCAGAATTGAACGCGCGCAAACTCCCGCAGGCCGACCACGAGGCGGCCAAAGCCGAACTGGATGCCTGGCGTGGTGACGAACTGGAACGCATCAACAAGAAGGCGGTGATCCTCGGCTCGGATGGACGCGGCAGTGACATCGACCGCTCCTGGGCCTCCGACCGCGTGCGCGACTCGGCGCGGAAGATCCAGGACCGCATTCTCTCCGCAGACGAAAGCGG
Source organism: uncultured Prosthecobacter sp. (assembly GCA_964452755.1). Lineage (GTDB taxonomy): Bacteria > Verrucomicrobiota > Verrucomicrobiia > Verrucomicrobiales > Verrucomicrobiaceae > Prosthecobacter. Next base: position 1,245,963 of record CAYVQY010000001.1, on the reverse strand, counting down.
TGCTCCGGGGCCGACGACCGGCCGCGCCTATGATTTGAACGAGTACTATGACGTGATGCCCTTTCTGAAGGAGATGTATAAGAACGGCACGGCGGATCTCGCGGCGTTGCCGGGAGAGCCGGCGACGAAGGGCGGGCGCGTGCTTTCCCATGGCGAAACGATGAGCGCCAGCGGTCTGGCCGCCGCCATGATGCACATGGACGGCGATCAACGCGCCACCTTCGAGCAGAACAAAATCGCCTCCGCGCCCGAGGCCGAGCGTGCGGCTTTGCGTGAACAATTCACGTGGGCCAACGAGAATCTCAAACAGCAGGAAGGACAGGTGCAGGACCGCGCCCGCCAGATCGCGGAGAAAGCCAACGCCGGCATCACCGACCCGAAACGCAGGCTCGATCCGAGCAACCCTGACGTTCAGGTGCGGGCGCGGGACCAGCTTTACGGCGAGCGCATGTCCGAACTCGTCAAACTCGAGCAGCAGATCAAAGGGTTGCCCGATCAGAACAGCCCCGAGGCCAAGCGCTTGAAGGCCGAGTACGAGCGCAAGATGAGCGTGGGGCTGCGTGAAGGCATCGAGGCGTATTCGCAGTCCGCAGGGCTCGACGCGATCGTCAACGAATGGCAGGGCACCAAGGTCAAGGATCCCGTCACCGGCGAGATGAGGAAGCGTTCTTTTCAAGAGCTGATGAGCAGTTCGGATTTCGCCCCCGGCGGCAAAGTCGCGGACAAGTACTCGAAGTCGCAGCTCGACGGCATGCTCAACGACCAGGTCATGTTCATGATGGAGCACATGAACGGCTACCGCCACGGTCACGAGTCGCCGGAGGCCGCCGCGCGTGCGATTGGCAAATACGGCGAGCGGGCGCTTCTGGCCCTGAAGATGCAGGGGAAAGACATCAACAGCCTGCCGCCGGACCATCCGCTCAGGACGCTGATGGACACCACGCAGAAGTTCATGAAGGTGAAGGACGAACCGGCCAAGCTGAAGGAACTGCTCTCCTCCATGAGTCCGGACGGCGACGCCGACAAGGGGCTGCGCAATGTTTTCAAACAGCTCGAAGCGCTGCCCGGACTGGAGGGCATTTCGAAACCGAACGCCAGGATCGACGCCGATTCCATGCGCATGGCGAACCAGGCCGCCCGGCGGCGATGGGAGGAGGAGCGCAGACGCGCGCGCCTCACCGGCGGTCCCATGGCGGAAATGGCGCTCATCGAGAAGAAGGAGGCTGAGATCGACCGGCAGCTCGAGGTCGTGCAAAAGGCGACCGATCAGCAGAAGGATCTCGACTCCCGCTACCTTCGCGCGGATCAGCGCGAGGCCAAGCGCGTCGAAGACGAGCTGGCGGCACTCAAGGAGCGGCGGGAACTTCTTCCAGGCGGCGGTCCTGCGAGCCAGACGGAAACCACGAAGAAACTCGACGCTGAAATCGGCCAGCGTGAAAAACGCCTCAATGAGTTGAAAGGCAAATACGCCGCCGCAGGCAGCCCGAAGGATCAGGGGCCGCCGGATCTGGCCGGCCTGCGCATGCCACCGCTGGAGGAGTTGCAGGAGCGAAAGAAGGAACTGGCTTCCCAGCGCGAAGCCTGCGGCACCGGCATGCTGCTGGCGGCGGAGGAACGACAAAAAGAGGAGGTCGAAAAGGCCCTTGAAGAAGGAACCCTGACCCGCGATCCCGCCACGGGGGAGCTTGTTCCCAATGGAGCGAATCCGGCTGCGAACACCGCATCAGGCGAGCGCGAGGGAACGCCGGAACCTTCGCCGGTCGCTGGAGAGACGCCATTGTTCGGTGCGGACGGCGTCGAGTTGCCGCCCGTGCCGGAAACCATGCGCCCGACGCCTGAAAATACCGACCCAGGCGGTCCACGCAGCGCGTCCGGCGGTGGCATGAAACTGTCCATCTCGCAGACACGCTACCGCATCGGTCAGACCATCAGCGTGCAGTCGGAGACGCCTACGGACGAGGATTGGAAGATGCCCCACTTTGCGGTTTTCAACGAGGATGGAACACGCCACACCTATTTCGACCTGCCGAAGCGCGGTCAGGGCACGAAAGATTTCGACGGCCCGATCACCGCGGGTAACTACGAGATCCGTGCGATCTCCACCGACGATGTGGTGCTAATCCGGCTGCCGTTTCAGGTGATCGCCGTGCCGACTCCGGGCGCTCTGAGCGTGAATGTCAAAGAGCCGCTCATCGGCACGAAGCTCCAAGTCCGGGTCAATGCGCCCAAGGAGACATTTTCGCGCAACCCGTGGGTGGGCATGTATGCGATTGACCGTGAGAGCGGACGCGGGCCTTTGCGCCTGGCTGCGCAGAGCATCAAGAATTTGAATTCTACCGTGGAATTCACTTTGCCCAACTACAGTGCCAACCTTGAGTTTAGGCTCTTTGACCGGGACGGCGGATCGTATCAACTCGATGCCCTCATGCTGCGGAGCCGGGCAGTGTCGGCTCCGGGTTCACTGAAGTTGTCGAAGAAGGCGTTCTCCATCGGTGAGCCCGTTCCTGTGAGCCTGAATGTGCCTGAAAAGGTCTATCTGGAGCCAAACAACAATGCCTGGGTGGGGCTTTACGATGTCAGCCGCCTTCAAGAAAACCAGGCGAATGTCTTGGGACCGCCGCGTCTGTCGTTTCACTATGTGAACAGCCACCAAGGCTCGCTTACCTTTGACGTGCCACCGATGTCGGGCACCTACGAACTCCGGCTCTACGACCGCTACAGTGGCACGCTGCTTTTGGATGCGGTCCGTTTCACGATGAGTGCCAAACTGGCCTCAGGATCTCTCACGGCGGCGTCTCCGAAGGTGAACATGGGGCAGAAGTTCACGGCTCGTCTGGCGGTACCCGATGACATATACCTTGATCGGTGGGCACATGTCTCCTTTCACGTTGTTGACGGCGGTGCCGCAACTCGCGAACTGGCTCCCAGATTGGGCAAACAGTATCTGCCTGATCAGAAGACTAAAGGCCGCAACGCGGAACTCGCCTTCACAGCGCCGGAGTATCCTGGGAAGTTCGAACTCAGGCTCTATGATCGTGACAACGAGGGCATCCTTCTCGCGTACGCACCCGTCGAGGTCGTCGGTAAAACAGCGCCGGGCGCACTGCAAATCTCGAAGGACAGCTACGCGCCAGGAGAAGTCATGGAGATCACCGTTCGTCCCCCGCCGGACATCGCACTTTTCCGCTGGGCGCAAGTTACACTCCATCCAGTGCCGGGTCTCGGCAGGGATTTTCGGACGAATGACGCGCCGCGTCTCACGCGCGGCTACGTCGATGGTAAGACCCGCGTCGCCACACTCACCCTGCCAAATCTTCCCGGCCGCTACGAGGTGCGCCTTTATGATCGTGAAAACACGGCCTTCCACCTGCTCGATCGGAAAGTCATCACGGTCGCGCAGCCTTCCGCAAAGGGCAGCCTCCGTCCCGCTGCGACCTCCGCTCAGGCCGGCGGTAGAATTCAGGTCACCTGTGCCGTGCCACAGGGCGTTTACCTCGAGGGTTGGCCGCTGGTGGAGATCGTATCGCTCCGGCACAAGGTGCCCGGCGGTGCGTGGGTGAGTGAGTTTCGCGTTTCCTCGGCCACGTTCGAGGCGAAAAAGCGCGGTGCCAGTCTCGAGCTCTCGCTGCCTGGCAAGCCGGGTCAGTACGAGTTCCGCTTTTACGACCGTGAACGCGACGGCCTCCTGCTTGATTCCGCTCCCCTGACCGTGACCCCGGCGCCACCCAAATAGGCCTTAAGTCTGCATTTCCAGACTCCAAAGCGCCAAACGCAAAGCGGCATCGTCCATTTAGAAGCCGCTTTGCGCGGCGTATCATAAGCCCGACAAACTCATCCACGCGCATCATGTTAAAATTCACCGACAAAGGCTCCGTCACCACCTGCGATGGTATGACGCGCCGTGACTTCCTCCAGGCCGGGGCGCTCGGCGCCATCGGACTCACGATGCCAGGATTCGCCAAACTGAAGGCGGAGGGCAAGGTGGACGCCAAGAAGAGCAACAAGGCCTGCATCATGATCTTCAATCTCGGTGCGCCGAGCCAGCAGGACCTCTGGGACATGAAACCGGACGCTCCGAGTGAGATCCGCGGCCCCTTCAAGCCCATCCGCACGAAGAGCGATGCCTTCGAAATCTCCGAGATCCTGCCGATGCACGCAAAGATCGCGGACAAATTCAGCCTTGTGCGCTCCTGCTATCACGCCGCCGCCGCCGTGCATGACACCGGGCATCAAATGATGCAGACAGGCCGGCTTTTCACCGGCGGCGTGAATACGCCGCATGTCGGTAGTGCGCTCGAGTTCCTCCAAGGCCGCCGCAGCGATCTGCCCGCCCACATCATTCTCCCGGAAACGATGGGCCCCACCGGAGGCAACATGCCGCACGGTCAGGACGCGGGCTTCCTCGGCAAGGCGTATGATCCCTTCGTGCTGAACGCTGATCCAGCCGTGAAAGACTTCAAAGTACCCGACCTGCTGCCGCCGAAGGAAATCGGCGAGGTGCGTCTCGAGCGCCGCAAGCAGATGCGCGAGCTGGTGGACGGCAGCGTGCGCAATTTCGAATACAGCGAGCAGGCGAAGCTCATGGACTCGAATTTCGAGGCCGCCTACCGCATCATGACCAGCACGCAGGCCCGCGAGGCCTTCGATCTGACCAAGGAGCCGCTCAAAGTGCGCGAGCGCTACGGTTTGAACCGCTTCGGCCAGAGCTGCCTGCTCGCGCGTCGCCTCGTCGAGCGCGGTGTGCGTTTCGTCACCGTGAACACCTTCATCACCGTGTTTGGCGAGATCACCTGGGACATCCACGGCTCCAAGCCCTTCACCAGCATCGAAGGCATGCGCGACATCGTCGCGCCGATGTATGACCAGGGCTACAGCGCCCTCATCGAGGACCTCTTCCAGCGCGGCATGCTTGACGACACCATGGTCACCTGCCTCGCCGAATTCGGCCGCACGCCGAAGATCAATCCTGCCGGCGGTCGCGACCACTGGCCGAACTGCTGGACCGTCAATTTCGCCGGCGGCGGCGTCAAAGGCGGCGAAGTCATCGGCAAGTCCGACGACATCGGCGGCTACCCCACCGAGCGCCCTGTGGCTCCGAACGAAATCGTCGCCACGATTTATGAGGCCCTCGGCATCGACCTCCACACCGAACTTCCCGGCCCGCAAGGCAGACCCTACCCCGTCGTCGATTTCGGCACCCAGGCGATCAAGGAGCTGTTTGCGTAGCCATTCCGCAGTTGTGCCGGATCACTTCAGTTCCTTGATCCGCACATTGCGATACCACACGCGCAGGGCCTCGTCCTGGAAGGCGATGTGGCCGAGGTTCGGACGGTCGGCCATTTTCATGTCTTCGAGCGTGGTATCGATGACCGTTTCGCCATTGAAAACGACTTTCACGCTGCGGCCTTGGACCGTGATCGTGTAGCGGTTCCACTCGCCGGCGGGCTTCACCATGTTTTTCGAGGGGCCGGTGCCGTGCACGATGCCGCCGCAGTCGTGATGGCCGGGTTTCTCCAGGCCGTGGGTGTCGAGGATCTGCACTTCGAAGCCGGTCTTCACCGGCTCCTTCATGTCCGCCACGCGCATGAACACGCCGCTGTTGCCCTTGGCATTGATCTTGAATTCGAGGTCGAGAACGAAGTCACCGTACAGCTTCTCTGTCGCGATGTAGGCGTCGAAGCGCTTCCAGCCCGTCTCGCCTTCACGCGGATGCAGCGAGAGGCTTCCGTCCTCTTCGACCAGCCAATTGCCGGTGGTCTTCCAGCCGGTCAGGTCCTTGCCATTGAACATCGGGACAAAGCCGGGTTCGTCGGAGGCGGGATGCTGGGCGGAAGCGAGGGTCGTGATGACGATGAAGGCGAGTGCGGTGAATTTCATGTTCCAGATAAACGTGCCCCTCGCCAGACTCTCTCGCCGTGAAGCAGTCTCGTTGTCGATGGGTTGAATGGCCGTTTGAGTCCGGTGTTGGCTAATCGGATAGTTTTTCGCTTACAATCGCAATCGACAAGACTGGGAAAAGGGGATTTCGGAGAGATGGTGCGTTGCGTCCCCCGAGGGATGGGCGAATATAGTTGTATTTGGAATGATACAAACCTCGCCCGCCAATGGAGGTGGAGGCATGAAGGCTGGTTTTACCCGCTGGATGCCTGCATGGGAGGCGCTGTTGCCGCCGCTGGCGGCGTTTGTGATTCAATGGCTGTGCTGGTCCTGGCTGCAGCCGCGGGCCTGGTTCCTGTTCTTTCCGGCCGTCTTTGGCAGTTCATGGCTGGACGGGCGGCGCGGCGGCCTTTGGGCCACGGGGCTTTCCACCGTGCTGGTCTGGTGCTTCTTCATCGTTCCTGATCCGTTGTTGAGTGCGAAGATCACCTCCGTGCTGTTCTCGACGGCCGTTTTTCTCGGCGTGAGCGTGATGGTAAGTCTGCTGCATGGGCGGCTGCAAAAGTCGAGGCGGCAGTTGAGTGATGCGCTGGAGACCGCACGCGCGGCCAACGAGCACCTGGAAGCCCGGGTCAGGGTGCGGCTGGGCGGCATCGTGAGTTCTGCGATGGACGCCATCATCAGTGTGGACAGCTCCCAGAAGATCATTCTTTTCAATGCGGCCGCCGAGGCCATGTTCCGCTGTAGGGAGGAGGAGGTTTTGGGGCAGGCTTTGGACCGCTTCATTCCGGTGCGTTCCCGCGCCGTTCACCGCCGACATGTCGAGGGCTTCGGGCAGACCGGGGTGACCTCGCGCTCCATGCGTTCGCTCGGCAGCCTGAAGGGCGTGCGTGCAGACGGGGAAGAGTTTCCGATCGAGGCGTCCATCTCACAAACCATGGAGGCTGGGCAGAAGATCTACACGGTTATCCTCCGCGACATCACCGAGCGCCAACGCAGCGAAGCGGCGACGGCCCTGCTGGCGGCGATCGTGGACTCGTCCTCCGACGCGATTGTCAGCAAGGATTTGAACGGCGTGGTGACCAGTTGGAATGCGGGAGCGGAGAAAATGTTCGGATACTCAGCCGACGAGATGCTCGGTCAGCCGATCTTGCGCCTCATTCCGCCGGACCGCCATGACGAGGAGGTGAAAATTCTGGATCGCATCCAGCGCGGCGAAGGAATAGAGGATTTTGAAACCCTTCGGCGGACGAAGGACGGAACACTGATCGACGTGTCAGTCTCCGTGTCTCCGGTTCGAGACGGTGAGGGGAGGATCATGGGCGCCTCCAAATTGGCGCGCAACATCACCGAGCGCCGGCGGGGCGAAGCGGCGCTGCGCGAGAGTGAGCGGCGCTATCGGAACACCCTGGAGAACATGATGGAGGGATGTCAGATCATCGGTCATGATCTGCGCTACTTGTATCTGAACAAGATTGCCGCCGGGCATGGCCGCCGGGACATAGCCGAGCTGCTGGGCAGAACCATGACGGAGTGTTATCCGGGCATCGAATCCACCGCGATGTTTGCCGAACTCCGCCGTTGCCTGGAGACACGACAGCCGGCGCAGATGGAAAATGAATTCGTGTACCCGGACGGCGACACCGCGCTGTTCGATCTGTGCATTCAGCCCGTGCCGGAAGGTGTCTGCATCTTCACGCTCGACATCACGGAGCGCAGAAAGGCGGAGGTGGCGCTGCGCCAGAGCGAGGCCCGGTTCGTGAAGGCATTCCAGGCCAATCCGGCGCCGATGTGCATCACCACGCTCCGGGAGGGGCGGTTCGTGGAGGTCAACGAGCGTTACTGCCAGATGTTTGCTCACACGCGTGAAGAGCTCATCGGCGCGACTTCTCCGGAACTCTCCCTGTGGGACGATCCCGCAGTGCGGACTGCGGTGATCGAGGAGCTGCGATCCCGGGGCTTCATTCGCAATTTTGAAGGACGGTTCCGGCGGAAGAATCGGGAACTGCTGGATGCCCTGATCTCCATGGAAATCATCGATTTCCCGGGCGAGTCCCAGCCGGTGGTCATCACCATGTTCGCCGACATCACTGACCGCAAAAAAGCGGAAGAGGAGATTCGTCAACTGAATGCCGAACTGGAACGGCGGGTGGTCGAGCGCACCGCCGAGCTCGAGGCCGCCAATCTCGAACTCAGCCACAGGCGTGCGGAGCTTGAAAGTCTCTTCGAGTCCCTTCCCGGCTTGTACCTCGTTCTCACGCCTGATTTCAAGATCGTGGCCGCCAGCGACGCCTATTTGAAAGCCACCATGACCACCCGAGAGGGCATCATCGGGCGCGAATTCTTTGATGTGTTTCCCGCCAATCCGGACGAGCCGGACGCCGCGGGCGAGTCCAATCTCCGCTCCTCCCTGAATCGTGTTCTGGAAAAGGGAGCGCCCGACGCCATGGCCATTCAAAAGTACGACATACGCCGGCCTGACGGCGTGTTCGAAGAGCGGTACTGGAGTCCGATCAATTCTCCCGTGCTTGGAGCCGGCCAGCAAGTGCAGTACATCGTCCATCGCGTTGAAGAAGTGACCGATTTCGTGCGCAAAAAGTCCGGACACACCGGGACGAGTGCCGACTTCGGTGCGCGCATGGAGCAGATGGAGGCCGAGGTCTTTCAGAGCTCGCAAAGGCTGCAAGCGGTCAACCTGCAACTGGAGGCCGCCAACAAGGAGCTGGAATCCTTCTCCTACTCCGTCTCCCACGATCTGCGCGCACCACTGCGAGCCATGGACGGCTTTTCACGGGCGCTGCTGGAGGACTACGGGAAAGACCTGCCGGAGGACGGCCTGCGCTACATCAGGATCATCCGCAGCAGCGCCCAGCGCATGGGGTGTCTGATCGATGACCTGTTGAGCTTTTCACGCCTCAGCCGGGCGAAGCTGAACAGGCGCGCCGTCGACACCGCCGCGCTCGTCAAGGACGCCCTCAACGAACTGAGCGGCCAGCAGGAGGGCCGGCGGATTGATCTGCGCATCGGCGGCCTGCCTGTCTGCGAGGGCGATCCCGCCCTGTTGAAACAAGTGTGGATCAACCTGCTCTCCAACGCCCTCAAGTACACTCGTAAACGCGACCCGGCGGAGATCGAAGTCGGCTGCAGGTCGGAGGGGCAAATAAACATTTATTTTGTCCGGGACAATGGAACTGGCTTTGACATGCGCTATGCCCACAAGCTGTTTGGAGTGTTCCAGCGCCTGCATCGTGCCGAGGACTACGAAGGCACTGGCGTCGGCCTCGCCATCGTCCAGCGGATCGTCCACCGGCATGAGGGGAAAGTCTGGGCGAAAGCAGCCGTTGATCAGGGAGCCACTTTTTATTTCACCCTTGGAGGAGGAACAGCATCATGAACCCGGCACACATCATCGAAATCCTTCTTGTTGAAGACAGCCTGGAGGATTTGGAACTCACGCAGCGCGCGCTGCGCAACGCCAAACTGACCAACCACATCCAAATCGCTCGGGATGGCGCCGAGGCGCTGGACTTCATCTTCTGCGAGGGGCCGCATGCGGGGCGCAACATCGAGGACACGCCGAGGCTGATTCTGCTCGATCTGAAACTTCCCAAGGTGGACGGCCTGGAGGTGCTGCAGCGCATCAAGGGCGATCCCCGAACCAGACACGTGCCGGTCGTCGTACTCACCTCTTCCAAAGAGCAGAGCGACCTGGTGAAGAGCTATGATCTGGGGGTGAACAGCTACATCGTCAAACCCGTTAACTTCGAGGGGTTCACAGCCGCCGTGCAGGAACTGGGGATGTACTGGTTGCTCCTCAACCAACCAGCCCAGCCGTCGAAATGAACCGCCCCCTGCGTGTCCTTCTTGTCGAGGACAATCCCGAAGACACCGAACTGGTGCTGCTTGAGCTGCGACGCGCCGGTTTTGACGCTGAATGGCACTGCGTGGAAACTGAAGGCGAGTACTTGGAGAGGCTGACGCCCGATCTCGACATCATCCTATCGGATTACGAGCTGCCGGAATTCAGCGGTCCGCGTGCCCTCGAGCTGCTCAATCAAAGTGGCCTGGAAATACCCTTCATCATCATCTCGGGAACCATCGGCGAAGATGTCGCCGTCGAGGCCATGCGGCAGGGAGCGGACGACTACTTGTTGAAGGACCGGCTGGTGCGGCTGGGCTCGGCGGTCAAACAGGCGATCACCAAGAACAGGCTGCTGCAGGAACGCAGGCAGTGGCAGGAGACGCAGACGGCCATTTTGAACGCGCTCCCTGCGCATGTCGCCCTGGTCAACCGGGAGGGCATCATCGTGGCGGTGAATGAAGGGTGGCGACGCTTCTCGAAGGAAAATGCCTCGCCTGACCCGGATTTTTACATTGGCTGGAACTATCTTGGGGTCTGTGAATCGGCAACGGGTCTTTATGCGGACGAGGCGATTTTGGTGGCCGACGGGTTGAAGCGTGTTCTCGACGGCAGCCTGCCACACTTTGCCATGGAGTACTCCTGCCATTCGTTGGCGGAGGAGCGCTGGTTTCGTCTCCTGGTTTCTCCCCTGCTTGAGGACGGGCGGGCGGGGGCGGTGGTGATGCACCTCAACATCACGGACCAGCGCAGGGCGCGGGAGGCGCTGCAAAGCAGCGAGAAAGAGCAGCGGAACCTCGCGCAACAGTTGGAAGCCGAGCGCCTGAGGCTAGTCGCGGCCCAGCGTGTGGCCAAGGTGGGCAGTTGGGAGACGGATCTGGTCACGCTCGCCGTCAATTGGTCGGAAGAGGCGCATCGCATCTTTGAAACGGATCCCGTCTCCTTCCAACCGACTCATCAAGATTTTCTCGATAGGGTTCATCCCGATGACAGGGCCATGGTGGATGCGGTGTTTCGTGATTCGTTCCACCTTCAGGAGCCGCAGGAGATTGAGCATCGTGTGTCGTTGCCGGACGGCAGGGTCAAGCACGTCATGGAACGTTGGCAGACTTTTCAGGATGAACAGGGGCGGCCGACGCACGCCCTGGGAACATGCTGGGACATCACGGAAAAAATCATGGCCGAAGCGGAGATTCGGCGCAGCACCACGCTCCTCCGCGCGGTGGCGGACGGCCTGCCGGATGCGGTCTTTGTCAAAGACAGGGCGGGGCGTTACCTGCTGTTCAACCAAGGCGCGGCGGATCTGGTCGGCAAACCGGTGGAAGAAGTGATCGGGCGGGACGACTCGGCCCTGTTCAGTCCGGAAGACGCCCGCCAGGTGATGGAAAACGATCAACGTGTCATTGGAACGGGCGAAACCCGAACCGAGGAGGAAGTGCTGACCGCTGCCGGCGCCACCCGCACCTATCTGGCCACCAAGGCTCCCTACCGGGACGAATGCGGCAATATCAACGGCATCGTCGGCATCTCGCGGGACATCACGGAGCGCAAGCGGGCGGAAAACAAGATTCGCGAACAGGCCACGCTCCTCGACAAGGCTCGCGATGCCATCCTGGTGCGTGATCTGGAGCACGGCATCACCTACTGGAACAAAAGCGCCGAAGAACTCTACGGCTGGTCCGCCGAGGAGGTGCTTGGGCGCAAGGCCTCGGATATTCTTTACCGGGATCTGGGTGGTTTCGAAAAAGCCATCGATGTCGTTCTCAGCGAGGGTGAATGGAGCGGCGAACTCCAGCAGGTGACGAAGTCGGGTGAGTCGGTCCTGATCGAAGGGCGCTGGACCCTCGTGCGCGATGACGCAGGCCGTCCGCAGGCCGTCCTGGCCATCAACAGTGACATCACCGAGAAGAGGCGGCTTGAGCAGCAGTTTCTCCGAGCCCAGCGGATGGAGAGCATCGGCACCCTGGCCGGCGGCATTGCCCACGATCTCAACAATGTGCTGACTCCCATCCTGATGTCGATCGACCTGCTGCGACTCACCAGCCGTGACGAGCGCTCCCGCGCCGTTCTTTCCACCGTCGAGACCAGTGCGAAGCGCGGCGCGGACATGGTGAGGCAGATCCTCTCCTTTTCGCGCGGAGTGGAAGGCCAGCACATGAAGATCGATATTCCCCAGATCATCCTGGACATGCAGCATCTTGTTCAGAACACGTTTCCGAAAAACATCGACTTCCACGCCGACGTGGAGAGTGATCTGCCGCCGTTTTCAGGGGATCAAACCCAGCTGCACCAGGTGCTGCTCAACCTCTGTGTGAATGCCCGCGACGCCATGCCCGAAGGGGGCGCGCTGACCGTCTCCGTGCGGAGTCTGCAGATGGATGAAACCTACGCGCACATGACTCCCGGCGCGAAGCCCGGGCCGTACCTGAAGATCAAAGTCGCCGACACCGGAACCGGCATCCCGGAGGAGGCGCTGGACAAGATATTCGACCCGTTCTTCACCACCAAGGAACTCGGCAAAGGAACCGGACTCGGCCTCTCCACGGTGCTCGCCATCATCAAAGGCCATCGCGGATTGATCAATGTGTACAGCGAACTCGGCAAAGGCACCACTTTCAGCATCTGCTTCCCTGCGTCCGAAACCGACGAAGACGGCGAGTCGATCATCGAGCAGGAGGGAGCGCATCCGCGTGGTGACGGTCAACTGATCCTCGTTGTCGATGATGAAGCCGCCGTCAGGGTCATCACCCGGCAGACGCTGGAAACCTACGGCTATCGTGTGCTGGTTGCGGAAGATGGGTCCCAGGCCGTCTCTCTCTACTCAAGTCATCTGTCTGAGATCGCCGCTGTGGTGACGGACATGATGATGCCCGTCATGGCTGGAGAGGCCACCATCCGGGTGCTCCAGCGCCTCAACCCGTCCGTCAAGATCATCGCCGCCAGCGGGCTCGCCAACGAAGGCGGCACCGCCCGGGTCGCGGCCATGGGGGTGAAACACTTTCTGCCCAAGCCCTTCACCGCCCAAACCATCCTGGGCGTCCTGCACCAGGTGCTGAACGAACAGGACTGAAACCTATGAGGTAGGGCGTCAGGGCTCTGTCCCCGCCGTTTTAAGCACCGCCGCAGCCACCTCCTCGGGCGTGACTTTGGTCATGCAGTCGTAGTGGCCGAAGGGGCATTCGCGCTCGAAGCACGGACTGCAGGGGACCTTGTGCTGGATGACGGCGTGGCGGTCGCCGAGCGGGCCTGTTTCAATCGGGCAGGTGGAGCCGAAGATGCTGACGGTGGGGATGCCGAGCGCGGCGGCGAGGTGCATGGTGCCGGTGTCGTTGGTGAGCAGGAGCTGGCACTCGCGGAGCTTGGCGATGAGTTCGGATAGCCGCGTCTTGCCGACGAGGTTTTCATGCGGGGCCTGGAGCATGGCGGAGAGCTTTTCTCCCATCTCTTTCTCTCCAGGAGCGCCGAACAACTGCCAGCGGAACTGCGCATGCTGGGCGGAGATTTGATTCACCACGGAGGCGAAGCGCTCCAGCGGCCAGCGTTTGGCAGGACCGTACTCGGCACCGGCGCAGACGCCCACTCGAATCGTGCCATCCGTGGAAACGGGCGGCTCTCCGGCATCCAACAATCCCGGCTGGTCGATGTCTGCGCCGATGCATTTCGCGATGTGGAGGTAGCGGTGGGCGTGGTGCTGTTTTTCGCCGCCATTGGCTGGTTCGGGGATGACCTGATTGAGCAGCTTCACGCGAAAGGAGCCCTTGAATCCGACGCGACGCGGGATGCCGGCCAGCCAGATTTCCAAGGTGCTGCGGGTGGAGTTCGTGCAGAGCACGGCGGCGTCGAAATGCACGCCGGTGGCCTTGATGCGGCGGGCGACGGCGAACCAGCCTTCCTTGGCCGGCTTGGCGATGTAGCGCGAGACTTCCGGCATGGAGAGCCACAGTTCTTCGAGCTTGTCGGGACCGAGGACGGTGATCTTGGCGTCGGGGCGGCCGCGTTTGATCGCACGGACCATGGGGAAGGCCATGCAGGCGTCGCCAAGCCAGTTCGGACTGCGGATGAGGATCTCAAAGGGCTGCAGTCTCTCCATGTCGTAATCGACGGAGAAGGCACTGCCGCGGCGGTAGCTGGAATTTGTCAGCAGGAAGTAGGGCTTCGGCAGTTTCCAGCGGTTGTGCACCCAGAACCAACTTTCGGGCTGCTGGCGGATGAGACGCTCCAGCGCGTGATTGATGGCCACGGTGACACCTTCGATCGTCGGTTTGGTCTCGGGATTGTGCAGCGGGCCGTCGCAGACGAAGCGCCAGCGGGCGGGGCCGTCGTCATAGACCATCATGGGCAGGATGAGTGCGTTCGCCCGCATGGCGCTGAGGGCGACGATGTTGGTGGTGGAGGCCAGGCGGTCGAAAAACGGGCACCACAGGCCGTGATACCCGGCGTGCTGGTCCACGAGGATGCCGAGCATGCCCATGTCCCGCACATGGCGGATCGGCGCGGCGAAGCCCTCCTGACGGTCGAAGAGCTTGTAGCCGAGTTTTTCGCGCCGGCGCAGGACGAGCGCGTTCAAATACGGATTGCGCAGCGGCTGGTAGATGCTGGCGGGGTGATGGCCCTGGATAAAGATGGACGGCACCTGCGTCATGACCTCCCAGCAGCTCGCATGCATGATGGGGTGCAGCAGCGGCCTGCCGGCGTCGAAGGCCTCCTTCAAGTGGTGCATGTTTTCGGCCGTGACTCGCCGGGCGACTTCCGCCTCGCTCATCAGCGGGAGTTTGAAGCCGCAGAGGATGTTGGCGAAGAGGCTCTTGAAATGGGCGCGGGCGATGCCGCGAAGCTCGGCGGGGGATTTTTCACGACCGAAGGCCATGCGCAGGTTTTCCAGGGCGAGGCGACGATACTTGCCACCGACGAAATAGGCGAGCGTGCCCACGGCACGCCCCAGCCACCAGACCGCGACGAGCGGCAGCATGTTCACGACAGCCTCCACGCACCGGAACAGCGCGTAAACCAGCCACTGCCCGGCGCGCTTGAAGAAACCGGAGGAGTTCGCGTCGCTGCCCATGCGCGCTGTCTATGCCGCAGCGGTCCCATCAGCGCAAACCGTTCGTGCGAGATCGACGCGCGCAGGTTCGTTGGCATTCTCATGAGACTGCCCATCCTCTGCCTGCTGCTGCTTTCCTGCGTCTCCGCCCGGTCGGCGGCGAAGCCCAACTTCGTCTTCATAATGGCTGACGACCTTGGCTGGGCGGATGTATCCTTCCACGGCGGCAACGCCCCGACGCCGCACCTCGACAAGCTGGCGGCGGAGGGCGTGGAACTGACGCAGCACTATGTCGCACCGGTGTGCAGCCCCACTCGCACAGGCCTGCTGACCGGGCGCTGCTGGAGCCGTTTCGGCGTCACCAATCCGACGAACAGCCGCGCTCTGCCGTGGGACACCGTCACGCTGCCGCGGGCGTTGAAGACGGTCGGTTACGAAACCGCCATCACCGGGAAGTGGCATCTGGGCTCGAAGCCGGAGTGGGGGCCGAATCACTACGGCTTCGATCACAGCTACGGCTCGCTGGCCGGCGGTGTCGGCCCGTACGACCACTCGTACAAAAAGGGTGAGTTCAGCGTGACCTGGCACCGGAATGAAAAGCTCATCAAGCAAACCGGGCATGTGACAGATTTGATCACGAACGAGGCCTGCGTGTGGCTGGAGCAGCGCTCGGACAAGCCCTTCTTCCTCTACGTGCCCTTCACGGCGGTGCACCTGCCTGTGAAGGAACCGGAGTGGCTGGACAAGGTGCCCGCAGGCATCACCGGCGATGTTCCCCGCCAATACGCCGCCTGCATCATGCATCTCGACGACTGCGTGGGCCGGATCGTCGCCGCGCTCGAAAAGGCGGGAAAGCGCGACGACACGCTGCTCGTCTTCACCAGTGACAACGGCGGAAGCTGGGCGGAGAACAACGACACCAAGTATCCGGCGGACGACTACCCCTCCGGCAAACTTCCCGGGAACAACAAGCCGCTGCGGGATCAGAAAGGCAGCATCTACGAGGGCGGCACGCGCGTGCCCTGCATTGCAAGCTGGCCTGGCAAGCTCCAAGCCGGGAGGCACGACGCTCCGGTGCAGATCACCGACTGGATGCCGACCTTTTGCGCACTCGCGGGATTCAAGACGGACAAAAATCTAAAGTGGGACGGCATTGACCTCTGGCCGCAGCTCGGCGAAGGGGCGGCGGCTTCGCAGCGTGTCATCTACACTGTGGCACCGGGTTTTCGGTCACGCTCACTGCGTGCCGGGGACTTCAAGCTCGTGCTGCACGCGAAGTCCGGCGTCGAAACGGCCGAGCTCTACGACATCGCCAAAGATCCGAACGAAACCACCGACCTGGCGAAACCGATGCCGGCAAAACTGGCCGAACTCCGCGCCGCCTTGAGCACGTTCGCAAAAGCCGACAAGGACGCCGTGGCGAACGACTGAAACGGCTGCCGGCGTCGGAACGCAAAACGGGCGGCATTCATGCCGCCCGTCCTGGTTTGAGAATGTCGTGGATGTGATGGGGCTTATTTTTCCACCCAGCGCACGGCTTCCATGAGGAGCTCGCGCGCGGAGGCGAGACCGAG
Organism: uncultured Prosthecobacter sp.; assembly: GCA_964452755.1. Taxonomy (GTDB): domain Bacteria; phylum Verrucomicrobiota; class Verrucomicrobiia; order Verrucomicrobiales; family Verrucomicrobiaceae; genus Prosthecobacter. The sequence goes on along the minus strand of CAYVQY010000001.1, from coordinate 1,229,612 downwards.
CTTCTGTCGGATGTTCGCCTTGTGGGCGTCCACCGTCTTGGCGCTGAGGCTGAGCTTCTCGGCGATGCTGTGAGAGTCGAAACCGCGTCCGACCATTTCGAAGATTTCGAGCTGGCGGTCGCTGAGCATGCGCGCGGGTTCGCCGCGGGAGCCGCCACGCGGGCCGCCACCGGAAACGATGCTGCCGAGAAGTGCGGCGGAGAAGAAGAACGATCCTGCGGCCACCTGGCGGAGTCCCTGGAGGATGCGCGCACTTGGCTCGCCCTTCATCACATAGCCCATGGCACCGGCGCGAAGGCAGCGTTCGGCATACACGTTTTCGTCGTGCATCGAGTACACGAGAATCTGCGTTTCCGGATAGCTGGCACGCAGCTTTTTGATGAGATCCACTCCGCTGCGGTCCTTCAAGGTGATGTCGAGGACGATGACGGAGGGTTTGATTTTAGCGAGTTCCTGCAAGGCCAGGTTGGCGTCTTCAGAACTACCTGCGACTTGCAGGTCCTCCTGCTGGTCAATCAGTTTCTTAAGCCCTTCGATAACGATGGGGTGGTCGTCGAGAATGTAGATTTTGCTTTTCACAGTCCGCTTAGGAGACTCATTATCAAAAGAATGTCAAGAACGCGTTCTTAAGAAACCCTGAGGGAAAACAGGCAAACGACGCTCACGCCCCGATTTTTTTGGGACTTCACGGTCAGTTCGCCGCCGATCAGACTGGCACGGTGTTCCATGACCCGCATGCCGATGCCTTCGACCTCCTTCCCGGTCTGTTTGGAGGGAAATCCGCAGCCGTTGTCCCGGATCTCCAGAATCCCCTGCGTCGCGGACCGCCGCCGCAGTGAAATGCGAATTTTCGTGGCCGCGCCATGGCGGATCGCATTGTTCACTGCCTCTTGGGCGATGCGGAAAAGATGGATTTCAGCCTCCTGATTCACGGCGAGAGGCGGCTCCTCAATGCGGCATTCACAGGAGCGGCGGAAATTTTCGCGGACGGTTTCCGCGATCAGCATGAGTCCGCCGCTGACACCGCGGTTTTTCACCGCGGCGGGCGACAGGCCGTGCGAGAGACGGCGGGTTTCCACGATCGCCGCCTGAACAAGTTCGTAAATCCGGTGAGCCTCCTTTCGGGAGGCGCCTTCCAATCTTTCCTCCAGAGCTTCAACCATCGCCGCGATGCCGGTGAGTGTTTGCCCGACTCCGTCATGCAGATCGTGGCCGATGCGGATGTGCTCCTGCTCCGCCACGCGGATGACTTCGGCCTCCAGCATTCGCTTCTCGGTGACGTCCCTGCCCGTCGTCACGAAAAAGTCCACGCTGCCGTCCGTCTTCTTCACGACGGTCGTGGACGTTTCCATGTGGCATGTCTCGCCGGTCCGCGTGTGCATGGTGATCGTCGCCGAAACGCTTGATGCGCCGCCTTCGGCCAGCATTTGCAGGCGCTGGCGGGATGCCCGGCTTTCGGCTTCGCTCATGATCGGGAGGCTCCACAGCTCGCGGCCCTTCACTTCCCGCAGTTTGAAGCCGAATATCTTTTCGGTCGTGGCGTTCATGTGCAGAATCCTTCCATCGGGGGAAAGCAGTCCCGTCGCGATCGGAGCATTGTCGATCAGGATTCTGTTCAGGTCCGACTCGCGCCGCAGCGCCGCCTCGGTCTCCTTGCGTTTGGTGATGTCGGAGAGGATGAGCATTCCCTGGTGAAAGCCGCCCTCCGCATCGTGCAGGCGGGTGGGGGTCATCATCACCTCCACGCGTTTTCCCTCCCTGTCTTCGAGCGTGCAATCCTCCGCAGCGGTGACTTCCGCGTCGTTTTTCAGGGTGCGCAGCAGCTTGTGCATTCCGGGTCTTGCGCCGGGCGCCGTGACGTCCAGAACGCCCAGCTTCAGAAGTTGTGTGCGGCTGTAGCCGAGCATTCGGCACAGGGTCGGGTTTGCTTCCACGATCTGGAATCCGGCATCGAAAACCAGCACCCCCGCCGTGTTGTGTTCAAAGAGATGACGGCATCGGGTTTCCGCCTCGCGCAGGGTCTCCTCCGTCTCCACCAGCGTTGTAATGATGAAGACCATGCCCGCCTCCAGGACGAGCCGGCGGTTCTCGTCGCGCACCAGGGCGCGGATGTGTATCTGCACCCACTCGTAGCCTCCCCTCTTGCGCCGGATCCGCATGCGCATCGTGTGAACCCCGTCCAAGGTGCTCGCCCTGAATTCCTGGTGCAGTTCTCGGAAACCACTGACGTCATCGGGATGAAGGATGCCGAACCAGCCGTCATTCAGCTTTTCGATCTCGCCCGGTCTGTAGCCGTAGAGTTCCGACACCGCCTCATGCCCCAGCACAAACCGTCCGGCCGCATGATCAAAAAGATAAAACGCCTGCTGCGGCGTGTTCAGGAGCACGCGGGCCACTTTTTCGAGGCGCGTAGCCTTTCCCTCCAACTCCTGCAGTTCCTTCAGGCTCATTCCGAGCCGCTCTTCCGGCGCGTTTGCCTGCTGGCTTGGGGGCGGTCGTTGGGCGCGCTTCTTCATGAAGGTGGTAGGATGCGTGATCTCCAGCAAAGCGGACATCCTCGACGCAGGCCAGCACAATTACACTGCAAAGACAGGCCGCTTCCAGATCGGCACGCAGGTCTTGATCTCCTTCAAATACCAGCGGCAGAGGTCAAAGGACTCCGCGCTGTGCTTCGTGCGCACCTTGATGATGATGCTCGGCTGCTCCGCGGCCACGAAGCCGAGGCGGTGCTGGATGAAGACGCGATGCGGGCCGTGCTCGCGTTCGCCGCGTTCGACGAGTTCGCGCAGCATCTTTTCCGCCATGGGCAGGTAGGCGCTGTAGTCGATGCCGGAGATCGGTTTGCCGTCTTCCTCGCCGCGCACGACGCCGAGGAACTGCGCCTCCGCGCCCTCGCCCGCCTTGAACACGGTCTGGGCGGGCTGGATCGGCTCTTCGCTGAGGATGAAAACAGGAGGCATTGGCGAGGATAAGCACCGGCGTGGCCGATTGCTCATAAAACTTGTCCGTCAGCGCCGCTTTCTGATAGCGTTTGAGTCCTCCAACCATGAAAAGCATTCTTTTCGTCCTCCTCGCGGCTTCCAGTCTCCACGCCGCCACGCAGATCACCTGGAAGCGCCAGCAGCTTCACGGGGACTTTTACTCCGAGGGCGCCGCCATCGGCGACATCAATGGCGATGGCAAACCCGACGTCGTCGCGGGACCGTTCTGGTGGGAAGGGCCGGCGTTTGAGAAGAAGCACGCCTACTACGAGCCGAAGATTTTCAGCATCAATGGTTACTCCGACAACTTCTTCGCCTACGTCCACGATTTCGACGCCGACAAGCGCAACGACATCCTCATCCTCGGCTTCCCCGGCAAGGAAGCGCGGCTGTACCTAAACCCCGGCACGCACGATGACAAACCCTGGCCCATGCACATCGTCGCCGACGTGGTGGACAATGAATCGCCCGTTTTCACCGACATCACCGGCGACGGCAAACCGGAGATCGTGTGCAGCACCGGCGGGAAGTTCGGCTGGTTCGCCCCGAACTGGGCCAAACCGACCGAGAAATGGCCCTTCATCGCCGTCACCGACGACATGAAGGTCGCCAGGTTTACGCACGGCCTCGGCGTGGGTGATGTGAATGGCGACGGGAAGCTCGATCTGCTTGAAGCACGGCGGTGGTGGCAAAACACAGGCATCACCATAGGCGCTAACAACAGCCCGGAAGTGACTGCGCCTTTCATCCAGCACAACTTCGCCGCCGGAATCGGCGGTGGCGCGCAGATGTTCGCTTACGACTTCGATGGCAACGGCACCAACGATGTCTTCACCAGCCTCGCCGCCCATCGTTATGGCGTGGCGGTGTATTTGCAGACCAAGCAAGAAGGGAGCGCGGGCACTCCTGCCCGCATCGAAAAGAATGGCGGCGAAGCCGCGAAGAATGAAGCGGACAAGAGTGTCCGCGCTCCCACTTGGAACCGCATCATGCTCGCCAGCGAGCAGCCGCAGGACAACGACTACGGCATCGTCTTCTCCCAGCCGCACGCCGCGCATCTCGCCGACATCGATGGCGATGGCATCAAAGACATCGTCACCGGCAAGCGCTACTGGGCGCACAACGGCCACGACCCCGATGAGCGCGGCCACCGAGTCATCTACTGGTATCAAACCAAACGCGACGGCAAAGGCGGTGTCGATTTCGTCCCGCACCTCGTCGATGCCGAGAGCGGAGTCGGTGTCGATGTGCAGGTCGGCGATGTGAACGGCGACTCACTGCCCGACATCGTCGTCGGCAACAAAGCCGGCGTTTACATCCTCACCCAGCAGCGAGTTGTAGCCGGGGGCACTGACCCCGGCAGCGCGGAGAAACCGGGGTCAGTGCTCCCGGCTACAGAGCCAAAGAAACTTTATGGCCCGGCTCTCAAACCGCAGGCCGAATACGCCAAAGGCCAGTCCGCGCAGGACGCGCTTAAGTCCATGCAACTCCCCACCGGCTTCAAAGCCGAGCTCGTCGCTGCGGAGCCGGATGTCGTGCAGCCGATCGCGTTCACGTTCGATGAGCGCGGACGCATCTGGGTCGTGGAGGGAAACAGCTACCCGCAGCCGCGCGAGGTCGGCAAAGGCCAGGACCGCATCAAGATCCTCGAAGACAAAGACGGCGACGGCACCTTCGAGACGAAGAAAATCTTCTGCGAAGGCCTGAACCTCGTCAGCGGCATCGAGCTCGGCTTCGGCGGCGTGTGGGTCGGAGCTGCGCCGTATTTGATGTTCATTCCGCGGGATGGGGATGCCACAGTGCCGTCGAATAGGTCGAATGAGTCCTATAAGACCTATTCGAAGGTTCCCGGCCTCAACTTCACCGCCTACGCTCTCCTCGACGGCTGGGGCACCCAGGACACCCACGAAACGCTCAACAGCTTCATCTGGGGCCCGGACGGCTGGCTGTATGGCTGCCACGGCGTCTTCACGCACAGTCGCGTCGGCAAGCCGGGCGCACCGGATGAGGAGCGCGAGCCGATCAATGCGGGTGTGTGGCGTTACCATCCCGTGCGGCATGAATTTGAGGTCTTCGCGCACGGTACCAGCAATCCCTGGGGACTCGATTACGACCAGCATGGCGAGTGGTTCGTCACCGCATGCGTCATTCCGCATCTGTATCACATCGTGCCGGGCGGACGCTACCACCGGCAGGCCGGGCAGCACTTCAACGCCTACACCTACGAGGACATCAAGACCATCGCCGACCACGCGCACTACGCCGGCAATCCGCGACCCGATGTCAGCTTCGACAAAACGACGGGCGCAGGCGTGATGAACAACGACACCAACGCGCTCGGCGGCGGTCACGCGCACTGCGGCCTCGCCATTTATCAGAGCAGCCTCTTCCCGCCGACGTATCGCAACCAGCTCCTCTTCGGCAACCTCCACGGCCATCGCCTCGTCGCGAACTACACCGACCCGCACGCCAGCACCTACATCGGCAAGCACGCCGCCGATTTCATGCGCGCGAACGACATGCACTTCATCCCCGTCACGCAAAAAGTCGGCCCGGATGGGGCGCTGTATGTGAGTGACTGGTCCGATCAGCAAATCTGCCATCGCGGCAGCGGCGCCGTGGAGCACTGGGACCGGAGCAACGGGCGGATTTACCGCGTGACGTATGCCGGGCCTCCTGCCACTTCCGAAGGGTCGGACCTGTCCGACAAGTCCGACTTCCCCAAGGCTCCCTTCGATCTGGCGAAGGAACCGGATGAGAAGTTGGCAAAGCTCGCGGTGCAGACGGAGAACGAATGGTTCTCCAGAATGGCGAGGCGGGTGCTCACCGACAAGACATGGATAGACCCCAAAATCCTTGAGCCCATCGTGAAGAGCTTCAGCGACGTTCCAGGCGAGAAGCCAAAGTCGTTCCCGAAACCTCCCGCTGTGTTTTGGTTGCTCCGCTCCATGGCTGATGCGTCCTCGACAACGACCATCGGTCCTGATTTTGGTTGCCCGGCCGCCAGCCAGGAGGAACACCTCAAAGCAGCGTTGATCCGAATGGCCACTCCACGCCGGGTGGGGTCCGCAGTGCCTGCGGAGGACATGCGCCCGCTTGAAGCGGTCTTGCAGCCGTTTGAAGATCTAGCAGTCAAGGAGACTTCACCCATCGCGCGCCGGGAACTCGCCTCGCTGTTGCAACGGTTACCTGAGACTCATCGCAGCCGCCTCGCCACCGCCCTCCTCAAACACGGCGAGGACAAGGACGATCCGATGATCCCGCTGCTCATCTGGTATGGCATCGAGCCGGTGGTGGCGGCGGATGCGGCGGTGGGGTTGCAGCTCGCGGCGGTGTCGAAGATGCCGAAGGTCACCGAGTTCATCTACCGCCGCCTGTCCACGGATGATGCGGGCCGCACCGGACTGTTGCGATTGGCGGCGGAGTCGGAGGACACAGTGATGCGTGAATCGCTGCTCAAGTCCGTGGTCGAGGCTGCGCGAGCCGGCAACAAGATCAGCAAACCGGCGGACTGGGACAAGCTGCGCGACCGCCTCATGGCGACGCAGATGACAGAGTCTCCTAGGACACCGGACATGGGACCGCCTTTGAAGGGCGTCCTCGTAGCTGAGTTGGAGACCTTCATGGGTGTCGAATCTGCCGCCGCCGCATTCCGTGAACGGTTGACCTCGACCTCACCCATCGAGATGCCTGCCGCAGCGCAACTCGACGCACGGATGAAGGCCTTAAAACTACTCGCCCAGATCCGTGACCCGCAGACGGCACCCATCTTGCACGCGTTGTTGCGCGACGGGCAAAAGACGCCTTCGACCATGCGTCGCGCTGCGATTCAAGCGCTCGCATCGCTTAAAGACGCGGACACGCCGAAAGTGTTGTCCTCGCTGCTACCGAAGCTCCCGTCGAACGAATTGCCAGACGCGGTGAACACGCTTGCCTCGACAAAAGAAGGCGCGATAGAACTGCTCAAAGCCGTGGAGACCAAGACGGTGCCTGCGACGGCTTTGTCGCCTTTTTTGGTGCGCCAGCTCACAGCTTTTAAGGACAAGGAGATCGACGCGCTCATCAAATCCGCCTGGGGCGATGTGAACGCGCCGAAGGTCGATCTCGCCGAGCGCACCAAGAAGTATCGTGAAATGCTCACGCCCGGCGCTTTGAAGCTCGGAGATGTCGCGAAGGGCAAGATGCTCTTTATGGCCACCTGTGGTGCATGTCACAAGCTTTTCGGCGAAGGTCAAAACGTCGGGCCCGACATCACGGGCAGCAATCGCGCCGATTTGAACTACCTGCTCGAAAACGTGCTCGATCCGAACGCGGTCATCGGCAAGGCCTACCAGCTCAACCTCTTCACCATGAAGGACGGCCGCGTGATGAGTGGCGTCATCAAGGAAGAAAACCCCGCCGCGGTGAAGATCGCCATGATGGGCGGCGTGGAGTTCACGCTGCCGCAGGCGGACATCGCGAAGCGCGAGGTGTCGAAGCTCAGCACGATGCCGGAGGGGCTGTTTGATGCGTTGCAGCCGGAGATGGTGATCGATCTCGTGAAATATCTGCAAAGTGGCTCCGGCGTTCGGGCTGCAGGCCGTCCGGACGGCCTAAAGGCCGAACTACAAACTGTTCCCGGCGCGCTCGAAGGCGAATCGCTGAAGGTGCTCGAAATAACCGGTGGAAAAGCGAAGCCGCAAGGCATGGGTGGCTTCGGTGGCGAGTGGAGCGGCGCGGCGCAGCTCTGGTGGACCGGCGGCAAGCCGGATCAGAAGCTCACGCTGGCGCTTCCGGTCAAGGAAGCGGGCAAGTACACGCTCTACGGTGCGCTCACGAAGGCGAAGGACTACGGAGTCACCAGCATCGCGCTTGATGGCAAGCCGGTGACCTCGTCCTTCGACGGCTTCAACACGCCCAAGGTCATCCACACCGGCGAACTCGACTGGGGCACTCACGAACTCACCGCCGGCGAGCACAAGCTCACCTTCACCCTCGCTTCCCCAAATCCAGATGCCGTGCCGTCGAACATGGTTGGACTCGATTATGTGCGGCTGGAGAAGAAGTGATCAGACTAACGCCAGCGCCTCGTCAAACCTGGCGATCAAGTCCGCCGTGTCCTCCAGACCGGCGGACACGCGGATGAGCCAGCGGCTGACGCCGACGCTTTCGGTCCACTCGAGTTCGTCGTAGTGGGCGAGCAGGGTGTAGGGGCAGGCGAGCGTGAAGTTGGTGCCGAGACTGGGCCCTTTGGTCACGCGCAGGGCGTCATAGAACGGTGCGCTGGTGTGTTCCGGATTCTTCAGCGTGAAGGAAAACAGGCAGCCGTGCCCGCCGTGCTCGCGGCGGATGAATTCGTAGCCGCGTCCGCCTTCCGCCGCGGCATGCCAGACGCGATCGACCTTCGGGTGAGAGCGCAGATGGTCGGCGAGCGCTAGCGCGTTGCGGCTCATGCCATCGGCACGCTGGGGGAAGTCGCGGCTGTGGATTTCGAGCGCCACGGCGTCGCCGCGCCAGAGTTCGTGATCGGCGTGCGCTTTGAGGAAGGTCGAGAAGGCGGCGTGATGCGGTGACTGGCGGTTGAGAACCACGCCACCGGCCATCACATCGCTGGCACCGGAGAAGCTCTTCGTCAGGCTGGTGGTGACGACATCTGCGACGCGGTGCGCATCGACGTGAGCGACAGTGGAGATCGTGTCATCAACGATGACCGGCAGGCCGGGCTGTGCCTCGGCGCGGATGGCGAGCAGGCGCTCGAAATCGACGCAGCGGAGCAGCGGGTTGCTGGGTGCTTCGCAGAAGAGGCCGGCGAGCGGCTCGTTTTGCAGCAGGGAGCGCAGCTCGTCGTATTCGCTGTTGTGGATGAGCGGCAGGAAGTGCGCACCGCTGCCGAACATCTGCTGCAGTTTCAACACATCGACATAGGGAAAGTCGAGCTGGGCGGTTTTGCGGTCGGGGAAGAGCTGCGTGAGCATGCGATGCACCGCGAAGTTTGCCGCCATGCCGGAGGGAAACAGAAACACGTCCTCGGGCTGCTGCCCGGAGAGCTCGGCGAGGCGTTCGCGGATGATGCGATTGGCGGTCCGGCCTTCGTCGGGAGTCACGGGACTGATACGCTCACCGAGGGCGTCCGCCGCCTGCCGCGTGCTCACGCATTCACCGCAGAAGCGCCAGAAGCGGCGGGCCTGGGCGTAACTGTCCTCCGGGAAGACTGCGACGCCAAGCTGATGTGCGGTCCATTCGACGGCGCGACCCGTTTCGATGAACTTCACGCAGCGTTCCGCGTGGGCGGCGCGTGGGAAAACGAGGCAGCGCTCTCCTGCGGCGGCGAATTCCTTTTCAGCGGCCTCAAACAGTCGCGTGATGGCCGGCGGGCAGCAGAAACGCGGATAACCGGACTGGAACGTCGAAATGATTTCCGGCCTGCCTTCCTCGTAGCCGATCACATGCTCCCAGAGTGGCAGGCACACGGAAACGCCGAACTCGTGATCCGGGATGGCCTTGCCGAGGTCTTCGGCGCGGCAGAGGGGGCTGGAGAGGAGGTCGGACATGCGGGCCGTCGGGGGCGCGCATAGAACCCCGCTGCCAGCGTCCCGCAATCACCGATTGCAGGACGGCTGACTGCAAGCCGTGGATCAGCTTGCCTTGGCGGCCAGGCCGGGATTGGCCTGGAGCCGGCTGACCATCTCACGAACGTGGGAGGCGCGGGCGGCGCTGGTGGCCCGCGGCTTCAGGATGGCGAGGCTCTTGGAGAAGGAGCCCCACTTGATGACCTTGATCGTCACATGCCGGGTGCCCCACTTGTTCATGGCGCTGAAGCTCGGCTTGTAGAGATCGATGGTCTTCGTGCCGACGAGGGCGGAGCCGTAGTCGTCCACGACGTAGAGGGAGGAGTCCCCCACGATCTGGAAGACGGTGCCCACCGGGTAGATGGACCAGTCGGCAGCCGCACTGCGGATCTGGCCGTACTTGAGCTGCGTGCCCACGGCGTTCTTCGCTCCGTATTCGATGTGGTCACTCTCGTCGTGAGTGTAGGCGGTGGTTCTGACGCCTGAAATGACCTGACCTGGTGTGCCGGTCGGCGTTGTGGCTGAAGTTTTGGTTTCATCCGCGAAAGCGGAGGCGCACAAGGCCGTGAGACACAGAAGGGTGATGCGGTTCAATCTAGGGTTGGGGGGTGGTTGGGTCACGCCTCGCCGGATGGGGGGCCCGGGCGAAGGGGCGCGCATGGTGTCCACATCGTCACACCTGTCAAATGGGTGAATTGTAGCCCCTTTAGCCTGATTCGGGCCACTTCAGCGGCCCTGAGGCCTCATTTTTGTGTCATTAAGTCACCGAATCCGCAAAATCGCCCCGTAGGCTTCGGCAGTGCCCGGCGAGCTCATCGTCTGTCCGCCGAATGTCGCAGGTGCGACACAGCCCCCCGAAAAAATAAGCCTTCCCGAAGGATGCCAGGCCATGCAGTAGGCATTGTCACCCTTCATTCCTCCCGCCGTGACTATCCATTCGACGCCTCCCTTCTCATCAAAAGCGGCGGTGTAAATGTCCGTGGAGCCCAGTGATGTGAGCGTCTGTCCGGCGAGCGTTGCGACTGCTGAGAACTCACCCGTCACAAAGCAGCGACCGGTGTGATCCGTGGCGACCCCGAGGCAGTAGTCCGTGCCTGGTCCCTGAAGGACGTGACTCCAAACGAGTTTCCCGTCCGGACTGAAGTGGGCGAGCACGCCGTCGCTGTCCTTGTCACCGGTCGTCTTCGGCCCGCCATTGAGTTCACCTTTGAACATGCCTGCGCACCAGGTGCGGCCGGCCGTATCGACCGTGATCTCGTGGAAGCCAGCGCTCGGAGCACCGGGGAGGACGGCGGCCCACACGCCTTTGCCATCGGAGGTGAGTTTCAGGACGACACCCGCCTGCGTCTTCGATTCCCAGCTCGCCGCGTCCATCTTTCCCTCTCCGCTGCCATTGCCTCCTATATAGATGCAGTCCTTTCCATCGACGCCGAGTCCGTGGCCGCTGCCGGAGAATTTGCCACCGGTCGCTCTGACCCACTTCAGGGTGCCAGCGGCGTCGTACTTCGCGCAAAAAACCGGGCGCCGTGAGGTGCCGCCTGCATTGACCGTGACGTCACCGAACTTCGCCTCTCCCGCGATGGCTCCGGTGACGACGACATCCCCCTGCGAATCGACCACGATGCCGTGGCCGTAGTCGTAGCCCGTGCTGCCGGCGGTGCGGGTCCAGAGCAGTGTTCCGTCGGGATCGTACTTGGCCACGAAGATGTCGTAGTCGCCCGTGTTTGGCAGCGGTTCGCCGTTCACCTGCGCGTCGGTGCTTTGGAAATGACCGGTGACGTAGGCATTGCCCGCCGTATCCGTGGCCACTCCGTAACCGCGATCCACCAGGCTGCCGCCGAGGCTGCGCACCCACAGGAAGCGGCCATCCTTGGAGACTTTCGCCAGAAAGAAATCCATCCCACCGTGTCCGGTGCGCTTCAGTTCGCCAAAGCTGCCGTCGTCGGTCGATTCGCCGGCGAGGAAGACATTCCCCTCGCGGTCGAAGGTCACGGCCCGCGCCTTGTCGTTCTTTGCGCCGCCGCCCGCAGCCACCCATTCGAACTCAGGCGTGGCAGCGTGAAGTGAGGAGGCAAAGAGGGCGAGGAAGAGCGTGCGGAGCGGAAACATGGCCCGCAGCATACGGGCGCATGACGGCTGGTGTTGCGGCCTTACTGGATCGGGGAGAAGTCCGTCGCCTTCATGTAAACGCTTTTCACGCCATCCGGCTGGATGGTCAGCGGTCCGTCCTTTTCACTCGCTTCCTTGGCCTTGATCCAGTCCGGATCGTTGCGGAAGGCGGTGAAGGAGGCGAGTCCGGCCTCCTTGCTGTCGTGGGAGATGATGTAGATGAGCTTGTTGCCTGCTCCTTTGTCCGCATCCACCGGCACCCAGTAGGCGAGGTGGCGCATGCCGTGCTTGGTGAAGAGCTTCATGGTGTGATCACGGAAGCGGGCGTGCAGCGCGTCGAGTTTTCCCTCGTTCGTGGTGTAGGTGCGGAGTTCGAAGACGCGGGGTTTGTCACCCTTGGCGACGGCGAGCGGCGGGGAGTAGTCCGTCGGCGTCATGAAGACGGATTCCGGCGCCTTGGCCAGGATCTTGCCACCTTCCTCGCTCGCCTTGCGGGCGGCCTGCCATTCCGGGTCGGCACCGAAGGCCTTGAAGCTGGCCTTCGCGGCGTCGCGGCTTTTGTGTTCGAGCACGTAGATCAGAGTGGTCTTGGAGCCGTTTTCCTCGTCCACCGGCACCCAGTAGCCGACATTGACCATGCCGTGCTTTTCAAACAGCTTGCAGGTGTGGTCGCGGAAGCGGGCCAGCAGGGCGTCGAGTTTACCTTCGTTGCAGGTGTAAATGCGGAGTTCATAGACGCGCGAGTCATCGGCGGCATGGAGCAGGGTGGAAAACAGACCGCTGAGGGCGAGGGCGAGAAAGGTGAGTCGATTCATGGTGGCGGGAGGAAACGGCTGGGGAGGGCGATTGCTGGCGTTATTTTTCAATCCCTGTCATACACTCCGACGGCCCGCGTCACCCAGCGGGAAATGAATGGAACGTGCCACCGCCGACCAGCTCGAAGCCCTGCATGCCGACGCCTTCGGCTGGGCGCTGCATTGCTGCGGTGCGGATCATGCCCGGGCGGAGGATGTGCTGCAAAACGCCTACCTGAAGCTCGCGACAGAACGTGCCCGGCACGACGGGCGCTCCAGTTTCAAGACCTGGTGGTTCGGCGTGATCCGCCACACGGCCCACGAGGAACTGCGGCGTCAGCGCTATCGCGAATCCCTGATCGGCAAGCTGCTGGCGGCGTTCAGCGAGGAGCCGCATCCAGCGCCCTCGCGGCAGGTGGAGATGGACGAACAAGCCGCCGAACTGCGGAACTGCCTGGCGCAACTGCCGGCGCGGCAGGCCGAGGTGCTGCATCTCGTCTTTTATCAGGACCTCACGATCAAGCAGGCGGCGGAGGTCATGGGCGTGGGCATCGGCTCCGCACGCCAGCACTACGAACGCGGCAAGGCGCGCCTGCGCATGCTGCTGCAATCCGATTCCGGCCATGACTGACGACCACGATTCAGACCTGCGCGCCCGCTTTTCCCGGCAGCGGCGCTGCGATCATGAGGCCGCGCCCGCATGGCGTCCGGAAGTGCTGGAGCGACCGGTGCAGAATCGGAAGGCACCGCTGCGCTGGTCTCTTCTCGCGGGAATGGCGGCCGCCTGCGTCATCGCCGCAGCGCTCGTTTTCATGGGCTCGCCACCTCCGGTGCCCCGATTGAGCGATTTTCCGCCGCTGCTCGATTTTCCGCCCGGGGAGCTTTTCGCTGACCTCGAGCCGTCGTTCATCGAGTTCGCCACGCCTTCCGATTTCCTTCTCCCTGACCGCATCCACCCGCTCCTACCATGAAACTCATCCTCGGTGTCCTCATCCTCATCACGTCCGGCCTGAAGGCCGCGAACCTCGAAGACTGGCTCGAAAGCGGTCTGCTGCACCCCGACCTCATCGGTTCGATGCGCGACGAGCTGGCGCTCACCGACGATCAGCAGGGGAAACTCACCGCCCAGCTCGATGAAGCCCGCAAGGTGGCCGAACCGCTGGAACTGGAGGTCAAAGCGCAGAAAAAGGCGCTGCACGACCTGCTGAAACAGCCCGGCACCAGCGCGGATGCGGCCGCCGCCCAGCTCGCCAAACTCATCGCGGCAGAGGCGGCGGTGAAACAGTTGCAACTGCGCACCTTGATCGGCGTGCGTGACGTGCTGACGCCCGAGCAGCGGCAGAAAGCCCGCAGCCTGACCCCGCCAAAAATGGCCGTCAAAGAAGACCTGGAAGCAGCGCTGGACAAGAAGGCGGGCCAGCTGCGCGCGGCGCTGGAATCCCTCGGCGTGCCGCCGACGGAGGCGATGAAGGAGCGCGGTGGCGACATCCAGGCACTCGTCAAGAGCGGCCAGTTCGCCGCAGCGACCGCGGCGCTGGACAAGCTGATGGAAGACTCCCATTTCAAGGAACTGGAGGCCGAGCCGGACAAAATCGACTTCTCGCAGTTCGAGCCCGGCAGCACGGACCTGGATTCGCTGCATGCGCGTTACGAGGCTGTTCAGGCAGCGGGCCAGCAGGTCATCTCCCTGCCGCTCGTGCGGGAACTGCTCCAGGCGAAGGCCGCCTTTGAGGAGGCAAAGGCCGCGCAGGATGCCGAGACGATCGGCCGGATACTCACCTTTGTGGAGGAAAAGCTGAGCCGGAAATGAGGTGCTTTTCAGCCTGGCAAACTTGGCCAAAGATTCGGTTGCCTTTGGCACGAATGCGGCGATAAAGCCGCTCAAGTCACCTGTTAAGGGTTAGGCTAAGTGGTTCATCAGGTGATTAAAGGGGTTGGTGTTCATGAAGTCTGATCTGGCGCAGCCGACCAGATTCGTACCCTTCAAAGAACAGCAATGAACACCAAGATGTATGTGGGCAATTTGCCCTTTGCCGCTCAGGATCCTGAGATTCGCGAGCTCTTCTCCCAATACGGGACTGTCACTGACATTTTCATGCCGATCGACCGCGACAGCGGGCGTCCTCGTGGATTTGCCTTTGTGTCGATGGAAACGCCGGAGGCCATGCAGGCCGCGATCGAAGGCCTCAACGGCCAGGAATTCATGGGCCGCAAGCTGGCCATCAACGAGGCCCGCCCGCGTGAAGAGCGCCCCGGTGGATTCGGTGGTGGCGGAGGCGGCGGCGGCGGCGGCCGCGGTGGTTACGGAGGAGGTGGCGGCGGCGGCGGACGCGGCGGCTATGGTGGTGGTAGTGGTGGCGGCGGACGCAGCTACGGAGGTGGTGGCGGCGGTGGCGATCGTGGTGAACGCGGCGGCTACGGTGGTGGCGGTGGCGGGAAACGCTTTGAGCGTCGCGACCGCGGTGGCCGTGATGGCGGCGGTGAAGAGGGCGGCTGGTAAGACCGCTGCCAAGCCTTCGAACTTTTTTGAAGCCTGTGATGCCGGGGGCGGCGCTTACGCCTCCTCAGGTATCACAGGCTTTTCTGCGTTCACGAACAGCGCGAAGACTCCGGCCGCGACAAACGCGCCCGCGCAGAGCCACACGCCTTCATGGAAATCGTTGTTCGTGTCGAAAGTCTTCAGCACGGCCGTAAACATCAGTGGCATGAGTGCGGCGCCAAAATTGCCCCACATGTTTCCCCAGCCGAAAAGCTGCGCCTGATGCCTGCCGCTGATGTCCTGCATCAGTGTCCACATCGCCGGCAGCCCCAGATCCGCGAAGAAGGTGACCGCGCCGAAGGCCAGCGCCATGCCCCACGCGGAGTCCATCTGCAGGGCGAGGAGATAAAGCGCCGCAGCGCCGAATTTCGTCACCGACATCGGCAGCATCCGTCCCAACCGCCGGCCGCGGCTCTTGCTGAGATAGTCCGTCATCAGGCCGCCGATGGGCAGCGCCAGGATGCCGATGCTCAGCGCTCCCGTGGTGATCAGCCCGGTCAGTCCGTCATCCAGCAGCTTCACCTTTTTCAAATAGTCCGGAAGAGAGAGGATCAGGAAGGCCCAGCCGATGTTCGTGAAAAACTGTACGCCATTCGCCATCCAGAGGTTCCGGCTGCGGCAGGCGGCCAGCAGCGGAAACCGCCGCGGCGGATTATTCACCGGCTGGAAGTCTCCGCGCCCCTCGGCCAGCAGCGCGACTTCGGCTTCGTTGCACTTCGGGTGCAGGCGCGGATGCTCGCGGAAGACATGCCAGTAGATCAGTGCGACCAGGATACCGGTCAATCCATAGATCCACCCCGCCCAGCGCCAGTCGCCGGCCTGCAGGATCACAAAGGCCGTGAGTCCGGGCGCCACGGCGCCGCCGAGACGTCCGCCCCAGGAAATCAGGCTGCTGGCAACCCCCCGCGCCTCCACATGCGCCCAGCGCGTGAGCAGCCCGCTGCTCGCCGGATAGTAGCCCGCCTCCGCCAGCCCGCAGCCCAGCCGTGCCAGCAGCAGGGAGATGAACCCCACCGAAAAACTCGTCATCGCCGTGAACACCGACCAAGTGGCGATGTAAATGGTGATCAGCTTGCGGGACCCAAAGCGGTCGCTCAGCCAGCCGGCGGGCACCTGCGCCAGCGCGTAAGCCCAGAAGAATGCGCCCTTCACCCAGTCGATCTCCAGATCGGAGAGTTCGATGTGCTTTTGAAACGAGTCGGAACTGATGATGTTCGCCAGACAAATGCGGTCCAAATACATCAGGAACGCCACCATCGTCGCAGTGGCTAGGATTTGATGGCGGACGATCGTGGGGCGGGCGGGTGCGGACATCGTGCAGACAAGACGCGGGTTTCCGGCCAGCCCTAACAGGATTCCGGCTTGATGAACAGGCCAAAGCCGTGCATCGGCTTTAAGTCCGGCACAAAAGGTGCGCATTGAATGCGCTTGCGCCCCGCCACCGTCACACAAACCCTTGTCCCGTCATGACTGCCATCAAAAACCTCACCGCACTGCTCGTCCTCAGCTTCCTCGCCTCCGGTGTGCTGGGCTGGTTCCTCTTCCAATCCCACTCCGACCTCGCCGAGGCCCGCTCGGCGCTGGAAATGCTCCAGGCCGAACACGCGGAGGCGCTCGCCGCAAAGGAGGCCGAATTCCAGCGTGCGCTTGATTCCCAGGCCGCGCAGCACCAGAAAATGATCACCGCCCTCAATGAGGAGCAGGAAAAAAAGATCGACGCCCTGCGCCAGGGCGAGCGTCAGCGCCTCGCCACCGCCGCGAAGGAGTTCGAGAACATCTTCGAGGGAAACAAGATGACGCTGCAATACATCAACCTCCTTGAAGACAAGGTGAAGGCCGGCCAGGAGCTCTCCAAGGCCGAGGTGGAAAAACTCGCCATCATCACCACCGGGCTCGGCTACTTGAAAAACCAGTATCAGAAGCCCATGCAGGAGTTCCAGGAGCTGGCCGCCTACTTTGAGGCCCAGGCCGCAAAACAGCTCGAAAAGCCGAAGGGCGGTTTCTTCAAGCGCGTTTTCAGCAAGGACTTCCGGGAAAAGGAAAAAGAATATCTCCGCCAGGAAGGTGCGAAGGAGGCTTTCGAGCAGGCTCAGGGCAAATTCAGCGGCGTTTATGCCTCCGCCCAAAAGGCCATGGCCGGCGTGAACCTCGACGCCGACAAGCAGATCCAGAAACTCCACGCCTACATCGACGACAAGGAGCAGATGAACCGGGAGGACCTCACCTCCTTCTTCGACAAGGCCCGCCAGGCCCTGCGCACCCACCAGGACGTCCTCGACTTTGAACCC
Organism: uncultured Prosthecobacter sp.; assembly: GCA_964452755.1. Taxonomy (GTDB): domain Bacteria; phylum Verrucomicrobiota; class Verrucomicrobiia; order Verrucomicrobiales; family Verrucomicrobiaceae; genus Prosthecobacter. Next base: position 1,212,353 of record CAYVQY010000001.1, on the reverse strand, counting down.
GAAGCCCCCCCGCTTCCAGCACCAAAGCCGGAGCTTTGATGGCGAATGCCGCGTCAGCTTCAGTTTTGACGCCGGGTCAGTTCCCAAAACAAAAGGCACACCCGATGGGGCGTGCCTTTTGTTTGGTAAATTACCGTTTCGTTTCGGTCACTTCGCCTGCTCAGCCGGAGCTGGCTTGGAAGCTTCGGCGGGGGCCGCAGGAGCGGGTGCAGGTGCCGCGTTCTCGGCTTTCTTGGCGTCAGCTTTAGGAGCCTTGTCAGTCAGCTTTTCGGCCTTGGGTTCTTCGGTGGTCTTCTTATCTTCGGTCTTTGGCGCTGCGGCTTCCTTTTTGGCTTTGGCGGGTTCGCCCTCCTTGGCGGCCTCTTCTTTGACGGCGTTTTCGATCTGCTCCATCAGCTTGGCTTTCATGTCCTCCTCGGTCGAAGGTAATGCGGCTGCTGCGGGAGCGGCGTCACCGAAGATTTTTTCGGTCTTGCCGCCGTTCTGGGCGCGGCTGACGAGGACGGCCAGCAGGAGGGTCAGGACGAAAAGGATGACCGCCAGATACACCGTGAACTTTTGCAGCACGTTGGTGGTTTGTGCCCCCCAGACCTGGCTGGCGGCGGCGTCACCAAAAGAAGCACCGAGGCCTTCCTGGCGTGGGCGCTGCATGAGCACGACGAGAATGAGGAGGAGGCAGACGATGACTTCGACTGCGGTGAGGATTCCAATGAAGATGTCCATAAAAAGGGGCGCGAATATGGGGGCACTTCGGGGGTTGGCAAGGAGGGAGTTCAGTCAGTTCCCTGGATGCAGCCCGCCGGGTGGGGGCGGCCAAACGGGCAGAAATCAGGTTGAAGGCGGCCCTCCCGGCTCCAAGTGTCGCCCTTCATGTCCGACCTCAAAGAACACCTCACCCAGCGCTGTCAGCTCGTCGATGCGGCGCTCGAAAGCTTCATTCCCACCGCCGAGACGCGGCCGGTGACGATCCACAAGGCCATGCGGCACAGCGTTTTCGCGGGAGGGAAGCGTCTCCGGCCGATCCTATGCCTCGCGGCGGCAGAGGCCTGCGGCGGTTCGGTGGAGAATGCCATTTCCAACGCCTGCGCGACCGAATGCCTGCACACCTACTCCCTCATCCACGACGACCTCCCGTGCATGGACGACGACGATCTGCGCCGCGGCGTGCCGACCTGCCACAAGGTCTATGGTGAGGCAATGGCTCTCCTGGCGGGCGACGCGCTCCAGGCGCTGGCCTTTGAGCTGGTGGCCCGCACGCCCGCCACACCGAATCACACCACGGCATCCATGGTCCTCGAACTCGCCCGCACCGCCGGCAGCCTGCATCTTGTTGGCGGTCAGGTTGCCGACCTGGAGGGGGAGGGGAAAAAACTGCCGCTGGAGGACTTACGCTTCATTCATGAGGGAAAAACGGCCGCGCTGCTCACCGCCAGCGTGAAACTGGGCGCCATGAGCGCGAATGCGGACAGCGCCCAGATGCAGGCGCTGCACGATTTTGGTATGGCGACGGGGCTCGCCTTCCAAATCATCGACGACATCCTCGATGTCACGCAGACCAGTGAGAAGCTCGGCAAAAGCGCCGGCAAGGATATCACTTCCGAAAAGAGCACCTACCCGGCGCTGATGGGCCTGGAGGCCTCACGTGCCGAGGCGCTCCGCCTCACGGAAGTGGCGCAGCGTGCGTTGGACGTGTTTGGGGAAAGCGGAATGCGCCTCCGGCAGCTCGCGGATTACCTGCTGAGCCGGGACTATTGAGATGACCGTTTTTTTTGCGCGCAGCGAAGCCGCGTCGCGCCGCCATCATTTCCCTTGCCCCACCCTGCAAACCGTGTTCTCTCAACCCTCAAACCAACCCCCCAAAGAACACACACAATGAGCGAGCGTCGCGTCGTCATCACCGGCATGGGAGTCGTTTCCCCGAACGGTAACACCAAGGAAGAATTTTGGAAGAACCTGGTGGCCGGCAAGAGCGGCATCCGCCGGATTCAGTCGATGGACACCGAGAAGTACGACTGCAAGATCGGCGGCGAGGTGGTGGACTTTGATCCCACCCAGTTCTTCAACAATCACAAGGACGCCCGCCGCGCCGACCGCTATTTCCAGTTTGCCATGGCCGCCTCAAAAATGGCCGCCAAGGACGCCGGATTGAACCCGGACAGCCTCGACCCGCACCGTGTCGGCGTCATGGTCGGCAGCGGTATCGGCGGTCTGAGCACCATCGAAGCACAGTACGAAATCCTGCTGAACAAGGGGCCCGCCCGCGTCTCCCCCTTCCTCATTCCCATGATGATCACCAACATCGCCAGCGGCATGATCGCGGCGGAATACGGCTTCATGGGGCCGAACATGGTCATCGTCACCGCCTGCGCAACTTCCAACAACAACATCGGCGAAGCCTGGCGCATGATTAAATTCGGCGATGCCGACGCCATGATCTGCGGCGGTGCCGAAGCCTCCATCCGCCCCTGCGGCCTCGCCGGATTCGCCAACATGAAGGCCCTCAGCCTGCGCAACGACGAGCCCGAGCGTGCCTCCCGCCCCTGGGACAAGGACCGCGACGGCTTCGTCATGGGCGAAGGCGCCGGAGTCGTCGTGATCGAGGAACTCGAACACGCCAAGAAGCGCGGCGCCACGATTTACGCCGAACTCGCCGGCTACGGAGCCACCGCCGACGCCTACCACCTCACCTCACCGCATCCCGAAGGCCTCGGCGCCGCGAAGTGCATGGAAATGGCCCTCCGTCACGCCAAGCTCAACACCACCGACATTCAGTACGTCAACGCCCACGCGACCTCGACGCCCGTCGGTGACCTCTGCGAGCTGCGGGCCATCAAGCGCGTCTTCGGCGACCATGCAAAGAACGGCATGCTCGTCTCCGGCACGAAATCCATGACCGGCCATCTTCTCGGTGCCGCCGGCGGCGTCGAGCTCGTCGCCTCCATCTACGCCATTCAGGATCAGATCGTCCCGCCCACCATCAACGTCGAAAACATCGACCCGGAAGTGGACATCGACATCGTCCCAAACACCGCTCGCGAGGCCAAGGTCACCGCCGCCCTCAGCAACTCCTTCGGCTTCGGCGGCCACAACGCCGCGCTCTTGATCAAGAAGTTCGAGGGCTAAGCGCTTTCGACCACTTTGACCGCTGTCACTCCCCCGCCAGCTCTCCCAAGGCGGCGAGGAGGCGGTGCTGGGCGATGTTGTGGTCGATGATGCTGTCGATTTCGGCCTGGCGGGTGTCGGCGAGGATGCTGATGGACTGCAGGGCTTCAAGCGGCAGGCCCTGGGCTTCGTTGAGGCGCTGCGCGGTGAGCTGGTAGGACTTGCGGGCGTGGGTGACGGCTTCGCGGCTGACGGAGATTTCCTGCTTCAGGGACTGGATGTCGGACTGGGCGGAGAGCACTTCCTCGGTGATGCGGTCCACGAGGGCTTCCTCCTTGATTCGGGCCTGTTCGAGTTCGGCTTCACGCGCCTGCTTTTTTGCGCGGTTGCCGAAGCCGAGGTCGTCGAGCTTCCAGTAAATGAGCGCGGTGACTTCGTTGCGCTCTTCACGGCGGTCGGGCGAATTGCCGAGCCCGGCGCCGAACTGGCCTGCGGAGTAACCGACGCCGACGGTCGGCAGAAAGGCCTCCGTGCGTGCGTGGCGGAAGCGGGCGATGGCGCCTTCCACCTCAGCCCGATAACCGGCCATTTCGGGGCGTTGGGCGAGTGCCTGGGCGACGAGCTCGCTGTTCGAGCGGCCTTTCGGGGCGAGGTCGAGCGGGCGGACGGCGCTGCTGCCCGGAATGAGCTGGGTATCGCCGGGAAGGTGAAGGAGACGCACGAGTTTGAGGGCGCTCTGGCGGTAGGCGTTCGCGGCGCGGGCCTGCTCGCGCTGACGCAGCAGTTGGGTGGCGCGTGCGCTGGCGGCGTCCGCGGCTAGCCCCTGGCCGGATTCGGCGAAGGCGCCGGTGGCATTGGCCAGACCGCCTGCGGCTTCGGCGATTTCGGAGGCGATGGAGACGCGGGACTTGGCGCGGACCAGTTCGTAGTAGGCGGCGGCGGCTTCGGCGAGCACGCTGTTGCGCCGGGCTGAAACGGCAGCTTCTGCGGCGCGGCGGTCCTGCTTGGCGGAAAGCATGCTGAAGACGGCCTGGCCGATGTGAAACTGCATCGACGCGCCCGGAACGGCGTAGGTGCCGGCGCCTGATGCGACGGTGCCGAAGCCGACAGTCTGCGAGACGCGGTCCACGGTGAGGGGCGAACCCGCGACATCCTGAATCTGCCCGCGCTGGCGGACCATGGAGCCGCCGGCGGCGAGTTCCGGCAGGATGGAGAGCATCGCGGCATCAGCGCGTGCCTTTGCGGCAGCGGACTCGGCTTCGCTCAGGCGCACGTCGAGGTTTTCAGCGCCGGCGAGCCGGAGCGCGGTGGCGAGGTCGATGACGAAGACGCTGCTGTTGCCGGTCGGCTTCGGGCTGCCGCTCGGGCGTGGCGTGGCGGCATTGGCGATGCGTGCGGGGGTCGTGGATTTTTTTCCCACGGAACCGCAGTGTGTGAGAGCGAGCGTGGCGAGGGAGAGAGTGAGGAGTCGGGAGAGCATGGCGGGAAAGTGGAGCGGGTTAAGCGGCTTGAGCGCCAGCTTGCGGGGCGCGTTTGATGAGCGCGTAAACGCAGGGCACGAGGAAGAGCGTCAGGAGGGTGGAAACGGTCATGCCGCCGATGAGGGCGCGGGCCAGCGGGATCATGGCCTCGTTGCCGGGTGCGAACTGGAAGGAGAGCGGCAGCATGGAAGCGACGAGCACTGCGGCGGTCATCAAAATGGGGCGCAGGCGGATGCGTGCGGCGGTGAAGGCCGCCTCCACCGGACTGCGACCCTGGGCGAGCAGTTGATTGGCGAATTCGACGATGAGGATCGAGTTGTTCACGACGACGCCGACCATCATGAGCGCACCCATGAGCGACTGGATGTTGAAGGTGGTGCCGGTGCCGAGAAGCGCGAGCACGACGCCGGAAAGGCCGAGCGGCACAGCAAGGATGATGATGAAGGGATCCAGCAGCGAGCGGAACTGCGCCATCAAGGCGAGGAAGATAAGCACGATCGCGGTGAGCAGGCCGAACTCGAGTGCGGCTGCACCTTCACGCATGGTGGCGACGGGGCCGCGGACGCTGATGGTGTTTCCGAGCGGGAGTTCGGTGGCGGCGATGATCTTGTCGATTTCCTTCACGACCGAGCCGAGGTCGCGTTTGTCCACGTTGACATAAACGTCCATGACGCGACCGATGGCGACGTGGGAGATCTCCCCGGGGATGTTCACACGCTTGATGGTGGCGATGGCGGAAAGAGGGACGGTGGAGGCGGGCCGGCCTTCCTGCTCGGGAATGGACACGGGGAGGTTTTGGAGTTCTTCGAGGCTGTCCACCTCGTTGGTCTCATACTGCACGCCCATGAAGAAGTCGGTACCGGAGGAGGGATCGACCCAGATGATGGAATTGAAGCCGAGGCTCGATCCGAGCGCGGTGGTGATGTTTTTCGCGATGTCGCTCTGCGTGAGTCCGAAGAGCGCGGCCTTGGCGCGATCCACCTGGATGTCGAGCTGCGGGTAGTCGTTCATCTGAGCGATCTGCACATCGACGGCACCGGGGACGTCGCGGATCTGTGTGACCAGTTTTTCGGCGATGCCGCGCATGACCTCGCCCTTGCTGCCTGCGATCTGGACGTCGATGGGCACCGCCACGCCTTAGTTGAGCGCCGCGTTGATGATGCCGCCGGAAACGAAGAGGAAGCGCTCGTTCGGGAAATCGGCGGCCAGTTTGCCGCGCAGGGTGCGGATGTATTCGCGTGCACTCGTGGAGCGGCCGGAGGTCGTGAGATTGACGATCAGGTAGGCGGAGTCGGGGCCGGAGTTCGAACTCAGGATCGTCGAGAATCCCGCGCCTTTGCCGACGGGCATGCCGATGTTCGAAATGAGGGCGAGGATCTCGTCTTTCGGAATCGTGTCCTTCACGGCGTCTTCGATCTTGGCCACGAGCTTTTCGGTTTCCTCCAGGCGCGTGCCCGGCGTGGTGCGAATGCGGATCTCGAAGGTGCCGGAGTCCACGTCAGGGAAGAGCTCGGTGCCGACGAGCGGTGCGAGCATCATCGCGAAGGCGGATGCACCGGCGATGATGAGCGCGGCCAGGACCGGGACCTTGAGCGCGACTTTGAGCAGGTTGTCGTAAATCCCGTGGACGAGGCCCATGATGCCGCTGGTGGAGGCTTCGTCAGCGGCGAGCGTGGCGGACTTGCGTGCACGCATGATGCGCCCGCAGAGGATGGGCACCACCGTCATGGTGATGAAGAAGGACGCGCCGATCGTCGTCGTGGCGGCGAGCGCGAGCGGTGCGAAGAGGTAGCTCGTCATGCCTTCGAGGAACATGGCGGGGATGAAGATGGCGAGCGTCGTGACCGTGCCTGCGAACACCGGCCCGGCGACTTCCGCTGCGCCTTCGAGCGCGGCTTCGCGGCGGCTTTTGCCCATTTCCAGATGCCGGGAGATGTTTTCCACGACCACGATGCCGGCATCCACCACGGTGCCGACGGCGAGCGCGAGCCCGCCCAGTGTCATGACGTTCAGCGTGTGGCCGGTGAAGTAAAAGGCCAGCATGCCGATGAGCAGCGACAGCGGCATGATGATGACGACGGCCAGCGACGAACGGATCTGGCCGAGGAAGAGCAGGATAACGAGAGCGACGAGTCCGCCGCCGAGCAGCACTTCCTTATTCAAATTGGCGATGGCAGTGCGGATGTAGCCTGACTGGTCATTCACAAGGGCGACCTGTGCGGCCTCCGGCATGTCGCCACGGGCTTTCATTGCGGGGATTTCCTTGGCGATGCCTTCGCGGATGCGATCGACGACCTCGATCGTGTTTTCGCCCGGTTCACGCAGCATGGGGCAATAGACAGAGCGCACGCCATTGACGCGGACGATGTTGTACTGCAGCGCCGCGTCGTCCTTGGCGTAGCCGATGTCCGAGATGCGCACCGGCATGCCGCCGCGCACGGCGACGACGACTTCTTCGATGTCCTTCGTCTGCTGGAGGGTGTTGATCGGGTGCACCTGGTATTCCGTGGCGCCGAGTTTCAGTGTGCCGCCCGCGAGCACGAGATTGGCTTTTTCCAGCGCATCGACCACATCGGTCGGCGAGAGTGCGTAGGAGCGCATTTTCCCCGGATCGACGTAGATCATCATCTGGCGGAACTTACCGCCGAAGGGGTGCGGAATCTGCACGCCGCGCAGGCCACCCATCTTGTTGCGCACGGCGTAATAGCCGATGGTGTAGAGGGCGGACTCGGACAAGCCCTCGCCGCTGATGGCCGCGAGCACGACGGGCTCGTTTGCGGGCTCGCTGCGCAGCGTGAAGGGATACTCGATGCCGGGCGGAAGATGGAACATGTCCGAGGCTTCGAGATTGACGATGTCATTCATCGCCGAAGAGGGATTCGTTCCGGCCTCGAAGAAGATTTTGATCAAGGATGCGCCCGGCATGGTGCGGGATTCGATGCGCTCCAGGCCGCCGGCCAGAGTCAGCGCACGCTCGACACGTGACGTGACGGATTTTTCCATCTCCACGGTCGGGAGGCCGGGATATGAGAAAAAGCTGGCCACGACCGGCTTCTTGAAGTCCGGCAGGATGTCCGTGGGCAGTCGCGGGATGACTGCGGCGCCCAGGAGACACAGGCCGATGGCGAGTGCGGAAATGAGGTAGGGATTGCGAAAGGCGAGCCGGACGAGAAACATGGCGGGAAATCGGGAGGTAATCGTTGCGTTACTTGGCGGCTGGCGCAGACTCGACCTTGTCACCGTCGGCGAACCGACCGAGCGTCGGCCCGATCACCACGTCTCCGGCCTTGAGACCGGACTTCACCTGGATGGAAACGCCGTTATCGAGACCGAGCGTCACGGGTGTCACGGCGACGGTGCCGTCCTTGACGAGGTAAGCGGCCGCGCCGCCTTTTTCGTCGATACGGATCGCTCCTGACGGCAGCATCAGCGCACCGCTTTCCTTCGCCAGCGTGATCGTGGCGGAGCCGTAGGCACCGGGCAGGAGTTTGTGATCGGCATTGGGCAGTTCGAGCTCGGCGGTCATCATGCGCGTGCGGGCATCGAGCCGACCCGAAGTGCGTGCCACCTTGCCCTCGCCCGCCGCACCACCCAGGCTGGCGAAGCTGAGGCTGGCGCTGTCGCCTTTGTCGAGAAGACGCGCATCGACCTCCGGAACGTGAACAACGACGCGGACGGGGTGCATCTGGCTCACGGTCATCATGTGCGTGTTGTTCTCCCCCGGATTGATGAAGTCGCCTTCATCCACGCCGCGCCGGGTCACAACTCCGTCAAACGGGGCCTTCAAAGTGGCGTAGTCGAGCAGCGCCTGAGCCTCTGCCATGCGTGCTTCCGCCACGCGGACGGCGGCATTCACGGACGCGAGCTGAGCCTTGGCCTTCTGAACGCCGGCCAGGGCGGATTTGTAGCGCTGCTCGGCCTCGTCACGGGCCTTCGGGCTGACGACTCCGGATTTGGCGACCTCCGCCATGCGCTTGTATTCGGACTCTGCGGCGTCGGCGTTTGCTTGCATTGCGTTCACGTCCGCCTCTGTCTCCGCCATCGAGGCGCGTTCCGCATCCGCCACGGCGGCGTAGGCGTCGCGGGCCTTGATGAGTTCGGGCGCGTCGATCTCGAGCAGCGTCTGGCCCTTCTTCACGGCGTCACCGATGTCGAAGTGGATTTTGTTCACGATGCCGGAGACCTTGGTGCCGAGGCTGGCCTCAAAGTAGGGCGTGATTTCTGCGGGCTGTGTCGTCGTGCGAACGACGTCGCTGGCTTCGACGGTGAGCGTCGGCACGACGGGAACGTCATTCGCTGCCTTCAAAGGAAGCGCGGCGAGGGAAAGGAACGGGAGGAGGAATCGGGATTGCATGAATAGGGGAGTGGAAAAGCTCGGTCAGGAAGCGGGAGTGATCTCGCCCTGAAGTTCGGCAAGCTGCCTGCGGACGACGGCCAGCACCTTCCGGCCTTCCGCTGTGAGGCGATAGCTGCGCGGGGCGTGCAGGCCACCTCCCTTCGGGGTCGTGCTACGCAGCCAGCCGTGGCCCTCCATGCGTTTCAGCATGGGATAGAGTGTCCCGGGACTGACCTCGTAGCCGTGTTCGCGCAGTTCGTGCAGCATCCACTGACCCACCAGCGGCCCCTCGTCTGCATGATGCAGGATGTGGATCTTCCACAGGGGGAGCAGGATCTCGCGGTTGAGGATTTTAGCGTCCATTGGTATAACGATCACCGTTTACGGCCTTCGTAAACAGTTGAACAGTTTTTTTTCTATCAATTTTTCCTCGCTAGGCTCCGGCTAGCGCGAGATCGACAGCTCGACACCCTTTGCGTCTTCCTCGATTTCGAAGACCCAGTCGCCTGCGCCGGCCTTTTCCTCGGAAGTCGTGACGGTGCCGTCGGCTGTTTCGAGGCCGGGCACGTCGGAGGCGCTGTAGCTGACGGTGAGTCTCACTTTGCCAACCACGGGGCCGGTTTTTTCATCTAGCTTGAAGTTTCCGCGCATCACACGCGCACAAGCCACCGGCGCACTCGGATCGTCCGGCGTGAAGATGACGCTGCCCCAGCTCACGGGCGTGCCGTTGACGGTGACTTTGCCGTTGATCGCGGTGCGCTTGGCGGGCTTGAGGAAGCCTTGATTGCGCAACCAGTCGTGCAGGTGGCCGCTCCAAGTGCCGAGCACGGGATCGCCGAGGTAAAGGCCGACGCCATGCGGGCCGGGTTTGTAGATGTGCAGCTCGGCGGGCACCTTGTGCTTCCGGCAGGCCAGGTAAAACGCCACCGGATTCTCCGCGGGCACCACGGTGTCGTCATCCGTGTGGAAGAGAAAGATCGGCGGCGTGTTCGCGGTGACGCGCAGCTCAGTGCTGACGTGCTTCGCGAGCTCGTCGTTGTCATTCGGGCCGAGGAGATTCTTGCGCGAGCCTTTGTGGCCGAAGTCTTCGATCATCGAGATCACCGGATACGTCGGCGCGGCCACGGTGGGGCGGGCGCTGACCTGGTCGATGGCATCATTCGTCATGCCCGCGGGCTTCTCGTCAAACATCGTCGCCGCCATCGAGGTGAGATGACCGCCCGCGCTGAAGCCGATGATGCCGATGCGCTCCGGATCAATGCCATACTGCTTCGCATTCGCCCGCACATGTCGGATGGCTCGCTGCACATCAATGAGCTGCGTGGGAAAATGGTAGCCGTTCGAGCCGAGGCGGTAATGCAGCACGAAAGCGCTCACGCCGATGCCATTGAACCACTTCGCCACCTGCACGCCTTCATGGTCTGCCGCAGCCCGCCGTAACCACCGCCCGGACACACGACAAAGGCTGCGCCGTTCGCCTTTTCCTTCGCCGCAGGCCAGACATAGACAAACGGCTGGTCTTTGTCCTCATCTCCCTTTGCACCCGGCGCGTCATCCGGCCACAGGCGCACTTTGGCGGGTTCGGCGTGGACGAGGGATGTCAAAAACAGGGCGACGGCGAAAAGAGAAAGCTTGTTCATGGGTTGGGAATCCTGTTAATCCTGCCCTTCCAGCCCGTTCTTTCACCCGTCATGATCACCCGTCGTCATTTCCTCTCCACCAGCCTCGGTGCCCTCAGCGTCTCCACCCTGCCTGCCATCGAACCGATCCAACGTCCCGGCAAGAGCCGCATGCAGCTCGGCGTGGCCGCCTACAGTTTCCGTGAGTACTTCCAATGGATGAAGGACAAGGAACAGAAGCCGAAGGGCGACCGCCCGCATTGGAGCATTCTGGATTTCGTCGATTGGTGCGGCGACAACAACGTGCCGGGAGCCGAGGTGACGAGTTACTTTTTCCCGCCGGACGTCGATGAGGCGTTTCTGCTCGAACTGAAGCGCCGCGCCTACCTGCGCGGCGTGCAGATCGCCGGCACGGCCGTCGGAAACAACTTCGCCCTGCCGAAGGGTGAGAAGCTGGACGAGCAGATCGCCTATACGAAAAAGTGGATCGATCATTCCGCCGTCATGGGGGCGCCGCACATCCGCGTGTTTGCCGGATCGCAGCCAAAGGGCCTGACCGAAGAACAGGCGGTGGCGAACTGCCTCGAAGCCTACCAGGAGTGCCTCGACTATGCGGCCAAGAAAGGCGTCTTCCTCGGCCTGGAGAACCACGGCGGCATCGTCGCCGAGCCGGAGAACCTGGTGAAGATGGTGCAGGCCGCGAAAAGCCCGTGGGCCGGGATCAACCTCGACAGCGGCAACTTCCACACCGAAGACCCGTATGCCGACCTTGAAAAAATCGCCCCCTACGCGGTGAACGTGCAGCTCAAGATGGAAATCAGCCGCAAAGGCACGGCCAAGGGCGAAGGCGAGCCGAGCGATGTGGCCCGCGTGCTGAAGATCCTGCGCGATGCGAACTACCAGGGCTGGTTCGTGCTCGAATACGAGAAGAAGGACGACCCGTTTGTCGAGGTGCCGAAGATCTGTGAGATGCTGAGGCCGCTCCTGGGTTGACGGTTGTTTGCGGTGGTTGACGATGGTTGACAGTGGTTGCCAAGCCAAAAGGCTGCGGTAGCACCTGCAATCTATCTTCCATCCTATGCGCAAACAGTTTCCATTCGAAAAGCTCGAAGTCTGGCAGGACGCACGCAGACTTGTGGCCGGTGTTTATCAATGCTCGCCTCGTTTCCCGCGGGAAGAACGATTCGGACTGACCAGCCAGATGACGCGTGCGGCAGTTTCGGTGGCGAACAATCTCGCGGAAGGCTGCGGACGATCCAGCTTCAGGGATCAGGCGCATTTCTCGAATCAGGCGCACGGTTCACTCATGGAAACAGCCTCCGATCTGTTCATTGCCACGGATCCCCACTTCGCATCGGCACAAGAAACCGACCCGCTGTTCGACCAGGCCTACGATTTGGCGGTGAGAGTCCACAACCTGCGCGACTCCCAGCTTCGCCGGGCGGAAGGTCATTGAAACCACGGTCAACAACTGTAAACAACCGTGAAACACCGCACCCCCCCCGCCCATGCCCCACGCCCCCACCGTCGTCATAGAAAATTTCTACCCCTGCCTCGAAGGCGGGCGGCATCCGGTCAAGAGAATCGTCAACGAGCCGCTGGATGTGTGGTGCGATGTCTTCAAGGACGGTCATGACGTGATCAGCGCGGTGCTGCGCTGGCGACTCATCGGTTCCAGGCGTTGGTTCGAGGCGCCGATGCGGCCATTGGAAAGCGACCGCTGGCAGGGACAGTGCAAGTTTGAGAAGGCCGGACGCTGGGAGTACGTCGTCGAAGCCTGGGGGGACACCTTCCGCTCTTGGAAGAAGACTTTTGCCGTTCGCGTCCAGGCCAGGGATCCGGATGCGCCGATTGAGGCTCTGGAGGGCGCGCGCCTGCTGCGGGATGCCGGGAAACGCGCACGGGCCGCCGGCGTGGCGGCAGCGGCGACGCAGTTGGAAGACTGCGCGGACCTGCTCGGGTCCGTCGCTCCCGCCGATCTCATGGACGTCCTGCTTTCGGACGAAATGCAGAGCCTGATGGACGAGTATCCCGACCGCTCGCAGTCCACCACCTCCGATCCGCTGCGGGTCATCGTCGAGCGCGAGCGGGCGCGGTTCTCCGCCTGGTATGAATTCTTTCCTCGCGGTGCGGAAGGTCGCGCTGACAAGCACTCCACTTTCCGCGACTGCATGGGCCGCCTCGATCATGCGGCAAACATGGGTTTTGACGTCATCTACTTTCCGCCCATCCACCCCATCGGCATCACTGCCCGGAAGGGGAAGAACAACACCCTCACCGCTGCGGAGGGTGATGTCGGCAGCCCCTGGGCCATCGGCGGCCCGGCGGGCGGGCACCGCATGATCGAGCCGGCGCTGGGCACGGAGAAGGATTTCAAATGGCTGGTGAAGGAGGCGAAAAAGCGCGGTCTCGAGATCGCGCTCGACTTTGCGCTGAACTGCTCGCCCGATCATCCCTACGTCGCAGAGCATCCGGAGTGGTTTTATCAGCGCCCGGACGGCAGCATCCGCTATGCGGAAAATCCGCCAAAAAAGTATCAGGACATCTATCCGCTGAATTTCCACTGCGAGGACTGGCGCAATCTCTGGAACGAGCTGATCGACGTGGTGCAGTTCTGGGTGGATCGCGGGGTGAAGATCTTCCGTGTCGATAATCCGCATACGAAGCCGGTGGCCTTCTGGGAGGAACTGATCAGCACTATCCAACGTAAGGACCCTGACGTGCTCTTCCTTGCCGAGGCCTTCACGAAGCCCAAGATGATGCAGGTGCTGGGCAAGGTCGGCTTCACCCAGAGCTACACTTACTTCACCTGGCGCGAGGACGCACAGTCGCTCATCGACTACGCGCTGGAACTGACGCAGGGAGAAATGCGCTGGTACTACCGCGGGAATTTCTGGCCGAATACGCCGGACATCCTGCCCGGCCACCTGCAGCACGCCGGTCCGCAGATGTTCCGCGTCCGCGCCGCGCTGGCGGCGACGCTTTCATCGAGCTGGGGCATGTACTCCGGCTACGAGCTGTGTGAAAACGATCCGTATCCCGGCAAGGAGGAGTACAACAACAACGAGAAATACGAGCTCAAGCACCGGGACTACGACCAGCCGGGAAACCTGGCCCCCTTCATCCGCCAGCTCAATCTCATCCGCCGGGAGAACCCGGCGATGCACCTCTACGACAACCTGCGCGTCCACGGCACCGACATGTCCGCCGTGCTCTGCTACAGCAAGTGTACGCCTGACTTTGGCAATCGCATCCTGTGTGTCGTGAGTCACGACGTGCACAGCGGCGTCATGGGCATGGTGCATCTGGATCTGCCCGCGCTCGGTCTGGACAGCAACCGGCCCTACAAAGTCACCGACCTGCTGCACAATCAGAGCTACGAATGGCGGGGAGCGCACAACTACGTGGCCCTCAATCCCAACGGCGTCTCGATGCATCTCTTCAAGGTGGAGCAGTGAGGTTTGAAGTTGCCGCTTCTGTCGGGGCACGGGAGATGTCAGCAATTCAGATTCCAGGTGAGATGCGGCCTGTGTAGGCCGTTGGAGTCTCATGCGTCTGGCCAGCTTCTCCATTCTTGTCGTTTTCGTTCTGACTCAGGCGGCTTCTGCCCAAGAGTTGAAATGGTTCAAGGGCAACACACACACTCATTCTCTCTGGAGTGACGGGAATGATTTCCCGGAGATGATCACGGACTGGTACAAGGAGAACGGCTACGACTTTTTGGCCATCTCCGATCACAACGTGCTGCAGGCCAAGGAGGTGTGGATGAGCGTTGAGGCGGTCGAAAAGCGGCGCAAGGCACTGGGGAAAACGACGCTGGAGAAGTATCGTGCCCGGTTTGGTGACGAGTGGGTGACGACGCGCGAAAAGGACGGCCTGACCGAGGTGCGACTGAAGAAGCTGGAGGAATACCGCCCCAAGTTCGAGGAGCCCGACAAATTCCTGCTCGTGCAGGCCGAGGAGATCAGCGCGGGGATCGGCAGCGTGCCGATTCACATGAATGCGGTGAACCTGCGGGAGGAGATCAAGCCCATCAAAGATCTCGGCAGCATCCCGGAGGTCATGCGGGCGAACCTGCGGCTGGTGAATGAACAGTCGCAGCGGCTTGGCGTGCCGATGCTCACGCACATCAATCATCCGAACTTCCGCTGGGCGCTCTCCGCCGAGGATCTAGCCTCGGTTTTGGAGGAGAACTTCTGGGAGATCTACAACGGCCACCCCGGCATCAACTGGCAGGGCGACGAGAGCCGTCCCGGCCACGAAAAGATGTGGGACATCGCCAACACGCTGCGCATCTCCCAGTTCAAAGCGCCGCCGCTTTTCGGCGTGGGCACCGACGACTCACACCGCTACCACGGCGAGGACAATGGCCCCGGGCGCGGCTGGGTGATGGTGCGCGCGGAAAAGCTCGACGCGGATGAGATCGTGAAGGCGATGAAGGCGGGAGATTTCTACGCTTCATCAGGCGTCACGCTCAAAGACGTGAGCTTTCAGGGCGGCGTGCTGCGCATTCGCATCCAAGGCGAGCCGGGCGTGACGTATTCCACGCAGATTCGCGGCACGCTTCGCGGCTATGATGCGAAGACGCGTGAGGCTCCGGTGGTGAAGGGAGACCTCCATCCCCAGCGGTTGCTCTATTCCGATGAGGTGGGCAGGACGCTCGCGACGATTTCTGGCACGGATGTGACCTGGAAGCCATCTGGTGAGGAGCTGTACTTCCGGGCGGTGATCACTTCCTCCAAGCCGTATGACCAGCCTTCATTCGCAGGTCAGACCGAGACGGCCTGGACGCAGCCAATGGGCTGGCGGTAGGCTACTTGGGGCTGGTTTTCGGTGATCCCGAGCCGGTGGCCTTTTTCAGATTCTCCTCGATCCGGGCGCGTGCCTTGGCATCGGGCGTCTTGAGATTATGCGCGTCGGTGAGGTAAGTCAGGGCCGCAGCCTTGTCACCGAGCGCGAGGTGGGTGAGGCCGATGTGTTCGAGGATTTCGGCGTCTTCGGGCTGCATGCCCTGCTCGGACTCGCGGATCAGTGCTTCGGCCCGCTTCAGTTCCCGGAGTGCCTCTTTGAAGGCGCCTTTTCGGTAGTGAAACCAGCCGAGGCTGTCGATGTAGGCGGGCTGGTTTGGGAGGAGTTCGTTCGCTTTGGTGATGAGTTCGCCGGCCTTGTCGAGGCGGGTGTTCTGCTCCAGCCACATGTAGCCGAGGAAGTTCATGGTGTTGGCTGCGGACTGGATCTCTTCCTGCGGGGTCAGGGTGATCGATTTTTCCAGCAGGCGGCCGGCGTCTTCGTAGCGCTGCAGCCGCTCCATCGTGATGCCGAACTGGTAATAGAAGAGGTAGTCGAGCAGCTCGGTCTGCGTCGTTCCGGCGAGCGTCTCGGCTTCGGCGAAATGCTTCACGGAAGGCGCCCACTCTTCCCGCGCCCGGTGGGCGATGGCGAGCTGGTAGTGCACCAGCGGATGATCAGGAAACAGGCGCACGCTGCGCTGGCCCAGGCGGACCATGTCTTCATACTGCCGCGTCTGGTAGAGTTGCCAGCCCAGCCGCACGTAGTCGGCGATCTCCCCCCCGCCGTGCTGGATGGCCGCTTCCAGATGCGGAATGACCTTCTCCGGTTGCTTGAGCTTGTCATACTCCCCAGCCAGCAGCCGCTGCTGGTCGGCGTTCCGCGGATCCTGCTGCACGATCTGCTCGAGCGTGGCCAGTGCCTCATCCTTCATTCCCCCGGCTTCGTAGAGGCGATAGAGGATCTTGCGGGCTTCGAGGCTCTGGTAATTTCGGGACAGGTTCTCGCAGAGCTGCCGGGCGCGGTCGAGTTCGTTGGTCAGCAGGAACTGCTGGACGACTTCCAGGCTCACCTCCTCAGCGTTGGCCTTGGTGGCGGATTTTAGGGCGTTTTCAAAGAAGGGCTGGACCCGCTGGCCGTACTCCAGCCGGAACTCGGCCTGGCCCAGAGGCCAGACACGCGCAGCCGTGCGGCCGGTGGCCAGCCAGAAGAAGGGATCGCGGCTGGTCTGGTTGGCCGCCTGGTCCATCACAGCGATGGCTTTATCCCGATCGTTCAGGGTCAGGTGAATGAGAACGGCCGCTTCATAAACCTCGGCGTGTCCGGGGAATCGGGCCAGAGCGTCGGCGATGGCCTTTGCCGGTCGATCGTCTTTCTCGAACAGATCTTCGGGTGGGTAGGTGCTGCAAAATTTCGCCAGATTGAGCAGCGGCGCAGGTGAGCGTGAATCACTGCGGACTGCTTCTTCCAGGATTTTCACCGCAGCTCCACGGCCCTGAAACTGCATGGCCAGCCCCGCCGTGTGGAAGGCCAGCTCAGAGTTTGTGGGATCGGCCTGGAAAACGGCCAAATAGTGCTCCAGCGCCTGACGCAGTTTGCCTGAGGCTTCAAACTGGAGGGCGGCGCTGTAGTGGGCGAGCACGCCAGCCGCAGCTTCTCCGTCCTGCGACAGATTCAGGTCGATGCGGTCACCCGGCAGCCTGCCCAGGGACAGGTCGGCATGGGGTGTCCCCGTGACTCCGCCCGCGACCGTCAGGCCGCAAGCAAAGAGGGAAGCAAGCAGGTTCCGGGGAGCCCTGCTCCGCAGGTGCATGACATGACGCCAAGCGCCTCGATCCCATCGATTCGCACTGCGGAGACATGTCATGCCGCGGAGGCTATCTGCTACGACTTGTAGCGCAAACGCTTCTTGTGACGGTTCGCGCGCATGCGCTTCTTGCGCTTGTGCTTGTTGATCTTCGTTTTTCTCCGCTTTTTGAGCGATCCCATGTTCGTGTTCTCCTGTGTTTTGGCTTGGTCTAGTGGACGACTTTGTTCAACGGGTATTCCACGATGCCCTCAGCACCCAGCGATTTCAGTCGCGGGATGATGGTGCGCACGGTGGTCTCGTCGATGACCGTTTCCACGGCCACCCATTCCTGGCTGGCGAGTTGTGAAATCGTCGGCGAGCGCTGCGAAGGCAGGCAAGCGACGACGTCTTCGAGTGCTGCGGTGGGTACGTTCATCTTGAGGCCCACTTTGTCGCGGGCTTCGAGTGCACCTTTGAGCAGCATCACGAGCGTCTCCATTTTCTGCCGCTTCCACTCGTCGCGGGCGGCCGGTTTGCTGGAGACAAATTGAGGGTAGCTTTCCATCAGCGTGTCCACGATGCGCAGCTTGTTCGCGCGCAGGGAGGAGCCGGTTTCGGTGATGTCCACGATGGCATCCACCAGTTCGGGCACCTTCACCTCGGTGGCACCCCAGCTAAATTCGACTTCTGCTTCCACGCCGTGCTTGGCGAGGTACTTTTTCGTCATTTCCACCGCTTCGGTGGCGATGCGTTTGCCCTGCAGGTCCTTCACGCTGCGCACAGGCGAGTCTTCCGGGACCACGAGCACCCAGCGGGTCGGCCGCGACGTGGCCTTGCTGTAGCGCATGTCGGTGATGACCTCCACATCGGCTCCGTTTTCCACGATCCAGTCCCGCCCTGTGATGCCGCAGTCGAGAAAGCCATGATCCACGTAGCGGCCGATCTCCTGGGCGCGCAGCAGGCGGATTTCCAGCTCATCGTCGTCCACAGCCGGGCGGTAGGAGCGTGAAGAGACGACGATGTTAAACCCCGCACGCTTGAAAAGTTCAAGCGTCGGCTCCTGCAGACTGCCCTTCGGCAGTCCGAGTCGGAGGATGTTCTTTGGTTCAACCATGGTCAGGGGGAAAAGGGCGCGTATCCTAGCGGCGTTTTCCGTGCTGGCGAGGGGAATTTAGCCTCCATCGCTGTGAATAACTTTCCCCGTGCCTCATTCCACCTTCAGCAGGCCGTTCATGACCATCCAGTGGCCGGGGAAGGTGCAGAGGTAGGGGTAGTCGCCTTTTTCCTTCGGCGCGGTGATGTGGATGGTGAATTCGCCCTTCGGATTGGTCATGTCGGTGTAGGCGAGTACGTCGTCGCTGTCGGGCACGTAGTGTTTGGCGAGGCCCTGCGGGTCGGTGATCATGAGATTGCACTTCTCGCCGAGTTTTTGCAGCGTGCCGGGCTTGGCGAGCAGCCAGTTGTGCGGGACGACGTCGGGGTTTTTGAAGACGACGGTGAGTTTTTCACCCGTTTTAGCAGTGAGTTTCTTTTGGACAAATTGCAAGCCCAAGGCGGCTTCGATGACGATCTCGCGTCCCGGCTCGCCTTTGGCCCAAGGGTTGGGTTTGGCGGGTTTGGGGGCTTCGAGGCCGATCTGGGCGGCGTGGTTCGTTTTCGCGATCTTCGCGTAGCCGGGGAAGTCGGTGAAGGGTTCGGCCAAAGCGTGGGCGGTGAGGAAAATGTCGTGCCCGGTGCTCACGCGGAGGTGAATCTGGCTGGCGGTGACGATTTGAGGGATTTCGAGGAAGAGTGTCTTGCCACCGTCGAGCTTCTGCACGCTGCGGACTTCGAGCGGATCGTGCCCTGGCGTGTCGGCATACTTAACTGAATACTCCGGCGAGCCGTATTGAGGGCCGTATTTGTAGTTCCAGCATTGCGCGAAACAGGTGGTGACATCTGCGTCCTTCACAGGCTGGTTGAAGCGGATAAGGACGCCGTTGTCGCGTGCCTCAAAGCCGATGGGTACGGGTTTGCCTCCGCCGGTGAAGCGCACGCGCTGGAAGCAGCTGTCCTTTGGTGTGTAGCTGCCCCAGCCCTGCATGCCGTTCACATAAAGATGGCCGTCGTTTGGATTGAATCGCGCACACTGCGGGCCGGAGTCAAAATTGCCGCTGATCTTCACCGCCGCGCCTTGCCAGCGGCCTTTGACGTTCTGTCGCATGACCAGCCAAGCACTGCCACCGCCCGAAGAGAGGTGGATCAAGTTGTTGTCGCCCTTCAGCGCGGCCCATTTGTCGCTCGTGATGAAAACCTGCGAGCTCGCCGAGTTATCCTCGCCACGCGGGAGATACATGAGGACCGGTTCGGGCGGCTGACCGTTCTTCGGACCGCCTGCGCCGAAGTGCGCGCCTTCGTTTTTGCCGAGTTCGATCTGGCAGATGGAGGTGGCAGGCGTCCAATCGCCTTCTTGAACGCTGGTGGTGATGAAGCGGCCATCTTGAGAGATGCCGAGGCCGTTCGGATTGCGGAAGCCGGTGGCGAGCACCTCCAACGTGGAACCGGCAGCTTGCCGGTTGTCCGGACTGGACAGGCTGGCAGCCTGTTTCACGTCAATCCGGCACACGCCTTGATTGCCGGAGGCGAAATACCAACGTCCTTCCTTGTCCGTCTCCAGCCCGACGATGAAATCATGCCCGCCAGGCGAGGTCTGCATCTCATTCGTGACACACTCATAGAAGTCAGCCTCGTCATCGCCATTGAGGTCATGCAAGCGGGTGATCTGATCGCGACCGAGGACGTAAAGCTTGTCCTTCACGATCTTCATGCCCAGCGGCTGATGCAGGCCGGTGGCGAAACGTTTCCAGCGCAGTTTCTCCAGCTTCTCGTCGATGCCCTTCACCAGCCACACCTCGCCCGTCATCGTGGCGATGGCGGCGGTGCCGTCGCTGAAGAAATCGTGCGCGGTGATAAAGAACAACGTGCCATGGGGATTCTCGAAGGGGATCGTGATGCGGTCTGTGGCGAAGGGCGTCTGCGTGCCGAGTTCGCCTCTGGTTTCGATCCATTGCGGCCATTGGGCTGGGCCTGGAGCAGGCAATGACGATCCGCTGGTGACAATAATGACCTCATTGGCTCGGCGAAAAATGCCACGGTAGGTGCCCGCGAGCTTCTTTTCCTCTTTGGAGATCACTTTGCCATCCATGGGTGCTCCAGACATGAAGCCGTGGCGGTTGTCATTGAGCTTCAAAAAGCCTCCAGACCACTCCAAACGCCACGACATGCGTTCGGGATCAAAAACTGCCGCCTTGTCCTCAACTCGCACGCAGACCGCTTTCGGAATCTTCATGCCGCCGCCGTTAAAAACCCCGCAGAAAAGACTGCCGAGATCACTCGCGGCCCAGCGGCCATCCTTCCACGTCACCTGATCGTTTTGATTGCCCCAGTGGCCTTGCTGGCCGCCGTCCATGCCGGGGAAGGCGGTGATGAGTTCCGGCAGCGGCTTTTGCTTCATGAAATGCAACGCCTGCTTGCCGTAGTAGTCGAAGACGCGCTCGCGATTGACGAATTCCTGCCAGTGCTGGTGGTCGTCCTTGTTGAGCGGCGGGAGGCCGGGGGTGAAGGGCGCGGGGTCGGGCGCTTTGACGACGGGCGCGGCCGTGCCGAGGTCGTCGAAACTCCAAATTTCGAGCGTGTTGTCCATGCGCAGGCGCGGCGAGTCGCCTTTGCGCGGCTTCATGACACCGCGTGAGAGGCGCACGTCGTCGATGAGGCCGTCGCAGCCGATGGTGCCCTCGACGAGGCGTCCGAAGGCGATGGACTCGACGTCGGCGTGAATCACGAGGCCGTCTTTTTTCCCGGTGGGCTTTTCGAGCACCATCTTGCCGTCCACCCAGAGCGTGACGAGCTCAGCACTGACGCTTGCGACGAGGTTGTGCCACTTGCCGTCGCAAATATCGACCTTCGAGTCGTAGTCGCCGCCGCGTCCGAGCATGTAGAGGGCGAGCGTGCCGCGCTTTGCGTGTGTGTAGAGTTCCCAATGCGTGTCGGCGGACTTGGGATTGCAGGCGACGAGGATGTTGAAGCGGTCCCTGCTGTCGAGCTTCGCGCGGCACTCAATGGTGAAGGGCAGCGTGTGGTATTCACCTTTGCCATCCGCGAGCAGGCCGCCGGAGAGGGCTTTACCGAACTCTTCGTTCAAAGATGGGACGCCAGCGGCTTTCCGAGTGACGATGGGTTCTTTGGAGGGCGTTTTGGGTTTGGCCTCGCTCCAGGTGCGGTATTTGGGCTTCACGGCAGGCGGTGCGTCATCGAGTTGCGGAATAAGCCACTTCAACCCGTCGAGGTTGTCGAGCAACCGGCCTTCAGCGTCTTCGTTGGTGTGGTTGAGAATGCCGATGGGGCCGCTGTAACCGCTGGCGCGGATGATGCGCAGCACTTTCATGTCTTCGGTGCCGACACCGAGCGGGAGGATTTTGCGGCCTTTCGCGTCGCCTGCGATGTCCATGCCGTTGAGGTTGAGACAGAGAAGATGCGGCTTCATGGCCTCAATGGCCTTCGGCAGGCGGTCGAGGTGGCTGTGGCCGTGGTGGAGGTTGTAGATGATGCCGATGTTGTCGGCGGCGTGGTTCTTTTTCAGATACTCGCACACCGCGACCATGTTCTCCGGCTCGCCACCCCAGCCGCCGTGATTGTAGATGCCCACCTGGCTCCCGATCTTCTTCGCACGTTCCAAAGTCGGCAGCAGAGCGTCCGCGGCCGCTTTGATCTTCGCCTCGTCCGTGTCGCCCGCGACCTTCAGCATCACCCAGAGCTGCGGGTGCATCTTGTACTTCTCAAACAGCCGGAAGGCCTCGTCATGCACGCCCCAGAACGCGAACATCTCGATGCCGTTCTTCTGATACGCGAGAATCTCCCGCTCAAACTCCGCCACATGCTCCGGCCGCCAGTCATAGGCGACTTTCTTGATCCCCATCTTTGCGACCATCTCCGCGCGAGCTTCGGGAGTGCGCTTCGCAGCGTCAAACGGCACAATGCACCAGGCAGCGAGGTTTTGTTTGTCGAAGAGGTCCGCCGCCTGAAGCACGGAGCACACGGATAGCAAAAGGATGAGGAAATGTCGGGGCATGATGATCGGGAGTGGGATTCAGTTCCGTGTATTCAGTGTATTCCGTGGTGGATGCATTTCACTTCGCATAAGCAGACCACTGCGCCTCAATCCACTTCGCGTCCGGTTTGCCGTCGAAAACAAGCAGGCGGTATTTGGAGATGTAGGGGTTGCCGGGTTCGATCGACCAATCGCCATCCTGCGATGGGGCGACGCAGAGCTGGGGGTTCTTCGGATTGAGGCGAAGCGGCTGGGGGAAACGAAAATTCGACGGATGGATGAGCACGGCGATGCCGGTGGGTGTGCCATCGACCTCGCCACCAAGGTGAACCCACTCGGCCTTGGTGTTGTCGCCGGATTTTCGGTCGTGGCCTTCGCTGGTGAGCATGGTGACGGCATCGACGGGATTCCAGAGCGGGTTGCCGCGCACGCCAAGGCCGCCGTAGTGGTATTTGGGAAGTTTCAGCGGCTTTTCGCCCGCGCAGGTCTGCGTGCTGGTGAGGTCGATCATGTTGGCGAGCACGCCATCGAGCGTCTTTTGCGAAACCTGCACCTCCCAAGTCTCATTCAGCACCTTTTCATCGGGCGTGTGGCTGTGATCGAGAAAGACGTGCTGGCTGGTGAAACCGGCGGCGTCAGCACCACCCCAGGATTTGTCGAGTTTGACAAAGCGAACTTCGGCGGGCAGCGAGCTGCCGTTTTTGACGTCGGTCTTGCCCATGTTCCAAAAATCGGGATGCGAGTCGCCAAACTCGGTCTTTGTCCACGCAAGCCAGATGCCACGCTGCCAGGGATGATCGGACTGATGATTGCCGGTGACGAGTTTGCCACCGGGTGAATAGACGGGATGCAGGTGGGCACCATGCTTGAAGATGGGGTTCACGCCTTCCGGCACCTCGCTAGGTTCCATCTGGTAGTCGCAGATGGTTTTGCCGTTGATGGCGAAGTGGAGGACGGAGCCGAGTTTTTCGGCGGTGATGTCAGCGGCGAGAGTTTGAGCAACCAGGAGGACCAAAGCAGCGCAAAGGGGGGATTTCATGGCGGTGGAACGAGCGGGAGGGTCACAAACTCGCAGGCTTCACGAGCGTTCCAGCCTTGATGACGCCACCTTGCATGACGGCGAGGAGGTTCTCGCGGTTTTCGAGAATGCTGATGTCTCTGAGCACATCGCCGTTTACGACGAGGACATCGGCGAGCTTGCCTGATTCGAGGCTGCCGAGCTCGTCAGCGCGGCCCATCATCTTGGCACCACCCAGCGTTGCGCATTTGATCGTGTCGAGCGGGCTGAAGCCAACGTAGTTCACGAAAAAGGTCAGCTCCTGCGCGTAAGTGCCGTGCGGCGTCCAGCCGAAGCCGTAATCGCCGCCGAGGCCGAGGGTGCCACCGGCCTTGAGGACTTTGCGGGCGCTTTCGGCTCCAGCTTCGAGGGTTTCTTGATGACCGTCGACCACGCGCTGTGAGAGGCCGAAGTCTTTGCCGCGCTGCACGCTGAAAAGCTCAAATCCGAGGCCGGGACACATGGGCACATTGCGCTTGAGCAGGAGTTCGAGGCATTCGTCGTCCATGAAGGTGCCGTGCTCGATGGCGTCGTAACCCGCCTTGAGCGCATTGAAGATGCCATCGCGGGCGCGGCAGTGGCCGGTGACCTTGAGGCCGTGATTGTGCGCGGTGGCGACGACTGCGTGCATTTCATCGAAGGTCATGCACAGCGTGTGATGATCGTTGATGTCCGGCGAGGCCGCATCGCCCGTGGGATAGGTTTTCACCCATTCGATGCCGTCTTTGACCAGCTTGCGCACGGCGGTGCGCGCCTGCTCGGGGCCGTTGACGATGAAGACAATGCCTTCCATGCCGATGCGGCGGTAATCCGGATTCCAGTCCATCAAACCGCCCGCACCGCAGATCTCGCGTCCGCTCGCTGAGAGGCGCGGACCGGGAATCATGTCCTCCTCGATCGCCTTCTTCATCCACACGTCGATGTTGTGCAGACAGCCGCCGCTGCGTGCCGAGGTGTAACCGCATTCGAGCGCCGTCTTCGCGTTCACGGCAGACTGCAGCGTGACGTATTCGACCGGGAACTTGATGTCGAGGTCCTGCAGCTCGGTGACATTGAAGTAGGTCAGATGGATGTGCGCTTCGACGAGCCCCGGCATGATCGTGCCGCCTTTCGCGTCGATCTTCCGCGCATCCGGCACCGGTGGCGCGTCCTTGGCAGGTCCGGCGTAGGTGATGATGCCGTCGGTGATGACCACGACGGCGTCTGGAACAGGAAACGCGCCGGTGCCGTCGATGAGCTGGCCGTTGTGGACGACGGTGATGCCTGGTTGGATCTTCATGGTGCTGCGAGGCTATCCTTTTCGCTTAGGGGAGGATAGAACAGAAGCGGCAGGGCCTGGAACATTCGCGGCGGCATACTTTTCGCGATAGCCACCGGGCGTGGAGGCAGTGATACGGCGAAATTCGCGGGTGAGGTGGCTTTGATCGGCGAAACCGCAGCGCAGGCCAATGTCGGCGATGGATTCGCGGGTATCGACGAGCATGCGGCAGGCGGTTTGAATGCGCAGGCGTTTCAGATACTGCTGCGGTGGCAGGCCGTACTCGCGAAGGAAGCTGCGCTCGAATGAGCGTGGGGACATGCCGGCGGTGCGAGCCATGTCGGTGTTCGTGACAGGCCCGCCAAGACGACGAGTCATTAACGCGATGACGACGCCGAGACGAATGTCGCTGCGTTGATCGATCTGCGCGGCATCGAGAGCGCGTGTGATGCCTGCGGTGCCGACAATGCGGCCTTTGGTGTCGCACACGGGCCGTTTGGTCGTGAAGCACCACGAAGCGGTGTGATCGAAACGACCGACAAGCTCGAGCCTTCCCTGCACGATTTGTCCGGCGAGCACGGCCTCGTCGCCCTCGCGGAAATGAGCGGCGAGATGTGCGGGCGAGAGGTCGTCATCGGTTTTGCCGAGCACTTCGGTGAGCTGATGCATGCCATAGTTGAGCAGGAAGGTGCGGTTTACCCAGAGATAGCGTCGTTTCGCGTCCTTGATCCAGGCCTGCACATCGGGCAGCACGTCGAAGAGGTCGCGCAGGGCATCGACGGGAGATGTGGCGGCGGATTTGGCTTTCACGAGTCGAAGGCTAACCACAACGCGTTTCGATGACACGCTGAATCGTGCGGGTATGAAAAAAGCGGAGCCGCATGGTGCGGCTCCGCTTTGAAGGATGGAAAGAACGAGGTTTCGGACTACTGGCGTACTTCCTTGATGTGCTTGTCAGGTGCGGCGTCGAAGGTGGCCTTGCTGGCGGCATCGGCGAAGGCAACCTGGCGCGTGTAGGTGACGAGGATGGCCGAGTCCGCCCGTTTCTTGCTCAGCGGGCACTGGCCGGTGACCGCACCGACGATGTTGGTGAGGTAGGCCTTGGGATTGGCGTCGAACTGCGCCTTGCACTTGTTGCAGCAGAGGGCGACGGACTTTTTGTAAGTGGTGGTGATGGACGGGCTGGCGGGCTTTCCGGTGATCGGGCAGACCGTGTTCAGAGGCTCGGCGGCGCGGGCAATACCGGCGGCGAAGACGAGGGCGAAAGCGAAGGTAAGGATGTGTTTCATGGTGCGCGGAAGGAAGACGAGACCACTGGGATACGAATTCAGCCGTCTTTCTGCAACCATAAACTTTCCGGTCAACACCCGCGCGCCAGCGCGTTGTCCAGCCCGGCATCGCCGATTGACAGCGAAGGTCGGGGGTCTAGGCTTGGTGGCCTGCCGGTCTTGAATAAGCCGCAGACACGGACATCGCGGTTCATGCCATGACCGCCTGTTTCGGGAATTGCGCCTCCAGCATGGCGACTCAAGCCATCCGCCAAGCCATGAACCTCTACGTGAGCAATCTTCCCTACACCATGACGGATGAGGAGTTCCAGGCGGTCTTCGCCGCCTACGGTCAGGTCGCCAGCGCACGGATCGTGAAGGATCGCGAGTCGGGACGTTCGCGCGGCTTCGGCTTTGTGGAGATGCCGGTGGAATCCGAAGCCCTCACCGCGATCAATACGATGAACGGTTCCGACGTGGGCGGTCGTCCGATGCGCATCATGGAGGCGCGTCCGAGGGAGGAGAGGCCGCCTCGGAACTGAACTGCCGCGCAAGCTCAGGCTTTCGGCTGATACTTCGGGTAGCGCTGCTGGAGTTGTTTCAGCATCTGTCCGGCCTGCGTTTCGTCACCGGCCTTGCGAAGCACGGTGGCGGCCTTGTGGAGCGCTTCAGGTGTCACGTCGGGATCTTCGAAGAATTGGCTGGGCACGGCATACTTCGCTGCTGCGGCCTTCCATTTTTCGACGGCGGCGGCCTTTTGGCCTTCGGCGGCCAGCTTGTCGCCCTGGGCGGCGAAGATGTCTCCCTGCAGGATGAGCAGTTCGGCCTGAAGCTTGCCGTCCTTGACGACCTGCAGCGCTTCCTGGGTCACTTTGTCCGCATCGTCAAAGCTGCCCTTTCCGAGCAGCGCACGCCCCTTGGTCAACTGCGCACGGGCGGTGGAGGCGGTGTCGGGATTGGACAGGAGGTAGTTTTCCGTGGCCTGGATGCTGGCGTCAAACCGGCCGTTTTCGAGCTGCGCCATGCCGAGGTAGTTCCACACGACGGCCTCCGTGTTTTCCGGGTTGTCGGGGGTGACGGAAAGTTCGAGGAAGCGTGCGGCGCCTTTGAAGTCGTCGTTGCTGTAGAGCTTGAGACCGAGCCACTTCAGGATGTTCGGCGGCACCCGGCCGCCGGGTTTGGACTGGAGGTAGCTGTCGATGGTCCTGGCCAAGTCTTCGGCATTCTGGCGTGCGTAGTCGCAGAGGATGATGAGCTGGCTGGACTTTTCGAGGTAGTCCTTGCTGTCGAGCTCGATCGAGCGGCGGAGGGCGGTGACCGCCTTGTCGTAGATCTTTTGTTCGAAGTTGCCGCGACCGATGCCGTAGTAGGCCCGGGCGGCGGCCGGCGAGGAGGGAAACTTTTTGAGCAGCGTTTCAAAGGCGGTCACCGTGGCCTTGGGGTCCTTCAGCTCCATGGCGATGAAGCCCAGCTGCAGCCAGGCCATCTCGCAGGCGTCGGATTTTGGAAACTCCCTCGTCACATGCTCGAAGTCCGCCTTGGCCTTCGGCAGATCGCGGGCGTCGCGGTTGGCGAGTCCCCGGCGGGCGTAGGCCTTGGGGATGTACTCGTGCTGGGGATAGTCGTTGATGAAGCGGGTGAAGGAATCCACGGCCTCCTGCTGGCGCCCGGCTTCGGCCTGCGCCCAGCCCATGTTGAAAACGGTGCCTGGCCGCAGCTTTTCCGGGAGCTGGGAGACGGAGAGTTCGTTGTAGCTGAGGGCGGCCTGCTGGTAGTCGCCCTTGTTGAAGTAGAAGTCGGCGCGGATGAGACGGGCCAGGGAAAGGAACTCGTGCCCGGCCTGGCTCTGCGAATAGCGGGTGATGAATGCCGTGGCGAACTCGCCGAGGTCCCGGTCGTTGAGCAGATAGAAGCAGTAGAGCTTCCAGTAGCCGGCATCGAAGGCCTCTTTCGTGTCCGTGTGATACTGCTCGACCATGAGGTAAACTTCCACGGCACGGGCGTAGCTCTTGCGCATGCGGTAGGCGTTGCCGACGAGCAGCAGCATCTTCGCGCGCGAGTCTCCCGGCGGCAGGACGGCGGAGTTCTTGTTGTAGTAGTCGATGACGCCGTCGTAGTCGCCCTTGGCGTAAAGCGCCTGGATGATGCCGACGAGCGCGATGCTGCGGTTCTGCTCGGTCGTTTCGGGCATGCGCAGCGCTTTTTCGAACATCGCCATGGATTCGTCCGGCTTGTTTTCTTCGGCGAAGAGGACGGCGGCGCGGATGGCGGCCTCTGCCACGATAGGGCGGTCGGCGCTGGTTTTGACGAGTTCGTCGAAAATGGGCAGCGCCTTGGCCCGCTGATCTGCCGCCAGATACACGCTGCCGAGCGTCAGCAGGGCGGTTTCACGGTAGGGATTGTCGGTCTTGACGGCGATGACCTTGTCGAGCGCCTCGGCCTGCCCCTCCTTGTCGCCCGCCATTTCGTGGGCGCGGCTGCGGTTGTAGGCCGCGGCCAGTTTCACCTGCGGGCTTTTCGTGGTGGTCTCGCAGAAGGCGAACATGCGTGCCGCGTCGAGGAATTTCGACTCGTTGAAGCGCATCGCGCCGAGACGGTAGGCGGCCGAGGGTGCCCCCTCGCTTTTCGGGTAGCGTTTGACCACCTCCTCGTAGTAGCCGGAGGCCTGCGGCAGCTGGTTCTGCTTCATGAAGCACTCGCCGATCCGGAAGAGTGCGTCCGGCACCTGTCGGCCCGTCGGGTACTGCTGGAGGTACTTCGCGTAGTTCTGCGCGGCCATTTCCCATTCCTGGCGGTCGTAGGCCAGGGTGGCGAAGTCGAACATGTCGTCGTCCGGCCCCTTCGTGCGCGGAGCCGGAGGGCGGCTTGCCGGATCGTCGAGCACCGGCTGCGCTTTCGGCGCCGGACTGACGGGGATGGCTTTCGGAATCGGCGTGTCATCCACAGGCAGCGCACGCGGCACCTGCTGCGCCTCGACGAGACCCGCACTCAGGATCAGCGCCAGGAAGGCGGGGGCCAATGGGTTGCGCGGGGTGGTTGGGAGCGTGGCGGGGGTCATCTCACTGGGGCGTGGCGGCGGGTTGGTCGGCGTCGGGCCTGCGGGTGGCGAAGGCGATGTTCCAGATGCCCGCCTTCTGGCAGGTGTCGAGAACGCGGATGACATGCTGGTAGTCGGTGATTTCATCGCCGCGCAGGATGACGGCCTGGTCCTTGTAGAGGGCGACGATGTTCTGCAGCTTCACCAGCAGCTCCTCGGGGGTGAACTGCTGGCCGTTGACGATGATCTCGCCCTCCTTTTTGATGTTGATGATGATCTCGCCGACGTTGCGCGACTCCTTTTCCTTGCCCTCGTCCGCAGCCGGCACGCTCACGTCCATCACCTGCTCCTCCTTGGCATACTGGAAGGTCACGGCAAAAAAGATCACCAGCAGGAAGAGCACGTCCACCAGCGGCGCGAGCTGCATGGGCGTGGGCTCGATGGAATGCTGTTTGCGGAAATTCATGCGCCGGTGGAGTTCAAACTGCGGTGGTCACTCGGAAATTCGTTATTCATTGCCCGGCCACGGCACGCGCGGCCCGTTTGTACTGCACCGCCAGCAGCGCCATCAGATGCGTCGTCGCCGCTTCCATCTCCGAGATGAGGCGGTTCACCTTGCCGCGGAAGATCGCGTAGAAAATCAGGGCCGGAATGCCGATCACGAGGCCGGACGCCGTGCACAGCAGCGCTTCGGACACGCCCTGCGCAAGGCCGAGCTGGCTGGAGCCGCCGACGCCCTTGCCGGAAATTTCATGGAAGGTGGTGATCATGCCCAGCGTCGTGCCGAGCAGTCCCAGCATCGGTGCCACCGCTCCGACGTCCCCTAGGTAGGCGATTCGGGCGAGCAGCAGGCTCGACTGGCGGTTGCCCTCCGCCTCGGTGACTTCCTTCACCTCCTCAAAGCTCGCCGTGGGATTCCGGGTGGCGAAATCCAGCGTCTTGGAGGTGATGCGGGCGATGCATTCGTTGCGCCGGTTGCACACGGCCAGCAGGCCCAGGTAGTCCTGCTTGCGGATCAGCGCGTCCGCCGAGTTCATGAACGCGTCGCTTACCACGGTGCCCTGCCGTACCGTGAAGGCGAAGAGCACGATCATGAAAAAAGCCACCATCGACAGGCCGATCAGCGGGTAGGCCATGACACCGGTGCGTTTGACGAAGCCTTCAAAGGTCAGCACATCGCCGTAGGGGTTCTCCTCCAGGACGGCGGCCTGGCTGGGGACGGCCGTGATGACCGGGCCCGGCTGTTGAGCTTGAGCCGGGGCGTTCATCGTGATGATGACAGCCGCCAGCACGGCCAGGGCGAGGAGGATTTTTCGATGCATGAGGGCGCGACTGTAAACGTGAGCGCCAGCCTTGCAAGCGGTCGGGTTGGCTGGCTCTGAGCCGCTTAGGAAAGCAATTCCTGCACCACTTTGCACTCGTTCACGCCCGTCAGGCGGAAATCGAGCCCGGCGTAGCGGTAGGTGAACTTTTCGTGGTCAAAGCCGAGGATCTTCAAAATCGTCGCGTGCAGGTCGTGTACATGCACCGGTTTCTCCACCGCCTGGAAGCCGAACTCGTCCGTGCTGCCGTGCGTGTAGCCGCCGCGCACCCCGCCGCCCGCCAGCCACATCGTGAAGCCGTAGTGGTTGTGATCGCGACCGTGCTGCTTGCCCGCATTGGCTCCGGGGGAGGGCAGTTCCACCGCCGGTGTGCGGCCGAATTCGCCGCCCCACATCATCAGGGTGTCATCCCACAGCCCGCGCTGCTTCAGGTCGCCCATGAAGGCCGCCATCGCCCCGTCGGTCTGCCCGGCGAGCCTTTGATGGTCCATGATCTCGTCGTGACTGTCCCAGGGCTGGCCCGCGCCGGTCCAGAGCTGGATGAAGCGCACCCCGCGCTCCAGCAGACGCCGGGCGATGAGGCACTGCCGGCCGAAGGCATGGTCGCCGTACATCTTCCGCACGGATTCCGGCTCCTTCATGATGTCAAAGGCGTCCGTGGCCTCCATCTGCATGCGGTAGGCCAGTTCGTAGCTCTGCACGCGGGATTCGAGCTGCTGGTCGCGCTCGCGGGCGGCCAGGTGCTTCTGGTTCAATGTCTGCAGCAGGTTGAGCTGGCGGCGCTGCTGCTTCAGGTCCAGCGAGCCGTTCTTGATGAACTCCACCAGCTTTTCGACGCGGGTGTCCTCCGTGTTGATGTAGGCGCCCTGGTAGGCGCTCGGCAGAAAGGCGGACTGCCAGTTCTTCGTGCGCCGCGTCGGCATTCCGCCGGGGCACATGGAAATGTAGCCCGGCAGGTTCTGATTCTCGCTGCCCAGCCCGTAGGTCACCCAAGAGCCCATCGTCGGCCGGTTCAGGCGGCTTTCGCCGCTGTTCATCAGGCCCAGTGACGGCTCGTGGTTCGGCACGTCCGCATGCATCGAGCGGATCACGCAGAGGTCGTCGGCGAAGTCGCCCACCTTCTCGAACAACTCGCTCATCTCCAGCCCGCACTGGCCGCGCTTCCTGAACTTGAAGGGCGATTTGAAGCCCGCGCCGGTCGGACGCTCCGTTTTCAGCAGGTTCGGCAGCGGTTTGCCGTCGTATTTGTCCAGCAGCGGCTTCGGGTCGAAGGTGTCCACCTGGGACGGCCCGCCGTTCATGAAGAAATGCACCACCCGCTTCGCTTTCGGCTCAAAATGCGGCCGCCGCAGTGCCATCGGGTCCATCATCGCCTTCGCGGCCTGCGCATCCAGCACGGAACCGAGCGCGATCGAGCCAAAGCCCATGCCGACACGTTGCAGCATCTCACGGCGCGTCAAAAACGCATGCTCCAGATTCGGGGCATGATGGGAGTGGGGGGAATTCATTGGGGGTACTTTCCATACGATACGCCTCGCGCAATGCTTTCGTCGCAGAGACATCGGTGGCGGCCGCGTCCCGGATGAATCCAATTCATCCTTCATCTGTGTGATGAGTAGGTTCGGAGGTGCGCACAACACGCGAAATCTAAGAGTCACTTTAGATTTCGCGTCCTTTTCTAAAGTGCGAGTTGCATTTCGCGCGGCGAATCCGCGCTCATCATTGCCGCCGCATACTGCTCGTCATACAGTTCCACATTCAGTGCCTTCGCCCACCGCTGTCCGGTGATGCGTCCCCGTTGGAAGACACGCTTCCTGCTCATGCTCGCAAATGGTTGTCGGGCGCGGATTCAAGCAAAAGTGCCGCCCGCCTTGAAGCCCAATCTGCGACCCCCGACGCAAGTGCTTAAAAATGAACGAGAAAAAGTTTTCGGGCGGACATCAGGCGCGCCGCCCCGGCAGGGCACGGAGCCTTGCCTGCGGAAATTCCCCGCTTGTCAGCATCGCGGCGCTGCCGCAGCATCGGCCCGATCATGACCGCCGCTGAAGCCTACTCCGAAGCCCAACGCCGCATCCAGGCCGCCAGGCTCAGCGGCCAGCACTGGCTGGACCTGGGAGACATCAGCGGCCTGGAGCAGATCCCGGACGAGATCGCGGAGCTGACGGCGCTGCGGGAACTGGGCTTGGGAACTCGAGTTTACGATCAGGATAAGAATACTTGGGGATGGGAGATCGACCGTTGGTTGGCTGCGCGGCCTCTGGCGGATCTGTCGCCGCTGGCAGGCCTCATAGCCCTGCAAACTCTCGATGTGAGAGGCTCGCCGGTGAGCGACCTGACGCCACTGGTCGGCCTCAGCGCCCTGCAATCGCTGAATGTGATGAACACGAAAGTGAGCGACCTGACGCCGCTGGTCGGTCTCATCGCCCTGCAATCGCTCGGTGTGGGTAGCACGAAGGTGAGCGACCTGACGCCGCTGGCGGGGCTCATCGCCCTGCAATCGCTTGATTTGGGGGACACACAGGTGAGCGACCTGACGCCGCTGGTCGGCCTCAGCGCCCTGCAATCGCTCGATGTGAGTGAATGCCAATGCATCACCTCCTGGGAGCCGCTGCGTGGTCATTCGTCTCTGCAAAGACTCGACGTATATGGCAGCGGGCCAAGCCTCCTGACCCCCGAATGGTGCGAGTCATTCCCGGTTCTTGAGGAACTCTTCGCCGACCGGATTCTGGGAGTGCCGCCCGAGGTGCTCTCAGAGTATTTTTATTCCGATTGCCTGAAAGGCTTCCGCTCCTGGGCGGCCGATCTGCGGGCAGGGGAAGACAAGGACCAGGAGGTTAAGGTTTTCGTGCTGGGCAACGGCACGGCGGGCAAGACGCAGATCTGCCGCCAGTTGCGCGGGGAGGACTACGACGATCAAGTGCCCAGCACGCATGGCGTGCAGATCGGCCACTTCCCGCTGCTGCCGGATGCGGGTCAGGGGGCGACGAAGGCGAAGCTCTGGGACTTCGGCGGGCAGGACATCTACCACGGCACCCATGCCCTGTTTCTGGAAGGGCGGGCGGTCTTCATCCTGGTGTGGAGCCGGGAGGTGGAGGCGGCGGGCGACTACGAGGAGAGCGGCCTGTCCATGCACCATCACCGGCTGACCTACTGGCTGGACTATGTCCGATCTCTCGCAGGCGAGGACGCGGCGCTGATCGTGGTGCAGGCCAAGTGCGACAAGGAGAGCGACCGCGCCAACGCCCCGCTGCCGGCGGAGCACGGCTTCAGGCGCCCGCTGCCGCAGGTGACCTGCAGCGCGAAGCTGGGAGAGATGGATGAGCTGAACGCCGCCATCCGCTCCGCCACGCGCTACCTGCTGGAGACCCAAGCACCTACCGCCTGCCTGCAAGCTGGGTGGCGGTGCGGGACAAGCTGCGGAAGCTCAAAGGCACGAAGAAAACCATCAGCCGTGCGCGCTTTGACGAGCTGTGCCGCAAGACCCATGGCACCAGCGTGCCCGCCGCGCTGCTGAGCTACCTGCACCGCAGTGGCGAAGTGTTTTACCGCGAAGGACTCTTCAAGGACGAGATCGTGCTGGATCAGGAGTGGGCGCTGCGCGCCATCTATGCCGTGCTGGACCGCGACGGCCCCTGCCAGGTGCTGCGGCAGATGGGCGGGATCTTCACCCTGCCGATGCTGAACAGTCTCGTCTGGCACGATGAGTTCAGCGAGAAGGAGCAGGCAACGATCCTCGGCATGATGAAGAGCTGCGCGATCTGCTTTCCGCTGGATCACTATCGCCACAACACGATTCAACGCTATGCGCTGCCGGACCTGCTGCCGCTGGAAGCGGAGGTGAAGCCGCGCGTGGAGGCGTTGTGGCGGCCGGACCTGCCCGCCGAAAAGATCACGCTGGAGTATGCCTTTCTGCATGCGGGCATCCTGCGGGAATTCCTCTGTCAGATCGGTCGCATCGGTGGCGCGGACGCGGCCTACTGGCGCTACGGCTGCTGCTTCTACGACAGCAGCACGCACAGCCGCGCCCGCATCCGTGCCGAAAGTACCGGCACGCCCGAGGTTCCGGCGCGTGGCCGCATCATCATCGAAACCTGCGATGGCCATGCGCGTGAACTGCTGGCGCGTTTGCAGAAGGCGATCATGAAGATTCGCATCGGCCAGCCGCCGACGGTTGTCGAGGAGGCGGGCGCAGCGGTGGCTACCGCCGTGGAACGGGAAGAGACGAAGCCACTGGCGGAGACACTCAAGATCGCGCCGGCTCCCACCGGGAAGCCGCTGATCTATCTGTCCTATGCCTGGGGTGGAGAGAAAGAGGAACTCGTGAACCACCTGGAGCTTCGGTTGGTTCGCGAGGGCTACGAAGTGAAGCGCGACAAGCGGGCCATGCGGCCCGGCGACTGGATCAGTGACTTCATGCGCGAGATCGGGCAGGCGAGGCGTGTCTGCGTGGTGCTGAGCGAGAAGTATGTGCAGTCCCCCTACTGCATGCGGGAGCTGCTGTTCCTCTACCAGTCCAGTTGCGGTGAGAAGGCGGACTTCCTCAATCGCATCGTTCCGCTGGTGCTGGAAGATGCGAAGCTGAGCAAGACCCCCGAACGCCTGGCGCATGTGCGCTACTGGAACGCCCAGCTTCAGGAACTGACGGAAGCCACGGCGGGCCTGGATCCCGCCACCTGGGGCGGTGCGGGCGCTGACATGACGATGATTCGGGACTTCTGCCATCACACCGAGCTGATGCTGCGCCATGTGAGCGATCACCTCATGCCACGCGGCATCAAGGACATCGAGAAGGATGACTTCGCTGCTGTGATCGAGGCTCTGAAGGCGAAGGGGTAGGGGGTGATGGATTGCTTTTCACCTTCCCCGAGCATCCACCGCCGCATGGGTGACAATTCAGGCATGAAAAATGCCCGGGACGGGGCGTAGTTGTCGGCCCCCATGTTTTTGAACTTTCGCCATCTCCCCCTGGCCGCCTTGGTCGTCGGCCCGTCGCTGCATGCCGCTCCGGAATGGAAGGCGGTGGAGCCGTTTTTGGCCGCCAAATGCTACGAGTGCCACAACGCGGACAAGTCGAAGGGCGATGTCGATTTGAAGAGGTTCGCCTCTGATCCGCAGCTCGCGGTGGAGTTCGACCTCTGGCAGAAGGTGAAGGACAGCATCGAAAACGGCGACATGCCGCCGAAGAAGGCCAAGGCGCTCGATCCGGCGGAGAAGGACGGCATCACCGCCTGGGTGACGCATTCGCTCGACATGCTGGCGGAGGCGAAGTCCGGCGATCCCGGCCCGGTGACGATGCGCCGCCTCACGAACGCCGAGTATGACAACACGATCCGCGATCTCACGGGCCGTGACTATGCCCTGGCGCAGGAATTTCAGACGGATGGCGGTGGCGGCGAGGGTTTCACGAACACCGGCGACGTGCTCTTCATGAGCCCGGCGGCGATCGACAAGTACTTCAATGCGGCGCGGAAGCTGGCGGACCACGCCACGATCATGCCGGGCACGGGGATCGCCTTTCACCCGAACCGCATCGGCCTGCGCGGTCCGGAGCAGGTGAAGGCGCAGGCGGAGCAGGGGCTGTATGTGTGGTATCAGCAGAAGGCCACGCCGCACCTGCCGACGGATGATCAGCCGCTGCGCGAGGCCGATTACATGCACGCCTGCTGGAAGCACCAGCATCAAAAGGTGCCGCTGGAGCAGCTCGCGAAGGACATGAAGCTCAACATCCACTTCCTTGCGAACTGGTGGAAGCACCTGAACAACACGGAGCCGAAATCACGCTTCCTCGATCTCACCCGCGTGCCCTGGCGTGCCTTGCCGGCGGATGAAAAGGCCGCCTTGCCCATCATCCAGACCATCGCGGCGGACCGCCAGTCCTGGAACAATCCCAAACGCCCCGGTGAAGGACCGCAGCGCTGGCAGCAGGACAGCGACGGCATCCGCCCGTATCCGATGCAGACCTCCGTGAACGGCAAAAAACACGTCCATCTCTGCTTTGGAGACACCGCCGATGGCAACAAAGGCGACATTGCCCTCGTGACCCACATCGAGGTCAGCGTCGGCAAGGAGAAGCTCAATTACCGCCACTGGCTCACCAAGACGCTCGATGAAAAGAAGAAGCAGGCCGCCGCAAACCCAGCGCCGCCGAATCTCGACGCGCTGAAGGCACGCATCGCCGAGCTGGAAAAAATGCGTGCCGTTTATGGCAGGCATCCGCAGCCAGGTCGCACCATCGAGCCGCATGTGCTCGCCTTTGCCGCTCCGCAAGTCTTCACCCTGCCACTGCCGGAGGGCTCTCATTGGCTGAAGGTGGACACGCGCCTCGACATGGAAAACCCCGAGGTCGAAGAGGCCACCATCCAGTGGGCACTCAGCACCGACAAGCCACGCGACGTGACGAAGGTCATGTCCGGAGTGCTCACCATCTGGAAACGCGGCACCAAGGCCGCGCAGCAGACCATGGGAGAGTTCAACTCGATGAAGCAGGCCTTTGCCGACATGATGGAGCGCCGCCTCGAAATCGTGGCGCAAAACATGTACCGCAGCTCGCCCGGCCTCGGCGTGTACTACTTCAGCGACGAGCAGTTCGGCCAGCTCCTCGGCAAGCAGGAAGGCGAGCGCCTCCTCGCGATGAAGAAGGATTGGGGCTTCGCCGCGCCCTCCAAACTCAACGCCCAGCAGGCCAAAGACTACGACAGCGCCATGGTCTGGCACCTGCGGCAGTTCGCCAAACGCGCCTGGCGGCGGCCGATGAGCGAGGAGGAGTTCCAAAAGATCGACGCGCTCTACTTTGACGGACGCAGCAAGGAACTCGACCGCGAGTCCGCTGCGCGTGAGGTCCTCGTCCGCGTGCTCGTGTCACCGCATTTCCTCTTCAAGGCCGAAACGCTGCCTCTCGCCGCCAGCGGCGAGGGCGATGTGAAACTGAACGTCTACGAGCTGGCCTCCCGCCTCAGCTATTTCCTCTGGGCCTCCATGCCTGACTGGGAACTGCGCAAGGCCGCCGAAGACGGCAGCCTTGCGAAGCCCGAGGTGCTCGCAGCGCAGACGAAGCGCATGCTGCGCGATCCGAAGGCCTCGGCCCTGGCGAAGGAGTTCGCCGGTCAGTGGCTGAAGTTCAGCGGCTTCGATGCGCAGAGCACGGTCGATGAAAAAATCTTCCCGCAGTTCACCGCCGACATTCGCCACGACATGCAGCGGGAGGTGGTGGAGTTCTTTACACGGCTCGTACACGAGGACCGGAAGGTCGGCGACATCATCGGCGGCGACTACACCTTCCTGAACGAGCGCCTGGCCAAGTTTTACGGCGTGCCCGGCGTCACCGGTGACGAGTTCCGCGAGGTCAAAGTCGCGCAGCAGAATCGCGGCGGCCTGCTCGGCATGGGCGCGATTTTGACCAAAACCTCACGCCCGCACCGCACCAGTCCGGTGGTGCGCGGCGACTATTTGTATCAGGTTGTTCTCGGGTTTAGTTCACCACCGCCGCCGCCGAACGTCCCGGAGCTCAAAGAGGCCAGCAAGCCCTCCAGCCTGCGCGAGTCCCTCATGCAGCACCGCACCGATCCGGCCTGCGCCGTCTGCCACGAGCGCATCGACCCGCTCGGTTTCGCCTTGGAGCGTTTTGATCCCATCGGCCAGTTCCGCAGCGAGCCGGACATCGACGACACCGGCGAGCTCAAGGACGGCACGAAGTTCCAAGGCCTCTCCGGCCTGCGCGACTACCTGAAAAAGAACGAGCCGCAGTTCACGACCCAGTTTACCCGCAAACTCCTCGGCTACGCCCTTGGCCGCCAGACCCTGCCGAGCGACAAGGCGCTCATCGCGCAGATGCAGACGTCGATGAAACAGAACGGCGGGAAATTCTCCGCCGCCGTGCTGGAAATCGTGAAGAGCCGCCAGTTTCAGAACCGGCGGGGGGAGCCTGCGGTGGCGGAGAGCCGGTGAAAACCGGCCCGAAAGCACCGAAACCGGCTTGTTTTGACGACCTGATTGACAAATGGGCGGCTCCCGCTAGTCTCCCGCCCCCTTTTCGAGAGGAGGCTGCGATTTGTCCGGCCTGGCTCCCGAGCCCTGACTTTCACCACCCCACAAGCCCATGCCCAAGACCAAACGGACCTATCAACCCTCCAAACGCACGCGGAAGCAGCAGTTTGGCTTTCGTGCCCGCATGAAGACGGTAAACGGACGCGCCATCATCCGCCGCCGCCGTGCCGCCGGGCGCAAGCGTCTCCTGCCGAAGGGCGTGGAAATCCACTTCAAGCGTCACACGCAGCAGCACGCCAACTGACGCCCTCACGGCGCTTCCTCCCCATGCGCCTCCCCTCAAACCTGCGGATGAAGCTGGCGCAAGATTTCGCGCGGGTGAAATCGCAGGGCAGCAGTCAGGCCGGAAAGTTTCTGGTGTTGGGTGCCTTGAGATCAGACGATGTGGAGGAATTCCAGTTTGGCCTCATCACGGGCGGCAGACTGGGAAACGCCGTGGTTCGGAACCGCATCCGCCGATTGTTGCGCGAGATCATTCGCGCCCATCGTGCGGAAATCGCCCCGGGCTGGAGGATGGTATTGATCGCCCGCTGGCGTGCGCCGCAGGCCGCGCTGGCTGAACTGGAGCATGACTGGCTGCGGCTTGCGCGGCGCATGAATCTTCTGAAACCGGCACCCTCCGGAACATGAAATGGCTCGTTCGAATCCTCATCCGCTGCTACCAGAGGTTCCTTTCTCCGGTGATTCACGCCTTTGGCGGTCCGGGTTCGGGCTGCCGCTTCACGCCGACCTGCTCGGAGTATTTCCTGCAGGCGGTGGAGACGCACGGTGTGCTGCGCGGCGGCTGGCTGGGTCTCCGCCGGATCGGACGCTGTCAGCCCTGGGGGGGACACGGGCATGATCCGGTGCCGGGGAGGAAATGATGAAATCCGAATGACGAAGCCGCCTGTCTGTGACATCGGCTTTCCCTCTCAACTCTAAAGACTCTCTACCCACTCAATTTTCATGGACCGCAAAGGCTGGATCGTTGTTTCCCTGTGTGCCATCCTCATGGTGCTGAACTGGCACTACATGCAGGAGAACCAGAAGGCCGCGCAGGCCGAGGCGGCTCGCAAGCAGGCTGAAAAAGCCAAGACCGAGGCTGTCGCCCCGGCGGGTGCGGCGGCTGCGGCGACGCCCGGTGTCCCGGCAGCAGCGCCGACTCCTGCCGCCGCAGTGGTCAGCCTGCAGGAGGAGAAGCACTCCATCACCACGGGCAGCGTGACTTTTGAACTGAGTTCAAAGGGCGGCGGCATCGCCCGCGCCGTCCTGGCTGGTACCGATCAGGTGACGCTGAACTCGAACGGGCTGGAGGCGGTGGGCGCTCTCCGCCGCGAGCCTGCGGGGCTGGACGGCATCGCCTACAAATTGACGGAAAAGAGCGAGCACGGCGCGACTTTTGAAGGCACGACGACGGAGGGCATCGTGGTGACGAAGGCCTTCACGCTGACGGAGGGCGAGGAGAGTGACGAGCATCTGATCAAGCTTGCGATCACGCTGACAAACACGGGCGCCGCGCAGCACCGCTCCGAGGAATATTACCTCTACACAGGTGCTTCGAGCGCCCTGAAGCACGATGACGCCCGCTACGAGGGTTTCTTCTGGAATGACGCCGGAGACGCCGACTACCACATGGCGGATTATTTTGGCAAAGGGTGGTTCAGCGAGGCGAAGACGGAGTTTCGGCAGTCCTACCCCTCTCTGCGCTTTGCGGGTGTGATGGGCCGTTTCTACACCCACATCATCACACGGACCGGGGAGAAGGACGCGCCGGGGAAGTTCTGGGCATCGCGCCGCAAGCTGGCGAAGCCGATCGACTTGGCGGATGCGGGAAAATCGGACGTCGAGGACCATGCGTTTGACGCCTCGATGGGGCTGCCACCGGTGGATCTGGCACCCGGAGCGTCGGTGACGGAGACCTATGAGGTCTATCTGGGCCCGAAGGAGCACGACCGGCTCAGCAAGATCGGGCGGCAGCGCAGCTTTGCGATGTTCTACGGCTGGTTCAAACCGATCAGCATCTTCCTTTCCTGGGTCATGCGCTGGATGCACGACTTTACGGGCAACTGGGGCCTCTCGATCATCCTGCTGACGATCTTTGTGCGCCTGTGCATCTGGCCAATTCATGCGAAGTCCACCTTCACGATGAAGCGCATGGGCCTGCTGGGGCCGATGATGAAGGAGCTGCAGGAGAAGTACAAGGACGACCCGCAAAAGCAGCAGATGGAGGTGATGAAGCTCTACCGCGAGTACGGTGTGAACCCGCTCGGCGGCTGTCTGCCGATGTTTTTGCAGATCCCGATCTTCTTCGGCCTCTACCGGGTGCTGGAATACGCCGCCGAACTCCGCGGGCAGGGTTTCCTTTGG
The DNA here is from genome assembly GCA_964452755.1 of uncultured Prosthecobacter sp. Classification (GTDB taxonomy): domain Bacteria; phylum Verrucomicrobiota; class Verrucomicrobiia; order Verrucomicrobiales; family Verrucomicrobiaceae; genus Prosthecobacter. Next base: position 1,171,821 of record CAYVQY010000001.1, on the reverse strand, counting down.
GTGAATGACCTCTCCGCCGCCGACACGGTGACGAACTGGGGCGGCATCGACATCAATCCGCTGCCGATCATCATGGGCCTGACGATGGTGGCGCAGATGAAGCTGACGCCGCAGCCGGCCACGGTGGATAAGATGCAGCAGCGCATTTTCATGTTCATGCCTGTGTTTTTCCTGTTCATCTGCTACAACTTTGCCGCCGCGCTGGCGCTCTACTGGTCCACCCAGAACGTCTTCAGCATCGCGCAGACCTGGATCATGAAGCTCTACATGCCCGAGCCGAAGCTGGAAAAAGTGGCGCAGAAGCCGGTGCCGAAAGGTCCTCCGCCGCAGAATCCGTTCTTCAATCCCATGGGCCACAAGGATAAGGACAAGAAAAAAGGCCCGAAACCCCCGCGCCTTGGAGGCTAGACCCGCACAAATCTATGACGCCGTTGGAACACGCCCGCCACATTCTTGACTCGATGCTCGGCTATCTGGGCTTTGTCGTCCAGATCGAGGAGGACAACGGACCCGACGGCCCCACGCTGCAGGTTCTCACGGATGATTCGGAAGCGCTTATCGGGCGTCGCGGCGAGACGCTGGACGACATCCAATACCTCGTGAACCGCGTCCTCCAGCGCCACATCAAGGACGCGCCGCGCATCCGCGTGGACGTGGAATTTTACAGATCGATGCGAGAGGACAAGATGGTCGCCCGTGCGAAGGAGCTCGGGGACCGCGTCCGCGCCACCGGCCAGAGCGCCGATCTGCCGCCGATGAACAGCTACTACCGCCGCCTGGTGCACAATGTTTTCGTCAACGATCCCGATGTCATGAGCGTCAGCCAGGAGGGAAACGCCCGCTTCAAACGCATCATCCTCAAGCGGCGTTCGCATTAAGCGGCGGGCCCGGGGTGCAGGAAAAACAGGTTCGTTCTTTACTCCTGTGGCGGTTTTGAGTTATTTCTCGTAGCCCGCTTAAAATTCGGAGCCTCACAAGACACCTCATCCAAACCGTACCAACATGAAATCGAGCCATTTTCGACCGTCCCTTTTCGCGCTGCTTTGCTCCGCAGGGTTTCTGCAAGCCGACATTGTGACGCTCAAGGAGGGCAAGAAGCTCGAGGGCAACATCCTGTCCGAGAACGAGACTTCGATCCGCATGCGCTACAAGCTCACGCCGAAGATTTGGGACGAAAAGGACATTCCGCGCGCCGACATCGCGGACATCCTCAAGCAGTCGCCTGAAGAGGTGGAGATCATCGAATTGCGCAAAGTCCTGCCCACACCGGACCTCATGTCCGCCGAAAAGTACGAGGCGCTCATCCAGGACCGCCTGCGTCCCTTCGTGAATCGTTATCCCGGCACGCCTCAGGCTGCCGAGGTGGACAAGATGATCGCTCAGGTACAGGAGGAGAAGGAGAAGGTGGTCGCCGGCGGCATCAAGCTGGAGGGGAAATGGCTCAGCCCCGAGGAGGCCAAGGCGGAAAGCTTCAACGTGAAGGCCTACGGCCTGCTCACCGAAATGAAAGAGGAGGAAGAGGCCAAGAACTACAACGGCGTCATGAAGGCCTTCGGGAAAATGTCCAATCCGCAGGGCGGATACATCGCTTCGGTTTATTATCCCGAGGCGGTCGAACTCGCGCTTGGAGTGCTCGGCAAGTACGAGGCCCAGATTGAGCAGATGATCAAGGATCAGCCGGCGCTGCAAAAGGTCCGCGAGGACAACGAAAAGCGCCTGATCGAGCCGGATCTCTCCCGCTTCAAGGAGGCGGTGGCCCGCGAAAAGGAACAGTGGAAGGCGGCCTACGACGCCGAGAGGAAACTGAATCCGAAATGGTTCAATCCCTACAAGTACGACCTCGCCAGTCTGAAGTCCCTCTCCACCAACATCATCGGCGAGAAGACCCGCTTGAACGAGTTGCCGCTGCCCGTGATCAGCAAAGTCAACGCCGCCATCGCCGACGTCATGCGTGCCGATGCGAAGGCCGCCAAGGAGGAGGAAGAGCTGAAAAAGATGGGGGACGCGATCATCGCGGGTGAAACAGCCGCGACGGATCTGGATGCCGCGAGCAAGCAGTATTACGGCCAGATTTTCCAGGCCTACCGCCAGCGCTACGCCTACGCCCAGCAGCAGCTGGCTCTGATCCCTCTGCAACAGCAGGCACAGGCTCAGGCGGCGCAGCAGGCGGCGGCCGCTGGCTCTGCGGCCATCGGCGGCACGACAGCGCCCGGCATGGATGCCCGCGTGGCCGCCGCCCTGGCGGCTGCCGGTGGTGAAGGTGCTCCGCAGCCTGCGACCGGTGCTCCGCAGCAGGCTCCGGTGGCCGGAACCGTTCCCGCCGCCCAGCAGCCTGTGCAGCCCGTACCGGGAGCGGTTGCCCCTGCGCCGGGCATGGCTCCTCAAGTCGCCCAGCCGTCCGGTTACCCTGAGGCTGCTCCGGCACCGAATGGCTATCCTCAGCAGCAGCCGCCCATGGCTGCTCCTCCGCCGGTGCCCATGACCATGGAGGAGGAGGTGCCCGCCGGTCTCAGCACCAACACGCTCCTGCTCATCGGCATGGGAGTGGTCGTGCTCGTCCTGGTGATCTCCATGTCCGGCGGGAAGAAGAAATAAAGCTGTCTCGGGCCGGGTGGGGCCAAATGCCGCTACCCGGCTGCTTCAAGTCACAAAAAAAGGAGGAGCGGCGACGCTCCTCCTTTTTTTTGTGACTGATGGGCCGGGCCGATCAGGCTGCCTGGGGGCGCTCCTTGACGGACATCGCCTCCTTGCCTTGGCGCTGGCGCAGGTAATGCAGGCGGGCGCGGCGCACGCGGCCGGACTTTGTGACTTCGATTTTGGCCACCTTCGGGCTGTGCAGGGGGAAAACGCGTTCCACGCCTTCGCCGTAGGAAATCTTGCGGACGGTGAACGCTTCGTTGATGCCGTGGCCTTTGCGCGCGATCACGATGCCCGCGAAGATCTGGATACGTTCCTTGTCGCCTTCGACGACACGCGTGTGCACCTTAACGGAGTCTCCCACGTTGAATTCGGCGACGCTCGCCTTCAGTTGCTCTTGATTGATCTTTTCGATGATGTTGCTCATGACAGTCTCCTTGTGGGTTCGCGTTGAGGGCCGTGATACGGTCAGGCCGGGGGCGAGGGGCGGGGAAGGTGGACAGTTTCCATGTTTTGGCAACCTGTTTTTCCCGGGACTGGAATCCGCCGGTTTACTGCTTAAAGCTCCCAGACCATGGATTCTTCCGTTTCAGCCCTGATTCAAGCCGCCATCGTCGAGGATGTTGGCGATGGCGATGTCACCTCCGCGTATTTCATTCCCGAAGCTTCCCGGTCCAGGGCGGAAATCGTGGCCCGGGAGGCCGGAGTGGTCTCTGGAGCCGGGATCGCGGCCGCTGTTTTCATGGAAATCGACCCCGGGCTCGAAGTCGAGGTCTGCATCCCCGATGGAGGCACCTTTGAGCCGGGCGGGATTCTCATGAAGGCCGCCGGCAGCACCCGCTCCTTGCTGACCGCCGAGCGCACGGCGCTCAATTTCCTCCAGCGCCTGTGTGGCGTCGCCACGCTGACCCGGACCTATGTCGCTGCCGTCAAACCGCATCCCGTCCAAGTCTGGGACACCCGGAAAACCACGCCTGGATGGCGGTTGATAGAAAAAGCCGCCGTCAAACACGGCGGCGGCACCAACCACCGCATGGGCCTCTACGACCACGCCATGGTCAAGGACAACCACCTCGCGGCCAACGGCGACCTGACGGCGTTGCAGGCGGCGATCCTCCGCCTCCGCAGCGAGCGCCCGGGTGTCCGCGTCCAGCTCGAAGCCGCGACCCTCGCGCAGGTGGCCGATTTCCTCACCCTCGAAGGTGTGGACATGCTGCTGCTCGACAACATGACACCCGACCAGCAGAGGGAGGCGGTCAAACTCGTCAATGGCAGGCTGTGGCTGGAGGCCAGCGGCGGCATCACGCTGGAGACGATCCGCGATGTTGCCGCCACCGGAGTGAATGCCATTTCCGTCGGTGCCCTGACCCACTCCGCACGTGCGCTGGATTTGGCGCTCGACCTGTATTGAGGCGGGCACAGGTCCTGCTAAGAGCATTCTTTTCAATAAACATAAAAGGAGCGGCAATGAACTGCTGGCGTGGGATTGTCGTGGCGGTATCGTACCGGCCCGCTCTTCGACAGGGCGTCTTTATCCCCCATTTTTCCATCTCATGTGCGGCATCGTTGGTTACATCGGCAACAGGCAGGCGAGTTCGATCCTTCTGGACGGGCTGCGCCGCCTCGAATATCGCGGCTACGACTCGGCCGGGCTCTCGCTGTGCGGCCCCGGTGGTCTGCAGACAGTCAAAAAAGCCGGCCGCATCGCCAACCTGCGCGAGGCCGTGGATCTGGCCCGGCCTGAAGGCACGGTGGGCATTTCCCACACTCGCTGGGCCACCCACGGACCCGCCACGGACGAAAACGCGCATCCGCATCCCGACCAGGGCGGCAAGCTCGTCATCGTTCACAACGGCGTCATTGAGAACTATCAGACTCTGCGCGACCAGCTTTCCGCCAATGGGCACAGCTTCGATTCCCAGACAGACACGGAGGTCCTCTCGCACCTGATTGGCGCCTATTACGAGGAGTCGGGCGAGGCGGACGGCACCCAGCGACTCGTCAGTGCCGTGAAGTCGGCGCTCGCCAGCGTGAAGGGCACCTACGGCATCGCGGTGATGCACGCCGACCTGCCGGGCGTGATCGTCGGTGCGCGGCTTGGCAGCCCGCTGATCGTCGGCTTGGGCAAAGGGGAGCACTTTCTCGCCAGCGACGTCGCCGCGGTGGTGAGCCACACGCGGGACGTCGTTTATCTGAACGACTACGACATCGTCACCATCACGCGCGATGGCTACGACGTGCAGTCGCACCAGGGCGTCCCGGCGCAGGTGAAAGTCAGCCGCGTGGAATTCAGCGCCGACGATGCGGAGATGGGAGAGTTCCCCCACTTCATGCTCAAGGAGATCTACGAGCAGCCTAACTCCATCCGCAACGCGATGCGCGGCCGCCTTTCCCGGGATGAATGCACCGCCGTGCTCGGCGGGCTGAACATGACGCCGAAGGAGTTGGTGCAGATCGACCGCATCATCCTCGCGGGCTGCGGCACGGCTTATCATGCGGCGATGGTCGGCGAGTACCTCATCGAGTCGCTGGCCCGCGTGCCCACGGAGGTCGAGATCGCCAGCGAGTTCCGCTACCGCAACGTTCCCGCCAACAAAAACACGCTGCAGTTCGTGCTCAGCCAGAGCGGCGAGACGATCGACACGCTTGCCGCGATGCGCGAAGGCCGACGCAAGGGAATCCGCTGCCTCGGCATCGTCAACACCGTCGGCAGCACCATCGCCCGCGAGAGTGACGGCGGCGTTTACATCCACGCCGGCCCCGAAATCGGCGTCGCCGCCACGAAGACCTTCACCTCGCAGGTCACGATCATGACGCTGCTGAGCCTGCTGCTGGGCCGCATTCACCATCTTTCCAGCGTCGATGGTCTGGAGATGATCGACCAGCTCGAAGCGCTGCCGGACAAAATCGTGACCATCCTGAAGCAGGCGGAGAAGATCAAGGCCATCGCGGAGAAGCACTGCAACGCCGAGGGCATGCTCTTCATGGGACGCCAGGCGAACTATCCCGTGGCGCTCGAAGGAGCCCTGAAGATGAAGGAGATCAGCTACATCTACGCCAGCGGCCATCCCAGCGCGGAGCTGAAACACGGCGTCATCGCCCTGGTGAAGCCGGACCTGCCCAGCGTCTTCATCGCCCCCGACGACGCGGTCTTCGATAAAAACGTCAGCAACATCGAGGAGGTGCTCGCACGCAAAGGCCCGGTCATTGCCGTGACGACGGAGGGCCGCACCGAACTCGAGCGGCTGACCGAGGACGTGATTTACGTTCCGGACTGCCCGTCCTACCTTACGCCGATCTTGAACGTCATTCCGCTTCAGTTGCTCAGCTATTACACCGCCGTGGCCCGTGGCTGCGACGTGGACAAGCCGAGGAACCTTGCCAAAAGCGTCACTGTTGAGTAGGATGAGGGCGTCCGAGTACTTCCGAACCCTGCATGCCTGCCCATCTCCCCCGTCTGAGTCGCACGATTTTCATCGCAGTCACAGGCGCATGCCTCGCAGGGTTTCACGCGCCGGATCTCGCAGCGGATCCCGCTGACACTCCCGTCTTACAAGGTGAATCCCACCAGACGCCGGCGGATTTCCTCGACGCCGTCGGGCAGCACACCAAGGCCCGCTGGCGCATGCTCTTTCGCGGTCCGCCGCCCACCCCGCCGACCGACCGCGTCCGCACGGCGCTGATCCTGGGCACCCTGCTTGGGGACAGCTATCTCGTGCTGCAGGCCGGCGACGCACAGCAGTTTCGCAACAACAACCAGGACGTGCTGGCCTACTGCCGCACGCTCGGTCTCGGTGAAAAGCTGCTGCCGCGTCTCATGGCCCAGGGAAATCTGGCGGAGAAAAATGCCTGGCCGGAGCTGCGCCAGGAGCTTGTTGACGGCCACCAGGAGGCGCTGCGCCTCCTCCACGAGCAGATGGACGAGGAGCTCGCCCTGCTCATCGACATCGGCATCAGTCTCCGTCTTTTGGAAATCGTCTCCGCCATCATCGTCGCCGCACCGGAGGCGGATGTGCCGGTCCTCGGGGGCGGCTCGCCCGCACTGCTGGCGGACTTGCGCGGAGATTTCGACCGCCTCAGCATCGCAAAGCGCGAGGAGGCCCTTCTGGTCAACGTCCGCACCTGCATCGACGCCGTCAGCCAGGCATGGCGGGAGGCTCCCGCGAAGCCGCTGACTCAAGACCAGGCCGCCACGGCAGGCGAGCGGCTGAAGGAAGTCATGCAGGCCATGGCAGGCAAGTAACCCGACACCCGGCCGCGCATGTCCGCCCGCGTCCTCATCATCGGCCAGGGACTCGCGGGTTCGGCTCTGGCCTGGCGTCTGCTTGAGCGGAAAGTACCATTTGTCATCGTGGACCGCGATGAGGCGGTCACCTCGTCAAAAGTCGCCGCCGGATTGATCACGCCCGTCACCGGTATGCGTCTCACCGTAAGCTGGCGCTATACATTGTTTTATCGCGAGGCGCTGGGTTTCTACCGGCAGTGCGGGAAACATCTGAATCAGCGTTTCTTGTTTCCACGTGGCAACGTTCGTTTGCTCAAAAACGAACAGGAGATCGCCAAATGGGAAAAGCGCCGTCGTGATCCAGATCTTCAGGCATTCGTCCGCTCGCGGCCACCCGAACTCGACGCGGCGGTGATCCGAGATCCGGAAAACGGCTTTCAGCAGCGTCACGCCGCATGGCTCGACACCGCGGCCTACCTCCAGGCCAGCAGGCGCCACTTTGAAACGCTCGGCGCATGGACCAGCGCCGACGTGCGGCCTGAAGACGTGCGCGACGATGCCGACGGCGTCGAGTGGCGGGACGGGCGCTTCTCCCACGTCATCTGGGCGCAGGGCTGGAGTGCGGAAAAACATCCGCTGCTGCGCTGGGCACGGTTTCAGTCCGCGCTGGGCACCATCCTGTCGGTCGAGGCGGATCTTCAGGGCGAGCGGCGCATCCTGAATCGCGGCTGCTGGCTGCTGCCGCGGACGGACGGCACGCTGCGCGCCGGCTCCACCTACGAGTGGAGTTTTGACGACCCGCACACGCCTGCGAAGGAAAAAGTCGAGGAGCTTGAAAAAACGCTGCGCTCGCTGTTGAACGTTCCGGTCCGCATCATCGCCGCGCAATCCGCCGTGAGGCCGATCATCAAAAACCGCCAGGCCTTTATCGGCACGCATCCGGCGCATTCGCGTGTGGCCTTTTTGAACGGCCTCGGCTCCAAGGGCTCGCTGCGCACACCGTGGCTCGCCCGTCACCTCGTCGAACATCTGCTCGATGGTGCGCCGCTCGATCCCGAAGTCGATCTTCAGGACAATCGCGTGTGAAACGACCTGGCAATATGGGGCTCTTCAGTGCGTTCCCAGCGGATGTGCCGTTATCTTTGCCTCCTCTCGATCTTCGCCTGTTTACATTCGTCATTTTCGGCTCCGCCGAACGTCCTGCTCATCATCACGGACGACCAAGGCTACGGTGATTTCTCGATCCATGGCAATCCGCATGTGCAGACGCCGCACATCGACAAACTCGGCCACGAAGGCGTGCAGTTTGAGCGCTTCTATGTGAACTCCTTCTGTGCGCCGACACGCGCAGCGCTGCTGACGGGGCGCTGGCCGTTGCGCACGGGCTGTCATGGCGTCACGCACAACAAGGAGGCCATGCGGCCTTCGGAGGTGACGGTGGCGGAGGCTCTGAAAACCGGCGGTTATCGCAGCGCCTGCATCGGCAAGTGGCACAACGGCGAGCAGTTTCCCTTCACCCCCGCCGGGCAGGGCTTTGACGACGTTTTCGGCTTCAACAACGGCCACTGGAACAACTACTTTGACGCCACGCTCCTGCGTGGTTCGACTCCCGAGCCGACACAGGGCTACATCAGCGACGTGCTGACCGACGAGGCGGTGAAATTCATCAGCGCAAATCAAAAGCAGCCTTTCTTTTGCTATCTCGCCTACAACGCGCCGCACTCCCCCTACCAGGTGCCGGACCGGTACTTCGACAAGTTCAAGGCGAAGGGCTTCGAAGACAACGTGGCCGCGTTTTACGGCATGTGTGAGAACATCGACGACAACGTCGGCCGCCTGCTCGCGCAGCTCGATGAACTCAAACTCGCCGAAAACACCATCGTGCTGTTTTTGACGGACAATGGCGGCACGGCGGGCGTGAAGATCTACAACGCCGGCATGCGCGGCGGCAAAGTCAGCGTGCACGAGGGCGGCAGCCGCGTGCCGCTCTTCATGCGCTGGCCGGCGGCAAAATGGCAGCCGCATGTCGTGAAGCCCATCGTCTCGCACATCGATCTCTTTCGCACACTGCTTGATCTTTGCGGTGTGACGGCCCCGAAGGGGCCCAAACTCGACGGCATCAGCCTGCGCCCGCTTTTGGAAGGCCGGGACGGCTGGCCCGGGCGCACGCTGTTCACGCACAATCCCATCGACGAAACGAACAAGTACCCAGGAGCCGTGCGCACTCAGCGGCACCGTCTCGTGCGCGAGATCAAAGGCCCTGCCGGTGGCTCCAAGGCCCGGGCCAATGACGACAGCGCCACGCCATGGCAGCTCTACGACATGGAGGTTGACCCCGGTGAAAAGAATGACATCGCCAAAGCCAATCCCAAGCTCGTGAGGGAACTCGCCGCGCAATACGACGCGTGGTTCGCCGACATCGCCAGCGAGGGCCTGCAGCGCTTCCCACTGCCCGTCGGTCACACGGCGCACAACCCCGTCGAACTGCATGCGCCGCAGGCCTCCTACGACGAGCCGCTCCAATTCGCCAACGGCCCCGGCTTCGCCAATGACTGGCTCACGAACTGGACGGACGCGAAAGCGAAGGTTTGGTTCGGAATCGATGTCGTCACGGCGGGTGACTACGAGATCGAAATCGCCTACGACTGTCCCGCCGAAGACGCGGGATCAAAGATTCGCCTCGGCATGGGCTCGGGAGCGCTGGAGGCCGCCGTCGCAGCCGCTCCAATCCAGGACATCCCGCTACCGCACCGCGACGAGGCCGGCAAGGCCCGCTACCGCAACCGCGAATGGGCGCACCTGAAACTCGGCACGCTCAAACTGCCGCAGGGTCCGACGCGACTCACGCTTGAGGCGCTTTCCATGCCCGGTAGGCAGGTCATGGACCTGAAGCATGTGAAACTGCGGCTGAAGGCGGCACCGTGATGAAGTGGGGTGTGGTCGGCGGATGCACCTTTCCCATTGCGACGCCTCCCGCACGCTCCAAAATGCGCCCCACCATGTCCCGCCGCGTCGTTTTCTCCATCTTCCTGCTTCTCCTCAGCCTGTTCATGACCGGCTGCGCCACCCAGGGCCTCTCCCCCCAGCAGGCCGCCCAGGTTGAGTCCCGCCGCCGCCTGATCGCCATGGAGCCGCGCGGTGACTTTTACATCGGCCGCCGCTTTTACCTCCCCCACACCCATTTCTGGGGCTATCTCCGCAGCCCGGGCCAGGACTGGAGCACGTCACGGCTCGTCATCATGAACGAGCGCTACAAAAACATCCCCAACCGCCTGCCCGAACTGCCGACCGACGGTGGTTACGCCTACGGCGACGACCACAACACCGAGTACCGCGTCTGGGGCCGCTACACGGGCCGCAAGGTTTTCGATCCGAACAGCGACATGGTGCTGCCGGAGTTTGAACTCACCCGCTGGGAGATCAAGGACGAGAGCCCAGGCTGGCTCTTCAAGCCCGGCGAGCGCTTCAACGGCCGCCAGCTCCTCCGCGCCGAACCGGGATCGACCCCGTAAACGGGGAATGACGAAACCAGGATGGCGAATGACGAACCCTGCATCGTCACTCGGGCTTCGGGTTTCGTTCGTCATTCCTTATTCATCATTCGACATTTTACAACATGCCCACGACCGACCTGATCGCCGACCTCGAATGGCGCGGACTGCTGAAGCAGTGCAGCGACCTCGACGCCCTCAAAGAAGCCCTCAAGACGCAGCAGACCTTCTATTGTGGCTTCGATCCCACCGCGGACAGCCTGCACATCGGCAACCTGCTTCCCCTCATGGCGCTGCGCCGCGTGCAGGAGCACGGGCACAAGGCCATCGCCATCGTCGGCGGCGGCACCGGTTTGATCGGCGACCCCAGCGGCAAGGCGAACGAGCGCACGCTCAACACGCCCGAGACCGTGGCTGAATTCGTGAAGCGCATCGAGGCGCAAATTCGCAGCATCCTCGTTCCCGACAAGACCATCATCGAAAACAACGCCGACTGGATCTGCAAGCTCAGCGCCGTCGAGCTGCTGCGTGACGTGGGCAAAAACTTCACCATCGCGTGGATGCTCGCCAAGGAATCCGTCGCCGCACGTCTGGAGAGCGGCATCTCCTTCACCGAGTTCACCTACATGATTTTGCAGTCGTATGACTTCGTCGTGCTCAACGAGCGCCACGGCTGCACCGTGCAGATCGGCGGCAGTGACCAGTGGGGAAACATGACCGCCGGCATCGACCTCGTGCGCAAAATGCGCGGCCAGCAGACCTACGTCGTCACCTTCCCGCTCATCACCACCAGCTCCGGCAAAAAATTCGGCAAGTCCGAAGCCGGTGCCATCTGGATGGACCCTAAGAAAACCAGCCCGTATGCCTTCTACCAGTTCTGGGTGAACTCCGAAGACCCTGACGTGCCGCGCTTCCTGCGCCAGTTCACGCTGCTTTCGCACGCGGAGATCGAAGCCATCGAAGCCGAGCACAACGCCAATCCTGGACAGCGCAGCGGTCACAAACGCCTCGCTGCCGAGGTCACGCGCCTCGTTCACGGCGAAGAAGAGCTGCAAAAGGTCATCGATGCCTCCAACGCTCTCTTCGGCGGCGCCGATCTCGCCACCGCCGATGTCGGCACACTCATCGAAGCCACCGCCTCCGCGCCGACGACCGAAGTCGATCTCGCGAACATTCCCTCCGTGCCCGATCTGCTCGTCACGCTCGGTCTCGCCACCTCTAAAGGCGATGCAGGCCGTCTGCTCAAAGGCGGCGGCTTCTACATCAACAACGTCCAGGTCGCCGCCGGTGCTGCTCCCACGCTCAACGCCGAACACTTCCTCGGCGGCAAACTCTGCATCCTGCGCAAAGGCAAGAAGAGCTATGCCACCGTCCGTGTGCGCGGCGCGTAGCGTTCACTCGCCGACCGGAAGTTCGATCCAAAACTCTGCTCCGCCCTCTTCGCAATTGCGGCAGCCGGTCTGGCCGCCGTGGGCGTGGATGACGGCGCGGACAAGGCTCAGGCCCAAACCCATGCCGGGTGTGTTGGCGCTGGCGGCAGTGCCGCGCCGGTAGCGCTGCCAGACGCTCTGCAAGTCGTCATCGGTGAGTCCGGGGCCGGAGTCTCTCACGATGATGCGGCATTGATCGCCCGCCCGCCCCAGCGCCAGGGTGACGCTGCCGTGATGCGGCGTGTAGGCAAAGGCGTTGTCCAGCAGGTTGGCGATCGCCTGGTTGATGCGCTGTCGATCAATGAGGGCCGACTGCGGGGCGGGGGCGTCGAGTTCGAAGCGTAGTTCGCGGTCGTCGGCGGCGGCCTGGTAGAGGTCGTGCAAATCGGCGAGCAGGTCCCGCAGGTCGGTCTTTTCCAGGTGCAGCTTCAGCGCCTGGTGCTCGCCGGCGCGCGTGGTGAGAATGCTCTGCACGAGGTCGGCGGCGCGGTCGATTTCCTCCATGCCGCGGGCGGAGGCGTCGCGTGCGGCGGCGTTGTCGGTGCGGTCGTGGTAGAGCTCCAGATTCCCGCGAATGCGCGCCAGTGGCGTGCGCAGCTCGTGGGCGAGGTTGTCGTTGGCGTTTTGCAGTTCGGCGGTCAGCCCGTCGATGCGGTCGAGGCCGGCATTGAAGGCGGCGGCGAAAGCCTGCAACTCGGGAACCGCGTCCGGGGCCTGCAGGCGCGCATTCGTGTGGCCTTCGGCGAGCTTGTGCGTGCTCTCCATCATGTCCTGCACCGGCCGCAGGACGTGCCGAACGAACCACCAGACCGGCAGCAGCATGAAGACGGTGGAGACGAGGCCCGCGAGCCAGAGATCGCCGCGAATGTGCTCCACATAGGTGCGGTCCTCCGCGTCCGTGCGTCCGAACCACAGGAGATTCCCATCCTCCAGCAACTGGCAGCCGGCGAGGAGTTGCTGCTCCTCCTGCATGTGCGGCACGTTCATCAGCAGCGCTTCGCCCGGCTTCAACCGGATGGAGGACTCCTCCGGCCACTGAAAGCCCGACACGGCGGAAGGAATCTGCTCAAACAGCACCCTGCCGTCGGCTTGCGTGATGCGCACTGCCTGGTCGTTTTCGTGCCCGCCGGCGTCAAAAACCTCCCGGATTTCCCGCAGGCCGTTGCGGTTGTAGAGAACGGCGTACTCGCCCAAATCGTCGAGCACCACGGTGCGGGCGATGCTGCTCAGGTTGCTCTTCATCGCCCAGCCGGCGACGGTGATGCACAGCGCGGTGCTGCCGGCCATCAGAACGGCCAGCAGCAGACCCAGCCGCCAAGAGGACGGCAGGCGTTCAGGAAACAGCTTTGAGAGCATAGCCTTTGCCGCGGACGGTTTGCAGATGGGATGCGGCCCCCGGCGTGTCGATCTTACGCCGCAGACGGCAGATCATCGCATCCACGACGTTTGTGCCGGGGTCAAACTGGATGTCCCAGACCTTCTCCAGCAGAAACTTCTTCGTGAGGATGTAGCCCTCGTGCGCCAGCATCACCTCCAGCAGCGTCCATTCGCGGGGCTGCAGCTCCACAATCTCGTCGCCGCATTGCAGCCGACGCTTGATCGGGTCCAGCGTCCACTTCCCCAGCGTGCGAGTGGCCGCCACCAGCGGCGAGATGCCGCTGCGACGCTGCAGCGCGTCCAGCCGCGCCAGCACCTCCTCCATGGCGAAGGGTTTCGTCACATAGTCGTCGCCGCCGGCCCGCAGACCGCGCACGCGGTCGGTCACGTTGTCGCGTGCCGTCAGAAACAGCACTGGCAGTCCGAGACCTCGCGCGCGCATTTTTTCCACGACGGTGAATCCGTCCATGTCCGGCAGGCCAACGTCGAGAATCACGCCGTCAAAAGCCTCCGACTCCAGGGTCGTCAGCGCAGTGCCGCCGCGCTCTCGCCAGAGGCAGGTATGACCCGCCTTGCGCAGCCAGATGTCGATCTGGCGCGCCAGTTCGGCGTCATCTTCCACAAGCAGCAGGTGCATGGCTTCGTGACGGCAACTTGCACGGCGTTTTCGTCACGGCACCTGATTTGGTTTATTAAAGCCGAGCCGAAGTTGGAGGAGGGACCCTCGTCAGGACGCAAGGCGGAAAAAGCCCGCCGTATCCTCTGCGATGTCTGAGTGGCCGCTCCATGGGCTGAAACATGGCACCGGAAAAGAGGTCGTACCCGGGAACGGCATCAGTCTTCATTCCCGCTCTCAAAAGCCAGGGATGCCAGCTCGCGGTAGTAGGCGCAGGAGCGCAACAGGGCGTCGTGCGTGCCGTGCGCGAGGATGCGGCCCTGGTGGAGGACGTAGATTTCATCGGCCTCGATGATGGTGCTAAGGCGGTGTGCGATGATGAGCGAGGTGCGATTGGCGCGGAGTTTTGCGAGTGCGGCTTGAATCAGCTTTTCCGATTTCACATCGACGGAGGAAGTGGCTTCGTCGAGCAGGAGGACGGGCGCGTCTTTGAGAAAGGCGCGTGCCAGGGCGAGGCGCTGGCGCTCTCCGCCGCTGAGGAGTACACCCCGCTCGCCGACTTCGGCGTCAAGACCTTCGGGCAGGCGGCGGATGAAGTCGTCGGCGGAGGCTTCCTTCAAGGCGGTCCAGATTTCGTCGTCGGTGGCTGTGGGATGGCCGAGAAGTAGATTGTCCCGCACGGTTCCTGCGAAGAGAAAGGATTCCTGCGTGACGTAGGCCAGCGACTGGCGCAACGAATGTTTGCTGAATTCGCTGAGAGGGGTGCCATCGACCGTGATGGAGCCGGATTGCGGATCGTAGAAGCGGGTGAGGAGCTGGAACAGCGTGCTCTTGCCGGAACCCGTGGCGCCGACGATAGCGATGGTTTGGTGACGCTGCGCAGTGAGCGAGATGTCGTGCAGCACGGGTTTGTCGTCGCGATACGCGAAGGAGACGGAGCGGAATTCGATTTCTCCGCGAACGTCGGTAAGTTCGCGGCCAGTATCGAGGTCTTCCTCGACTTCGTCATCGAGGATGGTGAAGACGCGCTTGGCGGCGGCCAGACCGTTTTGAAGCGTTTGATTGACGCCGTGAAGTCGCGCGATGGGTTCGTAGAGAAAGCCAACGAGGAGGATGAACTGCATCAACTGGCCGGGCGTCATGTTTCCATGAATGCACCACCAGGAACCGGCCATGAGGAGTAAAACGAGGCCGAGATTGCCCAGTACGGTCATCGATGGCGCGTAGAAGGCCCAGGCGGCCATGAGACGGGTTTGCTTGTCTTTGAGGCGGTGGCTGGCGGAGAGGAATTTTTCCTGCCGCATGTCTTCGGCGGTGAAGCTCTTGATCTGGCGGATGCCTGTGAGGGTGTCGTGGAGCGTGGCATTGAGGGCGCTGGTGGCTTCGCGTGCCGCCGTGGCGCGAGGAGAGACCCAGCGGGAATATATCCAGCCACCGGCGGCGATAAGCGGCGTGGGGGCCAGGACGAGCAGAGCGAGCTTCGTGTCCGCGATGAGCATGACGATGGCGGTGACGAGAATCTGTAGCAGCGCGATGAGGCCCTGCTCGATGCCTTCAAGAATGACGCGCTGGGTGGCGGGTACATCGTCGGCGAGTTTGGTGAGGATATCGCCGGTGCTTTGATGATCGAACCAGCGCAAGGGAAGTAGTTCGACTTTGCGATGCAACTGGCCGCGCAGGTCGGTGATCATGCGCTGCTCAAAGGTGCAGTTCACGCGGGTGCGTAAGTAGAAGAGCGTCTCACGCAGGGTGAAGGCGAGAATCGCCAGGCCGCCTGCCTGCCAGATCAGGTCCGTGCGGCGCTGCGGAATGATCTCGTCCATGAACCAGCGCACGACGCCGGGAAAGACGAAAATGAGGGCGGTGCCTGCTGCGGCAAGTGCGAACTGCAGCGCCGCGATGCGCAGGTGCCCGCGGGCGAACTCGAGCAGACGCAGCAGGGCGTCGCGGTTCGTCATCGGTTCGTGCTTGTCGTCCATGGGAGTCACCTAGACGAGCAAGCTGCGATTTCGATTCAACCGACGAGATGCACCTGCGGCATCGGGACGACGAACTTGCCTCCGCGGGCGAGGAAATCCGTCTCGCGGGTGAGGAACTCGGGCATGAAGTGCCAGGGCAGCACGAGGTAGTAGTCGGGCTTTGCGGCGCGGGATTCCTCCTCGGAGATGATCTTGATCTGAGTGCCGATGGTGTACTTGCCCCACTTGACCGGATTGCGGTCGGCGATGGCAGGGACGAGTTCGGGCGTGACGTTGCAGTATTGCAGCGTGGTGCTGCCCTTGGTCGAAGCGCCGTAGCCATGGACCAGTTTACCTTCGGCTTTGGCCTGCTTGAGGAAGGCGGTGAGTTCGGTGCGGATGCGTTCGATGTTGTCGCGGAAGACGGCGAAGGGGGCGTCGGAATCGAGCGCCATTTCGAATTCGCGGATGCGCAGTTCCTGCACACGCGCAGCTGCTTCGGCGCTGGGTTTGACCTGCCCGGCCTTGGCGACGACGAGGCGGAAGCTGCCGCCGTTCACGTCATTGAGATGCACGTCGATGACCTCGAGGCCGTGGTCGCCGAAGAGGCGTTCCAGCACGGCGAGCGAGTAGTATTCGAGGTGCTCGTGGCAGATGGTGTCGAAGCTGTTGATGTCGAGCATCGCGGGCAGGTAGCTCTGCTCCAGGATCCAGATGCCGTCGGTGGCGAGGATGTCGGCGATGTCCTGCACAAATGCGTGCGGATTCTCCAGGTCGTAAAACATGGAGATGCTGGTGACGACACGGGCCTTCTCCGTCGGATGCGCACTCTTGAAGGCGCGGGCGGTGAAGAAATCGTTGACGACCTGGAAGCCCTTGGCGCGGGCCTTCAGCGCCACGTCGGAGGGGTCGATGCCGATGTGGCGGAGTCCCTGCGTCTGGTAGCTGGAAAGGAGAGTTCCGTCGTTGCAGCCGATGTCGAGCACGATGTCATTGGCCTTCAGGGTGACGGTGTCCTCGACGAGCCGGGTGATGCCCGCGAGGTTGTCGATCATCGACTTGTTGATGCCGGATTCGTAGTAGTAGCGGTGGTAGAGCACCTTCGGCGGCACGGAATGGCGCATTTGCACCAGGCCGCAGGCGTCTTCATCGACGGAAGGATCGCAGCGGACGAGATCGAGCGGGATCTTGCGCTTGATGAGGGCGCTGCCGTCTTCGCTGGCGAGGACGCCGCCGATGAACTGGTCTCCGAGGCTGACGACGGGTGTCAGACTGCGGGAGCCGCAGATGCGGCAGGTGTTGCGGGTGATGAGGACGGGGCGGAAGGCTTGGGCTGCCATTGACTCAATTGGCATTGAAGGGGGAAGGTGTCCAGCCGGACTTCACATCCGCATCAAGTGCGGGCCGTGGCGCGGTTCTCAAGGAACCAGCGGTAAGTCTGCTCGACGCCCTCGCGGAATTCGGTTTTCGCCTTCCAGCCGAGGTCGCTCAGGCGACTGATGTCGAGGCGGCGGCGGGGGTTGCCATCCGGCTGCGAGGTGTCCCAGCGGATCTCGCCCTGGTAGCCGGTGATTTCGCCGATCACCTCTGCGGCTTCGCGGATGCTGATTTCGCAGCCGTTGCCGATGTTGATGATTTCGGGAGAGCTGTAGTTTTCCAGGAGGAAGGCGCAGGCGGAGGCCAGGTCGTCCACGAAGAGGAATTCGCGGGTGGGAGAGCCGCTGCCCCAGAGCGTCACTGTGGGCGTGTCGTGCAGCTTGGCCTCGTGGAAGCGGCGGATCAAAGAGGGCAGGACGTGCGAGTGCTCGGGATCGAAGTTGTCGAACGGGCCGTAGAGGTTGGCTGGCATGCCGCAGATGAAATCACGCTGGTGCTGATGGCGGTAGCCCTGGCAGAGCTTGATGCCTGCGATCTTAGCGACGCCGTAGGGGGCGTTTGTTTCTTCCATTGGACCGGTGAGCAGGCTGTCCTCACGGATGGGGATTTCAGCCGCCTTGGGGTAAATGCAGGTGCTGCCGAGGAAGAGAAGTTTTTTCACGTCGAAGCGATGCGCGGCGGAGAGGACGCTGTTTTGGATCTGCAGGTTGTCGAGCAGGAAGTCCACGGGCTGGGTGTAGCTGGCCTTGATGCCACCGACCTTCGCCGCGGCGAGGATGACGTATTCCGGGCGTTCGGCGGTAAAGAACGCATCCGTGGCCTGCGGGTCGCGCAGGTCGAGTTCCGCACGTGTGCGGGTGATGACCTGCCACTGTGGATGAAGGGTATAGTGACGCAAAAGTGCGCGTCCGACGAGACCCTGGTGACCGGTGATGAAGAGTTTGCCGCCTGCTGAAGACATAATGTCTCGTTTAGCGGGCGAGTTTGCCGGTGTCCAGCGGAGAGCTTCTTTCCGCGATCGGCTTCAACTGGTGAAAAAAAGTGGCGACCCCTACGAGAATCGAACTCGTGTCGCATCCGTGAAAGGGATGTGTCCTAACCGCTAGACGAAGGGGTCATCCGCCCAGATTGAGCGGGCGGGGATAGTGCGTTCGATGAGCGATTCCGCAACCAAAAAATCAAAGTTGATGCAATCATTTTGAGCGGTGCCGAATGTGCTGACGGATTCAGAACCGAAAAGCAGGCTCCGGCAGCGGCTGCCAGTGATCCATATGGACCGCCTATTGTGAGTGCTCCCAAGACTAACTGAAGGAGAATGCATGAAAACTGTTGAAGTGTCGATGCTTGATATTTAATATGAGCTAATTAAATGACCTAATGGGGCCTTTTTCATAAATACTAGATTTTCAAGGCTGAGTTGGTATCGTTGCCAGTCGGTCAGTGTTCACTGTCGATGAGTTTTTCATTCCGAAGTCTTTTTCAGCGTGATGCCGCCTCCGAGGAACGCGGCCAAATCGCTGACCCTGTCTTCGGCATGGCTCATCAAGGAACGGCTGGTTCCCGACCTTTGAACATGTCCACGCAAACCGCAACTTTCATGCAACCTCCAGCCGGTGCTTCACCCTTTCAACTTGGCGGCAATCCCCTGTTCAGGACTGCGTCCAACGAGGCCATCTCGGCTCCGCCCATCAATTCGGCCCAGGGTATGTCACCATTCAATGTGGCCGGAGCCACGCCAACGAACGTACCTCTTACCGTGGGGGATGTTATTTCTCATCTGCCGCCGGAGGTGGTGCGTGGGGGCGCGGTGCCCGTCGAGCAGCCGCTCGCACTGCCGCCGACCCTGCTCGAACATGCCCTGCGCAGCGGACAGCCAGCGCTGCCGCTATTTGAACTTTACCGTGTCTGTCCAGCGCTGTTTCAAACACCGATTTCTCCCCAGGATCCCCGCATGGTTCCTCTGCCTGCCTCAAAGCTTCCAAGCCTGATCGCGAAAGCACGCGAGGAGAATGATGCCGGAGGCCAGATGCCCCAGCCCGGCGCACCGAAACAAGGCATGCCCGGTCCCGGCTCATCGACCAACGGTCAGCCGCCATCCCCCTTCCAAATGGTGCGCCCGTCCCAATCTTCGGAGTCGCACGGGCAGGCTCCCGCCTTTCCGATGAGTCCATTCGCAGCGGCATCTCCCGGCTTTCAAAACCCTCCCAAGCCCGGCCCTGCGGAAGCCCCTCCCTCACCGTTTTCAACTCCGTCTGCTCAATCGTCTGCGCCCAACCCGTTTGGTGCCGTTCAATCGGGCGGGGCGGATGCCGCCAATGCACAGCCGTGGCAACCGACGGCCAATCAGGGCTCACCTTTCTCGATGTCCAGCGGCAAAGCGCCGCCCTCCCCGTTTGCGATGGGAGCGGGCGCACAGCCGGCCGCGTCACCATTTGGAGGCGCGAGCGCGACCCCTGCGGGAGGATCGGCTCCGCAGCCAATGTCCTCGCCATTTGGCGGTGCAGCTCCGGCTGGCGTATCCGCTGCTCCTCAGTCGCAGCCATCCCCATTTGGGGGGACGGCTTCGGCCGCACAGTCGGCACCCTCTCCGTTCGGCACCGTCAACCAGGCCCCGCAGCCGTCTCCGTTTGGCACCCAGTCACCAGCCGCAGCATCTGCACCACAGGCATCGCCGTTTGGAGCTCCGGTTCCTGCGCCGGCGGCGAATCCGCAACCGTCGATCACCCAGCTCTTTTCTCCCAAACTTCCCGAAGGAGCATCCTCTGCGCCTCAACACGCCCAGTCGGGCGCAGGATTGACGGGTTTTGCGGATGTGAAATTTCAGCAGGCTGCACCGCCTCCGCCGCTACAAGAACCTGCTCCGGCACCGCCTGCTCCGGCTGCCGGCAACGTCTCGGCGAAGCTGGGACTGGCGGCCCTGCTCCGTGGAAGAGGTGCCGAAGAGCTTGGTTTCAATCCCGCCTCGGTACCTGCATGGATCATGACGAGTCTTCCTGCCGCAGCCCTGCAACAGCAGGCGGCCTCCGGTGAAGTCGTCATGGAACTTGGCGCATTGATCGACGGAATCATCGACGTTGGCTTCCGAAACACCCTCTCTTCCGCTCGTCGAGATCTGCAGATCCGGCTTCCTCAGAACGAGGTGTTCCACGCTCTGACACAATCGGCTCCCGCAGTGGCAGGCACGAGCGCGCCCCAGTCTGCGATTCCGCAGGCGTCAGGCGGCGCCTTCGTCATTCAGCCGAATGCGCCTCAGGGGGAGTTCGGTCGTGTTGACTCGGCATCAGTGGCCGAAGCCGCCCCCTTGAGTCCCGTTCCGCCCGCGCAGGCGGCGGCACCGGCCGCCTATGCGCAGCCGGCCCAGTTTTCGTCGGGGCCGGGATCAGGTCCCATGACGCCCTTTGCTCCGAAAATGGGGGCGGCGTTGAATCCGTTCGCCGGGCCGCCCTCCGCTCCGCCCGCAGCGCAGACGCCGCTTTTCTCTCCAACGGCGGCAGAATCTCCCGCCCGGACCACCTTTCCGTTTGCACCCGAAGCTTCGCCCAAAGAGTCCTCGCAGGGATTAGCGGGGATGTTCAAGCCCTTTGGCGCAGCTCCGGCGAATGCGTCGGTCGGTTCCGCGCCGGCCCACGCGGTCACGCCGACAAAGCCTTTCGACCCGTTTGCATCCGCCGGATCAACCCAGGGGAATGGGAGCAAGGCCCCTGGATTCAGCAGCGCCCAACTGCTCGGCCAAAACGCGTCCGAAGCCCCGGTCGTCCCGTCTCCGTTTGGTGGCAGCCCCGCCCCGAAGCCGACAGGAAAACTCTTCGCAGAGCCCGCTCCGGTCGAGCCGCAGGCACCGGCATGGAAGGTGGAAAATCCGGAGCCTCCGCCTTCTTCGCAGGGACTGTTCGCCTCGAAGCCCGCCAGCGCCGAAGTGCCGAACCCCGCCAAACCAAAGCCTCCGGTCGAAACCGGAGGCGGTAAAATGCCCGCCGTGAAGCACTCGTTCCTCGGCCTGGCACCGCTCGACACACAGACCGACCAGCTCCTGCTGCGGGCGCTGCTGGGCACGGAAGAAAATCTGACCGCTCCCCGCGTGGTCGAACTGCTCGCCGCCCAGGCCGGCCTTAGCGCCTGCGTCTGCCTGCATGGGACGCATGTCCTCAGCCATGCAGAAGGCACGAGCACGGACGCACAGGAGTTTCAGCGCCAGGCGCCGGACATCGCGCGCCAGTTGCGTGGTTTGGCACCACTCATCGGCATCGACGGCGCCGAGACCTTCACGTTGAATGCCGGCGGTCGTCTTTTGACCTTCTGCTTTCCCGATGACACCACCGTCGCCGTCCTGCATAAAGACGAACCCTCGACGGGGCTTCGCGACAAAATCACCCTTATCTCGCGGGAGCTCGCCCGCCTGCTCGGCTGACCACCGCAGCACACTCTCTCCGCCATGCCCAGCATCAATCACGAGGACCGTACGGTCAGTTTCAAGATTGTTTACTGCGGCACTCCGCTTTGCGGCAAGACCACGAACCTGCAGCAGATTCACGCCAAGCTCGATCCCGGCGGACGCAGCGACCTGGTGTCTATCTCCACCGCCCAGGACCGCACTCTCTTTTTCGATTTCCTCGCCGTGGAGGCCGACGCGCTGCCGGGCTACAAGACGACCTTCAATCTCTACACGGTTCCCGGTCAGGTGACTTACAACGCGACGCTCCAGCTCGTCCTCAGGCAGGCGGACGGAGTGGTCTTTGTCATCGATTCGCAGATGGACCGTCAGCGTGACAATCTGCAGTCCCTGCAAAGTCTGGAGGCCAACCTGCGCATGAATGACAGCTCGCTGGACCGGCTCCCCATCGTTCTTCAATACAACAAGCGCGACCTGCCGAACGCGGCGCCCGTGGAGTATCTTGAATATCTCTTTAACAACCGTCCCGCTCCCTTTCTCAGCTTTGAATCCGACGCCCGCAGCGGTCGTAACGTGCTGGCCACGCTGAACGCCATTTCCCAGGCCGCACTGCACCAGTTCCGGCTTCAATCCGGCCCGCCGGGAGGTGAAAGCGCCTCCGTCCACGAACTGCCAACACATGCGCTGGCCGCGTGACTTCCCCTATCTTCGCCAAAGATGAACATGTCCACCCTAGCATCCATCCCCGGCGTGCTGCAGGCCTGCGTCGCCGATGACAGCGGTCGTTTGCTGGGCACTTGCGGCGAGCTCGATCCGCCAAGTGCCGCCGTTCTTGTTCTGGGACATGCAACGCTTGCCGCCGCAGCGGAGCTGGGGCGTCGTTCCGGCGCGGGCGACTGCACTGAAATCGTGCAGCAGCACGAGGGCGGTTGTGTCTATCTTTACAGCTTGCCGCGCCGGTGCGTTCTCATCGTCCGCTGCCGTCAAAGTTCGCCTGTCTCCGCTGTCCGCGCTGCGGCCGTGAAGCTCGCTTCAATGGATCAAACGGCTCCCGCCCAGGTTGGAACTTTCGACGTCTCCAGTGCCATGCATGCGGAGCCCGTCTGGTGACCGGCGAGTTACTGATGTCTTGACATTGCGTCTAATGGCCTGATAACCAATGATTCTATGGCAAAAAAAACAGAATTAGCAGAACTTACCGCAGCTGATCTCCGTCGCGCAGCTGACCTTCAGGACAAAATCACCGCACTTCAGGCGGACCTCGCCCGGCTCCTTGGCGGCGGCGGGGCGGCACCTTCTAAGGCCGTCAAAACTCCCAAAGCGGCCAAGCCTGCCCGTCGCAAGCCGAACATCTCCGCCGCCGGTCGTCGTCGCATCGCTGCGGCGCAAAAGGCCCGCTGGGCCAAGGTGAAAGCGGAGAAGGAAAAGGCTGCGGCACCTGCGGCCAAGAAGGCCAAGTAACCCCGCTCTTTCCATCGAATCAAAAAAAGCTCAGGCATTCCGCCTGAGCTTTTTTGTTGGTCTCGCGAAGCGAAAAGGAAGTGTGAATGGAGGCTTACTTCTCGAACAACGGATCATCGGGGTTTCCCTTGCTGAGCAGGTAGGCCATGAGGTCGAGGATGTCGTCTTCGGTGAGCATGTAGAGCAGTCCGGGCGGCATCATGCTCACTTTGCTTTCCTCGGTTTTGACGACTTTCCTCACGTCCACGTCGGTGAAGTTGTTCGGGTCCATCATGTTGGTGCAGACCATCATGTTGTTCTCCTTGAGGTTGGCGATACGGCCCACGACGGTGCTGCCATCATTCAAAATGAAGACCGTGCTGCCATACTGGTCGCTGATTTCCTTGCTCGGCTCGAGGATGTGCTCCAGAAGGTCTCGCGGGCTGTATTTGCCGGCCACGGAGGTCAAGTCGGGACCGACGGCACCGCCTTCGTTGTTGAAGCGATGGCAGGCGAAGCAGGTGGCGGCACCAAACATGTTGCGGCCGTTCTGAAAGTCGCGGTTGCCCTCCAGTCCGACACCGAGCGAGCCGGCGAGATCAGCCATGGTCCACGCTTTGACGAAGTTCATCGGCTTCGTCGTGAAACTCGGCGCCTGTGATTCCGGTTTGGCATCGAGCACGTCTTTGATCGCGAGCTTTTCGTCCTCGCTCATCGTGGCGAGCGCGTCCTTTTTGATTTCGTTGATAAAGAGGTCGAAGGAGGCGCCGCCCTTGTAGTTTGCGGCGCGCAGGAACCAGCGGAAGTAGTCGGCCCGGAGTTCGTTCGTCCAGCCGGTCTTCGCGAAGCGCAGGATGCGTGCGTAGTCGATCTGCTCTTCCTGGGTGGGGGAGTCGTTCACGAGCGGCGCGGCTTTGGCGACGATCCCCGCATCACCTAGATAGACAAGAAGCTCCGCGAGGTCGCGATTGAGACCGGTGTCGTTCGTGGGGAATGCCGGATTGAGTTTCGCGATCAGCGCAGTCTTCGTCGAGGCATCCGGCTCGCCGAGGCGGGTGAAAACGAGGGCGTAATTGCGGATGAAAGTCACGCGGTCGATGCCTTTGAGGGTGGCGATGTCGAACTTGCCCAGCGCGTCGAGAATCGGCTGCTGGAGCGACTTGTCACCGCCGCTGCATCGCGCGAGGGCCATGAGCGCACTGAGAGCGGCGCGGGGATTGGTTTCGCTGAGAGCTTTGTCTTTCCAGGAAGCGATGGGCTGGTGCTCAACGGCGATACGGGCTGCGAAGCGGAGATTGCGGTCCGGGGAAGAAAGGTGAGGCCACGCCGCTTCGATGGTGGTGCCAGGCGTTTCGAGCGTGGCGCGGACTTTGGCCAGGTCTGAGACCTCCGATTTGTCAGATGAGTCGGAGTTCTCCGAGCCGGTGTAAGTCACCCGATACAGCCCCGACTGCACCTTCCGCCCGCCGACGCTGACATACATGGCACCGTCCTTCTTCGAGATCTCGAGATCGGTGAGCGGCAGCGGGGAGGCGCTCATGAATTCCTCGGCGGTGCCTGTGTAGCCCGCGCCATTCGGAGAGATGTGCACGGCGTACATCTTGCCGTAGCTCCAGTCACAGATGTAGAGCGCATCTTGAAACTTCGCGGGGAATTTGGCCCCGTAGCCGAAGGCGACGCCGGTGGGTGAGCCGGGGCCGATATCGACGACCGGCGGCAGGTTGTCCTCCCAGCGCACAGGGAATTTCTTGCTGCAAGTGCGCCAGCCGAATTCGCCGCCGATTTGCATGAAACACACGCGCGTGGGGCGGTACCACGGCATGCCGGTGTCCCACTCCATGTCGGCGTCGAAACCGAAGATGTCGCCGTTGCGGTTGATGGCGATGTCGTAGGTGTTGCGGGTGCCGATGGTGATCAGCTCCCACGATTTGCCATCGAGGTCGGTTTTCGCCAGCCAGCCGCCGGGGGCCAGTTTATCGCGCATGAAGCCGCGACCGGTGAGCATCGGGAAGAGCTGGTCTTCACCCCAATTGCGCGGCACACGGCTGGATTCGGCGCTGGGTTCCTCCAACTGGTTGCCGCACTGCACATAGAGGCTCTTGCCGTCGGGAGAGGCGATGACGCCGTGCGGGCCGTGCTCGCCGGATTTACCGGGGAAGCCGCGTAGCAGCTCGACGGTGTCAAATTGATCGTCGCCATTGGTGTCCTTGCAGCGGTAGAGGCCTCGGCCCTTGTAAACCTCGTCATTCACCACGCCGTAGAGCGCCCCGGCGTGATAGAGCAGGCCCTGGCAATGACCGAAGTCGATGCTGAGCTTTTCGACCTTCGTATCACTTGGGCTGCCGTCCAAAGCGGGCGGAGTGATGCGATAGAGTGCTCCGTACTGATCGCTGCAAATGAGTCGTCCCTTGTCATCCTGCGTCATGGCGACCCAGGAGCCTTCCTGCTCTTTGGGAACCGAGTAGAGAAGCTCGACTTTGAAGCCTTCGGCGATTTTGATTTTGTCCACCGGAGTCGCCTGACCGGCGAGCTGGGCGATGCTGGTGGTCGAGGCGAACAGCAGGGGGATGAGGACGGATTTCATGGGCATGATGAGGCTTGAATGGAAGGGCCGAAGCCCGAGCGATGAACAGAGCAGGTTACTTCATGAGTTCCTTGACCTTGCCTTCGATGGCGTTGGTCCACATTTCGTAGCCTTTGGCGTTGAGGTGGAGCAGGTCGGGCATGATTTCCTTTGGCAGGGTGCCGTCGGGCTGGAGGAAGGTGTTGCCGATGTCCATGTAGTGAACGCGCCGGCCGTCGGCGAAGCCGGAGATGATGTTGTTGGTGGCCACGTTCTGCTGGCGCATTTTGTCCTCTTTCGTGGCTCCGCGCGGGAAGATGCCGAGGAGCAGCACCTTGGTCTCCGGCAGTTTCTTGGCGAGGATGTCGAGGATCGTTTTGACGCCCTCCGCGGTCTGCTCGGCGCTGCTGGCATAAACCGCACCACCGTGCTCGGCGGCGGGACGCCCCTGGTGGCCGGTGTTGTTGGTGCCGATCATGAGCACGACGAGCTTGGGCTTGATGCCGTCAAAGTTGCCGTTTTGCAGGCGCCAGATGACGTGTTCCGTGCGGTCGCCGCCGATGCCGAAATTGGCGGCCTTCAGCGGCGCCCACGTTTTGGCCCACGCCTCCTTGCCGTTGCCTTCCCAACCCTGAGTGATGGAGTCACCGAGGAAAACCAACTGCGCCTCCCCCTGCTTGGAGATTTCGTTGAAGGATTCGTGGCGCTTGATCCAGCCGCCTTCACGCGGCTTCGGATCGATGGCGAGGTTCTTGGCGGTTTCAGCGAGGCAGGCGGCGGCCAGGCACAGCGAGGTGACGGTGAGGACGAGTTTTTTCATGGTTGGACACGGCAATGATGCCGGGAGGCCATGAAACTGGCAAGCCGCGATTGCTCTTTCACGCCTTGAGCGCCCAGTCGAGCAGGGACTCGGCGTCTTTCCACACGCCGGTGCTGGTGTCATTGAGCACGACGACGATGCGGCGGCGTCCGTTGCGGGATCCGGTGGCGACGAGGCAGTAGCCGGCATCGTTGGTGTAGCCCGTTTTCATGCCGTCGCAGTAGCTCGCGGTACGAAGCACGCGGTTGGTGTTGGATAGTTCGATCGACTTGCCGTCCGGCCGGACCAGCTTGTAGCTCTGCAGCTTCACGATCTGCCGGATCTCCGGCTGTGCATCGGCCGCTTTGGCGATGACCGCGAGATCTCGCGGTGTGCTGTAGGGGTCTTCGTCGGTGGTGGAGGGCAGGCCGTGCGGGTTGACGAAGAAGGTGTTCTCCAGCCCCATCTGTTTCGCGCGGTTGTTCATCTTGACCGAAAATTCGGCGACGCTGCCGGCATTGTCTCTCGCCAAAGCCTGGGCGATGTCGTTGGAACTCTTCACCATCATGGCGGTCAGCAGCTGTCTGCGGGTGTAGGTCTCTCCCACTTTGAGGCCGATGCGGACGGGCGCACACTGGGTGTCGCTGAGTTCCACGGTGATGACGTTGTCGAGGTCGCCCGCCTCGACGACGAGCAGCGCGGTCATGATTTTCGTGGTGCTGGCGATGGCCCCCTTGGTGTCCGGGTTTTTTTCGAAGAGGATGTCATCCGTCTCCGGGTCGATGACGATGCAGCGTCCCGCGCTGATCTGCGGGATGGGGCCGCGGAGATTCTTGATCTCGATCTGGTGGCGGACCTGCTTGGTTCTTTCGATCTCTTCGGCAAGATCGCGTTCGAGGCTGGCCTTCAGTTCTTTGAGGGCGTCCTCGCGTGCGGCGAGCTGGGCTTTTTCGCGGTCGATGCGCTGCCGTTCGGCTGCGACTTCCCGCTGGATCTTGGTGGCCGCGGTGATTTTCGCCTCCGCCTCCTCCTCGCGCCACTGCAGTTGCTGTTCGCGTTTTTCGTCGGTACAGCCGGTGACCAGCAGTGCGCACAGGGCTGCCGTCAAAGGGTTGCGGAAGCGGGAAGGGAGGCGTCGTGGGGGAATCATTTCAGAGTTCAGTCAGAAGTTCTTTCAGGCGGGCGACGGGCCATTGGCCGGGCGCGTTCGAGGCGCCAATGAAGCCGTAATTGAGCAGGCTGCCAGTTTTTGCCAAGACCAGACGCGAGATGCGGCCCAACGGCCCCATGCCCATGACGGAAAGACGCAGACGATGGGAGCCGGAAGCCAGTTTCATGAGGCGGATCAAGTCCTCCTGCGAGTTCAGGTAGGTGGCGATTTTCACCCCTCCAAGTCCGGCCTGCTGACCGAAGTTCACCGCACCGAGCAGCACGTCGTCCGAAGGCGTGGCGTGGAAATCGTGAAATGACCCGATGACTGGCACGCTGAGATCGTGCGCCTTTTTCAGCGTGCTTTGCATCTGCATGGCGCTGCGGAGTTCGAGATCGACGAGCGCGGCCAAGTCCAGCAGCGGTTCGATCATAGCGGCGCGGGCGGCAGGGTCCTCGGGGCCTTCTCCGCCCTCGTCCGGATGGCGGGCGGTCAGCAGCAGAGGAAGTGTGTTTCCGGTCAAACGTGCGCGAAGGTCTTCGGCGGGCAGTTTGAGCAGGTCCAGGCGCAGTTCGGCCACGTCGCACAGCGCCAGGCGGGCGGCGGGAGCCAAGGATAGAAAGTGCTCAAGCGCTGACTCGTCGGAAATCACTCCGACTGCCAGGGGCTGGGAGGAGTAGAGCAAGTTTTTGGATGAAACGAGTTGTGCCATTGGCTAGGTGGACTATAATTTTAACAATTCTGAATAAAATTTAAGGATTGTAAGCCATTATGCTTGGCCGGAAGCAAGAAATCAATTTGCAGCTAACTGAACTGTTCGACAGCGCCCTGCTGGCGTTCTGCCTTTGGTTTGGCCACTTCCTGCGCTCCGAATTGGTTCCGGTCTTCATGCCGGATGCACCGGAGATTCCGCCCATCGAAAAGTTTTACTGGGTCATAGCGGTCGTGGCCCCTTTCACGCCCATCGTTTTGGAGGCCCGCGGCTTTTACTCGAACATCTTCAACAAGACGCCTGCACGCTCCGTGCGGCAGTTGGCCGAAGGCCTGGTGATCATCGGCATGGCCATCGCTTTCTGCATGGTGTTTTTCAAATGGTCGGTGGAAAGCCGCGCGGTGGTGATTTTCTCCGTGGCTCTCGGCGCACTGTCACTGCTGCTGCGGGAGGCCTGGCAGCGGGATGCCATGCGCAAGCAGGTGGTCTCTGGTCGCGGTCGTGAGCGCGTGATCATCGCCGGCAAGGAGGAGGATATGAACGCCTTCTTCGTCGGCATGAATGCCGAGCAGAGGGCCGGGATGGAGGTCTGTGCGCGGATCGACATCACTCAGCGTCCGGTTTCGGAACTGGTCGCGGCCTTGCACGAACACTCGATCAGCCGCGTGCTGTTCGCCGCGCAGCACGTCCATTTCAGCAAGATCGAGGAAGCCGTGCAGGCCTGTGAAACCGAAGGGGTCGAGGCCTGGATTGCCGCCGACTTTTTCCAAACCGCCATCGCGCGCCCGACCTTTGACGTGCTCGGCGGGCGTCTGATGCTCGTTTTTCACAGCACTCCCCAGGAATCGTGGGAGTTGCTCTTCAAGAGCGTCGTGGACCGTGTGGGTGCCGTCGTGCTTCTTGTTCTTTCGCTGCCGTTCTGGCTGGTGGCCGTCGTCGGCATTTGGTTCGGATCGCGTGGGCCGATCTTTTTCAGACAGGAACGCGCGGGCCACTACGGGCAGCCCTTTGTGATGTGGAAGTTCCGCACGATGCACACCGACGCCGAAACGCGGCGTGGCGAGCTCGAAGCCCGCAACGAGATGGATGGTCCCGTTTTCAAGATCACCAATGACCCGCGTATTTTTTCCTTCGGTCGCTGGCTGCGCCGGACCAGCATCGACGAACTGCCGCAACTCATCAACGTACTGCGCGGAGAGATGAGCCTCGTCGGTCCGCGTCCGCTGCCCGTGTATGAGATTCAGCGGATCGAAAAACACGCCCAGCGCCGCCGTCTGAGCGTGAAACCAGGGCTCACCTGCCTCTGGCAGGTCACGGGACGCAACGGCATCAAAAACTTCGACGAGTGGGTCGCCTTGGATCTCAAGTACATCGACAACTGGTCCTTCTGGCTCGACTTGAAAATCCTGCTGCAGACCCTGCCTGCCGTCATTCGCGGCAGCGGCGCGAGCTGATCCCGCTGTGGCGGCCATTTCCGTGTTCGACATCTCTGGCGGCTTCGCCATGCTGAAGACGCATGTCCGCCGCCACCGCACTCCTCCAGCAGCATCTGCACCAGCTCCGCGACCGGGGCGTCACGCACATATTGCTGCGCCAGGGCACCACGGGCTCGGCGCGGCATCCGGATGATTCGCAGTCCATGGTCGTCGAGGCGCCTCGAAACGATACGCTGAGGCTGGGCGAGGCTCCGTCACCGGGAAAAAGCGCTGTCGGCCTGATCGAAGTCAGCGGAGACACGCGGGAGGAAAAGCTCGCCGCCTTGCGCAGTCTCGCCGAAACCTGGAAGCCGGCACTGTCGCTTGGCACCCTGCGTCAGACGATGGTCTTCGCTGTCGGCAATCCGCAGGCCCGCCTGATGCTCGTCGGCGAAGCGCCCGGTGCCGAGGAGGAAAAGCTCCGCGAGCCGTTCGTCGGTCCCGCCGGTCAGAAATTGACCGCGATCCTCAAGGCGATGGGACTCGCACGTTCCGAGGTCTACATCAGCAACATCTGCAAGTTTCGCCCCGCGATGGACAACCAGGGAAGGGGCAACCGCAAGCCGACCGCCGAGGAAATGCGCGCCTGCGTTTCCTTCGTGATGACGGAGATCGACATCATCCGCCCGGAGGTCATCGTGGCTCTCGGAGCCACCGCTGCGGAGGGCCTCGGCATCCCGGGAGCCGTCGGCAGTCTGCGCGGCCGGTTTCACGCCACCGTCGGCATCCCGACCATGGTCACCTACCATCCCTCCTACCTGCTGCGTGAGGAGCAAACAGGCGACGGCATCCGTGCCAAGCGCCTGGTGTGGGAGGACATGCTCAAGGTCATGGAGAAGCTGGAGATGCCCATCAGCGACAAGCAGCGCGGCTTCTTCAGGCCCAAAGATTGATGCGCGGCTTGCGGCTCAAGCCAGCGAAGGCACGCTGACGCCGACCGCGACATCCGCGTCGTAGTCCACACCTTCCAGGCCAAAGCCGAAGAGGCGGAGGAAACTGCTCTGGTAGCCTTCGAAATCAGCCAGTTCGGCCAGGTTTTCCGTGTTCACTTCCTTCCAGCGCTGATCGACGAGCTGCTGCACGGCGGGTGCCATTTCCCAGTCATCGACACGGATGCGGCCCGCCTCGTCTGGCTGCGGATTGCCGTTGTAAAGGCGGTCGCGGAACAGGCGGTCCATCTGCTCGATGCAGTCTTCGTGCGTGCCTTCGGCCTTCATCACCTTGTAGAGCAGGGAGATGTAAAGCGGCACCACGGGGATCGCGGAACTGGCCTGCGTGACCAGCGCCTTGTTCACGGAAACCCAGGCCTTGCCGCCGATGGGGGCCAGTTTGGTGTCGAGAATGCGCTGCACGCGCTCCACGTCCTCCTTGGCGCGGCCGATGGTGCCGTTCTTGTAGATCGGCCAGGTGACTTCCGGGCCGATGTAGCTGTAGGCCACGGTCTGCACGCCCTCGGCCAGCACGCCCGCGCCTTGCAGTGCGTCGATCCACATTTCCCAGTCCTCTCCGCCCATGACCGCCACCGTTTGTGCGATGTCGTCATCGGTCGCGGGCTCGATGGTCACTTCGTTGACCACGCCGTTGCCGGTGTTGAGGTTCTTGTTCGTGTAGCTGGCGCCGATGGGCTTGAGGCAGGATTTGAAAACCTCGCCCGTCTTTGGGTGGGTGCGGCGGGGGGAGGCCAGAGAATAAATCACGCAATCCACCTGGCCCAGGTCCTTCTTGATGGCCTCGATCACCTCCGCCTTCATCGCGTCCGAGAAGGCGTCGCCGTTGAACGAGCGGGCGTAGAGGCCGGCGGCCTTCGCCTCGGTTTCAAACGCGGAGGAATTGTACCAGCCCGTCGTGCCGCAGCGCTCCGCTTCCGCCGGTTTTTCGAAAAACACGCCGATGGTCGCCGCACCGGAGCCAAACGCCGCCGCGATGCGGGAGGAAAGGCCGTAGCCGGTCGAGGAACCTACGACCAGCACCTTCTTCGGACCGTTGGCGATGGGGCCGCGGCTTTTGACGACGGCGATCTGGTCGGCGACATGCTTGGCGCAGCCCGTCGGGTGCGCGGTGGTGCAGATGAATCCACGGATTTTTGGGGCGACGATCATAGTTGGAACGCCAGCGTTAGCAGTCGCCGCCAGCGTGGCAACTGGTTTTCCCCCGGTGGCTACCGTCCATGGCGGACGCGTTTCGCCTCCTGTTTCAAAAACAGCGGCTCCAGCGTTTCACGAATCCAGTCAAAGGCTGCATCAAGTCCGTCCCGCTGATAGATCACGCCGATCTCCGCCTCCACCGCCGTCGGGTTGCCGTGGCAGGAAAGGAACTGGTTGCAGGTGAAGCGCGTCTTCATCTCGGCGTCGATTTTACCCTCCTGGCGCATGATGAGACTGCGCACATAGAGTTCCAGAACGGCATCTCCGATCCACGCATTTTCGCGCAGACGTTGGGTGAGGTCAGGGGCTTTGGTGGATGCCATGTCGGTGGCGGCATCCTGCGAGAAAACCGACAGACTTCAACCGGCGATCAATTCGAGCCATCAGGTTTCAAAACGAACACCCCATCCTCGATGCTGAGGCGGTGGCCGGATAATTCGGCGATACAGGACAGGGCATCAGTGACGGGAATGCCGTTGAGCTAGAGGTCGATGATTTTGTTCCGGCCTGTAGGCTCGACGCGGATATCGATCGTTCCTCTAGCCGTGCCGAGTTCTCGGTATTTGGTTCGGACAAATTCCAGAGCTTTATCGAGAGTGGCTCCAGACAATGCAATTGCCGGCAGGATGATCGAACTTGCTGGTCCTTACAATAATAATGGATGCGGCGGGAAGAGTCGTCTCGTCGTCCAGGCAGCCTCGGCTGAACCGAAGATAATCGACGGCCTCCTCCAAGGAGACTCCTTTGGTCGGATACTCGGGGATGATAATCGTGTTCAACTTCTCGGAGATCGACATGGACACAGCTTCGAGCGTTGAGTCGGCTGGCTGCGTCTGGCTCATGTGCCACAGGAGACCTGCTGTCAGAGCAAGTGCTGCTGGCAGGGTGATCGCAGGGATGATGGTTTTCATCCGGCAATCATACTCAAAAGTCTCCGCGATTGGGAAGCCTGTTGGGGCTTGCCGATAGTTTGCCAGTGGGTTCGCGCAGGGGGGAGCCCAAAATGAAGCTCCGTTGCATGAAGCACTTTGAGATGCATTTCTGCTGGTCGCAGCATGGTTATTCCTCCTGCACGATCACGAATGTCCTCGCCTTCAATCCGCTCGCCTCGTCCCGCGCATCGATCTCATGTCGCCCGGGCTTGAGGATGGCGAAGGTGTGGTCGCCTTCGACGCGGAGTTCCAGCGTCTTGCTGCTCCATTGCGGTTGGTTCGTGCCTGCTGTTTGCAGCAGAAGACGGCTGCCGGAGTTGCGGATGTCGGGATCGAGGATCACGACGGTGCCCGGGACGGGATTCGTGATGCGGAGCTGCGGTCGCGTGTCGGTTTCGGCGGTGGTGACGAGATCGCCGAGCCAGTTGGCGCTGCTTTTGACCCAGTCGGCGTATTCGCGCGGCAGGATGGCGCGGCCACGTGAGTCGTAGTCGCTTGCTTGCGCAACGGGTGGCAGGCGGTCGGCGACAAAGAAGTCCTCACGGCTCACGCGCGCGGGCGGCGTCTGCGGCGTGAGGCGTTTGCCTGTGCGCGGGTCGATGCGCGCGTGCGTGATGGCCGCTGGGCGTTCGAACCACGCGGCGGGATGCTTTTCATGGAGGTGCAGCATCACGTCGCGGAAGATCGGCCCCGCGCCGGTGACGCCGCTGACATCCTGCATCGGCGTGTTGTCGAAATTGCCCACCCAGACGCCGACGGTGAATTCGGGGGTGTAACCGACCGTCCAGTTGTCGCGAAAGGTGGAGCTGGTGCCGGTTTTGACGGCGCACTTGAACGGCAGCCGCAGCACGGAGTGCGTGCCGAAGGACATCTCGCGCGCCTGGTTGTCACTGAGGATGTCGGCAATGAGCCAGGACTCGTTTTCGCCGAGCATAGGACGCTCTTCGACGGCGGGAGCATCGGCGCGCAGCGTCCACGGTTTGAATCGGCCAAGTCGCGCGAGACAGGCGTAGGCGTTCGCGAGTTCGATCAGGCGCACGGAGGCGTTGCCGATCGTGAGACCAAGCCCGTAGTGACTGGCTTCCTCGGTGAGCGTGGTCAATCCGAGCTCCCGCAGGCGCGGCAGCAGCGTCTCCGCACCACCGATGGAATCGAGCACGCGCACGGCGGAGATGTTCAGCGAATTGCCGAGTGCGTGGCGATACGTCATCGGCCCGTAGCTGCGCAGGGAATAGTTTTCCGGCTTGTAGGTGCCGCTGGGGGTCGCGAACTCGACTGGCAGATCGGCCACGATGCTCGCAGGCGTCGCA
Source organism: uncultured Prosthecobacter sp. (assembly GCA_964452755.1). Classification (GTDB taxonomy): domain Bacteria; phylum Verrucomicrobiota; class Verrucomicrobiia; order Verrucomicrobiales; family Verrucomicrobiaceae; genus Prosthecobacter. The sequence goes on along the minus strand of CAYVQY010000001.1, from coordinate 1,137,795 downwards.
CCGCGTTCGAAGGCGATCAGATAGGTGAACGGCTTCATCGCCGAGCCCGGGGAATGCGGTGTCCATGCGCCGTTGAGCTGGCCGCCATCGCCGGCGAAGAAATCGCGCGAACCGGCGAGCGCGAGCACCGCGCCGGTGGCGTTTTCGATCACGACGACGGCTCCGTGCGTCACATGACGGCCTTTGAGCGCCTCCAGACGCTGCGCGATGATCGTTTCGACCCGATGCTGCAGCGTCGCGTCGAGCGTGGTGCGGATCATGGAGGTGGCGGATTCACCGCGCAGCATTTCAACGGCATGCGGAGCTTCAAAACCACCGCTGAAGCGTTGCAGCACGATCTTTTGTTCCAAGGCGACGCGATGCGACTCGTTATCGAGCCAGCCGAGCGCGTGCATCTGATCGAGGATGCGTCGCTGGCGCGGCAAGACGGCCTCCAGATTCCGAAACGGATTCAATCGTCCCGGAGACTGCGGCAGCGCGGCCAGCAGCGCGCATTCGGCGGGCGTGAGATCGTTGAGCGGCTTGTGGAAGTAGCCGGACGCGGCGGTGGCGGCGCCGGTCATGAGATTGCCGAAGGAAATGCGGTTTGCATAGGCGGCGAGCACGTCCTCGCGGCTCCAGGACATCGCGAGACGGCGTGCTCGCAGCGCTTCGACGATCTTGATGCCCAGTGTACGTTTGCCAGAGCGCGGCGTCGTGTTCTTGATGAGCTGCTGATGGATCGTCGAAGCGCCGGAGACGACACGCCCGCGGCGCGCGTTGTCCCAGGCCGCGCGGACGATGGCGAGCGGATCGACGCCGCCATGGGAGAAAAAGCGTTTGTCCTCGGCGGCGAGTAGTGCGTGGACGAGCGTGGCCGGGATCTCCGCGAATTTCACCGCTGGTGCGGAGCGCGTGCCGTCTTCGGCCAGCAGATGCCGCAGTGGCGTGCCGTCACGGGCGAGATAGAGCGCGGAGCTGGGCGGCGGCTTTGTCAACGCCTCCGGCAGCGGCACCAGCCACGGAATGCCCCAACAGGCGACTGCCGCGAAAACGAGCAGGGTGATGAGAATGGCTTTCCAGCGGCGGCGCATGAGGCAAGAAACATGAGCGCGAGGGGAATGCCAGCATGGGTTCCATCTTGAATCATCATCCCAGCCCCACCTGCGGCAGTCATCATGGGAACTTCTAAATGTCTTGTGTGACGACACAGCTTGACCACACGCGCACGGCACCGCAGCATGCGCGGCTCGCATGAATCCACCGCCAACCATCGCCTGCCTCGGCCCCGAGGGCAGTTTTTCGCATCTGATCACGCAGATGCGCTTTCCCGGCGGGGCAGTGAGCCTGCGGGACAATGTGGGCGACGTGTTTGACTTCCTCGCGTCGAATCCGGACGCACAGGGCATTGTGCCGATCGAAAACTCGTCCGGCGGCTTCATCATCGACACGGTGGACCGGCTGGTGGATGCACGCTGCGAGCTGCACATTCTCGAAGAGCTGACTCTGGATGTGAAGCTGGCGCTGCTGGGGCGGGAAGGGGAGCAGATCATGTCGATCCACTCGCACGCGATGCCGTTTTACCATGGCGACGACTGGCTTAAGGCGCATTATCCCGATGTGAAGCGTGTCGTGGAGCCAAGTACGGCCAAGGCGGCGGAAAAAGCCGTCGCCACTCCCGGTGCAGCGGCGATTGGGCCGCGTCAAAATGCGGAGCGCCATGGCCTGAAGATCCTACATTTTCCCATCGCGGGCGAGGTGCCGAACATCACGCAGTTTTATCTCATCGGACATGCGGCGAACACACCGTCGCTCGAACACAACCGCACCGCGCTCGTGGTGGAACTGCCGGACCGCTCCGGCAGCCTGTGCCGTTTCCTGACGCCGCTGAGCGAGAACGACATCAACATGAAGCGCCTCGAATCACGCCCGATCCGCGGCCAGCCGAACAAGTACCGTTTCTACATCGAAATCGAAGGCTCCGCCGCCGATCCACGCGTGCAGAAGGCGCTCGATCAAACAACCGCCGACGGTGCGACGATCCGCAGCGTGGGGACCTATACCGCCGGACTGCGTTTTGAATCCTGAATCCCAACCCACCATGAAAAACATCATCCTCACCTGCTGTCTCGGCTTTGCCGTCAGCTCCTTCGCCGCTGAAACCTTCTCCAAACGCGCGAGCGAGATCGATCCGCGGGCGAAGGAGCATCCGGAGATCGACTTCGTCTTCACGGACAAAAGCGGGAAACCCCAGGACCTTCAAAACGCGAGCGTGGACACGAAGGTGAAGGCGCAGGGGAAGCTGGTGATCTGGCTGATGGGCCACAACGCGGGGCTGTTCGAGCGGCTGAACAGCTACGGGCTGCATGCGATCCAGGTGCATTACGCGAACAAATGGTTCGGCATCATTCCGGCGGCGCGACGCGATGACGGCAAGACCTTGGGCGATATCCGCCTCGAAGCGGCGACGGGCGCGGACCACAGCGACCTCGTAAGCATTCCGCAGCCGGACGGGATGATGGAGCGGGCGTTTCAGTTCGTGAAATGGCTGTCCAAAGAGCATCCGAGGGGCAAGTGGAAGCAGTTCCTGAGCAAGGACGGCAAGAGCCTGGACTGGGACAAGGTGATCGTGTCCGGCTCCTCCCACGGCGCGACGACCTCGGCCCGCTTTGCGAAGCATCAGAAGGTGGACCGCGTGGTGTGCTTCTGCGGACCGCGTGACAACTACGAAAGCTGGCAGTCACTGCCTTCGGCGACGCCGGGGAACCGCATCTTCGGCTTCAGCCACGTGCTCGACGGCGGCTGGACGGGCGATCATTACTGCCGCTCGTGGGAGATGATGGGCCTGAACGAGTTCGGCCCCATCGTGAACGTGGACAAGGTCGCCCCGCCGTTTCAAAACACGCGCCGCCTGATCACGGACGCGGATGTGAAGGGCGACGACAAGCGTGCCCACGGCTCCGTGACGCCCGGCGGATCGGCGGTGAAGGGTGCGGACGGGAAATTCATCCACGAGGCCGTCTGGAAGTATCTTTTCAATCATCCGGTCGATCAAACCGGCACGCCGACACCGCCTGATGCGGATTGCGAGAAGGATCAGCGCAAGTAACCGCGTTTTCACGCGACCCACCCAACCTCCAATCCGCAACTTCATGCTTTCCTCGATTCGTTCCCTCTCCCTCGCAGCCGTGTTCAGCCTCGGCACTGTTTTGAATGCCGCTGACAATCCGTTCATCGGACGCTGGGCGCTGACGATTCCCGGAGGCGGCGCAGGCTGGCTCGGCGTGGAGGAGAAGGACGGTGTTCTGAGCTCCAGCATTCTCTGGGGCGGCGGCAGCGTGGTGCCGACGGCCGGCACGAAGGTCGATGGGGACACGTTGATCGTCACCCGCGTCAGCAAGACGAAAAAAAAGGACGGCACCCCGGGAGATACGGTGACGGAGACGATCACCGCCACCCGCTCCGGCGACGCTTTGAACCTGGTCACGTCGAAGGTCAAAGAAGGCGGCAAGGCCATGGGCGAGCCGGCTGAGTTCACCGGCAAGCGCATCGCCGACCTGCCGCCCGCGCCCGATCTCTCGAAGGTGAAGTTCGGTGAGCCGATCCCTCTTTTGAACGGCAAGGACCTTACGGGCTGGAGCCTGATCAAATCCGCCGACAACGGCTGGAGCGTGGTCGATGGCGTGCTGCAGAACCGTGTGGTGAAGGAGAAGGACAAGCACTTCGGCAATCTGCGCACGGACGCGGAATTTGAAGACTTCAATCTGAAGACAGAAGTGCGCACGCAGGAAGGCAGCAACAGCGGCATCTACCTGCGCGGCATTTACGAGGTGCAGATCATGGAGAGCTTTGGCAAACCGCTCGACTCGCATCACATGGGCGCCCTTTACAGCCGCATCACGCCGAGCGTGAACGCGGAGAAGCCGATCGGCGAGTGGCAGACGCTGGACATCACGCTGGTGGACCGGCACCTGACCGTGATCCTGAACGGCACGACGATCATCGACAACCAGCCCGTGCTCGGCTGCACCGGTGGTGCCCTGACCAGCGACGAGTTCAAGCCCGGCCCGATCTTCCTGCAAGGCGACCACACCAACGTGGACTACCGCAACATGGTGCTGCGTCCGGTGGTGAAGTGAGGCGGCGGGGCGACCATCCCATACTCAAACCGCCAGTCGCTCCATCATGTGCTTGATTGCCTTCTGGCGGTTATCCACGCCGAATTTCTTGAAGATGTGCTCGATGTGGTGATTCACCGTGGCGAGGGAGATGGAAAGAATCCGGGCGATTTCAGGATTGGTCTTTCCCTCCGAGACCCATTGCATGACTTCCGCCTCGCGGCGGGTCAGGCCGAGTTTTCGAAGTCGTTCGATGGATGCCTGGAGGGACTCCTCCCGCACCACGAGGAAATAGCGGTCTTCCTTGCGGCGGGCGAGGGTGACAATCACCCTGCGGTCGCCGTCATGGAATTCCAGGGGAGCCGTTCCTCCTTCCTTGTCGGCGGCCACGCGCGCCAGCCACTGACCCACCGGCGCAGGAAGGAGGTGATTCTCGGCCCCCGGGTGGCGTTCCAGAGCTTGGCCAAAAAACCAGTTGGCAGCCTTCACGCCTTCCAGGATTTCCCCCGCCTCGGAGGCGATGATCAACTCGCATGCGCCCGCCGCCGCCCCCTCGTCCCCGCCGGCGTCAACCGCCATCTGGGTCGTCTGTCCGGCGATGGAGCTGCGGGGTGCCGATGAGCGCCCTTTGCCTTTAAAAATGATGCGCTGATTGCCGATCCGGATCTCATCACCATCCCGGAGTCGGCGGGCGTTGGTTAAACGGTGGCCGTTAACGATGACGCCGTTACGGCTCCCCAAGTCGTTGAGCCACCAGTCGTTGTTGAAATTCAACACCAGGGCGTGCCGGCGCGAGACCTGCACATTGTTGATTTGCAGGTCGTTATCCGACCTTCGGCCGATCACGCACGGACCCGACAACGGCAGGGTGCCCCCCTCCCACCTCAGGTACGCCTGATTCTTTTCGGCCTCGGAGTGAATCAACATGAACTGATTCTGCGCGTTCCCGGGCGATGTGCAACGCGATCGTTCCCTGCCTGGGAATATGGGTAGTTCTACCCATGGTGCTTCTTCGCCCACCGGCCATGTGTGAGTCGTTTTTCCCACACTCCCATGAATTCCCGTGCTTCCGATCCCATCAGGACCCTCAGCTCCCGCGCTTGTGTTTCGACCAGGCGGGTCAATGAGAAGAAGCATTGCACTCCCCATCTTGGCACGGGGCAGCGTCCGTTTTGCATGCTCTGCGTACACTGTCCGAAGTGTGAAAAGGATCCCCAAAACAGCATCTGCGAGCTTTGCTCCGCATGCAGGCAGTGCTCGGTATCGACCTTGAAGCGGGATGGATGACGGATCGGCCCGCGATTCGCTTGCCTCACACCTCCCGGGCGTGCCATGAGTGACCATGCCCCACGACCTCCACGCCACCCTCCGCAAGCACTTCGGCCATAAGGCTTTCCGCGCCGGACAGGAGCCGGTGATGGAGGCGCTGCTGGCCGGGCGCAGCGCACTGGCGCTGTTTCCGACGAGCGCGGGTAAATCACTCTGCTATCAACTGCCGGCGCTGCTGATGGACGGCGTGACGCTGGTCATCTCCCCCCTCATTGCCTTGATGAAGGACCAGGTGCAGGCGCTGCAGGCGCGCGGCATCGCGGCGGCGCGGTTGGATTCCTCCCTCTCGGCGGACGAGGCCATGCAGGTCTTTGATGACATGCGCAACGGCACGCTGAAGCTGCTCTACATCGCCCCGGAGCGGCTCATGAACGAAAACTTCGTCGAGCGGCTCAAGCGGCTGAAAATCGCCATGATGGCCGTGGATGAAGCGCACTGCATCTCCGAGTGGGGCCACAATTTTCGTCCGGAATACCTGCGTCTCGCATTGGTGGCCAAAGAACTGGGCATCAAGCCGGTGCTCGCCCTCACGGCCACGGCCACGCCCTCCGTCGCGGCGGACATCCGGAGCGCGTTCGGCATCGAGCAGGCGGATCACATCCAGACCTCGTTCATGCGGCCGAATTTGTACTTCCGCATCACGCCCTGCACCGCGCAGCAGCGCCTGCCGGTGCTCACGAAGCTGCTGCTGAAACGCAGGGTGCCCAGCATCGTCTATGTGACGCTGCAAAGCACCGCCGAGCACGTCGCCACGCATTTGCAGAAGAGCGGTGTGAACGCTTTGGCCTACCACGCCGGTTTGCCGGACGAGCACCGCCACGCGGCGCAGGATGCCTTCATGAGCGGGCAGACGGATGTCATCGTCGCCACCATCGCCTTCGGCATGGGCATCGACAAGGCGGACATCCGTGCCGTGTATCACTACAACCTGCCGAAGACGCTCGAAAACTACTCGCAGGAAACCGGACGCGCGGGGCGCGACGGCAAAGTCTCCGTCTGTGAAATGCTCGCCTGCGCGGACGACTGCATCGTGCTGGAAAACTTCACCTTTGGCGACACGCCGACGCCGCAGGCCATCCGCCAGCTGCTCGACCACCTGCTGCTGCAAGGCGCGGAATTCGACGTGTCGATGTACGACCTCGCGCACGCCACGGACGTCCGGCCGCTGGTCATCGAGACGGTCATCACCAATCTCGAACTCGACGGCATCCTGCGTCCGCTGGGCTCGTTCTACGCCAGCTACCAGATCCGCTTCCTCCAGCCGGAGCAGCGCGTACTTTCCGGCCACAAGCCCGAGCGACAGGCTTTTTTGCGAAGCTTGTTTCAATGCGGCAAGCGCGGCACGAAATGGATCACGCTCAATCCCGACGAAGCCGCCGCCGAACTCGATGAACCGCGCGACCGGGTGCTCAAAGCTCTGACCTGGCTTCAGGAATCCGGCGACATCGAACTCAAGCCGAGCGGCAGCCGCCAGAAGTACCGCCTCGCCGAGGACGCGCACCGCCGCGATCCGCAGGAGATCACCAAAAAAATGCAGCAGCTCTTCGCCGACCGCGAAACGCGCGACGTCGAGCGCCTGAACCAGGTGCTCGAACTCGCCCGGCATCGCGGCTGCCTGACCCGATGGCTGCTGAATTACTTCGGCGAAACCATGGACGCCGACTGCGGCACCTGCACGAGCTGCAAGGATCGCGAAAAGGGACTCGCCGACGATTCACCGCGCGAGATCCCGCAGTCCGAAACTCCACCAATCACCATCGAGCACGTTGCGGCGATTCGTGAACTGCTGGCTGAACGCCACGCCGCCTTGCGCTCCGCCCGCCAGCTCGCCCGCTTTCTCTGCGGCCTCACCAGCCCGGCCACAACGCGTGCGCGGCTCGGCCGGCACGCGAGTTTCGGCCTGCTGGAGCGCATCCCGTTTGGCGACGTGCTGGCGCAAACGGAATCCATGCTGCGCTGAATCCGGCGCTCAGCGTCCGTCGCCCGTGTAGATGACCTTCCCGTCCTTCGGAGCGCCGGGCCAGGGGTAGGTGCCTTCCGGGTAGCTCTTGGGCTGCGCGGCGCGGATGGCCTCGACGTGGGCTTTGATCTCGTCGGGCGTGCCGGGGTTTTCGTCACGGCCATACACATAGGGCAGCGCCGGATCCATGAGCAGAGGCAGATCGCCCAGCGGGGGCCGTTCTGCGGCGACCTGCTTTAACCGAGTCTGCATTTCTTCCACGAGTTTTGGATGCTGGGCAGCGATGTCGGTTTTTTCAAAGGAATCACTGGCGAGGTTGAAGAGTTCCTTGCCGACGAGTTTGAAGTCGCCTCTGCGCAGGGTGGGCAGGCGCACGCTGCCGGCGACTTCGATGACGATCTCTTCACGCGGGCTCGGTTTACCCTCCAGCATCACGGCGCTCATGTCCATGCCGTCCAGCGGCAGTTCCTGCTTCAGCGAACCGCCGGCGAGGGTGACAAAGGTGGGCAGCATGTCGGTGACGTGCATCATGGCGTCGTTCGTGGCGCCCGCCTTCACTTTGCCAGGCCAGCGGGCGATGAATGGCACGCGGATGCCGCCTTCGAAGGTGGTGTTCTTCGTGCCGCGCCAGGGCTTGTTCACCTCCTCGGTGAGGCCGCCGTTGTCGTTGGTGAAAATGACGAGCGTGTTGTCGAGGAAACCATTCTTCTCGACGGCGTCAAGGATGCGGCCCACCCCTTCGTCGAGGCACTTGATCGCGGCGGCGCGTTTGTCCAACTCCGGTGTGTGGCGCGGGATGTCCTCCAGCGGGCCGTGAATGGCATTGAAGGCGATGTAGTGAAAGAAGGGTTTGTCCTTTGACTCGCGACCGATCAGTCGCGTGGCCTCGTCGGCAATGAGGTCGGTGGAGTAGCCGGTTTCCAGCACGGGCTTTTGGTCGCGATGCCAGTCATAAACGGCGAAGATCGCGGGCGCATTGTGCGGGATGGTCTTGTTGTTGTAGTCGATGCCCCAGCCGTAGTGGCCGTACTGATGATCGAAGCCCTGGCCCATCGGCAGCTCTTCCGGGAGCCACTCGCCCAGGTGCCACTTTCCGGCCATGGCGGTGGCGTAACCCGCCTCCTTCAGCGCCTCGGCCACGGTGCGTTCGTTCGTGGGCAGCCCCATCACGCGTCGCGTCGGCGTGCCGTCGGGAAGATGAGCCAGCTTCATGCCGAGCAGCGCCAGGTAGTCCGGTTTGCCGAAGTCCTCGGAGCGCCAGTCCATCCATTGCCGGAAGGGATAGCGTCCTGTCATCAGCGCCGCGCGCGTGGTGGCGCAGACGGGCGTCATGTAAAACTGCGTGAAACGCGTGCCCTGCGTGGCGAGCTTGTCGATGTTCGGCGTCAGTTTCCCGTCGCCGCCATTGATACCCGGATCCGCCCAGCCGAGATCGTCGGACATGATGAAGACGATGTTTGGCTGAGTCGCAAGCGACGAGGCGGCCAGGCCGAGAAAGACGAGCGGAAGAAGAAACGGTCTCATGAAGCTTGAATGGAACGCAGTCACAAGTCGGTGATATCACCGAATCCGAACGAATGCCTGCAGTCGTCTTCACTTCAGCCCGGCTTATCGTCCCTAAGCCGACAGTGTCCCGTCCAGTGAGCTTCGCCAAAGTCATGCGAATCCAGTACGGCACGCTTCCAGATCGACCTGCACCTGCCACCACATGCCGGGCACATCAGCCACAAGGATCCGCCACCACACTCGGGACATGCTTTGCGAAACTGTCCACCAGACCAGTCGGAGCCGCAGCGCCGACAAAGCTGCCCTGAATCCAGAGCAGGAAAGGGGGCGAGTTTGACGCCATGGCATGCTTCCAACACCGGCATCGCGTCATCCAGTTTGATGTATTCGTCATCCCGGAGAAACTGCAGGGACTCATCTTCGTTCCGGAACACATGAGTTCGTCCGTCTGCGTCGAGGATTTCGGAGCCTCCGTCCGCCAAAACGATCTGCCTCGCCCAGTTTAACTCAGGCAGGCTGCATTCCATCAGCCACCATTGTTCTTGGACAATCTGGTCATTCATCATGGCGGATCAGCATCTCCACTTCACTTCTTACCGTAAACAGGAGCCTTCCAGTCCTTCGGCAGCTTGCCCTGCGGCTTCACGCCGTAGGCGTCGGCGGGAATGGGATGATCTGCCGGCTTTTGCAGCGGCATGTCGTCGGGCAGGTTCTTGAGGCGGATGTCCTTGTACTGAATCGTCATCGCGGGACCGACGTGGACCTGCATGGCGAGCACGCCTTCAAGGGTGCGGCCTTTTTCATCAAGGTCGATCAGGTCGGCGGTCGGATGCCCATCGATCCAGTGCCGCAGGTGGTTGCCCTCCGCCAGCACGCGATACTCATGCCACTCGTCCGGCGCGAACTCTTTTTTCTCCAACTGACCCACCACCCAGGGCTGGCCTGTGGGATCGATGATCACCTTCTCGCCGGTGTGGGAGAGAATGCGGCGGCCCTTTTCCTCGTAGAGCATGCCGTTGTAGTCCGGGTTGTTCGCCACCACGTCGCACTGGTAACCGGTGACGATATCGAGCCCGAGTTCCGGCGCGGACCTGCCGCGATACTGCAGGCCGCTGTTGCCGCCTGCGGTGACTTTCACCATCATCCGCAGGTCGAAGTTTCGGATCGTCGAGCCTTCCCAGGTGATGAAGCGGTTCATCTTCAAGGAGCCGTCGGTCACGCCGGTGAGCGCGCTTTCCTTCACCGACCAGTACTTCGGATCGCCCGTCCATCCGCGCAGTGTCTTGCCGTCGAACAGGCGAGCGAAGCCATCTTTGCCCGGCTTCGCGGCGTTGTCAGCGGAGGCGACGGGATGTGGGTCGGTCGATTTTTGGAAGCCGCCCTTCAGCGGCGGCAGGTCGCCGCCGTAGCTCGTCACGATCTGCGTCGTGCGCTCGCGCATCTGCTTCAGCGTGTCGGCATGCGCCGGGTCTCTGACCAGGTTCTTGAGTTCGTCGGGATCGGCCTTCAGGTCGTAGAGGAACTCGTAATTCCCCTCGTCAAAGAAACGCGCGTATTTGAACTGTTCGTTGCGAATGCCCTCCCACGCAGGAATGCGGTTCCGCACGGCGAAGTGCTCGTGATAGGTCTCCGTGCGCCAGTCGGCAGGTTTGCCGGAGATCACAACGGGCTTCAGGCTTTTGCCCTGATAACGCTCCGGCACCGGCACGTCCGCGAAGTCGAGGAAAGTCGCCGGAAAGTCCACGTTCAGCGAGGGCGCGTCCGTGACCTGCCCCTGCATCTTTTTGTCCACGCGTGGATCGGCGATGATCAGCGGCACGCGTATGGATTCCTCAAAGTGCGACCACTTGCCGGACAGGCCGCGATTCGCCATGTGGTAGCCGTTGTCGGCGGAATAGACGATGATCGTGTTGTCGGCGAGTCCCGCCTCTTCCAGCGCCTTCATGAAGCGACCGATCGCTCCATCGATGCCGCTCACCATGCGCAGGTAGGCGCGCATGTTGGTTTCGTATTTCTCCGGCGTGTTCCAGCGCCAGAAGTAGCGCTCGCGGGTGATGCTCGTTTTGAAAAAGTCCGGCAGCGCCTCAAAAGTCGCAGGATCATCCAATTTGGGCCGATACATCTCCTGGTCCTCATACATGCCCTGCACAGCCAGCGGCCAGGGAAACATGCCGATGCCGGGTCGGCGATCCTTGTCCTCGGCGTGACAGGCGTTGAACCACAGGTTCAGCGCGAAGGGCTTGTCCTTCGGCTGGTTTTTCAAGAACTCGATGCCGCGATCCACGATGATCTCAGTCTCGTGACGCACGCTGCCGTCCGGCTGCGGCTTGTAGTAGGGATTACGGCCGATGTCCTCGAACTCGTCGAAGTGATCCTGTGGCTTGCTGCCCTTCGGCAGCTTCGTGTGCCACTTGCCGTAGTGCCCGGTGCGGTAGCCGTTCGCCCGCAGCAGATCCACGTAAAATTCCTTCGCCGCCTCCGGCCTCACCTGGTCCGGTTCCGCCGGTGTACCGAAACTGCGGCCCACCAGGCCGGTCATGATCGTCGAGCGGCTCACCCAGCAGATCGGCTGGCTCACGAACGAATTCCGAAACAGCGTGCCCCGCGACGCCAGCGAGTCGATGTTCGGCGTCTTCGCAATGGGATGTCCGTAGCAGCCCAGCGAGCTTGAGGTCTGATCGTCGGCGAAAAAGAAAACGATGTTCGGCCTGTCGGCGGCATGAGCCAGGCCGGTGAGGAGGGCGAGGAAGAGAAGGGAGCGCATGGTTGGGATCAAGGTGGAAGCTTACAACGCCCCGATGCCCTCCAACTTCCGGCAAATCCGGTGTCTGATTTGGCAAGTGCGCACTCATTTGCAGCGGCGAAGCCCCGCAGGATCACGCATGGAGCAGTTTCATTACCAAACGATAACGTGACCACCCCCGGGGCCTGTGGCGCATTGCGTCATCATGAAAACCCAACGCACTCTTTGGCTGCATCTCGGCATCTGGCTCCTCGTATCGGCATCTCAGGCCGGTGATGCCGTCACCAGCAGCGAACTCGTCAATGAAGCCCTGCAAAGGAACCCCGAAATCCGCTTTTACGAAGCGGAGATCGCTGCAGCGCGTGGCGGACGGCAATCCGCCGGCCAGTTCGCCAACCCCACGCTCGACACCGAGTTCGGCGGCATGAGCCTCGCGCAACAAAAGGAGGGCCTCGTCTGGCGGGCGTCCATTCTCCAAGTGTTCGACTTCCCGGGCCGCATGTCTTTGCGCAAGGCCATCGCCGACCGGGACATCACGCTCGCCGAACTCGGCCTGCAGCAGTTCAAATCCCAGCTCGCCAACGAAGTCCGCGCCCGCGCCGGGGATGTAATTCTTCTCAAGCGCAGGGAAGATGCGGCGCGGAGTGTGCGTGTACGGCTGGAGTCTCTCGTCGAGGTGCTCATGCAGCGTGACACCGGCTCCGTCAGTGCACTGCTCGAACGCCGCATCCTCGAAGCCTCCCTCCTCACCGCCGACCGCACGCTGACGGACGCCGCCAAGCTGGTTCGTGAAGCCACGGCCATTCTGTCCGTGCTCTGCGGCCGCGGTCCTGACCAGCCCATCCAGCTCAGCGGCGTTTACACATCGTTCCCGACGGTGCCTCACCTCGAGTCCCTCAAACAGCAGGCCGCGCAAACAAACTTCGATCTGCAGCAGAAGCGCCTCCAAGTCGCCAAGCAGGGCCTCAAGATCGACCTCACGAAATCCGACCGCTGGGGAGACATCACCTTCGGGCCCTACATGGCCGGGCAGCACGCCGGCGGCACGCAGATCGAGGCCGGCTTCGTCGTCTCCATTCCGCTCCCGCTTTGGAACAAGAACAAAGGGAACATCGACGCCGAAAGCGCACGCACACTGCAGGCCGAGGCCCTGCTGCAGGCCACGCTGCGCGATCTCGAACGCGATCTCGCCGTCGCACGCGCCGCTTACCTCGCCGAGCTCGATGCGCTCTCACGCTGGCGTCCGGAAAGCGAGCAGCAGTTCGCCGATGCCGCTGCGGAAGCCGACCGCCACTACCGCCTCGGTGCCGTCCCTGCGTCAACGTATGTCGAAATGCAGCGCGGATACCTCGACGCCATGGACTCGCTCATCGAGTCCCGCCGCAACGCGTGGAGGCACCGCATGGAAATCGAGCGCCTCACCGGCACCCCGCTCACGGGCGAATCCGTCACCCCAACGCTGACCCATCGCTGAGCCATGATCTCCTCCATCATCGACTTCTCGCTCAAGAACCGCTTCCTCGTCATCATGGGGTCGCTGCTGCTGCTGGCGGCGGGCATTTTCTCCGCCCTGCATCTGCCGGTGGATGCCGTCCCTGACATCACCAACACGCAGGTGCAGGTGAATACCGCCGTGCCCGGCCTGGCACCGGAAGAAACGGAAAAACTCGTCACCTACCCGCTCGAACTCGCCCTCGCCGGCATTCAGGGCGTGGAGGAATTTCGCTCGCTCACGAAGTCCGGCCTCTCGCAGGTCACGCTCGTGTTCCGCGACGGTTCGGACCTGTTTCGCGCCCGCCAGCTCGTGAGCGAACGCCTCGTCCAGGTCGAGCTCCCGCCGGGACTCAGCCCGCAGATGTCCCCCATCAGCACCGGCCTTGGCGAGATCGTCTATTACACGCTGGACTACAAGCCGGACGCTCCGCAGCGCAAACAGACCCGCGAGCGCCAGCTCATGGATCTGCGTGAAGCGCACGACTACATCGTGAAGCCCTTCCTGCGCACCGTGCCGGGCGTGGCGGAGGTGAACAGCAGCGGCGGCTATGAACGCCAGCTCGTCATCCTGCCAAAACCCGAGTCGCTCACGAACGCGGGCATGACCTTCGGCGAACTCGCCGAGATCATCGGCCAAAACGTGGACAACGCCGGTGGCGGCGTCATCGAGCGCGGTGACGACCGCGTTCTGATCCGCGGCGTGACCAAAGTCGCCAGTGCGGAAGACATCGCCAACCTGCCGGTGAAGTTTGCCGCCGGGATCGAGCCCATTCGCGTGAAGGACCTCGCGGAAGTCGCCATCGGCAGCAACGTGCGCACGGGTTGTGCCGTCGAAAACGGCGAGGAAGCCGTGCTCGGCACCGTGATGATGCTCGTGGGCGAAAACAGCCGTATCATCAGCAAGCGCGTGGAAGAAGAGCTCGCCAAGCTCGAAAAAAAGCTGCCCGCCGGCCTGACGATCCGCATTCAGTATGCCCGCAGCGAGGTCGTGGACCGCACGATCGAAACCGTGGAGCACAATCTCTTTGAGGGTGCCATCCTTGTCGTTGCCGTGCTGCTCTTCCTGCTCGGGAACTGGCGTGCGGCGCTCATCGTCGCGCTCGCCATCCCGCTGTCCTTCCTCTTTGCGCTCATCGGCATGACCTTCGGCGGTGTATCCGGAAACCTCATGTCTCTCGGCGCGGTGGACTTCGGCCTCATCATCGACGGTGCGGTCGTCATGGTGGAAAACATCGTGCGCGTGCTCGGCGAGCGTCAGCATGAACTCGGCCGCAAACTCACCGCCAAAGAGCGCCTGCAAGCCGTGCATGAAGCGGGCGAGCAGGTCGGCAGCCCTATGTTTTTCGGCGTTCTCATCATCACGCTCGTCTATCTGCCGATCCTCGCGCTGACCGGTGTGGAGGCGAAAATGTTCCACCCGATGGCGATCACCGTCATGCTCGCCCTAGGCGGTGCCTTGGTGCTGTCGCTCACGCTCATGCCGGCGCTGTGCTCCCTGCTGCTCGGCGGGAACATCAGCGAGAAGGACAACTTCTTCATGCGCTGGGCCAAGGCCGCCTACGCGCCGCTGCTCGGCATCGCCTGGAAAACGCGCTGGGGCGTGGTCGGCGGTGTCGCTGCGCTTCTCGTGGCCACCGTGGCGTTGTTCATGAGTTTGAAGCAGGAATTCGTGCCGACCCTCAACGAAGGCTCCTGGACGGCCATGGTTTATCAGCCGGCCAACACCAGCCTCAAGACCTCGCTGAATCGCTGCATCAAAACGCAGCAGTATCTCATCAACAAAGTGCCGGAAGTCACCCGCACCTTCGCCCGCGTCGGCACGAGTGAAGTCGCCACCGACCCGATGTCTCCGGGCGAATACGACCTCTACATCTTCTACAAGCCGCAGTCCGAATGGCGCCAGGAAAACGGCAAACCGGTCAGCCGCGATCGCCTGGCCGATCTCATTCGCGAAGAACTGGCCGTGGAGGTGCCGGAGCAGGATTACGACTTCGCGCAGCCGATCCAGATGCGCTTCAACGAGATGCTCGAAGGCTCCCGCGCCGACCTGGCCGTGCGCATTTTTGGCGACGACTACGACACGATGGAAAAAGTCGCCGGCGAGGTGAAGACGATCCTCGAAGGCATCGAAGGCACCAGCAACGCCGAGTTCGAAAGCCAGGGCCGCGTGCCCGTGCTCGAAATCCGCGTGGATCGTGCCGCGATGCTCAAGTACAACGTCGAAGCCGCCGAGGTGAATGCCGCCATCACCACCGCGATGGCCGGACACACCGCCGGCATGCTCGTCGAGAACAACCGCCGTCGCGCCATCGTCGTGCGCCTGCCGGAAAGCCTGCGCAACAACGCCGAAGTCATGAAGGAACTGCCCGTGCGCACGCAGGACGGCGGCCTCATCGCGCTCGGTCGCCTGGCCGAGTTCGTCGAGGTGCCACAAGTCGATGCCATCGGTCGTGAAGACGGCCACCGCCGCGTCGGCCTGAACGTCGATCTCGCCGGCGGCGTGGACTCCGAGGCCTATGTGAACACCGCACGCGAACAGATCGCCGCAAAGATTCAAATGCCGGACGGCTACCGCGTCGATTTCGGCGGACAGTTTGAGCACCTGCAGGAGGCACGCGCACGGCTCATGATCGTCGTCCCGCTCGCGCTCGTGCTCATCTTTGTGCTCATCCACGCCACATTCAAAAGCGTCACTCAGACGCTCATCATCTACACCGGCATCCCGCTGGCCATCACCGGCGGTGTGCTGGCGCTGTGGATGCGCGGCCTGCCCTTCAGCATCAGTGCGGCCATCGGCTTCATCGCGCTCTGCGGTGTGGCGGTTCTCAACGGCGTCGTGCTCATCAGCTGCTTCAATCAACTGCGCAACGAAGGCCGGAATGCCGAAGAAGCCGTCACGGAAGGCAGCCAGCAGCGCCTACGCCCCGTTTTGATGACCGCGATGGTGGCCAGCCTCGGCTTCATCCCCATGGCCATCAGCGAAGGCGCCGGTGCGGAGGTTCAGCGCCCGCTGGCCACCGTGGTCATCGGCGGGATCGTCAGCAGCACCTTCCTCACCCTCTTCCTGCTGCCGGTGCTCTACCGCTGGCTCATCGGAAGGCCCATTCGCAGCCGGGAACATGCCGCCGAGCACAGCCCGGACAACGACAACACCATGCTTCCCACCCCGAACCCAACCGTCTGAAAGCACCACCCACCATTCCATCATCCATCTCATGAAAACTCGTTTCCCATTCCCTGCCTTTTCCTTTCTTCCCCTTCTTCTGTGCACCGGCTGGCTGCTCAGCGCCAGCCACGGCCTCGCCGCCACGTGGGTGCATCTCAAGACGGAACTGAAAGGCTCACACGATGCGCATTCAGGCTCCAGCAGCGCGGAGGTCCACCACCGCTGGCTTGAAGTCGCCCTCTCCGGCATTTCGCTCAAGGAGGACACCCAGGTCCGGCTGGAGTGGCACTTCTTTGCCGACGATCTCGACACGGACAAGATCGTCGAGCAAGGGACCGGCACAGAGACGATCCAGATCGCCGCGGGAAAAGCAGCAGCACTCAAGACCAAGGACACCGTCTTTGAATACGTGCGCCAGCACTCCGAACGCGAGGGGACCGGCAGACGGGCACGGTTCAAGCTGGTGAAGGCTTCCGGCCGCCGCTACCATGGCTGGGCCGTTCAGGCCTTTATTGGCCCTGAAATGGTCGGCGAGGCTTTCAGCAGCCGTGACATCTCCACCTTGCTCGCCAAATAGTCTCCGCACCTGATCTTCATGAAAAAACTCCTCCTCTACGCCCTCTTCCTCTCCGCCGCCTCACTTTGCGCGGAGACCTGGAGCGGGAAGGCGGACATCACCTTCGACGGCACCTCCACCCTGCACGCCTGGGGTGGGAAGGTGAGTGCGGAACCCTTCAAGGCGGACGTGACCATGGCCGGAGACAAGCCCCAGAGCGTGAAGGCCGAAGTCATCGTCAAGGCCGCCGACATGGACACCGCCGAGGCGAAACGCGATGCCAACATGCGCAAGGCCATGAAGGTGACGGACCACCCCCTGATCACCGGGAAGATCGACGCCAAATTCAGCGAAATCGCCGCCGCCGGCACGCCGACGACTCTGCCGATCGAGCTGAACCTCCTCGGAAAGCCGCAGAAAGTCACCGGCACGATCTCAAACTGGAAGCTCAATGGCAAAACCGCCACCTTTGACCTGGACTTCCCGGTTTCGATGAAAGCCAGCGGCATTAGCGTCCCCACGGTGCTGTTATTCATCAAAGTAGGGGATGGTGTGAAGGTCCACG
Source organism: uncultured Prosthecobacter sp. (assembly GCA_964452755.1). Classification (GTDB taxonomy): domain Bacteria; phylum Verrucomicrobiota; class Verrucomicrobiia; order Verrucomicrobiales; family Verrucomicrobiaceae; genus Prosthecobacter. The sequence continues at coordinate 1,120,379 of CAYVQY010000001.1, read as the reverse complement.
CCTCGGTTACACTCACGAAGAACTGATCCGCATGCCCGCCTACATCCACCACATCGCCACCGAGACGCCGCCGCACATCTACAGCAACGAGTTCGCCAGCACCCGCATGAAAAGCTGGGTCTCCGAACCACGGGCCAAGCGCATGGTGGAGATGATCTACGAGCGCACCGGCATCGACACGCGCTACAGCGTGAGCGACGACTTTCTCAAGGACGATGGCGTGCTGTTTCACACGCTGCCGGACGGCACGATCAATTCCCCCACCACCGGCCAGCGCAACGCGCTGTATGCGAAGGCCTCGCGCGAGCTCGCGGTGAAGCTGGCGGAAAAGACCCTCGCCGAGTGCCCGCAGTTCAAGAAGTCAGACATCACGCACGTCGTTTTCGCCTCCTGCACCGGCTTTGCCAATCCGGGACCGGACTACCACATCATCCGCGATGTCGGCCTCAATGAGAGCGTGGAGCGCTACACCGTCGGCTTCATGGGCTGCTACGCCGCGTTTCCCGCCATGCGCATGGCGGCGCAGTTTTGTGAGGCCAATCCGGAGGCCGTGGTGCTCGTGATGTGCCTGGAGCTTTGCACGCTGCACCTGCAGGTCAGCGACAAGCCGGAAAGCATCGTGGCCAACGCCCTCTTCGCCGATGGAGCCGCCGCGGCCATCATGAGCGCCCGCCAGCCTGAAGGCGACCGGCCCTACTACCGCGTGCAGGGTTTTCATTCCGCGCTCGTCCCCTCCAGCGAGGCGGACATGGCCTGGGACATCGGCGACAACGGCTTCAACATGGTGCTCTCCTCCTATGTGCCCGATCTCATCGGCAGCAACATCCGCGAAATGCTCGGCGGCATCCTGTCGAAACAACAGATTCAGCTGGCTGACATCGACGAATGGGCCGTGCATCCCGGCGGGCGGGCGATCCTCGACCAGGTCGAGCAGCATCTGGAGCTCCCGGCTGAGGCGCTCGAAATCTCGCGCGGCGTGCTGCGCGACTACGGCAACATGAGCAGCCCCACGGTCATGTTTGTGCTCAAAGGCCTGCTCGAAGAGGCGGAAACGAATCGCGCCACGACCTGCGCCATCGCTTTTGGTCCCGGCCTCACCGTCGAAACAGCCGTGCTGGAGCGCTGCGGTGCGGCGATCAAGCCGCCGCAAAGGTCCACAACCGCCGTGATGGCATGAAGACGGACTTTGACGCGATCATCGTCGGTGGCGGCCCGGTCGGGCTGCTGCTGGCCTGCCTGCTCAAACAGCAGGGAAGGCGAATTCGCGTGCTGGAGAAGCGCACGCAGCCCATCGCGCATTCCGCCGCCATCGGCATCACGCCGCCATCGCTGCACATTTTGGAAAAGCTCGGCCTGGTGGACGAATTCATCGCCGCCGGAGTCAAGGTGCGCGACTGCTACGTGCATGGCCAGAGCACCCCGCTCGGCTGCATGACCTTCCGCGACATTCCGGACGAGCACCGCTTCATTCTCGCCCTGCCGCAGGTGACGACGATCGCGATCCTGCAGCGTCACCTGGGGGCGGAATTCATCGAGACCGGCTGCGAAGTGACTGGTGTGGAGCAGCACGACGACCACTGCGTGGTGCGGTCGAGCGCCGGAGAGCTGACCGCAGCCCATGTCGTCGGCTGTGACGGCTGGCGCAGCCGCGTGCGGGAGTGGACCGGCATGAAGGCACCGGTGCACGCCTACGACCTGCACTTTGTGATGGGCGACTTCATCGACCGCACGGACTTCGGCAGCGAGGCGCATGTGTTTTTCACCGCCACCGGCTCCGTGGAGTCCTTCCCGCTGCCGGGCGGCCAGCGCCGCTGGATCGTGCAAACGGACGGCCACACCGACGCGACAACGGGAGGCCTCGTCAGCGAACTCACGCGGCAGCGCACCGGCATCGACGTTCCCGCGACCGACCAGGTCAATGAGAGCTCCTTCACGCCGCACCGCTTCAACTGCGGGCGCTATTACGACCGCCGCGTCATCCTGTGCGGAGATGCGGCGCACGGCATGAGCCCCATCGGCGGCCAGGGCATGAACACCGGCTTTGCCGATGCGGAATTCCTCGCCGAGGTGCTTTGTCATCGTGATCCGGCGCTGCTGCTGCCCGCTTACAGCCGCTTCCGCCGCAGGGCTGCGCAGAGCGCCATCTTCCGCGCGGAGTGGGGCATGTGGCTCGGCACACGCAGGGGCAGGATTCGCTCTCTGCTGCGCGATCGGTTCCTGCGCTTCCTCCTGCGCCACAAGTGGCTCGCACAGCAGATGGGCTGCTTCTACGCCATGCTGACCATTCCCTTCAACACGCTCGCCCGCGTCCCGCAGGCGATTCTGCGGCAGCGCACCTCCTGACTCATGACCACGACCTCCGAATACGTCCCCACCATCGACGGTGCCGCCTCGCACTACGACGACCTCGATCAGTTTTACCGCGAGATCTGGGGCGAGCATGTGCATCACGGCGTCTGGTTTACCGGAAAGGAAAGCGACACCGAAGCGGCGGAGAACCTGGTGAAAATGGTCGCCGAACTCGGCCACACGGGGCAGGGGACGGAGGTCTGCGACATCGGCTGCGGCTACGGTGCCACGGCGAAGATCCTCGCCGAGCGCTACGGAGCGAACGTCACCGGCATGACCATTTCCGCCGTGCAGCTCGCCTACGCACAGGCGAACAACAACGTTCCGGGCAGGACCCACTTCATGCAGCGCGACTGGTATGAGAACGACCTGCCGGCCAACCACTTCGACGTCGTGCAAACCGTCGAAAGTCTCGAGCACATGCCCGACTTGCCGACCTTTTTTCACGAATGCTATCGCGTCATGAAGCCCGGAGGCCGCCTCGTCGCCGCTGCCTGGATGTCCTGCGAAAAGCCCGACCCCTGGGCAAAGCGCCATCTCATCGACGCCATCACCCGGGAGACGCAGATCGCCGGCGTGCGGCCGGAGAGCGAATTCCGCGCCGCCACCGAAGGCGCAGGCTTTGTGAACTATCAGTTCAAGGACTACGCGAAGCAGGTGAAGCGCACCTGGCCGCTCTGCGCCCTGCGCACCGTCAAGGGCCTGCTCACGAAGTCACACTACCGGCGCTTCCTGTTCAGTTCGAAAAATCCGAACCGCATTTTCGCACTCACGCTCTTCCGCATCTGGCTGGCCTATGAACTCGGCGTGCAGCGCTACGGCGTCTTCAGTGCTGAGAAGGCTTGAATCACCGGCGGGAGTGCCCATAGATGCCGCATGCCCATCTCTGAAACCAGGATCGAAGAGATCAAGAAGTCGCTCAAACGCTGCGACGACGAAACCGTGGCCGCTGCGCTGCGTTTCGAGGAAACGCGCAACCTCGACGAACTTCCCGCCATCATCCTCGGCGTGCTCCAGCGCGACGCCGCGAATCCGCCGCCGGGAGGCGTCGCTTCCGTCGGTGACGATGCGAATCTCATGGAGGTTGTCGGCATGGACTCCTTTGGCATGATGGAAGTCGTCATGACCGCGGAGGAGGTGCTGGGTGTCACGGTGGCGACGGAAGAAATGAACGGCATTCGCACGCTCGGCGACCTGAAGCAGTTCCTGCGCTCGAAGCTCACCGCATGAACCGCGTCGTCGTCACCGGACTCGGTTTCATCTCCAGCATCGGCAACGGGCGAGCCGCCGTGCTCGAAAGCCTGCGCGAAGGCCGCTGCGGCATCGAGGTGATGCCGGAACTCGCCGCAGCCAATGACCGCGTGAAGCTGGCCGGCACGGTGAAGGGCTTCTCCTTTCCCACCAATGACCAGCTCGACTGGACCTATCCGGACAACATCCAGCTCAGCCGCACGCAACTGCGCACGATGGTGCCGAATGCGGTTTTTGCTGTCGCCGCGATGGAGGAGGCGATTCAGGATGCGGGACTCGATCCCGTGTTCGTTTCAACGCCGAACACCGGCCTCTACTGCGCCTCGGCCGGATCGTCCTCGATGATTTACGCCGCGCTCGATTCGGTGCTGAAACGCGGCCCTGCACGCACTTCGGCACCGACGGTGGTCACCGGCATGCCGAACTCGCTGCATCTCAACCTTACGGCAAGATTCGGCATCAAAGGCGCATCGGTGGGTTTCAGCAGCGCCTGCGCCTCTTCCGCGCACGCCCTCGGCAGCGCCTGTGATCTCATTCGCATGGGACGGCAGAAGATCATGTTCGTCGTCGGTGCGGAGGACTGCGACCTGTGCAACATCCTGCCCTTCGCCTCTCTGCGCGCCCTGAGCCAGCAGAGTGATCCCGCGCTGGCTCCGCGGCCTTTCGACACGAACCGGGATGGCTTCCTCGTCACCGGTGGTGGCGCGACGCTCGTCCTCGAAGACGCCGAGCACGCCGCCGCGCGTGGCGCGACGGTTTACGCCGAAGTCACCGGCTGGGGCCAGGCCTCCGACGGCTACGACGTCGTCGCGCCCGATCCCAGCGGCAGCGGACTAGCCCGTGCGATGACCAACGCGCTGCAGGACGCCAATCTCGATTCAAGCGCCATCGACTACATCAATGCGCACGCCACCGCGACGCATGCGGGTGATCTGGCGGAGCTGAACGCCCTGAAAACGGTCTTCACCGGCGACAAGCGTCCCAAAGTCAGCAGCACCAAAGCCCTCACCGGCCACGGCTTGAGCCTCGCCGGTGCGCTGGAGGCCGGCATCTGCTGCCTGGCCGTGCGTGAAGGATTCATGCCGGTCTCGGCGAAGATTCAGCAGCTCGACCCCGCCTGCGAAGGCGTCTCGATTCTCACCTCGCGCTGCGACGAAGCTCCCCGCGTCGCCATCAGCAACAGCAGCGGCTTCGGCGGCTCGAACGTGGCATTGATCTTCTCGGCCGCATCCTGATGCGGCGCTCCATCCAGCCCGAACTGCTCGATTCGCTGCCGCAGGATCACCCCGATGCGATCCGTGCGCGGGAGGAAATGCAGTTGGTCAACGGCATCATGGGCAATCACCGCTGGATCGAGCGCATGATACGGCTGCGGGCCGAGCCGCACTGGCGCATCACGGAACTCGGCGCGGGTGACGGCGCACTTTCCCTGCGCCTGCTGGCGGCGGACCTGTGTGCGGCTGATCGCCTGCATGCGGTGGATTTCGCCCCCCGCCCGGACAACTGGCCCGAGGTCGCGGGCTGGACCTCGGGCGATGTGATGACCCATCCGCTGCCCGAAACGGAGATCCTCGTGGCGAACCTGTTTCTGCATCACTTCACCGGGGAGCAGTTGGAGCGGCTCGGCTCGTGCATTCCTCCTTCCACGCGCCTGATCGTGGCCGCGGAGCCAGCCCGGCGGCGGATTCACTGCGTCATGGGACGGCTGTTCTGCGAGATCGCGGAGCTCAACCGCGTGCAGCGCCACGACATGCAGGCCAGCATCCGCGCCGGATTCGCCGGTGACGAACTGCGGCGCGCCCTCGGTCTGGGACGCGAATGGGACGTGCGCGTGCGGGAGCATCCGCTCGGCGGTTATCGCTTTGTCGCCGAGCGCCGAATGAGCGAAGGACGGGAATGACGCCCGTTGCCCGCAGCCGCCGGTGCGTACATACTGCGCCGCATGATCCGGCCGCATTCGCCGAATGAAACTCCCGCCGACAAGCCCGCCCATAGCGGGGAGGGCGGGGGCGCGTGGTCATCGCCATGGGAACTGGATCACGAATGGCAGGACGCGCCGCCCGCGAGGAAGCGCGACCTTCCGCCGCCGGGCGTGGAAAAAAAACAAGCCGCTGAGCCGAGGCGGTCCACCGCGCCGGCGCGTGCACGCAGTGGAGAACCCGGGATCGAACGACACGCCCCCCCGCCACGCAACCGGCCGCACCTGGCACTGGAACGCGACACCTCCTGGGCTTCGCTGGCGCTTCTGTGCATGGGACTGCTGGGATTCGTCTTCGTCCTCTGGATCTACCTTGAAGACGAGGAGACGGCGGGGTTCGACGATGATCTGGTGGTGAGGCGGGTTGTGGACCCGGCCGTGTCGATCCACACGCCGGACAAGCTGAGGAAGTTCCTTGATTCCCTAGTGCCGGTTCAAAATCCCGCACTCCACGGCAGGCCGCCCTGGCTGTGGGACACCCCCACCCTGTCCCGTGTCGTCCAGGAAAACGGAGCGGCGCTGGACAATCTGCGGGACCTGCTGGAGGACGCGGACTGGCACCCGCTTCATTCCGCGTGGCATGCCGAGGACATTTGCGCCGACGCCCGCTGGAACCAGGCACTGCTGCTCAAGCAGGTGGAGGCCGCCTATCTCTCCCGGCGCATGCAGGAGGCGGAGGCTTTCACGGCGGCGATTGATCTGGCCGAGGTCGGCTGGCGGCTGGAGCAGATCCACGCCTGGCCCTCGTGCTACCAGCGGGCGCTGCAGGCGCAGACGCTGGCCTCGCAGACGCTGGCCGACCTGCTGCGGCAGACGAAACTTTCGGAGGTCGAGCTGCGTCAGTTTCAGCGCCAGTTCAGCCTCTGCCAGCCGGGCGTGGAGATGCTCGCCGAGGCGCTGAAGGCGTTCTATGTGCATGAGAAAAAGCTGCTCCTCGGGCCGAAGAGCGGCGAGAACCTGGACACCATGCCCGGCGGTGCGCAGCTCCAGCGGCCCGGACGACTCTTCTTCAAGCCGAACGCGACGGTGCAACTTTTCGCGACCGCCTTCCGTCAGATGACCAGGGAGGTGCAGGCGCCGCTGGCCCATGTGTCGGAGGTGCGGCTTGAAAACGCCCCGTCCGGCAAGGGATCGCTGCAGCCGAACACGGAAGGCCAGAAGTACTTCGAAGAGAGGATGAAAATCTACACGCCGCTGCCGGCCTTCCTCGGTCTGGCGCGTGCGCGGGGAAATCTGATCATCACCTTGTTTGCCGTCCGGCGCTGCGTTGCGGAGCGCAAGACCCTGCCGGCCTCGCTGGAGCAGCTCCGCGAATTCAGGTATCTGCTGGACGTCCCGCTTGACCCCTACACCGGAGCTCCTTTGCACTACAATCTCAGCCGCGGCCTCATTTCATCCGCGGGCAACGATCTGAAAGCCGCCGGCGGTACGCCCACCGAACCGCCCCTGCAGGACGCCCGCGAGCCGACCGTGGAAATCGGCGTCGCCGTGGCGGCGCCGGTGAAGTGAGGGGCCGGGGCCGCCCTTCTTTCACCCGCGCTTCTTCCACAGCTCCAACCGCTTCGCCAGCGTCTCGGCAGTGATGGATTCGGTGATGCCGCCGAGGAGTGTGCGCTTTTTGCCGAAGGTCGTTTCGGCGATGACGTGGTAGTAGGCCTGGTTGCCGGACTGCATGTTCGTGTCGCTGCTGAAGCCTATGATGTGACGCGGGGCGTAGCTCTCTTTCCATGAATACAGGGAGGCGAGGCGGGTGGTGATGCGCAGTTCGTCGGGGGTGATCTCGACGCGGCGACCGTAGATCAGCGTCCACAGGCCCATGCCGAGGATGAACGGCGAAGTGAGACCCCAGACGAGGCGGAAGATCCACGGCGCATCCTGTTTGACGAGGACGATGAAAATCGCGAACCAGATGCTGCCGAAGGCGATCAGGAAGAGCGCCATGGCGCGTGACTGACCCGGCGGGCTGTCGATGAGGCTCGGAATGCCATCGGCGTCGAACTCGGCGTGAATACCGCGGAATTTCAAGCGCTCCACAATCTGTTCGGTGCTCGGTGCGGCGACCTCCTTCACATCGGCGGGATCAGCCTCGGCGAGCTTTGCCTCTTCGGAGGTGACAAAGACGGGTAGCGGCAGTTCGGTGGGTTTTCCTCCGCCGGCGGGGGTGAGTTGCAGCGTCCACGCGTGTCGCTCACCGCTCGTCTCGGCGTCGATGACGTCGCAGGGCAGGCCGCGCGGGATTGCCACGCGCAGCGGCAGTGCCACGCCGGTGATTTCCCGCCGCGCCTCGCCGGGGGAAAGCAGCGCCGTGTGCTCCCAGATGGTTTCCGTCAAGGTGGAGGTGTTTTTCCCGGTGCGGCGGGTGCGCCGGCTCTGGCAGAGTAGTTTTACCTGAATGACATCGCGCGGTGAGAGGACGCGGTCGAAGCGCAGTTCGGCCTCCAGCGTGTGGCCGGGCCGGATGGGTGTCTGCTTCAGCCAAAGGGTTGGGCGCCCGAGGGCGAGCCGCGCTTTGAGCCGCTTCCAGGCTGCCGAGAGGGGAATCCACGCCAGCAGGGAGGGCAGCAGGGCGAGGATGGACAGCGGTTCGCTGACAAAGGCTCCGCTGAGGATGATCGCCAGCGCAAGCGGCAGTTGAACGAGCAGAATCCAGCCTCCCGCGACGAGAAAGGCGGGCAGGGCGTTTCCCGAAGGCTGAATCGTCTCCCCGGCCCATTCCGGGCGCCAGCGCCAGGGCTCGCCGGGATGCTGCGTCGTCAGTTTTTTGACAAGCGCCGTTTTCCGCGACTCCGAGAGACCACCCATGGAGATCAGCAGGCCCGCCAGCGGGAAGAGGAGAGGGAAGGCCGACATCAGCAGCATCAGGCCCCAGCGCAGGTCGCGAAACAGCACCGCCTGCTCCGGGGCGGCCGGATTCACAAAGCAGCGGAAAGGTTTCTCCTGACCTTCGTGGGCGCGGATCTGCGCGTGCACGCGCTGCTGGAAGTCGCCGATGTTGTCCGAGCCGCCGCAGAAACTTACCTGGTCGCTGCGCAGGGTGCGTCCGCGGTATTTATAGCGAAAGGTGGCCTCCGTCTTCTGGGTCGTACCGCCCTCGCTGTCGTGTGAAGTCGTCATTTCCGCGTCTTCAATCCAGCAGGGCACCTCCTCCCAGCCGCGTGCGGACCACCAACTGCTCAGGGCTGGAAAGTAGAGGAACCAGCCGACGGCGAGTCCGGCGAGGATGAAGGGCAGGCCAAACAGCGCGGCGCAGCCGCCGCCGACCGGGTTGGATTTGGGCGAAGAGTTCGAGGAGCGTGACATTTCCCGAGCATCGCACAAACCGACTGACAGGCGCAACAACGGCGTAATGATGCACCATGCCTCCCGCCTTCCATCCCTATGGTGCGTCCCACAAGGCGGCGCTGGCCGTCACGCTGGTCGTTTTCATGGTGATGCTCGTGCTCGCCCGGACGCGCTTCGCCGTGCTGTCCCAGAAGATCCTCGGCGGCGTGCTGCTGGCCTTGTGTCCCGTGGGTCTCCTCTTTCACAGCGGCGGCGGATCACTTTCCGTCCAGACGGGGCTGCCGCTGCAGTACTGCGACGTCGCAACGATCGCCGGCGGCATCGCGCTTTGGACGCGGCGGCAGTTCTGGTGCGAGGTGGTGTACTTCTTCGGCCTCGCGGGCACGTTGCAGGGGCTGCTCACCCCGGCGCTGATTTACGAGTATCCTGATCCGCGCTTCTTCAGCTTCTTCATCATGCATGGCGGGGTGCCCGTGACCTCGCTGTATGTCGTCACCGCCATGAAACACCGGCCGCGACCCGGCGCGGTGAAACGCGTGATGCTCTTCTCGCTGGGGTGGTATGCCGTCATCGCGGCGGTGAATTCAGTCCTGCACACGAACTACGCCTTCCAGTGCACGAAACCGCCCCAGGCGAGCTTGTTTGACCAGCTTGGCCCGTGGCCGTGGTACAATTTCGCCGCCATCGCGGTCGGCCTGGTTTTCTACACCGTACTGTATCTCCCCTTTGCATTTCTCCGGCGCAAAGCCTGACATGTTGCTTTGCATTCCGTCATTTGGCCGCATACTCGCCCCCCGCAATTCCCCGCCAGCCCCCAACCCACGAAAATGAAAAAACCCTCATGGACCACCGACGACAGCGCTGATCTCTACGGCATCCGCGAGTGGGGGCATGGCTACTTCGACATCTCGAAGCAGGGGGAGGTCGTGGTGAATCTCAAGGACGGATCCAAGAAGAAGCCCGTCTCTCTGGCCTCCATTGTGAAGGGCCTTCGCGAGCGTGGCACGCAGCTTCCACTGCTCATTCGTTTCGGCGATCTTCTGCGCTGGCGCATCGACGAGCTGAACGAGGGCTTTGCCTCCGCCATCAGGGAAGGCAAGTACCAGGGCGTGTATCGCGGCGTGTATCCCATCAAGGTGAACCAGCAGCAGGAAGTCATCGAGGAGATCACCCGCTACGGCCGCAAGTACCACTACGGACTCGAGGCCGGCAGCAAGCCGGAGCTCATTGCCGCGCTGAGCTACATGCACGACCCGGAGGCCTACATCGTCTGCAACGGCTACAAGGACGAGGAGTTCATCGACCTGGCGCTCTACGCGCAAAAGATGGGCCTGCAGGTCATCCTGGTGCTCGAAATGCCCACCGAGCTCGAATTGATCCTCGAACGCTGCGAGAAGATGGGCGTGCGGCCGACCCTCGGCGTGCGCTTCCGCCTCAGCGCCGAGAGCGCCGGCCACTGGAGCGGCTCCGGCGGTGACGCCAGCGTCTTCGGCCTCAATATTTCCCAGCTCATGCACATCGTGGACAGCCTGCGTGACAAGGGCATGCTCGATTGCCTGCGCATGCTGCACTATCACCAGGGCTCGCAGATTCCAAACATCCGCGCCATCCGCCAGGCGGTCACGGAAGCCACGCGCGTTTACTGCGGCCTCGTGCAGGAGGGCGCGCGCATGGGCATCCTCGACCTCGGCGGTGGCCTTGCCATCAGCTACGACGGCCTCAACGGCGCCAGCAGCGCCAGCAGCAACTACGGCACCGCGGAATACTGCGCCGACGTCATCGAGGCCATCATGGAGGTCACCGCCGAGGCCGGCGTGCCGCATCCGGACCTCATCACCGAATCCGGACGCGCCATCGTGGCCTACTACTCGGTCCTGATCATCAACATTCTCGACATCAACCGCTTCGAGCCGCGTGCGGGAATCACTGACGTTGAACTCGACAAGGACGCGCCCGCCCTGCTGCGCAATCTCATGGAACTGCGCGTGGATGCCGAAAAGAACGCCAAGAGAACCTCCCGCGACCGCCTCCAGGAAATCTACAACGACGCCGTCTATTACCGCGACAAGCTCCGCAGCGAGTTCAATTACGGCAAGGTCACCCTGCGCGAGCGTTCCCTCGGCGAGGAACTCTACTGGGACCTCCTCACCTGGGTGGACCGCGTGCGCGAGAGCTGCGAGCACGACGGCAGCCAGATGGAGCGCGTCTCCACCATCATGACCGATTTCTATTACGGCAATTTCAGCGTCTTCCAAAGCCTTCCCGACCTTTGGGCCATCGACCAGATCTTCCCGGTCATGCCGATTCACCGGCTCAAGGAGAAGCCCACCCGCAATGCCGTGCTCTCCGACATCACCTGCGACAGCGACGGCAAGATCGACAAATTCGCGCACTCTCACGGCATCAATCACAGCCTCCCGCTGCACGATCCGCAGATCGAAAAAGGCCACGAGTACATGCTCGGCGTCTTCCTCGTCGGCGCCTACCAGGAAACCCTTGGCGACCTCCACAACCTCCTCGGAGACACCAACGTCGTCAGTGTCAGCGTCGAAAACGGCAAGGTGAAGTACAGCCGCGAACAGGAGGGCGACAGCGTCTCCGAAGTGCTCACCTACGTCGAATACGATCCGAAGGACATGGTCACCCGCTTCCGCCGCCTCGCTGAAAGCGCCGTCATCTCCAAGCGCATCACCGCCACCGAGCGCCGCGAGATCATGGAGAGCTTCGAGGCCGGCCTGCGCGGGTACACCTATTTCGAGAGCTGATTTCGCACTCAGATAAACGTCACCTTCCGCCGGATCGCCCGGTCCAGCAGGTCGAGATACTGCGCACAGGGAATCTCATGCCCGCCGAACATCGCAAGGTGCGGGGTCGTCCACTGCGTGTCGTGCAGCAGGTAGCCGCGTTCCTTGAGCCGCCATTGCAGGTGCGTCAGCGCCACTTTCGAAGCCTGGGGCTCGCGGCTGAACATGGATTCGCCGAAAAAAGCCCCGCCGATGCTCACGCCATACACGCCGCCGCGGAGTTTGCCGTCGCGCCACACCTCCGCGCTGTGGGCGAAGCCGATGCGGTGCAGTTCCTCGTAGGTGTCCATGATCGCATCGGTGATCCAGGTGCTTTCACGATCCGCACAGCCGCGAATCACATCCCCAAACGCCGTGTTCCAGCGCAGCTCGAAGGGGTGCGTCTTCAGATATCTCTCAAACCGGCGCGGCACATGAAATTCCGCCACCGGCAGGATGCCGCGCATCTTTGGCCGGTACCACGAGATGGAGCCGTCCTCCTCCCCCATCGGGAAGGCGCCCTCGCAGTAGGCGTTGAGAAGGTCCACGGGTTCGATCTGCGGCATGCCTCAGTTTAAAGTTTCAGGTTCAAAATTCAAAGTTGTATCAGTCAGCTTGCAACTCGGACGCAAAACCTGAAACTGAAAAGGTGAACCTCGCCAATCAGATCACCATCTTCCGCATCCTGCTGATTCCCGTTTTCATCGGGCTGGTGATTTATTACGGCGACAGCGCCCGCGGCGAGCATCCCGATGAAACGCTGCGGCTCTGGGCCGCCGCCGTGTTTGGCATCGCCGCGATCAGCGATGCCATCGACGGCTGGATCGCCCGCCGCTTCGACCAGCGCACCCGCCTAGGCGCCATCCTCGATCCGCTGGCGGACAAGCTGCTCATGCTCTCCGCCATCATTCTGCTGAGCTTCACGGCCTGGCGTCAGCATTTTCCGCTCTGGTTCCCGGTGCTCGTTATCGGGCGCGACCTCCTCTCCATCGGCGGCGCCTTTCTCATCGACCACTTCGCCGGGAAATTCCAGATTCACACCCACTGGAGCGGAAAGGTGGCCACCTTTGCCCAGATGGCGGCCATTCTCTGGATCCTGCTCGATCTCGCGCCTTCGCTGCTCATCTGGCCCACGATTTTCGCTGGTTTGTTCACGGCGCTGTCCGGTTTCATCAATCTGGCGGATGGCATCCGCCAGTTGAAAGCCGCCGGGCATGATTGACGCGGGCGCTGGCTGGTGCTCCTTGCGGGATGCTCAAAACCGTCGCCATCGTCGGACGCCCCAATGTGGGCAAGTCCGCGCTCTTCAACCGCCTCGCCGGCAAAACCATTTCGATCGTTCATGATCAGGCGGGAGTGACGCGCGACCGCATCACCGCCCAGTGCCGCCGCGGGCCGGCGTGGTTTGAAATCATGGACACCGGCGGCATCGGCGCCAGCACCGAGGACGTACTGACCGACCAGGTGCAGGTGGAGGCCAGCATCGCTCTCGACGTGGCGGACATGCTCCTTTTTGTCGTCGATGTCGTGGACGGCATCACCACCATCGACCAATCCCTCGCGAAGGAACTGCGCCGCACCAGCAAGCCGGTCATTCTCGTCTGCAACAAGGCCGACTCGCCAAAGCGCAAGCTCAACGCCGGCGAGTTCGCGAGGTTCGGCTTTGCGGACACCGTCGAAGTCAGCGCCGCGCACGGCCTCGGCATCGACCAGCTCGTGGCGCTCATTTCCGAGCGTCTGGATTTGAAGGAGAGCACGGAGACGGAGGACGCCAAATCACATCAAAACGTGCGCCCGCTCAAGCTCGCCATCGTCGGCAGGCCAAACGCCGGCAAGTCCTCGCTCGTCAACGCCATCCTCGGCCAGGAGCGTGCCATCGTCAGCGACGTGCCCGGCACCACGCGGGACGCGCTCGATATTCAGGCCAGTTGGAACGGGAAGCACTACCAGCTCATCGACACCGCCGGCATCCGCCGCCGTGCCCACCTCGACACCATGGTGGAAATCTCCAGCGTCGATCGCAGCATCCAGAGCATCCGGCGCGCCGACCTCTGCCTGCTGGTCATCGACTGCGCCGCCGGAGCCAAGATGCAGGACCGCAAGATCGCGCAGATGATCCTCGAAGAGCGCAAGCCCTGCATTCTCGTCATGAACAAATGGGATCTCTTCCACCCCGATGCGAAGCAGAAGGACCGCCTGGAGCATCTGGACGAACTCATGCGCCGCGAGTTCTTCTTCCTCAACTACGCGCCGCTCGTCGCCATCTCCGCCAAGAACAAGGAGCACGTCGGCAAGCTCTTCGTGCAGATCGAAAAAGTCCGCTCCGGTTCGCAAAACCGCATCAGCACAGGCTCGCTCAACCGCCTGCTGCAGCAGGCCATCGAAAACACTCCCGGCGCCCTCGGCCGCAGCACGCACAGCTTCAAGCTGCTCTACGCCACGCAGGTCAACGAAGCCGCCGAGTTCGCCATCCCCGTGCCGCACTTCGTCCTCTTCGCCAATCGCGCCGCCAAGCTCACGGACAGCTACCTGCGCTATCTCGAAAAAGTGATCCGCGACGAATGGAACGCCCCCGGCGTGCCCTTCAAGATGAGCGTTCGTGGCAAGGGGCCGAAAAAGCAGGCCAAGAAGCAGCGCTGAGCCAAGGGAGTCACGCTGGCATGGCCGAAGCACGCCTGCCTTTGGACAATCGCACCCGGGGATTCCAAGGTTCTGCGAATCGTTCCACACTTCGGAATGATTCAGACCACCACTGTCGGCTCCTATCCGATCCCTGACTGGCTCGCCGCGCTGCCCAGTGAGCAGGCCGTCATCGACGCCACCCGCGTCGTCTTTGACACCCAACGCCAGGCCGGCATCGATCTGCCCACCGACGGCGAACTGTACCGCTTCGACGTCAGTCATCCCGACACCAACGGCATGATCGAGTACTTCGTCCACAAGCTCGGCGGCATCGACAGCCGCGTGGGTCGTGCGGACACCGCCGCGTTTCGTGAGAAACACGAAATGGCCTTTCGCAGCAAGCCCGCCGCCGTCGTGCGCGGTCCCATCACCGAAGGCGTGCTCAATCTCGCCGAAGACTGCACCCGCGCGGGCAAAGTAGCCGGCGGCCCCTTCAAATTCACGCTCACCAGTCCCTACATGCTCGCCCGCACATTGCTGGACACGCATTATCACGACTTCGAAGCCCTGAACATGGCCATCGCCGATGCCCTGGCCGCACAGGCCGCCGATCTCGTCTGCGAATGCGTGCAGGTGGATGAGGCGAACATTCCCGGAAACCCCGCCGACGCGCCCATCGCCGCCGCTGGCATCAATCGCGTACTCGACGCCGTGAAAGGCCAAAAAGCCGTCCACTTCTGCTTCGGCAACTACGGCGGGCAGACGATCCAAAAAGGCGAATGGGCCGCGTTGATCAGCTTCTTGAACTCACTCCGCGCCGATCATCTTGTGCTCGAACTCGCGCATCGTCCCGCCGCCGACCTCGATGCCTTGAAGGAACTCGATCCCAACATCGGCGTGGGCCTCGGTGTCGTGGACATCAAGGTCAACCATGTCGAAACCGCCGACGAGATCGCCCGCCGCATCGAGTCCGCCGAGAAACAGCTTGGCGCAGGCCGCGTGAAGTTCATCCACCCCGACTGCGGCTTCTGGATGCTCAAACGCAGCATCGCCGACCGCAAGATCGAGGCGCTCGCGAAGGGGCGGGACAGGTTTGAGGGGCGCTGAGGTCCGATTCCGTTTCAAAGCGGTGCCGGGGGTTGTGAAGGCGGGGATTGCGGGGTAAACAGCGGATGACGATGACAAGGTCGTCATCGTAAGTTTTCGAGAGCCTCATGAAGTCTGTTTCCGTCCGCATTTTTGCTGCCCTGCTGCCTCTGCTGGCGGCGTGTGAACGAGAGGAGCAGGCTCCGCCTGCAAGTGCCGGACCCGTGAAGGAGGCGACGGTGATTCGCGGCCGGACGGCGAAGGCTGAAATGCACGCCTTCCCCCGGTTTCTCCGCGTGACGGGCCAGTTGGCGGCGAAGAGCGATTCCATCGTGGCGGCGGACACGGCGGGGAAGGTTGTGGCGGTGGAAGTCGAGCGCGGGTCGGTGGTGGCGAAGGGCGACGTGCTGGCGCGACTGGACGAGCGGCAGCCGAGACTGATGCTGGCCGAAGCAACGGCTGCGATGAAGCTGGCGACCTCACGCCTGACGCTGGCGCAGCACGAGCAGGCGCGGAATGAGCCGCTGGCGGAGAAGAAGGCCATCGCGGATTCCACCTACCAGCTTTTGCTGACGGAAGTGCTCGCCCGCGAGGCGGAGGTGGCGGCCAGTACGGCGCGGCGGGACCAGGCGCAGAAGATGCTGGACGACTGCACGATCCGCACGCCGTTCGCCGGCGTGGTGGCGGAGAAGGCGGTGGATCCGGGCGAGTACGTCGGCCCCGGTGTTCCGGTGGCGCGGGTGGTGGAAAGCGGCACGCTGCGGCTGGTGCTGAACGTGCCGGAGACCGAAGTCGCATCACTGGCGGAGGGGCAGAAGGTCGAGTTCACGACGGCAGCCTTTGCGGAGCGTCATTTCGAGGGTGTGCTCAAGTATCTGGGCGCGGCCATGCGTGAAATCTCGCGGGATTTGGTGGTCGAGGCGCTGGTGGACAATGCGGACGGCATCCTGCGTCCGGGATTCTTCTGCGATGCCCGCATCCTGCTGAGCGAGGAACAAGCTCTTGGTGTCCCGGAGAAGGCGCTGCGGCTCGATGGCTCGCGGCGGAAGGTTTTTGTCATCGAATCCGGCGGGACGCTCGTCGAGCGCCTCGTGGACGCGGGTGAGGCGCGCGGCGGTTTCATGGAAATCCGGCGCGGCGTGCAGGCGGGCGAGGCGGTGTTGCTGGAGCCGGGACCTGAGGCTGCCGATGGTCTGAAGTTCGCGCCCGCACCCTGATTTCACCATGCAATGGCTCGCTGAAATCTCCGTCAAACGCCCCGTGCTGGCCAGCGTGATCATCCTGGTGTTCGTGGTGGTGGGCGTGCTGGGCTACACGAAGCTGCCGGTGGACCGTTTTCCGAAGATCGACTTTCCCACGGTCAGCGTGGTGACGCTGCTGCCGGGTGCCACGCCGAAAGAGATCGAAAGCGAAGTCACGGACAAGATCGAGGAAGCCGTGAACACCGTGGCCGGCATCGACGAACTGCGCTCCGTTTCGAGCGAGAACATCTCGCAGGTTCTCATCACCTTCGTCCTGGAAAAAGACATCGACGTGGCCGCGCAGGAGGTGCGGGACCGCATTGCGCGTGTCATTCCAGATCTTCCCGACGATGCGGAAGCGCCGATCATCGAGAAGCTCGATCCCGATGCCGCGCCGATCATGAACATGGCGCTGGTGGCGGACCGCCCGGTGCGTGAGATCACCGAGTTCGCCGACAAGGTGCTGCGCCGCCAGCTTGAGGGCGTGTCGGGCGTGGGACAGATCACGCTGCTCGGCGGACGGCTGCGCCAGATCAACGTTTGGCTGGATCCGATCCGGCTGCGATCCTATCAAATGACCGCGCCGGAGGTTGTTCGCGCGTTGCAGACGCAGAACGTGCAGATTCCTGCCGGAACGGTGAAGGGTGCCGCCAGCGAAGCCGGATTTCGCGTGCTTGGAAAGGTGGACAACCTCAATGAAATCGGCGCGATCATCGTGCGCGAGGTCGCCGGCGGAATGGTGCGACTGCGGGACGTGGCGCGGGTGGAGGACGGGGCGGAGGAGCAGGTCACGGTGGCGCGGGACAATGGCGTGCCGTCCGTGGTGCTCTCCCTGCGCAAGCAGAGCGGCACGAACACCGTGGCCGTGGTGGACGCGGTGAAGGCGAAGCTGGAGGAGGTGAAGGGATTCCTGCCGAAAGGCTACGACGTGCAGATCGTGCGCGACAACTCCCGCGTGATCCGCACCAGCGTGCATGCGGTGAAGGAGCATCTGGTGCTGGGCGCGATCTTCGCCGCCGTGGTCGTGCTGTTTTTCCTGGGCAACATGCGCGCCACGGTGATCTCGGCGCTGGCGATTCCGACGTCGATCATCGCCGCGTTTGGCGTCATGTGGGCGCAGGGACTCACGATCAACATCATCAGCCTCGTGGCGCTGGCGCTGGCAGTGGGCATCGTCATCGACGACGCGATCATCGTGGTGGAGAATATTTTCCGGCACATGGAGGAGAAGGGGATGGACTCGCGCACGGCCTCCATCGAAGGCACGCGTGAGATCGGCATGGCGGTGATGGCGACGACGCTTTCGCTGTTGGCGGTGTTTATGCCGGTGGCCTTTCTGACGGGCATCGTGGGCATGTTTCTGCGCAGCTTCGGCCTGACGATGGCCTTTGCCATCAGCGTGTCCCTGCTAGTGAGCTTTACGCTCACGCCGTCGCTGGCGGCGCGGCTGTTTCGCGACAGGCATGAATCCAGGCTCGACGCGTGGCTGTCGCATCTGGTGAATATTTTCTACCGCCCGATTGAGCGGCTCTACATGGCGCTGCTGCGTTTTTCGATGCGCCACCGCTGGGTCGTGATTTTGGGCTGCGTGGCAGCGCTGGCCTCGCTTCCGACGCTTTTCACCATCGTGCAAAAGAGCTTCCTGCCGCCGGTGGAGGAGGCCGAGTTCGTGGTGGACATCCGCACTCCTGAAGGCACGAGCCTGGCCGCGACCGATCTGATGGCGGAGCGCTTCGCACGGGCGGTGCGCGAACTGCCCGGCGTCGAGGGCACGCTGCTGACGATAGGAGACAATGAGCAGCGCACGCCGAATCTGGCCGGCATCTTCGTGCGGTTGACCGATCCGGCGACGCGACCGGACCAGCAGGAGATCATGGACACGGTGCGCACGGAGATCGTGCCGAAGTTTCCGGAGGACTGGCGCATCACGGTGGTGGCGGTGGCGCCTTTCAACACCGGCATGTCGAGCGCGAACGTGCAGTACGCCATCTCCGGTCCGGACCTCGCGACGCTGAACCGCGCCACCCAGCAGGTGATGGTGGAGGCGGCGAAGGTGCCCGGCATTCGCGATCTCGATTCCACACTCATTCCCGGCAAACCGGAGATCATCGGCAGTGTGGATCGAAACAAGGCCGGTGTCCTCGGCGCGAGCATTGCGGACATTTCCACGACGCTGCGGCTTCTTGTCAGTGGGATGGACGTGTCCACCTACGACGAAGGCGGGGAGCAGTATGACATCCATCTTCAGGCAGATGAAGCCTACCGGAATCACCGCGACATTTTGAACCTGCTCTCCGTGCCTTCCACGAAGGCCGGCGCGGTTCCCGTCGGCAATCTGCTGACGCTGGAGGACGGCGACAGTCCTTCACAAATCAATCGAATGAACCGCCGACGGCAGGTGACGATCACCGCGAACAACGCGCCGGGCGTGGGTGAGACGGCGATCCTCGAAGGCATCGACCGCACGGTGAAAAGCCTTGGCCTGCCCGCGGATTACACCAGCGGCAGCACGGGGCGCTCGAAGGAGATGGCGAAGGCGGGGAAGGCCTTCATGACGGCCTTCATCATGGCTTTTGTCTTCATGTATCTCATTCTGGCGGCGCAGTTTGAGAGCTGGGTGCATCCCTTCACCATTCTGCTCGCGCTGCCGCTGACGCTGCCCTTTGCGATTCTTTCCCTCATCCTGTTTGACCAGTCGGTGAACATTTTCTCCATGCTCGGCATCCTGGTGCTGTTCGGGATGGTGAAGAAAAACGGCATCCTGCAGATCGACCATACGAACCAGCTCCGGGCCAGGGGAATGGAACGCAACGAGGCCATCCTGCTGGCCAACAAGGAACGTCTGCGGCCGATTCTGATGACCACGCTGGCCTTCGTGGCGGGCATGGTGCCGATGATGTTGGCGACAGGCGTGGGTGCCGCCTACAACAACGCCACGGCCGGTGTCATCCTCGGCGGGCAGACGCTTTCCCTGCTGCTCACGCTGCTCGCCACACCGGTGATTTACTCCATCTTCGACGACATCATCCACTTCCGGGCGCGGCGTCGTGCGCGGAAGTCAGCGACCACCGCCTCATGAAGTCTTCCGCCTGTTTCATCACTCTTTCCGCCACGCTCGGTCTGGCCGCCTGCACCGTGGGGCCGAAGTATCAAAAGCCGGACACTGCCGAGATCACGCCTGCGAAGTGGCGCTGGCAGGCCGCAGCGCCGAGGGACGACGCGCCGCGTGGTGAATGGTGGCGCGTGTTTCGCGACAGCGAGCTCTCACGCCTCGAAGCGCTGGCGATCAGCGCGAGTCCATCCCTCCAAGCCGCCGCCGCTCGTCTTGACCAGGCGCGTGCCGGTGCGCGGATCAGCACCTCCGGCTGGCTGCCGGACATCCGGCTGAAGGGCGACGCCTCGCGAGAACAAACCTCCGGCAACCTGCCCACGCCGGTGCCCGTCAACATCCCCCGGGCGCGCATCAACAGCTTCAGCACGGTGCTGGACCTCAGCTACGAAATCGACTTCTGGGGTAAGGTGAGGCGGCAGGTGGAATCCGCCCGCGCCACGGCGGATGCGGCCTCCGCCAGCTACCATGGCGCCCTGCTGACGCTGACGGGTGACGTGGCCGGCCAGTACTTCCTGCTTCGTGCGGCGGATGCGGAGCTCGACGCCCTGCGCCGCACATTGTCCCTGCGCGAACAATGGCTGAAACTGCTGCAGGACAAGTTCGAAGCAGGTGTCGTCACGGAAATCGATCTGGCGCGTGCTCAAACCGAAGTCGCCACCGCGAAGGCGGAGCTGGCCGACGTCAAACGCCAGCGCCAGGAGGCCAGCGACACGCTGGCGCTGCTTTGCGGCCAGTCGGCGACTGAATTCAAGATCCCGGAGAGACCGATCGAAAGGAAATCGCCGCCGATGATCCCGGCGGGCGTTCCCGCTTCGGTTTTGGAGCGCAGGCCTGACATCGCCGAAGCGGAGCGCGTCGTCGCCGCGCGGAATGCGGACATCGGAGTGGCCACGGCAGCCTACTTTCCGGCGGTGCGGCTCACCGCTGGTGGCGGCTACCTGAGCAAGGACATCGGCAGCCTGCTGACCGGAGACAGCCGGATTTGGAGCATCGGTCCCGGCGTGAATATTCCGCTCACCGGCTGGGCGGTGATTCGTTTCAATGTGAACCGCGCCAAGGCCGCACGCGAGGAGGCCGTCGCAAACCATCGCCTGGTGGTCCTGGCGGCCGTGCGCGATGTCGAAACCACGCTGGCGCAGACGCGCTACCTCCGCGAGCAGTCCGCCGCGGTCGATGACGTGCTCAGCGCCGCCACCCGCGCCACCGACCTCATCCGGACTGCCTATGAAAGCGGAAGCATCAGCTACCTCGAACTGCTCGACGCCGAGCGCACCCGACTGCAGGCCGAGCGTCAGACCAGCCAGATCGCCGCGCAGCGCCACATCACCACCGTCCGCCTCATCAAGGCCATCGGCGGTGCGTGGTAGTTTTTGACCCACACTCCATCCATGAAAAAATCCCTCCTTCTTACCATCGCCATGGTTCTGGCCTCCTGTGCCGGCATGATGAACATGAACAGCCACCGGATGAAAGCCGCGCAGCGCAAGATGCTCGACACCCGCGCGCTTCAGCAGGCGGGCCGGTGGGACGAGGCGCTCGCGATGGCGGAGCGCATGCACTCCAGCGTGTCCAAATTTGTCACCAGCGCACCCATGCAGAAAACGGCGGTCGGAGATGAAATCGATTCGCGCCCTCTTCTGACCGCCTGGGAAAACGGCCCGTATTCCGAGCTGAAAGCGGCGCTGCGGGGGAAGGACGTGAAACGTTCAACTAAGGCGTTTGCATCGTTGCGCCAGCAGTGCGTGAACTGCCATGCAGTGCTCGGCAAGACCCGGGTCGTTGTGGGCGAGATTCCCTGAGCGGCGAGGTTTGTCAGGCCAGTGCAAAGAGCTTTTTCAGCTCCTCTTCGCCGGCGGTGGTCGCGAGCATGAAGGACTGGCTGCCCTGGCTCCAGGAGGCGTAGTGCCAGTTGCGGGCGGACTTGAAGCACGGAGTGTCCTGAGTCGGGCAGTCTCTGAGTCCCGAGTTGTCGAAGACGACAAGGTGCGCCTCCCTGCCGGGCTGGATTTCAAAGCAGATGAGCGTGGCGGCCCTGCCATCGACCCGCAGACGTTTGCAGCCATAGGTGCGCAGGCCGGCGAGGCCCTGCGGCAGAGTGCTGGGGCAGGGGCACTCCCGTTCGGTCAGCAGCTTGCGCACGGCTTCGTAGGTTTCGGCCTTCTCGTCGAGTTTCAGAACGCCGAATTCGACCTGCGCGACAGCGTTGAGGGATTCGGACTCCCAGGCGGCCATGGCGGAGTTTCCAGGCCAGAGCAGCACCCAGCTGAAGACCACGCAAGCGGCTGCTGCAATGAGCGTGGGCGTGAGCCAGCGCCGAGAACGACTCGCGGCAGGGCGTTTGACCGCCTGGAGGATGCGGTCGCGCAGACCCGCGTCGGAGACGGTAATTCCTTCGAGGGCATCGGCCACACGCTCGTCAAAGGCGGTGCGTTGCTTCAGCCATTCGACCAGTTCCGGATCGCGCTCCGCCGCGGCCCGCGCTTCCGCCGTCGCGTCCTGAGGGCGCAGCGTCGTGGCGTCGAGTTCGAGTCTGGCTTCTTCGCGGTTCACGAGGCGGGTTGCGGGTTAAAGTTGGCACCGATGATGTTGGAGGACGCGGATTCGTCAAGCCGGCTGAGAATTCGGCGCAGGCTGTCCTTGGCGCGCGAGAGGCGGGACATGACGGTGCCGATCGGGATGTCGAGCGTCTCGGCGATGTCGCGATAGGACAGCTCTTTGAGGTAGAACAGCACGAGCGGGGCGCGGTAGTTCGGGTCGAGCTGTTCGAGGGCGGCTTGCAGCGTGACGCTGTCCACGCGGATGTTTTCGCCGTCGTCGGGCGGTTGCGTGCTGCCATGCAGATCGGGCTCAAACTCAACCTCCTCGTACTTTTTCTCCCGCCGGGCGATGCTCAGCCACTCTCGGTAGATCGTGGTGAAGAGCCAGGTCTTGACCTTCGTGCTGTCACGCAGCGTGTGCCCCTTCCTTGCCCATTGCAGGAAGGTCTGCTGCACCAGGTCCTGCGCCGTCGCCTCGCGCCGGCACATGCTCAGCGCGAAACGGAACAGCCCCTGATAGTGGGCGTCCACGATCTGCTCGAAGCTGGGCGGGGAATCGGTCACGCGGCGTGCTATCGGGCGGGATGCTGGCAGTTCAATGCCAAACTGAAGGGCGAGTTCCATGTTTTCGAGGCTTTGCGGGGTGCATCCACTCGGCGGTGGGTTTGAGAATTTCGCCCCCCGTTTATTCCAGTGAGGGTGAATTTTTGTGCAGTCCGGTTCACCTCCCCTGAGAGAAGTCGCGGGATGAAGGCTTGACGATTCGGGGTTTTGCCCGGTCAGTACCCATTGTCATGCATCCTCACGCGCCCAGTCGTGCCGCCGTCGTCCTGATGGATCAGGCCGAAGTCGCCCGCATGCAGAAGCGGCGCGTCGGATCGCGCCTGCCGATGTGGATTTGCGGGACGGTGGTGTTGACGGCCGTCGCAGGCACGGCGGCCGGCGTGGCCTGGTGGGTGCATGTAACGCCGCACGTTGAAGCTGCGGAGGCGACCCGGGAATCCGCTGTGGTCGAAGCACGAAGCCTGAAACCGCCGCTGGAGACGAACTCTGTTCCGCTGGTGCCCTATGCCATGAACCCGCAGATGCCGGCACCGAAGCCCGCGCTCTCAACGCCTGCGGCAGCCATGCCGCCCTGGTTGGTGGCCGATGGGGCGAGGTCTGCCGACCTCCTGCGCGGGGAGCTGCGCGCCCGGGGGGCGATGCAGATGGGGCAGACCGTGAGGCTGGGAATGCTGAAGGTGGCGGAGCTGCTGGCGATGGACGAGAGGGCCTGGGCGGAGGGAAAGGAAACCGTGGCGTTCGCGGAGAATGAAACCTCAGCCCTGCTGCTGACCTTTTTCCTGCACTACCTCGACGGTGCCGGGGACGCGGCGGGCGTGAACGCCATGCGGCATGCCATGGCAAGCGGTGCGCCGCGGGACCAGGCGGTGCGGAATCATTTGCTCTCCGGGCGGACTCCGGCGGAACTCGAAAAGCGGATGGAGCAGGCCTACGCGGGCCTGGGCATCCAGCTGCAGTTCACGCGGCGTGGAGGGGCGCTCTTCGAGCCGTGACGCAATCGGGGGAGAATCCTTTTGCCCGGTCTTCGTTTTGCCCCTAATCCCTGAGCCAACCGATGAAAACCTCCTGGCCCATCCGCCTCGTCCGCGCACTGTTCTTCGCGTTCTCCGTCTTCGTGGGCATGGCGATCGCCGTGGGGCTGGGACAGGAGGCGTGGACGGGCGCGCTCAGCGGGGCGGCCTTCATGGGAATGCTGCTGCTGTTGGATGTCGTCTTCGTGCGTTTCACGCTGCGTGATTTTTCCCACGCCACGCTGGGCCTGGCGGTCGGGCTGTTCTGCGCGTGGCTGATCACGCGGATCGGAGTGTTTCAACTGGCCTATTTTCAGAATCACGGCGACGGCGGCACGCTGCAGAGCATCGTGGAGGTTTGCGTCTATGGCACCTTCGCGTTTTTCGGCGTCACCTTCGCCCTGCGCAGCGACCGCGACCAGTTCGCCTTTCTGATCCCCTATGTACGGTTCCGCCGTGACAGTTCGGAGGGCGACCCAATGCTGCTGGACACGAACGTGATCATCGACGGGCGTCTGCCGGGGGTGTTTCACTGCGGATTCCTCGGCGGCACGGTGGTGGTTCCGCGCTTCGTGCTGGACGAGCTGCAGCGCCTCTCCGACTCCGCCGAGCCGACGAAGACAATGCGCGGCAGGCGCGGCCTGGAAATGATGGAGAAGCTGCGCAGCGCACCCGGCATGACCGTCTCCATCCATGACGATGCGGGTGACTCGTCTGCCGCGGAGGTAGATGCGCGGCTCGTCACCCTGGCCCGCGAACTCAATGCGCGGCTCGTCACCAATGACGAGAACCTCGTCCGCGTGGCGCGGCTGCGCGGCATCACGGTGCTGAGCTTTCGCGAGCTGGCGGAGGCGCTGCATCCAGAGCTTAGCGTGGGGGACGAGCTGCAGCTCCCCCTGACGAAGCCGGGCAAGGACCGGAACCAGGCAGTCGGGTACCTGCCGGACGGCACGATGATCGTCGTGAACAACGCCGCGCCGCAGATCGGCCAGATGGTCGATGTGGTCGTCTCCAACACGCTGCCCACCAGCGCCGGACGGCTGATCTTCGCGGACATCAAGCCTGCGGCGTGAGGCGCCGACGCCGCAGGAGCCCGCCGGTCAATGCCATGATGACAAGAAGCGCGGAATGGGGTTCCGGCACCAGGGCGATCGTCATGATCGTCGCCGCATTGCTCGTCACACTGGAGGCATACATGCTGGATGGACCGGCGGGTGCCGCCGTCCAGCCGAAGGCGTCCGATCCCTGATACAATCCGCTGCGCTCGAAGAGGGCCGCATCGAACTCCGAGCCGTCGCCCGCGATGTTGTTCGTGTCGAAGAGGCCATCGACGCTGTAGTTCACTCCGGCCAGTTTCCACGTGCCGTTGTCATTGACAAAGACGCCGCCGCCCGAGTCTCCGACGGAAAGTGAAGCCTCCTCGGTGGTTCCGTCGGCACTGAAGGAGGCCTTGATGAGATTCCCCAGCGCACTCGCGTAGATGCTGTCCACCGTGTTGCTGCCCCAGCGCGGGGTGCCGTCATAGGTGCCGTGTTCCCAGCCGCGGAGATCGCCACCGTCGAGGACTTCGGAGCCGCGCGGACCGCCCCTGCCGTGCGTCACCAGGGTGAGTCCCGGCTGAAGCGTTCCGGTGAAGATGGGCGCGTAGTAGGGGAAGAGTTCCTGCACTTTGAGGATTCTCAAATCCGTACCCGCCACATCCCAGTAGCCCGCGCCGCCGTTAAAAGCGGCGTCGATGTTGTAAACGACGTCCGAGCCGCCATGGAAAATGCCGCTGTGAACCAGCGTGCCGCCCTGTGTGCCGATGTGCTGGGCCGTGATGACATACTGTGCACCGATGATCGTGCCGAGGAAGGAGCCGTACTGCACCTCATACTGCCATCCGGAATTCTCGAAGGATCCCGTGGGCGCGGAGGTGTTGTGACTCGGGTCGTCCGTGGCATAAAAAATGATCGCCTCGCAGGACAGAGTGCCGACCCACAACCATGCAGCTGCCAGCAGCGGGATGCGGCAGGCGAAGGAAGCGTGGTCGAAACGAAGCATCGGGAAATGTTACATGGAAGATTAGAATTTCCATAAGATCATTTCGCGATCATTGATTTTCATCAGTACACGTTCCGATTCAAGGTGGTATGCCGCACGCTGAACCAAATCGCCGCTCGACAGACCGATCATTTTTGTTATGAACTATCTTCCTCGCGACTCAAGAATGAAACATCTTTGGCTTAAGACTCTTTGTGCATGCGTCCTCCCGCCCGTCATCGGAGTGGGAGTTTGCTATGGCATGATGCAGTTGCTGAAGGACCACGAGATGTTTCGTGCGCCTGAGTTCGCCCTGCCTAGCGCCAAAGGGGGGGCACAACGTCAGGGGAGAATCCACGAGGCCTCCGCCGAGATTCGCGCAGCGCTTCCGGTAGGCGATGCCTTTGAACCCGACATGACCTCCCGCATGCCGGTTCTGCCGGAAAAAGATGCGATACGTGTTACCGCACAGCAGAAGAAGAAGGCCGCACCGCTCGCCGAACCCGCGCCCCAGGTAGCCGCACGGCCTGCTCCCTCCAAGCCTGCGGAGGTCAGACCCGCCGTCTGGCGTCCGCTCATCGACCCCGTCACCGACTACTGGACGAGTCTGATGCCGCGGACGGACGCACTTCCGCAGGCCTACCAGGCGGTGCTCAATGACGACCCCTCCCATCTCGCCCGGTTGATCGCGCTCGGCGTCTCCCCGTCACAAAAAACGCTGGGCGGAGACACGCCCCTCTGCGCCGCCGTCCGCATGGGCCGCGCGGAATGCGTGCGCGTGCTGGCTCTGGCCGGTGTGGACCTGAACGGACCCGCGCATGAAAACCAGCCGCCCATCGCCATTGCCTCCCTGCGCCGCAACACGCCCGTGCTCCAGGCGCTGGTGGACTCGGGTGTCGATCCGAACACGCGCTTCAAGACGCCCGTCCTCCGCTCCGTCATCGACCGCTGCACCATCAAGGACCTGCGCAACGCGCTGGAGAGCGACCGTGGCGTCACGCCGCTCATCTGCTGCTCGGCTCGTGGTGATGTCGAAGGTGCCGTGACGCTCATGCAGGCCGGGGCCAAGTCCAGCGTCTGCACCACCCGCTATCACCGCTATCCCATCAATTTCGCCGCCACCCAGGGTTACCTTTTCCTCATGCGCGTTCTGCTCGGCCGCGACCCCGAATCCGAGCCCGACACGCTCGTCACGATCGACCTTTCCAGCCAGCGGGCCTGGGTCACCAAACAGGGCCGCGTGATCAACAGCACCAGCGTCTCCACCGGCCGCGCAGGCTACAGCACTCCGGCCGGAAGATTTGTAGTCACCGACAAGCACAAGACACACACATCCACGCTTTACCATGTGGCCATGCCCTGGTTTATGCGGCTGAACTGCAGCGCCATCGGCCTGCACAGCGGCTACGTCACCGGACGCCCGGCCTCCCACGGCTGCATCCGCCTGCCCTACCAGAAGGCCAAGGAGTTCTTCCAGCAGGTAGCCGTTGGCGACGAGGTGGAGATCGTCCACTAAAGCGTCTGCAAAATCTTGTCGTGGATGCCGTCGAAGCCGCCGTTGCTGAAGACGATGATCACGTCCCCGCTGCGGCTCTCGGCCTTCAACCGGGTCACGATGCCGTCCGTGTCCGCCTCAAACCAGCACGGGCACCCGCGCAGTGTGACCGACGCCGCGACCTTGGCGGTGTCGAGGCGATCCTCGGCGGCCACCTTCTCGGGATTCGCCACGGCGGCGATGATGGAGGCGTCCGCTTCGGACAGCGCCTCGATCAGCTCGTTCTGCAAAACATTGCGGCGGCTCGTGTTTGAACGCGGCTCGAAAAGCGCCCACAGGCGGCGGCCTTCGTAGCGCTGGCGCAGGCCGCGCAGCGTCTCGCGGATGGCCGTCGGATGGTGCCCGAAATCGTCAATCACCGTGATGCCGTTCGTCGTGCCGCGCTCCTGCTGGCGGCGGCGGATGCCGCGAAAGCTCGCCAGCCCCGAGCGGATCTCATCGTCGCTCAACCCCGCGAATCGCGCGGCGCAGACGCACATGGCGGCGTTGCGGACATTGAACTCGCCCATCATCGGCACCTCGAAGGCGTCGCCGTTGATCTCGAACTTCGTGCTCTCCGGCGTCGCCGCCGTGATGCGGATACGCAGGTCGCAGGTCGGTCCCAGGCCGACAGTCTTCAGCGGCGCCGGGCACTTTTCACGCAGGGACAGGCAGTTTGGATCATCGCCGTTGATCAGCACCAGCCCGTTGCGCGGCACCAGGTTCAGGAAGCGCCTGAACGACAGCAGGATCGCGTCCAGATCGTCAAAGATGTCCGCGTGATCGAACTCGACGTTGTTCACGATCGCGCACTCCGGCAGGTAGTGGAAAAACTTCGAGCGCTTGTCAAAGTAGGCCGTGTCGTACTCGTCTCCCTCGATCACAAACAGGTCCGAATGCGTGAACCGCGCCCCGGATTCGAAATTCTCCGGCACGCCGCCGATCATGAAGCCCGGATTTTTGCCCGCATGCTCGTAGATCCACGCC
Source organism: uncultured Prosthecobacter sp. (assembly GCA_964452755.1). Taxonomy (GTDB): domain Bacteria; phylum Verrucomicrobiota; class Verrucomicrobiia; order Verrucomicrobiales; family Verrucomicrobiaceae; genus Prosthecobacter. The sequence goes on along the minus strand of CAYVQY010000001.1, from coordinate 1,092,021 downwards.
AGCATCGTCGTGGTCGTCGTCTTGCCGTGCGTGCCCGTCACCACGAAGCTGCGCTTGCCCTGAATCACCTCGCGCTTCAGCATCTCCGCCATCGAAACGTACGGCAGCTTCTTCTCCAGCAGCGCCTCCAGTTCCGCATTGCCGCGGGAGATCGCGTTGCCCACCACATAGACCTCCGCTCCCGGCGGCAGGTTTTCCGGCTTGTAACCCTCCGTCACGGTGATTCCGGCATGCCGCAGCACATCGGACATCGGCGGGTACACCTGACTGTCAGACCCGCTCACGGTGTGCCCGAGCGCCCGCAGTGCGACCGCTGTGGATCCCATCGCGGTGCCGCAGATGCCGATGAAATGAATGTGCTTGGTGGCTGGCATGTCATGATACGCCAGACCGGTGCGGCACGGCGGAAACAGGTACTAAAGCAGGCCTTTCTACCGAAGCGCAAAAGAAATGTGCCTCTCTGAAAATAAAGCGCCGGCAAAACACCGAAATCTCACGCCCGGCCCAAAAACCCAAGCCCGCCATAACTTCAAAATCACGTCCATGGGTGATCGCTCACCTCCATGAGCGCGATGCGGTGCTGGGCAGCAAAGCGTTCGTGGCAGGCATCTTCGAGGCGCAGCGCGATCAATTCAGCCCAAAGCGGATCACGGAGTCGGCGGGGCCGTTCTACACCCTGCGACGGCTGAGAGACAGGCCGGTGAGGTGAAGCATGATATCGCCCAAAGATTTCGTGTGTGTGCTGTCTGCGTCAGATGTTGTCCCGTCTTCGAATGCAAGAAATACCCGTTAGTGAGAGGAAAAAGGCCATCGTGTCAGGCTAAGCCGTGACCATGCAGGTTGGCGGCGGCTCAGCATTCTGGCGAATGCGCCTCCACCGCCAGCGGTCCCATTCTTCTACGAGTTGATGCACCGACTGCATCGATTCGGCTCAAGGGATATGGTGGAAATCAGAACGCCCGGCAAAAACATTTTTGCCGTGGTTGCTCGCGGCAGATCAGTTGTAGGAGGATTCCACCCGCTTCGCCACGTCCTTGTAGCCGTAGTCGGCGTTGTAGATTTCCTTGAGTTGATCGAGGCTGCCTTCGCGGTCGCCCATCTTTTCCAGCACGTTGGCCAGTTCGTAGAGCACCTCTTTCTTGATCGCGTCCATGACGACAAGTTCGTTGGCGGCCTCCGTCAACGAGGTCTTTGCGAGGTCGTTCATGTTCTTGCGCTCGAAGCAGCGGCCCAGCATCAGGATGGCCTTGATGCGCATGTTCGGATTGGACTTAGCCTGCTGAAGTTCCGGGATGGCCTCGGTGTAGAGGCCGGCATTGAAATAGGCCTGACCCAGTTCGTAACGGAGCGTTTTGTCCGTCGGATTGCGGTCCACGCGGCCTTTGGCCTCGTTAATGACCACCTCGGCTCGCTGGCGGCGGATTTCGGCCACCTGCGCCCGCTTTTCCTCGATGTCAGGCGCGTCCGGGTTGGACTCGATCTCGCGCTCGAATTCTTCAATCTGTTTGTCCTGCACCTTGTCGCGGATGATTTCCACCTTCCGCTTCAGGGCGACGTCTCCGGGGTTCAGGGTCAGTGCGTAGTCGTAGAACATCAGGGCGCTGTCGATCTGCTCCAGGCGCTCGTAGAGGTCGGCCATGCGCTTGACGTAGAGGATGTTCGTCTGGTCGGCATTGTAATGCTCGATCGTCTCGGCGAGGAACTGCTCCATCTGTTCCCGGGTCATGCCCTGGCGGTCGAGCATTTCGAGCTTGGCGGCCTCGCTGGCGTCCTTCATGGCGCTCTGGAAGCCGCCGCCAGTTTCCGCAGCTCCCCAGCCTTGATTTTTGATGGAGCTGCGGGCCGCCGCGTCTTTCTCACCCTTTTGCGCCTCCATGTCGCGCGGATCCACCTTGCGGATGGCGGCATACACGTCGGAGGCTTTTTCAGGCTGCTCGTAGGCCATGTAGTGCTGCGCCAGCTTGTGCATGTGCTTGGTGTTCTGCGGATGCCCGGCGCGGATCGTCTCCAGCGCGAAGGCAGCCAGATCCCAGAAGTGCAGCTTCATCGCGATGTCATAGAGCTGCTCGTTCGCGTTGAGGTTGAAGGGGTCCTTGCGGAAAACGTTCTCTTCAAGGTCCGCGACGGCGTCCTCCGGGTCTTTCTTCGAACTGGGCTTAAGCCCGCCGAGGCCGAAGCTGAATTTCTTGCCACCGCTGCCGCCGGTGACCTCGCTCTCCGCCGTGCGCAGCAGCTTGCGGCCGTCCAGAAAGCCGAAATTGCCTTTCACGATGGGCAGCACCTGGTCGATGACGTACTCCCAGTTTTTCCGCTCGGCGGAGATCAGCGCTTTCTTCCAAAGGGCTTGGTACTTGGGGTCGAGTTCGGCTTCCTTAACGATCATAATCCGTGGTGGTCTTGGCTGAGTTGAGTGTGAGGGGGATGTCGGGTCACTTTTGCCCGCCGCCAAACCAGGCGGCGATGGCGCGCAATTCCTCGCTGGAGCCCTCGGTCAGCGCCTTCATGCTGAATCCGTGCTCAAAGAGCACCATCCAGATGAAGGTGGCGGCCAGGAAGGCCAGGGTCCAAAGGATTTTGGAAAGAATGCGCATGTGGGATTTTCGCCACTCTATGAAGAAAAGCCCCGAATCGTCCAGCACGGAGTTGCCCGGGCGGAAAAACGGCCCGGAATCAGTCTTTCTGAAACAGCAGCCGCAGGCTGTTCAGGCACACCACCACCGTGCTGCCCTCATGGGTCAGTACCCCCAAGGTCAGCGGCACGATGCCAAACAGGGACGCCACGGCCATGACGATGACGCTGCCCAGGGAGATGACGATGTTCTGCTGGATGATGCGCCGCGCCTGCTGGCTGATGAGCCGGGCGGAGAGCAGTTTTTCGATCTTGTCCTGCATGAGCACCACATCACTCTGCTCCAGGGCGGCGTCACTGCCGCGGGCGCCCATGGCCACGCTGACGTAGGCGGCGGCCAGGCTCGGTGCGTCGTTCACGCCGTCGCCCACCATGGCCACTTTGCGCCCCTCCTGCGTGAATTCGCGGATGGCGGCCACTTTGTCCTCGGGATGCAGCCCGGCGCGGACTTCGGAGAGGCCGAGCTGCTTCGCCACCTCCGTGGCGGCCGCCCGGCGGTCACCGGTGAGCATGACGGTGCGCACGCCGTCGGCGGCCAGCTTTTCCAGCACAGCGCGGCTGCCAGGCCGGACTTCGTCTTTGAGCAGGACGCGGCCGACGATCTGCTGATGCAGCACCCAGACCTCGCTGAATCCGACCGGCGCGTCCGGCACCCCCTCCAGCGCATCTCCCAGGGCGCTGTCTTTGACCAGTTCCCGCCGGCCGACATAGCTGAGGCCGCCGGACGTGCGCCCGCGCAAGCCCTGGCCGGCGATGGACTGAAACTCGGCAAGTTTTTCCGCCTCGATGCCCTGCGACTTCCCATGCCGGGTGATGGCGCGGGCGATGGGGTGATTCGAGTTCGACTCCAGACTCACCGCGATGCGCAGCACGTCGTCCTCGCGTCCTGCGGGGAAGGATTCGATCTTCGTGACCTTCAGCTCGCCCTCCGTGAGGGTGCCGGTCTTGTCCATCGCGATCACATCGACCTCCGCCAGCTTTTCGATCGCCGCGCCGCCCCGGAACAGCACGCCATGCCGTGCCCCCCACGCGATGGCGGCCAGAATCGCCGACGGGATCGACAAAACGAGTGCGCAGGGGCTCATCACCACCAGCAGCGTCATGGCGCGATAAAACGAGGACTTGGCATCCCCGATGTTTTCAAAGGGTGGAATGCCGAAGACCAGCCACCACACGAAGAACATCACCGCGACGATGCTCAGCGTGAGAATCGTGTAGCGTGTGCCGAAGCGGTCGGTGAAGCGCTGGCTCGGTGCCCGCATGTTCTGCGCCGTCTGGATCAGCGTGATGATCTTCGCCAGGGCGCTCTGCGTGGCCGGCTTGTCCACGCGCACCTGCACCAGGCCCCACAGGTTCAAAGTTCCGCCGAAGATCGCCGCGCCAGGTTCCTTCGTGATCGGCATCGCTTCACCCGTCAGCGTCGATTCATCCGCGGCCGTGAGACCGGAAATCACCGTGCCATCGACCGCAAAGAGCTCGTCCGGCTTCACCACGATCACTTCGCCCACACGCAGGCCCTGAACCGCGCGATCCTCCGTCGATCCGTCCGGCAGCAGGACATGCGCGATCTTCGGCGCGGCCTTGGTCAGCGCGTTGATCTCGCGATGCGTCCGGTAGAGCACGAAATGCTCCAGCGCCCCGCTCGTCGAGAACAGAAAAAGAAGCAGCGCCCCCTCCTCCCACGCGCCGATGGCAACCGCTCCGGCGGCCACGGCCAGCATCAGGAAATGCACGTCGAGGCGGCCCTCCCGGATGTTTTCCCACGCGTCCTTCGCCGCGTCCCAGCCCCCGGCGATGAGAGAGATGGCGAAGAGCCAGGGTTGGTCAAAAAGCCAGCCGGCGACGAGCGCCGCGCCACAAATCGCCGCCTGCGCCGCCAGCACGCGCCATTCGTCATCGCTCTCCTGCTCGATCTCATCCGCCTCCGGCCACTCAAACTCGCGCCACTTCCAGAATTTCGGCGCGGTCGGGCAGGATGGCTTTTCGATCTGCATCACGCCGCTTTTTTGGCTGACCTCCAGCATCGCCGTGTGCTCCGGCACCTGCTTCAGCCATTTGGCATCCACGCTGCGCAGGACCTCCGCCAGTTTCGCCTCCAGCAGGTCGCCGTCCACTCGCCCCAGCGTGGCCATTTCCACCCGCTTGGAGGCCGGGTTCAGGCGGATCGCCTCCACGGCCGGCTCGTCCAGCAGGAAATCCTCCAAGGCCTCCATCCAGGAGCGTTCGGCGGTTGCGGTGTCCCGGGAAGTCATGCTGATTTCTACGAGGGCTCATGACGCCTGCAAGGCCAGTTCCAACTGATCCTCCGCGCCCAGCGCCCGCGCATCGTGGCCCCTGGAGCGCAGCTCTGCGGCGAACTCCCGCGTGGCACCATGCACCAGGTAAATCCGGCGCGGATTGACGCGTTCCACCGTTTCCAGCAGCTCAGGATGATCGGCGTGATCGCTCAACGGCAGCGCCACATCGACGCCGTAGCGGTACTTTGCGCTCGGTTGCAACGCCCAGCCCGAAAGCACCATGGTTCGGATGCCGGGCAGTTCGAGCTTTGATCCCGGTGGAAACACCAGCACATGCCCGGCGGCTCCCTTCGCATCAAAGAGCCGCCACTCCGGCAGAGCGCCCAGATGCGGCGTCAGCACCTCCGTGATCCGCGCCACGCTCGGATGCACCATCACCGGCAGCCCGGAGTCTCTCAGGGCGCACAGAATCTCCTGCGCCTTCCCGAGCGAATAACCCAGCAGCACGGGAATCCCGCCCGCCGCCAGTGTTTCACGCACAAACTCCAGCATCTGCGCAATGACGTCCTCCGCAGCCGGAAAACGATACTTCGGCAGGCCGAACGTCGTCTCCATGATCAGCGTGTCCGCCGGCATCAGCTCACAGCGTTCTGCACTGAGTCCTTGGCGCAGCTTGTAGTCGCCGGTGTAAAGCAGCGTCGCTCCATCCGCCTGCCGTGTGAGATGCAGCATTGCCGAGCCGGTGATGTGGCCCGCAGGCAGCAGCCGCAGCTCCCAGCCTTCCCATTCGAAAACCTCCCGCAGCTTCGGCGTCACCACCGTTCCGGATTTCTTCGTTGTTTTGCGCACCACCATGAGATCGTGCGTGATCTCCGAGCAGATCGTCAGCGCATGCCGCGCCACATGATCGCTGTGAGCATGCGAAACAAACGCCCGCCCCTTCCCCCGGTGGGGATCCAGCCACAAATCCGCCTCCGGGAGGTGGATCCCGCGCGGGTGGGTGACTTCGATCAGCGGAGGCATGGCGATTCGCATTCTACGCGTTGCGCGGACGCTACGCTGCGCCAGTCTCCATGGATGGCCTCCCTCGCCGATCAACTGATTTCCCTCCTCGGTCCCGACTGCGTCTCCGCGACCTTGGATGACCTCGCCACGCACAGCACGGATAAGTGGTTCGCTTCGAATCCACCCGAAGTCGTCGTGCATGCGCAATCGACCGACGACGTCTCCAAAACGCTGCGATTCGCGAATGAGCACAAAATTCCCGTCACGCCGCAGGGTTCTCGGGTCGGCTACGTGGGCGGCGCCGTGCCTGCAAAAGGCGGCATCGCGCTGTCCGTGGCCCGCATGAACAAGATCAAGGAAATCGCCCTCGAGGATGGTGTCGCTGTCGTTGAGCCCGGTGTGATCACGGGTGAGTTGCAGGCGGCTGTGCGCAAGCTCGGCTGGTTTTATCCGCCGGACCCCGCTTCGCTGAAGGAGTGCAGTCTCGGTGGCAACATCGCCACCAACGCGGGCGGGCCGCGCTGCCTCAAGTATGGTGTCACCCGGCACTACGTACTCGGTTTGGAGGCCGTGCTCGCGGATGGATCGATTGTGAAAGCCGGTGGCCGTTGTCACAAAAACAAAACCGGTTTTGACCTCGTCGGATTGATGGTTGGCAGCGAAGGAATGCTGGGCGTTGTCACCGAGGCCACGCTGCGTCTGATTCCGCATCCGCCGATGCGCGCGATGCTTTCCGCAGGCTTCCATTCGTTCGCGGAAGCTGCGAACGCCGTGCAACGCATTCTTGGCGGCGGTTTTCTGCCCAGTGCGCTCGAAATCGCCGACAAATTCACGCTGCGTGCCGCCCGCGAGTATCTCGGTGCCTCCGTCACGCCGGAGGGCGATGCGCATCTGCTCGTCGAAATCGACGGTCAGCCCGAATCGGTCAAAGGCGAGCTGCGGCAGCTCGCCAAACTTGTGCGCGACCTCGGCTGCATTTGTTTGAATGAGGCGATGGGAGATGAGGCCTGCGAGGCGTTCTGGAAACTGCGTCGCGAGTTCAGTTACAGCCTGCGCAACACCGGTTTGATCAAGCTGAACGAAGACATCGTCGTGCCACGCGGCAAGCTGGTCGAGCTCGTCGATTTCGCGGAGCAGTTGCAGGCCGAATTCAGCTTCCCCGTCGCCAGCTTCGGCCACGCGGGTGACGGCAACATTCATGTGAACATCATGGTGCCGACGATGGACGATCCGGCGATCCGCGAACGAGCCGAGGCCGCGCTCGACCGCCTGTTCCATCAGATCATCGCCTGGAATGGCGCGATCACCGGCGAGCACGGCATCGGCGTCGCAAAAAAACGCTGGTGGCAGCATGCCGTCACCCCTGCCGCGCATGAAACCCACCTGCGCCTGAAAGCCGCGCTGGATCCGAACGGCATTTTGAATCCCGGGAAGTTTCTCGGGTGAATGAACTTCGATCCCAGAGGGATCAATGAACTGTTCACCTTGCCATGCTCGTTGATCAGTTTTGAATTTTGCAATCCACGTCTGCCTGCAAGATCATCCGTCGCCAGCCTGTTCCCATCCAACCACCATGACCAAACTGCTAATTCCAGCCCTGTTGCTCGCACTGCCTTTGTGCGCCGCCGACGTGAAGTTCAAAAAGCTCACGCTTTCCAACGAGTTCTGGTGCGAGGGGGCGCACTTTGCGGATTTCGACCAGGACGGTAACAACGACATCTGCGCCGGCCCGTTTGTGTGGTGGGGGCCGGATTTCAAGGAGCGCAGCGCCTACAGCGCGCCGAAGCCGGAGCGCAACAAACCGCTGACGGACGAGGAGTATGCGCCCAACCACGCGAAGTTCATCGAGGCCGCGCCCGCTTATGAAGGCAAGGCGGTTGATCCGTTGGGCTACTCGGACTATTTCCTCAGCTACACGCATGATTTCAACGCGGACGGAAAGAAGGACATCCTCGTTTTCTCCTGGCCGGGCGACATCACCGCCTGGTATGAGAATCCCGGCAAGCGCACGACGGAAGCGTGGAAGCGCCACATCATTTTCGACGTGACGGACAACGAGTCACCACAGCTGGGCGACATGGACGGAGACGGCAAACCGGAGCTCATCTGCCACACTGGCGGCCGCCTCGGGTATGCCTCGCTCGATTGGACGAATCCCACTCAGCGCGGAACTTACCACGCCATCGCGAAGCCGGACCTCAAGCGCTACTTCCGCTACACGCACGGCTACGGCTTTGGCGACATCAACGGCGACAAACGCCCCGACATCCTCGACAAAGACGGCTGGCGCGAGCAGCCGGTCACGGCCTCCGAGGAGTGGGCTTTTCACGCGGTGCCCTTTGCTCCCGAAGGCGCCCGCGGCGGCTCGCAGATGCAGGTCTATGACGTGAATGGTGACGGTCGCAACGACGTGCTCACCAGTTGGGACGCGCACGGCTACGGCTTCGCGTGGTATGAGCAAAATCCGGACGGCAGCTTCACCACGCATCAGATTCTCGGCGAAAAGCCGGAGGACAGTCCGCATGGTGTGAAGTTCACCCAAACCCACGCCACCACGATGGCGGATGTCGATGGCGACGGCGTGCTCGATCTCATCACCGGCAAGCGCTTCTGGGCTCACGGTCCGAACAAGGACGCCGAGCCTGGTGCTCCCGCCGTCCTCTATTGGTTCCAGATCAAGCGCGACGGCAAAGGCGGCGCTGACTTGATCCCGCACGAAATCGACAACGACAGCGGCGTCGGTACGCAGGTGACCGCCGGTGACTTGAACAAGGACGGCAAGCAGGACGTGATCGTCGGCAACAAGAAGGGCGTGTTTGTCTTCCTTCAGGAGTGAGGTGATGGAGCGCGAGTAGGTAAAAGCCATACTCGCGCTCGGTGGGCTCAACCCAGCACATCACCCGCCTGCAACGGATGCCCGCGCAGGAAGTCGGCGGCGGGCAGGCGCTTGCCGCCTTCGATTTGGACTTCCAGCAAGCTGATGAGGCCGCTGCCGCAACTGACGATGATCCCATCCGCATCCGCACTGACGATGGTGCCGGGTGAAGGGCAGGCATCGGCGTCCGGGATGATTTGAGCGCAGTGAATCTTCATCTGCACGTCCTTGAACAGGCATGACGTGCCGGGCCACGGCGTGAAGGCGCGGATGAGGCGGTCGAGTTCGACAGCGGAGCGTGTCCAGTCGATGCGGCCGTCCTGCCGAGTGAGTTTGCGGACGTGGGTGGCCTTGCTGTCGTCCTGCTTTTCGCGCGGAGGATGGCCGGTGGCCAGGAGATTGAGCGCTTCTTCGAGCGCGGCGGGTGCTTGCAGCGCGAGCTTGTCGTGCAGGCTGCCGCCGGTGTCGTCATCGGCGATGGGTAGGCGCTTCATCAGCAGGATGTCGCCGGTGTCGAGACCTTCATCCATGAACATGATGGTGACGCCGGTTTCGGCATCGCCATCACGAATCGCGGCCTGGATCGGTGCGGCACCTCGATGACGTGGCAGCAACGACGCATGGATGTTCAGGCAGCCGAACTTCGGCACGTCGAGCACGGCGCGTGACAGGATTTGACCGTAGGCGACGACGACGGCGACGTCGGAGTTGAAGGCCTGCAATTCCTCGACGGCGTGGCGGATTTTCAGCGGTTGGATGACGGGGATGCCGGCGGCGAGGGCACGCACCTTGATCTGCGGCGGCGTGAGCACCTGCTTGCGACCCACCGGTTTGTCCGGCTGCGTGACGACGCCGACGACTTCGTGCTTGGGCGTGCCGAGCAGCGACTCCAGTGACGGAAGGCCGATGTCGCCGGTGCCGATGAACAGGACGCGCATGACAGCGGCTAGATCTTCATCTTCTCGAGTTCCTTCCACGCATCGAGCGTCATGACGCCGGCGAGGATGTCATAGAGCACCTTGGCAGGCGCTTGGCTGGCGTCGATGGGCACCACGCGTTCGCCCGCGTAGTAGTCGAGGATGGGTTTGGTCTCAGCTTCGTAGGTGGCGAAGCGGTTTTGGATGACGGTTTCATTCGCGTCGTCGAAGCGGTTGTCCTTGAGGGCGCGCTTGCGCAGGCGGCGGGCCAGTTCGGTGCGGTCGGGGCATGAAAGGTGGAAGACGCGCAGCACTTCGATGTCCTGCTCCATGTACTTCGCCTGCTCCACGTTGCGCGGGATGCCGTCGAGCACGAGGAAGTCGATCTCCGGCTTGAACATGTGGGAATCGACGCGCTGCTTGATGTTGGCGCGCCAGAGTTCCACGGTCACGTCGTCGGGCACGAGTTCGCCGCGACTGGAGTACTCGACGAATTTTTGGCCGAGAGTGGTGCGGGTGTCGAGGGAGCGGAAGACATCCCCGCAGGCGAGGTGATGAAAGCGCGGGATGGAGCCGAGCACTTTGCCCTGGGTTCCTTTTCCGCTGCCAGGAGCGCCGAGGATGAGAAAGGTGCGGAAACGTTCGGGTTTGGGGTCGTCGGACATGAGTTAGTGAGGCAGGCTAGCACGTTACGATTTCGCAACAACTTGCGCGGCAGCGGATTTCACGCGCTCAAAGTCCAGCAGGGCGAGGTCGCCGCTTTCTTCGCGCAAAACCCTCACCCAGGGCTGTGGCGGCGCCCAGACTGCGGGATCGGTGGGACCAAAGAGCAGCAGTGAAGGCACGCCGCAGGCCGCCGCGAGGTGGGAGATGCCGCTGTCGTGACCGAGGAAGGCGGTGCAGGTGGCGAGACGTGTGGCGAGTTCCGTGAGCGGTAGCGAATGCCAGAGTGTGACGGACGGGCTAAAGCCCGAACTACTAACGCCCCGTGCTTCCTCCGCCTCGCCAGTGATGAAAACGATGTCCTCACCATCGAGTTCATCCGCCAGCCGCAGCCAGTTTTCCAGCGGCCAGTTTTTCTTTTCCGAGCCGCTGCCGAGGTGAATGGCGATGCGTGGTTTGGCATCGGCACGCCGCTCGAAGTGCGCACGGTGCAGATGCTCGTCCTCCAGGAACATCGCGATTTTTTCGAGGCCTTTGGCGAGCTGTCTGGAGGCGTGCGTGCCTTCGTTTTGAACGCGGGGTTGGCATTCGATGAGCGTCTTGACGCCCACGCGCTCCATGGTGGCGCGGAAGAGCCCGTCGGGATCGTAGAGGAAGGTGACGACGAGATTGAAGCTGCGCAGATGTTCCGCGAGCGCCTCGTCGATGGGGGCGTTTTTGGCGAAGAGCGGCGCCATGGTCCGATGATCCAGGCTGCGGATGGAATCCGCGAGTCCGGCGCTGCGGGCGAGCTCGGCGATGGACGGGTAGCCGATGACCTCCAGGTGGCAGCCGGCGATGGTTTCACGCAGCAGGCGGATCGCGGGCAGGGTGAGGATGAAATCGCCAATCGCACCGCCACGAAAGACGAGGACGCGGGGCTGCGGTTTCATCAGTAGAAGAGGATCGCCGTGCCAAGAAGAACGACGCCGTAAACGATGCCGGACCACACGGCCAGATTCCAGCGCTGCGGCTTGGCCAGCAGCCAGTTCACGCCGTCACGCATCAGGAAGGGCATGCCGATGAGGTACATCCCGGCGATGATCCACACATAGGCCAGAATGGGCAGCAGCAGGCGGCTGGTCTGCGGCTGGAGGAAGGCGGCTGTCAGCACGGGGCCGGCGACGAGCAGCATCAGCGCTCCGAGGGCGCGGACGGCGAGGAATTCCTTCACATACATGAGAACCGCGAAGTAGCCGCCGATGGTGATCATGATGAAGAGCCTGCGTTTGTCGAAAAACTCGCCCATGTCCATGTTCGCCAGGGCGAAGACGCTCCAGAGCATGTCGATGGTCAGGAGAATCGCGCCCCAGTGGAAGGTGCGGGGGAAGGCCTTGAGGAAGGCCTGGGTTTTGGCGGTGTTCTTCAGCGCCCAGACATGGGTGACGATGAGCATGAGCGCCACGGCGATGCCGGTCCCCTTCAGCGGAATGCCGCCGGTGGGACTTTGGTGGTAGAGATAATCGTAGAGGTCTCCGAACATGCGGGGGTTGCCTGAAAAAACGGGCGCACAGGTGGCGCATGGCATGCCAAAGCGCAAACGCGATGTTCCCACCGGAGGATTGGAGTTGCCCGTCATCCAACAAGGCGGCAACATTGCGACTCCCGAACTGATGAAAGAACAAGACCTCATCCCCGCATGGTACGTCGTCCACACCCGTCCGAAGTGCGAGCACATCGCCGCGGGTCTGATGGTGGGGTTGCCGGGTGTGGAGGCCTACTGCCCGCGAATCCGGTTCCAGAAAAACACCCGCCGCGGCAAGGTGTGGTTCGTGGAGGCCCTGTTCCCGAGCTATTTCTTTGCACGCTTCACTCCTGCGGAGTCCCTCCGGGCGGTGAGGCACTCCCAGAGCGTGATCAAGGTCGTCGATTTCGGCGGGAACCTGACGCCGGTTCCGGACTCGGTCATCGAACTGTTGAAGGCGGAGATGGAGAACGTGGAGGTGAAGGAGGTCCATATCGGCGTCAAGGTGGGCGACACGGTGGAGCTGACCGAGGGGCCCATGCGCGGGCTGAAGGGCATCGTGAACGCCATGCTCACCGGCGCGGACCGAGTGCGGGTGCTGCTGGAGTTTCTCGGACGCGAGAATGCGGTGGAGGTGCCGATGTCAAAAATCCTCACGGAGCACAAACCGCGTGCAGTCATGGCCTCGCGGTGATACGCAGAGCCAATGCTCACGATCAGGAACGTCACGAAAACCTTCAATGCGCGCACGCTTTTCAGCGCCGCGTCGATGACCATCAACTACGGGGAGCGCGTGGCGCTCGTCGGACCGAACGGCGCCGGCAAATCGACCCTGTTTTCGCTGATTCTCAAAGCCGACACGCCGGACTCCGGCGAAGTCATCCGCGACGAGTGGACGACCGTCGGCTTCCTGCCGCAGGAGAGCGAGCCGGTCGGCGGCGAGAGCGTTCTGGAGGTTGCCACCGGGAAGGCGGGTGAGATCGAGGCGCTGGAGAAGCAGTTGGGCGAGTTTGAGGCCGCGGGGGATGTCTCCAGCCCGGAATACTTCGAGGCGCACGCCAAGCACGACGCCCTGCAGGACCCGCAGATCGAGGCGAAGGCCAAGCGCATCCTCAAAGGGCTGGGCTACAAGGAGGAGGACTTCGACCGGCCCGCCCGCGAGTTCAGCGGCGGCTGGGTCATGCGGGCGCACATGACGCGGTTGCTGGTCATGGAGCCCGACCTGCTGCTGCTCGATGAGCCGACGAACCACCTCGACCTGCTCTCGCTCATGTGGTTCCGCAATTACCTGAAGAACTACTCCGGTGCGCTGCTGATCATCTCCCATGACCGCGACTTCATGGACGAACTGGTGCAGCAGGTCTATGAGATCGAGGACAGCAAGCTGCTCTCCTACCAGGGCAATTACAGCGACTACCTCAAGCAGCGTGAGGAAAACTGGGAACGCGCCATGCAGGCCTACAAAAACCAGCAGAAGGAGATCGAGCAGATCCAGGACTTCATCGACCGCTTCCGCTCCGTCGCCTCGAAGGCCTCTCAGGCTCAAAGCCGCGAGAAGCAGCTCGCGAAGATGGACAAGCTCGACAAGCCGCGCCCGCTCCGCAAAGGCTTCCGCTTCAACTTCCCGCAGCCGCAGCGCAGCGGCCAGCGCCTCATCGCGCTCACGGACATCCACCAGGCCTACGGCACAAAGCAGGTCTATCGCGGACTCGACCTCGAGATCGAGCGCGGCGAGCGAACCGTGCTCGTCGGGCCGAATGGAGCGGGCAAGTCCACCCTCATCAAGATTCTGGCCGGCGAGGTGCCGTTTCAAAAAGGCGAGCGCAGGCTCGGCACGAACGTGAAACTCGGCTACTTCTCCCAACACCGCGCCGACACCCTGGACCCGGGCTGCAGTGTCCTGGAGGAACTCAAACGTGTCTCGCCTGAAATCCGGGAGGACGAGGCGCGCAGCATTCTCGGCTCCTTCCTCTTCAAGCGCGAAGACGTGCATAAAAAGTGCGAGGTGCTCAGCGGCGGTGAAAAAAGCCGGCTCAACCTGGTCAAATTCCTCGTCAATCCGCCGAACCTCCTGCTGATGGACGAGCCGACCACGCATCTCGACATCTGGGCCATCGAGGGACTCATCCTCGCCCTGCAGAAGTTCGAAGGCACGCTCGTCTTCATCAGCCATGATGTGCATTTCATCCGCAGCCTCGCCACGAAGGTGCTGCACATCAGCGAAGGGAACGTGACCGCCTACGCGGGGGATTACGACTACTACCTCGAAAAAACCGGCGCTGAGGAAAACGCCCGCGCGGCGGTGGTGGCAGGGTAGGGGTGATGGAGGCAAATCGAGCGCCGGGGCGTTTTTTTCGTCCAAAGTACCCTGCGATTTGCCTAAAGGCGGGCTAGGGATCGCTTGGCCAGTCCGTTCACATGCCTTTACCGTTATGTTTTGCCTTTCAAACCAGCCGCGTCTCCCGGCCCTGCTCCTGAGTTTCCTTCTCCTGATCCTTCCGTTCCAGGCTGGAATGGCTGATGTCCTGGTGTGGGATGCGGACGCCGGCGGTGCGGGGCTTCAGGACGGTGCCGGCGCATGGAACCTGGGCCAGCCAAACTGGTTCAATCAGACGCAGACTCTCGACAATCAGGCTTGGGTGGACGGCAGCGACGCCATCTTTGGTGTGGGCTCCGGTGCGGTGGGCACGGTGACACTTGGCGGGCCGATCACAGTGGGAAGTCTCACCTTCAATGCGCCCGGCAGCGGCAATTATACGATTGCGGGGAACACGCTGACTCTGGGCGGGAGCGCCATTGTCGCGAATGTGAATGCGGCGATCAGTTCGGTTCTTGCGGGGACCAGTGGACTGGTCAAGACAGGCTCCGGCACGCTGACGCTCTCGGGCGCGAGCACCTACACCGGTGCGACGACCGTCCTCGGCGGGGCGGTCACCATCGCCAGCGGCGGTTCCATCGGCGTTGCCAGTGCGACGGCCGGGAGTCTGCAAATCGCCGAGCGCAGCACCGCGACTCTCACCGTAGAGGCGGGCGGGTCACTGAAGGTCGGCAGCGGCTCCGGAAGTCTTCTTTACGTCGGGTCTCGCGGGAATGTGAGCGGCTCTGCGGCAACCGTCGGAACGCTGGACCTCTCCGCTGCTTCCAGTTTCACCGCCGACGTGGGCCGCTTTTACGTCGGCGTTGGAGAAACGTCGAACGCTGGCATCACGCGGGGCATTGTCCACCTGGCCGGGAGCAACACGATCACCGCCAGCGAGAGCATCATCGTTGCCGACATGGTGCCCTCGCTCGACAACTCCAATGCGACCGCAGGCGTCAGCCAGCTGAATTTTGGCTCCGGCGGCAACGACGTCACCACGCCGCTGCTCATCATTGGCGGCAGCCGCAGCCGCGCCACGTCCACGCTCGCGGCGGGCGGCACGTTGACGCTCAACAATGGAGCAGGTACAACCACGCTCCACATTGGCCGCAACAATGTCACCAGCACGGCCACGACCAGCGAGGGCACCCTCGATCTCACTGCCGGCACCTTCATCGCCACTCTCGGCGAGGTCATCATCGGTGCCCGGGTCGGCGGCACGCAGTCGAACACCGGTCGCGGTGTCGGGACGCTCTCTCTTGGTGGTTCCGCATTGAACAGCGTCACGGCCGACTCGCTCACGCTCGGCAGTCTCGGGGCTTCCGGCGGCAGCACGAATGTCACCGAAGGCACTTTGAACATGGGTGGAGGAAGCTTCACCGTGACCAATGACGTGTCGCTCGCCGATCACACCGCGAACGGCGGATTCACGCGTGGCACGTTGAATCTCACGGGCGGCAGCTTCAGCGTAGGCGGGAACATCACGAAGGCGAACAAGACGGTGTCCACCGCGGTCATCGTCGTCGATGGCGCGGCCCTCGACATGACGGGCGGCTCCATCACCTCCAGCCAGCTCGCCTTTCGCGGCGGCAGCATCAGCAACGTGACCTCCGTCACGCTGGACGCCAACAACGCAACGACCGGCGCGGGCGACACGGGCGACGCCTTGATCTTTGGCGATGTGGACATCCATTTTGACGTGACGCTCAGTGGCGCCTCCGGCGGCGGCGTCCATTACGAGGCGGGCACCTCGGCCGGCGGGGCCACGATCAGCGGAAACATCGCCCTGGGCAGTGTCTCTCGTATTTTCAACATTGAGGACAACGCCAACGCCGTGATCGACACGAACGTGACCGGCATTCTCTCCGGCGCGGGAGGATTCACGAAAACGGGCGCCGGCACCCTGCGCCTGAGCAACGCCAACACGCATGAGGGCGCGACCACGATCAGCAACGGCCTTCTGATCCTCGACAACGCCCTCGCCCTTCAGAGCAGCACCGTGACGCTGGATATCGCGGACGGCCTGCAATTCGTGTCCGGCATCACCGACTTCACTTTCGGGAGTCTCGCCGGAGGCGTGTCTGGCGTGCTGATGCTCGAAGACGCCGCATCACAAGCCGTCAATCTCAGCGTTGGCGGCAACAATGCCAGTTCCACCTACTCGGGTGCGATTACCGGCGCCGGAACGCTGACCAAAACCGGCACGGGAACGCTCACGCTGGCCGGCAGCGCCGCCAACACCTACACCGGACTCACGACCGTCAGCAATGGCGCCATCACCGTCAGCAAATCCACCGGTGTCAATGCCGTCGCGGGGAACATCAGCCTCCTCTCCGGCGGTTCTTTGCGGTTCAACTCCTCCAACACCAACCAGCTCGCCGACAACGTCCAGGTCACCATCGACGGTAACAACAGCACCTTCAACGGGACCGGCAGCAACGCCAACGCCGCCGCGATCATTGAAACCATTGCCAGCCTGACGGTCACGCGGGGCGTCGTCAATGCGGGCGCGAATTCTCAGTTTGTCGTGACAGGGGCGTCCAGCTTCACCGGAACGACCGGCACCACGACGGGTACCAGCACCATGTTCATCGGCAACAGCAGTTCGGTGACCGCCACCGGCAGTCTTTCCCTCACGGACATGACTGGTGCCGGTGGCACATCAAGCGCCAACAGCTTCACGGTCTTTGGCAACAGTGACGCCATCCAGACGACTCTTCAGATCGGCAGTGGCGGTCTCATCCTCAACAACAGCAACCTTTATCTCAACAAAGGCACCAACCCGAACACGCTGGGCAGCCGCCTCATCCTCGATGGAGACATCACAGTGGTCGGCGCGTCGCCTTCCGCCATCATCTTTAACTCGGGAACGCTCGGTCAGTCCGAGATCGAGCTCGGCAGCACGGCGGGCACCGTCACCCGCACGATCGACACGCAGGCCGATCTTTCCATCAATCCGGACATCAACAACGGTGCCGCCACCACGGCGAACATCACCAAGACCGGCGCGGGCACGCTCACTCTCGGCGGTGACAACTCCTACACCGGGCACACGCAGGTCAATGCGGGCACGCTGAGCTTTGCCACCGGCGCAAACCTCGGCGATGCATCCGCGACGAACACGCTCGGCCTGGGCTCCGGCGCGATTTTGCAGTTCACCGGCGCCGACATCACCGATCTCACGGCGAACCGCGATTTGCTGCTCGCCTCAGGCGCCGCGACCCTTGAAGTCACCCAGTCCACCGGAAACCTCGTTCTCTCCGGCGATGTCACAGGCGCGGGAAGCGGCACGTTCAGCAAGACTGGCGTCGGCACCCTGACCCTCGCCGGATCGGACCTCTCCGGTCTCGGCGGGAGGGGATTCGACCTCGCGGCCGGCGGCCTTAGTTTTCAAAGTGGTGCCGGCGTGGGAATCGACCTCGGTGCGGGGGCGCTTCACCTCGCGGATCAAACCAGCCTCACCTTGGAGGTCGGCTCCGGTTTGAACTACGACTTCCTCAAGACCACCGCCGCCGCAGTCGTGGACGCCAACGCGACGATTCACCTCAACGTGCTGGCGCTCGACGGCATCGCTCCCGCCGCCACCTACGACCTGCTCACCGGCGGTGCGGGCAGCGGCTTCGACGCGGCGGGTCTCACCTGGCT
The DNA here is from genome assembly GCA_964452755.1 of uncultured Prosthecobacter sp. GTDB lineage: Bacteria > Verrucomicrobiota > Verrucomicrobiia > Verrucomicrobiales > Verrucomicrobiaceae > Prosthecobacter. The sequence goes on along the minus strand of CAYVQY010000001.1, from coordinate 1,074,187 downwards.
TTTGAACGTCTCCGGCAGTTTCAAATACCAGCTCAACACGACCGACACCGTCGTTCAGTTGCAGACCCTCTCCGCCGTCACGGGGGACGCCTACTGGCACGGCGATTTCGACGGCAGTTGGAGCAGCGTCGTTCTCGGTGCCACCAATGACACCAACTGGGCCACGGACGGCTCCGGCACGACGGACCGCGAGGCCGGACCCGGGGCTGCCACCACCGTTTATTTCAGCAACGCCAACGCCGCCGGCCCGGTCATCAGCACCACGCTGGACAACGACTTCACCATCAACAATCTCGTTTTCCTGGGCTCTCCTGCCGGCGTCACTCAGGTCGCCATCGCGCAAGGCGTCGCCGGCATGCTGACGCTGGCCCCTTCCTCGTCTGCCGACGGCATCCGGGTGGAGGACAATGCCGGCGCCGTCACCATTTCAGCCCCCGTCCGGCTCGGTGCCGCCCAGACCTGGGAAGTCTCCGGCACGGGAGCCTCGCTGGTCGTCAGCGGACAGATCATGGGTGAGGCCGGGGCCGCACTGACCAAAACCGGCGCGGGCACACTGACTCTGAGCGGGTCGAACACCTACACGGGGCAGACCATCGTCCAACAGGGCACCCTCGCCATCAACTCGGAGACCCGTCTGGGGGCCAATCCCGCGACCTTCGTCGCCGGTCAGCTCACCCTCGACGGCGGCACCCTGCAGACGACCGGCAGCCTGACCATCAATGACGCCAACCGCGGCATTCTGCTCGGGGCGGGCGGCGGCTCCTTCAACGTGAACTCCGGAACCACCCTGACCATGGGCAATGCGATTTCGGGCGCGGGCACTCTCACCAAGCGCGGCACGGGCACCCTCACGATGGCCGGTGCCAGCACCTACACCGGAGACACGACCGTGCTCACCGGCACCCTGCGCATCGCCAGTGGCGGCTCCATCGGCGTCGCCGGAGCGACGGCGGGCAGCCTGCAGATCGGCGAAACCAGCACCGGCACGGTCATCGTCGAAGCCGGCGGAGAGCTGCGTGTCGGCAGCGGCTCCTCCAGCTCCCTGCTCGTCGGAACGCGCACCACCCTCAGCGGCACCACCACCGGCACCTTGAACATGTCGGCGGCCGCCAGCTTCACGGCAAATGTCGGCCTCTTTCAGGTCGGCGGCTCCACCTCCACGAGTCAAAGCACCTCCACCGGCACGGCGGCAGGCACGGCCATCCTCGCTCAGAACAACAGCATCACGGCCACCACGGGAATCCTGGTCGCTGAAATGGCGCCTGCCGTGGGAAACACCGGCGTCACCAGCACCTTGACCTTTGGAGCAGGTGTCAACAACGTCACCACGCCCTATGTCCTCGTCGGCGGCAGTCGCAGCACCGGCAGGATCACGATCACCGCCGGGGGCACGCTCAATCTCGCCAATGGCGGCGGAAAAACCGATCTCACCATCGGCAGCAACGCGGTTCAGGGTACCAACACGACGACCGCAGGAGAAATGGACCTCACTGGCGGCACTTTGATCGCCACGCTCGGCCAGGTCGTCATCGGGAACAAAAGCGACAGCACCAACAGTGGGGCAGGCACCGGGACCGGCACCCTGACTCTGGACGCCGCCGCCAACAGCGTCACCGCCGACTCGCTCGTCCTGGGCAATCTCTCCGCCAGCGCCACCAGCGCCAATCTCACCCAGGGCACCCTGAACTTCGCCGGCGGCACCTTCACCGTCGCCAATGACGTCGGACTCGGAATCATCTCGGACGAGGCGGGCGCGAATTCCCAGGGCACGCTCAACCTCACCGGCGGCGCCTTCACCGTCGGCGGAAACATCACCAGCACCAACAATGCGAAGTCCAACGCCGTCGTCATGCTCGACGGCGCCACGCTCGACATGACCGGCGGCTCCATCGATGCCAACACCTTCGATGTGCGCTCCGGGGCGCTCAAGGACGTCAGCCAGATCTACAACGGCGGCGGCAGCGTCGCCGCCGACCTCGTGAAAACCACCGCAGGCACGCTTTCGCTGATCGGCACAAACAGCTACACCGGCGCCACCCTCGTCACCGACGGTGCCCTCGAAGTGCGCGGCACCACCGGCACCGGAGCCGTCACCGCCCAGACCGGTAGCACGGTGTTCGGCACAGGTGTCGTCCAGGGCTCCACCTTCACCCTCGACGACGGAGCCACGCTTCGTCCCGGCGACAGTGTGGCTGACGGCTCGCACGGCACGCTCACCTTCACTCCTGCGACCGCTTCCGGCAGCACCAGCAGCCTGCAGGGCACCATCGTCCTCGGCATCACCGGAGCCACGGTCACCGACGCGACCTACGGCGGCAACGTGCTCGGTTCGGCGGGTTATGACGCCTGGGTGGACTCCATTTCCGGCACCGGCAGCCATGACCGCCTCGTCTTCAGCGATCCCACCAGCGGCAGCGGCTACAGCCTCGACTTCCTCACTACCACCGGCAGCCTGCAGATCGTCGGCGACGGTTTCACCGCGGAGCAGGGCATGGCTTTCAACCTCCTCGATTGGGGCAGCCTCGTGAGCGCGAACTTCACCGGCTTCACCTTCAACGGCGGCTACCTCCTCGGCAATGGCGACGAAGGCGCCGATCTCGACCTGCCCGATCTCAGCGCCGCCGGTCTCGCCTGGGACTTCAGCCGCTTCACCACCTCCGGCGTCATCGTGATTGTGCCGGAACCCTCGCGCGCGCTGCTGCTGCTCGTCGGCATGCTCGGACTCCTGCTGCGTCGCCGCCGGGTAGCGTGAAGCGGAGGATCCATTGTCCCTTCTCATTTGCCGTGGGCATGCCCGCCGTGAATGCCGGGGCTCTGCTGGAAAATAAGTGAGAAGTGCTTCTTTTGCGTGATTGGATGGCAGGTACTGCCACTCTGCCCAATCCCTCCTCCCCATGCCCGACGCCACTCCCGAGCCAATCACCGCCTTCATCACCCGCTGGCAGTCCTCCGGCGCTGCCGAGCGGGCGAACTACCAGATGTTCCTCTCCGAACTCTGCGATGTCATCGACGTTCCCCGCCCGGACCCGACCTCGGCAGACACCACGCGGAACCTCTACGTCTTCGACCGCGCCATCACCCGCACCCACCCCGACGGCAGCAGTTCCACGAACTACATCGACCTCTACAAAGCCGGCTGCTTCGTCAATGAAACGAAACAGGGCCTCACCGCCGACACCGCCCCCGACGACCTCACCGCCAAGCCCGCCCCCACCAAGTCCGGCCACGGCAAGCGCGGCACCGCCGCCTTCGACAAAGCCCTGGAGCGCGCCTACCACCAGGCACGCGGCTACATCACCGCCCTCCCGGCGGAGGAGGGCCGCCCGCCCTTCCTCATCGTCTGCGATGTCGGCCACAGCATCGACCTCTACGCCGAGTTCACCTGCACCGGCGGCCAGTATGAGCGCTTCCCGGACCCCGTCTCCTACCGCATCACCCTCCAGGACCTCCACCGCCCGGAGATCCGCGAGCGCCTCCGCCGTGTCTGGCTCGATCCCCTCTCGCTCGATCCCTCCAAGGTCGCCGCCAAGGTCACCCGCGACATCGCCGGCCGCCTCGCCCTGTTGGCAAAGTCCCTCGAAGCCGACGGCCACCAGCCCCAGGTCATCGCCGGCTTTCTCCAGCGCAGCCTCTTCACCATGTTCGCCGAGGACGTCGGCCTCCTGCCCGAAAACGGCTTCAAGACCCTGCTCGACCGGGCGAAGGAAACCCCCCAGGGCTTCCCCGTCCTCGTCTCCGCCTTGTGGAAGGAGATGGCCACCGGCACCCACTACTCCGCGCTTCTCTTCAAAGAGATCGCCCATTTCAATGGCGGCCTCTTTGAGGACACCAGCGCCCTCCCGCTCTCCCCCGCCCAGCTTGAGATGCTCACGGATGCCGCCGCCACCGACTGGTCCGGCGTGGAGCCCTCCATCTTCGGCACCCTTCTCGTCCGCGCACTCGATCCCCGCGAGCGGCACAAGCTCGGCGCCGAGTTCACCCCCCGCTCCTATGTCGAGCGCCTCATCCGCCCCACCATCATCGGCCCCCTGCGGGAGGAATGGGACGCCGTCCGCATCGCCGCCGCCACCCTTCAGGAGGAGGCGGACCAGATGGAGGCCCAGGCCGATGAGCTGGAGGCTCAGGCCAAAGTCAAACTCGCCGCAGGCACCGGCACCGCCGCGAAGCAGCTCGGCACCGAGGCCGCGAAGCTCCGCAAGGACGCCGCCAAAAACGACGCCACCGCCCTCGCCCAGGTCATCGCCTTCCACCACCGCCTCTGCGGCCTCACCGTGCTGGACCCCGCCTGCGGCACCGCCAATTTCCTCTACGTCACCATGGAGCACATGAAGCGCCTGGAGGCGGAGGTGCTCCAGCTCATCGCCGCCCTCGGGGGCGATGCCAGCATGGAGATGCAGGGCTTCCGCGTCCGCCCGGAGCACTTCATTGGCCTGGAGATCAATCAGCAGGCCGTCGCCATCGCCCAGCTCGTCCTCTGGATCGGCTACTTCCAGTGGCAGCACAAGACCACTGGCAAAGCCGATACCGGCGACCGCCCCCTGCTGCCGAAGGACCGCAGCATCTTCGAGCAGGATGCCGTGCTCGCCTACGACCAGCGCGTCCCCCGCCTCGATCCCACCACCGGCGCACCCCTCACGATCTGGGACGGCCACAGCACCCGGCCCCACCCCGTCACCGGCAAGGAAGTCCCCGACGAAACCGCCCGCCTGCCCCTCTACGACTACACCCAACCCCGCCGCGCCGACTGGCCCCAGGCCGACTACATCGTGGGGAATCCACCCTTCATCGGAGCTCGAACAAACCGCCTCCATCTGGGTGATGGCTATCTTGCAGCACTGAGGGAGGCGCACCCTGCGCTTCCAGCAAATATCGATTTCGTGATGTACTGGTGGAACCAGTCTGCAGAGCTTCTCAGACAAGGATGCATAAAGCGTTTTGGTTTCATAACGACCAACTCAATCACCCAGACCTTCAATCAAGCCGTTGTCGCACCAGCGTTGAAGTCCGCTCCTCCACTGCATTTGGAGTACGCTATTCCTGATCATCCATGGATTGATTCTTCGGATGGCGCAGCAATTCGAATCGCGATGACTGTAGTCGGCAAAGATGAAGGCAGCGGCCTGCTGGAAACTGTAACGAGCGAATCAGAAGGAGAAGAGGGACTCGGATGTTCAGTTGTGCTAGAAGAACATTTTGGTGACATCAGTCCTGTACTGAAAATTTCCTCAGATGTTTCGGGCGCTGTGGAGCTTAAAGCCAACTCAAGAATGAGTTGTGTTGGATATCAGCTTACGGGACAAGGCTTTGTAGTTAACGACGATTTTTTCAACGCTCTCCCTGAACATGAGCAGGGAGTTGTGACTCGCCTACTAACGGCGCGGGACATAGTCCAAACTCCACGAAGTCTTCGTGCGATCGATGTATCACTTTATAGTGAAGAAGAACTGAAGGCATCTTTCCCAACAGTTTACCAGCACCTCTTGGTTAACGTCCTCCCTGAGAGGAGAGTCAATAATCGTAAATCAGTTCGGGATAACTGGTGGGTTTACGGTGAATCGCGGAATACGTTCCGACCAGCCCTGACAAACCTGGCTCGTGCACTAGTGACTCCACTGACCGCGAAGCATCGCCCATTTGTCGCCATCGACCCGACAACAGTTGCTGACTCAACGACGGTAATGTTCGCCTTTACCGATTTTTTCTTCCTCGGCATTCTGTCCTCTAAAATTCATGTCTTATGGGCGTTAGCAGCCGGTGGACGTCTTGGAATGGGCAATGACCCGCGCTACAACAAATCCCGCTGTTTCGAGACCTTCCCATTCCCCGCCCTCGAAGAAGGCCCGCTGAAGCAGCGGATTCGCGACCTGGGGGAGCGGCTGGATGCGCACCGCAAGCGCCAGCAGGCCCTGCATCCCGACCTCACCCTCACCGGGATGTACAACGTGCTGGAAAAACTGCGCTCGTTCGTAGTTCGGGCTTCAGCCCGTGATCCCGAGTCCCAAGACGGGCTAAAGCCCGAACTACCAACACTGACCGCCAAGGACCGCGAAACCCACGACCAGGGCCTCGTCTCCGTCCTCAAGCAGATCCATGACGAGCTCGACGACGCCGTGCTGGAGGCCTACGGCTGGGTGCCGGGTCTCGATGGCCCCTTTCCGCTGGCCGACCGCCTGGCCGAGAAAAACGCCCATGCCGAGGCCATCGAGCAGGAAATTCTCTCCCGCCTCGTCGCGCTCAACCACGAGCGTGCGGCGGAGGAAAAACGCGGCCTCATCCGCTGGCTGCGCCCGGATTACCAGGCACCAGGCACCGCCACGCCCGCCGCCCGGCAGGAAGAGATCGGCCTGCCACCCGCTGACGACGACAACACCGCGCCCGCCGCTGCCGCGACGCTCGACTGGCCCGCCGAGCTGCCCGCCCAAGTCGCCGCCGTCCGCAAGCTCCTCCCCGCCCACGGCGCGGATGCCGAGACCCTCAGCGCCTGCTTTGGCCGCAAAAACAAAAAGCGCACGGACCAGATCACCGCCATCCTCGCCACCCTCCGCGCCCTCGGCCACCTCCCCGGCTAGGCGCATCCGCCACCCGGAACGTGCTCGCGGTCCATGCGCTCCACGGCCTGACGGCGGTGCAGACCATGCTTGTCGTGAGTGCGTTTTGCCTGGTTCCTGAGAGGACGAACCGCGTGGTTGGCGGGACGAACCGCGTGGTTGGCGGGACGAACCGCGCGGTTGGCGGGACGAACCGCGTGGTTGGCGGGACGAACCGCGTGGTTGGCGGGACGAACCGCGTGGTTGGCGGGACG
>CAYVQY010000001.1:724871-1067285 GCA_964452755.1 uncultured Prosthecobacter sp. | reverse complement strand
AACCACGTGGCTGGCGGGACGAACCGCGTGGTTGGCGGGATGTTTGGCGTTGTTTTGCCGCTTTATCGGAAGTTCAGACCGCCGCCGGGTCGGAGCAACGAATCGGCAAGAAAATGGCTGCACCGCTACGCAGCGGATCTCGCAGACGACACAAAACCCACTGATGGCGAACAAGATAGATGGCCTTGAGGCACGGACACATTGTCCCTGAACAGCCAAGAGGAATGACAAAAAATGAGGGGCAAAAAAATGGGGGGGCCATTTTTTGTCCCCCATCTTTTGCCTCATCAGGCTTGGGAAAGAGCACCGCCGCCGGGTGGACGCTGACGAACTATTTTCGAGCCGGCCGCCAAGCAAACCGCGACGGGGCCTCAAAGCCGCTGCACCACCGCGTAATACGCGCCGAGCTGCGTGCCATCGGCGGCGGTGAAGGTGCCGCTGAGTTTCGTGACGCCGGCGGGGAGGTCGAGTTCGAAGGTGACGCCGGTGGCCTGCGGATCGGTGAGCTTGGACTCGGCTTTTTGTCCGGCGATTTCGACGGAGGCCTTCGTCGCAGGGAAACCTTTGCCGGGCGTGGTGCGGTAGGCTTTGACTCCGGGCACGTCGGCGCCGGGCGGGAGATCGGCGGCGATGGGCTTGTCGGCCTCCACGGGCCAGCGGCGGAGCTCGATGCGGTAGCGGCCGGCCTGCTCGACATTCACGGCCCATGCGCCCTGCGATTCGCCTTTCTCGGCGCGGATGGCGGAATGATTCCACGGCGACATCTTTTCCTCCGGCAGCAGCCAATCGTGCGCGGTGAGAGTGGCGGGATTGTCGGCGTCGTTGCCGAGCGTGATCTCGCAGTCGTCGCTGAAGCTGGGCTCCATGCTGCTCCACCACGTTTCGTAGTCCTTGCGCAGACGCTCGACGATCTCGGGATAGTCCTTGGAGCGGTCGGTCTTCTGCCCGGGATCGGATTCGATGTCGTAGAGCTCCTTGCCGTTGATCAAACGCCAGCGGTCGGTCATGACGGAAGATTTGCGCCATTTGACCGGCGTGTGAATGCGCTGCGAGTCGGTGACGAGGACGCGGTCGGGCCAGCCTTCGGCCTTGCCTTTCAACAGCGGCACGATGCTGGTGCCGTCAAACTTCACGCCGGCGGGCGCGGGCAGTTTCAGCAGATCGATGAAGGTCGGCAGGATGTCCACGTGCGCGGTGAGACGATCCACATCCCGCCCGCCGGTGAAGCCGCCTGCCGGCCAGCGGATGAAGAACGGCACGCGATGACCACCATCGTATTCGCTGCCTTTGGCGGCACGCATGCCGGCATCGAAGACTTTTGTGCCGCCCGCAGTGCCGTTGTCGGTGGTGAAGATGAGGATCGTGTCCTCCTCCAGCCCCGACTCTTTGAGGAAGGCGGAAAGGCGGCCCATGTTTTCGTCAACGTTCGCGATCATGCCGAAAAAGTGCGCCGTGCCGGTGCCGAGATCGGCATAGGGATCGGCAAACTTCTCCGGGCTGTGATTCGGACCGTGCGGCGCATTCGTGCAGAGATAGACGAAGAAGGGCGACTTCTTCGCGGCCTGGTCCTTCATGAAGCCCATGGCGCGATCGAAGAACACATCCGTGCAAAAGCCCTTGGCTGGCTCGGCCTTGCCATTGTGGAAGTAGGAGCCGTCAAAGTAAGCGTTGTCCCAGTAGTCGGGCGTCTGGCCCACGCCGCCGCCGCCGTGGCGATAGACCTCGTCGAAGCCCTTGTCCTCGGGCCGCGATGGATAGTTGTCACCGAGATGCCACTTGCCGACCATCATGGTGCCGTAGCCGCCGTCTTTGAAGACCCGCGCCATGGTCACCTCATTCTGCCGCAGGATCGAGCGCCCGTTGATCGTGTGCCACACACCGGTGCGGTTGGCGAAATGACCGGTCATCAAAGCCGAACGCGTCGGCGCGCAGGTGGGCGAGACGTGGTAGTCTGTGAGCCGCACCGCCTGTTTGTGAAGCGCGTCGAGATGCGGCGTTTTGAGACGCGGATTGCCGTGGCAGGAGAGGTCGCCGTAGCCCTGGTCATCGGTGATCACGATGATGACGTTCGGCTTGTCGGCTGCGAGGGATGCGAGCGTGAGACTCAGCGAGACAAAGAGGAAAGCGGCGGCGGTTTTCATAAAGGGACGATGCGGGATGAAGTCGAAATCACGGTGCGGGGGCATGTCGCTCCCGCTTGAAACTAAAGCGGCATGCCGCAGATCAAAGCTCCGGCGCTTTCCAGTCGGGGATGCCGCCTTCTTTGAGCTGCTTTTCGTAGAGCTCGTGGAAAGGCTGCGTGGGCGACATCTCGGCGGTTTCATTCACCATGAGCGGACGCGTCTCCTTCCAGAAGGCTTCATAGGCGGCGTTCATCTTCTCGGCCACTTCGGGATAGTCGCCGATGACATTCGTCTTCTGATACGGATCGGCCTCGAGGTCGTAGAGCGCGCCCTTCGCGTTGGCTGCGGCTTGTTGCAGGCCGGCCTTCTTGTTCTTCTTCGGATTGCCGCCACCGCGAGGGCCGACGTAGCGGAAGCGCTGATTGCGCACGCCGTAGTTGAGGAACTCATACTTGTTCGGTTCCTCGCCGGTGGGCCAGCGGGCGACATGCGTGTAGAGGAAGCGATCGTCCCACGTGTCCGCCTTGTTTTCAATGAGCGGCAGCAGGCTGCGGCCTTCGACCTGCTTCTGTGGAATCTCGGCGTTCGCGAGCCTCGCGAGTGTCGGCAGGATGTCGATGTGCGCGGCAATCGTGTCGATGTCGCGACCGGGAGTGACGTGGCCGTCCCAGCGAACGAAGAAGGGCACGCGCACGCCGCCTTCATCGGTGGAGCCCTTGAGGCCGACCTGATTGCCGTTGAAGAAGGGATAGCCGGGAGCGAGATCCTTCCCGGGAACGCCGGAACCGCCACCGGTGGTGCCGTTGTCGGACATGAAGATGACGACGGTGTTTTTTTCGAGATCCCAGGCCTTCAACTTCTCCGCGAGGCGGCCCATGTTTTCGTCGATGTTCTCAATCATGCCGTAGAATCCGGCCTGCTCCTTGCCAAAGCCGATGTCGGTGAAGCGCTTCGCATTTTTCTCCGGCGCGATGAAGGGGCCGTGCGGGGCATTCGTGGTCAGATAGACGAAGAACGGCTGCTCCTTGTCCTTCTGCTGCTTGATCCAGCCGAGCGCGGCGGTGAAGAACACGTCCGTGCAGAAGCCGTGCGTTTTCACAAAGCTGCCGTTGTGACGGATGACCGGGTCCGTGTACTTGTTGTTCGGTGCGTCGGCACACGAGCACGGATAGGCCTGGCCGATGCCTCCCGCGCCGTGGATGAAGGCCTCGTCAAAGCCGCGCTTGTGCGGCTGATAGGGCTCTTCATCGCCGAGATGCCATTTGCCGAAGATGCCGGAGGTGTAGCCCGCCGTCTTGAGCACCTGCGGCAGGATCGTCGCATCGAGCGTCATGCGTTCACGTTCGAGGATCGTGTGCGTGATGCCGTTCTTCATCGGATGCCGGCCCGTCATGATCGCGCTGCGTGTCGGCGAGCAGGTGGGGCTGACGAGGAAGCGCGTGAAGCGCGTGCTCTTGTCGTAGAGCGCGTCGAGATTCGGCGTCTTCAGCCACGGATGACCATGGCGGCCGACCTGGCCGTAGCCCTGGTCGTCGGTCATGACGAGGATGATGTTCGGCTTGCTGCCCGCCAGATCGGCGAGCGCGGTGGCAGCGCAGGTGGCTGCGACGAGGAGCGTGAGGGCGAGTTTCATGGTTTTGGAAAAGGGATCAGCGCTTGGGTGACTTGGCGACGGTATGCAGCACCTCGCCATGATCGTCGCGAAACTCAATGGTGAGTTTGCCGTCGTCATGGGAGATCACATGCAGGAAGCCGCCGGTCGGCTCGGGATAAGTGTAGGGCTGCTGGATGAGGCCTTCGGGATCGGTGCCCTTTTTCGAGCCGGGCGGAACGCCCACTCGCGAGTTCTCATCATTCAGCGCACCGCAGGCGAACTCCTCCACGCCGGAGGGATGAATGCTGTGAAACTGCCAGTGCCGGTCGCCGCAGAAGGTCAGCAGATTCCTTATGCCATTGTCATTCAGCCATTGGAAAAACTCGTCCGCCTCATGGCGGAAACCGCCGAGGTTGGTGTGGTTGTCCTTCTTGCTCGCGTCATCCGGGCCGACCATCGGCGTGGGGGAGATGATGATCTTCCAGGCCGCGTCGCTTTCCTTGAGCGTGCGCATCAGCCAGGCCTTTTGCTCTGCGCCCCACAGTGTCTTTTGCGGGCCGTCTTCCGCATCGTTCGGACTGCGGTAATCGCGCCCTTCCGTGAACCAGAGCTGCACGTGCCTGTTCAGCCGGTGCATGCGGTAGGTGGGCGATGTGCGGTCATCCGCCGCATGAATCGGCATCTGCTCGCGGAAGATCTCGATGCCGGTCGAGGGCACGGGCAGCTTGCTGCTGCTGTTGTCGGAGTCGTTGAAGCGGAAGTCGTGGTCGTCCTTCGACCAGTAGCCCGGCGTCTTCGCAAAGAACGACACCATGCGCGGAAAGCGGAACTGCTCATGCCAGCAGCCGCGCAGCTCCTGCAGCGTCTGCGCCGGGCCGTTGAGCACGTTGTCGTAATAAACGATGTCGCCGGTGCCGATGAAAAAATCCGGGTTCAGCGCCTCCATGGCCGCGAAGGAAGGAAAGCCGAGCCGCTTGTCCTCCGCCGTCGCGGTGATCACATCGCCCGCCTTGCCCTTCTTTCCGTCCATGAACTTGTGGTAGTTCATGCAACTGCCCATGCAGAACTGCACCGTCGCCGTCGAATCCGCGCCGGGAAGTGTTTTGAAGCTGCGGATGGGACTCGTCCTTGATGGTTTATCGTCTCCGAAGAAAAGCCGGTAGTAGTAGGTCGTGTTCGGCTTCAATCCGGTGACTCGCGTGCGGACGATGAAGTCATGTTCCGGTTCTGCTTTGAGCAATTCACTTCTCGCCGCGGGCTTATCCGCCTCGCCCCATTCAAACATCGCGACACCAGCCGCGCCGGGCACATCGCCCTGCGCGTCGAGTTCCGGTCCTGGGATCGCAGTGAGCCGCGATTGCAGCAGCACGCTCGTGTCCGTGACCTCGCCGCTCATCTCGCCCTGGGCGTTGTAAACGGCGTCGCTCGCGTGGGTCGAAACGAGGGCAAGCCCGAGCAAGGGCACAAAAAGGCGGAGAGGTTGGCGGAACACGAGCATTAAGGACGAAGAGCCCCGTAGGCTCTTTCATCGAAGGTGCCGCTCACTTCGCGTTCACCGCGCGGATCAGCTCGAGCAGCGTGGTGCGGATCTTCGGCTCGGCTCCGGCTTCGAGAAAACTGGACCGCGCGGGCCAGGTCTCGTAGCCGCCGTATTCATGCTGCTCCGGGGTTGGAAGGTAGCCGCCGTAGCCGTTGGCGAGTTCGATGGTGAAGGTCGCCTTCGCCACGCTCTCCTTCTTGATGGCGAGTCCGGTGACCGCAAACACCTCACACGGTGCCGAGGCAATCGTGAGATCACTGATGCGCAGCGCCTGCAGGGCGATGGGCAGCGTGTCCGGGTATTCGGCCAGCCCCATTGTTTCCCGAGCGTAGATGACCGGACGGGACGGCTTCGCCTTCTTCGCTTCCTCGGTGGACAGCAGCGCCTCCGCCCAGGCGAGCTGATCCGCAGCCGGTTTGCGCACGCGCAGGGGCAGTTGCGTGAGTTTCGCGCCGAGTTCCACGTCGCTGCGATGCTCAATGCGTCCGATGACCTCCACCGCCGCGTTCGCGAGATCATCCGCCACCTCGAACATGCGCGCATAGCCCGCCTTCCGCTTGTTCGGATCCTTGAGGTTCACGCCGTTCACATCGCCGCTCGTTCCATTCGACATGATGCCGACAAAGGGCGGATCCTGTCGGTCGGCTTGCAGCTTCTCCTGAATGCGGTCGGCAAACACGCCGAAGTAATCCGCGCTCACATGCCCCGTGGGCACACCGCCGATGTAGTGCAGGCCGTAGTTCGCCAGCACGCACAGCGGCCGCCCGTCGGCATGTTGGACAGAGAGCACGAAAAGCTCGGGATCGACCGGCCCGGACGGTTTTTCCGCATCGGCGACCGACGGCCCAAACTGCACGCGCTCGCCGATGCGGCCGAAGGGATTCGCACGCTTGCTGTCCGCCTTCACGAACCAGCGGCGGTTGAACACGTATTCCGGCTTGTTCACGCTGCCCCAGCCGATCTTCGCAGGTGCGAGCTGAAACGCCGCACGGCGGATGCCATCGGCGATGCGGCGGGCGAGGAAATGATGATACGCGTCGTTTGCCGGACCGAAGCCGATGTTCAGCGCCCGCGGTGCGCTGTGCGTGTGCGTGGCGGAGATCAGGATGTTTTCCGGCGGCAGATCGAGCGACTTCTTCAGCAGCGCCTTTGCCTCCGCGACGATCTCCGGCGCGATCATCGTCACATCGCACACCGCGAAGGCGACCCGCGTGCGGCCATCGTCAAGCACCAGGCAGCGTGCGTACAGTTCGTCATGCACCTGCTTCGCGGGGCCGATTTTCATGATCGTGCCGTCGAGCACCACGCCCATGTCCGGCGTGATGTTGCTGGTGGCGGCACCGGCGCGCAATGCGGCGGCGTGTGCGATGCCGCCGGCCAGGCACAGGACGAATGTGGAGACGAGGATGGCTTTCATGAGTTGTTACTTCTGCTTTGCAGGCATGCGCTTCGGTTCGGGGACGACGGGCACGTCCTTGTTCATGGCTTCATAGGCGGCCAGCAGTCGCTTCACTTCGTCGGGATGCTTTGCCGCCACGTCGTGCTGCTCGCCGGGGTCGTTTTGCAGGTCAAAGAGCTGCATCGGTGCAGGTTCATCGCCGCTGCTCAGTCCGGGGAACGCATCGAGGTTGTACTGCTCGAAGGGTGCGATGATCGTCACACCGTCCGGCGCGCGCGGATCGGGCCAGCGACCGTCGGGCCCGGCCTTGAACTTCATTCCGCCCGCAGGCCACACATGCAGCTTCCAGCGCGCATCGCGGATGTTCGCGAGGCGCGCGTTTTGATGGCCAAAAATGTAGTCGTGTGGCGATTTCGCATCGCTCGTGAGCAGCGGCATGATGTTCCGCCCGTCGAGCACGCGATCGTCCGGCATCTTGGCACCGGTCACATTCAGGATCGTGGCAAAGAGGTCCATCATGATCGCGATCTCGCCGCTCACATGTCCGGCGGGGATCTTGCCGGGCCAGCGGGCGATCATCGGCACGCGGTAGCCGCCTTCCCATTGCGCCGCCTTCATGCCACGCAGACCGGCGGTGCTGCCGCCGAACCACGGTCCGTTGTCGCTGCTGAAAATGACCAGCGTGTTGTCATCGAGCCCGTTTGCTTTGATCGCATCGAGCACGCGCCCCACGCTCGCATCAAGCTCCAGCATCACGTCTCCATACAGTCCTGAACCGCTCTTCTTGTAGTTCTCCTCGGAGGCTGCGAGCGGCTTGTGCGGCATCGCTTCGGCGAAGTAGAGGAAGAACGGCTGCTTCGCATTGCGTTGGATGAAATCGACCGCCCGCTTCGCATAGCGTTGTGTCAGCGTCGCCTGCACCACGGGATACTCCGCCACCTTCGTTCCTTCCAGCACCTGCACCGGTCGCATGTCATTCGAATACGGGATGCCGTAGTACTCATCGAAGCCGCGATCCGTGGGCAGATAACCGGCATGATGGCCGAGATGCCACTTGCCGATCATGCCGGTCGCATAACCCGCTGATTTGAGCACCTGCGCCAGCGTGACCTCGCCATCCGGCAGATGCAGCGCATCCGCCGCCGGGCCTCCGTCCGGCGCGGGATTCGAAGTCATGCCGCAGCGAAACGGGTAACGCCCTGTCATCAGCGATGCCCGAGTCGGCGCACAGAACGGTGCCGGGCAGTTGAACTGCGTCAGCTTCGCCCCCTCCGCCGCCATCTGGTCAATGCGCGGCGTTTTGAACTTCGGGTGCCCGTAGCAGCCCAGGTCACCGTAGCCGAGATCATCCGCGAGGATGAGGACGATGTTCGGCTGTGAAGCAGCGTAGAGCGAAGAGCCAAGGGCAAAGAGAAGGGATAGAGCGAGGGAACAGCGCATAGCAGCAGATGAAACGTGCGCGGGCGGACCGTCTGGCAGTCAGTTCACGTATCGTGATGGGGAAGCGTGAACTTCAACGGATGCCCAATCAAACATTGCCTCTTCACCCACTACAGCAGAAATTGCCGCAACACTGCCTGATTCCAATATGACTCATCAAAATCTCATTCACTCATTCGACGAGGTCATACGCCCGGTGATCGGCATGAAGGTCTCCCGTGCTAGGAACGGTTATGGCAGTGCCATCATCCTGGACCTCGGCGAGTTGCACGAGGATTCCGTCAGCAAGCGAGCGCGTCTTCGCGGAGAAGCGGACATTTTGATCCAATGGGACTGGCGGGCAGAGTTCGAGGGAGGTGTTATTGTTGGCAGTTCATCGTCCCGACAGTCGATCCAGCAGTTCCTCGAACGACTTGAGGGAGTGCAAATCATCTCCGCGGGCCTCGATGAAACAACACCCGAATTACGCATCCAGTTCTCAAATGGCGTCGTGATTCGTTCCATGGTCATGCACAGGGCGGACCCCCAATGGTCTGTTGGACTGCCATCTGGGAAAACTTGCCAAATCATCAATGGAGTTCTGACGGACCAACGGCCCAAGCAACCAATGACTGCGGTTGAACAGGCCGAATCCGATTTGTCGGAGTCTGCGTGCAAACGTTGGAAGGCAGACGAACTCGCAGATGCTCCCAATGCCGGTCGATGCGCACACTGCACCTTCTTCATTCATCTCGATGCGAGTTTCTATTTTCACGACTTTGGCGTCTGTGCCTGTGCAAACAGCCCACGCGACGGACGTGTGACAGCAGCCAAATGGACCTGCAGCAGATTCTCTCCACAGCATGACGATGTTTGAGGAACAGTGAAGTGAATCGACCACTTCAGCGTTCCGAGCGCTTTGTTTTCATTTCGCGTCTGCCTTCTTCGGCTTGGGTGACGGCGGAACATACTCCATGGCCTCGGGCTCGAACCCGGCGAGATCGGGCAGCGTGGTTTGCACGCCATCGGCGGGCACGTTGAGCTTCGCGGTCCAGACAATGGCGTTGAGGATGAAGCGGCGCAGGTCGTCGTTGCGCCAGTTTTTGTATAAGTGTGGCATCACGATGCCGAATCCGCGTCCGCTGTCGTCGCGCTCGACACACCACGCGACAGTCTCGCGCTTTGGTTGGTCCGGCGGCAGCATCGAGGTGGCCAGCGTGGTGACGTTGGGTGCCATGATGTTGCCGCGACCGAAGTAATTGTTCGTGTAAGGCTCGTCATGCAGCGTGAACTCCTTCCAGCCGCGCGACACCGGATGCTCCGGCGCGGCGGGCGTGATTGTGGCGGCGGGGAAGATCTTCGCGAAGGACTCGTGATGCTTGCACGAGCGGTTCGCGAAGTAGCCGCCCATCCAGCGCAGCAGTGGGTGATCGCCCTCCGCAGTCACGTCCTCGCCCAGCAGGCCGGTGGCGTAATGCACGCACACGATGCCGCAGCCGCGTTTCATCATCGCATCGAGATCGGCGAGGTTTTGCTGCGGATTCGGCAGGCGGTTCGCGGGAAACGTGTCGCCGATGAACACGACGGTCGATGCTGCATCACGCAACGACTGCTCCGGCCACTCGCAGGCCACATCCGCCTTCACGCCGGGCACGTTCGTCATGTGTTCGAGGCAATGCTGCATCACACGGCCGCCTGCGGCGACCTCATGCGAACCCGGCGGATGCTTGCTGGGGCCGACGATGATCAACACGCGCGCCGGATCGGCGGCGAAGGCCGTGGCGACGGCAAAGGAGAGGCAGAAAAAAGCGCGGCGAATCATGGAGAATAACAGAACGTTTCGAGCATCCGTCTTCCTTGCCTTTGCCGTGGTTAAAATGCTCAGGAAGCGTGCTGTCTTCGCATTGAGCCTTTTCAGGCGCGCAGCGAGCTGCGCTGGCCTGTCTTCAATCGTTCGCCTGGCTGTTCGACGAGGCGGTGACGCGGATGGACAGACTATGGTGACGCGGAGTATTCCTTCCAGAACGCCTCGACACTGTCCGCATTGAGTCGATGGGAGGTCACCACATAGCGGTAGCGCGACGTGTATTTCTCGCCGGGCGAGATCGAGAACGGGCCTTCGACCATGGGAGCGAAGCAGAAGTAAGGCTTGTTGGGATGAATGCGCACAGGCTGCGGCGCACGGAAGTTTTTCGGGCTGCAGAAAATCGCGGCCGACACCTCCTGTCCGTCGATCTTGCCGGAGAGGGCGACCCAATTCGGCCGGGTATGATTGCCCTCCCAGCGATCCTTGCCTTCGCTGGTCAGAAACCGCAGGTCGCCCGGATGGATGCTGTGATCGTCCTTCTCCTTCAACCACTGGTAGTTCCCGCGGAATGCCATGCCTCCGTAGTGATACTGCGGGAGGTCCACCGGCTTGGATGAGGCGCATTCCTGGACGCTTTCGATGTCGAACAAGAAGTGATCCTCCGGGGTTTGATAAACGGTGACAGTCCAGATTTCATGGAGTGCATCAACGCGCTGGTCGTCCGTGCCGACGGTGAACGCGTGTTTGACACTGAACGAGACCTGCTGCTCGTCCCGCTTCAGGTTCACCACTTCGCGGAACTCGACCCTGCCGAGATCTTTTGCCTGATTCCAGAAATCCACTTCCTTCCCGTCGAAGCGGGCTTTCGTCCAGGCAAAGTAGAGCGCGTGCTGATGAGCGTGGTCGGCGGGGAAATCGCCGGTGATCTCCTGACCCGTGGGGGTGTAAACCGGATGGATGTATCCGCTCCGTCGGTAGTGGGGCTCGATGCCTGCGGGGACAGGCTTCTCGGTTTTGATGTATTCCAGCACGGGTTTGCCGCGCAGGGTGACACGAATTTGATCTTCTGTTTCCGTGAGCGCCAACTCGCCGCCAAGAACGGGGCGGATGACCGTGCAGACAAGCAGAAGGGCAAAGGAGTGGAGATGTTTCATGGGATTCGTGTCAAAAATTCGGCTTGCCGGTCCATCACTCGTTCTCGGCCTTCTTCTTGCCCTTTGTCGCCCCGGGAAGTTTGCGGCCGGTGGCCTTGGCCCACTTCGTGTAGGCGTCGGTGAGTTCCTTCACGAGTTCGGGCTTTTCAGCGGCGAGGTCGTGCAGCTCGGTGCGGTCGGCTTCGAGGTCGTAAAGTTCCCACTTCACCGGCTTCGCGGCGGTGTCCCACACGAGCTTCCATTTTCCGTGACGCACGGCGCAGTTGCCGCTCCACTCCCAGCAGAGTTCGGCGGGCGGAGGCAGTGCTTCGCCGCGAAAAACCGACGCGATGCTGCGTCCTTCCAGCGGTTTGGTTTTCTCGCCGTGGCTTTCGGTGAGCGGTCTGGCGCCGGCGACGTCGAGGCAGGTGGGCACGATGTCGATGATGTGGCCGACTTGATTCGTTTTCGATCCCGCTTTTACCTGCGCAGGCCAGCGCACGATGAGCGGCGTGCTGATGCCGCCTTCATTCACATAGCTTTTGTAGCGTCGGAACGGCGCGTTCTGCGCCCAGCCCCATGACGGACCGACGGCGGTGTAGGTGCTCACGATGCCGGGTTGCTGCGTGTCATCGCGACCGCCGGGCTCCTCGGTGCAGCCGCCGTTGTCGGAAAGGAACATCACGATCGTGTTTTCGGCGATGCCGAGTTCATCGAGTGCCTTCAACAGCCTGCCGATGTTTTGATCCATGCGGTCCACCATGGCTGCATACGTCGCCATGCGTTCATCCTCCCAGTCCTGATTCGCGCCATCCCAGGCGTAGGCTTTGGAATCGGTGCCGGAGAGCGCGGGCATCGCGTCCCACAGCTTCATCGCCTTCTGGCGTTCGTAACGCGCTTCGCGCATCGCCTCCCAGCCGGCCTTGTATTTGCCGCGATACTTCGCGATGTCCTCCTCCGGCGCGTGCAGCGGATAATGCGGACAGGTGAAGGCGAGGTGGAGGAAAAACGGCTTCGCCTCGGCGGTGAAGCGTTTGATCGTGCCGATCGCATGATCGGTGAAGGCATCCGTCGTGTAGTAGCCGGGCGGGAACTCGGTGATGAGCTCGTCGTTCTGGCCGAAGACTCGCACCTTGCCGCCTTTCGCGGCAGGATCGGGCTGCGCGGGGTTGAAGAAATTGCAGCAGCCGTCCATGAGTCCGTAGAACTCGTCAAAGCCGCGGTCAAAGGGCCGCTGCGGTGCCTTGCTGCCGAGATGCCACTTGCCGCACAACGCGGTGCGATACCCCGCCGCCCGCATCTGCTCGCCCGCCGTGGCGATGCCCTGCGGGATCGCGCTGCCGCTGCCACGCGGATACATGCCGGAGAGCAGCGAGGCGCGCGTGGTGGTGCATTTCGCGTTGTTGTAGAACTGCGTGAAGCGCAGACCCTCGTCCGCGAGCTTCTGCAAATTCGGCGTGTCGATCTCGCCGCCATACGGACTGATGCACGAGAAGCCCATGTCATCCGCCATCATCAGGATGATGTTTGGTCGCACGTTGGCGGCGGATGAAGGCGTCAGCGGGGCGAACAGAAGCGCGCCAAGAGTCAGAAAGGTGGATTTCATGGTTGGGCTGTTAACGAAGCCCGCCCTGTGGTCCATCACAGGATTACGGTGCGCGGCGTGGCTGCTCGCCGCGAAGCACCTTTTTCAGGAAGGCGAGCACGAGCGATTTTTCCTCCTCGGTTTCCTTCCAGCCGTGCCCGCCGTCTTTTTCGACGTGGAGTTGAACCTGGATGCCGGTTTCCTTGCAGCGCGATACGAGGAGTTCGGACTGGTCGAGGAAGACGGTCTTGTCGGCGTCACCATGAAGAATCATGAAGGGCGGATCGTCCGCGCTGAGGTAGGTGACCGGACTCGCGGTGCGGGCGGCTTCGAGGTTTTCCTGCACGGGTCCGCCAATGAGCTGGTAAACACCGCCTTTGGGGTCGTCGGTTTTCGAGGGCTGGTTTTTGGAGCGCTCGACGAAGTCGCTCGGGCCGTAGTAGTCGATCACGCCTTGGACGCGTGAGGAACGATCGGCATGGCCGGCGGTGCCGCCTTCGAGCGCGGCTACGCCGCCGCTGGTCCCCATCAAGGCGGCGAGATGACCGCCTGCCGAGGTGCCTGCGACGACCACCCTGGATGCGTCATAGCCATACTTCGCCTGGTGCGCCCGCAGCCAGCGCAGCGCCCCCTTGCAGTCGTGAATCTGGGCGGGAAACAAGGCCTCGCTGCTGTAGCGGTATTCGATGCTCGCCAAGGCGTAGCCATGCATGGCGACCCACTCCAGCCGGCAACGTTTGCGGTCGCCGGCACGCCAACTGCCGCCGTGAATGAACATCACCAACGGAGGGTTCTCGACGCCCCTTGGCATGCGCAGGTTCAGCAGAAGCTCCGCACCATCGGGCTGGGCAAAGACGATGTCGTCGTGGCGTTCGACCTCGTTGGCGTGCGCCGCGGTCAGGGCGAAAGCGAAGGGCAGCGAAGCGAGAGTGGCGAGGAGGGAAAATTTCATCTTCGAATACAACTTAGCCGGTGGGCGTTCCTTTCCCGAGTTCGCCGGGGGAGGGCGCGTTTCCGCGATCTACTTCGTCGGCAGCGCATCCGTCACTGGAATTTCACCGCGCAGCAGCAGGCCGGTCCGGCCCGTGAGTTTCAGATAGAAGTCGGCGGGCAGGCCTTCGTAGGTGAGAAACGTCGCGCCTTCACCGACGGGCGGCTGGTTGGTACACTTGAAGATGGCCGTGCCTTCATCGACTTCGTCAAACATGGCGACGTAGATCATCCCGGCGCCGGCGCGTTTGGCGGCGACGACTTGGGACCAGAGAAACCCGCCTTTGAGACGCGGGATGGCATTGAGCGGATCGCCCTTCAGGTTGTGCCAACTGAAGCCGGGATAAACGACAGGGAAAAAATCGAGATCGCGCTCCCTGCACCATACGAGATCGGGTGCCCAGACTTTTTCACCGTGCCTGGTCGCCTGTTCGGGCGTGCGATAGCGACCGATGGTCCAGGGGCTGAGGATGTCGGCGAGGGCGAGCACGTCCTTCAGTTCGGGATCCTTGATCGCATCGCGATCTCCCGTGCGCCAACCCGTGGGTACTCCAAGCATGACCGTGCAGCCGTCTGCCTTGAGTTGGGTGACGAGTTGTTTGCACTCGGCGAGAGTGTAGGCGCGATCATCGTGGAAGCCGATACCCCACACGGAAACGACGGGTTTACCCTCGTGGTGCAGGTAGGCCGCGTCTCCGGTGATCTTCATTTGATCACGCAACACCCGCCAGTCCTGCCAGACGGCATCCACACCACCCGCGGGAAGGCCGCTGAGGTCATACATCACGGCGTAGGCGCGACCGTTGAGATTGGCACCTTCGCGGGCATGGGAGAGCACGGTGTTCTTGTGCAGCCGATGGTCGTCATGCTTCAGTCCGTTGGCGAACCGCTGAACGAAGGCGCCGTCGATGCCGTAGTCGCGCATCCACTCGAAATGACGCAGTACGGTCCTGCGATTCGCGCTGCTGAAGACCTCGGCAGTACGGCCGTCAGCGTACTTGAAGGCGGTGGAGAAACGTTCGTCGGGGCCAAGTTCGGACATGTCGGGCCAGAGATCGACGGTGACGTTTCCGGGACCCATGGCTTCCTTCCGGCTTTTCCCCCAGTGGATCCAGCCAAGGTCGGTCCCGTCCCCTTCGCAATTGAACCAGCCCTGGTAGCCGCACATGACTTTGCCGGTCAGGGTCTTCGTATCGACGCCCACGTTCAACGGGCCGTCGTAGGGTTTGAGGATCGTGTCCTGTCCGGCAGAGGCAAAACCGGCCATCAAGATCAAAAGAGCGAGCGTGCGTGTCATGGATTGAAATCAGGGAGCTTGCGGATGCGGGCGGTGAGTGCGGTGACGACTTCGGCATTCGCAGTGGCGACATCGTGCAGCTCTTCGGGATCGGCGCTGAGATCGAAGAGCTGGGTTTGGCCGTCACTCCAAAGCGTGCAGCGCCATCGGTCGGTGCGGATGCTTTGGGCGGTGATTTTGTCGCTCCGGCGGATGAAGGTGAAGGCGGCGTCTTTGACCGTGACATCGGGTTTCTCCAGGACGGGACGCAGCGACACGCCGGCTCCCTCGTGCGGCATTTTCAGTCCGCAGAAGTCGGCGACGGTGGGATAGAGGTCGATGAACTCCACGAGGGACTGGCTGGTTTGACCGCCCTTCATGCCGGGGGCGGCGATGATGGTGGGCGCGCGGCAACTCCGCTCGAAAAGCGTGTTCTTGTTCCACCAGTTTCGCTCGCCGGTGTGGTAGCCGTGATCGCCGACAAAGATGACGAGCGTCTTGTCCCAGAGCTGGTGCTTGTCCAGCGCATCGAGCACGCGACCGAGCTGGGCGTCCATGAAAGTGGTGCAGGCGGCGTAGGCGCGGAAGAGCTCGCGCCATTCCTTTTCGGTGAACTTTGCAAAGGCCTTGCCGTAATCGCCAAAGCCGACCGACTCGGGGCGGACGGGCGTGATGTCCTTCGGGTCACGCCATGTCTTCAGCGACTCGGGCGGGTAGAGATCAAAGTACTTCGCGGGCGCGATGAAGGGATCGTGCGGCTTCATGAAGCCGCAGCCGATGAACCAGGGCGCGTCGCCGAGCTCCTCGATCTTGGCGATGGTGGCAGCGGCGATTTGGCCGTCCGGCTGATCTTCATCGCTGCCGTCCGCCGCACCCCAGGCGCACCACTTGAGCGCTCCGCCGGTGACGTTGCGGCCTTCGACCATCTTTTTGCCGATGTCGGTGGCCTGGTAAGAGGTGGCGCCGTGCCAGGAGACGCCGTCGTCCATCCATCTGGCCATGGCTTTCAAATCGCGGCCACCGCCGAGATGGAAGATCTTGCCGAAGGCGTGGCTCTGCCAGCCCGCGTCTTTGCAAAGCTGCGGCATCGTGACGACGGCGGGCTGCTTCTCGCGAAGCGGTCGATCATTCCCCGTGATCCCCGTCTGTTCGGCTCGCAGTCCTGTGAGCATGGAGCAGCGGCTCGGATTGCAGACCGGATACTGCACATAGGCGCGTTCAAAGGTGGTGCCGCGTGCGCGGAGCCGGTCGAGGTTCGGAGTGCGCACGGCACCCTGTGTGAAAGCGCCGCCAAAGTCGCGGAAGTCGTCCGCCATGATGAGAAGGACGTTGGTCTTCCCGGCGGCTTGCGCCCCGCACAGAAGAGCGGATACGCAGAGGAGGATGACAAGAGGATGAGGAGATTTCACAGAGCGGGACTTTGGGAGTTTGAAAGCCGTTGTGGCAGGTGCTCATGGCACGCCATGAGTTCCCGGGCTAACGACGAAGAGCCTCTCATCGTGCAACCTTATCGCGGAGGCATGTTCTTTAGCCACTCCAGCAGCAGTTCCGGCCACTTTGCGGGCGGAAAGCCGTTTTTCACGCGTTGCGGGATGAGGTTGCCGACGCCGTGCGCGCCTTCGTCGAACTCATGCATCTTTACAGGCACGCCGAGTTTCTCCAGGTCGGCTTTGATCGCGCGGGGCAGTTCGATGGGCGCTCCGCCGGAAATGCCGTCGTTCGTGGCGTGCACGAGAAACACGGGCGGCGTGTCCATTTTGAACACAAACGGCGATTCCTTCCGCCGCCAGTGCCAGGTGGCGAGACCGACGGCG
This sequence comes from uncultured Prosthecobacter sp., assembly GCA_964452755.1. Classification (GTDB taxonomy): domain Bacteria; phylum Verrucomicrobiota; class Verrucomicrobiia; order Verrucomicrobiales; family Verrucomicrobiaceae; genus Prosthecobacter. The sequence continues at coordinate 1,050,605 of CAYVQY010000001.1, read as the reverse complement.
AAATCGGGGCGGCTGCTCACTCGCTCGACGGGATCAACAGCGTTCGGATCACCCGCATCAAAATTGGCGGCGAGATTCATCGACAGATTCCCGCCGGCGGAATATCCCGCGATGCCGATCCGCTTCGGATCGATGCCCCATTCGACCGCGCGATGGCGCACCAGACGCATCGCGCGCTTGGCGTCGAGCAGGGTGAGCGCCTGGATGCCCGCGTTGTCGAGCTTGTGCGGCGGGCGCAGGCGATATTTCAATCCGATGACGGTGACACCCTTCGGATTGAAGACTGCGGCGGCGTATTCGACGTGCGTTTTCCAGTCCAGCGCACCGTAGCCGCCGCCTGCGCAAATGATGATCGACATGCCGTTGCGCTGGTCCGCCGGCGGCAGGAAAAGCGTGATGGCGGGCGAGGTGACGTTGCGAATCGTGCCGCGCTCCTCCTGGATCTCCGCAGGTGCGTTTGCGAGGAACTGCGGAGGCTTGTCCGGCCAGAGCGGGAGGGGCGCGTCCGCGTGGAGAGATGCGGTCGACAGGGAAACAAGGAGGAGAATAATTTTCACGGCGGGGTATGATCGGAGTGGAAACGGCGGAAAGCGGCTAAAAATGCTGCGCTGGCGACTTTCCGAAGTTCTTCGATAGCTGCCGCACGAGCCCTCGTTTCAGCGAACATCCAGCCTATGATCCGGTCCGCGTTCATCTTCTTGATCCTGTCTTTTTCCACCACGCACGCTGCGCCGTCCAGCCCGCGTGACAAGGAGGAGCGCGCCGTCGCCTTCTTTGAAAAGAAAATCCGGCCCGTGCTGGTGCAGCACTGCTACAAATGCCACTCCGAGGCCGAGGACGAGCGCAAGGGCGGGCTGCTGCTGGACCGCCAGTCGGGCTGGCTCAATGGCGGCGACACCGGGCAGGCCGTGGTGCCGGGGGATGTCGAAGGCTCGCTGCTCATCCAGGCGGTGCGCTACCATGATGAGGACACCGCCATGCCGCCGAAATACCCGCTCGACGCCGAAGTCGTGGCCCTGCTGGAGCAGTGGGTGAAGATGGGCGCACCGGGGCCGAAGCAGGACATCGGCGCGACGGAGTTTTCCCAGCTCGGCGATCAAACGATCATCTTCGAAAAGGCGCAGACGCACTGGGCTTTTCAGCCGGTGCGCAGCGTCGAGCCGCCGCAGGTGAAAGACCCCGCGTGGAACGCCCATCCCATCGACCGCTTCATCTTCGCGAAGTTGCAGGAGAAAAATCTCACGCCCGCGCCGCCGGCCAGGCCGCAGGTGCTGGAGCGCCGCTTGTCCTATGACCTCACCGGTTTGCCGCCGGGCGGACCGTCCGATGTGAACGCGCTGATGGAAAGCCCGCAGTTTGGCGAGCACTTCGCACGGCTGTGGCTGGATGTCGCCCGCTACGCGGACACGGCGAACGTCACCGTGCCCGCGACGAAAATGGAGAGCTACTACCCCTATGCCTTCACCTACCGCGACTACGTCATCGCGGCGTTCAACGCGGACAAGCCCTTCGATCAGTTCATCAAGGAGCAGCTCGCCGCCGACCTCATGGGCTACGAAGGCCGTGCGCCGGAGCAGGCCGCGCTCGGCTTCCTCGCGGTCACGCCTTTTCTCACCAATCCGCACGACTTCATTGATGACGCCATCGACACCACCATGCGCGGCTTCATGGGCCTCACCGTCTCCTGCTCGCGCTGCCACGACCACAAATTCGAGCCCATCCCCACCGCCGATTATTACTCGCTGCATGGCGTGTTCAGCTCCATCGACAAGCCGCAGCCGCATGAGATGGACGAGTTTCCCGTGATCGACGGCTACGAGGTCAGCGAAGCCATGCGTGCGGACTTTCTGGAGAAGCAAAAGGTGATCAGCGCAAAAATTGCCGCCGCCAACAAAAGCAAGAAGCTCGTCGGCGCACGCCAGAAGCTCTCCGACGTGATCAAGAAGAGCGACCTCGCCGAACTCATCACCTTTCACGAGGGCGCACCCGCTCGGGCCATCGTGGTCAAGGAGTCCAAACCTGTCACCTCCAAAATTTTCCTGCGTGGCGAGCCGGACACGCGCGGCGATCCAGCGCCGCGCCGCTTTTTGAAACTACTCGACCCCGAGCAGACGCCCTTCCCAGCCGACAGCAGCGGCCGCCTCCAGCTCGCGGAAAAAATCGCCAGCAGGGACAATCCGCTCACCGCCCGCGTCTTCGTGAACCGCGTTTGGGGTGCGCTCATGGGCGGTTATCTCGTCGATACGCCCTCCGACTTCGGCCTGCAAGGCGCCGCGCCCACGCATCCCGAGCTGCTCGACTGGCTGGCGGCCGATTTCATGGCCAACGGTTGGTCCGTGAAGCATCTCGTGCGCAACATCGTCACCAGCCGCGCCTACCAGCAGAGCAGCGCCGTGCGCGACGACATGACCGCGCTCGATCCCACGAACGTCTTCTACCATCGCGCGAATTCCAAGCGCCTCAGCATCGAGGAACTGCGCGACACCGCGCTGGCCATGAGCGGGCGGCTTGACCTCCGCCTCAAAGGCCATCCGAAGCAGCTCTGGGAGGAAGAAAACACGCGCCGCAGCATCTACGGCCTCATCAACCGCATCAACAACGACCCCACGTTGCGCGCCTTCGATTTCCCCTCGCCCACGGCCACCGCCGACCGCCGCACGGAGAACATGGTGCCGCAGCAGTCGCTCTTCGCTCTGAACTCGCCCTTCATCATCTCGCAGTCGCAGGCTCTGGTGGAAAATCTCCAGCTCAGCGACGGCATGAGCACCACCGAGCGCGTCAACGCCCTCTTCCAGCGCGTGTACCGCCGCGACGCCCACGAGGTGGAGCAGCGGCGCCTCTCCGGCTTCCTCGCCCTCATGGAGAAGCGCAAAACCAACCCCTGGCCCCTCATCGCGCAGTCCCTGCTCGTGTCGAATGAGCTGCTGTATGTGGATTGAACCGAACGACAATTCTTCAGCCCTCTTCTTATGAACTCACGTCGTCTTTTCCTTCAACGCTCCGGCTTCGGTCTGGGGGCACTTGCCGCGTCTGATTTTCTCCGCGCTGCTGATGATGCGGCGGATGCAAACCCGATGGCGGTGCGGGAGCCGCATTTTCCGGCGAAGATCAAGCGCGTGATCCACCTGTTCATGAACGGCGGGCCGTCGCAGATCGACACCTTTGATCCGAAACCGCAACTGACGAAGCTCGACGGCAAGCCGCTGCCGGATTCGATCAAGGAGCGGCTGCAACCGGTGCAGCGGGCGCGGGTGGGGAACATCTTTGCGTCACCCTTCAAGTTCCAAAAGCACGGGCAGTCCGGCCTCGAAATCAGCGAGCTGTTTCCGCATGTGGCGAAGCACGCGGACAGCCTGTGCGTGATCCGGTCGATGACCAGCGACATCGCGAATCACTCGCCGGGCCTGCTGATGATGAACTGCGGCCACACGGTGCTGGAGCGGCCCAGCATCGGTTCATGGGTGACTTACGGTCTCGGCTCCGAGAGTGCGGATCTGCCGGGCTACATCGTGCTCATGCCTTCCGGCCTGCCCACGGCGCAGTCGAAGAACTGGACCAGCGCCTTCCTGCCCGGCATGTATCAGGGCACGCACATCGAGACCGCGGGCAAAGGCCAGCTCATTCCCGATCTCACGCGGCACGATCTCTCGGCCGGCAACCAGCGGGCGCAGCTCGCCCTGACACGCTCGCTGAACGAGCGGCACCTGCGCAGCCATCCGGGCGACGAGCGACTCGAATCACGCATTCACTCGATGGAGCTCGCCTTCCGCATGCAAAGCGCCGCCACGGATGCCTTTGACCTCAAAGGCGAGAGCGAAGCCACCCGTGCCGCTTACGGGAACACGCCTGTGGGCAACAACATCCTTCTCGCGCGTCGCCTCGCCGAGCGCGGTGTACGCTACATCCAGTGCTACCACGGAGTCGGCCAGCCCTGGGACAGCCACGGCAGCCTCGTCAAGAATCACCAGAAGCTCTGCCAGGAGGCCGACCAGCCCATCGCCGCGCTGTTGCACGATCTCAAAGAGCGCGGCCTGTGGGACGACACGCTCGTCATCTGGGGGGGCGAGATGGGCCGCACCTCGACCTATCAGGGCAGCAGCGACAAACCGGCGGTCTTTGGCCGCGATCATCATGTGGATGGCTTCACCGTCTGGCTGGCCGGCGGCGCGGTTAAGGGCGGCCACTCGCACGGCATCACCGACGAGTTCGGCCTCGGCGTCGCCGCCGATCCCGTGCATGTGCATGACCTGCACGCCACCATTCTGCATCTCTTCGGCCTCGATCACAAAAAGCTCACCTACCGCTACTCCGGCCGCGACTTCCGCCTGACCGATGTGCATGGCAATGTGGTGAACGAAATTTTGGCGTGATGCTGCGCCGCTTCCAGATCGCTGAACGGTCCGGCACGCTCCGCGGGGAGATCATCGGCGGTGTGACGACGTTCATCGCGATGGCGTACATCATCGTGGTGAATCCGGCGATCCTCAGCTTCGCGGGCATTCCTGCGGGACCGGGAACGGTGGCGACGATTTTGACAGCGGCGGTCGGCTGCGCCCTCATGGGCCTCATTGCGAACCGGCCGATCGCGGTCGCGCCTTACATGGGTGAGAACGCCTTCATCGCTTTTGGCCTCGCGGCACTTGGGATCGGCTGGGAGCAGCGGCTGGGCGCGGTTTTTGTGAGCGGGGCGTTGTTTTTGATCATCACGCTGGTGGGGGTTCGCGGCTGGCTGGCGAATTCGGTGCCGACAAGCCTGAAGCACAGCTTTGCCGTCGGCATCGGGCTGTTCCTGGCCTTCATTGGTCTTTATGAAACGGGCATCGTCACGAGCTTCGTCACCGGCATGCCGCCGCAGGCGCTGCAGACCGGCGAGGGAGGCCTTTTCACCGCGCCAGCGGTGCCGGTGAAGATTGGCGAACTGCGCGATCCGCAGGTGCTGCTGGCGATTTTTGGATTCGTGCTGATGACCGTGCTCATGATCCGCAAGGTGCGCGGTGCGCTGCTCATCGGCATCGCGAGCACGGCGGTCATCGGAGGGCTGCTGGGCTTCGGCAGCGCTCCGAAGGCGGTTTTCGCGCTGCCATTTACCGGTGACTACGACCTGGGCGGGATCGCGCTCAAGCTGGACATCGCGGGCGTGCTGCAGGTGGGATTTCTGCCGGTGCTGCTGACGCTTTTTCTGATGAGTTTTCTCGACACGCTGGGCACTCTGACGGGCCTCGGGGCTGCGGCGGAAATGCTGGATGAGAAAGGAAATTTTCCGCAGGTGGAACGACCAATGATCGTGGATGCGATCACCTGCATGTTCAGCGGCCTGGTTGGCACATCGACGAGTGGTGCCTACATCGAATCCGCCACCGGCATCAGCGAAGGAGCGCGCACCGGACTCGCGGCGCTGGTGACGGCGGCTCTGTTCGCTCTCTCGCTGTTTTTCATTCCGCTGATCGAGCCGCTGCAGCAGCTCCGCTTCGCCTACGGACCGGCCTTGATCGCCGTGGGGGTGCTGATGGTCGGCTCGGTACGGCGGATCGACTTCGACGATCTCACGGAATGGGTGCCGGCCTTCGTGACGATCGTGATGATGCTCTTCACTTACAACATCGCCAACGGGCTGACCGCCGGACTGGTGGTGCATCCGGTGCTGAAGATCGCGACCGGCCGCAGGCGCGAGTTGAATGCCGGAATGATCGTGCTGGCGCTGCTGTGCGCGGCTTACTACGCGTTCGGCCTGCCGCACTGATCTGCGGCGCCTGGCGTTGCTGAATCAGCCTTCCATGTAAAGGATGCGCCCGCAGCTTTCGCACTGGGTGAGCGTCTCGGACTGCTTGAGGGACTGGATCACGCCGACGACGACCTTCATGTGGCAGCCGCCGCATTGCGCGTTGATCATGGGCACGACGGCCGCGTCGCCCTTTTTGTGGAAGATGCGGGTGTAGAGATCCAGCGTGTCTTCGTCAACGGGGGCGGCCAGTTCCTGGCGCTCGGCGTTCAGGCCTTCGAGACGTTGGGTGACGCCTGCGGCGCGTTCTTCCAGCGCTTTGAGCTCCTCGTTCACGCGGGTTTGGGTTTCGGCGAGTTTCGCCTGAGCTTCCTTGAGTTTGGTCTTCGCGGCTTCGAGCGCTTCCATCTGGTCGAGCTCACTGTCTTCGAGTTTGGTGACGTCCTCCTGGTAGCGTTTGATTTCGTGGCCGAGGGCGGTGAACTCGTCGTTCTTGCGGGTTTCGAACTGCTGGTCCTGCAGGCGCTTGATGGAAGTCTGGCGCGTTTGGATGTCGAGCTCGATGCTTTTGATCTTCACCTCGACCTCTTTCATCGCCAGATTGGCGGCTTCGACGGCGGCCTGGTCTCCGGCGAGCTGCGTTTTGGCCCGGGATTGCAGGTTCGGGATGTCTTTGAGGTCTTTTTGCAGGCTGCGGATGCGCTGGTCGCGTTCCTGGAGTTGGAGGAGTTTTGGAATGGCCGGATGCATGTGTGGGGGATGTAAGCCGATGCGGCGGGAAAGCACAAGCGCCCTGTTGGCGCAGTCGCCTCGCCGCTTGACCTCGCGGAAGCCCTCCGGCAAGGATGCCGCTCTTTCCGACCTATGAAACCCACTCTTTTGATCCTCGCCGCAGGCATGGGCAGCCGTTACGGCGGCCTGAAACAACTCGACGCCATGGGGCCCTCCGGAGAGGTGGTGCTCGATTACTCGGTTTTCGACGCGATTCGCGCCGGCTTCGGCAAGGTGGTGTTCGTCATCCGCCGCGACTTCGAGGAGCTTTTCCGCACGCAGATCGGGGCGAAGTACGAGGGCCGCATCGTCGTGGACTACGCGTTTCAGGATTTGAACGACCTGCCTGAAGGCTTCTCGGTGCCCGAAGGACGCACGAAACCCTGGGGCACGGCGCACGCGCTGCTGGCTGCCGAGAAAGTCGTCCAGGAGCCGTTTCTGATGATCAATGCGGACGATTTCTACGGCCAGGACGCCTTCAAAAAGATCGCCGCCGACCTCGTGCAGCCCCGCCCGGACGACGGGAAAAGCCACTGGTCGATGGTGGGCTTCTATTTGAAGAACACGCTGTCCGAACACGGTAGTGTCTCACGCGGCGTCTGCGAGTGCGATGCGAACGGCATGTTGGCCTCCGTCCTGGAGATGACGAAGATCTTCCAGCACGGCGCCGGTGCGGAGAATCGCGAGGTGGAGGGCGCCTATGTGCCTCTCACGGGAGACGAGGTGGTCTCGATGAATTTCTTCGGCTTCACACCGGACATTTTCCCGCAACTGCGGGCGGCGTTTGCCGCATTTCTTGCGGAGCGGGGCACGGAGCTGAAATCCGAGTGCTATGTGCCTGCGGAGGTGAACGCGCTGATCCATGCGGGCAAAGCGGAGGTGCGTGTGCTGGAGACGACCGGCAAGTGGTTCGGCGTGACCTACCCCGAGGACAAGGCGGAGGTCGTCGCGAGCATTCGGGCGCTGATCGACGCGGGTGAGTATCCGCAGTCGCTGTGGGCGTGATCGTTGTTACTCAAACACGATCAGGCTTCGTGCGACTTCGCCGCGCTGGAGGGCGTCGTAGGCTTCGTTGATGCCTTCGAGCGGGTAGCGCTTCGTGACAAGTTCGTCGAGCATGAGACGGCCTGCCTGGTGCATGCCGATGAGCAGCAGCAGGTCGGTGCGCGGCTGCGTGCTGCCGTAGAGGCTGCCGCGCAGGGTTTTCTCGGCATAGACGAGCTGGTTCACATTGATCGCGGCACGGTCGGCTGCGCTGGTGATGCCGACCATGACGCACATGCCGCCTTTTTTTGTGGCATCAAAGGCCTGCTCGGCGGTTTTGCCGGAGCCGTAGGCTTCGAAGGCATAATCGACGCCCTTGCCGTCGGTGAGAGCCTTGATCGCCTCCACGGGATCACCCGCGCTCGCATCGACGTAGTCGGTGGCACCGAACTGGCGGGCGTCCGCCTCCTTGCGCGGAAATTTGTCCACCGCGATGATTTTGAGCGCTCCGGCCATGCGGGCGCCCTGAACGATGTTCAAACCGATGCCGCCGCAGCCGATGACGGCGACCGAGCTGCCCGGCTGCACACGGGCCGCTTTTTCCACGGCACCGACGCCGGTGATGACGCCGCAGCCGATGAGCGCTGCTTTTTCAAAAGAGAACTCCTTTGGGATTTTCACCACCGAAGCCTGCGGCATCGTCGCGAGTGAGGAAAAGGCCGAAACGCCCGCGTAGTGGCGGATGCTCTCCCCCGCCGAGTTCTGGAAGCGTGTGGTGCCGTCCGGCATGAGGCCGGTGAAGCGCATGGCCGTGCCCATGTCGCACAGCGCGGGGCGTCCGCTGCTGCAGTACTCACATTTTCCGCAGGAGCCGCGCCAGACGAGGATGACGTGGTCGCCGACCTCGACGGAAGTCACGCCCTCTCCCACGGCCTCGATCACGCCGCTGCCTTCGTGGCCGAGGATGATCGGCATCGGCATGGAAAGATCGCCCTTCATGACATGCAGGTCGCTGTGGCAGACGCCGGCGGCTTTCATTCGAACGGTGACTTCGCCCGCCTGCGGCGGCAGCACCTTCACCTGTTCGATTTTGAGGGGCTTCTTCGCTTCATAAAGAACGGCGGCAGGGGCGAGCGTGGACATGGGGCATGATGTCGAAGCGGGCCGATGGCGCAAGTGCGCTGCCATGCACTCCATGGTTGCAGCCGTCGCCGGTCTCGTTGACATAGCGGGCGCATGCTTCCCAACCGCAAGATGACCGCCCTGCTCGGCGCCATGGCCCTGTCCGCCGTGGGGGAATTTCAGGCGCAGACGCCGTCTGAACCGCCGGCCGCCTACACGAAGCCGGATCTCTCGACGCTTCAGAGCGCCGCCCGTGCTGCCGAGGAGAAAATGCCGAAGCCGGAGGTGAAGCTGCAGCAGTATTTCGACCTCACGCCGACGCAGCGGGAGCGCTGGCAGAAATTCCTGCCGCAGACGCTGACAAAGCTGACCCGGCGCGAGCGGGTGCAGATCGTGGTGCTGGGGGATGCGATCCTTGATTCGACTGCGCTCGATGACGGCGGCGATCCGCTGCTGAAAAGCTTCGCGGGCGTGTTTGCCAAGGCGCTGGCGAGCCAGTTTTTCTACACCGGCGGCGTGCGCGTGCTGCGGCCCGGCTCCGAATTGCGGGCGAAGGAGAGCATGATGCTGGGGCCGGAGATTCTCCTGCAGCCCGTGCGAACCTCCAGCATCGTCTCCGCAGCCTCGGCGCTGGCGACGGTGGGCTTCCAAGGCCGGCCGGACCTCGTGTTGGTGGCGCATGGCCTTGAGGACGGCGTGGCGGGCACGCCTCCGGCGGACATCGCCACGGCGCTGCGCAGCCTGCGTGACACCGTGCGCGAGAGCGGTCTCGAATGGATCGTCGCGGGCCCGATCCCGCAGGCCGCCGCACCGGAGGAGACGAGTCTGGCGCTCCCACGAACAGCCACGAGCGTGATGCGTGAATTCTGCTCGTCGGAGAAGGTTCTTTTTTCCGATCTCGGCGATCTTTCGCGCCTGATCGCCATGCCTGCGGGGCCGCAGGAGGCGCATGTGCTTTTTCCCGCCTTCGTGCAGCAGTTGCGGAGCCGTTTTGAACCTGCGGGAGCGGGCGGGCTCGCCATGCCGACCTTGGCGACGCATGAGGCGCTGGGGCGCATTCTGTTTGAAGACGTGATGCAGGGATCACCACGCGTGGCGTGGCGTGTCAGCGATGCGAAGGCGAGCCTGGAAGGAAAAGGCGTGCTGAAGATCGAGTTTCAGGTGGTCAATTCCCTCACGGAGCCGCTGGAGCTCACGGTGCTGCCGCTGGTTCCCCACGGATTCCGGCTCAAGGACACCGACGCGCAGATCAAGCTGGCCGGCGGGGGGCGGGAAACCGTCAAAGTCGATTACGCGATCACGAACACGCGGTTCCTGCCGCTGGCGGGCGGCAAGGCGCGGCTGCCGGTGCTCATCATCGCGGGCAAAGAGTCCCGCGTTCACGATCTCGCGGCGGATCTACAGCCCTTCAGCGTGGCCTGGAATCAACGCATGGCCTTCAATCTGGAAACCGAATACCTGCCCGGGATCGAGATTGAAAACAGCTCGGGCAAGAAGCTGTCCGCGACGTGGGAGGCAGACTGGGCGGGCAAGAGACAGGAAGGCAAACTCGAGATCGACGCCGAGGCCTCCGAGACGCCCGGCTTGCGACTGGCGCTGCCGACGGGAGGCGATACACCTTTCCGCCAGCGGCTGCCGCTGAAGCTGGCGGTGAGCGGAAACGGCGTCCGGCAGATTTTTGACCGCCACGTCGAGATCACGCGGAACTTCGGCCTACGGCAAACGGTGCCGCTGGCGGCGGCGGACGGCCAGCCCAGTGCGGTGACGCTGCGGGCGGACGCGGACGGTATGAAGCTCTTTCTCACGCTCGACCTGACCGGCGTCGGCCTTGCCGACCGTGCCGACGACGAGGCCTTCGAGCTTCTCCTGAACCTGGATGCCCGCAGTTACGGTCAGCGCCTGACGCCCGGTGCCACGGCGGCGCTGCGGATCACGGGAAAAGCGGCGGATGGCGAGGCCACGGTGCATGAAGTCGCGCCCTGGGCCTTCGGCAGCGGCTACGCAGCGGTCTTTGATGTGAAAGAGATCGGGGCCAGGCTTTCGAGTTCCGCCAACGGCATGCGGCGGCTGACCGTCTCACTGCCGAAGGGCTATCTCTACCTGCACGAATGGGCGCTGGGGAACGGCAACAGCGAGTTCGGCATCAACGTGCGCTTCAGCGGCGGCGGCCGGGAGTTCTTCCTCACCCGGGGATCTCGACAGGGCGACGACGCGGAAAGTTTGAGCGTATTGGAACTGACGGACAAACCCACGAGGCGGTGGACCGCCCGCCTGGAGTAGAGGATCAAAAAAGCATGGCTGAAGAACGAGCGAGCAAAAAACTGTGGGACAAGGGCGCATGGAAAGACGCGGGTTTCTTTCTGAAGTACCTGCGGCCGCACTCCCGGGTCTTCATTCCCGCCCTGGTCGCGCTGGCCGTCACCGGCGGCATGACGATCGTCTTCATCAAGGAGCTCGCCGCAGTTGCGGGGAAAGGGATCGGCGGTGCCACCGGGCCGGAGTGGATGACCGAGCTCAATCAAAGCGTCTGGTTCCTGGTGGGAATCGTGGCCGTGCAGGCGGTGATCGCCTTTTTCCGCATCATGCTCTTTGCCAAGGCCTCGGAGCGGGCGCTCGCGGCGCTGCGGCTGGATACCTTCAGCCGCATCATCCGCCTGCCGATGGCGACTTTGAACCAGCGCCGCGTGGGGGAGCTGGCCTCGCGCCTTGCCAATGATGTCGAGGCGATGCGCGAGACACTGGTGGTGACGATCCCCATGCTCATCCGCCATTCGGTCATGCTCACGCTCTGCCTGGCGCTGATCCTCAGCATGTCGGTGAAACTGTCGCTTTTCATGGTGGGAACGATCCCGGTGGTGATCGTGCTGATTGCCATCTTCGGCTCGCAGATTCGCAAGCTGACGAAACGTGCGCAGGACAACCTGGCCGCGTCGCAGGTCGTGGTGGACGAGAGCCTGCAGAGCATCGTCAGCGTGAAGGCCTTCCGCAACGAGGCCTACGAGATGGCCCGCTACGACAAGAATCTCGGCGAGTATCTGCGCACGGTCATTCGCGCCGCCGTGCCCCGCGCCTCGTTCATCGCCTTCATCATCTTCGCCTTCAGCGTCGCGCTCATTCTGGTGACGTGGTTCGCCATGCGCATGCTGAACTTTGGCGAGATCGGCAAGGAGGAGCTCACCCAGTTCGCCGGCCTCAGCGGCATGATCGCCGCGTCCTTCATGCAGTTCCCGGAACTCATCACCCAGCTTCAGCGCTCCCTGGGGGCGACGGAGCGCGTGCGGGAGATTTTGCGCGACGATGTGGAGCCGCAGGACGGCGAAACCGGCACGACGAGCCGCTTCAAAGGAGAGATCGAAATGCGCGGTGTCTCCTTCGCCTATCCCACGCGTCCGGATGCGGTGGTGCTGAGGGATTTCGAGCTGAAGGCAAACGCCGGGCAGCGCATCGCGCTGGTGGGGCCGAGTGGTTCCGGCAAGTCCACCACGGTGTCTCTGCTTTTCCGATTCTACGATCCGACCGCCGGCGAAATCTTGATCGACGGCAAACCGATCCGGGAAATGACGCTGACCCAGCTCCGCCGGAATCTAGCCCTGGTGCCGCAGGAGGTGCTGCTTTTCGGCGGCAGCATTCAGGAAAACATCGCTTACGGCAAACCGGGTGCTACGGAGGAGGAAATCATCAGCGCCGCGAAGAAGGCGAATGCGCATGAATTCATCGTCGGGCTCACGGAGGGCTACCAGACGCTGGTGGGAGATCGCGGCACGCAGCTCTCCGGCGGACAGCGCCAGCGCATCGCCATCGCGCGCGCCATCCTCGCCGATCCGGCTATTCTCATCCTCGACGAAGCCACCAGCAGCCTCGACGCGGAGAGCGAGCGCCTCGTGCAGGACGCGCTGGACAAGCTGATGGAGAACCGCACCAGCATCATCGTGGCCCACCGGCTCAGCACCGTGCGGCGCTGCGACCAGATCCTCGTCATGTCCGGCGGTGCGATCCTTGAGCGCGGCACCCATGATGAACTCGTGGCCAAACCGGGCGGTCTCTACGGCTCCTTGGCGAAGCTGCAGCTCGAGTAGCCCGACGCACTTTCAACTGCGACTCGCTTTAATTCGGCGGGGCCGCAGGAGGTAGTTTGCTGGAGGGGAAGCGGTCTCACCCGCGCCACTCCACTAGGAGGGGCGCTTCTGCTCAAACAGCCACTGCCAGAACTCCGGGTTCGCATAGGTCTGCGTCCATGAGTCATGACTGACGCCGGGGTAGATGGTGAGTTTCACGGGCGCGTCGATCTTTTTGAGGGCGTCGTGAATCTTGTGGCTGAACTCGACGGGCACGGCGCCGTCTTTGTCACCGTGGAAGATCCAGCAAGGCATGGTCTTGAGACGCTCGGCCTGCACCCAGCGCACACCGGCACCGCCGCAGACGGGGGCGATGGCGGCGAAGGTCTCCGGATATTCAAAGGCGGTGTCCCAGGTGCCGAAACCGCCCATGCTGAGGCCGGTGAGGTAAACACGGCTCGTGTCGATGCGCTCGGTCTTGATGAGATGATCGGTCACGGCCTTCACACCGTGCGGATTCCACAGTTCGCTCTTCGGGCATTGCAGGCTGGCGATGACGGCGGGGAATTGCTCGCCAGCAGCGATCAGTTTGGGCGGGCCGTGCTTTTTGAGCTGCTCCAGATCGCTGCCACGCTCGCCACTGCCGTGCAGGAAGATGACCAGCGGCCATTTCTTCTTCGTATCAACCTCGTAGCCTTCCGGTTTGCTCAGCAGGTAGCTGTAGTTGACCTTGATGACGAAATCGCCGCTGTAGTTCTGCGGCACCTGTGTGTCGGCGAGGGCGAGGGAGGCGGTGGCTAGGAGGAGTGCGGCAGTTCGGACCATTCCAGCATAACGCCCTCGTCTGCAGCGGCCTTGCGGGGGCTGTGCGTACGGAAGGTCAGGGCGACGATGGAAAGCGTGGCCAGCGAGCTGAGCGGCATCAGGATGGCGGCGAGCAGCGGGCTGAGATGGCCCATGAGGGCGAGCGTGGCGGTGAGGATGTTGTAGGTGACGGAGAAGCCGAAGACGGCATGCACCGCACGGCGATGCGTGGCGGCAATGTCGAGGAGGCTGCTCATGAAGCGCATGCTGTGGCCGAGGAAGTAGAAGTCCGCCTTGTGCTCGAGGAAGCTGCGACCGGTGACGGGACTGCCGGCGCAGGAGGCGGCGTCGAAGGCGAGGCTGTCGTTCGCACCGTCGCCGATGTAGAGAGTGCGCTGCGGATCGTGGGCGGTGATCCATGCGGCTTTTTCATCCGGGGTGAGGCTGTGACACCATTGATCGCGTGGAAGGGCGAGCTGCGCGGCGATGGCGGCGACTTTCGCTTCGCGGTCACCGCTGAGGATGCTGACGCGCAGGCCGCGCGAGGTCAGGGTGCGGACTTCATCGGCGGTTTCGCCGCGCAGGGCATCGTGGAAGCGGAAGGCGGCGACTTCGCAGCCGTTGCGTGTGAAGACGGCGTCTGCGGACTGGTCCTGCGGTCTGGAGATGGCCCAGGTGATGCCGTTGTGATCAAAGTGGAGGCCCTGGCCCGGTGTTTCGACCACCTCGGCTTCGAGCGCATGATCCGGCGTGCCGCCGAGCGCGTCAAAGAGGCTGCGGCTGACGGGGTGGAGATTTCCGGCGGTGAGATGACGCAGCGCGTGGCGGGATTCGTCATCGAGCGCGGCGAGGGCCTGCGGATTCACGAGGACGGGGTTCTCCAGCGTGAGCGTGCCCGTTTTGTCGAAGACGATGCGGCGCAGGCGGGTGAGTTTTTTCCAGAGGCCGAGCGTGCGCACGAAGACGCCGCGGCCTTCGGCGCGACTGGCGGCGATGTCGTCTGCGAGCGGCGCGGCCACGCCGAGTGCGCAGGGGCAGGAGACGACAAACACGGAGATCATGACCTGGAGCGCAAGCGTCCACTCTCCGCTGTGCCGCCACCACCAGATGCCGCCGATGACTCCGGCGAGCACGACGACGATCAGGTAGCCGCGCAGGAGTTTTTCGAGATTAAGATCGCGATTTTCACCGCCACGACGGGCTTCGAGAAGTTTTTGCAGAGTGGAGCCGGCCCATGCCTCCAGTGCGATGGCTCTGAGTGTGCGAGAGCCGGCGTTGAGAGCGCCGGAGGGCAGGAGTTGACCGCTGCTGCGGGTGCAGGCGTCGCTTTCGCCATTGATCCATTCGAGGCTGATGCTGGCGTGCGGGTCTTCGAGCTTCGCGGCCACGGGGATGGCCTGCCCGGGTTTGACGGTGAAGGATTCTCCGGCCTTGAGCGCTGCGAGCGCTTCGGCATCCGGGATCGAGGGATCGCGCACGAGACGACGGCGATTCTTCGCGACGGCCATCTGCTGCACGAGCCGACCGCCGAGCATCAGAAAGATGAACATGGCGACGAAGTCGAAGTACTTCAGCCCCTGCTCGCCGCTGATCCAGCCGATGATCGATCCTGCGTAGGCGGCGAGGATGCCGAGCGTGATCGGCGTGTCGATGTGGAGCACGCCCGCCCGCAGCGCATGCCAGGCGCGCTGGGCGAAGTAGCTGCCGCCGATGAACAGCGCGAGCGTGGCGGAGGCGGCGGTGACGAGGTCAAACCAGCGCGCAAAGGGGAAGTCTGCCGGCATGCCGAAGTAGGCGGGCAAGGAGAAGGCCATGGCGTTCATGGCAAAGGCGCCGCAGAGGCCGGTGCGGCGCTCCAGCGTGTTGTCGGTGGTCGTCCCGGCATCCGCACGCGGCACGCCGAGCAGGTAGCCGAAGCGCTGGAGCTCGCGGGCGAATTCGACGGGCTGAAAATGACCCGGCGACCAGGCCATGCGCAGCTCTCCGCGTGAAAGGTCGATCGACACCTGGGTGCCGCCCATTTTTGCGTAGAGTTTTTCGATGAGCCAGATGCAGGCCATGCAGGACAGACCCTGGATGGAGACGGTCATCTCGGCCGCCACGGTGTCATTCTCACGCTGCGCCTCTGCGGCGATGGTGCAGGCATCGAGCCAGGCGTAGTCCTGCTGGCGCAGCGCCTGCGGTGACA
This sequence comes from uncultured Prosthecobacter sp., assembly GCA_964452755.1. GTDB lineage: Bacteria > Verrucomicrobiota > Verrucomicrobiia > Verrucomicrobiales > Verrucomicrobiaceae > Prosthecobacter. The sequence continues at coordinate 1,034,962 of CAYVQY010000001.1, read as the reverse complement.
CCGGCGGGAGGTTTTGGCCTCCTTTGAGATCGTAGAAGCGCTCGAAGCCCTCCTGCTGGAGCATGTCATACACGTATCGGCAACCGGCGCAGCAAAAGGCGTCGCTTCGTGAGGAAGGGACGGGCGTTCCGCAGTGCTGGCAGGGCGTGGGCATCTTCAGAAGGAGGTGGAAGCGTGGCAGCAACTCGGCACCGCGTCACTGCCGAAGTCCAGCGTGTCCCGCAGGCGCCAGGCGAGGATGACGGCGGTGACGAGGGCGAGGCCGCGCTGGAGTTTCCGCATGGTGGCAGGCTGCAGCCGACCGCCGAGCCAGTGGAGCTGCGTTTGTGCGATCCAGAGCAGTGGCAGGGTGCCGAGGCCGAAGGCGAGTGCGAACTCCGAGCCGCGCACGGCGCTGCCGTTCGCCATGGCGAGCGCGAACATCATGTAGAGCGGGCCGCAGGGCAGCAGCGGTGTGGCGAGTCCGAGGATGGCGGCGCGGACGCCGCCGCGCAGCTTGAAGGCGGCGGTCTGGATGCGGCGCAGGCCGCTGGAGAGAAATTTCGGCTTCGGCAGCCAGGCATCCAGCCCCATGCCGACGATGGCGAAGGCGATGACGAGCAGCCATGGCAGCACGATGCCGGCACCGTGCTGAAAAAAGGCGAGCGGCATGGTGCCGATGGCTCCGGCGAGACCGCCGACGATGCCGTAGGCGATCATGCGTCCGCCATGATACAGCGCGGTGTTGCGCATGAAGCCGCCGCTCTTCGGTGAGATGGCCCAGGAGCAGGAAAGCGGTCCGCACATGCCGACACAGTGGACGCTGGTCACGATGCCGGCGATGAAGGCTGCAGCGCTGGTATCAATGGACTGCATGGACGCTGCGGGTGACGAGGGGGACTTGCGGCGGGGCGTTTCTGATCGCGAGGGAAATGAACCAGGCCCACCAGACGACGAAGCTGATGAAGAAGGCGGCGACGAAGAGCCAAGGACGGGTGGAGATGCATTTCGGGATCATGACGGTCAGCGGATAAAGTCTTTGGCGTTCAGGGAAGCGGCAGGCGCGGACTGCGGATCAGGACCGAGGTATTCCATGACGCGGGTCTCGCTGGTGTCACCGCGGGCGATGTCGGTGACTTTGATGGTGAACTTGTAGCGCTCCGTGTAGTCGGCCTTCGGCAGGGTGAGCACGATGGTCTTCAAATCCTCGCCCATGGCCGGCAGGGTGATGGTTTGATCCATGCCGATGATTTCTAGGGAGGGCGGCACTTTGCCGGCGAGCTCGATCCTGTAGGTGGACTCGGCGTTGCGCTTGTTGATGACGCGGAGCTGGAACTGGTTCCGGATGATGCCGTTGTCCACGTAGAACGAGGCACCGCCCATGCGCACGACGCTGGCGCGCAGGGGCGAGATGCGGGTGACGGCGACGCTGAAGGCCGCTGCGCCGATCAGCAGCAGGATGCTGTAAAAAATGGTGCGTGGGCGGATGAGGCGGGTTTTGGCGCCTTGAAGGCCGTTGTAGGAGTCGTAGCGGACGAGGCCCTTCGGGCGCTTGAGCTTCGTCATGATGTCGTCGCAGGCGTCCACGCAGGCGGCGCAGCCGATGCACTCAAGCTGGAGTCCGTTTCGGATGTCGATGCCGGTGGGGCAGACCTGCACGCAGCGGCGGCAGTCGATGCAGTCACCGGCGGGTTTTTCCACGGTGGCTTTGCCGCGGGGCTCGCCGCGTTTTTTGTCGTAGCCGATGACGACGGAGTTATCATCGGTGAGGGCGGACTGGAGGCGGCCGTAAGGGCAGAGGATGATGCAGAACTGCTCGCGGAACCAACTGAAGGAGAAGTACAAAGCGGCGGTGAGAAACAGCACGACGCCGAAGGCCTGCGCATGATGTGTGGGCGAGTGCTGCATCATCTCATAGAGCGACTTGATCGAGACGAAGTAGCTCAGGAAGATGTGGGCGATGACGGCGGAGATCAGAATGAAGATGCCGTGTTTGAAGACGCGGCGTGCGATCTTTGACGCGGTCCAGGGCGCATCTTCGAGCCTGCGGCGTGCGGGGCCGTCCCCGTCGATCCATCTCTCCACGCGGCGGTAGAGCTGCTCCATGAAAACGGTGTAGGGGCAGGTCCAGCCGCACCAGATACGCCCGAAGAGCGAGGTGACGTAAAAGAGGGAGAAAGCGAGGCCGGTGATCAGGAAGAAGCCGATCCAGAGATCCTGCGTGGCAAGGGTGAGGCCGAAGAAGTGAAAGCGGCGCTCCTGCACATCAAGGAACACGGCGGGAAAGCCGTTCACGGGAATCCACGGCAGGATGATGTAAATGACCAGCAGCGCCAGCGCGGCGAAACGCCTCCAGGTGGTGAAGGGACCACGAACATCCGCCGGATGGACAAACTTGCGCGAGCCGTCGGCGTGAATGGTGGAGAGCGTTTCGAGCGTGGGGCTGCCGGGTTTCATTTAGTTGCCTGCGGTGGGCGCGGGTGCGGTCGGGGCGGCGGCGGGTGCGGCTCCGGGTTTCAAAGGAGAGTCTGCGGAGAGCGTGATGGGCTCGCCCTTTTTATGCTTGCTGAGGACGAAGGCGACGACTTCAACGACGCGGTTGAGGCCGAGCTGCGGCTCCCAGGCGGGCATGCCCTTGGTGACATCGGGTGCGCCTTTGCGCACGATGCCCAGCAGTTGCAGCGGATTGCCGCCGTGTTTCCACTCGGTGTCATTGAGCGGCTGACCGGGCAGTTTAGCGCCGTTCAGGTGGGCTGAGAGATCCGGTGCATGGCAGGCCACGCAGGTGGTGGCATAGGTGGCCGCTCCTGCGCTGACGACTTTCTCGTCCTTGGACATTTCCCAGAGCTTGTCGTCGGTGAGCTTTTCGAGCTCCTTGAGCTGGATGGCTTTGATGTTGGCGAGCGCTTTGTCCACCTGCTCTTCACCGGATTCACCGAGATTAAGCTGATAGTAGGCGACCCAGGCGATGACGAACCAGACCATGGTGATGTACCAGGTGAAGAGCCACCAGTTTGGCAGCTTCTGATCGTACTCCTGAATGCCGTCGTAGGTGTGCTCGCGGAGCACGGGGCCGTTGTTGGGAGATTGGGGTGTCATGGCGAAGATTGAAGGTGAGGTTTTCGATTCTCAGTCGTCCAGCGGAAGGCGGGAGAGCTTGTCGGCGCTGTCCTTGCGCAGTTTGAAGGCGCGGACGACGAAGGTCAGGAACACGGCCGCGGTGATGCCAAAGGCAAGGTAGGGCACCCAGTCGAGCGCGGAGTCGTAGATGATGCGTTTGTACATGGAAGGCGGTGCGTTGGATTATTTCGTGACGGCGGAGGTGCGGTAGCCGTCGGGGATGCCGGGTTTCAGCGGGAAGGGGATGCCTTCAGGTGTCTTCTTGAGCTTCTCTTCGAGCTCCGGCACATCGTATTTCCCGAGCTTTTGCAGGTAGGCGATGACGGCGATGATCTTCGTGTCCGGCAGGGCACCGCTGCGGCCCTGGGTTTCGAGTTCTTTGACGATCTGAATGCCCTGCTCCACGGCGTTGGTTTTCACTTCCGTGTCGGTCATCGCCGGATAAGGGACGCCGAGCCGGGTCATGACGGCGATCTTCTTCCACAGCGTCTTCTGGTCGAACTTCTCAGTGAAGAGATGGGGGTAGGCGGGCATGTTGGAGCCGACGGAGATCGCACGTGGATCCAGCATGTGATCGTAGTGCCAACTGTGCGGATACTTGCCGCCTTCCCGGGCGAGGTCGGGGCCGGTGCGCTTTGATCCCCATTGGAAGGGGTGGTCGTAGATGCTTTCTCCGAGGCGGCTGTAGTCGCCGTAGCGCAGCACGTCCGGCAGCATGGTGCGGATCATCTGCGAGTGGCAGTTGTAGCAGCCTTCGCCGACGTAGATGTCGCGTCCGGCGAGCTCGAGCGGTGTGTAGGGCTGCTGGACGCGGTCCTCGACATTGGTGGCACGATTCACCATGACCGTGGGGATGATCTGGATGAGACCGCCCAGAGCCACGGCGACAAACGTCAGCACGGTGAAGGGCATCCAGTTGTGCAGCAGGCTCTCATACCATGCCGACCAGCGCCCGTGGCCGGATTGAAAGCGTTTCACGGCCAGCACTCCGAAGACGCCCGCGCAGATCAGCGCGGCGATGTCCGCCCCAGGTGGGAGGAACAGCCAGGCGAGCACCAGCAGCATGCCGGCGAGTGTGCAGGCGATGGGGTCATTGAGGAAGGTTTCCTTCAGACCCATCGTGTCGCGCTGATTGCGCTCGATGACGGCCACTTCGCGGCTTTCGTTCACCGGGCTGCCTTTGCGGATGGTCAGCCAGATGTTCACCGCCATGAGGATCATGCCCACGAGGTAGAGCGAGCCGCCGATGATGCGGAAGCCCATCATGGCGCGGATCGAAGTGAGCGTGTCGATGAAGTTCGGATAGACGAGCGCCAGCCCGTCCGGCGTGGTGGCGTTCAGCATGAGGCCCTGCATGATGCCGGAGACCCACATGGCACCGACGTAGATCAGGATGCCGATGGTGCCGATCCAGAAGTGGAAATTCGCCCAGTTCGTGGAGTGCAGCTTGGCGCCGTAGAGCCTTGGCGTCAGCCAGTAGAAAAGCCCAGCGGCCATGAAGCCGTTCCAGCCCATCGCGCCGGCGTGCACGTGGCCGATGGTCCAGTCGGAGTAGTGCGAGAGCGCATTGACCGCACGAATGGAGAGCAGCGGTCCTTCAAAGGTGGACATGCCGTAGAAGGTGACGCCGGCGACGAAGAACTTGATCACGGGATCGGTCCGCAGCTTGTCCCAGGCACCGCGCAGGGTGAGCAGGCCATTCAGCATGCCGCCCCAGCTCGGAGCCCACAGCATGAGGCTGAAGAAGGTGCCCAGCATCTGCAGCCACTTGGGCAAGGCTGTGTTCAGCAGGTGATGCGGGCCCGCCCAGATGTAGAGGAACACCAGCGACCAGAAGTGAACGATGGAGAGGCGGTAGGAATACACCGGACGCTCCGCCGCCTTCGGCAGAAAGTAGTACATGATGCCGAGAATCGGAGTGGTGAGGAAGAAGGCGACCGCGTTGTGCCCGTACCACCACTGGACCAGGCCGTTCTGAACACCGGAAAAGATCGTGTAGCTGTGCGTCCAGCTCGTCGGGATCGACAGATGGTTCACGATGTAAAGCATCGCGATGGTGATGATGGTGGCGATGTAGAACCAAAGCGCGACGTAGAGGGAAGGCTCGTTGCGCTTTGCCAGCGTCCAGAAGAAATTCACTGCGAAGACCACCCAGATGAGAGCGACGGCGATGTTGATCGGCCATATGAGCTCCGCGTACTCCTGGCCGCGAGTCAGGCCCAGCGGCAGCGTGATGGCCGCAGCCACGATGATGAGCTGCCAGCCCCAGAAGTGAATGTTTGAAAGCAGATCCGACGCCAGCCGCGCCTTGCAGAGTCTCTGCGTGGAATAATAGATGCCTGCGAACATCATGTTCCCCACGAAGGCGAAGATCACCGCATTGGTGTGCAGCGGACGCAGGCGGCCAAAACTGAGCCATGAGGTGAGATTGAGCTGATGGAAGTTCAACTGGGAGGCGATGAAAACACCCGCGAGCATGCCCACGATGCCCCAGATGATGGAGGCAATCATGAAGCGCCGGACGGTGCGGTCATCGAACTCGATGGTGATCTTGGAGGCGTTGGTGGTCATAAGAGAATTTGGATCGGGTCAGGGCTGGCGCTCTTCGGAAGGGGCTGGGGCGGGCGAGGGTTCGTCCAGAGGGAGCAGGGCGTCCTGCTCCAGGCACCCCCGCCGCCGCTGCGACCTCTCCGCCACGAAAAGCACGGCAAACAGCACCGCGAAAACGAGGCTCATGAAGATGGTGACAGCGAAGACTTCCATGGTTCGGCGCGCACGCCGGAAAGCGTCCGCAGCGGCACTATGCCGACCCTGGATTCCATCGCTCCGCATGGATTGCTCAACCGCGCACACATCTTGTGGACGGAGGCGGCGTCCCTGCTTCGTCGCCTCAACCGGGGCGCGATTTGCCCGTTCCGGGCAGTGCGCTGAGGAAGAAGTAGCGCGGGGAACTCAGCAGGTCCCCTGTCTCGCGGATGGCCATGCAGAAAAGCAGTTCGTTGAGCCGTTCATGCGCCCGTCCGTGTTTTTCGAGGTGGTCTTCCAGGAAGCGGCGCAGTCTTTTGTTGGCATTGAGCTCTGTCGGCACGCTGCCGAGATTCAGCAGCAAAATGAGCAGCAGCACCCCTGCGGTCGCGAAGATGGCGTAGCGGGGAAGGAGGACTTTGAATGCGGTGAGGCCGGTGATGACGAGGACGGCGAAGGTGGGCAGGTAGCGGCTGATTCGGATGCAATTCTGCCGCCATTTCAGCTCGCCGAGGCTGTCGCCGGTCTGCAGGGCGTGCGCGGCCTCGTGCAGGGCGGTCGCCCACGCGGCCAGGGTGGTGCCTCTGGCGGTCTCGCTGTGCAAAAACAGGCAGCGGCGGGCGGGATCGAAGTAATTGGTGACCAGGGCGTTGTGCTCGACGACGCGGACGTCCTCGACGCCTTCCGATTTGAGGAACATGAGGGCGATTTCGCCCCCTGTGTGCGCGGTCGGAGCGTTCACGCGCGAGCCTTTGGCCATCATGGTCTGATGCCGCGCCTGGGCCCAGCGCGTGAGGGCCAGGCCGGCGAAAAGAACGACTCCGATGAGCAAAAACGGCATGCGGTGACACTGGCAGTCATTCGAGCGGCAGGCAAATCGTGTGTGCGGTGTTCTTGCGCGTCTCGCTCCGGCATGATTGGATGCCCGGATGATCCGATTCGCCCTGCTGCTCGCCGTTTGTCTGATGAATGCCGCCGCCCTGGCTGAAAACGTTCTCGGCCAAGGCGGGTTCCGCTATCGCGTCGTGCCCGGCTGGGGCCGTGAGGCGCTGGCGCAGGTGAGCGTGAAAAACGGCCACGCGGTCGCCATCGACGCGCAGGGGCGGCTGCTGTTTCTCACCGACGAACCGAAGAACAATGTACTCATCCTCGACGCGGAGACGGGCGCGTTGCTGAAGCACTGGACGGCGCGCATGCCGGGCGCGCACGGCTTGAGCCTGGTGAGTGAGGGGAACCGCGAGGTGCTCTTCATCACCGACACGGAACTGCACGAGGTGCGGAAGCTCACGCTCGACGGCGAGGAACTGGCGGTCTTCCCGTGGCCTGAAAACGCGAAGCTGCATGCCGATGCGAAGGAATACCGCCCCTCGAAGACGATCCACTTCGCGCATGGCGATTTCCTGGTTTTCGACGGCTATGGCAAGGACTACGTCTTCCATTACCGGCCCGATGGTGCGCTGCTGCGCTGGTGGGGTGGCAACATTGGCGATCCGCAGGATCAACTGAAGCACTGGGGGCCGCACGGCGGCGGGCTGGACGCGCGTGATGTGGCGCAGCCGCGCATCGTCATCGCCATGAGCGACCAGCAGGAGATGCGGCGCTTCACCATCGAGGGCCGGTTCAGCGACGTCATCCCCATGCCCGGCGGGAATCCGCGCGACTGCGTGATCTGGGGCGAGCACGCCATCGTGCCGCATCTCGGCGACCAGTGGCCGCAGGACAGGAACGCGCCCGGCTTCATCTCGATCGTGGATCGCGACTACCACATCGTGTCGAACATCGGCGCACCGCCCGCGGTTTATAAAAACGGTGTCCTTCAGTCGATGAAGAGCGATGGGAAGACCTTCATCCATCCGCATGGCGTGGCGGCGGATGCGGCGGGAAACCTCTACATCGCCCAGTTTGCCTCGCCTGCGGCACCGCTGCTGAAGCTGGAGCGCGTCAGGTAGCCGCAACTTTCCGCCCGCTGGACGGTTTTAAAGCGCCGATGAAGACCGACACCAGCTATGAGGTTGCCAAAACGACGCAGCGGCGGAACATGCCCGCCATGCGCCCGCTGGCCGTATTTCTCGCTCTCATCACCACCGCTTTCGCGCAGTCGGAAGACCGTAAATCTCCGCCCAGGCCGGGTGAGGGGCCGTCGCATCGCGAAGGCGAGCGCCGCGGCCCGCCGGGGATGATGCCCGGCGGCGGGAAGCCGCAGCGCGGGTTCGACGGCTTCGAAAAACTCTCCGAGCCGGAACGGGCGAAAGTGCGCGCCGCCTTTGAAAAAGCCTGGCAGCGCCCCGAGGTGATCGAGTCGCGCGACCGGGCGATGAAGGCGAATGAGGACATGCGCCAGACCCTGCACAAGGCGCTCAAAGAGGTCGATCCCGAGGTCGTGGCCATCCTGGAGAAGATCAAGCCGCCGTTCCCGATGGATCAGCGAGGCCTGCCCGAGCTGCCAAAGCCGGACTCGCCGGAGTTTGGCCGCATGGCGGCGATTCGGCTGGGCGCGGAGATGATGTCCGTCGCCAGACCGGAGCGCCGCGAGGAAACGCGCCAGTTTCATGAGCGCATCATGCAGATGCCGCGCATGCGCGAGGCGCTGGGCAAGCTGGAGCAGATGCCGCCTGAGCAGCGCCTGGAGGCCTTCCGCAAGCTGCGCGACACCTACCGCGAAGTGGTCGGGGTGGAGTTCGCCAAAATACGCGAGAAAGGCGAGTCCAAGGAGGGCTTCCGTCGTCCGCCGCAGGATGGCCCTGCAGTAGAGAAAAAGTGATGCCTCGAGGGCTGCCGATCATGCGCGTGCTTCTTCTGGCGTTCATCAGCACGGCCGTGTCTGCCGGAGAAATCGGCGTGCGCGGCTCGAGCGCAGGGCGTGTTGAAAATGACGGCACGGTGTGCATCAGTGGCAGCATCGTCGGCAAATTTGAGAGCAACGGAGACATTCGCGTGCGCGGCGGCATCTGGGGCCGCATCGAAAGCGGCGGCGGCATCCGCAAAAACGGCAGTCTTGTCGGCCGCGTCGAGACCAACGGTGACGTGCGCAAAAACGGCAGCATCATCGGGCGCATTGAGGCGAATGGCGACGTGCGCGAGCGCGGCAGCATCGTGGGCCGCGCCACAGGCATGACAAAGGAGCAGGCGGCGGTACTGTTCTTCTTCGATTTCTTTGAGATCAAGTAGTCCAGTTGTTACGCAACTGGCTCCCCAGTCCTGTTTCGAAGAAACAAGACAACTTTAATCCCCGCCGCCCGCGACCTTCGACGAATTGCCGAACGCGTCTTTCACTGCGGCCACGGCGTAGTCGCGGTTCAGTTTTGTGATCCAGCGGACGCTGATCTCCTTCGGGCAGGCCGCTTCGCATTCGTACTGGTTGGTGCAATTGCCGAAGCCTTCCTTGTCCATCTGGCGGACCATGCCGAGCGTGCGGCGATCCTTCTCGGGCTTGCCTTGAGGGAGTGAATTGAGCTGGCCGGCCTTCGCGGAGACGAAGAGCATGGCGCTGGCGTTTTTGCAGGCGGCCACGCAGGCACCGCAGCCGATGCATTCGGCGGCGTCCATCGCCGCGTCGGCCACTTCCTTGCCGATGGGCAGCGCGTTGGCATCCTGCGGGGCGCCGGTGCGCACGGTGACAAAACCACCGGCTTGCTGGATGCGGTCGAAGGCGCTGCGATCAACCACCAGATCCTTCAGGACGGGGAACGCGCGTGCACGGAAGGGCTCGACCCAGATGGTGTCACCGCTGCGGAATTTGCGCATGTGGAGCTGGCAGGTCGTCGTCGCTTTTTCAGGGCCGTGGGGCACGCCGTTGATCTGCATCGAGCACGCACCGCAGATGCCTTCGCGGCAGTCGTGATCGAAGGCCACGGGGTCTTCGCCTTTGGAAATGAGCCGCTCGTTGACGATGTCCATCATCTCCAGGAAGGAGGCGTGATCGGGTATGTCAGGAGCGTCGATGTCCTGGAAATGACCGGGCTGCGTGCCGTTCTGACGCCAGACTTTGAGGTGCAGATTAAGTTGAGACATGGTGACAGGAAGGAATCGTTATTTGTAGCTGCGGACGGCGAGGTGGACTTCTTCGAAGGTCAGCGGTTCTTTGTTGAGTGCGGGCTTGCTGACGTCACCGGTGTAGCCCCAGGCGGCGGCGTAGCTGAAGTTTTCGTCGTCGCGTTTCGCTTCGCCGTCGGGGTATTGATGCTCGCTGCGGAAGTGGCCGCCGCAGCTCTCCTCGCGGTGCAGGGCGTCGAGGCAGAGCAACTCGCCGAACTCCATGAAGTCGGCCACGCGTCCGGCTTTTTCGAGCTCGGGGTTGGTGATGTCGCCACCGCCGGGAACGGTGACGTTTTGCCAGAATTCCTCGCGCAGTTCGGGGATGCGCTTGATCGCTTCTTCGAGGCCGGCCTTGTCACGCGCCATGCCGCACTTGTCCCAGATGAGCAGGCCGAGCTCGCGGTGGAAGCTGTCCACGCTACGCTTGCCCTTGATGTTGAGGAAGCGCTTCGTTTGCGCGGTGCAGTCTTCGACGGCTTTCTTGAACTCGGGATGCTCGGTGGTGACGCTGCCGGGCTTCTGATGCACGAGGTAGTTCGCGATGGTCGTCGGGATGACGAAGTAACCGTCGGCGAGGCCCTGCATGAGTGCGGAGGCGCCGAGGCGGTTTGCGCCGTGGTCGGAGAAGTTCGCCTCGCCGAGCACATGCAGGCCGGGGAGGTTGCTCATGAGATTGTAGTCCACCCAGAGGCCGCCCATCGTGTAATGCACAGCGGGGTAGATGCGCATCGGCTGCTTGTAGCCGTCTTCGCCGGTGATCTTTTCATACATGGCGAAGAGATTGCCGTAGCGCTCGGCGATGGTCTTCTGGCCGAACTGGCCGATGGCCTCCGCAAAATCGAGATACACACCGCGGCCACCAGGGCCGACGCCGCGACCGTCATCACAGGCTTCCTTCGCAGCGCGGGAAGAAATGTCACGCGGGGCGAGGTTGCCGAAGCTCGGATACTTGCGCTCCAGGTAGTAGTCGCGGTCCGCTTCGGCGATTTGATCAGGGCGCTTGCCGCAGTCTTCCCTCTTCTTCGGCACCCAGACGCGGCCGTCGTTGCGGAGCGACTCGGACATGAGGGTGAGCTTGCTCTGGTAGTCGCCGCTCACTGGAATGCAGGTCGGGTGGATCTGCGTGTAGCACGGATTGGCAAAAAACGCGCCTTTGCGATGCGCACGCCACGTCGCGGTGACGTTGCAGCCCATCGCGTTCGTGGAGAGGTAGAAAACGTTGCCGTAGCCGCCCGTGCAGAGCAGCACCGCATCGCCCGCGTGCGCCTCGATTTTTCCGGTGACGAGGTTGCGGGTCACGATGCCCTTTGCGTGGCCATCCACGGTCACGACGTCGAGCATTTCGGTGCGAGGGAACATCTGCACGCCTCCCGCGGCGATTTCCTTGTTCAAGGCGGAGTAGGCGCCGAGCAAAAGCTGCTGCCCGGTCTGACCCCGCGCATAAAACGTGCGGCTCACCTGCGCACCTCCAAACGAGCGGTTCGCCAGCATGCCGCCGTACTCGCGGGCGAAGGGCACGCCCTGCGCCACGCACTGGTCGATGATGTTGACGCTGACTTCCGCCAGACGATGCACGTTGGCCTCACGGGCGCGGAAGTCGCCGCCTTTGACGGTGTCATAAAAGAGGCGGTGTACGCTGTCGCCGTCGTTCTGGTAGTTCTTCGCCGCATTGATGCCGCCCTGCGCCGCGATCGAGTGCGCACGCCGTGCCGAATCTTGGAAGCAGAAGCACTTCACCTTGTAGCCCAGCTCGGAAAGCGTCGCCGCAGCGGAAGAGCCCGCGAGGCCGCTGCCGACGACGAGCACGGTGAACTTGCGCTTGTTCTTCGGATTGATGAGCTTCGAGTCCTGCTTGTGCTTGGACCACTTCATGGCCATCGGGCCGGAGGGGATGTGAGAGTCGAGAGGCATGACGGGGAAAATGACGAATTCAGAATAACGAATGACGAAGCAATCAGCGGCCGTAACCGAAGAACCAGATGGCGAGGACGATGGCGGCGTTTCCGGCGAAGATGAGGCCGGCGAAGGCGTAACCGGCCTTTTTGAAGAGCGGTTCGGTCTTGTCTGTGCTGATGCCGAGTGTCTGGAAGAGGCTGCTGAAGCCGTGGCTCAGGTGGCTGGAGAGCAGCGCCATGGCGATGAGGTAGAAAATGGACGCCGGAGCCCAGGAGAAGCCCGCGATGACCATGCGATAGACATCATGCACCGTTTCACCATGCAGCACGGTCTTGTAGCTGTCGTAGTCATTGCCGACTCTGACCGTGAAGTGCAGCAGGTGGTATATGATGAAGGCCAGGATCGTCAGACCGCTCCAAATCATGATGTGGGAGGACTTGCTGCTGACCTGCGCCTTCTGCATGCCGTATTTGTCCTGTCGCGCCTCGCGGTTTGCCTTGGTGAGGGAGATGGTGGCGACGACGTGAATCACGACCGCCGCGAGCAGGCCGATGCGCGCGATCCAGACGCCGCCGCCGTGCAGGGCGGTCTGGAGCAGGTGGCCGTATTCGTTGATGGCGTCCGGACCGGCGAAGATCAGTAGGTTGCCGATCATGTGGCCGAGGACAAAGCCGAGCAGGATGAGGCCCGTCAGGGCCACCAGAATCTTCTTGCCAATGGAGGAGGCGTAAAATCGCGAAAGGGAGTCAAAAACAGCGCTCATGTGGGGAGATTTTCATCATGGAGATACGATGCGGCTGCGCAAGCCGGGCGTGCATTTTTCATGTCGGTTCGCTGCTGCGATTCCGTCTCAAACCCGCTCCACCGCCATGGCGATGCCCATGCCTCCGCCGATGCAGAGGCTGGCGATGCCGCGGCGCAGGCCGTGGTCTTCGAGGTGATGGAGCAGGGTGGTCAAAACACGGGCACCGCTGGCTCCAATCGGGTGGCCGAGGGCGATGGCTCCGCCGCGTGGGTTAACCTTGTCGGTGTTGAGGCCGAGTTCCTTGATGCAGCCGAGTGTTTGCACGGCGAAGGCCTCATTGATCTCGATGGCATCGACCTGGTCGAGGCTCCAGCCGGTTTGGGCGCAGACTTTCTGAATGGCTCCGACCGGGCCGAGGCCCATGAGCGCCGGATCGCAGCCGACAGCGGCGCATGCGATGATGCGGGCCTTCGGCTTCAAACCGTAACGCGAAACAGCGTCCTCGCTGGTCAGCAGGACCAAGGCAGCGCCGTCATTGATGCCGGAGGCGTTGCCTGCGGTGACGGTGCCGTCTTTGCGGAAGGCGGGCTTGAGCTTGGCAAGGGACTCGGGCGTGGTGTCGGCGCGAGGATGCTCGTCTTCGGTTAAATCACCCGCCGCGATGATTTCGCGGCTCAAGGCGGCACGATTGGCGGCGACGCGGCTCTGACTGAGCGCGGCAAAGGCGTCCTGCTCTTCACGGGTGATGCCGTGCTTGTCGGCGATGCGTTCCGCCGTCTCGCCCATGCCGATTTTGAGCAGTGGATCGGTCAGTCCATCGACGAACATCGCATCCTGGAGCGATGAATCACCGAGCTTCTTGCCAAAACGCAGGTCCATCGCGTAATGCGGCGCGCGGCTCATCGATTCGACACCGCCAGCGAGAATGAAATCGCTTTCGCCACTGCGGATCGCATCGGCGGCGAGTGCGACGGCTTTCAAAGACGAGCCGCAGGCCATATTTACCGTGAAAGCGGGTATCAATTCAGTTTCACCGAGTTTGAGCAGAATCTGGCGTGCAACATTCATCCCGCTTCCAGCCTGCAGCACTTGCCCGATGATCAATTGATCGAGCTTTGTTCGTAGTTCCCAAGGAATAATGGCATCAGCAACTGCAAAGCCGAGATCGGTGGGCGAAAGCGTCTTCAATCCGCCGCCAAATCGTCCGATGGGCGTGCGCTTGGCTTCGATGATGTAAACAGGCTTCATGGGATGGTGGCGAGTGGTTGGGCGACTTGTGGGGCGAATTGCATCAGATCGAGCACATCGCGCTGCAAATCGAGCCCGGCGGCGATTTCGACGAGGCGCAATCCTTTCGGCGTGAGCTCGAACACGGCGCGTTCGGTGACGTAGAGCACCTGCTGGCCGCGAGCGAGGGCCGAAGGGCCGTGAAAGCAGACGTGTTGAAGCTGGCGCACGAACTTGGCATTTCCTTTTGCCTGGAAGGTGCAGCAGAAGACAAGACGGCGCGCGCTTTGCGCGATGTTCATGAAACCGCCGACACCGGCGAAGCGATCCGCGAAGCTCGCGACATTCACGCTGCCCTCGGCATCGATTTCGACCGCGCCGAGCACGGCGATGTCGAGCCCGCCGCCGTCGTAAAAGTCGAATTGCGAGGGCTGGTCGATGACTGCCTCGGGAAAGTGGCTGCAACCAAAGCTGAGCCCTGACGCTGGCACACCGCCCGTCGGACCGCTTTCAACCGTGAGCGTGAATTCCTGCAAGCGCCCGGTTTCCGCCGCGACCATCGCGACCGCTTCGGGCAAACCGATGCCGAGATTGACGATGTCGCCCCGGCGGATTTCGCGCAGCGCTCGTGTGCCGATGCGTTTGCGCTCTGATTCAGGCATCGGAGGTAGTTCGAAGCTGCCATCGCCGGTGACGACGAAATCTTCGTTGAAGACCTCGTCGAAGGTCTGGTCGTGCTGCACGCCGGAGGAGGTGACGAGGTAATCGACCAGGATGCCGGGCACGCGCACGGCTTTCGGATCGGGCAGTTGATCCACGACGCTCTCCACCTGTGCGATGACGATGCCGCCATGGTTCTTCGCCGCCTGCGCCATCGGCAGCACCTCGCTGATCAATCCCTCGCATTCCATGCTCAGATTGCCGCCGTGATCCGCGTAAGTGGCGCGGATGAGCGCCACATGAATCGGCATCGGCTTGTAGCGCAGCCACGTTTCGCCATCGAGCTCGATGCGTTCGACGAGCGGCTCGGTGGTGCGCGCATTCATTCGCCCGCCGCTGTGAATTGGGTCGATGAAGGTATTCAAACCGACCTTGGTGATCAATCCGGGCCGTTTGGCCGCGATTTCTCGAGTCAGCACGCTCAGCACGCCCTGCGGCAGGTTGTAGGCCTCGACTTCGTTTGCCAGTGCCAGCGCACCGAGCTTAGGCGCGAGGTTCCAGTGACCGCCGACGATGCGTTTGAGCAGTCCACGATGCGCGAGGTGGTTCAATCCGCGCTCTGCGCGGTCGCCTTGTCCTGCACAGTAGTAGAGCGTGAGATCGTTCGGCGTGCCGGTGGCAATGAAGCGCCGCTCCAACGCCGAGGTGAGCATCTCAGCATGTCCAGCGCCGACAAAGCCGCTCACCGCCACCGTGGCACCGCTCGGAATGGCGGCGACGGCTTCGTCTGCGGTGGTGATGATGGCAGGGGAACGCATGGTTGTATATGAAGAGCGGACGACTCGTCCGCAGACAAAGAATGCCGACGAATCGTCGGCGCTCCATAATCACCCGCGCCAGCCGCCGTTGATTTCGATGGTTTGGCCCGTCACATAACTTGCCAACGGCGAGCAGAGAAAGAGCACGACGTTGGCGACTTCTTCCGTCGTGCCGAAGCGGGCGAGCGGGACGTTCTTGAGCATCTCGGCGCGGACGTTTTCGGGAATGGTGGCGGCCATGGCTGTGTCGATGACGCCGGGGGCGATGGCGTTGGCGCGGATTTGCTTGCGGGCGGCTTCGCGGCTGAGGACGCGCATCATGGCCTGCACACCGGATTTGGCCGCAGCATAGTTGGCCTGGCCGAAGAAGCCCTGGATGGCGGCGATGCTGCCGAAGCTGACGATGGCACCGTGGTCGCGCATGATTTCGAGGGCGTATTTGCAGCAGTAGAAGACGCCGGAGAGGTTCACGTCGATGACGGCGTCCCATTCATCGAGGCTCATTTTCGCGATGGTGCGGTCCTTGATGATTGCGGCGTTGTTGACGAGGAAGTCGAGTCCGCAGTGAAGCGCCTGAACCTCGCCCACCATGGTTTTGACTTGCTCTGGCTGGGAAACGTCGGCGGCGATGATGCTGGCGCTGTCGGTGCGGGCGAGATTGAGTTCATCCGCGAGCGCCTGCGCATCTGCAGTGGTTCCTGGCGTGCCTAGATGGTTGAGCACCACCGTGGCACCGGCGAGGTGGAATGTTCGGGCCACTTGAGACCCGATGCCCTGGGATGCGCCTGTGATGAGGGCGACTTTGCCCGTGAGGTCGATGTTGATCATAGTTGAGTCACACAGGTAAACGGGCATTCGATGTTTGTCATTGCCGACAGCCTGTGGCATAAACGAGCCAGTCATGGTCAAAAAACTCCTCCACACCCGCTACCGGGTGAACGATCTCGAAAAGACGGTGAACTTCTACACCCAGGTGCTCGGCCTGAAGGAAATCCGCCGCCACAAGTCGCCGCGCGGCTCTGAACTCGTCTTTCTGGAGACGCCGAACAGCGATGAACTCATCGAGATCTGCAGCTATCCTGCGAGTGGTCAGGTGACGTTTTGCAGCGATCTGACGCATCTGGCCTTCGAGGTGGACAGCATTGAGGAATTTGCGAAACATTCTGCCGCGCTTGGTTATCCGCTGTCTGACGGACCGACGCAGAGTTCCAGCGGCGTGTTCGCGTTCATTGACGCCCCCGAGGGGTATGAGATAGAACTGATCGAATACCGGAAATAATTTCTCATCCCACCTCGCTCAAATCATGGACTTCGACTGGATCGGCGCAGCATTTGACCTGACGAAACTTCCGCCGAAGGACATTGAGGAGTCGTTCGAGGATCCGTTCTCGATCAAGCTGCTGCCGGACGGGCACGACGAGGATGCCGAGGCGCGCTACTACCACCTGGGCAAGTCTCTCCAGGGAAAGCCGGTGTTCAGCGTTTTCTGGACGGACGGCAAGCGCTACCGGGTGGTCTATGCAAGGCCCATGACGCCGGGGGAACACGAGTTTTTCGAGCGCAAGAAGGCGGAGGACGGCTAGACACCCGCAGAACCTGGAACATCACCGATCATGGAAACCGCATCACCCGACTTGAAAGCCATCCGCGCCTGGAAGGAGGTGCCCGCCTTTGAATCCGAAGAGGAGGAGGGAAAATTTTGGGAGTTGCATCAACTGGATGCCCGGCTGATGCAGGCCTCGATTCATCGCGCGGACGTTCGGGAGTCAACGACGATCACTCTGCGTTTTGACCCGCGCATGCTCAGCCGCATCAAGCGCGTCGCCCGGAAGCGCTACCTGAACTACCAGAGCATGATCAAGCAGTGGCTGAGCGAGCGGATGGAGCAGGAACTGAAAGACTGAACGTCACCGACTTCCTGCGTTACATCGACTTTTTCAGGGACTCGGCCGCAGTGAAGCGCACGGTGTTGGAAGCCGGAATCTCCACCGGGACCTCCGGCTTCTTCGGATTGCGGCCCATGCGCGCCTTGCGGCGTGCCAGCTTGAAGGTTCCAAAGCCGACGATCAGAACGCGTTCCTGTGTTTTCACCCCCTCGGCGATGGCGTCGAGCACGGCGTCGAGAGCCTGACCGGCGGCACGTTTCGATGTGTCGCCTCCCATCCTTTTCTGCACTTCGTCGATGAGCTGGGCTTTGTTCATGGGAGTGTGGCGATTCGTTGCTGGAGAAAACGCAGCTTCGGTCCAAACTGCGTTCGTGACGGCTTTTTTATGGAGTCGTCCGCGGCATTTCTCAAACACAAATCTTACCGACGACCCCATGAGCGTTCTGAAAAGCTTCCTCATTCCCGATGAAAAACCCCGCGTGGCCGACGGGGTGTTTGTCGCGCCCGGAGCCGTGGTTCTGGGGGCCGTCGAGCTGGGCGCGGAATCCAGCGTCTGGTATGGAGCGGTGCTGCGCGGTGACATCAACCGGATCGTCGTCGGCGCACAGAGCAACGTGCAGGATGGCAGCGTGCTGCATGTGAGCGACGATTTCGCCTGCGTGCTGGGAGAACGCGTGAGCGTGGGGCACCGCGCGATCGTTCATGCCTGCACCGTGGGGGATGAAGTACTCGTCGGCATGGGGGCGATAATCATGGACGGTGCTGAGATTGGTGCGCGCAGCGTGGTGGCGGCGGGCAGTCTCGTGACGAAGGGTATGCGCGTGCCGGAGGGATCGCTCGTGGTCGGATCTCCCGCCCGTGTGTTGCGCCCGCTTTCCACGGCGGAGCAGGACGCCAATGCGCGGCTGGCGCTCAAGTATGTCGAGATTTCGCGCCGATACCTGGCTCTCGGTCCGAGTGACGCCTCGGCGTGTGCATAAAATTGCGGCGCATGCCTTGCCAGCGGCGCCGAGGCGGTTTTAATTCGGCGCATCATGAATAAGGAAGTCGTCGAAGTGCAGGTGCGCGCGGTGCTGCCGCTGGAGGGCAGCTTCGCGGTCTTTTTGGGCGACGAATCGAAGGTTTTTGTGATCTACATCGACGAGGCGGTTGGCACGGCGATCTCGATGTTCATGCGCGGGGTGGCCAAAGAGCGCCCGCTGACGCACGACCTCGTCGGCCATCTTCTGATGGCCTTTGGTGCGAAGGTGGACCGGATCATCATCAACAACATCAACGGCAGCGTCTTCCACGCGCGTCTCATTATCTCCGCAGAGAACGAACTGCAGACATCGCGCAAGGTCATCGAACTCGACGCCCGGCCGAGTGACAGCATCGCGATGGCGGTGCAGCAGAGCGCGCCGATATTTGTGGCCAGGCATGTCTGGGAGACCGTCGAGGATGTGAGCGATACCCTGGCCCAGATCGAAAAGCGCGGGCTGGAGGCTCAGCAGGCTGCGGACGAGTCCGCGAAAGAGGAGGGCGATGAAGACGAGGACGATCTGGAGGAGTTGAGCGACGAAGACATCAATTCCATCGCCGGTCTGACGGCCGGCGACGATGACGAATCCTACGACGACGGCTTCGGCGGTGACGACGACGATGACGAGGGTGAGGAATGGAAGAAGGCGGACGAGTAGCCTGCTTCGGATTCCCTTGTGGACAGACCTCGAAGCGGCGCTGTGAAAAAGATTCGAATAGCCGCGGGGGCGGGTCGTCAGAGTGCGGGACAAGATTCACACCGCCACACCATGAAGACATCCATCGTTCGCTCCTCCGCTTTTGGCATGCTGCTGCTGACCCTCTCCCTCACTTCCTGCGCTGATCCCTACGGATACGGGCAGGGCTACGGCGGCGGTGGTTACAGTCGTCCTCCAGCCCAGGGGGCTGTGACCGGAGCCCTGCTGGGAGCGGCGGCGGGTGGCATCATCGGCAATCAAAGCCGACGCGGCCTCGAAGGCGCGGCTATCGGCGGTCTGCTCGGCGCGTTTGCCGGAGGGGCGATCCAAAACAGCCGCCAACGCCAGTATCAGCAGCCGAACTATCAGCAGGGGTACCATCCGAACCACAATCAGAGCTATGGGCAGCCCCCCCCGCAGAACTTCCCGCCGCAGAGCTACGGCCAGCCTTCGAACTACAATCCTTACGCATTTGGCGACTGGCATTGAGTGCCAAGGGATAAAGCAGTCGCCGGCGTGAGGCTGCACGGGTCTGAGATTGAGCTTTGGTGAAGAAGAGGCAGGTTTTCGCGTACTCTTTTTCGCATGACACTGCTTCCCTCGAACTCAACGCCGCCACCCGCCGAAGCGCCATCCGACAATTCGGTCAGCCGCCGGGGATTCATCGGGCGTTTCAGCCTGGCTTCGATGACAGCGGCGATCGGCGCGGAGATCGTCTTTGCCGACAAGATGCCCGCCGGACTGATCCCTGCCGCGCTGGCGCAGGGGGTGGAACCCGTGCAGGTGCCCGGCAAAGAAGGAATGACCTTTCTCAACGACCGCCCGGTGCTGGCGGAAGCGCCTGCGCATCTGCTGGATGACGAAGTGACGCACGGCAGGCACCTCTTCATCCGCAACAACGGCATCGCGCCCGTGCCAGAAACGCTGGATGCAGCAAAGTGGACGCTGGAGATCGCCGGTGAGAGTTGTGAGGAGCCGGCCACCCTCACGCTCCCGGAATTGAAGGAAAAGTTCGAGCATCACACCCTGCAGATGGTGCTGGAGTGTGCTGGGAACGGGCGCAGCGAGTTCAACCCGCCCGCGCATGGAACGCAGTGGACGACGGGGGCGGTGGGTTGTCCGAAATGGACCGGTGTGCGCCTGCGCGATGTCTTGAAGCACTGCGGCATCAAGGACGATGCGGTTTACATCGGCTACCACGGCGCGGACATCCATCTCTCCGGAGATCCGAAGAAGTCTCCCATCTCGCGCGGCGTGCCGATTCAAAAAGCGCTGGAAGACGAGTCTCTGATCGCCTTTGCCATGAACGGTGAGGACATCCCCTGGCAGAACGGGCATCCGCTGCGGCTGATGTTCGGCGGCTGGCCCGCCTCCACCTGCGGGAAATGGCTGAAGAAGATCGTCATCCGCGACCGCGAGCACGACGGTGAGAAGATGACCGGCGACTCCTACCGCGTGCCCCGTTATCCGGTGGCGCCGGGATCGAAGGTTCCAGACGAGGACATGGTGATCATCGAGTCCATGCCCGTGAAATCGCTCGTCACCTTTCCGAAATCCGGTCTCAGCCATCCGCTGGCGGAGGCGCTCACGCTGCGCGGCCACGCGTGGGCGGGTGAAAACGAAGTCGCGGCGGTGCATGTGTCTCTCGACTTCGGCGCCACCTGGCAGGAGACGAAACTGGCGAAGCCGGTGAACCGCTACGCGTGGCAGCACTGGACGACGCGGGTGAGTTTTCCAAAGAAGGGCTACTACGAAGTGTGGGCCCGCGCCACGGATGACCAGGGGCGGGCGCAGCCGATGGTGCTGCCCGGCTGGAATCCGAAGGGGTATCTCAACAACACCTGCCATCGCATCGCCATTCAGGCCGTCTGACCATGCGCTTTCTCGCCACTCTCCTGTTTCTGGCCGCCGCAGCGGGTCTGTCCGCGGAGGAGGTGCCGCTCGATCCCGCCACCGGTATGAAGATGACCGGGGACTGGCAGATCGTGCGCAACCACTGCATCATCTGCCATTCCTCAAACACCTTTTTGCAGCAGCAGGGAACCGAGTCCACTTGGACGGACATCCTGGCGTGGATGCAGAAAAACGGCGGGCTGTGGAAGCTCGATCCGGCGGTGGAAAAGACCATCGTCGGGTATCTGACGGTCAATTACGGTCCCGGAGACAAATTCCGCCGCGCTCCCATTCCCCTGAGCCTGATGCCCGCGAACCCTTACGCCACGGAAGCAAAGTTGGAGGCAGAGGCGAAGAAGAAGGCGGGGCTGATCCCGACGGCGCCGCTCCCGGCGAAGTGAGCCCGCGCGCCGTTGCGCAGCGGCGGGTCAGATCTCAAAGGAGACCGTTTCCCGCGAGCGCTCCTTTTCGATGATCTGTGCGATGGTGCGGTCCCCAAGCCACTGCGCCACCTGATCGCGGAGTTCGCCAAAGACCTCGCTCAGGGCCAGGTGATCGGCGTCGGGCAGAGGGTCGAAGGGACCGTCAAACATCGTGACGACATCCCCCAGCGTGATGCGGGAGGGCGGGGTGACCAGCTGATAGCCGCCGCCGACGCCGCGTTTGCTTTTCAGCAGGCCGCCGTTTTTGAGCGTCAGGAGAATCTGTTCGAGAAACTTCAGCGGGATGTCCTCGCTGCGGGCCAGGTCCTGGATCGAAAAGTTCGTGCCCTCGCGTTCGCGTCCCATCGCCACGAGGGCGCGGAGGGCGTATTCGGCTTTTTTGGAGAGCTTCATGCTTGAAGGGCGGCGGACTACCGGAACATCAAACGCACCCGGGCGCAAACTGCGATTTGCCGCAGGCGTGATTCCGCGTCATTCATCGTGATCCACCTGCATGAGCGACGATTTTTTCGCACCCGCACCTTCGGAGCCGCCACGCGCCGCTGCGGCGGTGCATCATGCGGGTGCGCCGCTGGCCTCGCGGATGCGTCCGCGCACGTTGGCCGAGTATGCGGGTCAGCAGCACATCCTGGCTGAGGGTAAGCTACTGCGCCGGGCGGTGCAGGCGGACCGCTTTTCATCGATCATTCTCTACGGTCCGCCGGGTGTGGGAAAGACCACGCTGGCCCACATCATATCGCAGGAGACGAAGTCGCGCTTTGTGACGCTCAGTGGTGTGGAGAGCAGCGTGGCGGACATTCGCAAGGAGGCGGAGAATGCCGGACACCACCTGCGGCTCTACAACAAGACGACGATCCTCTTTGTTGACGAGATCCACCGCTTCAACAAGGCGCAGCAGGACGTGCTCCTGCCGCACCTGGAGCGCGGCACGCTGCGGTTCATCGGCGCGACGACGCACAATCCCTTCTTCTATGTGAACAGCCCGCTGGTGAGCCGTTCGCAGGTCTTCACGTTAGAACCCTTGGGCATCGATGACCTCGAAGCACTCATGGATCGCGCGTTGAGTGATTCGGAACGTGGTCTGGGCGGCATGAAGGCGAGTCTCGAGCCGGACGCTCGGCTGCACCTCGCCACCGTGGCGGACGGCGATGCACGCCGCTGCCTCAATGCGCTCGAACTGGCCGTGCTCACGACGCAGCCCGATGAGAAGGGAGAAATCGTCATCACCCTGGCCGCCGCGGAGGAGTCCGTGCAGCAGAAGACCGTCGTCTATGACGGCGACGGCGACGCGCACTACGACACGATCAGCGCGTTCATCAAGAGCATGCGCGCGTCCGATCCCGACGCGGCGCTCTACTGGCTGGCAAAGATGCTCTACGCCGGGGAGGACATCCGCTTCATCGCTCGGCGCATCGTCATCGCCGCCAGCGAAGACGTGGGCATGGCGGACAGCAATGCGCTGCGTGTGGCCGTGGCGGCCCAGCAGGCGGTGGAATTCATCGGCATGCCGGAGGCGCGCATCATTCTGGCCCATGCCACGATCTACAATGCCACCGCGCCGAAGAGCAACCGCGCCTACGCTGCCATCGATGCGGCTCTCGAAGACGTGAAAAACGGCCGCACCCTGCCGGTGCCGAAGCATCTGCGCGACGCGCATCACAAGAAAGCCGCGAAGCAGTTCGGTCATGGGGAGGGGTATCTCTATCCCCACAACTACGAGGGCGGTTTCGTTCCCCAGCGCTGCCTGGAAGGTGGTCGGCAGTATTACGACCCGACCGCGAACGGGCTGGAAGCCCGGATCAAAGAGCGGTTGGATCACTGGCGGAAGCTCTGGGAGGAGCAGGGAAACACTGGAGAGGCATCCTAACCCTCCTGGACGAGGTGCCACGATCCCCCGACGCCGGATCAACCGGTTATGGTCGTTAATATATGTCGGTATTTTAAATCATGAAAATTATATATTTTATATTGAGAATATATGAAAATTACGGTATTCTTTTCTTAATCTTTAAAATATCCAGCCATGTACAACTCACGTTTGATCACTTCTGGACTGACTGTCGCCTTGGCGTCTGCCCTCTGCTCCTGCGCCCTGCCGGACCAACCGCTTTTCTCCCATTTGAAAAACTTGGGACAGAAAAAGGCGGCTCCGCTCCAAGCCGGCAAAACCTACGAGGTTCGAAAGGCTCTCGCGACAAGCGTCCCTTTCCGTCCCGGCGAGATCAAGCGCTACACCTTTGTTTACAACGAGCCGAAGCCGCCGCTCCTGCTGGCATCAAACTCAAACCGCCAGTCTCAAATGCGTGTGCGCACCACAGCCTACACTCATGATGAAAGTGATCACATCGTTTACGGCATGAAGAACGCCGTCGGGACGAACTTGAAGTTTGGCAGCGTGCGCAGCGCCGCCGCCGACTGGTCCCGCTTCCCGGTCGGCACGAAATTCCGCATCGCCGGCCAGCCCGGAATCGTTTATGTCGTGGATGATTACGGCAGCGCTCTCGTAGGCACAGGTACGATTGATCTTTACAAGCCCAGCCAGTCCATGATGAACGACTGGGGTGTCCGACATGTGGATATCGAAGTGCTCGAATGGGGCTCCTATCAGCGCAGCATGGAACTCATGCGCGACCGCACGAAATGGAAGCATGTCCGGGCCATGATGGAAGGCATCGAGGCTCGTTTGCATACTGTCGGCCTGCCTGAGGCCAGATATCCGGTCACAGCCTCCCTGTAAATCAGACCGGGCGGGAAATCGGACGATATTCGGCTCTGCGGGCGTCGTTAGAAAACGCCATGACGCGAGCCTTCCTGTTTCTGCCCATTCTTTTCATCACCGGTGTCTGCCAGGCGCAAAACCAGTCGTCAGCAACCGTGCGGCAGATCGCAGACGCACTGAATGGAACGGTGTCCGGGGTCGAACAGGAGGAGTTGCATGAAAAAGTCCTCCGTCTCTTTGGTCTCAAAAATCTGACGCAGGGACGTGCCGGCGCAAAAATTGACGGAAAGACCGCCGTCTGGGCGGTGATCGACTCGCACCCCGCCCGCGTCGTGCGTCAGGACGGCTCGCTGATCGGGGAGATGACAGCTCTGGGGGGCGATGGCCTCCAGGTGCTGGCTGCCGACCTGCCGAATTTTTCGGAATTTGGCTACCGCATCGAGTCCGAGGGCATGGCGCGCCTCGCGGGCACCGTCCGCGTCGAACACTACGAGTACACTGCGGACAGCTTTCCGCAGAAGGAGGTGCCGCAGGGGCGCCTCGAAAAATTTGAGTGGAACTCAAGCAAGGTCTTCCCCGACACCGTGCGCGACGTCACTGTCTATCTGCCGGCGGATTTCAAGCCCGGCGAGGAGACCTGCCTCATGGTCTGGCAGGACGGCTCCCGCCACGTCGATCCGCAGGGTTCGATGCGCGCCTCGGTTGTCTTCGACAATCTCATACACAAAAAGGAAATGCCGCGTACTGTCGGCGTCTTCATCGATCCGGGGCGCAAAGCCGGTCAGCAGCCCGGAGACAAGGCCGCCAACCGCAGCTTCGAGTACGACTCCCTCGGGGACGCCTATATGCGCTTCCTGATCGAAGAAATGCTGCCGGAGGTCGAGCGGCGCTATCAGACAAAGTTTCGGCCGCAGCCCGAGGCCCGGGCCATCGCCGGCGGCTCTTCCGGTGGCATTTGCTCCTTCACCGCAGCGTGGGAGCGACCGGACAAGTTCCACAAGGTTCTCTGCTGGGTCGGCACCTTCGTCGATATCCGCGGCGGCCATCACTACCCGTATCTCGTCCGCCTCACCGAGCGCAAACCCATCCGCGTTTACCTGCTCGACGGAGAAAACGACCTCGACAACAAGTTCGGCAACTGGCCGCTGGCCAACAAGATGATGGAAGCCTCCCTCAAATACATGAACTACGACTTCCGCATCGACTGGACGCGGTGCTTTCACGGCAGCAAAGGCATGGCTCCACAGTTGCCTGACGCGCTGCGCTGGCTTTGGCGCGACGTGAGGTAGCGCCTTCCTGCGCCCAAGGGCGGTTCCCCTTGGCTACGCTGTTTGATCCGGTCTTGAATCGATGTTCCGGCAGGAATTCCTTGCCAGAACCGCTTCTTTTTGGCGGTATCACCCTAGCCATGCGCAATCTCCCGCTCCTCGCCATCCTTCTTGCCGCCGTCACCCTCCGTGCGGAATCCCTCCTGCCTCCGAACGCCAGGGTCGCCGTGATCGGCGACAGCATCACCGAACAGAAAATTTATTCCAAGTACATCGAGACCTACCTGCTGGCCTGCACGGGCCGCAGCGACATCCAGGTCTTCCAGTTCGGCTGGAGCGGCGAGCGGGCGGGCGGCTTCGCGGCGCGTCTGGAAAACGATCTTGCGGTGTTCAACCCGAATGTCGCCACGACCTGCTATGGCATGAACGACGGCCGCTACACGGCCTACACGCCGGAAATCGGCGGCGAGTATGAGAAAAACATGCGGGCGATCATCGCCGGACTCAAAAAGGCGGGCGTGACGGTCATGGCCATCGGTTCGCCCGGCGGAGTCGATCCGGACTTCTTCGCGCGGCCGTCGGTCAAAGGAGAAATCTACAACGAAAACCTCGCGCAGCTCCGTGACATCGCCAAAAAGCTCGCTGAGGAGAACAAGCAGCCTTTCGCCAACGTGCATGACACGATGATGGGCGCGCTGGCAAAGTCGAAAGCTGCGCTCGGCAGGGAGTACGGCCCCTTCGGCGGTGACGGCTTCCATCCGGCGCCCGCGGGACAGCTTCTCATGGCGCAGGCGTTTTTGAAGGCGCTCGGTTTCGATGGCGAGATCGGCACGGTCACCGTGGACATGAAGGGAGAGTGTGCGGCGAGCATCGGGCATGCAGTCATAGCGGGCAAGGGAGGAAGCGTGACACTGCAGAGCACGAAGTGGCCCTTCGTTTTCGATGCCGATCCGAAGAGCGCCGGCAGTAATCGCAGCATCCTGCCCTTCACAGGCTTCAATCAGGATCTGAACCGTTTCACGCTGAAGGTGAAGAACCTGGGATCTGCGAATGCGAAGGTCACCTGGGGCGGACAGGGTAGGGAATTCACGCGCGAGCAGCTCGAAGCGGGTGTCAATCTCGCCGCCGAATTCACCAAGACGCCTTTCGATGTCGCCTTCGCCGCTTTGACCAACGCCATCACTCTGAAGGAAAGTTTTGAAACCGCCCTGGTCAAGGGGCTGGTCACGCACATGCGCGTGGTCGCCGAGGAGGCCGCCGAGGAGCCGAAAGTGGCCGCCGCCCTGACCAAGCTGAAAAAGAAGCTCGCCGCCGAGCATTCGAAAATGGACGCCAACGTGCGCAAACAGATCCAGCCCGTGACGCACACGATCAAGGTTGAGGAAATCCGCTGATTCCCATGCAACTCGCCGATTTGAAATGGACCGAGGTGGACGCACTCAGCCGTGACACGCCGGTGGTCTTTCCCGTCGCCGCGTTGGAGCAGCACGGACGGCACATGCCGGTCTTCACCGACAGCATGCTGACGAACGAGCTCGTCCGCCGCACCGAGGCGGCGCTGGGGGATCGCGTGTTGTTCGCGCCGCTGACGTGGCTGGGCAATTCGCATCACCACATGGATTTCCCGGGCACGCTTTCCGCCGAGCCGCGCGTGTATCTCGATCTGCTCAACGGGCTAATGGACAACTTCATCGCCCACGGCTTCAAACGCCTCGTCTTCCTCAACGGACACGGCGGCAACGACATGCCGGGCAAGCAGTCGGTCTTCGAAACGCGGCAGAAGTACCGTGATCGCAAAGATCTGCTGCTGCTCTTTGCGACCTACTGGAATCTGGGCGCCGAGCCATGGACGCGCGATCCGTCGATCAAGCAACGCGTCATGGGCCACGCCTGCGAATGGGAGACCAGCATGGTGCTGCGTCTGCGCCCCGAACTCGTCGGCGATCTCACACAGACGAACGATGTGCCCTTCGGCAATCCTTTCGAGCCCGCCTCCCGCGGCTGGATCATGACGGACCGCAGCGAACCAGGTCACGTCGGCGATCCGCGTTCTGCGACGGAGGAAAAGGGCGAGGTTTTGTTTTCCTACTTCACCGACGAAGTCGTGAAGATGCTGGAACGTGTGATTGCGTGGGATGGAAGGAGCTGGCAGGGGTGAAATAAATGTTCGAACGTGCGAAATTCAAATGGCATACCAATCTTCAACACCGCATTGTTTGATCAAAATATGGATCGTCTTTGTTAGCATTCTGCTCGCAAGTTGCGACGCGAAGGTGTCACGGCGGTCTTCGGCAGCCGAAGGACGTCTTAACATAGGCAGTGCCGCAAGCGGGACAGTGGTGATCAACGACCAGAGCCACACTTTCGTGGCTCTAACACGCGAGGTCGGAGGTGAAGAAAAAGTGCAATCGATGGTCTTCGTTAAAGGTAGGGATGTCGATTCCTATGTTCTTGAAGGGGGTGATACTCTTGTCGTAAATCATAAGTATAAGTTGGATCTGCCTGCAAATTCGATGAGCCTTGTGACTTATGATGGCAGGCTTGTTTTGGAAACAAGCCTGCCTGTGCCAGAGGACAATTTTCCTGAAATCAATGATGAAGCCTGTTCTCGGTTTTTGAGGCAGTGTGTGTTGCGTCTTGAACAACAGAGCAAAAAATCAAAAACCTAATAAAAGACCGTGAAGCGCTCCTCCCTCTGGAAATGGTATCTTTGTGGCCTGCTGCTGCTGGCGACGACGATCAATTACATGGATCGGCAGACGCTGTCGAATGCGGCGGTGCGGGTGACAAAGGAGTTCAATCTTTCGCAGGAGCAGTATGGGGACATGGAGCTGGCGTTTGGCTGGGCGTTTGCGGTGGGGTCGCTGGTGTTCGGGTTTTTGGCGGACCGGTTTCGGGTTTACTGGCTGTATCCGATCGTTCTGAGTGGCTGGTCGCTGATGGGGATTGCCTCGGCGCACACGGACGGCTACTGGCCGCTGCTGACGTGCCGCGTGCTGCTGGGTTTCTTTGAAGCGGGGCACTGGCCGTGTGCGTTGAAGACGACGTTTGCTCTGCTGGATCCGAAGGACCGCACGATGGGCAACAGCGTGCTGCAGAGCGGCGCTTCCATCGGTGCGGTGGTGACGCCGCCGCTGATGCTGTGGCTAATGACGGACGACATCAGGAGCTGGCGTTTCGCCTTTGAGGTCATCGGAGGAATCGGTCTTCTGTGGGTGGTGGTCTGGTTCATGTCGATCCGCAAGACGGAGCTGGATGTGGCGGTGCCGGACGATCCCGCCAAGCGCGAAGGCATGTGGGACATCCTGCTGGGCCGGAGGTTCTGGGCGCTGGCGCTGCTGATCTTCGGGGCGCAGACGTGCTGGCATTTGTTCCGGGTGTGGCTGCCGAAGTTCATGCAGGAGGGGCGCGGTTATTCGGAGGTGGAGGCACTGGCGTTCAACTCGGCCTACTACATCGGTACCGACGTCGGCTGCATCACCGCCGGAATCGTCTCGCTGTGGCTGGCGCGGCGGTTTGCCATCTCGGCGCATGGAGCGCGGCGCTGGGTATATGCGGGCGCGTGCTTGATGACGTCCTTCAGCGTGCTGCTGCTCTGGCTGCCAAAGGGCTGGCCGCTGATGGGGGCGATACTCGTCGTGGGTGCCGGTTCGCTTGCGCTGTTCCCCTGCTATTACAGCTTTGTGCAGGAGCTTTCCGACCGGCATGTGGGGCGGCTCACCGGCCTGCTCAGCACCTGGGTGTGGGCGGTGTCATCCCCGATGCACAAGATCTTTGGCCGGGTGGTGGATGAAACGAAGTCCTTCGACATGGGCATGGCAATGGCCGGTCTGGCGCCGTGGCTTGGTGTGATCGCGATGAAGCTGCTGTGGGATCAGTCCAGGTCCGCGCGTACCTCCTCGTCTCCCCCGTCGGCGTGAATGCCGCGGGCGATGACGCGCTCGGTGACTTCGTCGAGGTAGTTTTTGAGCACCTCGCTCAGTTCGAGGAATTCGGGCCAGAGTGTTTCATCCACAAAGCTGCGCGGAACCCGGACCATGACGGTGTTGCGGCGTTGGCGGGCGTAGCGGTAGGGTTTCAGGGCGTAGCGGCGCAGCAGGGCGGTGAAGAGCTTTTTCGACCAGCCGTCAGAAAGCGTGAATTTGTATTCGATGGGATGGTCCACCTTCGCGGTTTCGCCGATGCGGTGTTTGATGCGGGCGATGGCATCGGCTGCGGCTTCTTTTTCGCCGGGAGTGGCGGCACCGGCATAGAGGCGCTCGATTTTCCGCAGCTTGTCGAAGAGATCCTGCTCGCGCATGACGACGGGAATCAGGATTCCCGACGAATACTGCGCGAGGAGAGGATGCTGCGCACGAGGCGGAGCATGTCCGCCGGTTCGTAGGGCTTCGGTAGGACGGCGGCGAAGCCGTAGGCGGCGGGCTTTGCCATGACGGGATCGTCGGAGTAGCCGCTGGAAACGATGGCGAAGACCTCCGGGTCGATGGCGCGGAGTTTTTCCATGGCGCGAACGCCGCCCATGCCATTCGGGATGCTGAGATCGAGGATGACGAGGTCGAAGGCACGGCCCTGCGTCATGCTTTCCTGATAAAGGCGCACCGTTTCGCTGCCCTCCGCGCTCTCGGTGACGTCGAATCCGTTGCTGGTGAGATTGCGGACGATGAGGGAGCGGACGAGGGGGTCGTCTTCCAGCACGAGGATGCGCGGCGCGGAGGTTTCGGCTTCCGGCGGGGTGTCGAAGACCTTGCTGAGGCCGAAGGCGTCCGTCTCGTCGGCGTCGGAATCGAGCGGCAGATAGAAGCGCACGGTGGTGCCCTGTCCCGCTTCCGAACGCACGGTGAGGGAGCCGCCGTGAGCCTTGGCGATGGATTCGCAGACGGTCAGGCCGAGGCCCGTGGCATTGTCCGCCTTGCGGGTGCTGAAATAGGGCTCGAAAATGTGTGGAAGATGGTCGGCGGAGATGCCTTCGCCCTTGTCCTGCACTTCGAGGGCCAGGCCGGAGGGTTGAAAGTTCTGGTCCGTGACCATTTCACCCGGGAACATCTCCGCGTGATCGGGGGCGAAGCAGCGGATGATGATCTCGCCGCCATTCGGCTGCGCCTGCTCGGCGTTGCGGATGAGATTTCCCAGCAAGCGGCGCACCTGGCCGGCATCGATGGCGATCTGCGGCAGGCCGGGTTGCACCTCGATGCGATACTCGATGCGCGAGGCGCGGGAGTGATGCGTGAAGAAGGTGTCGATCAGATCGCCGAGGTGGATGTGCGTTTTGATCGGCGCACCGCCGCGTGCGAAGGTGAGGAGCTGCTGCACGAGGTTCTGCGCCTGCAGCGTGGCCTGCTTGGCGGTGTGCAGTTCCGGCAGCGTGATCGCATTGCGCAGGCGCATCTCGGCGAGGGAGATGTTGCCGAGAAGGACGGTGAGGAGATTGTTGAAATCATGCGCGAAACCGCGCGCCAGCAGGCCGAGGGATTCGAGACGGTCGATGCGGCTGCGGCGCTCGGCTTCCTCCCGCCGGGCGGTGACATCCTGGACAAGGAGCAGAAGGCCCTCGCCAAAGGGATAGCCGCGCATTTCGAGCCAGACCTGCTTCTCATCGAGGAACAGCTCCCGGTTCACTGTTTCGCGGTGCAGCATGGCGCGGGCCAGGGCCTCGTAATGCACCTCACGCATCGCTGCGGGCATCAAGTCCCAGAGCGAAAGGCCCAGCATGTCCTGCAGGCCTCGGTCGAAGAGCTTCAGGGCGCTCGCATTGGCGTAGGTGATGCGCCAGCCGGAGTCGAGCGCGAAGAGGGGATCCGAGATGCTTTCGACAACATCGACCAGGGGTGCCGTCCCCCGGCTTGAAGCGCCTGCCACGGGAGGAGGTGCCGGTTTGGTCGGAGTGGGGCGGAACAGGATGATCAGCCCGGTGAGCTCACCTTGCGCATCCCGCAGAGGCGCGGTGCGGTCCTGGATGGGAATCCGGTCGCCGGTGCGGGTGGTGAGGAAGACGGTGCGTTCGACGCCCTGCGCCGCAGACTCCGCAGGCAGGATCTCGGCCGGTTCTCCACCTTCCTGGTAGATGCGAAAGATTTCGTTCAGCGAGCGTCCGGCGGAGTCTTCCGGGGACCAGCCGGTCGCCCGTGCGGCGGCGGGATTCATGAAGACAATGCCGCCGGAGAGGTCGGCGGCGATCACGCCGTCCGCCAGACTTTGAAAGGCCTCGAAATAGCTCTGCTCGCGGCGTTGGCGTTCACTTTCCTCAAAGTGCCGCTGGGCGGCCACTTCCACGGCGAGGCGCAGTTCATCGTGGTTGAAAGGCTTCAGGAGGTAGCCCTGCGGATGTGTCTCCCGCGCCCGTGCCACGGTTTCGAGATCCGCGCAGGCCGTGACATAGACGATGGCCACCCGTGCCCGGCTTTGCAGCCGACGTGCTGTTTCGATGCCGTCCAGAGAACCTCCCAAATGCACGTCGAGCAGCGCGACATCCGGCCGCAGTTCACCAAACCGCTCCAGTGCCTCCTCCCCGGAGGCGCAAATGCCCGTGACCACATAGCCGAGATTCCCGAGGGAGGTCGCCATGTCGCAACCCACGAGGCCCTCGTTTTCGACGATCAAAATGCGAATGCTGCTGGTAGCGGTCATTTCCCGGTGGTGGTTTATTCTAATGGAGACAAACTAGAAACGCCATAAGAAATACGATTCGTTGCGAAGATTGACCGGCCGCAGGTTGCGCCCCCCAGAATTCCTAGACGCTTTCGAAGACGCCGAAGCAGCCCTGCTTGTGCCGGTGTTACGTCCAAACCCTCCAGAATGGACTCTCTTGTGCGAGGTTCTGAAGACCGAAGCGGGGGAATGCTGGACCTATGCCGCTTGCCCTCCTTCCTGTGGGGCGCTAGCCTCCCTTCATGGCTTACAACAGTCCGCCCTCTCTTCCCGGCCCGATTCAGATTCGGATCAATCCCCAGATGATCATCTTTGGATTTATCGGCATTTTTGTCCTCATCGGGCTTTTTTCCGGCATCTACCAGGTGCCGACGAATTCCGTGGCCGTCGTCCAGCGCTTCGGCGGTTATTTGAAGACCGCTCCGCCCGGGCTCCACTTCAAGCTGCCCTGGGGAGTGGACACCGCGATCATCGTGGAGGTGCAGCGGCAGCAGAAGCTCGAGTTCGGCACGGCCAGTGTCGTCAACAGCCGCAGCGCCACCAACTGGTATCAATACACCAGCTACGAGGAGCAGCAGCAGGAGAAAAACATGGTCACCGGTGATCTCAACGCCGTCCTCGTCGAGTGGGAGGTTCAGTACCACGTCGAGGATCCGGTCGCCTACACCTTCAACTTTCGTGAACCCCTGGCCACCCTGCGCGATTTGTCTGAGGCCGTCATGCGCGAGGTCGTGGGTGACCGCACCGTGGACGAGGTGCTCACCATCGGACGTCAGGAGATGGAAAAGCAGGCGCTGGAGCGCCTCCGCACCCTGGTGGATGATCTCAGGATGGGCCTGCGCATCGATCTCATCCAGCTCGGCAATGTGAACCCACCTGCGATGGTCAAAGCCAGCTTCAACGAGGTCAACAGCGCCCAGCAGGAGCGCGAGTCCGCCATCAACCAGGCCAGCGGCGAGTACAACCGCGTCGTCCCCCGCGCACGCGGCGAGGCTGTGCAGAAAATCAGCGCAGCCGAAGGCTACGCCGCGAAGCGCATCAACGAAGCCGAGGGTGACGCCGCCCGCTTCAACGCCCTCCTGACCGAATTCAAAAAGGCCCCCGAGGTGACCAAAAAGCGCATGTATCTCGAAACCATGACCGAGGTCCTGCCCAATGTCCCGGGCAAGGTCATCCTCGACGACAAAGCCTCCTCCTTTCTCCCTCTTCTGAACCTGCGCCAGCCGGCGCCGCAGCAACCGCAAACTCCCGCCATCCGATGAAATCCTCCCTTCTCATCATCGTCGGCCTCTCCCTGACGATCCTTCTTTCCTCCGGCCTCTACACCGTCAACGAGACCGAGCAGGTCATCATCACACAGTTCGGCAAGCCCGTGGGCGAGCCGGTGCATGACGCCGGACTGCATTGGAAGACGCCTTTCATTCAAAAGGTCAACCGCATCGAAAAGCGCGTGCTCGAATGGGATGGCGACTCCACGCCGATGACCACGAAGAACAAGGTCTTCGTCACCGTCGATGCCTTTGCGCGCTGGGAGATCGCCGACCCGCTCGTGTTCTTCCGTCAGTTGACGGATGAAACCCGTGCCCTGTCCCGGCTCAACGGCATCATCGGCAGCGAGACGCGCATCGTCATCGCCCGTCATGACTTCATCGAAGCCGTGCGCACCACGAAGGACCGCAAAGTCGTGCGTGACGGGCCCGCGCCTGTGGAAGGTGCCACCATGTCCACCGCCGAAGCCCGCATCGGCGTCCTGCCCTCCATCCGCTTTGGTCGCAGCGAGCTGGAGGCTGAGATCTTCGCCAACGCCGCGCCGAAGGTGAAGGAGCTCGGCATCCGCATCCTCGACGTCCGCCTCAAGCGCATCGACTACGACGCCGACGTCAGCAAGTCCATCTACCAGCGCATGATCAGCGAGCGTCAGCAGATCGCCGAGCGCTACCGCTCCGAAGGCGCCGGTGAAGCCGCCAAGATCACCGGGGAGCGCGAGCGCGACCTAGCCACCATCGAATCCGAAGCCTACCGCAAGGTGCAGGAGCTGGAAGGCACCGCCGACGCCAAAGCCACAGAGATCTACGCCAGTGCCTACAATCAGAGTCCGGAGGCCGTGGAGCTTTTCGAATTCAAGCAGACCATGGAGGCTTACAAAAAGCTGATCACGGGAGACACCACCATGATCTTCACTACGGACAGCGAGCTGTTCCGCTATCTGAAATCCAGCAACCCCAAGGCGCCGAATGCCCCGGCCGGGACGGCTTTCGAGGTACCCTCGGGGCTCGACAAGCTGCCTACGCTTCTTGAGGTGAGTGGCAGGCAGTGACTCATGGCGGCTTGGCCCGGATTTGATGAGGGCTTTTGATTTTCTCCTGCTCGGATTCGGAGCGCAGGCGTAGATCCTGTGTGTCTGAGAATCCTTCCACTTGGTTCATCACGGGTTGTTCGTCCGGCTTCGGTCGTGCGATTGCGGAGGCGGCGCTGGCTGCGGGTCAACGCGTGATCGCGACGGCCCGCGACGTGCGCAGCATCGCGGACCTGGAAAAGCCGGGCGTTTGCGAAGTGATGGCCCTCGATATCACGGATTCGGAAAACGTGCGTGAGGTCATCGCCGCAGCGGGGCCTGTGGACGTGCTCGTGAACAACGCTGGCTACGGCCTGATCGGCGCGGTGGAGGAGTGCAGCGACGAGCAGATCCGCCGCAACATGGAGACAAATTTCTTCGGACCGCTGAATGTGATCCGTGCGGTGCTGCCGGGACTGCGGGAGCGGAAGAACGGTCACATCGTGAACATCAGCGCGGCGGCGGCCATTTCGAACTACGCAGGCTTCGGCATCTACGGCGGGGCTAAGGCGGCTCTGGAGCTGATGAGCGAGAGTTTACGGCTCGAACTGGCCCCTCTGGGAATCAAAGTGACGCTGGTGCAGCCGGGGCCGTTTCGCACAGACTTCATCGCCCGCAGTCTCGACAGGGCGAAGGATGAGATCGCGGAGTATCAGGCCAGTTCCGGCAAATTCGAGAGATTCCTCGCCTCCATGGAAGGCAGGCAGCCTGGAGATCCGATGAAGGCAGCGGAGGCCATCGTTAAGATGGTGCGCGAAGGTGAAGCGCCGCTGCGTTTCCCCCTGGGCGGGTATGTGGTGAAAAAACTTCGCGACAAGGCTGCGGCGCTGACGCGTGAGGCGGAGAAGTGGGAAACAGTGGCCGCAGCCACGGAATTCCCCCGCTGACTCCATGCGCGGCGTGAAGAAACAGCATCTGCCCTGGAAGGTGTGCGCGGCCTGTGGCAGGCCTTTCATTTGGCGAAAGAAGTGGGCCCGTGACTGGACCCATGTGAAATATTGCAGCGATGCATGCCGGAGGAGTAAGCCGTGATGGATACGGCAGAGGCCATTCGCAAAGCATTGATGGAACTTGCCTCCGAGCGCGGCGGCACGAGCTCGTTCTGTCCCTCCGAGGCGGCTAAGCGCGCTGCCAAAGACTGGCGCCCCCTCATGCCGAGAGTACGGGAGGTGGCGGCAGCGCTGATGGAGGAGGGTCTTCTCGCATGCACGCAACGCCGGCAGCCGGCACATCCGCTGAAGACACGTGGTGCTATCAGGCTCAAGGCGGCGGACTGACCGGCTAACAAAGCGCTAACGATGGATCGACGGACGTAATGATGACAAATGGCCGTTCATACACTGCACATGAAACAAGTCGTCCGCACGACTCTGGAGGAGGCATGGACGTTCTTTTCGAACCCGCGGAACCTGGCGAAGATCACCCCGCCGAAGCTGGGTTTTGAAATCTTGACGCCGGACCTGCCCGCGAAGATGTGCGCGGGAATGATGATCGCCTACCGCGTGCGCCCGCTTCTGGGCGTTCCGATGACGTGGCTGTCCGAAATCACGCTGGTGGAGGAAGGGCGGCGCTTCATCGATGAGCAGCGGGTGGGGCCGTATGCCGTCTGGCATCACGAACATGCCTTTCATGATCTTGGTGACGGTCGCATCGAGCTGGAGGACAGGGCCACATATGTGCTTCCGTTCGCGCCGCTGGGGGATCTGGCCCATTCGATTCTCGTCAAACCGGAACTCGAGCGCATTTTCTCCTACCGGGAGAAGGCGGTGCGCGAGCTGTTTCCGGACTGATCCGTGGACGATCAGCGAGACACCCGGCATTGCGGCATCAGTTTCTGAAACTCCTCGGCTGCTTCACGGGAAACCTGGGAGCCGGTGAGATTGAGCGACGTCAGCTTTTTGAGGGAACGGAGCTTCGCCAAGCCCAAATCGGTGATCTTGGTATCGGCAAGGTTCAATTCGGAGAGATTCGACAGCCCTGCGATGGTGGATGCCGCCTCGTCACCGAACGCGCTCTTGTTGGCGCCCAGCACGCGGAGTGACTGCAGGCGCTGAAGGGACTTGAACCCTTCGTCGGTGTAGGCGCCTTCGCCAATGCGCATGATTTCAAGGTTCCTGCACTGCCCCAGGGCGGCCAGTGCTTCGTCGCTCAAGGCGGTGTTTTCGCAGACGAATTCTTTCAGAGAGCCGAGGAAAGTCATTCCGCCGAGCCCCCTGCCGGTAAACCTGGTTGCGTTGTTGAGGTGGAAAAACTGCAATTTCTTCGCACCGGAGAGATGCGCCAGCAGCCCGTCGCCGATGTCCGGCGCTCCTTCGAGATGGAGTGAAGTCAGGTCTGAATTGGCCGCCAGAAAGGCCAATCCGGCATCCGTGAGACCTGGGCGCATTGGCCGTATCCACACGCTGCGCAAGTCGCGCAGACCCTCGAGTGGCTGCAGATCGGCATCCTTCAGCGGTGGAAAAAGGGAGTTAAAGCGGTCCAGACTAATTTCGACGACGTCGAACTTGCCGCTTGGAATCTCCTTTTCCGTGGGCACCGAGATTCGTGCTCCACTCTTTTCCACCACGCAGTTGCCGCCGTTGTTGACGAGATAAAGGGCGGCGGTGCGCCAGGAACTGCCGCTTCCAACGGCAGTGGCGTTGGGGTTGGTTGTCATCGGAGGAGGAGTGGTGGTGGCGGGCTTGCTTTCCGGCTCCTCGGTGGCGGCTACCACTTGCGGCAGGGGACGCTTACCGGCGATCTCGTCACGCAGCATCGACACCTGCCGTGCTTCGTCGGCCTTGTCCGCCATGGTCAGTTCTGCGATGTAGGCATCCAAGGCACGCACATAAACATCGTAGAGGGGAGCGGCCCTGGCATCGCGTTCAGAGTTGATTTTGGTCATGGCGCTGCGGTAGATCGCACGCAGAGACTTGAGCGACTCCGGAGTGTCGGGTGCGTCTTCTTCCGGCACTCCTTCACCACGCTCGATCCGGGCTTTGACGTCGTCGAATGCGACGACTTCCTTCAAGCTTCCCCGGCTCTGTGCCGCCGCACGAGCCTTGGCGATGCCGTTGTTAATGTAACTCTTGTTCAGGCTGGCAACGGCGGCCTGATAAGGCTTCTCCACGTCAGTTTCATAGCGAGCTTTGAATCCGGCTTCGAGTCGCGCGATGTGTGGATCGACAGTGATCGCTTCCTTTTTCAAGTCCAAAGCTTCCACGCGCAATTCCTTGAACGTGGTGCCGAAACCACCGCTGCGGTGGACGCAGCCGAGATACAACGCATTTTTGTCTTCGCCCACATGCCATTCGGGAGAGAGGGAGAGCTTCTCCGCAGGGCCCTGGTAAGCGGCGGTGGGATCTCCGTTGATGCTGAATTGGATGTCCACCTTGTCGGGCAGGCGCCGGACTTCGACACGCATCGACGTTGGTTGGTTCCTGGTCAGCTTGAACGGCTTGGCGTATTCCGTCGGGCTCCCGGAGTCTTGAAGTTTCTTCCCATCCACGAGCGAGATGCCAGCATAACCTTCGCGATTGCCGCCAATCTGGCAGGCCACCTGATGGCCGTTCCCGAGAGGAAGGACAAATCCGAACTCTCCTTCGGCCTGGCTGGTGGTGAAGGACACTTCCGCCGCATAGCTCGGAGCGAGTTGGACGGGTATTTGCAAGGTGCCCTTCTTGTTCCCGGGGTTCTGCGGATTGGAGGCTTGGATGCCTTCCGGAATTCGCTTCCAGGCTTGGACATTCAAGGGAACGACATGTCTGTCGAGGTCCACAAGTGTCAGCAGATTCTCCGGCTGTTCAGTCGATGATTGAACCGGCGTGATGGGCGTCGAGGGCTCGGGAGCCGGCGCTGGAGTCGGGACAGGCGTGGTAGTGGAGGGAGTCGTCACTCCGGCGACGGACATGGTTGTGGCGGCTTGGACAGGTTCCGCCTCTTTGCCCGTAAGACGTCGCGCACGCACTTCCTTGAAGAAGGCGGTGGCCTTGTTGCTGGCGGTGAAGGCGACATTGTCCTGCGGGCAAAAGGGGCCGTGGATGGGGGGCGTCCGGATATTGCTTTTCGGACCGCTCCATTCAAAAAACAACTGACCGTCCACCCGCAGGGTAAAATTTGCGTCACGCTGATTGGTCCGCACTGCGATCTCAACGAGACTCTCCAGATTCTGACGCAAAAACGATTTTTTGATGTCCTGATTACGCGGAGGAGCGTTCCCTGTGCTAATCTGATTGATGATCGTGAGGCCCTCTGAATTCGGCGGTTGCTGGATGTTGTTGATCTTGATCAGCTTGCCACCAATGGGTAAAAGGATTCCTACATGTGAGGTGGCTGGGCCCTCTGACTTGATGCGCAGAGAGAGTTCGTAGGAGTCGGGCATCTTCACCGGCAGCACCACGGCTTCGTTCACCCCGGCTTGTTCCACCGTGACGGTGTCCGCTGAGGAGTTCCATGTTCCAATCGGGTCACGATCCGGCCTTGCGGATATGGTCAGCGGATTTTCCAAGCTGGGCAGCAAATCCAGCCACTCACCATCGTTGGGCAAAGTGTCCGAACCAGCGGCGGGCGCTGAGGTCGGCGGTTCCTGCGGCGTATCCACGATCTGGGCCTTCGAGGCTTGTTTGCTTTTGACGACCGGCACGGGACGGAGCATGAAGAACGCGCCCACGATGAGGCCCAAAACCGTGAGGGCACCCAGCACGGGCCCCACAAGGGAGGGGGATCTCCTTTGCGGAGGAACTTCTTCCGGTGGCGCTTGGGTGTTGAGCGGCACTTGAGTCTTCGGCCTCTGCCGGGCGCTCGAAGCGGCCTTCGCCTCAGTGGCGGCCTGCTGTTGTTGAATAAGAACCGCGCGTGGCGTGGTCAGGATCGTGTCCAGATCCCGGCGCAGATCCGCGGCGCTCTGGTAGCGCCGCTCGCGATCCGCCTGCATCGCCTTCGAGATGATTTCGTCAAAGCGCGGGTCGGTCCCAAGTTTCTTGCTTGGCATTGACCACATCCCGCGCGGAATCTCTCCCGTAAGCATCTGGTAGAGCATCACACCCATCGCGTACAAATCGGCGCGACCGTCCAGCGGAATGCCGGCGATGAGCGCCTCCGGTGCCACGAAATCCGGCGTGCCCATCGCCATATTCGTCTTCGTGATGCCGCTCTGACCCGGGTCGTTCTGCTTTGCCAGTCCAAAGTCCGCCACTTTCACCGCGCCCTCCATGTTGATGAGGATGTTCGCCGGCTTGATGTCGCGGTGAATCACCCCCCGCGCATGGGCGTAATTCAAAGCGTCGCTGACATGCGCGGTGATGGAGAGCGCGTAGTCCTCCGGCAGCCTGCCTTGACTGGCGATCATTTGCGCGATGTCCGTGCCGTCGATGAACTCCATGACGATGTAGAGCAGGCCCGTGTTCGTCTCACCGAAGTCGTACACGTTGACGATGGCCGGATGGTTCATCTTCGCCATGGTGCGCGCCTCGTTTTTGAAGCGTTCGGCAAACTGCGCGTCGTCGTCTTCGATCAAATCCACGGGCAGCACTTTGATGGCCACCGGGCGGTCCAGCGTGACCTGCACAGCCTTGTAAACCGCGCCCATGCCGCCCCTGCCGAGCAGCGATACGAACTGATACTGCGGCAGCATGGCCTGCATCTCCTCCAGCGTTGGCGGCTGCCAGCCCCCCGATGGCCGAGAACTGGAGGATGCTGATGACGAGGTGCTCATGGAAATGGCCCGTCAGGGCAGGCAGGATTCGAGCCATCCTACGAGTGGATCGCCCACTTCGACAAGTCTCTTCTCTCCCTTTGACGCCTAGTCATTTGCCTCATTTCTAGCGGGAGACCCGGCATTGCGGGTTCGCTTTTTGAAAAGCTGCCGCTGCCTCAAGCGTGACCTGCGTCCCTCCCAGGTTCAAAGAGGTGAGTTTTTTCAGCGCCCTCAGCTTCTGCAATCCCGCATCACCCATCCTGGTGTTGCTCAGGTCGAGGCTGGTGAGATTGGTGAGACGGCTGATACTGTCTGCAGCCTCGTCGTCAACGAGGGTACCGTAAGCGGTTAACGTGACGAGGGATTTGAGCCCCGAGATCGCCGCGAACCCTTCGCGAGTGACGGCGGCTGAATTGCAGAAGAGAGCCTGCAGTTTTTTGCAGGCGGCGATCGCGAGCATGCCCTCATCGGTGATGCCGCATTCGAGAAGGTCGAGTTGGATGAGGGAGCCTGTCCCGACCAGCTTGTCGAGCCCCTCGCCCGTGAATCTCGGAGCGCCGACGATCCGGATGCTTTGCAGCTTTTTTGCGCCAGACAGGAGCGCCAGATTTTCAGAGGTGAAATCCGGGTCGCCTTCAACGCGGAGCGAGACCAACTCATCATTTCCAGCCAGGAATGCGTAGGCGGCCGCAGTGAGGCCGGGATGAGCGGGCATGATGGACACACGCTGCAGGTCACGCAGTCCGCTGAAAGCCTCGAAGTCCGAGTCCTTGAGCGGCGGCAGGAGGGAGTTGTTGCGGTCAAGATTGATTTCGAGGATGTCGAACCTCCCCGAGGGGATTTCGTCCTCCTTGGTGACCCAGCCGCTCACGCCGCTCTTCGATGCAAAGAAGGAGCCGCCGTTCCTGACGAGAAACTCTGCCGCTGTTCGCCAAGAACTCCCGCCGGACGACGGTTTGGGCGCCATTGTCGGTGCGTTCGGGGCCGCAGCCGCCTTCTTCTCGACTGGCGCTGCGGCGAGCCGGGGGCTTGAAGATGCAATGTCTTCTCGAAGAGCCTGCACCCTTTTGGCTTCTTCCAATTTTTCGGCCTGCAGGAGTTCGGCGGCGTAACCGTCGAGTGCCCTGATGTAGATGTCGTAGAGAGGTGCCGCCTTCGCATCGCGTTCGGCGGTGATTTTCGCCAAAGCACCGCGGTAAATGGAGCGGAGAGATTTGAGCGACTCGGGTGCGTTCGGTTCATCGACATCGGGCACGCCATCGCCCTGTTCGATCCGGGCTTTGACTTCGTCGAGAGCAATAACTTCCTTCAGGCTGCCACGGCTCTGCGCCGCCGCCCGCGCCTTGGCGATGCCGTTGTTGATATAGCTTTTGTTCAGGCTGGCGACGGCGGCCAGATAAGGCTTCTGGGCGTCGGATTCGTAGCGAGCGCGGAACCCTTCCTCCAGCTTCAACAGACGAGGGTCATTCCCCGTCCTCGCGGCGAACGAGCGGAGGTCGAGTGTGAAAATCTGGTGCTCGCCGTTCTCGAGCAGTCCCGCCGTGATCAGATGCGTGCCGTCCGCGGATGAAGCCGCGGAATACCAGACGTGCGGAGCTTCCTGGGCCTGCCAGGTTTCTCCGAAATCAGTGGAGACATGGATTGCGCCCGCGCGTCTGTCGCTGTCGTTTGTCCTTCCCACTGCGGCGAGGAGCCGATGGCCGCTGGAGGAACTGGCCACGGCCCCCCATGGCTGCACGGGCCCCGTGGAAACCCAAGTCTCTCCCGAATCCGCCGAGGTGTAAATTCGCCCCCCATCGCCATCGGTAAAACCCTCGTCCACCGCAACGAGCCGGGTTCCGTCTGCGGATGAGGCTACGGAACTCCAGCGCCGCGGAAGATCCGTCATGCGCTTGGTCCAGGTGTCCCCCGAGTCGTGGGAGATATGGATGTGACCGCCGATGGCCCATCCATTGCTTACGGCCACCAGACGGCTGCCATCCGCGGAGGACGCCACGCTCGACCACCAATCGCCTCCTGCAGCCTTTGTCGTCCAAGTGGCACCGCCGTCCTTCGAAATGTGAATGGGGATGCCACCGCTTTCAGTCTGGAGTCGCACGGCGACGATTTGCATGCCATCCGCCGAGCACGCCAGACTGCTCCAATCGTGGACGCCGCTGGACCTCTCGGTCCATGTGGCTCCGGAGTCGGACGAGGTGAAGACGGACGTTTGTTTGCCCGCCACCGCAAGCCGTGAGCCGTCCGCCGAAGAGGTCACGGATCGCCATTGGCCCGCGAGCGCCACCGACTTCCATGTCGCGCCGCTGTCTTTGGACGTGTGAATGCTTCCGGGTTGCGCTGCGACGAGCGTGTTGCCGTCCGCCGAGGAGGCCACGGCAAACCAGCCGTTCCGGCTCTGCTTTCGCACCTTCCACTGGGAAGGACCGGCATCTTTGACGACGGTTGGCGCGGGTGCGGGCATGGGTGAAGGAGGGGCTGGAACCTGCACCAGCATCTTCTGTCCCTGAGATGCCGGTCGCATCCGAGCGTGGTGGATGATTACTGCTGATAAGTGGGTGCCAACACCGAGATGGGTGACATCACGCAAGGCAAACAGAGGGTCCGGGGTCAGGCGTTTCAGGTCACCCTGAAAGGACACCACCTCTTTGTCGTCAACCACCAGGCGCACGGAATCACGACGCACTTCCACCAACGAACGATACCGCTTCCCCTGCTTGATTTTGAGGTCCAACAACCTGTCCTCCTGACGGTCCGGATGCCCCAGATCCAGGCGATCCAAAAAGTGGCCCAACCAACAGCCATTAGGCTGCATGCGCACTACGAACCAGCGGTCTGGCACGGGCAGGATCAGTGACAGGTCTCGAAGGCCAGCGATCATCGTAAACTCGACCTCGTAGTCATACTCCTCTGGCGGAGAAACGTTGAACTCGAATGGACAGACTGGAGGCTTCGGTCCGGACTTGATACGAAGTCCGTCAGGCGTCATCTCCCACTCCGCGCGGACCGCATCACGAACAACATCCATGCCGGCGAAAAGGTCGGTCCAGCCGGGTTCGACTTGGCTAGGAGCTGAAATTAGAGTCGGCGGAGGAACGGCGACGGGCTTTGCCGTTATTTTCGGAGCGACCACCGTATCGGATGGCGGGGCGGGCTTGGATGTGGAAGGCTCGGCCCGTTCGGTTTGCGCGTTTTTGACGGCGGTTTGAGGGGCCGTTGTCGATGACATGGCGTTGTTCCTGGGCACCCGCTGGGGTTCCTTGCCTGCAAGGAGGAAATACAAACCTGCGAGCAAGACCAACGTCGTCGCGATGCCGATGAGGGGACCCAGGCGGGCTCCTTTTTGGACCGGCGGCTTGGGTGCTTCACTTTGTGGAGCGACCGGGCGTTGCTGAGGCCCGCTGACGGCCTGTCTCTGTTTTTGCGCCTGAGTCTCGCGCGCCTTCGCCTCCGCCTGCTGTTGTTGAATGAGTATCGCGCGTGGCGTGGTCAGGATCGTATCCAGATCCCTGCGCAGATCCGCGGCGCTCTGGTAGCGCTGCTCGCGATCCGTCTGCATCGCCTTGGCAATGATCGAATCAAAGCGGGGATCCGTGCCCAACTTCGCGCTCGGCATTGTCCAGATCCCGCGCGGTATTTCCCCCGTGAGCATCTGGTAGAGCATCACCCCCATCGCATACAGGTCCGCGCGGCCGTCCAGCGGAATGCCGGGGATGAAGGCCTCCGGCGCCACGAAGTCCGGCGTGCCCATCGCCATGTTGGTCTTGGTGATGCCGCTTTGTCCTGCATCGTTCTGCTTCGCCAAGCCGAAGTCCGCCACCTTGACCGCGCCCTCCATGTTGATGAGGATGTTCGCCGGCTTGATGTCGCGGTGAATCACCCCCCGCGCATGGGCGTAATTCAAAGCGTCGCTGACATGCGCGGTGATGGAGAGCGCGTAGTCCTCCGGCAGCCTGCCTTGACTGGCGATCATTTGCGCGATGTCCGTGCCGTCGATGAACTCCATGACGATGTAGAGCAGGCCCGTGTTCGTCTCGCCAAAGTCGTACACGTTGACGATGGCCGGATGGTTCATCTTCGCCATCGTGCGCGCCTCGTTTTTAAAGCGTTCGGCGAACTGGGTGTCCTCATCGGCGACGAGATCGACCGGCAGGACCTTGATGGCGACGGGCCGGTCGAGGGTGACCTGCACAGCCTTGTAAACCGCGCCCATGCCGCCGCGACCGAGCAGGGAGACAAACTCATACTGAGGCAGCATGGCCTGCATCTCCTCCAGCGTCGGCGGCTGCCAGCCACCGGAAGGTTTGGATGCGGAGGATGCAGATGACGTGGTGCTCATTCGAAGATGCGAACTAGACCCCGGTGGAGAGAGGCAGGTTTTAGACCATCCTAACGATCAGTTTTGTCACAGGACAAGCGGCTTGTGAAAAACAACGACCCGTCAGTGAACCTTGCAACTTGGCATGGATTTCTGAAACTCCACCAGCGTCTCCTCGCTGAGTTGCGGATTTCCGTTGCGGACAACGAGTTCCACAAGGTTTTTTAAGTTGGAAAGCTTCGCCAGTCCGGCCTCCGTGATCTTGGAATTCTGGACGTTGAGTCTCTGCAATCCGGACAGTTTGGCGACAATGGCTGCGGCTTCGTCGCCGAACGCCGTATTCTGCACGATCAGCGACTTGAGCGACTTCATGCCGTTCAAAGCAGCGCAGCCTTTGTCAGTGATGTTGGTTCCAGAAAGGTCGAGTGAGGCCAGTTGCCGTGCGTCTGCGAGTGTGCGCAGCCCTTCGTCGGAGATTCCCGAGTCGTTGAAGAAGATCGCTTGAAGTGAATCGAGGAAGGGGGCGCGGTCCATGCCCCGGCCGGTGAATTTCTTCGCCCCTTGAGCCCGGAATTCCCGCAGTTTCGTGGCATCCGCCAGATGAACCAAGACCCCGTCGGTGATCTCGGGTGAAATCTCGATAAACAGAAATTCCAGATCCGCATTGCCGTCCAGAAAAGCGAAACCGTCGTCT
The DNA here is from genome assembly GCA_964452755.1 of uncultured Prosthecobacter sp. Classification (GTDB taxonomy): domain Bacteria; phylum Verrucomicrobiota; class Verrucomicrobiia; order Verrucomicrobiales; family Verrucomicrobiaceae; genus Prosthecobacter. Next base: position 990,147 of record CAYVQY010000001.1, on the reverse strand, counting down.
GTCAGCCCATTCGCCCGGATCAGAACACGGCGCAGGTCCCGCATGCCACTGAGGACCGCCGTATCGGCATCCGTGAGTTTCAAGGTTGAAACCGCTCCGCGTAGATTGAGTTCGTCGAAATCGAACCTGCCGGATGGGATGTCTTCCACATTCTTGATTTCGATCCGTTGCCCCCCCTGGACAACATAGGCCGAACCTCGTCCCGCGACGAGCCACTCGGCCGCACGGCGCCAGGAGCTCCCACTGGAGGCGGCTGGCGCCGGAGATGCGGCGGGCGTGGTCGGAACGGGCTCCTGAACTGCGACGGTCGCGGTGGCGGGCTTGTCGGAATCGGGCCTTTGCCTGGCCAAGTCATCGCGGAAGGCCGTCACCGTCTCGACTTGCGGGATCTTCTCTGCTTGCTTCAGCTCGGCGATGTAGGCATCCAGCGCTTTCAGGTAGATGTCATAGAGTGGGGTCGCCCTCGTGTTGCTTTCGGCGGTGATCTTCGCCAGGGCGCTTCGGTAAATGGCGCGAAGCGATTTGAGTGATTCGGGTGCGTCAGGCTCATCGAGGTCCGGCACGCCTTCACCCCGCTCGATGCGCGCCTTCACCTCGTCGAAAGCGACGACTTCTTTGAGGCTGCCACGGCTCTGCGCCGCCGCCCGGGCCTTCGCGATGCCGTTGGTGACGTAGCTCTTGTTCAGCGCGGCCACGGCGGCCAGACGAGGTTTTTCCACGTCAGACTCGTAGCGGGATTTGAATCCCGCATCGAGCCGGGCGATGCGGGGGTCCGAAGAGATCAATTGAGCCACCAGCTTCTCATTCACGCTGGGAGGCCCCACCATGACGCGATGAAAAACAACCTCGGCATTTTGGCATGCGACGCCGAGCTCCGTCTTGTGGTTTCGATTGTAACTTCTGGTGTGCAACTCAAGCCGCTTGAAATCGCCGCTCCAGTTGATCACCTCCCTGTCATCGATTATCACCCGGGCCGCACCCCGCCGGACTTCCACCTTCGCGCGCACCCGGCGCCCGGGTTCATGCCCGGGCTCCCGAGACAGGGCCTCCGTGCGTTCAGGGTCATCCCAGAGTTTTCCATCCAGAGCCGCCCCGAGGCTGCTAAATTCGGGACTCATCAGGAGGGCGAATTGGTGTCCGGGAACCACGAGCATTTGAGAAACTGTGCCACCTTTGCCGAGCAAAGTGAACTCGATCAAATAATCGTACTCCTCCCCCGGTGGGGGCGGGAATTTGAAATATTCCTGCCCGCCTCCCGCCGCGCAATGCAGCCCTTCCTCTCTCATTTCCCATCTGCCCTGGACCGTATCGCGAGCCACGTCTGCCGTGGCGAGCAGGTCCGTCCAACCCGGCGGAATGGCGGGCTTCGCGACCGTCGCGGGTGTGACGGGCATCGGAGCCGGTGTGACTAGCATCGGAGCTGGCGGCATCACGGGAGCGGTGGTGGTGGCGAGCGGTTCGACCGGAGCAGCGGGGGAGCGTCCCAGATCGGCATATTCAAACTGCTCAATGACCGCTCCTTTGAAGATGCGCATGTGCGGGAAGCCTTGAGCCGGCCCCGCATTCTTGAAATCGCCGACCTCGCGACCGTCCAGCGACACGCTGAGCTGATCGCCAACGACTCGAAGCTCCAGGCTGTGCGAAGCTTCAAGATCCGTCCCCGGCGGCAGATTCCATGAGTACAGTTCTCTGAAACTGCGATTTGGCACCGCATGCCCCAGGGGCAGCCTGTCAGTGCCGGGCAGCCATTTCAATTCATACCCGGAGCCGGCACCATTCGGTCCGTTCTCCGTCCTGCGCACACTGAGGTTCAAATTGGCTGTGCCAAAACGCCCGGTAATGCGCACCGCCTGATCCAGCATGGGGGCGCCGTCGATCGGCATGGGCCATAGATCGCAGGATGCGGTCACCAACGCACTGCCATCCGGCTGCCGACTCAGTCCTTTGGATTGTTTCGGGTCAGCCAGGATGTGGCTGAGGCCGTCCACCCACACTTCTCCGGAAGCTTGCGCCGCTGCGGGTTTCGGTGCGGCAGGCTTTGGCGCGGGAGGCGGAGTTTTGGCCGTGGTCGGCGGTGTCTTAGGTTGGAGGGGCGCACTCCCGGCCGGAGTCTCGACGACCGTGGTTTGCGCCTGGCTCTTGTCTTGTTTCGGTCCCCGGAGCAGATAGAACAGACCCGCGATGATCACCACGCTGGCAGCGATGCCAAAGACGGGGCCGAGACTGGATCTTCTTTTGACGAGCGGCGCTTCCACCTGCAACGGAGCGCTGACCGGGCGCCGCTGCGGTCCGCTCGCGGTCTGCTTTTTTGCCTGAGTCGCACGCGCCGCCGCTTCCGCCGCCGCCTGCTGCTGCTGGATGAGCGCCGCCCTCGGCAGGGTCAGGATCGTGTCCAGGTCCTGGCGCAGAGCCACCGCGCTCTGGTAGCGCTGCTCGCGGTCCGTCTGCATCGCCTTGGCAATGATCGAATCAAAGCGGGGATCCGTGCCCAACTTCGCGCTCGGCATTGTCCAGATCCCGCGCGGTATTTCCCCCGTGAGCATCTGGTAGAGCATCACCCCCATCGCATACAGGTCCGCGCGGCCGTCCAGCGGAATGCCGGGGATGAAGGCCTCCGGCGCCACGAAGTCCGGCGTGCCCATCGCCATGTTGGTCTTGGTGATGCCACTCTGGCTGGGATCGTTCGCCTTTGCCAGGCCGAAGTCCGCCACCTTCACCGCGCCCTCCATGTTGATGAGGATGTTCGCCGGCTTGATGTCGCGATGAACGATGCCGTGCGTGTGCGCGTAGTTCAGCGCGTCGCTGACATGCGCGGTGATGGAGAGCGCGTAGTCCTCCGGCAGCTTGCCCTGACTGGCGATCATCTGCGCCACGTCGGTGCCGTCGATGAATTCCATCACGATGTAGAGCAGGCCCGTGTTCGTCTCGCCGAAGTCGTACACGTTGACGATGGCCGGATGGTTCATCTTCGCCATGGTTCGCGCCTCGTTCTTGAAGCGCTCGGCGAACTGTGTGTCCTCGTCGGCGACGAGATCGACCGGCAGGACCTTGATGGCCACGGGTCGGTCCAGGGTGACCTGCACGGCCTTGAAAACCGCGCCCATGCCGCCGCGACCGAGCAGGGAGACAAACTCATACTGAGGCAGCATGGCCTGCATTTCCTCCAGGGGCGGCGGCTGCCAGGCGCCGGAGGGTTTGGATGCTGAGGATGTGGTGCTCATGGGGTTTCACTCAGGACAAGCGGATTGCGCACCACGATAACAAGAGCTTTGGCTGGACCACAAGTTTATCTTGGAAAGCGCAAGCGCCACTGCTTAGGAGCACTCAATTGACAGTCGTGGGCCTCAGTGTGCAGCCATCATGGCTGCAGACCGTCCGCAAGGTCCGCCGCGCTCGTCTGAGCGAGGTCTTCGCGGAGGGTTTGCACTTTCTCAGCATCGGGGATTCTTCCCGCCTTGGTCAGTTCGATCACGTAGTCGTCGAGCGCCTTCAGATAAATCTCGTGCAGCGCCCTTGCTTTGCCTTGGCGCTCCGCCTTCAGTTTTTCCAAAGCGCTGCGGTAGGTGCTTCGCAGGGTTTTGAGTGAGTCGGGCGTTTCGGCGGGGTCCTCGGCTGGAAGATCCTGCCCGTTTTCAATCACCGCCTTTTCGGCATCCAGAGCGGCGACCTCATCCACCCTGCCACCGGCTTCGGCGGCCGCACGAGCCCGGGCGAGGCCCTTTTCGACATAGCCCCGGTTAAGAGCGGCGAGACCGGCCTCGAAAGGCCTCTGCGCATCACTCGCGTAGCGGGCTTTAAATCCTGTGTCGAGCTTGGTCAGATGCGGGTCGGCGGCGATGATGCGTGCCCTTTCTTCGGCCTCACGATCAATGGACTTGACCACCACGCGATGGAAGGTGGCTCGCCTGCCACCAATCTGGACCAGCTCCGGCTTCGGCTGCAAATACCACGCAGTGCTCGTGCTCAAACGGTGTGTCGGGCCATTGTAATGTGCCACCAGGAGGCCGTTCAAACGGAAATGGATCTCCACGTTCCCCGGCGTGCGTCGTACTTCTGTGCGCATGTGGGTCAGTTCGTTTGCCGGTAGTTGAAACCGGCTGGAGCAGCCTTTTTCGATGTCAGGCACTTGGGGGTCCTTGCCGTCCACCTTGCCGAATCCCGCCCAACCTCCATCCCCTGGCCAGATCCAGCAGGTCGTCTGGCGGCCATCGCCCACGGGAATCGTTAGGCCGACATGCTCATCAGCCTCCGGGATCGTGAACCAGACTTCAGCCACGTAGTCAGGAGAAAGCTCGACGGGGAGCGCCAGGCATGCCTTGTATGGACCGGGGTCTTTCAGAAATCTCACGGAGATGCCATCGGACGTCTTCTCCCATACAAAAGTATCGTCGGCAGGCAGATGGGACAGTTGCGCCAGCGCATCCACACCGCCGGGTTTCAGGGGCGCGGTCGAAGTTTTTTGACGCATGGCGGGATCCATGCCGGCGGCAGATGCGGGGGCGGCAGGAGATGTGGTCGCCAGTTCTGACGGCATGTCGTCGGCTTTCCCTGAGGCACTCAGTGGACGCCATTCGAGGTTCTTGAACTCAACAACGGCCGTGTCTCCGCCAAACTGGGTGCGCCCTCCCTGATGAAACGTGTCACGCACGTCGATGATCATCTCGCCATCGAGCTTCACCATGAGGCGGTCTCCCTGGGCGGCGACCTCGAGATCAAACTCCGTGCCTTCAGCAAAGGGACGCGGGGCTTGGACCTCCATGAGCGGTTTGTCATCGCTGGTGTATTCGCCCGCAACCATCACGCGGCGATGGAGCAGAAATTTGCCGTCACGCGTGATGCTCAACCCGTAGTGCAACAGCCCGTTCTTCGATGCGTCGCGGAAGCGTATGGGCCATACGTACGTCCCCCCGGTGAACCGGATGCGCGCCCGGATGGCCATGTCTTTGCCGCCCGGCGCATTGAGGTAAGCCTTCTCAACACGCATCCACCCTTCCGGCATCTCGGTGACTCCGGCGCTCTTCTTCAAGGCTTCGGTGAAAACGGGCCGCCATGCCGCAGCTGTTGCCGGCGTAACCGTTGGCAAAGCCGCCACAGTGGACGGCGCACCCGGCGCCCGCATCTCTGCCTTGTGAAAAGCGATCTTCGTGTTCCAACTGGCGACTCCTAGGTGCGTGGGATCATGAAGCTCGAAGAAGTTTTCGCCGCTGAACCGGGAGACGTCGCCGCTCCAGCTCATGATTTCATTTCCATCGAGGATCACCCGAAATGCATTTCTCCGCACCTCCAGCACGCAGCGATGCCGCTCACCGCTGACGAAGCGGGGTGCCGAGATGCAGGCTTCCATGCGCGTTGCTTGCTCCCGCGGACTCTTGCCGTCGATGACCGGTCCGAAAAGGTGAAGCCACCGGTCTCCACCACCGGTGCCCATTTTCCACAGCAGCGAACGTCCGTGCACGGGAATCACCTGCATGGCCTCCATGTTCCCATTCGTCGGAGTGAACTCGATCTCAAAATCGTACTCCTCCGGCGGCACCTGCTGGAACTCAAAAACCTGGGCAATCTCAGACGGCCGCGATAACAGGCCCTCTGATGTCATTTCCCACACTCCCTGAATGGCTCCGCGTTTCACATCCACGCCCGCCAGGAGGTTGACCGATTCGAAACTCGGATTCGATTTGGGTTTCGCGCCAGCGGGCGCAGATTTTTTCATCGCCACTGGAGACTCCGCCGGCGGATTGCGCGGCGCACCTGCCGTGGGGCCGGCAGCAGACTTCACCCCGCCACCTCCTGATTTATCCTCCGGCTTGTTGGTGGCAGACGGCAATTCCAGTTGGTTTTTTTTCCCTCCGGATAGCAACACCACCAAACCAAGCAGAACCAACACCGCCACGACCATTCCGTAGAAGGCTCCGTTGCCGGATTTTTCACGCATGGGCACCTGGGATGAGGGCGCTGCCATGTGCTGCCGACGCGGCCCCTGAGTCTGCGGCCGCTGGCCCGTCGGCTTTTGCGTCGGCACGCCTTGCGTGATCGCCGAAGTCGGAGATGGGGCCGCGCTCGCAGCCTGCGCCGCCCGCTGCTCCAGAATCGCCCGCGGAGTCATCGTGATTGCGTGCAAATCATGGCGGATCTCCGCTGCGGTTTGATAACGCAGTTCCCGGTCCGTCTGCATCGCCTTTGTGATGATCTCATCGAAGCGCGGATCGGTGCCCACCTTCTCACCTGGCAGAGTCCACATCCCGCGTGGGATCTCGCCGCTGAGCATCTGAAAAAGCATCACACCGACGGCATACAAATCCGCACGGCCATCCAAAACCGTCCCGGGAAACAGCGCCTCCGGTGCCACGAAATCCGGCGTCCCCATCGCCATGTTCGTCTTCGTCAGCCCTCCCTGTCCCGCATCGCTCTGCTTGGCCAGGCCAAAGTCGGCCACCTTCACCGCCCCCTCCATGTTGATCAGGATGTTCGCCGGCTTGATGTCCCGGTGAATCACGCCGTGATCGTGCGCATACTGCAGCGCATCGCAGACATGTGCGGTGATCGACAGCGCGTAGTCCTCCGGCAGCCGTCCCTGCGAAGCGATCATCTTCGACACGTCCGTGCCGTCAATGAACTCCATCACGATGAACAGCAGCCCCGTGCTCGTCTCGCCGAAGTCCCACAGATTCACGATGGCCGGATGATTCATTTTCGCCATCGTGCGCGCCTCGTTCTTAAAGCGCTCGGCGAACTGCGCGTCTGTATCATCAATCAAGTCCCCGGGCAGCACCTTGACGGCCACCACACGATCCAGGGAAATTTGGACGGCCTTGTAAACCGCCCCCATCCCGCCCCTGCCGAGCAGCGAAACAAACTGGTACTGCGGCAGCATGGCCTGCATCTCCTCCAGCGCTGGCGGCTGCCAGCCCTTCGAAGGTTTTGATGAGGAAGATGCGGACGACGAGATGCTCATGGGCTGCCAATACGGACAAGCGAATTCCAGGCCATGTTAGCTGCTGGAACCGTCGCAGGACAAGCATGAGTATGAACAAACCCTGGCGGTGCCCCCGTGGATTAATCGCCGCGTTTCTTCACCTCCGCCTGCAGCCTCTCGATCTGCTCGGCCATGCGGCGCATCTGCTGCCTCATTTCCTCCAGTTCCGCATGCCTTCCTTCGCGTTCGCGGGCTTCCATCTGCTCGTGCCGCATCCGCTCCTCCATCTCGCGCCGCATGTGGTGGGCGATGTCTTCGATGCTCTTGGCCGGCTCGTGCAAACCGGCGGCGTGCAGATGCTGGATGGCCTGCATGACGTGCTCCATCCGCTCCGCCTCCGGAGGTCTTTCCGGCTTAGGACCGCCTTTTTCGAATGGCCGCGCGGGTCTTTTCATGCCCTCATGCTCGTTGCGCAGTCTCTCGGCCCGTCCAGCCAGCTCCCTCGCTTCGTCGAGCCGTCCGGCTGCCTTAGCGTCGCGGCTGCGCTCTTGCAGTTCCTCGATGGACTTCTGTGGATTCTCCTTGGGCTGTTGGGCCGGAGCAGTGGCCGTGCTGATGAGCATCAAGGCGACGATGGGTAGAATGAGTGTCTTCATGGTGGTGGTAATACGCCGTGGAACTGACCAATTATCCGGGCTTCGCGCCCAACAACGCCATGGTTCGAGATGATGAAGTGGGTCACCGCTCCAGCCCGAGCAGCTTTAAGCTGTCGCGATGGATCATCGCTTCGATTTGATTCACATCGAGCCGTGGCAGCTTCGTGCCTTCGAGCATGTCATTGAGTTTGCGGACGCCGTCGATGCTGGCGTTCACCGTCGTGAAGGGAAAGTCGGTGCCGAAGAGCAGCTTGTGCCAGACGCCGTACTCTTGCGCGAGCATGAGTGAATGGTAGAGCTGCCACGGCCGATAATGCAGCGCGCTCACATCGGCGAAGACGTTCTCGTGTTTGCGGATCGTCACGAGGCACTCTCCTTCATACGGATGCCCGAGATGCGCGAGGATAATCTTCACGCCGGGATGCTTCAGCGCCACCGGCTCGATCAAACGCGGCAGGGTGAAGGCCAGCGGCGCCTGTGCGATGAAAGTCGTGCCCATGTGCAGCAGCACCGGCAGGCCGTTTTGCTCCGCATACTGCCACAGCGGTTCCAGCTTCGGATCATCCGGGCTGAAGCCGGCGTACATCGGCAGCAGCTTGATGCCGCGCAGGCCGAGCCCCTCGTGTCCGAGTTTCATTTCGCGTTCCCAGCCGTCCTGTGTCGGATCGACAGACAAAAAGCCGATCAGCCGCTTTGCATCCCGTGCCACATATTCGGCGATGGTCTTGTCATCGACCCACAGGCCGCTGAGCTTTGCCTTGCCACCAAAAACGATCGTCGTGGTGTCCTCCGGAGCCGATGCGCGATACGCCTCATACGTCGCGCTCATATCCACGGCGACGCCGGGTCGCGCACGCCCGGCCTGATGAATGAAATCGTTGGAGAAGTCGGCGGGAAAGTTCCAGGCGTGGGAGTGGACGTCGATGATCATGGTAAAATAATGACGGGTAAAATGACCCGGAGCCTTTCTGTTCTGAACATCATTTTACCCGTCATTATTTTACCTTTCCGCTGCTGCGATCATCCGGTCAAACTGCCGCTCCACCTCGCGGATCGTCTCCGCATCGAGTTTGAAGCCCACCGGGCCGCGCACGAAGGTGTTTTTGAAGATGCCCTGCCTCTTCAGCAGATGCTTCTCCACCGCCAAAAAGCCGTCGAGGCTCGTCTGCATCGAAATCAGCGCCGAAAGCGGCCCGTGAATGCGATCTGCCTTTTCGGCATCGCCAGCCTCCAGCGCCTTCCAAAGCGGAACGAGGCCGCGAATCAAATCCGCGCCCGGCATCGTGCCCACCACGCCGCGCTTGAAGGAATCGACGAGCGCAATGCCTCCCGTGCCCTCGAACACACGAGCGCGACCCTTCGTCGCATCCCGCAGCTCGCTCAGTTTGGGCCCGATGGGACTCGCCTCCGGCTTGTATTGCACACGCTCCGGCCCGAACTCGTCCAACAGCCGCGCCTGCATGCCAATGGGCATTGGTTTGCCGACATAACCGCTCGCGTCCTGCACGATGACGGGAATTCGGATCGCGTTGATGATGCGCGTGTAATACGTCAGCAGTTCGCTTTCACCGATGCCGATCGAAACGGGCGGAATCGCCATCACCGCATCCGCACCCACGCTTTCGGCATGTTTCGCATAACGCTCCGCCACCTTTGACGACTCCGCACCCACGCTGATCACCACACAGCCGCGATCTTTGCCGAAGCGACACGAGGCGGCGGCGAGTTGCTCGCGTTCTTCACTGTCGAGGCGCAGCGTTTCGGAAACCATCGCCATCACGATGCCGTTCGCGTCGCAGTCGTAGAGCCAGGCGATCTCGCGTTCGAGCGTTTCGAGGTCGAGCGTTTCGTCTTCAAGCCAAGGTGTTTGAAAAACAGGCAGGACGCCGCGGAGGGAATGGGAAGTAGAGGCCATGGGAAATTGGAAAGGTGCCGGGTAGGGCACCGCGAGAGATCAGAAAGGCGCAAGAGGCATTAAACAGGAGCTCTTGCGCCTTCTTCAACTCACGCGGTGGGAAACCTCAGATTTTCCTGCCAAAGGTTTCCCACTTTGGATGCCGCCAATACCAGCGGGACTCTTCGTTATGCGCCTTTAAACCGCCCCAAGACTCGTCTTTCGCAGCAAACGCGTCGCGGAGAGTTTGAAGCAACTGCTTGTCCTCCATTTGGGGGCTGCCAAAACCTCGAACACCGAGCTTGGAGAAGCCGCCCTCCACGTCCGATTGCTCGCCCTTTAGACAGGATTGCAGCTCTTTATTGCTTTCGTCTTTCAGCGCCTTTTCCACCTCTCCGAGTGTTTTCGACCACTCGGTTACTTGAGATTTAAGCCCATTAGGAATGTCAAAGCCGCCTCCCGGCAGCAACCCGCCCGTCAGCCAGCCCCGCAGTGCCCAAGTGGCGAAGGGCAGCATCTTGTTGGCGATGCGCACCCACCCCCGAGGGAGTTTCACCCGCACCGTGCCGCGTGGTTTCCGGCCAAACTTCTCGCCAAAGAACGGCACGGGAGCCAGTGACCACTCGCACCAAATCGTCACATCCATTTCATACTCGCTGAGGTTCATCTTCCACCATTCCTTGGTGATCGGCACCACGCTGAACAGGCAGGGCAGAGAGTCCAAACGAGTCGAAAATGTTTGAATCAGGTCCGTGGCGTGTGTTTGAAGATTCTCGCGGATGGTTTTTACGCCTGTCTGGATGCCTTCCAGTTTTCCATCCACGCCCTTCTGCCAATCGGTCTTCCCAGACGCGAGGAGCTTGAGCAGGGCGAGCATCTCCTCCGTCTCTGGCTGGACAACAGGTGCGACATCCCGCGCCAGCACCTTGTCGATAAACACCCGTTTGCCGCACACGGGCGAGGCGCAGTTTACCTTTGACTCACCATCCCGCAGGGACTCGTGGCAGGACTGCACCGAGACACGGCCCAAGCCGTGATGTGCATGGTTTTTCTCCAGGGCGCAGGCCGCGCCACAGGCGGCATACATGATCTTTTTGAGCCCGTTCCAGCATTCATCGTCGTCCGCGCCGACCTGCGTGTCGATGAGATCAAACAGGCTGTCAGAGCGCAGATGCCGCAGGGTGATGTGCAGCTCGCGATCTTTGAGCTCGATGCGGGCCAAGCTTTGGTTCTTATCCCTCACAACGAGCCCGCGCCGCCAATGCACGGCATCCTCCGGTTTTTCGTGGCCGAGACTCAGCGACCGCAGGCGGAAGATAAGGAGAAAAATCAGCTCCGGCACTTCACCCGGCTGGAGCGCACCTGAAGGATCAGCAAAGATAATTGTGCGGCGGGACTCCCGATAGCGTTCTGGCATCACCTCCGGCCACACTTGATCGAGACCCTCAGGCGGCAGTTCCCGCACCATTTGGGTGACCAGCAGCAGGTCGCCGTCCCCATGCTTCGCACCTGGTCGCTTGGGGCGATAGGCCAGCTCGTTGATCTCCATGAGCTGTAGCAGCATGGCGTGCGTGTCCGCCGGAAAAGCCGCCGCACCATCACGCGCTTCTTTCAGCCACAGGAGCTTCAGATGTCCCAGGTCGATCAAGCCATGCTTCTTTTTCGCCGTTTCATCGTCTAGCACGCGAGCGACGGCACGGTTCAGCCATTCCGGCTTGAGCACCACCACCTGTTTCCCTGCCGGAGTGTCCTCGCGCCACAGCCACGTGCCGATGAGGTGCCCCGTGCGGATTAGGATTTCCTGCGCATCCGCATCCACGATCTCATGCTCAAGGCAAATCTTCCGCGCTGCGTCGAGCGTCAGGAATTGAGCCCTGTGATCCTGTAGTTCGGAAAAGATCTCCGGCCAGCCCGCCTGCCAGCGTTGGGCATGAGGCCCCTTTTCGTCCGTGGCGATTTGAGCGAGCTTTTGGCGCAGTTCGGAGATTCCGGCATCAGTCAGACTGTCCACCACATGCAGTCCTTGGAATTTCAGCTCTTGAAACTCCCGCTGGAGGTCTTCGATCTTGAGCGAAGCATCCTTCCGCCCGCGTGTGCAGACCACGAGCACGGTGGCTTTGCCTTGCGTGCGCCGCTGCACCAGTTCCAGCCAGCGATGCAGCCCGCGATCTGCATCATCTTTCCCGCGTGGAATCATCACGGCCAGATAGATCGCCTGGGGCGAGAAGAGCATCTGGTGCATGTGGCGGTAATCATGCTGCCCGCCCATGTCCCAAATGTGGAAGTCGATGCCATCGGTCTCGATATGCGCCTGCCGGTCATGCTCTTGCTCTTTCAGGAGCTCTCCCTTCGTGCCGAGGCGCAGCAAGGCGCGGTTCATCCCTTCCGTGCTTTCGCTGAACTCGTCATTCTCCCCAGTTTTCTCCTGCGGTTTCACTCCGCGCAGCGCCTTTTGTAGGCAGGTTTTCCCATGTCCCCGGTCGCCGATGAGGATCAGCTTCGCGGCGTGGAAAGTCACACCCGGTCCCATCAGTTCGACCAACTCAGAGGATGGCTTTGCGGGGGCCGGCGTCTTCAACTTCTCTCGAGTTTGTAGTAGAATGGCTCGCGTCACTCCAGGTTCGGCTCTTTTCAGGTGCTTCCTGAGTGAGATCCATCCTTTCTGCTCCCATGAAGACCTCTGATCCGGCACGAGGGACTTTTCCTCCAGGGCAACTTGGTCCAATCCTTCAAGAAATCCCAACGACTGCGGCAGCTTCCGAATCGCGTTTCCCGTGAGGTCGAGTTCCAACAGCTTTGTCAGCAAACCGATGCCGAAGGGGAGGCTTTCGAGCTTGTTCCCGCGCAAGTACAGGCGTTCCAAGTAGCCGAGGTATTCGACTCCATCAATGCTGACCAGCCGGTTGAAGTTCAATCCCAACCAACGCAGACCCATGAAGTGGCTGATACTTTGCGGAAGGAACACCAGTTCGTTGCCCGTCAGGTCCAGATACCTCAAATGCTCCAGATCCGCGAAGCTCACACGCGGCAGCCCGCGCTCTTGCGGATCAAAGGCCTCTATTAACTTCGTCGTCGTCAGTCCCAGCCCGGCGAGGTTCAGGTGATCCTGCCGCTGCACGAGGTTCCCTGCCTCATTCAGCATGAGACAGGCGGCGATGCGGCGGCGCGCTTCGATGAGGTTGGCGTTCATGGCTTGGTCAGTGGCTCCCGTTCATTCGTCATTTTCCTGCGTCCCTCGCTTCACTCTTTCTTTTTTGGGCTCCGCCCACTTGGCTGGATGGAACTGGGGGAGGGACGGAAGCCGAAGGACCTGGAGCGGTGGCCGGGCGTGTTGCCGCGGCGGATGCCGGAGCGGAAGGTCAGCCCGTAGTTGATCCAGCTCCCGCCGCGCAGCACGCGGGAACTCCCGCTAAACACATCCTCACACCACTCCCAAAGCTGCCCGTGCATGTCATGCAGGCCCCAGGCATTTGGGGGGAAGCTGCCCTGCGGCGTCGTTCGCTCGCGGTAGAGCCACTTGAAGCCATCGCCATAAGGATGATTGCCGTCAAAGTTCGCCTGCTGGGCATTCAGTGCACTGCCGGAGCCGATGCCGAAGGGCGCGGTGCTACCCGCACGACAGGCGTACTCCCACATGGCCTCCGTGGGCAGGTGCAGGCCGCTTTGGGCGCAAAATGCCTTCGCATCCTTCCACGAGACGGTTTCCACCGGCAGGTCATCGCCTTTCCAGTTCGAGGGATTAGTCCCCATGACCGCTCGCCACTGCCCCTGATTCACCGGATGCTTCGCCAGCCAGAAGCCCTGGGTGAAAGGGGCGGGATAGGTATCGACCTCCGTCTCGTAACGTCCCACCTCATCCTTCGGCGTGCCGAGCCTGTCCTGCGCACGCGGCGGCGGGCACCAGCAAAACACCAGTGGCACATCACCCGGCAGCATGATCTGGCTCTGCTGGCCGGGATACTCACCGACGAAGCCGGGGGACCACGAAACAGGCGGCGGAATTGGAAGAGTGCGGCTGGACATGGGGCGGATCATGCACGGCGGCGGCGTTTTTGTCGAGATGCATGGTGACGGCTGATCCAGCCGAAAGCTCCCTGAACTCTCCTTCCCAAAGGGACAAATCGCTCCGTTTTTATCCTTTTGAGAAGGCGAATTGCCGCCCCCTCACCAAAGCAGTCTTCCTCCATCCAGCACCAAAACACTGCCGGTCATGTAGCTGCTGGCCTCGCTGGCGAGGTAGAGCGCGAGCGGGCCAATCTCTTCCGGGCGGCCCCAGCGGCCCATGGGGATGCTGGCGGCCACTTCGCCCTCAAACTCGGGCTTTTCGCCGATCCAGCGGCGATTCGCATCGGTCAAAAACGGGCCGGGCGCGATCGCATTCACGGTGATGCCATGCACGGCCCAGTCGGCGGCGACGGCCTTCGTGAACATGGTGAGCGCTCCTTTGGAGGTCTCATAGCTGCGTCCGCGCATGGCCTTGCCGGGCCAGAGGGCGTTGATGGAGGAGATGTTGATGATGCGACCCCACTTTCGCGGAATCATCGCCGCGCCGATGCGTTTGGTGAGGATGAAAGCCTGCGTGAGATTCAGATCGAGGATGCGCTGCCAGTCTTCGAGCGCGAGATCCTCCGTGGGCGTGTTGATGCGGCGGCCACCAACGTTGTTGATGAGGATGTCGATGGGCGCGTGATCCTTGAGCACGACATCGCAGAGGCGCTCGGCTTCTTCGGGTTTCGAAAGATCGGCCTGCACCGAGGTGACGTGCAAATCCTCACTGCACAGGTCCTCACACGCCTTGTGAAGATGCTCGGCGTTCGATCCAGAGATCACCACCTCTGCTCCGGCCTCGCCCAGTGCGCGCGCCATTTCCAAACCGAGTCCGCGAGACCCTCCGGTGATCAAAGCACGGCGTCCGGTGAGATTGAAGCGATCAAGAATGGGCATGGAAATGGGAATCGGCGGAGTGAAACGAGTCTTTCAGCCGTTTCCTCCAGCCATGAAGCGATTCATCCTCCCGACGCTGCTGTGCCTGATGGCAGCAGCTCTGCACGCCGCGCCACCGAACATCATCCTCATGTATGCCGACAACATCGGCTACGGCGATCTGGGCTGCTACGGGAACATCGGCATCAAAACACCGCGCATCGACCAGCTCGCGGCGGAAGGTTCGCTTTGCACCGACTTCTACGTGGTGAGCTCCACCTGCACCGTTTCCCGCGGTGCGCTGCTCACGGGAAGGCACGCGGCGCGCAACGGGCTGGTGAAACAGCTTGGGCCGGAGGAGAACTGGCATGGCATCGGCCTGCCGCATCGCGAACGCATTCTGCCGCAGTATTTGAAGGATGCGGGCTATGGCACGGCCTGCTTCGGCAAATGGAACATCGGCTTTGCGCCCGGCAGCCGTCCCACGGAACGCGGCTTCGACGAGTTCTTCGGCTGCCGCTCCGGCAACATCAATTACTTCACTCACACCTATCACGGCGAGTATGACATGTTTCTCGGCACCGAGCTGCACAAGGTCGAAGGCTACAGCACGGATCTCTTTGCGGATGCGACCTGCGACTACATCCGCAAGCAGGCGAAGGCCGCGAAGCCGTTCTTCGTCTATCTGCCGTTCAACGCGCCGCACTACGTCAGCAGTATCAACATGAAGCCGGGCGAAAAGCCCGAGTGGCAGGTGCCGGGCAAGTACTTGGAGCGCTACGGCTGGGCTGTGGATGATCCGAACGAGAAGCACCGCTACTTCGCCGTGCTGACCGCCCTGGACGACGCCGTGGGCCGCGTGCTCGACACGCTGGACGAGCAGGGCCTGCGCGAGAACACGCTCGTCATGTTCATCTCCGACATGGGCGCGATTTTGCGCCCCACGCACGGCTACAACGCCGCGTCCAACTTTCCCTTCCGCGACGGCGCACCGTCGATGTATGAAGGCAGCATCCGCGTGCCTGCGATCTTTCGCTGGCCGGGCAAGATCAAGGCGGGCGTTGAATCGCATGCAGTGCTCACGCATCTCGACGTCCTGCCGATCTGCCTGAACGCCGCTGGCGTCGCAGCGCCGAAGGACCGCATCATCGACGGTCGCGATCCGCTCGCCGCGTTGAACGGCGGCCCTTCCCCGCATCCGTTCATCGTGAGCCAGCTCGGCGGTGCCATCGCGTTGCGCGAAGGCCGCTGGAAAATCGTGCGCAGCGCCGCAACCGCGCCATGGGAGCTCTACGACCTCGAAACGAATGCCATCGAGTCCTTCGACCTCGCCGCCAAACGCCCCAAGGACCTCGCACGCCTCGTCGCCCTGTACACGCAATGGGAACAGGACGTTGCACGTGACGCCAGCACGCCGGAGCGGTATGTGCCGGCGAAGAAATAGAACCGTTTACGCCGCCTTCGGTGCGCGGATGTGGGCCCAGCAGTGGACGTGGGGATCGCCGCGGAAGATCCAGATCATGTTCGGGCCTTCAATCTGCCAGACGTCCCAGACGCCGTCGTTGCCGACGTCCTGCTTCTTGAAGAAGGCCATGTGCAGGTTGTCGAGGCCGCCGGCCTCGATGTATTTCATGGACTCCTCGCGCTCGGAATGGCGGAAGGGTTTCAGCAGGTCGGCGATGACTTTTTTGACGAGGTCTTTCTGGTCGGCGCTCATGTCGGACAGGCGGATGCCTTCGAGACCCTCAGTTTTTCCGGTGAGTTTCACGGTGTCGTTGCCGTCTTCGTCGCGGGATTCGCCGAGCAAGGCCAGATCGCGCTGTTTGCCATCGAGCGCCTGGAAGACCTCGTTCGCACGCTTGGCCTGATACCAGTAGGCGTTGCCGGGATGGTCGGGCTTTTCGTTGAAGCTGCCTGCGGCGTGGCCGTAGAAGATGGGACCGCCGAAAGCCACGCCCTTCTCGCTGTCGCCATCGCAACGACGCGTGCAGTGACGTCCGGTGAGGACGAACTCGAACTGGTTCGTGCCGGGCTCGCCAAAAAGCGCGATGGAGGCGCTGCCAAAGCCGCCGCTGCTTTTGTTGTCGTGGTCGAACTGGCGCCAGACCTCGGATTTGTACTCGTCGCTGTGCAGCTTGTCGAAAATCTCGCGCACGAGTTCCTGCTGGTCGGGCTTGAGCACGTCCTTGATCTTCTGCGGCGTGATGTGCCAGTTGTTGTCCACCTTCAGGCGGCGCGGATCGCTCCAGGCAAAGCAGAGCGTCTTGCGCTGCGCCTCGTCCATGCTGCCGTAGAGCTGCTGGACGAGCGTTTCGGAGGTGGCGGCCTTGGTTTCGGCCAAAGCGGAGCCGAGGAAGCCGGCGGCGACGGCTTGCGCGCCACGGGTGATGATTTCGCGACGGGAGAGGGCGGAGGGGAGCGTGTTCATGGCGGATTTGTATCAAACGCCGGGCGGGAACGGAAGTTTTTGTTTTCGGGCAAGTTTTGATCACCGCAGGGCATGGAAGCGATGCTGAAATGGTATTGTTTGAAGCCGTATCGATGGCGATTTTCCCGCGTATTCTTTTCACCATGAAAATGAACAGCGAACACGAAGTCATCATCATCGGCGGCGGTCCGGCCGGAACCAGCACGGCGGCTATCCTCGCGGAGCACGGTCACAAGGTGCTGGTGATCGAGCGGGAGAAGTTTCCCCGCTACCATGTCGGCGAGTCGCTGATCCCCTTCACCTTCGGACCGCTGGAGCGGCTGGGACTGATCCCGACGATGAAGAAGTCGCACTTCACGAAAAAATTCAGCGTCAGCTTCGTGCAGCCGGACGGCCGCCGCTCGCAGCCGTTTTACTTTTTCAATCGCTACGACCGCGAGACCGTGGCGCAGACCTGGCAGGTGATGCGTTCGGAATTTGACCAGATGCTGATGGAACATGCACGCGGCAAGGGCGCCGAGGTGCGCGAGGAGACGACGGTGACGCAGCTTCTCAAAGACGACAGCGGCAGGATCATCGGCGTCGAGGTGCAGAACAAGGACGGCACGAAGGAGCATCTGCTCGCGAAGCTCGTCATCGACGCCTCGGGCAAGGAAGCGTTTGCCTCGGTGCGCGAGGGCTGGCGTGTGGGCGATCCGTATCTGAACAAGGTCGCCGTGTGGACTTACTACAAAGGCTCAAAGCGCGAGACAGGCATCGACGAAGGAGCGACGACAATCGCCTTCGTGCCGGACAAAGGCTGGTTCTGGCACATCCCAATGCACGACGACACGGTCAGCGTGGGCGTCGTGGCCGAAGGCAAGTATTTGAGCCGCGATGGCGTGAAGGATCCGAAGGCGATGTTCGAGCGCGAGATCGGCGAGAATCAGTGGATCAAGGAGCACCTCTCGGAAGGCACCTGCACCGGTGAATTCTGGATCACCAGCGAATACACGCGCTATGCGAAGTACGGCGCGTCGCCGGGGCTGCTGCTCGTCGGGGACGCGTATGCCTTCCTCGATCCCGTCTTCAGCAGCGGCGTGTTGTTGGCGCTGAAGAGCGGCGTGATCGCCGGTGATGCGGTGCATGAGGCGCTTCTCGCGAACGATCTCTCACCGCAGCGCTTCGAAGGTTACACAAAGACAATGCGCCAGGGTCTCGATAACATGCGCAAGCTGATTTACGCCTTCTACAATCCGAAGTTCTCATTCAAGGATGTCGTCATGAAATATCCGGACGCCGGCGGTGAAATCACCGACTGCCTCAGCGGCGACGTGAACAAGGACTACTCCAGCTTGTGGGAGAAGATCCGCGAGTTCGCGCCGATCCCCGACGAGCTGCCCTACGGCGTGCCGATGGCGGCGTGATCACACGAGCACATCCTTCACCACCCGTGCCGGTTCCACACCGGTGAGACGGAAGTCGAGGCCCTGGCTGCGGAAGGTGAAGCGCTCATGCTCGATGCCGAGCTGGTGCATCACGGTGGCGTGCAGGTCGTGCACATGGACAGGATTTTCGGCGACGTTGTAGCTGAAATCGTCGGTCGCGCCGTGGGTGATGCCGGGCTTCACACCGCCGCCGGCCATCCACATGGTGAAGCAGCGCGGGTGATGATCGCGACCCGCCTCGGGGCTGTCCCACTTGCCCTGACCGGCGACACCACGGCCGAATTCACCGCCCCAGATGACGAGCGTGTCGTCGAGAAGGCCACGTTGTTTGAGATCTTTGATCAGCGCCGCACTCGGCTGATCGGTGTCGCGACAACGCGCGGTGCACCAGCTCGGCAAACGGCTGTGATGATCCCAGTCGGGATGGAAAAGCTGTATGAAACGCACGCCACGCTCGGCGAGGCGTCGCGCGAGAATGCAGTTCGCCGCGTAGCTGCCCGCACGCCGCGAATCCGGTCCATACATTTCGAAAACGTGATCCGGCTCGTCGCCGAGGTCGGTCAGTTCCGGCACGCTGGCCTGCATGCGGTAAGCCATTTCATACTGGCGGATGCGAGTGGTGATCTCCGGGTCCTGCGTCTGCTCAAAACGCATCTGATTCAGCTCCGCCAGGCCGTCGAGCATGCCTCGGCGCAGGTGCCGAGGCAGTCCCTCGGGATCGGTGAGATAGAGTACGGGGTCCTTTGAATTGCGCAGTTTGACGCCTTGATAACGCGAGGGAAGGAAGCCGCTGCCCCAGTAGTGATCGTAGAGCGGCTGATCGCTCGGACGCTGCATTTTCGAGATGAGCACGAGGTAATCCGGCAGATTTTGATTCAGGCTGCCGAGGCCGTAGCTGATCCACGAGCCCATGCTCGGTCGGCCGGGAAGTTGATGACCGGTCAAAAATTTTGTCATCGCCGGCGCGTGGTTGATTTGATCCGTCGTCATCGACTTGATGAAGCACAAATCGTCCGCCACGCCCTGCAGGTGCGGCAGCCACTCGCTGATCGTCGCGCCGCTCTGGCCGCAGCGGGAGAATTTCGTGATGCCCGGCAGGATAAGCTGCTTCTGGTTCGCCGTCATCGTCGTCAGCCGCTGGCCCTGGCGCACCGATTCCGGCAGTTCCTTGCCCGCCCACTGCATGAGGCCCGGCTTGTGATCAAAAAGCTCGATCTGCGAAGGCCCGCCCGACTGCGTGAGAAAAATGACCCGCTTCGCCTTCGGCGCGAGGTGCGGCAATCCTGGCAAGCCAGACGATTCACGCTGCCCCATCGCCTCTAGCGCCATCGCGCCAACGGACACGCCGGTGCACTGGCCGAGGAAGTAACGGCGTGTGGTGTTCAGAGAGTTGCCCATGCAAAAGTTTTGTTGTTTACTCGATCTCCTCCAAGGCACGGATCAGAGTGCCGAGTGCCCTGTCCAAATCGTTTATTTGTAGAATTGGGCAAGTGCCGGCAAGCTGAGGCAGGCTTTCGCGCCATTCGCTCAGGTACGCGAGGGTGGCCGGAGCTGCTTGGACCAATTGAGGAGGTGTCACCAGAATTGGCGGCGGAATGAATTGATCGCCGCCTATTTGATTGTGGTTTCGGGTTCCATGTCCGCCAAATTGCGCAGCAAGTTCTCGCACCTGCTCAGACTCATCATGGCTTGCCACGTGCTGCAAGGCTAGCTCCGTATCGGGCGAGAGTTCCTTAAGCGAAGCCAGCGCCTTCACCGCCGCTACGCGCACTTGCACATTCAAATCCCCCAGCAATGAGGCGATTTCGTTTTCGCATTTTTCTGGTCTGAGCTTGGCCAATCCGCTAACGGCGAGGCAACGCAAGGGTGGAGCCGATTCTTCTTTGGTCATCAGCGACAAGGTCTCTGCTGATTCGGCATCGTTCCATTCAATGAGTGCACGCAGTGCATGAAAACGGACGCTACCGTCAGAATTGCCAAGCAACGGACGAACGAGTGGGATAGCGGGCCGGTAGTCTGCCTTTACAATCAAGCGCAGTACCCCGCTCACTAGGCTCGCACTCTTATCCGCTAGCATATGAACAACGGCAGGAGCTGCGGACACAGGATCAATCCCCATCAGCGCGTCTATCGCGTAAGTGCGCATGCCGACGTCATCGGTCGCGATCTCCACGAGCAAAGGAATGGCCTCCTCACCTTGTATATTTACAATGGCAGCAAGTAGGATCCTGATTTGCGAACCGGGAACGTTCATTTGGCCAAAGGTTTCTCGGACGCGGCAGCGTAGATCCCCTAGCAATTCTAGAAAGACGGGGAGCGCGCCCTTGTATGCGCGTTGCGAAAGCGCTTTCACGGCTGCATTTCGCAATCGGCGATTGGTATGGTGGAGAAACTTTTCGAGATGGCACAATTCCTCTCGATCTGCGCTCAAACCGAATAGGCCTATGGCTGCTTCTACTAGGTGGGGGTTCTCGCAGTCAAGGTGTAATCTTGCAGTTTCGAATCCCCGACGTGATCCGATTTGCACAAGCCATCGCATCGCCGCCGACGCCACAAACTTGTTATCTCGCTCGGCAAGCTCGAACAGGCGGTCTTCGCACATTTCGCGCCGCTCATCGAATAGGGTGGCTGACACAGGGGATCCAGCGCCGAAGCGGTTGCAAAACTCCTCAAGGATCTCAATCCCCATGCATTGCTCCCGAGGATTCAGGCTAGTGATCTGATCCAGCGCAGAATCGATCCTGCCTTGCCAGGCGGCTATGTGCTCGATTTGTTTTGCTGTTAGTTCGCTCATCGGTTGGGAGTTCTGGAGGTAGATCACGCTTAGCTAAACGATTATGTAAGTATGGCAAAGGTCACTGTTGCCAACTTGGCCGAGAGGGCATGGTGATGAATCACTCATGCGTGATGGCTTCGTCGAGATTGAGCACCAGACTGGCCACCAGGGTGTGCGCGGCGAGTTCGGGCGTGGTTTGGAGTTTTTTCGCGTCTTCGGGGTGGGCGCGGTAGTGGGCCAGGGCGCGGTCGAGTTCGCGTTGGAGGACGGATTGTTCCTTTGCGGTCGGATTTCGGGTCAAAACGGCCTGGAAGAGCAGTGGGAGCCGATTTTCGGTCTTTGCGGCCAGCATGCGCTTTGCGAGAGCACGCGACGCTTCCATCATGGTTTCGTCGTTGAGCAGTGTCAGCGCCTGCAGCGGTGTGTTGGTGCGCGTCATCGCGACTTCGCACACGCGGCGCTGGGCGCTGTCGAACAGGAAGGTCGGGGCGATGCTGCGACGCCAGAACGCATACAGCGTGCGCCGATGCTGCGCGGCACCCTGGCTGGGCTCATAGGTGAAGCGGCCCATGAAGATCTCCTCCCACACACCTTCGGGTTGATACGGCCGCACCGGCGGTCCGCCGAGTGCGGGATTGAGCAGGCCGGATGAAGCGAGCGCCGCGTCGCGAATCATCCACGCGGGCAGCCGGAAACGCGGGCCGCGCGCGAGGAGCCGGTTTTCGGGATCGGTTTGTAGTTCGGGCTTTAGCCCGTTCTTCGACGCTGCAGAGCTCCCAGAACGGGCTGAAGCCCGAACTACGAACTCGCTGCTCTGTTGATACGTCTCGCTCGTGACGATGGTCTTGATGAGGCGTTTCACATCCCAGCCGCTCTCCATGAAATCGACGGCCAGCCAGTCGAGCAGCTCGGGATGCGTCGGGCGCTGGCCTTGCAGGCCGAAATCATCGGGTGTGCGGACCAATCCGGCGCCGAAGAACATCTGCCACACGTGATTCACAAACACGCGGGCCGTGAGCGGATTGT
The DNA here is from genome assembly GCA_964452755.1 of uncultured Prosthecobacter sp. Taxonomy (GTDB): domain Bacteria; phylum Verrucomicrobiota; class Verrucomicrobiia; order Verrucomicrobiales; family Verrucomicrobiaceae; genus Prosthecobacter. The sequence continues at coordinate 968,104 of CAYVQY010000001.1, read as the reverse complement.
CCTTCGAGGTGATCCACTTCGCGAGGCCGAAGCGATCGCGCGCGACGCCCTGCGGCCATGGCGCGATGGCGGCGGGCACGTCGCGCTGCACCACATCGCCCTTTTTGTCCCACACGCCGCGAACCAGCACGTGCGTATCGCGTGGCTGCTTGCGTTCGGCCAGCACCATGACGTTGAGCTTGCCCGCAGCGGCGGTGAACTCCTTCAAATCGGCGCTGGCACGATCCAGCGAGGCCTTCGCGAGCTGATACGGCGCGTGATCCTCCAAAAACTGCGCGAAGAGCCGGTCGCGTTCGACCTTGCCTGCGGCGAGCTGTTCCAGCGGCGCGGGGCCGAGTTCGCGCACGGCGGGGCCGCGTTGATCCGTCGCGTAAAGGCGGAAGCTGGCGATGTTGGCATCGCCGTCGGTGGAGCGGTGCAGCAGTTCGAAGATCAGCTCCTCATCGCTCTCCAGCACGAGCGGTTCGGCGAGTTCGTAAAGCGCGGTGTGGGGCTGGTCTTTGGGATACCCCTTCGTTGTCCAGCCGTTGCGCGGATCGTCATCGAGGGTGCCTTTGACGTCGCCATACTGGCGGACTTTGCCCTCGACCTTGGTGTCCGAAACAGCATTGCGAACGGCGATGTCACGGATCTGCGTGCTGCCTTTTCGACGCACCTGCACCTTGATGTCGGTGAGGATGAACTCGCCGCTTTTACCACGCGAAAGCACGCCCTTTTGCGGCAGCACTTCGAGCTTCAATCCGGCGATGCGCGGCAGCTTGACCGGAGCGATGAGCCGGTAGTCGTCCTGCTTCGGATTCGGCCCGCTGGCGCTGACGATGCCGTCTTTGTTCTGGGCTAGCTTCGTGCCTTCCTGCGATTCCACGCTGCCATGAATGACGTGCCACGCCGCGAAGCCGCCTTTCACGTCGGATTGTCGATCCGCGAGCCACTTCGCGAAGGGCTTCTCGGCATCGAGCTTCGCCTTCGCTTCGATCGGTTTGCGCTGATCGACGAGCTTCTGTGCTTCGGCGACGGCGCGTTTCGCATGCGGTGACTGGTAGCTGAAATACGGTGTCGCCTTCGTGCCGGCAGCGCCGTCTTCGTCGATGCTGTTGAAGAAGGCATTGAGGCTGTAGTAATCCGCGTGGGAGATGGGATCGAACTTGTGCGAGTGGCACTGCGTGCAGCCGAGCGTGAGGCCCATCCACACGGTGCCCATCGTGTTCACGCGGTCGATGACGTAGTCGATGCGGGACTCCTCCTTTTCGCGCCCGCCTTCACCATTGGTCATGTGATTGCGGTGGAAGCAGGTGGCGATCTTCTGCTCCGGCGTGGCATTTGGCAGAAGATCCCCGGCGAACTGCTCCAGCGTGAACTGGTCGAAGGGCTTGTTCGCGTTGAAGGACTCCACAACGTAGTCGCGCCAGGGCCAGTTCGTGCGCGTGGCGTCGGACTGGAAGCCGTCCGTGTCGGAATAGCGTGCGGCATCCAGCCACCACATGGCCATGCGCTCGCCGTAGTGCGGGGAGGCCAGGAGCGCGTCGATGTAGTCGGACGGGGCCGACTTGTCTGACGCGTCGGACGGCAGGCCCGTGATGTCGAAGGACAGCCTGCGGCGCAGCGTGTGCTCAGCGGCTTTCGGAGAAAGCGTGAGGCCTTCCTTCGTGAGGCGCTCTTTGACGAAAAAGTCCACGGGATGGCCTTTCACGGGGCGCTTCACGGGTTTCTCGAAAGCCCAGTGCTGCCCCCACTTCGCGCCTTCGGCGATCCAGCGCTTCAGCGTGGCGATTTGTTCCGTGCCGAGCTTCGGCTTGTGCGATTTCGGCGGCGGCATGAGCTCGTCGGGATCGTCCGTGGTGATGCGATCGATGAAATCGCCCGACTTGAGCACGGCGCGTGCGCCTTCCTCGGTGTCGAGCCGCAGGTCGGCTTTGCGGTGGCCTTCGTCTTGGCCGTGGCAGCTCAGGCAGTTGTCGGACAGCACAGGCAGCACCTCGAGACTGAAATTCACCGGTTCCGCGTGGGCGGAAAGGGAGAGCAGTGTGAGAAGCAGCGGAGATTTTAACATGCAGACACCAACGGTCCGTGAACATGCAAGGTGCATGCATCGGCTATGGACAATCCTGAGATTTTGTCCGCCACAGCTTCCTGCGGGGGCGTAATCCACGGCCATGCCCCGCGATTCCCGCCTCATTCTCGTCCTCGGTGACCAGCTCGACCTCCAGTCGGAGGCGTTCACTGATTTTGACCCGAAGGCCGACACGATCTGGATGGCGGAGGTCGCGGAGGAATCGACGAAGGTCTGGAGTTCGAAACCGCGCATCGCGATGTTCCTCACAGCGATGCGGCATTTCCGGGATGCTTTGCGTGAGCGGGGCTGGAAGGTCGTGTATCACGAGATGGGCACGCATTCCGACTTCGCGGCAGCGCTTCAGGCGGCGGTGAAGCAAGTGAAGCCGCAGCACCTGGTCATGGTTCACGCCGGTGAGTGGAGCGTGCACCAGGAGATCGAGAAGACAGCGGCAAAACTGAACGTGCCGCTCGAAGTGCGTGAGGACCGGCACTTCCTATGCACCCCCGCCGAGTTCGCCAAGCATGCAGAGGGACGCAAGCAACTGCGGATGGAGTTTTTCTACCGGGAGATGCGGCAGAAGACCGGCGTGCTCATGGAGAAAGGCAAACCGGTGGGCGGGCAGTGGAACTTCGATCATGACAATCGCGGCTCATTCGGCAAAAGCGGTCCCGGCTTGCGCGTGCCGCCACGCCGGTTTGAGCCGGATGCGATCACGCAGGCGGTAATCGCGATGGTGAACGAGCGCTTCGCGAAACATCCGGGCACACTGAATGACTTCGACTGGCCGGTGACGGCAGAGGAAGCGCGTGTGGCGCTCACCGACTTCATCGAGCACCGGTTGGCGGAATTCGGGCAGTATCAGGACGCGATGTGGACGAATGAGCCATGGCTCTACCATTCGCGACTGAGTGCCGCGATGAATCTGAAGCTGCTCGATCCGCGTGAAGTCATCGCAGCCGCCGAAAAGGCTTGGAGCGATGGCAAAGCGCCGCTGGCGGCGGTGGAGGGCTTCATCCGGCAGATCCTCGGCTGGCGGGAGTATGTGCGCGGCATCTACTGGCGGTTCATGCCGGATTATGTGGAGCGAAATGCGATGCAGGCGCAGGAGCCGCTGCCGGAGTTTTATTGGACCGGCGAGACCGACATGGCCTGCATGCGCGACGCGATCACGCAGACGCTCCGCTACGGCTACGCGCACCACATTCAGCGGCTGATGGTCACGGGGCTGTTCGCGCTGCTCTACGGCGTGGACCCGAAGCGGGTGCATGAGTGGTACCTCGCCGTTTATGTCGATGCGGTGGAGTGGGTGGAGCTGCCGAACACGCTGGGCATGTCCCAATATGGCGACGGCGGCGTGATGGCGAGCAAGCCGTATGTGGCCAGCGGCAAGTACATCCAGCGCATGAGCAACTACTGCTCCGGCTGCCGCTACGACCCGGCGCAGAGCACAGGCCCGAAGGCATGTCCTTTTACCACGCTTTACTGGGACTATCTGCTGCAGCATGAGCCCAAGCTGCGGCAAAACCAGCGCATGAGCATGCAGGTGCGGAATCTGGCGCGGCTGGATGAAAAGCAGCGTTCATCCATTCAAAAACAGGCAAAGGCCCTCCGGACGACGTATTCGAAGGCATCATGAGCGACTCTCCCTCCAAGCTGCGCAGCGGCCTCGCCCTCGCCGGCTTCATCGTCATCACCTTTTGCGCACCTGCGTTGAGCATCGGCGTCGGCATGCCGGGCGCGTGGTATGCGGCGCTGAACAAGCCCTCTTGGAATCCGCCCTCATGGCTGTTTGGCCCGGCGTGGACGCTGCTTTACACGCTGATGGCCATCGCGGCGTGGCTCGTCTGGAAGCGTGTCGGATTTTCGAAGCCGCTGGCGCTTTACTTCGTGCAGCTGGCGCTGAATGCCGCGTGGACACCGCTGTTCTTCGGCGCGCATGCGATGGGCTGGGCGCTGGTCGAGATCGTGGCGTTGTGGATCGCGATTCTGGCGACGCTGCTGAGCTTTCGCCGGGTCAATCCGACGGCCGGATGGCTGCTCGTGCCATATCTGGCCTGGGTCACCTTTGCGACCTGTCTGAACTTCACGCTTTGGCGGCTGAATCCCTCGTGAGCGGGCGGCTCACTTCCAGATTCCCATCTTCACCATCTGTTTCGTGGCAGCGCCGGCCCAGTCGCGGTTGGCGGCGGGGCTGGCGGGGCTGGGATGGAGGATGCGCCCGGTTTTGAAGGTGCCGCCGATGGCTTCCTTCACCCGGTTCACGCAGGCTTCCGCAAAGGCGCCGACGCCGATGACCCACTCAGGCCGCAGGGCGCTGATGACGCTGCCGAGGTGGGTGTCGCAGTGCTCGTTGAGCTTGACGGTCTCGGCGGCGGGGAGCTTGTCCGGCGTGAAGTTTCGCCCGCCTGCCTCGATGAAAACGAGCGGGCAGTAATTGGCGACGAAGTGGTCTTTGAAAAATGCCTCAGGCGTGCCGAAGCGCTGCGCAAAGTGCCCCCACAGCCGCCGGCCGCTGACCTCGGACTGCGGGCAGTCGAAGCCGAGCACGGGCCGTTTTGCCTGCTCGCGCTCCGGCTTGCCGACAGGTTCGCAGATGCCCATCCAGTCCCGCACCGCGGCGATCTCTCCGAAGGGCACGCCGGTCTGCGTCATGCCAAAGGGGCCGGGATTCATGCCGACGAAGACGATGCGCTTCCTGCCCTGGCCAAAACGCGTCAGGTAGGCCTCATGCGGCGCCCAGGCATAGTCGAGCGGCTGATACACGAACTCCACCGGCGGGGCGAAGCGCAGCGGGCGCAGGTTTTCACGCAGAATCTTGGCGGCGGAGATCAGGGCTTGGGCGGACATCGGGCGCATGAGATGCGTGGAGTCATGCCGAGTCAAGATGAGCGTAGCATGGAGGAAGGGGAGTTGGTGGGTGGCGTGATGCGTGGCATATAAAGCCACCTTGCAGACCGAAATCATTGGCGTGTCACACCGCCACACCCGCATAACCATGTCCGAGTGAGCATAGCCGGAAGAGGTGATTGCAGACCTCGTGGGCGGCGAGGATGCCGGTGCGGGGGAGCTGGTCGAAGTCGCCGATGAGGACGGGCCAGTCGCTGCGGTCTTCGGGGATGCGGCCGTGGGAGCCTTTGACGAGCGCGGCATCGAGCGGGATGACGTCCATGAGCATGCGCTGGCCGAGGGCTTTCTTCGCCAGCTTGCCGGCGATCTTGAGCTTGGGCCACTTGATGGAGGGATCGAGGAAGAGTTCGGCGGGGTCGTAGCCGCATTTGCGGTGGATATCGACGCAGCGGGCGAAGTCGGGGGCTTTGCGGTCGTCCTGCCAGTAGTAGTAGGTGAACCAGCTCTTGGAGTCGGCGATGGCAATGAGATCGCCGCTGCGCTCGTGATTGAGGCCGTGGAGATGTTTTTCCATCTTGCCGAGCACCTGGGCGACGCCGGGCGTGGTTTCGAGAGCGCCACGGACCTCGTTGAGCAGATTCGGATCGTTGACGTAGATGTGGGCGATCTGATGATCGGCGATGGCGAAGGCCTTGGAGCCGCCGAGATCGAGGGTTTCGCGGCCCAATTCATCTTTGATGCTGAGCCAGCCGCGCTCGCGGAAGACGCGGTTCAGATGCACGGGATGCTCGACATCGGTGATGCCGTATTCGGAGAGGAGGACGACCTTGATGTTCCGCGTTTCGTAGAAGCGGATGAGGTCGCCGACGACGTTGTCGATCTGGCGGAGGTCGAAACGGATTTTCTCCATGTCGAGGCCGACGCGCTGGAGGTTGTAGTCGAGATGCGGGAGGTAAACGAGCGAGAGGCCGGGCCAGTGCTTTTCCTCGATCCACTTCGCGCTCTCGGCGATCCAGATGGAGGATTTGATGTCGGAACCGGGCCCCCAGAAGCTGCGGAACGGAAACGGACCGAGGTCTTTCTTGATGCGCTCCCGCAGCGGCATGGGCTGGGTGTGAATGTCGAAGACCTTGCGACCGTCGGCGGGATACAGCGGACGCGGCGTGATGGCGATGTCGGCGGTGGAGTACATATTGTACCACCAGAAGAGCTTGGCGCAGGTGAACTGCGGATCGACGCGGCGCAGTGCTTCCCACAATTTTTCGCCCTGCATGAGCTGCTCGGGCTGCTTCCAAAAACGATGCTCGGCGTAATCGCGGTCATACCAGCCGTTGGCCACGGCGCCGTGATCGCGCGGCAGGCGACCGGTCAGATAGGTGGCCTGCGCCGTGCAGGTGAGGGCGGGCAGGACGGGCTCGATGAGCGCGGAGCGGTTGCGCTCCACGAAAGCGCGAATCGCCGGCGTGTGCTCGCCGATGAGCCTCGTGGTGAGGCCGACGACGTTCAGGATGGCGGTGCGCTGCATGGTGGGGTTCGCTGTTCTCAGTTCGCGGTTGTAGCATGGAAACTACGAACAGCCGTCACCACAGCATTGCGATGACGACATAAACGACCTTGCAGACGATGTGCAGCCACTGGTCCTGTTGAAAAGTGGTCCGGTTCTCGCATTTGGCGTAGTCGATGATCCAGTGCAGGACGAATTCAACAAGGCAGAGAACGAAGCAACCCGTGACCGCCCAGACCATGACGGCGTGGAGCATGCAGTGCGCCGTCATGCAGATTGGCCAGATGGAGACGGGCCGGGTGGGATCCTTGCGCTCGGTCAGCAGGTGCCGGTTCTTGCAGGTGGAGAGGAACTCACCCTGAAGCGGGTAGTCCATCAACGCATGGCCCGCCAGCAGGAGGAAAAGGACCTGCAACGCTTCTAAAGCAGTGTGCGGAGGAAATGGCAGCAGACCCGTCATGGCGTACTCTGTGATCAGCAGAGGGTCTGGCACGAATGACCGTCAATCACACGAGACCTGCTGCGGACGCTCCGGGCATCAGGCGCTGTAGAAGGCGGCGATCTTCTCGTTCACAGCGCGGAGGCGGTGGGAGATGGTGCGGCCCACACCGATGAGCAGCCAGGCCGCTGCGCGTGGATACTCGTTGATGTAGGATTCGAGGGATTCGCCGTCAATGCGCCACACCTGGGAAAATTCGACGGCGGTGACGCTGGCGCTGGCGACATTGGGGTCGAGGAGGTTGATCTCGCCGATGGTTTCGCCTTTCTGAATGGACCCCAGCAGCACTTTGTGACCGCCGCGCATGGCTGTGGCGTGAAACTTGCCGGAGACGACAAAGAAAAGGCTGTTCTGCTGCTGGCCTTCCTCAATCAGGTGCTGGCCTGGCTGGACGGGGAGGAACTCGCCGTAGCCGCTGAGAATGTCGCGGTCCTCTTCGCCGAGAGGTTCAAGAATGCCTTGGGCGGAAAGCTTGGGAGTGGAAAGGGAACTCATGGCTGAAGGGGATGGGAGTGAATAAACACGCTCTTTTAAGCGGTGAACCTCCGGAAGGCAAGTCTCCTGAGCGGGAGGGCTAAAAAACAGGCGGCGGAAGTCATACGGCGAACGTACACGGGAACCCGTTTTCCGAAGGCTGGCAAAGAGATGCGGAACTTCGCATTTGCGAAGGATTCCGGAGCCAAATTCTGCTGGATTTCCAAAGTCAACGGTCCAAACTCCGCCCTCACGTTCAACCCGAAACCCAACCATCCATGTCCGATTCCTCCTCTTCCAAGTGCTGCGGCAATTCCGGCTACGCTTTCGCTCACCTTCTTCTGCGCCTGTGGGTCGGCATGCGCCTTTTCATGGCGGGCCTGGACAAATTCCGCTGGGGCAACGGGCCGGAGACGACCTTCAGCATCGCCAACTACACGGACAAAAAGGGGCCGCCCATTTCCAAGCTGATGGCAACCAACAGCTTCCTGCCAGAGTCGATGTGCAACGCTTTCGGAAGCACGATTGGTTACATTCTCGTTCCCGTCGGCATCTGGGTGGCCCTCGGCATCTGCACGGAGTTTGGCTTGCTGGCCGCCGGCATCGTGTTTCTCATGCTGGGTTTTGGTCTGGCGGCGCTCCCTGACGATACGGAAGTCGTCAGCAACATCGGCCTTTCCATCCTGATCGTGGCGGCGGCGCTCGTCACCTCGAAGGCGAAGACCTTCTCCCTTGACGGCATCCTCGGACGCAAGAAGGCCGACTAACGGCGTTCTCTCGTAAGAGATCGAAACCGCTGAAAACCTACGCCTGATCGCAGCCATGACTCCCCATTCTACAAACACTCCCGCCGCACCGTTGTCACGATTCATGGACCGGCGCGGCTTTCTTCGCACCAGCGCCCTGACCGGCAGCGGCCTCTACCTCGTGACCGGCAAGACCGCCGTGGCGCAGGAAACCGCCCCGGGGCGGACGATCAAATGCGCCCTTGTCGGCTGCGGTGCCCAGGGCAACGCCCTCCGCGTAGCCTCCAAGGACGTGCCCGGTATCCAGTGGGTGGCCATGTGCGACATCTGGAAATTCTCCATCGCGAAGACTCGTGGCGGCTTCCTCGGTGAAAACAAGCACCAGGTCGAGGGGGAGGTGAAAATCTACGAGGACATTGAGGAAATGCTCGACAAGGAGCCGTCGATCGAAGCCGTCTTCATCGCCACGCCCGACTTCATGCACGCGCCGTATTCGCGCCTCTGCCTTGAGCGGGGCAAGCACGTTTACTGCGAGAAAATGATGAGCAACACGCTCGAAGGCGCACGGGATATGGTCCGCGCCGGCAAGGCGAACCCCGGCATTTTCCAGATCGGCCATCAGCGTCACTCAAACCCCCGCTACCTCAACCTGCGCGACAACGTGATCAAGCCCGGCAAGATGATGGGCCGCATCACCCACGCCTACGCGCAATGGAATCGTGGTGTCTCCGGCAGCGCCCCGCAGGGTGCCGTCAAAGGCTACGATATCCCGCAGGAAGTGCTCACGAAGCACGGCTACGGCAGCATCGAAGAGTTCCGCAACTGGCGCTTCTTTTCCAAGTATGGCGGCGGCCCCCTCTCCGACCTCGGCGCCCATCAGATCGACATGTTCAACTGGATGTACGAGTCCACCCCCGTCTCCGTCATCGCCTCCGGCGGTGTCGATTACTTCGACGGCACGAACGGTCGTCCGAAGTTCGAACTGCCGGACAACGTGATGTGCATCTACGAATTCAAGACCCCGGACGGCGCACTCCGCGCCTACTATCAGGTGCTCACCACCACGGGTTCCCAGGGAGCCTATGAAAAGCACATGGGCACGGGCGGCACCGCCATCATCTCAGAACTCGACACCGCCGGGAACCAGCTCTACGCCGAGCCCGGACAGGACTGGGAAGCCTATGCGCTGGGTGACAACCCGCCGATTGTGAAGGCTGCCGACAAGGCAAAGAATAAATTCTGGGAGCATCCGCGTGACTGGGAGAAGCCGAAGCCGCCGTCCTATGGCGCCGTCAGCGTCGCCGACGCCCGCGAGAGCAAGGCGCTCTCCCAGTGGGAGCTCGGCGTGAAGCTCCTGCGCAAGCCGCATTCCCCCCACGTCCAGAACTTCATCGAGGCCGTGCAGATGAAGAAACCGGAGCACCTCACATGCAATGTCGAGGCCGCCTTCAAATCCTGCGTCACCGTGCTCAAGGCCTACGAGGCCATCGAAAAGGGCGCGAAATACGTCTTCACCCCCGAAGACTTCCAGGCCTGATCTTCCGCACTTCTCAACCACCACTCCCCCTCATGAAAAACACCATCCACATCCTCGCGGGCCTCGCGCTCGCCGTCACCCTTGCCTCCTGTGGCAAATCCGAAGAAAACAAAGCCGAAGGCGCCGCTCCTGCCGCCGCCGTGCCGGCTGGTGATCTCGAAGAGCTCAAGCTTGAGTTCCCGAAGCCCATGTTCATCGGCACTCCCGTGCCGGCCGAACTGCCGAACCTTGAAAAACCCGGCTCCTACAAGCCCATCCTCTCCATTCAGGTCCCCAAAGGCACCACCAACCTCGCCAAAGACAAGAAAGTCACCAGCTCCGACGAGGCTCCGATCATCGGTGAACTTTCTCTCGTGACAGATGGTGATGCCGACGGCGCCGACGGTTCTTTCGTCGAGCTCATGCCCGGCAAGCAGTGGATCCAGATCGACCTCGAAGCCTCCGCCGAGATCTACAAGGTCGCCATGTGGCACTACCACAAGCAGGCCCAGGCCTACATCGACGTGGTCGTCCAGGTTTCCGACGATCCCGAGTTCAAGGCCGGTGTCACCACCCTCTGGAACTCCGATGACGACGACAGCTCCGAGCTGGGTAAGGGCGGTGACCCCGCCTACGTCGAAACCAACCATGGCCGCATCATCGACGGCAAGGGAGCCAAGGGCCGCTACGTCCGCCTTTGGAGCAACGGCAACACCAGCAACGACATGAACCACTACTGTGAAGTTCAGGTCTATGGCAAGGCCGCCAAGTAAGCTCCTTCGAACAACCGTTTGATCAAACGCCGTGCAGCACCCCTGCACGGCGTTTTCATGTCGTGGCGGCATAGCGGTCCGCACAACTCGGTCATCTCAAACATCCACCACCGGGCCACCCGCGCTTTTCGTCTTCGCCGCCCACTCCTGGTACTTTTCGATCTCCTTCTGCACCAGTTTCAGACAGAAGGCCACCACTGTGGCGTCGTCCAGGTAGCCGACTCCCAGCAGCATGTCCGGAATCACGTCCACCGGGTTCAGCACGTAGAGAAGCGCCAGCGCCACGGCGCTGATCGCCCAGTAGGGCACCTCTCGGTAGGCGCCCTTCCAGTAGTCTTTCACCATGGCCAGCATGATCTTTGCCTGCTCGAAGACCGCCTTGAGATGCGGCAGCTTGCCTTCGATGTCGTCGGCTCGCTGGGTGACCTTCTCGATGCTCTGATCGTGATCGCCGGATGGGGTGCTCATGGCGGGAGCCTAGCGCGAACCGTGATCAAGTCCAGAATACGCTCTGACCGCGACTTTGTGGCGGATCGGACCCATAGCGCCCGTTGACCGCGCCGACGGTCTTCCTCATCATGCGCGATGCCGGTCCCCGATTCCTTCGCCTCCGAAATCTCCCACCTCATCGATTGCGGGCGCGACTTCCACCGCCGCGGCTGGTCGCTCGGCACCAGCAGCAACTACAGCGTCGTCGTCAGCCGCGAACCGCTGACGCTGCTCATGACCGGCAGCGGATTCGACAAAGGCCGCCTCACACCGGAGCAGTTCCTGCTCGTCGATGAAAACGCTGCAGCCTCTGGCGAGACAACGCTGAAGCCCAGCGCCGAAGCCCTGCTGCACACCGCACTGGCGAAGCACGGTGCGGGCGCGGTGCTGCACACGCACTCCGTCGCCGCCACGGTGCTGAGCGAGCATTTCTTGAAGGACGGCTCGTTGCGCATCGCCGGCTACGAAATGCTCAAAGGACTCTCCGGCATCACCACGCATGAAGCCGAGGCGGAGATTGAGATTCATCCGAACACGCAGGACATCGCCAGCCTCGCCACCGTCATCGAATCCCGCCTGCGAGACGACGTCCATCCGCTGCGCCACGGCTTCCTCATGGCAGGTCACGGCCTCTACACCTGGGGCGCGGACATCGCCGCCGCCCGTCGTCAGATCGAGGTGCTGGAGTTTCTTTTCGAAGTCGTCACGCAGAAGCGCTTGCTCACCGGCGCGTTTTGAGCCGCACTCACGCCATGGCCCACCTCCGCATCCCCTCTGAAGACCGTGTCATCGACGACGCGGACGCGATCCGCGACTTTCTCCTGCCCCACGGCATTCACTATGACCGCTGGCCCGTCGCGGGCCGCATCAACCGCGACGCCTCGCAGGAGGAAATCCTCGCCGCTTATGAGCCGGAAGTGACCGCGCTGAAGGAGCGCGGCGGCTACATCACCGCCGATGTCGTCAACATCACGCCCGACATTCCGGGCCTTCAGGAACTGCTCGACAAATTCAACAAGGAACACCGTCATGCCGAGGACGAGGTGCGCTTCATCCTGAAAGGCCGCGGCATCTTCTACATTCATCCTGAGAACGGAGACCCGGTGTATTCGATCGAAGTCGAGGAGGGTGACCTCATCAACGTCCCCGCAGGCACGAAGCACTGGTTCGATCTCTGCGCCGACCGCTGCATCCGCGCCATTCGTCTCTTCAAGGAAAAAGCCGGCTGGACCCCTCTCTACACCGGGGATGAAATCGCCAGCGGCTACCAGCCTCTCTGTTTCGGTCCGAATGACCTGCCGAACAAGCTCCTGCCGATCGCACAGCCCGCCTCCATCGCCGCATGATCGAATTTCGCGGCAGACTCATCCTGCTCGACATCGAGGGTACCGTCTCGCCGCTCGCCTTCGTGCATGACGTCATGTTTCCCTATGCGCGGAAACACGCCGCCGCATGGCTTGGCGTACACTGGGGGCATGAAGTCATCGCGGAACTCGCCCGCGACGCCGGTGTGGACTCATTCCGCAATGCGCTCGAAGCGGAAGCCTCCGTGCACCGGCTCATGGACGCCGACGCCAAAGTCACCGGGCTCAAGCACCTTCAGGGGCTTATCTGGGAGCAGGGCTTCCTCAGCGGAGTTCTCCGCAGCACGCTCTTCGAAGATGTCGTGCCCGCGCTCGAGCGCTGGCGCGAAAACGGCCGCGAAATACGCATTTACTCGTCCGGCAGCATCCACGCGCAGAAGCTCTTTTTCGGTCACACGACGGCGGGGGATATCAATGCGCGCTTCTCCGGCTTCTACGACACCAACACCGGCTCCAAGCGTGAGGCCGCCAGCTACGCCGCCATCGCCGCCGACTGCGGCCTTCCCGCTCACGAAATCCTCTTCGTCAGTGATCTCGTTGATGAATTGAATGCTGCCCAAAGCGCAGGCATGATGACCGCGCTCGCCGACCGGCCCGGGAACAAACCCGCGCCGCCTTCCGGGCATCCAGCCATCCAATCCTTTGCCGAAATCACCCTCGCATGAACATTCACGGACAGCCGCACCGCTCCATCGAAGCCGAGCACGAGAACCGCACCGCCCGCATCATTGATCAAACGCTGCTGCCACACCAGGTCGAATGGCGGGAGCTGGAGACCCTGGAGGATGCTGCGGAGTCGATCCAGGTCATGCGTGTGCGCGGCGCTCCGCTGATCGGCGCCACGGCCGGCTTCGGCATGTTCTTCGCTTTGCGCGATGATCCCTCCGACACGGCGCTGCAGCGAGCCTACGACACTCTCCATGCCACGAGGCCCACGGCGGTGAATCTGCGCTGGGCGCTGGATCGCGTGAAGTTCGCGGTTTGGCCCGTTCCTGCCGAAAAACGCGCGGACGCGGCGTGGAACGAGGCCTTGGCGATCTGTGAGGAGGATGTTCAGACCAACCACTCCATCGGCAAACATGCGCTGGAGTTGTTTCGCGCGATTCAGACGAAGAAGGCCGATCCCTCCGCGCCGCTGAACGTCATGACACACTGCAACGCCGGCTGGCTCGCCTGCGTGGACTGGGGCACGGCCATCTCGCCGATCTACCAGGCCCATGACTCCGGCATGAACATTCACGTCTGGGTCAGCGAGACCCGTCCTCGTGGTCAGGGCGCTTCTTTGACCGCCTTTGAACTGCGCGAGCACGGCGTGCCGCACACCTTGATCGTGGACAACAACGCCGGTCACCTGCTGCAGCGCGGCCTCGTCGATGTCGTCATCGTCGGCACCGACCGCGTCACCGCGCACGGCGATGTGGCGAACAAGATCGGCACCTACCTGAAGGCGCTCGCCGCCAAAGCCCATGATGTGCCGTTCTATGTCGCCTCGCCCGTCAGCACCATCGACTGGACGCTGACGGACGGTGTGCGTGACATCCCGATCGAGCAGCGCAGTGCCCGCGAAGTCACGCACATGCCTGGTTTGAACTCCGAAGGACGTCGTGAGGAGGTGCTCATCGCGCCGGCGGGCACCCAGGCCCGCAATGACGGATTTGACGTGACACCCGCGCGTCTCGTGACGGGACTCGTCACCGAACATGGTATTTTTGAGGCCGGTGCCGATGCTTTGGCCGTGCTGCGAAACACGATGGCGGGCTCCAGGATTGTTTGAAGCGAATTAATCTCTCTTATTGGCTTGTTGCCGGCCGCATATGGTCACAGGCTGCCAAAGTTATGAAACTCACCCACATACTTCTCATCGGGCTGCTCACGGGCGGCATCACCTCATGCGAAAAGTCACCTGAAGCCGCCAAGGCCGCGGAAGACGCCGAAAAAGCCACGGAAGCCGTGAAGGAGGCCGCCAAGTCAGGCGCTGAAGCCGTCAAAGCGAAGAGCATTGAAATCACTGAAAGCATCGAAGCGAAAGCGGAGGAAATGAAGAAGGAGGCGGCAGAAAAGGCCGCCGAAGTGAAAGCAGCAGTCGAGAAAGAGGCTGAAGCCGTCAAAGAAGCCGCCGCCGAGAAGGCAGCCGAAGCCGCCAAAGCTGTCGAGGACGCCGCGAAAAAGGCGGAGGAAGCCCTGAAGCCTGAGGCGCCCTCCGCTCCCGAGGCTCCTGCCGAGCCGAAGTGATCGGCGTTTGAACCCATCAATAGCGATAGAGCTTCAGAAGCGATTCTGACGCTCTTTCTTTTTGGATCCGGCTGGAGGTCGCTGGAATCTCAACACGTCGGCGAGCAGCCGCTTGCCAGTAAGATTCGCCGCGTCATTCTGCGCCGATGCGCACCGAAGAACACCTGCCACCCAGGGAGTGGCTGGAACATCTCCATCTGGCGGAACAGTGGGAGCGGCTGGAGAAGTATGCGGGCGAGACGCTGGTTGCGGACGCGGAGGATGTTGAAGCGCACTTTCACCGCGCCTGGGCGCTGCTCAAGCTGGACCGCGGAAAAGAGGCGGGGCCGCATGTGGAGTATCTCCTCCGGGTTGATTCCGAGTCGGTGGCCTTCCTGAAACTGGCGGCGTTCTGGCACATGAACGTTCACAAGCGCCACATGCAGGCTCGTGCCTGTCTCGATGCGGCGAGGAAGATCGACCCCGACGACGCGACGGTCTGGCATCTGGCGGCGATCGTGGAAACACAGCTTCACGAGTTCGAAGCGGCGCGCCGCTGCATCATCCGTGCGCGGCAGTTGGATCCCGATGATGCGGACATCGCCTTTCTGCACATCAATCTCCTGAGCATGGAGCTGACCGGGGCCAAGGCGGCGTGGCAGACGGTGAGGGAGCACGAAAAGGCGCTCGCCCTTGAACCGGACAATGACTCGCTCGTCGCCAGCATGGGGGATGTGTTTCTCGACGAGTTGGAAATGCCGGAGCGGGCTGAGGAACTTTACCGGCAGGCGCTGGTGATCGATCCGTCCGACCGCCATCACCAGCAGCGGCTGTGGAAGGCCATGCAGAAGAGGAGCCTTCTCTTTCGCACGCTTCGCCTGCCGTTTTCAGGGGCGACCTTCGCTCTCAACGTGCTGCGTGCCATGGCGATCAAGCCGTGGCTGATCCTGTGTTTTCTGGTGGGCTTCAAGCTGGTGCTCGCCTACCTCGCCTGGTTGCTCGCCGCCACCGTCGTCTTCGGTCCTCCGGCATTGATCGCCGGATGGCTTGTCGTCTCGGACCTGCAGCGGGCGAGCCGGACGGCGGAAAAAGTGGGCCGCTGGTGGCTGGACTTTCACCGGCTGCCCATGTGGGTGCGCTTTTTGTGCTGCCTCGCGCTCATGGCGGCCTTCTGGTGGGGGCTGTTTGCCATGTTCGGAATCCCGCCTGAAAAGGGCTTCATGGGCATCGGCATCTTCTTTGGCGTCCATTTCCTCATCATGGCCGTGCGCGTGGCCATGCGGAGGAGCGACGCCCACAACGCAGCGGCGGCGTTGCGAAAACCGCCGCCACTGCCGCCGCATCGACCACGCTCGACTCCACCACCGCTGCCAGGGGCGCGGTGATGGCGGGGCAGGGGGGCATCAGACCTCGGCGGGCACGGCGAAGCCTTCGCGATAATCGCGGGTGAGCAGCGCCAGCGCCTCGGGTGTGGCCGTGTCGCCGATGAAGGTCTCCTTGGCGACGTCGAGTTCCAGCATGGGCCCCATCTTGATGTCGAGTGTTGATGCATCCAGCTCGTTCTTGACCAGATGCTCGTGGAAGTCGGCGATCACGTCGTTCCAAGGCTGGAAATCCTTCACAGCTGCCTCCGCCTGGTCACGCACATACTTCTGTCCGAGCCGGAAGCTGTTGTTCGCCAGGTGGCACCAGGCGCTGGAGTAATGAATGTCCTCGATTTCAGCCTTCAAGTCGGACGACTTGCGGCTGCGAACGGCGGCGATGAAATTCGCCGCGTGTGTCTTGCCGCCGTCGCCTTTGAAGGTGTGCAGCTTCTTGCCTGCGGAGTCATACGCGGTGCCACCACCGCGGCTGCCGGTGTAATAGCCGCCCTCGCACTCGATGATCAGAAACGCGCGCGCACGGCGGCGCAGGTAAACGTCCGGCGCCTTCATGCCCTTCTGAAGCGGCAGGTTGTGGAAATCGACAATCACCGGAATGTCGCCGGTATCCATGTAAGCGAAGTGCGTGTTCGGCGTCTCGCCGGCGTCATTCCAAGCGAATCGACCGCCGCCGGCGATCACGCGCTTTGGCAGCGCGACCTTGTCACGAAAGACGACGTTGCGCAGATCGTCGAGGATGTGCGGGCCCCAGTTTCCCATTTCACCGTTGCCGGTGTTCCAGTTCCAATGCCAGTCGTAATGCAGCTTCTCGCGGTAAATCGGCTCGTCCTTGGCGGGCCCAAGCCACAGATCGTAGTTCACCGTCTCCGGCGGAGTGAGCGGCTTGTCGATTTTGCCGATGGTGTTGCGCAGACTGTAGTGGTTGCAGCGCACGTATTTGATCTTTCCGATCGTTCCCGCGTCCAGGAAGGCTTTGATTTCATCCTGTAGGGGATCGCTGCGCTGCTGGGTGCCGCCTTGGACGATGCGGTTGTGCTTCCGTGCGGCCTCCACCAGCTTGCGGCCTTCCCAGATGTTGTGGGAGATCGGTTTCTCGACATAAACATCCTTCCCGGCCTGGATCGCCCAGATGGAGGCCAGCACGTGCCAGTGATTGCAGGTGGAGACCACGACGGCGTCGATGCTCTTGTCCTCCATGATCGTGCGTAGATCCTGCGTGGTCTTCGCGTTCGGGAACACCTTCTTCGCCCTTTCCAGCGCTGCGGTGTCGGGATCGCACAAATACGCGATCTCCACGCCGGGCACGGCAGCCATGCGTTTCGCATTGCCATTGCCCTGGCCACCCAGGCCGATGGAGGCGATGCGGATGGTTTCATTCGCGCCGAGCACCCGGCTGGCAGACAGCGCGGTGAAGGCGAGGGCGGACTGGGAAATGAAGGTGCGGCGTGAGGTCATGGCTGGTGTGAGGATGGTCGTAAATGCTTTCTAGCGGCGGATGGCCTTGTTTGTCAGCCCTTTTTTGCCTGAACTTTCGGCAGGCAGCGCCGTTCACGGCGCGTATAAACCCGGAACCATGCGCTCTTTGTTTTTCGTCCTCCTAGCCACCGCCGCCTTCGCCCAGACCGAGGCGGATTTTATCAAAAATGCACGTCAGCTGACCTTTGAGGGCAAAAGGTCCGGCGAGGGCTACTTTTCGGCGGACGGCACGAAGATGATCTTCCAGTCCGAGCGTGAGGAGGGGAACCCGTTTTATCAAATCTACCTGATGGACCTCGAAACGGGCGATCAGGAGCGCATTTCACCCGGCATGGGGAAGACGACCTGCGCGTGGATTCATCCCGATGGCAAACGGGTGCTGTTTGCCTCCACGCACACCGACCCGGAGTCGAAAAAGCTGCAGGAGGCTGAGTATGAGGAGCGCAAAAGCTCCAAGGTGCGCCGCTACTCCTGGGACTACGACGAGCACTACGACATCTGGGAGTACATGCTGGCCGACAAGTCGCTCAAGAACCTCACGAACACGCGCGGCTATGACGCGGAGGGGGGCTACTCGCCGGACGGGAAGCAGATCGTCTTCGCCTCGAACCGTCAGGCCTACGAAACGAAGCTGAGCAAGGAAGACGAAGAGCGGCTGAAGATCGACAAGCAGTACTTCATGGAAATCTACACCGCCGACGCCGACGGCTCGAACGTGAAGCGCCTCACCGACGCGCCCGGTTACGACGGCGGCCCGTTTTTCAGCGCCGACGGCAAGCGCATCTGCTGGCGCCGCTTCACGCCGAAGGGCGATGTGGCGGAGGTGTGGACGATGAATGCCGACGGCAGCGACCAGAAGCCGATCACGAAACTCGGCGCGATGAGCTGGGCGCCGTATTTTCATCCGAGCGGCGAGTATCTGATCTTCACCACGAACCTCAACGGCTTCGCCAATTTCGAGCTCTACATCGTCGATACCGCAGGCAAGCACGACCCGGTGCGTGTGACCTACACGGATGGCTTCGACGGGCTGCCGGTGTTCTCACCGGATGGCAAGAAGCTTTCCTGGACCAGCGGACGCGGGTCGGGCGGTGCCTCACAGATCTACATGGCCGACTGGAATCACGATCACGCGCTGGCGGCGCTGGGACTCAAATCAGATCCCTTGGCCGCTGGCCAGGAGCCTAAACTCGCCGTGCCTGATTTCGCCGCCACCTCGGCGGAGATTCGTCCCGAAGACATGAAGCAGCAGGTCACCTACCTCGCCAGCGATGCGCTGGGCGGTCGTCTCACCGGCACCGAGGGCGAGAAACTCGCGACGCAGTATGTCGCCGACGTGTTCCAGAAGATCGGACTCGCGCCGATGGGCGATGACGACACCTACTTTGACAACTTCGACTTCACCGCCGGCGTCGCGCTCGGTGAGGGGAACGAGCTCAAGTTCGGCGATACCGAATTGAAGACTGATGTGGATTGGAAACCTCTCTCCTTCTCCCAAAACGGCGAAGTGAAAGCCGCTGGCATCGTCTTTGCCGGCTACGGCATCGAAACGCCGGAGTCCGCTTCCATCGAGACCTACAGCAGCTACGCGCATCTCGACGTGAAAGACAAATGGGTGCTCGTGCTGCGCTACCTGCCTGAAGGTGTGACGCAGGAGCGCCGAAATGAACTCAGCCGCTACTCCAGCCTGCGCTACAAAGCGCTCACGGCACGGCAGAAGGGCGCACGCGGCATCATCGTCGTCAGCGGTCCGAATTCCAAAGTCGTGCAGCAGCTCGCGCCGCTCACCTTTGATGCCTCGCTGGCCAATTCCGGACTCGCCGCCATCAGCATCACGGATGCCCTCGGCGACAAGATTCTCGCGAGCGCGGGCAAGACTCTGAAGGAGCTTCAGGACAAGCTCGACACCGGTGATCTCATGGGCGGCATCGACTGCAAAGGACTCACACTCGCCGCGAACATCGTCATCCAGCAGGAGAAAAAGAAGGGCCGCAACGTGCTCGGCGTGCTGCCCTACGGCCAGCAGCCCGATCCACATGTCGCGCCGCTCGTCGTGTGCGCACATGTCGATCACCTCGGCAGCAGCGGCGGGTCAAACTCGCGTGCCAAGGGCGATGAGGTGAACAAGATTCACCATGGCGCCGACGACAACGCCTCCGGTACCTCCGGTGTGCTCGAAATCGCCCAGTGGCTGGCCGATTTGAAAAAGCAGGGAAAGATCACGCTCAAGCGCGACATCATCTTCGCCGCGTGGAGCGGTGAGGAGCTCGGATTACTCGGCAGCAACCACTTCGTCGAAGTCTATGCCAAGATGATCAAGGGCGACCCGAACGCGAAGCTCACCGGCATGTTTGCCGCCTGCCTGAACATGGACATGATCGGCCGCTTCCAGAAGTCGCTCGTGCTGCAGGGGCTCGGCAGCAGCTCGTTGTGGGCGAAGGAGATCGAAAAGCGCAACGCACCCGTCGGCCTGCCGATCACTACGCAAAACGACGCGCATCTGCCCACCGACAGCACTGCATTCTATTTGAAGGGCATTCCGACGCTGAACGCCTTCACCGGCTCGCATGCCGACTACCACATGCCGAGCGACACCGCCGACAAGATCGACTACGACCATGCGGCGAAGATCGCGAAGCTGATGGGCCTCATCGCCCGCGGCATCGCCACGGCGGATTTGGCTCCGGATTACGTCGAGATGGAAGCTCCCAAGAACAGCGGCGTGCGCACCGGCCTCCGCGCCTACCTCGGCACCATTCCCGACTACGCTCAGGGCGACATCAAAGGTGTCAAACTCAGCGGCGTCTCCCCCATCGGCCCCGCCGCCAAAGCCGGTGTCAAAGCCGGTGACATCATCATCAAGCTCGGCGGCAAGGAGATCGCGAACATCTACGACTACACCTATGTGATGGGCGATCTGAAGATCGGCAAAGAAACCTCCATCACCGTGCAGCGCGAGGGCAAGGACGTGGAGCTGAAGATCACGCCGGGGTCGCGGGATTGAGTGTGGAGTGGCGACGAGTCGTCGCCTATCAAAACTTCTAAAAGCCGACGACTCGTCGGCGCTCCATATCACGGCCTGAACATGAACTCCTGCGTGTTGAGCAAAGCCCAGGCGACATCGTCGTTGGAGGCGGCATGACGGGTGATGGCCGTGCGCTCGGCCTGCGTGGGTTTCCGCCCCAGCAGTTCCAGAAACATCTGTTCGGGCTTGCCAGCCTTCGCCGTCGCTTGGGTGACGAGTTTGCCGTTCATCATGAAGCGAACGAGTTCATGGGAGAGCGGTGTGCGGCTTTCATCCGTCCATTCGCGTGTGCCGCGACCGAGCATGCGCAGTGGGTGACCGGGCTGCGGAACTTGCGGGATTTGGGCATCGAACTCACCGGAAACCACCTTCCAGATGACCTCTGATGGCAGGCGGCGAATTTGCGGCGCGGGAGCGAGGTAGCAATCACGCCAGAGCCAGTTGTAGTCGATGCCGGAGCGGTTGTAGGCCTCGGTTCGAGCCAGAATGCGTTGGAATTCGCCGAGGCGACCACCGCAGCGGAGGAACTCCTCGATGAGTACCTTGGGGGCTTGTGAGAAGTCGGTGGGTGAGTTGATGTCCATGCCGATCCAGGTGGCAGCGCCGCGTGGTGATCCGCTGAAGCAATTCCTGTCGTAGTGTTTGGGAGTCGGATTCTGGTGCCAATCATTCCAGGGCGGTGCGTCATCCACTCCACCCACCGTGATGTCCACCTCCTGGCCGGGCATGCCGAAAATGCCGCTCCATACTCGAAGCGCCGCCACCAGGGCGAAGCGCCTGCTCTGGTCATCCACGGTGATCCATTTGACCACCTGCACGAGTTTATCCTGATCATCTCGTAACCAATGGCCAGCCAGAGCAGGCTGGATCACTTCGCCAGGCTTGCCGTCGGCGTAAAGATAGTCGCTTGGCAGCCGCATCTCCTTCTGACCCGTGAAGCACGCGGCAAAGGCATAGAACTCATGCTCGGTGTAGCCGTTGAAAGGATGATCGTGGCACATGGCGCAGTGCATATCCTCTCCCCGGACCGTGTAGGAGGTCTCTGCGGCGGTGCGCAGGGCGTTGCCCTTGTCGATTTCAGGAATGCGCCAGCCGCCGACCATGTGGGCGACGATTTCGGCATACGGTCTGTCCTCAGCGGCGGCCTGTCGCAGCCACGCGATGGTTTTAAACTCGTAATCGGTCACACGAAACGCCTCTGCCAGCATGCGGAAACGGACCTCGGCGGCCCCTGATTCGCGGGTGAGGGCATCGGTGAGTTTGGCACGTTTGTCGGGCGAGTGGTCGGCCCAAAACGCACGAACTTCTGCCGGGCGCGGTAACCTGCCCGCCAAGTCGATGCACGCACGGCGCAGGAAGGTGGTATCGTCAGCTGTGGGTGGTAGAGCCGGAACCCGGGGCGTGTATGTTTGTTTTAGCCGTTCTTCTTGGACGAGCCGGTAGTCATGCATCAAAGCGGTATCAATGCGTGCGGCGGCCTGCCGTGGGGTGTCTGCGGAGGCGGTGGAGAAGCAGGCAAGACAGCAGAGCAGGCGTTTCATGCATCCTCAAACGAGTGTCGGCTCGGATCGTTAGAGTTGCCTTGTTGCTGTGCAACAAGGGCCGCCCTGTTCCGCAGGAACAGGGCAACTTTCAGGAGGCTTGCGCTCGTGGATCGACTCGCTAAGCATCTCGGCCCATGAAAATCCTCGTTACTGGCAAAGGCGGACGCGAACATGCACTCATCACGGCTCTGAGCGAGTCGCCGCAGAAGCATGAGCTGTTTGCGTATCCGGGAAGCGATGCCATCGCGGCGCTTGCGACGCGGGTGAACGTGGCCGGTCTGCCGGAATTGATCGAATGGATGAAGGCGAACAGCATCGACCTCTGCGTGGCGGGAGAGGAGGCGTGGCTGGTGAAGGATCGCGGGCTTTCGAACATGTGCGCTGATGCCGGCATCCCGTGCTGGGGGCCGCGGAAGGAGATCGCGCAACTGGAGGCGTCGAAGACCTTCGCGAAGAAGTTTTTGAAGCGTCACGGCATCCCGACGGCGGATTTCACGATCTGCACGAACGCCGCAGAGGCCAAGGCGGCGCTGACGGAACTGCCGATCGTACTAAAGTTCGACGGACTGGCTGCGGGCAAAGGCGTGGCTGTTTGCACCGACAAGGCGGAGGCGGAGGCTTTCGTCGATGACGTGATGGAGAAGCGCTGCTTCGGCGCGGGCGATCTGCTGGTCGAGAAGTGCCTCACCGGGCCGGAGATTTCCGTCTTCGCTTCGGTGTGCGATGACAAATACCAGATCCTCATGCCAGCGCGGGATTACAAGCGCATTCGCGACAGCGACCAGGGGCCCAACACCGGTGGCATGGGCGCGGTGGCGTCGCTGGAACTGGCGGAACCGGCGCTGATGCAGCGCATCGAGCGCGAGATCGTGCAGCCGACGGTGCAGGGCATCTTGAAGGACGGATTGAAGTATCGCGGCTTCCTCTATTTCGGCCTCATGCTCACGCCGACCGGACCGCAGGTGATCGAATACAACTGCCGCTTCGGCGATCCTGAGGCCGAGGCCGTGCTGCCGATGCTGCGTGGTGATTTCGCGACCTACGCGTATGAAGCAGCGAAGGGCGATTTGAAGCCAGAACTGATTCAATTCGCGCCCGGCTGGAGCATCTGCCTGATCACCGCGAGCGCCGGTTATCCCGCGTCATCGCACAGTGGCGATGTGATCAGCGGTCTGGACGCGGTGGAAGGTGCGCGTGTGTATCACTGCGGCACGAAGCGAAATGCGGGCGGCCAGTTCGAGACCAATGGCGGCCGTGTGCTCGCCGTGGTGGCTCAAGGGGCGACGCGAGTCGAGACGCGAGACAGGGCGTATGCCGAGAGCGCGAAGATCACGTTCGATGGCATGCAGCGGCGCACTGACATCGGGAAGATGCACTTCGAGTAACGATTATTGCATCTTCGTTAGCCGCGCATCACTTTCGAGATGTCCGGCCCAACCGAAGTGACATTGGAACTCAAAGCAGTTCTTCATCTGCTCGAAGGGGCCGGTCCATTCGGGTTTGTTAGAGGCAACGGTGATGTCTGAAGGTGCGAAGCCGGTGATGGGAAGGCGCTGGATGGTGAAGGCGTCGTTGAGGAGGCGGGTTTTTTTCCAATTGAGGCCCATGAGTTGGGCGGCGACGCAATCGACGGCGACGGGATGGGTTCCTGCCATGATGACGCCGCTTTCGACGGGGTCGCAGGACATGGGGCCGTCGCCATCGCCGCCGATGATGCCATCGACGATGGTCAGGTAGCGCAGCGGCTTCTCACGACGGCGGCCGCTGCCGTCGAAGTAGAAGAAGCACTTGTGCAGGTCGATGATCATGCGCCAGGCGGTGTTGTTGCCGTGCCAGTTCCCGGAGCGGACGACGTACTTCGTGTCGCCAAAGATAACGCGTCCGAGTTTTTTGAGCGGAACGAAGAGCTTGGAGAGAAAGTGGCGGCCAAAGAGGATTTTTTTGGCATTGCGCATCAGCGTGCCTTCAAGCGCGCGTTTGGCGGTGGATTCGGCGAATTGATCGCCGCCTTCGGCGGGCGTGCCTTCGGTGTGGCGTGGCAGCCAGTTGGTGCGCGGCGTGGTGCCGACGAGATTTTTCAAGGCGACGGTGAGGCCGACTTTTTTGTGGGTCTTGAGCTTCGGCACGTTGATGAGCACGTCGGCATCCATCGGTGTGCGGCAGATGCGGTATTCGTGACGCGGATCTGTGTGTTGGCGGTTCGTGGTGGCGAAGTCGTAGCTGGCTCCGTAGAGCTTCCCAAGTCCCGGATGGCCGAGGAATTCGCTGTCTTCATTGAGATGGATGTCCACGGCACCGGCGGGATCGCTTGGCAGCTCGCGTTTGGCGATGGTGACGCCGTCGTTGATCGTCCACTCCTCGCAGCGCATGTCGAAGAGGAGGAAGGTGATGCTGGGAAACTCGATCCTGAGATCGGCGATGAGCTGATCGAGCTGATGCAGGCGGCGGATGGTGTCGAAGGACGAATCGCTCTGCGGCGCGTCGCACAGCGTCACGGAGCCGCTGCCTTGCAGCCTGCCTGCGGCCCAGCGGGCGACTTCGCGAACGACGAGCGGATGCGTGATGATCGTGAGCCATCCGCCTTCGTCCTCGGGCTTGCTGGCGTTGTGCTCTTTGACCCAGTTCGGCTTGATGACGACGCGGTCCCCCGGCTTAATGAAATCGGCGGGCAGTTCGAGTGCATCGATCGCATCCAGGATCTGCTGACGGATGTCAGCCGCATCGTCATAGGCGGGTTTGCCGTGGATGACGGCGACTTTGGGAGAACCGAACGAGGAAGGGGAGAGCGTGTTCACGAAGAGGCCGCTAATTAAGAGCGTCACGTTCCCTTTGCAACGCTGCCGCATCTGCGGAAGCATCGGCGCATGAAGAAAGCAATGCGGGCGATGCGTGTGCTGCTGACCCTCGGTGTCGCCGTTATGGTGGTGCTGGAGGTTTGGGATCGCGTGGGGCCGAGGTTGGAGGAACTGCCGGCGTCGGCGGTGACGCCGAAGCCGCTCGATCCGGCGTTTTTGCGGCTGACACCGCGTGAAACGGCCGCGCTGCCGCTGGCGAGGCGTTTTGACATGCCGCTGGGCTCGGAGCACGGAGCGCTGACCTACAATGCGCGCAGTTTTCGCATCGAGAGGCATCTAGGGGATGACTTGAACGGCATCGGCGGGGGAAACTCGGATATGGGTGATCTGGTTTACGCGGCGGGCGCGGGTCGGGTCATCTATGCGGGTGTCCCGAGTGAATCGTGGGGCCGGATGATCCTGATCGCACATCGTCTGCCTGAAGGGGACGAACTGGGGCCGGTGGTGCAGACG
This sequence comes from uncultured Prosthecobacter sp., assembly GCA_964452755.1. Lineage (GTDB taxonomy): Bacteria > Verrucomicrobiota > Verrucomicrobiia > Verrucomicrobiales > Verrucomicrobiaceae > Prosthecobacter. Next base: position 942,890 of record CAYVQY010000001.1, on the reverse strand, counting down.
GTTTATGCGCACCTGGCGTCCATCGACGTGCGGGCGGGGCAGGCTGTGCAGCGTGGGGACGTGATCGGGACCGTGGGCACGGCGGGGTCCGCGCCGCTGGCGCATCTGCATTTTGAGGTGAGGATCGGGCCGTATGTGAATCCCGGCCAGGGGTATGCGGACACGCCTTTGAACCGGGTTTCCCCGGAGAATTTCGTTCAGGCTCGGAGGGGGGCTGCGGCGGCGGTGCTGAATCTGGCCCCGCAAAAAGACTGAACCGGGGAAAGACTGTTTGAAGGATTGCGGTTCAGGGACGTCATTATCACTGCATGCGCCTAATCGCCCATATTCTCCTGCTGCTCTTGCAGGTGCAGATTTTCGCTCAACCGGCCCGGGGAGCGGCATCTGCGTCCTCACCGGACGTTCTGTGCGCGGAGTTGTTCGCGGCGATTCGCGCGAATCCACAGCAGCTGGTGATGCGGCTGGAGGAAGCGCTGGTGATCAATGAATCCTGCACGCCTGAACTCGTGAAGAGCGCGGTCGAGGCGGTGAACCACGACCCGGTCATGACGCGGAAGATCGTGGAAACAGCGCTGGAAGTGTCCCCGAACTACGGAGCGGCGATTCGGAATGCCGCGATCCGGCAGGCGTCAGTTCCGGCTCAGATGGAGATCCGTCGCGCCATGGTCGCCGACGTGCCTGTGGTCTCTGCGGTGCTGCCGGGAGAGGAGGTGCGCAGGGCCGAGGTGCCGCTGCCTGCCACGAGCATTCCGTTTGAAGAGGTGCGCCGGGCCGTGGTGCCCGTCGTCGATGTGGTCGATGCCAAGGGCGGCGCGTTCAACCTTATGAATGTGCCGAAGGCTGTGCGGCTGAAGTCAGGCCGCTAAGCCGATCACGCGGTCGCGATTCATTTCGGAATCTCGTTCAGCGTGTAGTAGCCGACCTTGTGCAGCAGCGGCATACCGTCGGCATTCTTCACACCATCGAAATGCAGTTCGTGGATGTGGCCCTTGGTGAGCGGTGAAATGGTGAGGCGCACGGATTTGCCGTCTTCAGCCACCTTCGCAGCGGTGATCTTCGGCATGATCTCGTCAATCTCGTCGCCGCCGTATTGTTCGCGGTAGGCGTAGGTGAACTCGCGCATGCTGTAGCTCTTCAAATCGCCTGCAGTGGTGGGATCGACGGGCTGGGTGAAGGTGACTTCGAAGCCGTCGGATTTTGCTCGCATTTCGTGAACTTCGAAGGGCGTCTTGCCGGTCCATTCGCATTTTTCAAAGCAGAACGGTTTGCCGCCGCGGGCGCCCCAGCCGCGATCACTGCCGCCGACGAAGACGCGGCCCTCCTCATCCATGCGACCGCCGATGATGCCGCTGGCAAAGCCACTGCGGAAGGGGAAGACGACGCCCTGCTTGATGCCGTTGACCGTTTCGAGGAAGACGCGGCTGAGATTGCTATGGCTTTGGTCGGCGATGAAGAGCTGATTCGCAAATGGACCGAACTTGCCGTCGCTGAGGTCGCAGATGATGGCGCTGGCACTGTTCCCGATCTTGCCGTGCACGAGGTAAACAGCGGGTGGCAGGAGCTGCGGGATGCGTTCGCGTTCGAGGACCATCCGGTCGGGATCACCGCCGGGACGTGCTTCTTTGCGACCTCGATCGCCTTGAAAAGCCTCGGGGACGGGATCAATCGGGCGCGGTCCCATGTTCGGTGCGAGGTCATACCAGGCGTTTCCGCCGGGATGGCCCTGGAAAGTGCCGGGAACGAGATGCTGCAGGGTACACGAGCCGTGCCACGGCCCCTGGTTGTCGCAGTAATAGACTTCGCCGTCCGCATCGAAGCCCATGCCGCCTGGACTGCGGATGCCGGAGCAGGCGGGTACCATGCCGCCGTCCGGCTTGATGCGCAGCGCCCAGCCGCGGAAGGGCACCTGGCTGCTGAAGGATCCGGTGAGGCAGAGCGTGACCCAGAGATCGCCGGCTTTGTCAAAGCGGGAGCCGAGGGCGTATTCATGATAGTCGCCGGAGACGCCCCAACTGTCGTTGACGTTTTCAAAGATGTCCGCGCGGCCGTCGCCATCCACGTCCTTGAGCCGCGTGATCTCGTAGCGCGTGGTGGCGTAAAGGTTCTTGTCCTTCGGATTGTAGGCAAGGCCGAGCACCTCGTGCAGGCCGGAGGCGAAGAGTTTGTAGCTTACGTTGGAGGGATCGCTGCTGCCCGCACCACTGACGATCCAGATCTCGCCACGGCGCGTGCCGAGCGCGAGTTTGCCATCCGGCATGAGATCGATGGAGCCGACTTCGAGCGCGGTCTCCTTTGGCGTTTCGAAGGTGGTGATCTTGTAGTAGTCGGCTTCAACCGGATCGGCGGCTGCAAGCGGTGCGCAGAGGGCGAGGAGCAGGAAAAGGCGTTTCATTTTGGCAAAAGAGGAGGTGCTACTGGGCCCACTGGTAGGTGACGGTCATCTTCCCAGCCTTGGCAGGGATCACGAGATTTTGGCCGACGAGCTGCGCACCTGCGGCCATGATGCGGAAAGGCTTCGGCCCTTTGAAAACGAAGGCGCCATCTTTGGCTTCAAAGCTGCCGGTCCCGATCCGGAACCACGCGTGCTCAGGCAGGGTGCCGGTGACATTAACCGTGCGAATGAGGGTTGGTCTGCCATCCGGCTTGTTACCGTCTCCCTCGACGGCGAACGTCTCTTCGATTTTCGCGTCGTGCCAGCCGTAACGAAAAGTCGGGAAGCGTTTCGCGTCGAGCGAGTAGCCCTTCCAGGCAAAGCCGTCGAAGCGATTCGCCTTGTCCCATTTTGGCCATTCGGCGCTGGGCTGTTCGGTGATGAAGAAAGCGGGCGTAACCTCGCCCGTGGGCTGAATCACATCGTAGCCGAGCGGCGGCTGGTGGCCGCCGCCGCGCGAGTTCCAGTGACGCGAGGCGTCGATGAAGGCGCCGCGCCAGATCAGCGCGAGGTTCATGCTCTCCGCGCTCCAGGCGATGTTGATGCCGCCCGGATAGCCGACGCCGATGCCGCGGTTCCCGGCGCCCTGGATGAAGTTGCGGTAGATGACGGGCTCGTCCCGCACCACGAGGGGAATGGGCGCGAAGTCCTGTTTCTTCTTCGCGCCACCCTTCCAGTTCGGGTGCAGCCATTTCGACAGCGGCGTGATTTGAAAATCCGCGCCTTTCCATGCGGCGTAGAGTTCGATTTGGCCCGCAGCCTGGAAGTACTCGAGGCGGAATTCGTGATCCCCTTTTTCGAGCAGGAGAGCTTTTTCCTTGATGTCGCCGGCGGGATGGATGCCGTCGGCATTCACCACTTCTTTCCCATCCACGAGGATGCGTGAGCCGTCGTCGCTGGCCAGGAAGAAGCGGTAGGAGCCCTTCTTCGGGGCGACCAGCTTGCCGGTGAAGACGACGCCGAACTCGTTCTTGTAGTCGTCGAGTTTCACCTGGATGAGGTTGTCCTCCACCTTGCCTTCGCGGTGCGGTTTGAGCTTGGAAAAGTCGGGGAGATTCTTCCAGCTTCCCAGGTAAAGGGCGAAGCGCAGATCCTGCAGGCCGCCGCCGACGGGGGCGATCTTCAGCTCGCCGCGCATGGTGAGCGCGTGGCCGGGGAAGGTGCAGACATAGGGGTAGGTGCCCGTTTTTTCCGGCGCATTGAAGGTGATCTCATCCTTTTCGTGCGGATTGAGCATTTTCGAGTGCGCCCATATGCGCGGATCGTCCGGGAGCCAGTTGCGTTTGAGCGCCGCTTCCGGGTCTTCCATCTGCTTCAGTGCCAGGGCGGCGGTGTCGGTGCCCGGCCGGCAGAAGACGAGGTTGTGGGGCAGGTCGTCACCGTTTTCGAAAAGGATCTTCACCGGCTGGCCGGGCTGAACCATCATTTCTGCGGTGTCGTATTTCATCTGCGCCGTCATCGTCTTGAGGGTGAAGACGGCGGTTTCGGCCGCAGGGGAGGCGAGTGCCGAAAGCAGGAGGAGAATCAGGGGACGGAGCATGGGGGGCGCAGATTTACGGAGGGATTTTGCCGTGTCTTGCCCGCAATGAGGACCTCGCCGGAAGGTTCCTCCCGAGTGCGCACCGTTTCACGCGCGGCGCATCCACCACGAGCGGTAGGACAGTTCGCGCGCCTTGAGCGCTTCGTAAACGCGCGAGCCGGGTAACCCGGCGAAATCCCGGCCAAGCGAATGAAGAAACCCCGGCAGCCTTTGGCAAATGAGCGCCTCGCTGCGCTCCGCATTGGTCTCCATGCCTCGGAGCACCTCTTCGCGAATGTCCTGTGTCTGCATCACCTCCATGCCGCAGGCCGCGATCGCGGACTCCCATTCCGCGATGTCGCCGCTGAATCGAAAGTCCGCATACAGGAAGTGGCCGCAGGGGCGCAGCACACGCTTCACCTCGCTCAAAAAACCCGCAAAATCCGGGTAGCAGTGCGAGGCCTCGACATTGATCACCGCATCCAGCGATCCGTCCGGAAATGGCAGCGCCTGCGCATCCCCCTGCCTGAAACTCAGCTCCGGCATCTGATGCTGGCGTCTGCACAAGCGGATGCCGGCCGGATTCAGGTCCAGGCCCGTGTAGCTTTTCGGCTGCATGGTCTTCGTGATCCATGCTGATCCTCCCCCATGGCCGCAGCTCACCTCCAGCACTTCCCTGCCCGACAGCTCGACCTGGGACGCCACATGATGATACAACTGGATGCACGCCCGGTTCGGCTCGTCGTCCGGCTCTAGCTCCAATCCCACTGGCGGATCGGTTTCAAACGCATAATTCAAAAAAAGCACGTCTTTCCCTCTTAGCCGACGCGTGAGAAAGGGATACCACAGCCGCCAGATCGCCTTGCGGATCGGCGGCACGGAGAAGAGTCGTTCGAGAAGGGACATGAGTGGTGAGATCAGGCACGCGGATGCCGGTTCATGCGAGGGGTTTCTGCTCTCGCCGGACGACGCGGCGCATTTCGCACAGAGATTGTCGCAGGCATGGGTGGGGAATCGCGTTATTCTCACCCCACCATGCGACTCCAAAACAAAGTCATCCTCATCACCGGCAGCGTCACCGGCATCGGCAAGGCCATCGCGAAGCGTTGCGTCGCGGAAGGCGCGAAAGTACTCATCCACGGCCTCGAAGACGATCTGGGCGAACAGACGGTCGCCGAACTCGGCGCGGACAATGCCGTGCTCGAAATCAAGGACCTCGCCGACGAAGACGCGCCGAAATTCCTGGTCGGGCGCACGATTGCCGCCTTTGGCAGACTCGACGCCGTGGTGAACAACGCCGCACAGGTCGGGCTCGGCAACATTCACGACACGGACGCGAAGTGGTTCCGCCGCATGCTCGAAATCAACTGTGTGGTGCCTTATCTCATCACGCAAGCCGCCCTGCCGCATCTGCGTGAAACGCGCGGCGTCGTCGTCAACATCGGCAGCGTGAATGCCTGGAGCGGCGAGCCGAATTTGATGCCCTACAGCGTCTCCAAAGGCGCACTCATGACCCTCACCCGCAATCTGGGAGACACCCTCATGCGCGAGGACGGCGTGCGCGTGAACCAGATCAACCCCGGCTGGGTCCTCACCGAGAACGAGGCCAGGCGCAAACGCGACCACGGCCTGAAAGACGACTGGTATGCCGATCTGCCGAAGGTCTATGCCCCCGCCGGCCGCATCCTCTGGCCGGAGGAGATCGCCGCCTGCGCCGCCTGGCTCCTCGCCGACGAATGCGGTCCGATCAGCGGCCAAGTCTTCGATTTGGAGCAGCATCCCTTCATTGGGCGGAATCCGCCGAAAGACAGCTCGACGATCCCCGGCTAAGCGGAGGAAATTTTTCGCGCATCCAATTTTTGGATGCGGTGTTGGACCCCTCGCTTCCATACCTCACCATCCAACCTGCCCCATGAAACTTCTGCATTTCACCTGCCTGCTTGCCTTCGCTCATCAGCTCCGCGCTGCGGAGCCCGTGTTTTCCGGCCCGCAGCCGGGGGAGGCGACGACGGCTTTCAAGTCGGTGGACATCATCGGTGCGGAGGCGGGCCGGGAGAGGGATGTCATCACACTCAACGAAGGCGCTGCGACCGTGCTGGTCTTTGTTCACGGCGTCGAGCGCTCGATGCTCCCCCTGATGCGCGCGGTGGACGACTACGGCGAGCGATTCAAAGACCGTCTCAAGACGGAGTTCGTCTTCCTAGCCGCCGAACGCGTCGAAGGCATGGAGCGCTACGGTCGTGCGCTGAATTCGATCAAGCTCAAGGGCCGCACGACGCTGTCCGTGGACGGCGCGGAGGGGCCGGGGAACTACGGCTTGAACAAGGAATGCCTCATGACCATCGTCGCGGCGAAGGACAACAAGGCGCAGGCCAATTTCGCCCTGGTGCAACCAGGCATCGCCGATGCGGAGCGGGTGATCGGCGCAATCGCGAAGATGATCGGCGATGAAAAACCGCCGACCGCCGCCGAGATTGCGGCTGCGGCGGGACCGCGCGGGGACATGGCCAGGCAGGACATGGCGCCGAAGGGCAAGGACCCGTTTCCCGGTGCGGTGCCGACGGACGGCAGACTGCAGTCCATGCTGCGCGGCTACATTCGCAAAGAGAACGACGACGCCACCATCGACCGCATGCTTCAGGAGGTGCGTGATTACATCAAGGACAACGCCGACCTGAAAAAGCAGGCTGCGGACGGCTGGGCGCGCGTTCTGCATTTCAAAGACCGCTACGGCACGCCCTACGCGGTGAAGCAGGGAGAGGCATTTCTCGAAGAGCTGAAAAAACCATGAGTCCTCTGCGGTGGCTGCTGCTGTGTGGTGTTGCGACGCTCCCGCCGCAGCTGCATGCCGTGGAGTCGCCGGAGTGGAACTTCGGCACGCAGATTCTGCCCATCCTCACGAAATCCGGCTGCAATGCCGGCGCCTGTCACGGTGCAGCGACGGGGCAGGGGGGCTTCAGCCTGAGCCTGCTCGGCTACGATGCCGCGCATGACCACGCGGCCGTCACGCGCGCACTGAGCGGACGCCGCATCGATCTCGCCAATCCCGACCGCAGCCTGCTGCTGCGCAAGGCAACGCGCACCATCAAGCACAAGGGCGGACGCAAGCTCACGCTCGATTCCACCCATTACGCCACGCTGCGCGAATGGATCGCCGCCGGTGCCCCCGCAGGTTCGGCGGCGCTCACCGTGGCGCGTCTTCATGTCGAGCCGTCCGATCTCCTGCTGAAAACTTCCGGTGATGCTGCAGCTTTGCGAGTCACCGCCGTCTATTCCGACGGCACGCAGGGGGATGTGACCGCGCTGGCGCTCTACGACAGCCATGATGATGCCGTGGCCGAAGTTTCCAAAGATGGCGTGGTGACGATGCTCCGCCGAGGTGCGAGTTCAGTGATGATTCGTTTCGGCGGCCAGGTGACCGCCGTGCGCGCCGCCGTGCCGTTTCAAGCCGAGGAGGCACCGCTCGACTTCCCCCCCGTCAACTTCATCGACGAGCACATCGCCGCAGAGCTTCGTCGCCTGCACCTTCCCGCTTCGCCGCTTTCCAGCACATCCGCGTTCCTGCGCCGCGTGCATCTTGATGTGGCTGGCCGGCTCCCAACGGAGGTGGAAGCGCGTGAATTTCTCCTCAAACCTTCGCGTGAGGCGGTGATCGGGCGTTTGACCGGCGGCGCAGACTTTGTGGACCTGTGGACCCTGCGGCTGGCCGATGTGCTGCTCATTTCCTCGAAGAAACAGGGCGCGGAAGGCGCACGCGTTTACCACGACTGGCTGCACGCGCAGATCGCGCAAAACACGCCGCTGAATCAAGTCGTGAAGACGCTGCTCACCGGTCAGGGTGACATCACCCGCGAGGGACCGGCGAATTTTTACCGCCTCACCACCGATCCGCGCGACATGGGCGAATTTGTCAGCCGCTCGCTGCTCGGCGTGCGGCTGGCCTGCGCCCGCTGTCATCATCATCCCTTCGACCGGTGGAGCATGGAGGACTACTATTCGTTTGCGGGATGGTTCGCGCAGACGGCGTTTGAGGGGTCTCGCGTGGTGCTGAAGAATCGCGGCGAGGTCGAGCATCCGAAGACGCGCAAAGCGATGCTGCCGCTGACTTTGGGGGCGGCGAATCCGGATGGCGGGCTACCCGCCGACCGCCGTGAAGCGCTCGCGGAGTGGACGGTGGGCGCGGACAATCCCTTTTTCGCCCGCGTGCTGGTGAATCGCGTGTGGAAGCATCTCATGGGCCGCGGACTCGTCGAGCCGGTGGATGACTTGCGCGCCAGCAATCCCGCCAGCATGCCGGCGCTGCTGAATGTGCTGGCGGATGACTTTGTGAGGCATGATTTCGACCTGCGGCATCTTGTGCGCACGATCGTCAGTTCGCGCGCCTATCAACTGGCCTCGACCTCCAGCGGCGTGAACCGGCTGGATGATCAATTCGGATCGCATGCCCGCGTCAAACCGCTGACCGGCCCTGTTTTGGCCGATGCAATGACGCAGGCCATCGGCGCGCGGTTTTTGCCGGGAGAATCGAGCGCGGTGCAGCTGCACGATCCGGCGGCGGAATCCTACACGCTCGATGTGCTGGGCCGCTGCCCGCGCACGGACGAATGCGGCAATCCAGCGCTGTTCGGCGGCGGGTTGTCGCAGGCGCTGCATCTGCTGAACAGCGCGGACATCAACCGCAGCCTGCGCGAGTCCGTGGCGCGGCAATTGAAGCCCGGCGCCGGCCCGATGATTGAATCGTTTTACCTTCGCTGCTTGAGCCGTCTGCCGACGGACGCGGAACGCGCTCACTGGCTGGAGCAAGCCGCGAATGCGGCCGATCCCGCCGCGTTTGGCGAGGATCTGCTATGGGCCCTCATCAACAGCCGCGAGTTTGCCTTCATTCACTGATACCATCGCATGAACGCCACAAGATCATCTCCTTCCGGCCGCTGCGACGGCGTCTTGCGTCGCGATTTTTTGCATGTGGGCCTGATGTCGGCCGTCGGGCTTAGTTTGGCCGATGTGCTGCGGTTGCAAGCCGCGCCGGCCAGCAAGGCGAAGTCCTGCATTTTGATCTGGCTCGACGGCGGGCCGAGTCATCTCGACACCTTCGATCCGAAGCCGGACGCTCCAGTCGAGATTCGCGGCCCGTTCAAGGCCATCGGCACCGATGTGGACGGCATCCGGCTCTGCGAACACCTGCCGCAAACTGCAGGTGTGATGAAGCACGTCGCACTGGTTCGCTCCCTCACGCACGAACTGGGCAATCACGACACCGGCAGTCATTACCTGCTCACCGGCCACCGCCCGACGCCGTCGCTGCAATACCCGAGCCTCGGCAGCATCATCGCCCGCGAGAGTGGTGAGGGCATCGCGCTGCCGCCCTACGTGACCGTTCCGGACAGCGTTCCGAGTCTGCGCGCCGGCTATCTGCCCGCAGCCTTCGGTCCTTTTTCCATCGGCGGAGATCCTTCGAAGCCGGGCTACCGCGTGCGCGATCTGCAGCCGCCGGAGTGGCTCAGCTTTGACCGCCTCGGTCAGCGTCGCGCCATGCAGCAGCAGCTCGATCAATTCGCCCGCTCCATTGAGGAGAGTGACGACACGCGTGCGCGGGATCGCTTCTTTGAGCAGGCGCATCAATTGATTGCCTCACCCGCTGCGCGTGCCGCGTTTGATCTGGAGCAGGAATCACCGCAGACGCGCCAGCGTTACGGGCAGCGCCGCATCGGCGCCGGCTGCCTGCTCGCGCGGCGGCTGGTGGAGGCGGGTTCGCGTTTCGTGACCGTCGTGGACCGCGGCTGGGACACGCATCAGGACATCGCGCGCACGCTGCCGGACGCGCAGTTTCCCGGCAGCGGCAAAGTGCCGGACATGGACCGCGCCTTTGCCGCATTGATCACGGATCTGCACGAGCGCGGCCTGCTCGACAGCACGCTCATCGTGATGATGGGCGAGTTTGGCCGCACACCAAAGCTCAACAGCAGTGCGGGCCGCGATCACTGGCCGCGCGCGGGTTTCGCTTGCTTTGCCGGCGGCGGTGTGCGCGGCGGGCAGCTCATCGGTCGCACGGACGCGCACGGGGAAACGCCTGACGAGCGGCCAGTGCGCCCCGAGGACATCGCGCAGAGCATTCTCACCCTGCTCGGTGTCGATACGACCGACGAATATCAAACGCCCGCCGGTCGGCCGATGAAAATCCTCACGAGCGGCGAATTCGTGCGCGAGCTGACATGAAGCCGCTGCTCGCCTTCATCCTGCTAAGCGTGATCGCAGGCGCCGACGTGCCTGTCACCGCGCTGACCTTCACGCCGGAGGGCAAACAACTCGTCTTCAACGGCGCCGTCGGCCTCGTGATTCGCGAGCTGGATGATAACGCGTCGCCGCAATCGCTGCTCGCGCTCGACTGGCCCAAAATCACCGACCTCCGCTTCGATCCCACCGGCCGCTGGCTCGCGGTGGCGGGCGGAATTCCCGGCGAAAAGGGTAGCGTGCAATTGATGGAGTGGCCCTCGAAGCGTGTCGTCGCGCTCTGGGAGGAAGCCGCCGACCTCGTCACCAGTGTCGCGTGGAATCACGCGGGCGACCGCCTCGCCGTCGCAGGCCACGATCAGTCCGTGCGCGTTTTTTCCGTCGCCAATGGCTCTTTGAAGGAATCCGTGACCCTGTCCGGCCACACGCGCCCTGTTTTCGCCGTCACTTTCAGCCCGGATGATCAACAACTCGTCAGCGCGGGTGCCGACCGAACGCTGAAAGTGTGGAACGCCGTCAGCGGCGAGCTCGTGCGCACGCTCGCGCATCACACCGATGCCGTCCACGCGCTCGCCTTTCGCCCTGAGTCAACCTACTGCGCCAGCGCCGGAGCCGATCAGACCGTGCGCGTGTGGCAGCCCGCGATCGGTCGCATGGTGCGGATCGTCCGCCATCACGACGCAGCCGTGTTTGCCGTCGCCTGGCATCCGCAAGGCAACCATCTCTTCTCTGCCGGCGAGGAAGGCATCGTCCGCATCATTGATGCCGACAGCGATCAAGTGCTGAACTCCTGGCAGGCACATGACGACTGGATTTACCGCCTCGCCGTAAGTCCCGACGGCACCCATCTCGCCACCGGCGGCTGGAACGGCGCAGTGAAAGTCTGGAACCTGGATGAGCAGCGGACAGCGAAGCCGTGACGACCTCAGCCGGACTGTCGCCAATCGCACACACTTTGTCGTGGCGCCAGGTCCGGGCCGCTCTCTAAGTTGGTGCCATGCCCAAACTCGCCGCCTTCCCGAAAGCCTTCATGGTCGCCCTTTGCAAAGAAGGAACCATGACCGTCTCTGAATGGATCAAGCTCGCCTCCACGCTCGATGTGCAGGGCCTCGAATGGTATGCGGGCTTCCTAGAGATGGCCGATGAGAAAAACTGGCCGCGTTTCCGCAAAGAGGTCGAGGACAGCGGCAAGGTCATCCCGATGATGTGTTGCTCGCCCGACTTCACCCATCCTGATGCCGCCTTCCGCGAAAAGGAGATCGCTAAGCAGAAACGCTGGATCAACATGACGCACACGCTCGGCGGCAGCTACTGCCGCGTGCTCAGCGGCCAGCGCAGGCCCGAGCTCAGTATTGATGAAGGTGTGAAGTTCGCCGCTGATTCAATCTACGCCTGCCTGCCGTATGCGCAGGAGCGCGGCATCACGCTGATCCTCGAAAACCACTACAAGGACGACTTCTGGGAGTATCCCGAGTTCGCGCAGAAGATGGATGTCTTCTGCAAGCTCGTGGATGCGATCAACCACCCGAACTTCGGTGTGAACTACGACCCCTCGAACACCTACCTCGCCGGCGAGGATCCCATCGAGCTGCTGAAGCGCGTCTCGCATCGCGTCGTCACCATGCATGCGAGCGACCGCTACCTCATTGAGGGCACCATCGAAGATCTGCGCAAAGAAGAAGTCGGCGCGCTCGGTTATGCCAAGCGACTCCGCCACGGCGAGATCGGAAGAGGCATGAACGACTACGACGCCATCTTAAGCGAGCTGAAGGGCAAGGGCTTCGACAACTGGATCAGCATCGAGGACGGTGTCGATGGCATGGATCAGCTCGCGCGCAGTGTGGATTTCCTCAAACGCAAGATTGCTCAGCACTGGCCGTGATTGATCGCCACTCTGTTGCCCCAACTCTCCAGCCCATGAAGCCGCTCATCCTCCTTGTCACACTCCTCGCCGCCGTCGTTTTCGCCGAAACGCCAAAGGCTTTTCAACCGCCCGCAGGCATCAAGATGGAGAAGGACATCGCCTACATTGATGGCGGTGATGAGTCGCAGAAGCTCGACATCTACCTGCCGGAGACGCCATCGGACAAACCGCTGCCGCTCATCGTGCACATCCACGGCGGCGGTTGGCGTGCGGGGAGCAAGTTCCCCTGCCCGGTCATGGGCATGGCACTGCAAGGCTACGCCGTGGCCAGCGTCGAGTACCGCTTCAGTCAGAAGGCGATCTTCCCGGCGCAGATTCAGGACTGCCAGGCCGCCATCCGCTGGCTGCGGGCTCATGCGAAGCACTACAACTTCGACACCGATCATGTCGGCGTCATCGGCGGTTCGGCGGGTGGTCATTTGTCCGCGCTCGTCGGCACCTCGGGCGGCAAAAAGGCTTTCGCGCCGATTGGCGGCAATGAGGAGCAGTCCGACAAAGTGCAGGCCGTTTGTGACATCTTTGGTCCGTCCGATTTTAGCACCGTCGTGCAGCAGGCGGCGGAGGACAAGAACGTGAAGAACATCTTCGCCTTCAACACGCCCTCCGATCCGTATTCAGGCCTCATCGGCACGAAACTCGATGACAAGCCCAAGGCTGACGCCGTCAGCCCCGTGTACTACATCAGCAAGGACAATCCTCCCTTCCTCATCCTGCATGGCACTCACGATGCGCTTGTGCCGCTCGCGCAGAGCGAGGAGTTCGCGACAGTGCTCAAGGAAAAAGGCGTCGAGGTCTGGCTGCAAAAGCTTCCCGGCTCCGGTCATGGCGGCCCGGCCTTCACCAAGCCTCAGGTGCTGCAACTCACCCAGAACTTTTTCGACAAGCATCTCAAAGGCGCGGATGTGAAGATAGAACTCGTGCCCGAGGCGGATTTGGCGATTCTGCCAAAGTAAACCTGCGAGAATGAACCCGATGACTACTGTTCTGTAGAACGAGGGTGAACTGCGGCATTTGAGGACAGATGAGGGGCCGCGCGTCGTTGTGGCACGATGCGCCTCCGATCCCTCGCCTGCTTTTCCATCTTTGCTTTTGCCCTCACCTTGAAAGCGGTGGTGCCGCCAAATGTGATCGTCTTCCTCGCCGACGACATGGGCGCGGGCGACACGAGCGCGTATCAGGACTGGTCCGGCAATCCGGATTCGGCGCAGCCTCACACTCCGGCGATGGACCGGCTGGCGCGCATGGGCGTGCGCTTCACAGATGCGCACGCGCCGTCCAGCCGCTGCACGGCGACGCGCTACGGTCTCATGACCGGTCGCTATAGCTGGCGCACGCGGCTCAAGCACTGGGTGCTGTTCGGCGTGCAGGGCGATCCGCTGATTGAGCGCGAGCGCACGACGCTGCCCGAGTTCCTCCGCGATGCGGGCTATCAAACCGGCATGGTCGGCAAGTGGCACCTCGGGCTGACCTACCGGAAAAGCGACGGCTCCCCGGCGACCGGCTGGGATGATGCCGATCTGACCAAACCGTTGGCCGATGGGCCGGTCGATCATGGCTTTTCCTCCTTCTACGGCACCTCCCGCAGCCATGGCACCTCTGGGCCGGATGGTATGAAAAAGAACACGCCGGATCAAAGCATCGGCCCTGGCTGGCTCCATGACCGGGCGGTCGTCGGCGCGACCGGAAGCGGCAAGCAGCTCGATGGTTCGTATCGCCTCAATGAGGTCGGCAACGTGCTCGACAAGGCGGCGTTCGAGTTTCTCGGCAAAGCGGCGGCCTCGAAGGAGAAGCCGTTCTTTCTCTACTTCGCGTCGCCGTCAAATCACTCGCCCTACACGCCCTCGAAGGAGATCGGCGGCATCCCGGTGGTCGGAGCCAGCCGGAACGTGGACGGCAGTCCGACCGACAGTGTGCGGCTGGATTTTGTCTATCAGAACGACGTTCACATTCAGCGCCTCATGACCTGGCTCGGCGAAACGGACGATCCACGTCGGCCGGGGCATCGGTTGGTCGAAAACACGCTGTTTGTCTTCACCAGCGACAACGGCGCGGAAAAGAACGACAAGCAGTTCACCGGCCCGGTGCGCAGCAACAAGGGCTCGGTTTACGAAGGCGGACATCGTGTCGCGTTTCTGGCGAGCTGGCCGCTCGGCGGCATCGGCGATGGCAATCCCGACACGCCCGGCCGCACCGAGGAAGGGCTGATCTCACACACCGACATCTATGCCACCATCGCCGAGATTTTGAACAAGCCGCTGCCGCCCGTCACGGGCGAAGGCCGGGGTGCCGAGGACAGCTTCAGCCAGCTCGCCGCCATGCGTGGAGATCCCCAACCTCCAAGGCCGCCGTTTTTCCCGAACGATCACGCCGAGGCCAGCAAAAAGCTCGCCGACGAGCGCGCCTGGATCGCCGTGCGTTCCAACGCCGCGCCCCTTCCCGGAAAGTGGAAGCTCTTCCTCGACCACCGCTTCGCCTTCCACCAAAAGGCGAACCCCATGGAGCTCTACAACCTCGCCGATGACTCGAAGGAAGAGCACGACCGCCTGACCGACCCCGCGCTCAAGCCAGTCGTCGATTTTCTTGTGCGGCATGCCATGAGTATCGCAGGAGATGACGGGCACAGCCGGCAGCCGTGATGCTGCCCGTCGCATTTATGCTCCTGCATCTCATTGGTGCCCTTTTCCTCGCGGGAGCCGTCGCCTGGCTCTTCATCAATCCGCAGCGGAAGATTTTTGAGTAGGCCACTCTAGGGCGAACAAAAAATCTGTGAGACGGCCTGCCTCGCGGCTGCTTTCACCTTGGCTGACATCCAGAGCGTCGAGCGTTTTTCCAAGTCGTCGATGACCTGCAAACAGGCAGCCTTGTCGATATGACCCGATGCGGCGGCATGCAAAACCACGCCGAGCGAGCCTCGAACTTGAACGCCAAGCGATTCTCCCAGCGTCCGGCCGCTGTGTCATCGGTGAGGAACATGTCGGCCTGGATTTCCCGCGCATGGGCCAGCGCTTCCGCCTCACCCGCGTGAAGCACCTGGGCATTCACCCACTGGCCCGCCTGCAAAGCGGCTGAGGCCGAAAGCTGGCACGGCGACAGCCACGCGGGCTGTCCGCTGGTTGTAAAGCCCGGGGCGTGCCGTTGCAGCTCACTCCAGACCACGGGAGTCACCTGAACCTGACCAAGATGCGCCAGCAACTGCATCGCACCCGCTTGATGCAAATGCAGCAGCGGCCCCGTGTCGGTGACCACTACGCTCATGGACGTTTCGAGGCAGCGCTCACCGCCCAGTCAATGTCCGCAAGCTGCTGCTTCTCCAGCAACGCCAGTTTGCGATGGCTCACCAGGTCCCGCACCGCTGCCCGGATGGCTTCCGCCTGACTGGTGAACCAGCCCGCCTCCACCGCGGCATCGAGTTCCGCAGTGAGCGCTTCAGGGAGGTCCACGGTTAGAGTTTTCATGGGGAAAAATAGACCACCGTGAAATACATCGCAACGGATTCCCCTGCCTCAGCGCCTCATGGGGTGCGGTCATCGATGTCGGCGGCAGTCACACCGGCGTCGTGGGTGCCGCGATGAACACCGCCGACCAGTTCGGCAGCATCGTGTGTCCGCTGATCGTCGTCTGGCTGCAAAAGCACTACGACTGGAATGCTCCGCTGCTTCTCATCGGCGTCCTCTTCCTCGTGGAAGCCGCCGCCTGGGTCTTCATCAATCCGCATCGGAAGATTTTTGAATAGGCGATGATTGCCGCTTCATCACGTCGTCCGACTAGCTCGAAAACCAAGCAATCCATTGTCCGGCTATCGCCGATCTGAGTCGATCATTGCTTTGATTTCCGCGACCTTAAGAAAATCATTCTGACGTTCATAAGCTCGAAGCAAAACTGGCAGCATTGTTTCACGAGCCCGCCCCCATACGCGATCCCGCCAAGGTTCACACAGTTGAATTACTCGCATCCAAGCCCCCTTACGTTCATACATCTGCGCAAGCGCTGTAACAGTCACTACATCGTGTGGATTAAGCTGGATCGAAGTTTCCAGTTTCTCTGTTGCCTGACTTGACGCATCCAACTGGCCGGAATCCCTGATGAGCAACCCCCATTCCCGATAAATCCGGGCCTTATCACCTTTGTCCTTAGGTGCACAAGACGCGGCCTTCTCATAAAACCGAATCGCATCACTTTTCCGGTTCAGTTCGTGCCTGCTTAATTCTGCGAGTTCTCGATAGCAGCGCCAGCTCCGATCATTTCGAGAAACGGCCTCTTTCAACAAGGTCTCTGCATTGGTTAGGTCGCCCTTACGTCGCGCTGCAATGGCGAGATCAAGCAACGCGGTCTCGCTAGATTCATTTCCCTGACGAATGGCCTGTATAACGATGCGATCATCTTGGTTCTTGATGTCTCGGGCTTCAAAGTAGTCGCGAAGTCTTTGCCTAATCGCCTCCTCTTTTCCGCCGTCGGCTGTAACGGCCGAATAAACGAAAGTTCTCGTGATCGACATCAATGAATAGACCTCATTGTTTTTGTCAGTGTCAAAGCCCGCCTGAATGATCGCGTCATCGATCAAGACCGCCAGAACGTCTTGGAGGTCAGTCAGTTTTAATCCGGAACCAACAAGCAACACTTCGCTTGGCTGGGGCTGGGAAAAAAGCGAGAGCACATCAACGACAAGGCGCTCATCTTTTCGCATGGTATCAAATACTCTTCGAAATGAAAACTCGAGCAACTCTTCTCCACGGTGACCTCCTTGCGCCAACGATTCGGCTTCTCTCAGGGCCATAATCGGTGAATTTGATCTGCTGAGAATCCAACGAATCGCCAACGGAATATGATCGCAGGACTTTGCTATCTGCAGGACATCTCCCTCACTCAACTCTGAGACATAAGCATAGGTTGGGATGCTTGAGAGGGAGCGGACGTAAGCAGTGGTCTCCTTGTCGCTCATTGGTCCGATAGAAATCGGATATACCGATCTTTTCACGGTCAAACGGCGCGAAGTCACAATGGCACGAACTCCGACAGGAAGTGTGTCCAAGAACTTGATGATTCGTGGATCGTCAACGGTTTCAAGATTATCCACATAAAGAAGCCCGTTACTGTTTTCGAGCAACTCCCGAACCTTCTCCTCCTTTTCGGTGAGAGGTAAAACCTTGTATTCGGTGAACTGAAGAATATCACATATGGCGTTTAGAAGCGATTCAAAGGAGGTGAACTGAGGCTGCATGCTTGCAATCCCGCTTCGAGTCAACTCTCGATCTTTGGCTGTGCAAGATGCAATAAAACCGAACTGCTTGGTTTCATATGCTTGGATCACAGCCCATGTCGCAAGAGCTGTTTTTCCCAGTCCTCCGATTCCGATTATGTGCGCCACTGAACTTCGAGGGTCACGCAGAGCCTCTATGATCGCAGCACAAGCCTCCGAACGAGTGATGAATGTTACATAGTCTGGAGCAGGAACGCGGTAGCCAGGTTCATCGGCATAATACTCCTGAGAGGCATGAAGTCGTAACTCCTGTTTTGTGAATTCTTCAACCGCGCCAACATCCAGTGCTTTCGTGGAATCTTGTTCCCGAATCGCAGACCATCCTCGCTTAAACAGTTGGGATTCTCCTGCGATTGGCGCATCAGACAGGAATCGAACCAATGAGCCTGAGCGTGGTGGTACGATTGCCATTCCAACATATCGCTGATCAGTTTGGATGAACTCGCGATGAAATTCGACCCACAATGTGTCGGGTAAATAGCGGCGCAGACCATCATTCAACATCTTGCTGTCCAGTCGCTGCGTGGCACCCAGAAAGCGAAAATCGTCAGAAAAACCAAAAACGATCACGCCACCTCTCTGGTTGTGAAACGCCAGCACGTCCTTTGCCAAATGCGCCCAAGCATTGAGATGCTGTTTTCCAGGATATGGAACGTCTTTCTTATAGTCCCAAAGTTCTGTTTCAGTTTTGAATCCAGGCTTGATTTGCGGATCGCTCTTCTCAAAGAAAATGGATGCTATGGCAGCACCATCACGCAGGCGGATGGCTTTGGCGATGTCATCGTCCCTGTGGTTCATGTCAGTTATTAAACGAGTGATTTAGAGGGCTGACAGCCATTCAAGGTGCCGCTTGAGTTCATCCTGACGATAATTCTTGTCCGAGGAAGTGGTGATGGCAAGTGGTGTCGCATTCCTCATAAGATTTGTCGTCGAATCCGTGGTGGAGCTGCGTTCTCCTTCGGCATGATCCGCGTCCCCACCTTTTTCCTCCTCGCGCTCTCCCTCTTCACCACCGCCGTCTTTGCTGAAGACTGGGGTTCGTATCAGATCGTGCCGGTCAGTGCGCCGGAGTTTGTTTTGGAAGTCGTGGGCGGCACCAACGAGGGCGATGTGGTTTCGATCAACAAACCGAATGGCGAGGCGAACCAGAAGTGGATCATCCAGCCGAAGGGTGATGGGTGGTTTTGGCTGATGCCGGCCTCGCAGCCGGGACTGGCGCTGACGGTGGCCAATGGCGAGGCGAAGATTGGCTCGAAAATCACCATCGAGAAGGACAACAAGTCGGACGCGCAGCTGTGGTCGATCACGAAGCAGGACAACGGCAGCTATGCGCTGGAGCCGAAGCATGCGCCGGGCATGGGGCTGGATCACCTCGGTGGCAAGAAGGAGGCCGGCGCGAAGATCGATCTGTGGAAGCACAACCCGAACGACCCGCATTTGCAGTGGTTCATCCGCCCGCTCGCGGGCAGCGGCATTGCGGAGGCGAAGAAGGACGAGGTGCCGAAATACATCGTGCCGGAGATCAAAGCCGAGGACATTCCGCACGGCACGGTGCAGGAGTTCACCTTTGACCAAAGCAAGGTCTTCCCCGGCACGGTGCGGCTCGTGACGGTCTTCGTCCCGGCGCAATACGATGCGAGCAAGCCCGCGTGCGTGTATGTGAAGACGGACGGTTTCCGCCCGCAGGAAAAAGATCTGCTGGAGACGATGATCGCGACGAAGGAAATCCCGGTCACGGTCGGCGTGTTTGTGAAGCCGGGCGAAGTGCCCGCGCCGATGAATGGCACCGCAGGCCGTCGCAACCGCGACTTTGAATACGACGGCGTGAGCGACAACAACGCGCGCTTCTTTGATGAGGAACTGCTGCCGTTCGTGGCGAAGAAGTTCAACCTGAACCTCTCCACCGATGGCAACGACCGCTGCATCGCCGGTGGCAGCAGCGGCGGCATCACGGCCTTCGCGGCGGCGTGGAACCGGCCCGAGGCCTTCAGCCGCGTGTATTGCGTGAGCGGCAGCTTCGTCGGCTTCCGCGGCGGACACGAGTTTCCCACGATGGTGCGCAAGTTCGAGGCGCGCCCGATCCGCTCCTTCCTTACCACCGGCACGCACGACATGGAAAACTGCGCGGGCGACTGGTTCCTGCTCGACCAGGAGATGGACAAGGCACTCGTCTTCTCCGGCTACGACTACCAGTTCCGCATCATCGAAGGCCGCCACGGCGCGGGCTACATGGAGAACTGGCGCGAGGCCATGGCATACTTGTGGAAAGGCTGGCCTGAGCGCGTGAAAGCAGGACCGAGCGCGCCGCGTGCGCAGGAGATCATCCTTCCCGGCGAAGACTGGCAGTTCGTCGCCGAAGGATTCAAAAGCACGCGCGGTCCTTCGACGAATGCGAATGGCGAGGTCTTCTTCGCAGACACTTCGGCGAACAAAATCCTCCGCATCGATCTCGACGGCAGCGTGAAGGAATTCGCGACCGACACCGGCAACGCGCACTGCGTCAGCGTCGGAGCCGATGGCAAGGTTTACACCGTCTCCGAAAAGTCGGGCAAGGTGATGAGCTATGATGCGAGTGGCAAAGGCAGCGTGGTGCTCGAAGGTCTCACCGGTCACAGCATTCTCGCGCATCCGAACGGCAGCCTCTACGTCACCGACAACGATGACAAGAAGCCGAACAACGGCGGCAGCGTGTGGCTCATCAAGGACGGCCAGAAGAAGCAGGTCGATGCCGGCATCAAGTTCGCCACCGGCATGGCCTTCCGGCCCGATCAATGGCTGCTCAGTGTCGCCGAAGGCCACTCGAAGTGGGCCTACAGCTATCAGATCAAGGACGACGGCACGCTCATCAACAAGGAGCGCTTCTTCCACCTGCACGTCGCCGACTGGGAAGACGACGCCGGTGCGGAAAGCATCTGCTACTCGCAGGAAGGCCGTCAGTTCCTCGCCACCAAGAGCGGCATCCAAATCAGCGCCGACGACGGCCCCACGCAGGTCATTCTTACCGTCCCCGGTCACGGTCGTGTCACTGGAGTCGCCATTGGCGGCAAGGACAAGGACACGCTCTTCGCCTTCTGCGGGAACAAGATCTGGAAGCGCAAGATCCAGCAGCATGCGCTCGGCGCGTGGAGCCCGTGGACGAAGGTGGTGCCGAACAAGCTGTGACGGTCTTTTACTCCACCTGCCGGAGTTGCAGCGTATCGATGATCTTGTCGTGAGCGAGAGCGTTGGTGATGACGACCTGCCAGCTTCCGGGTTTGCACCAGTTTTTGGCTTTGAGCATGTTCAGGGCTCGTGTGATCGTCAGCTCGGGATCGTCGGAGAATTCCATCAGGAAGGGTTCGACGCCCCACGGCAGCAGCAGTTGGCGAAAGACTGATTCGACATCCGTAAACGCATAAATGGGCACGCCCCGGGCGCGCAGCGCGCCAAGCACGTAAGCAAGGAAACCGCTGCGCGTGAAGACCACGATGGAGGAGTTCCCGAGTTCCTGAGCCAGCACGGCGGCGGAGCGCAGCATCTTTGACTTGGGCTCCTTGAGTTCGATGGCCCGGTTCAACTCGCCCTTCACGGACGGCTCGATGCTTTCAATGATGTTTTTCATCACCTGCACCGACTCCAGAGGGTAGGCGCCGACGGTGGTCTCACCGGAGAGCATCACCGCGTCCGCCTGCTCGCGGATGGCGTTGGAAACGTCGGAAATCTCCGCGCGTGTCGGCATCGGCGAGCTGATCATGGTTTCCAGAAGGTGTGTGGCGATGATGACCGGCTTGCCCTCCGCCTGGCATGAGGCGACGAGTTCCGTCTGCACCAGCGGCAGGCGATGGTAATCGATCTCGATGCCGAGGTCGCCGCGTGCGACCATGATCGCATCGGCTTCACAGATAATGTCCCGCATGTTTCTCACACCGGCTTGATCCTCGATTTTGGCGATGATTTTCGCTGACGAGCCGAGGCCGTCCAAAAAGCTCCGCAGCGTGCGGATGTCATCCGCCTGCCGCACAAACGACAGCGCCACGAAGTCGATCCCCGCACGCACGCCCGCCTTCAGGTCATCTTCGTCCTTGGCGGTCAAGCAGGGCAGATTCACAAACACGCCGGGCAGGTTGATGTGGCGTTTGGAGCCGATCGTGCCGGGCGTGAGCACCTCGCAGCGGATGTGGGCGTCGTCTTTGGAGAGAACCCGCATGCGGATCAAACCGCTGTCGATGAGCACGATGACCCCGACTTCGAGATCGCCCGGAAGACCCGGGTAGTTCACCGAAACGGCCGGCACGTCGCCCGTAGGCGACGCAGTTTCGATGTAGAACTCGAATGGGTCCCCGGTCTTCAGCACGATGGGCGCGTCCACCTTGCCCGTGCGGATCTCCGGCCCCTTCACGTCCATCATCACGCCGACGTGCCGTCCCACCAGTGCCGAGGCCTCGCGGATGTGCCACATTGCATCGTCCACCCACTGGTGCGTGCCGTGCGCCATGTTCAGCCGCAGAATGTCCACGCCGGCCGTGATGAGTTTCGCCAGCATCTCTTTGGACTCGGTCGCAGGACCAAGCGTGGCGATGATTTTGGTGTGCCGAAAATAGGAGGAGTAAGGTTCCATCAGGCCAGCTTAGAGCAGGAAAAGGGCCATGCAGCCGGGTGAGAGCAGAGCCCGTGTTGGCGGGAGCTTGCGGCCCTATTTGGCCGCCTTCTTTGGATGCAGCTCCGTCACAGGCATCGCGGCAAAAGTCTTCCACTGCGCCTCGCTCTCCTCCTGAGTCGCCACGCCATCGTGAACCCAAAGCGCGTAGCGCACGCGCAGCTTTTTCTCCTCGGTCACCTCCACCGGCGTGTCGAGACTGAGGCAGCAGCCCATCCAGCCGTCGTTCCGCACGTGGAAGGCCGTCGGGTTGTGCGGATTCATCGGGTGGTTCATCAAAGTGATGCCGCCGAAGCCGTTCGCGTCGTTCGTGATGCGGCCGCTGTAGTCGCACCAGCGCGCCGGCTTGCGGAAGATCTCCTCCTCATTGAGCTGACCCTCGGAATTCAGGATGCGGCCGCCGCCGTCATGCACGTCGATGCTCTTCGCCAGGCGCACGGCGATCAATCCGAAGCCTGTGGCACCAAAGGTGGTCGTCTTGCCCTTCGGCGGCGTGAACTCCATGTCCACGATCATGAACCAGCTCTTCGCGCCATCGATCGGACGCACTTCGGTGCGTCGGATTTCGATGAGCTGCACGGACTTGTCCTCCTCGCTGATCCAGTGGTTCACCATCCGCATCGAGGCGTATTCGTCCGTGTCCTCATACCCCTCGCGGGAAACCTCCACGTTCACGATGCGTCCCTGCTTCTTCGCGTAATCGCCCCAGAAATCGAGGTCCGAGGTCGTTCACCATGTTGTGCGTCACCCACACGCTGTTGTGGTGTGAATGCGTCAGCGGATCATGCGGATGCCCCATACGGGTCAGGCTCACGTCGCGCGACGCCCGGATCGGGTGACAAAACGGCCGCATGTCCAGCGGATCGAAGTGCATCGCCGTCAGCTCCCTTCCGTCGAGCTGAAAGGACGTGATGTGATGCGGCAACGGCACCGTCTGCACGCGCGGGATTGGCTTCGCCGAAGGTAACTGTGCAGCCGCCATCGCGGTGGAGGCAAAAAAGAGGCCTAGAGCTTTCATCACCACCTCAAACGCCCGCCTCCGGCCATTTTCCATTCTCAATTTTCCATTTTCAGTTCTTCCATTCCCACATCCTCCCGCTACGCTCCCGCCCTCAACTATGAAGACACTCCTTCTCTCCCTGTTACTCGCCGCATCCTCCTTCGCGGCCACCATCCCAGACGCTGCCAAAGTCGGCCAGTTCTACGCCGGCTGCCAGGCCTACAGCTTCCGCCTCTACACCGTCTTTGAGGCCATCGACAAAACCGCGCAATGCGGTGGCAAGACCATCGAGTTCTACCCTGGCCAGAAGTTTGACGACACCGCCAAGTGGGACCACAACGCCACGCCGGAGATGATCGACAAGGTGATGAAGCATCTCGAAGCCAAGGGCCTGACCGCCGTCGGTTATGGCGTCGTCAAACTCGGCAAAGATGCCGCCCAGGACCGCAAAGTGTTCGAGTTCTGCAAAAAGACCGGCATCAGCATCGTCGTCACCGAACCGGATGTCGCCGGACTCGACGGTATCGAGGCGCTGGTGAAGGAGTTCGACATCAAGATGGCCATCCACAACCATCCCAAGCGCCCGCTCGACCGCGCCTACAAATTCTGGGACCCGAACTACGTGCTGGAACTCGTCAAAGATCGCGATCCCCGCATGGGCGCCTGTGCCGACGTCGGCCACTGGGTGCGCAGCGGCCTCGATCCCGTCGAGTGCGTCAAGAAACTCAAAGGACGCATCTTCGACAGCCACATGAAGGACCTCAACGAGTTTGGTGTCAAAGAAGCCCACGATTTGCCCTTCGGCCAGGGCAAGAGCAACATCGCCGGCGTCCTCGCCGAATACCATGCCCAGGGCTACCCCGGCCCGCTGCACTGCGAATACGAGTACAACTGGGAAACCAGCGTTCCCGAAATCACCCAGTGCCTCGACTTCGTCCGCAACTGGAAGCCGGCGAAGTAAGTTTGTAGTTCGGGCTTTAGCCCGTTCAAAGCCGGGGCCGCAAATCCCCGGCTTTTTCATGCCAATCCGGCCCACCGCCAGCACGGAGCGCGAGTATGGCGAAGCCTACTCGCCTGATTTCCGGGCGATTCGCTCACGATACACCACACAAACAGGCGAGTGGTCTTCGACACACTCGCGCTCCATCATCACCGCGGCTGCTTCAAATAGGCGATCAAATCGGCCAGCGATTGTGGTGTCATCGCCGCTTCGAGGCCTTCGGGCATCAGCGATGTGCCCGTACTCTTCAACGATACGATCTCGCTTCTCAGCACGGACTTCGTGACATTGCCCGCCATCTTCAGCGTGAGGCTGGCACTCGTTTCGGTGGCGATGACGCCATAAAGCTGCTCGCCATTCTTCAGCGTGCAGTGATACGCCATGAAACCGGGCTCGATGATCGCACTCGGGTCGAGAATGGAATTGAGCAGCTTCTCCGCATCATGCTGCGCCACGCTGCGCAGGTCCGGGCCGAGCTCTAGGCCCACGCCGTCGAGTTTGTGGCAACTGATGCACACACTCGCAAACACGGTCTTCCCGCGTACTGCATCGCCCTGGAGCTTGAGCGCGGGCTTGAACTTCTCCACCACCGCGGCGCGTGTGGCGCTGGTGGCATCCGCAAAGACCTTCTCCGCGAGATTCGCGATGTTTTTCTTCGGATGCTTCATCAGCCGCGCCCGCGTCGCCGCGTCACAAGCCTTCGCCTCCGGCCGTTTCAGCAGCGCCAGAGCCCAATCGTCATTCGAGAGCAGCGTCTCGAGGATCTGCGTGCGCAGCGCCGGTGTGCGCTGGTCCCAGCCTTCGAGCAAAAACTGCTCGCCGCCCTTCGGTTGCAGCTTCGCGACGAGCCGCAGCACCTCCGCGCCGCCCGTTTTGGCCCAAAGCTCCGGCAGCATGCCTTTCACCGTCTCGCGATGCCCGCGATCCGTCGCCAGCAAAGCCAGCGATTCCATCGTCGGAGCCGTTTTGAGCGACTCCGCCGCCTGTTGCAGCTTCGCGGCCATTTGATCGACCGCCGCACGCGCCTTCGCGTCCGTGACCTGCTTCGCGAGATCGGTCAGCGAGAGATTTTTCTCGTCCAGCACGGTCAGAAGCTCCTCCAGCCCGTTTTGAGCCTCCAATCGCGTCACCAGCGCCGCGATGGCTTTGTCGTTCTTCGTCGCCAAAGCGCAGCGCATCAGCATCGCGAACGGTTTCGCGTTCGTTCGCTCGCAAACCCGCTCCAAATGCGGCAGCACCGAGCTCAGTGCCGCGCCTTGCAGCGGAGAACCCGGCTCCGCGTTGTTCAGCAACTCTGCCAGCAAATCACCGGCCCACTCGAATTTCAGTTCACCGA
Organism: uncultured Prosthecobacter sp.; assembly: GCA_964452755.1. Taxonomy (GTDB): domain Bacteria; phylum Verrucomicrobiota; class Verrucomicrobiia; order Verrucomicrobiales; family Verrucomicrobiaceae; genus Prosthecobacter. The sequence continues at coordinate 917,556 of CAYVQY010000001.1, read as the reverse complement.
GCGTGCAGGCCAGTTGGAGCTGCACTTTGGCATCTTTGTCGTTCACGAGCTTCGCGAGTGCCTTTTGGAGCGCGGACGCGTCATCCGCTTTCCATTCGACCTTCTCGACCATTTGAAGGGCTTGTTCGGCTAATGGTCGAATAGGAAGTTCGCCCTTTAATAACGTTAGGACCAATTTGCATGACAAGGTGCCTTTCAGCAGATGGGACCACGCGAACTCCAGCAGACCATCCTCCCCATTTATAACCTGCGGCAACGCTCCGCTCTGGAGAGCAAGCATTTGTGCCTTATCGCGGACCCAACCATTGGATGATTCGAAGGCCGTCCTTTGTACTTTCGGAGCGGTGTTATACAGCGAAAACATCTTCAATTCACCACCATCAAGAACAAGCCCTGAACTTTGGAGCGCCTCACGAGCCGGAGCAGGAGATCGGAAAAGCAGAGGCCAATCAATCCTCAAATTGAATGAGCGCGGATGGCTTGGAACGACTCGCCAAATCCGCCCTTTGTCGTCCCCTTCGCGGTAATGTGGCAGAAGCTCGTCCTTCCCATTCTGCGGAAGCCACTGCGGATGCTCGATCATGTAGCGATACATGTCGGCGACCCACAGGGCGCCGTCGGGGCCGGTGCGGACCATGACGGGGCGGCACCAGCGGTCTTCGCTGGCGAGGAAGTCCATCTTCGACTCGGCGGGATCGCGCACGGCTTTGAAGGTGACGCCGTCGTCTTCGAGGATGTGATGCTGCACGACATTGTGGAAGGGCTCGCAGGTGAAAGCGTGCGTTTTGCCGTCGGTGAAGAGCACTTGATCGCGATAGACCTCGATGCCGCAGGCGCTGGTGAAGCGTCCGGCTTGGTCGAAGCTGTGGAAGCGCTTCTCCATGCTGCTGGCGGGATAGACGGGCGGATTCCGCGGGAAGAGCTGCTGGATCGGGTCCGGCGGGATGACGTGTGGATTGCGGCGCAGGTAGTGATCCTGCAAGACGTAGTGCCAGAGCGGAAAACTGTTCTGCACGCCGAACCAGTGGCCCCAGTCGTCGCGGGCACGGCCGAACTGCGAGGGGCCGCTTTGCGGATCAAATTCACCCGTGTCCGGCTTGAAGCGGAAATCGCGGCTGCCGAGATCGATCTTCTCGCCGGTGAGCTTGCACTCGATTTGCGTGCCTTTGTTGTAGCCGCCGTGGTGCGCACCCGCGGCGCAATACACCCAGCCGTCCATGCCCCAGCGCAGGCCGTTCACGCGGAGCTGCTGGTTGCCGGTGCTGAAGCCGGTGTAGAGCACTTTCTTCGTGCCATCCGGCGAAATGAAGAAGATGTCCGGCGCGGCGGTGACGATGACGCCCTCGCGCCAGGTGAGGATGCCCGTGGGATAGCTCAAGTCGCTGACGATGACGTGGCGCTTGTCGTAGCGACCGTCGTTGTCCGTGTCCTCCAGCCGCACGACACGTCCGCCGGCCTTGCCATTGCCATCCATGCCGAGCGGGTAGTCCGCCATCTCGATGACCCACAAGCGGCCCTTCTCATCCCAATCAAACGCGACTGGATCGAGCACCACCGGCTCCGCCGCGACGAGCTCGATGCGATACCCTTCACGCACATGCCATTTCTTCGCGGACTCTTCGGGGGAGAGGGGCTGCGTTGCAGTTGGAACCTTCGACCTCGCGCCAGCGTCGTGGAGTGCGGTGGCAGAGATGCCGGGGCCGCCCGGCATCGACGACACCGCTGTCGAGCGGTCATTGGTGTTCGATGACTTGCCAGCCTTCGACAGCGGTGTGGCGCTAACGCTTCCCACCGCACTCCACGACGCTGCCGCGCCCTCGACAGCCACATCTGAAAAGTCGCCTTCCAGCGGCGCGAAGTCATCGCAGCGTTTGCCAAAGAACAATTCCTTAGCGCCGGGCGCGGTGACGGGCAGTTCGGCGTCGATCTCGACCTTGCTGTTGAGTGTGACCTTCGCTCTCGAGCCGATGCGCTCCAGCTTCACGTCATTCCAAGAGCCGGGCTCGATGACGGTCTTGCCGCGCACGATTTGATCCGCCGCGTTGCCGTTGAAGACGAAGAGCTTGCCGGGTTCGGAGTCCTTGTAGTTCCCGCCGATACCGAGGTGATCGCCCAGCGCTTGATGATCACCCTTCGGCCCACGGGAGATGAGGTAGGCAGTCACCGCGCTGACGTTGTTCGCCTTCGTGTTGCGGAAGCGCATCGACGCGGACCAGTTTTCAGAATGTGGTGCAGTCCTCTGGACTGCGTCTTTCTGAGCAGCCGAGACGGCTGCACCACGCTTCTTCCGCTCCGCTCGTGAAACCGCCCGCTTCGCGTTCTCCTCGCCCACCTTGGAGATGCTCCAAAGCTTCGCGATGAGCACAGGCTCGATGGCGCGATCCCAGATCGTGATCTCATCCAGCCGTCCTTCGAGTCCCTGGCCGAAACGCACCTCATTCGCCGCTTTCCCGGCCTTGCCGGTCAAAACGGGCTTTTCACTGCCATCGAGATGCACACGCACGTTTTCGCCATCGCGGATGAGCACGGCGAAGTGCCAGTCATCGGCGAAACAAGGAGCCGGACTTGCCAAGTCCGGGTTTGAAGAGGGACTTGGCAAGTCCCTCTCCTTGCTCGTTCCCCATTCGAGCTTCACCGTGTGATCCGGGAACTGATGCGCCTTCAAGCTGACGCCCAGCGCATTGATCAACTCGCCCATACGCTCACTCGCCCCGCTTTCGTGACCGAGCCAGAACCAGATGGCGACACTGGCGTGAGTTCCAAGTTTCAGGTTTGAAGTTTCAAGATGGCCGCCTGCGAGGTGGATGGAGCGGTTGATTTTATCGCGCGGAACTTGGACCTCTTGAGGTTTCAGGGCCGCTTCGTCGCCATAACCGAGTCCAGCATTAAAACCCGGCAGCCAAAGTGCATGAGCCCCTTTGACGACTGTTTTGGATCCGCTGTGAATCGAGTTCAAATCATGCACTCCACGCTGAAAGTCGATGAAGAGCTTTGTTTGGGACTCGATGGTCGCCAGCGTGTAAGGAGGTGCGTCCTCGCTTAAACCACGGCCCGGAGCCAAATTTAGCCCGCGGAGCATCGAAACCAGTGTCTCCCGAATCTTTGCTTCCGCACCGACTTCAAGCCCTGCGGTTCTTGCTGGCCAGGTGGTGTATCCTCCGAGTTCGTGTTGATCCAGAGGAGGGATGTAGCCTTCCGCTCCGTTGGCGAGTTCGATGTTGAAGTGACTGCGAAATGGCGATGCCCACTTCAGCATCAAACCGGTGGCGGCATACACTTCATTCGGAAGGGTTGAGATGCTGATTTCGCCCACGCCGGGATCGCCGATGCGGATGGCTTGGAGCTTCACGCTCGCCTTTTGACGCTTGTGGAGGATCAGCGCTTCGCGTGCATACACTTCCTCTTTGTTCTTCGGCACATCATTCTCGATCTTCGCGGCGATGGGCCTTGCCCAGGCGAGGCGTTTTTCGTCGGGGACGCGATACTTGAGCTCCAGGGTCTTTTCGATCATGCCGAGCGGGGCGTGATCGATGTATTTCACGGTTTGCAGGGCCTTCATGGCGCTGTCGGCGACGGCGTCGGCGTAGCTGTCGAGGGTGATGTTCTTTTTCTCCGCGCCGTAGTCCATCCACATCTGGTCGCCGCTGGTGCCCTGGCTCATGGCGCAGACGAAGGGGCCGTTGCCATCGCCTTGTTGGCCCATCTTCGCGGCGAGGTGTTTGCAGAAGAGGCCGAAGTAGTCCGCGGAGACCGGGCCGCTGCCAAAGTAGTGCTGCGAGTAGTTCGCGAGCACGCCGAGCGGTTTGCCATCGGCTGTTTGCAGCGCGATGACGCTGAGCTGCGGATCGACGGGGCCGCTGGGGCCGACGACGTCCTTGCTGAGGTAGCCCGGGTGCATGTTCGCGCGGCCGGTGGCGTTGCCGAAGGGATCGACGACCTCCTTGCCGGGCAGGCGAATCCAGCGGCGGTTGTGCGTGTGCTCCCAGTCGTCGAACGAACCCCAGCCGATGCGGGCCGGTTGCAGCGCCGCATCCGCCGCCACGATGGCCTCGGCGATCTTGGGCGTGAGGAACTTCGCGTATTCGGTGTCCTTGCGCGTGCCGAGGCAGCCCATCGCGGCGGGTGCGGAGTGCGTGTGCGTAGCGCTGACCATCATGCGATCCACCGGGATGCCGCACTGCTTTGACGCGAGCGCCTTGGCCTCGTCGATCAAGCTTTGCTCCATCATGCAGGTGTCCACGATGGCGAAGGCGATCTTCATCTTCCCATCATCGAGCACGAAACTGCGCGCGAAGAGCCTGTCCGCGAGCTTGTCGCCGCGTCCCTCAAGAAAACCGCCCGCGATGATGCGCGGGAACTCCGCAGGCGAGATGTCCACCGTGGCCACTCCGGCGCGAAAGGTGGCTGCGGAGGTGATGGAGGTAAGAAAAGCGAGGCAGGTGAGAACGAGCTTCATGGCGTGCGAGACCATACGCTCCCCCGCTCGCCGTTCGCTCAATCTCCCGCCCCGGTGTTTTCGATGTCGGTGGTCAATTTCATGTCCATGAGGACATACGCGTGCGTCTTGGCCTGCATGTCCATGACATAGCCCGGCAGGCGCAACAGTTCATTGAAGCCCTCCTCGATGAAGGCGCGGATGGCCAACTCGCGCTCCGCATTGAACTCCGCCTGAAGATGCGAGAGGCCGCAGTGCCGGGCCACATCGATGATCTCACGAATGAGCATGCCCGCGAGCCCCACGCCGCGATAACCGGGATGCGTGAGCATGTGCGTCATGCCAATGTGCCGCTTCCAGCCGCCGTGACGCTGCTCGAGCGTCGCTAAACCGATCACCTGCCCGTCCGCAAACGCCAGCAACGGCAGCCGCGCGTCATAGTCCACATCCGCGCACCATTCTTTGACAAGCGACGGGTTGTCGAGCCGCTGCTTGATGAACAAGCGCTCAAATTCCGGCACCTCGTGCAGAAACCTCATGAAGCCGGCTTCGTCGGAGGTCTCCAACGGCCGGATCATGCACTGCACGCTGGTTTCGAGCGAATAACGGACCGGGTATTTTTCGAGGGCAAAGTCAATCATGGCGGTGAACGGGGGTCACCAGCCTTCAAGCATCGGATGTGCCAGAAGAAGCCATGCGCAGGATAGCCGCTCTCAATGCCAATTTTCGCTCTCGATGCTCGAAACGATTTTCCGGGCAGATCAGGCGATCAGCGGCCCCATCACAGGTTCGTTGAGCATTTTGAGCATCTCTTCAACGATGTTCGCGGCGGGCACGAAGTTCTGTGAGCGGGCGACGAGGTTCTTCACGATGATTTCGGGATACTCGGCACCGAAAACGAGGGCGAAGCGGGCCTTGCGGTCTTCGGCGGCTTGGAACTGCTTGCCGACTTTTTGTGAGCCGAAGGGATAGTCGATGCGCACCCCGGCGGCGCGGAGCTGTTGGATGGCTGCGAGGGCATGCGGACGCTGCGCTTCATCGGCGATGACGACGAAGGCGTCGATACTGCTGGCGGCGAGGTAGGCGCTGGTGAGCTTCATCTGAGCGCCGGGCGTGCGTTTGAGGAGAATGCCGAGCACGACATCACCCATGGCGAAGCCCGCGGCGGGCATGTCCACATTGCCATCGCTAATGAGGGCGCAGAGCTTGTCGTAGGTGCCGCCGCCGGCGAGAGCGCGGAGACCGTGCTTGAGGTCAAAGACCTCAAAGACGACGCCGGTGTAGTAGGCGAGGCCGCGAACGATGGTGGCGTCGATGCGGATGAACTGCCAGAGGCCGCGTGCGGTGAGATTGGCCTTCAATTCGGCGAAGGCGGGATGATTTTCATCCGTGGCCGCCATGAAGGCGCGGACTGCGGCTGTGGTGAGGCCGATCTCGCCGAGTTTTTTCTCGGTCTCTTCGGGCTTCGCACGCTCGATCTTGTCGATGATGCTGAGAAAAGTGGTGGCGTGCTCGGCGGCGATGTTTTTGTCGGCGAGAAAAGTGCTCCAGATCTCGCGATTGCTGAGGCGGATGATGAAGTCGTCGGCGCTGACGCCGAACTCGCGCATCGTGTCGATGGCGAGCGAGATGAGCTCGGCGGAGGTGGCGGGCGAGGAGTCGCCGAGGATGTCGGCGTTGAACTGGATGAATTCGCGTCCGCGGCCCTCCTGCGGCTCTTCGTAGCGGAAACAGGGGCCGATTTGGAACCACTTGATGGGCTTTTTGAAGTCGCGCTGGCGTGCGGTGGCCATGCGGGCGAGAGATGGAGTCACCTCCGGGCGCAGGGTGATTTCGCGGTCGGCCTTGTCCTGGAAGCAGAAGAGCTGGGCGGTGATTTCGTTGCCGCTTTTTTTGCGGAACAGGTCGGTGCTTTCAACGACTGGAGCCTCATATTCCAGGAAACCGTAGCGCCGCGCGACGGAACGCCAGGTTTCGGAGATAAAATTTCGCAGTGCGCATTCTTCGGGGAAGAAGTCGCGAAAGCCTTTGACGGTGCGGAAGGTGGCCATAAGAAGGGGCGATTCATCCCCGCACGCACCGTGAACGCAACCGCGAATTGTGCCGTGTGTCTTATCCATGCTCTCCGACCTGTTTGTGCGCGACTTCCGCTGCTTCGCCGAGGCGAAGGTGGAGTTGCATCCCGATATGACGCTGCTGGTTGGGCGGAACGCGCAGGGAAAGACCTCGCTGATCGAGGCCGCGTGCGTTCTGATGCGGCTGCAGTCGCCGCGCACGACGAATCGCGCCGAACTGCTGCGTTTCGGAGCTTCGACGTGTCTCGTCGAGGCCGCGTGGAACGGGAAACGCATGCGCTACGCGCAGTCGCCTACGACGCGGCGTCTGGCGCTGGATGGCGCGGTATGCGGGAAGTCCGCCGACTATCTCGCCGCTTCAGGTGTGGTGGTGTGGATGGACCACCGCGACATGAACCTGCTGCGCGGCGGGGCGGAGCACCGGCGGCGTTTTTTGGATTTCGCGGCGAGTCAGCTGTTCCCGGACTACCTGCACGCGCTGCGGGGTTATGAACGTGCGCTGCGCGGACGGAACTATGTGTTGAAACGCGATGCGGTCATCGCGTGGAAGCAGGCGGATGCTTTTGCGCGGGTGATGGATGGTTTTGCGCAGGTGCTTTGGCGACGGCGCGCAGAATTGTGCGGGCTGCTGCTTCCACAGGTTTGCGAAGCTCACGGGTGTCTGAGTGACGGCACGGAGGTGGTCGGTGTCGAATTTTCCCGCACCTGTGAAGACGGAAGCCTCTTCGAGGCGCTGTTAACGGTGCGCGAGGTAGAGTCGCGGTCACGATCAAGCGCGTTCGGTCCGCATCGTGACGACATTGCGATGTGTTTGAATGGCCGCGATGCGACGACGTATGCGTCTGAAGGACAGCAACGCTCGTTCGCCCTGGCGATGAAGCTTGCCCAGGCGCATGTGCTGGAAAAAGCACGGGGAGAGGCGCCGCTAATGCTGATCGACGATGTTTTTGGCGAACTCGACGCGCACCGGAGACGTGCGTTGCTGACGTTGCTGCCAGCCGGAACGCAAAAACTGATCACGACGACTCAGATGGATTGGGCGGGTTCTGAGTTTCTTGATTGTGTGGCCTACGAGGTGGAAAGCGGGGCGTTGCGGCTTCGTTGAGATTCAAAAGGGGCGGTTTTTGGCCAAAATGGCCCAGATTTTGGAATTCCATTCTCCTTAGAAACTTCCCTTGACGCGTTTTCAGGCAGTTTTAGCTTTATATGGGCTAGAATTTTGCCCACCGCGTTGGTTTTCGTGATTCTCAAAAAAGTTAGAATTCTCCGCGGTGCGCCTGAATTCGGAAGTCTTCATTCTCAAAACATTTTTCCTATTTAATACTCAATGTTCGGCAAACTTTTCGGATTCGGCGCGAGCGACATCGGCATCGACCTCGGCACGGCAAACACACTCGTCTATCTTAAAGACCACGGGATCGTCCTCAGGGAGCCCTCCGTGGTGGCAGTGAAGACAGGCACCAACGAAGTGGTGGCCGTGGGGGATGATGCCAAGCGCATGCTTGGCAGAACTCCGGGGGGCATTTCAGCGATCCGTCCGTTGAAGGATGGCGTGATTGCGGATTTTCGCGTGACCGAAGCGATGCTGAGGCACTTCATTAAAAAGGTGCAGGGTGGACGGCGGCCAATGCGCGGCCCGCGGGTGGTCATTGCGGTTCCTTCCGGCATTACGGAAGTGGAGAAGCGGGCGGTGAAGGAAAGCGCGGAACAGGCGGGAGCGCGTGAAGTTTATCTCATCGAGGAGCCGATGGCGGCGGCGATCGGCGTGGGGCTTCCCGTCCAGGAAGCAGCCGGCAACATGATCGTCGACATCGGCGGCGGCACGACCGAGGTGGCGATCATCTCCCTTTCCGGCATCGTTTACAGCCGAAGTGTGCGCGTGGCGGGTGACGAACTCGACGAGGCGATCATCAATTACATGAAGCGCGCCTACAATCTGATGATCGGCGAGCGCACGGCGGAGGAGATCAAGCTGCGGATCGGCAGCGCTTTCCCGCTGGGCAAGGAAACAACGATGGAAGTGAAGGGCCGTGACATGGTTGCGGGCCTGCCGAAGACGATCACGATCACCAGCCAGGAAGTGCGTGAGGCGATGCTGGAGCCTCTGAACGCGATCATCGATGCGGTGCGCACGACTCTGGAGCGCTGCCCGCCGGAACTTTCCGCCGACCTTGTTGACCGCGGCATCATGCTTGCCGGTGGCGGAGCTCTATTGCGGGGCCTCGACAAACTGCTGCAAGAGGAAACCGCGCTGCCCGTGCATGTCGCCGAGGATCCGCTCAGCGCCGTTGGTGAAGGCACCGGGCGGGTGCTCAACGAGCTCGAATTCCTGCGCAAGGTAAGCACGACGGAAGTTTGACCATCGGCCAGGCGGTGTGCCGCCTGTCTTGAGGGTGCGGTCGCAATGGGCGACGGGCAATCTTCGGGAGCTGAACAGCCATGAAAAAAATCAACATCCTCGCGCTTTTGGCATTCATTGCCGGAATGGTCTCGGTGTTCACCCTGGACACGCCCACCACGCGCGCCATCCAGTCCCGCGCGATGAGCCTGTTGTCACCGTTCATTCATTCGAGCGCGGCTATCGAGCGGGCGGCTGATTCCGTGATGGCGCCGGAAATCAATCCGGCGGAAGTGAAACGGGAGAATGAAGATCTCCGCGTGCAGGTGGAGCGCCTGCGCATCATCCAGCAGAAGTACCATCAAATCATCGAGGAGAACGCTAAGTTGCGGCAGCTCATCGAATTCAAGCAGTCGGCGTCGTTCAAGATGACTCCGGCAAAGGTCATACGCCGCAGCTCGAGCACATGGTGGAACAGCCTGATCATCGATAAGGGGTCGCTGGACGGCATCGGGACGGACAGCCCGGTGATCACATCCGCCGGCCTGGTCGGCAAGACCTCGACGCTGGCGCCGCACATGGCGAAAGTGATCCTGCTGACCGACGAAATGTGCCGTGTTTCGGCGACGGTCGAGGGCACGCTCGAACAAGGCATCCTGATCGGGGAAAGAGGGGCGCTGGATGTGCGTCCCGAGTTGCACCTGCGGTTTCTCAATCGCGACGCGAACATCAATGCGGGGGCGGCGGTGTATTCGTCCGGCGAGGGCGGGGTCTTCCCCTCCGACCTGCTGCTGGGAAGGGTGAAACGCTTTGAAAACCGCGAAATTTCCGGAGAGGCCATCGTGGAACCCGCCGTTGACTTCTCCACTCTGGATTATGTCTTTGTGATCGAGATGCGGCCCTCCACACCCTGATCCGCCATGCTGTTTCATCCGATCACCACTCTCCTGCTGCTTCTCACCTTCATGGTGCAGGAGTTCATTCCGGGATTGGAGATCGCCCAGTTCGCGACCTTGTTTTTGCCGGCGGTGTTTTTCTTCTGCGCGTCCGTCGCGTCCCCGTTTTCGATGATGCTGCTGCTGGCGTTTATTACCGGTTTCATCTGGGATGCCCGATATCTGCCGGGTGCGATTGAATCACTTGACGGGATGGAGGATGTCTTTGGGACGGGCATGGACGCCGAGTTCGGCGCTGGAAGCCGGCCGCTGCCTTTCGGCCTTTCCATCGGGCTCTTTGGAATGCTGGGAATGCTCATGCAGGGCATCCGGCCGTTGTTCAAGCGCGGAAGATTGGAGCTGCCGGTGCTCATGGTGGGGGTGGCGGTTTTCATCTGGCTGCTGTCCCAGTATCTGATCATGACCTTTTTGCGCGGCTCTCTCCAGTTCCCGCCGAGCGTGTGGTCGAAAATGATTACCGACAGCCTGCTCGGCATGCTCGTGGCGCCGCTGGTCTTCCTTCTGCTGTATTCGCTGGCGCGGCTGTCGAGTTATGAGATTAAATATGAAGGTTTGAGGTATCGTTTCGATGGTCTTTAAATACCACTTCCGGCTCTACCTGTTCACACTCGTCATGCTTGGCGGGTTTGCTCTCCTTGTGTACCGTTTGTGGTCTCTGCAGATCGACCGGCGGGAGGAGTTCGTGAAAATGATTCCGGGCGCGAAGCGTGAGCGCGCCCGCGTGCCCGGGCCGCGCGGCGAGATCAAGGACCGCAACGGCGTCGTCCTGGCCACGAACGACGCGAGCTTTGAGGTTCGGATCAACCTCGCGGAGGTCGTGGCCGACTACCGCCGGGTGGCCAAGATCAAAAGGGTGTCCATCCCCACGGTGGAGTTTGAGGTGATCGAGCGCGGCATCCGGCGGAAAAAGCCTGAGATCGACATCTATACGATTTTCGAGGAGACGATCGCTTCCCGCATGCGCGAGCTGGGGGTGCATGAGGACTACACGGTGGATTCGCTGCGGGTCCACTTCCGCAGTTTCGGTGGTGCGGTGCCGTGGGTGTACCGGGACAATCTGACCTTCGCCGAATTCAGCCGGATCGCCGAGCACAACCTCGGGCTGCCGGGTGTCACGGTGGCAGAGCGCGCTTCGCGTGTGTATCCCCTCGGGTCGGTGGCATGCCACATCCTTGGTTATGTGCGTTTGCCGGACGACAAGCGGGCTTCCGACGAGGACCGCAAGGAGTGGGACTACTATGTACCGGATGATTTTGGCGGCGCCGGGGTTGAGAAGAGCTTCGACAAATATCTGCGCGGCAAGCCCGGCGTGCGAGTCATGCAGCGGGATCAGCGCGGTCGGCCCGTGGGGGAGGTCTTCGAGGAGTACCAGGAGCCGAGGAAGGGCAATGACGTGTATCTGACCCTCGACGTGCGGATGCAGATCATCGCGGATCGTGCTCTGCGCGAGGGGAAGGTCGGTCGTGGTGCGGTCGTGGTCGTCGATCCGGCATCCGGCGAGATTTTAGCGATGGTGTCCGTGCCGTCTTTTGATCCAAACAAGTTTGTTCCGAGCATCCGGCAGGCGGACTGGGACGAGCTGCTGAAGAACAAGACGATTCCGCTGCTCAACCGCGCAGTGCAGGGGCACGCCCCCGGCTCCACGTTCAAGATTCCGATCTCCTTCGCTGGCTGTTTGAAGGGCATCCAGATGCAGCGCTTCAACTGCGCCGGCAGTGTGACTTATGGAAATACCTCCATGCAATGCTGGATCCAGCGCCAGAACGGCGGGTCTCACGGCAGCCTGAACATCAGCGACGCCATCATGAAGTCGTGCAACTGCTTCTTCTACCAGTACGGCAACGCGGCGGGCATCTCGAACATCACCAAGGTCGGCAAGATTCTCGGTGTCGGCGAACGCACGGGCGTCGAACTGGAGGATGAAAGCCCCGGCATTCTCCCCAATCCGGACTGGCTGCGAGCTAACCGCCCCGCCGAGCGCTGGAGCGACGGTTACACAGCGAACACGTCCATCGGACAGGGCATGGTTCTGGCCTCTCCCCTGCAAATGGCGTCGGTGGCTGCTACGGTGGCCAATGGTGGAAAGGCCTGGAGTCCGCACCTGCTTAAACGTGTCATGGACAGAGACGAAGTCGTGCTCGACAACCCGCCCAGTCTTCGCGGCGATCTTTCCCAAAGCGTCAAACCCGAGGAGATCGAAGTCATCCGCAAAGGCATGTGGAAGGTTGTGAACGATCCCGGCGGCACCGGCAAAGGCGCGCGAATCACCGGCATCGAAGTGGCTGGAAAGACCGGAACGGCGCAGAACTGGCGCAACAACGAAAGAGGCAGCCGTGTCGAGGACAATCACACTTGGTTCATCAGCTTCGCGCCCTACCAGAGTCCCAAGCTGGCGGTGTGCGTGCTGGTCCAGAACGGGAAATCCGGCGGCGGTTGCGCCGCGCCTGTCGCCCGTCGTGTCCTGGAGCAGTGCCTGGCTCTGGAAAACGGCTACGAGGTGGCCGTCGAGCCGATGCCGGCCGCCGAAGGTCACTTCAATCACATTTCACAAATCCAATATGCCGATGCGGGGGTGCCTTTGGTGCCCGAGCCGGATGAGGATGGCGACGTAGGCGCGGGTGCGCCCGGCGTCGAAGCCGTGGATGCGCCGGCGCCGCGTGTGAACGCGACGCCCAACATCAAACGGAAAGCCGATTCAGCGGGATCGGCGGGAAGCAGCTCCGGGCAGAATGTACCCAAGGCCGTGCCAGTGAGCAGGCCGGGTCTCTTCAACCGGGGAAGCTCCCAAGAATCCAAACCATCCGAACCCGCCTCCGGCGGCTTCTTCCGCAGGCTCTTTCGCTGAAGACCCGCTAAAAGATTTCAGGGAGAAACAAACATCATGGCATTGACCTTCGTACAAAGAATCAAAGAACTGCTCACCGGCAAACGCGACATCAAAAGCGGCGTGCGCCTCGTCATCAACTGCGAGAAGCTGGAGAACCGCGTGGCCCTCCTCGACAGGGGAGTCGTGGAGGAGTACAACATCGAGCGTGTCGGCACCAGCAGCCTCATCGGCAGCGTCTTCAAAGGCCGCATCCGCAACATCGAGCAGGGCCTCAAGGCCATGTTCATCGACATCGGCTTCGACAAGAACGCCTTCCTGCACTTTTGGGACGCCATCCCCGCAGCGCTGGACGCCGGGCTCGAGGAGATCAACCGCGGCGGCAGCAAGAAGCGGAAACGCATCGAGGCTAAGGACATCCCCGGTCTCTATCCCGTCAATTCCGAGATCATGGTGCAGGTCACCAAGGGTCCCGTCGGCAACAAGGGGCCGCGCGTCACCACCAACATCTCGCTGGCGGGCCGCCTGCTCGTTCTGATGCCCCTCAACGACACCTGCGGCATCTCCCGCAAGATCGACGATCCCAAGGAGCGCGCCCGCCTCCGCCGCATCATTGAAAACGTTACCCTTCCGGAAGGAATGGGCATCATTCTGCGCACCGAAGCCGCAGGCAAACGCGCGCGTCACATCGTCCGCGACTTGAACATCCTCCTCGACGAATGGGACGACATTGTCGCCAAGCGCGATGGCCAGAACGCGCCGGTCTGCTGCTTCCAGGAGCCGGACCTCGTTGAACGCACCGTGCGCGATTTCCTCACCGAAGACATCGACGAGGTGGCCTGCGATGACGCGCCCACCGTGGAGCGGATGCAGCGCATGGCCGCGCACATCTCCGGCCGCGCGAAACGCCGGATCAACTTCTACCAGGGGCAGAGCGCCATTTTTGAGCACTACGGCATCCAGAAGCAGATCGACAACGCCTTCTACCGCCAGGTCTGGCTGCCCTGCGGCGGTTACATCGTCATCGACCAGACTGAGGCTCTCGTGTCCATCGACGTGAACACCGGTCGAAACAAAGGCCACAAGGATGTGGAGAAACTCCTGCTGGAGACGAACTTGGAGGCCGCCGCCGAAGTCGCTCGTCAGCTCCGACTGCGCAACATGGGCGGCCTGATCGTGGTTGATTTCATCGACATGAAACATCGTCGCGACCAACAGGCGGTGTACAAGGCCATGAACGAACACTTGAAGCGGGACAAGGCCAAGACGCAGATCCTGCCGATCTCGCAGTTCGGGTTGATGGAGATGACCCGCCAGCGCCTCAACGAGAGCCTCGGCACGACGCTTTACGAACCCTGTCCCTACTGCAAGGGCAACGGCCAGGTGAAGACGCCGCTCACGATGAGCGTGGAACTCCAGCGCCGCATAGTCGGCGTCCTGGGGCGCGCGAATCAGGAGCAGCGCCAGATCCTCGCCATCGTGCATCCGGAAGTCATGAACCGCCTCAAGACAGAGGATGGCGAGCTGCTGGTGGATTTGGAACGGAAGTACCACGCCCGCCTCACCTTCCGCAGCGACCCCGGCTACCATCGCGAGCAGATGACACTGACCGACGCAACTACAGGCGATGAGATCCGCTAGCTGCAACACCTGCCTCTGTTGAGGCGTCGGATGTGAAAGGCGGGATGTGTCTGCTCCGGCAAGAGCCGCATCCCGCTCCCCAGCCATTTGTCCGCACATCAGCGGCATGGTCGGAAAACCGGCGCTGCTGGGTCCGCAGGCGGGGTGGCATCCTCCTCAGCGCTGGGAGATTTTGGCGCCTTTGAGCAGTTTCTCGAGGTTCGCGTCCGGCTGGACGCCTTTCTTGAGAGCTTCGTCGTATTCTACGCGGGCCTGGTCCCACTTCGGCGGATCCCAGGTGATGTAGAGCACGGAAAGATTGAAGTGCGCCTCGCCATAGGCGGGGTCGATCGCCAGCGCGGTCTTGAACTCGCGCTCGGCGCGCTCCAGCAGGTTCATTTTGGTGGCGATGATGCCGAGATAGTGACGGCCGCTGGCGTTGTCCGGGCGTTTGGCCAGGCTCTTTTCAAAGTAGGTCATGGCATCCTTCCAGCGCTCCTGTTTGAAGTAGGTGACGCCAAGGGCGAAGGAGGCAGGTTCGTTGGTGGGATCGTAGGCCAGCGCCTTTTGCAGGGCGACTTCGGCATCGGCGTGCCTGTCCCCGCGCTGGCGGGCCATGCCGAGGCCGATGAGGGCACCGACATTTTTTGGCTCTGCGCGGAGCGCGTCCTGATAGAGGCGGGCGGACTCTTCGAAGTTTTTCTCCATGTAGGCCTCGTTGGCCTGGGAGATGAGCTTTTCCACCGTGCTCGGGGCGGGAGGCGCGGCCTTTTTGTCACTGTCGGGAGAGGCGTTGGCAATGAGAGTTGCCTGCACGCCGTTCGGCCCAAGCAGTTCCCGCACGACGGGATCGGAAAAGAGTTTCTCTTCGTCAGGCGTCAGAATCATTCGTGCGTTTCGGAGCTCCTCGACCTGTTTGATGAGATCGGTGGAGGCGTTCTCCATCTTCTGCAGTTCCGCAATCATGAGGTCCTTGGCGGCTTGCTGACGGTGCTGCGCTCGGAGCTGGCGCATGATGATGGCGCGCAGCATCTCGTTCTCCTGGGTCAGTTCGGGAGTCGCCGTCATTTTGGCGTCCATGCCGGATTGCACCTCTTTGAGCTGCTTGGTGAGTTCGGCGACCTGGGTCTGGTAGGCCGCGCTTTCCCTGCGCAGGTCGGTGAGCTGTCCCTGAAGGCCGGTGAGCTGGCCTCGCAGTTCGGCGATTTCGGTGTCCTTGCGGGTCACGTCCGCCTTTAGGGTGGCGACCTGACGCTCGGCTTCGCCCAACTGCTTTTTCAGCCGTTCGTTTTCGGCGACGAGGCGCTGCATTTCGGCGGTGCCGGTTTTCTTTTTCAAATCCTCCAGCTCTGCGGCCAGACCGAGGCTGCGGGCGCTGGCGGCGTCGCGATCCTTGACTGCCACATCACGGTCTTTCATCGCTTCGTCCCGCTGTTTGATGGCGTCGTCGCGCTCCTGGAGAATCTTGTTTCGCTCCTGTTCGATCTCGGTGATGCGGGCGGAGGCGACGGCGAGTTTTTCCGATGCATCTTTGGAGGCGGCTTCCGCGGCGAGGATACGCTGTCCGTTTTTGCGCAGTTCGAGGTCCACGGCCATCTTTTCCTCCATGATTTTGTCGAGCTGGCCCTTGCTGGCACGGCCTTCCTCAACCTCCCGGCTCATGGCGGCGATGCTCTGCTCCAAGGTGGCGGCCTTGGCGCCGAGGGCCTCGTTTTGCGAGCGGGCGGTGGTGATCTCGCCGGAGGCCCATTGGTACCACTGCTGCCATTTGGCGAGGTCGAGCTGGTTCTGATTGTTCTGCGTTTCGAGTTCGAGCACGCGCTTCTTGTACATCGTCTCCCACTGGCTGAGCATGTCCGTAAGGCTGGGCAGGGCGCCGCCTGCCGGTGGTGCCGCCGGGGCCGGCTGCGCCAGCGTGCCGGGAGCCGGAATGGCGGCAGGCACATAGCCCGGCGCGACAGGAGTGGCGACCTGGGGCATGGGCGCGAGCTGAGGAGTGGCCTGCTGGGTAAGTCGGGATTGAATCCGCGCCAGGGCGTCCTGGATTTTCTGCTGGCGGCTGGCCCGCATTTCCGGCTGCCAGGCCGGGTAGTTCCGCGCAATGCTGTCCATGATCTCGGCGGCCTGCTTGAACTTTTCCTGGGCCATTTGCAGGTCCCCGGAGGATTCGAGCTTTGCCGCTTCGTTGTTCATCACGAATCCTCGGAAATACTGGTCGGCCACCTCACTGGCGGCATCGATGGTTTGGGCGCATGCCGTTGTCACCGCAAAAAGGGCGGCGGCGAGCATGAAGACTTGGTTGAGACGGTTCATGGGAATTTTCGGGAGGACGGTGATCTTACCGCCTCCCGATCCCCTTGGCAATGCCCTTGGCGGACCGCCTACGCCCGCCGCTGCCGCAAGACGGCCACCCAGCGGTCCACGGATTTGCCCGGCGCGTCCTTCAGTGCCCGGCTGGCCTTGTTGCGCTTATTACTGACGACTTCCATGCCGAGGGCCTCCAGCGTCCGCAGGGCGAGCCGGTGCTCGACATCGAAATAGCTCGTGATGACGAGCATGCCGTCGGGGCGCAGCTTGGCGATGCCTTGGTCGAAAATCTTCTTCCACAGCTCCCGGCCGTGCCAGAAGTTCTGGTGGCGCAGAAACACCATGTTGAAGTCGTCTCCGAGTTCCTTGTGCCGGCCAATTTGGGTGGCGTCTTCGATCAGAAACTCGGCAGGGAGCTGCGCGTGAGTTTCCCGTGCCTGACGAATCTCCCGAATCCGGATGTCCGCCCCCAGCATCTCGACTGCACCTCCTTTTGTCAGGTCCGAACCGACCTCGACCAACGTTTCCGCCTCGTCACATCGGCCGCAGGCCAGGTTCAGGATGCGCATGTCCTTTTGCCCCGGGGGAAGATGCGGCGAGAGCGATTCGTGCAGAAGCGACTTCAGCTTCGCCATGTCCTGCCGGATGGGATCGGGGGGCTGCATGCTTCAGAACTTTAATTCCTCGCCAAAGATCATCCGGGCCGCCTGGGCGACGTCCTTGTCGCCTCGTCCGCTCAAGTTGACGAGGATGATCTGATCCTTGCTCATGGTGGGTGCCACTTTGCGGACTTCGGCGATGGCGTGGCTGCTTTCGAGGGCCGGGATGATGCCCTCTACCTGGCTGAGTTCCTGGAAGGCGGAGAGGGCTTCTTCGTCGGTGGCGTAGTTGTAGGTCACGCGGCCCTGCTCGTGCAGCCAGGCGTGTTCGGGACCGATGGCGGCGTAGTCCAAGCCGGCGCTGACGCTGTGGGTGAGCTCGATTTGGCCGTCTTCGTTGGCGAGAAGCCATGTCTTGGTGCCCTGAAGCACACCGAGGCGTCCGCCCTGGAACCGCGCGGCGTGTCGCTCGGGGACGATGCCGTCGCCGCCTGCTTCGACGCCGGTCATGCGCACGCCTTCATCGTTGAGGAAGGGATGGAAGAGGCCGATGGAATTGCTGCCGCCGCCGACGCAGGCGACGAGGAGGTCGGGGAGGCGTTCTTCGCGCTCCAGGATCTGCCGCCGCGCCTCGACGCCGATGACGCGGTGGAAGTCGCGCACCATCATGGGGAAGGGGTGGGAGCCGAGTGCTGAGCCGAGGATGTAATGCGTGGTCTGCACATGGGTGACCCAGTCGCGCATGGCTTCGTTCACAGCCTCCTTGAGCGTGGCCTGACCAGCGGTGACGGCGACCACCCTGGCCCCTAGGAAACGCATTCGCGCGACGTTGAGTGCCTGGCGCTCCATATCGACCTTTCCCATGTAGATGACGCACTCCATGCCAAAGCGCGCACAGACGGTGGCGGTGGCCACGCCATGCTGGCCGGCGCCGGTTTCCGCGATGATTCGCTTCTTGCCGAGACGCTGCGCGAGGAGGATCTGCCCGAGGGCGTTGTTGATCTTGTGGGCGCCGGTGTGGAGCAGGTCTTCGCGTTTGAGATAGACCCTGGCTCCGCCCATTTTCTCGGTCCAACGTTCGGCGAAGTAGAGCGGCGTGGGGCGTCCGACGTATTCGTGAAGCAGCCGGTCGAGTTCCTTCTGGAAAGCCGGGTCCGCCTTGGCTTTTTCGTAATGATCGGACAGTTCCGTCAGGGCCGCCATCAGCGTTTCAGGGACGAACATGCCGCCGTATTTGCCGAAATGGCCGTGGGTGTCTGGCATCACGGGAAGCGGGAGTATGGAAGCTGCGGTCATGGGGATGGGATGGTAGAACGAATGCCGTGAATTGGCAATACCCGCACTGGATTACGCCGGAGGGTGGCCGCCGATCAAGTTTTCGCCGCGGAACTTTCCAGCGCGGCGAGCTTGTGTTCCAGCTGCCTCACGCGCTCGATGAGATCCGGGATCTTTGCGGGCAGGCTGAGCATTTTCCGGCCTTCCATCAGTGGCCGAGCGGGGTAGCCGGTGTAGGCTCCGGGCTGCAGCACGTTTTTTGTCACGCCGGATTTGGCGAGGAACATCACCTGGTCACCGATTTCGAGGTGTCCGGCGACGCCGACCTGACCACCCATGGTGACATAGTTGCCGAGGCGGGTGCTGCCGGAAATGCCAGTCTGAGATACGATGATGCAGTGCTTCCCGAGAACGCAGTTGTGGCCGATTTGGACGAGATTGTCGATCTTTGTGCCCTCGCCAATCCACGTTCGGCCGAATCGTGCGCGGTCAATGGTGGTGCAGGAGCCGATTTCGACATCGTCGTCGATTTGTACGATGCCGACCTGATCGATTTTCTCGTGGTGCCCGTTGACCAGCTCGTATCCGAATCCGTCGCTTCCGATGACGGAACAGCTGTGAAGGATGACGCGGTTGCCGAGGACGCAACGCTCCTTGATAACGGCATTGGAGTGGACGACACAGTCGGCTCCAAGCCTCGCTCCGCGGCCTATGTGGGTGCCGGCATGAATGGTGGTGCCGTCGCCCAGCACGACTTCGCCTTCGATCACGGCATGCGGGCCGATGCTGACTTTTTGGGGGTCGAACACGGCGTCACTGGCGACATGTGCCGTCTCGTGAACTCCCGGAACAAAGCCGGTCGATGGCGGGCCGAAAAACCGAATGACGCTGGAAAAGGCGAGTGTCGGATTTGCGACACGAATGAGAGCGAGTCCGGACGGCAGCTCTCCAAGGTCGAGATCAGGCGGGGCCAGCGCTGCGGAGGCGCGGGTGGATTTGAGGGCCGGCAAATAGCGTACATTGCCGAGAAAGGTAACCTCTCCAGGGCTCGAGTCGGCGATCGAATTCAGACCGGTGATGACCGCATCCGGCGAACCCGCCGTGAGTGTCCCACCGACAAGTTCGGCCAGTTTCTGGAGAGAAATGGAACTGCTCATGGTTGCGGGACGGAAAACCATCTCCCGACAAAAGCAAGCTTGCTACAGCCTCGTCAGGCAAGGCCGTTCTTCCCGTGAGTCAGAAGAAGCGGTTACTTCGTCTCGGGGGTGGCGGGGGCGGGCTCCTTGGCCGGTTCGGCTCCGGGAGGGGGCGCGTCCTTATTGAGTTCGACGATGATCTGATCAGTAAGATCCGTGGCGGCGCCTTCTCCGACATGGAGAATGACCGGAACCGTGGAGAGGCTGACGCCGGTCTTGTCGAAGACCATGCCATAGGCGTCCTTCTTGGCCCGTTCGCGAACGACGGCCAGAATCTCTTCATAGAGCCCCTTGCGGATCTGCATGTCCTCCTGCTTGAGCTGGGTCTGCCGGCGATCCGCAAACTCCTGCATCTCCATTTCCATGGAACGGATCTCCTTCAGCTTCTCCCCGAGTTCCGCAGCGTGCTTGTTGCGCTGCTCGGGCGTGATGATGGGATCCTGCGCGAGTTTCTGCATCTTCTGCGCTTCAGCCGCCAAGTTCTTGTAAACGGCCTGCCGTTCTTGCATCTCCTGTGCGGCCTTCTCGTAATTGCCCTTGTACTTTTCGGCGGCGGACTTGGTCTTGTGGAACTCCTGGAAGACTTTGGACATGTCAACGACACCGAACTTGAGGTCGGCTGCCTGAATGGCGACGGCGGAGAAAAGGAGGGCGATAAGGGCGCGGGAGATCATAAACGAGGTGTAAAATGTACTTTGGAGCGGATTGCGAGGCGGGACAAACAAAAAGACTGTCGCACAGGATCAGAACCTGTAACCCATGTTAAACTGCCAGCGCCCGCCGTTGGAACCTGAGAACTGGTCACGATCCATCGGCACCGCAAAGTCGAGGCGGATCGGAGCAGGGCCAAGCATCGGAACGATGAATCTCACGCCGATACCGATGTCGGAGTAGATGTCGCCGTTGCCGACGAAAGAACCGACGGCACCGCTGATGGAGCCGATGTCTCCGAAGACCGCGAAGCGGGGGGCCTTGTCGGCGTGGGCGCCGATGATGTTCACCGGGACCGTGTATTCCGCCGTGGCGTTGACCGAGGTCAGGCCGCCCAGAGGTTCTCCGGTGATTTCACGGGGGCCGGCCTGCCGGAATCCGAAGCCGCGCAGATTGTTCGGCCCGCCCAGGAAGAGGCGCTCAAAGATGGGCACCCGCCCGCCTCCGTAGTTCTCAAGATGCTTGAAGCTGCCTTCGAAGAAGAGGATCGAGTCGCCGAAGAGGTTGAAGTATTGCTGGCCGCCGATGTTAACTCCGTAGGCTTCGACATCCATCGTTGATGCCATGAGTCCCGCCTCAAACTTGTGGCCGCGTCGTGTCAGGAAGAGGTTGTCACGCGTGTCATGGACCCATGCGATGTCGATTTTGCTCTGAACGTAGGAACCCGCCTCGCTCCTGATCAGGGCGGTCGCCGCAGGGTTGATGTTGTCGATCTCGACCTGCTGCACAGTGAGGGTGCCCTGCACATAGGAGTGTTCTCCGGTCTTCTTGCGCAGTCCGACCGAGGTTCCCAGGTTGGTCTGGTCGAACTTGTCGGAAAGGAAGAACTGGCTCTGGTAAAACGCCTGGATGGTCAGTTCCAGTTCGCGGCCCATGAACCACGGCTCCGTCCAGCTGACGGACGCGTTGCGGGTGAGGGCACCGCCGCGCAGGTTGGCGTTGAAGCGCTGACCGGCTCCGCGAAAGTCTTTCCAGTCGGTGATGTCGAAGTTGGTCTGGGTGACGGTGAGAAAGCCTGTGAGGCTGTCGATGGAGGTGAAGCCTGCGCCGAAGTTGACCGTGCCGGTGGACTGTTCGGTGACGGTGATGTCCACGTCCTTGTAGCCTTCCGCACCGGAGGGGTTGTTACGCACGTCCACGGAGCCGAAGTAGCCGAGACCTTCGAGGCGGCTCTTGCCGGCGGCGATTTTGACCGTGTTAAGCTCCTCCCCGGGGGCGAAGGGCAGTTCGCGCCGGATGACGCGGTCCTCGGTGGCCGAGTTGCCGGAAATGTTGACCTTGTTGATGAAGGATTTGGGGCCTTCGAGGATGTTAAAGGCTACTTTGATCTGTCCAGGACCGGTCTCAATCAGACTGGTTTCCACCCGGGTGTCCGCGTAACCGCGTGAGCCGTAGTAATCCTGAATCCGCTTCTGGTCGGCGTCGATGAAGCTGGCCACATACGGGAATCCCGGTTCGGTCTGGATGCCGGCCATGAGCACATCGTTCTGGAAGATCGTGTTTCCACTGATGCTCACGCCAGACACGTCGTATTTGCCGCCTTCCTGAATCACATACACGAGGTCTAGCTTCTTCGCCGACACCGGTTCACGCCGGACTTCGATGACCTTGGCGTAAACATAGCCTTCATCTTGAAAGGCTTGTTCGACGATCTTGATGTCTTCCTGCAGGGCGTCGTTCTGAAGTTTGCCGGCTTTCCCCCACAGGTTCCAGAAGTGATGTTCCTTCGACTTCAGATTCGAGCGCAACTTGCGGGAGCTGATGGCGGTGTTGCCTTCAAATCGGATGTCATTGATGACTCCGCGGGCGCCTTCGTCGATCTTGAAGGTCACGGTCGAGAAGCCCTCGCGGGCGGAAGGTGTGACATCGTAGGTGATGGTCACTTCGGAAAAGCCCTTCTTTTCATACATTTCCAGGATCCGCTGCTGTGCCTCGGTGAGCTTGATGTCATCCACGGGGTCGCCGACATTGACTTCGATTTCCTTGCCGAGACGGCTGTCGTCGAAGGCGGTGTTGCCGACGAAGTTCAGTTCGCTGATGCCGCCGCGTCCCGAGATCTCCACGATCACACGCACGCCGCCCGCCACGTCCACGGCGCGGATGTCGAGGTTTTCGATGGCTCCCGTCGCATAGAGCGCCCGGATATCCCGCTCAATGGATTCGTCGGAAAAAGGCTGACCTTCCCGCGTCGCCATCTGACTGCGTACGCGGTTTTCATCCAGCTTGGCACCTCCTTTGAAGACGATTTGGACGTCCTTGACGATCTTCTGCGATGCGGGAGCCACAGGCAGTCCGATCTGCGCATGCAGGGCGGTCGGAGTGACGATTGAAAGCGAGGCGACAACCGCGATCAGGGTGAGACGCGGGATGAAGGATAAACCTTGATTCATAAGGGGGAGAGGGGGCGCAATTAATGCCACCGTAGCCTTTGCGTACGGTGACTCGCATTACTGCTTCCCGGGCGCTCCGCGTCAAGGTGTAAGTTCGACGCTCAATTTTGGCCCGGAGAAGTGCGAAAGGAGGGGCGGCGCGTCAAAAATTCGGGATTTTGCCCGGCAGACGTTGCAGTTTGGCGTCCCGCCATGCCTCGCTCGGACCTTCGCGACTATCTTCAGCTTCATCTCGTCGTACTCGCATGGGGACTGACCGCCATCCTGGGCAAACTGATCGATCTGGCGCCTGTGGACGTGGTGTTGGGGCGCACCGGCATCGCAGCCGCTGCTTTCGCACTCATTGTTAAGTTTGGAGGACGTTCGCCCAGGCTGCCGACCCGTGACGTCCTGGCAATGCTGGGCGTCGGGGCTCTTCTCGGCCTGCATTGGGTGACCTTCTTCTGGTCGGCCCGGCTTGCCACCGCATCGGTTTGTCTGGCCGCCATGCCCACCGCCATGCTCTGGTGCTCCATGATCGAGCCTGTCATCGACGGATCACGCAGGTGGCGACTCTCGGAACTGCTGGTGGGCACGGTCATGGTGGGTGCCGTGTGGTTGATCTATGAATTCGAGTTTCGCCACTGGGTGGGGTTTTCCGTGGCGATCATCTCGGCCTTGCTGGCTGCCTTTTTTGCCACGCTAAGCAAGCAGCAGGTCCGCGGGAATACCCACTGGAGCATCATCGGCTGCTATCAAATGACGGGGGCCGCATTCGCGGCGCTCATGACTCGCCCTCTGCTTGAGGTCGGCTTTGTCCCGGTATTGCCGCAGGGTGCTTCGGTTGTTTGGCTGCTCATTCTCTCGCTTCTGTGTACGGTGGCGGCGTACGCGGGATTCATGGACGTGCTTCGGCGGATGAGCGTCTTCACCGTCAATGTCGTTTACAACATGGAGCCGGTTTACGGGATTGTGCTCGCAGCGCTGGTTTTTGGCAGTGTCGAGCACATGAGCGGGGGGTTTTACCTCGGGGCGGGATTGATCGTCTCGGTGGTGCTGGGCCTGCCCTGGATCAGGAGGTGGACGGGGTCTTGATGCAGAATTTCGCCCTCTTCATGCCTTGGCACGAAACCCGCAGGCACGAAACTTTTGCAATCATGGAAACCCTGCGCGACATCCACAGCCCCTGCATGACATCCGACGCCCCCCCCATCGAAGTCACCGACGAAGAGCTGCTCCAGAAAGCGGGCAAAGGCGATATGCGATCCTTCGAGCAGTTCTACGACCGTGCCGCCGTCCATATTTTCCCCCTCTTGCGCCAAATGTTGAGAGACGACCGTGTCGCCGAAGAAGTCCTGCGGGACGGCTTTGCCGACCTTTGGAAGCAGGCGGCCTCGTTTGACCCGGAGCAGCACCGGGCTCTGCCCTGGGCCGTGATGCACTTGCGCCCTCAGGCCATCGAGCGCATGCGGGTGCTCGGACGCCGCAGCCGTGTGGTGGATTCCTCCGTCCTGGATCAGACCACACCCCTGATGCAGGCGGGTGACGAAGGTCTCGATTCCCGGGGGGCGGCGCTTGCGGCGGCGCTGAAAAAGCTTCCTGCCGACCAGCGGCAGCTCATTGAGCAGGGCTTTTCCAGAGGTCTCAATTATCACATCCTCGCCGAGTCCCTTGAGATACCTTCCGAAACAGTCAAAACGAACATCCATTGTGGCATGATGCGCCTCCTGGAACTGACGAAAGGAGCCGCCTGATGGACCCCCGACACGAAGAACTCGCCGCACTGAACGCACTCGACATGCTCGAGAGCGACGAGAAACGCGTTCTTACCGGCGCCGGCCTGGCGGACAAGGACCTGCGCATCCTGGAAGAGGAACTCCGCCTGCTCGGCGCGGAGCTCGGACTGCTCGTGGCGCCTGTTGCCCTGCCAGCGGAAATGAAAAAGCGCATTCGCGCGGCGATCCGTGCCAAGGGCGGCGGACTTTTACCCCGGCTTTCGTCAGGCGCGTTGATAGCGATTTTGGGCTGGGTTCTGGCGGTCGCGGCCGGTGCAGCCGTTGGTTTTCTTTGGAAGGACCGTGCCCGGCTTTCGCAGGAGCTCGACGCCGCCTCGAAGGCCATCGCGCTGGTTGTTCCCGCCGCCAGCGCCAGCGAGGGAAAGGCTCTGACATTGGAAGAGGAACTCAACAAGCTGCGCCAGGACGTGGACAAAAAAGAGGCGGCTCTCAAAAGCCAGATTCAGTCGCTTCAGAAAGGCGAAACGGAGGCCAAAGAGCAAGTCGCCAAGCTCCGGGCGGAATCTGAGGCGGCTGAGAAGCGGAATGCAGAAACTGGCTGGAAAATCGCCACGCTTACCACCGACGTCTGGGAGTACCGCCGCGGTGTCATGACCGCAGTTTGGGACGGCCTTCGCGGCCATGGAGTGCTCCTGCTCGACAAAATGACCCGTCTCGAATCCGGCCAGGACTATCAGCTCTGGGTCATCGCCCCGGGGACTGCGACACCCGTCAGCGCCGGCGTCATCGCCATCGACAAGAACGGCGCTTTCCAAGGTGAATTCAAACCTGCGAGTCCGGTGCTGGGAGATGCTAAATTTCTTTTGACGGTCGAGAAGAAAGGAGGCGCCGAAAGACCCTCTTCAGCGAAGATTTTCGAAGGGCCGTGATCCGCTGTGTTCCGCGGCCGGTAATTTCCGCCGTTCAGTCCATCTGCTTTAAAGTCTGACGTCCGCGGGCCTTGGTTTCCGCGTCGTCCTTTTCGGTCGATGGCATGGACAGTCCCCGCGTGATCGCGGCCCTGGCCTCATCGGCCCGGCCCATCTGTGCATAAGTGCGTCCGAGTTCGATGTGATGAATCAGACGGTCGGGCTTGAGTGAGATCGCTCTCTGAAAACACCTCACCGCCGCCTCGTTTGTAGCCGCGGGCAGGGTGCCGTAGATCAGTGTGGCGAGTCCGCGCGTGAGACTCCCCATTCCGGCGAGCGCCTGGTGCCAGCGCCCTAGCAGGTGCCAGGCATAATCTGCCCGCGGGTCCAGCCTGACTGCCGTCTCCGCTTCCTTTTTGATTCGTTTGGACGCCTCGATCGCATCTCGGTTGCCCATGAGGGTCGTCATTTTTCCGAGAACGATGGCCACAGCGAGGTGAGCTTCGGCATTCCCGGGAGAGGACTCGACGGCCCTCTCCGCGTAGCTCAGGGCCTTTCGGGCCTCACTCAGTTTTTCCGCATTGGTGGAGAATTTATCTATGCGATAGACATGCTGCCGCGCGATTCGTACCAGCAGCGCCGCATCCCCTGGAGCAGACTGCTCTGCTTCCCGGTAGTATTTAAGGGCAGAATCCGCTTCGAAACGCTGATCGTGATAGTCACCCCGCTGGATGAGTTCAGAGCGGGTGTTGGCAAAGCAGGAGACGGTGAGAAACAGAAACAAAGGCAGGGTCTTCATGGCGAGGGGATTTTGCCCATGGATTCGACGCCGCATTCCGTGCGGATGCTTTTTTCGAGTTCTCGCGACATCCGCCCGGCTCCGGTCGCGTGTTTTCAACGGCTCCTATTTGCCGGGAAATGCCGCGACTCTAAAGCTGCGGCGTCCAGCGGCGTTTGCGGCGGATGACGGGGAGCTGGTCCCAGGTCAGATGCACGCCCTGGCGGTGGATGTTGATCAGGATGCCCACGGCGAGCATGGCGGCGACGAGACTGGAACCGCCGTAGCTGACAAAGGGCAGCGGCAGGCCCTTGTTTGGCAGCAGGGCGGTGGTCACGCCCATGTTGAGCAGCGCCTCAAGCCCGAGCAGAAACGTGAGCCCGGCACCGAGGAGCTTGCCGAAACGGTTCGGGGCGTAGGCGGAGACCATCATCCCGGACATGACGAAAACGGCGAAGGCCAGCACGACCGCCGCCGTGCCGCGCAGGCCCAGCTCCTCGCCCACCATGGGAAAGATGAAGTCGGTGTGCGCTTCCGGAAGATAAGACAGTTTCATGCGCCCTTCGCCGAGACCGCGACCCTCGATGCCGCCGGAGCCGAAGGCGAGCTTGGACATCCACTGCTGCAAGCCTAGGCCCTCCTTGTGCTTTTCGAGGTCGAAAGTGACCATGATGCGTTCGAAACGGTTAGGCAGGTACTTGATGCCCGCCCACAGGCCCCCACCGCAGAGCAGCACGATGACCGACAGGTAGCGGAGCTTCGCTCCAGCCATGAACATGACGCCGAGTCCGACCGCCGAGGCCAGCAGGGCGCTGCCGAGGTCGAACTCGCAGCCGATCAGTACGACGACGCCCAGAAGAATCAAACCCGGCAGAACAAAGCCGCGCCAAAAGGTCCGGGTCAGCGCCTCGTGGGTGGAGTACCAGCCCGCCAAGGCGATGATGAGAGCGATCTTGGCGAATTCGGAGGGCTGCACGCGGAAGTTTGACAATCCGAACTCCTTCAGACCGATCCACCGCCTGGAGCCGTTGATCCGGATGCCGATCATCGGCGCATAACAGAGCGCCAAGAGCACGGCGGCCGCGATCAGAATGTGCCAGCGCCAGCGCATCCAGAAGTGGTAGTCCACAAAGGCCGCCAGCACGCAGACGAACACCGCCACGCCCAGCCACTGCAACTGCCGCCAGAGCGTGACATAGTCCTCCCCTCCTTCATTTGCGATCTCGAACGTCGTGCTCGCCAGCATCGTGATGCCCAGAGCGACGAGGGACACCACGGCGAGGATCAGCAGGAAAATCGAGTGCTTGGCCATTCTCTTTTCAGCGGGTTCAGAGGAGGGGAGGTGTCGCTGGATTTACTTTGCCGGAATCACCAGCTTCACTCCGTCGCGGATGGTGTTTGGGTTCTTGATGTTGTTCGCCTTCTGGATGGCGTCCACGGACACGCCATACTTGACGGACAGGCGGTAGAGCGTCTCCCCGGACTGCAGCGTGTGGGTGCGCAGCGCCGCAGCCTTGGGCGCGGGTGGGGGCGTGGAGACTGTCTTTTTCGTCGGCTCCGTCTTTTTCGCGGCCGCAGGCTGGTCGGTGATCTTTTTGAGCATCTGCGAAGGCGGCGGCACGGGAGTCGGTTTCGGCAAAGCTTTTGGCTCGGCCCTGGGTTTCGGTTCCGCCGGGGCGTTTTCTTTCAGGAGGGATACGGCGCGTGGGTTCACCGGCGCAGGCAGGGCGGGCGTCTCTTCCTGCACGGGCAAGGCGGCGGCGGAGTCAGCCGCGGCTGCCAGGGAGACCGGCGCGGGCGGTTCCTCCGTCGGCGCCACCAGGGACATCGGTGTCAAAGCGGCGGCGGAAAGGCTGGCCGGCGCTTCCGAAGGCTTCACGGCCTCGCTGGGAACGATTTGGGTCGCGGGCGGTTGATCCTGTAGCGGAACGACCGTTGGCGCCTCTTCGGAGGCGACCACCGGCTTGAGCGTCTGTGGATCGACGGGAATGGCACTCGGCACGGCCTGCTTCGGCACGCGCAGCATGGTGCCCGGGCCGATCTGCAGGCCCTTGTCGATCATGTTGAGTTCGGTGATCTCCTTCTCGG
This sequence comes from uncultured Prosthecobacter sp., assembly GCA_964452755.1. Classification (GTDB taxonomy): domain Bacteria; phylum Verrucomicrobiota; class Verrucomicrobiia; order Verrucomicrobiales; family Verrucomicrobiaceae; genus Prosthecobacter. Next base: position 889,341 of record CAYVQY010000001.1, on the reverse strand, counting down.
TGGCACCGAACTTCGCGGCGATGCTCTTCAACGAGTCGCCTGAACGCATTTCGTAGTTGTCGTACTCCGCGACGTCGGACACGGCCATCGCCTGAGCGTTGACAATGTCGGGCGCGGTCTGCGGGAGGCCGGACGTGCCGCTCATGGCGCGAGCCGCCTGGGTGACCGTCTGCTGAGGCGTTTCATCCTCGCCCATGAAATCATAGATGATGATGCCACCGATGAGGAGGACATGCACCAGAAGCATGACCACGAACATGCGCGCCATGCCGGAGTTCGGCTCGTGCTGGTTCCACTCTCCCTCTTCAGTCACGAGCGCCACGCGATGGCGATGCCGTTCACCGTCGATGAGGTTGAGCAGGAGTTTCTTTTCCTTTTTGGGCTTCGTTTTCATGGGACCTGTCGGGTTGTCGGGATTCGGGGGGGCAAAATTCAGTTCAAGGCGACCACGGCGTCGCGGAAGGCGTCGCCGCGCTGGCCGTAGCCGGAGTACATGTCGAAAGAACTGGTGCCGGGGCTGAGGATGATGGCGTCTCCGGGCTGGGAGAGCTGCGCGGCCAGGGAAACGGCCTCCGCCATGTCCGCTCCGGTCCTGCACGGCAGCAGATCGCCAAAGAGCTGCTCGAGTTGGCGAGCGATCTCGCCGATGAAGACCATCGCCCGCACCTGCCCCTTCAATTCGGCGCGCAGCGGCGAGTAGTCGAGCTGCTTGTCCTTGCCGCCGGCGATGAGGACAATGGGCCGCTCCTGGGAGCGCAGGCAGGCTTCCAGAGCGTGGAGGTTCGTGGCCTTGGAGTCGTTGATGTACTCACGGTCATGCAGTGTGCGCACGAGCTCGCAGCGGTGGCGCGGCACTTCATAGCTCGCGAGGGCGCCGAGCATGGCGTCAAATTCGAGACCGAAGACCCGGCCCGTCATCAGCGCGGCCAAAACGTTTTCCATGTTGTGCTTGCCGCGTACGCGGAGATTCGCGGAACTGCCGACCTCGCGTCCGGCGTGGAAGAATTTGCCGTCCGCGTAGGTGTAGTCGGCTTCCTCGCCGTAGGCGGAAAAAGTCCAGCGCTGCGCCTTGCCGCTGTCCACGCTTTCTCCGGCACGGACGATGGCCACGTCATCCGGCGTCACGTTTTCAAAGATGCGGGCCTTGGCGGCGAAGTATTCGGCCATGCTGGGATAGCGGTCGAGATGATCGGCGGCGAAATTCAGCCACAGGCTGGCCTTGGCTCGAAAATTTCGGATCGTTTCGAGCTGAAAACTGCTGATCTCACACGCCAGCACGTCGTAACGCACGCCGCTGGCGACGACCTCGCTCAGCGACATGCCGTGATTGCCGCAGGGGATCGACTTGAGTCCGCAGCCGTTGAAAATCGCCGCGATGAGTTCGGTGCAGGTGCTCTTGCCGTTCGTGCCGGTGATCGCCGCGATGGGCGTGTCCGTCAGATTGAAGGCGAATTCGGTCTCTCCCACGAGCGGTACTCCGGCGGCGGTGAACTTGGCGGGCAGTGGCCAGTGCTCGTCGAGTCCGGGACTGATGATGACGAGGTCAAAGTCCCCTTGTTTGACCACTAGATCACGCGCCTGCTGTCCGAGGACGCAGGGGAAGTCCTCCACCGGTTTCGCCTTGTCACCCTCGTCAAAAATCGTGACCTCCGCACCCTGCAAACGCGCCAGACGCGCGGCGCCGAGACCGCTGCGGCCGGCGCCGAGAATGGCAAGCTTTTGGGAGGCGTGTTTCATCCGTTAACGAAGTTTGAGAGTCGCCAGTCCGATCAGGGCGAAGAGAAGTGACAGGACCCAGAAGCGGACAATGACCTGGTTTTCGTGCCATCCTCCGAGTTCGAAATGGTGATGGATCGGGGCCATGCGGAAGATGCGCTTGCCGCGCTTTTTGAAGCTCCAGACCTGGAGGATCACGCTCATGGCCTCCATGACGAAGACGCCGCCGACGAGAGCGAGCACGATCTCCTGCTTGCAGCCGATGGCGATGGTGGCGATGCAGCCGCCGAGGGCGAGGGAGCCTGTGTCACCCATGAACATCTTGGCCGGATGCGCATTGAACCAGAGAAAGCCGAGGCAGGCGCCGGCGAGCGCCATGGCGACGATGGGCAGCTCGTTGGCGAGGCTGTTGTGCGCGACGCCGAGGTAGTCGGAGTATTTCGCGTTTCCGCAGACGTAGCCGAAAACGGCGTAGGCGATCGAGGTCGTGATCGAACAGCCCGTCGCGAGGCCGTCCAGGCCGTCGGTGAGATTCACCGCGTTCGAGGAACCCACAATCACGACCGCGAACAAAGCCACGGCGAAAATGTGCATGTCGGGGATCACCGCATTCTTCACGAAGGGCAGGTAAAGGGCTCGCAGTGTGATGCCGTTGTCCTCCGGCACCGCGTAGGCGAACATGAATCCGGCCAGCACGGCCACGCTGGTCTGCCACAGCAGCTTTGTCCGTGCGCTGACGCCTTTGGAGTTCTTCTTGCTGATCTTGAGGTAGTCGTCGCGGAAACCGAGCGCACCGAGGCCGACCGTGGTGAACAGAACGATCCACACCATGATGTTGTCCCACTTCGCCCACATCAGGGTGGAAAACACGATGGTACCGAGAATCAGGATGCCGCCCATCGTCGGCGTGCCGGCCTTTTTGCCGTGCAGTTCGTAGAGCTTGTGAACTTCTTCGGCGGTGCGGATCGGCTGGCCGATCTTGAGGGAGATTAGTTTCCGGATGAGGCGCTCCCCGTACATCAGCGAGAGCAGAAACGCCGTGATCGCCGCTCCGCCGGCGCGGAAGGTGTGGTACTTGAAGAGGTTGAGAATTTTGTACAGGGCGGCGTCATCGCTGATCCAATGATGAGCGGTGAGCCATTCCCTGAGTTCGTAAAGCCAGTACATCATGATGCGGAAAAATGGGTGAGGATTTGTTCCATGCGTGAGGACCGACTGCCTTTGAGCAGGACGACATCACCCTCGCGCAGCCACTCCCGCAGACGGGCGGCGCAGGCAGCGTGATCCGGGAAATGTTCGGAGGACACCGCTTTCGAGGCTTCCGTGATCCAGGCGGCCTCGGCACCACCGACGCTGAAAACGGCGTCCAGCTTGAGCGATCCCGCATACTCGCCGACACGGCGGTGCTCGGTCTCAGCGATCGGCCCAAGCTCACCCATGCGGCCGAGAACGGCGACGCGACGGCTCTTTCCATCCCCCAGCGTGCTCAGCGTGCGCAGACCGGCGATCATGCTGTCCGGATTGGCGTTGTAGGAGTCGTCGATGAAGCGCACGCCTTTGACGACCTTCGGCTCCACACGTCCTCCGGTGAGTTTCGCGTTGTTCAATGCCTCCGCGATGTCTGCTGGCGCGATGCCCTGCCGCCAGCCCATGCACGCGGCGAGCGCGGCATTGCCGACCATGTGCTCGCCGAGAAGGGGAAGGCGCGTCTCGAGTTTTTCTCCGCCGAAGTCGAGCGTGAAGGTCGTGCCGGTCGCATCCGCACGGAGATGGGATGCGGAGACGTCACCGCAGCCGACACCGGCTGTGGAAACAGTGGCCTGGCAGTGGCGGGCGATGACGGCGGTGTAGGCGTCGTTGGCGTTGAGCACGACGATGCCGCTGCGCTTCACCTGCGCGGGCAGCGTGGCCTTTTCCCAGGCGATGGCGTCCTGCGTGCCCATGTATTCGATGTGAGCCATGCCGACATTGGTGACGATGCCGGCATCTGGATCGGCGATGTCGGTGAGCACCCGGATCTCACCGGGATGATTCATGCCCATCTCGGTGACGCAGCACTGCTCGCCCTCGCTCAGAGAGAGAAGCGTGAGCGGCACGCCGATGTGGTTGTTCAAATTGCCGAAGGTGGCGCGGGTGGTGAACTTCTTCGCCATGACGACTGCCGTGAGGTCCTTCGTCGAGGTTTTGCCGTTGCTGCCGGTCAGGCCGATGATGAGCGGGTTGTGGTGCCGGCGGTAGCCACGCGCCATCTGCTGCAGCGCGGTAAGGGTGTCGGCCACCTCGATCACCGCACAGGGTAGGGGACCCCAGGCCGGATCGACCCGGCTGACCACGACGGCAGCGGCACCTGCGGCGGCCACCTGCGGGATGAAGTCATGCGCGTCGAATTTTTCCCCGACGAGGGCTAGAAACACCTCGCCAGCCGCGACTTTGCGCGAGTCGGTGTTCACCTTCGTCACCAGGCGCGATCCATCGCCACGCAGGGTGCCTGCGGCGAAAGTAGACAGCGTTTGGAGCGGGATGGGTGTCATCGGCGATCGGGGCGGTCCGGGCGGTTGAATCCACCGCGCATGGCTTCGCGTTCGGCGGCTTTTTCTTCGCGCTCCTGGGCGCGGCTGGCTTTGAGTTCGTGAAGGAGCTGGCGGGCGACCCGGCGGTCGTCAAAGGGGTGCTTCTTGCCCTGGATGTCCTGGTAGTCTTCGTGCCCCTTGCCGGCGATGAGGACGATGTCTCCCTCCCACGCGCCTTCGAAGGCGGCGCGGATGGCGTCGCGGCGGTCGGCGATGACGGCGTGATTCTTCGGGCGGGTGAATCCGGCCCGGGCATCGTTCAGAATGCTCTGCGGATCTTCGGTGCGCGGATTGTCCGAGGTCAGCACACAAATATCGGACCCGGCCTCTGCAGCCGCAGCCATCAGGGGCCGCTTCGTGCGGTCACGATCACCGCCGCAGCCGAAGACGGTGATGATGCGGTTCGGCCGCAGCGCCCGCACGGTTTTCAAAGCGTTCACGAGGCCGTCCGGCGTGTGTGCGTAATCGACGAAGACCTGGAAGCGCGAGTTCTCGGAGACGCGCTCCAGTCTTCCCGGCACCTGCGGTGCCTGCTGCATGCTGCGGACGGCCTCCCGCAGGTTCAAACCGACGCCGTGCGCGGCGGCGAGTGCGCCGAGGGTGTTGTACACGTTGAAGTCACCGATCAGCGGCGAGCGGACGAGGAAACTGCGACCGCGGGCTTCCAGCTCAAAGGTGGTGCCGGTGAGGTCGTAGCGCACATTGATGGCGCGAAATTCGCAATGGACGCCGAAGCCGAAACGCGTGACCCTGCCGGTATGTTCGAAGCGCTGGGCGAGCTTGCGCCCCCAGGAGTCGTCACCATTGATGATCAGCGATGAGCGCTGCTCTGCGGCGGCCATTTCGAAAAGGCGGACCTTGGCCTCGAAGTACTTCTCCATCGTGCCGTGGTAGTCCAGATGGTCCTGACTGAGGTTTGTGAAGATGGCGGCGGCAAAGGGCAGGCCGTAAACGCGGTCCTGGTCGAGGGCGTGGGATGACACCTCCATGGCGCAGGCGCGGCAGCCGTTGTCCAGCATGGTGGAGAGCAGGCTCTGGATTTCGAGAGACTCGGGCGTGGTGTGCGTGGCGGGGACGTGCTCATCCCCCAGGTCGTAAAACACGGTGCCGAGCAGGCCGCTGCGCATCTGCCCGGTGTTGAAGAGATGGTGCAGGAGGAAGGCGGTGGTCGTCTTCCCGTTCGTGCCGGTGACGCCGGTGATGGTGAGCTTTTTCGCCGGATGACCGAACAATGCGGCCGCCGCCTGCGCCAGCGCGATGCGGGATCGGCGGACATGCACCCAGGGCGTGGCGCAGCCATCTTCGGGAGCTCTTTCGGCAATGATCGCAGCCGCACCGAGCTCGATGGCTTTGGCGATGAAGTCATGCCCGTCGGCATGGGTTCCGCGAAGGGCGACAAAGGCGATGCCGGGACCCGCCTTGCGCGAGTCGTAGGCGAACCCGGTGATCTCGGTGTCCAGGCTGCCGGATACGGCAGGCTGTTCGAGGTTGGGGATGAGATCACGGAGCGTCATTGAGCACCTCCCTGCACGGCGACTTTCATGGGTTGTTCATAGCGGATGGCGAGATGAGCGAGCGTCTCCTTCACGACCTCGGCAAAGATCGGCGCGGCCACGCGACCGCCGCGGACGAGCCGGGGGCTTTCGGCCTTCGGATCGTCGAGCATGACGAGGCAGACGACTTTTGGGTCCTCCACCGGTGCCATGCCGGCAAAGGAGGTGATGTAGCTGCCTTCGATGTAGCGCTTCTTGTCAGGATCGTAGCGGCGGGTGGTGCCGGTCTTGCCGCCGACGCTGACGTCGGGCAGCGCGGCTCGGCTGCCGGTGCCTTCGGTCACCACGCCGGCCAGGAAATCGCGCAGCGATGCGGCGGTCTTTGCCGTGCAGACCTGCCAGACGGGCTGCGGAGCCACGACTTCGGTCTCTCCGTCCGCCTTCACGATGCGGTCGATGAGCCTCGGCTTCATGAGCACGCCGCCGTTCGCGATGGCGCCGTAGGCCATGCACATTTGCAGAGGTGTTACGGAGACTTCGTAGCCGATCGGCATGCGCGAGTAGGTGGTGTTGCTCCAGGTGCCGGTGTTCACGTAGCCGCCTTTTTCGCCCACGAGGCCGATGCCCGTGGGACTGCCGAAGCCGAAGCGCGCGGTGTAGTCGAGGATCAGATCCTGGCCGACGCGCTTGCTGATCTTGTACACGCCGATGTTGCTGGAATGCACGAGCACGCCTTTGACCGTCTGCATGCCGAGCGGTTCGTCGTCGCTGAGCTTCACCTTCCGCACGGGGTCTTCGTAGAACATGTTTCCGCAGTCGATCTTCTCGCCCGGAGTGACCTTGTTGTTGTCGAGGGCCGCGGCGAGGGTGACGACTTTGAAAATCGAACCCGGCTCGTAGGGCTCGGCGATCACATGATTGGTCCATGTGCTGAGATCGGGATTGTCAGTGTCACGGTGCGGACGGGCGGCCATGGCCAGCACGGTGCCGGTGTCCGGGTCCGTGACGGCGATGACGACGCGCCGTGCCTGGCTGGCCTTCCACGCGCGTTCGCAGATGGCCTCGACGGTGTCCTGAAGCTGCATGTCGATGGTCAGATGCACGCTGCTTCCATGCTGGGGCTCCACGTAGAGACCGCGATAGGCGGGGAGTTCGTGACCGGAGCGGTCTCGCTCAATGAACTGCTCACCCGGGACACCGACGAGCTGCGCGTCCATCATCTTCTCGACGCCCCAGCGGCCCTGGTTGGCGGTGTCGGTGTCACCTAGAACGAGGGAGAGACGATCCTTCGCGGGAAAACGACGCGCCACCGTCGGCCGCAGGTGAATGCCGAAAATGTGCTCCGCCTTGAAAAGGACGGACCACTGCTTCGCGGTGTCTGCGTCGATGTCTCTGGCCAGGACGACCTCTGGCCGGTTTGAAGCCAAGCTTTCACGGATCTCCTCCTGCGGCTTGGAAAGGAGTCCGGCGAGAACCCCGGCCACATGATCGTGGTAGGCGGCCAGGGTCTCCTGCTCACCGAGCTGCTCGCGCAGTTCGACGGCTTTCACGCCGCGCACTCGCGCCAGATGATGACGTATGGTGATGACTTCGCGCAGGTGGGTACGGTCGGTGTAAAGCTCGTTAACGTCCTCGTCATGGGCAAGGAATTCTCCGTTGAAGTCTTTGATGGCGCCGCGATGAGCGGGCAGGACGATGTGGCGCTGATACTTCTTGGCTGCCAGTTCCGCCAGGCGGGGTGATTCCTTGATCTGAATGACCGCAAGCCGCCATGTGACGAGGGAAAAGCCCGCCATCAGACCGAACAGCAGCAGCAGCATGCGCCTGCAGACGGGACGGTCGCGGCGGAGCTGGGCTTGATTCGGGAGGGGCTGACTCAAAGTGATGTTAGGGTTTTGAATGGGCGAGGGAGCGACCTGCGGCGTTACTCACTTCGGCTTTGTGGGCGGAGGTGGAGCGTAAGGTGATGAGACTTTCGGGAGTGATCGGGCGCAGCAGCGTGCCTGCGCCGGTGAGGCGCGGCTGCACGCGGTCGCGGGTGAGCAGCGTCTCGATGCGGTTGTTCAGGGCGATGATTTCGGCCTTCAGAAGCCGCATTTCGGACTCGACCTTCCGCTGCTCCTCCCCCAGGGCGCGGACGCGGTTCTTGCTGACGACCACGCCGAGTCCCGCCAAAGCCAGCGACGCCACAACGATGAGGATCGCCGTGATGGCGCCGATGCCGAGGCTGTTGCGGTAGCGGTTGCGCGGACGCGGTTTCATTCGGGAAGTCGTTCGGCGACGCGCAGCACTGCGCTGCGGGCGCGGGGATTCAGGTCGATCTCTTGAGGCGAGGCCTTCACCGCCTTGCGGGTCACCGCTTTGAGCAGGCAGTCGGGATTTGGTCGCGGCTCCGGCCATTCCGGACGGTCCAGAAATGGAGCGCAGAGGTGCTGCAGGGTCTGCTTGACGATGCGGTCTTCGAGAGAGTGAAACGCAATCACCGCGAGCCTGCCGCCCGGTTTCAGCCAGCGCGGCGCGGCGGCGAGGAAATCATGCAGCGCGGCGAGTTCGTCATTCACGGCGATGCGCAGCGCCTGAAAAACCAGCGTGGCCGGGTGGCGCTTCCCGCGCTTCGGCGCGGCGGCGGCGACGACGTCCGCGAGCTTCAGCGTCGTGTCGAGGCGGCGTGAGACACGGGCCTTGACGATGGCGCGGGCGATGCGCCGGCCGTTGGATTCTTCACCGTATTCAAAAAAGATGCGGGCGAGTTCATCCTCGTCGGCCGAGTTGATCAAATCAGCGGCCGTCACCGGCGCGTCAGTGTCCATGCGCATGTCCAGCGGCGCGTCCTTGGAAAATGAGAAGCCGCGGCTCGCCTCGTCGAGCTGATGGCTGGACACGCCGATGTCCACCAGCATGCCGTCGAAGCCGCATACGCCGGTCTCTTCCACGATCTGGGGAAAGTTCCGGAAATTGCCGCGCAGAGCGCAGAACCGCGGCGCGTAAGCCTTCAGGCGCTCCTCGGCATGTCGCAGGGCGCTCGGGTCCTGGTCCATGGCCACCACACGTGCGCCGTGCTGCAGCAGCGCCTCGGTGTGTCCGCCGCCGCCAAGTGTGCCGTCGAAGATCATCTTTCCCGGTGCGGGCTGTAGAAAATCAATGACCTCCGCCAGTAGTACGGGCGCGTGATAAAAAGGAACATTCCTAGAGTCGGTCCCGGCAGGCTCAGGTTCGGATGGGTCCGCTCCGCCTCCGCTGGGGCGGGTCGCCAGCGTGCTGCGGCCCCACGGCATAAGGTCATCCATTGGATCGACAGCCCCGAACCACGGCCAGCCGCCAACCTGTGGAAGCGAAACCAAGCCCGCTAGCCTGTGAAGGATACGCTCCTTAAAATGCGGTATAAACGACCACTTTCCGGCCCACAGGCAGGACAATGGAGGTTTGATGGCGTAAAGGGCGGTCATGTGAAGGCATTCAGACTCCGGTTCTAGCCGACTTGGAAAGTTGATTTCTCAAAGGGAGCCAAAAATCTAACCAATCCTTATAATCGACATATAACAATGTTGGCAATCCTCTATTTTCAGAATTTTAAGGTCAAGATAGAATTATTTACAAGACTGTTCATATGGACAACACCAAGTTCCAGAGCCACTATCATGGCTTCCACAAACAAGACCGCTCCTGAACAACGATGGCTAGTCTTGGACCGGCTTTAGGTTCCATTCTCGACCTCAGCAGTCACAAACTTTTTCCGCCCACTTATCAAGAGGATTCTCGACAGATGGCGGGTGATATTGCTAGCCTTTTCGAAATTACAACAAATCCGACCCGCAAATCGTCATGGCCAAAAAAACCGCTCCTAAAAAGGCGCCTGCAAAAAAGCCCGCTGCCTCCAAGAAACCTGCGTTGAAGAAACCGGTCAAATCTGCCGCGAAGAAGCCTGTCGCCAAAAAAACCGTCTCGAAAACTGCTCCCCCTAAAAAGCCAGTTCCCGCGAAGCCGGTCAAAGCCAAAGCCCCTGCCTCCAAGCCAACTCCTCCGGCGGTCAAGCAGCGGGAACCCGCTCCGGTTTTCAAACCGGTTTTTGAAGCCCCGCCAAAGCCCGCCTCTCCACCCCTCACTTCAAAGGCCAAGCCCGCCGACATGACCCCTCCCGCCCCTGCTGCGCTCACCCTTTCATCCCAGGCTTCGGCCGGTGCGGCGGCGAACGGCAACACTCATCCGGCCAACATTCTGGTGCTGGTCAGCTGCCTTGGCTGGCCTGTGACCGATCTGACGAAGGATGATTTCACGATCATGGAGTATTTTGAAGTGCCCGGCCAGCAGGCGCCGTTCAGCAACAACATCACCTCCTTCCGCAATGTCGGCACCGGCGCGTATCTCCTCCAGGTCAAGCCCATCAACGGTGCCCCGTGGCGCAGCGGGCATCATGTGGCCCAGATCCTGGTGTCATCCGCCGACGACCGCCAGGGACAGGCTGCGGTGAAACTGATCGTCCGCTAAGGCGTTCCCTGATTCGTGATCGACAGGACACGCGGCTCCGCTAGCATGCGCGGCATGAACCGCCGCTCCTTTCTCGCACAGTCCTTCGCCGCCACCGCTGGCGCATCGCTTTCCCATGCCGCCATCCAGGGCGGTAAGCTCGCCATCGGCCTCGATCACTTCGCCGTGCGGGCCACCGGCTGGAAGGCGGTGCAATTCATCGACTACGCCGCCTCGTTGAAGCTGGACACGATGTTCATTTCCGAGCTCCACGTTTTTGAAAACTTCGAAGACGCCTACCTGAAGGGACTCAAAGAACAGGCCGACCGCGCCGGATTGAAGCTCTACGTGGGCACCGGCAGCGTCTGCAAAACTTCCAACACCTGGAAGGACACTTACGGCACGCCTGAGGAGCACCTCGGCCTCACTATCCGCATCGCCAAGGCTCTCGGCTCACCCGTCGCCCGCTGCTATCTCGGCAATCAAAAGGATCGCGGCAGTGACGGCGGCATCCAGAAGCATATCGAAGCAGTGGTCAAAACCATCAAGGCCTGCCAGTCCCAGGCCGAAGGCGAAGGCATCAAGATCGCCATCGAAAACCATGCCGGCGACATGCTTTCCCACGAACTCAAGGGGCTGATCGAAGCGGCGGGCAAAGGCTACGTCGGCGCCAACATCGATCCCGGCAACGCCGTCTGGGCGCTCGAAGAGCCGCTCGCGCATCTCGAAGTCCTCGGACCGCTCACCGTCTGCAGCAGCGTGCGCGACAGCATGCTCTGGGAGGACGAAAGCGGCGGCACCGTTGTGCAATGGACGGCCGTTGGTGAAGGTCTGGTCGATTTCAAAAACTACGCCAAACGCTTTGCCGAACTCGCCCCCGGCGTCCCTCTTCAGGTCGAGACCATCTCGGGGTTCTCCCGCACCTTTGAACATCAAAAGGACGAATTCTGGAAGATCTTCCCGGATCACCACGACAGCGACATGTTCAAAGCATGGCGCACCATGGCGCAGCGCGGCAAAAAGATCGACGGCTTCAAGGCACCCGACGGCCCTGGCAAAAAAGACGCCGAGATCGCCTACCAGAAGGCCGAGGTCGAGCGCAGCTTCGACTGGCTGCGGGCCAATGCGTGATCAGTCGCATCGCCGGACCGCTGAATATCCGCTTCGGTGGCATGTTGCATGCGTCTTACCGTTTGAGACCTTTTCCTGTCGGCGTCTTTGAAGCCCCTCCCACCTCCACCCACTCCCGCCGTCATGGACTTTCTGTTCTCCGCCCTTCAGACATATCCGGTAAAACGCTACGACACAGGTGAAGAGGTGATCCGCCAGGGAGAGAGCACCGGGCACCTTTACTTCCTCGTCGATGGCGCTGTCGAAGTAGTGAAAGATGATGTCGTCGTGGCAAAGGTTAACGAACGCGGCGCCATCTTCGGCGATCTTGCCGCCCTCATGGGCGTGCCTCATACCGCCGCCGTCCGGGCGGTCACTCCTGCGAGCTTTCATGTCGTGGACGATCCTTCGGATTTCCTCCAACAGCATCCAGCCGTCAGCGTCCACTTGTGCCGCATGCTCGCCAGGCGCCTGGACTCCATGAACAAGTACCTGGTGGATGTGAAGCAGCAGTTTTCCGGTCACGATCATCTCGCCATCCTCGACGGCATGCTCGATACCCTGATGCACCGGCAGCCGCGCGAGCGCCAGAGGCCGAAAGCCTCAACCCTCCTCGATCCGGATGTCCTGGACTGAGTGTCCCTCCGTCGAACTCCATTCGGCCGTCATCGCCTCAAAATCCACGATGATCGTGGTCGGCTGGGCGCCGAGCTGTCGCCCGGGATTGAAAACCCATGTCCGGTCGATCCGGTCCACCCATCCGCCTTGTTCATAGAACGGAGAATTGTGAATGTGTCCGCTCATCACCATGGTCGGATTGAATCGCCTGATCATCGCCGTCAGAAACTCGTCGCCGATGAATCTCCGTCCCGTCCAACTGGTGCGGGCCCCCTCCGGCGGCGCGTGGTAGATCCAGATCCAGCGCCCCGCCACGCTCTTCGCCTGCTCGGCGAGTTGCGCCTCCACATCCGCCCGGCTGGCGTCGCCATCCCACCATGGGCACACGGTGATGCGCGTCCCCTTCATGTTGAAACTGTCGCCATCGACATGCAGTCTGTCGTTGCGTGCGGCGACCAGCCATGCGGCGACGGATTCGTCCGCTTCGTTCCGGCTGTCACCGTCATGATTTCCGGAACTCACCACCAGCGTCGTCTTCTGGCGGAGTAGCTCCAGATACTTCTCCACGATCGTGATCTGCACGTCCGCATCGAGCGCCGATGACAGATCGAGGAGATCACCGCCGATCACCACGAGATCAAAATCGGCCGCCTCGGAAAGAAGCCAGTCAAACTGCTTGAGCGAGTAATGGAGGTCCGCGACAAACAGCAGGCGCATCGCGGAGGGTCCGTTGCTGCCCCGTCATGTCCAGCCGAAAAAGCAGATCACTGTCGTCTCGGAGCCGCACAAATAGCGCCAGAACGGCAACAGCCCGCTTGCACACCGGCCAGATGGCTGCCAAACATCCTCCGTCATCCTGGCGTGGATAGCTCAGTGGTAGAGCGGCTCGTTTACACCGAGTTGGTCGGGGGTTCGAATCCCTCTCCGCGCACCACTCTTTGAGATCGTCATGCCCGCCTGCCAGATCGAGGACTACCACGATGCGCCCTCGACACGGGAAGAGCTGGTGACGTGGCTGGCAGCCACCGATACTGACAGCATGGAGCGTGAGGGGTGGCTCCGCAGACTGGCGCACTGGTGGGATGAAAACCCCTTCGCCTCCCTCCGCAACGAACGTGGCTGGGTGCTGCGAAACGAGGGGCAAATCGTCGGCTTTCTCGGCCTCATCCCCACCTGTTACGCGGTCAACGGTTTGCCCGCTCCCGCCTTCATCGCCTCCACCTGGCGCATCGACGAGGAGCATCGAAATGCCAGCCTGCCCATGCTTATGCGTTTTCGGCGACTGAGTTCGGAGAATATCGTCTCCGACACCACCCCAACGCCCAGAGTCCGAGACCTCCTGGAGCGAAGCGGCTGGCACTGCCGGACGGACATCCGGCGGCACTTCGTCCCTCTCGGCGTTTTTGCCACACTATGCCGGTGTGGGGAGTGGCCCGATCTGCCGTCCGGCAGGCGGCTTGTCCTGGATGCGGCTTCGGTAAAGAGTGTGGCAGCCGCGTGCGCCACCTCCACCGGTGTCGAAAAATGGATTACCCCGGAATATTTGCGCTGGTTCGAGGCGTCGGAAATGCGCCGCCATCAATTTGTCGGACTCGTGGACGAAGCGGACTGCCTCACCAGCTACCTCTTTCTCACGCCGAAGCGCATTCGCGGCATTCCCGCATGGATGGAGATCGATCATTTCACCACGGTGCCCGGCAATGACGAACTTTACGCCATGCTTGGTGAACTTGTCCGCCGCCCGGCGATTCTCGGCAGCAGGCGGTTGCTTTCGCTGGCGGCTTTTCCCGGAGATTCGACTTGGGACGGCGCTCCCGTTCTTCATCAGCGCAGGGAAGACGTTTGCCACTGCTTCGCGATTCCGGATTCGCTCAAATCTCTCCCCAAGCATACCGTACTTGCCGAGGGCGACTGGGGGCTGTGACTCACACCAGTTTCTCAATCACCGCCAGCAGGTGATTGCCGGTCGAAAAGGTGTCCACCGTAATCATCTCGTCGGGAATCTGCACGCCGAGCTGGCTCTCGATGTCCATCAGCAGGTCGATCGAGGCCATCGAATCCAGCCCTAGCCGGCCGAGATCCTCATCCATCGGCACCGCATCTCCCTCCTTGAGGAAGCGCAAACGCGGGCGGAGGATTTCCTGGAGCTTGGGGGTGAGATCAGCGGCGGTCATGAGCCGGGCGTCATACCAAAGGTTCACCCCTCGCGCAAGTTCGCGTGCCAGCAGGGCAGCGCCCAAGTTTCCACCACCCGGGCGCCCCGGTAAGCCACCTCCGCCGGCGTTGCATGGCTCAGAAACCCAACCAGGCTGGCCGTGAGGCCGTAGGCACCGACATTCGGAACCGCCAGCACGTCGCCGACCTCCACCGGTGCCATCTTTTGCCCGCGCGCCAGGCTGTCCAGTGGACTGCACAATGGGCCGACGACATCCACCGCGACCTCCCCATCACGACACGCGGTCAGATTCTTCAGGGTCAGCGAAGCCCGCGGAATTCTGCCCAGACCGGACATCCCGCCGAGGTGGTGGATGCCCGTGTCGAGCACCACGTAGGTCTTCGTGCCCGCCTTCTTCACATCGAGCACCATCGTCAACAGGGTGCCGCTGCTCGCGCACAGATAGCGTCCACTTTCAAAGCAAAGCTGCGCTTTTCCGTGCAGAGGCGAGGCCTTCCACTCCGCATCGAGAGCCTCACGCAGCCCCGCGAGATCGCTGCCGGCGGCGTCGCTCGCATACGGCCAGGGAAAACCGCCGCCCGCATTCACGACGCAGCAATCAAAACCCAGCGACCGCGAAACGCGCTCCGCCGTCTCCAGCGCACAGCGCGTGTTCTTCGCCAGCGCCTCCACCGAGGCCACCTGCGTGCCGAAATAAACGTGCACGCCGTTGATCGTGAGATTCGGCAGCCGCAGCCTCTCCGCCGCACCATCTGACAGCAGCAGCGCTTCATCGAAACCGAACTGGCTCTCCACACCGCTCATCGCCAGCCGCGCATCGGGTGCCTGCTGCGGATTCACCCGCAGCATCGCCGTGATCTCCACGCCCGCCTGCACCGCGATCTTCGAAAGCCGAGCCGCGTCCGTGAACGACTCGCAGGAAAAATGCCGCACGCCTGCCGCCAAAACTTTGGCGATCATCGCCTCCGCTTTCCCCGGTCCACCGAATACCATGCCGTCCTCGAATCCCGCATGCTGCGCCGCCACAAGTTCACCGACCGAAGTGACTTCCGCGCGCGCACCATGCGTGCGCAGCTCGCGTGCGATGGACGGCAGCGGATTCGCCTTGAAGGAATAGTACAATCTCGCCCCCTCCGGCAATCCTGCGATCAAAGTCTGAGCCCTAGCCGCGACCACATCCAAATCATAGGCAAACAAGGGCGAGCCGTGCTTGGCGATCAGTTCGTTGGCAAATTCGGCGTTCATGATTCAAAGCATCGCCCGCAGCGCCTTGCGGTCCACTTTCTGGTTTCCTGTCTTCGGCAGCTCGGGCAGCAGGATCACGCGATTCGGCACCTTGGCCGGCTCCAGCTTCAAACTCAGCGCCTGGATGATTTTCGGTTCGTCGAGTTCGCCATCAGCCACACTCACAAACAGGCACAGCAGATCCTTCGCTTCGTCTTTGACGCATCCCGCCGCCACCACGCCGCTGATGCGGCAGGCCTCTTCCTCCACCTCCGCAGGACTCAGCCGATGCCCCTTGTGCTTGATCAGGAAATCGCTGCGTCCGTGAAAGTGCAGGAATCCGTCCGCGTCCACACTGCCAAAATCTCCGCTGAACAGCAAACGCGAGTGACCTTCGCCGATGAACTTGTAGCGCTTCTCGGTTTCCTCCGGCGCCCGCCAGTAGCCGAGAGCCAGATGACGTCCGCGCACGCACAGCTCGCCCGTTTCCCCCGGTGGCAGGCGCTGGCCGTTCGCATCCACGGCGAAAACCTCCGTGCCGTCCAGTGGTCGGCCCACAGACTCCGGCTTCGCTTCCATCTCCTCCGGCAGCAGGATCGACACCCGCTTGCACTCCGTCAGCCCGTACATCGGAAACACCCGCGCCTGCGGAAACAGCTCCCGCAGACTCGCGATGTAGCTCTGCGGCAGATGATCGCCCGTGTTGGTGATCACGCGCAACTTCGGCAGTGCCACCGGGCGGTAACGCTGCATCTTGATCAGTCCGCCGAACAAAGTCGGCACCCCCGGCAGCACGCTGATCTCCTGCGCCGCCAAAATGCGCGGCAGTTCCGGTCCCGACATCTCCGGCCTTCCGATGAACACGCTCGCGCCGGCCAATGCCGTGTAAAAAAGCTGGTAGAGCCCGTAGTCGAACGATAGCGGCAGGAAAATCGCCACCCGATCCTCGATTTGATACTGCAGCCGTGCTTGGATCGCCGCCGACACAAAGCACACGTTGTCATGCGTCAATATCACCCCGCGCGGCGTGCCCGTGGAGCCCGAGGTGAACACGAGAAACGCCGGGTCGAGATCAATGCCTGGAAACGGCACGTTTTGCGGCTCCTGCTCCGCAGTCAATTCGTCAAACAACAACTTCTCACCTTCGCATCCGGCCCACACGATAGGCGTCTCGCCGAATTCCCCACGCAAAGACGCGGTCGCCGGCTCCAGCAGACCCAGCTTTGGCTCCGTCTGCTCCAGGATGCGCCGCAGTCCCTCTGGCTTCATCTGCGGATGCAGAATCACCGCGATGGCCCCGATCTGCGCCACGGCGAAAAACATCAGCACTGTTTCGATTCGGTTCTCCGTGACCATCACCACGCGATCACCGCGTACGACACCCTTCGCGTCCAGCCACGCCGCGATGCTGGCGATCCGCCGCCAGGCCTCCGCGTAGGTCAGTTCCGCCGTGCCGTCACGCAGGTAAACCCGCTCCGGCCACTGCCGTGCTCTCTCGCGCACATAGGCGGCGAGAGTCCAGCCCGCATGCGGGCCGTTTTCAGGAAATGAAAGAGGGTATGAGGGGCTCATGCGCTGACAACACGGAAACGCTAAGAGCCTCTCCGCGCAGGGTCAACCCTTCGTCATCCAGAGGTCGTCATTTCCCCACACGCATCCACTTCACAGCCTCCATGCCGCTCGCCAGTTCCTTCACGCGGATCTCCCAGGTTCCGGGATCTTCATTGGGCGCGAGGCTCAGGCTGAGTTCGGCGATGCCGTTCTCCGCCGCGTAGAAACCGCTGCCTTCGGAGAGCTTGCCATTCGCATCGCGGACATCCACGCGCATGGGGATGACGGCCTTCGTTGGCGTGTCCTGCGTGGTGGTGATCTTCGCCATGATCTTTGCCGCATTGCCCACTGTGGCAGACTCTGGAACCTCCAACTGGATGCCCAGCAGAGGCTTCGGCATCACCATGAAGATTTTCCCGTCGCAGGGGCCGAGTTCGACCGGCCAGCTCATCACGCCGTCATCGCCGCGTTTCGGCACGATGAAGCCGGTGCCCGTCAGTTCATACACGTTGGCCGATTCGGCCTTCACACTCACCATCCCCTTCGATGGCAGCCCGTTTTCCATCACCAGACCGTGCTGTCCCACATAGGTGCCGTATTCTCGCTTGTCGTTGATGACGAAGACATAGGTCGCGTCGCCAAACTTCCGCGTGCGCACGATGATCTCGGGATGGTCACACAGCGCCTTTTGCGGCAGCGCGAATCCGCCGAGCACCTTCGCGAGCGCCAGCACCTTCGCTTTGTCTTCTGCGGCTTTTTTCTCGCGCCTGAAGCTCTGAATCGTGAAATCGGCCTTCAGCCCTGGGCAGAGGAACTCATCCGCAACGATCTTACCACCCTTCTTCTGCCAGTCGGCGATGCGTGCGACGACGGACTTCGTCAGCACGTCGCAGTACGGCATCACCAGCACCTTGCGTCCGCTCAATCCGCTTCTCGTGAGGAGCGTCTCTTCAAACAGGATGTCCGTCTGCACATGCGCATGCTGGAGGGCCAGCCAAACGTCCGCCTCCCAGCCGTTGTTCGAGCCGTAACCGCCGCGTCGCGCGAACATCTGCGAGGTGAAGCTCTCCAGAAACGCAACTTCGCTCCTTTCGTCAGGAATGGCCATCAGCGTCGGCCCCAATGGTTCTATCACATCGTGAATGAGCTGCTTCAAAACCGGTGCCGTGTTCGGATTCGTGAAACGATAGCCGCTCGGGCTGTCCGTCGGCACCAGCGACTGCCAGCCGTGATACATGATGCCCTGGATCGGGCGAGAAATCTTCGTCCACAGCGCTTCCTTCAAATGCATCGGCGCGATCGTGATGTAAGCCGCCTCGGGATCGTGATCCTCCCACGCCACGACCTCGCCCGGCGCCTTGCTGCCGATGGGCGCGGTCTGGGAGCGATACCAGATGAGCTGCGTCATTTTCATCACGCGCTGGCGTTTGCCGCTCGCCTCGCTCATCGCGAAGAGTTGGTCGGCGCACATGCCGATCTTCTGCGGATCGGGATAGGTGTAGGTCCAGTGCGAGATCACATCCACCCCGCCGCCCGCGCCGCTGATGCTCGGCTGCCGCACCGCCGGATCAAAGAACGTCCACACCTTGCCGCTGCTCTTCACGCCTTTGTGCAGGGCGGTGTGCAGACCGTTCCAGCCATCTCCCACCGTCCAGAACCAGCGCAGGTATTTCAAAATCGGATGATCATCCGCGATCACACGATCCGCAGGAAAATCCTTCAGCTTCGTCCACTCCACACCCCACTTCGCCGTGATCTCGGCGGGGATGTCCGCGTTGGCGAACTTCTTGTAAGCCTCCACATCGACCGCATTGAAGCTCACCTGACTGCTGTCGCGCACCTCCGTGTCAATCAGCGCCGTGGTGAAGGCCGGATGGTCGCCATACGCCTTCGCCACGCTCATGCCCACCACCTGGAAAAACGGCGCGAACTCCGGTGTCGATGCCGCGATGTCCTGGCGCACGTAAGGCTTCCCGGCACGATCCACGCGCAGGTTTTTCGGATCGCCCTCCAAAGCGCGGCTCGGCGAGAGGCTGGCGACGACTTCGAGGCCGTTTTTGAGCGCGTCGTCGAGCATGGCGCGATTCTTTGCGATCACCTCCGGCTTCGCGGGCGGTCCGACGACACGGTTGGCCCAAAGACTGCCGTAGTCGGCCCCCAGGCCGATGAAGTGCGTGAAACCGATGTCCTTCATCCGCGCCATCTCCGAGCCGCCGCCACCCCACATGACCACCGGCATGCGCGGCGCGAGTCGCGGCACGATTTGCAAACGCGCGCCCTGCTCCGTGGCATACTTCCCCGTTTCAAATCGCGCCCGCAGTTCGTAGTCGCCCGCCTTCAGGGATGTGTTCAGCACATACTTCGCCGTGAAGCTCCTTCCCGCCGCGAGATCGGGCACGATGAAGTTTTCGTCCTTCCCGCCAAGATTCACGGAAAGCTTCGCGCCCGTCATCGCTTCGCGTCGCAGGTTCGTCACCACGATCTCGATCGGCTTCGCCGTCTCCATCCGTCGCCACACCTGCCGCGTCGTTGCGATCTGCATCGCCACGCGTTCAAAGCTCAGCACGCCGTCGCAGATGCGCACTTCGTCGATAAAGCCGGGAAACCCGCCGTAATTGCTACCCAGCCGGTCGCCGATGCTCAGCGCCTTCGTGCCCGGTGTCACCGCCCCATAGCCTTCCAGCTTCGCACCGCCCGCCGCGACGCCATTGCGATAAAACTTCGCCTCGCCCGCGCCATCATACGTGAAGGCCACATGATGCCACTCATCCGTCTCGAGCTTGAACGGCAGCGAATAGACCGACTTCGACTCCGCGCCGAATCCCAGTGTCACAAACATCCGCCGCAGCCCGCCCTTGTCCGCCTCCCCGATCTGCCACTGGTAGTCCGTGTGATCGACGTACTTTTTGTCGAGCAGGTAACAGCGCAGCTCCGGTTTGAACTCTGCCTTCGGCCTGATCCACATCTCCAACGTAAACGCCCCCTTCGGCGACAAGGCCGGCTTCGCCGCCGTCATCGCGCCATGCCGCTTGTCCTGCACCGGAAAGCCCGGAAACGACTCCAAGCCGCTGTCGAACTTCCCCTTCGCACTCACCATCGCCCCTTGCAGCGCCAAATCGTTTTCCTTCCCCGAGGCATCCTTCAGCGCAGACTCACCATCAAACTTCCAATATCCCAGCACGTGCTTCCCACTGGCGTCGTCTTTCACATAGCCTGTCTCCCACGTCTCCTGCAAAGCACACGCGGCCCAGGGAAAACAGAAAACGCCAAGGAAAAGCAAACGGAATGGTTGGAACATGGCGCACTGATACGCAGCCGACTGCTCGCTTCGCTCAGTGATCTGTGCTCCATCCCTCAGTGATCTGTGCTCCATCCAAGAGAAGGAGACTAGATCACCAACACGTCGAGGCCCCGAAACTGGCTGAATGCCTTGTCGGTTGTGACCAACTGCGCTCCCGAGGCCATGGCGAAGGCGGCCAAATAGGCGTCCATCCAGAGCTTGGGGGAACTGGTGCGTCGCGCGGCAAGCTTCTTCCAGATCGCGTTCAGGCCGGGCGGCTCCGGTTGAAGCTGGATGCGGTCGTCCGCGACGAATGCTTCGTAAACGGTCCAAGCGTCCCTGTTGCTCAAAGGCGCATTGCCATACACCGACATGAGGCCTGCTGTCGTCAGCAGACGCAGCATCGACTGCTGGGTTGATCGGCAGAAGAAAATGCTATCCGTTTCTTCCTGCGCATCCAGCCATCTGCTGGCGGCATCGTGATGCGAGTGCTTGGAGAGGGCCAGCGCCAGCCAGAGGTTGGTGTCAGGCAGCGTCATGGTGCCACTCGGTTTCCTGCTTGAGCAGCGCAGCAGCCACCTGTTCCGGCGTCAGCACGGCAGCACGACGGCATTGCACGAGCGGCAGCTTTACTCGGCTGGGCTTGGCACCGCCCTTGGCCGTGCGCTCCCGAAGTCCTTTGCGCAACAGATCCGCCACCGTGTCCTTCAGCTTGCCGCCTTCATTCATGGCGCGCAGCTTGATTTCGCGAACGAGATCGCCGGGCAGATCGATGGTCGTTTTCATGGAGCCAGTTTGCTGGTTTTCCAGATTTCTGTCAATTTATGCCTTCACCGCCCACCGCAACTTCGCCGGAGCCGCACGCGGGTTGTCGCGGGCTTCTTGAGGTGACGGGCGGATGACATCGTCATTGGTGGCGCTGAAGATGCCGCCCCGAAGACCGTCGCGGAAGAGGTGTTTCACACGGCGGTCTTCGCCGGAGTGGAAGGTGAGGATGGCGACGCGGGCGCCGGGGCGGAGACAGTTTGTGAGTTGATGCAGGAAGGTGTCGAGCGCGGTGAATTCTTCGTTCACGGCGATGCGCAGGGCCTGAAACACGCGGCGCACGGTGGCCTCGCGTTCTTCTTCCTCCATGCGATACGGCAGGGCTCGGCGCACGGCCTCGGCCAGCGAGCGGGTGGAGGCGAGATCGCTGCCGGCGAGCGCATCCGCCAGCAGCGACGCGTGACGTTCGTCGGCGTTTTCTTCGAGGATCGTCTTCAGCTTCTCGACGCTGAGCTTTTGCAGCAGGTCGCGGGCGGAGACACCGCGCTGCGGATTCATGCGCATGTCGAGCGGGCCGTCGTGCTTGAAGCTGAATCCGCGGGCGGGATTGTCGAACTGCATCGAGGAGCAGCCGAGATCGGCCAGCAGCACGTCCACGCCGTCGCTCCAGCCGAGTTCAGCTAGCGCACGCGGCAGTCCGGCGAAGTTCATGCGTTTCACGACGAGCGCGGAGTCCTCGCAGCCACCTGAGCGCAGCCGCGCCTCGGTGCGCACGATCTCGATGGGATCCTGATCGAGCGCCAGCAGCGTGCCGCCTGGCTGCACAGCCTTCAGCAAGGCGCTGGCATGGCCACCGTAGCCGAGGGTGCAGTCCACGGCACGTTCGCCGGGCTGCGGGGCGAGGATTTGCATGATTTGATCCAACAGGATCGGCACATGCTGGCCAGCAGGCGTTTTTCCGGAGGCGCGGACTTTGGCGATGGTCTCGGCGTAGCGCTCCGGATTCAGCTCCTTGTATTTATCCTCGAACCGACGCGGATTCTTGCCCGAGTAGCGCGGACGACGGCGATGCGGTGTTGGCGCGTCGGCTTCGCTCACAGCTCGTTGTATTTGGCGTTCGATCCGCGTGCCTTCGACACGGGATAGCGCGATTCATTGCGCTCGATCTTGTTGATCATCTCTTGGCCGAGATCGACGCCGAGGTTGTGGGCCAGTTCGAAGAGCAGGATGGCGACATCGGCCATCTCGTCTTTCAATTCAGGCATTTTGTCCTTCACGCGCTGCTCGATCTGCCCCGGCTGCTGCCAGACGAAGTGCTGCAGCAGTTCCCCCGCCTCCGCGGTGATGGCGATGGCGAGTTCCTTGGGGTTGTGAAACTGCATCCAGTCCCGGGCGTCGCGGAAGGCGCAGATGCGTCCGGTGATTTGTTCGATGGTCATGGGGCATGATGGTGCGGCGGCGGCCGGGAGCAACCGCCATGATTTCTTCGGAAGTCTGCAATTGTGACATGAAATCCCGTTGAAGCCGCGCTAAGCGGTCCGGCATGTCACGAGGATCTTTTTTCGAGAGTGTTAATCATTACTTCCACAGGGCCGCCTCCTACTCCGGCATGGACAAGGGCCTGATCGAGCAGGTGCGCTGCTGCAACTCGACCTACCGCATGCAGTTTCCGGTTCGAGCAGACGACGGCAGCATCGTCGTTGTCGAGGCCTTCCGAGCGGAGCACAGCCATCACCGCCTGCCGACGAAGGGCGGCATCCGCTTCAGCCCTGACGTGACGGTGGACGAGACGATCGCACTCGCAGCGCTGATGACCTACAAGTGCGCCCTGGTGGGTGTGCCGTTCGGTGGCGCGAAAGGCGGCGTGTGCATCGATCCGCGCACCGTTTCGGAAGGATTCCGCGAGCGGGTGACGAGGCGCTACACGGCCGAACTGATCCGCAAAAACTTCATCGGTCCGGACATCGACGTGCCCGCGCCGGATTACGGCACGGGCGAGCGTGAGATGGGCTGGATCGCCGACACCTACAAGAACCTCAAAGTCAATTCGGCGGACACCTACGCCTGCGTCACCGGAAAGCCGCTCAGCATGCACGGCATTCCCGGCCGCCGCCAGGCCACCGGGTTGGGCGTGTACTACGGCATTCGCGCCTGCTTGGAGCGGGAGGAGGACATGCAGCCGCTCGGACTCACGACCGGCGTGGCTGGGAAACGCGTGATCGTTCAGGGCCTGGGCAACGTCGGTTACTACGCCGCGTGGTTTTTGCAGAACGAGGGCAAGGCGATCATCACCGGCATCATTGAGCGCGAGGGCGGCATCTTCAATGCGGACGGGCTCGACGTGGAGGCCGTTTTCAATCACCGCAAGGCAGACGGCACTATCCTCCGCTATCCAGGCGCAGAGAGCGTCGAGAATGGCATGGAACTGATGGAGCGAGAATGCGACATCCTAGTGCCCGCCGCGCTGGAGAACCAGATCACCGGGGAAAATGCACCGCGGATCGGCGCAAAGATCATAGCCGAGGCGGCCAACGGACCCGTGGACTTCGAGGGCGAGGCGATCCTCTCTCAGCGCGGTGTGCTCATGATTCCGGACATGTATCTGAATGCCGGCGGCGTGACGGTTTCCTACTTTGAATGGCTCAAAAATCGAGCCGGGGTGAGTTTTGACCGCATGATCTCCCGCCACGAGGAGCTGGTAAAACGCGAGCTGTTGGAGGCCATCGAGAATCTGACCGGCAGCAAGATTCCCACCGAGCACCGGCCCCGGCTGATCCACGGCCCCAGCGAGGAGGAACTCGTCATCGCCGCCCTGGAGCAAAGCATGACAAAGGCCTACAACAACGTCCATCGGCTGTGGAAGGAGCGAAACCTGCCCGATCTCCGCACGGCGGCCTTCCTGCTGGCGCTGGAGCGCGTCGCTGACAGTTACAAGAATCACGGCATCTTTCCCTGAGTTCCCGCGCCCGCTTTGATTTTCAATTGGCCGATACAGCCGGGCAAAATCGGCGTAGCATCTCACAATCTCCGTAAAGACGGCGACCACACGTCTGGGAGACACTCCAGTACACCATGAAATCCTACCTGATCGTCACCACCGCGCTTCTCGCGTCCGCTGCCAGTCCTCTCATCGCCGCCGAAACTTCACCGGTGGACTTCGTCAAGCAGATCAAGCCGATCTTGGCTGACCGCTGCGTGGAGTGCCACAATTCGGAAACCATGCTCGGAGACCTCAACCTGCAGAACCGCGGGCTGGCCTTCCGCCAGCGCAAGGCCGGGCCGGTGATCGTGCCGAACGAGCCTGAAAAAAGCATGTTCTACCTCGCCTTAACGCTGCCGCCGAAGGACAAGAAAGCCATGCCCGCCACAGGACACCGCATTCCGAAAGACGAGGTGAACGTGATCCGCCAATGGATCAAGGAGGGCGCGGAGTGGCCCGAGGGCGCGGAAGGAGCGATCACCGTGAAGCGTCCCAAGCCGTAAACCGCGGCGGGACTGAAGGGTGCTGGCGAGGAGTGCTCTTCCGGGGAGGGGTGTGCAGAAGCATTGTGAAAACAGACATTCGTGGTTAAGACTGCGGCTCTCTCTCCGCCATCATGTCCCTGCACCTGACCTTCCTCGGCACCGGCACCTCGGTCGGGATTCCCGTGGTCGGCTGCGACTGCGCCGTGTGTCGGAGCACGGACCCGAAGGACAAGAGGCTGCGCTGCTCGGTTTACCTGCAAACGCCGGAGATGGTGTGGCTGGTGGACACGGGGCCGGACCTGCGGACGCAGTGCCTGCGGGAAAATATCCGCCGGGTGGATGCGGCGATCTTTACCCATCCGCACATGGATCATCTGACCGGCTTCGACGAGTTGCGGCGCTTCACGGTGGACGTGGACCAGGTCATGCCGGTCTATGGGACGCCGGAATGTCTGGCGGTGCTGGAGCGGATGTTCGAATACGCCTTCAGCGGGGAGAACCGCTACCGGGGCTACCTGAAACCTTTTCCAAAGCCGATCCATGGGCCGTTTCATCTCGGAGGGACGACCGTCACGCCGCTGCCGGTGCGGCATGGCAAGGTGCGAACGATCGGTTTTCTCTTCTCACGCGGCGGCAGGAAGCTCTGCGCCTACATCCCGGACTGCAAGACGCTGGAGCCTGAGACGTGGGAGGCACTGCGCGGGGTGGACACGCTGATCATTGACGCGCTGCGGCACACGCCGCATCCCACACACATGAATTTCGAGGAGGCGCTGGCCGTGCAGCGGGAGATCCGGCCGCGGCAGACGTGGTTCACTCACATCCAGTGCGAGATCATGCACGCGGTGGAGGACCCCAGGCTGCCACCGGGTGTGAACATCGCCTATGACGGCTTGAAGCTGGAATGGAATGCGGAATGACGAAAGCAGAATGACGAATGAGGAAGGAAATCCGAATGACGATGTCTGAGACGATCCGTGACGGTTTTCGGGCTTCCTTGTTCGGGCTTCGTCATGGTCTGGCCCCCCTTTTGGTGCTCGCCGCCGTCGCGCAGGCCCAGACGCCTGCGGAGTGGGATGCGGCGGCGGAGACGGCCGTGGTCTTCAATCCGGATTTTCCGGGTTCGGCGGAACTCGCGGCCTACTACGCGGAGAAGCGCGGCATTCCGAAGGAGCGGGTCATCGGCCTGCGCTGTGCGCAGACGGATTCGATGTCGCGGGCGGAATTCGACGAGCAGCTCCGCCTGCCGCTGCTGAAGATGTTCATGGAGCAGGGATGGCGGAACGTGCCGCCGCCGGTACCCGGGACTCCGCCGCCCGGAAAGGACAGTCTTCTTGAGGTGAAGACCGGCGTGCGCGTGCTGGCGCTGATGCGCGGCGTGCCGTTCCAGATCCGGCGTTCGGTGGAAAATCCGAAACAGTCCGAGGAGGACGAGGCCAGCGTGGACTCCGAACTCACGGTGCTGGGCCTGAACAAGCCGCCGACGGCGGGAGGGCTGCGAAATCCGTGGTTCGACCAGGCGGTGCGTTTTTCGAAGGCGCAGCAGGCGGCGGGCCTGCTGCTGGTGGGACGGCTCGACGGGCCGGATGACGCGACCGTGCGGCGGATGATCGACGATGCGCTGCATGCCGAAGAGAACGGTCTCTTTGGCCGGGCCGTGATCGATCTGGCGCAGAAATCCGGCGCGTATCAGGAGGGCGAGGAGTGGCTGACCCGCAGCGCGGCTTCTTTCGAGAAGGTTGGGATTCCCGTTTACATCGATCGGGAACCCGCGCTCGTGGGCGACTTCTGGCCGCTGCCGGACACCATCCTCTACTTTGGCTGGTACACCGGCCAGATCAGTGGCGCTCTGAGTTCGCCATCGTTCAAATTCAAGCGCGGAGCCGTCGCCTGCCATCTGCATTCCTTCAGCGCTGCCGTGATTCGCACGCACGACCAGGCGTGGGCCGGGCCGTTGCTATCGAAGGGCGCGGCGGTGGCGTTTGGAAATGTGTTTGAGCCCTACCTTTCGCTGACGATGCATTTCGACGTTTTCAACAAGCGACTGCTGGATGGCTTTACGGTGGGTGAGGCCGCATGGAACGCCACCCCCGCGCTGTCCTGGATGAATGTCGTCCTGGGTGATCCGCTTTACCGCCCGTTTGGCCGGGGAGCCGGCGCCAAACTCGGCCAGGGAGCGTACCGCGATTACGCGCTGTATCAAGGCATGGTGCTGCGTCACGCGGGGGAGACCGAGGCCCATATGAAGACCGCGCTCGCCGAACTCGCCGAAAAGCGTGACAGCACGCGGCTTCTCGAACTCACCGCGCTGCTCTCCGCGCTGCAGTTCAAACTGCCGGAGGCCATCGACCTTCTCGAACACGCCGCCTTCGCCACGCGGGAGGTGGCCGACATTCTGCGCATGCAGCTCTACCGCGCGGAGATGCTGCGCCGTGCGGGAAAAGCAGACGCCGCCCGCCAACTTCTGCGCGAGGTGATCAAAGACGACGCCTACAAGAATCAGCCCGCGCTGCCTGCGGTCGAATTTCTTCTGAAGGCACTCGGCGGCTGATCAAAGCGGCTTCACGAAGCGGTAGTGGCTCACGATCCACTCCTCGCCGTCGCGGTAGCCCCAAAGTTCGGCGCAGGCCATGTAGAAGATGCGCCAGTAGCACCACCACTTCACGGCCTGATCCGCGCCGTAGGTGTCACGGAAGAGCGGCATGATCTCAGCCTTGTTGGTGTCCATTTTTGACAGCCAGGCTTCGGAGGTCTTGCTGTAGTGCATGCCGCTGACGCACCAGTGGTCGTCGATTTTAAGATGGTCCTGAAAGTAGAGCAGCAGGTCGTCTGACGGCATCTGACCGCCGGTGAAGAAGTACTTCGCCATCCAGTCGTCATCACTCGTGACCTCGTAGTGGTAGGCGTATTCGCGGTGGGTGAAGATGTGCACGAAGAGCTTACCGCCCGGCTTCAGCCACGTGGCGACGCGGCGCATCAGCTCCTGGTAGTTTTTCATGTGCTCAAACATTTCCACGGACACGCAGCGGTCGAAGATGCCGTCTCCCACGCCCTGGAAGTGGATCATGTTCGCGGTGACGATCTCCAGATTCTTCAGGCCGCGCCGGGCTGCTTCAGCGTCGATGTGCTCCTTCTGTGTTCGGGAGTTTGAGACGCTGGTGATCTTCGCATTCGGGTAGTGTTCCGCCATCCAGAGCGAGAGCGAGCCCCAGCCGCAGCCGAGCTCTAAAATGCGCTGTCCGTCCTGCAGTTCAGCGCGTTCGCAGGTCATGCGCAGCATGATGGCTTCGGATTCGTCAAAGGTGGTGCCGGGCTCCGGCCAGTAGCCGCTGCTGTACTTGAGGTGCTTGCCGAGGCAGAGCTGGTAGAAGCGCGTCGGCACCTCGTAGTGCTGCTCATTCGCCTCGTCGGTGGCGATGGCGACGGGCATGGCCTTCAGCTCCGCGACATGCCGCAGCAGCGCGGCTTTCTGCGATTCGATGTCGGGCTTCTTGTGCTTGCGCAGGGTGGCGGCGAGGCGCTGACGGATGCCGAAGCGGATGGCGGCGTCCGGCAGGATGTCTTTGGCGAGGAGGTCGTTGACGTTGATCATGCGGGGGGAAGGTTCAGGCTCTGCGAAACCACGGGACGAAGGCGCTGGTCGTGCGCTGATACTCGCGATAGACATCACCGCGCTTTTCGACGGCGAGTTTTTCGGTGAGCGGGATGCCGGTGACGTTGATCAGAAAGTGCAGCATGGCGATGGGCGCGATGATGGCCGTCCATCCCCACGGAGCCGGCAGGGCGATGAGAAACAGGCCCCACCAGAGCAGGGACTGGAAAAAATAATTCGGATGGCGGCTGTAGTGCCACAAGCCCTGCTGGCAGATGGCCTTCGGCTCCGTGTTCGTGCGCTTGAAGCGGGCGAGCTGCGCGTCGGCGGCGCCTTCACCGATCAGGGCAATGAACCATAGAATCACACCGGCGATCTCCAGCGGGTGGAAGCCGGCGGCAGGCTGCTGCGTGATCAAAAAGACCGGCAGCATGAGCAGCCAGACGAGCACTGCCTGCGCGAGAAAGAAGAGCAGGAAGGCCTTCGGCGGGTTTGCCTTCCACTTTTCCCGCAGCACGGCGTAGCGCACGTCCTCCTTCGGGTGGTGGCTGGCGACGCGTTTCCAGAGATAGAGCCCCAGGCGAAGGCTCCAACCCCCGACGAGCGCAGCGATGGCGATGCGCCTTGGCAGCCAGCCGCCGCCGACACAGGCGAAGAGCACCGCCGCGGGCGCAAAGCTGAGCGCCCAGGTGACATCGACGAAGGAATAGTTGTCGAGCTTGACGCTGAGCCGCCACGTCACGAAAAACAGCAGCGCCAGGAGCAGCGCCGCGAGGAGGAGGGTGATCCATGGTTCAGGCGGAGGCATGGCGGCGGTGTTGGATTTTATCAGCCAGCCTCTGAATCAGCGGGCGCGTGGTGAAATGCAGGATCAGGACGAGAGGCGGGGCGATGAGGCACCAGACGGTGATGCCGTAAATGGCGGTCATGCCGTAATCGCGGAAGAAGGGGCCGGGCTCGGCGAAGAAGCGCTCCAGCATCCTCGGGATCGAGATTGAGACATGAGGTGCCCCGAAGAGGATTTCACCCAGGCGGTAGAAGCCGAGCAGAAGCGTCCACTGCAGCGGATAAACGAGGGTCTTGAAGGCCTGCAGCACCGGCTGATTGAGTTTCATCGGAATGCCGACGAGCAGCGTGAGGAGCGTCGTGGAGCCGATGATGGGAAAGATCCCCAGTGTGGAGCCGAAGGCAAGCGCCTGCGCGATCTTCGGCGGGCTGGTGCCCTGCGTGAGTTGCTGGACGATGGGTTGGATCACCCAGCGTTTCCAAAGCGACGGTCTGGGCGGGGATTCACTCATGCGCGGGTTTTTCGAAGCAGGACCTCTTCGATTTTTGCATCCGCCGGGACGCGGAAGAGCTGAATGAGCATGTAAACGGCCATGGCGATGTTACCCAGGAGCAGGATGGCCACCAGCCAGGCGATGCGGGCGGCCCAGGAGGACTCCTTGTAAACAACCCAGCAGTAGAAGGTCAGGAAGCCCCAGTAGGCGTCAAACAGCGTGGCGATGAACCACGGATGACCGCCGACGGCACCGGGCAGCTCCCAGAGCGGGCACTGCGTGCTGGCCCAGCTCGTGACGGCGAGCATGGAGACAAGCACGACGATGAAAAAGACGCGGAGGGAGACAATCATCGCATTACCAGGCGCGGTGGAGGGTGGCGTTGTTTGGCCGGGTGTAGCAGGCCTGGATGACGCTGATGTTGCGGGTGGCGAAGGCGGCTTCGCAGTACTGGAGGTAGAAGTTCCACTTGCGGATGAAGCGCTCGTCGAAGCCGAGGGCCTTCACTTCCTCAAGACGGGCATTGAAGCGCTCAAACCACAGCCGCAGCGTTTTCGCGTAGCTGGAGCCGATGTCCTCAAGCGAGTGCATGAAGAGGTCTCCGGTGCGGTTGGCGGCTTCATTCAGGCGGTTCACGCTGAGGAGCAGGGAGCCGGGGAAGATGTGTTTTTGGATCCAGTCCACGCCCTTGCGCAGGTTCTTGTGCCGGCAGTCGGGCGTAGTGATGGCCTGGAAGGCGAGCAGACCGTCCGGCTTGAGCACTTCGTGGCATTTCGCGAACCAGGTCTCCAAATACTCATCGCCGACGGCTTCGAGCATCTCGATGGAGGCGATCTTGTCGAACTGCCCGGTGATGTGCCGGTAGTCCTGCAACCTGACTTCGACGAGGTGGTCCAGGCCCTCGCGCTTCACGCGCTCCGCGGCGTACTTGTGCTGCTCTTTGGAAATGGTCACGGCGGTGACGCGGCAGCCGTGGTGCTTCGCGGCATGCGTGCAAAAGCCGCCCCAGCCGCAGCCGATTTCAAGGACATGATCAGTGGGCTTGAGCTGGAGCTTCTGACAGAGCGCCTCGTATTTCGAGTGCTGTGCCTCTTCGAGAGGCTGGCCGTCCCTCTCGAAACGTGCGGCGGAGTAGGTCATCGTTTTGTCCAGCCAGAGGGAGTAGAAGTCATTCCCGAGATCGTAGTGCTCGGCGATGTTGCGGCGGCTGGTGGTGATGCTGTTGGGCCGCAGCTTGTGCAGGACGCGGTTCCAGGTCTTGAGCAGGTTCAGCCCGGCGACTTTGGTGGAGGAGGCCTCCATGCCTTGTGATTTGGCGATGTTGACGATGAACCACGAAATCACAGCCGAAATGTCGTCGGTGTCCCAGTCTCCATGCACGCAGGACTCACCAAAGCCGATGTTACCGAAGAGGGCGATGTGTTTGAAGAAGCCGAGGTCACGGATGCGAATCTCGCAGTTGATCTCTGCGCCTGGAGCGCCGAAGACGCGCGTGTGGCCATCCGGCCAGGTCATGCGCAACCCGCCGTGGGTGAACTTGTCGAAGGCCCGCAGGACGAGCTTTTCGTAGAAGCCGGACTTTCTGGCGGATGCCGTGTCGAGCGGTGCGGCGTCGATGGTGAGCGTTTGTGGGTTCATGACTTCGATGAGGCGATGGAGCGGTGCGGACGGTAAAGATCGCGCTGGAGATGCGGTTCGGCTGCTTTGCGATGCACCGGCAATTTTTTCATCCACAGGCGCAAAGCGTGCCAGTGAATGAGAAAGATGACGCGCAAAGTCAGCAGCGGATATTTTACGGCGCAGGCCAGCAGGGAGGAGTCATCTAATTCGCGCTTTTTTCCCGTGAGGCTGGTCAGCAGCACGCGGTCCTCGCCGTCATGGTCGTCGATGTGGATTTCAAGGTGGTCCCCCGGGATGCGGAGTTTGAAGTCAAAACTGAGCTCGAGACCGAAGAAGGGTGAGACGTAGAAATGCTTCGGCGTGGTGAGCCGCAGGAGGCCGTTCGGCTGAGGATCGCGAATCACGTACGGTTTCTGTTCGTGGAAGGTGTTGGTGACTTCGGCGACTGCGCAGAGGGCCCTGCCGTTGACGTCGAAGCAGTAGTAGAAACAGACCGGATTGAAGATGTAACCGAAAACGCGCGGAAAGGTGAGCATGCGGATGCTGGCGATGGCTTCGGTATCGACCCGCTGCTCCCGGAGGATCTGCAGGACGTTTTCCTTCACGTCACGCCCGT
Organism: uncultured Prosthecobacter sp.; assembly: GCA_964452755.1. Taxonomy (GTDB): domain Bacteria; phylum Verrucomicrobiota; class Verrucomicrobiia; order Verrucomicrobiales; family Verrucomicrobiaceae; genus Prosthecobacter. Next base: position 857,801 of record CAYVQY010000001.1, on the reverse strand, counting down.
CTTTGACGATGTGGTCGGTGTCGAAGAAGGAGAAGAGTGCACGGCGGTTGCGCTTGAAAAGACTCAGCTGATCAGAGAGCGCGTCGATCTCGTCGAGGTCGAGCCAGAGGTAGAAGACCTCATACTGGAAGCGGTGTACCTTCGGCGCGAGCCGGTGATGCATGACGGTGCACTCGTAGAGGGCGGAGTTCACCTCACCACGGCTCCTCCCCCAGCAGGTCGCGGCAGAGGTTCACGGCGGACATGAAGCCGTCCTCGTGAAAGCCGTAGCGGAACCAGGCACCACAAAAGTACGTGGTCTGATCGGGCGAGATGCGATTCAGCTCTGGCAGGCGCTTCTGAGCGTCGATGGCAGGCAGGTCGAAGAGCGGGTGCTCGTAGCGGATGCGCTGGATGACCTTTGCTGGGTCGATGTCCTCCGCACCGTTGATGGACACGAAGTAGTTCACCTTTTCGGACACGCCCTGGAGCTTGTTCATCCAGTAGTGCGTGCTGGGGTCGATACGCCCTTCGGCGTCGATTTTGACACGGTAATTCCACGCCGCCCAGCAGCGCCGTGTCTTCGGCATGAAGCGTTCGTCGGTGTGCAGCGTGGCCAGATTGGGCTGGTATTTGAAATGCGGCAGCAGCTCCTGCTCCAGCGGCGTGGGATCGGCCAGCATGGCCAGCGAGGTGGGCGCATGCGCGGCGAGGATGACTTTGTCGAAGGTTTCCGGCAGGCCTTCCTGCGTGTGGATCGTCACGCCGGCGGCGGTGCGCTCGATGCGAGTCACCGGAGTGTTCAGGCGGATGCGATCCTGGAATGGCGGGATGATTTTCCGCACATACTGGCGGGAGCCGTCCACGACGGTCCACCACGGATGGCGCGTTTTCATGCCGAGGAAGCCGTGGTTGAACCAAAAGTGCATCAGCGTCCGGGCCGGGAACTTCAGCATGAGTTCGGGCGGCGTGGACCACACGGCGCTGCCCATGGGGATGACGTAGAGATCGAGGAAGTCCTGACCGTAGCCGCGGGCGATGGCATACTCGCCGAGGGTCATGCGCTCAAAGCGCGGATCGTTCATCGCTTCGATCGTCTCCTGATTGAAGCGGTTGATCTGCAGCATGAAGCGCCAGAACCGGGGGCTGAGCAGGTTCCTGCGCTGGCCGAAGATCTTGCCCAGGCTGCCGCCGTTCCACTCGTAGCCGGTGGGCAGGTGCGCCAGGCTGAAGGACATGTCCGTCCGCTTCGTCTCGACGCCCAGCTCCCGAAAGAGGCGGCAGAGCAGGGGATACGTCTGGTGGTTGAAAACCATGAAGCCGGTGTCGATGGGCAGTTCGACGCCGTCCTCCTCAACCGTCACCGTATTCGTATGCCCGCCGACGTAGCCGTTCGCCTCAAAGAGCGTCAGGTCGAACTTGCGATGGAGAAAATGAGCGCAGCCCAGACCGGAGATGCCGGTGCCCACGATCGCCAGCCGCGGCTTCATGCACGCCCCTCCGGACGGGTGTTGCCAATCTCTGCGTAAACCGCCTGCGGAACCGGTCGGAGATCCCAGATGAGCCCGGTCCACGACATGAGCTTCAGAATGTAGTAGGAAATGTCGATCTCCCACCACATGAATCCCTGCCGCGCGGAGAAGGCGTAGCGGTGGTGGTTGTTGTGCCAGCCTTCACCTAGCGTGATGAGAGCCAGGAACAGATTGTTGCGGCTATCGTCTTCGGTGGGGAAGCGTTTCTTGCCCATGACATGAGCCAGCGAATTGATGCAAAAGGTCGCGTGCATGAGCGCCACCGTGCTGATGAAGAAACCCCAGACAAAAAGCTGCGGCCCGTTCGTTCCCAGACCGGGTGCCCATTTTTCCAAAGCGGCTCCCGTCAGCCAAAGCAAGACGCCATAGATGATCGGAACGAGCTGATCGTGACGGTTGAGAAACTTCAACTCCGGGAAGGCGGCCAGATCCTTCACGCGGCTGTAATCCGTGGGAAAATTCCGGCGGCTGGTGATCCAGCCGATGTGCGACCACCAGAAGCCGTTCCACCTCGGCGAATGCGCATCCACTTCCTCGTCGGAATGGTGGTGGTGGTGGCGATGCACGGACGCCCACCAGAGCGGTCCCCGCTGCATCGCCGAATTGCCCAGGACGGCGAACAAAAACTGTCCCGCCCGCGACGTGCGGAAGGTCCGGTGGGAGAAGTAGCGGTGGTAAAACGCTGTGATGGCAAACATTCGGATGATGTACAGCACCACCGCAGCGGTGAACGCGAACCAGCCGAATCCCACCCACAGGACCGCAAGGCAGCCCGAATGAATGACGATGAAAGGGACCGTGCGACTGAGATCGACCTTGTCATCCATGGCCCGGATGGTCGCCTCCCCTTCCGGGTGGAAGTCGGCGTCGATCCACTGGCGGAACATGATGCCGACGCGCCGTATTGCACGTTTCAGAAGATTGCTTGGCTGAGGAAGACTGGAGTCTGAAGGGGATTGCACGCCGGTGGTTTGGGTGGGTGAAGGAGTGGGGGGAACCTGTTGTAGTGAATTGCACGATAGCCGGATGAGGATGGCGGCTTCAAGGCGCAAGTTGCCACATCCATACGCAGATTCTGCGTCTGCGGGCTGATTTAATTGCCGCCATTCCGCCGATTTTGGGATCTTTCAATGGGTGCCCGGGAGACGATGTTTCTAAAGGAGGCGCATTTACAGCCGTTGGTTCAGGCGTCATCCTCAGCCACACCATGAAACACACCGCCGTCATCCTGTCGTTCCTGGGCCTCGCCCTCGTCTGCCACGCCGAAATCCGTACCTGGACCGACGCGTCCGGCCAGCACAAGATCGAAGCCGCACTGGTCGGCGTGCAGGCGGGCAAGGTCACCCTGAAGCGGGCGGATGGCAGCGTCATCACTCTGGCTTTGAACCAGCTCAGCGCACCCGACCAGGCCCTGCTCGGCGGCGGGACGTCTTCCGGCGGCGGGGCCGCAGCGGGTGACTGGCCGCAGTGGCGCGGCCCGAATCGTGACGATGTCTCCCGGGAAACCGGACTGCTGAAAAAATGGCCAGCCGGCGGTCCCAAGCGTGTCTGGGTCAACGAAGACGCCGGACTCGGCTACTCCGGCTTCTCCGTGGTGGGTGGAAAACTTTACACCATGGGCCTGTTCGATGCCGAGGAGAAGCTCATCTGCCTCGACACGGCCACGGGCAAGAAGCTCTGGGAAACCGTCGTCGGGCCCATCTTGAAAAATGGCTGGGGCGACGGCCCGCGCGCCACCCCTACGGTCGCCAACGGCATGGTCTATGCGACCGGCGGCACCGGCGAGATTCTTTGTGCGGATGCGGCCACCGGGAAATCGATCTGGACCAAGAGCATGACCAAGGACCTCGGCGGCAAGATTCAGTCCTGGGGCTACACCGAATCTCCTCTCGTCGATGGCGATCTCGTCATCGTCACTCCCGGAGGTTCCAAGGGTGCCGTTGCCGCATTGAACGCCAAGACCGGCAAAGTCGAATGGCAGACCAGCGATGTGACGGAAAACGCGCAATACTCGTCCGTCATCCCGATCACCCGGAACGGCGAGCGCGAATACGTCCAGTTGCTCATGAACAGCATCCTTGGCGTCTCGACAAAGGGCAAGGTTCTGTGGAAGGCCGACTTTCCCGGCAAAACAGCCGTGATACCCACTCCGATCTACAGCGACGGCCAGGTCTATGTCTCCGCCGGTTACGGAGTGGGCTGCAAAGCCGTGAAAATCGATGGAGGCACCGCCACCGAGGTGTATTCCAACACCAACATGGAAAACCACCATGGAGGCGTGATTCTCATCGACGGCCTGCTCTACGGGCACTCGGGCAAAGGCGACTGGACCTGCCAGGACTTTAAGACCGGCGAAATCGTCTGGCAGAACAAAGGCGTCGGCAAAGGCGCGGTCACATCGGCTGACGGCATGCTCTACTGTCTCTCCGAATCCGACGGCACGGTGGCCCTTGTCGAGGTTTCGAAAAACGGCTGGGAGGAAAAGGGTCGGTTCAAACTCGAAGCCACGTCCTCGCAGCGCAACCCGAAGGGCAAAATCTGGACCCATCCGGTCATCAGTAACGGCAAGCTCTACCTGCGCGACCAGGAGCTCATCTCCTGCTACGACGTGAAAGGCTGATGCATTCGACGATCAAAGATTTCGGAGGCAGGGCCGTCTGGCTCTGCCTCTTTTTTGTCCTCACGCAATGCGGCCCGCCGCGCCGTGCCGAGTGGTCGCCGCTCACGCCCGAATTTGAGGCGTCATGGTGTGCCGCCGGTATCTCCGAGGAGGGAAAAGTCGTCATCCAAGACGGCGAAATCACGCTGCATCCCGGTCAGCCGATGACCGGCGTGCGCTTTGATGCCTGGGACTCCTCCGCACTGCCGCGGACGCGCTACGCCATCGAGTACGAGGCCATGCGGGTGGAGGGGAACGACTTCTTCGGCACGGTCACCTTTCCGGTGAACGACACGCACGCCACCCTCATCGTCGGCGGCTGGGGCGGCACGCTGGTGGGCATCTCCAGCATCGACGACATGGACGCCAGCGAGAACAGCACGCGGGGCAATTCCTTCTTTGAAAACAACCGCTGGCACAAGGTCCGCATCGAGGTGCGGGACGACGACCTGCGCGCGTGGATCGACGGGAGGCTGTTCGTGAACGTCAGCATCAAAGGCCGGAAGGTGGGGCTGCGGACCGGGGAGATTTCCAAATGCCTGCCTTTCGGGTTTGCCAGCTACGCCACCCAGGCTCGCATTCGTGGCGTTGCCATCCGCAGGCTCTAATCCGTCCGACGTGAGGCTTGACCTGCGGTGGCCACCCGGTACGATTCCCGCCTATGCCAACCGAGCACTTTCAAAGAGGTCAGGTCATCTTCCGCGAGGGTGACAAGTCCCACGAGGCCTACTTCATCGTCAACGGACTCGTCGAGATCACCATAGGCACCTCGCACGGCGTGCAGTCGCTGGCGAAGATCGGCCCCGGTGAAATTTTCGGCGAAATGGGCATGATCATGGACCGCCCGCGTTCCGCCACCGCCACGGCCATCGACAGCACCGCCGTGGAGGTCATCAGCGACAAGGAATTTGAGCGCGAGATTCTGCAACGTCCGGACCGCCTGCATGTTTACCTTGCCACGCTGTTCGAGCGCATCCGCAAGACCGACCTCCTCCTGACCACGACCACCAACGCCACCGTGCCCCTCAACCGCCCGCCTGTGCCGCCAGCCGTGAAAGAACCTGTTTTCCGCGTCAAACTCGCCTCCCAGTACGCCAGCGCTGCGTTTGATCATCCACCTGTCGCCAAGACCATCACGAAGCTGCCCTTCCGCATCGGTCGCTCCTACTTTGACACCGCTGTCTCTTCCCTGGCCCGCAACGATCTCTCCATCGACGACACCCAGCCCTACCATCTCTCCCGCAATCACTGCGAGATCGACTTTGAAAACGGCGAATTCCTGATCCGCGATCGCGGCAGCAAGCTCGGCACCTGGGTCAATGGCGCGCATGTCTCCGTGGACTCCGGCGTCATCTCCAGCACGCTGAAGGTCGGCGAAAACAAGATCATCTTCGGCGGCGAAGACAGCCCACACCACTACACGATCACGATCGAGGAGCTCAAGTGAGCACCCGCTTCACCTCATCGGCACGATATCCGAATCCGGGGCCGCTGAGGGTACTGAGATCGACGATGCCGCCGCGGCGCTGGTAGAGGCCGGGGTGGATTTCCTGCTCCGGCAACGAGGCGTCGGGGTAGAACTGCATCGCGTTGCACTCCACGCCCTGGATCGTGCCGGCGTGGGCGGCGAGGCGGACGTGCGGGATCATGGCCAGCATCGGATTCGTCAAATCCTGCACCATGAGCGGCATGCCATGGGCTTTGGCCCAGCAGAGGCTCAGCAGGGCGCCGGTCTGCGTCTTGCAGGTCTTCAATGCCACGCCGGACCAGCCTAGGCGGCGGCCGAGGCGCACAAACTCCCAGTCGTGGGCGCTTTCGTCGAGAAACAGCGGCTTCCGGGCGGAGACGCTGCGCACGTCGATCTCATGCGCCTCCAGATCATACGGAAAAGGCTGCTCCACGTAGAGCGTGCGCGCAAAGATCTCCGGCTCGTCGCGCAGCAGGCGGTCGAGAATTTCATTCACATAGGCGGGCTCCTGTACCGTGCAGTTGAAGTCGGCGCTCAGCCACTTCACGCCGCCGGCGAAGCCGATCCGGCCCACGCGCACCATGCGCTCGTAGTCCCAGGCCGCGTCCGTGCCGCGCAGTTTCACCTTCAGGCATTTCAGGCCGTCACGCTGGATCCAGTCGGCGAGAAGGATGGGATGCGCGTCTTTCGGCTCGCTGCCCGTTAGATCGGATGATTCCAGCGCATCCACACCGCCCACCAGATGCCACACCGGGAGTTGCTTCGGTGCCTCCATGACGAGGTAATCCTGCGGGTGGCGACCTTTCAAGATGATGCCGCTCTCATATTCCGGCGTGATGAAATCCGAGAGGTCGCGGTTCATGAACTCCGCGTTGTAGGTGGTGTAAATGTCACGCCCGTGCAGCACGCCATACGCATCATGGATCGCGATGTCGAAGGCGCTGAAGGCCACCAGCGAGCCGAGGTAGGGCATTTCATCCCCTCCCGCCGCCTGGTTGGCCTCTTTCAGCGTCAGCGCCAGCACTCCCTGCATGAAATCGTGGCCGATTTCCATCGGATGGCCGCTGAGGCCCGTCGCCACCAGGCGTTCCGCCAGCAGGGTGGAAAAATCCTGCATGCGCTGTGCCCGCACGGCCACGCTCAGCGTGCTCGGCCACACCCAGGAGACGCTCAGCGGCGTCTCGCCCCAGCCCTGTGCCGTTTTGCCGTTCTTGTCTGCCACGGTCACCCTCACGCGCAGACAGACTACGTTGGTCACGGTCTCCGGGCCGAACTTCAAAGGCACCCGCATGGTCACGGGGATGAAAAACACTTCGGCGGCGGTGACGCGGATGTCGGTGGGTTTGGTGGCGGACATGCGGGAAGGTGAACGCTCCTCTGCGGCCCGCAAAGAAAACATTCCCGGCCTTCGTGCCTTCCTCAGTCCTTTTTCTTTCGCGCGAAGCCGAAGAGGCGCTTCAACAGCCCGCCGCCCTCTGGTTTTTCGGTCACCTCGGTCGTCGGAGCCAGCGGCCCGCCGAGGCGCCGCGCCGCAGTCTCGGTTTCGATGGCTTTCTTTTTCGTGGTTGCTGCTGTTTTTGCCGTCGGTTTCGGAAGCTGATCCCCCCACCACGACGGCGAGAGCGCCGCCACCGCCTGCCAGGACTCGAGTCCGGGATGCCAGACGAGCGAATCGCTCGCGATTTTCTTTTCGCGGGCCATCGCCATCATCGCGTCGTCATCGTGGGGGCCTTCGGCGGCTCCGGCGTTGTTGAAGTACCAATGCATCTCGACGTTAAGGCTAGACGCACCCTCCGCAGCGTGCAAGACGCCAGAAACAGCGTTCCGGCATGCGCGGGCTGGAGTTGCCTCCAAAACGCGTTAAGCAGAAACCATGCTGCTGGCTCTCCATAAGCCTTTCGACGTCCTCTCCCAATTCACCCAGGAGCACCCGTCGCATCGCACCCTCGCCGAATTCGCCTTTCCGCCGGGTGTTTATCCCGTGGGCAGGCTGGACCGTGATTCGGAGGGGCTGCTCCTCCTCAGCGACGAGGCGAAATGGAACGACCGGCTGCTGAACCCGCGCCACGCCCATCCGCGCACCTATCACGCTCAGGTGGATGGAGAGATCAGCGACGAGGCGCTCGGCAGACTCTGTGCCGGTGTCGATTTGAAGGAGTTCTGCACCCTGCCGTGCCAGGCGCTGCGTTTGGCAGGAGAGCCGCATCCGCCGCGTGATCCGCCCATCCGCTACCGCAAAAACATCCCCACGAGCTGGCTCGAACTCACTCTCACGGAGGGTAAGAACCGCCAGGTGCGCCGCATGACCGCCGCAGTCGGATTTCCGACGCTGCGTCTTGTCCGAGTGAGCATCGGCGGGCTGAAACTGGCGGACTTGGGGCTCGAGCCTGGTCAGTGGCGGGAGTTGACAACCGAAGAGCGGCGGCTGGTGCTCGCACCAGGATAACGCCTGCTGGAGAAGGAACCGTCCCGATGGACGTTTGAAGATCCCATGCATCTCCGTCTTGTCACAATGGCCTTCTTTGCGGCCACCCTCGTCACCGCCCGCGCGGAAATGCTCGCCGGCGTCGCGAAGGTGGACATCTCCGACCGGACCGTGCCGGTGAATGATCCCTGCCATGCGAAGGCGCTCGTCTTGAAAAGCGGCGGAACGACCGCCGTGCTCATCACCGTGGACGCCGTGGCCATCGGCGGGATCGGGCGCATCGGAAACGGCTTCCTCGCGAACGTGCGCGCTGAACTCCGGGATTTCGCCGACGAGGTCATCATCAACGCCAGCCACTGCCATGGCGTGGTGCGCAGTGACTTGCAGCAGATCGTCGTGCAGGCGGTGAAGGACGCCGCGAAAAACCTGGTGCCAGTCACGGCGGCGGCCGGAGTCGGCAGCGAGAGCCGGATCAGTGAAAACCGCAGGATGCTTCTCAAGGACGGCACTCAGATCGACATGCGCCGCGCCTACTCCATGCCGCGCGACGAGGAGGTGGTCAGCACCGGACCGATCGACCCGCAGATCGGCCTGCTGCGGCTCGACCGCGCCGACGGCACGCCGCTGGCTGTCCTTTATCACTTCGCCTGCCACCCGATCATGAATCCGCCGGGGAAGGGCAGCTCCGCCGATTTTCCCGGCTACGCGTCGAAAGTGATCGAGGAGGCTACAGGCGCGATGGCCTTCTTCGTCCAGGGCTGCGGCGGCGACATCAATCCCGTACACTACAAGGAAGTCAGCCGCCCGGCCGACGCCGAGCCGCTCGGCACCATGCTCGGTGCGAGCGTCCTGGCCGCGAGCCGCCGCATCGAGCCGCAAAACGACGCCACGCTGAAAATCAGCCGCGAAGTCATCGCGCTGCCACGCGCAGCCGATTACGAGACTCGCATCGCCGCCATCGAGGCGGAGCAAAAGACTCTCGTGGCGGCGCTGCGACCCACCAACATCAACTTCAAGACCTTCCTGCCGCTGCTCATGCAGCACAAACTCTGGCCGGAAACGCCTTCCCATTACGCGCAGGGCTATCTGGACGACGCCGCTCCGCTCCGGCAGCTCGACGCCGACAACAAGGCGCTCGTCGAGGCCTACCTCGGCAATCTCGCCGTCATGGAAAAGCTCACGCGGCTGAATGCCAACCTCGCCCTGCTCAAAAGGCACCTCGCCCAGACGAAAGCCGCGAACAGCGCCACGCTCGACGCCGAGGTCTGCGGGCTGCGCGTCGGCGCCTTCAAGCTCGTCACCTTTCCCGGTGAACTCACCGTGCAGGTGGGGCTAGACATCAAGAAAGCCGCCGGAGACGCCAACGCGCACGTCTCCGGCTACACCAACGGCTACATTTGGTACACCGCCACCGAGCGGCAGCGCCTGAACAGCGGTTACGCGCAGGAGGATTGCGACGTGCTCGTGGCCCCGGAGTGGCGGAAACTCTTCGAAGCGAAGGCCCTGGAAGTACTGCGGCGGCTGTCCCGGTGATTTCGGGTGCTCGTGATCACGCCTCATTTCCCTGCTTGCGCCCTCGGTGCCGCGTGCCACTTTCCGCGCCCTTTCCCCCAACCCATAGCATGGCCCTCATCGTCCAGAAATATGGCGGCACGTCCGTCGGCACCACAGAGCGCATCCGCAACTGTGCGCGTCGCATTTTGGAAACGCAGCGTGCCGGCAATCAGGTCGTCGCCGTCGTTTCCGCCATGTCCGGCGTGACGGACAACCTCATCCGCCTGGCCTCCGAGGTTTCCCCCGAGCAGGACCCCAGCGAGCGTGAGATGGACGTGCTCCTCTCCACCGGCGAGCAGACCACCATCGCCCTCACCGCCATGGCCATCAATGCCCTGGGCGGCAAGGCCGTGTCTCTCACGGGGGCGCAGGCAGGCATTTCCACCGACGGCGTTCACACCCGTGCGCGCATCGTGAACATCACGCCGGATGCCGTGCGCAAAATGCTCAACGAGGGAAACATCGTCATGCTCGCGGGATTCCAGGGGGAAACCGCCAGCGGTGAAATCACCACGCTCGGCCGCGGTGGCAGCGATCTGACTGCCATCGCCATGGCCGCCGCCATCAAGGCCGACCTCTGCCAGATCTTCACCGACGTGGACGGCGTTTACACCTGCGACCCCCGCGTCGTGAAGACCGCGAAGAAGATCCCTGAAATCTGCTACGAGGAGATGCTCGAAATGGCCTCCTCCGGCTCAAAGGTGATGCAGAACCGCAGTGTCGAGTTTGCCAACAAATTTGGTGTGCGCTTCGAAGTGCGCAACAGCATGAACCACAACCCCGGAACCCTCGTGAAAGAAGAAACTCCCGGCATGGAATCCGTCGTCGTCCGCGGCGTCAGCCTCGAACGCAACCAGGCCAAAGTCACCATCGACGACGTCGCCGACCGCCCCGGCATCAGCGCCGCCATCTTCGACGCCATCGCCCACGCGAACGTCATGATCGACATGATCGTGCAAAACGTCAGCTTCGACGGTATCACGGACATCTCCTTCACCCTCAGCGCCGCCGACCTGCCGAAGGCCGAAGCCGCCCTGAAAAAGATCCTTCCCGATCTTGGCGACAAGGCCCAGCTCCGCACCACCAGCGGCATCGCCAAGGTCAGCGTCGTCGGCATCGGCATGCGCAGCCACAGCGGCGTGGCCGCCACCATGTTCCGCGCCCTTGCCGATGCGAAGATCAACATCCAGATGATCTCCACCAGCGAGATCAAGACCGCTGTCATCGTGCAGGAAAGCGAGATCGAAAACGCCGCCCGCGTCGTCCACACCGCCTTCGGCCTGGACGCCTGACCGGCTTCAAAGATTTCTGTTTCAATCCGGCGGCGGGGCGGGGTAGGATGCCCTCATTGCCCATGAAAGTGCTCCTCCTGCTGCTGATTGCCGCCGCGCCCTGCCTTGCCGGTGCACCCGAGGAAATCAAGCTCTGGCCTGATGGCGCGCCCGGCCACATGCAGCCGCATTCAAAGGCCACCGACGACTTCATCCGCACCAAGGCCGGCAAAAGTACGATCACGGACATCACCGAGCCGACGATCACGATTTACCGCCCCGACAAGCCGAACGGCACCAGCGTCATCGTCTCTCCCGGTGGCGGCTATGTCTTCCTCTCCGCCGTTCACGAAGGGACACAGGTCTGCGAGTGGCTGAACACGATCGGCGTCACCGGCATCCTGCTCAAATATCGCACGCCAACCCGCGATGAGACCGCTCCGCATGAGAAGCCGGTTCAAGACGCCGCCAAGGCCATCACCATCGTTCGTGAGCATGCGAAGGAGTGGAACCTCGATCCGAATCGAGTCGGCCTGCTCGGCTTCAGCGCGGGAGGCAACTTGCTCGCGCATATTGCGTGTGATCGTCCCGCAGCCTCAGCTTTGCCAGACTTCGGCATCATGATCTATGGCGGCGGCTTCGTGGATTTCAAAGAGCCCACGAAGCTCAAAGACGGTTTCACTGTGCCTGCCGATGCGCCGCCCATGTTTCTCGCCTCTGCCCACGACGACGGCCAAAACCCAACCGCTGCCACCGTGCTCTACCTCGAATACAAAAAGCTCGGTATCCCCTGCGAGCTTCACCTTTTCACCAAAGGTGGTCACGGCTTCGGCATGCGTGACAACAAGCAGCCGATCAACGCCTGGCCGAAACGCTGCGAGGAATGGATGGCAGACATGGGGTGGCTGCCAAGCTTGACCAAGCTCAACGCGGAGATCGAGAAGCGTATGAAGGCTTTGGCTGAGCTGGATAAAATGCCGAAGGCAATGTGCACCGACGACCGAGTTTTCTTTGAGAAGGAAGTGGAAAAGGCGTGGAAAGAATTGCACGCAGCGAAAACTGTCAAAGAAGCCGAAGAAGCGGCTCAAAAGGTTAGAAGAATGCGCACAGAATTTGAGGAATTCGAAGCAGGACTTGAAGCTGCTGGACGGGCCATCCTCGCAACGCTTGAAGACATCAAGAGGCTTCGCCAGGAAGTCACTGATCTCGAAATTGAGCGTGACCGACTCATTCAACTGCAATCCAAGAATCAACAAAAGTGATGAAAAATACCTCAGCGATGGTTTTGCACAAACTGTTGAAGGTAGTGTGCGCTTATCTCGAATTTTTACGAACCTCTGCATGACCCCCCAGAAGCTTCCCTTGCAAAATCGACGCCGCTTTCTCGCTCTCGCCGCCGGGACGTGTGGGGCGTGGATGACGAACTGTTCCCGCTTAAGTGGACTGCGCCCTATTTCGCAATCCTCGAAAGCGCTCGGTGCCACGGTCACAATGACGGTTTTGCATACAGACGAAAATGAAGCCAATGCGGCGCTCGACGCGGCGTTCGCGGAACTGGAGCGCATCGAAGGTGTGATGAGCCTTTATCGACCTGAGAGCCAGATTTCTCTGCTGAATCGTGATGGGGCGCTCGAAAAACCGGATGCTTCCTTTGTCGAGGTGCTGCGATTTGCGACAGGAGTGGCCGAAAAATCGGATGGAGCCTTCGATGTGTCGGTTCAGCCGCTGTGGAAGCTGAAAGGTGAGAAACCGGCCGCAACCACGCTGGCGCTGGTCGATTGGCGGAAAATCGAACTGAGTGAAAACCGCATCAAACTCGCTCCCGGCATGGGGATCACGCTGAATGGCATCGCGCAGGGCTTCGCCGCAGATGCAGCGATGCGTGTGATGCGTGAGCACGGCATCGACAATGCGCTGATCGACGCGGGCGAGTTCAGCGCGCACGGATTGAACACCGAAAACGCCCCGTGGCGCATCGGCATTCAGCATCCGCGGCAGCGTGATGCCTTCGCGGCGCTCACGCCGCTGGAAAACCGCTGCCTCGCAACCTCCGGTGACTACGAGACGGCCTTCAGCGACGATTTCAGCCGTCATCATATCGTCAATCCGCAGACGGGTGACTCACCTGGGGAACTCGCGAGCGTTTCAGTGCTCGCACCCACGGCCATGAGCGCCGACGCCCTTTCCACGGCGGTCTTCGTGCTTGGTGCGAAACGCGGCATGGAGTTTCTGCGTGGGTATCCGGGCACCGACGCGCTGCTCATCCTCAAAGACGGCCGACGTATGACCACCAGCGGCTGGAACTTCGCGGCTTGAAACAGATCTCCATCATGAAACTGCCCCTCGCCATCCTCAGTCTTGCGGTTCCTGTTCTTGCCGCCGATGTCGCCTCCCTGACGAAGCGGGAGCTACCGTCGCTCGTCACGCTCTACAAGGAGCTGCATGCGAATCCCGAACTGTCACTTCATGAGACGGAGACGGCGGCTCGTGTCGCGAAGGAGCTGCGGGAGGTCGGATTGGAAGTCACGGAGAAGGTCGGCGGGCACGGCATTGTCGGCGTTTTGAAGAACGGTGACGGGCCGGTCATCCTGGTGCGCACCGATCTGGATGCGCTGCCGGTGAAGGAGCAGACGGGGGCACCTTACGCGAGCACGAAGGTGGTGAAGGATGATCTCGGACGTGAGGTGAACGTGATGCACGCCTGCGGACACGACATCCACATGGCCAGCTTCATTGGTACGGCCCGTGTGTTGAGCAAACTCAAAGACCAGTGGCACGGCACCGTCGTCATGATCGGCCAGCCGGCCGAGGAGCGCGTGCTCGGCGCACGACTCATGCTGCGCGCGGGCCTTTTCTCCAAGTTTCCGAAGCCGGACAAGGCGGTCGCGCTGCATTGCTCCTCGGACATGGCGCATGGTCAGATCGGCATCGTCGAAGGCTACGCGCTGGCGAACGTGGACACTGTCGAGATCGTCGTCAAAGGCGTCGGCGGACATGGATCGATGCCGCATTTGAGCAAGGACCCCATCTTGCTCGCTTCGCAGATCGTGCTGGCGTTGCAGACCATCGTCAGCCGCGAGGTGCGGCCCGGGGATCCCGCCGTTGTCACGGTGGGCAGCATCCACGGCGGCACCAAGAGCAACATCATCTCCGATGAAGTGCGCCTTCAACTGACGCTGCGCAGCTACAAGACGGAGACGCGCCAGCACCTCATCGACTCCATCAAACGCATCGTCAAAGCCCAGGCCGAATCCGCCGGCATGCCTGCTAACAAAATGCCCGAGGTCCTCGTCTCCGACGATCAAGCCCCGGCGCTCTACAACCAGCCTGCGCTGTGTGCGGATGTGCGTCAGCTCATCGAGCCGGTCATCGGTGCCGAAAACGTGATCACGCGCGAACCGGTCATGGGCGCGGAGGACTTCGCCGAATACGGCCTCACCAAGGAAAAAGTGCCGCTCTGCATGTTCTGGCTCGGCACCCAGCCGCCCGAAGTTGTCGCCGAGGCAAAGGCGAAAGGCACCACGCTGCCATCGCTGCATTCTCCTTATTTCAAACCGGTGCCCGAACCCACCATCGAGACTGGTGTGAAGGTCATGAGTTCCGCCGTGCTTGGATTGATGAAGAAGTGAGACGGAGCGCGTTGGTTTCACTTCATGAACACCGTGATCTCCCGCCGCAATCTCATCCGCTCCCTTCCGCTCGCCGCGTTCGCGAGCAGCTTTCACATCCATGTCCGTTCGCAGGAGGCGAAGCAGATCTGGCGCTCCGGCAATCCGGCCATCGACAAACTGCGCGAAGTCGCGCTGGGTTTGCTGAAGCCCACCCAATCGCAGATCGAGCATGCGTGGGAACTGCATTTCGGCTCCGTCGTCTTTGAGAGCTACGGTTTCGCACCGCGATGTGCCATTGATGCGGAGGCGATGAATGAGGCGATCAAGTCCGGAGCGTCGGCGGGGGAAATCGCCGACCTGCGCGAATCGATGTCGATGAACCGCAACGCGACGAGCGAGCGCGAACGGAAGGAGTTTCTCGACGCCTTCCACGCCGCCGGGGTGACCTGCATTTTCCAAAACACCGGCGAAGAGGGCAGCGATCCGATGCGCCTCATCAAACGCCTCGCGCATTTCACCAAGGCCACGGACGCGATGAAGCCGGCGCTGTCGAAGGTGACCACGGCGGATGAAATCGTGGCGCTGAAGAAGGCCGGGAATGTGGGCCTCTGCTTTACCACGAACGGCGTGCCGCTCATGCAGGACTGGGAAAGCGTGCGCGATGAACTGCGCTTCGTGCGCATCTTCCACGAACTCGGCACGCGCATGATGCACGTCACCTACAACCGCCGCAATCCGCTCGGCGACGGCGCGGGCGAGCCGCACGACGGCGGTCTAAGCGACTTCGGCCATGCTGCCATCGCCGAGATGAACAAAATCGGCGTCATCGCCGATGTGGCGCACAGCGGATGGAAAACCGCCTTCGACGCCGCCAAGGCATCTTCAAAACCCATGGTGGCCAGCCACACGACCTGCTGCGGCGTCTATGAGCACTTTCGTGGCAAGCCGGACGACACGATCAAAGCGATCTGCGATACCGACGGCCTCGTCGGCATCTGCTGCATCCCCCGTTTCCTCGGCGGAAAGGGGGACATCACCGCGCTGCTCGACCACATCGACCACGTCGTGAAAAACTTCGGTGACAAGCACGTCGGCATCGGCTGCGACACAGCCTACACCTCACGCTTTGACAAGGAAGAACGCGCCAGGCTCCTAAAGGCGCCCGGCGGCCCCGCCGACCGCTGGGAGCATCTCTGGCCCAAGGACGACTACAGGACGACCATCGAGGCCGAGCAGAGCGTCGCTTGGTCAAACTGGCCCCTCTTCACGCTCGGCCTGATCCAGCGCGGCCACAGCGACGACACCATCCGCCAGATCATCGGCGGCAACATGCTGCGCGTGCTGAAGGCGAATACCGTTGGCTAATCCCTTGCCAGACTTCACAAATCTTGGCTCAATCCATTTATGAAATTCATCCTTGCCGCTCTTTTGGTCCTTACCGTCACCGCTGTCGCCCGTGACAAGACCCTCGACATTTACTGGATCGATTCCGAAGGCGGTGGTTCGACTTTGATCATCACACCGGCGGGCGAGTCGGTGCTGATTGACACGGGCAATCCGGGCGGGCGCGATCCGCAGCGCATCGAGAAGGTCGCGAAGGAGCTCGCGGGGCTTTCTCGCATCGACCACGTCATCATCACGCACTTTCACGGCGATCACTTTGGAGGTCTGGCCGAACTGGCGACGCTCATCCCCGTCGGCATGCTGCATGACAAGGGTGTCCCTGAAGAAAGTCCGGACGGCAGGCCGCAGGACATGCGCTGGACGCTGATGAGCCGCCCCTACCTCGACGCGAAGGTCGAAAAGCGCGCCACCGTCGCCGCAGGGGATGAGATTCCGCTCAAGCAGGCCGAAGGCAGTCCGAAGCTCACGCTGCGCTGCCTCGGAGCGAACCAGAAGTTCATCGCTCCGCCCGCGGGAGCGCCGCAGAATCCGTTGAATGGCACCGTGCCGCCGAAGGTGCCCGATCCCAGCGACAATGCGAACAGTGTCGTGCTGGTGCTGGAGTTTGGTGGTTTCAGATTCTTCGACGGAGGTGACCTGACTTGGAACGCGGAGGAGAAGCTGGTGTCGCCGGTGAATCTTGTCGGCACGGTTGATCTCTACCAGGTGAACCACCACGGCCTCGACAGCAGCAACAATCCGATGCTCATCCAGTCCATCCAGCCGACCGTCTCCGTGATGAACAACGGCCCGAAAAAAGGCACCAGCAAGAGTGCCATGGATGCGCTGAAGTCCACGCCGACGATCCAGGCGATGTACCAGGTGCATGAAAACATCCGCGACGACGGCGAGAACACGGCGGACCGCAGCATGATCGCCAATCACGCTGGGGAGGTCGATTCGTGCGACGCGCATCACGTTCATTGTGCGGTCAGTGCGGATGCGAAGACTTACACTCTGAATGTGCCCTCCCGCGGCCATTCGAAGACCTTCGAAACCCGGGCAAAGTGAATGGAGGCGTGGTGAATGCCACTTTTCGGTCATTGAGCCGCCGCGTTTCCGGCGTATGAGGACAGCCATACCTTCAATCCACGAACCATGCTCATCCCGACCTCATTCCCGACTTCCAACGGCCCCACCGAATCGAAACCGCTGATCTCGGAGGAGGGTTGGACCGTCCAGCACCTGTTTTACACGATCGACCACGGCTACTGGGCCGCGCTGACTCCTGAAGAGCAGCGGGAGCGGCGGGAGAATTTCTCCCGCACGATCGAGGCCATCCGCAAGCATCCGGGCACGCAGTTGCTGGCTTTTGCCATGGTTTCGCCGAAGTCGGAGATCGGTTTCATGCTCCTGACGCCCGACCTGCACGATTCGCAGAAGTTTGAGAGGCAGATCAGCCTCTGCCTCGGTCCGGACGTGCTGACGCCGTGCTACAGCTACCTCTCCATGACGGAGTGGACGGAGTACTCGCAGTCGGAGGACGAGTTCAAGGCGCAGATCGAGAAGGCGGAGGGCCTCGCGCCCGGCACGGAGGCCTTCGACAAGCGGGTGGCGGAGTGGAAGGGGCACATGACGAAGTACTTTAACGACCGCCTCTACCCCAACCTCCCGGACTGGCAGGTGTTCTGCTTTTACCCGATGAGCAAGCGCCGCAGCGTCGGAGCAAACTGGTATGCGAACGACTTCGCCAAGCGCCGGGAGTTGATGGGCGGCCACGCGAAGACCGGCCGCAAGTATGCCGGCAAGATCCGCCAACTGATCACCGGCTCCACCGGCCTGGATTCCCACGAGTGGGGCATTACGCTTTTCGCGCACGACCTGTTCCAGGTCAAAAGCATCGTTTATGAGATGCGGTTTGACGAAGTGACGACCCAGTACGGCGATTTTGGCGACTTCTACATCGGCATCCAGACGCCGACAGGCGAGCTGCTGCAGCGGCTGATGCTTGCGTGAGGCGGGAATCGGTTCATTGCTCCCGCCCGTGCCCAATCAGCCCCTCACCATCGCCAATCGTCAGTTCAACTCCCGGCTCATGCTGGGTACGGGGAAGTTTGCGAGTGGTGAGTTGATGCAGGATGCGATTGTCGCCTCGGAAACGGAAATCGTGACGGTGGCGCTGCGGCGCGCCGATCTGACGGGGAAGGGCGATCCCTTCGCGAACATTCTCGATTTCATCCCGAAGAGCGTGCTACTGCTGCCGAACACCAGCGGCGCGATGAATGCCGAAGAAGCCGTGCGCCTGGCCCGGTTGGCTGTCGCCGCAGGGCTGCCGAACTGGGTGAAGCTCGAAATCCATCCCGACCCCCGCTACCTGCTGCCGGACCCGATTGAAACGCTGAAAGCGGCGGAAATCCTGGTTAAGGAGGGGTTTACCGTGCTGCCTTACATCAATGCGGACCCGGTTTTGGCCCGTCGTCTGCAGGATGTGGGAACGGCCACCGTCATGCCTCTGGGGTCGCCGATCGGCTCGCATCAGGGCATCACCACGCGGCGGCAGATCGAGATCATCATCACTCAAGCCACGGTGCCGGTCGTGGTGGACGCCGGGATTGGTGCTCCCAGCCACGCGGCGGAGGCCTTTGAAATGGGCGCGGACGCCGTGCTCGTGAACACTGCCATCGCCGTGGCTTCCGACCCGGTGAGAATGGCGCAGGCTTTCAAAGCCGCTGTTGAGGCGGGGCGCAGTGCGTTTGAAATCGGCCTGACCGAGGTGGGGACGGAGGCTTCCGCCACCAGTCCGCTGACGACCTTTCTCTATCAGTGAGGGATCAGCCTTTCACCAGGTAAGTGAAGACGAGAACGCCGCAAAACAGGAGGGCGGCAGCGAGACACATTCCGTAAAAGATGACCATAATGACCGTGGATTTAGCCTGAAATGGAAGGTCTGCCAGCGAAATTTTGCTTGCCTTCCGAGGGCTTTGGGGCAGACTCCGCGCCCCTATGGCAAAAACATGTTGGATCGAGCGCGACAAGCGCAAACGTAAAACCGTCGAAAAGTACGCGAAGCTCCGCGCTGAACTGAAGGCGAATGGCGATTACATCGGCCTCACGATGCTTCCCCGTGACGCAAGCCCTACGCGCCTGACCAACCGCTGCCGCGTCTCTGGACGGCGTCGCGCCTTCATGCGCCGCTTTCAGATGTCCCGTCTCACGTTCCGCGAACTCGCCTGCCAGGGAATGATTCCCGGTGTGACGAAGTCGAGCTGGTAATCTACCTTCCGTACTGTGGTGGACCGGCTCCAGCCTGCCGGCCACCCGGGGTGGCGATGCGTTGATCCATTGGATGCCTACCTACTCCTACATCGCTGAAGATTCTGAAAAGGGTTGCGCCGCCTGCCGCCGGGGCTTTGACCTGCGGCGCCCGATCAGCAGGCCAGCGCTCGAAAAGTGCCCCCTGTGCAAGCAGCCGGTCAAAAAGCTCATTTCCGGCTTCAACACACCCAAGGTCACGAAACCGCTCTCCGTTTCCGACGCCAAGTCCGCAGGCTTCACCATCCTCGAAAAGCGCTGTGATGGGAATTACGAGAAGCTCTGACACACCTGACGTTCGTTGTGAACTCCACCTTCATCGCACCCGCACTGCTGGCCATGAGCTCGGCGTCGCACGAGGTGCAGCATGAGTGGACGCTCAGCGGGTCTGAACTGGCGTGGTCGGCCGCCCTGGTGCTGCTTTTTGTCCTGCTGAACGCCTTTTTCGTGGCCGCTGAGTTTGCCATCGTCAAGGTTCGCAGCACCCAGTTGGATGCCCTGGTGGAAGAAGGCAACGCCACGGCCATCGTGGCTCGCAAGGCGCTGAGAAACCTGGACGGCTACCTTTCCGCCACGCAGCTCGGCATCACGCTGGCCAGCATCGCGCTGGGCATGGTGGGCGAGCCTTATGTCGCGCGGGTGATCCAGCCGCTCATGTGGAAGCTCGGAATCACCAGTGACACGGTCATCTCCTCGGTTTCACTCGGGGTGGGTTTCGGTCTGGTGACCTTTTTGCACGTCGTGCTGGGCGAGCTGCTGCCCAAGTCCCTCGCCATCCGCAAGGCGCTGGCCACCACCATGGTGGTCAGTGCGCCGCTGCACTTTTTCTATGTGCTGTTCAAACCGGCCATCTGGGTGCTCAACGGGGCGGCCAACTGGCTGCTGAAGATCCTCTTCCGTCTTGAGCCGGCTTCTGAAAGCGAGCTGGCCCACTCCGAAGAGGAGCTGCGGCACATCGTGGCGGAAAGCCAGAAATCCAAGGAGGTGACGGAGACCGAAAAGGACATTCTCCTCAATGCCCTCGCCCTCAACGACCGCTGCGTTCGCGACGTGATGACCCCGCGCAACGCGGTCGTCTCCCTCGACGCCGACGACAGCTTCGAGGCCAATCTGAAGCTGGCCATCGACTCCAAGCACACGCGCTACCCCCTCGTCGAAGGCCACCTTGACCACGCCATCGGCATGATTCACATCAAGGATCTGCTCGCCCTCGTGGGGAGGCCGCAGCCGAATTTGCGGTCGATCAAGCGTGAGATGCACATGGTCCCGGAACTGATGCCCATCGACAAGCTGCTGCGCTTCTTTCTCGACAGGCACGTTCACTTCGTACTCGCCGTGGACGAGTTCGGCGGTGCCGTCGGTGTCGTCACGCTCGACAACGTTCTCGAGGAAATCGTCGGCGACATCCAGGACGAGTTTGACCACGATGTCAGCGAATTCCGCCGCGTGAGCGAGGATGAATTCGTGGTCGAGGGCACCTTCAACCTCTACGAACTGGCGGAACACTTCAGCCTCGACCTGGAGAGTGATGAAGTCACCACCATCGGCGGCTACGTCACCCACATGCTCGGCCATCTGCCGAAGGTTGGCGAGAAGGTCATCATCGAGGAATACGAAGTCACCACCACCAAGGCCGACCTCCGCCGGGTCCAGCAGCTTCACTTCAAGCGGCTTTCCAAGCCCGGTGGCGAATCTGACGGCGAAGCGGACTGATTTTTTGCCGCGTGGTCGTCCGCAGGGTTCACATGTAAGTCCTCGCATCCGCGACAAACGCGTCCACGTCCGCCTCCGTCGTGCGCCAGGAGCACATCAGGCGCGAACCGCCGCCGATGAAGCTGTAGAAAACCCAACCGCGGTCCTTGAGTCCCTCCTTCATCTTCTCCGGCAGTTTGGCGAAGACCGCGTTCGCATCCACCGGATACAAAATCTGCACGCCGGGCAGGTGGCCGAGGGCGTCGGAAAGTCGGCGAGCGAGTGCGTTGCCGCCCGCGGCGTGGCGCCTCCAGGTTTCGTCCTTCAGCATGCGCAGCCACTGCGCGGAGATGAAGCGCATCTTCGAGCAGAGCTGGCCAGCCTGCTTGCAGCGGTACTGAAAGTCCCGTGACATCTCCTTGTTGAAGAACACCACCGCCTCCGTGACCGCCATGCCGAGCTTCGTGCCGCCGCAGCACAGCACGTCCACCCCGGCGCGCCAGGTGATGTCCGCCGGGGCACAGTTCAATCCGGCGAGCGCATTGAAGAAACGGGCGCCGTCCATGTGGATGCCCAGCCCGTGCTGCCTGGCGAGCGCGCCGAGCCCGGCGATCTCTCCCGGACGATAGACGGTGCCCAGTTCCGTGCTCTGGCTGATGCTCAGCGCACGCGGTTTCGGGAAATGCAGGTCGTTCCGACTCATCACGATTCGTTCCACGTCGGCGGGGTCGAGTTTGCCCAGTGGACTCCTGGCGAGCAGGATCTTCGAGCCGTGGCTGAAGAACTCCGGCGCTCCACATTCGTCCGTCTCCACATGCGCCTCATGGGCGGTGATGATGCTGTTGTAGCTGCGGCACAGCGTCGCCAGCGCGAGCGAATTGGCCGCCGTGCCGTTGAAGACGAAATAAACGTCGCAGTCCGTTTCAAAGAACTGCCGGAAGGTCTCGCAGGCTTCGGCGGTGATCGTATCCGCGCCGTAGCTCGGCTGGTAGCCCGCGTTGGCCTCTTCGAGCGCCTGCCAAGCTTCCGGGCACACGCCGGAGGTGTTGTCGGAGGCGAAGTGGTATTTGAGTTCGGTGTTCATGCCTAGGTTTTCGGTTTGCCGTGCCACACGAGGACGATGCCCGCCGCCAGCAGCAGCAAGTCGCGAAAAATCAGGTCGCGGTAGTTGGAGGTCGCTTCGGAATGGCCGAAACAGCCGCAACTGATGTCGATGCCGCGCCACCAGGCGCTGATGATCGCGATCAAGAACACGACGAGCGAGCCGTTCAGGACCAGCATCCCGCCGGAGCGCAGAAAGCCGCTCATCACCGCCAGTCCTGCGAAGATTTCGAGCCAGGGCAGCCCCATGGCCAGCCATGCGGCCCACGGATCACCAAGGAGGTCAAAGCTGCGCACGTCGTCGAGAAAGGAGATCGGATCCACCGCCTTCACCAGGCCTGAATACATGAAGACGCCGCCGAACAGGAAATGGAGAACCAGTCTGAGCATGAGGAAAACGAACTATGGCACCAGTTCCGTCATCGGCAGCAGGCAGATGACCAGTTTTTTACCGTCGTAGGAATCGTCGTCCGACGGCATGTCGCGAACGTCGATGGCCCGCCCCAGCAGCGTGGCCAGTTGGGTGGCGAATCCGGCGCGCGGCGGCTTCCCCCCGCCGCCAAAGCTCCCGCCTGGATCGTCAAAAACCCGCATTAAATCGCCGCCGTGCAGCACGACGGGCGCTTTCGGGTCCGGATCGAGGCCGCTGATGGAAATCAGCTCGGCGACCTCCTCTTCCAGCCATCCGCCTGCGTTGAACGGGTCGAGCTGCCGCGCCAGGTCTCCCGCGTCGGCATGTTCGATGATGGTGGCGGTGATGATCGGCGTCTCGCTGCTGGCGAGGCGCGGAAATCTTTCCCTCACCCGCTTGTTCACGGCCACCGCGACTGCCTTCATCGCCTCCGGCGTCCAGTGGCTGTCCTGGGCGAAGAAGACCTGCTGCCTCTCCCGGAACTCCCACAGCGCGTCCGTCATGTCCATCACGTCGATGCCCGCAGCCGCGAGTTCGGCCAGCTTTGCGGTCTCCGCCTTGGCCCGCACCGGCCCTGTGTAGCGGCCGTTGCGCACCTGTTCCGGGTAAAGGGTCACTCGTCCTGGAATGGCGACCACGATCAGCGATTTTTCCTCCGCTTTGAGTCGCGCCGCCAATTCCTTCAAGCGGCTGTGCAGGCCGTTGTCAGCGCGGCCGCGCTGAGTCAGGCGGTCAATTTCCCGCTGCTCGAACAACCAGCCCGCGCTGCCCGAATGCACGGCGTGACTGCCCTCGTTCAAAGATCGGGTCAACAGCCACTGCATCCCGCTGCGGACGGCGGCGGCGGCGGGATTGGCACCCGAGGGCGTGAAGACACCCGCGACCTCTGAGATTAGGATGACCCCGAGCATGATCGCAAAGATGCGCACGATGTCGCGCGCCTCCTTCCCGGTCAGTTCCGGTTCCGGCGGCACGTTCGGCTGCCTGGCGAGAGAGATGGGTGGTGGTTTTCCCTTCATAGCGGCGGAATTCCCCGGGTCCAGAGCATGACCACCGACAGCGCGAACAGGGAAAGACACATGTAGCTCTTCCAGCGCACAGGTTGGCGGAGAAAATCATCCGTCCGCGGCAGGCGGAGAGCGCAAAAAAGAGCGGCGATCAAGATGATGACGTGAAAGTTCGAAAACACCCGGGCATTCTGGAACACTCCCGCGGCGGTGCCCCGCCCCTCCGAGGAAACGAGACAGCGTCCATACTGGAGTGATCCGTCCAGGCCGGCGGCCAGCACGAATACCATCAGGGTCACCATCAGAAATCTGAGCAGCGAAATGTTCCGAAGTTCATCTGCGAAGCCCATGATGCGCCCCGCGACGCTCCCGCCTTCATCCGTCGGTGCGCCCGATAGCAGCAGCGATCCGCTGATGACATCTGCCAGACCCGTCATAAAAAAACGGAAGGCCATCACGCCCGCGATGAGCCCGGACCAGGCTACTGCGGCGGACCAGCACTCCGGCTCGCTGCGCCAAATCATCTGTGAAAGGTCAAACAGCGCTAGGCACAACAAGACCCACTTGGCGTATCCCAGGCAGAGATGCATCACGCCCGCCGCTGCGTCCTTGGACTCCGCCCGCCGACCCACCAGCCACAGACCGGTCGGCAAGACCGGCAGGAAAAGCAGCATCTGGAGGGCTGTTGAATGCACAATGTATGCAGATGGCGAAGCCGTCCGGTCCGTCAATCGCGGACTTGTCGCATTCCCTGACCCTTTCGGTTCTCTTTGCAAATCTTTGCTTAAATGATTGCCAGCCTCGTATCGATCCGATTAGGCTGCCGGAAATGAATGCTATTCGCTTTCTTATCATCGGGGCCACGACTTTCGTCCTGGCAGTTTCCTTCCCATCTCTTCGTGCCGCCGACGGTGATGCCGAATGGCAGAAGGTCACCGATGTCGTCGAAGGCATCAAGAATCCGAAGGAGAAGCCGCAGACCCGCGAGGACGCGATCGCAAATCTCAAAACCGGGCTGACCGAGTTTGACGCCGCCTACGCCGCCGCGCTGAAGGCCGACCCCGAGAACCCCCGGCGCTGGGAGGCGGCCTTGTTTCATGCCATGACTTCGCGCGTGCGTGAGATCGCCGGCGTTCCTGCCCCCGAAAAGACGGCCATCTCGCTTGCTGATATCCTGAACTCAAAAGACGCCAAGCCGGAGGTCAAATCACAGGCCAGCCTGATCGACGTGATGGAATCCTCCGAGGAGGCCGAAGCGCCCGGAGGCGACACAGCCGGGTGGATTGCCAAGGCGGAAAAGCATCTCGAAAACTACCCGGAGGAGAAGATGAACAAGCTGGTTGAAGACAAGATTAGCGGCATCAAAGCCGCCGCCGAGATCAAGTCCAAGCCTCTCGAACTGAAGTTCACAGCCGTCGATGGCCGCGAAGTCGATGTCTCCAAACTTCAGGGCAAGGTCGTTCTCATCGACTTCTGGGCCACCTGGTGCGGGCCTTGCATCGCGGAACTTCCGAACGTGCTGAAAGCCTACAAGGAACTGCATCCGAAGGGCTTCGAAATCGTCGGCATCTCGCTCGATTCGGACAAAGCCAAGCTGGAGGCGTTTGTTAAGGAACGCGGCATGGAATGGCCGCAATACTACGACGGCAAGGGCTGGCAGAACGAGGTTTCCACCAAGTACGGCATCAACTCCATCCCCGCCATGTGGCTGCTGAACAAGAAGGGCATGGTCGTTAGCACCAACGCCCGTGGTGGCCTGGAAGAACAGGTGGCGAAGCTGCTGTCGGAGTAAGCTCATGGCGCAGCGCTCGTTGTTCACGGCTGTCTTGCTGGCCGCCTCGTTGCTACATGGGCAAGAGGCGGCTCCGGAAGTCCAAAAGAACGTCATGGTCGCCATGCGCGATGGCGTGAAGCTGGCCACGGACATCTACCTGCCAGGTGGAAACAAGGACAAGCTGCCGGTCAT
This sequence comes from uncultured Prosthecobacter sp., assembly GCA_964452755.1. Taxonomy (GTDB): domain Bacteria; phylum Verrucomicrobiota; class Verrucomicrobiia; order Verrucomicrobiales; family Verrucomicrobiaceae; genus Prosthecobacter. The sequence continues at coordinate 832,429 of CAYVQY010000001.1, read as the reverse complement.
CCTGACGCGCCTGCCTTACAACAAGGACGGCGCGAAGAGCTTCGGCGAATACTTTGCCGCAAATGGCTACGCCTTCGTGGCGCAGGACACGCGGGGGCGTTACGCCTCGGAAGGCGTCTGGCACTGGATGACCGATGACGGCCCGGATGGCGCGGATTGCGCCGCATGGATCGCCGCGCAGCCGTGGTCGAACGGGAAGATCGGCATGGTGGGCACCTCATATGTCGGCGGCACGCAGCATGCGATGGCTTTGGAAAAAGTGCCGCAACTCACGACGGTCATTCCCGTGGATGCCGTGTCCAACATGGGCCGGCAGAGCATGCGCAACGCGGGCGCGTTTGAGATGCGCTTCTGGAATTGGATCATGCTGAATGCCGGGAAGGGCAGCAACGCGGCGCTTGATCCGGCCACACAGGCCGAATTGAAGGAGATGGCGGACAACCGCTGGGATTACTTGAACCACCTGCCGCTGCGTCCTGGCTCCACACCGCTCAAACTCGCCCCCGAATATGAGGACTGGCTCATCCAGGCCATGCGTCACGGCAAGGACGACGCGTTTTGGGCGCAGAACAACATCCTGGCCGATCCTGCGCGGTACAAAGACATGCCGGTCTATCTTGTCGGCGGCTGGTATGACTCCTGGGCCGGCAACACCTCCGCGAACTTCACCGCGCTCTCCAAGACGCTGAATAGCGATGTGTATTTGATCATGGGACCGTGGATTCACGGTGCGCAGACGAAATCAGCGCACGGTCAGGTCGAGTTCGGCAGCGAAGCGGCCATCGCGGATCAACTCGCCTGGCGCAAAGAGTGGTTTGATCACTGGATGAAGGGAATCGACAACAGCGTCGGCAAATCCGCGCCCTTTGCCAAAAAGGTTCGCATCTTCGTCATGGGCACCGGCGATGGCAGCAAGACCAAGGACGGTCGTCTCAATCACGGCGGCCAGTGGCGTGATGAAAACGAATGGCCGCTCGCTCGTGCGAAGCCCACACCGTTCTATTTGCATGGTGGCGGCGTTTTGAGTGACGTGGTGCCGGAAAAGGCGGGTGGATCCACCAGCTACGACTTTGATCCAAAGAATCCCGTGCCGACGCTTGGCGGCAACATCTCCTCCGGCGACGGCATCATGCAGCAGGGTGCCTGGGATCAGCGCGGTAGCGAAAAATTCTGGAATTGGCCGAAGCCCATCCCGCTGTCCGCGAGGAGCGACGTGCTCGTGTTTCAAACCGCGCCGCTTGCCGAAGACATCGAAATCACCGGCGAGATCGAAGTGAAGCTTTGGGCCTCTTCCTCAGCCGTGGATACCGACTTCACCGCCAAGCTCATCGACGTTTACCCGCCCAGCGCCGACTGGCCGCATGGTTTCGACCTCAACCTCCAGGACGGCATCGTCCGCGCCCGGTTCCGCGATTCGCTGCAGGAGGAGAGGCTCATGGAGCCGGGGAAAGTGCACCCTTTCACCATCAAGCTCTATCCCACGAGCAATGTCTTCAAAAAGGGGCACCGCATCCGCTTGGACATCAGCAGCAGCAACTTTCCGCGCTTCGACGTGAACCCGAACACCGGTGAACCGCTCCAGCAGCACCGCCGGACGGTCATCGCCACGAACACGATCCATTTCGGTGCCGAGCATCCCTCGCACATCGTGCTGCCGTGGGTGCCACGGCGTTGATTCGTTGGGGCGCGAAATTCCGATTCCACGAAGGCGGTGACTCGGTATCGGAACACCGAGCTACAGCAGCGCCTCGCGCAGCATGCCCATGCTCGCGTTGCCGCCTGTGAGCACACAGGCCACCCGCTTACCCCGCCATTGCGCACGATGCTTCCTCAGCGCTGCATAAGCCAGTGCACCGGCTCCTTCGGCGATATTGTGCGTGGCCTGGATGATCTCGCGCATGGCGGCAACGGTTTCGGCGTCGTTCACAGTCACGATTTCATGCGCATGACGGATCACATACTCCAGCGCATCCTTATTCGGCGTTTTGCAGGCCACGCCTTCCGCCACGCGGGTTGTGCTCGATTGCTGCACGAATTGACGCTGCTGAAATGACAGCGCATAGGCGGGCGCATGCTCGGACACGACGCCGATGATTTTCGTCTGCAATCCCAGCGCCTCGCGGGCCGCCGCGATGCCGCAGAAGCCGGAGCCGAGGCCGATGGGCACGAAAACCGCGTCCAAATCCGCTACGGAGTGAAACATCTCCAAGCCATACGTCGCCACGCCTCGAACGAGCCAGGGATGAAACGACGGCACCGCATGCAGCCCTTCTTTGGCGGCGAGTTCGCGGGAATACTCCAGTGCCTCCTGAAATTCACGCCCATGCTCGACCAATTCTGCGCCGAGTGATCGCATGGCCGTGTTTTTCTCCGGATTGTTGCCATGCGGCACCACGATCACCGACCGCAGCCCGTTCAGCTTCGCTGCGAAGGCGATGGACTGGCCGTGGTTGCCCGTTGTCGCCGCGATCACTCCGCGCACGCCGGGTTCTGCGCGTTTCAGTTCATCCATATAAACAAGCCCACCGCGAATCTTGAAGGCGCCGACCGGCGTGTGGTTTTCATGCTTCAGCCACAGCTCGCAGCCGAGCCCGTCTTCGAGCAGCGGCCAGCGGTAGGTCGGCGTTTCACGAATGTGCGGGCGGATGAGCGCTTTGGCGGCTTCGATTTCGCTGAGAGTCGGCAGTGGATTCATGCAGCTGATTGGATAGACGAAAGAAACGAAAAGAACAAAAGAATGACCGGGGGATGTCGCGACGAAGCAGGCGAATCCATGCATGAACGCACGATGAACGTGTCGGTCGCGCAGGCGGACGTGATCAGACCAGTTCCGCGATCGGCCTCCCCTGATCCACGATGAAAACGGGCCGGCCCTGATGATCGGCGTAGGTCGTGTCCAGCGGCACTCCCATGTGGTGGTAGATCGTCGCTGCCAGGTCTCCTGGGGTTACGGGGCGTTCGTCGATTTCGCCACCGTCTTTGGTGCTCGATCCGATGACCTGGCCGTGCCGGAAGCCACCACCGGCCAGGCACATGGACATGACGTGTGGCCAGTGATTGCGGCCGTCGGTGCTGCCCTGAGTGCCGAGGTTCGGGGTGCGGCCAAACTCTCCCATCGCAATGACGAGCGTGTCGTCCAGCATGCCGCGCTCGCGCAGATCGCTGACGAGCGTGGTGATGACGTGATCGAAGACGGGCAGCAGCGGGCGCAGGCCATTCCAGATGCCGCCGTAGGGTGGGATGTTGTCACCGTGATTGTCCCAGGTGCCGGACGCCCCGTGATTACTGAGGTCGATGGTGACGAAGGAGGAGCCACGCTCGACGAGACGACGCGCCAGCAGCGCTTGTTTGGCCCAATCATGCTCGCCGTAGCGGTCGCGCACCTTTTTCGGCTCCTTCTCCAAATCGAACGCCTCCTGCGCACGACCACCGGCGACGATGTCGAAGGCTTTCTGGCCGAAGCTGTCCATCGCGCTCATCATGCCGCTCGCGTCGAGGTCGGCGCGCAGTCCGTCCATCTGCCTGCTGAGCGTCTGGCGCGCATGCAGGCGGTCCATGCTGAGGCCGGAGGGCAGTTGGAAAAGCTTGGCGGCCCTGCTGCCGTCGAAGGGATCATACTGCGTGCCCAGGTAACCGGCCCAGGCCACATGCGAACGTGATTTCATGTTCAGCACGACGTAAGGCGGCATGGAAGGATGATTCGGCCCGTGGTGCTTTGCGACGATGCTGCCAAACGAGGGATACAAATGGCCTTTGGCATTGATGCGTGGCGCGGCGGCCAGATTCGCGGTCTGCATGACCATGTTCGGTTCGTGATTGCTGAAGCGGCAATCGACGGAGCGGATGATCGTGAACTGGTCGAGCATCGCCGCCTGCTTCGGCAGGAATTCGCAGATGCGCACGCCGGGCAGCTTCGTCTTGATCGTCTTGAACGGGCCCCGGTTCTCGATGGGCCGGTCCGGCTTGGGATCCCAGGTGTCGATGTGTGAGGGACCGCCGGTCATCCACAGCAGGATGACGGACTTGTTGCTCTTCGTCGCCGCTCCTTCAGCGCGCAGCTTCATCAAGCCCGGCAAACTGAGTGCGCCGAGGCCCGCGAGACTCGTTTTCAAAACGGATCGCCTCCCATGCACGACCACGCCATCACGCAGCCGCGGATTCATGAAAGTGAAGGCGTGAGCAGCGCCGTGGCCGGAACAGCCGTTATCAGAGGTGGACATCAGCCAGCCAATACGACGGAAGATGGACGTCTCTAACCGCAGGGCGGATTCGAGGCCGGGAATGGGCATTTGATGATTCGAATGGCGATGACGTGACAAAAGTGGCGGTGGGCTGCTGTACTGACACCATGCACAAACTTCTATGCCTCATCCTTTCCGTCGTCCTTCCAGTCCATGCAGACGATTCCCCGCTGAAGGCCGGCGCGGCGACGAGCAACATCACTCCGGAACTTGGCGGCAGCGTGGTGGGCGGCTTTTCACCTTTCCCATGCACGCACATCCACGATGAGCTGCACGCCAGGTGCCTCGTGCTGGACGATGGAAAGACGAAACTGGCGCTGGTGGTGTGTGATCTGCTGGGCCTGCACCGCAGCGTGTCCGTGGAGGCGAGGAAGATGATCGAGACGGAAACCGGCATCCCTGCGGCCAATGTGCTCATTTCAGGAACGCACACGCATTCCGCCGTGAATGCTCTCGGCGGGCCTGTGCGTGGCTACTTCTCCGATCAGGAACTCACGGACTACCAGAAGTTTGTGGCACGGCGGATCGCTGACGGTGTGAAGCGTGCCGTCAATCTGCTGCGCCCGGCCGAGATCGCGTTTGGAACGGTGGATGTGCCGGAGCATGTGCACATTCGCCGCTGGTTCCTCAAGGAGGGCACCATGCCGCCGAATCCCTTTGGCAAGATTGACAAGGTCAAAATGAATCCCGGTGCGGGAAATCCCAATCTCGTGGAGCCAGCGGGCGAGCCTGATCCGACGGTGAGCTTCATCGCGCTGCGCGAGGTCGGCGGGCGATTGATCTCGGTCTATTCGGCTTATTCGCTTCACTATGTAGGCGGCGTAGGCAGCGGACATATTTCCGCCGACTACTACGGCTACTTCTGCGAGGCCTTGAAGCGCATGCAGACCGGTGGCGGTGAGTATCCTCCCTTCGTGGCGCTGATGGCCAATGGCACGAGCGGCGATGCCAACAACATCAACTTCCGGAATCCACAGCCACGCAAGGCACCCTACGAGCAGATGCGCTACGTGGCGGAAGATGTCGCCGCAAAGGTGAATGGTGCACTTTCCAAAGTGCAATGGCAGGCTTCGGCGGCCCTCGCTGCCCGCTATCGCGAGTTGGACGTGAAATGGCGGACGATCGAACCGGAACTCATCGCCTGGGCGAAGGAAACCGAGGCGAAGGCGCCGCGCATTCAAGGCGGCAAAGCCGATCTCCCCCTGGCCTATGCCGGTCGCGTGCAGCGTCTCGCCGCAGCGAGTCCCGAGACCAAGTTTCCTGCCCAGATTCTTCGCATCGGTGACATCTGCATCGGCTCATCCCCCAGCGAAACGTTTGCGGAAACGGGGACTGAGTTCCGCAAGCGCAGCCCCTTCCCGAACTCCTTCATGGTCGAACTGGCCCACGGCTACTACGGCTACATGCCCACACCTCGCCACTTCGAACTCGGCGGCTACGAGACCTGGCCGGGAACCAACAACACGGAGTCGCAGGCATCGGTGAAACTGATGAACGCGCTCCTGGAGATGGCCACCGAGGTCAAATGACCCCGGCCTTGCTGCCCGCATCCGGCGCTCGTCATTCCTCCATCAGCTTCTTCACCGTCGGCTCTACGGCCTCGGCCCAGATGCGGTAGCCTTTTTCATTCGGGTGGAGGAAGTCGGGCATGATGTCCTTCGTGATGAGCCCCTCTGTGGTGAGGAACTTCGCGCCGATGTCGAGAAAGGTCACCTTGCCGGTGCCGTCGAGCTTTGCGATGATTTGATTCACCTCCGCCAGTTTTTCGCGCTGCGGATTGGGCTTCTCACCTCGCGGAAAGATGCCAAGGAGCAAGATCTTTGACTGCGGCAGGCGCTTCTCGAGTTCCAGCACGATGCTTTCGATACCGAGAGCGATTTCGGGCGCGGAGCAGGTGCCGCTGTTGTTGGTCCCGATCATCATGACGACGAGTTTCGGCGCAATGCCGTCGATGGCTCCATGCTGGAGCCGCCAGAGCACATTTTCGGTCTTGTCCCAGCCGAAGCCGAGGTTGCCGGCGTTTCGTGGCGCGTAGAATTCCCCCCACGTTTGCTGTCCGCGCAGCGCATACTTGTCGAACTGCTCGCCGCCGAAGAAATGGGTGATGGAGTCACCGATGAAGAGAATCTGCGGCTTCGTGCGCTTCACGGCGGCGCTGGTGAGTTCGTGGCGCTTCTGCCAGTCATACTGCGGCCAGCTTCGGTCCTGCGTGACCGGCACGACGGTGCTGGGAAGTGCTTTGTGCGCCGGAAGAGGCTCCAGCGTGGTCTGCGCGACCTCGCTCATCGTTCTACGGTCGGCGGAAAACGTGCGCGCTTTCAGATCGCCACCGCAGGCGAGTTCAATCGGCGCGAGATACGGGTTTGACTTCGCGATCGGGTCCGCTCCGTCGAGCGTGTAGAGGATGGTGGTCTCCGGTGAGCCGCTCTTGAGCGTCACCACGCCCTTGTCATCGCGCTGGATCGACGGTGGAGCGAGTTGAACGGCGGTCTGCGCGTGAACGAAGCCGCAGGCGAATAGGACGAGCGTGGCAAGGAGTGGTCGGCGGGTCATGCGCCGATTCATAGCCAGCTCGCACCAATTATCCAAGCGCGGAAACAGCCGGTCGTAGCTTCGACTGGCAGTCGAATCCGCACGCTCCCAGACTTCGATTGCCAATAGAGGCTACTTCATCGAATCGAGCCCACGTCCGCCGCTTTGTGCAGGTTCTTCAATTCCTCATCGCTTAGCGCCCGATTGAAGACTGCGAGGCCGCCAAACCGGCCGATGGTCGCCTCGCCGGTCATCGAGCCGACGGCCATGCGGGCGCCGACGGTGAAGTCAGAAGGCGCGATCTTCGTCTTCGCATGCAACGCGGGGTCGTATTTGAAGATGCCTCGACCATGGTAGTAAGGGTTCATGCCGCGGTCTTTGCCGCCGGGCCCTTCCTTGGTGAAATACGGGTCGTTGCGCTTGTCTTTGACGGCGTCGAGCTGGCGTTCGTCGAGCACGCCGTTGATGTAGGCGCGGATGTGCTTCGAATCGTAGGTGAAGGCAAGCGTACACCACTGCTCCTCCGGCACTTCGAGCTTCGTGGCCGCATAATCGGCGCACCAAGGGAACTTCGTTCCGTCGGCGCGCATCGTCACGCCGCCTTCGCTGCTGATGTGCGGCACCAGATTGCGCGGGCCGCCGTAGGTGGGCATGTTCATGAGCATCGCGTATTGGCGCGTGCCGGTGTCGTCGTTCGCGCCTTTGCCCTCGCTCCACATGCCGGCGATGGTGCGGCTCTTTTTGAGGTTCACGATGCGCACGACGGCAAACATCGAGACCTGCGCGTCCTTGCCGCTGATATTGAGGTCGCCCGTCTCGCCGTGCTTGATTTCAAAATACTGGCTGCCATTCAAATCGGCGGCGTAGCCGGAGAACGGGCCGCCCGAGACGCGTTTGATGGGGCCGTTCACCTCGGTGAGCGGATGTGTCTCCTTCGTGCCCTGCGAGACGCGCTTTTGTCCGGCCTCCTCGCCAAACGTCCAGAAGGCCACGAGGCCGGGTGTCTTTTCGATGACAGTGGCGTCACCGGCGAAGGTTGAAGCGATGGTGAGGGCGAGAAGGAGGATCGGGCGCATGAGGAATGAGGGTGGCAGACGCTCCAAGGCTTGGTAAGGCGGTTTTTGGACAGCAAAGAGTTCATCGGCGGGCGGCGTAATGTCTCCACGCCAAGCTCCATGAACAAACCAGCCGCCCTTTCAACCCTGCGTGTCATCCTGACTCAAGGCATGGTCATGCTCGGCTGGATCGCGTTGCCGGCTCTGGCAGTGGATTACGAAAAGGAAATCAAGCCGCTGCTCAAAGAGCGCTGCTACGCCTGCCATGGTGCCTTGAAGCAAAAGGCGGACCTGCGCCTCGACACCGTCGCCGCGATGCGGAAGGGCGGCGATGATGGAAACATCCTCGCCGGTGATCATGCGCTGCTGCTGGAACGCGTCACGACAACCGACAAGGACGACCGCATGCCGCCGGAAGGCGAAGGCTCGATGCTCAACACCGAGCAGCTGGCCAAATTGAAATCCTGGCTCGCTGCCGGAGCACCCGCTCCTGCCAATGAGCAGCCCGAGCCCGATCCACGCGCGCATTGGGCCTATCAAGTGCCGACATCGTCTGGTCAATCGCTGGACGCGCTGCTTTCAGCGCGGCTTGCTTCGAAGAATCTTAAACCGCAGCCCGAGGCCGCGCCGGAGATCTGGCTCCGCCGCGTGTATCTCGATCTCATCGGCCTGCCGCCGACTCCGGAGCAGATCGCCGCCTTTGCGGACGATTTGAGTAAGACGCATCCGACCCATAAGTCCTATTCGCGTGTCGTTGACCGCCTCCTGAACTCCCCCCAATACGGCGAGCGCTGGGCGCGGCACTTCATGGACATCTGGCGCTACTGCGACTGGTATGGCCTCGGTTCACAGCTTCGCTATTCGCAGAAACACATCTGGCATTGGCGCGACTGGATAGTCGAGTCGCTCAATGCCGACAAAGGCTACGACAAGATGATCGTGCAGATGCTCGCCGCCGATGAACTCGCGCCCGAGGATCGCGACAACCTGCGTGCCACCGGGTTCTTGGCCCGCAGCTACTACCTCTTCAATCGCACCACCTGGCTGGATGCCACGATCGAACACACCTGCCGTGCGTTCCTCGGCGTGACGATGCAGTGCGTGAAGTGTCACGACCACAAATACGATCCCATCGAGCAGGCCGACTACTACCGCATGCGCGCCATCTTTGAGCCGCTGCACGTGCGCCTCGATCCGTGGCAGGGTGAAACCGACTTCGAAAAGAACGGCTTGCCACGCGTCTTCGACCTGCATCTCGACACGCCGACGTATCGCCATGTGCGTGGCGATGAAAAGAACGAGGACAAGTCGAGAGCGCTGACGGCAGGCATCCCGCAGGTGCTCGAGTTCGCCGCCTTTCAGCCAAAGCCCGTCGAACTGCCTCCGTCTGCAGCGCGTCCGGTGCTTCTGCCGTTCGTGCTTGAGGATCAACTCCACGCCGCCGAACGCGAGATCGCCTCCGCGCAGAAAGCGCTCGATCAGGCGCGGCAGGCACTCGCCAAATCGCCGCAACCTCCGACAAAGCCGGTGACGATGGCGAAGACGATCATCAGCGATGGTTTCACCTCGGCCAATCCCGCGCGATGGGAGATTCTCAACGGCGACTGGAAACACTCGGCCACCGGCGTGCGCCAGTTCACCACGGGCGCGGAACGCCGTGCCATGCGCCTCAAATCGGCACCGCCTGCTGATTTCGAAGCCAGCCTGAGCTTCACCATTCGCGGCGGGCAGAAATGGAAATCGGTCGGCATCGTCTTCGACAGCGCGGACGGTGACGACGTGATGGTTTACATGAGCGCGGTAAGCGGCGGATCAAAGATCCAGGTCGCGATTGGCAGCGGCGGCAAGTCCAGCTATCCACCGACGGGCGCGGCACCTCGGGCGATCTCGCAGGACCTGCGCTACACCCTCGATTTGCGCGTGCGCGGCCAGTTCATCAACGCCAGCATCAATGGCGATCCCGTTCTCGCCTATCGGCTGCCGCAGAGCCGCCGCGCCGGTGCGATGGCGCTGAGCGCCTTCGACGCCGATGTCGAATTTCACAGCTTCAAGCTCGCCGAACTCGCCGCCGACGTCCTCATGCGCGAGCCATCAGCCGACAAATCGATCCCGCTGGCGGATGCAAAAGCTGCGGTCGCACTCGCCGAGAAACAACTCGCTGCCGCCGCTGCGAAACCCGCGATGATTCGTGCCGTTTTCGCCGCCGAAAAGTCGAAGCAGGACAAGGCGCTCGCCAAGACCGCCGCCGCTGCCGAGGCGACGTTCAAACTCGCTCAAGCCGGATTCGATCTCGCCAAAGTCGAGGCAGATCCGAAGGCGAAAGATGCCGAAAAGAAGATCAAAGCAGCGCGCGAAGCCTTGGAGAAGGCGAAGAAGAAAGTCGAAGCGCCCGGTGAAGCCTACACTGCGCTGCCTGCGAGTTTGAAGGCGCAGGAAGGCCCCGAGGAAAGCACCAACGCCGCCGTGCAGACCTACCCTGACAGCAGCACCGGTCGCAGACTCGCTTTCGCGAACTGGATCGCCGACAAACGCAATCCGCTCACCGCCCGCGTTTTGGTCAACCAAGTCTGGCTGCGGCACTTCGGCGCGCCGCTTGTGGCGAACATGGATGACTTCGGCCGCCGCTCGCTGGCACCGCTGCATCAGGACATCCTCGACACGCTCACGGTCGATTTCATGAACAACGGCTGGAGCATGAAACACCTACATCGCGCCATGGTGCTCTCCGCGCTGTACCGCCGTAGTTCGTCGAATGCGGAGGCCGATCCGGCCACGCTCGCCGCCGATCCCGACAACGCGAACTACTGGCGCATGAACCCGCGTCGCATGGAAAGCCAGCTCGTGCGCGACAGTTTGCTGCACATCGCCGGGAAGCTCGATTTGACGCAGGGCGGTCCGAGCATCGATCCGGTCAAAGCCGAGACCAGTCCGCGCCGCTCGCTCTACTTTGTGCAGAATGCGAACGAGGAGCACCGCTTCCTCGCCACCTTCGACAACAGCAACGTCCTCGAATGCTACCGCCGCAACGAAAGCGTCGTCCCGCAGCAGGCGCTCGCGCTCACCAACAGCCAGCTCAGCCGCGAATGCGCCAACGCCCTTGCGGCGAAACTCGACAAGCTCGATGGCGAGGCCTTTGTGACACAAGCCTTCCTCACCGTCCTCGCTCGTCCGCCGACGGAAACCGAGCGCCGGACGAGTTTGGAGGGCTTCACGGCGTTGCAGCAAAACCGCAGCTTGTTCTTGCAGGCGCTCATCAACCACAACGACTTTGTCACTCTGCGATGAACCCTGTTCACCACCCTTCACCCTTCCGCCGCCGCGACATTCTCGGCGGACTCGGGAGCATTGCGGTCGCGTCGATGCTGAAGGCCGAGGAAGGCTGGCAGCCGCCGAGCGGTTTGCCTATGCTGCCGCAGAGGGCGAAGCGCGTGATCTGGTTGTTCATGCGCGGCGGGGTGAGCCACATGGAGAGCTTTGATCCGAAGCCGATGCTCACGAAGTATGCGGGCAAGTCGATCGAAGAGACGCCTTACAAGGACGTGCTCGCACCGGAGAAGCTCAAAAACGTGCGCGTGGTGGTGGTGAACGACGCGAACGGCAAGCAGCGCAATGTCATTTACCCGCTGCAGGTCGGCTACAAGCGCTACGGCCTATGCGGCATCGAGATCAGCGACTGGTTTCCAAATATCGGCTCCTGCGCGGATGAGATCGTCTTCATCCGCGGCATGTGGACCACGGACAACAATCACGGCGCGCAGGTGCAGTTCGCAAGCGGCCGCCACATGCTGGAGCCACGCGTGCCGACGATTGGCGCGTGGGTGACGTATGGCCTCGGCTCCATGTCCGACAATCTGCCGTCCTTCGTCAACATGGGGCCGCGTTACTTCGACACACGTGACGGCCACTACCTCGGTCCCGCTTACGACGCGATCAATTTGAAGGTCGATCCGAAGAACCCGCTGACCTTTGCCGCGCCGGAGTTTCAGATCGGCAAAGGCGAGCAGGCGGCGCAGTTCGATCTCATTCACAAGCTGAACACGCTCAACGCGGAGCAGTATCCCGGCGACAAGACGCTCGCCGCGCGCATGAAGAGCTACCAGCTCGCCTTCAACATGCAGACCGCCGTGCCTGAGACGATGAATCTCGACAGCGAAAGCGCCGAGACGAAGAAGCTCTACGGTCTCGATGACAAAGTGACCGAGCCGTTTGCACGACAGCTCCTCGTCGCGCGTCGTCTCGCCGAGCGCGGTGTGCGCTTCATCCAGCTTCAGCATGGCGACGGCGCGGCCGGCGCGTGGGATTCGCACTCCGGTTTGAAGAAGAATCACTCCAGCCTCTCGCAGCAGGTGGACAAGCCAATCTCCGGCCTGCTCAAGGACCTCAAGCAGCGCGGCATGCTCGATGACACGCTCGTCGTCTTCGCCACTGAGTTCGGCCGTACGCCGGGCACACAGGGCAGCGACGGGCGCGATCATCACCCGTATGGCTTCAGTGTCTGGATGGCCGGTGGCGGCGTCAAAGGCGGCACGATCCACGGCAGCACCGACGAACTCGGATTCCACGCCGTCGAGCATCCGCACTACGTCACCGACGTGCATGCGACGATCCTCCACCAGCTCGGCCTCGATCCGCACCGGCTGGAGATCCCGGGTCGCAAGCGCCTGGAGCGCGACTTTGGCCATGTGATCCCTGAGATCCTGGCATGAGGCCAAAAATATCGCTTGCTGATATGTTGGACGCATGTCCAATATACCGCATTCCATGAAAGCACTCGTCAAAGCACGCGCGGAGCGCGGATTGTGGCTCCAGGACGTCCCGGAGCCGCAGGTCGGCATCAATGATGTCCTCATCAAGGTCCGCAAAACCGGAATCTGTGGCACGGACCTGCACATCTACAAATGGGACGCCTGGGCGCAGAAGACGATCCCTGTGCCGATGGTCGTCGGGCATGAATTCGTCGGCGAGGTCGTTCGCGTGGGCTCGAATGTGGTGGACTTTCATCCCGGCGAGATCGTCAGCGCCGAGGGCCATGTCGTCTGCGGTCGCTGCCGCAACTGCCTCGCAGGCCGTCGCCACCTTTGCAAAGACACCGTCGGCATCGGTGTGAACCGCACCGGGGCCTTCGCCGAATACATCAGCGTGCCGATGACGAACGTCTGGCATCACCGCGACGGCGTGGATGAGGAAGTTGCGAGCATCTTCGATCCCTTCGGCAACGCCGTGCACACTGCGCTCGCCTTTGAATGCCTCGGTGAGGACGTGCTCATCACCGGCGCGGGCCCCATCGGCATCATGGCGATCCCCGTTGTGAAGCACGCCGGTGCGCGCCACGTTGTCATCACCGACGTGAACGAGTATCGCCTTGAGCTCGCACGAAAAATGGGCGCGACTCGTGCGGTGAATGTAAAGAACGAAACCATCGCCGACGTGCAGAAGCAGCTCGGCATGAAGGAGGGCTTCGACGTCGGCCTCGAAATGAGCGGCAACGCCGCCGCCTTTCGCGAAATGATCGATAACATGTGCCACGGCGGCAAGATCGCCATGCTTGGCATTCCCAGCGAGCAGATCGAGATCGACTGGAACAAGGTTATCTTCAACATGCTCACCATCCACGGCATCTACGGCCGCCAGATGTATGAAACCTGGTATCAGATGAGCGTCATGCTTGAGAGCGGCGTGAACATCAAACCGATCATCACCCACCGGTTCCACTATACCGAATTCGAGCAGGGATTCGCCGCGATGGAGAGCGGCAATTGCGGCAAGGTCGTGCTGGATTGGAGCAAGTGAGCACGTTGCCTTGATCCAACCTTCAACCTCTGAGCCATCATGATCATCGGCGTTCCCAAGGAGATCAAAGAGCAGGAGAATCGTGTCTCCGTCACGCCCTCGTCGGCCTATCAGCTCATCAAGAGCGGCCATCAGGTCATTGTTGAAACACAGGCCGGCACGGGCGCGGGATTTCCTGACAACGACTATGCGGCGGTGGGCGCGGAGATCGTCAAAGTGCATGAAGAGGTTTTTGCGAAGGGAGAGCTGATCGTGAAGGTGAAGGAGCCGCAGCCGTCGGAGTATGCGCTGCTGCGTCGCGGGCAGTTGCTCTTCACCTACCTGCATCTCGCGGCAAACCGTTCGCTCACGGAGACGCTGATCGCATCCGGTGTCACGGCGCTGGCCTACGAGACCATCGAGGTGAACCGCCGTCTGCCGTTGTTGGAGCCGATGAGCGAGATCGCCGGGCGCATGTCTGTGCTCGTGGGCGGTTACTTCCTCGCGAAGCACGCGGGCGGCAGCGGCACGCTGCTGGGCGGCGTGCCGGGCGTGTTGCCGGGAAAGGTCGTCGTGATCGGCGGCGGCGTGGCCGGCATCAATGCCGCGCGCATGGCCACCGGTCTTGGCGCGGACGTGACGATTCTCGAGGTCGATCTGGAGCGCATGCGCTTCCTCGACATCACGCTGCACACGGCGCACACGCTTTACTCGAATGAATCGCATCTGATGGAACTGCTGCCGCAGGTGGATCTGCTCATCGGCGCGGTGCTCGTTCCGGGAGCGAAAGCACCGAAGCTCATCAACCGCGCCATGCTGCGCCGCATGAGGCCCGGCAGCGTGCTGGTGGACATTGCCGTCGATCAGGGCGGCTGCGCTGAGACGACGCGCCCCACCACGCACCACGACCCGATCTATGTCGAGGAAGGCGTCATCCACTACTGCGTGGCGAACATGCCCGGCGCCTACGCGCGCACCGCCACGCAGGCGCTCATCAATGTGACGCACTCTTACATCGAGATGCTCGCCGATCACGAATTGGCGGAAGCCTGCCGCCGCCATCCCGCGCTCGTCGGCGGGATCAACATCATGAACGGCCAGCTCGCTTACGAACCTGTGGCGCAGGCGCACGGACTGCCGTTTTCGCCTGTGAAATTCTGATCTCTTCCCCTCATCACACCATGAATTGTCGTCCGTTCCAGCTTCTGATCGCCATTCTCTCGCTTGTTGCCGGTGGTGTCGCTTCCGCTCAGACAATTGAGGCCGTTAAAATTGGATCGGAGCATGACGTCGATCAGGTGGTGCTCGCGCAGTCGGCGCAGGATGGCAAACTCACCTTGCTGCCGGGGCACTGCTTCTTCTCCGGAGCCGAAGGCGCGAAGCTCGGAGGTGAATCGCCAGCACAGGACGAACTCAACGGCGACAAGCAGTGGTCACGCATCGAGGGATTGCGCTCGCCGGAGCAGCGCATCGTCTTTCCGCTTTGGCTGCATGCCGATGGCGTGATCTCCGGCAAGATCAACGGCAGCGGACGCTTCAATGTGGAACTCGGCGAGGCGAAGACGACTGCGTCGGGAGGATTTGATATTAAAGGAGCCAAAGAGGGGCGTGTGGATCTCGTGCTCTCGCCTACGGGCGCTGGAACGATTGAGAGCATCGAATTGAGCGGCCCGGGTATCGTTGGGACGCAACTGCTCCGCGCTCGCTGGCGTCCGGCGGCGATTCACAGCGGATTCAAAAGCTCCACGCTTGGCAATGCGCAGAGCCGTCTGTGGATCATGGAGGTGCGGCCGATCTTTGGCGAAAAGGATTTCTACTCACCCATCACCACGCCGTTTGGCTACTTCGGCTCCACCTTCAATGCCGATCACACTTCCGGCGGCATCAATTTTTCCATGTGGTCCTTTCAGCGCGGTGCGGCGGAGCCTCCGCTCGCGCAGCTCTCGCATCTGCTCGCCATCGGCAGTCCGCAGGCGACGTTTGGCCACTTTGATCACGAAGGCACCGGCGTGAAGTTGCGCGACTGGAATCCGTATGAAGGCCAGAAAATCGCCTCCACCGTGCTCGCGCTGCGCATCGAGCCCGGCAAGCCCTACGACACCTACACCGGCTGGTTTCTCGATCAAAAGACACGCCAGTGGCGGCTCTATGCCTGCGGTCGCAAGTGGTCGGAGAAACGCAGCGTGGAAAGCCTGCTGCCGGGCTGCTTTGTCGAAGTGCCCGGACCGCCGCACATTCAGCGCACGGGACACATCATGCGCGCCGCCGACTTCCGCGGCTGGTGCCAGGATGACAGCGGCAAATGGCATCAGCTCGACGTCATGAACGGCAGCAAGGCGGATGCGAATCGCGAGCAAACGAACTGCCTCTGGTCGCTCAGCAACGACGGCTGGTTCCGCATGGCGATGGGCGGCATCACTCATTACCGTTATCCAAAAGGCGTCGATGTTACCGCGCCTGCGATGAAGTCGATGCCTGACTACATGAACGAGGCCGCGCTGAAACAGCTTGTCTTTCCGACTACGGTCACGATCAAGCGCATCGTGCGCCAGGGCAGCAAAGTGCATGTCGAGCTCGATCTGCAAACCACCGCGAAGGCTCGAAGCATGGCGAAGGTCTTCTTCGGACCCGAGGACGCGCTCACCTTTGACCACAGCTGGGCGAAATCACAGGACCTGGGCGAAATCGCGACCGGCATCCAGCGCATTGCATTCGATCAAGCGCCCGCCTCGGGCTTCTGCCGCGTCCTCGTCACGAATGAGACCGGCAGCTACTTCACCCCTGAATCCACTCCTTGGAAATGAGAGCCTCATTTAAAAACCACGTCAGCACGCAACTCGATGCCATCCGCGCCGCGGGGACTTACAAGCGCGAGCGTGTGCTCAGCACGCCGCAGGGCACGCTCGTGCGTGCGAACGGCGGCGCGGCGGTGCTTAATCTGTGTGCGAACAACTACCTCGGGCTCGCACAGCATCCGAAGGTGCGTCAGGCCGCACATGAGGCGCTGGAGCACTGGGGCTACGGCCTCGCCAGCGTGCGCTTCATCTGCGGCACGCAGGGCGTGCACAAGGAACTGGAGGCCTCGTTGACCGAGTTTCTCGGCACCGAAGACACGATCCTCTATGGATCGTGCTTCGACGCGAACGGCGGCCTGTTTGAAACGATCCTCGGCCCCGAGGACGCGATCATCAGCGATGAACTCAATCACGCCTCGATCATCGACGG
This sequence comes from uncultured Prosthecobacter sp., assembly GCA_964452755.1. Lineage (GTDB taxonomy): Bacteria > Verrucomicrobiota > Verrucomicrobiia > Verrucomicrobiales > Verrucomicrobiaceae > Prosthecobacter. The sequence goes on along the minus strand of CAYVQY010000001.1, from coordinate 815,607 downwards.
CGTGCGCCTGTGCAAAGCGCAGCGCTATCGCTACAAAAACTGCGACATGGCCGATCTGGAGGCGCAGTTGATTGCCGCCGATGCCAAAGGCGCACGCTTCAAGCTCATCGCCACGGATGGCGTGTTCTCGATGGACGGCTACATCGCGCCATTGAAAGCAATCTGCGATCTGGCGGACCAATACCACGCGCTGGTGATGGTGGATGACTCCCACGCCGTTGGCTTCATGGGTAAAACCGGTCGCGGCACGCACGAGCACTGCGATGTGATGGGCCGCATCGATATTCTCACCGGCACGCTCGGCAAGGCGCTTGGTGGCGCGAGCGGCGGCTACACCAGCGGCCGCAAAGAGATCATCGAGCTGCTGCGCCAGCGTTCGCGGCCGTATTTATTCTCGAACACGCTTTGTCCATCGATTGCCGGGGCTTCCATCGCCGCTTTGGGCCTGCTAAAGCAGAGCACTACTTTACGTGACACGCTGGAGTCGAACACACGCTGGTTCCGCGCCGCGATGACCGAGGCCGGATTCAACATCGTTCCCGGCGAGCATCCCATCGTCCCCGTCATGCTCGGCGATGCCGCGCTCGCATCGAAGTTCGCCGACGCCATGCTGGAACGTGGCGTTTACGTCATCGGCTTCAGCTACCCCGTCGTCCCGCAAGGCAAGGCCCGCATCCGCACCCAGATCAGCGCCGCGCATACGCGCGAGGATTTGGACAAGGCGGTGAAAGCGTTCACGGAGGTGAAGCAGCAACTGGGACTATGACTTTCGAACTGCGCGAAGCGTTGTGGAGTGCGGTGGCAGAGATGCAAGGGCACTTTGCATCGGCGACACCGCTGTCGAGCGCAGGATAGGTTCATTATGAGGCCGGAGAAAGCCGTCCGGCACGTGACAGCGGTGTCGCGCCAAGGCTTGCCACCGCACTCCACGACGCTATCGCGACTAAATCACCCGCCACCTGACGTTCCATGCTCGCCCTTATGAAAAGACTCCTCCTTCTCCTCTTTCCTGCTGTCGTCCTCGCCGAGCCGGTGCGACTTGTGCATGAGCCTGCGCTCTCGCCGGATGGTAAAACGGTCGCGTTTGAGTGGCAGGGGGACCTTTGGACGGCCCCGACGGATGGTGGACGCGCCACGAGGCTCACGACGCATCCGGCGCTGGATTCAGGCGTGGCGTTTTCGCCGGATGGGCGACAGATCGCCTTCAACAGCGAGCGGGATGGCTTCAAATTGCTCTACTCGATGCCAGCAGGCGGCGGCGAGCCGAAGCAAATCACTTTTCACACCGACGGCTGCGACCTGCGCGAGTGGACGCCAGATGGCAAAGGATTGCTGGTGACGATGGCGCGGGATTTTTCGTGGCTGCGGGAGTCGCGTTCGGCGCGGCATGCGATCATCGACGCGAACGAGCGGAAGGCGGAGAGCGTTCTCTTTGATGACTATGGATTCGACGGCGTGCTGTCGCCCGATGGTCAGAACATGCTCTTCATGCGTGAGGGATCGGAGTCATGGTGGCGGCAGGGCTTCAAGGGATCGCGTGCGGGGCAGATCTGGCTCTTCAATCGGACGGATGGCAGCTTCAAGCAGGTCATCAGCGATGAAAACGAGAACCGCTGGCCGCTGTGGAAGCCGGACGGCAAGGGTTTCTACTTCGTGCGGAATGGAAACCTCTGGCAGCACGATCTCACGAGCGGCAAGCACACGGCGATCACGAATTTCAAAGGCGACCTCGTCGTTTTTCCCGCGATCTCTCGCGATGGCGGTACGCTGGTCTTTCGCATGCGTTTTGACCTGTATCGCTGGCATCCGGGGGACAAGGAGCCGTTGAAGATCGAGATCGAGGCGGCGCATGATGCGACGACGGACATCTCCCGAGTGGTGATGGACAAGGCGACGGACGTTTCCTTCACGGCGGATGGACTGCAGATGGCCTTCATCAGCGGCGGCGATGTGTGGGTGATGGACACGGAGCTGAAGGAGCCAATTCGCGTGACGGAGACGGCGGAAGAGGAGCGTGACGCCGTGTTTGCGCCGGATGGGAAGTCTCTCGTGTTCGTGAGTGATGCCGGTGGGCAGACAGATCTGTGGAAAGCGCTGCCTGCAGATGCGAAAAAGGCGTGGTGGGAGAGCGTGGGCTTCAAGCTGACGAAGCTAACGAATGACGCCGAGGCTGACGAGGTGCCGGAATTCACGCCGGATGGCAAAAAGCTCGCGTGGCTGCGGGTGCGAGGGGATTTGATGATTGCCGACGCAGACGGGAAGAATGCGAAGCGGCTCATCGAATCGTGGAATGCACCCGCGTTTGAGTTTTCGCCGGATGGGACGTGGATCGTGTATTCGCAGGAGGATGAGGCCTTCAACGACGACATCTGGCTGCTGCCTGCGGACGGCTCGAAGCCGCCCTTCAACCTCTCCCGCCACCCGGATGACGACACGCGCCCGCACTGGTCGCCGGATGGCAAAATGATCGCCTGGACAGGAAAGCGGGAGCTGGATGAGGTGGACATCATTTATGTGAACCTGCACGCCGAAGATGACGAAAAGACGAAGCGTGAGCGCACGCTGGCCAAGGCGCGGGAGAAGTTCAAGAAGCCGACGAAAGCAGCTCCGACCAAGGAAGAGCCCAAAAAAGAGGTGCCAAAAGCCGCGCCTGCGAACAAGGCTGACGATCAAAACGCAACTCCATCGAAGCCTGATGAGAAGATGCCTGAAGCTGCCAAAGCGGCGCAGAAGAAGCCGGAGCCGAAGAAGCCCGAACCGCTCAAAATTGACTTCGCGGACGTTCATGAGCGCATTCATCGCATTCGCATCCCCAACTCCTACGAGCATTCGCTTGTGTGGTCACCGGACTCGAAGAAGCTCGCTTTCCAGTCGCAGCTTGAGATGAAGAAAAGCACCCGCGTCGTCGAGTTTCCCGATGGGTTGACGCCGAAACCGCTGAGCAACGCCGCCCTGACAAACGCCGCCTGGCTGAAGGAGGGCGACCAGCTCGTGGGCATGCTCGATGGCAAGCCCGCGACGCTTTCCGGCAAAGGTGGCGAGCCGAAGGCCTTCGCGTTCAAGGCGCAGCATAGCTACTCACGCGCAGAGAAGCAGCGTGCGGTGTTCGATCAGTGCTGGCAGGTCATGCGTGATCATTTTTACGATGAAAAGCTGGGCAACCGCGACTGGAACGTCGTGCGGGAGAAGTATCGCGACATGGCGGCCGAATCACCGGATATGAAGGGAGCGGCTGAGTGCGTTTGGTTGATGCTCGGCGAGTTGAATGGATCGCACCTTGGCTTCACCATCGGTTTGGCGAGGACGACGAGCGGTTGGCGCGAGGAGACGGCGCACCTCGGCCTGCGCTTTGATCCCGCCTTTGTCGGACCCGGCTGGAAGGTGCGTCAGGTGATCCCGAAATCACCCGCCAGCCGTAAGGAGAGCCGCGTGGAGCCTGGTGAGATCGTTTTGAAGGTGGATGGCAAGGATGTGACTCCATCCATGGATGTGAGCAGCGTGCTCAACGGCCCGATGGAGCGTGATGTGGTGCTCACCGTGCAAAAGGGCGACAAGACGCGCAGCGTCACGCTGCGACCGATCAGCTACATCACCGCTCGACACTTGCTTTACGATGATTGGATCGCGGCGAACCGCCGCGAGGTGGAGAAGGCTTCCGGCGGCACTTTGGGCTACCTGCACATCAGCGCCATGGACGACGCGAGCTTTCAGAAGTTCCAGGAGGAGCTGTATCATGCCGGCGCTGGCAAAGACGGCCTCATCATCGACGTGCGTGAGAACGGCGGTGGCTCCACGACCGATCACCTGCTCACCGCGCTCACGCAGCCGCGCCATGCCATCGCTATTCCGCGCGGCAGCAGCACGCCCGGCTATCCGCAGGACCGCATGATCTACGCCACATGGCAGAAGCCCATCGTCGTGCTGTGCAATCAAAACAGCTACAGCAACGCCGAGGTCTTCAGCCACGCCATCAAGACACTGAAACGCGGTCAGCTCGTCGGCGTGCCCACTGCCGGCGGTGTCATCAGCACCGGTTCCACCTCCATCATGGACGTTGGCACCCTGCGCCTGCCCTTTCGCGGCTGGTATGTGCTTTCCGACGGCCAGGACATGGAACTCAACGGCGCGACGCCCGATCATCTCATCTGGCCTCAGCCTGGTGACAAAAACGACCGCCAGCTCGAAAAAGCCGTCGAGGTGCTCAAGGCAGATGTGGAAAAGTGGAAGAAGCGCCCGCAACCGAAGCTGATCAAAGCAAGCGAGCGCTGAAAGGCCACTCACTCCACGGGCAGATGCTGGCGGAGATAGGCAGTCATCAGTTCGTAGAGATGTCGTGAGGTTCCCTTGCCCAGATTGATCGCATGATCTCGATTCGGGTAGGGCATGACGGTGAAGGGCTTGTTGTGAGCGACGAGTTCATTGATCAGCTTTTCGACTCCCTGGTAGTGTACGTTGTCATCGCCGGTGCCGTGGATGATGAGCAGATTGCCTTTCAATGCCTTTGCATGCGTGATTGGCGAGCCGTTGGTGTAGCCTCTCGTGTTGTCTTTCGGCAGGCACATGTAGCGCTCCTCGTAGATCGTGTCGTAAAGTTTGCGGTCCGGCACCGGAGCGACGGCGATGGCGGTGCGGTAGAGATCGGGATAGCGGAAGATCGCATCAAGGCTGCTGCTGCCGCCGCCGCTCCAGCCCCAGATGCCGACGCGCTTGGGATCAAGGAAGATGAAACGTTTCAGCAAGGCGCGGACAGCCTCCGCTTCTTCGTGCGAGTTCATGATGCCGAGCTGGCGATGCACAGCCTTTCTCCAGTCTCGGCCTTTCGGCGCCGGTGTACCGCGTGTGTCCACGCTGGCGATCACGTAGCCCTGCTGCGCCAGCATGGCGTGCCATAGCATTTTTTGACCACCCCAGACATCTTTCACCGTCTGCCCCGCGGGCTCGCCATAGACATTCATGAGCAGCGGATGCGGCTTTGCGGTGTCGAAATCGGACGCCTTCATCATCCACGCGTCCGCCTTGATGCCATTGCCGATGTCCACGCTCAGGAACTCCATCTTAGGCAGCTTCAGCCTGGCGAGTTTTTCTTTGAGCGCGGCCTGCGTTTTGAGCAAGCGGATCGTTTGATGATCCGGCAGTGAGACGAGGTCCACAACGGGCGGGGTGGTCATGCTGGAATGGGTATGCACCGCCCACTTGGCGTCTTCGCTGACTTCGTAGCTGTGAGTGCCGGGCTGGTCGGCGGGTGAAAGTCGCTGTATCACGCCACCCTCAAGACGAGTGCGATACAGGTGGCGCTGCGTGGCATACTCCGGTGATGCGAGGAAGTCGAGCTGCCCCTCTTTGACCGAAATGATTTCGATGACGTCGAAATCACCTTTCGTGACCGGTTTCACTTCGCCGTTGAGGTTCACGAGATAGGCATGACGCCAGCCGCTGCGTTCGCTCAGCCAGACAAAGCCATCATCAGCCCAGCGTGGCACGGTGTTCTTGTTTTCCACCCAGGCTTTGTCGGTTTCCGTGAGCAAGGTTTTGACCTCGCCGGTCGCAGGATCGGCGAGCATGACGTGCTGCGTGTTTTGCAGGCGATTGAACTGCTGCAGCAGCACCGCCTTGCCATCAGGCGTCCATTCGGCAAAGGGCAGGTAATGCTCGCGCGGATCGCCCGGCACCTTCAGCCAAGTCACCGCGCCTCCAGAGGCACTCACGATGCCGAGACGGGTGGCGGAGTTCTTTTCACCGGCTTTCGGATACGGAAAGCTGGTGAGGTTTTGATAAACGCCGTCGGTCTGGTTCACGAGCCAGAATTTCTTCACGTCCTGCGTGTCGAACTGCCAAAAGAGCAGGCGTGAGCCATCCGTGCTCCAGCGGAAGCCGTCACGCAGGCCAAGCTCCTCCTCGTTCACCCAGTCAGCAGTGCCGTTGATCCGTGTGTCAGAGCCGTCGGTGGTGAGCGTGGTGATCTTTAAGTCCGCAAGATTCTGCACATGGATATTGTTCCTGCGCACATAGGCCACGCGGGCGCCGTCGGGCGAAAACTTGGCGAACATCAGTGTCGATGGTGCGGCATCGCCACCGAGCTTTTGCAGCTTTTTGGACTTCACATGGAGTAACCAGTAGTCGCCACGCGTGTTCTTGCGCCAGACCTTCTTTGTATTCGTGAAGATCAGCGCCTGCGTCTCATCAGCGGAGAATTGGATGCCGGAAACGGTCAGCGGAGCCTTCGCGCCCTTCGGCGTGAGATGCTGTGCCGTGGCGACGATCTGCCGCTCTCCGGTGGCGGCGTCGATTTTCACCAAATCCTTACCCGTCTTGTCCTCGGCAGGTTTTTCGAGCGCGAAGTAATGCGCACCGAGCTTGCTCCACTGGAAGGTCTCCATCTTTTCCTCCTCGAATTCTTTGTCGGTGAAAATGCCGGCCAGCGTGAGCCGGGGGGCGGCCGCTTTGGCCTCCTCACAATACGCCGGCATATGGCAGAGCAGCGGCAGCGCGGAGAAGAGAAGAAGAAAGGTTTTCATGAGAGGCAATCAAAAGACGAAAGTTGGTACATGCCAGGGATGAGCCGTTGGATGCGTCTGGTAAAGAATGGTAAAACGATGCCGGTCAGGCGGATCGTCGCGCAAAGCGGCTTCAAGCGCGTTGTCCGGCTTGTTTTATCACCGCCGCCTCAGATCCTGCCGATGTTCGGCACCGGCGGGTAGATGCGCTCGCGGGTCTGATCGTTCATCCACTTGCGCAGGGTGACGGACTTCAGATTGAAGGCGGCACAGATATCCGCAAAGCGCGCGCCGCCCCGCAGGCGGCGGCGGGCATCTTCGCACAGGCGGTTTCTTTCCTCGGGGGTGTGATGGGAGCGTGCCATGATGAAAGGTCTTGTTTTTAGCGGACGGACCGGCGCAGGCGGCGCGTGAGAGCGCACACGGCGCCTGCAAGCAGCAGAATTCCGCGTGAAGGCTCAGGGATGATGACCACGGTGCTGATGGTCCCGTTCGTCATGAACTGGCTGATGTCCCAGCCGTAGCCGGAGCCGCTGATGTCCGGCAGGTCGAAGCCGAGATTGTCGTCGCCGTTGCCTAGCAGAAGACCGGCATAGGAGCCGGCGTCATAGCGGGTGTCGAAGGTGACGGTGCCGAGGTTTGACCAGTCGAGCAGGTTGAAAGTCTCGTCAGTCATGGGTGTGTAGCCTGTGGCGGTGACCTGGAGGTTGCCGTTGAAGAGCAGCGTGCCTGCGGACAGCCCGTCGAAGAGAAGCAGATCACCCATGCCTCCCGGATTCAGCCCGAGGACGATGCTGCTGCCGCTCTGAAAGTCAAAGCTGCCGCTGCCGGAGGCCGGTGTGAAGGTCAGCGTGCCAAAGCTGCCCGCCGCCGTGTCGCTGCCGGCGTGAACGGTGGCACCGCTTTGGGCGGTGAAGCTGCTGCCTTGAACAAGGCCTGTGCCGAGGATGGTGCTGCCGTTCTGCACGGTGACAGCGCCCGTTCCCGTACTGCCTGTGCTGGCAAGACTGAATGTGCCGCCGCTGATGAGGGTGCTGCCTGAGTAAGCGTTTGCCCCGCTTAATGACCAGAAACCGGCGCCCTGCTTGGTTACTGAAACCTGGCCCGTCCCGTTGTCGTTGATCACCATGGCAAAGGTGTTCGTCCCAGTGTTGCTGCCACCGAGGGTCAATGAGCGAGTCTGACCGACAGTGCCATAGGCGAGTGCTCCTGCGTGGGAGAATGTCACCGTCTCAGAAGCGCTGGTGGCATTGTTCAAAATCGCACCGCTGCCGCCTGCGGTGGTACGCCCGATTTGCAGCACGCGGTTGGTACTGGAGGCGGCGGCACCGCCGTCGATGTAGGCTAGCGTGCCGCCATCCAGCAGGATGCTGACGGCGCCTGCCGTCGCGTTTGCCGCCCTGCCGAGGGATGAAGCGGTGCCGAGATCCGCCAGGCGTGTGACGGCCATCGTGCCGCCGGTGATGTTCACGATGGAGAAGCCGACATTGGCGGCATCCCCCGTGCCAAGGATGGCGAGGGTGCCCGTGCCGCCTTTGTTGAAAGGCGTCGTGGCGTTGGCTCCGGTGCTGAAGAGGTTGCCGTTGAAAGTGACGGTGGTGCTGCCCGAGACATTGACATTGCGGCTCGTGGAGCCCGAGGTGCGGGTGAGATTGCCTGTGAAGGTCAGGTCGCCCGTCCCGATGCTGTCACCAAAGGTGATGCCCCCACTTCCAGCGTTCATGTTCAGGCTCTTGTTTAAGGTGATTGCCGCAGCGCTTGCGGAGGCAAGGACGGTGCTGCCAACAAAGCCGTTGGCGCTGAATGTAGCGTTACTGTCCAGGGAGGAGTCGGAGCCGATCCGCAGAGTTCCCTGGTTGAGGTTGGTGATGCCGGTCTGCGTGTTCGTTCCCAGCAGGGTCAGGACTCCGTTGCCAGTTTTGGTAATCCTGCCCGCACCTGAAAAATTCCCTGAGTAGGTCGTGTCCGAGCCGTTGCCGCCCAAGTTAAGCGCCACCGCGGCGGGCGCACCCGAGTTGTTCTCCAGTGTCAGGTCTCCTGCGCCCATGAGCCCGCCGAAGGTGAAGGCATTGCCGGCGACCGAACTGTCAAACACGATGCTCCCGCCGTTGAGATTCACGGAACTCCCACCCAAGGCATTGGTGTTCGCGAGATTGAGGACGCCGGAGTTGACGTTGGTGTCACCAGTGTAGGTGTTGTCACCTGAAAGCTGCAAAGTGCCAGCGCCCGCCTTGGTCAGGCTGCTGGTGCCGCCACCTGCGCCGCCGCTGCCGGCGTTGTTCACGATGTTTGAGCTGATGAGCAAATCAATGCCAGAGGCGGTGGTGCCGGAAGCCGTGGTGATCGTGGTGTTGTTATTGGGCATGCCCAGCGTGGTGACATTGATGGTGGAGGTGACGTCCGAGGCCAGTGTTGTCACACTGGTATGGCCTGCGCCCAAATTGCGTAGATCAAGCTTGCTGTTGGCTACGCCGGTGATGATGCCACCCGTCATCGTGATGGGCTGGGAGGTGATGGCGTTGTTCCCAGTGTTTTGAATGTCAAGCGTGCTGCCATTCAGGTTGACAGCACCGACTCGTGTGAATTGACCCGTGCCGAAAGCCTGCGCCACGCTTAATCTCACTGTAGCTCCCGCGTTAACGACCAGCGGACCACGGATCGCCCCGGCGCTGCCACCCACGGCAAGATCGAGTGTGCCGCCGTTCACGGTGGTCGTCCCGGTATAGGTATTGACTCCGGTGAGCTGCAGTGTTCCGGCACCGAGCTTCACCAGACCCACTGTGCCGCCGCCCGTGCCGGTGGTGTTGGCGATGGCATCGCTGATGGTGAAGCTACCGCCCGCGTTCGTGGTATCGAAGCCGATGAAAGAGCCTGAGCGCAGGCCGTTGTTGTCCACCGCACCGTTGAGGTTCGTCAGCAGGGTGGTGACATCGGCGGAGGTGAACTCATCAACGCCGCCGACGTTGAAAGCGAGGGTGGCACCGCTGTTGACGGTGAGGTTTGCTGCCGTCCAACTCGCCGTGTCGTTGTTGTAGAGGGAGGTCCGCCGGGCGAAAAGGAGCGTGCCGCCGTTCGTGTTGAGCCTTGTGATGCCGGTGTAGCTGTTGGCGCCCGTGAGCACCATCATGCCCGCGCCGGCTTTGATGAGGCTGCTGGTGCCGCCACCCGAGCCTCCCGTGCCCGCATTGTTCACGATGTCGGAGCTGACCATCAGGTCAATGCCTGAAGCCGTGGTGCCTGATGCCACGGTGAAGGTGGAGTTGTTGTTGGGCATGCCGAGCGTGCCCACGCTGATGACCGAGGTGATGTCTGAGGCCGTGGTGGTGACGCTCGTGGAATTGCCGGCACCGTTGAACCTGAGATCAAACTTGCTGCCCGCCATTCCGGTGATCGTGCCGCCCGTCAGGGTGATGGCGGACGCGGTGATGGAGTTGTTCCCGGTGTTCTGAAAATCCAGCGTGCCGCCGTTGATCGTGGTGGTGGTGACGCGCTGGTTTTGCGTGCTGCCTAGACCGGTGGCGGCGCTGACCCTGACGGTCGCACCGGCGTTGATCGTCAGCGCACCCCGGATCGCGCCCGTGCCTCCGCCGACGGTCAAATCCAAAATGCCTTCATTCACAATCGTGCCGCCTGTGTAGGTGTTGAGCGCGGAGAGAAGCAGCGTATCCGCGCCGGTCTTGGTCAGGGAGTTTGCGCCCGCCAGGACGGTGCTGATGGCGGCCTGGGTGAGCGTGTGAACGGTCGATGCGCCCGCCGTGCCATCTCCCAGCGTGAGTATGGAGCCGCCGCTTGAGTTCAAAATCCACGCTGATCCGCTGCCGCCATTGTCGCTGAAATTCAGATTCGTGATGATCCGGTTGCTGTCCAGCGTCACCATGGTGGCGGCGGTGATGTCACTCGTGAAGCTGGCGGAAAAGCCCGCGCCGTCAGCGATGGTGCCACCGCTCCACATGGCGGAGTCGCTCCAGTCATTAGGGCCGGCGGCGGTATTGATCCAGATGCCGTCCGCCGCGCGGACAGAGTGGGCGATGAAGCCGAAGACAACGCACAGACGCAGGCTGCGGTAGCACAAGAAGCAGGGGGATGATTTCATAGGCTTGCAGCCCGGGAAAATAAGCGCGGCTCGTGCCACGAGGAGCAAAACCTCTTTGACTCAATGGTCGGTACGACCAACCATTCGTTCTGATGCAGAACTTACGTCGTCCCAGCCTGGTGGAGCTCGCTGCCGAGCACCTGAGACAGGGCATCGCCGAGGGCCGCTGGCGGGATCATCTCCCCGGTGTGCGTCCGCTGGCTGCTGAACTCGCCGTTTCCAAGGAGACCCTGCGTTCGGCTCTGGCGGTGCTGGAAAAATCGGGCGAGCTAAAGTGCCAGGGAGCGGGCCGATACCGCAAGATTTTGAAACTCCGCACAGACGGACTCCGGAAGGACGGCCCTTTGCGTGTCGCCATCCTGCTGCGCCTACCGCTGGAGCAGCAGAACGCCATGTCGCAGAGCCTCATGCAAAAGCTCATCCGCGAGATTGCTCAGGCGGGACACTATGGCTTTATCGCGGAAAAGTATGTCAAACAGCCGGGCGTGGACGGCATGCTGCTCGCCAATCTCGTCGAGGCGTCCCGAGCGGATGCTTGGATCGCCTACTCGCCCGGCTATGAGGTGCTCGCCTGGTTCGTCAGCCATGGCGTTCCCATCATGACCATCGGCGGCCATCCTTTCGGACTCACGCTGCCCTGTGCGCGGTCCGATCTCACCCGGGCCATGAGCGATGCCGTGGACACGCTCGTCAGCCTCAAGCACCGGCGCATTGTGCTCATCACCACCGAGAAATGGCTGAAGCCGAAACTCAATGGCTCCGCCTTGTCATTTTGCGCGCCAATGGAGCGGCACGGGCTTTCCGTCACGGACTACAACCTGCCTGACTGGCCGAAAACGGCCGAGGGGCTGGAGTCCCTGCTCGAATCCCTGTTTCAGACCACGCCGCCCACGGCGCTCCTCATCCTGGAGCCTGCGTGGACCGTGGCCACGCTGGCATTTCTGCTGCGGCGCGGCCTGCGCGTGCCGGAAGATGTCAGCATCATCGCCATGTTGGATGACCCCGTCCTTAAGCTCTGGCGTCCGCCGCTCGCCCACTTTCGCTGGAGCACCACGCACCACATCCACCACGCACTGAAGTGGCTGCAAAGCCTCGTTGACCGCAGTGAACCTCCAGGATTGAAAAACTTCCCCGTCACCTTCGTTCCAGGCGGCACGGTCGGCCTGGCGAGACGCAGCTGAGTATTCCCGGCTCAGTTCCGGCCTTGAAGCAGACGCCTGGTCAGAAAATCCATGCGCATCCGCAAGCCGTAGGTGGAGGCTGGTGCTAGCGCGGCGCAGTGGCCGCCGCCGACGATGGGCATGAATTCGAAGGTCTTGCCCGCCTTCTGCAAGGCGCCGACGACCTGCATGGTGCTGGCGGGATCGACATTGATGTCGAGTTCTCCCGTGGTGAGGAAGAGATGTCCTTTCAGCTTCGCGGCGTCGGCCACGTTCGAGCTGCGCACATACGACTCATCGACCGGCCAGCCCATGAAGGACTCGTTCCACCAGATCATGTTCATGCGGTTGTCATGCGCGCCGCTGTCGGCAAAGGCCACATGGTAAAAGTCATGGTGGTCCAGCAGCGCTCGCATGGCATTGCCCCCCCCAGCGCTGCCGCCGGTGATGCCCACCCGGCTGAGATCCATCCACGGGCGCGTTTTTGCCGCTGCCTTGATCCAGGCGATGCGGTCCGGAAAACCGGCGTCCTTGAAGTTTTTCCAGCACACATCATGGAAGGCTTTTCCGCGATAGTTCGTGCCCATGCCGTCGGCCTGCACCACAATGAAGCCCAGCTCGGCGATCTGGCGCTGTTTCGCGAGCAGGCCGAAAGTCTTCGGAGACGAGGCGCGCGGCGGACCGGCATAGACCACCTCCACCACAGGATATTTTTTTGCCGAATCGAGATGCGAGGGCTTGATGATGACGCCGTGGATGTCGGTTTTCCCATCGCGACCTTTGGCGACGAAGCGCTCCGGCATCTGCCAACCTGTTGCCAGCAGGGCTGTGGTGTCGGCTTTTTCCAACACACAAACCAGGCCACCATCCTTGCAGGAGCGCAGCTCCGTGACCGGTTCTGCGTCAGCGCGTGAATAGGTGTCGATGAACCAGGCATTGTTGGGTGAAAAATGCACGAGGTGTTCGCCATCTCCCTGGGTCATCTGCACGAAGCCGCTGCCGTCGAGATTCACCCGGCATAGATGCCTCTGACAGGGGTCTTCGTTGGCCTTTAATCCGCAGGCCATGAACCACACCTGACGCTTCTCCTCATCCACACGCAGTACTTTGCGCACGACCCATTGGCCTTTGGTGACCTGCTGCTTCACCTTGCCTGACTTCACGTCGTAGAGCCAGAGATGCGCCCAGCCGCTACGCTCGCTCATCCAGAGCAGCTCGCCCGTCTTGTGCAGCCAGTTCTGGTAGGTTTTGTAGGCGTAGTCAATGAAGGTCTTGCTCGTCTCCTCGACCACGGTGCGCGCTTTTCCCGTCTTGGCATCCACGGCGATGACGCGGAAGAGCTGATGCCCGCGCTGATTGTAGTCGAAGTAAAACTCGCCGCCATCCGGCGCCCAGCGCACGCGAAGATCGGACTTGGTCGCATAGGGATTGGGAAACAGTTTGTCATCAATGACGATGGCCGACTTGTCGCTCACGCGGAACAGCACGGGCACCGCCTTTGGCAGCGCGTCCCCGGCCTTGAAGTAGTCCACCACCTTGAGCTTTGGCTGCACGGAGTCCCTGGGTGACGACTCAACGATGGTCAGCTTTCGCCGCTCCACATCCACCACGCTCGGCACCATGAAGGACTGGGAATCCGACGACCAGCTCACGCTGCCCATGAAGGCCGCTTTGGCGGGCAGTTCGCATTCGATCTCAACCTTCTGCTTGGTCTTCTGATGGCGCAGAGCGACACGATTGCCCTGGAAACTGACGACCCATTGCTTGTCGGGAGACAGGCCCTTCACCCGAACGGTGGACGCGGTCGGCGGCTTGCCGTCAATGAAGATCTCCTCGCCGTCTTCATTCATCACCATGAGCGCCACGGACTTCTTTGTCTCCGCATCAAAGAACCACCAGCGCGCGTCCTTGGCGGTGTCCTTCGTCACGCGCTCGCCCTTTTTCAGCGTGCCCTTGCTGATGCGTATGCCGTGGGAGTCGAGCCACACCAGGTCCAAATCCGTCTTCCACTGGTTCACAAACGTCACCTTGATTGGCAACCTGTCTTTGGGTGAGCTTCCTGTCGTCCACACGCCATTCTTGGTGGTTCGGCGGCTCGGCGGCGGCGGCACCTCCAGCGCCTCCCGTGTGGCGGCTGTCCTGCGTTCGCCCGTGGCCGCTTGGATGAGGACAAACTCACCTTTGCCATCCGCCGTCTGGCGCTGATACCAGAAGCTTTCACCGTCTGGCAGCCAATGCGGGGCGACGTTTTCATTGAGCGCTTTGTCCTTCCAAAGATCTGAGAGCTTGAGCGCCTCGTCAATGCTGGCCGCTTGCGCGGCGCAGGCCAGAAGGAGAAGAGTTGGGGTCAGTTTGAACATGGGTCGGGAAAGAGAGTTTGATGGAAACAGTTGAACACTAAATCACATTCACGGCGAGTCCGCCCACAGTGGTTTCATTGGGCTTCACACGGTCTCGCTCGCTCTGCGGCATGTCGATCAGATCAGCTGTGAGATCAAATCGCTCGCAGGCCATGTCAAAGGTGGGGTGTCGGTAGGCTTCCATGATGTGTCCGCAGGTTCGCGTTTTGCTGCGCTCCTTGAGACGTGGGAGGCTCACACGCGGCGCGGCACAGGTCTTGATTCGTTTTGACATCTCGCCGTGAAATGAGCGCATAGCCCGCGCCTTCCTCGTGTGGTAGCCTGATGGCATGCGCCCGCTTCTGCCCGCCATTTCATTCATCTCCGCCCTCACCGCCGCCTTCGCACAGGAGCCGCAGGAGTTTCTCCCGCCCGCGCTGTCCTGGCATGGCGCGAGCGAGGCGTTGATCGTGGACGCCGGGCATTTGTGGATCACACCTTCGGAGAAGACGGATTTTGTGAATTCGCCCACCTATGACGAAACGATTGCGTGGCTGCGGAAGCTCTGCGCGGCCTCGCCGCTGGTTTCGATGACGGAGTTTGGCCGTACGGCGCAGGGACGCGCGCTCTACATGGTGATCGCCACCAAGGAAAAAGAGCACACGCCAGGCGCATTGCTCGCGGGTGGCAGACCCGCGCTGCTCGCGCAGGCCGGCATTCATTCGGGTGAGATCGATGGCAAGGATGCGGGCCTCATGCTGCTGCGGGACATCGCCTTCGGCGGCAGGGACGCGCTGCTGGATCATGCGAGCCTGCTTTTCATCCCCGTCCTCAACGCCGACGGCCACGAGCGCGCCTCGCCGTGGAATCGGGCCAACCAGCGCGGTCCCGCGCGCATGGGCTGGCGCACCACGGCGCAGAATCTCAATCTCAACCGCGACTATGTGAAGGCGGACGCGCCGGAGACGCGCGCACTGCTCATGCTGCTGAACACATGGCAGCCCGCACTTTATCTCGACATCCACGTCACTGACGGACTCGACTACCAGTATGACATCACCTTCACGCATCATGGCCGCGAGGGCGAGGCGGCGTGGTCGCCGAAGTGCGGCGCGTGGCTGGACCGCGTTTACAGTCCGGCGGTGAATGCGGCGCTCAAAGCGCAGGGCCACGTCCCGCTGAACTTTTATGTCTCTCCGCATGACCGCCGTGATTTCACACGCGGGTTGGAGATCGCTCATGCCGGCCCGCGCTTTTCGCACGGCTATGGCGACCTGCGGCACCTGCCCTCGGTCTTGATCGAGACGCATTCCCTCAAAGGCTATCGCCAGCGCGTGCTCGGCACGGCGGTGCTGTTGGCCTCGACGCTGGAGACGCTGGGCCGCGATGGTGCGGCGCTCCAGGCCGCCATCGCCGCCGATCGCGCCATGCGCACGTCGGAGGTGGTCGTCACCTGGGAAAAAGGCGGGACGCCCGGCGCCATGGATTTTCTCGGCGTGGATTTTGAAACCTGGCTCTCGCCTGTCTCCGGCATGGAGGAGGTGCGCTGGCTCGGCAGGGCGCGCACCTTTCCCAATCTCACGGTATTCAAAGACAAACCCGGTCTGCGTGCAAAGCGCCCTGCTGCCTACTGGGTGCCCGTGACAAAGCCGGAAGTCATCGAGCGCCTCAAGGCACACGGCATCCGGCTGGAGGTGCAGGAGGGCGCGCGCACGCTTGAGGTGGAGATGTATCGTCTTCTGGATCCTTCACCGGTCGGCGGCTTGCAGCCCTTCGAATCACGTCATCCTTTGAAGCTTGCGGGCGTGAAGACGGAGAATCGAAACGAGAGCTTCCCAGCCGGATCGGTGCGCGTACCGACCGATCAGCCGCTCGGCGATCTCGCGGTGATGATGCTGGAGCCGCAGGGCGCGGACTCGCTCTTCGCTTGGGGCTTTTTCAATGAAACCCTCCAGCGCACCGAGTACATCGAGGGCTATGTCATTGCGCCGCTGGCGGAGAAGATGCTCGCCGCCGATCCCGAACTGAAGAAGGAGTTCGAGGCGAAGCTCGCCGCCGACAAGGCATTCGCCGCCGATCCCGCCGCGCGTCTGCAGTGGTTCTACACGCGAAGCAAGTTCGCCGACGAACGTTTCCAGCTCTATCCGGTGGGGATCGAGAGGTAGCCCTTCAGCTCCCTGTTTGCCCATCACGAAACGCCGTCGGTGTCATCCCGGTGGCGCGGTGAAAGGCGCGGGTGAAAGCGCTGTGATCGCAGAAGCCGCAGTTCAGCGCGATTTCGGCCACGCTCTGCCTGCTTTCCTGCAAAAGGCGCGACGCGACGGTGAGGCGCGCATTGATGATAAGCTGCATCGGAGTGAGGCCGAAGATGCGCTTGATGTGCCGGGCGAAGCGCGGTGCGGGCAGACGTGCGGCACGGGCGAGCACTGCCGGAGTCAGGGCATCGCCCGCATGAAGTTCCAGATGCTCGAGTGCGGCGGTGATTCCTGCGGGCAGGTCCTGCACATCTTGATGGCTGCGCAGATCACGCGAGATGCCGATGATGCCAGTGATGTGACCGTTTTCGTCACGCATCGGCAGTTTTGTCGTCAGGCACCAGCCGGTACGGCGGCGTGCGTAAAGGTGCAGCTCCAGCCGGTCGAGCACGGGCCTGCCGGTGCGCAGGATCTCCTCGTCCTGGCGCACAAAGGTGTTTCCCAGCTCGCGTGGATAGACCTCGCTGGCCCGGCGCCCGATCAGATCGCTCTTTTGTCGGCAGCCACAGCGCTGGACCATGGATTCGTTCACGGCCAGATAGCGCCCCGAGGTGTCCTTGATGAAAAAGATCAGATCGTGAACATGATCAAAGAGCTGCTCCAGCAGCGCCGGTGACGAAAACGGTGGCCCCGGAGGCATGGCAGGAGTGGTCGGGCGCTTTGTGTGCATTTTGACAGGGAGAATTGCAGCGGAACACAAGACAGTTCAACCTTGTCATCGCAAGCTGCCACACGCTGACCACACCAGCACACCTGCCGCCATGAACACAGACTTGATCCACCGTGCCGCCGTCTTCGCCGCAAAACTCCAGCTTCGCGCCACGGAGCTGCAAACTTCCGCTGAGAGGCACCAGCAGGCGGAGCTGGACCGCATGCTGCAGACTCCTTCGGACAAGGCCACACTGGTGCAGCTCACGGATCAGGCGTTTCGCGCGAAGTCTGCCGCACGCGTGGCGGACCAGTTCACACACATCCTCGACGTGCAGGGCGTGCCGCGTTTTTTCAGCCCGCTGGATCGCGCGATGCTGCGCGGCTTCCAGACCTTCGGCGGCTGGCTGCCGGGCGTTTCCGTGCCGATGGTGAAGGAACACATGCGGCAGGAGACCGCGAACGTCATCCTTCCTGCGGAGCCTGCGGTGCTGAGCGAGCATCTGCGCAAACGCACCGAGCAGGGCGTGCGCATGAACGTGAACTTCCTCGGTGAGGCGATCCTGAGCGAGGCAGAGGCGGAGCGCAGGCTGGAGCTGTATCTCGAAGCGCTGCAACTGCCGGAGACGGAGGTCTTCTCGGTGAAAATCTCCACGCTCTACTCGCAGATGTCACCCATCGCCCGTGAGCACACGATCGCGACGCTGTGCGACCGCCTGGAGCGGCTGTATCGCAGCGCGGCGCGTGCCACCTTCACGCGGCATGACGGCACGCGCGTGCCGAAGTTCATCTACCTCGACATGGAGGAGTATCGTGACCTCAGCCTGACCTGCGAGGTTTTCATGCGCACGCTGGACCAGCGCGGATTGGAGAAGGTGTGCGCGGGCATCGTTTTGCAGGCTTACATCCCGGATTCGCATCGCTGGCAGTTGAAGCTGCTCGAATGGGCGAGGAGACGCGTGGCGGCTGGCGGCGCGGAGATCACGATGCGCATCGTCAAAGGCGCGAACATGGAGATGGAACGCCACGAGGCCTCCGTCAAAGGCTGGCCGCAGGCACCGTTCAATTCCAAAATCGACACCGACGCGAACTACAAGCGCATGCTGCACACCGGCTTCGAGCCGCAAAACCTCACCGCCGCGCGTCTCGGCATCGCCTCGCACAATCTGTTCGATGTCGCCTACGCGCTCGTGCTCACGCAGGAGCGACAGGCGATGCAGCGCGTGCAGTTCGAGATGCTCGAAGGCATGGCGAACCATCAGCGCCGCGCGCTATTCGAGGAAGCATCCAACCTGCTGCTCTACTCGCCCGTGTGCCACAAGGAGCACTTCCTGAGCGCCATCGGCTATCTCATCCGCCGTCTCGATGAAAACACCGGACCGGACAACTTCCTGCGCCACACCTTCAAGCTCGTTCCTGGAAGTTCGGAGTGGCAGGAACTTGAAAAGGGTTTTCGGGCGTCGTTTGAGAGGATGCAAACGCTCAGCGATGCGCCAAGGCGAACTCAGGATCGCAGGAACGTGAAACAGGCTGCCAGCCTGTGGAAGCGGACAGGCTGGCAGCCTGTTTCACGTTCGTTTGCGAACGAAGCCGACACCGACTGGTCACTGCCCCATCACGCGGAATGGGCGCAGGGCATCGTGGATGCGTGGAAGGATCGCATTGTCGATGTGCCGCTCGTCATCGCGGGCGAGGAACTGCGTGATGAACGCATCACCCGTGATTGCGTCGATCCGTCGCGGCCTGGCACGGTGGTGGGGCGCTATCGAAAGGCGGGCGCGGATGACATCACGCGCGCCGTCGAATGCGCTGCGTCTGACGAAGACGGATGGCGCACAATGACGCCCGAAGCACGACAAGATGTCATGCGTCGTGTCGCGGCGGAGCTGCGCCGTGCGCGTGCCGATCTCATGGGCGCGGCTTTGGCGAACACCGGCAAGACTCTGGCCGAATCCGATCCGGAGGTGAGTGAGGCTGTCGATTTCGTCGAGTTCTACGCGGAGTCGGCACGCTGGTTCATGGAAGGCTGTCCGCAGAGTGGTCCGCACGGTCCTCTGTGCGGCGCTCCGCAAACAGGCAAAGCACCGGATCAGCTTCAGTGCGACACGGCGCCTGACGTGCCTTCGGCGAACCGCACAGAGGACTGTGCGGACCACTTTAAAGCCGAGGGCAAAGGCGTCGTGGTCGTCGTGTCGCCTTGGAATTTCCCCATCGCCATTCCATGCGGCGGCATCTCTGCGGCGCTCTCCGCAGGAAACACGGTCATTTTGAAACCGGCATCGGATGCCGTGCTGCCCGCTTGGGAGATGTGCCAGTGCTTCTGGCGCGGCGGCGTTTCGAAGAAGGCATTGCAATTCGTTCCATGTTCCGGCGGCAAAGAAGGCGCGCAGTTGGTGCAGCATCCGCTCGTAAATGCGGTGATCCTTACCGGCGGCACTGAAACGGCGCTCACCATGCTGCGTGCGAAGCCAGATCTGCCGCTCAGCGCCGAAACCGGCGGCAAGAACGCCACCATCGTCACGGCGATGGCCGACCGCGATCTCGCGATCAAAAACGTGCTGCATTCGGCCTTTGGTCATGCGGGCCAAAAGTGTTCCGCCACGTCGCTGCTGTTGCTCGAGGCCGAGATTTATGACGATCCCGAGTTCAAGCGTGCGCTCGTTGAGGCCGCGCAGAGTTTGCATGTCGGATCCGCGTGGGATTTGAAGACGAAAATCGGTCCGGTGATCCATCCGCCAGCCGGCGATCTTGAAAACGCGCTGCTCACGCTCGAATCCGGCGAATCGTGGGCGCTGATGCCACGCAAACTCGAAGGCAACGACTGCTTGTGGTCGCCTGGCATCAAGTGGGGCGTGCAGCCGGGCAGCTACACGCATCTCACGGAGTTTTTCGGCCCTGTGCTCGGCGTGATGCGTTATGAAAAACTGCACGAAGCCATCGCGCTGGTGAATCAAACCGGCTACGGCCTCACCAGTGGTCTGGAGAGCCTCGACGACCGCGAACAGGCCGAATGGAAGGCCGGAATCCGCGCCGGCAATCTCTACATCAACCGCGGCACCACCGGCGCCATCGTGCTGCGCCAGCCGTTCGGTGGCATGGGGAAGAGTGCGTTTGGTCCCGGGCTCAAAGCAGGAGGGCCGAACTACGTGGCGCAGTTCATGGACTTCGCTGATGCGAAGAATGACGAAACCAGAATGCCGAATGAGGAGTGGGAAAGATTGCCCGCACATTCAATGTTGCGAGAGCTTCACGATGTGCTTGAAGCTTGGCCTGCTATTGCCCCGGCCATTGCGAGCTACGAGCGTTGGTGGCGCGATGAATTCAGTGTGGGCCACGATCATTTTAGGCTGGTCGGACAGGACAACGTGCGCCGCTATCTGCCAGTGAAAGTCATCCGTCTGAGAATCACTCCGCACGATACTCCCTTCAGCATGTTTGCGAGGGTGGCCGCTGCACGAATCGTCGGATGCCGAACTACGGTGAGCCTTGCGCCTGGAGTCGATCCAAGGCCGCTCCATCGCGCTCGCGAGGCATCCCATGGGTGGGCCAATCCAGTCGAATTCATTGAGGAGGACGATGAGCAGTTTGTTGGGGCCATTCATACCCGCCAATGCGACCGCGTTCGCTACGCATCGCCTAAAGTGGTGCCTCTGGCGGTCCGGAGTGCAGCCGCCGAGGCACAGGTCTTCATCGCGGATGCGCCCGTGCTTGTCGAAGGCCGCGTGGAGCTGCTGTGGTATGTGCAGGAGCAGAGCGTGAGCTTTGATTATCACCGCTACGGCAATCTTGGAGCACGCTCGTATGAAAAACGTGTGCCTTTCATTGCGCCGGAGATAAATACAGGCTGAACTTGGATCATGAACTCATTCGCATCCATGGTATGGCACTTTGGTCATTCAGATTTCGTCATTTAAACTCATGCCTCCCTGGATCGAATACTCCGCCGTCGCCGTGTGTGCGATCACTGCCGTGCTCGCGGCGGAGGGGAAGGGGATGGACTTGTTCGGCGTGATGGTTCTGGCGCTGGTGACCGCCGTAGGCGGCGGCACGATCCGTGACCTGTGCCTCGGCGTGCGTCCCTTGTTCTGGATCGAGCAGCCGATGTATTTATGGACGGCGTTGATCGCAGCCTTGGCGACGTTTGTGCTCGTACGCTTCGTGCATCCGCCGCACCGTTCGCTGGCGGTCGCGGACGCGTTTGGACTGGCGCTCTTTGGCATCGTAGGAACGGAAAAGGCGCTGGTGCTGGGCTCGCCGGCCATCGTGGCGATCCTGCTGGGCATTGTCACCGGTGTGGCGGGCGGTATTCTGCGCGATGTGCTGCGCAGCGAGATTCCGTGGGTGTTCAAGCCGGAGGTGAATCTGTATGCGACGGCGGTGTTCGTGGGCGCACTGGTGTTTGTGCTGCTGCGTGGGTTTTTGCCGCCTTCCGAAAGCCATCGCTACATCGGCATGGCGGTCATTCTTGTGCTGCGGCTTGCTGCGATGCGCTGGAAGCTGCGGCTGCCGACATTTCGGACGCGGGAGAAGAGTTCTGGATAGCTGGGGTTTACTGGTTCTGTTTAACCAGCATGAACCGCCGCCATTTCGTCACCTCCGCTGCCGCCACCGCCATTTCCGCCCCGTTTGTGAAGGCGCAGAGCAAAACCTCGCTGAATGGTGCCATCATCGGACACGGGGATCATCGGTATCGGGTGGATCTGGAGTGGTGCCGGGCGAAGCGGGAGGTGCATCCGGTAAAGGATTGTCATGAGATGGTCATGGATGCACAGAAGCGGCTGATCATGATCACGAACGAGGCGAGGAACAACATCCTGATCTTCGACAAGGACGGCAAGGTGCTCGAAGCGTGGACGCTGAAACTGCGCGGCGGCCACGGATTGAGTTTGGACGCGTGTGACGGCAAGGAGACGCTGCTGCTGTGCGATCCCGGCGGCGGGCGCGTGGTCAAGACCACGCTGGCGGGAGAGCTCCTGCTGGAGCTGCCGCATGCGAAGGACTGCGGCGCCTATGATGCGGTGACGAAGTATGCGCCGACCGAGGCTGTCGCCGCGCCGAATGGCGACATCTACGTGGCCGACGGCTACGGGTCGCAGTTCATCCTGCACTTCGACACGAGCGGGAAATTCATCCGCAAATTCGGCGGCACCAGCACGCAGGCGATGAACGCGGGCAAGTTCATGCAGGCGCACGGTGTAACGATCGACACGCGCGGACCGGAGCCGCTGGTGCTGTGCACGGAGCGCATCCGGAATGAGTTTCATTGGTACAAGCTCGACGGCACCTATGTGCGCTCGGTGTATCTGCCCGGCGCTTTCATGAGCCGTCCGGTGATCGCGGGCGATCTGCTGCTTTCCGGCGTGTGCTTTGGCATGAAGCCGAACGACTTCCGCATGTGGCGCGAGCGCGGCTTCATCATCATCCTCGACAAAGAAAACCGCGTGATCTCCGCGCCCGGCGGCCAGCAGCCGAAGTATGAGGGCGATCAAGTCGCTCTCCTGCTGCAGGACCAGCCGGTCTTCCGCAACGTGCATGATGTCTGCGTGGATGATGCGGGGGATCTGTATGGATGCCAGTGGAACGCGGACCATGTGTATCCCTACAAGCTACACAAGGTGTGATAAAAGCCGCGCACCTGCTTCGACTTCTTCAGCCATGCGTCACATCCTGCTTTCTCTTTTTCTCAGTGTCACCGCCTTCGCGGCGGGCTTGCCCGCCGAACAGCGCATCGTCTTCCTCGGCGATTCGATCACGCAGGGCGGCGCCTACGTCGAGTTCATCGAGGCGGCGCTGATCGCGCAGTATCCGGATTCCGACAAGGTCATCATCCCGCTCGGCCTTAGCAGTGAGACGGTGAGCGGATTGAGCGAGGAAGGGCATGCGGGTGGCAAATTTCCGCGCCCTGACCTGCACGAGCGGCTCGACCGCGTGCTGGAAAAGGCGAAGCCGCAACTCGTCTTCGCCTGCTACGGCATGAACGACGGCATTTACCTGCCGCTGGGTGCAGTTCGCACGAAGGCGTTTCAGGACGGCATGAAGAAGCTGCATGAAAAAGTCACCGCCACGGGTGCACGCATCATTCATCTCACGCCGCCGGTGTTCGATCCGGTGCCTATCGCGCAGAAGGTGGTTCCTGCGGACAGGGTGGACGGATCGCATCCTTACCAGGGCTACAACGAGGTGCTCGACTTCTACGCCGACTGGCTGCTCGACATGCGCCAGGAGGCGAAGTGGGAGGTGCTCGACATCCACGGTCCGATGAACGCGGCGCTGGCCGAAAGGCGCAAGACCGATCCTGAGTTCACCTTTGCCAAAGACGGCGTGCATCCCGGCCCGGAGGGGCATCTCATCATGGCACATGCGGTGCTCGACGCGTGGGGCCTCAAGGTGCGGGAGGATGGCACGCCGGATCATCCAAACGGCGCGGCGATTTTGGCCGCCGTCAAAAAGAAGCACGCCATCCTGCGTGCGGCGTGGCTCAGTCACGTCGGTCACAAGCGCCCCGGCAACAAACCGGGCCTGCCCATCGAAGAAGCGAAGATCAAGGCCGCAGAATTCGACACCGAGGCCCGCAAGCTTGCCAACACGAGGGAAATCACGTTTCCCAATCAAACGGGCGAGTGGAACGGCTATGCGAAGCACGAGCTGACCATCGCTGGCAAGCCGGTGACCGTCGTCGCACCACAAGAGGCTGCCGCAGGTCGTCCGTGGGTCTGGCATGGTGAGTTCTTCGGCCACAAGCCCGCGCCGGACATCGCGCTGCTCGGCAAGGGCTTCCACATCGCCTATATGAAGATCAATGACATGCTCGGCTGTCCTGATGCCGTGAAGCTGTGGAATCAGTGCCATGCCGAACTGACAAGCAACTACGGCCTCAGCAAGAAGCCCGCGCTCGTCGGTCTCAGCCGTGGCGGTTTATACTGCTACAACTGGGCCATCGCGAATCCTGACAAGGTTTCCTGCATCTATGCGGACGCGCCGGTGTGCGACTTCAAAAGCTGGCCCGGCGGCAAAGGAAAAGGCAAGGGCGATCCGCGGAACTGGGGCTTTGTGCTCAAACTCTGGGGCTTCAAAGACGAGGCCGAAGCGCTCTCCTACAAAGGCAATCCCGTGGACAGCCTCGCGCCGCTGGCGAAGGCCGGTGTCCCGCTGCTGCATGTCTTTGGCGATGCGGACGACGTGGTGCCGTGGGAGGAGAACACGGGATTGATCGAGTCACGCTACAAGGCGCTCGGCGGCAGCATCACGCTCATTCGCAAGCCCGGCGTGGGCCATCATCCGCATGGTCTGGAAGACTCAACGCCGATTGTCGAATTCATCGCGAAGAACAACAACTGAGGACTTCCCGCCATGCGTCTGCTGCTTGTTTTTTTGACCTGGTCGTCTTCGGTTCTCGCCGACATCGCGGTCGTCACGGACTTTGAGGGCGGCAATGCGGAGGTGGTGAGTTTCGACCGGGAGGCGGGGAGGCTGCGCATCATGCCGGAGTTGCGGGAGGAGCGCGGCTGGCCGTGCTGGTGGTCGCTGCGGCTCGATGGCGTGAAGGCTGGGCAGGAGATCACGCTCGAGGTGCAGGCGCAGGTGAAACCCTTTCGTCCGGGAGCGGTGCTCAATGCGTCGTGGTGCCAGCCGGACTTCGCGGCTGTGAGCCATGACGGCAAGACGTGGGAGCAGACGGCGAAAGTGGTGCGCACGGCGGACAAGGTCACCGTTTACAGCGTCGCTGTTTACAAGGTCGCCGCTAAGGGGGCGAGTCTGTGGCTGGCGTGGGGGCCACCGTTTGTTTCAACGGACGCGGAAAAGCTGCTTGCCGAGGTGCAAACGAAGCTGGGGGATGAGGCGGAGCGCTTCATGCTGGCGAAGACACGCGATGGCAGGCCGGTGAACGGCATCCGTATCGGCAAGGCGGACGCGCAGCGACAGGTGTGGGTGAACGCGCGGCAGCATGCCTGGGAGTCCGGCGGCTCGTGGGTGGGGCGCGGATTCATCGAATGGATCGCGGGTGATGAAGCGAAGGAGCTGCGTTCGCAGTGCTGCGTGCATTTCATTCCGATCATGGATGTCGACAATGTGACGTTGGGTGCGGGTGGCAAGGAGGCTCTGCCTCAGGATCACAACCGCGACTGGTCGGCGTCGCCGCAGTATCCCGAGGTGGCGGCGGCGCAGAAGCGCATCGCGGAAATTCATGCGAAGCACGGGCTGGATGTTTTCATCGACCTGCACAATCCGGGCGCGGGAGATCGCGTGCCGTTTTTCTTCGGGCCTTTCGGCTTTGAGCGCCTGACGGGAGTGCAGCGCGAGAACTACCGGGACTGGATCGCACGGGCGGCGGCGCACATCAGCGGGCCGCTGAAGGTGAACCCGCAGTACCGCTTCGCCACCTATGTGAAGACCGACGAGGAGCGCGGGCGCATGAGCAGCGGCTGGGTGCGGGCGAATGGCGGCGAGAGCACGATTTCGGTGACGCTCGAAACCGCCTGGAACACACCACACAGCACGGCGGAGGGTTACTTGACCGTGGGAGCGCAGTTGGGGCGGGCTTTGGCGGACTACCTGAAACGGAAGCCGTGATGGCGATGATTCGCCACCTCTCGGGGAGTCCCCCCGGAGGCCGAGTGTCTAAAGCACATCCCTGTTGCATCCCGTCGCCGTCGCGTGTTTGAATCGGCGAATGTTTTTCCGCCGACTTGCCATTTTTCTCGCGCTCTGCGCGGGCGTGACGGCATGCAAACGCGCGGATGTGAAAGCGGACGCGAAGCCGGACGCGGCGTCGTTTGTGTCCGACGGGGCGGGGGATGGCAGTGTGTGGGTGGTGGACGGTCCGAACGGCGGTCGACTTTTTCTCTGCGGCACGATTCACATCCTGCGGGAGAAGGACTACCCGCTGGCCCCGGGCTACGAGGCGGCCTACATGTATTCGGAGAAGCTGGTGTTCGAGCTACCCCCAGGCGCCGCCTCAGGCCCGGAATTGACGAGCCGAATGTCGCAACTGGGCATGTATTCCGCAGACGCGTCCCTGGAAAAAAACGTGAGTCCTGAGACGTGGGCCGCTGTGATGAAGTGGTCGGTCAAGCACGGCCTGGAGGCCTCCTCGATGAACCGCTTCCGCCCGTGGTTTGTGGCCCTGCTGGTGACGTCAATGGAGTATGCGGCGCTGGGCGCCAAGCCGGAGTACGGCGTGGACAACCACTTTGAAGAGAGGGCGAAGGAGGACGGAAAGCCCGGGGTCGGGCTGGAGACGGTGGAGTTTCAGATTCAGCTTTTTGCCTCGCTGAGCGACGCGCAGCAGCGCGATCTGCTGGTGCAGACGCTGGCCGAGGTCAGCACGGTTTCGGCGGAGTTTGAGAAGCTGCTCAAGGCCTGGAAGAACGGCGATTTGAAGACGCTTCAAGGCATGCTTTTCAGCGAGGCGGAAAAGTATCCGGATCTGATGAACCTGTTCCTCACGGCCCGAAATCTGGCCTGGGTGGGGCCGCTGGAGGAAATGCTGAAAAAGGGGGAAAAAGTGATGGTGCTGGTCGGCACCGGCCACCTCACCTCGGACACGGGGTTGATCGAGCTGCTGAGGCGGCGCGGGTATCGCGTGCGGCACTACAGCAAGGTCACTGATTTCTGACCGGTCGCCTCAGATCAGCCGGAGTCGCGTGAGGTCCTGGGTGTCCACCATGCCGACGGGCTTTCCGTTTTCATCGATGACGACGATGTCATCGACCCGGAAGGTCTGCAGAGTGGCGAGCACTTCGGCGGCCAGTTTGGCTGCCTCGATGCTGACGGGTTTGGGCGTCATGTAATCGCTGACTGGTTTTTCGGCGATGGTGTTGTCCTGTTGGAAGGCGCGGACGAAGTCACCGTGCGTGAAGACTCCCGCGAGCGTGCCGTCCGGGTGGGCGACGATGGCGGCGCCGCTGCGGGCTTTGGTCATCGCCTGGAGGGCCTCACGCACTTTCGTTTCGGAAGTGATAACGGCCAGTTGATCGCCGCGGCGCATCACGTCGCTCACACGCGTGAGCAGGGCGCGTCCCAGCGAGCCGCCGGGATGCAGCCGGGCGAAGTCCTCGCTCTTGACGCCGCGCGCTTCGAGAAGGCACATGGCCAGGGCGTCGCAGAGCACCAGCATGTTGGTGGTGCTGGAGGTCGGCGCCAAGTTCAGCGGGCAGGCTTCCTGGGTGACATGGACGTCGAGGATGACATCGGCATTCCTGGCCAGGGTGGAGTCCATGCCTCCGGTGATGGCGATGATCGGCAGGCCGAAGCGCTTCACGTGGGGCAGCAGATTGAGCAGTTCGGAAGTCTCGCCGCTGTAGCTGAGCATGACGGCCGCATCGCCCGGTCCCACGACGCCGAGGTCGCCGTGCAGCGCGTCACCGACATCGAGCAGCACGGTGGCGGCGCCGGTGCTGTTGAGGGTGGCGGCAAGCTTCCGGCCGATATTGCCGCTCTTGCCGACTCCGCAGACGATGATCTTGCCGCCCGAGGTCACGCAGGCCAGCAGCGATTCGATGGCGCGGGAGAAGCTCCCGTCGATGCGGGCGTGAAGGCGCTGCAACTCGTCGATTTCGAGCTGAATGACGCGGCGTGCCTTTTCGGTGTAGTGCATGGAAGGCGGGAGTCTAGGCGCGGGTCCGGATTGCGGCAACCAAGTGCTTGAGTACGAAGAGATTACCCGCCAGTATTGATTCTACCCGCCTCGAATTGCTTCCAATGACTTCCGGTTCCATCGGTCCCCATCGCGCCTTCATGGGTGTTTGCATTACCGCCTGCGGCTGCCTGATGCTGGTACTCTTCGTGGGCTGGCAGTGGTACTTTGACGAGGTGCATCGCCGGACGGTTTTGATTGAAATGGCGGCCAAGGCCGAGGCGAAAGCGCGGGAACTGGAAAGCATGGGCCTGACTCTGGACGTGCCGCATTACGAATCCGCGCCGGTGCTTGCAAAGGAGACTCCGGCTCCCTCGTTGCCCGCCACCACGCGCGCATCTTCCCCGACATCCGCCTCCCGCCAGCCGCGCGACTCCAAAATCAGGGCGCTGCCGTTTGAGAGCTCCGGGGAGGTGATCCCGGCGCTGGAGTTGCTCAACCAGTACTGGAAGACGGAATCGTGGCGGGCGCGTGAGGAGCTGGTCTTCGACCCGGAACGGGTTTTTCCCCTCATGAAAGACTACTATGAGGTCCAGCGCTCGTCCGATCCCGTTCCTGGTGGTCTCGTCAGCAAGGCCCGCTATGAGATCGACGGGGTGGAGATTCTGATTTTCGGCTACACCAGCAACCGCCCCACCGGTTCCCTGGAGGTCGCGATGCGCCGCGGACCTGATGGAGGCTTCCTCGTGGACTGGGAAAGTCTGGTCGGCTATGGCGAGATGTCGTTTCTCGATTTCAGGTCCAAAAAACCCACGAAGCCGACGCTGTTTCGCGCCTATGTGCGCCGATTCGAGTACTTCAATTTTGAGTTCGCGGACTCTGCCAAATATCTCTGCGTCAAGGTCACCTCCGAGGCGGGGGACAATTCCATTTACGCCTACTGCGAACGTTCGACGGAACTCGGCAGATGGCTCGAGTCCGATCTGGCCGCCACGGGGCCGACGGGATTCAAGGGATACACCCTGCGCGTCTCCTTTCCGGAAAATGCTCAGTCAAACCAATGCGTCCGCCTCGATGAGGTGGTGACCCCCCGCTGGCTTGTTTTGCCCTAAAATGGGCGGCGGGGCTCTGCAAAATCACTCGCCGTCGCTGCCGATGGCTTCCACCGGGCAGCCGGTCAGGGCTTCCTCGCAAAGAGCGCGTTCTTCGTCGCTCTCCGGCTGCTTGTAGAGGTAGGAATGGCCGCCGTCGTCGTCACGCTTGAAGTTCGCCGGGGCTGTTTCGCGGCAAAGGTCGCAGTCGATGCACTGGTCATCGACATAGTAGGCTCCGGGGGCGTTGTGGGCGTATTTGTTTGCAGCGTCGGCCATGGGTCTTGGGGGTAAGGGCCGCGATAGTAATTCCGCACCCCTTCCTTTCAAACGCTTTTTTGGCCTTCCGGGGCTGGGGGCATCTGTCGATTGACAGAGTCTTTACAATAAAAGCTCGCTTCAGCCGTGATGCTCAGCGCATCATTCGTCCCCAACCCACTCACAGGCCATGAAACTGCTCGCTCTTGCCCTCCTCCTGCCTCTCTCCGCCCTGGCGGAAAACGAAATCGGATTCATCGAGCGCTTCGCCCTCGCCGCCGACCGTGAAAAAGCCCTCGCCGAGCTCGTCCCCGGCTCGGAGGACTACTATTTCTTTCACGCCCTCCATTATCAAAACGTCCGCGATACGGCGAAGCTCAATGACATCCTCAATCAGTGGCGCAAACGCTCGCCCAATGAGAATCAGCAGCGCCGGATCATCGAAAACCGCGAGGCCATCATCAATTACGAACGCGATCCGCAGGCGACGCTGAGATACCTCATCGACCGGCTCAACGTCCGCCACGACCACCAGCAGGAGGTGCGTGACAAAAAACCGGACCTGCCCATCAGCCTCGATCAGGCCCGGATCGCCCGGGAGGTCTTTCTCAATGACGCGCTTCGCAACGACCGCGGACTGCAAAGCCTCTCGCAGGACGCCCTCGCGGCGTTGATTCGCGATCAGGTGCCGCTTTCGCCCGACCAGCGCCGCTCCGTCCTGCAAAAGCTCCAGCGCCCCGACGTGCCGAATCTCATCGCCGCGCTCCGTGCGGACTTCCAGGCCCAGCCGGGCATCGGTTTTGGCGACTTGCCAATTCACCGGCAGCTTTTGCTCACCCAGCTCGACGAGCTCAAAGCCGACCACGGCGGGAGCACGAGTTTCATCTACACCTACCTGCGCAAACTGGCCCCCAGCGCTGATGTGAGCCTCGAATACGACGAAGCCGAGCGCGAGGCCTGGCTCGACCGCGTGTGGGCCTTTGCAGAAAGCGTCACGTCTCACAAAACCCTCAAAGCCCGCATCCTCTACCTCCGCCTCGATCACGATCGCAAAAAGGGCGTCTATGATCGCGAACGCTTCCTCGCTTACCTGAAGCTCCCGCGCCGGATGCCCTACATCAACGAGCAGTTCCTCCGCACCTACAATTCCGACTGGTGCGACCTCGACGCCGATTTGAGCGATCCGCTCATCAGCTCGCCACCCGTCCACAACGACGAGGAACTCGTCCGCGACTACTTCCTTCATCTCTTCGCCACATCCGCCAAAGCCGACTCGAATCCTCGCGATCTCCTCGCTCCGTGGATCGAACACGTCAGCGACACCTGGCTGAAGCCCATCCTCGCCGAGGCGCTCATCACGAATGGCATCGGCAATGCCGAGCGCTGGGCACCGCTGATCACGCCCACCGCCTTCCAGCAGCTCAAAGACCGCGTGGACATCGAATTCCCGGCCACCAACGCGCCGCAATTCCTGCCGGGCGACGACATCGCGTTCGACGTCGTCGTCAAAAACACGCCGAAGCTCATCGTGAAGATTTTCGAGCTCAACACGCTCAACTTCTTCCAGACGCAGCAGCGCCAGCTCAACACCGACCTCAATCTCGACGGCCTCGTCGCGAATAGCGAGCAGACACACGCCTTCGATGGCGGCCCGTTCCAGCGCACGCGGCAGAAATTCGCCTTCCCGGACCTCAAAGGCAAACGCGGCGCGTGGATCATCGAATTCATCGGCGGCGGCCGCAGCAGCCGCGCCCTCATCCGCAGCGGTCAATATCACATCCTTCAACAAACCGGCCCTGCGGGCGATTTGATCCTCGTGCTCGATGAAAAGAACCAGCCCGTCAAAGATGCCGTCGCGTGGTTTGAGGGCCGCAAACTCACCGCAGACGAAAAACTCGGTCGCATCGCCATTCCGTTCACGAACCAGCCCGGCACGAAGAACCTTATCATCGGCGACGCTGCCGGAACATTCGCCACGCTCAACTCATTCACTCACAACTCCGAAAACTACCGTCTCGACGCGCAATTCCACATCGAGCGCGAGCAACTCCTCGCCCGTCGCGAGGCCACCCTCGCCGTGCGCACCGCCTTGATGCTCGGCGAGACCCATCTCGCGCCGGAACTGCTCACCGAGCCGAAACTGACCATCACCAGCACCACCCACGACGGCATTTCCACGACCCGCGAAGTGAAGGACCTCAAACTCAGCGCCGGCAGCGTCCTCACGCACACGCTCAGCGTGCCAGAACGCCTTGGCTACCTCACCGTTACCTTCAGTGCCAAGGTCGATGTCCTCAGCGCTGGTGGCACCAAAAAAGATCTCTCCGCCAGTCAGATTTGGAGACTCAACGGCATCGACAAAACCGAAGCCACCAGCGACGGCCATCTCAGCACCTTCGACGGCCAGCGCACGTTCGAGCTTCTCGGTAAAAACGGTGAACCCGTCGCCGACCAGCAGGTTGTCTTCACTTTCAAGCATCGCGAATTCACCCGCACCCAAACGGTCGCCCTGCGCACGGATGAAAAGGGGCGCGTCAATCTTGGCAGGCTCACCGGCATCGAGTCCGTCGGTTCGCGCATCCCAAACGGTCGCACAAGCACCTGGCCGCTCGTTGAAGCCGACGGCACTCTCGCGGCGACGATTCATGCCAAAGAAGGCGAAACGATCCAG
Source organism: uncultured Prosthecobacter sp. (assembly GCA_964452755.1). Classification (GTDB taxonomy): domain Bacteria; phylum Verrucomicrobiota; class Verrucomicrobiia; order Verrucomicrobiales; family Verrucomicrobiaceae; genus Prosthecobacter. Next base: position 784,022 of record CAYVQY010000001.1, on the reverse strand, counting down.
ATTCCCAGGAGCGCGGGTTTTCAACCCGCAGCAGCACCGCAAGGCCCTGTCGCCTCCTTGCTTTCTCAAACCTCCGGCACCTTCACCGCTGATCTCTCCGCGCTGCTCAAATCCGAAGGCAATTTCTTCACCATCACCGGCCTCAAGCCTGGCGACTACTCGCTTCAAATCCTGGAGCAGCCGCTGATCTCCATCAAAATCACGAAAGGCGATGTCATCGGCGGTTGGGCAATCGGAAAGCACCGGCGGCTCGAATTGAAGGGCAATTCGCCGCTGCACATCACCGAAGCCACCAGCGACAAAGACTTCATCACCGTCAAACTCGCACACAGCAGCCCGTTTGCCCGCGTGCATGTCGCCGCGTCGCGATTTGATCCTGGCAGCGGCCTTCTTGGCGGTCTCGGCGGCTTCACACGCTTCGGTGCGGCCTCCGGCACTCCTGCCCGAAATCCAAACCTCTACTCCGCCGGACGCGAGATCGGTGACGAATACCGCTACATCCTCGAGCGCCGTTACGCGAAGCTCTTCCCCGGCAGCATGCTCACGCGTCCAGGTCTGCTGCTCAATCCCTGGGAAATCCGCAGCACGGATCTCGACGAACTTGGCAACAAAGCCGGTGAAGGTGCTGCGATGACTCGCGGCGGAGCTACCGGGGCGGCAACCAAAGCCAAAGCCGAACCCAGCCGCAATGTGAAATATGATTATGGTGTTGGCATCGAGTCCAAGGGACCCAACCTCGACTTCCTCGCCGAATCCGCGCCGGTCATCTACAACCTCGTTCCCGACAAGGACGGCGTCGTCCGCATTGAGCGCAAGGCCCTTGGCGACCGCCAGCACATCCAATTCTACGCCGAAGACCTTCAAAACGCCTCCTGGCGCACACTCACGCTGCCGGAGGTGCCGACGAAATTCGCCGACCAGCGCCTCGCGCGGAATCTCGATCCCGCGAAGCCCTTCACGCAGAAAAAAGAGATCACCGTGCTCGAGAATGGCAAGTCGCTGAAGCTTGCCGACATTCTCACCAGCGAGCTGGAGACCTACGACACGCTCGGCGGCATTTATTCGATGCTGATCACATTGAGTGACCACAATCCGCTGTTGCCAGTTGGAGACCGAAGTTTGGAAAAATTCGCCTTCATCCTGAACTGGCCGAAACTCAGCGACAACGAGAAGCTCGCGAAATACGGCGAGTTCGCCTGCCATGAACTGAGCTTCTTCCTCCAGCGCAAGGACAAGCCCTTCTTCGACAAAGTCATCGCGCCCTACCTCGCCCACAAGAAGGACAAGACCTTCATGGACGAGTTCCTGCTCGGCCTTGATCTTCAGAAATACCTGGAGCCTTGGACCTACTCGCGTCTAAACATCGTCGAGCGCATCCTGCTGGCCCAGCGCATCGAAAACGAAGCGCCGAACTCCGCGCGGCACGTTCGTGAACTTTGGGAGATGATTCCGCCGAATCCCGAACAGGTGGATTACCTGTTTGAAACGGCGCTGCGCGGACGGGCGATGGAGGAAGGAAAGGACCGGGCAGCAGTTTTATTGGGCAATACGAATATGGAATTAAATGCTGGTGCCGTCGTCGCCCTCTCAGCGGCGCCTGCTCCGGCAGCGCCGATGGTTGTGGCGGACACGTTTGCCGCCGAAGCAACTGCGGCCCCCGGAGCGTTTGGTGGAACAGTTGCAGGCAAGGTGATGTCGGCCAATGGCATTGCGGATGGTGAAGTGCTGCGCCGCTCGGTCACCGTGGATGAACTGCGAAGGCTGCCCGCGCTGAAGGACGCCCAAGCTGCCGACAAAAATGGCCGCAAGGAACTTGAGGCACTCGGAGTCGAGCGGCAGCGCGCCTTGGCCGGACGAATGATGGTCGAGAAGAAAATGGCCGAGCAGAAGGAGGAAAGTGACTTTGAAAAGGATGGTGCTTCCCTCTCCTACTTCGGCTATGCTGAAGCTCCGGCGATGCGCGGCAGGGTCCGCGCTTTCTTCCGCGTCCTCGGCCCGACGAAGGAATGGGCGGAGAACAATTACTACAAGCTGCGCATCACCGAGCAGAATGCGGAACTGGTCACCGTGAATGCCTTCTGGCGTGATTACGCGGCGTGGGTGGCGGCGGGATCGAAGGGCGGGTTTGTTTCGTCGAATGTGGCCGAGGCTAGCCGGAACTTCACCGAGATGATGCTGGCGCTTGCGGTGCTGGATCTGCCGTTTGAAGCCGCCAAACACGAAACGAAGGCCGAAAACGGCCAGTTCACCTTCACCGCTGGCGGACCGGTGATTTTGTATCACAAGGAGATCAAACCTGCTGTGAACGAAAACAACGCGCAGGGCCAGCTTCTAGTCTCGCAGAGCTTCTTCCGCCAGGGCGACCGCTACCGGCAGGAAGGGAACGAGAAGTTCGAGAAATACGTCACCACCGAGTTCCTGACCGGCTCGACCTATGGCGCTAACATCGTCGTCACCAATCCCACCAGCAGCCCGGTGAAAGCCGTGGTGCTGCTGCAGATCCCGCAGGGGGCGCTTCCTGTGCTCGGTGCGAAGGCCACGGACAGTCGTCAGGTGCGTTTGGAGCCCTACACGACACAGACCTTTGAGTATCACTTCTACTTCCCGCTCGTGCCTGCGAAGGCGGGCCTCAAGTTTGCGCATTTTCCCGTCAACGTGGCCACCGTGACCGGTTCCGCCGCTGCGAAGCCGTTTGAATTCAACGTCGTGTCCAAGCTCACCGAAGTGGACAAGGCCTCGTGGGATTACATCTCGCAATACGGCACGGAAGACGAGGTGTTCGCCTTCCTGGACCAGAACAATCTGGAGGGCCTCAATCTGGAGCGCATCGCCTGGCGCTGCCGGCGGAGCGTGGACTTCTACAAGAAGCTGATCGCCTTCATGAACCAGCAGCATGTCGTCAACGAGGCGGTCTTCCGCTACGCCCTGCTGCACAACGACCGTGGCACTGTGGCCGAATGGCTGAGGTTCACCGAGCCGATGAACGGCTTTCTCGGCCAATGCGGCGCGTATTTTGCGAGCAGCCTGATCACGCTCGATCCCATCGAGCGCCGCAGTTACGAGCACCTCGAATACTCCCCGCTGGTCAATCAGCGTGCGCATCGAGTCGGCAGCGAGTGGCGCGTCGCGAATCCGGCGGTGCTGGAAGAGTACACGCATTTGCTCCAGATCCTCGCCTTCAAACCGCAGCTTGATGCCATGGACGCCATGAGCGTGGCCTATTTTCTCTTTCTACAGGATCGCGTGGAGGAGGCGTTGATGCGGTTCAAGGCCGTCGATGCAACGAAACTGCCGACCCGGCTCCAGCATGACTATTTCCAGTGCTATGCCGCATTTTACGATGGCGAACTCGCTGCTGCACGCGGGCTCGCCGCGAAATATGCCGACCATCCCGTGCCGCGCTGGAAGACACTCTTTGCAGAAGTGACCACGCAACTCGACGAGATCGAAGGCAAGGACGCCAAAGCCGCAGAAGGTGACAAGCCGGACCGCGAGAAGCAGCAGGCTGAACTCGCCGCTACGGAACCGTCGTTTGATTTCAAGGTCGAGAACAAGACCATCGCCTTGAATTGGAAGAACCTCTCCGAGGTCACGCTGAACTACTACCTCATGGACCCCGAGTTCAGCTTCAGCAGCAATCCCTTCGTCAGCCAGGATTCGGGTCGTTTCAGCATCATCAAGCCGAACAAGACCACCACGCAGTCGCTTACCAAAGACGCCACCGAACTCGACATCCCGCTGCCGGGCGAGTTCGCCAAAGCGAACGTGCTCGTCGAGGTCATCGGCGCCGGAAAACGCCAGACGCAGGCCTACCATGCCAACACGCTGAAGCTCACCCTCACCGAAAACTACGGCCGACTCGAAACACGCGACTCGACCACCGACAAGCCGCTGCCCAAGGCCTATGTGAAGGTCTATGCGAAGCTGAAGAATGGCACCCTGCGCTTCTTCAAAGACGGCTACACCGACCTGCGCGGCCGCTTTGACTACGCCAGCCTCAACGGTCCCGAAAACGGCGTGTCACCGCCCACTCCCTACGAACCCGCACCGGCCAACGGCCTCGACTATCAGATGCTCAAGCCCGCCGAACTCAATGAGGTCGAGAAGCTTGCGCTGCTCGTGCTCAGCGATACGCATGGAGCCACGGTGAAGGAAGTGAACCCGCCGGGGCGGTGAGGACGCTCGCTGGGATGGAGCCAAGGACTGGGAGACTCCGTCCGCCAGCGACGACGGGGACAGAGTCCCCTTCACCTTGGGTCTTTGCGCTTCACGCGGAGGGCTTGCGTGAGGCGGTTGTCGCCAGGTCAAAGGGAGATGGCGCGGCACGCGTCTCTTTGAGCGAGCGCAGGGTGAAGGCGTAGCGCTTTGGCCACAGGATGCATGCGGCGGCCACCATGGCGAGGCTGAAATGCGGCACTTCGAGGCGACCCTGACCCACCGGCGAGTAGGCCAGCAGGGCGAAGAGGAGATAGCCTGCTTTCCCCCCGGTCAGGACGCTGCGGATGATGAGCCACAGCCAGGTGCCGACAAAGAGCGTCAGGCCAGGGATGCCCAATTCCAGCCAGACAGAGACGTATTCGTTGTGCGGTGCGTAGAGCGTCCCGGAGATGCCGGTGCCATGGCCGAAGAGCGGCTTCTTCTGAACGGCTTCCCACGCGTCACCGAGATCCTTCGCGCGCTCGGGTGACTTGAGCTTGTCGAAGTCGAGGTTGTAGATCGCTTCGAGGCGGTCGGCGGTGTTTTTGTCCTTCATCACGCCCTGTTCGGTGCGGCTTTGCAGCACGGCCATGCCAATGCCGAGCAGCGGCAGGGCGATGGCGGCCAGGATCATGATGAAGCCGAAGTTTTTCCGCAGGTTCAGCAGCACGTAGGCTCCGCAGAGCAGCGCCAGCACGGCCATGCCGCTGCGTCCGTAGGTCAACGCCACGCCCGGCACCGCCACGGCGATCATGAGGCAGTTGAAGCGGAAATTTTTCGACAGGGCAAAGACGATGCCCAGCATCTCGCAAAGCAGCACCGGTGGGAAATTGGGATGGCCATTGAAGCCGGCGTAGCGTCCGGAAATGCTGGTGAAGGTGGCGAAGCCGAGCATCTCGTAGATCTCCGAACCGGTCGTCAGCAGCAAGGCGCAGACGGCGGCCCACAGGGCGGTTTTTTCCCACTTCTCCGTGGAGAGCACGGCGATGATCGCGATCAGCACGAGCAGCATCCGCGCGAGGTCCATGGCGATCTGATCCTGGAAGGATGAATCGAAGCGCCGGAGCACGGCGGCATCGAAAAAGCGCGCCGCAGGCAGCAGGGCGATGCCCAGCGTGGCCAGACAGAGACGCGGCTTGTTAAAAAGCGCGACGCCGATGCACATGAAGACGGAAGCGAGCGTGAAGAGCGCCGGTTTGATCGGCGAGATGCCCGCGTTGTAGCTGCCGATGACCGCATCCGCCGCCAGCGCACCCAGCATGCTGCCGCACACCCAGACGAGCACCCACTCGCGAAAGCGGGTCCAGCCTGAGGGGCGGTGAAATGTGCCGGGTCGGTTCATGCGCGGTTGTGTTGCAGCCAGGCTTTAAACATCAGCACGTCCCAGAGGTAGAAATGCCAGTTCCGTGTGCCGCTGAGGTGTTCCTGCCACTTTTGGCGGATTGGTGCGGGGTGGAAGAAGCCCTCACGTTTGAGCCGTGATTCGCTGAGCAGATCCTCCGCCCACTCGCGCAGCGGACCCCGGAGCCAGACGTCCAGCGGGATGCCGAAGCCGCGCTTCGGACGGTCGATCAGCGCCTTCGGCACATGCTTGTAGAGCGTCTCGCGCATCAGCCATTTTCCGCGACCGTCACGCACCTTCATGTGGAAGGGGATGCGCCAGGCGAACTCGACGATGTCCGTGTCGAGCAGCGGGATGCGGCCCTCCAGGCTCACGCCCATCGCGGCGCGGTCCACCTTGGTCAAAATATCGCCCGGCAGGTAGGTCTCCATGTCGAGGTGCATCATGCGGTGCGTGAAGTCGCTCACGCGCGGCCAGGAGGCGGTGTCCGTGATCGCGGTCACGGGATCTTTGCCGTCGATGACGATGTCCTGCGGCTGCTTCCAGTGGGACATGAGATTGAGGTAAAGCGTCTCCATGCCCGGCGCGGCGACGACTTCCGCGAGCTTGTGCAGCTTGTCCCCCAGCGGGATGTGGCGCAGGCGCTTGGGCAGCAGTTTGGAGCCCAGAGTGTTCAGCACCTTCGGCGGCAGTGCGGTCAGCATGGCGGCGGTCATTTTCTTCACCGGGGAAGGCATCCAGGAGATCTTGCTCCAGAGGCTGCGGCCCACGGCGTAGCGCTCGTAGCCGCCGAAGAGTTCATCTCCCGCATCGCCGCTGAGGGCGACGGTGACGTGCTCGCGGGCCATCTTGCACACCAGATGCGTCGGGATCTGCGAGTAGTCGGAAAAGGGCTCGTCGTAGAGCTCTGGGAGCTGCGGGATGACGTTCAGCGCGTCCTCGCCGGTGACGTACATTTCCGTGTGGTCGGTGCCGAGGTGCTTCGCCACGTCCTTCGCGAATTCGGCTTCGTTGTGCTCCTTCTCGTGAAAGCCGATGGTGAAGGTGCGCACCGGCTGGGCGCTCTGCTGCTGCATCATCGCCACGATGAGGGAGGAATCGACCCCGCCGCTGAGAAACGCGCCGAGCGGCACGTCGGAGATCATGCGCATGCCCACGGCCTTCTTCAGCAGCGCTTCGAATTCGCTGATGGCATCTGCATCGGAGCCACGAAACGGGTGATCGAGGCCGTGCTCGACGACCTGCGGCAGGCTCCAGTAGTGGCCGGGTTGGGATCGCTCGCTCGGGTCTTTCAGCGTGAGCAGTCCGGCGGGCGGCAGCTTTTTGAAGCCCTCGTGAATGCAGAGCGGATCGGGGATGTAGTTGTAGCGCAGCAGCGACGTGAGCGCTTCGCGATTCACGGAGGCGCTGAAGCCTGGAAAGCGCTGGATGGCTTTCAATTCGGAGGCGAACACGAACGTTTCGCCCGCCCAGCCGTAGTAGAGCGGTTTTTCGCCGAGACGGTCGCGCCCGAGGTGCAGCACGCGGTCCTGCCGGTCCCACAAGGCGAAGGCGAACATGCCGTTGAATCGCTTCGTCGCCTCGACGACGCCCCATTGGCAAAACGCCGCCAGCATGATCTCGGTGTCCGAATGGCCGCGCCAGGTGTGGCCGTGCTTTTCGAGTTCGGCGCGGAGATCCTGGAAGTTGTAGATCTCCCCGTTGAAGACGATCTGGAAGCGCTGATCGGCGCTGGCCATCGGCTGATGACCCAGTGGGGAGAGATCGAGAATCGACAGTCGGCGATGACCGAGTGCGATGCCGCATTCCGAATCCACCCACGCGCCGGCGTCGTCCGGACCGCGCAGCACGATGGCGTCCGTCATCGCGGTGACGATGGCGCTCATCTCGTGCGCCGGACGAGCGCGGGAGGGATTGAAGAAGCCGGCTATTCCACACATGGCTGGTAGGTCGGTAGGACGGTGGGTCGGTGAGTTGGGGATTCGGCGGACGAAAGCAGCATTTCGAAGGCACGGAGGACGCTGGTGAGCGAAAAGTGCCGCTCGATGCGCTCGCGGGCGGCGAGGTCCTGCGTGATCCCGGCTTCAATGATGCCGATGCAGGCATTCGCGAGCGCCTGCGGATCTCCCGGCGGCACGATGTGCCCGCTGTCGCCCATGACCCAGCGCGTGTCGCCGATGTCGGTGGCGACGACGGGCACGGCGCAGGCCATGGCTTCACCGACGACGTTCGGGAAACCTTCGCCGTAGGCCGAGGAGGACACGGCGATGTTCAGCGAGGCTGTGAGTGCGGGCAGGTCTTCACGCTCGCCGAGGACTTCGATGAAGGCGGGGGCTTCCAGCGATTCGGTTTCCGCACCCACGATGATGAACCGGGCCTCCGGGTGCTTCGCGTGGATGAGTTTCGCGGCTTCGATGAAGGTCGGGTAGTCCTTCATCGCCGCGTTGCGGCCGAAGCGTCCGATGAGCGGAGGGGCGGGGGGGCTTGCGGCTGCGCTGGATGACGGGCGGGCTGTCGCCACACCCGTCCTACGGTGATCGCGTGGCCGCCATTTGGTGAGATCAAAGCCGTTGGCGATGAGCTGGGTCTTGCCGGCGTCGTAGCCGATGGCTTCGTGCTGATCGGAGCTGAGTTTGGAGTTGTAGGTGATGCGCTGCGGCAGCCATGAAAGACGGGCGAGGGCGCGGATGACGAGCGCGGAGCCGCGCTTTTCGAGTTTCAGGTCGTAGAGGCTCTGGCGGATGTTCCAGATCATCGGAGTGCGTTTGAGGCGCATGAACTTCGCGAGCGTGGCGACGAGGCAGCCGTGATACATCCAGCCCATGAGCACGTCCGGCTTCTCACGGCGCACGATCTTGAACAAACGCCAGAGCGCCTTCAGCGTGGGTTTGCCGGCGGGCATGTCGAGGCTGTGGACGTTTGGCAGGGAGGCGGCGTGCTTGCCGCCGCTGGTGAGGCTGACGATGACGTGTTGAAGTTTTGGCAGGCCGCTGACGAGCTGCGCCAGCATCATCTCCGCGCCGCCGCTGCCGAGGCCGGTGGTGATCCACAGGACTTTCTTGCCTAGGAGGCGTGTCGTGCGCTCGATGAGACGCTCGACGCTGAATTCGGCGATGATGCGCGAACGAGTTTCGGTAGGGCGGAATTCGCGCAGGCATTTCGCGAGGGCCTCGTGGTCGCCGACGGGGAAGATGCGCGAGGGATCGCCGACGATCGCGGCGCTGTCGCCGACATCGCTGGCGATGCAGGGCACGCCGCAGGCCATGGCCTCGCCGATGACGTTGGAGTAGCCCTCACCGAAGGCGCTGGCGTTCACGAGGCAGTCGAAGCCCGCATAGACGGACGGCATGTCGCTCTGTGCGGGAAGCCAGGTGACGTGATCCGCGATGCCGAGCGAGGTGGCGAGTTCCCGCATCTCCCGTGCGTAGGCCGCATCACCGCTGCCGACGATGACAAAGCGAGCCTCCGGCACGAGCGCGGCCGCTTTGAGGAAGGTGGCGTGGTCCTTCATCGGACTCAGGCGGCCGACGAAGCCAAAGGTGGGCACATCGGAGTGCGGGCGCGATTTTGGCTGGAAGCGCCCGGTATCGATGCCATTCGGCACGACGTGCGTCTTGTGCGCGGGATAGCCGCGGGCGAGGTAGTAGGCGCGTCCGGCCTGTGAGTTGCAGATGATCACGTCGGCAAAGCGGGCGAGCAGGCAGTTCAGACGAAAGCTGAGTCTGCCCAGGATGCCCCAGAGATGCGCGTCGGTCTGCGAGTCGCGCACGCCCCAGGCGACACGCGGGAAGCCGCTGAAGGGCTTCAAAAGCAGCGCCATCAAGTTCGATTCGGCGAGGTAGCCGTGCAGGACATCGGGACGCGAAGCCCGCGCGGCTTTAACGAGACGGAAGAAGAAGCCGAGCAGATCCCAGCGGCTTTTTTTGCCTATGCAGACCGTGCGCACGCCGGCGGCTTCGAGTTCGGCACGGAAGGCGCCGTCGTAAAAATGGATGACGCTGACCTCGTGGCCCTCCCGCCGCATGCCTGCGGCCAGCAGCACGAGCTGACGCTGCGCACCGCCGTGACCGAGATCGCGAATGATGAACGCGAGTCTCACGCGGCCTCCTTTCGGCGAATGACGACGAGGCAGACCGTGCAGGTGGCCACAGCGGAAAGGGCGTGCACGATGACGGTCGAAAGCGCGATGCCCGCGACGCCGAGATGGCGCATGAAGAGCCAGTTCAGCGTGGCATTGAGCACCAGGGCGCTGAAGGCGATGGAAAGCATGAACCGCGCCGCCTGCAACGACACGGCCACCCGCGCCGCGACGGTGCCGACGATGTAAAAGGGGATCTGGAAGGCGGCGAACCGCAGCACCTCGGCGACACGTTGCGTGTCTTCGGCTCCGAAGGCTCCGCGTTCGAAGAGCACGTGCACGATCCACGGCGCGAGGAGAAAGAGGATCAGCGTCATCGGCAGCGCTGCGGTGGCGATGATGCCCGCGCTGGTAAAGAGCCGCCTGCGCAGGCCGTGCCAGTCACGACGCGCGGCCAACTCGGCGAAGTGCGGGAAGAGCACGTCGGCGGCGGGGGCAGCGGTGATGGCCAGCACGACGGCGCACAGTTTTTCCGAATAGCTGAGCACGGAGACGGACCCGGCGGCGAGCCACGCGGCCATCGTCTGATCCAACACCGCAGCGCTGCCGAAGGCGATCCCGCCGATGAGGAAGGGAGCCGAATTGCGCAGCACGGTGCGCAGGCCCGGCTCCCAGTGCCTCAGACAGCAGCGCCACCAGAGGGCGCTGTGCGGCAGTCGGCGTATGATCGCGAACGACAGCACCGCGAGGTGCGCCACCGAGCCCCAGACCGTGCCAGAGACGAGTGTCCACGCGCTGACCCGGTCTCCGGCGAGCAGGAGGGCGGTGATGATGCCGAGTGGCACCAGCAGCGGGGCCGCTGCGGCCAGCAGAAAGGATTTTCCCGCACGAAGCCAGGCGGCAAGATACTGAGCCAGGCCGAAACACAGCAGAAAGGGCAGCAGGCCGTGCAGGAGCTTCACCGCCAGTGCTTGTTTCTCCGGAGTGAAGCCGTGGGTGGCGCGTTCGACGAGGGCCGGGGCCGCCAGCGAAATCACCACGCCGCAGATCAGCAGCGCGGTCAAGTGCCATGCGGTGCACTGCACGCCGAGACGCTCCGCCCGGCGCAGGCCGCGACGCTCCCGCACTTCAGCGTAGGCGGGTAGAAAAGACTCCGGCAGGCCCCCGGCCAGCACCGTGGCGGCGAAGGAGAAAAAGCCGAAGACGAGCATGAAGGCGTCGAGCTCGTCCGCCGTGCCCATTTTCGCGGCGATGACGGCGTCCTTGGCGAAGGCGACCACCTTCCCGACCATGGTGAGCATGGCCACCAGCAGAAACCCCGAGAACACAGCCGATCCCGCTCCCCGGGCGACCAGGGAACGCAGCGGGGCAGGAAGGGTGACACGGATTGCAGGCATTCATATAAACTATAAACATCATAAAACATTTGAGCAAACTGCCGCTTCGGGTTTTTCAGTGCGCGGGGGCCGACGGCCGGCATCGCGGGCCACCGAGCCCGCAGCGTCCGCCAGCACCTCAGGCACCGTTTTTGGCTTTCACATCCGCTGCGCCAAGGATCATCTTGTTTTCGACGGGAAAGACGGATGACGAGCCGCAATGCGTCAACGACCCGCTGCAGACTCGGAGGTCTGCGTTCCGATGGAAAATGCCCTTCAGTACGCTAGCGGCTCCAGATCCTCACGGCGGCCGACTTCGAGGCGGAGGCAGGCGAAGGTGCGCCCGTGGAGGTCGTAGGTGCCGGTTCCCTGAAACGTGGCTGGCGGAGCCTCCGGGAAGGAGGGGCTCCGTGCGGTGTCAAACACCACCGCCCAGCGGGTTTCGGCCAGTCCGGGCAGCACAAACGGGTGCGGATGGAGGCCGTTGTTGAAGAGCAGCAGGAGCACCCGGGGCTCCGCGCACTCGGAATCCAGCAGGGCGCCGAAATAGGTACGCTCGGGGTCGTGCCACTCATCGTGGCAGAGCAGGGTGCCGTTGCCATCCAGCCAAGCGACATCACGCATGCCGGTGGCGGGATTGAGCTGCCCGTCAAAGTAGCTGTGGCGGCGCAGGGCCGGAATGCTGCGGCGGAAGGCGGCCATGCGGCGGGTGAATTTCAGCATCTCCTCATCGCAGGCGGACCAGTCGAGCCAGCTGACCGGGCTGTCCTGGCAGTAGGCGTTGTTGTTGCCGCCCTGGGTGCGTCCGCGCTCGTCCCCGGCGGTGAAAAAGGGCACGCCGAGGGAGCACATCATCGTGGCGATCATGCCGCGCCGCATCCGGTCGCGCAGTTCGTTGATTTTGGCCGAATCGGTCGGTCCCTCCTCGCCGCAGTTGCTGCTGTGGTTGTTGTCGTCGCCGTCACGGTTGCCCTCGTGGTTGGCTTCATTGTGCTTGTGCTCGTAGCTCACGAGATCGGCCAGTGTGAAGCCGTCGTGGGAGGTGATGAAATTGACGCTGGCGGTGGGCGGTCGCTGATTCCAGCCGAAGGTGCCCGGACTGCCGGTGAGGCGCTTGGCAAAGTCGGGCGTGGTCCCCGCATCGCCACGCCACCAGGAGCGCACGGTGTCGCGGTACTTGCCGTTCAGCTCCCGCCACGGCTCAGGGAAGTGGCCCACCTGGTAGCTGTCCATGCGGGAGATGTCCCAGGCCTCGGCGATCAGCTTCACCTGGGAGAGCACGGGATCCTGCGCCACGGCGCTGAGGAACTGGGACTGCGGATGAAACTCATGCCGCTCATTGCGGGCGACGGTCACGGCGAGGTCGAAGCGGAAGCCGTCCACGTGCATCTCCGTGACCCAGTAACGCAGGCTGTCCAGGATGAGGCGCAGGCCCGCCGCACTGGCGGAATCGACCGAATTCCCGCAGCCGGTCACGTTCAGGTAGCTGGCACCATGCCTGCCGAAATCATGACGGTAGTAGCCGTAGTCGTCGAAGCCGCGGAACATGAGGGTCGGGCCGTTTTCGTTGCCCTCGGCGGTGTGGTTGTAAACCACGTCCAGGATCACCTCCATGCCGGCGGCGTGGAAGGCCCTCACCATCGCCTTAAACTCCCGCACCTGCTCCTGCGGGTCACTCACGCTGGCGTAGGTGCTGTGCGGGGCGAAGAAGCCGATCGTGTTGTAGCCCCAGTAGTTCGTCAGGCCGCGCTCCAGCAGGAAGGCGTCGTCCAAATGCTGATGCACCGGCAGCAGTTGCACGCTGGTGATGCCGAGGTCGCGCAGGTAGGCGATCACCGCCGGATGTGCCAGTCCGGCGTAGGTGCCCTGCAGAGCGGCGGGGACCTGCGGATGCGTTTTTGTGAAGCCTCTCACATGGAGCTCGGAGATCACCGTGTCACTCCACGGGATGCGCGGCAGGCTGTCGCCGTTCCAGTCGAATGCCTCGTCGATGACCACGCTCTTCAGCGCCAGGGCGCCGTTGTCGATGGATCCCGGCGCATGCTGTGGATCGGGGGCGCTGCGCATGTGCTCGGCCGCGTCCGGCGTGCCCAGAATGGCGCGGGCGTAGGGGTCCAGCAGCAGCTTGTTGGCATTGAAGCGCATCGCGTTTCGGGGCCGCCAGGGGCCGTGCACGCGGTAGCCGTAGAGGGCGCCGGGGCGCACGCCACCCACGCGGGCGTGCCAGAGTCCGCACTCCGTCAGCCGCATGCGCACGCGGGCTGTTTCGGCGGCCGGATCTGCCGGATCGTAGAGGCAGAGGTCCACGGCGTCCGCGTGCCGGGCACGCACGACGAACTGGGCACCGTCGTCGAGCAGCGTGACTCCCGGCCGCAGCGGGATGTCGGTCGGGGAGAAGTCCACGCTGCCTGCCGCGCGGACCACGGCAGCGGGGGCGAATTTTCGTTTCCAGCTTTTGAGCAATGACTGCATGAGCCCTATCACGCACAACGTTTGCCAGAGCGCCATGTATTATCGCCGTGAATTTCACCTGCTTTGTGTCCTCTGTGCGCTGCCTTTCGCATCAGTGCCTGCGGCACCCGAAGCGGATCCCGCCCGCTTCGAAAAAGCCATTCGCGCGTTCGAGGCGGAGGACACGGGCAAAACTTGGCCGAAGGATCTGATCCTGTTCACCGGCGCGTCAAACATCCGCCGCTGGGAATCGCTCGCCGGGCGCTTCAAAAAGTCGCCCGTTCTCAATCGCGGCTTCGGCGGCTCGCAGATGAGCGATGTGGTGCACTTCGCCGACCGCATCGTGATCAAATACCGGCCGAAGCAGATCTACCTCAACACCGGCGGCAACGATCTGCACTCGGGACGCACGCCGGAGGAGGTGCTGGCGGCGTTTCAGGCCTTCGCGGCCAAGGTGCGCCGGGAATTGCCGAAAACGCAGCTCTCCTTCCTCTCGATCCCCCCGTCCCCGAAACGCTGGGACGAGGTGGAGCTGGTGAAGAAGACGAACCGCCTCATCGCCGACTTCATCGCAGGGGAGGCGGGCCTCGAATTCATCGACACCTTCCCGCTGCTCCTCGGCCCGGACGGCCAGCCGCGCCCGGAATGCTATGTCGATGACAAGCTGCATTTCAGCGAGACCGGTTACGACGTGGTCACCACCGCCATCCGCTGGCAGGGTGACATCCGCGCCTTTGCAAAGCAGGATGCGGAAAATCCGCCACCGACCAGCCCGATCATCTTCACCGGCAGCTCCAGCATCCGCATGTGGAAGACGCTGGCGGAGGACTTTCCCGGCCTGCCGGTCATCAATCGCGGCTTCGGCGGCTCGGAGGTCTTTGACGCCGTGACCTATGCCGATCAGCTCGTCGTCAAATACCGGCCGCGGCAGGTGGTCATCTACTCCGGCAGCAACGACATCAACGCCGGCAAGACGCCGCAGCGCGTGCTCGCCGATTTCCAGGCCTTCGTCGCCAAAGTGCATGCCGCACTGCCGGACTGCCGCATCAGCTGCATTTCCAACGCGCCCAACCCGAAGCGCTGGGCTGTGGTGGACAAGATGCGGGAGGCCAACCGCCTCGTGGAGCAGTTCACAAAGACCGACCCGCGTCTCGAATACATCAACACCCACGACGCCATGCTCGGCGCGGACGGCCTGCCGCTGCCGGACATCTTCCTCAGCGACGACCTGCACATGAACGCGAAGGGCTATGCCATCTGGACGAAGATCGTCGGTCCGTTTTTGAAATGAACCGGTGACACGGGTTGAAAAACATCCGCAGGCATCAACCATGAACCAATGAAGACACTCCTCACCCTGCTCCTTTGCTCGCTCTGCCTCGCCTCCTGCGAAAAACAGCCCGCCGAGGTCGATTTCGCCGACAAGGACGTCGAACTGCTCAATGAAGGCAAGGAGGCCAACTACAAGGGCAAGCCCTACACCGGCACCGTTCGCAACACGCACTCCAACGGCAAGCCTGCCGGCGAGTATCCCTACCAGGCTGGCAAGATGCACGGCGTGATGAAGGAATGGTGGGAAAACGGCCAGCAGTCCGCCGAAACGAACTTCGACCACGGTCAGCGCCACGGGCTCAACCGCTACTGGGACATGAAGGGCAAGCAGACAAAGGAGCAGGTTTACGATCACGACAAATCCGTCAGCGAGAAGCACCTCTGACCGGAAGCACCGCTCGTTGCGCTGAAACCAAGGACGAGTAGGAGTAGGGGTAGGGTAAGCGAAGGATGACCGCTTTGCGGAGTTCATTCGTCATTCTGGTTTCGTCATTCGTCATTTTCCTCCCATGGCCCCCATCATCGCACTCCTGGTCATCGCCCTCGTCTCTCTGCTGGTGGTGCGCGTGGGTGCCACTGCCCTGATGATGACCGGATTGAGCTGGGACACCGCCAGCTTCCAGGCCTACTCCGCCTTTTTCGGCGTGGGCTTCACCACGAAGGAGGCGGAGATGGTGGTGAACCATCCCGTGCGCCGCCGCATCATCCGCGATCTCATTCTGGCTGGCAATGTGGGGCTCACCTCCGCACTCGCGACGCTCGTCGTCACCCTGCTACAGACCAGTTCCGAAGGCCACTCGTGGCTGCGGCTGGGATGGCTCGTCGGCGGACTGCTGCTGCTGCTTTTCGTGTCACGTCTGGGCTGGTTTCAGAAGGTGATCGATCGCATCATTCACTACACTCTGGAGCACACCGGCATGGTCCACGTGCTCGATTACGAGCTGCTGCTGCGCATCAAGCACGGCTACGTCGTGTCTGAAATCGAAGTGCTGCCGGGGACCTACCTCGCCGGACGCACGCTCCGCGATTCACGCCCCTGGGATCGCGGCGTCATCATCCTTTCGATCACGCGGGAGGGGCAGCTCATCCCCGGACTGCCCGGCCCCTCCGACATGGTCAAGGCGGGAGACGTCCTGACGGCCTACGGCAAGGACAAGGCGATCCAGGCGATGGTCGAGCCGCTTGAAAAGCAGAACTTGCAAGACGCCGGCGTCACGCTGTGAGGCGTCCCATCAGCAGGCACCAGCCCACCGCCAGTGGCGGTCCCAGCAGGAACATCGTGACGCCGACCGGCAGGTAGTCCACGCCGCGCAGCCGGCCGCTGGAATACACCAGCGCATTCGGCGGCGTGGAAATCGGCAGCGCCATCGCCAGCGAGCAGGCGAGCGCCGCAGGGACCACGAAAAAGGCGGCCTCCTGGTCCATGGCATGGGCGATGATCTGCGTCACGGGCAGCAGGATGTTCGCAGCGGCGGTGTTGCTCATCAGATTCGAGACCAGGGCCGCCAGCCAGGCCAGTGTCAGCGCCGCCAACCATGGCGGCATGGACGTGTCATGTAGGCCTCCGGCCAGCCACTCCGCCAGACCGGACACTTCAAGCCCGACGCCAAGTGACAAACCGCCGGCCAGCAGGATCAGCACGTCCCATTCAACGGTCTTCATCTCCTCACGGCGGATCACACCAAACATGGACAGCGTAACGATCGGAACGAAAGAAACCACCGCCGTCGGGATGCCGTGCCAGCCTCCCGACATCCACAGCGCGACCGTGCAGGCAAAGACGGCCAGGGTGGCGAGCCGCTGCCAGCGCCGCACCGGCGTGATCTCGGGTCCAGGCGGCGGCATTTCGACCAGAAGCCTGTCTGCCGCCGCGGAGACCGGGCCGCGCAGCAGCAGCCAGGCCGCGACGCACAGCAGCACGGCCGGCGGCAGCGCCAGCACCGACCATTCGAGGAAACTCACCCGCCCCTCGCGCTCCAGCAAGCCTGCGGCTATCGCGTTCGGCGGGGATCCTATGAGCGTGCCCATGCCGCCCAGGTTCGCCGCCACGGCGAGGCCCAGCAGCAGCGAGCGGCCCGTCTTGGAATCCTGCGGCAGCGCCGACAGCGCCGGCCGCAGCATCACCAGCATCAGCGCCGTCGTCGCCGTGTTCGACATGAACATGCTCAGCAGGAAGGTCATGCCCATCATCGCCACCATCAGCACCTGCGCCCGTCCGCCGGACCAGTGCATCACCCGTTGCGCCAGATGACGGTCCATGCCGGTGCGCTCCGCCGCGCGCGCCAGCACCAGCCCGCCGAAAAACAGCCACATCGGCGGGCTGGCCCACGGTTTGACAAACATCTCCCAGCCTTGGAGATCCGTCTTATCCAGCAGCACGCCGCCGGGGCGCCCCAGAACGAGGATTTGCAGGCCGATGATCAGCAGCGCCACGGCGAAGGCCGGGATCGCCTCCGTGATCCACAATCCCGCGCCCAGGATCACGATGGCCAGCGACCAGCGCCCCGCCTCTGCCAGTCCCTCATGCTCCGGCACAAACGCGCTCAGCCACGCCACCAGCACGCAGGCGCAGAATTTCAGCACCGCCGGTCCGGAGCGGAATTCAAGATCCCTCAGGGACCGGATGATGTCGTAGCGTGCGTCCATGGCATCAATTGGCACAGGGGGAAAGAACTCGCAGGCTTTTTCCAGCACTACCTGCCGCCATCATGACCTGCCAGCTGACCTTCGGAGACCTCCACAACATCCGTTGAGATCGGTGGCAGACGAGATACGAGACGCACCATGATCCCGCCCCCTTCCAAAACTCCCCTCGACCTGCCGGCGGCGTTGTTCTGGGACACGGACCAACCATGCTCGATCTGGATCGGTACGCGAAGCAGATCATCGCCCGCCCGTGTTGTTGAGCGTGGTGGTCTGGAAGGCTGGCAAAAGCTGCGCAGGCACTATGGCGACGACAGACTGCATCAGGTTGTGACCAGTCTGCGCACGCTGGAGCCGCGCACGGTCAATTTTCTCTGCCTGATGCTGAACCTGAACAAGGAGAGCTTTCGATGCTGCACTTCGAAACCGTTCCCGCCGGCATCCTGGGCCTCGTGAAGGATCTCTCCGCGCATCCGGCCCTTCAGCAGTTTTCGCTGGTGGGCGGCACCGCGCTGGCGCTCCGCTTCGGGCATCGCCATTCGATCTATTTCGATTTCTTCACGTCGGAGAGCTTCGATGTTGAGGCGCTGGCGGACACGTTAAGCAAGGAACTGCCAGACTTTGAGACGACTGGTATGAACAAGATCGGCCTGAATGCCCAGGTGGCAGGCTTGAAGGTGGACTTTGTCACCTATCGCTATCCTCTGCTGGCTCCACCCGAAACCCAGGAAGGCATCCGCATGTTCAGTCTGAAGAACATCGTGGGCATGAAACTCAGCGCCATCACGAATCGTGGCGCCCGAAAAGATTTCTACGATCTGCACGCGCTTATCCGGCATCTCGGCGTTGACGCGCTGGTCGACATTTATCGCAAAAAACCCCAAGTAATGATCCTATGATCGTGCTGCGCAGCATGATCTACTTTGACGATGCCGAGGATGACAATGATCCGGAACTTCTGGCCGGCCAGGCTTGGGAGGAGGTTAAGGATGCGATCCGTGAGGCGGTCAAACAATGCCGCCTACTTGGAGCTTGATCCGACGCTGTTTCGATGGCGCCTCTCCTGCGGCGACCATCCGATCATGTCAAAGATCTCCAGATACCACGCAAGTTTCATCACCACTGCGTAGGCAAGGATTCCTGCCAACAGACCAGCCTGCCAGCCGCTTGCCATCATGACGAGCACCCCGACCGTCACGGCGAGCGCGATGGCGATGACCTGCGTGACGAAAAGCCAAAGGAGGGCGAGGACACCGAGCGCCGCGATGGAGGTCAGGGTTTCTCGGAGGCTTTTGATCCAGCGTTGCATGGCAGTAGCGTGTCACAAAAGACTCCGATTACCAATCAAGGCTACTTCCCAAACATCGCATGCTCCTTGTTTCCGCCGCTGAGGACGTAGGCGAGGAGGTCGAGGATTTCGTCCTTGTTGAGCATGGCGAGCAGCATCGGCGGCATAGGGGAGACTTTGCTGAGTTCGATGCTCTTCACTTCCTTGCGATCGACGTTCACGCGCTGGTTGGGGTCGGTGAGGTCGGTGTTCAGGGTGACACCGTCGCCGCTGAGATTCACAACAACGCCGGTCATGATGGTGCCGTCGTTCTTCGTCACGACGATGGGGGCGAACTGCTCGTTGATCTCCTTGCTGGGATTGATGATCTGATCGAGCAAATCGTGCGGGCTGTAGCGGCCACCGGCACCGGTGAGGTCGGGGCCGGTCATACCTCCTGCATTGCCGAAGCGGTGGCAGGTGTAGCAGGCGGCGGCGGCGAACATCTTGCGGCCGTTGTCGAAATCGCGGCCTTTCATGCCGCTCTGGGCCGCCTCGCTCAGTTCTTCGAGCGTCCACATCGTCGGCGTGCGGCCCACAAACATCGCGCCGACGTTTTCGATGGCGGATTTGCGCTCGGGCTTCTTGGCGATGAGCTCGGCAAGCTGCGTGTTTTCTTCCGGGGTGAAGGTGCTGAGGCTGTCGTTGCGGATGAACTCGATGAATTTGTCGAAACTGCTGCCGCCTTTGTAGTTCGCGGCCTTCAGGAACCACTCAAGCTGCCGCGTGCGCAGTTCCTTGGTCCAGCCTGCTTTGAGAAAGCGCAGGCTGCGGGCGTATTCCATCTGCGGCTCCTGGCTCTCCGCGGCGGCGATGAGTGCCATGCCTTTGGCAGCGGTGTTGGGTGCCTGCAGGTAGGCGAGGGTTTCGGTGAGCAGCCAGTTGAGTTCAAAGTTGTCCGCAGGATACGCGGGGTCGAGCTTCGCGATGATCGCGGCCACGGTGGCGTCGTCCGGATTGCCGAAGCGATGCAAAACGATCTGGGTGAGCCGCACATTGGCCATGCGTTGATCGTTCGTGAGCTTGGTGAAGTCTAGTTTGAGCAGCGCACCAAGAATGGCATCGCGGCTTTTCTCATCCGTCTTATAGGCCGTATCCGTCCTATGCGTCTCACACACGCCGGTCCTGCGAGCCAGCACCAGCAAGGCCTCAAGCTGTGCGGTAGCATTAGACTCGGTTAGCGCCCTCGCCTGCCATTGATCGAGCGGCTGATGCTCCAACGCAGTGCGGGCCGCAGCGCGGACATAGCGATCGGTGCTGCTGAGATGCGGCCAGGCCGTCTCGACGGCTTTGGGGTCTTGTTTGCCGTGGAAAGCTTCGAGGGTGCGACGAGCAATCACTTCATCTGATGGCATCGCTTTGTTCTCATCAGCAGGAAGAGTGCTCTCTTTACCCACATAACTCACGCGATACAGCCCGCTCTGCACGCGGCGGCCGCCGATGGTGAAATACATCGCGCCATCCTGGCCGATGATCGCGTCGCTGACCGGCAGCGGGCCGCCGGTGACGAATTCTTCCTTCGTCGCGGTGTAAGTCGAGCCGTTGGCCGTCAGATGCACGGCGTAGATTTTGCCCCAGCTCCAATCGAGCACGTAGAAGGCGTCCTGGTATTTCGCGGGGAACTTGGCGCCGTAGCCAAAGGTGCAGCCGGTGGGCGAGCCTGGACCGATGTTCAGCGTGGCGGGCAGGCTGTCATAGTAGAACTCGGGATACTTGCCCGCGCCGTTGCGCCAGCCGAACTCCGCACCGCTGACGACGTGGTTCACGCGGGTGGGGCGATACCACGAGGTGTTGAAGTCATACTCCATGTCCGCGTCGTAAACGAACAGCTCCCCTTCGCGGTTCACGCCGCCGTCGTAGATGTTGCGGAAGCCGCTGGCGAAGATTTCGAAGGTCTTTCCATCCGGCGTGAAGCGATAGACGATGCCGCCGGGAGCCATGACGTGGCGGTTGTGACCGCGACCATCCGGCATGCGCGGCAGCAGGTGGTCATCACCCCAGAGTTTCGCCACAGGTGAGCTGTCGGGTGTGCCGGCCTTCGGGCCTTCTTTGAGCACGGCGTTGTTGCCGCTGATGAGATACAGGCCCTTGCCGTCCGGTGTTTTCAAAATGGCATGCACACCGTGATCGCTGCCCGCGTCGAACTCACGCAGCATCTCGACCTTGTCCGGCATGTCGTCGCTGTTGCTGTCGGTGATGCGGTAGATGCCGCTGGGGATCTTTTTCTCGTAATCGTTCACGCCCACATACAGCGCCCCGAAGGCGAAGAGCATGCCGTTCACGCCGCGGATGTCCGCAGGCACCTTTTCGATGTCGCCCTGGCTCAGCGTCTGGCCTGCGGCGGGCGCTTTGAAGCGGTAGAGCATGCCATACTGGTCGCTCACGTAGATGCGGCCTTTGTCATCGGTCGTCAGGTTCACCCACGAGCCCTGCTCGCCGCCCGGCACGCTGTAAATGAGCTCCACCTTGAAATCCGGCAGCGTCTTGATGTTCGACACCGGCGTCGCCACATTCGCCCCGATGGCCGGCCCGACAGCGTCAGGGCGTTTGGGCTTGGCTTTGGCCTGCCCCTTGCCTTTCGCGGCGCCTTTGACCGGACCGGGTGCCTTGGCCTGGGCGCTGAGCGGTTGAGTGATGAGAAATGACGACAGTAGGAGGCTCAGGCAAAGATATTGCTTCATGGTAGGCGATGGAATGATGAACGAATGACGAGGGAAAGTGAGTGGCAGGAGACGCACTATTTTTTCTTGGCTTTTTTCTTTGGTGCCTTCGCCTCGATGATCTGGGCATCGCTGGGAATGGGGGAGTTCTCAAAGGAGATGACTCCGCCATCGGGCAGCTCTTTGAGCATGACGTCCTTGATCTGCACGTTCATCGCCGGACCGCGGTGAATCTGGAAGGCGAGCAGACCCTCCAGCGAGCGCTTTTCCAGCTCGAAGTCGAGCAGGTCGATGGTCACCTGGCCGTCCAGCTTGTGGATGAGGTGGTTGCCCTGTGCGATGACGGTGTACTCGTGCCATTCGGCGACGTTGGCCTGTACGGTGTCGTGTTCGGAGGCGAGCCAGCGTTTGCCCTCGGGATCAATCACCACTCCCTGTCCGTTCTGGCAGATGATGCCACGACCGCGCTCCTCATAGACCATGGCGTTGTTCACTGCCGTGGGATGGATGTCGCACTGGTAGCCGCCGATGGACCATTTGCCGTTCTCCGGCAGCTCCTTGCTGCGATACTGGATACCGGTGTTGTTGCCGGTCACCTTCACCTTGGCGCGCAGCTCGAAGTTCTTCACCACGCCGCCGCGCCAGATGAGGAACTGGTTGTAGGCGAGCTGCTCCGGCCCGGTCGTGTTGCCGACGATCTCGCCATTCTCGACCTTCCATAGCTCGGGATTGCCATCCCAGCCGGTGAGATCCTTGCCGTTGAAGATCGGTTTGAAGCCGGTGTCTTCGCCGAATGACGAATGCGGAATGACGATTGACGAAAACAGCAGGGCGAGAACGAGTTTTTTCATGGGTGGGCGGGCTGGTTAAACGTGAATGGTGCGCCGGACTTCCGGCAAACGATGTGTCGAATTCGGCAAGGCTGGCGGGTTTTCACTTGGAGGCAAAGGTGCCGCTCAAGACCAACTGCTCCACAAGGCTGCGGAGGCCGTGGTCATCCTTCGTGATCGCCGCGAGAATGGCATCGACCTGCGGTCGGTCGCCGCTTTCGATGCGGCGGCCGCAGGCGTAGGCGAGGAGCTTTTCGGCGAGCATTCTGGCGAACTGATCCTGGCGGGTGAGGAGGATCTTTTTCAGGCCGGTGATGTCCTGGAAGGATTTGCCGTCCGGCAGCTCGCCTGCGGCGTCGATCTTGGGGCCTTGCTTCTTGCCGGCGGGGTAGTTTGTGCGCCATTGCCCGATGGGATCGTAGTTTTCGAGTGCGAAGCCGAGCGGGTCGATCTTCTGATGGCATTCCAGGCAGCCGGCGTTTTCGCGATGCTTCGTGAGAATGTCGCGGATGGACTTGGCGCCGCGGATGTCGGGGTCGATCGGTGGCACGTTGTCCGGCGGCGGAGGTGGCGGGGAGCCGAGGATGTTTTCCAGCAGCCAGATGCCGCGCACGACGGGGGATGTCTCGATGCCGTTCGCGCTGACGGTCAAAACGCTGCCCTGGCCGAGCAGGCCGCCGCGGCGGCGGTCCGTCAGGCTGATCTTGCGAAACTCATGAGCGCTTTCAGGTGCGCTGATGCGGCCGAGTTTGTAGAGATCGGCCAGCGGCTGGTTCACGAAGGTGTAGTCCGCGTCGAGGAAGCGGGTGAGGCTTTCGTTCTCATCGAGCATGTGCCGCATGAAAAGCTGCGTTTCGCGTTTCATCGCCGGTTTCAGGCCGTCGGCGTAGAAGCGGGCGAAGGCGTCGCGATCCGGCGGCATGTCGCCGAGGCTGCGCAAGTTTAACCACGAATCGAGAAAGCCCTCGATGAAGGCATTCGAGCGCGGGCTGGCGAGCAGGCGGCGTGTTTGCGCGAGTTTAACCTCCGTTTTCAACAACTCGCCACTGTCGGCCAGCGTGCGCAGTTCGTCGTCCGGCATCGTGGAGATGAGAAAGTAGGACAATCGCGAAGCGAAGGCATGGGCGTCGAGCTTCCCGCTTTGTGCGTCGGATTTGGCAAGGTAGAGAAAAGCAGGCGAGCAAAGCGCGGCTTTGAGTCCGTCCTTCATCGCCGCAAAGGGCGTGTGGCCGGCCCTGAGGCGAGCATCGACGACCTGCATGAGGCGATTCACTTCGTCTTCGGTGGCAGGCCGGCGATAGGCGCGATCCGCGAACTGTTTCAGGATCTCGCGCGTGCGTTCGGGGGTGAATGGCTTGTCGCCTAGGACGGCCTGTTGCGATGCCGGCGGCCAGTTCTGCACGATGGGGCCGCGAATCTCGATCTCGTGGATGCGGATGTGCGGCATGGAGCCGTATTTGAGCACGATTCGCCGCGCCTCAAAAATACCGAGGTCCTTGCGCTCCTCCGCCGGCCACTGGTCCTTGTATTGCCGTGCGATGGTGCCGAAAGCGCGGCGGCTGTTCGCCATGCCGTTCGGGAAGATGAAGCGCGGCGTTTGTCCGGCGTGCAGCGGCACGGTCATGGTGTGCCACTCGGGTCCGCCGTCCGTCAGGGTGACCTCCGCGAGCTGGGGTTCAATCGGCTGCGGATGATGCAGCGGCCCGGCGTTCACATCTCCGGGCACGATGCCGAGCCGGAAGGGCTGTGCGGTGTCTCGTTTGAAGATCTGCGGATCATACGGGTGCTCGCGATTCAGCGCCTGCGCTTTGACGCGGATTTCATACACGCCGTCCACCGGCACGCCTTGTTTGAACTCATGGATGTAGCCGTAGCCACCCTCGTGGTTCTCCGTGTCGGGCACTTCATAGACGCAGAGGTAGCGGTTGTCGTAAACGCGGCCATGCGGGTAGGTGTGCTCCTGCTGCGGGCGGAAATTGTCGTCGAAATGCCACGTCTGCTCCTTCGGCTGTTCCGCGACGCTGAAAGCCTTCTCCACCACCTGATCCGCCGCGTCGAGATACTGTGCGAGGAGATAGCCGGAGGTCTGCAGCACATCGCCGAGGTTGTCCATATGCTCGGCCATCTGGTCACGCGGGAACTTCGTTGTCGGATCAAACAGCCGCATGTCGAGCGCGAACAAATCGCCCACGGTGTTGATGTACTCGCGCTTGTTCAGCCTGCGCAACACGGTCTGGCCGCCGGTGCTCTGCAACGTCGCCCGCGCCTCGGCCACCTCCTTCGTCAAGGACGCCACAATCGCACTGCGCTCGGCCTCGGATGGCTGCTTCGACTTCTTCGGCGGCATGTCGCCGAGGTTGAGCTGATCGACGATGTCCTGCAGGTCGATGATGTCCTCGGTGTTCTTTGCGGGGAGGGAGAGGCGGTCGAAGCGGCGGTCGGCCTTCTGCTTTTCGGGGCCGTGGCAGGAGATGCAGTAGGCTTTGAGGAAGGACTGCGGTTCCACTGCAATCGAAGGGTGGGAGATAAGGGCAAGAATGAGGAGGGTGGAATTCTTCATCCTTGTCTTGTTCCTTGTCTTTATCTGTTCGCTGTTTCTCATGCCATTTCCTTCCTTCTAAGTCCCGGGATTTGATTTACGATCGCCGCCACTCGTGACTTTCCGTCTTGGACGTCTCCGATTGATGTCAGTCCTGGGACTGACACGAATGGCACGGGATTAAGGCTAGGTCGTCGATGAAGACGGCTGATTCCCGCTTTCTGGCAGGCTGTGATGGGAACTCCGTACCTCTTGGTGCTGCAAGCTTGCGAGACGTTTTGAAACGCCGGCATCCTTGATTTACGAGGGGGGGGCTGGCCAGTGGCCCAAATCCCGCGCCATTCGGCACTGACACTTTGTTCGCGACTTTGGACACCGTTGCCCTGCGGATAAAGGGGAGAAAGAGAAGTCACTTTGTTCGCGAGCGTGGCACACACTGTAGCGCTCATTGAAGTCGATCCCGATGAAGGTCGCGGCTTCGACGACGAGGTTGTCCTTGGCGGACCCAGCTTGTGGAGACGATGTTTTTTTCATGGCATCGACATTCTACAACATTGATGCCACCGTCGAGCCGCCACTCACCCCTTCGATCCACCGACTTTCATGTCGCCTGTCCCCGTTTTCGACCGTTTTTCTCCTTTCGACCCAGTTTCACCTGAATCAATCCACTCGCCCTCCTGGTGGGCATCCCGGTGGGCCGGCTTACTGACTCACCGCCGGATGCGGCATCAACCAACCCCCAACGCCTCATGAACCGACCCACTGAAACGACCCGCCGTGATTTGATTACTGGAGGCACCGCCGCTCTGGCTGGCGCGTCCCTGCTGCGCCCCGCTCCCGCGCAGGCCGCCGGGCCTGCGAAGAAAAACGCGCCCTGGCACGAGCGCCGCGCCCAGGTAGAACGCGCCTGGCTCGATCTGCTCGGAGATTTCCCCACAACGATCCCGCCGCTCGATCCCAAAATGCGCAAGGTGACTCTGGAACCCGGCTGTCCCTCCGAAAGATTGACCGCAGAACAGCTCGCCGTGCTCAAGCAGCAGATGGCCGAGGAGAAGGGCGGCATCGAGCGTTTTCACGTCAGTTTTCAGACTGAGGCGGACGACCGCGTGACTGGCTGGCTGCTGGTGCCGGAGAGTGCGCGCAATCAGCCCGCGCCCGCCATGATCTGCATCCACAGCACCACCAAAGGCTCTGGCAAGGATCAGGCCGTGGGCCTTTCCGGGGCCACGCCCGATGCTCCGCCGGATACCACTGACGGCGGCAGGTCCTACGGCCTGCATCTCGCACGCTACGGTTATGTGACCCTGAGCATTGACCTGCTCACCGATGGCGAACGCGTTGAACCCGGCGAGGAAGTCATGCAAACAAGGCCATTTTACGCACGTCGTCCTGAATGGTCCATCGTCGGCAAGAATACCTGGGACATCATGCGAAGTTTGGATTTTTTACAGACGCTGGACTTTGTGGTTCCCGCTCAGATCGGCTGCATCGGCTTGTCTTTGGGCGGGCACACGGCTGTGTTCGCGGGTGCCTTCGAGCCGCGACTCGCGGCCACCATCAGCGTGGGCGGGGTGCTCGACTGGCACCGCCCCGGCGAGCACTGGGCACGGGGTGCGGGCAGGTACATCTACATCAAAAAATTCCGTCCTTATGTGGATGATCCCACGCGGCCGGTGCCGGTGGATTTTGACGAGCTGATGATGCTGGTGGCACCGCGTCCGCTGCTGATCCTTTCCAGCGAATGGGAGTTTCACAACCGTCGTGACCTCCTGGGGAAATGCCTTGATGTCGCAAGGGTCTATCGTGACTGGCGGGATGTGGAGGGCCTGCCCAGTGTGCTTGAGGCGCGCAAGGCACGGCGCAGTTATCAAAAGACCCTGAGCTACTACAAAGAGCGCTCCGACATCTCAGCCAAGAAGATGGAATCCGAGTTGGAGAGCCTTGGCGCGGGTGACTGCTTCGCCTGGTTTTCTTATCCTGGAGGCCACAGCTACCCGCCCGTGGCGCGGCAGTTCAGCCTGGCCTGGCTGGATCGCTGGCTCGACCGCGACGACCGCTGGTATGGCCGCTACGCGCGCCCATGATGGCCGCAGCTTTACACAACTTTACTTTAGAGAGCCTTTCCAAGACGCCCCATTGCCGATAGCGGGAGCATCGCGTTGGGGCAACCACTGGCGCAGGTGTTTTTTTACCTGTTCGAGGTCCGGGTTGTTGGCGAGGTTTCTCCATTCATACGGATCCGTTTCATGGTCGTAGAGTTCCTCGTCGCCATTGGCATAGCGGATGTAGCGGTAACGATTGTCGCGCACGGCATGATTCCCCCGCGTGTAGGTGGAGAGCACGGGCTTGCCCCGCTCTTTGGCCGCGCCTTTCAAAACCGGAGCAAGATCAATCCCATCCAGTGTCTGCCGCGTGGGTTGATCAAGACTGCAAAGGGTGAGTAGAGTCGGGTAAATGTCGATCAGGCTGACCGGCGTCTGACTATACTGTTGAGGATAACCCGGCACGGAGATGCCGAACACCACACGATTTGCCTGCTCCCAAAGAGCGAACTTGGACCAATGGTTTTTTTCGCCACCATGAAAGCCGTTGTCACCCGCCAAAATTACAATCGTGTTGTCAGAGCAGGGGCTTGCCTCCAGGGCATCCAACACCCTTCCAATCTGCTCATCAATGTAACTCGTCGCGGCGTAGAAGGAGCGCAGGTATTCGTGCAAAAGATCCATATCCATCACCGCTTCGTGGATGCCCAGGCGGGTTGCCCAAAATTTGCCAGCTTCGGGTACATCGTCCAAATCACCCTCTTTGAAGCTCTTTGGAATTTTGATTTCATCCAAAGGATACATGTCAAAATAACGTTTCGGAACAATGCGTTCCGAATGCGGACGCCAGAACCCGACGGTGAGGAAAAAGGGCTGCTCGTGGCTTTTTTGCAGAAACTTGATGGCACGGTTGGCGTGCTGGGTGTCTTCCTGCATTTTCTTCGGGTCGTCACGATCCCAGTCATCCGGCAGGGCACCGAATCGCGTCGCCAGATAGTCGGGCTTGGGGATTCGCAGGGTTTCGGGAATGATAAACTCGGCCAGTTGAGCATCTGAGTAACTCTCTGCATTGGGATCGTTGCGGTGGCCCACCCGGTAGCCCGGAGTGAAATCGTTCAAGGTATCCCACTGCCAGGGCGTGTGATCGATCTTGCCGAATCCTGCCGTGAGATAGCCGTTGCGCAAAAATAGGCCATGCAAGCTTTCGGCTTGCGCGATCGGACGGTCGGTTCGCTTCCAACCGTTGGGATTGTTATAGGCACCTGAATTCGACGGGTGGACGCCTGTAAGGAACGCCGCACGCGAGGCCGCGCAGACTGGCGCTGCGTTGTAGCCGTTCGTGAACCAGGTTCCACGTTCGGCCAGACGCGCCATGTTGGGGGTTTTCACGACCGATTCATTCAACACACTCACCATGTGCGCCGGATGGTCATCTATGATGATGAAGAGAACATTGGGGCGCTCCCCCTGCTTGGGCGAATTGGCTGCTCCAGCGAAGGACAGGCAACTCACCAAGATTGCGGCTGAAAGTGCCAAAAGAATCCGGGAGATTCCAGACGGGTTAAGGAATTTGTCGTGCATTTCGTTGTGTGTATTAAACTGCAAGAATGACGCCTACAACGGCCAGATCACCAGCAGCAGGGGTATGGCAAGCGCAACCACAATGACTTCCAGCGGCAGGCCCCCTCAAAAGCAATTTCCTAGCGGCCTTGGATTTGTCCTCCCCGCCTTCTTTCGGCGCGGTGATTTTCGGCGGGCCTTGCTTGGGCAGTGTGAGTTTTATTCAGTCGAGCGGCGCACAGGTGGCCAGGCACCTCCATCAGCACTTTTCCGCCGGGGCGCTTCTATACTTTGACCTCTTGCAGGACGGTAACCAGTCTGCCTCCTGATGCCAGGGCTCCGCCACGCTCGTGCCGCGCACTTCGTACCGAACTCGTGTTCCAACTTCTCCCCAGCACCCGCGTCTGGAGATGGCGGAACGGTGAACCGGGACAAGTGCTCCGAGGTGAACGCCCTGCCGCGATGAGCGGCATGCCCCACTGGCCCACGGAGGAGGATGCCACTAACCGCGTAGTCTGAGTGGAACGAGGACAACAAGGCATTTGGGTGTTCAGTCAGTCGTAGGCAACTTGGTTCCGTCAACAGCGTCGCAAGTTCGGGAAGGAAACATCGGCCACTACTGTGCAAGCGAAGGCTGCCCCCCCCCAGGCTTCTTCAACCCAACAAAAAGAGAACATTCATCGCCGAGCAGTTCTCCCAGCTTCATTTTTTTCAAATGGGTTGTCACAGCCAATGCCATTGGTCGGCTTGTGAGTTCAGTTCAGCGAAAGCAGAATGAATACAGATCCGCATCCTGTAACTCAAAACGCAACCGTACGGGCTGCCCGGCCAGGGCGGCAAGCGAGGCGGAATTTTTCCAGGAAAACACCTGTTCGATGCTGTCTCCATAGAGCGCGACACAGTCCTTTAAGGCAAAGCCTGGCAGCGCCTTCCCTGCGGCATCCTGCAGTTCCACCCGCACACCACCGACCGCGCTTGTGCTGAAATTTAGCACCAGTTCACGTCCTTCAAAAATCACTGGTTGGGTGCGCAGTTCACCGCGCTGCGAACCGGCATGAACGGAGACGAATCCATCCGTGCGCAGGATGTAGCGATCTCCGCTGCGATGATAGATCGAGAGTTCCTCCGGTTTTAGAAAATGGATTCCCTGTGCCACATAGTTGCCGCGATTGATCCACCGTTTGGGATCGAGTCCAGGGCGAATGAACGCTTCCTTAAACGTGCGCTGATACTGCGTTGAGCCTGCGCGCGTGGTCATGAACAAGACATCGGTCACGTTCATGTCTTTTTTGTCGTAACCGGGTGCGTTGCCCCTGCCGGGCACGAAGCGGGTGGGAAACGCCACATAGATGTGCGGCGCGCGCTCATAGGGCGTGGTCATCGTAGTGTAGAGATGTTCTTTCGGCAGATTTGGGTCCAGCGCCACCGGGGCGCTCCAGTCCACAAAATCAGGTGATGTGACACGGCTGACACTGCGCAGCCGCCCTTCAATGGTCCAAGTGCGGAAGTAACAAACGTACAGTTGCTCTGCCTCCGACCAGAATGAAACGTTGGGGGAATCGAACGCATGACGCCACTGCGGGCGATAGGGAATCACCTCGCCCTTGTTGATCCAGTGAATCCCATCCGCCGAAGTCCATGCCACCAATCCGTGCCCGGGCTTGTCCAGCCCCTCCTTGTTGCCTGGTCCCGGATGGCCGGACAGGGCTTTAAAACGTTCCGCTTCGGCCACTCCAGGTTTGCGATCCAAAAACGGCATAAAGTTATGCAGCAGACGCGGCATGCGGGCCAGGATGACGTTGTTCTCTCTGCTGCCATTCACTTCATGCAGTCCCAGCACAGGCGCGCGCCACTCATGGCCGTCGTCACTTTCCAGATAATGCACCACCTCGGCTCCCTCGGATGGCGCATCCCCCTCCGATAAAGCTGCGTCTGATCCGCGATACCACGCGCGAAACAAATCGCCATCGCGAATCACCGTCACCATGTGATGCAGCGGCAGCGGTGATTTTGGGCGAGGTGCCTTGACCGGATGATGCAGTTGCAGGCGAAGATCAGTCATCGACTCGATCAACAAATCATCCACAAACAGCTCCAAACGCGAACCAATCGCTATCGGTTCAGCAGCCTGTAGCAGCGGCGTCGGTAGCAAGGTCACAAGCGACAGAGTCAGCACTGACAAAAAACATATTCTCATGGCGGGATCAACAACGGGGGGACTCACCAGTCACTGGCATTAAAACCGGGCCGGCGAACGATGGGGGGGACGTAGTTGCTGGAAACGAAGTGCAATCCGCGCACCTTGCCAGGGGGGCGCCACTTCCAGCGTCGCTCGCTTGCATCGCGGCCGTAGGCGGCCACAGCGTGCCATTCGGGTCAGTGCCATGTCAGTCCTCTTGCGATGGCGATATCCAAGGTGGCCGCAAATCGCAGAGCACCCATGACAGCGGTGTCCAGAAACTGGGCTCAATCTTTGGGGGCGAGCCGTGCATTTCCTTCCGCCAAGTTTCAGGCCAACCTCCCGACTGCGACGCAGGCCGATGAGGTGGCGAAAAATGCTGATCAGCGATTTTTTCTCATCAATGCAAACAGCATCTGAAATCGACTTCAAGTGGAGGAGGACGTCGAGGCAGGACGCGCATTCAGCAGCCGAGGACGAGGCAAGCTCAAGCGACTGGAACTGGCTTGCGGAGCCCTGCCCGGAGTTCCCAACGGCAACATTTAAGGGAACACTCTCAGCAGCGCGGACCAGTTGCTCCTTGACGCTTCGTTTGGAAGGCACTGAATCCGTCAGCGTGCATGCCCGGCTCACGAAGGCAATCGCATCTTGATAGACGATGAGCTTTTCATGATGGAGTTGGAGGGGCATCTCAGGCTGATGTTTCGATGTCTGGCTTCCTCGCCACAGTCTTCATCCTCATCCTTGGCTTTATCCTTGTCCTCGTCTGGTTTGGGAAGGTGGAGGTGAAGCGGAGCGCCTTTCAGAGGATTAGGACAAGGATGAGGAGGACTACGCAAAATTTGTCAGCGTTCCGGTGCCAATCCCAAACCGATCCACCTGGACACCGAACTTCTGCAGCATCGTGACATACAGATTGCACAGCGGTTGTTTGTTGAGGCCGCTTGTCGGATACGACTTGTGCTCGCCGTGCTGGAAGCCGCCGCCGGCGAGTAGGATGGGAAGGTTCAGGTTGGTGTGGGAGTTCGCGTTGGCCATGCCGCTGCCGAAAAGGACCATGCTGTGGTCGAGCAGGGTGCCATCGCCATCCTGAATGGACTTCAGCTTGCCGAGGAAGCGGGCGAACTGCTCGGTCTGGTACTTTTCGAGCGTGAGCAGGCCGTCGATGTTCTCCTGCACCTGGCCGTGATGGGAGAGGGCGTGCCAGTCCTTGCGCAGATTGAACGCGGAGCTGTTGAAGCCGCCCGCGATCTCCAGCGTGGCGATGCGCGTGGAGTCGGTTTGCAGGGCGAGCGCGATCAAATCGTAAAGAACGGGCAGATCGGAAACGAAGTCGGTGTTCGGCGGCTCCGGGATGCCGGGTTTTGGTTTTGGCACATCTGACCACTGCCGGCTGAGCTCGATCTGCTTCTCCACATCGCGCACGGAGGTGAAGTACTCGTCGAGCTTCTCCTGATCGCGTTTGCCGAGGCCTTTCTTGAGGTCGTTGGCGTCGCCATTCACAGCGTCGAGGATGCTGCCCTGCAGGGAGAGCCGGTCCTTGGTCTGTTCGAGGTCGTCGGCGTTGTCGGAGACGAAGAGCTTGCGGAAGAGTTCACGCGGACCGGGGATCGGCGGCACGCGTGTGCCGCTGCGTGTCCAGGACATCAGGCAGCCGCCATGCACGCCGTCCTCCGAGCCGATGGCGAGGGATGGGAAGCGCGTCGCGCCGCCGATGGTTTCCGCCGCACGCTGGTCGAGGGTGATGTTGCCATCCGGCATGCCCTTCGCATCCATCGTGCGCACGCCGCTGAGGTAGGAGTGGATGGCGAAATGCCCGCCCTTGTGGCCGTGATCGAGGCCCTGGAAGAGCGTGAAGTCCTTTTGATGCTCCGCGAGCGGCTTCAGCAGATGCGGGAGGTCGTAGTCCCGCCCCGTTTCCTTCGGCCAAAAGGCCGGCTGGTAGTAGCCGAGCATGTTGCCGATGCAGACCATGCGCGTGGGCCGCACACCCTTGATGGCGGCGAAGGCGCGGTGGCCGAGGGACTCCAGCAGCGGCAGCGCGAGGGTGACGCCGGCCGATTTCAGGAAGTGGCGACGGTTTGGGAGATGGGGGTTCGGGGGCATGGATCCGCTACTAACGCGAAGGGGATACGCGGCTTTCGGCGAAAGCGAGGCTCGCAGGTGTGAGAATATTGCTCATTGGTGTGCCGCTCATGATGGCGTTTGAAAGCCGGTGAGCTTCCGGTATGTATGCGCTCCTCAATCCCCACTAACCACTTTATGAACCTCACACGAACAGCCTACGGCACCTGGAGCGGCGGACGCTTCATGCATTACGGAGAACAGCTCACCGAAGAGCACTACATGCAGCTCATGCGCGATTCGTTTGAGAAGGGTGTGCGCACCTTCGTCACGGCTGACGTGTATGGCGTGGGGCGTGCAGACTCGCTGCTGGGCGAGGCGCTGAAAGGCATCCCGCGTGACGAGTACTGCCTCGCCGGCATCGTCGGCCATGACATTTACGAGGGCATCCGCCAGGGCTCCCGTGGCTACCCGCGCTTCACCGATCCCGCTCTCCGCGGTCCGGAGAAGTATTATGACTACCTGAAAATGGCGACGGAGAAGAGCCTCGAGCGCTGCCAGACCTCGAAGTTCGACCTGCTCATGCTGCACAATCCGGACAGCATCAGCTACACCAGCGAGAAGGTGTGGGACGCCTTCACCGCCCTGAAAACGGACGGACTCACCGACCGCCTCGGCATCGCGCCCGGGCCGGCGAACGGGTTCACGCTGGACATGATCGAGTGCTTTGAGCGCTTCGGAGACCGCATGGACTGGGCAATGATCATTTTGAACCCTTTTGAGCCCTGGCCCGGCCAGCACGTGCTCGCAGCGGCGGAGAAAAACGGCGTCGATATCATGGCACGCGTGGTCGATTACGGCGGTCTTTTCCACGACGATGTGAAACCCGGCCACAAGTTCCGCGACGGCGACCACCGCACGCACCGCCCAGCGGGCTGGATCGAGCACGGCGTCGAAAAACTCGAAAAAGTGCGCCCAATCGCTGAAAAGCACGGGCTGTCCATGCTGCAGCTTGCCTGCCTGTGGACGCTCGGCAACACGGCGGTGAAGAGCGTCGTCCCCACACTTATCCAGGAGCATGGCGAGGGAGCCCGAACGATCGAAAGCAAGCTCGACGATCTGGCGGCGCTGCCGGAGCAGTGTCTCAGCGCCGACGAAATCGAAACCATCCGCCAGATCGGTGACAATACCGGCTGCATGGCGCTGAAGGGCGCCAGCCATCGCCACGAAGGCCAGGAGCCCCGCGCCGACGAGTGGCCGATGCGGGATGATCTTCTGGCTCTGGCCACGCGTTGGAGTCTGGGAACGTCCTGGTGAGACGTTTGCATCCGCGCCATTTCACGCCGATAGACGGCACTCATGATCGAGGCTGATTTTATCATTGTCGGAACCGGCGCGGGCGGATTCGTGGCTGCGCTGCACGCCTCGGAGCACGGGAGCGTGGCCATGGTCACCAAGCGGGCGGCGCTGGACTCGAACTCCAACTGGGCGCAGGGCGGCATCGCCTGCGTGACCAGTGAAGAAGACTCCATCGAACGTCATGTGAGCGACACGCTGATCGCCGGTGCAGGCTTGTGCCATGAGGACGCGGTGCGCACGATCGTGAGCGAAGGTCCGGCGCGCATCGAGGAGTTGGTGCAATGGGGGGTCGATTTTGATCATCGGGAGGCGGTGGACGGCCATCTGGAGTTTGATCTCACCAAAGAAGGCGGCCACTCCAAGCGCCGAGTACTGCATGCTGCGGATGCCACGGGCCGCGAGATCACCGAGAAACTGCTCGCCGCCGTCCGCGCGAAGCCGAACATCACCATTTACGAAAATCACTACGCCATCGATCTCATCACGACGGCGAAACTCGGCCTCGTCTCCGAGGACCGCGTGCTCGGCCTGTACGTGCTCGATGAAAACAGCGGAGAGGTGGAGACCTTCCGCTCGGACCGTGTCATCCTGGCCACCGGCGGCTGCGGACGCGTCTATCTTTACACGACCAATCCGAAAGTGGCCACGGGTGACGGCGTGGCGATGGCCTGGCGGGCTGGCGCGACGATCTCGAACATGGAGTTCATCCAGTTCCACCCGACCTGCCTCTACCATCCGCAGAAGCGCTCGTTTCTGATCACCGAGGCGATGCGCGGGGAAGGGGCGCGGCTCATCGGCCAGGATGGGGAAGAATTCATGCCGCGCTACGATCCGCGTGGCTCGCTGGCCCCGCGTGACATCGTCGCCCGGGCGATCGACCACGAGATCAAGCGCACCGGCGGTCCCTGCGTCTTCCTCGACATCAGTCACAAGCCCGCCGACTTCATCGCCCGCCATTTCCCGAACATTCAGAAGGCCTGTCTGGAGGTCGGCATCGACATCACCAAGGAGCCCATCCCCGTCGTGCCCGCAGCGCATTACCAGTGCGGCGGCGTCCTGACCGACGTGAACGGCGCCACGAACGTGCGCGGCCTGTGCGCCGTGGGAGAGGTCGGCTGCACCGGACTGCACGGAGCGAACCGCCTGGCCAGCAATTCGCTGCTGGAGTGCTGCGTCACCGCCCAGCGTGCCGTGGCGCATCTGGTCAAAAAGCTGCCGCCTGGAAAAGTGGCCGAGCAGACCTATGAACTGAAACCCTGGCAGACCAGCGGCGTGGTGGAAAATGACGAACTGGTCGTCATCTACCACAACTGGGACGAAATCCGCCGTCTGATGTGGGACTACGTCTCCATCGTCCGCACGAACAAACGCCTCCAGCGTGCCGCCGCCCGCCTGCGCAATCTCAAGCGCGAGGTGCAGGAGTTCTACTGGACCAACCACGTCACCAGCGAAATTCTCGAACTGCGCAATCTGGTCGAGACCGCCTCCCTGATCGTGGAATGCGCCATCCGGCGCCATGAGAGCCGCGGGCTGCACTACACGCTGGATTTCCCCAAGACGGACGACACCCGCCCGCCGCAGGACAGCACCCTGCGCCGCTACTGAAGCGTTTCCCATTTCATGAAAAAAACCGCCCTCGTTCTGCTCGCGGCGTTGCAGGCCCTGCCGTGCGCCGCCGCCGATAAAAAAACCGCCAAGTCCGAAACGAAATCCGCGCTCGAATTTCACAAGTGGTCGGGTGATCTCAACGTGCCCGACCCCGTCGCCGTCACAACCGACGAAAAGGGCCGCATCTACGTCTCAGCCACCACGCGGCGCAAGGCGGCGGACCTGGACATCCGCCAGCACACGGCGTGGATTCCGGACGATGTCTCGCTGACCAGCGTCGAAGAAAAAGAGGCCTTTCTGAAACGCGAACTTGCTCCCGGCAAGCTGCGGCTCCCACGCGGCGATCTTAATGACCACAACAAGGACGGCTCCATCGACTGGAAGGATCTCACCGTGCACAGCGAGCGCATCTACCAGCTCCGCGACACGGACGGTGACGGCACGGCGGACAAGATGACGGTCTTTGCCGAAGGTTTCGACAGCGTCGTCACCGGCATCGCCGCAGGCATCCTGTATCACGACGGCTGGGTCTATGTCACCGTCGCGCCCGACCTCGTGCGTCTGCGTGATACGGATGACGACGGTGTCGCCGACGAGCGGGAGATCGTCGCGCACGGCTTCGGCATGCACATCGCCTATGCCGGTCACGACATGCACGGCCCGCGCATCGGACCCGATGGTCGCATCTACTGGAGTATCGGCGACAAAGGCGCGAACGTGATGAGCAGGGAAGGCAAACGCTGGTTCTATCCGCACGAGGGCTGTGTCATGCGCTGCGAACCGGACGGCAGCGGTTTCGAGGTCTTCGCCCACGGCCTGCGCAACGTGCAGGAGATCGCCTTCGACGACTTCGGCAACATGTTCGGCGTGGACAACGACGCGGACATGCCCGGGGAGCGCGAGCGCTTTGTTTACATCACCGAGCGCAGCGATTCCGGCTGGCGCTGCGGACACCAGTATCAAAAAATGGAGAGCCGCTGGATGCGTGACGGCATCTGGCAGCCCGCGCATCCGGGCCAGCCGCTTTTCATCACACCGCCCCTCGCGAATTACTCGAACGGCCCCGCCGGATTCTTGCACGAGCCCGGCACCGCGCTTGGCGCATCGCTGCGCGGCCATTTCATCCTCGACCAGTTTCCCTCCGGTCAAATGACCGCGTTTCAGATCGTGCCCAGCGGCTCGGCTTTTGAGATGAAAAACGAGCGCCTCATCCACAGCGGCACGATGGGCATCGGTCTCGCGATCGCTCCCACGGGCGAGCTGATCGTGGCCGACTGGGACGGCGGCTATCCGCTCGATGAAAAAGGCGCGATCTGGTTTGCCGACGACCCCGGCGGCAGGAACAGCACCGAACGCCTCGAAACCGCCCGGCTCCTCAACGCAGAACTCGACGCCTCGCACCTCTCGAATCGCGATCAGCGCGTCCGCCTCCGTGCGCAGTTCGGCCTGGTCAAAAAGGGTGACTTCGCGGCCCTCGAAAACGTCGCTGCCGATGTGAAGGCGGATCAACTGGCGCGCATCCATGCCATTTGGGGACTTGGTCAGGGGCTACGGGCAAAAAAAATCGAATCAGGGGCCATCACGAAGCTGCTGACCGACTCCGACTCCGAAATCGTCGTCCAGGCCGCCAAAATGCTGGGTGACGGTCCCGCTGATGGAAAGCCGCTCGTTTCACTTCTCACTTCCAACATTTCACGCATCCGCTTCCACGCCGCCATCGCGCTGGGAAAGCTCGGGGAGCCTTCCGCGGAGCAGAACCTCCTCGCCATGGCCGCGAAGGAAAGCGCCGACCCCTTCATGCGGCACGCCGTTGTCACGGGTCTCGCCGGGTGCGCAAGCGAATCATCGCTGACGGCCCATGTGAACGATGATTCTGCGCTCTGCTGCCTGTTGGCGCTGGCACGTCGTCATTCGCCCCGCGTCGCGGATTTCCTCGCGAACAAGGCGCTGGCTGACGAGGCGGAGCGCGCGATTCACGACGACGCCGGGATTCCCGCAGCGCTCCCGGCACTGGCGAAGCGCCCCACGCGTCGCGGCTTGAATACCTGCCTGCGTCTCGGCATCGCGGAACCCGTGATCGAGGCCGCGTTGAAGCCCTCGGAGGTGCAAAGCGAAGCGCTGAATATCCTCCTCGTCTTCACGCAGCCGCCGCGTCTTGACCGCATTGACGGCCACGCGCACGAGGCCGCTCCGCGCGATGATAAAGCCTTCGCCGCCCTCGTTCAGCCGCATCTCGGCACGTTGCTCGCCATACAAGATGGTGAACTCAAGGCCAAGGCCGTCGAGCTGCTCATGCAGCTCCAACTGCGGGTCGAACCTTCCACGTTGCAGCAGATCATCGCCGACAAAGGCGCGCGCGGATCGCTGCGCGCCGAGGCCTTGAAGCTCATGGCCGCCCAGCATGCCGCCGCGCCCGAATTTGCCGCCGCTCTCGACCTCGCACTCGCCAAAAATTCGTCCACCGAACTGCGGCGCGAAGGATTGCGGCAGGTTTTTGCTCACCAGCCTGATCGCGCCGTCACGGAAGCCGCCGCCGTGCTTGAAAATGGCGACACGGCCAGCAAACAACTCGCCCTCGCCCTGCTCGCTGCCTCCAAAGACGATGCCGTGATCACGCACTGGCTCGACCAGCTCGCGCAGAACAAAGCCCCCGCCGCCATCCAGCTCGACATCCTCGAAGCCGCCGCCACTCGCGAGGGTCTGAAAGACAAACTCGCCGCGATACAGACAAACAACACCGAACTGCTCGAAGGCGGCGACGTGACTTCCGGGCGTGACATCGCGACCAACCACCTCGGCGCCAACTGCATCGCCTGCCACACCATCGAAGCGAAGGAAGGCAGCCTCGTCGGCCCTAATCTCAAAGCCATCGGCAGCCAGAAGGACCGCGCCTACATTCTCGAATCACTTCTCAATCCCGTCGCGCAGATCGCCCCCGGCTACGGTCTCGTCTCCATCACGCTGAAGGATGGCAAGGTCATCTCGGCAGCGCTCGACAAGGAGGACAAAAAACAAGTCGTCCTCCGCACGCCCGACGGCAAAACGCAGGCCGTCTCACGCGAGCAAATCGCCACCGTCACGCCGCCCATCAGCGTGATGCCGCCGATGCTCGGCATCCTCACCAAGCCGCAGATCCGCGATGTCGTGGCCTACCTCGCGAGCTTGAAGTCGAAGAGGAAGTGATCACATCGCGCCCGGCGGCGGCTCTTCAGGTTTCAGCGTGATCGTTGCCGTCGGCGCCGTGCCCGTGCTTTTCCCCAAACGCCCGCTGTAGAGATCGATCGTGCGGCGGGCGATGATGTCGATCACCGCCGGCTGGAGCGTGCGTGCGGCGACGTTGGAGACTGCCATGCTGGCCCACATGACGGGAGATTTGAAGCGCATGACCTGCCATACGGGCAGCAGGCGCTTGTACCACTTGTTGGCCGTCTGCATTCTCTCATGCCTGGCGATCTTGTGGGTCATCTCCCAGGTCTTGAGCGCCGTGCTGGCGCTGACATCTACGAGACGCCCGATGGAGCGCGTTTGCAGAAAATCGGCCACGTCCATCGCGGCGAGATGAACGGCGCGCGAAAACTGACTCAGGCCCGGCGCGAGCAGCGCGTCCTGCTTTCCCGGATGATAGATGGCCGCGATCTCCCGGACGAGCTTCGGCACCTCATCGACGAGCGGAGGCAGCCATTCGGGATTGAGGTTTTTCTGCCAGCGCAGCCGGTTTTTGCAGTTCTCGACGGCCTGGTGCGCCAGCGCGTCCGCCACGCCGCATTCGGGAAAGACGTAGCTGGCCACCGCGTGCCGCGCGGCGCGGAGATCGGCGGCGAAGCGCAGGGCCTTCCAGAGCACGATCGTCGCCGCGCCGACCAGGAGGCCGGCAAGAAAGGTGAAGACGTGACCCCAGGGCATGCGGGACGAGAATGCTTCGGAAGCCGGGTGTCAAGACGACGAAACTGTCGAGACAGTCGGCTTGCGGCGCGGGAATGACACGCCATAAATGGCCCTCACCCATGTCCTCCATTTTCGAACTCTTCTCTCTCCAAGGCAAAACGGCAGTCGTCATCGGCGGCACCGGCGAACTCTGCGGCGCCATCGCCGAAGGCTACGCCTCCGCAGGCGCGGAGGTCGTGCTGGTCGGGCGCGACCAGTCGAAGGCGGACAAGAGGCTGGAAACCATCCAGGCCGCCGGCGGGCAGGCCTACTTTGTCTCCGCCGACGCCGGTCGCAAAGCGGACCTGCAGATCCTGCTCGACCAGGTGCTGGAACGTTCCGGCGGCTGCCACATTCTTGTCAACGGGGCCGGCGTGAATTCGGCGACGCCCTTCCTCGACATTCCGGAGGATGAATACGACCGGATCATGAACATCAACACCAAGGGGGTGTTTCTGGCCTGCCAGGTGTTCGGAAAGCACTTCGTCGAAAACAAGGTGCCCGCCTCCATCATCAATCTCGGCTCCATGTCCGGCCTGCTGCCGCTGAGCCGCGTGTTCACCTACTCGATGAGCAAGGGCGCGGTTCACAATCTGAGCAAGAACCTCGCCCGCGAGTGGGCGCCGCTGGGCATCCGCGTGAACACGCTCGTCCCCGGCTTCTTCCCCGCCGAGCAGAACAAGAAGGTGCTCACCCCGGACCGCGTGGCCAAGATCATGGGTCACACACCGATGAATCGCTTTGGCGAGGCCAGGGAGCTCGTCGCGGCGGCGCTGCTGCTGGCGGGTGAGGGCGGCTCCTTCATCACCGGCCATGAAATGGTCGTCGATGGCGGGTATTCCTCGATGACGATTTAGCCACGGGCGTGGATCCACTTTCCGGCTTTCTGACCGGCCTCGGGCAGCGGACCGTCCCGCCCGATGGATTGCGGGTGAAAATTCCGGTTGCTTTCCGGCCGGGAGTCTCCACCATGCGCGTCCCCAAAACCTGACCCCACCCCTGTACTCCAAAGAATCATGGCCGTAGTTATTCGTCTCCGTCAAGAGGGCCAAAAAGGCCGCCCCGTCTTCCGCCTTGTTGCCGCCGACAAGCGCGTGCGCCGTGACGGTCGTTTCCTTGAAATCCTCGGCACCTACGATCCCCAGAAGGGCATCAAGGGCGCAACGGTCAATCTTGAGCGTGTGAACGCCTGGATTTCCCAGGGTGCCAAGCCGTCCGAGACGGCCGCAAGCATCATCAAGCAGGCTTCGGTCTCCGCTTAATCCGGCCATGGACGCGCCGGAAGCCCTCCGCGAGTTCCTTTCCTATGTGGTGGCGAATCTGATCGACCACCCGCAGCAGGCCAGCATTGCCATCGGCACAAATGTCAATGGAGCGGTCACTTACCGTGTCCAGCTCGCGCAGGAGGATGTGCGCCATGTCATCGGCAAGAACGGCATGACCGTCAGCGCGATCCGCTCGCTGTTGAACACCGCCGCCGCGAAGCACGGGATCAAAATCTCGCTCAAAGTGGGATCGGCCAGGGAGGAGGACGCGGAGTCGTCCTCGGCGTCACACGACGAGCCGCCGTCTGCCGGCGACGCGGAATAGTCAGGCGCACTTGCCGCCCGCCCACCAGCCCAGCGCAGCGGCGGTGATTCCCAGGAGGATGCTGCCAAATGCGTTGAGCAGGGCCAGCCACGAATGCTGGTTCAGAAGCAGCAGCCAGGAGTCGTTCGCCAGCGTCGAAAAGGTCGTGTAACCGCCGAGCGCACCCGTGGCGAAGAACAGCCACACGCCGTTGTTTTTTTCCTGCATGGCCGGCAGCGCAAAGAGAAACCCCAGCGCAAAGCTGCCCAGGATGTTTGCGGTGAAGACTCCCCACGGGAAAACCGCCTTCGGCAGCAGGCGTGCGACGCCGATGATCGTCAGATAGCGCAGCGCGGAGCCGAGGCCGCCCCCGAGGAAGACAAACAGCAGGTTTCGCATCACGAAGTGGGATGGAGGTGGCCGCGCAAGGGGACTATTTCGGAGGTTTCGATCATGCCGTTTCCTCCTTCCGCGCTCCTCCGATGGTCTGTGGTGCCAGGCGGGCGCGCCAGACATAGCGTTGGAAAAGCACCTTCACCGAGGCGGTCAGCGGCACCGCCAGGATTGCGCCGAGCAGCCCTCCCAGCAGCAGCCCCCACACCAGCACGGAGGCGATCACCGTCATCGGGTGCAGCCCCACGGCCTCGCCCACGATTCGGGGGGTGATGAAAAGCGCGTCGATCTGCTGAACCACCGCAAAGATGACCGTGACCACCAGCGGCATGATCCACCAAGGATCTCCGGGTATCAGGGCGCTGCCTCCCTGCACCGCGCCGATGACCACCGCGGGGATCCAGCACAGGGCGATGCCGAGATACGGAATGATGCCCGCCACGCAGAGCGCCAGACCGATCAGCAGGCCGAAATCCAACCCCACCACGGCGAGTCCGATCCCGGTGGCGATGCCGTTGATCACGCTGACAAAGAGCTGTCCTCTGAAGAAGGCGATCAGGTAGCTGTTGATCTCGTTCAGACAGCTGACGACCTCGTCCTTGAAAGCGGACGCCCGCAGCGGCAGGTAGTCCGACCAGGATTCCTGAATCTTCGCGCTCTCGATCAGAAAGTAGTAGAGATAGAGCGGCACGATGATGAAGGAGAGCACGAAGCCGAAAACGCCGAGGAATCCGCCCACGCTCGACTTCACAAACTTCCAGACCATCTCCGGCAGCTTCGGCAGCGTTGTGGTCGCCCAGTCGCCGTTGAGAAACGAGCGGAGATCGAAATCGAAATCCGCGCCTTCCGTCGGCTCCTCGTTCGGCACGGGATCTTCCGCAGGCGGAGCGGCGGACATGTAGGGCAGGGTGATGCCGTAATCCTTTTCAACACGCGCGGAGAAATCCAGCACGGACTTGCGCGCCTTGGTGATGTAGCCCGGCACTCGCTCCGCCAGGTGCACCGCCGGATCTCCCAGCTTCACCACCATCCACCAGCCCAGGCCGACCATGCCGAGGGCAAAGATGGCAAAGGCCAGCAGCACCGAGCGCTGCCGGTTCAGCCCGCGCTTCTCCAGCCACTCCACCGCCGGCTCCAGCAGGTAGGCCAGCACCCCGGCCACGGCAAAGGGCACGAGGATGGGCTGCAGGAAGGACATGACCTGCGTGAAGAGGTAAAGCAGTCCCACAGACAGCGCCCCGATGACGGTGATGGACAGCGCGGTCACGGCTGTCCAAAGAGCGCTGCGCTGGAAGGCGGTGGGCAGATTCTTCATTCGGGAGGGGGGCGGACGGGTGTCAGACTAGCGGTTCAGCGCAGTTTGTGAACTCCAAAAGTGGCCGCAGATTCGACAGACGGCCCTCCGGGGCTATCCTCCCTCCGTCATGCCGCAGCCTCCCCAGCCCCAACCTGTCGATCCCGCCGAGCTTCCCGAACTTGCCCGGGCCACGATGAAAGCCGCGAAGTTTCCCATGCTCGCCACCGTGGAAGGCTCGCAACCGCGCCTCCGCCCGGTTTCGCCCGTCCGCACGGACGGCTTCACCGTCTATGTCGCGAATCTGCGGCGTTACGGCAAGACCCGCGAGCTGGAGGCCAACCCCAAGGCGGAGCTTTGCTACACCGACGACGACCACCACCAGGTGCGCATCACCGCCACGGCGGAGGTCGTCACCGAGCGTCCCCTGCTGGAGGAAATATGGGCCGTCAGCCCGCTGCTTAGAGCCTACCTTGGCAGCCTCGACAATCCCGAACTCATTATCTACCGCTTCGTGCCCAACCGGGTGCGCTACATGCGCGAATGGGCACTGGAGTATTTCGAGGTACCGCTCGGGTAAAGCAGGGATGTGCGTTCTCCGATGTGAATAAACTTTACGTTTGTGAATAAGTTCTTGCCAGCGACTCCACGCTCTGACAGTCTCCGGCAATTACCGTGATTCATTCAAATAATCACATCAAGGGTTCGGTACGCTTGGCACTCCACCTGCGCCAGCGAAAAACTGTCCCCGCCGTTTCCGCGCCGACGAAAACTCAAACCCAACCCTACCCATGGACCGCGACGATCATCCTGCATCCGTAGCCCCGACCCTCATTTCCACCCGTTCCTCCGATCCTGGTCCCCTGTCCGTGAAGTCTCTTTCTCCCTCGCCCCGTCGTCGCCGCCCGTCCAAAGTCGCCGCTGCCACCGCCA
The DNA here is from genome assembly GCA_964452755.1 of uncultured Prosthecobacter sp. GTDB lineage: Bacteria > Verrucomicrobiota > Verrucomicrobiia > Verrucomicrobiales > Verrucomicrobiaceae > Prosthecobacter. The sequence goes on along the minus strand of CAYVQY010000001.1, from coordinate 740,322 downwards.
CCAAGACCTTCGTCCTCGACACCAACGTCCTGCTGCACGATCCGGCCTGCATCCACCGCTTTGCCGAGCATCACATCTGCATCCCGGTGGACGTGCTCAGCGAGCTGGACCGCTTCAAAAACGAGATGACCGAGCGCGGGGCGAACGCCCGCGAAGTACACCGGGCGCTGATGAAGATTTTCACCGCCAAAGGCGCCAAGGTCACCGAAGGCGTTCCCACCAACGGCGGCGGCAGCATCCGGCTGGCGGTTTACGATCCCGCCGGAGCACGGAAATACGCCAGCGTGCAGGGCTTTGAGCGCATTTTCCACGATCTGGAAAAAGCCGACCACCGCATCCTCGCCTGCACGCTCTGGCTGCGGGAGCAGGTCTCACCGCCGGTCATCCTGGTTAGCAAAGATCTCAACATGCAGCTCAAGGCGCGTGCCGTCGGTATCGAGTGTGAGGATTACCTGCACGACAAGGTGGAGCCGCGTGAAGTCGCCAACTTTGACATCGCCCGCGTCGAGGTCAGCGCCCATGAGCTGCAGCGCTTTGCCAGCAGCGGACGCCTCAGCCTAGCGGAAAGCCGTTCCTCCGGCATGGTCGTCAATGACTACGCCCTCCTCTGCGCGGGGGAAAAAGCCACCATGCCCGCGAAACTCGGCGCGGCGGGCGAGTTTGTCCGCCTGCTTCACACGCCGGAATCCATCAAGGTCGGCCAGGGGCGTGCCATCAAGCCGATGAACCTCGGCCAGGCCTGCCTGCTCGACGCCCTGCTTGATCCGGCCATCAGCCTCGTCACCTGCTACGGGCAGGCGGGTACGGGCAAGACGCTGCTGGCCGTCGCGGCCGGACTGCAGCAGGTCTTTGGCCGCACCTATCACGGCCTGACCGTCAGCCGACCCATCGTGGCGATGGGGCAGACCGTCGGCTTTCTGCCAGGATCACTGCAGGAAAAAATGCGCCCCTGGCTGCAGCCGGTTTACGACGCACTCGACCTGCTCATGCGTCCCGTCGAGGCGGGGCCGCAGGGGCCTGCGCGGAAGAAAAACCGATTCCTCGCCGATCCGCAGCAGGTGCAGACTCCCGCCGCCCCCTACGATCCGCTCATTCAGCAGGGAGTCATCGAGGTGGAAGCGCTTTGCTACATTCGCGGGCGCAGCATTCCGGACCGCTTCTTCGTGCTGGATGAAGCACAGCAGCTCACCCCGCTGGAGGCGAAAACCATCGTCACCCGCATGTCGCGCGGCTCCAAGCTGGTCCTCGTGGGCGATCCAGCGCAGATTGACAATCCCTACGTGGACAGTCGCAGCAACGGGCTGGTTTACACCCGCCAGCGCATGCGCGGCCAGGCCTTCGCGGCCCATGTTCCCCTGGTGAAGGGGGAGCGCAGCGCCCTGGCCGAAGCGGCGGCCCGACTGCTCTAAAACGGCCTTTTTTGTGGTAATTAACCCCTGCGAAAATCCCTCAAACAATTTTTGAAACTGTCCGGGGGGCTTTGCGTTTAAGCACGCCGCACGCAATGGCTTGGAACTCCAACCTTCCGCGTTCCTCAAACAACACATCAAAACCAATCGTATGAAATCCATCACCTCCATCCTCGCCATCCTGGCCCTCGCCGCCACCGTCAACGCCGCCGAAGGCGACAAGAAGCCGGAAGCCGGCAAGAAGAAGGCTTTCAATCCTGAGGCCGCTTTCAAGAAGCTGGACGCTGACGGCAACGGATCCATCAGCAAGGAAGAGTTCCTCGCCTCCCCTCAGGGCAAAAAAGACGCCACCAAGGCAGGCGAAGTCTTCGGCAAGAAGGACAAGAACAGCGACGGCGCCCTTTCCAAGGAAGAATTCGCCGCCCAGGGCAAGAAGAAGAAGGACGCTTAATAACCGCTTTCTGCTGACTTAGTCAGTCACAGTGCCGCATCCGCCTCGCGCGGGTGCGGCTTTTTTATGGCGCGTCATTTGCGATGGATTCCGCCGCGTTGACAAGCATTCCACGCTTCCCACCATGCCGTCGTGACCGCCCCCGCCAATCTTCGCCGAACGCCGCTGCATGAGGTGCACCTCGAACTCGGGGGCCGCATGGTGCCCTTCGCCGGGTGGGAGATGCCGGTGCAGTATTCGGGCATCGTGGAGGAGCACAAGTCCGTGCGGCAGAGCGTGGGCGTTTTTGACATTTCCCACATGGGCCAGATCATCGTGGGCGGGAAGGGGGCGGAGGCTTTTCTGAACCGGGTTCTCACCAACAACATCGCCAAACTCCAACCCGGCGAGGGCCAGTACACGATGCTGCTGAACGATCGCGGCGGTGTGATCGATGATTTGATCGCCTACCGCACCAGCGAGCGCGAGTTCTACCTCGTCGTCAATGCATCCCGAATCGACGCCGACTGGGCGCAGATCGAGTCCCAACTCACCGAGGACGATGACGTGCTGATGGCCAACGCGAGCGACTTCACGGCAGGACTGGCGATTCAGGGGCCGAAAGCGCGTGAAGTGGCCGCAGCCGTCTTCGGCGGCGGCGATTCCTATCCGGCGCACAATGCGATCCTCGTCACCATGACCGAAAACGGGCCGATGTGGCTGTGCGGCACCGGCTACACGGGCGAGGAGGGCTTCGAGTTTTTCATGCCCGCCGAGACCGCCGTGTCCTGGTTCAGGAAAATCGTCGAAGCGGTGAAAGCGGCGGGCGGAATGCCCTGCGGACTCGGCTCACGTGACACGCTGCGCCTCGAAATGGGCTACCCTCTCAATGGCAACGACCTCTCCGAAGAGCGCACGCCGCTGCAGGCCGGACTCGGCTTCTTTGTGGATCTGGAGAAGGGCGGTTTCGTCGGTCGCGAGGCCTTGGTGGCGCAAAAAGCCGCCGGGCTGCCGGACAAACTCGCCGCCTTTCGCATGACCGGCGCCGCGCCGCCTCCCCGCCCGCATTACCCGGTGGCCCATAATGGCGAAATCGTCGGCGAGGTGTGCAGCGGCTCGCAGTCTCCGAGCCTCGGCGCCGGCATTGGCATGGCCTATCTGCCGACAGACGCCGCAAAGATCGGCAACACGATCGAAATCGAAATTCGCGGTCGCCGGTTTCCCGCCGAAATCGTCAAAAAGCCGTTTTATCGGAAACCCGCCTGACTTTCCCTACCACATCATCATGAGCAACGTCCCTGACAACCTCCGCTACCGCGAATCCCACGAATGGATCGACCTGACGCAAAGCCCATCGCCCGTCGGCATCACCGATCATGCGCAGGCTGAACTGACCGATGTGGTCTTCGTCGATCCGCCGAAAGTCGGCGCCCAGGTCAGCGCCGGGCAGCAGGTCTGTGTGATCGAGTCCGTGAAGGCTGCGAGTGACATCTACGCGCCGGTTTCCGGAGAGATCGTCGAGGTGAACGATGCTCTCGGCGGCGAGCCGGGGCTGCTGAACACCGACCCCTACGCCTGCGGCTGGATCTTCAAGATCAAAGCCTCCAACCCAGCGGAAGCCGAAGCCTTGATGAATGCCGACGCCTACCAAAAGCACATCGCCTGAGCCTGAGGGCGGAGGCGACAAGATCGGGTCTTTGGGCACCCGATTTTGAGGCGTGTTTTTGGCTGCAAATTGTGACGGATTCGTTACTCGTGACGTAATCTTTCCATGCCCTCAGAAGCAGATTCTTCCGTCGCCACAGTGCCCGCCGGTTTCGAATTGAAACCGGTCGATGCCTACCACCGCCGCCATCGTACGTTCCCGGCCAATGGCCTGGTCGAGAAGGTGGTCAACAAGCTCCAGGATGTCATCGAGGCGGTCATTGCCCACTGCTCGATCCACGGCGATCCTCCGATCTATGACTCGCGACAGTTTCCGTGGGTGAAGGATGTCGAGGCGAACTGGCGGAAGGTCCGCGCCGAGCTCGACGCGGTGATGAAGTATCGCGACGCGATGCCCAGCTTTCAGGACATCGTGAAGGAGGTCGGCATGATCCAGGGGGACGACCAGTGGAAGACCTTTTTCCTCAAAGGCGTCGGCATGGACTGCACGGAGAACGCCCGGCACTGCCCGGAGACGATGAAGGTGCTCGACATGATCCCCGGTTGCACCACAGGATTCTTCTCGATTCTTTCGCCGCGGAAGCACATCCCGCACCATCGCGGTCCGTGGGCCGGCGTGCTGCGACTGCATCTCGGCCTCATGGTGCCGGAGCCGGCGCATCAGTGCCGCATCCGCATCGCCGACCAGGTCTATGCCTGGCAGGAGGGCCGGGCGGTCGTGTTTGACGACACCTACAATCACGAGGTCTGGAACGACACGGACGGCTACCGCGTCGTGCTCTTTGTCGATTTCGCCCGCCCGCTGCGTTTTCCCTTCAACCTGCTGAATCACTGGATCATGAATCTCGCCGCTTTGGCGCCGTTTTTACGCGAAGCGAAGGGCAAGCAGAAGGCCTCGGAGAAAAGGTTCTGGGACCTGTTTGGCAAGTGACAGCCGCGCATGGCTGGCTAGCTTCGCCGCTTCCATGCCCACGAATTTCTCCCGCCGTCACATTGGACCCTCCGCCGCCGAGGCGGAGAGCATGCTGCAAACGCTTGGCTTCAACAGCATCGACGAACTGATCGACAAGGTGGTGCCGGAAGGAATCCGCGTGCGCGAGCCTCTGAATCTGCCCCCGCCCCTCAGCGAGGAGCAGGCGCTCCGCCGCATGCGGCAGATCATGAGCCGGAACAAGGTGCTGCGCTCGTTCATCGGCCTCGGCTACCACGACACCTTCACGCCGCCGGTCATCCAGCGGAACATTCTCGAAAATCCGGGCTGGTACACGGCTTACACACCCTACCAGGCCGAGATCGCCCAGGGCCGGCTTGAGGCGCTGATCAATTTCCAGACGATGATCCGCGATCTTACCGCGCTCGATGTCGCGAACGCCTCGCTGCTGGATGAAGGCACCGCCTGCGCCGAAGCGCTCGGGCTCGCCGTGGCGCAGGTCGGCGGCGCGTCGCGGGTCTTTGTCTCGGACAAATGCCACCCGCACTGCATCGAGGTCGTGCGCACGCGCATGGACGCGCTCGGCATCCGGGTGGAGGTCGGCGATGCGCTCGCCTGGAAGCACGACGGCACGAAGGGCCTTGCCGCGGTGCTGGTGCAGTATCCTGACACGCTGGGCGTGATCCACGACTGCTCGGAACTCGCGAACGAGGTCCACGAAGCCGGCGCCTTGTTCATCGTCAGCGCCGATCTGCTGGCGCTCACCGTCCTGCGACCGCCGGGCGAGTTCGGCGCGGACATCTGCGTGGGCAACAGTCAGCGCTTCGGCGTGCCGCTCGGCTTTGGCGGGCCGCATGCGGCTTTCATGGCGGTGAAGGACGCACTGAAACGCCGTCTGCCGGGCCGGCTGATCGGCGTTTCAAAGGACGCCTCCGGGAAGCCTGCTTATCGCCTTTCACTGCAAACCCGGGAGCAGCACATCCGCCGCGAGAAGGCGACCAGCAACATCTGCACCGCGCAGGTGCTGCTCGCCGTCATGGCCTCGATGTATGCGGTGTATCACGGCCCGAAGGGGCTCAGGGCCATCGCCCACCGCGTGCATGGTGCAGCCGTTTGGCTGGCGGGTGAACTGCTGCGCAGCGGCATCGATGTTTTGAGCGACGACTTCTTCGACACGATCAGCGTGCGGGTGCCGAACGCCGACGACCTGCTGAAGCGCGCCCAGCTTTTCGGGATCAATCTGCGCAAGGTGGATGCCACCACGGTTGGCGTGGCGCTGGACGAGCGCGTGCGCGAGGAGGAGCTGCTCAATCTGCTGACGGCCTTCGGCATTTCCAAGCCGCAGCAGCCGCCCGCGCTCGGCGACGACCAGCCGCTGCACTGCTCCGCCCTGCATCATCGCTCGTCGGACTTCCTCACCCATCCCGTGTTCAACTCGTATCATTCCGAGACGGAGATGATGCGCTACCTGCACCGGTTGGAGGCAAAGGACATCGCGCTGAACCGCAGCATGATCCCGCTGGGCTCCTGCACGATGAAGCTCAATGCCGCCGCCGAGATGATGCCGCTGAGCTGGCCGGAGGTGAACGGGCTGCATCCCTTTTGCCCGCACGACCAGTCCGAGGGCTATCGCACCCTCTTTGGTGATCTGGAGGCCTGGCTGGCCGAATGCACGGGCTTCGACGCGGTGTCGCTGCAGCCGAATGCGGGCTCCCAGGGCGAGTACGCCGGTCTTCTCGCCATCAAGCGTTTCCATGCCTCGCGTGGTGAGGGGCACCGTGACGTGTGCCTCATCCCGACCTCCGCCCACGGCACCAATCCGGCCAGCGCGGTGATGTGCGGATTCCGGGTCGTTCCGGTGACCTGCGACGATCACGGCAATGTGGCGCTCGACGATCTCAAGGCGAAGCTGGAGGCCCACAAGGACAAGGTGGCCGCGCTGATGATCACCTATCCCTCCACGCACGGCGTGTTCGAGGAGTCCATCATCGAAATCTGCCAGCTCACGCACGATCACGGCGGCCAGGTTTACATGGACGGGGCGAACATGAACGCGCAGGTCGGCCTGACCTCGCCCGGCCGCATCGGCGCCGACGTTTGTCATCTGAACTTGCACAAGACCTTCTGCATCCCACACGGCGGCGGCGGGCCGGGCGTCGGCCCCATCGCCGTGGCCGCGCATCTGCGACCGCATCTGCCGGGGCATCAGACGTGGACCGCGGAGCGCCGCGAAGGCGCGGTGTGCTCCGCCCCCTGGGGCAGCGCCAGCATCTGCACGATTTCGTGGATGTACATCGCCATGATGGGACCGCGTCTGACGGACGCGACGAGACTCGCCATCCTGAACGCGAACTATGTGGCGAAGAAGCTCGAAGCGAACTTCCCCACGCTTTACAAGGGAAGAAGCGGCCTCGTCGCGCACGAGTGCATCCTCGACTTCAGCCACTTTCACAAAGTCACCGTCGAGGATGTGGCGAAGCGCCTCATGGACTTCGGTTATCACGCGCCCACGATGAGCTGGCCCGTGGCCGGCACTCTCATGATCGAGCCGACGGAGAGCGAGAGCAAAGCCGAGCTGGACCGCTTTTGCGAAGCCATGCAGTGCATCCACGGCGAAATGATCGGCGTGGAAAGCAGCCAGTATCACGCCACGGACAACACCTTGAAACAGGCACCCCACACCGCCGCCGCCGTCATGAAAAGCGACTGGCCGCACGCCTACACCCGCGAGGCCGCCGCCTTCCCGCTGCCCTGGGTGGAGCAGGCGAAGTACTGGCCCCCCGTCTCCCGCGTGGACAATGTCTTTGGCGACCGCCACCTCGTCTGCACCTGCGTCAGCGTGGAGGAGGCCGCAGCGGGTTGACCCCCGGCCCACCCGAATCCCACCTTGCCCTTTTCACCCGTCATCGCTACGCTGCCGGCGGGTCGGTCGGAGTGATCGCTGGTTTTTCGTCGCAAGACGGGACGCCAGAGGAAAGTCCGGACACCACAGGGCAGCATGCCACGTGAAAGCGTGGGGGCTGCGGTGCAAGCCGCGGTCACAGACAGTGTCACAGAAAACAAACCGCCACGCCTCGGTGTGGTAAGGGTGAAACGGCGGGGTAAGAGCCCACCGCCCCGACCGCGAGGAAGGGGGCACGACAAACCTCATGCGGTGCAAGACAGAACAGGAGAAACGGCCCGCCTGGCCGCAAGTCCCGCAAGGGATGGATAGCTCCGGGTAATAGTCGCACCACCGCGCGAGCGGGGGCGGGCTGGTCGCTCAGCCCGACAGATAAATGATCACAGCCAGGCGCCGAAGGGCGTCGGGGACACAGAATCCGGCTTATGAGGGCCGATCCACATGAAGGCGTCGGGGGAAACCCCGGCGCCTTCGCCTTTCGAGTTTCGCATCGCGGCTGCGCAGCAGCCCGTTCACGTCCCCCCCACAGGGAGTGACGGCATCCTGCCGTCACATGTGACGCCAGGATGGCGTCACTCCTTGTTCTTCCCGATCCCGATCCGCAGCGCGGCTCTTCGTTCGTCGTTCGGGGTTCGCTTCGCGGCTGCGCAGTAGCCCGTGTTGGGAGTCAACGGAAGAGGAGAGACGGGCTAAAGCCCGAACTACCAACTACCAGCACGCCCACCTCCTCAGCGGCACCCCAAGGAACCACAGGCAGGCTGCCTGTCTCACGCCCCCCCCAAGGAGCGACGGCTTCTAGCCGTCGTCCCCACCCTGACGCCAGGATGGCGTCACTCCTTGTCATCCCGTCAGCGATAGAGCGCATTGATCAGCTCGTCGATCTTGTCCACGATGGCCTGCACCTCGAACTGCTGGGGGGGATCGCTCACGATCATGGAGAGCAGGCTCACGCTGTTCACATTGCTGCTGGTGCCCGCGATGGCGTCGCTGAGCTGCTGCGGGGAGACCTCTCCGGGCGGGCCCTGCGGTCCCTCCGGCCCCTCGGGGCCTTCCGCGCCGGGCGGACCATCCGCCCCGTCCGATCCGGCTGGGCCGTCCGCTCCCGCCGGTCCTTCCGGCCCCTGGGGTCCGGCAGGGATGGCGTCGATGAGGTCTTTCAGGCCGTTGAGCTGGGTACGCATCTGCACGGCGTCGATTTCCGTGTTTTCCTGCGGGAGATTGGGGTCGAAGGGCATGGCTTGGATCAGTGCGCGGTTTGCAGTTCTGTCGTCCCGGCTTTAGCCGGAAGGGCGCGGTGGGCGGCGGGCAGTTCAACGGCCACCGCCCACCGTTCCCCAATCAGGGGCTCACGGTGATGCTTTGGACTTCGGTGAAGCCGCCGCTGGGGGCGGCGTTGTCGTAGTATTGCAGGCGGTATTCCCGCACCTCCGGCACGCCGGCGATCATCATCGGGCGTTCGTCCATGTAGGGGCTGGAGAGGTCGATGGCCAGCAGTTCCCAGTCGCCCCCGCCGCGGCGGCCGTAGATGACGACGCCCTGGCGGCCGAACTTTTTGAAGAGGATCTTCACGCACTCGCAGCCGCCGCCGCGTTCCGCCTTCAGGCTGAACTCCGGCAGCGGATGCTCCGCGGTGTCCTCCTGGCCCACCACGCCGAGCTGCAGGCCGATGGCCTCCGTGTAGCCTGGCGCGGCCTTGATCGTCTTCACAAAGTTGAAGATGCGCGGCAGCGCCCCGGCGGCCGCCGCCGTGACCCCGGCGGGCAGCGCGGGCGCGGTGAAGGCCGGCAGCACCATGGGATTGGGGCCGGGACCGTCCAGAAAGCCCTCCACCGCCGCGGTGGCCGCCGGGCCGAACTCGCGCGCGGCCGCCAGCCATGCGCCGCAGACGTACTCGCAGTAGGCGGCGTCATCGATGATGGCGGTCACGTCCGCCGCCGGCAGGGCCAGCGCGGCATTGGCGGCGGGCAGTTGCGCGGCGAAGTTGCCGAACCACTCGGGTCGGGCGGCGTTGGTACGGGGGAAAGTAGGGCTGTCTCTTCATGGCTTTGCGTTTGGGTTGGGTGTTGCGTGTTTGCGGTTGGGGCTGCGGTGAGGCGGGCCCCCAAAGGGCGCCGGAGTTCCAGACGGCTTGGTTCCAGAGCGGCATGGCGGTCAGCGGCGGCGGGGTGGGGCGGGCGGCCTCCCGCCCGGCGGGCGGCGGGAGCAGGCTGTCCCTGCATGACGACGGAAAGTCCCGCTACCGGCGCGGAACCCTCCGTCCGGGGAACGGAGCCCTTCCGCGCTGCTGCGGGCACCCTCCGCACGGACAGCGGCGGATTCCGCACGAGTGCAAAACCACGCCGCAGGACGACGGGACAGTCCTGCACGGGTGGCGGACGATTCCGCAGGGGCGCGGAAGCGTTCCGCAGGACGACGGAACGAGCCTGCGGCGCTGCCGCCCCGTTCCGCAGGCCTGCGGGGCCGTTTCGCACGGGATGCGGGGGATTCCGCAGGACGACGGGGACCTTCCGCAGGGGTGAAAAGCCGGGGAGAACCGTCCGTGGAGCGCGGAATCGTCCGCCGCGGCGCAGGATCGTTCGTTCCGGCGCGGAATCGTTCGGCGTGGCGGCGGCGGGTCGGAGGGTTCATGCCCGGCATTTCACCACGGGCGGGGCCGCTACGTCACCGTACTTACCGTAGCGACGAGCATGCCCGGATTCATCCGCCGCAGGATGCGCGTGATCAGGACCAGGATCGAGGTGTCCATCGCCCGCGCCAGCCGGATCATCGTGCCGATCCGAGGCTCCTTCTCCCCCTGCTCCAGCGCGGAGACCGTGGGCCGGGAAAGCCCCGCCAGATCGGCAAACTCGTCCTGGCTGAACTTGTGCGCCTCCCGCCACTCCCGGACAATCTTTCCCAGGCAGCGGAGAAAGGCCGCGATGGTTTCCTGTAGCCAAAGCTCGTCTTTCATTTGGGGTGTGTGAAGGTAATCCTGACAGCGTACTTTTGAATACTTTAGTAGCAAAGCCTCCGGATTTTGATCAATTCACCCCGAATGGGGAAGCCAAAAATGCGTTGATCTGCCACGGAATCCCGGAACCGAAAGGTGGCGGATTCTGGATGACGGGAGTGAAAAGGCCCGGCCTTCTTCGGCTCCCTCCGGATCGGCGTTCAAATCCACGCCACCTGCCGCCTCCGGCTCGTGCGCGACACCCGGCGCGGCGAGAAAGCCCACGACGCCCAGCGCCGCCTCGACCGCTTCCACCACCAGCGCCCCGGCAATGAGTAACTGCATTCCCCGCGTGACACCGTGGGCCATTCTGCTTTAGAAGACGCGCATGCCCGCCACGCCGCTCGAACGCATCCTTGCCCACTACCGCGTCACCTCCCAGACGCAGAAAGAGAAAGGCAGCTACTTCGAGGAGCTCATCCGCACCTACTTCCGCTACGAGGCCAGCTATGCCGACCTCTACTCCGACGTGTGGCTCTTCGCCGATTGGGCCAAGGAAATCGGCAGCCCGCAGTTCGGCATCAGTGCCAAGGACACCGGCATCGACCTCGTCGCCAGGACACGGGGCACGGAGGAATACCACGCCATCCAGTGCAAATGCTACAAGCCCGACTACCGGGTGATGAAGGCGGATATCGACAGCTTCTTCACCGCCTTGAAGAGGAAATGATTCAGACGGCTTGAGGAAAAAGGCCTATCCTGTTAAATCATCCAAAATTGCACTCCGCCGACTACATCGCCTTTTGGCAAACAGGCCGCTCGAACTCCTCACTCGGTGAGGCGGGTCTATTGTCCGTCAAGGATGAAGCCCGGCTTGGCAAGCTCGATCCAGACGCCCGTGCCATCGTCGAAAAGGCCAGAGATCAGTTTGGTGCCTCACACGTCTTCTTCCGTTCTCGTCCAGGCCGTCCGAGGGTGCCTGAGGCGCTGGTCTTTGATGATACTGCAAAAAGCAGCACAAGGACGAACGAGGAATTCGCCAAACTGCATCGTCGTCTCTGGAGCTGGGGGATGGTGCCCTTGGTTTATCGTCGGCTTCCGGGCCGAGTGGATGTCTTCCGCTGTGCTCACAAGCCGGACTTCGACACTGGGAAGGAGCAGCCCAAGTATTCACCTCACGGATCGCTCGATCTCGTCAAGACCGCCGCAGACATCACGAGCTTACTCGAAGAGAAACCCTGGTGGGACATGCGTAGGCTCGCGAACGGCACGCTGTGGGATGATCGAGAGGTAGCGAAGCAGTTCCTTTCGGACGCTTCAGCTCACAAGACCATCCTCCGCCATGTCGAGGTCCTGGATAAAGAACTGGCAAACAAGAGCCGTCTGGCGGCGAATCTCCGGCGTCGTCTGCTCATCATTTCCTTGTTGGTGGCCTACCTGGAGGACCGTGAAGTCTTCAAGCTCGAATCAGGCTTCTTCGCTCGGTTCAAACCAGACGCCACCAAGTTCCACCACGTCCTGGCCGACGCGGAGGCGCTGATCGAACTCCTCAAGCATCTCGAAACGGAGCGCTTCAACGGCAACGTCTTCAAACTGGAGGACGACGAGAAGGAACAGCTTCGCAAAACGCCGCACCTGAAGAAGTTCGCAGAACTGATCGAAGGCAATATCGAGAGCGGAGGCCAGCAGACACTCTGGCGGCTTTATTCCTTCCGCGATCTGCCCGTGGAACTCATCAGCCACATCTACCAGCTTTTCGTCGAGGACAAGACCACCTGCGTTTACACCCCGCCCTTCCTCGCTCGCCTCATGCTGGAGGAAGCCCTGTCGCTGGAGCGGATGGACCGCTTGGAAGAGCGCGATGAGATCGTCTTCGATCCCTCATGCGGGTCGGGCGTCTTCCTCGTGGAAGCCTTCAAGCGTCTCGTCCTTCATTGGCGCAAAAACAACGACTGGGCATCGCCGCCCGTTGAGGTTCTGCGCAAGCTGATGAAGCGTGTCCGCGGCACCGATGTGGATGGCTACGCCGTCGAACTCGCCGCCTTCAGCCTCTGCCTCGCCATGTGCGAGGAACTTCCCGCGCAGACCATTAGCAAGACGAAGAAACTCTTCCCCACGCTGAAAGAGGTCACACTCATCACGACCTGCTTCTTCCAGCAGGCCCGTGACAAAAAGCTGCCGCCCAACATCGGCGTGGTGGTGGGCAATCCGCCGTTCGTTTCAGGAGCCAAGTCTGGCACAACGGAAGAAACCTATAACGAATATCTCGATAGCCACGGCAAACTGCCGGACAAGCAATCCTGTTATCTTTTCCTGCATCATAGCATGGAGGCGCTGGTGGAGGATGGTCTGCTCTGCCTCATGCAGAAAGACAACTTCCTCTACAACCGTCGGAGTGCCGCTTTCCGCCGCTCCGTGTTCGAGCGCTGGGACGTTCGGCAGATCATGGACTTCACCCCCATCCGGGGAATGTTTGTCGGTGCTGATCCAAAGGTGGTCGTCGTGATGGCTGAGGCTCATGAGCCCCAGCCCAAACGCCCCATCCTTCATGCCATCTTCCGCCGCACCGTCCACACCCAGGCGGAACTCAGCTTCGAGCTCGACTACTACGATATGCAGTGGGTCCCGCATCAGGCCGCTCTGTCGAAGGACTTCGTCTGGCGCTGCAACCTCTTCGGGGGAGTCCGTGCCATCAGTCTCGTGGATCGTCTGAAAAAGCTACCGACGCTGAAGGACTATGTGAAGAGCCAGGGCTGGGACTATGGCGAGGGGTTCACTGTCGGGACGCCCAAAAGCCAGAAGACAGTAATTCATCTCTGGAAGCAACCAGTGCTACCTGCAAAAGCCATTAAGGAAGATGGTAGCATCGACCACGCGTTGATCACTACTCAGGAGGACAAATGCTTTGAGAATCCCAGATCTCCCTCGCGCTTCCAGCCACCGCTCATTCTCATGGCTCAAACGGATGAGCTGCCAATGGCCTACTGGAACGAGAGTGCGTTAACTTATGGGCAACGCCTTTTAGGCATCAGTGGATGCACTGGAAGCTTTGCAGCGCATAAGTCGCTCTTCAAACGGCTACGCGAATCCAAGTCATTTTTTAGGTCATGGCTAACTCTCACAAGTTGTGATGCAGGAATTAAACAGGCCACAACCCTCCAGAAAAAGGACATCGACGACTTCCCATTCCCGCCGGACGAAGCCGATCTCGATCTCACCGACAACGATCAGATCATCCTCGACGATGCCTTCGACTACTACCGCGACTACCAGCGATTCGGTGATGACACCGAAGAAGCAGAGATGATGCGCGAAGCGATACCGGAGGATCACAAGGCGTTCGCAGCAGTCTTTGCCCGGCAGGTCAACGTCGTTCACAAGAAGCTGAAGCCGCTGCCGGTGCTGTCCTGGGCCGGGGTGAGCTGCCAGCCCTTTGTCATCGGCACGGCGGCCCCGGATTGGAAGGATGCGGCGATGCTGGAAGACAAGCTCGCTAAGCTCCTGCGTGCCAAGAAGAGCCCCTCGCTCACCACGGTGCGCATCCTACGCGTCTTCGATGGCCCGTTTGTCTTCCTGATCAAACCCAACCGCCTGCGCTACTGGCTGCGCTCCATCGCCCTGCGCGATGCCGATGAGGCACTGGCCGACCTGCGAGCCCTGGGGTTTTGAAATCAACCCATGATCGCCGACGAAACACGCACGACTCCAGCCGTCGGTTCCCCCGATGCCGCGCTGCTGGATGCCGATGCATTTCATCACGCTATCGTCACTTTGATTGAGCACCAATTACCTGTGTGGCGGGACCGTCCCCAGCGGCCTCCCTTTCAAGATGAACCCAAGCTGAATCAAAGCCTCTGCCTCCATCTCAATCGCGCTGCACGTCATGGCGGGTTCGACGCCATCGAGTTCACCCAGGAGCCGATCCAGTCCGGCTCCCGCCGTGGAGACATCGGAGTGATGGCAGAGGGAACCATCACCGTGGAGGGACGTGATTATTGGGACTTCGTTCAGTTGCTGCCCATCGAGTGCAAGCGCCTGCCGACACCACCCGACAGCCGCCGCAGCGACTGCGAATACGTCCACGGCCTGCCCGGTCATCGAAACGGAGCCATCGAACGCTTCAAGCACGGTCTGCACGGCCCCACGAATCAACGAGCGATGATCATCGCCTATGTCCAAGAACAATCCTTCACGCACTGGATTGATACGATCAACGCCAGGCTGACCAAGCTGGCGAGCGACGGCAGGAATGACAGTTTTTGGTCGCCCGCTGAACTTCTGACAGCACAGGGCGTGACACGCACCGATCTACACAAGCTTCATTCACATCACCGGAGAGCCAAAAATCAGTGTGATACCGATGTGATCGAAATAGCTCACCTGTGGTTGCAGATGAACTAGGCAGCCGCGCCATAGATTACCCGTAGACGAACAAAAGCATCAACGACAAAACCACCGTCCTTTACAACGCCCACCTCACGATCCGCGACACCCCCGAGGAAGCCTACGCCTACGTCGTCAACGGCAAGCCCGCCTTCGAATGGGTCATGGAGCGCCAAGCCGTCACCACCGACAAAGACAGCGGCAGGAAGGGGACAGGGGGGAATGGCACTGAATTAAGCACGCTTTAGGACGGGAAACGCCTTCGATTCTGATCCCAAATGGCCTTTAACTCAGTGCCATTCGGGACAGGGGGCGATAGTTGACAGCCAAGACGCTCACTTCACAACCGCCACCCAGCCGCTCGCAAGCGGCGAAGCGCGGAAGAGAAGGGCACCCCCGCCTATGCGCGGTGGCTGAGGGAAGCGCCATTGCAAGGGAGGAAAAAGACTCTAGCAGGCCGATGGAGAGGCCGTGAAGACCGTGAAGACCGTGACACAGGCAGCCTGCCTGTGGGTGGGGGGAGGACAGGCTGGCTAGCCTGTTTAACACATGACGCCAGGCTGCGCAGCCGCGAAGCGATCCCGTCACTCCTTGGGGGAGGGCAGAGCCGTGAACCGCGAACGGGCTTAAGCCCGAACGACGAACTGTCTGAAGGCCGTTGGCGGTCCCTGATCGGGTCCTTTTTCCGGATGCCATGAGAAGACGGCAGGTGATCCGGGGCTGCCAGCATCCGCCGAAACGTGGAGAGAAGGCCGTTGGCGGTCCCTGATCGGGTCCTTTTTCCGGATGCCATGAGAAGACG
>CAYVQY010000001.1:0-724771 GCA_964452755.1 uncultured Prosthecobacter sp. | reverse complement strand
GCTGGTGATCCGGGTCTGCCGGCATCCGCCGAAACGTGGCCTCAGCTCTGGATGGCCTTCCGCGGATTCACATCCAGCACCTGCTTCAAATCCGCCTCGCTCATGCCGAGCTGCTCATAGGCGTTCGCTTGGATGCGCGGGACGGTGACGGTGCTGCCGACGAAGTGGGTGGCGTCGGGGGAGCGGGCGACGAGGTCGTCGCCGATGAGGATGTCCCAGCCGGCGAGGGTGTAGCGGCCGGGGCCGAGGCGGGCGGCGGAGATGGCGTCGGTGACGAAAATGGTGCGCTCCAGGCCGATGCCGGCGAGCCAGTTTTTCAGCACGAAGAAAGGCACATGCACGCCGTCCGGGATGAAGCAGAGCCAGAGGCGGTCGTGCAGGCTGAGGGCGCGCTGGATGATGTTGTCATGGCGGTGCATCTGCACGGGGCAGCCGTTGCCAAGATGGGTGAACATGGTCAAACCGGCGTCGCAGGCGGCGCGGAGCTGGTCGAGCGAGGGATCGCAATGACCGGCGGAGACGGTGATGCCCTGGGAGGCGAGGAAGGCGGTCGTTTCCAAGCCCTCGTCGTGCTCGGGGGCAAGGGTGACGAGCTTCGCGAGGCCGCCGGCGGCGGCGAGGAGGCGCTTGGCGTCGTCGATGTTGGCGGGCTTCACGGCGTGGGGTGGATGGGCGCCGACGTAGCCTTTGACGGGATTGATGAAGGGGCCCTCGATGTGGATGCCGGTGATGATGCGGCGGGCGAGCTCGTCTTTTTCGCGCAATTCGACCAATTTACCGATCCGACGCTCCAGGGTGGGGATTTCATCGGTGATGAAGGTGGCGAGGATGGAATCGCAGCCGTCCTCGACGAGGGCTTCGCAGGCGTGGTGAAGGGCTTCCGCGGTGAGGTTGTCACCGTTGAAGTCGGTGCCGGCGTAGCCGTTGACCTGGAGATCGAAGGGTTTCATGGCGGGCATTGGAGCGGTTTCAAGGAAGGGAAGCAAGAGCGGTCGGTGACGGGTTTTGGTATGATTGTCACGCGTGGCTGTTCGCGGTTCTCAGTTCTTGGTTGGCAGGGGGTTGCGTTTGTAGTTCCGCCTTCAGGCGGTTCTGGGAGCATGCCCAGACCGGCTAAAGCCGGGACTACGGAGCAGCGCTGGGTGGCTCGAAGATGACCGGGAGGGGACTGGAACCTTGACCCCGTCCCGGCTATCTCGTTTATTTCCAATGTTTACAAGCCGTCCCACTCGGCATAAAACTTGCGTTGTACGAGGCGTCTTCCGAAATGCGGCTTCGTGCTGGCATTTTCCACTCTCTTTTTCTGATCCCGGCCCATGATTGATCTCATCTCCAAAGGCGGACCGCTTGTCTGGCTTCTGATCGGATGCCTGTGTTTTGCCGGGGCGATCTTCCTGGAGCGGCTGGCCTACTTTCACCGCGCGAGCATGAACATCGGCGAGTTTTTGGCCGGTCTCGCGAGTTTGATTCGTCGCAAAAACTTCGCCGAAGCCCTGCAGGAATGTGTCGCCACGCGGGTGCCGGCAGGACGGGTGATTCACGCGGCGCTGCTGCGTCATCACGCACCCCGGGAGCAGTTGAAGGAAATCGTCCAGGAGGCCGGACAGCTCGAAGTGCCGCGGCTGGAGCGCTTCCTCGGCATTTTGAACGCCATCGCGCACGCGGGGCCGCTCATCGGACTTTTGGGGACCGTCATCGGCCTGCTGGACAGTTTCACCGGTCTCGCCTCCGCGAATGGAGTGGCCACGCCGGCGGATGTGGCGCGCGGCGTTTATCAGAGCCTCATCACGGCGGCGCTCGGCCTTGTGGTGGCGATCCCGGCCTATCTTTCCTTCGCCTTTCTGAGCGCCCGCGCCCGTTCGCTGATGCATGATCTGGAACGCGCAGGCATTGAGATCGTGAACCTGATCGAGGACGCCAAGGGTTCCGACAACATCGTTGAATTCCGTCCGGCCGAAACGGAGATGCCGAAGACCGGCAAACGCATCCGGGGACTGAAAGGATGAGCGCTGGCTCACGGGCGTCAGCGGCCAACCACCTCCGACCTGCTGAACCCCGCGTGCCGAAAATCCCAAACTGCCCGTCATTGAGCAGCCGACCATGAAGCTCGAAAGCAACCTGCCCAAGCAAAGCCCGTGGCTCTACACGGCGCCCCTGCTGAACACCATTCTCCTGCTGCTGGTGTACTTCCTCTTCAGCAGCGGTTTCGCGCAGCGTTCCGGCATCAAGGTGGAAAATCCGCAGTCGAACTCCCGCCTGACCGGTTTCGACCGCGCCCACATCATCACCATCGCCGCCGGTTTGGAGAATTCCCTCTACTTTGACGGCGTGCGCACCACCACCGCCGAGCTGCGCGAGAAACTGAAGGCTCATCGCGAAGGCGAACGCCGCGCCATCATCCATGCCGACAAGCAGGCCCCCTATGGCCGCGTGATCGAGATCGGCAACCTGGCGCTCGATCTCGGCTACGAGGTGGCGCATTCCACCGTGCCGCCTAAGTCATGATCCCGCCCCGCTGATGCCCGCCAAGCCGCAATCCCAGGAACAGTTGATCTTCGCATGGCATGCGCGGGATCACTCGACGTGGCACTTGCTGGCGGCGCTGTTTCTGCTGGTGGCGGTCATGACGGGGTTCTTCTTTGTTTTCCGCATCGTGCATCCGGTCACGCACCGCGCACCGACGACCCCGCAGCATGTGATCTCCCTCGATCCGCAGGATCCGGCGGCGCTGGCCCTCATCAACCGCGCTCAGGACCGTAGTTTCGCCGTGCTGGTTGATTCTCAGTCCCTTCATTCCCGGGAGTCGGACATGCTGGCCTTCCGCCCCTCGTTTGAGGGGCATCAGCTGAAGCTGCGGGAGATGAAATCCGCCGTGACGGAGATGGCGCCGCCCCTGTCGTTCACGCCCGGCGTGGGCGTGCTGCCGCCGGTGCCGCGCCGTGCGACGAATGAGGCCCCGCCGCCGCCCAGGGCGCGGCTGAATGCGGTGATGGGCGCCAATCTGGCGAAGCGAGGTCCCGCGAGCGTGGAACTGCCGCGAGGCATCGCTCTTTCGGAGCCGGCGCGGGTTCAGTTTCGCATCGCCGTCGGCTCCGCAGGACAGATCATCACGGCGCTGCCGCTGGGCGGCACGGAAGACCCCGCAGTGATGGAGAAGCTCCTGTCTGCGGTCAAAGGGCTGCGCTTCGACCCCTCCGAGGTGACACGGGTCGAATGGGGGGAAATTTCATTCCGCTGGGAGGTGGCGCAGGCGCCGTGATCTCGATTCCGCTCGGCAGCCTGATCATTCTCTTCATGGCCCTGGGGGTCACGATGGTCTGCGCCCTGTGGTTCGCCAGTTTCTGGCGCGACCGCAGGCGCGAGGTCTATCGCCGCCGCATCGCCATTCAATGCCGGATCTGCGGCACGGCCTACGCCTGCGAGCCGAAACGCAAAATCGAGGTCACCGTCTGCCCCGTCTGCCGCACGCCGAACGAGCGGAACAAACTGCAGCAGATATGAGCGCCGCCGGAGGTCGTCCGCTCGGTTCCCGGCGCAGGCTTCCGATGGAATCCGCCCTGCGACACTTTCACATCTTGCGCGACGCGAGGCGCGTTTCACTATGGAAACGCAACACATGACGGAATTCGCTTTGTTCAGGCTGCCCGACGGAAGGGCGTGGCTCGGAGAAGGCCCCTTCACCCCGCTGGCCGAAGCGCCGGCGGAAGGGGGAGCCTTCTACGTCAACGACTTCGACCTGTCGGATGAGCGCCCCTGGAAGGTGCCTGCCAGACTGCATTCGGTGACTCCGGAGGATCTGCCCCGCGCCATTCATCTCAACGGCTCCACCTCCCCCCGGATCCACTGGGCCAAACCGGCCACCGAATGGTTCAAAATGGCCTTCCGCCGCATCCGCCGCGACGTTCTGGTAAAAAACATCGAAAAGATGGTGCCTGTACTCACGGAGACCGGCACGCTCATTTCCGGAGACCCCAGGCGGCTGCTGGAAGCCGTGATGCAGGCTCCGGCGAACATGTGGGGCTACGCGCATGTCTCGCAGGATGGAGGCTTCCTTGGCGCCACGCCCGAACTGCTCTTCAAGTCGCACGGCGAGGAGCTCGAAACCATGGCCCTGGCCGGAACGGCCAAACCGGGGCAGCAGGACGCCTTTCTCAAGGACTTGAAGGAGATCGACGAGCACGAGATCGTGGTTCGTTTCCTGATGGAACGCCTAGGCACCCTGGGAGAGGTCGTCCGCCAGCCTCGCACCCTTTGCCAGACCTCCGGCCTGGTGCATTTCCAGAGCAGTCTCAGCGTAAAGCTGGCGGAAAAAGTCGATCCGGCGAAGCTGGTGCCGCTCCTGCACCCGACTCCCGCCGTCGGTTGCCTGCCGCGCGACGAGGCCTCGCTGGCAAAGCTGCGGGAGTACCGCCAGCAGCTCCAGGTGCCTGGATTCTTCGGCGCTCCCTTCGGCTTCATCGAAACGGACGGAACCGCGCACGTCGTGGTGGCGATTCGCGGCCTGCGCTGGGACGGAAAGACGATCCAACTGCCCTCGGGCTGCGGCATTGTCGGCGGCAGCGCCTTCGACCACGAATGGCGGGAATTGCGCTTGAAACGGGAGGCGGTTCTCCGTCTGCTGGCGCTGAACTCATGACCCAGGCCCAGCTCATCCGGCAGACCCTCAGCACCCTCGCCCATTTTGGTGTTCGCGAGGTCTGCATCGCCGCCGGAGCCCGAAACGCGCCGCTGGTGACCGCCCTGATGACCAGCAAGGGCGTCAAAATCTGGCATTTCTTCGAAGAGCGCAGCGCCGCGTTTTTTGCCGTCGGCCGCATGATGACGGACCGTCGGCCGGTGGCGGTCGTGACCACCAGCGGCACGGCGGCGGCCGAGCTGCTGCCGGCGGTGATCGAGGCGCACTACCAGCGGCTGCCGCTTTTTCTCCTGACCGCCGACCGGCCGAAAAGCTACCGCGGCAGCGGTGCCCCGCAGGCCATCGAGCAGAGCGACCTGTTCGGCGTCTATGCGCAGCCGCTGGGGGACTGGGATGTCACGGACGAACCTCTCAAGATGTATCAAACCGAGGATGGCCGTCCGCGTCATCTGAACGTCTGCCTCGACGAGCCGCTGGAAACCAACGGCGGCGGCGTGATTTTCGCCGAGCGCGAAGATGTGGAGGCCGCCGCGCCTTCCACAGATGACGAAGCCCGGGAGGTGGCATGCGACCTCGTGCTCGCCTCCGGCCTGCATCCGACCGAAGCGGCGCGGATCGCGCCGGTTCTGGCCAGTCTCGGCGTGCCGATCATCGCGGAGGCGACGGCGAACCTTCACGGTTTTGCCGAGCTGCATCCGCTCCTCATTCCCGGCGGCGAGCAGGCGCTGCAGTCCGCGCGACCGGCGCAGGTGGTTCGTCTGGGGGCGGTGCCGAGCTGGCGCTGGTGGCGGGATTTGGAAGACCAGCCCAAAACTCACGTCACGAATTTCACCCGCACCGGATTCAGCGGGCTGGCGCGGAAGGAGAATGTGGAAACCCTGCCGTGGGAAGCGGCCCTCGCGGCGCGGTTCTCCGCTTCCGCATCGGGCTGCGGCATCCTGCGCTTTGACCCCCCGCTGGAAAAATACCCGCAGTCGGAGCCGGGGTGGATGCGAAAGCTGCTCGAAATCATCCCCGCAGGTTCGCGCGTGTTCCTCGGCAACAGCCTGCCGATTCGGGAGATGAACCTGGCCCTGCAGGCGACGAAGTCCGGCGTCGAATTCTACGCCAACCGTGGCGCGAACGGCATCGACGGGCTGGTTTCGAGCTTCCTCGGCGCAAGTGTCCATCACAGCGGCGAGTGCTGGCTGGTCGTGGGTGATCTGAGCACGCTGTATGACCTCGCTGCGCCGTGGATCATCGCGCAAATGGATCATCCCAGGCTGCGGATCGTGGTCATCAACAACGGCGGCGGTAAGATTTTCTCCCGGGTGAACAGCCTGCGCTCCCTGCCGGATGCGTCCCGCAGTGTGATCGAGAACCGTCACGCCATGAGCTTCGAGCCCTGGGCGCAGCTCTGGGGCATGGAGTATCTCCAAACGGACGATGTCCTCGATCTCGAAGACCTGCTGCCGATGCCGATCATCATCGAAATCCGGCCCGACGAGCTGCAAACGGAGACTTTCTGGCGGGACTGGCAGCGCCCGGTGATCAGGCCGCGATGAAGTCGCGGAAGGCCTCGATGATCACGACGACGGAGCAGGCGCCCGCGTCCGGGAATCCGATGCAGGCTTCTCCAAGAGTCTTCGCGCGGCCAAACTTCGCCACCATGGCCTTGCTGGCCTCTTTCCCGGCGGCTGCGGCTTCAGCCACGGCCTGCATCGCCTCCGGCAGGGGCTGGCCCGCGACCTCGGCGGCTTTCACGGCGGCGGGTTCCATGGCATCGACGCAGGTCTTGTCACCCACGGCGGCACCGCCGCGCTGCTTGACGCCGTCGGCGCCGGCTTTCAGAAAATCGGCCAGTCCGGCGGCATCGAAGGCGTCCTTGCCGTTGAGCGCCTTGCCGCCGTTGCGGAAGAAGGTGCCGAAGATCGCGCCGCTGGCGCCGCCCATGCTGCTCATCATCGCCATGCCGACGGTGCTGAAGGCTTTTTCGATGCTCTCGACCTCCGAGGCATTGAGCTTTTCGATCGCTGCCCGCATGCCGCGCTCCATGCCCATGCCGTGGTCGCCGTCTCCGAGATCACGGTCGGCTTGGGAAAGCATCGGCTCGGCGGCGATGATGCGCTCGCAGGCGAGGATGAGCATGGCTTTGACGTCGTCTTTGGAGAGGCTGGATTTGGGCATGGGAGGGCGATAGGTGGCGTGGTGGTGAAGTCAAACTGGAACGGGCGGGCTCACGACCGGGCGCGGTGGTCCGCCCTGCGCAGGCGGTCGGCCATGCCTTTCATGACGTGCAGGGCGAACTGCGGCATCTCATCGACCATGTAGAGGAAGTGGTGTCGGTTCACGGGCAGCAGCCGGCAGTTTGTGCGCGCGACGGCGTCCGCCGTGCGTGGCGAATCTTCAATGAGGGAGATTTCCCCGAAGAAACCCTGGGGGACAACGGTTTCGACCACTTTGCCGTCGATCACGATGTCCACCTCTCCCGTTTCGACCACGAACATCTCGCCGGCATCGTCGCCGACGCTGAAGATGGGCGCACCCTGGGCGAAAGTGCGCACGTTGACCGGGTTGGCGAAGATTTCGGGCAGTTTCATGGCGGACGCACCATTCTAAAGCTTGGTGTAGCCGACGCTCTCGCAGGGGAGATCCCAGAGCTTTTTGAGTTCGTCGTCGAGCTTGGTGATGCTGAAGCTGACGCCGGCCATTTCCTGGCAGGTGACGATGTTGTCCACGATGGTCTGATGGATCTTGATGCCGCGGGCTTCGAGGATGGGCTTTGCGCCGCGCAGGAGGATGAGGAGCTCCATCATGTGGGTGGAGCCGAGGCTGTTGACGAAAAAGACGATCTCGTCTCCGGAATTGAGCGGCAGATCGTCCGCAAACAGCAGGTCCAGCATCTTCGCGGCGAGTTCATCGGCGGTACACATGGGAATGAGGCCCACGCCTTTTTCTCCATGAATGCCCATGCCGAGGCCGATCACGTCGTCCGCCAGCTCGAAGGTGGGCTTGCCGGTGGCAGGGATGCTGCCGGGCTTGGTGGAGACGCCCACGGTGCGGGTGTTGTCGCAGGCTTTCTGGGCGATGCGGGCCAGCTCGTCGAGGGTATCGACGGTCATGGCGGCGGCACCGGCGAGCTTGGTGATCGGCACGAGACCGGCAACGCCGCGGCGCTTGCCTTTTTCCGAAGGCGGGGCGGAGCACACATCGTCGGCGATGATGACGGTCTTGACGGTGATGCCTTCCTCCTCGGCGAGTTCCGCGCCGATGTCGAAGTTCATCACGTCGCCAGCGTAGTTGCCGTAGAGGTAGAGCACGCCTTTGCCGCGGTTCACGGCCTGGGTGGCTTCAAGGACGATGTCCGGCGGCGGTGCGGCGAAGATTTCACCCACGGCGGCACCGTCGGCCATGCCTTTGCCGATGAGTCCGTGGTAGATCGGCTCGTGGCCGGCGCCACCGCCGACGAGCAGCGCGGGAGCGTCCGGGCGGAGATCGTTCATCACGATGGAGCGGGTGCCCACGCGGCGGGCCTTGCCGTCATAGGCGAGCACGAGGCCGTCGAACAGTTCGTCGGCGCACTTCAGCGGGTCATTGATGATCTTCTTGGCGGGATTGGCGTGGCTCATGATGTCGTTGCGTGGGTTGGAAAAAGGTGCGGCAGTTTGGACGGTGCCTCACGGCTGTCAAAGCGCGATTCACCGCCCGGCCATGGAGCTGTCCGGCAATTGGAAGGCGTTCTCAATGACGTGTACGCGGGGCAGTTCTCCCTCGATGAGAACCACCTCTGCGATGTCGAAGCGGAACTTGATCCGGGGATGGCCCAGCAGTCGCAGCCAGTCCTGCGCTCCCCGCTGGATGAGCCGCTGCTTGTCCGGGCCGACGGCGTCCGCCGGGCGTCCGAAGGCGGTGCTGGTGCGCGCTTTGACCTCGACAAAGGTGAGCACGTCCCGATGTCGGGCGACGATGTCCACTTCCCCGCGATTCACGCCGCGATAGTTGCGGCGGAGGATGCGCCTGCCCTCCGAGGCGAGCCACCGCGCGGCGACGAGCTCCCCCATGCGGCCGATTTCGCCGCGGCTCATCGGGCGTCCCGCCAGCCTGCGGCTAAAAGTGATCAGGGGGCGGGCGCGGAGCCAGAGCGCCGCATTGCGCACTGTCGGAGAACCCGTGACCCGCCGGCGAAGCCAGCGCCAGAGGGATTCGGGACGCGGAAGCCTGGGGCGGAAGCTCATACCTCATCCCATTGAAATTCGCACTGTGCGACGGGACCGAAACTGCGGCGATGCGCGGGGCAGGGGCCGTGTTTTCTCAAGGCGGCAAGATGCCGGGACGTGGGATAGCCCTTGTGGATTTCAAAGCCGTATTCGGGATGCGCCTTTGCCAGTTCATGCATGAGCCGGTCCCTCGTGACCTTGGCGATGATGCTGGCGGCGGCGATGGAAAAGCTCAGACTGTCCCCCTTCACCAGGGCGATCTGATACATCGGGTAGGATTTCACCGGCTTGCCGTCGATGAGCACGGCGTCCGGTTTCGGCGTCAGGGCCAGCGCTGCGGCACGCATGCCCGCCCAGGTGGCCTGCAGGATGTTGATGCGGTCGATTTCCGCCGGCTCGATGCTGACGCAGTGCCAGCGGATGGACGCGTCGGAGGTGATCTCTTCGTAAATCCGTTCGCGCCTGGTCTCGCTGAGTTTTTTCGAATCATTCAGCACGGGATGCTCGAATCCCTCCGGCAGCACCACCGCCGCCACGCACACAGGACCGGCCAGCGGACCGCGTCCCGCCTCGTCGATCCCCGCCACCACGCGAAAGCCGGCCGCTCGGAGCTGGTTTTCGTGATTGAGCGTTGGCATGCGGGGGGGGGGAATGCGTCAGGGATTCACATTGACATTGAAGGGCAGCGTCACCTCCGCAGGCACGTTCCCCTCCGGAGCCTGCCACCGCAGCACTTCGCGTCCTTCCAGGCTCGAATCCTTTGGGAGGAGGTAGATGCGGATCTGCAGCGCCGGCTTTTCACCCTCCGGCACTTTGCCCGGCCGGATTTTGAGGACGATTTCATTGCGGCCCTTCACCAATCCGCCGATCAGGATCTGCTGGTCCAGCGAGTCCTCCACCGGTGCATGCTCGCAGCCCGCGACGCTGAGAACCGTCTCGTAGCCGAAGGACTGGAGCTTGTAACCGGCCTTAAAGTCAGGCACGCGGCACAGCGGCGGCACCGGAGGCATCGACCCCGGCGGTGTGTATTCGGGGGAATCGAGAAAACCCGGCCGCCTGCCGGCCACGATCTCGCTGCGGATCTCTGGCACGCTGTCCAGACTAATGATGCGGTTGCTGTCATACTTCCATACGCCTGCTTCCTGGTAGAAGCGGAGTTTGAGCAGGTTGTCCTTCAGCAGGTCGCGGTCCTGCCCCATGTCGATCTTCCCGTAGTAAACCAAGTGCGCGGTGACACCGGCGGCCTCGGCCTCCAGCAGCCGCAGTCCGGTCAGCGGCGGAGGTTGCAGGTCGGCTGAAAAGACCGCGTCAGGGAAGGCCTTCATCTCGCTGACGATCTCGTTGCGGATCATGGTCTGCCGGTAGCGTGTGATCGAACCCGCCCACGCCGCAGCGTCTTTGCGGATGATCGCGTCACGCCAGCGCCCGTAGGCGGATTCCAGGGTGCCGCGCAGCGCGTCTCCGCTTTCCTGGGCTCGGGCTGCGGGAGTGACCGGCCATGGAGCCAGCATGATGAGGGAGAAAAAAAGCGTCTGAATAGGGCGCATGACCGCGATGATGAATCAAATCCGCGCCGGTGTCTTCCGCAAAAACGCCCACATTGTCCGACATTCATCCAAGATTTAGGCGTAGAGTAGTGTCGCTGAAGGTAAAACCATTTGCCGTTTTAGCGATTCTGGTAAACGTCAGTTTCTTTCCCCACACAAAAAATGGAGTCTCACAGTGAAGGTCTGCCCAAATCCCCTCCGATAGATCGGAACAGGGAGCTTTTGAAGACGGCCCGCATGGAGACCTACAAGAGTGTCGGCGGCGTCGATCTCGCGGCTTACATTTGGGAGCCTGAGATGGACAAGGCTCCGCCCTATCCGAAGTCTGTGGCGGCATTCTTCTTCAGCAGCGGCTGGGACAACGGCCAGGTCGCCCAGTTTGCGCCGCACTGCGTCTATTTCGCCTCCCGTGGCATGACGACGATCTGCTTCGACTACCGCGTCGCCACCCGCCACGGCACCGGCCCGGTCGAAGCCATGGCCGACGCGCGTTCCGCGATTCGCTGGATTCGGATGAACGCCGTCGAACTCGGCATCAACCCCGGCAAGATTGTCGGCGTCGGCGGCTCCGGTGGCGGACACGCCATCGCCTCCTCGATCATTCTCAACGGCTTCGACGATCCTGCGGACGCGATCGACTGCAGCCCCGCCCCGAACGCCATCGTGCTGTTCAATCCGGTGATGGACACCTATTCCAAACACGCCTTTGGGCGCGACCGCTGGCCGGATCAGACCACCTGCAAGGCCGCCGACCTCATTCGCGGGATCAAACCCGGCCTGCCTCCCATGCTCATCATGCACGGCACCAACGACCGCGTGGTGCCTTTCGCGGGTTCCTACGAGTTCGCCCGCAAGTCGAGCAAGAAGAAGAACCTCTGCCGCCTGATCGAGTTCGAAGGCCAGGGACACGGCTTCTTCAATTTCAACCTCTCCTTCGAGATGTACGAGGCCACCCTCATGGCCATGGACGAACTTTTCGTCGAACTCGGCTTCCTCGAACCCGATCCCGATTCGGGTCTCGGCAAGATGGACTAGCCACTCCCATGGGGGGGATGCCGAAATCAGAATGACGAATTTCCGCTTACATGCCGTTTCGTCATTCGTTCCTTTCGGCATTCATTCGTCATTCTGAACTCGTCATTTTCCTCAACCTCCGCTGCACCATCATGCTCCGCGCCCTTCTCACCGCCCTGCTTTTCTCCAGTTCTCTCACGGCTCAGTGGCCGCAGGACGCCAGTGATCTCAAAGCCGACCCGAAGGCCGAATTTGGCACCCTCGAAAACGGTCTGCGTTATGTGATCCTGCCGCATGATGAACCGCCCGGCCGCGCCAGCATCCGTCTCTACATGGACGTTGGCTCGCTGATGGAAGAGGACGATCAGCAGGGCATGGCGCATTATTTGGAGCACATGGCCTTCAACGGCTCCCGTCACTTCAAAGGCGGGGAGATGGTCGAGTACTTCCAGCGCCTTGGCATGGGTTTCGGTGCCGACACGAACGCCCACACCTCATTCATGGAAACCGTGTACATGCTCGAACTCCCCAAGGTCGAGCCCGGTTACATCGCCGAGGGCCTGCAGCTCTTCCGCGACGACCTTGACGGCATGCTGCTTGGCGAGACCGAGATCGACAAGGAGCGCGGCATCATCCTCAGCGAGAAGCTCAGCCGCGACTCCATCGACTACCGCACCATGATGGAAGGCTACAAGTTCGCCCTGCCGGAGTCCATTCTGCCGCACCGCATGCCCATCGGCACCGAAGAGACGATCAAGACGATGAAGCGCCCGCGCTTCGTGGACTTCTACGAAAAATGGTACACGCCCAAACGCGCCAACATCGTCGCCGTGGGTGACTTCAAGGACACCGCCGCCCTGAAGGCCGAGATCGAAAAACAGTTCGCCGACGCCAAGCCGAAGCATGGGGACGCGGAAGATCCAAACCTCGGCAAGGTGCCCTCCGGCTACGGCATCATCGCCAAGCTGCACACCGAGATGGAGGCTCAGGCGCTCACCATCTCCGTCGAAGTGCCACGCCCGGCGGAAAACAAGCCGGACAGCGTCGCCTCGCGCCGTGAAAAAATGATCCGCGATCTCGCCGACATGATGCTCAACCAGCGTTTCTCCAAATTGGCGAAGGCCGAGGGCGCACCCTTCATTGGCGCTGAAAGCTACAGCTACGAGTACCTCCAGTTCATCAGCACCAACGGCGTCCAGGCCCAGTGCGACCCGAAGAACTGGAAAGACACCCTCGCTCTGCTCGAAACCGAGCTGCGCCGAGCTGTTGAGCACGGATTCACCGACGCCGAATTCGAAGAAGCCAAGGCCACGATCCTCAAAAGCGCCAAACTCCGCGCCGACCAGGCCGACAGCCGCAAATCAAAAGACCTCGCCAGCGGCATCGTCTCAGTGCTGGCCGCAAAAAAAGTCTTCACCCATCCCGCCGCCGATTTCGAGCGTGTTTCCGCCGTCCTCGCCGGAATGAAGAAGGAGGACAGCCACGCCGCTCTCGTGAAGGACTGGGCGGGCGACGACACGCAGATCTTCCTCGGTGGAAATCTGAAGCTCGAAGGCAACGCCGAGGAGCAGATCATCGCCGTCTTCAAGGAAAGCCGCGCCAGGCCTGTCGCACCACCCGCGCAGGAGGAGACCGCCTCCTTTGCCTACACCAACTTCGGCCCCGCAGGAAAAGTCGCCAAACGCAGCGAGGCCAAGGACCTCGAAATCACGCAGGCGGTTTTTGAAAACAACGTGCGCTTCAACCACAAGCGCACCGAGTTCGAAAAAGGCACCATTCGCGTGCTGGTGAGCTTCGGCGGAGGCAAGCTGAGCGTCCCCGCCGACAAGCCCGGCATTCTGCCCTTCGCGCAAAGCACCTTCCAGCTCGGCGGCCTCGAAAAACACGGTGTGGACGACATCCGCCGCATCTTCGCCAGCCGCACCGTCGGCAGTGATTTCAGCGTCGGCGACGAAGCCTTCCTTCTTTCCGGCCGCACCACGCCCGCCGACCTCGACGCCCAGCTCCAGCTCCTCACCGCCCATCTCACCGCGCCGGGCTATCGAGATGAGGCCGCGCGTCAGTTTGAGAAGAACCTGGAACCGCTTTACACCCAGCTTCAGCACACGGCGGAAGGCATCATGAATGACAAGGTCTCCGCCTTCATGCATTCCGGCGACCACCGCTGGGGCTTTCCGGAGATGGAGGTGCTGAAGCAGCGCACCCTGGCCGAGGTTAAGGAGTGGCTCGCGCCGGAATTGCAGGGCGCCTATCTCGAAGTCACCGTGCTCGGAGACGTCGATGCCGAAACCGCGCTCAAGGCCGTCGCCAAAACCCTTGGCGCCCTGCCGGCACGCGCGGAGAAAAAACCCGCGTATGAAAAAGAACGCGCTGTTGCCTTCCCGAAGCCCGAGGCCAGCACGCGGTTCGAGTTTGAAACCGAGATCCCGAAGGCCATCGCCACGATCTACTGGCCCACCGCCGACATGAGCGACATCCAGCGCACACGCCGCCTGACCGTGCTCGGCTCCATCCTCGACGACCGCCTCCGCATCAAGGTCCGCGAGGAGCTGGGAGACACCTACAGCCCCGCCTGCTACCACGTCGGCAGTGACACTTTCACCGGCTACGGCTATATGACCACCATGATCGAGTGCAAGCCGGAGCTGGCCGACTCCCTCACCAAGCTCGTCGTCGAAATCGGTGACACGCTCGCCAACGGTGAGATCAGCGACGACGAATTCGACCGCGCCATGAAGCCCATGCTTTCGCAGATCGAGCAGATGCGCCGCGACAACCGCTACTGGTCCACCAGCGTGCTGCGCTGCTCCCAGGAGCATCCCGAGCGCCTCGACTGGGCGCGCAGCTTCATCAGCGACTTCGCCGAGATCAAGAAGGACGAGATCGAAGCCCTTGCGAAGGAATATCTCGGCGCCAAACGCGCCGTGACCGCTGGCGTCATTCCGAAGGTGAAATAGGCTGCGGCAGCCGCGCCTTCAACGCCCGCACCTCGTCGCGCACATCCGTGGCGAGGAGAAAGGCGGACACCACGACGACTCGTCTCGCGCCTGCGCCGATGATTTCGTCCAAACGCGCAGCATTCACGCCGCCGATGCAGAAAATGGGCAGCGACACGCGCCGAAGTACCTTGGTGATATCCTGCAAACCTATCGGTACATAGTCCGGCTTTGTCCCCGTGGCGTAGAGCGGGCCGAAGCCGATGTAGTCCGCGCCTTCCGCCTGCGCGGCGACAGCCTGTTCGAGACTGTGCGTCGATTTGCCGACAAAGCACGACCCACCGACCACGGCACGCGCTTTCGCGACGGCATCGTCATCCTGGCCCACATGAACACCCTCGCTGCCGACACTCGCGGCGACTTCCAGATGATCGTTGATCACCAATGGCACCGCGTGCTCCCGCGTGACCGGCAGCATGCGCCGTGCGAGGAGCTCCACTTCCTGCGGCGTGAGTTTTTTCGCCCGAAGCTGCAGCACATCGACTCCTCCTTCGCAAAGCGCGGCGGTCATCGCTTCCACGTTCTCCGGCGTCACATAGCCGAGATCAACGATGCCGTAGAGCCTTGCGTCCTGAATGCTTTTCATGCGTGGATTCGATGCGTGTGATGACTGCCGGAAGCAAGCTCAAGGTGAAACGCTTCCTCCGCCCTCCTCACCGCAGGGTGCGTCGCCGGAATCATGTGCCGAAGAGACGACATCTTTGTTTCACGCTGCCGCGAGCTTGGACACGCCTCACATCACTCGGGCGACACACTCCGGAGTTGGAGGTCTTGTCGGCGATTTCCGGAAAGGACTTCGTTTCGGAACTCGGCGCCCCCCAGGTGTGATGGCAGTGGCGGCCTGTTGTTGGAGAGCGCGTCCATGGCGGGGCAGGATGCAATCATCTCACAAAAGGAGCGGGAATAACGCATCCACCAAAAGGGTTAAGCCGCTGCACCTCGTTTCCCACCGGCCCCGAATCCCAACTGCGCGGTGCGCGCATTGGCGGCGCACTCCAAACACAGCTCTCTGAACGTCAACCTCCCGCTGTGGGCCTGGGTGACCAACGGCAATCGTTGCTCCGTTGTGAGGGCAATGCATGGGACATCGCCCTCGCTCTAAACGTTGTCCCCGGTCAACTTGTCACCCTTGTGCCCGGCCATGCGCTGTCAACTATCGCCCCCCGACCCCTTCCTGAGCTTGATGAAGGCGCTAGGTGCCATCTGTCGAGGTTGCTTTGACGCGTCTGGCATCTGTGAACCAATACTCATGCAAAGACGTGCCGCGGATGCCAGAGCGAATCAGCAAGAGGTCGTCCTGTAATAAACGCGGAAGACGCGAATCGACCACCAGCTCATGCGCCGCATCCCAGTGGCAGAGCGTCTCCAGATCGCTCTCGGTCACGAGCATGTGCGCATGCGGCGATGTCTTGAGGAGGATCAAGGCATCGCTGAGGCCGTCGGCGACGCGCACATCCGGGCGATGTCCAAGAGCGCTCTCCGATTCGTCATGCGAGACAATGAAATGATCACTGCCTTCCTGATGCGCCGCGATCCAGGCCTGCAATTGATACGTGCCACGCTCACCTAGGAACTGCCAGGCATTCCAGGCTAGTAGCGCAACCACCACGGCCGTCACACCACCCAGCCCGACCCAGAAGGGACGCCAGTGAGCATCCCTCGTCTTGTTGAGCTGCGTGTGAGAGACCCACGCAGGCTGCCGGCGCCCGCCGACATAACATTCGGAACCCAGTGAGGGAAACAGGCCGCCCCAGAGCTGGTTCAGGCGGATCCACCAGCGTTGATTTTCCAGCCAACTGCCGGTGAAACGCACCGCATGGCTGCCGGTGACAAACTCCGGCTGCAAACCGGTGTCCTGCATGAGACTCTTCCAACGGCGAGGCGAGAGACAATTGATGTGACCACCGGGGGCCACACGGCCAAGACGCAGCTTTCTGCGTAGCCACCACTCCCGCAGACCGGCCAGCCACGCGGGCATTGTGGGACTGCCGCCAAGAAAAATGCCACCCAAGCGCAGTGCACGACTCATCTCGGCCATCGTGCTGCCCGGACGCGGCAGATGCTCCATGACGTGATTGTTCACAACCACATCGAAGGTGCCGGAGGCCACCGGCAGCGGCTCGTCAAAGTTCGCTCGCAGGACCTCGTCGTAGCCAGCATGCTCGAGACACTCGCTCCGCACATCCCAGTCCAGCCCCACCCATTTCTCGACCGCTCCTTCAGGCGTGAAATACTTCAACCAGCCCCGCTCGCAGCCCACATCGAGCACTCGCAGCGGCCTGCCCTGACGCCGCGCCTCCTCACCGATGGCCTGCCCCACCCACCAGTAGCGCAGCATGCGTATCGAGTAGGCGGAGCCCTTCAAATGCCCCATCAAGCTGGTGTCTCCAGCAGGCACCCGAGAGGCCGTCTCGACGTTTTGAATGAGCGGCCAGCTCAAAAAAGGCATTCGTTTGACAGAGGGAGGCGAGGCGAGGGTTTGGGCGGATGTCATGCGAAAATCAGATACGTCGCCAATTTCTGCCAGGAAATTGCTTGTGAGTGCGGCTGGGCGAGTTGGCCTCGGGTGTGTTGCAGAGACGGAGTGTAGGGGCTGGTCGTGCGCATTTTTGGCGAGCTTGCGCAGCGGTGCCTGTCACGGCAATTGGCAGACCGCCCCTGCCGAGCTCAGTAAACGGCTGATACGTTGTCAGCCTGCTGCATGGCATCCTCACTCGATGTGAATAGAGTGTCTATCCCCAATGGCACTCCGTCGCCGATGGCACTCCCGGAACAGGAAAGACATTGGGTCGCAACCGGACTCGGGGGCTCTCACTCATCTGACAGACACGAACTCCCGGATGAACCGGTGCTTCCCTGAACAGGTGGAAGGTGTCTAGGGCGAGAGTTGCAGCCTCGGCAGAAAGTCGCTGTTTGAGGCGTTCAGGACCCCGGGTTCTGAGAATGGCAATAGCGTCGGTCAAAGGGTGGCGTCGCTGGGTGTTTGCATGCGCTGGAATGCGCCATGCAGTGCAACAATGGGGCTGCCGGTGCGTTGTCGATGGCTCACCACGCCCAATCACCGATGAAAACACTGCTCCTCTTTTCGCTCGCGTTGCTAACCGTGACGCTGCAGGCCGCCGACCGTCCGAACATCCTTTTCATCATCGCGGATGACGCGTCGAGGGACAGCATGGGCGTCTATGGCAGCACCTATGTGAAGACGCCGAATTTTGACCGGATCGCCAATGAGGGCATTCGTTTCGAGCATGCCTACAACTGCAATCCGAAGTGCGCGCCTGCGCGGGCCTGCCTGCTGACGGGGCGCTATTCGTGGCAGCTCGAGGAAGCGTGCAATCACAACCCGATCCTCTCGAACAAGTGGGTGTTTTATCCCTTCCTGCTGGAGGAGGGCGGCTACTTCGTGGGGCTCACCGGCAAGGGCTGGGGACCGGGGGATTTCAGCGGGGCGAATCTCGGCAAAGGCCAGGAAGGACGAAAGGTGAACCCGTCCGGCTACATCTACGACGAGAAGTCGCAAAAGCCGCCCTACAAGGGCATGGCGAGCACGGATTATGCAGCTAACTTCGCGGGCTTTCTCGATGTGCGTCCGAAGGACAAGCCGTTCTGCTTCTGGCTCGGCACGAAGGAGCCGCACCGTGCGTATGAACTCGATAGCTACAAGAAGGAAGGTCGAGATCTCTCGAAGGTGAAGGTGCCGGCCTATTTCCCGGATAATGAGACGATCCGCGGCGACCTGGCCGACTACGCCATCGAGGTCGAGTGGTACGACAAGCACATCGGCGGTGCCTTGAAGGCGCTGGAGGAGCGCGGCCTGCTCGAAAACACGATCATCATCGCCACCTCCGACCACGGCATGCCGTTTCCACGAGTGAAGGGGCAGATCTACGACGACGGCTTTCACATCCCCTTCGCCGTGCGCTGGGGAGACAAGGTGAAGCCTGGACGCGTGGTGACCGACTACATCACCTTTCCGGACCTCGCTCCGACGCTGATGGAACTCGCCGGCCTGCCTGCGCATCCGCAGATGACGGGGAAGAGCTTCGTGCCGCAGCTCCTCGCGGAAGGCTCCGGGCGCGTGGATGCGAAGCGCGACCACACGCTGCTCGGCAAGGAGCGCCACGATGTCGGCCGCACGGACGGGGATCGCTTGTCAGTGGCCTATCCGGCGCGTGCGCTGCGCAACGACGGCTTTCTCTACGTGCGGAATTTCATGCCGCACCGCTGGCCCGTGTGCAATCCGGAGTACGACTACCCGAACTGCGACGCCTCGCCGACGAAGTCCTTCCTCACGAATCTTTCGATGGGCGACAAGGACTACAAGTTCTTCGAGATGGCCTTTGGTCTGCGGCCCGGCGAGGAGCTTTTCGACATGGCAAAAGATCCCGACTGCGTGAACAACCTGGCCGCCGATCCCGCCTACGCCGAAACGAAGGCAAAGATGTGGGCGCAGCTCGAATCCGAGCTGAAGGCTCAGGGCGATCCGCGCGTGCTCGGCGGAGGTGACATCTTCGACTTTTACCCGAACCAGCAGGTGGAGCGGCAGCAGAAGCTCTACAACCGGCCGGACTGGAATCCGGTCACCCTGTTCGAGCAGAAGTACGGCAAGGACGCCGCGAAGTAGCGCCGGGTCTGGTTCACGCCCGCTTGTCCAGTTCGTACTTGCCCAGCGCCATGGCTCCGAGCAGGCCGCTGCGGGCGCCCAGGCCGGGAGAAACGATGAATTCGTCGAGATTGCGTCCGAGTTCGGGCACGCGCAGGTAGCTGTTATTGAGCTTTTTGAGCTGGCCGCGGATGAGCGGGAGGATGTGCTCCTGGCTCATGACGCCGCCGCCGAGGATGATGCGCTTCGGACAAAGGCTGAGCGTCAGATTCATCAGCGCATGCGCCATGACGTCGGCCACTTCCTCCCACGCCGGATGATCGGGCGGCAGGGCGTCCGCTTTGACGCCCCAGCGGGTGGCCAGGGCGGAGCCGCTGACGTAGCCTTCGACACAGCTCTTGTGGAAGGGGCAGTGGCAGGCTTTCTGAATGGCACCCGAATTCTGCGGCGGCGGCACCAGCAGGTGGCCGATCTCGGGATGCAGCAGGCCGTGCAGGAGCTGACCGTTGATCAGCACCCCGCCGCCCACACCGGTGCCGACGGTGATGTAAACAAGCGGATCGGTATCCTGTCCGGCACCCCAGAGGAATTCGGCCAGAACGGCGGCATTCACGTCGGTGTCCCAGGCGACTGGCACCTTGTAGCGCTCCTGCAGCATGGGGACGATCTTGGTGAACTGCCAGCCGGGTTTCGGCGTGGTGGTGATGAAACCGTAGGTCTCACTGGCGGGATCGAGGTCGATCGGCCCGAAGAAGCCGACGCCGATCGCGGCAAAGGGACCGTGCGTTGACTTCGCGGTGGAGAGATAGCGTGTCACCGCAGCCAGTGTGTCCTGCGGCGTGGTGGTGGGGATGCGCACCACGTCCCGCATGTCGTGGGGACCTGTGCCGACGGCGCAAACGAATTTCGTGCCGCCCGCCTCGATGGCAGCGATGAGTGGCGGCTCCTCACTCATGACTGCGGACGCACGGCTGCGGAGTCGCGAATGCCGAGGCTGGCGTAGATCTCACGCGTGGTGTGGGACTTGTTCAGCGTGTAGAAATGGATGCCATCGACACCGTGGTCCAGCAGGTCACGGCACTGCTCGGTGGCGTAGTGGATGCCGACTTTTTGCACGGCGTCCTCGTCGCCCCCGCAGCGCTGGACGGCGCGCATCAGCTTCGCGGGATAGCGGGCGCCGGCTGCCAGCTCTGCCATGCGACGCATGCCGGAGGCGCTGGTGATGGGCATGATGCCGGCGATGATCGGAATGTTGATCCCGGCGATCTGGCAGCGCTCGCGGAAGTCGAAAAAGTCGTGATTGTCGAAAAACAACTGCGTGCAGATGTAGTCCGCGCCGGCATCCACCTTCGCCTTCAGGTAGTCCATTTCCAACACACGGTTCGGCGTGGCGGGATGGCCCTCCGGGAAACCGGCCACGCCGATGCCGAAGCCGCGCTTGTCGGGATGCGCACCGCTGTCGTTGAACTTCCTGATGAAGGCCACGAGGTCGGCGGCGTGCTGAAAGGCGTCCTTCGTGCGATCGTAGCCGGTCAGGTCCTTCGGCGGGTCGCCGCCGAGCGCTAGGATGTTGCTCACGCCTGCCTGGGCGTAGCGTTCCAGGATCGCGGCGATGTCCGCCTCGCTGTGACAGACACAGGTCAGATGCGGGATGGGATCGAGGGAGGTCGTGGTCTTGATGCGAACGACAAGGTCGTGGGTCAGCTCACGCGTGGAGCCGCCCGCCCCGTAGGTGACGCTGACAAAGGACGGCTTGTAGGCTTCCAGTTCGCCGATCGTCTGGTAGAGCGCCTCGGAGGCCTGCGATGTCTTCGGCGGGAAGAATTCGAAGGAAAGGGTCGGACGCTGGGCTTTGAGGATGTCGGCGATGTGCATCTGATTCAGTTCGGGGTTCGCAGTTCGCTGTGCGCGGTTGTTTAAGCGACGTGCTCGCCCTTGAGGAGGTCGTCCAGCGTCTGACGTTCGCGCACGACGGTCGCCTTGTCTCCATCGACGAGGATTTCGGCGGGCATCGGGCGGGTGTTGTAGTTCGAGGCCATGGTGAAGCCGTAGGCACCGGAGCTGAGCACGGCGAGGTAATCGCCCTCGTTCACCGGCGGCAGTTCGCGGTTCTGGGCCAGGAAGTCGCCGGATTCGCAGATGGGACCGACGACATCGACTTTCTCCACGGAATCGTTAGCCGGCTGCTTCAGCGGGACGATCTGATGCCAGCCTTCGTAGAGAGTTGGGCGGATGAGGTCGTTCATGCCGGCATCGACGATTTTGAAGGTCTTCGCCGAGCCGCGCTTTTCGTAGAGCACCTTGGTGAGCATCAGCCCGGCATTGCCGACCATGAAGCGGCCGGGCTCGCAGAGGATGCGCAGTCCGAGCGCTTCGAGATGCGGCACGACGGCGTCGGCATAGGCGCGGACCGTAAGCGGGTGCGTCTCCGCATTCTGCTCCCACCAGGATGCGGGGCCGGACTCCAGGCTTTGGCGGTAGTTGATGCCGATGCCGCCGCCGATGCTGAAAAATTCGATGCCGTGGCGCTCTTTGACCTGCTTCACCAGAGGCGCGACCTTTTGCACCGCTTCGAGGAAGGGGTCCACGTTCGTGAGCTGGGAGCCGATGTGCATCTGCAGGCCTTTGATGACGAGATTCGGGCACTCGGCGGCCACGCGGGCGTAAACGTCGAGGATCTGGTCGAAGTCGATGCCGAATTTGTTCTCGCTCTTGCCGGTCGTGATCTTCGCGTGCGTCTTCGCGTCCACGTTCGGATTCACGCGCACGGCCACCGGCGCCTTTTTGCCGAGCGCACCGGCCACCTGGTTGATGTAGCGCAGTTCGGCTTCGGATTCGGCGTTGAAGCAGTAAATGCCCTGCTGCAGCGCGAATTCGATCTCCTCGCGCGTCTTGCCCACGCCTGCGAAAGTACACTTGCCAGCGTCGCCGCCCGCCTTGATCACACGGTAGAGCTCGCCTGCGGACACGATGTCAAAGCCGCCGCCGAGTTTCGCGATGGTGTTCAGGATGGCGAGATTCGAGTTCGCCTTCACTGCGTAGCAGATCAGGTGGTCCAGCTTCGAAAGGGCGGCATCGAGGCGGGTGTAGTGGTCCGTGATCGTGCTCTTCGAATAGACATAGAGCGGAGTGCCATGTTTTTCGGCCAGGGACTGGAGGGGGACGTTTTCGGCGAACAATTCGCCCTGATGGTAGCGGAAGCTGTGCATAAGCGGGCCGCGTAGATAAGCGGGAATCATCCCGGCGCAACCTGCGGAGGGAAGCTCCGGGTGCTCAAAACCGCCTTTTCGCCGCGTATTCAGCCCCGCCATGTTCCGCCCCCTCGTCATTCCCGCACTTTTCTGCGCCGCTTCGGCCCATGCCGCCCCGGTCGATTTCGACCGCGACGTCCTGCCCTTTCTGAAGGACAACTGCATCGCCTGCCACAACAAGACCACGACGAAGGGCGGTCTGAACATGGAAACCCCGGAACTCATGGCCAAGGGCGGCGACTCGGACGCCGGACTCATCCCCGGCAAGGGCGACGAAAGCATCATTTACCAAGCCGCCGCCCACACTTGGGATTCCGAGATGCCACCAAAGGGAAACAAAGTGGACGCCGTGAATCTCACCTCGCAGCAGCTCGCCATACTGAAAGACTGGATCGACCAGGGTGCGCGGCCTTCGCCGAAGCGGGACAAGGTCATCGCCTGGGAGCCGCTGCCAGCGGGCGTGCAGCCCATCTACGCCCTCGCCGCCTCACCGCAGGGCGGTTTCGTCGCCGCCGCACGGGCGAACCAGATCAGCCTTTACCATCTGCCCACGCAGAGCCTCGTCACCCGGCTCACCGACAAGTCCCTGCTCAAATCCGGCCTCTACAAGCAGCCCGGCGTCGCGCATCGCGATCTCGTTCAATCCCTCGCTTTCAGTCCGGATGGCTCGCGACTGGCCACCGGCAGCTTTCGCGAGGTGAAAATCTGGAAGCTCAGCCTGCCCGTGCCCACGCTGGTGCCTTCGACAAAATTCACCGCCACGCAGGAGGCGGACAACAGCATCAAGCTCAACGAAGGCGCAAAGCTCGTCGCTCACATCAAGAGCGACTTCACCGGCGAGCAGGCCCTGGCGCAGCTCACACTCGCCGCAGCGCGGGCGGCCTTGGAGGTCAGTTATCAGAACGAGGCGATCAAGAAGGCCGAAACAGCCGCCACCGACCAGACCAACCGATTGAAAAAGGCCAACGAACTCGACGAACTGGCGAAGAAGTCGCTGGAGGACAAAAAGAAGGATTTGAAGACGAAGCAGGACGCCCGGGCCGCAGCGGACAAAGCCGCCAAGGATGTCGATGCAGAAGTCGCCAAGGCCACCGCCGGCAAACCGGACGAAGCATTGGCCAAAAAACTCGCCGAGGCGCAGACGAATGCCGCCAAGGCCGCCCTCGATCTCAAACTCGCCCAAACTGCGCTCACTCGGGCCGAAGCCGCCATCGCCACCGCCAAAGCGGAAATCACCCTCATCACGGAAAGTCAGAAGCAGTCACCGCAAGTTCCTGCTGACCTCTCCGAACAGAATGTCCGCCTCCGTAAGGCCAGCGATTTCGGTTTTCTCGTTATCCTCGCGAAGCAGGGTCTTGAGGAGACAAGAAAGGCCGTCAAGCCCAAGGAAGAGGCGAAAGCCGCCGCTGACAAAGCTGCGCAGGAAATCGCCACCCAAGTCGCCGCACTTCCCAAAATGAAGGCTGATGACGCCCTGTTGAAAAAGCAGACGGAAGCCAAGGAGAAGGCCGCTAAAGCCGCCGCCGACCTCAAAGTGGCCGAAGAGGGGCTCACCCGTGCCGAAACAGCGGTCACCGACGCAGCGAACGAGATCAAACTCGTCACCGAAAATGAAAAGAAGGCCAAACAAACCGTCGCCGATGAGAAAGCCCGCCTCGAAATCGTGAAAAAGGCATCGGAGAAAGCCACCGCCGAACGTGACCTCGCCGGGAAGGCGCTCGAAAAAGGCATGAAAATGGCGCAGGCCCTGCAATTCAGCGCAAACGGCCTCGAACTCGTCGCAACCTTCGAAAGCGGCCCGCCGCAGGCCTGGAGCACCGTGAATGGCAAACCCATCCTGCCCGGCAGCACCAGCGCCGTGTGGAAGCTCGAACGCGTGCTCGGCAGCGGGGATGCCAGCTCCCCCATCACCGATCGCGCGAACAGTCTCGCCTTCTCGCCTGACGGCAAAACCCTCGCCATCGGCAGTGGAGAGCCTTCCCGCAGCGGCGACATCACCCTCTGGGACATGGCGACGGGAAAGGTGGTGAAAAACTACGCCGATCATCACATCGACAGCGTGCTGGCGCTCGACTTCACGCCTGATGGCAAACTCCTGGCCTCAGGTGGCGCGGACAAGGCGGTGCGCGTCACCGATTTAAGCACGGGCAAGGTCCTGAAGGTCTTCGAAGGGCACACGCATCACGTGCTCGGCCTCACCTGGCGCGCCGACGGCCGCATGCTCGCCAGCAGCGGTGCGGACAACGTCGTCAAAGTCTGGGACTGGACCACCGGCGACCGCCGCAAGAGCATCGACGGCTGGGACAAGGAAGTCACCGGCATCCGCTATCTCGGTGCCGCCGACCAGTTCGCCACCGGTGCCGGCGACAACAAGCTGCGCCTCCTCACCAGCGACGGCGGCGAGGTGAAGAAGCTCGACGGCGCATCCGGCTTTCTCCAGTCGATCGCCACCACGCGCGGCGGGGAGGTCGTCCTCGGCGGTGATCAGGACGGCGTGCTCAAGGCCTGGGATGTCCCCACCGCCAAGGTCATCGCCGAGTTCAAGCCATGAAACCCCTGCTCTACCTCGCCCTTCTCGGCCAGCTTCACGCCGACGACATCAACTGGCTCATCAGCTATGACGCCCAATCGCCGCCCTCCGCACCGTGGACCGCGAACGGAACGCCGAAAGCCGCGCTCGAAGGCGAAGGCCTCCGTTTGACGGATGATGGTGCGGAGTTTGCAAATTTCCGCGCCGCATGGACGCCGGCTGCGGATGAAGAAATCATCGTCGAGGCCGTGGTGAAGGTCGTTTCGACCACGGGAGCCGTGAAGGGCAAAACGTCCGCCTCCGTCTGGCCTTGGCGCGATGGGGCGCCGGTTTCCGTGCTCGTCAGCGACGGGCGGCATCAGGAAGGCCTCGTGCTTTTCGCGAATCAGGCGGCCAGCCACACGGACCGCTTCATTCCGATGGACACGACGAACCGTTTTCACACCTACCGCCTCGTCATTCGCGGCACGGACATGGAGATGTGGGTCGATGGTGTGAAGAAAGTGGCAGGCCAGGGAGCGTTTTGGAAGCCTGCGGACTCACCGGAGGCTTTCATCCAGTTCGGATCGAGCGCCAAAACCGCCACGGGCGAGGCGATCTGGCAGTCCGTGAAGCTCGGCACGCGCAAAGCGGCCACGCCTTTGCCAGCAGCACCGCTGAAGATCACTGTGAGTGAGCCGTGGGAGATCAAGCGCGACGACATCCGCCAAACGCGGCCTTATCTTTACGACATGGGCGGCGGACTGCTGCTCATGAGCGTCGCCCAGGGGCCGGATGCCTTTTACGAGCCGTATGGCCTGCTCAGATCGACCGACGCGGGCAAAACATGGACGCCGATCCCAGGCCTGGACAAACTCGACACCACGCCGCTGCCATGTGTGCGTCGTCCCGATGGGAAAATCCTCGCCGTGTCACGCTGGACCCGCACGCAGCCGGATGGCCGCGTCACCGGCAAAACCGTCCATCTCAATGCCGATGCAACCAGCTTCGAGATGATCGACAACGAGATCGTTTTTGCCAAAAGAGTTCACCAACGAGTCCCAAGGCGATCAAATCATCTGCGAGCGCCACATCTGGAACGATGCCGACGGCGGCGCGACGATGGTCGTGTGGACTCGCAAGGCTGTGAAGCGCCCCGATGGCCGCAACAACACCGTGCGCATGTCCCACCTCATGCGCAGCACCGATGAAGGCAGGACATGGTCATACTTCAGCACCATCGGCCCCGGTGGCGAGCCCGCCGTGTGCCGCCTGAGCGCCACCGAGCAAACCGCCGTCATTCGCGGTGATCGGAACAGCTGCATGAAGCAGATGTTTTCCCACGATGGCGGCAAAACGTGGACGCAGCCCGTCGAACTCGAAGTCGGCAAGGTCCTGCCCGATCTCGTGCTCATGAGCAACGGCGTGCTCGCCTGCAGCTACGGCCGCCCCGCGAGCTGCCTCATGTTCAGCCTCGATGGCGGCCAGACCTGGCCCGTGCATCACGTCATCAGCGAAAAAGTCGGCTTCAACTACACCAGCATCCGCGAGATCAGCCCAGGCAAACTGCTCTACATCCACGATGCGCCGAAGATGAGTGCGGTGGTGGTCGATGTGGAGCGGGTGAAGTGAGGGGGGGGCCTCGGACATGGCCGTGTGGAGGGAATGCGCACCGCCCATGATCATCCTCAGCTCTCCTTCACATTCCCATGCTCGTCAGCCTTCGGTAGTGAGTCGGCACAGGCTTTGAGGCGGGTGGTGAGATCTTGGATGGGGGCGGGCTTTTGTGGGGCGAGGTTGTGACGCTCGCCGGGATCTTGTGAGAAGGTCGCAGAGCTAGATCTCCCCACGTGCGAGATGTGGCCATTATCGGCCTCAAATACCGCATGCCAACGCCCGCCCGGCTCGTGTCGCTAACGATGCAGGAGGGGACAAAGCTGGCGTCAGCCTCCGTTCACAACCATCCCCCGCAGGGCGGTGGAGGACATCATGGGCTGGAGCAGGGCGAGGCCGGCACGGACCTGCGCGGGACTGGTGACGGAGGGGTTGTTGACGATGATGACATCCGTGGCGAGTGGCGCGAGGGGGGCGACGTTGGCGAAGCTCTTGAGCAGCGGGGAGGCGTCGAGGATGATCCAATCGACTTCGTTTTTCGCCTTTTCGATCCAGCGGCGGTAGCCGTCGAGGAGTTCGTTGGTGGCGTGAGGCGGGAGATCGCAGCCCGGGAGCAGGAAGAGATTGCTGTGGCCGTAGCGGAGGGCTTCGAGGTCGTTGGCATAGGCACCGTAGCCCTGGGAGGCGCGGGGGAACCAGTGGTGCAGTTTAGGCGAGGAGGGATTGCACTCCATCATGAAGACGCGGCGGCCCTGATGGCAGAACGCGGCGGCCAGTGCAGCGGAGACGAGCGTTTTGCCTTCTCCTGCCTCGGCGCTGGTGACGAGCAGGACGCCGCCATTGCCGCCGCGGTCGTAGGCCTCGCGTTCGAGGATGCCGGTGAGCTGGTGCAGCGCGGTGGAGGCGCCCATCGGCTCGGGTTTGAGAAGTTCCGCGAGCATGACTTCGGGTGTGCTGCCATTGACCCATGGCAGGCCGGCCAGCAGCGTGGTGCCGCCACTGACGGGTTTGAGCACGGGAAGATTTCTGCTGACCGGGGACGGAGCCGGCGTCGCCTGCGCAGGCGGCGGCGGAGCGATGGAGAACGGCGTGGTGACGACCTGCACGGGTGGCGGCTGGACCGGGTAGCCGTAACCGTAGGCGGTGTGCTGGACGGGTTCGCGGTCCTGGTGGGTTGACGGCTTTTCTCGCAGTAGCTTCATGACGTGGTCGTCAAAGACGCCCCAGCCGACAGGCAGGCCGACGAGGCAGAGGCAGAAGAGCATGGCGGCGGCCACGGCGGCGACGGGCTTGTTCGGCTTCACCGGTTTTTCCGGCACCATGGCCACGTCGGCGACGCGCAGCAGGCCGCTGTCCCTGAACTGTCCGGTGAGCGCGGCCTGACTGCGGCGCATTTCGATTTTTTCGTACAAGTCGCGATCCATGCGGACCTGGTCGCGCAGCAGGTTTTGCTGCACGTTTTTGCCGCTCATGTCGAGCGCGGTGCCGCGTGCGTCGTCCAACTGGGAGTGGAGATCGGCGAGCTGGCGCTCCTGCATTCTGACTTCCGCCTGGATCATGGAGACAACGGCCTGGATGGAGCGGTCGAGGGCGTCCCGGAGGGATTGGATTTCGCTGGCCAGCCCGACCATTTTTGGATGCCGACGACCGCAGGTAGCCTCCAGAGGAGCGCGTTCGGCGATTTTGGCGTCGAGCTGCTTGCGGATGTAGGCCACGTCGGGGTTGTCGGCGAAGAAGCGGAGCTCCGTGAGGTCCTGTCCGTTCTTCTGCGCGTTTTCAAGGCTGGTCAGATCGGAGCGGGCTTTGACGAGCTTCAGGTCGGCTTCGGTGATGGCGGCATTGAGCTGTCGGACTTTCTCGTTGGAGATGTCCTTGCTGTCGGTGTCCTCCATGAGGCCCTGGCTCTTGCGGTATTCGGCGAGCTTTTGCTCCGATTCGCGCAGCCGTTTTTGCAGTTCCTCCGACTTCTTCTGCAAAAACTCCGAAGTGTCATCGCTGATTTTCCCCTCCTGCTCGGCCACATAGTGGGTGTACTCCTCAATGTAGCTGTTGGCGAGGTCGGCGGCGAGTCTGGGATCGCGGTCGCGCACCTGCACGCGGAGCACGTGGGACTCCTTCAGCGGCTCCACCCTCACGCTGGAAAGCATGAGGTCGATGAAGGATTCGCGCGGGTCACCGGGCTTGCCCGGCTTGTAGAGGCCGAGGAGTTTCAAAAGCTCGTCCTTGCGGCTCAGGGAGTTTGCTTCGCGCTCGATCAGGGCGTCGCGCTTCCGCGGGTCGAAGTGGTCGTAGAAGTGGCTGAGGAAACGTCGGGAGAGCAGCTCGGTGCGGTGGTTGTTGATGAGCTGCGGGGCGCTGAGCTCGGTGACGCCGCGGGTGGCCATCGAGTCGAAGTTGAAGACGTTGGCGTCCTGGATGCGAAGGAGGAGCTGGGATTCTGCCTCGTAGATTTTCACGCCCATGCCGAGGAAGTAGAAGGCGAAGGCACCCAGCAGCAGGCCGAGGAAGGCTCCGCGCAG
Organism: uncultured Prosthecobacter sp.; assembly: GCA_964452755.1. Lineage (GTDB taxonomy): Bacteria > Verrucomicrobiota > Verrucomicrobiia > Verrucomicrobiales > Verrucomicrobiaceae > Prosthecobacter. The sequence continues at coordinate 695,886 of CAYVQY010000001.1, read as the reverse complement.
CCAGCGCTTGCGGATGTATCCGATGATGTCGGTGATGCTGATGAGCGGCTGCACCTCGAAGTCGTTTGGATTGATCGGAGGCAGGAAGGCGCGCGGATCAAAGACGGGCGAAGCCCCCGGATGCGCGGGCAGCGTGATGGACGGGGCATGCGGGACCATCCCGTGCGTCGGAGCGAGGGCGAGCATGGCTCCAAAGCCGCCTTGGGGCTCGGCGGGAGCGGGTTGCATGCTGTAGGGAATGGCCATCGGGAACTAAATGGACGAGTGATGAATGACGAATGATGAATGAAGGGCGGCTTCGTCTCCTGCGGGGTTCTTCAGGCGCATGGCGCGGGTGATGATCTCGTTCACAAGACGGACGTCGAAGACATCGGCGGCGAGCTGCCGGCTGGCGCGGCCCTGCGGCGCGATCTGGTCGGTGTGATGAAGGTACCACTCCATGGCGCACTCGACGGCGGCGACGTTTTGCGGCTGGCAGAGGAAGCCATTTTCACCCTGCATGAGCATTTCGCCGTCTTCGCGCTGCCTTTCCCCTTCCGCGCTGAGTTTGACGCACTCGCGTGCGCCGACGGAATCCGTGGTGATGACCGGGCGCCCCGTGGCCAGCGCTTCCAGCGTCGCATGCGGCACGCCTTCGCGATACCAGGTGGGAAGGACGAAGACATGCATCGTCTTCAGCAGGGCGGCGACATCCTTGACCATGCCGTGATGGGTGAGCGTGCCTTCGGCGACCCACTGGCGGACCTCCTCTTCCTCGACGCGGTTCGGATTCGGATCAAAAGGGCCGACGAGATGAAACTCCGCCTGGGGATGGAGGAGTTTGATGCGCCGGGCGGCTTCGGCGAAAATGCGGACGCCCTTGCTGACGAGCAGGCGGCTGACGAGAACGAAGCGGATGCGGCCGGCGGCGACGCCCTCGTCGTCGTCCAGCGGCGCGTGACTGAACTCGTCCATGTTCACGCCGGAACCCGCAGTGACGTGCACGGGAGCGCCGGCTGGAAGCATGCGCATTTCCGTGAAGAGCTTCACGTCGTCTTGATTCTGCATGAAGATGACGTCGGCGCGTTTCAGTGCGAAGCGGTGCAGCGCCTGCGAAATGAGGGAGACGATCTTCTGCTTCAGCGTCACCGGCTTGACGAAGGTGAAACCAAGACCCGGCAGCAGCGCATAGACGCGGCGGATGCCGGCCAGCCGGGCCACGACGCAGCCGTACACGACGGATTTGATGGTGTAGGCGAAGAGCGCGTCCGGCTTCTCTTCGCGAAAGAGGCGCCACATGTCCCACAGCGTCACGAGGTCCTTCAGCGGGTTCACCTTGGAGCGGACCATGCGGATGGCGCGGTGACGCCCACCGAGCTGCGAGACGAACTCGCGCACATGCGGGTAGTCCTCCGCCGCGGAGGTGACGACCTCGCAGCCATGCGCGGCGAAGTCGCGGATCAAGTCGCCGCGATGGTAGATCAGCGTGTTGGCATCGGCGGTGAGAACGAGAATCTTCATGCGGTGGGTTCCTCCTGAAGGTCGGTGGTGGGGCCTGCGTCAGCGTCCGGGCGGCGCGGGAAGAGGCGGCGGGCGGTGCGCAGGGTATGAAAGGCGGCGGCGCGCCAGCTCGCCGGGCTGAAGGCTTCGACGTCGAGCAGCCAGCGCAGGCTGTCGCACCACTGGCGCTTGTACTCGTACTCGCTGGGCAGCATGTCATGGGTGCTGAGGCCGCGCTTGATGGAGCATTCGATGCACCAGCGCATGACGAGCTTGCCGGGGGAAAGTCGGGCGAATGCCGGATCCCAGCCCATCTGGAACTGGAAGAATTCATCACGCTCCACGAATCCGTACATCGCGGCGATGGGCCGTCCGTCGGCTTCGAGCAGGGGCAGGATCGTGCGATTCTGAGGCAGCCATTTTTTGGCGAGACACTGGTGAAAACGCCACGAGGCCGGTCTGATGAAGCTGCTGACCTCCGCCGGCCACTGCATGGCGTGCAGGTCATGCAGCGCCCGCATGCCGGCCTCATGGGACACGCGTTCGCCGGCGACTGAAACCACACCCGCATGCCTGCCGTCAAAGGCTTTCTGCCTGCGGCGGAGCTTACTGCGCCAGGCGCCGGTGCGGCGTTTGTCGTAGCTCTCGGACGTGTCCGGCAGCCGAATGTAATGGCAGGCGTAGCGGTTCAGGACGCCCGCGTGGATGAAGGACTCCTCCAGCGCCGCGAGGATGTGCGGAGTGTTTGGCGACTCTTCCGGCAGATGATTCAGGCGGACGACATCGCATTCGTTGCGCAGCAGCTTGAAAACGCGGCAGAGGCGCGGCGTGAGATCGTCCTCGCAGCCGGCGGGCACGATGAAGTCGAGCCGCTCGCCATGTGCGGGACCGAAGCCGGCCAGGAAGGCCAGGGCGGTGAGGTGATGGCGTGCGCGGTCTTCCTCGTGCGCGAGCATGAGGGGCGCGATGGCGTGAGGGACGCCTTCTTCATCCTGCAGAACTGCAATGACCACACTGCTGCCTTCCCGGCGGCAGGTCTGCCACCACAGGCTGACCCAGTCCCAGCGCATAAAGGGCGTGCGCGTGGTCATTTGATCCACGAGGGCGTCCCAGAATGGCTCCAGTGCGAAGAAGCCCGCCTCATTGCGCACGACTTCCAGCGTCAGAGCGCGGAAGTTTGACGCGGCGGCTCTTGAGATTCGTTTTGCAGGGGCCGGGGTCATGGTGCGCCTCCCTTCTCGACGGATGCGGTCTGCTTGCGCTGGTGGGCGGCCTCGATGAGTGCGCCGAGCTGCAGTCGCGCGTCCATCAGGGCTTCCGGGTTGTCATCCCAGTCTCCGAATCCGCGGGCAAAGCCGGACACGAGGGTCTGCGCCTCCTCGTTCAAACCGAACTGGCGGGCGAGCATGAGGTAGTCGTAGTCCTCCACCGTTTCCCGCAGCCACTTCAGCCGCATGGAGGCGACAGGCGCGTGGCGTCCGTGCCGCTTTTCAGTCGCGGGATAGATGAAGGAGCCGTCACCATTGTAAACCGCGCCGTCGGAGGTCCTGAAGGTGCCCGCGTCCTTCCAGACATCGACGCCGTCACTGGCATACAGCGTGTCCCAGTAGGTGAAGCCGGTGATGCCGTGCTTCGGAAACAGCCAGCCGGTGATGCGGTGCGCCATCGGCGGAAAGTCCAGCGCCCACACCGGCGGGAAGCCCTGCCGGAGCTGCTGCGGCTGGCCGTGCTGCTGCTCCCATTCGTTCGGCATCTGCACGAGCGCCGCGTAGCCCCAGACTTCGTCACCCGCTGCGCGACGAGCGGCGATGTCGTGTCGTCCTCCGGCCCACTCCATGTCCTGCCAGACGGAGCTGAAATGAGGCACCCAGATGTCCACCGCGCCGTTCAGATTTCCCCAGGCGCCCTTCTCCGGCGTGGGCTGCTCGGTGATGAGGAGCGGAACGCGGACGCCGTGCTTCTTTTCGACCTCGTTGAAGAACTCTCCCCAAAGGCGCACGGTTTCATATGCCTCGATGTCATTAGGTTCGTCGAGATCGCCCATGATCACATAGCCGCGTGACTCGCAGCGGATTTTCCCCAGCAGCTTCATCCATTGCGCGACGTAGGCCATCGCTTCCCCGCGGTCTTTGCCGAGCGGATCGCCGAAGGGCCACTCCGGCCAGATCGGCAGACCGAGGGTGCTGCAATGGCGGTGCAGCAGATGCTTGCGCATGGCGCGTTCGACTTTCTCCTCGTCAAGCCTGCCCGTGTCCGCTTCAGGATAGGTGCCGTGGACCTGGTCAACGCTCAGCCGATGCGCGGCGAGGAGATCGTAGTATTCGTTGAGCAGCCCGACGTGCGTTAGGGACGGCCGGTTGTTCGTGTATTCAAGACCGTGTACTTCGGCGATGCGGCGCATCGTGGTCATGATGGAGGTGCGGAGCTTCGGCACGACGGGCAGATCGAAGTCCCAGACCTTCAGCGTGTAGGTGGCGGTATGCTCGGAGCCGTCGGCGAGCTTGAAGCGCACTTCGCCGAAGTAGTCTCCTGCGGCGGCGGTGTAGGGAACGAAGACATCGACCCAGAAGGGCTGGTTCACGATGCTGCCGCCGGTGATTTCCTGCGCGGGCATGTCCAGCGGCACGAGGGCGTCGGCGTAGTCGCCGACAGGGAGCGGGGCCATCGGCGTGGATTGTGAAACGCGGACGTAGTGCTCGCGAAAAACGAGGGGGGCGGGCAGCAGAGACTCTGAGTCGCGCTTGGCGATGGCGGTTGGGACGACCTTGATCTCTTTGAGCTGTTCCGGTGTCGCGGTGATGACGATCTGCAGCGGCTCCCACTCTCCTCGCGCGGCGTGCAGCTTGTACGTCGCCGACATCGGCGGTGCGCCATCGCGCGGAATCCGCAGCATGCCGTCGCAGAGAGAGATCTTCACCGGCTGCGCGGCGGCGAGGCTGGCGAGCGCTGAGAACAGGACGGCGGTCTTCATTTCCGCACCTCCGTGAGTTCCGCGTAGGTCTCCGCATACTGCCGTGCGGCCTGCCGGATGGTGAAACGCTCCAGAACGCGTTGACGGGACCGTCTCGCCAAGTCCTCCCTGGCGGAAGGTCCGAGTCTCCATGTGTCTTCCCAGGCCTTCGCCAGCGCCGCCGCATCTCGCAGTGGGACGATGCCACCGATGCCCTCGATGAGACGCGAACAGTCACCGGCGTCGGTGGTGACGCAGGGCACGCCGCAGGCCATCGCCTCGATCACGGTCATCGGGCAGGCTTCGGTGCGGGAGGAAAGAGAGAACACGTTCAGCGCCGGGTACAGGCGCCAGGGGTCGGGGCGGAAGGATTCGAAGCGCACCTGATCCCGGTGCGGCAGCGCATTGAGCAGGGCACGTTCCTCGTCATTCATCTGCACTTCCACACCGCCGCAGAAAACGAAGTGCGCCTCCGGCACGCGGGCCTGCAGCAGCGCGGCGGCGCGCAGGAAGGTCGGCAGATCCTTCATCTCGTGAAAACGGCCGACGTAGCCGATCACGGGAGCGGCGGGCGGCAGCTTTAATTCGGCGCGCGTGTCGAGAGCGGCATCCATGTCCGGCTGGAAACGATCCGCGTCGATGCCGTTGGGAATCCAGCGCATTTTCGTGCGCGGATAACCCAGGGCCGCGTGGTCCTCCAGGGCGGTCGCCGAGCAGGAGACGATGCGCTTTGGGATGAAGCGCGAACTGCAAGAAAGCGCCCGGCGGAAGAGGGCGGTTTTGCGGTCGCCGTCTCCGGGATTGCGGTGGATTTCGCGGCAGTGAACGCCCCAGACCACGCTGCGCACGCCGGCGAGACGCGCCGCCCAGCCGCCGACGAGATCGGCGTGGTGCATCCAGGTTTGCACGATCGCTGGGCGCTCGTGCCGGATCACGTTGCGCAGTTTGGCCAGGGTGGCTCCTTCGAGGAAGGCGCTGCCTTCGAGGTCATGCAGCGTGACTCCCGCGTCCTTCAGGCGCTGAACATGGTGCGGCCATGGCCGGGCGTTCACCGCCACGACAACGCTGCGAAACCGCGCCGGATCGAGCGCTTCCGCCAAGCTGACCAGCATGGACTCCGCCCCGCCGCCGCCGATGCCGTGGATGAAGTGCAGCACTGCCGGACGCGCGTCCGCGGCCTTCGCCAAGGGGAGCGCAGGCGTGAACGCATGCAGGCTCCGCCACTCAGACAGTGCCGGAGCATTCGTGGTGGCGAGCGTGATCGTCCTCATATGAGCGACATGGCTTTAAGACAGCTTTGCCTCCATTCCCGGAGAGTTTCGAAAGCCCCCGAGACAGTGGCCTCCGCCTCCCAGATGGATTCAGGCGAGCCGTAGCGGGGGAGATGAAAGAGGGACGTGCGCGGATTGATGCGACCGCAGACCGTGGTGCATGCGGACTTGAATCCCGCATCCTTCACCAAGCGCACGGTTTCTTGCGTGTAGTCCTCGTCACCGCCATTCGGGTAGGCGAACGAAACCGGTGCGACGCCCGTCTCCGCGAGGATGCGATCACGGCAGGTGGTGATTTCGGCCCGCATCGAAAATGACTCGCAGCGGGAGAGGATTGGATGGGTGTGAGTGTGCCCGCCGATTTCGACGAGTCCTTCGGACACCATCTTGTTGGCGTCGGCCCACGACAGCGGCCTCATCGGTGCAGGCAGTCCTGCCAAGGCCGGAGGATCAACGCCGAGGGCGCGTTCGAGGCGGTTCACCTCGCCGAGGAGGTCGGCGTCCGGCAGCATTTTGAGTTCTGGCATCAACTCCACCAGGGAGTTCTGGCGTTCTTCGCGAGTCCTGAGGTCCAGGCGCAGCTTTCGCTCGTTGATTTTCCAGACGAGGGTCTCCTTGCGCGTCCGTCCGAAGGCTAGATCCATCCTTTGAAACCAGAGCGCGTCCGCGCCATCCAGGAAGCCGGTCGTCACAAAGATCGTCGCAGGCAGGTTGAATCGCTTCAAGATCGGGTAGGCCAGTTCGAAATTGGACTCGAAGCCGTCGTCAAAAGTCAGGACGACGGAGTTCGCGGGAAGGCTCAGCTTCTTTGTCTGCGCCTCGACGAAATCGGACATCGAAATGACATGATATTCCGCCGCCAGCAGGGCGCACACGCTGCGAAAAATCTCCACTGGCAGGTGCAGCGACCAGTCCAGAATCCCCGCGTCTCCCGAGCCTTCGCAAAGCCCGTGAAACGTCATGATCGTGGTCTCCTTAGCGCGACGCGTCCGCACGAGGGATGCGAACCCGCTGCTGACGATGGCGGCGGCTTTGAGAGTGCGCGACTGGAGAGCAAGCGGCATGATCAAAGAGCATGAGATGAAGGCGCCGAGCCCTGGGTGAGGCGGCTAGGGCAGGCCCATCGTGAGGAAACTGGCGGAGAGTGAGAGATGGAAGGATTGTAGAGCAGTATTTATTAACTTCAATAAAATAATCATAATTACTGTATCAATATTACAGACTTCTTACCTATGAACCAGTCTCCAGAACGCAGCAGGGCCGGAGGGTGACCTCCGGCCCTGAATTTCAAAGCTATGGATGATGAAACGGCTCGGGTTTACATCGGCCTCACCCAAACATTGCGGAGGCGCACGGGCGGATCGTTTTTGTGATCCTGGATGCGGATGGGGGCCTTTTCGGGGAATTCACCCGAGTAGTCCGTCACATTCTTGTGTTTTGTGGGTCCCATGATTTTCGTGTGGTTCTGGACGCAGACCCCGTTCACAAAGGTGGTGATGTAGGCGGGTTCCACCACCTTGCCGTTCTCCAGCTTCGGTGCGGTGAAGATGATGTCATAGACCTGCCATTGGCCGGCGGGACGCACGGCGTTGACGAGCGGCGGAGTCTGCCCATAGACGCTGCCAGTCATACCGTCGGCGTAGGTGGGGTTGTTGTCGCAGTCGAGCATCTGGGACTCGTAGCGGTCCATAAAAAACACGCCGGCGTTGCCCTTCTTCTGGGAGTTGCCCTTGGTGTGCGGCTCGCTCATCCATTCCAGGTGAAGCTGGCAGCTTGCAAACTCCTGCTTCGTCCAGCAGTCGCCGCCGGAGATCATGAGCACGCCGCTGTCGATCTGCCAGGGGCAGGGAATGATCTTGCCGGTTGGCTTGCCCTTTTCGTCCTTCTCCATCGCCTGAAGGGCGTCGGAACTCGTTCCGTCAAAAATGACAATCGCGTCGGACGGCGGTGCGCCGGGCGCTTCCCCCGGAGCCACGGCGTTCGGCCGGGGGCGGTCGATGTCGTGAACTTTCCACTCGGTGCCCGGTATGACGGGAGTGTCCGAATAACCAATGGGGGAGGGTTTTTCCGGCACAGCGGCGTGCTTGGAGTCGGCGGCAAGGGCGCCGAATGCGGCAAGGGTGAAAGCGAGGGAGGGGGCGATGAATTTCATGGGTGGTGGTGGCAAACGATGACCGAATGCCGTTTTTGCAACGGCATCAGCGCAGGCGTGACTTCAGGCCGGGTGCGACCTCAAAAGAGGATGCCGTGATGGGCTACTTGAGCTCTACGGTGACGACTTTTTTGCCCTCGATCTTGAGACCGTCCACTTTCTCGAACTTGGTGGCGGCTTCGGCCATGCTCATTCCGCCGTCGCCGGATTCCATGACTTCCATGAAGGCGTCGGTATTGTCCATGAGCTTGTCGAACTGGATGTCGAGGTAGGTGACGGAGCCGTCTGCAAAGTGGGAGGCGTCAGAGCTGGCGATGCCGTCCGCAGCCGTAACCTCGACGGACATGCGCATGCCGGCAAACATCGGCTTCATCATGCCCATCTGCGCCTTCATCTGCGCGATTTCGGCTTCGCTCTTCTTCGGCTTTTCTACGTCACCGCCCTTTTTTTTGTCAGCCTCGGGGTTGGTGAGTGTGAGGGTGGAGCCGCTCAGGGCGAAGGTCATGGGTTCGGAACCGGAGGAGGGCTTGCCTTCCTGCTCGGGTTCAAAGGGAACATACTTGAGCTTGCCGAGGTCGGCTACGGCGAAGACGACCTTCACTCCGGATTTACCGTCGGGCGACTTGATTTCCTCATGAGATTTCACGGTGACGCTTTCGCCGAGCTTCTTGGCTCGTTCTTCCGCCGCCGCCTGGTCCATCACGAGGCCTTTGAGCTGGTCTCCCTGGCCGCCGCCGGCCTGCATCATCGCGGCGAGCTGGGCACCGAGCAGCACGGTCTCCTCAATGGTGGCGGTACCGTCTTTACTGACGATGACCTTGGACTTGATTTCAAGGCAGGAGGTCAGGCTGAAGGAGACCGCCGCAAGGAGGAGAAGATGGATTTTTTTCATGGAGGCGAAAAGATACGCCGATTTCGCAAGCACAAACAAGCAGAATCCCGGCGGCCCGAACGAGGGGTCGGCTTGTCATTGAGATGAAAATCCTCGCCTTGGATGGAGAAGATGGTTTCGGCGTGTGAGTCAAGACAGAGAACCAGGGGCGGTGAAATAGCGCGCATCATTCAAAGGGAGCGGGTTGTAATTCGCGGGTGGCCGGGTTTGCCGAGGCTGCTCCCGCAGGTGGCAGCCGCGTGCCGCCGGGCACCTTCTAGCAGGCGCTGGAGGGTGCGGGCCGGAAGAGACAAGCCGCGCCCACTGGCCCGCAAATGCGGAGGTGCGTTGCGCGGGAAGGCCAACTATGCTGTGATAAGCATCAACCGACCCACGCCATGAAAAAGCTGCATCACATCATCGTAGCCATCGATTTCACCCCCTACTGCCGCAGCGCCCTGAGGGAGGCCGCGCGGCGGGCGTCCATGGACGGCGCACAACTGACGGCCGTGCATGTGATGGACGAGTTTCTGGTGCATGAGCTGAAAAAGGCGCTGGCCACGGATCAAGCCACGATCCGGGGGGAATGGCTTGAGCGGTTGAACAAATTCATCGCCGAATCCGACATCGGGGCCGGCGCCGTGAACACCGAGGTGCGGATCGGGCACCCTTTTGCCGAACTGGTCGAGGCCTGCAGAGCCCACCAGGCGGACCTGCTGGTGATGGGCGCCAAGGGCTCCAAGGGAGAGGCGCACCGCATCGGCGCCATCGCGGCCAAATGCGTGCGCAAGGCACCGGTGGACGTGCTCGTCGTGCGCGAGGATGCGCAGGGGCCGTTCAAGAAGATCGTCACCTGCGTCGATTTTTCGGAGAACTCCGCGAAGGCCGTGCAGTGCGCACTGCATCTGGCGCAGCAGGACAAGGCCTCACTGGACTGCCTGTACGTTTATCAGAGCGCACTGGCCATGTCGCTGGACTACGGCGGATTCGCCCCATCGCTGCCGACGAACATCGATCCGGAGGCCGTGGAGAATCTGCGCAGAGATCTGGACGCCTTCCTCGAACCGCTCACGCGCGAGCCGGGCGATGTCGCCGTGAATTCGCTGATCAAGGAGCGCGTGAACATTCGTGAAGCGATCCTTGATCATGTGAACGAGGTCCAGGCCGGGCTAGTCGTCCTAGGCACGCGGGGGAAGACGGGGCTGCGCGAACTGCTGATCGGCACGACGGCGGAGAAGATCGTGCAAAACGCGCCCTGCTCGATCCTGGCGGTCAAGCCGGACGGCTTCGTCACCGCCGCCGACTGAAATATTCCGATGCCCGCGAAGCCATCTTCCGAACCCAGCATCACGGAGCTGAAGGACGCGCTGCAGGCCAGCGAGCAGCGCGCCGCCGCCATCGTCGAGACGGCGGTGAATGCGATCATCACCATCGACGAAAACTGCGTCATCGAGACGGCGAATTCGGCCACGGAACGGCTGTTTGGCTATCAGCGCGGCGAGATCATCGGGCAGAACATCCGCATGCTCATGCCGCAGCCCTACCGCGACCGGCATGACGGCTACGTGGCGAACTACCTGAAGACCGGCGAAAGGCGCATCATCGGCATCGGGCGCGAGGCGGTGGCGCAGAGGAAGGACGGATCCGTGTTCCCGATCGATCTTTCCGTCGGCGAGGCGGTGCTGCCTAGCGGTCGGCGCATCTTTACCGGCATCATCCGCGATCTGACGGAGCGCAAGGTGCTCGAGGACAAGATTCTCCACATCAGCGAAGAAGAGAGGACGCGCATCGGGCAGGACATCCACGACGACCTCTGCCAGCAGCTCTCGGCCATCGGCTGCCTCGTTAAGGTGGCGCAGAACAGCCTGGCGAAGTCCGGTTGTCCCGAGGCGGAGAGTCTCGACGAGGTCGTGAAGCTGATCTCCAAGGCCAATTCGCGGGCCCGCGAGACCGCGCGCGGGCTGATGCCGGTGGTGATCGACTCGGGAGGCCTCATGGCGGCGCTCGAAGAACTGGCGGAGAGCACGGCGCGGGCCTACCAGATGCAGTGCGAGCTTCTTTTCGACAATCCCGTGCAGGTCGCGGACAACAGGATTTCGGTGCAGCTCTTTCGCATCGCCCAGGAGGCCGTCTCCAACGCGGTGAAGCACGGGCGGGCCTCGCGGGTGGACATCCGCATCGCCCGGCAGAGCGGGAACTTGGTGCTGACCGTGCGTGACAACGGGGGCGGCATTCCCGACCATGCCCGCAGCGGAACCGGCATGGGACTCTTGACCATGAGCCATCGCGCTCAAATGATGGGCGGCTCACTCAGCGTCACTCCGCGTCCCGCCGGTGGTACCCAGGTCATATGCAGCGTTCCCGCACCCGCCAAGAATCCGTGAAGAGAGTCGTCCTCGTCGATGACCACCCGATCATGCGCCACGGACTGGCGCAGCTCATTCGCGCCGAGTCCGGCCTGGAGGTGTGCGGCGAGGCTGGCAGCGCGCGCGAGGGGCTCGAAGTCGTCGGCAGGTTGAGTCCGGATCTCGCCATAATTGATCTAACCCTGCCCGACAAGAACGGACTGGAGCTCGTGAAAGACATCCGTGCCGCGCATGCCTCCACGCAGTGCCTCGTCCTTTCCATGCACGACGAGACGCTCTACGGAGAACGTGCTCTCCGCGCCGGTGCGCGTGGTTATGTGATGAAGGAGGAAGCCGCCGACCACCTCATCGCCGCGATTCAAAAAATTCTCGGCGGCGGACTCTACGTCAGCGAAACGCTGAACGCGCGCATGCTGGAGCAGGTCAGCGGCGCATCACGCGCGAAGTCCACGGGCATGGATGCATTGACGGATCGCGAGTTGGAAATTCTCGAACTTGTCGGCAAAGGCGTCGCCACCAAGAACATCGCAGCGCAGCTCAGCATCAGCGCCCGAACGGTCGAGGCGCACCGCGCACACATCAAAGAAAAGCTCGGCATCACGGATGGTGCGGCGCTTGTTCGTTATGCGGTGCAATGGGTTGAAAGCCGGTCGTAAGCTTGATCCGCGAGTTAGTTGGCGCGGCCTGACCGAGGGTCGGAAATATGCGATTTCCGTGGGGGAAAGCGACTTTCCCCCTGTGGCCGGCAACCTTAAAGATTGATTAAATTTGCGTTGACGCTTCTAAGACCACTCTCCTAACGTCCGTGCACGGCAACAGCCGCCAACAACACTATGGCTAAGAAAGCAACCAAATCCAAACCGGCAGCCAAAAAGGCCGCCAAACCAGCAGCAAAAAAAGCAGCCCCCAAGGCGGCAAAAAAAGCAGCTCCAAAAGCTTCCAAGAAGCCGGCTGCCAAGAAGGCAAAGCGCAAGCCCAATCCCGCTCTCATGAAGCCGGTGCAGCCTGACGCGATCCTCGGAGCCGTCGTCGGAACCAAGCCCGCTCCTCGTGGCCAGATCACGAAGAAGCTCTGGGACTACATCAAGAAGAACGGCCTCCAGGACGCCAAGAACAAGCGCAACATCAATGCCGATGACGCATTGAAGGCCGTGTTCGGCGGCAAGAAGACGGTGACTATGTTTGAGATGACCAAGCTGGTCTCCAACCACATCGGCTGATTCATTCCTGAACACCGCAACGCCGCGCCGGGTTCGTCCCTGCGCGGCGTTTTCTTTTTTCGGATCGGAACGGTGGGGATCCGGCGGTCAGGGAAGGCGCGCGTTTTTTTATGGCACGCCGTGCCCTTTGGCAGCCTCCCAGAGGCCATACCAGTCTTCGCGTTCCAGCCGGATGGAGGCCGCTTTGACGACGGAACGGATGCGCTCCAGCTTGTTCGTGCCGATGATGGGCAGCGGGAAGGACGGGTGGGCCATGATCCACGCGTAGGCGAGCTGGTCGAGCGTGGCCCCGTCGTATTTGGCGGAGAGTTCGGCGGTCTTCGCCTGTAGTCTGGCGGCGGCGGGGTCGTCCTTTTTCATGAGCCTGCCCTGTCCTAGAGGAGACCACGCCATGGGCAGAATGCGGTGGCGCTGGCACTGGTCGGCGGTGCCGTCGTAGATCGGGTCCATGTGCAGCAGGCTGAACTCTACCTGGTTGGTGACCAGAGGGCGGTCCATACAGGAGTTCAGCAACTCGAACTGGTGAACGTTGTAGTTGGAAACACCGGCGCTGAGGATCTTGCCGTCTTTGAGCAGCTTGTTGAGGCCCTCGGCGGTTTCATCGGCTCCGGTCAGCCAGTCGGGACGATGGACGAGGAACAGGTCGATTTCATCGACGCCCATGAGACGCAGGGATTTTTCCGCGCTCTTGACGATGCGTGCGGCGGTGGCGTTGTAGTGCGCGACCTTGCGCTCCGGATGAAATTCGCTCGGGACGTAGATGCCGCACTTGGTCACGAGCTCGATCCGCCTGCGGAGGGCGGGGTCCAGTTTCAATGCGGAGCCGATGGCTTCTTCGACGTGGTAGCCGCCGTAGATCTCCGCCGTGTCGAAGGTGGTGACGCCCATTTCGACGCAGGCCCTGAAGCGCTCCAGCAGCGCCTGCGGGGAGCAGTTGGCCTTGTTATCTTCGTCCAGGATGCGCCAGGTTCCATAGACGAGGCGGGAGAATTCGGGGCAGTTGGGGGCGATGCGGTGGCGGGTGATCATGGCACCCGAATCTGGCGGTGGCCGGACCGTGCGACAAACAAAAAACGGCAGCCTTTCCGGGCTGCCGTTTCAAAAATGAGGTTTGAGGCCGCTTATTTGGTCAGCGCACCGACCTTGAGGGCCAGACGGCTCTTGAGGCGGGAGGAGGTGTTCTTTTTGAGGACGTTCGTTTTGGCGGCCTTGTCGGCAGCGGAGGAGAATTCGCTCAGGCTGGCGGCGGCGGCGGCGGCGTCTTTCGTCTCCACGGCGGCGAGCACCTTCTTGCGCAGGGTGCGGATGCGGCTCTTCACCGTCTGGTTGTGCGCGGTGCGCACCTTGGTCTTGCGGATGTCTTTTTCTGAGGAGCGGATGTTGGCCATAAAGGGGGGCGGGGAAAGGGCGGCGAGAGTAGGATGCCAAGCCGGGCCTGTCAATCTGGAATCCTGGGGGGCTGCCGGACCGGATTTTCCTTGGCTCGGAGGGCCTGATCCGGTAAAACCAACGGCATTCCACCATGATCGAAGTCGAAATCTACGCCCCGGGCCTGCGCGCTGACTCCAGCATGATCCAATTGCGCAATCAAATGGACCAGTTCCCGCGGGTCCGCTACAAGATCGATGCCCGCCACGACTTGGTGTACCTGGAGATCGACAAGCCAGGAGACATCAACCAGCAGGAGATTCACCAGGTGTTTGAATCGATCGACCTGGTCCCGCGCTTTGTGGGCCAGATTCCGGAGGAGCTGCGCACGGGCCACACCCGGCGGCTCGACTGAGCGGCTTACCCGCGTTTCGCGAGGACTGCGGCGGCTTCTTTCATGCGGTTGAGCACATAATAGACGGTCTGACTCCGCAGCCGGACGAGTTCGCCGCCGATGACGCGCGGGACAAAGTCATGAGGCACGTCGAGGACCTGCTGTAGCGTCGCGCCGTTGAGTCCGCGGCAAAGGAGGGCAGTGAGCGCCCGCGTCAGAGTCTGCACCTTTGGGCCGAGGCTGATGGCGAAGCGGACGCGCCCCCCGTCCTCCCGCCTCGCATGCACGCCGACGGTGTCGGTGCATTCCGCATCCTTCCGCACGTCTTCCAGGTCGAAAGTTTCTCCGGCTTGCGGGGCATAAACAGAGACGGAGGCCGCCAGATCGATCAAACTTTCCCGCCTCTCGCCTTCCGGGAGGGATTCGTAAAAATTGACCAGTTCCTCCAGGGCGGCGGGCAGATGCATCCGCCCATGAAACGCGCAGACGCGGGAAAGGCCAGCGAATTGCCGCAGCGGGGCGCTAGTCCTCCCGCCATTCGGAAGGAACGTTCGCTTCGATGCAGACGCCCTGGGGCGTGTTGGGTGAAACGGTGAGACTGCCGCCGCATTGGCGTGCGCGGGCGCGCATCCCGACCATGCCGAGGCTTGGGGCCGTTTCTCCATCGCCCGGGGGGATGCCCTTGCCGTCGTCCACGATGCTGAGGCGGAGTCGTCCTTCTTCGTGCTTCAGCGCGATGCTCACGTGCCCGGCCTCCGCGTGGCGGGCGATGTTGGTCAGTGCCTCCTGTGCGATGCGGAAGAGATGCGTCTCGGTCTGGTCGGCAAAACGTGCGGTGCAGTTCGAACCGTAATCGACTTTCAGTCGCGTGCGCTGGGCGAATTTCTCCGCCAGCCAGCGCAGGCCCGCATCGAGGCCGAAGTCGTCGAGAATGACGGGGCGGAGGAGTTGGGAAAGCTCGCGCACGTTCGCGATGGATTCATCGACGAGGTGGATGCAGTCGGTCCGCAGGGAGTCGAGGTTGCGCGTGGCCTCCTTGGTCAGATTGGAGCGCACCGCCGCGAGCGACTGGCCGAGTTCGTCATGCAGTTCGTGGGAGAAGCGCCGTGCAGCCTCCTCCTGGGTCTGCAGCATGTGCCAGGAGACACGGCTCAGCTCCTCCGACTGCCAGCGAATGCGGTGGATGCTGCTGCGAACAAACCGAATGGTGAGCACCGCACACAAGGTGGCGAGAATGAGGCAGGTTCCCAGCAGGAACATGGACTCATCCGCCAGATCACGGAGCTGAAGCTCGATTTCCTTGTTCACATCCGTCAGATGCCGGGTGCTTTGCAGGATCAGGTCATGGATCAGCTCCACGACCACATCATGGCTGGCAAACAAGGACTCCATCACATCCTTGGGCAGTGGTCCTTGATACTCGAGGGCCTTGTGCGCGGTTTCTGAGAAAGACTGCGTGGCCAGCGCCAGGCGACGCCACTCGCCCGCATGCGGCGTCTTTGCAGCCTCCGCCGCAAGACGGGACACATCGTGATTCGCCTCGGCAAGATCCTGCATGCAGCGGGCACGGTTTGCGGAGGCTTCTGTCTTCACCAGCAGATGCAGCACATGCGCCAGCGCGTCCTCTTCCGCCTGCACCTCATACAACAGCCTCGCGATGAGCAACTGCTCCTTCACCAGCCCGGCGGCGCTGCGGCGAATGGCGCGGCTGTCACGCACGGCCACCGAACCCGCCAGCCCCAAAAGAACCACCACTAAACCGAAGCCGATGACCAGCGCCCACAGCACGGTGCGCTCGGTGATGCGCTGGGTGAAGGGGAAGAGCCTTGCGATCATGGGATGCCCTTCAATCTATTAAGCCATTGCGGATGGCAAACCTCACCAGCTCGCCGATGGAGTGCAGATTGAGCTTCTCCATGATGCGGCCGCGGTGGGCCTCGACGGTGTACACGCTCAAACTGAGGCTCGTGGCGATTTCCTTGTTCGTCTTGCTTTCGGCGATGAGTTGCAAGACCTCGCGTTCCCGTGGGGAGAGCAGGTCGATCGGGTTGGTGACGTGCTTGCGGTAGTCATCAAGCACTGCGTCACTGACCTCCGGGCTGAGCCAGCCCTGGCCCACGGCCACGGCGCGCACGGCCGCCAGCAGATCCTTTTCGTCGCAATCTTTCAGCAGGTAGCCCTTCGCGCCTGCACGCAGCATTTCTCGGACATAGACCCCGTCCTTTTGCATCGAAAGGGCCAGGATGCGGGTCTTCGGCAGCGACTTGGTGATCTGCCGGGCGGCCTCGATGCCGTTGAGTTCCGGCATGGTGACATCCATCACGACCACGTCCGGGTTGAGTTTTTCGGCGAGCTCGACCGCTTCGCGTCCGTTCGAGGCCTCGCCGACGACCTCCATGTCCCACTGCGCGGCGAGCAGCATGCGGAAACCGTTTCTGACGACGCCGTGATCATCTGCCAGGAGAATGCGGGTGGTGGTGGCTGCCATGACGCCACCGAACATGACGAGCAAAAACGCCGACGCAAAAGCGGGGGCTGATTTTGTTTCGGTCTTGGGCTGCGGCCCCCTTTGTTTCAGAGGTGAAACAACTTTCATACAAACAACTGACACAGTTGCTTTTGCTCATCTTTGGGAATGGTCGCATTGTTGCGTTGTGAAAACGATAACTCCTGCATTCCGCCGCCTGGCTGCCGTCTTCGCCATGGCATTCACCCTGCAAGGTCACGCGGCATCCCTGCTTCCGCTGGATCCCTATCCCTATTATCGGCCATTGGGAGTTTTGCCGGGCCAGACCTACGGCATCGCGGGCTTTTTCAGAATCGATCCCGCGAACACGCCGGATCCGTTTCAAGGGGCCAGCATCGCCGGGGCGAATCCGAATATCGGCAATGCCTTCCCTGGAGGCATTGGTGTTTATTCTCCTGACACCGGGCACTTTGGCATCGGCCTCTATGATCAGTCAGGCGCGACTCGCTCCACGGGGCTGTTCATCAAGTTTGACAATCTGGTGTCGAGCACGGGACTCGGGGTTTCCGTGGGAAACTTCGGCCTGGATTCACTGACGGCGGGCTTTGACGCGGGCCGCGTTGCTCCCGTGATTTCAATTTATGGCGTGGGTGACACGCTGCTGGGCAGCTTCGACGCGCAGGACATCATCGACAGCAATGCAATGACGCTGCTGACCTCCGGCAATCCGCTGGATCCCCGCTATGACTCCGTGTTCAAGGTGGACACCTGGAATCTGAGCATCGAGGCGCTCGTGGGCACAGGTGCGGCGGTCAGGGCTCTGGCCCTCGGTGCCGGTCTCGACAACGGCAAGGGTGCTGCAACAGGTCCCAGCTCCGACCCCTACTACCTGATTTCCGTTCATGGCTGCACGCCGGTGCCGATTCCGGAGCCGGGTTCCGCCTTCCTCATTCTGTCTGCCGCCATTGGCACGATCATCATTCGTCGCCATCGCCGCTAGGTCTGGGCAGCTTTTTGTCAGACCGGGTTTGAAACCCGCAGTTCCGCCTGTATAGCGCGGCATGAACGAGGAGGATCTCAGCCGCATGCTCAAGCACGCGTCGTCCGCAGTGCCGGTCGCCACGCCAGTGTCGCTGGAAGGCGCCATCATGGCCCGCGTGCGCAGCGATGACGGCCGGCAGAGGCGCTGGCGTTCGTTTGTGCGGTGGCTGCTCGTGCTGGCGGTC
This sequence comes from uncultured Prosthecobacter sp., assembly GCA_964452755.1. Taxonomy (GTDB): domain Bacteria; phylum Verrucomicrobiota; class Verrucomicrobiia; order Verrucomicrobiales; family Verrucomicrobiaceae; genus Prosthecobacter. Next base: position 678,122 of record CAYVQY010000001.1, on the reverse strand, counting down.
GTGGCGGGTGTCGTCACAGCGGCTGCGGTCGGGTGGTCGGTGGCATCCCGTGATACCACGCACAGCCGGCCGCCGACGATGCAGCTTTTCCATGAGGGCCTGGCGAAATGACCTCGCGTTTCAAGTGGATGATGATCTCGATGGCCTGCTCGGCGCTGCTCGCAGGAGTGACGGCGTGGCTGGTGACGGACTGGACGCTGCACCGGCATGGCGAGGAGCACGCTCAGGACCGTTCGGAGCCGGATTTTCATGCCTGGATGCATGCGCACCTCGACATCACCGCTGAGCAGCATGAAAAGCTCGAACCCATCGAGGCGGAATTCGAGGAGCAGCGCACGCATTTGCGGAGCGAGATCCGTCTGGCCGGGTTGGCCGTGGCGGAGGCCATCGGCGGTGCCAGTGTGGACGATGCGCAGTTGCAGGCCGCGCTCGGGCGGCTGAACAAGGCCCAGGGGGAGCTGCAGCGCCTGACCCTGGATCATTTCTTTGCCATGAAGCGCTACCTGCGACCCGCGCAGGCGAAACGACTTCTCGAGTGGACTCATGACAGCCTTGCCCGCCAGCATTGACCTCCCGCTGGCGCAGGCGGACTCGCCGGCACCGGACTGCGTGGAGCTGCAAAAAGTCGCCGCTGCCAGGGCAGGGGACATGGCGGCCTTCGAATGGCTGGTGCAGCGGCATGAGGAGAGGCTCTTCACCTTCTGCTGCCGCTGGCTGCGCTGTGTGGAGGACGCACGCGAAGTCTGCCAGGATTCGTTTGTCCGTGCGTGGCAGGCGCTGCCGGAGTTTGAGGGGCGTGCGAAGTTTTCCACCTGGCTCTACCAGATCGCCCTGAACCTCTGCCGCGACCGGGCCAAGACCCGCTCCACCCGCCAGCGGGACAGCACCATCGCCCTCGATGCCATGGAGCACAGCCCGCTCTGCCCGCAGCCGCCGCCGGATGCCAGTGCGGAATGGAGCGGGGAGATGGAAAAGCTCGGTCGTGGCCTGGCCCTCCTGCCGGAAAAGCTGCGCGCAGCGCTGGTGCTGACCTCCATGGAGGGCCTCAGCCACGCGGAGTGTGCCGAGGTGCTGAACTGCTCCGCACGGGGTGTGGAGGGGCGGGTGCACCGTGCCCGCCAGCTGTTGCTGGAATGGTGGAACGAGGAGGGCTGAGCCGCAGGGGCGGTTTTTCTGCGTCGGTCTTGTGGGGTCCGGGGCTTCAGGTCGTCACAGTTTGGCCACCACTCCGCCCCGCCCACCATGCGTTTCTCCCGATTCCTCCCCTTCATCGCCTTCCTGCTGCCAGCTACACTCCACGCCCAGGCCCCGGTGGTGGTCGAGGAGGAGGAAGCCACCGAGCTGGGAGAGATCGTCATCGAGGGAAAGGCGGAGACGCTCATCGGCATCGCCACTTCGGCGTCCAAAGGCCAGACGAGCAGCAAGGAACTCATGGAGCGGCCTTTTTCGCGGCGCGGTGAGCTGCTGGAAAGCGTGCCCGGCGTCATCATCACCCAGCACAGCGGTGACGGGAAGGCCAACCAGTACTTCGTGCGCGGGGCGAACCTCGACCACGGCACCGACTTCCTCATGTACGTGGACGGCATGCCGGTGAACTTCCGCAACCACGCCCACGGCCAGGGCTATGCGGACCTGAACTTCATCATCCCGGAGCTCGTCGGCGAGTTGGACTATTGGAAAGGAAACTACTACGCGCAGCATGGCGATCTGAGCTCCTCCGGTGCGGCCCGCTTCAAGCTGGTGGACGAACTGCCGCAAGGCATCCTCAGCACCACCTGGGGCGAGTATGATTTCTCGCGCACCCTCATCGCGGACACGATCCAGGCTGGTGCGGGAAAGCTGACGATGGCGCTGGAGCACCAGTATTACAACGGCCCCTGGGAGCTGCCCTCCGACGCCCGGCGCTGGAACGGCTTCCTGCGCTGGCACTGGGAAAACGGCACCGACACGCTGAACATCACCGCCATGGGCTATCACGGCGACTGGACCTCCACGGACCAGGTGCCGCAGCGGGCCATCGACAGCGGCATGATCGGCCGTTTCGGCTTCCTGGACCCGACGAACGGCGGGAATTCCCAGCGCTACAGCCTCTCCCTCGACTGGACGCGCGAGGAAGGGCGCACCTCCACCCGGGCCAGCGCCTACGCAGGCTACTACGACCTCGACCTCTTCTCGAACTTCACCTACTTCATGGACAATGCCGCGCCGGTGGGAGACCAGTTCGAGCAGCAGGACCAGCGCTGGTTCTTCGGTGGCGAGCTGGCCCGCGACTGGCGCTTCGACGCCTTCGGTCACGAGCAGCGCTTCACGCTCGGCATGCAGTTGCGTGCCGAGTGGATGGACGGCGTCGGTCTTTACAACACCACCGCCCGCCAGCGCTTCAACACCGTGCGGAAGGACGACATCTTCCAGGCCAGCTACGGCCTCTTTTCCGAGCTCGAATTCAAGCCGCTGCAGTGGCTGCGCGTCATCCCCGGCGTGCGCGCGGACCTCATCCACTCCGACGTGCAAAGGAGCACCCTCAATGAAAACACAGGCACCCTGCCGAAGGGCATCGTCAGCCCGAAATTCAGCGTCGTCTTTGGTCCCTGGGCGGACACCGAATTCTATGTGAACGGCGGCCTCGGCTTCCACAGCAACGACGCCCGCGGCGTGAACATCGTCACCGATCCCGCCGGCGGCGGGGCGGACCGCGCCGATCCCATCGTGCGCACCTACGGCGCTGAGTTCGGCATCCGCAACGAATCCGTGACCAACCTCGTGAACACGCTCTCCTTCTGGTTCCTGCGCAGCGACTCGGAGCTCATCTACGTCGGTGATGCGGGGAACAGCGAGCCCGGCCCCGGCTCCCAGCGCTACGGCGTGGAGGTGGCCAGCTACTGGCGGCCCACCGACTGGGCCATGGTGGACCTTGAAGGCACCTGGACCGTTGCCAATCTGCGCACGGAAAATCCGCCCAGCCAGGACATTCCCGGCTCCATTCCCTACACCATCAATGCCGGCATCACCCTCGGGAAGGCGGAGGGCTTCTTCGGCTCCCTGCGCGGGCGCTACTTCGGCCGCCGCCCGCTGAGCGAAACCGAGGAAGTCCGCGCCCTCGAGTCCTTCCAGGTGAACGCCCGCCTCGGCTACCGCCGCAAGAACTGGGAGATCGCCGTGGACTGCCTGAACCTGCTCAACCGCTCCGACAACGACATCGAGTACCTCTACGAAAGCCAGCTCGCCACCGAGGCCGCGCGCGTCAGTGACCGCCACATCCACCCCATCGAGCCGCGCATGTTCCGCGTGTCGATGACGGTGCGTTTTTGATGGCCCGCTACTCCTTGAACTCCTCTCGGTCCGGGATGCGCGTGAAGGCGATCTTTGTCCCTGAAAAGGTGCGCACCGTGTCCGGCGTGAAGCCGATCACCACCGAGTCGCGGCCGTTGCGCTGATTGATCTCGTCGAGAATGCGGCTGAGCTTTTCCCGCTGTTCGCGCGGGGCCTCCGCAGCGGCCGAGGTGAAGAGCTCCAGCTGCTGCGGCTGGGACTCCGCCTCCAGCCCGTGCAGGGACACGGACACCTTCTTGAGCCGCTGCCAGTGCGCCTGCCGCATCACCCGCTCCCAGAGGACTGCCAGGACGCGGGCCAGCGCGATGCTGTCACTCGCCGGGTCAAACTTCGCCTGCGCCTCGCAGCGCGGGCCGTCCTCCGTCCGCACGCTCAGGTGCAGATGCGTGGCTCGGTATTTCATGCGGCGCAGCCGGCTCGCGGCCTTCAGCAGCAGCCGCCGGGCCACTACCGCTGCTTCCGGCGGACGGCGAACTTCCGGAGCCAGCACATGACTGTGGCCCACCGTGCGCCGCTCCACCGGCTGGTCGTCCTCCGTGGCCCCGCCATGCAGCGCATGCCAGAAGCGGTCCCCGCAGACGCCGCCCCACGCGCGGTGCAGCGTCTCGCGCTCCGCCTCCCACAGGTCCCGCACCGTGCGGATGCCGCAGGCGTGCAGACGCGGCTCCATCCGGCGGCCGATCCCGCACAGGTCGCGCAGCTCCAGCTCCAGCAGCCGCCCCGGCAGATCCTTCGCCAGCAGGGTGACCAGCCCGTCCGGCTTCTGCATGTCCGAGGCCACCTTTCCCAGAAACCGGTTCGGCGCCAGGCCGATGGAGCAGGTGATGCATTCGCCGATGCGCTCCCGCAGCCCGCGCTTGATCCGCCGCGCCAGATCAAGCGCCGCCGGCAGTTCCCGGCGCGGCGCGTCCAGCTTGCAGGCCATCTCGTCGATCGAGCAGATCTCATGCACCGGAAAGTGCCGCTCCACCTCCGTGATGATCTTGTGGTGGAAATCCACATACACATCGTGGCTCGCCATCACCGTGATCAGCTCCGGGCAGCGCCGCCGTGCCTCGCCGATGTTCGTCCCGGTCTTGATGCCAAACTTCTTCGCCTCCTGGCTCGCCGCGATCGCGCAGGTCGCATCCGTATCCACCGGCACCACCGCCACCGGCTTCCCCCGCAGCTCCGGCCGCAGATGTTGCTCCACGCTGGCGAAGTAGCTGTTCAGATCCAGGAACAGCCAGTCCACAAGATTTTCAGAGTGAGAGTCGATCGAGCGTGGATTCATGCCTCACCGACCATGCCCCAATTTGGAAACTGTTCAATCGAACGCTTTTCCTGCCCTGAGAATAGTCTCTCCCATCGCTTGGTGGAAGCGCACCCCCTCATGCAGCACGCCGTCGGCGCAGGATCAGTCCGAACGATCCCAGGGCCAGCAGGAGCATCCGGGTGGGTTCGGGCGCGGCGGTCAGCGAGGCATCCACCTCAAACAGCAACGCATAGACGGGGTTCACATTCCAGTCGCCGGAGACGCCGTCATAGGTGCTGAGCTGGGCGCTCGTGCCCACGCTCCAGCCCTCGGCCGATGTCGCGCTGTAATTTCCCGCCGGATTGACGTAGATGTTTGCCGCCCCCTCGCTGACTCCCGGGCTGATCGAGGTCACAAACCAATAAGTCGTGTCGGCATCCAGAACCACGGTCGAGGATGGCGCATACGAGCTGTCCAGACCGAAATCAGGAGCCGAATTGCCCGAAAGCGAGGCAATGAGTTCCCCCGGAGTGCCGCCGTTGTCCGAATGCAGCGCCATGGTGAAACCTCCGCCGTAGGAGTTGGCAAAATAGGGCGTGATGCCGCCCAGCACAAACGATGCGCCGCCGGTCGTGAAGGACTGAGCCTGGAAGTATTGGATGCTTTCCTCTTCCATCATGCCCGTGTAGTTGCCCGGCCCCATGGTTCCGGGTGTGCTGGGATACAAGTCGGTGTTCGACAGCACCGTGGCGGCCTGGGCGGCAGGTGGCAGCAGGCTCGGGAGCAGGCCGAAAAGGCAGAGAAGCAACGAGAGGTGATTTGTCATGATTTATAGTTTCATCATAACAATCAGGTTCGTTGCTTGAGTCACAACTAAGGCATGCCTCATTTTTGTGAGCCTCCGCGCCCTCGGAACCTGTCTCATGTCAGGCACACCCGCTTCTCCTGCCGCAGGCTCGATTCAGCCGCTCCTCAGGACTTTTTCTCCTCGTGCGTGGCTTCGAGAAAAAGGCGCTCCAGGGTCGTGCGCGGATGGCCGCTGCGGAGGATTTTGGCGGCTCCGGCCTCCTGCTTTACCAAGGCCTCGATTTTGGCCAGGAGTTCCGGGGTGGCGTTCTCCAGCACCATCTCGGTTTGATTTTCCACCGCGATGAGATCTTCCAGCCGTCCCTCCCGCACCATGCGGCCGTGCGCCATGATGCCGACGCGGTCGCACACTTCCTGAATCTGCTCCAGCAGGTGGGAGGTGACGAGCACGGTGATGCCGCGGGTGCGGAACTCGAGGATGAGATCGCGAATCTTGCGGGAGCCGGCTGGGTCCACGCCGGCGGTGGGTTCGTCCAGCACCACCAGCCGTGGTTCGTGAATCAAGGCCTGCGCCAGGCCGAGGCGCTGCAGCATGCCTTTGGAAAAGCCTCCCACGCGCCGCGTCGCGGCGTCTTCGAGTCCCGTCAGTTCCAGCATTTCCTCCACGCGATCTTTCAGCTTCGCGCCGCGCATGCCGCAGAGGCTGCCGTAGAAGTGCAGCGTCTCGCGGCCGGTCAGGTGCTTGTAAAAATACGGGTTCTCCGGCAGGAAGCCCACGCTGTGGCGGCTGGCCACCTCCGTGCTCGGCACGCCGAAGATGCTGGTCGTGCCCGTCGTCGGCTTCAGCAGGCCGAGGACGGCTTTCATCGTCGTCGATTTGCCCGAGCCGTTCGGGCCGATCAATCCATAGACCTCCCCCGCGTTCACGGTGAGGGAGAGATCATGCACCGCGCGAAAAGCCGCCTTTCCCAAGGTGCCTTTGAAGACCTTGGTCAGATGTTGGACGGAGACGGCGGGCGTTGCGGACATGACGAAGTTTCGGCCCTAATCACGCACGATGCTGAATCCGCGCAACCCCGGCTGTGCGGGCGCGGCTTTCACCTCCCGCTCCTTGATGTGCGAGGCGAGGCTGCTGTTCTGGATGTCCTCCAGAAACGCCTCCACTTCCTCCGCCTCAAACGCCTGCGCGAAGAGCTCCACACGCCCGTCCGGCAGGTTCTTCACCGAGCCGGTCACGTCGTAGCCGGAGGCGATTCTCTTGGTGCTGTAGCGGAAACCCACGCCCTGGACGCGGCCGGTGTAAAAGACATGCCTTGCAGTCATCATTTCATCAGAACCTTCATCGCGGCACGCGCATCGGCGCTGCCAGCATTGATCAGCAGAACGCCGGCTGCCCCGCGATTGCGGAGGAGACTCACAAACCGGCCCTTCGCCTCGAATTCTTCGCCGTTCGGCGTTTGGAAATGCTGCGTGAGGCATTTCAGCATCGCGCTGTGAAAGGCGTCGGCGCTCGACTTGTCCATGAAAAGTGTCTGCCACAGCACCTGGTCCTGGGGGCCGCCATTCTCCGTCGTCCAGGCCAGCAGCCGGTCCGCCACCAGGCCGCGGGTGCCGTCGGCGGCCTTTTCATCGGTGTTGTAGCGTCGCAGGGCCGTCACGCAGGCAAATTTACCGAGCTGGTCGTCGAGAAAGGGTGCCACGCCGCCGAGCTTCAGATCCTCCAGCTCGATCTTCACCTGCGCGGGCCGCTCGGGATTCAGATAGACCTCGGGCTCGATGACCTCCGCCGTGCTGGCCGGCGGGCGGCTGTAGCCCGCATTCAGTTGCGGGAAGTTTCCGGCGCTGTGCAGCGTCTGCGCGAAGTCGAAGCCGCGATTGAAGGGAAACAGCGCCAGCTCCTTCAGGAAGACCGGCATCGGCACCTGGTTCAGCGGGTGATCCGGGTCTCCCGCGGGCAGGTCGTCCTGCGGATTCGAAACCGGATTCTGGAGGGTGTAAAGAAACCGCGTCAGCGCCGCGTCGCCGGAAATGAGCGACTCCCGGGCGATGCGCTTGTCGGTCGGGAGCGGTCCGTACTCCGGCTGAAACAACGTGCCGCCGTATTCCCGCAGCAACTGGCCGAAGGCGATGGCCAGCGGCTCGTTCGCCACGATGATGGGCGAGGAGGCGGTTTCGGGATCGATCGTCAGCATCGTTTCCGATTCGTCGTCGTACCATCCGCCGAGCACACGGGCCAGCAGCGCCGCACGCAGCGGCAGCGGGTCGATGGCTTCGGGAATCCAGCCCAGGGCCGCCAGCGCACGCGGCAGCTTTTTCGCCTCGTCGTCGGGCTGCTGTCGTTTCAGCCAGGCCAGGATCACCATTTCCACTTCCTCCTGGCTCGCCATCGTCGTCGCCATCGGCAGCGCCTGCAGCTTGCGCAGTTTCATCATCTCCAGACCCATGCCCACGAAGTCCGGGGCCACGTCGTTTTTGTTCATCACGACCGTCGGCACCTCCTTCATGCCCAGCGTGCCGAGGCGCTGCAGCAGTTCGGCGTTCTCGTCCTTCAGCGCGTCGTTCTGGCCCTGAAGGTACTCGATCTGCCCTTGCAGCAGCACGATTTGGTCCTGCAGGTCCTGCGTGTTCGCAGCTGCCGGAGGCTCGTCTTTTTTCGGCGCCGCCGGGGCCGTGTCGTACAAAAAGAATCCGGCCGCACCTCCGAGTGCGAGGAGGACGAGCAGGAGAACGGCGGGGTTGGGCTTCACGCCGCTCCATAAAACAGACCTTCGCACATCTCCAGTTTTCTCGTTGGACGGACGAATTTTCGCGCCACCGTGCCGGATGCACCGCTGGCGATTCGGCACCCACGACCTCGATCTTACCCATCGCGGCCTCATCATGGGCATTGTGAATGTGACGCCGGACAGCTTTTCCGACGGCGGCCGCTTCAATGACCATGGTCGCGCGGTCGAGCATGCCTTCACGCTCGTCTCTGAAGGTGCGGACATCCTGGACATCGGCGGCGAGTCCACCCGTCCCGGAGCCGAACCCGTCGAAGAGGCGGAGGAGCTGCGCCGCGTGCTTCCGGTCATTCGCGCCGTGCGCTCGCAGACGAAGGTGCTCATTTCCATCGACACCATGAAGGCCTCCGTCGCCCGCGCCGCTTTGGATGCCGGTGCGGACATCATCAACGACGTGACCGGACTGCGGGGCGACTCCGCCATGCCGCGGCTGGCGGCGCAAACCGACGCCGGACTCGTCGTCATGCACATGACCGGCACGCCGCAGACCATGCAGGCGAATCCGCACTACGACGACGTCGTCGCCGAGGTGCGCGGTTATTTCGAAAAACGGCTGCGCGTGCTGGAGGGCGAAGGCATCGCCGCAGAGCGCGTCGTCCTGGACCCCGGCTTTGGCTTCGGCAAGACGCTGGAGCACAACCTCGTCCTCATGCGCGACCTCCGGCAGCTCGCCACGCTGCGCCCGCTGCTCGTCGGCGTCTCGCGCAAGTCCATGATCGCCAAAGTGTTGCACACCGACGCCATGGCGGACCGCTTCTGGCCCACCGTCGCCCTGACCTCCCGCGCCCGTGAAAACGGCGCCCGCATCCTCCGCGTGCATGACGTCAAGGCGAACCGCGAGGCGCTGCGCATGACCGAGGCGATGCTGTGACCGGACGGGTTTCGCACCTTGAATCGACATGGCCCGCAGGTTGCTATCCGAGAGCTTGAGTGTACCGATTGCAGAGTCATCCAGCTCCGCCGTCAATGATGAAAACCTTCAACGTCGCCATTCTTCTTCTCTCCTTCGCGCTCGCTTCCCGCGCCGCCGAAGTGGTTCCCACGCCTGTGGAGGCCGAAGTCCCCGCACTGCCGAAAGCCCCGGAGCCGATCGAGCCGATCCTGCGGCTGCAGATCTTCCTGGATGGAAAACTTTTCGGTCCCGGCAAGGTGGACGGTCGTCCGGGTGAGTTCACCACCAAGGCGTTGCAGCGCTACCAGCAGGCCATCGGCCTGCCCCAGACCGAACTGGAGAACCACGCGCTCGACCTTTCCGGCGTCGCCCCGCTTTACACGACCTACACGATCCGCGAGGAGGACCTCAAGTTCGTGGGTGACCTGCCGAGCAAGCCCTCCCTCCAGAGCAAAAAAAAGTACCTGCCCTACGACTCCGTGCTGGAGTTCCTCACCGAGCGTTTCCACACCTCGCCCGATCTGATCGGCTGGCTCAATCCCTCCTTGAAAATGGGTGCCCTGAAGCCCGGCGACGCGGTGAAGGTGCCGAACGTCGAGCCTTTCATAATCGAGGAACTCACGCCGGTGCCCGGCCTTCCCGAAGTGCCGGAGTTCAAGACGCGCGTCATCAAGATCGACACCAAAGAACGAATCCTCGGCGTGCATGACGGCGACAAGCTGCTCGCCAGCCTACCCATCACCTCCGGCAGTGGCTATCTCGCGACGCCGCCGGGAACCTGGCGCATCGTCGGCATCACCCAGATGCCCACCTTCCGCTGGGACGAAGGCGTGCTGAACTACGGCGTGCGCACCAGCAACGCCTACGAGCTGCCCATCGGCCCGAACAATCCCGTCGGTGTCATGTGGATCGGCCTCAGCAAGCCGGGCATCGGCATCCACGGCACGAATTCGCCGCAGACCATCGGCCGCAGTTCCAGCCACGGCTGCATGCGCACCGCGAACTGGGACGTCGTGCGCCTCGTCAAACACATCACCAAGGGCATGACCGTCATCATTGAAGGCCCGCAACCGATCCCCAGGCCCGTCGTTGTCGCCAGGAAAGCCGAGCCTGTCGCGCCTCCTCCTCCGCCACCGCCGGAGAAGAAATGGTTCCAGTTCTGGAAGAAGAACAAGTCAGCGCCCGGCAACTGACACGCGCGAGACGATCACTTCGTGCGTCTTGCGGTCGATCGAATACAGCACGCCCGGTGCGCTGCGATCCCAGGCAAACGCCTGGCCATGCGCAGAGATCGGAATCGCCGTGCGCCAGGTCAAAACATCGCCCGTGACCGGCGGATCGAGCACATAAAGCTCCTGCGCGTCATGACCGGTGATGAACAAATGCCGGTTCGGGCCAAAGCTGCCGCCTGAACTGCTGTTCTTGCCAAACTTGGTGATCATCTCCGGCGGAAATCCCAGCTCGCCCGTCTTCTTCCACTGCGTGTCAAAACGCAGCACGCGCGTCCGCGCCGGATCGCCTGTCTTCGCATACTGCGCGAAGCAGGCGAACCACTCGCCATCGCGCCGGTCCACCCAGGTGAGCGAACCGCCCGCGAAAGTGAGATCGATGCTTTCCAGATGCTGCATCGTCTTTGGGTCCCAGACTTCGACGGAACTCTTCATCGGCATCTCCGGATAGTTCGAATGCGCGCACCAGAGTTTGCCGTCGAGGATCAATCCGGCGTTCAGATGCTTGATGTGTCCCTCCCTCGTCTCCTTCCACTCGCCGACACGCTCGCCGTTGTCTTTGCGATACTTGCCGATTGCCGCGTTAGTGATCGCATAAAAATGCTCGGCATCTAAGGCCACGCCCTGATGCGCCTCGTCCGCTTTGAAGCGCTTCAGCTCTTCGTGCTTCCAGGCGACTTCCTTGCCCGCGAGCATCTTGTTCACGCGCTCCTGCTCCGGTCGCAACGCCAGATCGGGGATCGGCGTCGGCGTCAGGTTCTCTGAAACGAGTTTCTCCTCCGCCGGAATCGCCCGCCAGCGCAGATTCTTGAACCACACGTCCGCGCCATGGTCCTGCAGCCAGAGGTTTCCGCCTCGCTTCGTCAAATCGCCGCCACGGATACGCAGAATCTCCAGCTCCGCATGCCAACGCGGATCGGCGTAGTCGAAGTCGATGACCTTTTCTCCGTTCAGCCAGTGCTGGATGACGCTGCCCTTGCAGACGACGCGACCTTCGTTCCACTCGCCAAACGGTTTCACGACATCCTTCGTCGGCGCCATGCAGAAGAAGATCGACGCCGCGGCCTGCCGTGGATTCTCGCCGTAGTGGCTGTTCGCGTTGTCGAGCAGTTGATACTCATACTGCCCCGGCCGGTAATACACCCCGCTGTTGCAGCCCTTCGACACCTTCCACTCGAAGCGCAGCTCGAAATCATCCGGCACTTTCGACTTCTCATAAATCAATGACCCGCCGCGCTTCACGCGTGCGATTTCCCCATCCACTATCGCCCAGTTGCCCTCGTTTTTCCAACCATCGAGCGTCTTGCCATCAAAGAGAGACTCGAAGCCGGGCTCTACGGCCCAGGCGGCGGTGGTGAGGAGAAAAAGAAACGTTTTCATGGGTGATTCAAAGCGCGATCTACCTGCCTGCGAAAGCCCTTCAAGCGCAAGGAGCTGTCAGCCATGACCTCCAGCATTGAATAGCCGTTGTTCTCCGCGCCGCTGCCTTCGACCATCGCCACCAGTGTGGTGTAGTGGATGCCGGCGATCTGCTGGTAGTCGTTTTTGTGCGAGTGACCTTGGAAGACGGCGAGCACTTTGCCCGACTTTTCGAGCAGCGAACGCACTGCGGGCGCGTTTTGCACGGCGTGGGCCTTGTCGATGTCGAGACGCTGGTGTGCGAACACGATGACAGGACCGCCGGCTTTGCTCAGTGCGCTTTCGAGCCAAGAAAGCTGGCTGGCGGGGATGTTCGCGTCCTTCCAATCGAAGTTTTTGCGCGAATAAGGCGTGCCATCGCCGCGGAAACAGGCGTCGAGGATCAAAAAGGTCACACCCCCGATCTCGAAGCTCTCATAACCGCCCGAAGCCTTCGTGTTCGCGGCAAACTCCTCCTTGGTCAGTGTGCCGACACAGTGATTGCCCAAAACATAGTGCCGGGGCATCGAAAGCTTCGCGAAATGCGATTCCATGGTCTTGAGCCACTCGATCTCTTTTTCGACGGAGTCGGCCTGATCGATGAAATCGCCGAGTTCGACGACCAAAGCAGGTTTTTCGCGATTCATGATCTCCACGGCCTCATCGAGCTTCGCCAGCGCCTCGCGGTAAAACCGCGTTTTGGTCGGCTTCTTGTCCGCGTAGTGCAAATCCGTCATCAAACCAACGTGCAGCAGCGGTTTGGCATCGTTTTCTGCGGCGAGAAGCTTGCCGCCCAGCCCGGCGAGGCAAAGCGTGCCTTTTTGAAGAAGAGCGCGGCGAGTTAGCATGATGTTCTCGAACGCGATCAAGCAGGGGAGGTTTTCAACCGCCCGCAACGACCTTCACATGCTGCATCGACTTCGCGAAGCACTCATGCACATAGGCCATGGCCTTTTTCACCTTTGCCTGCGCTCCGGCGTAATCGTCATCAATGGCGAAGAGTGTCTCCGCCATCTTCTCGACCGGCGTTTCGTCCATTTCGAGCAGCCACTCGGGCAGACCGATGTCCTTGAACATCCAGCACTTCGGCGAATGGAACTCGGAGTAGGTGTGGATGATCGGCGTTCCGTTCGCCAGGGCTATGATGGGTGAATGCGGCTCGTGACAGACGACGGTGTGGGCGCGGGCGAAAATCGAGGCCGCCTCATCGGCGTTCCAGAAGTATTCGAGGTTCACGACGTGCTTCCGGATCTCCTCGGGCAGAGGATCGTGGATGAGGCGCTTATTGTGCTCCATCTCCTTGAACGTCTCCGGCGCGATGAGGACCTTGCCGCCGGTCTTTTTGACCCAAAGCGTGACCAGTTCGCGATACTTCGCCGCACGTCGTTCATCGTCGGCGATCTGCTGCGGCGTGGGATGCAGCGGATTGAGCTTCTCAGGACGCGGATCGTCCACGCCGGGCGCCTTGGGTGTGTTGGTGCGCAGATGCACTGTGATGAACTTCTTCTCCTCAAGTCCAAGCTTCTTCATCGTCGCGAGTCCGCGCTCGTCATCGCGCACATCGATCCCGAAACAGCCGTCCGGGCCGAATTCGAGCACGGGAGTTTTCAAACTGGCGCTCTTGAGGATGTTCAGAGTCTTGGTTTCACGCGTGTAGATGAACGATGCGGCATTCAGCAGCTCGATGCGCTCCGCGGCGCCATCACCCTGAACCATCGTGGGGAAGAATGACTGACCGAAGAGCCCGAAGGGCCTGCCGATTTTGTGGCAAAACTTCATGTAGCTGAGGTCCTGGCCCATGCCGGAGTTGCGGATGAAGAGATCGCAGTTCTTCACCGCGTCCTGGAGCTTCAGGTCCTTCTCTCCTTTGCCGTCGAGCTTGCCCTGCAGAATCTCCACCTTCGGAAAGCGGCGGTTCAGCATCGCGATGACGCGTTCATCGACCTTCATCGCCCACAGCACCACCTTCACCTCCGGCAGATGCTCCTCGATCACCCGCAGCGTTCCCGGTGTGTGGCCGATGTCACCGATGTTTACCGTGTCCCACGCGGACTGCAGCACGATGGTCTTTGGCTTGCCGTTCGCGGCAAAAACGGAGCCGCCGAGAGCGGCGGTGATGGCGGAGATAAAGTTGCGGCGCGAGTGCATGGTTTGGAAGGTCTCATAGGCCGTTTCAAGACTGTCTTTGGACATGAAGTTTGATCACTTCAGCAGCGACTCTACAGAAAGGTTATTATATATGTTTACATGTAAACATATATAATACATTGTGATCGCCATGCTAACACGTATCCACATCCAGTCCCCAGGTTTCAATCTGCAAACCGTCCTCCAATCCGATGCGCTTCCCGCCCTCATCGAATTCGTCCAAAAACATCGAGTCACCGACATCGAAACACTCCAACGCCATCGCAGAAACGGTGCCCTGGCGCGTTCCGGTAAAGCGCCGGTGACACTGGCCCCGTTGAATCCAGAGTCCGCCGCCCAGCGGACGCGTTTGGCCGAACTTTCAGCTGAAGCGGTTTTCGCCAGCCTCACTGCCGCAACCTTTCCGGAGAAGCTGCTGATGGCTGCCGGCTGGCTGGAGGCCCACCAGACCGAAGCCACGCCGCCCCACCGTCGCGACATCAAGCGCCTCCTCGTCCGCCTCGGCAATGAGCCGCCTGCCAATCCCGGCCGCGATTTCCGCAGTGCGATGAACGAGGGCTGGCTCGTCGAAAATGGCGAACGCTGCCTTAACGTGACCAACGAAGGCTGGACCAAGGTCAGCTCCCTGCTCTCTTCGGCCTCCTGAGCGCCTGTCAGGCCCTGCATGAGAAGTGCTGTCTGCAACGGCATCACCTCTCACCTCTGACTTTTCACGTCTTGTCCATCTCAGTCACGCTTGAAAAAACGTCCGATCGACTGGCCCGCACGCTGAATCATGTTGGGTTCGTCCGTGGCACCGGATTTTCGTCCGGAGGACGAACCCGCGAGAGCAGGGGGCTTCCATTCTTTATCGTCCGGTTCTGCGGCGAGGGACATGGCGGTGAGGGTCGGGCCATCGAGCAGGCCGTTGGGCACCAGACCGTTTTTGGCCTGGAAGAGAATGATCGCGTTGTGGGTTCCCTTGCCTTCCTTGCCGTCGAGCGTGGAGTTGTAGAGCTTCTGGTCTTTCAGGAGGCTCTGCGCCGCAAAAAGCAGACGGCGGCGACCATTCTCCGAATACGCAGCATGAGGCGGTGTGGGAAAGATCATCGCCATCGGCCAGTGACCGTCCGGTGGTTCCGTGACAGGCGGTTGGATCATGGCCGCTGGCGGCAGCGACTGTGTGGGTGCCGCATCGGGAGAAACGTCGGCTGCCTCCGGTGCAGGCTTTTGGTTTTCGGGCAAGGCGGGTGTCGTCGTGTCAGCGACAATGGAGGACTGAACCTCAGCCACCGCTTCAGGCGTTGGCGTGGGGGTGGTCGATTTGAAGTAGAAGGCTGCGCCTGCTGCAAGCACGGCAACAGCTGCCGCCGCATAAACCGGCATGCGGCTCCGGGCAGCATTGGAGTGCTGAGCAGGGGAGGCGGTGGCAGCGGGGAGGACGAACGTTTTCGTGGGGACGCTGGTGCTGCTTTTCAGGCCGAGCAGTTCCAGCAGCTTGCCGGCGCTTGGCGGTCGCAGCGTTGGATTCTTTTGCAGGCAGGCGGCGATGACAGACTCCCATTCTTTCGGAATGGAGTCTCCCGCATTGATCTCCAGTTCCTCCCGCCGCTCGACCATGCTAGGAGGGATTTTCGAGGTGATTTGTGAAGGGATGTCTCCGCGAAAAAAGGGCGGCTTGCCGGAGAGTAGTTCGTAGATGGTGGCACCGAGGGAGTACACGTCATCGGTGGGCGCGGGTTTCTCCCCCATCGCCTGCTGCGGGCTCATGTAGGGTAGCGTGCCGCTGACGCCGAGTTGTGAGATCGACAGTCGGCTCATCGTGTCCGAGATGCTGCGGGCGATGCCGAAATCGGCGATCTTGGCCGTTTCATCGCCGAGGCTGGCCATGATGTTCGAGGGCTTCAGGTCGCGGTGCACGACCTTGCACTGAAAGTGCGCGTAATCGAGCGCCTCGCACACGCCCGGCAGCCATTTCGCCACCTGTTCGGCGGTGAAGACGCCACTCTCCGTCTCGGCCTTCAGTTCGGACAGCGTGCGTGCATTGACAAACTCCATCGAGATGGCCGCCACGTCCTCGTCATCCACAAAGTCGTAAATGCGGACGATGTTGGGGTGCGACAGCTCAAGCCCGCGCCGCGTCTCCGTTTTGAGCTCCTTCACCGCCGAGGGATCGAGGCCGATCAGACTGGGCAGAAATTTCAAAGCCACGGGACGCTCCAGCTTCAAGTCGTCCGCCAGCCACACCACGCCCATGCCGCCGCGACCAAGAAGCCGCGTGAGCTTGTAGCGGTTGAAATACATCGCCCCGGCTTGGGGCGTCCGCACCTTGATCGTCTGGTCAAAATCTTCAGGCAGACTGGAGGGCGGGGGATTCATGACGGAGCGGTGAGGAAAGGAGCAGAATTTACCCTCATCAGAGGGAGTGTCGTACGACAATTTACAGTGCGAAATCATCGCCAGACGAACAGGACGGCACGCGAGGAGCGGGGCATTACTGCGCCGTCCAGCCGCGCACGTTGTCCGCCCAGGTGTCGGGATCTCCGTCTTCACCGGCATGCCAGACGATCACATCCTGCTCGATGAAAGCGTCCGGGCGCCCGGGGTCGGGAACTTTTGAGTCACCGTCCAAATCGAAGCACACGCGGAAACGTTCCCTTTGGATGTCTTCCAGCGTTGCCGGTGCTAGGCTCCAGGGCTTGAGATAGTTCACCTGAGCCGGGTTGAGCGCGGTGTCCTCCCCCGTCAGCGCCAGATACATGGCCCGGTTGATGGTCAGCGGCTGCTTTTCGTCTGCGGCCACTCCCTCGGGCAGAGGCAGCGCACCCCGGCGCGTCCGGAAGTCACGCAACGCGCTGATGAGCTTGCGGCACTGGTCACGCTTCACGGAGTCTTTGGAATAGTCCTGACGAGAATGCTCAGGGACCGGGGCATGCGACTGCCGTGGTTTCGGCTCCGGTTTAGGAAGCCACAGCCACAGGATTGCAGCAAAGACAACACCAAACAGGATGACCACCGTGGCGGCCGCAAGCGAACGTTTGAGGAGGGATGCTTTGGATTGAGCCATGTGTCGATTAGCCCGAGGACATGAGGTTGTGACAGTTGTAATGAAGTCCGGTGGACACCGTTTTGTCAGCATTCCTCAGGGTGATCTCTCCGATGCCTCTGATGCGGGATCACGTCAGGATGACGAAGACACATCATCAGCATCATGGTCTGTTTCGCAGTGAAGGCTTGTGACGTATTCCATGCGACCGACCCCGCCCGAGAGACGCTGACGGTGGATTATTGGGACCGGGTGAGTGAACTGCCGCCGGGCTTCGGAGCGGATGGCTTGACCGGCTGCCACTCGCCGCTGGCCCGCAACGAATTGGCCTTCGGTTTCTCGCCGTCCTGGCCCTGCGCCTGGTCTTGGCCCTGGCGATGTCCGCCCAGTTCAGGGCTGCTCTGGGTGCGTTTGAGCATCTCCGCCACGCTGGGCTTTTTCTTCTGCTCCTGATTTTCGAGCCCTTCCCGGGGACTGTTGCCGTCGAGGCCGTTGGCCGCCTCCAGTTCGACCTCTGAGGCCTTGAGTCCATCACCCGCCCCCTTGTCTTTCGCGGGAATGTTGGTCTTCGTCACCTTGGAGTTATCTACACCTACGGGTGGCGGCAGGCTTTGCAGTGGAGTGCGTGCTTCGATGGGAGGCACTCCGTTGCCAGCTGGGCCGAGATTGCCCGCAGGCGGCGGCAGTTGATTGAGCGGCACGCGCTGCTCGATCGGCGGCACTCCGTTGCCAGCCTCTCCGACTTTTCTTACAGGTGGCGGCAGTTGATTGAGCGGCACACGCTGCTCAATCGGCGGATGCTCTTGTCCACGGCCTTGGTTGACCGCCTGACTGGAGGCTATGAGTGCATTTTCCTTGGCGATTTTTTCTGTGATGATGGGTTCCGTGAGTTTCCCTGCGGCATCCGTTTTGGCCCTTAACTGCTGGGTGATCTCCGCTTCCTTTTTCACGAGATGTTTGAGCGTGCCTTCCACACCACCATGGCGGATGTTCGCTAAGTTATTCTTGAGGCTGGAACTCGTTCCTTCCAATTTTTGAATCTCCTGACGTGTGGCAGCCAGCTTGTCCTCCAGTTTGTCGATATCCTTCTGGAACGCCTTGTATTGGGCCTTCCCGCCAGCATCCATCTCTTGGTACGCGGCGAACTCCTGGTTGATTTTGGCCTTACCTGCGGAGTTCTCGTCTCGCATTTTGTACAAGCTGTCGCCGGCATCAATTTTGGCCTGGGCAAACTGGCGTTCGTTCTCCACACTGCCAATGTAGGAGGTGGAATCAAATTTGACCTCCTTTGTGCTGTTGGCATCGCGGCTCAATGACTGCTGCCGGTTGTTCTCCTCCTGGATGGCGATGGATTCCGCGTAAGTGTCAGGGGTAAATTCAGGCACGATCTTGATGCCGCCAGCCGGTGCGTTGCTGATGGCAGTCTGCAGGTCCTGAAGCCGCTTGATGGCCCCTTCGATCTCGGCCTCACCCAGGCTTTTGCCCGTGTCTGGAGCCTTGATGCCCTGAAGGGTTTCCCGCAACTGCTCGGGAGTGACAGACATCAGTTTCGCCGCCGTCTCCTCATGCATCATCTTCGGCATGCCGGCGACGGCCTTGTCCTTCAGGCCTTCGTTGCGATTCAGCATCTGTTCGCGGTCCACGGCTGGAAAAGCCAGGTCGTTGTCGATGCCGGTGACTTTGCCTGATTTGCCATCGATGAAGATGTTGCCTTGATGACGGTCAATCTGGCCGGTGACGTAGTCGAGTGCTTCGAGGTCGTAGAGGCCTCGTTGGATCTCCGATTTGGAGTAGTCAACATTCAAGAACGCCGTCTGCTGCTCCATCCACTCGTTTTCGCCTGTCTGACTGCGCACACCCGCGCCATCCGCCTGCACACTGACGCCGATGAGTTTCCCCTGATCATCAAGGCCAAATTTCTCCTGTGCGCAGACATTTGTGCCAAGGAGCTGGTCCACCTTTGCGGAGGCGACCGAACGGGTGATAAGGTCACGGTCACCGCCCTCGGCGGGATCATACATGGAGTTGCCAGCGTAGAGATTCGCAGATGACTCGGCGATGGCATTGCTGGAGCCGACCAGGTTTTTGGCAGCCTCCACCTTCTGCTGCTGGCGGACAAAGGCCTGAAGATCTGGGTTCTGCTGCAGTTCCCCTGCGAGACGCTTCAAGGTGTCGGGAGCGTTTTGCTTGTCCCTCTGCAATTGAGTCACGGCCGCCGTGCGACGCTGCGCATCACTTTGAAGCGCCGCCAGATCGTCGCCCGTGACACCATCTGTGATTCCCTTTTCCAGGGCTTCATTCGCCACCTCCATGGCCTGGGTGGCAAATTTCAACTGGCTGTCCAGATTCTCCACATGCACCTTTTGGTCATTCCATGTTCTGACGGCGGGATTGGCAAGCATGCCTGCCAGTTCGGTCTGGGCAGCTGTCTGGGCATCCATGCGCGCCTGCTCCACAGCTTGATCGAAGCCGAACTGTTTTTTTCCAAACGCCAGGGTTTCGCCGTTCTCGCCAATGCTGCGATTGGACTTGGCATCAAGCACAAAGGTTTCGTTGGCCTGGGCGGTGGAGCGGTCCTTGTTCTCGCGCACGGCGAAGTCCTGGCTGGACACGATTTCCTTGGGTTCGAAGCGGGCTTTGTCGGAGGCGGGCATGGCAGTTGTGAGTTTTTCAAAACCGAACTAGCCGCGTTCATGAGTCCTGTGACACCTCATTTTTCCCGCCGGAGCATTCTCCATGTGCAGCAGCGTCAACTTGTTCGAACGGGCTGTCACAATCCGCGCACGAAGGGCTAGTGTTCTTACCTTAGCGCTACACCCGCATGTTCTCCTTCATTAAATTCCTCGTCGCCGCCGGACTCGCCACTTTTGGCGTTTGGTATGTGTTTCAATACGACAGCATCAACGAGGTGACCGGCGGGGTGGCCTTCTTCTGCGTGCTGGGGGCTTTCGTGCTGCTGAAGTGGCAGCCGGATTTCTCCAGGAAGGACTACATCGTGCAGTACAAGAACCTCAAGTGGCTGCCGGGCGAGTTCACGCGCCACTGGCTGATCACGGGGGACACGGGGGTGGGAAAGACAACCTCCGGCTTCAATCCGCTGCTGCATCAGATCAGCGTCTCGCGACCGAACTGGGGCGGCTTGATCCTCGGGGCGAAGGGGGACGAGCATTTCTTCGCCATGGAGCATGCCGCCGGGCATGGCCGACCCGAGGCCATCTGCGTGCTGGCGGTGCGGCCGGACCGGCTGGACCGCAAGTGGCAGCCGAAGGAACGCTACAACCTCGTTTCCGATCCGCGCCTGCCCTACACGACGCACGCGAAGAACCTCGTCGATACGGGAGCCTCGCTGACCGAGGGTGAGCAATCGTCCTTTTTCAAGCCGGCAGCACAGCAGGCGCTGACGAGCGCCTTTGAGCTGCTGGAGACTCTCGGCAAGCCGGTCAACGTGCTCCGCGCTTACGAGTTCCTCACGGACAAATCGACGATGGAGAATCTCTTCAACGAGCTGCTCGACGCCGACAGCACCCCGGAGCGCATCAAGCTGGCGAAGTATTTCGACCAGACCTTTCTCAGCGCCCAGGCCGCCGAGCAGAAGGAGGGCCTCGTCGGCACGCTGAAGGTGATGCTGGGCTTCTTTACCCATCCGGACATCGCCGAGGTCTTCTGCTCGGATCTGCCGAACACCATCGACATCGCCGATGTGGACAAGGGGCGCATCTTCTGCACCGCGCTGCCGCAGACCTTCCAGACCGAGCGCCGCTACATCAACACCTACATCAAGCTGCTGTTTTACACGCATGCGATGATGCGCTTCGACAAGCCGAAGTCCGAGCGCAAGGGCGAGAACCTGCTCATCGCCCTCATGGACGAGTTCCAGGCGCTCGCCACCGCCAGCGAGGATGGCATCTCCGACCACAACGTCATCGACCGTCTGCGTGCCGCGAACTGTTGCCTGATTCTCGGCATGCAGAGTGACGCCTCCTTGTTTCCCGTGCTTGGCAAAGAGACCGCCCAGGTGCTCACGCTGAACTGCCGCTCCCGCATCGCCTTCCGTCAGCCCGATCCTGAAGGTGCCGAGGCCGTGGCGCAGTTCATCGCCAAGGTCGAAAAGAAAAAGAAGTCCAAGTCCTCCGGTTTCATGGGAGCGAACGCCACCACCACCGTGAACAAAGAGTGGGATTACGAAGTGCAGCCCGGCGAGCTCATGAAAATGCCGGACGCCACCGCCTGGATCGTCCATCCGTCGAAGAACAAAATCAAAATGCGCATCCCCGCCATGGACGGTGCGGGGAAGATCCCCGATTGGTGGAAATAGACCACATTCCAATTTACCCGAAAATCCAACCCAACCATGGCCTCCCTCACCCCTCTCCTTGCCAATTTTAATGCGTCCGAACTCAGCCTGCTCTCCAGTTTTGGCGACTCCCGTGTCTATGAACCGGAGGAGGTTGTCATCCGTGAGGGAGACGACAATGATCACCTGTACCTGGTGCTGAAAGGCAAGCTGGAGGTGCTGCAGGACGTGGACGGTTTTGACAAGCGGGTAGCCCTGCTGGAGGCCGGCGACTCGCTGGGAGAGGTGAGTGTTTTTGATCCCGGTCCCGCCAGTGCCACGGTGCGCGCGGTGAATGAGGCGGAGGTGTGGCTGATCACCTGCGAGAGTCTGGAGCGGCTGCACGCCGCCAGCCCCAAGGTGGCCTACCGACTGCTCAGCCGGATCACGACCTGCCTGTCCAAGCGACTGCGCCTGATGAACGACAAGGTGGTGGATCTTGCGAACTACTGAGGCCACCGTCGTTGTGGGCCGCGATGCTCAGCCCACCTTGGGGGAGGGCACGGAGTGCTGCTGTTGCTGGGACTGTTCGTGCTGCCAGCCTTGGTCCGTCTTGGTCATGCCCAGCTCCTGACCAACACTCTTTTTGTTCCTCAACTGGCGATCTGTGGCGTCAATGTCGTTGTCGTTGTCGATGTCGAACTGCTCGCGGTCGTCGGCATCAATGCGCCCGTCGCGGTCGAGGTCGTTGATGACGTTGTCGGCGAGATCCACATCACCGTCCCGGTCAAGATCATGCCCGTCCAAGGCGAGACGTTTTTTTTCGTCCTCGACCCGCTGGCGTGCGATCCGTTCCTCTTCTTGTTTCTGCTTCTGGAAGTCTGCCATGATGATTTTGTGGTCGTCGGATGATCAGCGTCGATGACCACCGATTTTTGGAGCTTGCTCTCCCGGGCCGATTTTGGGACCACCGGGTCTCTTGATCTCGTTACCTTGTTTTCTGAGTTCGTCGCCCACGGAGCCGGGCTTCCACGCAGTGGCTCCTTCACCTCCTGCAGCCTCTCCGATTTTTGCCAGACCTCCGCCGTCCGCGCCGCCGATGGCTGGTGCGCCACCGCCACCCAGATCCAAGCCGCCGCCAGCGGCGCCGCCAATGGATTGAACGGCATCCGTGACCCCTTTGAGTCCCTCTTCGAGGCCTTTGACGCCTTCCTCCAAGCCTTCCTGAACTCCTTCGGCGGCCTCGAAGGCATCCTCCAGCTCCGGTCCGGCGACTTCGTTGAGTTCGGAGACGTCCACGTCAGGGGAGAAGGCGTCTTCAACTTCAGGTCCGGCGACTTCGTTGAGCTCGGAGACGTCCACGTCAGGGCCGTTGACTTCCTGCTCCATTTGTTGTTCGGCGGCATTGATTTGTTCGTCCAGGGCCTTTTTTTCAGGCCCGTCAGGAAGTTTTGCGGCCCCCTCCTTGATCTCCTTCAACTCCTTCATGATCGAGTCAAATTTGGCCTTTTCAGCTTCGCCTCTCATCATTTCCTTATTGGCACTGAGCGCATCTTTGGCCTCCTGCGCGAGTTTGGCCTCCATTTTGGCCTTTTCCTTTTGGTAGGCCTTAAAGATGGCTTCGAGCTGGTCGAGCCACTTCTGGAGTTCGGAGGCGGCGGTTTCGATGGGATTGTCAGCCATGGCTGGGGAGAAGGTGGGGGCTAAGGACGGTAAGGCGCGGCGTGCGGGCCGATGTGATGGATGCGGCTGCGGTAGCGGCGCCGGGGAGGCTCGGGATGGGTGACGAGGAGGTAGTAATGGGTCCAGCGGAGACCGCCGTCCCGGTTGCCGACGCCTTCGGCCCAGCGACGGGCCTCACTACCGGTCATGAGGCGGGGCAGGGCGGCGATGTGGATGTTCGACTCGCGCCAGCCGTGCTCGTCGTGATAGACCCAGAAATTGATCCGGCTACCGACGGGAATCAGGTCGTCATCCTCAAGGGCAGCCGGCGGTGTGGCGCAGGAGACCATGCACAGCATGCAACACAGCGCCAGCAGGAGCCGGGCGGCGTGGGATGCGAAATAGGAGGGCTGCATGGGACGATGTTCAGAGCTAGTTAGCCGCTCAGGTGTCATGTGTGACGGGGGGAATCGGCGGAGGGGTGGGTTTGACGGACTCGGCGATGGGAGCCGGGCTTTCCGGTGGATCATCCTCAAGCGGCGGTGCCGGGATGACGCGGGTCGAGGGCGGCAGGGGTGGTGGCTCTTTGCCAAAGCGGGCTTTGAGATCGGCCAGCGTCTCCCGCCAGCGCTCCTGGCTGGCGAGTCGGCGGCGCTCGATCTCTTTTTCCCCCAGTTCACGCCAAGGCTCACCCCAGCGTCGCATGGCGTCGATGATGAGCACCAGGACGAAGACGATGCAGCCGGCTGCAAAGCGCCCGGTGACCATTGCGCTGGTGAGGAGC
The DNA here is from genome assembly GCA_964452755.1 of uncultured Prosthecobacter sp. Lineage (GTDB taxonomy): Bacteria > Verrucomicrobiota > Verrucomicrobiia > Verrucomicrobiales > Verrucomicrobiaceae > Prosthecobacter. The sequence continues at coordinate 654,557 of CAYVQY010000001.1, read as the reverse complement.
ACCAAGCCGACGCCGTAGAGGTCGATCTCCGGCTTCCAGCGGCGGTAGAAATCACGAATGGATGACCAGATGACCATTTGCAGCGACGAGGGTTCCTGAAGTGGGCAGGCCAGCCATGAGGGCCTCGCGCACGGCATGGCGGCACTGGGTTTCTGCCGTGGCGCGCATGCGGCGCACACCGAGACGCGGCTCCACGCCTTGGGAGACGAGCAGGTCGAGCACGCCCGGGCCGACTTCCAGGCTGTAACCTTTGCCTTTGAGCAGTTTGAGCTCCTTGTTGAGCATGATGCCGGCGATCTGCTTCTGGGCGAAGTAGCCGAGCTTCTGAAAGACGCAGCGGACGTTGAATCGGGCGAGCACCTCCGGGCGGAGCTCGGCGGCGGCGAGATCCTCGATGAAGCGCTCAATGGTGCTCATGGAGCTGTTTTTGAGCTCCATGAGGGCGTCGGCGCCGATGTTGGAGGTGGCGACGATGTAGAAGTTGCAGAGGTTCAGCGTCTCGCCGCTGGCGACGGTGATGCGGCCGGCGTCGAGCACCTGGAGGAAGATGTCGAGAACACGGGGATGGGCCTTTTCGATTTCGTCGAACAGGATGATGCCGCGGCCTTCGGCACGATCGTAGAAGCGGCCCATGTTGCCGCGACTGGTTTCATTCTGACCGAGCAGGAGCTGGAGCGACTCCTGATTTTGATACTCGGACATGTCCAGGCGGATGCAGTGCTTGGCCACATCCTTGTAAATGTATTCGCAGAGCAGGAGGGTGATCTCGGTCTTGCCGACGCCGGTGGGGCCGAGAAAAAGAAAGGTGCCCTTGGGCCGGGCGGGGTCGCTGAGTCCGAGTTCGCCGTTCTGAATGATGGGCACCACCTTGGGAATCACATGGTCCTGGCCGATGATGCGGGCCTGGAGGAAGGGCGGGAGTTCCCGGATGTGATTGAGGTCGGCCATGCTGGGTTGCGTGGGAGGCAAGGCTATTGCTTCTTCGTGCTGAAGCCCTGCGAGGAGGAGCGGGCGCTGAGGCGGGCGTTTTCCTCCAGCTCCTCGTTGCGGGCCTTCAGCTGCTCAAGCGCCACCTTGGCTTCGTCGCGTTCCTGGATGGTTTTGGCGAGATAGGTCTGGATGTCCTTGGCCTCCTTGGCGGAGTTGTCGAAATCGAGGCGCTTTTTCTCCAGGTCACGCTGCAGGGCGGTCAGCTTGCTCATCGTGGCCTCCAAAGCCTGCGCTTTGGCCGCGAGGCTCTGACGCTCCTGTTCAATGAGGACGCTGTCGGGCACGGCATTGCGCGAGGGCTCGATGATGCCAAGGACGACGCCGCGCGAGTCCATGGGGGTGGCTGGCAGGCGGGTATCCCAGCGCGGACCCTGCTCCACACGGTAAACGGTGTGCGCCTCGTGCATTTCACGCCGGTCCTTGCTGGGCAGGCGGCCCACGTGGTAGGCATGCACCTCTTCGTTCAGGCGGACGCGCGAACGGTCGTGGGGGTCGAGGGAGCGGCCCTTGGGCCAGCCGTCAACGACGGTCTTCGAGTAGGTGGGGATGTAGGCCGGCTCCTGTTCGGACTGCGGGGCGATGAGCGGATCATCAGACAAGGCGGGATCCTTCGAAGCGCAGGAGGCGAGCAGGACACCGGCGGCGGCGAGGGTGAGTCGGGTGAGGTGGGTCATGGCGTGGTGCTGGAGGTGGGAGTGAGGGCTGACGAGCTGGCGGCACCGGGATTGACCAGGCTGCTGACGCGGGCGGCGCGTTCGGCGGTGCGTTTCTGTTCTTCGGCTTTGCGTGTGGCTTCGGCGACCTGAGCGCCCTGTTCACTGGCGGCCACCGCCTGGGCCTGGGCGCGGGCGTAGGTTTCTTCGGCGAGCTGCCAACTGGTGGCTGCCCTGCCGCCCTGGCGGAGCCCTGCAATGCTGGCGAGGTCTGGCTCAAAGACGTCCTTGGTGAAAATATAGAACTGCGTTCCGGCCGGTACACGCACGAAGTCGAGATCCTGGGCGAGCTTCTGGGTCAGCAGTCCTGAGTAGGCGCTGGCGGCCTGGGCGCCGCCGCCGAGCGCGGCGTTGCGGCTGGTGTTCTGCGGAACGAGGCCGTAGATGGATTGAAACTGCTGCTGGTTGTTGTTCATGATGCCCTGGAGCGCCTCGGCCACGAGGATCTTCAGCTCGGCATACTGGTCGTTTTTGACGATCTGGCCGCGGATGCCCGCCGAACCGTCGGTGAGCCCGTAACTGCCGTCGGAAAGGCGCTCATGGTCCAGAGCGACGCAGCTGATGTTGTACTCGCGACCGTCGGCCCAGATGAAAGTGTAGGTGCCCTTGACCTCGATGCGGTCACGCGTGCGGCCCTGTGCGGCCTGTGCGAGAACCTGCGTGCCGGCGGGGATGATCAGGCGGCGGTTCCAATAGACATCCTCGGTGGTCAGCGCGAGCACCGGTGTCTCCAGGGAGGAGGAATCCACCGTGATGACGAGCGCCGCCTTGATCAGCATGCCCCGCGGGGCGAAGAATTTCGGCTCGGTGGGCTCGAAGGGCCTGCTGCCGGGCGTGCTGCTTACATGAACCAGCTTCGGGTAGGGCGGAGGGCCCTGCTCCTGTTTTTTGCCGCCACCGGTGCTGACGAGCGTGGGCGGCGGAGGTTTCGGGGTGGGAACGACGAAGCGCTCCACCTGCTGGTCGCTGCCGATGCGGGCGGTGCGGTCCTCGCCCAATGTGACTTTTTTGTCTTCGAGTTTGAGCGTCTCCGGCGCGACGACCTCGCCCTTTTTGTTTTCGACCACCGGCGGAGCATTGACGGGCGGTGCGGTGCGTTTGCTGAGAAAAAAAGCACCACCAGCGATAAGGACCACCACCAAGAGGAGGGCCATCTGGACACCGGGTTTTTGAAGTTTTTGGAGCATGGCGTCGGATGGTTTCTATTTGCCGTCGTAGTTGGCATCGGAGTCGCCCACCAGCTCGGGCAGCAGGAGGTTTTTGCGACCGGGCTCCGGTAGCTCGATGCGGAAATCCTGGTTGATGGAGAGGCCTTCACGTCCGCCGCCTGGTCCGCCCTGGAGGATGATGTCCATGGGCGCTTTCTCGCCGGGGCGCACGATGTCGGCGCAGTCAACGACCTGCGGGCTGTAGCTGCGCTCACCCACGCGTATTTTCACCGAGGCGGGATCGAACTCGTAGGCCGTTCTGCGGCTGTTGCTGATCCAGCAGCGGAAGACGGTGGCGTCTTTTTCCGGCTGGCGCTGGATTTCATAAATGGTGGCGGTGAGGGCGTCATTCGTGACGCTCATGTCGAGATCGTTGCGTTCCTGCCACCCGGCGAATAGACTGGGGTTGATGGGCTGCAGCGCCTTGCGGTTCCTGGCCTTGCTCAGAACGCCGAAGAGCTCCTCCGTGTTGTAGTTGAGGCGGTTTTGGACCACCTTTTCCGGGGTGGTCTGCACGGCGGTGTTTTTTTCCAGCGGCGGCGGCACGACGACGGCCAGATTGGCGTTGTCCGCGGCCACAAAGCGCAGCAGGTGCAGATGGCGCGCGGTGCGCACGGTGGCGTGGCATGGCTCTCCGGGCTTGATCAGGCGCACCACGAGGGTGTCCGCCAGCACGTTGTCATAATGCACCAGCGCCACACGGTTTTGTTCCATGGCCCTGGCTGCGGAGGGATCCTGCACGAGGCCGAAGCCGGTCAGCAGGGTGATCTTGTCGGGAAACGTGATGGTGGTGGCGACGGAGGCGTTGATGGCGATCTCGTGGACGAGCTGTTTGGGGTCCAGCATGACCAGTTCCCGGCCTTCCTGCACCTGCGCGGAAAGCAGCGGCGGCAGCAGGCAGAGGACGGCGAGGAGAGCGTGAAGGCGCGGCGGGATCATAAATCGCTGATTTTCTCCAGGTTGTAGGACAGGATGCCGTCGATGACGGCGGGGAAGGATTGGTTGCCTCGCGGGTCCGGGTTCATTTTCCAGGCGAAGATGACCTTGCAGCGATAGGTTTCCACCTGTGCCTGGCCTTTGAAGACACCGCGCCGGGTCACCAGTCCGACCGCCCAGGTGGAGACGGCGGTGGGCGTTCGGATCAGCACGGAGGGGTTTTCCACAGGTCGTCTGATCGATGGCGGCGGGAAGGCACTCGCAGGCAGATTCTTCAGCTCATTGTCGGGATAGAACTCCACCACCTGCTCAACCTGCTGCCGTTGGAAGTATTCGTCTTCTTTTTTGAGGATGTCCTGCAGCTCGACGCGGCCTTTTTTTGTGAACAGTTTGTTCACCCTGTCTTCGCGAATCAGGCCCGCGGGGCCGCGCTCAAACATGGTCTCAACCGCCACTTGTGCGAGGTTCTCGTGCATGGTGTCCACGGTGTCAAAATTCATGCCGGGAGCCACATAGTAGGCACCGGCGGTGTCCATGACCACGAAGGGTGGGCGGGCCTTCAGCGCCTCCGCCATGAGCACCAGGTACCAGGCGCAGCCGGCCCCGACGACGCAGGCCACGAGAAACCAGAAAACGGCGGTCTTGTCACGAGCGACGAGCGTGTCGATCATGGTTCGCTTGTGCGTGGCCTTGGAGGAGTCGGGAGCTGTTGGCGGGGCTTCGGGCATGGCGGTCAGGGCTTCACGGAGGTGGAGACTTCCTTGAGGCTGTACTGGATGTCCTTGCAGACGAAGAGGAAGCGCTTCTTGTCGCGCAGATTGCGGTTGCGCTCCCACTCCAGAATGGCGTTGAAGGTGAAGGCCTGCGTGACGGCCTGTTTTTCGACCGGATCAATGCTGATGCGGATCAACTGTCCGCCTGCTCGTGTCGTGGCGGTGCCATCCGGATAATGCAGGGCGCTGACCTCTCCCAGTTCCAGCATCTGGTGGATCTGCCGGGAGCGAAAGTCGTAGCTGTTGTCCTTGATGTCGATGACGGCTTGTTCGAAGCCGGCCGGACTGAAAAGGAAGCCCAGCCGCGTCGGTGTGACCGGCCCCTTGGGGCCGCGATTCAAAAAGGTCTCCAGCGTGAGCCTCGTCTGGTAGTCCACGAGGTCATCCAGGGCCTGCTTGCTGAGATCGCTGTCGATGTACACGTCGGCCAGTTCGATCGGCACATACAGCATGCGGCTGCGGCCCTCGATGGCGACACCGTAAAGATGCCAGGCCGTGCCGACGATGCAGCCGAGCGCCACCAGGAACCAGAAGATGGCCAGCTTTTGCTTGGAGATGAAAATGTCGGTCACGCCTTTCATGGAAACACTGGTCAAGAGATCAACCGCCGGAACTCATGGCGGCTTTTCCAACACTGGCAGCTCCGCCGGTCATGGACTTGGCCCCGCCGGTCATCATTCCGGCACCCACGGCCGCACCAGCGCCGCCTGTTCCCGCAGTGATGGCGGCACCGCCCACCATCATGGCCGCGCCGGAAGCCGCCTGAATTCCGCCCGAGGCCACGCCGGCGGCCGTGCTGGCGCCCGCGGAGATCAGACCCATGCCAATCTGTGCGCCGGTGGTGATGGCTTTGGAGACGATCTTCGGCGCGGCGAAAAGGGTGACGAACAGCCAGACGATGATGATGAGCAGCATGATGATCGTGGCCCCAATCGCCACGATGCTGGCGGTGGTAGGCTCCAGCATGATCGGCCCCAGGATGAAGGCCGCGACCGTGGCCGCCTGCGGAATGCCGCTGGTCAGCATCGCCTCCGCAAACAGCATGCCCAGTCCCCAGCCCAGAGGCCAGAAGCACACGCTCAGCAGGCCGATATGGTATTTGATGGCCGTGTCCTTCGTCTGCTCAAAGACAATCATGCCCAGAAAGATGGGAGCAGCGGCGCTGCCGAGATAAATGGCGATGATCTGCAACTGAAATCCCAGCCAGAACAGCACATACATGATGATGGAAATGCCCACCATCAGATACAGGCCGATGATCTGCATGGCCCACTCCGCCCAGGCAAGAGGGTCGAAAATGCCCAGGATGATGTCCGGGGCGCTGTCCGTGTCCATGGGGGCATCGGCGAAGCTCGTGCCGAAGTTTTCGAGCACGGAGAGCGGGTCCACCTCCAGCGAGGTGAGCAAATCAGACCCCAGCGCCTGCTGCGCGGCCAGCATCCACTCGGTGTAGAACGGCATGATGGCCAGGATGATGCCGGTCACCAGGATATGGCGGAACATGCCGGAGAGGTCCCCGCCGATGATGCCTTTGTACACCTGCAGCAGCAAACCGGCAAACATCAGCACAAAGGTGATGAGCTGCAGCACGTCACTGCAGCGCGCACAGACATCCGCCAGATCTTCATAGAAGAAGAACAGCGGATTTCCGCCTGATTGAATCAGGTCCACGGTGCCTGCTGCAAGGAGAGTCATGGGGATGGAGTTTCGGGGTGAAGAGGGACGGGGGCTGCGGCTCAGGGATCGTCCGTGCCGCCTGATCCTGGATTGTTCTCGCTGCCTTTGCGGCCAAACGGCAGCCGGCGCGGTGTGGCGTCCGTTCCTGGAAAGCCGCCTTCACTCGTGCCGGCCGCGCCGGCGACCTGGGGGCGGTTGAGCTGGCTTTCTTCACTCTTCGCCTTGGCCATGACACGTGCCTGTCCGATCAGCTCTTTCTCCGTCATTTCCGCGTCCGCTTTGGCGATGAGGATGGCTTGGTTGCACTCGTCCATCTGTGCATAAAGGGCTGTCAGCATCGCCTCCAGTTTCAATGTGGTGGCCAGATCCTGCGCTGATTCCAAGTCCTGCAGCACTTCGCCGACTTCCTGGTTGAGCACCGCTTTTCTTTCCAGCGCTTTCTGTCGTACCTCCTGGAACTCCTTCGTCTGCGCGTCCATCACGGACTCCATTCGGTATTTCTCGGGATCGCGGTCCGCCTCCGTGCCGTCCTTGAGGGTGACCGTGGCTCCGATGGGGGCCATGGTGCCGAAGGCGTCGTTATCGAAGACTTCGGCGCCGGTCAGCGCGGACATCGCGGCTCGCTGTTCGTCCCTCGTCTTGAGAATACTTGAGCCCTGGAGGATGTCGTTTTTGATGATCTGCACGGAAGGCAGATTGATCGCGGCGGGGTCGCCCATGCGGTCCAGGCTGGTCTGCAGCTTGGTGTTTTGCTCGGTGGCCTGGTCCAGCAGCTGGGTGAGTTTCGCGTTCAGGTCGGAGGCGGTGCTGTTGATGACCGCCTCGATGGTGGGCGCGGAGGTGACGATGGTCTCCTGCGCCAAAGCGGACGCACTGATGAGGATGCCCGCGAGGATGAAGGGAGATGTTTTCATGGCGTGGGTTTGGGGTGAGTTTACTCGACGACTTCGATCACGACTTTTTTCGGCTCCACCAGCACGCCGTCGGTGGTGACGTGCTCGGGCACCGGGACTTCGTAATAGCGGCGCTGGATGACGGCGTCGTCGCTCGGACGCTCGGCGTCGCGTTTGACCCAGTAGAGCTCCTTGATGGCGTCGCTGCGGCCCTTGTTGTAGCCGTCGAGGTACTTTTGACGGACCTCGTTTTTGGCAAAGCCGTCGCTGATCGCCCCCGCCGCGTAGCCGGCCACCGCGCCGGTCACAAGACCGGCGTTGTCGTCCAGAAAGTTGTTGTTGTTGTTGTTGTTGTTCGCAGCAGCAGCGGCCCCACCCGCAGCAGCATTGTTGTTATTGTTGTTGTTTCGGTTCAGCAGGTTGTCGCCGACGAGGGCGCCGAGGAGACCGCCGGTGGCGGCACCGAGGAGGCCTTTGTTCATCCCGCCGCTTGAATTGGAGCAGGACACGAGAACGGAGGTCATTCCCGCGAAGACGATGAGGATCGGGAGGTGCGTTTTCATTTTTTCGATTTGGCTTGGCTGACAATCATCTTGTAGGCGTCGTCGTTGAACTCCTTGAGCTGCTCGTTCTGCCTCTCAAAGGCCTCCCCGGAGGTGGCCGAGGCCAAGATCATTTCCTTGGAGGCCTGATGACGACCGATGGCGATGCGCGGGCGTCCGGTGGCTTCGTGGTAATAAACGAAGGAGCCATAAGGGTCGGTCTTCATCTCCGAAGGGTCGGGGAAGCTCGTGACTTGCTTCTTCGTGATGGAGGGGATGCGGAAGCCTTCGCTCATGCTTTCCACGTCGCGCTGGTCCGGCTGCTTGAGCATGAACATGACGCGCGAGTTCCCCACCACCGAGGAGCGCACAGGGTGGTCCTTGATGCGCCCGAACTGCTGGATGATCGAGAACACCCAGCACGAGTACTTGCGCATGCGCTCGTAGTACTCGCGCGTGATGCGGTCCCCGTCCGGCATGGCCAGGAAGGCGGAGAGTTCCTCCAGGATGACGCGTTTGCGCGTGGAGCGCGGACGGCTCATGATTTCCTTGCGCAGGTCGTTGGTGATGAGGAAAGCCGCGACGGTGCGCAGTTCCTTGGCGGATTCGGGAATGTAGGAAAGCTCGAAGTGGACGACCTTGCCGCTGAGATCGACGTTGTTGACCCCGTCAAGGATGGCGCCGTAGCGCCCGGTGCGGCTCCACGGCTCCAGCAGCATGCGCAGCAGGCCCAGATCCTCGTGTGCGCGGCGCTGGCGGCTTTCGAGATTCAGCAGCTCCACGAACTGGCTGTGCGTGGGCATGTCCTCCGGCTTCATCAGCGTGTAGCCCAGGCTCATGAGGTCCCACTGGTTCCCGGGATTGTTCAGGAAATCTTCCAGCAGTGCCGGATCGAGGCCCATGCGATTCAGCTCGTTGGCCGCCGGATCGCCCTCCATCAGTTCGGCGTTAAAGTCCAGCCAAGAGTCGGCAAGCGTGGTGCCTTCGGGCATGCGTTTCTTGCGCCATTCGTCGGCGATGGCGACGCGCCTCGCGGCTTCCGCCCGCAGGTCGGCATGGCGCGCGGCCCAGGTCTCGTACTGGTCCACATAGAGACGCTCAATCTGCTTGGCGAGCAAGGCCTGGCGGATGCGGTCCTTGTCGATGTCCGGCGGCGGACCCGCCATGAGATGCGCGATGGCCGTGGCTCCGCCGAGCTGGTCGGGGCTGAGTGGGAGGCCGCGTGTGTCGAAGTAGTTGAACGTAAGGTTGCCGTTGGGCCGCACGATGATCGGCTTACAGCCGTACAAGCGGGTGAACAGGTTGTACGACAGCCCTTCCTCCACGATGGCGGTGAAATCATAGTACGGGGCGGTTTGCGTGAGCAGGTCGATGGTAAACACCGATTTTCCTGCGCCAGAAGCTCCGAACATGATGCCGTGCTCTGGGCGCATGGCGCCCTCCTTACCGACAAAGGTGGTGCAGCCGACGAGAGCACCGCGCGGGCCGTCGTAAATGGCCTCAGCCTCGTCCAGATCGCCCGTGGGCGTGCTGGAGATGGGCAGCAGGTCCGCCAGGTTCACGTCTTCGACGTAGAGCTTGAAGTCGTTGTAATTGGCCCAACTCCAACCGGGCATGCAGAGCTGCCAGTAGTTCCGCACGCTCGTCGGCAGCGTCGGCTCATAGGCTTGGGCGCCGCCGAGTTTGAGGATGGAGTTTTTGATGGCGGAGAGCTTGCTGGCGCAGACGTCCGGATTCCGGTCCCAGACACGCACCAGGAGGTGCATGCGGTAGGGGACGACTTCGTTCGTGGAGAGACGGCGGATGCGGGTGCGCAGCTTCAGCAGCGTGGCCTCCAGAGAGGGCGTGATCTTGCCGCGCTCGAGGCGCGCGACCTTGCCTTCCGTGGTGATCCGATCCTTTTCGACGTCTCCGGCCTCGATGTTCACCACCACCTGGTAGTCCAGGATGTCCAACTGCGTGAGCAGCCGCATCATGCCGATGTAGGTGAACTTGGGCAGCGTCTTCATGACGCAGATGCCCTGGTAAAAGCCGTCCATCTTGAAGGTCGAAGTGCCCATGCGATAGGGTGCGGCATCGCTGTTGAAGCACATGTCGCAGACCGTCTTGGACGGATCGTAGATGTCTTCGAGCTTCAGTGCCTCATTCTCAAAAGCGCTGGGGTTGAAGTAGCGGTAAAAAGCCTCGAAATGCTCGGCGTTTGTCATGGGGGCGACCCGCCCGCCGAGACCGCCCAGTTGCTGGCGCAGCGCCTCCTCCAGCTCTCCCTGCTCCCGTTTGGCAGCCTGAAGCAACTCCTCATAATACTGCCTGCCTCCGCCCATGGTCTTACCCTGGATTTTTGAGGTGTAGTAGAACTGCAAATGCTCGCGGCGGAGCTGGTGGTCGCGAATTTTTTTGTCGTAGCGGTTGTAGCGCTCTTCGCGCTGCCGTGTGGACCAGCGGTCCTGGGGCAGTTCTTCGGTCTTCTGCCTGTAGCGCTCCAGCTCCTTGCGGTAGTCGCTGTCCACGCTCCAGGACACCTGCAGCCGCACCTCCGGGCGCACCATGCGCAGCAGGACGCGGAGGTTGTCCTCCAGGGACATGAGCCAGGACGGGTCGGTGTTTTCCGTGTCCGGCATCTCGATGTTGTAGCCTTTTCCGATCGCGCCACCGCGTTGCAGGCCGCGGTAAACGATCAAGTCCTCATCGAGATAGGTGTTGATGAATTTGGCCATGCCTCAGCTTTCTTTTTTCTTCGCTTCAGCGGCGGTTTCCCTGCTCATTGAGTCGTCCACCCAGGGCAGCGCGAGCGGCTCGACCTGGCGTGGTGAAAAGTAAGGGGTCTGGGTGAGCTTGATGATCAGCCATTCTCCCAACTCGATGTCGTAGGAGGGCGGTTTGCCCTGCTTCAGTCCGAAAACATAAGCCATGACGACCAGCATGGGGATTCCGGCCACGCCGGCGGCCAGCAGCATGTTCGGGTTCGCCCCTTCGGACATTTTACGGAACAGCAGCATGCCGAGGCCGATGGCGAACATAAAGAAAAAGGCGTTGGCCCCCTCGAAGCCGGCGATTCCCTGCTGGGTTTCCCGGCCTTCATTGGTTTCGTGAAGACGAACGCCTTGCTGCTCCATGGTCGTGACGTGTCACATCGGTGCGGCCTCCCGGACTGACTGGCGCCGGGAGGCCGCTGAGATGCATCTGTTGATCGCGTCTTTGGAATCAGTTGCCGCCGCCCATTTCGAGCGAGTCGATGTCACTCGAGCCGCCGGCGGTGGAGAACATGACCTTGATGATGATGAAGGAGAGGCCGCCGATGCCAGCGCCGACAAGGCCGTAAAGCACGCGTTCCGTCTGTCCCATCATGAACATAACGGCGGCGAACAGGAGGCCGCCGAAGGCCAGCACGAGACCGACCATGTTAATGATGTTGATGATGCCGCTGAATTTATCGGTGAGGTCGCCGGAAGCGGCGGCCAGGGGCATGCTAAAGCGCAGGATGTTAACACCGAGGGTGCTGATGGCGATGGAGCTCATTGGAGTCGAGGTGGTTCTGTTTGATGTGGATTTGGATTCTACAGGCACCCGAAAGTGCCGAGTGCTGCCTGTGGTTATCCAAACGCAGCGGGCCTGTGACCAAGTTTTTTTCAGGCATGAGGTCCCGCCTCGCCAAACTCAGCCGATCAGGGCGTTCCGCAGGGAGGCGAGCTCCTGCTGCACCGTCTCCTCCGTGGGCGCGGCCAGCGTGCCGGCCACCAGATCACGCATGATTTCCCGGAAACGTTTCCGCAGCCGTGAGATCGACTGGCGGACGGCGTCGTGGCTCATGCCGAGCTTGGCGGCCAGTTCGGCGTCGTTGCCGGAGCCGGCCATCGCCGGGTCCAGGCGCGGCCGCAACGCCTCGAACGCCGCCCCTTTGCCGGCAGCCTCCTGTTCGTTTGCGAGTTGTTCGACCGCCGCCTCAATGATGCGCAAGGCGCACATTCGCTGGTAGTTGGATTCCGGCGTGCGGTGGTCGGCGGGCTGGATGGAAATCTCATCCTCGGCGAGGGAGGCCTCGATTGAGAGAATCTCCCTGCCGCCGCCGCGTTTCAAAGCCGACGCCTGGCGCTGCCAGTGCTTTATGTGCCTGCCGAAGGCTGTGAGCAGGTAGTTGCGCATTTTCCCCAGCGTTTCGTCAGCCGTGGCAAACAGGTCCTTCTCCAGAACGAACGTGAAGAAGCTCTGCGTCAGATCCTCCGCGTCCGCAGGAGAAATGCCCTGATAGCGGGCGTAAGAATAGATTGGTCGCCAGTAGATGCGGCAGAGCTCGTCGAGCGCCATTCGGCCATGGTTCAGATCACCCCCTTCGCGCACGGAAACCACCATGCTCCATCGCGTGATGGGGAATGCGCCATGCTGGGTGTGCGTTTTCATGAAACCTCGGGGTTATTGTCCGCAAAGAACTTGCGGTGCAAGTTCTTGAACGTTTTGAATCGTCGAAAACGTCGTCACAAACTTGTTCGCGAAGTTTAGTACCTGCTGCATGTGCCAATGCGTGTTCGAGAAACGAACATGATGGTCAAGCGCCCAGCAGTTCCATGCCTTTCGAAAATGACCCCAGTCCAATAAATTCCAAGATGAAGCCTGCGGGGCTTCAATCGTCCTCTCTACGCGGCCTTGACCCCCTGGGTCTCATGGACGGAGTGCTCGGAGGGGCGGCGACCGACTGGGATCCGCCGCTGGCGGAGGAACTGGAGCCGTGCTTTCCCGGTTACACGAGCTTTGCCTTCATTGACCGCGGCGGGATGGGTGCGGTTTATCTGGCCACCCAGGTGTCTCTGGGTCGGCGGGTGGCGGTGAAAATTCTCCCGTCTGACATGGGTTCGGATGCCGTTTTTGTGGAGAGTTTCCACCGCGAGGCTCAGATGCTGGCCCGGCTTCAGCATCCCCACATCGTCGCGATCTACGACTTCGGCCGCAACGAGGCCGGCCATCTCTTCATTGTAATGGAGTATGTGAACGGCTCTTCTCTGCAGGATGTGTCGCGGAACAAGAGACCGGACGTCGCGGTGGCTCTCGAAATCATTTGCCAGACCTGCGAGGCGCTGCAGTTCGCGCATGATCGCGGGGTCGTGCACCGGGACATCAAGCCTTCGAACATTCTCATCGACGAGCGCGGCAAGGTCAGGGTGGCTGATTTCGGACTGGCCAAGCTGGCCCACCAGGAAACCGTCACCACCACGGCAAAGACTCAGGGTTCCCTTCTGGCCGGCACCCCGGTTTACGCGGCGCCGGAACAGCGGCGACCCGGGGGCGCGCTGGACCATCGCGCGGATATTTTCGGTCTGGGCGTCACCCTTTACGAGATGCTTACGGGCCATCTACCGGTGGGTATGTTTGATATTCCCTCCAAAAAGGTCGGTTCTCCTCCCGCTCTCGACAAAATCATTGTCAAAGCGCTCCGCGAGTCTCCTGATGAACGCTACCAGCGGGCGGAAGACATGCGGAAGGAAGTCAGCAAGGTTGCCGAGCGGTTGGCCAAGCCGATCATCCAGCATACAATTTCCCAGCGTCCCATCGTTTCCATGATGACCACCGTGATCGTCACATCGGGACTCATCTTCATGTTCGGTGAAATCAACGAAATCCTGGAAGAGTCGGTACGCGCTTCCACAATACGGAGGATCGACTCTGCCGAAGCCATCGTTCGCCTTGACGACACCTTCAGCTTTTTGTCAGACCGGGTGACCTGGGACCAGGCTCGTGAGCGGATGCAGGCAAATCCGAACCTGGAACTGGCCAGTTTGCATTCGGCGGAGGAAGTCGCCCGTGTGGCCATGCTGCTTTTGGACAAGGGAATTCGTCAGCCGGTCTGGACGGGCGGCTGGCAGTCGGATGGCGAGGCACCCTTCGAGTGGACCGATGGCACACCTTTTGACTTTGAAGCGTGGATGCCCGAGGCCACTCCGCTTCCCGTCGTCATCACCGAAATACAGGCCAAGAATCAAAAGACTCTGGTCACGCCGGAAGGCACCACGCCGGACTGGATCGAACTCTACAATTCGGGGACACAGCCGGTGGACCTCTCCGGCTGGCAGCTACGGCACCGGGTGGAAGGCCGCATCGGAGTGGGTTGGTTGTTCCCGGGCGATTCGGACGAGAAGATGGTCATTCAACCCGGTGAGTACCGGGTCGTCACCTGCTATCCGACCCAGCAAATCGGTGGTTGGCACATCAACTTTCAGCTGGAGGCGCAGGGCGGGCGTCTCATTTGGCTGGATCCGCGGGGAAACCTGATTCAGTCCTTTGACCGCGACTGGGAGGAATTCCCTGCAGACGCCGCACTCATCAGTGACACAAAGGGCATGAAATGGAGCTGGACTTCACGGCCGACGCCCGGCGGGCCGAATCCGCCGCTGGAGGAGTTGGTGGACGTGAGCGTCGAACCTCCTTCTCCCGGCGCGGCCACCATCGCGCTGCTGCCCGCCTTCGATGGCCGCTGGTCCCTGGAGAGTCTCCGCCGCACGCTTCCTGCCCTGCTGCGAAAGAAGGTGCGGCCGTGATGTACGGCATTCCGCTGGATGACGAGAAAAGTCGAAGCTTCATCACTCGGTGCCGTAAGCTTCAATCCTCTGAAAATTATGACTCGGCCAGCAGGTCAGGCGTTGGCGCAAATCTGTGCGGGCGGTGCGCAAGTTTTATGTCCGAACTGGTCATGAGTTTGCCTTAGGGTTGTTTGGGGATACTTTAGCCGTCTCTTTAGCCAACGCTCCGCATCATGCCTTGCCGCCCCAATCCACCGCATTGTTTCCCGAAGCTAATCCAAGTCCTGTGTTTGAGCTGCCTTGTTTTGGGATCGCTCCGGTCCGCCCTGGCGGATGACCTCGTCTGGGATTTCGATGCCGTCACACCGGGAGCTCAGGACGGTGCCGGCACCTGGACGCTGGGACAGCCGAACTGGTTCAATCAGACGCAGACACTGGACAATCAGGTCTGGGTGGACGGCGACAACGCAATCTTTGGTGCCGGCACGGGAGCGGCGGGCACGGTGACGCTGGGCGGTCCGGTCACGGCGGGTGATTTGACGTTCAACGCGGCGGGCAGCGGAAGCTACACGATCACCGGTGACACGCTGACGCTGGGCAGTGGTGCCGTCGTCGTGAACTCAAGCGCGACCATCAGCTCAATCCTCGCCGGCATCAACGGACTGACGAAGTCCGGCAGCGGTCAGCTCACGCTCGACGGCGGAGACTCGAACACGATTTCCGGCGTCGTTACCGTCAGTTCGGGTGTGCTGCATCTGGCAAAGACAGGCGGGGCGACGGCGGTGGCGGGAGATTTGCTCCTGAACGGAGGTGACTTGACGTTTGGTGGCAGCGGTCAGATCTCCGCGACTTCGGCCGTCAGTCTGACGAGTGCGTCGAGCGTGTTCAACGGTACGGGGGTCAACGCCGGTGCGTTCGCCGCAGTCCAGACTCTTGCCTCGTTGACGGTGGCCGGAGGCGCGTTCAATGCCGGATTCGGAGGAGACTGGACGATTACCGGATCGTTGAGTTTCACGGGAGGCACGCCCGCGTCCAGCTACGTTGGGAACAGCTCGTCACGGCTTTCCGTCGGGAGTCTGAGCCTGGTGGACATGAACAAGGCCGGTGCGCCGAGTCTTAGCGCTGCGGATAACAGCTTCACCATCTACGGTAACAATGCGGGCACCCAGACAACGGTGACCGTGGGCGCGGGGGGACTCTATCTTGAGAACAGCAACATTCACCTGAAGCGCGGAAGTGCGGCGGGGGCCAAGGGCAGTCGTCTGGTGTTAAACGGCGGGGTCTCCACCGGAGGTTCGGCCGGCTCCCTGATCCGGCTGGACGGCGGGGAACTGCAGGGGGAGGCCATCCTCGAACTCAGTGGCACGGCGGGCGCGGTGAACCGCACCTTTGCCATCGCCGGTGGTGGCGCCGATCTTGAGATCAGCGTGGTCGTCACCGACGGTGCCTCCGCTGCGGCGGGTATCATCAAGGACGGTGCCGGCACTCTCACGCTTTCCGCCGCGAACACTTACACCGGTGGCACCATCCTGCAGGCTGGCGCAGTCAGGGCCGGTGATGCGGGTGCTCTCAGCCTGGGCGACATCACCTTCACAGGAGGCATCCTGCAATACACAGCGCAGAGTAGCGGCACCGACTGGGCTGCGCGCTTTAGAAACAGCTCCTCCGCCGTCAGTCTTGATACGAACGGTCAAAGCGTTTCCCTGGCGGACACGGTGGACGGTTCCAACACGGGCGGACTTCACAAAAGCGGTGAGGGTATCCTCGTCCTCTCCGGCACCAACACCTATGCAGGTGCCACCACCATCGGCGGCGGCGTTCTGCAGGCGGACAATGCGGACGCCTTGGGTGCGGGCGACATCACCTTCAGCGGTGGAACCCTGCGGTACACCACCGCCAGCAGCACCACTGACTGGGCGGCCCGTTTCAAAAACAGCACGTCCGCGATCAGCCTCGATACGAACGGCGAGAACGTCACGCTGGCGGGTGCGATCGACGGCACCAACACGGGCGGACTCGACAAGAGCGGAAGTGGCACGCTCACGCTCTCAGGCGTCAACGCATTCACCGGAGTCGCCACGATCAGCGCGGGCACGCTTCAACTGGGCCATCAGGACGCGCTGGCCGGCGGCACGTTTGCCGGAGGGGCGGGGACTCTGAGTTTTGGAGTGCTGACGGCGGCGACATTTGGCGGCCTGTCCGGCTCCACCGCCGTCACGCTTGAAAACGACGCGAGCGCGGCCGTGACGCTGACGATAGGAGACAACAACACGGACACGACCTACTCGGGGGTGCTCAGCGGCGCGGGATCGCTCGTGAAAAGCGGCAGCGGGATTTTCACACTCAGTGGTGGTTCGGCCAACACCAACACCGGGTCGATCAGCGCGACGGCTGGCCGCCTCATTCTGGGGAAAACGGCGGGCGTGGACGCCGTCGCCGGTGATCTCAACATCTCCGGCGGCGCGAAGGTGACTTTCGCGGCGAACAACCAGATCGCCGACACGGCGGTCGTGACCATGAGCGGGGTGAGCAGTGTCTTCAACGGCACCAACCCGAATGTCGGGACGCTGGCCAACATCAACGAAACCTTTGCCGAGCTTCGAGTCACCGGCGGGACCTTCAATTCCAGCGCGGGATCGAACTGGAACATCGGCACGGTGATTTTCGACGCCGGGGAGAACCGGGTGTTCGTGGGGAACAGCAACTCCAAGCAGACTTACGGAAGCCTGCGCCTGGTGGGCATGAACGGTTCGTCCTCGTCCACTGCGGTGACCAACGGGTTCACCCTTTTCGGAAATGGCGGCAGCTTTGCCAACCGGACCCTGCTGACCATCGGCACGGGCGGGCTGTCGCTGGAATCCAGCAGGATCTACCTCAGCGGCGGCACCAGCGGCAGCGAACTCATTCTGAACGGAGACGTCGCCACCACCGGCAGCGGTGTGTCATCGATCGAGCGCGTGGCGGGCGGGGCGCTGGCACCATTCATCAGCCTCAGCGGCACAGCCGGGACCGTGGCGCGCACGTTTGACATCGCCAGTGGCGCGGACCTGACCGTGGCACCGGTCATCACCAACGGCGCGGCGACTTCGGCGTCAATCATCAAGAATGGAGCCGGGGTCCTGCTTCTCAGCGGCACCGAAGCCAACACCTTCACCGGGGGTGCGACGGTGAACGCGGGCACGCTGCGTTTGAACAAGACGGCGGGCATCACCGCGATGAATGGCGACATCGTGGTGAACTCAGGAGGCACGTTGCAGCTCAGCGCCAGCCACCAGATCGCCGACACGGCGGGCATCACCCTCAATGGCGGCACCATGGCATCGTGGAGCACGGATGAAACGGTCGCCTTTTTCACGCAAAACGCCGGTGGCCTGACTTCCGGAGGCAACGTCGGCCACGTCACCATCACCGGCGCACTGACGCTGGCCGGTGGCAACACGCTGGTGATCAACAGCAACCCCGGCAGCGCCAATCCGGCGAGTTGGGACGTCGGCAGCGCTCTTCTCTCAGGTGCGGACATCTTGATCGGCGGCAGCAACGGGGCGGGCAATCCGCGCACCTCGCTGACCATCGGAGCCGGCGGCCTGACGATGCTGGGACGCAACCTCACGATGAACGTGGGCGATGCGGGCGTGATTCTGAACCTCAACGGCGACTTCACGGGCATCGGCACCAACAACATCAATACGAACTCGTCCGCTTCCGTGCAGCCGCTGCTCGAAATCGGCGGCGCATCGCGGGCGTTCAACGTGTTCGGCGGCACAACGACGATCGGAGTCATCATCAGTGGTTCGGGCGGCAGTCTCGTGAAGACCGGCAACGGGCTCCTGCAGTTGACGACGGCCAGCACCTACTCCGGCATCACCACGGCCGCCGGCGGCACGTTCAGCGTGGCCGGCGCGGGCGGCATGCTGACCGGCACGACCGCGATCATCGTGAACAACGGAGCCGTCTTCCAGAACGGCAGTTCCAATACGCTGAACAACGACGGCGTCTCCAACCGGATCAATCCAGCGGCGACGCTGACGCTGGGCGGTGCCAACGGAGGCGGCTCCTTCAATCTGATGTCGGCGTCCACCAGCACCCACACGCAGGATCTGGACAGCCTGACGCTTTCCGGCGGGGCGAATTCGGTGAACGTCATCGCCGCAGACACCACGACATCCACACTGACCTTCACCTCCGCCAATCCCTATGTGCGCACGGCCGGCACGGTGGATTTCACGCAAAACCCCGCCACAGGCGGCAGCATCGTTTTCACCCATGCGCCTTCGGGTGCGGGGAACGTGAGCAACGGGCTGCTCACGGGCGCCACGCTCAACGGCACCGACTTGATTCTGGCGCAGTCCGGCGTGCTCACGGCCTTTGCCGGCTGGATCCCCACCGGCACGGACACGTGGACGGCGTCCGGCGCCATGGACGTGACGGGTTCCAATGCGGTCGCCTACGCCGCAACGAACATCCATGCACTGCGTTTTAACACAGCGGGACCCTTTACGGTGACGCTGGCCGGCACTCACACGGTGGATGCCGACATCATCCTGATGACGCCGAATGCCGGCGCGGGGAACGCAGTCGTCACCGGTGGTGTCTTGCAGGGCAGCAGCGGCGGCGATTTGTCGGTGAGCCAGTTTAACGCAGCCGGTACGCTTGAGATCGCCTCGACGATCGCCGACAACACAAGCGCGACCGCTTTTACCAAAAGCGGCGGAGGCGTCCTGATCCTCAGCGGTTCCAATACTTACACCGGCATCACGCGCGTGAGCGAAGGCGTGCTGCGTGCGGCGGATGGCACGGGAATGCCGGCGGGTTCGGCCCTGCTGCTCAATGGTGGTGCGTTTGAGTCCACAGCGGACACCTTCAGCCGTTCACTCGGCACGGCGGCTGGTGAAGTGAGCGTGGTGGGAGGCGTCTCCGGCTTCAGCGCGTCCGGAACGGCCGTGACGGTCAATCTGGGCGGCGCAGGTGCGACGGTACAATGGGGTGGTACGAATTTCGATCCGGCGACGCTGCTGCTGAACGCATTCTCCGCGACGGCGGCGCTGGATTTTGCCAACGGCCTCGATCTGAACGGCGTCACGCGTTCGATCCGTGTGGACGCCAACACCGCCACGATCTCCGGCGTCATCAGTAACAGCGCCGGAACGCCCGTCGGTTTCATCAAGACGGGAGGCGGCACGCTGGTGCTCGCTCAAAGCAACACCTTTGACGGCCCCGCCACCCTGAGCGGCGGCACGCTGCGCCTGCTTGAGGCGAATGCGATCACCGGAGGCGTGACCGTGACCAGCGGCACGCTGGCCGTGGGAAACGACGCGGCGCTGGGCACGGCGGACCTCAGGCTCAGCGGCGGTGGACTGGCCGCTGATGGCGCGGCCCGAACCCTGGCGAACAACATCGTGGTCACGAGCACCGGCACACTGACCGGCAGCCAGACGCTCACGCACAACGGAGTGATCAGCGGCTCCGGCTCCTTGAGCAAGACCAGCACATCCGTGGCCGAACTTGCCGGCGACAACAGCTTCACCGGCAGCGTGACCATCTCCGGCGGCATCCTCCGCGTTTTGAGCAACACGGCGCTCGGGGCCGCAGGCGGAAACATCACGGTGAACGGATCTTCTCATCTGGAACTCGGTGACGGAGTCGTCATCAGCGGTGAAACCATCACCGTCTCCAGCACCAGCGGCACGAGCGGAGACGGCAGCCCGACCACGAATCGCGGAGGGCTTCAGGCGGGTGTGAATGCCAGGGCCGAATGGGCGGGCGATGTCACCCTTGGCGTCAATCAGGCCCGCATCGGTGTGCAGGAAGGCGGCACGCTCATCATCAGCGGGAACATCACCGACGGCGCGAACAGCTTTGACATGCGTCTCAGCGGCGAACTCACCGGCACGGGCGGGCTCATTCTCTCTGGCACCGGCAACGCCTGGGACGGCCAGACGGAGATCGTGCGCGGGAAGGTGTTCCTCGGCGTGGACAACGCCCTGCCGACCACCACGGTGCTCGACATTCATTTCACCAGCAGCAACAACGCCGAATACGCCGGGCTGGACATGAACGGCTTCAACCAGACGGTCGGCAGCCTCCTCAACGAAGGCAACACGGGCAACAATGCGGAGCTCACGAACAGCAGCCGCAGGCTCTCCACGTTTACGATCAATGAAACCGGCACGGCGACCTACAACGGCATCATTACCGGCAATCTGGCCCTGGTGAAAACCGGCGCCGGCACCACGACACTCGCCAGAAGCAACAGCTTCAGCGGCGGCATCACCGTCAACGACGGTGTCCTGCGGATCGCGAATTCCGGCGCTTTGGCCGGTGGCGACGTGACGGTCAACGGCGGGGCTGGCGCTGGTGGCAAGCTCGATTTGAACAACACGAGCACCACGATCAACTCGCTCAACGGCGCTGCCGGAGCCGTGCCCGCGATCATCGCCAATGAAAGCGCCACCGCAGGCACGCGCACGCTGACCGTCGGCGTCAATCACGGTTCGGGAGCTTTCGCCGGCAACATCGTGGACAACACCGTTGCGGCGTCCGGCCTGGTGGCGTTGACGAAGATCGGCACCGGCACCCAGACGCTCTCGGGCGACAACAGCTACACCGGCACCACCACACTCTCGAACGGCACCGTGATCGCCGACTTCACCTTCGCAGCTCCCTTGAACGCCACCAGCCCCATCCTTCTGCAGGGCGGCGAGTTGATCATCAGCGGAGACGCCGCTCCGACGATCGGCGCGGTCACGCTGGTGCAGTCGGGCTCCGATTTCACCACCAACATTCTGCGCATTCAGGACGGCGCCACCGTCACGACATCGGCGCTCATCGGTCAGAACTTCGCGCCGCTGCTGCTGGATCTCACCGGCGGCGGCACCTTCGTCGCGAACAGTCTGACGGGAATCACCGACACCAACGGCGTCCTTGGTCAGGGCAGTGGCCAGCGTGCCTCCATCTATGTGCAGGACGACGCGGGCATCGGCTTCGGCACGCAGAATGGCAGCAATGAAATTGTCCGCTACACCGGCGCGACGGCAGCGAACGCCACGAATTCCTCCAGCTCGACGAACTTCATCATCGCCGCCGATCTCACCCGCACTGCGGAACTGCAATACAACACGCTGCAGATCGATACGACTGCCGGGGATGTCACGCTCGACGTGGGCACCAACAACCTCACCGTCGGCACATTCGGTCGCGGCGTGCTCATCTCCGGCACGCATGACACGCTCATCACCGGCACCTCCGGCAGGTTCAACGGCAGCTCCGTCTTCATCGCCAACTACAGCACCGGCACCACGACGGTGGATGTCTCGCTTTCCGGCAATGCGGTCGTCAGCACCGGCCCGGGCCTCGTCGTTTACAACCGGACCAACAATCCCAACGACCTGTATGTGGCCAACGGTGTCTTCCGCGTCACCGGCGGCGACCGAGATTACGCAGGCGGCACTCTGCGCATCTATGGCGGCGGCATTCTGGAGCTGGGAACCGACATCAATGGCGCGGCGGACGGCGACTTCACCCGCACGGCGGGCCTGGTCAGCGGCAATGTGGCGATGATCGGCAACGGCGGCTTCAGCGCCCAGGGTGCCGACCGCGTCGTCGCGCTCGGAGGTGTGGCCGCGCCCACCGCCCTGACCTGGGGCACTTCCGGCTTCCTCAGCGGGCCCGGCGGTGACAACAACTACGCCTTCAAACTCGGCTCGGCCTATTCGACCCACACGCTGGAGTTTCAAAACAACATCGACCTCGGCAGCCGACAGCGCATCGTCGAAGTGGCCGACGGGGTGGACGGCACGAATGTGGACGGGCGTCTCACCGGCGTGATCAGCGGCAACGGGGGGGGGCTGGTTAAAACGGGCGCGGGAACGCTGGAACTCAGCGGGGCAAACACCTACACCGGCGGCACCAAGGTGCTGGCAGGCGCGCTTCAAATCGCCAGCACGGGAAGCACAGGCACGGGCAAGGTCGAGATCGCCTCAGGCGCTGCCGTTTTCGGCACCGGTGTGATTCGGGGATCGGATGTGGTGCTCGCCAATGGCGCCACGCTTTATGCGGGAGACGGCATGCTTTCGAGCGATCACGGCACGCTGAATTTCACACCGTCCACCGGCGGCGGCGTGCTCAGCCTGCAGGGCGGCGTCATTCTCGATCTCACCACCGCCAACAGCGTCGATGCCACATTCGGAGGCAACGAGATCGGCAGTGCCGGCTACATCAGCTACGTCAACGATGTCAGCCGCTCCGTGGGTCTTGGATCTGGAAGTCACGACCTTCTGGTCTTCAATCCCGCCGGGGACGCCAAAGACTACACGCTCGATTTTCTCACGACTGGCGGCACGCTGCAGGTGCTCGGGAGTGGCGGCTTCACCCCGGAAAAGGGGCAGGTCTTCAACCTGCTGGACTGGTCGGGAGTCACCGCTGATTTCACCGGGTTCGACCTCGGCGTGAATTACCGCACGGGCCGTGACAGCGACGGAAATGAAGGTGACTTTGATCTTCCCGACCTTTTTGCCGCCGGACTTCTCTGGGATGTGAGCCAGTTCACCGCCTCCGGCGTCATCGTGGTCGTTCCGGAACCTTCGCGCATGCTGCTGCTGTTCGCAGGCTTCGCGATGACCGCGCTCCGCCGCCGCCGGTAGCTCCCAGGCTGGCGGTAGGCCGCCGGGTGCCTACTTTGACCAGGCGGGTTCGGGTTCCCAGCTCTTCTCTTCGTAACCGACGCCAACGAGTTCGGCTTCCTCCTCCTCCTCGGTCTGTTCGAGGAGAGGTGCGAAGCGTTCGGAGCGGAAACCCAGCTCCTGCTTCACGCTGGAATGCGGATCGTCGGGGTTCTGCAGTTCCTTGAGCAGGAGGAGAAGGTCGAACTGGGCGTCGGCCAGCTTGATCTCGGCATCGTCGTTGACGGTGAACTTCGGATTCGAGCGGCCGGCACGGAGGGCGCGAACGGTGTAGATCTGGTCCTTCTTGGGCAGGGATTTGTAGAGGTCGAAGACCCAGGGGTCGAATTGGTCGTCGATGCAGACGACCTGCTGGCCGGTTTTGAACATGTTGTGCGGATATACCTTCGCGCGGCGGAATCGCAAGAGATTGGCAAAGCGGGCGGAGAGGGGGCAGGTGCGCAACCAGGCCGCATTTCTGCGGTTGATCACAGCCACGCCCATGAAACACCGCTCCGCCATCCTGCCTGCCGTCCTCGCTGTTTTCTTCGTCGCCGCCTGCGAGGGCAGGGCGCAGGTCGGGCTTCCTCCCGGCTATCAAAAGCTGGAGCTTGAGGTGGAGGGCGTGACCCGCAGCGGGTTTGTCTATGCGCCCGCCGGTGCGAAAGAAAAGTCGGCGCCGGTGGTGTTCGTTTTCCATGGCCACGGCGGCACGGCTGTGAACAGCGGGCGCAGCTTTGCCATGCACAAGCACTGGCCGGAGGCGATCTCGGTCTGTTTGCAGGGCTTGAACACGCCCGGCAGACTGACCGATCCCGAAGGCAAGAAGCCGGGATGGCAGCACGGCGCGGGTGCGGAAGGAGACCGTGACCTGAAGCTCTTTGACGTGGTGATGGCGCATCTGAAGAAGACCTACAAGGTGGACACGAAGCGCGTCTTCTCCACTGGGCACTCGAACGGCGGCGGCTTTACCTACTTGCTGTGGCAGACGCGGCCGGAGGCCTTGTGCGCGGTGGCGCCGTCGGCGGCGGCCTCGGCGCGGGCTGCCAGTGCGTCGTTCAAGCCGAAGCCCTGCATGCACATCGCCGGCACGCAGGACCCGCTGGTGAAGTATGCCTGGCAGGAGCTGGCGATGGCGAAGGTGAAGCAGATCAATCAATGCGAGGTGGAAGGCCGGCCGTGGGCGAAGGACTGCACGCTGTTTCCCTCAAAGGTCGGTGCGCCGTTTGTGGCCTTCATCCACGCGGGAACGCACAAGTTCCCGGACGAGGCGCCGGCCTTGATCGCGAAGTTCTTTAAAGAGCAGTCAGCGGCGGTGAAGTAGCGCCGCCTCCCACTCGGCCTCCTTGAAGCCGACGAGTTGGATGCCGCTCTTCGCGTCGATGGCGAAGGGGCGCTTCACGAGGTTGCCGTTTTCAGAAAGCATCTTCAAAGCGGCATTCGTGCTCATGGCAGGCAGCTTGTCCTTGAGCCCGAGGGAGCGGTAGTCCATGCCGGAGGTGTTGAAGAGGCGACGCAGATCGCCCTCGAACGCGGCGAGCATGGCCTTGAGTTCGGCGAGAGTCGGCGGTGTTTCGCGGATGGCGATCTCCTCGAAGGCGATGGCGTGCTGCTTGAGCCACTTGAGGGCGTTCTTGCAGGTGGAGCAGCCGGAGTATTGATAGACTTTGAGCATGACGAAGAAGTGGGACGAATGAATGACGAAACCAGAATGAGGAATGACGAATCAAGTTCGAATGTCCAATGACGAAGTGTAAGCGCCCTTCGGGGTGGTCTCGTTCATTGGAACTTCGTCATTCATTCTGATTTCATCATTCTGGTTTCGTTATTTTCATCCAAGGTTCAAATTCCGCCGGCAGTTTCGCTTCGAAGGCCAGCGGTTGATCGTGAATGGGGTGGTTGAAGGCGAGTTTCCAGGCGTGGAGCATCAGCCGGGGGACGCGCACGCGCTGCTTCGACGGCTGAGCGTAGATGGGGTCCCCGAGGATGGGGCACTGCAGCGCCTCGCGCATGTGGACGCGAATCTGATGCGTGCGGCCGGTGAGCAGGCGGCATTGGATCAAGGCGCAGCCCTGATCCACGGCGAGCCGCTTCCATTCGGTCACCGCTTCCTTCCCGGCACCATCGAGCAGGATGGACATGCGTTTGCGATCCACCGGATGCCTGCCGATGTAGTTCTGGATGCGCCCGCCTTCCTCCTTCGGCACACCATTCACGACGGCCAGGTAGGTTTTCGAGATGCGCCGTTCGGAGAAGGCCTCGGTGAGGCGGCGGTGGGCGGTGTCGTTCTTCGCTACGACCATGCAGCCGCTGGTATCCTTATCCAGGCGGTGGACGATGCCCGGCCGCATCTCCCCGCCGATGCCGCTGAGATCGGCGATGTGGTGGAGCAGCGCGTTCACCAGCGTTCCATCAGGATTTCCTTCCGCCGGATGAACGACAAGCCCGGACGCCTTGTCCAGAACTACCACGTCCGCATCCTGATACAATATCGTCAAGGGAATGTCCTGGGCCTTGATCTCCACCTCAGCTACATCCGGAACCGTGACACTCACCACATCTCCCGACTTCAAAACAGCGCCCGGTTTGACCGCTTTTCCATTCAGCGTGGCGTGGCCTTCCTTGATGAGTTCCTGCAGTCGCGAGCGTGACTGGTCCGGCAGGCGCCGGGTGAGGTGCTTGTCGAGACGTTCGCCGATGTCCGGTGTTTCAGTGATGGTCCAGTCCACAGGACAAACTCAAGTTTCGAATTAATAAGGCAATCTGTAATTTCTGGCATATCGACTGCGTCCCTGCATCCTCACAAGCACACTTTCTTTGATCCTAGCTCCTCCAGAACAAACTTTTTTGAGCACCTGCCCGGTCTGCCAGAAGCAGATCGATGTCACCTCTCTGGAGCCGTTTACAAAGCTGAAGTGCCCCTTTTGCGGTCAGATGGTGCGCGTCCGGCGGCGCTTTGATCATTTCATGATCGTCCGGCAGATCGGTGAGGGGGGGATGAGCCGGGTGTTTGAAGCGGAGGACGAAACCCTCGGGCGTCGAGTGGCTCTGAAAATTCTCAACCGCCAGTACTCGCGTGATTCGGTGCGGCTGGAGCAGTTCCGGCAGGAGGCCCACATCACCGCGAACGTGACGCATCCGAACGTCATCAAGCTCTACTCCGTCGGCTACGACCAGGGCTACTTTTACATCGCCATGGAGCTCGTCGGTGGCGGCAGCCTAGAGCAGCGGATCCGGCGGGAAGGGCATCTGAAACAGGAGGATGCGCTGCGCATCGGCCGGGAAGTGGCGGAGGGGCTGCGGGCGGCGCAGCAGCTCAACCTGATCCACCGTGACGTGAAGCCGGCGAACATCCTTTTCACCGAAACCGGAACCGCGAAGGTCGTGGACTTCGGTCTGGCGCTGTTCGCGAACCGTGGCGGAGACCAGTCGGGAGAGATCTGGGCCACGCCCTACTATGTGGCGCCGGAAAAAGTCATCGATAATGAAGAAGACTACCGCAGTGACATCTTCAGCCTTGGCGCCACGCTTTACCACGCGATGACCGGCCAGCCGCCGCACAAGGCGGACACGAGCTCCATCGAAGACCTCAGGCGCATCAAGTCCAAGCGCGTCGCGCTGGGGGATTCCGGACTGCGCTTCTCACCGCGAACCGAGCACGTCATCAATGGCATGCTCAGCTTCCGCCCGCGGGACCGCTTTGCGAACTATGAGGAGGTCATTGACGAGATGCGCCTCGCTGAAGGCCTGCTGGACCGCGGGGCGGTGAGGCGCCGCCTGTTCTCCCGCCGGGCGAATTTGATCGGCTCCATCGCCGCAGCGGTGGCCCTGGCCTATGTCGTCGGCTGGATG
Source organism: uncultured Prosthecobacter sp. (assembly GCA_964452755.1). Taxonomy (GTDB): domain Bacteria; phylum Verrucomicrobiota; class Verrucomicrobiia; order Verrucomicrobiales; family Verrucomicrobiaceae; genus Prosthecobacter. The sequence continues at coordinate 627,807 of CAYVQY010000001.1, read as the reverse complement.
CTGCGGGAGGGGGGCGAGCGCCGTGCCGTGCGTAAAGTCATTCAAATCGCCCCGGCCAACGAGCGCGATCTTGACGGCGGTGGTGTGACGGTGAAAGCGGGCCGGGAAACCGTGTCCGAGCGTTTCGCCGAGGCGCGGCAGGAGATGCTGGAGCAGCGGCATTTCGCGCAGGCGCGGCCGAAATTTGTGAAGCTGGCCGAGTCGCAGGACATCCCGCCCTCCACGGCCAACTGGGCACGCTTCAACGCGGCGTTGTGCGACATCGTCAACGGCCGGAAAGAAGACGCCATCGAGCAGTTGCAGAAGCTTTCCACCGATCCGGCCTTGAACGGGCTGGCGGGTTTTTTCGCGAAGATCAAGGAGCGCATGTCGCGCAACCTAGCGCTCGGCGTGCCGCTTTCGTCACTCGGCTACCGCACTGACAACGAGGAGATCCTCGGCTACGTGATGCACGGCCTGGCGGAGTGGCATCACGGCAACGCGCTCGTCGGTTCGGAGGAGCTGACCTACTTTTACGACCATCTCGCCGATACCAAGGGGCAGAGCGCCGACGGCGACGCGGCTTCTGCGCCGCTCGACTGGCTGGTGCTCTACGGCGGGCTGGTGGAAAAGTATCAGCCGGATTTTCCACTAGTGCGCACGGCGCTCCAGCCGCGAAGCTCGGAGAACATCGCCGAACTGCGCGAGGCCCTGGCGGAGGTCAGGCAGACGAAGGGGAAGCTCAAGACGAGCGGCGCCTTTCGCAGCATGATCGAGGAATGGGAGTCCGGCCTGAAACGCGAGATCGCCCGCATGACCATCGAGGAGCAGCAGCAGCAGATGGAGGCTGACAAAAAACGCCGCCAGGCTGATCTGGAGGTTCTCGCCGAGGTCACAGCGATGGTTCCCGCCCTGGTTCAGGGCTACGACTACACCCGCGCCATCGACCTCCTGCGCGGCACGCATCTGGAAACGACCGATGTGAGCAATGCCCTCGACGGCCGCCTCTATCTTTACACCCAGTCGGGAGACTTTGTGCGCCAGGTCGCCTCCGATCTGACGAACAAAGGCTGGAGCGGCACGATCTCCCGGCGTGAAGGAGGCCAGATCACCGGGCGCGTGACGACCACGCCGGATGGAAACACCGTGACCATCACCCTCGACCGCGGCACCGTTTCTCTGCCGCTGAACAGTCTGACCAGCGAGTGCCTCATCGAGATCGCCCAGGCGTTCGCCTCTCAGACCACCGATTCCACGGACTATTACCGCCGTCAGGAGATCATCGCCGCCTTTGCCCGCCTGAACGGCCTCACCCAGTTATCGACCACCATCGCAGCGCAGCTCATGGAGGAGAACCGCCCCTTCCGCAGCCGCTGGATGAAGGTGATGGAAGCGGGAATCTGAAAAAGCTTTCGCGGTTCCCGGTTTGCCGTCCCCGATTGAATAACCGGGCACAAAAAACAGAAAACCGCGAACAGAGAATCGCGAACAGGATTACTTGATCTCCTGCGCCCAGAAGATGTGCCAGTCGTCCAGATTGTTCAGATCGACCGCACCAGGATTCACGCTGCCGTCATCGGCGATGCCGTCGGCGTCCAGGATCGTCTTGCGTGTGGCGTCGTCGTGGATGTAGCCCTGGATGGCCAGGTTGTGCTTGTGGATGTTCCCCTTGGTCAGGTTGACGCCGGGCTGGGCCTTGATCCATGCTTCGAGCTGCGGGTAGCTCGGCTTGGTGTCGATGAAGGCCTTGAAGGTGTCGATGTTGATGCCCAGTGCGTCGAGGGTCATCTGGTCGTATCCGCAGCCGATGCCGGGATAGTCGGAGTGCAGCTTGCCGGCGGCCGCCAGGGAGGCTTTTTGCCAGAGGCGGGGAAGGTGAAGAACGCCGAGAGGGCCGGCGACGCCGGAACTGATGAGAGGAACGATCTGACTCATGTGTTGGATTGGATTGGATTGGAGTTTGGTGAGTTGCCGCCGCCGTTGCGGATGCAGGTGGAGTTTGCCGGGTTCGGTGGTCAGCAGCAAGAAAAAGAAATTCCGAGCGGCGGTCGTGCAGGTGGGATGGGGCGTCAGCCCTTCTTCAACTTTTCGCGGAGTTCAGGCATGGTCATCGAGAGGGCACCGCCGGGATCGTTTTTCCTCCCGGGGCTGACCTCGTCGTGCCCGAGGACGTACTTGTAGTCGAAGACATCGGGGTTGTTGTCCCGCAGCCAGGTCAGCAGTTGGATCAGCGCGCCTTCTTGGGCCTTGGTGTAAATCTGGTAGGCACCCGCTTCTTGGTTGGCGGTCTTGCGTGGGATCACCCGGACATCTGCGGCGGGAACGGTCTCGCCATACCAAGTTTTGTAGGTGGAGCCGACTTTCTTGAGCATGCCGGCGGCCTGGATCTCGATGCCGACCAAGTGCCGGCTCACGCCGCTGCCGAGTCCGGGATAAGAGCTTTCTCCGGCGTGATACCCCCAACTGTCGAGGCTGAAGTTCTGACCAATGTTGCCATCCTTATCGATGACAAAGTAGAGGAACTTGTTCCTCACCTGCTCCTCCATTCCAGCCTTCAGGCCGCTGCGGCGTCCTGCGGTAAAATGTACGATCGCCCCCAGCGGATAACCGCGGGCGTAGCTGCCGCGCGTTTTCCCGCTGGCGAAGTCTTTGTCCGCAAAGGGGCACCACAGCAGCTTCTGCCCTGGTGCGGAGACAGACGGACGGTCTTCTGGAGTGGAGCCCGAATCCAGCAGGCCGCCGAGCATTTCGAGCACTTCGTCTTGAGCGGAGGGCTCGCCCCACTTTTCACGCACATACCAGCGAACCGAATAGAGCTTTTCCTTTTCTTCTTTGGTCATGATGGATCCCCTCTGTTGGATGTTTTCGAGAATTGCCACGGAGTGTGTCAGAATCCCGTGCGGGATGTCCACTCTGAATTGCGAATCCTCCGTCACGATCCGGTGAGTCAAAAAAGGCGGGGCCGGCCTTGCTTGTGAAACGAAACGCTGACGCGCGTCGTGCGTTCTTCGTGCGGTCACCTCAAAAGCGCCCGCCCCTTTTCCGCATCGAACCCGTTCTCCCACTTTGCCACCACCAGCGTGGCCACGGTGTTACCTACGAGATTGGTCAAAGCACGCGCTTCGGACATGAAGCGGTCGATGCCGATGAGCATTGCCAAGCCCGCGACGGGGATGCCCGTGTCGATCGTCGATAAAGTCGCAACAAGGGTGATGAAACCAGCGCCGGTGACGCCTGCCGCTCCCTTCGAGGTCAGCAGCAGCACGGCGAGCAACCCGAGCTGCTGCCAGAGCGTCAGATGCGTGTTCGTGGCCTGTGCGACGAACAAGGCGGCCAGCGTGAGATAGATGCAGGTGCCGTCGAGATTGAAGGAGTAGCCGGAGGGGATGACCACGCCGACCACCGACTTGTCGCAGCCGTTTTTTTCCAATTTCTGCATCAGTTGCGGCAGGGCCGTCTCGGAGGACGAAGTGCCGAGCACCAGCAGCAGTTCGTCCTTGATGAAGACGAGGATTTTCCAGAGGCTGAACCCGCAAAAACGACAGATCAGCCCCAGCACGACGAAGACGAACAGCCCGCAGGTCACATAGACGCAGCCAAGCACCTTCGCCAGCTTCACCAGCGTGCCCGGACCTTCCGAGCCGACTGTGTAGGCCATCGCCCCGAACGCCGCGATGGGCGCCACTCGGGTGATCATCGCCACGAGCTTGAAAAACACCTCCCCGACCACGTGCAGCAGTTCCAGCACGATCTGCCCGCGATCCTGGATCTGGCACATCGCGATGGATACGAGAACGGCGAGGAAAAGCGCCGGCAGCACCGATTCGTCCGTGAACGCGCCCACGAAGGTCTTCGGCACAATGTTCATCAAAAAGGTGACGGTGCCGCTGTCGTGCGCCTTTTCGGCGAACTCGCTGATCCGGGCCGTCTCCTTCGCCGTGGCCTCGGTCTTCATTCCCGCGCCGGGCTCGGCGATATTGGCCACCAGCAGGCCGATGATCAGGGCCAGGGTCGTGAGCACCTCAAAATAGATCAGCGCCTTCAGCCCGACGCGCCCCACCCGCTTCAGATCTCCCATGCTGGCGATGCCGCTGACCACCGTGCAGAAGATGATCGGCGCGATGAGCATCTTGATCGCCTTGATGAAGATCTCCGCCAGCGGCTTGAGCGCGGTGCCTGTTTCAGGGTAAAAAAGCCCCACCAGCACGCCCAGCACGATCCCGATCAGCACCTGCACATAGAGAATTTTCAGCCACTTCATGGCCGCCGATGCTGGCAGGTTCACGGCAAAAGCCAAGAGGCTTTCTTGCACCCTCCGCCGGGCGTGCTAGGATCGCGGCCCTCCAAACCTCCAATCCGCACGCATCATGGGCAAAACACTCTTCGAAAAAGTCTGGGAATCGCACGTCGTCGGCACTCTTGCCAATGGCCAGACGCAGCTTCTCATCGACACGCATCTCGTCCATGAAGTGACCAGCCCGCAGGCCTTCGGCATGCTGCGTGATTTGAACCTGAAAGTCGCCTACCCGCACCGCACCTTCGCGACGGTTGATCACATCGTGCCCACCGACAGCCAGGTCTCGCCGTTTTCCGATCCGCTCGCCGAGGCGATGATCCAGGAGCTGAACAAGAACGCCAAGGAGTTCGGCATCACCTATTTCAGCCTCGCCAGCGGCAAGCAGGGCATCGTTCACGTCGTCGGACCTGAGCAGGGCATCACCCAGCCCGGCACCACCATCGCCTGCGGCGACAGCCACACCGCCACGCACGGTGCCTTCGGCGCGATCGCCTTCGGCATCGGCACCACTCAGGTGCGCGACATCCTCGCCACGCAGACGATGGCGCTCGGCAAGATGAAGGTCCGCCGCATCAATGTGGACGGCCAGCTTCGTCCCGGTGTCTATGCCAAGGACGTTATCCTTCACATCATCCGCCTGCTCGGCGCGAACGGCGGCATCGGCTACGCCTACGAATACGGCGGCAGCCTCTTCGACGCGATGTCGATGGAGGAGCGCATGACCGTCTGCAACATGTCCATCGAAGGCGGCGCTCGCTGCGGTTACGTCAATCCGGACGAAAAGACCTTCGAATACCTCAAGGGCCGCCCTTACTCGCCGACTGGCGCGGAATGGGATGCCACCGTCGAAAAATGGCGCGGCTTTGCGTCCGATGCGGACTCCGTTTATGACGATGTCGTGAACATCAAGGCCGAAGACGTGCCGCCGACCGTCACCTGGGGCACCAGCCCGGACCAGGCCATCGCCGTCACGGAAAATGTGCCGACGCCCGACAGCGCCACCACCGAGCCAGGGCGCATCTCCATCCAGGACGCGCTCGACTACATGAAGCTGCCCGCCGGCGAGCCGATCAAAGGCACGAAGATCGATGTCGCCTTCATCGGCTCCTGCACCAACGGCCGCCTCAGCGACTTCCGCGAAGTGGCGAAGTTCATCAAGGGCCGCAAAGTGGCCGCAGGAGTCAAAGCCATCGCCGTTCCCGGATCGCAGATCGTCGATGTTCTGGCGAAGCAGGAAGGTCTCGACAAGGTCTTCAGCGAAGCCGGCTTCGAATGGCGCGCCGCAGGTTGCTCCATGTGCCTCGCGATGAACCCCGACAAGCTCGTCGGCGACCAGCTCTGCGCGTCCTCCTCGAACCGCAACTTCAAAGGCCGTCAGGGCAGCCCCACCGGGCGCACCGTCCTCATGAGTCCCATCATGGTCGCCGCCGCCGCCCTCACCGGCAGCATCGCCGACGCCCGTGAGGTGTTTGCGATCGCGGGTTGAAGTCGTTCATGTTCGGAGCGTCAGACCTGTCCGACTCGTCCGACAGGTCTGACCGGCGCGCCATTTCGTGAATCCTGAATCACAAATGGAACGGATAACTCCATGCTGATCCGTGTTATCCGTGAAATCCGTGGCACTCATTCTGGCACTCCTCATCCTCTCGCTGCTGGCGCTGAACGCCTGGATGATGTCGCCCACGAAGCTGCAATGGCAGTTGCAGCTCGTCACGCAGGAGTTCGGCCACTGGCTGGCTCTGCTTTCGCTGGTTTTGATCTATCCGGCCATGCACGGCTCACGCTGGCTCGCGCCGCTGTTTCTGCTGCTCGCCTGCGTCTTCCTCGTTCCCGCTTTTCAGGCTTCCAAGATCGCCAAAGCTCAAGGCCTGCCCTTCTCATGGCTGCGTCTTTGGCTGCCGCTTCATCACACCAGGTTTGAAGTTCAAACCGAGCGCCGCGCCTACTGGAGGGACGGTGATGAATCACTCGACATCGTGATCTATCGCCCGATTGGAACCGGCAAACCGCTCCCCTGCCTGCTCATCGCCCACACCGGCGGCTGGGACAGCGGTGATCCCGGCGAATTCATCGGCGCGAACACCGAACTCGCCTCGCATGGCTACGTCCTCTGCTCTTACGGTTACCGCCTCGCACCGAAACACCAGTGGCCTGCTCAAGCTGATGACACCCGCCGCGCCTTCGCGTGGATTCGCGACCACGCAGACGAACTCGGCATCGACACGCGTCGCATCGTCCTCATGGGCCGCTCCGCCGGTGCGCAGATCGCCGCTGCATGCGCCTTCAGCATGCCGGAGCTCGGAGCGCGCGGCTGCATCTCGGTCTATGGCACGCCGAACATGTACATCGCCCGCGAGTGGGCGTTGCCCGATGACCTGTTAAAATCCCTCACGCTCGTCCGCCAATACATGGGCGGCGATCCGCATGAAGTGCCTGATGCCTACCGCACCGCCTCCGCCACCGAGTTTCTCGACAAGCACAGCCTGCCAACGCTTCTGATTCACGGCACGCTCGACTCCCTCGTCGGCATCGGCCACAGCCGTCGCTTCACGGAATTGCGCACGGATCACGACGATCACGAATTTCTCGAATTCCCCTGGGCCACGCACGGTGCCGACTACTTTCCCTCCACGCCCGGCGGCCAGCTTTCCACCGCTGCCATCCTGCGCTTCATGGAACGATTCGTTCCCGCTGGCTCGTAGTGGAGCACGGACCTCCGAGTCCGCAGCACTCCGCCACGACCAGCTACTCATGAAATCCATCGGCCTTCTTTTTTGCCTCGCGTCATCGCTCTCCCTCGCCGCCGACCTCCAGCTCACCCTCCCTCCCGTCGTCTATGCCGTGCCGGACGTGCCGATGAGCATCTACCACGACAACATCGTCCTCACTGAGACACCGCAGGACTACCGCTTCGAATTCACCTGCAAGCTCGGCACGAACGAATCCCGCCGCTGGACCGTCACACCCACGGATCGCGATGCCGGCGATCATCCGCTTTCCATCACCGTCAAAGACGCCAACGGCAAAGTCCTGGAGCAGGGGCGCGCCACGCTGCACGTCTCCCCGCGCCAAGCGGGCGGCGACAAGTCCCTGCGCCTCCTCATCATCGGCGACAGCCTCACCAACGCGACCGTTTACCCGAACGAGATCGCCCGCCTGCTCTCCACGCCCGGCAATCCCGCGTTCACGCTGCTCGGCACGCACCGGCCCGCCTCTGCAAAGCCCGGTGTCGTCCACGAAGGCTACGGCGGGTGGAAGTGGGCCGATTTCCTCACCAAATACACCGCGCCCACACCCGGCGTCACCGCCGGTCCGCTCGCCCGCAAAAGCACCAGCCCCTTCATCTTCCCCGCCGCCGACGGCAAAGCCGGCGTCTTCGATTTGAACCGCTATTTTGCAGAGCATTGCGACAACCAGCCACCGGACATCGTCACCTTCCTGCTCGGCATCAACGACTGCTTCGGAGCCGATCCGAACAACCCCGACTCCAAAATCAACGAGGTGCTCGACAACGCCGACAAACTGCTCGCCGAATTCCATAAGGCCGCGCCCAAGGCCATTCTCGCCGTCGGCCTCACCACGCCGCCGAATGCGCGTCAGGAAGGATTCACCGCCAACTACAAGGACAAATACCCGCGCTGGGGCTGGAAACGCATCCAGCACCGCCTCGTCCAGCTCATGCTCAAACGCCTCTCCAACCGCGAAGGCGAAGGCATCCACCTCGTCCCCACCGAGCTCAACCTCGACCCCGTCGATGGCTACCCCGACAACAACGGCGTCCATCCCAACGCCGCCGGCTACGCCCAGATCGGCGCGAGCTTCTACTCGTGGATGAAGTCTCGCTTTTAATGGAGCGAGGATCGCCAACACTCTTCGCTCACAATGGACACGTCGTATCCGCCGGCTCTCAAATCCATTGGCGCTTCAACCGTGCGTCCATGGTTCCCATGGGCCCAGCCCTCGGAGACAAAAGACCCGACAACGACATAACGAGTATTCTGGCGAGGGCGCTCATGAGGAATTCCACCGCGCTCTTCGATTGCCTTTAGGACTTGGTTGCGTGTCCCGAAGGCGAAGTTGCCGGTGATCACGAATTCATTTCCTGGAAAAGAGCGGTTCTGAGCGATCCAGGAGGGCTGAAGCGCTGTCCCTTTTCTGTGGAATGCTCATCCGCAAGACGCGACGCCGTCCGAAGCCGGATCTACGCTTTCACATAGTGAATGCCGTGCTCGGCGCTGATCTCGACGATGCGCGGCATGTCTGGACCGCCGGGTGCGTTGAAGACCTCGGCGATGCGTTCAAAGAACACTTCGAAGCCTGCCGGGGCCGCATGCACGATCATGCGCAGCGGGGTGTCGCCGCAGTTGCGGTAGGTGTGGCGTGATCCGCGCGGCAGGTAGGCGGCGGTCCCGGCGGGCACTTCCGTCCAGACACCGTCCTGCCAGAATTCAACCAGGCCTTCCAGGATGTAAAACCACTCGTCCTCCCGCGTGTGCCAGTGCGGCGGCGGCCCGCCTCCCGGTGGCGTGACGACCTGCACCATGGTGAAGGCTCCACCCGTCTGCTCCCCGCTCAGCAGCACGGTGACTTCATCGCCAAGGGCGCTGAAAACCTTGGCATCCTGGGGCAGTGTGACGGCATTAGGAAGGGCTGGAGTCATGGAGCCAAGATGAATAGAAAACACTCCACTGCCAAGTGCAGACCCACGAGCAGTCGCCCCGAGGAGGCACGGACCGCATGGAAACCGCTGATGTGACGCTGACAAGACGCTCATGTCAGAAGCATTGAGGGACGTCGTTCGGGAAACGGATGGAAACACCGCGAGAGAGGCTGGAAAGACGCAGAGACGGATTTGTCCGCTGGCCGGACCCCGTTTCCCGGATGCCGTAAAAAGTCCACGGAATGCCGCAAACCGTTCATCGGATGCCGCAAACCCTTCACCGGATGCCGCAAACCTATCACCGGATGGCGCAAACCGTTCACCGGATGCCGCAAATCGTTCACCGGATAGCGCAAACCGATCACCGGATGGCGCAAATCGTTCACCGGATGCCGCAAACCGATCACCGGATGGCTCAAACCGATCACCGGATGGCGCAAACTGTTCACCGGATGCCGCAAACCGATCACCGGATGGAGCAAATCGTTCACCGGATGGCGCAAATCGTCCACCGGATGGCGAAGACCCGGCTCGAACTCGGGGGGGATGCCTTCGCGGTTCATCGTCAGCTTGGCGGAGGGGCGCGAACGGGAGGCGGTTCCGTCGAGACTCCCCAGCGGCTGGCAGCGGGGCTCGAGCTGGATTACTTGAGGGGGGTGTCTTTCGGGAACCGGATGGAACCACCGCGAGAGGCTGGAACGACGCCGAGGTGGATGGGTCAGAGTTTTGCACCCTCCCCCGTCCTCCTGTTCCCGGAGCAGTGCCGGCGCTGGCTCGATGCCACGGCTGCGCCGGAGGAACTGTAGTCCCTGCTCGTCACGCTGCCCTCGGAGCAGATGGAATCCTGGCCCGTCACCCGGCGGCTGAACCAGCGCGGCTTTGAATCACCCGAATGCCTCGAACCCATCGCACTGGAGCAGGACGAGCTGGGTCTCTGGTGAGGAAAGACGCATCGCAGGGAATGACGGGGAGAACGGTGTCCACCGCCGTGAGTCGGGTAAAGCGGCAAGACAAGGAAGGTTGTGTCAAGAATCGCCTGACCCTTTCTTGCAAAGCAGGGCATCTTTGATTTTATATGGTGCCATGTCAGACAGACCTCTCAATCTCGATGAAGGTGTGATGGAAACGGATGAAGACGCCGGTCTGGAGACCCCAGTCTTGGCGAGTTGGATGCATGAGATATATGAAGCGCATCATGCCTACCTGCTGGAAGCCTCCCAGGGGGAGGTCAACGAAGCGAAGGATGGCGAGTTGTTCCAGAAACAACTGCGCGAATGGCTCGAAAAACAGCCGGCCGAAGCTGCCACGCGGGTCTTTCTCCGCATGAGAGACATCATTTGGGAGAAGGCTGGACGGCAGGGGATCGAGGAAGCCAAGGATCTTCCGGAGAGTCTCCAGTTCGTCCTCAGCGAGCTGTCGCTGACTCTGGCTGCAGAACTTATCCAGCGCGTGAACGAACGTGTCGCGAAAGAGCTGCGGCATCTGCGTGCCGCCCAGCGCATCGAGTTTTATGATCAGGTGATCGCAGACCTGACTCAGGCAGAGACTTACGCGTTGGACGCGATGCCGTCCGAGCGCGCCGAGTTTCTCAAGATCGCACGTTCTCTGCGATCCGAATGCCACCGCGCCTGCCAGGCCCTGCGGCGGCATCACCGCCGATGACCATCCTTCCTTCGCACGAAAGTTCCGTCTCCGTTGTGGAAGCGTTGTGATAAGCAGTCAATTTTTGCACCCTTACCTGGCTTTCCCCCTTTTTTGTCGTTCAGGCAAAATCGCCATAGAGGGACACTTACCCTCCGCCAGACCACCTGCCAGCCGGAAGGAGGGCCGGGCTTGGGGTCGGGCTCAAGAAACTTTTTGTCAGCCAGTTGCACATTGACCCCGTTTCCGGTCGATGCCTCCGGGGTTTCCGCTTGGGGCGGCGGGGACGCGCGAGAGTCGAACCCGGAACGCCGAATCATGAAAAGGCAGATGGAGGCCAAGGGTTGTCAGATTTTTGCACACGGACTTCGTTTCCCCCACCGAGGGGAAGTTCATGCCCGCTTATGGGAATGAACCGCTCACCAACGACTGCCACTGGCATCCCCGGCAGGACATGGTGGCGCTGCAGGTGCTCATCTTCCGTCATCCCCGCCTGCTTTGGGTCTGGCGCGCCGGGCATGGCCTGCGCTCCTTCGGCATCGATGAACTCCGGAAGGTTCTCAAGCCCGTCCTTGGCGAGCTGTCCGAGACCGCCATCCTTGCGGTGGACCTCAAGGCATGGAAGGGCGCTGATCTCGAATTCACCGTCGATGCCCGGCGTGATCACACGCCCCTGCTGCGCTGGGAATCCGCCAGTGATACCTTGCGCGTGTTGTCCGACGGTGCGGTGAAATGAAACAAGGCGAATCATCTATCAGGCAGTTGCACACTGACCCCGTTTCCCCGCCGAGGCTCCCCAGCGGCTGGGCAACGAGGCTCGACCTGGATCGCTGGAGGGGCGTCGTTCGGGAACCGGATGGAACCACCGCGAGAGGCTGGAACGACGCCGAGGTGGACTTGTCAGGTTTTTGAACCCTGACCTCGTTTCCCGTTTCCGCAATCCAAGAGCATCAACCCGATCTCTGAGAGAATTTTTTCAGAATTTTTCACCCTGTCCCCGTTTCCCTTGTAGACTGAAAATCAGAGAAGCGTCACGATTATGAACTACAGACAAGACTCTGGAGCAGACACCGAACTAGTTTTTGGAATTGTTGGACCCATTGGGTGCAATAGAGATCTAGTGACAAAGAATATTGGCGATTTGGCGGCCAAATACTCTTACAACACGGTTGTCATCAAGATTAGCGACCTAATCACGGAACTGGGGAATATTAAGCGGCACGGTGCGAATGAATACGATCGGGTGATAGCCCTCATGGATGGAGGTAATAAGCTCCGGAAGAGGGATTGTGCAATTCTAGCAAAACGAGCGGCAGTAGAAATCGCGAGGAAACGCAATTCACAAAATGGTACGCGAACCATCTTCATAATCGACTCACTGAAGCACCAGGCGGAAATCAAAGAGCTACGCAATATTTATGGTCGAGGGTTTTACCTGTTTGCGGTTCATTCGCTCGAAGAGTCCAGAAAATCGTACCTCGAGAATCATTGTCACATACTCAGCGAAGAAAAACGTGAGATTCTAATCAAGCGCGATGAGAGCGATGCGGGATCTCATGCACAGAGCACCATGGATGCATTTCATCTTGCTGATTTCTTCCTAACGGAAAATGGAAATAGCCCCAAAGTCTATAATTCACTGCAGAGGTTTATGGACATCATATTTGCCGACCCGTTCAGGACTCCAACCTTCCATGAGTATGCCATGTACATTGCTCATACAGCAGCTATGAGAAGCGCTGACCTATCGCGACAAGTTGGCTCTGTAATTACTCGATCCACGGACATCATCGCAACAGGCGCCAATGAATGCCCCAAAGCTGGCGGTGGAAGCTACTGGCCACTTTTTGATGATGAAAAAAATCTGATCTATGATGTAGATGGCGGAAGGGACTATAAATTAGGGTATGATTTTAACGCGAAAGAAAAGGATCGATTAGTTGCGGCTATAAAGCATGAAGTAGCCAGCCAAATTCTGAACCTTGATGCCACTAAGGCAAAGATCGCCAAACAGAAGCTTAATCCGGTGTTGAAACGGCTATCAAAGTTGGTGAGCGAACAACTTGAAGCTAATATCAAAAACTCAGGACTCCTCGATCTCACTGAATTTGGCCGAGTGGTTCATGCAGAAATGGACGCAATTCTTGGATGCGCTAGAAGAGGAATTAGCTGCAAAGACGCTGTGTTATTTTGCACCACATTTCCATGTCACAATTGCGCAAAGCATATTGTCGCAAGTGGAATCAAAAGTGTAATTTACATCGAACCTTATCCTAAGAGTAAGGCTGCCGTAATGCATGCCGATTCTATCGCAGTCGGAGACAGTTGCGATGTTGGCAAAGTATCTTTTGTGCCATTTGTAGGAGTTGGTCCTCGACAATTTGTGAATCTATTTTCACTTTCCTTGAGTTACGGGGCACCAATCAAAAGAAAAAAAGAAAAAAGTGCCGAAAAGGCTTCTTACGATCGCTCAAGCGCAAGCCCCAGAGTTAAGATGTTCGATGTGAGCTATTCTCAAATCGAAGGATTCCTGGAAAGGGAACACCAATTCTCCGAGAAGTCCCAATAGTCGAAGGGACTGGGTGTTTTGTTTGTGTGATTCCGGTTCCTGGACTCAAATAGCACGGTTGGTACGAGGATTATACGAGGCAATTATGGGGTTGCCTAACCTTTCTGTCTCACCTCCGACTTCTCGGTTCTGATCATATCGCAGTGGTCTCATGCCTTCGTATACACTTCGGCACCCATTTCTGTAAACTCCCGAGATTTTTGTTCCATCCCGGCTTTGAGGGCTTCTTCTTCTGCGAGGCCCTGTTCTGCGGCGTATTTTCTCACATCCTCAGTGATCTTCATGGAGCAGAAGTGCGGGCCGCACATGGAGCAGAAGTGGGCGGATTTGGCTCCGTCTTGGGGGAGGGTTTCGTCGTGGTATTCGCGGGCGGTGACGGGGTCGAGGGAAAGATTGAACTGGTCTTCCCAGCGGAACTCGAAGCGTGCTTTGGAGAGCGCGTTGTCGCGGTATTGGGCACCGGGGTGGCCTTTGGCGAGGTCGGCGGCGTGGGCGGCGAGTTTGTAGGTGATGACGCCGGCTTTGACGTCTTCCTTGTTGGGCAGGCCGAGGTGTTCCTTGGGCGTGACGTAGCAGAGCATGGCGCAGCCATACCAACCGATCATGGCGGCTCCGATGCCGCTGGTGATGTGGTCGTAGCCGGGGGCGATATCGGTCGTTAGGGGCCCAAGGGTGTAGAAGGGGGCCTCGTGGCACCATTCGAGCTGCTTGGCCATGTTTTCCTCGATCATGTGCATGGGGACGTGGCCGGGGCCTTCGTTCATGACCTGCACGCCTTTGGCCCAGGCACGCTTCGTGAGCTCGCCCTGCACTTCGAGTTCGCCGAACTGGGCTTTGTCATTGGCATCGGCGATGGAGCCGGGGCGCAGGCCGTCGCCGATGGAGAAGGAGACGTCGTAGGCGGCCATGATGTCGCAGATGTCGTCCCAGTGGGTGTAAAGGAAGTTTTCCTTGTGATGGGCGAGGCACCACTTGGCCATGATGCTGCCGCCGCGGCTGACGATGCCGGTCATGCGGGAGGCGGTCATGGGCACGAAGCGGAGGAGGACGCCGGCGTGGATGGTGAAGTAATCGACGCCCTGCTCGGCCTGCTCGATGAGGGTGTCGCGGAAGAGCTCCCAGGTGAGGTCCTCGGCCTTGCCGTTCACTTTTTCTAGCGCCTGGTAGATGGGCACGGTGCCGATGGGCACGGGTGAATTCCGCAGGATCCATTCACGCGTGGCGTGGATGTTCTTGCCGGTGGAGAGGTCCATGACGGTGTCCGCACCCCACTTGGTGGCCCAGCGCATTTTTTCGACCTCTTCCTCGATGCTGGAAGCGACGGCGCTGTTGCCGATGTTGGCATTGATTTTGACGAGGAAGTTCCGGCCGATGATCATCGGCTCGAGTTCGGGGTGATTGATGTTCGCGGGGATGATGGCGCGGCCTGCGGCGACTTCGCTGCGGACGAACTCGGGGGTGATCTCGGCGGGGATGCGCTGGGGGAAGCGCTGAAAAACTGACGGGGTGAAGGGATGACCGGGTGACTGAGATGACCCCGCGTGCTGCTTGTCGAGGTCGTTGCGGAGAATGTCGTCTTTGAGGTCGGCGATCTGGGCGCGGCGCATGTTTTCGCGGATGGCGATGAACTCCATCTCGGGGGTGATGATGCCGGCCTTCGCGTAAGCGAGCTGGGTGACGGGCTTGCCGGTGCTCTTCAAGGGATTGCGTTGGGCATTGATGGGGGCCTTCAGGGGGCTGAGGAGGCCTTCGCGCTTGGCGGCGGCGTATTCGGCGTGGTTTGCGGTGAGGTAGCCGTTGTCGCGGGGCTCGATGGCGCGGCCTTCGTATTCCTCGACGTCGCCGCGGCCTTCGATCCAGGATTTGCGGAGGGCGGGCAGGCCGGTTTCGACGGTGCCTTTGTAATCCGGATCGCCCCAGGGGCCGGAGCAGTCATAGACGCGCACGGGTTCGTTTTCGATGACGCGGCCGTTGAAGTCCTTGGTGGGCGAGAGCTTGATCTCGCGCATGGGGACCTGCACGTCCTGGTGGATCTGCCCCTGCACGTAAACGCGGGAGGAGGCGGGGAGCTGGTCGAGGGAATGGGGCTCGAAGGAGTCTTGGGTGGCGATCATGGGTGTAAAAAGTTCTCGGTTCGCTGTTCGCGGTTCTCTGATGGGTGAGACGCTTCGCGCTGAAACTGAGATGAACCTCCGAGCGAACTCCCTTCGGCGGCATGACCCGCATCAGGTTCGGAGGGTTCGGATCGAGGAAGATCCGTCTCAGTCCCTGCGGTGGGACGCCCCTGTCGTGACGGCGTGACAGTCCGGCTGGAGGGACGAAGGTCAAAGGCAAATTCGAGTCCATTCAGGTCATGATGGTTAAGCAAACAAAACCAATTGTTAAACATGGTAATTATGATAATTTTAGACTGAATTACCCCCTCATGCCTTCCTTTCGCCCCCATTTTTCCTCACTGCTGGCCGTTTTCGGTCTGCTGACGGCGGCGCCTGCCGTGCTGAGGGCGGATCTGGTGACGGACTGGAATGCGCTGGCACTGGAAACGATGCGGACGACGGCGGAGTCGCCCTTCGTGGCGCGTGATCTTGCGATCCTGCACACGGCCATTTACAACGCCGGGGAGAGCATCTGGGGTAACTACGAGACCTACGGATTCAACAGCTACTCCGCACCGGGCGGCGGTCCCTCGGGGGCGTCCGCCGAAGCGGCGATGGCGACGGCGGCGAATCTGGTGATGCAGAGTCTCCACTCGGGTGGGGCAGGGGACTTCACCGCGCTCTACAACACCCAGCTCGGCGGCATCGCCGACGGGCAGGCAAAGACGGACGGCATCGCCTGGGGCACGACCATCGCCAACGACATCCTGACGTGGCGTTCCGGCGACGGTTCCTCGGTGGCCGCCAGCACGCCCTACTCGCCCGTAGGGACCATCGGCTACTGGCAGCAAACGTCCGCCTCCAATGCGCTGCTGCCCGGCTGGGGGAACGTGGGGACGTTTGCCATCGGCAGCACCGCGCCCTACGTCAGCACGCTGCCGGGAGCGACGCGGGCGGACTACCTGCAGACCGGGCAATACGCGGCGGACTTTAACCAGGTGAAGGATCTCGGCGCCCAGTCCAGCCTCACGCGCACGGCGGACCAGACGACGCAGGCGTACTTCTGGTCTGGCGGCAGCGGCACGGTCAAGGTGCCGGGCATGTGGAATGAGGTCGCCGCCATCGCGGCGAGCACCGCCGGACTCAGTGTCGCGGAGACGGCGCGGCTCTTTGCCGCGATGAACGTGGCACTGGCGGACGCCGGCATCGCCTCCTGGGCGAGCAGCTATGACACCCAGTTCTGGCGGCCTGAAACGGCCATCGCCAACGGCGGCGACGGCATCTTCGACACGGACGGCAACCCCAGCACCGAGGGGGACTTTTTTTGGCTGCCGTTGATCGATTCGCCCTCCTATCCGGAGTACGTCTCGTCGCAGGGCGCCTACAGCGCCGCAGCGGCGGCGGTGCTGGCGGATTACCTGGGGGACGCGATGGCCTTCACGCTCAGCAGCGACATCGACGGAAACGGCAGCAAGGATCTGACGCGGAACTTCACGAGTTTCACCGAGGCGGCCAATGAAGCCGCGCTGAGCGGCGTCTTTGCCGGCACTCAGTTCGGTACTTCCATCGTGGATTCCCAAGTCCTCGGCGCGGATGTGGGAAGCTTCGTGGTGAACAACAACTTCGCCGCCGTGCCGGAGCCGGCGGGTTTTGTGCTGGCGCTGCTGGGTTCACTGCTCCTGCTGCAGCGCCGCCGAGCGGCGTGACGGGTAGAGGTCCGGCATGAGCAGCGGGCGCAGCACCACCGGAGTCAGTTCCCAGGGGAGGGGTTCCCATGGGTAACGGTGCCGGTCCTTCTCCAACCTGCCCCACCAGAGGCGGCCGCCATGGCGCCAGGGGTCGAGCACGAGGCCTTCTTCAAAGGGTTGTCCCTTGGCGGTGACGATGATGCCATTGTGCTCCCGTCGCGTGGCGCGCTTGGCGGAGGTCAGATGCAGGTCCATCGTGCGGAGGTTGAGCCGGAAGAGATGGGGGAACAAATCGTCGCGCCACTGGTAGCAGAGGCCGCGTTTCCGCAGGCCCATGTTCACCAGCATGTTGTTCACCCAAGGCAGAATCACGGGTTTGAAGTCGGCGGACAGTTCGGCTGACGCCTCGATGGCGGTCGCGGCCAGCCTGTCCGCCTCCGTGCGGCTCACACTGGGCGACAGCCGCTGCAGGTCGGCGCTCATCCTGTGGGCCCGTTCGCGGCGGTGCTCCGGTGTGCCGGGATTCACGCAGGAGGCGATGAAAAAAGGAACGAGCAGCAGCGGACGAAGCGGGAACGTGACCATGCGACAGGGAAGGGGATCAGTTCAGCGGACCATGGACGGATTCATGCAGTTCACGCGCCTGCTGTTTCCACTTTTCCCGCTTCGCGCGATTTCTGAAGGCCAGCAGCTCGCTGAAGGTGCGCAGTTCGTCGTCATTCCAAAGCGCGATCTGCCGCCAGGTGCGGATGCCGTGGGAGCGGAGCTGGTCGCTGATGACATTCTTGATGCCCTTGATGCGGGTCAGGTCGTCGTCAGGCACCGTCTCCAGCGCTGCGGCGTCGCTTTGGAGCCGTTTCAGAACGGAGGCCTGGCCCTGGAGGTGCCTGACCTCGTCCGTGGTTTCCTCCAGGCGCTTTTCACTGTCGGCCAGGCTGCGGTAGGCGAGGGCGAGTCCTGCCGGATCGGCGGTGGGCTGGGATTCGAGCGTGGCCACGCGGCGCTGCCAGTCCTCCAGCTCCTGATTCAGGGCGCCCAGCGTGGACTGCTGGGCGGTGAGACGTTCTTCCACGGCGGCGAGAGTTTCCTGCATCGACGCGCCGCGAATGGCCGTCACCGCCTTTGCCTTCACTGCGGGGGTGCGTTTGCGCTTCGGTTTTTCAGGCGGCGGCTCCGGCGTGTCCGGTCCGACCGGCGTCTCGACGGGCGGTGCGGTGCGCAGGCGCTGGATTTCCTCGCGTGCGGCGTCGAGATCCGTCAGCAGGCGGGTGATTTCCGTCTCCTGCGCCCTGCGGGATTCGTCGGTCTTGGCGGCTTCATCCTTGCGGCGTTCGGCATCGGCCCGTGCCGTCTTCAAGTCCTTCCGCAGCCGCTCGAGCTCGGCGTCGCGTCCTTGCAGCAGCGTGGCTGCTTCGGCGGTGGCCGTGAGGATTTCGGCCTGGGCGGCGTCGCGCTCCTCTTCCGCCCGGCTGAGGCTTTGCAGCTCTTTTTCGAGTTCGGCGACCCGCTTCTTCAGATCACTCCCGGACCAGCGCCAGCCCAGCCAGCCGAAGACTGCGGCGGTGAGGCCGAGAAGCGGGGCGAGATAGAGCAAAAGCCAGAGGAAAGACGACATCAGCGGGGAAGGGACGGGGGGCGTGCGGGCAGCCGGGCGCGAAACTGTTCGATGGCCTCCTCCGCGTGCGAGTCAACCAGCGCGGCGGGCAGATCCGGCGGCAGCAGGCCGCTGCGCGCGATGCCGCCGGCCTCGATCAGATCGAAAGTGACGGGCAGTTCGATCCATTCGGAACCAGGTGTCGCCAAGGCGAAAAACACGCCGTCGGAGGGAAGTTCCGGGAGGCTTTTGAGCGTGTGCAAGATCCCGCTCCAGGGCCGGCTGGAGGCCAGCAGACGCAGGTCGTCATGAAGGACGATGCTGTCCGGCGGGCAGGCGCGGCGCACCGCTGCGATGAACTGGGACCGCGCGGATTCCTCCGCGAGCCGACCGCCCAGGATGACCTTCCCGCCGCAGACGGCCAGGGTGACGAAAGCGGGAGGCGCAGATGTTTCAGTCGGGGCTGCACCCTGCAGCCAGTCGATGACCCTGGTGCTGTCCGCCGCCAGCCACTCCATCCTGACGCCGGCGGGCAGGTCCTGCCGCCAGGGGGTGGCATCACGGCCCGCCTCCCAGTCCGCGGGCTTCCATGCCCCGCCGCCGAATCCGAGGAACAGCGCCTTGTCCCGCCCTTCATCTTCGGCTGGCAGGAGTGCGGTCGTTACAGGACCGAACTCCGCGTCAGGCTGGCGGTTGGGGCTGACGCGGATCTCGTCGCGCACCTGCCGCGGTTTGAAAACCGCCAGCGCTTCGTCCAGCAGCGAGCTTTTCGCCGCCGCCGATCCCACCTCTCCGCGCATCACCACATCCGTCCCGCGCGTGGCGAGAAACACATGGCCGGGCGGCAGCGCCGCCAGCCGCCGCGCCTCGGCCTCCACCTCGCGCTGCCTTTGCCGCGCCTCGCGCACGCGGTGCAATGCGGGCTGCAGGTGGGTTTCCCACTCCTCCTCGCCGATGCCGAGCGCCTCCACCTCCGCGCGCAGCGCGGCGTCGGGCTTCTCGACGGCCAGCGTCACCCAGCGACCGCCGATTCTGGCGATGTGCGCCTGTGCCAGCGCCTGCGGCACCGGAATGCCGCGCAGCGTGGCCGCGACTTCCGCCGCCTCGTCGTGATTTTCAGCGTCGATGAACGGCTCTCCTTCGACGGAGCCGCCTCCCGCCGACCAGCGGTGCAGGATGCTGCGCGCGAGGTCCCGCGCTTCGAATTCACTCGCCGCCGCACCGGTCAAGCGCGCCTTTTCGCCCTCCGCTGCCAGCAGCAGCCAGCCGGGAGGGTACGGCGCCAGCGCGATCTCATTGCGGATGGACGCCACCGGATTCAAACGTCGCGACATGCCTGCGGCAAAGTTCGCCGGCGCCCGCACGTGATCGCGCACGGCGGCTTCGATGGCTTCGCGGTCCCGGGATGAGCGCACCTCTCCGCCAATGCGCGCCTCCTGCCCGTTGAAGGTCAGGGTCACGCGAGCCAGCCTGCCGGAAAGGTGCGCTTCGCCTTCCATCCGCTTCCAGGCCGCCGTTTGAAGCACCTTCTCCATTCCGGGAAGGACGACCAGGGCACCCAGCAGCCAGAGCAGCGACAGCGTGACAGCAGAAACGATCCAGCGCTCGCGGTTCATGAGGCGGGAGGGGTCAGGCCTGTGCGCGGAGCTTCTGCACCTCGTTGAAATTCAGCCGCCGCACCTCGCCGCGCTGGCTGGTTTGCACGAAGGTCTCCGTGCTTGTGTCGAGTCCCGTCAGCCAGCCGTCGCCATAGGCCCAGGTGTCGATGCAGATGCGCTTTTCCTGGAGGTTGGGCAGGCCGGACTTCTGCGCCGTATGTCCGCAGATCAGCGTCTTGCCGGAAAAATGCGGGTGCGAATCGTCGAAGCGCCGCCAGAACAGCCAGTCGTCCGTCTGGTCCTCCATCGGCAGCACCGCGCTCGCATTGGCATGGACGAAGATGTGAGTGTCGGTGACGTGGGAGCGGTGGAGGCGGTTCCGCAGGAACTCCCAGTGTTCGTCCGGCACCCTGCTCCAGTCCGGGAGATCGGTGCCATAGGACTCCATCGTCTGCCGGCCGCCGACTGAGAACCAGGAGCCGGGATCGACCGCGCCCGTCCTTGCGTCCAGCATCAGCAGCTCGTGGTTTCCCAGCAGCGGGATCACCCGTGTCCGTTTTTCGAGTCCGATGATCATGTTCAGCACGCCGCGGGAGTCGGGGCCGCGATCCACATAGTCGCCGAGCAGCACGACGGTGTCGCCCTCCTGCGGGGCCAGCTCCGCGAGCATCAGTTCCAGCGCGGCGGAGCAGCCGTGCAGGTCGCCGATGACCAGCACGCGTCCCGAAGACGGGGCACGCGGCGGAAGGGTGATCCTCGCCGTGTGGATGTTGGCTGCGTCATCGTCGCTGACCAGAATGGGCATGGGGCATTCTTGCGCGGGCCGGGAAAGACGCAACCAGCGATCCATCGCGAGCGGTGAATGGGCGGCGATTTTTGGCGGGGCGGCGGGTTCTGTTGCGGAAGCACGGGCTTCGCAGATAATCGGCCATGTCTGAAACACCGACCGCCGCACCCAAAACCAAAGCCGCGCCGGGTAAATTCGGAACTTTCGGCGGCGTCTTCACGCCCAGCACGCTGACGATTCTCGGCGTCATCATGTTCCTGCGCTTCGGGCAAGTCGTCGGCCAGTCGGGGATCTTCGACGCGCTGATCATCGTGGCCTGCGCGAAGCTGATCACCACGCTCACGGCGCTCTCCATTTCCGCTGTTGCCACCAACACGCGCGTCAAAGGCGGCGGCGCCTACTTTCTCATCAGTCGCAGTCTCGGCGTCGAATTCGGCGGCGCGATCGGCGTGGTGTTCTTCCTGGCCCAGGCCATCTCCGTGGCCATGTACGTCATCGGTTTCACGGAGGCGTTTCTGAACACCTTTCCCGCTCCGGGCGTTTCCGCCACGCTGCTTTCCACCATCGTCAATGTCGCGGTCTTCATCTGCGTCTTCATCGGCGCGGGTTGGACGATCAAGCTGCAGTACGGCATCCTGGCGGTGCTGGTGCTGTCGCTCGGGTCGTTTTTCGCAGGGGCGATTCCGGCGATGACGACGGAGAACATCGCCGCGAACTGGGGGCCGGACTATCTGCCGGGCGGTAACTTCTTCACGATGTTCGCGCTCTTTTTCCCCGCCGTCACCGGCATCATGGCCGGTGTGAACATGTCCGGTGATCTCGCCAGCCCGGGCAAGTCGATTCCGTCCGGCACGCTCGCTGCCATCATCTTCACCGGCGTGATCTATCTGGCCATGGCGGTGCTGCTCGGTGCGGCGGGTTCGCGGGAGATGCTGGTGCAGGACAGCTTTGCCGTGTTCAACATTGCCGCATCCTCGGCGTTGATCGTGGCCGGCGTCTTTGCCGCCACACTGTCCTCCGCACTCGGCAGCATGATGGGTGCGCCGCGCATCCTGCAGGCGCTGGCGAAGGATCACGTCTTTCCCAGCCTGCGCATGTTTGGCAAAGGCAGCGGCGCCGGCAACGAGCCGCGTCATGCCACGGTGCTCACCTTCGCCATCGCCCAGGCGTGCATCATGCTCGGCGACTTGAACGCCATCGCGCCGATCATCACCATGTTCTTCATGCTGACCTACGGCACGATCAATCTGGCCTGCTTCTACGAGTCCTACACCCACAATCCGAGCTACAGGCCCGCCTTCCGCTTCAGCCACTGGTCCACCGCCCTGCTCGGAGCCATCGGCTGCGTCGCCGTCATGATTCTCATGTCGCCGCTCTGGGCCGCCACCTCCATCGGCGCCATGGCCGCGCTGCACCATGTCATCAGCCGCAAGGAAATCCATGCACGCTGGGGGGATGTCGGCAGCGGCGCGGTCTTTGAACGCGCTCGCAAGGCACTGCTGCGGCTCGAAGAGGGAAAGTATCATCCGAAAAACTGGCGGCCCATCATCATCGCCATGAGCGGCGGCGCCTTCATGCGCAACCACATCGCCGAATTCGGCTACTGGCTCACCTCCGGCCAGGGGGTGCTTTCACTCGCGCAGATCATCACGGGCGATGTCGAGGGCCGCGCTGAGACGCTCGACGCGGCGGAGAGCAAGCTGCGGAAGTTCATCGCCGCCGAGGAGCTGGAAGCCTTTCCCGCCGTGGTGGTGGAGTCCGATCTTCTGGAAGGCGCCAAGTCCATCCTGCAGTGCCACGGCCTTGGCGGATTCAGGCCCAACACCGTCATCCTCGGCTGGTCGGAGAATCCGGAAGCCGGTGGCCAGTATGGCCGTTTGCTCCGCCTTGTGAAGAGCCTTGGCCGCAGCCTCATCATCGCCCGGTGCAGGCAGGAGGACCGCCTGCGCTGGACCTCCCCCTCCGGCACCATCGACATCTGGTGGCGTGGCGGCGGCAACAGCACGATGATGCTCCTGCTCGCCCACCTGCTGGTGCAAAACTCCGACTGGCGGCGCAACACCATCCGCATCCTGCACGCCGTTGCCGAATCCGCCGACGCCGAAAAGTCGCGCGCTTCGCTCAACCAGATGCTCGAATCCGCCCGCGTGAAGGCCGTGATCGAGATCGTGGTCGGAAAACCGGACGCCGATCTGATGCGGACCACCTCGAAGGACGCCGGCGTGGTCATGATCGGATACGATCCGCCCGAAGACGAAACCGAACCGCTCATTCCCATCGAAGTGACCGCCTGCGTCGAGGAATTCCGCAACGTCCTGCTCGTCTCCAGCGCCGGCGGCATCTCCCTCGCGGCGTGAGCTTGAGGGGTGCCGTCACCGCTCCGCGATCTGCGGACGAAAAGCTTCGCCCGAACGACGTTGTGCCGCGCGTCAGGCGGCCGAGCAGGCCAATCCGGCGTCCTTGAGCGCCGGGAACTGCGAACGCCAGTCGTGGACGATCTGCGGTTCGATCCCGGCGCTGACGATGTGCTCATGGCCGCCTGCGTCGGCGATGATGACGCCTTGGGGATCGACGACGATGCTGCGGCCGAGGTAGCTGAAATTGGGATCGGCACCGCAGTAGTTCACGCCGATGACGTAGGCCAGATTTTCGATCGCCCGCGCCTGCAGCAGCGTGATCCAGTGCTGGGTGCGCTTCGCCGGCCACGCGGCGATGTAGATGAGCGCCTCCGCTCCGGCGCGCACGGCGTCCCGGGCGAGTTCGGGAAAGCGCAGGTCGTAGCAGATGAGAGGGGCGATGCGCAGGCCCCGCCACTCGAAAAGGCTGACGCCATGGCCCGCCTTGTGTACCTGATCCTCGCCGCCCATGCTGAAGGGGTGGTTTTTGTTGTAGCGGGCCAGTTCGCCGCCGTCCGGTGCGATGACGAGCGCCTGGTTGGAGCCGTGCCCGTCGGGGAGTGCTGTGACGAGACCACCGATGACGCAGCACCGGTGAGCGGTGGCCAGTTCACGCAGGAACTGTTCCGTCGGGCCGCCGAGGGGTTCCCCCGTCGCCGGCAGGTTCACGCTGAAGCCCGTGGCGAACATTTCCGGCAGCACGATGAGTGATCCAGGCTGCGGTGCGGCGTCCTCGACGAGCCGACGCGCCTTCGCGTGGTTCGCGGCACGGTCCTCCCAGACGGGATCCATCTGGACGAGGTGGACGGTCAGCGGAGAAGGCATGGCTGGCATTTTCTTGGCACGGCGGCTCAGGGCCGCCGAGCATCGGCGGACATTGCGGCTGCAAAAACGCAACCGTGGCCGGAATCAATTTGCCGGGTAGGTTCGCGTGCCGATCGCTTCCGGGGCGTCGGCGGAGAAAAATTCGCTCGTTTCGGGGTCCGGCATGCCGTGGCTGCGGATGCCCTCCAGCCTGCGGCGGCTGCCACGCTCGCTGCCGGGGCGGTTGGCCACGCGCTGGGCGATGTCCGTCAGCACCGGGGCCGCCACAGCCGCGCTGGCTGCCAGGAGGGCGAAGGCGATCACGTTGGAGGAGCCGCGACGCATTCCACGCCCAAACAGAAGTCCAAGGGCGCATCCGGCCGCAGCAGGGGCGATGACGGAAGCGTAGGACTCGTAGGAAGGGGCGGAGAGGGTTTCTTTCATGGCCCACCATAGGCCATGGCGGAAGATTCGCCAAAGAGGAATTTGCCCAGCGGCGGCTTTCCGGTAAAGAAGCGCCTGACCCCCACGCAACATGCATGAGTACCCCCGCCATCAATAACCGCTACGTTCTCATCCTGGCAGGCGGCAGCGGCCAGCGCTTTTGGCCGATCAGCCGCGACACCCGTCCGAAGCAGCTTCTCAAGCTTTTCGGTGACAAGACGCTGCTCGAACTCACGATCGAGCGCCTGGAGGGGTTCGTGCCGAAGGAGAACATCCTCATCCTCACCAACACGCAGCAGGAGGCCAGCGTGCGGGCCATCGTGAAGGATCTGCCGAAGGAGAACATCGTGGCGGAGCCCGAGAAACGCGACACCGCGCCCGCCATCGCGCTGGCCGTCGGCTGGGTGGTCGCTCGTGATCCCACGGCCACCATGCTCGTGCTGCCCGCCGATCATTTGATTCAGAACCACGCCGAATTTCAGCGTGTGCTGACGAACGCGTGCATCGCCGCGGAGAACAGTGGCAGCCTCGTCACCGTCGGCATCAAGCCCACGTGGCCCTGTCCAAGTTACGGTTACGTCGAGCGCGGCCGCCGCGCCAGCATTGCCGGGCTTGAGGACCTCTCCGCGTGGGAGGTGGTTCGCTTTCGCGAAAAGCCGAATCCCGACCTCGCGGAGCACTTCATCAGCCAGGGAAATTTCCTCTGGAATGCGGGCATGTTCATCTGGACGATCCCGGCGATTTTCAGCGAACTCAGCCGCCACTGCCCTGTTCTGGCAGACTTCGTCTCCGAACTTCGCGGCACGAAGGATTTTAACGCCACCGTCGCCAGGCAGTTCGCCAAACTGCCGAAGCTCTCCATCGACTACGCACTCATGGAAAAGGCCACCCGCGTCCTCAACATAGAGGCCACCTTCGACTGGGACGACGTGGGAAACTGGACCAGCGTGGGCCGTTATCTGAAGAACGACAACGACGGCAACCAGTTCAACTGCGCCTTCTCGCAGCAGGACGCCGCCAGCAATCTCGTCTTCACGCAGACGGGCCAGCACGTCGCGCTCATCGGCGTGCAGGACCTCATCGTTGTCGCGTCCAAGGACGGGCTTCTCGTCGCGGATCGCGCCCGTGCCGAGACGATCAAGAAGCTCGTGGACGGGCTGCCCGCCGAACTGCGCTGAACCGCTCCGAACCCATGCCGCGCATCCTGGCCATCGATCACGGCACCGTGCGCATCGGTCTCGCCATCAGCGACGAGATGGAGATCGTCGCGAGTCCCCTCAAGACAATCGACGCGGCCAGCGAGCCCGAGAGGACCATTGCGCGCATCGCCAGGGAAAAGCGCATCGGAAAAATTGTCATCGGCATGCCCTACCGCATGAGCGGCGAGAAGGGCGCGGCGGCGCAGCGCACGGAGGCCTTTGCCGACCGTCTCGGCAAAGAGATGCGGCATTCGCTTCCCATCGAGTTTGTTGATGAAAGGCTTTCCTCCGTCGAAGCCGAAGCCGTGATGTCCCGGGCTGGAATCACCGGCAAGCGCGAGCGCGACGGCATCGTTGATCAACTCGCCGCCGTGGTCATTTTGCAGGAGTACCTGAACCAGCAGCGCGGCCCGGAGGGATTTCTGCTGCCGGATGCCGCCTACGAACTCGAATGGAGCGATGAGCCGAAGCGACGTCGAAAGTAAGGCCGGCAGGAATCACGGCCCTGCGCCCGGATTCAAGCGCCTGCGCTTCACCATCGCCTACTGCGGCACGCCGTGGAAGGGCTGGCAGAGCCAGGAAGACGGCCTTGGCATCCAGGACCTGATCAATGCCGCCATCCGCAGGGCCGTCGGTGTCGAAGCCCGCGTTCATGGCAGCGGGCGGACCGATGCCGGCGTGCATGCGCTGGCCCAGGTCGCGCATTGCGACGTGCCGGAAAGCGTGCGGATGAACGCCGAAGCCTGGGCCAACGCGCTCAACGCCTGCCTGCCGCTGACCATCCGCATCGCGAAGGCCGAAGACGCCGAGCCACAGGCCTTTCACGCCCGATTTGACGCCATCGGCAAGACCTACCGCTACCGCATCTGGCGTCCGCACTTGCTTTCGCCGTTTGAGGCGGAACGCGCCTGGCACATCTACGGCCAGCTGGACATGGACGCGCTCCGCTGGTGCTGCGCCAAAGTCGCCGGCACGCACAATTTCGTCCGCCTCTCCGCGAACCGTGGAGACATCCCTGAAACGCAGCGCCGCCGGCTTCCGGAGAAGACCACGCGGACCATTCATCGCGCGGAATTGAGTGAGAAGGAGGACGTCATCGAGATGGAATTCGAGGGCGACGGCTTCCTCTACAAAATGGTGCGCCTCATCGTCGGCAGCCTCATGCACGTCGCCCGCGGTCGGGGGACGAAGGAATGGTTCGCCAGCCTGCTGGAGGACCCAACAGGGATGCAAAGCAATCAAACCGCGCCCGCCTGCGGGTTGTATCTCGTCGGAGTTGACTACCCGGCGGTGTGACGCCCGCTTGCATCCCCGCGCCCCCTGCGGCATGAACCCGGTCCTCCCATGCCCTACGAATCTCAAATCGCCCGCCGTCGCTCCTTCGCGATCATTTCGCATCCGGATGCCGGTAAAACGACCCTCACCGAAAAGCTCCTGCTTTACGGCGGTGCGGTCGCGCTCGCGGGTTCCGTGACGGCTCGCAAAAATCAGCGGGCGACGACTTCCGACTGGATGGAGCTGGAAAAGCAGCGCGGCATTTCCGTCAGCTCCACCGTTCTGCAGTTTGAGTACAAGGGAAGCGTGGTGAACCTGCTCGACACACCCGGCCACAAGGACTTCTCAGAGGACACCTACCGCGTCCTCACCGCCGTGGATGCCGCCATCATGGTCATCGACGCCGGCAAGGGCATCGAGGCGCAGACGCGCAAGCTCTTCGAGGTCTGCCGTCGTCGCGGCGTGCCGATCTTCACCTTCATGAACAAGCTCGACCGGCCGGCGCGCGAGCCCCTCACCCTGCTGGACGAGCTGGAGACCGTGCTCGGCATCGGCGCCTGCGCCATCAACTGGCCGCTCGGCCTCGGGCAGCAGTTCCGCGGCGTTTTTGACCGGCGGAAAAAGGTGGTGCATCTCTTCGAGCGCACCGCACATGGCGCCTACCGCGCACCGGAGAAGGTCGGCGGTCTCGACGACGAGTTTGTCGCCAAGCACACCGTGCCCGAAGCTCTCGAGCAGGCCAAGATGGAGATCGAAATGCTCGATGGAGCCGGTCACGAATACGACCGCGCCAAAATCGACCGCGGTGAACTCACGCCGGTCTTTTTCGGCAGTGCCAGCAACAACTTCGGCGTGCAGATGCTCCTCGACGGCTTTCTGGAACTCGCCCCTCCGCCCGAACCGCGCATGGCCGACGACGGTCGCGTCATCGAGCCGACGGACGAAGGATTCTCCGGCTTCGTCTTCAAAATTCAGGCGAACATGGACCCGCGTCACCGCGACCGCATGAGCTACGTCCGCATCGTCAGCGGCAAGTTCGAGCGCGACATGCAGGTCACGCACACGCGCACGGGAAAACTCGTCCGCCTCGCCAACTCGCAAAAGCTCTTCGCCCAGGATCGCGAGACGGTGAACGAAGCCTACGCCGGGGACGTTGTTGGCATCGTCGGCAATCACGGCTTCGGCATCGGAGACACGCTCGCCGCCGATCCGACGCTCAAGTTTGACGAAATCCCCCGGTTCGCGCCCGAAGTCTTCGCCTACCTGCACAATCCCAGCACGGCGCACTACAAGCGCTTCCGCGACGGCCTGGAGCAGCTCCTCAGCGAAGGCGTCGTGCAGCAGTTCATTCAGCCCCACGCCGGCCAGCGCGTGCCGCTTCTCGGTGCCGTCGGCCCCTTGCAGTTTGAAGTCGTGCAGTTCCGGCTCGAGAGCGAATACAACGCCGAAAGCCGCATCGAGCAGGCGCCCTACACCGTGCTGCGCTGGGTCCGCACCAAGGACGGCGGTGCCGTCGAAGATTTCGACATCCCCGGTGGCGTCACCACCGCCCAGGACGCCGAAGAGCGCTGGGTCGTCTTCTTCAGCGACCAGTGGGCCATCAACTACTTCGAGCGCCGCAACCCGAATGCCGAACTCTCCGAGATCCCGTGGGACGAGGTGGAGAAGGCGAAGGCATGAAAACGGCGGCAGCGTCCAGCAGCGCTGAAGCCGGTATCTCCGCTCCTAGCCCCGGTGAAGGTTCAGATACTCGCGGCAGTTGTTTTCACCCATGTACTTGGAGAGTAGACGCGGGTCAGTTTCGGTGAAATCGACCATGATGAGGCCATCGACGACGGAGGCGAAGTCCTTGTCCACGTTGAAGCTCAGCAGGGTGGCGTTGAGTTTGAGGTAGTGCTTCAGCAGCGTCGGGATGCCCTTGCCGTCAGTCTCCAGGCTGGAGATCAGGGCGGAGCAGTCGTCCACGTTTTCCAGATCGGCGCTGATAAATTCGCGCATCATCCGCCGCGTGCGCATGTAGCGGAAGGGATTCCGCGGCTTGACGTAGTGCGCGAGGTTCGGATGCATCCGGTTGTCCTGCAGGAACTCGACGATCATCTTCCGCGAGAGGCTGCTGTAGTCCTTGCTGATGCTCACCGGCCCAAACAGCTTTTTGTAGTGCGGATTGCGGGCGATCCAGTGGGCGATGCCTTTCCAAAGCAGTGGCAGGGAGGCCAGATGGCGCTGGTAGGCCTTGATGATGAAGCTGCGGCCCATTTCCACCGCGTGTTCGAGATTGGCGAGGAAGGGCTTCTCAAAATGGAACAGCGTGTTCGTGTAGAGACCCTTGGGACCGTATTCGCGCAGGATGACGTCGGCGCGGCCGAGGCGGTAGGCTCCGGCCACCTGCTCCTTCTCTTCATCCCAGAGTATGAGGTGCTCGTAGTAGCGGTCGTATTTGTCGAGGTCGATGTCGTTGCCCGTGCCTTCGCCCACTTCGCGGAAAGTGATTTCGCGCAGGCGGCCGATCTCCGGGAGTAGCGTGGGGATTTCGTGGGAGTGCGCCTGATAGACGGAGAGGTTTCCCTGCCCGACCAGACGCCCGCCCCGGGCGCGGATGCGGTCGATTTCCTCGACCATGCGTTCCTGCTGAATCTCGGATGGCGGCGTGATGGCGATGTTTTCTCCCGCCACGGTCAGCTTTGCGGCGGGTTCCTTGCCGCGCTGGTGCAGGACGAAGGTGTGAATGCGCAGGTAGCGCGTGAGGGATTCGTCATCCTCGAACTTTTTCAGGCGCGAGTAGGGGATCGGGTGTCCGACACTCATCGGCACCGTGCTGCCTTCGCGGTTGCAGAATTCACGCAGCAGCAGGCTGGTGCGCAGGCGCGGGTGGATCAGACCGGCCGCGTGAAAGAGCGTGCTGTTGGAGCCGGGAAAATAGACCGGAAGCACCGTCGCCTGCGTGCGCCGCACCAGGGAGCCGAGATGGGTGCTCCAGGCGGGTTCGTCGAGGCCGCGCCCCGGCTTGTAGGAGGCCACCTCGCCGGCGGGGAAGATGATCAGCGTACCGCCGGCTCGGAGGAGGCGGAGGGCGTCCTTCATGGGCGTTAGATTCTTCTTGGCTGCAGCATCCCCTCCGAAGGGGTCCACGGGAATCACATGCTCTTCCAGCTCCTTCATCGCCAGCATCAGCGAGTTGGTCATCACCTTCAGGTCGGGACGGAACTGAGCCGCCCAGCGCGCCAGCATGATGGGGTCGATGATGCCGAAGGGATGATTCGCCACGATGATCAGCGGCCCCTGCTTCGGGAACTCGAACTCTGCAGGTAGATCGACCGCCTCGCGGGTGCCGTGTGCCCTGGCCACCGAGTCGAACCATGCGAACACCTTCGGATGCTGGGGGTGCTCACGGAAGAGGCGTCGCGATTCCTGGTACACCTCGTCAAAGGCGCGCAAACCAAAGGCGCTCTCCAAGGTGGAACCGAAGAGACGATAAAGGCGGCGCTGAAACGGAGTGGTGAGGTGCTCGCTGAGATCGAAGACCATGGAGAGCGGTCGGATGGTTGGGGGTAACCGCTCCCATTGATCCTCCCAAAACCGCATCAAGCAAGCGGCTTCAGCGTGTCGTTTTTGCCATTCTCAATCGTGAAAAATCAAGCAAGGGCCTGCTGAATCTGCTGCATCCAGCGCTCCGCACGGGCGGCAAAGGTCAGGTCGTCCTGCTGGTAGAGCACGCCGCGGGAGACGTTCACCAGCAGCGGAGCCTTCCGCCCCGCGCCCTTCAATGCCGCCAGATCTCCGCCCTGTGCCCCGAGTCCGGGGATCAGCAGCGGCACGTCGGGGATGTGGTCCAGCACGTCCGGTGCGGCATTGGTCAAACCGACCACCAGCCCCGCCTGAGGGTGCCCGGCGGTCATTTCGGCGACGATTTCATAGACCTGACGGTCGCCGACTTTTTGAAGTTCGATGTCCCTGGCACCCGGATTGGATGTCACGCCGAGCAGGTACAATCCCTTGTCCTGGTGCTTTAGAAAAGGCTCCAGCGTGTCGCGGCCCATGTACGGATTCAGCGTCACAGCGTCCACATTCATTGCCTCAAAACAGGCCTTTGCGTAGTATCCCTGCGTCTCGCCGATGTCCCCGCGCTTCACGTCCAGCACGACGGGGATCTCCTCCGGTACCTCCTTGAGCACCTGCTCCAGCATCCGCATCCCGCGCCAGCCCAGTGCCTCAAAGTATGCCGAATTCGGCTTGAACGCCGCCGCAAAGGGGGCGGTTTCCTTGATCACGTTGATGATCCATCGCTTGGTCAGTTCACTGGCGTCTTCCGCCCGTACGTCGAGCCCCACGCAGAGATTCGAGCCGGTGGTTGCGATGCGTTGATTCAGCTTGTCGAGAAAAGTCATGCGCCGATCCCTTCGCACGACTTTTCGCTCCCGCCAAATCGAAGATTTGACGCTGCCCCGCCCCCCGCCATCCTGCCGACCTTCCCGATGAGCACAGACCCCGCCATCAAGCCCCTTGTGGGCATCATCATGGGCTCCAGTTCCGACTGGCCCACCATGCAAAACGCCGCGCAAGTCCTGCGGGACTTCGGTGTGCCCTTTGAAAAGAAAGTCGTCAGCGCTCACCGCACACCGCAGCTTCTCTACGACTACGCCACCACCGCTTCCTCGCGCGGGCTGAAATGCATCATCGCCGGCGCCGGCGGCGCCGCGCATCTGCCCGGCATGGCCGCCAGCATGACCACCGTCCCCGTCCTCGGCGTTCCGGTGCAAAGCCGTGCGCTCAGCGGCATGGACAGCCTCTACTCCATCGTGCAAATGCCCGGCGGCATCCCCGTCGCCACCTTCGCCATCGGCAATGCGGGCGCTCTCAATGCTGGACTCTTCGCCGTGTCGATGTTGGCGAACGAAAACCCCGATCTCGCCGCGAAATTGAAATCCTTCCGCGAGCGGCAGTCGCAAAAGGTGCTGGAAAGCCAGAAGGACATCGAAGCCGAACCGAAAGCATGATTCTCCCGCCTCCTTCGACCATCGGAGTCCTCGGCGGCGGTCAGCTCGGACGCATGCTCGCCCTCGAAGCACGCCGCGCCGGCCATCGCATCGCCATTTTCACCGATGAACCGCAGGGCTGCCCCGCCGGCCAGTTCGCCGACATCGAGATCAACGCCGCCTACGACGACACCGCAGCCCTGAACCGCTTTTTGCAGCAGGTCGATGTCGTCACCGCCGAGTTTGAAAACATCCCCGCCGCGTGTCTGCAGTCCGTCGAGGCCGTCAAGCCGCTGCGCCCCGGCTCCAAAGCGCTCATCACCACGCAGCATCGCGAGCGTGAGAAAAACTTCCTGCGTGATCAAGGCATCGCCTGCGCCCCGTTCCGTGTCGTCGATGATTTGAAGAGCCTCGAAGCCGCCGTCGCCGAACTCGGCCGTCCCTGCGTCATCAAAACCGCCGCCTTCGGCTACGACGGCAAGGGCCAGTGCAAAGTCACCGTTGAAACCGACCTCGCCGAAGCGTGGAAAGGTTTCGAAGGCCATCGCGCTGTCGTCGAGCAATGGGTCAGTTTCGTTTGCGAAGTCTCCGTCGTCGGCGCACGCGGCATCGACGGACAGACCGCCGTTCACGGCTGCGTCGAGAACCAGCACACGCATCACATCCTCGATGTCACCATCGCTCCCGCCCGCGTGGAGCCGCAGATCATCGCGCAGGCCGTCGAACTGTGGAAAGCCGTCGCCGAAGGTCTCGATTACGTCGGCACCATGGCAGTCGAGATGTTCGTCACCACCGACGGCAAGGTCATCGTCAACGAAATCGCCCCGCGTCCGCACAACAGCGGCCACTACACCATCGACGCCTGCCGCACGAACCAGTTCCAGCAGCAGCAGCGTGCCGTTTGCGGCCTCCCGCTCGGCGATGCCTCCCAGCACACGCCCGCCGTCATGATCAACCTCCTCGGCGACATCTGGCCCGCTCCGCTCATCCATCCCGACTGGCCCCCTGTCCTTAATCATCCCCGCGCCAAGCTCCACCTTTACGGCAAACGCGAAGCCCGCGCCCGCCGCAAAATGGGCCACTTCACAGTGCTCGGTGATACGATTGACGAAGCGCTCAAAGACGCGCTCGCCCTTCGGACGGCGCTCGGGATTGGGTGAGTTTTGCGGACCCGGTTGGATTTCAGACTTGCATGCCGGGCGGAAATCCGGCATGCCGCAGTACATGAAGTCCAACGTTCTCCTGCTGCCCCTCCTCTCCTGCCTTGTCCTGACCCAGTGCGGGGACGATTCTCAAAAAGTTGGGTCTTCTCCGACGCCCAAGTCTGACGCAGCGGAAACCCCGGCAGCCGCAGCCGCTCCGGCCCCGAAACCCGCAGTGGAAGAAAAACCGGCGCCTGCCAAGAAGGAGCAGGCTGCTGCTCCCGCCCCGGCCAAACCGGATGCGAAGTCGGTCTATTGGACGCCGGAAATGATGCATACGGAGATCAAGTTCCATAATCCCGGTTATGAGGGCAGTGCGCAGTTCAACATCGAAGGCGGCAAAATGATCGCTCTTAGCCTGCGCGGCGCGAAGATCGAGAACGTGAAGTTCATGCAGCACATCGAGCCGCTGGCGGTCGATCTCAGTGAGACGCCCATCACCGACCTGCGACCGATGCAGGGAAAGAAGCTCGTGGAGCTCTACCTGGAAGACACCAAGGTGCGGGATCTCTCCCCCATCCGCGGCATGCCGCTGGAGAAGCTCTACCTCAGCCGCACGCCGGTGCAGAATCTCAGCGCCCTGGAAGGCATGCCTTTGGTGGAGCTGAACGCCGTCGGCTGCCCGATCACCGACATCTCCGGCATCGCCAACTGCCCCATCCAGATGCTCTGGCTCACCGACTGTCCGGTGGAAAACATCGCCGCGCTCAAAACCGTGCCGCTGGTCAGCGTGACGCTGCATCGCACGAAGGTGAAGGACCTGACTCCGCTCAGCGGCACCGCCCTGCAGCGCCTGCACATCGGCGAGACGCCCGTCACCGACCTCACACCGCTCAAGGACATGCGGCTGACCCGCCTCGTCTTCAATCCCGCGAACATCACCGCCGGGATCGACGTGGCCAAATCTCTCCCGCTGCAGGAAATCGGCACCCGCTTTGAAGACGGCGGCAAGGACCTGCAGCCTCCGGCGAGCTTCTGGCCGGCCTACGACGCGGCGGTCAAAGCAGCCCCGAAACCGTGAGAATGCTGAAAATATGTCTTGTGGCAGGCTCCCCGGAACTGCCACTATTGCGGCGAATCCAATGAAAGAATTCGCTTACATTCATGACGAGCGGCACACCCCTTCGCCCCTGCGCGCAGTTCCGGCGCTGGCGAGTTTTGACGACGACCAGCTCGACGACGTGCTGAACTCCAGCAGCCTGCTCCAGTGTGAGCCTGGAGACTGTATCATCGAGGAGGGGAGCATCGACTCCCGCATCTATGTCCTGCTCAGCGGTGACCTGGAAGTTTGCGTCGGCGGTAAAAAAGTCGCCACGATCAACCGTGTCGGCGAGGTTTTCGGCGAGCTGGCCCTGGTGAATCAGGACAAGCGCCTCGCTTCGGTCATTGCCGGAACGAAGGCCGTCTGCCTCGCGGTGGACCAGAAGTTTCTGCAGGACATTCATCCACGCGAGGCGGATCCCGCCTTCCATGCCGCCCTCTACGAATTCGTCGCCCGGCTTGTGGTGCGGAAGCTTGAATCCACGTCCAGGCGCCTCGCCGAGGTGGAAAAGGAACTCCGTGAAATCCGCGAGGCTCAGAATCACACCCAGGCGGCTGCTGCCGCTCCGGTTCCGAAACTGAAACGACCGGTCAAGAGAGTCTCCAAGGCGCGTAAACCGGTGAAACCACGCCGGTAGCACCTCACGCACCCGCGCCGATCGTGATTCGCTTTTCCGGAATCGGTGACTCGATGATGCCGAGTTCCGTTTCCTGCTTCAATCGCAGCTGCCCGCAGGCTGCGGAGATGTCGTGGCCCTTCTCACGCCGCAGCGTCGCCGTGACGCCTGCTTTCGTGAGGACCGCGAGGAAGGCGTCCTGCCGCTCCTCGCTGGGGCGCACCCACGGCAGGCCCTCCACCGTGTTGTAGGGGATCAGATTCACCTTCGCATTCGCGGCGCGGGCGCGTTTCGCCAGCGCGTGCGCCTGCGGGATGCCGTCGTTCACGTCGGCGATGAGGATGAACTCGAAGGTGAGAAACTGCTTCCGCTTAGCATTCCAGCAGTCCAGAGCCTCGAACAACTCGTCCAGATTGTACTTCCGGTTCACCGGCATGATCTGCTCGCGCACCTCGTCCGTGGCGCCATGCAGGGAGATGGCCAGGCGGATTTGCAGAGGAAATTCGGCCAGTTTTTTGATCTGCGGCGCCAGCCCGCTGGTGCTGACCGTCATATGCCGCGCCCCGATGCCGACGCCCCAGTCCGCGTTGAGGATCTCGATGGCCTTGGTGAGGTTCGAGTAGTTCGCCAGCGGCTCGCCCATGCCCATGAACACAAGATTGTCCACCCGATCCCCCGCATGCGCCTCGACCTGCACGATCTGCTCCACGATCTCACCCGCTGTCAGGTTTCGCGTGAAACCCGCGAGGCCGCTGGCGCAGAATTTGCAGTCGTAGGCACAGCCGACCTGGCTGGAGACGCAGAGAGTTCTGCGGTCGGACTTGCCGCCGTAGAGCGCGGGATTCGCCGGAATGAGCACCGTCTCGACGTAGCGCCCGTCATGCAGCTTGAGGAGAAACTTGCGCGTCGTGTCTGCTGAGCCGGTCACTTTCGCGATGCTCATCGAGCGCGTGACAAAACGCGTCGCCAGCGCCTCGCGTGTCGCTTTCGGCAGATTCGTCATTTCGTCGAAACTGGCGGCCCGCTTGGCAAAAACCCACTCCACGAGCTGCTTCGCGCGAAAGGCCGGCTGGCCCAGTTCCGCGAACACGGCGGCGATTTCCTCGGGTTTCATGCCGAGGAGCGGCTGTGGTGGTGTTGGCGGTGTCATGAAGCGGTAGTCGGGTCAGCGCAGTTCATGTCCCAGAATAGCGAGTGTGGCAATGGCGGCGGTCTCGGCACGGAGAATCAGCGGGCCGAGGGTCACGGGAGCAAAGCCTGCGGCGAAGGCCTGGGCCTCTTCCTGGGACGTGAAATCGCCTTCAGGGCCGATCAGGACGGCGACGGAGGCGGCGGGGGGCATTTGTTTCAGCGTGCGTGAGTGCTCGCTGAGCGCTGGGATGAGTTTGAGGTCGGCTGTGATCTTCAAAGCGGTGGCGAACGAGACGGGCGCCATCAAATCGGGCACAAACGGCGTGTGGCACTGCTTTGCGCTTTCGACCATGTACCTGCGCCATTTGGCGAGCTTCTTTTCCGTCTGTGCAGCATCGAGATGGACCACGCAGCGCTCGGTGATGACGGGCTGGATGCTCGCCGCGCCGAGTTCCACCGCCTTTTCCAGCAGCCATTCGAAGGGCTCCGCTTTGATCAGAGCGGGCAGGAGATGAATCGCGGTCTGAAACGGCTCGACGCGTGCTTCCGAAACGATCTTGGCCTGCACTTCGGATTTGGAGACTTGCACGATCTCGCACACGGCCACACGGCCTGCGCCGTCGAAGATTTCGATCTCATCGCCCGGCTGCTTGCGCATCACGCGGCTGCAATGCGCCGCTTCGTCATTCGTGAGCGTCAGGTGCGGCGAAGACCATGCGGCGGCAGGGAGGTGGAAGCGTGGTAGAGACATCGGAATGACGAAACCAGAATGTCGAATGACGAATCAATGTCGAAGCGCGAATGACGAATTCAGGCATTGGGATTTCATTCGAAATTTTTCTTCGCGGCTTTTAATGGATGAGGGGTTTGAGATCAAGCCTGCCGCAATGAAAGAGGATGAGCACTCGGTGGTTGGCAAAGGAGCGAAATCTTCTGGCGACGCTCTTGATGGCTTGGATGCGGCTGTTGAGTCCTTCACTCACGACCTTCTTTAACGGCTCCAGGCGGCTGCCATCACCGCCTTGCGCCAAGCTTCGTAGAAGCGCAATGCGGGCTCTGGTGAACGGTAGTTCCAGAAGTGACGAAAGTTCTTCTTGTAGTGCCATGCGCGGCTGGTTTTCAGATCGAGCTGGTGCAGTGTGCGAAAGCTCACCGCCTTGCTGCTGCGCCCGTCGCAGTAAGTGCGCAGCCATTGAAATTTGCTGCCCTTGAGCGTGTCATCACCGGCAGCCGCTTGTGCTCGGCCTTGCGCACGGTGTCTACCGCAGTGTTGAGATGGGCGCTGACGTGATACTTGTCATGCACGATGTCGGCCTCCGGCAGCACTTGACGCACGGCTATGAGAAAGGGATCCCACATGTACAGTGCGACAGCCTGCACTTCGCACCGCTGCGCTGCAGGGATGCTCTCCAGCAAGAACACGGCGGCTTCATGGGGTCGCCCCTCCACCACTTCGAGCACGCGCGCATTGTCCGCATCAATGTCGTTGAGCGCGGTGATGTAGATCCGTGCTTGCAGAACCGTTTCAAACTGCATGGTGTCGAGATGCCGCCACTCACGCTCCGGGGCGTGGTCGAAGATGGTGCAGGGACTCTGGCATTGAGGACAGGTCAGCGTAGCGCCACGGACATGCTGAGGCTCGGTGATGTGTTCATCCACTCATTTTCGGCTCCCCCTCACCCATTAAAAGTCGCGAAGAACCGCATCGCCGATATGAACCGCCTGCGCGACATCCTCACCCGGCATTCCCTGCTTGATGCTTGGGCGAAGTTCGAGAAACGTTTCTTTGCCCCATGAGTTCACCCATGCAGCAGATCATCCAGTCCAAGGACGCGGAGCGCCGCCGTCTGCGGGCTCTGCCGTGGCTGGAAAAGCTGGAGATGCTCGAAAAGCTCCGCCAGCGCCACGTCTGGCTGCAATCCATGCGGAAACCCGCCGTCCAGGTGAGGTGACCTCGCGAAGAGAACGGAACCTGGAGCGCCTTCTTGGCGGCTGCCTACTCTACAAGCACGATGACGTGCGCATCCATGCGCTCGCGACTCATACCATCGACGCGCTCATCTGACGCTGATCCCATCCTTTTGATATGAGCGTCCCGTTAGCGTCTCATCAGCGGTTTCCATGCTCTCAGTGCCTCCTTGGGCCGACTGCTCGTGGGGCTTACCTCAGTGCCATTCGGGTCAGGCTGCAACGGGCTGACAAAATTCTTTTTTCTCTCACTCTTGGCTGATCCAGCGAGGCTAATGGGCCTGAATCGAGTCCCGAAAGTCCCGTGCACCCGCTGCCTGGGCTGTGGAAGTGTGAAGGGCTCAACCGGGACCGTCGCAAAATTGACGGAAGGTGAATCAAATTCGAACACATCTTGGCCGTGAAGGTCTGATAATGAGCGGATTGGAGGATGTCGTCATTCTCAAAAACGAGTGGCGAAATTGCCTGTGACGCCCGTTTGAACCAAGCCCAACCATGAAAAACCGCCTCGTTCTCCTTGCCCTGACCTGCCTCGCAGTGAGCCTGTCCTCTTGCGCCTATCCCACCGACGGCCCCTGCGTCCAATGGGTGAGCACGGGCCGCATCCTGGCCTCCCAACCGGGTGTCATCGGGCCGCTTTACACGATCAACGGAGTCGCGATGCAACAATACAGCCCCTCGCTCTACACCCCGTTTCTCTACGATCACCGCGGGCTCGCCCACAACACCTACCACATGGAGCGCGCCCTCCGCGCCGAAAAAAGAGCCACGGTACAGGTGGGCCCCATGCGCCTGGTCAGCGAAGACCCCGCTCCTCCGTACGAAGTCCGCCGCGCCGTCGCCGTGCGGCGCTGATTCGCCGGCTTTGACGCACACCCGAAGGACCGGCGTTGAATCGCCCGTCGCACCGCCTACTTTTACAGCGTGTGCGAAGGATCGCGCCACCACCGCGAAGAGCGCCCATGAAAAAGAAACTTTCGAATGCCAAGCGCGAAGAGCTGATCGAAACCCTGAAGGCGCGCTTCGAGCGCCACAAGGAGCGGCATCTGGACATGAAGTGGAGCGAAGTGGAGACGCGGCTGGACGCCCGTCCCGAAAAGCTGGGGCCGCTGCATGAAATGGAGTCCAGCGGCGGCGAGCCGGACGCGGTGGGACGCGACCGGGAGACGGGGGAAATCGTCTTCTTTGACTGCGCGGCGGAAACGCCGAAGGGCCGCACCAGCGTGTGCTACGACCGCGCGGGTCTGGAGTCGCGCAGGGAACACCAACCGAAAACCACCGCGAAGGACTTGGCGGAGGCCATGGGCATCGGGCTTTTGAATGAGGCGCAGTATCGAGAGCTGCAGGCGCTGGGGAATTTCGACACCAAAACATCGAGCTGGCTGGAGACGCCGGAGGACATCCGCAGGCTCGGCGGGGCGCTCTACGGCGAGCGGCGCTACGGTCGCGTTTTCGTGGGGCACAATGGCGCGCAATCCTACTACGGTGCCAGGGGATTCCGGGGCTGGCTGAGGGTCTAAGCCGCCGCCGGGCAGCATTCGAGATAGAGCCGGAGACGATCACTCGTAGCCTTTGCCCCTCTTTTGAAGAATCAAATGACCAAACCCGAAATGACACGCTGCGGCGTGGTGCCCCTGCTGGGCCTGGCGCTGATGCTGATCCTGCCATGCGGCGCGGAAACGGCGGATGAAAGGGCCGAGGAGGCGCAACTGGCGGAGGCAAAGAAGGCCTTCAGGGACCACGTGGAGCCCTTCGTGAAGAGCTACTGCGTCGAATGCCACGGCGACCGCCCCAAGGCGGGGCTGAATCTGAAAGTCGCCGTGCGCAAACCGGCTGATCCGGCCTTTGCACGGAAATGGATGGACGCCATCGCCAACGTCAATGCCCACGACATGCCGCCGGACGACGCCGACCAGCCCTCCGATGACGAGCGTACTCGCTTCATCGACGGCATCGCGAAGATCAAGTACCTCAGCGCCCGCGATCCCGGCCCCTTCGTCATTCGCCGCCTGACCAAGATGGAGTATGGCAACACGCTGCACGATCTTCTTGGAGTGGATCCGTCGGTAGCCGTCGAACTGCCGGACGAAGTGGCTGGTGAGGGCTACATGAACTCGCTCTCGCCGCTGCAGTCGGAGCAGTATTTGACGATCGCCAATGAGGTGATGCAAAAGCTGTCACCCGAGACACAAAAGGAACTATTCGGCGATGAACCCGCGAAAGGTGCCGATCTCCGAGCGGAAGCGGTCAGGATCGCCCGCTCGCTGGCCCGTCGTGCCTTTCGCCGACCGCCATCGGACGCGGAGGTGGAGACGCTGGCGGGCGTCTTCGATCTCGGGCGCCAGAACAAGCTCGACTACACGGCGTCGCTGCGCCTGATGCTCAAGGCTGTGCTCGTCTCACCGCAATTCCTTTTCATCACACCCGCGAAGGAGGCCGATGCGAGCCAGAAGATCGTGCCGCTCGACGACCACCAACTCGCCTCGCGTCTGTCCTATCTTCTATGGGCGACGATGCCGGACGCGGAGCTGTCCGAGCTGGCCGATGCCGGGAAACTCCACGAGCCCGCCGTGTTGAAAACGCAGGTGAGGCGCCTGCTCGCGGATCGCCGTGCGCGGGCCTTGTTCGACGGCTTTGGGGCGCAATGGCTTGGATTGGGCGAGCTGGAGAGCAAGACCTTCGACACCGCGAAGTTCCCGCAGATGACGCCCGCGATGCGCACGGCGATGTATGACGAGGCTCGGCTCTTCTTTGAAAGCATCGTGCGTGAGAACCGCAGCGTCGTCAGCTTCGTGGACAGCGACTACACCTTCCTCAACGGTCCGCTGGCCGCTCTGTATGGCATGGAAAAAGCCGTCACCGGACCGGAGATGCGGAAGGTCAAGCTGACAGACGCGAACCGCGGCGGTGTCCTCGGCATGCCCGGCATTTTGGCGACCACCTCCCTCCCGAACCGCACCAGCCCCGTGATTCGCGGCGTGTGGGTGCTGGAGCAGGTGCTGGGCGAAGTCGTGCCCCCCGCGCCGCCAAACGTGCCAACTCTGGAAAAGCAGGATCAGAAGAAGGTCGCCAACCTCACCCTGCGTCAGCGCACGGAGCTGCACCGCACGAATGCCGTGTGCAACAACTGCCACAAGATCCTCGACCCCATCGGCTTCGGTCTCGAAAACTTCGACGCCATCGGCCGCTGGCGTGATCAGGACGACAGCGGCGGCAAGATCGACGCCGCAGGCGAGCTGCCCGGCGGTAAACACTTCACGACGCCGAAGGAACTGAAGAGCCTCATCGCCGCACGAAAGGACGATTTGGCGCGTAATTTGACGGAGAGACTTTTAGCCTACGCCCTCTGCCGAAAGCTGGAAGGCTACGACGAGATCGTGGTGGACCGCCTCATGAAGACCATCGCCGGAGACGGCTACCGCATGCAGACACTCATCAGTGAAATCGTGACGAGTTACGCGTTCTTGAATCAAAGAATCCAATAACATGAGAAGCAACTTCCTCATCAACCGCCGCACTTGCCTGCGGGGCCTTGGAGCCTCGTTGGGGCTTCCTTTGCTTGAAACCATGGGCTGGGCGGACGCCGTCAAAGGAAAGGTCGCCAGACCGCCGGTGCGCATCGGCTTCATGTACATGCCGCACGGCGTGATCATGGACCAGTTCTGGCCGAAGACGCCTGAGAGCTTCCTGAACTCGCCCCCACCGGCGCTGGAGTCGCTGAAGCCCGTGCTCGACCAGATCCTGCTGATGAAGGGCATCTCAGGGGTGCCGATTTCACCGTTTAACGGTGCGCCGCATGCGCTCGAGCTCTCGACCTGGCTCACGGCACAACTGCCGGACGCCGACACGCGCAGCCGGATCAACATCGCCATCTCGGCCGATCAGATCGCGGCGAATTACGTCGGCGGACTCACGTCACTGCCGTCCCTGGAGCTGGCGACGATGCCGCAGACGCACAAGGAGAATCAGGAAGGGCTGAACGAGGGCTACTACTCACACTGCAGCTACCGTTCGCCCACGCAGGCCGTTCCTGCCGAGACGAACCCGCGCAGCGTGCTGAATCGCCTCTTCGGAAAGTCGGACAAGCCCGGCCAAAGCTCGCAGGCCGATCCGCTGGACCGGAAAATGCTCGATCTGGTCATTGGCGGGGCCAAAGACCTACGCCGCAAGCTGCCGCAGAGCGACCAGCACAAACTCGACGAGTATCTCGACAGCGTGCGTGCCGTGGAGCGGCGCATCGCCGCCATCGAGTATCGCCAGAAGGAAGCCGCGCTGGAAAAGGCGGGCGTGGCCTCCAGCAAACGCCACGCGTCCGATTCACCGCCCATCGAAATCAAAATCCCCGAGGGCGACAAGCGCAGCGAGTACATGCAGGTCATGTGCGATCTCAACGTGCTGGCCTTCCAGACCGACACCACCCGCGTCAGCACCTACATCGGCTCCACGCCGAATGGCGTTTCTTATCCCGAACTCGGGTTTACCGACACGCATCACTCGCAGACTCATCACAACAACGAGGCGGTCAAGTCAGGCAAAGTCGCCGCGATCACGAAGTTCAACATCGACCAGTTTGCCTACATGGTGAAGAAGATGGCCAGCCTGCGCGAAGGCGACGGCACGCTGCTGGACAACTGCATCATGATGTGGGGCAGCGGCCTGGAGGACGGCAACAAGCACAGCCGCGAGAATCTGCCCTTCATCATCGCCGGGAAAGGCGGCGGCTCCATCAACACCGGACGCTTCCTGGACAAGACGAAAGGCAATCAGGGCGACCTGCTCGGCACCATCCTTGCCTGCGCAGGCGTTCCGCTGGACCGGCCCATCGGCATCGCGACGAAGCAGATCACGGAGATGAAGGCCGGCGCCTAGTGTTTTGCATAGACCTCGCCGAGGTCTGTCAGCGATCCGTCCGCGTTGAACAGAGCCGACGTGCCGAGATGCGGGTCGTCTGGACTGGAAGGAAACCAGGCGTAACGATAGACATATTTGAGGCGATCCAGCTTCGGCAGCACCGCCTTCATGAAGTCCTTGATGTCACGCGCGGAGTGCCTGTTCTCCTTCACCGTGTTCGCCTGCCAGTCGCCGACCGCAAACTCCGTGATCCACAGCGGGAGATCGAACTTGCGATGCACGCGTTCCAGCTTGTCGAGAAATCCGGCCGCGCTCGGTCCGCCATAGGAATGAATGGCGATGTAGTCCACTCGGTAGCCCTTCTCCTTGATCCCGGCCATGAACTTTTCCATCCACTCGCCCTCGGGATTCGCCGCCGCCGGACTGATGAGCGGCAGACCGGTGGACATGAGCTGCGGCCAGGCCTCCAGGGCGGTTTCCACCGTCATGTTGGCCTGGTCTTCCTTGTCCGGCTCGTTGAAGCCGAGAAGAAACTGAAATCCGGCGGTCTGCTTTTCCTTGTTCACGTATTCCACGCCCGGTGTGATCTGGTTGGGCTTGCCGAAGACCATCGGAACGAATTCGATGCCGTCGGGCGCATCGGTGGTCTTCTCCGACTTCCACTGGTAAAACCAGCCGACGTTCAGGGCACTCAGGCGTTTCACCCAGTCGGCGTCGCGGGCGGCAAGGCAGGCGCCTTTCTTCGCCACTTCTTCGGTGCTGCTGGTTTTGGCGGCAGGAGCGGCGGGCTTCCATGCGCGGATGAAGGCCTGGTCGTCAGGGCTCAGTGAGGTGACGGGCACGCGGAAAATCTGCCCACCTTTTTGAAGCATAGCGTTGCCGCCTTCGATGCCGGTGAGTTCCGCCTCGATCTGCGTTCCGGTTTGATTCGTCCAGGTGCGAGCGTTTGCGAAGGAGACAAACAGCAGACAGGCGATGAAGAGAGAACCCAGCCGGACGACCGGCACGCGGGGAAATGGGTAGCGAGACATGGGCGTGAGTATAAGAAGCAAGCCGCAAGTGCGACAAGCGCAAAGCTCTGCGACTCTTGTTTGACTCGTTCGCGAACGCTGCGGAGAATCGAGCCCGCGAACCTACCCACCTCACCACCCATGCGCCCGCTCGTTCTCTCCTTTGCCTGTTCGTTGATCGCTCTGTCCAGCTTCGCTGCCGACACGCCGAAGTTGCCGAAAATTCCTTCCAAACCGATCGCAGAAAAAGGCGAACTGCTTTTTTCCGACGACATGGAAGGCACGGAGCATGACAAACGCTGGCACCGCGTGGTGGATACGTTCGCGTTTGAAAACGGCGCGCTGAAGGGCACGCAGACGCGGGTGCAGGACATGCCCTCGAAGGACGGCAAGTCGATCATCAAGGCCCACGCCGCCGTTTACGGTCTGGAACTGCCGACGAAGGACAGCGTCGTCGAAGTGAAGATGCGTTTCGACGGTTGCACGATGATGGACGTGGAGTTTGACGACCGGAAGTACACCGGCTCGCACTACGGCCACCTCTGCCGCGCGCAGGTGCGGCTCGACAAGGTGACGATCATGGATGAACGCGAGGGCAGCCAAAACGAGGTCATCAAGGCCATGAAGGACGATCCCGCCAAGAAGGCCGAAGTCGCCAAGCTCATGGCCGGCAAGAGCGCCACCTTCCCCGTGAAGCTGAAGGCCGGCGAAACCTACACCGTCGTCGTGGAAACGGTCAGCGATGAAATGCGCGTGAGCATCGACGGCAAGGCCGTGGCCTTCCTGAAGTCACCCGGCATC
This sequence comes from uncultured Prosthecobacter sp., assembly GCA_964452755.1. GTDB lineage: Bacteria > Verrucomicrobiota > Verrucomicrobiia > Verrucomicrobiales > Verrucomicrobiaceae > Prosthecobacter. Next base: position 583,186 of record CAYVQY010000001.1, on the reverse strand, counting down.
GGCCACGAGACGAAGTCGAAGATCGAGATCGGCGTGGCTGGCCAGAGCGGCTGGTTCGACGACATCAAGGTCTGGGATGCCAAGCCGAGGAAGTAACTCTTGTTGTTTCAATCCGGACGAGTTGATGAGGAGCGTTGCAGCGCATCCCAAGGTGAGAAGTGAGATGTAAAAAGTGAGAAGTGCTCCCTACGCAGCCACTTCTGACTTCTCACGTCTCACAGGTCTCCTCAAAGCCCTTCCCACACCTTCACGTCGTCGATCTCACAGGTGCCGAAATCGACTGCTTTGAAGTCGATCTGCGCCTGACCGGTGCCGTCGATGTTCGCGCTGTCGAAGCGGTGCTTCTTGCCGTCAATGGTGAGGATCAAAGTGCCCTTTTTCAGTTCAATGGCCACGTTGTGCCATTCATTGAGTGAGAAGAGCGGCGACTCGACCGGCAGCACCTCGACGTTCTTTTTGATCGTCAGCGTGGTGGCTTTCTCGCCGAAGGTGATGGTGTGGATGTGATGACCGACATCCAGGAGAGGAAAGCCTTTCTGGTAGGCCTTGGCACCGTAGCGCACGCGCATGGTGCAGACGAAGTTCTCCGGCACCTGCTTGAGCCACATCACCGGCTTCAGGCCCGCGTGGGAGGGGTCGTCACTGGCTTTCTTCTTCGCCTGAAACTCGGCGGACGACTCGCTGCCGCTGAGTACGCCGTCTTTGATCACCCAGGTCGTGTTTTGGCGTACTTCCCAGAATTCGGTGTTGATCGTGCCGCCGTCGAAGCTGTCGGCATAGACGAGCTTCGTGCTCTGGAAGAGTTCGGGCTTGTAGTCCTCGGCCTGAAGCGCGGAAGTGAAGGACAGGAGGGACAGACTGAGGAGAAGGGAGGGCGTTTTCATCGGATGGCGCGTGATAACGCGACCACGGGCGATGTCTTGCGACTCGGCGGCATGCCGCCTCTCCCGCTCACTTGATTCCGACCACCATCGAATCAGGGCCGACAAGGTGCTCGACGCGGCATTCTTTGAAACCCGCCTGCTGCATCCATCCGATGCAGTCCGCGCCCGTGTAGTCGAAGCCGCCGGGCGTCTCGATGAGCATGTTGAGGCTCATGAGCAGGCCAAAGGCGTTCTGCCTGCGTTCGTCGTCGATGATCGCGTCGTAAACGACCACCGCGCCGCCCGGCGGGAGCGCCGCGTGGGCCTTGCGCAGCAGCATGAGCTTCGTCTCGAGATCCCAGTCGTGCAAAATGTGACCAAAGAGCAGCACGTCCGCCTGCGGTAGTTCATCGGTGAAAAAACTGCCGCCCGCGAAACGCACCCGGTGCGCGAGGCCGTTGGCGGCGACGTATTCTTCAAAGACGGGGCCGACCTCCGGCAGATCGAAGCCGGTCCCCGTGAGATGCGGATGGGCGAGCGTGATCTGCGTGACGAGATCCCCCTGCGCCGTGCCGATGTCGGCGCAGGTGCGGTAGTCCGCCCATGGGAGCTTCTGCGCGATGGCCACGTTCGCCCCGCGGCTGACGCCGGACATGGCGCGGAGGAATTCGCGCAGTTTCGCCGGATCCGCGTAGAGGGCGGTGAAGGGATCGTGACCGCCCTTGGACTCGTTTTGCGACTCGCCTGTGCGCACCGCTGTGGTGAGAGCGCCCCAGAAGGGGTAGAGCCGGTGATTCGCCATCTCCAGCATGCCGCCGATGTAGGACGGCTTGTTCTTGTCCAGAAACAGGTCCGTCTCCGGCGTGTTGCGATACACCCCGTCCTCCCTCAGCAGGAAGCCGAGTGCGACGAGAGCATCGAGAAAATCCCGCGCACCGCGTGGATGCAGCCCCATCCGCCCCTGCACGCTGGCGAGATCCCCCGGATGTCTGGCGAGGTCCGTAAAAAGTTCCATCTCGACGGCGGTGAGCAGTGTTTTCGAGCTCCAGAAGGCGAGGCCGGTTTGCAGAATGTGATCAGGCGTTAAATGCATCGCGCCGAGGATGATGGCGATCCCGATGACGGGCAAGCGCGACTCTCATTTCGATCAGCACAACGGGTGCCGCAAAGCGGACAAGATTCGCGGCAGAGAATCGCCACGCACCGGCGTCTTCATGAGCATGATACTTCGCACATGCCTGTTGGTCGCCTTCACGGCACTGGCGCTAGCGGATGCGGAGGAGCCGTCGAAGTCCTCCTACTACGAGCCGGACACCTTCTTCCGCACGCAGATCGAGCCCATCCTCTCCAGGCGCTGCTACGAATGTCATTCCAAAGAGCAGGACGCGGACGACGGCGGCCTCGTGCTCGACTCCAAGGCAGGCTGGATGACCGGCGGCGATCACGGCCCCGCCGTGACGCCGAAGAACCTCAAAAAGAGCCCGCTGATCCGCACCATCAAAAGCCACGACCCGGGCAGTCTCATGCCGCCGGACGAGCGCCTTCCTCCCATCGAGATCGCCCTGCTGGAGACGTGGGTGCTGCTCGGCGCACCGGACCCGAGAACGGAAGTGCCCGCGGAAAAGGAGCGTCCTGCGAACGGGAGATGAGGCCCCCTTCCGAGGGGCTTTCCGCTCATGCCAGCGCGGGAAGGACGCGCGTGATGAAATTCGGATTTCGGATTCGGACTTTCGGAAGTAGAGAGGGGGCATGGGACAGGAAGAAATCGAGCGCAACATGGGCGTGCAGCCGCTGGACGGCATCATGACAGAACAGGCACTGGGGAACCACGATCTGGTGGCCGCCAGCAGGGAACCCATGACACACAAGGCCGTGCAGCGCGCCCGCAAGGGGCGGCGGTTGACGAAACACATGCAGCAGCGCATGGCCGACGCGCTGAACGCCCTGATGAAGATCCGGGGCACGGAAATCGAGCGACCGTGGGTGGTGAAGGATTTGTTCACATACTGAGGTGGCAAATCGGATAGCGGAAGGTGCGAATCACAGCCTTGCCGAGGCACCGGCGTTTCGCTAGCATCGTCCCGCCATGTCCGACACCATCCAGAACCGCCGTTTCGTCACCGCCGCCGAGAAGATCGACTTTCAGTCCCCGTGGACGCTCGAAGAATGGCTGTGCCGGGATGACATCGTGAAAAACGAGCACCTCATGATGGTGCGGGCGAACATGGAGCCGGGCCGCAGCCATCCCTTTCATTCCCACCCGACCCGCGAGGAGATGATCTACGTCATTTCAGGAAAGGCCGAGCAGTGGGTGGGACAGGAGAAAAAGATCCTCGGCCCGGGCGACATGGCCTTCATCCCGATGGGCGAGATTCACGGCACCTGGAACATCGGCGGCGAGATGCTCGTCTTCCTCGCGATCCTCTCTCCGGCCAAGGCGGACGAGCCGGGGCTCGTGGATCACAGCCAGGAAGAGCCCTGGAAGTCGCTGCGAAAGTAGGCCTGTTCCTGCGGAACCGGCAACCCTTGTTGCACGGCAACAAGGCTACTTTTCCCGCAGTTCGCGGCGCAGGTCCGTCATGCCGTCCCGCAGGGCGAAGAGTTCGGCGCGGAATTCGGCCAGCAGTTCCTGGCGCGGCTGCCAGGCGGGGGATTCGGTCATTTCATTGAGGGCCGCGAGCGCCTCGTTGGCCCAGTTAAGACAGCGGCGCAGAATGGCCATGGTGTAGCCCTTGTTACGCGCCCCGCGGTACCCGCGAATGCCCAGCGCCCCGGCCAGCTTGCCGCTGATGTTCATGGTGTTGCGGATGAAGCGGTCCAGCGCCGTGTCCCCCTCGCTGGTCCGGGTGTTTTCGGCGCGTTCTTCGTCGATCTCGGTCAGCAGGCGGACGACGAGTTCGTGCGAGCGCTTGTGGAGCGGATGACATTCCGGGCTGTCCTCGCTGATGAACTCCCCATCGTCTTCGTTGTCATCGGGCATCAGATCCGACGCGGGAAACCATTCCTCCTCGTCATCATCATCTTCTTCAGCGTCGTCTTCCGACGATGCATCGCCGTCACGCAGCATGTGGTCCCACCCCATGACGAAGGAGATGCGGTCGTCGTCAAAACCGTCCTCGCCATACTTTTCCAGCGCCTCCATGTGGGCGTCGCTGAGCCGGTCGGATTGCTTGAGGGACTCCTCCCAGGACTCCTCGCTGTCGTCAAAGTCGTCATCGTCGAGCGTCTCCTTCTCCGGACGGCGGATGATGCCTGCCAGCCAGCCGCGCATGGTGTGCAGGTTCGTTTTTTTCTGCGCCGCCTCGGCGGCCAGGTCCATCTCCCACACCCACTCCGAGACGCTGATCTCGTAATCGGCGCTCTCGATGAAAACGCGCCCGTTCTCCTCCGAAAACCACTCCAGGTAGAGGGAGTTGCACCACTCGCCGGAGCCGCGTGAGGATGCGGCCGCCGGATTGAACTCGATTTCTGAATCGGATTCGACCCTGACCTTTCTGGAGGCGGTGATGTCGCCGACGTAGCCTTTCTGTTTTGTCAGAAGGGAGGCGGCGGTCGCCTGCGCCTCAGGGTGCGGATTGACGAAGGTGATCCGGGTGCCCGCCACGTCGCGCCAGGCGTCCCCGCGCAGGTCCAGCAGCACCGGCTCCTCGCGCCCCACGAGCCAGAGCTTACCGCGCACGTTGCCACGGGAAGTGTTGTCGAGCTCGCCACGGATGACGGCGGTGTCCAGACGCAGGGCCATGCAGGATGAAAACGCGGCTCGACGGCGGGTGTCAAGGGATGTGACGCGGAATGAGGCGGTCTCCACACAGCAGCTCCGAAGCCTTTTCCACGGCTTGACTCTCCTCCCTGCCTCGCTTGAGATTGCTCGCCCTCGTCATGGAACTGTTCTCGATCATCGAAGCCCTTCTTTTTGCCACCCAGGAACCCCTGGGCGTGCCGCAGATGTGCGCGGCGGTGAAAGACACCGCGAAGGACATTATCGAAGCGGCCACCGAAGAGCACCCGACACCGGAGTGGGTGGTGCCGCTGGCCGAAGTCACCGAGGAGCAGGTGCGGACGATTTTGGATGAACTCATCGCCCGCTACGAAACGGAGAAGCACTCCTTCACCCTCGTGGAGCGGGCGAACGGCTGGCGGATCGCCGCACGCGGCGAGTATGCCGAGTGGTGCCGCGCCCTCTATCCAGGCAAAAAGGTGCAGCGCCTCAGCCAGCCGGCCCTCGAGACCCTGGCCATCGTCGCCTACCGCCAGCCGATCACAAAGGCGGGCATCGAGGCGGTGCGCGGCGTCTCCGTGGATGCGATGGTGCAGCAGCTCGTGGACCGCGGGCTGGTCAAAATCGAAGGCCGCGCCGATCTGCCCGGGCGCCCGCTGCTTTACGGCACCACGGAAGCCTTCCTGGATCATTTCGGTGTCCGCAGCCTCGATGAGATGCCGAACGCCTCCGAACTGCGCCGAGTGAAGCTGCCCACGGCGGAAGAAGGTGCACCCACGGCCTCTGGCGAGCCTCAGGTGGAGCAGCTTGCCTTGGCTCCCGTCACCACGCCGGGCGGTGGCGAAGTCCCCGCCGATGAACCCGAACCGGCCGACGCCGAAGATTGAACCCCTTGAACCCTGCGGCCATGTCCCTTGATGAAGTCCGCAAGAAGATCGACAGCATCGATCAGCAACTGCTGCGTCTGCTGAACGAACGCGCAGAGCTGGTCCACACCGTGGGCGAGATCAAGCGCAAGGACGATCTAGACATCTATGTGCCGGGCCGTGAAAACCAGCTCCTGCGCAAACTTGCAGCCCTGAACACGGCTCAAAACGGCCGCCTCACGGAACGCGCCATCCGCGCCATCTTCCGCGAGATCATGAGTGCGGCACTCGCGCTGGAGGACAGCCTGAAAATCGCCTACCTGGGACCCGCCGGATCGTGGACGCACCAGGCGGCGGTGAACAAATTCGGCAACTGCGTCGAGTACCTCGCCGAAGCCAGTACGGAGAGCGTTTTCGGGCGCGTGGCCGCGCAGACGGCGGACTACGGCGTGCTGCCCATCGAGCACTCGACGGAGGGGGCCGTCCACCACACGCTGGACCACCTCGCAGACAGCAGCCTGCAGATTTACGCCGAAATTTTGTGGAAGGCCGACACCGCCGTGATGGCCCGGGGCGGCGGCACGATCGAGGAGATTCACGGTCGCGCCCAGATGATCGCGCACTGCCGTCCGTGGCTGGCGCAGAACTTTCCGGGTGCGAAACTCGTCGAGGAGGCCAGCTCCAGTGCGGCGGCGATTTCGGCGACGCAGTCACCCACCGTCGCGGCGCTCGGCACGCCGCTCAGCGCGGAATTGAACGACCTGCGCGTGATCGCCACCTCCCCGCGAGAATTCGCCACGCAGACCCGCTTCATCATTCTCGGCCGTCGTTCCGGCCCCGCCTCAGGGAACGACAATACGATGCTCATGATTCAGTCCCGCGACCGCGTGGGGGCGCTGATGGAGGTGCTGCAGGTCTTCGCCTCCCGAAACATCAACGTCCGGCAGATCGAGAACCGCCCATCACCCGGCGGCACCCAGGCGCGTTTCTTCCTGGAAATCAGCGGCCATCATTCCGATCCCACCCTCCAACAGGCCATCACCGCGCTGGAGGAGCACACCGTGGAGGTGAAAACCCTCGGCAGCTATCCTGCTCCGGGCTGGGTGGAGGAACGCTGATCAGCGGAAGCTCTTCGCGAAATCGTCGGAGCTCGCCTTGGCGACCACCTTGGTCTTCTGGAAGGTCGATTTCTCGCCCTTCTCGACCAGGATCGACTCGTAGTCGGCGGAGGACATGGGCAGCTCGATGGTCTTGTCCTGCCAGGTGCTCAGCAGGATGGCATTGGCCAGCTCCACGCTGTGGATGCCCTCCTCCGCCGGCGAGAGCAGTTTCTCACCCTTCAGGATGGCGTTGGTGAAGTTTTGCAGGATCTCAACGTGCTGACCGCCGGTGCTTTCCACCGGGATGTCCATGTGCCAGCTCTCCGGCATGGCGAAGGCGGCCTCCGCCTCCATGCAGAACTTGCTCATCGGCACGCGATTGCGCTGGAAGTGGATGCGGGTGCCGTCGGTGACGGTGAGGCGTCCCTGCTCGGCGGAGATTTCGAGCTTGTTGATGCCCGGAGCCTCTCCCGTACTGGTCACAAAGGTGGCCGTGGTTCCATTGTCATACTGCAGGATGGCGGTCACATCGTCCTCCACCTCGATCTCGTGAAAGCGACCGAACTGGCAGAAGCCGCGTACCCGCTGAGGCATGCCGAAAAGCCACTGAAACAGGTCAAGATTGTGCGGGCACTGGTTCATCAGCACGCCGCCGCCCTCCCCCTTCCAGGTGCCGCGCCAGCCGCCGGTGGCGTAGTAGTAGTTCGTGCGGAACCAGTTGGTGACCTCCCAATGCACGCGGCGCACGGCGCCGATCTCACCGCTCTCGATGAGGTCCTTCACCTTCTTGAAGCAGGCGTTGGTCCGCATGTTGAACATCGCGGCGAAAATCTTTTTCTTGTCCTTGTGGGCGGCGATGAGGCGCTCGCAGTCCGCCTTGTGCACGGAGATGGGCTTTTCCACGAGTACGTTCAGGCCGGCTTTCAGTGCCTCGATGCCGATCGTCGTATGGCTGAAATGAGGCGTGCAGATGAGGATCGCGTCGATGTGGCCGCTGCGGATCATCAGATTCACGTCTGTGAAGGCCTTTTCGCCTTCGATCAGGCTCGGCAGCGTACCGACGCTCTCACACAGCGCGGTGACGCGCAGTCCCGGCACTTTGCCCGCGCGAACGTTCGCGAGGTGCGCCTTGCCCATGTTTCCGAGTCCCACAATGCCTAGTCTGACGGTTTCCATGAAGCGAGACTAGCAAGCTGCCTTTCACTGGTCAAGCGACTCAACAGTTGCGCTCGCGGCCATGTGCGGCAAACTTTCCAGATGCGACCACCGGGCAGGACTGCTTTCTGGATCATCCTCGTCACAGGATGGTTGTCGTGCCTACTCAACACACCGCTCATGGCGCAAGAAGAAGTCCGCATCGGCATCGTCGGTCTCGACACCTCACACGCGGAGCAGTTCACCCTGCGGCTGAACGATCCCGCGAACCCCAATCACATCCCCGGCGCCCGCGTGCTGGCGGCCTTCCCGGGCGGCAGTCCTGACATCGAGGAAAGCAAGAGCCGCATCGACGGATTCACCGCCACCGTTCGCGACAAGTTTGGCGTGAAGATCGTCGGCAGCGTCGAAGAGGCCTGCAAGGACGTGGACGCCATCCTGCTCCTCAGCCTCGAAGGCCGTCCCCGTCTGGAGCAGATGAAAAAAATCATCGCCGCCGGGAAACCCGTTTTCATGGACAAGCCCGTGGCCGCCTCCCTGAAAGACGTGGTGGAGATCTACAAACTGGCCGCCACAGCCCAGGTGCCGGTCTTCAGCGCTTCCGCCGTCCGCTGGTACCCGGGCGTGCTTGAAGTCGCCAACGCCGAGCAGAAGCCCGCCCTTGGCGCAATCTCCTACGGCCCTGCCCACATCCTGCCGCACCATCCCGACCTGTTCTTCTATGGCATCCATCCCACCGAGGCGCTCTTCACCGTGATGGGTCCCGGGTGCCAGTCCGTCATTCGCACCACCACGCCTTCAGAGTCCGTCGTTACCGGAATCTGGAGCGGTGGACGCACCGGCACGCTGGTGGCCATTCACGAAGGCGCAAAAGCCTACAAACTCATCCGTTTCGGCGATAGCCAAGTCACAGAGCAGAAGTCCGAGGGGGACTACACGCCGATGCTGCGAGAGATCGTGAAATTCTTCCAAACCAAACAGGCGCCCATCTCCCCCCGGCAAACCTTGGAGATCTACGCGTTCATGGAAGCCGCCGAGGAAAGTAAGCGTCGCGACGGCGCCCGTGTGACATTGCGCGAAGTCATGGTCAAAGCTGGAGCGCCCGAAGCCTGGCTCCCGGACGACGGCACTGTCACCGCCGAACCTCCCCAACCGACCGTGAACAAAGGCCTGCCGCAGCCCGGCGGAACGTGAGTCACTCCGCGTTCTGGACCTGCTCGCGGATTTTTTCGAGCTCGGTCTTCGCGGTGACGACGTGGTGGGCGATCTCGGCGTTGTTGCACTTCGAGCCCATGGTGTTGAACTCGCGGAAGAACTCCTGCAGCAGAAAGTCGAGACTGCGACCGACGGGTGCGTCGGAATCGAGGTAGGCGCGGAATTGCTTCACATGGCTCGCGGCACGGGTGAGTTCCTCGGAAATGTCGGAGCGGTCGGCGAAAAGGGCGATTTCTTTGACCAGTCGCTCGTCATCGAGCGGCAGGGGCAGGCCGGCGTCTTCCAGGCGCTGACGCAGCAGCTTGCGCTGGTGGTCCGGAACCGTGGCGGCCTTGGTGCGGATGGATTCCAGCAGCGACTCGATGACGCCGAGCCGTGACTCGATGTCAGCCCGCAGGCTGGCGCCTTCGGTGGCGCGCATCGCATTCATTTGCACCAGGGCGGCGGTCAGCGCCTCTTGAATGGTCGGCCAGGTGTCTGCGGTGGCCACTTCCACCGGGGCCTGGGTCACGACGCCGGGCAGGCGCGTGATGTCGCTGAGGGAGATTTCCGGCGGAATGTCCAGCTTCAGCGCCAGGGCGTGCATGGCGTGAAAATAGTGCGCGGCCAGCGCCTGGTCGAAGCGCGCGGCCTCAGTGGAAGCCGCGCCGGTGTCCCGGCGCACGGCCACATTCACCCGGCCGCGGGAAACAGCGGCGGAGACGGCGGTGCGGACGGGGTTTTCCAGCTCGGCGAGTTCACGCGGCAGGTTCACCGCCACTTCGAGCTGCTTGCGGTTCACCGAGCTGCACTCGACGCTCCACGTCACGCCTTCACTTTGGGCCTCTCCGCGGCCGAATCCTGTCATGCTGTTCATAGCCATCAGATGGAGCGGGATTGAGCCTTTGGCAAAGCCTTGCGTGGGGGCAGGCGCATTCCCATGGATTTCCGGTTTGCAACGCCGCGCAGGCTCCCTAGTCTCGCACTCCCTATGGCAAAAGCGGCACTCGGAAAAGGACTCGGCGCACTCATCTCAGCCCCCACGGCTGGGACGGGAGTACAGCGCATCCCCGCGCTGGCCCAGCCGGCGCCGGGAGACATCGTTCAGCGCGTGGCACCGGACCAGATCGTCCCCAGCCCGCTGCAGCCGCGCAAAGAGTTCCAGGCCGACCAGCTCGGTGAGCTCATGGAGTCCATCCGCGAGCACGGCATCATCCAGCCGCTGATCGTCCGCCGGGTGAATGACAAGCTGGAACTCATCGCCGGGGAACGCCGCTTCCGCGCCTCCCGCGAGCTCGGACTCAAGGAGCTGCCCGTCATCGTCCGCGAGGCGTCCGACAAGGACGTGCTGGAGATGGCTCTCATCGAAAACTTGCAGCGCGAGGGGCTCAACCCCATCGAAGAAGCCCAGGCCTACTCCCGCCTCGCCAAGGACTTCGGCATGCGGCAGGAAGACATCGCCCAGCGCGTGGGAAAAAACCGCGCCACCGTGGCCAACACGATGCGCCTGCTGGACCTGCCGCAAACCGTGCGGGACATGCTCGCCACGGCGAAGCTTTCGACCGGCCACGCCAAAGTCCTGCTGATGCTCAAGAACGAGCGCGAGCAGGACCGCGTTGCCCACCAGATCATCACCAAGGGCCTGACCGTGCGCGCCACCGAAAAGGTGGTCGATGCCATTCTGCGTCCGCCGCCCCCGCCTCCGCCGCAGCCACCGGAGTCCGACTTCGCCCGCGCCATCAAGGCCGTGGAGCAAAAGCTCATCCAGCACCTGACGACCAACGTCAGCATCCAGCACGGCGAGAAAAAAGGCCGGATCGACATCGACTACTACGGAGCCGAGGACCTCAACCGCATCCTCAGCCTTCTCGGCGTCGAAGAGGAAGCGTTCGGGGAGGTTTAACCAGAACGCCGTGATCGGCCCGCCTCCGTGACGCATTCCGAATGACGAATCACGAAAACAGAGTGTTGCTCCCGCCGATGAAACGTTTTGTCATTCATTCCGCATTCCTCATTCTGGTTTCGTCATTCCTCGCCTCATGCGGTGCCGCCAGCACTGCGGCGGATGGCGATGACAAAGACGTCCGCGCCTTCCTGACGCGCTACTTCTCCACCTGGTCGGCCAAGGACATGGACGGGTACGCCGGGTGCTTTCACGAGCAGGCGCGCATCAGCTTCGTGCAGAAAGGCCGGCCGCGAACGGAAGGACTCACGGATTTCATCCACGGTCAGAAACTCAGCCACGCCTCCGCGTCCGAGCCGATGACCGAGGTGCCGACCGAGATGAAGATCCTGCGCGACGAACGCACCGCCCAAGCCAGCGTGCGCTGGAAACTCACCAAAGGCGCCGAGATCACCACCGGCACGGATTGCTTCACGCTCATCAAGACTCCAGCAGGCTGGAAAATCATCAGCCTGGTTTTTTACAACGACTGACCGCCTCCGACATGTCCCGCCCCTCCTCCAAGTCCCCCGCTCAACCCGCGTCTGCTGAGCACGCCGACGGCCCGGCCCGGAAAACCCGCCTGTTTCTCGGCCTGGTGTGCTTCTTCGCCGGCGCGGCGGTCATGGTCGTCGAAATCAGCGCCTTCCGTCTGCTCGCGCCATACTTTGGAAATACGATCTACACCTCCACCGCCCTGATCGGCGTCATCCTCGTCGCTTTCAGCGTCGGCGGTTATCTGGGCGGGCGCTTGGCGGACCGCCATCCCGCGCTGGACCTCATCGGCTGGCTGCTGGCGGGAGCGGCGGTGCTCACGCTCTTCATTCCGGCCCTGCACATGGCTTTCAGCCTTTCCCTGAGCGCCAGCGGCATCATCACCGGACCGCTGCTCATCTCCATCATCCTCTTCGCGCTGCCGGGCGTGCTGCTGGGCGCGGTTTCGCCCGCCTCGGTTCGCTTTTACAGCCTCACGCAAAAAGACACCCACGTCGGCATCGCAGCGGGAACGATCAGCATGCTCGGCTCTCTCGGCAGCTTCGTCGGCACCTTTGTTTCCGGCTTTTTCCTGCTCTCCACCTTCGGTGTTCGCGGCATCTTCGTCGGTGCCGGAGCGGTGCTGCTGCTTCTGGCGCTCGCATCGCTCACCCTGGCCCGCAGCGCATTGAAACCGCAGTTGCAGGTGCTCATCGGCGGGCTCGTGGCGGGTGCGGTCGGCTGGAGTTCGCAATCGCCGCCTCTGCAGGGCGTGATTCACGAGCGCGAGTCGTTTTACCACCACATCAGCGTCTTTGAGGAGGGCCAGACGCCGCACAAGCGCCGCATGCTCGCCCTCGACTCCACGCAGGAGGGCGGCATGAACCCGGACACCGGAGAACTCATCCTTTCCTACCAGCAGTACTGGAAGCTCGCTCTGCTGCGTGAGCCGGCGGTGGTCCGCAGCGCACTCTTCATCGGCGCGGGCGCCTTCGGCATGCCGGAGAATGTCTCGCGTGACTTCCCGGAGGCCGCCGTCGATGTCGTGGAAATCGACCCGCAGGTCATCGAGGTCGGCCGCGAATTCTTCAAGCTCGACGAACACCCTCGCGTCAACGCGCACGCCGCCGACGCACGCCGCTTTCTCCACCTCTCGGGTGACCGCAAATGGGACATGATCTTTGGCGACGCCTACAACGGCCGGCACGCCATCCCTTCCCACCTCGCCACGCGGGAGTTTTTTCAGCTCGTGGCCGATCATCTGGAAACAGGCGGAGTTTACATCATGAACATCATCTCCGCCGTGAACGGCCCCAAGGCCGAACTCACCTCCGGCATGATCGCCACCGTGCGGCAGGTGTTTCCCCATGTCGAGGTGTTCGACGTGGAGGCCCTCGCCCGCTACCCGCGCGACCGAGCGCGGAACATCATCCTGATGTGCTCCGCCGAGTCTCTCAAGCCGCTGATCGTGGACCGCTACGCCGCAGCCGGATCATGGCAGGAGCGTCTCATCCGCACCCACCTTCCCGCTGGAACCGTGCCCCGCACCGACCTCGTCTTCACCGACGATTACAATCCGGTCGATGCCATCATCGCCCGCGGCTTGCTGGATTAGTCACTGACCTTTGGGCTCGAGAGGCTTCGCCGCCGGAGCCAGCGTCGGAGCCACGAAGGCGTCAAAAACCAGCACGCCCTTTAGCGCGTCCACCGCGCGTTCGAGCTGCCGGTCGCCGAGGTTTGCCAGTTCCAAAGCTGCGGCTTCCCCAGTAGCGTGGGCAGCCCGCCATTTCGCGATGCGCATTTCCTCCTCGGAGGTCAGCGCGGAGACGATGTTCGGTTCCACGCCGTTCTCATGAATCGTGCGGTGGCTCGGCGTGTAGTACTTCGCCGTCGTCAGCCGCATCGCCGCGCCGTTTTTCATCGGGAGAATAGTCTGCACGCTGCCTTTGCCAAAGCTGGTCGTGCCGACCACGATCGCGCGCTTGAGATCCTGCAGGGCGCCCGCCGTCAGCTCGCTGGCACTGGCGCTGGCGTGGTTGATCAGCACGGCGATGGGATACTGCCGGGGCTCCCTGCCCTGCCGCGATGGCGTGCGATAGGGCGGCGGATTTTGTGAGGCCACGCGGCCTTCGGTGGTGACGACGACGGTGCCCTCCGGCAAAAATTCGCCGCAGATCGTCACCGCGCTGTCCACGAGACCGCCGGGGTTGTTCCGCAAATCGAGCACGAAGGCCTGCATGCCCTGCTTTTCGAGTTCGTCGAGCGCATCGCTCAGCTCCGCCGCCGTCGGCGCATTGAACTGGGAGACGCGTGTGTAGCCGATCTTGTACTCGCCCGCCATTTTCTCAGAGAGCAGCATGGGATCGTGCACGGAGGCTTCCGCCAGGATTTCGTGCTTCACCTTGAACTCCAGGAACTGCTTCGTTCCCGGCCGCCTTACAGTTAGTCGCACCTCGTCGCCCTCCCTGCCTTTCAGCAGCTGCATGGCCTCCACCACGCCCACGGAGTCCGTGAGCACTTCGTTGATGCGCACGAGTTGGTCACCTGCGAGCACGCCTTCCGCGGCGGCGGGGCCGTCCTCACGCACCGTGATGATCGTGAGCTGGCTCTGGCGCAGCGCGATGGTGATGCCGATGCCCTCCGACGTGTCACGCTGTTCCCGCCGCATGTCCTCAAAGAGTGCACGGCCCATGTACTCGCAGTGGGGATCGAGTCGGCTCAGCATACCCTCAAGGGCGCCTTCCACCAGCTCCTCGTAGGTGATCTTGGATTCATCGACGTAATTCTGCCGCACCATCTCCATCGCCCGCGTAAGCATTTCCATCTGCCGGTAGGCGTCCTGCGGCGGCGGCTTCCCAGGCACGACGGGAGCGGCGGGCTTCGGTGCGGGAGCAGGATCATCCCCCGGCGTTGATTCCTTCTTAGCGGGTACGACGGGGGTGGTCTTTGTGGGCGGCGGCGCCACCGGAGGCGTCGGAGCCGCGTGGGCCGCCGTCATCAAAGCCAACGAAAAAAGGGGCGAAAAAGCGCTGCGCATGGCCCAACAGTGGCCGAATTCGCCGGAGGCGACAGAGAAAATTTCAAGGCTCCTGATCCCACTGGAAATCCGCCGCGGGACGAGGCCGCCGGCTCACTCCTGGACATCTCCGGAAGGCCGCCAATTCCAAAAGGCGGATGAGTGTGCTTCGCCGTTGCCTCAAACGGAAAACGACTCGATTCGCACCATCAATCAAGAAGTGCTCCCGGTGGGATTCGAACCCGCAACCAAGGGATTATGAGTCCCCTGCTCTAACCGTTGAGCTACAGGAGCGTGCGCACGGAAGTGGCGAGTATGCACGCGGCTGAGGGCACGGCAACCGGTGTTCTTGCCGGCTCTCGAATGGCTGGATCGGAGGCAAAGGCGGTTTCACAGGCGGAGAAGGCGCGAATCCCTGTTTTTTGTCGCCTGAGTTTCGCGGTGAGTTACGTTCTCCTGCCTCCATGTCTGAAGACCCCCCAAACCCGCTCCCCCCGCCTTTCGACGTTCCCAGCGTCGAGGAGATGGCGGAGCTGCTGCCGCAGTATGCATTCGAAAAACTGGCCGCGTTCGGAGGCATGGGAGCGGTTTACAAGGCCACTCAGAAGAGCCTGGACCGCAAGGTGGCGATCAAGATCCTGCCCCCCGAGTTCGGCTCGGAGCCGGAGTTTGCCGAGCGCTTCAAGAGCGAAGCCCGGGCGATGGCGAAGATGAACCACACGAGCATCGTGTCGGTGTATGATTTCGGACTCACGAGCGGAGGGCATCTCTACCTGGTGATGGAGTGGGTCGAGGGGCCGACACTGCACGAGATCATACACAAGGGATGCATTCCGGCCCGCAGGGCGATCGATCTCGGCATGCAGCTTTGCGATGCGCTGGCCTACGCCCACAACCGGAAGACCCTACATCGTGACATCAAGCCGGGGAACATCATGGTCAATGACCAGGGCCAGGTGAAGGTGGCGGACTTCGGCCTCGCGAGGCCTCTCACGGGCGAGGCGGAGGAAAACCCCTATGGCACGCCGGACTATGCCGCTCCGGAGATTCTCAACCAGGGCGCTGTGGACCAGCGCGTGGACATTTTCGCCGCCGGCATCGTCCTCTATGAAATGCTCACAGGACGGGTGCCAAAGACGCCCCGCACTTCGGTGACGGAGTACGCGCCAGTGTCGAAGCGCTGGGACGAAGTCATCGACCGGGCGATCCACCCGGAGCCGGAGAAACGCTTTCAGAACGCCGGCGAGTTGCGGTCGCATCTGGCGGCGTTGCTGGAGCCGGTGGCCGAAGCGGTGGTGGTGCCCGTGGCGGAGGTGGTTGAGGCCAACGGCGCGTCAAAAATTGTCATCAAGCCCCTGCATCTCGTCTTTGGAATCACGGCGGCGCTCGTCATTGGCGTTGTGGTTGCCGGAATGATCGGGCCGGAACCGAAGCCCAAGAAGAAACCCGCCAGGGAACAGGTCGAAAACCGGTCCGAGGACCGCCCCAAGGCAAAGAAATCGGCAGACGGGGAGAGCATGCCGAAGCCAGAACTTGCCTCTACAGCCCAGGAAGCCCAGCCAGCCGCGACGACCTCAGAGCCGGAGCTGAAACCCGAAAAGAAGAAGCCGAAAGCCGAACCTCCCACCGTAGCGATGGCAGAGGCTCCGGAGCCAACCGCGCCAGCCAAGGCTCCCCTCAGCCCGCCACCTCCTGAGCCGGTGCCGGAAAACCCGCTCGACGCCATCCTGCACCTCGAAGAGCGCGATCCGGAGCTGACCCAGCTGATCAAAGCCTTCGCTCATGAATGGGCAGTGAACGACGCCATCGACACGGAGCCCGAAGTCGCCGAGCTCGCCGAAAAGTACATTCCGGCCCTTCAGCGGGCGCTGGCCGGCCTCACCCCGGAACATCGCGACGAAGTGCTCGGCGAGATTTCCCACATCGCCAATCGTGAGCTGCCAACGGCGCCGACGCCGTCCTGGCCGCCAGTTCTGCACAGCCTGCGCAAGGCCTATGACGGCCAGCTCGAAGTCATCATGGCCACGGCACAAGCCGCCGCCAAGCAGATGCGTGACGCACAATGCGAGCTGGTCCGGGCCAAGGCGGCGGAACGCGCCGACGCCGGCCAGACGGAGGATGCCAAACGCGCGGAGTGGGTGGCGGAGGAGCTCGCACGGCTCGATGGCGCACCTTCGCTGAGGGCGCTGAAGGATGCCGCCGGCCTGGTGACCGGCTCCGCGCTGTCACCTCCCGCAGCGTCATCGCCAGGGCCACGCTGAATGCGGAGGGCTTTTTTTTCTGGCCGTACGGAACGGTGGCGAGTATGACTCTGGCCGTCATGCCGGACTCGCCATCATCCCCTGAAGAGGTCACGTTCGATGTTCCCAGCATCGAGGAGATGACCTCCTACCTGCCGCAGTTCAAATTTGAAAAAATGGCCGCGTGCGGCGGGATGGGAGCAGTTTACAAAGCCTACCAGGAAAGTCTCGACCGCCGCGTCGCGGTGAAGATCCTGCCGCCGAAGTTCGGCGCGGAACCCGCTTTCGCCGACCGCTTCAAGAGCGAGGCGCGGGCCATGGCCAGGCTTAACCACACGAACATCGTCGGCGTTTACGACTTTGGCATCACCGCCGGCGGACATTTGTTCCTGGTCATCGAGTGGGTGGAGGGCCGCTCCCTCCATGACATCATCCACGACGGCAACCTTTCCCTCCGCAAGGCGACGAACCTCGCCATCCAGCTCTGCGAGGCCCTGACCTTCGCCCACGAGCACCGGATCATTCACCGCGACATCAAGCCGGGAAACATCATGGTCAACGATGCCGATCATGTGAAAGTGGCCGACTTTGGACTGGCCAGGCCCGTCTCCGATGAGGCGGAGGAGGAGAACCCCATGGGCACGCCGGACTACGCCGCACCCGAGATCCGCGGCGGCAGCGTGACCGATCACCGGGTGGACATTTTCGCCGCCGGCGTCGTGCTCTACGAAATGCTCACGGGAACCGTGCCGGGTGAGGAGTACCGCCCGGTGACGGAATTCGCCAAAGTCTCGCCCCGCTGGGATCAGATCATCCTCAAAGCCATCGACCCTGACCCGGATCAGCGCTATCAGGACGCCGGAGAGTTTCGCGCCCACATCAATGTGGCAATGAAACAGGAAGCGGCGGGCGGCGTCATGCCCGGCATGATCGACCATTCCGCCGGCGGCATGTTCGGTGGGGGAAAACCGGAACCGGTGCCGCAACCGACGCCTCAACCACGACCTCAGCCCCGGCCCAGGATGAGCCAGGGCCAGCAACTCGCCGTCATCGGCGGCACCGTCGGCCTGGTCCTGCTGGCCGTTCTGGCCCTGATCCTGTGGCGTCCCGCCGGGCCGTCCTCACCCGCCCTCGGTGCCCAAGCATCACCGGACGAGATTCGGGAAATCGTGGCGACGCTTGAGCAAAAGGACCGCGAATTGGCAAGAATGGTGAATTCCTTCGCCCAAGACTGGCTCTCCAGCGGTGCCGACAAGAATCTTACGATCGCGGAAAAACTCCGCTCCGCCCAAAAAACGGTGCTGGAAGCCAAGCTGCGGGAACGCAGGGCTTCCGCAAGACGCGCGGAGGTCATCGCTGCGGAACTGGAAAAGCTAGAGACCGCACCCTCCTTGAAGAATCTGAAGAAGGCCGTGGAATAAATCCTGCTGCACTGACAAGTGCATAATTACCGAGTCTCCACATGCGAATGCACATCCGCAGTTTGAGCCATTGAGTTTCCACATTTCGATGAACGTTGAATCGTTGCAGAACTCCGCTCGTGCACGGCGCATTCTGTTTACAGCAAATCTGCTGAGTGCTTCGTTGATGACATTCGGCTGCACCTACCAACCTCCGCAGTTTACTCGCGCACCCGGAGGTGGATATTATGTGCCGCCCGACTCCCCTAAATGGAATATGAGTTGGGGACTGGTCAAACGTGATAAACCGATAGGCTATTCGGAGCCAAACTCTTTCTGGAAAGGTGACGGGGTCTCTGGCAGCCCTCGGATCGTTATCGACCTGAGCGAACAGAAAGCCTCATTCTACAAGGGAGGAACGCTCGTTGGCGAATCACCCGTCTGCACCGGCAGCGATCGCTTTCCAACTCCGAAGGGAAAGTTCAGTGTGATTGAGAAGGACGAAGACCATTATTCCTCGGTTTACGGAGACTACATCGACAGTGCCGGTAACATCCTGGAGACCCAGATCGACAATCGAAAAGACCCCAAACCTCCGGGAGCCAGGTTCGACGGTGCAAAGATGTTCTGGTTCATGCGAGTCGTGGGCGGAGTCGGCATGCATGAGGGGTATCTACCCGGGTATGCAGACTCGCATGGTTGCATCAGGCTTCCATCAGGCATGGCTCGGATCTTCTACCAAAACGCACGCTTGGGTATGCCCGTGACCATTGTGGAGTGATTGGGACTTGCGCATCACAAACTCGGCTTCTGCCACGAGTAGGAACTCGCTCCAAAGTATGCGTATTCGGCGGGATCTGGGAGCTTAATCTGGTCGAGACTGCGGGGATGCGTTCCAGCCATGGCCTTGGCAGGTGTTGCACTCGCCATCTGGCAAGGTCTTGCGCTGAAGGATGGAGCTGCCAAGCTGCGGCTGTCCATCCTAGCGCCACCGCCGACCGCTAACGTCATGTCACGCATCATTGCCATCGAAACCGCCATCCCGTCCGGCATCATGCCGAATCTGCTGCTCGTCCGCATCCACACGGAGGACGGCTTCATCGGCTGCGGGGAAACGTATTACACGCCGCATGCCATCGCCGCGCTGATCCATGACTGGATGGCGGAGCGGCTGCTTGGCGCGGATGCGCTGGCCATCGAATCGCACTGGCGATTCCTCTACGAGCGCTGCACGCCCTTTGGACATCCAGGCGCGGAGATGCGGGCGCTGTCGGCGATCGATCTCGCGCTGTGGGACATTCTTGGGCAAGCCTGCAAGCAGCCGGTGTATCGCCTGCTCGGCGGGCCCGTGCGTGATGCGATTCCGGTTTATAACACGAGCGGTGGACCGAGCTATGGTGCGCTCAATGGTGCCGCAGACGCACCACGTCATCCCGGCTGGCCGGGCTATGGCGACATCGGTCAAAAAGGTCCGCTCCAGGACAACTGGGCTTCGCATTTCGCCGCAGGCGATCTGGCGGAGGAACTGCTCGCCGAAGGCATCACCGCGATGAAACTGTGGCCGTTTGATCGTGCCGCGCATCGCCATGGCGGCCTGCACATCTCGTGGGCCGATGTCGAGGAGGCGATGAAACCGCTGCGCGAGATTCGCCAGCGTGTGGGCATGAAAATGGACATCGCCATTGAAGGACACGCATTCTTCCAGCTTCCTGCCGCGCTGCGCATTGCCGAAGCTCTGCGTGAGATCAAGCCGCTGTGGCTCGAAGACGTGCTGCGCGTCGATAACGCCGCCACGCTGGCCGATTTCCGCCGCCGCAGCGGCCTACCCATCGCCGCGAGCGAGATGTTGCTCGGACGGAAGGAATACCTAGCTGTGCTGCAAGCGCAGGCCTGCGACTATTGCATGGTCGATCCGACATGGAACGGCGGCATCAGCGAAACGCGCCGCGTGATCGACATGGCGCAGACGTTCAATGTGCCTGCGACGATCCACGACTGCACCGGCCCCCTCACGTTCTTCAGCGGCCTGCATCTCGCCGCCTCATCGGCTAATGTCGTCTTCCAGGAAACCGTGCGTGCTCACATTCGCTCATTCTACGACAAACTGGTAGATACGCTGCCGGTGATCACGAACGGCAAGGCGCAACTGCCAACGGGTGCGGGTCTCGGAACGAAGTTGAAGGACGAGTTGTTCGGTGAAGGCGTGAATGCGTGGCGTCGGAGTTAGGCAAACGAACGGCAAGCCTGCTCGAGAACTGCTCAGGGAGATTTGCCAGCCATCAAAACGCCGTCCATTTTAACCAATGGACGATCTCTTTTCATGGCCAGAAGTTCAATCAGCCGGAAGCCGACAGGCTCGCGCGCGCATCTTGGATCCTGATTTGGTAAACAAACAGTTTTCCTTTGAATGGGCTTTTGTGATGCCGTCCGCTTTCAGGGCCGCGCTGGACATTCAACTCTCAGCGCTCGTGGAAGATGGCAAGTCCACTCAGACCTGGACTCAAGGTCAGAACTATGACTTCAGTGCAGGTGACACCATTTATGACACTTCTCGGGCATACGATGGTGAATGGTCTGAATCACTGCCTCACATCCGCACCTGCCTTCAAGTGTTGTCGGCAGGAAAAGCGGCTCCGGCGACCTTCACACCGGGTGAAGTAACGTTCCAAGTCCTGCCCCCCCAACAATGGCAAGCTTATGGCGGGTGGCATCTACGAAGGGACACAGGCTGAGTTCGTTGCGCTGCTCCGGAATTTCTCATTCTGGTTTCGTCATTCCGCGCAGCAGCAGGCTTGTCATTTCCTCATGAGCGCCTCAATCTCATCCGCCTCGATCGGAATGTGCGCCATGAGGTCGATGTTCTCATGTTCGCCGATGAAGATGTTGTTCTCCAGGCGGACGCCGAGCTTTTCCTCCCGGATGTAGATGCCGGGTTCGACGGTGAAGACCATGCCGGGCTGCACGGGTTTCCACATGTGGCCGACGTCATGCACGTCGATGCCGAGCGGATGCGAGGTGCCGTGGGGGAAGTATTTTTTGTACGCAGGCTTTTCGGGATCCTGCTTGTCGATGTCGTCCTGCGTGATGAGGCCGAGACCGAGTAGCTCCTCCTGCATGAGCATGCCGGCCTGCTCCTGATATTCGCGGATGATGACGCCCGGGCGCAGCATCTCGCAGCATTTCTTGAAGACACGCAGCACGGCGTCATACACTTGGCGCTGGCGCGGCGTGAACTTGCCGTTCACGGGGATCGTGCGCGTGAGGTCGGCGTTGTAGTTGCCGTAGTTCGCGGCCACGTCGAGCAGCAGCATGTCGCCGTCCTGGCACTGGCAGTGGTTGGTGATGTAATGCAGCACGCAGGCGTTCGCGCCGGTGGCGATGATGGGCGTGTAGGCAAAGCCGCGACCGCGCTGGCGGATGAACTCGTGCGAAAGCTCAGCCTCGATCTCGAATTCATACACGCCGGGCTTCACGAACTTCAGAAGGCGGTCAAATCCGTCGCCGGTGATGCGGATGGCCTCGTTGAGAGCGGTGATCTCGTGCGGGCTTTTGATGACGCGCAGCTCGTGCATCAGCGGCGCGAGACGGCGGTAGTCGTGCAGCGGATACTCGCGCTGGCAGCGCTGGGTGAAGCGCATCTCGCGCGTCTCGGTCGGGATCGTGGCGCGCGGGTGCTCGTTCGAGTTCAGGAAAACATGAGCCGCCTGGCACATGACGCTGCGGAACTGCATTTCAAACTCCTGCAGCCAGTGAACGCGCTGAATGCCGCTGCGTTCGGTGGCCTGCTCCTTGGTGAGTTTTTCTCCTTCCCACACGGCGATGTGCTCGTTCGTTTCGCGCACGAAGAGCATTTCACGTTGCTTGGGGTCGGCGGCGTCGGGGTAAAGCACCAGGATGGTTTCTTCCTGGTCGATGCCGCTCAGGTAGAACTGGTCGCTGTTTTGAATGAAGGGCAGCGAGCCGTCCGCATTGGTCGGCAGCACGTCGTTCGCATGCACAATGACCACGGACTGCGGCGGCAGCTTGGCGTAAAGATGCTCGCGGTTGGAGACGAAGAGTTCGGCGGGCAGGGGTTGGTAGCGCAACATGCCGGACTGGAAGCAAGGGCGGCCGCTATGGCAATCCTTCTCTTAGTCCACCGGCACCGCCTTCGGCGGATGGCGATCGGCCTGGATGCGCTTCTGCACGTCGGCCCAGAAGGCCTCCATGGGAAGGGCGAAGGTGGTCACGCGATCGACGCGGGCGATGTTGATGGCGACGACCTTGCCTTCGAGCGTGGCGACGGGGCCGCCCATGTCGGAGGGATAGAGCGGGATGTCGTGCTGGAGGACTTCGGGGAAATTGTCGCTGCGCAGGGAGATGCCGCCGTTGGCGAAGTCTTCGCCCTCCCAGTTTTGCAGCACTTTGGTGCGGCTGGCGAGGCGGACGCGGCAGGTCTCCTCCTTGTCCTTGCGCAGGTAGTGGACTTCGATGACCTCGCCGGGCTGGCGCGTGTTCACGAGTTCATGCACGCGTCTGAACTGCGCCACGACCTCCCCGGCGATCTTGGTCAGCACGTCGCCCTCGCGCAGTCCGGCGGCTTCGGCGGGGCTTTCGCTGGCGATGCCGATGATGCGCACGCCCTTCGCGGACTTGGTTGCCTTGTCATCCATACGGATGCCCAGCGCGGCTCCGGCGCCGGGAATGCTGCGCCTCCGGGCGCTGACGATGCCGATGCGCGGCTCGCGCCCGGTGTCGGCGGTGCTGCACAGCCACTGCCCCAGGGTGAGATTCTTCGACGTGCCAAAGGAAACCGCTTTCAGACCGGTGATACCGACGGCCTGGGCCAGGACGAGGTCGATCTTTACGTCGCGATGCACCTCGCGCAGCGCTGCGGTGCGTCCATCGGTGAAGCGAACGCGCACCTTTTCCAGCTCGGGCACCTCGCTGGCCTTGGTGAGGAGGTAACCGTCGGGGCCGACGATGGTGGCGGTGCAGATGGTCCGGCCGAGCACGCTTTCAATGCGGGCTGTGCAGGCCAGCGTGAGCGCTTCGAGACCGGCGAGGGCGGTCAGGGTTTTTCTGCCGTTCGTGCGCTGTTCGGGCGGGAGCGTCGGACGAGGGGAGTCCGCGAAAACGGAAAGCGAGACGAGAAGGAAGAGAACGGCGGAATGACGGAGGACGAATGGCGAATGTGCCTGCGCGGGGCCTGCGGTGTGCCGTTCGCCATCGGGTGTTGGGATTTCCTGCGTCATTCGAATCGACTCATTACTCCAGAGGCTTCTGTGCCAGTTTGACGGACAATTCGCGGTTCTTGCCCTTGTTGCGAAGTCCGATCTTGAGGGTGTCGCCGGCTGCACGGGCGCGCACGGTGGCGCTGAAATGCTGCTGGTCGGTCATCGCCTCATCGTTCACACTGAGGATCACGTCTCCGGCAAGGACACCGGTTTCTTTTGCCGGGGAACTTTCCAGTACGTCCACGACTTCGAGTTCGAGGTCGTCATTCATCACCGTGGCGACGCCGAGGTAGCCGCCGGCTCCGACGCCCCAAATCTTGATCACCTGCGACTTCTGCATCGCCTCCCACGAGCGGAGGAAGGGGGCCATGGAGACGTGGACGTTTTGATCGCGGCCCTCCCAGATCTGGCTGTGGATGCCGATGACCTCGCCGCTGAAGTTGAAGAGCGGACCGCCGGAGTCGCCGCCCATCAGCACGCAGTCGGTGTGCAGGCTGTTGGCGGTCTGCTTGATGATCTTGCCCACGCGGAGGACCGGGCCGCGGGCCTTGTCGAAGCCTCCCGGATGGCCAAGCGCGAAGCACCACTCGCCCGGCTGCGCCTTGATGACCTCGCGGCTGAGGTTCACATGGGGCCAGGGTTTCGTGCGCTTTTTGAGCTGCGCCAGCGCGGCATCCGTCGTCTTGTCCAGGCCGAGCGATTTTGCGGTCGTGACGCTGCCGTCCTCAAAAATGACGCGCATTTCCTTGCCCGGCGCTCCCGGGACGTGCGCGGCGGTCAGCAGCAAGCCGTCGGGGGAAATGATGACGCCGCTGGCCGTGCCGCCGCCCGCCTGGATGGCCACCAGAGCCGGGCGCACCTGCGGCAGGAGCTTTTGCACGTCGGCCTGGATGCGCAGCAGCGCCGCGAGGTCCGTCTTCCGGGCCGGCTCGCCGCCGCTGGAAGACGGTGCGGCCGTGCCGATGGCTTGCATCGCCACGAGGATCGTGGCGGCCCTGCTCAGAAATGTGGGGCAGAGGAGGGGCATGCGCGTGGGTGGAGTTTACGGTCATCCCCGTCGCCGGTCAATCGGGCATGAGGAGGGGAAATCTGCGGTTGAATACGATGCCGGGCCGCGCTTCTCTCGCCGGTCATCCCCCCAAATCACACTCACACATGAATTACGACCTCATCGTCATCGGCGGCGGGCCTGCGGGCTACGTCGGAGCCATCCGCGCAGCGCAACTCGGCAAGAAGGTGGCCTGCGTCGAAAACGACCGCGCCGGCGGCACCTGCCTGAACTGGGGCTGCATCCCGACGAAGGCCCTCCTTAAAAACGCCGAGCTGTATCACACCCTCACCCACCGCGCCGAGGAGTTCGGGCTCAAGATCGGCAGCGTCGAGTATGACTGGTCCAAAGTCATCGGTCGCAGCCGCGGCGTGAGCGACAAGCTCAACAAGGGCATCGAATTCCTCTTCAAGAAGAACAAGGTCGATTACCTCAAAGGCACCGCCAGCATCCCCGCCGCAGGCAAGGTGGAAGTCACCGCCGCCGACGGCAAAACGGAGACGCATGACGCCGCGAACATCCTCATCGCCACCGGCGCGAAGAGCCGCCCGATGCCCGGATTCCCCTTCAACGGCACCACCGTCATCGGCAGTAAGGAGGCCATGACTTTGGAGAAGCAGCCGAAGAGCATCATCGTCATCGGCGCGGGCGCCATCGGTATTGAGTTCGCCTATTTCTTCAACGCCTACGGCACCAAGGTCACCGTCGTTGAAATGATGCCGGACATCCTTCCCGTCGAAGACACCGAGGTCAGCAAGGCGCTGGAAAAAAGCCTCACCAAGGCCGGCATCCGCCTCCTCACCAACACCAAGGTCACCGGCACGTCCGAGGACGGCAAAGGCGTCAAAATCACCGTCGAAGGCGCGGCCAATGAAACGCTGGAGGCCGACGTCTGCCTCGTCGCCATCGGCGTGGCCCCCGTGCTGCCCGGCGGCGTCGAGATCAAGCTCAGCGAAAAAGGCTGGCTGCAGACCGACGACCGCTACCAGACCAGCGTCAAAGGCGTCTATGGCGCGGGCGACATCATCGGGCCGCCATGGCTCGCCCACGTCGCCAGCTACGAAGCCGTGCAGTGCGTCGAAGGCATGTTCACGAAGAGCAAGCCGAAGAAAGTCACCGTCTTCCCCGGCTGCACCTACTGCCATCCGCAGGTGGCCAGCATCGGGCTCACCGAGCGTGCGGCGAAGGAAAAGGGCCTCAAGTTCAAGGTCGGCAAGTTCCCCTACGTCGCCAGCGGCAAGGCGCTCGCCGCCGCCGAGCCCGAAGGCTTCGTCAAGATCCTCTACGGCGAACCGCACGGCGAAATCATCGGCGCGCACATGATCGGCAGCGAAAGCACCGAGATGATCGCCGAAATCGGCCTCGCCATGAATCTGGAAGCCACCTGGGACGAAATCGAAGCCACCATCCACGCCCATCCGACGCTGTCCGAGATGGTCAAGGAGGCGACGGAAGTCGCCAAGGGGCATCCGATTCATGTGTGATCGGCGACTAAGATCACGACAATCATCCGAATGAACAAAACCCAAGGCTCAGCGAGCCTTGGGTTTTGTCTTGTTGAGTGTCCGACACCGCACATCGTGTGACATGAAACAGCATTTCGACATGCAAGCCAATGGGAGGCCGTTGGAACCCAACGCGCCCCTTTGGCGGTATATGAAGCTCACCACGCTTCTCTACATGCTAACGAAAGAGCGGGTTTTTATTCCGAGGCTGAGCAACTTGCAGAACGGAGACAAGTTTGAGGGAAAAGTTGATTTGCAGAACGGACAGCAAACGAAGACCAAACGCGACCTAGAGCTCAAAAAGTGTGATCACTGGCTCAGGCGGGCAAAGAAAGACGGTGGCACCACAGAATCTTGGGAAAAGAGTCCCAGGCCCTCATTGTCAGACCTGTGGCTTCGCGAGCTCGCGAGACGCAGGCTTGTTTGGTGTTGGCACCACTCGCAAAACGAGTCGATGGCACAATGGGTGATCTACGGGCGAGAAGCGGGTGTGGCGATCCGGAGCGATGTTGAATCCGTGCTCCGGACGTTTGGATCGGCTAATGTCGTGTTCGGCGAAGTTCAATATGTTCATCCTGGACAGTTTCCGGAGGAGGCATCACCAGATTTGGCATGGCATCCATATTTCCTTAAACATGGCGCGTTCGCGCATGAGCAAGAAGTTCGTTTCGTTTTAGAAGATGACATGGACTGGCCCAGTGGTCGACATGTTAAGATTGATCCAAAGACGTTGATTAAGGAAGTAGTCATCTCCCCGCTACTGCTGCCCTCCGAAGCGACAGCTGTGATGGATGTTGTGAGACAACTCGGGATCGAAAAGGTGAAGGTTTCGGGAGGACAAGATGTGAGCAGCCCTCAAGGACGCCCTGATTCGACCTTTATCGAAAGAGCGGGGGGCGCGCAGCCGATGAGTGGCTGAAACTTGGGCCTCGGGTCTGCGGCGATGAACCACTAAATTTGAGATTAATTCCCTCAGAAGCCTGATGGTTTGCAGAGTCTTTCCAAAGGCCAACGGCCTTGCGTCATGCAGCCCAGGGTTGCGCGGAGCGCTACCCTGGGATCGCGATGCGACACCCGCCCCGATCAAGGGCGAACCCCAACGGGGTTCCGTCCAGCGTCGAAAGCCGGGGGCGTGCGCAGTACGGAACCCATTCAGGGTTCCATGTCCTTCGAGAATCGTGGGCGCTCGTGTCCCGGGGTTCTGCGAACCCCGGGCTGCATGACGGAAGCCCGTTGGGCTTCGGAAGACTAACTTGCGAGAGCATTCGTCCCATGTTCCGTTACGCCATGAAGAACGCCGACCAGTATCACCGCTTCATCCGTTGGTCCGACGACGACCAGCTTTACATCGGCTACTGTCTCGATCTCTACTTCGGCGGTGTCTGCCACGGTGAAAACGAGGAGCATGTCTATGATGAGTTGTGCGGCATCGTTCGTGACGAGGTGGAGCATCGCCGGCAACACAGCGAAGCGATGCCATGCGCTTCGGTGCGTTAGACGCGGTAGGTGTATCTGGTGGCGACTTGAACTCCATAAATGGTCATGAAGCCGGTCATCGAACATGTGATTCCGTCCCATATCCTTTACCTCCCGGACTGCAGCCGAGTTCGCCCGCTGGCGCGATTTTTCGTCAAAGCCGCCCCATGCATTCAAAACAGGCGGTCCGTCGGCGTTTGAATGCCATGACCATCCGCCTGTTGCTCCCGCTCTTCCTTTTCGCCTGCACCGCGCTCCACGCCGCGCAGCTTCACATCGGCACCGAGACCATCGACATCACACCCGACCAGCCCGTCGCGCTGGACGGACAGCGCAGCGTGCGCATCTCGAAGAAACCGGTCACGCACATCTTTGCCACGGCGCTCGCTTTGGAATCACGCGACGGCGACCGGGTGCTCGATCAGGCGATCATGGTGTCCTGCGATCTCGTGGCGATCCGGCAGGGCATTCTGGCCAAGGTGCGTGAGAAAATCGGCGACCGCCTGCCCGGCGTCGATTTGAAAAAGATCTTCCTCAACGCGACCCACACGCACACCGCGCCGGTGACGATCGACGGCAAATACGCGCTGCCCGAAACCGGCATCATTCAGCCGGGCGAGTATGCGGAATGGATGACCGGCAAGGTGGCCGACGGCATCGTCGCGGCGTGGGCAAAACGCCAGCCCGGCAAAGTGGCCTGGGGACAGGCGCAGGCCGTGATCGCGCAAAACCGCAGGCCGTATTACGCCGACGGCACGGCGGTGATGTATGGAAAGCCGGACTCGCCAAACTTTCGCGGCATTGAAAGCTACGAGGATCACAATCTGGAAGTTCTCTACTTCTGGGATGCTGCGGACAAGCTCGTCGCCACCGTGGTCAATGTCGCATGCCCTTCGCAGGAAGTCGGTGGCAACTCGGCCATTCACGCCGACTTCTGGGATCCGGTGCGTGCGCGTCTGCGCGAGAAGCATGGCGAGGACCTGCACGTCCTCGCGTGGACCGGTGCGGGCGGTGACGTCACCTCGCGCCTCGCCTATGGCCGCGACGCCGACGAGCGCATGCGCAAACTGCGCGGCGGCATTTCACGACTCGATGAGTTGGCGCGTCGCATCACCAATGCCTGGGAAGAAGCGCTTGAAGGCGCGGAGAACGACATCCGCACCGATGTTGTCTTCAAACATCACGTCCAGGACATCGACCTGCCCTATCGCAAGGTCACCATCCTCGAAAAATCCGCCGCGGTGACCGAGGCGGCGAAGTTCAAGGACGATCCGAAGCAGAAGTGGAACCTCGGCTGGAACCAGCGCGTCATCGACCGCTTTAACGAGCAGCAGGCCGGCACGCAGGCGCCTTATGTCATGGAACTGCATGCGCTGCGCCTCGGTGATGTCGCCATCTGCACGAACGAGTTCGAACTCTACACCGACTTCGGCATCCAGATGAAGGCGCGTAGCCCCGCCATCCAGACCTTCGTCATCCAACTCGCCGGCCCGGGCACCTACCTGCCTTCCGAACGCGCGATGAAGCACGGCGGCTACGGCGCCGTGATCCAGAGCAGCCAGATCGGCCCCGACGGCGGCCAGGTGCTCGTCGAGCGCACTGTCGAGGCGTTGAAGTCGATGTGGGAGACGAAGTGAACCGTCCTGAATGAAAAGGAATTCAAAGCGCCGTGCGTTGAGTCAGGATGCGTGACTCACTTTTGCCAGGATTTCTCGTCGGTTCCTGTCGGTTCGTCGCATTTAGCCTGACGATGTTGGCGTTGCCGTGTGCAGCCGCTTCGCCTCCCAACATGCTCGTGGTGCTGGTCGATGACCTGCGGTGGGACGATCTCGGCTGCGCAGGGCATCCGTTTGTGAAGACGCCGCACATGGACCGCGTGGCGAATGAAGGCGCCCGATTCCTCAACGCCTTTGCCACCACGCCCTTGTGCTCGCCAAGTCGCGCCTGCCTGCTCACCGGCATGCATGCGCGTGCCCATGGCATTACCGACAACACCGAGCGCGGCACGCAAAGCCACAAGCTCGCCACTTTCCCGCAGTCGCTGCACGACGCCGGCTATGAGACCGCCTTCATCGGCAAGTGGCACATGGGCAACGACGACTCGCGCCGTCCGGGATTTGATCACTGGGTATGCCTCAAAGGCCAGGGGACGTCGTTTGATCCCGTGTTGAATGTGAACGGCGAGGTGAGAAAGGAGACGGGCCACGCGACCGACGTGCTGCATCAGCAGGCGCTGCAATTCCTGCAGAAGCCGCGCACGAAACCTTTTCTGCTCTATCTTTCCCACAAGGCCCTGCATCCGGAAACCGTGCAACGTGCCGACGGCAGTCTCAGCGATCCGAACGCCTCCAGATTCATTCCCGCCGAGCGCCATCGCGATCTTTACGCAGGGCAACGCATTCCGCGTCCGGCCAGCGCGCTCACATCTCCAAAGGACAAACCGGCGCTGCAACGTGCGATCGGCGATCTGCCGCCCCTCGGACCCGCGACTGGGAGCAGCGATGAATCGATTCTGGGACGCCTGCGGATGCTCGCGGGAGTGGACGAGAGCGTGGGTGGATTGCTGCACGAACTGGAGAAGTCCGGCGCGCTGGATCACACACTCGTCGTGGTGACCAGTGACCACGGCTATTTCTACGGCGAGCACGGTCTCAGTGTCGAACGACGGCTTGCGTATGAGGAGTCGATCCGCATTCCACTGCTCATGCGGCTGCCAGGTGTGATTCAGGCCGGCAGCAAACCGTGGCAGATGGCGCTGACGATTGATCTCGCACCGACCTGCCTCGAACTCGCCGGCATCAAGCTTCCATCGCAGATGCAGGGCCGTTCGTTGCTGCCCCTCTTTGGCAAAAGCCCGCCACCCGACTGGCGCGAGGACTTCATGGTCGAGTACTACACCGACACGGTCTTTCCACGCATTCGCCAGATGGGCTACCAGGCGCTTCGCACCACGCGTTGGAAGCTCATTCACTACCTCGAGCTTCCGGACTCGGACGAGCTTTACGACCTCGATGCCGACCCGTCCGAATTGCGGAATCTCATCAGCGATCCGGCACATGCGCAAACGCTCGGCGACCTGCGTTCCCGTCTTGCCCGCAGGGTCGAGCAGAACGGCGGGCGTTAACCGGGGAGCCGGTAATCGCTGAAGGTTGGGCTCGCATTCCTCGTTGGAAATCTGCCACACTGCCCAACCATGAAACGACTCGCGCTCATTCTCTCCATCCTCCTCACTGGTCTCGCCCTTGCCGCTGACAAACCGGCGCATCTCTTCATCCTCACCGGCCAGTCAAACATGGCAGGCATGGATCCGAAGCTCGGGTTTGAACCGGAAGCGAAGAAACTCTTCCCCGACGCCGATGTCGCGTACATCAAAGTCGCCGTCGGTGGCATGCCCATTCGTTACTGGGTGGATGAATGGAATGACATCGCGACGAAGCACGGCGTGGATGTCGCGAAGGCGCGGGAGAAGGACAAGAGCAAGGGGACGATCTTTTACCCGCGCATCCTCGAGCAGTTCGCGGGGTTGTTGAAACAGCACCCCAATCCCGCCTCGGTCACGTTCTGCTGGATGCAGGGCGAGAACGATTCCAAGACCGGCCTGCAGTCACCCTACGCCGACGCGTTGAAGCAACTCATCGCCAACCTGCGCCGCGATTTGAAGCAGCCGGACATGAATGTCGTCATCGCTCGCATCAGCGACCACGAACGCATCAATCCGCCCGCGTGGAAGATCGTGCGTGAGGCACAGGTCGAAGTCGCCAACACCGATTCGCACGGCGCTTGGGTGGACTGTGATGACTTGAACGACAAGGAGGTCAAAGGCGTGATGACCAACGACCTGCACTACACCAAGCCCGGCTACGAACTCCTCGGTCGTCGCTATGTGCGTCAGGCGAAAGCGCTCATCGAAGGCAAAAAGCCTGCGGAGGATGGCAGGCCGGAATAATTCAATCCAACACGCCCATGAAACGCATTCTCCTCGCTCTCGCACTGCTGCATGCGAGCGTTCATGCCGCTTTCGAACAGGCAGGGCCGGACCTCTTCGTCTGGCAGAGCACCTGCAACAGCTACGTCCTGCGCGATGGCGATGCGGCGCTGCTGTTTGATCTCGGCGACGGCAGCGTTTTGGAGCACTTGGGCGAGATTGGCGTGAAGAAGGTCGAGTGGGTTCTTCTAACCGGTCATCACCGCGAACTGCTGCAGGGCGTGGACAAGATCGACCGCGCCGTGACCCAGGTCGCCGCGCCGAAGGCGGAGCAGGAACTGCTGGAGACACCGACGGCCTTTCGGAAGTGGGACCCACGCCTCGGCGACAAATACACCGTGCACGGCTCGAGCTACGTTCGGCCGCCGCAGTCACCGGTGAAAGTGGATCGCTGGCTGGCGGCGGATGAAGTCTTTGTCTGGCATGGTCGGCAAATTCAATGCCTCTCCACACCCGGCCACTCGCCAGGAGGCATGACGTACCTTTTGGAAGGCGGCCATCAGACCTTCGCTTTCACCGGCGGCGTGATGCATGACGGCGTGAAGATGACGAACTGGTTCGACACCGAATGGGACTACGGTTTTGCCAAAGGGCTCGACGCGCTCATCGATTCCGCGGGCAACCTCGCCTCGCGGGATATTCAGACCGCCTTTCCATCTCAAGGCCCGACCATTCACGACGCGGCGAAGCAGTTTCAGGCCTTCCACGGCAAACTCGTCGCCTTCCGTCCGGACTACATCCGCGGCTATCCCGTGGGCGACCTCTCGAAGCGCGGCCCGCATCCGGCCACGAAGCCGACGAAAGCGCACTACATCGTGCAGGTGACGCCGCATCTCTACATGTTCGGACCGGAGATGGCGGGGAAGAATTTCGCCATCCTCATCGCCGACAGCGGCCACGCGTTGCTGCTCGACTGCGGCCTGTTTCCGAAGCTCGTGCTCGAGCGCATCATCAGCGACATGAAGGAGCATCTCGGGCTGAAGCAGATCGACGCCTGCTGGATCTCGCATTCGCATGGCGACCACTTCACGCTCTTTCCCGCACTCAAA
This sequence comes from uncultured Prosthecobacter sp., assembly GCA_964452755.1. Lineage (GTDB taxonomy): Bacteria > Verrucomicrobiota > Verrucomicrobiia > Verrucomicrobiales > Verrucomicrobiaceae > Prosthecobacter. The sequence goes on along the minus strand of CAYVQY010000001.1, from coordinate 550,939 downwards.
GACCACGGCGTGAAGTTCTGGACGATGGACACCATCGCCGACAAGTGCGAGAACCCGCGCTACTACGACTACCCGGCGATGATCGGCGCTTACAACGTGGGCTTCGAACACGCGAAGATCGACCGCATCCTCAAGGCCGGTGAAGTCATCGACTGGGAGGGCTACAAGCTGCACATCGACTGGATGCCGGGCCAGACCGAGTTCGGCAATGCGCTCTGGCTCGAGCTCGACGGCAAAAAAGTCGTCTTCACCGGTGACAACCTCTTCGGCGATCCATCCGATCCCGCGCAGAACGGCCACGAGTGCGTGAACGCCCGCAACAGCGCCATCATCGACGAAGGTTACCTCGTCGCCGCGAAGTATCTGCAAAAGCTTCAGCCCGACATCATCATGGGCGCGCACGGCGTGCTCATGACGGAGCCGAAGGACTTCATCGAGCGCTATCACGACTGGGCGCTGCGGGCGATCCGCAAATACAAGGACCTGCTGCCGGACGCGAACTACGAGTACCTCTTCGATCCCTACTGGGTCAGCGCCTACCCGTATCGTGTCGATGTGGCGAAGGAAACCGAGGTGAGCATCACCGTGCGCAACTTCCGCAACACGCTTCAACAGCATCGAGTCGTTCTCAAACCGCCGCCCGGCCTCAAAGCCGAGCCCGCCGAACTCGTGGGAACCGTCGGTCCGAAGTCACGCCAGAGCTTCAAGGTCAAACTCACCCCCGATGCCGCAGTGCTGCCCGCCGGTGTGCAGATGGTGCCGATGGACATCACGCTCGATGGCAAGCGCTACGGAGAGCTCTTTGACTTCATCGTCCTCGGTCGCGAGGAGGAACGGTGAGGGATAGGGACCGAACGGCGCGTTAAAACAAACGCCGGACTCAATCATGAAACGACATCTTACCCTTCTCTCCTCCGTCTTGCTGGTTTGCGGCTCCGCCGCTCAAGCCGCCCGGCCCAACGTGCTCTTCATTGCCATCGACGACCTGCGTGATGATCTCGGCTGCTTCGGCGTGGAGCATGCCAGGACGCCGCAACTGGATGCCTTCGCCGCCACCGCCCGCGCCTTCAGCCGTCACTACATCCAGGTGCCCACCTGCGGTGCATCGCGCTGCGCCATGCTGCGCGGACGCTACCCCGACCGGCCGGTGCATTTGGTTAACGATGCCATCCGTGACTCGCAGGCCGACTGGGCCGCGGACAGCATGGCGGCGGTGTTTCGTCGCAGCGGCTATGCGACGATGGCGCTTGGAAAGGTCAGTCACTATCCTGGAAACCTCACCGGCAAGGACTGGGCGGTCGGACCGGAGGAGCTGCCCGGCGCGTGGGATCGCGCCTGGGTGCCGGACGGTCCGTGGCCAAGCCCGGAGGGCATCATGCACGGTTTCGCGAACGGCGAACCGCGTCAGCGTGGCAAGTCGCCGCCGTATCAGCACGTCGAGGGTCCCGACACGGCGTATCCTGATGCGTGGGTCGCGGGTGATGCCGTGAGCACGCTGCAGAAACTCGCCAAGCAGGACAAGCCCTGGTTCTTCGGCGTCGGTTTCTTCAAGCCGCATCTTCCTTTTGCCTCGCCCAAGAAGTGGTTTGATCTGCACGACAAAAACGTGCCGGACCTGCCGGCGGACATCGCGCAAAAGCCCGCCTGGCCCGCCTACTGGTACAACGGCGGCGAGTTGCGCGGCAACTACGGTCACGAAGCCGGACGCGATCCCGCCACGGATCCCGAGTATGCACGCCTTTTGCGCCAGGCCTACGCGGGCTGCATCAGCTACATGGACGCGCAGCTGGGTCGCGTCATCGCCGCTCTGAACGAACTCGGCATGGCCGACAACACCATCGTCGTCGTGTGGAGCGACCACGGCTTCCTGCTCGGCGAGCACGCCATCTGGGGCAAGCACTGCCTCTACGAGGATGCCGTGCGCTCGCCGCTGATGATCCGCGTGCCCGGCATGGCCGCGCCGGGCAAGACGTCCGACGCCATCGTGGAAACCGTCGATGTCTTCCGCACCCTCACCGATCTCTGCGGCATCGAAGCGCCCGCGCAACTCAGCGGCCGCAGTCTCCGCCCGCAGCTCGACGATCCCGACAAGCCCTCCACCAAGCCCGCGCTCGGCTGGTGGACGAACGGCGTGCAAACCGTCCGCACCGACCGTTGGCGGCTCATCCTGACGCCCAACAAGACCGACACCCCTGATCTCGAACTCTTCGACTACACCGCCGCGTCTCCGGAGACCCAAAACCTCGCCTCCGCCCAACCTGCCGTCGTCCAAGAACTCATGGGCTATCTCAAGCCGGTGAAGGAGGCCGCCAAGCGATAGTCAGCGGCGCTTCAGCGTGATGAGGTTGCTCAGGTAACGGACGAAGGGGCCGCACCTGCTGATCCTCACCCCTCGTCCGGTGTCCCGGCGGTCTCATCCGCGCCTCCTCCAGCGCGGCCTGAACCGCCGTCAAAACCATGCGACGTTCTTCCAGAACGATCCGCACTTCCGCCGGAACCGTGCGCACTTCCGCCGGAACCGTGCGTTCTTCCGCCGGAACCGTGCGTTCTTCCGCCGGAACCGTGCGTTCTTCCGCCGGAATCGTGCGCACTTCCGCCGGATTTGGACGTGGTTTTGGCGGCTTTGAGTGATTTTGGAGTCAAAATGGCACCCGATTCTCAAAAACGATGAGTGGAGTTCGCCGCAGCCGTTTCAGGGCCTACCGTTCGTCTCCTGGCATCGGCGGCACGTCGGGCACCATGTCGAGAATGCGGCGGAGGTCGCCTGGAGTGCCGCGCTGGGCGCGTTCTTCGAGCGAGGGGCTCAGGAGCCCGAGGGTTTTCAGAGCGGCGATGCGGGCGGCGCGGTTGTCGAAGTAGAAATGGGCATCAATCGGATGCAGCCAGCCGGTGGTGTCCTGGATGACGTTGTTGGGGTGCAGGTCGAAGACATCGACTTCGCCGAGGAGGTCGTGATCGAGGATGAAATTGCCACCGAGGGCTCGGGGAGGGGGATCGCGCAGGTTTTGGCGGATGAGTCCGGCTTTGAGGACTTCCCACTCGGGATGAATGCCGTCGATGTAGGGCTGCGTGAGGACGAGTTGGAGCCGCCCGCCTTCCATCATGCCGCCGAGCAGTTGGATCTCGTCGTCGAAGAAGTGGTTGGAGAGCAGTTGATCGCTCAGGTAGTCGAACAGCGACTCGGTGGCGATCAGGCGAAGCAAAGTAGTCCTCTCGCTCCGTGAGAGGAACACACAGCGTGGTAAGCTCCACAACTGCCGAAAAAGGTGACGGGAAATGATGACGAAAGTCCTCAGCTCATTTGCTGTCGTTGCGCTCCACCCTTCGGGCAGCCTATGGCTGGCTATCTCCCTTCGGTCGGTTCGACGGAGCGAGATGGCTACTTTGCTGGCGCGTCTCGCAGCACCTGCTCCACTTCATCGACCGACAGCCAGCGGCGCTTCCGAGTGAGAAGATCGCTCAGGTCACGGATTTCATCGTCAATTGATTGGCCCGAATCTTCTCGATCGTCACCACGCCCTGCGTCCGCAAGGCCCTGCGCCGCGCGACGGAGAAAGCCTGTCGCACGACCGTGAACGACTGGATCACAGGCTTGTCCGAGGGCTTGGGTGATGGAGATGAACCGCTCAATGGCGAAAGGATGCTGCAATTGGTCCCACCTGTCAAAACCAGAGTCAGGCGGCGATGCGTGGGCGCGGGGGCCTTCGGGTGACGGAACCCCGTGGGGTTCATGAACGGGCGGGGATCGGGGGGGTGCGGGATTCCCAGGAGAGCCTTGCTATCGCTCGGCACTCCTGGGCTGCATGACGCAAGTCCGTTGGGCTTTTGGGCTGCCAGCGTATCTCACTTGTCTAACACCAGATTAATTTGGTAGGACGGTTTTGATAACGAAGCTAATCTCTCTTGCTAAACCGTTTGAGAGCACATGAAGCACAATTTCTGAATGCTCCGGCAAAGGAAGCTCGCTGTTCTGAATTAGTGGAAACACAAGCTGCCTCCAACCACCAGGCGGAATTGAATCCTCCTTCAACCGCTGATGAAGGAATTTCCGGCCTGGCAGTGCGATATTATCAATGTCGGCAAACTCGTGATTTAAACAAAATGAAAAAACATCAGGCACTATCAAATCCGCCCCGAAACGCACATCTGTCACGTTCACGCCACGCGGATTATGAACCGCAATTGCAACCCACCAAACCATACTGTTGCTGTAGTGCTTCCATTCGATTGGAAAGGCGCTGTTGTTTGTACCTTCGATAGCCTGACCATCAATGTAAAACTCTAGGCGATCTACATCAGAGAGTGATCGTTTTCCGGCATCTCGAACGTAGCATTTCATCCTTTCCTCAAGTTGCTCACCCAAATCAGAAATGCTGTCTCCGTACACCAAGTGAAAGCGATGTGCTAAATCGAACGGAATATCATCCGCACTCTTTGTTATCAGGATGACTTTTTTGCCAAGAGCATGCGCGTAACCAACCTCATAGAACACATTGGAGTTTTGACCCGACATGTCGGCAACCACTATGTCGGCCTTGGCGATCTGATTGTAAATACGATCAAGCATGCCTTCATCGTAAATTTGCTCGTCTAGTCGTTCACAGTATGCCCCAGCATTAATGCAAGCAGGCTTGATCCCTAGCTTATAGACGTCGGTGAATTCTTTTGCGAAGGGCATTACCACAAACACAAAAGGCTTTGGCTTCGTTGACGCTTCGATGGATTCTTGCATATAGATAGGGCACTACTTCACCAGCCTCACCAGCAGTTCCTTGCTCTCGACGCTGTCGTTGATCTTGACGCGGATGGCGGGAACGCTGGACTGACTGCGGAACCAGGCCATGCGCTCGGCCATGGTCATGCCGGCGGTGGTTTCAGCCACGGTTTGCTTCCACTGGCGGCTTGCGGCCACCGCGTCAAAGGGGACGCTCTCAGTCTGGCTGTTCTTGGTCGGCATAAATGATCTCCTTGGGGCTGACAATACGGACGATGGGCCAGCCGCGCAAGATGTTCACCGCATTGAATCCGTCCTCGCGCCGCACGTTGACGAGGTGCTTGAAGTTCCAACTGACGATGAGGCGGATGCCGTGAACGGTCGCCATGGCGACGTGCAAGGCATCGTCGGCAAACTTCGGCGGCACCACGGCGGCCTGCATGTAAGCCCCGGCGAGTTCTTCGACCTCATGGCTCGTGTCGAGAATGTTGGAGGCATCAAAAGTCTCTGCGAAGAGCTGCCGCACATTCGGCGGGGCATTCTGAATTTCAGCCTCCGCAACGATGGAAGTGATGAGCGACCAATGTCCGGCCTCCGCCTGCTGCCAAAGCAGGCGAGTGTCCGCCATCCAGAGTGGATCGTGATAACCACCGACCACCGAGGTGTCGATGTAGAGCTTTCGCGCTGGATCGGGCATCGGTGGCAGTGATTTGAAAAACGGGTTATTTGCCCAACCTCACCATCAGATCCTTGCTCTCGACGCTGTCGCCGATTTTGCAGCAGATCTCGGTGACGGTGCCGGCAGATGGCGACGCGACGGCGGCGAACATTTTCATGGCTTCGAGGGTGAGGAGGGTTTCGCCTTCCTTCACTTTCTGACCGACGCTGACGGCGATGCTGGCGACCATGCCGGGCATGGGAGCGCCGACTTGGGATGAATCGGCGGGATCGGCCTTGATCTTGGTGACGGCGTTTTTGGCGAGGGCCTTGTTCGTCACCGTGGTGTGGCGCGGGTAGCCGTTGAGCTCGAAGATGGCGGTCTGCTGACCGTTGGCATCGGGCTCGGTCATGTTGAGCAGGCGGACGAAGAGGGTCTTGCCCTCTTCCAGGTTGACGTGGATTTCCTCCTTGTCCTGCAGGCCGTAGTAGTAGGCGGGGGTGGGCAGGTGGGAGACGTCGCCGTAGGTCTTGCGGAAGTCGGCGAACTTCAGGAACACGTCCGGGTACATGAGGTAGCTCCAGACGTCGTCTTCGGAGGGTTCCTTCTTGAGCTTGCCCTTCAGCTCGGTGCGCACGTCGGCGAGGTTGATCTTGGCGGCGTGGGTGCCGGGGCGGCCTTTGATGCGCTTGCCGCCTTTGCCGACGATGGCGTCGGCGAGCTTGTTCCACTTCTTCCGTGAATCGGCGGCTTTGTTGGCCTCCATGCCGTAGAAGGGCTCGCCGAGCCAGCCTTCGAACATGCTGGTGACGTCCTTGCTCCACTTGGTGCCCTGGAGGTTGATGATGTCCGCAGGCTTCACGCCGCGGGCGACGCATTCGATGGCGAGGTCGCCGACGACTTTGCTGGACGGGGTGACTTTGACAATGTCGCCGCAGAGCTGGTTCACCTCGGCGTAGGCGCGGGCGATCTCCGGCCAGCGCGGGCCGAGGCCCATGCCGATGGCCTGCTCCTTGAGATTGGTGTACTGGCCGCCGGGCATCTCGTGGAGATAGACTTCGGCGGTGCCGTAGGGTTCGGCGGTGTCGAAGGGCTTGTAGAAGCTGCGGACGGCGGCCCAGTAGTCGCTGAATTCCTGCAGCGCGTCGATGTCGATGCCGGTGTCTCGCGGCGTGTGCTGGAGCGCGGCGACGAGGGAGTTCAGATTCGGCTGCGAGGTGCCGCCGGAGAGCGAGGAGATGGCCGCATCGACGACATCGACGCCGGCGACGGAGGCTTCGAGGAGGCTGGAGGCGTTCAGGCCGCTGGTGTCGTGGGTGTGGAAGTGGATCGGGATGCCGACTTCATCCTTGAGCGCCTTGACGAGCTTCTTCGCGGCGAAGGGGCGGACGAGTCCGGCCATGTCCTTGATGCAAAGCATGTGCGCGCCCATCTTTTCGAGCTCCCGGGCGAGGCGGACGTAGTACTTGAGGTCATACTTGTCGCGCTTGGGGTCGAGGATGTCGCCGGTGTAGCAGAGCGTTCCCTCGCAGATGCTGCTGGTGTTTTCACGCACGGCCTGCATGGCGGCGGTGAGGTTTGGCAGGTAGTTGAGGCTGTCGAAGATGCGGAAAATGTCCATGCCGCTGTCTGCGGCGTGTTTGATGAAGCCCTTCACCACGTTGTCCGGGTAGTTCGTGTAGCCGACGGCGTTGGAGCCGCGGAAGAGCATCTGGAGCAGGATGTTCGGCACCTTCTCGCGGATTTCGCGCAGGCGCTCCCACGGGTCTTCGCGCAGGAAGCGCATGGTCACGTCAAAGGTGGCTCCGCCCCACATTTCGAGGGAGAAAAGGTTCGGCGTGCGGCGGGCGACGGCATCGGCCACGGCGAGCATGTCGTAGCTGCGCATGCGGGTGGCGAGGAGCGACTGATGCGCGTCGCGCATGGTGGTGTCGGTGATGAGCAGGCGCTTCTGTTCCGCGACCCAGTCCGTACAGAACTTCTCCGGCCCCATCTCGGTGAGGAGCTGCTTCGTGCCCTTCGCCGGAGCGATGCGGTGGTCGTATTTTGGGATCGGCGGTGCGGTGAAGGGCTTGGTGATCTTGTGGCCCTTGGCGAAGGGGTTGCCGTTGACGATCGTGTCCGCCAGGTAGTTCAGCAGCTTCGTGGCGCGGTCTTTGCGGGCCACGAAGGTGAGCAACTGCGGGTTGTTGTCGATGAAACGCGTGGTGGCCTGCCCCGTCTTGAAATCGGGGTGGTGTACCACGTTCATGAGGAAGGGGATGTTCGTCTTCACGCCGCGGATGCGGAACTCGCGCAGGCCGCGGTCCATGCGGTCCAGCGCATGCTGGTAGGTGCGGCCGAAGACGGTCATCTTCACCAGCATGGAGTCGTAGTAGGGCGTGATGACGGCATTCGTGGCGCCGAGGGCGCCGTCGAGCCGTACGCCGAAGCCGCCGGGGCTGCGGTAGTTCAGAATCTTGCCGAAGTCGGGCGTGAAGCCGTTTTCAGGATCCTCGGTGGTGATGCGGCACTGGATGGCAAAGCCGGTCTTTTCGATCTTGTCCTGCGCCGGGAGCCCCAGCGGCTCCTCGTGCATTTTGTGCCCCTGGGCGATGAGGATCTGGCAGCGGACGATGTCGATGCTGGTGATCTCTTCCGTGACCGTGTGCTCCACCTGGATGCGCGGGTTCATTTCGATGAAGAACCACTCGCCGGTCTCGGAATCGACCAGGAACTCGACGGTGCCGGCGTGTGTGTAGTTCACGGCCTTGGCGATTTTGACGGAGGCATTGCAAAGGCCGTCGATGACCTCCTGCTTCACGCCGTAGCTGGGCGCCTGCTCGATGACTTTCTGGTGGCGGCGCTGTACGGAGCAGTCGCGCTCGTGCAGGTGCAGCACGTTGCCGTGCTTGTCGGCGAGGATCTGGACTTCGATGTGCTTCGCCTTACCGACAAAGCGCTCCAAGAACACCGCGCCATTGCCGAAGGAGCGCTCGGCCTCCGTCTGCGCCTCGTCGAGCAGTTTTTCGAGGTCCTTGGCCTCACGGACGACGCGCATGCCGCGCCCGCCGCCGCCAAAGGCGGCCTTGATGATCAGCGGGAAGCCGATTTTCTTCGCCACGGCGATCGCCTCCTTGCGGTCGCTGACGGCTTCCTCGGTGCCTTCGAGGATGGGCACGCTGAGCTTGCGGGCGATGCTGCGCGCGGCGGTCTTGTCCCCCATGCGGTCGAGGATTTTCGAATCCGGTCCGATGAAGATGATGCCGGCCTTGGCGCAGGCGTTGGCGAACTGCGGATTCTCGCTGAGGAAGCCGTAGCCGGGGTGGATGGCGTCCACGCCCTTCTCCTTCGCCAGGGTGACGATGCCCTCGATGTCCAGGTAGGCGCCGAGCGGGCCTTTGTCCTTGTTCAATTCATAAGCCTCGTCCGCCTTGAAGCGGTGCGGGCAAAAGCGGTCCTCCTGCGCATAGATGCCAACCGTGCGTATGCCGAGTTCCGTGGCCGCGCGCATGACGCGGATGGCGATTTCAGAGCGGTTCGCGACCATGAGCTTTTTGATCGGGCGAATCGCTAGCTCGACGGGTTGGCTGGCGGCGGATTTGGCGGCGGTTTTCGTGGGCATGGCGGTTGGTTGGAAAAAGCCGTCCACAGTCTCGCGGAAAAGGGACGAGGCAAGGCAGGAGAGCACTTTTCACGGGTCGAAAACAAGTTTGGCCGCGAACTTGCTAAACACCGGACCGAGGACAGTCTCCGCGCTGCCAACCCCCCATGTCCATCCACGTCGCCCTCCACCACCGCACGAGCTACCGTTACGAACGCCCCATCACCCTCGGGCCCCAGGTCGTCCGGCTGCGGCCGGCGCCCCATTCCCGGACTCGCATCCTCGGCTACTCGCTGAAGATCACGCCGGAGGAGCACTTTCTGAACTGGCAGCAGGACCCGCAGTCGAACTACCTCGCGCGTCTGGTTTTCCCGGAGAAAACGCAGGAGTTCAGCATCGAGGTGGACGTGGTGGCGGAGATGTCCGTGCTGAATCCCTTCGACTTCTTTCTGGAGCCGGACGCGGAGCATTACCCCTTCAAGTACGATTCCGCACTCGACCAGGAACTCGCGCCATTCCTCAAATGCCTGCCCTTCACGCCGCTGTTTCAGGCCTACCTGTCCGAGCTGAAGCGCGAGATTCTCGGCCCCGGAGCCTCCGTGCCGCATGTCCCCGGCACCCACTCCGAGACCGGCGTCAGCGTGCATGAGCACAGTCCGCTGCCCGAGCCCGGAGACCTGGCAAAGGTGCCTGAGAAGGACAAGCGCCTGCGCATGATCGACATGCTCGTGGCGGTCAATCAACGACTGTGGCAGGACATCCGCTACACCGTGCGCATGGAGCCGGGGGTGCAGACGCCGGAGGAGACGCTGGACCTTCTCAGCGGCTCCTGCCGCGACTCCGCGTGGCTGATGGTGCAGCTCTGGCGCCGGCTCGGCGTCGCGGCGCGCTTTGTGAGCGGCTACCTCATTCAGCTCAAGCCGGATGTGAAATCCCTCGACGGTCCCAGCGGCACGGAGGTCGATTTCACCGACCTGCACGCATGGTGCGAGGTCTATCTGCCGGGCGCAGGCTGGATCGGTCTCGATCCCACATCAGGCCTGCTCGCCGGGGAAGGGCACATCCCGCTGGCCGCGACTCCCGACCCAGGCAGCGCCGCGCCGATCAGCGGCGGCGTGGAGGCCTGCAAGACGGAGTTTGAATTCGACATGACGGTGACCCGCATTCACGAGTCGCCGCGCGTCACGAAGCCCTACACGGAGGAGCAATGGGCGGAGATCGCCGCTCTCGGGCACGCCTTGGACAAGGAACTCAAGGCCAACGACGTGCGTCTCACGATGGGTGGCGAGCCGACCTTTGTCTCCATCGACGACATGGAGGGTGCGGAGTGGAATACGACGGCGGTCGGGCCGATGAAGGCGCGGCTTTCCGACGAGCTGCTCAAGCGCCTCAAAGACCGCTTCGCGAACGGCGCCTTCCTGCACTACGGCCAGGGCAAATGGTATCCCGGCGAGTCCCTGCCGCGCTGGTCCTATGGATGTCACTGGCGCAAGGACGGTCAGCCGCTTTGGGGGCACCCGCAGCTCTTTGCGGACATGCAGAAGGACTACGGCGTGACCGAGCAGCACTCTGCGCGCTTCATTCACGCGCTGGCCGAGCGCCTCGGCTGCGGCGGGAAGTGGATCATGCCCACCTACGAGGACGCCTTTTACTACCTCTGGCGCGAGCGGAAACTCCCGGTGAACGTCGATCCCCTGAAGTCGAACCTGAAGGAGAAAGAGGAGCGCGACCGCCTGGCCAAGGTCTTCGAGCAGGGACTCGACAAGATCATCGGCCACGTGCTGCCGCTGAAGGCTGCCGGTGACAGCTGGGAAACCGGCCCGTGGTTTCTGCGCACGGAGCGTTGCTATCTCGTGCCGGGAGATTCGCCCATCGGCCTGCGACTGCCGCTGGATTCCCAGCCGTGGGTGAAGGCGACTGACTATCCCTATCATCATGAGCTGGACCCGATGGTGGAGCGCCCGCCGCTGCCGGAGCGGCAGCAGTTCGTGCGCGGCATCGCCGGTGTGCCGCCTTCGTTCTGGAAAAAACTCGCGCAACGCCGCGGCCCTCCCGGCCCGGAGGATTTGACCGAAGAGGAGGGCGACGCCTCCATCGACCCTGCTCTCCAACCTCCGGTTTTCGGCCAGTCCGCCGATCAGATCGTGCGCACCGCGCTCTGCGTGCAGCCGCGTGATGGAAAGCTCTTCATCTTCATGCCGCCGACGAAGACGCTGGAGGAGTACCTGAGCTGCCTCGGCGCCGTGGAGGACGTGGCGCTCGCGCTCGACCAGCCGATCATCATTGAAGGCTACGCCCCGCCCTACGATCCGCGCATTCACACGCTGAAGGTCACCCCCGATCCGGGCGTGATCGAGGTGAACGTGCAGCCTGCGAAAAGCTGGGACGAGATGGTGAACATCACCGAGACGATCTATGAGGAGGCACGTCTCACCCGCCTCGGCACGGAGAAGTTCATGGTCGATGGCCGCCACACCGGCACCGGCGGCGGCAATCACATCGTCATCGGCGCGGAAACGCCGACGGACAGCCCCTTCCTGCGTCGTCCGGATCTGCTGCGCAGTTTGGTAAGCTACTGGCAGAATCACCCGGCGCTGTCCTTCATGTTCAGCGGACTCTTCATCGGTCCCACCAGCCAGAGCCCGCGCATCGACGAAGCGCGTAACGACTCGCTCTACGAACTCGAGGTCGCCTTCAAGGCCGCTTCAGAAGTCGGCCATGTGCCGCCGTGGCTTGTTGACCGCCTGTATCGCAACCTGCTCATCGACTCGACGGGCAACACGCACCGCGCCGAGTTCTGCATCGACAAGCTCTACTCGCCCGACAGCGCCACCGGCCGCCTCGGCCTGGTGGAAATGCGCGCCTTTGAAATGCCGCCGCATCCGCACATGAGCCTCGCCCAGGCGCTGCTGCTGCGCACGCTTCTCGCACGCTTCTGGAAGGAGCCGTATGAAGCGCCGCTCGTGCGCTGGGGCACCGACATCCACGACCGCTGGATGCTGCCGCACTTCGTGTGGAACGACATGGAAGACGTCTGCGACGACACGCGGCTGGCGGGCTACGAATTGAAACCCGAGTGGTTCGCGCCGCATCACGAGTTCCGCTTCCCCGTCGCCGGCGACTGGTCCGCGCGAAACGTCCATGTCGAGCTCCGCCAGGCGCTGGAGCCCTGGCATGTCCTCGGCGAGGAGGGCAGCGCCGGAGGCGCCGTGCGCTACGTCGATTCCTCCCTCGAACGCATGCAGATCAAGGCGCAGGGGCTCACCGAAGGCCGCTACGCCATCACCTGCAACGGCAAGACCGTGCCGCTGCATCCCACCGGCACGAACGGCGAGTACGTGGCCGGCGTGCGCTACCGCGCGTGGCAACCGGGAAGCTGCCTGCAGCCGACGATTCCCGTCCAGTCGCCGCTGAACATCGAGCTCTACGACCTCTGGAATCAGCGCTCGCTGGGCGGCTGCATGTATCATGTCGTGCATCCCGGCGGCCGCAGCTACGACACCTTCCCGGTGAACTCCTACGAGGCCGAAAGCCGCCGCCTGGCGCGCTTCTTCCGCCAGGGGCATACACCCGGCGGGATGAAGCCCGCGCCTGCGGTGCCGAATCCGGAGTTTCCCTTCACGCTCGACCTGCGCAGAGCCTGAGCCGCATCGTTCACATGAAGCGTGCTAGCACCTCGAAGTGGCCCTCCGCTTCGCGGATGTCCGCGTCGAATTTTTCCATGCGGATCTTGTAGGGCGCTTCCATCGCCGTGACGAATGTCACACGGCATGAGCGTGCGAAGACCATGCCGTGGTAGCGACCGCTGATCACGAAACGCGAGCGGGCGATCGTCTGCCATGCGAGCTGAGGTCCGGGAGATGCGATGATCGGGTGCTGCGGGAATCGCCTTTCCACATGCGGAAAGTGACGTCCGTCATCCACAGGAGCTCCCATGCCCAGCCACGTCACCGGCGTTTCGCTCGCCTCGAACTGGCGGACGTAGTGCTGAATGAGGGCGTTCGTGGGGCTGACGTGACCGGCCGGGATGATCGTGACACCGTGCGTGCCGTCATCACCTGCTTCCGGGACGGGGCGGTACAAATACGCCGCGTCCGGAAAAAAGCGGACATCCGAACGTCCGGTGATCTCCCCGGCGATCCGGGCGCAGTTTGGCGAACGCAGCGTGATGAAAGCGGCTTGTTTTAAATACGGAATCCAGGGCTTCAGGACGGAGCCGTAGTCGGCCTCGCGGCTGACCTGAAATTGAAAACCGCAGGACAGGATGCCCCACGGCAGGCCGCGCCGGATGGCCGCGTCCATGTAGAACTTCATGCAGCGAAAGTGCGGTGACTCGGTCTCGTCGGTGCCTTCCTTGGGATTGTTGTAAACGATCCCGCCGCCGCCGAGGACGAGCAGATCCAGATCGTCCGGCAGCGACTTCGGCAGGTCCGAATTGTAGATCACGAGTTCATGCCCGGCCAACCACTCCGCAAAGACCAGCGGGTAAGTGTCGTCACCGACATTCCCATACCCCGAGGCTCCAACGAAGGCGATTTTCATGGCTCAGATTCGCATGGGTTTCATCGGATCCATCGTGCTTTTGCCCTCTCCTGCTGGAGAATTCTAACATGACTGAGCTCTCATGACTGAGCTCTCACGCCGCCACCGGCGCGTCGAACCAGCGGTCGTGTTCCTTGATGAGGTCGATGAGGCGCTCGACGGCTTCGGCTTCGGGAATGTTGAACTTCACGGCGGTCTTGCCGACGTAGAGATTGATCTTTTCCGGAGCGCCGCCGACGTAGCCGAAGTCGGCGTCGGCCATCTCGCCGGGACCGTTGACGATGCAGCCCATGACGGCGATGCGCACGCCTTTCAGATGGCCGGTGGCGGCGCGGATCTTCTGCGTGGTGGTTTGCAGGTTGAAAAGCGTGCGCCCGCAGCTCGGGCAGGCGACATAGTCCGTCTTGAAAATGCGCACGCCGGCGGCCTGCAGGATGTTGTAGCTGATGCGCAGCGACTGGCCGGGTGCATCCTCGCCGTTCACGATCACGGCGTCGCCGATGCCGTCGCAAAGCAGCGAGCCGATGTTGGTGGCGGCGGTGAGCAGGTTTTCGGTGAAGTCGTCACCGGCAGCGGTTTGGAGCGTGTCCTTGAGCAGAATCGGGTGACGCGGCTGCACTTTGGCGGCGAGCAGGCGATACGCGGCGATGACGGGCAGCTTGAGGCCGTCCTGAACCGTGACGAGCTGGGCTTCGGCGGTTTCATTGAGCGTGGCGATGGCGGCATCGTCGCGCGGGTCGATTTCGACGACGCCGCTGTCTTCGAGGATGATCTCCGGTTTGAAGTCTCCGAGCTTGTCGATCTTGTGGGCGACGGCGTCCCATTTCTTGCGCATAGTGAAGACGGGCACGGTTTCGTGGCCGCCGGTTTTGACACCGTTGATGGTGAGCACTTGCGATTCGCGGCGCACATAGTCGAACGGGTCGTGGCTGACCTGCGGGGCGCTGGCGATGTGATCGAAGTGCGTCGGCGCTCCTTCGTTGTAGGGCTTCACGAGCTGCTGGGCCACGGGGATCTCGAAGATGGCGTCTTCGGTCAGGGAGACGCGCACCGTGTCGCCGATGCCGTCGGCCAGCAGTGAGCCGATGCCGATCGCGCTCTTGATGCGGCCGTCTTCGCCATCACCGGCCTCAGTGACGCCGAGATGGATCGGGTAGTTCCAGTCGGCGCCGAGGATGTTGAGGTGTGCCACCAACAACCGATAGGCCTCGATCATGACCTTCGGGTTGCTGGCCTTCATCGAGAAAAGGAAATTGTGATAGCCCTGCGCACGGGCGATGCGGGCGAATTCGAGGGCGCTTTCGACCATGCCCAGCGGCGTGTCGCCGTGGCGGTTCATGATGCGGTCGCTGAGGCTGCCGTGGTTCGTGCCGATGCGCATCGCGCGATTGAGGCGGATGCATTCCTTCACCAGCGGCACGAACTGCTCCTCCATGTAGGCGACTTCGGCGGCGTACTCGTCGTCGGTGTACTCTTTGACCGCGAACTTCTTTTTGTCGGCGTAGTTGCCGGGGTTCACGCGGACTTTTTCCACCCATTTCACCGCTTCCATCGCTGCGTCGGGCTTGAAATGGATGTCGGCGACGAGCGGCACGTCACAACCGGCAGCGCGGATGCCATCGCGGATGTGCTGCAAATTTTCCGCGATGATGCGGGTCTGCGCAGTGACACGGACGATCTGGCAGCCTGCCTCGGCGAGTCCGAGCGCCTCCTTCACGCAGGCCGCCGCGTCGCGGGTGTCGCTGGTGAGCATGCTCTGGACGACGACGGGTGCGCCGCCGCCGATCTGCACATTGCCGACCATGACCGGGCGCGTTTCACGGCGCTGGTAGTTGTAAAGGTCGGGGCAGTAGTGGAGGAGGGGAGAGGTCATGGCAGGGCGGGCACCTAGAATGCCGGATTGGAGCCGCCGTGCAATCGGGAAGCCCACATACCTTTCAGCGGACCAGGGCTTACGCACCAAAAACTGCACCATCGGTTTCGAGGCGGCAGACGGCAGATCTCCCGCAGATTCAGGGAGGCCCACAGATGATGTCTGAAGAAAATCTGCTGGCCTCCCTGAATCTGTGGGAGGAACAAGAGCTACTGTATTCAGTTTGCGATTTCATGCGTAAGCCCTGTCAGCGGACGTCATTTTTGGCACCTCCGGCAGGTGCATCGGACTCACGTTTTCCTGAAAACTCGTCTTCCACTCCGCATCTGTGGGCATTCAGCGCCAGCACCCGTCACATCACTGACTCCCAATCATTTCCAAAGCTCCGCCTGGGCAAGCGGAGCCTTCTACACAAAATTTTACTTCCATTGCGTTGCCTTGAGTCGCCGGCATCGCCGTGCAATCAAAAACTCGAAGGTCGCCCCTCCTCGTTTTCAACCTTCAAGATCATGCCGGGAGGCTTGAGGGCGGGCAGTCTTTCCAAGCTGAAAGGTTCCGACCCATGGAAGGTGCTGTTGGCGGACCTGCTCTGGAGGTGCACGGTGGTGTCGCAGGAGTGGCTGGCGGAGAAGCTGAAGATGAAATCGGCGGCGAACGTGAGCCAGCAGTTGAGGCGTCTTGACGTTAAGGCTGCGCTCAAGATGGTTCCGGAAGAACTCAAACAGTTTCAGAATGAAGCCGATGCCCCGAGAAAATGAATGACATCTATGTTCTGTGAACTTCATCGTTCTTTATGGCTTGCCGCCGTTGTGTCACTCTCACTCGGGACAAGGGTTTGGTCGCAGACAGAGGATTCAAACGATCCGTTTGCTGCTAGGCCACCTGCTAGTTCCAACGTGGATCCTGTGCCTGTGGAAGTACTCAATAAAGAGGGGGAGTTGCGAGCGATTCAGGACAGCTTGCGAACCCATGGAGAAGAGGGTGGCCTTAGTGAGAGTTCCCGAAGCATTCGAACTAAATACATTCTAACCCATCCCAAACTTGGTGAAAAGCTGCCTCTTCTGGCCGACCTGTTGATCAAGGAACACAACGGTGAGGAACTTGCGGATGCTTTTGACGCCATGTCGATGCGGCAAGATGTGCCTGCGGAGGCGATCGAACGCTATAAGGCACAGGCCAAGAGCATTGTCGAAAAAGTACGCCGAAGAGTCCTTTTGGATGACTTTGATTACGATTATGTAAGAGGTTTCTCGGCTGTCTTGGCGTCACTGCCTCCCTCGATTGAGAATGAGGATTTGTTGATCGAGTTGCTTCCGATGGATCCATGGGATTATGTTTTTAAATCGTTGACAAAGGTTGCCACGAATCGCGCGTTACCGGCTCTTGAGTCACGCCTTGAACAGTGTCGCGAAGCTGCAAAAAAGAGCGGGTCAAAAGACAGCATTCGCCTGACGGAGGAGTGTGCGGTTTTGTTACAGGACCTGCGTCGTCGACTCAGTCAGGGAACTGGAACGCAAGCAATGCCGGTGCATGACTCGGTGGAAGCGGGTCAGGCAGCATCAATCCAATCAGTAGATTCCAGCTGGTTGCACTTGGGTGGCTCAAGTCTGGGGATTCTCATCGCAATCGGATCACTTTGCGCTTTATTGGCACTGCGTGCCATTTTGAGAAAAAAATGAACCCACGCGCCAACCAATGGCATTGGCTGTGCCAACCCATGTGGGAAAATGCAGGAAAGGGTCAGGGTCGAATGGCACGGGATTAAGCCGCTTTGCGATACCTTGAGCGGTGAGGGATTTCGATGAACTCGGAAAAATGATGCCAGGAAAAATGAAAAAATGATGCCAAAAAAATGATGCCAAAAAAATGATGCCAGGCATTTAGTTGACTGTTCCGCTATGCTGACTACCCATCGTCCACCATGAAAACAACTCAATCCTCTGATACTCAGGTGCTTCCGCTCGAAGATCAGCTTGTCGGTGTGAATGCCAAAACGGGGCTCTACCCCGGCACGCGTTCGTGGTCCGGCGGTAGGCGACGAATCCTGGGCAAGGGGCCGCTGGAGTCTTACTGCTACCACGTCATGTCGCGCACCTGCGGCGGCGAGATTTTCTTTGATGAGGTTGAGAAGGAGGCGCTGCGGCGCGTCATCCGGCGCATGGCGGAGTTCTGCGGCGTGAAGGTCGTGACCTACTGCATCATGGGCAATCACTTCCACCTGCTGGCCGAGCTGCCGCACAGCGAGACGTGGCTGCAGCGCTTCGAGGGGCCGCAGGGAGAGGCCCGGCTGCTGGAGCATCTGCGCATCCTCTACAGCCGGATCTATGTGGGCCTGCTGCGGGATGAAATCGCCGACCTGCGCAAGCGGGGGCTGGAGGTGCTCATCCAGCAGAAGCTGGAGGCGATTAAGAAGCGCTTCTGCGACCTGTCCTTGTTCGTGAAGGAAGTGAAGGAGCGCTTCAGCCGCTGGTTCAACAAACGGCGCGGGCGGCGGGGCACGCTGTGGATGGACCGCTTCAAGAGTGTGCTGGTGGAGGGCAAGGGCGAGGCGCTGCGAACGATGGCGGCCTACATCGACCTCAATCCGGTGCGTGCCGGGCTGGTGAAAGATCCGAAGGACTACCGCTGGTGCGGCTACGCCGAGGCACTGGGCGGCAGCCGTAGGGCGCAGCGCGGTCTGTGCAAGGCCATCGGCAAACCGGTGGACGGCTGGCAGAGCGCGGGAGCTGCGGAGGCGTATCGCAGCATTCTCTACGCCGAAGGACGGGAGGTGCGGGACGCGCAGAATGAGAAGGTGGTGAAGCGAGGTGTGAGCGTGGAAGCGGCGAGAGCAGTGCAGGCGGAGGGCGGGAAGCTGAGCACGGCGGAACTGGTGCGGCTGCGGGTGCGCTACTTCAGTGATGGAGCAGTGCTGGGCAGCAAGGCCTTCGTGGAAGGCATCTTCGAGGCGCAGCGCGATCAATTCAGCCCGAAGAGGAAGAAGGGGGCGAAGCGGATCACGGAGTCGGAGACGCCATTTTACTCATTGCGACGGCTGAGAGTTCGACCGCTAGGGTGAAGGATCGTCTAATACCTTACGCGTAACATTTGTGTGGGGTATTGGGCGTGTGATCTGGAAACGCGAAGGTTGGTTCAAGCGAACGAGAGCTCGTTTTCGATCGTGATGAATTGGCAATTGTTCAACCTTGCTTAAAAGCTTCCGGAATGCTAAAAATCGATTCATTATGGCAAATGTCGTTGTTATTGAAGATCATCAACCTGTCCTGAAGCTCCTTTCGACACTTTGTCGCTCCGAAGGACACGAGGTGATGGCCTTTGACAACGGACGCGCCGGTCTGGAGGCGATCCGGGAACTCAGCCCGGAGATTGCGCTGGTGGACCGCCGACTCGGAGACGTGGACGGCCTCGAAGTCATTCGCGACGCTCGCGCGGCCTCGCCTGCAACCCGCTTCGTCATGGTCTCTGCCTGTTCCGAAACGCGGGACATCGTGATGGCGATGCGACGCGGCGCCTGCGATTATGTGACCAAGCCGTTCCAGCCCGCCGACATCACAGGCGCTCTTGAGCGGGCATTGACGGAGCCCGTGGATCCGCCGCCGACCTCCCGCCCCAAGCTCATCATCCTCTGCCCGAAGAAGGAGGCCGCCTGAAGCGCGACAGCCGTGCATGTGGACGAAGTTTGATGTTGGAAGTTGGCGGGCGCTGAATCATTGATACCCATGGAAAACGCCCTTCGTCTGCTGTTTGCCCTGTTTGTCTTTCTGCTCGCCGCCCTGGTGTTCGGAATCTGGCGTCAGGATGGTGACGGCTACGGTTTGATGAACCTGGCCCGCAGCGAGTCTCCGGACGCCGCCAAGTTCACATCTGCGGCGGGATCAAGGCTCAACCTCAAGGACATGTCCGTGATGGGGCGGCTGAACGAGGAATTCGCCACGCTCTCCGCCGCCGTGCTGCCCTCCGTCGTGAGCATCAACACCAAGACCGTCCGCCGCGGTGAAGTGCGCTGGCATCCCTTTTTCGGTCTGGTCGGCGAGCGTGCGCAGGTCATTCCCGGACTCGGCTCCGGCGCGATCGTGAGCCGGGAGGGGCATGTCATCACCAACTTTCATGTCATCGAGGGCGTGGCGGAGGTGCAGATCATCACCAACGACAACAAAAAGTACCCGGCGCGCATCCTCGACGCCAGTGCGGACCGCGACATCGCCCTGCTGAAAATCGAAAGCCACCGGACGGATTTTCCCGCGCTCAATTTTGCCAACTCCGACGAGGTCCGCGTGGGCCAGATCGTCTTTGCGGTGGGGAACCCCTTCGGCCTGAGCGGCACGGTGACGCAGGGCATCATCAGCGCGCGTGACCGGCATCTGAGCGACAGCCAGCTCGACTATCTGCAGACGGACACCGTCATCAATCCCGGCAACTCCGGCGGGCCGCTGGTCAACATCCTCGGGGAGATCGTGGGCATCAATGTTGCGATCTACCGCGGGGACGAAAACGTCCGCGCCTGGCAGGGGGTGGGCCTGGCGGTGCCGGCGAACGAAGCCAAAATGATCGTTGAAGACATCAAAGCGAAGCTGAAAGCCAACGCGGCCAGGACAGCCGGCATGACCACCACGGGGCGGGGCTTTCTCGGACTCGAGGTCAGCAGTGAGCCGGTGGAGATCGATCCCGTCTGGGGAACCGCCAGACGCGGTGCTCTCATCACCGACATCAGCCCGGGATCACCGGCCGCCGAGGCGGGGCTGAAAGCCGGAGACGTGGTCACGAAGTTTCAAGGCATGGCCTTCCGCTCCCCCGGGGATCTCCTGCAGATCATCCGTACCCAGCCGCCTGAGAGCGAGGTGAAAATCGAGGTCATTCGCAACAACAAGATCGGCGACATCATTGCCCGTCTCGGCGAGCGGCCGGACTCGGGTCTGTGATTTCGCATTTTCGCCCGCTGCGTGCCGCGTGAATGTGAACGCCGCCGGAGTCGAAGCGAATCTCGATGCTTCCATCCGTCCAGGTGTCGAGAAGTTCGATCTGTCTTCTCGCCGCGAGGCTCACGAGAGATTCCGACATTGAAGTCTCCACGCTGCGGGCGTCGCTGCCGCTGATGATGACGCGGGGCGTGGCCTTCAGCAGGAATTCTTCCGTCATCCCGCGGTCGATCACATGCTGGCTACGCACGAGAATGTCGCAGCGCAGGTCGGCGGCGCTGTCGCAGAGGTGTTTTTCGGTGTTCCAGCCGGCATCGCTCATCCACAGCAGCCTCCACGGTCCCGCGTGGAGCATCATCACCGCAGCCCGGTCGTCACCCCGGGCGTTCTGTATCTGGCGTGAGGGATGTAGAAGGACGGCTTCGGCTTTGAACGCACCCGTTTGTCCCAGGGGAATCCGCCCGCCGACTTCGATCTTTCGCAGCAGTCCAGGAGGCGAGGTTTCCATCAGCCGTCGCAACGCGGAAAGCGGTGAATCCCGCAGTCCCGGCTCCTGGGTGCTGCAATAGAGCGGCGGACGGCCAAAGACCTCGATGACCGACGGCACAGCGCCGATGTGTCCCGCGTCGTTGTGGCTGAGAAACACACCCGTGACTTTATCGACGCCGCTGGAATGCAAATACGGGCGCAGCATGCGGCGGAATTCCGTTTCGTCACCCGTGTCAAAAAGCCAGTGCGATGTCCCCACCCGCAGGTGATGGGCCGCGCCACCGAAGGGCGCCTCCAGCACACGCCATGCGGCGGGAGTGCCTAGCTGCGGGGCGTTCGGCTGAAAGTGGAAATTCGCTCCCGGCAGCCCTGAAAACCATGCAGCAGATGCGATCATCGTCTTCGCCAGCGCCCAGTTGGCATTGTTGAGGATGATTTGCACGCCGTGGAGTTTCAGCACCGTCGCGCCTAGGCTGAGACAGGTGGTGGACAGGCACAGAAATGACAGTGGAACGAGCACGCAGTTCGCGATCACCGCCACCGGCGTCACCGTTTGAAAATGAGCCAGGATGAATGGCAGGCTGCCGATCCACGCGGCGAAGGAGACGCTGATCGTGGCGGCCAGCCAGCGCCGCGCAGAGCTCCAGCCGCGCTGACGCCAGTTCGCCAACTGCGGCGGGAGGAATGGGTCGAGCTGAGTCAGCGGCAGCAGGCGCTGCATCAGCGGCGCGGAGCCGATGGCGCTCACCCACAGCACGCCGAAGGAAAGCTGAAACCCGGGCATGAAGAGCTGGTGCGTGTCACTCCCCAGCAGAATCAACGCCGCCGCGCCCAGGCTGTTTTGCAGTGAGGATTCGCGGTCCGCCAGCGCCGCCGTCATGAAGACCGCCACCATGAAGGCCGCGCGGGCCGCCGACGGACGCCAGCCCGTGATGAACGCGTAGGCAAAGACGACCGCAATCGTCAGGCAGAGCGAAAGCAAACGCCGCACGCCCAACTGGCGCAGCACCGAGAGGACAATCACGCCGAGCAGTCCCACGTGCAGCCCGCTCACCGCGAACACATGCAAGGTGCCGCTGTTGCGGAAGGCGTCTTCGATCTCGTCATCCGCCTCGGCGGAGACGCCCAGCGCCATCGCCCGGATCACGGCGGCGGTTTGCGGATCATTTTCCAGGTCTTTCGCCAACTGGGCTCCGATCCATTGTCGGCAGGCTTCCGCCGTTTCCAGAAAACGACCGTGCAGGCTCTCCGCGCTCCCGGCTTTTCGCGTCATGCCTTCCACATCGAAGCGGGCCACGCGGCCGTTTCGCAGCGCGAAGTCCTCCGCGTTGAAGGCTCCCGGATTGGTGGACGAGCGCGGCAGGTAGATACGGCCGCTCAGCTCAAACTCACCCGATGCGGGAAACACGCGGCTGGGAGGCAGGCGCACCATCACGACTGCGCTCTGGTTCACCACCACGCCCAGGCTGGGAATGCTGACGCGTGATGTTTGACAGATCGCGTGGAGGCGGCCGTCGCGCGCGTTGTCAAAATGCGGCAGCAGCTCGCCGCGAATGGTCGCCGACAGCGGTTTGGCGGCGTCTTTCAGAACCTGCCGCAAGGGGTGGGCGAAGGTTTCGCTCAGACGCGTGGCATGAATGGAGGCGAAGACCAGCGCACAGGAAGGGATCAGCAGCCAGGCACGGCCCGTGAACAGCGCGATCAATAAAAGACCCGCTCCGGCCGCTGCGGGCAGTTGGGTGTCCGGTGCGATCCCTCCGAATTCCGCACCCATCACTCCAAGCACGGCACTGAGAGCCAGAAGCAGCAACGGATTGGCACGAGCCCAGGACTGAATCGCCGCGAGCATCGAACCATCGGGTTATAGTTAGGAAGCGTTGCCGTCGCCCGCCTCACCGCTCAGGGCGGCTTTGGCCCGTTGCTCCACCAGCAGCTGATACTGCGCCTGTTCAACTTCGTGAATCTTGTGGTTCGCATTCGCGCTGTGGCGCGTGTTCGGGAAATTCGCGATGACCTGCTGCAGGATGTCGTGCGCCCGTTCGAAATCGTGAAGGTGGGTCAGATGCACGTCCGCGATCCGGAACATGATGAAGGCGGCGTCGTCCACCGGCCAGTCCTTGCTCTGCAGGTGGTCTTCCAGCGTTTGCAGCGCGGCTTGCGGATCATGAAGGCGCTCGGCATGCACCTTCGCGATTTCCGCCACGGGAAACGGATCGTCAGGCTTGTCGTCGAGCATCTTTTCGTAGTGTCCGATGGCACCCTCATAGTCGCCCTGGGCGATGCAGGCCGCCGCCTTGGTCATTTCGTCCTGCTCCACCTTCTCGCCAGAGGAGAACACCGCCTCACCCATCACATCGCCGAACCACGGAATCACGAACTTCACCATCAGGATGCCGCCAACCAAGCCCAGAACGATGACGATGACCAGCTTGGTCCCGTCATCCGCGTCCTTCATGGATTGCACGAGCCAAGCGGCGGCAAGGACGCCCAGGAGGATGAAACAGATGCGATTGATGAGCTGGCGGTTCATTATAAAAAAACGACGCTAACAAACCTCGCCCTTCACGCCAAGCGCGAAGTTGATTCATCGCGAATTCCCTCATGCCGGGAGATTCGGCGCAGGTGTGAGAACGGTGTGAAAGCGCTGCCGGTCGCGGCGTTTCTACGCCGATGAAACGGATCGCCTGCCTACTGCCTTTACTACGGCGGCCCTCTGCGCCGATGATGTCGAATCGCCCACAAAGCTCGGTGCCAGTGTCACCGTAGAGGCCGGAGTCGTGGCGAAGGGCCGGGGGGGGAATGCGTCGCTTGCACGACAGCCGGTTTTTAGCCCTCGAAGGCTCACGAGACGCCTCTGGCAGAGGCCGGCTTGTGAATAAACCGGTCGAATGTGAATATAACCCCCATATTTTTTCACGAATAATTATGGCAATCGGACTGGTGTTCCTTTATTTAAGAGCCATTAAATACCTTGTGCGCCCGCTCCTGTCGGCGGGCTCAAAGCTTCGCCCGTCATGCTCGCCTCGAAGAAAGGCTCGAAAAAATCAACCAAGCGCCCGGCTCCGAAGCGCAAGGTTCCGAGTTCTCATGTCATCGACTATCATCCGGAATCTCCGGTGATTCGCGAACATGAGGCGGAGGAGCGCCGGCGTCGCGGCTTCCGCACGGCAATGTGGATGATAGCGGCGATGATTGTCGTCGGCCTCGGCTGGGTCACCTGGCACGAGGCGCTGGAGAAGAATTCGCAGTTCCTGCTCAGGGAAGTGAAGGTCAACACCTCCGGCGTTCTGACCCGCGAACAGATCGTGGCTGCGACCGGGCTGACCACGGCCACCAATCTGCTGACCATGAATCTGCGCGAGGTGCGGGCAAAGATCGAAAGGCTGCCGCAGGTGAAGTCGGCCGTCGTGCGGCGTGATTACCACGGCAGGCTCACCCTTGACGTCGCGCAGCGGATGCCGGTGGCGTGGATCGAATGCGCGAAGTGGGACCTGCGCGAACCGCTCAGCGGCAAGGGGTGTCTGCTCGACGAGGAGGGCGCTCCGGTGCCGTGCGACGTCATCACGAAGCAGTATCTGGCCATGCCGCGCATCCAGTATCCGGGACTCAGCCGGGCCGTCGCAGGCGAGCTTTCGCCTGATTTTCAACTGCACGCGGCGCTGGAGCTCATGCGTGAGATACAGAAGCGCGGCGAGGACGGTCAATCCCGGCTGGAGCGCATCGAAATCCCCAACGCTTGGTCACTCGTCGCGCATTTTGCCGGCGAAGCGCGGATTACATTCGGCGTGGACGATCTGGAGCCGCAGTTGGCGCGGTATGACCGCGTGATGCACGAAGCGCGGACCCGCGCCTGGCGCGTTGCCACGCTAAACCTGCTCTCCCGCATCAACACGCCGGTCACCTTTCATGAAACGCCGGACATCACCGGACTGACGCTGGCCGTCACGGAAGCCTCCACCCCCTCACGCTGAACTCCCATGGCCAAGAGCACGATCTACGCAGGTCTCGAAATCGGAACGCACAAAATCTGTGTCGTCGTCGGTGAGGCGAAGCGTGACGGAGCCATCAAGATCCTCGGAGTGGGGCAGGCGCCCTCCCGCGGCGTGCGCAAGGGAGAGATTGTCGATTTTGAAAAGGTGCAGACCTGTGTGAATGACGCGCTCGTGCGCGCCGAGGACCGCAGCGACGTGATGATCCGGAACGTCTTCCTCGGCGTCACCGGCGCTCACATCGAAAGCCTTAACAATCGCGGCCGCCACCGCCTGCCGGACGACCAGACGGAGATCACCGAGGACGACGTGGAGGAGGCGAAGGAGATCGCCCGCAGCGTCTCCATCCCGCAGTCGAACGTCTTTTTGCACAGCGTCACGCGGCAGTACATCGTCGATGGCGTCGAGGCCGTCAGGCAGCCCATCGGCAGGGAGGGCCGCGTGCTGGAGGCGGACTACCACATCATTCATGGTATCCGCGGCCGCGTGCAGAACGCCATCCGCTGCGTGCGAGAGATACCGCTGGAGGTGGAGGACGTGGTGTTCAATCCCGTCGCCGCAGCACAGGTCGTGCTGACCCGAGAGGCGAAAATGCAGGGGGCTTTGATGATCGACTTTGGAGCGGGCACCTGCGACTACGTCCTGTACGAGGACGGTATGATCACCGCCTCCGGCTGCGTGCCGCTGGGCGGCGATCACATCACCAATGATGTCGCGATGGCCCTGCAGATCCCCAACAACCGCGCGGAGAGGCTGAAGGTGGAGGAGGGCAGCGTTCTCTACGAAGAAGTGCCGGAAGGCGAGATGCTCAGCATCGAGGACGACACCGGTCTCATCCTCGGCGAGGTGGAGCGCGCCTTTTTGAACGAGGTGATGAACCTGCGCACGAAGGAAATTCTCATGCAGGTCAGGGCGCGGGTGGAAGACCACCTCGGACGTCTCGGGGCGGGGGTGTTTCTCACCGGCGGCGTGAGTCTCATGAAAGGCGTTGACGCCGCGGCCCGCGAGGTGTTTGGCATCAAGGTCACACGCGCCGGTTCCGCGCCGGTCAGCGGCATCACCGCCACGTTCGAAAATCCGCAGTATTCGGCCCCGATCGGCCTCATCCGCTATGCGCAGATTCTGGACAGTGAAAAGCCCTTCCTCTCTCCGCTGAAACGCCTCGGGCGCCGCATGCAGGAGCTCCTCTCCTCCGTTACTTTTTAATTCATTTCAAACGCCACCCTCAACCACCCACGACCATGGTAGAATACGACCGCACCCAATCCCGCGAGACCGCCGACCAGGCCGCCGCGCGCATTTGCATCGTCGGCGTCGGCGGAGCCGGCTCGAACGTTGTTGATCGAATCACGCTGGACCGCATCGTCGATGCCACGCTGGTCTGCATGCACACGGACGTGCGCGTGCTCGGCCACTCCATGGCGCCTGTGAAGGTGCAGCTCGGCGCGGAACTCATGAAGGGCATCGGCGCGGGTGGTGATCCCGATCTCGGTCGCGAGGCGGCGCTGTTTTCACGAGAGCAGATCCGTGAGGCGGTCGAGAACCATGACATCGTCTTCATTAGCGCCGGGCTCGGCGGTGGCACCGGCAGCGGTGCTGCGCCGGTGATCGCGGAGATCGCCAAAGGCACGGGAGCGCTGGTGCTCGTCGTGGCTACCATGCCGTTCAGCTTTGAAGGCCGTCGTCGTCTGGCTCAGGCGGAGGAAGCGCTGGAACTCCTGCAAAAGCGGGCGGACGCGCTGGTCCTGTTTGAAAACAACCGCATGGGCGAGCTCATCCTTCCGAAGGACGGCATTCAGAAGGCCTTCAACCAGGCCGACCAGCTCATTGCGCAGAGCCTCCGCGCCGTTTCCACCATCACCACCACGCCGGGTTTGGTGAAGCTCGGACTCGATGATTTGACTTCCGCCCTCTCCACCGCCGACGGCCGCTGCCTTTTTGGCTTTGGCGAGTCGCGCGGCCAGAATCGCGGCACCGAGGCGCTCAAAAAGGCGCTCAAGAGTCCGCTCATCGACCAGGGGCGCCTGCTGCACCAGACCAAGACTTTGCTCGTACACGTCGCCGGAGGCGAGTCGCTCACGCTTGTCGAAGTCGAAGGAATCATGAAGCAGCTCGGCCGTCATGTGCCGGATCACACCCACATTCTGTTCGGTCTCGGAGTGGACGCGAAGCTGGGAGACGCCGTCGCCATCACGCTCATCAGCTCCCTCGGCCTTAATCAGCTCAATGCCCACGCCTCCGCCGCGCCTCCTTCGGAAATGCTGCAGCAGCCGGTCGTTCCCGCCGTCCGTGCGGATTCGCCGCCGTCTCCCAAGCGCGCCACACCGCTGCGAAAAGCCGCCCCCGCGTTCGCTCCGGCCCCGGAGGTGGACAGCAGCCTGCTCTTTGCAGATGACGAGGTGGAGAAGGTGCGGGAACCGGCCAAGACCGGACCCGTCGCCGAAACCACGCCTCCCCCGGAGGATGAATTCGAGGAGGCACCTGTTGAATCGTTTGAGGAGCCTGAAGAACAGCCCGTCGCCGAAGTCGAGAAGCCTGCTCCATTTTTTGAAGAGGAGGAAGAGGCAGCTCCCGAACTCTCGCCCATCCCGGTGCGCACCCCGCTGGCCCGGGAGCTCTCCGAAGCCGCGCGTCAGAAGGATTCCACGCTGGCCTCCGTCGTGGCCCGCAGTGTCTCGATGCAAACTGAAACGACCGTGGTGCAGGACGATCTCATCACCTTCGAGCAGCCCGTGGTGAAGAACAGCACCCCGGCACCCGCGCCAGCGCGCAAGCCTGCCGCCGACCCACAGCAGACCTTCAGCCTCGGCGAAGAGGATCGCGGCCGATTCAAGGACACTGAGCCGTCCATCGTGCAGGGGGAGGATCTCGACGTGCCGACATGGATGCGCTTGAAGAAGAAGCTCCGCACGCGCACCGCTGAAGTCTGATCACCGCCTCAAACGCCGCCACTCGCCTCATTCGACTGAACCCATCGCACGGCCTGGTGAATCAGGTCGGGATTGGTCTTCACATGGAGTTTTTGACGAATGTTCATGCGGTGTACATCCACGGTCTTTGAGCTGATGCCCAGCATGGCGCCGATCTCTTTCGATGTTTTGCCCCGGCCGAGCAGTTCAAACACCTCGAATTCGCGGTCACTGAGATCCTTCAATTCGTTCGCCCGCTCGTTGATATGTGAGGCGGGTGCATGCGTGAGGCCGGTCAGAAGCCGCTGCGCCAGCTCCGTACTAACGTAGATGCGTCCGGCGGCGATTTCACGGATGGCGAAGGCGAGCTGGTCAGGTCCCCTGCTTTTCATCAGGTAGCCCTTGGCGCCCGCCCGCAGGCAGCGTTCGGCATAGGAGTCCTCGTCATGCATGGAGAGCACGAGAATGCTCACGCCGGGATTTTGGTCGCGGAGGATGCGGATGAGTTCGAGACCGCTTTTGTCAGGCAGTGTGAGATCGGTCACGACGATGTCGGGCCGGGTTTCCTCTGCGACGCGCACGGCCGTGTCAGAGTCCGGCGCTTCGCCGCAGACTTCGATGTCTCCGGTTCCCCTCAGGCTGAGGGCCACGCCCTGGCGGAGGAAGGGGTGGTCATCCACGAGCAGCACTCGGATTGGCACGGGTGGGTTGGAAGACATTGGAGGCTAGGTGTTTGGGCTGGTGCCTGGGGTAGCGCCGGGCACTGGAATGCAACACAGCAGTTCGGTGCCACCTTCGGGCCGGTTGCGCAAGCGCAGGGTGCCGTTCACGGCGGCGGCACGGTAGCGCATGAAGCGCAGGCCGCGCCCGTCGGACTCCGCGGACGGTTTGAATCCACTCCCGTCGTCGGTGACACGCAGGACGACTTCCTCACCATTCGAAGAGATGTCGATGCTGATCCGCCTGGCTTTGGCGTGGCGGAGGGTGTTGTTCAAGGCCTCCTGCGTGATGTAGTAAATTTGTGAGCCGACATCCCGGCCCACGTTTCGCAAATCGGTGCGGGCCTCCACGCGGCACTTCAGTCCGCAGAGGTCCTCGGTGTTGCGCGCCAGACGCATGAGCGCACGGACCACGTCGTCCCCTTCCGCCATGACAGGTGACAGCCCGTGCGCGATCTGGCGCGCATGATCGAGCGTTTCCTCCAGCATTGCGGCGAGCTTGCGCGTGTGCGAGGCTTCGTCCGCCTGGGTGCCCTCCAATCCGCGGGCGAGTCCGGCGAGTCCGAAATGAACGGCACTGATCTCCTGGCAAAGGCTGTCATGCAGGTCCCGCGCGATGCGGTGCCGTTCGTCCAGGGCGACATGGAGAAGGTCGTTCTCCAACTGGCGGCGATGCGAGATGTCACGGATGAAGGCGGTGTAGTGGTCCAGCCGCGGGCTGACCCCGATCGCCGCCTCAATGGGAATGTGCCTGCCGGTGGCGTGCCGCAGACGGGACTGGCGCGGTTTGGTGGAGCGGATGTCCGGAGCCGCCTGCTTGGACTCTTCAAAAAACTCGGTGAAATCATCCACGTCGTTCGCCGGGAGAAAGTTTTTCAGATGCTGGCCCAGGAGCTCGGCGGTCGAAACGCCGAAGAGCCGTTCTGCGGCGGAGTTGGCGTTGAGGATGATGCCGCTCGCATCCATGACCACCATTGTGTCGGGCGAGCTTTCAATGGTGGCCTGCAGGGTTTCCAGGGTGTTGTTGAGCTCTTCCGTGCGTTCGCGCACTTTTGTTTCCAGTTCCTGGGTCAGTTCACGCAGGCGGGTCTCGGTGGCGCGCTGGCGTGACACGTCAACGGTGAGTGACACATACCCGGTCACACGACCCGCAGAATCAAGCTGAGGCGTGTAGTGTACGTTCACATGACGTTCCGGCCCGCGGCTGTAGGCGAAGCATCCTTCGAAGTTCACATCATGCCCCGCCAGGACTTTCTTGATGTGAGGAGCGGCTACATTCGCCACGTCACCACCTACGACATCGGCAAAGCGCTGACCGATCAGCTGCGCCGGCTCCAGGTCGAACCAGTCCTTGTAGGCTGAATTGCAGAAGCAGTAGCGAGTTTCAACATCGAGCACCGCAATGAGTGCCGGCAGTGCGTCGGCGATCTCAGCTTTAACGGAGATTGCCCCTGCGGGATCGCCCAAGGTGCTGAGGATGGGGGGCAGAGGCGCTGACATGCCGGAGGGGGAGGTGTTCCGCAATCCGTCCCGGATCGTCGCCTGCCTCTTCGCAAGCGAGCGATCTAAAGTAGATAAAGAAGTCTGAGACATGACATGTAGCGATAAATACCAGCATCATATTCATCAAGGTGAGATGTGCGTCTGGCAATCAGCCAATCACAAGTCTGAGCTAAGCAATCGGCGTATGGATAGGTATTTGGTGTGAGCGGCTACAAGCCGCCGGAGGGAGGAGATTACGGATTAGACGAATGGAGTTGGGACGCGGCCGACGGGTATGATGAGCCTGTAACCATCTGAATCATAGTTCCTTAGCCAGCACCACCCGCAGACATGACACAGAACGACATTCAATTGCACACCTCAAAACCCATGCCCTTCCAGGGCAAAAGAGAAACATGCTGCGCGGGCCGCAGCCGTGCCCGTCTGATGGTGACGGGTTTCTTACTTTTTCTGACTTTCGCATTCATCACACCGAAGCTGCCGGGTGCCACTCTGTTCTGGGATGGTGACGCCGACGGCAGCAACTCCATCACCGGCGGAACGGGGACGTGGAATACGAGTGATTTTCAATGGGATGTGGATGCGGACGACAGCAACGGCAACAACGCGGCCTGGGTCAACGGCATCAACATCGCCAGCTTCGGCGGAAGTTTTGGAACGGTAACGTTGGGCGAGCCGATTACAGTGGGCGGTTTGGAATTTACATCCGACGGATACACCGTCACGGGGGGCGGACTTAATACGCTGACACTCAGCGGTCCTGGGACCATCGACGTGGCGGCCGGCGTTCACGCGGCGGTGACAGCCGACATCGCAGGCACCGTGGGTTTGGTGAAAAACGGAGGCGGCACGCTGAACCTCGGGCCGTCGAACAGCTTCACCGGCAGCACGGTCATCAACGCCGGTGTAATCGAGGTGTACAAGGATGAAAGCCTCGGCTCCGGCAACGGGGCGATCATCATCGATGGAGGCACGTTGAGTGCCCTGGGAAACAACTTCTACTCCACCCGCAACATCAACGTCGGTGCTGGCGGTGCGACTCTGGATGTCACACGCAACTACTCCAACTGGGGTTCCATGCGACTCAGGGGCGTCATTAGCGGTGCGAGTACCCTAACCAAAACTGGTTTCGGCGAACTGCGTCTCGACGGCGACAGTTCCGGATTCACGGGCGCGGTAATCGTGGATCAGGGAGTTCTCCGCCTGCAGCCCTACACTGACCGTGGAACGGTCGCCAACGTCCCCGCTCTCGGGGCGTCCAGCTACACCGTCCGCTCCGGGGGTGACTTGCAACTTCAATACAACGCGATCGGCTCCACACCATATTACTCGGTCATCAACGAGACGGCACCGATTCACATGGAGGGCGGGCGCTTGGGATATTATTCCAACAACAGCGGCGCCGTCAGTCCGTGGACGCAGACCACGGGTGCTCTTTTTCTGGATCGTGGCTCGAGTCGTTTTTACATCAATCGAACCAGTTCCAGTTCCGCGACATTGCTTTCCTTCGGCAATCTCACCCGTGCGCAGAGTGCGACGGTCAGCTTTGATTATACCACCTCGGCTGGAACGCTCGGCGAACTGGGCAACAATCCGCTGATCAAATTCGCCAACTCTCCGGCGGCCAACGACGGAGTCCTGGGAGGGTGGGCGCTGGTGAACCTTGTTGATTTCGCCGACTATGACCCGGTGTTTGGCGTCCGGCAGACGACTTACACGTCCACGGACATCATGACCGCCGGTGCCGCAGACAATGTGGATTTCACCCAGGGGGCGGCGACCACCACAATTGGTGACACCACGATCAATTCCCTCAAATTCAACGCCACGGCGAGCAACTCGATCATCGAACAGACCAACGGCTCCACGCTGACGATTGATACCGGCGGGCTCCTCGCACTTGGAAATTTCACCAAATACATCCAGCCTGAGAGCGGTGGAGACGCCGTGATCACGGCGAACGGCGGCGCTTTGTATGTGCACAATGCGCAGTCGAACGTTTACATCAATTCCACGATCGTGGACGGCGACATGCCTACGGCGCTTGTCAAAACGCAGGCTGGCGCACTCATGCTCTACAGCACCACCGACAACACCTACTCGGGCGGCACCTACATCAACGGTGCTTCCATCGTTTATACCGGCTTTACCACGGACAGAACCTACTTCGGCAGCGGAGCGGTCTATCTGACCCGGGGCAATCTCTACCTGCGGAGAAGGGGGGCGACCTCATCAGAGGAAGGCTACTCCGTCTTTGAGGGAGGCGGCCTCTACCTCGACAATGCTTCGCAGGCTTTTGACTCGGAAGGGGACCGTTTCACAGTCGATGGCACCAGCAGTTTCGGCGGTCAGTCTCAAGCGTCCGGAGGCGGTGGATTGAACAGCCTCACCTATGTGGCCGGTCCGGTGACTGCGGGAGGACAGGTCCACCTCGATACGGGGGTAACTATCGTGCACGGCACCGATGCCGCTGTGATGGGAGCTGGGAACAACACGATCCAGAACCTGCCCAATGACATGCAGTTCTATTTCGGTCCCGGGGCCACATCGACTACCACCTCCACTGTCACCATTGGTGTTGGCACGCCGTGGAGGGGGCTCGGCACGGATCGCAACACCCGTTCCTGGAACGAGGGAACCATTATCGTCAACGGTGGTGATTTCGAGCTTCGCGGGATGCTGGCGGCTACTCAGAACGGGGAAGGACAGAGTTCCTACACTCTCCGGATCGGCGGCGGCAGCGCGGCTAGCGCGCCTGTGATCTCCGGCGCCGCGGCGACGCCGCTGACCGCACATGTGACGACCGGCTATGTGGGGCTTGATGCCGGCGCAGCGGTTTATGGCAGTATAGCGGCGGGCAGCCCTCTGACATTTCAGGTCGCGGCGGGCGGGGTATTGGAAGTTTCCCAGGAAAACGCCATGGGGACCGGCGACGGCCTCGCCAGTATCATCGTACTCGACGGCGGCACCCTCCAGCAGTACGGCAGCACCACGGATGCGACCCGGCTGGCGGCGGCGGAAACCGGCATCAATGGCAACGTGACGGTCCAGGCCCGCGGACGTTTCCTGGCTCATAACACAAATGGGCTGAGCGGAACCGGTACGATCACCTTTGAGCCGCGTGCGATCCTGCAGATCAACAACAACACGGGCTGGACTGGAGCGCAGGCCGCAGCGGCCGTGGGAATCAATGACGCCATCATCAGAATCCAGGTCGACAATTTTGGCACGGCAGGCACCCCCTTGCTTACCAACTTCGGCATCGACGGAACTGGCATTTATGAATGGGCGACCAACGCCAATGCGGCAAACCCCAGTTCCGCGAATACGCCGATCCTGTCGCTCGACGGCGGCTTGATCATTAATGACGCTTTTGACCGGAGTTTGGATTTGACCAACAACGGGTTCATCGAACTGAAGGCCGGCGGCGCCGGTGGCACCATTGCGTCCTCCAGCGGACATCTTTTCAACATCAATGAGGATGTGGAACTGAATGGTCTGACGCTGACTATCGGCTACGCGGACGTGATTGATGGAGACCCCGGACTCGGGGATGTGCGAATGGATGCCGTTACCGACAGTGTGGGAACCGGGGCGATCAACGTGATTGACGGCGCTCAGTTGCGCATCAGTCTGGCCGACGCCATTCAATCGGACATTGATGTCACGCTGCAGGCCGGAGCCTGGCTGGATGTTGATGAGGCGCAAACGCTCGAAAACCTGTTTGGCAACGGCGCTACAAGCCGCATTCTCGGTGACAGCACGCTCACGCTCACCCGCACGGGAGACTATGATCTCAATGCGAGCATTGGTGACGCGGTTACGATTCTGCATGCCGGCGGCGGCGTTCTCACCATTGACGAGGACTCGGATGGGAGCGGCAATCTCGCCGTGTCGAATGGCACCGTGAAAATCGCCGCCAATATCGGGAACGGCTTCATCCTGAACCCGACCGGCACTGGCGTCATCGACCTTGATGGAGCCACGACTTCGACTAGAGCCATCACAGGCGATTCGACGGGTGCGATCGAACTCAACGGCGGGGTCCTCGTGTTTGACAATCCCGGAACGGTCACGATCGATTCCGGTGAAGCAGTCATCAACGGCCCAGGTGTCATCCGCCTCGTGGGAGAAGGCCAGGTGCGCTTCAACCAGGATCCGACCCGGATGTCGAACATCAGCCAGATCGACATCTTTAACGGTGAGCTTCGCGTGGATGGCGTGCAGGGCACTCCTGACACATTTCTCATCGGTGCCCCGGTGATCAATCTGGGGGACCATTTCGCGACGACGGGTGGAACAGGATCTCAGTCCTTTCCCCGCCTTTTTCTCGTCAATACGGAAACCACCCAGACCGCTGAACTCAATGTGGATGGCGGCTGGATCACCAGCGACCTCGGCGATTCAGATCTCATCATCTGGAGCGGCAACATCAATTTCACCGGCACGGCCGATACCAACATCTTCGATGTGAATGATGCGGGAACCGGCGATCAGCATATCGTGACCGGCGTCCTTGGCGGCACGGGCGGCTTCAGCAAGGTCAACACTGGCACCCTTCGCCTCGAGGCGAACAATACGATCCAGGGGAACATCTACATCCAACGCAACGGCGTGGGTGGTTCGAACATCGACTCTACAGTCTCCCGGGGCGGCATCCGACTGTCGGCGGCTAATGGCGCGCTCTCTGCCGCGAGTTCGGTGGTCATCAGCCGTGACGGCAGTTTCTACCTAAACAATGCCACGGACGTCAATCTTGACCGTGTGGGGGATTCCACAGACCTGACACTGCGCGGTCAGGGGCGCATCCGTCTGGTCGGCAACGCTTCTTCTGCCGTTTCCGAAACGATGAGCGCCCTCTATGTCGATACGGGTTCGGGTAAGATCAACTTTGACGTGGACGACTCCACGCCGCAGCTCACCACGTTTACCTTTTCGAGTTTCAAACGCGACCCGGGCGCGATCGCACAGTTCCAAGTCCTGGATGATCTCACAGGTAGCTTCGGTTCTCCATTTGCGGCAACGATGAAGGCTCAGTTGTTCATCGCCGATGCGGGTGCAACTCCGAACACCGCCGTTTTTTATGGCGGAGGCGGAGCCAACGGGGCCACCAACAAGACGTTGGTTCTGGGGGCTTACGGGGGAGTGAACAACATTTCCAACCACTTCATGACCTTCGACTCCACCAACACGACCGAGCTTCGTCCGCTAGTGTGGGACGGCACGCTTTTGGGTTCGGAATACTTCCTCAGCAGGGAAAACCTGACAACGCCGCATCAGTTCACCCGTGCAGGCTTGGTGACCAACGATCAGAACGTGCTGATCAACTTCAATACGGATTTGAGCAAGGACGGAGAGGTCGGGACAGGTCTTCCGGGATCGAGTTCGCTGTATGGATGGTATGGCAATGCTCCGATCGCCATCCTTGAAAACGTAGCAATGAATTCCCTGCGTTTCGGCACCAACACGCCGACCAACGGGGCCAACAATAATGAGATTGGTTCCGCCATCGTGCTCGCGCCGGGTGCGCGACTCATCCTGGGCGACCATTCGGACGATGGCGTGATCGGTGACATCACGGCCAGTGGTTCGGGCATGATCCTGTTTGGCCGCGACATCAGCGGCACAAGTCCAGGCAGCAACCAGTACATAGCCGGCGGTTACATCGACTTCGGCACCCGGGAGGCGATCATCGTCAACGAAAGCGGCAACAGTGCATTTTTACGATCGAATATCGTCGGCAGCGGCGGCCTGACCAAGGCGGGGGCGCAGTCGGTCTATCTGGACAACTTGAACAGTTACACCGGCATCACGAACATTGCTGAGGGTGCATTGATTGTTCGTGATCAGAACGCCCTGGGCGGTTCCCCGTTGGTCAGGACCGAAGGGGCCGGATCACTCTATCTCGAACTGGGCACCAATGTGCGCAACTCCATCGTGGGTGGTTCGCCCAGCGGTCCTCCACCTGATCTTTTCGTGGGCACGATCGACACCACACGCGTCGTACTTTACAGCAACAACAGCAACAATACCTGGGGGGGGGATGTCATCATCGATACTGTGGACAACCTTGGCAACTGGGTGTTCACGGCGCGTATTTCCGCAAATGCACGCGATACTTTGAACATCGACGGCAACATCTACAGCAATGAAGAAGGATCGGCTGCCTTGACGGCGAAGGGCATCGCTGCTCATGCGATCAACCTGGATATCGCCCTCAATGACGCCCGCTTGGTTTCCACCGGCGGGGGCAGCAGCACCGGTGGCATCATCAACATCAACGGTCAGTTCAGCGACAACGTAAACGGGCCGGTCAGTGCGCCGGTAACCATTGAAAATGAAAACCAGGTTCTGCGCTTTCAGATAGGCGGCAGCAACGAGATGATCGTCAACGTGCGGCAACAATGGAACGCGGCCGGCCAGATCCGTGTGGAGCAGGGTATCCTGCGCTACGAGGGGGGTGGAAACTTCTGGACCCCGCTGGCGGCGGAACGAATGGATTCCACGAACAGTCAGAGCGGCCTGCGCATCGGCGGCAGCTACGGCGGCACCAACAACGGTGCGCAGAATGCCGCCGTGATTCTGACCAAGGCGGGGCAGGTGCTGAACATCGGCCGCATCGATATTGGTGGTGACGGCACCAACAATTACAACGCCTTCGGCAACACCATGCTGGCCGGGACAAATACCTCCGGTACGGTGACCTTTGGCGATGGAACGGAACGCGTTTACTTTTACGGCGCCACAGCCTCTCGCCGGTTCGTTCGCGACCTCACCGTGTATGCGGCCGGGGGTGGAACGGTGGAACTCAACTACCGCCTCGACGACACGGACGTGGACTCCCACACCTCGTTTACGAAGATCGGCCGCGGCATCGTCAACTTCAACGGCCAGAACGATGTCAACGGAGCCGCTCAGAACGGTGATGTCGAGCAGCTCAACATGTCCGGCGGCCTTCTGCGCCTGACGAACTACGGCCATGCCACGGGGCGCCGGTTCGACAACGGCGCCATGATCACCTTTGCCGGCGGCGGCATCGAGATGGACGGATCAGGCGCCATCCAAAATGAAACGGCCAATTACACCGGTGCCGCAGTGGTCGCGGATGCGGCCTATCCCGCTGCGCAGACACTCATCGCGCCCGGCGGCACGGACGTGATAGTTACAGCGGCGGATTTCAACATCACCATGAACATTGGGAGCGACTCCATCGCCCTGACACGCCAGTCGGGCGGCACGGTGAACTTCGTGGAAAACGCCACCGGCAGCGGCAATGCGGTGATCACCCTCGAAGGCATCGGGCAGCCGGCTGATGACACGGCGATTGCGTGGGCGACCTATGGCGACAGCTACGCATACAACGCGATGCTGGCCTCCTACACGCTGAACGCGCTCGACTTCGCGATGACCGGCAATGCCGCAGGCAATATTGACATGTTTGCCGGTGCGACCCGCCAGGACGAAGATGATGTCGCCGCGTGGGTTCTTGGCAATGACGTCAGTGAGAACATCCTCGGTTTCAGCGGTGCCACTGCCGTGGCTTCCGTGAACACGATTCACTTCGATTTCGACGGTGCGGGAACCATTGATGCCACTGCCGGACTCCAAGTCACCAGCGGCGGCATCATGGTCAGTTCGTCGGTCATCACCGGGGGAAAGATGATCATCAACGGCTTGCTCAACGCAGGCGTCGATTCCGATTTGATCATTCATCAGTATGGCAGTGCGGACATGACCATCGGCTCAGTCATCCAAGACAATGCAGGCAACACGCCGGGCATCGGCAACGCCCTCGTCAAGACTGGTTCCGGCAACCTCGTTCTCACCGCCGACAACACCTACACCGGCAGCACTTTCCTGAATGGCGGACAGTTGACGATCTCCAGCAATACGAATCTGGGGGCGACGCCAGGCACCGCAGATGCCGACAACATCTACGCCAACGGCGGTACGCTGCGCGTGCTCGCTGACGTCGATCTCGATGCCAACCGCGGCATCATGCTGGGCGGGAACGGACTCGAGGTCAGCGTCGGCTCCTCTGCCACTCTTACTCTCAACGGCATCATCGCTTCCGAGCCGAATGTAATCGTCGGTTACACGGCCAACCCCGCCGTGGGGCGTTTTGACAAGACCGGCGGGGGAACGCTGCTGCTAACCAACGTGGACAACACCTTCAACGGCTTGTTCGACATCCGGGCCGGAACTGTGAAGTGGGAGCCGCTGGCCTTTTTGACCAACGGCACCTATGCGCCTTTTGGCTCCAACAGTGCCTTCCTGGACGGAACCGTCGTACACAGCGGCGCGACGCTGGCCATTCACCCGCTCACGGAGGCGACCAATTCAAACAGCACCTTCTCCATCAACGAGTGGTTCACCTTCGAAGGCGGCAGCACCCTTGACGTTGCGCCAGTGAGCAACGCTACAACCCCGCATGACTTCAATCTGAACCTGCGCGGCGTGCTGAAGTTTGACAGCCTCGGTAATTCCGGGACTGCGGACGGCTTCGTGACTCCCTCCAGCCTCGCCGGCACCACTGTGATCGACGTGGGCCGCCGCCAGATCAATTTGAACGACGACGGCGGCTACATCACAGGCGACGGCGGTATTACCAAGACGGGTGACTCGGCGCTCGCGTTCCGCGAGAACAGTCCAGAGTGGACCGGCCAGTTGGTTGTGCTTGAGGGAGCGGTGTATGTCTATGGAGCCGGCAATGTGCTGGGCACCGGAAATCTGCCGATCATTCTGGGTCACAATCTCCTCGCCGAACAGGCTGGCGAAGTCGTCAGCGGCAACACGCAGGTGCAGCTTCTCTTTACGGATGAAGGTGGTTATCGTGATGTCTCAACCATCGCGCAGGACATCATCGTGCGATCTGACGATGGCGCCGGCAGCCAGACCAAGCGCATTGGAGCCCGCTATCTCGCGAACATTGACGAAGTCAACTTCGACGGAGACATCAAACTGAGGGATGACCTTGAGTTCTACTACCAGGACGACACGCGCGACTCCACCAGCGCGAGTTCGTCCCATGTCACCAACAACACACGCTCCATCGGCACGCTGACCAACCAGGAAACCGTGTTCATTAATTTTAACGGCAACATCATCGGTGCGGCGGGCAACGACATCACCACCAACGTGACACAGGGGGGGACCTCCACCTACAACCCCGCCAATGGCAGCACCACCGACCCCTTTGACGATTTCGTTCTCCGGGCCGTTTTCGCCCTCAATGGCGACAACTCCGCCTGGGCGGGTGATCTCACCATCGGAAACACCGAGGCCGCCGGTGACGTGGATGAGCAGCACATCGTCACCATCGGCAATCCGCTGGCGCTTTCCGCGAACAACAACATCACCATCCGCAGCAACGCGACCATACGTACCTCCGGTCTCGATGTGATCATCGGCAACCTCGCCGCCGCCAATGCGAATGTAGAGAACTACATCGAAAACTCTTCGGCCACGAGTGAAGGATCGATCACCATTACCCAGAACACGGACGCCGAGGTGGACATTGTGCTGCGTGACGGTGAGACGGTCTTCATCCTCCAGCCGGGAGAGTCTTATCAGGCGCTTTCCTTCAAGAAGGCCGGGCTGGCCAGACTGACCCTGACCCGGGGCAACAGCTTCACCGGGAGCACGACGCTCTCAGGCGGCACCCTGGAACTCAAATATGCCGCCGACAACTCCATGCTTTCTGACACCGGCACGCTTGTCCTGAACGACGGCATCCTCCTGCTCACCGACAACGGCGGGTCGCACGGCGAAATCGTCGGCGCCACCATCATCAACGGAACCGTGGCTATCGAGCGCAGCGCGGGTGGCGCCTCGATTCTCAACCTGAACACCATCACCCGGAACGCCGGGTCCCTGCGGATCTCGGAAGACGACATCGCCACCACGGACAATGCCAATGTGAGCGGCATCCTCGGCGGCTGGGCCACCGTAGGCGGAAGCTGGGCCACGAATTCAGGCGTGCCCGACGCCGGCTCCAATGGCGGATTCATTCGCGGATTGACGGTCTTTGATCAGGACGTTGACCGCCTCGGCGGCGGTGCGGGTTCCCAGGTAATCGCGAACGCCGCGGGAAACAACGTTCGCATCATCGAGGACGGGGGTGTCGCGACTCCGATCACTCTGGAAGTGGCCGGGGGCACGACCAGCATCTACACCCTGCTGCAGGGGGCCAACGGCGGCTTGGCGACCGTGGACATCGGGGCCGGCAACACGCTTCGCATCGGCAGTGGCGGTGTACTGCTTCCTGACGGCGGCAGTTCGCTCCTCTTCACGAATGGCATGCTCACCGCCGGCACGGGGGACGACACTGCCGGGACGCTCTTCCTGCAAAGCCAGAGCACGTCCGGTGAAACCCTGACCGTCGGCTCTGCGATCGCCGACAATGGCGGCGGCAGTGTGGACGTCCGCACGGCGGGTCCGGGAACCACGATTTTCTCTGCTGAGAACACCTACACTGGAGCCACGCTTGTGGGGTCTGGCATTCTCGCCATCGGCGATGGGGGCAGCACCGGCACGCTGGGCGCGGGAGATGTGATCATCGAGGCCTCTGGCATACTCGCCTTCAACCGCTCGGACGCGGGCCTGAGTGTCACGAACCAGCTCACAGGCAACGGCAGCGTGGTGCAGAATGGCACGGGAACGACCACGCTGGCCGCCGCTCCGGCGGCCGTTACGAAACTCCACTTCGTCGCGGTGAACGGCACGCTGGCCGCAGGTGTGGACAACGCCATCAACACCACCGGCAATCTTTCCTTTGGGGACACTGCCGGGGCGACGTCGGTTGCCACTGTGGATCTGACAAGCGGCAGTGTGATCATCGGCGGTCTGCTGGTGCAAACCAACACGACTTCCGCCAACCAGATCATCATCGGCACGGGCGAGACCCTGACCGTGAACGGGGATGTAACCATCGGTGTGGACATCGCCAATTCGACGGACACCGCGCTCACGGTTTCAGGCGGTGGCACCTGGGTTGTGACAAAGGATAGCGGGACATTCCAGATCGGTGGCGCCACGGGTTCCGTGAATGGAAACCGTGCCGTGGCGGACATGTCGGGGCTCGACACCCTGACCGTGGATCTCGGACCCGGCGGCGTGTTCCGCGTCGGTGACAGAAACACAAATTCCAGCAGCAGCGGGAACGCGGTGACTGTGGCGACGCTGGCCGGCACCACGTCGATCACTGCGGGCACCCTGGGCGTGGGCGACAGCCAGGGCATTTCGAATGCGGTCGCGACACTGAACCTGGGGTCGGGCTCGACCGTTTTGAACGTGGACTCCCTCAACATTGGCGACCGGCTGGGCCAGCGCGGTCAGGGCGTGCTGCAGTTTGCCACGAGCACGGGTACGTTGCAGGTGCGCGGTGCGGACGGTACGAGCCGCTCGAACATGAACATCATCAGTTCGGGAGCCGGCACGGGCTTGTCGATGACCGCAACGGTGGATCTCACCGGGCATTCGTCGGACCTGCTTCTCAATACACTGGTGATTGGCTTGCGCACAGGCGGCAACGGCGGGGCGACGAGCACCTTCTCGTTCGATACGGGCACGCTGGATGTGAACATGGTGAGCCTCGGAAGCAAACTGGGTGGTGGAGGGACCAACACGGTCAGTGGCACGCTCAACATCGGCGGCGGCACCGTGGTCATCGGCGCCGGCGGCATCTCCATGGGCCTCCATTCCGGCGGCAACAGCGCCTCCACGGCGGCTGGCACGGTGAATCTGACCGGCGGTAGTGTTTCGGTGGACGGTGATGTGGTCCACGGCGGAACGACCGGCGGAGCCCGTCTCTCCAGCGCCGTTCTCAACCTCGACGGTGCCAGTCTTGACATGAAAGGGCACAGCATCGGGGACGCCACAAATCTCATCGACAACACCTTCGCCAGCGGCACGCTGAGCAACGTCGCCGAAATCAACGGCGGCGGAGGTTTGACCAAGACCACGACCGGCAGGCTGACCCTGGACGGCGTGAACACATACACCGGCGTCACCACCGTGGGCGTCAATGGCGGCACGCTCCAGTTCGCTAGGCAGACGGCGCTTTACAACCACACGCCCGCCAGTTGGACGGCGGCCAACCTCGTCGTGAATTCCGGTGGCACCGCCGCCTTCAATGTCGGCGGCGCGGGTGAGTTCACAGCAGGGGACCTCGATATCATCACCGCGCTCGGCACTGACACCGGCGGCTTCCTGGATGGCTCCACCCTCGGCATCGACACCAGCAATGCTTCGGGCGCATTTGTTTACAGCACGGTGATTGCCGACACCGACGGCGGCAACAACAGCATCAGCCTCAACAAGCTCGGCACGGGCACTCTGGCACTCACCGCTGACAACACCTACACAGGACCGACCACCATCACTGACGGAACACTGCAACTCGGCAATGGCGGCAGCACTGGAAGTCTGGGCACTGACACCGGCGCGGTTACCAACAACGGAGCGCTGGTCGTCAATCGTGACGACACCTTCACCCTGGCGAATGTCATCACCGGCACGGGTGCGGTCGGGCAGGCGGGTCCCGGAACGACCGTGCTCTCGGGCGTCAGCGACTACACGGGGGCTACCACCGTTTCCAACGGTGAACTCCACGTCTCAGGCTCCCTCGGTGCGACGACGGTGAGCGTGGGCGAAACGGGCGGCACCTTTGCCGACGCCGCCACCCTGTCCGGCAGTGGCAGCATCGGTGGAGTCGTCACGGTGGGAGCACCCGGAAGCCTGGGCATTCTTTCTCCCGGCGGCGGTCCCGGAGACGCCAACGCCACCCTTACGCTCACTGCGGACAACACCGCGCTGACAGTGGCCGACGGCTCGCAGATCCGGCTCGGGATTGCCAGCCCCACCAGCGACGCCACGCCGGCAGTCGTTTTTATCAATGGACAGTATGAGTTCAACGGAGGCACTTATGACACGGCAGCGGACCTCTTTGCCAGCACGCAGGACAATGGCGGGGCGGCAGGTGCCGACGGCGCTGAAGCTTTGGCCATCTGGAACGTGGCTCCGACCACCTCCACGAGCCACGACTTCCTCAATCTCACCGGAACGGACTCCAATCTCACCGTCGGTGCGCGTGCCTCGGCCACTCATGGTGAAGGCTCCATCCTCATCACGGATGCCGGACTCAGCGGCGTCACTTACGGTCAGGTCTTCAATCTGATCGACTGGACGCAGCTCTCGCCGATGTCGTTCAACGTCACGAGCGGCGTCTTTGGCGGCGGCACACCCCAGGCGGGAGATTTGGATCTTCCCGACCTCACCGGATTTGGGGACTTCGCCTGGGACACTTCGGCCTTCCAGAGTTACGGCATCATCGTCGTCGTGCCGGAGCCTTCCCGCCTGCTGCTGATGATGTTTGGCATGGCCGGCCTGCTGATGCGCCGTCGTCGGAGGTGGAGGCCGGATGGATTCTGAGGGTGAGATTGAAACGGCGGGTTTGCACCCGCCGTCTCAAAAGATCAGCCCGGTCGTCGGGGAGCCGCTCTCAAAACCGGATCACTCCTTCAGTTTGGCGATCAGGTACTCCGTCGTGTTTTTGAACTTCACTCCGGTGGCTCCCGGATAATAGACCTCGCAGCCCACGCCGTTGGCTTTGCAGTGCTCCTGCAGCTTCACGCCGAAATTCGCCGTGTGGGTGGGGTCTTTCTGCTCCTGACCGATGGCGGGTGCGCTGCTGAAGGAGCAGAAGACCGGCGGATCGTCGGAGGTGACGAGTGCGTAGGGCGAGTACTCGGCGATCCAGGGCAGGATCTTCTCCCGTGCGGCCAGGAAGGCGTCGAACTTTGGGCGCTCTTTTCCCGGGATGAAGGCATGCCCGCCGTAGGTGCTGTTGGGCGTCCACTCCTTCATCTGCTGCGGGTCGAGCGTGGTTTGAGGGCCGCTCACCGCCGCGGTCAGAAGCCGCGTGGATTCACGGGCGACGGGATCATCGCTCTTAGGATCGGCCATGTCGTCGTGAAAGGCCAGCCACAGGCTGCTGCACGCGCCGGCGGAGCCGCCGCTGGCGGCGATGCGCGTTTTGTCGATGTTCCATTCCGCCGCCTTGCTGCGCACGGTCTGCAAGGCGAGTGCCGCGTCATGCAGCGGTGCCTTGACCGGTGGCACCACGTCCTGCGCCTGT
The DNA here is from genome assembly GCA_964452755.1 of uncultured Prosthecobacter sp. Classification (GTDB taxonomy): domain Bacteria; phylum Verrucomicrobiota; class Verrucomicrobiia; order Verrucomicrobiales; family Verrucomicrobiaceae; genus Prosthecobacter. The sequence goes on along the minus strand of CAYVQY010000001.1, from coordinate 506,907 downwards.
GAGATGTAGCGGTAGTTGATCGAGACGACGGAGATGCCCTCCTTCAAATAAGGCTCCACCGAAATGCCCGCCTTGTCCCCGCCCATCCAGCCGCCCCCGTGGATGTAAAACAGCAGCGGCGTCGGTTTGTCCGACTTCGCCTGCCAGAAGTCGAAGACGTTCCGCTCCGCCGGCCCATAGCGAACATTCGCCGCCGTGGGTGTCGGGTTCTTCGGATAGACTTTTTTGGCGGGAGCCTTTTTAGCGGGGGCTTCGGCCTTTTTCGCCGGTGTATCGGCGGCGAAGGAAATGCTGGTGAGCAGGAGGAGGGAGAGGGCGAGTTTCATGCTGGGTGGTGGTTGGGTGTTATTATTCTTTGAGCTTGGCGATCAGGAACTCCGCAATCGACTTGTGCGTCACGTTCGGAGCTCCGTTGTAGTTGAGTTCACACTCGGTGCCGATTTCGCGGCAGTGCTCCTGGAGCTTGACGCCGTAGTTGGCGGTGTGGGTGGGATCTTTCTGCGGCTGGCCGATGGCGGGGGCGTCCTTGTAGAGCAGATAAACGGGGGGATCGTCCTTGCTGACCAGTTCGTAGGGTGAGTACATTTTGATCCACTTCAGCACCGAGTCGCGCTTTTCGAGGAATTCGGCAAAGCGCTTGTCCCGCGTGCTTTTGTCGTTCGGGTCCATAAAGCCGAAGGCGTGGCCGCCGTAGCGGCTGTTCGGGGTCCACTCGATCAGTTGCTTCGGGTCGAGCGAGGTCTGGGCTCCGCTCACAGCCGCACACCGGAGGCGGGTGGATTCGCGGGAAACGGGGTCGCTGCTCTTCGGATCAGCCATGTCGTCGTGAAACGCCAGATAGAGGCTGCTGCAGGCTCCTGCGGAGCCGCCGCTGGCACCGATGCGCTGCTTGTCGATGTTCCATTCGCCCGCCTTGCTGCGGACGAACTGCAGCGCGCGCGCGGCATCCTCCAGCGGCCACTTCACCGGCGGCATCACTCCGGCTTGGTGCGCCAGATACGAGTAACGGTAATTGATCGAGACGACGGAAATGCCCGCCGCGAGGCAGGCGGCGAGTTCGCCGGGATTCGCCTTGTCGCCGTTCACCCAGCCGCCGCCGTGGATGAAAAAGAGCAGGGGAGTGGGCTTGGCGGACTCGGCCTTGTAGAAGTCGAGAACCTGACGCTCGTGCGTGCCGTAAGCGACGTTGGCGGCGGTCGGTGCGCGTTTGGGCGTGGGGGCCGGTTGGGCGGTCTGCGCCTGAAGGGAGGCGGCTAGAAGCAGGGGAAGCAGGGTGAGTTTCATGGTCGGGAGAGCGGAAGGGGACGCTGCTCCAGCGCTTTATTTATCAGCGCAAGTGTCTGCTGCGGGTTTTTGACCCGGTCGCGGGGTTCAGCAAAGCCGGAGTTTCCGTTTGAGCGGGGCAGGCTTTCGGGCTAACCAGCGGGCCTTCCCTCCCATGAGCAGCCCCTCCGCACACACCTACAAACAAGCCGGCGTCGATATTCACGAAGCAGCATCCCTCGTCGATGACATCGGAGTGCTCGTGAAGCGCACCCAGCAGTCGCGGAAGCTGGCGAACGCCTTCGGCATGTTCGCGGCGGCCTACGATCTGAGCGACTACAAGGCACCGGTGATCGTGACCGGCTGCGACGGTGTGGGCACCAAGCTGGAACTGCTGCTGAAATACGACCTGCTCGAAGCTGCGGGCAAGGATCTGGTGGCGATGAATGTGAACGACATCCTGACCACGGGCGCGGATCCGATCATGTTCCTCGATTACATCGGCATTCCGAAGATTCAGAAGGGGCAGATCACGCGGCTGATCGCCGGCATGGTCGAGTACCTCGAGGCCTGCAACTGCATCCTGGCGGGCGGTGAGACTGCGGAGATGCCGGGCATCGTGCCGGAAGGTCTCGTCGAACTCAGCGGCTTCGCCATCGGCGCCGGGGAAAAGGGCGAACTGCTCGATCCGGGGACGATCGCCGCCGGTGACGTGCTGGTAGGCTGGCCGAGCGCCGGATTTCACGCGAATGGTTTCAGCCTCGTGCGCCGCATCCTTGAGCGCGAGAAGATCGAGCTGACGGATGAGGAAGCCCAAAAGCTGCTGCTGCCGACCCTGCTTTATCATGAAGAACCCAAGGCGCTGAAGGCCGCAGGCATCCGGCCCAATGCGATGGCGCACATCACGGGCGGCGGCCTGCCGGAGAATCTGGGGCGCATGTTCCTGAAGCGCGGCCTCGGAGCGAGCCTGCGCATTCCTTTCTGGCAGAACGACGTGGTCCAGAAGGTCCTGCATCACGCCGACAAGGCGGATGCGATCGACACCTTCAACATGGGCCTCGGCTGGGTGGCCATCGTCTCTCCCGACGACGCGGACAAGGCGTTGGCCTGCGGCAAGGACGCAAAGATCATCGGCACGATGGACACGAGCGCCCAGGTGAGAGTCGAGATCGTCTGAGCCGCAAGGATGTGCTGAAGGCGTGAAATGACTGGCCGCACGCCGGGCCGGCGCGGTTTTGGACAAGGCTGAAATCGTGCGGCGGAAATGGGCGCAAGGTGCGGGAGCCGCAAAAATAACAGTTTAGTCATCTGGAGGCATGGCCTGCCTTTAGGTTGGGGAGGCTTTGTTGGGGTGAATGTCTGCTGCACCACTGCGTGAGCATGAAATCCTTCACCCAACCCCAACCAACAACGCCATGAAACCTACGCTGAACGTCTTCTCTGCCATCGCTTTGGCCGCCTGTCTCGGCGGCTCGCTGCTGGCTCAGTCTTCGAAAAGGTTGAAGACTGGGCCGGATGTCCGAGCTCCGTCTCCGCAGAGACCGCCGCAAACACCGAGGATCAAACCGGATTCCCAGCTCATGATCACCGATCTGCGGGTGGTGGAGGATCCGGTGCGGACCAATCCGCGCATGGGGCCCAGGGCGGCGTGGACTTTCAAACACCTCATCGAAAACATGGCGGGCAGGCAAAACCCCTCGGATTTCGCCATGCAGTGGCTGCGGCAGTGGGAGACGGACTTTGAAGTCAACGGCTCCGTGGCGCCCGCGCGGGCTGCCATTCGCTCGCTGGTGATCGAGCCTTGGCTGAAGGCCAGTGGCGGGCGACGCCTAGACCTCGCGAAGGCTCCCTTCAAGCTACTGGCGATCGTGAACCGCATGGATCTGCGCGTGCATGACGGCGGACAGGTGGCGAACGCCGGCGAAGGCCGGTTCGTCTTCGGGGTCCTGGGGCCGGACGGCAAACCGCTGCCTCCGCTGTTCGGGGACACTCCGGGCGGTTTCACGGTGATCTTCGAATACGGGCTGGTGGCGACAAACATGGATCAACTGCGGAGCTGGGCCATGGCCTGGGCGGAACTGGGGAGGTATCCTCTGGGGAGTCCGGCCTACAACCATGCCCTGGAGCGTGTGACGCGCCGGTTTACCGATCGTGGCGCCGCTCCGCTGAAGCCAAACGGCTCATCTCTGAACCAGCTCCGCACCAATGAGCTGTCGCTCGCCGTTCCCTGGGAGCTGCGGGAGTTCGCCGTTGATTCCGCGACCGGCCATCTGCAACCGCGTAGCGTGGCGGTCACGCCGGATGTGATCACCCTCAATGGCACGCCCAACCTGGCTGAACTGATCAACACCAACGAAGCCGGGCTCTTGGCCGAGACTTTTGCCCCGGCGGACGAGCTTCTGGCAGCGTCGGCGCTGGCCGGGCCGTTTCAGCTCACGGATTTTCCGAACAGTGACCTGCGCAGCTTTACCGTGCTGGACTTCTTTGCCCCGTTCGTCGATGTGCCTTGGAGCGCCGCCGGCATCCGCAGCAACGATGCGCGCCACGCCTTTGCCCTGAATACCTGCGGAGGCTGCCACCGCAGTGAAACGGGGACGTTGTTCCTGCAGATTGCCTTCCCGGCCAATCACAAGCTGCCGCGCTCCCTGGGGACCGCTGCGGAGCTGGCCGGATTTCTAACCGGGATCGACACGCCGGATCCTGTGGAGCCCGCGACAACGCGGAGTTTCGGCGATCTGGCACGCAGGCAAAAGGACCTAGAAGAACTGCTCGAGAGCTTTGGTGCCGGCGGCAGAGGCCCCGGTCCACGCGGCAGGCACGTTCCGAACTTTGTTCATTGATCGTTCGGCGTGGTGCCGCGTCGCGGTCCGACAGCCGAAATAGGAGGTCTTTTTGGAGTTCCGCGCGGCTGAGCACGGGTTAATTCAATTTGGGTGCCGGCTTCCTGGCCTGCGCCAGCGCCCAGCGCCCGACATACAGGCTCACACCGACAAACCCGATGCCGAAAAGAATCATTTTCAGAAGGTCTATTGGAGGCTCAAAGTTTGGATCAAACATTGAGTCAAAGGCAAGCAGTGAAAGCAGCCCAGCCAAAAACAAGGCAACGGCCACACACATGACAATGATCATCCAATACAAGGCGGCACTCTTTGCATGGCGCATTTGCAAGCCGCAAGAGGTGCAGACCCAGCCGGGATTCCTCGTGATTTCGTTGGGAGGAAGACGGTCGATTCTCTCCGACTCACATTCAGGACATTGCATTTTACTGTTCATCGTTATTCTAATGATCGGATCGGTATGAGAAACGCCGAATCACGTGAGCTGGCTTGAGTGGTTGCTGGATGTGCTAATGGGTGTTGACCACACCACCCATGCAGCTCTGACACAGGCCATGACCGGTTGAATAACTTCCTTTGTAGGCTCCGCAATTGTAGCATTTATCCGAACTTTCGGAGTGCCCGCCTCCACTGCCGCCAATAAGTGCGGCAAGAACAAGAATTCCAAAGGCGGCTGCCATTTCGGACGATTGGCGGCGGCGCGCCGCGTTGGCGCGGTTCTGAGAGATGCCTCGTTCGACATCGCCCCTGCTGCCGTAGCCATTGCCTGCGAGGTCATTCGCCAGGGAAGTGTGTCCGAGCACAGCCGCGTTGTAGGCCAGGCTCTTCCCGTAAAGCGTGGTCGGAGAATTGTGATCGATCAAAGCATAGGTGAGCCGCTGGTTGCCGTTGATGAGGGCGTATTCGATGGGGTAATAGGTGCGGCCGTTTCTCTCGGTCACGCGCAGTTTGCCGCTGTGGGGTTGGATGCTCCGCAGGGCGGCTTCGGTGCCGTTGCGCTTCACGTTGATCACAAAACTGTCGTCGCCAAAGCTGGAACAACCCTGCACCATCAGAGAGGCGCAGATCAGCAAGGTCATGGGAATGGAAAGTGTTTTCATGATCGTGTTCAGTCTCCTCTGCGGACTTTGACAACATCAGGGTCAGAGTATTGTCTGCCGATTTTTTGACCCATGGCTGCGCCTGCGACTCCGCCGAGAATGGCGGGTACTGTTTTGTTCCCCTTTGGAGCTAACGCGGCTCCGAGGGTTGCGCCGACTGCGGCACCACCAATGCCACCCATGACGGCGCCTTTTTCTTGAGAGACTTGGCAGGAATTGAGACAGAGGGCCGAGATTGCGGCGAGCAATGACAGGTGGATGTATTTTTCTATAATCATAGACTTTGAGGATTTTGGTGAATGGAATCCTGGATTCGACCGGGTTCACGAGGGATTACCGAATGCCGCGTCAAGGTGAGGAAAATATTGGAATCTGATTTCCTTCCGGCAGAGCGGTTGTGATCAAATGAGTCCGGCCCTTTGCATTTGAGGGACGCAAGCATGAAAAAGTCACAACCACCGATCCTCCTCCTGGAATGTTGTTCGGCAGGTGTCTGCTCCTGATTCTTGTGCAATGATGCGCATGAAGACAGCAGCATCAGTCCGCAGGCCGCGCACCGAAGGTTCTGAGCGGGATTCTTCACGAGAAGGGAGATGTTCGGTTTGAAGTTTTCCGGCAACGATTGCTGGCCGGGGTGGAAATGACCGTCACATGCGATTTGCCGCCTCTGAATGACGTGGTTGAGAGCGGGTGGCTACATGCCCTGCGAGTAGCTGCCATAGAGCGCACAGGGGGTGCCATCCAGTTTGATGACCTCTCCGGTGCTTAGGCTGCCGCTCCCCTTCGGTGGTTGATAAATCTTATCACTCTCTGGCTTGCCGGTTTCTGGATTCACTTTCATGATACCTCCGGGGTTGCCATTCCTCGCCGGCACTACGACAGCGGCCTTCTTTGCTTGACCGCTACTAATTTTATTCCGAACGCTTCGGCTCGAGACAGCACTACGACCGTTGTTCAATGCGATCTGCCGCTGCGCATCATTGGCTCTGGCGATATAATGTAAAGCCAAGCCAATCGCCGCACCGGCAGCGGCCCCAATGGCAGCATTTCTACCCGAGAACTTGCCGCTTCCCCCAGTAAGACCGCCAATAGCTGCGCCTAGACCACCACCGGCGAGCATGCTGCCCCCAGCTCCCAGATCATTGACCACCTGCTGCATCTCCGCGCAGGATGTGGAAAACAGCAGAGCTGCTGAGGTGGAAAGCGCGACAAAGGATCGAGTGATTGGTTTCATTTCTTTGAGGTGGGTTAGCGTGGATGGTTGTTTTTCGGGGGATTGACGAAGCGGCGCGCCATGTCGCAGAGGAAATTGCATTTCCAGTAGGCCTTCAGTGCTCCCAACCGATCACTGTCCGTGCCGTCGCGCAGCGCGTTCGCGAGTTCATAGTTGATCTTGATGGAGTCCGGTATGTAGCCGATTTCGCGATCGAGGCGCCCACACTCCTCCAGAACCCTCCCTCGGGCGTAGTCCAACGTGTAACTTAGCGCCTTGCGGTTGGAGAGCCACAGAGGCACTCCCTGCACCGCCTCGCCATTGAAGTTGTATTGCTTGTTGATGAGCGATGCGCAGCCGAGATAGGCATAGAGACCGCTCGCCAACTGATCGAGCGGGAGCATCTGCTCTTTTTCCCTGAACTCGGAGGAATATTCCGAATAGACCGCCGCACGGTCCACAGGACCCCACTCGGGCTCGCTCAAGAGCAGCAGCCTTTGCACCCTCTCGCTGGAGATGGCGCTGTTGCTTCTGCTGTTCACGGCGTCGGTTACCGCTTTCACATGGTCATCCGCGTACATTGCTTTGAACCACTTCAGTCCGGCACCGGCGGCGGAGCTGTAGGCGCTGCCGAGTTTTTCGTAAACCTCTGCGGCGGCCGGTCCGACCGCCGGTCCGCCTTCCTGGGCAAAACTGGCCCAGTCAGCGGAACACTCTGAAATACTCTGCGACATGGCCAGTTGGCGACACATGGTCTCCGCCAGTCTGGTGAATTCTGCCTGCGCAACAAGGACGGCCTTGCCGCTGTCTGACAGCACTTTCTTTTCCGCTTCTGTCAGTCCGCTTTTTTTGCTGCCCTGTTCTGTGATGAGTTGTTTGTGTCGTTTTTCAAGGGCCACAGCTTCTGTCAAAGCTTCCTTGATCTCCACGCTGGTGACATCGCTTGTCAGCCGGACGGCCCGCGCGGCCCAATAGTTCAAAAAGCTTTGCAAGGCGTCAATCCGGCCACCCACTGTGGCGCGATTCAGCCCGGACTTCAGCAGTGGGCGCATGGCGTCCAGACTGTTGTCCGTCGCCTTGCGTTGATCCCCCATTGAATAGTCATAGTTCTTGAAGTCGTCATTTTTCCAATGCAGCTTCATCTCGTAGAGCACTTCGTCCACCCGTGTCTGGCCATCCGCCATCTGGGCGTAATGGAGCGCCACAACTAAGTCTCCCTCCCGCTTGAATTTTGACGCCAGCTTCAAGGCTGTGGAGGCTGGTACCAACACCTGTCGCTGCGATGTCAGGAACTGATCGGACCTCTCCTCCGCCTCACGTGCCGCCGACTGCGATGAACTCCCGCTTTTTAGAAGCATGCTCTTGGCCACACTGATGAACTTGCGGTCGAGAGCATCCAGGCGCTGTTGCGCAATTCCGATCCGCCGGTCCACCGTCCCGCGCAACCGCTGCGCCAGAGCGACGTGGAGACTCATTTTCCCATCCTCCACCGCGGCGGGCCTCGGCAGTGGTTTCCCTGTCAGCAGCTGATAGGCGTCATAGATGTTCCGCACCTCCACTGCCTCGATGCCAAGATCCTGAGCTTTCTCATGGAGGTCGTCCAGTTCGCCAGTGCTTCCATTCGGGCTGAGGCGTTGCCCGACTGGATAGCCAAAGTGCTTGATGCCTGACTTTACAGCGCCGCTGAGTTTGTGGGTGATCCCTCCTACTGGACCGATGCACCCGTCTGGATTGATCGTGCCGGTCATTGTGGCATCTGGGCGGATGGCATCGCCGCGAATCATCGCCAGCATGGCGGCGGTCATCATCATCCCGGCGGACGGACCGTCAATGTGGCCGCCTGACTGAACCAGGAACGTGTGGTCACTAACGATGTGATCGGAAACCTGTGAAGCGCAGAACGCCGCGATCCATGCCGCCGCCCTCCAGGCATCCCCCGTTCCTCCCGAGTAGGACTCCATGATCCCGACGGACACTTGTCCGCTGTAGTTCGGCGTGACGGTGATCGTGATCGGGTTGGTGCCTCCTTCATGGGTTTTAGATTTCACCCACAAACCCTGCACGGTTGTTGTTCTGCCCTGTGGCGGCATGCCGCCGATAATGGCCGTCGCCGTTTCGGCGGCGGCGGGCGATTGTGGAAGGTCTGTTGTTTGCCCGCGGACGAATGCGGCGAGCATTAGATAAGTGAGCAGGCGGAGGTTTTTCATGAAGGGAGTTTGGTGAAAGAATCAGTCGCGATGAGAAATGAAGCTGGGCGCTATCTCCTCCCCGAACCGTTGCATTCTGGGCAATTGGTGTATGAGGTGGATGTGCCGATGCTGCCAGAACCGCTGCAGCGATGACATTTTTGAGAGGCTGTCGAAGGGTTGCTTTGCATGGCTTTGCGTAGTTGCTCCACTCGGGCGGCGACTTCCGCCTCCTTCTTCTGCCTCTCACGACAGACGGCTAGGCCTCGTTGAAACTCTTCCTCGGTTCCGAGTCCCTTTTGCAGCAGAAACCTCGCCCATTCCTGTCGTTGCGGCCATTGGGCACAGAGGAACACGGCGCTTCTTCCGGGCGTGTGTTGTGGATCGACTTCCGAAAAGCGGGCACCCTTCTCAAGCAGGAACTCGACGACTGGCCCGCTGTCTCCCCACACCGTGCACAGGTAGAGCGGGCTTCTGCCTTTGAAGGTTGAGCCGGCCCCGTAAAACCGTGAGCCAACCTTCCTGTTGGTGAGTGCTGCGTTTTCGTAACCCGGCTGGTAGAGCTTTTTCACCTCATCGAGCTTTCCGTCCGACAATGCCTTCTGAAACTGCTCATGCTGGGTTGGCTGAGCGATGGCTGAAGCTCCGGAGAGACATGTGAGAACTGCGAGCAGTTTCAACGTGATCATTTTCATGATGGATATTCTGACTGTTGAGTTGGCGGAGTCCCCTGCTCCTTCGTGGCTGGTCGTGATGGATCGTTTTGCGCCTCTTCCTGCTCCTCAGACCGCAGCTCCCCGAGGCTGGGGGCGTGGCGGATTCACTCTGGGTTCACAAGGCATTACCGTCGAAGCCCCGAAGGTGAGGAAAATGGCCGAACTTTTTCCCATTCTCACCCATCTGGCGCTCCTGGGCTGCGTCACTGGAGGCGGTTTGGAACGGGGAGGGGGGCGGCTATTGGCCCGGAGGTGTCGGTGATTCTCCTGCAGTCTTCTCGTCGGGAAGCGCCGCCGGTTCGATCCAGATCAGTTTGGCTCCGGTGGAAAAAGTGACGCGAAAGGCCTCGATGTCGAGTGCTGGTCCGATGGAGTTGATCTTATCGATTAAACCACGATTCCCATCGTCTCCCCAGGCGATCCACGATCCATCCGGCCTCTGAACGGCGTTGATGGAACCGAAAGACGCGACCCGAATGATCGGACCGAGGTCCGGAGGCACCCTCATGACGGAGGGGAGCCATGATTGCATCCAACTGATTTTATGGCACCAAGTCACAACTGACCCATCTTCGTAGAGACCGATCAGATGCTTCGCTCCGGCAGCTACTTGGACGAGCTTTCGCGCATCGTTGGGAGGATCGAAGAACCCGTTCGGCTCGCACCAGGAGATCGCTTTCCCCTCAGCGGTCAGGACGACGAATTGATTGACCATGGAATCGACGGCGATGACGTCTCGGAGAGCATGGAGCCGGTCGATTACATGGCGATTCGACTTTACCCAGGAATCCTTCGCTGCGAGAGCAATCCGGTGTTCGGGGGTCAGGACGAGGGCCACATCGTAGGATTGAGTCAGTTCGGAGGCTCGGGGAATCGGCTCGCGAAAGGGCAGAGTCTCTTGTGCCGAAGGCGGGAACCACAATGAAACAAGACGATCAGGCCATTCGATTAGAAACGAGTGGCTTATGCGCCGGTAGTCGCTTCGATCGCCAAGTCCCGTCTGGGAACTGATCATCTCGCCGTTGCTGCGGGCCGCATACCAGCGCGTGGCGCTGCGGGGAGCCCACTCCACAAAAACCAGGTCGTCGATTCCCGATGCGTCTTCGATATCAGCCACTCCGGGTTTCTCGGACCACCTGCGGAGAACGCCGCCACGGCGTCTCATGCGCTCAAATTTGTCCGTTCCTCTCAGGCCTGTCTGCGGTAGCAGCTTCTCTAGTGAGGGTGGTGAGACTGTTTCTGACGAAGATGTCACTTCTCCGTCACCCGGATCGGACCCGCGCGGCTCGATCCAGGCCAAAGTCGAAGCGGCACCCTGGGCGGGCTCGAAGATCATCAGGTCCGGCACCGGGCCGAGCGAGTTGATCTTTTCGATCAGGCCCGAGTCGTCGTTTCCCCAGGCAATCCAGGAACCGTCCTCACGCTGCGCCGCATTGACCGAGGCCGTACTCTTGATGCGGACGATCTTGTCCTCGAGTTCGGGAACCCGGAGAGAGCGTTGAATGGGGTCAAACGCTGAAAACCGGTCATTGCTCCAGGCAGTCAGCTTTTGGTCCCGACCGAGTCCCACCACATACACATGTCCGACCGCGATCTGCTCAAACGGCCCTGCATTCTCAACTTCGGGAAAGATCCCCGCTTCAAGATGCCAGGCGATGACTTGTCCTGATTCCCGCAGGAGGGCGAACATGAAACCAAAGCCCTTGACTGAAACCACATCGTTCACGGTTTCGAGACGCTCCTCCAATTGGGAGACAATGGGCTGCCACCGCGGAGCGGTCACGAAAACGGCTCTCCTTTCCGGTGTCACGAGCACTGCGAAGTCGCTGGTTTGGGCGACATCCACGGCTCGTTTGGGAATGTTGTCCGCCATTTTTAAAGCAGGATGGGGCGGCCAATGGGTGCACTCGTGGTCCCATCGAAGATGGAAGTATCCGGAGGAGCGAAAGATTCCCCTCATCTTGTTGAGAGGGTTGAAATTACTCACGTTGCTTCCGTCGGACCGGATCCCCATCCACCCCCTCACCCACCTCAGCCGGTGGAGCGCTACCAGATCGTCCACGCCGACATCCGGGCACTGCGGCAGCGGATCGCCCATTGAGGTCCACTGTCTGAAGATGCCGCCACGCCGCCGCGCCAACTCGAAGCCGGGGTCGAAAGGGAAGGCCGCAGCCGGTAGCATCGGCTCCAGGGGAATCGCCTCGACGAAATCGGACCCTTCCTCAGTCGCGCGGGCCTCATTCGCCGCTTCGGAGGGCTTTTGGAGGTTCCAGAACAATCCAGCCGCTACTACCGCAAGCGCAGGAACCAGCAGCCACATTCCCCGTGCAGACGTGGGAGAAACGCGGGCTGCCCCGGCCGGCAGCTTCCATTCCGCGACGATTTTGGAGATCTCCCGCAGGTCGGGGAGGCGGTTCGCCGGATCGGGGTCCATCGCGCGCAGGATGGCCTCGTCGAGACGACGGTTGCGGTGCGGCAAGCGCGCGGTTGGCGGTGGAAAGTTCCCTGTGGGAGGGCTGCCGGTGAGCATTTCGTAAACGACGACGCCGAGGGCGAAGATGTCGGACCTCGCGTCGCTGGATCTCGCGTCATTGAGCTGCTCGGGCGCCATGTAGGCGGGCGTTCCCATGGCTGCGTTTGCCATGGTGAGCGGCACATCGCTGTCAGTCTCAACGATTCGGGCGAGGCCGAAATCGCCGATCTTTGCGACGCCGTCGCGACCGACGAGGATGTTCCCGGGCTTGAGGTCGCGATGGACGATCCCCCTCTCATGGGCATGATGGAGGGCGTCACAGATTTGATGGATGATGGAGAATGCCAGGGTGGAGTCGAGCGAGCCGGAGCGGATTAGCTTCTGGAGATCGCGTCCTTCGACATGCTCCATGACCAGGAAATGGTAGGGACCCCGAATCCCGAAGTCGTGGATGCCGACGATGTTGGGGTGGCCGAGCATGGCCATGGTCTTCGCCTCCCGCTCGAAGCGTTCCTCGAAGCCATCATCTCCCTGCATCCTGGGTTTGAGGACCTTGATCGCAACGGAGCGATCAAGACTCTTCTGGTGCGCAAGGAAGACGACACCCATGCCGCCGGCACCCAAGCGCTCCCCGATCTCGAAGTCGGGAAACAGACCCGCCAACTCCTCCCCGCCGATGAAGTCGGCCGGCCCGCCGGAGTCGTCGGGGCGGCTCGCGGCGCTGTTCCTCTGGCGGCGCGGAGCGTCTGCAGCGCCCGCGCCCCGGGCGATGCACTTGCTACACACAGAGACCAGATCCGAATACGCGGAGTAGAACTCCCTATGGCAAACATCGCACTTCATTTCTCCGTTTTCTCGGTGGACCGGGATCTCGCCGAAATCACCGCGTCTTTTTGGAGATTACCGGGGGAGTGGCCTGAGGTGATAAAAAATTTCCAAAATAAATGATTCGGGGTATCCATCAATCTGCTCGCTCTATCCGACAGGAAACCTCCTCTGCGGGCACCTGCGCCATGACTATGCCGACTGCCGAAGTAAAACAGGAGTTTCCCCGGACCAGCCTGACCTTGTATCAGCGGATTCATTCGCGCTCTCCCGCCGATTCCGCCGAGGCACTGAACGAGTTTTTCTCACTCTACTGGGTGCCGCTTTACAGTTTTCTCCGGGCTTCGGGGGAAACACACGAAGACGCTTCAGATTTTCTGCAGGGCTTCATTTCCAAAGAAATTCTCGATCGGGAGCAGCTTCGGTCGTGGAACCCCGAAAAGGGCAGGATGCGTGGTTTTTTGAAAACTTGCCTAGACCGTTTCCGGAACAAGGAGCGGCGGCGGGAGATGTCCTTGAAGCGCGGCGGCAGAAAGGCGGAGACCCACCTTTCGCTGGACCTCGACTGGGCCGAGGGGTACTTCGAGGATCAATCCGCCATCGGGGATACCCCGGACCGGCAGTTCGACCGGGAGTGGGCCTCGGCAGTGGTCAATCAAGCCACCGGCCTCCTCGCCGCACGCTACGCCGAGAAGGGCAAGGGAGAGGAGTTTCGTCTCCTGCTCAAGAATCTTGAGGACCGTGGGGACGAATCTGTCTCCACCCGCTACGAGGAGATCGCGGCCCGGCTGGGGACCAAGCCGGATGCCGTCAAGCAGCGGATGCGTGCCTTCCGTGCACGGTTTCAGCAGTGCCTTCGCAGAGTCGTCGGCGAATTCGTCCGGGATGCAGACATCGACGAGGAAATCACCTTTCTCATGTCCACCCTGCACAGGTAAGCATCGCAAACAGGAGGACATGGCCGAAAATGCCCCTGAAGTCAGCAGCGGCGGCGTGCAAAGAACAGCAGGCTGCCGCTGAGCAGGAGCAGGGCACCGGCGGGCTCCGGCACGGGCTGGAAGTAGTTGCTGAAGACGTAGCTGCCGACGCTCTCCCCGAGGACGGCGCCATCGAGGTTGTCGCTCATCCAGTGAATGCCGCCGTAGATGCGGCTCATGCCTGCTTCCTCAGCGGCTTCACTGAAACTGCTGAAATCGCGGGTATACCCCAGCGGCAGGAAGGGGGACTCGGTGTCGGTGGTGAAGGCGATGTCGTCCGTGCCAAAAAACTCCGCCAGGATTGTTGCGCCAACCATGCTGAAGGCGCTGTGGCCGCTGGTGTAGGAGCCGAAGGAGGGATTGGGTATGAGAGGTGCCCAGGCGGCGTCCTCCAGAGTGTTCGGATTGCCATCGGTGCTGGCGGTGTTGATGGCCAGCATCGGCCGCCAAGTGTCGAAGTACACCTTCGCATCCCAGGACGCGATGCCGGTGTCCGCCTCGGCGATGTTCAGCAGGGCGAAGAGGCGGGCGTTCTGCTCCAGATTCAGCCCGGCAGCGGCGGAGACGGTCTGGGCGATACGGTTCCAGTGCCCAGGCGGAGAGGCGGTGCCAGGGCCGTCCACCCAGAAGTAGGCGATGTTGGTCTGCTCGGTGGTGCGGGTGGCGCTGGTGGCGCCGCCGAGTTCCTTGACCTGATTGAACTCAGCCTCATAGGCCGCGCTTTGCACCCAGGCGGTGTAGTTGTTGGGTTGATAGCCGTTGGGACCACCTGGACGGAATTGATCGCCCGTGTTCAGAGTGAAGGGCGTCATTTGACTCCACTGGGACTGCAAGAAGGTTCCGTTTCCGCTGCCCCAAGCTCCCGGCGTGCTGCCCGGCTGCCACCGGCCTACCGTGCCCAGCGTTTGCGGTGTGTAGGTGGCGACCGCATTCCAGCCGTCATTCGCCCGGGCGGTGATCATCGCCTGCGAGGCGGCCATGCCGACCTCGATGCCCCGCGTCTGGGCATTGCCAGAGCCGATGGTCGTCATCTGGGTGCTGTAGAGGGAATCGAAATTCGCCTGATAGGGATTGGAGGCCCCGTAGAGGTCGGTGTAGATGGAGCTGAGCGTTTGGTAGGCCGCCGTCGCTGCTGCCGCCGACATGTCGGTGGAGCTTCCCGACGTCGTTGGGTCAAAGTAGCCCAGATAGGCGGAGTGGCTGCGATTGACCGAATTTACCGCGTCATAGACGGCCGCACCCATCATTCCCATCGTTCTGGAATTGGCGGGAGGCGTGGCAGTACTGCCCTCAGCTGCAAAGGTCTGCCGCATCAGGTTGTTCCATTCCAAGATCACATCTGCACCCGCCAATCCAGGAATGGCAAGGAAGGCCGAGAAGAGGAAGCGGGCTGTTTGGATGCGTGTCAGCATGAAATTTCCTTTAATTAAGATGAATAATATGGTTATTCGACAAGAAATCAAGCCTTGGTTGATAATTTCCATAATATGAAAGGATGTGGCTGCCGACACAGTGTTAGCGCTTGCATGACCACCACTTATCGACTGATCGCCCTTTCCTTCCTCCTTTCGGGACTTGTACCCGCGCTGGCCCAGCAGACGCCATCTCCTGAAAAGTCCAAGCGCGCGCCGAATCCCGTCCTGGCACCCATCGCGGATGCACAGGGACTCCCCAGGGTGCTGCTCATTGGAGATTCGATTTCGATGGGCTACACCCTGCCGACCCGAAAACTTTTGGAGGGAAAGGCCAACGTACACCGCATTCCGGCCAACGGCGGCCCCACCAAAAACGGCGTCGCGAACATCCAAAAGTGGCTGGGGACTGGCAAGTGGGACGTGATCCACTTCAACTGGGGCATCCACGACCTCAAAATCATGCCTGACGGCAAGCGCCAGGTGGAAGCCGCCGACTATGAAGCCAACCTGCGCAGTCTCGTCGCCACCTTGAAGGCAACTGGAGCCAAACTCATCTGGGCCAGCACGACCCCCATCCCCGAGGGGGAGTTGAACCCTCCACGCAGCTTTGGAAAAGTCGCCGACTACAACGAAATCGCCGCTCGGGTGATGAAGGAGAACAGCGTGACCATCAACGATCTTAACGCCTGGATAACGCCGAAGTTTGAAGAGTTCCACAAGCCGAAGGACCTGCACTACAGCGAGGCCGGCAGCGAGCATCTGGCCAAAAAGGTCGCCGAAGCTGTTGGGCTGGCGTTACAAAAGTAAGTGGTTCACTTCTTGGCGGTCGCCATCACGCGGATGCGGATGGGGTTGGAATAGACCGCAAAGATCGCGTCTTTCGGCGCGGCCTTGGTGGTGAGGTCTTTGACGAGCTTGTCGGCGGCGGCCTTCGCTGTGTCGGCGGCCTTGACGGCGGCAGAGGCAGTCTTGACGAGGTCCGCCTTCTGGGGCGTCGTGTCGGCGTTGGCGGTGGCAAGTTTCTGCTGGGCGGTCTTTTGATCACCAAGGGCTTTTTTGGCGTTCGCCTCGGCCTGCGCGAGTTCCTCTAAGTTGCGGCGCACTTTCATCTTCGCCGGGCCTTGGAGAATGAAACCGTAGTCGCCGGGGGCGAGTTTGAGGGCTTTCACATCGAGCGTGAGCTTGCCGGCGTTCGCTTTGGCGGGGATGTCCGCCTCGGGAGCCTTGGCGGCATCGATGAGGCCTAGCACCTTGAGCTTGAGCGCGTCGGTGAATCCGGCGTTGCGGGTGATTTTGAGGGGGATTTCGAGCTTGGCGTCCGCGGCGACCACAAAGATGTCGGTCTTCTCCGTTTGGATCAGCGCGGGCGCACTCACGCTGTTCACGCCGATGGCAGGCGGGCCCGTCCGGCGTGTCAGGGAGTTCTCACGGTTGGTGTCCTTGACGAAGAAACTGGCATAGACCGACTCAGCGATCTCCGGAATCAAGACCGCTCCCAGAGGAGCATCTGGCGAGGCCTGGAACGCCAGATAACCGACCGACCTGCCCGGCCCGATGAATCCGCCGAGGCAGGTGACGCCGGCAGGCGGATGCGCACACTTCAACTCGACGGCCTCGCTAAACGCATGGCGGTTGGGGGCGACGATTTCGAGGGCGTGTATTCCGCCGCGACAAACACTGCCGAGACCGAGCACGGTATTGCGCACGTTGGTGGCCCGCGGCAGATCGGTGTTGAGTCCAATCAACGCGGGCGGCTGGCCCGGTGCCGCGAGGACGCGAATTTCAAAGGGCAGTCGTTTGCCGCTGCCGGCATTGAATGGATCGCTGACCGCAAGGCGAAATGCGCCGTCGTCCTTCGCTTGATAAGCGTAAAGCGGATCGCGGTTGATGATCGCAAGTCTGGGCGCGGGCGCGATGGCAGGTGCGTCGGCTGCTTCGGCCTGGGCGGCGAGCGTCTCTTTTCCCGCCGCGTCTTTCTTCACGTTTTCGATCACGAGATGAGGATCGGTGGCATGACCAAGCTGCTGGGAGCGGACCTCGATGATAAACTTGTCCCCCGTTTTGAAGGCAAGATCAAAAAGACGCGGTGCGCCGTGTGCAGGAAAGGTGGACTGGATGGCCTGCCCGATCTGGATGGGGGACACGGCGCCGGCAGGCGGATCCGCAGGCTCACGCGGCGCTGCGGCGCTCTCCTTTAACGTGATGCGGAAGCCGTAGTCATCGCCGGTGCGGAACATGAGGTCGTTGAGACGCAGGCGGTAGCTGCCGTCGGCCGGGCATTCGAAATGCAGAACGCCGCCGCGCATGCGCGCCAGTTCACGTCCTGCGGTGTCGCTGACAGCGCCCAGGATTTCCGTGCGTGTGTCAAACCGGTGGCCGTCGAACTCTGCGGTGATGTGACGGCCCTTTTTCGCATCAAAAACGAACCACAGCGGCGAGGCCGATTTGAAGGTGCCCTGAAGCACGGCATTCAGCGCGACCTTCTGCGCCTTGTCAGCCTTCGTGTTCGTGCCGGAGGATTCCACGGCGTCCAGCGTGCTGATTTCGAACACCCGTGGATTTGATACTCCGTAGCGGCCGACGAAACGCAGATCGTAGAGCGCGGGTTTGAGGTCCGCAGGCAGCGCCAGGGAGACGACATTCGCCTTTGATGAGGAAACAGCAATGGAACGTTCGTTCAGCAGCACCGCCACCGGGGCATCGAGATCCGCCCCGCGCAAAGCGAGATCGACGACCGCCCCCGGCTTGGCGCCCAGCGGCGAGATCGAGGTGAGACTGGGGGATGGCAGC
The DNA here is from genome assembly GCA_964452755.1 of uncultured Prosthecobacter sp. Taxonomy (GTDB): domain Bacteria; phylum Verrucomicrobiota; class Verrucomicrobiia; order Verrucomicrobiales; family Verrucomicrobiaceae; genus Prosthecobacter. Next base: position 489,112 of record CAYVQY010000001.1, on the reverse strand, counting down.
GTGGCCTGCGGATAGGCAAATGTCGCGAGCGCCAGCCCGACGAGGCATGACAGGCCGGGCGCGGAGAGCGGCGGTTTGGGAAGAAGCATGGCGCGGTTGGTCATGGGTTGCGTTTTGGAATGCGAATGAGGGCATCCGCATTCCACATCAGCGTGTGATTCACGATCAATGATTGAAGAGAAACTCCTTCGTGTTCAGCAGCGCCCAAAGGATGTCTTCGTAGGCCTCCTTCTTCCCCTGGAAGGCCTCGTCTCCGCTTTTGCCGGCCGTTTTCTTGTCGAGATGGGAGCGGGCGAACTTCACCTCGGTGGCGTTCGGATCGCGGCTGAGGGCGATGTGGTAGAGATCGGTGATCTTGTCATCGTCCGGGCGGCTGTCCTTGGTGAGATTGTCCGCGCGCCCGTTGGGCCGTGAGAGCTGGGTCTGGATGTCGGCGGCGTTCAGCAGATGGAGGCTCTGAGCGAGACTGGCCTCCTGCGTGCGCTCGCATTCACAGGCGCTGGAGGAGTCCGGGCGGCCGAAGACGCTCAGGAAGTAGGTGGTCTGGTTGTAGCTGTTGTCCGGCAGGGCCACGGCGCGCGTCCCCGGTGCCTGGCCGGCGAAGTTGCTTTCCACGTCGAGCAGCGTGTTGACGGAATCGTAGAGCACCTCGGCGTTCAGGCGTTTCGGGTAGTAGCGGCTGAAGTTCTGGCGGTCCTTCGCGTTGTGCTCGTTCGGAACAGCGCTGAGCTGGTAGGTGGTGGAGTTCGTGATGGTGCGGATGAGATGTTTCATGTCATAGCCGCTTTTCACAAAGCTGGTGGCGAGAGCGGAGAGCAATTCCGGATTCACAGGCGGATTCGTCTCGCGCATGTCGTCTTCGGGTTCCACGAGGCCGCGATTGAAGAAGTGCTTCCAGTAGCGGTTCACCAGCGTGTGGGCGAAAAACGGATTGTCCGCCTGGCTCATCCAGTCCGCCAGTGCCTGACGCGGATCGTCCTCCGGGTTCAACTTCAGGGAGGGATTGCCGAGGCTGGTCGGCGTGACGAGTTCCTTTGAGCGGATGTTCGTCGCCTGTGCGACACCGCGTTTCGGATAGATGAGTTCCTCATCCTTAAATCCGGAGGGCTTGCGACCGACGTTCGCGAAGAATGCGGCGAAGCCGTAGTAGTCCTGCTGGCTCCACTTTTCGAAGGGGTGATGATGGCACTGTGCGCACTGCATGCGGGTGCCGAGGAAGAGCTGCGCCACGTCCTCCATTTGCTGTTTCATGTCCTTGACCTGACGATACCAGGCGACCGGCGGATGCTGGTCGAGATCGCCGGAGGCGGCGACCACTTCGCGCACGAAGAGGTCATAGGGCTTGTTGTCGGCGATGCTGTCGCGAATCCACGAGAAGAAGAGGTAGCTGCCGCGCGCATAGGTGGGCTGGGTGCGCTGGTTGCGCAGCAGGCCGCTCCATTTGTTCGCGAAGAACTCCGCGTATTCCGGACTGTCGAGAAGGCGGTCGATCAGAGCGCCACGCTTGTTTGCATCCTTCGAAGCCATGAAGTCCTTCATTTCCGCTGCTGTGGGCAGGCGGCCGCAGATGTCGAGCGTGACACGGCGGATGAAGGTGCCGTCATCGGCGATTTCCGAAGGCGGCATGCCGATAGTCTTCAACTTCGCGAAGACGAGATCGTCCACAAAGCCGCGTGACGGCGGCAGTTTTTCGACCGGAGCGCCGAGTGGCACAGTGGCGCGGAAGGTGGACACCTTGCCCTGATAGCGCACCATCACGGCGACATCGCCCGGCAGGTCATAGAGCTGCACGCGGCCGGTTTCGGTCGTCTCGGCCATCGCTTTTTCGTTTGCCTCATAAAGAGCGCGCTTCGTCACGTCCCGCGTGCTGCCGTCGGTATAATGCGCGGTTACCTTGAGCTGCTGCGCGCCTTTGAGGGGCATGGTCAGCTTCGAGGGGGCGACGCTGATGCTCGCCATCTTTGGATCGGTATCCTTCCCATAGGGCATGCCCTCGCGAATCCAGCGCACGAGGTCGGCATAGTCTTCGGACTTGGGGTCGAGTTTGCTGCCGCCGCCGTGGGGGAGCTGCGCGGTGCCTTTGGTCAAAAGCAGACTCTGCTCCGGTGATCCCGGAAACACGCGGCGGCCGCGGGCCTCCTTCACGATGTGCTCATAGTCCTCCTGTGGCTCGAAGCCGAGCAGAGATAGCTTGAAGCCGTTTTGGCCGCCCGCCTTGCCGTGACAGCCCCCGGAGTTGCAGCCGCCCTTCGTGAGGATGGGCACGATGTCGTTCGCGAAGTTCAGCGTGCGCGGCGCATCGGTGGCAAAAGCCGGAGAAGCGGCGCATGCGGCGAGGAGAGTCAGGCGGGGCAGGTTCATGTCAGCATGAACCTACGGGGGCAGTTGGCGGCTTTTGTCGGCGAAGGACAATGATTACGCCGTTGCGCGGTCCGGACTCAGATCAACTGTCCGTCGTCGGTGTCATCCACGTCGAGTTGACGGACGCGTTTGCGGTCACGCTCACTCTGGACGGCCTGGCGGAGCTTCTCTCGGACGGTCTCGATGCCCGCAATCGCCCTGATGGCGACCGTCGGCGAGGTGGCGTCGGAGGTGATCATGGTCAGGTTTCCCAGGCCAACGAGGCGGAGGAGAAAAGGCTGCTCCATGGTGTAGTCCTTCACGCGGAAGAGCTCCAACTCGTCCACTTTCTTGTTCAGGATGCCGGTGCGGATGCGCAGGCGCTGACTCGTCAGCTCGTAATGGGTGCATTTGGTCACCCACCAGCGGATCAGCCACATGAAGGCTGGCACCAGGAGTGCAAGGTAGCTCAAGGCACCCGTCGGAAGGGCGGCAATCGTGGCGCCCACGGCGATTCCGACCGCGAGCAGCAGGCAGAAGAAGTAGTACCAGAAATGCACCCACTGGGAGGTGTGGCCGGACCAGAGGAGGTTTTCCGCCTGGGCGGAACTGCTGGAGGTGTCGTCTGCTGGCATGGTGGTCGTGGGATATGGGTTTGCGGGTGGAGTGGAAATCAAAGCAGGGCGGCGATCTCGTCCAGCGCCTGCTTGGTGCGCTTGATGCCTTCGATCTCGGCGTGCTTGTCACCTTCGTATTCGATGCCGATGTAGCCGTTGTAGCCGGCTTTCACGACGATGTCGATGAGGCGTTGGAAGTCGAGGGTCATCTCACGGCCTTCGCGTTGGTCCTCGGTGTAGAATTTGCCGGCGCCGGTGTCCCAGTTGTAGGCCTTGGCGCTCACCGCTTTTTTGACCCATGGCATGAATTCGCGCAGACCCTTGTAGGGGTTGTAGAGCTCACCCTTGTTGCGGTCGGTGTAGAAGTTGCCGAAATCCGGCAGAATGCCCACGCGGGCATGATCGGCCATTTTCATCACGCCGGTGAGCCAGAGACCGTTGCTGGAGAGGCCGCCGTGGTTTTCGACCACGACGTAGAGGCCGCGCTTCTCGCCTTCTTCACAGAGGCGGTGCAGGCCGTCGGCGGCGAGCTTCATCTGCTCGTCCCAGCTCAATTTGGGGTCACTGGCGGCATTAACACGGATGCTGTGGCAGCCGAGCGTCGCGGCTGCGTCGAGCCACTTGAGGTGGTTCTCGATGGTCTTGGCGCGTTTCGCATCGTCGGGATCGCCGAGGTTGCCTTCGCGGTCGCACATGATGAGCAGGCCTTTCACGCCTTCTCCTTCCTGGCGCTTCTTCATTTCGCCGAGGTAGGCGGTGTCGGCGGCTTTATCGAAGAACATCTGGTTCACATACTCGACGCCGTCGATGCCGAGGCTGCGGGCGATTTTGCAGAAATCAAGGTGCTCGTGACGCTCGGCGTCGCCTTTGCCGAAGATGCCCTTGTTAAGCGACCACTCCGCCAGAGAGATCTTGAAGGGCGGCTTCTTGGCGGCTGCGGCCTGCGTGGGCCGGGAGATGGCGGCGGCTGCGCTCGTGGCGGCGAGTTGAAGAAAGCGGCGGCGGGAGGTGGGTGACGTGCTCATGTTGGGGAAATCGAGGGGCGCATTATGGCCCCCGCCAGCACCAAAGCTCCAGAAGAATTTTCGACACTGGTTTGGAACCCGTCCGCAGGCAAAGAAAAAGGGCGGCTTGCGGCCGCCCTTCCAGGATTGTTTTTCGCCTCGATGCCTCAGGATTACTGAGCAGCGGCTTCTGGCGCGTCGGCGGCCTTCGGCATGGTGAAGCGGAAGCGGATTTTGCCGCGCTTTGCCGAGGCGCGGGCCTTGCGGCGGCTGCGCTCGACCGGGGTTTCGTGAGCGCGAAGGCGGCGGACTTCTTCCAGGATGCCTTCCATTTCGAGGCGGGTCTTGAGACGCTTGAGGGCGCGATCAACGGGTTCGCCTTTGCGGATTTGAACTTCGGTCATAGATCTTGTCTGGGGGGTGGGATGGGAAAAGGGCGGGAAGAGTAGGGGCGGGAAGGCTTCCGTCAAATGGAATGTGGGCCTCGAAAAGACGATCCCGGGTCAAGCAACGAGGGTCTGCTCGCGGTCCGGGCCGACGCCGACGAGGCTGACGCGGGCGCCGGTCAGTTCTTCGACTCGCTTGAGGTAGGCCTTGGCCAGCGGTGGCAGATCGGCGAATTTTTTGATGCCGCTGAGGTCGGTCTTCCAGCCCTGGTGGGTTTCATAAACCGGTTCGCAGGCTGCAAGGTCGGCGGCGGTGCTGGGTGGGTAGTTCAGAGTCTTTCCCCGCAGCTTGTAGGCGGTGCAGATCTGCACGGTGTCCAGGCCGTCGAGACCGTCGAGGTTGGTGATGGCCAGCTCATCGGCTCCGTTGACCATGACCGCGTAGCGGACGAGGACAGAGTCCAGCCATCCGCAGCGGCGTGCGCGGCCCGTGGTGGCGCCGTATTCCCGGCCCATGTTGTGAAGCATGTCGCCGATGTCGTCGTTTTCTGTCACGAAGGGGCCGGAGCCGACGCGGGTGGTGTAGGCCTTGCCCACGGCGACGACTTTGTCGATCATGCGCGGCGGCACACCGGACCCAGTGCAGGCACCACCCGAGGTCGTGTTGGACGAGGTGACGAAGGGGTAGGTGCCGTGGTCGATGTCCAGGTAGGTTCCCTGCGCTCCTTCAAAAAGGAGGTTTTTCCCGGCTTTGATGGCCTCGTGCAGGTAAACCGTGGTGTTGGTGATGTGCGGGGCCAGGGTCTTGGCCGCTTCCAGGATGATTTTGACCGTTTCTTCGACCGGAACGAGTTCGACACCGAGCTCGCTGAAGGTCTGATTGTGACGGGCGAGGCGGTCGCGCAGCTCTTCTTCGAGGATCTCCGGCTGCGTCATCAAAATGGTACGCAGGCCGTCGCGCTCGACCTTGTCCGCATAGGCGGGGCCGATGCCGCGGCCGGTGGTGCCAATTTTCTTGTCGCCGCGCTTGGCCTCACGCGCCTTGTCGAGCCCGCGGTGGTAGGGCATCACGAGATGGGCGGTTTCGCTGATGAGCAGGTTTTCCGGCGTGATGTTGACGCCTTGGCCTCGCAGTTTGGCCATTTCTTCAAGCAGGCCGATGGGGTCCATGACGACGCCGTTGCCGATGACGCAGACCTTGTCCTTCCAAAGGATGCCGGATGGGATGAGGTGCAGGATGTACTTGGTGCCTGCGCTGATGACGGTGTGACCGGCGTTGTTGCCACCGGCGGCACGGACGACGACGTCCGTCTTCTCGGTGAGATAATCGACGATTTTTCCTTTTCCTTCGTCGCCCCACTGGGCGCCGACAATGATCGTATTGGACATGGGTTTTTTCTTTTTTCTGGGGAGCGGTCACGAAGACCGCAGGGGATTGGGGGACGCGCAAGGGGAGACCGCCGCAGCCGTTCCAGGCCGCAGGGGGCTTCAGAAAGAAGCCGGATGCCTGCCGGGAGGCAGGCGGAGATCAGGCACCCATCTGCTTCGCAAAGTAAACGGCTACACCGCACGCCGCCAAGGCGACGACGCCCAGCAGGATGTGCAGGCCGCCTCCGGAGCTTTTTTCCTTCGCCTTCGGACCGAAGCCTCGGCGAAAGCTGCGGTCGTAGGGCTGTGCGCCGTAGCCGCCCGCCGCAGGCGTGGAGACGGTCATCGTCGGTGCGGACATCTGTTCTTCTTCACCGTCGCCGATAAAAACACAGTCCACGTTGCCGAGCTGGAACACGCTTCCGGAGCCCAGGCCGACTGCTTCCACCCTGGCGCCGTCTGCCTTGGTTCCATTGGTCGAACCGAGATCGGTCAGCGTCCAAGAGGCGCCGTCGAAACTGAACTCGGCGTGGTGGCTGGAGACGGATTCGTCATTGATGACGAGCATGTTGTCGTCGGCCCGGCCGACCGTCATGCGTTCGGTGTCGAGTTCGAGCACGCCGGAGGCGCCCTCGGGGGTGGTGAATTGAATTCGCGGCATAGCAGAGTGGTTTTTAGCAGGCCGGCGCAAAGCTGGCAAGAAAGAGTTCTCGCCCCGGCTTGCGCGGGCGGGGGTCCTCGCTACGGAGTCGAGGTTCCTTCCCACCTCCCCATCGTGACCAAACTCTTCGAAATCCTCGGCAAGTTCGACACCGACAGCGATTGCCACAAGCTGCTCTACGCCCCGCATCCGCTCCCGCTCAAATACCGCGAGGGGCGGCTGTACAAGATTGAGTTTGAGGGTGACGAGGCGGCCTTGGACGCCTTTGTCGGACGCGTCCTGATCGATCCGATCAGCCAGGAATCACGCGCGGGAGGGCAGCCCGCCTTTGAGAAGGCCTCGTTCGTCCTGGAATACGGCATGAAGGGAGCGGCGCTGGATTTGGAGAAGGAAATGATCCTCAGCTACTACCGCGCCATGGAGAATCCCGGTTTCGAGCTGAAAAAACTCACGCTTCGCACCCGCATCTATGTTTTTGGAGAAGGAGCCGAGCCGGCGCAGTTCGTACGCGACATTGTGAATCCGGCGATCCACACGCACGAGGTGCTCAAGGCGGCCTGAGCCCCTCACGTCCGCGCATAAGATAGCTTGGACCGGGCGTGAGCGTTCTGTGACGCGCCATGACTCCGACCACCACCAGCCATCGTCTCCTTTCCCTCGACGCTTATCGAGGATTTATCATGCTCCTCATGGCCTCGTCCGGCCTGGGGGTGGTGCAGATGGCGGCGGCGAATCCGGGATCGATTTGGGAAACCATCCGCCCGCAGTTTGAGCACAAGGCCTGGCAGGGCTGCTCGCTGTGGGATCTCATCCAGCCCAGTTTCATGTTCATGGTGGGCGTGGCGGTCCCCTGGTCCTGTGCAAAGCGCCGCGAGCACGGCCAGTCCTTTCTCGGCATGGCCTGGCATGCGCTCACGCGCTCCGTCCTGCTCGTCGCCCTCGGTGTCATGCTCTCGACGCACGCTAAAGACAGCCAGACGGTGTTTCTCTTCACCAATGTGCTCGCCCAGATCGGTCTCGGCTATTTTTTCCTTTTTATCCTCTCCCGTCTCGGCTGGGAATACATGGCGGCGGGAATCATCGTGATCCTGGCGGGCTACAGCTGGTTTTTCATCCAGCATTCGCTCCCCACAGCCGAGGAGCTGGCGGCGATCGCCGGCATGAAGGGGACGGAAAACGCCTTTTTTGAGGGCTTTGCAGGGCACTGGAACATCCATACCAACGCCGCCGCCGCCTTTGACCGCTGGCTTCTCAACGAGCTGCCGCGTGCCGCCCCCTTCACCTATCACAGCGGCGGTTACACGACGCTGAATTTCATCCCTTCCCTAGCCACCATGCTCGGTGGCGCCCTCACCGGCGATTTCCTGATGCGCAGTCGGAAAACGGACAAGCAAAAATGCGCCATTCTGATCGTCGCGGCGGCGGTCCTCCTGCTGATCGGCACGATCCTAGACGTCACCCAGCTGCTGCCGGCGGTGAAGCGCATTTGGACACCGACCTGGGCTCTCCTCAGCGGCGGCTGGGTGCTGCTGATTCTGGCGCTGTTCTACTGGCTCGTGGAAGTGGTGGGCCTGCGGCGTCTGGTTTTTCCCCTGGTCGTCGTCGGCATGAACAGCATCGTCATCTACCTGCTGCACAGCCTCGGCGCGGGCTGGATTCGCGACCACCTCCACAAGCACCTGCCGGGTGCGGCGTTTGTTCCCGGCTGGGAGCCGGTGATCGAGCGTTTAGGCGTGCTCTTTGTACTTTGGCTTGTCTGTTTCTGGCTGTATCGCCAAAAAGCATTCCTCAAACTGTGATTCCGCGTCTTTTCCTACCCATCGTCGTTTCATTACTCTCCGCCTGTCAGAGCAGGCCGGACGCCGCGCCGGATGTCGCCGCCGTGCGCGATTTGAAGGAGGAAGAACGCCTGCACAAGGCCGGACTCATCCTGCTGCACGACCTCCGCCACGCCAGCGCCTGGGAAAAACTCATCCACAGCGACATGGGCGTGCCTCCGCGAAAGATCGAGGTGCAGGCCGGCCCCGGCAGCACCACCGTGATCATCAAGGAACTCGCCAAACGGGCTGGTGCGGAGACCGTCGCCCAGGAGCTGCGGGACATCGCCGCGAAGCAGCCGGAGAAGTACGGCCCCACCCAGGTCGAGATACGCTTTCAGGACGCCGCTCCGCCCACCATCAGCCCCTTTGTTCTGCCCACGGAGGGCAGCGTGACGCCCGTCAATCCGGGAGCGGCTCTCCCAACGCTTTCATTACCGCCTCTCCAGCCCGTCGGCCGCTGAGCAGCGCTCCATTGATCGACACGTCCTGGCACCAGTCGCCGCAGCGGTACAGGCCCGGCTCGACCACGGCGGGCAGCGGTCCCGTGCCCGCCTTCAACTGTGGCGCCTCCGGCTGCGCATGACGGACCTGGTAGGTGCGCAGGTGGCGCCATTTGGCCACGAGCGCTTCGCCGAACCAGCGCTTCATCTGGTCGCGCACGACCAGCTCCAACTCGGCGCTGGAAGGTGATCCGATGATCGAAGCGGAAATCAAATGCTGCCCGGGAGGCGCGTAATGAGGCGAGACAAGCGAGAGCGCCGTGACGCTGTTCACCGGCCCCCGTCCGTCTCCGTCCAAATGCAAAATCGGATCGCTGAACGGCCACTCATCCGTGGCGAAGTAGAGGCAGGTCGTCGAGCGCCCTGGCAGCGGGGCGGGGGAGTCTTCCCTCGGCAGCAGCCGGTGCGCCACCTCCTCGCTCACGGCGACGATGACGTGCTCGGCCCGCAGCACCTCGCCGCTGTCCAGCGTCACCTCTCCGGCGCGGACGGCGGAGACGGGGGTGTTCACCCGCAGGCTGTCAGGCGGCAGGGCCACGGCCAGTTGATTCGGGATCGACTGCATGCCGTGCGCAGGCAGGGCGCTGCCGCCCCGGTCAAACATGGCGAAGAGGAACTGCAGCATCGCCGCGCTGGTGCGCAGATCTTTCTCCAAAAAGATGCCCCCGAAAAACGGACGGAAAAAGCGGTCGATCATGCTTTCCGAAAAGCCGAAGTCGCGGAGAAAATCCTCCGATTCCGTCGCCCCGATGGAGCTCGGCGGCTCGCGCAGGCCGAAGACCTCCTTCCGCAGCAGCAGGGTCGTCCACTTGTCCCGCATCGTGACGATCTCGTCGCGCAGGTTCTTCATCGCCGTCAGCGGGTGGACCAGCGGATCTGCGATGCGGTGAAAGCGGTTCTTCACAAAGATGTTCGCGCCGCGATAAATCGGCCGTAGGTCCAGGCCGTCGTAGTCCAGCACCCTCCGCGCCTCGGGATAGGCCGGCAGGAAAACCTGAAAGCCGCGGTCCAGCAGAAACCCGTCCACCTTGTCCGTCCGCACCCGGCCACCGACCGCGTTCGATGCCTCGAGGAGGGTAAAGCGGAGGCCTGCAGCGGCCAGGACACGCGCACACGCCAGCCCCGAAAGGCCGGCACCGACAATCACAATCCTGGGTCGCGCATCACTCATCCAAAATGTACTACGGACACCTTTGGGGCATGCCTTTTGCCTTTGCAAGCGTCGGAGGCGCGGCAAGCATGCCCCATGCCCGCCCCCCGCATCCTCGTTCTCGGCTCCACCGGAGGGCTTGGACGCGCCCTGATCCGGCGTCTTGCCCCGGGGCACGGCCTCACCGCCCTGACGCGGGCCGACCTCGACCTTGAGCGACCGGAAGCCGTCTCCGAACAGCTTTCACGTCATGAATTCGACCTGCTGCTCAATCCCGCCGGCCTCACCAGTCCCGATGCCTGCGAGGTCCGGCCGGAGAAAGCGCGGCTCGCCAACGTGGCCGGTCCGCAGGCGCTGGCCGAGCACTGCCACCGCCGCGGAGTCCGCATGATCCACTTTAGCACCGACTACGTTTTCAGCGGAGAACCGCACGATCTCTGGACCGAGGACGATCCTGCGGAACCGGTCAACGTCTATGGCCGCACCAAGCGCGAAGGCGAGCTCGCCGTGCTCAAAGCCAGCCCGGACGCCCTCATCGCCCGCGTCTCCTGGCTCTTTGGCCCGGACAAGCCTAGCCACCCTGACCAAATGATCCGGCTGGCGCTCGAAAGCGACGACCTCGAAGCCGTGGAGGACAAGGTCTCCGTCCCCACCAGCAACGCCGACATCGCCGACTGGATCCATCACCTCATTCATCATCCCGCCTCCGGCGTGCTGCACCTCTGCAGCAGCGGCAGCGCCTCCTGGCACTCCTGGGCCGAGACCGCTCTCAGCATCGCCCAATCGATGGGGGTGCCGGTAAAAACCACCCGGGTCCGTCCGATCAAACTCGCCGAACTCACCCAGCTCAAAGCGCCCAGGCCGCCGCAGACCGTCATGAGCAATCAGCGGCTTCAAAATCTCCTCGGCACCGGGATTCGAAACTGGGCCGAGGCACTCGAAGATTACCTCACCACTCAATACCAGGTGAAATGAGCGCAGTCCCAGCCATCACCCGCTGCGAAGTCCTGCACGAGGACCGCTTTCTCCTCGTCGTGAACAAGCCCCATGGCGTGCTCTCGCATCCCAACCCCAAATCCGCCAAACCGCAGGCTGCCGCCTTCGAGGGGCGCTACGACGCGGATGCCCGCTGCTTCACCGGACCTGCGGGAAAGGTCTGGCTCATCCACCGGCTCGATCAGGACACCTCCGGCGTGCTGCTGGCCGCCAGGGACGAAAAAACCGCCGCCGCCTGCCGCGCCGCCTTTGAAGCCGAGCAGGTGCGTAAAATCTACCTCGCCCTCTGCGCCGGCGGCGGACTGAAAAACGAGGGCGTGTGGCTCGACCACCTCGTCACCGCGCACGAACGCCATCAGGTCCGCACCACCGTGCGCCGCGGCCTGCGGCCAAACGCCGAAGCCCGTTTCCGCTTGATCGACTACTCGGCGGCGCAGCGCCTCTCGCTGCTGGAGATCGAACTCATCACCGGCAAAACGCACCAGATCCGCGTCCAGGCCGCATCGCGCCGCCTGCCCCTCGTTGGCGATGACGTCTATGGCTCCTTCGACCTGAACAAAAAACTCCGCCAAAGTCTCGGAGCGCGCCGGCTTTTCCTGCACGCACGCGAACTCCGTCTCAAGCACCCCGCCTCCGGCCAGATTCTGGAAGTCAAAGCCCAGCCGCCGACCGACCTGAGCAAGGTGCTCGAAGCGGCCGGCCTGCGCCTCCCGGAAGCCTGAAGCACGCATCACAAGGTGCGTAATATCGAGACGGCCATAGAGGTATCCGCCTGCCAGACCGCACCCGCGTGAAGGATGGGTGCGCTGGGGGATGGAAGAAAAGCCTCGATAACGGCGGCTTGTTTGGTATTACGATCAGAAAGCATTCCATTTAATACGCGCTAATGCCTGCTAACAACACTCCCCTCACAGTCACCCTGCCCAAAGACATCGCCGCGAGCATCCCTGTGTTTCTCGTGGCGCTGCCGCTGTGCCTCGGGATTGCCCTGGCTTCCAATGCCCCGCTTTTCTCCGGAGTGATCTCAGGGATCATAGGAGGGATTGTCGTCGGAATCCTGAGCGGCTCGCACAAAAGCGTGAGCGGGCCGGCGGCGGGTCTCACGGCCATCGTGGCGGCGCAGATCGCCTTGCTGGGCAGTTTTGAGGCCTTTTTGGCGGCCGTTGTCGTGGCTGGGGCCATGCAGATCTTGATGGGCACTTTTCGACTCGGTTTCATCGCGGCATTCTTCCCGTTGAGTGTGATCAAGGGCCTGCTGGCGGCCATCGGCCTCATTTTGATCCTGAAACAGATCCCGCATGTTTTCGGCCATGACGCGGATGTGGAGGGTGAAATGAGCTTTGAGCAGCCTGACCACGAAAACACTTTTACGGAACTCTGGGCGACGCTCTCTGACATCCTGCCGGGCGCGGCGCTGATCGGCCTCGTGTCGATCCTGCTGCTGGTGGCGTGGGACAAGGTCAAGGCGCTGAAAAAGCTGCCGGTGCCTCCGGCGCTGATCGTCGTCCTTCTGGGGGTGGGCATCAATTTGATCCTCCGGAAGATGGGCCACGGCTGGGAGGTGAAGGCCTCGCACCTCGTGGAGGTGCCTGTCGCTTCGGATGTGCAGGCCTTCCTCGGCTTTCTGCAGTTCCCAGGCATGGAGCACTTTGGCAATCCGCTCATTTACAAGGCGGCGGTCACCATCGCCCTCGTGGCGACGCTGGAAACGCTGCTCAATCTGGAGGCCGTCGAAAAGATCGACCCCGACCAGCAGCAGGCGCCGCCGAACCGCGAACTGGTGGCGCAGGGCGTGGGGAACATGATAGCGGGCTTCATCGGCGGCTTGCCGATGACGAGCGTGATCGTGCGCTCCTCGATGAACATCAACTCGGGCGGCCGCACGAAGCTCAGCGCCATCCTGCACGGCTTCCTGCTCGTCGGGTGCGTGATGACGGTGCCGCACTGGCTGAACGAGATCCCGCTTTCCGCCCTCGCGGCCATTTTGATCGTCACCGGCTTCAAGCTCGCCAGCCCGAAGCTCTTCAAGGAGATGTGGATCGAGGGCCGTGATCAGTTCCTGCCCTTCGCCATTACCATAGGGGCCATTGTCTTCACGGATCTGCTCACCGGCGTGCTCATCGGCCTGGGCATCAGCATTCTTTTCATTCTGCACAGCAACCTGCGTCGTCCTCTGCGCCGCATCACGGAAAAGCATGCATCGGGAGATCTGCTGCGCATCGTCCTGGCGAACCAGGTGAGCTTTCTGAACCGCGCCTCGCTCGAAAAGGCGCTGAACGACATCCCGCGGGGCGGGCGCGTGCTCATCGACGCCCGCAGCACGAACTACATCGATCCGGACATCCGCGACCTCATCTCCGACTTCCGGGACAAGACGTCGGTCGCCCACGGCGTGGAGGTCAACTTTCTGGGGTTGAAAGAGCACAACATCAGCGAAGACCGCATGGAGTTCGTTGATTTTACCAGCCGTGAGGCGCAGAGCGGTCTTTCACCGCAGGGCGTGCTGGACATTCTGAAGGCAGGGAACCAGCGCTTCCTCGCGGGTGACCACATCGAGCGCGACTTCAGCCGCCAGATCACGGCCACATCCACGGGCCAGTTCCCCATGGCCGCCGTGCTGGGCTGCATTGATTCGCGCGCGCCGGCGGAAGTTGTCTTCGACCTCGGCCTTGGCGACATTTTCAGCGCCCGCGTGGCGGGCAACATCGCCACTGCCGAGCTGCTCGGCAGCTTGGAATACGCCTGCGCCGTGGTGGGGGCAAAGCTCGTCGTCGTGCTCGGCCACACGAGTTGCGGCGCGGTGAACGCCGCCGTCGATCTCCTCGCCGCCGCGAAGAAGGCCAGCGAAGCCACGCCTTGCGTGAATCTCGACGGCCTTGTCACCGAAATCCAGATGGCCATCAATCCCGCCACGATGAAGAAGCCCGACGAATGGGCTCCCGGTGAAAAAGCGGCCTACGCGAACGAAATCTCCCGCCTCAACGTCGTGCGCACGATCAAGGCCATCCGTCAGCGCAGCAAGACTCTCGACTCGCTCGTTCAGGAGGACAAAATCGCCATCGTCGGCGCGCTCTACGACGTCAACAGCGGGGAAGTGAGCTTTTTCCAGACGCCGGAGTCGAGCAAGACTCCGCTTTCCGTGCCGACTGCGGAGTTTGCGTGAGGTGACACCGCTTTATTGAAAAGTCCGGCGGCGGTGCTCCCGCAAACCACCGCCGGGCTTGTTCATCTCAACACCAGATATTGACCGCTCTCACGCAGGCTGCTTGCGATAGCGTGCGGACTGAGGGTGGCTGGAGACGGGGATGTGGTCCTCCATGCCGACGACGATGAGTTCGCGGTTCTCGAGCTTCCAGTCCTGGGCCATTTCTTCGAGCTTCTTGATCACGGAATGATCGACGAGATGCGTGTCGGATAGATCGACTTTGACCCGGGCGTGGTCGGAGAGGCCCAGCAGGCGCTTGCGCAGGCCGAGCCAGTTGCTGAAGATGGCGGCCTGCTTCACGGAAATAACGGGGTGGTCGCCGTCTTTCGAAACATCGGCCCGGGCGCTGAAGAGATTGCCGACGGGCGTGCCGCTGAGGACGTGCTGGAGCAGCTTGACGACGATGCCGGCGGCGATGCCGATGAGCAGGTCGGTGGCAAGGGTGACGATCAGGGTGACGACAAACACGATGAGCTGGCCTCTGCCGACCTGCCACATGTGATGGAATTCCTTCGGCGAGGCGAGGTTGAAGCCGGTGAAGACGAGCATGCCGGCCAGCGCGGCGAGCGGGATGTGGTTCAGAAGGGCGGGCACGCTGGCGACGAGGACGAGGAGGAAGGCACCGTGCCAGAAGTTCGCCCAGCGGGTGCGAGCGCCGTTGTTGCGGTTGGCGGAGGAACGAACGATTTCGGAAATCATGGGCAGACCGCCAATGAAGGCCACGAGCGTGTTGGCGATGCCTACGGCCAGCAGGTCGCGGTTCAGATTCGTGCGGCGCTGCCAGGGGTCCAGGAGATCGACGGCCTTTGCGCTGAGCAGGGACTCCAGGCTGCCGATGAGGCAAAACATCACGATCCATTTGATGCTGGCCAGGGAGGTGATGGCGGAGAAGTCGGGGAACTTGATACCGTCGAGAATGTTGTGCGGCAGATTGACCAGGTTTTCAGGCCCGACCTCGTAGGTGTGGTTGTGGAACTGGTACATGTGCTTGTGCTCGATGTCGAAGTAGTAGGACAGAGGCACGGCCACCAGCAGCACGATGAGCGGTCCGGGGATGGACTGGACCAGCTTGTTCTTGAAGAGCAGCCTTCCAAACAGGATCACCATCGCGATGGCTCCGATCAGGGCGATCTCTGGATTCATGGTCATGAAGCTCTCCGGGATCTCGGCCAGCAGTTCCAGCGGCTCTTTTGCATGGGCGGCGACGCCAAGGGCGACGTGGATCTGTTTGGAAATGATGATGATGCCGATGGCGGCAAGCATGCCGTGCACGGCGGCCACGGGGAAAAACTCGCCGAGGGTTCCGAGTTTGAGCGAGCCAAAGATGGTCTGCAGGCAGCCTGCGACCACACCCACCGCCAGCGCCTTCTCGTAGCCCAGTTCACTCACGGTGCCCAGCACGATGGCGATCATGCCTGCGGCGGGGCCTTTGATGGTCAGCTCGGAATTGCTCAGGAAAGGAGTGAACATGCCGCCGATGACCGCCGTGAAGATGCCCGCGATGGCCGGGCATCCGCTGGCCTTTGCAATGCCGAGGCAGAGCGGCAGAGCGATGAGGAAGACGAGGAAACCGGAAAGAATGTCCTTGCCGAAGTAGGTCTTGAATCCGGCAAGGTTGCCGACGGGAGTGGGTCCTTCGGCTTTCGGGGTGGTTGCGGGGTCTGACATGAAAATGCTTGATGAGGGGTGGAGTGGCTGTTGATCAATGACGCAGAAAACAGGCCGGGAGAATATCCCCTTGGGAGGGTATTGTGTCTCCCGTCCGGGGGGAGGGTCAGAAATTGAACTGAAGCTGCGCGTAACCGAAATGGGCGGTGTCGCTGGCCCCGGTCTGGGCCAGGTAGGAGCCCGGGAGGAAGATGGCGTAGCCGGTCTGGAAGGACACATGGGCGTTGATCTTGTACCAGGCGTTCACATCGAACTCCATGCCCCGGTAGCCACCGGCGCTGCGAGCGGCGGCGTTCAAGGGACGGACGGCGGTGCTGGTGTTGGCACCGTACCAGGCGTCGTTGTTGCTGGCATTCCAGAAGGCCATGGCGTCAAAGGTCAGCTTGAGCTTTTCGGTGGGCTGGATGGAGAAATTGACCTGGGCATTGTGCATGTTCATCCACGCCGTGGTGTCCATGAAGCCGAAGAGGGCGTGGTTGCCGGGGAAAAAGTTCTGGAAGGTCGTGCTGCGGCCATCGGTCGGATTTTTGTCGCCGCTGGCGTAGTTGTACTGCACACCGAGGCGGGGTTTCCAGGCGTCTTGAAAGTTGTAGCCGAGCGCCCAGTGGCCTGCGAAGGCGCGGTGACTGAGGCCGCCCGCCCTGCCGAACTGTGCTGTCATTTCGAGGTCGTAGTCCCAGTTCGCGAGCTTGGCGGGATCTCCCTTCATGAGCGTGCCGATGCTCCAGACATCGGTGCGACCAGCGGCACCGAGTGGCGCACCGGCGGTGCCAGGGAGCTTGTTGAGGCGCTGATTGAGGATGTAGAGGTCGGTCTTGCTCTGCCAGGGAACGAGCGACTTGGCGGAGAAGTAAGCGCCGCTGTCGATGGCGTTGCGGCCTTCGTTGGTGTTGAAAAGGTCCGACTTGTTCCACTGGTTGTTAACGAAGGTGACCGGACTGCCGGAGAAGAGATCCAGTTCCCAGGTGGCGGAGGCGTAGTGCAGGCGGACGGCATCCCATGCGCGGGTGGAGTTCAGCCACTGCGGATTGCCGAGCAGGCGCTGGTTGCCGTAGTTGAAGGGCTGCCGGCCGACGCGGAGACTCAGACCATCGGCGTCGTTGCCGATGTCCACCCATGCCTGGAGGATGTCGAAGACGTCATCTCCGTCGGCCCCCGAGGCGCCGACGTTGTTCGGGCGGCTGCCGCCGAGTTCACGGATGTCCTGGCCCTGCACGTAGAATTTGAGCCAATCATTGACATGAAAGAGGGCACCGAGGCGGAAGCGGGTGAGCAGCCAGGAGGCGTCGGTGGCCGAGTTGATGCTGCTGTCGAAGTCGTTGTTGTTTTCACGCGCTTCAAATCGGGTGTTGATCTGCGCATCGAAAACCACGCGTCCATTGGCGAGACTGAAGCGGTCTTTCAGGTCCGGGCGGCCGTCAGAGAAATTCGTCGGGTAGGCAAAGCCTGACGAATGGGAGATGGACTCCGCCTGGGTCTGTGCGCAGGCACCCGGTGTGAAATGAAAAGCGATGACTGCGAGCAGCAGAAGAGGCAGACGCCGGAAAAAAGGGGGCATGATGGAGGAGGATGAGGGTTTAGGGACTGGACGAGGGTCTGAACCGACCTGTGATCATCATCGCGATCCCTCCGCCGCTGCGCAGTCCCCTTGAGAGGGTAAATGCGCAACCGGAGCGGGGGTCCCCCCACCAACCGTGAACCAATACCCCATGCGCAGGGGATGGCAAAATGGTGGAGACTGGCATTACTTGCCCCACTACCGTGACCACTTCTCCGCACTCCCCCTCCACCGACCCGCGTGAGCACCTCCACCACATGCTTGATCACGCGGCGCACTACCTTCCGACGCAGGGGCCGATCGGTGTGTTTGTGCATCACAACACGCTGCACGCCTTCCAGCATCAGGATTTCGAGCAGTCGGTGATCGAGGCTGCGAATCTGTTCAACGCGGAGCCTTTTCTCTCCGAGGAGGAATACCAGGCCTGCCGCCAGCGCGGACGGATCCTGGACGAAGACATCGTGGCGGTGCTAGAGCAGGAGCCTGACGCCGATGTCATCCCGGGAAAACTGACGCGCCGGCAACTCCGCCGCGCCCTGCTCATCCCCGGCGTCCGCAGGGTGAACGGGCTGGACATCGCCTGGCAGATCGAGGAGGGCGACTGGCTGAGCCGCTTCCGTCACGATCTGCCGCCGGCCTCCGCGCACCAACTGACCGGTGACACGCCGCAGCAGCTCTGGGATGTGTGTCTCCGCCGGGTGCCGCCGCATTCCACGCCCACGCCAAAGAAGGCCGTCCGTCCGCATGACGCCCTCCTTGCGCTCAAAGGCGTGGAGCTCGACCGGATCGTGCATCCGCCGCTGATTCGACTGGTCGGGGCCTATCTGGACCAGGGGATCGCCTACTGGCCGATGCCCCTGCGTGAGGAGGGGCTGCTCGCGGCCTCCCGGCGCATCATGTCACAACCAAACTCCATCCACCGCCGCCACCTTGGTGGAGTGCGCAGGGAATTCCTCCGGCAGGAGGAGAAGGGAATGAGCGCGGAGGACTTGGTGCTCGAATCGCTCGGCAGACTGGGCCTGCCGCCCTCGGAATGGGATGCGTTCATTCAGGGCGAGCTGCTGGCGCTTTCCGGCTGGGCAGGCATGATCCGCATGCTGGAGAAAGACGTCACTCTGGCTCCGCATGATCGCGTGAGGTGCTCGCTGATGGAATTCCTCGCGCTGCGCCTCACCTACACACTGGCAGCCCTCCAGGACATCATGGGGGACACGACTTCGTGGCGGGCGGTCACGATCACCGCAGCGCCGATCGACCGCCTCACGCCGGTGGCGCGTTTTTTTGACGCCGCGCAGCTCATGGGACTCTCCAGCCTCACGCTGGCAGGGCTGAGCGCCGAATCATTCGATCATCTCCTGCAAGAACTGGCCGCCTGCAACGAGGTGGAGCGTCGCCGCCTGCTGCACCTCGCCTACGAGCGGCGTCACGAGCGCGGCATCCTCATCCCGCTGGCGAAGCACCGCGCCCTGCCACCGCTGCAGACCACCAGCGACCGCCTCGCTGCCCAGGTTTTTTTCTGCATCGACGAGCGTGAGGAGTCCCTGCGCCGTGCGCTCGAAGAGGTCGATCCGTACATTGAAACCGTCGGCGCGGCTGGATTCTTCGGCGTGGCGATCAACTACGCGGGCCTGGACGACGCCGGTGGGGTGTCCCTTTGCCCCGTCGTCGTACAGCCGGCACATGCGGTGCGGGAGGTGGCGGTGGACGAACACGCCCACCTGCATGCCAAGCGCCAGTCCCTCCGCCGCATCTGGGCCAAGATCACCCGCAGCGGCTTCATCTCCTCCCGCACGCTGGTGCGCGGCTGGATCAGCACCGCGTGCCTGGGCTTCTTTTCACTTTTCCCACTCGTTCTTCGCGTGCTCAGCCCACGCGGCTACGGACGGCTGATCAAGCGCCTGAACCGCGCCTTCCTGCCGGAGCCAAAGACGGAAGTCACCTTCATGCGTGATGACCCGGAGTCGCGTGAGGCCACCACGGGCCTGCTCTCGGGATTCGACGAGCAGGAAATGGCGGACCGCGTGTATGCCGTGCTCGGACCCGCCGGCCTGCACAAGGCCCATGCCCGTCTGGTCGTCATCCTGGGGCACGGCAGCACCAGTTTGAACAATCCGTACGAGTCCGCCTACTGCTGCGGCGCCTGCGGCGGTCGCACCGGGGCCCCGAACGCACGCGTCTTTGCCATCATGGCGAATCGTCCCGGAGTGCGTGCCGTGTTGCGTCAAAAAGGCGTGGTCATTCCGGAGGACACCTGGTTCCTCGGCGGCTACCACGATACTTGCAGTGACGACATCGACTTCTTCGACATCGATCTCATGCCGGACACCCATCAGGGGGATCTCAACCGCGTGCGCCAGTCTCTGGACAAGGCGCGTGTGCTCAATGCCGACGAGCGCGTGCGCCGCTTCGGCGGCGCTGGTGCCGGAGTACGCCGCGAACGCGCCCTGCGTCACGTGCAGGAGCGTTCCGAGCACATCGCCGAACCGCGTCCGGAGTATGGTCACTGCACCAACGCCGTGGCCTATGTGGGCCGTCGGGAGCACACGCGGGGGCTGTTCATGGATCGCCGCGCCTTCCTCGTCAGCTACGACGCCACGAAGGACCCGGCCAACGAGGCGCTGGCCCGCGTCCTGGGCGCCGTCATCCCCGTCTGCGGCGGGATCAGTCTCGAGTACTACTTCTCCACGGTGGACAACGAAGCCTACGGCAGCGGCACCAAGCTCCCGCACAACATCTCCGGCCTCGTCGGGGTGATGAACGGCTTCCAGGGCGACCTCCGCACCGGGCTGCCGGTGCAAACGGTCGAGCTGCATGAGCCGGTGCGCATTCTTTTCGTCGTCGAAACGACACCTGAGCGGCTCATGAGTGTCGTCAAGGCGAACAAGGAGCTCGTCGAATTCGTGTGCAACCGCTGGATCCGCATCGCCACGCTGGATCCCGACGACGGCCATATCGAAGTGTACCGCGGAAACGATGTCTTTGAGCCGCTCTCCGGCGACGAGGAGCCGCTCCCCGTGACGCCGAACTCCATGACCTGGTACCAGGGCAAGGCGGAACACCTGCCGCTGGCCCGGATCGAACCGAAACTTACGAAAGCCGCCTGACATGTCCCTCGAATCCCTTCCTCTCATCCTTGTTGCGACACCGGGTCTCACCTTCCTCGTCCTGAGCATCGTCTGGCTGCTTGGCGGTCACCTCCCCGAGCGGCTTGTTTCACGGCTGACCAAAGGCGTGTATGCCTTCCTCACGCTGTTGGCGGCGGTCATCTTCTGGAGAATGTGGCAGGACGACCTGCACGCCGTGCGCGTCTCGCTGGGTGACCACTGGTTCAAGGTCGCTCATTACGACTTTCCGCTCACGATTCTGCTCGACCGCCTGTCGCTGCCGATCGTCACCATCACGGTGATTCTGGCGGGGATCGTGGGGAGCTTCAGCGTGAGCTATTTGCATCGCGATCCCGGCTTCTACCGCTTCTTTCTGCTGCTGCACCTTTTCACCTTCGGCGCCCTGCTCGTTTTCATGGCCGACTCGCTCGACGTGCTGCTCGCCGGCTGGGAAATCGTCGGCATCACCAGCGTGCTGCTCATCAGCTTCTTTCAGTATCGCCCCGATCCGGTTCGCAATGCGTTGCGAGTCTTCGCCACCTACCGCGTGGCCGATCTGTTCATGCTCGTGGCCGTTTTCCTGGCGCATCACTGGTTCAACACCACCTCGTGGGGCGGCATGTTCACCGGGGAGTGGCCGGGGCATGTCAACAACCTCGCCGGTCAGGAAGCCGCCATCGTGGCGGTGCTGCTCGTCTTTGCAGCCAGCGGAAAATCCGCCCAGGGACCTTTCTGCGGCTGGCTGGTGCGTGCCATGGAGGGACCCACGCCTTCGAGTGCGGTTTTCTACGGCGCCATCTCCGTCCACGCGGGCGCCTACCTGCTGCTGAGGATCGAGCCGTTGCTTCACTACTCACCGGTCGCCACCGCACTGGTCATCTTCATCGGCCTGACCACCGCCTTTCTCGGCACCCTGGTGCATCGGACCTGTGCGGATGCGAAGACCTCGCTCGCCTATGCGTCCCAGACCCAGCTCGGACTCATCTTTGCGGAGATCGGGTTCGGCTGGACCACTTTTGCGGTGGTTCACCTCATCAGTCACGCCGTGCTTCGCACGCTACAGTTCCTGCGTTCGCCGTCGATGCTGCGGGACCACAACCGCGTGCATGCCGCCGCCGGCGGGCAGATCGATCCGACAGGCGAGCACTATGAATCGCTGCTGCCGAAAAAGGTGCAGGTCTGGCTCTACCGCATCGCACTCGGCCGGGGCTTTTATGACGCGATCGTGGATCGCTTCATTGTCGTGCCGGCGGTCGCCTTTGCGCGTTTTCTCGGCGTGTTCGAACTGCGAATGGCTGTCAAAAGCACCCCGCTTCCGCCTGCGGGTGAAACCGTGCGGTCCAACGTTCCCTGATCTCTCCGGCCATGCACTTTCTCTCTCTTCCTTTTCTTTCCCTCGGCCTCGGTTCGCTGCTCCTGGGGGCCGCAGTCGCCATCCGGTCGAAAAACCCGCGCGTCATTGCCATCGTCGCCAGTTTGGCCGCTCTCGTCTGCTTTCTGTTTTCCGCCCACGAAGTCGGCATGGCGGGCCACGAAGGACACTTTGATCCATGGTTGCCATGGCTCGACGCGGATGCGCTGGATGCCGTGCCGATGGCCTTTTTTGCCGTGTTGACTCTGTTGGTCATCGTTCTTGCACCGAAGCGGGACGCGGGGGGCGTGGCGTTGTCGGGCATCCTGCTGCTTTCCGCCGCCACGCAGATGGCTTACGGCGCGGCGAATCTCGCGATGCTCGCCGTAGGCTGGTGGTTGACCAGTTTGCCCTTCGTCCTGGGCATGTTCGGCGGATTGAGCGGCCAAAAAATCTCGCAGGGCTTTCTCATCGCCAGCAGCATCGCCCTCACCGCCGCCATTGCCGTCCTGCACCACATCGAGATCGAAGAAATCTCGCACGCGAGCAATCTCGCCTTCGGCCTGATCATTCTTGCCGTCGCCTTGCGCAAAGGACTCTTTCCCCTGCACGGCTGGATGATCCGCTCGTTCGAGCACGGCCCGCTGCTGCCGCTCGCGCTGCTCTTCAACGGCCATCTGGGGGCCTTGCTCATCGCCCGATCGGAAACAACCGCGCTGACACTCTCCGAGAAGCACGTTCTGGATTTCCTCAGCATCCTCGCGCTCGCCACCGCGCTGATCACCAGCACGCGCGGGTTCGCGGAAACGAAGCCGCGCCGGATGCTGGGTCTGCTCTGTCTCTCGCAGGCCAGTTTCATCCTGGCCGGAATCGCGACCGCGTCCGCCGAGGGAATCACGGGAGGGCTCGTTCACTGGCTCGTCGTCAGCGCCGCCTCCACGGGCCTCATCTGCATTGTGCGCGTGCTTGAAGTGCGCGTCTCCGGCAGTGCCGACCCGTCCGCGCACCTCGGACTCGCCACAAAGGCGCCGCGCCTTGCCACCTTCTTCCTTGTATGCGGCCTCGCATTGATCGGCCTGCCGGGAACGCTTGGCTACTGCGCCGAGGATCTTCTGTTTCATGGCGCTCTGGGGAATCATCCCTGGCTTGGCATCGCGCTGCCGGTGGCCACCGCATTCAACGCCATCAATCTTCTGCGCATCTTCAGCACGCTCTTTCTCGGCGTGCTGCCGAAGCATGTCATCGACATCCCGGACGCGCTGCCGCGCGAGCGCTGGCCGCTGGCCGTCATCGTCGTTTTCCTTGTGGTTGGAGGCATCTTTCCCTCGCAGATTCTTCATTGGCGTGAAACTGCGGCGCATCAGATCGAAGCGGCGCTCGGCATTGACTACTGAGCAATTTAGCGGGCCGGTGTTGTCGATGACGGAAGCTTATCTTGTGGTGCTGTTGATGACATGATCATCACTATTTCCTAGAGCTGTGTGGTTGTTTCCCGCACAAAGATTGAATTTTTAGGCCTCTCGGGGGTCTAACATCGTAACAACCATTGCAGGCCATGAACGCCCTCCTCCAACCACCAGTAAGGGGATGGGACCGTGCCGAAGAAAGCACTCAGCACGGCCCCGGGGGAGAAAAATTGCCCAGGATCGGTCTCGTTCTCTCCAGCGGTGGCGCACGTGGTTTGGCCCACGCCGGCGTCATCCAGGTTCTCGAAGAACACCGCGTTCCGATCACCGCCGTCGCCGGCTGTAGCATGGGCGCCTACGTCGGCTCGCTCTGGGCTGCGGGGCTGAACGGATCGCAGCTCGAAGACCGCGCCCGCGAGATCAAAGACCGCGCCACATTGAAGGCGCTGATGGATTTTAATCTGCCTCCTTCCGAAGGGCTCATACGCGGCGACAAGATCCGCAGGCATCTCGAGCGTGATCTCGGTGACAAGACTTTCGCCGACCTCGACAAACCCCTGATCGTCGTCGCCACTGACCTCGACAGCCTCACACCGCATGTTTTTGAATCGGGTGTCGTCTCGCACGCCGTTCACGCCAGCGCCTCCATTCCCGCCGTCTGTTCGCCGGTGAAGCTCGACGGCCGCCGCTACACCGACGGTGGCGCGTCCGAGCCGCTGCCCGTCCGCCTGCTCAAGGAGCGCATGCATCTTGACCATGTCATCGCGGTGAACGTCATGCCCATGCCTGACGAGTTCGACTCGTGCAAGGACGTCGGTCTGGCGGTCACCGACAAGCCGACCTACCGCCTCTTTGCGCGGCTGTTCAGCACCTTCTGGAGAAAAGTGAACCTCCTCGCTCCCGGCAACGTGCTGGACACCTTTCGCCGCGCCCTGCTGGCCGCGCAGCTCCGCCTCATTACGAAAGAGGAAGCCGCCGCCGATGTCGTGATTCATCCGAAGTTCGTCGCATCGACGTGGCACGATTTTGAAAATTTCGGGCAGTATCTCCAGGCCGGCCGCGAGGCCGCAGAGGAGGCGCTGCCCGCCATCTGGGAGCTGCTTCAGCGCCCGCCCAACCTCAACCAGGAGACCATCAGCCATGAAAATTCTCCGTCATATTCCCGCATGGGATTCTTCGCCGCCTGAGGCGTGGAAAGACTGGCAGCTCGCGCAACTGCGCGACTACCTGAGCCGCCGCGTGGTTCCGTTCAGCGCTCACTATCGTCGTGTTTTTGACGAACACGGGATCGAGCCGCTCGACATCAAATCGTTCGCCGACTGGAGCCGCGTTCCATTCACCTCAAAGAAAGATCTCGCCAATCCGCGGGACTTTGTCCTCGTGCCTAAGGAAGCCGTCCTCCGACGTGAACCCGCAATGTGGCTCGACGCATTGATGCACGGACGCAACGCCGCCAAGGACCATGCCGAAGCGGAGTTCCGCCCGATCCTGCTCACCAGCACCACGGGCCGCTCCTCGGATCCCGTGCCCTTCCTCTACACCAAGCACGATCTCGCGAACCTCGACCTCGCAGGATCGCGTCTGATGCTGGCAGGCCGCTCGCAGCGGGACTTCCGTCACATCAATCTCTTTCCCTATGCGCCTCATCTCGCCTTCTGGCTGGCGCATCATGCGGGGCTCGGCTTCGGCACCTTCATGCTGAGCACGGGCGGCGGCAAAACACTCGGCACCGACGGGAACATCAAGCTGATCGACAAGATCCAGCCGGACATCCTCATCGGTATGCCGACCTTCATTTATCACGTCATGCGCGAGGCCGTCGAAACCGGCAGGCGCTGGCCGAACCTGAAACGCATCGTCCTCGGCGGCGAAAAAGTCGCCGACGGACTCCGCGCCCGTCTGCGCGATCTGGCGACTGAGCTCGGCAGCAAGGACGTGCATGTCATGGCCACCTACGGTTTCACCGAAGCCAAGATCGCCTGGCCTGAATGTGTGGGCGAATCCCACGAAGCCAGCGGCTATCATCTCAGCCCGGACCTCGGCATCGTCGAACTCATCGACCCGAAGACCGGCGAATTGGTTCCTGAAGACAAGCCGGGCGAGATCGTCTTCACGCCGCTCAACGCACGCGGCACCGTGGTGCTTCGCTACCGCACCGGCGACATCGCCGAAGGCGGCCTGACGTGGGAGAAGTGCCCGAACTGCGGACGGACCTGCCCGCGCATCCTCGGCCCCATCTCGCGCGTCAGCGAGGTTCGTGAACTGAACTTCGGCAAACTCAAAGGCACGCTGGTGAACTTCAACGTGCTGGAACATCTGCTCGACGACCAGCGCGGCATCGCCGCCTGGCAGATCGAACTGCGCAAGCGCAACGACGACGCTCTCGACACCGATGAGGTCCATCTGCACCTCGCCGCCGAACCCGGTGTGAGTGAGCGCGACCTCGAAGTCGCCGTCTCTGGCCGCTTCCATGAAGTGACCGAGATCAGGCCCAACGGCCTGCACTTTCATCCGCTCTCCGAACTTCGCGAGCAGCTCGGCGTGGGCCGCCTCCTGAAGGAGGAAAAGCTCGTCGATCATCGCCCCAAAGACCAACCCGCCGCAGCGCCTGTGGCACTCAGCTCCTAACGCCATGAAAACTCCCTCCCTCGTCATCGTCTCAGCCGTCCGCACGCCCTTCACGCGTGCGGGAACGGACCTCGCCCACCTCGACGCGGTCGAACTCGGCCGCCACGCGGTGAGTTCACTGCTCACCCGCACCGGCATCGATCCGATGCTCGTCGATGAAACGATCATCGGCTGCGTCGGCCAGCCGCCGGAGGCGATGAACATCGCCCGCGTCATTGCTCTTCGCGCCGGACTGCCGGAATCGAAACCGGCGATGACCGTGCATCGCAACTGCGCCTCCAGCCTCGAAGCGCTCACGCTCGCGCATGCAAAAATGTGCGCCGGTCAGGGCGAAGTCTTCATCGTCGGCGGCACGGAAAGCATGAGCAACATGCCCTTCTATTTCTCACGGCCTGCGGTTGAAAAATTCACCGCCATGAGCCGTGCGCGTGACTTCAAAGGCCGCGCGAAAGCCGCGCTGCATTTCCGCCCCTCGGATTTCGCGCCGGTCATCGGACTCAAACTCGGCCTCACCGATCCCGTCTCCAGTTTGAACATGGGCCAGACCGCCGAAGTGCTTGCACGTGAGTATGGCATCAGCCGCGAGGCGCAGGATGCCTTTGCCATGCGCAGCCACCTGCGTGCCGTGCAGGCGGATCACCTCCATCATCAGGAGATCGTTCCCGTCCTCGGCAAACAGGTCGTCGCCACCGACAACGGTATCCGCGCTGATTCGAGCCTCGAAAAACTCGCAAAGCTCAAACCCCTCTTCGACACGCAGACCGGCAGTGTCACCGCCGGCAATTCGTCACAGATCACGGACGGCGCGGTCGCGCTGCTCGTCGCCACGGAGGAAGCCGCAGCCGCTCATGGGTGGAAGCCGCTGGGCCGGCTCGTCAGCTATGCCGCCACCGGCTGCGATCCCTCACGCATGGGGCTCGGCCCGGTGCGTGCACTCGACGTCGCGCTGAGTCGTTCCGGCTGGACGCTGGGCGGGACCGATGTCTTCGAGATCAACGAAGCCTTCGCCGCACAGGTGCTCGCCGTGATGAAATGCCTCGCCGATCCCGCCTGCGCACGCCGCGCCGGTTTGGAGGCACCGCTCGGTGAAATCGATCCGGCCAGGATCAACGCCTGCGGCGGTGCCATCGCCCTCGGCCATCCGGTCGGCGCCACCGGCGCACGCCTGGTCCAGACCGCCCTCAACCAGCTTCAAGCCACCGACACGAAACGCGCCGTTGTCAGCCTCTGCGTCGGCGGCGGCCAGGGCATGGCCGCGTGTCTCGAAGCACTCTGATTTTGAAGAAACCACCCCCAACCTCCACAACGCCATGAAAACCCTCCTCATCGACAAGCCCTCGGTCATTCACGAGGCACCGCATGTACTGGAGTCGATCATCCATGGCGATACCATTCCCGCGAAGCACTTCCGCAAGGAAGTCGATCACGACGGCATCGCCTGGATCACGTTTGATTCACCACAATCCTCCGCCAACGTCTGGAACGAAGAGACGCTGCGCGAGTTCAACCACAACCTCGAAGTCATCGAGCACGACACGCGGGTGAAGGCCCTCGTGCTGCGCAGCGCGAAGGACCGCATCTTCGTCGCCGGCGCGGATCTCAAGTCCATCCGCAGCATGCCGCACGCCCGGGTGAACGATCTCATCTGGCTCGGCCAGGCGGTGTTTGACCGCCTCGCACGACTCAAGGTTGTCAAAATCGCCGCCATTCATGGAGCCTGCATGGGTGGCGGATTCGAAGTCGCGCTCGCCTGCGACTGGCGCATTGCCAGCGATCACGCATCGACGAAGATCGGGCTGCCTGAGACGCTGCTGGGCATCCTTCCGGCCTGGGGCGGCTCCACCCGCCTGCCGCGCCTCATCGGCGTTGGCAAGGCTCTGGAACTGATCACAACCGGTAAGCTGCTCAATGCCAGCGCCGCCAAACGCGCCGGACTGGTGTCGCATGTCGTCCCCTTCGAACGGCTCGAAATGCTCGCCCGTCGCATGGTGCGTGGAAGGCGCCCGCAGACGCGGTTCCATCTGCAAAACTACCTCGCGCCGGTCATCGGCCGGATCGCGAAGAAGAAGGTGCTCGCCAAGACGCGCGGCCTTTACCCCTCGATCACCAAGGCCATCGACGTCGTCACCCGCGCGGTGCGCGGCACGATTGACGATGGGCTGAAACTCGAACGCGAGGCCGTCGCGGAACTCATTCAGCATCGTGACTCGGCCCGCCTCATCGATATTTTTTTCAAGCGCGAAGAAGCCAGCAAACGTCCCGCTGCAAGTGGGACGGTCATCCCCGTTCAGGACGCCGTGGTCATCGGCGCGGGCGTGATGGGAGCCGGTATCGCGCATACGCTCGCTTCGCGTGGTGTCCGTGTGCTTATGACGGATATCGCCACCGACAGCCTCGCGCGTGGCCTGGAACGGATTCATGGCCTCGTTTCAGACGCCACGCGTCGCAGGTTGGTGACGAAGGTGCAGGCGCGGGACGCGCTGGACCGCATCAGCACCACGCACGTGCCCGTTCCGCTGAACCGCCACCATCTCATCATCGAGGCCGCAACGGAGAGCATGGACTTGAAGAAAAAAATCTTCGCCGACCTCGCCTCCCGCGTTTCCGAAGATACGATTCTCGCCACGAACACCAGCGCCCTGTCCGTCGCCGAACTGGCGAAGACGGTGCCGCATCCGGAGCGCGTCATCGGGCTGCACTTCTTCAATCCGGTGCATCGCATGCCGCTGGTGGAGATCATCACGCTGCCGGAAACCTCGCCGGACGTGCTCGCCACGACGGTCGGCTTTGTGCAGAAACTCGGCAAGACGCCGGTTGTCGTCAAAGACAGCCCCGGCTTCCTGGTGAACCGCATTCTTGTCCCCTATCTGATGGAAGCCGTGCGCCTGCATGAGAGCGGCATCCCGGTGAAGGACATCGACGATGCCATGCTCGAATTCGGCATGCCCATGGGACCGCTCCGCCTGCTCGATGAGATCGGCCTCGATGTCGCCTCGCACGTGGCCAAGACGCTCTCGGACGCCTTCCCGGACCGCTTTCCACACACCGACGCTCTCGACAAAATGGTCGCCGCCGGACAATTAGGCAAAAAGAACGGTCACGGCTTCTATCGCTACGAAAAGGGCCGTGAGATTGCCCAGGGGGCGCATGCCGACCTCCCACGCCACGAGAGCATCCGCACCAACCTCGCGCTGCTCATCAGCCAGGAGGCGATGCGCTGCCTCAAGGAAGGCATCGCCCGCGATGCCGACGACATCGACCTCGCGATGGTGCTCGGCACCGGCTACCCGCCCTTCCGGGGCGGCCCCATCACTTTCGCCCGGGACACGGGCATCATTGAATACTGAAACCCTCAACTGGAGACCAAGGCCATGAAAACAACTCTGGAAGAAACCAAGACCGAACCAAAAACACTCATCGACACGTCCCGCATGAACGCGGGAGAGCGTGCCGCACTGGAAATGGCGGAAGCCGCCCGTGACGAACGCAGCAACACCGGACTCGCCGCCGGCATCTTCTTTGGCGAACCTGACTTCGACAAGCTGGTGCCGTTCCCGCGGCAATCCGTCGAGGATCGCGATCAAGGCGATGCGTTTCTGCATCGGCTCGAAGAGGTGCTCGACAAATATGCCGACCCCGACGAGATCGACGCCACCGGAGAGATTCCCGATGTGCTGCTCGGCGAACTCGCGAAACTCGGCGCCTTCGGCATCAAGATTCCCGTTCGTTACGGAGGACTCGGACTGTCGCAGACGAACTACTCGCGTGCGGCCATGCTGCTGGGAAGCCGCTGCGGCAATCTGGCCGCGCTGCTCTCCGCGCATCAATCCATCGGCGCTCCGCAGCCCCTGATCCTTTTCGGCACGGAGGAGCAGAAGATGAAATACCTGCCCCGCTGCGCGAAGGGCGAGATCAGCGCCTTTGCGTTGACGGAAAACGATGTCGGCTCCGACCCGGCGCAGATGCGCACCGAAGCGAAGATCGACGAGAATGGCGAATTTTTCATCCTCAACGGCGAAAAGCTGTGGTGCACCAACGGCACGAAGGCGGGTATGATCGTGGTGATGGCGAAAACGCCCTCCACCAACAAGCCGCACGCGACGACGGCCTTCATCGTCGAAACCAACTGGCCGGGCGTCGAAATCATCCACCGCTGCCGCTTCATGGGGCTCAAGGCGCTTTACAACGGCGTCATCCGCTTTGAAAACGTGCGCGTGCCGGTGGCGAACGTCCTCGGCGGTGTCGGTCGCGGATTGAAGGTCGCTTTGACCACGCTGAACACCGGCCGCATCACGCTGCCTGCAGCCTGCACCGGTTTGTCGCAGCGCTGCCTCGACATCAGCATCCGCTGGGCGAAGTCGCGCGAGCAGTGGGGGCAGCCGATCATCCGGCATGCCGCCATCGCGGACAAAATCAGCCGCATGGCCGCTGACACATTCGCCATGGAAAGTGTCGTGCGTTATGTCTCCTCGCTGGTGGACAAGGACAAACACGCCGACGTGCGACTTGAGGCCGCCATCGGCAAGCTTTGGGGCAGCGAGAAATCTTGGCGCATCATGGATGACACGATGCAGATCCGCGGCGGCCGCGGCTTTGAAACCGCGCACTCGCTCAAAGCTCGCGGTGAAACGCCTGAACCCGTGGAGCGCCTGTTCCGAGACTCGCGAATCAATACGATCTTCGAAGGCAGCAGCGAGATCATGCGCCTCTTCATCGCCCGCGAGGCGCTGGAACCGCATCTCAAGCTCGGCGCCGAGGCGGTGAACTCCACGCTGCCATGGAAGGTCCGCGCAAAGGCCGCCATGCGTGCCGCACGCTTCTACGCGAAGTGGTATCCGATGAAGTGGCTGCCGTTCGGTGCCGGTGACGCCCGCGACCGGCTGCATCCGTCGTTGCAGGCTGATCTCGACGCCGTCGCGCGTCTCAGCCGCGTGCTGGCGCGGCGCATGTTCTTCGCGATGGCGCTGAATGGTCCGAAACTTGAAAAGCGCCAGGTCCTGCTCGGCCATTTTGTCGATGTCGGTGCGGAGCTGTTCGTGTGGAGCTGCGCCCTGGCTCACGTCGAGGCCAAAGTCACGGACTCGTCGATGCCTCAGTCTGAAATCGACCGACTCGTGCGCCTGGTGCGTTTCTTTGGCAAGGTGACGCGCGAACGCATTTCGGCGAGTTTCGCAAAACTGCGGGCCGAAGCCGACGTGGAAAGCTGGAAAGTGGCGCAGGAACTTTAAACTGGCGCAGTGGCTGCTGGTTGAGGTAAAAGGTGGCCGGGTGGCAGCACCCGGCTGCTTCATTTCAAACATCCACCGCCATGCTCAACGAATTCAAGAAGTTCATCCTCAAAGGCAACGTCATCGACCTCTCCACCGGCGTCATCATCGGCGCGGCCTTCACCGGCATCGTCACAGCCTTCACCAAGGGTGTTGTGGAGCCTATCCTCGCCCTTTTCGGCGGTGGCCCCAGCCCAAAGCTCACCATCCCGCTGGACACTAAGATTATTGAAGTCGCCAAACTTGGCGCCGACGGCAAGCCTCTGATGGTAGATGGCAAACCCGTGATGGAAACCGTCAAAAAGCTCATCGAGATCGACTTGGGCGGCATCATTGGCGCCGTGATCAGCTTTCTGATCACCGCTGCGGTGGTTTTCTTCGTGATCATCAAGCCGATGAACAAGCTGATGTCGATGATGAAAAAAGAGGAGGCCGCCGCTCCGCCTCCCGCACCGGCTGAAGACATCGTTCTGCTCACTGAAATCCGCGATCTGCTGAAAAAGTAGCCGTGGCTACGACTCGGCTTCTTCGCTTCGTTCGACGAAACGCATGGCGTGGTCGATGAAGCGAAGAAGGACGTCGTCGGTGGGGCCGTTTCGGTTTTTGGCCAGGATGAGCATGGCCTCGCCTTTTTTCTTTTCTTCGGCCTCCTCGTCCTCGACTTCCATCTTCGCTCCGGCGTAGTCGGAGCGGGTGAGCAGGCCCACCATGTCGGCGTCCTGCTCGATGGAACCGGATTCGCGCAGGTCAGAGAGAACCGGACGCTGTCCTTTACGGGATTCGACGGCGCGGTTGAGCTGGGCGAGGACGATGATCGGAACATTCAACTCCTTGGCGAGTCCTTTGATGCCGGCGGAAATTTCCGCGATTTCGATCTGACGGTTGTCCTTGGCCCGGCGGCTGCCGCTGGTGACGAGCTGCAGGTAGTCGATCATGATCATCTGAATGCCGTGCTGCTTTTTGAGGCGGCGTGATTTCGCGCGCATTTCCATCACGTCGAGGCCCGGTGTTTCATCGATGAAGATCTGTGCCTTCTGAAGATCGCGCGTGGCCTTGGCCAGTGCGTCCTGCTGGGCACGGGAGAGCAGACCGCGTGAGAGATCCTGCATGCTCAGGCGGGCGCGTGAAACGAGAAGACGACGAACGAGCATCGTCGCACTCATTTCGAGTGAGAACACGGCGCAGGGTGTGTTGCAGTCCACGGCGATGTGCTCGACGATATTCATCGCGAGGGAGGTCTTCCCCATCGACGGACGTGCCGCGATGACGAACATTTCACCGCCCTGCAGGCCGGAGCTCATGCTGTCGAGTTTGGAGTAGCCGGTGGAGAGACCGCGGAGCTGCCCGGGGTGCTCCAGCATGTACTGGATGCTGTCGATCGCATCCATGACATGAGTGGCCAGCGTCTTGATGCCCTCCTTGGCACCGACGGATTCACGCACGGCCAGTACGCGCTGTTCGGCATGGTCGATCACCGTATCGATGTTCTCATCCATCTGCTCCTTCCCGTGCTCGTAGGCGTTGTGGATGTTCAGCGAACTGGCGTGGATGAGCTCTCGCAGAATGTGCTTGTCGAGAACGATCTTCTTATAATAGGGGAAGTGGGAAGGAATCGGAACGAAGGCGAAGAGTTCCGAGATCGCGGCCGCTCCGCCGACCTTGTCGAGCGTGTTTTGTTCCCGCAGCGCATGCGTCAGCGTGACGGGATCGACGGGCAGGTTCTTGTCGTAAAACTCCAGCAGCTTTTCGTAGATGGTGCGGTTGGCTTCGTGGTAGAAGGCGAGAGCGGGCAGGGTCACACGGCATTCGCTCAGTCGTTCCACCGGATCCTGGAGCAGGCAGGAGAGAACGCCTTTTTCAGCCTCGTCGCTGAAGGGAAGAGCCCGGTTGAAAGAAGCCAAAAGCTCCTCGGCGCTGGGGATTTCGTTCTTTTTTTTGAAATTCTCCCGGTTTTTTCCGGGGGGCGTCGCCCCTCCGGAAGGGGGGGCTGGATTGGCGCTGGGAGTGGGATTTTCGGCCATGCTTGGGGTGGTGAGCATGGCAGCCTGGCGGAAACCAGTCAACGCCACAGGCTGTGAAGATTGTGTGAATGACTTCGGAGATGCTAACAAAATACCCGCAGCTAATGCTTGATTTATATGGGCTTTCTTCTGAAAAATGAACGCTTCCGGATTCGCCGGGTCAAACGCCCTCTCTCATCATCAACCATATGTTACTCACAGCCATCAAACTAAAACTCGCGGCCATGGTCGCGGTCGCCGGTATCGACACCGCCGAAATGCCAGGAGCCTCAAAGGAATTTGTCGAAGTCCTCACAACCCTCAAGTCCGAGCAGGACAAGGTTCAGTCGAATCCCGGTGACAACACTGCGGACATCAACAAGGCCTTCAATGATGCGGTCGCCAAAGTCCGCGAGCTTGCTCAGAAGAACGACAAGGACGCCACCTACGCCTTGGCTCACTGGGGCGTTCTGAGCGGCGCTGACATCAACGAGGTCGTCGCGCTGTTCCGCAAGGCGGCGGGCGAAGGACAGATTCTGGCGAAGGCCGAACTCGCCCAGGTTCTCATGAAGGCGGGGGCTCAGAATCCGGGTGCCGTCAAGGAGGCCATCGGCCTGATCAAGGAAGCCGAAGCCGCCGACAACAAAGTGGCCCGCCGCATGCTGGCCCAGCTGCACCTGCAGGGAGTCACCGAGGGAGAGAAAGGCACCGTGGTCGTCGAGAAGAGTGTTGCGAAGGCCAAGGAACTTCTCGAAAAAGGCAACAAGGCAGGAGACGGGGAAGCCACCCTCGGCCTCGCCCAGCTTTACGCCTCGGGCGTGGAAGGCGTGCCACAGGACCAGCAGAAGGCTCTCGAGTATCTCATCGAGGCGGGCAAGCAGGGCAACGCCGTGGCTCTCAGCACCTACGGTGCACGTCTCCTGAACGGAGATCCAGACACCGCCGAAAGCCCCAAGCTGGTCAAAAAGGACGTGGCAGCCGCTCTGAAAATGTTCAACGACGCGGCTGAGAAAGGCCTCGCCGCCGCCAACCGCATTCTCGGCCAGATTTACGAAAACGGAGTCGGCAAGGACGGCGCGGACGTGAAGCAGGACGTTCCTAAAGCCTTCGAATACTACACCAAAGCCGCCAACGGTAACGACCCCCAGGCTTTGTTCCGTCTCGGCAATGCATTCGAAACCGGCATCATCAAGGATCCTGCCGGCAAGCGTGACGACAAGGACAACATCCTCATCCAGCCGAATCCGAAAAGCGCCCTCGACTTGTATCGCCTCGCGGCGCAGAACAACCTTGCCGAAGCGTTCTTCAACGTCGGCGTGTATTATGAAACCGGCACCGTGGTGGACAAGGACGCCGAGAAGGCCTTCGCCTTCCACATGAAGGCCTCCAACGCAGGCATTCCGCAGGCCATGAACCGCCTCGCCGGCCTTTACGCCAACGGCACCGGCACCACGCAGGACCTTGTGGCAGCCGCCGCATGGTACGGTCGTGCGGCAGAAATGGGCTTTGCGCCCGCTCAGATCGCGCTTGGCATCCTTTACGAACAGGGTGCCGGCGTGCGCCAGAGCCGCACGGTGGCTGCGGGCCACTACTCGGACGCCGCTCAGCAGGGCAACGCCCTTGCCATGCTTCGCCTCGCCAACCTCTATGCCGTCGGCGTCGTTCCCGGCACGACGGAACTGCCGCGCGCATGGGCTTACGCCAAGCAGGCTGACGAACTGGCGCAGAAGAGCGGCAACAAGGCCGACAGCGACGTGACCGCCAACGTCATCAAGCAGCTTGAAGGAAAAATGACCGATGCCGAAAAGGCGGAGGCCAAGAAAATCTTCGACAAGCTGCCCAAGCCGCAGGCTCCCGCCGCCGCCGCGCCGACGCCTGATGCGAAGAAGTAAATAACCGCTTGTCAAAGAATCGACTTTGGCTAGTCTCCGGCTCCCCAAAACAGGGGAGCCGGATTTTTTTTCGGGGCATTAGCTCAGTTGGTAGAGCGCCTGCATGGCATGCAGGAGGTCAGCGGTTCGAACCCGCTATGCTCCACCACCCCGCGTTTCAGGACTCGCCGCGATGAAATCTTTCCCGATTCTGCCGGCGGTTTTTCTTTTCACTGGGTTCATTTCGCATGCCGCAGCGATTGAGGTGCAAAGCCACGGGCTGATGTTCGAGCGGTGGTTGTGCGACACTTTTTTCGGTGGTTACCGTGCCGCCAGCCACACCCAAAAATGGGATATCCCGGCGGAAGCCAACTCGCTTCACGGCAGGGTCCCGGTCAATCCCAAGGCCGCGAAACACGGCACGGCCATTGGCCTTGGGGACGCCATACGCCAGTTTGAGGTCGACGAAGATTTTCTTCTGATCGCGGGCTTCTGGGAGCAGCAAACCCCACAAATCAAGCGGTGGACTAACGTGCAGGCTGTCCGTGTCACTTCCGGGCTGTGGAAAAACCTGTGGGCGCCCGTCACACGCGCCGATCTTGAGAAGCTGGATTCGGTCATCAAAGACAAGTCCCTCAGCCTCGAAGAAGCCCGCAAAAAGGCGCTTCAGATCAAATCTCAGCCCCCCTTCTCGCTGGCAGTCATCCAGGTGAATCCCAAAATCGACAAAAGCCAGCGCAGGCTGCAGTGCAGCCTGCGTTTTGACGATTTCTTCCGGCATCTGGCCCCGGATGCCTCCCCCGTTCCGCAGCCTTCGCCCCGGGTTTTCGGCGTTCCAGTGCCGGTCTCGTTTGAATCCGCCCCCCGAACTCAGGGAGGGCCGTGAGCCGAAGGATTGCAGATTGCAGTTAGACACAGGGATTTTTCCGCTCAATATCCTTGCCGTTTGATCGGGGTTTGTTAACAAATCGCCCCAAAGCAGGCATTTTTATGAAGTTCACCATCAGCAAGGAATCCTTTCTGGACGCCATCAACCAAGTCCAGCACGTGGTCAGTTCACGCACCACGCTGGCCATTCTCTCCAACGTCCTGCTCAAGGCCAAGGATGGCGTGCTGGAACTCACCACGACCGACCTTGACGTGGGAGTGACCTGCTCGGTCCCCGCCGAGGTGGAGGAGGCGGGAGCCACCACGCTGCCGGCTCGTCGACTCGCCACCATTGTCCGCGAACTTCCATCCGAAGAAATCGACGTCAAAGTGGACGAAAAGAACGTGGCTTCCATCCGCAGCGGTCCGAGCTTCTTCAAGGTGCTGGGTCTCACGAGCGAGGAATTCCCCGCGCTGCCGCGCTTTGACGACGCTCGCGAGTTCCGCATCGAGCAGCAGGTGCTGCGTGACTGCCTGCGAAAGACGAGCTACGCGATTTCCACGGACGAAACCCGCTACGTTCTCAACGGCATCCTGTTTTCCTTCAAGGACAACGCCCTGACGATGGTTGCCACCGACGGACGCAGGCTCGCCATGGTGGAGCAGGAACTCGAATTTCCCCAGAGCCAAGAGATCGATATCATCGTGCCCACCAAGGCGGTCAACGAACTCTCGCGACTGCTTGGCGACTCGGGAGAGGTTGCCATCCGCGTCACCGGCTCCCAGGTTGGATTTGACCTCGGTGAGAGCCTGCTGGTCAGCAAGCTCATCGACGGCAACTATCCGAACTACCGGCAGGTGATTCCGGGTGAATCCAAGGAGCGCATTCCGATCGACCGGGAAGGCTTTCTCCGCGCGATCTCGCGCGTCTCCCTGCTGACGACCGACAAGTCCAACTCGATCAAGTTCATCTTCACGCCCGGCAGCGTCGAGATCGTTGCCTTGTCCCCCGATATCGGCGAGGCGCGGGAAACACTGGCCATCAATTACAAGGGAGCCTCCATCACCATCGCCTTCAATCCGGAGTTTGCGATGGCCCCCCTTCGCAATCTGAGCGCCGACGAAGTGCATTTGCACCTCATTGACGAGATCAGCCCCGGCGTGCTTCGCAGCGGCTCCAATTTCCTCTATGTTCTCATGCCAATGCGGGTGAACGCCTGAGCCGCCTCCATCAACACACCACATCATTTGACCATGAACCGAATGCTCCCCGCCGCACTTCTGATCGCATGCTTGCTCAGCCTCAGTGCATGCTACGGCCCCACCCCGCCGCCGCCCGGACCGCGCGGACGCCCCCTCGACGTGCCGCCACGCTATGGCGTGCCGGAGCAGGAAACGCGCTACTTTGAGGGGACGAACCTGGGTGATCCGAATTCCGCCGCCGTGCAGCCGCCGGACCCGAATGCACCCATCACCGGCGACAACGTCACTCCACCCCCGACCAACGGTGCCACGGTGGCGCCACCGCCGGTCACGGTCACTCCGCCGACCAGCACGCCCCCTCCTGCGCCCACCACTCCCGCACCGCCGCCGGTTGCCGCCGACATCCCTTTTGCCACGCGCATTGCTGGCAAGCCCGGCTTCGTGAAGAGTCCGTTCGATCCGAATGGCCAAGCCATCGACGTGCGCGACTTCCAGTCCGGTCAGAAGGCCCGCTGCCCTTACACGGGAAAAATCTTCCGGGTCCCGTAATCGTCCGGACTGCCGGATTGATGCGGTTCGGACCCTCCGGGCCGGGGATGAACTTGGCTTGTTCGTCCTCATCTCCCACCCTCATTCGTTTTCCCGTGTCCGCCGAACGTTCCATCGCCATTTTCAGCCCGGGTTTGCTCGGCGGTTCGCTGGCCAAAACCATCCAGCAGCGGAAACCTGGACTCGAGATTCGCATCTGGGCACGACGCACGGAGGCGGTGGATGAGGTGCGGCGCGATCTGCCGGGTGTCTTTGCCAGTGACGACCTGGGGGAGGTGATTCGCGGCGCCTCCCTGGCCGTGCTTTGCATGCCGGTCCAGCACATGGCGGAAATCGCGCGCAGGATCGCTGGTTGCGAACTTTCCGAAGACTTGATCGTCACCGACGTGGGCAGCGTGAAAGGCTCCATCGTCGCCGAACTGGAATCCGTCTTCACTGCGGCGAAGGCCGCCTTCATCGGCAGTCATCCCATGGCCGGCTCCCAGAAAACGGGCCTCACCCATGCGCGCGGCGACCTCTTTCATCAGGCGGCCTGCATCGTCACTCCCACTGAAAACACCCGTCAGGCCGATCTGGACCGTCTGAAAGCCTTCTGGCTCAAACTTGGCTGTCGTGTGCAGGAAATGACGCCGCAGAAGCACGACCACACCGTCGCCCGCATCTCCCACCTGCCGCACGCGATGGCCGTCCTCACCACGCTCGCTGCTTTGAGCGAGGATGCCAGCGTGCTGGACAGCAGCGCCGGCGGTTTCCGGGACACGACGCGCGTCGCTGGTGGTGACCCCGCCATGTGGGCGGGCATTTTTCTCCAGAATCGCGCGGAAGTCATCGCCGCGCTCCGGGATGCCTCCGGAGCCATGACAGAGCTTCTTGAAATGCTCGAGAGCATGGACGAAGAAGCCCTCCGCCGTTTCCTCGCCCGGGCCAAGGCCCTGCGCGATCTCCTTCCGGCGGTCTGACGCATCATGGCCAGCCTCAAGTCGAAGAAACTCAAAAGCATCCCCGCAGAAATCACCGTTCCCGGTGACAAAAGCATCTCCCACCGCTCCGCGATGTTCGCCGGAATGGCGAAGGGCACCACCGTCATCGACGGCTTCCTGCCCAGTGAAGACTGTCTCTGCACCGTTCACGCCATGCAGGCTCTCGGGGCCGTCATGGAGCCGCTGGAGGAGGTCCCCGGCGTCGGCCTTGTGAAGCTCGCCATCACCGGCAACGGCATGAAATTGAAGGCCCCCGAAAAGCCCGTCGATTGCGGAAATTCCGGCACCACCATCCGCCTTCTCTCCGGCATTCTCGCCGGTCAGGATTTCACCACCGAACTCTTCGGCGACGAGTCCCTCTCCCGCCGTCCGATGAAGCGCGTCGCCGATCCGCTCGGCCAGATGGGCGCGAAAATCACCGGCCAGGGGGAGAAAATCTGCGCCCCCCTCACCGTTCACGGCGGCGGCTTGAAACCGATCTACTACAAGCTGCCCGTCGCCAGCGCCCAGGTGAAGAGCGCCGTGCTGCTGGCCGGACTCTTCGCTCCGGGCAAGACGACCGTCGTCGAGCCCGTGCCGACCCGGAACCACACCGAGCGCCTCTTCTCCCACTTTGGCATCAAATGGCTTCGTGAAGACGACTGCGTCAGCGTTTACGGCGGTCAGGAGCCGCGGGCCACGGACATCGTCGTTCCAGGGGACATCTCCAGCGCCGCGTTCTGGATGGTCGCAGCCGCCGCCACGCCGGGCGCGCAGATCACGCTCAAGAATGTGGGCCTCAACTCCACCCGCACCGGCATCATCACCGTGCTCCTGCGCATGGGGGCCCAGGTCTCCAGCTTCGAGACCCACTCCGACGGCGAGCCGCGCGGGAACATTGTCGTGAAGGGCGGCGATCTCAACGCCACCGTCATCGGCGGTGCTGAAATCCCGAACGTCATCGACGAGCTTCCCATCCTCGCCGTCGCCGGTGCCCTTGCCCGCGGCAAGACCCTCATCCGCGACGCCTCCGAGCTGCGCGTGAAGGAGACGGACCGCATCGCCGCCGTCGCCGGTCACCTCCGCGCCATGGGCGTCACCGTCACCGAGCATCCGGACGGCATGGAGATCGAGGGCGGCGCGAAGTTGCAGGGAGCCACCCTGCCGTGCTTCGGAGATCACCGCATCGCCATGGCCTTCCTCGTCGCCGGCATGTTCGCCGAGGGCACCACCACTCTTGAGGGCAGCGAGTGCATCGCCACCTCCTACCCCGGCTTCGAGCGTCATCTCAACCTTTTCCTCTACGGTGACACTGGCGACCGACCCATCCCCGTCATGACCGGCATTCCGCAGCCGCTCGCGGCCAAACTCAGCCAGAAGGCCCCATGAGCGAAGCCCCTCCCGTCATTACCCTCGACGGCCCTGCCGCCTCCGGTAAAAGCAGCATCGCCCGCCGCGTCGCGCAGCATCTCGGCTTCACCTATGTGAACACCGGGAACATGTACCGCGCCATGACCTGGGCCGTGCTTCAAGCCGGGGTCGATCCGCAGGATGCGGACGCCGTCCGTGATGCCGCCTCCGCCATCACCCTCGAATCCCCCGTCGTGGAGGGAAAGACGCAGGTGCGTGTCTCCGGCAGCACCCTCGGCGATGGCGAACTCAACAGCGATCCCGTCAACCGCGCCGTCTCCCTCGTCGCCCGCGTCCCGGAGGTGCGCGAGCGCCTCGTCGCCGACCAGCGTGCGCTGACCGCTCTCGGCCCTCTCGTCATGGAGGGGCGGGACATCGGCTCCGTCGTCTTTCCCGACAGTCCGCATAAAATCTACATCGACGCCAGCGAGGAAGTCCGCGCCAGCCGTCGCAGCGCCCAGGGCCACGCCGACCAGGTCGCCGAGCGCGACCGCCTCGACAAGCAGCGCAAGACCAGTCCTCTCGTCATTCCCGAAGGCGCCATTGTCATCGACAATTCCCACATCACCCTCGACCAGGCCGTCGAGCAGGTCCTGGCCGCCCTCCGCCTGCCCTGAAACAAGAAGCTCCATCCTGGAACCTCAACCCCTCCACTATGAACATTATCTACAGGATCGGACGTCGCTTCTTTGGCGAGTTTGCCCGTGGGTGGTTCGACTTCCGTGTGATCGGGGCTGTAAAAATGAGCTTTCCCGGGCCCGCGCTCATCGCCTCCAATCACGTCAGCTTTCTCGATCCGCCCTTCGTCGGCCAGGCCTTCCCCGAGGCCATCCACTACTTCGCCCGCAAGACGCTCTTCGACCACCCCCTCGCCGGCGCCATCCTTCGCAGTTGGCAGAGCATCCCCATCGACCGCGACAAGCCCGACCCCGGCTCCCTGAAGACCACCATCCGTCTCCTGCGTGCCGGCAAGAAAGTCCTCGTCTTCCCCGAGGGCACCCGCAGTCCGGACGGCAAGCTCCAGCCCGCTGAAGCCGGCACAGGCCTCTTCATCGCCAAATCCGGTGCGCCCGTCCTGCCCGTCCGCATTTTCGGCACCTACGAGGCCTACCCCCGAGGAGCCAAAAGCTTCCGCCCCGCCCGCGTCACCGTTGTCGTCGGCGATCTCTGGCAGCCTGATCTCAAAAGCTACCCGCAGCAGGGCAAGGACCTCTACCAGGCCCTCGCTGATGAAGTCATGCACCGCATCGGCGAGCTGACCCTGTAGCCAGCGCCATTGAGCGTGGTCTCCCAAGTGGGTCCAGCCCAGCAGTGTGGCAGGGTAGGGCGCTTGGTCCTCCAAGCGCCGCGAGCGGAGCGTAGGGGCTTCGGCTTGGTTCATCGTGATACGCGGGCACTCCGGCCTCAGGCGGCGGCTGGGGACCAGCCGCCCTACCCGCCCGCTCAAGCCCACCGTCCCGCTGGACGCCGGGCGCGGCTCGTGCGATGACACGCG
Organism: uncultured Prosthecobacter sp.; assembly: GCA_964452755.1. GTDB lineage: Bacteria > Verrucomicrobiota > Verrucomicrobiia > Verrucomicrobiales > Verrucomicrobiaceae > Prosthecobacter. The sequence goes on along the minus strand of CAYVQY010000001.1, from coordinate 447,729 downwards.
CGTGACCACTGAAGAAGACGCCACCCGCCGCACGCTCCGCAACGAGCTCTGGCGCTCGCTGCCCACCGGCGTCATCGACACCCTCACCGCCACCTTCGGCATGCTCATCGCCGTGCGCGTGTTTGAGATGGGCGCCGTGGCGAAGTCCGTCTTCCTCAGCGCCACCAGCGGCGGCATGGTCACCAGCCTCTTCGTCGTCCCCCTGCTCATGCGGGCGCGCAGCACCATCGCCCGCACCGCGGCGAAGGTGCAGCTCCTCGGCGGCGCCTGCATGGCCGTCGCCGCCGCCTTTCCCGCCGATCCACTTCTTTACATCGCCGGGCTCAGCCTCGGGCTCTTCTGCTTCTCCATGCAGATCCCGCTGATGACCCAGATCTACCGCATCAACTACCCCGCCGTCGTCCGGGGGAAGCTCTACGCCATCACCGGCGTCACCCGTGCCGCCGCCGCCATGTGCTTCGGCTTCTTTGGCGGGAAGCTCCTCGGCTGGGACACCGGCCACTACACCTGGCTGCTCTGGGCCTTTGCCGCCAGCGGCATCATCTCCGGCCTGTGGACCTATCGTCTCCCCGCCACCGCCTGGGAGACCTCCGCCGCCTCCAGCTCCCGGCTCTGGAGCGCCCTGCGCTGGATCCGCGAGGACCACGACTTCCGCACCCTGCTCATTTCCTGGATGATCATGGGCATCGGAAATCTCGCCGCCGCCTGCCTCTTCGTCGAATACCTCGCCAACCCCGACCACGGCATCAACCTGCCCGAGTTCGAAGTCGCCTGGATCACCGGCGTCGTCCCCGTCTTCGCCCGCATCGTCTTCTCCTACCCCTGGGGGCTCGTGTACGACCGCTTCCACCTCTTCACCGTCCGTGCCGTCCTCAATGTCTTCTTCGCCGCCGGCATCCTCTGCTTCTACCTCGGCCACGGCCTCTTCTGGTGGACGCTCGGCATGGGCCTCTGGGGCATGGCCAACGCCGGTGGGAATGTCACCTGGGCGCTCTGGGTCACCAAGCTCGCCCCGAAGCACGCCGTCGCCGAGTACATGAGCGTCCACACCTTCCTCACCGGCCTGCGCGGCCTCATCGCCCCCAGCCTCGCCTTCGCCCTCGTCAAATTCGTCTCCTTCGACACCTTCGCCATCCTCTGCGGACTCACCATCCTCTCCGCCAGCGGCTTCATCGGCGTCCGCGCCCGCAGCAGCGACCCCGCCACCTCCGACCGCCTCAAACCGGGGGGACGGGCGGAGCGTCTGTGAGGCTTGGGGTTGATCGAAGGTCCCGGCGGCACAAGGCGAGTGGGAAGCGTCCATGACACGACAGATGTCATACGAGCCGATGAACAAGAACCTGATACAGCCGGAGCGCAGCGGAGACAGCCAGCCGACAGGCTGCCCGAAGGGTGGGCGAAGCCCGGCAACCATGGCGAGGTTCAAGCGGGGGCAGAGACGTGGCTGGAGCAGGTGCTCTCCCCCACGAACCTCTGGCTCAAACTGCATCACGGAGCCGAGGTGATAATCAAGACTCAATGATCTGATGGGAACCGCCCGGTGCGGAGCCGCATGCCGGGTGGTGTGGGAGGGGTGACGGGCGCAATCCCGTCACCTCCACCCGATTCGGCCTGTTTTGGGTCATCCGTTGGTGTTTAAGGTGTGGCAACACGGTCGAAGAGTGGCGACCAATAGGGATAGAATGCGACGCACAAACCATGTGCTGATAGGACGAGGAATGACCAAGAAAACAACTTCTGATGCTTGTCTGCCTGTCCGGTGGCAAGTAGGCGTCCTGTCGAAATGATCCCAACGACAGTGAGTGCAATGGAAGCGTAGGATGAGTAACGAATGATCCGAATGAATGTTGAATCGGGATTGGCGTGAGCGAGAACGAATCCGATCATCTGAGGCCCCGAAGTGATTGTGCCCCAATAGACCTCCCACATGTTCTCCAGCACTGCTGGAAGTGCCGATAGCAGTGCCAAGTATCCTGCCAGATTGAAGATCGTCGTGCAACAGGGTCGAGTCATGTGGGGTGATGCCGTTTCTTGGGCGAACGTTGTTGATCCACACTAAACTGTGGGCGAATCAGATTCGCCCACAGTTTTGTCGGAATGCTTCCAGCGAGTCAATCCTTCTGACGACCGAATTCAGAAGCGGGCGCCGCCGGGAACCCGCCCTTGGGGGGTGTTTCCCCGCAGGCGGGTCCGGGGGGCGGGGCTCAGCCGCCCACGACAATGCTCACCTCGGCGCTCCACTGGCCCACCTGGGCATCGCCCACACGCCAGATGGCGCGGTACTTCCAGGTGGTCAGCGTGGCGGGAAAGGGCTCGGTGTCCGTGTAGCCGGGGGTGGTGTCGTAGGCCAGGTCGGCGTAGCCCTGGCCGCGGTCCACCTGGAGCTGCAGCATGTCCAGGTGGGCCCGGTTCCCCTCCCAGCTCCAGTCGCAGAACACATGGCCGCCGACGGTGCGCACCTTCAGGCTGGGCTGGATGAGCTCCATGTCCGGCCCCGATGCCTCGCTGCCGATGGTGCCCAGGTCCATGCCGATGGCATCCGTGTAGCCGTCCGCCTCCTGGATGACCTGCACGAGGCTGAAGATCCGCTTCAGCGCACCGGGCTTCACCGGCACGACGGCGGGCAGGCCCGCCGCCGCATCCTCCGGTGGCAGCGGCGGCGGATCGAAGTCCGGCAGCGTCATCACGCTGTCACCCGTGCCGGTCTGCGCCATGCGGATCATCTCCGTGGTGGACTTGCTCCAGGTGCGCTGGGCCGGCTGGTAGGTGCCCAGCAGGTAGATGAGCCAGCGCGCATCCGCCACGGCGGCGGCGAGGATCAGCGGCGCCAGGCCCAGCGTCACCGCATGGCCGAGCAGCTTGTTGAAGAAATTCGTGAGCCAGAGGATCTGCTCCGGCACACTGGTGGGATAGAACGAGTTATGTTTCATTTTGCGTTTTTGGGTTGGATGTTGAGCGGGAGAAGACGGCGGCGGCACATAACCCACGTCACCGGGTTCCAGGATGCCGTCCCAGGTGACGTTCGGGTTCGGCGAGTCCCAGGTGTATTTCTGGCCGGTGTAGGGATCGATTTCAGGGGAGTCCCAGAGGAGCGGTTTCATAAGCGGCAGAGGGCTCGGTGCTGAAGCGGTGCCGTCCCGGCGAACCGGCCCGGTCCGGCGCTGTTTCGGGGCTTCCGGAGGCGCAGCTCCCGTTTCTGGAGGCAAAACTCGCATTCCTGGAGGTGAAACTCCCGCCCCTGGAGGTGAAACTCCCGCCCCTGGGGGCGAAACTCCAATCGCTGGAGGTGAAACTCCAATCGCTGGAGGTGATTGCGAAGCCGCTGGAGGCGCGCCTCCGGACGTTGGAGGCGCAGCTCCAATTTCTCCGGAAGACCGTGGCGGCGCTGGAGGCGCACCTCCAAGCCCTCGGGGTGCAACTCCAATCGTCTCACGATGCGCTGAAGCTGCTGGAGGCGCACCTCCAGGCCGCTCTCCACAGGCCTGAAAACCGGCAACGCCCTCTCCCCTCCCGTTGCAAAACCTCCGGGTCTGCTCATGCGGATATTGACCTCCAAACTGGTTGCGGAAGGCGACATCGCGCCGGTTTTTTACCCGGACCGAAAAAATCCGGCAAGATTATTTTTTGCCACCCCAACCCCGACCTGACGGAAGGAGTTCATTCTCAATATCTTAGCGCCGAAAAAAATTTCCCACCCACCCCGCCTGTCTCCTCAAACGCCCCCCCGGCCGTCTCAAACCGGGCGCGAGGGTGGAGCGGCTTTAGGGTTGGGGATTATCAATGTCCGGGATCAGGCGACGGCAAGCGGCTGCATCCGTTTTGTTGCTCGCCTGCTAGTCACAGTTTCTCCTCATGGTCCTGGTTTGGGTTTCTTGGCACCAGATATCAGATGGAACGTGGGAAGCTGATCGACAATCTCATGGACAGCCTTCTCGGTGTTCGCAATCACGATTAGATGCCAAGTGTAGGTTGGCCCACCCTCGCTGTCGGAATAAGGAATATAGGTGGTGGCTCGAAAATCAGCCGTCCTCTTGAAAAGGCTCCATACTGCGGCGGTGGTGCCGAATGATGATCTGAACCGCTTGGTAGGTCGATCCGTTTCGGTCTGAGGATGTCCACCGAAGTAGATGGCCAACGAACCTGACTGAGGGAATGAAAAATAGTGAACAGTGAAGTCGGGACCGAGATGGCATGATGTCTCGGTAACTCCAGACAACTGTATCTGGTAGGACTCTTCTAAGGTCGGCCGCAGCTTGAAAGTGTATATGTCACCAGTGCGCTTCGCCGCAATGGCGGCGATACTCTTTTTGTGCAGGCGGTCGGCAGAACTACATCCCGCGAAAATAGTCAGCAGCACGACGATTGGGACTATGGTCTTCATTTTCTGTGGCGAACTCTGTTCATCCCACCGTTTTGACGGAATGAAACCTGCGAGTCAATCCTTCTGACGAACCCATTCGGATGCGGGTGCCGCGTCTTTCGAAAGCCACCTGTGGCATAGTTGCGAGAATCTGTCGGGTAGGGCAGACCCTGAGCAGGAGGACGATTTCCAACCACCGTCAGGCGGGGCGGGGGCATGGTGAGCTGGGTCTGACCTCCGGGTAGGACGTCGAAGTGGAGGCTGTTGGCGTGTGATTTGGCGGTCTTTTTTCGGAGCAGACGTGAGTCTTCCATCTGACAGATGCCGCGAGCATCCGCGTTGAGTTCACTGCCATGAACCGCCGCCACTTTTTCCAGCAGTCCCTCGCCGCATCCGCCTATGTTTCCGCGCCCGCCATCCTGAGCGCGAGGTCTCCGAACTCAATGTTTCAGGTGGCCTCGATCGGCGTCGGCGGGATGGGCGGGAACACGATGATGAGCGTGCTGAAGCATCCGAAGGTGCGCATCGTGGGCATGTGCGATGTGGATGCCAAGACGCTGGCGCTGGCACAGCGCGGCGAGAGTTCACGGCGGAAGGAATTGCAGGATCCGGCGGCGAAGGACCGCCTGGGTGAGGCGGCGGTGTTTCGCGACTATCGCGAGATGATTGCCAAGCTGGGCGACGGCATCGACGCGGTGACGATCGGCACGCCGGATCACATGCATGCGGCCATGGCGGTGACGGCCTTGCGGGCGAAGAAGCACGTCTATCTCCAGAAGCCGCTCACGCATCACATCCACGAAGCGCGGGTTCTGGGCGCGGAAGCGGCCAAAGCCGGCGTGACAACGCAGATGGGCACCCAGGGGCATTCCAACATCGAGACCAGCCTCGCGGTGGACCTCATCAAGAGCGGGGCCATTGGCAAGGTGAAAGAAGTCATCTGCTGGGAGAACAAGAAGTCGAATTGGTGGCCCAAGGTCACCGAACGCAAGGCGGAGGCCGATCCGGTGCCGGAGAACATCGACTGGAACCTGTGGCTCGGTGTCGCGGACGAGGTGCCGTTTCTCGAAGGCGCGTACCATCCCTCCATGTGGCGCGCCTGGGTGGATTTCGGCGTCGGCATGATGGGAGACATGGGCTGCCACTACTTCGATGTCGTGTTCGCCTGCCTCGGTCTGCAGGCTCCGAAGCGCGTGCGCTGCCTCGACGAAGGCAGCAAGGGCGCCCTTTACGCACAGAAGCGCCACCTGGAGCTCGAATTCCCCGGCACCGCCCTCACTGCGGGCGACACGATCAAGATGACCTGGACCGACGGCGGCTACCCCTACGATCCGAACGTCGTCATCAAGCCGGGCGTGCTCACCAAGGACACGCCGAGCGGCATTTTCTTCGTGGGTGAGAACGGCGGCATCTTCAAACCGCACCAGCAGCGCCCGTGGCTGGTGCCGGAGGCAAATTTCACCGGCCACACCTATCCGAAAACGCGCATCGCCGACCATTACACCGACTGGGTGGACGCCTGCATGAAGGGCGAGAAAGCCGCCACCGATCTGCCGACTTTCGGCTGCCCGGTCACGGAGGCGGTGCTGCTCGGCGTCCTGGCCGAGCGCAATCCGGGCGGCTGGATCGAATGGGACGCCGCAGCAGGGCAGGTGACCAGCCAGCCCGAACTCAACGCCCAGCTCACGCGGAAGTATCGAGACGGGTGGAGTGTTGAAGGACTGGGGTGATTTTCATTAACCTCCGCAAAGCAACCGCAAAATCAGCACAAGTTTGGCATCGCCGACGTTGCGCTCCTGCAATGCCGTCGTAGCATCGGTTGTTCATGAGCGCACACGAGCAAAAACCAGACTCACGTCTGAAGCAGGCTGAAAAGATCGCCACCCATCCGGAGCAGTACAAAGTCTGCGAAGGCTGCGGCTCCATCGTGGTCACGCGCGCCGTCACCTGCCCGAGCTGCCACGCCTACATGTTTGATTCATCACCTGAGCGAGTGATCGCACAGGCGAAGCAACTGGCCCTGCGCGCCGCAAATTCGGTGCTGGCTTCGGACCTTTCGTAGCGGACGTTCCCGTTGACGGGGACGAGGCCGGGGTGTGATCATGCTGCCATGACTCGACGCTTCTTTGCCGGATCTCTGGCAGCCTGGCCCGTGATGGCCGCCACGACCGGAGTTCAAGGCATGGCTGAGGATTTCCTGCGTGAGCATGGCATCCCGGGCATGAGCGTGGCCTTCGGCAGGGACGGCGTGGTCGAATACGAACGGGGTTTTGGTTTTGCCGACCTGGAAAGACGGGAAGCCGTGACGCCGGGGCATTGCTTTCGCATCGCCAGCATCTCGAAGCCGCTCACGGCCGCGGCGGTGATGATGTGCGCCGAAAAAGGGCTGCTGAAGCTCGACGACAAGGTTTTTGGCCCGCAGGGGATTCTGGGAGGCGAATACGCGGGTGATGTGGCCGCGGTCACCGTCGATCATCTGCTCACGCATACCAGCGGCGGTTGGGCGAACGATAAAAGCGATCCGATGTTCAAAAATCCGGCGATGGAGCATGCGGAACTCATCGCGTGGACGCTCGCGAACCAGAAACAGACTCATCCGCCGGGAGAACACTTCGCGTATTCGAATTTCGGCTACTGCGTGCTGGGTCGTGTGCTCGAAAAAGTGATGAACCTCCCTTACGAGACGCTGATCACGCGGGACGTGCTGTCAAAGTGCGGCGTCACGAGCATGAAGATCGGCGGCAACACGCTCGCGGAACGTCAGCCGGAGGAGGTCATGTATCACACCGACAAATCCGGCGCGGCCTATGGCATGAACGTTGCCCGCATGGACTCGCACGGCGGCTGGATCGCCACGGCGGGGGATCTGGTGCGGTTCGCGTCCCAACTGCCGAAGTTGCTCAAGGAAGAGTTGATCCGCACCATGACCACGCACGGCGTGAGCGAAGGCTACGCACGCGGGTGGAACGTGAACAAGGCGCCCAACTGGTGGCACACAGGCTCGCTGCCCGGCACGACCACCATCATGGTGCGCACGGCGAAAGGCCTCTGCTGGGCAGGGCTGCTCAATGGCAGGACCGAAGGCGCAGGCCTGGCGCTGGACCGGCTGATGTGGCGGATGGCCGGAGTGGTCAGGGCGTGAACGCGGAGTGAATGGCACCGAAAAAACGAGCCGGAGGGGGATGCTCCGGCCCGTGGTATTTCACGTGCCGTCCGGTGGCGGTCGCATGACCAGACCGCCACCGGTTGGCGCGCCTGTTAGAAGGCGTAGCTCAGCATCAGCGAAACGCTATGCACCTCAAAACTGTCCGAAAAATACTGGCCGACATAGTCAGCGCTGGCCTTCCAGTTGGGGCCAAAGTTGGCGCTGACTCCGGCGCTCGCCAGCATGTAGTGACGCACGCGGTTCACACCTGCGGAGGAGGCCACACCGCCGGCGACGAACTCGACGTTGGAGGCACCCGCTCCACCCTTGGTCTCGCGGTGCCAGCCGATGCGCGCACGCGGGGTGATGGTACCGAGCTGCGTTGGGATGTCGTAGCTGCCGAACCATTCGACACGCGCGACCAACGATTCCGAGTTCTGGTCGGAATAGGTCAGGAGGGCGCCCGTGCCGGACTCGGAGAAGCCCTTCTGGCTCCAGTGGCTGTAGTTAACTCCCAGACGCGGCCCCGTCACCCATCGACCGTGGCGATGGTTGTGCCCCAGGGTGAGTGCCACTGTCTGCACCGTGGCGTCAGTGTGGCCGGAGGCATTGGTGCCGACGGGGTTGCGATCAAATTGATTGTCCAGCAGCGTGGTGCTGTAGAACAGGTCCACAAAAGTGTCGCCGAAGGATGCCACCCCGAAGGCCGCCAGCGTCAGTCCGTCCGATCTGACAGTGCTGCTGCCGCCCGACGCGATGCCTTTGCTGGTCAGGCCTCCGACCGAACTGCCAAACGCAATGCGCGGGTTGAGTCGGTAGAGCACGCCCACCGAGCTGCCGTGGGTGTCGCTCCGGATCCCGTTGGGGCCTTCGACATCGAGCCTTCCGTAGTCATAAGTGGTGAACACGATCCAGTGCAGATCCGACGGAGAGAGGGTGGCACGCAGGGTGCCCGGACCGTCTCCCTGTCCTTCGATGACACCGCTGTCGATGCCTTCCATACTGTTGGTCAGTGTGTCCATGGTGCTGCTGACACCAATGGAGTTCGTGGTGCTGTTCTGGAAGCCGTTCTGCTGAGAAGTGCCGGGACTGGGTACGGACGGGGGTGAAGGGTTGTTGTTGTTTGGTACGATTGGGGGAGGTGTTGGTATGGGTGGGTGAGGGATGTTGTTGTTGTCCACCGGGTCGGCTTTTACAGAGAGGGCGACTAGAGAGAAGAGGCCTGAGCACAGAAGAGTCAGGTAACGACGATGTATGGTAGTAAGGTCCATGGTTAAATGTCATTATTTGTCATATTTATTATAGCTTCAGGGGTCTTAAAAAGACCTAAAGCATTGCTTTCTGGGAGGGTGGGCGTGTTCACAGACGCTCGCCCTGGTCTAAAGCTGAAGGCGTGAGGAACGCAGGCCTCAAAACAGCTCCGCGCATCTCAATCTCTTGTATTGATATTGAATCTGCACGCATCGCACATGGGCGGAAAACTCGGCGTTTATCGTGATCGCAGGGAATTGGTGAGTGCATTTTTTCCTCCGCTGCGTGGTGACTTTGCAATTTTCATTTCCCTGACGGCGATTTCATGGCCACTTCACTCCCAACCATGACTCCCCAGCAAAAAGCAGAATCCCTCGGCATCACCTTCGCAAAGCAGACTCCCGGTTATCTGAACCTCTGCATCCGCAGCGGCAGCCAGCTCATTACCTCCGGCCACGTCAGTGACCTGAAGGGCAAGCTTGGGGCGGATGTCTCGACCGAAGACGGTTACAAGGCGGCAAAGAACTGCGCGGAGAAGATTCTGAACTCCGTCTGGAACATCCACGGCACGCTCGACGGCCTGAAAGTCATCAAAGTGCTCGGCTGCGTGAACTCCACGCTCGAATACACCGACCAGCACCTGGTGATCAACGGCTGCTCCGACCTCCTGCATGAAATCTTCGGCAAGGAAGGCGACGGCTACCACGCCCGCAGCGCCCTGGGCTTCGCGCAGCTCCCCACCGGAGCCGCCGTGGAGGTCGAGGCGATCTTTGAGATCAAGGCCTAGCGGTTGTCATTTCGGCGTAGGAGGCTATCCTCCGCGCCCCAGATGCCCAAAGTCCACATCAAAACCTATGGCTGCCAGATGAACGAGCGCGACACCGAGCAGGTGTCGCAGATGTTCGTCGAGCGCGGTTACACCATGACCGCCAAGGATGACGATGCGGACGTCGTTTTGATCAACACCTGCTCCGTGCGCGATCAGGCGGAGCAGAAGGCGCTGGGAAAAATGGGCATGGTGCGCCGCCGTCGCATCCCTCTCGTCACCGGCTTCATGGGCTGCATGGCGCAGAGCCGCGGCAGCGAGCTCGTGGGCAAGGCGAACGTCGATCTCGTCGTCGGCACGCAGAAGTACCACCGCGTCGTCGATTACGTGGACGAAATCATTCGCGCCAAGGAGGCGCGGCAGATGGACGACGAGCGCTTTTCCATCGTCGATGTCGAGGAGGAGGCTGCGTCTCAAAACACCATCCGCGACCACACGTTGAAGGAAAAGCAGGCCAGCGCCTTCGTCAGCATCATGCAGGGCTGCAACATGAAGTGTACCTTCTGCATCGTTCCCTACACGCGCGGTGGCGAGCGCGGCAGGCCCATCGCGGACATTGTTGAGGAGGTGAGGCGTCTCGCGGATCGCGGTGTGAAGGAGGTAACGCTGCTCGGCCAGATCGTGAATCTGTATGGCCGTCACGAATTCCCCGCCGTCGATGGCAAAAGCCCCTTCGTGCAGCTTTTGGAGGCCGTACACGAGGTTCCCGGCATCCGGCGAATCCGCTTCACCAGCCCGCACCCGATCGGCTACAAGAAGGATCTCATCGATGCCTTCACCTACCTGCCCAAGCTCGCTGAGCACGTCCACCTGCCCGTGCAAAGCGGTAGCGATGTCATCTTGAAGCGCATGCACCGGCCCTACACCGCCGCTAAGTTCACCGAGCTCGTCCAGCGCATCCGCGCCGCCCGTCCTGACATCGCCGTGACCACGGATGTGATCGTCGGCTTCCCCGGTGAGACGGAGGAGAATTACATGGAGACGCGGCAGATGTTTGAGAACATCCGTTTCGACAACGCCTTTGTGTTTCGTTATTCCAAACGTCGCGGCACGCCGGCCGCCGAGATGGAGGAGGCCACGCAGGTGCCGGAACGCGTCAAAGAGGAGCGGAATCAGGATCTGCTGTCGCTTGTGAACGAAATCGCCCTGCCGATGTACGACCAGCTCGTCGGCCGGGAGGTCGAAATCCTCTGCGAAGGCCCCAGCAAGACCAACTCGGAGCGTCTCACCGGCCGCACCGGCAGCAACCGCATCGTCGTCTTCGACGGCAACCCTGAACGCCACACGGGCGAGATTTTCAAAGTGCGCGTTGCCGAGGCGGGGCACTTCACGCTTTTCGGCGATCCGGTGCTGCACGCATGAGCATTGAGCTGCACCCTCTGACGCGCGAGCACGCGGCGTCGTATTGCAGCCTTGTCATCGCTTTGGCGGAGTTTGAGAAGCTGACGCCGCCGGATGCGGCGGCGCAGGGGAGGCTGGTGGAGGATGCTTTGAGCGAAAGGCCGCGCATTGAGGTGTGGCTGGCGTTTGTGGACGGGGCGGCGACGCCGTGCGGCTACTTGATCCTGGTGGAGACGTATTCGAGCTTCCTGGCGCTGCCGACGCTCTACATCGAGGATGTGTTTGTGCTGCCGGAGCATCGCGGCGCGGGTGTGGGCGGGGCTTTGCTGAAAAAAGCGGCCACACTGGCCCATGAGCGCGGCTGCGGCCGCATGGAGTGGACGGCGCTGGACTGGAATGTGAACGCGCAGCAGGTTTACGAACGGCGTCTGGGTGCCAAGCGCCTTGAGGATTGGTTTCTCTACCGCATGACCCGCGCCGACATGGCGCGTTATCTTCAGAACGACATCGTGGGCACGTCGATCAGCGAATAGACCTCCACGGGATCCGGCTGCCCTTTCACGGGATGAATCCCGGCATTCTGGTAGAGTTGCAGACCCTCGGGCCACCCCTGAAGGAAGGGAGCGCCGGCGAGCACGGGAACTTGTAGTTTGCGGGTGAGGCTCTCGATTCGGAAAGTCACGTTCACCGCTTCACCCACGGCGGTGGTGTTGCCGCGGCCCATGGCTCCGAGAGCCACGTCGCCGACGTTGAGGCCGATGTGGCAGTGGACTTCGAGATTCATCTCATCGCGGAGATACTTGCGTTTCGGCGAGTTGCCGGCTTCCGGGCCGCTGAGCAGGCGGGCCGCCTCCGTCGCCTTCACGCGGGAGCTGTGATCGTCCCCCGGCCAGTAGGCGAAGACGCCGTCGCCGATGAACTTGTCGATGATGCCGTCGCGTGACTTGATCACGTCTTCGCACTGCGCGTACCATTCGCGCAGCATGGCGGCGACTTCTTCCGCGGAGAGCTGGGCGGAAATGGACGTGAAATTGCGCAGGTCGCCGACGAGGAGCGTGGCCTTCACCGTTTTCACCGGCAGCGCGATGGTGTGGAGGGACTGCGTGCTGGCGTTTCCCGAGTCACTCGGCGGACGCTCTTCATCCTCGCTGTCGAAGACAAAGACGCTGGTGCCGAACTGCACCCTGTCCCCGTGACGCAGCGCCCGTGCGGTGGTGACGGCCACGTCATTGACGAAGCTGCCGTTCGCACTGCCCAGGTCGGACACCCAGAAGAGCTGCCCGTCTCTGCGGATCGTGGCGTGCTGGCGTGACACTCCCCCGTCCAGCAGGCGGATGGAAGCATCCGGACTGCGTCCGATCAGGTTGAAGTCCTCGAGAGTGATCTCGGTGCCTTTTTCGACAGATTTGAGAGTGGCGCCCATTTTGGGGAGGTTGCAGACGATCTTTTGAAGCAATTCGCGCTCCGTTAGTCAAGCGCGGTCACCAACTTGCTACAAGGTTTTTCACAGGTTCTTTCGGCGGCCATTCCGACGGACCCGCGCCCGGCCCGTTGTACCGCGCGGATTTGTCGTTCTCCGTGATGATGAAATTTGCCATCGCCCCCCCCCGATTCACTGTGACGCATGCATTTCGGAATACAGCGTCACCGGACTGGAAAGTTCTTCGGACTGCTCCTGCTGACTCTCGTCAGTGTGGCGCAGGCCCATGTCGTGCCCAGCATGACGGTGGAGGCCGAGTTCGCCGGTGAAGGGGCCTATGTGCTGAAGATCAATGTGGACCCCCGCACCTTTCTCGCGCCGGATCCGACGACGCTGCCTCCCGTGCCCGCGTCCTGGTATCGCGAGCAGAGTCCCGAGCAGATCGCCGTCACGCACGAGCGGGCGCGGGGCTATCTGGCAGGGTCTTTGATTCTGCAGTTTGACGGTCAAAAAGTACCGCTGCCACCATGCCAAATCGAAGCCATCAATGGCGAGGACAGCACCCCGTTGAGTGAGGAGACGCGGGAGCTGCACCTTCTCGCCACAGCGACCGGGCGCCTGCCCGATGCTGCAGCCACGTTTCGGATCGACTTCTCGAAGACGGCGAATACCAGCCTCATTCTCCTGCACTCGAAAGGGGGCAAATCCGATCTGCGGCCGCAGGTGCTCTTTCCGGGGGAAACCAGCCGGGAGTTTCGGTTCGGAACGCTTGAAGAAAAGGCGGCGGAGCCGGCGGCTCCCCGTGAGCAGGCCGCTTCGCCCGTGAGCAGGCTCTTCCTGGTGCTTTCGGTTTCGATTTCCTGCGTCCTTGTCATTGTGGGCTGGCGTCTGCTGAGTCACTACCGCCATCATCATCGCGCTCACCGCCCCCCGCGTTCGATGTGACAAGTCTTTCTTGTTCCGCCCCCCCGACCCCTGTTAAACCTTTCTCTTCACATGTCTGATTCCTTCGTCCATCTTCATCTGCACACCGACTACTCGCTCCTGGACGGTGCGGTGCGGATCGGTGCCCTGATGAAGCGCGTGAAGGAGCTGGACATGCCCGCCGTCGCGATCACCGACCACGGCAATCTCTATGGAGCGATCGACTTCTACATGGCCGCGAAGAAGGCCAAGACGAAGGCCATCCTCGGCTGCGAGGCCTACCTCGCGCCCGGCTCGATGTTTAACAAAAACGAGGTCGCCGGCCGCAAGCGCTCCTCCCACCTCACCCTCTTGGCCGAGACGAATGAAGGGTTCGAAAATCTCTCCAAGCTCATCACCAAGGGCCACCTCGAAGGCCAGTGGTACAAGCCCCGCGTGGACAAGGACGCCCTGCGTGAGCACTCGAAGGGTCTCATCTGCCTCAGCGGCTGCATCAACGGCGAGATCAACGAGCTGCTCCTCTCCGACCGCAAGGACGAGGCGGAAAAGAGCCTGCAGGAGTTCCGCGAGATTTTCGGCCCGGAGAATTTTTATCTCGAAATCCAGGATCACAACATGGAGGCGCAGCGCAAGAGCGCCCGCCAGATGATCGAGTGGGGCAGGGAGTACGGTCTCAAAACCGTCGCCACCAACGACGTCCACTTCCTCAACCGCAGCGATCACGAGTCCCACGACATCATGATCTGCATCGGCACCGGCGCGAGCATCTACGACCAGAACCGCATGACCTACTCCCCGGAGGTCTATTTCAAGACCGCCGAGGAAATGCGCGCCCTGTTTACCGAGGTGCCGGAGGCCTGTGACGCCACGTTGGAGATCGCCGAGCGTTGCGATGTCAAAATTCACCTCGATTCGACCTCCATCGACCGCTATCCGCAGTATCCGATGCCGGACGGCGGCGACCGCAACGAGTACCTGCGCAAGCTGACCATGGAGGGCCTGGAGCGGCACTACGGACGCGACCGTGCGCTGAACGACGAGAAGCTCCACGAGCGCATGGAGATCGAGCTCGCCCTGCTGAAGGAGAAAAACTTCACGAGCTACTTCCTCATCGTCTGGGACTTCATCAACTGGGCCCGCGAACACGACATCCCCGTCGGCCCGGGGCGTGGTTCGGCCGCAGGCTCACTCGTCGCCTTCTGCCTCGGCATCACGGACATCGACCCGCTGCGCTTCGAGCTCGTGTTCGAGCGATTCCTCAATCCCGAGCGCGTCAGCCCGCCCGATATCGACATCGACTTCTGCCAGACACGACGTCCGGAGGTCATCCAGTACGTCCGCGAAAAGTACGGTGACCTCAGCGTCTGCCACATCATCACCTTCGGCACCATGGGTGCCAAATCTGTCATCCGCGACGTCGGCCGCGTGCTCGGCTGGAGCTATGGGGACAGCGACGCGCTGGCGAAGATGATTCCCAACGAGCTGAACATCGACCTCGAAGAGTCGGTGAAAAAGAATCCCGATCTCGCGGCCAAGCTCGAAGCCGACACGAACGCGCAGGAACTCTGGCGGCACGCCACCTTCCTCGAAGGCCTCACCCGCGGCACCGGCGTGCACGCGGCCGGCGTCGTCATTGGCGACCGCAGACTGGACAATTTCATTGCTCTCACACGCGACAAGGAAGACGCCGTCCTCTCGCAGTATGCGATGAAGCCGCTCACCGAGCTCGGCATGCTGAAGATGGACTTCCTCGGCCTCAAGACGCTGACGGTGATCCACGAGGCCGAGTTCTGGATCAGCAAGCGCATCGCCAACTTCCGGGTGGCCGAGGCGCCGCTCGACGACATCAAGACCTTCGAGCTGATCAAGCGCGGCGAAACCGTCGCCGTCTTCCAGATGGAATCCGGCGGGATGCTCAACACCTGCAAGCAGCTCGGACCCGACACCATCGAGGAAATCATCGCTATTCTCGCCCTGTATCGTCCGGGGCCGATGCAGTTCATTCCCGACTACATCGCCCGCAAAAAAGGCCTTCAGGAGGTCGAGTATCCGCATCCGCTGCTCGAGAAGATCGCCAAAGAGACCTACGGCATTCTGGTCTATCAGGAGCAGGTCATGCAGGCCGCCAACCTGCTGGCCGGCTTCTCACTCGGTCAGGCCGACCTGCTCCGCCGCGCCATGGGAAAGAAGGATGCCGCCGAGATGGCCCGGCAGCGCCTCATCTTTGTCGAAGGCTGCGAAAAGACGAACAACATTCCCGCCAAGCAGGGAAATGCCGTTTTCGACTTGCTCGAAAAATTCGCCCAATACGGTTTCAACAAGTCGCACTCCGCCGCTTACGGGGTGGTCACTTATCGCACGGCCTATTTGAAGGCCAATTTCCCGGTCGAGTTCATGGCGGCTGTGCTTAGCTTTGAAATCAGCAACCCGGACAAGATTGCGAATTTCGTCAGCGAATGTTTTGAGATGGGCATCCGGGTGATGCCGCCGGACATCAACAAATCGTCCCTCAAGTTCGCTCCCGAACGCAACGACGGCGACAAGGAGAGGGGAGACGGAGTCCCCTCCACCCTGGGCATCCCGAACGCCATCCGCTATGGCCTCAGCGCCATCAAAAACGTCGGCGAAGGCGCGATGGAGGCCGCCATCGAAGAGCGGACGAAGAACGGCCCCTTCACCAGCCTCGAAGACTTCGCCGCACGACTCGATAATCGTGCCGTGAACAAGAAACTCATGGAGTCGCTCGTCAGAGCGGGTGCATTCGACTTCACGGGAGAACTGCGGGCCGTCATGTTCGCAAGGTTGGAGCAGGTGCTCGCCTCCGCCGCCTCGATGCAGAAGGACAAAAAAGCGGGGCAGGGCGGCCTGTTTGACGACTTCGACCTCGCGCAGACCAAGCCGAAAAAAAACGAGCCCGTGCAGCCCTCCATCGTCTGGACCACGGACGAGGTTCTCGCCTTTGAAAAGGAACTCCTCGGCTTCTACGTCAGCGGCCACCCGCTCGACAGCTACCGCGGGCATTTTGACTCGGTTAAGCTCACCAAGATCGCCGCGATCGAAGAAATCGACACGAAGGAGAAAGCCTGCACGATCACCATCGCAGGCATTTTGAGCCAGCTTGAAGTGCGCTACTCGAAAAAGGACAACCGGCCCTTCGCCACCTTCAAAGTGGAAGATTTCACCGGAGTGCAGGAGATGATGTGCTGGAGCGACGACTATGAAAAGCTCAAGGACGTGCTCGCTGACGGCGCGGTGATGGCCTTCCGCGTCCGCGTCAGCAAGGATCAAAAAACCGACGGCAACCGCGTCACCTGCAACAACGCCTCGGTCCTCAATCCCAAAGCCGCGAAACCGCGCAAAGCCGGTGCGCCTGATCCTTCTGAACCGCCGCCGCCAAAGCCGCCCGCACCGCCCAAACCCATCGTCCTGCGCCTCAACACCCGCCAGCACGACGAGACCGATCTGGAGCGCATCCACGAGGTGCTGACACAATTTCCCGGCACGCTTCCCGTCTTCCTCGAAATCTCGCAAAACGGTCACAAAGCTCGCCTGGAAGTCGAAGAAGCCCTCCGCGTCACCCCCGGCCCGGAACTGCGCCGCGCACTCACGGTGTGGCTCTGAATCAGCCGGCCGGCATCGCCACCTTCTCGCCGAGAAACTTTGGCCGCGTGCCCAGGACGTTCACATCAAGCATCGCCTTTACGCAGGCCAGTTTTTCCCGCAGAAACGTCTTCACCGAGAGCTTCACCGGTACATCAGCCGCGTTCAGCCCCCATGCCTCGATTCCGAGCGCCTTCGCGAGGTAAATGGCCCGCGCGTTGTGAAATCGCTGTGAAACGAAGATGACCTTCTGCTGGCCGAAGACCTCCTTCGCCCGCACCACCGAGTCCAGCGTACGAAAGCCTGCATAATCACAGACGATCTTCGCTTCCGGCACGCCCATCTGCACCAGCACGCGCTTCATCTCCGTCGGTTCGTCGTAGTTTTGCGTGCCGTTGTCACCGCTGACGATCAGCGCCTTCACCCTGTCAGCCTTGAACAGGGCCGCCGCGGCCTCCATGCGTGGGAGAAAGAACAGATTGGCCCTGCCATCCGCCACGCGTGCGGACGTGCCCAAAACCACCGCCACGGGCGCCTCCGGCACCGATTTCACCTCATGGAAGCATCTTCCTTCCGCCGTCTTCGCTATCCACCACTCGCATCCGAACACGAGGGAAAGTCCCGCCGCCGCCAAAAGGGCGATCCGCGGCCACCAGCGCTTCAGGGCGGTTGTTTTCATGCCATGACAGCTCTCTTCACTTCACAAAGATCGCAAGCCCGCCACGCGAACATTTTGCCAAACGCCCTTCGCCGTCCCACTGTCGCCCTGAATTCCATGCGCCCGAACCGCCCTGATCAACCCACCGCACGTCAAAACCGCCACGCCCGATCTGACAATCATGTCCGGGTCTATGAAGAGGGGGACATCCCCGCCATTCTTGAAGGCAAAGAAAACCCGCTGGTGCTGATCCTCGACTGCGTGCAGGACCCGCACAATCTCGGTGCCTGCCTGCGCACGGCGGACGCCGCCGGCGTCGTCGCGGTGATCATGCCGAAGGACAAATCAGCGCCCGTCAGCGAGACCGTCATCCGCGTGGCCTGTGGTGGAGCGGAGAATGTACCCCTGGTCCGCGTCACCAATCTCGTCCGTGCCATGGACAAGCTGAAAGAGCTTGGTGTCTGGCTCGTCGGCACCGCGGATGAAGCCACGCAAAGCCTCTACGAACTCGATTTGAAAGGCGGCATCGGCATCGTCATGGGCGCCGAAGGCACCGGCATGCGCCGCCTGACCAGCGAGCACTGCGACTTCCTGGCCAAGATCCCGATGGCCGGCAAGGTGGACTGCCTCAATGTCTCCGTCGCCACCGGCGTGTGCCTCTTTGAGTGCGTGCGTCAGCGGATGGCAAAGTGATGGCACCTAATGCGGTGCGCGGGATCGTTCGGATACTCGCCGCTGGGTGGAGGGAAGAAGAGAGGGGGTCGTGTCACCTTCCTTCATTCGGCCTTGAGCAGCGCCGCGATGGTCGCGCCGCCGGGCGCCATGGCTGTAGAATGGGCAGGAAAGGGTGCAAATATAACTCGTTCCTTCATGGGGGCTTGCTGGTTGGTAACTGCGGGGGCGGATGGACCCTGTGTCTCCACCTTTCAGCGGCGGCGGCGGAGCAGGAGCAGGAGGGAACCCACGCCTATGAACAGGATGCGGCCGGGTTCGGGAACGATGATGGCGATGGTGCCTCCGTTGTAGAGGTCGCTGGAGTCCCAGGCGAAACCAAAGCCGGTGAGATCGGGAAGAGCCACGTCGAAGGTTCCGCTGAGGGTGCCGACATTGCTCCAGTCAAACAAGCGCCAGCGGTCACCGATGGCCCAGCCGGTCATGCTGTTGGGGTTGACGACGTTGAGGCTGACTCCGGTGCCGATGGTGATGTTCCCGGTGACGCTGAAGATGTCGGCGTCAGCAGCGAAGCTGCTGCGGTCTCCGGTTCCGGCCCCGCTGATGAGGGCAAGCGTGAGTGCGGAGCCGTTCTGGAAGTTCACGGCACCTGTGCCGGCGGTGATTAAATCGAGGCGTCCCGCCGTGGTGGCGTCGAGGGTGGAGCCGACATCGACCGTGCCGGCAATCTCGAAGCTTGCGTTGGAGGCGAGCGTGATCTGGCCGTTGCCGCCAAGCGTGGCTCCATTGGCGACGGTGTAATCGTCGCCTCCCGTATGGCTGCCGGTGACGAGCAGCTCACCCGTGTTGACGGTGGTGATGCCGTTGTAGGTGTTGTCGCCGGAGAGGTAGAGGACGCTGTTGCCCTCCTTGATGATGCCTCCGTTGGTGACCACCGTTTCGATGAGGGCGTCGGAATCCGCCTGGGCGTAGGTGTGGAGGGCGGTGATGGTGCGGGTGGCGCCGCCGAGATCGAGGGTGCCGCTGTTTTTTGCGGCGGTGGCGACGGAGCCGGTGCCTGTGATGAGCACATGACGCGGGCTGTTGGCCGAGGCGTTGCGATTGTTGCGCAGGATGATGTCGCCCATGACGATGAGCGTGCCGCCGGCTCCCGTCGTCACCGTGGTGCCGCCGTTGGTCGTGGTCTCCATGTCGAGGGAGCCAATGGTCTGGGTGTTGCCATTGAGGTCAAAGCGGGCGTTGCGACCGCCCACGGCGAAGGTGGTGATGGCGACGTCCGAACGGAGCTGCTCGTCGGCGCCGAGGCGGAGGATGCTGTTGGCGTTTCCGGTATTGGCGGCGGAGGCGATGCGGATGTTCGCGGAGCCGAGTGCCTGAACGTTGTCCGCCTTGGCGAGTACGAGTGTTCCGCGGCTCACGACGGTGTCACCGGTGAAGGTGTTGGCGGTGGCGCCGTCGAGGGTGATCGTGCCCGTGCCTTGTTTGACGAGGCTGACGGCGCTGGCGCCGTCTTGAAGGACGCCGCTGAAGGAGCCGCTGGAGTCCGTGGCACCGAGGGTCATCGTCGCGAGCGTCGAAGCACTGTTGGTGACGGTGCCGGATCCCTGAAGCATGCCGAAGGATTCGGTGCCGCCTGAGAGGTCGAGCACGGCGCCCGTGTTGAGTGTCACCAGGGTGTCGGCGGAAAGCTGGCCGCTTCCGGTGAGTATGACCGTGTCGGTGCCGGTGCCGTCGCCGATGGTCAGGTCTCCCGTGATGGCGGCAACGTTATCGGCCTTCTGTAGCATGAGAGTGCCTTCATTGACGATGACAGTGCCGGTCATCGTGTTGGCGGTCGCGCCAGAGAGAGTGAGCGTGCCGGCGCCGGTCTTGGTGAAGGCATTACCGGAAATGAGGCCACCGAGCGTGAGGCCGCCGGAGTTGGCGACATCGATCAACGGCGCGGCATGGGTGAAAGCCAGTCGCGTGTTCAATGTGACCGCTCCTGCCGTGCCGCCGATGCTGATGGCGGCGGCCTTGTTGATGGTGAGGGTGCTGCCGGGGGAATCGACAAGCATGGAGGCCGTGCTGTCGGTGATGGTGAGCGAGCCGATGCTCATGTTGGCGCCGAGAACGGTGACGGACTGGTTGGTGGCTCCGGCGGCGGAGAAGAAGACATCGGTGGTGGAGCCGGGCACCTGCGGTGTGGCGAGGAGGCCGTCCACGTCGGTGGTCCAGTTGCTGGTGGTGGTGCCGTTGCTGACGGACCAGACATTGGCCGCGCCGCCGTAGCCGCCTTTCCAGTAAGCCGCCGCCAGCTCTGTGGCGGAGGTGATGTTCACAAAGACCGAGTCGGCGTCCACTCCCACGCTGTTCACGGTGAAACTGGTGATGTTGTAGTAGTTGCCGATGGTGTAGGCGGCTGCGTCGAGTCCGCCGCCGGCGGCGGTGACGAGATCATAAACGCCGCTGGCGTAGGGGAACCCGGCGATGCCGTAGATGTCCACGCTGATCGTGCCGGATGCGGAGACGGTCGAGGCCGGATTGACCACGATGCCGCCCCCGCCGACTTCCGCGCCGATGCTGGATCCGCCGGCGAGCGTGAGGTTAGCGATGTTCAGTGTCCCACCCGTGCCGTCCGCAAAATGGAATGTCGCGCCGGTGGCGACGTTAACGGTGTTGGAGGCGGCGAGCGCCGTGGAGTCCGTGACGCGAAGCGTGCCGGCACCGACGGTGACGCCGCCGGTGAAAGTGTTGGTGCCGCTGAGCAGCAGTGTTTCCGTGCCTGTCTTGACGAGTCCGGCACCGTTGTTGATTTCGCCCACGTTGCGCAGCACTCCGCTTTGGAAGTTGAGGTTGTCGATGCTGTTGGTGGCGTCGCCGATGGTGTTGCCCTGCAAATCCAGCGTGCCTCCATTCAGGGTCAGTGTCGTGGTGGAGGAGCCGCCACCATCGATGATGCTGGAGCCGGAGACCAGGGTGCCGCCATTGACGACCAGGGTTCCCTGCGAGGAACCGGCTGTGGCCTGGCTGCCCAGGGAAAAGCCGCCGGTTCCGACGACCACGCTGCCGCCGTCGATCTGCAGCAGTGCGGAGGCCGTGCCGGTGCCGATGTTGGATTTGGCGGCCATGCTGATGCTGTTGGCGGTGAAGCTGCCCGAATCGAAAAAGATCTCTCCCTGCGCCCCGCCGTTGAGGGTGCCGTTTCGCTGACCGATAATCACCGCGTCTGCGCGAACCTGGGAGTCGTGACCGCGCAGGTCGAGCGTGCCATAGGGCGTGGCTCCGGTCCCGGTGCCGGCGGTGGAGCCGACGGTGATGTCGATCTCGCCGCCGTTGCGTCCGGTGAGCAGCAAGGTGCCGGGACTGCCGGGAGTGTTCGAGGCGAAGTCCATGATGCCGCGAACCTTGGAGACGCCGATGTTGAGCGAGTTCGCCTGCAGCACATTGACGCCTGCTCCGAGCCGCAGTGTGCCGGTGTTGCCGTTGGCGCCGGCGGAGTTGCCGACTTCGATGCTGTTGGCCGTGATGTAGTTGGCCGTGTCGGAAAGGATCACATCGGCGGCCACATTGGAGCCGTAGCCGGCGCGGAACTGATTCACATTCGCCGTGAAGGAACCGAGGCCGGCGAGGTTCAGGTCGCTGTTGTTGGCAGGCGAGGCGTTGATCGGCGTGGTGAAGTAGCCGACCTGCAGATTTTGCGTCGGAGTGGCGATGACGAGCGCACCGCCTCCGGAGAAAGTGGCGTTGGAGTCGATGCCGGTTGAGTTGGCGAGGCCAAGTTGAAGTCCTCCGCCGTTGATCGTCAGCGTCCGGCCCGCTCCGATGACAACGTTGTTGACCGTGTTGGTGTCGCTTTGAACCAGCAGGCTGTCGAGCGTCTGGCTGGCATCGGTGAGATCCAGCGTTCCGGTCTGCGAGCCTGCCCCGAGAATCACGACGGCTCCGGCGGGCAGCGCGTCGTTCGCGCCGATGGCCAGCGTGCCGCCGGTGATGACAACATCGCCTGTGAAGGTGCTGGAGGCGGAGTTCAGCGTGACGGTGCCGGAGGTCGTCTTTTGAATGCCGTTTGTGCCGCCGAGGCTGGCATTGACGGTGCCGGACTGGAAGTCGAAAGCGGCCGTGCTGGAGAGTAGGGAACCTGTGCCGCCATTGATCGTGCCACCATTCTGCAGTGTGACGGAGGCTGCCGTGTTTGCGTGACCTGTGCCGAGATCGAAGATCGCAGTCGCACCGCTGACGAGGATGTCGCCGGCGAGCACGTTGCCTGCCCCGAGTGCGAGCGTGCCATCGTTGATGGTGGTGAGTCCGGTGTAGGTCTGCGTGGTGGCGAGTATTTGTGTGCCGCTGCCGGTTTTGATAAGACTGAGCGTTCCTGAGCCGTTTTCGATCGTCCCGGCGAAACTGGCGCTTTGACCTCCGGCACCCACGGTGAGCGTGACGCTTCCCGCGACACCGCTGGTGACCAGGCCGCTGCCGCTGAGCGCGCCGAGAGATTCGTTCAGAGCGTTGAGATCGAGCACGCCGCCGGTGTTCAGTGTGACAATGCTGTTGTCGCTGATCTGGTCGGCATTGATGAGGCGCACGGTGTCCGTGCCGGTGCCGTCGCCGATGATGAGGTCACCACTGATGACGTCCACGCCCGGGATCCTGGCCAGTTCGACAAGGCCTTCGCCGACGGTGATGGTGCCGCTGAGCGTGTTGGTCGTGGCTCCGACAAACCGCAGCACGCCGGCACCGGTCTTGGTGAATCCGTTCACTCCGGTGAGAATGCCGCCGAGCTCCAGTCCGGAGGAACCGCCATCGATACTCATGATCGCCGCCACATCGGCAAAGGAGAGCTGCGTGGTCAGACTGACCACGCCGGCACCGCCGCCTACGGTGAGGGCGGCGGCTTTGTTCAGCGTGAGGGAGTTGGCGAGATCATTGAGTGTGACAGTGCCGCCGTCGTTGAAGGTCAGGGAGCCGATGCTCATGTTTGCGCCGAGGATCATCTCCGACTGGTTCGTGGCGCCGACGGCGGAGAAGATGACGTCGGTGGTGGTGCCCGGCACGAGGCCGGTGCCGAGGGTTCCGGCGGCATCGGTGGTCCAGTTGCTGGCGTCAGTGCCGTTGGTGACAGCCCATTCGTTGGCCGCTCCGGCAAATCCGCCCTTCCAGTAGGCGGTCGCGATCGCGTCGATCGCGGTGAGGTTGATGAAGATCGAGGTCGCATCTCCGCCCACGCCGGTGACGGTGAAGTTGGTGGCGTTGTAAAGATTGCCGAGCGTGTAGCCGGCACCGTCAAGTCCACCGGTGGCGGTCACGATGTTGTAGGTGCCGGTCGTCACCGCCTGACCGGCGATGCCAAAGACGTTGACGGTTATTGTTCCGGCGGTGCTGGCGACACCTCCGACGACGATGGAGCCGTTTTTTACCTCGGCGCCGATGCGAGCGCCGTCGGCCAGGGTCAGGCTGGCGAGGTTCAGGACTTCGCCACCTCCCGGTGAGTAATCAAACGTCGCTCCACCGGAAACGCTTACCGCCGTGCTGCCGCCCATCGCCGTGCCGCTTTGCACCCACAGGGTGCCGCCGGTGACGTTGGTGGCGCCCGTGTGCGTGTTTGTGCCGGTGAGCACGAGCGTGCCGCTGCCGGATTTCACGAGGCCCGCGCCGCCGTTGATCTCGCTCACATTGCGCAGTGTGCCGCTCTGGAAAGCGAGGTTATCGATCATACTCGCTGCGCTGCCGATGGCATGGCCCAGCATGTCGAGCGTGGCTCCGTTGAGGGTGAGCGTGGAGGTGGCGTTCACGCCGCCGCCGTCAGTGAGATCGCTGCCGATTTTGACGATGCCTCCGTTGAGGGTGAGTGTGCCTTCGGCGACGCCAAGCCCGGAGCCAAAGCGGCCGAGGACGATGCTGTCCGCATCCAGCAGGCCGCCGTTCCAGGTCAGTACGCCGGTGCCACGCGCGGCCGTGGTGCTTCCTGCGCTGAGATCGCCGACGATGATGCTGGAGGCGCGCAGGCTGTTGTCCGCACTCGTGCCAGAGGTGAAGAAGCCTTCACCGCGGCCGCTGGTGCCTCCGCCGTTTTTGTCGCCGAGTATGAAGGTGTCGAGCCACCCGATGAAGGTGCCTCCGGTGAGATCCAGCGTCCCGCGTGCCGCAGTGCCTGTGCCAATGCCGCCATTGGACCCGAGTGTGAGATTAGTCGGGGCAGAGACGCTTCCCAGTATGAGCGTGCCGCCGGCGCCGATGCCGACGGTGGAGACGCTTTTCGCTCCGCCGATGACAAAGCTCGGAGTGATGACGGTGTTCAAACCTGAGCCGAAAGTCATCACGGAGGTGCCGCTGTTGCCGTTGGATCTGGAACTGCCGATCTGGATGGAGCTGCTGGCGGTGATGGTGTTGTCCGTCGCCCACAGAATGGTGCCGCGCGTCAGGCCGCCGCTGCCGTTGCCGATGTTGTGGCCGATGAGAAGATTGCCGACGTTCACCGTGGCTGAGGCGAGCGCGGAGAGGTCTAGAGTGCTGTCCGAAGCGGTCAGCGTGCCTGCGGCGACTCGCACACCGACATAAAGATTGCTGGAAGCGCCGGAGCCGATGTTGAACGTGCTGCCTGCGGCGGCCGTGAAGTTGGCGTTCGCGCCATCGCCAACGGTCAAGGAAGTGGCGGGCAGGGAAGCGCCCGCTCCTAGAGTCACCGCGCCCTCGATGACGCTGGTGGTGCCGGCGTAGGTCTGGATGGCGTTGATGTTGAGTGTTCCCGCCGTCGTCTTCACCAGGCCGGTGGCTCCGCCGAGCGTGACGGACAGCGTACCGTCTTCCATAGCGAAATTACTGCTGCTGGAGAGCACCGAGCCCGTGCCGCCGGTGATCGTGCCGCCGCTGCGCAGCGTGACGAGGCCCACGGTGTCCGTGTGGTCCGTGCCGAGGTCAAAGATTGCCGAGGCTCCATCCACGGTGACCGCGCTGGCGAGCACATCACTGGCTCCAAGGCGCAAGGTGCCGGCGGTGACGAGCGTGAGACCGGTGTAGGTGTTGGCTCCGCCCAAGACTTGCACGCCGGTGCCAATTTTGGTGAGGCTCAGGTTGCCGCTGCCGTTTTCAATGATGCCGCTGAAGCCCGCCGCCGCGTCGTCTCCGGCCCCAATGACGAGGGTGGCTGTGCCAGCACCCGAGTTCGTCACCAGACCGCCACCATTGAGCGCGTCGATGGTTTCCGACTGGTCGTTGAGGTCGAGCATCCCACTGCTCTGCATGGTCACATCCGCAGTGTCGCTGACCTGATCCACCCCCAGCAGGCGCACGGTGTCCGTGCCGGTGCCGTCACCGATGATCAGATCGCCAATGATCGCATTGAAACCGGTTTGGTTGAGAATCAGCGTGCCTTCGTTGACGGAAATGTCTCCGGTGTAGGTGTTGGCCGTGGTGCCGGAAATCGTCAGCGTCCCCGTGCCCGCCTTGGTCAGCGCATTGCCCGCGAGTTCGCCGGAGAGAACCAGGCCAGCCGCGTTGTTGACGGTGACCACCGGCGTCGCCGCGCCCAGGAGCAGCCGTGATCCGAGCGTGGCTGGGCCGGCACCCGAGTCCACGGTGATGGCGCCGCCTCCGGCGATGGTCAGCGTGTTGAGGTCGCCGAGGAGCGTCACCGCCGCGCTGTCTTGAATCGTCAGCGACTGGATCGTCATCGCCGCGCCTAGCGTCATCGCTCCCTGCTGCGTCGCTCCGGAGGTGACGGAGAGGAAGACGTCCGTACTGGCGCCGGGAACGAGTCCAGTGGCCGTGCCGCCGGCGTCGCTGGCCCAATTCGAACTCACGGCGCCCGACTGCGCCCACACGCCCCCCGGCGCCTGCGATCTGCCCGCCGAGCCAGAAGGCCGAGTTCAGCCCTCCCAGCACCGAGGTGATGCTGACGGAGACTTCGGTGGCCGTGACCGGATTGAACACCGCGCTGAAGTTCGTGGCGTTGAACACATTGAAGTCATAAGTGCCGCCGTTCAATCCGCCCCCAGGGGAGGAAAGCAGCGTGTAATTGCCCGTGGCCGGATTTTGCAGCGGGTCGCCCACCAGGTTGAGCCCGATGGTGCCGGCCGTGCTCGCAGTGGCGCCTGCATTGAGAGCGATCGTTCCGCCCAGCTCCACTTCCAGAATGCTGCCGCCCGCCAGATTCAATCCGGTACCGCTGACTGCGGCGAGGGTGAAGGTCGAGGCAGCGCCCGGCCGGTAGCTGAAAGTCGCACCGCTGAGCACGCTGAGATTCGTCGTGCCTTGCAGAGCGGTCGCGCTGGTGATTTGAAGGATGCCGGCGTTCACCACGGTGGAACCGGTGAAGTCGTTGGTGCCGGCCAGGATTGTCTTGCCGGTTCCATTGTGATGGATGGAGCCCGCCCCCGTGATGTTCTGCGTGATCTCCACGCGGTCGTCGCGATTGAAGGAGAGCACCGCACCGCTTTGCACCGTGACGGTGCCAGTGCCCAGTTCTCCCGAACTGCCGCCCGCACCCAGCTGCAGCGTGCCCGCGCTGACGGTCGTGCCGCCGGTGTAGGTGTTCACTCCGTCGAGAATCAGGGTGCCGCCGGTCGTCTTCACCAAACCGCCGCCGCTGATTTCGCCAACGTTTTGCAGGATGCCCGATTCCAGGTTCAGCGTGGTGATGTCGATGATCGACCCGCCGTTCATGTCGAGCGTGCCGCCGGACAAGGTGACGACGGCACTGTTGTTGCCGCCGTCTTGACCGAGCGTCAGATTGCCGCCGATGCTCAGCGTGCCGCCGGAGATCGTCAGCGTGGCTCCCGCGAGTCCGGTGCTGGCGGATACCGCCGTATGCACGCCCAGCGTTACGTCACCGGTGATGGTGGCGGTGCCGCCGGAGATCAGTGCGCGTCCGCGGATGGCGGCCTGCATGCCGCTGTTGCCGTCTTCATTGCGGCCGATCGTCAGCGTGGCCGCCTCAAGCGTGCCGCCGCGCATGTCCAGCGTGCCGTTCGGCGTGCTGCCGCGGTCGCCCGTGGTGCCGCTCGTCGCGTTGATCACCCGACCGAGGATGATGGAATTGGCGACCACGCTGCCTTCGTCGAAAATCAGCGTGCCGTTGCCGATACCCAGCGCGTTGCTGGCGATGCTGCCACCGACGCCGATGACCAACTCGTCGAGCCGGAAGTCCACCGCGCCTGCGGTCGTGTCCAGCACGGTGGTGGTTATTGAAGAACCGCCCGCGGAAGCGCCATAGGCCGAGGCGTTCACGCCGACGATCAAATCCGCCAGATCCGAGTCCGTGCCACCGGTGCCGCGGATCTTGAAAGTGGGCGTTCCCGTGAGTCCGGAACGGAAACCGGCCGTCACTCCATGACGCGCGGCGCCGATGATGATGGTGTTGGAGTTGAAGGTATTCGTCTGGCCTAGATTCAACACACCCGTGGGATTGGGGGTCGTGTTGTTGCCGAAGATCATGATGTTGGCCGTGATGGTGGTCGAGTCCGCCAGCGTGACACTGAAGTTCGCCTTGCCAGTGCCCGTGGCCACCACGAACTGGTCCACGTCCGCCACGAACGACCCCAGCCCCGTCATGTCCAGCGTCAGCGTGGAGCTGGCGCCCGTGGTGTCGGTGTTCTGGAGGATGAAGTCCTTCCCCGCCGCGCGTCCCTGGATGTTCAGCCCGCCAGCACCCGTGATCGCCACCGAGGTGTTGGCCGCGGCGGTGTTTGTACCCAGAAGAAACACCTGCGAGGCCGCGGCGGTGCCGTCCAGTGTCAGGATGGCTCCCGGATCGATCTGCAGCGTGTGAAAGTTGCTCCCTGTGTTCTGGAAGAAGAGCGACTGCACAGTCAGGCTGCTGGTCAGGGTGCTCGTCACCGTGCCCGCACTGCCGGTCGCTCCGGTGTTGCTGAAACGGATCTCGAATCCCGCCGGAGATGTGTTGCCCTCCCAGTTTTCGAGAGTGGACCAGTTAGAGTCCGAACCTTCCGCGTCCCACAAAAGGGTGGCGGCTTTCATGGGCGCCGTTGCTGTGGAAAGGACAGCCAGGAGGGAAAGGGCAAGCGGGCGGGTTTTGTGCATGAGATTGGAGGATTCGTGGGACGAATTGGGGAGGAAAGGATGATCTGAAAACGCCGAGACTGCGGATGAACGACCGGTGTCTCGGTGTTATGGATTGTTCCAAAGAACAATTTAGGGGGTGTTCCACCCCAATTGAGGCGTTTGAGGTAGCACATGAGGCGGGAAAGGCCAGTTCTAAGAAGATTCTGCGTTCCTTCTTGCCAAGGCTGCCGCAGCTTGATAGCAAGAGGCTCCAACCATGCGCTCCATCCTTTTTTCCCTCGTCGTTTTCTACGCCGCCACGCTGTCGGCTGCGGACAAGCTGAAAGTCCTGATCGTTGACGGACAGAACAACCTCAAATGGGACATCACCACGCCGGTGCTGAAGAATGCGCTGGAGAGCAGCGGGGCGTTCACGGTCGATGTGAGCACGACGCCGCCCAAGGGTTCGGCTCCGGAGGCATGGGATTCATGGAAGCCTGCGTTTGCAGAGTACCAAGCGGTGGTCAGCAACTACAACGGCGAAGCCTGGCCGCAAGCGGTGCGTGACGCGTTTGTGAAGTATGTGGCGGACGGGGGCGGCTTCGTTTCCGTGCATGCCGCGAACAATTCCTTTGGGGACTGGAAGGAGTACAACGACATGATCGGCGTGGGAGGCTGGGGCGGACGCGACGAGAAAAGCGGCCCGTGGCTGTATGTGAAGGACGGGAAGCTGTTTCGTGATCCGGTTGCGGGCAAAGGCGGTGCACACGGCCCCCAGCATGAGTTCGTGGTGGAGATTCAGAATTCCGATCACCCGATCACCCGCGGTCTGCCGAAGCGCTGGCTGCATGCGAAGGACGAGCTCTACAGCCGTCTGCGCGGTCCGGCGGAAAATGTGGAGATTCTGACCACGGCGGTTTCAGACCTCACGGGCGTGAGTGAGCCGAACAACATGGTGCTCAGCTACCACAAGGGTCGGGTGTTTCACACGACGCTGGGCCACGCGGACTACTCGATGCTGGACCGCGGCTTTTACACGATCCTGCAGCGCGGGACGGAGTGGGTGGCCACGGGGGATGTGGAGCGCACGGCGGCGGTGCCGGAGGATTTTCCCACAGAAACGGCGGTGAGCGTGGTGAAGCTGGAAGGCTATCCCAAGCAGGACGTGCCGAAGCCGAAGAAGCCATGAGGAAAGTAGTCCTGTTCCGGTGGAACAGGGAGTCCTTGCTGCGCAGCAACAAGGCTACTTTGCGGCGTCGATGTCGCGCCGGATCTGGGCCTTGAGTTCTTCGAGGCCGCTGAATTTCATTTCCGGGCGGAGGAAGCGGGTGAACCTGACTTCCAGATCCTGCCCGTAGAGGTCGCCGCTCCAGTCGGGGAGGTGTACTTCCAGCGTGGGGTCGGCATCCTCCGCCACGGTGGGGCGACGCCCGAGATTGGCGACGCCCGGCAGCCATGTGTCCCGGACACAAACCTCGGCGGCATACACGCCGAGCGGGGGCAATTGCTCGTTTTCGACGGCCACGTTGGCGGTGGGAAAGCCGAGCTGGCGACCGAGCTTTTGCCCTTCGACGACGGTGCCGAAGACGGTGTGTTTTCTGCCAAGAAGGGCCTCGGCTCGTTCAAAATCACCTGCGGCGACGGCTTCGCGGATCCGCGTGCTGCTGACCGTTTCACCGCCGATTTTGACCGAGGGCACGCCATAGACCGCAAAGCCAAACTGCTGCCCCATCTCCATGAGCAGGTGGATGTTTCCCTCACGCCGGTGACCGAACTGCCACCCGTAGCCGACAGAGATGCAGCCCAACGGGCGTGAGGCCTGGATCAAATGGCGGATGAATTCGTGCGCCGGGGTGCTGGCGGTTTCCGTCGTGAATGGGCAGTTCAGCAGGCATGAAATGCCGCTCCGGTCGAGCACGCGCTGTTGATGGCGCGGCCCGCAGAGAAGTTGCGGAGCCTTTTCGGGACGCAGCACCCTCGCCGGATGCGGGTCAAAGGTGACGACGACGGCCGTACCGTTGTGCTGGTGGGCGTGTTCCTGAGCTGCCCGGATGACCTCCTGATGCCCGAGATGCAGGCCGTCGAAAACACCGACGGCGAGGGCCAGGGGACCCGGAAGGGTGGAGAGGGAGTCGATGGAGCTGAGAACCTGCATCTGGAGGCGGAGTCCGTAGCCATACGAGGGCTGGCTGCGGGTCGCAAGAGCAAGGCTGGATGGGAAACGAGGAG
Source organism: uncultured Prosthecobacter sp. (assembly GCA_964452755.1). Lineage (GTDB taxonomy): Bacteria > Verrucomicrobiota > Verrucomicrobiia > Verrucomicrobiales > Verrucomicrobiaceae > Prosthecobacter. The sequence continues at coordinate 417,325 of CAYVQY010000001.1, read as the reverse complement.
AGTGAAGCGCCTGGCAGCGGCGAAGGAGGTTGGTTGGAGGTTAGGAACGAGGGGGCAGGAACGGCAGGTAGGTCGGTGTGGCTCAGAATGCTCTCGGTGGGAGGCTGTCGGGGTGGTTGATGGTTAGCGGATGTTGCTGAGCATGCTCCAGAAGGAGGACGTGGCGGGCTTGTTCGCGGCTTTGAGAGTGCTGACGACGTCCGTGTGGGAGGTGCCGACGAGTTGGTTCATCACTTCGCCGTAGGCTGGCATCGAGCTCCATCCGAGGGTGACTTCTTCGTTCTGAGCAGTGGTGGAGAGGGTGGTGTTGGTTTTCATATGAGTTGCAGGTTTGATAGGTTTGAGGTGTTTGAGAGGTGATTCGCAGGTTTGGAGGGGATTGTTATTTTCGTGAGTGATAATCGAGTCACAAAAATGAGAATTACATGCCAACAGGATGACGAGGGGTGAAGCCAGCGTAGCTGCGGCTCTCGGTGCGCCAGCGTGGGCCTTCTCCAGTGACGCGGCCGGAGGTGTCCATGCGAAGACCGCAGATGGTCATGAAAACGTGGGAACCAGGCTTCACCCAGATGGTGATGAAGCGGCCCTTGCCAGGCTGGCCATAGGTGGCGAAGCCCTGGCTGGTCAGGCAGCGGTCAAGCAGACCTGCCTTGATGAGGATGTAAGAAGTGCTGCTGGAGCAGTCATAAGCGCTGTCCTCGATGTTGCGATGGCCGGCGCCGAAGACGTAAGGCTTGTTCTGGAGGGTGTTGGCGGCGTAAACGGCGAACTGAAGGGCCTTGGGAGCGGTCTGGCCGACGGAAGCGAAACGGCCGTCGAAGCGGATCTGGGAGTTGCCAACGGTCTTGGAGGAAGCGGCGGCCTTGGCGGCGGCAGCCTTCTGAGCGGCCTGCTGGGCGTTGTAGGCGGCCCAAGCCTGCGCGTTGGCCTGCTGCTGGGCGTTGTAGGCGGCCCAGGCACGAGCGTTGGCCTGCTGCTGAGCGTTGTAGGCGGCCCAAGCCTGCGCGTTGGCCTGGTAAGCAGCCTGCGCCTGGGGAGCTGCATAGTAACCGGCGGCGGCGTATCCATTCTGCGCTTGAGCGACGGTGGCGAATCCGAAGGTGGCGGCGAGGGCGAGGAGGATGAGTGTTTTCATGGCTGCGTTCAGTGTTTCTCGTTTGTGTGGTATTTATAACCAAAAACTAGAATCACTGCAACCACTATCTCAAAAATAACTCATAAAATTGTAAATTTGATAATTTAAAAGGCGATGAATCGTCTTAAATAACTCATTTTCAATGATTTGCGTTTCTGGCAAATCTGACAATTTATTGACCGTTCGCTGGCTTCGCGTCGCTAGAGTGTCCAAAATGGCGGCCAAACAGGCCTCTCCCGTACCCAAATCGACCGCCAATGGGTCAAAAACGCGAATGCTCAGCCTTGCATCAGGAGTGGATTCTTATTGTTGCGTCATGGCGATCTCCCATGAGAATCGCCGCACATGCACCATCACCCGCGCCCGCTTCTTCAAGTTGTGTTCTTGGTCATCTTGGCCTCGGCCCCGTCGCTGTGGTCTGCGGCGCCGGAGCCGTCGCACTATCATGACGACGTCGGCCAGCGCTACCTGATGGTGACTCCGACGGGGGGTGCCCGCGTCGAGCTGCGGGTGCGCTGGGCCGCCGACCCGGGTGGGATGGGCACATGGCTGGGGCAGGGGACCCGTAGCGAGACTCAAATCGTCTTTTCCGCCGTGGTGGCGGAGGATCAGGACCGCGGGGCGTTTTTCATCACGAAGGGTGGTGAGTCGAAGCTGGAGATCCTCTTCCGTCCCGGCCAGCGGACGCCGCAGGATCCGGGGATCCTCGGCACCTACCGGCGGATCAGTGAGGAAAAGCGCCTGCAACTGGCCAAAAAGGAGTTCCAGGCCGCCGATGACCGCCTGCAGGCCACCCTGAAGACGGCCTCCCGCTCCTGGCCGACCACCGATCGCCAGGTTGCGTCAGACTGGAGGTCACGCTGGCCGGCACTGCAGGAGCGCTGGATGAAAATCGCCTGGCAGCCACCTGCGACACCTGCAGAGTCGAAACCCGCCTCTTCACAGCCCCTTTCTTCCGTCAAGGCGGCACCGGCTTTTGAAAAGGATGCTGAGTGGTGGCTGAAACGCGCGGGAGCCACGGCCTTGGGATATGGATTTGTTCAGCAGATGCCTGACCTGACTGGAAAGGGCGAGTGGCAGGGGGATTTCGACGACGGGTTCGGCGGCCGGGTGATTATCCGCCGCGCACAGGACGGCACGCTGCGCGTGAGTCTATTCTGCACCCGGGGGAACGAATTCCAAGGCGGAGACATGGAGGGAGCCATTCCACCCGAGTCAGTGAAGGAAAAGGGCGACGAATTCACCGCCGAGGCGGTCTTTCGCCAGGCTGACGTGCCTGAGGCGGCGCGTGACGTGCAGGTGAGCCTGAAGCGGAAAGGCGGCTTTCTCTGGGTGGAAACCAGGCGCAAGGCCGCCGTTCCAGGCAGCATGGCATGGTTTGACGGCATCTATCGCTGGATGCCGGTGCCGCAGGAATGATCAGCTCTTCTTTGGCTCCGGGGTCTCAAAGAAAGACGCCAGGGCCAGCAGGATCGCCGCGCTGACCACACAGGAGTCGGCCACGTTGAACGAGGGCCAGGGGTGGAAGGGCGGGAAGCCGAAGTCGAACTTCAGGAAATCGACCACATAGCCGTCGAGAAACGTGCCGGCGAAGAGATGTCCGCCGTCAGCCGTCCGGAACAGGCGGTCGGTGAGATTTCCAAACACGCCGGAAATCAGTAGTGCCACGGCGGTGCGGCTGAGTTTCCCGGGAAACAGCCCTTTGCCATGCATCACATAGATGAAGACGAGCGCGGCCAGCGAGACGGCGGTGAAGGCGTAGTTCGCATACTGCGTGCCGTTGAACATGCCGAAGGCCACTCCGGTGTTCGCGGCGTGATGCAGCCAGAAGATGCCGGGGATGATCTCCTGCTCGGTTTCGTAGAGACGAAAGTTCGCCACGATCCAGCTCTTCGTGAGCTGGTCGAGGATGAACAGCGGCAGCGAGAGAAGCAGGAAGAGGCGGATCATGGGAGAAAATGACGACTGACGAATGTGGAATGACGAATGAAGCCCGAAATCCGAATGTCGAACGCGTCTGCTATTCTGTGGAATTCGTCATTCTGGTTTCGTCATTGGCGCGGCACGCGCTCAAACCGGCTGCAGGACCACCTTGAGCAGGCCTTCTTTATTGTCGTAGAGCCGCTTGAACCAGCCAGCGCCTTCCTCCAGCGGAACCACCGCACTGAGCAGCGGCTCGACCTGGATGCTGCCATCCTCGATGCGGCGGATGGCCTCGGGATATTCACCGGCGCAGGAGCAGGAACCTTTGATCGTGAGCTGGCGGGTGACGACTTCCTGGAGAGGGAAGGGAGTGTTCGGCTGGAGATTGCCGATCAGAATGACCTGTCCGCCTTTGCAGACGCTGCGGATGGCCAGATCGAGTGGTGCGCCGGCGCCGACGACTTCGAAACTCGCATCCGCTCCGTCGCCGCCGCAGATTTCGCGGATGTGCATGGCCAGGCCTTCCTGCTTGGCGTTGAAAACCTCCGCAGCTCCCAGCTTGCGGGCCAGTTCCAGGCGGCTGTCGTCGAGATCGACGGCGATCACCTTCTCCCAGCCGCGTGCCTTCAGCGCCTGGATCACGAGCAGGCCGATCAAGCCGGCGCCGACGACCACGGCGGTGCCGCCATTGGCTTCTTCATCGCATTCGCATCCTTCGCAGCTTTCGTCACCGCAGGAGCTTTCCATCGTGGTGAAGGCCTCCCCCACTTCCACGCCGTCCGCCAGATTCACCGCGTGCAGTGCGATGGACACCGGCTCCGCGAAGGCGGCCTTCTCATAGGAGAGCGTGTCGGGGATGCGGTAGAGGATGCGGGTGGGCAGCGCGATCTTTTCCGCGAAGCAGCCGTGGCGGCGGTACTCGCCCGGGGAAACGCCGAGCACCTTGCGGTTGGGGCAGAGATTGACGAAACCGGCTTTGCACTCGTCGCACTCGCCGCAGTATTCGGTGGAGTCAAAGGTCACGCGCTCGCCGATGTTCCAGCCGCTTACGCCTTCACCAAGCGCAATGATTTCTCCCGCCGCTTCATGGCCCATGACGATCGGCATCTGGCGGCGGCCGCTGCGACCGTCCATGCCGTGAATGTCACTGCCGCAGATGCCGCAGGCCTGCACCTTCACCAGCACCTCGCCGGCAGCGGCAGTAGGTTCGGGAAAGTCGAGATCGTAGTTGAACTCGGAAGGGGCGGTGAGGACGAGCGCTTTCATGGAAGCGCGGATCATGCCGCGAGTGTGACGTGAGGCAAGGAAGTTCGCCTTTTACTCCTCCCCGCCCACCCTGCCGCGTCCCTCTTTAATCCCTGCGCGATGCCGTTTTCCGGCCACAAAACGCCGCTTCAGCCCCCGCGGCCTGGCGCGGGTCTGGCGGCGCTTCTTCTCTCTCTCGTTCTGTTCATCGAGCTTCACTTTCTGAAAAATCGCCTCCAGCCGGTCGCATAGTTCCTGGCGGGCGATCAGCCTGTTCTGGGATTGCGAGCGCTCGCGCTGGCAGCGCACCTCGATCCCGCTCGGGATATGGCGCAGAACGACGGTGGAGCTGGTCTTGTTGATCTTCTGGCCGCCGGCGCCCGAGCCGCGAATGAACGACTCCTCCAGATCCTCCTCGGTGATGCGGAGTTTCTGCATGCGGGTGCGCAGGGCGTTGTCTTCCGGCAGATCGGCCATATGCGGAGCATCGGGGCAGGGGAGCATTGGCGCAACCGCCGCGTTTGCATCCGTCGCATGCCCCGCTATGTCTCGCCGATGGAAGAATACCACCGCCTGCTTCGCAAAGTGCTCGACCACGGCAGCTACCGTGAGGACCGCACCGGCACGGGCGCGTACTCCGTTTTTGGCGAGCAGAGCCGCTACGATCTGAGCAGCACCTTTCCGCTAGTCACCACGAAGAAACTGCACCTGCGCTCCATCATCCATGAACTGCTGTGGTTTTTGATGGGAGACACGAACGTCAAGTATCTCCGGGACAACAAAGTCACCATCTGGGACGAGTGGGCGGATGAAAACGGCGATCTCGGACCCGTCTATGGCGCGCAGTGGCGGCGCTGGCAGGGAGCGCCGGGCGCGGAGCAGGTGGATCAGATCGCCAAGCTCGTTCACGGCCTCAAAACGAACCCCTACAGCCGCAGGCACATCGTCAGCGCCTGGAACGTGCCTCACATCGACAAGATGGCGCTGCCGCCCTGCCACTGCCTGTTTCAGTTTTTCGTGGATCGCGGAAAACTGAGCTGCCAGCTCTACCAGCGCAGCGCGGATCTCTTTCTCGGCGTGCCCTTCAACATCGCCAGCTACGCGCTGCTCGTGCTCATGGTGGCGCAGGTCTGCGACCTGCAGCCCGGAGAATTTGTCCACACCTTTGGCGATCTCCATCTCTACTCGAACCACCTCGAGCAGGCGAAACTCCAGCTCACCCGTGAGCCGCGCCCGCTGCCGGTGATGAAGCTGAATCCCGCCGTCAAAGAAATCGACGCCTTCCGCTACGAAGACTTCACCCTCGAAGGCTACGACCCGCATCCGGCCATCAAGGCCGCGATCGCGGTGTGACAGCGCGTCCATGGAGCGGCGACGATTCGTCGCCATTCAACAAGCAAGAAAGCCGACGACTCGTCGGCCCTCCATAACGCCCGCTTTGGCGTCAGCCGCGGTGCATTCCCGAAGGGCGCACCCGCACATGTGGAATCATGGAGGCGGATAAGGGCAATCGCGCTCCATTCTCACCGTCCCGTCTCGATCATCCGCTCGAATTCGGCGAAGAAGTACTTCGCGTCGTGCGGGCCGGGGGCGGCTTCGGGATGGTACTGGACGCTGAGCACGGGGGCTTCGCGGTGGCGCATGCCTTCCACGGTGCCGTCGTTGAGATTGATGTGGGTGACTTCGACGTTGCTGGGCAGCGACGAGGGATCGATGGCGAAACCGTGGTTCTGGCTGGTGATGGCCACCTTGCCGCTGCGCAGGTCTTTGACGGGCTGGTTGCCGCCGCGATGACCGAATTTCAGTTTGAAGGTCTTACCGCCGTAGGCGTGGCCAAGGACCTGGTGGCCGAGGCAGATAGCGAAGATCGGCTTCACGCCGATGAGCTGCTTGATCTCCTGGTGGATGTAGTCGAGCGCGGCGGGGTCGCCGGGTCCGTTGGAGAGGAAGATGCCGTCGGGATTTTTGGCGAGAACGTCTTTGGCGCTGGTGGTGGCGGGGACGACGTCCACATGGAAGCCGGCCTGACGCAGGCGGCGCAGGATGTTGCGCTTCACGCCGAAGTCATAGGCCACAATGCGGTGCTTCACCGGCGGGAGGGGATGGAAGGCTCCGGTAGGGCCGCCTTCGCGGTTCTGCGAGGGGCTGGGGATGTCCCATTCACGGCTGTCCTGGTCCTCGGGGTCCCAGTGGTAGGGTTTCGGCGTGGTGACCTCCTTCACATAGTCGCTGCCAGCCATCGAGGGGCTGTTGGCGGCGATTTTGACCGCCTCCTCGGGCGTCATGTTTTCGGAAGTGATGACGGCGCGCATCGCGCCGCGGGTGCGCAGGTGCGTGGTCAGCGCACGGGTGTCGATGCCCTGGATGCCGGGGATGTTCCATTCTTTGAGCCAGTCTCCGAGGCTCTGGGTGCTGCGCCAGTTGCTCGGCGTGTCGCAGAGTTCCTCGATGACGAAGCCGCGCACGTGGGGCGCATGGCTTTCGAAATCGAGTGGGTTCACCCCGTAGTTCCCGATCATGGTGTAGGTCATCGCCACGATCTGACCGCGATAGGAGGGATCGGTGAGCACCTCCTGATAGCCGGTCATGGAGGTGTTAAAGCAGATTTCGCCGGTGTGGCTGGCTTCGGCGCCGAACGCCGTTCCTTCAAACACGCGGCCGTCTTCGAGGGCGAGGAGGGCTTTCTTCATCAAGGTGCGCCGCTGGTCATAGCGTGATTGCGGAGGGGCGCAAGGCGGAACGCGGAACGAAAAAAGCGGCCCCTCGCGGAGCCGCCTTTGGAAGGGGACAGGTTGGCAGCCTGTTTCGCGAATTTTAGACCTTCCACTCGCCGCGGTACTCGCGGGTGAGCCATTTCGGATCGCCGCCGCTGATGTATTCGCGGGTTTCGGGGTTCCACTTGTGGGTGCCGCCGTGGTAGTAGGCCTGGTTCATGAGGTGGCAGGAGATGACCGTGCTGGCGCCGATGGCGACGTCGCAGATCGGCTTTTCGCGGGACTGGATGCAGTTCAGCCAGTCCTGGTGATGGTTCGGCGAGTTGTAGAGCTTCACCTTGGCGTCGGCGAGGAAGGTGCGCTCGGCCATGAGGACCTCGCGGTCGAGGCTGGTGCCTTTGGTTTCCTTGCCGATGAATTCGTGAACCACCTTGCCGCCCATGACGAGCTTGAACTTGCCGCGGTTGACGTGGACTTCGCCGTTTTCGCCGTAGAAGGAGACGCCGAAGCCCTTGTTGACGTGGGTGAGAGGAATGCCGCTGGCATAGACGAGCTTCGCGCCTTCGGTGGCTTCGTCATGCTTCTCAGGAGCGATGATTTCCACCGGCCCGTGCAGGTCTTCGCCGAGGCCCCACTGGGCGATGTCGATGTGATGCGCACCCCAGTCGGTGATCATGCCGCCGCCGTACTCGCGGGTCATGCGCCAGGCGGGGAAGTGGTTGTGCACGCCGCGCGGGCTGAGCACGCTGCTGTAGGGGGCGAGCGGACCCGGACCGCACCACATGTCCCAGTCGAGCCCGGGTTCCATGGCTTCTTCGGGATTGGCGTTCGGTTTGGCGGGGGAGCCGAACTGTGTTTCGACGCGCTGGATCTTGCCGATGACGCCGTTCTGAACGAGTTCGCAGGCGATGCGGAATTCCTTGCTGGAGCGCTGCTGGGAGCCGGTCTGCAGGATCTGCTTGCTGCCGCGCACGGCTTTGATGAGCGTCAGCGCCTCGTGGATGTTGTGGGTGAGCGGCTTTTCGCAGTAAACGTCCTTGCCGGCCTCGATGGCGGCAATCGCGGTGATGGTGTGCCAGTGGTCGGGCGTGGCTATGACGACGGCGTCAATGTCCTTGTTGGCGACGAGCTCGCGAAAGTCGGAGTAGGCGGTGCAGCCCTTGAAGGTGGATTCCTTGTCCTTGCCGTAGGTTTCTTCGACGGTCTTCTTGGCGTTTTCGCGGCGGGTGGTGTCCACGTCGCAGACGCCCACGACCTGGACTTCCTTGCGGCCGAGGAAGTTCTTCAGGTGGCCACTGTTCATTTTACCCACGCCGATGAAGCCGAGGTTCAGGCGCTCGCTGGGGGCGGTTTCAGCGCTCCAGACGCGGGAGGGGAGAATGAAGGGGGCGGCAACCGAGGCGGCGGCGGCTTTGACGAAGTGACGGCGTGAGGCGGTGTTGTTCATGGCTGGATCAGATGGGGAGAATTGAGGCGGGATGGAACGGGCGGCTGTGCGGCTTCCTTGCGCCTCACTTTGCGGCTTTCCGGTGCGTTCGTCCGCCCGGTAATCCCAAAGTGCCGCTGTAGGCGGAGTTTTCCTTTGCACATGCCGCCGCCGGGCCTATTCGCTGGCGCATGGAGTTCTCAAACCAGCGCCTCGGTCAGTTGATCATCGTTTCCGGCCCCTCGGGCACCGGCAAGACGACGCTGGCGCGCAAGGTCTGCGACCGTGGCGAGGCGGTGTTTTCCGTGTCCTGCACCACGCGTGTGCCGAGGCCGGGGGAGGTGGATGGAAAGGACTATTTCTTCCTCACCGAGGAGGATTTTCTCGCCCGCGTGGAGCGCGGTGAGCTCTTCGAACATGCCCGCGTGCATGGCCGCCTCTACGGCACGCTGAAGAGCTACGTTTACGAAAACCTGCGGCGCGGTGTGGATGTGATCATGGACATCGACGTGCAGGGCGCCGCGCAGGTGCGCGCCTGCGAGGATGAGCTGGTGAAGCGCTGCCTGCTGGAGATCTTCGTCATGCCTCCGAGTCTGGATGAACTGCGCAACCGTCTTTCCGGCCGCGCCACCGAGGACGCGGCGGCCTTTGAACTGCGCATGGAAAACGCGGCTGCGGAAATGAAGCACTGGGACAAGTATGGCTACGTGCTGGTCAGTGGTGTGCGTGAGGACGATGCACGCAGGTTTGACGCCATCCTCGAAGCCGGACGCATGCGGACGAGTCTCAGGGCCTAGCGGCGGGAGAAAGAAGAAGAATCGGTTCCCGTCTTGAGTGGCTCCTGAGGGTGGTGACGTTTCGTTTCACCGAACAGCTTGCATGAAATCGCTCATCTTCATCCTCCTCGCCACCGGCCTGCACGCCGCGGATTCCATCGACGCTTTGATCGAAAAAGAGAAGCCGTCGCTGATCCGGCTCTACGAGCATCTGCATGCGAATCCAGAGCTGTCGTTTCATGAGGAGAAAACGAGTGCTCGGATGGCGGAGGAGATTCGCGCCTTGGGTTTTGAGGTGACGGAGAAGGTCGGTGGTTATGGCGTGGTCGGAGTTTTGAAAAATGGGCCGGGGAAAACGATTCTCGTGCGCACGGATCTCGACGGACTGCCGGTGCGGGAGATCGGTTCCGCGCCTTATGTGAGCAAGACCGTCACGAAGGACGACGCGGGCAACGATGTGCATGTCATGCACGCCTGCGGGCATGACGTGCACATGACCTGCTGGGTCGGTGCGGCGCGGGCGCTGGTGGCCGCGAAGGATCAGTGGAAGGGCACGCTCGTGTTCATCGCGCAACCGGCGGAGGAGCGCGGAGCGGGTGCGAAGGCGATGATCGAGGACGGCTTGTTCCAGCGCTTTCCGAAGCCCGATGTGTGCCTCGCGCTGCATTGCGATTCGGGGCTCGCCGTCGGGACGTTCGGCGTGACGAGCGGTCCGGCCACGGCCAGCACGGATAGCGTGGATATCATCGTGCATGGCATCGGCGGTCACGGCGCGATGCCAAACATGACCAAAGATCCCATCGTGCTCGCCTCGCAGATCGTGCTGGCCCTGCAAACCATCGACAGTCGCGAATTGCACCCCGTGGAGCCGGTCGTGGTGACGGTGGGCAAGTTCAACGGCGGCACGAAGCACAACATCATCCCTGACAAAGTCGAACTCGGTCTCACCGTGCGCACCACGAGTCCGGAAACGCGCGATCAGGTGCTCGCAGCCATCAAACGCATCTGTCGTGGCCTCGGAATCGCTGCCGGGTTGCCGGAGAATCTGCTGCCGGAAGTCTCGCTGCTCGGTCCCGGCACGCCGTCGCTTTACAACGACCCCGATCTCACGGCCCGCGTGACCGGCGAATGGGCGAAAGCCTTTGGCAAGGCCAGCGTCATCGAACGCAAGGCCACCATGGCCGGCGAGGATTTCTCCCGCTACACCATGACGCCGGACAAGATCCCCGTCTTCCTCGCCTGGCTCGGCACCGTCGCCCCGGAGAAGGTCGAAATGGCCAAAACAACCGGCGAAGCGCTGCCCAGCCTGCACTCCCCGTTCTACCGCCCCGAAGCCGCGCCAACGATCACGGTGGGCGTCAAAGCGATGACGCTAGCGGTGATGAGTGAACTCGAGCGTTGAGGTGCTGCTTCAAGAAAGTGCTGGGTCATATCTCACCTTCGAGATTCAGAGAATAGCGGCGTGAGCTACAGTGCCTCGCGCCGCGTCTTGAAGACTTCCTCCTGCGCATCAGTGCCGTAGTCGTCGGCCCATTTTCTGGGACGTGCCATCCTCCGTGGCTTTCAGAAAGGCCCAGAGTTGGTCATCGGCAAAACAATGCTCTTTGACCGTGATCTCGGACTGCTCCAGCACGCCATTTGCAAGCACGCGGATTAGAAGTGGTCAATTCGCGATGTGCTGCTGAAAGTGCAGCTCGGGAGCTTGGTTCTTTTTAGCCATGCTGGACCCCCTTTTCGAGTTGTGTGAGCCAGGTGCGGAAGTGCGGGCATTCCTGCCGTATGGTTTCCAGTCCGATCCCCAGGACTGCTAATGTGCCCAAAAATGGCTTCTCATACCCAGCCACCAAGGCCTCTACACGCTTAGAGGGCGCGGTGAGCGGACTGTCATTGATCTCCTCAGGAGTGGAGAAGCCATTTCGAATCGCTTGAAATTGACCCGCTAATTCTGGCCGCCCAATGGAGTCTGCGAAGCGCGTGCAGTCACTGAACAGCAGGCCTTCAAACTCGTGCATCATCACATAAGGAACGAAACGGCGTGGATCGAAGTCATTCCCAAGTTCAGCACAAACATCGGCGAGGAGGGCTGCCTGCACCGCATGGGATTTTTCTAGGAATGGCTTTTGCCCAGCCTCGGCACGTCCATGCCATGCGCCTTGTCCAGTTTTTGGCAAAGCGTAGTAGTCCACCATGGTTGTCGCGAGACATGCAGGGTCTTCCTTCAGGTGGTCGATGATGTCATTCCGAACGGAATTCCAGCCTTTGATGCCGCCGCGTCGATCACGATTCCGCGAGTTGCCCAGTAACCGAGCACTCACCTTCTGATAGCCAAAACCATAAAGATGGGGGGCGAGTGCCTCGTTGACGAAGGTCTCCTCCGTCTCTCCTTCGACATGGATGAATAGGCGAGCCATGGCTACTCCGGTGTGGGCCGCCCTCCGAACTCGTTTTTCTCCCAGAGTTGACCCAAGCTGTAATCTTCCAGCCAGCCACTGAGTTTTGCTGACTCCAGCCGCGTGAACTGGGTGCCGCCGTCCACACGATCCGCCACCAGTACGTCCTCAGGCTGGAAGTGATCGAGCAGGAATGGCGACTGGGTAGAAATGATCACCTGCGTTTTGACCGAGGCTTGTTTGATCAGAGACGCCAGCATCGTTATGGCATAAGGATGCAGGCCCAGTTCAGGCTCATCCACCAGAATGACGGAGGGGCGATACTTCTCAGGCTGAAGGAAGAGGGTGGTCAGCACGATGAAGCGCAGCGTGCCGTCCGAGAGCGTAGAGGCATCGAAGTAGGCCTCTGAACCCTTATGCTTCCATTCCAGGAGGATTTTGTCGGGATTCAGCTTCTGCGGCTCCAGTTGGAAGTCGTCAAAGAAAGGTGCCACCCGCTGCACCGTGCGGCGGATCAGGCTGTAGGCAGTCTCATGTTTCTCCCGCAGGTAGTAGAGGAAAGCTGCAATGTTGGAACCGTCCGGGCGCAGGTAACGATTGTCGTTCACATCCGCCGTCTTCTTCATCGGCGAACTGGTGCTCGTGTCGTGGACGTGGTACAGACGCCAGCTATCGAGATGCTTGCGCACATACGCCGCGACCGGCTGTCCTTTGGGCGCACTGATGCCGGCTTCTTTACCAACGCGGCTTACGCTTTGTTGATTTGGGCCGTCGGGATACTTGTCTTTGTTCCAGAAAGCCACATACTCAGTCTGGGGCACGAGTTCGTCTGCCGCTGTCGGCATCAGGTCCAATTCGTATTGGTTTACACCTTCGCAGAACGAGATGTGCAGGTGAATCCGCTTGGACACCTTCGATCCGAAATGCAGCACCTTCTCAGCGCCGCCCGCCTTGATCACATACTCCTGCAAGTGCCCCTCGCGGATGGCGTGTAGAAAGGCAAAGACCCCGATGAAGTTCGACTTTCCGGAGCCATTCGGGCCGATGACCACGTTGATCGCCCCGAGCTTCAGCTTCTCGATAGAAGCAATGCTCTTGAAGCCTTTGATGGTGATGGTGTCGAGTTCAGCCATGGGATGGTTGCAGGTTGCTGCTGCCCGCCACTTTATCCAAGCGCTCCTGAATCGCACGCAATTCCGCTTCCGTGATCCGCAGCTGGCCCGTGACCCATTTGTGAATCAAGCACGACCCCGTCGTCGGTTGGCCATCGGCGTCGAGCAGGTCGGTGATTTTGAGGCGAAGGGTGCGCATGCAGGAGCGGCTATCTTTGCCGCCCGATTCGGTTAGATGCAAGATCGTTGGGCGGGGCTTTGCAGGCAGCCGCGTGATGAACCGGCTCAAGATCGACCGTTGGTCATGGAGGCGCCACCCACGCCCTTCACGCTCCTCTTCCTCATGAACCGCCGCGACACACTCGCCCTCACGCTTGCCGGACTCGGACTGCCCGTCCGTGCCCGATCCGCGAATTCCAACGCCATGCAAACCGCCGTCCAGATCATCCAGAAGCAAATCGACAACGGAACGCTTCACAACGCCGTGCTGCATGTGCAGCGTGGCAATCAGGTGACGCAGCACGTTTTTGGCAAGGCGACGGAGGATTCGATGTTCCTGCTCGGCTCCATCACCAAACCGCTCGCCGTCGCTCTTCCTGTGATGATGCTGGTGGATCGTGGCGAGCTGAAACTGTCCGACCGTGCGGTGAAATATCTGCCTGAGTTCAGCGAAGGTGCGCGGAAGGAGATCACCATCGAGCAACTGCTCACACATACCTCGGGGCTGCCGGATCAGTTGGAAAACAACAGCGAGCTGCGCACGAAACACGCACCGCTATCGGAGTTTGTGAAAGGCGCGGTGCAAACGCCGCTGCTGTTTGAGCCGGGTACGAAGTATCACTATCAAAGCATGGGCATCCTGCTCGCGGCGGAGATCGCGGAGCGCGTGACGAAGACGCCGCTGCCGGACTTTCTTCACCAGCAGGTTTTCACACCGCTCGGCATGGCGCGCACCGCGCTTGGCCTCGGCAAATTCAAGAAGGCAGACATGGTGCCCATGCAGACCGAGCATGCCGCGCCTGAATCCGGTGCGGGCGATCCCAATGCTCGTGACTGGGACTGGAACAGCGACTACTGGCGCAATCTCGCCGCACCGTGGGGCGGTGCGCACAGCAGCGCGGCGGACGTCGCCGCCTTCCTGCGCATTTTCCTGCATCCCGATGGCAAACTGCTGCGCGAGGAAACGGCGTGCCTGACAATTCAAAACCACACACCCACGCTCGAAGGTCATCGCGGCATCGGCTTCATGGTGGGCCCCGAAAGTTTCGGCAAGGGCTGCTCCTGCTCCGCCCGCGTCTTCGGCCACAGCGGCTCCACCGGCACGCTGGCGTGGGCCGATCCGGCGACCGACACGAGCTTCGTGCTGCTGACCGCGCTGCCGAAGAATGTTTCCGGACAGCTCCTCCTGTATCCGGTGTCGGATTTGATTTCATCCACAGTTCAAGTCCGCGATTGAGCCGGGAAGCTAGCGCTCACCGAGATCCAGCTTGTGGATTTCAATCGGAATCTCCGTTTCGAGGTATTCAAGCAGGCTGCGTGCGCGCTCGGGCAGGTGCTCATGACTGGCATGGGCGAGGTGCAGATCGACGGGCTCGATGTGCCAGTCGGGCAGGAGTTGAATGAGGCGGCCGGCGGCGATGTCACGGGCTGCCATCCACTCCGGGAGGCTGGTGAAGCCCGCGCCCTCAATGGCGGCCTCGCGCAGCGCAGTGACGGTGTCGAGCAGCATCACGGGCGGAAATTTGAGCTTTGTGACCTTCCCGCCGCGCACGAGGTCCACCCGGTCTCGGGCGTAAAAATGAGGCTGCAGGATGCCGAGCCACGGCAGGCGGTTCAAATCATCCGGCCGGTGTGGAGCACCGTGCTCGGCGATCAGCGAGGGGGCGGCGACGATGCGCCTGTGCAGTCCGGCGATCTTTTTTGTCGTCACCCGGCGGTCCGTCGGGCCGCCGACCATGATTCCGCAGTCAAAGCCCTCCTTCACGAACTTGGTGGGCCGGTTGATGAGGTGCAGCTCGGTCGTCACCTGCGGGTGCAGTTTTTGAAAGCGGGACAGCACGCGCGAGACGATCCACTGGCCCACATCGACGACGGAAACGATGCGCAGATGTCCGCGAATGGCCTGCCGTTCGCCGTGCAGGCGTTTGCCGAGCCGGTCGGCCAGATTCAGCAGTTCGCGCGCGTCGGCCAGCACGATGCGTCCAGCCTCGGTAAGGCTCATCGTGTGAGTGTCGCGACGGATCAGCAGGGCGCCGATCTGTGACTCCAGCGCGGCCAGATGGCGGCTCAGGGTCGGCTGCGCCATGCTCAAAACCTTCGCCGCCGCCGAAATGCTGCCCGACTCGGCGATTTGCACGAACTCGCGGACTTGCTGGAGATCATTCAGGTTGGTCATGCGCCGAGTGTATAAGCACTATGTCGGATATGCACTGTTTAACCTCCGCCCAGGTCCGTAAATACCAACCATGAGTCCCCCCTCTCGTTTTTCATGCGGTGTCCAGCCTTGGCTCGCTGTGGTTCTTGTTCTTTCAGGCTGTAAACCGCCCGCAGCAGACCCGGCCGCTGCGCCGCAGTCCGTCGTGCCCGATGTCACTGTCGCGAAACCCATCGCGAAACGTCTCACCGATTGGGATGAGTTCACCGGGCGTCTCATCGCCCGGGACAAGGTGGAGGTCCGCGCCCGCGTGTCCGGTTACCTGACGAAGGTGCATTTCAAAGAAGGCACGGATGTGAAGGAGGGCGATCTGCTCTTCACCATCGACCCGCGTCCGTATGAGGCCATCGTGCAGCGTGCCGAGGCGGTGCTCGCGCAGGCGAAAACGAACGCCGAGCTGGCGAACATCGAGGCCAAAAACGCCACCACGCTGCGCCAGGGGCAGGTCATTTCGGCGGAGGAATCCGAACGCCGCCTGAAAAGCGCCGCCGGGGAGCAGGCAGCCGTCCGCGCTGCGGAGGCGATGGTCACCACGGCAAAGCTCGATCTCGAATTCACCCAGATCAAAGCGCCCATCACCGGCCGCGTGAGCGACGCCCGCGTCACCGAGGGAAATCTCATCACCGGCGGCACCAGCGATCCCACGCTGCTCACGACCATCGTCGCGCTCGACCCCATTTACGTCGATATCGAGGTCGATGAGCGTTCCGCGCTCAAATACCGCGAGATGCACAAAAGCGGCGAACGCGAGAGCGCCCTGTTTCAGCGCATCCCGGCGGAAATGGCGCTCGTGAACCAGCAGGGCTGGCCGCACAAAGGCGAGATCGATTTCGTGGACAACCAGATCAACCCCGAGACCGGCACCATCCGCGCGCGCGGTATTTTTCCGAACCAAGACCGCCTCATGTCGCCCGGCTTCTTTGCCAAAGTGCGCATCCCAGGCAGCGGCGAATACGATGGGCTGCTCATCCGCGATGCCGCCGTCGGCGATGATCAAGGCAGCAGCTACGTTTGGGTCATCGATGCCGAAGACAAGGCCGTGTATCGTCCCATCAAGCTCGGTCCGCTGCTCGACGGCCTCCGCGTCGTGCGTGAAGGCCTCAAAGCCGATGAAAGCGTCGTCATCCTCGGCCTCATGAGCGTGCGCAATGGCAGCAAGGTGAAGCCCGCGCTCGCTGAAATGGCCATCGAACCCGCGAAGGAGCCGAAACCATGAACTTCGCCCGCATTTTCGTGGACCGGCCGATCTTCGCGGCGGTGCTCAGCATTGTCATCACGATGCTCGGCGCCTTGTCCTACTTTTCGCTGCCGGTGGCGCAGTATCCAGAGGTGATCCCGCCCACCGTCGTTGTCTCCGCCACCTATCCCGGCGCCGATGCCCGCACGCTCGCCGAGACCGTCTCCACGCCGCTGGAGCAGGAGATCAACGGCGTCGAGGACATGCTCTACCTCTCGTCGTCCTCGACGAGCGATGGCCGCGTGCAAATCACCGTCACCTTCCGTCTCGGCACGGATTTGGACAAGGCGCAGGTGCTCGTGCAAAACCGTGTGAACGCCGCCGTGGCCCGACTTCCCGAGGAAGTGCGCCGCCTCGGCGTCATCGTGAACAAACGCTCGCCCGACCTCACGCTCGCCGCGCAGTTCTTCAGCCCGGACGGCTCGCGTGAAGTCGGCTACCTCAGCAACTATGTCACGCTGCAGATTCAGAATGAAATCGCGCGTCTTCCCGGCGTCGCGGAGGCCTCCTCGCTCGGCGGTTTGGACTACTCGATGCGTGTGTGGCTCGATCCTGAAAAAGTCGCCGGAGTCGGACTCGCAGCCGGTGATGTCGTGCGGGCCATCCGCGAGCAAAACGTGCAGGTCGCCGCCGGATCACTCGGCCAGCCGCCTGCGGCGGAGGGTTTGGAGTTTCAATACACGCTCACCGCGCCGGGCCGCTTGAAGAAAGCGGACGAGTTTGGTGACATCGTTCTCAAAACCGGCACGCAGGGCGATGTCGTGCGCTTGCGCGATGTCGCGCGCATCGAGATCGGCTCCCGCGACTACTCCAGCAAGACCTACATGGACGGTTACAACGCCGTCTCGCTGCGCGTGTTCCAGCTCCCCGGCAGCAACGCCATCCAAACCGCCGATGCCGTGTATGCACGCCTCGCGCAGCTCAAGGAGCGCTTCCCGCCGGGCATCGACTATCGCATCAATTATGACACGACGAAGTTTGTCCGCGCCTCGATCAAATCCGTGCTCACCACGCTCATAGAGGCCGTGCTGCTCGTCGTCTTCGTCGTCATTCTTTTTCTGCAAAGCTGGCGTGCCTCCATCATTCCGCTGCTTGCCGTTCCCGTGTCGCTCATCGGCACGCTGGCCGTCATGCAGGCCTTTGGCTTCTCTTTGAACAATCTCTCTCTGTTCGGTCTCGTTCTCGCCATCGGCATCGTCGTCGATGACGCCATCGTCGTCGTCGAAAACGTCGAGCGAAACATCGCCAAGGGCCTCGCCCCGCGCGAGGCCGCCATCCAGGCCATGAAGGAGGTCAGCGGGGCCGTCATCGCCGTCGCGCTCGTGCTTTGCGCCGTGTTTGTGCCCACCGCCTTCGTCAGCGGCATCACGGGCCAGTTTTACAAACAGTTCGCCCTCACCATCGCCGTCTCCACGGTCATCTCGGCCTTCAATTCGCTCACGCTCAGCCCCGCTTTGTGTGCCATCCTGCTGCAACCGCACGGCGCGAAGACCGACTGGCTCACGAAGCTCATCAATCTCTTCTTCGGCTGGTTCTTCCGACTGTTTAACAAGGTCTTCGACTTCAGCGCCGGTCTCTACGCCGGGCTCGTGCGCAAGCTCATCCGCCTGGCGCTGCTCGTCATCCTTGGCTACGGCGGGCTACTCTTCCTCACGCAAAAAGTCTTTAACACCGTCCCCGGCGGCTACATCCCCGCACAGGACATGGGCTACGCCATCGTGCTCGTGCAGTTGCCGGACGCCGCAGCCTTTGAGCGCACGGATGCCGTCGTGCGGAAGATGGACCGCATGGCGCAGCAGATCCCCGGCATCGTGCACACCTTCGCCATTTCCGGCTACAGCTCCATTTTGCAGGCGAACCAGCCCAATGTCGGCGCGGCCTTCCTCGTCTTCGACGAGTTCGACAAGCGCACCTCGCCTGAGATGAAAGGCGACCGCCTGCTCGCCAGCATTCGAGAAAAATTCGCCACCATTCAGGAAGGGCGAGTGCTCGTGCTGCCGCCGCCGCCGCTGCGCGGTCTCGGCAATGCCGGCGGCTTCAAAATCCAGGTGCAGGACCTCAACAACGCCGGACTCGACGCACTCGAAGCCGCCACGCAGAAGCTTCTCGCCGCCGCGCAGAACGAACCGGGCCTCATCTCCCTCGTCACCGGCTTCCGCGCCCGCACGCCGCAATTCAAGCTGGAGATCAATCGCGCCCAGGCCAAGACGATGGGCGTCTCTTTGGCCGATTTGAACGAAGCGCTGCAAGTCTATCTCGGCTCCGTGTATGTGAATGATTTTAATTTGTTCGGCCGCACCTACCAGGTCACCGCGCAGGCCGATCACGAGTTCCGCAAAGATCCCGCCGACGTCTCCCGCATCAAGATTCGCAATCAAAACGGCGAGATGGTGCCGCTCGGTGCCTTGGTAAAAGTCATCAAGACCGGCGGTGCTGACCGCGTGCAGCGCTACAACCTCTACTACTCCGCCGACATCAACGGAAACACGCTCCCCGGCGTCAGCTCCAGCCAGATGATCGAAAAGATCGAGCGCCTCGCGAAGGAGCACCTGCCGAGCGGTTTTGCCATCGAGTGGACGGATCTCACCTACCAGCAGATCCTCGCCGGAGACACGCTCATCTACATTTTCCCGCTGTGCGTCATCTTCGTTTTCCTCGTTCTGGCTGCGCAGTATGAGAGCTGGAGCATGCCGCTCGCCATCATCCTGATCGTCCCCATGTGCCTGCTCTCCGCCATCGGCGGCGTGTGGCTGCGCGGGCTCGACAACAACATCTTCACGCAGATCGGACTCGTCGTGCTCGTCGGCCTTGCGGCCAAAAACGCCATCCTCATCGTCGAATTCGCCAAGCAGCTCCAGGACCAGGGCATGGACCGCGTGAAAGCCGCCGTCGAGGCCAGCCGCCTGCGTCTGCGACCCATTTTGATGACCAGCTTCGCCTTCATCCTCGGCGTGCTCCCGCTCGTGCTCGCTACCGGAGCAGGAGCCGCGATGCGCCAGGCCCTAGGCACGGCCGTTTTCTACGGCATGATCGGCGTTACGATTTTTGGCCTGCTCTTCACTCCCGTCTTCTACGTCATCCTCCGCGCCATCGTCGAGCATCGCAAACCAGCCTCCATCACTCCAGAACCCCATGCAGCCCATTAAGTCACTCCCGCTGCTGCTTTGCGTGCTCTCCAGCTGCACCGTCGGCCCGAAGTTTCTCCAGCCGCAGCCAAAGATGCCTGCGGACTACGCCTCAAAAGCCGCGAACAACCTCCGCGCCGAACCCACGTGGTGGCGCAAACTCAACGACAGCACGCTCAACGGCCTCATCGCCCAAGCCACCGATCAAAACAAAGACCTCTCCGTCGCCAAATCGCGGCTGCTTGAAGCCCGTGCCTTGTGGCGCGAGGCGCAGTTCGACTTCGCGCCCACCGTCACCGCCAGCGGCACTTATGAGACCACGCAGCTCGGCGCGTCGATGAACGCCGCCTTCCGCGGTCGCACCGTCGATGCCTGGCGCACCGGTTTCGATGCCGACTACGAGCTCGATTTCTTCGGACGCGTCCGCAACAGCGTCAAAGCCGCCAAAGCCACCAGCGCCGCCGCTGAAGCCAGCGTGCAGGATTTGCTCATCACGCTGCAAGCCGAGGTCACCATCAATTACCTCGAACTCCGCGGTGCCCAGGCCCAACTCGCCGTCGCGCGTGAAAACGCCGGCAACCAAAGCGAAGCGCTGCGCATCGCCGAGGCCTCGCTCAAAGGCGGACGAGGTACGCAGCTCGATGTCGCGCGTGCGAACGCCCTCTTGAATGCCACGCAGGCGCAAATCCCCACCTACGAGGAAAGCGTCGCCAAAGCCATCCACCGCATCGCCGTGCTCTGCGGGCGCAATCCCTCCGAACTGCGCCCGCAGCTCCAAAAAGGCCTCAAACAGCCCGCCGTGCCCTCCAGCATCGCCATCGCCAAACCCGCCGAACTGCTCCGTTTGCGCCCCGACATCCGCATGGTCGAAAACAACCTCGCCGCCGCCACCGCACGAGTCGGCATCGCCACCGCCGATTTGTTTCCTCGCATCACCTTCGGCGGACGCCTCAACCTCGAAGGTCAAACACTCGCCAGCCTCAATCAATACGGCTCGCCCGCCTACAGCTTCGGTCCGCGCATTAGCTGGGCCTTCCTGAATCTCGGTCGTGTGCGTCAGCAGATCAAAGCCGCCGGACACCGCGCCGACGCCGCCCTTTCGACCTACGAACAGACCGTCCTCCTCGCCCTCGAAGAAGTCGAAAACGCCCTCACCAGCTACGACCGCGAGCGCCAGCGTCTCCGCCACCTCGAAGCCAGCGCCGCCAGCGCCCGCGAAGCCGCCACCTTGGCCCGACAACGATATCAAGACGGCGTCGCCGACTTCCTCACCGTCCTCGACGCCGAACGCGTCGCCCTAGCCGCTCAAAACGACATCGTCCTCAGCCGCACCCGCGCCACCGCCGCCTGGGTCCGCATCTACAAGGCGATGGGTGGTGGGAATTGAAACGGCAAGTCCACACTCCAGCCCGCGTTATCAGTGGCATGAACCGCCGCTTCTTCACGCTCCTCGGGCTCTATGCTCTCATTTCCACAGTCCGCGCGGAGCCGCCAAGCGGGCTCCGCATCGCCACGGCGGGGCACAGTTTTCATGTGTGGATGCCCGGTCTGCTCAATGGCCTGGTGAAGGACGCTGGCATCACCGGCCACCAGCAGGTCGCCCTCTCCTCCATCGGCGGATCGCGCACGATCCAGCATTGGGATGCGCAGGGCGACAAACAAAAGATCAAACCCGTGCTCATGGAAGGAAAGGCGGACGTGCTCACGCTCTCCCCCATCTTTCTGCCGGACGCGGGCATCGAAAACTTCGTGAAAATGGGCCTGGAGCACCATCCAAAGCTGCGCATCACCGTGCAGGAGTTTTGGATGACCTTTGACGACGGCTCACTCTGGGGAAAGCCGAACAAGGGACTCGTCATCGACCGTGACAGAAAGACCATGGCCGACCTCCACGCCGCGCACGACGACTACTTCAAGGGCATGGATGACCATGTGCGAGAGCTGAACGCCAAATACGCGAAGGACAAGCCCGCCGTCTTCGTCGTCCCCGTCGGTCAGGCCGTCATGGAGCTGCGCCGCCTCATCATCGAAGGCAAGGCACCCGGCCTCGCGAAGCAGAGCGATCTCTTCACCGATGCCATCGGCCATCCGCGCGATCATGTGAAGGCGCTGGCCGCCTACTGCCACTACGCCGTCATCTACGGTCGCAGTCCCGTCGGCCTGCCCATGCCCGCCGCCATCGCCAAACTGCCGGAGGCGGAGAAGCTCAACGCGCTGCTGCAAAAGCTCGCCTGGGACGCGGTGACCGCGCATCCGCTCAGCGGGGTGAAGGCTTCATGAGCATGTTCAAGCTCGCCCTTGCTCAAATGCCCGTGATCGGCGGCAAGCCCGCAGCGAATGTGGCGCTCGCTGTCAGGAACATCGCTCATGCGGCTCGTGCGGGCGCGTCAGTCGTTCTGCTGCCAGAGGCGCTTGATTGCGGCTGGTGCCACTCATCGGCGCTGACGGATGCGGGCGGCATTCCTGAGGGCGAAAGCTGCTTGCGGCTGCGGGCGGCCGCAAAAGCGCATGACATTTATGTCTGCGCCGGTTTGATCGAACGCGCGGGTGATGAAATCTTCAACAGCGCGGTGCTCATCTCGCCCATGGGCGAGGTTTTGCTCCATCATCGCAAGATCAACGAACTGGTCATGGCGCATGATCTTTATGCCTGCGGCGATCGCCTGGGCGTCGCGCACACGCCGCTGGGGACGATCGGGCTGATGATTTGCGCGGATGGGTTTGCGCCGAACCTGTCCGTCAGCCGCACTTTGGGTCTGATGGGAGCGCAGCTCATCCTCTCCCCCTGCGCGTGGGCCGTGCCGCCGGGTCACGACAATGACCGCGAGCCTTACGGGCAGCTCTGGCTCGACAGCTACGGCCCGGTGGCAAAGGAATTCGGACTCTGGATCGCCGGCGCGAGCAATGTCGGAATGATCACCGAAGGCGAATGGGCCGGTCATTCCTGCATCGGCTGTTCACTTTTGATGAATCCCGATGGGCTGCCGGCTCTGCACGGTCCGTATGGCATGGATGCCGCCGGGCTGCTGTATGCGGACATCGACCTGCGGGTGCCGCCGTTTCGAGGCGACGGATGTGTTTGATCCGGAACGGGCCGGCTGATCACTCGACTTCTGCCACTTTGCGGTCCACGGAGCCCTTGTTCCAGCGACCGTCGAGGGTGAAGGTGAGATGCGGCGTGTAGAGCTCGGGTTCGAGTAGAAAGGAGTCGTGTCCTTTGTCGGAGTGCACGGTGATATGCATGTTCGACACGCCCGCCTTTTCGAGATGGCCGACGAGCTTCGCCTGCTCCTCGGGGTAGAAGCAGAAGTCACTGTCGATGCTGAAGACGAGGTAGTGCTGCCCGGCGGCGGCGCTGCGGGCGAAAAGCTCTTCATAGGTGGTGACGCCCGCGTCCTTCAGCGGGTCGAATCGCAGCCACATGTCGGCGATGCGGAGGTAGGTGTTCGCATCGAATCGCTTCACGAATTTTTTGCCCTGGTGCAGCATGTAGCTCTCGACGTTGTGCTGCACGCGGTACCAAGCCAGCGTGTCTCCGCCCTGCTTCAAGTCCTTGCGGGCGCGTCTTTCGATGGCGTCGAGGTGGACGAAGGTTTTGTGGCTGATCATGCGGGCCAGCGCGAGTCCGTACTCCGGTGCGGGGCCGTCGTAGTATTCGCCGCCGTGAAAGTGCGGGTCGTTTTCGATGGCGAGGACCTGCTCGAAAAGCGTGAGGCGCGTCAGCACGGTGGTCTCGCAGCCGCTGGCGATGGGGACCACGAGTTTCACGCGCTCCGGGTGCAGCGTGGCTAGATTGATGGCCAGCAGACCGCCGACCGAGGCGCCGATGACG
Organism: uncultured Prosthecobacter sp.; assembly: GCA_964452755.1. Lineage (GTDB taxonomy): Bacteria > Verrucomicrobiota > Verrucomicrobiia > Verrucomicrobiales > Verrucomicrobiaceae > Prosthecobacter. Next base: position 393,976 of record CAYVQY010000001.1, on the reverse strand, counting down.
GCCCGCAGCTTTTTGATTCGCAGGTGGTCGAGCAGCGCGAGCTGGGACTTCACCACATCACTGGTGCTGACGGACGGGAAACTGCCGCCGTAGGGCTTGCCGGTGGCCGGATTGACGGAGGCGGGGCCGCTGGACCCGTAGCAGCCGCCGAGGTAGTTCGCGCAGATGATGAAGTACTGGTTGGTGTCGAGCGCCTTGTCCGGGCCGATGAAAAGATCCCACCAGCCGTGATGGAGATCCTTGGTCCAGCGGCTGCCGGTTTCAGGGACGGCGGTGTTCACGCCGACGGCGTGCTGGCTGCCGGAAAACGCGTGAAAGAGCAGGATGGCGTTGCTGCGGGAGGCGTTCAGTTTCCCGTAGGTTTCGTAGGCGACGGTGATCCCGGGCAGGGCTGCGCCCGAGGCGAAGACGAACGGCTCCTTCGAGCTTCCGGCGTGAAAGAACTGGGTTTCTGCGGTGGGCGTTGCCTTCAACATGTGGGGCGGAAGAAACAGGGTTTTGGGGATGCGGCAAGGCTGAGATGCGGATTGCCGGATGCGGCGATTGGTGGATGTTTCCGCCGTCTTTCCTCCACCCTTCGAATGCTGCACCCTTTTGTCACGCTTAAAGAAGCCGGCTTCGCCCAGAAGCCGGGCCGGGCGGCGGACTGGGTCACCGGGTGGTCACCGGAACTCATCGCCCGTCTGGACTGGGCGCGGCTCTCCGAACTGGCCCGCAGTCTGGCGACGGAGGCGGCCTGCGAACTGGCCGGCTCGCGGGTGATGCCTGACGGAGCCGTGCTCTTCGGCATGCTGGAGGAGCCGAAATCTTCCCAACCGCGCCGGGCCATGGTGAAAATCGCGCCGTGGAATGAATGGGGCGCGACGCCGGAGACGGTGCGGCGTTTCGCCGACGAGGTGCGCACGGCGCGTGACACGCGCGGAATCCTGATCGCCCCGGCGGGTTTCAATCCGGCGGCCTTGCGCACGGCGCAGGAGCTCCGCATCGAGGCGGTGGATGCGGTGGCGCTGGACTCGGCGCTTCGTGCCCTGCCGGGGGACAAGAGCGAATTTCTCCTCGCCATGACCGCCACGGGCGACTTTTCGACGCCTTCATGCCCGGTCTGCGTCCGCAAGCTCATGCGCGTGGAGCAGGAGACGCTCGCCCTGCCTTCGCGTGTGATCGATACCGTGGGTCTGGTCGCCGACTTCGTGCTGTGCGACCGCCTGGAGATCGCGCGGGGCTGTGACGCGACCTTTTTGCACGAGGTCAGGGCGCGCAGCATCAGCGTCTCGGGTCAAGCCACGGGGGACTTCGTCTGCGAGGGGCCGGTGACGCTCGAGGCCGGCGGTACGCTCTCCGGCACGGTCGCGGCGCGATCGCTGAATGTGCGGGACGGCGGGGAGCTGCTGGGGCAGTTTCGAATTCTGGACGGGGAGCTGGGATCCTTCGTGAAACCCGCCGTGCGCTGGCACTGGCGCTGCGAGGGCGTGGAAAACAAGAAATGCGCCGCCGTCGTCTTCGAGCCGCACGAGTGAGGTGAGATCGTTCTTGGCAGTTCCGCCGTGACTGTGGAATGTAGCACGCATGTCGTCTCCTCCACCCTCCGGCCCAAGCCCGCTGCTTCGACTGGTGTTTTACGCGGCCGCGCTCGTCATGGCGCTGCTGCAGGTGTTCGTGACCTTTCGCGGTCTCAGCAGTGCGGAGGGCATGAACCAGGCACAACTGGCACGGCAGATCGCCCGCACCGGTTCCTACCAGACGCGGGTGACGCAGCCCTACGCATGGGCTCAGATGGAGAAGGAGGGCCGGAAGCCCGTGCCCACCGCGATGCCTGAGATCGTCCAACCGCCGCTCCAGCCGCTGATCTGGTCCGTCGCGTTTCGTTTTTTGAAGCCGTGGCAGGCTTATGACCCGATGAACGGCGGCGGCATCTACCTGCTGGACCGCGTAATCGCCTGCTTCGGCGTCACCTGGTATCTGCTGACGATTTTCTTCACGCATGGAGCTGCGCGGAGGCTCTTTGACGAAAGGGTGGCCGCCATCGCCGCCATCGCCCTGCTGGTCTGCGGACCGGCGTGGGAGATGATGGTCAGCGGTGCGCCGCGGGCGATGCTGGTGCCGCTGTTTGCGCTGGCCTTTCCCCTATACGCCTCCGCGGCGGGCCGGGCCGGGGAGAATCGCAGCTCCATCATGCCGCTGACGCTGCTGGGCATCGTCTGCGCCCTGATGGTGCTCGCGCATTGGATGGCGGTGTGGATCGTCGCGGGCGTCATTATTGGCGTGGCGGCATTTCTGCCGCGTGGGAAGGCGGGCGCGGTTGTGGTCGCGGTGTTTCCCGTGGTGACGCTGCTGCTGTGGGGCTGGTGGAACGCCCAGCTCTGCGGGGATCCGCTCGGGGGTGTCAAAGCACTCGTGCAGGCGCAGTCCTCCGCCGTCTCGCATGACTCGCTGCTGCGTGACTTCACGCCATCCCTGCCGCTGCTGCAGATCGACGATCTCCTGCGGCACGTCGGCCTCGGCTGGCAGGATCAGCTCGCGCACATCCACGCGCTCTTCGGCTATGTCGTTCCGGCCATGTTTTTCTTCATCACCCTGATGCACCGCTTTCGCAGGCCGGACGCGTCCGCCGCGCGTTGGATGGTGGCGGTCGTGCTCGCCTCCCTGGCCATCGGCTCCGGACTGCTCGGACTCGGACTGCAGGACAAGGACGACAACGCTCTCTACATCGTGCTCATGCCCGCCATGACCACGCTGGGCGCGGCGATGCTTGTCGTCCTTTGGTCGCGCTTCCAGGCGCCCGGGGAGTTCATGTCGCGCTGGGGCGGTCCTCTGGTCGCGCTGCTGCTCACCGCCCTGCCTCTGGCGGTGACGCTGCCCGTGGTGATGAAATTCGGCCTGACCATGGGCGCGAAGATTCCGCCGCACTGGCCTCCCTACCTGCCGGAACGCGCCTACCTGCTGAGCCTGCTGGTGGAAAAGGACGAGTTTGTCATCTCCGATTCACCCGCGTTCGTGGCCTGGTATGCGGACGTGCCCTGCGTCAATCTGCCCGTGCAGCGTGCCGACTACGAGGTCATGAAAGCGAAGGCCGAGGAACGCGGCGCGAAGCTGGCAGGCTTCGTCATCACTCCCGTTTCCGCCAAGTCGGAACGCATCACCGACATCTTCACCGGCCCCTATGCCGAATGGCGGGATCTCATCATCCGCGGGCCCATGCTGGCCTTCGACAAGGACTTCGCACCCAGCCCCGAGTTTCCCTTCAGGATTCCCGTGCCGCTCGTCGGCGCAGCCGTCGGCAGCCGGGAGAATGTGAGCCTTTCAATGGTCTTTTACTCGGACAAGCAGCGCACCCTGCGGAAGCAGGAGACGAAGCCCTGAAAGCTTCAGGCATTGCAAAAAACTGGAAAGGCGGCTGAGATGCCGCGGTTCCCATCCGACTGCCATGATGCGCCTTCTTTTCATCCTCACGCTCTTTTCCCTCGGCACGTCTGCCATCGCCCAAACAACACCGGCGAAGCCGAACATCCTCTGGCTCATCGGGGAGAATCTCTGCCACGATCTGGGCTGCTACGGCGCGAAGGACGTTCATACGCCGAATCTCGACCGCCTCGCCGCGGAAGGCGTGCGCTACACGCGGGTCTTCGCCACCAATCCCGCCTGCGCACCCAGCCGCTCCGCCTTCTTCGTCGGCATGTATCAGACCACGACCGACACGCATCACATGCGCTCGCACCGCGACGATGATTTCCGGCTGCCGGAAGGCGTGCGCTCCATCACCCACCGCCTGCGCGATGCCGGCTACTTCACCGCCAACATCAAGACGGCGGGCGGAGAAAGCGTCGGCACCGGCAAGCTGGATCTCAACTTCGTCAACGAGGGGCCGCTTTATCACGAGAACTCGGACGACTGGTCGGCGCTGAAGCCGCAGCAGCCCTTCTTCGCCGTCGTCAATGCCGAGGAAAACGAGTACGACATCTACGACCGCAAGAGCGCCGAAAAGGAGCGGGTCGAGTGGGTCGGGGAGCGCATCCATGTGCGGCATGCAAAGCCGGAAACCGTCACCCCGCCGCCCTACTATCCGGATCATCCCGTCGTTCGCGAGGAGTGGGCACGCTACCTGAACTCCGTCTCCGGCATGGACCTGCGTTTTGGCAAAGTGCTGGCGCAGCTCCGCGCCGACGGACTTGAGGACGACACGATCATCATCTTCTTCGGCGACAACGGCCGCCTGGAGCCGCGCGGCATCCATTGGTGCTACGAAAGCGGCGTGCGCGTGCCGATGATCATCCGCTGGCCGAAAAACTTTCCCGCGCCGTCGCAACTCAAGCCGGGCGCCGTCGATGACCGAATCCTCAGCCTCATTGACGTCACCGCCACCACGCTCGCACTGGCCGGGCTTCCAAAGCCGCCGCTCATGCAGGGCCGCGTTTTTCTTGGCAAAGGCGCTGAAGAGCCGCGCCGCTTCGCCTTCTCCGCACGCGACCGCATTGACGAGACGCGGCAGCGCATCCGCTCCGTGCATGACGAGCGCTTCCATTACATCCGCACGATCTCCAGCGGCCCGACTTTTTCCTCACTGAATCGCTACAAGGAAAAGTGCTTCGCCATCATGCCGGTGATGCGGGATCTGCATGCCAAAGGGCTGCTCATCGGTCCACCGCTCGAACTCATGCGGCGCAGCGGTCCCTGCGAGGAACTCTACGACACCAAGGCCGATCCGCATGAAGTCGCCAACCTCCTCACCTCGGACAAACCCGAGCATCGCGAAGCTTTGACGCGTCTCCGCTCCGCCCTCGACACCTGGATGGTCGAAACCGGTGATCGCGGCCAGTTTCCCGAAGCCGATGAAATCGTCGCGCCCTTCGGACCGGAAATGGACAAGTGGTTCGGCACGCCCGAGTGGGCGAAGGACGGCGCATCGAAGTGAAGCGATCTCAGGCCAGGATTTCCTTGATGACCTTCGCGCCTTCGACTCCGCTGAGTCGTGCGTCCAGCCCCTGAAACTTGACGCTGAAAGCGTCATGCCGGATGCCGAGCTGGTGCAGCATCGTCGCATGCAGGTCATGCACGGTGGTGATTTTATCGATGGCCGCGTAGCCGAGATCATCCGTGGCTCCATGCACGATGCCACCCTGGATGCCCGCACCCGCGAGCCAGACGGACATCGCCTTGTTGTGATGATCGCGCCCGCTGCCGCCCTGCGACATGGGCGTGCGGCCAAATTCACCCGCCCACACAACGAGCGTCTCCTCCAGCATGCCGCGCTGTTTGAGGTCGGTGATCAGCGCCATGCAGGCGCGGTCGATTTCCTGCGCCTTGAGCGCCACTCCGTCCTTCACACCGCCGTGATGGTCCCAGTCCTTGTGGTAGAGCTGGATGAAACGCGTGCCTCGCTCGGCGAGACGGCGCGCAAGCAGGCAGTTCGACGCAAACGAGCCATCTCCCGGCTGGCAGCCGTAAAGTTCGAGTATTTTCGCCCCTTCGGCGCTCACATCCATCAAATCGGGCACACTGGCCTGCATCTGGAAGGCCATTTCATACTGCGCGATGCGCGTGGCGATCTCGGGATCATCGACGAGCGCGTCGTGCTGCTTGTTGATCGCATTGATCGCCGCCACATCGGCTCCCTGGCGCTCACGCGTCACGCTGCCGGGATTCGTGAGATACAACACGGGATCGCCCTGCGAGCGAAGCTGCACGCCCTGATACTTCGAAGGTAAAAAACCGCTGCTCCACTGCCGTGCCGCGATGGGCTGGTTCTGTCCGCCTTTGCCCAGTGAGGTCAAAACGACAAATCCCGGCAAATCCGACGCCTCGGTGCCAAGACCATACGTGATCCACGACCCCATGCTCGGCCGTCCGGCGATCTGCGAGCCGGTGTTCATGAACATGTGCGCCGGATCGTGATTGATCGCATCGGTCGTCATGCTGCGGATCAGGCAGATGTCGTCGATGACGCTGCCGATCTGCGGAAACAGGTCGCAGATTTCGATCTGGCTCTTCCCGAACTTCGCGAACTTGTGCTGCGGTCCGAAGCAGTTCAGCGGCTTGCCTTGAAGCTGCGCGAGCTGCTGTCCCTTCGTGAACGACTCCGGCATCGGCTTGCCGTCCATCTCCGCCAGCTTAGGCTTCGGATCAAAGGTCTCCAAATGCGACGGCCCGCCCGCCATCGTCAGCCAGATCACCCGCTTCGCCTTCTGCGGATAAGGCAGCTTGCTCAAAACTCCCGGCATCGGTGCCGCAAACGCGGGACGCATCAAAGAGACAAGTGCAGCGGCACCAAGGCCTTGCGATGCCTTGCCAAGAAACGCTCGGCGATGGAGTTGGGACAAAGTGCTCATGGCTTCTTGGTGGTGGGCTTTTTGCCGAGATCTTTCAATTCCTGCTCCGTCCACATCGCCATGCGGCCTTTGCTCTGATCACGAATGGCGGTGACAGCTTTCGTTTCGACGGCGCTGGCGGTGTGTTCCCACTCGCGGCGGATGTAGGTGAGCACACCAGCGACGTCTTCATCGGTGAGCTGGGGCAGCGGGGGCATGGCGAGATTGTAGGTGCGACCAGCGACCTTCACCGGGCCGGCGAGGCCGTGCATGACGATGCGGGCGAGCACTTCCGGTTTGCCGAGCACCCATTCGCTATCGACAAGCGGCGGCGCGAGGCCGTCGAGGCCAAAACCATGCGGCTGATGGCAGGCGGTGCAGAGGGTGTGGTAAACGGTTTTGCCTTTCTCGAACAAGGTGTTCTGCGACTCGGTGAGGGGCACGATCTTTGGCGGCGGGGGTGCTCCGGGTTTGCCGGGCCAGGCAAGGCGCGCCGCGACACTCGCGAAGAGCTTGGCGCTCGCCTTGTCCGTCATGGCGGATTTCAATGTTTTCAGAGAGGCGGGCTCCGCGTCGAGCCAGAGCAGTTTTGCTGGAGTCTTGGATTTGGAGTCGCCGCTGGTGGCGAGACCCTTGATAGCCGCGACCTGGAAAGGACCGGCCTGCGGCTGCGCGGCGGCAAATTCGAGCATTTCTTCAAACGGTCCGGCCTTGCTGGCCTGCGCCAGCAGGGCGCCGAGCGCTTCGATTGCCGGCATGATCTGAGTGCCGTTGTCCTTTGTGAGTTGTTCGGCGAGCAGCTTGGCAAACGCCGCCTCCCTGCCGCGCAAGCCGGTGAGTGCGCCTTCGCGGATCAGTGCATTCTTGCCGTTGCCCGCGAGCAGTCTGGCCATCGCGACGTCGGCGTCGGGAAGATTGAGCGAGCCGAGTTTGATGGCGAGATGGGCGAGCACGAGCGCATCATTCTCGCTTGTCATGGCGATCAATTCCGGTGCGAGATCACGCGGCGCGATGCGCACGGCGGCGGCGCGGACCTGGGTGTTCTTGTCGGTCAAAGCAGCCTTCACGACATCCGGTGTCGTGGCTGCGAGGCCATCAAGGGTCCACAGCGAATGCAGGCGGACGAGTGCATTTTCGTTTTGCAGCATTTCCTTCAACGCAGGCACGGTGGAAGCATCGCCGGACTCGACGATGAGGCGCTGCGTGGTGTCTCGGACCCAGCCGCTGGCGTGTGCGAGCAGTTTCACGTCTTTCGTGACTTTCACCGGCTGCGGGCGCTCCTTGGTATCCGGCACGATGCGCCAGATGCGGCCTTGATTAAAGGGCGTCTCCAGTTTCCGCGCCTCAATGTTCGCGATCAGGTAATGCGTGAGGAAGCTTTGGTGCTGGATGATGCCGCGATACATGTCCACGAGGTAAAGAGCGCCGTCCGGACCGTTCGCCGCCTGCACCGGACGGAAACGCTCGTCGGTGGAGGTGAGGAATTCGGTCTCCTTCGCGGTGTTGGTGGCTTTCGGGATGCCGTCGGTCTCGCTGATGGTGAAGCGCTTCACCAGATTCGCGCAGGGTTCTGGCACGAAGGCGTTGCCGTGATAGGCGTCGGGAAACGCGTTGCCGCGATAGATCAATGCGCCGCAGGTTCCGGTCGGCTTCGCCAGCGTGCCGTCGGCACGCAGCGTCTTTGGATCGTAGCCGCGATTCACGCCTGGCGTGGGATGCGAAGGATGGAGCGTCTGATCCGCCGCGAGCTTTGAGTTGATGCTCGTCGCGTTGCGCAGCAGCGGATTCTTTGTGAAGGCCTCCGTGGGCAGCAGATCGGCGCGCAGCATGTCGGAGTTGTAGTTGAAATGGAGCCTGCCGAAGTCGTCCTGGCACAGTCCCCACTGACCTCGGCCGAGGCCCGTGTCCTTCATCCACACGCCGCCGCGCAGTTTGAACCGCGTGGCGTAGCCCGCGCTCCAGATCGCGTTATCCATCGCCCAGATCGGCGTGTTGGCCATGTGCTCGGGCTGACCACCGAGGGTGCCGTAGTCACTGGCGACAATCTCCTTCACGTCCGCCACGCCGTCGCCATCCGTGTCTTTGCAGAAAAACAAATTTGGCGGCACGGCGATCAGAGCCCCGCCATTCACGGCCATCACGGAGCGCGGCATCACGAGCTTGTCGAGAAACGCCGTCGCCTTGTCCATGCGTCCGTCACCGTCGGTGTCTTCCAGCAGCGAGACACGCCCTGTCGGCTCCTTCTCGCCCGCGCCGTCCTTGTCATGCATGTAACCGCGCATTTCGCAGACGTAGAGACGGCCCTGATCATCAAAGCTCATCGCCACCGGCGATTCGATCATCGGCTCACTCGCAACGAGCTCAATGCGGAAGCCCTTTTCGACCTTGAAGGCCTTCATCGCTTCCTCGGGCGACAGCGGTGCCGGCGGCGGCAGTTTGAATTTCAATTCGACCTGCTCCGGGCCGGCGTTCTTTTGATGAACGGCGCCCGCCTGCGGCGGGAATGACGAAACCAGAATGAGGAATGAGGAAGTAATGACGAAGGCAGAATGGCGAAACCCGAATGACTGGCCTCGGCTTGGAGGCATTGGGATTTGATTCGTCATTCTGGTTTCTGGTTTCATCATTTCTGAAGTCATTTGGAGTTGGTTTTGGTGTTTTTGAAGATCGTGGAGAAGATCAGGTTCAGTTCGTGGGCTTCACGCCAAAGATCGCATGCTCTTCAAGGTGCTTGTCAGGCACGGCGGCGGCGATCATGCGCAGAAAATGCTTCGATTCGCGTGACTCTTTCCGGGAGGTGCCGATGCGGTTCTTGAAGTCCTTCTTCGATACTGCATCATCAGCTTCGCAGTAGTTGGCACCGACGCTCGTGCTCGCGCCGACCAACTGGTCGATCAGCCGATTCGTCAGCGGTCCATGCGGAACCGTTTTGAGAAAACGAATCACCGCCTCGCCAAAACGAGCCGTCCGCTCCTCCAGATCGAAGACCGGCTTCTTGCCTCCATACGAAGCTGCATCTTCTCGAACGCCACCCGATGCCGTTTCAGCCCACGGCGACCAAAAGTCCTCTTCGTCATTCATCATTGGAGCTTCATTCCTCATTCGCCATTCTGGTTTCGTCATTTTGCCGCCTTCGGCTTCGCAGCCTTCCGTTCGGAATCTTTGATCGTTAGCACAGGCGCGGGTTCGCTTTTGCCGGCGAACGCATTCCACGCGTTTTGCAGCGTGGCGGCATCGCGCACGTCGCCTTCGGCGATGAGCCATTGGTAATGCAGCTTGAAGGGCGACTCAGCCGTCGCCTTGCCTTTCGGGAACATGCCGAAGCGGCCGTAGTCGCGGTAGGCGGAGGTGGCGGTGTCCTTGGGATTGTCGGGATGATTGAGGATCACGACGGTGAAGGTCTTGCCTTCGACGGTGAAGACCTCGGCGGCCCAGGGCAGGTCCTTGACCTTGTGCGCGTCGATCTTCTCGCCGGGGAAAATGTAGGTCGTCGTTTTCGTGTCCACGAGCTCGGAAGGACGGAACTGCGCCCCCGCGTGCTCGGGGTCTCCGCCCAGTTCGGCCTCGCCGCTCACCGTTTTGATGGCGCTGGTCATGTCGATGCCGAGGTAGAAGGGCTTCGTGGGAGTGGTGAAGGTGAACTGCCGTTCTTCGGTGAGGAAAGGCGTGGTGGTGTCACCCTGCCAGTCGATGTGTGCGGTGAAGGCATTTTCGCCCGGTGTGACCTTCGTCACGACCTGGTCGCCGCCCTTCATGTGCCAGCGGTCATAGGATTTGCCTTCGTAGGCGATCTTGCTGAAGCCGAGGAAGATGCCGCGATGATGCGTGAACTGAAATCCGGGGCCCTTCGTGAGCCGCGTCGCACCATCGGCGCTGAAGACATGCAGATACGGCTTGTAGGTGTCGTGATGGCGCTCGGGCGTGCCCAGATCATTCGCCATCATCAGCTTGGCGACAACATTGCCGTCGGTGGCGACGGCGACGTGATCTTTGTCCGCGACGGTGATGTCGAACGCGAAGGCAGGAAGGGCGAGAGCGAGGAAGAGGAGGGGGTTTTTCATGAGAGGATCTGTTTGATGACCTTTCCTCCTTCGACGCCGGTCAGCTTGGCATCGAGGCCTTGGAACTTGTAAGTGAAGGCGTCGTGGCGAATGCCCAACTGGTGGAGCATCGTGGCGTGGAGGTCGTGGACGGTGGTGATGTTTTCCTGCGCGGCGTAGCCGAGGTCGTCGGTGGTGCCGTAGGTGACGCCGCGCTGGATGCCCGCACCGGCGAGCCACATGGACATCGCCTTGTTGTGATGATCGCGACCGATGGGGCCTTTGTTGCCCTGCGCCATCGGCGTGCGCCCGAATTCGCCGCTCCAGACGATGAGCGTGTCGTCGAGCATGCCGCGCTGCTTGAGATCGACGATGAGGGCCATACAGGCGCGATCGACTTCCTTGGCCCGCAGCGGCAATTCCTCGCGCAGGAGGCTGTGGTGGTCCCAGTCGCGGTGGTAGAGCTGGATGAAGCGCGTGCCGCGCTCGGCGAGTCGGCGGGCGAGGAGGCAGTTCGAGGCGAAGGAGCCGTCACCGGGCTGGCAGCCGTAGAGTTCGAGGGTTTTCGGCCCCTCGGGGCGGATGTCCATGAGCTCAGGAACGCTGGCCTGCATCTGGAAGGCCATTTCATACTGGGCGATGCGCGTGGCGATCTCGGGATCGTCGCACAGCGCGGCGTATTGTTTGTTCAGAGCATTGATGGCGGCCACGTCAGCGCCTTGTCGCTCGCGGGTGATGCCGCCGGGATTTGTGAGATACAAAACAGGATCCCCCTGGGAGCGGAGCTGTACCCCCTGAAAGCGCGAGGGCAGGAAGCCGCTGCTCCACTGCCGCGTGGCGATGGGTTGCGGCGAACGTCCGGCACCGGTGGACATCAGCACGACAAAGCCGGGCAGGTTGTCCGACTCGCTGCCGAGTCCGTAGGTGATCCAAGATCCCATGCTGGGCCTGCCCGCGATCTGCGAGCCGGTGTTCATGAACATGTGCGCCGGGTCGTGATTGATCGCGTCGGTGGTCATCGAGCGCACGAGGCAGATGTCATCGGCCACGCTGCCGAGGTTTGGCAGCAGCTCCGAGAGTTCCATCTGGCACTTTCCATACTTCTGGAAGCGGAACATCGGCCCCTTGCACACGAGCTTCTGCCCCTGGAGCTGCGCGAGCTGCTGTCCTTTCGTAAACGACTCCGGCATCGGTTTCCCGTCCATTTCCGCGAGCTTGGGCTTGTAGTCGAACAGCTCCAACTGCGACGGACCGCCCGCCATCGTGAGCCAGATCACGCGTTGCGCCTTCTGCGGCAGAGGCAGGGCGTCGAGCACGCCGCGTGAGGCGGCGTGAAGGAGGCCAGGACTCATCAGTGAGGCCAAAGCAACGCCGCCGAGGCCCTGCGTGGTGCGGCCGAGGAAGGCGCGGCGGGTTTGGTGGAGAAGCGGAGTCATGGTGTTGGCGGAGATGGAAATGACGAAACCAGAATGAGGAATGACGAATCAATGACGAAGATCGAATGACTCAATGAGAGGGTGTTTGGGGTAAATTCATCATTCGCCATTCTGGTTTCGTCATTCGGGCTACGCCCGCGTGATCGTTTCGTGAAGATTCAGCAACACACGAGCGACGTGCGTCCATGCGGCGAGGTCGGTCTTGTTCAATCCGGTGGCGACTGGCGCTGCGCCGGTTTGGAGCAAAGCTTCGGCGGCGGCGGGGCCCTTTTGATAGTCGGCGAGCTGTTGGTCGAACAGGGAGGAAAGCGTCTTCATCTCCTCGGCGGTCGGTTTGCGCTGAAGAGCCTGCTGCATGGCCCATTCGATTCGTTTCGCAGCATCGCCCTGGCATTCGGTCAGGATGCGGGAGGCAAAGGCGCGAGCGGCTTCGACGTAGGTGGGGTCGTTGAGCAGCACGAGAGCCTGCTGCGGGATGTTGGAGCGGTTGCGTTCGGCGGTGCATTCTTCACGGCTGGGTGCGTCAAAGGCGAGCAGGCTGGGATGCAGGAAGCTGCGCTGCCACCAGGTGTACATGCCGCGGCGGTAAAGGCTCTCGCCGCTGTCGTTCTGCCATTCGCGCACGGGGAAATTGAGGTTTTCCCAGTATTTGGCGGGCTGATAGGGCTTCACGCTCGGACCGCCGATTTTCGGCACGAGCAGGCCGGAGATGGCGAGCGCGTTGTCGCGCACGAGTTCGGCGTCGAGCCGGAAGGCGCTCTGGCGGGCGCATTCGCGGTTGTAGGGATCGGCGGCGGTGAGTTCGGGTGTGGAGGTGCTGACTTGCTGATAAGTGTCGCTGTTGACGATGATGCGGACCATGTGCTGGAAGTCCCAGCCGCTGTCCATGAACTCGCAGGCGAGCCAGTCGAGCAGCGCGGGATTCACCGGCGGCTCGCCCTGCGCACCGAGATCGTCGAGCACTTTGCTCAAGCCGGTTCCGAAGAACTGCTTCCACAGGCGGTTCATCACCGTGCGTGCGGTGAGCGGGTTGTCCTTTGAAACCAACCACTGCGCGAGATCGAGGCGGGTGAGATCGCGGCCTTCGATCTTCGGTTTCGGCAGGTAGCCGGGAAGCGCGGCCTTCACGACTTCACCGCTTTCATTCATCCAGTCGCCACGCGGCAGGATGCGCACGGTGCGCTTGTTGGTGTCGCTGACGGAGACGAGGCATTTCGGCAGCGGATCGTAGAACGCCTTGCGGGCGGCTTCGGCTTTGGCGACGGCATCACGCTCGGCTTTGTGCAGCGGCGTGGTTTTGAGGAAATAGGCTTCAACACTCTGCTTTTGTTTCGCGTTGGGGTTTTTGGATTTGAGGATGGCCTGAATGCCTTTCTCCTCCTTGTTGTCCGCGGGCGGGCGGGCAAGCAGCTCCGCTTCCCAGGCTTTTTGCGCCTCCTTGAGTTTCGGCTGCACGACGGCGAGTTTCTTTTTCGCCTCGGCGAGGGCTGCGTCGAGTTGGGCGAGCTTCTTTTCTTCCTGCGGCGAGATCACGAGCATGCCGTCCTCGCGCCTGCCGATCGAGGCTTCCTTGATGTCGGCAAAGAAGGCGCCAAGTTGGTAGAAGTCGCGCTGGTTGAAGGGATCGAACTTGTGGTCATGGCACTGGGCGCAGCCGGTGGTCTGGCCCATCCACGCCGCACCGACGGCGCGGACGCGGTCAGTGAGCATGCGCTGCTCATAGTCCTTTGCCTGGGCGCCGCCTTCCTGGGTGGTCAGAAGCAGGCGGTTGAAGGCGGAGCCGACGCGGGTCTCCTGATTCGCATCCGGCAGGAGATCTCCGGCGACTTGCTCCAGGGTGAAGCGGTCGAAGGGCTTGTTGTCATTGAAGGCCTTGATGACGTAGTCGCGGTAGGGCCAGACGTTGTGCGGATTGTCGCTGTGGTAGCCGATGGTGTCGGCGAAGCGCACGACATCCAGCCAGCCGAGGGCCATGCGCTCGCCGTAGTGGGGGTTTTTGAAAAGCGAGTCCACAAGCTGATCGTAGCGTTCGCCAGACAGATCGGACCAGTCTGACACTTCCGAGGGCGTCGGCGGAAGCCCCACCAAATCAAAGTGGAGACGCCGCACCAAAGTGCGGGCATCCGCCCTCGGTGAAGGCTTAAGGCCGATCTCGGCGAGACGTTTCCGCACCAACACGTCCACGGCGTTTTTTCCCGCCGGAATCTTGGCCTTTACCGGCTTTTCATAGGCCCAGTGCTGCTGATACCCGGCACCCTGCTCGATCCACTTCGCGAGGATGTCCTTCTGCCTCTGCGTGAGCTTTTTGTGGGAATCCGGCGGCGGCATGAGGTCGTCCTCATCGTCGGTGAGGATGCGGGTGATGAGTTCGCTCTCCTTGACCTTGCCGGGAACGAAGGCCTTGGCCGCGAGGGCCTCCTCGCGGATGTCGAGCCGGAGATCCGCCTCGCGATGCTGCGGGTCATTGCCGTGGCAGTAGAAGCAGTTGTCCGACAAAATCGGCCGCACGTCGCGATTGAACTCGACCCTGGCCGGCACAGGCGGTTCGGCGGCGTGCAGGCTGATGGCGGTGAGGGGAAGATAGAGGAGGCGCTGGAGCATGGCGGTGTTCAGGGTGAAGAACGGCCCCAAACGGGCGGTTATTCCGTTTTTGGGCTTGCGGCTTGGCGCTGGCGGGAAAGGCGTCTATGATCAGCCCCGCGATATGGCAAGCATCACAGTCCAGACGACGGGTTGGAAGCGACTCTTGGGGGCGCTGGTGCTGGCGTGGTCACTGCAGGCTGCGGCGCAGACGCCGGAACGGGCGTGGACGGACCGCGAGACGCGTCTGGCGAACGAGTACCTCTCCCTGCTGGTGCAGCAGCCGGAGCACGGGCGGGTGCTGGATCTGCTGTGGACGCTTTACGACAAGCACGACGCCACGAAGCTGCTGGTGGAGAATGTTTCCCGGCAGGCTGCGGCGTCGAAGCATCCGGCGGTGATGCTGGTACACGGGCATTTGCTGCGGCGCGGCGGCGATCTTTCGGGTGCGGCGACGAAGTATGACGAGGTGCTGAAAATGGACGCGGCGAATGTTTTTGCGCTGCGTGGTCGCGCAGAGGTGGCGATCGAGCTGAAGCAGCCGGAGGCTGCGGTTGCGCTGCTGAAGCGCTTGGCCGGGGTGTTGAAGGAAGGCGCCGCCGACGTCTGGATCGAGATCGGCAACCTGGCGCTGGGCGGCGGAAAGAACGAAGAGGCTGCTGATGCATGGGAGCAGGCGGCGAAGCTGCGGCCGGACGACTTCGGGCTGGCCCGGCAGGTGGCGCAGCTCCTCCTCCAGGCGGGCTTCCCGGATCGTGCGGCGGCTTTTTTTGCTAAGCTGGCCGATCAGAAAGACCCGCAGCGGAAGCTGGATGCACTTTACGATCTGGCGCGGATTTACGAGCACGCGGATGAGTTCGCGAAGGCTGACACGGCGCTGCGGGACGGGCTGGCGATGCTGCACTTCCGCGACGGGCGCTATGTGGATTTTTTCCGCCGGCGCGTGCGTCTGCACGAGCGGTTTGGGCTGCTGGAGGAGCTGCAGAAGTCGCTGGTGACGGCGGCAAAGAAAGAGCCACCTTCCGAGCAGGCGATGCTGGACGCAGCGCGTTATTTTGAGATCACCGTGGAGGTGGAGGAGCGTGTGGTCTGGCTGCGGGCGCTGGTGAAGGCCGTGCCGCAGGCGGAGGACTACCGCTGGGAGCTGGTGCGCACGCTGCTGGACCACGACGGCATGGCGGAGGCTGCGGCGCTGCTCGACGAGCGGCTGAAGGGCGACGGCGGCGACGTGCCCGCCATCGTGCTGCTGCGCTGCGAGGCGGATTTGCGCAGCGGCGATGCGGAGAGTGCCATCCGGCGGCTGGAGAAGCTGCTGGATGCCCAATCGGGCGCGGATGTGGAAAAACAGGTGCTCGTGTTCGCCCAGAACCGCAGCCTCGACGTGGTGGTGGAGAGGATCCTTCGCGCCCGTGTGGCGCGTGATCCGCAGAGGGCGGAGGCGGTTTTCGATCTGGCGGCCTTTTTCCGGGCGCGGCGGAATCCGGCGGCGGAGGACCAACTGCTGCGAGAGTTCACCGCCAGCGCGACGAGCGAGGAGGAACGGCAGCGGCGTCTGAACGATGCCTCCGCTTTTCTCGCGGCCGGGAGCAACATCGAAAGCGCGATCTCCCTGGCGCGCGATGCGGTCTCCAAACCGGGTGCCGGACGCGAAGCGTGGCTGCGGCTGGCGGAGCTGCTGGCCGAGCACGGTGAAAATGGCGAGGCGGCGGAGTGGGTGGAAAAGGCCTGGCAGGCGAGCACGACAGACGAGGATCGCGTGGACGCGGACGAGCGGCTGCTCTCGATCCTCATGGGAGACGAGAAGCCGGTGGTGAAGCCGCTGGATCCGACCTTCGAATTCAAGCTGCCGGATGCGTTTACAGGATCGGGCTTCGCCAGTGACGCGCCTGCCGATCCGGGCGTCGCCGGGTTGCCGGAGCGGGTGAAGGATTTTGCCGGAAAGATGATCGAGGAGGCACGTCAGGCCGCAGCGGGCGAGGCAGGCGTGTTTCGCGGCTTCTGGTGGGCGCTGAAGACAAACCAGATTCCGGAGGCCTACGATCTGCTGCACCGGCTGGAGTTTGACCCGCAGACGGGGAAGGAGCGGTCGGTCTCGATGATCGTGAAGCAGTTGAAACTCGATCTGGCGCAGTTGGACGAAAACATGCCGCTGATGCTGCGCCAGTTGCGGCTGCTTTCACAGATCGACGCGGCGTCGCGAGTCCGGCACACGCTGCGGCTGGCGGAGCTGCTGATGGAGGCGGAGCGCCGCGCCGATTCGGAATCCTCCAGCCCCGGCTGGAAGAGCGACACGCCACTGCCGCCGCCGGGCGTGGAGGCTGCGAAGCTGCTGGAGCGTGTTTACCGCGAGTTTCCGGATTCCGGGCCGCTGCTCTCGGCCCTGACGCAGATCTATTTCCTGCAACGCCGCGCGGACGACGCACTGGCGCTGTGGAAGGAGGCGGTGAAGCGCGTGGAGGGACCCGCAGCGCTGCCGCTGCTGGAGAGCTACGCGGACATCCTGCTGCGGCAGCACCGGATCGCCGAGCATGTGGAGGTGCAGGCGCAGATCCTGGAGCGGGAGACGGACATCAAACGCAGGCGCGAGGTGCTGCGGCGCTGCATCAACCGGCTGACCTTCTCCGACGCGAACGGCGGAGAGCTGGCACCGAGCGTGCTGCGCGACCGCCTGAAGCTGCTGGAGCGGGCGCTGATGCCGCGCGTGCAGCGGCATCCCTTCGATGGTTTCTATCATGAAGCGCTGGCGCAGGTCTTCGAGCGCGGCGGGGAGCATGCGCGGGCGTTTGCGAGTATGAAGCAGGCGTACTACACCGCACCGGACACGCCGTTTTCGCTGGACCAGTTGCGCGATGCGGCGCTGAAGGTGGACGACTTGAAGGCGGCGATTTATTTCCAGAAGCAGATCGCGGCGGCGGCTCCGCGCAAGGAGATGGCGGCGGAGTCGCGCAGGCTCGTGGAGCTGCTGGAGCAGACCTTTGAGATCGCCGAGGCGGACCGCGTGCGGAGGCGGCTGGAGAGCCGTTTTTCGCAGGATGCGGCGGCACTGGAGGAACTGGCGAAGTACTATCAATCCACAGGCCAGGACGAGGCGGAGCGGCGGGTTTACGAGCAGATGGCGCGGGTCCGCTCGTGGGACGGGCGCGCGAGGCTGCGGCTGGCGCTGAAGTGCCTGCGCTTCGCGGATGATGCGGAGGCGGAAAAACACCTGAACGCCGTGCTGGCCGTGCCCGTGAAGGCGGGAAGCTATCCGACGAGGGGCGTGCGCGCACCGCTGCCGCTCACGGACACGCGGCGGGGCGGCGGCGGTGTGACCACGGGGGATCTGGCGCCGCTGCTGGACTTCGCGCCGGGGTTGGAGCGCAAGGAGATGGACCGGCTGCGCGCTTTCCTCGGTCAGCCGCGGGCGGAATTCGCCGAGCTGCCGGACGATGCGGCCATGGTGCGGCTGCGGGCTGTGGAGGAGTTGGCAAAACTGCAACGTTCGCACGGCGGAGCCGCATTGAGCGCGTGGGTGCGACGCTGGAGCGACGATGCGAAGGCGAATCCCGTGGAGAAACTGTGGGCGCTCTACTACGCGGGCGCCGGTGACGAGAGCCGCGCAGCTCTGACGAAGGTGCTGCCGGACCTGACCTCGCTGGAGGCGCAGTTTTGCCACGTCTGGCTGCACCTGCGCAGCGGCGGCATGGGCGGAGTGACGCAGTGGGCGGGAGAGAAGGGCTGGTCGGCGGAGGTGCTGAAGGCGCGTTCGGAGCTGCTCTACGCCTGCACCTCGATGCTGGCGGACGTGGCCGAGTTCCGCTTCCGCACGGAGGAACTGAAGGTGCTGGGCGAAGCCCGCGTGCTGCGGAATGCGGCGGTCATCGATCTCACGCGGAAGCTGGCGGACAAGCAGCGCTACGACGAGGCGCTGGCGCTCGGCGAGCCGCTGCCGCGGCATTCGCCGGACATGGCGCTGGAGTTTTCGCACTTCCTCGCCCGCATCGCGGAAAGTGCCGAGCGCTGGGATCTGGCGCGGCATTATCTGGAGGCCGCCGTTTCCGGCCCCACGACGGGCGGTGACTACCGCTCGGCCTACGATCCGTTTCTGCTGAGCGTCTCGGCGCTGCACCGCGTGGCGGACTCCGGGGCCAAGCGCGAGGATGCGCTGCGATCTGTCTGGCGCCGGCTGCAGCGGGCGCAGCCCTCGACACTGACGGTGATTCACAAGGCGGCGGTGGCGGGCCTGGCCGGTGCGGACAAGACGGGCGCGGACACGCTCGGGCGGTTTCTTTCGGGGCCTTTCCTTTCGCAGCGTGAAATGGCGGACCCGCGCGGCAGCCTGATGTTGCAGGGCGCGTCGCGCTACCAGGAGCCGAACCACATGCGCACGCTGTGGGAGGAGACGCGGGAGATCGAGGCGCTGCTCTATCAGCAGGGGCTCGGCCGGGTCGTCAGCGGCGCGAACCGGGTGCTGGAGGAGCGTTTCGGCACCACGATGCTCGGTCCGCGCTCGGATTCCGAATTCGGCGAATGGCGCATCAACGACCTGCTGGCCCGGCTGCGAGATGAGGACTACCCCACGCGGCTGCGGTTGATCCGCGAGCACCTCTCCGCCGTGGATTTGCGCACGGAGCACTCGGTGGAGACGCTGGCGAACCTCGCCAGCCGGCTGGAAACCGCCGGCATGGTGCGGGAGGCGATCAGCCTCTACGGCGACCTGCCGGACCGTGCTCCTTCGAATCCGGACTACGCGCTGTGGATGCTGCGGGCCTGTGAAAATGCGAGGGAGATCGAGCCGGGTATGAGCTTCGCCCTGAAGCTGCTGATGGCCGAACCGCCCTACAAGCCGCCGCAGCCGGGGGACGACACCCTGCGCGAAAAGCACGCGATGTTTCTGGCCTGGGACTTCAATGTGGACGAGTTGCGCCGCCGCGGCTTCCGCGACAAATTTTCCCAGGTGCTGGAGCGTCGGCGCCCGCATGAGATTTCGTATCTGAGGGAGCTCGGCCTGCTGCTCGAACGTCTTCAGGATGACCGGGGCGCGCTTTCCGCCTGGGAGCGCATGCACGCGGCCTATGTGGCCAATGATCAGGCCGGGACGGACCTCGACGCCGAATCCGGCCTGCATCGCGGCCAGATCCTGCTGCGCCTCGGCCAGCCGCAGGCCGCGCTGAAGGTGCTGGCGGAGGTGCCGATGGAAGAGCCCATGGAGCCGGTCGTCGAGGATGTACTGAAGCTGCGCTGCCGGATTGTCTCCGAGGTGGGTGACGCCGCCGCCGTGCGGGATCTGATGACGCTGTGTGTCGAGCGCAGGTCGCTGCAGGGCATCGTCGCACTGGCCGCCTCACTGCGAAAGGGGGGCCGCTCCGCCGAGGCGCTGAATCTTTTGATCCAGGCCGACCGGACGCTGAAGGGAGAGCACGAGCGTTTCACCCTGCGGCTGGAGCTGCTCAAGGTGCTCGCCATGGCCGGGGACTGGACGCCGGAGCAGGGGCGCACGCAGATCGCAGCACTGCTTCGCGCCACGACGCGGGATCTCGCCACGCTGGAGGGCATGCACGCGTGGCTGCGGGAGCAGGCGGCGGGACGGCATGCCGCAGGCTGGGTAGCCATCCTGCGCACGGAGTGCCGCGCGGGGGCCGACCGTCCGCTGGCGGCGCTGGCGCTCAGCGCTTTTGCGGAGCATCTGCGCGACGATGCGCATGGCGATTTTCTCGGCGCCTGGCGGAAAGTCACGGAGCAGGATCGCGTGTGCCTAGAGCTGGCCGCCGAGGCGCTGCTGGATGCGGGCCGCGCGGCGTGGGCCGGGGATGCGTGCACCATCGTCGCAGAAGTGCCCACGCTGCGGGAGCAGGGGCGGAAGCTGCCGCTCGCCGTGCGCGTGGCGCACGCGCAGAAGGACGAGGCGACCATTCGCGAGCTTTTCAACGACACTCTGCGCCTGGCCTTCCCTGGTGGAGCCTTGACCGTCGAGTGGGCGCGGGCCTTTGAGGACACCGGTCATGCCGAGCTGGCGGCGGAGCTTTTTGAGGCCGCGCTGGAGCGCATCGACGGCAGCGCATCGCTGCAGCCGGAAATTTTCGCGGCGCATGCGCGGTTTCTCATCCGGCAGCAGCGGTTCGAGGAGGCGGAGGCTTTTCTCATGCGCCGGAGCTGGGCCATGCCGCAAGAGTCGGCCAAACTCGTCTTTGAACTCTACCAAAGCTGGGGAATGGTGGCGGGCATTGAGCGCGAGCTGCCAAAGTTTCGCCTGCCCGGTGCCGTGCGGAAGGAAGTCCTCTTTCTAGCCCGCCAACCCGCCCCAACCACACCGCAACCATGAACCCGCCTCTTTCTCTCCTGCTCTGTGCGCTGACGGCGGGCGTGCTCTGCCAGTGCTCCGGCGGGGACGACAAGAAGGTGAAGAAGAAGGACACGGCGAACATGCCGCTGGCCCAGCGCTCCATGCTGAAACCGGACGAAAACCAGCGCAGCCAGTACGAGAAGTACATCACCAATCCGAAGAACGGCGTGGGCGGCGCGGGCAACTACTTTCAAAAGCAGGTGCATCAGTCGAAGAGCTTCACAGGCGGGAGTTCCTACGCCGGCGGGAAGCAGTTCAAGGCCGGGCAGAGCTGGTTCGGCAAGTCCAGGGCCCAGGGCATGGACACGACCTATTCCCTCGGGGACCGCCAGTCGTCGATGGGTCGCGAGGGATTCGACGCCGGTCAGTCGAAATTCGGCAGCCAGCAGGCCAGGGAAGGGGGCTCCGTCTTTGGTGGCTCGGACAGCATGTTCAAGACCGGCAACGCTCTGACCCGTTCCGCAGGTGCCCCGAGGCCGCCGAAGATCATCGAGAACTACAACGACATGGGCGGCGGCAAAAGCGCCTACAGCGAGGACGAGGTGCGCAGGCTCATCAACCGCAACTGATCCGCCGATGGATGAGCGTCGGTGATCGCGTATTCGCTGGATGAAATCCAGCCTGCTTGTCCTTCTCGCGTTTGTTTCGTTCTCCTTCGCCCAGGAACTGCCGAAACTCGATGTCCCCGGCGTGCGCGAGGAGCATGTGATGATCCCGATGCGCGATGGCGTGAAGCTCTCCGCCTATCTTTATCTCCCGGAAGGCAACGGCCAATGGCCCGCGATCTTCGAGCAGCGCTACGCCGACATCAGCGGCCTCAGCACCCGCAAGCGCGCGGCGGAGATGGCCCAGCGCGGTTACGCCGTCGCCATGGTGAACTTCCGCGGATCGCAGAAGAGCGAGGGCAAATACGTCGGCTATCGCGCTCTCGCGTGGGGTGAGCAGAAGGACGGCTACGACACCTGCGAGTGGCTCGCGAAGCAGCCGTGGAGCACGGGCAAGGTCGGATCGTTCGGCAGTTCGCAGGGCGGCTTCGCGCAGAACTTTCTCGCCGTCTCACAGCCTCCGCATCTCGCCTGCCAGTACATGGTCGATACGGGTTTGAGCCTGTTTCAGGAAGGCTACCGCATCGGCGGCGTCACGCGTCCGGGTCGCTTCGCCGATTTTGGCAAGAACTGCCGCGTTCCCTCCGACAACGCCGATCTGCTGCGTGAGTGGGACCAGCATCCCGACTATGACGACTACTGGCGCGCCGAGGACTGCACGCTGCATTTCGACAAGATGAACGTCCCGTGCTTCACCATCGGCAGTTGGTATGACTTCATGGTGCAGGGCAGCGTGCAGAGCTACATCGGTCGCAAACCCAACGCGCCGCAGCAGCTTCTGCTCGGCCCGTGGCTGCATGGCCGTCTCAACAAAGGCAGCAAGGTCGGTGAACTCGTTTATCCCGACAACGCCACGTGGCCGGAGGTCGAGCACATGGTGCGCTGGTTCGATCACTGGCTCAAAGGCATCGACAATGGCGTCGAAAAGGAACCTGCCGTCCGCTACTACGTCATGGGCGCCGTCGGTGAGGCAAATGCGCCCGGCAACGTCTGGAGCGAGGCCAAAGACTGGCCGCCTTCTGCGAAGGAAACGAGTTTTTATCTTCACGAAGGCGCTGCTTTGAAAGCCGAACCGCCGTCCGCGGCGACCAGCGGCACCAGCTACGACTGCGATCCGCTCCAGCCGATGGAAATGCCCGGCCGCGCCTTCCTCGGCGCGAAGGACGGCCAAGGCTTCGAAAAACAAAAGGACGTGCGCACTTGGAGCACCGAGCCGCTGACCAAACCACTCGAAATCACCGGCGAAATCGAAGCTGAGCTGTGGGTGAAATCCACCGTCACCGACACTGATTTCATCCTCCGTGTCTCGGATGTCTATCCAGACGGGCGTAGCATTGTGCTCATGGATTATCCCATGCGCGCTCGTTACCGCGACGGCTTTGATCATCAGGTGCTGCTCACACCCGGCGAACCCGCGAAGCTGAAATGGCACATCGGCTGGACCAGCATCATCCTCAACACCGGTTATCGTCTCCGCGTCACCGTCTCCAGCACCGGCGCACCGCTCTACGAGCCGAACAATCAAACCGGCGGCCCGCAGACCGTCGATTGGATGAAGGAAACCAAACCCGGCACGCACACCATCCTCCACGAAAAGGAACACGCTTCGCGCGTGCTTTTGCCGGTTCTGCGGTAGGGCGGCTGGTCCCCAGCCGCCTTTCGCATGCTCTGTCGAGTTCGAACGTTGAACCCTGTTCCGCAAACGAACCGGCCATCGCACGACGGCGCTTGCAGGAGCAAGCGCCCTACCTATTCAGACCCATGCGCATCCTCCACACCGCAGACTGGCACCTCGGCGCCCGCCTCATCGAGCGGGACCGCCTCGCCGAGCACGTAGCCTTCGTGGACTGGCTCATCGAAACGCTGCGCGAAGAGAAAATCGACGCGCTGCTCCTCAGCGGCGATGTCTTCGACGCCGCGAACCCGCCGCAGGATGCCGTCGCGCTCTACTTCGATTTCTTGAAGCGCCTCGCCGATCTCAAATCGGTCAAAGCCGTCATCACCGGCGGCAACCACGACTCCGCCTCGCATCTCAACGCGCCGCGTGATCTGCTGCGCCGCTTCGACGTGCATGTCTTCGGCCACGCCGGTGAAAACAACCTCGTCGATCTCGGCGGTGCCGTTGTTGCCGCCGTGCCCTTCCTACGCGAGCGCGATCTTCGACAGGCCACCGCCGGTGAAACCATCGCCGCCGTTCACGAGCAAGTCCGCACCGCCATCCGCGATCACTACGCCGCACAGCTCGTCGCAGCCCGCCCGCTCGCGCAGGGACGGCCCGTCATCGCCATGGGCCACCTCACCGTCCTCGGTGCCACCACCAGCGACAGCGAGCGCGACATCCACATCGGCAACCTCGGCTCCGTCGGCGCGGACATTTTCGAAGGCTTCGACTACACCGCCCTCGGCCACCTGCATCGCCCGCAAAAAGTCGCCGGTCAGGAAAGCATCCGCTACAGCGGCTCGCCGATCGCTCTCAGCTTCTCCGAGGCCGCCGACGCGAAATCCGTCGTCATTCTCGACACACAGGGCATGAAAATCGAAACCTGCGCCATTCCCGTCACCCGCTTTCTCACTCGCGCGAAGACCGCACGCGCCACGCTCACCGCCGATCTCACCAACGTGCCCACCGGAGCCTGGGCCGAGGTCACCGTGAAGCTCGACGCCCCCGAGCCCGATCTCGACCGCCAGGTCCGCGAAGCCGCCGCCAACCGCTTCGAAGTCCTCAAAGTCCTCGCCGACCTCCCCATTTCCGAAACGGCCCCCTGGCAGTCAAAAGCTCCCACCCTCCACGACCTCCAACCCCGCGACGTCTTCCGCGAACTCCTCACCGAAAAGCAAATTGAGGGTGATGAACTCACCGCTGTGTTTGATGAGCTGCTGGCGATCCGGGAGGCAGCGTTATTGTAAGCTACGCATAGCTATCTCTGTTGTTAGTGCTGCCACGCTGACGCACCTCCACCACCTTTAAAATCGCAATCCAACCCTCACGACGTCCAGCCAATGCAAATAGTGGACATCTCAAAGTTTGAGGATTCAGTAGTTCTGCATTTCGAGACCGAAGGGCAGAAGATCAATGCCTATACTCTTGCATCGACTTTGGTGTCGATAGCCGATGCGGCCAAAGCAGCTAATGCGAGTCTCAATTTTGGATACGACATCGAGATTGTTGTTGAAGCGATCGGACCGGGGAGTTTCCGGGCGAAGATCAAGGCTGTTTACACCGCAGCGAAATCATTGTTCTCGCGAGAGGTTGTGATGGGCATTGTCCTCGGCGTTGTGGGGAATTACATTTACGAACGAACGCTTGCAGTAGATGACTCTGTGAAAGTTGAGGTCAAGACGGATGAGGTAATCATCGAACGAGGGCAGGAGAGAATCATTGTTCCTCGGAACGTTTATGACGCGACGCGAAAGGTTGAAAAGGATCACAAGTTTGTGAAGGCAGTGTCGAAAGCCTTTGAGGCGGTTGCAGCAGACGAAAAAGTTCAAGGGTTTGGTTTAGTTCCCGCATTGGATTCTCCTCCACCGAAAGTTCTGGTGACGAAAGCTGCGATTCAAGCGATGAACATCGACGTTCCTCCTGACCCAGCCACTCGCCCGGTAGAAGAGCAGTGCGAGCTTCAAATTGTGAGGGCGATACTCGAGAGGGGGCGGCGCAAATGGGAGTTTATGTGGCGTGGGGTTAAAATCTCTGCGCCGATTTCGCATGAAGGTTTCTGGGTGGATTTTTTTGCTCACTCCATAACGATTGCTCCAGGCGATACATTGAAAGTCCGCTTGCTTATCAAACAAGTTTTGGACGAAAAGACCGGGATCTACACCAACGACGAGTATGAGGTAATTGAGGTCTTTGATCATGTGCCGAGGCCTCGACAAATGAATCTTGATGCCGGATCCAATCCGACAGAGCAGGAGTGATTGCTAGTGTTAGCTCATGCGCCTCCTCGCCGTCCGACTCCAGAACCTAAACTCGCTCAGCGGCGCGCATGAGGTGCGGTTTGAAACAAGCTTCAGGTCGACGCGTTTTCGGCAGACCATGCGTGTCCCGACCTTTCTCGCCCTTCTGCTTCTGTCGTCCTCCGTTTTCGCCGAAAAACCCAACGTGCTCGTCATCGTGGCGGACGATCTGGGTTACAACGATGTCGGCTTCCAGGGATCCAAGGAAATCCCGACGCCACATCTGGACAAGCTCGCCTCGCAAAGCCTGCGTTGCACGAACGGCTATGTCTCACACCCGTTTTGCAGCCCGACGCGGGCGGGCATCATGACGGGGCGCTACCAGCACCGGTTCGGGCACGAGAACAATCCCGCCTGGCTGCCGGAGGACACCGTGGCGGGTCTGCCGCTGACGGAGACGACGTATCCGCAGCTGATGAAAATGGCGGGCTACACCACCGGTGCGGTGGGAAAATGGCACCTCGGAGCGCATCCGCAGTTTCATCCCAACAAGCGCGGCTTTGACGAGTACTTCGGCGCGCTGGGCGGCGGTCACCAGTATTTCCCGGGGGACAAGGGCGGCGCGGAGTACACGATCCCGCTGAACCGCGGCGGCAAGGACGAACCACAGACGAAGTACCTCACCGAGCAGTTTGGCGACGAGGCGGCCGCCTTCATCGGGCGTCATGCTGGGGAGGCGAAGCCGTGGATGCTCTATCTGGCCTTCAACGCGCCTCACACGCCGCTGCAGGCGCCGCAGGCCTGGCTGGACAAGTTCTCGCAGATCGCGGACAAGAACCGCCAGATCTACGCCGCGATGGTGGCCTCCATGGACGAGGCGATCGGCGGGGTGCTGGCCAAACTCGACGAAACCGATCAGCGCGAGAACACGCTCGTCTTTTTCGTCAGCGACAACGGCGGCCCGCATCTCTCCTTCCGCGGCCTGACCGACTTCACCGACAACGCGCCTCTTCGCGGCGCGAAGGGGGATGTGTACGAGGGCGGGATGCGCGTGCCGTTTCTCGTGAGCTGGCCTGAGAAAATCAAACCCGGCGTTTACGAGCAGCCCGTCTTCGCGCTCGATTTCCTGCCCACATCCCTCGCGGCGGCTGAGTCGTCCGCTCTCACACCCACGAACCTCGACGGTGTGAATCTGCTGCCGTTTTTGTCAGGGGCAAAAGAAGGTGCGCCGCACGAAACTCTGTTTTGGCGCACGCAGGGGCCGGGTGGAAACAACGCTGTCCGGCGCGGCAGCATGAAACTGGTGCGCCTCGGCAAAAATGAACCCGAGCTCTATGATCTGGCTGCGGACATCGGTGAAACAAAAAACATCGCGAAGGAAAAGCCCGAGGTCGTCGCGGAGCTTGTCGCCGCGATTGCGGAGTGGGAGAAGGGCACCATCGCCCCGATCTTCCAGAGTCCGAAGCAGGGACCGAAGAAGAAAAAGAAGTGATCAGACCAACCCGTTCGGCCGACTCCAGCGGATCTTGCCGAGCTGGAGGTCACCGCGGTAGCCGTGCTTCGGCAGCATCTCGCCGACGCTGACCCACGACTCGTAGGGCGTGATGTTGGTGGTCTGAAAATTGCCCATCAGCGCCACGTCGTCAGGTTTGCCCACGCCGTCGCCGCTCATCGGCAGAACGATGCGTTCGCTGGCGCGGATGAGGCGCAGCGTTTTCAAATCGACCTGCGCGATGAACAGAGGCGAGCGCCAGCGGATCACGTTTGCGTTGCTCGCATCCTTGCGCGTGTAAACGAGGTGCAGCGCATCACTGTGCAGCAGCCAGTGCTGCTGCGTGGTGCTCATATCCAGTGGCGTGCCGTCGTCCCAGCACCACGGCTGCTTCTCTTCAAAATCGAGTCCGTCATCGCTCGCGGCCACATAGCAGCGGCTGTCCTCGGCGCGAATCGTCACATAAAACTTCCCGTGATAACGCACCATCGACGGCTCCAGCAGTCCACGACCGGCCGCGTGCTTGATCTCCTTGCCGACCTTCTCAATCGAAAGCGTTTTGCCATCGAACGAGCAGCGCACGCCCGCGGCGGAGCGTCCTGCTTCCGTGGGACCGAAGGACATCACGAAGGCGACGCTGCCGTCTTCGAGCACTTCGCGTTGGCCGCAGTTGTTCGTGTAGATGAAGGCGCCGCGTGGATCGTCCCACAGCAGGCGTTTGCGTGCCGACCACTGACCTTTCTTGTAAACGGCATACACCGGGCAGCGTGGCGGCTGCTTGCGGTCGAATTTTGGGCCGCGATAGAAGACGTTGTGGCCCATCGCGAGCACGCAGTCCGTCTTCGCGTGATACTGCGGCACGACATCGCACACGCCTTCATCGCCGCGATCGTCGGTCGTTGGATCGCGTCCGAGCGACGGCACGGGTTGCGGTTCCGTCCAAGTCTTGCCAAGATCACGCGACTCCATCCAATGCACCGGCAGGAAGTAATCCGAGCCGCGAATCTCCTGCATCGTCATCAGGATCTTCGGCTCCTCCTTGCCCGGCAACACGCAGGGCCGCGGATGAAACCACGACGGCCCGCCGCCATCACGACCGTGTTTGAGCGTGACTTTGTCGATGGAGGCGATCAAACCGCCCGCAGATTGTGCTGAGGCCAGATTGGCGGCACAGAGTCCCGCCGTGGTTTTTTGGATGAACTGACGGCGGTCCATGGTGTGCGATCCGGACTTTTACCTCCCTTTCTTCGGCTTCTCGGGCAGGCCCTGGCCGGGCTTGAGGTCGAGATTGGCCTTCATGTCTTCTTCAGTCACGCTGGAGGCGACGCCATCAGCGGGAATCTTCGCCTTGGCGGTCCAGAGGATCGCGTTCAGCACGAGTTTGCGCTGCTCGTCGTTGGCCCAGCTCTGGTGAAAGTGGCCGCCGGTGAAGCCAAAGCCGCGTCCGCCGTCGGCGCGCTCGCAGGCCCAGGCGACGTGCTGTTTTTCGCCTTTTTTGACAGATTCGCGCACGGCAGGATTGCCGCTGTGATGACCGTCCGGGCGGCTCATGGTCGATTCGGGGGCCACGTCGCTCAGGATGGGCGTCACGCCCTCCATGCCTTTGCGGAAGCGCATGAAGAAGTACCATTCGTCGTTGGTGGAGAAGGGCTTCACGCCTTCGCTGATCGGGTGAGCCGGCAGTTCCTTGAAGTTTGCCTCCCAGTGCGGGTTCACGCTCCAGTTGATCTCAAAACAGCCGCCCATCCAGTCGATGAACTCCTTGTTGCCCTTCTCAATCGTCGGCTCCACCGCGTAGTGCAGTGTCAGGAAGCCGCAGCCGCGTTTCATTTCCTTGTCGAGTTGGGCGAGGCGGCCTTCCTGGAGCGCCGGATGGCGAGCGCCGCCGTCCGCGTAGATGACGACGGTGTCGGCGGCGGAGAGTTCCTCCTGCGACGGCCATTCACCGTTCAAATGGTGCTTGATGTCCACCTGGTCCGCCACGCCCTGCTCCAGGCATTTCTTCAAAAGAAGGATGCCCGCATTGTGCTCGTGCTGGGCCGGTCCGTGGGATGGCGTCCCGGCGATCATGACGATGGATTTTTTGTCCGCCGAGAATGCGGGAATGACAAGAGACAGGGCGGCGAAGGCGTGGAGCAGGTGTTTCATGCGGTGGGAGCATGGTTAACGCCGCCTCTGCAAGCCCGCTATCACCTTTCCCAACGACGAAGGGCGGACTCGCGTCCGCCCTTCGCAGTGATGATGGATGTTGCCCGAAGCGGGGATCAGATGTCCTCGCCCACGGCGTAGCGCACGAAGCGGCGCACGACGAGGTTTTCGCCGAGTTCGGTGATCTTGCGCTTGATCAGGTCGCCGACAGTGGTGTCGGGATCCTTGATGAAGGCCTGCTCGAGCAGGCAGTGGTCGGCAAAGAATTTCTCCATTTTGCCGTCAACGATCTTGTCCACGATGTTGGCGGGCTTGCCCTTGACGAGCTCGGCACCGATTTCGCGTTCCTTGGCGACGAGGTCGGCAGGGACTTCCTCACGATGGAGGAAGCGCGGATTCGAGGCGGCGATGTGGAGGGAGATGTCCTTCACGAGGGCCTGGAAGTTTTCGTTGCGGGCAACGAAGTCGGTTTCGCAGTTCACTTCGATCAGGACGCCAATGCGGCCGGCCATGTGGATGTAGGAGGCGATGATGCCTTCCTTCGTCTGGCGGTCGGCCTTTTTCTCGGCCTTGATGGTGCCTTTTTTGCGGAGGATGGTTTCAGCCTTTTCGAGGTCGCCTTCGGCTTCCTTGAGGGCGGCTTTGCATTCCATCATGCCTGCGTTGGTTTTTTCACGCAGGGCCATGACGGTTTTAGCGGAGATGTCAGCCATGATTAAAAGGAGTTTGGGTATTTTGTGTGGGGATTAGCTCTTCGCCTCGGCGGTGGCGGCGATGACGGGGTCGATCAGCTTCTGCAGGATGATGCGGATGGAGCGGATAGCGTCGTCGTTGGCGGCGATGGGATAGTCGATGATGTTCGGGTCGGCGTTCGTATCGACGAGGGCGACGATCGGGATCTTGAGACGGCGGGCCTCATGCACGGCGATGTGCTCGCGGGCGGAATCGACGATGACGGCGACGTCCGGGAGCCTGTCCATGTGGCGGATGCCGCGGAGGTTACGCTCCAGCTTGATGCGCTCGCGGTTGAGGCTGGCCAGTTCCTTTTTGGACATGAGCTTGAACTCGGGCTTCTTCTCGATGTCCTCAAGATAGTTGAGGCGGGCGATGCTCTTCTTGATCGTCTCCATGTTCGTGAGCGTGCCACCGAGCCAGCGGTGGTTGACGTAGAACTGGCCACAGGCTTCGGCGGCCTCCTTGATGGCCTCCTGCGCCTGGCGCTTGCAGCCGACAAAGAG
Organism: uncultured Prosthecobacter sp.; assembly: GCA_964452755.1. Taxonomy (GTDB): domain Bacteria; phylum Verrucomicrobiota; class Verrucomicrobiia; order Verrucomicrobiales; family Verrucomicrobiaceae; genus Prosthecobacter. Next base: position 363,916 of record CAYVQY010000001.1, on the reverse strand, counting down.
GATCTTTTTACCTTTGCGGGCGAGCTCGGCGAGATAATCGGCGGCGATGTCGATCTGCTTGACGGTTTCCTCGATGTTGAGGATGTGGATCTGGTTTTTGGTGCCCATGATGAAGTTCTTCATCTTGGGATTCCATCGTTTGGTTTGGTGTCCGAAATGGACACCGGCTTCGACGAGTTCGGCGAGGATGGGTGTTGACATGAGTGAGGTGGGTGCCTGTCTTCCGCACGTTTTGGGATGCAAAACGCTCAGCCTTTCGGCTGATCCGGTCGATCGGGCGTTGGTTTGTCCTTTGGGCGGGCCGGGTTGGCCTGACGAAAGGGGCCGCGATGGTAGCGGCCTCCCGGGGTGCGGCAAGCTGTTTTTCTCCCCTAAACCGTCACCCGGAGGTCAATTCAGGCTCTCACGCGTGGATGCGCGGAAGGCCGGGAGGTCGATCATCACGTTGCTGCTGCGCATCAGCGTCTCGCCAATGAGGAGGGCGTCCGAGCCGGCTTCGGCGAGGCGGGCGGCGTCGGCGGGTGTCTTGATGCCACTCTCGGCGACCAGGACGATGTCGTCCGGCACCTCCTCAGCGAGCTGCTCCGTGGTGGCCAGATCGACGGTGAAGGTCTTCAAATTGCGATTGTTGACGCCGATGATGCGGGCATCCGTGGCGAGTGCACGCTCGAGCTCCGGCAGGTTGTGAACCTCCACGAGGGCGTCGAGCTGGAAGGTGTGGGCGACTTCGAGCAGGTGCTCCAGGGTCGGCTGGTCGAGGGCGGCGACGATGAGCAGGATGGCGTCCGCTCCGGCGACGACGGCCTCAAAGATCTGCGCTTCGTGGATGATGAAGTCTTTCCGCAGACAGGGGATGTCGAGCTGCTCGCGGATGAGCGAGAGGTACTCGAGGCGGCCCTGGAAGTATTTTTCGTCCGTGAGGACCGAGATGGCGCTGGCGCCGGCCTTTTCGTAGCCTCGGGCGATGGTCAGCGGGTCGAAATCCGCCGAGATGGTGCCGACAGAGGGAGAGGCCTTCTTCACTTCGGCAATGATGCTCAGGCGGGTGGGGTCGGCCCGGAGGGCGTCATAAAAAGAACGTACGTCATCGCGCAGGGCGGCGGCGGCGCGGAGTTTTTCAGCGCGTGGCAGGAGGCGCTGCAATTCGGTGTGCTTGTGGGCGATGATTTCGTCCAGCTTGTTCATGAGGGAGACGCTGAGGGGGGATGGCGGGCATTTTGCGGCCCGCTTTCTCGCCGAAATCCGGCCGCAACCGTCCACAATTATTCATTAAGTGCCAGGGAACCGCGACATGGACAGGCAGGCTGCCGTTGCTTCCGTCAGGACCTGGCGGGGTTCGCAAGCTGAACATCCGCGGCCCCTGACAAAGGCCGATTTAGCGGCTGGATGCGGCGGAGACAAGCAGGATTCCGGGTATCAGGCTAAAATGCTGAAAAATGGTGTTGTCGAAAAAGGTCCGATCCGGTAGAAACATGGTTCTTAATTCTCAAAACACACTCCTGCCATGGTCTGGAAAATTTTATCCGCTCTCTCCGCCGTCTGCCTCGGCGTCGCCTGTTATTTCGCTTGGACAAACCAGAAAGCCCTGGTCGAAGAGCGCAAACGCGAGGCCTATTTCACTGCAAACCTCAAAGAGGTCAAAGATCACAAGGATCAGGCCGGGGAAGCAAAGAAAAACCGGGAGGCCCAACTGGCCACCGCGAACACGGATCTTGAAACCACCAAAACGGCGGTGATCGACACGACGGCCAAGGCGCAGACCAAGGAAGCGGAGCTCGCCGTGGCGAAGACGAACCTCGACCAGGTGTCGAAGATCGTGAAGGATTTGCAGAAGCAGATTGAAGACGCCGGAGATATTCCAGGGCTGCTCGCGCAGATCGAGTCCATCAAGAAAGAGCGCGCGGAAGCCGAAGGGAATCTGGCGAATCAGGTCGCGCGGCTCGCCGCCGCCCAGGAACGGGTCGGCAACCTGACCGCATCGGCTGTGGCTGCCGAAGAACGCGAGTCGCGCGGTCGCCGCGGCATCGTGGATGATGACTTCACCGCCAACGTGTCCCAGGCCTTCACGGATTGGGGTTTTGTAGTCCTGAACAAGGGCAACGGCGGCGGCGTGTTTGCCAACGCGGACTTGGAAGTGAAGCGCGGCAAGGAGATCGTCGCCAAGCTCAAAGTTCGCAACGTTGAACAGACCTCCTCCGTGGCGGATCTTGTGAAGGGCAGCCTCGCCGAGGGAGAGCGCATCCGTCCAGGAGACCTCGTGGTGGCCGCTGCCGAGCAGAGCGCCAAAGCCGCCAAAGGTGCTGCGGGTGCTGCGGCTCCCGCCGGTGGTGCGGCCGCTCCGGTCGATCCTGGTGCCGCCCCCGCACCTGCGCCTGCGGCTATGGACTCCGATCCTTTCGGTGCTCCAATGGCCCCGGCACCAGCAGCCCCTGCCGCTTCCGATCCTTTTGGTGCGCCCGCCGCACCCGCTCCCGCCGCTGATCCGGCCATGGGGGCGGACCCTTTTGGTGCGCCTCCGGCGGCTCCTCCCGCAGGCGGCACTCCCGCTGCTCCGAGCGGCGCCGATCCATTCGGAGCCTGAGTTTGACCTCCACGCCTTCTCCACTGAACCCCAGTTTACTTTCCCGCCATGACTAAAGTCCTATTCATCCTCAGCGCCGTTGTCATTCTTGTGGCCAGCTTCTTTGCCTACCAGAACGGTCGTGAATTTGCCGGCGTCCGCGCCAACATTGCCTCCATCAGCAGCGAACTGCAGACGGAAGTCGCCGCCGATAAAAAAGTCGTCGCAGAGGTCGGACAACTCGTCGCTGACATTGGTCGCGTTCAAGGGGAACTCGATGTCGAGGCGGAAAAGCTCAAAGCGCAGAAGAACAAGCTCGCCCAGGCGGAGAACGAATCCGTCCGGACCCAGGAGGAACTGGACGGCAAAGTCAAAGTCCAGCAGGAGTTGACCGAAAAGCTCGCCATGCTGCCGAAGGACGTGAAGGTCGAAACCCTCGCCGAGGACATCGCGAAGCTCAAAAAGGATAAAATCGAGTTCGAAGCTCAGGCAGAGGCCAAAGCCAAGGAGGTCGCAGCCGAAGAGGAGAAGGTGGCGGGAGTGCAGAAGCGTCTTGACGACGTGGTGCGCAAGATCGAGGAGCGCCGCAAGAACTTCGACCGCAACAGCCTGACTTCACGCATCTTGGCGGTGAACCACGACTGGGGTTTTGTGATCATCGACGCGGGCAAGACTGCGGGACTCACCGAAGACACGAAGATGATCGTGACCCGCGGCCTGCAAACCGTGGGCAAAATCAGCGTCATGAACGTGGACGGTGCGCGTACGATGGCCAGCATCGTTCCTGATGCGGTGTCCAACGGGCAGACGATCATGCCGGGAGATGTCGTGATCCTTGAAAACCTCGTCCGGAACTGAGTCTGAGTCGTTGAAGACCTGCATGAAGACGCATTCGGTCATTTACACTTTGCTGCTTGTCGCGACGACCGCCGGTCTGTTGCCCTCCTGCGCTTCGGACGAGCCGAAGCGGAAAAAGGTGGTGGGTCCGGACAGCAGTCAGTTCAGCACGCAGCCTTGGAACCGTCCGCGCAAGTGGGAGGCTGCCGCGCGTTCGCCGCTCGGAAACGCTGCGAATACCGGTGCCTTTGGCGGGGCATTTCAGCAGAACTGATTTCTTGGGTGACAGGGACCGGGGATATGCAAGGCGGAGTCAGGATTCAGACGTTCGGTTGTACCATGTGACGTGGCGCTGTCGATGTCCGGTATTTGATTTTTCGACCGGTTTTTTCTCGCCTATCAACTCAGCCGTCAAGACTGAACGGGTTCAAGCAGTGCCTCGCCTCCGGCGGCCTTCACCACGCGGTAAAAACAGGTGGGCCGCTTGGTGTGGCAGCAGCCGCCGCCTTGCTGTTTGACCCTGAGAACGAGGGCGTCCTGGTCGCAGTCCGTGCGGATATCAACGATCACCTGAAACTCCCCGCTGGTGGCGCCTTTGTGCCAGAGCTGGTTGCGGCTGCGGCTCCAGTAAACCGCCTGGCCGAGTTCCAAGGTCATCTTGAGGCTCTGCTCGTTCATGTAGGCGAGCATCAGTGGAGCACCGGAGTCCGCATCCACGGCAAAGGCCGGGATCAGGCCGTGATCGTCAAATTTGGGGGCGAACAGCATGCCCTCCTCGACGGCTTCTTTGGATTCGCGGCAGGCAAAGGAGATGTGGGCTTGAGCGGACATAGAGTGTGCCACGCTAGCGGCGAGAGTCCGTCGCGCAACCTCGTCATTTGACCGGAAAAACTCCGTTCAGCAGGCTGGTTCCCGTCTTCACTCCGTTTTCGAGCAGGCCTGCGGCTCCTTCGATGACCTTGCCGGGCATCTTGGCCGCGTCGTCACCGAGGACAGGTTTTAAAAGGGCTTCGCCCCCCTGTTTGACGACCTTGTCTGGCGCGTCGAAGAGCAGGGACATGCCCGCGCCGCCCAAAAGCCGGGCGGTAAGATCCTCCCTTGGGGCGTCGAGCGTTCCTGCCACACGGACGCGGGTCCAGAGCAGCCCGGGCGGCCCCTGGGGGTTCTGGTCCGTGAAGACGAGTTGTTCCGCGCCGGGGATGTAGCGCAGGGTTTCGGGCGTGACGCCCACCATGAAATCGCCGTCCACAGTGTTTCCGCGCAGGGTCATCGAGCCTTCGATGCGCACGAGGCCGTTTGAGTGGACGATGATCTTTTCAAAGCGAAGGCCGCCGCCATCCGGCCGGATGGTCGCCCGGCAGGTGTCCAGCACGAGGCGTTTGAAGCGTTCGGTTCGCGTGTAATCGGCGAGTGTCGCGAGGATGGGCAGGCCTTCCAGAACGCCCTTTGCGAGGACGGCGTCCGCTTTCCAGGTGAAGGGCGAGGATCGCGAACCGGACGACTCGACGTCTGCGCTGATCCGGCCACTCAGGCGCTGCTTCCACCATGGATCGAGAAATTCGTCGAGCGGAACGTTCTCCACATGCGTGAAAAGTTCCCATGCGCCGGTGGCGAACTCCACCGAGCCGCGCAGCCGCGTTTCGGAGCTCTGCTTCCAGCGCAGGGTGGACGTGCTAAGCAGCAGGCGGTCTGCGCCCAGGCGCAGTGTGGCCTTGTCGAGGTCCAGTTTCAGCGGCTCCGCCTGCTGCGGGGCGTTGAAGGGCGTTTCCAGCGTGCCGCCCGCGAGTTGGACGGGGATGGAGGTCTGTCCGCTTTTCCAGGCGTCGGCGCTGAAGCTGGTTTGCATGATTTTCCATGGCTCCTGCACGAAGGAGAATCTGCGCACGTCAAAGCCGCCGACTTCCGTGCGGGTGGGAAGGTAGCGCCGCAAAAAAGACGGCACGCCGTCGGTTTCTTCCTGCGCGGCAGCGGCCGGACGTGAACCGGGTGATGTGGCGGTATGCCGGCGAGTCAGCGTGACCTCATCCGCCGCGGCGCTGTGAACGCTCCACAGGCCCTTGCGGATGGCGCCGAAGTCGATTCCCGCATGCAGATTGATGGCCTCAAGGTCCAGGCCGTGCGCGTTTTCCAACCGCAATTCGCTGATGGCGGCATGATCGTCGTGCCAGTTGAGGGCTTCGATGCGCGCATCGCCGCCGGTCTTCGCGGCGATCATCTCTTCCGCCTTCATGCGAAACCCTTCCTTTTGGACATGGGCCCGGACGAAGCGCGTGACCAGGGTCGGTGCCAGAAGCACGAGGAGGATTCCGGTCACGATTAGGATGACGGCGGGGATCACCAGCAAGCGGAGAGGCGAAGACTTGCGGCGGGTTGCGGTGCGTGTTCGGCGTGTCATCGGGACTTGGGGCAATTTTTTGGTCGCCAGACCGGCGGGTTCCGGCCTAGGGTCTTGCAACCTATTTATACCGCATGCTTAACGCACACAACGTCAGTCTTGAAGTCGATGGGCCCGGGAATTCCGAAGGGAAGACCGTCCTGCACCTTTTGCGGGAGGTTTCATTCACCGTTCCTCCCTCCCACCTGATGGCCATCGTCGGGCCTTCCGGCTGTGGTAAATCGACGCTGTTGAAGGTGATCACCGGCATCTTGGAGCAGACCGAGGGCGAACTGCTGTGGGACGGGCGCAATTTGAGCGAGGAGGAGGATTTGCATCCCGGGGATCTGGGCTATGTGCCGCAGTTCAGCGTCGCCTACGACCTCCTCACCGTGGAGGAAAGCATCGCCAGCGCCATGGCTCTGCGCACGCAGCTCGCCAAGACGGACGACTTCATCCCTTCTCTGGACTACATCCTCGAAGTTACCGGTTTGACACACCTCGCCGACCGCCTGGTGAAGGTCCTCTCCGGTGGTCAAAAGCGTCGCCTCGGCCTGGCGCTGGAGCTGGTCACCGATCCCTGCCTGCTGCTTTGCGACGAAGTGACCAGCGGCCTCGATCCCCGATCAGAGCATGAGATCACCGAACTCCTGCGCGTGCTCTCGCGTGGGCATCCGAAGCGGGTGGTGATCAATGTCACGCACAGTCTCGCCAGTCTGGACGCCTACGACAGCGTGATGGTGATGTATCAGGGCGTGCTGGCCTTTCACGGACCGCCGAAGGCCATGATGCACTACTTTGCAGCCGAGCATCCCGAGGAGGTCTATTTGAAGCTCACCGAGCGCAAGAACGGCGACTGGCACGAGTCCTGGGAAAAGCATCGAAAAACCTACTACAAGCGCTCCGGATTTGACGGCAAACGCGTGCTGCCGGAGGACGAGGCTGCTGCTGCGGCCGCCGCCGCCACGCCGAAGCGCACTACCGTGCGTGAAGGCCGCGCGGTTGCGCAAGAGGCAGCCGAGCAGAAGGCGCCGCCGGAACATCACGACTTCCCGCCTATCGAGATGCCTTCCATGGTCACGCAGCTCTTTGAACTGTTGCGGCGGCGCATGACCATCTTCCGCCGGGACAAGGCGCAGGTGTGGCTGCATCTGGCCATGCTCTTCGGCTTTCCTCTGCTCGTGGTCATCTTTGCGCTCGATGGCATCAAGCCGCTGCGTTCGCTCTCCACCTACCAGAATGAAAATGTCATGGCTGAAAAGACCAGCGTCATCCAGCACAAGCTGGAACAGCTCGACGCCGGCGGACTCGTCTCCGGACTGATCATGCTCCAGGTCGTGCTCGTCACCCTCATGGCCAGCAACAATGCGGCGCGCGAGATCGCCTCCGAACGCCTCATCCTTGAGCGCGAAAAACTCGGCGGGCTGCACCCTTTCGCCTACGTCGGCAGCAAGGTCATCTTCCTCGGGATGTTTGTGCTCGCGCAGAGTTTATGGATGGGTTTCTTCGTGGATCTCGTCGTCGGCGGCCTGCCGGGGGATTTGGTGACCAAACTCGCACTGCTCGTGCTGGCCTCCGCCGCCATGACGAGCGTCTGCCTGGGCATCTCGGCCATGAGCCGGTCGCCGGAAAAAGCCACGATCCTGTGCATCTACCTCGTCGGCTTTCAGCTTCCGCTTTCCGGCGCGGTGCTCACGCTGCCGGACTGGCTGGAAAACTGGGTGCAGCCCCTCATCGCCGCGTTCTGGAGCTGGAGCGGCGGTCTCAGCAGCATGCGCAGCACCGCCTTTTACGACGCCGTGAAGCAGGTCACCGCCACCGACTTGGTTTCCCCGGGTGTCGCCGCCTTCGTTCTTGGCGTTCATATCCTGGTGGGACTGGCCATGAGCTTCATCGGCGTGCAGCGCAGTCAGTGGGATTCGTAGGCTGGAGTGCTTCTTCCGGCCTAGAGACGGCGCTTGATCCCGGGCGGGACTGCTGCTTTGCTTCAACCGCCGGGGTTGCCGCTGCTTTTCGCAGGTTGCGAAAGGTTCAGTCCCGTCGCCGCGAAGGTCGCGGCGGGCATCCCGCCCAGCTTCCTCCCAGGGCCAGACTCTGATCCGGATCAGCCTCACGTGATCCCCAGGACCTCGCCGCTGGCCGTTCCATTTTCAGCCTTTTTGAATTCCAGTGAAACAGAAAAATCCGAAGTCCGTCCATGTGCTCATCGCGTGCGGCGGCACCGGGGGGCACTTGTTCCCCGGCATTGCCGTGGGTGAGGTTTTGGCCTCACGCGGCCACGACGTGACCCTGCTCATCAGCGAGAAAAAGATCGACACCCTGGCCGCCTCCGGTCACAAGGATCTGCGCTTCGAGAAGATGCCCTTTCTCGCCATGCCGAAGCCGTGGTCGCCGAAGATGATCGGCTTTCTCAAGGGACTGTGGCAGGGCACGAAGGCCTGCCGCAAACTCATCCGCGATCAGGATGTGAAGGTGGTGCTCGGCATGGGCGGGTTCACGTCCTTCGCACCGCTTTATGCTGGCCGGAAGGAAGGCTGCCGCACCTTCATCCACGAAAGCAACGCCATTCCCGGCAAGGCCAACCGCCTCAACGCCCGCTTCGCCGACACCGTTCTGTGCGGACTGGAGGCCTGCAAGCCGTGCTTCCCTCACCATGAAGACGTGCGCGTGGTCGGCACGCCGATCCGCGGTAGCATGAAGAACCTCAATGGCGAGAACGCGCACGAGTTCTTCAAGCTCGACAAGGACAAGCGCACGCTGCTCATCATGGGTGGCAGCCAGGGGGCGCGCGGCGTGAATCGCGCGGTCGGCATGGCGCTCGACCAGTTTGAACAAATGGGCATCCAGGTGCTGCACATCGCCGGACCCACGGATTACGAGGAGGTGCGGGATGTTTATGCCAAGGTGCCTTTGCTGAAGCAGCATGTGGCGGCCTTTTGTCATCGCATGGATCTAGCCTACCGTGTGGCGGATCTGGCGGTGGCGCGTTCCGGCGCGTCGTCGATGTCGGAGCTCGCGTACTTCGGCGTGCCGAGCCTGCTGGTGCCGTATCCGTATGCCGCCGAGGATCACCAGACGCGCAATGCCGAGATCTTTGACCGGGCCGGAGCCGCGAAGCTCATCAATGAAAGCGAGATGAACGCAGACACCCTGGCGGACGCGGTGCGCGGCATTTTTGACAACCCGCGCCAGGCCGGTGAGATGAAGAAGGCCGCCCAGCAGCTGGCGGTGAAGAACTCCGCTGAAAAAATCGCCGACCTGCTCGTGAAGTCCGTCAAGAACATGCGGGTGAAGCGCTGAAGATGCTCGCGCCTCACGCAAGACTTGGCGCGTGCATTCCGTCACCTCCGTGTTAGCGTTCCCAAGTTATGGCTGCCGTCACTCATCCACCCGAATGGACCACCCCGCAGGCGTCCTTCCGTTCGCGCGACGACTGGAGTCTCAAGTGGTGGGTGATGTTTGCGCTCATTCTGTCCGTGGTGTTTCACATGCTGCTGGTCGTCGGTTTTGACACGCTGGGCATGGCCTCGCTGCAGCCTGTGCCGCTGAAGGAGGTGCCGGAGCGCATTCGCATCAGCGAGCAATTGCTCAAGGACCAGCAGGCCATTCAGCAGATCCCTGAGACCATCGCGCCGGGAAACGTGCCGGACATGAAGGCCTTCGAGCCGCAGTTGGACGACTTCGACAAGATGCAGGAACTGCCGATGAACCAGGAGATCGACCTCACGCCGAACGTGAAGGAAATCACCAACTTCATCCGCGCCAACGACCCTGGCGACGGAGCCCCGGGAACGACAAAAGGCAGCGACATGGCGAAGCTGCTCGCGCCTGAAGCCATCTCGGCGCCGGACCTCGCCGCAGAGATGGCCAGCGTGCGTCGCGAGGTGCTTTCCAAACCCGTTTCTGAAAAGCAGATGCTGCTGGATGCCGGTGCGCTCGATCCCGGTGAAGGCGGATTGATGGACAGCGGCCTGCTCGACGCCGTGAAGAGTCAGGGAACGGCCACCGCGGCCGGTGCGCGGGTCAAGGGCTTTAGCAACCTGGACGACCTTCTGGGTGGTGGTGGCAAGGTGGGCGGCAGCACGGCTCCGATTCTGATGCCGACGGACCTGCTCTTTGAATACGGCAGCGACCAGTTGGCGGAAAGCGCCCGCCTGAGCCTGATGAAGCTCGGCTTCCTGATCCAGAAGAATCCGGACTCCCTGTTCATCATCGAGGGACACACGGACAGCTTTGGTGGCGAGGAATTCAATCTGGAGCTCAGCCTGCGCCGCGCCAATGCCGTGGTGGACTGGCTGCGCGAGTCCCTGAGACTGGGCAGCGACCGCATTCAGGCCATGGGAATGGGCAAATCAAAACCGATCGTGTCGATCAACGGCAGCGTGGAAGAGCAGGGGATGAACCGCCGGGTGGAGATCAAGGTTCGTCCGAGACAGTAAACTCCGAATTTCCAACCAGCCGCACGCATGCCGCTGACATCCGCGTTTCTTCATTTGACCCGCATCTGGCTGCGGGGTGGGCGCTGGGTGGTGATGTGGGCATGCCTGGCCGCGCTGCTCTGGGCCTACGCGGTCGCCTTCCGGCTGGACTTTCCCACTCAGGAGGAATTGCGCCGCCCCCATGACATGGAGGCGCGCTATCTGGCCCTGGCGGCCACCACGCGCCATGATCTCAGCCTTGATTTCAGCGGCGGCGTCTCGGAACCGCTCAACAACTGGCTGCCGCACCGCACCGACGGGTTTGTGCGCCCGCTGTGGCCCTGGCTCTCCGCGTGGATGATGGACGATTCGGAGGTGGCCGGCGGTCATGCCGGAATGTCATCGCGCTTCGCCACCAAGATCCAACTTTCGAAGGCTTCCTTCACGATCGGAATCCTGGCATTGCTGGGACTGGCCTGTGCACGGGCGTTTTCCGTGCCCGCAGCGTTGCTGACGGTGTTTCTCATCGCCTTCGGCGTGTTTCTTCCTTCAGGCCGGCATTTCACGCCGGATCTGCTCTTCAGCGTGCTTTTTCTGCTGACCTGGATCTGCTGCATCGCGGCATTGAAGCGAAATTCTCTCTGGCTCTACGGGCTGATCGGATTCTTCGGTGCATTGGGAAACCTGACCGCGCCGACCACGACGCCATTGGTGCTGGTGTTTGCCGGCGTCAGCTCGCTGCGCTGGCTGTGGGGGTGGATTTTGCAGCACTGGACGACCGGCCTCGGCACGACGCTGTGGGTGCGGCGGAATCACTGGCTGGGGATGCTCGTGCTGGTGGTGACGCATTTGCTGACCTCGGGGCCGATGCTGGCGCACGCGCATCAGGAATTCGGCGATCCTACGCCATTTCACTGGCGGTGGTTCGACGACGCCGAACAAATGCGCGCGTGGACGGCGAAGCACGGCACGCCGGAGTCGATTCGGTCGCTTCAGGACGACGAGGTGCCCAGTTTTTCGAGTTACCGGACGACTCACTCCACGGAGGAGATTCGGGCGCGGCTGAAGAACGGTGCGGCGGTACTGGCCGGGCGCGTGTTCAACTTCGGTTGGGCTGAATCGCTGCCGAGGGGCTGCTTCGCGCTGGCTGTGGCCGGCATGCTGGCGCTGCTTCTTCTGCTGCTGTGGTTCGTCGCTCCGAAGGCTCATCATGCCGGGCAGGCGCTGCATCCTGAAACCGCGCCGATCGTTCTGTTCACGCTGCTCGCGCTGGTGGTCTGCAGTCTGGATTTCGGCTGGGACCTGGCCGTGCTGAATTTTGGCAGGCGGACTCTCGCCCTGTATGCGCCGTTGGTGTTAAGCCTTGTTTGGGCCTGCGAAGCGCTGGTCAAGAGGGTGCGCCGGCGTCAGATGCGCTTTCCGGTGTTCTACAGTTATCAGGCTGCCGTCACGCTGCTGTGCGGTGCCGGAGTTGGGTGGCTGATCGCGTTCTTGCAGCGCTCGTCTTTCACGGCATGAGTGGACTACCTTTTCATGGCCGCCCCCAAATTCCGTTTCATCCTCAGTTTTGACTTCGACGGCACCCTGATCCACCCGGAGAGCGATCCCGTGTATCATCCCGGACTCGGGCAGATGATCCGCGCCCTGCGCGGCCAGGGTGCGGCCTGGGTGATCAACACGGGACGCAGCCTCAGTCAGACGCTCGAAGGACTCGCGCAATACGGCATCTTCACCGAGCCGGATTTCATCATTGCGCAGGAGTGCGATATCTACAAACCGGGCTTCTTCAGCCGCTGGACCGACTACGGCTCCTGGAACCGGCAGGCGCGGCGTGCGCACGAGCGTTTTGTCAAAGACCACCGGCAATCCTTCGACGTCATCAAGCAGCTCGTCGAAACGCAGACCCAGGCGTCCTTCATCAGCGGCGGGGAGGGGGAGATGGGCATCGTCGGCAGCAGCAACGAGGAACTCGACGGCATCTGCGCCCACATCGACGCGCACGCGCGTCAGTTCCCGGACATCGGCTACCATCGCAACGGCATTTATCTGCGTTTTTCCCACAGCGGCTACAGCAAGGGCACGGCACTCGGCGAACTGGCGCGACTGCTGGGTCTCGACTCCTCCGCCTGCTTCGCCGCCGGGGACAATTACAACGACCTCAGCATGCTCGACCAGCGGCACGCGCGCATGATCGCCTGTCCCGGCAACGCGCTCGATCCTGTGAAGCAGATCGTGCATTCCAGGGGTGGATTTGTCGCCACTCGCTTCGCGAGCGAGGGCATGATGGAGGCGCTGACGCACTTTTTTGGGGGGACTCCGGCTCCGGCGGCCTGATTTCGCAGAAGTTTTCCTTGCCGAGGGGGGGTCTGTGTGGAAACCTCCGCGCCCCTCGTCCCGGACTGGGGGCAATCATCATTCTTTCAGGTTATGGCATACGCAATCATCAAAACAGGCGGCAAACAGTACAAGGTCTCCGTGGGCGACAAGCTCGACGTGGAGAAGCTCGAGACCGCCGAAGGCGAAACAGCCACTTTCGACCAGGTCCTTGCGGCCGGTGAAGGCGGCGACATCAAAGTCGGTGCTCCCACGGTCAACGGTGCCAGCGTTTCCGCCAAGGTGCTCAAGCAGCACAAGGCCGACAAGGCGACCACCTTCAAATTCCGCAAGCGCAAGGGCTTCCACAAGACCCGCGGTCATCGTCAGCCGCTGACCCTCGTGCAGATCACCGCCATCAACGCCTAACTCCCACCTCCCCCCCTCTTATGGCCCATAAAAAAGGACAAGGTTCCGTCAAAAACGGTCGCGACAGCCAGAGCAAGCGCCTGGGTGTGAAAAAGTTCGGTGGCGAATCCGTCATCGCCGGCAACATCATCATCCGCCAGCGCGGCACCAAATGGATTCCTGGTCGCAATGTCGGCCTTGGCAGGGATCACACCCTTTTTGCCCTCGTGGACGGCAACGTTCGCTTCGACAAGGAAGGTCGCCGTGTGAACATCGACGCCCCTGCGGCGCTTCAGGCTTGATCTGGCAGTAAATTCAAAAAAGGCGCGGTTCACCTCCGCGCCTTTTTTCATGCCTTGCCTTATTTCCTACTTTACACATCAAGAATAAGGTGAATACATCGCGCCCCGCCAATGAACCCTGATCAAATCGCCGCTCTCAACGATTCCGCCAAAGGTCAATCTCCCTCGGAGATCATTCAAACCGCCCTCGTCCAGGCGGAAGGTCTGGCCATTGTGACCACGAATTTCCGCCCCTACGAGGCGGTCATCCTGCACCTCGCCACCCGGGAAAATGCGGACGTGCCGGTGCTGTGGATCGATCACGGCACGAATCTGCCGGAAACGTACCAGTTCGCCGAGAGGTGCCGTGCGCAGCTCGGGCTCAACTTGAAGCCCTACCTGCCGCTGATGAGCGCCGCGCACTGGCTGGCGCTGAATGGCGGCCAGGTGCCGATGCCGGACGAAGTCGAGCGTGTGGAGTCCTTCAGCCGCATCATGAAGCTGGAACCCTTCGAGCGAGGCATGCGTGAGCTCGCGCCGAAAGTGTGGATCACCGCACTGCGTCGCGAACAGAACCCGCAGCGTGCCGCCACGCTCGCCCCGTTCATGTGGGACGCGAAGTTCAACTGCCTGAAGGTGAACCCCATTCTCGAATGGACGCCCGTGGAGATGGACGCCTACCTGCTGGAACACGATCTGCCAAACGAGCGCACCTACTACGATCCCGCCAAAGGGGACGAGAAGCACGAATGCGGCCTGCACGCGAAACTCGTGACCGACAAAGCATAAACGTCCATGCTCGAGCTGCCGCCAGATTTTCTGCTCTATATCGCCGCCGGTTTCGTCGCCCAGTTGATCGACGGGGCGCTCGGCATGGCTTACGGCGTCAGCGCTTCGTCGCTGCTGATGGCTTTCGGCGTGCCGCCGGCGATCAGCAGCGCCACGGTGCATGCCGCGGAGTGCTTCACCACCGGCACCTCTGCCATCTCCCACCACGCGTTCGGGAACGTGGACCGCTTTCTCTTTCGCCGCCTGCTCATTCCCGCCGTGATCGGCGCGATCATCGGCGCGTATGTGCTTTCCTCGATTGGCGACGTGCTCAAGCCATGGGTGTCAGGTTACCTGATTATCATGGGCCTGATCATCATCATCAAAGCCTTCGTCCGCGTAGCCCCGAAAAGCGTGACGACGCATCTCGCGCCGCTGGGTTTTTTCGGCGCACTGGTCGATGCCATGGGCGGCGGCGGCTGGGGGCCGATCGTGGCTTCGAATCTCATTGTGCGGGGCAACAACGTGCGCATCACCGTCGGCAGCGTCAATGCGGTGGAGTTTTTCGTCACCCTGGCCGCCAGCATCACCTTCTTTCTCACCATCGGACTCACGCATTGGAGCATCATCCTCGGCTTGGCTCTCGGCGGGATGGTCGCCGCGCCCATCGGCGCCTGGGCCGCCACGCGCATCCCTCACAAGCCCTTCATGATTTTCGTCGGCGTCCTTGTCACCGCCTTGAGCACCCGTAACCTCCTCACATTCCTTGCCATCATCTGATTCGCCGTCATGTCTTCGATCACCCATCTCCAGTTCCTCGAATCCGAAGCGATTTACATCCTCCGCGAAACCGCCGCGCAGTTTGAAAAGCCCGCGCTGCTGTTCTCCGGCGGCAAAGACTCCATCGTCATGGCGTGGCTGGCCCGGAAGGCCTTCTATCCTTCGCGCCTGCCGTTCAAGCTCCTCCACGTCGATACCGGCCACAATTTCCCCGAGGCCATGAACTACCGCGACTGGTTCGTGCAGGAAATCGGCGCGGATCTCGTCGTCGGCCTCGTGCAGAAATCCATCGACGAAGGCCGTGTGCAGGAGGAAAAAGGCCACAACGCCTCCCGCAACAAGCTGCAGACCGTCACACTGCTCGACACCATCGAGGAGCATCAATTCGACGCCTGCCTTGGGGGTGGTCGTCGCGATGAGGAGAAGGCCCGCGCGAAGGAGCGCTTTTTCTCCCACCGCAACGAATTCGGCCAGTGGGACCCGAAGAACCAGCGCCCGGAACTCTGGAACATCTTCAACGGCCGGAAGCACTTCGGAGAGCACTTCCGCGTCTTCCCGCTCAGCAACTGGACGGAGATGGACATCTGGCAGTACATCCGTCAGGAAAACATCCCGCTCCCCAGCCTCTATTTCAGCCACCAGCGCAAAATCATCGAGCGCCACGGCCAGCTTCTCGACGCCAGCACCGGCATCATCCCTCTGCTCGAGGAAGAAAAGCCGAAGGTGAAGGAAATGACCATCCGCTTCCGCACCGTTGGTGACGCCACCTGCACCGGCGCCGTCGAGTCCACCGCCGCCACCATCGACGACATCGTCGCCGAAGTCGCCGCCGCCCGTCAAACCGAACGCGGTACCCGCGCCGACGACAAGCGCAGCGAGACGGCCATGGAGGACCGCAAGAAGGAAGGATACTTCTGAAACCTTGCGAGAGCAGCACTCCAACGAACCTCAATCCCCTTTTCAAGATCATGGACGTTCTCGTCAACCCCACCGAATCCTCTCTTCTCCGTTTCACTACCGCTGGCAGCGTGGATGACGGCAAAAGCACGCTCATCGGCCGCTTGCTGTATGATTCCAAATCCATCTTCGAAGACCAGCTTCTCGCTGTCGAAGAATCTTCCAAGCGCCGCGGCGATGCGCATGTGAATCTCGCACTGCTCACCGACGGTCTGCGTGCGGAACGCGAGCAGGGCATCACGATTGATGTGGCGTATCGCTACTTTGCCACGCCGAAGCGCAAGTTCATCATCGCCGACACACCGGGGCACATTCAGTACACGCGCAACATGGTCACCGGCGCCTCCACGGCGGATTTGGCGATCATTCTCATCGACGCACGCCTTGGTGTGATCGAGCAGACGATGCGCCACACCTACCTCGCGTCGCTGCTGCGCATCGGGCACATCGTCTTGGCCGTGAACAAGATGGACCTCGTGGATTTTGACCAGGCTGTTTATGACAAGATCGTCGCCGACTACATGAAGTTTGCCGGCGGCCTCGACAGCCTCCCTCAGGTCACGCCGATCCCCATGAGCGCCCTAAACGGCGACAACGTGGTCGAAAAGTCCGAAGCAACGCCTTGGTACACAGGTCCGTCGCTCCTGCAGCACCTGGAGACAGTGCAGGTTGAGGCCGAGACCGTGGCTGATCCGGCTCGTTTTCCGGTGCAGTGGGTGGTGCGCCCGATTTCCGACCGCGATGACGCGAAGCTGGGCAATCTGCACGACTACCGCGGATTCGCGGGCCGCATGGCCAGCGGCAGGTTTCGCGTCGGTGACGAGGTGTTGGTGTATCCTTCCGAGATGCGCACGAAGATCACGGGCATTCATACCTTTGAAGGACCTCAGGAGGAGGCCATCCCGCAACTCAGCTACAGCATCACCGTGGCGGACGAGATTGACACCTCTCGTGGCGGCATGATTGCGAAAGCCGCCGAGCCCGTGCAGACCGCGCAGGAGTTTGACGCCATGATCTGCTGGTTTGCCGACAAGAAGACACTGAAACCCCGCGGGCGCTTCCACCTGCGTCACACGACGAACGACGTGCGGGCGATCGTGACCGAAGTTCACTACAAGGTGAACATCAGCACGCTGGAAAAGAGCGCCGAGAACAAGGAGTTCGCGCTGAACGACATCGGCTGCATCCGCATCCGCTGCGCCTCGCCGATCTTCTTCGACTCCTATTCGCAGAACCGCACCACAGGAAGCTTTGTGCTCGTCGATGAGCAGACGAACAACACCGTCGCCGCCGGCATGATCCAGAAGCCTCTGGGCAACCCGGACGAGTTCGAGGATCCGGGCTCCGCCATTTGAGGCGATCCTACTCCGCCCACGCCTCGCGCAGCAGGCGGAGGAAATTGCCGTGCATGATGTTGGCGATGTCCTCGTCTTTGTAGCCGCGTTTTTGGAGCATGGCGGGGATGCGGGAGAGGTCGGCGATGGTGTCGAGGTCTTCGGGCGTCTGCTCGGTGCCGTAGCCGCCGTCGAGATCCGTGCCGATGCCGGAATGCAGGGCGTCACCGGCAAGCTGGCAGACGTGGTCGATGTGGTCGCAGATGACCTCCAGTTTGAGTCCGATCTCCTGCGGCGTGGTCTTGCCGCGAGTCCAGCCGGGAATCATCATCCACGCGTCAAGGGCGGCACCGATGACCGCCCCGCGCTCGATGAGGGCCTTGATCTGGTCGTCGGAAAACTGGCGCGGATCGGGAACGAGGGCGCGGCAGTTGCTGTGGCTGGCCCAGACGGTGCCGTGGTGGATTTCGAGGGCCTGCCAGAAGCATTCATCGCTCAAATGAGTGACATCGAGGATCATGCCGAGACGATTCATTTCCTGGATGAGTTCCTTCCCGCCTGCGGGAAGGGGGCCGACCTGGTCGTGTCCGAGGGCGTAGCGGCACACACCGTAGTGGGCGGGGCCCATGGCACGCAGACCCTGCTCCCACGCGTCTTCGAGATGCCCGACGGTGCGGATGGAGTCGGCACCTTCGAGACTGAGGATGTAGCCGATGGCTTTTTCGCTGTCGGGAATCGTGTCGTCGTTCCACAGCGCGGTCATTTCATCCAACTCGCGCAGATTGACAATCTGGCGGAGTTCGCCCGCCTCCTCCATTGCGCGATACCAAGCGAGCTGCCCCTGCGTCTCCGCCCAGGCCTGCTCGGGAGACATCCAGCCGGCGATGGGCGATGCGCCGGCCATGCAGCCGGCGAGTTGCGTTGCAACGCAGAGCCCGACTTTGCCCCGGCGCATTTCAGGAAATGCCGTTGTGCCGCAGGCCCGTCCCTTGCCCGTCATGCCGACTTCACGGCGTCGAATTTCGCTAACCGGGAGGCGAAGATCGCGGTTGAAGCCGCCGAGGGCGTTGAGGCTGAGGTCGAGGTGCGCGTCGAAGGTGAGCATGAGCGTAGAGTGACGATGAAGAACGGAACTTCACTTTACGCCGGCTACGTCACTCGTCATTCAAAGCGATAACCGGCACCATGCACCGTGCGGATGATGCGCGGCTGTGAGGGATCTTTTTCGATCCGTTTGCGAAGCTGGGAGATGTGCTGGTCGAGGGCGCGGCTTTCGGGGAAATAATCGACGCCCCAGACCTCGTCGGCCAGGGTGTTGCGGTCGATGACTTTGCCGCGGCGGTCGTGGAGCAGGCGGAGGACTTTGACGTCGCGGGGACTGAGGGAGATTTCTCCCTGGTCGCGGTAGGCGCGGAGCTCGGTGGGGACGACGCGCAGGTCGTCCATCGTGAAGTCGTCGTCGGCCTTGCCGCCGCCGCGGGAGGCGGAGCGGCGCAGGATGGCGCGGATGCGGGCGATGATTTCCTTCACGCCGAAGGGCTTGGTCATGTAGTCGTCCGCGCCGAGTTCGAGACCGAGCACGGTATCGATTTCCTCCGCCTTGGCGGTAAGGAAGAGGATGGGGACCTTTTCATCCTGGCGGCGGATCTGCTTGCAGACCTCGTAGCCGTTGAGGCCGGGCATCATGACGTCGAGGCAGACAAAGTCGGGATTCTCCACGCGGAAGAAGTCCACGGCCTGGAGGCCGTCGCTGGCGGCGATGACTTCGTAGCCTTCCATGGTGAGCACCTCGCGCAGGGCGTCCCGCGTATGGTCGTCGTCTTCGGCAATCAGGATTTTGGTCATGGCTGGTTCGGGAGGGTGAGGATGAAACGTGCGCCTTCGCGGTAATTGGGGCAGACGGTCAGCGAACCGCCGTGCAACTGTGCCAGTTCCCGCGAGATGGTCAAACCAATGCCTGTGCCACTGACTCCCTCCGTCAGGTCGGAGCGGAGGCGTTCAAAGGGCTCGAAAACGCTGCGCCGCTTGCCGGAAGGAATGCCGGGGCCGCGGTCTTCCACGATCACCCGAGTGTGCCGGGCGTCGAACTCCGTGCGGATGGCGATCCACTTTCCGGTGATGCCATACTTGTCCACATTGGAAATGAGATTGCCGAGAATCTGCTCGATCGAGTCGGGGTCGGCGTTGATGAGCGGCGGGCCGTTCAAGGAGCGCACGATTTCGAAACCCTTTTTCTCAAGAAGAGGCTTCCAGAACTCGACCGTGCGCGAGACGAGATCGTCGAGGACAAGTTCCTTGGGCTGGATGGTGAGTTTGTCGCGCTGCTGGCGGGCGTAGTTCAGGACGTTTTGGATGAGGCGGTCCAGCCGAGATGTTTCCGCCTCCACGACGCCAAGCTGCCGTTTGGCGATGGCATCCCCCTGTGACTCAGCACGATGGGAGGCCATTTCCGCGTAGAGGCGGATGTTTGTCAGCGGAGTCTTCAGCTCATGGGAGATCTGGTTCACGAAAGTGACGCGCTGCTGTGCCAGGCGGATTTCACGGGCGCTTTCGTGAAAGTACAGCCAGCCGACGACAAAGACGAGCACGATGCCGGAGCCGACGCCGAGGAGGATGGGGAAAAGGTAGGGTTTCGGAAATTCCTCGTCGGCCGGGGAGTAGGCCAGTTCCCATTGCGAAAGCGGCTCGGAACAGGCGCGGTGAGAGGCGGCGGGCGCGTCGGAACCCGCCAGTTGTTTGCCCCATTCATGCAGCGTGATGCCTTTGACCGTGGTCAGCATCATCCGGCCAGAGGGAACGGCCAGCCCTGGCTGTGGCAGGCGCTTGAACAGGGAGCGCATCAGGTTCTGCGGATTCATGAGGGCGCAGGCGAGGCTGCCGTCCGTGAAGCGGTGCCAGAAAATGAAGACCGAGTCTCCCACATGCCAGCCGCTCCAACCGTGCATGACTTCCTGCTGCGGCCGGTCGTCGATGTGGTAGCCGAACATTTTGAGGTAGGTCATCCATTCGGAGGTCCGGGAGGAACCGCTACTGATCCTCTGAAAAGGGGGGCCGCCGTCATCGAGCAGGGGATTGAACTGCGGCAGGCTCTCCGGCCTGCGGGTGGCCTCATCGATCGCGCGGTTGCGGGCATCCCGGTCATAGACCTGACCCGGGGAGTAGGTGGCTTTTCCATCGATGACCCGGACTTTGTTCTCTCCGGGGATCCAGGACCAGCTTTCCGCCACCCAGGGGTGACGCGCCAGATCTTCCGCCAATGCGGAGGCCGACAGTTGGTCGGCGGCACCGCGACCGTCCAGTCGGTCTGTTAGTTGGCGCAGGTCGTGGAGCATGTGAAAGTCCGCCGAACTCAGCCTTTCAGCCAAAATCGCCTGCATGGAGGCGTCGGTGCGCTTCTCCGCGTCACGGATCAGGTAGGTGCCGAGCCACGCCAGCAAGGCCAGCGGGAGCAGGACCAGAATGATGAACAGGGTGGTGGAGCGGCGCTGAAACATGCGACAAGGCTGAAAGTTTAGCTCCGCATGGCATTTCGGCTACCCATAATCTATAAAAACCATAAAAAGAACCGGGGCGGACTTTTGGGTCCGCCCCGGTCAATTCAGTCATGTTTCCAACAGCCAGAAGGATAACAACACTTCGAGAAATGGGTGATCAGCACTCCGGCGGTGGGCCGCCTTTGTTCTTCGATCTGAATGCATTGTGCACCCTTTCGAAAGTCATGCGTCAGACGCTTGTGAGCAGGTTGTAAGGAGAATGTAAGGCCTGTTTTCGAGCCGGAAAAAGTCCCGCAATCCGCCTTACGACACCGCCGCTCCCGGCCGCAGCCAGTAGAGAACACTCATGCGCACGGCAATGCCGTTTTCCACCTGCTGGTTGATGAGGCACTTCTCGTAGTTCATGCCTGCGTCGGTGATTTCGACCCCGCGGTTCACCGGGCCGGGGTGCATGAGGTGGAGGCCGCGTTCGCGGAGGATTTCGACCCGTTCATTGGTGAGGCCGTAGTTTTTGTGATACTCGGCGGCGGTCGGGAAAAAGGGCTCGTCAAGCCGCTCGCTTTGCACGCGCAGGAGGTAAATGACGTCGGGCTTCCAGTCGAAGGCGTCGCGCCAGTTCCCAAAACGCGGGATCTCCGGCGGCGTCTCGCGTGGCATCATGGAGCCGGGCGCCAGATAGGCCACCTGCATGCCGAGGCGGCGGAAAATGAGGCTGGTGCTGCGGGCGACGCGGGAGTGCTGGATGTCGCCGACGATGAGGGCGCGGCAGCCGCGCAGATCCCTGTGAATCTCCCGCATGGTGAAGGCATCCAGCAGCGCCTGCGTGGGATGGGCGTGCCAGCCGTCGCCGGCGTTGATCACGCTGGCGCGGGTGTTTTTGGCGATGAGGTTCGGGGTCCCGGCCTGCTTGTGCCGCACGACGATGTAATCAACTCGCATTGCCTCCAGTGTTTCGACGGTGTCCAAAATAGACTCGCCCTTCACGACGCTGCTGGATTCGATGTCAAAGTTTGTGACGTCGGCGCTGAGACGGCTGGCGGCGACTTCAAAGCTGGAGCGTGTCCTTGTCGATGGCTCGTAGAAGAGCGTGAGCATGGTCTGGCCCTTCAGCGTGGGGACCTTCTTCACACTGCGTTTGAAGAGATCTTTGAAGGGGCCGGCGTTGTCCAGCACGAACGCGATTTCCTCATCCGTGAGCGAGGCGATGTCGAGGAGGTCTTTGCGCGGGTTCATCTCGTTGAGGCTTGGGTTTGCACAGTGCAGGCGTCCTGGCCATCCACTTCTTCAAAACGCACAGCCACTCGCTCGCCCTCGGCCAGGGTGACCTTCAGAGCCGCAAAATCCGGCTGCACGGGGAATTCGCGTCCGCAGCGGTCCACCAGGACGGCGAGCTGGACGCGCTTCGGACGACCGAAGTTGAGCAGTTCGTCGAGGGCGGCACGCACGCTGCGGCCGGTGAAAATGACTTCGTCGCAAAGCACCACGTTGAGCCCGTCGATGTCGAAGGGGATGTCCGAACCTTCGAGTTTGGGCACCATCTGGAAGGTGTTCAGGTCATCGCGGTACTGCGTGATGTCGATCGTGCCGACGAGCACCTTCGGGCCGCCGATTTTCTCCATCTCTGCGGCGATGCGCTTCGCCAAGGGCACGCCCCGGGTGAAGATGCCGACAAGCGCGATGCTCTCTGCCGCCGTATTCGCCGCGAGGATGTTTTCCGCCAACGCACGCACCCCGTCGGCCATAGCGGCTTTCGTCAGGAGGGTGCGTTCATGGTCTGGCATGGTGAAAAGGCGTCCGCCGAAACTCCGGTGATTCACCCCCTTGTCAAATCGCCGGATGCGGAGGTTGCAAACAGGGCGCGGCTTTGGTTTGATGGATGCATGAAACATCTTCTCCGCGTCCTTTGGATGACGCCTGTCTTCGGCATGCTGACCAGTTGTGAAATGTTCCGGGAGAAAAAGGTCTTCATCACCTGCCATGTGCAGACAAACCAGGTCGAGCACCCCAGTGAGATCATGCGGATTCCCATCAGCGGGCGGCAGATGACTTTCAAAAAGGTGCCGGAGTTCAGCCAGCGCAGCATCGCCGCGTTTGAACCCTTTCCGGCGGAGAACGGGCAGGGGAACGGCGTGCTGCTCCAGCTCGACGCCAAGGGCAAAAACTACCTGGAAGCCGTTTCCCGCCTGAGCCAGGGCATGATCATTCTCACCATGGTCAACGCCATGCCTGTGGACATGGTGCAGCTCGACGAACCCATCACGGACGGACGCTTCACGATCTGGCGCGGCCTGTCCGACGAAAGCATCGCGGACATGGACAAGCACTATCCCCGCATCAGCCGCCTACAGTCCTCCTCCCGCTGGATGGACATGACGCCTTCGACCGACAAGGAAAAGCTCCAGGCCCGCCGCGCCGCGAAGGAGGCCGAGGCTGCCGAGAAAAAAGCCGCCAAGGACAAGGAGCGCGGCATCATCCGCGGTCCGAAGACCAAAGACATTCCGCTCGAAGGTTACACTCTTCCCGGCACCTGATGAAGCGCCTCGCCCTGATCTCCGCCCTTGCCGCCGGTGTGCTTTCTTCGGAGGCGCAGACCCTGTCCCTTCCCACGGAGAACCGCGCCCTCTTTGGACAGCCGGAGGCTTTCTTCCAGTTTGTGGATCGTGATTTCGAGGGCGAAAAGAGCACGCCTTGGGAGGGTGGGCAGTTCGGCTTTGTGCGTGATCCGCGCCGCATCGGCGGCCGCCTCGCGTACGCGCGATTCCACGAGGGGCTCGACATCAAGCCGCTGCGCCGCGATGCGCGCGGCAATCCGCAGGACGAGGTGCGCGCCATTGCCGACGGCACCGTGGCCTATGTGACGGCCGCCTCGAATTTGAGCAACTACGGGCGCTACATCGTGGTGCGGCACGACTGGGGCGGCAGTCCGTTTTTTTCGCTCTACGCCCACCTCGCCTCCGCCGGTGTTTCCGCTGGGCAGAAGGTGAAGGCGGGAACGCCGCTGGGAGTGCTCGGCTACACCGGCTCCGGCATCGACCAGCGCCGGGCGCATGTGCATGTGGAGCTGAACCTCTTTCTCTCCAGCCGCTTCGACACATGGCATGGCGCGAACTTCTCCACGCCGAATCACCACGGGACCCTCAATGGCCTGAACATGATCGGGCTGGACCTGCAGACGCTTTATCTCGCGCAGCAGAAAAACCCCGCCTTCACCGCCGCCGAGGCCGTGCGCTCGACGGAAAGCGGCTACCGTGTGGCCGTGCCGGGCGATGCGGACATGGAGATCGTGAAGAACTACCCCTGGCTGCTCGACGGTCCCCGACCTGCCGGCAAGCCTGCGAGCTGGGAAGTGACTTTCAGCCGCTGGGGCCTCCCGCTGGCCGTCAAGGCCTCGAACACTGCTGTCTCCCAGCCCGTGGTCACCTGGGTGAAGGACGCCGGCATCCCTCAATACACGCACACGCGCAGCATCGTCACCGGCAGCGGCGGTACGGGGAAACTCACTGCGGAAGGCCTCCGCTTCGTGAAGCTGGTGTGCGGCTGGTTTTGATCGTTCGTAGTTCGGGTTTAGCCCGGATTTGGAACGGCTTCTGAACGGGCTGAAGCCCGAACTACGAACTCACGGCTTCTCCTCGTGCTCCGGCACATAAAACCGGCCCATGGCTTCCAGGATCTTCTCGCGCAGCGCATCACCGTCGATCTCGCCGTTGTGGCGGTAGATAACCTCGCCGCCGGGGGCCACGACGAGCGTGTGCGGGATCGGTCCGGGCCATTCGGGATCAAGCGCTTCGATCAGCGCATCGCTGCTGGCTTCGTTGAAGACGTAGGCGTTGCCCCTGCGGCCCTCAGCCTTGAGGGAGGGCTTCAGCTTGTCCGGCACGATATCGTTGTATTTTTCGAGGAAGGCCTTCACCGCCGGCAGCTCCTTCGGGTCGTCCATGCTGATGCTGATGAATTCGAAATCGCGCAGGCCGAATTTGCGCGAGGTGGCCACCAGTTCGGGAAACTCCTTCACGCACGGCCCGCACCAAGTGGCCCACACGTTGAAGAGCCGGACCTTCTTCGTGTCGTTCTTCCGCAGGGCGGCCACGCCCTTCGCATCGATCAGTTCGACCTCCACCTGGCCGTTCTCCCACTTTTCATTGTCGGCGGCGACCTGCTGGCGTTTGTCGATCCACTTCGTCGAGCAGCCATGAGGCTTCGTCACCTCCACGGGAACCGGTTGCCCGGCCAGCAGCGCGTCGATGGCGTTGCGGGCGTCTGGCGCGGTCACCGTGGCATCGTCGGCGTAGCGTGAATCATCCAGCCGGCCCTGGTAGCGGAGCTTGCGCTCCTTGTCGAAGATCATCACATGCGGCGTGGCCAGGCAGCCGTAGGCCAGCGCCGTCTTCTGCGTGTCACCGTCGTAGAGGTAGTCAAAGTTGAAGTCCTGCTCCTTCGCATGCCGCTTCATCTCGGGGAAGCTGTCGTTGTACTTTGAGTAGCCGAGTTCGTCCGGGCGCAGCGCGGCGGGATCGTTCGGGTTGATCGCCACCAGCTTCAGGCCTTTGCCCTTGTAGTCCTTTACCAGCTGCTTGATGCGGCCTTCGACCGCCTGCGAAGTCGGGCAGTGATTGCTGAGAAAGGCGATCATGAGCAGGTCGGCGCCAGCGTAGTCCTTCAGCGTGTGCATCTCCTCGTCGATGCCGATCAGTTCGAACTCCGGTGCCGCATCGCCGATCTTCAATGCGTGCAAACCTTCCGGCATCGCCGCCTTTTTGGCCTTCGTTGCCTCGGCATTCGCCAGCGCCGGAATCAAGGCGGCCAAAAGGAAGACGGCGGGCATTTTCATGGTCGGAATCATTCGGGTTGGGCGGTCTGGCAGTTCCAGCACAGGTCAAACGAGGACGGATTGGATTCTTTGCAGGCCGGACAGCTCCACTCGGCCTTTTCGACCTCCGGTCCGAAATGCTCCCGCAAAAGCGTCCGCGCTTCTTCCACGCGTCCATCATCCACTAGGCACAACGCCGGATCCAGAATCGCCGCGTGCGAATAGCCGAGCAGGCTCACGCCAAGCGTCTGCGTGTTCTCATTGCGAACGAAGCAGGCGATGCCCGCAGATTCGAGGATGTTCCTCGCAAAACCAACCCGCGTGGAATCCTGATCGGTGAAAACGGTCGTCATGCCACCGATTCAAGCACCCAGGACCCTCTTTGACCAGCCTCGCGCTCAGTTTTTCCACACCCAGTCGCCAATGTAGGATTCTGATCGGTGGATGCGACTCGCTTCTTTTTTTGTTGGCAGCTTTCCATGGTGGTCCTGCCGATCCCAGGCGATGGACCAAAGCGTGAAGTTGTCGGCTTCGGCTTGATATCTGAGCGAATTTTTGTCCATCGGGTCAAGTGGGACGTCTTCGATAAAACCGGGCACCAGTTCAGCGAGTGTTTCAGGGAGGCGGTCATGCGCCAGACGAAAGCGTTCGATGGCGATGGCAGTCACTGCCTGTCGGCGCACGGCTTCGGAGTAGATGGCCTGCTCAATGACGAAACGGAACGACGGAAGGGTTGTGAGCGCGATCATGTGATGAGGGAAGGTGAGGCCGCGATGAGTTGCCCTAATCCGCTCGAATTCATCGAAGCTGCTCTTCATAAGGCTCACGTCTTGCGTCTTCAAGGGCTCCAGAAAATACTTTGAATGGAGCTGCAAAACTATGGCGGCGTTGTGGTCAAACCAGCCCGCTGGAACAAGCCAGTCAAACACGTTTTCAAGCCAGGATGGTTCTTGTTTCACGAACGAATCCTCCTGTGTGCGAACCATGTTCTGACGTTGCATCCGCTCAATACTATGGATGATGAACGCCGGCTCACCACGCACGGCCTGAATCATCGAGTTCATGAAGTCCTGGCGTTCCAGATCCGACTGCAAACGGGCGAGCTGTGTCTCAGTGGCGGTGCGACGGTGAATCAAGGACCAAATGGAGTTCAGCTCATAGATCGAAGTCGTCATGGCGACAATCTGCCCGAGCAGCACCGGCTCTTTGCTCATTGCCCGGGTCAGCCGAAGGGACGCCTGAATGGACCGGACAGCGTTTTCGGAGTCGGTCGCTTCAATTGCGACTTGGGAGCGCAGCGCCAACCCTTTGGCGATGGCTTGTACAGGGCTCATATGAGGCCAGGAGGCTTCTTCAGGATTGTGATCAGCCTCAAGCCGGAACTTCGGGATGAAAACAGCATCGGGGCGGGCGGGCGCGGCATCGCTCAGCTCTTTGAGCAACGGGTGCAGACGATCAATGTCAGCCAGGACACGCGCTGAGCTGGCATCGGCCGGGGAGTCGAGATAGGTGACCTCTCGGAGATGGGCAAGAGCCCCTTGAAAATCGAAAGGCTGTCCCAGCATAGATCCGCTGGCCAAGCTGGGAGCCAGTTTTTTGCTTTGGTTGTTTTGCCACAGCGTTCCCCAGTCCAGCTTCTTGAATTCTGAATTTTTCGTCTTCCCGTGCTCTTCGTCATCAAGCGTGATGCCAACGAGAAGATCGATGGCGCAGAAATTCACCTCATCTGGAACGGCCTTCGCCCGCAAGCTGTCGAGATCGAGCGTTTCACCCGCCTGCTCCAGTTTCAACTTCGCGGCGGCCAGGGCGCGTGCGCCGGTCCAGTTTTCCACCAGCACGACGAGCAAATACAGCGCTACAATGCCCGCCAGAAACCAGACGAGTCGGCGGAGGTAAATACGAAGCTTCATGGGCTGGGAGAATTGTGGTGAAAGACAAACCGCAAATTCAAGCACCCCGGCCCCGCTTTGACCAGTCTCACTTCGCTGGGGCTGGCAGATGCCACACCCAGTCGCCCTTGTAGTTGGCTCTCCACTGCCCGTTGGCCCGCTCTTGATTTGGCAACTGGCCGTGATTGTCCTCCTGATCGGACCCGACGGACCACAGGCTGTAGGCGTCATTATCGACTCGATATCGCATGGGTTGGTCATTCATCAGATCCTGCGGAACCGATTCGAGATAGGCGGGGACCAATGCTTCGAGTGTCTGTGGCAGTTGACCGGTCGCGAGCCGATGGCGCTCGATGGCGAGGGCGATGATCTCTTGTCGGTTGATCGAGTCGTTGAAACACACGGAGCGCAGAATGTTCGGCGTCGCCGGGACCGCTATCGACGCAAGAATCCAGTGCGGGTTAGTCCAGCCGCGCTTTTCCATCAGGATCGGGCCGACTCGCTCGACGGCATCCAGTGCCTCGCTCGTGCGGCCGGTCTTCAGCGGGGCGATCAGGTGCTCGTATTCCACGTTGATGATGTTGGCGGCGGAGTGGTGGATGAAACCCGTCGGCAGCAACAGTCGGCGCATTCTGCCAGCAAGCCCCTGAGACGACGCTCCGTCCGCGTTCATGACCAGCCCGAAAACATCCGGCGATGACAACAGAGTGTCGGTGATCGCGGCCAGTTCCCCGCGCATGGCTTGAAGGACGGCGGCATGGTGGTCGAGACGTGCCAGATCGGCCTGCAGTTCGGCAAGTTGCTCATTGGTAGCCATACGGGCGTGCAGCAACGACCACACGGCCTCCTGCGCGGGAATGTGCATAGATTCGCCGACAAGCAGGCCGATCATCACGGGTTCGGCGAACATCGCCTCGACGAGTCGCAGGCAAGCCTGAATGGAATGGACCGACTCAACGGCATCACCGGCGGCGATCGCCAGTTGAGCACGCAGCGCGAGCGCCTTCGCCAGAGGGCGGATGAGGATGTAATGCGGCAACTGGATGGCCAGAGGGCCTCCTTGCTGCCCCTCGCCAAAAGGCGGCGTGAACAGCGCTGATTTCCTGCCCGGAGCCGCGTCGCTCAATGTCTTGAGCAGCGGAAAGGCCTCATCAAGCGCCCGCAAGGCATCGACTGGTGTGGCGTCCGTCTTGGCCACGCCGATTTCCGCGAGGTAGGCGATCCATGGTTTGAGGTCGGCGGGCTTGGCAAGCGAGATGGACGAGAGCGGCAGCGGTGCTTTGGCCTTCGGGTGATGCTTGCCCCAATCAAGGGCCGTGAGGGCTTCCGCAGGCTTGTGTTTGGGATCGGTGATGCCTGCCAGCGGCTCCAGCGCACAGAAGTTGACGGAATCAGGAATCGGCGTCGGCAGCAGCCGCTTGAACTCAAGCGTTTCACCCGCTGCTTCGATGCGTGCCCGTGCCGCCGCGAGAGCACGCGCACCCGTCCAGTTCTCCAGGGCGATCACCAGAAAGTAGAGCGTGACGAGGCTGACGAGCGTCCAGAGCAGATAGCGGAGTTTGAGGAAGCGTTTCATGGCAAGGTGCGGTTGAGCTGTTGGTTCAGGGCGAAAAGACTGTCGGGCGCGAAGACGGGCGGATTTTGAGCCACGACGGCATCCCGGTGAGGAGGCGTTATGAACGCCAGCGTGAGAATCACGGCCCACGCCACAGCCAGGATGATTGCGAGTGGCCTGGGCGGGGCGAATCGCCGACGAGGAGCGCTGCGAGCCTTCGTCAGGATCTCGTCTTTCCAGTGCGCGGGAAGTTCGCGCAGGCCAAGCTGCTGAAGATCGCGTTCGATGTCGTCCGGGGGCGTTTTCATGGCTGAATTTCGTCGTAGAGCGGCCGCAGAAGGCTGCGAAGTTTTTCGATGGCGTAGCGGTAGCGGCTGGCCGCCGTGTTGAGCGGGATGCACTGCACCTCCGCGATCTGTTCAAAGGTGAGTCCGTGCCAGAGTTTCATCTCGGCGATGCTGCGCTGGTCCGCAGGAAGCTCGTGCAGCGCGGATTCCACACGGCGCGCGAAGCATTCTGCGTCTGGATCGTCCTGCGGTGCAAAGGCGACCTGCGGATGCGCCAGCTCGGCCCTTTCCCGCGACGCATGACGCCGCAGCCAGTCGATCGCCATTCGGTGGGCGATGCGCAGCAGGTAGGCGCGCTCGTTGTCGATCTGCGCAGGAAGAGAAGCGTTGGCGAGCTTGATGAAAAAGTCCTGCAGCAGGTCCTTGGCATCCGCCTCGGACTTCACGATGCCGTTCAGGTAGTGAAACACCCCCGACGCATAAGCGTCGTAAAGGCGTTCGAGTTGGACGGCGGTCGGCATCACAAGAGGGACGGATGAGGCCGCGAAGTTTGTCTAAACTTTCGGCTCCACCTCAAATTCATCCGCCGGATCAAACGGCGGCATGGGGATGTTGATGATCTTCAGCTTGCCGACGGCGCGATGCACACAACCGGGGCGGATCATGATGCTGGTCATCGGTTTCAGCGGGATGATTTCGCCATCGGCTTCGAGATGGCCTTCGCCTTCGAGCACGATGTAGATCTCCGTCATCTTCTGGTGGTAGTGCGCCTTGGAATCCGCGTGGATGTCCGTGAGATGCACCGTGGCCAGCGTGTTCCAAGGCTCCTTGAACGCCCGCCGCGCCTGACCGCAGGGGCAGGGGGTGGGCGGAATCTCATCAAGCTGGGCGACGGCGAAGCGGGGTTCAGGCATAAAATGACGAATGGTTACTGGCGGCGGTGCTGCTTGGCAAATGTGGCCGCATCGCGGGCGGCGTGCATGACATAGAGGATGCGAACGCCCAAGTCGTCCGGCAGCGGGCGGTAATAGATGAGGTAGTTTGGGTATTCAGTGACGACGAACATGCGGATGCCTCGGAGAGTGTGGCGTATCGGATGGAACTCTGCACCCATTTGAGGCTTGCAGGCGAGAAGCTCGAACATGCTGGTGATGGCGCGCTCCACCGCCACGGCTGCCGCTGGATTATTCATGGCGATGTAAGCCGATAACTCGATCAAATCGTTATCGACCTCTGGATGAACCTGCAACTGCGTCTCACGCATGACGAAGCTGCTGAATACGTTTCATCACCTTGGCGCGGATTTCTTCGCGATAGGCATTCATATCAGTGATGGTGATGAACGTCCCTTTGTCACGCTCCTCCAGGATGTCCTCGAGCTGCTGTCGTGCCGGGTCCGCCTCTGGCTCGTCTTTCAAGGACACAGCGACACAGGCAGCGAGGTAGCTTTCGGGCGACTCGTTTTTTTCCATGGCCTTGCGGTTGAGGAGCGGAACCAGCGTTTCAGGAAGATGGATCGTGAACTCAGGCATGGCGGGAGATTAACATGCCGCTGGAATGGCGGCACGGCTTTTTTACAAGGCCGCCAGCGCCGCGGCGGCGACTTCGGCGGTTTGTTCCAGGTCATCGCGGCTGTGGGCCATGCTGATGAAGCCGGTTTCGAACTGGCTGGGAGCGAAGTACACGCCGTGATCGAGGCAGTGGTGGAAGAACTTGCGGAAGGCGGCGAGGTCGCTGGTTTTGGCGTCCTGGAGGTTGTGGACTTCCTTCTCGGTGAAGAAGAGGCAGAACATGCTGCCTTTGCGATACCAGCGATAGCTGAGGCCCTTCTTCTTGAGCACGTCGAGCACGGCGTCTTCCATGATCTGGCCAAGGTTTTCGAGCAGCGCATAGCCGTTTTTCTTTTCGAGTTCGCGAAGCTGCGCGAGACCGGCGGCGAGGGCGACCGGATTGCCGCTGAGCGTGCCCGCCTGATACACAGGGCCGAGTGGCGCAAGGAAATCCATGATGTCGGCACGACCACCGAATGCACCGACGGGCAGGCCTCCGCCGATGACTTTGCCGAGGCAGGTCAGATCCGGTGTGATCTTCTCGAGTTCCTGCACGCCGCCGCGGGCCAAGCGGAAGCCGGTCATGACTTCGTCGAAAATGAGCAGCGCGCCGTGCTTCGCGGTGATGTCGCGCAGTTTTTGCAGGAAGCCGGGCTTCGGCAGGATGAGGCCCGCATTCGCCGGATAGGGCTCGACGATGACGCAGGCGATTTCGTGGCCTTGTTTTTCAAACAGTTCCTCCAGCGCGGCCTCGTCGTTGAAGGGCAGCACGCTGGTGAGTTCGGCGAAGGGCTTAGGCACGCCCGCGCTGTCGGGATTGCCATGCGTCAGCGCTCCGCTGCCGGCGGCGACGAGCAGGCTGTCGCTGTGGCCATGGTAGCAGCCGTCGAATTTCACCAGGCGGTCGCGTTTCGTGAATCCACGAGCGAGGCGGATGGCGGACATCGTGGCCTCCGTGCCGCTGCTGACCATGCGCACTTTTTGAATGCTGGGCACCCATTCGCAGATCGTGCGGGCCATTTCGACCTCGTAGAGATTCGGGATGCCGAAGCTGACGCCTTCTTTGGCGGCGTTGTGAATGGCTTCGATCACCGGGATCGGCGCGTGGCCGAGAATGGCCGGGCCCCAGGTGCCGACGTAGTCGATCATGCAGCGGTCATCCACATCGTAGATGCGGCAGCCTTTGGCGCGCTTCACGAAAAAGGGATCGCCGCCGACATTGCGGAAGGCGCGCACGGGGGAGTTCACCCCGCCGGGGATGTACTGCTTGGCGAGGTCGAAGAGTTTGGTCGAAAGAGGTCCGTTGGGCATGGCGGGAATGACGAAATCAGAATGAAGAATGACGAATCAAGGGCTGAAAGGGATACGCGGGAGATTTTCAGCGTCGAACAAAAGGTTGTCTCAACCCGTCGGAGTCGGGTATTCTCACCCAATCCACCGCCATGCTCATGAAAGCCCTTGTCCCGGTTCTCCTCCTTTTTCTGCTGGTTATTCAGACCGCTCATGCGCAGGTCGTCACCTCGTCGCCAAGGAACAAATCCTCCCTGCAAAGCTTGGAGCCGGGCACCTTTTCGGTGGAAGGCATGACGCCGAAGCCTGTGGTGCTGAAGGTGCAGATCGAGGCGCCGGTTTATCCCACCAGCAAGTTTGACCGGGCGCTGGGCTCCTTCGCACCCGGCACCCTCGTCACCCTCGTCGCCATGTCTGACACCGCCTATCGCGTGCGCGGTCGTGCGCGTCATGGCGACGTGGTGGGCTGGATTCGGCAGGCCGAGGTGCTTTCTGCCGATCCGAACCTCGCCGCCAATCTCAAAAAACTTCTGGAGCGGACCCGGCAGGTGGATGTGCTGATTCAAAAGAACCAGGTCGCGCTCGGCATGACCCGCCAGGAAGTCCAGGCCTCCCTCGGCAAGCCCTCGCGCAGCAGCGCAAAGATCAACGCCAACGGCAAGGAGGAGAAGCTTGAGTTCAGCATTTACGAGCGTGTACCTCAGACCACCACCGGGCGAGACGGTTTCGGCAATCTCGTGCAAACAGTCATCTATGTGAAGGTCGAGGTCGGCACGCTCAGCGTCAGCTTTACCGATGACGTGGTCTCCGAAATCGAGGAAACGAAGGGCAATCCGCTCGGTGGAGGCGGTGTGCAGATCGTTCCTCCGCCCCTGTTCGGCTTTTGATCAAAGAACTGCC
This sequence comes from uncultured Prosthecobacter sp., assembly GCA_964452755.1. GTDB lineage: Bacteria > Verrucomicrobiota > Verrucomicrobiia > Verrucomicrobiales > Verrucomicrobiaceae > Prosthecobacter. The sequence continues at coordinate 331,114 of CAYVQY010000001.1, read as the reverse complement.
GCCCTGACCTGATCCGGCGTCCATCCCGCCTCCCGCAGACTGCGCAGGGAGCGGGCGTCATCGCGTTTGGCGAGCCTCTTGCCGTTTTCATCCGTGATCAGCCGATGATGATGCCACTCCGGCACGGGCAGGCCGAGCAGTTCCTGCAGCAAGCGGTGCAGATGCGTCGCCTCCAGCAGATCCTCGCCACGCGTGACCAGCGTGATGCCTTGCAGCGCGTCATCGACCACGACCGCGAGATGATAGCTCGCAGGTGTGTCCTTCCGCGCCAGCACGACATCGCCAAACATCCCAGGGCGTGCGCTGAATGCGCCTCTGGCACGATCTTCCCACGTCAATTCGCCCACGCCTTGCATCGCTTTGGCCACGTCAAGTCGCAGCGCATACGGCTCGCCTTTGGCGATGCGTCCGGTCCGCTCATCCGGGCTGCGATTTCGACAGGTGCCCGGATACAGCGGCCCGTCAGGGCCTTGAGGTGCGTTTCCCGCGCGTGCGATCTCCTCCTGTATCTCCTTTCGCGTGCAGAAGCACGGATACAGCACGCCAAGGTCCTCCAATCGGGTCAACGCAGCACGATAGTCATCAAAATGTTCGCTCTGCCGCCGCACGGGCGACTCCCAGTTCAATCCGAGCCACGCCAGATCTTCAAAGATCGCCTCTTCGTATTCCGGCCGCACTCTCGTGCCGTCGATGTCCTCGATGCGGATCAAAAAGCGGCCACCTTCGGCTTCATCATGCGCAAACAATGCCGCATACGCATGCCCCAGATGCAGCCATCCGGTGGGGCTGGGGGCGAATCGGGTGACTTCGGGCATGTGTGGCAGATTCAGGCGGCACGCACTTTCGCCACGACATCGCCGTTGTCGAACACGCCGCGCATCGACTGGCGATAAACATGCAGCTCGGGCCGGATCATGCCGTGCGTCAGTCCGCACTTCACCTTGGTCACTGCAAGTCCCGGTGACTCGCTCCAGCCGCCGCGCGCGAGATTCGATGCCGGGCTTTGGAGGTAGAGCGTGTGATCGAAGGTTTCCTTCGCATGGACCTCGCCATCATGGATGTGCAACGTCGGAAAATAGACGGTGTCTGCCAGCGCCGAAGGAAACGAAAACGCCATCGGATGCACTTGGGCTTTGCCCGGCTTCAATTTGAACACCGCAAAACCAAAGTCCGCGTAGCCCGGCAATTTTTTCCACACACCATCCGGCAGGCGGAAGCGGGCATCCAGACGGGCGAAGTCGGCGATTGTGGGGACAAAACTTGCGTCGTAAGCGCCCACGGAGTGAACCTTTAGCGAATACACGTCCTGTGAAGCCGGGGCGGATGCGAATGGATCGGAAGGAGCGCCAAAGTTCTGCACTGGAAACATCTCCCACAGGTCCTCGAACACGCTCTCATACTTCGAGAAGTCGAAAAATTTCACCGCGCCTTCTCCGGTTTCCGCTTTCACGGGAATGGGCAGCACCATCGCCAGATCCTGAGGTGCGTTCACCGACATCTGGTAGATGACCACCTGGTTCCCGTGCTCGCCCAATCGTGCGAAGATTCGGGTGTTTTTGACCTCCTCGACTTTTCCAGTGAAGCAGCACATGATGCGCAAGCTACCGAACCGCCACCCCCACTGTCCAGTATGAAACTTTCCGACCTCGTCTCACATCTCGACTCCGAACTGCGCACCGCCGAGATCGCGGACTACTCGAACGCCTTGAACGGCCTGCAGATCGAGAATCAATCCGGCCATGTCACCAAGGTCGTAGCGGCGGTCGATGCGACGCTGCCGGTGATGCGGAAGGCCGTCGCCGTCGGTGCGGATCTGCTCATCGTGCACCACGGCATGTTCTGGAGCGGTCTGCAGCGTTGGACGGGGCCGGTGTATCAAAAGCTCAAGGGCTGCATGGAAGGCGGACTCGCTGTTTACAGTGCGCATCTGCCGCTGGATGTGCATCCCGTGCTCGGCAACAACGCTCAAATCGCCAAGGCGCTGGGTTTGACACCTTCCGGCGGTTTTTTGGAGTACAAGGGCAGCAACGTCGGAATCACAGCCGAGCACGCGATCCCGCTGGACGACTTGGTGGGGAATTTCAGGGCCGCCCTCGGAGGTTCTGCGGTTCATGTTTGCGGTGCCGGGCCGAAGACGACGCGGAAGATCGGCATCTCCTCCGGTGGCTCCGGTTCTGAAGTCGCAGCGGCTGCCGCGGCGGGCATCGACACCTTCATCACGGGCGAAGGCCCGCACTGGAGCTACACGCTCGCCGAGGAACTCGGCATCAACGTCCTCTACGGCGGCCACTACGCCACCGAGACCTTCGGCGTGAAGGCGCTCGCCGCGCACCTTGAGGCGAAGTTCGGCATTGCGTGGGAGTTTGTGGATCATCCGACGGGTTTGTAGCCTGCAAGCCGCGAATCCCCGACGGTTCGATTGCCAAACGAATCTACACCAGGGATCAGCAGGCGGACTCACGCAGCCAGTCTTTGGCTGGAATGACGAAAACTGGCGGTGAAATGTGGTGCCGTATTTCACCATCAATCTATGGCATGAGAACCACAGTGCAGACTGCGTGCTATGGTTATGAAAGAGTGTCATGCCCTGCCGCCTCCAGATAACCGCCCGCAAGCTCTCAGCCTGCAAAACACTGACGGCTCCCGGGCCAGCGCCGGCTACACCGTGCCGGCGCTGGAGCCGCTGCAGCGGGCGATGAAGTGAGCGCTTATCCCTTCCGCTGCCACATCTTCAACACCACTCCCACCGGCAATGCCACCAGACCCCAGGCGAGCCAATCCCAGGCACCTTCCGCGACGAGGGCGAGGACGATGCCGGCGAGGGTGGCCAGGGCAAGCAGTGACGGGATGGCCCAGGTGGATTGACGAAGCGTGCTCATGCGGTGGGAAGTGTATCCTGGCGGTTTTTGAGTTTCAAAATGAAGAGCCACAGGCCGGTGACGCACAGGACGATGGTGAGCACGGTGAAGGCGGCCCAGATGAGGCGCAGCGGCAGCCCGGCATAGTCGCCAAAATGCAGCGGGCCGCTGACGAAGAGGGCCTGGATGTACCACGGCGCGTCTTGTGCCACGGTGAGACCACCTGTGGCGGCATCGACGAGGGTGAGCTTCGGCACGCTCTTGGCGATGCCTTCCTCCGCGGCCATGAAGACCGTGAAGTGGTGGTCGCCGGTGAGGGCGGTGCCGGGATAGACGGCAAACAACACGCGATGGCCCGGCCATGCCTGCCTCGCTGTGGAGATAGCCTGATCGAGGGATACGGTTTTCTCCGGTTTAGGCGTGTCTTTGAAGGGGGCAGTCATCGCCGCCAGATCTTTGCTCTGGTAAATCATTAGAATCGGTTTGCCGAGTTCCAAAACGATGCCGGTAAGGCATACCACGCTGCACCAAGCCAGCGTGGCAATACCGACGAGATTGTGCAGGTCGAGCTGCTTGTTGCGTGGTCCGCGATCCCGGCGGATCAAGCCAAAGAGGTAGCTGCGCATAAAGGGCGCGTAGAGCACCGTACCGCTGACGAGAGCGACGAAGAAGGCGACGCCGACCAGTGCAAGGTAGAGTTCGCCAAAAAAGCCCGCGAAGAGGTTCGCATGCAGCATGAGGACAAAGTAGCTAAACGTATCCTCCAGCTTCAGTTTGGAGACAGTAGCAGTGAAGCCATCGAGGGCCACAATCCTGCCTGCCGCGAAGTCAAAACTGCCCGGGGGAGCCATGTTCACGAAAACGAGTCCGGGATGATCCTCCTCCTCGAAATACGTCAGCGGGTTCCAACCGGGCATCGTGTCACGGGCGGTCTGCACGATGGATTCGGCCGACAGCATGGTCTGCCCGGCTGCATGCAACTCGGGCATGGAGCCGAGCATGTCCTCAATCTCATGATGAAAGATGAGCAGCAGGCCGGTGACGCTGAGCAGGAGGAGGTTCAGCGTGCAAAACAGGCTGCTCCAGCGGTGCAGCGTGGTCCAGCGGCGGGTGGCATTGGCGGTCATGGAGGGGGCGGATGTGTTTCGCGGGAGGCGTGTTCAGATGATAAAAGCCGGGGGCAGGTCATGAGACCGCCCCCGGCCTGATAGATCCTCGAACCAACCAATCCATCAGAAGTCAAAGCGCACGCTGGCAAGGAAGGTGCGGCCTGGCGCGGCCTGCACCATGGTGGCCTGGCCTTGTGAGAAATAGATGTCGTTGTCGAAGAGGTTTTTCACGTTGAGCTGGAAGCGGGCCTTGCCGAGCTTGTAGTAAACCAGCGCGTCCGTCTGCGCATAGCCGGGCAGCGTGCCGGCGTTGCCGGGGGAGTTGTTCACGCGGTCGCTCATGAACAGGCCGCCGCCGAAACCGAGGCCCTTGAGCGCGCCTTCCTGGATTTCATAGGTGGTGAAGATGCCGCCGCTGTTTTCCGGAACACCGGGGCGGCGGCTGCCGCTCAGACCGGCGACCTGGCTGCTGCGAATACGGGTGTCGATGTAGGCGTAGTTGAAGGAGACGTTCCATCCTTTGGTAATCTCACCATTGAGGTCGAACTCGAAGCCGCGACTGCGCTCGCTGCCACCGTTGATGGAAAAGAGCGGGTTGGCGGGATCAGCAGCAGCGACGTTTGTCTTGTCGATCTGGAAGAAGGCCAGGCTGGCGAGCAGACTACCGTCAAAGAACTCCGTCTTCGTGCCAACTTCAAACATGCGCGAAGATTCCGGGTCAAGGCCTCCGCCACTGGCGGTGCGACGATTGACGTTCTGCCAGGAGTTCGTGCTCTGCGCAAAGCTGGCGTAGAGGGAGACATTCGAGGCGGGTTTCACCACGATGCCGGCGGAAGGGTTGAAATTCAGCTGCTCGGATTCGGTGTTCGTCGTGGGGAAGAACGGGGAATTATAGAAGCTGAGCATCGATGCCTGGAACCATTCGACTCGCGTTCCCAGGGTCAGAAAAACCTTCTCATGGATATTCAGACGGTTCATGAACATCGCGGACCACGACGCGGCATCGACGTCCAGAAACTCGTCGAGGGGGAAAGCGCCAAAGATCGGTCCGGGGGCGAATCCGGTGTAGGCTGGGTTGAGGGGATCGAGCCGGGTGTGCGAATAGAGGGAGCGGTGTGTGTTGTTGCGCTGATAGTCGTACTCCAGGGACACCAGGAGATCGTTCCGAATGGCGTGGGCGAGTTCAGTCTTGTAGAGGTGATCAAGGCGTACTGTGAAGTTCTGCTCCGTGAGTTGCAAATCCGCTGCGGCGCGGGGGAATCCGGCGGGTACGGGTGGGCTGCCGAAGTTGAAAAGGATGAAGTAGCCGCCCTCCTGGCTGGTTTCCACGCCATGCACTGAAAGCGTGGTTTTGTGCGCGTCATTCCATTCGTGCTCCAGTTTGACAAGGGAACGGAAGCTGTCGGTGCCCATGCGGGTGAAATCCCGCTCCCCCATGAACCGGTCGGTCGGTACGCCGGTGAACACACCGCGATTTTGATAAGGCAGGCCGGGGGTGTTGATGTGGTCGTCGTGGCTGTACTCGGCTTTGACACTCAGGGTCGTGCGCTCGGCGAGGTTCCAGCGCAACGCTGAGGAGACAAAGGAGCGGTCACCGTCCACTTGGTCGATGAAGCTGCCGCCCTGCTCGTAACCGAGATCCAAGCGCATGGCCAGAACCTCCGGCACCGCTGTCCAGTTGGTGTTCACTTGAGCGCGGTAGTATCCGAAGCTGCCAATCATTTGTTGGATGCCCAGGTTATTGTCGAACTCCGCGTCACGGGTGACGTAGTTCACGAGACCACCGGGCTCCCCGCGGCCAAATTCGACGGCGGCGGGTCCTTTGAGCACCTCCACGCTCTGGAGATTGGCCACGTCCGTTGGCGGGCCGGCATTGATCGTGACGGGATTCGAACCGGCGACGTTTCCTGCGCGGAAACCGTCCTTGATATAGTTCTGCTGGCGGAAACCGCGCACGATGTAGGTCTCGCTAAGGCCGGTGTTGTAGGCGCTGCGCTGCACGCCGCTGACGGTCTGGATGGCGTCCTGCGGATTCACGATGGCGCGATCCTGCATCACCTTGGGAGTGACCACTTGCACGGAGCGTGCGGAGTCGAGGATCGGTTCCTGCATGCGCGTGACACTGGAGGGCACTTCCGCCTTGTAGCCCTTGTCCTTTTCCGCCGTGATGACGACTTCAGGCAAGTTTTGTGGACCAGCATCCACAGGTTTCGTGGCAGGAGACTGCGCATGGAGTGCGGAAGCAACGCAGAAGGCAATGAGGAAGGAAAAAGAGGGTTTCATGAAGTGAGACGCGATTGAGACGCAATCTCACGAACGAATCCACCTCTCACCGTTCTATTTCTGCCGAATGGCGTTCATCTGGAACTGCTTCGGGTTCATCCCGAAGTGTTCTTTGAACAGCCCCGCAAAGTGGCTCGGATTGCTGATCCCCACCAGATGCGCCGCCTCCAGGATGGTCGCGCTGCTGGATTCCAGCAGCCGTCGTGCTTCCTCCATGCGCAGACGGCGGAGATAACCAAAGGCAGTGGTGCCGAAAACTTGGTGAAAACCGGCTTTCAGCTTCGATTCGCTCAAATGGAAACCTCGCGCCAGCTCAGCCAGCGTGGGTGGTTCGTTCAAGGTGGCGGCCAGATGCGCGGCAGCGGCATGAATGCGCTCCAGTTCGGCTTTCGCCAGGAATCGCCTTTTCCCTGCCGGGCTGACCTCCTGCGACCGTTCCATCTGCTCGATTGATTCCACCAGCAGGTCAATGCAGCGGGCCTCCATCGCCAGGGAGCGCGTCAAGCCGCGAAACGGGCAGTTTTGCATCTGCATCACCGCCTGACGGGCGCGGGGCGTCAGCGGCATCACCAGGCAGCTCTGGCCTTCTCCGCGAAGGAAGCGTTTCAGGCGCGAGTGCTCTTCCAGTTCCTGTCCCAGCCACTTGAGCAGGCGCTTATGCTCGATGGCAATGGTCAGGTGCATCGCCCCAGGCGTCTGCAATGCGCGGTGTTCCATCAATTCTTCACAGCGTAGCACCGCCATCGTCCCCGCAGGCCGGTCGAACAGCCTTCCCCCCGCCAAATCCTGCCACGCTCCGGCGAGGGCGAAGGTGAAGACAAAGTAGCCCGCGCCCTCCACACCCCGGAGCCGCACTTCGCGATCAAAAACCTCTGCTGCCCAATGCACGAAAAAGCCCTCGCGAATCTCCCGCACGAGAGTGTTGCCTCGCACGCAGTCGATCATCGGGGCGTATTCCATTTCCATGCCCTCCCCTCCGTTTCCCCTCACAAGCGTGTAAACCTCGTCCATTTCCGAGGTCTTCATGCGGTAGGTTTTTTTGGGGCGGCTCATGGCGGTGCGTGCGTTGCTCACATTGAGGCTATTCTTTTCGCTGTGTCTCCTATGTTTTACCCCACCAGCAGTCGGAAGATCTTGGTGTGACGCTTGTTGTTTTGAAACTCATCACGCAGATGCCGCACCTGGGTCGCCAGACGGTCCCATTCGAAGTCAGTCAGGAGTGAGTTCATGGCGGTTGGAGGAGGGATATGGAAGAAACGACAGCTATCGTGCTGCGATGTCCGCCGCCTGCTGTCGGTCATTTGTCAGGAATTGTTTGCGAGTTGTCTCCTTCGCCGTTGCTGAGATTTAATCTCACAAACCCCTTGATCGCTAATGATTATGCGTCTCAATATCATCCAGGATGACTATTGCATGAACAACCTGACGTACTTCCATAGCCGCTGGCTGGACTCTGGCTGTGACTGGGCGGATGTCCTGGCAGAAAACAGCGTCATCCTGCTGCTCGTGCTCGGCGGCGGCCTGGATCTTCGCTGGGCGGACGGTTCCCGGTTTCATGTTGGCAAGTGCCAGCTTCTGTGGCTGAACACCGAGGCGGGAAAACCTGAGAGCCTGTCCTGGCTGGACGGAGAGCGGTCTGAGGCGCTGCTGCTGCGTTATCCGGCTGCCTGGGTGCGGCATTCGCTGGCTGCTCTGCAAAAAGAGATCGCCGCTGACATCAGCGGACTGTTGTTGGGACCGTTACCGGCGTATCCCGGCCTGATTCGGCCCTTGGAGGCGGAAGACCTTGCCTGGGCGCGCGGTTTCATGGCACCCACGCTCTGCAGCGCCGCCCGCCAGCTTCTGGAGGGCAGCCGCATGAGCGAGTTTTTCTTTCGCAAGGTGCTCACTGAGGGGTGTTGCGAGGAGCTGTTCTGCACCCGCACCCGCCGCATGGCGCTGGACCGGGTGAAAAAAGTCCGCACCGCGCTACTGGCAAACCTGGAGGTGCCGCCCGACCTCGCCGAACTGGCGAGGATATGCGGCTGCAATCCGCAGTATCTTTCCCGAAGCTTCTCCGAGGCCGCCGGGACTACCATCAGCCTCTACCTGCGCCGTCTGCGCATCGCGAAAGCAGCGGCACTGCTGCAGTCCGGCCGCATGAACGCCAGCGAGGCCGCTTTGGAGGTTGGCTACCGCAGCCTCAGCCACTTTAGCCAGGCGTTTCGCGAGGAAAAAGGCCGCACGCCTTCCGCCTGGATGCGTGAGGCCGTTCTCACAGCAAGCCCCCGCTAACACTCCGCATGACGCCGATAGCGCAGCGCCATTTCCCCACAAAACTCAGACACCGACCCATGAACTACTCCAACACCGACACCCGCCTCAAACAACGCCCCGCCTTCAGCCCCGCCTTTTTGCGCCGTATCCGCCGCATCCGCAGTGCCAGCCTAAAGGCGCGCACTGCGGCGGAAAAAAAGGCGCTGCCAAGCATCCTTACCCTTGTTTGAACAATGACGATCCGCCACATCGACTTCGGTGCTCACGCGCACCGCTGCCTCTTCCGCAACGACTGCGTCCAGGCGCATCTGCTGGCCCTCACACGAGAAAGCCGCAGCTTCGAGGCTATATTTCCAGCCGAGGCCACCGTCATCGTCACCTATGGCTTCGCCTGCGCCTGCTTCGGCAACTGTGTGCGCCAGCTCCACGAGGGCGATCTGGTGCAAGTGCCGCGCTCCTGCTTGCTGCGTCTTTCGGCTGAAGCCGAAGCGGATGTGATGCTGCTGATGCGCTGAACTCGCTGACTTTAGCCTGAGCCAGGCATAGTGTCTGTTCGCCCGAATGCCAGAATATGCACAGCCCTTTCTTGAAGTGGCGGATGACCTGCTTAATGTGTAAATTGTTTGGAACAGCAGCTCCGGCATCATCGTCGAGACGGACGCCAATGCGGCGGAGGATGACCTGGCGTGCCACATGGCATCGCGGCCGAGCGCCCGGGAGTTTGTGAATTGCGGGGGCGCGATAGCTTGATCCTGATCCGCTCACTAGAGCCGCAATGTGCGCCAAGGATGCTCGGCATTGCGTGTGTGTGTGACAAGGCTTCAATTTGTCGCCTGCATGATGGAGGATCATGCGCAGCGAGGTGTCAGGTGATGCTGCTTTCCTTGCGGGGAGGGTGGAATATCGTGGCCTGGCGGGGTGTCGTGGGGTATGGGACGGCCATGAAACTGGAACAAGGGCAGATTTGGAGGAGCGGGGATGATTTCCTGCGGATCGTGACGTGGGCGCGGCTTTCCATCGAGTACAAGCGGATGAGCGATCCGCGGACGAAGGAGGGGACGCTGCACCGGGTGACGAAAAAGGAGTTTTGCCGGCTGCTGAAGGGGGCGGAACTGGTGTTGCTGCCGAAGGATGAGGAGCCTGCCGAACCGGATGTGGGAGAAGTCGTATGAAAGTGGAACGGCTGAAGTATGTGATCTGGGCGGCGGACATGGACCGTGCGCTGACATTTTACGAGCAGGTCCTTGGCGGGCGGGTGCTGAAGCGGAGCGAGGTGATCAGCGAGGTGGAGGTGTGCGGCTGCGTGATCGGCATCCACGGCGGCGGGGAAGGGAAGCGGACCTGGACGGGGCTGAGCTTTCAGGTGCCGGACGTGGTGGAGGGGGCGCGGGAGATCGTGGCGGCGGGAGGCCTGCTGACGCGGGAGCCGCAGCCGGAGAACGGCGAGCCTCCGCATCTGGCGATGTGCGTGGACCCGGAGGGCAACGAGATCATGCTGACGCGAAAGCGGGGATGAGGCGCGGAATTTTATGGCGATGGGAGAAGGCGGAACTTGACGGGTACCCGCTCTGTCCGCGAAGGTACGTCCTCCAACCCTGAGCGATCAGCACGATCATGCCATCATCTTCCGACCTTTTAGCCCGCTCCTTGCCGACCCTGGATTCCGCCGCCAAGGCGGTGGAGGATCTGCGCGTGCAGGTGAAGGAGTTTCCTGGGAAAGCTCCGGCGCTGGCGCGTGCGCTACAGGGCCTCGGCGAGCTGAGGCGGGAGGAGGGCGACGTCCCCGGAGCGGAGGCGGCTTTTCGCGAGGTTCTGGAGCTGGGAGGCAGGCTGCAGGTGCCGATGGACATCACCGCGGACGCAAGGACGAGCCTTGCCACGCTGCTTGATTTTAACGGGCGGGAGGAGGAGTCGCTGGCGGTTTACGAGGAGGCGATCGCCGCGCACGAGACGCTGGGCGGGGAGAATGAGGAGGTGGCCGCGCAACTGCGGAACAATGTGGCGATGACGTACAAGGGCATGGGCAAGCTGGCGCTGGCGGAGCAGCACTACCTTAGGTCGCTTGAGACGCTGGAGAACAAGCGCGGGCGCAGTTCGGAATCGGTTGCCTGCGTGTTCAACAACCTGGGCAGCCTGTACTACGCGGCGGGCTTTCCCGACCAGGCGCGTGAGATGTTTGAAGACGCGCTGAAAATCCGCATGGAGGTGCTGGGGCCCGCGCATCGGGACGTGGCGCAGTCGCTCTGTAACCTGGGGACGGCCTGCCATGAGCTGGGGGACAACGCCACCGCGCAGAAGCACTTCGAAGAGAGCCTGGGAATCCTCGAATCGCAATTGCCTGCCGAGGCGGCGAGCTTTGAGGCGGTGGGCCTGGATTATCTGGCAATGCTGGAGGAGACTGGCGAGGGAACGAAGGCTGCGGCATTCAAGAAGCGCCTCGACAAGGCCCTTACTTTTGCCTAAGGCAGCTAGAAGTTTGCCAAACGCAGGCTCCGCATGGAAGGTGGCCGCGATGCCTGAATCGACACCCGCCCGCGCCGAACGAACATGGACCGGAACCCCGGTGTCCGAAGGCGTAGCGCACGCGGTAGTGCATGTGCTGAAGGACCACTTCGACGAACCGGATCGCGAGAGCATCAAGGCTCCGATGGTGGAGGATGAGATGAAACGCCTCCACATGGCGCTGAACACGACGCGCAAGGAGATCGAGGAACTGCAGCGGGTCATGGCGGAGGAGGAAAGCAGCGCGGAGAGCGAAATCTTCGAGACGCATCTGCTGATCCTGCAGGACAGTTCGATGTTGAAGCAGACGGAGAAGACGGTGCGGGAGGAGCTCGTGTCGGTGGACTGGGCCTACTACAGCCTGATGTGCCGCCACATGGTGGCGCTGCGCGGTCTGGCCGATCCGTACCTGCGGGAACGCTTTCTGGACATCAAAGATGTGACGCAGCGCGTGATGCGGCATCTGCGCGGGGAGCTGCTGCAGCACCCGATGTTTGACGAACCCGTGATCGTGGTGGCGCATGACCTGACGCCTTCGGACACGGTGCAACTAGACCGCAGCAAGGTGCTGGGTTTTGCCGTGGAGACGGGTAGCGCGGTGTCGCACGCGGCGATCATCGCCCGCTCCCTGGCGATCCCGGCGGTGGTGAAGCTGCACGGTATCTGCGAGGAACTGCATAGTGGTGACTCGGTGCTGGTGGACGGGGAAGGCGGCCTGCTGATTTTGAATCCGACGCCGGAGACGCTGGCGCGGTACCGCCGCCGGGAGGAGCAGGCGGAGAGGAGGGAGGACGTGTTTCACGAGCGGCGGCACGAGCCGGCGTCCACGACCTGCGGCCGCACGGTGTGCGTGGGGGCGAATGCGGAATTCCTGGAGGAGCTTGACATCGTGCAGGAGAGCGGCGCCGAGGAGGTGGGCCTTTTCCGCACGGAGTTCCTGCACCTGGAGAATCCGAATGCGACGGAGGATCAACTGGCGGAGTCCTACACCCGCGTGCTGCAGACGCTGAAGTCGAAGCGCGTGGTGTTCCGCACCCTGGACATGGGCGGGGACAAGGTGGACGAACGCGCGGCGATGGAGCCGGAGCCGAATCCCTTCCTGGGCTGGCGTGGCATCCGTCTTTCCCTCGGACGGCCGGATCTGTTCAAAAAGCAACTGCGGGCGCTGCTGCGGGCAGGTGCGCATGGCCGCGCGGGGATCATGTTTCCGATGGTGTCCGGTGTGCAGGAGGTGCTGGAGGCCAAGGAGTTTCTCAACCAGTGCTCCGAGGAGCTTTCCGCCGAGGGCGTGGATGTGCCTGACGAGATCGAGGTGGGTGCGATGATCGAGATCCCGAGCGCGGCGCTGTCTGCGGATCTGATCGCGGCGGAGGTGGATTTTCTGAGCATCGGCACCAACGACCTGATCCAGTACACGGTTGCGGTGGATCGCTTGAACGACCGTGTTTCCGGGCTTTACCAGCCGACGCACCCTGCGGTGCTGCGGCTGATCGGGATGTCGGTGAAGGCGGGGCACGCAGCGGGCATCCGGGTGGGGATGTGCGGTGAAATGGCCTCGAACCTGGTGCTGACGCCGCTGATGATCGGCCTGGGACTGAACGAACTGAGCGTGGCCTCGACTCAGGTGGCGCGGTTGAAGCACGCGGTGCGGCGGCTTTGCGTGTCGGAATGCGAGGATCTGGCGGAGGCGGCCCGAAAATGCGCCAGCCCGGCCGAGATTCTTTCTCTCAGCCGGGCTGTTGCGGAGCGCCGGTATCCGGAGCTGTTTGCCTGATAGGGCGGGTCTTTTTAAGCGGCCTGACGCGTGCTGCGGGACCTGCGCTGGGGCTTGGCGGGCTTTGGCATGATGGTGGGGCGGAAGGCGTCGCCAAAGAGATATTGGCGGGCGCTGTCCACCTGGCCCATGACGCGGCGGTTCCATTTGGCGAATTCCCTGCCAAGGGCGTCCTCCGCGTCGTCTTGCTGCAAGGCTTCGGCGAGGGACATGTGCTGGGTGCTGAGTTCGAGATGGAAGAGGATCTCCGGGATGTGAAGTTCGACGGCCTCGAACATGTCCATGACTCGTGCGGCGTAGCTGCTGTCCCAGACTTTGTCGTCCTCGTCGTAGCAACTGGTGACGAGGTGTGCGATGAGATACTCCGCATGGTCGGAGTAGGTTTCAGCGGCTTCGATGACCGATTCGAAGCTCTCGTGGTCGGCGGTGACCGGCAGGACGACGGAGACGGCAATCCCGGCTTCCTGGAGGAGCTGCTCCATTTCGCTGCCCTGATAGAACTTGTTGAAGAACTCACCCAGCCCGGTGCTGATGTCGAGGACGGTCAACGGAGAGGCATCGACGTGCTCAAAAAAGGTGCTCGGAGTGAGGGCGGTGACGTCAAGAAAGACGGCGCCGGGTATTTCGGGGGAATCCTCCTCAGTGAGGGAGAGGATCTGATGATCGACTCCGAACTGCTGGAGATAACGGTGAAAGCAGAGCGCCAAAGTGCTCTTGCCTGTGCCGGGGTAGTCGTTTTGGATAAGGATGAGCTTCTTCATAGTATTTTTGCGAATTGCAGCCTTATTCTGTAAATTATGGAAAATATTGCAAGGATAAATATTTTATATTTCCATAATTTCAACAATGGCGTGGCTCGCCGTCACTCAGGCTTGGCATTTTTGTGAACGCGTGGACTCACTTAACAGAAGCATTAATTGCTCATATCGAGTACGCCGGGGCTGGGTTTTGGTGGCGCTGGGGCTCATAGTCCGAAATCAATGCCGGCAACGACCAATGAAATCGCTAAATCGGTGTGCCAAACCATATCAGTGCCCTCAGGCATATGGGGAAGGGGCGCTAGCCTTGGGGACCGTGAATGGTGAGGCTTTGCTTGGCATTGGGGGCTTGAACCGCCGTTTCTTCTGCGGATAAGCCCATTCCCGATCTTCTTGGCCCGAAATTCTCGCTGCTGAGATTCGACGTTGGCCTGTGACAGTGTCTGACCCTCCCGGTCTGATGCCTCTCTCCAGCGCTGCGGCTGGAGCGTGAGAAATGTCGGCTAAACTTCCAACTGGATGCCCAGCTCGATGACTTGGCGTGGCGGGAGGTCGAAATAGCCGGTGGCTGGTCTCGATAGGCGGGAGAGCATGACGTAGAGCTGTTTGCGCCAGGCGGCCATTTTTCCGGGACCGTTGGTCAGCAGTATTTCCCGGCTTTGGTAGAAGGTCACGGCGGCGCGCTTGACGTTCGTTTTCTCGGCCAGGACTGAGCAGAGGTCGTTGAAGACGTCGGGAGACTCTGCAAATCCGTAGCGGAGGACGACACGGTAAAACTCGTCGTGATACTCGCTGATTTCGTTGCGCGAATCGTCGTCCACATAGGGCACATCCTCGAACTTTACGGTGAGCAGGACGACCTGCCTGTGCAGGGCTTTGTTGTGCTTCAAGTGGTGCAGCAGGGCCAGCGGCAGGCCGTCGGCGCTGGCGGACATGAAAACGGCGGTGCCCGGTACGCGGATGATGCGGTCCTTTTTGATCTCATCTACGAGATGCTGAACGGGGAGGCGCCCGCGCTGCATGGCCTGGAAGAGGACGGCGCGTCCATCCGTCCATGTTTTCATGATGATCCAGATGCCCGCAGCCACGGCGAGGGGGAACCAGGCGCCTTCGGCAAATTTGCTGAGGCTGCCGGCGACGTAACCGAACTCGATGGTGGCAAACACGATCACCGGAATCAGTGCTTTCCACTGTGCCCAGCCCCAGATGCGCCGGGAGACGAAGTAGAAGAGGATGCTGGTGAGCAGCATCTCCAGAGAGACCGACAGGCCGTAGGCGGAGGCCAGATTGCTGGAGGTCTCGAAGCCGATGACCAGGGCGATGCAGGCGGCCATCAGGATGAAATTGACCTGCGGCATGTAGATCTGGCCGCGCACGTCCGGATTGGTGTGGATGATCTTCAATCGCGGCAGGTAGCCGAGCTGCACGGCCTGCTGGGTGAGGGAATACACGCCGGTGATCATGGCCTGGGAGGCGATGATCGTGGCTGCGGTGGCCAGCACGATCATGGGGGCCAGTAGAGCCTGCGGCACCAGTTTGAAAAAGGGGTGCTCCAGCGCGGCCGGATCACTGACGACGAGCGCCCCCTGGCCGAGGTAGTTCAGCGTCAGCGCGGGATAGACGAGGTTGAACCACGCGCGTTTGAGGGGCTTCGGGCCGAAGTGGCCGATGTCGGCGTAGAGCGCCTCGCATCCGGTCACGGCGAGCAGCACCATGCCCATGATGACTATGCCGTGGTAGCCGTGGTGGGTGAGGTAGAGGATGCCCCAGTGCGGGGAGAGTGACTGAATCACCTCCGGATGCTGGAGGAACCTGTAGAGTCCGAATCCGCCGAGGGCGAAAAACCACAGCACCATGATAGGTCCGAAGGCGACGCCGATTTTGGCCGTGCCGTGCTTTTGGACCATGAACAGGCCCAGGAGGATGGTCACGGAAACGTAGATGACCACCTGCTGCGAGAGATCGGCGCTCAGTTGCTTCACGCCCTCGACGGCGGAGAGCACGGAAATGGCCGGGGTGATCATCCCGTCGCCGTAGAGCAGGGCGGCACCGAAAAGTACGACGAGCACGGTGAATGCGGCGCTCTTCGGTTTGAGCGCGTCCTTCCGGGAGCGTAGCAGGGAAAGCAGGGCGAACATGCCGCCTTCGCCCTTCGCCGTCGCCCGGCTCAAGAAGGTGAGGTACTTCACCGCTACCATGATCGTCAAGGACCAGAACATCAGCGAGATGGGGCCGTAAACCATGTCCACGGAGTCCCTCCCGGGCGTGTAGCCGGCGTGGGTGAGGCATTCCCGGAGGGCGTAAAGCGGGCTGGTACCGATGTCCCCGAAAACCACTCCCAAACCCACGAGGGCTAGGGTCCAACTGTTGGAATTCTTTTGTGCTGACATGAGTGTCTCCGGAGCAAGTACCCGAAGGCCCGTATTTGTGGGGTGGGATGGTCTTATCGAGTTTGGGCGGGCTTGCAAGAGACAGTTCCGCAGGTCCCGTGCCGTGATGCCCGGCAAGACACGAAGCCCGGGCGGCGTAGTCACCTCATCGTGAATCGCTTCGCCGCAAATCCCTTCATCAGCCGCCGAGCCGTCCTGCGCGACTCGTGCGCCGGATTCGGCTATCTCGCTCTTCAGGGGCTATTGGGCCTCGAATCTGCGGGGGCGGCGGTGGCCGACCCACTGGCGGCGAAACGTCCGCATTTTCCAGCGAAGGCCAAACGCGTGATTTTTCTGCTGATGAAGGGCGGCCCCTCGCAGGTGGACACCTTCGATCCGAAACCGCTGCTGGACCGTGATCACGGCAAGCCGCCGCCCTTTGCCTTGCCGCGCGTCAAATTCGCGAAGACGGGCAATCTCCTCAAGTCCCCCTGGAAGTTCCGCCGCTACGGCCAGAGCGGCCTGCCCGTGAGCGATCTCTTCCCGCATGTGGCGAAGCATGCCGACGACCTGTGCGTCATCCGCTCCATGCACGGCACCAATCCGGCGCACGGCGGTGCCCTGCTGAAATTGCACACCGGCAGCGACACCTTTGTGCGTCCTAGCCTAGGGGCCTGGGTTAGCTACGGACTGGGCACGGAGAATTCCGACCTGCCCGCCTTCATCACGATTTGTCCCACTCTGGCGCACGGCGGCGTCAATAACTGGGGCGCGGCGTTTCTCCCGGCGCACTGCCAGGGCACGCCACTGGGAAATGCCAGCGTGCCGGCGGAGGAGGCAGTGGTGAAGCATATTCGCAGCAAGTCGCTGACGCCGGAGCTTCAGCGTTCACAGCTCGATTTCGTCTCCGGCATGAATCGGGCGCATCTGGCCGAGGGAGCGGAGGCGGCGCTGGAGGCGCGGATCAATTCCTTCGAGCTGGCCTTCCGCATGCAGTCCACCCTGCCGGAACTGCAGGACATTTCCGGTGAAACGGAGGCGACGAGGAATCTTTACGGACTCGATGATCCCCTGACCGCAAACTTTGGCCGCCAGTGCCTGATGGCGCGCCGCTTTGCCGAGCGTGGCGTGCGCTTCATCCAGGTGACGCACAGTGACGGTTTCGTGCAATGGGACCAGCACAGCGATCTGCTGAAGGGGCACACGGAAAACGCGGCCGAGGTGGACAAGCCCATCGCCGGACTGCTGGCAGACCTGAAATCACGCGGCCTGCTTGATGACACCCTGGTCGTGTGGGGCGGGGAATTCGGACGCACGCCGGTGGCGCAGGGCACGGACGGCCGGGATCACAACCCGCATGGATTCACCATGTGGCTGGCGGGTGGCGGCAGCAAGCCGGGCACGGCCTACGGAGCCACGGACGACTACGGCTACTACGCGGCGGTGGACAAGGTCCACATCCACGATCTTCACGCCACCCTCCTGCATCTGCTGGGGCTGGATCACCTGAAGCTCACCTACCGCTACGCCGGGCGTGATTTCCGGCTCACGGACGTGGCGGGAGAGGTGGTTAAGGGCGTCCTCGCCTGAGGCGTCACTGGATGAAGAAGAACTGGCGGGTGTTCATTACGGTCCAGAGCACATCACCGCGGTCGGTCGCATCCGCGTTGTCGGCGATGGGCTTGAGCAGCTCCTTCTCGGCGGGCGTCGCCTTGCGGCTGAGCAGGCTGAGATAGACGGTGTCGATGACGGACTCGGGGCTGTCCTTCCTGGCCCGGTCCATGGCGCGGGCGATGACGGTGTAGGGATTCATGAGGCTCGAGAACACCTTGCCGTTGAGCAGCATCAGAGCCTGGGACACACTGGCTTCGTTGTTGGCGTTTTCGACGAGTTCGCGGTCGCTCTGGCCGAACTCACGCAGGAAATGCCCGTTTGGAGCCGGGCTGCGCAGGTCGGCGGCGCGGATCATGTAGGTGTCGCGGAACTTTTCCCATGCGGCGAGGGATGCCCGCTCCTTGGAGTTTTTCACATCGTACCTGGCGGCGTCTGTCTTGAGCCGTTCCTTCGCCAGGGCGGTGAGTTTGGCCCTGCGCTGCCTGGCCAGCATGTCGAGTGCTTCTTCCATGCCGAGTTCTTCGCCTTCCGGCTTGGCTTTGACCGCTGCCGCGACCTCCCTGGCAAAGTCTTTGTCGTGAATGAAATCGTCGAGTTTACCGGCCTTGGCGAGTTCGGCGAAGCGCTTGAATCCGGTGTCATAGACGATGGCATCCACTGCCTCGTCGATGCGCTTGCGCTGGCTCTGAATGGCGCTTTTTGCCTCGCGGATGGCGGCTTCGTCCTTTGACTTGGCCGCAGCTTCCATCCGCTCCTGGGCGGTTCGCACTTCGGCGGCGAGCTCTTTCTGCTTCAGGGCCACCTTGACGGTGCATTCCTGGAGTTGCTTCGGCTCGAGGCTGTTGAGGGCGCGGTCCAGCCACTCGATGCGGCGGATGGAGATTTCCGCGGCGATTTTGTTATCGATGCTGGGCTGGTCGGCGCCGGGCTTATAGAGCGCCACCATGCTGTCCCAGATCTGCTCGGCGCTCATGCGGCGGAGCAGGGGACCCGGGAAATGATAGACCTCGCCGAGTTCGACATCCTTCGTGTGGGCCTCGCGCTGGTAGGCTGCGGAGTTCAGGATGGCGGAGAGGTAGGCCTTCATGTCGTAGTTCGCCGACTTCATGGTTTCCTCCAGGAAGGCCATGAGCGCCGGATTGCTGGGCACGGTGCTGTCGGTGATTTCATCAACGGGTTCGATGAGTCCCTGGCCCATCAGCTTCCGCCACAGGCGGTTGGCGATGACGGTGGTGAAGCGCGGGTTTTCCTTGCTGGCCATCCAGGACGCATAGGCGTCCACGGGGCTGCTCCCTTCCTTGACGATATTGCCGTCCTTGCTGAACGATGCCGGAATGAGGGGCGCAATCACCTGCTTCGGCTTCGCGTCGGAGTATTGATAGTCGCCCGGCAGGCGAAGTGCCCGACGGTCGGACGAGTCGAGAACAGCGTTGTAGCGCAGGGGACGGAGAATTTCCGTCATGGCGCGGCTGACGTCCTTGCGGTCCAGCTCCTCCGGCATGTCAAACTTCGACACGGAGGCGCCGTAGCCGCTCTTGCCACTTTTGGAGGATTTCGAACCGCCGCCGTAGATGGCTTGCGCCAGAAGGGGATTGGTCAGGCCGTTGGTGCCGGTCATGCCGTAGGTGTGGGCCGCCATCTGGTAGTAGTCCATCTGGGTCCATTTATCGAACGGATGGTCGTGGCACTGGGCGCAGACCATGCTGGTACCCAGGAAGATCTGGGTGGTCACCGCCATGTTGTCGAGCGGCATGTTGTAGTCCCGGATGTAGAAGCCGACCGCTCCGTTCTCATAGGTCTTGCCGTTCGCGGTCACGACCTCGCGCACGAACTGGTCGTACGGTTTGTTTTCGCGGAGCGATTCCTTCAGCCAGCGCGAATAGGCGTAGAAAGCGGGCAGACTCTGCCCTCCTCCTACCATTTGGGACTTCAAGCGCAGGATGTCCGCCCAATAATTGTAGAAGTTCTGAACGTAGCCTTCGCTCGCGATCAGTTGGTCGATCAGTCTGGCCCGTTTGTCGGGTTCCGTGCCGGCCAGAAACTCGGTGGTTTCTCGCAGGGTCGGAATCCGCCCCACCACATCCAAGTATATGCGGCGGACAAAGACTTCGTCGCTGGCCGGCTTGTTGGGGGTGATCTTTTCCTTGGCGAGCTGGGCATTGACGAGTTGGTCGATTTTTGCGGCCGTTGCCTTGAGGTCAATGCCGGCGGCGGAAGCCGAAACGACGGCTAGGGTGGACAGGAAAATGCAGAGCGAGGACGCTTTCATGGGGTCGATGGGCGAACTATTATACTTGGGGGGTGTTGAGCGTCGAAACGACCCCATGCCCGGGCTCTTTCACTTCCGCGGGACGTTTTTTCCTTCGTGAGGGCGGTTTTGGGGATTTTAGTTTTGACTTTTGAACCCGTTTCCCGACAGAATCGCGTTTTCCTATGAAATTGCTCCTCGCCCTCTCCCTGCCTGTCCTGGTGGCATCCTGCAACTGCGCTCGCAGTGGTACCGAAGCTCCCGTCAATCCACTTTACACCGATGAGCGTCCTTCTGCCACGCTGCCTTGCTGCGGTGCCAAGGAAACTAACAAGGGGCTGTCCTATGTGAGCCGCGGCGTGCGCCAGGCCACCAAGAGCACGGTGGACGTCGTCGATGACACCGCTGACTACGGTGGCATCGTGGTGGACCGTCAGGCGCGTGACTACACCAACATCGCATTCGATGCGGCCCGCCGCAGCGACGACGTGGTTCTCCGCGAAGGCACCCGTTACGTCAATTACGGCATGGACACGGTCGATCAGGGTGCTGACTTCACGGCGCGGGCCATCAACCGCTATCCTGACCTGGTCACCAGCACCTATGTGCGCGGAGCGAACTCCACCCGCAAAATTTACCAGAGCGGCATGAGCACCTACGGCACGACTGTTGACCGGACCCTTTGGTCCACGTTGAACATCTTCGCTCCCAAGCATCCGAAGCCCTACATGGTGGGCAGCGTCAACGACTCCGACCATTGCTTCCCATTCCGCGGCTCCTCCTACAAGTGCGCCATGCCGGAACTGCCTGCGCCTCCGGCCGTCGCCGAGACCGCCGGCAAGAACCCCTACACGGTGTCCAAGTAATTTCATTCTTCATGGGCGGGAGCGGCATGCCGCTCCCGCCTTTTTTGTGCCAATGGCCTTGCAAGTGCTTTTCATTGATGCGGCGGGGACGCTGATTCATCCGACGGAACCGGTGGGTGTCACCTACTCGCAGATCGCCGCTGCTCATGGAGTCCGGGCGAGCAGCGAAGACTTGGCGCGATCTTTCCGCAGCGCGTGGAAGGCGCTGCCGCCGCCCGAGCATCCGCCGGGTGCGTTTTCGGAGGACGATGACCGTGACTGGTGGAAGCGGCTGGTAGAGGAGACTTTCCGAATCGCCCTGGATCGGCCATTGGACCTGCCGGTGATCGATTCGCTCTTTGACGAACTCTACGGTCACTACTCGGTTCATTCCGCCTGGCGTGTTTACGAGGAGGTTCCGTCTGCGCTGGAGGATCTCGAACGCGATCACCGCCTGATGGTGCTGTCGAATTTTGATCGCCGTCTGCAGGGCATTCTTGCCGGGCACGATCTGCTTCGGCATTTTGAGCGCGTCATCATTTCCAGCGAAGTCGGAGTGTCCAAACCGCATCCGCGCATTTTCCAGGCCGCGCTTGCCGCCGCAGGCTGTCCGGCGGCGGATTGCCTGCATGTCGGCGATGACTTGAGGTGCGACGGAGCCGGTGCGCAGGAGGCTGGGATGGGCTTTTTTCATGTCCGGCGCCCCGAAGAAGGCCTGGATGCGCTCGTTGAGAAAGTCCGGGTCGCCGCACATTCCGGCTTGCGCATGGCGTTGTGATGAATACATAGCCGACCCCTCCATCGGGACGCGCAGGTAGCTCAGTGGTAGAGCAGTTGGCTTTTAACCAATTGGTCGAGGGTTCGACCCCCTCCCTGCGTACCACTCATCCGCCACTTCGGCGGATGGTTTCTCCGGATGAAACTTTGGTTGTCGCGCCGCCGTTAATCGCGGCTGATGAAACAACTCCTCCTCGCGGCAGCTCTCCTCTCCTTCTCCCCCGCATTTTCGGCCGACTGGAACCAGTGGCGCGGCCCCGGACGCAACGGCGTCTCCCAAGACACCACGCCCATCGCTGAAACTTTCCCCGAGGAGGGAATGAAGCAGGTTTGGGAGAGCGGTTTCATCCCCAGCAATGAATACGGCGGTCACGGCAGTCCGGTGGTCAGCGGTGAGCGTGTGTTCCTCAGCGTCGTCTGGCACGAGCGCGTGCCTTCCGAGACGCGTGAGATCGACACCGAGGTCATGCAGACGCTGAATTACCGCGGCACCTCGCCGGAACTCGCGAAGAAGCTCGAAGAGGTGCGTTTGGACCTGCCCAAGCTGCGCGGGGAGAAGTTTGACGAATGGGTGACGCAGTGGCGCAAGGACAACCTCACCGAAAAGGAGGAGATCAGCGTCGGTTCGTGGGTCGCCGGTCGTTTCAAGGCCGGGAAGAACGCCATCGGACTCGAATGGCTCAAGAAAATGTCCGACCGTCAGGGCAAACCGTTTGAGAGCGCCGCCGCCTTCGACAAGTGGCTCGATGACGAAGGTTTCCCGCCGGACGTGAAGGAGAAAATGATCGCCGCAGTGCCGAACACCGTGAAGGTCGCGCAGGATGTGATCCTTTGCCTCGATCTGGCGACCGGAAAAGAGCTGTGGAAATACAGCCAACCAGGCAAGCCCACGGGGCGCCAGTCTTCCAGCACCTGTGCCGTCGTGGACGGGCGTGTTTACGCCGCATGCAGCACGGAGCTGATCTGCGTGAATGAGGATGACGGAAAGCTGCTCTGGTCCGTCCCGGTCGGAGCGAACGGCCCGGCGGCATCGCCCCTCGTCGCGGGTGATCTGGTTTACATGGCCACCGGCAGGGCTTGTGCCTTTTCAAAGGCCGACGGCAAACTGGTGTGGGAGCAGAAGGACGCGAAGGCCAACGTCGCAAGTCCGACGCTGTGGCAACCGGAGCAGGGCGAGCCTGTGCTCGTCATCAACGGCAGCAGGGAGCTTTACGGGCTGAATCCCAAGACCGGCGAGATGCTGTGGACGGTCGAGGGCGGCAGCCAGAGCACCCCCGTCGCCGAGGGCGACTGGCTCGTGCTCTACAGCGGCACGGAAGGTGTGGGTCTCCGTGCCTATCAAATCCAGAAGGAAGGGCCGCCAAAGGCGGCGTGGTCGCATTTCTGGGTCACCCGCCGCTATGCCGGCAGCCCCATCATTCACGAGGGCAATGTCTATCTCTGCTGCGGTGAGAAACACCAGTGCGTCGATCTCAAGACAGGCGTGGTGAAGTGGGTCGAGAACCAGATCAACAGCACCATCACCTCCCCGCTGCTCGTGGACGGGAAGCTGCTCGTCTATGAAAACAACGGCACCCATGTGCGCATGGTGAAGGCTGGAAACGCGGCCTACGAAATGCTCGGCCGCGCCAAAGCGGGCGCGATGGGCTGCTCCTCGCCTGCGGTCGCGAATGGCCGGTTCATCGTGCGCCAGAAGGACAAGCTCGTCTGCTTTGATCTGCGTCCGACGGAGTGAACCTCAGCGCGGTCGCAGCGTTTGGTCGGCCGCCGTGAGCGCGCCGCCGGCCATGCCCTGCTTCACCATGCCTAGCCCGATCCTGGCTCCCGTCAGCGGGTGCTGCGCCGTGCTCGTCACTTTGCCGACGGGTTTGTCCGTGAGGATGTCATCGCCCGCGTTCACGTCGCCGTCCGTTTCGAAGGCGATCATCTGGCGCGGCATTTTTCCGGTCGTTTTGATGCGGGAGAGCACCTCCTGGCCGATGTAGCAGCCCTTGGCAAAATCCATCGCCCGCTCCGCCAGCCCCGCCTCGGGTGGGAACGTTTCCGGATTCAGCTCGTTCGGCCAGCGCGGAATCTTTTGCAGGATGCGCCACGTTTCCGCGTCCTCGCCGGATAGGATGACTTTTTCATGGAAAGTGGGCGCTGCCGCATCCGCCGGCAGCCACAGGTCGGTTCCTTCACTGCCGAAGCGGTTAGATTTCACGGCATCCGCCGGGGCTTCGGCGCCTCCAAAAACATGCCAGAGCTGCCACGCCTCCGTCACATCCGCCAGCTCCACGTCGTCCGCCACGATGTAGCGCTCCAGCCGCAGGGCCAGCGTTTCGCGGGAGTCCGCCTCGGCGTCCAACAGCAGGCTGTCAGCGGTGGCGCGGATGAAGACATCGCCCGCGATGCGGCCCTTGGCATCGGTCACGCAGGCGTAGAGTGCCTCTGTCTCCGTCACGCGGCGCACATCATTGGTCACCTGGCCGTTGAGGTAGCGCACGCGGTCGGCTCCGGTGAGTTGAAATTTGGCTCGATGTGAAAGGTTCACCGCTGCCCCGCCGGTGGTGATCTGGTTGAAAAGGTGCTCGGTCATGATGAACCCCATCAATGGCGGGCCTGCGTGGCATGGCAAGCCGGTGCCTTGTTCTTCCCGGCTCAACATGCTTGACGAGCGGGGGGGCTGCGGCACAAACTCCTCGCATATGCCCGCCGGAACGCCCTACCTTCTCGCCTTAGCGGCGCTCGTCTTTCTGAGCGCCTGCTCCACGGACTCGGGCACGGCGACGCTGGCCGACAGCCGCGCGTGGTGGAAGGGCGACGGCGTCCCAGGAAGCCCGCGCATCGTCATCGACCTCAGTCAGCAGCGGCTGCGCTACTTTAAAGGCGACGAACTGGTCGGCGTCTCCCCCATTTCCTCCGGCCGCGAGGGGAATTCCACCCTCAACGGCAAGTTCCGCATCATCGAAAAAGACCTCGATCACCGCTCCTCTCTCTACGGCTCCTACGTTGATGAATCGGACAGTATTGTTGTCGGTGACGTGGACGCCCGCGTCGATCCGCGTCCGCCAGGCACCAAATTCGTCGGTGCCGGTATGCGCTACTTCATGCGCATCGTTGGTGGCATCGGCATGCACGAGGGCTACCTGCCCGGCTATCCCGCCTCCCACGGCTGCATCCGTCTGCCGACCCGCATGGCCGCTATTTTCTACGAAAACACGCCGCACGGCACGCCGGTGGAGGTCATTGGCGACGGCTCCCTAGCCGCCTACGAGGACGCCATTCCGCTCGGCCACGACGCCCTGGAGGTCGCCGTCGCTTCGCCGGAAGAGCCGCCGCCGGCTGAAGAAGCATCTCCCGTCCGGGTGGCCGAGTCGGAGAAAGTGAAAAAGGCTCAGGAGCCAAAGCCCCGCCGTGCCTGGTTCGCCGGATCCCGCTCGGCTCCCGCCGAAGCAGCGCCGTCCAGGGCAGCCGCCGTAGTGCAGCCTGAACCCAAGCCTCGGGCGGTCCTTGTGAGCACCCGTCCTGCTGAGAAGCCCAAGCCTGCGGCCAGAGCCGTCAGCCGCGCCAAGGCTGACAATTCCCTCACCTTCTTTCGCAAGCGGCCCCCGCCCGGAACGACGCTCTATCTCCTAGAGTAGGCGTACCGACATTTTCAGCCGCAGGGACTCGGGATCACTCGGGAAGGAGATCCTTGGCTATTTTGCCGCCGATATCCATCAGCCGTGTCTTTTCCTGGTCCGAGAATTCGTAGGGTTCCATTTTGCCGATGCCGAGCGTGCCGCAGAGGCGGCCGCCATCCATCACCGGCACGGCCAGTGTTCCCTGAACGTGGGTCTGCTTCGCCCCGGGCTTGGCCACGCCCGAGGCGTCGGTCTGCAGGTTGCACATCTCCACCGGCTGCCGCGTTTCGGCCGCCACTCCGGCGATGCCCTTGCCAATCGGGATGGACTGAATCATCGGCATCAGCGCCTGCGGGATGCCCTGGTGGGCGACCAGTTTCAGGTGCTTGTCGGCGGGGTCCAGGCGGTGCAGCGTTCCAGTCGTGCACTCGAATGCGGCGATCGTTTCGGTTAGAAATTCAGGCCATGCGGCGGAGGAAGTCGTGCTCATAAAGACGGGAATTTGTGGGGACGGAGTCGTCGGTGGTGAGGGTCGTGGGCCGTTTCGACCGATTCGGGCCATCATGCGATGGTTAGTCCTTCATTTCTCGGCTTTTTTTGCCCTTCTTTGGCTGGCATCTGCGATTTTACCCGGAGCGCCGATTCAGTTGACTCGACCCGGCAGCGTTGGCACCTAGCTGAATGCGCCTCAACCACGACATCCACCTCGGCTACTGCACGAACATCCATCGCGGAGAGACGTGGGAGGAAACCTGGCGCGGCCTGCGGGAAAATACCCTGCGCGTGAAGGACCGCGTCAGCGGCGGCAGGCCTTATGGCATCGGCCTGCGCCTCAGCGAGCAGGCGGCACGCGAGCTCAGCGCCCCGGACAAGATCGATGAGTTCAAAGCCTGGCTCGACGCAAACGGCTGCTACGTTTTCACCATCAACGGTTTCCCCTTTGGCTCGTTTCACGGCACCCGCGTGAAGGAGCAGGTCTTCAAGCCGGACTGGAGCACGCGGGAGCGACTCGACTACACGAACCTGCTCTTCGACATCCTCGCGCAGCTTCTCCCCCCCGGCGTCAGCGGCAGCGTCAGCACCCTGCCCGGATCGCACAAGACCTTCGGCGTCGGTGCGGATGAAATGCAGGCCATTTTCACCAACCTGCGCCTCTGCCGCGAGCACATCGAAAAAGTCGCCGCAAAGAGCGGCCACGACCTTCACCTCGGCCTCGAACCCGAGCCTCTGGGCCTCTTCGAGACCAGCGGCGAGACGCTGAAGTTCTTTGGCCTCTACCTCGACCGCCACCCGCAGGACCGTGATTTCTTCAAGTTCGTCGGCCTGAACTACGACACCTGCCATTTGGCGATCGAATTCGAAGACGCGAAGACCGCCCTCGACCGCATCACCGGAGCCGGCATCCGACTCAGCAAGCTGCACTTCAGCTCCGCGCTCAAGCTCAAGCCGACGCAGGAAAATGTGGCGAAGCTGCAAGCCTTTGACGAGCCGGTGTACTTTCATCAGGTCATCGCCAGCTACGGCGCGGACGAGCCGCTGCGCCGCTTCAAGGATCTGCCGGACGCGCTCGACTTTGCGAAGGCGAATCCCGGGCAGCTCGGCGAGGAATGGCGCGTACACTTCCACATCCCCATCCACGCCCAGCCCGGCGGCGGATTCGACAGCACGCGGGATCATCTCTTTGGAGCGATGGACTGGCTGGCGGCTCATCCGACCCAATGCCAGCACATCGAGATGGAAACCTACACCTGGGAAGTGCTGCCCCAGGAAATGCGCAGCGGCGACGTCGTCGATCAGTTGGTGAAGGAGTACGAGTGGACGCTGGCGGAGATGCAGACGCGGAATCTGGCGGTCAAGTGAGGCAAGGTGGTCAAGCGTCGTGCAGCAGAGTCGCTTGCCCCCTGTGACCTCTTGACGCCTTGACTTCTCCACCACCTTCCCCCAAGTCTGGCGCTCCCCTTTTCCCAGCCATGCAATCTCTTTGGAACGACACTGAAGCCGCCACTTTTGGAACCGACCTGCTCGGACAGCGAGTCTATACCTCCCGTCTGCTCGGTCGGAATCCCGCTCTCGTCCTCCATGGCGGCGGCAACACCTCGGTGAAGGTTTCGGAGAAGGACTATTTCGGTGATTCCGTCGATATCTGCTACGTCAAAGGCAGCGGCTGGGATCTCGCCACCATCGAGCGCGAGGGCTTCTCCCCCGTGCGCATGGAGGCGCTCCTCAAGATGTCCAAGCTCCCCACGATGAGCGACGAGGACATGGTCCTGCAGCAACGCGCCGCGATGACGAACCCGAACGCGCCCGCCGCGAGCATCGAGGCCATCCTGCACGCCATCCTGCCTTTCAAGTTCGTTGATCACAGCCACGCGAACGCCATCTCCGCGCTTACCTGCGCCAAGGACGGCGAAGCCCGCACGAAGGAGCTTTTCGGCTCCAAAGTGCTCGTGCTGCCTTATGTGATGCCCGGCTTCGTTTTGGCCAAACAAGTCTTCGAAGTCCTCCAGAAGACCGACCTGCGAAAAGAAGGCATCGAAGGCATCGTCCTCCTCAAACACGGCCTCTTCACCTTCGCCGACGACGCCAAGGCCAGCTACGAAAAGCACATCGAGTTCGTCACCAAGGCGGAAGAGTATCTCGCCGAGAAAAGTGGCACAGACACTCTTGCCTGTGCTGAACAGACAGGAGTGTCTGTTTCACTGCTCGCCCTCGCGAAGCTCCGCCAGCTCGTCTCCAAAACCCGCGGCTTCCCGCAAATCGCCCGCCTCAGCACCAGCAAGGACGCTTTGAGTTACTCCGCCCTGCCGAACATCGCCGACTGCGGTGCGCGCGGCCCTTTGACACCCGATCACAGCATCCGCACCAAGCGCATCCCCGCCGTGCTCGGTGACGATCACGCCGCCAGCGTGCAGCAGTTCGCCGACAACTACGCCGCCTACTTCAATGCGCACGCCAAGGGCCAGACCATGCTCGATCCCGCGCCGCGCTTCGCCATCTGGCCCGGCAACGGCATTGTCAGCTTTGGTGACACCTTGAAGGACGCTAAAATCGTCGCCGACATCGCCGAAAGCACCGCCGCCACCGTCGCGCTCGGCGAACGCACCGGCGGCTGGGCACCGCTCAGCGAAAAAGACATCTTCGACATCGAATACTGGGATCTTGAGCAGGCCAAGCTGCGCCAAGGCCCCGCACGCAAGGTGCATCAGGGCAAGGTCGCCCTCGTCACCGGCTGCGCCGCTGGCATTGGCTTCGCCATCGCTGAGTCGCTCTCCGAACAAGGTGCGCAGGTGGTCGGTCTCGACATCGACAAGGAGATCCCCGACATCATGAAGAAGATCGGTGCCATCGGCATCGTCGTGAACCTCACCGAAGACCAGCCCGTGCAGGAGGCCATCGACTTCACCGTGCGCGAGTTCGGCGGCATCGACATCGTCGTCAGCAACGCCGGCATCTTCCCGAAAAACGACGCTCTCGACGTCATGGCGCAGACCGATTGGGATCGCACGATCATGATCAACCTCACCAGCCATCAGAAGCTGATGAACAAGGTCATCCCGTATGTGAAGCACAGCGTCGATGGCAGCATCATCTTCGTCGGCAGCCGCAACTTCAAAGCCCCCGGCCCCGGCGCCTCCGCCTACTCATGCTCCAAGGCCGCTTTGACACAGCTCTGCCGCGTCGCCGCCCTCGAGCTCGCCCCGTGGAAGATCCGCGTCAACATCGTGCATCCCGACGCCGTCTTCGACACCAAGCTTTGGACCCCCGAAGCCCTCGCCAAGAGCGCCGCCCGCTACAACATGACCGTCGAGGAATACAAGACCAAGAACCTCATGAAGGTCGAGATCCGCAGCAAAGACATCGGCAACATGGTCGCCGCCATGGCGAGCCCGCTGTTTGCGAAGGTGACTGGGGCACAGATTCCTGTGGATGGCGGGAATGACCGGGTGATTTGAGGAAATAACTAAACGCTCTCTTTTATGCCACTAAACGAAGCTCAATTTCATATGCTTGATGAATATGTCAGAGGGCAACTCGAACACGCAGAGCAAATCTGTATTCACCAAGGAATACTCGAAAAAAAGTTTGGTATAGAAATCCCCTTCTACAAGGATCTGATTGGATTCATGCAAAACGTAAAGGACTACGTGCCTGTGCAGATGGCGAAGGTTGGACCTATGCGGATGAACCAATCGATTTGAAGTTCATCCGTGATAAGCCGCTTTGATTGTGCGAGCTTGCCAAAAGACACCTCGCAGATAAACCGGATTTCGCCCGGTATTCAGGACAAACTGGACGTCTGCTTTAAAATATAGCTGTTGCATTCCTGAAAACTCACCCATGGTGCGGCAGCATGAATGCACTGCATCATGCTGATCTCTCTGCCAAAACCTCAAAATCTCGCCAAAGAAAGTGGCAGCCAGAACACTGGCTTATGCTTTGGGAGAGCTTCTGGAAGCGTCTGCCCATGGTTATTCTTTTCAGTTTGTTGGGAATGGCCGAAGTGGTTCGTGCCATGGTTGGAGAGGCTCCTTCCTGGCATCCCTTCAAAGAGCTATTGTCATATGTTTTCCACATTCGATGACATGCGAAGCCCCCCGAGCCAATGTCGTGGAGTGCGGTGGCGCGCTCAAAGTAAGCGCCTCACTTCCCGCTCTCGCCGTCAGCGCTGAGCGGAATGAAATTGCTCACGTCCCACACGGCGGGCTGGCCCTGGCGTTGCTTGGCCAGCCAGTTGAGGGCGGCTTGGTGGACGATCTCGTGGCCGCCTTCGAAGATCGTCACACGGGTGTTTCCGCTGATGCGGCGAAAAAGCACTTCGGACGCGCCGTAGCTGGCGTCTGCAGTGGCGGCGGGCCAGCCGGCGGGGAGCTTTTGCGTTTCATAATACGACCGAATGCCGGCCTCGGGAAGGCGGTCGGCTTCCGGCACGACGGCGTTGAAGGCGAACAGCGCATGGCGAAACGGCACGCTGCCCCGGCGGCCGTCGTGAATGCCGTGGGCGATGTCGAGCGACACGGCGGCAGCGGCACGGAGATGCGCAAGCGGCGAGCGCTGGCGCGCGTCCGGATCGTCGGCGGCGGGCGCGTGCCCGAGTGCGGCTTCGATGTTCTTGGCGTAGTTGTCGGACTGGCCGTTTTTCTGGTGCTCGGCGTGCCACTGCGCGATGTCGGCGATGCCGCACCACGCGCTGACGCCCGCCCATAGCTCCGGGTGGCGGCCCGCCATCTGCATGGCCATGTGACCGCCACCGCTTACGCCGATGAGATACACGCGCTTTTCATCCACCGCCGTCTGCTGCTTCGCCCAGGCCACGGCTTCCACGACATCCTGCACGGCGCGATCACTGCCCAGGGCCTGCTGCGTGCGGTTCGGGCCGCGAAAATCCGGGTGTACCATGGCCCAGCCCTGGGCGATGCACCACTGCGCATACACCGCGTCCCCGCCTGCGGAAGCGAAGGTGCTGCTCCAGGTGTGCAGCGCCACCAGTAGCGGTTTTTTCTCCTTTGAGTCTGGAGCGAACCACATGGCCTGCTGCGTCGTGCCATCGCTGCTCGGGATCGCCACGCGGGTCACCTGCGTCGGCCACTTTTTGGCCGGGGGCTTGGTGGCGGCGGGTTGCTGGGCGCTCAGCGGGGACATGGAAAGAAAGGTGAAAAAGGCTGCGAGGAAGGGCTTCATCTTCAAGGAACGCACGCCGCCGCCGCTTCTGAGCACGCAGGCCGTTCAGGAAAGGGAAATTTCAGCGCCGAGCTGCGGCATCGACATGGCGCAGGAGTCGTTGGCGATTTCCCGGGTCGGGGGCATGGTGGTGCATGGCGCTCCCAGATCTCCCACTCTCCACGCCGTCGCTCCTCTTCCCGACGATCTCGCTGCTGATGCTGGCGCATACGAATCGCTTCCTCGGGCTGGCAAACGTGGTGCGCGGACTGCATGCGAGCTGGCAGAGCACGCGGGAGCCGATGCTGCTGGAGCAGATCACGAATCTGCGGAAGCGCATTCGGATCATCAAGCGGATGCAGACGCTGGGCGTTCTGAGTCTGATGTGCTGCGTGGTGAGCATGGCGTTTCTCTTTTTTGACCGGCAGCCGGGCGGGCAGGTGGCGTTTGGGCTGAGCCTGCTGTTCATGTTTGGCTCGCTGGTGCTGACGCTGGCGGAGATCCAGATGTCGGGCCGGGCGCTGGACCTGCAGATGCGGGATGTGGAGTGCCGGGAGGACTGAATCCCTTGCGCATTGGAAAGTGAACGGCGAGCTTTCCGGGAATGCAGAAGCTTGTCCTGATCCTTTTCCTCCTCGGCCTTTTCGTGACCGGACTGCTCGGCACGGAGACGCGCCTGCTGTTTTTCTGGCCGGGCTGTGCGCTGATCGGTCTGGCGGGCTGCCTGGCGGTGCTACGGTGGAAGCTGCGCGTGGTGTTTCAGCCCAGCGACTGGTGCCTGCTGACGCTGCTGCTGCTGGCGGGTTATGCGGGCTGGCGGGCGTGGTCCTCGCCAGTGGAGGTGTTTGCGCGGGAGGACGCGGCGGTGCTGCTGGCCTGCTTCGTGGCGTATCTTATGACGGTGACGGCGGCGAGCCATCCGAAGTGGCGGCTGGGCATCGTGTGCGTGCTGCTGGTGCTGGTGGCGGGAAATCTGACGGCCGGATGGCTGAATTTCAAAGGGCGCTGGGATTTCCACCTGGTGCCGGGTTTCTCCCGTTCGTTCCCGGCGGGGCGGATCGGCGGCTTTTTCAACAACCCGAACCATCTGGCTGCATTTCTGTCGATGGCGGTGTTTTTGTCGGCCAGCGTGATGCTTTTCGCGCGGATCCACATCGCGTCGCGCCTGCTGCTGGGCTTCGGGATTCTGGCGATGCTGGCGGGCGTGGCGCTGACGGCGAGCCGCGCGGCGATGCTGGGCATGGGTGCCGGCGGGGTGGTGTTTGTGCTGCTGGCGCTGAAGGTGGTGTGGCAGACGCGGCGGCCGCTTTTCAAGTGGCTGCTCTTGGCGGTGCTGCTGATTTGTGGGACCGCTGGAGGGGCGCTCTACAAGGCGAGCGGGGAGTCGATGCTGAAACGGGAACTGGCCACGCCGCTGGGGGAGGATGTGCGCACGCACATCTGGAAGGCGGCGCTGGCGCAGCATGCGGAGTCGCCATGGATCGGCGCTGGGTCGCGGATGTTTTACGAGGAGGGCATCCGCCTGCGGGATGCGGAGTCGCCGCTGCTGCTGGGGGATTCGCTCTTTGCGCACAACGAGTATCTGCAACTGCTGGCGGACTACGGCTGGGCGGGACTGGCGCTGATGGCGCTGATGCTGGCGGCGCATTTCGCGAACGGTCTGCGCTTTCTGCGCTGGTTCGCGGCGGAGCGGTTTCTCGCCACTGGAAGGCTGGCCAGCAACAGCCTGGCGCTGGTGCTCGGCGGCATCGCGGCGCTGGTGGCGACGCTGGTGCATGCGACCTTCGAATTTCACGGTCATGTGCCGGTGATCGCGGTTCTCGGGGCCGTGATCCTGGGCCTGTTGGCGAATCCGGGCGTGGAGAGCGAGGTCTTCAAGAACCGCCGGGTCTGGGGGCTGCGTTTTCTGATGAAGGTGATCATGCTCGCCGCCAGCGCAGCGATGATCGCCGGCGCGGTGGTCTTCGGCGTGCCGGACGCGCACGCGGCCATGGCACAGATGCAGATGAAGCGCGGTGAAACCGAGCTGGCCCTGCGAAATCTCGACCGCGCGGCGGAATCCGACCCGCGCAATGCCACGCTGGCCTACCAGCACGGGCTGGCGCTGCTGGACTCCATCCAGCCGGAGATGCAGAAGGAGGCGTATCTGCGCACGCTGGACCGTTCCGTGACGGAACTGACGCGGGCGGTGACGCTCAATCCCTACAGCCACCTTTGTCACCTCGCGCTGGCGGATGCGCTGGACGCCTCCGGCAAGCACGACCAGGCGCTGGAGGCGATCCAAAAGGCGCTGACGCTGGCCCCGCTCTACGAGGAGCCGCGGCTGGCGCTGGGCATGCACTATCACCGTCTCGGAAAGTTTGAGGAGGCGGAGTCCGCCTACCTCTGGGCGCGGGATGCAAAAGCGGTGAACCGCCCGGGATTGACGAACTGGCAGGACAACTACCGCCAACTGCTGCGCCACACCTCCATCCTGGCCGAACGCCAGCGCAAGGCCCTGCAGGATGCGCAAAGCCGATGAAATGTTCATTCATTTGCCCTCGCGCTGAATCCCGCTAGTATCGCGGCCCTCATGGCTCTCGAAAAAATCACCCAAGTCTCCGGTCGCGGCGTTTATGTGCCCGGTTCCGACATCGACACCGACCGCATCATCCCCGCACGTTTCATGAAGTGCGTGACCTTTGACGGGCTCGGCGAATTCGCCTTCTACGACGTTCGTTTCGACAAGGACGGCAAGCCCACCGGCCACCCGCTGGATGATCCGCGCTTCAAGGGCGCCAGCGTGCTGCTTTCCGGCACGAATTTCGGCTGCGGCAGCTCCCGCGAGCACGCACCGCAGGCACTGTATCGCTTCGGCATCCGGGCGGTGATCGCGGAGAGCTTTGCGGAGATCTTTTTCGGCAACTGCACCACGCTGGGCATCCCCTGCGTCTGCGCGAGCAGCGCCGACATCAAGAAAATCGCCGCAGCCGTCGAGGCTGATCCGCAGATGGAGATTCAGGTCGATGTGCAGGGCAGCCGGGTCGTCTTCGGCGGCCAGAGCATCCCCGTCACCATCCCGGCGACCGCCCACGAGGCGCTCACCACCGGCAAGTGGGACCCCATCGCCGAACTGCTGGAGAACAAGGACGCCGTGCATGCCCGCATCACGGCGCTCGGCTTCGCCACGGTCTAGCACCTTCCCACCGAGAATGGATCCCGTTTACGTCATCGGTCACCGCAATCCCGACACGGACGCGATCTGCTCAGCGATCGGCTACGCAGCGTTTCTGCGTGACGTGCGCAAGGTGAAAGCCGTGGCTGCCTGCTGCGGCGAGGTCAGCATCCGCACGAACTGGGTGCTGCACACGGCCGGCGTCGAAGCGCCGAAGCTGATGCTGGACGTGCGGCCCACGGCAACGACGATCTGCCGCCGCGACGTGCTCACGGCCCGTCCTGCGGATACTTTTCTCGCCGTTTATCGGAAGATGATGGAGCACGGCTTCCGCAGCATCCCGGTGGTTGATGACGACGGGCGCCTGCTCGGCGTGCCTTCCATCACGGACATGGCGCAGCTCTTTCTGCCCTCGGATGCGGTGGGTCGCTCGGCGAACCGCGCCGTGGCCACTAGCCTGCAAAACATCGTCGCCGCACTCGGCGGTACGCTGGCCGGAGACACCGGGGGTGCGGAGGAGGTGCAGGAGTTTGTGCTCGTCGTCGCCGCTTCCAGCGTCGAGACCTCCCGCGACAGGGCGATGCAGTTCAAGGCGCGAGATTTGGCGCTCGTCACCGGCGACCGGCCGGAGATTCACGCGCTGGCCATCGAACTCGGCGCGCGCTGTCTGATCATCACCGGCGGTTTCAAGCCGTGGGACAGCATCCTCGAACAGGCGAAGAGCCGCGGCGTCGCCATCATCTGCTCCCCGCATGACACGGCCAGCACCTCGCAGCTTCTGCGTTTCTCCCGCCCGATCGGCGGCGCTTTGACGGAGGATTTCCTGTCCTTCGGTTCGCGTGCGCCGCTTCGCGAGATCGTGCATGAAGTTCAGGGGTCGGCCCAGCCGCTCTTTCCGGTCGTCGATGAAGAAACGCGGAAACTGCTCGGAGTGTTTTCCAAGTCCGACCTCATCGACACGCCGCGCACGAAGCTCGTGCTCGTCGATCACAACGAGTTCGCCCAGGCCGTCGTCGGCGCCGACGAGGCGGAGATCGTGGAGGTCATCGACCACCACCGCCTCAGCGGCAATCTGCGCACGAAGGAGCCCGTGCGCTTCATCAATGAGCCGGTGGGCAGCACCTCCACCATCGTCGGCATCATGTACCGCATGCGCGATGCCGCGCCGGACAAGGGCACGGCCATCTGCCTCTGCGCGGGCATCATTTCCGACACGCTGCATCTCACGAGTCCGACCACGACGAACACGGATCGCGAGATCCTCGAATGGCTCAGCGGCATCGGCGGCATCGACAGCGCCCAGTTTGTGAAGGACTTCTTCGCCGCAGGTTCCATGCTGCGCGAGCACACGCCGGAACGCGCGCTGGAGAGCGACCGCAAGGTCTTCGAGGAAAACGGCTGGCACATCAGCATCTCCCAGATCGAGGAGCTCGGCCTCGACGAGTTCTGGAAAAGGGAGGCGGAGCTTCAGGGCGCCCTGCAGGCCCTCCTCACAAAGCACAGCCTGCATTTCGCCTGCCTCATGGTCACCGACATCACGCGCCATCACAGCGTCCTCCTGGTCGCGGGTGATCAGCGCGTGATCGACGCGATCGACTACCCGCAGTCGCGGGGGAGCAGCGTTTACGAGATGGCGGGCGTCGTCAGCCGCAAGAAGCAGCTCTTCCCCTACATGAGCCACGTCGTGACGAAACTGCCCGCTCCGTGAGGCCGCCGGCCGCAACACGTCGCAGGCCTGCTGCGTAATCCCACGCGCATGAAACCGTTCCTGCTCCTGTTCGCCCTGCCAGTCCTCCTTCTCGCCGCCCAGCCGAAGCCGGAGTTCCAGTATCAGACGGAAGGCATCGATGTCAGTCTGCCGACGGCGGATGAGCCGCGCGTTCAGGCCTTTGGCCCCGAAACGATCCGGGCCGCGTCCGAATACCTCGAAAAAGGCGCGATCTGCTGGGTTCGGGAAAAGAGCTGCATCAACTGCCACACGACCGGCCCTTACATGACCGAGCGCCCGGCTTTGTCCCCGCTGCTTGGCAAGCCGAACGAGGAAATCCTCGCCGACTTCATCGGCTCCGTGCCGGAAAAAGTCGTCGCGGTGAAGGAGACACAAAAAAACGGGCACAAATACTACCCTCGCTCCTTCATCAGTGTCTGGTGCTCGCTCGGCCTCGCCGAGTGGGACAAGCACATTACCGGCAAACTCTCCGAGCCCACCGGCCGATCTCTGCGTGACATGTTTGAGCGCCAGTCCGCCAGTGGCGCCTTCGTCAGCTACGGCGAGGTCGAAGTTCCCCACATCACGACCGATTTCGAACTCACCCTGCAGGCCGCCCGCGCCGTCACCGCAGCGCCCGGCTGGCTGGCCGGCCTGACGGACGCCGCGCTTCTCGCGAAGGTGGAAAATATGAAGTCCTATCTGCGGACTGCCGAGCCGAAGAACGACTTTGACCGCGTCCTCAAACTGCAGCTCGCGCACTACCTGCCCGAACTCGTCCCGCAGGCCGAACGCGACGCCGCGCTGGCGCTTTTGTCCTCCAAGCAGCACGCCGACGGCGGCTGGAGCACGCGTGACATGTCCGCCCTCGACGATTGGCACCATGAGATCAGCGACTTCGTCCGCAATCTCGTCTCCAACCTCCCCGACGCCGCGAAACCGGAAAGCGACGCCTACATGACCGCGCTCGCCATCGTGCTCATGCGTCAAAACGACGTGCCTGCCAGCGACGAGCGCATTCAGCGCGGCATCGCCTGGCTGAAGAAGGAGCAGCGCGTGTCCGGCCGCTGGTGGATGCATTCGCTCTATCGCGGGAACTACCACTACATCACCTACATCGCCACCTGCCAGGCCCTGAAGGCGCTGGCGCTGTGCGACGAGCTCAAATAGTGCTCTGCTTTCGATACGCCGCAGGGGACACGCCCATGCGTTTGCGGAAATGCTGGGTGAAGCTGCTCGCATCCACAAAGCCGCATTGCCGGGCGATTTCGCTCGCCGTGAGGCTCGTCTCCTCCAGCAGCCGCACCGCGGCGAGCACGCGTGTTTTGATCAAAAACTCCTGCGGTGTGATGCCAAAAGAGGATTGAAACCGGCGCTGCAGTTGTCGCAGCGACTGTCCGCAGGATTTGGCGATCTCTTCGATCAACAGCGGCTGCGAGAAGTCACGACGGATGATCTCGACGGCCTGCGCCACGGTTTGAAACACCGGCAGCCGCCGCTCCGCCTCATCGGGGCGGCGCAAAGCGCCCATCACGCCCTGAACGCGGCGGCGTTTGTCATAGAGAGGCAGCTTCGTCACCAGGAACCAGTCAGGGGTGCCTTGCGAGTCCCACCAAAGTTCGATGCGTTCGATCACCGCCGCTTTTCCAGCCAGCAGGCGGCTGTCGTCATCCACATAGGCCTGAGCCATCGTGTCGGGATTCAGGTCAAAGTCCGTGCGGCCGATGATCTCGGAATCGTCCGGCATCTGGTAGCGCTGCATCAGCCCCTGGCTGGCGAACATGAGATGCCCCGCCTTGTTCTTCGCGAAGAAGTAAACCCCCGGAATGTGGTCAAACAGCCGCTGAAACAACAGCGTCGGCTCCAGCGTGCCCATCCACTCGGCGCGTTGTTTCCGCCAGCGCGTGATTTCCGCCGCCGTGCGCTTCGGGCGGTCGCGTGGCTTGAGCGGTGTCGCATTTCGCATCATGCCGGATGAATGATGCATGCGGCCACTTGCTGCAACCCGGCATTGAGGACGGGATCACGACGCCACCGCGTGCCGCACTGTGCGCCAGCCCCACCAGAGCGCAAACAGTGCCGCGCTCCATGTCACCAACGCGATTCCCCACCACACGCCCCAGATGCCGAGTCCGAGTGTGAAGGTCAGAAGATTGAACAGGAGCATCGGAGCCGCGATCTGCCGGTAAAGGCCCATCCACAGCCCGTAGCCCGGTCGTTTCATCCCCTGGAGCATGAATACGGTGACAAAAAGAATGGGATACGCTGCAAGCGTGATCGCCGCGACACCGAGGTAATCGCCTCCCAGAGTGAGAACGATCGAGTCATCGCTGAAAAGCTGCATTGCATTCTTTCGCAGCAGGAAAAGCGTGCCTCCGCCCGCGAGCATGAGCAGCACGCCGTATTTCACATTCGTGGTCCACGCCTCCCGGACCCGGTGCGCCAAGCCGGCGCCGTGATTCTGTCCCACAAGTCCGAGCACTGCGAAGTTCAAACCAATGGTTGGCAGCAGCACCACCTGCTCGATGCGGGTGGCGATGCCGTACGCCGCGACGGCCTCTTTGCCGAAGTGTTTTACGAACCAAGTGATGACGAAAATGCCCAAAGCGATGGTCAGCATGTTCAACGCAGCAGGCACGGCCTGGCCGAGAATCTGGCGTAGCATGGCGAAGTCGGGTTTGAAAAGTGACGCCGGAAGTTCGCTGCACAGCTCGCGCCGCCTCATCCCGGTCCAAAGCATCACGCATCCGCCGATCTGCACGATCACCGTCGCCAGCGCGATGCCCGTGACACCCATCGCCGGCAGACCGCCCAAGCCCCACATGAGTACGGGGTTGAGTACGCAGTTGACCGCGCAGCCGATGATAAGGAAGTTGCGATAAAGCTTCGTGTCGCCCTGCGCGTTCAACGCCGCATTGATCGTCATCTGCAGGATAAAAAACACGCCACCGCAGAGGATGACGTTCATGTAGGCCAGTGCCACGCGGAGGTAGTCACCCTCCGCGCCCAACAATCGGAACAACGACGGTGCGGCGAGCCAGCCGACAAACGACAGCACCACGCCGGCGGCTGCCGCGAACACCAGCGCCTGCGCGAAGAGATGACGTGCCTCCCCGGGTTTCTTCGCGCCGATCGCGTTCGCCATCAATGCCGTGGTGCCCTGGCTCAGGCCGCTGCCGGCGGAAAGCAGGATGAAAAACACCGGGAAGGACAAGGACAGCGCCGCCAGCGCATCAGTGCTGATCAGACCGGCGCAATACGTGTCCACGAAGTTGTACATCGTGTTGAAGAAGAACCCGACGCTCGCCGGAATGGCGATGCGGCGGGTCAAAACCGGAATGGGCTCGGTGGTGAGTGAGGAGGACATGAATCGGGCTCCTTTTTAACGCGGGCCCATGCCCTTCAGGATGCGCTCAATCTGCTTTCGATGCAGCCTCATATGAAACCCAGCCAGCGCATGCCACGCCGTCTCATCGAGCGGTCCGAACCACGGATGCGCGTAGCGGGTATTCGTGCGCGAGACCGTCTGTCCCTTCGTTACGGCGAGCACCGCCTCGCAAGATTGCTCAAAAGCACTCACGACGCCGCCATCCACGGCAGGATCAGGCTTCACCGCCGCGGTGCTGACCTCTCGCTGTGGAGCGACTCCCTTCCCAAGAGAATCCATGGCACCCGCGAAGCCCATGTTCGTGATGCGCAGATGATCGAGCGTCATCCACACCGACCAGTTACGACTGCTGTCCTCCAAACCACGCAAACGGGCGATCAGCACACGGCGCGATGCTTCTTCGCCGGAAAGCGTACGCACGAGAGTTAGGATGGCATCACGTTCCTCGCGAAACAGACGGTTGAATTTCGCACGATCACCACCGCGGCGATGCCACGCGAAGATGAGGCGTGCGATGAGGAGTTCCGGGAGCGGCAATCCGGCTCCCGGTGGTGCCAGACGAGGTTCAGGTGCGTCTTGTATCAAGTTCATAGTTGCTTGCATATTAAAAGTAACTTACTTGTGGATTGCAAGCAACTATTTGGGCAGAATGTGGCATGCCCGCCTCACAAAAAACCGCCAGACGTTCCGTCGCCGCGCCGCGTCGCTCACCGTGCCCGGTTTCATGCGCACTCGACATCTTTGGCGACCGCTGGACGCTGCTCGTCATCCGCGACCTCATTCTCGGACGCTCGCGTTTCAAGGACTTCGCCGCTTCGCCCGAGTCCGTGCCGACGAACATTCTCAGCGACCGCCTGCGCCGCTTGTTGCGGCACGGCATCGTCGAACAACTCCCCGCCGCCGAAGGCGCGAAACATCTCGCCTACAAACTCACGGAAAAGGGCGAGGCGCTGCGTCCCGTGCTCAAAGCCATGCGCCAATGGGGCCTCGATTGGGAGAGGGGAACAAAAGCAGCGATGGAAGGCTGAGCCGCTGTCGCATTTCGCATCATCTTTGTCGTGACGGTGATGCATGGTTCTGCGTTAATCTGCAACCGATCAGCCTGCCCATGAAACCCATCGTCCAAATCTCCCTTGACCTCACCAACATCGACGAAGCGCTCGAAACCGCCGCGCTGGCCATGCGTGCCGGAGTGGATTGGCTTGAAGCAGGCACGCCCCTGATCCTCGCCGAAGGTCTGCACGGCGTGCGTGCACTGCGGAAGGCCTTCCCGAACACGCCCATCGTCGCTGATTTGAAGACGATGGATGGCGGCTACCTCGAAGCCGAGATGATGGCGAAGGCGGGCGCAACGCACGTCGTCGTCATGGCCCGTGCGCATGCGGAGACGATCAAGTGTGTTGTCAAAGCGGGCTCCGACTTCGGCTGCAAGGTCATGGGCGACAACATGGTTTGCGAGAGCATGATCGAAGGCGCGAAGTGGCTCGAAGAACTCGGCTGCGATTACGTCATCCATCACATCGGCTACGACGAGCGCCGCGGCATCGCCGCCGCCGGCCACCGCATGCCAAGCCCGCTCGACCAACTGCGGGAAGTCGTCAACGCCGTCAATATTCCCGTGCAAGCCGTCGGCGGCCTCAGTCTCGAACAGGCCATCCAGTGCCCGCAATACGGCGCACCGCTCGTCGTCCTCGGCGCACCGCTCACCATCGACGCCGACGCCTTCAAAACGGCCGATGGAAATCTCGAAGCCTCGCTGCGCATGATCTGTGAAGCCGTGCATGCGCAGGAAGTCGTTCGATGAGTTAGCGGTGGTTTACGGTCGTTGACTGTTGTTTACAGTTGATTCACCGCAGCCGCGCCGCTTCCAAACAAACGCCAACCACTGTCAAAAATCGTCAACCACCGCAAACTCATGAAAAGTGCCGCCGTCGTCAATTTCGCGCCTGAAAAAGGCTCCGTCGAAATCCGTGAAATCGAAACGCCGACCATCGGTGCCGAGGATGTTCTCCTCGAAGTCGCCAATGTCGGCGTCTGCGGTTCCGACCTCCACCAGTGGACGGCCGACCACTCCTGGCCGGTGAATTATCCAGTCGTGCTCGGCCATGAGTTCGGCGGACGCATTGTGGAGGTGGGCAAGGACGTGGAAGGCTGGAAGGAAGGGGACCGCGTCGTCTCCGAAACCGCCGCGATCATTTCCAAGGACAACCCGATGACGCGCCGTGGCCTCTACAATCTCGACAACACCCGCAAGGGCTTCGGCTACGGTGTGAACGGCGCGATGACGAAGTATGTGCGCGTGCCCAGCCGCATCCTGCACCACGTCCCGGATCAACTTCCCTACGAACAGGCCTGCCTCACCGAGCCTTGCTGCGTGGCCTACAACGCCGTCGTCAAAAACGCCCGCATCGAGCCCGGCGACCGCGTCGTCGTGCTCGGACCGGGAACGATCGGTATTCTTTGCGCCGCGATGGCGAAGCAGTGCGGGGCACAGGTCGCGATCGTCGGTCTCCAACAGGATGCGCATCGTCTGGAACTCGCCCGCAAGCACTACGGCTGCGAGGTCATCATCGGCGATGCGAAACCGTGGGCGCTGGAGCGCGACGGTCTCGGCTGCGACGGCGTCATCGACGCCGCAGGTGCCAGCGTCACGCTCAAGATCGCGCTCGACATCGTGCGTCCCGCCGGCTGGATTTCCAAAGTCGGCTGGGGTCCGCAGCCGCTCGGCTTCAACATGGATCCGCTCGTGCAGAAGAACATCACGCTGCAGGGCAGTTTCAGCCACAACTGGCCGATCTGGGAGCGTGTGATCGCCCTGCTCAGCAGCGGTCAGTTTGATGTGAAACCCATCATCGGCGGCGTCTGGCCCGTGACCGAATGGCACGAAGCCTTTGAGAAGATGCACAAGGGCGAGGTCGTGAAGAGCGTGCTGCGGCCGGTGTGAGCCTTTCAGCCTGCTTGCACGCGCCCTTCATAAAAACCGGCCTTCATCTTGATGGGGGTCTCGGAGGGATTCTCGATCACGGCATCGCCTTTGAAGGTCACGCCAGGGCCGCACTCGACAGGGCCTTTCACGCTGAGGCTTCGACATTCGAGCAGGCTCGGCGTGTTGGGAAAGTCCCGCTCCAGACCATCCACGAGCTTGCAGCGCTTCGGATCGAGCGTGAGGTGCGGTGGTTGACCGTTGCGACTCGGATGCAGGCGCAGGCAGAAGTCCCCGGTGAGTTCGTAGGCGTCGGAGCGCACGGCCAGCAGGTCGGCGGTGGTTTTCACCGGCGTGAAGCGTGTGCGGGATACTTCAATGGCCCCCGCACCCGCAAAGCACTCAATGGCCGCGCCCATCGCGGTCTCCAACTGAATGACGGCAGGCGACGTGGGATCGCGTGGGTCCACGGTCTTCTTGTTCATGATGGGCGGTAGCGGAATGAGGCCGTCATTCTCTTCGAGTGCCGCCTTCAGCGCCTGAAGGTCGATCCACAGGTTGTTTGTGTTGAAGTAGCGGTGGAGGTCGATGTTTTGAAAGTGGGCCTCGTCCTCCTTCACGCACTGCGCCGATTCACGCAGCAGGAAGCGTCCGTCGCTGAGGCGCACGGCCAGATGGCCGCCCTTCTTGTCCGACTCCGTGCGGCGGGTGACCTCCATCGCAAAGGGCATGCCGCTGTCGGCGAACCATGCCAGAATCGCCGGATCGAGCGTGGCGCCGAGGTTGTCGGAATTCGATACGAAGGCGTAGCGCACACCGTCTGCCAGCAGGCGATCCAGCCAGCCGGAGCCGACCAGGCAGGCGTAAATATCGCCGTGTCCAGGAGGACACCATTCCTGGTCCGGATTGACGGGCCATGAGGCGGGCAGCAGCGAGTCGGCCAGCACCTTGGGTGCCTTGTTCTGCATGAGTTCCCAGGCGTCCGGTCCGCCCAGTTCGGGAAAACGCGCCGCGAGATGCTCCACAGTGTCCGCCGAGGTGCTGAAACTGTTCATCAGCATGAAGGCCGGGACGGCGCCGCCCGTGGTGGCGCGAAGGCGCAGCACCTGCCGCGCGATCAAATCGATGAACGTGTCCTCGCCGCGCACCGCGAGGAGGGACTTCGCCTTCTCCAAACCCATGCCTGTGCCGAGGCCGCCGTTGAGTTTGATGAGGACGGTCTGCTTGAGCAACTCGGCGGTGCGGGCGGCGTCCGGCTGCGGCAGGTCGTCGGCACACGCCAGGTCACTGGCGGGAGAAATGGTGGCTTCCGGGATCATCCCGGTCTCACCTGCCAAAAGCGCCGCGTAGCTGCCGCGAAAGGCGCGAATAGCGGACTCGTTCAGCCCCTCCGACTCCATTTTTTTGCGGAAGGTTGAAAAGGTCGTTTCGATGTTGTTGGCAGATATGGTCATGTGATGAGGAAGGCTAGAGGAAGCGTGCGCTGAGGCAAACGCTGATTCGTTCTTTGCTCGCACCGCTCTAAATCGGCATTCAATGGCAACAAAAACGGCACGGTCGGCGAGTGCCCGA
This sequence comes from uncultured Prosthecobacter sp., assembly GCA_964452755.1. Lineage (GTDB taxonomy): Bacteria > Verrucomicrobiota > Verrucomicrobiia > Verrucomicrobiales > Verrucomicrobiaceae > Prosthecobacter. Next base: position 287,713 of record CAYVQY010000001.1, on the reverse strand, counting down.
AATTTGTCGGTTTGAGGGCCGTTCAGCCTGCCTCATGAAATCCATCCTTTCCCTCGCCCTGCTCGCCACCACCGCCTTCGCCGGCGATTATCCGCGCGTCATTTTCTCCGATGATTTCTCTGCCGACGGCTTCGGCAAGGCCTGGGGGCACTACAAGAGCTCCAGCGAGGTCAAAGGCGGCGTGCTGGTGGGCATCACCGCGCCGACCTCCGACCACAGCGCCGTGGACAACATTCGCATCGAAGGCGAGCGCGACCTCGAAGTCAGCGTGAAGTTCCGCTTCGTCAGCGACAAGGCGAAGAGCTTCAACGTGTGGTTCGACGACAAGAACTACAAAGGCTCCCACGCCGGCCACATCTGCCAGGCCACGATCTCACCGGCGAGCGTGAACCTCGCCGATGCCAAGACGGGCGGCTTTGACCTCTCCGGCGGTCTCTACGACCGCAAGAAGGCCAACCAACTCACCGATGACGAAAAGAAGATGCTCGCGTCCAAGGCGACGCGCATTCCCGTGAAGCTCAAGCTGGAGGACTGGCACACGCTGGTCGTGCAGACCGAAGGCGACGAGATTCGCGTCAGCATCGACGGGAAAAAGGTCGGCAGCTTCAAGTCTCCTGGTATCGCCCACGATACGAAGTCCCTCATCAGCCTCACCACCAATGCCGTGGACGTCGAATACGACGACTTCAGCATCAAGGGCGTCGCGAAGTGAGCCATGCCGCCGGACCTTCTCATTGTCCGCACTTGGATCGTGCAGTTCTTCGTCCTGCGTGATGGTGATGATCTTTATCTCATCGACACGGGCTTCATCGGCGGAAGACGGGCTTTGCGTCGTGCGCTGATTGCCCGCGGCTGGGACTCTTATCCCATCCGCGGCATTCTACTCACGCACGGCCACCTCGATCACGTGCGCCACGCGCCCGCGCTTGCCGAGGAGCACGGCGCATGGATCGCAGGTCCTGAGGGCGACCTCGAGCACTACGAAAACCGCGCTCGCTACACCGGCTGGGGCCGTGTCGTCGGCATTTTGGAATGGATCGGCCGTTGCGTGCTTCGGCAGCCTGCCTTTCGCCCCGAGCGGTTGCTGAGAGAAGGTAACGAATTGCCAATCTGGGGCGCCCTTCGCGTCGTTGCGCTTCCCGGCCACACGCACGGTCACTGCGGCTACTACTCGGCCAAACACCGCCTGCTTTTCAGCGGTGATCTCTTTGCCACCTTCGGCTTCGGCCCGCAGATCGCCCCGGCGTATTTGAATCAAGACAACGCCGCCGCCCGTCGCAGCATCCACCGGGCGCTGGAACTGCCTTTGGACGGCATTTTGCCCTGCCATGCGGATAAGGCACCTCCGGAGAGGCAGTTGGAGTATCTGCAGAGTCTGGTGGCTTAGCATTCTTTGCTACAAATCAGTTGCTACTCTTGGGTAACGATTTCTGTTCATCGTTCTCTTTGCGACGGTTCAATGAATCCCACCGCAAAACTATGGCTATTGCGTATCGCGAGTATCCCTGCCGCGTTATTCATTCCGCTGACTGCAACGGCTCTAGTTGGCGTGATTGCACAGGAACTCGGGTTCGAAGATCTTATGCTCTACGGGTCGATGTTCGTGGCATTCGTAATCTCCACGTGTGTCGCCATTTCGTTGTCTGCGGTGACAGTATTCGCATCTCGTGCCGCTCCCCTGGCCGAAAGGGGCAAACTGCTTCGTGCCATGGCAATCTTTGATGTTCTGGCATTGGTGACGAGCCAGCTCATCACATTGCCTGGCCACCCTTATGAACGCACAGCGCTCAAATTTGAGGCCATACACGTTCCAGCCATCGACGTCAGCGGAACATGGGCAGGGGAGTGGACCGATCCCATGAAGAAAGTCACACAGGCAATCACTTTGACGCTCCAGCAAGAAGGCAACAACGTGGCTGGAACTATTGCCGACGAAAGTGGCACTAAGTGGAGAATCATTGAGGGAGTGGTAAGCGGCGATCGACTGAACCTCTTTTACGACAGGGAGATGGCGTGGCGCAGCGCTGGGGCAACCCTCTTGGGAAGTTTGAAGGATGGTCGATTGACCGGATTCTACTACGGACATGATCGCCCGAAACGAGGGTGGGCCGCGAAAGGTCCATGGCATGCGACCAAGTTTCAGTAGCCGGCCTGACTGAGCTCATGCTCAGCTACTTTACGCCAGCAACGCCCTCACCACATCCCCGCTCACGTCCGTCAGACGAAAATCACGGCTCTGGAAGCGGTAGGTGAGCTGTTCGTGGTCAAGGCCAAGCTGGTGGAGGATGGTGGCGTGGAGATCGGGAACTGAGACGCGGTTTTCGATGGCGGCGTAGCCGAATTCATCGGTGGAGCCGTAGATTTGTCCGCCTTTGATGCCGCCGCCGGCCATCCACATCGTAAAACCTTTCGGATGATGATCGCGGCCCTTGCCGTTCTCGGCGACGGGTGAGCGGCCGAACTCGCCGCCCCACACGACGAGCGTGCTGTCGAGCATGCCGCTGATCTTCAGATCATCGAGCAGCGCGGCGATGGGGCCGTCGGTCTCGGCGCAATGCAGGTCGTGGTTGCGCTTCAGATCGTCGTGCGCATCCCAGGCCTTCGGCCCTTCATTGCCGCCGCTGTAAACCTGCACGAAACGCACGCCGCGCTCGACGAGCCGCCGCGCGAGGAGGCAGTTCCGGCCAAAGTGCGCCGTGGTCGGATGATCGAGTCCGTACATGCTCCGCACGCTCTCCGGTTCGCGACTGAGGTCGGTGCACTCCGTGGCGCTCATCTGCATGCGGTAGGCCAGTTCATACGCGTTCAATCGCGCCGCGAGTGCCGTCTCCGCCGGATTCGCAGCGGCGTATTCGGCGTTCCATTGCTTCAACAGATCAAGCCGCGCGCGCTGCTGGTTGGCGCTCACGTTTTTCGGCGGCGTGAGGTAGGCGATGGGCTCGCCGCTGCTGCGGAAGGGCACGCCCTGATACGCGGCGGGCATGAAGCCGTTCGACCAGTTCAGCGCGCCGTTCACGGGTGCGCCGAGTTTGTCGAGCAGCACGACAAAGGCGGGCAGGTTCTCGCTTTCGGAGCCGAGGCCGTAGGTCACCCACGAGCCCATGCTCGGGCGGCCGGCCTGGATGAAGCCCGAGTTCATCTGGAAGAGCGCCGGACCGTGATTGTTGCTCTCCGCGTGCATGCTGCGGATCACGCACAGGTCATCGGCATGACGCGCGAGATTGGGATACACCTCCGCCATGTCGATTCCTGCCTGGCCATGCTTCGCGAAGCGATACGGGCTCTGCATGGCCACGTTCTTCGTCTTGCCGCCCATGAAGGCGTCTTCCTTTTTCCACACCGGGATCGGCTTGCCGTGATACTTCGCCAGCGCGGGTTTCGGATCGAAAAGATCGACATGCGACGGCCCGCCATACATGAAGAGGAAGATCACCGACTTCGCCTTCGGCGCGAAATGCGGTGCGCGGGGCGCCAGAGGGTTTGTGCCGGTCAGCAGTCCGTCCGCGCCGAGCAACGACTGCAACGCCAGCCCGCCGAAACCGGCGCCGGATTGCTGGAGGATGTGACGACGTGTGAGCAGAGGCATGTTTCTGATGGATCAACGCCCTGCTTTTGGCATTCTTCCGCATGACACCAGTTCTTTGCATCGTCGGCGGCTGCAATGGCGCGGGGAAGAGCACGCTCGCCCGCGAGTTGCTGCCGCGCCTTGGCTTGATGCGTTTTCTCAATGCGGATGAAATCGCGCGGGGGCTGTCGCCGCTCGATCCCACGCTGAGCGCCTTCAAGGCGGGGCGGTTGCTGCTGGAGGAGGCGCGTGCACTCATCGCGGCGCGGTCGAGCTTTGCCATCGAGTCCACTTTGAGCGGCAAAACCTACGTGGCGCTCATTCGCGAAGCTAAGGCAAAGGGCTATCGCTTTCTGCTGCACTACATTCAGATCAGCTCCGGCGAACAGGCAGTGGCACGCGTGGCGCTGCGTGTGTGCATGGGCGGTCATCACGTGCCGGAAGATGACGTGCTGCGGCGTTTCGACCGCAGCCGCAGGCATTTCCTCAAGGACTACCTGCCCCTTGCCGATGAGTGGGGCTTGTGGGAGAATGCCGAGCCTCCTCCGCGCAAAATCGCCGACAGCCAAACGCACACCCTCGAAGAACTCCAAACCATGCTCACCTCCAACAATCTTCAGGAAGCACCAGCCCGCGAGATGTCCGAGATGTCGAAGATCGTTCTCGAAGCCGGTCGCGTGGCCACGGAGAAGATGCTCGACTACTACAAGCGCATGGGCATCAAAGTCACGCCACAGATGACGCTGGCTCCCGAGCCCAAGAAGCGTGTTCGAAAGCCCAGGAAGGCCTCCTGAGCCGCTGCCTCATTCGATGTACACAAACTCGCTGCTGTTGAGCAGCACGTGGGAGAGATCGCGCAACGCGGTGCCCTCGTCGCTGGACTGCTGGCGCGACTTCACGAAGTCGAGCGCTTGTTGGAGGCGCGATGCGGGCGGCTTTTGCGAAAGCGTGAGCATGAAGAGACGCTCGATGATCGCAGGCAAGACATCGCCGGCTTCCGCCTTCGCCCGTTGCGCGAGAAATCCGGCCTGATCCTCGACGAACTCGTCATTCATGAGCACGAGCGCCTGCGTGGGCACGGTGCTCTGCATGCGCAGGGCGCAACTGTCCGTGGTGGTCGGCGCGTCGAAGAGTTCCATGCCCGGCATGAGGAGCTGGCGTTTCACATAGATGTAAACACTGCGCCGCCAGTGCTCCGGCGTTTCGCTTTCGATCACCGGCCATTTGTTGCGCTGGCTGGCGTCGAGCAAATCGGCGCGGATGCGCGGCTTGATGCCGGGGCCGCCGAGTTTCGGATTGAGCTTCCCACTGGCCGCGAGGATGCAGTCGCGGATCACTTCGGCCTCCATGCGTTGCTTGTTCATGCGCCAGAGGAGCGTGTTCATCGGATCCGTTTGTAGTTCGGGCTTTAGCCCGTTCTGGAGCTCCGAACCACGGGCTGAAGCCCGAACTACGAACCCGGACTGCTGCCGATACGTCGCGGACATGAGCATCAGCTTGTGCAGCGGTTTCAAACGGCCATCGCTGGCGATGAACTGCGTGGCGAGCCAGTCGAGCAGCTCGGGATGCGTCGGTTTCATGCCTGAGACGCCGAAGTTGCTCGGTGATGCGACGATGCCCGCGCCGAAGTGATGCTGCCACACGCGGTTCACCATCACGCGCCACGTCAGCGGATTCTGCGGCGAGACAATCCACTCCGCATAGGTGCGACGGCGCAGCGAGGTGCTGCCCTTCGGTTTTGGAAACGGCAGCGGCTGGCGCGTGAGCACCACGGGCACTGCCGGTGCCACTTCCTCGCCGCGATTTGCCGCCAGACCGCGCAGCAGCACGTGAGTGGCCGGCACGTCGGCCTTTGTTTCGATCAAGGCCATCACGTCCTTCTCATCGGCACCTTCCTTGTTCTTCGTTGCCCCCTTCGGCAGGCCGAGGCGCTCGGTGCCGTTGAAGACGGCCATGAGGCTGTAGTAATCGCGTGCCAGCAGCGGCTCCGTTTTGTGATCATGACAGCGTGCGCAGCCGATCGTGAGCCCGAGAAACACACTGCTCGTCGTCGAGATCACATCGTCCATCTGGTCCGCGCGATATTGCGCGATGGCCTCCGGGTTCTTGCCCATGTTGTCATCGTTGCTCGGCCCGTTGCGGCAGAATCCGGTGGCGATGAGCGACTGCTCGTCCGCGCCATCGACTTCATCCCCCGCGAACTGCTCCAGCACGAAACGCGCATACGGCTTGTCCTCGTTGAAGCTGCGGATGACGTAGTCGCGATACTTCCACGCGTAAGGCCGGTCGAGATCGTTGTGAAAGCCGCTCGTGTCCGCGTAGCGTGCCAAATCCAGCCAGTGGCGGCCCCAGCGCTCGCCGTAGTGCTGGCTGGCCAGCAGGCGATCAATCAGCGCCTCGTAAGCCTGCGGCGATTCATCTTTTGCAAAGGCTTCCACGTCCTCCGGTGTCGGCAGCAGGCCGGTCAGGTCGAGCGTGACGCGGCGTATCAAGGTCGCGCGATCCGCCTCGGGCGATGGCTGCAATCCCGCAGCTTCCAGTTTCGCGAGAATGAAGCGGTCGATGTCATTCCGCGGCCACGAAGCATGCTTCACCGCTGGCGGTTCCGGATTCTTCACCGGCTGAAAGGCCCAGTGCATGCGGCCTTCGTCCATGCTCGGCGCCGACGCCTGAGCGGAAAGGGCGATGAGACAAAGGCATGAAAAGAGGCGCTGCATGAGTTGGAACTGCTGTTAACGGCGTATTCTGCCCCACTTCATGCGCACTCGACTGCTTCCCCTCCTTTTTTTACCGCTGCTCGCCTCCGCCGAGGTCATCGAGACCGATCTGCTCATCGTCGGCGGCGATGAATCCGGTTGCGCTGCAGCCGTGCAGGCCGCGCGTCTCGGCGTGAAGCGAATCGTGCTCGTGAACGACATCGACTGGCTTGGCGGCCAGTTTTGCACGCAGGGCATCGGTCCGATGGACGAGTGGACGCTGGTGAATGGCAAACGCGTCGAGTTCCCGGCCACGGGTGCCTTCGCGGAGATTCTGGAGCGCGTCCACACGCACAATCGCCAGACCTACGGCCTCGCCAAACCAGGCAACAGCTGGTGCGGCAGCAACACGATCGAGCCGAAAGCGGCCGCACGGATTTTTGATGAGTGGCTGGTGCCGTATGCGGCGCAGATCACCGTTTTGAAGGGCTGGGAGCCGGAGAAAGTGCTCGTGGAAGGTGGGCGGGTCGTTGGTGCGGAGTTTGGTCGGTCAGATGCAAAAACTCTGACCGTGAAGGCCAAACTCACCGCCGACTCCACCGACTGGGGAGACGTGATCCGGCTCAGCGGCGCGGCCTACATGGCGGGGCCGGATTTGAAGAGCCGTTTCAACGAGCCCAGCGCACCCGAGTCACTCGATCCCGGCGGCGAGCAGGAGATGAATCCGATTTCCTGGTGCCCGCTGCTTCGCGAAACGGGCAAAGACAGCACGATCCCGAAACCGGCACGCTACGATGCGCACTCCTTCGCCGACTGGCAGAAAGCGCCGCCGCGGGTGGACTGGGATGGCAGTGGCGGCATCTACAACATGGCCGGCTGGTGCTTCTACACGCATCGGCGCATGGTGGACCGCTATCACAACGATCTCGCTCCCGGCACGGAGGCAGTGATCCTGAACTGGCCGGCGCATGATTATCCGTTGAGCACGCTGCCACGGCACGTCGTCGAGGCTTTGGAAAAAGAGGAAACCGGCGCATCGAAGAAGAACATCGTCGCCATGACGACCGCGCAGCGGCGCATCGTTTTCGCAGACGCGAAGCAACGGGCGCTGGAGTTTGTCTATTGGCTGCAGACGGCGGTGCATGATCGCGTGGGTGAATTCCCGCAGTCGTTCCGCTACATGAAGCTGGCGGACGATTACGGCACCGCGGACCACCTGCCGCCGAAGCCTTACATCCGCGAGGGCCTGCGGCTCGATGCGCTCTACATCCTGCGCGAGCAGGACGTGCGCACCGAGGTGGAAAAGCCGCTGTGGGCGCGCTCGATGCCCTTCGACGGCGTGTTCGGCTACCAGTTCAACATGGACTTCCATCCCACGCGCCGAAAGTTTCGCGACAATGATCCCGCGCAGCCGTGGCAGCCGAAGTTCTTTGGCACGCGCAACTGGAACGCGCACAGCGATCGCACCATCTTCCCGCTGCGCGGACTGGTGCCGGTGAAGGTGGACGGCCTCCTCGGCTGCTCGAAAAACATCGGCGTGACGAGCATGGTGCAGTCCTCGCTGCGTCTTCACGGTCAGATGATGCATGTCGGCACCGCCGTGGGCACCGTGGCTGCACTCGCGATCAAAGAAGGTCTTCAACCGCGCGACATCGCCACCTCGCCGAAACGCGTCCGCGAGGTGCAGCGCACTCTCGTTCGCCATGGCACGCTCATCTGGCCCTGGCACGATGTGAAGCCAGACGACGCGCACTTCGAAGCCGCCAACCTCCTCACCCTCGCCGGCATCTGGCGCGCCGATCCGGACAATGTCTTCTTCAAACCGGACCAGACCGTCACGCGTCGCGAGCTCGCCAGCGCACTCGTTCGCTTGATGCGCTCCACATCGCAAACCAGGAACTGGCCAACACTGCCTGGGCAAGCACGCTTCAGCGACGTTCCCGCTGACGCCGCAGATCGCGCCTTTGTCGAAACCATGATCGCATGGGGCGACTTCGGTTCGCAGGAATCCACCTTCCGGCCCGACCAGCCTGTGAACTGGTCCACACTCAATCGCTGGCTCGCTGCCCTGAAACTGCCGACCTTCAAAACGCTCATGCATCCCAAGGTGAAGGACTACCCACTCTCTCGCGGCGAATGCGCCGACTTCCTCCATCGCATCCTTCAGCAACTCGGCGAGGACCTGCCCGATCACTACGCCATCGATCCAAATGACGCGATGCCCTTCGATGATGACGACAACAAGTTGCCGGATCGGCTCGAACCAAGGTAGGAGCGGAGATCAGTGCGCCTCGCGCTCGACCTGTGCGGCGAGCTTTTCCAGGTCGATCTCCGTGCCTTTTTTCGGGAAGGGATGCGGGAGCAGGTACCAGTCCTCGGTGAAGCTCGCGGTGCCGCCGGGCGGGATGATGTTCCGCGGACCGTGCGGCTCCAACTCGATGGCCGGTGTCTGACTGGCCTGCGGATACCAGAAGCACAAGGTCAGCCCCGCGATCTCGGGATAGACCCCATCTTTCGGGGAGGGGTAGCGCTTCACGAAGGCCTGACCGTGGGGCATCACATAGGCGAACCAGCCCGCGTTGGAATCAAAGCCGAGCTTGGGGAAGGCGGGCGGCGCGAGGACTTCGATGAAGTTGCCACGCTGACGGACATTTGGATCTTCGGGCTTGAGCATGATGGTGGGATCCTTTCCCTGCTGATACATGATCCATCCGTTCGGATAGCGCCTCGTCTCCGGTGTGAGCGGCACCACGCCGATGCCGCCGTGCACGGCGAAGGTGCGGCTCCAGTGCGACCAGTAACGGGTTTCTTGCGAGACGTTCTTGATGATCTGGGTGCAGGCGAGGTGCGTGGTCTTCGGATCGAGGCGGAATTCGCGGATGAGCTGCACGCCGGTGGCCTCATCCGGCTGGCTCGTCAGCCGCACGGCTCGCGGCCCGATGGCCTTGGCCTGCCATTCACCGGACCAGAGGGTGTCACGCTTCGGAATGAGGTATTCGGGACCGATGTCGAAGCGCCCCGCCGTCACTTTCGGCTTTTTGGTTCCGCCGGCACCCCAGTCGGCCTCCTGCGGGTCGAGGTAGATCGCGTTTTCTCCCAGATGCTCGTATTCCAACACACGTCCGCCAACATGGTGGCCGAGCGTGACGCGGGTGTCAGAATTGGAAATCTCGAAGCAGTCCGGGTAGTTCAAGACTTTCACACGCCGCACGCCCTCCGGGAGTTCGGCGGCGAAGGCGTTGAAGAGCAGGCCGAGCCAGATGGAGGCGATCAAACGGGTGGTGTGCATTTTTGATTCTAGGCGGAGGGATGTAGCGCGACAAGCAGCGATGGAGCGGGGCTTGACCGCAGGGTGATCCGCAAGCATGCGTGGGTGGACGATTTCGTCCTCCCATGGCCCTCAAGGCAACCATCCACAAAGCCAGCATTTCATTTTCGGATCTCGACCGGAATGTTTATCGTGACCACGAGGTGACGATCGCCAGGCATCCCTCGGAAACGGAGGAGCGGATGCTGGTGCGGCTGCTGGCCCTAGTGCTGAATGCGCCGGAGAACAACGATCACGGAACGCTGGAGCTGGGCAAGGACCTGTGGGAGGCGGATGAACCGGCGCTGCAGCAGCAGGACCTCACCGGACTGCCGGTTCACTGGATCGAGCTGGGTCAGCCGGACGAGAAGCGGCTGGTGCGCATCTGCCGCCGCGTGCCGAAGGTGACGGTGTACAGCTTCAGCACGGCGACGCCGACCTGGTGGAGTGCGCTGGCGGGAAAACTGTCCCCCATAAAGAATCTGACGGTGTGGCAGATCCCCTCCGAACAAACCGAGGCGCTGGGTGCGCTCGTGGAGCGGACAATGGAGCTGCAGGTGACTTTGCAGGAGGGCACGCTGACTGTCGATGCCGACGACAAAAGCGTGGAACTGATCCCGGTCCGTCTGTTTGGCTCCGAAGGATGATCACGAGATTGGAGAAACTGCGGCGGCAACTGCATGCCGAGGCCAGCCCGGAGCGGGCGGCGGGTGCCCGGCGTTTCTTCAAGACCGGGCCCGGCGAGTATGGGGAAGGCGACCAGTTCCTCGGGCTGACGGTGCCGCAAGTGCGAGCCGTGCTGCCGGAAACTGACGATCTGTCGGAAGCGGAGACCCTGACGCTGCTGCACTGCGAATGGCACGAGGAGCGGCTGCTGGCGCTGCTGATCTGGGTGCGGCGCTTCACCCGGGCACGGAAGGACGAAGTAGCACGCGTCCGCATCGTGAAGCTCTACCTGGAGAACACCCGCTGGATCAACAACTGGGACCTGGTGGACACAAGCGCACCGTCCATCCTCGGCGCGTGGCTGCAAACGCATGACCGCGAGGTGCTGGAGCGGCTGGCTTATTCGGAAAACCTTTGGGAGCAACGCATCGCCGTGCTGGCGACGCTGACCTTCATCCGCAGCGGCGACTTTGCGGACACACTGCGGCTGTGCGAGCGCTTCCTCACGCATGAGCACGATCTGATGCAAAAGGCCTGCGGCTGGATGCTGCGGGAGGCGGGCAAACGCGAGCCGAAGGTGCTGCGTTCCTTTCTCGTCGAGCACGCCTCACGCATGCCGCGCACCATGTTGCGCTATGCGATCGAGAAGCTTCCGCAGACGGAGCGGCGCAGGTACTTGGCGAGATCATGAGTCACGCGGTTGCGGATCAAGCGAGGTGCTTCTTCAAGAAAGCGACGAGACTCCCGGCGAGCGCAGCGACTTGTTTGGCGGAACGTTCGGCGATCAGCCGTCCGGCTTCATCGAAGGCTTCGTGAGCCTTGGGGACGGCGACCTGATCCGGCAGAACGATGACGCCGATGTTGCCGAGGATGGCCCGCAGATGCACGAGCCCGCGCATGCCACCGAGTGCGCCGGGGGAGGCGCTGAAGAGAGCGGCGGTTTTTCCGCGGTAGGCGGCGAGTGGTGGTTCGTCATCAGACTCGTTGCGTGAGGCCCAGTCGATGGCGTTTTTGAGCACGGCGGTGATGGAACTGTTGTACTCCGGCGAAGCGATGATGAAGCCGTCGTGGTCGCGGAAGAGTTTTTTGAGTTTTTTGGCGTTGTCTGGCAGGCCTTGGGCCGTTTCGAGGTCTCCGTCAAAGAGCGGCAGGGGGAAATCACGCAGGTCGATGAGCGTGACTTCGGCACCGGTGGTGCTGGCAGCATCCGCAGCGGCGCGGGCGAGAAGTTTGTTGAAGGACCCGGAGCGCGTGCTGCCGGCGAAGGCGAGGATTTTTGGAGTGCTCATGGCCCGTGTCATACACCCCGCGGGGAGAAGATGCGAAGAATAGTATGAATTCGCAGAGGCGGCCTTTTGGATGATTGTGCCGGGCAGGGAGAGTCATTTCGCGGAGAGAATGCTTGCCAAACGGGGGCCTCGCGGGCGTAATCTGTTGTTCGCACCATGATGACTCGTTTTGCCCTGTTTTTTCTCGGATGGAGTGGCCTAGCCCTCGCCTCGCAGCCCACATCTCTCGCTGATCTGCCGGACGCGAATCCGGACGCGGAGCTTAAATCTTTCGTCGTGCCTGAAGGGCTGGAGGTGAATCTTTTTGCTTCGGAGCCGATGATTCAAAAGCCGGTGCAGATGAACTGGGACGCGCAGGGCCGGCTGTGGGTGGTGTGCAGCTCGACCTATCCGCACATCAAGCCGGGTGAGGCGGCGAAGGACCAGGTCGTGGTGCTGGAGGACACGGACGGCGACGGCAAGGCCGACAAATCGACGACTTTTGCCGACGGTCTGCATATTCCCACGGCGCTGGCTCCAGGGGATGGAGGTCTGTATGTGGCGAATTCGACGGAGGTGCTGTTTTTGAAGGACACGGACGGGGATCTGAAAGCGGACGAACGCACGATCCTGCTGAGCGGATTTGGCACGGAGGACACGCACCACCTGCTGCACACCTTCCGCTGGGGGCCGGAGGGGATGCTGTACTTCCTGCAGTCGATCTACATTCACACGCACATGGAAACACCGCACGGCGTGCGGCGCCTGATGGGCGGTGGCGTGTGGGAGTTCCGGCCGGAGACGCGGCGGGCGGAAATCATCAGCAAGGGGCTGATCAACCCGTGGGGCTTTGAATTTGACCGCTGGGGCCAGAGTTTTGCTTGCGACGGTGCAGGCGGTGAGGGGATCAATTTCATCTTCCCGGGCAGCGTTTTCAAAACCTCGCCAGGGGCGAAGCGCACGCTGAGCGGTCTGAGTCCCGGCCAGCCGAAGCAGTGCGGGCTGGAGATCATCGAAGACCCGCATTTTCCGGCGGACTGGCAGGGCACCTTCGTTTTGAACGATTTTCGCGGCAATCGCGTGAACCATTTTCAACTCACGCCAAGCGGCAGCAGCTACATCGCAAAGCAGCTGCCGGACGTGCTGGCGAGCACGCACCGCGCTTTTCGGCCGATCGATGTCAAAGTCGGGCCCGACGGTGCCCTTTACATCGCCGATTGGTACAATCCGATCATCCAACATGGCGAGGTCGATTTCCGTGATCCCCGGCGCGACCACGAGCACGGGCGCATCTGGCGCGTGACGGCGAAGGGGCGGCCTCTTAGCGAAAGACCCAAGATTGCGGGAGCGGAGACGAGCGAGCTTTTGGAAATGCTGAAGAGTGATCGCAACCATGTGCGCCGCTTCGCGAAGCGCGAACTGCGCGACCAGGGAGCGGTGAAAGTGACAAAGGAGCTGGACGAATGGGCAGTGAAGCTGGACCTGAGCAAGGATGCGGATGTGCATGCGCTGCTGGAGGCCGCATGGGCCCGCGAAGGGGTAAACGCCTTTTCACCGACCCTTTGGCGGAAGCTCTGGGAGAATGGCGACGCGCGCATCCGCGCGGCGGCTCTGCGCATTTTGAGCCACCGCTGGCAGGAGTTTCCGGAGTCGATGAAAGTGCTGGAAGAGGCGGTTGCGGATGAAAATGCGCAGGTGCGGCTGTGGGCGCTCGTGGTGCTGGCAGAGATGCGCAAGGTATCCGCGATCGATCTGGCGCTGCGTCTGCTGGATCGGCCGATGGACGAGCCCCTCGACTTTCTGCTCGAGCAGACCTGCCGTGAGCAGGCGAACGTCTGGATGGACGCTGTGAAGAAGGAGAAGCTGAAGCTCGAAGACCGGCCGAGACACCTGGTCTATGCGATGAAGAGCACGGGGCGCAGCGACGCGCTGCCGCCGCTGTTCGAGGCTCTGAAAAGCGGAAAACTCGGCGCGGAAGATGCCGCTGCTGTGCTGTCGATGGCCGGTGCCGCGGCGGATGCAACTCAGGCGCGTGTGATCGCCGATATGGTGAACGAGGCTTCCATGGCTCCCTATTACATCGGCCTGCAGGATGCGCTGACGCAGGCGGCGGCGGACCGAAAAATCATCCCGGAGGGGGCGGAGGCCGCCGTGATGGGTTGGTTGGCGCGGTCGGAGCCGCATGTCGTGCACCGGGCGGCGATCCTGGCCGGCCTTTGGAAGGTGGAGACCGCCAGAGGCAGGCTGGAGGAGCTTTTAACCGACGAGAAGACGAATCCTGTGATCCGAGACGGATCCATGCGCGGCCTGACGGCGCTGGGCGGGGTGAAGACGCGCGATCTCTTCGACAGGCTTTTTGTTGAATCGACGGACGCCGCCATGCGCGGACTCCTGATCGATGGTCTGACCTCTGTGGGGCCGCAACTCGCGGCGAAACGGGCGGTGGAGTTTCTGGGCAAGGCCGATGTGGAGGCAGCGAAGCCGGTTTTGACGGCCTTTTTGAAGAACAAGCAGCTTCCCGGCGTGCTGGCGAAGGAACTTGAGGGCAAGACGATTCCTGACCTTGTGGCAGTCGAGGGCATCCGAATGGTAAGCACCCGCGGCATTCAGGGGCCTCTGGCCGAAGCACTGCGGAAGGCGGGCAACGTGAAGCAGATGGACAAGCCCCTCACAGGACCGGAGATGGCCGCTCTTGTGGAAAAAGTGGCAAAAAACGGAGATCCCGCCCGGGGGGAAGAGGTGTACCGCCGCCAGCAGCTTTTGTGCATGACCTGCCACGCCATTGGGGAAAGCGGCGGGGTGCTGGGGCCGAATCTGGTGAGCATCGGCGCGTCTGCGCCGGTGGATTACCTCATCGAGAGCCTGCTGGAGCCGAGCAAGAAAATCAAAGAAGGCTACCACATGATCATTGTGAACAAAAAAGACGGGAGCGTCGTCTCCGGTGGACTCGTGACAGACGGGGCTGAAGAATTGACGATTCGTGACCCCGCCAACCAGATCATCAAGGTGGCAAAATCCGCCGTCGCGAGCAGCCAGATGAGCCCCGTGAGCATGATGCCGGCCGGTTTGACCGCCAGCCTGCGTGAGGACGAGTTCGTCGATCTGGTGCGTTTCCTGAGTGAGCTGGGCCGGGAAGGGAACTACAAGACGCAGCCAAACCGCTACGTCCGCACCTGGAAGGTCATGGGTAAGATGGATCAAAAGGACAACGATCATGTGCGGCATGTCGGCAGCTTTGCGCTCAATGACGAGGCCTATTCCTACCCCTGGCAGATGATGTTCAGCAAGGTGAACGGAGACTTGCTGCTCGCTGATCTGCCCCCGGCGCAGAAATTGTACCCTTGGTTCCCGAAAATCGCGCAGTTTGGTCTGAAACTGGAAAATGCCGGAAAAGTAAAACTGGGGTTTAGCGCTGTGGACGGGATCGTGGTGGCGGTGGGCGGCGCAGAGTTGAAGGAGTTGTCACGGGAGCAGACGCTCGATCTTTCGGCCGGAACGCATCGAATCAGCGTGTTGGTGACTCGTGACGCTGGGGATCTGGCGACATTCCGCGTGGAAGTCCTAGATGGAGCCGCCGTGGTGGTGCCATGACGCTTCGCATAGCGTTCTTTCGGGAAAACAGGGCGGCATGGATGTGTCAACACGGTATTTACCTTGTAAATGGATTGACGCGGCATTCGCAAATTCGGTAATGTGAACAAAAAAGTTTTACCACTGTCTCATTTCCCCATAACTAGCCCGCCTTTTTTCATTCCAACCGCCTGTGACCGAAAATTGACCGATGCATGCAGATGCGCCGCAACTTTTCTCACTTTTTTGATTCTGTTCAGCCCTCCACGTTAATGAAAACACTCCGCCAACACCGTCTCCTGCTCGGCTGGTTCATGACATTGCTCATGATCTTCGTCCAGCCTGCCGCCAGCCTTCAGGGCGCGACATTTCTTTGGGCACCCGGCGGCATCCCCGGTAACACAGGAGACTGGAACACAACGAACAGCAACTGGAGCGGCAGCACATGGGTCAACGCCACCGATAGCGTGGCGCAGTTCAATGCAGGCCCTAATGTCACCGTGACGGAGGCCATCACTCTGAATCAGCTCAATTTTAACAGTCCCGCTGAGAAGTTCTTTTTCCTGCAAGGCTCGGGATCGCTTAACTTTGCCGGGACGAGTCCTTCCATCGTCATTTCAGGTTCGGATTCTGTTATGAATCTCAACGTGGCCCTCGGCGGCACCGGAGGGCTCACGATCCAGCGCAATCCCGTACAATCAGGCAAGGCGACTCTGAACCTTGGCAGCGCGGGAATCAGCAAGGCAAGCACGCTGACCGGCGGCATCACGGTGACAAATGACGTGATCCTGCGGGTTCAAGCGGGATCGTCGGATCTGAACAACTCGCGCAATCCTCTGGGCTACGGAAACACCCTCACACTACAGGGAGGTTCCAAGCTCGAGTTTGCTCCGGAATTCAACACGCTGGGCACCGGACTTTCCGGACGCTTGTTCGAAACGAACGGAACGGGAAATAGCAGCAGGGTGGACTTTTCCCAGACGGCTACGGGCCTCTCGCTCCCCTCCGGTGTGACTCCCTTGGTTGGCTCCATCTCGCCGGGGCCTACACATGTCACTCTCGCGGGAGTTGGACTGAACGGAGATGTGAACGCCACGGCAGTGCGCTATCAGACAGCGACTGGCGTAAGCACAACGGCCAGCCGCTATGCCGTCCAGTGGGTGGGCAAGGTCAATGTCACCAACGCAGGAGAGCACACTTTTTTCGCGACGGTTGATGACGGGGCGCGCATCTACATCGACGGAGTGCTGGTGTTGAACAACGACGGTGGCAAGGGCTACACCGACCTCTCAAGCGAACCGATCACGTTGGCCAAGGGGTATCACGACATTCGCATCGACTATGTCCAGGGAACCGGCGGCGGCAGAATTCAACTGGCTTGGGCAAGGCCGGGAGGTGCCGGCAATGAGGACAAAGAAACCATCGAGTCCATTGCCTTGCGCCAGGCTGACGTGAACACGGCGGAGCGTTCCAGCAACGCACTGCAATATGGAAACGACGTTCATTTGACCGGTAACTCGGTGATCAGCCTCACGGGGGACCAATTCACCTCTGTTCAGCTTGGCGGACTTCTGATTGACACCGGTGTCACGTTGACGGCGGAATCCCGCGACGGACTTGGCGCCCTGGTCACGGGCAATGGCGACGGGTTCGGCAAGACACTGCGTTTCGGTCTCGACCAGAACGGGAACAACGTCACCTCCATTCTTGGAACGACGTCAGGCACGGTGACGCTGGCCTCCGACATGAACGTGGCGTTTGACGGTGCGGTCTCCGACGGGACTGGGCGCGTCATGACCCTGCTGAGAACAGGGGCGGGATGGCTGTCCTTTAACCAGACTCAAGTGGCCAGCGACCTCAATTCCACGACGATCGAGATGGCGGGCACGGGATCGCTTGTGCTGAGCGGCAGTTCAGCCGCAGGGGCCAACAATCCGATTGGAACCGCCCTGATTAAACTCAATGGGGGAAATCTAATCCTTGATTCTAAAGGAGCTACATCTGCAGGCGTGGGACCGGTTTTTGACAACGCCGTCACCATACTTCAGAACGCAACGATCCAGTCGGTGGCAAATGCATCCAGCATCACGTTGGGGAGTGCCTCCAACGGCATCGCTCTCAACGCAGGTACAACTTTAACGTTGGATGCGATTGCAGGTGGTCGTCCCGCCTCGGATCCCGGAGCCAACTTGATCATCGCCGGAAACATCGTTGGCAGCGGCGACCTGCGCATCACCTCGACCATCAAGAATGCGGCCAACAACGACGGTGTGACTGTCACGAACGCGGAAGCCACGGCGGGCAATATTGCACGAGTCGCGTTCAATTCGACTCGCGGCACGGTCACGCTCACCGGGAACAATGCAGGCTTCACAGGCGGCATCACGATTGATCCTCTTAGCATTCTGAGGATTGAGGGGGTGCCTGCGTTGTCCGGCAAAACGTTCACCATGACGGGGGGCTCGCTGTTTCTCCTCGCCGATGGCGACGGCACAGGCAACCGCGACGAAACGCCGTTTGGTTTCGACCACAACATCACGATCTCCGGCAACAGCACGCTGGGCGTGGGTCGGGTTGGTAACACCACCTACTATGACCAGGCTTCCAACAAGACGGCGAACATCACGAGCCTGACCATTAACGCGCTCGCGACAGCTACAGGCGACATCCTGACAGTGGCTAACAACAACGGCTACGGATTGAATGTCACGGGTGCGACGACGCTCAATGTCGCGGAGACGAAAATCAGGGTGAACACCCTGAGCACTTCCAATGTGGTTCCCGGATTGACTCTTGAAGGCGTTGTCAGTGGAAATTCGAACATTATCAAGACTGGGAGCGGAACGCTGGTGCTGGCCAATTCCGGCAACACCTTCACAGGAAACGTGGAGGTCCAGGGGGGTATCGTCGCCGTGGCCAGTAATGGAGCGTTGGGGAACGCCGCCAACCAGGTGACTCTGAACGTGAATGCCACCGCGAATCAGGGGTTGCGGGCCATCGGCAATGTCACCACCTCTCGTACGATCCGTCTGAATGCACCTCAAAACGTGATCGAGGTGACCGCTGGCAATACTTTGGAATACAACGGGACGTTTACCTTTTCGAACGCAGCCAATGACCTGTTCAAAGGGGACCGCGGGACGCTTTTGATCACGGGAAGCCAATCCGGCTGGAACGGCGACCTGACGGTCACGCAGGGGGTGGTGGAAATCTCCCACGCATCAGCGCTGGGTTCCACCACGGGAACGACGACCATCGGGAATGTCGGCGCGGCCCTGAACCTGACCGGCAGCATCAATGTCGCCGAGAATCTGCTCTTCAACCCCGGCAACAACAACACCTCCACGGGTATCAACTCGACAGGAGCGCTGAGGAGTCGTTCGGGAGACAACACATGGTCTGGAACCATTTCCTTCACAGGCAATACGTCCACCAACGACCAAAGTCGCGCCGCGCTGATTGGCGTGGATGCCGGCTCGACTTTGAACATCGCCGGTACGATCACCGGCAGGGTCGGGACAACCGGATCCAACCGGGATTCATGGATTGCACTTGTAGGGGCCGGGGAGGGCACGATCAGCACGGCGATGACTTACAATGGCAATCTTGGCAACGGAGTCTATTCTCTGGTGAAAGCGGGATCGGGTACGTGGAACCTGACAGCGGCGAACGTGTTCAACGGACAAAATGTTTATGCTCTTGAAGGAATGCTTGCTTTGAGCGGGGCCGGGACGCTGGGCGTTCCTGGCAGCGGCGGCGGAGTCGGCACGGTGGTGATGACACCCGGCGCGACCTTGCTGCTGAACAACAACGTCACCAACACGAACAACCGTCTCAGCAATCGCGCCTTGATCCTCTACGGTGGAGAACTCAGAATCAACGGCAACGCGGCAGCCGCTACGACGGAAACGACAACCGGCACTTTGACCCTTAGGACCGGGCAGACGACCATCACGCTGGCCGGAGCGGGCGGGCAGCAGTTGGACTTCACCGTCGGCACCGTGTCACGGGCCAACGGAGCAGGAAGCACGGTGCTCTTCCGCGGTACGGATTTGGGGACGGTGAGTGCGACGACCTCGATTCAGTCCTCCAGCGGATTTGCCTTTGTCGGCCAGAACGGTGCTCTTGGAGCGGCGAACAAAGGCATCCTGCCATGGGGCATCATTGATTCGACGGTCGGGGGGCTGGGAACGTCTTTTGCCACGGCGGACACCACCACCGGGGCGTTGCGTGCCTTGGACGCTTCGGAATACATTGGCGCTCTGACCAACAACCGCGGAGGGGTGGCCTTGCCGATGAACGTGCGTTTGACGGGCAATGTCGGCATGACCGATTCCCTGACGGGTAATGCCATGACAATCAACTCACTCACGCTCGCCAACGGCGGCGGAGTGACGCTCCTGGCCGGGCAGGCCCTGGGATTGGACAGTGGCGGCTTGCTTGCCTTGGCGGGAAACGCCGGCATCAGCGGTCCGGGCAAACTGACCTCCACGTCCAACCGCGAGTTGATGATCTTTACCCCCGGGGTGGCGACAACGTTGGATATTGCCAGTTCCATCAGCACCACTGCGAACGGTTTGACGAAGGCGGGTGAAGGCACCTTGATCCTGTCTGCGCAGAATTTCTACAGAGGTGCAACCCGTGTCAATGAAGGCACGCTGAGGCTGAATGGCGGAACCAACACCCTCATGTTCAATAACGATTTCATCCTGCAGGCGGGCATTCTGGATTTGAACGGCAATTCACAGGTACTGAATCGCATTCGCACGGATATCACAAGCCCGCGGAATGCCACATACATTCCCGAAGCGGGTGGCACGGTGACCTCGTCCACTGCAGCCACTCTCGGGCTGGCAAATGGCAATGTGAATTTTTCCGGCCGCATTTCAGGAGAGGTTTCGGTCGTGCGCTCCACGGCTTCCTACGGCACCACCGACTGGAACCTCTATTCAGCCAATGACTACACCGGCAAAACCATTCTCAACGGCGGTCGCACCTTGCTGCGCCTCGGCGGCACCCTGTCCGACACGTCATCGATCGACATCGTCAATTCGACTCTCTACCTCTTCAACAACGATGCCACGGGCATGATGGGAGAGAATATCGATGACCGCGTCAATGATGCTGCGTCGATTTTGCTGCGGGGCGGCATGATCCAATACCGTGCGCGCAACGGATTCGAGGGTTCTGAAACCTTCGGTGAACTGACCATTGGCGCCGGCAACAGCTTCATCGACGTGGCCGAGCCCGGCACGAACATCAACAGTTCAACGGTCACCTTTGCTGACCTCCTGCGAACCGATCGCGGCACGCTGCGGTTCATCAATGTGGACGGAGTGGTGCTCAACTCCAGGGCCAGGGTGTTCTTCGACAAGATCAACGGTGTGAATGTGAATAACGTGGGGGACGGTCTTACCAACGACATCATCGGAGGTTGGGCTGTTTTTGAGCGAGATTTTGCCAGCTACACGCCCGGTACGGGCGTGGGTGCGCTCAATACGGCCGGTTACGCAGGCTATTCTCCGAATTCCATCAACGACGCCGGTGCCGCTGACAACGTGCGTCTGACCTTCCCCAATGTGGCTTCCGAGGGCACTGTTGGTTCGAATTCTCTTCGGATCGGCAGTACCGCCGGTCTTCAGGTTGGGGATGCGGTGCTCGGCAACGGCATCGCGGCAGGCGCCAAGGTGGTGTCGATTGACCCCAATGGCACGGATTTCACAATTTCCGTGCTTCTCGGAGCCAACAATCCCTCCCTGAACATTCCGGAGACTGTCACGCTCACCGGAGACCGTACGATCAACAGCCTGGCCATGGTGGTGTCAGGGGATAGCACCTTGGATCTGGGAACGAACACACTTAATTTGGTGAGCGGCGGATTGATCGCCTCGCAGGGTTTCGACCATGCCCCAAGCGTGACGGTCGTCACCAGCTCGACATCGAGCAACGTAATCACTGTATCCACCGTCCCGAACACGCTGGTCGTCGGATCGTCGATTCTCGGTGCCACGGTCGTGGAAATCAACGGACTGTCCGTCACGCTTTCGGCCAACGCCAACGCCAACACCACCTCCCCCACCAGTCGGGGATTTTTCAGCGCCTTGTACATGCCGATCACCATTGATAACGGCAACCTCACCGCCGGCGGCTCCGCTGGTCCTGCGGATCTTTATCTGCACGCCCTGGGCTATGTGAACGGCAGCGGCGATGTTTACAATCGGGACGTTTATGTCGGCGCCAACATCGTGGACAATGGAACGGGAGCCGTGTCTCTCGTCATCAATGCGTCTGAAGGCCGAACCTCGACGGGATTTGGAACTGCCGAACTTTTTCTCTCCGGTAACAACACCTACACCGGCGGAACCTTCGTCAATGGCGGCAAGGTGGTGCTGCAGTCGCAGACCGGGCGGGCGTTCAGCTCCGGTGATGTGACCATCTCCGGTGGTATGACCACCAACGGTACCACCGTCCGGGAACGTTCGAGCCTGGTCCTCTATGGTGCGGACGATCAGATCAACGACACCGCCACCGTCACTCTGAATGGCGGCGGCACACTCGACCTGAACGGATATGACCAGACTTTTGACAATCTCGTGTTCAACAACGACGGCGGCAACAGCCCGACACTCAATGTGTGGAATGGAAACGTCGCCCTCACCGGGGACATCACCGCCACTTCGTCCAATTTGGGAAGCGTTTCGGAACTCAGCAGCGGCACTCTCTACGCCCGTCTCGTCAGCGGCAGCAACACGATCACCGTTGAAACGACAAGGGGAATCACCATTGGGTCCTTGGTCACCGGGACGAACATTCGCGCGGGAACCCGGGTGGTGGCGGTTGATTCCGTCAACGGTGTCGTCACTCTTTCTGACACGGCAACGGGAACCGCCAATCGTGGTTTGAACTTTGCGGGCGCAGGCGGCCTCAACCTTGGATCGACCACGCACACGTTCAACGTGGCGGCGGTCAAAGCCAGCAACGGCACTACTGACGTACTCCTCGCCCCCCTTCAACCTACACTGAACATCTCCGCCAACCTTTTTGGAACAGGAACCGCAGGGATCGACAAGACGGGGGATGGTATTCTTCAACTCGGCGGGGCCAGTACTTTCGGCGGGGGCGTGAATGTGCAGTCGGGGGGCATTCTTTTCGGTGCCAGCAGCGAATTCAACAGCGGTGTGCCCGGGCAGGTGTCTGCAGGTCCTCTTGGAACGGGAGTCTTCACCATCTCGACCGGCACGAAGCTCATTACAGACGCCAACAGGGTGATCGGCAATGATGTGGACGCTTCCGCCGCATCCAGTTTCTCGATCGACAGCATTTCAGGGATTGGCTCCAATCTGACACTTACCGGCGAGGTTACACTTGCCAACACCGTTGGTATCGAGGTTGTCAATCCCGACTCTATTGCCGCCCTTAGCGGCAGCATCAAAGGTGCCTCCGCAGGACTCATTACGATTAACAAGACTGGTTTGGGGACCCTTTCGCTCGGAGAGGTCAACGCCGCCAACACCGTGACGCTCAACCTCAACGGCGGATCGCTTTCGCTGCTGAACGACGGCGACGGCACTGGGAACACGCAAGTGATCGATACCGGCATCACTTTGGTTCCCTCCGGTCCGATCTCCCTGACCATTGGCCGCTCGGGTGCCAAATATGCACCGCTGTTTGCCACGGCGTCGAACAAGACGCTGCGCATGGCGGCCTTTGCACTGGACGGACCGTTGGCCATCACCAACAACAACGGATACGGTTTGGAACTCACAGGTCCGGTGACCCTTGGTTCCGACCAGCGGATCGGTGTCTCCACGGCTTCGACCTCGAACACCATTGACGGACT
The DNA here is from genome assembly GCA_964452755.1 of uncultured Prosthecobacter sp. GTDB lineage: Bacteria > Verrucomicrobiota > Verrucomicrobiia > Verrucomicrobiales > Verrucomicrobiaceae > Prosthecobacter. The sequence continues at coordinate 264,801 of CAYVQY010000001.1, read as the reverse complement.
TACATTCACGGGCCTCATCTCGGGGAATTCCGGGATCATCAAGACCGGCAGCGGCACGTTGGTTCTCAGCAACAGCGGCAACAACAGCACCTTCGGCAGCGCCGCCGCCATTCCTGTGGCGATGAATGCGGTGGCTGCCTCCAACACGGTGACTTTGAGTTCGGGAAGCACGAGTTCCCTTCGTGTGGGCCAGTTGCTGTCAGGGGGAAGTTTGCCCGCCAACACCGTGATTACGGCCATTGTGAGCGATACGGAGTTCACCATCAACAGGACGGTGACCATTCCAGCCGGTTCGGCCACCGTAAGAAGCGTGATTGACATCACTGAGGGTGCCATCGCCGTCCTCAACGACGGCTCGATGGGGAACGCGCTCAATCAAGTGATCCTAAACGTCAATTCGGCCACCAATGCGAGCTTGCGCGCCATTGGCAGCTTCAGCACCGCTCGAACCATTGTTCTGAACCAGGTCAATAACGCCATCGAGATTACGACAGGCAACAACCTGACCTTGACCGGCGGCTTCAGCTATTCGAGCGCCACCAACCAACTGCGGAAAAACGGCAACGGTACGCTGACGATGCTGGCCGACAACACGGGGTGGAACGGCGCTCTGACAATCGGCGCCGGAGCGTTGATTCTGACGGGTTCCAGTCCGGCGAAAGCTCTGGGGGAAACGGCCGGCAACACGGTCGTGAGCACCACGGGGGCGGCTCTGCATCTTGACGGTGTGACACTCAGCGAGCCTCTAAGTCTGAATGGCACGGGTATCAACAGTGGAGGAGCCCTTCGGGCCATCGGCGGGACGAACACTGTCTCTGGAACGATCACGCTGACCGCCAATTCCACGATCGGCGTCAGTGCGGGATCGACGCTCGCCTTGAGCAATGCTTTCGGGGGCAGCACCAGCCGGGCGCTGACCTTTGAAGGGGCCGGCAACATCACCAAGACCAACGCGATTACTTTGATCAGTTCGATCACGAAGAGGGGGGGGGGGAACTTCACACTTCAGGCGAGCAGCACTGGTTTCACCGGCAGCCTTGTCATTGATGAAGGCAAAGTCACTCTTAATTCCGGTGTGAACATTGGCGGAACGAACACCATCACCGTGCGCAATACGGGCACGCTTGAGCTTTTGGGAGGCGGTGTCCACTTTTCCGGCAACAGGGCGATCAGTCTCCAGGGCGGCAGGGTCGTGGTTTCCGGTGCCACCGGTGCCACCGAGACCTTTGGCTCGTTGTCCTCCAATCGAGGCGCAACCAGCGTGTTTGACATCAGCGGAAGTTCAACCGGCGCCAACAGCCTTAGGTTCACGAGTTTGGCCGTCAACAGCAACTCCAGTTTGAACTTCATCGGGGCGGATTCGACCCATAGGATTGCCTTCACCAGCAATCCTGGTCGGACCAACAGCATTATCCAGCGGGCGGTGGTCAGCGGAGCGAGCCCGACCACTGTGGATTTCGCCGCCTACAGCGGCAGTGGCAACTCTGGATTCATCACGGCGTTCACGGGCTATAATGTTTCCAATGACATCGACAGCGTTGGATCCGGAACCAACACGACGATGAATCTTTCTGGCGCTGCAATCTTTGCCGGGACGACGAACCGCACGCTCAATGCCTTGAAAATCAGCGGCACTGGTATCAACGTCGGCAGCGGGATCACCACTCAGGGGGCCACGCTCTCTCTGACGGCCGGCGCCATTCTCAACACGGGAGCAAACAACACGATCAGCGTGCCGAGAATCCAGTTCAACGCCCAAGGGTATGTGGCTGTGGCGGACACGACGACACTGACCATTAGCGGAATCCTGCGCGGCACGGGCGGTTTCGTCAAAGACCTGCCCGGAACACTGATTCTCAATACTCCAAACAATCTGGCGGGAATCGCCAATCTCAGTGCGCAGGCGCTGACGGGGAACTTTTCCATCAATGCCGGTACGTTGAAGCTGAACGGCGGCAACAACACGCTGACGCCAAACCAGTATCTGATGGTGGGGCCAGGGGCCACACTCGACCTGAACGGAACCACGCAACTGGTGCTTGGCATTGTTGGTGACGGTGCGGCACTGGCCGGAAATGCCGGAATCATCACCAACACGCATGCCACCAACGCCGCTTCCATCATCCTTGGCAATGACGGCGGGGGCCGCAACTTCGGCGGCGTGATCTCCGGCAACACCGGCCTGCTCAAGTCCGGTCAGGGTACTTACATCTTCTTCAGCGACAACACCTACACCGGACCCACTGTTTTCGCCGGCGGTCAAAACTGGCTCAGGGACGACGGAAGGCTTTCCGGCACCAGTTCGATCGACATCAACTACGCCTACCTGCGGTTGGACGACAACAACCGCAATGACATTGGGGCCGTCAACCGCCTCAGCAATGCGCCTATCACGATGCGCGGCGGCAGTCTTGTTTTCTCCGGGCGCGCACAGACTGAAAGCGTCGAATCGGTTGGAGCCATCACTCTGGTGGAGGGTTACAACATGATTCAAGCGGCCAACGGCGGCACCGGAATCAACTCGGCCACGCTGAACATTGCTTCATTGGAGCGTTCGTCGGGCTCCACGGCGACCCTGCGCGTCCCTGACGCCGGTTCGGGCCTTACCGGCAGCCGCGGACGCATCCTGATTGACACCCTTAACGGCGTCGCAACCACCGGCAATCTCGGAGGTGCGGACATCAACAGCGGGGGGCTTACCAACGGGCTGATCGGTGCATGGGCAGTGGTGGACCGCGAGTTCGCGAGTTACATCGGGGGGCTCGGAGTGGGACGTCTCGGACAGGCGGGCTTTGCTGGTTACGCTCTCAACACCCTCGATGGAAATCCCATCGCCACCGACAATGTGCGCGTGCTCAACAGTTCCGGCATCGGTCCGCTGCTTGTTGACACCACGGTCAGCACCCTCACCGTGCAAGATCCGCGGGCCACCAACACCGTCATCGACCTCGGCGGCAAGACTCTGACCCTGGAAGGCGGCGGTTTGCTGATCGACGTGCGGAGGGACAACATCAATGTCAGTATTGCCAATGGCACGATCACCAGCGGACTGCTCAACAACCCTGCAGCGGCTTACAATGCGACCACCAATCCCAACGACCTTTACCTGCACTTTACGCCTTATGGGGGAACGAACCGCTCCGCCCAGATCAATGCAGTCATCGCCGACAATGGAAGCGAAAAAGTGCGCCTGATCGTCTCGGGATCCGACGGCACGGCCAATCTCACTCTCAACGGCGCGAACACCTACACCGGCGGCACCGTGCTCAACGGCGGCGTGCTTTTGATCGGTGAAACCGGCAGACTCGCGGGTGGCGGCATCACCATCAACAGCGGCTACAACTCCGGCAGCGGCATCCTTGTCCAGCAGCTCGGCGCCGTCATCGATGCAGGCAACACGGTCACTCTTAATGGAAACGGCCAACTGTTCCTTTCCGGCCAGCAGACGCTTTACGGGCTGGTCTTCAACGGCACCGGCGGGGGCAGCCTCTCGCCGACCGTGAATTCCGGGGAGGGACTGCTGACCATCGGTGCCGGGGGCATTGTTTCCAATCCCTTTAGTCCTGCGGCTCCGGCCCTGCTCGTCGGACGCGTGGATCTCGGCGCCGCCCCTTCAACGATCACGGTCAACACCTACAACTTCAATGGTGTCAGCGATTTCGCGCCGATCACGCCGGGTCTGGTGGTGGGCGGTCTGGTCGGTTCCGCCGGTGGCATCATCAAGGAGGGGGCTGGAGTCCTCCAGGTCAATCAGTCGGCCTTCACCGGCACCTTGACAGTCAATGCCGGCAATGTGCAGTCCGGAGCCTTCAACGGCGGCTCAAGGTTTGCCACGCTGAACCTCGGCGCGGGAACTTCCCTCAACCTGAACGGCCAAGCGACCGTCTGGGGCGGTCTGGCCGGCAGTGGGTCCATCTTCAACACGACAGCAAACGCGCAGGTGCTCACCGTGGGCTTCAACGACGCGGACACCGTTTTCTCCGGTGAGATCAATCGCTTCAACGACGGCACCCCAAACAGCGTGAATTTGAAAAAGGTGGGGAGCGGAATGCTCACCATCACCGGAACTCAAAACGCCCTGACGGCTTCCTCCGGAACGGTGACCATCTCCGCAGGCACGCTGACTTACAGTGGTGCGGGGAAGGCCTTGATGCCAAACCACACCATCCAAAAAGGCGGCATCCTGCTTCTGGACAACACTGTCACGAACACCGACAACCGCCTCACTTCACCGCTGACGAGTGTCGCAAATTCACGAATCGATGTCGGCGGCGGCACGCTTAAAATTCTGGGCAACAGCGGCGTCGCGACCACCGAGTCTCTGACTCTGCTGGTCGCCGCCAACGGCGGCGGCGGCATCGACTTGATCGCCGATGCGGCGCAGAGCCTGACGCTCAACGTGACCAATCTCAGTAACATCAGCACCGGGGGCAGCCTTCTGATCCGCGGAAATTTCAATGACGTTGGCGACGCGAACCTGACGGCTGGACGGGCCAACATCGCCATCCTCAACAGCTACCCAAATTTTGCGACGCAGGCGACCGCCGCAGGCACCAACGTCAACGGCAGCAACACACTGTGGATTCGCCCGGACATGATCGGGGACCGCTCCCTGACCGGCTTGGGCACGGCATTCATCACCCGGGACTCGGTGTCCGGCTTCCTGCGCCCTCTGGAGGACAACGAAATGCGGACCACCCTGGCCAATGCTTCCCAGGACAATTTCTCGCTCAACTCGAATCAGTTGATCAACAGTGGAACGAGCATAGCGGTCAACAGTCTGCGTCTGCTCAGCGGAGGCGGTGTCGGCTACGGCTCAAGAAAAGACTATGATCCGGCTTCGTTCGGCATTCAAACCCGATGGGGTGGAAATCTGGTCAATGGCGGCATTCTCAGCGCCATTGTCCGGACGGGCGGCATTCTCGCCTACGAAGGGAATACCGGCATCTCAACTCCTGGACTCGCGGCCTACGGTGGTTGGATGTTCTTCCACACCATCGGTGAAAATGCGACTCTCGACATCGACAGCATCATTTGGAACATCACCGGAGGCATCGTGAAAGCTGGTGCCGGTACGGTGAATCTTAACTCCCGGGGTTACTACTACGGGACCACCATCATCAATGAGGGCACTCTCGTCCTCAGCGGCCAGGACAATGCCTTGGGAGTCGTCCGGCCAAATCTGTCCGCCACCTCCCATGTTGCCTCATACTCGCATCTTTATGTGAACGGCGGCGTTCTCGACCTCAACGGCGGCAGCCAAATGGTCGGCAACTTCGGCACGGCGAATGACCAGCCCGTCGGCGGGGTCGTCACCAACACTTCCGACACGTCCGCGATGCTGACCGTCCATACGGGCAGTCTGGTGTTCGGCGGGAGCATCCAGGGGAATCTCGGTTTCACCAAGAGCGGCAACAGCAACCTCTCTCTCAGTTCGGTGAATACCTACACCGGGGAAACGATCGTCCGCGGAAACACTCTCACATTGAGGGATTATGGTGCTCTCCTGGGAACTTCTTCGGTCACCGTGAACTACGCCACCGTGGACTGGGACAACCGCTGGCTGAGTCCTCTTGATGTCACCAACCCGGTGCGCATCCTGCCGACCACGGAGATGAATCTTCTGGGCGGCACTTTCACCATCCGCGGCGGCGGCTCCGAGACCACCACGGTGAACATCGACACCATCAACATGGGAGGCGGCGGCAGTTTCATCAATGTGTATCCCGCCGTGGATGCCGGCAGCGTGGTCCATCTCACCATTGGTAATCTGCTCCGCGACGAGGCGGCCCGTGGTACGATACGGCTCACGTCAAACGTGGGCATGGGCGGCTCTGGCATCAACAACAACGCCCGTATCCTCATCTCCACCATCAACGGTTTGGGCCTGTCGGAATCACAGCTCACGAACAACCTCATCGGCGGCTGGGCTGTGGTCGATGGTGACAGCTTCGCCACCTATCTCGACGGTGTCGGCGTCGGCAAGCTCAACACCACCGTGGGTGGCAACGTCTACGCGGGAGGCAACCGGTTCGTCAATTACGACGGCACCAATATCGCCGCCACCAACACGCAGTCGACGTGGAACATCAGCGACGGCTCAAACCGGACGCTGACCACCTCCAAGACCCTCAATTCCATCCGGAGAACGGGCGGCACGCTGACGCTGAACTCCGGTGTGACGCTGAAACTCAACGTGGGCCTCCTGACCAACGTGGCCAGCACGACCGTCACCGGTTCCGGAACGCTCGGTTCGGACAGCCCGGAACTTTACATTTACGTCAATCAGGGTACGACAACGATCAACACCGGCATCTCGGGGAACTTTGACTTGGTCAAGAGCGGAAACGGCACGCTGACGCTCGGCGGCACGATCAGCAACACCTACACCGGCACGACCTACGTTAATCAGGCCACGCTCAATTTGAACAAGACCGGAGCCAACCATATTTCCGTTCCGGGAGACCTGGTCCTCAACAACGCCACGGTGACCATGAACACCACCGCCGGCCAGATCGCCGGCACCAGCAATGTGACACTCAACGGCGGCTCGTTGCTGAGCTTTGCCAACTATGGCACCACGACGACGACTCTGAACAGCCTGACCTTCAACAATGAGGGCGGCACTGCGAACCCCGAAGTCCGCTTCAATGCGCCTTCCGGCGTGCATACCCTCAGACTGACAGCTGAAAATGCGATTACCGTCGTGAACAATCACCCCGGCACGACACCACGCATCAGTGCCGCCAGTGTGGCGAACCGTTCCATCCTGTTGTTCGACAATATTAATGCCGCCCCGGTCATCAACGTCTCGGGGCTGTCGCCGGTCAGCCTTGCCATCAGCACGCTGATCGACAGCACCTCGGGTGCCATTTCAAAGGAAGGCATCGGCTCGCTGGCCCTCTTTGGCGCCAGCACCTACACCGAAGGGTTCAACTTGCGGGAAGGAACCCTTATCGTCGGACTCAACACGGCCAGAACGGGGGCCGACAGCTTGGCGAATTTCTTGGCGGGTTCCGGGACGCTCGTCAGCGGTCCGGTAGGAACAGGGCTGCTCACCATCGGCGGACCTTCCGGCAGTGCCGCCATCCAGGCCAGCAATCGTCTGGCGGCCGCCATGACCACTACCTATAACAGCAGGGCCGTCACCATCAACGGCACGAACACGACCGCCACGCTTGCCCTCGCGGTGGGACAGGGCGTGCTCGGCGGCGGCGTGCGCACCGGATCGTTCATCACCGACATCAACGTGGGTGCCAACAACAAGAGGTTTGACCTTTCCCACGAGAATCAGAACGGCACGAATACGAACAACACTCTGCGCTTTTCGACGGTGCTGGGTAATAACATCGCACTGACCGGGGACTTCAGCTTCAGCGGCGACAGCCCGTTGTGGCATCAGAGCTACGATGTGACTCTGACTGGAAACCTCGACATGGGCGGCGCATCGCGTGGGATCGGCGTGGACAGTCCGTTTGCCACCGGATTCATCAGCGGCAGGATCACCAACGGGGTGGATCTGAGCAAAAACGGTGCCGGCACGCTGGTCCTGGCCAATCGCGACAACCAGTGGACGGGAGCCACCCTTATCAACGACGGCGTCCTGGTGCTGGGCACCCTCGACACGGCCAGCTACGACAACGGCGTTCTCCCGGACGGCACGGCGGTCACCATCGCGGCCGGAGCCATGCTGGACATGGCCGGTCGCAGTGAAACCATCGGCTCCCTGTCAGGTGCCGGGGTGGTCTGGGACAGCCACAACAGGAACAGCGTGCTGCCCCTCCGCAATGCCATCCTGACCGTGGGCACCGACAACACCGACACGGAATTCTCCGGCTTTCTGGGCGCCGTCAGCGTGGACACGTTTGGCCTGACCAAGGTGGGGACGGGCACCCTCACCCTCAGCGGAACGCTCAGCAACTACCGCGGTGTCACCACGATCAACGGCGGCGTGCTAAACGTGCTGAAGCTCTCCAACGGCTACAACGTCAGCAGTATCGGCGACGCCCGCTATAATCCGAGCCATTTGATCATCAATGGCGGTACCCTGCGCTACTACGGCACCGGGGATGTGACGAACAAGGGATTCACCATCCTGGGCGGCGGTGCCACAATTGATGCCTCTGGCACTGGCGCACTCACCTTCAACAACACCAACAGCACCCTCGGCCTCACCTACGGCACCCATGGCGAAGCGCGCAGTCTGACTCTGACCGGTAACTCGGATCCGTCCATCCGGAACATCTTCGCCAAGGTCATCGACAACAACAACGCGTTCAACTTCTTCACCACCGGCAGCACCTCCAACGCCACCAATGCCGCTTACTTCAATGATGGCGTCACATCACTGACCAAGAACGGAACCGGCACATGGGCGTTGCAGACGACCATGAGTTATACCGGAGCCACCCAGGTGAACGCTGGTGCGCTGCTGCTGAGCGGGGGACGCATGCACAACACGGCCGTCACCGTGGAAAGCGGGGCAACCTTCGGCCTGGTGACCAACGGCGGCTACGCCCTCGGCTGGGAAACAGCGTCCGGTTCCCAGTTCAATAACTTCGGTGCCACGCTGAATCTGAAGCCGGGTTCGAACTTCACGATGAGCAACAACAACGGCGCGGCCGTTTTGTATGTTCGCCAGGGGAACAACTTTGCCGGCCCGGGCATCACCATTGGTGACAATGCCACAGACGGGGCGAACCCGCTCTTTGCCTCTTCTCGTGTTAAGATGAGTTTTGACCTTCTGGGGACTGCAGCCCAGCGTATGGATACCATCCGTTCGAGACAGGGCATCGTGGTCGGCAGCAGCGGCATCGAGTTCACCATCAATCCCGTTTCGGGAATAACGGACCTCACCGGAATCGGTGCCACCAACGGCAACTTCGCGGATTTCTGGCTGATGTATTCCTACAACGGCATCACAGAGGTCAATGGTGACACAGTCGGCGGATTGGCTGCTGGAGACATCGCCAGACTGGTGCTCAGCAGCGAAGGCCTAATTGTCGGAGACGGCACAAACTTCAACGGCTTCAGAATGAGTGTGGCGAGAAACAGCAACGCGAAAGGCTTGTACCTCAGGGTCACCAGAGAGGCGATCACCCCGGTCTATTGGACGGGTGCCACTAGCGGGAACTGGAATACCGCAGCGAACTGGCATGACACCATCACCGGAACGGGGGGGCAGGACCGTCTGCCCGGTGTCGTGGATGATGTCTTCCTCACCGCCAACACGGCGTCCAACCTGACCATTACTCTTTCTGCCAATTCTGAAATCGGCGGACTCACCTTCAGAGGCACTGGCACGCCCGCCGCAGGCGGCATCACCCTTGGCGGGCCGCACACATTGAGCATCAACGCTCTTGGCGTCACCGTCGAAGCCGGATCCGGGCAGCACACGATCGGTTCGAACTTGAGCCTGCGACTAGTGGGTAATCAGATTTGGGACATCTCCAACGCACCCGCCAACTTCCTTCAAGTCAACGGGGTTGTCAGCGACATTAGCGGGGGCAGGTCGCTGACCAAGGCCGGGACGGGTGTCCTGAAGCTCAGCGGCGCCAACATCTATGAAGGTAGCACGATTCTGACCGGCGGCGTGCTGGAAGCCAACACCCTTGCCAATGGCGGACTGGCCAGCAGCATCGGTGCGGCGAGCTCGGACGCAGGCAATCTGGTGTTCAACGGCGGCACTCTGCGCTACACCGGCGCTCAGGCCAGCACAGACCGCCTTTTCTCGGTAGGATCGGCGGGCGGCACGATCGAGGCCAACGGCTCCGGCGCCCTGACCTTCTCCGGCACCGGCATCATGGCCTACAACGGTGAAACGAGCGGCACCCGACTCCTAACGCTGACCGGCACCAACACGGATCTCAACACCCTGGTGCTGGCACTTGGAGATGCCGGCATCAATGTGGGTGACCGAACCTCCCTTTTGAAAGACGGAACAGGCACATGGGTACTGGCACCCGACAACGGAGTCACCAATATCACGGGGATCATTGACGGAGCCACTCCAAACACCATCACGGAGGTGAACACGGACGGCCTGATTTTGAACCAGTTGATCACCGGCAGCGGCATCCCCGAAGGCACCTACATCACGGGCTTCATCGAACGCACCATTGCGAATCCGAACTACGACCCCGATCTTCCCGCCAACATTCCCGCAGACCCGGATGATCCCGACGGCCCGCAGATTCCCAACCCGGACAATCCCGCGACCATCGATGTCAGGGACGGCATTATTTTGAGCCAGAACGCCATCGTGCCCACGGAGGAGTTTGTCACCATCACGGGCAGCGTGGCAGGACTCACGGCGGGTGTCACCACGACGGACGAATTTGGGAACATCGACCCCTCGGGAGACTATCTTGTCGATCAGATCCTGCCTTCGGACAAAATCACGGCTGATTTCGGAGGCGAAACCAAGACCGTCACCGTGGCAGACGCCACGGTTCTCACCGCAGGCCAGGCCGTCAATGTCAACGGCTCGCCTGATCCGCTTGGCATTTACTATATTTCGGAAATTACCGACGACGTGACGATTGTCATCACTGCGGAACTCGATCGCACAGTGGAAGTGACCCTGACACAGGCCGAGGTGGACGCCCTCAACGTTGGTGACAGGGTGGATGTCAACGGCAATCCCGATCCCGCCGGTCCCTACACCGTCGGTGCCAAAACGACGGTCAATGATGCCGATCCCGCAGCGGTGGTAGTCGCCCTCGATATCAGCACACCGGCGCCGTCGGTCAATCTCGCGGGCGTAAACACGACGGGGCTGACGGTCGGCACCAAGGTGGATGCGCAGGGCAATCCGGACCCGAACGGTGCCTACACTGTGACCGAAATCCTGCCTCAGGACACCTTTGTCATCAAGACGGGCCTGACGGGCGGTCAGGAATTCGTTCTCAATGCGGCGCCAGGAAACGCCTACAAGGGGGTGACCACCATCACCGGCGGCATCCTGAGCACCAGTGACCTGAAGGACGGCGGCATTGCCAGCGGCATCGGCGCCTCCAGCAATGCGGCCGCCAATCTGGTGATCAACGGCGGCGTCCTGCGCTACACGGGCCTCGGCACCTTGACGGACCGTTTGCTGACCCTCGGTCTCGGTGACAATGCCGGCGGCATCGACGCCTCCGGCACGGGAGCCCTTGTCTTCTCCAATACCGGCAGCATCGCCTTCCTGGGCTCCGGCACGCGGACGCTGACGCTTACCGGTTCCAGTGACGCCTCGGTGATCAACATCTTCTCCCCGCTCATCGGCAACGGCGGCGGTGCCACCTCTCTGCGCAAATCCGGTTCCAACACTTGGGAACTCGGCACTGCCAACACCTATACGGGTGTGACCAGCATCATCGGCGGCGTCCTCCAGGTCTCCGCCCTCGCCAACGGCGGCTCGAACAGCAGCATCGGCGCGTCCGGCAACGCGGCGGCGAATCTGGTGCTGGACGGAGGTGCGCTGCGCTATATCGGAGGAGCACAGTCCACAAATCGTCTTTTCAGCGTCGGAGTCGCCGGCGGCAAGATCGAATCTTCCGGCAGTGGGGCGCTGAACTTCACGAACACCGGCAGCACGGGCTTTACCGGTAATTCCACGGTTGACCGCACCCTGACGCTGGGCGGCACCAATACCGGAAACAACACCCTTTCGGCGGTTATCGGCAATGCCGGAACCGGGATCACCTCCGTGACGAAGGCGGACGAAGGCAAGTGGGTGATCAGGGGCGTGAACACCTACACGGGCGCGACCACCGTGAATGGCGGGGAACTCCAGGTGGGCCTCGCCGGCGTCGGCCGCACCGGCACCGGTTCCTTGATCGTGAACGGCGGAACTCTCTCCGGGTCCGGTCTTGTCAACGGAACGGCTGGAACGATATCCCAGGTGGAACTCGTGGATGACCCCGGCACCTTCGAAACCGTCGTTGCGGGAACCAATCATGTGGTTAATTCCGGTGCGACTCTGACCCCGGGGGACAATTCCGGTGTCAGCATCGGAACGCTGACCATTAACGGCAATCTGCTGATCGCCGACGGCTCGCTCACCTTCCTCGACATCAACACGAGGACATTCAATGACGCCGGCATCGTTACCGCCCTCAACGCAGGCCAGTATGACAGCCTTGGCGGCTATCGTGACCTGAACGTGATCAACTGGGACGACGTGGGAATCAACCCGGTCAACGGCGCCACCGACTTCCTGCAGATCAACGGCGTGTTGACCCTGAATCAGACGACCCTCACGATCCGCGACACCAACAACTACCTGTCCGGCAGTGCCGTCAGCGGTGACATCTTCAACCTCGGAGAGTGGCTCATCAATACGGACGCTCTCGGGGGCTTCGACGTGGGCACCAACTACCGCAAGGGCGGGGCTGGCGGTGGCAATCTCATCCTGCCGACGCTTTCCGGAAACCTTGTCTATGACGTCAGCTTCTTCAGTGAGTATGGCATCATTGCCGTGATCACCCAGCCCGGAATCATTCCGGTGCTGATGAACACCTGGAATCTCCAGGGCGGCGGCTCCTGGTCCAGCGCCGGCAACTGGCGTCCGACAGCCACTCCGAACTCCATCGGCGGCATCGTCACCATCACTTCCAACATCAATTCTTCGACGGGGAACATCACGCTGGATGGCACGAAGATCGCGGGCATCGTGACCATCGGTGACACGAACAGCACCAACCGCTTTGAAATCAGCCAGGGAACCGGCGGAAGTCTGAACTTCAACAACGGCGACTATGGTCGCGCATTGCTGAGCAAGGTGCAGTCCAACAATGCCGCCAACGCTGCAGACATGATCAGCGCCCCGGTGCTGCTGAGCAGCGACCTCCAGATCAACGTCAACTGGGGCGGTCAGGCCGCGCGCCTCAACATGGCCGGCCCCATTTCCCAGGACGCGGCCACCGGGCCGCGAAGCGTGATCATCTCCGGCAGCGGCCGGGTCTATTACGTTGGCGACCAGGCCAACACCTACACCGGCCTCACGACCGTCTTCAACCGCGGCTTCGGTGACGCGAACAATCCCCAGTTGGTGCTCTCCAAGGCTCCCGAGACGGCGACTGTGACCACGCGTGTGAATACCGAGCAGTCCAGCGCCCGCACCACGAACAACAGTGCGCGGGTGGTGCTCACCACCGGCAACACGAACAATTTCTATGTGGGAATGCCCGTCACCGGCCACACCAGGATTCCGGCCGGTGCAGTCGTCACCCGGATCGTCAACGCGACGCAGTTCGACATTTCGATCCCCGCCACGGGTGCCGCCACGCAGGCTACGACGTTCGATATCCGCAAGCTTGTCGATGTGAGCAGTTCCGCCGGCTTCTATGCGGGCATGGTCATCAACGGCAACCCTAATTTCGCGGACGGCACCGTCGTAGAGGAGGTCAAGAGCGCGACTCAGATCGTGGTCTCGACGGTTCCGCTGTCGGCATCCAGCAGTGTCGCCACCACCTTTGGCGTGGGCGTCACGAACGGCGCCATCGCCGGAGACCTGAAAATCGGCAATGCCAGCATCGGCGGCATCGGCAACGCCGTGCTCCACCTCGGAGCCCATGAGCAGATCGCCGACACGGCGGTCATCCGCTTTGACGCCGGATTGGGCGGCAATTCCAACGGCAACAACGGAAACAACGCCTACTTCAAGCTGATGGGCTTCAATGAAACCGTGTCAGGCATCTCGGACTACACTTCCAGCGGCGTCATCGAAAACATGCAGGGGGACAATATCGACGCTGACAGCACCCTGACGCTCGTCACCAGCGGTGTTAACTACTACAACGGATTCATCCGCGACCGGGCCAACAACACGGGTGACGGCATCCTTAATCTGGTGATTTCCGGCAACGGCACCCAGATCCTGCGGGGGGGGAACATCACCTACAGCGGTACCACCCTCATCAACAGCGGCGCCACCTTGGTCCTGGATTTCACGACAGGTTTTGGCAACGGCGTCGGCAGCGCCAACCAGACCACTCAGGTCGGCGGACGGACGATCACCAACAATGGAGCGCTCGAAATCGTCAGCAGCACCGGCGGCACCTGGAATTTCGCCGAGGTGATCAACAATGCCAGCACCGGCTCGGTGACGCGCCGCGGCAACGGCACGATCAACTTCACCGCCGCTCAGACCTTCAACAACGGCTTCAACATCCTCGACAGCACCATCGCCAACGCGGCGACCAACATCAACTCCACCCTGAACATCACGTCAGGCGGCATGCTCATCAGCGGTCTCAAGTACCGCAACGCGGTGACTTGGAACGGCGCGGTTGATATCCAGTCGGGTGGACTCACCATCATCGGCACAGGGGAAAGCGTGACGAATGGTTCGCTTCTCACTGTGCGGTCTGCGAGCACAGTTACCGGCGATATCGTCCTCCGCTCCGGCGATCTCCGGCTTGACGGAGCCGGCGGCAGGCTGTCGGAAGTTACAAGCATTCTGGTTTCCGGCGTCAGCCGCTCCATCAGCGGCAACACCCTGCAGGGGCTGAACCTGATCAACTCGGTCGGTGCGAGCAACACAAACCGGATCAACGACTCAGCGTCCATCATTCTCAACGGTGGTCGCGTCACGATCAGTGGTGTCGGTTCTGGCAATCACTCTGAGACGCTGGGTGCACTGTCCCTCACCGGTGGTTCGAACCTGATCTACGCGGACAGGAACGGCTCATCTTCCACTGCGCTGACATTCGGCAGCCTGTCGCGCGCCGCGGGTTCGGGTTCGACCATCGTTTTTGACACGGTCAGGGCCAATGAGGACACCGGTGCCACGATTTCCATCTCCGCCCCGCCGACTCTGTCGAACGGGATCATCGGGGGCTGGGCCGTCCTCTCCACTTCCAACGGCAGCGTCCAACTGCGCGAGTTTGCTTCGATGTCAGGCACGCAAGTGGTGGCCTATACCCCGAATGAGCTTAACACCACCCAGGATAATTGGGGAACCAACGACAACGTGAAGTGGACCCAGGATCTCGGGAACCAGACGCTGTCATCGAGTCGCACCATCAATTCACTGAATATTCAGACCACCGCAGGACGCACCCTGACCATCAGCCCGAACACGCTCACATCGAGCCGCACCCTGACGATCCAGAGTGGGGGCATCATTTCTGCGCGAAACACTGTCAACTTCACTGGAGGTAAACTCACGTCCGGAAGTCCGGAACTGATTTTCTATCTGCCGACCAACCAGCTCAATGTGAACAGTGAAATCACGGGGGCGATCAGCCTTGTTAAATCCGGCAACTCCGTCCTGCAGCTCAACCCCAACGCGGTGAGAAGCATCAATCGGACCGCCGGTTACAACGTGGTGCGAATCAACGGCTCGCAGAGGGGCGGCGACATTCAAATCGGCTCCACGGTGACCGGCGCCGGGATCGCGGACGGCACGACGGTGACCAGTATCAGCAATAATCTGATTACACTCTCGAAGGCGCCCACCGCCTCGGGGAACTCCAACCTGACCTTCCTGAACGCCAACACCTACACGGGCAAGACGTTCCTCAACGAGGGCACCCTGCAGATTTTCCGCGAAAGCGCGCTGGGAACGAGTCCGGGTTCGTTTGTGGCCGATCAGCTCACGATGAACGGAGGCATCCTGAGGGTGGCGGACAACGTCGCGTTCGATGATATCAACCGCGGCATCACCCTGGGCGCCGCCGACGGCTTTTTCCGCGTAGCCGACAACCGGGTGCTGACCTTTGGCGAGGCGGGAGAGACGCTGACCGTCATCGTCGGAGATACGTCCGAACTCACGGTGGGCCAGGCGGTGAACGCCTCCGGAGCTCCTGATCCCCTGGGACTTTACACCATCGACGAGATCACCGACGAGACGACGCTCGTGGTGTCCCGTCCGTCCGTGGATGTCAAGATCGACGGAAGCGGCGGCAGGCTGAACTTCGCTGCCAACGGCAACAGCCGCGGCATCATGATTCTCAACGGCAACCAGGACCTTAGCGGCGGTCTGGAAACCAGCGGGGCGCAGGAAGTCGGAACCACGGGCACCCTTTCCTCCACCTTCGCAGGCGGCGGCAACCTCATCACCGTGGACAGCACCGTGGGACTTGAAGTGGGAGCTTCCGTTTCCGGCAACGGCATCGAAGACAATACCGTCATTACCCGGATCATCGATGGTACCACGGTGGAAATTTCCAGCCTGACCCTGGTGGATGCGACGAGCGCCGATCTCGAATACGGTGGCTTCAACACCCTACGGCTCACCGGCAACAACACCATCGGTCTCATCCGGATGATCGGCTCCTCCATCGCGCTGCAGGGTTCCAACGTTCTCACCGACGACATCATCATCAATTCTGGTCTTCTCAGGCTGGGCGGCGGGAACAGCTTCAACGGAACGCTGCTCCTGACCGGTGGCACCGTTCGTTTTGAAAGCGAGTCTGGTCTGATCACCCCCGGAGGGTACATGCTCTCCAATCAGGGCGGCGAAGTGGACCTGAACGGCTACTCGACCACCGTCAGCCAGATCATCGGCTCCGGGCGGGTGACCAACAACGGGGCGGGAACTTCCAGCCTCATCGTCAACGCGTCCGAGAACTTCACCTATGGCGGCAACATCAACGACGGTGTCGTCAGCGGCGGCAAGGTTGCGCTCGTCAAGAACGGCGACGGCGTTCTGACGCTGCTCTCCGACCTGAGCACCTACAGGGGAGGAACCGTGATCAATGATGGTGTCGTTCTGGTTCGGCAGTTGGGATTTGGCGGTCAGGCGAGTGCACTTGGAGCGTCGTCCAGCGCGGCTTCCAACCTGGTTCTCAACGGCGGAGCGCTGCGCTTCAGCGACAACTCCGCCACCTTCTCCGACCGTTCCTTCACCCTTGGCACAGGGGCTTATGCGGGCGCGATCATCGCGGATGGAACCATCTTTGGGGCGACCATGACCCTCGGCTTCGAAGGCCTTTCCCCTGCGGTGGAGTTCACGGGCGTGGGTGGGCGGACCCTGACGCTGGGCGGTAGCAACCGGGGAGACAATAAGTTTGACCTCCTGCTCGGAGACGGGACCGGTGGTCCCACCTCGGTGACGAAGATCGGCAACGGCACCTGGATCATGGGAGGCAGGATTGACCGTCTTGCCACGGCCAACAACACGACCACTCTGGCGCTGAGCGACACGAGCGGCCTGCGCGAAGGACAGCAAGTTGAAGGAGAAGGCATTCCCGAAGGCACGACGATCCTGAGCATCAACCCCGACTCCAGTGTGACGCTGAGCGCGGCGGTCACAGGCACTGGAGAAATCTTCGTCTCCTTCCCGGGTAACAGCTACACGGGCGAGACGCTTGTCACTGCGGGCATCCTGGCCGCGACGGTGGACGGTGCCTTTGGAGCCACGGGAGGCGCGGGTCTCATCATCGCCGGCGGTACCAATGCCAGCGCCATCCTCGGCAGCACCAACGCGACGGTGGATTTGCGGGACGTTCGTTACGATACGATTCTGACCATGTATCTTGCAGGCGGTACGCTGGCTACCACGGTGGGCGACAGCTCATGGGCCGGGCCGATCTTTGTCACGGGTGACTCCAACATCAGCGTGGACACCGGTGCGACGTTGGAACTCAAGGGTGTCATCGGCGGCAACAACCGCGTCGTCCAGCGCGGAGGCGGCACCGTGATTCTCAGCGGTCAGGTCGATCCTACGACGCGTAGCGCCTTCCCGGGTAACGCCCACGATTCTCATTGGTATGTTCAGACGGGAACGCTGGTCTTGGATTACAACTCCAACAATGGTGACAAGCTCTCGGATCGCGGTACTCTGATTCTCGGCGGCAGTCGGCAGGGTGGAACCTTGGTGCTCAGAGGCGATGGAACGGCGGGCGCGTTTGTAGGTGGCGGCACCGGCGGTGCGGGCTACATCGCACCCGAACATCTTGAAAATGTGGCGGCGGTCACGCTTTCGGCGGGCACCAACCGCATTATTCGTGAGAGCGGTTCGGCCATCCTGCGCATGAACGGCATCAACCCCCAGGCTGGCGGTAGCATTGACTTCGGCGCGAACGACATCGCCAGCACGGACAGGACCAACGTCAACGGCATTCTCGGTGGTTGGGCCACCGTGGGAGGAACGACCTGGGCCACCCAGAGCACCGTCAACGACACCAACAACATTGTTGGCAGCACTCAAAATCGTCTCATCCGCGGCCTTGCCAACGGCGACTACACTCGCACGGGAGCTTTCCCGGGGCCGGTCGCCAACGACTGGGTGACGAACGCCAACATGGATGTTGTCGGCAACAGCACCCAGAACAACAGATCCGCCAACACCCTCCGGTTCCACAATGTTGACAACGTGGCGGGGAACAATCCGTTCGTCATCGAACTCTCCGGGGCCAACTTCATCCAGTCGGGCGGTCTCCTTTTCACCAACAACATGGGCGCTCATTCGGGCCTTATTTCGGGGACGGGCAGCCTCGCCATCACGTCTGGGACGAATCAGAACCTTTCGATTCAGCAGAACAACACCGGTCTCGGTCATCTGAAAATCTCGGCAGAGATCACCAACAATTCCGGTCATGTGAACGGTCTGGACAAGAGCGGTGTCGGCGGTCTGATCCTCTCGGGGATGAACACCTTTACGGGTACGACGACTCTGAACAACGGCGTGCTGACTGTGAACAGTCTGGCCATCCAGGGCTACAACGGCGGCAATACCGCCGTCACTGTGGTCAAGCCTTCTCTGGGCCGGACGATCACCCTCTTTGACTCGACGGACGGACTGACCCGCGGTCAGACCGTCACGGGAGCGAACATTCCCGGCGGCGTGACCATTGCCTCCGTCAATGCCGTTACCAAGGTTGTGACGTTGTCCAACGGCACGACCTTCACAGGTGTCGATGAAGTAACCTTTGGCGGCAACATTACCGCCAAGAGCGGAAACATCTCCGCCAACACCGCGAACAACAACAGTGTCATCACCCTTGCTCCCGGCCTTAACACCCAGGGCCTCACCACCGGGCAGTCCGTTTCTGATCCGGATTCCATCAATCCCGTCATTCCTCCGGGCGCGGTCATCATCGAGATTCTCAACAACACGCAGATCAGGATTGGCGAAATCGTTGGAAATGCCACCGTTGCGATCAACGCCCTGGGCGCCGCCACGGGCAAGAACCTGGTCTTTGGCGCACCGCCCGCGCTCGCCGCATCCACCCAGAACGCCACTCTCCAGAGCGGTTCCATTCTCATTGTGACCAGCACGCTCGGTATGCAGGTGGGGCAGACCATCACCGGCACCGGCATTCCTGGCTCGACGACAATTCTCCGCATTCTCGACGACAACACCGTCGAACTCGACAAGCCTGTGACTTCCACCGGTCAAATCAATGTCAATGTCGTCGGCAACGGAGCGACCCTGGGTGCCACGAAGGTCGCCAGCATCAGTGGCGGCAGTCGCACAGTGACCGTGGGGGACACGAGCGGTCTCAGTGTCGGCCAGCTGGTGACGGGGCCGGGAATTCCTGAAGGCACCACCGTGGCGGCCATCCTGAGCGGTACGGAAGTAGTGCTCTCCGCTTCTGTCTTCTACACCTCTGCGGCCGCCAACCTGGTGTTTGCAGGTTCGGCAAGCAACCTGGGCGCATCGACGAACCTGTTCACCAATCTGGTCTTCAATGGCGGCATTCTGCAATACAACGGCACCAGCGGCAGGACCGACCGGGGTTTCCTGGTCAATGAAAACGCTCGCTTTGACGTCGGCAACGCCTACACGCTGCTGACACTGGGCGGCAACTACGGCACCCCGGGTGTCGAGGACAACTACCTGATGATCAAGGAAGGGGAGGGCACCCTTGAATTCCAGGGACGCGCCATTTCAGGCTACGGACTGGTTGGATTTGTCATCAATGACGGCAGGCTACTCCTCTCTTCCACGGTCAATGATCAATTTGTCCGCAACGACATTGGCGGCCTGACCATGGGGGGCGGTATTCTCGATCTCACCAGCCCCGACGGACGGGCGACCACGCAGAACATGATCGGCGACCTGACGATCAACGAGGGCTTCTCCACGGTGCGTGTCACTGCGACGGGCAACCAGAACACGACGCTTAACCTTCAGGACAACGATGCGCCGAAGGCTGTCACCTATGGCAAGGGCAGCACCGTGCTTTTCAGCGAGATGCAAAGTCTGACGGGCACAGGATCGGCGATCATCACGATAGCCGGGCAGTTCGGCTTCGATGTTCAGACCATCATTCCCCGCGCCGTTTACGAAACCAACACGTCGTTTGATGTTCCCGGCGTGAACAATTTCGCCTTCGTTGACGCGGGCGGCGGTCTTTACAACGTTGTAGGTTCGGACCTCGGAGCCTTCGCCCACACCATTCAGGGTGACCTGGCCAACTGGACGGCCTTCATGCACGTCCAGGACGGTGCCCTGAGCGGTGACGCTTTCCACGGCACGACAGCTTCGGGGGCCTCGGTGGCCACCATTCGCTTCTACAACAGCAGCCAGGCCGCTCTGGGGATTTTCGAAGTCGGCTCGAACGTGGTCACCTCCGTGGATGTTCTGGGCCTTGAGGTCGGGCAGAAGGTGACGGGTGAGTTCATTGCCGACAACACGGTGATCACAGCAATCGATGCCGCCAGCAGCACCATCACCCTGAGCAATGCGTCCACCACCCCGGTGAACACTGGTGTGCTGTCCAGAATTTACGCGTTTGACCCGGACTCCGGCGAAAATGCCCTGCACCGCAGCACGGTCACGATTTCCGACATCCTCACACTGAATTCGGGCGCGATCCTGCAGACCACCCACGCTGGAAATCGTTCCAATTCCATCGTCGGCGGCTTCCTGACCAGCAGTCTGTTCAATCTGGACGGAGCCTCAGTCGATCTCATTATTCACAACTGGAACCCCCTCACCGCGCTGGTCGTCCAATCGGCCATCGTGGACAATCCTCAATCGGGGGTTCCGCTGAACTTGGTGCAGTCGGGCGACGGCACCACGGCGCTCTCGGGTGACAATGCCTACACCGGAACGACTTATGTGCAGGGCGGGGTGCTGCGTCTCGACAACGCCTCGGCGGTCCCTGATGCCAGCCATCTCCGCCTGGACGGCGGCGTGGTGGGCATCAACTACGATCTTGAGGGAGCGGCCACCGACCATTTCACGCGCGAACTCGGCACGGGAGATACGCAGGTGGACTGGACCAGCAGCGGCGGCTTTGCGGCCTACGGCGGCGAGGATCGCAGAGTCAACATCGGCGGTGCCGGTCAAATGCTGACATGGGGGCAGCCCCACTTTGTTCTGGACAACACCTCTCTGATTCTCGGCGCCCAGGATGCCGATGCGGCGATCATTTTCGTCAACAACCTCGAACTCGGCGTCAAGTCCCGCCTCATCGAGGTGATCAGCGGTCGCGGGGCCGCAGTCATTCCCCACACCATTGGTACCCCTCCGTCAACGCCGCCCACACCTGAACTCGCCATCCCGGACGCTGTCCTCAGCGGTATCGTCAGTGGTGGTGACGGCGGACAGCTCATCAAGGGCGGCAACGGAACCCTGACACTCTCCGGCATGAACACCTACATCGGCGGCACCGTGCTGGCGGAAGGCACGCTGATCGGCACCAACAACGCCTCTTTTGGCACGGGACTGGTCGAGGTCGGCACCACGACGGATACGCGCTATCAGGACTCCGCCCTCACCCTCAGCTTCCGTGGAACCAGCCTGGGCAACGAACTGGAGTTCGGCAATGTCAACCACAGTGGCATCAGCGTCCTTCAAACCACCGAAAACGCCAATGTGACAGGCAATATCGTGATCGATCGCCTTGTGGACCGCAACGTGATCATTGACACGGCTTTCGGCAAAACCACCACCTACTCGGGTGATATTTCCGGCACCGGCGCTTTCACCCTGATCGGTGGAGGCACGGTGATTCTTGAGGGCGACAACAGCTTCGGCACCGGCGCACCCGCCGGAGTCACCGGAGATCTGGTGATCCGCAGCGGTGTACTGATGGTTGAAAGTGCCGACGCTCTCAGCGGCAGTGCCATCCATCTGGGGGATGCCACCTTCCCGAAACTCGACGGATCCGGTTATGCCGTCCCCGTGCAGGTTGATTTCGTCACCGCCGGAGCATCCCTGCTCGGAGTCGAGCGCTCCATCACCTTCATCGCTGACAACCGCGAGTCCCTGGGCGGCGTGTTCGAGTCCCGCGGAGGCGGCAGCATCGTCGCAGGTGATGCCAATGCAGGCGCCGGTGCCTTCTACAACATCAGTAACGTCATTGGCGGAGCGGCTCTCACCGCCGCAGACATAGGCAAGCTGATCCTTGTGAAGGACGAGATCGACAACCCCGAGCGCAACGGTGTTTACGAGATTATCGAATTCAACGATGACGGCACGATGAACATCGCCCGCTCGGCCGATTTCGATACGCCCAACGACCTGCGTTACGGTACGCAGGTGCTGGGACCGAACGGTGAAACCTACTTCATGGCGGCTCCTTCCGTTACCACGGTGAACGGTGCCTTCCGCGGCGGCGTTGTCCGCGGCAGCGACATCGTGGACGTCGCCAGCAGCGGATTGGGCGGAACCACAGCCGGACTGACTGTGGGTGCGAAAATCAGCGGGGACGGCATCGATCCCGGCACCTACATTGTGGAGATCCTGAATGGAACGACCTTCAGGCTGTCCAAGCCTGCCGGGGATTCCTACGTCGCAGGATTGCTCAGGGTCGAAGGCACGGACCCCATTTACTGGCAGGCGGACATTTACGCTTCGAACGGTTACTATTGGAACACCACAGGTGGCGTCGCCCAGTTGTACATCAGCAACGCCGCAGTCACCCAGGTCAGCCAGGCGATTCTGGTCAACAACAACTTCGGAGCCGCCGAGCAGGTGATCACGGCTGACAACTATGTGAAGTTCACAGGTCCGGTCACTCTTCAGGATCGCCAACCCGGTGTTGCAGACAGCCCCGGCGGCGGCTTCCCAACGGTGCTGACCCTGGAATCTTATTCCGACGACCGCAGGCCGGGAGCACTGTCGGGTGATGCGGACTATAACGACCGCGGTCTGGTCATCTCCGGCGTCATCAGCGAGGCCTCGCCGGCCGATGACGTTCTCGATCTCGTGCTGATGGGCACCGGCACCGTTACGCTCACCCGTGCTAATACCTATCAAGGTTCCACCTATCTGGATTCGGGCACGCTGCTTGTTAACAATAACTCGGAACTCGACATCTCGGGTTCCGGCACAGGTTCAGGTGACGTTTATGTCGGATATACAGACTTCGGTGGCACGGCGGTTTCTAGTGCCACGCTCGGCGGTTCCGGGAGGATTGCTCCCGATCTATCCAAGGGCGTTTATGTGAATAGCATCTCGACTTTGGCCGTCGGCACCGACAACCCCAACGTGGCTGCGGGACTTCGCGACACAGGCGGTCAGACTTTGACGATCACCTTGAACAGCGGCATTCTCGAGATGGCGGGAACTTTGGCTCTGGATCTCTTTACCATCGGTGCAACGTCGATGACTCCGGGAGGCTCCGATCTCCTCGTGATTGGCGGCACCGGCGACGTTTATCTTTCGGACCTTTATGGCGGCGAAGGCAAACTGAAGGTGAGCACCAGTCTCGACAGCAGCACCTTTGCCGTGGGAGACAACTGGAAGCTCATCGACTGGAACAACCTGCTCCCGACCGGAGAATACTTTGCCGGCCTTGATCCAAATTCGAACGGCGGCTACTCCGACAACTTCATCGACCTTCCCACCCTGAATGCAGGCCTGTTCTGGGACATCAGCAAGCTCTATGACCTGGGCACCATCACGGTGGCCGTGCCTGAGCCCAGCCGCTGGATCCTGCTGTTCATGGGATTGCTGGCGCTGGGCTGGCGCCGCCGTCGTTCCCGGATGATCTGAGAATGAGAGGTGAGCGCTTGGACAGACGTGAAGTGAAGGGGATTGCCTGTAGTTACAAAATAAATACCTTGTCGCCAATTGGCGGTTCTGGTTAAATAGCAGGTAAATCCAATTTAATTAACCTCGGAGGTCTCCATGAACACTGCGCAACTCGCTTCCAAAAGTAAAAAACGCCGGCAGGCGATGGCCTTGATCCTGGTGATCATCACCGTGGCCCTGCTTTCGATTCTGATCGTTGCCATCTTTTCGATCACACGCACGGAGTACAAGGCCACTCAGAATTTCGTCGCGGCGCGCACCGCGCGGCAGTTGGCGGACATGGGTGTTTCCATCGTACAAGCCCAGATTCAAAACGCGCAGAACACCGAAACGTCGGCCGCCCAGCGCACCATCCACGCCACGCAGCCCGGCATGGTCCGTGTTTATGACTCGAGCGGTGGATTCCTGCGCGCACACAAGCTGTATTCAAGTTCCCGGATGGTGGTCAACAATCCCGGAAACGAGGACGCTGTTTACTCGAGCGACCAGGTGACCAATGACTGGAGCACGCAGCCGGAGCGTTTTGTCGATCTCAACGAGCCCGTCGTTCGCGCCGGACTTGCCGCCGGAACCACGGCGGTCTATTTCCCCGTCATCGACCCGCGGGCGGCCTACACTGGCAATCACCCCGTCTCCGGCCAGCCTCTGACAGCGGTGGAGGGATTTTCATACGACAGGCAGACCGCCCAGAACGCCAGCGGTTCGCAGGTGACCTACAATGAGGTCGTCCGTCCCCAAGACGCATCCGGAGATCCCGACAAGCTCCGGCTGCCGATGCCTGTGGAGTGGATTTACATTCTGAAGGACGGCACGACTGGTGCGCTGGACGCATCAAACAAGTTTATCAGTTCGAGCGGCACCGAGGCGAACGCCGCGAATCCCATTGTCGGACGGGTCGCGTTCTGGACGGATGACGAGTCGTGCAAAGTGAACATCAACACGGCTGCGGAGCCGACTTTCTTCGCCCCTCCCTACTTCTATCATGAACGCGACAGCCAGTGGGCCAATTACCCCGGTGCTTCGGGGGAATACCAGCGTTATCCGGGACATCCTGCGACCGTCGCTCTGAGCTCGGTCCTCGCCCCGGGCATGAATCTTGATCCCATGGCTCCCGGCGCCAACATCTTGAACATTCGCGATACCAAGGAATTGATCTACCAGCTCGCCCCAAAGATCGCCCAGGGTGGCTCGATGTCGGGCACTCGTCCCTTCGCCAGGGATGATTTCAGCACCACGACCAACGACATCGCGCAGATCGTGGATTCATCCGTCGCGAAGTCTGAGCGTCTCTTTGCCAGCGTGGACGAAATGATGTTCTCCGACATGGACACCACGGGAAAGATCGGCCCCTATGACACCACGACAGGCCGCCAGGCTTCCCGCATCCAGATTCCGGGAGGCAGCGGACGCACCCTGTTTGACCGCGACGTGCTGGAGCGCTCACGTTTCTTTCTGACGGCCCACAGCCGGGCTCCGGAGTTCAGCATGCACGGGCTGCCGCGCATCGCCATCTGGCCTCTTCCGGATGAAAGTTTGGGCGACAACAAAAGAACCACCTTTGATCACATGATCGCCCTCAGCTCCACCCTTCGTGGTTCGTCTCAGGGAGCCGCTGTCGCCAACAGCTACATTTTCCGGCGCGCCCAGCCCTACCATCGCTCGCACGATGTCACGGGTTCCTCCTCCGTTTACGGGAGTTCCACCTCGCTCCAGCGCAACTCGAGGCTGCTGGACTATCTCTACACCCAAATGTCCTCGCTGAGGTTCCCGAGAACTTCCAGTCTGGGGTCGGGCGCCGATTTCGAGGACAAGTATGGGCAGGCCAACGTCGCCCAGTTGGCCGTCCAGTTCTTTGACTACATCCGCTGCACCAACCTTTACGACGGGGTCCTTGCCCGTGAGAACAACGGCATGTCGGCGCAGGGCAAGTCCGGAACCGCTCTTTTTGTGGAAGCGGACACTCTGGAGTCCCAGCGCTACACCTACACCCGACAGCGCATTTCGCGTCCGGCCACGGGCAGTCTCAACCAGGGGGTGCCGACGATCGGCAGTGACCTTTTGAGTGACAATCAGGACGTGCTCCCCGGTCACGGCCAGGTATCCCCCGCCGTCTGGACGAAGGATGGCATCAACTACAAGGGCTTTGGACGCACCTTCACTCTCTCCGAAGTTGGCTTTCAGTTCATCTGCACGGCGGACGGAAAGAACGATGATTATGCCATCAACATGGGCGGCGTGCTCAGCGGAGGTGCCAGCGCAGCGCGCCAGGACGATGTCACCAGGGATGCGGGCCGTTCCGGCGGGCCGGTCTGGGACCAGATCGATCCTCTCACTGGAAAGCTGGCCCGCTGGTACTCCAACTTTCCGCCGCTGCTGCCACTGCCCGGCCAGCCTGCCAACCAGCCGCCGCCGCTCCTTTACGGCACCCGGGCCACTCCGCCCAACGGACCGCAGCATCCGGCGAACCACCCCGGATACAATCCGCAAAACTGGAACATGACACTGGCCAACCAGACGCCCATGGCGCCGGATGAGAAACGCATCCAGGCGATGCTGCTGATGGAGACCTTCTGCCCGTCGCTGGGGTGGACGAAGTTCTATCCGGAGTTTGCCATCGTCATCGACGGGGATTTCATCTCGGGAATCAAACTCAACGGCCAGTCTCTGTTTGACACCACGCAGGATGTCGTCGTCAAATCCCAGGGGAACATCTACCAGGTCGGCAACAACAATGACGCCCACCCCGTCGGCGGTCATGCCACCCCCTCGAACATCGCCGGAAACAACGGTGCACGCCCGATCAGTGGCACCGGGCAGACCTTCATGCCCAGTGACGCGCCCGTCTTCGACCTGAACAACACCTCCGGCCACAACGGCCTCCGAAACTACGCGCTGCAGAGCAACTTCATCACGGTGAAGCGTGATCAGCCCATGCAGTTGTCTTTCGGCAACCGCCAACTGACCATCAAAATCTACGACAGTCATCGTTTCGCCCAGCTCGGACTCCAGCCGGTCCAGACCATCAACATTGCCTTCGAGGATTCTCCGCTGCCGGTTCCGGCGCTCGCCTACGGCCCGCAGCGCTTGGTGGGTGACGATCCCCGTCCCGGTGCACCGCGTGCACAGGAGTTCAATTACTGGGTGATACCTGACCAGTACGGTCGCATCCGCTACCATCGTTCCGTTCAGGGGCCGCATTGGTGGTGTCTGAACCGGGCGGGTGCCCTCGGCGTCCTGCAGGGGCAGGTCAATCCCTCCTATGACGGCAGCCGCAGGAGTCCCCCCTTCTGGCTGCAGACGCCCCAGGTGTTCAATCAGGGAGCGGACGACAATCCCTTCCGCCAGTCGCTCCGCGGCAGGATGGATACGGAAGCCGTGATCAGAGTGGCTCCGGGCTCTTCGGCGATTCCCGGAACGGGCTACGCCGTCGGTCTTCTGCCCCGCGAAAACAACGGCTTCCCCGTGCCGACGGACGCGGATACCGGCAAGCCGTGGACCGGTTCTGACGTGGTGCGCACCATGGTTCCCTCAGTGGGTGACTACCGTCTGATCGCCGCGCGGGAGATCGTGCCGTCATCCATGTGGAAGCGCCATCCGGTGTGGGAGGCGACCATCTCACAAGGTGTCAATGCTCCCAAGACGATTCATTCCTTCACCGGACACACGTCCAACGCCGAAGCCGGCGTGGTGCTGCCGGACTCCTCCAACACCCGCTACACTCTTCCCGACCTTGTCAGGAAATCCCAGATGCTGGGGGGGGAGGAAGTGCCCTACTCCGACGGTCGCATCCCCGACCTTCCGCCGAGCGACGATTGGGCCAGGTCTGCCAACAGCTATGGGGACTTTGACAACGGCATCGGCAACGCGCGAGACGGCCCCTACATCAACAAGCCTGACGAAGGCAATTTCTTCATGGCAAATTTCAATCTCCACAACCAGACGAAGCGGTACCGTTCCGGCTATTTCTTCGACACGTTCCGCAACAGTGAAGACTGGCGTTCGGGCATCTACATGACACCGAACCGCATGATCGCCTCGCCGGTGACCTTCGGATCGCTGCCCACCGGCGTCTGGCCGGGCGGCACCACGACCTCCAGTTCACTGACCGGCACGGGCATCTCCTACAATCAGGGCAAGCCCTGGCAGACTTTGCTGTTCCGCCCCTACGCCCAGTCCTCGGTCCTGGGCAAGCCGGTCGGCGGTCTCGGCCATCCGGGGGACAACAATCCGCGTGACCACAACCTTCTGGATCTCTTCTGCATGCCTGTCGTTGAGCCCTACGCCATCAGCGAGCCCCTCTCCGTCGCCGGCAGGATCAATCTGAACTACCAGATCATGCCCTTCACCAACATCCGCCGTGCCACCGGCATGCACGCGGTGATGAAGGGCGAGTTCATCACGGCCATCCCCAACGGGGACGTGAACCGCGCCAAGACTTTCCGCAGCTCCGCTGCGGGTGACTGGTCGTCCTCGAAAGGCTTCAAGTTCTACGACGAGCAGACCAACCGGAAGTTCTGGCACCGCCCCATCAACGTGAAGGAGACGCTTGTTCAGTTCGACGAGAAGTTCAACGGCACGGCCGGCGGTGCGAACCACTTCTCGAGCAACGTCCGCGGCCTCTTCCGCACGGCCAGCCAGATCTGCGAACTCCACCTCATCCCGGATGTCAGCGCCGGAGTCTCCTCCGACGGTGAAGATCTGCCCAGCGCAACCATGACGGGCTTCACCGCCGCCAACAGGCAGCAACAGATGGACAACTTCTGGCGCAGCCACTCCTCCACAGGTGACAACATCCGTGAACGTCCCTATGGAAACATCTACGCGCGTGTCACCACCCGCAGCAACACCTTCAGGGTTCACATGCGTGCGCAGGTGATCAGGAAGGCGCGCTCCACGGATCCGGACACTTTTGACTCCGTCAAGGATGCGGTCGTGGCCGACTACCGCGGTTCGACGCTCATCGAGCGCTACATCGACCCCACGGACACGACCAATCCGATCCCGGACTACGGTGCGGCCACCAACCCGCTCTCACTGCCTCCGCTGGAGACGTTCTACAAGTTCCGCACCCTCGAAACCAAGCGCTTCAGCCCCTAGTTCCAGCGCCACTTCAAACTTTGACGCCGATGAAACGCAACCAACGCTTTTCCAGCTCCGGATTCTCGCTTGTCGAGGTGACACTCGCCGTGGCTATCGCCACCCTTGCCATTCTCACGCTTCTCGGGCTGCTGCCCCAGGGGCTGGAGATGTCGCGCAAGACGGGCGTCCTCAGCACGGGCAGCAACATCGTCGAGCAGATCGTCAGGGATCTCGAAAACACCGAGTTTGCCCTTCTGCCCTCACAGCAGACGGGTGAGGGCGGCAACGGTGCTAATGTGCTGCCGGTCGTCAGCCGCCGTTATTTCGACGATCAGGGGCAGCAGATCGATGAAGACGACTCAAACATCAGCTATGTGGCCGAGATCGACTTCTCGCTGCCCGCCGCGCTGCCGCAGACGGAGCAGACTCAAAGGTACCTGCGCAGGGTCATCATCAGGATCGCCCCCTCATCCATTCCGTCCTTCAAGTTCGGCCAGGACAATCAGCTGGCCTATTCCACTTTTAATCACCTGCTTGCCAAGAACCGCTGACCCTGACGATCCATGAGATTGGCCCCCGATATGTCCAAAACTGCGTCTCTCCTGCGGCGAAACCCGGCGCACCGCGCGGCCTTCACTCTGGTCGAGCTGATGATTTCCATCACCATCCTGGTGATCCTGATGCTCGTCGTGACGCAGGTCATCGGCATCGTCCAGCGGAACTGGGTGCGGTCCAACTCGCGCGTCTCCCAGTTCCGCGAGGCACGCATCGCTTTTGACACGATGACCCGGAACATCACCCAGGCGACCCTCAACACCTACTGGGAAAACGAATCCGACCCCCTGCGCACGGATGCCGCCGGGCAGAAAGTCTCCAAGGCCAGGAGCTATGTCAGGCAGTCGGAGCTTCAGTTTGTGTGCGGGCCCACGCCGATGGTGCTTTCCGCCGCTGCCGGCAGTTCGGAAAATTATCCCGGACACGCCATTTTCTTCCAGGCACCCCTTGGGGTGACGCGACTCGTCGCTGCGGACAGTTCCCAGGCCAACACGGAGAACATGGTCAATCTGCTCTGCGGTCGCGGATATTTCGTCGAATGGGGGGACGACCAGCCCTACCGGCCGCCGTTTCTCAACCAGCTTAATTCGGTCCCCACGCGTTTCCGCATCCGCCTCATGGAGTACAGTCCGACGGCCGAAATGAACCGCATCTACGCTTCCGTCGTCCGGCCCGTCACTGATAACTCGAAGCTTTGGTTCCAAGAGGCTCTGACCAACATCGTCCAGGACAACGAGCAGGTGGCCACCCGGGCCTTCACACGACCCATCGCTGAAAACATCCTGGCCCTGATCATCTCGCCGCAATTGGAGTCCACCAGGTCAACGGCGGTTCAGCCTTTCGCGATCGCGCCCCAGTACTATTACGATTCGACGCTGGTCACGAATCCCGGTGCCAACAACATCGGCGGCGCACAGGGCACCCAGCATCTGCTGCCACCCCTGCTCAAGGTGACCATGATCGCCCTCGACCAGCGCGCAGGCGAGACGCTCTCCGCGAACGAAGCCGTGCGGACGGAGATCCTTGAGGCGGCTGCGGGACTTTTTCAGAATGCGGCCCAGTTTGAGCAGGATCTCGAAGGCACGGGAGACGAACCCGGCACCCTGGAGACGCTGCTCCTGAACAACAAGATCAACTACCGCGTGTTCACGACCACCATCGCGCCCAGGGCCGCACGGTGGAGCCTATAGTCACCCCGACATTTCGTTTTATGACTCCCTCCTTCAAACACAGCCTGCGGCGAAATACAGGTTTCACGCTCATTGAAATGCTGGTCGTCGTTGCCATCATTGTTTTGCTGCTGGTCTTTTCTCAGCCCGCGCTCAGCAGGACCCTCATGGCCAGCAAGCTTTCGGGCGCGGGTCAGTCGCTTCTCGGCGCCATCTCCCAGGCCCAGCAGTTGGCCTTCGCCAACAATGTCCCGGTCGATATTCGTTTTTTCAAGGTGCCTGACGCCTTCGGAGAAAATCAGGCCTATCGTTCCTATCAGATTTTCAAAATCACCCAGGTTGCGGAAGGTACGGGAGCCGGCGCCACGATCAAGGAAGAGCTCATTCCGGAGGGAAACCTCGTGAATCTGCCGGAAAACATCCTCATCGTCGATGATCAGGACCTTTCCCCCGCATTGTCCGGTGACGGCCTGCCTGATGTCCGTGAAAACTCCAGCACCGGCTACTCCGGCGTCGCTGACGCCACGTTTAACGCCTGGCGCTTCATGCCGGACGGCACCTGCCGCAAGGTCGGCACCAGTCAGAACAACATGGCCACCCTGACCTACCAGACCCTGACGGAAAGTTTCCTCACCATCACCAGTGACGCGGGGCAGACCATCACGGTCGCCAATCTGCCAAAGAACTTCTTCACCATCCAGGTGGACCCCTTCACCGGCAAGGCACGGAGCTACAAGCCCGGATTCTGATCTGTTTCAACTTTCCGCATGACAGTCGTCTGATCGCCGCTTAGCTGCGTCATGGGTGATCTGCCTTCTCTCGCTTTAAGTTTCGACGACGTCCTCCTCCTCCCGGCGCACAGCGCCGTCCTGCCAGGGGAGGTCAATGTTGGCACCAGGTTCGCCTCCATCGACCTGAACGTGCCCGTCCTATCCTCCGCCATGGACACCGTGACGGAGTCCGAACTCGCCATCGCCCTCGCGCGTGAGGGCGGCCTCGGCGTCATTCACCGGAACATGCCCATCGACCAGCAGTCGGACCAGGTCGCACGCGTGAAGCGCAGTGAAAACACCGTCATTCAAAGCCCGCACACCGTCACGCCGGACACGCGCCTCGGGGAACTCCACCGCCTGATGCACGAAAAGGGCGTCAGCGGCTTCCCCGTCGTCGATAAGGACGGTCGCCTCGTCGGCATGGTCACCAGCCGTGACATGTGGTACATCGAGGACGAAAGCACGCCCGTCTCCGCCGTCATGACGCCCGGCACGCGCCTCGCCACCGGCACGCCGCAGACCAATTTTGAGGAGGCTCTCAAAATCATCTACACCCACCGCATTGAGAAGCTCCCGCTCGTGGACGCCAACGGCAGGCTCGCCGGCCTCATCACCAAGCAGGACATCATCAAGCGCCAGACCTTCAAGAACGCCGCCAAGGATGCCAACGGCCAGCTCCGCGTCGGTGCCGCCGTCGGCGTCGGTGACGACTGCGTGGATCGTGGCAAAGCCGTCCTCGCCGCAGGTGCTGACGCCGTCTTCATCGACGCCGCCACCGGTCACACCTCGCGTGTCACCCAGGTCATCGCCAGGCTGCGTGAGAGTCTGGGGGCGGACATCCCCATCGTCGCCGGAAACGTCGTCACCGCCGATGGCGCGCGCGATCTCATCAAGGCCGGTGCCTCCGCCATCAAGGTCGGCGTCGGTCCCGGCTCCATCTGCACCACCCGCGTCATCTCCGGCGTCGGCATGGCCCAGTTCAGCGCCGTTCAGGAAGTCGCGGAGGTCTGCCGCCCCGCAGGCGTCACCGTCATCGCCGACGGAGGCATCCGCTACTCCGGAGACATTGTCAAAGCTCTCGCCGGTGGTGCCGACGTCGTCATGCTCGGCTCCCTCCTGGCCGGCACCTCTGAAAGTCCCGGCAACATGGTCAAATGGCAGGGCCGCACCTTCAAGGAATACCGCGGCATGGGCAGCCTCAAAGCCATGCGC
Source organism: uncultured Prosthecobacter sp. (assembly GCA_964452755.1). Lineage (GTDB taxonomy): Bacteria > Verrucomicrobiota > Verrucomicrobiia > Verrucomicrobiales > Verrucomicrobiaceae > Prosthecobacter. The sequence continues at coordinate 232,093 of CAYVQY010000001.1, read as the reverse complement.
AAAGGGGCAGGGGACCGCTACGGCCAGAACAGCTCCGGCAAACTCGTTCCCGAAGGCGTCGAAGCCCGCGTGCCCTACAAGGGGCCGCTCGCCGACGTCGTCTTCCAGCTCATCGGCGGCCTGCGCTCCGGAATGGGTTACGTCGGGGCGAACACCCTCGACGAGCTCCGCGCCAAAGCCCGCTTCGTCCGCATCACCGCCGGCGGCCTCAAAGAGAGCCACCCGCACGACGTCGTCATCACCGAAGAGCCGGTGAACTACGAGCCTCATTGATGGGCCTCGTTCGTCATTCGCCATTCTGGTTTCGTCATTCCAAATTCCCATGACCCCCAACGAAGTCGCCGTACTCGATTACGGCTCCCAGTATTCTCAGCTCATCGTCCGCCGCGTTCGCGAGCTCGGATTCGTCTCCCACCTCTACCCCCCGGCGCAGCTCGCCGAGCTCGACAGCCCCGGTGCCATCATCCTATCCGGCGGACCCCGCAGCACCTCCGACGTGGATGCGCCCGACATCGACTATGACAAGCTCATGTCCTTCGGCGTCCCCGTGCTCGGCGTCTGCTACGGCATGCAGCTCCTCAACCTCAAGCACGGCGGCACCGTCAAACCCGGCGTCACCCGCGAGTACGGCCCCGCCAAGCTCGTCGTCACCGATCACGAAGACCTCTTCAAGGACATCTCCCACGAGTCGCAGGTCTGGATGAGCCACAGCGACACCTGCGCCAACCTCGCCACCACCACCAAGGTCATCGCCACCAACGAGGACGCCGTCCCCGTCGCCCTGAAGTGGTCCGACCGCTGCTGGGGCATCCAGTTTCATCCCGAGGTCACCCATTCTCACGAGGGCACCGCCATCCTGAAGAACTTCCTCACCCACAGCGGGGCTCAGCTCGCCCCATTCGACATCCAGGCCTTCAAGGCGCAAATGATTGCCCAGATCAAGACCGACGTCGGTTCCCGCGAGGTCATCTGCGGCGTCTCCGGCGGCGTGGACAGCACCGTCCTCGCCGTCCTCCTTGCCCGCGCTGGAGTGAAGGTCCGCTGCATCTACATCGACACCGGCCTCATGCGTCTCAATGAGACCGCCGAGGTCAAGGCGCTCTTTGAAGAGGTCGGCGTCCCCATCGAGCAGATCGACGCCAGCGCCGTCTTCCTCTCCGCCCTCAAAGGCGTCACCGACCCCGAGGAAAAGCGCCGCATCATCGGCCGCCTCTTCGTCGAGGAGTTCTGGAAAGTGGCCGACAATGTCGAGCTCCTCGCGCAGGGAACGCTCTATCCCGACGTCATCGAGAGCGCCACCAGCGGCAGCATGGCCAGCACCATCAAGACGCATCACAACCGCGTCGATCGCATCATGGAGCTCAAGAAGCAGGGCAAGGTGCTCGAACCGCTCGCCGAACTTTTCAAAGACGAAGTCCGCGCCCTCGGAGCCAGTCTCGGCATCCCGCACCGCGCTCTCTGGCGGCATCCGTTCCCCGGTCCCGGCCTCGCCGTTCGCATCCCTGGGGAGATCACTCCAGAGCGTGTTCTCGCCACTCAGCAGGCTGACGCCATCTTCATCGGCGAGCTTCGCCGCAGCGGTTGGTACGAGCAGACCTGGCAGGCTTACGCAGCCCTGCTGCCTGTCAAAACCGTCGGCGTCAAAGGTGACGAACGCAGCTACGAGCAGGCCATCTCCCTCCGCGCCGTCATCAGCGAAGACGCCATGACCGCCGACTGGGTCGAGCTGCCCTACAGCGTCCTGCGCAATGCCTCCAACAAGATCCTCAACAGCGTCAAAGGCGTGAACCGCGTCCTCTACGACATCAGCACCAAGCCCCCCGCCAGCATCGAGTGGGAGTAAAAGTCGTCCTCGATTCTACAGCTTCGTCGGAACTCCAGAGGTCCGAGCCACAGAAGTCAGCATCGAAGCAGCAGCCTTTTCAGTTGTCCATTCTCCCTTTTCAGTTCCTCCATCCCGAATCGTCCACTCGTCGCGCTTTGATCGAGGACGAGAACGAGTAGGAGGACGAGAACGAGTCCCATGCCTCCCACCGCCTCCAGCACCGGCTTCCTCCTTTCCTTCGAAGGCTCCGAAGGCTGCGGCAAGTCCACGCAGATTCGCCTGCTCAAGGAGCGTCTCGAAAAATCCGGCCGCCGCGTCGAAGTCCTGCGCGAACCCGGCGGCACCCAGATCGGCGAAAGCATCCGCCACCTCCTCCAGCACGCCAAGGAAGGCGCGACGATGACCCCGGAGGCCGAGCTGCTCCTCTTCGCCGCCAGCCGCGCCCAGATCGTCCGCGAGAAAATCCGCCCGCTCCTCGAAGCCGGCGTCTTCATCATCCTCGACCGCTTCCTTGACTCCACCACCGTCTATCAGGGCATTGCCCGAGGCCTTCCACTGGAGAGCGTCCGCGCCATCAACGCCTTCGCCATCGGCGGCACCCTCCCGCAGCTCACCCTTGTGCTCGACATGGACACTCACACCGCCTGGCAGCGCATCCACGCCACCGGCCGCGAGCTCGACCGCATAGAGAGCCAGCCGCCCGAGTTCTTCGAAAAAGTCCGCCAGGGCTACCTCGAAGTCGCGCGTGCGGAGCCGCAGCGCATGCAGATCATCGATGCCGCCGCCTCACCGGAAGCCGTGCATGAAGCGGTTTGGGAAAAGGTCACCTCCCGGCTGGGGTGACCGATCAAAGGACGGCGCGAAGGTAGGGCGACGCGAAGGTAGGGCGGCTGGTCCCCAGCCGCCGCGTGACGCCCACAGCCGAGCGGGGCACCCAGCGCCGCAACGAAGCGCCTCACCCATCGGCGGCGCTTGGAGGACCAAGCGCCCTACCTTGCCCATCGCCCGGTAGGGCGGCTGGTCCCCAGCCGCCGCCTCACGTTCTGCCGCCCCTCGCTCGCAGATTCACCGTGCCATTCCCTGCGTCGCAGTTTTATAGGGGGCGAAGCAGAGCAGAAGATTTGCAGAGCGCTGGGAATCGTTGTGCGGAGCGGGGGCTGGAGTCTCCTCACGCCCAAGTGAAGCCTGGGAACTACCGCCACCACCTCACCGCACAAAACCTCCCACCAGACGAAATCGAAAAGCGGATTCAGGAGGTGCTGGGAGAGGCGGAACCCGTGTGACGGGTCTCGAGCGATCATTCATCTTGTGCCGGAGAAGTCTCAAGCATCACTCAACGACAGTCGTTGAGCGGGTGTTTAAAGGAGTGCGGGTCGAATCAGGGATCGTCCAGAGGTGCCGGATGCTGAGAGAGCACTCAACGACGGTCGTTGAGCGGAATGCCGAAGTCAGGAACCTGCGGAGAAGGGCTCTGCGAGGCCTTAAGAGTCTCCGAAACCACTCAACGACACTCGGTGAGTAGGAAGTGAAAGTCTTCCGGCTTCGGCGGATGATCCTGCGCAGGTGGCGGAGGTGGTGGGAGGATGGCAGAAGGCATTTTTCGGCGTGACAGAGTCTCAAGCACCACTCAGCGACGGTCGCTGGTTGATGCTTGCATCAGCTTTGGCAGGGGAGTAATATCGGCCTGTCTTTCTTGAATCCCGCCGCGCTGTTTTGATCTGCTTCCGGTGCTGCCGGACTTTCCCTGAGGGCCGGAGGAGGCGCGAAACCATCCACCTGACACGACCATGGCCGCGAACCCGACCCCGACGAGCGATCCGGTGCTGATGGCCCGTGTCTCAGACATGGCGCGGGCCTGCGCGGGGCATGGGGAGGAGATCGGGCTGAAGATCAACACCGGGCCGGTGATGGAGGAGGCGCTGCAAACCGTGCGGGAGGCGCTGGCGGAGGTGGGCGAGCGCAAGAAGACGCGCGGGGACCGGCGCAAGGCGCTGCGGGAGGCGGATGCGGAGGGCCGGCGCACGCTGGGCCGCTGCCGCCTGCGGCTGGTGATGTTTTACGGCCCGACCTTCAATGCGCGGTGGGACGCGGCCGGTTTCCCGGACCGCAGCACGCAGGTGCCGGAATCGCAGGCGAAGCGCGCTGCTTTGCTGTCGCATCTGGCGGGCTGGTTCGGCGGGCATCCGGAGCTGGAAAGCACGGACATGCAGGCCACGGCGGCGGCTTGTGCAGCGGCGAAGACGGCGTATCAGGCGGCCCGCGCGGCGGTGAACCATGGCAGGACGGAGCTGCGTGCGGCGGTCAAAGCGAAGAACCAGGCGGTGCGGAAGCTGCGCACCCGCTTTCGCAGCCTGATCGACGAGCTGACCATCCTGCTGGCGGAGGATGACCCGCGCTGGCGGCTCTTTGGCCTGCACCCGCCGGCGCAGCTCCCCGCGCCGCGCCCGGTGCCCTCGGCGCAGGCGGAAAGGCTCGCGGACGGTGGTTGGCTGGTGAGTTGGAAACGCGGTCGGCACGCCCGGCGCTATCGCGTGCAGCTCCAGCGACCGGACGGTGCGTCCCCGGAGAACCTGGTGACCGTCCGCGGCTTCGAAGTCACCCTGCCGCCCCGGGATTTCCCGCCCGGCGGCGTGCTGCAGATCATCGCCGCGAATGATGCGGGCGAGGCGGCGGCGTGCGCGGCGGAGATGAGCGGATGAGGGCGAGGAAGGGCGCATCAGGTAGGGCGTTTCGTCCCCGAAGCGCCGACGCAGGGTCTTGGGCTTCGTTGGAGGTTTTTCGTGGGGAGGGGGCTGTCGGCGTGACGCGGCGGCTGGGGACCAGCCGCCCGACCTTTCAGCCGCCGGTTGCACGGGAACGGATGTCGAGTAGGTCAATCGCGTCCAAGTCCACGACGCGCGATTCATTCGTCATTCTGATTTCACTTCGTGACTTCGTAGCGTCCTTCGTCATTTCCTCCCCATGCCTTTCCCCGCCGACCACGCCCTCAGCCTCCTCACCCGCGCCCGTGACAACGGCCGGCTCGGCCACGCCTACCTCATCACCGGGCCGAAGGAGGCGCGGCATGAGGACTTCGCGGCGCGGGTGCTCGATGTCATGGTGGGCGTGAGGCAGGGCACTCTCGAGGGCTGGGAAGGGCAGGGGGCCATCGTGCTGCGGCCGCAGAGCAAGTCCCGCCGCATCACCATCGGTGACGACGGCGACGATCCGGGCACGATCCGCTTTTTGGAAAAAATGATCCGCCGCACCGCCGCGCCGAACGGCTGGAAGCTGGGCGTCATCGTGGACGCGGAGCGCATGAACGTGCAGGCGCAGAACGCCTTTCTCAAGACGCTGGAGGAGCCGCCGCCGAACACGCTGCTGCTCCTGCTGACCACGCAGCCGCAGCAGCTCCTGCCCACCATCCAGTCCCGCGTCATCGAGATCGGCCTCATGCCGCCCAGCGGCGCCCGCATCTTCACCGAGCATGAAAACAAGCTGCTCATCGTGCTGGCCCGGGCGGCGGCACGCTCCGCTGGCACGCTGGCCGGGGCGCTGGCGCTGAAGGTGGACTTTCAGTCGATCTTGGAGGAACTGCGCGAGGACCTGAAAAAACACCACGAGGACGAGTTCGAGCGGGAGACGGAGCACTACGGCAAGACCACGGATGGAAGCTGGCTGAAGCAGCGGGAGGACCAGGTGGCCGCAGCGATCGAGGCGGACTACATCCAGCAGCGCAGCGCCCTGATGGACCTGCTGCTCTCCTGGTTCGGCGACGTCGCCCGTCAGCAGGCGGGAGTGGAGCAGCTCGATCTGCCGAAATATCAGTCCTCCACCGCCGGCCTCGGGCAGAAATGGGACGCCGCCGATGTGGCGAAGCGCATCCGCATTCTGCGCCAGCTCGAAAGCCACCTGCACACGAACGTGAACGAGTCGCTGGCGCTGGAAGTCTGCTTCATGCAGGCCTTCGGGGACTAGCGAGAAGGCCGCGTGTGCAAGGACCTTGGTCGTTGATTTGAAAGCTATGTGCAAGGCTGCCAGTCGGCGTGGCTCGGGTGCCCCACCACCCCTGCCAGCACTCCTTCCTCTCTGCCCGCGCAACGCGGCATTGAAATGTCTTAAACAAACGCCATCATCATTGTAGATCATCGAACCTTTACTCTGGCCTGCATCGTGGACATCAAGCTCATCAACCGGGAAATCCTGCTCTCCTTCTGGAAGGTGCATGTCCTGTACCACGCCGCGGAGGGCGAGGTGATCGGCAACTGGATGCTCGAGGAGCTGCGCCACCACGGCTACGACGTTAGCCCCGGCACTCTCTACCCGCTGCTCAAGCGCATGGAACGCAACGGCTGGCTCACCTCCACCGCCGACGCCACCCGCGGCCCCAAGGCACCACGCAGCTACAAGATCACCAAGGATGGCCGTGCGGTGCTGAAAATCGTGCAGAAGCAGCTTCGGGAACTCGGTGTGGAAGTCAGCAAGCACTGACTCCGCATGAACCGCTTCGTCGCACAGCTCCAGCGGCACCGCGTCCCGCTCACACGCGGCGCTTTTCAGACGCTGCAAATCAACGTGGGCCGCAAGTGCAACCAGGCCTGCGCGCACTGCCATGTCGATGCCGGGCCGCAGCGCACGGAGATGATGGATGAGGAGACGGCGCGCAAGGTCGGCGCGTGGATCATCAAGCACCGGCCAGCCGTCGTGGACATCACGGGCGGTGCGCCGGAGCTGAGCGAGCACTTCCGCTATTTCGTGGAAACAGCGCGGTCCGTCGGCTCGCATGTGATTGATCGCAACAATCTCACGATCATCGAGACGAAATCACACGCCTATCTGCCGGAGTTTCTCGCGCGGCACGAGGTCGAGGTCGTGGCATCGCTGCCGTGCTACTTGGAGGAGAATGTGGACGCGCAGCGCGGTGGCGGCGTCTTTGAAAAGAGCCTCAGCGCTCTGCGCAAGCTCAACGCTGTCGGCTATGGTGCCAACCTGCCGCTGACACTGGTTTACAATCCCATCGGACCCCAACTTCCGCCGGATCAGGAGGAACTGGAGGCGGACTACAAGCACGAGCTGAAGCAGCGTTACGGCATTGTCTTCACGCGCCTGTTCACGATCACGAACCAGCCCATCGCGCGTTTCGCCGCTGATCTGCGGGCGCATGGCCAGTGGGATGCCTATCTCGATCTCCTCGCGAACAGTTTTAATCCCGCCACGGTCGCGAGCCTCATGTGCCGCAGCACGATCAACATCGGCTGGCGCGGCGAGGTCTTTGACTGCGACTTCAATCAGATGCTCGGCATGCAGCTCCGCAGCGGCAAGGATCTCTATCTGTGGGATGTGACGCCTCAGAGCCTCAGCGAGCATCCCATCCGCACTGGCAATCATTGCATCGCCTGCACGGCGGGCGCGGGGAGCAGTTGTGGCGGGGCGCTGGATGCCTCGGCTTCCTGACGTATTGATTCGCATGACCCATCTCACCGCCATCCTCGCCAGCATCCTCACCGCCCTCGGTGTGCCGGGTGACTGGCACAGCCTGAGCTTCCGCAGCATCCCTCCCATTCAGCCAAAGGTGCAGAAGGACAAGATCACGCTCAAAGTGGACGCCTCTGCCGGTGGCCTCGTGCGCCGCCTGCCAGCGGGCACTCGTGTGAAGAGGTTCATCGTCACCGGCAGTGTCACCGGCCAGTTGAAGGTGGATGAAAAACGTCTGTGGGAGAAGGGCAACGAGGATGCCTATCTGCGCGCCGGCCTCATCGCCGAGGGCGGGCGTTCACTCACCATGCTGGAACGTCTCGTCGCCCCGGCGTGGATTTGCACCATGGATGACGTGCTCTGCGCGGACGGGCGCGCGCCTTCAGCCATTCGCAATCACCTGCTGGTGCCGCACGCCGCCTGGATCGGCAAACAACGCGCCAATCCAAACATGAAGCAGCTCGTGGATCACATGATCGCCACGCCCGGCGCGGATGGACGCTTCACCATGACCGTGGATCTGCCGCAGCCCATGGATGTGCTCGGCCTCTGGCTCATGGCGGACGGCGATGACAGCGGCTCCAAGTTTGAAGTGGTCATTGATTCGATCCAACTGGTGTCGCCATGAGTCTCGCGGAACTGAAGCCCTATTTTGCCTTCGGCCTGCTGGCGCTGCTGCTGCTCTGGGAGACGGCATCGCCCTTTCTCACCTTTCCCAAAGGCCGGGCGCGGCTGGCGCACGGCGTGCGCAATGTGCTGCTCGGCGTTGGCAACGGGCTGTTCACCGCGTTTGCGTTCGCCGGCCTCTGGTGGTTCGCGGCGGAGACATCGGCAAAGCACGGCCTCGGCCTGCTGCACTGGCTTTCGTGGCCTGCGGTGACGGAGGGCATCCTCGCCGTACTCCTGCTCGATCTGTGGACCTACGCCTGGCATCGGTTGAACCATCGTCTGCCGTTCCTGTGGCGCTTTCATCGCGTGCATCACTCCGATCCGCACATGGATGTCACCACGGCGAACCGCTTCCATCTTGGAGAGATCGCGATTTCCTCCGTGCTGCGCATCCCGCTGATTTTTCTGCTCGGCATCCAGCTCGAACAGCTCGCGATTTACGAGATGCTGATGTTTGCCGTCGTGCAGTTTCATCACGCCAACATCAGCCTCGGCAGCCGGGGCGACCGCGTGCTTAGCTGGCTCATCGTCACGCCTTTCATGCACAAGGTGCATCACTCGCGATGGAAGCCGGAGACAGACTCCAATTACGCCTCACTCCTGTCTGTGTGGGATCGCCTTTTTCGCAGCTTCCGCCGCAGTGACGATCCCGCGAGTCTGCGCCTGGGTTTGGATGAGTTCAGCGATGTGCGCAGCCAGACACTCGCCGGGATGCTGACGACGCCGCTGGCATCGAGGCGCCCTGCCTCCTGTGACACCGAATGAACAACGCTCTCATTGTTTTCACCCGGCTGCCGCAGCCCGGCACGGCCAAGACAAGGCTCATCCCCACGCTCGGAGCGGAAGGCGCGGCGGATTTGCAGCGGCGCATGACCATGCAGACTGTGGGGCGCGCCTGGGCTGCTTGCGCGGCACGGCCTGACATGCGTCTCATCATCGCGCATGAAGGCGGCACGGCGCGTGAGATGCGCGGCTGGCTCGGGCCGCTTTGCTTTCAAAAGCAGTCGCAGGGAGATCTCGGCGCCCGCTTGACTCATGCGATGATGGTGGCTCATGCGCAAGGTGCGCGGAAGCTGGCCATCATCGGCACCGATTGCCCTGATCTCAACGAAGAGCACCTGTTGGCCGCCTTCACGATGCTCGATGAACACGATGTCGTGCTCGGTCCCGCGCACGACGGCGGCTACTACCTCATCGGCATGAGGGAACCGCAGCCATGCTTGTTTGAAGCCATTCCCTGGAGCACGGCAGATGTCTTCGCGGTCACACGGCAACGCGCCAGCGAAGCCGGATTAAGCCTTGGCGTCCTGCCAGCGCTGGCGGATGTGGACGAGCCTGCGGATGTCGCCCATGCCGAGGCTGCCTTGGCAAATGGACGCGGCGTGACCGTGATCATTCCTGCGCTGAACGAGGCCGCCGCGTTGCAAACGCTGCTTCCAGCCGTGCGGGCCGGAAAGCCGCTGCAAATCATCGTCGCCGACGGTGGCAGCACCGACGACACCGCCGCTGTGGCCGCTCAACATGGCGCGAAGATCATCCAAGCACCACGCGGGCGTGCCCGGCAGATGAACGAGGCGGCAAATCACGCACGCGGCGAGCACCTGCTTTTTCTCCATGCCGACACAGTTCCGCCACCGGACTTCACCGAGATCATCGCCCGCGTTCTCGCTCCCGGCGTTGCCGTAGGAGCCTTTCGCTTTGCCCTGAGGGAGAAGATCGCGCTGCAAGGCATGATCGAGGGTCTCACCCGCCTGCGCGGCAAAGTCTTCGCCACGCCTTATGGAGATCAGGGCCTGTTCCTTCGCCGCAGTTTGTTTCATGCCATCGGCGGCTTCCCCGACTGGCCCATCCTTGAAGATGTGGAAATGGTGAAACGCCTGCGCCGCATCGGACGCATCTGCATCACCGCCGAAGCCGCGCCCACCTCCGCCCGCCGCTGGCAGCAGGGCGGTGTCCTGCGCACTTTTGTGCGCCATCAGCTCATTCTAGCAGGCTTCCGCCTTGGCATTCCGCCGGAGAAGCTGGCTCGCTGGCGCTGACCACCTCGCCGCCCACGCACAGAAACGCGCCGAGCAACCAGCGCGCGGGCCACAGACACTCCACCATCCGCGCCACAGGGCAGGACGATGTCGCTGCGCAGTTGCAGATTCCACACTGGCAGGCCGTCAAACAAGGCGCGCACCTCCGCCGTCGTGTGCCAGTGCGCGCTGCGATAACAGCGTGCCCGACTCCGCCGCAAATCGATAAAACAGTTGCTTCAGCATGCTGCGTTTGTATTACGTCCGCCGTAATAAAGTCGTCCTATGATTCCGCCACGTCTCCAACACACCACGGCACCGGCCGCGACACTGCTGATCCGCTGCATGGTCGGCGGGGTTTTCCTCTCCGAGGGCATTCAGAAGTTTCTGTTCGCAGCCGAGGTCGGCGCGGGCAGGTTTGCGAAGATCGGCATCCCTTCGCCGGAGCTTCTGGCTCCGATGGTCGGTGCGTTCGAGATTGGCTGTGGCGTGCTGGTGCTGCTCGGCCTGTTCACTCGCCTCGCCGTCATCCCGCTGCTCACCATCATGGCCGTGGCCATCTCCACCACCAAGATTCCCATCCTGCTCGCCAGTGGGTTCTGGAAAATGGCGCATGAGGGGCGCACCGATTTTTCAATGGTCATGGGCTGCCTCTTCCTCCTGCTCGTTGGCGCAGGCCCATGGTCGGTCGATGCCGGTCGCAACCGCATGAAGATGGGCTCATGACCATGGAAATATTCATCATCGCCCTCGCCGCTTTTGCAGCCTCGGCGCTCACGCTGTTGTCCGGCTTCGGCCTGGGCACGCTGTTGATGCCGGTGGTGGCGTTGTTTTTTCCGGTCGATGTCGCCATCGGCATCACGGCGCTGGTGCATCTGGCGAACAATCTGTTCAAGCTCGGAATCATGGGCTGGCAGGCGGATCGCCGGGTGGTGCTGCGCTTTGGCATTCCGGCGGTGCTGGCGGCCTTTGCGGGCGCGGCGCTGCTTGGCTGGCTGGGACATTTGCAGCCGCTGGCGGAATACACGCTCGCAGGGCGGGAACTGACCATCATGCCGGTGAAGCTGACCATCGGGCTGTTGATCCTCGCCTTTGTGCTGATGGAGCAATCAACCGCCTATGCCGAGCTGACCTTCGATGCGCGCATGCTGCCGTTGGGCGGCTGTGTGTCGGGCTTTTTCGGCGGGCTGTCAGGAAATCAGGGCGCGTTTCGCAGCATGTTCCTGCTCAAGGCGGGGTTGACGAAGGAGCAGTTCATCGCCACCGGCGTGGTGCTCGCGGCCATCGTCGATCTGGCGCGGATGCCAGTGTATGGCTTCGAGCTTTTCAGCACGGGTCGCGAGATGGATTACCGGCTCGTCACCGTGGTCTGCCTCGCGGCCTTCGCCGGGTCATTCCTGAGCGCAAGGCTGCTCAAAAAGCTCACCATCCGCTCGGTGCAGATTGTTGTCAGCATCCTGCTCATTGGCGTCGCCCTGGGTTTCATCGTTGGGGCGCTCTGATGACTTATTTTCCACCAATCCCAGGCTGTGATTAAATTCTTGAACTTTTTTGCAAGCAGCAAACACTCCCCGCGTTTTACGGCGCTCGTAATCGCTGCCCGTTCAACCGTCTTCGTTGCCCGTCCTACTGATTTCGTCCTTCCTCCCGCATGAATCTCGCCCGCCTCGCCCTTCGCCTTCCTTGGTCTGTTGTCGTCGCCGTGGTGGCGGTATCGCTGGGGGCGTGGATCGGCCTGCAACGCATGACGCGGGACATCTTTCCGCCGCTGGGCATCCCGACGATCTATGTGGCGCAGCCGTTTGGCGGCATGGACCCGCTGCAGATGGAAGGCTACCTGACCTACCGCTACGAGTACCACTTCCTCTACATCGCGAACATCGAGCACGTGGAGTCAAAGTCGATCCAGGGCGCGTCGATCATGAAGCTGCAGTTTCATCCGGGCACAGACATGAGCCAGGCGATGTCTGAAACGGTGGCGCAGGTGAACCGCAGCCGCGCCTTCATGCCGCCGGGCACGGTGGCACCCTTCATCATGCGCTTCGACGCGGGCAGCGTGGCGGTGGGACATCTGGTCTTCTCCACGGATGATCCGAACATCACGCTGAACCAGATGCAGGATCAGGCACTGAACAAAGTGCGCCCGGCCTTCGCCACACTGCCCGGTGTGTCCGCGCCGCCGCCCTTCGGCGGCAGCTCACGCGGCATCGTGGTGAATGTGAACCCGGACCGCATGAAGGCCTATGGCTTGTCGCCGGATGACATCGTGGAGGCCATCGCGAAGGGCAATCCGATCAGCCCGTCCGGCAACATGAACCTCGACGGCAAGTATCCCATCGTGCCGACGAACGCCATCGTCTCCAACGTGAAGGATCTGGAGGCCGTGCCGCTGAAGCGCACCGACGCGGGCGCGGTGTTCATCCGTGACCTCGCGACCGTGACCGACTCCGCCGATGTGACCACCTCCTACGCGCTGGCGAACGGCAAGCGCACCGTCTATCTGCCCGTCACGAAACGCGCCGAGGCCTCCACGCTGGAAGTCGTGAAAAAAGTGCGCGCCTCCATTCCTGAATTCCAAAAACTGCTGCCGGACGGCATCAAGGTGAGCTTTGAGTTCGACCAGACGCCGGTGGTGAACCGCAGCATTGACGATCTGCTCAAAGAGGGCGCGCTCGGAGCCGTGCTGACCGGCTTGATGGTGCTCGTCTTCCTGCGCGATCTGCGCACGGCCTTCATCGTCGTCATCAACATCCCGCTCTCATTGCTGGCCGCCTCCTTTGGCCTGTGGATCACCGGGCAGAACATCCATCTCATGACGCTCGGCGGTCTGGCGCTCGCGGTCGGCATTCTCGTGGATGAGGCCACGGTGACCGTGGAAAACATCCACACCCATCTCGCGCGCGGCAAGCCGCTGGCCCGCGCCGCGCTCGACGGCACGCTGGAGACCACGCTGCCGCGCCTGCTGGCGATGCTGTGCATTCTCGCGGTGTTCATTCCCGCCTTCTTCATGATCGGCGCGGCGAAGGCGCTGTTTGTGCCGCTCGCGCTCGCGGTGGGCTTTGCGATGTTCGCGTCCTTCATCCTCTCCAGCACGCTGGTGCCGGTGCTGGCGGTGTGGTTCCTGCCGAAGAACTCAAAGCATGACGAGGAGCGTCTCAGCCTCATTGCCCGCATGTATCAGGGCATCGTCAAAGCCGCCGTCACCATGCGCTGGATGCTCGTGCCCGCCTACCTCGGCGGCGCGGTGCTGATCATCGTGAGCTTCGGGCCGTTCCTCGGCTCGGAGATTTTCCCGAAGACGGACACCGGCCAGTTCGCCATCCGCTTCCGTGCTCCCAGCGGCACGCAGGTGGGCATCACGGAAAAGATCGCGCAGAAGATCCTCCAAATCATCGCCGACGAGGCGGGTGGGCAGGAGAAGATCGAGATGTCCATCGGCATGGTCGGCGTTCACAACTCCAGCTTCCCAGTAAACCTGGTGCATCTCTGGAATGGCGGCCCCGAAGAGGGCTGGCTGGCGGTGCAGCTCCGGCATGACTCCGGCGTGCGCGTCGATCCTTTCCAGGAAAAACTGCGCGAGATCATGAAGCGCGAACTGCCCGATGTGCGCGTGTCTTTTGAGCCGCAGGACATCGTCAGTCGCGTGATGAGCTTTGGCTCCTCCACGCCGATCGAGGTCGCTGTCAGCGGCCCCAGTTTGCCTTTGAGCAAGGAGCATGCGGAGAAGCTGCTCACCAAACTCAACGAGCTGCCCTTCCTGCGCGACGCGCAGATCGCTCAGACGCTCGACGCGCCCACGGTGAATGTGCAGATCGACCGTGAGCGTGCAGGTCTGCTCGGTGTGAACGTGCAGGACGTCACACGCAGCCTCGTCGCCGCCACGACATCGAGCCGCTTCACCTCGCCCGTGTTTTGGGCCGATCCGGGCAGCGGCATCAGCTTCAACGTGCAGGTGCAGATCCCCGAGGAGCGCACACAAACGCTCGAAGACCTCGGCAACACGCCCGTCACCTCCAGCAGCGGCAAACCGGTGCTGCTGCGCAATCTGGCGAAGATCGAGCAGGGCACCGCCGTGGGCGTCTATGAGCGCTACAACATGGTGCGCGTCGCCAGCATCACCGCGAACATCCAGGGCGTGGACTTTGGCAGCGCCATCAAGGCCGTGCGCCAGGCCATCGCCGAGGTCGGCCCCGCGCCAGATGGCAAAACGAAAGTGGACATCCGCGGCCAGGTGGTGCCTTACGAGCAGCTTTACTCCGGCTTCAGCAGCGGCCTCGTCATCGCCATCGTGGTGATCTTCCTGCTCCTCTGCGCGAACTTCCAGTCGCTGCGTCTTGCCATCGTCGTCGTCTCCACCATGCCTGCGGTGCTCGCCGGGGTGGTGCTCGCGCTGTTCTTCACCGGCACCACCATCAACATCCAGTCTGCCATGGGCGCGATCATGGCCGTGGGGGTTGCCGTCGCAAATGCGATCCTGCTCGTCACCTTCGCCGACCGTGCCCGCCTGGCCACGAAGGGCGACCGCCGCGCCGCCGCCATCGAAGGCGCTGTCAGCCGTCTGCGTCCCATTTTGATGACCAGCTTCGCCATGATCGCGGGCATGATGCCCATGGCTCTCGGTCTCGGCGAAGGCGGTGATCAAACCGCGCCGCTCGGCCGCGCCGTCGTCGGCGGCCTCGCGCTCGCCACGGTCGCCACGCTGTTCATTCTGCCCGCCGTCTTCGCCTTGCTCGCCAGCAAGAAGGCCACCTCCGCCTCGCTCGATCCTGATGACGAGGAGAGCGCGCTGTTTGAAGGCATGGCGCCGGTTCTCCATCATCGACCCACCGCCACTGAGAACTGATCATCCAACCCACTCTCCCTCCCATGCGTTTCCTCTTTCCTCTCATCCTCCTCACCACCAGCGCCCTCGCGCTCGACCTTCCTGCCACGAAGCCGCAGAAAGGCACCATCCACCGCTGGATCAGCCTGCCCGCCAGTTTCGCCCCATGGCAGCAGGTCGAGCTGAAAGCGCGTGTGGCCGGCTACATCGAGAAAATCACCGTCGATAAAGGCGATCTCGTCACCACACAGCAGCAGCTCATTCAAATCGAAGTCCCAGAGCTCAAGGCCGACCTCATCGGCCACCGCGCCGAAGTCGCCGCCGCCGAGATCGAAGTGAAACGCCTCCACGAGGCACGCTCCAAGTCTCCCGACCTCATTTTGCCCCAGTCCGTCGATGATGCAGAGGCCAAGCTCGCCATCGCCAAGGCCGGCATGGAGCGCACCAACGCGCTGATCGACCTCGCGCAGATCAAAGCGCCCTTCGCCGGCACCATCACCGACCGCCGCGTCGATCCCGGCGCTTTCGCCGCCGCTGGAGGCGACACCTTGCTCCAGCTCACCGATGTCAGCACCCTGCGCCTGCAAGTGCCCGTCATCGAGATCGAAACCGCCCTGCTCAAAGTCGGCCAGCAGGTCGAGGCCAAAGTGGACGCCCTCGGCGGTGCCATCGTCAAAGGCACGATCACCCGTATCGCCGGAACGCTCGATGCCGCCACGCGCACCATGCTCATCGAAGCCGATTTCAAAAACGACGATGGCAAACTCCGTCCCGGAATGTTCGCCACCGCGCGTATCGCCGTGGAGCAGCACGACAACGCCACAATCATCCCCGTGGCCGGACTCGTGAAGGAGAAGGCCAACAGCTTCGTCTTCAAACACGTCAACGGCCAGGCGATCAAGACCGCCATCAAGCCCGGCTTCAACGACGGCGTGAACGTCGAAGTGCCCGAGCTGAAAGCCGAAGATGTGATCCTGCTGCCGGGAACGGCCACGCTGGCGGACAAGCAGGCGGTGACAGTGAAATGACGAATGAGTAAATCCGAATGACGAAACAAGCCCGAATACCTAAATCCGAACCACAAACACGCCGCACCATGTCCTTCGTCATTCGAGCTTCGTCATTCCATCGTCATTCATCATTCGGATTTCGTCATTCGGCGGCGTCTTTGGCTTTCTTTTTAGCTGCATCGTTCACCGCCGCCGCCCCCGTCCACGTCGATCTGCCGACCGTCATGAAGCTCGCTGGCGCGAACAACGATGAAATCCAGCTCGCACGCGCGAAACACACGGAGACGCTGGCGGAGTCGAAGCTGGCGTGGCAGCGCTTTTGGCCGAGTTTGACGCTCGGCGCGGGCTACCGGCGCACGGATGGCAATGTGCAGGACATCGCGGGCGCGGTCTTCGATGTCAGCAAGCAGCAGTACACCGTGGGACCGAACCTCATGATCGACTGGTCGCCGGGGGACATGTATTACTCCGCGCTGGCGGCGAAGCAGCGGGCGCTGGCTGCGGAGCAGCTCGCTGAAAAAGCGCGGCGTGACATCGTCACGCAGGCCACGGGTCGTTACTACGATCTCCTCGCCACCGAGGCTTCGCTGGCGATCATCGAAGACGATTTGCGTCTCACACAGGACTACGAAAAGCAGATCGGCGGCGCCGTCGATGCCGGCACGGCCTTCCGTGCCGACTTGCTGCGCGTGAAAACGCAGGTCAGCCGCGAAAAACTCGCCATCCGCCAGCACCAGGAGAAGCGCGATCTCTCCGCTGCCGCGCTCGCCGAAACCTTGCGTTTGCCCGCCGACACCGCTTTGCGCCCCGCAAAAGCTGATCTGGTGCCGGTGCGCCTGCTCGACCGCAAAACCGGCGTCGCCACACTCCTTTCGCAGGCCGCTCAGCATCGTCCTGAGATGAAAGCCGCCAGTGCCATCACGACGGCCGCCGCCTGGGAGCGCGAGCGCGCCCGCGTGGCCCCGATGATTCCCAACGTGCAGGCCGGTTACGGCTTCGGCGGCCTCGGCGGCGGCTTCAATGGCGACATGGGAAACTTTGATGAGACGCAGAATGTTTTCATCGGCCTCGGTTGGAAAATCGGCCCCGGCGGTCTCTTCGACAAGCAGCGCAAAGTCATCGCCAGCGCTCAGGAGGAGGCGGCTAATCTGCAATCCGCGCAGGTCAAGGCCGCCATCGGGCGCGAGGTCGTCGAAGCCGCCGCAAAAGCCCAGAGCGCTCACGACCAGATTGGCATCAACGACGAGGCCGTCAGCGCCGCGCAGGAGATGGTGAAGCTGGCCAAAGAGCGCCAGGCCAGCCAGCTCGGCGTCGTGCTTGAATATCTGCTGGCCCGCGAAGAACTGACCCGCGCACGGCAGAGCCGCGTGCAGGCGGTCACGCGCTTCAACCAGTCGCAGCACGAGCTGAAACGGGCGGTGGGCAAGTCGTAGTCAGTGCTGGGTGGGAGAGACTTGGCGCAGATTCTCTCTGCGTGAACGATCTAGCCGACGCGGCTTGCTATGCGCCGCGCCGCTGCAAAGCGGGGTCTAAACCGTTTCTCCGCGTTTCAGATCCGGCATCAGGCGCACCGGCTTCACGCTCGTGCGTCCCGTTTGTGCCAGCTCCAGCACCAGCTTCGAGAGCCGCTTTGCAAACTTCGCCGCATCAGCCGAGTAGCGCGTGACCCGGGGCACGACGTGGTCGAGGAAGGCGTCGTCATCCCGCGAGACGACGGCAAAGTCCCGCGGCAGCCGGTGGCCGCCGCCCAGGAGATGCGTGATGACCGTCAGCGCATGACTGGAGCGCGCCACCAGAAAGGCGGTGGGTGAGGGCTTCCTTTTCAGAGCGGCGTCGAGATGCGCCACGACCTGCTCGGCCGTTTCATGATGCCGGGTGACGAGGCAGCCAGCGCTCGACCCGCCCAGAGCCTCGCGAAATCCGTGCTCGCTCTCCACATCACCGCCATGGGCGGAGTCCGGCAGCAGCAGGGCGATGTGCCGATGGCCCTTCTGGCGCAGCATCGCCGTCGCATGCCGGCAGGCCGCCCGGTAGTCGATGTCCACCGAGGGCAGTTCCGCCCCATCCGCGCATGATCCGGCCACGAGGCCCGGGATCGCATGCTCCACAAACCAGCGCTGCATCGTCGGAGTGGAGCGAAACAGCACCCAGGCCGCGGCCGTCACCCGCTGGGTGAGTTTGCTCAGGCATCCCGCCGCCCTGCTCGAATAACAATGCGCACTGACATGCAATTCGAGCTGGTAGCCGGCCTCGGCCAGCAGCTCGCGCAAGGCATCCACCCAATAGAGAACGAAGGGAGGCATCGCCTGCTGGGGCACCGGGGAAAGCAGGCCGATGACGCGCGACGGCGGTGCCGCATGCGTGGCGGAGCCGCGCGCCAGGATGCGCCGCTTCTTGCTCTCCACGGCGCTGACGGCCCCTTCCTTCTCCAACTGCGCCAGCACCGCCCGGAGCGTCGGCCGGCTGATGCGCATGCGCATGCACAGTGTCCGCTCCGAGGGAAGCGTGCCGGACCACTCGCCGCGCAGCAGCGCCTCGCGCAAAAAGTCGGCGCTATGGGTGATCAAAGAGGGCCTGGGTGGGACGGCGTGCATGATTTGTCCTCCGATCATGCCCTGGTCATCGCATTTGACCACGGAGAAATGCGGCTGCTTCTCGTTTCGTCACTCGTCATTTCCACCTCATGCTCCCCCACTCCGACCTCCTTCAACTCAAGCGCTGGAACACGCCCACCATCTACAACGGCTGGGAGCAGATCACCAAGCGCGATCCGGCCGCCGACGCCTTCAATCTCGAAGAAACGCGCGACTTCATGCCGCAGATGGGACCGATGGTCGGCTATGCCGTCACCGTGGTCATCGAGCCGAGTAACAAGGCGCATCGCGAGGCCAATCCCGACGGCTGGAACGAATACCGCCGCTACGTCGCCAGCCTCCCCGGGCCGAAGATCGTCTGCGTGCAGGATCTCGACAAGCCGCGCACCATCGGCTCCTTCTGGGGCGAGGTGAACAGCAACATGCACCGCGCCCTCGGCTGCGTCGGCACCATCGTCGATGGCGCGATTCGCGATGTCGATGAAATGACCAACGCCGGCTTCAAGGCGCTCGCCCGTCGCCTCTGCGTCGGTCACGCGCATGTGCATCCCGTGCGCTGGAACTGCGGAGTCGAGGTCTTCGGCCGCAAGATCGCCCCAGGCGATCTCATTCACGCCGACAAGCACGGCTTCCTCGTCATCGAACCGGAAGCGCAGCCGAACATCCTCGAAGCCTCCCGCTTCATGGATGCCAACGAATGCCAGACCGTCATCCCCGCCGCGAGAGGCAGCGCCGGTCTCAGCAGCGAGGAGGTCCTCGCGAATCTTGCTGCTGCTGGAGCGAAGTTTGGGGGGAATGCGAAAGCCAAATTCCAACGTGAAGGCGAGTGGTAGCCACGCATGTTTCCCTTTGGCAGCCCGCCTCCGTGAATCCGTGGAGCCTCCCCATCCTCAAAGGCGCCAAATCTGTTCAGAGCTTTCCTGCCATCACGCTTTCGAGGAACTGCCGTGCCGTGGCCTCCCCGAGCGCGTAGGCTTCCTTCAATCGCGCGGGAAAGAGCGGTGACGGGCGCGGATGTTCCGTGGTGATGATGGAGAGCTTTTTCCCGCCGAGGCGTGCCAGCTCGACGCGGTCTGCGAGAATCTGGCGGCTGAGGCAGGCATGGGAATCGCCGATCGTCGTGAGGAGCCGGCCCGGCAGGAGTAGAGACGGCCTGGCCGGCGGCTGGGTGATGCGGTGGAGGATGATGTGGTCGATGTCGTCGTCGCGGAACCACGGATCGACGGGCGTCTCGTGTACCACGCCGCCGTCCGTGCAGGCGCGGCCCTCGAACTCCAGCGGGGAGAAAAGCGTGGGCACGCAGGAGCTGGCCGCCATGGCGCGGGCCAGCGGACCGCGGGTGGCGTAGAGAGTTTCGTGCTTCTCGAGGTCACTCAGGGCGATCATCAGGCGCGGAGCCGTGAGAGATTCGATGCGACACTGCCCGACGAGCGATTCGAAGTGAGGGATGGCTCCGCTGGCATTGAAGAAGCCCGGACGACGACGGGTGAAAACGTCCAGCAGATGATGCCAGAACCATTTCGTGCGTGACGCAAAGGACAAGTAGAGGCGGGGGCTGAGCACGCATTCCCTGATCGTCTCCTGCGCAAGGCCTGCGGCGTAGAGGCCGGCGGTGATCGCACCAGCGGAGGAGCCCGCCACGGCCACCGGACGCACGCCGCAAGCGTGCAGTGCCGCCATGAAGCCCGCATGCGTGGCGTAGCCCATGAAGGAGGCTCCGAGGGAGATGGCGATGCGGGGTGGGGAGCTCATGCTTGCGGTCGAAACCACGGATTCACTTCAGCGGCGCACTCCACACCTGCGGCGACCGCACGCCGGGCCGCGCCTCCCCGCCGGGAATGACGAGGCGGTCGTTCCACAGCACGGCGTTCGTGGTGACGAGAGAGAACGGCACCACGCCCGCTTCAGACCATGACTGTGTTTTGAGATCGAAGGCCATGATCGAGCGCGGGAAGCCGGGATGCTTCGATTTCGGTTCGAAGTTCACGTTCGCACCGTCATCACCGCCGATGATGAGGATTTTGCCATCGACCACTGGAGCCGGATTCGGCGCGGCGACGGAGACGCGGGGCATGTCCGGCAGTTTTTCCCAGCCTGTGGCCCGGGTGTAGCGCCACGCGTCGTTCAGCCATTCGCGCTCGGGTTTACCATCCTTGTCCGCATGCAGCTCCGCGCCGCTGAAGAGGTATACCGCGCCGTCCGCAGACGCCATGCAGGCGAGGATACGCGGCTTGCCGGGGCAGGGAGGCAGCTCTTCCCATTCCGCATTTTCCTTTTTGAGATCGAGCGCCCAGAAGGTGTTCAGCGCGCTCGTCGCGCTCGGCGTTTCGATGCCGCCGGAGATGTAAAAGACATCGTCGAGCATGCAGCCGGCCATGAAGGCGCAGGGCTTCGGCAGGGGCGGCAATCCGGCGTCCGCGGTGAGCCAGAACACGTCGCGGTAGTGCTCGGTCGCATTTCCCCCGCCGATGATGAAGAGTCCGTCGGGAGTCGTGAGGCTGACGCCGTAGCCGTTCGGCTTTGGCAGTTTCCCTTTCACCCGCCAGGGGCCTTCAGGCTCCCGCAGCTCATAGATCGTGTCATACCAGACCTTCGTGCCGCCGTCCCAAGGCATCTTGTCAATGAAGTGGGTGCCACCGGCCACGATGAGCGAATCGCCGCTGACACCCGCGAAGCTGCCGGCGAATCCGCGTTCGTCTGGAAGGGGCGGCAGTTGGGACCAGTTCAGCATCGTGAGCAGCAACAACGGTTTCATCCGGTCTTTTTAGGGCTTCGTCATTCATTCGTCATTCGGAATTCGCCATTCGTCATTCTTTGTCCTCATCCGTCGAAAGCCTGCGCGAACCTGCGGCGTACTTTCGCGTTCACATGCTCACCCTCTCCGGCAAATCCCACGGCAAATTCTGCGACGGCGTTTCGCGTCGCGATTTCATGCGCATCGGCGGTCTCGCCATGGGCGGGCTGTCGCTGCCGGAGCTGCTGAAGGCGGAAGCCGAGGCCAAGGCGGGCCGCAGCTTCAAGTCGGTCATCATGATCTACATGTGCGGAGCGCCGCCGCATCAGGACATGTATGATTTGAAGATGGACGCGCCTCTTGAGATTCGCGGTCCTTACAAGCCCATCAAGACCGCCGTCCCCGGCATCCACATCTCCGAGCACGCGCCGCGTCTGGCCAGGATCATGGACAAGCTGGTGCCGATCCGCAGCATGTGGGGTTCGCCGAACGGCGCGCATGACAGCTTCATCTGCTACACCGGTCGTCCGCCGCCTCCGAACGGCGGCAATGCGCCCACCGGCCGCCTTTCCGATCCGCCTTCCTTCGGCTCGGTCGTCTCCAAGCTCAGCGGCCAGGCTGATCCCGCCATTCCGGCGTTCGTTGGCCTCGCGCCCAAGGCCGGCCATCCGCCTTACGGTTCGCCTGGTCATCCCGGCTACTGTGGCAACACGCACTCCGCCTTCCGTCCGAACGGCGCGGGTGTGGAGGATCTCCAACTAAACGGCATCACGCTCGACCGGCTCGAAGACCGGCGCTCGCTGCTGGACGGTTTTGACCATTTCCGCCGCGAGCTCGACTCCAGCGGCCTCGTGAGCAGCATGGACGCCTTCAATCAGCAGGCGTTGAACGTGCTGACCAGCAGCAAGCTGCTCACCGCGCTCGACTTGAGCAAGGAGACGCCCAAAACGCGCGAACGCTACGGCAAGGGCGATCCGAAGAACTACGGCGATGGCGCTCCGTTGAATCTCGAGCACTTCCTCCTCGCCCGGCGCCTGGTCGAGGCCGGTGCGCGTGTGGTGACGCTGAATTTTGGCCGCTGGGACTTTCACGACAACAATTACCCGCAGCTCCTGCGCCACCTGCCTCTCTTCGATCAGGGCATGAGCGCCCTCGTCGAGGATCTGCACGAGCGCGGCCTCGACAAGGACGTGGCCGTCGTCGCCTGGGGCGAGTTTGGCCGCACGCCGATCGTGAACAAAGACGGCGGGCGTGATCACTGGCCGCGAGTCGGCGGAGCCTTGCTCGCCGGTGGCGGATTGAGGACCGGTCAGGTCATCGGAGCGACTGATAAGCTGGGCGGCGAGCCAACCGAGCGCCCCGTTCATTTCGGCGAGGTCTTTGCCACGCTTTACCGGCACATGGGCATCGACACCGTGAAGACGACACTCAACGATCTGACCGGACGGCCGCAGTATCTCGTCGATGGCTGGCAGCCGATGCCGGAGCTGATCTGAAGCGGGAGGATTGCAGGGGCGTCCATGCAGGCGCAAATCAAGGGGGCTGTCATATCCGAAATATGCCCCCTTGACCGTAAGGCTGCAGAAGACGCTCTACGCGCTGGGGACAAGGAAGCCCAGCTCAAGGGGCAAGCGCTGCTCACTGGGACGGCGGTGCTCCCCAAGGAGCTGCGGGATGAAAGGACCCGATGATTCGGATCATGCCCAGCCGCCCAGCGCGAGAGCAATTTAATACAAATAGCTTGCAATTGCAATCAGATTGCATTTATAGCGCGGCCTCACTCGAAACATCTTATGCTTTCCCTTCGCACGCTTGTTGTAGTCTCCGCCTATTTAGCGCTCTGCGGTCTCGCTTCCGCCCAGCAGCGGCATGATCCCTCCCACAATCACGAGGAGGAGGTGATCCCGCTGGACGAGGTCGTCATTTCAGCCCCGCTGAACCGACCTCTCTACCAGCAGGCTCAGGCGGCTTCGATCATGACTGCGGAGCAGCTGAACCTGGCCATGGAACCCACTCTGGGGCAGACTCTGGCGCGCATGCCTGGTGTGAGCAGTTCGTTCTTCGGACCGGCGTCGAGCCGGCCGATCATCCGCGGTCTGGACGGGGATCGCGTGCGCATCCTGCAAAACGGGCTGAACACGCTGGACGCCTCCTCGGCGAGTCCCGATCATGCGCTGAGCTTTGAACCTTCAAATTTGAAGTCGGTGGAGGTGGTTCGCGGCCCGGCAACGCTGCTTTATGGATCAAACGCCATCGGCGGCGTGGTGAACGCGATCGACGGACGCATCGTGGACGAGAATCTGGATGGCACGATCCGCGGCTCGATGGGCGGGCGATTTTCCTCCGTGGATCAGGGGTATCAGTCGAGTTTCATGCTGGAGGGCGGCTGGAAGGGTCTGGCGTTTCACGTGGAGGCCTTCACACGCTCGGCGGAGGACTATCGCGTGCCTGGAAATCTGCGCACGGTGGGCGAGCAGGAGCGCAATCCGCTGCCTGCAGGTACGCCGGAGCCGAACGGGGTGGTCTTGAACAGCAACCTGAGGTCCGAGGGGCTCTCCGCAGGTCTGAGCTATGTGTGGGAGAAGGGCTTCGTCGGCTTTTCCTGGACGGAGTTTCACACGAACTACGGATCGCCGGCGGACTCGGCGGTGGTGATCGACATGAACCAGACGCGCCTGGACGTGCGCGGCGCTTTCTACGAGCCACTGCCGCTGATCAAGGAGATCAGCTACCGCTTCGCCTGGTCGGACTACGAGCACGTGGAGTTCGAGGACGGCATGGACAACACGGTCTTCAAAAACGACGGCTACGACGCCCGTGTGGAGGTGAAGCATGAGAAGGTCGCCGGCATGGAGGGCGTGGTGGGCTTCCAATCGGAGCGGAGTGATTTTTTCATCGGCGGTGCGGAGGCCTTCATGCCACCGACGGTGACGGAGTCGAACTCGCTGTTCCTCTTTGAGGACATCACTCGGGGGATGCTGAGTTTTCAGTTTGGCGGACGCTACGACCACATCGAGACGCGTTCGGTGAACAATGATGTGTTCGGCCCGGCGCGAGGGCGGCGATTTGACAATGTGAGCGGCTCGGCCGGCGTGGTCTTCACGCCGAATGACGAGTATTCCTCCGCTTTCACGATCACCTACGCGGAACGAGCCCCCACGCAGCAGGAGCTTTTTGCGAACGGCAGCCATGCAGCCACGGGCACCTTCGAGGTGGGTGATTTTAACCTCGGCTCGGAGAATTCCCTGAGCTTCGACCTGAACCTGCGCAAGCGCACTGGCTGGGTCACCGGCAGCGTGGGGGGTTACTACAGCCGATACAGCGGATTCATCGGCCAGTTCCCCGCTGGCTTCCTGGTGGATACGGACGGGGACCTGATCCCCGACTCGCCTCAGTTCAACTACCGCGCGGTGGACGCGGAATTCATCGGTGCGGAACTGGAAACGACGCTGCACCTGCTGCACCCCATCAAGGAAGAAGGGGAGCCGGTGGGCACGAACCTGCACCTGGAGTTCAAGGCGGACGCCGTGCGCGCCCGCGACGCCAGCACTGGCGGCTCGCTGCCGCGCATCCCGCCGTTTCATTTCTCGACCGCGCTCATCGCGGAGCACGGCCCGTTTGGTGCCAGGCTGGAGGGCATCTACGCCGCTCCGCAGAGCCGGCTGGCGGCCAATGAGTTCAGAACGGACAGCTATTTCATGGTGAATCTGGCGCTGACCTACCGCTTGGTGAAAGGCCCGACCACCTGTGATTTCTACGTCAAAGGCGTGAACCTGACCGATGAGGATGCCCGCGAGCACACGTCCATCTTGAAGGATCGTCTGCCGCTGCCAGGACGTGGGATCATGACAGGAGTAAAGCTGAGTTTTTGAGGTTCAAAGTGGTTGGAGTTGATGGAAACGGGCCGGGGCAATCATTCCCGGCCCGTTTTTTGGTTCAAAGGGGGCGATTTTGCAGAGGGTTCTCACCTTTGATAATCGAGCGTGAGTGAATTAGCCAAATGTGAGATAATTTTCATAATAATGTCTTGCTCGTTGCGGGTATAATGAATATAATTTCAATACACCACCAACCTTGCAGTTATGGATATCACAAACCTAACCCCCGGCGTTCTTGCCAGCAGCAGCCCCCTCCGCGCTCTTGAGGCTCGGCGTGCTTGGCGGGAGAACGAACAGGTTTCTCCCCACCTGTGGGTTTTGATCAGCATCCTCGGAGATCTGATCATGGCCGTTTTAGCTGCCTACGCGGCCTATTGGCTGCGGTTTCACACCGGGCTGCGTGATTTCGGAAATTTTGATGCGATGACCTTTCGCCAATACGGAGGTCACATGGCACTGGGAAGCCTCACCCTGGTCCTGGTTCTGGGCTGGCAGGGGATCTATCACCAGAACGTGCTACTGCGGAGCCGCTGGGTTTCATCCAAGATTGCCAAAGGCATCCTGCTGTGGACCGCCGGGTTTCTGGCCATCACGCTGGCGCTGAGGCTTCAGCCCAGCATCTCCCGCGCCTACGTGGCGCTCAACGGAGCCACCGCTCTGCTGCTGCTGCTGGGCTGGAGGACTTGGTACCTCCGTTTTCTGCGAACTCCGGGACGCGTGGAGGCGCTGCGGCAGCGCGCCCTTTTCGTCGGCTGGAATGACGATGCGGTCAGCCTCTGGAAGACGCTGAAGCGCGACCATGCCTGCGCCTACGACGTCGTCGGCTGGGTGAACACCGGAGAGCGGAGTCAGCCCGAAGATCCGGCCTGTCACTGCCTCGGCGGTTTGGACGACGTCGAGCGCCTCGTCGCCGCACACGCGGTGGACATGGTGGTCGTGGCCGATCTGCATGGCCCGCGCGAGCAGATGGTTGCCTTGGCGAATCTTTGCGAGCGCGAGATGATCCAGTTCAAAGTGATCCCCTCCTGCTTCCGCGTTTTCGTTTCCGGCCTGATGCTGGAGACCATCGCCGGCACTCCCGTCCTCGGTGTCAGCCGGCTGCCGCTGGACAGCAGCGTCAATGTGTTTGCCAAGCGTCTCCTCGACATCGTGGGAGCCGTCGTGGGCCTGGTCGTCAGTGCACCGGTCATCGCATTGTTCGGTGCCATGGTATGGCTTGAGTCCCGCGGGTCGGTGTTTTACCGCCAGCGCCGCTGGGGCGTCAACGGCGTCCCCTTTGACATCATCAAGATCCGCTCCATGCGCATCGATGCCGAGAAGGGAGCCGGCGCCCAGTGGTGCGTGAAGGACGATCCGCGCCGGTTGAAAGTCGGCGCCTTCATGCGCAAGTGGAACATCGACGAACTGCCGCAGTTCTGGAATGTCCTGAAAGGCCAGATGAGCCTCGTCGGGCCGCGTCCCGAGCGTCCGGAACTCATCGCCTCCTTCAAGCATCAGATCCCGCACTACAACGCGCGGCATCACTCCAAACCCGGCATGACCGGCTGGGCGCAGGTCAACGGCCTGCGCGGCGACACCGACCTGCGCGAGCGCATCCAGTGCGATCTGTGGTACCTGGAAAACTGGAGCCTCTGGCTCGATCTTCAAATCATGCTGCTCACTTTCTTCAAGCGCGACAACGCCTACTAGCGGGTGTTTTTTTCCATCGTGCGTCCGGACTCCACGAGGGACGCCAGTCCCTCCTCATATGCCGCTTTTCACGGTCTATACCCCCACTTTCAATCGCGCCCACACGCTGCACCGCGTGTTTGAAAGCCTGCAGGCGCAGACCTGCCGCGACTTTGAATGGCTCGTCATCGACGACGGCTCCACCGATGACACGCCGGAGCTCATGGCCCGCTATCTGGACGAGGCCCGTTTTCCGGTGCGCTACCTGCGTGAGCCTCATCGCGGAGCCCACCACGCCCACAATCTTTCCCTGCTGGAGTCACAGGGCTCGTTCTGGCTCAAGCTCGATTCCGACGACGGCTGTCTGCCCAATGCGCTCGAACGTCTGAAGCATCATTGGGACAGTATTCCTCCGGCACGGCGGGACGCCTTCTCCGGCGTCACCGGATTGTGCCAGGATCAGGGCGGAGCCATCGTTGGCACCCGTTTTCCCGCCGATCCGCTCGACTGTACCGCCGCCGAGCTGGAATACCGCCACAAAGTCTTCGGAGAGCACTGGGGCTTCCTGCGGCTCGATGTCGTGCGGCAGTTTCCGTACCCCGGGGATGTGCCGGGGAATTTCATCCCGGAATCCTACATCTGGTGCCAGGTTTCGCGGCACTACCAGACGCGCCACGTCAACGAGATGCTGCGCATTTACTGGATGGACGCTCCCTCGCTTGTCCACGGCCGAGCCGATCCGCGTACGAACGCGGCCGGGCACCGGCTCATGTTCAAGATGGTGCTCGATCTGGAGGGCTGCTGGTTCCCAACCGCCCCGCTGCGCCTGCTGCGTGCCGGCGTGCAGTACAGCCGCTTTGCATGGCTCAGCGGTCAGGGCTTCGCGGCGCAATTTCGCGACCTGCGCTCGAACGCCGGGCGTCTTCTTTGGCTCGCGATGCTTCCGGTGGGAGTGGCTCTCTTCGGGCGGGATCGGATGCAGTTTCCGGCGAAATGACGCATTGCCCTCTCTTCGAAATGGGAAATGGCCGATCTCGCCTGCGTGAAAGAGAATTGAGCTTGCACGATCCGGCCATCCTCAGTCACCCTTGGGCATGCACTGGTTCTCCCGTCTTGAAAAGCATCGCGGACGCTACTGCGTAGCTCGTTGGCTGTTCCCTCGTTTGCTGGCGGGCATCTACCTGGTTGCCTTTATCTCTTGGGGACTGCAATACGACGGCTTGGTGGGGGAGAACGGCATCCTGCCGGCGAAGAACCTTGTCGAAAACGTTCACGCCTTTGAGGAGAGGGAAGGGAAGTCCCTGTTCTGGCAGTTCCCCGGGATCTTCTATTTCCATTACAGCGACGCCATCGCGCATGGTTGCCTGCTCGTCTGCGGCATTCTTTCGCTTCTGGTGATCGTCGGCGTGGCGCAGGGGCCGCTGCTGCTATTGCTTTGGTTCGGCTATCTGTCCTTCGCCACCACGGGGGATATTTTCATGGGCTACCAGTGGGACGCGCTGCTGCTGGAGGCCGGGCTGCTCGCCCCGTTGGCGGCTCCCTGGCGTCTGTGGTCGTGGCGTGCTCCCGGCGAGCCGCCGCGCGGGTCCGTCTTCCTGCTGCACTGGCTCCTGTTCCGTCTGATGTTTCTCTCCGGCATCGTCAAAATCATCGGCGGTGATCCGCCTTGGCGGGACATGACAGCGTTGCTCTACCACTACGAGACGCAACCTCTCCCGAACGGACTGTCATGGTTCGCGCACCATTGGCCGCGCTGGTTTCATGTCGCCGGCTGCTGGACCATGTACGGCATCGAGCTGGTGCTGCCGTTCGCCATTTTTTTCGGACGTTGGGGGCGGCTGACCGCCGCGCTGGGCATCCTGGGCCTCATGGCGATGATCTTCGCCACGGGGAACTACAATTTCTTCAACCTTCTCGCCGTCGCGCTCGCCCTCACGCTGCTGGACGACCGCTGGTGGCCGAAATGCGCCCGCAGCTGGCTGCGCATCGACGCCGAGGCTCCCCGTCCTTCGCTAAAACGCTGGACCCAGTGGCCCGCGTTCGCCGCCGTGTTGCCGGTCGTGCTCTTCACCCTCGTGGCTGCGGATTCCTTTTTCTCGGGGCGTGTCCGCGGCTTTGGACCGCTGCTTCCCGAAGCGCTGCATGAGCGGCTCGACGCCCCGGTCTCGAGTTCGCGCTCCTTCAACGCCTACGGCCTCTTTCAGGACATGACCGAGGAGCGTCCCGAGATCATTCTCGAAGTCAGTGACGACGGCATCCTCTTCCTGCCGCTCGATTTCAAATACAAACCGGGAGACCCGAAGCTCGCGCCGCGAACCATCGCCCCCCACCAGCCGCGTCTCGACTGGCAGATGTGGTTTGCAGCGCTCTATCCGGGTTACGATCCGCGGCGGGACGCAAACGCGGGTTCTCCGATGTTCTGGTTCGGCCAGTTCTGCACCGCGCTGCTGCAGCACAAGCAGCCCGTCTGGGATCTGCTCGAACCGCCGCCCTTTCCGGTCAACGACATCACGCACATCCGCGCGAAACTCTACCGCTACCACTTCACCGACCCTGAAGTCCGCCAAATATCCGGCGAATGGTGGGAGCGCGAGTTTCTGGGCAATTTCAGTGGAACCATGAGCCTCCAGAAGCCTGCACGCTGACCCGCACCGTGCCGCCATTTTGATAATCGCCGGATTCCGGCCGCCTTTCCCCTTGCACCCCGTCGAATCGCGGCGACTATCGCGGCCCTCTTGCCAGCCCGGCGTGAGGATTAGTTTCGGGGCGTAGCTCAGCCTGGTAGAGCGCTTGCTTTGGGAGCAAGAAGTCGTCAGTTCGAATCTGGCCGCCCCGACCACCTTTTGATCTCAAATTTCAAAACTGAAATTTCGAATCACCTGATGTCCGCCCTCTACGCCACCGCCCTCAGCACTTTCAAGGAAATGGGCTGGCACTATCGTGAAGTC
Organism: uncultured Prosthecobacter sp.; assembly: GCA_964452755.1. GTDB lineage: Bacteria > Verrucomicrobiota > Verrucomicrobiia > Verrucomicrobiales > Verrucomicrobiaceae > Prosthecobacter. The sequence goes on along the minus strand of CAYVQY010000001.1, from coordinate 202,473 downwards.
CCCGGGCATCACGTCATCGAGTGCGACTTCGAAGCCCACCACACGAAGATTCCCCTGCACATGCAGGTCTTTGGCGAGACGCACATCGTCAGCGTGGTCGCCACTTCCACCCTGCAGGTGCCCTCCTCCCATCGCCTGCCCGTTTGCGAGCTGCTCATGCGCGTGAACAAGGAGCTGAACCTCGGCAATTTCGAACTCGAATGGGACGGCGGCGGGGTGATGTTTCGCATCACGAACATCTTTCCGCCGAACCGCCACGATTCGCGCATCCTGGCCAGCATGGTCCACTCCGCCGTGGCGGAAATGGACCGCCTCACGCCCTTTCTCGGTGAGGTCATTCGCACGCCCAAGGGCGAGCTGCTCCTCCTCAAAGTGGCTGATTTGATGCTGCGCGAGGATTTGCTCCCGCCCGCGCCCGATGCAGAGTGACCGCGAGACGGGCGCTCCCGCCCTCCACTGCCGCTCATCATGTCCGCCCGCTACTCGCTGCAAAACCATCCGGCCTTTGGCGAACCGCTCTCGAAAGAGGATCTCTACACCCTCGTCGCCCGCGGCTCACTGGCGCGCGGGGAGATGTGCATCGACGAAGACACCGGTCTCACCCACACCGTGGGTGAACTCGTCAGCGGCATGCGGCCCGCCACGCGGTCACGGCTGAACCGCCCCGCCTACCGCGAAATCAGCCCCGACACCGAACTTCCCGACGAAGTGGAGGACGCGGCCGGGGAAGAGGAAGACGAATCCGGTGACGAGATTGAAGAGGCGGAAGATGAAGACGGCAACGAAAGCGGCGGCGGTGTTTCAGTGCTCGGCTACACGCCCAGCGGCGAGGCCATCCTGCACCACGCCCACCCTTCCTGGTTCGGCTTCACTAAGGCGCTCTTTCTCGTCCTGCTCCTCGTCGTCGCCGCTGGGCTGCTATTCGTCATCCAGTTCGAATACGCGGTCATCGCACTTCTGTGCGCCATTTCCACCCTCATCGCCATCGGCATCGCCAGATACTCGCGCGACTACATCGTCACCTACGAGCGTGTGGAGCTGATCTGGGGCATCATCGGCCGCAGTTCCAAGGAGGCGCGCATCTGCGACATCCGCAGCATCGACGTTTACGAGCCCGGCCTGAAGGGGCTGCTGGGACTCGGCACCATCGACTTTTCCACCGCCGCGAATGCTGGCATCGAGGTGCAGTTCAAGGACATGCGCCGCGCCCACCATGTGAAGGACCTCGTCCGCAAGCTGCAAAAAGGCGTGGATCCAACCGACGATTGAAATGACAAAAAAATCCCGAATGACCAGTGTCGCGCCTCGCGGTTCTTTCCGTCATTCGCGCTTCGTCATCCTTTCCTCATTCCTCCTTCTGATTTCGTCATTTGAGGCGAAAGCCGACCTCACCCGCGCCATCGACATCCGCACGCTGCCTTACGAGCGCAGTTTGGAAAAACTTCCCGTCGATCTCACCGCCACCGTCGGTTTCGTCGAAAGCGGCGGCACCGTTTTCGTGCAGGATGACAGCGCGGGCACGCACCTGCACTTCAAGCCGCCGCGCAACGACCTCCGCGTCGGTGACCGCCTGCGTGTAAAAGGCGTTACCATGGCCGGCCTCTACCTGCCGGGAGTCGAAGTGGCCGAACTCGCCCTTCTCGGTCACGAATCGCCGCCCGCTCCTGTTGCGGCCGACTACGACGACCTCGCCTCCGGGCGGTTTCACTATCAAAGAGTGAGTGTCGAAGGCGTGGGACGCAGCCTGTCGGCCATGGATGAGGACCGCTCCCTCCTCCGTCTCGCCATGGGAGGGCGTGTGATCGAAGTCCGCGTCGATGCGCCGCTGGAGTCCGCCCCCGTGCTCATTGACGCACGCTTGCACATCACCGCGCTCGCTGCGGGCGGCATCAACGACCGCAGGCAGCTCGTTTTCCCCTACCTGCGTGTCGCCGACTGGAACGACATCACTGTCACGGAAACCGCCCCCACTCCGGAATCCCTGCCCGTCATCTCCGTCGCCACGCTGCTGCGCTTCGGCGCGGCTGACGAGCCTCATCACCGCGCCCGCATTCGCGGCGCCGTGCTCGCAGCCTTCGACGACGGCCGCGTTTTCCTGCGCGACTCCACGCCGCCGCCTCGCGAGACATCCGCCGACGAACCACCGCAGTCGCCCTCGATCGCCGTTCGTCTCACCACGCCCACCAGCCTGGTGCCCGGCCAACTGGCCGAAATCACCGGATTCCCCGTCATGAACGGCTTCAGCGCCTCACTGGCCGACGCGCTTGTCCTTTCAGCGAAGCCCTCAGCAGCCCCCGCCCCTACAGTTATCTCGCTCAGTCAGTTTCAGAACGGCTCCCACGACGCCGATCTCGTGCGCCTCTCCGCGCCCGCCGTCTTGAACGATTTTTTCCGCACGAGCGAAGGCTGCGAACTGCGCCTCACCGCAGCCGGGACTTCGATTCGCGTCTTCCTTCTGCAGTACGAGCCGCCGCCTTTCGAAATCGGCTCCGCATGCCTGCTCACCGGCATCTGCCTCGTCGAATCCTCCACTGACAGGGGCTTCCGCTCCCGGCCTGAACGCGCCTCGCTCCTCGTGCGTTCCGTCGATGATATTCAGGTGCTCAGCACCGCGCCATTTTGGAATGCCAGGCGCCTGATCATCGCCATCGCCGTCCTCGGCGGCCTCGTGCTGCTCACGCTTTTCTGGATCTCCCAGCAGCGCCGTCAAATCACCCGCCTCGAACGCAAAATCATTCAGCAGGCCACGCTCGAAGAACGCCAGCGCATCGCCCGCGAATTCCACGACACGCTCGAACAGGAACTCGCCGGCCTCTCCATCCGCCTTGATGCCGCCACGACGCGCCCGCTCGAAGACAAGGCCCGCACGCTGCTCGAAACGAGTCGCAGCCTCGTCTCCCGTATCCAAACCGAAGCCCGTAACCTCGTCTCCGACCTCCGCGAAACCGAGCATGCCACCACCCTCGTCGAAGCCCTCCAAATCCTCGCCTCCCGCGCTCCCGAAAGTCTGACCGTCAAGCTCGACATCACTCCCATTCCCCCCATTCCCTCCCATGTTGCGCATCACCTCCGCATGATCGCGCAGGAGGCCGTCACCAACGCTCTCAAGCACGCCCGGGCATCCGAAGTCACTCTTCACCTCTCCAGCACCTCCACGCTTCTCACCCTCAGAATCAGCGACAACGGCCGCGGCTTCGACCCCGCCGCCCAAACTCACGGCCAGCCCGGTCACTTCGGCTGCATCGGCATCCGCGAACGAGCGAGGAAAGTCGGCGCGGAGGTGAAATGGGAAAGCGAGGAGGGAAAGGGAACGACGGTGTGTGTTTCGTTGCCTCTCGCTCAATGACGAAATCCGAAGGAGGAATGACGAATGAAGCCCGAATGCCAAATGACCAAGTTGCATTGCGCGAATCCATTTTGTCATTCGAACTTTGTCATTCATTCGTCATTCTGGTTTCGTCATTTCCCCTCTTTTCGTCGCACATGATTTCCCTTTTGCTAGTCGATGACCACTTCGTCGTCCGCAGCGGCCTCGTGGCCTCGCTGGAACTCGAGGACGACCTGAAAGTCGTCGGCGAGGCGGATCGGGGCGAGGATGCGCCGAAGCTGTTCGCCAAAAAGAAGCCGGACATCGTCCTCATGGACCTCCAGCTCCCCGGCATCAGCGGCATCGACGCTACGGCCGCGCTGCTGGCGGACCACCCGGACGCCCGCATCCTCATATTCTCCACTTTCGCCCGCGATGACGAGATTCAGGCTGCGCTGAAAGCGGGAGCGCTCGGCTATCTCCAAAAATCCTCCTCGCGCGACGATCTTCTCGCCGCCATCCGCACCGTCGCAAAAGGGGGGCGCAGTTTGCCCTCCGAAATCGAACAGCGTCTCCGGGACCGCCTCGGCGAACCCGAGATCACACCACGCGAACGCGAAATCCTCATCCTCGTCACGCAAGGTAACGCTAACAAGGAAATCGCCGCCACTCTCGGCATCGGCGAGGATACGGTGAAGCAGCATGTCAGCCGCATCCTGATGAAGCTCAAAGTCAACGACCGCGCCCAGGCTACGGCAGAGGCGATTCGACGCGGTTTGGTCAAGGTGTAGTCACCGTCTCCACCGCCACCAGTTTCAGCCCGTGCGGCACGAATTTTTCAAAGTCCGCGATGTTCCGTGTCGCAATGCGCACTCCATCCTGCTCGGCTTCCCTGGCGGTGAAATCCAGGATTCGCCCCTCGACGATGGCCTGCACGGCATCCTTCTGCTGTTTCGTGTGCGGCCGTTCAAAAACTCGGACCAAGTGATGGCGCACACCGCCAGCTCATCACCATCGACCAGCCACTGACGGATCACCGCGATGTGCGGCGATCCGATGGTGACGAGGTCGATGAGGAGGTTGGTGTTCAGGTGGATCATGCTTCCCACCACTAGCGTTTGGCCTCGCTCTCGGCCTGCATCTCTTTACGGAAGGCCTCGGCCTCCTGAACAGTGAGACCGCCGCCTTTTTGCAGCCAGTCGAGAGCTTTGAGTTGTTTTGGGGCTTGTTCCTTCATGTCTTTCTCCTCCTTGATGCGGCGCACCGCCCGGCGCATGACCTCAGCCTTGGGCTCGTCCCATTTCTTCGCGAGCGAATCGAGGGCTCGCAGGGTGAACTGATCCAAAACCATGCTGGTTCGGGTGAGTGTGTAAGCCATGTGGTAACGAGTTATGCATTCGATGCGTTTGAACATGCACTTTTTCCTCATCACGAAAGTGGGGTGTTCCGCTGCTGAAACACGGCCCGCCATGACGTTTATGACTTGATGTCACGTTTCGTCCTCGTTTCCTTCCTTCTCACCACCATCGTCTCCGCGCAGAATGACAGCGGAGGGAACGACACATCCGACGCGGTCGTCGCCACGCCGGTCGTGCGGTGGTCGTTCGACGGCGCCAGGGACGCAGGGCCGCGTTCTCCCGCCTTTCCTGGATTCCCGAAAGACAACAGCGCCCGCCGCTTCGAGGGAGACGGCAAGAAGGCGCTCAAGATTTCCGACAGCGAGAGTTTGCGCTTCGGCCTGCATGACACGATCACGATGGAGGCCTGGGTCATGGCTCCCGAAGCCGAAGGGGTGCCTTACCTCATCGGCAAAGGACGGCTGGGGACGAAGGAGTTCGGTGGGAACAATCAAAACTACGCGCTGCGCCTGCAGACGGTGAAGGGCGGCGGTGCGCAGATCGGCTTTCTGTTTTACAGCGCGGACCTACCGGAAAAAAAGGGCGAGGGGCACCGCTGGTGGTCGAACGACACGATGCCGCTCCGCGGCTGGCATCATATCCTGCTGACCTACACCTTTGGCAAGCCGGAGAGCATCAAGGGTTTCATCGACGGTCGTCCCACCGATGGCGTCTGGGACGCGGGCGGCGCCACGGATCGTGCGCCGGTGACGGATGGCGACGCGTTGGTGATCGGCAGCGGTTACAATCTGACTCCGCCGCATTCTTTCAAGGGCTGGCTCGACGAAGTCGCCATCTATCGCGGCCCCATCGACGTCGGGGCGCTGGCCGCGAAGTATGAGTTCGTCCAGCCGCCGCCGCCCGTCGTGAAAAAGGACGTGCCCGCAGGCCGCGTGCTCGTGCAGCTCGCGGAGGAAGGCATGCCGGATGCGAACGCCTGGCCTAGCGAGCCGCCGATAGTCGGTGAGGCCTACGCGGAGGACGTCTTCGGCTTTTTCGACGTGCCGCAGAAGTACGTGGACACCGGCGTGCGCGGAGATCGCCACATTCCCTTCCTTTTTCGCGCCGCCACCAGCGTGACGTTCCCAAAAGGCAGGCACCGCCTGCTGCTTCGCGCTCGGGGCGCCACGAATCTCCACATCGACGGCAAGACGATCCTCACGACGCCATTTCCCCCCTCTTCGAGTGACGGACATCATCTCGTCGCCGAACAGAAAGACTACCTGGATCTTGGCCCCGACTTCCGCTTTGCGCCGCCGGGGAACCGCGAATCCTGGTGTGAGTTTGAAGGCACGGGCAAACCCCAGTTCATCGTGCTGGAGTCCATTGTTGGCAGTTACACCGGCAAAAGCGTCCGCCGTCCGGAACTTGGCGAAACCGTGGTCGCCTGGTCGCGGGAGGGTTCCGAGACCTGGCAGCTGGTGACGCCTGGAAAACGCGCGGTGCCCTACAACGACGAAGGCTGGGCCGCCTACGAGAGGGAGCGCAACGCGCACTACGCCGAGATGAACGCCAGGAAGCGCGCTGAACTCCGCGCGAAGTCCGATCCCTACTGGGCGAAGCGCCGCGAGGCCGCGAAGGCGTGGCTGGCCGAAAATCCGGCGGGCGAAGGCAAAGGAGGCATCGACGAGTTCATCCTCGCCCGCATCGACAGCGTGAAGGCGCAGGACGCGCACAAGGGCGGCATCGACTACTTCAAAGACGTCCAGCCCATCCTCGAAGCCAAATGCACCGAGTGCCATCGCGGAGCGAAGGCCAAGGGGGACTTGAAGCTCGACTCCCTAGCCGACGCTGCATCGGCCATCAAGCCGGGCCATCCCGAGGCCAGCGAGCTCATCGCCCGCATCATCACCGAGGACGAGGACGAGATCATGCCGCCCAAGGGCAAGCCCTTGAGCAGGGATCAGATCACCGTGCTCACCGCCTGGATCAAGGAAGGCGCGCACTGGCCCGACATCCGCGCCGACCACCTCACGCTCACGCCATTGAGTGATGACCTGACCTTCCTGCGGCGTGTTTACATCGACACGGTCGGCGTGCCGCCCTCGCTGGAGGAGATCGCCGCCTTCGAGAAGAATCCCGACCGCGCCGCGATCATCGACCGTCTTCTCCAGGACCCGCGCTGGGCTGACAACTGGATGGGTTACTGGCAGGACGTGCTGGCCGAGAACCCGAACATCCTCAATCCCACGCTCAACAACACCGGCCCGTTCCGCTGGTGGCTCTACGAGTCGCTGCAGGACAACAAGCCGATGGACTTCTTCGTCACCGAGCTGCTGCGCATGGGTGGAAGTGAGCGCCTCGGCGGACCCGCCGGATTCGGCACCGCCTCGCAGAACGACGTGCCCATGGCGGCCAAAGGCGCGATCATCGGAGCGGCCTTTCTCGGCGTGGAAATGAAGTGCGCGCGCTGCCACGACTCGCCCACCGGCAAGTTCCTGCAGCAGGATCTTTTCGAGCTGGCCGCCATGCTCGGACGGAAGGAAATCGAAGTGCCCAAGACCAGCAGCGTGCCGATGGACAAGATCCACGCCGGTGGGCGCAAGCCGCTGATCCAGGTCACGCTCAAGCCCGGCACCAAGGTGCAGCCGAAGTGGCCCTTTGCCGAGTTTTGCGACGAAGCGGCCGGCCAGCTCGCCGAAGACGCCGGCAACACCCGCGACCGGCTCGCCGCCATGATCACCGCGCCGCAGAACGAGCGCTTTGCGCAGGTCATCGCCAACCGCGTGTGGTCGCGCTTCATGGGCCGCGGCATCGTCGAACCCGTCGATGACTGGGAAAAGGGCAGGCCCACGCATCCAGAACTGCTGAAGTGGCTCGGACGCGAACTCGTGCGCGGCGGCTACGACGTGAAGCACCTCGCGCGCCTCATTTTGAACAGCGAGGCCTACCAGCGGGCCACCGATCCCGAGCTCAAGCAGACCAGCCCGCTCTACACCTCCCCCGCGCCGCGTCGTTTGCAGGCCGAACAGATCGTGGACAGTCTCTTCGCGGCCACGGGCAAGCCATTCAAAACGGAAGAAGTCTGCCTCGACATCGACAACACGCGCGATCTCAAAAACGCCATCCACCTCGGCAAACCGCACCGCAGCTGGATGCTCACCAGCACCAGCAACGAGCGCGACCGCCCCAGCCTCGCGCTGCCGCGCATCCAGGCGGTGTGCGACGTGCTCGCCGCCTTCGGCTGGCGCGGAGCCCGCCAGGATCCGACCAGCAAGCGCGACGCCGACCCCAACGTCCTGCAGCCGGCCATTCTTGGCAACGGCACGCTCGGCGTGTGGCTCACCCGCCTCAGCGACGACCACGGCATCACCGAGCTGGCGTTGAAGGAACAGTCCCTCGACCAGTTCATCGACCGGCTCTTCCTCAAACTCCTCACCCGCCATCCCACGGCGGAAGAGCGCGAGCTTTACACGGAACACCTCAGCGTCAGCTTCGAATCACGCATCACGCACCACGCATCACCCGCGCTGCCCACCACCCGCGTCCGCGAAAAATACGTCAGTTGGTCCAATCATGTGAACGACGAGGCCAACCTCGTGCGCATGGAGCAGGAGAAAGCAGCCCGCGCAGGCGATCCGCCCACGGAACGACTCGACGCCGCGTGGCGCACCCGCCTCGAAGACATCCTCTGGGCCATCCTCAACGCTCCGGAATCGGCTTTCAGCCCGTGAAGCATTCCGGGCCGCGATTGCCCCTTCGAAAATAAAGTAGAGAATTGGAATACGGCAAGGCGTTAATGCCCCATTAGCCGATCACGTTCACCTCTAACGTGTAAGCTGGATCGGATGACGCATTGATTGCGTCTCGCCAACACCCTATAATCTTGTAGCAGTTATAGCCCCTGCCGGGCAACTCGATATGCCTAGCCGCAAACAAAAGAAGCCTTCCCCAACGCTCGCGAAGCCCCCCAATACAAAAAAGAAGTTTGGAGGCAGGGGAACTGCCTCTGGAGTCGGTTATGAAGTGGATATCGCAGCACTAATTGCAGTAAAAATGCTCTCGGGCGGCCACAATGAAGTTTTTGATGCGGTTTCTGGAACGGAGATCAGTTCTCTTACTCTCCAGTCTGCCGATTCCGTGGACGACATCGTTCTCGAATTAAAGGGCAGCGGTAGCGCAAAGATTTACATATCCGCCAAGCGCAGAACCGGGCGTGTCTCGCTACAAGCTGGCAGCAGCACCTTTGTCGAAGTCATCGAATCTTTCGTCGAGCAGGATCGAGCGCTGTCTGCTCAAGCGAGGAACCGTTCGAGATTCGTCTGGGCGCTACCTTCGACTGCTGGTTTGGCTGTCACGCATGACTTGTTGGAAGCGCTTGCCGCCTTCCGGTTGGAAATGCCAAGTCAGGATTTTCGATCATTCCTCCGCTGCAGGTCCAAAAAACAAGCAGCGGCATTGGAATCGTGCGTATCGGTCATCAAGGCCAAGTGGAAATCGCTGACGGGCACTGCCGCCATGTCTGATGTTGTGACTGGCATTTTGAGTCGAATTTATGTCGAGATTTTCGATTTCGAGATGGGCTCCCGGATGGAGAGAACCGCGATGAGCAATCTGTCTGCCAATGTTCTCGCTACGTCCAAGGACGCGCGTAAAGCATGGAACCGACTTCGGGATGTGCTTGGTGATGCCAACCGCCGTGGCCTGAGACTCCAAGCTCGCCAACTTCGCCAAGCACTCACCTCTGACGAAATCAGCCTGCGGTGTGAGGACGAGTTCGCTGCCGATTTAGAGACGCTAAAGTCCATGACCCGCCGGAACATGGTTCGTCTCAGAGAGCATCGGTTCCTACGTTTTGGGGACACAAAGTCAGACGAGATTCATTTACCACGACAAGAGGACATCAATGCCTTGGAACAAGCGACTAAGTTCGGTCACCACCTCATCACTGGCGAACCAGGCTGTGGGAAAAGTGGTTTGATTCATTTGCTGGTCGAGCGGCTGGAACAGCGTGGCACCCCTGTTGTCCTCCTCCTGGCGGAAGAAGTCGGAAGTGGTGACACATCTTCCAGGCAGGTGATTCCTACTCTCAAACATGCGCTCGACGATGTCCTGGCGCACTGGCCAGATGGCTCGTCGGGTTTTCTGATCACAGACGCCCTAGACGCCGTCCGTGATCCCGATGTGCTGATGAAACTGCGCCGCATGTTGGAAGACATCATTCGTGGGGAGTCGAGTTGGACTGTGATAGCGAGTGTGAGGGAGTTTGACCTGAAGCACAGCGTCACTCTTCGCGAGCTGTTCCCCGGCTCGGGCACTGCGACGCATGCCTCAAAGGACTTCGAGGGCGTGGCTCATTTCCACATTGGAAGGCTGTCCGAGGCTGAATTGGATCACCTGATTGCTGCCCGACCCGAGATCTCCCCGTTTGTGTTGAGCGCACGCGAGTCAAAGAGGTCTGAGCAGCTACATCGCTCTCCGTTCTTTCTGCGTCTGGCTGCTGAGCTACTGCGAACAGGCGTTGCCGCCACCAGACTGGCTGACTGGAACAGCCCCACGCTTCTGCTGAGGAGATTCTGGGATTCCCGAGTGGGCGATGACCTTGGCGAAGGTGCTCGTGAGTCAGTCCTCCAGCTCATCTGCCAGACCATGATGAAGCAACGCATCATGTCTCTTTCGACCAAGGAGCTGACACTTAGCACCGATCATCGAGAGGCCATCAGCGAGTTGAGAAGCCGCGGCATCCTCCAGAGTCCTCTCTTGAAAAATCGAGCGCGGGTGGGCGATGAGGACATCCGGTTCAGCCACCATCTAATCCATGACTATGCCATTGCCAGATCATTGATACCCAGTTTGGCGTCTCGGTTCGTTGCCTTTGCCATTTCCGAGCCTTTGGCTCCCGTTTTCTACCGTCAGAGCTTTGTCATGGCCCTGGACGAGCTATGGGACGGCCCTGAGGGAGTCCCTGGGTTTTGGAAAGCGTGCCTTGAACTCGAAAGCAGCCCGCAACTTCACAGCTTCACCCGAATTCTGGCACCACTTCTCGCCGCACGGCGGGTCGAATGTGCCCAAGACCTGCTACCGCTCATTGAGACCATCTCGTTGAGTCCGTCGGAAGACCACCCTTCCCTGAAAGCTGCTCGGCATCTTTCTGCTGGACTCGAAGATGCCTCCCCAGAAACAATCCGTCTCGGAGCTTCTGCTTGGTGTGAATATGCCAGTCGATTGGGAGTGCTGCTTGCGAGATTCCCCGTCCTGGAGAGCGCCCTGGTTTATCTTGTGGCACGCCTACTGGATGTGAATGCCATCACCATAAATGACGACAGTCGCTGGATCAATGAGGCTGGCAGAACGCTTTTGAAGCACCATTTGAACAAACCTGTGAACCAAGGCTGGCGTTATGTCGCGGCCACGGGAACCCGCGCCATTTGCCGAACCTACGAATCTGAGCTGGAAGCCAGTGAGGCTGCCTTGCTAGCCTTGATGGATCCGGAAAGGCTCAAACAGTTTCCTCACCATGATCTTTTTGATCTGGCTCACGAGATCAAGCACATCGGCGAGCAGGGGCGTCGTGTCGTAACTGAACTGTTTGCCGCAGTTTTTTCGGACGAGCCCGAACCTGACGATTGGCGCTCCAATGGATCACTAATTCTAAGTATGAGAACGCAGACGCGTGATGACTGGAACATCATCCGATACGCCTTGGGTGAATATTATTCCAACTGTTACAACATGAGTGCTGACCTTGCCACGGAACTGGTCTGTACTGTCTGGTCTCAAACTGAAAAGACTCGCGAGCGAAAAACAAGCCAACTCGGGATGAAGAAGCTCCGAGCGAAGTTTCATCTCCAAGGAATTGATGTAGAATTGTTGAACGACGGCTGCCACGGCTGGGGAAGAGAGTTTGAGAATGAGGAGAATACCATTCTGAGAGCTTTCGAGGCACGTCTTCGCGAATGGGCCACGAAGAGACACTGGGAGTCCCTTATTCTTGCTGTTAAGACTTTTGCACGAACGAACCACTCATCAGTGATGTGGCAGGTCGTTCTTGAGATCGCCAGTCAACATCCTGAATCGCTTGGTTTGCTGATGGAGGAGGCCGTTTATCAGCCATTGATCCTCACCCTGCCCGACTATCGCTATGGTGGCGCGGCCCTGTTTTCTGCACTACATCAACTCGGTGACACCGAGCGAAGAAGAAAGTTGGAAAATACGCTGCTGAAACTTCCATCAAGCACACCTCTTCTAGCGGAGGATGCACGCCATCCAACTCCCGGATGGATTATCTACTCTCAAGATGTCCTTCTTGGAGAACTAAGCGACGCCAACATTGTCCTCGAAGAAACGAGACTGCTACGACAATCACGTGGAGCAGCGGGAGAGCTGCACACAAATCAGCGTCCAGATTCACTAACGCCGTTTACCCCATCTCTCGGGGGATCGTCGATGCACGAAGAGCGGGATCAAAGAGATCCAATTATTCTGGAATGTTCTCGACTCGACAAAGACCTACAGCAGATCGAAGTCCAAATCGACAACGGCAAGACTACTGCTTTGTTCGCTTCAACGAGTCTGAATACCATCCGGCAGGCTGTAAAGATGGTTCGACAGCACCGGTGCACTCATTCAAAGCTGACCGATGACCTCTGGGGAAGGGTAGTTAATGTTAGTTCACATATGGTGGGTCGAAGCCCACCACCAAACGCGCTGATTTGGTGGAACGATCTCCGTCGCTTGCTGTTGAAAGCGGCTTCAGACTCAGTCCCAGCCCCTACAAAAAAAGATTTAGGGACTGAAGACCATCTGTCAACGTGGTCATCTCCAAGTCCCCGAAGCGACGCAGCGAGAGCGCTGCCGTTTCTGGTTCTTCGAATGAAGGCCATCGACCGCCCAATTGCGATTGCCATTCGCCGACTGAGCTCAGATCCTTCACGAGTAGTTCGCCATCATTTGGCCGGCAGTCTGCACGCCCTTCATCGTGATGCGCCAGACTTGATGTGGAAGCTGATGGATCACCTGATCGAGAACGAACTAAAATTTGCGGTCCTGGATGAGTTGGTTGATTCAATCCGGCACCTGCTAGCGCGGGATTCCAATAAGGCTTTACCTCGCATGGAGCGAATTGGAGCACGCGCAGAGAACTCGGCACGTCCAGACCATCGAATCCATCGACACATAGCTTCCAGCTTCCTGTTTCATCACCTTGGAAACGGCGAGGCTCGCAGTTGGGCCTATATTGAAAACTTGATTGCACATTGTGAAGATCCAGGGACGTCCGAGGCTCTGATTGGGCAACTTCATCGCTGTAGAAGCGGCAAGTGGCTGACGGCAGGAGACGCCATTGTTTCAGATGAAACGACCGATGAACGTCGCAAAAGAGCTTGGAGGTTTTTCAGAGTTTTGCTCACTTCCGCGCAGTGCAAACTGAACGAGAATCGCGAACAATGGCGTCTCAGTGCGATGAATGATAATTGGGAAAAAGTTGAGAAGAGCGTCCTGGAGTCACGGATGAGTGGCCTATACAAGATCGTCGATGGAATCGCTGCTCAACTCTACTTCGGCAGCGGCACTTTCGCTGAGAAACAAAAGAAGAACGAAGACCGTCTGTCCGATGTTCAGGCGCGGCGTTTCTGGCATGATTCGGCCGATCTATTTGAAGCACTTGCCAACGAGCCACATCCACACACGGCCAAACATGTGGTGGAAGCCATGTGTCACCTGATGCCCGCTGATCCCAAACGAGCGTTCCTTTGCGGGGCCAAGTCCATCCAGACCAGCGCTGCCTGGGGCATGCTCCAAGAGCATCTCGTCGTCGATGACATCGTGCGCCTCATTCAACGAGCGCTATCTGACCACCGCGAGATGTTTCGCACCACACATGAGGGCAACTCCGAGTGCCTTGAGGAGCTATTGAAGCTTCTCGACCTCTTTGTGGATGCCGGTTGGGCCAAAGCCCGACAGCTCACGCACAAGCTTGAAGACATCTACCGTTGAAAACTCAGACTAAAACCCAATCCGTTCAGTGCCAACTGACATCACACCTCCGCTCCCTAACGCGCCTCTGAGCGGGGCAACGCCAGCAAGACAATGACCGTCCGCCGGTTTGCCCTCACGAAAGTGGGGGGGGCTGAGTGCTGAAAAGGCATTCATCCCGCCGTTTATAAAGGCATGACGCGCTCCGTCCTCTTCAGCACCTTTCTTCTCGCCTCCATCGCTCTCGCGCAAAACGACAGCGGTGGAAACGACACGTCCGACGCGCTCGTCGCCGCACCCGTGATGCAGTGGTCATTCGACGACTCCAAAGACGCCGGTCCTCGTGCGCCAACCTTTCCCGGTTTTTCAAAGACAAACGCCGCAGCTCTTTTCAGCGGTGACGGAAAGAAGGCGCTCAAAATCCCGGACAGCGAAGAACTCCGCTTCGGCCTCAGCGAGACGATCACGCTCGAAGCCTGGGTTAAATCCTCTGCTTTCACTGGCGTGCCGTACATCATCGGCAAAGGCCGCCTCGGGACCAAGGAATTCGGCGCGAACAACCAGAACTACGCGCTGCGCTTGCAGCACGGCAAAGGCGGAGCCCAGATCGGATTTCTCTTTCACAGCGCCGACGTACCCGGCAAAAAGGGCGACTGGCATCGCTGGTGGTCGAAGGACACGCTCAGCAGCTCCGGCTGGCATCACATCGCCGTCACCTACACCTTCGGTAAACTGAAGAGCATCAAGGGCTACATCGACGGTCGCGAAACAGACGGCACCTGGGACATGGGTGGCGAAACGGACCGCGCACCCGTCACCGACGGCGACTCAGTGGTGATCGGCAGCGGCTCCACCCTGGCGGCATCACACTCGCTCAAAGGCTGGCTCGACGAAGTCGTCATCTATCGCGGCCCCATCGACACCGACGCGATGAAGGCGAAGTTCCAGTTTGTTCCTCCTCCGCCGCCCATCGTCAAAAAAGACGTGCCAGCCGGCCGCGTGCTCGTGCAGCTCGCGGAGGAAGGCATGCCCGACGCCAATGCCTGGCCGAGCGAGCAGCCCAAGGTCGAAGAAACCTACACTGAGGACGTGTTCGGTTTCTTGAACTTGCCGCAGAAATACGTCGAGACCGGCGTGCGCGGAGACCGTCACATTCCCTTCCTCCTTCGTGCCGCCGCCAGCGTGACCTTTCCCAAAGGGAAGCACCGCCTGCTGCTTCGCGCTCGGGGCGCCACGAATCTCCACATCGACGGCAAGACGATCCTCACGACGCCATTTCCCCCCTCTTCGAGTGACGGACATCATCTCGTCGCCGAACAGAAAGACTACCTGGATCTTGGCCCCGACTTCCGCTTTGCGCCGCCGGGGAACCGCGAATCCTGGTGTGAGTTTGAAGGCACGGGCAAACCCCAGTTCATCGTGCTGGAGTCCATTGTTGGCAGTTACACCGGCAAAAGCGTCCGCCGTCCGGAACTTGGCGAAACCGTGGTCGCCTGGTCGCGGGAGGGTTCCGAGACCTGGCAGCTGGTGACGCCTGGAAAACGCGCGGTGCCCTACAACGACGAAGGCTGGGCCGCCTACGAGAGGGAGCGCAACGCGCACTACGCCGAGATGAACGCCAGGAAGCGCGCTGAACTCCGCGCGAAGTCCGATCCCTACTGGGCGAAGCGCCGCGAGGCCGCGAAGGCGTGGCTGGCCGAAAATCCGGCGGGCGAAGGCAAAGGAGGCATCGACGAGTTCATCCTCGCCCGCATCGACAGCGTGAAGGCGCAGGACGCGCACAAGGGCGGCATCGACTACTTCAAAGACGTCCAGCCCATCCTCGAAGCCAAATGCACCGAGTGCCATCGCGGAGCGAAGGCCAAGGGGGACTTGAAGCTCGACTCCCTAGCCGACGCTGCATCGGCCATCAAGCCGGGCCATCCCGAGGCCAGCGAGCTCATCGCCCGCATCATCACCGAGGACGAGGACGAGATCATGCCGCCCAAGGGCAAGCCCTTGAGCAGGGATCAGATCACCGTGCTCACCGCCTGGATCAAGGAAGGCGCGCACTGGCCCGACATCCGCGCCGACCACCTCACGCTCACGCCATTGAGTGATGACCTGACCTTCCTGCGGCGTGTTTACATCGACACGGTCGGCGTGCCGCCCTCGCTGGAGGAGATCGCCGCCTTCGAGAAGAATCCCGACCGCGCCGCGATCATCGACCGTCTTCTCCAGGACCCGCGCTGGGCTGACAACTGGATGGGTTACTGGCAGGACGTGCTGGCCGAGAACCCGAACATCCTCAATCCCACGCTCAACAACACCGGCCCGTTCCGCTGGTGGCTCTACGAGTCGCTGCAGGACAACAAGCCGATGGACTTCTTCGTCACCGAGCTGCTGCGCATGGGTGGAAGTGAGCGCCTCGGCGGACCCGCCGGATTCGGCACCGCCTCGCAGAACGACGTGCCCATGGCGGCCAAAGGCGCGATCATCGGAGCGGCCTTTCTCGGCGTGGAAATGAAGTGCGCGCGCTGCCACGACTCGCCCACCGGCAAGTTCCTGCAGCAGGATCTTTTCGAGCTGGCCGCCATGCTCGGACGGAAGGAAATCGAAGTGCCCAAGACCAGCAGCGTGCCGATGGACAAGATCCACGCCGGTGGGCGCAAGCCGCTGATCCAGGTCACGCTCAAGCCCGGCACCAAGGTGCAGCCGAAGTGGCCCTTTGCCGAGTTTTGCGACGAAGCGGCCGGCCAGCTCGCCGAAGACGCCGGCAACACCCGCGACCGGCTCGCCGCCATGATCACCGCGCCGCAGAACGAGCGCTTTGCGCAGGTCATCGCCAACCGCGTGTGGTCGCGCTTCATGGGCCGCGGCATCGTCGAACCCGTCGATGACTGGGAAAAGGGCAGGCCCACGCATCCAGAACTGCTGAAGTGGCTCGGACGCGAACTCGTGCGCGGCGGCTACGACGTGAAGCACCTCGCGCGCCTCATTTTGAACAGCGAGGCCTACCAGCGGGCCACCGATCCCGAGCTCAAGCAGACCAGCCCGCTCTACACCTCCCCCGCGCCGCGTCGTTTGCAGGCCGAACAGATCGTGGACAGTCTCTTCGCGGCCACGGGCAAGCCATTCAAAACGGAAGAAGTCTGCCTCGACATCGACAACACGCGCGATCTCAAAAACGCCATCCACCTCGGCAAACCGCACCGCAGCTGGATGCTCACCAGCACCAGCAACGAGCGCGACCGCCCCAGCCTCGCGCTGCCGCGCATCCAGGCGGTGTGCGACGTGCTCGCCGCCTTCGGCTGGCGCGGAGCCCGCCAGGATCCGACCAGCAAGCGCGACGCCGACCCCAACGTCCTGCAGCCGGCCATTCTTGGCAACGGCACGCTCGGCGTGTGGCTCACCCGCCTCAGCGACGACCACGGCATCACCGAGCTGGCGTTGAAGGAACAGTCCCTCGACCAGTTCATCGACCGGCTCTTCCTCAAACTCCTCACCCGCCATCCCACGGCGGAAGAGCGCGAGCTTTACACGGAACACCTCAGCGTCAGCTTCGAATCACGCATCACGCACCACGCATCACCCGCGCTGCCCACCACCCGCGTCCGCGAAAAATACGTCTCCTGGTCCAACCACCTCGATGGTGAAGCCACCACCGTCCGCATGGCCCAAGAAACCGCCGCCCGTGCCGGCGATCCGCCGTCCGAAAAGCTCGACTCCTCATGGCGCGGCCGCATGGAAGACGTCCTCTGGGCGCTCCTCAATGCTCCCGAATGGGCTTTCAGTCCGTAGTCTGAAGCCAGATTCCGCCTGCGGAGCACGGACGGCCGAAATTCGCAGTTGGCGAAGTTTGCACGGGCAATCCGGGCAGCCTTCGGATTATAATGACGCATGTTCGCTTATCGAGCCCCGCGTTATCTGATCTCATTTTTTGTTGCCGCCTCGCTTCAACTCATCGCACAGGATGACAAGCTCTCTCTTCCACCCGGAACGATGCTGCTGCCGGAATCGGCGCTTCCGGCCTACGAGGCGGACATCGATCATGCGCGACTGATTCGGAACAGCGGCAGGGACGCCGTTCAGAAGGGACAGGAGATCTACCAGCAGATCTGCCACAACTGTCACGGCGACGTGAACCTGCCGGGTTCGATTCCCAATTCGCTGCGCTTCGCGCAGGGGCAGTTTCAGCACGGGAATGATCCGTACACGATGTATCAAACGATCACGCGTGGATGGCGGCTCATGGTGCCGCAGGTCCAGCTCGTGCCGCAGGAGAAGTATGCGGTGATTCACTACATCCGGGAGCATTTCCTTGAGCGCGACAATCCCGGGCAGTTCTTCAAGGTCACGGATGCGTACTTAGCCTCCCTGCCAAAGGGGAAGGACCTCGGTCCGAAGCCGGTGAAACGCGAGCCGTGGAAGGACATGGACTACGGGCCGTTTTTGACCGGCACCTTCGAACTCGCGACGGCTGCAAAACGTGCGAATCCGAGGCCGAAAGGCCAGCAGCCGGACTATGTCGCCCCGGATGCAAACATCGCCTTCAAGGCCATCGCGATCCGCCTGGATCGTGGACCGGGCGGTGTGAGTGGAGGAAAGCAGTGGGCGGCTTTTGAGCACGACACGATGCGCGTCGCTGCTGTGTGGAAGGGCGAGGGCTTCATCGACTGGCACGGCATCAACTTTGACGGTCGTCACGTCGAACGGCCGCGCACCATGGGCGAGCCGCTCTTTGAAACTGCGGATGGTCCGGGCTGGGCGAATCCGGCGACGGGTGATTTTGAAGACCTTCGCTTCAAGGGGCTCGACGGACGTCGCTTTGGCCCGCTGCCGCGTTCGTGGATGCACTTCGGCGGCATTTACAAACACGGGGATGACATCGTGCTGAGTTACACCGTCGGAGATGCGGCGATTTTGGAGCTGGATCAACTCAGCGCGAAGAGCGGCTTCGTGAGGCAGCTCAATGTTGGCAAGTCGGGCAAAGATCTGACGCTGCGCCTCGCGAATGCGGGAACGAAGGTGGCGGTGAATGGAAGTGCGGCCGTGAAGACTCGTGAGGCGGATGGGTTTGTCGTGGCGTCGATTCCGGCATCGGCAACGCCATTGAATCTGGCGTTTGTGATCGGTGATAAAGTCAATGCAACGCCTGCCGATCTGAGTTCGCTCACGAAAGGTGGTCCAGCGCAATGGCCGGAAGTTCAGGAGGCGGCGATCATTCGCGGCAATCAGGACGGTGTGTTTCAGTGGGACAGCTTTGCGATACCCGTGGCGAATCCTTGGAAGAGCCGGCTGCGTGCCAGTGGCGTGGACTTCACAACGGATGGCAGCGCGGCGATCGTTTGCTGCTGGGACGGTGATGTGTGGCGCGTCGATGGCATCGCGGATGAGAAAGCGCCAACGGCGAAGTGGAAACGCATCGCGTCGGGCTTGTTTCAGCCGCTCGGGGTGAAGTTGATCGGCGATCAAATCTTCGTCACCTGCCGCGATCAGATCGTCCGGCTGCGCGACTTGAACGGCGACGGCGAAACGGACTTTTACGAGAACTTCAACAGCGATCACCAGGTCACCGAGCACTTCCACGAGTTCGCGATGGGTTTGCAGGCCGATGCCGAGGGCAATCTCTACTATGCGAAGAGCGGTCGCCATGCGCGAACGCCGCTGGTCGCGCATCATGGCACGCTGCTGAAGGTCAGCGCGGACGGATCGAAGACGGAGATCCTCGCGCACGGCTTCCGCGCCGCGAACGGCGTCTGCCGCAACCCTGATGGCACGTTTTTTGTCACCGATCAGGAAGGTCACTGGAATCCGATGAACCGCATCAACCGCGTGACGCCGGGCAACAAGTTCTACGGCAACATGTGGAGCCACGGTGCGCCCGAGGACAGTTCGAACTCCGCGATGGAGCAGCCGCTGTGCTGGGTGGACAAGGGCTTTGATCGTTCGCCCGCCGAACTGCTGTGGATCGACAGCAAAAGCTGGGGCGCGATGAACGGCAAGCTGCTCCACCTTTCCTACGGTCACGGTCGGCTTGAGATCGTGCCGCATGAAACCGTGGATGGACAAATGCAGGGCGGTCTCTGCCGCCTGCCGATTCCGGATTTCCCGACCGGCACGATGCGTGGCCGCTTCCATCCACAGAACGGTCATCTCTACCTCTGCGGCATGTCCGCCTGGGGCACGGCGCAGATGCAATTGCCCGGCGGCTTCTATCGCATCCGCGCCACGGGCAAACCCGCGCACCTGCCGATCGTGTTGAAGGCGCACGCAAAGGGAGTGGCCATCACCTTCTCCGATCCGGTGGATGGCGAATCGATCACGAATGTCGCCAAGCAGTTCCAGGTGCGCAGTTGGGCGTTGGAGCGTTCCGCTAATTACGGCTCCAAGCACTACGACGAAAAACCGCACAACGTCACTGGTGCGACGATTTCAGAAGACGGCAGGATCTTGAAGCTGGAAATCGAAGGCATGGGACCGGTTTGGCAGATGTCGATTCGTTATGAGCTCAAGGGCGCGAATGGCGAGCCGATTGTGGGCGAGATCCAGAATACGATTCACGCCTTGGCCAAGTAAATGTCAATCCCCAACCCCGTCCGCCCCATGCTCCGCTCTTTCCTCACTGCAGCTATCTTGTTCGCGTTTGGCATGGCGCACGCCCGGCAGCCCAACGTCGTCATCCTCTACACGGATGACCAGGGAACACTCGACGCAAACTGCTACGGCTCGACAGACCTCAAGACGCCGAACATGGACAAGCTGGCCGCGAGCGGCATCCGCTTTACGCAGGCTTACGCGCACACGGTTTGCTGCCCGTCGCGTGCCGCCCTCATGACCGGGCGGCATCCGCAGCGGGGTGGTGTGATCAACTGGACGCAGGGTGACCGTCACGGCAGCGACGACCGCAATATCAACATGGCAGCCGAGGAGGTCACGCTCGCGGAAGTGCTGAAGGCCGCCGGCTACCGCACGGCTCTATTTGGCAAGTGGCATCTCGGCGCGAAAATCGGCCATGGTCCGCTTGATCAGGGATTCGAAACTTACTTCGGCCATCTCGGAGGTTTCATCGACAACTACCGCCACTACTTCCTTCATGGGCAGGGTTACCACGATCTCTATGACGGCAACGAGGAGGTCTTTCATCGCGAGGAATACTATCCGGACCTGATGATCGAGAAGACCGTCAGCTACATCGAGGCGAACAAGGATGCCCCCTTCTTCCTGACCGTGACCTTCAATCTGCCACACTACCCCGAGCAACCCATCGCCAAGTTCAAAGACGACTACGCTGAGATGCCGATGCCTCGCCAGTCGTATGCGCGTGTCATTTCATCCGTGGACGATCACATCGGTCGCGTCCTCTCCAAGCTCGAAGAAACCGGCCTGCGCGAAAATACCATCGTCATCATGATGAGTGACAACGGCCATTCGACCGAGGACAACAAGGGCATCGCCGTGGACAATCATGCCAGCGGTTACCCACGCGGTCACTACTACCTCGCCAACGGCGGTGGCGGCAACACAGGCCAATGGATCGGCCACAAAGGTGATTTCCTCGAAGGCGGCATCCGCGTGCCCGCCATGATCAGCTATCCGGCAAAGCTCCCCCAAGGCGAGACGCGCGATCAAATCGTCACGGTCATGGACTGGTTCCCGACCGTGCTTGATCTCTGCGGGATCAAACAAGATGCCACGGCACTCAAGCTCGACGGCCACAGCATGATGAAAGTCATCGCCGACCCGAAAGCTCCGAGCGCTCATGAGGTCCTGCACTTCGGTTGGGCCAACGGCTGGGCCGTGCGCAAGGGCGACTGGAAGCTTATTGGCAGGGGCGTCAAACAGACCGGTGCGGTGAACTACTCCCTGCACAACCTCGCCGATGCAGAACCCGAAGTGAAGAACCACGCCAACGAGGATCCGGAGATCGTGAAGGAACTCGTCGCTCTGCATGAGGCCTGGGAACAGGACGTTTCTCCGAAGCATGACCGGTGATGCTTTTCGAAAAGAGGGCGAGGTGAAACCGTTCCAACCACCCATGAAAGCTACTCTGATCCTCTGCGCCTTTGGTTTGACCTGCGTCTTGAACGCGGTCGCCGATCCTGTTCACGTCCTCGTCTGGGACGAGCGCCAGCCGCGGCAGGCGGAGGCGTATGACAACTTCCTCGGCAATGAAATCGCATCCCGGATCAAGGCGGACGACCTTGAGGTTCGCTCTGTCGCTCTCGATGATCCCGAGCAGGGGCTGACCGAAGACAATCTCAAGTGGGCCGATGTGCTCATCTGGTGGGGGCATGCCCGTCACAAGGATGTGACGGACGAGAGCGTGAAGCGCGTGATGGACCGTCTCCTCGCCGGAGATCTCGACCTGATCGCGTTGCACTCCGCGCATTGGGCCCGGCCGTTCGTGGAGTCGATGAACTGGCGCTCACGCGAAGATGCCCGGGCGCATTTCGCCAAGGCGCTTCCCGGAAAGATCGTCACCTTCACCACCATCGATCCGCCCAAGCCCAACACGGTGCCAGCGCATGGCAGCGTGCTCACACCCGCTTACTTTGCCTGGAAGAAGAATGGCACGAACTACGAAGCCGCGATCCATCTTCCCTGGTGCTGTTTCCCCGACTATCGAAATGACGGAGCGCCGAGTTCGCTCACCGTGAAGTCATCCGAACATCCGATCACCAAAGGATTGCCGTCAAAAATGGCGATTCCTCAGTCGGAAATGTACAACGAGCCCTTCCACGTCCCCGCGCCGGACGAGGTGATCTTTGAGGAGACCTGGGAAAGCGGCGAGCGCTTCCGCAGTGGCATGGTCTGGAGCATCGGGAAGGGCAGGGTCTTCTACTTCCGTCCAGGGCACGAGCAGTATCCGGTCTTCAAACAGCCGGAGATGATTCAGATTCTCACGAACGCCTGCCGCTGCCTGGGAGGAGCGAGATGAAGCGCGTTTTGTTTCTGATCACACTCGCTGCGGCCTCGCTCTGCGCCGCAGAAAAGCCCAATGTCGTCTTCATCCTCGCCGACGACCTCGGGATCGGTGATGTGAAGTGCTACGGCGGTGATCAGTGCCTGATCGATACGCCAAACATTGATGCACTGGCGGCTGGCGGCATGCGGTTCACGGATGCCCACGTCAACGCCTCTGTCTGTGGGCCGACTCGGCAGGCGATCATGACGGGGCGCTACAACTGGAGGTTTGGCGCGCCGACAAACAACGGCCCCTGGGGCTTCGTGGGACCTCGTCCCGGCACGGAAACATCCACGCTCGGCAAGGTCATGAAGAGGGCCGATTATCACACGGGCTACATCGGTAAATGGCATCTCGGCACCCTCATGGCGACGCATGATGGCAAGACGCAGGGCCCGGAGAATGTCGATTTCACCCAGCCGCTGAGCTATGGCCCCGTGCAGTTCGGATTTGATGACAGCTTCATCCTTCCGGGATCACTCGACATGTTTCCCTACGCCTTCGCGCGGAACAATGTGTGGCAGGGCGAAATCACGGCGCAGAAGGGCTGGAGTGCGTTCAACCGCGTGGGTCCGGCGGAGAAAGACTTCGAGGATCACCAGGTGCTCGAGACCCTCTACACCGAAGCGGAGACCTACATCGGCAGGCAGAGCGGAGAGAAGCCCTTCTTCCTTTTTCTCGCGCTGACCGCTCCGCACACGCCGACGAGCCCCGGTGCAAAGTGGCAGGGAAAAAGTGCGCTAGGTGTGTATGGAGACTTCGTCATGGAGGTGGATCATGCCGTGGAGCGAGTGATGAACGCGCTGAAAAAGCAGGGGCTCGATCAGAACACGCTGGTGCTGTTTTCCTCCGACCACGGCCCGGCCTCCTACGCGGGCAACATTCTGAAGGCCACACCTGCGCAGATGCTCCAGCTCGAAGCGAAAGGGCACCACTCGAATGGTCCGCATCGCGGGTACAAATTCTCCGTCTATGAAGGGGGCCTCCGCGTGCCACTCGTCGCCCATTGGCCGACCGTGATCGCCAAAGCCACCACGTGCGATGCCCTCGTTGGCACGAACGATCTGATGGCCACGCTGGCTGAAATCGCCGGCGCGACGCTCGGCGACGACGAAGCGCCGGACTCGATCAGTTTTGCCAAGCTACTGCGGGATCCTGCCGCTGAAGGCACACGCCAGAACTTGATCATGGAATCCGTGCTGCACTTTGTCGTGCGCGACGGCCCGTGGAAGCTCTGCCTCTGCCCCGGAAGCGGCGTGCCTGCGGCGTCCGACGTGGCAGCAGGCAACGACCCGATGCCCGAAGTCGCATGGCAGGCCGCGCTGGATCAGTTTGAAGGCATGCCCACCGAGGCCGACCTGCTCAAGCCTCCCTTTGTGCAGCTTTTTGATCTCTCCAACGATCCGAACGAGGAGCGCAACCTCGCCACTGCACACCCGGACCGCGTGAGGAAAATGATCGCGCTGCTTCAGACGCAGATCGAGAGGGGACGCAGCACCCCGGGGCCGAAGCTCACGAACGACAGGGACGTCAAACGGGTGAATCTCGACGACAAACGGCTGCCGCAGATCGTGCGCACAAAACTTGGCAAAAGCTGATGCCTGCTCCCTTGTCACCTGTCTTGTCCAACCCATGAAACATCTCCTCTTCGCCCTCACGCTCATCACCACGGCCCACGCCGAGCAATTCGTCCTCTTTGACGAGACGTTTGCCTTTGAAGAGAAAGACGCCGTCCCGACCAAGTCGCATTTCTTTGTCCATGCCGACAAACTGGGCAAAGGCATGCCAAAGGACTGGACCGCGCCCGTCGATTACCGCAACGGCACCGTGCATGTGCGCCTCGAAGTGCTCGAAAAACCTGCGGGTGACGCGCCCAGCTACTGGAGCCTTTGCTACATCCCGAACAAGGGCCAAAAGAACAACTACGGCTGCGTCAGTTCGCCAAAGTACACAAAGATCGGTGTCTATGAGAAGGACGAAAAGATGACCAGCTTCTGGGAGAACGACTCCATCATCTGGAGCGAAGGCATCAAGCACATCTCCCTCGTGCTCAAAGGAGAAAAAGTGGACGGCCAGTCCCACGCCCACCTGCAGCCCGACCTGAAAAAGTTCTTCCCCACCAAAATCCGCGTCACCATGGTCCAGGTCTCCAAAGGATCGACCTACGATGCGTCCAAGGTGCCGGGGCTCGCAGGGGCGAAGAGGGAGTGAGTATTTGTGAAGATTGCGCGAGCCATGAGTCCGTCTTTCAGAGTATCCTGTCGCATGTTTCGTTTCATCATCGCCTCTCTGGTTTGCATTCTGCCGCTAGCGGCTGAGCAGGAGAAACCCAACATCCTGCTCATCCTCGCCGATGACCTTGGCTACGGCGATGTGAGCTGCTACAATCCGGAGTCGAAGGTTCGCACGCCAAACTTGGACCGGCTGGCGGCCGAAGGGATGCGCTTCACCGACGCGCACAGCCCTTCGACGGTCTGCACGCCGACGCGCTACAGCATCATGACGGGACGCATGGCTTTCCGGTTGGACTATCGCGGGGTCTTTACGGGTGTGGGGGGACCCGGACTGATCACGCAGGACCGGCTGACGTTGCCGGGCATGTTGAAGGAGCGCGGCTACGAGACGGCGATGTTCGGCAAGTGGCACATCGGCATGACCTTTCTCGACAGGAACGGCAAGGCGATCAACGACAACTCCCTCGACGCCCTGAAGCGCATCGACTACTCGCGCACGATTCCCGACGCGCCTATCCACCGCGGCTTCGATCATTTCTTCGGCACCGTCTGCTGTCCGACGACGGACTGGCTCTACGCCTTCGTCGATGGCGACCGCGTGCCGGTGCCGCCAACTCAACTACTCGACAAAACAAAGCTGCCGAAGCACGAATGGTCCTTCGACTGCCGACCAGGAATGGTGGCTCCCGGCTTTGAGCATGAAGAGGTGGACATGGTGTTCTTGAAGAAGAGTCTTCTGTTTCTCGACCGGCACGCGAAGGAGCGCCCCGTGAAGCCCTTCTTCCTTTTTCACTCGCTGCAGGCGGTGCATCTACCGTCCTTTCCCGGCAAGGATTTCCAGGGCAAAACGGAAGCGGGCCCGCATGGCGACTTCATCTTCGAATTCGACCAAGTGGTGGGTCAGTTGATGGCGAAGCTCAGGGCGCTCGGCATGGACGACAACACGCTCGTCATCGTCAGCAGCGACAACGGGCCCGAAGTCGGCACGGTACTCAACATGCGAGAGAGACACCAGCACGACGGCGCACGTCCGTGGCGCGGCATGAAGCGCGACAACTGGGAAGGCGGGCATCGCGTGCCGATGGTCGTTCGTTGGCCAGACAAGGTGAAAGCTGGAACGGTGACGCATCAAACGGTGTGCCTGACGGACATCATGGCGACCTGCGCCGCGGCGGTGGATGCGAGGCTGCCGGATGGCGCGGCGGAGGACAGCTTCAACCTGCTGCCCGTCCTTCTTGGCGAGACGACGGAGGAAGTGCGTCCGTTCACGCTGCATCAGACCATCAGCCTGGCGCTCTCCATTCGACGCGGGAAGTGGAAGTATCTCGATCACAAGAGTTCCGGTGGAAACAACTACACCAAGGGGCCTCTCGCTAAACTCAATCTGCCCGAGACCGCGCCCGATGCTCCAGGCCAGCTCTACGATCTGGAAACCGACCCCGGCGAGACAAATAACCTCTACACCACGCAACCGGAGATCGTGAGTGAACTCAAGACGCTGTTGGACGAAACCAAGCGGAGTGGCCGCAGCGCCCCGGCACGCCGTTGAATGGCAATGTCTTGACTAGAGGTGGCTTTGTGAGGCAGTTCAAGGGTACAACATGATCCGCTTTCTTCGTGGCAGCACTGCATCCACGCGCTGGTTCAATCGCGGGAGTTTCGTCTCAAGTAGGGAGGCACCCCACGAAAGTGAGGTGCGGTCGAATGTGAAAATCTCTTCAACCCGGCGTTGGTAGGTAAATCTGAACCATGAAACGCCGATCCTTCCTCGCCTCCTCTTCCGCCGTCTTGGGCGCGTCACCGTTGTTTGCAAACAGCACCCCGGTACACGCGCCGAAGGGCAGGGCTGAGCATTGCATTTTCATCTGGCTCGGCGGCGGCATGGGACAGATCGACACCTTTGATCCCAAAAGGCTCGGCAACAACACCGACAAAACGAAGGTCGCCGGATCTCTCTACAAGGCCATCGACACCAGCGTGCCCGGCGTCCAAGTTACTGAGCATCTGAGCCGGACCGCGAAAGTGATGGAACACGTCACCGTCATGCGCACGGTGAACCACCAAGTCATCGACGAGCACGCCTTCGCCACCAACATCGTACACACCGGGCGCATGATTTCCGGCAGTGTGGTGTATCCGAGCATCGGATCGATCATCGCCCACGAGCGCGGCGCCGCCGGGGGCGATGTGCCGCCCTACATTCTCATCGGCTACCCGAACGTCAGTCGCGGCCCGGGCTTCCTCGGGGCAAAGTCGGGATACGTTTATCTCACCGACACCAACACCGGTCCCGCCGGTTTCACGCGCCCGGATTTTGTCGATGGAAAGCGGGCGCTGACCCGCGAACAACTTCTTGCGCCGCTCATGGCCCGTGCGCCGAAAGAGTCGGCCATCGCCGACTACGCGGAGGCGCAGGAGCAGGCGCTCAGCCTTTCCGGACCGCAGTTCATGCGCCATTTTGACCTGAAGCAGGAGCCCGCTTCCCTGCGCAACGAATACGGCGGCGAGTTCGGCCAGCGCTGCCTGCTCTCGCGGCGTCTCGTTCAGGCGGGAGTGCGCTTCATCGAGGTTTCGCATAACCTGAACTTCATGAACGGCACCGGCTGGGACATTCACAACGAGGGCTACAAGAACCAGCACCTGCTCATCCAGGAACTGGACACCGCCCTGGCTGCGCTCATTCGCGATTTGAAGGACAAGAAGCTGCTCGACAAGACCCTCATCGTCGTCGGCACCGAATTCGGTCGCCCGCCCGAGTTCGACGGCCGCGGCGGTCGAGGGCATCAGGGCGCCACGTTTTCGATGGTGCTTGCTGGCGGCGGTTTGAAGCACTGCGGCGCCTACGGTGTTACCGACGAGCTCGCGAAGAAGCCCCTCGAAAATCCCGTCCCGCTGGTGGATTTCCACGCTACGATTCATGCTGCCATGGGCATCGACCCGGCGAAGGAACTCATGGACGGAACGCGCCCCGTGCCGATCACCGACGGTGGACGGGCCGTGGCGGCCTTGTTCGGCTGACCGTGCCGTGCCGAAATCATCGCCTGCCGGTCTCCCTGCCGGATAAATTGTTTGAACACCATCAGCGGATCGTTCACCAAGAACCTTAGGCGTTTGGTTCTTCCGGAACAGCCGGGACGAAGATGAATTTGAGATTGCGTATCGTCATCGAGTTCTGTTAGACTCCTTTCGTTATTGACCCCCATGCACGCCAGGCTTCCCATCAGCATCTTGGCCGCCGCCGCATCCCTTGCGACGGCCCTTCCGGCGTGGGGGCAGGGAGCCTCATCCGTTTCCGCGTCAGGGGCCGTGGCGGCCCTGAACAACCGAGACGGTGCCGGCATACCGAATGTCTCGACTCCCGGCCAGATTCCACGCCTGGGCTATTCGCGTTACCCGTGGAAGCTCGACATCGTCGCCACGGTTTTCTGGATCGGCGAGCAGCCCACGGAGAACAATCCCACGCCGAACGACATGAGTTCCTGGGATACGAAGTGGATGCAGAACTTCGGCGGATACGACGATCCGGATCCCACCAAGCGCACGAACTACTTCACGCCCGCGGGATTCACGCCAAAACAGAACCCCTTCTACATCGCCCTGCCCTACAACGACGTCATCGACCACACCCGCCACAAGCCCGAGGCTTCGAAGGTGATCCCCTGGTTCCAGCAGCGATTCACACGCGCCGGCAGGACCGTGCTGAAAGGCCAGTGGGTGGCGATCCGCCATGGAAACCGCGTCTGCTACGCCCAGTGGGAGGATTGCGGTCCCTTTGTCACCGATGATTATGCCTATGTCTTCGGCAATGCCCGGCCGAAGAATAACAGTAACAACGGTGCCGGCATCGACATATCTCCGGCGATCCGCGACTACCTAGGACTCAAGTCCATGTCCCGCTGCGACTGGCGCTTTGTCGATGTGAACGAAGTTCCCGCCGGTCCCTGGCGCAACATGGGTGACAACAATCACTTTGTTCGCGCCCAGAAGGTCGAGCAGCAGCGTGAGCAGACCGCCATCTCTTCGCGCCTGGAAGAACTGCGCCGCATGCGCGACGAATACTTCCGCAAAAACGGCACGGGTGCTGTGCGCTAACCGGCACAGATGCTGGGGATTCGGCTGCGAGGCCGGGAAAGGCCCGCCATAGCTGGAATTTGCATGCCATTTGATTCCGCCGTTCTACTCTGGCTGTATCATGCCCAGCAAGTCACGACCAGCCTCCACCGCAGCGATCGCTCCGGACCTCTTTGAGGCGTCCTTGTCCTCGGCGAAGCGGCATTTTCTCGGCTGGGACAAGTCGTTGGTGAGCGCTGTGGTCAGACACGTCACGGCGGATTGGAGTGGTCATGGCGCACTCGATCTCAGTGCTTGGCTCATCATCGTGCCCACGCGCAATGCCAGCCGCCGCCTGCGGGAGGCGCTGGCCGTTCATGCGGCGGAAAAAAACGCCGCCGTGCTGCCTCCGCGTGTCGTCACGCCGGACTTCCTCACCTCTCCGGAACACGCGCCGGAACTGCATCCGGCGGGTGCGCTCGAAACGCGGCTGATCTGGGCCGCTGAGATGCTGCGCATTGATCTGCAGGCGCACCGCGAAGTCTTCCCGGTCGATCCCGTCGAGCGTGGCTTTACCTGGGCGCTGAAGACCGCAGGTGATCTGCTCGAAGTGCGTGAGACGCTCAATGAAAAAGGCCTCAGCTTCGCCGATGTGGCGCGGATCTTCGAAGGCACCGAGATGGAGCCGGAGCGCTGGCGCGATCTCGCCGGCATCGAGCGCCACTGCGTGCGGGCCACCCAGGATCGCGGCTTCGCCGACAGGCAGGCGACGCGTCGTCATGCCGCGGCAAACGGCACACCTCCCGCCGGCATCGAGCGTGTCGTGATGGCCGGCGTGCTTGATCCCTCCGCACTCGCGGTGGCGGCGCTGGAGCGCTGGTCCCACCATGTCGCCGTCGATGTGCTCGTTTATGCGCCGGAGGATTCGCATCGTGACGCATTCGACGTTTGGGGCCGCCCCAGGCCGGACGCGTGGCTCACGCGCCCCATCGACATCCCGACGCCGGAGACGACGATTCATCAGGCCGGCACGCCCGCCGAGCAGGCTGACGCTGCGGTCGAACTTCTCGCCTCTTATGCCGAGCCGGGCGCCGTGGCTGCCATTGGCGTAGCGGATACGGAAGTCTCCGCCCCTTTGGAAAAAGCGCTCGCTGCCCGGGACATCGGCGCTTTTGACCCGGCGGGCCGCCCCATGGGCACGCACGGCGTTTTTCACCTGTTGCGCATCGTTTCACAGCTCGCCGGCACCCGCTCGTTTCAATCCGTGGCGGAATTCGTGCGCTGTCCCGATGTGGCGGACACGATTCGTGATCTCGTGGAAGCCGAAATGCAGGCCCGCCTGTCCCTGCGCCAGTTTCTGGATGATTTTGACACGCTCGCGGTCACCGCTCTTCCGGACACGCTCGATGACGCGCTGGAGCTGGCGCCGCGCGTGTTCAGCGACCCCAAAAGGCCGAGCGCCGTGCCTGCCGGCCTCGCATGGATCGCCGGTGTGCTCAAGTCGCTCACCAGCGCGGATTTCGGCGCCGCGCTCACAGGCTTCCTTGGTGATGTGTTCGCCAGACGCCGCTTCCGCACGGACAATCCGCAGGACGCCGTCTTCGCGGCCATCGCGGATCAGATCATCCAGGTGCTCGACGCGCTGGACGGCCCTGCTGCGCAAAAATTCCCCGGCGGACTCGATGCCGGGCAGAAACTGGAACTGCTGCTTCAAACACTCGGCGACGAGATCTTCCATCCCGACCGCAAGGCCAACGACATCGACCTGCAAGGCTGGCTCGAACTGCTCTGGGAAGACGCGCCGCATCTCGTCATCACCGGCATGAACGACGGCAAGGCGCCGGAGGCCATCCTCGGCCACACCTTCCTGCCGGACTCCGCACGGCGTGCGCTCGGCCTGCGCAGCAATGACACGCGTTTCTCCCGTGACGCCTGCCTCATGACCGCCCTCATCGAATCGCGTCGCCACAATGGCGGGCGTGTCGATTTCCTGTTCGGCCGGACCAATGCCGATGGTGCGCCGCTGCGCCCCTCACGCCTGCTTTTCCAATGTCCCGACACGGATCTGCCCCTGCGCACGCTGCACTTTTTCAAGAAGGCGGCGCCTTCTGCCGATCCGGTGCCGTGGAGACTCGCCTGGACGCTGAAGCCGCGACCGCTGCCGGAAGACGCGGCCATTCTGCGGAAGCTGAGCGTCACAAAGTTCGACAGCTACCTGCGGTGTCCGTTCCGTTTCTACCTGCGGCACGGACTGGGCATGAACGAGATCGACACCACGTGCAGCGAGCTGGATGCGGCAGGATTCGGCAGCCTGCTGCACGGCGTGATGGAAACCTTTGCGCTGGACCCGGATGCCGCCGCTTTGACCGATGCGGACAAGATCCGCGCTGCCTTCCACGCCATTCTCGACCGCCGCCTGCATGGCCTCTACGGGCCACGTCTCACCGTGCCCGTGACCATCCAGCGGGAGTCAGCGCGGCAGCGCCTCGGCTGGTGGGCGGAGAGGGAGGCCGCGCAGCGCCACTCTGGCTGGCAGATCATCGCGGCTGAAACGTACATCAGCCCCAAGGAAGAGCCGTGGACGCTCGCGGACATGATCGTCACCGGCGTCGTGGATCGCGTGGAGCGGCACGAGCAGCTGGGCATCCGCTTGATCGACTTCAAAACGCATTCCGTTTTCGATGCGCAGACAAAGTCCCGCCGCACCGTGGAGGACTACCACCTCCAGCCGCTCAAGCGCGGTGAAGATCCGGGGCTCTTTCCCGAATGGCGGCTTGCCCGGCGCAGCGATGGCAAAACAGGCCGCTGGGCGCGTCTGCAACTGCCGCTCTACCGGCTCGCCATGGAAGAGCGCTTTCCTGGTGAGAAGATCACCACCGCGCACGTCACGCTGAGCAAGACGAAACCGGAGATCGGCCTCGACGAATGGCCCGACCTCGACGGTCCGCTGCTCGAAGGCGCACGCGCCTGCGCTGAGGGCGTCATCGCAGCGATTCGGAATCGCGAGTTCTGGCCGCCGGCGGAGAAGCTGCCCTACGGCGACGACTTCGGGCATCTCTTCTTCGGTGAGCCGCTGGAGGCCGTGGATGCGAGCCTTCTCGAAGGAAAGGAGGCCGCATGATGCAGATCCCGAATGAAATGATCCTCGCTTCGGCAGGCTCGGGGAAGACGTGGCAGCTCACGAACCGCTTCATCGCGCTCATGGGGCAGC
Organism: uncultured Prosthecobacter sp.; assembly: GCA_964452755.1. GTDB lineage: Bacteria > Verrucomicrobiota > Verrucomicrobiia > Verrucomicrobiales > Verrucomicrobiaceae > Prosthecobacter. The sequence goes on along the minus strand of CAYVQY010000001.1, from coordinate 170,414 downwards.
AGTTGCTCGCTGGGCAGGACGTCACGCCGGAGCGCATCGTGGCGGTCACCTTCACGCGCAAGGCCGCTGGGGAGTTCTTTGATTCGATCCTGCTGAAGCTGGCGAAGGCCGCATCCGATGCCGACTTTGCCGCGAACCTCGCCGGGGACGAAACCATCGACCCAGAGGCGAAAAACGACCCGCTGCGCCCGATCCTGCGTGCCTTGAAGCCGGCGGACTATCAGCAGTTGTTGCGCGTGTTCATCGCCCGCATGCCGCGATTGTTTCTTGGCACGCTCGACAGCTTCTTCTCGGCCATTCTGCGCAGTTTTCCGGCCGAGTTCGGCCTGGCGGGTGACTTTGAGATCCTCAACGAGCATCTGACCGGCGTGGAGCGTGAGCGCGTCTATCGCCTCGTCTTCCAGCGCACGCTGCCGGGCCTGATATCACGCGGCGAAGGGCTCCTGGCCCAGCAGGACTTTCTGGAGGCTTTTCGCCGCGCCACCTTCGGCCGGGAGGAGTCGCGCATCCGCGACATGCTCGACCAGTTCATCGAGAACCAGCACGAAATCCTGCTGCATGCCGGGGATGGCGAACTTTGGGGCAATGCGCACACGGTCTGGCCGCAGGGCTGCCACTGGCTCGAAACGCAGGTGGATCTGCAGGCGGAAACCGCGCACCTGATGCAGCGTCTGGAGGCGGAGAACACGCCTGACAAGGCCTGGGAGTTCTGGATGCAGTTCCGTGACGAACTCGCGGACTATCACCCCGGCGGAAAGCTGACGAACCGGGTCGATTTCTTCCTCAAGAAGGCCCTGGCGCAGTGGAGCGAGATCGAGGCGAAGAACTGCACGCTGACCGTGAACCGGCAGAAGCAGTCGCTCGAAGGCCGGACCTGCGACGCCTTCAAGGCGATCATCACGCACATCGTCGGCGGTGAGCTGCGCGTGCGGCTGGAGCGCACGCATGGCGTGTGGTCCGTGCTGAACCAGTATGAGCAGACCTGGGCGCGGCAGGTGCGGCGGCGCGGGCGGCTGACGTTTCAGGACATGGAGCTGATCCTCGCCGGACACGAATTCGCCGCCGGTTTACCGAAGCCGATGCTCTCCCAGGTCCCCGGAGAGCAGGAGCGCCTGCGCATCGACTACCGGCTCGACGCACGCTACGACCACTGGCTGCTGGACGAGTTTCAGGACACCAATCACATCCAGTGGTCCGTGATCGAGAACCTCATCGACGAGGCCGTGCAGGACACCAGCGACGAGCGCACGCTCTTCCAGGTCGGCGATGTCAAACAGGCCATCTATGCCTGGCGCGGTGGTGATACGCGGCTTTTTGACGACATCTACGACCGCTACAGCTCCGAAAGCGAAACGCGCATCCACAAGCGCCCGCTCAACGTCTCCTGGCGTTCCGGCCATGACGTGATCGAGATGGTGAACCGTGTCTTTGGCGACGAAGCGGCGCTGACAGAGCTGCAACTGCCGGCGGAAACGATCGCTCGCTGGCCCTGGCAGCCGCACCAGGTCGCGGGCATTCACGATGCCATGCCCGGACATGCGCTGCTGCTGAATCCCGTGCCTGCGGATGGTGAGAAGGTGACGGACGAGGATCACTTCGCGCTCACGCTTGGCATTCTGGAAGACATCCAGCCGGTGAGTCGCGGCCTGAGCTGCGCCATCCTGGTGCAGAGCAATCGAAAGGGGCGCGAGCTCGTGGACTACATCCGCTCACATTCGAAGTCGCGCATCCCTGTGATGTGCGAATCGGAAATCGCCATCGCCACCGACAACGCGCTCACGCTCGCTCTGCTGAGCATCATCCAGGTTGCCGTGCATCCTGGTGACACGATGGCGTGGCAGCATCTGCAAATGACGCCCTTGCGGGCACTGCTGGAAGACAAAACGCCGGGCCACCTCGCCAGCGAAGTGCTGCGCCTGATCTTTGACGAAGGCTTTGAAGCCGTGCTGCGGCACTGGCTGCAGGCGCTGGAGAAGACCGGCCTCGACCTCGACGCTTTCAGCAGGCGACGCGCCGAGGATGTGGCCCTGGCAGCACGACTTTTCGATCAGGGTGGCAGCCGGGATGGCGACGAATTCCTCGCCTACGCCCGGAGCTACACCGTGCGCGAGCCGGACACGCACAACGCCGTGCAGGTCATGACGGTTCACAAATCAAAAGGGCTCACCTTTGACTGCGTGATCCTGCCGGATGTCGGCGGCAACAAGCTGACCGAGGTGCGCCGTGGCATCGGTGTGAAACGCGACCACGACCGGCATGTGGAGTGGGTTTTCGACCTGCCGCCGTCCGAGTTCGTGCAGGCGGATGAAGTTCTCGCCGCCTACCGTGGCGAACGCGAGGCCGACGCAGCCTACGAGGAGCTGTGCAAGTTCTACGTTGCCCTCACCCGGGCAAAGCACGCGAACTACGTCATCGCCGCGCCGCGCGGGAGGAGTTCCACTTCGAACAACTTCATCAAACTGCTCGACCTCACCCTCGGCGCGGACAAAAAGCCGGAGGAACGCGACTTTGGCGGAGTGAAGGCGGAGGTCGTCTATGAATCGAAAACGAAAGCGACCGCCCCGCGCTGGTTTGACCGTCCCAGAAAGGCGGAAAAGCCTGCCGAAGTCCTCCAGCCGACACCGGTGACCTCTCCCGGTCGCCAGCGGCCCGTGCGGCGCACGCCGAGTGGTTCGGAAACGAGCGTGGTCACCGCCAAGCAGCTCTTCTCACGCGGTGGCCGCTTTGCGCGGTCTTACGGCACGCTGGTGCATGCGCTCTTTGAGCAGATCGGCTGGCTGGATGAAATGGATGACGATACTCTGGCTGGTCTGTGGGCCGCCGTGCCCTGCGCCGACGAGAGCGTGCGCCAGCGGGCCGAGGATGAAGTGCGCCGCTGCCTTTCAGCACCCGGCGTGCGGGCCATCCTGAGCCGTCCTTCACCCGGAGCCGTCTGCTGGCTGGAAAAACGCTTCGAGATCCTGCTCGATGGCGAATGGCTCTCCGGCACCTTCGACCGTGTGATGATCGAGCCGCACCGCGCCACGATCCTCGATTTCAAAACCGACAAAGTCGAGACCGACGAAGCTCTCTCCGAACGGGTGGAGGGCTACCGGCCGCAGTTGGAAACCTACCGCGAGGTGCTCGCCCGCATGACCGGTCTGCCGCTGGCGAGCATCGAATGCCGTCTCCTATTCACGCACCGGCGCGAGGTGGTGCGCGCCTGAGCCACCGCTCTGCCCTCGCGATTTTACCAGCATCATCAAAACACCGCACACCAGCAGTCCACCCGACGCGCATTGAAACAGCGTGCCCACATTGATCTGTGCATCGCGCAAAACACCGCCGACATACACCGTGAGTCCGCCGACGATGCAGGAGAACATGTTCAGCACGCCATAGCCCGTGGCGCGGTAGCGGCTGTCAGACACCTGGCAGAGAATGGGCATCAGATTCGCATCTGAAAACACGCGCGTGAAGCCGTAGATCGACAGTCCGGCAATGGCGAGCGCGAGCATGCCCGTGTTTGCCACCAGCAGCGTCGCCGGTGCGGCGATGAAGAGACCAATCGCGGGCACGAGGATGCGCGCGCGATCATTCACGCGGCTCCAGTGATCCGCCCAGGCACCGCCGACGAGCTTCCCAGCGAACATCGCCACCGCCAGGAAGCTCGTGGCCGAGATGCCCGCCGCGCCTTGATCGAGCTTGAACTGCTCTTTGAAGAAAGTCGGCATCCAGCCCATCACCGCCCAGCCTGCCAGCGCCAGCAGGCCCCAGAAGGCGAGCAGCAGCAAAAACGAGCCGCTGCTGAACAAACTGGTGAGCGCCTGGCCGAGTCGCGGCTGTTCCGCAGTTGATGTCACGACTCCACTCTCGCGTGGCGGATCACGCAGCACGAACAACAACCCCACCGCATACGCGATGCCGAACAGCCCGAACACATCGAACGCCGCTGACCATCCATGCCTCTCCGCCACCCATCCACCGATGCCCGCGAGGCCCGTGCCCACGCTCAAACCAGTCATGTGAATGCCCGTGGCGAGCGAGCGCGTGCTGCCGCGATGATAATCGGCGATCAAAGCGAGCGCGGCGGGCAGATACGCAGCCTCGCTCACACCCATGAGTGCGCGCACGACCACGAGTTCCTCAAAACTCCGCGCATGACCCGTGAGCCATGTCAGCAGCGACCACACCAGCAGGCTGAAGACGATCAGGCGGCTGCGATTGAAGCGATCCGCGAGAAACCCGGCAAACGGGCTCAGCAAGCCATACACCCACAGGAAAACCGAAGTCAGCAGGCCGAACTGCGCGTCCGTCATCGGCACCGCCTGCGTGAGCGAATCCCGCATCGTGGTGATCATGATGCGGTCGAGGTAGTTCAGCGCCGCCACGACCCACAGCACGCCGACGATGAGCCACGCACGCGGCAGGCGGTCCTCGTTCATCTCACCTCCTCCCAGTCAAACTCCAGCCGGATGATGTCCGGCACCTTCTGCTTGCCGCTTTTATAAGTCACGACATGGAAGCCCGTGCGCCCCTGCTTCTCCGTCCAATACGGCTGCGCGTAGTAGCCATCCGCCACCGGCTTCTTCTCCGCATTGTCCAGGACGACATGCCGCGTGATCGCGAGGGTCTGCGGATCAAACTTGAACAGCGCGAGCTGCATCACGCCCTTCTCGATCCAGTTCCGTCCCAGCAGGTAAAAGCCGCCGTCACGCTGAAACAAACGCGGCCGGCCGATGTGCGAGGTGATGGCCTCATTCGCGGCATTCAGATCAGTCTTCGCGATCAGCTTGAACCCCGCGTCCGTGCGCAGCAGCCACTCGCGATTGTCATAACCACGCGCCGTGACGATGAAACCGTCACCATGCGCCATGAACGCGCTTTCATTGATCGGCGCACCGCCGAGTTCGCTGGTGATGCTGCGGACGAAGCGCCAGCTGATGCCATTGTCATCGCTGCGGATCACATCCACGGAGCCCGGCTGGCTCTTCGTCTTGTGAACGAGCTTGCCGCCCGTGAGGTTCGCAAAAGTCATCACCAGCATCCAGGTCGTCGGGCCGCGAGTGATCGAGTCAAACGCATAGCCATACTCCACGCCTTCGATCTTGCCCGCCCGCTGCACCGGCCCGAAGCTCTTGGCATCATCGTTCGACCTCACGACGCGCAAACCCGTCCGCAACGACCCCTGCGCCGCCTGCGCGTCGATGTAGTTAGCCACATCCCCGTTCGCAAACCGCACCCACTCGCCCATCTGCATGATTTCATTGTCCACTGCCGCCAGCGTGCCGTTGAACAGAACCTTGCCGGTTGCCTTCTCGATCCTCATCAAGTCCTGCACTGAACCCGCATCCGCCGCGTGAGACTTGCCTCTTTTGAAGGACACCAGCACCTCGCCACCGAGATCCATCACAGTCGGGAATGCCAGGTAATCACCACCAGCCTCCAAGGTGTGAACAGATTTCTTCACAGGCAGAAAAGGCTCCTGAGCGTGCGAGTGCCAGCAAAGCAGGAGTATTGCGGAAAGAAGGCAGGCTTTCATGATAATTCAGGCATACGCCCTCACTTCGGCGATGCGTGCATGGTCAAGGCCGTTCGTGGCGGTCACCTGAATGCGGAGTGCGGTGGCGGACTCGGTTTGCTCCAGAACATGTGAACGACGACGCAGGTGGTTGCCCTCCACCTTCACAAGTTCCCGCCAGCCAACCGGTGATTCGAGGCTCAACGTGTAATCACGCACCGTTTCGGGCTGCGGGCGGCCCCAGAGCATTTTTTGCGTGTAGCCGTCGGCCTGCGACAGCGTGAGGAGACGGTGCAAACCGGTGTCGAAGACCAAAACGACCTCGCGGAGCGAAACGGGCGCATTCCAGCGGATCTCGAGCGTGGCGGGCAGTTCACCGCTCATCCAGCGATGCAGCCCGGAGTGCTGGCGGTTGTCCGGCAGTTTCGTGACGATGCGTGTTTGGCCGCTCCGGATGAGTTCGGAGCTTGATTCGTTGGGTAGGCAGTAGAATGAGGGCAGTAGAATTTCAGATTTCATTTTTCTGCCCCCACTCTCCTGCCTATTCGATTGGCATGATGAAGCCGTGATCGCTGCGGCGGTGCGCACGAGATCATTCGGATCATCATTCGAGACACCGATGAGATAACAGTCATCGCGCAGGAGTTGCTGCTGGATGGCGTGGACGAGTTTCACATCGGCAGCGATGTCGCACGGGAGCACGTTTTGCCGCAACGCGAGCGCGGCGGCGGTGCCGACGCCTTGGCCGATGACGGCGCAGGTGGCCATGACGCGGGTGGAGGCAAAGGCGATGTGCGTGGCGGAGAGGTTGCGGCCTGCGAACATCAGATTGCGCGGTCCGGTGGACACGCAGCAGCGCAGCGGGATGTCGTAGAGATAGGGCAGATGATGCTGCGTGCAGGGCGGCTCGTTCGGCGCATCGACGCCTTCCGGCGGATGTGTGTCGATGGGCCAGCCGCCATACGCGATGGCATCGGGGAAGGCGCGGGAGGTGATGAGGTCGTTCTCCGTGAGAATGTGCTGGCCGATGAAGCGGCGGCTTTCACGCTTGCCGGGCACGAAGCCGATCCACTCCAGCGCCCAGTGCGAGGCGTCGATGTCCGAATGATTTTTGACGAAGTCCCAAACACCGAGTGTGATGGCGAGCAGCTCGTCGCGGATGTGCTCGTTGTCCTTCAGCGTGTCGAGGCAGCCGCCCCACTCGATCCACCAGTAGCCGTATTCGAGGCCGAGATCGAAACCGCTCTGCCCATACGGTCGCAGCTTGAAGTCGTCCGCGGTGAAGCACCTCGCCCACGGCGGTGCCTCGAAAGGCATCGGGCGCTCGTGTTTGCGTGCCTGGAACATGATGGACGAGCCGAGAGTCTTCGTGTCCGGCTCGTTCTGCGCGAGTGATTCGCCGAACTCTGCCTTGCTCTCGCGTCCGCGCATGAATGGCGCACCCGCCTCGATGCCGAGACGACCATCTCCCGTGCAATCGACGAAGGTCTTAGCGCGAATGGTGAAGGCATCCTCCGTGGACGGCCTCTCAGCACGCACCTCGCGAATGAGCCCGTCCTCAACCACGGCGCTGACGACGGTGGTGTTTAAGAGCAGCGTCAGATTCGGTTCGCGGCGGCATTTGTCGTAAAGCAGCAAGTCCATGAGCGCGGGCGAGCGCTGCGGATTCTGCACCGCAAGATTGAGCCGCAACTCCTCGATGATGCCGCCCTCGCGCAGCTCGTTTTGCAGTTCCTTGCCACCGCTAAGACCAGTGGCGCCGACGATGTGCATGCGCACCTCGCTGCTCGCATTGCCACCGAGCACACTGCGATCCTGGCAAAGGATCACACGAGCACCCAGCCGTGCCGCTGCGAGAGCGCAACACACCCCCGCGATGCCACCACCGGCGACGAGCAGGTCGGTTTCGACGATGTGGGTAGTCACGGGCATGACGCGTCAGAGTTCCACCGCCGCGCGGGCTGCTTTCATGCCGGTGGAGACGCAGCGGAAGTCGCTGATGACATTGAAGAAACGGAAGCCCATCGCGTGATAGCTTTTCACCTGCTCTGGAGCGCAGGGAATGGCCGCGACCTTGCTGTGACGCTGGCACGCGGTCACGACCTTCTCCAAAATGGAACGCACTTCGGGATCGTCAGTCTTGCCGAACTTGCCCAGGCCCAGCGTGAGGTCTGCCGGACCGACAAACAGCACGTCCACGCCAGGAATCGCCGCGATCTCGTCAATGTGAGGCACCACCTCCGGTTCCTCAATCTGCACGGCGAGGAAGTTTTCGTCATTCGCCTTCGCCAGATACTCCGCAGGCGGGATGCGGCCAAAATCCGCCTCCGCGTGAATGCCATCAAAGCCACGCGCTCCGAGCGGCGGGAACTTCATCGCGCGCACTACTTCGCGAACTTCGTCGGGATGGCGCACACGCGGCAGCATGATTCCGCGGGCACCGGCTTCGATGAGTTGGAGCACCTCGGTGTAGTTTGAAGGTCGAATGCGGATCAGCGCGTCCGCCCCACCGAGCCGGCAAGCCTGGGTCAGCGAATAAACCATCGCTGCATCGACACGCTTGTGTTCCAGGCAGATCCACACGGCATCAAAGCCCGATGAGGCGATCATTTCGACCAGCTCGGGGTCGGTGTAGCACGACTTGGCCGTGATGACGGTCTGGCCGGAGTGGATTTTTTGAAGGACGACAGAGGACTGCATGGGGGTAAGCAAACGTCGAGAACTAGTTCACTATGCATGCTGTATTGCCAGAAGGCACTAATTTCAGGGACACCCAGCAGGTTACGGAAGAAAAGTGATTTTTTGCGTCATACTCTCGCCTGGCTGGTTCATGTGGATGAATGCAAGCCCCGCCCGCAGCCATGCCCCCCGAAATCGTGCAGCAGATCGCTGCGGCGCAGAGTGCACTTTACGCCTTTATCCTGACCCTGATGGCCGGGCAGGAAGGCGCGGCGGATGTGCTCCAGGAAACGAATGTGAAGCTGTGCCGCGAGTGGCCACGCTATGACTCGAGCCGCCCGTTTTTGACCTGGGCGATGACGCTGGCGAAGTTTGAGGTGATGGCCTGGCGAACCCGGCAGCAGCGTTCGCGCTTGGTGCTGGATAATGATGTCGCGGAGCTGATGGCGGAGGAACTCGTCGAGGCGCAGAGTGAACGAGAGCTGATGGCGCTCGAGTCATGCCTCTCCACCTTGCCGACCCGGCAGCGTGAGCTGATTTCATCACGCTATGATCGCGGCGAGACCGTGCGAGCCATCGCCAAGCGTCTCGGCCAGCCGGAAAATGCGCTCGCGGCGCTGCTGTATCGCATCCGCAAGGCCCTGCATGACTGCATCACGGCCAAACTCGCTCAGGAGGACTTCGCATGAATGCAGAACTGCTCCAAGCGCTGCTCGATGGCACTCTTTCGGATGAGGAGTGCTCAGCACTCAATGAAAGCCTGCGTGGTGATCCCGCTGCTCGTGCCGCGTTTGCGCAGCAGATGAAACTGCATGCGCTGCTCCAATGGCGCAGCGGCAGTATCGCTGCCATTGCGCCCAAGGTGCCGCGTCGGGTGGTTTTTCGTCAGACGTGGCGGTTGGCCGGTTGGGCGGCGGCCGCGGTGTTGGTTTGCGGGTTCACCTTGTTCCTGTTATCGCCCAACCCGGCGGCTGCGGCCATTTCGCAAATCATCTCGGCCTGGGGGCAGGCATTGGATCGCAGCTACACGATCACCGTGCTGGAGGGCGATGCCTGGCAGCCGCTGAAGGATGGCCGCCATGTCAGCTACGAGGGTGCTCGGTTGCATCTGCGCGGTGGCACGCAGTTTGTGTTGGAGCGCATGCTGGAGCGCGGCAGCGAGGTGATCACCGGCTCCGATGGCGTCACGAACTGGGACATTCGTGGCAAAGGCCCGGTGCGAGTCAGCACGGACGTGAGTCGTTTTCGCGGTGGCATCCCCGGCGAGTATCAAAGCGTGCCGTTTCTCGATCTCGGCAGCCTGCTGGGTTCGCTGACAGCGGATTACGACCTCACGCTCAGCGAAACTGATGCCGATCCCGCTTTGCAGCAGCTCACCGCGCACAAACGCCATCGTGAGAAGCGCGGCCTGCCGCGCATGGAGTTCACCTTCCGCCAAGCCACCGGCACCATCGTCAGCATGATGCTCCACGGTCTGCCGCAGGAAAAAGGCGGCCCGCGTGCCGTGCGGCTCACGCTCGCCAGTGAGGCCGCTCTTCCTGCCGACTTCTTCACGCATGCTGCGCATCACGAACTCGACCGCGAAATCATCCACGAAGCCGCCCCATGAAAACAAAACTCCTATTCCTGCTGCTCGCCACGAGCCTCGTCGCGCATGATTTGCCCACGCATGATCTCGAAGCACTGCGGGCGCACATCCTGGAGGAATGGAGTGTGAAACAGACACTCCTGTCTGCACGAATGTCTCGTGATACCAATGCAGACAAGAGCCGGAGCGAAGCGGAGACAGACAGCCGCAGGCTGCCCGAAGGGCGAGAGCAGCGAGTCAATGTCCGCATCACTCTTCGCCCTCAAATCGCTTCTACGGCTTCGACCCTGCAGATCGCCGCGGCGGTGGCTGCTAAGGTCGCAAACGCACCGCAGACGGCGAAGGCCTTCCTGCCGTTCACGAAACTCGATCTGCGTGCGGATGACGAGTTCCTCTATGTCGGCTCGAATGGCCTGCCGGATCATAACATGATGGTGGGCATCACGGCGTGGCAGCAGCAGGTGCCGCTGCCGCAGAGCTACTTCGGTGAGAATGCCTGGCGCATTCCGCTGAAGCCGGTGCCCGCGAAAGAGCCCGCGTTCATCAAAGGCCGCTTCCTGCGAGGTGCGATCGCTTTGGCCGTGAATGGCATACCCATCTTCAATCCGCAGAACAATCGCGGCGAGGTGAGCTATGAAATCGGCGAACTCGATCACTGGGGCGGTCATTGCGGACGCGCGGACGATTATCACTACCACATCACGCCGCTGCATTTGCAGGCGCAGGCGGGCAAAGGCATGCCGGTGGCCTACGCGCTGGATGGCTATCCTGTTTACGGCCTCACCGAGCCTGATGGCTCACCTGTCGGCAAGCTCGATGAGTGCCACGGCCATGATGACGCCAAGATTGGCTACCATTACCACGCCGCGAACGAGTATCCGTATGTCTTCGCCGCGTTTCATGGCGAGGTGGTCGAGTTTGAGGAGCAGGTGGATCCGCAACCTCGTGCGCAAGGTGTGCGCGAGGCCTTGCAGGCATTGCGTGGTGCGAAGATCACCGGTTTCGAAAGCACCGGCAAGGATGGCTACAAGCTCAGCTACGACGTGAATGGCGACAAACGCAGCGTCAGCTACACGATCAAGGCCGATGGCACCTATCCCTTCCACTTCGAAAATGGTCGTGAAGGCATGACGGATGAAGTTTACACCGCACGTCGCCAAGGCGGCGGTGGTGGTGGCCCCGAGGGCATGAAGAGCAAAGGAAAAGGCAAGGGACCGGGCAAAGGTGGTCGCGAAGACGAGATGCGTCGTGGTGATGAACCGCCGCCGCGTCCGCAGGCCGAGGTGGAAGGCATCCTCGATGTGAATGGCGATGGCGTCGTCACCGTGCAGGAGTTTGCGGACAACGCCAAGTCGAATGCCGCTAAAAAAGGCCACTCACTGCCGGATGCGATGGCGAAGGCCAAAACGGCCTTCACCGACATGGACAAGGATCGCAACGGTCAGCTCGAAGCTGATGAGTGGCAGGGCGCCCTCGCCGCCACTACCGCACCCATGCCCTCTGAGGGTGGAGAGCGTCCCATGCGCGGCGGTGAGGAAGGACCGGGAAGCTTGATGGGTGGCCAAGGTGGCCAAAAAGGTGGCGGTGGTGGCCAAGGCGGCAAAGAAAGCTTTGTCGAGCGCCCGGATCAGCCCCGCAGCAGCGACGGCAAGTTTTTGCTCACCAGTCCGGTGATGGAAGACAAGGCGATGATGCCCGTCGAATACACCGGCGACGGTGAAGGCGCGACGCTGCCGCTGGAATGGAAGGGTGCGCCCGCCGGGACGCAGAGCTTTGCCCTCATCATGGATCATGCCGATCCAAAAGGGGAGATGAAGTGGTATTGGACCCTTTATGACATTCCTGCCGGCACGAACAGTCTGGCGAAGAACACCAAGAACGTCGGCAAGCTGGGCACTGGATTCAAAAACCAGATCGGCTACGAACCACCGCATTCCAAGGGACCTGGCGCGAAGACCTATGTGATCACCATGTACGCCCTCTCCTCGCCTTTGAGCATGCGTTCTCCCGTTGAAGCGAATCGCGAATCCGTGCTCGCTGCGATGCAGGGCAAAGTGCTGGCAAGTTCATCCTTCCGCGTGGTGCATTCCAGTAGTGAAGCAGTCGGACAGGTCCGACCGGTCGAACCCAAATCCGCCGAAACGCCACCGCCACCCGCCGCCGAACCCAAAAAAGGCGGCAGCAAAGGCAAAGGAGGACCTCCCGGACTCGTCAAACCGAGCATCGCCGACACGATGAAACTCAACGTCTATGCCGACAATTGGTTCATGCTCTACGTGAACGGCCGCCTCGTCGCCGTGGACAGCATCCAGTTCACGCCGCACAACGTCGTCAGCGTCGATTTCCTCCCCGAGTATCCGATGACCATCGCCGTGCTCGCGAAGGACAACGCCGATCCCAAGACCGGCATGGAATACGGCACCAGCATTGGCGATGCCGGCCTGTGCATCAAATTTGCCGACGGCACCGTCACCAACGCCACCTGGAAGGCCAAGAACTTCTTCCACGGCCCCGTGAATGGCGACACCGCGAACCCGAAAGTCATCCAAGAGCCTCTTCCCGCGAATTGGTGGGCCGTGGACTTCGACGACCGCTCGTGGAAGAACGCCAAGGAATACACCATCGAGGAAGTCGCTCCCAAACAACCCTATTTCGAGAACGACTTCGATGGCGCCAAGTTCATCTGGACCGACGACATCGCCCTCGACAACACCGTCATCTTCCGCACCAAGGTTGAAAACCCCGGCTGGACCCCACGCTGGAACACGAAGCCGGATTTGGACGTGAGCGGCGTGCCTCAGCAATAACAACACACCTTCTTCACGACCATGAAATCGCTTCTTCTTCTGCTGCTCGCAGCCTCCAGCACCTTCGCCGCTGCAACGCCAAACATCCTTTTTATGCTCTCGGATGATCAGGCCTGGAGCGGACTGTCCTGCCAGATGCATCCGGCAATGCCGGACTCCAAAAGCAGCCTCGTGCAGACACCGAACATCGCGCGACTCGCGGAGGAGGGCATGCGATTCAGCGCGGCGTATGCGCCCGCGCCGGTTTGCTCGCCGACACGCATCAGCTTGCAAACGGGACGTAATCCGGCGGCGCTGGGTTGGACGAAGGCGGCTCCGGCGGAGATGGGGCATCGTTTGATCGAAGGCGAAAATCGCAAAAGCATCCGCGATGACGAGGTCACGATTGGGCAGATGTTGAAATCCGCTGGCTACGCCACCGCGCACTACGGTAAATGGCATCTGGCAGGTGATGGGCCAGCGGCGCACGGTTACGACGAGAGCGATGGCGACACGGGCAATCAGGACGCCGCGCCGCATCTGCCGCCGAACCCGGTGGACATCTTTGGCATGGGCACACGAGCCGTCGAGTTCATGAAGAAGAGCCAGGCTGCCAGGAAGCCGTTCTTCATTCAAATGAGCTACCACGCGCTGCATTATCCCGAGAACGCGACGCCCGCACTGATTGAGAAATACCGAAAGCTCGCTGGTGGCAGAGACGACAAGGAAATCTGTCGCGCGGCCATCGCGGAGGATCTGGATCGCGGCGTGGGCGAGCTACTGGCCAAGCTGGACGCGATGGGCCTCTCCAAGAACACCATAGTCATCTACATGTCGGACAACGGCGGCTCGAACCGCCGCACCCTGAATGGCGGCAAGGGCGATGTGTGGGAGGGCGGCATCCGCGTGCCGCTGATCATTCGCGGCCCCGGCATCGCGGCAGGCTCATGGTGCCATCAGCGCGTCGTCGGCTATGATTTCTTCCCGACCTTCTGCCGCTGGGCCGGTGTGAAGTCTTCACTGCCAAAACACCTCGAAGGTGGCGACATCACCCATCTGCTCAGCGGCTCATCCGATCCCGTGAAACGGCCTCGCGAGGCGCTGGTCTTCCATTTTCCGCATTATCAAGGCGACTCCCCGCACTCCGCGATCCTCAGCGGGAACATGAAGCTCATGCACTTCTACGAAACGGGCGAAAATCAGCTTTTCGACCTCCAAGCCGACATCGGTGAAACCAAGAACCTCGCCACCAAACAACCCGAACTCACCGCGAAGCTCTCGAAGCAGCTCGCGGACTACTTGCGCGAGGTCGGTGCCGAAATGCCGAAGCCCAACCCGAGCTACGATCCGAGCAAAGAACCTGCGAGAAAGGGCGGCGGCAAAGGTGGGAAGAAGGGAGGCAAGAAGCCATGAAACCGCTTGTCGTATCATTTGGGTTTGGCGCGCTCGCCTTGTTGCTGATCGCCGCTGCGCCGGAGGAAAAACCGAAGGGCGGTGGCAAAGGCGGCGCAGGCCAGGGCGGGCAGGTCGAGCCGGCGGTGGTGCCGCCGTATCTCTTCAACGTGTGGCTTTGCAGGCCGGGCGCGGAATCGGTGACGGTCAGCGTGCTGGCATGGGAGGAGATGGAGGCCTTCATCGAGTATGGCAGCCCGCCGCAGCGCACTGGAGTGGTGAAGTTGAGGAATGGCGAACTGCAAGATCTCGTGCTGGGCGGTTTGAAGCCGGACACGGACTACAACTACCGCCTGACCTACCGCCGCTCAGGCAGTGAGGCCGTGCAGGATGCGATGCGCAGCTTCCACACGCAGCGGAAGGCTGGGCAGAGCTTCCGCTTTGTCATGCAGGCGGATTCGCATCTCGATGTGAGCACCGATGTGCGCGTGTATCAGCAGTCGCTCGCCAACATGCTCGCCGACAACCCGGACTTCATGATCGACCTCGGCGACACAACGATGGTGGACAAGTTTGGCAGCTTCTACACGCGCTCCGAATCGCAATACAAGGCGCAGCGCTTCTACATGGGTCGCATCGCGCACAGCGTGCCGATTTTCATGGTGCTGGGCAATCATGATGGCGAACGCGGCGACCGCATAGAGATGGCGGAGTGGTCGCTGAACATGCGGCAGAAGTATTTCCCCAATCCCACCGACGGGAACGACAAGAACAGCTACTTCGCCTTCGAGTGGGGCAGCGCTCTGTTCGTCGGTCTCGATCCCTTTTGGGCCACCAAACAACGTGGCAAGGACAACTGGAGCGCGACGCTGGGCGACGAGCAGTATCGCTGGCTCACCAAGACGCTCGAAAGCAGCAAGGCACCTTTCAAATTCATCTTCATTCATCACCTCGTCGGCGGTTTGGGCCGCGATGTGCGTGGTGGAGCGAAAACCGCGCCTTACATGGAGTGGGGCGGCAAGAACGCCGATGGTAGCGACGGATTCAAACAAAACCGTCCCGGCTGGGAAATGCCGCTGCACCAGCTTTTCGTCAAAACTGGCGTCAGCGCCGTCTTCCACGGCCACGACCATCTTTTCGTCAAAGAAGAGTTCGATGGCATCATCTACCAAGAAGTGCCGCAGCCCGGCCATCCGAGCGGCGGCACACGCAGCGCCGAGGAATACGGCTACGGCGGTGTCATCCTCGGCAGCAGCGGCCATCTGCGCGTCACGGTGGGGGCGAATGAGGCGACAGTGGACTACGTGCGCAGCATCGTGCCCGGCGTGACGCGTGCCGATCTCGAAAACGGCGCGGTGGAGTATAGCTATGCGGTGAAGCCACGACCGCACTGATCACACCTCGCTCACCTTCGGCACCACGAACGGCGCACGATGCTGGCGGGTGAGCAGCGCATTCGCGGCGGCGTTGTCGAGGAAGGATTCTTTGTCGCCATCGACGCGGAGATGCTGGCCGAGCGTGAGCTGGGTCTTGTCGAGATCGACTCCGGCCTCGGCAAGGTAGTGACGTGTGCGCTCCAGCGTGGACTGCACGTCTTCGTGGGCTTTGATGTCGCCGAGATGCTTCGAGATGTCGTTCACGGAGGCTTTCGAGCCGAGGCGATACGAGATGTTCGCGAGGTGGCAGAGCGCGGTGCTTTGGTGGCCTTCCTCGATGTCGGCGGTGAGGTCGGTGTGCTTGCGGCTGCGCACAGCGCGGAGGAAATTGGCTAAGTGGTTCTCCGATTTGCCCTCAAAGGCGCGGACGAGGTTGCCTTTCGGATCAAAGAGGCTCGTGTCGGCGATGATGCCCTCGCTGCCGTAGAAGAACCACATCGACTTGATCGTCGGATGAAACGGCGCGGTTTTGAGTCCGCGGGTTTCGGAGACGATGGTTTTGTCGCCAAAGTCGAAGAGGCCGACCTGCGAGTTCGGTGTCTCGGCCACATCGGTGTAGCCGAGTCGGCCGCCGTAGCTGAGCACGCTGCGGCCCAGGCCGGTCACGCCGAGGCCCCAGCGGCAGATGTCGAGCGAGTGGACATTGTTGTTGCCGATCTCGCCGTTGCCGGTGTCCCAGAACCAGTGCCAGTCATAGTGAAACTTCGGCCGTGTGAGCTTCTTCATCGGCGCGGGGCCGGCCCAGAGGTCGTAATCGCACCTCGGCGGCATCACGCACTCCGCCGGGCCGCCGATGCTGCCGCGTCCGCTGTAGATAATGCTCTTCGCCAGCTTCACCTCGCCCAGTTTGCCCTCGCGCATGAACTTCACCGCCTCCGCCAAAGCACCGCGCGAGCGATTTTGAGTGCCCGTTTGAGCGATGCGCCCCAGCTTCCGCGCCACCTGCACGATGCGGCGGCCTTCCTCGACATTCTGGCTCACGGGCTTCTCGACATACACGTCCTTGCCCGCCTGCATCGCCCAGATCGCGGCGAGCGCATGCCAGTGGTTCGGTGTGGCGATGAAAACGACATCCACAGACTTGTCTTCGAGAACCTTCCGCAAGTCCTGCACCTTCTTCGGCATCGGCCGCTTCAGTTCGACCAGCAACGCGCCCACCTCATCCGCGCGGTCGAGGTCCGGATCGCAAACATACGCCACATCGCAGTCAGCGAGACGCGCCAGCTCCCGCGCATGCGCCTTCCCGCGAATCCCGCAGCCAATGATCGCCGCCGTGAGCTTCTCATTCGCCGAAACCGCCGCCGGATCGGCTCCGGTCAGTGTTTTCGGCAAAGCGACCGCCGCAGCGGCCATTAAGGAGTCTTCAAAGAAACGTCGGCGGGTGGGTGTGAGCATGGTGGTGTCAGTTGGAAAGGTTCAGTTCGGCCAGATAGATGGCGGTGATCGTCTTGCCCGCGTCGTCTTTCTCGTGGCTCGAATACCAAGAGACGAGGCCCTTGGTGGGCGAGAGTTCGATGAAGCCGGGATAGGAATTGTCGCCGCCGCTGGGGAGTTCGACGAACTCGTGGAACTTGTCTTCGATGAGCCAGCCAAGGGAGGTTTTGGGGCCGCGATCCTGCGTTTGGTTGCGTCCGCCGACGAGGATATGATCGCCCCATTTCACGAGGACCGGGCCGCCGACGAAGCGATCCAGCAAGCGGCGATTCCAGTCAGTGTAGGGCGGTTTGGAGCTGCACAGCATTGAGTTGCCTCCTCCGTTGCGATCCAGGGCCAAAACGCTGCCGTCTTTCTCGAAGAAAAAAGCCGTTTCATTGCCCCCGGTCTCTTGGAAATAGGCACGGTGGCGGAAGATGATGCCATCGTCGCTCTCGAGCATGATGGACTGGTTATGGCCGCGCTCACCCATGACTTCGACCGTGAAGTTGGCTTTACGGCGTCCGCAGAGGAAGGCCTTGCCGCCGAACGTGGCTGCGCGCCAGATGTAGTGGCCGAAGGTGCCTTCCAGCATTGTTGGCTCGCTCCACGCCGTGCCGTCATCGGAGAACACCGCGAAGCCGAGGTGCTTGTTCATGTCGTATTCCTCGCGAGGCAGCGTCGTTGCGCCGCTCCACCAGGTGCCGGTGTAAACGAAGAGACGGTCCTTGAAGACGAGGAAGTGCGGATCTCGAGTGTCGCGTTCCTTGACGGAGAAACGATGCACCTGCTCCCACGTCTCGCCAGCATTCGCGCTGCGCATGATGATGACCGAAGCTGTCGGATTCACCATGTGGCCGTCCGGGCAACTGCGGAACGTCAGGTAAAGCTGGCCCTTGAAGCGAACGAGATCGGTGAATGCATTGTGTTCGCCGTTGTGGAAGACACGACGAATGTTCGTGACGGTGACAGTTGGCGGCTCCGCCGCGAATGACGAAACCAGAATGGCGAATGACGAAAGGAAGATGAAGAGCAGGCGCATGAAGAAAATGTAGTCATGGGCTTTAGCCCGTGATTGCGTGAGGTGGCTGTTCGAGGGCGAAAGACATGGCGGTGTTTTCACGAGCTAAAGCTCGCGACTACTTTAGCAGCTTCGCGGCCTCCGCCTTTGCCTTGGCCAGCACTTCGGCCAGCGACACTGGTTTGCCGCCCTGGCGCAGGCTTTCGTCGGCGGCTTCCATGAAGGTAAAGATTTCGATCGTCTCCGCCTCGCTCACGGGAGGTTCGCCAGTGCGGAAGAAGGTGCCAATCTGGCGGCAGAGCGCCTCGTAGCTGATGACTTTGCCGCCGGACTGGTTGCCCTTGCTGCCAAAGACCATCGCGCCGAACTCGGACTTGCCTTTCACGATGCCGCGATAGGTGCCGACGCGGCCGTCCTTCCACACGCCGGTCACCTGATCGGTGATCGGGCCTTTCGTGCGCGAGACGGTCTCGCAGCCGGTGCCCATGAGCGCGAAGAGCGACTCGATGCCGTGGATGGCGTAGAAGAACAGGTCCGGCGTGCCGCTTTGATACGAGCACGGACCCCACGTTGTGACGCTGAGGATGTCGCCGATGTCGGCGTTGCCCTTCAGCGTGATCAAATCGGGACCGAAGCGCGAGGACGAGCTCGACCACGTTTTCACGCCTTGCTTCTTCGCGAGTTCGAAGATGGCGATCGCCTCCGCCAGCGTGCCTGCGATCGGTTTGTCGATGTACACCAGCTTGCCCGATTTGAAGATCTCCTTCGCCTCCTGCAGATGAATGCGGCCGTCCACGCTCTCCAGCAGCACGACATCGACCTTCGCGAGCAAGTCCGCGATGGTGGGAACAATCTCCACGCCCATGTCGCGGAGCTGCTGCGTGAACTTCTCTTTGCGATCCCTGCTGGCCGGCATGTCCGTGCCACCGGTGTATCCGGTGGTGACCTTGATGCCCGCCAGTTCGCCTTCCGACTCGCCTTTGTTGAAGAGCTTGGTAAACGCCGGCACATGCGACGTGTCGAGACCGACGATGCCGGCGCGGAGTTGCTTGAGGCCGTCTTGAGCGAATGTGGTGCCTGCGACGAGGAGGGAGAGGAATGCTAGTTTCATGGTCATGGCTTCAAAAGGTCCGAGATGGTCTGTTTCATCACTTTTTCTGACTCTGGCGCCGCATAGGCCTGCGTGGGTTCATAGCCGCCTTCTTCAAAGGAATGCTTCAGCGGGATGTAGCCCGTCACTCCGTCGCCATAGCTCGCGGTGCAGACAAAGCCGCCTGGGCGCTGTTTCTGGGCGAAGAGCTGATACTCGACAAAGCTTTCCCCCGGCAGGTGCACGAGGCACACGTCGTCGCCGAGATGGAGGCTGGTGAAGGGGATGGGCTCGCGATGGCGGATGAAGCCGAGGCGAAGGGCGGCGGTGATACGTGTGGTGGGTCGTGTTTCATTGTTTTGCAGCACCTTGAGCATGCGCTCCTCTGGAAAGTCAGGATCTGGCTGCAAGACGACCGGCACATGTTTCCATGTGATTTTCGTGAGCGGCACACGCTTCGTGTTTTTCTCCGATTCGACCATTGCAGCGTGAATGCGCTCCGCGAGCAGCGGGCGCATTGCGGGCGTGCCGTCGTTATACTTGCCCGCGCCGATGTTTCCGCCGCAGCCGGTGAAGTAGATGTGCGGCACGCCGTCCTCCTGCGTACGCTTTTCGCGAGCGATGCCGGCGAAGTCATGACTCACGATGCCGTCGCCATAGTAGCTCATCGGGTGCGTGGCGTAGTAGTGCAGCGCGGCGAGCTTTGTTTCGCCGTTCCAAAAGCTGATCGTCTTGAGCATCGGATCGATCAGGCCCTCTGGCAGCGCCCGCAGCGCCTCATCTTTCGACGCGCTGCCGCGCATTTTGCCGACCTTGCCATTCACCACCTGCACGCGGCGGTTTCCCGCCACCTCGCCGACTTTGGCCTCGCCAGTGGAGATGTGCGTGACGGACTGCGGCTTCATCAGCGCGGCCTGGATGCTCACGGCGACACCGGTCAGCGCTTTCTCCGCCGCCATGACATCGACGACACCGATCTCCGGCAGCAGCTTCTGCACCGCCGTGTCCACCAGCGGCGCATTGTGCTGATGCAGCGAGTGCAACGCGACGCGCTCGGGTGTGGTGCCTGCGGCCTTTGCCAAAACCTCACGCCAGTGGATATGATCAGCTCCGCGAATCTCGCAGAAGTCGATCGCGCACAGCACCACGGGCTTTTCATCGCTCAGTAACACAATTCCAAGCGCTAACAGCGCCTCGCTCACACCTGCGGCCGGTTTGACGAGCCCACCGCAGAGCGGGGCGCCGACCGGTGGGGTGACACCGGCACGAAAGGTGGCGATCTGAACCGCGAGGGCAGGTGTGCAGAGCAGAGCGAGAAGCAGGAGGATTTTTTTCATGTGATGGCTGTCAGTCAATACGTGCCCATGCGGCCCGCTTCCTCTTGGCTGCTACACTTTCCGCTCCTTCCGCCGCGACCGCCCGGCATGCCCCCCGCGTCTCAAATCAAATTGTGAACGGTGGGCAAGCGGCCAATCTCCTTGGCGAACTCGCCTGTCGTCCGTGGATTGCACGTTTTGACGGAATCATTTCGCCCACCAGACGAGGCTACGCCAGCAGGCCCTTCACCACCTTCGCAGGATTCACGCCGGTGAGGCGGAAGTCGAGGCCTTGGAAGCGATAGCTGAGCTTGTTGTGATCAAGGCCGAAGAGATGCAGGATCGTGGCGTGGAAGTCGTGCATGGACACGGGATCGCGGGCGACATGCCAGGCGAAGTCGTCAGTCTCGCCATGGACCTGGCCGCCTTTGATGCCGCCGCCGGCCATCCAAAGGCTGAAGGCATAGGGGTGGTGGTCGCGGCCGGTGATTTTCGAGGAGCCCTTGCGGTTTTCACCCAGCGCGGTGCGGCCAAACTCGCTGCCCCACACGACGAGCGTGGTGTCGAGCAGGCCGCGTTGTTTGAGATCCTTCAGCAGCGCGGCGATGGGCTGATCGACCATCTGGCAGTTGTGCGCGAGTTGTGAGTCAAGGCCGCTGTGATGATCCCATGAGGCGTGGATGATATTCACGAAGCGTACGCCACGCTCAACCATGCGACGCGCGTTCAGGCAGTGGCGCGAGAAGGTCTGGAAGTTGCCGATGCCGCCGAGGTTGCTCTTAATCGGCGGCTCGATGCGGTTGATGCCGTAGGCGTCGAGCGTGGCCTGCGATTCGCCGCTTAGATTGACCAGCTCCGGCGCGGCGCTCTGCATGCGAAAGGCCAACTCGTAGCTGCTGATGCGCGCGGCAATCTCGGGATCACCGATGTGCCTGTGCTGCAGACGGTTGAGGTCGTTCAGCGCCCGGACGCTGGCGGACTGCATCTCCGGCGTGATGCCCTCGGGGTTGTTCAAATTCAAAATCGGCGAGGCTCCATTGCGAAACATCACACCGCCATACGATGATGGCAGAAAGCCGCTCGACCATGTGGAACTGCCGCCCGGCAGTCCGCGTCCCTTGCTGACCATCACGACATACGACGGCAGCTCCTGCGAGGGATTGCCGAGGCCGTAGGTCACCCACGAGCCGACGCTCGGGCGTCCGAGCCGGGACTCGCCGCAGTTCAGCATGAGCTGGCCTGGCAGGTGGTTGAACTGCGTCGTGTGCATCGAGCGGATCAGGGCGATGTCGTCGGCACAGGTCGCGATTTGAGGCAGCAAATCAGAGATCTCCATGCCGCACTGGCCGTGCTTTTTGAACACACGCTTCGTGCCCATCACCGTGGCGGTGTCCTTTTGCAGGAAGGCGAACTTCGCATCGCCGACAATAGAATCGGGCAGCGGTTGGCCGTCGTATTTGTTCAGCAGCGGCTTCGGATCGAAGAGGTCCATCTGCGACGGCCCGCCTTCGAGGAAGATGAAGATGCAGCGCTCCGCCTTCGGCGCGAAATGCGATACGCGGGTGGAAAGCGGGTTCGCTGGCAAACTCGCCTCCTCCGCCAGCAGTCCGTCCTGCTTCAGCAGTGATGCCAGGGCGAGCGTGCCGAGGCCGGATGAACTCGTCGCGAGGAAGTCGCGGCGGGTCTGGGTGATGTGTTGCTCGAAGGGGGACATGGCTATTGGCGGTTGATGAATTCATCGAGATTCATGAGCACGCGCGCCAGGGCGACGAGGGCGGCGGCTTCAACGGTTTTGGTGGGCGGGATGGATGACTCGATGGCCCCGAGAATATGCAGGGCATCCTGGCCGCCGCTGCGGATGCGGACCTTTTGTTCGTTGAAAAAGGTGCGCAGGCGTTGGAGTTCTTCGGCGCGGGGCTGGCGGCTCAAGGTGAGGTCAAAGAGATACTGTAGGCGTTGCATGGTGTCAGACGGCGCTTCGCGCATGACGCGGAGGGCCAGGGACTGGGCGGCTTCGACAAAGACCTCCTCGTTCATCATCGTGAGCGCCTGCAGCGGTGTGTTGCTGCGCTCGCGGCGCACGCAGGCATCGGCTGCGTCGGGCGCGTCGAAGGTGGTGAGCATGGGGTAGAGGACGCTGCGCAGGGTGATGATGTAGAGGCCGCGGCGGTAGCGCTCCGCGCCGGTCGCGGCCTTCCAGTTTGAGGAGCGGCCCACTTCAAAGACATCCTCCGGCAGGGGCGGGCGGAAGCTGGGGCCGCCGATGGGGCGCGTGAGCAGGCCGCCGATGGCGAGGGCGGAATCGCGGAGGATTTCGGCGTCGAGACGGATGCGGTTCTGCCGGGAGAGCAGGCGGTTCTGCGGATCGATCTCCTGAATGTCGCCGCGATGCGCGGAGGACTGCTTGTAAGCGGCAGAGGTGACGATGAGCTTGATGAGCTGCTTGCGGCTCCAGCCGCTGCGGATGAATTCGGAGGCCAGCCAGTCGAGGAGCTCGGGATGCGAAGGCGATTCGCCGCTGGTGCCGAAGTCGTCGGGTGTGCTGACGAGGCCGATGCCAAAGAGCTTGCTCCAGATGTGATTGACCGCCACACGGGCCGTGAGCGGGTTCTGCGGCGAGACGAGCCACCTCGCGAGATCGAGGCGTGTGGGGCCGGTCTGCGCGGGCAGGGCGGAAAGCGTGGCCGGCATCACGTCGGGTCCGCGCCGGGTGTAGTCACCGGCCATGTGGACGTAGGTCTGGCGGCGGTCTTTGGCGACTTCGGCCAGCATCTGCGCCTTTGTTTTCGGCTCATCACGATCCTCGGTGTTGTCGAAGAAGGCGTAGAAGCTGTAGTAATCGCGGATGGTGATGGGATCGTATTTGTGCGTGTGGCACTGAGCGCAGCCGATGGTGAGGCCCATCCAGACGCGACCGGTGGTGTTGACGCGATCCACGAGATTCTGGTAACGCGCCTCCTCCTTGTCCACGCCTGCCTCTGTGTTGAGCGCCGCGTTGCGATGAAAGCCGGTGGCGGTGAGTTGCTCGTGCGTGGGATTGGGAAGCAGGTCGCCGGCGATCTGCTCGATGGTGAACTGATCGAAGGGCATGTCGCGATTCACGGCGTCGATGACCCAGTCGCGATAGCGCCAGGCGTTCGGACGCAGGCCGTCGCCGAGAAAGCCGTTGCTGTCCGCGTAGCGCGCCATGTCCAGCCAGTGGCGTGCCCAGCGTTCGCCGAAAGCCGGTGCAGCCAGCAGGCGGTCAACAAGGGCGGCGTATTTTTCGTCTGAAAAGTCGGCCATGTCGGCAGGAGTCGGCGGCAGGCCGGTGAGGTCGAGAAAGAGGCGGCGGACCAGCGTGATGCGGTCTGCTTTGGCGGCCGGCTTCAGCGCATGCCTGGCGAGTTCGCGCTCGATGAAACCGTCGATGGGATTGCCGCTCTTGGATGCGGGAACGGCAGGCCGCCGGATCGGCTCAAAGGCCCAGTGCGCCTGGTACTCCGCACCTTCGGCGATCCAGCGCTTCAAAATGCCCGCTTCCGCGCTGGTGAGCGGCTTGGGCGAGGATGGCGGCGGCATCACATCATCCGGATCGATGGTGGTGATGCGGTGGATGATTTCTTTGGCGTCAAACTCCTTGGAAGGCATGTCGAGGCGCAGGCCGGCCTCGCGTTTGTCATCGTCGGGACCGTGGCAGGCGAAGCACTTCGAGGCGAGGATGGGGCGCACGTCGCGATTGTAGCCGATCGGGTTCTCCGCAGCGAAGAGGCCGGAAGCGACGAGAAAGGTGAATGTGAGGGGGAGGCGCATGCTTCAGCGAGTTTGCAGGTCAGTGAACGCCGCTTGATGCGTGATTTTCTCCTCTCCGTCTTCTCCGATGACTTTTGCCGTGATGCTCCGCGCCGCCCAGTCGATGCTCAGCAGGCCGACATTGGGCATGTGGTAGGTTTTTGGCACGATTCGGTGCCTGTTCGGCGTGGGCGTGCCGCGTGGGTGTTTTTGCGTCATCGAGCTGGAAGTGAAGTCGAAGACGCCATCGCGCGAAAATTCGCACCAATGCCGGTCGCCGCTCAAAACGAGAGCGTTGTGCCCTTTGAGGAGCGAGAGCATGCGCCGCTTCTCATGCGGGAAATTCGCCCAGCATTCGCCGCCGTGAGCCTCAGGGGCAAATTGGATGCTGGAGACGATGATTCGCAATTCAGCAGGCACTGTGAGTACTTTTTTGAGCCAGGCCCACTGCGCCGCACCGAGGATGGTGGTGGTTTCATCGTCCGTGGGCACCGAAGTGCCGCCGAGCATGGCCTTGTCCTTCGGCATCTTCTTCATCGGGCTGCGAAAGTAGCGCGTGTCGAGTAGGATGACCTGCACGCGCTTTCCAGACGGTCCGAAGCTCTGCGCATGATACACGCCTTCTTGTCGGCGGCGCGGCGAGTCCACCGGTTCATCGAGCCAGTTGCAGAATTCCGCCTGCGCCTCCCTTTTGTGCGGATAGTCCGCGCCGCCGTCGTTCTGACCGAAGTCGTGATCGTCCCAGGTGGCGAGAATGGGCTTGTTCTTCAGGCCGCGGAAGAAGCGGCTGTTTTTCAGCAGCGCATACTTTTCCTGCATCATCGGGATGCCGCCTTTGTCAGCGTAGATGTTGTCGCCCATGAAGATGAAGAGATCGCGCGGCAGCGTGAGCGTGCGGTCGAGCATGGGATGCTCGTGCGTATCGAGACAGGAGCCAAAGACGATGTGCTGCAGCGGCACTTCGTCGGCCGAATGTGCGGTGAGCAGTCCGATGGCGGGCAGGCCGGTGAGGAATTGGCGGCGGTTTGGGAAAGGCATGGAGTTTTCAAAGGTGCGAGACGGCCAGTTTGATCAGATTTTCTCCTTCGCCCGATAGTTGACGTTGCGACGCAAGGAAGAAGCCCTGGCCGCGTTTCCGGGCACATGACCGCACAACCTCGTCGCCAGTTCCTCAAAACCGCCGCCCTTTCCGCCTTTGCCGGGCCGAACATCCTGCGTGCGCAAAACACGAAGCAGAAAATCCGCGTCGCCTGCGTGGGCATCGGCCAGATGGGCAACGGCGCGGTCAGCGGCTCGCGCGACGAGGAGATCGTGGCGTTTTGCGATGTGGACTGGCGCGAGCTCGGCGGACGCAGCGCGGCTGAAATCGCGAAGAAGCATCCGAAGGTGCCGAAGTTCACCGACTTCCGCGAGATGCTCGACAAGAAAGGATCCGAGATCGATGCGGTGCTCGTGTCCACGCCGGATCACATCCATTTTCCAGCCGCCATGGCGGCGATGGAGGCGAAGAAGCACCTCTTTGTGCAGAAACCGCTCGCGCATAACATCTGGCAGGTGCGCACGCTGCAGAAGGCCGCGAAGAAATACGGCGTGCAGACGGTGATGGGCAATCAGGGCCACTTCTGGGAGGGCATCCGCCTCGTGAAGGAATGGTTCGAGGCCGGCGTGCTCGGCGAGGTGAAGGAGGTGCATTGCTGGACGGATCGCCCGAAGGGCAAGGTCGGTTTCATCAATCCGCCGCCAGCGCAGCCGGCGAAAACGGCGCCTGTGCCGGAAGGCCTCTCATGGGATCTGTGGCAGGGTCCGGTGGCACCGCGTGATTACAGTCCGGAATATCTGCCGCAGTTCTGGCGAGGCTGGTGGGACTATGGTTGCGGCGGACTTGGCGACATCGGCTGCCATTGCCTCGACGCGCCGTTCTGGGCGCTGCAACTCGGCATGCCGGAGAAGGTGGAAGTCGTGGAGCAGGAGAAGTGGGAGAACCGCGCCTACACCGCGCCTGCATCGCACATCATTTTCCACTTTGCCGCACGCGGCGAAATGCCTGCCGTGAAGATTCACTGGTATGAAGGCGGCCTGCTGCCCGAGGCGCTGCCGGGCATGACCAAAGGTCTGCCGGACAACGGCATGATCATGAAGGGCAGCAGGGAAACGCTCTTCTCCGAAGGCATGCGCGTGCAGAGCCCGCAGCTCTGGCCGCGCGAGCGCATGACGCCGCTCATCGACATCCTGCGCCGCAAGCCGCTGCCGCGTTCCGTCGCGGGCGAGCCGATCGGCGAACTGTTTGCCGCGATCCGCGGTGAGATCCCGCACGCGGGCTCGCACTTCGACTACGCCTGCCCGCTCACGGAAGTGGTGAACACCGGCGTGCTTGCCATCCGCTCAGGCAAAACGATCGAATGGGACAGCGCGAACATGAAGGTCAAGGGTGCGCCAGAATTTGATGCCTGGATCAAGGAGCCTGTGCGCGAAGGCTGGAGCTACGGTGAGGACATCTGGAAGGCGTAGCGCCTTTCCCTTTTAGCGAGCAAGTCATCATCATGGCAGAGCGTTGAATCATCCTGTGAGCCACTGTGCATTTCATTCCAAACGTCGGTGTCGAGTTGCGCTGAATTTAGCGTGCGTTCTGGCCTGCCAAACAGCACTGATTTCGGCGGACCGCATCCTTCAGGATTCGTTTGAATCTCTGGAAGTCTGGAAGCTCTCAGTTGTTCGTCCCGCTGTTCTCGAAAAGGATGGCGGTGTGGTGATTCAAGGCACGCTGGACCGGAACAATCCGCTGCGGCGGGAGCTGGCGCAGCCGTTTCGTGGCGCGGAGCTGTTTGTGCGCTTTCAGTTTCGCTACGATCCGCCGGAGGATGACGGCGAGTTCTTTGTGATGTGGCTGGACCGTCTCGATGGCGGTGATCGTGCCGTGCATGCGGAGAATGTGCCGAACATCGGCGTGCATGTGGCCGACAGCGGACCGAAGAAGGGGAAGACGGTGTTCATCGTGCGCATCGGCTCCGCAAAGACCGCGTGGAGCACGGTGGAGATGCAGCGCGGCAGGACGTATGAGGTCGTGGGCCGGCTCTCGAAGAGTGAAACCGAGGAACGTGCCGACTTTGACCGCTTTGACCTGTGGGTCGATCCGAAGGCCGAAGATCTCGAAAAACCGGACGCGTCGATCAAACATCCGCAGAGCGTGAATTTCGTGCGCTGGATCGGCTTCGGCACGGGACGCAAAACCGAGCGCGGCGACAAGCTCTATGTCGATGACCTCGTGCTCAGCCGCACCTGGCAGGACGTGCTGAAACACGAAAAATCGACGCCCATCGCTCAAACCGCGCCCAAACCACCCTCTGTGCCGGATTTCGTGTGGAAGCAGCCGGTGGACTTCAAACAGCACGTTTTTCCGCTGCTGAAAACGCGCTGCTTCAAATGCCACGAGGGCGCGAAGTCGAAGTCCGGCTACCGGCTCGATGTGCGCAGCGAAATCCTCGGCTACAGCACCGGCGATCCGCTGGCGGAGCCGGGCAAGGCGGCGGCGAGCAAGATCATCGAGCACGTGCGCTCCACCACGCCGGAGGATCGCATGCCGCCGGTCGATGGCGGCGGCGAGGCACTCACGGAAAAGGAAATCGGCCTGCTGTGGGCGTGGATCGACCAGGGACTCGCGTGGGATGAAAAGCTGCTGCCTTCGCCGAATGCGAAATCGGATCACTGGGCCTTCCAACCGGTCGGAAAGACCAGCGTGCCGAAGATCAAACGTGATGGCTGGATTCGCACGCCGGTGGATGCGTTCGTGGCGGCAAAGCAGGAAGAGAAAGACCTCACGCCTGCCGCTGAAGCCTCTCCTCAAACGCTGGTGCGGCGGCTTTACCTCGATCTGCTTGGTTTGCCACCCGATCCGTCGGACTTGTCAGAGCTGTCGGACTGGTCCGACAAAAAATACGCCGCACTCGTGGAGCGCCTGCTCGACTCACCGCATTACGGCGAGCGCTGGGCGCGCTACTGGCTGGATCTCGCACGCTGGGGCGAGAGCCACGGCCACCAGCATGACATCCCGCGTCCGTATGCCTGGCGCTACCGCGACTACGTCATCGACAGCTTCAATCGCGACAAGCCTTACGACCGCTTCATCACCGAGCAGCTCGCGGGGGATGAATTGAAGCCGTATTCGGACGAAAAACTCATCGCCACCGGCTTCCTGGCCGCCGCGCGCATCAGCGGCAACGACATGAACAAGGCCGCGCAGCGCAACGACGTGCTGCTCGACATCGTGAACGCCACCAGCAGCGCCATGCTGGGCCTGACGATGGAATGCGCGCAGTGCCACAACCACAAGTTCGATCCGCTCAGCCAGCGCGACTACTACCGCCTGCAGGCCTTCTTTGTGAACGGGCAGCTCGGCAATCTCACCCTGCGCGATCCCGCCGCGCCGAATCCCACCGACCTCGAAAACTGGATCTCCGGCGGTGCCTACAAGTTCTACAAAAGCGAGGCCGACAAGCTGGTGAAGAAGAAGACCTTCGCGCACACCACCGAGCCGCACACCTGGGGCTTTCATGCGCCTGCGACGAGCGATCCCGGCATCAAGCGCCTGCCGGTGGTGAACCGCGATCCCATTCCGTGGGACGCGGAGGTTTTGAAGACCACGAAGGCGCACCTGCTCATCCGCGGCGACATCGCACGGCCTGGCCCCGAAATCACCAGCGGCTGGCCGGAGGTGCTCGGGCCGACACCGAACGCGCCGAGCCGCAGCGACTTCGCGAAGTGGCTGACTGACCGGCAGAATCCGCTCACCGCCCGCGTGTGGGTGAACCGCCTGTGGCAGCATCATTTTGGCAAAGGCATCGTCCCCACGCCGAGCGATTTCGGCACGCAGGGCTCGCCGCCGAGTCATCCCGAACTGCTCGACTGGCTCGCCGCCGAGCTGATGGAGAACGGCTGGAGCACGAAGCACATCCACCGCCAGATCGTGCTCTCCGCGACCTATCGTCAGGAGCGCAGGCATCATGAGGCGAATGCGGCCATCGATCCCGAAAACATGCTGCTCTGGAACTGGCCGAGCCGACGTCTCGAAGGTGAAGCGATTCGCGATGCCGTGCTCGTGGCCACCGGCGAACTCGACCGCACACGCGGCGGCCCGAGCGTCACACCGGAGCGCGAGGAGCAGCATTTGCGCCGCACTCTTTACCTCTATCAGCGCCGCAGCGAGATGCCTGCTGTGATGCAGATGTTCGACGCGCCGGAGCTGATCGCCAGTTGCCCGCAGCGCGGTGTTTCCACCGTTGCGCTGCAGCCGCTTTACCTGCTGAACAGCGCCTTCATGATGCGCCGCGCCGAGGCGCTGGCGGACAAGGTCTATCTCTTCGCCGGTGACGACGCCGCGAAGCAGGTCGAGACCGCCTTTCTGCGCACGCTCGGACGCGTGCCGGCGGCGGATGAAAAGAAGCAATCCATTGCCATGCTCGCTTCGAGCAGCGACAAACGCGCGGCGCTCATTCAGTTCTGCCACGCGCTGATCAACCTCAACGAGTTCGTTTACATCCCATGACCACGCACTTCCTCTCCCGCCGCGCCATGCTGGAGCGCAGCACGTTTGGTTTCGGCTCCGTGGCGCTCACGGCCATGCTCGCGCAGGAAGCTGGTGCCAAGGAAGGCGATCACACGCGGCCGCATCTCGTCGGTCCGCATCTGCGGCCTAGGGCGAAGAGCATCATTTTTCTTTTCATGAGCGGAGGTCCCGGCCAGACGGACACCTTTGATCCGAAGCCGCTGCTGCAAAAGCTCGAAGGCCAGCCCGTGCCGGAGAGCATCGCCGTGAACGTGCCGAAGATCCCGCGCTCCGGCGTGAACTCGCCACTCATGGCATCGCCCTTCAGCTTCAAACAATACGGCGAGAGCGGCATCGCGGTGAGCGAGCTCTTTCCCGAGACCGCACGTCTCGTCGATGACCTCTGCGTCATCCGCTCCATGAATCATCGCATCCCCGTGCATGGTCCGGGCGAATGCGTCGCGCTCACCGGCACCGCGCTCGGCGACCGGCCCAGCATGGGCGCCTGGATGACCTACGGCCTCGGCAGTTTCAGCGGGAATCTGCCCGGCTTCGTCGTGATGCTTTCCAATTCCACCGGCCCCGCTCCGCAGCGCCCCGGCTGGGGCCCCGGCTTCCTGCCTTCGCGTTATCAGGGCACGGTGGTCGATGCCAAAAACGGCGTGCCTTACACCGCGATGCCCGCTGCTTACGATGACAAATCGCGCCGCAGCCAGTTGGAGTTCATCAAGTGGATGAACAACCGGCATCTCGCCCGCCAGGGCCAGGACTCCGAACTCGAAGCGCGCATCGCCTCCTACGAGCTCGGCTTCCGCATGCAGACCTCCGCGCCGGAGACCTTTGACCTCGCCTCTGAAACTGAGGCCAATCGCAAGCTCTACGGCATCGACGACGCGGCCACGAAGGAGTTCGGCACGCAGTGCCTCATCGCGCGTCGTCTCGTGGAAAAAGGCGTGCGCTGCATTCAGCTTCGCAACGGCGGCTGGGACGCGCACGGCAGTCTGGAGAGCAACCACCGCAAGCAATCCCGCGCCGTGGACCGTCCCATCGCCGGACTGCTCACCGATTTGAAACAGCGCGGCCTGCTCGACGACACGCTCGTTGTCTGGGGCGGTGAATTTGGCCGCACGCCCACCACCGAAGGCAGCGCCACCGGCGCGAAACGCGGCCGCGATCACTCACCCGCCGGTTACACCGTCTGGATGGCCGGCGGCGGCGTGAAAGGCGGTCAAATCATCGGCAGCACCGATGAACTCGGCTTCGTCCCCGTCGAGCGTCCTATCTCTCCCGCCGATCTGCACGCCACGCTGCTCCACGCCCTCGGTCTCGACCAGCACCGTCTCATTTACAGCCACAACAACCGCGACGAAATCCCCACCGTCTTCGGCGGAGAAGTGGTGCGGGAAGTGTTTGGCTGAGCTCGATTGTTCATCATGCCGCGTCTTCTCTGTCTGCTTTCGTTATTCGTTCTTGTTCATTCGTCATTGGAGGCGAAGCCGAATGTCCTCTTCATCGCGGTCGATGATCTGGCGAATGCGCTCGGGTGCTACGGAGTGGAAACGGCGAAGACGCCGCACATGGACCGGCTGGCGGCTTCGGGTGTGCGGTTTGATCGCGCCTACAATCAGATCCCGCTTTGCAATCCCAGTCGTGCATCCTTGATGACCGGACGCAGGCCGGACGCGACCCAGGTCTATGATTTGGATCGGCATTTTCGCGAGGCGTTGCCGGATGCGGTGACGCTGCCGCAACTTTTCAAGCAGAACGGCTGGTTCACCGCCCGTGTGGGGAAGATTTACCATTACGACGTGCCGCGTGGCATCGGCACCGATGGGCTGGATGACAAACCATCGTGGCAGCTCGTCGTGAACCCCAAAGGCCGCGATGTAGCCGATGAAGCACTCATCACGAATCCGACACCCGAGAAGGCGATTAGCGCCGCGATGAGCTGGCTCGCCGCTGATGGCAGCGATGATGAGCAAACCGACGGCATGATCGCCTCCGAGGCCATCAAACTCATCGAGAAGCATCGTGAGGGACCGTTTTTCCTCGGTGTCGGTTTCTTCCGTCCGCACACGCCGTATGTGGCACCGAAGAAGTATTTCGACATGCATCCGCTGGAGTCGATCGTCCTGCCGGAAGCTCCGGCGGATGATCGCGAAGACATTCCGGTGCCCGCATTTGCGCACAACAATCCCACGCCGAACTACGGCCTCGACGAACTCACCTGCCGCAAGTCGCTGCAGGCCTATCGCGCCTGTGTTTCCTTCGTCGATGCGCAGGTCGGGCGGTTGCTCGATGCGCTGGATCGGTTGAAACTCGCGGACAACACGATCGTCGTGCTGTGGAGCGATCATGGCTATCACCTTGGCGAGCATCTGGGCATCTGGCAGAAGCGCACGCTGTTTGAGGAAGGTGCGCGGGCGCCGCTGATCATCCGTGCGCCGAATGCCGCCGGGAATGGCCGGGCGAGTCCCCGCATCGTTGAGTTTGTGGACATTTTTCCGACGCTCGCAGATCTCGCAGCACTGCCGCCGCCGGGAGACCTCGACGGACGCAGTTTGAAGCCGCTGCTGGATAATCCTGAGCGCGATTGGGACAGCGCGGCCATCACGCAGATCCTGCGTCCGGCCGATGACCGATTGTCGGAGCAGGTCATGGGCCGAACAATTCGGACTGAGCGCTGGCGCTACACGGAGTGGAATGGCGGCACGAGTGGCGTGGAGCTTTACGATCACAGCACTGATCCCAATGAGTTCACCAATCGCGCCTTGAATCCCGATCCGGAAGCCGAGTCGGCGATGAAGCGGTTGCACGCTCAGTTTAAGAGGCGTGCGGGTGCTTTTCCGCCGCATTCGCCTGTGAATCCGAAGCGGCTGTGAATCTGCGAAAGAACCGCCGTTCGTCATTGTTCACCATCGCTCCATGATCCGACATCTCGCCGTCCTCCTGCTTTCGTCATTCGTCATTTCGCATTCGTCATTGGAGGCGAAGCCGAACATCATCTACATCCTCGCGGATGACCTCGGCTACGGTGACCTCGGCTGCTATGGCGGGAAGATCATCCAGACACCGCGCATCGACCGCATGCGTGCGGAGGGGCTGAAGCTGACGCAGCACTACTCCGGGTCCTGCATGTGCGCTCCGACTCGTTCGTCGCTGCTCACCGGATTTCACACCGGGCACGGGCGTATCCGCAACAACGGCTCGCACCTGAGTCCCGCCGGAAAGGGCCAGCCGATGCTGCTGCCTGAGGATGTGACGATCGCCGAAGTCCTGAAAACCGCAGGCTACACGACGGCTGTGATCGGCAAGTGGGGCTGCGGGGACGAAGGCTCTACTGGTGTGCCGAACGATCAGGGGTTCGACCACTGGTTCGGCTACCTCAACCAGAGCAATGCGCATCACTACTACCCGCCGTTTTTGTGGCGGAACCATGAGAAGGTGCCGTATCCGGACAATCCGGAAAAGCGCACGCACTACAGCCACGACCTCTTCACGGCGGAGGGCATCGAGTTCATCAAGACGCAACATGGAAAGGGGACTCCGTTCTTTCTCTACATGGCCTACACCATCCCGCATGTGGACCTCGATGTGCCGGAGGATTCCAAGAAGCCCTACATCGGTGTGATCGAGGAAACCGAGCCCTACGGTACACCAGGCGGTCAGCATTACCGCCATGAGGAGCGCCCACATGCCACCTTTGCGGGCATGGTGAGCCGTCTGGACCGTGATGTGGGCCGCATGCTCGATCTACTGAATGAACTCGGCATCGCCAAGGACACGCTGGTCATTTTTTCCAGTGACAACGGTCCGACTTCCGCCGGTGGGGCCGATCCGAAGTTCTTCGACGGCAACGGTCCGCTGCGTGGCATCAAGTTTGAACTCTACGAAGGCGGCATCCGCTGTCCGTTCATCGCGTGGCAGCCCGGGACGATCAAGCCGGGGACCGAGTCCAGCCACATCTCGGCACACTGGGACATGCTGCCGACTTTCGCCGAGCTGGCGGGGCTGAAGGCACCGGAGGGCCTGGATGGCATCTCGATGGCTCCGCTGCTCACCGGGAGGGAAGGGGAGCAGAAGTCGCATGATCATCTTTACTGGGAGGCCTACAACAGTGGCGGCCAGCATGCGGTGCGTCGCGGCCCATGGAAGGCGCTGCGCACGGGGATTCTGAAAGATCCTGACAAATCCGTTGAACTCTACAATCTGGACACGGATCTCGCCGAAACGAAGGACGTCGCCGCGCGGCATCCTGAAATCGCCGCCGAGATGCTGGAACTGATGCGCAAGAGCCATGTTCCGAACGAGCATTACGACTGGAAACCCGCGCCCGTAAAACCCGGTGCCAAGAAGAAAAAGAAGTGATGGAGACGCAGAGACTCATGCGCCCGGCATTCCTCGTCTGCCTGTTGTCAGTCTGCCTTCCGGTTGGCGCGCAGGAGATCCGTCGGGAGCCGCTTGTGCTCACGCAGGGCGGCACGCCGGAGAAGCCCGCGGTGTTTGATGGCGGCGGCATGGTCATCGACCTCGGCATCGACATCACGGATCGTGAGTGGATGAAGGAAGGAGACCTATGGACCTCGCGCGGGCCTCTGCCCGATCATCCGCCGGTGGCCGACACGCAGCGTGCGGGTCTGTTCATCGACGAGGTGCCGGTGCGAGTCGTGCGTGATCGTGCGGCTGAGGCCAAGAGCGGGGAGAAGGACAAGGTCATCTACGCGAGTCCCGAAACGCTCAAGCCCGGGGAGATGAGCTGGGCGGCTGACGGTTCGCTCTACTTCCGCTGGCCTGCCGGGAAGCCGCCGAGTGCGGGGCGAATCATTCAGCCGCCTGCAAAGCTCGCGAGTTGTGTCTCCATCGCGTGTTCCCACATCATTGTGAGAAACATCATCGCGAAACATGCCGCCAATGACGGCTTCAACATCCACGGTCACCGGGTGGGTGTTCGGCTGGAGAACGTGAAGGCCTTTTCAAACGGCGATGAGGGCATCAGCGCTCATGAAACCGTGGAGATGGATGTGATGAACGCGGAGATCGCCTGGAACGGATCTTCCGCAGGCGGCGTGGCTGATGTGGGCGAGAGCGTGACGAGCTACACAAACTGCGAAGTGCATCACAACTTGGGCGCCGCCTTTTTCTTCGACGGGAAGTCCCACCGGGTCACAAATTGTGTGATTCATCATCAGGACAGGGACTTTGTGAATCGGGGCGACGCAATGGTGGAAAAGTCTGGGGTGGAATGGCGGAGGGATTGATTTCGGCAAAGTTTTGAGGTTGCAGGGGCGGTATTTGGAAGGCGGGCGACTCTGTTTTCCGTGTTAATGTTAAGTGCTTGTTATCACATCAGGTTCTTTTTTGGAGGTTGCAGTATCAAGACGGGTATTTGAGTCGTTACTGACACGGAATACATGCTATAAACCCCTGCTTGGCATCGTTTCAGCCACCTCCCCCAGACCCTTCGTAAAGCTTTTCGCAGAGGACCTTCCGGTTTCGGCTTCGTTTTCGCCGCAGACATGGACCGAGAAATCTGCGTTCAGCATTCTTCTCATGAATTTGTTTTCCACGATCCACGCCATCGAATTCCGACTCATTCTGACGCGACCGCTCCGCCGAAAAAGCCTGCCTCCAGTAATAAAATTCGCAGCATTGTTCCTGGCGATTCTGGCAGTACCTGCCAAGGCACAACTCACGGAAACGGGCCTGACGCTCAATTTTGACGCCAATCAGGACCAGGACGGCAACGGACGGTGGGAGAGTCTCGTAAGTGGAAGCACACTCGATCTGCTCCTTGACCCGCTCGTCCTGCGTTCAACGGCACCTCTCACATCTGGTTTTGCCGGCATCACCAACACTTACATGTTTCCCGGCAGCGGGACCCTGGAGGCAACTAACGCGCTCGGTGCTCAGTTTATGGCTGCGGGGACCGGGACCATCCAATCACTCACAAATCTTGCGGGTGACCCGACGAACAATTCCGCAAGTTGGGAAATTTGGTTTCGTCCGAACTCACTCAGTACATCCGGCGTGGACCAGGTTTTGTTCGAAGATGGAGGAGGAACGGGAATCTCTCTTTCTGTGAAGGATGGGATCTTGAGTGCCCGAAAACTTCCAACTTTGGCCGTCAAGACTTTTGATCTCTCCACATTGACAGATGGCGAGTTCATCCAGGCCGTGGCGACCTACAATACAACGACGAATGTCTTGGAACTCTTCGTCAACGGCGCGAGCGTAGGAGGGCCGGTCGCGACGAGTGTGGGTGGGGATTGGTCTGGCAGTGATCCTGCTGCCTTAGGGACACGAGGCGGGACCAACATGGGAGGCTTTGGCAACGGTTCGTCCGGAGTCGCCAGTTTCAATGGAGACATCGCCGCATTTCGTTTCTATGAGAAAACTCTCTCACTTCCCGAAGTGACAGCTAACTACAATGCGGTGACTGCCGCCACCGTGAGTTTTGACAACGAAGCTGCCGACGGCCTTTGGAGCACGCAGTCAAACTGGTCCACCAACATCCAGCCGACAAGCGCCCAGGATGTGGTCATCGACAACGGGCTGAGCGTGACGGTCGATGCGGCGGGTGAAACGGCGAAGATCCTCACCCTCGGCAGCGGCGCCGGTGCGGGTACGCTGAATTTGACGGGCGGCGACCTGACCCTCAACGGCGAGATCGTGGCAGGCTCGGCGGGCGGCACGCTTACGATCAGTGGCGGTACGTTGAACATGAGCGGGAACGCCATCGGGAGTGCGATTGCACCCGTCACCAACGTGAACTTCGAGGCCGGTGGTCTGGACAGTGTGTCCTCCATCAATGGCACCGGCGGGATCGTCAAGACGACGGCCGGAACATTCACGCTCTCCGGCGCGAACACCTACACCGGCTCGACTGAAGTCAACGCGGGTATCTTTGTGCTCGGCGGCAGCGCCACGTCGGACATTACCGTGGCGAGTGGCGCCAATCTCGATGGCGAGGGGAGCACGACGGGTTCTCTTACCTTTTCCGGCACGGCCCACACGATCCATGCCGATGCTGATACCGCTGCGGCGCTCACCGCCTTTGGTGTGGATGTCAGCGCCGTGAATGCCGGCGAATTTTCCGTCAACATCACCGGGAGCGCCTTCATCGGGAGTGTGGACATTCTCAGGTATGGTGCCGGTGGCTTTACGGGTGGTGTGGACCGGTTTGTCGCTTCCTCCTCGCCCCTTGCGAGTGGCCGCGGTGCCAGTTTTGCGGACAGCGGCACTGCCATCACTTACGATCTCGGCTATGTGACCAACACCTGGACAGGCGGAACGAACAACAACTGGAACATCGGCACGACCGCCAACTGGAGCAACGCCAAGGACACCTTTTTCCAGGACGGGGATGACGTCATTTTCGATGATTCGGCGGTCCGTTTTTCTCCCGTGCTGCAAGCCGCCGTCACGGTGGGTGGCATGACATTCAGCAACTCGGTCGGCAAAAACTACAATGTGAGTTCGGCGACGACGCAGATTCTCACCGTCAATGACAGCATCCAGTTCACCGGGAGCGGCAACGTCACCATCAGCGCGAGGATCGCGGGGAATGCCTCTGTGACAAAGTCGGGCACGGGAACCGCCACACTCAGCGGCGCGAACACCTATACGGGACTCACGACCGTGAACGAAGGAACGCTGAGGCTGGTGAACTCCGCGATCTCCAACCGCCTTTACGCGCCGATTGCGGCCGGAGCCACGCTGGAATTCAATGTCACCACTTCAACAAATCCGGGCGTTTTTCATCTCAGCGGTGACGGCACCTTTCTGAAATCCGGCAATGGTGCCTTTGTGCAGACTTCCGCCGGATCCATCTTCTCGATGGGTTCCGGAGCCCTGATCCGCGTAGCGGACGGCACCTATGACTTCGGCGGAGGCGGTCTCGGGAACTGGAGCGAGAACAAGGCGGACTTTCAGGTGGACTTTGAGGCGACCTTTGACGGCTCGGCCACCGCAATTGTGATCGATGCCCTGAACGGCGAGGGGACGATGAAAATCGCGGGTAACACGACCGACGGCTTTGCTCTGAAACTAGGCGTGGATGGCGGCAGCGGCATCTTTACCGGCACGGTCGTCAAGTCGACGCCGGACGGCAATGTCTTCTCCGTGGTCAAGGAGGGCACCGGCACGCAGATCCTCAGTGGCAACAACACCTATTCCGGAGTGACGACCGTGAATGGCGGCCTCCTGGTGGTGAACGGCACATTGACAGGCGACATCACCGTGGCGGATGGAGCCAATATTGGCGGCGAGGCCAGCACCGCAGGAAAGCTGACCTTTTTGGGCGCGACGCACACGCTGGAAGTCGATGCCAGGACGGCGGCTGTTTTGGGCTCCACCGGTGTCAATGGTCTCGACTTCAGCGCCGTCGGAGTGGAAGGTCTCACGGTGAACATCGTCGGCATCGGCAACGGCGGCGGTGCGGGCGGAGCGGGGGGACTCAAGGTCTTGAGCTATGGAAGCGGCACCTTCGCTGGAGACCTGGCCAGTCTCAAGCTGGGCACCCATACACTCAGCAGCCGCCTGACCGCCGCGGGCGCCTTCGTTGACAACGGCATCGATGCCATCACGATCGACCTGGGCTACGTCACGAACACCTGGACCGGCGGCACCGGCAACGACTGGGATATCGGAACCAACGCAAACTGGACGAACTCCAAGGACAGCGTTTTCCAAAACGGTGACGATGTCATTTTCGCCGATGGTCCGACCAACCTGACTCCCACCCTGGTTTCTGACATCACGGCGGGCAGCTTGATCTTCACCAACACCGCCGGTACCGATTACACGCTCAACTCGGCCGCCGCCGAAACGCTTACGACCGCGGGGGCGCTGAGTGTGACGGGTTCCGGCGATGTGACGATCAACGCCAAACTTTCAGCGGGCGGCGGCATTGTCCTCTCCGGTTCAGGCAGTGCGGTGATCAACGGTGAGATTTCAGGTGCCGGCGGGCTGTTGCAGTCTGGTACAGGCATCACGACGCTGACCGGAACCAACTTCTTCTCCGGCGGAGTGATCATCACGGACGGTACTCTGCGCGTCAGCGACGAGGCCAATCTCGGGGCCAATCCTGACGCTTTCAGCGCCCGCCATTTGTTCATCAACGGCGCAGGAGCCACCCTCAAGGCTGAATCCACCTTCACGATCAATGACGGCAACCGCGGCATCTATCTGGGAGGTGGCGGTGCGCGGATCGGGGCCGACGTGGCCATCACCCTGACCATCGCCAGGGTGATCGACGGGATTGGAAATTTGGACAAGACGGGGAACGGCATTCTAGAACTGACTGCCGCCAATACTTATACCGGAACCACCACGGTCAGTGCCGGGACGCTGAAAGTGACGGACGACGCCATCACGGCAGACCGAGCTTACGGAGCCATCGCGACGGGTGCCACACTGGAATTCAACGCCACCGTCACCAGAAATTCGGGAATCGTGAACTTGAGCGGAGGAGGCACGTTTAGGAAGACGGGAGCAGGAGCTCTCACGCAGACTTCTGGAGGAGCGACGATCGCCATGGACGCCGGGGCCTTGATTCACATCGCCGAGGGCAGCTATCAATTCGGTGCGCAGGGCGTCGGCAACTGGGCCAACAACAAGGCTGACATGCAGGTCGATGCGGGCGCCACTTATGTCGCCGGGGCGACGCCGACCGTGATCAACG
The DNA here is from genome assembly GCA_964452755.1 of uncultured Prosthecobacter sp. Classification (GTDB taxonomy): domain Bacteria; phylum Verrucomicrobiota; class Verrucomicrobiia; order Verrucomicrobiales; family Verrucomicrobiaceae; genus Prosthecobacter. Next base: position 131,201 of record CAYVQY010000001.1, on the reverse strand, counting down.
CATTGAACGGCGCGGGCACCATTCAGTTGGGGGGTGGTTTTACTGTCGGCGTCGATGACGGGAACGGGAGATTTTCAGGAACGCTGACGGACAATGCGACCTACGGTCCCAATTCGCTGACGAAGGCGGGTGCCGGGACGCAGATTCTCAACGGGAGCAGCGATTATACGGGAGGAACATTCATCAACGCCGGGGCGATCGTCGCCACGAGTGCAACGGCAATGGGCGTGGGCGATGTGACGGTGTCGACCGACGCCGGGCTGAACTATGCGACATTGACGGATGCTGAATTGTCCATTGGGGGCAATCTATCGATCGCCGGGGGAACCGGTACGTTCATTGGCGGATCCATCGGCTCCACGGGCACGAGTGCGCAGATCAACGTAGCCGGGGATGCGATCGCGACCACCGGGACCGTCCTGGTGAATATTTTCGGCATTCCGGGAGTGACCCGTGCCGACGGGACGACCACTCACACCCTGGTTCATGGCGCTGGAGGAGGAAGCGCCCTGAATGGTGCGACTTACGTTCTCGGAGCCGTCCTCAACAACACCAATTTTACGGTCGGCAATCTGATCGCCACTGCGACAGATGTCCAAATCGACATCACCAAGCAGGACGGCCTGACTGCCGCGTTCTGGACCGGCGGACTCGGCGGCGCGAGCAATGTCTGGGCGGCTTCCAATGGAACCACGGACAGCAATTGGGTCACGTCAGCCGGCGGCGGCGTGACGGCTTTGACTCCCGGAGTGCTGACGGATGTGACCTTTTCCGCGAACAGCGTGCTCACCGCACCGACTGCGACCTTTCTCGGTGCCGACATGTCCATCAAGAGCCTGACGATTCAGGACGCTGTCAACGGGCTGAACCTCGGTGCGGACGCCTTCACGCTGACCATCGAAAATGACAGCGGAGCCGACATCACCGTGGCCTCGGGTGCGGCCGCCGTGACGCTGGATGCGGGTCTCGTCTTCACCGGTGCCACTCCGACCATCGTTGTGGACAGCAGCAACGGACTCAGCATTGGCGGGATCATCACCAGTGCCAATGGATTGTCCAAGACAGGCGTCGGTACCCTCACGCTGAATGGCGTCAATGCCATCACCGGGAGTCTGGCCGTGCAAAACGGTGACGTGCTGCTGGCGGGTGGTGACGACCGGTTGCCCGGGACGTCAGTCATCCTCGGCAGCGGCGTGGACAGCGGCCGACTGGTGCTGGGCGGTGGATCCGAGGTGCGGCAGGAGATCGCGGGACTTTCGACGAACGGCACAGGCACAGCGAATGCCGTGGTGGGCGGTGCTGCGAACCTTTCGACCCTCGTGATGAATGTCGCCAGTGGCACGAGCATCTTTGACGGGACGCTCGGAGGTGCCGGCCTGAACGAGAACAATCTGACCCTGATCAAGTCCGGCCTGGGAACGTTTGTGCTGGGTGCCGCCAGCACCTTTGCCGGGGTGACGGAGATCGAGGGCGGCGTGCTCGTCGCCGCCGACAATGCGGCTCTTTCAACGGGAACGGTGTCGCTCACCAACTCCAACGCCGCGCTGGAGATCGGCGACGGAACCACGATCGGGAATGCGCTGACCGTCTCGGACAAGGGAGGCAACAAGATCCTGCAGGTGGGCGCCGGCACGGGCACCTACGCCGGGATGATCGACGTTCAGGAAACGAGTTCTCAAAACTTCGATCTCGAAGCCGCCGTGGACACCGTACTCAAGATCACCGGAGTCATCTCCGGGGTGGGAAGCGTCAATTCCACCGGGGACGGCACCATTGAATTCGACGGCAGCACCGCGAACACTTTCAGCGGTGACTTCCACCTTGGTGACGGAGCAGGTTCCACCTTCGATGGCACGACAGGAGCAAAGCAGGGCTTTGTCATCGTCCATCGCGGTGATGCGCTGGGCACCGGCACCATCATCTCGCGCGGCAGCCAGCTTCAGGCCGGCACCACCGGTGTCGTCATCACGAACAACATCAATGTCGATAGCGGCGGCTTTCGTGTGGGCGGCTCGAACAGCTTTGAAATCAGCGGCGTCGTCGCACCGGTCCTGGGCACCCGCGGTTTCGGTCACTATGGTCTGGATGGAGTCACCATCACCCTCAGTGGTGGTCTCGACCTTGACGAAGACGGCACGCCGAGGGCGGCGAACTTTGAGGGAACCAACGCTGCCGACAACGGAGACTGGGTGATCAGTGGAAACATCACCGGGGGAGGCGACGTCAATATCATCAACACTTTTGACAATGGCATGATCACCCTGTCGGGCGACAACAGCGGGCACACGGGCAATTTCAGCGTCGCAGCAGGAACCTTGGAACTGGCAGCTGTCAACGCCGTCTCATCCGGCACCGTTCTCGTCAACGGCGGCAGCCTCCTGCTCGGCGTCAACAACGCCGTCAACGATCTCTCCGTCATCACCATGACCGGCGGCTCGATCCTCACCAACAGCACGACCGAGATCCTGCACAGCATTCAGGCGACGGGGGGGATCCTTTTCCTGGGCGCCTCCAACAACACGGGAACCGGTGACATTACCCTCCTCAACAACAGCACTCTTTTCGCCACGCAGACGGGCGTCGGAAGCAACTTCATCCGCCTCGCGGCCGGCGTTACGCTTGACCATACCAGCACCATCACCCAGCTGGGCGACAACGAGTCGCTCACTTTCGATGTCGGTGCCGGGGGGGGCGCCAATGTGAGCGGAGCCATCAACGCCGGCGGCGGCAACGGGGAGATCAACAAGACAGGCACCGGCACGCTCATTCTTTCCGCCGATGGAAGCGCCTTCGGCGGGGGCACACGCGTCGAGAATGGAACCCTCGAGTTCACCTCCATCTCGGACGTGGGTTCTGCCAATGCCAGCAGCCTCGGCAACGCTGACACCCTCGACATCCTGCAGATCGGATCGACTGCCACGTCGGCAACTCTGCGCATGACGGGCACGCATATTTTGAACACCTCCAACCGTGCGGTCCAACTCGGTGACGCGGGTGGGACCATCGACGTCGCGGATATCGCGCAGACGCTGACGATCTCCGGTGTGGTCAGCGATCACAACGTCTCCGGCTCGCTGACGAAGGCCGGTTTGGGCACGCTCGTCCTCTCCGGTGACAACACTTACAGCGGAGGGACGACCATCGTATCCGGCACGCTGCAAATTGGAGTTGGCGGAACCGGGGGCACGCTGGGAGCAGGCAATGTCATCAATAATGCCGCGCTCGTCTTCAATACCAGCGATGACAACAGCTACTCCGGTGCGTTCTCCGGCAGCGGGACGCTGACGCACGACGGCACCGGAACCACCACGCTCTCCGGCGTCAGCACCTATTCCGGCGCCACCGCTGTGAATGCAGGCATGCTGATCGTGAATGGCTCCCTCGGCGGTGACATCACGATCGCCAGCGGAGCGAACATCGGCGGTGAAGCGAGCACGACGGGCAACGTCGTCTTCCAAGGAGCGGCACATACGCTGGAGATCGACGCAGGAACGAGTGCGGCATTCGGCTCCAGCGGTCCGGGCAGCACGGACATCGGTGCCCTTGGTGTGGGAAGCTTCACCGTCAACATCGTCGGATACGGACCCGGCGCCATCAAGGTGCTCACCTACGGCTCGGGTGGCCTGATTGGCGGTGTGGATCGGTTCATTCTCGGCAGTGCACCTGCGGCCAGCGCCCGCGGAGCCGGCAGTTTTGTGGATAACGGAGTGGACGCCATCACCATTGATCTCGGCTTTGTCAGCAATGTCTGGAAGGGCACGAACGGCTCCTCCCCCAACACCTGGAACGTCGGAACCACCGACAACTGGTCGAACACGACGGATACGGTCTTCCAAAACGGGGACTCGGTGGTTTTCGGAGATCAGGGTGTTAGCTTCACTCCCACCCTGGCGGAAGACGTCACCACAGGGGGGATTCATTTCGAAGCTGTCACCTCCACCACTTACAGTGTGGCTCTCAACAGCTTTAATCTTTTTCTCGGAGGAGACATCGCGGCCGACGAAAATGCCGCCATCACCGGCCTCGGTACCTTGGTCATGGCTCTGGACGCCACCGTAACGGTGGCGGATACGAAGACGCTGACTGTGAGCAGTGTCATTGGTGACAGTGGCTCCGGCCTAGGCCTGACAAAGGAGGGGGGCGGCACACTCGTGCTTTCCGCGGTCTCGAGCTACACCGGCGCCACCACGGTAAATGGAGGCACGTTGAGGCTTGAGAACAGCGCCATCACGGCGAACCGCTCCTACGGCCCTATCGCGGCCGGTGCCACGCTGGAATTCAACGTCACCAGCGGCAGTCCGAACGGAGGCACGATCATGCTCACCGGCGCGGGAACCTTCGTCAAAACGGGCGAGAACAAGTTTACCCAAACTTCCGCAGGCTCGACCATCGCCATGGATTCCGGCGCGGTCATTCGTGTGGCGAACGGCATTTACGACTTCGGAGGCGGCGGCCTCGGCGACTGGACGGCCAACCTGTCCGACCTCCAGGTGGACGCAGGCGCGACTTTTGACGGCTCCGCGACGGCGATCTTTGTGGATGCCCTGACCGGCAGCGGAACGGTTGCCATTGGCGGCAATTCGGGAGCCATTCCCGGACCTGGGCTTACCATCGGCGTTGACAACGGCAGCGGCACCTTCGCGGGCACGATTGTCGATTCGACACCCGACGGGAATCAGTTCTCCCTCACCAAGACGGGCGCCGGCACCCAGGTCCTCACCGGCACCAACACCTACACCGGTGTCACCACGGTGAACGCCGGTGCGCTCCATGTCGGCAGCGGCGGCTCCGGCACCACGGGCACTGGGGACGTCAACATCCAAAGTGGCGGCACGCTTCTCGGCACGGGTGTCGTTCAGGGCGCGAACTTCACCTCCGCCGACGGCTCCACGATCCATGCGGGAGATGGCACGGCAGCCGGGGACTTCGGCACCCTCAACTTCACGCCCGCCACTGGCGGCGGAACGGTGAGCCTGCAGGGCGGCGTCGTGCTCGGCATCGGTACGGCCACCAATCAGGCTGCCATTGATCCTTTGTTCGGCGGCAACGAGGTCGGCACTGCTGGATACATCAGCTACGTCAACGATGTCAGCCGTTCCCAGGGACTCGGAAGCGGAAGCCACGACCTGCTGGCCTTCAACACGGCTGGAAATGCGGCGGACTACACCCTGGATTTTCTCACGACGAGTGGAACGCTTCAGGTCGTGGGCAGCGGATTCGCCGCCGAGCAGGGGCAGATCTTCAATCTCCTCGACTGGTCCGGCATCTCCGGCGGCAACACTCCTTCCTTCGGCTTGGTGGGCACCAACTATCGTTCCGGAGGCAGCGGCGGCGGCATCCTGGACCTGCCGGACATTTCCAGTTTCGGTCTCGTCTGGGACGTGAGCCAGTTCAGCGCTAGCGGCATCATCGTCGTTGTTCCCGAACCCGGAAGGATGAGCCTCATCGGCCTCGGACTCGCAGCAGCGCTGCTGCGCCGCCGCAGGCGCATGCCTTTGAGCGAAGGCGGCGCGAGCGATCGTTAAAAATTTCCCTTCATAAGAATGACTTCCCACCCCGGAACATCCCCTTTGTGCGCAGCGTCGCTGCAAAACACGCATTGCAGGCTGCTGCGGTCGGCGTTCATCTTTTTTGCGATGGCGATGATTTCCGAGCCTGCCGTGGCGCAGCTAACGCAGAGCGGCCTGACGCTGAATTTTGATGCCGCGCAGGATCAGAACGGGAATCTTGTCTGGGAATCGCTGGGGGGGGACGCCTCGCGAGATTGGACCCTCGGCGCTTCCATCATCCTGGGCGCGAGCCCCATTCCTGGCGCTTCATTCGACGCCGGTGGGATTTCAGGCATCACGGCGGCTTATGTTCTTCCGGGATTAAGTTTGGCCAATCTCGCGGATGAACGCGCCACGTCCGCCACCTACAGCGGTTTTGGCGATGCGGGGGATGCGACTCTCGAATTCTGGATCCGGTTGGACGATACGGCGACAGACCAGGTCATCTGGGAATCAGGTGGGGGCACCAATGGCAGTGCTTTGGTCCTGACCGGAGGTCAGCTGAAGTTTGTCGCCAAGACGGGCGCGGCGTCATCGGCCGTGGCCATCGCCGCTCCGGCGGACGGAAAGTTTCATCAGGTCGTCCTCACCCTCGACTTGAATCAGTCCGGCAACAATGACCTGCTGAGCCTTTATATCGATGCCGGTACGCCAGTGACGAACTCGGCCGCCACAGGCATCACGACTTGGTCCGGCATCGACCCCGCGGGTCTTGGGGGATACAATGGTGCTCTGGGAGCGACCGGCGCCCAAGGTCTGGTGCAGGGCAATTTCGACAACACGCTCGCGGCGGGTATCGCGTCCATGCGCTACTACCAGAGCGCATTGAACGCGGCGGAGGTTTTGGCGAACTACAACGCCGTGACAGCAGCCACGGTCTATTTTGACAACGAAGTCGGTACCGGTCTGTGGAGCACTCAGACGAACTGGGACACCAACATCCAGCCCACAAGCGCCCAGGATGTCGTGATCAACAACGATCTCGTCGTCACCGTGGATGCGGCGGGCGAAACGGCGAAGAATCTCACCATCGGCAGCACGGCCGGCAGCACTTTCGTCCCATCCGTGACCTCCGGGGCAGGCACGCTGATTTTGGCCGGCGGTGATTTGACGATCGCAGGCGCGATCACGCTGGGTGACGGGCAGGACGGCACGCTCACTCTGACGGGCGGCGTCTTGAATGCGAACGGCGCGATCGCCGCAGGCGGCGCCAACAGTGCGCTGACGCTGGCCGGCGGTGCGTTGAATATGAACGGCAACGACATTGGCAGCGGGGCGGCGCTGATCACGAATCTGGTCTTCGCCTCCGGAACGCTCGACAGCGTTTCAGAAATCAACGGTGGAACCGGCCTGACAAAGAGCCTTGCTGGAACGCTGACTTTGACGGGCGGCAACACCTACACCGGTGGCACGACGATCAGCGCGGGAACGCTTGCCCTCGGCAGCAACGATGCGCTGCCCACCACGGGGGCGGTTACCATTCATACGGGAGGCACGCTCGATCTTGCCACCTTCACCTTCACCGTTGGGGGCGTGACCTTGGCGGGTGGCATCATCGACGGCACCACCGGTTCGCTGACCTCCTCTTCTGACTACGTCATCGAAAGAGGTGTGGTGAACGGCATCCTTGGCGGTTCCGTCAGCCTGACCAAGTCCACCTCCGGAATCGCCGTCATTAACGGAACGAGCACCTACAACGGTGTCACCACCATCAATGCCGGCACGTTGGTCGCCGGCTCCGCGAATGCCCTCAACAGCGCCTCGGCGACCGTGGTGAACAGTGGCGGGCATCTCAATTTCTTCGATGGCACAGGAGCTGGGACCTTCAATGTCCCCGGCCTGACGCTCAACTCGGGCAGCGGCATCGGTGGTGAACTGGGCGGGAACTTCTCAGTGGGCGCGGTGACTGCTTCAGGCACGGTGAACGTGGATGTTTATGCCTCCCCGGCGATCGCCAACCCGGGCGGAACACTCTTCACCCTCGTCACCGCGTCCAGCGGGTTGAGTGGTGCCGGCTATCAGATCGGCAATGTTTACAACAATACGAACTTCACCGTCGTCACCGGAAACCTGGCCACTTCGGACACGCAGATCCAGGTGACCCCCCAGGCGGCCACGGCGCTGACGGCGGCCTTTTGGAAAGGCGGTTTCGCGGGCGGAGCAAACATCTGGGCCTTGTCGAACGGCGGCACACTCAGCAACTGGGCGACTGATGCAGGAGGCACCGACACGGGGCTCGTTCCAGGTGCGGCTGCGGCGGTGACGATCTCTGCAACCTCCGCCACCAACCAATCCGGCATGATCCTCGGCGCGGACATGACCATCGACACGCTGACCATCAGCGATACGGCGGCGGTTTCACTGGATGCTGATGGCCATGCGCTGACCATTGCCAACAGCGCTGGAAGCGGTGGCATCACCATCGAAGCTCTCGCAGGTGCCGCCGTCATTAATGCGGACATCGTCCTCGGCGGCACCACACCCACCATCACGCATAACGGCGCGAATGACCTTGTCATCGGCGGTGTGATCAGCGGATCAGGCGGCCTGATCAAGGAAGGGACCGGCACGCTGATCCTCACGGCCGACAACACCTACACCGGTGACACCAACATCAACGCGGGAATCGTGCAGTTGGGCGATGGAGGAGTCACCGGGACACTTGGCGTTGCGGGGGGTACGATCAACATCGGAAACGCCACGCTCATCCTCAACCGATTGGACGGGGTGACCATTTCTGACGATATCAATTTCACGGTTGTCGGCGGCGTGCTCCGCGCCATGACGGGAACCAACTTCATCAATGGTGGCACCGTTGGGAATTTGGACGCTACCGTCAATTCGACGTGGACGGTGGACAGCGGGGCCGTCTTGACGATCGGCAAGAACGGCGCGGCCGACAATATCGGGATGTCCGGCAATGTTTTGACGCTTGATGGAGAAGGGTATGGAGTGATCACACGATCTCTCGCCTCGGGCGGCGGGGGAGGAGCAAATCTCGTGAAAAATGGCACCGGCACCTGGGAACTGGCGAACAGTGCTTCTGCCGGCACCAACAACTACAGTGGCTACACGGAAGTCAACGCGGGGATTTTGTTGCTAAACAGCACCACAGGCAACGCCTTGGACGGCACCAGTCGGCTCACCGTCAACGGTGGCACTGTTCTTCTGGGACGAAGCAATCAGATCGCTGATGCGGTGCCGGTCACCGTTACTGGATCTGCTGCCGTGCTCGACTTGGGCACCAATCAAACCGATCGCGTCGGGACTTTCACTCTTGCCAACGGCGGTACCATCACCGGAAAAGGCACCTCGGCGCTCACCGTGAATGCGGGAAGCACTTTTGAACTGCAGGATGGCACGGTGAACGTGATCCTCACCGGCTCCGCAGGCCTGAACAAGACCACCACCGGCACGGCCACAATCAATGTGGTGGCCACCTACACGGGGGATACCAACGTGGCTGACGGCACGCTGCTGCTCGACCTCGCGGCGAACAATGCCGGCATGATCGCCAACAGCTCCGGCCTGACCCTGTCCGGCGGCAGGCTGCTCATTCAGGGCCAGGCGGGCGGCGGTAATGTGAGCAGTGAAACCCTCGGAAACCTGACGCTCGCCACCAACACCAGCAGCATCATCTCCCTCGATTCCAACTCGGGCGATTCCACCACGCTCAATCTCGGCAGCGTCTGGGATCGCGGTGCCAACTCCCTCCTTGTCATCAATTACACCGCCGCCAACGGTTCCAGCTTCGTCAACACCGGCGGCGAGGTCACGGGCAGCGGCGCGATGACCGGCGGCGTTTTCTCCTACGCCATTGTCAAAGACGCCGGCGGCACCGGCTTTGCCACCACCGACGGGAGCTTCAACATCGTCCGCGACACCAATGTCACCGTGCTTTCCGCCACGAACTCGGACGCCACGAGCGGCGGCGTCAATTTCACCAGCGTCTCCTCCGATCCGGATTACAGCGCTGGCACACTCACGCTGACGAGCGCCTCTCCGCACCTCCTGAACACCCTCGTCATTGATTCGACCGGCGGCGGCACGCTCGATCTCAGCGGCGGGGCGATGGCCTTCACCCAGGGGATGCTCGTCGTCACAGGTTCGGGAGCCTACACCATCCAAAATGGTGACCTCGGCTCCTCAAATCTGGATCTGATCGTCTTCACGGACGCCACCGGCACGCTGACGCTGGACACCTCCGTCAGCGGCGGCATCGGTGGTCTCGTCAAGCAGGGCGGCGGCACTCTGCTGCTCACTGGCTCCAGCACCTACACCGGCAGCACCATCATTGGCGGTGGTACGCTCGCCATCGGTTCGGCCACAGCGCTCGCCTCCACCACGGCGGTGGTGCTCGCCGACGTGGCTTCCGCCAATCTCGACATCACCAGCTTCAACACCACCATCGGCTCCCTGAGCGGTGGAGGCACGGGCGGGGGTGGTGTCATCCTGGGGGCAAACACGCTGACGGTGGGAAGCGACAACAGCAGCACGACCTACGGCGGTGTCATTTCCGGCACTGGAGGCCAGTTGGTCAAAACGGGGGATGGCACGCTGACGCTGACGCGCGCCAGCACCTTCACGGGCAGCGCGACGATCAATCAGGGGATCGTCAATCTTCAGGCGGGGAACGGTCTTGGCGCGGGAAGCATCACCGTCGGCGAGGGCGCCACCCTGCAGCTTCAGGGTGGCATCACGGTGAATACCGGGACGCTGACTTTGAACAGCGGCGCCGCGGCCGGGCAGAGCGGTGGGCTGGTCAACGTCTCCGGCAACAACACCTACAACAGGAACATCACGATCGCTGGCGGCGCCAGCGCGGTGATCGCTGCCGACTCTGGAACACTCACCCTCGACAATGGAAATACGACGGCCATCTCCATGGGGGCCAATCAGCTCACGCTGCTGGCGGCTTCGGGAGCTGCCATCAATGTCGGCACGGGGGGCGGTAACGAGAACATCGGGATGGGCGACTCGACGCTGATTCTGGACGGTGCAGGAAACGGCAACATCAAGACCTTCCTCGCATCGGGCAATGCCGCCGGTATCCTCATCAAAAACGGCACAGGCACCTGGATCCTCAGCAGGGGCTACAGTGGCTCCAACGGCTGGTCCGCCATCGCCGGTGAGACTGCTCATCTGGTCATCAATGCCGGGACGCTGAAGTTGGGGGTTAACAGCGGCATTTCCTACGGCACAGGGAAAGGCAATGTTCAGGTCAATGGCGGCATTCTCGACCTCGCGGGTTTTTTCATCTTCATCAACGGCTTGGAGAATGCGCCAGGCAAGACGGCCGGCGTGGTCACCAACTCGGGCGCGACCAACCGCACCATCACGCTCGGAAATGCCGACAGCAGCGCTGTTTTCCGCGGAACCATTCAGGACGGCGCCAGCACGATTGCCATCGACAAGATTGGCACCGGTACCCAGTCTTTGATCGGCACGAACACTTTCACCGGGGCGACGAAGGTCAGCGGCGGCACGCTGATCATGAGTGCGAACACAACCTCCGCGCTCACCCTCGAAGCGGGCACCACCTTCCACCACGTCACCGGCACAGGTGCTGCGATGAATTTGACGAACTTGACGCTGAACGGCAGCAGCACCTTCGGCACCGAACTCGGTTCGCCGATCAACATCTCTGGCACGACCACCGTGGCGGCCTCCGCCGCGATCAGCGTGGATGTTTTTGGCATTCCAGGTTCCAATCCGAGCGGTACGATCACCCTGGCGTCGGCCGTCGGCGGCTTCACAGCGACTGGCGCCACTTACACGCTGGGCAGGGTTTTCAATGCGACCAATTTCACGGTCGGCACATTCACAGCGTCCGATACGCTCATCACCATCGACGCCACCGCCGCCACGCCACTGGGGACGGCCTATTGGAACGGTGGGTTTGCCGGCGCTCCGGATCTGTGGGCGGTTTCTGACGGCAGCACCAGCAGCAACTGGTCGCTCAATATCGACGGCACCGGACCCACTTCACTCGTGCCGGGAGCTGGCACGGAGGTGATCCTGTCCTCCACTGCGGCCACGAACCAGGCCACGATGGCGCTCGGCGCCAACATGAGCATCGACCGCCTCACCATCAGCGACACGAATCCCGTCACCTTGAATGCCGACGGCTACGCCCTGACGCTGAATAACAGCGGGGGCGGCACGGGCATCGCGATGAGCAGCGGCGCGGGTGCGGCGACTTTGAACTCGGTCGTTATCCTTGAAGGCGTGACTCCGACGATCACCAATGACAGTACGACCAGCGATCTGACCATGGGGGGCGAAATCAGCGGTGTCGCAGGTGTCACCAAAGCGGGGGCCGGAAAACTCGTTTTCACTGCTGCCAACAGCTACACGGGCGGCACAGTCATCAACGATGGCACGCTGCAGATTGGCGACGGCGGCGCCACAGGCTCAGTCGGCGCGGGTGCGATCACCGGCTCGGGAACGGCCACGCTCGCCGTCAACCGCTCCGGTACGGCCACCTTCAATGACACGATCAGCGTTCCGAATCTTCGGCTCGATGCCGGCACGACGCGCATCACGGCGGACACTACCGCTAGCAGCAGCTTCGTCAGCGTCGCAGGCGCGGTGCTGGAAACCACCGGCAACATCACGCTCGATCTCTCCACCGCATCAACGATTGCCAACAATGGCGGTTTGAATGTCGTGAGCAACACGTTGACGATCAAGGCCACGACGGTGGATCAACTGCCCGCTTCCGGCGGCGCCTCGTTTTACTACTCTTTCAACAACAGCGGTTCGGTCTTCAATGATGACTCGGGACCGACCGCCTATCACGGTATTCAGGGCACGGCCGGAGCTCTGCCCACTCATACCGCCGACGGCAAATTCGGCGGGGCGGTGATCTTTAACGGCAGCAATCAGGGTTTCCAGGCGGGAGGGACTGCCCAGAGCACCATCCTGTCCAATCTGGAAACCGTGCTCACCTACGCGAGCTGGATCAAAGTTGACGCGATCACTCCCAACTCGACAATAGTCTTCGAGGAGGGTGGGAGCAGCAATGGTGTGATGATTTGGACTCAGGGCGGCGACTTGAAGGCGACGATCAAGAACACCGGAACGGGCGCAGGAACGACGACCGTGACCGCAGCTTCGGGTCTGACCACCGGCTGGCATCATGTGGCCGTTTCCTACTCGGACTCGACCTTCCGACTTTACCTGGACGGTGTCCTGGCAGATTCGGGTGCGTTTGCCGCCAGTCTGAATGCTCATACCGACGATTCAGGCATCGGCTACTTGGTGGGTTCGGCACCTCTTGTAGTGGATAACAACTTCTTCAGCGGAGCCATGGACGAGCTCTATTATTTCGATGATGTCGGGCTGACCTCCAGCCAGATCGCCTCGCTCGCCAACGGCATGTCAGTCTCCAGCATGGGGGCGCTGACGCTCAATGACGGGGTCACGGTCAATGTCGATGGCACCGCCGTCGGCAGCGCCGCCACCTTGTTCGGTTCGGTTAGCAGCGGTGATGCCGCCATCACCGGCACCGGCAAATTGATCGGCACGAAGTTCAATGTGGATGCCGGCAAGACATTGACGGTGGCGAACGAAATCACAGGCGTCGTTGGTCTCGAGGCTGCCGGCCCGGGCACGCTTTCACTGACCGGCACCAACACTTACACGGGTGTCACCCGCGTCACCGGCGGGACGCTCAGCATCTCCTCCGACGACAACCTTGGAGCCGCGCCTGCCGGTGCTGAGAACAGCGTGGCCCTGAACGGAGGCACGCTGCGCACCACGGCGGACATGGCCTTTGCGGCGAATCGCGGCATCACCGTCGGCGCCTCCGGTGGCAGCATCGAGACGGACAGCGGCACCACGCTCACCCTGAACAACACCCTGAACGGCGCGGGCACCCTGACCAAAACCGGGGAAGGCACCCTTCTCGTCAACACGGACAACAGCGCCTCCCAAACGGGGGCCACGGTGATCGAAGCCGGTGCCGTGCAGCTTGCCGCAGGCGCCTCGACCGGCAGCGGTGATGTGACGCTCAACGGCACCTCGTCGGTGCTTCTCGGCACGGGCACGGTGGCAGGGAACACGTCCGTGTTGCTCGGCACGATCCAGCCCGGAGATCCAGGCGTCGCGTCTGGCATCGGCACGCTCACCATTGCCGCCGATGCCACGATCACCGGCGGGGCCACCCTGGATCTTCAGTTCACCCACGCCAACGGTGTCGGTGCCAGCGCCGCGTCGAACCTCGACGGCTCGGGGAATCTTGACTGGGCGGTCATCACCGCCGCCAGCCGCAACGCGGGCACCGCCGACGTGCTGAACGTCACGGGCATCTGGACTCATAACAACGACGCCACCATCAAGCTGAGCACGCCGGACGCGGGCACGTTTGAAAAAGGCATGGCCTGGGATCTCATCGACTGGGGCACGCTCGGTGCGGAGCCGGTCTCGCTGAATTTTGTGCCCGACCTGACGCTGAGCAACGAACTCGCGGCCTTCGGACTTGCGCTCGACACCTCCCACTTCTCCAGCCACGGCATCATTGCCATCGTTCCCGAACCGGGGCGCATGAGCCTCATTGGCCTCGGACTCGCAGTCGCGCTGATGCGTCGTCGCAGGCGCTCGTCGATGTGAGGGTTTCGCGAACGGATCAGTTCACGCTGAGACATACCATCCGGCCCGCGGCGTTGCGGGCGTAGATGCGGCCGTTCGCCAGCACGGGCGCGGTCCAGCAGCGGCCCTGGAGCACCTGGGTGCGGGAGATGGGATCGAGCTTCGCCGGATCGGCCTTCGCAATGATGAGTTCTCCCTTCGCGGTGATGATGATGAGCTTGTCCGCGGCGGCCATCAGGGCGCAGAAACCTGTTTTGTCGTCGTTCCACATCTCTGCGCCCGTGGCGAAGTCGATGCACTTGAAGGTGTTCGGTTTGTCGTAGTCGCCGTCGCTGCCGTAGAGGTGTCCGTCGATTAGGATGCAGGAGTTGAACTGGTTGCGCATCACACGGCTGCGCCAGACTTCGGTCGGTTCGGCGGATGCGAGGTCGAGCACCGCGCAGCCTTTGTTGTAGCCGGAGGAGATGAAGAGTTTGGTGCCGCTGAGGATCGGATCGGCCGCGTTCACGCCGTAGCTGGTGTTCCAGGTGTGTTCCCAGAGGACACTGCCGCTGGTGGGATCGACTCCCGTGTAGGTTCTCCCCGAACCGAGCACCACCTGCGCTTTTCCGTTCACAGTGATGGGATAGGGCGTGCTGTAGCCAGAGTTGTTCTTGTCGGAAGTCCAAAGCGTCTTGCCCGTCGCCTTGTCCAGTGCCGTGCCACTCTTGCCGACGTTCAGAATGAGCGCGTCACTCTGCACGAGCGGAGAGCCGGCGTAACCCCAGTCCGGAATGTCCGCGCCGGTTTCCTGCTGGATGTTCTTCTGCCACACGATTTTGCCGGTGGCGGCATCGAAGCAAAAAACATCCCCCGAGCGGCTAAGGTGATAAGCCTTGTCACCGTCGATCGTCGGCGTGGCGGAGGTGCCGCCCTCGTAGTACTTGTCACCAAGTTCGGCGGGATAGGCGTGCTTCCAGATTTCCTTGCCCGTGGCGGCGTCGAGGCAGAAAACGGTGTCCTTGTCGTTCGCATGCCCCGTGGTGTAAACCCTGCCGTCCGCGACGGTGAACGAGGCAAAGCCGATACCGATCTGCGAGTTCCACAGCTCCTTGACCTCGGTTCCGGTGATTTTTTCCGCAGAAATGCCGTCACGGGCGGGGCCGCGCCAGACGGGCCAGTCGGCGGCCGGTGAGAATGTGGCAAAGGCAAGAAAAAGAAGAGATGATTTCATTCAGTGCGATGGATGGGCTTCACTAGAACGCCTGCCAGCAGCATTGTGAAATGACTTTTTGCGGATCAACGCCGTCGACGACGCAGGCAGAGCGAAAAGCCCCCCATTAGAAACAGCATCACGCGGGCGGGTTCGGGAACGACAACGAGGGTCAACGAGCCGCTGCCACTGAAGTCGATGATGTCCCAGGCGAGGCTGTAGGAACTGAGGTCGGGGAGGTCGAGATTGCCTTCATTGCCGATGTTCGCGCCGGTGCGATCGCGGGTGCCGATGTAGAAAATGGAAGTCGTGCCGGTGTCGAGTACGGTGCTCCAGTCAATTAGCACGAAGGTGTCGCCGAGGGTGGGGATATAGGTGTCGCCGTTCACGCTGATTTGGCTGTTGCCGTTGAGCGTGAGCGCACCATCGATGGTGATTTTGTCGGCAGCGAGAGTGGATGCACCGCTGGATCCGGTGATCTGAAGTTCGATCACGGTGGTGGTCGTGGCCGGAGTGAAGATGAGTTCGCTGGTGGTGAGGGTGCCGACTGCCAAGCCGCCATCGTCGCCTGGACGGATCGTGCCTTGGGTGACGGTGGTGGTGCCTTGCACCTGTCCCGTGCCGGAAAGGACGGCGTCTGTGCCATTGAGAATCACCTGTACCGTGCCGGTCTGGCCGCTGCTGGCGACGCCCACCTGCAGGTTGCCCGCCGTGACGTTGGTGATGCCGGTCTGGGTGCTGTTGCCGCTGAGCACGAGCGATCCCGAACCAGTTTTGTTCAAAGTGCCTTCTCCGCTGAGCGCACCACTGACGGTGAGCGTCTGGCCGCAGGCAACATCGAGTGTGCCGCCGTTGTCGCCGAGTACGATGTCGCGCTGATTGCTGCCGGCATTGTCCAGAGAAAGCGAACTCTCTACGGCCAGGGTGCCACCGTTGAGGTGGACGGCGGCTCCGGTGCTCACCGCACCGAGGCTTGCATTGCTGGAAATGGACGTGACACCCCCATTGAGATAAGTGTCGCCGGTGTATTCATTGGTGCCCGTGAGGTTCAGTCGGCCACCTCCGCTTTTAGTGAAACCGATCGCGCCGGTGATAGTGACATCGAGGGTGAGCGCACCGCTCGCATTGGTGTTGTTTTGGATCACGATGAGGTCCTGGCCGTTGCCGGAAGTAAGAGTGCCGCCCGTGATCAGCGTGGCATTGGCTCCCACATTGCCGGTGACCAAAATGCCGCCGCTGTCGATGGTGTGGGTGCCGTTGAGCGTGAGTGTCGGTGTGGTGATGGCATCGTTGAAGCGCACACTGCCAACGGTGACATTGGCACCGAGCGTCAGGCTCGACGTCATGTTCAGATTGGTCGCCGCCGTGGTGGCCGAGGTGTTGGAGTAGGAACCTGATGCGAGCGCCACGATCTTGCTCCCGCTGAAGGTCGCCCAGTCGATGCCGTTGGTGTAGTTGGCGCCACCGTTGGTGGTGAAGTAGGTGGCATATCCGCCGATGATGCCGGAGGCGGTATTGACGCCTGTGGCGGCGATGCCGGATGTTCCGCCGCCGTTCGCGCTGAACGCGACGGTGCCGCCGGTTTCGCGAGTGACTGCGCCCAGGGTCAGAAGCATGGTGCCGCCTCCCACGCGGGTTTGATTGACCACGGAAGATCCCGCGCGGACGGTCATGCCGTTCAGGGTTTGGGCGTTCGGTCCCGACGTGGTCTGCTGCTGCAAAAAAGTGCCGCCGCCGAGGACGAGCGCTGATCCGGGATCAATGATGTTGCTGGTCGGCGGCCCGGCGGCGAAGAGAATCCTCAAGGTTCCGCCGTTCACCGTTGTCGCCCCGGTGTAGGTTTGGGCGGCGTTCAATGTCTGAGTTCCTGCGCCCACCTTTGTGAGAGCGCCGGATCCACTGAGGACGCCGGAATAGGTCTGCGAGCTGCCGTTGTTGCCGATGGTGAGCGTCACGGCGTTGGAGGCATTGTCTTCAAGCGCCAGATCGGCCGCTCCGCTCAATCCGCCGAAGGTGAAAGCATGGCCTGAAACCGATGAATCAAAAACGAGTCCTGTTCCGCCGCTTGTCACGGTGCTGTTTTGCAGGGCCAGATGATGGGCCAGGACCAGACTGCCGCCGGTCACGGTCGTGGCCCCGGTGTGGGTGTTGGCACCCGCGAGTGTCAGCACTGCGCCTGCTCCGCCATTCACCGCAAGCGCGAGGCTTCCCGCGCCGCCATTGCGCAACGTGCCGGCATAGACGCCTGTTCCGCTGGCGGGCAGCGCCACGGTGAGCGTGGCATTTGAAGTGGAGCCATTCTCCACAGCGGGGGCTCCCGGAGTGAACGCATCCGTGCTCAACCCGGTGGTGGTGAATGAATGGCCGTTGAGCTGGAATTTCGTGCCTCCTACGGCATTGGCACCGAAGGCAACCGCGCCATTGTCAGTGCCGTAGGCCGCGTTTGACCCCGGGCTTCCCAGTTGGAGGATGCCGCCTGTGTTGATCGTCATCGTACCGGCGAAGTTCACCGTGGCCGTTCCGGAGCTTCCTCCGTTCGTCTGCGGTGAAAGGCTGACCCGGCTCCCCGCTGACACCGTGATTGCATTCGGGAGACTCAGCGTGCCTCCGCGGGCCACCGCCACCTGCAATGTGCCGCCGGAAGCCTGGATCACGCCCACGCCTGCCGCGGCTGCATCGCGGAGTTGAATGGTGCCGCCGCTCATGATCAGGCCGCCGGTGATCGTGTTGGCTGCCGCCAGCGTGAGCGAACCGTTTTCCACGCGGAGATCGGCGAGCGTGACGGAGGATGCCAGGGTCTGTGCCGCGCCTGCGACGGTGAGTCCGCCGGTTCCTGAAAAGGTGCCGCTGTAAGTCTGGGTGCCGGCGGACAAGATGAGGGTCTGACCGGTGGCGATGTTCACCACGCTGAAGGCCGCCGTGCCGCCGCCCAGCCCGCCGATCGTCTCACTGTTCTGGACATCGAACGTATTCGCCGTGCCGCTGGTGCTCAAATTCACCAGTCCGGTGTCGGCGATGGCTGCGCCACCAGTGATGCGCAGAGCCGCCGCGCTCACCGTCGTCGTTCCCGTGTAGGTGTTCATGCCCGAGAAGACCATCGTGCCGGAACCGCCGGCGGACACGGCGCCGGCACCGGAGATGTTGCCGGCGATGGTGAAAGTATTGCCCGCCGTGGAAGCGTTCAAGCTGGCTGTTTTGGTGTTGGCGACCGTGATGTCTCCCAGCCAGCTCGCCGATGTCACTCCCAGGGTGTACAAGCTCAACGAGTTGACGAAATTGAGCGTGGTCCCGGCGGCGTAATTGTAGCCGTTTTTGCTCGTGCGGATGTCTAGTCCTCCAGTGAGCAGGTTGATGACTGACAGGCCGTTCAATGCGCCGCCATCCACCAGGAGCGTGTTGTTGCTGGTGCTGACATTGAGCGTGCCGCCGCCTGCAAACGAGGGGTTGTCCAGCCAGATGCGGGTGCCGCTCAAGCTCACCGTGCCGGAGGTGGACAGGGCGGAAGAGATGCGGGGTATGGCGCCGGTGGTGTTGTTGATGACCGCGCCATCGCTCAGCGTGATCGTGCCGCCGCTGAGAGTGAGTGCGCTCTCCTCAAAGTAAAGACCTCCGGCCAACTGCGTGCCGCTGATGGTGACGGTTTCCGTCGTACCATTTGTTCCCGCCGCGAAATGCAGATCGTTGTTGCCGGCCGTGGCGGACTGGAAGGCGTCGGCAATGCCGTCAGCATCCGTGCTCCAGAACGTGTCGGTGCCCCAGGTTCCCGTGGCGGCGCCGGAACCTGCCGCCGTGCCGTTCGTATCCCAGTAAAGATCATTGGCGGCTCTCGCGGACGGAAGGCATCCCAGCATCAAACCAGCCGGCAGGATCATGAACAGCCAGCCGGGGAGTTTCCGTGTTGGGGTGGCGGTGAAGATGTCGGCGGGTCGGGACGAGGAGGGAAGAAACAGGGCTTTATTCAAAACAGACGTTTTATTAAGAACGGAATGGTATCGAGTTGGGGGATAAGCCAACGTAGTTTTTAGAGCAGTTTTGACACCAAAATGCCTACAGGATGACCTCTCGGGCCATCCTCATGGAAAGGGAGACTGCTGAAGTGCTGGTCACACCAGCTTCGCCAGCACGCCAGGCAGAGGCAGATTGAAGACCATTTTTTTCTCCGTCGCGGGATGGACGAAGCGCAGCGCGGTGGCGTGGAGGGCCAGGCGTTTGGCGGGATCGGTCACGGCACCGTAGGGTTTGTCGCCGACGATGGGGTGGCCCATGTCGGAGAGATGAACGCGGAGCTGATGGCGGCGGCCGGTTTCGAGCTTCAGTTCGACGAGCGTGGTGTTGTGCGTGCGCTGGAGCACCTTGAAATGGGTGATCGCCTCGCGCGTGTCGTCATCCGGTGGGACGCTGCGCACACGGAGGGAGAATTCCTCGTTGAGATGGCAGCGCAGGGTGCCGGAGTCGCGCTTCATGACGCCTTCGACGATGGCGTGGTAGGTCTTGTCAAACTTGTGCCAGTTCTGCTGCAGGACTCGCTTGTAGGGCTCGGTTTTTGCGAAAACGATGAGGCCGGAAGTGTCGCGATCAAGGCGATGAACGATCCAGACGCGATTGCGCGGATTGGCGGCGCGGACGTGGTCGGTGAGCGCGGCGTAGGCGGTGCGGCCCTTGCCGGAGTCGAGGGCGACGGTGAGCCAGCCGGGGCCTTTGTCGAGAACGATGATGGCTTCGTCTTCGTGGATGATTTTGAGGCCGGCTGGCAGCGGCGGCGCGGCTTTTCGCGCCATGCGGTCCACCTCGATGGCCACCTTGTCCCCCGGCTTGAGTTCGTGGTTGTGCTTGGTGACGACGCGGCCGTTGACGTGGACGCTGCCGAATTTCAGCCACTGTTTGACGCGGGTGCGCTTGGTGTCCGGCCAGTTCTCAAAGAGGAAGGGCAGAAGTTCGGCGGGTGCGTTGACGGTGCGCGGAGCTGGCATGGTCCTTCATGCCACGGGAAGAACTTGCTGGCTAAGGAAAAGCTGGGTGACACGTTTGGTTCCCACCCCAAACGCGCACCATGACCCCACGCTCCACGCTCCTCGCCCTGCTGACTGCCGCCGTTCCTGCGGCTGCGGTGGATTTCAAAAAGGACATCCAGCCGATTCTGGAGGAGCACTGCTACGAATGCCACAGCGAGCTGAAAGGCAAGAGCAAGGGCGGCTTCGTGTTTGACGATCTGGAGACCTTCAAGCTCGACATCGCCGACAATGACGTGGCGCAGATTCGGCCCGGGAATCCGGCCGGCAGTCACTTTCTCGAAGTCCTCGTCACCGACGGAAAAAACCACATGCCGCCGAAGGGGCAGCTCTCGACCAGTGAAATCAAAAAAATCACCGACTGGATCGTCGAAGGCGCGAGCTTTGAGAAAAACGACGGTTCCAAGCCGATGGTGGCCGCCGCTCCCAAGAAAGACCTGCCGCCGATCATGAGCTGGACCAATGCGGAAGGAAAGACGATCAAGGCGGGCTTTGTGCGCCTGGACGGTGAAAATGTGGTGCTGCGCATGCCGGCCAATGGCCAGGAAGTGCCTTACCCTCTGGCCAAACTTTCGGAGGAAAGCCAGAAACTTGCCCGCGACTGCGCCGCGCCCTGACCCACTGAGGGCAAATGTGAGCTTCCGAAGGCGGGCAGATCAACGCAGGCGCTCGCACCGCCGTGCTCATCACCTGCCAGGGGGGCTTCGATAGCGGCATGTTCCATTAGCTCTTTGGTTTAATGATGATAAAGGCAGCTTCCATCCCCCAGAAGCTGTCATGAATAGATTCCCCCCCTCTTGGGTCTGCTCCGCGCACTCAGCCGTTGCCCGCGTCCTGTCCCTGTCCCTGTCCCTTGTGTTGATGATTCCGTTGACCGCTTCGGCGACGACGATTTTCTGGAATCAGTCCCCTGGAGGAGACTTCAACACGGCGGGCAATTGGAGCACGAATTCGGTTCCAGGTCCGCTGGACACCGCCGTATTCGACATCGGCATGGCAGGCGGAGTGACTTTGTCCGCAGACGCCGCTGTGGGAAGCATCAGATTCGATGACGGTGCCACGAGTTTCTCACTGGGCACCCTCGGCGGCAATACGATTACAGGTGGCAATGCCGGTTCGATTTCGATTTTGCCTACGCTGAGCGCGACGGGTCAGACCTTTACGATCAACGCCCCCCTGGTGCTGGCGCCGGATTCTCCGACGACGGCGGGCGGCTTCACCATTGAGAATGACAGCCTGGAGGCGACGACTGTCCTGGACATCGCCGGCGGGATCACGGGCGGCTCCACCTCCGACTCGGTGACCTTGACCCTGGCTGGTGGCAACACCGGAGCCAACCTCGTCAGCGGCATCATCAGTGACGGCGGGGCATCCACGCTGGCGGTGGTGAAGAGCGGCGCCGGCACATGGACGCTGACCGCCGCAAACACTTTCACCGGCGGCACGAGCATCGGCGGTGGTACGCTCGTCCTGGGCGGCGGTGATGATCGTCTGGCGACCAACGGCACCGTGAGTTTCACGGGGACCGAAAGCAGCGCGTTTGACATCGGTTCCACCGCTCAGTCTCTGGCGGGGCTGAACTTTTTGACCACCGGAACGAGCAGTGTGAATACGATCAGCGGGGCGGGCGGCACGCTGACGGTCACCGGCGGCAACATTCAAATCGGCGGCGGTGACAGCACCTCCGCGTCGAACGCGCAGTCGGTGGACATGACCGGGTTGGGTACGTTCATTTACAACCGGAGTTCGGGCACTTTTGCCGTGGGGGGGACGACGAATTTTGCCTCGGCCGGAACGACGGGCAACGGCGTGCTGGGCATGGCGGGGGTGAACACAATCACGGCCGCAAGTTTCAACGTGGGATACTACAGCACGGGTTCGAACTCGCTGAACAGCGGCACGGTGCATCTCGGCCAGACAAACACGATCAACGCCTCGACGATCGTGGTCGGAAACGTCAAGACGTTCGCAACACTGGACTTCCGAAATCTCATTGATCCCACGCTCACGATCCGCGGGACGACGGGTGGGAGCAGTCGCGCCTCCATCTTGGTCTCGACGGCCAACAGCGGACTGACCGACTCCCTCGGCACGGTCGATCTGACCTCGGGCGGAACGGTCAGCAGCACGCTGGACGCCATGGTGAGCACGCTCACCATCGGTCAGAACATCCGTAACGCGACTTCGCTCGGCAAGACTTCAACGGGCACTTTCACCATGGGGCTGGGCACCCTGGACGCCACCACCATCCTTCTGGGCCAGCAAACTTCGCTGACAGGGGCAAACACGCGTTCCGGCGCGGCAATCGCCACCCTGAACCTGAACGGCGGCACGATTATCGTCACCACCTTTACGATGGCGGACAAGCGGGCCGCTGCTGCTGCGGAGACGATCAACAGCACCTTCAATCTCTTCAGCGGCACGCTGAGCGCCACGACGATCCAGCGCGGTGCTGCAGGCACCGGAGCCGGCGCGGATACGGCCACGATCAACTTCAACTGGGTGGACGGCACGATCGGCAACATCGCGGGCGAGGACCAGACGGTGAGCGGGAACACGGCGGTCAACGGCTTGACCGGCGGCCTGAACATCGTGCTCAACAACACCGGCAACGTTTCCGGCACCCACATCTGGGACGTCGGCGGCACGCAGACAGCGACGGTGCAGGACACGGTGACTCTCAGCGGGGCCGGCAGCCTGACGAAGACCGGCGGCGGTACGCTGGCCCTGATGGGCGGTAACAGCTACGCCGGAATCACCACCGTGAGCGCGGGCACGCTGATTTTTGGCGGCACCGCCTCGCTTTACAACGGAGACTCCTCCCAATGGACCACCGGCAACCTCGTCATCGAAAGCGGTGGCGTGGCCGGTTTTGGTGTCGGGGGCGCGGGCGGGTTCACGGCTGCGGATTTGGATATGCTGAAGTCGCTGGGCACTTCAGGCGGCGGTTTCAAAAACGGCTCGTCCCTGGGACTCGACACGACCAATTCGACAGGCGG
The DNA here is from genome assembly GCA_964452755.1 of uncultured Prosthecobacter sp. Lineage (GTDB taxonomy): Bacteria > Verrucomicrobiota > Verrucomicrobiia > Verrucomicrobiales > Verrucomicrobiaceae > Prosthecobacter. The sequence goes on along the minus strand of CAYVQY010000001.1, from coordinate 107,860 downwards.
ATATTTTGCTTACGACACGGTGATCGGGGACACCAACAGCCGGCAGAACTCGCTGGGTTTTGTGAAGTTGGGCGCAGGCACTCTTGAGCTTTCCGGGGCCAACACTTACACCGGCGGAACCACCATCGTCGCGGGCACGCTGGCGCTCAGCGGTGGTGACAACCGTCTGCTCAGGACGACTGCAGTGGCGTTCACCGGCGGCAGCGGGACGCTGGATGTCGGCTCGACGAGCCAGACACTCACCGGTCTCACATTCCTCTCAACCGGCACAGGCAGTCATGTCATCACAGGTGCCGGGGGCGCCGTCATCATGAACGGCGGGAACATCCAGATCGGCGGCGGTGATGCGACCACGAGCGGTTCCGAGACGGTGGACATGTCCGGCTTGAGTTCCTTCACCTACGACAACGCAGCAGGAAACTTCCACGTGGGCGGACTGGCCAACAGTACTTCGGGTTCGATCACCGGGAACGGAGTCTTGAGCCTAGCCGCCACGAACACGATCACGGCGGCCAGTTTCAAGATCAATCCGTTCTCCACGGGCCTCAATTCGACGAACACCGGAACGGTGCATCTGGGACAGGCAAACACGATCAACGCCACGACCATCCTGATCGGAGAGCAGAAGACCATAGCGCTCCTGGATTTCCAGAGCGGACTTGTCAATCCCACGCTGAAGATCCGCGGCACGGGAGGAACGGACAGCGACCGGGCGACGATCTCCATCGGCTACAACTCAAGCGGCATCCTGGTTTCCGATTCCACGGTGGACTTGGTCACGGGTGTCACAGGTTCCAGCATTTTGGACGCGAAGGTCGGCACCCTGTTGATCGGCCAGAGCACTCGCAACGGCACTCCCGGCAGGGCTGTCACAGGCGCGTTTCTGATGGGTATGGGCACGCTGGATGCCACCACGATCATTCTGGGGCAGCAGAATTCCGTGAGCGGTGCGAACTCTTCCAGTCAGGCGACGGCTACTCTGAGTGTCAGCGGCGGGACGGTCAGTGTCGGCACTTTCACCCTGGCGGACAAGAAAAGCGGTGCGGCTGCGCAGGCCATCATCAGTAATTTCAACCTCTTCAGCGGCACCCTCAACGCGACGACCATCCAGCGCGGCACCGCCGGTACGGGAGCCGGCGCCGACACGGCCACGATCAACTTCAACTGGGTGGACGGCACGATCGGCAACATCGCGGGCGAGGATCAGACGGTGAGCGGGAACACGGCGGTCAACGGACTGACCGGCGGTCTTAACATCGTGCTCAACAACACTGGCAACACCTCCGGCACGCACACATGGAACGTCAGCGGAGATCTCACCGGCACCCAGACCGCGACGATTCAAAGCACTGCCATCCTCAGCGGAGTGGGCAGTCTCTCCAAGACCGGGAAGGGCACGCTGATATTCGAAGGCGCGAACCTCTACTCCGGCATGACGACGATTGCCGAAGGTGTGTTGAGTCTGAACACAACAGGAGGTCAGGCCATCGCCGGCGATGTGACCGTCGCAGGCGGCACCCTCCGCCTGCAGCAGGCGGATCAGATCAACTCCGCGAGCAATATGCTCGTCAGTGACGGCGTGTTTGACCTGCAGGGATTCAATCAGACGCTGGCAGGTGTTCAACTCACTGGCGGCGGCATCACCGGCGGCACGGGGATTCTCACGAGCACGAGCGCCTTTGATCTGCAGGCGGGCGCCATCAGTGCGATCCTGGGCGGCACTTCCGGCGTGATCAAAACCACCTCGGGAGTCGCGACCTTGTCCGGTGCCAATGTTTTTTCCGGCGGTACGCAGGTGAACGCTGGAACTCTATTCGGTGCGAGCTCGGCGGCGCTCGGTTCGAACAGCGGATTGAGCGTCGCAAACGGAGCCGCTTTTGCCTACCGGCCCGCATCTGGAGGCTCGTTGAATCTGGGCAGCGGCGTGATCACTCTTGTTGGCGGCAGCACGATCGGCGGCGCTTTGGGAGGCACCCTTGGCCAGTCGGTCATTCAAAGTTCCAGCGCGGCGAGTGCCAGCGGTTCGATCAAGGTGGATTTGTTCATCACTTCCGGGGGCGGCGTGGCTTTCGGCACGCATAATCTGGTCACCACATCGGGAGGGCTGACCTCTGGCGGCGCCAGCTACGCACTTGGCGGACTTTACAATGCGACGAACTTCACGGTGAGCAATCTGACGGTCACGGACACGACACTGAGCATCGATGTCGCGACCGCCGCCGCTCTAACGTCGGCATATTGGAAAGGCGGCCTCGGTGCGGGGAGCAACGTCTGGGCATTGTCAGACGGTACCGCGAGCAACTGGGTGACCAATGCCAATGGCAGCGGCCCGACGCCGCTGGTGCCCGGGGCGGGTGCGACTCTCACTTTCTCCGCCACGGGTGCGACGAACCAGGGGGCGATGGTGCTTGGCGCCTCGATGTCTGTCCGCAACCTGGTCGTAAACGACACCGGCGCGATCGTTCTGAATGACGACGGCCATTCGCTGACCATCACCAACTCCTCGGGAATCAGGGTCAACAGCGGCGCGGGAACCGTGACCCTGAATGGACCGATCATTCTTGGCACCAGCCAGACGTGGACCAACAACAGCAGCAACGTACTTAATGTCAGCGGTGCGGTGAGTGGTGCCTTCTCCCTTACGAAAAGCGGAGCGGGTGTCCTGAACCTCTCCGGCGCGAGTACTTTCACCGGCACGCTTTCCATCACCGCAGGAACCGTCAATCTTTTGGCGGGAGGCAGTCTCAGCGGGGCCAATCTGGGATTCAGCGTGGGGGCGGGAGTCGGCAGCGCGGGTGCCTTCTATCAGTCCGGCGGCGACATCCTGTTCAACAGCAACTTCAATCTGGGTGTCAACGGGTCATCTTCCGCTGGTTCGTACGGATTCTACGGCATGAGCGGCGGTACTGTGGCTGACACAGGCGGCAGCGGAGTCCGCTTTCGGATGGGCGGCGGTGCCTCCTACTCGACCGGCGTTTTTTATCAGTCTGGAGGTGCGATCACCATCATCTTTGGCAACGGTCTTGAGGTGGGCGCGAACGCGAGCACCAATCTGTTCAACGCCACCGGGATTGCCTACCTGACCGGCGGCACGTTCACCGCGGTTTCCAATCGGATCGGCTACAACGGCACCAGTTCCAACGCCAACGGCATCCGGGGGGAGCAAACGGTGGCGGGGAATGCTCTGATCACCATCAACGGCACCACGTTCCTGGGCTTGGCTGCGGACGACATCGGCATCCTCAATCTGAACGGCGGCGTTTATGCCACGCGGCGAATCCTCAAGACCAACGGTACTGGAATTGTGAATTTTGACGGCGGCATCCTCCAGGCCGCCACTTCGGCAAACAGCGGATCCTTTTTCACCGGCCTCACCAGAGCCAACGTGTTCTCAGGCGGCCTGACCGTCGATACCAATGGTCAGTCGATCACGATCGGCCAGGCGCTTCTGGCCCCCTCAGGCAATGGCGTCTCCACCATTGCCGTCACCGACGGAGGCAGCGGCTTTGTCGGTGCGCCTTACGTTTCGATCGCGGGCGACGGTACAGGGGCCACGGCTGTGGCGAACATGGTCGATGACGGTACGGGCAACGGCACGTTCAAAATCGCCGGCATCACCATCACTAGCCCTGGAACTGATTACACCAGCACGCCGGTGGTCACGCTGGTTGGAGGCGGAGGTACGGGGGTGGTGCTGGGCAGCGCGGCTTTGGCGGCCAACACCTCCGGTGGCATCACCAAAACCGGGGCGGGCACGCTGACCTTGAGCGGCGTCAACACTTACACGGGCGCGACCGTGGTCGATGCTGGCGGCACGCTTGTCGCGGGCAGCACCAGCGCTTTTGGCGTCCATTCGGCCGCCACGGTGAATGGCACCCTTCGCACGGCCGGCCGTGACATCGCGCTGGGTTCGCTCGCAGGTTCTGGAACGGTTGAAAACGCCAGTGCTACCGCGTCCACGCTGACGACGGGTGGCGACGGTAGTTCCACGACCTACGAGGGTACGATCCGCGATGGTTCCGGCGCTGGCACATTGTCGTTCGTGAAGGTCGGTGCCGGCACGCAAACGCTGGCGGCGGATAATTCCTACACAGGCGCTACTCAGGTTGACGGTGGCGTGCTGCAGGTGGGCCAGAACGGCGTCGGCAGCACCGCCGCGTCTAGTGCGGTCACCGTCAACGGCGTGTCTGCAACGCTTGCCGGCAGCGGCATCGTCGCCGGCAGTGTCACCGTCACCGGCGGTTCTTTGCGCCCCGGAGACGCAGGTGGAAATGCCACCGGCAATCTCACCCTTGGCAGTCTCGACCTGACAGCGGGAGGCACGACCTTTCTGCAGATTGAAGGCTCTTCCTCGCACGACAGCATCTCTATCGTCAATCCCGGCGGTCTCACGCTGAACGGAAAAATTGAGGTCGCCACCACGCTCACGGGCCTGAGTTTTGACACCGTTTTTGCGGATGGCGCCACCTTTGACCTGCTGGACTGGAGCGGCGTCGTCGGCGGTACTTTTGACGTGGGAACCAACCTGCGTGATGGCAGCGCAGACGCGGGGCTTCAATTCGACTTGCCTGATATCAGCAGTCTCGCGCGCTTTTGGGACGTGAGCAGCTTTCTCACCACCGGCAGCATCACTGTCGTCGTGCCGGAGCCTGGACGCGGCACTCTGCTGTTCGTGGCCTTGCTGGCGCTGGGGGCAGTCCGCCGTCGGGCCTAAGGCAAAGAGTTTTAAAATTCTTTCAGCGCATCCGCGACTGCGGCCTCGAGCGGTCTGGAGCCGCAGCCGCCGAGCTTTTCGTCGAGGACTTCGAGCCGCTGGATGAGATCGGCCACATGTTTGCGCGGGTACATGCCGCCGGCTTCGGAGCAGAAGTGCGTACGGCAGCCGAAGGGGCGGTGCGCATAGATCGTACAGCGTCCGTCGCGTCCAAGCAGCGGGCAGGCGCCGTCGGGGTGCGGTTTGAGGGCCTTCCGCCCGCTGCGGCGCACGCCTTCGGCCGCGTATAGCGCCTCGCCCCGAGTGAGGAGCGGCGTGTGGCCGGCGAGTCGGAAGTGGCAGCAGCCGGTGCGCATTTCGCACTGGCGGGGCAGGGGACGGAGCTCGATTGCGGCGTAAATAGCCTCGATCTCGGGGCGGTGTGCGGGCTGCGTCCGGTTTTTCATGGGGCGTACAGTCAGCATGGGCGTGCTGGGATTTCTGGCACGCGATTTCTGCAAAGAGACATTTGAGGTTTGAGATTTTGCGTTCTGCCTTCATCGTACGCGCCCGCGATGCCGCTGAAGCCTCTTTTTGCGACAGACTGCGTTCCAACCCGCCACCTTCACGAGCCACCTATTCGCGCATGAGTCTGCCAGAAATCGCCGGACATGATCTGCAGGACCTGGTAGGCAGCGGTAGTTGCGGCGCCGTTTACCGGGCGGTGAGCGCGAACGGCAAGGCCTGCGCGGTGAAGGTCTTCAGCTCAATGGCGATCAACCGCAAGGCGCTGGCGACGGCCTTCCGGGCGATGCAGCAGATGCCTCACCATCGCGGCGTGCTGCCGGTGGAGAACTTCGGCTTCGATCAAACACCCTATTTCTGCGTCATGCCGCTGGTCGGTGTGATGACGAAGGACAGCCAGGGACGGCGTCTCTGGCAGACGCCCACGCTGGAATCCGCATGCGGAGGACTGGCTCCGGATCAGGCTTGGCGGCACATCTACGAGGTGGCCGACGCCCTGGCCTGGCTGCACAAGCACGGACTGCCCCACGGCAATCTGCGCCCGAGCAATATTTTGCTGGAGGACGACGCGGAGTCTTCGATCCGCCTCACGGACATCGCCCAGGGCTGGGTGGGCGGCATTCATCACCTGGAACTGACGGATCACTTCGTTCATCTCTGCCCCGAGCAGGCGGAAAATCCCGACGGCGTGTTCGCGGGCTACGGTCCGTCCTGGGACGTGTACAGCTTTGGCGTCCTGGCCTACCGTCTTTTGAACGGCATCCTGCCGCGCGGAGCCGAGATGTGGGCCGCCGAGGTGAATCGGGCGAATCAGGCCGCCGCAGCGGGGCTCGCCTACCAGGTGGACAGCAACGCTCTTCTTGCCGCCGTCAAATCGGAGCCCCGGATCGTCTGGCCGGAGCCGGCGCAGTCGAAGTGGGAGGAGCGCCGCCGCAATATCATCGAGCGGGCTCTGGACCTGAATCCCGCCGCACGCTGGGCGGACATGCGCGAGGTCGTGCGCGAGTTTGAGGTGCTGGAAAGTGACTATCTGCTTGAAGAGGCACGCGAGCAGACGGTGCGGGAGCGGCAGAAGCAGGCAAAGAAGGTGCTCGCACTGCAGGCCGCCGGCATTTCGCTGCTGACGATTTTTGTCCTCACCTTCATCTACGGCTTCGCCACGCTGCGGCGGGCGCAGCGGGCGGAGACGACGATCACCACCCTCGCCGACAACCACAAGATCGAGCTCGACGCGCACAAGGTGCAGATCTCCACTCTGACCGGCGAGCGGGATGTGGCCCGTGCGGCGAAGGCGGTCGCGGACCAGAACCTGCAGAATTCGCAGAATGCGGTGGACCAGTTTCTCACGCAGCTTCTGCAAACGCCGACCGGCAACGAGATGGAGGCCGGCTTCTCCCGCGACCAGCTCAAGGAGGCCCTGGCCTACTGCATGCGCGGCCTGCCCGAACTCGAAGCCACCCCGGCTCTCGGAGTCGAGCGACTCCGCGCCTACGGCAACATCGGCCAGCTACACCTCAAGCTGCGCAACAGCGCCCAGGCGGAGGCTTATCTCACAAAAGCGCGAGCTCAGGCCTCCGAACTCATCGCCAAAGGCGATGCCGAGCCGGGGAAGACGGCTCTCTACCAGCAGTGGCTCGGTCGTTACAGCCTGCTGCTCTCGGACATCCGCGGACTTGCGGGACGGCATGCGGATTCTCTCACGCTGTTGAAGGAGGCCACGGTGAACCTTGATCTCGGACTCGCCGCCGATCCGAAAAACCGCCTCGCCCGCAACGAATGCGCCCGCGCCTGGCTGGAATACGGACTCCGCACCCTGCAGAACGGGGACGTTGACGATTCGGAAAAGGCGCTGGCTCGCGTGCCGGGCATCCTCGATGCGGAACTCATCGGCCAGGAACTCATCAACGACGAAAAATTCATCCTGGCCCGGGCCACCTATGCCAAGGGTGTCAGCCAGCGCGAGGCTGGAAAGATCGAGGAGTCGCTGAACACCCTCATCGACGCCGTCAGGGACATGGGCGAGCTCGTGCTCGGCAGCAGCCCGCGGAATCAGGATCAGGCACTGCTGCTGGCCGAGGCCTACACCGACTTGGCGGAACTCATCGGGCGCCATTTCAGCGGCACGGACGCAAAAGAGGCCCACAATCAGGCGCTGCCGATCCTCCTGGAACTCAACCGCCTGCTTCCTGAATGGGCGGAGGTCAAGTATCTCCTCGCCCGCAACTACGGCTCTCTCGCTTCTCTCGCCCGTGATGCCGGAAACCCTTCCGAAGCGGCGAAGAAGAAAGCGGATGCGATCGAGCTGGTGAACGAAATCCTCGCCGACGACAAGGACAATGCGCGCTACGGCTTTCTGCAGGCCAAGCTGCGCGGTGAATATGCCGAGCTGATGGCCGACAGCGGCAAGACCACGGCCTCCATTCCGATCGCCCAGCAGGCGGTGGAGTCGTTGGAGACCTTGATTCTCGCCCAGCCGAAGTCGGACAAGCTCACGCCCGAGCGTCGCATGTGGGCCAGCCAGCTCGCCCAGCTCTATGGCTCTCTCGGCCATACCAGTGAGAGCGCCGGGAAAAAGGCGGAAGCAAAGGAAGCTTTCAGCAAAGCCGTGGCCATCTGGGAGCAACTGGCCGCCGCCATAGCCAATGACGAAGCCATCGAAGCCGGCCTCAGCTGGAGCAAGGGACGCCTCGCCAAGATCAAATGACTCTCGCTGAGAAACAGCAGTCGCTCATCGACGACCTGAACATCATCGACGACCTGCACGAACGTCTGAATGCCGTCGTCATGCGCGGTGCGGCACAGCAGATGGACGAAACACTCAAGACCGAGGCAAACCTCGTCCCCGGCTGCGTCTCCCGCGTCTGGCTGCACGGCAGGCTGGCGGACGGTCGCACGCACTACGTCTGCGATGCGGAATCCCCCATGGTCAAGGGCCTCGCCGCGCTGCTGTGCGAGGTTTACACCGACGCCGACCCCGCCGAGGTCATCGCCGTCGAACCCGCCGTCTGGACGGGCTGCGGCTTCACCAAAATGCTATCGCCGACACGCCTGAATGGTTTGGCGAACATGAGGAAGCGCATCTGCGAGATGGCGGAGGAATTTGTCCAATGATCCGACTTCAGAACTTCAAAGGCCCCGAAATCGAACCGCATCTCGACGCGCTGGGCACCCTGCGCATCACCGTTTTTCGCGAGTATCCCTACCTCTACGACGGCAGCTTGGAATATGAGCGCGAATACCTGAAGACCTACGTTAAGTCGGTCGGCAGCCTCGTGGTCCTCGCCTTTGACGAGGACCGAGTTGTCGGGGCCACCACCTGCCTGCCCATTCGCGACGAAGGGCCGGAGTTCCAGGCGGCCTTTGCTCAGGCGGGCTACGACCTCGACACCATCTGCTACTTCGGCGAATCCATCCTGCTTCCCGGGCATCGGGGCTGCGGTATCGGCAGGGAGTTTTTCACCCGGCGTGAGGCGCACGTCCAGGCGCTGGGCATGCGCATCAGCACCTTCTGCGCCGTGGACCGGCCTGCTGATCATCCACTGCGCCCCGCCGGCTATCGTCAGCTGGATGAATTCTGGACGGGTCAGGGTTACTGCAAACATCCGGAGCTTCAGGCCAGCTTTACCTGGAAGGAGATCGGCGAGGAGTCCGAGTCCGCGAAATCGCTCACGTTCTGGTTGAAGAACTGGTCGTGACGTGCGGTGGAAATTTGTCCCGGTTCTTTTTGTGAAGCCGCATTTCCGGCCTACGCTCGCCATCCCATGACAGCCTCCCCCCTCATCCAATCCAAGATCATCGAACTCTGCGAAGCCCTCGTGGCCGACGGAGATGTGCAGAGCGCCCGCGACAAGGCGGAGACGTTTCTGAGTGATGACGCCGCCATGTCACTTTATCGCGAAATGGCGACCCTCGGTCGCTCCCTGCATCAAAAACAGCATCAGGGCGAGGAGCCGGACGGCGAGGAAATCTCCCGCTTCCACTCCCTGCAGGACAGTTGTGAGGAGAATTCCGTGATTTCCGACTTTCTCGCCGCGCAGAAGACCCTCAGCAGCGTGGCGGAGTCCGTGAACGCCTTCGTCGGCAAGAGCCTCGAAAGCGGCCGCGTGCCGGCGCCCGAGGAGATGGAGAAAAAGGGAAGCTGCGGCGAAGGCTGCGGCTGCCACTAAATCATCGCGTGTGATGAAAGCGCTCGCCCTCCTCGTCTCGCTGCTGTTTTGCGTCTCGTCCGCGCTGGGGGAGGCCAAAACGGTCCGCATCCTCACCATCGGCAACAGCTTTTCCCGCAATGCGACGAATCACCTCGATGATCTCGCGCTGGCGGGCGGGCATACGCTGATCCACAACTCGCTCGTCATCGGCGGGTCGTCGTTTCAGGTGCATGCGGACAAGACAAAGACTGAGGGCAAGGCGCGGCTTTACACGAACGGCAAAGATCTCATCGGCAACCTCACCGCCGACAAATGGGACTACGTCACGATCCAGCAGGCGAGCATCAAGAGCCACGACTTCGCCACCTACCAGCCGTATGCCGGCATCCTGCGAGATCTGATCGTGAAACATGCGCCAGAGTCGAAGCTGCTCATTCATCAGACCTGGGCCTATCGCGTGGATGATCCGCGTTTTGCCGTGAAGGAACCGAAACCCGGTGAGCCGAAGACGCAGGAGGAGATGTATCGCAGCCTCACCGCAGCCTACGACAAGCTGGCGGCCGAGTTTGGCGCGAAAATCATCCCGGTGGGCGATGCGATGTTCAACGCGGACACGGATGCGGAGTGGGGGTTCAAACCCTTCAGCGGCTTCAATCCCAAAACGGCCAGGAAACCCGAGTTGCCCGATCAAACGCACTCGCTGCATGTTGGCTGGCGCTGGACAACGAGGGATGGCAAGACATCGCTCGGCATGGACGGGCATCATGCGAATCTCGCTGGCGAGTATCTCGGTGCCTGCGTGTGGTATGAGGTGCTGTTTGGCGAGAGCGCCGTCGGGAACAGCTACATCCCGAAAGGCTTCGATGCAGCCTACGCCCGCTTTTTGCAGGAAACGGCGCACAAGGCCGTGCAGGCTCGCTCAGGCGGCAAAAAGGACGCAGCGGCAGTGATCAAGGCGATGCCGGATCTCGTCGCGTTTTGGGATTTTCAGGAGGAAGGCGGCAATGCGCGTGTCGCAGGCGATTTGAAGCTCCGGGAAATGAAAGGACCGGTTGAGCGTGTTGCAGGAGGCGTCTTTGGCCCCCACTCTGCGCGCATTAAACGCGGCCAGTGGCTCATGATTGATCGCAAGGACATCGGTGCGCTCGACATTCATGGCAAAGACGCGCAGGTCACGGTGGCGGCGTGGGTTTACCGCGAAGACAAGGCCTCGTGGCAGGCCATCGCGGGCGTGTGGGACGAGACGCGCAAGAAGCGGCAGTATTGCCTGTTTCTCAATGCGCCGCGTGGCACGCGTGCCGATGAGATGAAGCGCTACCCGCTCGCGAACCGCATTCACGGCCACGTCTCCGCCATCGGCGGTCCCACGCCGGGGGAGGACTTCTGCATCACCTATTCCAGCGGCGCGTCGGAGATTCCGATGAAGTCCTGGCAGTGCCTCGTGATGCGCTACGATGCGAAGGAGTCGCGCGTGTATCTAAACGGTAGACTGGACGCGCTGGAGCTCTACAACCCCTTTCCGTATGCAGATGGCTTGTTCGATGGCGGTACGGATGGCGCGGACTTCACCGTGGGCGCGGTTCATCGTGGCGGCGCCTGGGGAAACTTTTTCGCCGGGCGCCTTGGCGGTCTCGCGGTCTTCAATCGGGCGCTGAGCGACGACGAAATCGCGACATTGGGCTCTTTGCCGCGATAAGCGCCGGGCAGTCTGGGCAGCAGGCAAGATTCCAGACAGCGTGAGCGTTCACCGGACCTGCCCGCCGTACTGATGGGCAGTCGCCTAAAAGCTGCCAACAGCCGCATCCTGAATCCTGAACGCTTTTCCCGCTGATGTACCGCTGGTTGCCAGTCCTGATCTCACTGCCCGCGCTCGCTGCGGAGCCGCCGGACTTTGTGCGTGATGTCCGGCCCATTCTTGAGGAACGCTGCGTGAAGTGCCACGGGCCGGAGGAGCAAAACGGCAGTCTGCGCTATGATCAAAAAGCCGCCGTCTTCGGGCAGGCGGACTCCGGGCATCGTGCCATCGTCGCGGGAAGGCCGGAGGAGAGCGAGTTGCTCAAGCGCATCACCTCCATGCACAGGGACGAACAAATGCCGCCGAAAGGTGAGCGTTTGGCCTCGGCAGAGGTCGAGATGCTGCGTCGCTGGATCGCCGCAGGCGCGGTGTGGCCTGAAGACGGCAAGCCCGTGACCGCCGCGAAGCCCACGAGCCAGCACTGGGCCTTCCAGCCGATTCGCGAGCCTGCTCTGCCTGCGGTGAAAGACAAATCCTGGCCGCGTAACGAGATCGACCATTTCATTCAAGCAAAGCGCGAGGCCGCTGGGCTCTCCGCCGCGCCGGATGCGGAGCCGCCTGCGCTGATCCGGCGGCTGTTTTATGATCTCACCGGGCTGCCTCCCGATCCGTCAGACCTTTCTGACAAGTTCGACTTCATCGAGAAGCTTCTCTCCTCCAAAGCCTACGGCGAGCGCTGGGCGCGGCATTGGATGGACTGGGTGCGCTATGCGGACACCGCCGGTGACAACTCCGACTTCCCCATTCCGCAGGCTTATCTTTACCGGAAATACCTCATCGAAGCGCTCAACGATGACGTGCCGTATGATCGCTTCCTCACCGAGCAGATCGCGGGAGACCTGCTGACCGCGAAATCGCAGGAGCAGCGCAACCGCCAGGTCATCGCCACCGGTTATCTAGCCATGGCGCGGCGCTTTGGCTCGCTCGTCGAGCGCTATCCGTGGCATCTCACCATCGAGGACACCATCGACAATCTCGGGCGCACCATCATGGGCCTCACACTGAGCTGCTCGCGCTGCCACGATCACAAATTCGATCCCGTTTCCATGCGCGACTACTACGGGCTCTACGGCATCTTCGCCAGCACACGCTATCCATTCCCCGGTATCGAGCTGTTCCAGACGCAGCGCGATTTCGTGCCGCTCATCCCCGCGAAGGAGGCTGCGGAGAAGCTGAAGCCTTTTGAAAAAGAAACGGCCAAGCTCACCTCGGAAATGGAACGACTGCTCGCCGAGTGTGAGGCCAAGGCGCTCGACAATGCCAACCGCGAGCGCACCGCAGACATCCACGAGCAGCGCCGGATGAAAGACGATCTCGATGCCATGCTCATGCGGGCGCGTCGGTCTGGCGAAAAGCTGGCCGATCATCTCAAAAAGACGCCCGTTTTGCCCTCCGCCTATGCCGTGCAGGAGTCGCGACCCGTCAATGCCCGCCTGCAGATGAAGGGCGAGCCTGATCATCCCGGCGCCGAGGTGCCGCGCAAGTTTCCCGACATCCTCGGCGGCCAGCTTTTGCCTGCGGAGGCGCAGAAAGGCAGCGGCAGGCTCGAACTCGCGAAGTGGATCACCGATCCGAAAAACCCGCTCACAGCGCGAGTCATCGTGAACCGCGTGTGGCAGCGTCATTTTGGCCGCGGACTCGTGCCCAGCACTAGCGACTTCGGCCTGCGCGGTGAAAAGCCCACGCATCCCGAGCTGCTCGACTGGCTCGCGCTCGACTTCATGCGCCACGGTTGGTCCATAAAGCATCTGCACCGCCGCATCGTCAGCTCGCGCACCTACCAGATGGCCTGTGCCGACACGCCGGACAACCTCGCCAGCGATCCCGGCAACACGCTCTACTGGAAGTTCAACCGCCAGCGCCTCGATGCCGAATCATTGCGGGACACGCTGCTGCTCATCAGCGGTGCTCTCGATCCAACACCACAGACGCGGCCCTATCCCATCCCGCCGAGCAAGGACTGGAAATACACCCAGCATCATCCCTTCAAGGACGACTACCCGAGTAACAAGCGCAGCGTCTATCTCATGACGAAGCGCCTCACCGCCAAGCCCTACCTGCAAACCTTCGACGGCCCCGACGCCAACGTCTGCACCGCCACGCGCGACAGCTCCGTCACCGCCCTGCAGGCCCTCTACTTCGTGAACGACGACTTCCTGCACGAGCAGGCCGACCTCTTTGCGAAGAAGCTCGTGAAGGAGCACACGAACGACATTCAGCGGCTCGACCAAGCCTTCCGCATGACCTTGGCGAGATCACCCAGCACCGAGGAACGGGAGCTGATGCTCCAGCATGTCAAAACCGTGCGCGGCAAAACCAAAGACGAATCTGCTGCCTGGGCCAGTGTCGCGCGCAGCTTGTTCCGGCTGAATGAGTTTTTGTACCTCGACTAACCCCCATGAACCTCACCCGCCGCTCCCTCCTTTGCCGCAGTCCGCTGCTCATGCCGGGCCTGCTTTCCGAACTGCTTGCGGCGGATGATCCGCTCTCGCCGCATCGCTCGCATATGAAGGCGAAGGCGCGCCGGGTGATCATGATTTACGCGACGGGCGGCGTTTCGCACATCGACACCTTTGATCCGAAACCCATCGCCAAAGGCCGCGATGGCACGGGTAAGGACAAGCTGATGGGCAACATTTTCGGCGCAGGCCGGAACACGCGATGTGGCACGGAAGTGAGCGATCTTTTCCCGCATCTTCGAGGCGTCATGGATGAGATCTGCATCGTGCGCGGCATGAAGGCATCCCACTTTGACCACAGCGAGGCCACGCTGGGCATGCACACCGGCTCGCCCACGTTTGCGCGGCCCAGCATGGGCTCGTGGGTGAGCTACGGGCTCGGCAGTTTCAATTCCAACCTGCCTGGCTTCATCGTCATCTGCCCACACCTGCCGTATGGCGGCACACAGGTCTATGGCAGCGACTTCCTGCCCGCTGCGCATCAGGGCACGCGTGTCATTCCGGGCGATACACCCATCGCGAATCTGCGCACGCCAGCCGCATCGAAAGACCTCCAGCCGCTGGAGCTGGACCTCGTCAGTAAGCTGAACCAAAAACACTTCGCCACACGCCAGCACGACACCGCGCTGGCCGCGCGCATCAAGTCCTTTGAAACCGCCTTTCAGATGCAGCAGGCCGCACCGGAGGCCTTCGACATCACCCAGGAGCCGGAGCACATCCGCCGCCTCTACGGCCTGGATCGCAAGCTCAAAGGCCCTGGTGCGGACTTCGGCTGGCAGTGCCTTGTGGCGCGTCGGCTCGCCGAGCGCGGCGTGCGCTTCATCGAGCTGATCGACACCGGCTCACGCCCGAACTGGGACTCTCATGGCGACATGAAGGAGCACGCCGATCTCGCCTACAACGTCGATCAGCCCACCTCTGCGCTCATCACCGATCTCAAGCAGCGCGGCATGTTGGACGACACCATCGTACTCTGGGCCACCGAGTTCGGTCGCACGCCCACACGTGAAGGAAAAAACGGCCGAGGGCATCATCGCGACTGCTTCAGCGTCTGGCTTGCAGGCGGCGGCTTCAAACCCGGACACGTCCACGGCACCACCGACGACATCGGCAAATACACGGTCGAAAACCCCGTCGAAGTCCACGACCTGCACGCCACCATCCTGCACCAGCTCGGCATGAACCACGAGAAGCTCACCTTCCGCCACGCAGGCCGTGATTTCCGTCTCACGGACGTGCATGGGCGCATCGTCGATGACCTGATCGCCTGACTCCTCATGTCCCGCATCATTCTCCTTCTGCTCTGCCTTACCGGGCCACTTTTAGCGCAGTTTCCCACTGCGGAGTGGCAGCGCCTATCCGATGGTGAAACACGCTCGGCGGGCTGGTCGCGGGAGAAATTGCAGGCGGTTCGGGATCATGCCGCCACGTTGAAAACGGAGGCGGTTGTGATCGTGACCCGTGGGAAGATACTCGACTCCTGGGGCGCGGTGGAGACGAAGTTCAATGTGCATTCCATCCGCAAGAGCTTCCTCAGCGCACTGTGCGGCATCCAGGTCGCAGCAGGCAAAATCAAGATGGACGCGACGATGAAGCAGCTCGGCATCGACGACAACGAACCCGCGCTGACCGACATCGAAAAAAGCGCGACGGTGCGGCAACTGCTGCAAGCCCGCTCCGGCATCTACCATCCCGCGCTTTACGAGACCGCGAGCATGAAGGCGCGACGCCCGCAGCGGCACAGCCATGCGCCGGGCACGTTCTGGTATTACAACAACTGGGACTTCAACGCGCTCGGCACGATCTATGAGCGGGAGTGCCAGGCGGGCATCTATGGCGACTTCGAGCGCCTCATCGCACGCCGCATCGGGATGCAGGACTACAGCGCGAAGGATGGTCGCTACGTTACCGGCGCGGACTCGATTCATCGCGCTTATCCCTTCCGCATGACAGCACGTGACATGGCACGCTTTGGCCTGCTGTTTCTGCGTGGTGGAAAATGGAATGCTGAACAAATCATCTCCGCCGAGTGGGTGAAGGAATCCACTACCGCGTGGTCGCATGCGGGCACGAGCGGCGGCTACGGCTACCTTTGGTGGATCGCGAAAAGCGGCATGCACTTCGCCGGTGCCACGCTGCCGGAGGGCAGCTATTCGGCGCGTGGCGCGGGCGGGCACTACATCCTCGTCATTCCCGCGCTGGATCTCGTCATCGTGCATCGCGTGAACACCGACATTGATGGACGCAGCGTCAGCTCCGCGGACTTCGGCGAGCTGGTCCGGCTGATCCTCGCCTCGCACGAGCCACCACCCGTCAAAGAAGACACCGCACAGGCTCTCGACACACTTTTGCCGCTGCTCATGAGCAAGCATCGCGTGCCAGGAGTCGGCGTGGCCGCCATCAAAAACCGCCGCATCGCGTGGGAGCGCTATCTCGGCGTGCGTGAGGTTGGCAAAGACGCGCTGGTGACTGCGGACACCGTTTTCGAGGCCGCCTCGATGACCAAACCTCTCTCCGCATACGCCGCGCTGAAGCTCGTGGAGCAAAACAAGCTCGATCTCGACAAGCCGCTCACAACCTACCTTCCGGAGCCGTATTTGAAGGGCGAGCCGCTGCATGAAAAAATCACGGCGCGCATGGTGCTCACGCACAGCAGCGGTTTCCCGAACTGGCGGCCCAAAGGCGGCGCTTTGAAGGTGCTGCACGAGCCCGGCAGCGCCTTCCGCTATTCCGGTGAGGGCATTCTTTTCCTCCAGCGCGTCATCGAGCGGCTCACCGGCACGGATTACGACACGCACATGCGCGGCACGCTGCTGGAGCCGCTCGGCATGAAATCCAGCAGCCATGTGTGGCGGCCTGACTTTGAGAAAACCGCCGCCGCAGGCCACGATGATGCCGGCCAAGTCAAAACCGGCCGCACCCTCTACCAGAAGCCCAACGCCGCCTACAGCCTCTATACCACTCCGCGCGAGTATGCGCTCTGGCTGCTCGAAATGATGCGCGTGGAGCGCGATGCGGCAGGCACTTTGCGCCTCATGCTCACGCCCGCCGGTCCGCCCACGGATGGCAAATTGCTCATTCGCCGCGGACAGGCTGGCAGTGGCGCGATCCGTTACAGCCTCGGCTGGGCCATCGAGCCCGCCGCTTCCGGCCCGCGCGTGCGACACAGCGGCTCGAACGGCACCGGCTTCCGCTGCCACGCCGAGTTTGACCCCGAAAAGGGCCACGGTCTCGTCATTATGACCAATGGCACAAAAGGCGACGACCTCTGGCGCGAGCTGGTAGAGCGCAGCGGCGTGCCGTGATCATAAATCGTGTCCAAATCACAACCTGCGTGACCTTTTGAGAGCTATGACGCGCTTCCTCGCTGGCTTTCTTCTTCTCGTTTGTTCAACCCACGCCGCCGCTCAGGCGGATGTGATCGTGTATGGAGCCACGCCGGGCGGATTCTGCGCGGCGATCGCGGCGGCGCGTGAAGGCGCTTCGGTGATCCTGCTGGAGCCGACGGCTCACGTCGGCGGCGTGAACACCGGTGGCTTGTGCTTTAGCGATTCAAATCAAACAGTGCGCAGCACGGTGATGGGTCTCTTTGATGAATGGCATGCGCGTGTCGAGAAGGACTATCAGCAGCGCGGCGTGAAGCTGCCGTATCAGGTCAGCGTGAAGGATCACACGCACTGGACCTACGAGCCGCATGTCGCGGCGAGGATCACGCGGGAGATGCTCGATGAGGCGGGCGTGAAGGTGCTGGCGAAGCGTGTTTTGAAAGACGTGGTCAAGAGCGGTGCGCACATCATGCAGATCACCACGAGCGATGGCGACTTCACGGCGAAGGTTTTTATCGACGGCACCTACGAGGGGGATTTGATGGCGGCAGCAGGCGTGAACTGGACGATCGGCCGCGAGGGACGAAAGGAGTTCGGCGAAACGCTCGCAGGGAAGCAGTACCCGAAGGCCAGGATGTCGATGTCAGGTCTCGACGATCACGGCAAGCCGCTGCCGTTTGTCACAACGACGGATGCTGGTCCCGAGGATGAAGGTGACAAGAACGTGATGGTTTACAGCTTCCGCCTTTGTGTGACGAAAGACGCCGCGAACCGCGTGCCGTTTCCGCAGCCTATGAACTACGATCCCGCGCGGTGGGAGGTCCTGCGGCGCTACTTTGCGCAGGAAAAGCGTCCGCATGTGCTGTGGGACCTGTATCCGCTGCCGGGGAACAAGTTCGACGCGAACAACGGCATCGGGAAACAGTTCTCCATGGGACTCGTCGGCGCGTGCAACGGCTGGAGCGAGGCGGATGAGGCGGGTCGTGCGAAGATCTGGGAGGCTCACAAGCAGTACACCCTCGAGATGTATCACTTCCTCACCACCGATCCCGCCGTGCCGGCTCACATCCGCGAGGAGTACGCGAAGATCGGCCTCTGCCGCGATGAATTTCCCGAATACGGCCACTGGTCGCCACAGCTCTATGTGCGCGAGGGGCGGCGTATGATCGGCGAATATGTCGTTTCCCAGAATGACATCATGGAAAAGCCGGAGAAGGACGACGCCATCGTCGTCTCGTCGTTCCCGATTGATTCGCACGATTGCCAGCGGGTCGGCAATCGGGATTTCGTCGTCAATGAAGGCACGATCATGCCGGTGCGGATGAAAGGCCGGCGGCACGGCTATCCCTATCACATCCCGTATCGCGCCATCACGCCGAAGGCGGCGGAGTGCGACAATCTGCTCGTGCCCGTGGCCCTGTCCTGCACGCATGTGGGCATCTCCTCGATCCGCGTGGAGCCGACGTGGATGATTCTCGGCCAGAGCGCGGGCATCGCCGCCGCATTGAGCGTGAAAGCAGACCTCGCCGTGCAAAAGCTGCCGTATCCCGCGTTGCGTGAGCGGTTGCTGGCGCAGGGGCAGGTGCTCGACCTGCCCGTGCTGCCAGACCTTCCACCGGAGCCGAAGGGGGTGGTGGGCATCGAGCCCAAAACGCTCCCGGGAATCGTCCTCGATGATGCTCAGGCGGAACTCAAAGGACCGTGGAGTCGCTCTTCAAACTTCAAACCGCACATCGGCACCGGATACGTCCATGACGACAAGCGCGGTGACGGACTGTTCAGCGCTGTCTTCCGTTTCAAAGCGCCAAAGACCGCCCGCTACGATCTGCGCATGGCCTATTCCGCCCACGAAACCCGGGCGACGAAGGTTCCTGTGAGAATCCAGAGCGGAGATCGCAGCCTGGCGCTCGAAGTTGATCAAACCCAGCCGCTGCCGAAAGGAGAAGCGTTTCGCAGCATTGGCTATGTGGAGCTTGTCCAAGGCGCCGAAACGACCATCACCCTCAGCAACACCGGCACCGAGGGGTTCGTGATCCTCGACGCCATGCAGCTTTTGGAGGCGACTCCTTGACCGGTCAGCGCTCGCGCTATTTCCACTTGTCTCGTCCAGGATGAAAACTTGGCACTCTCGTCGCTGTTTGATACAAACACCTCATGAGCGCCCCTCCCGACCTTCCGCCGTCCTCCGCCCCCCTCACCGAACGTCAGATCGTCGAACTGCTCGCCACCGCACGCGAGCGCCTCTTTGCGGAGGTCGGCAAGGTCATCGTGGGCCAGTTGCACGTCATTGACGAAATGCTCATCGCCCTGCTCAGCGGCGGTCACTGCCTCATCACCGGTGCGCCGGGCCTCGCGAAGACCTTGCTCATCAAAACCGTCGCCGATGTCTGCCACCTGAGCTTCCAGCGCATTCAGTTCACGCCCGACCTGATGCCCTCCGACATCACCGGCACCGAAATCCTCGAAGACACGCCGGAAGGCGGACGCTCGCTCGTGTTCACCAAGGGCCCCGTCTTTGCGAACATGATCCTCGCTGATGAAATTAACCGCACGCCGCCGAAAACGCAGGCCGCACTGCTCGAAGCCATGCAGGAGCATCAGGTCACCGTGAACGGCAAGACCATGCATCTGCCCGAGCCGTTCTTCGTGCTCGCCACGCAAAATCCCATCGAGCAGGAGGGCACTTACCCGCTGCCCGAGGCCCAGCTCGATCGCTTCATGCTAAACATCGTCATCGACTACCTCAGCGAGGACGATGAAGTCGCCGTCGTCACCAAAACCACCTCCGGCAAAGGCGAGCCCGTGCAGCGCCTCTTCACCGGCGAAGAACTCCTCGCCTTCCAGCAGGTCGTCCGCAAGGTTCCCATCGCCGAGGACGTCGCCCGCTACGCCGTGCGCCTCTCCGCCGCCAGTCGTCCCGGTCGTGATGGTGTCCCCGACTTCGTCAACCAATGGATCAGTTGGGGCGCCGGCACCCGCGCCAGCCAGAACCTCGTGCTCGGAGCCAAAACCCGCTGTCTCCTCCACAACCGCACCCACGTCACCACCGACGACATCCGCGCCATGGCGTTGCCGGTTTTCCGTCATCGCATCCTCGTAAACTACAAGGCGGAAGCCGAAGGCGTCACGGTGGAGAAGGTGATTCAACGGCTGCTTGAGACCGTAAAGAGCTAGACGTGCAAAAATGACGAATGAGTAAGCTCGAATGAAGAAATAATCCCGAATGCCGAAGTCCGAAATGAGCGCTGAGAGTGAGAAACCATACGTTCTCGAAGAGCGCACGGCGGTTTTTGGCGAGAAGGTGATCGATTTCGCCAGAGCAGTCCCGAAGAACGAGGTGACGCGGCCATTGATCAGTCAGATCGTTCGTTCCGGCACGAGTGTTGGTGCAAATTACTGCGAAGCTGATGACGCAGTCTCCAACAAGGAATTTCGCAACAAGATCGCCATCTGCAAGAAAGAGGCTCGCGAGACCAAGCACTGGTGCCGCATGATTGTCCGCGCTGAGTCCGAGATGCGCGAGCCCGCCAAGCCCATCTGGTAAGAAGCCAAAGAATTCCACCTCGTCTTCTCCGCCATCCTCCGCAAGAACCCTCCCAAGTAGCCAAAAGCGCTCCCAGTTCGTCATTCGACCTTCGACATTCTTTCGTCATTCGGATTTACTCATTCGTCATTCTATGTCCGCCTTCCTCGATCCTGCGGCGCTGATGCGCATCAAATCGCTCGAACTCCGCGCGAAAGTGGTCGTCGAGGGTTTGTGGAAAGGGATGCACCGCAGCCCGTATCACGGCTTCTCGGTCGAGTTCAGCGAGTACCGCGCCTACGTGCAGGGCGATGATCCACGTTACATCGACTGGAAGGTGCTGGCGCGCAGCGACCGCACCTACATCAAGAAATTCGAGGACGAGACGAACCTGCGCTGTCAGCTCGTCATCGATCACAGCAAGTCGATGAAATTCGGCTCGCAAGGCTTCACGAAGGCCGATTACGCCGCCACGTTGGCGGCGACACTCGCCTCCTTCCTCATGAAGCAGGGCGACGCGGCCGGATTGACCACCTTTGCGGATGGCATCGAAGAACATCTGCCCGCACGCAATCGTCCGGGTCATCTGCGTCGCATCATCACCGAGTTGGAGCGTCCCGCGAAGGCCGCCGGCACTTCGCTCGAACTGTCCGTCGGTCAGTTGGCCGATCTGCTGCGCAAGCGCGGCATGATCTGTCTCATCACCGATCTCCTCGCGCCCGTTGAGCATCTGGAGAAGCAACTCGCCCTCCTCGGTGCGATGGGACACGACCTCGTGCTCTTCCATCTCATGGATCGCGCCGAGATCGACTTCACCTTCGAAAAGTCCGCTCACTTCCGCGATGCCGAAACGGGTGCCGAGCGCTTCATCGATCCTCAAATCGCCCGCGAAACCTATCTGAAGCGCCTCCAAGCGCATCGCGACACGATCCAAGCCGCCACCGACCGCCACAACGTCGAATACCACTTCTGCCCCACCGACCGCCCGTTGGAAGAAGTGCTCTTCGACTTCCTCAGTGCCCGCCAGCGGAAGAAAACCTCCAAACGTGCCGCCGCATGAAATCCTCCTCTTCCTCCTCCTCCCTTTTCGAGCGTCTTTAGCCCACGCTTTCAGGGAGGAAGAGTAGGAGTAGGATTCGAGCCAACATCACCCCATGAACTGGTTATTCCCACTCTACCTCGCCGGTGCCGTCGCGATCATCGCGCCGATCCTGCTACATCTGCGTCGTCGTCCGCCGCAGGACCGGGTGGAGTTCAGCTCGCTGCTCTTCCTCGATGCGCAGACACCCGTGCCTGTCTCAAAACGCCGACTCGAAAACTGGCTGCTGCTCCTGCTGCGCTGCCTTGCGCTCATTCTGCTCGCGCTGATGTTTTCGCGGCCCTTCGTGCAAAATGAATCGGAAGTCGCCGCATCACCGAATCACGCCACGCTCATTCTGCTGGACCGCAGCGCTTCCATGCGTCGCGCGGATTTGTGGAAACAGGCCGTCGTCGAGGCCGAAAGCCAGCTCAAAGCTGCCAAATTCACGGATCGCATCGCTCTGGCCGTTTTTGATCGCGAACTCGCGAACGTTTGGAGCTTCGAGGAAGATCGCAACACATCCGCGAACCGCCTCTCGGCCATCCAAGCGCGTCTCGCCGACCTCACGCCCACTTGGAACGCCACGCAGCTCGATCGCGCCCTCATCGCTGCCGTGCCTAGCTTCGATTCCAGCACCGCCACACTCAAAAAGCGCATCCACCTCATCTCTGATCTCCAGGAAGGCACCAAGCTCGACGCCCTTCGCACCATCGCCTGGCCTGCTGAACTCACGCTGAGCCTGCATCGCGTCGATCCGTCCTCGAACGACAACCTCTCCATCGCTCTCGCCGCCCGCGAGCAGGATGGGAGCGCGGACGCCCTCGTCCGCATCCGTCTCTCCAACACCCGCGACTCAGCCCTCCGCGATTTCACCCTGGCCTGGAAGGACGCGCCGAAAACCGACGACATCACCGCGCAGATTCCGCCCGGTGCATCGCGCATCCTTACCGCGCCTCCGAATCCCACCAACGCCACCACGCTCAGCCTCACTGGCGACACTTTCGACTTCGACAACCGCATCTTCATCGCCCCGCCGCAGCCGCGCACCGTCCGCATTCATTTCCTCGGCAAGGACGCCACGCGTGACGAGGCATCGTCGCCGCTCTACTACCTCGCCCGCGCGCTGCAGCCGACCGACACGCTGGCGCCCGTGCTCACCGCCGACGAAAAGCTCCCCGCGCAGCTGCCCGATGTCCTCTTCATCGTCGGCGACGCTCCGGTGGCCGGCTTGCGCGACTATGTCGAGCGTGGCGGGTTTCTCGTCACCGTGCCTTCCGACGCCACATTGCTCAAAGGACTCACCGGTCTTGATCTCTCCGTCGCCGCCGACACCAGCGACGAGTACCGCATGCTCGCCGACGTCAAAACCGAACACCCGTTGCTGAAGCCGTTCGCCGATCCCAAGCTCCGTGACTTCACCAAGCTTCGCTTCTGGAAGCACCGCATCATCCAAGGAGCGGGGGACTCTGTTCCCCTCGAAACGCTCGCCAAATTCGACAACGGCCAGCCCGCGATCCTCAGCGCCCGCATTGGCAAAGGCACGCTCATAGTCCTCGCTTCCGGCTGGCATCCCTCGGACAGCCAGCTTGCCCTCAGCACGAAATTCGTCCCGCTGCTCTATGGCTGGCTCGCCGCCGCCGGTTTCAGCCACGCTCCCGTCGCCACGCTGCTTGTCGGCGACGAACTGCCGCTCGATGCCACGCAGGCGCATACGATCACGGATCCCGAGGGCAAAACGCACAGCCTCAAGGCGGGCGAAACATTCACCACGACCCGGCTTGGTCTGCACAAGGTTCAGAACGCCGCGCACACGCAGACCATCGCCGTGAATCTCCCACCGGACGAGGGCCGTGTGCTGCCTCTCGAACCGCAGAAGCTCCCCGAATACGGCATCAAGCTCGCCAGCGCTTCCGAGGGCACCACAGGTGCCGAAACCACCGATCAGCGTCTCACCGCCACCGATACCGAACAACGCCAAAACCTCTGGTGGTGGTTTTTGGTCAGTCTTTTGGCCGTGCTTTTGCTCGAAACCGCCATTGCGGGCCGTTCAAGGCACAGCGTTCCAGCTCAAACCGCGTAACCCGTCATCATGATCGCACGCACCATTCTCGAAGCCCGCATTTCCGAAGTTCGCGAGGCCTTGCGGCGCGCGAGGCTTCTGCGTCATCTCGCCCTTGTCTTTGCGGTGGGGATTCTCGTTCGAGGGACCTTTCTGCTGGCGGCGTTGAATGGCCATGTCCTACCGAAGAGCTGGGACCGCTGGTCGATGCTCGGCTTGATCGTGCTCTGCCTTGCGGCCTGGCTCAGGGGACGGCGGAACATCTGGAGCGATCATGAAATCGCACGCGTCATCGAGCAGAAGCATCCTTCGCTCGATGCGCTGCTGCTCACGGCCATCGAGCATGAGCCGGAGGCGGATGAACCGACCGGCTTCCTGCATGAGCGCCTGATCGATCACGCACTCGCACGCGCCGCGACGCAAAACTGGCCCGTCACGGTTGCCAACAAGCCCTACACGCGTGCACTGGCGGCTGCGTGGCTCGCGGTGATCGCGTTTGTTGTCACGGATGCTGCTTCGAGGTTCAAAACGTCGGATCAGAAGGTCGAGCTGACAGGACAGGTTTCTGAGACGTCGTCAATCGTCACGGCTTTTGAGGCGACGCTGACTCCCGGCGATGTGGAAGTCGAGCGCGGCTCGCGGCTCATCATTGAGGCGCGATTCAATGGTCCCGTGCCCGCCGATGCCATGCTGATCGTCAGCGAGCCGGATGGCAAAGTTCGCGACCGCCTGCCTATGCGTCTGACCGTGGACGAGCAAGTCTATGGCGGCCTCATCAGCAAGGTGGATGCTGACACGAAATACCACGTCGAGTTCGCCAATCAGAAATCGCAGGAGCACACGATCACCGTTTTCGATTTTCCGGCGCTTGTTCGTGCTGACGTGATCGTGACGCCGCCGGAATACACGAAGCTGCCTGCCAAGGAGACAAAGAACACGCAGAAGGTCACAGCGCTCGAAGGCTCGAAGATCGCCTGGAAGATCAAGGTGAACAAACCGCTGATTGCCGAGGTGACTTCCAAGTCCGATCCGTTCTCTCCGCATCTCACCGCCGCCGAACTTTTTGGCGAGGACAAGACCATTATCCCGCTGACGGTTTCCAGCGAAGATCCGACGGTGCTCGAAGGCGTTTTCACCGCCGAGAAGTCGCAGAAGTATCGACTGCACCTCGTGGATGAGGCGGATCGTGCGAACAAGAACCCGCCTTGGTTCAAAGTGACGGTGCAGTCGAACGGCCTCGCCAAGATCGAGGTCGTATTTCCGAAGCGGGATCTGCAGGTGTCGAGCATCCAGGAGCTTCCCGTCGAGGCGAAGATTTCAGACGACCTTGGCGTCATGAAGTCGGGCGCGGTTTTTAGCATCAACGGCAACAGCAAGGAAATCATCTTCAAGCACCCGATCACGGAGCCGAAGCAGAAGCAGGACGTGCGCGCCGAACTCACGCTGGAGAAGGAAAACGCGCAGCCGCGGCAGTTGGTGAGCTATTACCTCTGGGCCGAGGACACCGGCCCGAAGGGCGAGGTGCGCCGCGCGATGAGCGACATGTTCTTTGCCGACGTGCGCCATTTTGAAGACATCTTCCGGGAGATGGAAGCGCCGCCGAGTGAGCCCGGTGAGCCGAAGCCCAAGAGCGACAAGCTCGTGGACTTGGTCAAACAGATCGTCAATGCCACATGGCGCATCATTCGTGACACCAATGCCGGACGCAGCATGGAGTCCGCGGCTCCGGACGTCGATGTCGTGGACCAGTCGGTCGGAATCGTGCTGGAGCAGGTCAAGGAAGGCATGGAAGAGGCCGAGGATACCGAGGTCAAACAGGCGCTCACCGAGGCGTGGAAGGCATTGAAAGATGCACAGCCGCCGCTTCAGCAGGCCTCAGCCGAGAAGAAGCGTTCGCCGATCAATCAGGCGCTGACCTTTGAGCAGACGGCGCTGGAGTGGCTGCATCGTGCGCAGAGCCGCGAGCATCAGGTGATGCGGCAAAACAGCCCACCACAGCCGGGCGCAGGCCAGCAGGCGAATAAGAATCAGCTGATGGACTTGGAGCTCAAGCAGGAGGAAAAGCGCTACGAGGAGGAGAAGGTCGCCACGGAGGCGCAAAGCGCCGAGCAGCAGGAGAACCTGCAAGTTTTGAACCGGCTCAAGGAACTCGCCCGCCGCCAGGAGGCGCTGGCGGAAAAGATGAAGGAGCTGCAAAACCAGATCGCGGAGGCGAAGACCGAAGAGGAGAAGGAGGAGCTCGACAATCAGCTCAAGCGCCTCCAGGCGGAGCAGGAACAGCTCCTGCGCGATCTCGATGATCTCAACGAGCGCATGGAGAAGCCTGAGAACGCCGAGAACATGGCCGAGGCCAAGGAGCAGCTCGAACAGACCCGCGAAAAGGTCAACGAGGCCGTCGAGCAGCTCAAAGAGGAGAAACTCGCCGATGCTGCAAACTCCGCCACCCGTGCGCAGCGCGAACTGGAGCAGATGCAGGAGGATTTCCGGCAGAAGACCAGCAAGAAGTTCTCCGAAGAAGTGAAGCAGCTCCGCCAGCAGGCGAAGGAAGCTGCGGACACGCAGAAGAAGATCAGCGAAGCGCTGGAGAACCAGAAGTCCGCCGACAGCGACATCGCCCAGAGCCTGCAAAACGCCGCGCAGGCGCGCCAGGTGGCCGAGCAGCAGGAAAACGTGAAAAAGCTGCTCAACAACATGCGCGAGCTGAGTGAACAGGCCGAGCAGAGTGAGCCGCTGCTGCATCGCAATCTTTACGACGCCGTGCGCAAGGCGCAGACCAGCGGATTGGAGGCAAATCTTCAGGAAACCCGCGACCAACTCCGCTACGGCAGCGCCGCCGATGCGAAGGAGGCGGAGCGCCAGGCCGCGAATGCCGTGGAGGAACTGCAAAAGGGTGTCGAAAAAGCGGCGGAGAGCGTGCTAGGCAGCGAGAGCGAAGCGCTGCGCGTGGCGAAGAACGAGCTGGATAAACTCATCAAGGAAGCGCAGGAGCAGGAGGGGGGACAGCAGACTTCGAAGAAGTCGGGGCAGTCCGACGTGTCCGAAAAGTCCGACGATAAAGGCCAGAAAACCGGCGAAAAGGGTGAGGGCGAAGCTCAAGACGCGAAGACCGCAGAACAGGGCCAGCAGCCCGGCAAGGACGGCGATCCCAAGGGCGAGGGCCAAGGTGAGCCGCAAGATCCCAAGATGGCCGACAACGGGCAAAAGCCTGGGGAAGGTCAACCAGGACAGAAACCCGGCGAAAAGGGACAGGGCCAAGGCCAACCCCAAGATCCGAAGACCGCCCAGAGCGGCAAGCAACCCGGTGAGGGCAAAGAAGGCCAGCAGCCGGGTGAAAAAGGCGAAGGCCAAGGGCAACAGCCCGCCGAGAAAGGCCAGGGCAAGGGTGAAGGGAAAGACCCGCAGATGGCGGAGGCCGGACAGCAGCCCGGTGAAGGCCAGCAAGGTCAACAACCCGGCAAGGAGGGCCAAGGGCAGCAGCAGGCCGATGCGAACTCGCCGAAAGGCCAGAAGCCGGGTGAAGGACAACAACCGGGCAAAGGTCAGGGCAAAGGTCAGCAGCCAGGACAGGGCCGCGGTGAGGGGACGCAGCAGACGGCGGATGCGAATTCGCCGAATCAGCGCGGTCAAGTTGGCATGCGTTCCACGAACGAGGGTCGCAATGACAACAACTTCGATCCCGGCGGACGCACGGCTGACCGTGACTCCGACAACGACCGCTCCCGCCCGCAGATCGTCGGTGGCGCGGTGCCCGAGGCGCTGTTTTTTGAAGATTCGAAGGAAGAGCCTGATAAGGGCGTGTTCACCGGTGCAGGCTACGACCAGTGGAGCGACCGCCTGCGCAACGTGGAGGAGCTTCTCAACAATCCCGAACTGCGAAACGAGGCGGCGAAGGTGCTCGACCGCGCCCGTGAACTGCGGGTCAACCTCAAGCGCAGCAACGATGCACCGCAGGTCGCGGTTTTGAATCAGCGCATCACGCAGCCTCTCATCGAACTGCGTGATCGGGTGGCGGAAGAGCTTTCCAAGAAGGATGCGGGCAAAAATCTGGCTCCTGTGGATCGCGATCCCGTTCCGGCCGAATTTCGCGACCTCGTGAAGCGCTACTACAAGGAGCTGGGGGCTGGAAAATAAGGAGGTCCAAGATTCTTTCACGGAAAGCTCACTCGACGGCTGCGGCACGATCATCATACTCCGCAGTGATGGTGCCGACGGTCCTCACTCTACAAACGGCGGAAGGGCTGCATGAACTGACCTGCCCACCCGGTGCGTGCATTGATGTGGGCGCGGACGTGGAGTGCGAGATCGCGCTGGACGGTGCGGAGATTCTGCCCAGGCATTGCACGCTGACGCGGACGGGGGACCGGCGGTTCCGGATCAAAAGACTCGATGATGCGGCGAAGTTCTCCGTGAACGGTGTCGAAGCGCCGGAACTCGATGTGGAGGTGCCGTTTTTGTTGGGCATCGGCGGAGAAACGATCACGCTGGATCTAGTGATGGAGGACGAAGTGCCCGTGCCGACTGAGGCAAGCGCAGAGGTGTCTGCCTGGGCGCGAGTCAGCCGGCGCGACTACCTGCTGCAGCCGCCCGCGATCCGCCTGCGCGTGCCGGAAGGCGTGGGCGAAGTCCGCCTGGAGCGAAGCCCCGGGAGCAAGGTGCCTGAAACGCCGGCGACCGCACCGGCACCGCCTGATCCGCCGGCTGCCGCCGTCGAGGCTGAGGAAAAGGTCGAAAGCGGAGCCGACGGTCCATCCTCGCGCGTGCTCTTTGCTGGGCTGGTCTTTTGCGTGGTGATGGTGGGGGGCATTCTCTCCTGGCAGCTTTTTTTGGACACCCTCCACGAGCCCGGGAAGCTGCCGCCGCCGGAAGTGGTCGTCGAGATCCAGCGGGAACTCGCAGACGAGGATTATCTGCGGGCCGGTGCTTCCCTCCGCAGGGCGGGGCTGCTCTGGCATGCTGCCATGGTTCTGATGCCGTTGGCGGAGTCGAAAAATGCAGATGTCAGTCACGAGCTGGCGCTGACGCAGATGGAAATCGGCGATTTCAGCGGAGATCCGGCGGGTGGGCTGCGGCAGTTGGCGGAAAACGGAAGCCGCAGGGCGCTAAGGGATCTCGTGGTCGTCCTGGATTCACCTCTGAACCCGGAGCGGCACGCGGCGGAGGCGTTCGACCATCTGGAGTTTGCGACACGGCTCGGGGAGCCGACGGCGTGGATGCCGCTGGGGGAGCGGCTGGAGCAGGGACTCGGTGTCGGAAAGAACCTGCAAGGGGCGCTGGCATGCTACAAAAAGGCGCGGGAGGCAGACGACGCCCGCGCCGCAGCGAAACTGGCGGCGGAGCATGACGCGATGGAATGCGTGGCGGCCTTTGTCCGTTCGTGGAACGAGGTGTCCGTGGCCGTGGTGCTGGATCATGTGGCAGCGGTGCCCCGGCGCTACTTTGCGCTGGAGCAGCCGGCGATGGAGGCGGTGCTGCGCATGGAGGAGCGGCTGCGCTCGCTTTGGCCGCTGCGCCGGATCAGCGTCACGGAGGGGGCGGCGTCCACGCTGCGGAGTTTTGAGGAAATGCGGGTGACACAGCCGTTCCTGTTCGAAGTGCAGCGCGGGCAGCGCATCGCCCGCGGCACGGGGACGCTGACCTGCGAGGTGCGGCGCGGAGACGGCGGCTGGCGCATCGTCAGCGTGACGGACAAGATCGAGATCAAGGAAATGCTGCCCGCTGCGGACCAGTTCACCAGTTCCTCATCCCTGCGGCTGCTGACACCGGCTTTCACCGTGGAGGAGCAGGTCGAGGAAACACGGCTGGAGATCCTGGAGCGTCTGCGGGGGCTGGAGGAGACGCAGGATTTCAAGCCGATGCTCACGCTGATTCTGAATGCCGCGATGAACTTTCCACAGGAGAAATTTTGGCGGCCCTTTGCGGACAAACTGTGTGATCGCATGGCGCGGGAGTTTTTCTCCCAGGGACAGTGGCTCGACGCGGCGTGGGCCGCGCCGGTGCATCAACTGGCGGAGATGGGCTCCGTCTCCGCCATGCTGCTGGAGGGGCATCTGCTGATGGCGGGTTACGGCTACTCGCGCGATGAGAAGCGCGGCGCGGCGCTGTATCAGAAGGCCTTCGAGGCCGGCAAGCGCGGCGATGCCCGTTTTTATTACGCGGAGGCGCTGTTTCAGGGGCGCGGCGTGGTGCAGGACTTCGACAAAGCGGGCGCGCTGGTGCTCGTGCTCATGAGCCGGTCAAAGCATCCGCTGGAGGCCTATCTGGCCGCGCACCTGCTGTGGCGGAAGGCGGAGGTGGACCCGTCCCTGTGGCAGGACGTGTATGACACGCTCTCACGCGTGGCGGATCGGCATCCGCCCGCGAAGCATCTGGCGGCGATGGTGCTGCTCAATCACGGGAACACGACGCGCGAACGCAAAACCGGCTTTTCCGCGCTCCAAGCCGCCGCCGAGTCGGGCGTGCAGGAGGCGATGAAGAATCTGGCCAAGTGCTACCAGGACGGCATCGGCTGCGAGAAGGACCTTCAGGCCGCAGCGCTATGGAAGCAGAAAGCCGCGATCACCGAGCCGCCGCGTCGCAGGCACTACACGGAGTTTGAGGATTGAGTTTCTGCTGTGGAGCCTCAGGCGGCTTCAGCAATCTCAAGACGTGGGAAGAGCGGCACGGGGGAGCCGAGCTGATGTCCGGTGGCCAGCAGGCCCCACTTCAAATCGGAGAGCGTGAAGCCTTCCGGCATGGTCCAGCCGATTTGGGCACGGGCGGTGGCCATCGCGGTTGGCATGACGGGATTCAGCAGCACGCTGGCGTGCGTGAAGGCTTCGGCGAGGTGGTAGAGCACACTGTCGAGCCGTGCGGCCTGCTCCGGGTCTTTCGCGAGCGAGAAGGGCTTTGTCGCATCGACGAATTCGTTCGCGTGCTTGATGATCTTCCATGCGGCGGCGATGCCTTCGTGGATGTCCCAGCCGTTCATCTTTTCGATGTAGAGTGGCGCGACATCCGCAACGGTCTGGCGCAGGGCTTGATTGAGTTCGTCATCGTAATCGCCGGGCGTCAGCACTCCGCCGCGATACTTCTGCGCCATGTTGATGCTGCGGTTGAGCAGATTGCCGAGGCCGCCGGCGAGCTCCTTGTTGTAGCTCATGATGATGCGCTCGTCGCTGAAGTCGGAGTCGTAGCCGGTGGCGATGTCGCGCACGAGGTAGTAGCGCAGGCCGTCGGGCGTGAAGGTGTCGGCCAGCACGTTCGGGTCGATCACGTTGCCGAGACTTTTGCTCATCTTCGCGCCTTTGACGTTCCACCAGCCGTGGACGACGAGTTTCGGGATCTGATCGTCGGGAAAACCGAGCGCGTGCAGCATGATCGGCCAATAGACGGCGTGCGCGGGCACCAGGATGTCCTTGCCAATGATCTCGGCGTCGGCAGGCCAGATTTTGTCAAATTCGGGAAGTCCTTCATTGCCGACTTCTGCGGCCATGTAGCCGGCGAATGTGATGTAGTTCGAAAGCGCATCGAACCAGACGTAGTTCACGAATTTTTCGTCGAAGGGCAGGGGAATGCCCCAACTGAGGCGCTCGATGGGACGACTGATGCAGAGGTCCTGGGCGGCACCTTCGAGGGAGTTGAGCACGTCATTGGCGCGATGCGGCGGATAGATGAAGTCGGGATTGCCGCGGATGTAGTTCTTGAGCCACTCGACATGGTCGCTGAGGCGGAAGTACCAGTTTTCCTCCTGCAGTTCGACGACTTCGCCCCATTCCTCGCCGAACTGGCCGTCAGGGCCGCGTTCCTTGTCGGTGAGGAACTGCTCCTGACGCACGGAGTAGAAGCCGGCGTAGCTCTTTTTGTAGAGCTGGCCGCAGTCGTGGAGTTTTTGCAGCATCGCCTGCACCACCCGCTTGTGCTTGTCGTCCGTCGTGGCCGCCCAGCCGTCGTAGCGCACGTTCAGCTTCTCCCACAGGGCGATGAAGTGTCGGGTGATGCCATCGACGAACTCCTTCGGTGTCTGTCCGGCCTTTTCCGCGCTTTTTTGGACCTTCTGGCCGTGCTGGTCCACTCCGGTCAGGAAGTACGCCTCGCGGCCGTTCAAGCGCTGAAACCGAGTCATCACATCCGCCAGCACCTTTTCATACGCATGGCCGATGTGAGGCGGCGCGTTGGTGTAATCGATGGCGGTGGTGATGTAGTAGGGCTTCATGGATGGGAACGCGGGACTCCCATGCCGCCCTTCAGGCATCAATTCAAGTGCTCCCGGAAACGACTTTTCCCGTGTTCAGGGGCGGGCCATGAAACCCAGGCCGGCGGTGGCGAACACCAGCAGCAGTCCCAAAACGGCCAGACTAATGTAAATGATGATCATAATACCGTAGAACTTCCAGAACCTCCGCTGCTCCGTCAGCGCCGCCGTCAAATCGACAATGGACTGTGACTGCACGAGTCTGCCGATGTTGGAGGAGTATTTGGTGAGCTTCAGAGTGGGGTAGATGATCAGCATGGCCGTGAACCCGTAAATGATCGCGACGACCACCAGTGCCACGCCACCGATCCCGCCGTTTCCGGACTTCGCCAGTTCGGAAACGCCGATGGCTCCGATCAGCAAATTGCCAAGCACCATCAGAATCATGAGTGCGCAGCCGATCCACATCAGAACGGCGATGAGTGTGATCCACGGTTTCGTTCCCGCCAGCTCCGCGATGACGGATGCCGGCACGGCACCCGAAGACATGACCGCGCGGGTGGGGCGGCCTGCCGCACTTGGGGCGGCGTAGGGATTGACCACGGCTGTCGTGGGCTTGGTTTTCGCGGCAGCCGCCTCGGCCGGAACCGTGACGGAGAGCGGCTGCGTGGATGCGGGCGACTGGGCACTCTCCTCGAGGCTGGAAATGGGCTTCCAGTCGTCCATGCCATCGGACCAGACCCAGTCACTGGCGAGAAAGAAGCCGGATTTGAGGCCTTCCTGAATCTGGGGGAGATCGAAGGAACCGAGTTCTTTGCCTTCACGGGTGACCAAGTATGAGTTCATTTAGAGGCGGTCTTTTAAGCCTCTCCGCGATGCGAAGTCGAGTCTAATTTCGAGTCAAATCCTCGCTTATGGAGCGGTTGTTGGCATGACGCCTCCAAATTTGCCGTACGCCGCCGAAATGCGGGGTGAAAAAGATCAGCGGGTCATTGCGGCAGCATCGTCAGATACTGTTCGTTGAGTTTCTTCACTTTCGCCCGAAGCGGGTCGAGCTGAGGCTGGATCTTGGCGATTTCGGCCGTGGCTTCGGCGATGATCTTGTCCTTCTCCGGCATCTCCTTCGTGGCGGTGGCGATGACGGCTTCGGCGTCGGCTTTTTTCTTTTTGCCGTCCTCGGAGTCGGCATTGGCCTTGGCGACCGCGGCTTTCTTTGCGTCGAGCACCTTCTGTTCGGCGTCGAGTTTTGCGTGGACGTCGGCGTAGGCTTTTTCGATGGCGGGCAGGCCGGCTTTGGCGGCGGCGAGGGCGGCATTGACCGGGGCGATCTTGGCGGCGTGGTCCTTCTCGATGGCTTCAGGAGCGGCCTTTTTCGCGGCCAGCGCCTTGGACTGGGCTTCGATCTCTTTTTCAATGGCGTCGCGCTGGGCGCGGGGCGTGGCAGCGATCTTGTCCGCAGCGGCGAGTTCGGCGTTGGCTGCGGCGAGCTGTTTTTCACCCTGCGCGGCGGCGGCTGTGGCGGCTTTGAGGTCGCCCTCGGTTTTGCCGAGGGAGTTGCGGGCTGCGGAGAGGGCCTTTTCACCGTTGGTGCGGGCGGTGCGCTTGGTTTCGAAGGCAGTCTGGGCGTTGGCAAGCTGGAGGGCCGAATCGGCGGCCTTTTTCTCGGCGGTGCTCAGGGCGGTCTGGCTGTCGGAGGCGGCTTTTTCGAGGGCAGGGGTGACGGCGTTTTTTGTTTTGGCGTCGGCCAGGTCTTTCTGGGCCTTGGCCTGGTTTTGACGGGCGGATTGCACGGCGCGACCGGAGTCGGCGGTGGCGTTCCTCACGTCTGCGAGCGTCTTTTCTGCGGTCTGGATTTCTGCGGCCTGTTGCGGCAGTGCGGCTTCGGCATCCTTGACGGTCTTTTCCTGACCGGGAAGCGCCGAAGTAAGTTCAGCGACGGACTTTTTCGCGGCAGCGAGGGCGGCTTCGACTTTCGTCACTGCGGCCTTCTTGGCGGCGACCTGCGCCTCAGGGCCTTTGAGCTGGGCGGCGATCTCGGCGAGTTTTTTCTTCCGCGCGTCGATGATTTTTACGATTTCGTCCGCGGCTTTTTTTGCGGCAGCGACTGCTTCATCCTTTGTCTTAGCGGCGGCGGCGAGCTCAGCCTCTTTTGCGGCGATGACTTTCTTCTGGTCTGCGACCTTGGCGGCCGCGGCAGCGTCTGCCTCACGCGTGGGTTTGATGGAGGCTTCGAGGGCGCCGAGTTCGGTCTGCACTTTTTTCAAGGCGGCTTCGAGCGCCGGCTGGGCGGCGGCGGCTTCCGCGACGACCTTTTTGGAGGCTTCGATGCGTGCGGCGGCGGCGATTTTCGCGGCCTCGGCGTCTTTCTTCGCCTCTGTGTAGGTGGTGAAGTCCTCTTCGAGCTTTGCCAGCTTTTCCTTCTCGGCGAGCACGCCGGTGTTGAATTCGGCGGCCTTGAGGGCGGTGGGTACTTTTTGCAGCACGGCAATTTCGTCGCTGGCGGATTTGGCGGTTGTTTGGGCAAGGAGGATGGCGGTCTTGCCGGCGGCGGCGGCCGCTTCGGCATTTTTGATGCGGTCGGGACCGGCTTTGACGATGTCTGGCAGTTTCGGCAGTTCGGCTTTCTTGGCTGCGATGCTGGCGGCGGCGGTTTTGATTTTCGCGTCGGTTTCGGCGATGAGCTTGTCAAGATCCGCCGGGGCTGTGGGGGCGGCACCGAGCGCGGCCTTGGACTTGGCAATATCGGCGGTGAGTTGATCGGCTTTGGCCTTGATCGGAGCGATTTTCTGCTGGGCGGCTTTGGCGGCGGCGAGCTTGCCCTCGGAGTCTTTCACCTTCGCGGTGAGCGTGGCGTCACCGGCCTTGGCGGCGAGTTCCTTTTTGGCGGATTCGAGCGCGGCGGTGGCTTCGGCGACTGCCTTGTCGGCGGCGGGGAGTTTGGCGGCCTCGGCGGCAAGGGGGGCGAGTTCCTTTTCCCGGGCGGCGATCTGCGCCGCTTTTTCTGCGTAGGCCTTGATGGCGACGTTGCGGGCGTCCTTGTCTTTAGCCGCCTTGTCGCGGGCGGCTTTGAGGGCGGCGAGGGCTTTTTCTTCGTTGGCGATCTCGCCTGGGTAGGCTTTGCTGCGGCGTTCATTTTCGGCGACTTCGGCGCGAACTTTTGCGAGGGCGTCGGCGCGGGCTTTGGCGTCAGCCTCGGCCTTTTTGACGGCTTCCTGGAACGCGGGAAGTTTTGCCGTCAGCTCAGCCATGCGCTGCTCGGCCTGGACGATGCGCTGGGCGATGGGGGAGGGATTGCTGACGTAGCGGTAGGCCTCGGCGAGGCTTTTATCGAAGAGGTTCCATTCGATGATTTCACCGCGCCAATTGGCGGACACGACGGCCTTCGAATCATGGCTGGCGACGACCTTGGTGACAAGATCGCCCTGGCTGGGGGCCTCGGCGAGCTTGTTGCCGTTGAGGTCCCACACGCGGACGAGGCCGTCGTTGCCGGAGGAGACGATTTTGCCGTCCGGTGTGAAGGAGACGCTCTGCACGCCGCCGCCGTGGGCGGCCCAGTCCTTCACTTTTTTCCCTTCGTTCATCTCCCAGACCATGATGGTACCGTCTGCCGAGCAGGAGGCGAGGATGTTCGAGTCGGCCCGCCAGGCGATGTCGTTGCAGGCGGCTTTGTGCTGGCCGAGAATGTAAAATTCGCCGCCGTTGGCCGCTTCCCAGACCATGACGTTGCCGTTGCGGTCCGTGGTGGCGAGAAGGACGCCGTCGGGGCTGAACTTGGTGCCGAGCACCCATTCGGTGTGCTTATTGATGGTGTAGAGTTCCTCGCCGGTGCCGGTGTCGTAGCATTTGACCTTTTTCGACGGGCTGCCGATGGCGATCATCTTGTGGTCGGGGCTGATGTCGGCTGCCTGCACCTGGTCGAACTCCTTGCCGACCTCGGTGATGCGTCTGCCGGTGGCCACGTCCCAGACGATGGCGTGGCCGATCTTGCCGGCGCGACCGCCGCCCATGATCAGAAGCGAACCGTTGCGGCTGAACTGCAGGCTGCGGGCATACCCCTCCTCATAAGGGAAGATGCCGACGAGTTGCCGGGTGCCTGTGTCGTAGAGGAGTATCTGCTTTGGCGCGGCGACGGCGAAGAGGGAGGTCCACGGACTGAAGGCCATGGCCGTGATCGCGGTGGTGCGCGGTGTGACGATGACGGGTTCCAGCAGAACGTGCTCTGGCTTGGCGATGGGACCCTCCGGCTTGCCGCTGGTGACGGCCACGGCCATGTCCACCTTCGGCTTGTTCGATTTTTTGGCGATGGAGGACTTGGTCTCCAGCACGCCGCCCTTCACCCAGGCGGCGAGAAGGTCGAGGTCCTGGGTGCTGAGCGGGCTGCCTTCCGGCGGCATGAAGGGCTCCTCCTTTTTCGCGCAGGTGGTCCAGAGGCGACTGCCGTCCACATTGCCGGGATCGACGACGGCCCCGCCGCCGCCGCCGGTCATCAAAGCGCCGAAGCTGGTGAGGTCGAGGTCGCCTTTCTTTTTGTCCGGGCTGTGGCAGGAGAAGCATTTGTTCTCCAGCATCGGGCGGATGTGGTCGTCGTAGGTGATTTTTTCGCCTGCGTCCTGGGCATGAAGGGACACCGCAGCGAATGCCGCGCAGGTCAGCGAGAAGGTGGTTTTGGACATCATAGGGGGGATGATGAGGGGACTACGCACGAAACGCGGGCGGACTTTCGGCGGAGAAGGGGAGGTCAAGAAATGGTCAAGGAAGACAAGGGGAGGTCAAGACGGGCGACAGTTGCCCGTCTTGCCCCTTGATTCCTCGATGCTGCCGCTGGCTGAAAGGCGCGGTGCTTTACTTGCCCAGCTTGTAGATCGCCCCGTTCCAGTCGAGCACGAGCATGTCTCCGGCGGCGTTGGCGCAGAAGGCGGTGGGCTTGACGAGGACGGTGGGCTTCTTCTTGGGATCGGATGCGGGTGTCTGCGGACTGGTGTAAAGGAGGTCGTTGGAGAGGACTTTGCCGGCGTCGTCGGTCTTGAGCGCCCAGATCTTGCCGAGGACAAAGTCGCCATAGACATAGGCGCCATTGAGTTCTGGCAGCACCTTGCCGGTGTGCACGATGCCGCCGGTGATGCTGAGGCCTTCGGCGTGATTGTAGGAGTGAATCGGCTCGATGAACTTGGCGTCGGCGGGCGGGGTGTCGGTGCTGAGCGGGAAGGGGGCTGGGCCTTCGCGATACTGCCAGCCGTAGTTGCCGCCGTTGGTGATCCAGTTGATCTCCTCCCAGATGTCCTGGCCGACATCGGCGCACCAGAGGCGGCCTTTGTCGTCAAAGCTCATGCCCCAGGGATTGCGGATGCCGTTGGCGTAGATCTGCGGCAGGGCGTTGACGCCGCTGGCGTATGGATTGTCGGCGGGGATGCCGTAGGCGTTGCTGTATTCGCGGCCGTTCACGTCGATGCGGAGGATCTTGCCGTAGAGCGTGGCATTGAGCTGGGACATCTTGAGTTCGCCGTTGCGCTTCGAGTTGTCGCCGACACCGATGTAGAGCAGGCCGTCGGGACCGAAGACGATGTTGCCGCCGTGGTGGTTCCAGTTGATGAGCGGGATCTCAAGCAAGGTGCGTTCGGTTTTCTCGTCGGCCATGTCGCCGTTCGCCTTCATCTCGGTGATGACGAGGCGTTTTGGCATCTGCAGGGTGTAGCAGAGGTAAAAGAGGCCGTTGTCCTTGAACTTCGGGTGAAAAGCGAGGCCATTGAGGCCCTCCTCAAAGCTGCCGTCTTTGGCTTCCATGCCGCGCGGTGAGAGGTCGAGGAAGGTCTTCGCCTCGGTGGCCTGCTCGTCTTTCGGGAGGATCAAGATCTTGCCGCGCTGAAGGGCGAGAAACTCGCGACCGCTGCCGTCGTCGGGAATCACCACGGCGATGGGACGCTCGGTGGTGAGCTTTTCGTAAACGCGGGTGAGTTTGTGCGTGTCGGCGGCGAAGGCGGTCGAGGCGAGAAGGGCGAGGCAGAGGAGCGGGCGCATAATTTTGGGAAAAGGAAGAAAGCGTATGCCGGGCGCGTCTTGCAGAACAAGGCTGAATTTTTCCCGGGAGCGAGGAATGCCCAGCGGCGGATTTGACCGGCTGCGGTTTGCCTCTACTCTCAAAGTTCCCCCATGAGCAACGCCACCGCCATCACCCCCACCCGCGCGCAAGATTTCCCTGAATGGTATCAACAGGTCGTCCGTGCAGCGGACATGGCCGAAAACTCTGAAGTGCGCGGCTGCATGGTCATCAAGCCCTGGGGGTATGGCTTGTGGGAGAGCATTCAGCGGCAGCTCGATGTGATGTTCAAGGAGACCGGCCACGTGAATGCCTACTTCCCGCTGCTCATCCCTCTGAGCTATCTCGAAAAGGAGGCGCAGCATGCCGAGGGCTTCGCCACGGAGTGCGCGGTGGTCACGCATCACCGACTCGAAGCGCAGAAGCAGCCGGATGGTACGACGAAGATGATTCCCACCGGCGAACTGGCCGAGCCTTTCGTCATTCGCCCGACTTCGGAGACAATCATCGGTGCTGCCTTTGCCCGCTGGGTGGAAAGTTACCGCGACCTGCCGCTGCTTATCAATCAATGGGCCAACGTCATGCGCTGGGAGATGCGCCCGCGCCTGTTTCTCCGCACCGCGGAGTTCCTCTGGCAGGAAGGCCACACCGCGCATGAAACCGCCGAGGAGGCGATCGCCGAGACCGAACTCATGCACCGCGTGTATGAAAAGTTCATGCGCGAGCATCTGGCCATTCCGGTGATCCCCGGTGAAAAGACGGAGCGCGAGCGCTTCCCGGGCGCCGTCCGCACCTTGACCGTTGAGGCGATGGTGCAGGACAAAAAGGCCATCCAGGCCGGCACCTCGCACTACCTCGGTCAAAACTTCGCCAAGGCGGCGAACATTCAGTTCCTCGGCCGCGACAACACGCGTCAGTTCGTTCACACGACGAGCTGGGGAGTCAGCACGCGCATGATCGGCACGCTGATCATGGCGCATGGTGACGACGATGGCGTGATGATCCCGCCGCGCGTGGCGCCTCATCAGATTGTCATCCTGCCGGTCACGCCGAAGCCGGAGACGAGGGACGAGATCATCGCCGCCTGTGAGGCGCTGGCCAAGACGCTGCGCGCGCAATCCTTCGCCGATGAGCCGATCCGCGTGCATGTGGACAAGCGCGATCTGCCCGGTGGCCAGAAGAACTGGGAATGGATCAAGAAGGGCGTGCCACTGCGCGTCGAAATGGGGCCGCGTGACATCGCCAACCGCAGTGTGGCCGTGGTGCGCCGCGACAAGACGCCGAAGGACAAGGAATTCATCCCGAAGGAAGATTTCCTCCAGAACGTGGCCGAGCGCCTGCAGGAAATTCAGGACGCCATCCTGCAACGCGCCAGCGCTCTGCGTGACGCGAACATGAAGAAGCTCGACACGCTGGAGGAGTTCACCGCCTTTTTCGCCGACGATGCCCCCGGCGGCTTCGCGCTCATGCACTGGGCCGGCAGCATGGAGGAGGAGGAAAAAATCGCCAAGGAGAACAAGATCACGATCCGCTGCATCCCGCTGGGGGACCAGTATGCCGAGGAGGGCAAGTGCTTCCTCACCGGCAAGCAGAGCTCTCGTCGTGTCGTGTTTGCCAGAAGCTACTGATCCGGGCTACCGGATGAAGTAGCTCAGGTTCTCCAGCTCCACGGCCAGATCGACGCTGTTCACCACGACGTGCTCCGGCACGTCGAGGACGGTGGGCGAGAAGTTCAGGATGGCCTGAATGCCGTCCTTGACGATCTCGTTGACCACGGTTTGGGCACTGTTCGCCGGAACGGTGAGGATGGCCATCTTGACGTTGTTTTCGCGGATGAACTCAGCCATGTCCGACATCGGCAGCACGGGCACGGTCACCTGCGGCAGTTTGCGCGGCGCGAGGTCGAAGGCGGCGGTCACTTCGAAGCCCTCCTTGCGAAAGCCGCCGTAGCGCAGCAGGGCGGCGCCCAGGTTTCCGACGCCTACCAGGATCACCGGTTGCAGGCGATTGTGGCCGAGTACCTCGCCGATCGTGCTGCTCAGGGCGTCCACGTTGTAGCCGAGGCCACGGGTTCCGAGCTGGCCGAAGTAGGCCAAGTCCTTGCGCAACTGGGTCGATTTCACGCCCGCAGCCTTCGCCAGCGCGGCGGAGGAGACCGTGTCCACCTGATTCTCACGCAGCCGCTGGAGGCAGCGCTGGTAGATGGAGAGGCGGTAGATGGACTTGCGGGGAATGTCGATTTTCGCAGGCATTGGTTGGTGGCATGTGAATTTTCACCTGAAAGAAGGGGAAGTCAAACCGTGGAGTCCCGACGATTTTGACTCCATGGAGGCTCTCTAGCGCCTCTGCACGGGATAGTCCGGCGAGGGGTCTGAAATCCGCCGTGCTTCCGGGATGCCCAGCTTTTTCTCCAGCATTTTCAAATGCTGGACCAGACCCGGCGTGGCCTTGTCCGCATCGTAGTAGCGTTTCAAAATCCCATAGCCAGCCTTCCAGGCTTCGGCGTCGTCGGACCGGGCGTAGGCGAAGCCCGCGAAGCGCTCCGTGAAGTTCAGCCCGCCGTTGTGCGCGGAGTTCAGGTAGGCGTCTCCCGACGCCTTGAAGTCCAGGGTCTTGTGCCAGTGCGTTTCCGCCAGTTTCTGCCAGAGGCGCGGATTTTTCGGCAGGAACTGCAGCCCCTCGTTCAAAATGGCCACTCCGCGAAGGACATGGTCCTGGTAGAACTGCTCCCGCAGGGCCGGCTTCAAGGTCTGGTTGTAGCGGTAGTAGGACGCGGCGTTGTAGGCCATGTGCCAGGAGGCCTCCTCCCAGTAGCGGGCGGTCCGCGGCTGCAGGCGCGTCACCAGTTTGTAGAGGCTGTCCACCTTGGCCCAGTTCACATGGGTGAATTCCAGGTGCGCCCGCAGTTGCAGGATGCACGCGGCCAGCCCGCGCAAGCCGCCGAGTGAAGCCGCCAGCCCGGCTTGGCCGAGGTTTTCACCCACGCCGAGCCGCACTGGTTCATCCAGCATTTTCAGCCGCCGCATTTCGCCGGTCACATGCTGCTCCAGCGGCAGTTTCGCCACGCCGAAGACCAGCAGCACGGTGATCGCCTGGAGGGTTCGTTTCATAGCTCCTTCTCGCAGAACAGCAGATGCGTCACGAACAGGTAAACCGTCACATAGAGAGCGGCGACGCCCGTCATGTCGAAAACCGCCCTCCACGGCACGATCTCGCCGTTCACAACGCTGTCCACGATGTCAAACTGCGCCAGATCCGGGCACACCGCCGCCAGCAGCAGCGTCGCCGCCCGGCCCGCCGTGCTGGAGAGGTTCGGCGTGAAAAAGAAATCGCGGATCAGCGCCTCGCCGTGGCCGATGATTGTCACGCATAAGGTGATGACGATCGTGAAAAGGGTGGAGCTCGCGATGCTCGACAGCAGCAGCGCCACCGTGGTCACCACCGTCGCCTTCAAAAAAATCGCCCACACCGCCCAATGCAGGTTCCAGGTAAGCCCCTGCCGCTCCACGATCTCCCGCACCTGCTGCTGTACCTCCGGGGAGTCCATGCCGCGCTGTTTGATCTCCGCCAGCGTGTCTTCCAGCACCAGCGACTGGCGCAGCCACAGGATCACACTGAGCACCGCGTCCATGACGATGAGTCCGCCGCCGATCAGCAGCAGTACGCCGGCGAGTTTTCCCAGCAGGTAATCGAAGCGCGGCACCGGCTTGGACAGGATCGTGTAAAGCGTACGGTCCTCCATGTCTTTCGGAAGCAGAAGCGCCGTGGACACCACGCCGATCACAATGCTGAAAATCTGCAGCGCTCCCAGTGTCACGCTTTTCAGCAGATTAAGCTGCTGTTCCGGGTTGATGACCGAAAACGCAAAGCCCGCGCCCACGGCCAGCAGGCAGAACACCACGAGAAACGCCAGGATTTTCATCCGCACGAGCTGGGTCACCGTCGCCATCGCCAGCGTCCAAACGCGCCTCGGCGAAAAGCGCACTTTGGGCGTTTTCGAAATGGTCAAATTGTCTTCGCTGACAGGCATGGTCATGAGTCTCGGTCTAAGGATTCATAAACCATGCGACGGGGGATTGTAAACCCGCCGGAAGATCAATCACCCGCAGGTTTCCTGAGAGTTTGGCTCAAACACGTTCCGACTTGTGTTTGGCAAAGATCGCCAGGCAGCGGTCCCGCTCCGTGTGATGATCGACCATCGGCAGTGGGTAGCCTTTGACGAGCGGCAGTCCCGGCTTCGGTTTTTCGTGGAGGAGAGGCGCGGGTACATCTTTGAGTTCGGGCACCCATTTCTTGATGTAGAGGCCGTCAGGGTCGAAGCGGGCGCTCTGCAGCCAGGGATTCTGGATGCGAAAGTAGGGTGCCGCATCAGCGCCCGTGCCGGCGGACCACTGCCAGCCTCCGTTGTTGCTGGCGTTTTCACCATCGACGAGCTGCTGCATGAAAAAGGCCTCCCCTAGGCGCCAGTCGCAGTGCAGATCCTTGGTGAGAAACATGGCGGTGATCATGCGCAGGCGGTTGTGCATGAGACCGGTCTGCAAAAGTTGCCGCATGCCGGCATCGACAATGGGGAAGCCGGTGGTGCCGGTGGCCCAGCGCTGGAAATTTACATCCGTGCCGGGCCACGGGAGGCCTCGCCAGTCGGTATTGAACTCGTGTTCGAAGACTTCCGGGTAATGCCACAGAATGGCAAAGTAGAACTCCCGCCACGCGAGCTCCTTGATGTAGGTGCTGGCTTTTTCGACCTTCGCACAGCGGTGATACAGATCGCGGATGCCGATGAGGCCGAAGCGCAGGTCCTGGCTCAGCAGCGACGTGGTCTGTCCGGCGGGAGTGTTGCGGTTCGCGGAGTAGCCTTTGAGAATGCCGCTTTCGATGAAGTGCTTCATGCGGTCGCGGGCCGCACGCTCGCCGGCAGGCGCGATTTGCGCGACGGGTGCGGGAAGGCCCCAGTGTGCGAGTGTCGGAACGGGCAGGCTGGTGACTTGTTCGTCGGCCGGCGGTCCCAGTGTGGTGACGCGGGGCAGGGGAGCGGCTTTTTCGAGATTGAGCCAGTTCTTCGAGTAGGGCGTGTAAACGCGGTAGGGCTGGCCGCCGCCGGTGAGCACGGTTTCCGGCGGATGCATGACGCTGTCGTCAAAGCCGCGGCACTCGCTGCCGAGACGCGAGCACAACGCGGCGATTTTCCCCTCCATCTCGCGACCGAAGGGGGCGTAGTCGCGGTTAAAGTAGATTGCGCCGGCCTGCGTCTCCCGCATGAGGCGCTCCAGCTCCGCCTCCGCGCTACCGCAGCGCACGATGAGGCGGCTGCCGAGGGATTCGAGATTCTTCGCGAGCGATTCGAGGTTTCCGCAGAGAAAAGACTGCCGGTTCGGACCGGTCCAGCCGTGCTGACCCTTCCAATCGCTTACCACATAGACGGGGATGACCTGTGTGGCATCCCGCGTGGCGTGATGCAGCGCGGTGTTGTCGGTGAGGCGGAGGTCGCGGCGAAACCAGTGAAGAACGGTGCGTGGCATGTGGCAAAACCATACCTACGCCTGACGAACCACTCCGTGCCAAAATGATTGTGATTTCCGCCCCGCCGGAGAGGCGCGACGAAAATCGCAACCGAGTCGGATGCCCTCAGCAGGCAGAACGGCGACGGCGTGTCACCAAGCCGAGAAGACCAAGCAGGAGCAGCAGGGCGCGCGAGGGTTCGGGGACGACCACCAGAATGCCGTAGGTCGAGAAGGCGGAGGCGTCCCAGGCAAGTCCCACACCGAGCGTGGGCAGGTCGAAATCTCCGAGGATGCCGCCACTGCTGAATCCCGTGCCAGCGCTAAAGGTGCCACCCATCACCCCTTGCCAGTCGATCAGGTTGAACACATCACCCTTGGCTGCCGTGCTGGCGTAGCCGAAATCGGTGACGGCGATCGTGCCGGTGCCCGCACCGCCGCTGCGGGTGCCGAGGGTAATGAAGCCGTTGGTGAGGTTGACGAAGTCCATGTCCGTCGTGACCGCAGGTGCCACGTTCCAATTGGAGGTAAACTCGGCCTCATTGGCTCCGATGTAGGTCAAGGCGTCCGTGTAGCTCGCAGTGGCCAGCGCGAGGGAAACTCCGGCGCTGTTGAAGGTCTCGTTGGTGATGCCGAGTTGGATCTGCGAACCGTTGGCCACCGTCAGGGCGGCTCCGACAGCGGTGATCGTCATGGTGCCGTTGGCTCCAGCGCCATAGTTGGCGACCAGCGTCGTGGTGTTGGCCAGCGCACCGAGGGCCAGGATGCCCACGCCGCAGTCAGCCTCTCCGACGATCACCGCACCTGCGATCGTTCCCGTGCCCGAAAGGACGGCTGCATCTCCCAAACTCCCGCCTACTTTGTTAATGATCACCGCACCGGCTGCTAGGCTGCCTTGGAGATTGATCTCGCCATTGTTGATCGTGGTACCGCCGGTGTAGGTGTTCGCACCGCTGAGGATCAGGGCGCGGGAGCCTTCCTTGATGATTCCACCGTTGGTGATTGTCGTTTCGATCGTGGCATCCGCATTGCCTAGGTTGGTGCCTGTTGCCGTCGTCTGAACGGTGATGGTGCGGGTGACGCCGCCGAGGTTCAGCGTTCCCGTGTTTGCCCCGGCTGTGCCGATGGTGCCGGTGCCGGTGATGACGATGTTCCGTGCATTGGTGAGGGAGTCATTGACGGCGCGGTTGCTGTTCAGAATGATGTCGCCGCCGACGGTAAGCACACCAGAAGCTCCTGTGCTCAGCAGGACGCCCTGCACGGTCGATCCGGTCATGGTCAATGCGCCGATCGTTTCGGCCTGGTTGTTTAAATCAAAAACGCCCATCGCAGTCGCCCCAGTCGACGTGATGCTGACCGCGGTAGTATTGGCGATCTGGTTAGCGGCGAGAAGCC
Source organism: uncultured Prosthecobacter sp. (assembly GCA_964452755.1). GTDB lineage: Bacteria > Verrucomicrobiota > Verrucomicrobiia > Verrucomicrobiales > Verrucomicrobiaceae > Prosthecobacter. The sequence goes on along the minus strand of CAYVQY010000001.1, from coordinate 63,154 downwards.
TCACGGTGGCGTTCTGGCCAGTGCCTCCAATGGTGAGAGCGCTGCCGCTGATTGCATTCACACCGGCGGTCTTGTTGAGCTCCAGGGTGCCCTGATTGACCGTAACGACTCCCGAGTGGGTGTTCGCGTTTGCGCCGGCCAACTGGAGCGTGCCGGTGCCGGTCTTGGCAAGGATGCCGGTGCCGGTCGTGATGAGATTGGTCGCGGTCACACTGGTGGCGTCCACCTGAATGGTGCCGCCACCTTCGCTCACCAAAAGGTCGCGACTGCCGAGGTCGTCAGCATAGTCGCTTGCAAGAGCGAGAGTGCCTCCCGCGAGGGTGATGTCTCCCTGAGTACCAGTGCCGGTGCCACCGATGTTGTCATTGTCGTGGATGAGGAGTGTGCCTTCATTGACGGTGGTGCCACCAGTGTAGGTGTTCACGGCGGTGAACTCCAGCGTGCCCCGGCCTGACTTCGTCACAGAGGCGCCGGTGCTGTTCAGAGGCGAGTCGATCCGCGCCGTCAGGGTCGGCGTGGTTGGGGCCGAGGAGGGGTTCACCACGAAGAAGACATATTCGTTGGAGGGGCCGACCTGGACGCCGTCGTTAAAGTCACCCAGGATGACGCTATGAGCGGTGCTCGCCGTGGCGGCTGTGTTCAGCGTGAAGAGGAATGCGCCGCTGGTGTTGACGAGCGCAGTGCCGGCGCCGGTGCCCGTCACATTGATGGTGGAGGCGGCGGTGCTGTTGTTGTGAATGACCAGGGAGTTGATGGTCTGGCCGGCGAGGCCGGTGAGGCTGGCGGTCAGGCTTTCGCGGATGTTGTCAGAGTTGGAATCCTTGGCCGAGAACGTGCTGTATTCGTTGGTGAAGTTCAGCGGCACGAAGCCGACATCGTCCACATAGGTCAGCAAGGTGTTGCCCATGTTGGTGTCCGCGGCAGCACCCACGGTCATGTTCTCACCCATGGCCCACGGCACGATGGAGCGTGTGTCCGTGCCGGCCGCGCCGGCGCCGCCTACGAGGTTGGCCGTCATGAAAGCCGCATCATTGGCATCTGCGATCTTGAAGCCGGTGCGTTGACCGGTCGTGACACCTAGGCTGCGCCCTCTCACGTTGATGGTGGCACCGGCGTTGCGTGTCCAGCCGCTGGAAATGAGGCGAAGCACGGCGGCGGCATTGGTTGTGTTGGCATCGAGCGTCGCATAACTGGCCCCGCTGGCGAACGTGAGGGCGCCGATGGTTTCATCTTCGTTGCCGCTGTTGTCAGAGCGAATCCACAGACCCCGCGGGCGGGTGACTTCACCGGAAGGCGTGCCGTCGGCGGAGTGAAGGGTGAATGCGGCACTGTCGGAAATGCGATCATTTGGAGCACTGTCATCATTGTTGTCGATGAGCAGGGTGCCGCTTTTGGTGATGGTGAAAGAAAGTGCCCCGCCCAGGCGACCGGAGGCACCGCTGATCTGCAAGAGCCCGCTGTTGACAACCACTCCGCCGGTGAAGCCGGTGGTGGTGCTTCCTGTGATGTTGAAATTGAAGAGCGGGCCATTCAGTGTGATGACGCTGGCATTGCCGCCGGTGAAAAGACCGGCATAGGTTGTGTTGGCCGTCTGATTGAAGGTGATGCGCCCGGTGCCGAGAGCGATGGTGCCCGTGCTGTTGGAGACAAGGTGACCGACGACTTCGTTGCTGTTGTTCAGATTGAGCGTGGTGCCCTGGCGTAGATAGACCGCAGTGGTGTCGCCGATGGCGTTGCCTCCTCCGATTTGGACCGTGCCCTCGTTGATTGTGAGCTGGCTGCCGGTATTCAGGAAGGTATTGGCTCCAGTAAGGATCAAGGTGCCGAGGCCGGTCTTTGTAATGCCTCCGGAATTGATGATCTTGGAGGCGATCGTCAGGCTGCCGAAGGTGTTGTTCTGGTGGACGATGATCTCACCCGCGATGCCGGAGTTCACTGCTCCGATGAGGTTGCCGCCGGTGATACTGGTGGCAAAGGCGCCAACCGCGGCATCAACCATGATGCCGCCGCTGGTGATGGCGAGATGACCTGTGGAAGTCAGGGCGAGCGTATTGGCCGCGCCGATGCCGTCAAAAGTGAGACTTGCGATGGAAGCACAATCCAAACCGCCTGTGAAGGCGCCGTTATTGATGATGTTCTGACCGGCGCTCCAGAGAGCCACGTTATTCTGAGTGGTGAGGGCGGCCTGGATGATGTCCCCGGCACTGATGGCCGCAAAACGCTCCTGACCGGCTGCTATCGCCAGGGTGGCCCAGCCGAGGGTTCCCGCCGCGCTGGTGGTGGTGGCCTTGGCATTGCCGCTGAGATATTCAAAGGAAACGACACCCGCGCCGCCTGCGGTGGTGCGCGTGATGGCTCCCAGGTTCAGTGTGGCGGTTCGTCCGGTGCCATTGTTGATGGTCACCGTGGTGTTGCCGGCCGCGATGGTGGTGCTGGTGACACTCTGGCTGGTGTTTGCGCCGTTGTTGCCATTAATCTGAAGGGTGGGGCTGGAGACATTGGCAAGCTGGCCGAGGTTCAGCACACCGCCAAGCTTGCTATTGTTGTTGGTGGTGTAGTCCAGAATGAGGGTGCCTTCGAAGATGTTGCTGGCACCCGTCGAGGCAGCGGCACGCTCGCCGGAGAAGGTGACTGTGCCAATGGCCTGCTTGGTGATGGCTCCGTTGCCAGCGAGGATGATGCCAGAGTCAATCGACCCATTGCGCAGGTCCTTGGTCCCCGCACTGGTGAAGGTGCCGGTGCCGGTGATATTGCCGATCTGACCGGCGGCGGCGCCCAGTTGAACTCCGGACGTGGTGGCCATGTTCGCAGCAAGGTTCAAAACGCCGGCGGCGGCGGCGCTGGCGGAGCCGGAGTCGCCAATCAGGAGCAAGTCGGTGCCGGTGTTGATGCCATTGGTGGTGTTGAGATTAACAATCGCACCGCCGCGAATGAAGATGTCGTCACCGGTATGCACTTGGGAACCGACGTTGATGTTGACCACGGTGCTGCCCTGGGTGCCGGTGCCGGTGATGACGACGTCATCCAAGGCGTCGAGGGACTCGACGGCGTTGGCGTTGACGGTCCCGCTGTTGATGAGGATGTCGTCATCCACCTCAATCTTGGCGTTGATGGTCCAGGTGCCCGTGCTGGCAAAGGTGACGTCATTGGAGGCACCCGTGCCGCTGGCGAGGTTGAGACTGATGTTGCCGCCGATGGTGCCGCTGCCCGCACCGTTAAAGGTGAGGCTGTTGTCGGTGACGGCGGTGATGGTGCCGGAGATGGTCAACTCGTTGGCGGAATTCGTCGAGTTGCCCGCCGTGATGACGCGGTTGACGCCATCCGTATTGATGTTTGTGGAGATGGTGGCGCTGCCCGGATTGTTGGCGGCGTCGTAAACGATGTTCCCGCCGAGTGTGAGGACGCCCTTGGTCGCGTTTGTGTCCAGAATCTGTGCGATACCGCCGGCTCCGCCGCCGAGGGTGAGCGTGCCGACGGTCGTGAAACTCTTGCCATTGAAGTCAAACGCTGCCGTGGCTCCGGCATTGGCAATGACTGAGAGCGCCCCGGTCGAAGCGAATATGGCCGAGGTGCCGAGCCGCAGTGTGCCTTCACGCACAGTGGTCGAACCAGCGTACGTGGCCGCGCCATTGATGATCTGGATGCCTGCGCCGGTTTTTTCCAGGTTGAACTGGTTTTCATTCGCCCCCAAGCCTCCGAGGTCACCGGTGAAGGTGGCGGTTCCAGTGGCGGGACCAATGGCGAGTGTGGAGAGAGTGGCGTTACCTCCGATCACCTTGCTGCCGGCGAAGGCGCCGTTGCTTAAACCACCAATGGTGGCCAGGCTGGCGGCCGAACCGCCACCGACGACAAGCGTGGCGGCCTTGCTGGCGGTGCCAAGCACAACATCCAGACCGGAATTCAGACTGCCCGTTCCTTCAAACACCAGTTTGCCCGCATGGATGGCCAGCGTGCCGGTCATGGTGGCGGCGGAGCCTGAGAAAAGCAGCGTGCCGGAATTTGTGGTGGTGTCATTCACCGTCAGTGTGCGGGATGTGCCGGTGAGGCCGCCGGAGAGGGTCAGAACACGGGCGGAGTCCTCAATGTTCCAGGACTGGTCCTGCGGCAGGGCCACGATGGCGCTGATTCCCACATCGTTGGCACCCGTCTGGATGGTGAGTCCGGCTGGATCGCTGGTATTGCCGAGAGTCAATGTGTTGATGCCGTTGGAGCTGCCAATGGTGGTGGCGGCATTGCCGGTATGGAAGATGAGTGCCTGAATGGTCATGTTGGCACCCAGGGTGGTGGCCAGGTTGGCAGACGCATCGGAGCTAAAGTGAACGATTGAAGCGCTGTCCGGCGGCACCTGGGCATCCACGGCCAAAGTGTTGTCTTGCAGATCATCCCAGTTCGAAGGAGAGCCCGTGCCAGAGGTGAGGGTGGCGGACCAGACTCCCTGCGCGAGGCCGGTGAGATCACCACGCCACCAGACATCCGCCAGTGCAGGCTGTGCGGTCGGCGTGAGAACCCATTGCTGGATTCCGCCGCCATCGACGAGCGTGTCAAAGCTGAGCGCATAGGTGAAACTGCCGCCGTTGAACACCACCGGGCTGGTGTTAAAGATGCCACCGAAGCCGGTGAGGGAATTTGCGTCCGCACCGTCAATGAGGACATACTTGTGGCCTCCTGTCGGGGCGCTGTTCACGTAAATGGCCGTGGTGAGTGTGCCGGTGACCGCCATGGTCTGGTCGCTGGCCAGAACCAACTGCGTGTTCCCAAGACCATCGATCCCGAAGCCCAGTGTGGCGCCTGCGGATGTGCCCACCGTGATCTTGGTTCCTTCGCCGGCATCAAAGCCGTAGCTGGTGACGACATCGGTCGTCGTCCCACGGAGGGAGAACTCGGTGCCGTCCGCCAGTGTAAGGCTGGAAGTGGCGGTGGAAAACGCCCCAACCGTGTCCATGAAGAGCTTGCCACCACTCACAGTGGTGGCGCCGTTGTACATGCTGGTGCCGCTGCCTTTGATGGAGAGATCGCCGGCACCGCTCTTCACGAGGTTGAGGTTGGCTTCGTTGCTGCCTGAACCGCCGATGTTACCTGCGAAGGTGCTGGTGGTGTCCAGGTTCAAGGTCAGGGTGGATCCGCTGGCGTTGCCGGACACGATTTGGTTGGCGGTGCCCGTACCGGCACTGGCAAGGGAGATGAAGGTCTGATTCAAAGCACCGCTGCTGTCGCCCAACTGCAGGATGCCGGAGGTGGCACCACCGCCCATGACCAGGCTTTGCCCTGTGCCCATCGAGTTGCCGCCAGCCAAAGGACGCGCCATGAGGCGTCCATTCTCGATGATGGTGGAACCGTTGTATTGATTCGCGCCACCGAGCGTCATGGTGCCGGTCCCGCTCTTGACAAGATTCAGCGTGGAACCCGTGCCGTTGGTGATGACGCCGCCGAAGCTTGTCGTGGAGTTGTCCCCACCGACGGTGAAGGCATTGGTGCCGCTGGTGGCGCCATGGAAGATGACGCCGCCTTTGATGGCGCTGTCTCCCGCGAGTGATCCCACGGTCACCGCTGTGCCGCCGAGCGTGATGTCGAGCATGCCGCCTTCGAGGACCGTTAGGGCGGTGCCGGTGGGCAGTGCATTGGCCACCCCGTAGCGCAAAATGCCATCCGTGACGGTGGTTGCCCCACCGTAGGTATTGTTGGAGTTGCCGAGCACCAGGATGCCATCACCGGTCTTGTTGATATTGGCCGTAGCACCGCTGAGCACGCCGCTCAAGGTCAGTATTCTCTGTGTCAACTCCACGGAGATGTCGTGGTCACCCGTCGTCAACGTTCCAGCACCGGAGAGGGTGAGGTTGAAGGCATCACGCAGGGCAAAGTTTCCGGCGACGGTGTAGGCGTTGGTGACGGCGCGGGCGTCGTTGTTCGAGGTCAGGAAGGTGTTGTTGCCGATGGTCAGAGACCCTGTGGAGAACGCATTGTTGCTGCCCAACTGGACGCCACCCGCCTGGAGATTGAAGGTCCCGGTGTAGGCGTTGGAGCCCGTGAGGCTCAGGACGCCGGTTCCAGCCTTGACGATGTTGCCACCTTCAATGGAAGCACTGATGAGCAGGTTGGGCAGGATCGGATTGAGCACCTCGCTGTTCCATGTGACCGGATTGACGGTAAGGGTGGTGGTTGCTGCGCCGAGGGCGATCTTCCCTGCGATGGTGGAAATCGCGTTGCTACTGGCGTTCTGGCCGCTGGCGGTGATGCTGCTGCCGGTGATGGTCAGGGTTCCGAGCCCCGTGGTGACCTCGGGATTGTGCCCGCCCGTGTTGTTGATGACCAAGTTGGCGATGGTCTGGTTGAAGCCATTGAGGTTCAGCCTGCCGCTACCGATCAGGTTCACGGTGGCGGTGTTGGCGATCTGGTCATGATTGCCGTAGATGACACTGGAACGGAACTCCTGATAGGTGCTGCCTAGCGTGCTGGCGCCGCCGGCGATGGTGAGGTCACCCGTGCCGGTGGCTGTGATGCTGGTGCCGTTGGCGGTCGAGTTGTTGAGAATGACACGACCCGCATTGACAAAGGTGCCGCCGCTGTAGGTGTTGTTGCCGGTGATGTTGGTGGATTCTGCATTGAGCAATCCGTCCAGGCCGGTGCCACGCCCATCGTCACCATTGATGACCACCGCCACTGCTCCTAAGCCGTTGTTGGTGATGATGGCGTCGATGTTCACATCACGATTGACGGTGTCCGTATTGCCATTGACGTAGCCGAACGTGTGCAGGTAGAGATCACCGCCTACGTTGAACTGGCCCGCGGTGAGACTGCCGTTGGTGATCGTCATGGCGGTGTTGTCCGTGGCATTGGAGGCGATCACGCCGCCGCTGACCAAGGTCAGGGTGTTGCCGCCGAGGTCGAGCGCCGTAGCGCCCGAAACCACCATGGCAAGGCTGTTGATGGTGCGATTGCCGGTCAGCAACGTGGTTCCGGTGTTGGTGAAGCGGATGTTGTCCGTGGCGACTCCGTCATTGATCAAGTTCGGCGAGTAACCCGCATAGCCCTGGGTGTTCAGCGCACCCACACCCTGTCCCGGCGTGTAACTGGCAAACTCGCGCTCAAACACGGCCCAGCCACCGATCAAGTTGTTGGTCAGTCCGGCGCCAATGCTGGTGGTGTTCACACCGTTGAGGCTGTTGAGGAAGAAACGAGCGTTGTCGTTCGGATCGGAGTCGATGCCATAGAAACGGATGGTGGAGCGGGAGCCGTCCACACGGCTGAAGCTGGCCGCCGTGAGATCCCATTGATTGACGCGAGTTCCGCCTTCGCTCATGGAGATGACGTTCTGGCCTCCGGCCAGCGAAATGGCACCCATGGTTTCCGTCGTGTAGTAGGCAGCCGAGGTGTTGAACTGGAATGAACCGCCGCGCATGGTCAGGGGAATGGTGTCACCAAGTCGGTCGGTGATATTCTGGGCGTCCGTGGTGGCGTTGCTGCCGGAGAACAGCAGCGTGGCGTTGTCGATCAAGATGGATGCGGTGCTGGCCAGCTTGCCTTCGACCAGGAACTGCGTGCGGCCGCCATTGAAGAGCGATGGGCCGGAATAAGTTTGCTCGTTGTACAGGTTCCAGTCCGTAAAACCAGCGGCTGCAGTCGAACGTGCGACGGCAATGTTGCCCTGAATGGAGCCGGTAAACGTCACTCCGGACGTTCCAAGCACCAAGGTGGCTTGATTCATCGAATCGCTATTGATGACCGTCCCGCCCGACTCAGCGGAAAATAGATCGGCCTGTGCCAGCCCTGCGGTAAGCCGGGATTCGAGGTAGTTGAACTGCTGAACCGTGCCGTTCAGGTCAAGCGTGCCGCCGTGGTTGAGCTGCAGAATGCGGCCCGGAAGGATCGTCTGGTCGCCGCCGCCGAGTTTCAGGATGCCTTCATTTATAAAGACGGAGCCGTGGGCGGCGTTGCCGGCGGTCAGGGTGAGCTGACCTGCTCCCGACTTGGTCAGCGCACCTGTCGTGGCGGCGATCGGAACATTGAGAATGAGGCCGCCCACCGTGTGCATGATCACCTCACGATTGCTGGTAGTGGTCAGGTAGCTGACGCCACTGAAGCCATCGATGCCGGTGTTGCCCGCGAGCGCGATCAGACCCCCGCTGTCGAGCGTGAGCGGGACGTAGTTGAGGTCCACTCCGCCGTTGTTGGCGAGGCGGAGGGAATTGAAGGTGGTCAGAGTGCTTAGAACCTCCGTGGTGCCGAGGTTGACGTTGGCATTGGCGGTGGCGAAATCCGTGGTCTGCTCCAAACTGGTGAGCAGGCGCAGGATGGTGGTTCCGGTGTTGGCAACAGTGTCCGAGGTCACAAAACCCGTGCCGCCGCCCGTGATGCTGACGTCCCCCAAGGCCCAGGGGAGAATACCTTTGGTCGCCGTGTCCACCGCCCCGGTCTGACCGACATAGGCGTAGCTGTTGCCTGTGAAGGTGGCGACTCCGACGCCGGAGTTCGAGCCAAAGTTGTCGCCACGAATGAGGAGCGTGGCACCTGTTGAACGAGTGATGGCACCGGTGGTGAAGTCCAACTGGCCGAGGGCATTGGCATCCAGGGTGAACACGGAGAGGCCCTCGCGCAGGGTGAACGCGCCCACGGTTTCCGTGGTGCCGGCGGCATGGCCGATGATGTTGACGTCGGCGCCGGAGACGTTCAGCAAGCGACCGCCGAGGCGGTTGTCCACGTCGGTGGAGGTGTTGTTGAGCGTCAGCACACCGGTGGGATTCAGGTAGATCGTCGGAGTCGTCTCCTGTCCGGCAGTGGGGGTGCCCAAACTGCCGTTGCCGCTCAGGACGAGGGTGCCCTCTTTGATGAAGACACGCGTGCCCGGATGAGCATTGGCGGCGGTAATGGTCCATGTGCCGGAGCCAAACTTGTTGATGCCGAAGAAGCGGTTGGTTCCGAGGAAGCCGTCGATGGCCATCGCAGTGCTGAGAGTGCCGGTTCCGGCGCCCCCCAGGCCAATCCAGGCATCGCGTCCGGTGCCATTGCCGACATTGCCCGTCACCACACCCTGAATGTCCAGGCTGGCCTCGGAGTCCGCCGTGAAGGTTGCCGCACGACTGCGGTCGTTGGTGCCGGAGACCGTATTCAGGAGAATCGGGCCGCTCAGGACATTGGCGCCGGAAACTGAGCGAACAGCACCTCCGCCGTTGATGCCGTTGTTGGTGACATCGTCACTGGTGTTGAAGAACAGCGGTTCGCTTACGGTGAGGCCGCCCAAACCTCCGGACAACTCCAACGCCGCCCCCACATTGGCCAGCATGGTGTGCCCTGTAGTCGCCGTGAAGGTGGGATTGGCCACGGTGAGGGTGGCGCTGAGCGTGACGGTCGTCGCGGTCATGGCTGTGATGAACGTGTTTGCAGGAATTCCTGAACCGGTGACGACCTGTCCAACGGCGAGGCCGGCCATGCTTGAGGGGGTGATGACCGCCTGGCCTGTCGCCCCGGTGCTTGTCACGTCTGTTGCCGCAGTGCTGTTGCCGCCGCCAAGCGCCGCCGCGTTCGTGATGCGCAGCGCCCCTTGATTGATCGTCATGACACCATTCCAGCCTGTTTGTGCCTGGGTCAGAACCAGCGTTCCAAGATCGTTCTTGGCAAGACCATTGGTGGCCGTGGCATAGGTGAACGCGGTGTTCAGGGTGAACACGTTGCTTGCAGTCGCGCTGATGCGAGTCACGTCGATGCCGCTGTTGGCTCCGTTCAAATTGATCTCGCGGTCGGTGGCGAACGTTCCCGACACGCGGAGGCCCTCAGCCAGATTGTTGGCGCTGATGCTGACGATGTTCCCGGCGTTGCCCAGAGCCGCATCAGAGGAAACCTGGAGCAAACCGTCTGTGATGTCGATGATGGCGCCGGTTCCGCCAAAGCTGTTGTCACCGCTGTCGGTTCCCGTGGGGTTGGAGCCATTGTTTCCGAGCAGCAAGACGCCTGCACCTGCTTTGATGAGAACGCGATCCCCGTTGGCAGACGGGCCGCCTGTGAGCTTGCCGCTCAGAGTCAGTCCCGGAACCTGAAGGGAGGTGTTGAGCGTCGAGACATTGTAGGTGGGGCCGGTGTTGGCGGACACAGTGGCAAACGCGATGTCGTCCGGCACGTCCAACCCGTAGCCGTTGTTGTTGGTGAGGATCAATCCAGTGGGCAGGAACGAAGAATCGAGGCTGGCAAGTTTGACGGTCTTGAATGCGGCAGTGGGGAAGTACAGCCCCGAGCCGGCGCGGCCAATGGTGAGATTCAGGGAACCGGTAGCAGGCTCCCAACTGACGGTGCCGAGATTGATGGTCTCGAAACTGCTGGTGCCGTCCCCGTCGTGGAGCAGGGAGAAGGTGGTGGATGTGAGGTTGGTGAGGCTGATTGGCACTGCGGCTCCAAGTCCGGTCAGATTGAGTCCCGTGATACTGCCCAAACCTGATTTCGTGATCGTATTGGCTCCCGAGCCGCTACCCACGGAGGTGACCGAGCCAATGCCCTGGATTTCACCGCCGAGAACCACGTTCAGATACGGAGTGCTCACGTTGGCCACCAAGCCCGTGGTGGCCAGGGTGTTGAAGGTGAGCGCACCGTTGATCGTCAGCGTGTCCGTGGTGGCGCCGACATTGGAGAAGATGGGATTGCCGAGGAAGGTAAAAGCATTTCCTACCGCACGGGAGTTGTCGTCCACTGAAAGCACGGTGCCGGCCGACATGGTGACCAAGCCGCCGCCGAGAGGCCCGGAAAAGAGCGAGTTGGCAAAGGTCGAGGTGCTGGATGCGCCGAGCACCAGACCGCCGCCGGTGACGCTGATGCCGCCGACGAAAGTGCTCTGACCTCCGAGTTGCAGGAGACCGGTGCCGGTCTTGGTGATCGGTCCCGTGCCGGTGATGATGGAGGTGATGTTCAGGGCCGGGCTCGTGTTCGTGTAGATCTGGCCGTCGATATTGGGGGCCTCCACGTTGAAAATCTTCGCCCCTGATCCCAATGCCAGTGTGCCACCGCTGATGACGGGCAGGGTCTGCGCATTGCTGGTGGTGATGCTGACCGGGGTCGAATTGGTGAGCGTGAGGATGCCTCCAACCGTTACCGTGGGATTGGTGGTGCCGCCGTTGTTTTCAAAGACGAGGCTGTCCAGGGTGTTGTTGCCAACGAGGGTCAGCGTGGAACTGCGGCGAATGATCACCACGTTGCTGGAATCGATCTGGCCCGCGTTGCCGACCATCGTGACGGTAGCGCCGCCAATGATCAGCCCCCCCGATGGAATGACCACGGTGCCGACATCTCCGTTAAGCGTTAGTGTTCCCTGAACCACAGACGTGCCCAGGGTGTAGGTGTTGTTGGCGGTGAGGCTGAGAGTGCCGCCCCCGGACTTGATGAGTTTCGTCGCTCCGTGGATGACTGAGTTGATCGTGGTCGTGCCCTGGTTGTTGTAAACCACCAGTTCATCGGTGCCGCTGGTGATGGTACCGCGGATCAGGGACGTGCCGATGGTCGTGGCGTTGTTGTTGTTGCTCCGCAGGATGCCGCCCTGCTCCAAGGTCAGCGTGTCGGTGCCGGATGAGAAAGCGATGTTGTTGGTGAAGGCTCCGGCGATACGCAGCAGTCCGGTGATCGTGGCACCGGAGAGCGTCGTTGTGGAGGCTGCCGTGGCCGGGATTTCCGTGATGTTGCCGGAGGCAAAGGTGCCGTCGTAACCGACGAAGCCACCCTGGCCGACGATGCCGACCCCGACTCCCGAGTTGTAGGCTGCGTAGTCGCTGCTGTTCGCGATAGCCCAGGCACCCAGCGCTCCACCGAGGATGGTCGTGGGTGAGCTGTCCCGGAAGGTGATCCGGGAATTGTTACCCTGCTGGCCGAGGTTGCTTCCGGCAAAGTTGATGGTGGTGCCCGCACTGCGGCTCAGGCTGGCGAAGCTCACATCCGCCGAGCCGATTGCTGAGGGGGCTGTGTTGGTCACGGTCACAGTATTCGATCCCTGGATTGAAGCGAGGACACCCATGGATTCCGTCGAGGCGTCATTGACCAGGCTCGTAAAAGTCAGTGCGCCGTCGCGCAGGGAGATCGGAATGCTGGCACCGAGTCGGGAATAGTTCGCGGTCTGGAGGCTGCCGTTGTTATTCAGCTGCAGCGTGGCTCCATTGATGTTGATCGCCGAGGTGCCGATCAGTGTGGCGTCGTCCTGTAGAACGAGCGTGCCGCCCATGAGCGTCGTGCTGCCCGTGTAGTCCCAGGAGGTGCCGATCGTCAGGGTACTGGTGTTCAGCTTGGCGAAACTGACGGCGTTGCCAGTCGTATTGGTGATCTCGGTATTGACCGTGGCGGCGGTCGTGGTGTTCGTCACGAGCAGGGCTGCGCCTCCGGTGCTCGTGATCTTGCCGCCGGTGTCCGGCAGGACGCCAGGATCGTTCAGCAGTCCGATGTATTGCGCACTACCGTTGAGGTCGAGCGTCGCCCCTTCATTGATGAAAGTCGTCTGCGCTTGAAACAGTGTGTTGATCCCACCGGAGATGAGTTTCGTGCTGCCATTGAGGAAGCTTACCGTGCCTGTGGCAAAGGTCGGGGTCAATATGGCAAGCTCACCAGTTTGCGCCTTCGCCCAGCCGCCTGTGCCAAGCAGTGCGGCACGCAGGTTCAGCGTGGTGCCGGATGCCACCTGGATATGGCCCGCGTTCGCGGCGAAGTTCACCCCCATGTTCACGCCGGTCGCGCCGATGGTGTTGGTGCCGCCGGTGTTGAGGATCGCCGCGGCAGCCAGTGTGAGCGTCGTGGTCGCACCGGGAGTGCTGTCCACGGTGATGCCGCTGCCATTCAGCTTGAGGGCGTTGATGGTCTTCGCCGCCGAACTGACGGTCTTGGTCGTCATGCCCGAGTTAGCCAGGACCGTATCGGCGGCCAACGCCGCATTGATGTCCGTGGCGGAGGTCGGATTGTAGTCGGCGAAGACCTTGACGCCGTCCGTCACGTCGTAGGTGGCAAAGTCACTGCCAAGATAAACACGCGGCATGATGCTGCCGATCTGTGCATTGGCGGGCAGCGCGGCGGTGAACTTGACCTTGTTGCTGGTGCCAAGGTTGGAGATACCCGCCAAATTCAATGCCGAACCGGGGTTGGCAAAGTTCACCGAAGCGAAAGTGAGGTCCACGTTACCACCGGACATGGTGATGTAGGTCTGCACGTTGTTCAGATTCAGCGGACCACCGGAGTGGGTGCTGCCGTCCACGGCCTTGCCTCTGATATCCAGCGTGCCGCCGTTACCCGCGAAGGCACCGGTATCGCTGAGACGCCCGGCAGTGTTGTTCGCAGTCGTGTTGTCGAGACGCAGGATGCCGGTCGGGTTGAGGGCGAAGCTGCCGGCATTCCATGAGCCGTCCGCACCACTGAGGGTCACCAGATTACGATTGACCGTCAGCACCCCTTGGGCCGTGGAGTTGGTGGTGATTTCCAGCGAGCCAAGCCCTGAGAAGGCGAGGTTGCCTGCACCCGTGACACCACCATTGGTCACCACGCCTGTGATGAGCGTGGTGCCGGAACCGCGGAGGGTCAGGGTCTGTGCCGTTGCCGTGGGAGCGACTGCGCCTGAAATGGTCAAGGTCTTGCCGGAATCCAGATTATTGAGAAGGAAGCGGTTGCCGTTGTACTCGACGGCGGTGGCGGCACCTAGATCGATGTTAAAGGAGCCGTTGATCGTCGCCATATTACCCCCCAGCACGACTTTCGTGGAGATCTTGTCCACGCCCGTAAGCGACAGATCCGTGGTCAATACGCCGCCATTGAAATTGAACTGCGAAGTGGCGCCAAACTGGGCAACGCCGCTGTCTTTGCTGAGGATCAGTGTACCCTGACTCAGCGTGGTGCTGCCGGTGTAGGTATTGGCTGCGCTGCCTCCGAAGGTGAAGCTCGCGTCGTTCGCGATGGCGATATTCAGAACTGTAAGGTTGGCGGCAGCATTCTGAATGACGCCATTCCAGACGGTGGAGCCGTAGCCGCGGATATTGAGTGTCTGATCGTTCGCCTTGAGGTTCGTCAACGTGCCGTTGACAGTCAAAGTGGCACCTCCCTCAAGACTATTGCTGAACGTCATGGCGTTGTTGCCCGCCACCAGGGAGTAGCCGCCCTTGAGAGTGATGCTGTTGGTGCCACTGAAGACCACCGCAGCGTTGTTGGCGTGGGAAATCGTGTTGCTGATCTCCAGCGGAGCCCCATAGGCCATGAGTGCGCCATTGGAAATGGAGATGGTGCCGGCGCTCCCGATGCCGTTGGCTGTCAGGCCCAGCGTGCCGCCGTTGATGTTGATGTTGCCAGTGAATGTGTTGGCCACGGTAGGGTTGAGAATCCATACCCCGCCGTCGTTTTTGCTCACATGGAGCACGTTCGCAAAGGTCGCGTTGGTGCTGTCGGCAAGCACCAAGTTCATCTGATTGTCGTCAGTGTTGGCACCGCGCAACTCCAGCGTAATGACACGCGCAACGGTGTCGCCACGAGTGGTGTTAATAAAAGTTCCGGTGTTCCACACTAAAGCCCCTGTGCCGGAGGAGTCCACGCGGTAAACCCTGTTGCCGGTAAAGTTGCTGCCTTGAAACGTGAGGTCGCGATTCGCAATCTCTCCCTGTCCGACATAGTTGAGCGCGTTGAGATCCGCGTTGCCTGGGCCGTTGTAAATCAAGGCTCCGCTGGCACCGAGTGAACTGCTGACACCGGTGCCGATGGAGGTGACAATGAGATTACCAGCATCGACCCGCGTGCTGCCGGTGTAGGTGTTGGCGTTGCCGAGGATCAGCACGCCACCCCCGTTTTTGATGAGCGAGTTGCCTCCGGCTCCTGCCCCGCTGATGACGCCGGAGAGGATGCCCGCTGTGACCATGGTTCCCGTATTGCCATTGTTATTCACCGTGACAGTGCGCGTCGCCGCACCGATGGCGATGTCATTCGTGATCTCCGCCTCCCCAAGGGCGGTCGAAGCACCCAGCACCAGTGACGAGGGATTGAAATTCGTGCTGCCCCAAGTGAGACTGCCGCCACCGATGGTAACCACCAGTCGATCGGTCGTGGCCGCCGCGAAGCCGGAGGCACCTCCCGTAATCGCCACCGTTGTCCCTACGCCGGGAACAGCTGCACCAAGGTCGCGGGTGAAGCTGCCGGACGTTTGCAGCACGCCGCCATTGAGCACCAATGGACTGTTTGCGGAAAGCCCCTGCACCGCCGCAGCTGACGAGGCGACGCGCAAAGCGCCTCCAGAAATAGTCGTCGTGCCTGTGTAGGTATTCGAGGTGAGCGGGTTGAGAATCCACAGGCCAGCGTCCGCCTTGGTGAAGCTCAGGGCGCCCACCCCGTTGTCGATAAGGCGGATACGCATCTCGTTGTCACCGATCGAGGTGCCGCCAAGAGTCAACGTGCGGGCGGTCGCCGCGCCAGCGTAAACGATATCTGCCGTACTGCTGAAGATCAGCGAAGCGTTGTTGGCAGTGCCGGCGGCAAGCACGCTGTTGCCATACTGCCCGGAGGATTGGATGGTACCATTCCCGGCGAGGGTAAACAGACGATCGATGCTGACCGAGGGTGTCTGGATGGTCTGGTAAACCGCCGCGTTGGAACCTTGATAGCGCAGAACACCGTTATTGAAGACCAGCTTGTCAGCCGCGTTGGTGGATGCACCGATTGAACTCGCCACCCCACCATTTGCAAGACTGTTTGCGAGCAGGGTCGAACCGCCACTGATGACGGTGCCACCGGTGTAGGTGTTCAGCCCGGTTAAGGCCTGGACGCTGGCGCTGGTGCCGTTCTTGATCACGGTCACCGTGCCGGCGCCATCCTGAATGATTCCGGAAAAGACCGGACTCGCCACAGTGGTGCCAGATGCCCCCAGGGAAATTGCGGAGGCCGTGGCGCTGCTGCTCGTGATCAAGCCTGCGCCATTGAGGGCACCGATGGTAAGCGTATTGAGCGAACTAGCACCGGAGTAAGGTGCCACATTGGCACCAGCACCATTGATGTCCAAAGTTCCGTCCTGACGAAGGGTGAAAACACTGCCCGCCGCCGGAGCCCCCAGCGATGCACTGGTGGAACCTGCCGCCATCGTCAGAATCCCTGCATTGACCGTGGTGCTGCCGGTGTAGGTGTTATCACCGCCGACGATGAGAGTGCCAGAGCCAGCCTTGGTCAGCGATGCTGCACCAGAACCGATCCGCGCGTTGATCGTCAGCGCATTCGCAGGAGCGCTGCCATTGGTTGTGACGATCAATTCAGCCGCTGCACCGAGCGTGTTGGTCGCGGTGCCGTTGTTCTGAATCATTGCGCTGCCCGTCGAATTGTCGAAGAGGATACCTCCGCTGGTGACGGTCAGAACACCACCCAGGGTGATCGTTTGAGCGCCGCTCATCTTGAGAGAATTGATGGACTGAGCTGCCGTCGTTGTGTCCGCTGAGCTCTGGTAGTTCACCGTGGAGGTGGCCCCGGAAGCTGGTAATGCCGACTGCCCTGTCAGCGCGGCTGCGGTGCCACCGGCCGTGACACTCGCGGCAAAATCGGTGCCATCAGCACCGAAGGTAGCGTAACCACCGAGGATGCCATTGGTTCCGGCTGCTGCGGTGAAAGTAATGTCGCTGTTCGCGCCGGGGTTCAGATTCAGCGTCGCACCCGCCGTCCGCGAGCCAAGGGAAGCAAAGTTCAGCGTGGGCAGACCGCCGTTAGCCGTGACCTTCACAGCCCCCGCTCCAGCCGTTGCGGTCAGTGCACCGACCTGTTCCGTCAGCGTCCCGCCAGTCAAAGACCCTTGGTATTCGAATATCCCACCGGCCCAACCGTTGTTAGTCAAGGCGTCTGCTCCAAAAATTATCTGGCTGCCGTTGTTGATGACGTCAGAACCGTTGCCGCTCGAGGCGGTCGGGCGAACCTGCAGAGTGCCTCCGCCCACCGTGACGTTTCCGGTGAAGTTTGAACTGGCTCTGAAGGTCAATGCGGTCGCGGAGGCGATCGCGGTGGTGCCAATATTATTGCTGATCGTAATGGTATTGCCGTCAATGCCGGTCACCACGGATCCGGCAGGAACATTGGTGCCGGTGACCGCCTGACCGACGATGATACCGGCACTGCTGGCCACAGTGAACACGTTGGTTCCCGTTCCACTGGCCGCCCCAGAGTTAACCGAAACGGCTGCGGAGTATGTGGCGGCAGCCGGATCATAGAGCCACGTGTTTCCCCCAACCTTAGCCAAACTGGTCGCAGAAGTGCTGTCATTGATGACGCCGCCAATCTCGTTGATGATCGAACCATCGCTGCTACCCCCGAGGAAAAGAGTCTTGGCACCAATGCCCCCCGCTCCCACCGGGCTGCCGTTAAAGATAAGTGCGCTTCCGCTGGGCTGATTGGCGAGGACGATCCCGTTGCCCGTGGTTCCTGACAAGTTGAGAAGTTTGGTCGAGGTTTCTCCCGTGCCGCGATAATCGAGCGCCCCGCTGTTCATCTGGATGGCTCCAGCCCCGGCAGAGTTGAATGCGCCAATGCTGGTAACCACCACCGTGCCTGTCACAGTGGTGCTTCCAGTGTAGGTCCCGGCCGTCCCTCCATAGGTGAAGGTGCCTGTGCCAGTCTTTGTCAAAAGGTGGTTTCCACCGGTAGCCAGGACATTTCCGGTGATGACCGTTTCAGCATTCCCGGCAACTGTGAAAGCGGACGAGGCGGCATTGTTCATATTCCAAACATCCCCATTGAAGGTGGCCACCCCGCTGGAGTTGTTCGTGATCGTGACGCCCCGGTAGTCGCCCGCAGCAGGCAGGAAGCTGGTGAAAGAGATGTTGTAGCCATTGCGACCGTTGAGGGTGATGTTTCCGGCATTCGCACCCGCATCACGGATAAGAGCCCCCATCGTGAGCGTCTGATTCTGCGCCGCGCTTCCGATGCCAAGACCACCGGAGAGATCATGATCGAAGAAGATGGTTCCAGTCGTGTTGTTGCGGATTCTCACCGTGCGCCCGGCGAACCCCGAAGCGGCGTCTGTCCGCACCTCGAAGGTGCCGTTGTTAAGGTCCACCGACCCTGTTCCAGCGTTCAGGCCCAATGCGGCGTTTGTCTGCACGCGCACTGTGCCACTGTCGATGCGAACGACATTTGTGAAGTTGTTGCCTGCATTCTTCAGCCAGAGGGTGGTGGTGATGAGTTGACCTATTTTGATGAAACGATCGGCCGCATTTTCAGAACCGGTCACGACGCCGCTGATGGTCCAGTTGCCGTTGCCTTGGAAAATGGCGCTGTTCGATGTCCCCGCCGCGATGTTAACTCCGCCCGAAATGGTGGTGGTGCCGTGCGTGGCCCAGACGCGGCTGTCCGTAGCCGCCGAACCCAGCGTCAGCCCACCTGCGAGGGTGTTGTAACCAACACTCACCAGGCCACCCGTGTTATTGACCGCATTGGGGCCGCGACCCGAAACGCTGACCTCACGATTCAACGTCAATCCCGTTCCACCCGCCGTGGCCGAGCCAGCGAGGCTCAGCGTGCCACCGCTGAATCCCGGGCTGCCGCTCTGCGCGATGCCCGTGACAGAAATCGCTGTCGTGCCCGAGCCAAGCTGAGCAGCATTGGTGATGATGAGAACGCCGTCCTTGACAGCAATGTCACCGCCGAAGCTGTTCGAACTGTTCGTGAGCAGAAGTGAGCCAGCGCCGGTCTTCGTGAACCCATTGGAGCCAGCGAGGATCGACCCAATGGTCGCCCGGGAGTCGATGCCATTCACAGCAATGACCGGCGAAGTACTGCCGGTCGGCGCACTCAGGGTCAACGTGCCTGCGGCGATCGTGTAGTCCGAGGCATTGAATGTCAGACCACCAGCGGTGATTGGATCAGCGAGCGTCACCGTTCCCGCTGTGCCACCGAAAACGGCGATGTTGTTGAGGGAGTTGGTCCAAAATCCACCCGTGTTCCAATTGGCGGTTGTATTGACGTCCCAGTTCCCATCACCGCCATCCCAGGCAAAGGTCGCGCCCTTCACCTGGACTGACCATAAACTGAAGGTAATCAGCAGCAGGCCGGTGGTGGGAATGCGGAGGTGTTTGCGAAACCAGCCGAGTGCCAAAGAGTTGTGAATCATGGTGTTGCGATTGAATGCTGAAATCTTTTTTCCGCCTCCTTCGCGCCCCTGTTGGTCGGCGGGCGCGGTAAATGACGGTGGTTGACTTCATATACTGCTCACACACAGGGCATGCCCGCTACAGGGGCCGAGTTTGCCCTTGGCTAAGATCAAAGCCTTGCCATGCTAAGCCAGAACCTTAGCACCATCCGCTTGCGGTGGTTTGCCGAGTATGCACGCTGGTGGTATGCTCCCGAGTCCACCTGTAACCGAGTCCCCCCAGTCCATGCCGTCCCCCGATTCCAAACTCAAATTCCGGGTCGCAATCGTGGATGATCACACCTTCATGCGGGAGGGACTCAAGGTGCTGGTTGACTCGCTGCCCGAATTTTCGATGGCCTGGATGGCATCCACCGCGGGAGACGCCGTGAAGCAGTTGCTGTCGGATACTCCCGACCTGCTGCTGGTGGACATCACCCTGCCGGACCGCAACGGTCTCGAACTGATCAAGGATGTCCATGCTCTCTATCCAAACCTGCGTATTTTGGTGCTGACCATGCACAGCGAAAAACTCTATGTTCAGCGTGCTTTGCGTGCGGGAGCCCGCGGCTATCTCACCAAGGACTCCAGCCATGCGGAATACGAGCGCGCGATGAAGCGAGTTGTTTCCGGCCAGTTGAGCGTCAGCGAAGCCATCGCTGAGGAGATGATGATGAACTATGCCCTCGGAGACGCCAAGGCGCGCGACCGCACCGGCGTGGAGTCTCTGAGCGACCGTGAACTCGAAGTCTTCATGCTCCTCGGCGAAGGAAGCAGCACCACGCAAGTCGCCGATGCTCTCCGCATCAGTCCCAAGACGGTGGACGTTCACAAAATGAACATGCGTGCCAAACTCGGTCTTGAAGACGGTGCGGCGGTCACCCGCATGGCCATCCAGTGGACGGAAGCCCGCAGACACGGGCGGGCATGAGGTTGGCGCTCCTCTAGCCGTCATCTGAGAAGTGTCTGGCCTCGAGCGGTACTTCGCATAACGCGATGCTGCCTCCCAGGGACTTCTCTCTGGCCTGAATGTGCCAATGTCCCCCAAGTGCCCGCACGCGCTGTGCCACCAGCGCCATTCCGATTCCCTCTCCGCTGGTTCGCATCAGCCCGCCTCCGTCACTCGCCACCTGAATCGTCAACAACTCGGGCGCGACCTTGACCGCGACCTCGATCAGTGATGGCTTGGCATGCTTGGCCGCATTGGTCGCAAGTTCCTGAATGATGCGGTAGATGTGCGTGTCCACCCATACGCCGAGTGTTTTGTCGCCCAGATCGCAAGAGCACTCGCAGCGCACGGCGAAGGATTCTGAAATCATTCCCGCCAGATCTTGCAGGGCCTCCTCAAGTCGTCCCTTCTGCACCAGCATCGGCGCCAGTCCGTGTGCAAAGCCGCGCGCCACCCTGGTGGCCTTGGCCAAATCATCCGCCACGGCGCCTGCCAAAGCCGCCTGCGCATGTTCTTCTCGCTTCAGCGCCGATTCGAGAACGCCGATTTTCAGCTGTGCGGCGCTCAGACGCTGACAGACGTCGTCATGAAGGTCCGCCCCGATCCGGCGTCGCTCCACTTCGGCGGCTTCCACAAGTCGCAACTCAGAAGAGCGCAAGTTTGCGACAGATTCCTCAAAGCTCTTTGTCACTAGGGACAATTCGTCGGCGATTTCACCCCGCGTGTCGCCGGCTTCTCCCCCCACCGCCCTGGCGTAATCCGCGAGGTTTTTGAGGCGTCGCGTGAGCATCACATCCAGCGCAAGCCACAGCAGCAGGCAAAGGGCGACGACGGCGCAGGCTTGCGCACTGGATTCCAGTGCCGCCTCCCGGGCCGAGTGCCGCAGCAATGCCGAGGCATCAAACCGGAGCACCACAACGCCGCGATTGCGCGAGTGGTACTCCTCGTAAAACGGAAAGGCACCCGTGACGGTCGCATTCGAGTCATCGGAGGTCATGAGAGGACTCATCGAAACGCGAGCCTGCTCCGTCAGCGTCAGGACGTCCTTCAGCGGAGTCTCGGACAAGGCCTTCTGATTCCATTGCAGTTGCGTGGAGAATCGCACCGTGTCCTTGCCGTCGCAAACCACGCCCAGCTCCAGATCCGGGGATGCCGCAGCATAGCTCATCTCCAACTCCGCCGGTGACACGAGGCCGCGACGCACGAAGAACTGCATCATGGCCGCCAGGCGAATCCCCGTATCCATCATTTCAGTTTCGAAACGCTGAAGGACACGCTCGCGGTTCCGGCTTTGATTCCGCCACCAGTTCGCACCCACCAGGATCAGTGCGAAAACCATCAGCATGGAAAGCCGTGTGTTGAGCCTGTTAAACACGCTCATCGCAAACCCTCCAGTAAGGAATGATCAAGCCAGGTGGAATTTGGAATCCGAGGCTCCAGCAGGCCAGAGCCTAACATCCATGCTTCCAGCGCCGCCGAATGCTCTTCCAGTTCTCCGTTTGGTTTCATCAGCCGGTAGCCCGTATCCCGGTCGATGATTTGCACTCTTGTCATGCATGCCTCGAACTCTTGCTGATTCAAACCCTCGCGCCGCAGCACTACGGCATGGGCCGGATCGTTGACACGCCGATTCAACGCTTCCGCAGCCGTAAAGTGCGCCGACATGACCATTTGCAACTCGGCGCCCTGGCTTCGCACGGCGTGCGCGGAGGCCACAAGGACCCGGAACATCGGATGTTTCAATTGGCGGGAGTCGAAGACGACATGACCGCCGGTTCGTTGCAGCCTCGTCGCCCACGGCTCCGCTACCACCGCCGCGTCCACGCGCTTCTCTGTTATTGCCGTGGCAACCTCCGAGGGATTCAGCGGAATAAGGTCCACATCCCTCCCGCTCATTCCCGCAGACTGCAGAGCGGACTCAAGCAAGATCATGCCCGAAGCGCGCAGATCCACCCCGACGCGCTTTTTGCGCAGATCTTCCGGGGTGCGCACATCCGCGTATCCGAGGATCACATCCCCTCCTGTGGATACGTCCATGACCATCACAACGCGCAAATCCGTGCCTCCCTCGCGGAGGCGCAGCACTTCGTCCAGAGTAAGCACTGCGGCATCGACTGCACCGTTTCCGAATGCCCGCATTGCCGCTGAAGGCCACGTCATTGCGATCAAGTGGACTTTGTCATTAGGCAGCAACCCCTTTTCTCTCGCTGCGATCAGAGTCTCCACACCGGGCCAAAGTCCCAGCGCCAACTGCAGGCTTTCTCTTCGGGATGGGCGGGGCAAAAGTGCCGCGACAACGAGCAGCACCGCAGCCGCCGTCAGGGCCAGCCATCGCATGCGGTTGTTGCGCGTCGGATTCAAGGCCGCCATTCATCGGATGCGAGCCCGCAAATGTCCACCGCAACAATCAAACTCTCAGAGGCCGCCGGTGAAGTTCAGAGCAGGGACCAGTTTTTTGTAATGAATGGCGGACAGGGAGGGATTCGAACCCTCGGTACCGGATTAGGGTACACACGCTTTCCAGGCGTGCTCATTAGACCACTCTGACACCTGTCCTTGGGGAAATCGCGAGCGCGGACAGTGGCGCGGGAGACTGCGCAGGCAAGCTTATTTTCCCGCAGCTTTTCAATGTCGTGTTCAGTCGGCCTTTTTCCACTCGTGCACCTGGTAGGTCGAGGCGGATTCGCCGAGCGCTGCCACGGCCTGTTCTTTCGTGAGTGCGGAAGAAGCGGCGGTGACGGTGACTTTCTGCGTATCGGGCTTGTCACCAGCCACGATTTTCACATCGGAGACGCCTTCGAGCTTCTTGAAAGAGGCGGTGACGTGATCTTTGCAGCCTGCGCAGACCATGCCGCTCATTTCCGCGATGTAGGTGACGGGTTTTGAGTCTGCGGCAGTGAGAAAGGTCGAAAGTGAGAAGAGGATGGAAAAAAGAAGGGCGAGGGTTTTCATGCTGGGAGAACGAATAGAAAGGATGACCGGACGGCAAAGTCCAAGTTTCTGCGAAGTCTGAACGTTGGGAAAGGCGCGGACTCTGAAGAAATTCACCATTTCGACGAAACCTACGTCCTTTTTTCCGAGTTTCCTGTTCCCTCGTCATGAAGTCCCTACCCAAACTGATCCTCACGGCATGGCTCGTCGCCTGCCCTCTCGGCGCCCAAGTGGCAGAGCCGGAACCCGCCAAGGCGTCCACGCCTTTTCTGACGCCGGTCCAAACGATGAACATTCTGAAGCAGTTGGACGAGATTGAGGAGAAGATCGGTCAAGGACGCAGCTCGATCTTCAGTGCGGCTCTGGCGAAGTTTCGAAGCGCCATGGGGAGTGAGGCGGCAGCCCTGTCACTCTACCTAGACTGCTACAAGCTGGAGAACTTTGAGCGCAAGGACCTGAAACAGACGGACTTCATGGACTGGCGCGACCGCAATCTGGATCGTCTCAAGGAGGGGGACTTCGCCAAAGGACTCATGTTACAGCTTGAGTATCTCGTCATGACGATCCAGGCGCAGGGAATCACCAAAACCGAAGACTTGGGATCCGTGGTGCCGTCTCTCCAGGCATTCATGGCCAAGGCGATTGGTGCGGTTCAGAGCAGCACGAAGCATACAGCCTCCGGCGCCGTGGAGGTGAAAGACGTCTCGAAGAGTCGCAAGGGCGGCGGTGGCGGCGGCCAAGCGCCCCAGCTGCTCGGAATGCTTCGTCAGTCGGTGAAAGGAAACGATTTCAGCCGCGCCTACCAGCTCGACCTGCATTTGCTGCAGAAACGGTGGGAGTACTCTCCGGTCAACGTTGCGGGTATCTACGAGACGGTCATTCTCCCATACTATCTGGCTGTGAAGAAGGACGAACTGCCCGCGCAGTGGGATGCGCGAATCAATGCGGAGATGGCTCTGGAGAAGGCCGTTCTGAGTGAGACCGAATTCGAAATTTTTTACCAGGCGGAGTATCCGCGGATGCTGTGGGCCAAGAACAACTACCTGGTCACCAACAACGTCAACGCACTTGGCGCCATGGCGGACATGCTGAAAATCATCCGGGACAATCCAAGTCATCCGGACGCGGAAGGCTGGGTAAAGGATTTCAGGGAGCAGGTGGAGGCGGTCTCGGAGCCGGTTCCAGCCTCCGCCCCGTCTGAAACGCCGATCACCCCTCAGTGATTCACCATCGGGATGAACTGGGTGACCGCCGTTCTTCGCAGCTTCGGACCTGCATTTGCAGGTTTGCGGTGGGCGCTGAGGACACAGCGCAATCTCCGGGTTCATGCAGGCGCGACGGTTGTCGTCCTGGCGCTCGGATTTTGGTTGGAAATATCACCGTTTGAATGGCTGGCGGTTCTTTTGGCCGCCGGAATTGTCTGGGTGGCGGAGCTTCTCAACACCTCCATCGAGGTGCTGGCGGACCGTGTCAGCCTAGATCGGGAAGAGCCGATCCGCCGGGTGAAGGACGTGGCCGCTGCGGCTGTGCTGATGGCGGCCGTGTCGGCTGCCGCCGTGGGAGCCGCTGTTTTCACGCCACGGATCGCGCGGCTTTTTGAGAATGTTCCCGCGCCTCCTTGACGCCACGGAGGGGGCTTCTATGATGGGCGGCCTTTTCTTTTCCTCAAACACCCCCCCACAGACTCATTCCGATGGCCATTCTTGTTGAAACCGACACCCGCATCCTCGTCCAAGGCATCACCGGAGACTTTGGCTCCCGTCACGCGAAGGCTTCCATCGATTACGGCACGCAACTGGTGGCCGGGGTTACTCCGGGCAAGGGGGGGCAGGTCTTCGAACACAACGGCGTGAAAGTGCCCGTTTTTGACACCGTGGCCGAAGCCGCCCGCGAAACCGGTGCGACTGTCAGTGTGATTTTTGTGCCGCCGCCCTTCGCCGCCGACGCCATCCTCGAGAGCGTCGATGCCGGACTCGATCTGGCGGTGGCGATCACCGAAGGCATTCCCGTCAATGACATGATCAAGGCGAAGGCGGCGATGAAGGGCGGCAAGACGCGCCTCATCGGCCCGAACTGCCCCGGTCTCGTGACCCCGGGTCGCGGAGAGAAGTCCCACGGCGGCTGCCGCATCGGCATCGCCCCCGGCTACATCCACAAGCGCGGCAATGTCGGCGTCGTCAGCCGCTCCGGAACGCTCACATACGAAGCCGTCTGGCAGCTCACCACCCGCGGCTACGGCCAGAGTACTTGTGTCGGCATTGGCGGCGACCCTGTGAACGGCACCAACCACCTGGACGTGCTGAAGATGTTCAACGACGACCCCGAGACCGAGGCGATCATCATGATCGGTGAGATTGGCGGCAATGCCGAGGTCGAAGCCGGTCTCTGGGCGAAGGACAATTGCAAGAAGCCCATCGCGGCCTTCATCGCCGGTGCCACGGCGCCTCCTGGACGCCGCATGGGGCACGCCGGTGCCATCATCGGCGGCGCCGATGACACAGCCGAGGCCAAAAAGCGCATTCTTGCCGAATGCGGCATCGCTGTGGCGGATTCTCCCGCCGACATGGCTTCCGCATTGCTCAAGATTTGGGGCAAGGCCTGATCAGGTGCTATTCGGGCGGCAGCTCGCCCGGATTTCACCCCCAAAAATGGAACCACTGGTTCAGCCAGCCGACGATGGCGGCGATGGAACCCAGAACCACGACGCCCTCCACCCACAGGCGGAGGTTTTGACCGCGCTGGGCTCGTTGCTGGGCGATCGGACGCCGGCGTGTGCGCACGGCGGGTGTGGGAAGCTCCATGGGCGGGACCATGTTCACGTTCGCCAGGCGCTGACGGCGCTGGATGCCCGGCGCGGCGGTGATGAAGCACTCGAGGCGGTGGATCCGGTCACTCACATCGTCCGCCTGGCGCGAAAGCTGGCGCGACTTGGTCCGCGGTGAAACTTCATGCTGCATCTCCTTCACGGTTTTCGGGCGGCGGGAGCGGACTTTGCGATTTCCTGAGAACATGGGGCGGAGAGGTGATGGATTTCGAGAGGCCGGGAAGATTAAAACATCAGACGAATGAGAATGATGGCCACGAGAACGGTGGCGATCAGAGGCAGGGTGAAGGCGAAACCGCGACGCATCCATGTCACGATGTCGTCTGAAGCTGCCGCCGTCATCGCGGAGTGCGCGGGCGTCTCTCCATCTTCGAGACTGGCCAGTTCCTCGGCGTTGGAGTCAGGCGGCGCCAGGGCGTGCAGGCGGCGCAGCCCCTTGGCGTAGTCGTTTTCGGCGTCTTCGATGGCGGACAGGGCGTTTTCCAGCTCATCATCCACCTGCGAGCGATGCCATTTTTCGGGCTGCAGCGCTTTCAGAATGTCGAGGTGGCGGCGGAATTCGTCGTGGGTGAGCGTCAGCTGCTCGACGCGCTTTTGGGAGTCGAAGAGCTCGCGCTCCACATGATTGTTACAGCGGGCGAGCTTGTCCAACAGCTCGCGTTTTCCCGCCATGAAACGTTCCTGCTTGATGCGAAGAGCTTCGAGATGCTGCTTTTGGCGCTCGATCTCTTCCTGCTGCATGCGGAGTTTCAGGAGCTGCTCCTGAGCGTCCTTCACCTTCTGATCCACGTTTTCCAGAGAATCCCGGGAAGACTCTTCGTCCATGAATTCGGGCGCATCGTCGAAAACGAGGACGTTTTCATCGGTATCATGTGGGGACGGCGCAGCGGGAGCTTTGCGGGTAATCATGGGAGTGCTGGAATTATTTCCAGCCTCTAAATACTACAGCCCCCTTAAATATTCCAAGCTTTTTGTCCGCCTGCGGGCAAAAAAATAGGGTATGCCGCCAAAAACCATGGTCAGCAGAGCCAGTCCAGCGAGGGCGGTCAGATCCAGCCGCCAATCGGCTGCCGGCAGTTCGTTCAAATCCTGCCGCAAATAGGGCCAGGAGGGCAGCAGCGTCATCGCCGTGCCGCTGATGATGTAGATGAAGCTGGCGATCAGGCAGACCGTGCCGCCGAAGCCGGAAACGATGCGCGCGGGATTCGATTCTCGGAAATTCGGTACCAGCGCCCCCAGCGACAGTGCCAGCGAGGTCAGGCCGTAGGTCAAAAGAACGATGGCGGCGGAGAAGTAAACGATGCGCTGGCCGGGCAGGCCCAGCGAAAAGCCGGAAACGACGACGAGCAGGCCCATCAGCAGGGCCAGCACACTGGCGCTCAGTCTCAGCTTCAGGGCCAGCACGCGATGCAGCGGCACGGGTGAAAGCCCCAAAATCCACATCCGCCTCCCCTCCATGCTAAACTGGGGGTAGATGAAGCGCGTGGTCAGGGTGGACAGCGCCAGGCAGCAGACCAGCAGGTTCAGGTGGCTGACCACGATGATCCAGAAGGGACTTTGCAGGTCGTAGCCGAGTTTTCTGAGGTTGGTGGAATACATGAGCAGCAGGCCGAAGATGATGGCGGACTGACCCCACTGCACCGGCTCGCGCAGAAACGTCCGCGCATCCTTTACCAGCAGCGCGAATGATGCGCGGTCGAGAGCCAGAATCCGCCTCGCCCATCGGGACAAGGCTCCCGGTTCCCTCCGGAACGTCGGCCGCGGGCGTGAGTCAGAGGTCGTGGGGGCGGCGCTCATGATCCGGTCCCAGGCCGGCATGAAATGCGTCGAGGCCATCCGGGCGGTGACGAGGATGCTCATCAGCGCGTTGGACAGCAGCACGAGATTGAAAAATGAGGCGCGTTGCGGGCTGCCCCGGCCCGCTGCCTGGATCGTCTCCGCCACCCACGAACTCGGCAGCAGGGGATGCATGCAGAGTTCGGTGTGTTTGAGGATCTGGTTCAGGCTGGTGGTCAGATCGCCGCCCTGCAGGTTTTCCAGACTCGAATGCCATACCGGCAGCGTCCGCACGAGCAGGAGCACAGCCAGCAGTGCGACCGGCTTCAGCATCCACCGCCGGACCAGCCGCACCAGCAGCAGCAGGACCCACGTCGCCATGTTCGCGGCGATCATCACCAGCGCCAGCAGCGCCGGCAGCACTGCGAGCATGAAGCCGGCCCCCGCCTCGTAAACACGCGCAATGGCCAGTAGGATCGGGGCGCTAAGCAGCAGCAGACCCCAACTCGCCAGCAGCATGCCTTCCGCCGTCTTCCATAGTACCAGGCTGCGCGGCGGCAGCGGCAGCGCGATCTGCCACTCCATGTCCTTCCGTCGAAAGAGCCCCATGCCGGTGATGGTGGCGTTGGAGAGCACCAGCATGACGAAGAAAAAGAAGAACAACAGGAAAACCATCCGCTCCGTCAGCAGCGGACCGACGAGCGGAATTTTGGCGATGAATTCCAGCCCCCTGGCCACCAGGAAGTAAGCTGACAGGCTGTAGAGCAGCAGGAAGGCCGAGACGGTCAGCCCGAGGAGGCGGTTCTCCCGCCAGCCACGGCGCAGCTTGTGCATGAGCATGCGCCAGTGCGCGCCTGCCAGCAGGGTGGTGGCTCGCGCGTCGGTCATTTGGCGCCGGGTTCTCGGCGAGCCTCCTGCTTGTTGCTGACGACGTTCTGGCCGATCACGTTGGCCTTTCCTCCCACAAACACGAGCGAGGTCTCCTGGCTGCGCTTTTCGGGATCGCGGTCATCGCGGATGATGTTCCCGTTGATGATGCTGTTGGTGACTTTTTCCAGTCGCAGGCCCACGCCGTCGCTGTCCAGCACGCTGTTGCTGCTGATCTGCATGCGGTTACAGGACTCGATGTCCACGGCGGCGCGTTTTTTCCACACGCCGGAGACGATGTTGCCGCTGAGAACGCTGTCCTCACAGCGCAGGAAGACAACGCCGTTCTTCTCGGCATTATCGAAGCCGTTCACGAGGTAGCGCGGGTTGCGGTCAAAGTTGTTGCCGGTGACGACGATGTTGCCGCTGTCCTCCACCAGCAGGTCGTGCTGAAAGCCTTCCCAGAGTGTGTTGCCGCTGATCGTGACGCCGCGTGCGTGGCGGATTTCGATGTTGACCTGCACGTCGCTCATGACGTTCGCGCTGATGGTCACATTGCCTTCGCGCGTGTGCTCGCGCCCGCCGCGGCGCACTAAGGAAGCCTCCGTCCCGGAGCCGATGATGCGGATGTTGGCAGAATCGGGCGCCTTGTTGGTGTGCTGGATCGTGCAGCCGGTCACGGCGACTTCGCCGATCGAGCCGCCTCGCGAATCGAGTTCAATGTTCGCGCTGGGCGGACCATCGGCGGTATGGTTGCCTTCGATGTCGCAGGTGCCGATGTGGACGTTGCGGACGTTGCCGCCGCGGGAGACGATGCCGCCACCGCCGTTGTAGCTGATGTGGCAGCCGATGATGTTCGACTGGTGAAGATTCACGTTGTCGTAAAAAACGCCCACGCCCGAATTCTCGTAGAAGTGGCAGGCGGAGATCAGCACGTTGCGGTTTCTCTGCGTGAGGTGCACCGCGTGGCGGCACTTCCTCACCACGACGCGGGTCAGCGTGATCTGCATCGTCCCGGTGGCTTCGATGCCATTGGCCTCGGCGTGTGCTCCGACGATTTCGATGCCGTCCACCATGGGCGTGCGCTGCCGGTCCCAAATCTCGGCTTTTACGCTGGCCGGAGCCGCCGTGCCTTCATGCGTGCCGATGAAATGGATCGCCGGTCCTGCCGCCTCCATCACTAGTCGCGCGGTGCCGTCTCCGCTCAGGGATGCGAATCCCGACTTCGCGAGGTCCACGGTGAGCGTCTTTGTCAGTCGGTAGGCGCCTTTGGCCAGCCTCACGCTGCCGCCGGAGTCGATGAGGCTTTGAATCGCCGCAGTGTCGTCGGTCTTGCCGTCGCCTTCGGGGGGAGCTGCGAGGGCACCCGTGACGAGTGCCGTAAGGAGGGAAATTCGCCAAAACATTCCGGCAGCCTAGCGGGCCTGCGCTGATTTCGTCAATGGCAGACTCGACACCGCGATGAGATACGGTCTCACGACGTATTGCTTGAAACCACTCCCGTGCTCCCGACGTATCGGCCTACTCTTTCACATCACTCATGCACACCACCCGCATCCTCGCCCTCACGGTCGGTTTGAGCGCCGCCTCTGCTTTCGCACAGGCGGATCTTACCGAGGCCTTCCTGCCAATGTTCCAGCCGCTGCCCGCCTCCGTGCCGGCCCCTGACAACGAGCTGACCGACGCCAAGATCGACCTCGGCCGCATGCTCTATTATGAAAACCGCATCTCGAAAGGCGAGAAGCTTTCCTGTAACTCCTGTCACAAGCTCGACGCCTACGGCCAGGACAACCTGCCCTTCTCCCCCGGCCACGAAGGCAAGCTCGGAGGCCGCAGTTCGCCGTCCACTTATAACGCCGCAGTCCACATTGCTCAGTTTTGGGACGGTCGTGAGCCTACGGTCGAGGCGCAGGCCAAGGGCCCCGTGCTCAATCCCGTCGAAATGGGCATGCCCAGTGCTGACTTTGTCGTGAAAGTGCTCAAGAGCATGCCCGGCTACGTCGAAGCCTTCAAGGCAGCCTTCCCTGGCGAGGCCGACCCGGTCACATACGACAACTTCGGCAAGGCCGTCGGCGCCTTTGAGCGCAAGCTGCTGACGCCCTCCAAGTGGGACACCTTCCTCAAAGGTGACAAGGCGGCCCTCAGCGCCGAGGAAAAGAAGGGCTTCGCCACCTTCGCAAAAACCGGCTGCGTCACCTGTCACAATGGTGCCGGCGTCGGCGGCATGATGTATCAGAAGCTCGGTCTCGTGAAATCCTGGCCTGATCTCAAGGACAACGGTCGCGCGGACGTGACCAAGAACGACGGCGAAAAATTCTTCTTCAAAGTGCCCAGCCTCCGCAACATCACCGAAACCGCTCCCTACCTTCACGACGGTTCTGTCAAGACGCTGGAAGAGATGGTGAAAATGATGGCCGAATACCAGCTCGGCAAGCAGCTCACCGAAGAGGAGACCGCTTCGATCGTCACCTTCCTCAAGGCTCTGAAGGGCGAGATCCCCGCCGACTACGTCAAAGCCCCCAAACTGCCGGAAGCCACGGTGGACACGCCGAAGGCCTGAGTGCCGGGCTGATCCACTGATCTCCATCTCAGCCGGGCGGCAACGCCCGGCTGATTTTTTTCGGAAGCGTATCATCTGGCGATTCGAGTCTGCGCATTGAACTTGTCCCCGAACTGCGGCATGCAATGCCTGTGTCATCCTCGACTCCCACGAAACCTCGCCGCTGGTGGCGCTGGCTGAAACGGCTGCTGCTGGCCGCCGGGGGCGTGCTGCTGCTCGGCGCGGTTTTTCATCAGGCGCTGCTGCGCGTCGTCCTGCGGTATGGCGGACCGTTCGGGGCTGAAATGGCCGGCGTGAGCCTGAAGTGGCGCGTGGCGGGTTCGGTGACCGGTGATTTGATTCTCAAGGACATCTACGTCGGTGGATTGATGATCGATAATGCGTCGATCGGCGAATTCTCGGCGGAGTATGATGCCGTGCGCGCGGTTCGAACGGGGGACTTTGACGTCGTCAAGCGGGTGTCTTTGAAGAACGTCGATGCCGTCATCGACCTGCGGAAACTGCCAGTCGCGGAGCCGACGACCATGCCGGAGAAAACGGAAGAGGGGGGGGCTCCTCCTCTCGTGTGGCCAAAGGTGATCGACATCGAAAACGTGAACGCCACCGTCACGCTTGCCGACTCGAAGGTGCTGACGATTCGAGGCCTCACCCTGCGCGTCGGCGAAGGAATGCCGGGCATTTTTGAGTGCGAGGAGTTCAAGATCGAGCCCGGCGATCTGCGCGTGGCCGATGTGAAGGCGAAAGTGGAATGGGGAGAACGGGAGCTGACGATCTCCGGCCTCGCACTGCCTTATGGCGCGGAATTGAAAGCGCTCACCGTGGATCTCCGCGAATGGGAAAAGGACGCAGCAGGTCTGAAACTCGACGCCGCGCTGGGCGGGGCCGTGGTGGCTGTCGAGGCGCTGGCTCGCGGCATCTTCGGCGGCGGGATGCACGCGGAGGCTGAGGTGCGGGTGAGCAACTTCACGTCGAACGACTGGAAGATGCCGGACGGTGTCACTTTCGGCCCCGTGAATCTTTCCGTGAAGGCGGCGGGTGATCCGATGCAACCGATGAACATGAACGTGGATGGCCGGCTGGATGCGGCCGACGTGAAGGCTGGTGGAGTCATGCTCGATGCGGTCGGTGCCGTTTTCGAAGTGAAGGACGGCCTCGCGAAGATCGCCGATGTGAAGGTGATTCGCGGCTCCAACGAAGTCACGGCCTCGGTGGAGGCGCGATTGGCCGAGGGTGTGATGAAGTCGAAGTGGACGGCGAAACTGCAGGCGAAGGTCGCGGACGCAGCGCAGCTTCTTGAAGCGCCGCCGCCGGTGAAGGGCGTTGTGAATCTCACGGCGGATGCGGAAGGCATAGGCGCCACGCCGACGAAAGCTGCGGCACAGGTGCGCGGGAGTGATTTGGCCTTCGAGACCTACCGCCTGCCGGAACTGGCTGTGGACGTGGCCTTGGACGGCAAGGAGGCAAAGTTGAGCGTGCCTGCGCTGATGCTGGGTGCTGGGAATCGCGTGGATGTGAACGCGGTGATGCTGATGGAGGACGACATGCCCGTCACGGCGGACTGGACGATCCAGATCGATGATCCGGCACTGCTGATGAAGACGGTCAATCTTCCGCCGCTCGATCAGCCCGTGACAGCGAAGCTCGGCACCAGCGGCAAGGCATCGCTGAAGGTGAACGATCCGTTGAATGCGGAAGCGGAGCTCGATCTGAGCGTGAAGGACGGTCGCTTTGGCGAGGCGGCTCTGCCGAAGGTGAACGTGAAGATGGCGGTCGCCAAAGGAGAGGCGCATTTGCAGTCCTGCCGCGTTCTCGTGGACGAGCGCAATCACATCGAACTGAAGGGAAAGGCGGGTTTGTCCGCGCCATGGACCTTTGGCCTGGATGGCGTGATCGAGCTGCCCGAGCTGAAGGCGTTGAACGCCCTGCTCGCCGCCTTCAAGGCGCCTCCCATCGAGAGCGGTGGCGTGATGGCGGGGCTGGACGTGAAGGGCGATGCGAGTCCCTGGCGCGGCGAGGGGCGTGTGACCTTGAACGCGAAGCAGGTGAAGGTGGAGCAGATGCCGGAACCGGCGGACGTGGATTTGACGATGTCTTTTGCCGAAACGACCGCGACCATCGAAGCGCTGGAGGCGTCTCTCGGAGACTGGAGGCTCGTGACGAAAGGGAAGGTGACAGACAAGAAGGCTGACTTGAGCGAGCTCGGTTTTTGGCAGCGGGAAAGGCAGCTTCTTCACGGTCATGCCCTGGCCTCGTATGATCTCGAAGAGCTGGACGTGGTACTGACCGCGAGTGATCTGCCTTTGCATGAGGTGACCGCTGCTGCGGGAATCAAGGACGTGCCAGAGGCTGTTTTGAGCCTGGATGTGGCGATCCGAGGTCTGGAGGACGCCAGAGTTCAGCTGCAGCTCCGCGACGTGAAGGCACCCGGCTTGCCGAACTCGTTCAAGCCCGCGCAGGTGGATGTTTTGACGACCTTGAAAAGCGGGAGTC
This sequence comes from uncultured Prosthecobacter sp., assembly GCA_964452755.1. Taxonomy (GTDB): domain Bacteria; phylum Verrucomicrobiota; class Verrucomicrobiia; order Verrucomicrobiales; family Verrucomicrobiaceae; genus Prosthecobacter. Next base: position 29,676 of record CAYVQY010000001.1, on the reverse strand, counting down.
TCGTTGCGGACATGAAACTGGATCAGCAGCCGCTGCAGCCTCTTCTTCTCAAAGCGGAAGCTCCGCTGGTGGTGCGTGACTTGATGAAGAATCCGGCCGCGGTGATGGATCTGCCTCTGAAGGCCACGCTGGGCATGGCGGAGAGTGATCTGAGCTTTTTGCGTGAGTTCGCACCGGACGTGGTGAAGTCCGTGCCCGCCAAGCTGCGGTTGAACGCCAAGGTTGGCGGCACGGTGAAGGCGCCGCTGATTGATTCCACGCTGAATCTCGACGCGCCCAGCGCGGCCTTCGTCAGTGCCGACATGCCGAGCGTGCGGGATGTGAAGGTGCGCATCCGCACGAACGACCGGAAGGCGGTGATCGAGGAAATCTCAGCCGTTCTCGCCGGTGGCAGCTTGAAGCTGAGCGGAGTGATCGATGCGGCGGTGATGGATGACCCGCGATTCGATCTGCGGGTGCGGGCGCGTGAGGCCTTGGTGTTTCGCAATACGACCGCCAGCCTGCGGGCCAATGCTGACATCGCCTGCGTCGGGACCTTGAAGATGGCGCGGGTCAGCGGGCTGGTGGAGGCGGTTCGCGGACGGGTTTTTCAAGAGGTGAATCTGCTGCCGAACGTGATGAACGTGATCAAGCAGAGCGAACCGCTGCCGCCGCCACCGCCTTCCACTTCGAAGGTGGATCGGAAGATGGAACTGCCGCCGCTGCTGAAGGACTGGACCTTTGATCTCCGCGTGAAGACGGATGACCCGGTGCTGCTCGCCGGAAATCTGGTGAATGGCGCGATTTCCGCGGATGTGAGACTCGGCGGCACCGGTGCGAAGCCGCGGCTGACGGGTTTTGCCAATGTGGATCGCCTGCTGCTGAAGCTGCCTTTCAGCCTGCTGAAGATCACCAAGGGCGTGGTGACCATGGATCCGGAAAATCCCTTCGCTCCGCAGCTCGACGTTCGCGGCGAGTCGCGCATCGGCAGCAATGACATTTCTCTCTACGTTTATGGCGACGCGGCGAATCCGAAGACGCGATTCACCAGTTCGCCGCCGATGTCGGAAGCGGACATCGTGACGATGATCGGCACGGGCATGACGCTGGGCGGCGACAATGCGCAGATGGCGAGCGAGGCGATGACGCGCGCGGCTTTTCTCGTCGTGTCGGAGGCGTGGCGGAAGCTTTTCAACAAGGAGAAGAAGATCAGCGACGAGCCGCCGAAGCTGCACATGACCTTCAATCCCAGCGGCGGGGATCGCGCGAATGACTCGATGCAGGCGATGTATGAACTCACGCCGAAAGTGCGCTTCACCGGGCGCTTCACCCAGACGGGCAGGATGAAGGCGCTGCTGGGCTATGTGCTGAAATTTGGCAAAGCGGCCCGTGCCGTGGAGGAGGATCAGCCATGACGAAGACATCGGTTTTCATCCGTCATTGGCTCTGCGGGCTGCTGCTCTGCGGCAGTGCCCCGGCTTATGAGGTGAAGCATGGCACCGCGATCGTCCGCGTGAACGGGGTCGAAGAGGCCGAGTGGAAAACTCTGGAGGGCATGCTGAAGGACCAGCTCACGCTGAATGGCGAAGGTCCGCTTTCCGAACCGCTGGCGGATGACCTTGCCTTCTTCACCCGGCAGCATTTGATCCGTGATGGATGGCCCGAGGCGGACGTGGACTGGGGACTGGCTCAGAACGTCATATCGCTGACCGTGGATCCGGGGCAACGCGTCAGCATCGGCAAGGTGACGGTGAAGGGGGCGACGGTGCTGCCGGACAAGGAGCTGGAGAAGTATCTGCTCAGGCCGACGCTGGAGCGCCCCGAGGTGAATCAAAAGCTGCCGCAGTGGGTGGAGGCGGATCTCGTGCAGGGAGCGGGCCTGGTGCGGCGGCGTCTGCGGGCGGAGGGCTATCTTAATGCGACGACGCAGCTCCTGCCTGCGCCGGGTCACGATGCCGAGATGCGTCGTGATTTGACGCTTGAGGTGGTGCCGGGACCGAAGTTCGTGTTTGGCGGTCTTTCTCTGAACGGTGCGCCCGCGGACCTGGATGCGAAGATGCGTGAGCTGTTGACGGAGCTTCCCGGCTCGCCGTTCAACGAGGCGCGTGTGCAGCAGATCGAGCTGCAACTAAGCTCGCTCTGCGCGGAAAGCGGCTGGCTGTATGCGGAAACGAAGTCGAATTACGAACTGAAAAAGACCGGCGGCACGGTGGACGTGGACTTTGGCGTCGTTCCAGGAGAGCGGGTGAAAATCAGCCGGGTCGTCGCTCATCCGGGCTTCAGCAAAGGATCGAAGCGGGTGCTGCTGGCGAAGTTCAAGCCGCTGGAAGGCCGGATCTACGAAGCCGAGGACGCGGATTTCTTCTTCAAGCGGGCGCTGGACACCGGCATGTTCGCCCTGCTGGACACCAAAGTCGTGCCGGTGAACGCGGACAGGTCTCTCGGCGAGCTGCACGTTTCAGGGGAGGAAACGCGGCCGATCACGCTGGGTTTTGAGATCGGTTTTGACACCTTTCTTGGCGGTCAGGCGGGCGTGACCTACAAGAACACCAACTGGCGCGACAGCGGCAACACACTGGCCGCCGAACTCAGCTACAGCGTCGCCGGGCCGGTGGGGTTTGTGAGTCACACGAACCCCGTCTTCCGTGATTCGCCCTACGCGCTGACATCGCGCCTCGCGCTGGAGCAGTTCAATCTTTTCGAATACGACCGCATCGGCACGACGCTGAGCTTTGACCTCGTGCGGCGGGTCAGCGGGCCGCTGAGCTACGGCTTTTTCTTCAATTCCTCGGCCAACACGGTGAACACCACGAAGCTGACGAAACCCGAGACCGGGCCCACGGATTACACGCTGGAGGGCATCGGCGTGAATGTGATCTATGACAAGCGCGACAGCCCGATCCTGCCCAAGGACGGCTGGTTCATTTCCGGACGGCTGGAGCAGACGGTGAGCCTGCTGGGGGGGGATGTGAGTTTCATGCGCACGGATCTCCGCGGCGCGTGGTATAAACCACTGACTGACAAGCTACGCTTCGCCACTGGTGTGGAGCTCGCGAACATCATGGGCGCTGCTGCGGAGGACATTCCCATCGACTCCCGCGTTTTCAACGGCGGGCCCAACAGCGTGCGCAGCTTCGCCCAGCGCGAGCTCGGGCCGGTGACACCGGGCGGCACGCCGTTAGGCGGCACTTCGGCGCTGTTCGCCAGCGCCGAGTTCTCCTATGAAATCATCACGAACCTCGAGTTCGCCGTTTTCGCCGATGCCGGCAGCCTGGGGCGCGGCAGCAACTCATCACCGCTCAGCTATTCTTCCGATTTCCGCTACGGCGTGGGTGCCGGATTGAGATACCTGCTGCCCTTCGGTCCCATCCGCATCGACTACGGTCACAATCCGAACAAACGCACCGGCGAAGGCAGCGGTATGCTGCATGTCACGGTGGGTTTTGCGTTTTGAAGAGGATCACTCTTCCGCCGCTTCTTGAACGGTGCGGGGGTCGAGAACGGTTTTCTCGTAGAGTGCCGCCAGCGGGATCTCGATATCGTAGTGCCTGAGTTTCACGGCCGATTGGAGGCCATCAAAGGTCGCGAGCACCCAGGTGCCGGATTCATCCAGTTCGAAGACCTCGGCACGGACCTGGGTCGTCGAGAGGAGGAGGTAGGTGCCCAGGCTCGGCAGATGACGGTAGTGCCAGAATTTTTCACCACGGTCGTAAGCTTCCGTGCTTTCGGAAAGAACTTCGATGATGCCCCCTGGATTGAGCAGCGTCTGACGACGCTCGTCTTTGAATTCCGGTTTGCCGCAGACGATGGAAGCATCGGGGAAAGTGTTCAGGCTCGTCGCCGCCACCTTGACCTTCATGTCGCTGTCATAAACGCGGCAGGGACGCTTGTTGAGGGAATTGCCAAGGTGGCGGACGAGATTGCTTTTCACGAGGCTGTGCGTCTCTCCGCCTCCGGCCATCATCACGATTCTGCCGTCGCGGAATTCGAGTTTCTCCAACGACTTCTCCAAAACGGCCTCGTATTCCTCCTCGGAGATGCGCTTCGGCACTTTCGGGGCGGAATAGGCGTAGCTGATGTCGGGATTTTTGAGCGCCGCAGACATGAAGGGAAGCTAACACACGTCTAGCGGCGGGTGGAAGCGATTTGTTGCCGCCTTCCGCCGACCATGGTTTGGAATCCGCCCCACAGCACCAGCACGGCACCGAGCACCTGCGGCGTCGTGAAAGGCTCCGCGAAAAGACTGATGCTGCTCAAGGTGATGAAGACGGGAACCAGCACCTGGAAAGCCCCGCCGGCGGCGACGGAGAGAAAGCGAAACCCCTCGGTCATCGCCAACTGCCCGAACGTGGCGCACAACGCGGCTCCGCACAGCACCAGCACGTCCATGCTATCGAGTCCCGTGAAGTTCCACAGGGCGATGGGCGCGCCCAGCAGCAGGCCGTAAACGCATTGGGAGGCGAAAATCGTCGCGCTGGTCTCGGTGCGCGTCAGTTGCCGTATCACCACCACCACCGCCGCCGCCATGACGGCACCCGTCAGTGCGGTCATTTCGTGCACGCCAAACTCGGTGATGGTTCCCGGCGCGATGCCAGTGAGAAATCCCAGTCCGACGAGAGCCAGGACGATGCCGCCGACCTTGACCCAGCCGAGCCGCTCGTGCAAAACGAAGGCCGCCATGACCGCCGCGAAGGCTGTCCAAGTGTTGCCAATGAGCGTGGCCTTCCCGGCACCCAGCGGACCCACCGTCGTGTAATACGCCGCCGTGGCGAAAGCGCCGACGATGCCGCGCGAGGCGAGCAACCAGCTCTGAAACGCCCTCCTCATCTTCAGCGATCCTGCTGGCGCGAAAAGCACGACCGTGACCAGTAGTCCGAGACCCGCACGGAAGGTCAGCGACATCCACGGGTCCACATGACGGATGGAGGCCAGCACCTTCAGCAGCAGGGCATTGCCGGTGAAGCAGGCGAGTGAGATGACCATCCACAGCGTGCCACGGCCGGAATGATGCTGGAGTTCGGAGGAGGGAGTGCTCATGGAGGTGCCGGTCTGAGGGCTACCTTCTGGCATCATGTCCGATCTTATTGTCTTCTGATGATGAGCGCCGTTCGCGCAGGTTCCTCAAACCGTGGATTTAGCCAAGCCAAATGACACGCACCGCTACGAGAGCGGCGCGGACGGAAATTCGGCTGGCAGGTTTAAGATTCATCAGACGTGCTGAGGTTGGATGTGAATCTCCAAAGTGCAAACGCGATTCTTCACGCCCACAGCTTCCGGTCCAGTGTGCGGTAGCCGATGGCTTCGAAGACGTTGTCGGCGATGATTTTCTCGTGACCGCCGAGGTCGGCGAGGGTGCGGGCGACTTTGAGGATGCGATCGTGGGCGCGGGCGCTGAAGTTCATCTCGGCCATGGCGTGTTCGAGGCAGCCGGCGGCTTCGCTGTCGAGTCCGCAGTGCTGCTTGATCAGACGCGGTGTCATGGCGCTGTTGGTGTGGACGCCTTTGTGTTTTTCAAATCGTCCGCGCTGCATGCTGCGGGCGGTTTCGACGCGCTGGCGGATGTTTTCGGAGGCTTCGCCGAGTTCGGCGGAAGCGAGCGCCTTGTAATCGACGAGCGGCACTTCGACGTGGAGATCGATGCGGTCCAAAAGCGGCCCGCTGATGCGCTGGCGGTACTTTAGAATCGTAGGCGGACCGCAGCGGCACTCGCGTTTGAGATCGCCGTAGAAGCCGCAGGGGCAGGGATTCATGGCGGCGACGAGCATGAACTGCGCGGGGAAGGTGACGGTGCCTGCGGCGCGGGAGATGGTGACCTTGCAGTCTTCCAGCGGTTGGCGCAGCACTTCGAGGGTGCTGCGGCGGAACTCGGGCAGTTCGTCGAGGAAGAGAACGCCGTTGTGCGCGAGCGAGACCTCGCCCGGTCCTGGATTGCTGCCGCCGCCGAGCAGGCCGGCATCGCTGATGGTGTGATGGGGGGATCGGAAGGGGCGCGTGCCGACGAAGGCGTTGGATTCGGAAAGCAGACCGGCGGCCGAGTGGATCTTGGTCGTGTCGATGGCCTCCTCTTCGCTCATCGCTGGCATGATGGTGGCGATGCGCTTGGCGATCATCGACTTGCCGGTGCCGGGCGGGCCGATCATTAAAATATTGTGTCCTCCGGCCACGGCGACCTCGATGGCTCGTTTGGCATCGCCCTGGCCTTTCACATCGCAGAAGTCGATGTCGTAGTGCGAGGCGGCGGCGAAGAACTCGGTGGCGCGGCAGGGCTCGGGCGCGATTTCGATGTCGCTTTTGAGGAATTCCACGGCTTCGCGCAGGTTCGCGACGCCTATGATGTCGATGCCGGCGACGACGCTGGCCTCTGCGGCGGCGCGTTTTGGCACGAGGAGGCGCTTGCGGCCGCGGGCACGTGCTTCGAGGGCTACGGCGAGCAGGCCGCGCACGGGGCGCAGTTCGCCATTGAGGGCGAGTTCGCCGATCATGGCCGTCTCACCCAGCATGGGGATGGGAATGCGGGCGCGGTGGGCGACAAGGGAGATGGCGATGGGCAGGTCGAAGCCGGGGCCTTCCTTTTTGAGATCCGCCGGGGCGAGGTTCACGGTGGTGACGCCGTCGTTCATCATGAAGCCGCTGCTCTGAATGGCGGCGGTGACGCGCTCGCGGCTTTCCTTCACCGAGGCGTCCGGCAGGCCGACGATGAGCATCTTGGGATTGCCGCCGCCGTCGTGGGACTCGATTTCGATTTCGACGGCGTTGACGCCCGAGAGCGTCGCGGAGTACGTGCGGGCGACCATGCCGTGATCATGGAAGGCGCATGCACACAGGCAAGCACCGAAGTTTACCGCCTACGCTTCTTCTTCCGACCGGTGAGGATGGCGCGGGCGCGGTCCTCGTCGTCGAGGGCGGTGGTGTACTTGTAGTTGAAGCCGTCGAGCTTCCGGCGCTCGATTTTCTGGCCGATCAGGCGTTCGATGGAGGCGACGTTCATCAGTTCGTCGGCGGCGAAGAGGGTGAAGGCGTCGCCCTCCTTCTGTGCACGACCGGTGCGACCGATGCGGTGGACGTAGTCTTCGCTGTGCTCCGGCACCATGTAGTTGATGACGTGGGTGACGCCGCTGACGTCGATCCCGCGGGCGGCAAGGTCGGTGGCGACGATGATTTCGAAGTCGCCATTGCGGAAGCCCTGCAGGGCGCGTTCACGGTCCTTCTGGCCGATGTCGCTGTGCATGACGGCGGCCTTGTATTCGCCGAGGGCGTCGATGGCGGCGAAGACCTTGTCCGCCTGCACCTTCGTGCGGGTGAAGATCATCACGCTCTCGAAATGCGTCTGCTTCAGGATGGCGAGCAGCAGCTCTTCGCGCTGGTCGCTGGCCACGGGATACATGTAGTGGCTGACGGTTTCCGCTGCGGAGAAGCGGATGCCGACTTCCACGCTTTCAGGATCCTTCAGTGCGAAATCCGCGAGGTTCTTGATCTGCGGTGGCATCGTGGCCGAGAAGAAGAGAGTCTGGCGCGTGGCGGGTGTTTTTTCGACGATGCGGCGCACGTCGGGGAGGAAGCCCATGTCGAGCATGCGATCGACTTCGTCGAGGATCAGGACTTCAACGCCGCGCAGGTCGGCGATGCCCTCGCCCATGAAGTCGAGAAGGCGGCCCGGAGTGGCGACGACGACATCGACGCCTTCCTGCAGGCCTTTGCGCTGCTTTTCGTAGCCGACGCCGCCGTGGACGAGCAGGGTGCGCAGGCCGGTGTGCTTGCCGTATTTTTCAAACTGTTCGACGACCTGGGCGGCGAGCTCGCGCACGGGTTCGAGCACGAGCACGCGGAAGTTTCCAGGTGCGCCGAGGCGGGTGAGGGTGGGCAGGGCAAAGGCGGCGGTCTTGCCGGTGCCGGTCTGGGAGGCGCCGACGACGTCTTTGCCGGTCAGGATGATGGGGATGGATTTTTCCTGAATGGTCGTGGGCGTCTCGTAGCCGGATTCACGCACGGCGGCGAGCACCGCGGGTGAGAGTCCGAGCGCCTCAAAGGCGGTGGGGTAGGGGCCTTCGGGGACGGGCGGTGGCGGCGGCGGCGGGACGGGAGCGTGGTTCTCGCGGACGGGCTTGGGCTTGTCGTCACGCGGGCCGCGCTCGCGGCGGTCGCGGCCACCACGGGCCGGGCGCTCGCTGCCGCGCTCGCCACGGTCACGGCGGGGGCGTTCGTCGCGTTTTTCGGAGCGCGGGCGCGGCTCGCGGTCTTCACGCGAACGTTTGGGGGCCTGAGGGGCAGGGGCACGCGCAGCGGGTTCTTTCGCGGGTGTCTTCTGGGGTTTGGAGGCACCCTTTTCGCCTTTCCCGATGCTGAGAACCTTCTTCAGCCCCGATTTGAGGCGGCTGAGCATGGAGGATTTTTTCGGGACGTTTTCGGAACTGCGTGGGGTGGTCACAAGGATGTCGGAAGGGATGGAACGGGGTCTATCGGCCAGTTTACGGGACAATGCAAACCCGCATCCAGGAGGGGCCGGGTCACAGTTTCATGGCGTAGTGGACCTGCCGAGCCACCTCCTCGAAGCCGCAGCTCGGGTAGAGGTGCTGTCCGATGGCGTTGGAGGCCATCGTCTCGATCTGGGCGATTTGCATGCCCTCCGCCCGCATCAGGTCGATCGCCTGCTGGATCATGCGGCGGCCCAGGCCGAGCCCGCGTGCAGCCTCCACGACGGCGAGGTTTGGGATGCGTCCTTTGGCATTGAGGCGGTCCATCCGGATGGTGATGTAGCCGAGGATCTCGCCGTCGCGCTCGGCCACGAGGCAGCCTTCCGGGCAGGCGTTGACGTCGTCATCGATGTGGTCGGACTTGCGTGCCTTCCAGTCGCGGCCGTTCCAGATGCCGTACTTGTGCTCCAGCATCTGCTCCAGGGCCACGCTGCCAAAGGACTCGATGGTGATGCGGCGCAGCTCCGGCAGATCGCTGGCGCTGTAGGCACGGATGAGGATGGGGGCGTCAGTCATGAAGGAAGGGCGGCTGGAGTCCCATCAAAGGCGATCATTCCGGACGGGCAAGACATCAATCGTGCAAATGGCATGGGTCTTGCGAAATACCGGGTGAAACTGTGGCGTTCACAATGACATTATTTCGGAGTTGCGAATACTTTGGTTTGTATCATTCTTCTAATTCATGGCGCTAATTGACCGGATTCCCGTATTTTTCCGTTCAACGACCCTGCTTTTTCGGCTGGTCGTTTGTGGTTTGACGGCTGGATGCCTCAGCCAGTGTACCTCTTCCAAGCCGAAGGGGGATGTCGTGGTAAGTGTGAAAGATCAGAAGCTCGGCATCTACAGCACCGACGGCAAGCTGGCGAAAAAGTACGTCATCTCGACCTCAAAGTTCGGTCTGGGGGACATTTCGGGCAGCAATCGCACTCCGCTGGGCAAGCACGAAATCGTCGCCAAGATCGGCCATGGGCTGCCTCCCGGCGCCGTCCTCAAGAGCCGCCGGTGGAATGGTGAAGTGTTGAAACCCAACGCGCCGGGACGTGACCCGATCGTCTCCCGCATTCTCTGGCTTCGCGGCACGGAGAGCTCGAACCGCAACGCCTTCAACCGCTTCATCTACATCCACGGCACCCCTGAGGAGAAAAATCTAGGTAAGCCGGCCAGCTACGGCTGCGTGCGCATGGGCATGAAGGATGTGGTGGACCTTTTCAACACCGTGGATGTCGGTGCCAAGGTGGTCATCACCAAGGGGCACCTGCCTAAAGGTGCCGAGGATAAACCCGTCGAACCGCCCGCCCAGATGGCTGAAACAGACGCCGCCAGCGCTCAGCCTATCGAGATCGCCAAAGTGGTGCCGACAGAGGGGGAAAAGCAGCGTGCGGAGGAAAACGCCGCCAAGCTCAAGGACGCCGAGAAGTCCCGTTCCCACAAGCCTGCCAAAGTGCCTCTTTTCCGCACGAGGCCCGCTGACAAGCCGGATGCCTACACCACGGTCGGCGCTGACCCGGCCAAGGCGAAGACCTGAGCTGGATCGGATGGAGGCAGCGTATCGCTGCCGCCGAAGGAGCCAAGAGGGGGCGCATTCGCCGGAATGCGGAGCGGCGTCCTCGTTCTGGCGAATGAACCTGCGGATGATCGTTGGCGGCTTGGTGTGAGCTGCTTTTAAAAGCCGAGCGTCATCTCCGGCACGATGAGGACATCGCCAGGCAGCAGCGGCGTTCCCGCGCCAGCCCCGTCCAGATCCAGGTTGCAGACTCGTGCGTCCGGAATGCCGCGCATCCAGGTAAAATCAGGAGCATTTCCCGGCAGTCTCAGTACATCCCAGGCCTCCCACAGGAAGTCTTCCGCGGGGGCAATCCAGTCGCCGACTTTGCGCAGGACACGGCGGTAGCGAGGAGTGGGATGCCAGGCGTTCGTGATGTAGAGGTTCTTTGTGTTAGCAAAGTTCACCGTGCCCCGGGCTTGGATGACTTCGCGGATCGTCATTCCCTCATGCCAAGACTGTGTGCCTTGGCTTCCGACCATGCCGAACACACAAATCTCGGGCGGCGCTGCGGTGCTCGGCACGTCAGCCACAGGCAGTGTCAGCCAAACGAAGGTGCATGCCAAAAGCAGGCCGGAAACAGCAGCGATGACGAGGTTCCTTGGCGACATGGGCGCATGGTCTCAGAAGGCACTCAGAATGGCCACAAGTTTTTGATCGACGGAGCGCCAGGGGACCATCCGCCACTCACCAGCAAATCACCAAAGAAAAGGGCCGGGCACTGGAGGTCCGCCGTCCGCGCCGCGCGATGCCTCCTCCTCCGCCTCACGCGCACGCCGCCTGCGCTCCTTCTCCAGATTGGCCATCTCCTCATCCAGTTCAGCAATCCGTTCCGGCGAGAACCTCAGCTTGTCCGGGATCTTTGCCCCGCAGTAGCCGCAGTTCGCCAGACGGCGGTCGTAGAGCACTCGCTGGCAGGCCGGGCAGAGGTGATTCATGGCGTTTTGGGCGGTTGGACCAGTGGGAGGGGGGAGCGTGGCACCCGCATCAGGCAGCAGTCGAAATCCATCTCCAAGCCCGCCTCCGTGTGCCGCACGATGACGGCGGGAGTCAGCATGTAGAGCATGCGGCGCTCATCCACCGGATCGCGCGCCATCGTCACCAGGCCCGCCGCCTTCATCTCCAGCAGGTGCTTCATCGTCGAGTCCTGCGTGCGGCCGATCAGCGGTGCCATTTGCGAGGCCGCGCGGCCCACGCCGTCGGAGAGCGCCACCAGCAGGCGTCGTCGCCGCTGGTTCCCCAGGATGGCAAAGACCTTCTCTGGATTCAGGCCTGCGGCACCTGCCGGCACCGCGCCCGGCAGCGGGGCGGATGAAGTGGACATGCCGGAAAAATGATGCTCCGCCTGCCGCTCCGCAACCGTGAAATCACGTCGGCCGATCGCCCCCTTCTCCCATCCGCTGCCCGCGTCCGGTCTCTCCCGCCCCGGCACCCACGCTGCGCCACGCGCAGGCAGGGGGAGGGGCCTCTCAGCCTGGGATCACGCCCTCGGCCTGGACCGCTCCCGCCCGCTCGCCCCCACATCCCAGCCTCCGATTGACCGGCCACAGTCTTCGCCATCCCCATTCCTCCGCTGGATTGGGGCTGCGGAGCCTCGATGCACGCAATATTACTCCTCGATCCAGGTGCGGGAGCCTCGATGCACGCAATATTACTCCTCGATCCGGGTGCGGGAGCCTCGATGCACGCAATATTACTCCTCGATCCGGGTGCGGGAGCCTCGATGCACGCATTATTACTCCTCGATCCAGGTGCGGGAGCCTCGATGCACGCAATAATTCTCCTCAATTCGGGTGCGGGAGTCTCGATGCACGCAATATGGCTCCTCCATCCAGGTGCGGGAGCCCCCAGGGGCTCTTATCGCCCAAGTGTCTCGGGCTTGTTGAAGCGGTGCATCACCGTTCACTGTGCCACCTGCTCCGGTGGCTTACGCATCAAAAGTATGGAATGACAAAAGGCCATTCGCCCCCCCGGGATGACAGGATTCACAGGGCCTAATCATGCGAGGTTTCAGTTCAAGATGATCTTCGATGACTCATCGTGCCTCCGTTTTACGGAGAGCGAAATCCTGCATGATCCTGTCATCATGTAAATCCTGTCAAATAAGCTGTCTTCCATGCCCGGTTGCTCAGTTCATGCGTAAGCCCCGCATGGTCCGGTGGATGGCACCGCGTGAAGCAAAATGAGGCTCACTTCCCACAGCCGCAGCCACTGCCGCAGCCGGTTTTTTTCCGCTTCCTGGCGGCCCGGACGGCGAAGAGAATGACGGTGACGATGATGACCGCGATGGCGGCGAATGATTGCCAGTTTTCGTTCATGATCGTTGGGGGGGGTGATGTAGGGCTCTGCTTCAATAGCCCATTGCCGTGCCAATCTGGAAGACAAGAAGGCTCAGCACGTAGGCGGTGCCGGTCATGTAGCCCAATTGTATCAACGCCCACTTCCAGGAGCCGGTTTCACGTTTCACGATGGCGATGGTGCTGATGCACTGCATGGCGAAGACGTAGAAGACGAGCAGGCTGATGCAGACGAGCGGTGAATAGACGGGCGTGCCGTCGGCCTTTCGTTCGGCGGAGAGCTTGTCACGCAGCGGGTCGAGGTTCTCGTCGTCCTCGCTTTCGACGGCATAGACGACGCCCATCGTGGTGTTGAAGACCTCGCGTGCGGCGAAGCTGCCGATGAGGCCGATGCCGATCTTCCAGTCGTAGCCGAGGGGTTTGATGGCGGGCTCGATGAAGTGGCCGGCCTGCCCGGCGAAGCTGTTGGCGAGCTGAAGGGACTTGTCTTCGGTGTCGCTCTTCGGGTAGGTGGAGGCGGCCCAGATGAGGATGGAGATGCCGAGGATGATGGTGCCGGCGCGGACGAGGAAGGCCCTGGCGCGCTGCCAGACGAGCAGGAGGATGGAGCGCAGGGCAGGCCGCTTGTAGGGCGGCATTTCGAGGATCATGGGGCTGCTGTCCCCCTTCATGATGCGCTTGCTGAAGATCCACGCGAAGACGAACGCGCCACCCGTGCCCAGGGCGTAGAGCCCCGTCATGAGCAGAGCCTGCGTGAGCGGCTCCGCAGGAAACAGCAGGCCGATGAGCAGCGTGTAAACGGGCAGCCGGGCGGAGCACGAGGCCAGCGGCGCCACCAGGATGGTGACGAGGCGGTCCTTCGGGCTTTCGATGGTTCGCGCGGCCATCACGCCGGGAACGGCGCAGGCGTAGGAGCTCAGGAAGGGCAGGAAGGACTTGCCGTTGAGTCCGACCTTGCTCATCAGCCAGTCCATGATGAAGGCGAGCCGCGACATGTAGCCGGTGTCCTCCATGATGCCGATGAAGAAAAACAAGATGATGATCTGCGGCAGGAAGATGACGACGCCGCTGACGCCGGACACGACGCCATTGACCATGAGATCGCGCAGATCTCCCGGCGGCATCATGGACTCCACCCACGCGCCGAGCTGGCTGAACCAGCCGTCGATCCAGTCCATCGGCACCGATGCGACGCTGAAGATGAGGTATCCCAGCAGCACGAAGACGAGCAGCAGGTTCACGAAACCGAGCACGGGGTGCAGGAAGATGCGGTCGAGCTTCGTGGTGATCGTTTCGATCTCCTGATCGGGCCGCTGCAGCACTTCGGCGCAGAGTTTTTCGATGCTGCCGTAGCGCTCTGCGACGAGATCGTCCTCCCAGCCCGGGAAGTCGGCGTCGATGCTCTTGCGCAGTTCGTGCACGCGGGCCATCTGCGAGTCAGCGAGTCCGTAGTGCGTGGGATCGTGGTCGGAGAGAAGATAAAGCGGCTCCAGCAGGGAGGCCTTGGCATGGATCGCTCCGGTTTCGCAGAGCGGGCCGCGGCTGTTTTCCAACGCGGTGCGGACACCGGCTGGGATGACGGCGCTTTGCCACGGTGAGGCGGGGATGTCTTCGCGGCTGAGCGCGAGTTTCAGCTCGATGAGCCCTTTTCCGGTGACCGCCTGCGTTTTAATGACGGGGATGCCGAGCAGGTCGCTCAATTTGGCCGCGTCGATGTGCCACTCGCGCTGCTCGGCCACATCGACCATGTTCAGAACCAAAATCGTCGGCAGGCCGAGTTCGAGCACCTGGGAGACGAGGTAGAGATTGCGTTCGATGTTCGCCGAATCGATCACGCAGACGACGCGGTCCGGACGCGGGGTCTCGGGGCGGCGGCCCAGCAGCACATCACGCAGCACCGCCTCGTCAGGCGAGCGGGCGTTCAGGCTGTAAGCGCCGGGCAGGTCGATCAGACGGAGCTTTTTGCCGTGCTGGCTGTAGCACTCGCCGATCTTCTTTTCGACCGTGACGCCGGGGTAGTTCGCGACTTTCTGCTTGAGGCCGGTGAGCAGGTTGAAAATCGTGGTCTTGCCCGAATTCGGGTTTCCCACGATGGCGATGAGGGGTGTCTCGCTGGCGGGGGTGCTCATGCGGCGGAGATGGCAATGTAGGCCGCCTCGTGGTTGCGCATGGAAAGGCAGGAACCGCGCACGCTGATTTCTATCGGTTCGCCCAGCGGGGCGCGGCGTGTCACGCGGATGCGGGTGCCGGGGACGATGCCCATTTCCCGCAGGCGGGTGAGGCAGGAGCGGCCGGAGGGCATGGCCTGCACGATGGCGTCGATGCCAACGGGGAGTTCAGCAAGGGTGGAGGGCATGATGGGAAAACGGATCTGCAAATGAGACTCTGTCGCAAACTTTAACCCGAGACTAACAAGAACCGCGAATCTGGCAAATGCAGAGTTGAGGCGGATTTTGCGCGGCAGACCCAAAAGTGGCATCGAAGGCGCTGCCGCCGCAGTGGTTGCGCCTGCCGTGAAAGCCGCTAGGCTCCGCGCCCCTCGAAAATTATGTGGAAAGGACGCTTTGCCCAGGAAACCAGCGCTCTCGTGCAGCGCTACGGAGAATCTGTGTCGTTTGACTGGCGGCTCTACCCCCATGACATCTCCGGATCGATCGCCCATTCTAAGGGACTCCTCAAGGCGGGCATCCTGACGGCGGACGAGCAGCAGCAGATTGAAACCGGCCTGCTGGAAATCCGCGAGGAGATCGAAAAAGGCCGTTTTGAGTTCAAGGAGTCCCTGGAGGACGTCCACATGAACATCGAGGCCGAGCTCACGCGCCGCATCGGTCCTGCGGGCGCCAAATTGCACACCGCCCGCAGTCGCAACGACCAGGTGGCCACGGACGTGCGCCTGTTTTGCCGCACCAGCATCGATGCGCTGAACGAACTCGTCCGCGCCATGCAGGCCGCGCTGATCGAGTGCGCCGAGCGGGGTGGGGGAGCGGTGATGCCGGGCTACACTCATCTCCAGCGCGGGCAGCCCGTGCTCTTCGCCCATCATCTACTGGCCTATGTCGAGATGCTGGCCCGCGACTCTGCGCGGCTCACGGACTGCCGCCGGCGGCTCAATGTGATGCCGCTGGGCTCAGGCGCCCTCGCCGGCAGCACGATCATCCTCGACCGCGAATTCGTAGCGCAGCAGCTCGGTTTTGACAGCGTCTCGCAGAACTCCATGGATGCCGTCAGCGACCGCGACTTCATCGCCGAGCTGCTCTTCGCCATCTCACTCGTCGGCGTGCATCTATCGCGTCTGAGCGAGGATGTGATTCTGTGGGCCAGTGCGGAGTTCGGATTCGTGAGGCTGAGCGATGCCCACACGACCGGCTCGTCGCTCATGCCGCAGAAAAAGAACCCCGACGTGGCGGAGATCACCCGCGGCAAGTCCGCCCGGCTGATCGGCAATCTGATGAGCATTCTCACCCTGCTCAAAGGTCTGCCGATGACCTACAATCGCGACCTGCAGGAGGACAAGGAGCCGCTCTTTGACTCCATCGACACCCTCAGCCTCGCCTTGGAAGTCTTCACGGAGATGATCAGCGGAATGGACGTGAATCCGACCGCCACGACCGCCGCCGCCGGCGATCCAATGCTGCTGGCGACGGATCTGGCCGACTACCTCGTCAATCACGGCGTGCCCTTTCGCCAGGCGCATGAAGTCATCGGCAAGCTGGTGGCCTACTCGATCGAAAAGAGCCGCCCATTCGGTGAAATGACGCTCGAAGAGTTTCAGCAGTTCTCCACGGCCTTCGAGGCGGATGTGACGGCCTGCCTGAACCTCGAAACCGCCATGCAGGCCCGCAAGGGCATCGGTGCTCCCTCACCGGACAATGTGAAGGCGCAGCTCGCCCGCTGGCGCAAAGTTTTGACCCAAAACTGAGCCGCATGCAGGTCCCGGAATTTGAACTATACACTCCCGGAGCCGAGCCCGGCTGGCGGAAGACGCGCAGCGAGAGCGCGTTTGAGAATCCGCATGTCAGCGTGGAACGCGCGTGGTTCGACACCGCGAGCGGACGCAGGGATGTGCCGTGGATGGTGGTGCAGCGGAAGGCCGCCGTGGCCGTCGCTCCCGTGCTGGCGGACGGGCGTTTCGTGATGGTACACCAGGAGCGCCTGCCGGTGATGCAGACGATGTGGGAGTTTCCGGCGGGGCAGATCGACACGGAAGTGACCCGCGAGTCGATCATCCACACCGCCCTGAACGAGCTGCGTGAGGAGTGCGGCTGCGTCCTAGATGGCGACCAAGCCACCCTGGAGCCGCTGGGCTGGTACTTTCCCTCGCAAGGATTCACCGACGAAGTCGTTTATCTTTTCACGGCGAAGCCCGTGTGTGTCGTCAGCCGTCCTGAACCGGATGGAAGCGAGCACATCAGCGACGTGCGGTTTGTCAGCGCGGGAGAACTGCGTGGGATGATTGCTGCCAATGCGATCACCAACGCCCTGTCGCTGGCACTTTACGCGCGGATCGCGGCCCAAGGACTGCCGTAGCCCATTGTTCCGGCGTTCTTAACCCTCACCTTCTCACTCCCATGTGGTCCGGCATCCTTCAAAAAGTCTTCAAAGTACGCGAGAAAGTCGCGCTCAACCTCAGCGGTAACAACGACGAGGAAAAGCCCTTCATCGAGCACCTCGAGGACCTGCGCACGATGATCATGCGCATCGTGATCACGCTGCTGGTCTCGACCATCGGCACCTTTATTTTCTACAAGGAGCTTTTCCGCGCCATTCAGTTTCCGCTGATCTTTGCCGGGCTGGCCAAGGACGAGGAGTCGGCCAGCCTGCTGCTGCAGAACATCGACGTGGCCGGCCCCTTCATGATGGCGATCAATGTCTCGCTCATCGCGGCGGTCATCATCGCCTTTCCACTACTGTTGATTTTCCTGCTGCAGTTCATTCTGCCCGGCCTGAAGCCGAAGGAGAAAAAACTGCTCTTTCCGGCCATCGGCATCGGCACCGGGCTGTTCCTCACGGGCGCCTGCTTCGCCTACTGGGTTGTACTGCCGAAGGCGCTGGCCTTCTTTGACGAATTCGCGAAAACCGTGGGCTCGCGGCAGGACTGGACTTTGTCGAACTACATCACCTTCTCCACCCGCTTTATCCTCGTCTTCGGCATCTCCTTCGAACTGCCGGTGATCGTGATGGCTCTGGTGAAGCTCGACTTCCTGAACTTCAAGATCATGAAGTCCACCTGGCGGCACGCGCTGGTTGGCATCACGCTCTTCGCGGCGATCATCACGCCCACGCCGGACGTTTTGACTTTGATGCTCATGTCCGGGCCGCTCTACGTGCTCTATGGCATCTGTGTCTGGCTGGCCTACTTCCTGGAGAAAAAAGACCGCGCCGAATACCCGGAATACTACGCCCAGATCGAGAAGGACGAGAAGGAGCTGGAGGAGGCCGTGAACGACGACTGGGACAACGAGAACTACAATCCGTGGCACTCCGAAGACGACCCGGCCGAGGACGATGACTTCATCAATCCTTCCGCAACGCCGTCTGCACCGCCGCCGGATGTGGAGAAGCCCGCGTCTGCCGGTGAAGAATCGGACGGAGAAGATCAGGACTCAAAAATGCCCGACGATGACGCGCCGCCGGCCGCTTCTTCCGAGGAGAAAACCCTCGAAGAACTCGCCCGCGAGGACGAGAAGCGCTCCAACGATCCGCCCGCGTGAGAGTGAGGCGTGGCATTTCACATCGTCGAAGTCTTAACAGGGGTCGAGGCTCGCAGGTCGCCAGCCTCGACCGGCTCAGCGTTCCGTCGCCCCTTCGCAGTCCATGATGATCATGCAGGGGGCGTCGGCTTCGATATCGAGCCTTCGGACGAGGAGGCGGGAGAGGTAAACCTTTCCCCACTCGGACTCGCGGTCCATGAAGCGGCCCAGCGGGGAGTCGCGCTCCACGCAGGCCACGAGATGAGGATCGTTCACGGCGGCGATCTGCGCGTCGAAGGTGAGGTATTTCGGGCGCAGGGCCTGCGGCAGATCGAGTCCGTGGCTCGGGCGCAGGGCGACGTGGAACCAGCCGGATTCCTCGGAGCGGCTCGTCTTCAGGAAGGCGGCCAGTTTCGCGTCGTGGGTTTCGATCAGCGTCGGCCAGTGCAGGCGGCGTTTTCCGTCCGGACCTTCTTCGAGGCGTACGAGGGCTCCGGCGGCGCACTTTGAGGTGACCATTTTGAAGAGGGGAAGCGGCTTGCCGCCGGGAAGGGCCAGCGGGAGGCCGGGGATCTTCGCCAGCAGCCGCAGCTCGGGTTTTTCCGCCGGACTGGCCCACGCCTCGATCTCGGCGGCGTATTTCACGGCTTCATGAACGCATTCGGCGCGTCGCTCCGGCGTGTCGGCGGCGAAGAGTTCGGTGACGAGCGCTTTCGCATCCGCGGCGAAGGCGGCGGTGTCCGGTGGTTCAAAGATTACCGCGCGCGTTTCAGCCTGGGTGGCGGGCTGCGCCCGCCGCACCTCGGGCTGTGCGGATGGCGAAGCCGGTGCTTTGGCGGGAGCTTCGGCGGGAGAGTTCGCATGATCCCACCAGAGCCACAGCGCGATCCCGCAGACGCCTGCGAACGCGGTCATGAAAGCCAGCGTGGTCAGCGGGGAGCCGTGAAATTGGGGCGATGCAGAGTGGTCGAAAGGAGGCGGGGGCTCCGCAGTCGGCATCAGGGCCTGCGAGTACTGGAGCGTGCTCCGTGTGACATTCGCGGGTGTCTGCGCAAAATGCTCCAGCGCAGCCTGCGGGGGCGTTTCAGGAGTGACGAAAACGGTGGCGGCGTGCTCCTGTGTCTGTGGCGTCTGGGCCAACGACCGCCGCCCGGGGGCCACGCCCATAACATGGGCCTGCGTGCCGAAGTGGAGCCGCGGAGCCGTGTGGGCGCAGTGCGGACACTGCGCCACGCCGTCCTGCCCATGCTGCATGAGCAGAAACGCCTGTCCGCAGGCGGGGCAGATGACACTGGCGGTGGTTTCGGGATTCATCGTCCTGCAAGCCTAGCGCATGGGCGATCAATCCGCGAACTGGTTGTGCGGGCAACGCGCTGCATTACATTCGCCGCCCGCATGAGCCGTACACCCCAAGATTTGAAACCCATCCCCCGCCATATCGCCATGATCATGGACGGGAACGGACGCTGGGCGAAGGAGCGCTCCCTGCCGAGGACGGAAGGCCATCGCGCCGGCGCTGAGACCGTGCGGCGGGTGGTCGAATGCTGCGGGGAGCTGGGCGTGGAGTTCCTCACGCTGTACGCTTTTTCCTCCGAAAACTGGAAGCGCCCGAAGCGGGAGGTGGATGCGCTCATGAAGCTGCTGGAGCTGTTTCTCCGCGGCGAATTGCCGCTGATGTTGAAGCAGAACGTGCGCCTGCAGGCTATCGGGCGGCTGCATGATCTGCCGCAGTCCTGCCAGGACGAGCTGCACCGCTGCATCGCGGCGACCGCGCAGAACACCGGCCTCACTCTGGTGCTGGCCCTGAGCTACGGCGGCAGGGAGGAAATCATCGACGGCGTTAAAAGCCTGCTGCGCAGCATCGAGGGGGGGCACCTCGATCATGCGATGATCGACACCGAGGTTTTCAGCAAGCACCTCTACACCCGCTACTACCCGGATCCTGACCTGATGATCCGCACCAGCGGCGAGATGCGCCTTTCGAATTTCCTCCTCTGGCAGCTCAGCTACACGGAAATTTACGTGACTGAAAAGTTCTGGCCGGACTTCTCCAAGGACGATCTCAAGGACGCCATCCGCGCCTTTCACCAGCGCCACCGCCGCT
This sequence comes from uncultured Prosthecobacter sp., assembly GCA_964452755.1. Lineage (GTDB taxonomy): Bacteria > Verrucomicrobiota > Verrucomicrobiia > Verrucomicrobiales > Verrucomicrobiaceae > Prosthecobacter. Next base: position 9,592 of record CAYVQY010000001.1, on the reverse strand, counting down.
TCGGCGGCGTATGACGTATCTTGACCGCACTTGAAATTGCTGCGATAAGCCCTGCCATCCCGCCCTCTTCACCGCCAATGCCCGACATTCTGGAAACCCACATCCTGATCGTGGATCCCGACACCGACTTCCTCGAGTGGGCGGCCTCGCATCTCAAGGCACCCGGTGTCACCATCAGCCTCTGCGAGCGTCCCGAGGACGCGCTGGCGAGTCTTGCCAAGAGAAAGGCCCATCTGGTACTGTCGGAAATCCGCTTCAACGGCTCCACAGGGATCGACCTCCTGAAGCGTCTCCGACAGAACGATCCGCAGGCCATGGTCATCCTCTTCAGCGGCACGGCCAGCACCAGTCATGTGATCGAGGCCATGCGTCTCGGTGCCTATGACGTGCTGGGCAAGGAGCGCCTGCCTTACGAGCTGCGCAGCGTCGTCGAAAGCGCCTTGAATGCGATCGAAGCCCGTGCCGTCACCCGCGCCCAGGTCGCGGAAGTGCCCGCCGAGTCCATCCAGGAGACAATCATCGGCCGCTCTGCGCCGATGCAGGAGGTCTTCAAGCTCATTGGCCGCGTCTCCCGCTCCGATGCGCCCGTGATGATCACGGGTGAAAGCGGCTGCGGGAAGGAACTCGTCGCGGGTGCCATCCACAAGTTCAGCCCCAGGGCGCAGAAGGAATTTGTGGCCATCAACATCACTGCGATCCCGGACAACCTCCTGGAGAGCGAGATCTTCGGCCACGAAAAAGGATCCTTCACCGGTGCGGTGAACCAGCGCGTGGGCCGTTTCGAGCAGTGCGACGGCGGCACGCTTTTCCTCGATGAGATCGGCGACATGCCCCTGGCCGTGCAGAGCAAGCTGCTCCGTGTGTTGCAGGAGGGGAATTATTCCCGTGTCGGCAGCAACCAGACGCTGAAGACCGACGTGCGTGTCCTCGCCGCCACCAACAAAAATCTCGAAGTGGAGGTCGCGAAGGGAAAATTCCGCGAGGATCTCTTCTATCGTCTCAACGTCGTCCGCATTCACATCCCGCCGCTGCGGGAGCGCCGCGAAGACGTTCGCATCCTGGCGGAGTTTTTCCTGCACCGCCAGTCCACACGCCGTCGCGGGCCGCAGATGCGGTTTACGGAAGGGGCGCTCGACATTCTCGAAGCCTACGACTGGCCCGGCAACGTCCGCGAACTGGAAAACACCATCCAGCGCGCCTGCGCCCTGTCCAATTCCGACGTCCTGCTGCCCTCCGACATTCCGCTCGGCAGCAAGGGTGGGCGTCACATGGACCCCTCCACCACCCTCAATCGCATGCGCGATGCGCTTTCCATGCTGGTGAGCGTGGCGGAAAAATCCCCCGGTATCGAGCTGCTGCCGTGGGTGGAGCGCGAACTCTCCCGCATGGCGTTCCGTCATTTTGAAGAGGACGCGGACCGCACCGCCAAATTTCTCGGCCTCAACGCTGCCACCCTTGAGCATCATCTTTCGGCTCTGGCCGTGAAGAAACTGGTTTTGGAAGCCCCTGTGAAAAGCCCTCCGGCCAAAAAGGCGCGGAAGGCCGGATAGAAGTCGGATGGCGTGTCTCGCGCCACAGCCGGTTTCTCCTGCTAGACACCGCCGCGCACCCGCGTTTATGCACGCCCATCCTATGTTCAAACCACTTGCACTCTCCGCCCTCGCGGCGCTCGCCATCGTTTCCTACGCAGCCGACAGCGACGGCTGGACCCCCATGTTCAACGGGGAGGATCTCTCAGGCTGGAAATCCAACGACGAGGTTCCCGGCTGCTTCACCGTGGAGAACGGTCTGCTGAAGGTGAGCGGCGGTCGCGCCCATCTTTTTTACACCGGCCCGAACGGGGACGCGAAGTTCCAGAGCTTCGAGCTCAAGATGAAGGTGAAGACCACGCCCGGCTCCAACAGCGGCGTCTATCTCCACACCCAGTTCCAGGAGACCGGCTGGCCTGATCAAGGCTACGAATGCCAGGTCAACAGCACGCACAAGGACCCGAAAAAGACCGGCAGTCTCTACGGTGTGATCAACATCCTCGCCCTCGCCGAAGGCCAGCAGGAGCCCGCCGGCGGCAAGCACATCAAAGTGCCCGCCGCACCCAGCACAGACGGCGAGTGGTTCGACTACGAGATCAAGGTCGAAGGCAAACACATCACCCTCAAGGTGAACGGCAAGGTGACCGTCGATTTCGTCGAGCCCGAAGGCTGGGATCCCGCCAAGGAACTGAAGAACATGCCCGGACGCAAACTCAGCGAAGGCACCATCGCCCTCCAGGCCCACGACCCGGAAAGCACCACCTACTACAAGGACATGTTCATCAAGGTCATCCCCTGATCTTTTCCTCCAATTTTTTGTGACCAGACGGGCGTCCTCGGCGGACGCCCGTTTTTATTTTACCCTACGGCGAATGTGATCCGGCGCCGAGGCGTCTTGACCCGGGGCCGGTGATGACGAAGGCTCCGGCAATTATGGCGCATTCTACTCTCTGCTTCGGACTTTTGCGGCGGCGCCAGGCGGTGCTGCCGACCTGGCGTGGGCTGGCGCTGGTGACGCTGCTTCTGTGTGGGGGCCTGCTGCTGGTGGCGCGTGCGCTTCCGCACTTCCTGATCCTGAGGAATCCGCAACCCGGGGGGCTGCTGGTGGTGGAGGGCTACGCCTGGGATGCGATGCTGGCCCAGGCGAAGGCTGAATTTGAAAAAGGCGGCTACGAACTGCTGCTCATCACCGGTGGGCCGATGGAGAAGGGCGAGGCGCTGCTGGAATACAAGACCACTCCCCACGCTTGTGCGGCCATCCTCCAGGCGATGGGGATGGACGCGGCACTTCTGCGACCGGTGGTCAACGTGCGGGTGGCGCGTGACCGCACCTATGCGAGCGCGGTGGCCCTGCGCGACTGGCTGGCGGCGGAGGGGCGGAAGCCCGGGCACATCACGCTGATGGCCGAGGCGCTGCACTCGCGCCGAAGCGTGCTGCTGTTTCAAAAAGCACTGGGCGAGGGCGTACATGTGGCCAGCCTGCCCTACGAAAATCCGGCTGCTGATCTGACGCACTGGTGGCGCACCAGCGGAGGAGTGCGCGGAGTGGTGGGAGAGCTGCTGGCATGGCTCTACGCGCGACTGTTCTTTCACCCCGGCATGTGAAGTGGCGAGAGTCCCAATGAACCGCTGCGTCCTGCCGGAGCCGCAAGGGCCGGTATTTTCTGCCGCTGCTGCGTTGCGCCCGGGATGGGGCACGCTAGCCTGCGGCTTCAGAAGCCATGCTGTCCCTTCTTCGAGAAATGCTGCGGTCGCCGGTGCTGGAGATCATCCGGCTCCTGAAGGGGTCGCTGGGCCTGACTGTGAAGGAGCTGTGCGAGCCGATGAACATGAGCTACATGGGCGTGAAGCAGCACTGCGTGGACTTGGAGAAGTCAGGCTTTCTGGACACCTGGCGCCGGGCGCGGAAGGCCGGCCGCCCGGAAAAGCTCTATCGCCTCACTCCGAAGGCTGAGGCCCTGTTCGGCAGCGTCGAACCGCAACTGACGCTGGACCTGCTGGCGGCGGCGGAGCGCGTTTACGGAGAGACGGCACCTTCGAAGCTGCTTTTCACCCATTTCCAGGACAAGACGGAGCTTTGGGCGGTGAAGCTCCGGAAGGCGGAGACGCTGGCAGAGCGGGTCAAAGTCCTGGCCCGGCTGCGCACGGCGGACGGCTGCCTGAGCCGCAGCGAAACAGACGCGGACGGCGGGCTGATGCTGGTGGAGTCCCACCGCCCGCTGCGGGCCGTCGCGCAGAAGCATGCCATCGTGGACGAACTCGAGTGTGCGATGATCGAGCGGCTGCTGGAGTGCGAGGTAAGGCGTTCCGTGGAAGAAGTCTCCGGCCTCACGCGTGTTACTTTCCACATCAAGACGACCAACACATCAAGAGAATGACGAACGGCAACGAAGGCAGGCGGAAGGCATGGAATCTGGCATGGGGGGCGGCTGCCGCGGTGCTGCTGGCCTCTTGCAACGGGACGGCGGGCTCCCTCAGGCCCGCATGGCAGCAGGACGCGAATCTTTACCACCACGGTGAGGCGGCGCGCGCGGCGCAGACCAGCCTGACACCTCACATGGTGGCCCGGGTCGTCTATGCGGCCCCGGACCGCATCACCCGGATGATGGAGCGGCAGGGAGACGTGGCGGATCGCGTGCGCGGCCTTGCGCGGATGGGTGATGGTTCCATCGAAGTTGGCCTGCAGGATGTCGCGACGGGCCGGTGGCTGGAGTCCTATTCCTGCGGCGGGGTGCTGTTTGTTTCCGGTCTGCCGAACCAGGCCTACAGGATCGCGATTCGGAACCGGACGCCGCTGCCGCTGGAACTCGCGGTGGGTGTGGACGGGAGGCGGGTCATGAACGGAACGTCGGCGGTGTGGAAGCGCGGCGGGCCGCGCGTGGAGGCCCGCAGCACGCTGTATGTGGAGGAGATGATCGGCCGCCCGCTGCTTTTTCAACCAGTGACGAGCGACGCCGCGCTCTACGAACTGGGGCCGAAGGGGCGGACGGGGCTGGTGCAGATCGCGGTCTTCCTGGCCTCGGACGCGCCGAGCCTGCCGCCGGAAAAGCTGCGGGCGGGGCAGGTGGCGCCGCTGGGCCTGCTGCCGATGGCTGCGCCGGAGCAGTATCGCTAGCCGGGGCCTTTCGTCTTCGGCTTGTCGCTTGTGATGGCGGCCTTGGCGGCTATTTTGAGGCCTGATGTTCCGGTTCCTTGGGCGAGTCCTGTTTTTTTTGACGTTCAGCTTCGTGCTGGCGGCGGGGACTTTCGTGACGACGGATTCCTTTCGCCGGCACTGGCATGGCTTCGTGACGGAAGAGCTGGCGAGTCATGGCGTGCATCTGAATTTCGAGTCGCTGACGATCAACCCCTTCGGCGGCCTGATCGCCAAAAAGGTGAGCGTGTTCAATGACGCGACGCGGAAGCATTTGGTGGCCGCCGTGGACCGGCTGGATCTCGACGTGGACCCAGGGGAGTTGCTGCGCGGGAAGGTTCACATCACGGGCTTGGAACTCCAGCACACCAACGTGGCCCTGCCGGTGGACCCCGAGCATCCTGAACTGACGGTGGTGACCCTCGAAAATCTGACGGCCAAGGCGATCATTGAAGAGGGGCGGCTGCACATCCGCCACGCCACGGGCCTGCTCGCTGGCATTCAGGTTGATATCAGCGGCGAGCTGGGCCTGCCGGAGCGGGACGGCAGCCCCAAGGATCCCAACGAACGCGGCGCCCTGGAGCGGCTGCGGCTGATGCAGGAGCATCGTGCACAGATCCAGCACGGGCTGGACTGGCTGGCGCGCTTCAAATCCCCCCAGGCACCGAGTCTGACGGTGAAGGTCTCCGGCTCGTTGGAGCGGCCGCGTGACCTGCTGGCCAGTCTCACCCTGCAGGCCCAGAACCTCGCGTTTGAGGATTATGTGTGGAAGGAATTCGTCGCCGAGGCGGATTACGACGGCGGCTTCATTGATCTCAAACGTCTGCATCTGCAGGATCATCTCGGCGTCTTCGACGCGACGGCGACCTGGCGCATGGGAACCGACCAGGTGCGTTTCCGGCTGAATTCCAGCGCCGACTTGCCAGGGCTGGCGCGCGCGTTTTTCAGCGTCGATCAACTGCGCGAGGCGGTGTTCTACGAGGCTCCGCAACTCGCGCTGGAAGGGCTGCTCTTCGTAGGCGGGGAGCGGGCTCGGGACGACTTCATTCCGGCGGAGGTCACCGGCAGGCTGGAGTGCGGGCGGTTCGGCAGCCGCGGAGAGATTTTCGAGGCGCTGACGCTGAACTTCGGCGCGTCCAGGGAGGGCCTGTTCGTGCGTGAGGCCCGGCTCCGCCACAAGACCGGCACGCTCGGACTCGACATCATGAACCACCGTCGTGAGGGCTTCCGGTATGATCTCCATCTGCGCATGGACCCGAACGTCTTCGTGCCGTTTGTGAAGCTGCCGAAGACGCGTGAGATCATCCAGCGCTTCGCCTTTGACGACAGCTCCTTCATCGACGTGCGCCTGGCTTGTGCCGGACCCACGGCGAACTTGCGCGAGTGCCCCTCTTCCGGCCACGGTGTGCTGCGCAACTTCCGCTACAAGGATGTCTTCTTCGAATCTGTCGAGATGGACCTGTCCCTGCTGGGGGACTTTCAGAACTACGCGAATGTGCGCATGCAGCGCCCGGATGGCCCAGGCGAGGCGGAACTCGTTTTCGTGAACGACGCGGACGACGAAAAGTGGCTCCGGCTCGTCAACGTGCGCTCCGAGGCGGACGCCGCCGGCATCGTCCGCGCTTTTGCCCCGAAGACGGCGGACGCCATCGCCCGCTACCGCTTTTCCGCCGGCACCGAGACGGTTGTCAACGGGACGATTGGCTTTCGTGACAACCCTGAGCGCAACAACTTCGAGGTCGCCTTCAGCAATCCCGTCGGCGGGGCGCATTACGTCCTTTGGAACGAGGATCATCCCATCAACGCCCCCTACGGAAAGGTCGGCATCAAAGGCAGCGTGCTTAGCTTCGACGTAAACGGTCGCCTCTACGGCGACACGCTGGACGTCACCGGCTCGGTCGAACTGTCCGGTCCCAACCGCTACGACGTTCGTGCCCGAGTGGGGCGCTTCCCGTATGAAGTCTTTGGCAAACGGCTCTACTTCGAGGATGTGGACGCCAAGGTCACCAGCAACGCCGGCGATACGCGCTTCGACATCGCCGGAGACGTGCTAGGCGGCGACATGACGCTCAAGGGGCGCCTGGACGAGAACCGCGTGCCGAACACCTATGAGGGCGAGGTGCGCATCAGCTCCATCAGCTTCGAGCGTTTCGCCAAGGTCTATTCACCCGGCGACGAGAGCATCGGCGACATCACCGGTCACTTCAAGTTCACCGGACGCATGGACGACTGGCGGGCGTTGAAGGGCGGCGGGGCGCTTATCATCGTTAATGGGAACCTCCTCGCACTGCCCGTGCTCGGACCGCTCACGCCGGTCATTGGCTCCATCCTGCCCTCGCGGATCAAGGGCTACAACGTGGCCAAAAAGGCGGACTGCACCTTCGAAGTCGCCAACGGCTTCATTGTCACGGACAATCTGGAAGCCGAATCCAGCGCCTTCCGCATCAAGTCTTCCGGCAACGTGGATTTCATCCGCGACGACATCGATTTCAATGCCGAGGTGCGCGTGCGCGGCATCACCGGCATCGTCCTTCTGCCGGTCACGACTCTTCTCGCCTACAAGGGCAGCGGCACCGTCGGCGACACACGCTGGAATCCCCGAATTTTCGGCGGTGGCAACAACGACGAGCGCAAACCGCCGACAGAAATGGAGCTGCGCGAAGCCCAGCGCATCGGCGGCAATCCGGTGACGCCGAGTGCGCCGCCGAAGCGGAAACCTCTCTTCGGGAACTGAACCTGACCACCCGCCTGAGGACGGAGACGGCCAAATCCGTTGCAAAAACGTTCAGATTCGCGATGCATCCCCCGCCTCATGACCCCTAAAATCGACCCTGCCCTCCATCGCGACAAGAAACCGGACTGGATCCGTGTCACCCTGCCGCGCGATCCGAAGTTCTGGAGCACCAAGGGGCTCATCACCGATCTCAAGCTGCACACCGTGTGCGAGGAGGCCCAGTGCCCGAACCGCTGGGAATGCTGGAGCCAGGGCACGGCGACCTTCATGATCGCCGGTGACCGCTGCACCCGCGCCTGCGGCTTCTGCGCGGTGAAAACCGCCAAGCCCTTCGCACTGGAAGCCGACGAGCCGCAGCGCGTCGCGGAGGCGACCAAGCGCATGGGCCTCAACCACATCGTCATCACCGCCGTCGCCCGGGACGACGTGGCGGACGGCGGCGCGGAGCACTTCGCCCGCACCATCGAGGCCGTTCGCGAGGCTGTGCCGACCATCACCATCGAGATTCTCGTGCCGGACTTCAACGGCAAGGACGACGCCCTCGAAATCGTGATGAAGGCGAAGCCGCACATCTTCAATCACAACCTTGAAACCGTCGAGCGCCTTACCCCGCTCGTGCGCAGCCGCGCCAAGTATGGGCGCAGCCTGCACGTCCTGAAGCGCGCAAAGGAAATGGCGGCGGAGATGGGCCAGACCTGCGCCACGAAGAGCGGTCTCATGCTCGGCCTCGGTGAGACGGAAACGGAACTCTTCCAGGCCATGGACGACCTCCGCGAGCATGACGTCACCGTCCTGACGCTGGGCCAGTACCTGCGGCCCTCGGCGCAGCATCTTCCCGTGATCGAGTACATCCACCCGGACACTTTCGAGAACTACAAGCAGATCGCGCTGAAGAAGGGCTTCCGCCACGTCGCCAGTGCTCCGCTGGTGCGCAGCTCCTACCACGCCGCCGATTTCAAGCCGGAGCTGGACCTTCAGTAGCCGATCGCCAGCCAGTCGAATTCGACGGAAAACACGCGTGTGGCGGACCAGGTCGTGATGACGGCCTGAAAGCCGTTCGCGGTGATGTTTTCGGCCTTGACCGTGAGGCGCGAGCTGTCGCGCTGGTCGAGGTCAAAACCCGTCAGGCCGAGGTGGACGACGGGTGGTGATTCGAAGGGCGAGTCGAAGAAGACTTCGACCCCAAAGGTGCGTGCACCACTGTCTACAGGGGCGGGTTCGCCGAGCGGCCAGCCCGGGGTAAGCACACCTGCGGCGCTGTGGGAGGAGAGGACTTTCCAGGGAAGGGTAGGGGGATGCATCGTGGGATGCACTTCACAGCATCCGCCGTGCCGCACAACGGAAGAAGCGCGAAGTTTTCGACTTTCAACCCTGCCTAATGGTTGCCCGCAAGACCCTCTGTCGTGTGCGTGATGCGGCGGGCTTCGGATGAAACAGGTTGCGGCCAGCGCTTGTCGTAGGTTTCAGATCACGCGCCCGTTTTGCCGATGTAGTAGGTCAGCGTCAGCAAGTTGCGCGGCTTGGAACCGTCAGGAATGACCTCCACCCCGTGCCAGCTTCGTGAATTCACGGCAAAGGCGTGGCCGGTGGCTGGAAGGAAAGGCATGCGCAGGGCGGGTTCAAACCTCCCATCTTCATGCCGACCGTAGAACGTGGTGCCCAGAGTCTCCTGGCTGGCGTTGTCGGGAAGATCAAACTGCATCGCGATGACCTTTTTGAAGATGCCCGTATGTGCCCCGATACGATAGCCTGGCAGATCACGGATCAGTTCCACCACCGGATGCAGCACGATGTCTCCCAGGCTCTCACGAAAGCGCTCGTGCAGTCCCGTCTTGAGCTTTTCCCGCAGCGCCTTCTCCAGCGCAGGATCACGCAGCGCCACAAGCATACGCTGCCAGAAGACGCGCTGCTCTGGTGGCAGGGCGGCTGTTTCCTTGCCTCCAAAGGCAAATCGCAGCCGCGCACTCCTGCCGTCCGGCTGGATGGCGTCCGCATGGCGCAGTTCCGTGTAATGCCGGTCCTCCGGCAGATGCGCCAACAGGCCGCGATAAACAGAATCGGAGAACACTTGGGCGAGGTGAAGATGCACAAAGGGCTCCGTCCGCACCTCCGCGCCGTTCACCGACGCCAGCAGCGGTTCCAGAATCTCGCGTCCTTCGTTCTTGGGCGGAGGCGCGGGCTTGAAGCGGTCCACAT